>CAVRFX010000026.1:0-564695 GCA_963720645.1 uncultured Actinomycetes bacterium | reverse complement strand
AGCGGCGCATCCACTCGCCTCCCTCGGAGCCGGCCCAGCCAGCTCCACCCCTGTTCCAGGTTCCGACGGGCAATTATGCGACACGATTCGCGGCCTCATGAGAACCTCATCTGCGGCATAAAATTGAAGAGGAGCTGGTAGCTGGCCTGCGCGGGTGTTACCCGGCAGGCGGTTTGAGGTGCTGCGGGCCGATCATGAAACCAGTCGGCTCATGACGGCCGCCCGCCGAAATGCCAGTTGTGGACCTCGACGTCGGCGTACCGGTCCGGGGTCAGGACGGCTCGTGCCGTGTCCGGGTCCGGCGCCCGGACTAGCACCGCCGTACCCAGCCACGCGGCGCCGTCGTCAGACAGCAGCGGCCCGTACGCGATCAGCTCGTCCCGGTCCGGCGGCACGGCGAGGTCGGCGGCCGGTCCCGTGCCGAGGCCGAGCACCAGGTACCGGCGGCCGCCGGCCCGGCCTCCGGGGAAGTCCCACCTGGTGCGACCCAGCGTGTTGCGCCACCGGCGCAGCAGCACGTCCCGGTACACGCCGGCCACCACGACGCGCCATGCCCGCCGGGCAGCCCTGGCGCCCTCCGTGTGTGACCGCCCCGCAGTTGCCTGTCGCCCGGGCGTCCCGCCTAAGGCTGGCGCTGGGCAGGAATTAAGACATTCGCCTGATTCGGCGGCAGGGGCCTTACGGCGATGCTTGAGGTACGGCCGGAGAGACGGTCGGTGAGAAGAGAGGAGCATGGCAATGACCGCAATTGCGCGGATCGCGCGGCGCGTGGCCAGCGTGGTGGCAGAAATGAACTACGCGGAGCGCAGGACCACGGAACTGTTCCTGGGCCTGGACGAACGCCGGCGTTAGGCACAAGAGGGCAGCTCCTGCCGACCATGTCGGCGGGTAGGGGGGGCGCGCCCGCACCATGCCAGACCCAGGAGTGGATCCGGCCGGGCGTCCGCTGCCTGTGCGCGGAACACACCTCATGATCTCGTGGCCCCCAGATCGACCCGCTCGGGCGCTGCCGAGTCTGTGCAGCCGCCAGAGCGACCTGTCAAACTAACTCATCGTTGCGCCCGCATCGCCCAGTTCTGCGTGGGGCTCGTCCGCACAGAAGCGGGCGTGAGACGGCCTTGGCAGGTGGAGGGTATGACCGTGACAGGGGTCGAGACGTCGATCGTGCCACTCGTAGTAGGAGCGATTATTGGTTTTGTGCCTACCTACTTGATGGATATCCGTCGTGAGCGTTCTCTTATGCGAAGCCGTTGGGACAACTCGCTGTTTGAGCTATGCTCTGAATTCGCGGCGACGGTACGTGGATTTCAAGAACTGTGCCTCCGGAAGGCGAAAAACCGGGAAGATGACCATTTGGCCGACGATATAAATGAGGAGCACCGAAAGCTTCGCTCTTTGTCTGAACGCCTTCGTCTGCTGGGAGACCTGGAAACGCAGCTCGCCGCTCGGTGGGTCGTTAGGCACGCCTATGCGGTACGGGAGGTGTCGGAGGGGCGGCCTGATCCCAGGGCGGAGGAGTTCACCGGCCAGTCACCGAATCAAAGGCTGGGCGAAGCGCTGCAAAGCTTCTACCTCGCCGCCCGTGAACAGCTGAAAGTGATCAACCCTAAGGCGATCGCCCCTCGGGAGTTGGAAGCCGGTCGAGATCCATCCCTCCAGGGATGATTCTGGAGCGGCACGGCACCCGTAAGCTCTCCTGCCCCTCTGAGATAGAAGAACCGCAGGTCATTCAGCCCGGCCCAGATGTTGAAACGTGACCGTCCCCGGTGCCGCGGTCCTGCCGCATACTGGTCCGGTGGAACCGGCAGCTCATTCCATCGCAGAGCAGATCCAGCTTTTCGCGGGCCGCCGCGGGCGGGCAGGCCGCCCGCGGTTAGCAGGGCCATCCGACCAGGTCCTGCACCGGCTGGCCGGCTGGTATGCGATCGCCCTGCGCCTCGGCGGCGCGGTCTTGTTCACCGCGGTAGCCGTGCTGGCTGCAAAGAAGCAGATCTCCGGCTGGTCGCTAGGCGCGCCGCTGACTGCGCTGTGCTTGTGGTCAGCCTTCTTCAGCTGGCGGATCCGGCGGTCCGGGTTGACGACGAGCGTAGTGCTGGCCGACGCCGCGGTTATCTCGGCGCTGGCCCTGGCGCAACAGCACCTGGTCCAGGTCGTGCTTATCAAGGACAGCACGACCTGGATGCTCCCGCTGGCCTGCACGTCGGTGTACATCCTGCAGATCGCGCTGCGGCCGTGGCTCGGGCTGGCCGGGGCCGCGATGGTGGTCGTCGCCTACGGGCTCGGCACCGGCCACCCGGCCGATGCCTGGCTGCTAGTGGTAGAGACGATCGTCGCCGCCGGGCTGGTGGCGCTGATTCGCGCCGGCGCCCGGCAAGCGGATGCGATCGTCGCCGCCGGCCTGGAGACCGAGCGGCAGATCCGGGCCGAGGAGGCGCGGCACGCTGACGAGCGAGAGCAGCACCGCCAACTTCACGACACTGTCTTGTCAACGCTGACCATGGTCACGGCCGGCGCCTTTGCCGAACCGTCCGCGGCGCTGACCGTGCAGGCGGCCCGGGACCTGCACATGCTGCAAGGGTTCGCGGGCGCCCCGGCCGTGCCGGGCGGTCGGCGCCGCTGACTGACCTGAGACCGAAGCTGGAGCGGGCCGCCGCCAGCACCGATGACCTGGCCGTGCGGCTGAAGCTCGCCGCCGTCACGCTGCCGTCTCCGGTCGCGGATCAGCTCGCCGCCTGCGTCGGCGAGGCGTTGCGCAACGTCGAGCGGCACGCTGGAACCGGCCAGGCGGAAGTGACCGTTACCGGCGGCGTGGGCTGGGCGGTCGTCAAGATCATTGACCGCGGCCGCGGGTTCGACCCGGCCGCCACCGCGCCATCCCGCCGGGGCATCCGCGAGTCGATCATCGGGCGGATGCTGGCGGCCGGCGGCCGGGCCGCGATCGCCAGCCGTCCCGGCGCGGGCACGACAGTCACCGTGAGCTGGCCCGCATGACCGCCGTGCAGCCGACGGCGGTGATGTCTGGCCGCTATCAGCGGGCCTTCACCGTCGCTGTGGTCTTCCTCGTGGCCGGCTGGCATCTCGCGGGAGCGGGCGGGCAGCTGCTGCATAACCGGTCGGCCTACGACTCGTTCGCCTTCCAGTGCGCCATGTGGCTGGCTATGGCCCTAGCGATCACCGCCGGGTCGGTAATGGTGCTGCGCGGAGCGCCCGGCTGGCGCCCAGCTTGGGCGGTGGCGGTGATCGCGCTGGCCGCCAGCACGGCGGCGGCGGTGGCCAGCCCGGCCAGCCAGATGCTGGCGGTCAACTGGGCGTGGGGGAGTGCAGGCTGGGTGGGTGTGCTCGTGCTGCACCGCCGCCGGTTCGCGGAGCTTGCGTGCTTCCTCGCCGCTGAGGCCCTGGCCATCCTGGGCGTACAGGTGTGGGACGGGCTGCACCGCACCGACCTGGCCGGGTTCCTCGCCCTGGTGGCCTGGTTAACTGGCGCCCAGGTGGCTGTCTTCGCGGGGGTCAGGGCGCTGGATGCCGCTGCCGGCCAGGCCGCCGAGGCAGCTAGTAGTGAGCACGCCGCGCGCGAGCGGGCCGCCACCGCGGAGATCATCCGGGCAGCCCGGCACGCCCGCTGGCTGGCGCTGCAGGAAAGCGTCATCCCGCTGGTCACTGAGCTGGCCGCGGGGACGGCCGACCCGGGCGACGCGCAGGTGCACATTAGGTGCGCGGTCCAGGCGGCCCGGCTGCGCCGGCTGCTGGCCGAGGGCGACGAGGTACCCGGATCGCTGGTGCACGAACTGCACGCGAGTGCGGACGTGGCTGAGCGGCGCGGGGTTGCCGTCGAGATCGTGACGGCCGGGCCGCTGCCGCAGGTGCCCGGCCCGGCCCGGCGGGTGATCACCGACGCTGCCATCGCGATCCTAACCGCCTCGCGCAGCCAGGCGCGGATCACCCTGGCGGCCGTGGCTACCGGAATCGCCGTCAGCTTCGTCGCCGATACCGGCGCGGTCGTCCGGCTGCCCGCGGCCGGCGAGGGGGTCGCCATCGAACAGCAGCAAGACGGCGGCATGCTCTGGGCGGAGGCGCGATGGAGCAGCCGGTGACGGTGACGGGGCGGGCCTGCTGGATCAGGTTGGCGCCGTCGCCAGCTGCGCAGGTGGTGGGCCAGTTCGTGGTCTTGCCCGAACCTGGCCCGGATGAGATCTTGTCCGCATGTCGCATCTGCCGCCGTTGGCGAGGTTCGTTGGCAAGGCTGCTGCGGGCGCGGTGGCCGTGGCAGTCCTCGGTGCCGCGCCGGCTTTCGCGAGCTCCATGTCGCCGGGGGCGAGTGGCGGCCCGGTGTCCACGGCCCAGTCCGCTGCCGCGGCGCTGCCGGGCCCCGCCGCGCAGCCGCCACCCGATCCGGGTCGGCTCGGTGACGATCCCGCCGTGCAAGGTCTCCCGGCTGGCCTGGTGCACCAGGATCAACGTGCCGCTGGACTACCGGGACCCGGCCGCCGGGCCACATCAAGCTGGGCTTCCAGTGGTACCCGGCGACCAGCGGCACGGCCGTCGGGACCGATCCTCGCCGTCCAGGGCGGCCCCGGCTTCCCGACCACCGACTACGCCCCGGACTACCGCGGCACCTTCCTGCCGCTGCTCGGCCCGGCGCAACCTGCTGCTGGTCAACCTGCGCGGCACCGGGAACTCCTCGGCCTTCCTGTGCAAGGCCGTGCAGGACTGGAAGGCGGCCGACGGCATCGCCGCCTACACCGCTCGACACCGGCAAGTGCGGCCGGCAGCTGAACCACACCCGCAAGCTGCCGGGCGGCGGCTACGTGCAGGCCAGCGACCTTTACACCACGGCGAACGCGGCCAGGGACGTGGCGCTGCTGCTGCGCCGGCTGCGGACCGGCAAGGTCGATTTCTACGGCGACTCCTACGGCACCTTCTTCGGGCAGGTGCTCACCGCGCGGTACGCGAAGTTGCTCCGCTCGGTGACCCTGGACGCGGCGTATCCAGTCAGCGGGGCCAATCCGTTTTACCCGCATATGATCCGCACCGCGCGGAGAGCATTCAATATCTCCTGCAGCCGCAGCGTGGCCTGCCACCGCGCCGCGCCGGGCCACTCGTGGGCGCGGATCGGCGTGCTGGCCAGGTACCTGCGCCGCCACCCGGTGACCGGCCGGACGAGGACGCCGTTCGGCCGCCGGGTGACCGAGCACGTCGGCGTGATCCGAGCTGATCCAGATGGTCAACGACGCCGGCTCAGACAGCGGCGTCTACCGGGAGCTCGACGCGGCCGGCCGGGCGCTGCTGCGCGACCACGACCCCGTGCCGCTGCTGCGGCTGACCGAGCAGGACGTCTACACCGGGACCTCAGGCCCGGTGCGGCGAGTTCAACGACGGCCTGTACCAGGCCACGACGTGCCTGGACTACCCGCAGCCGTTCAGCTACCGCCAGACGCCGGCCCAGCGGGCCGCGTCGTACGCGCGCGCGCTCGCCGCGCTGCCCGGCCGGCGCGTTCGCGCCGTTCACCGTCCACGAGTGGGTGACCGAGCCGGAGGAGGAGTTCGACGCGTGCCTGGACTGGCCGGCCCCGGCTCATCCGGACCCGCCGATCGTCACCCCGGCCCCGTACGCGCCGCGGAACCTGCCGGTGCTGGTGCTCTCCGGCGACCTCGACTCGCTCACCACGCCGTTCGAGGGCCGCCAGACCGCCCGCGACATGGGCCCGTCGGCGCGCTGGATCCTGGTCCACAACGACACGCACGTGAACGCCATGGACGACCCGGTCGGCTGCGCGTCCGGGCTGGTGCAGCGGTTCATCAAGGATCCGGCCGGGCTCAAGCAGATGAACGCGTCCTGCGCGGCCCGGACACCGGAGGTCCGGGTGGTCGGCACGTTCCCGCGGACGCTCCGCGCCGTCACGCGCCGCCACCGCCAGGCCGGGCAACCGGGCCGGGCCGGCCGGCCTGCGGCTGGCCGCCGTCGGGGCCGCCGCGGTCGGCGACGCGGTCTGGCGCTGGTATTACGGCGACGGCGTCCGGGGCTGGGGGCTGCGCGGCGGCACGTTCCGGTTCAGCGGGGACGGCAGCCGCATCGGGATCCGGCTCACGGCGGGTGCGCTGGACCGCATGACACCCGGGTCAGCGGGCCGGGTGCGGTGGGACCAGGTGGCCGGCCGGATCCGGGCGCGGCTGACCGTCACCGGGCCGGGCGGGATCTCCGCGGCTGTCCGGGTGCGCTACCTCGACTACGTCCGGCACTCGGTGGCGACGCTGTCCGGCCGCTACCAGGGCCACCGGATCGCTGCCACGCTGCCAGCCCCGTGAAGTCTCGGGTGGGACGATTTCATCGTCCGCCGACAGGACATCGATCTCGATGGTTACCGGTCCTGGACTGGCTTGTGGACGTGCCCGGCGGCGTCGGGTCCGGGAAGAGCCCCGGGCGCACGCGCCATCAACGGCATTACGCAGGTCGGCACCCCCAGGAAGCCCGGGATGACCTGTCTCAGCGGACTCGCCCCGGGCGGATATCGGGGAAAGGGCCAGCTCAGCCGTTAGGTTGCTGGACGCTCGGTGAGCGCCCCGGCAGGATTCGAACATGCGCACACGGCTCCGGGGGCCACATCCGAGCGCAGTACTGACCTGCATGGATGCACTTTCGGGGAGGTCCGTGGGGCGCGGGGAAACAGGTAGCCAGGGCTGCGGTTCAGGCTGTAGCGAGGCGCTCCATCGGCTGACCTGTGGTCTGGGCGATGATGTCGAAGTCCTTATCGACGTGCAAGACGGTGAGGCCGGTCAGTTCCGCGGTGGCAGCAATGATCAGGTCGGGGATGGAGGGGCCGCGGTGCTGGCCGCGGTCGGCGAGCAGGGCCAAGACTTCGACCGCGCGGTCTTCGATCGCCGGGGTCAGGTATTCCACCGGCATGGACGACGGGGCGGCCGCTGCAGCCCGGCCCGCAGGTCGGGACCCGACCGGGCCGAGTAGCCCGTCTCCAGCCGCGTGACCGTGGTGATACGCACCAGCCCGCGTTCAATCCGCCCTGCCCACTGCCCGGCGTCAGGGCTGGCGCCCAGGCGGACGAGCGCGGACTTGTCGATCAGCCAGTTCGTCACTGCCAGGCCTTGGTCATCACATCTGAGTCAGCCAGGTCGGCAAACACGTCAGCGAACCGGGCCAGATCATCCACGGTCACCGGGGTACCAGGCACCGCCGCATCCTGGGCCAGGCGGCGGCGCACGTACTCGCTGCGCGACAACCCCAGACGCCCCGCGTGCGCATCCAGTGCCGCGATGACGTCATCAGGCACGTCCCGGATGAGCATGTCCGTCATACCCACCTCCAGCCCTCCGCCTGACCTTATGATATCCCACGATAGCGTTCCGGCCCGGCGCCCATGCCGACATCGGGCCGCTGCCATCTGGCACCACCGAGGCCACGGGCGCACCTCAGCAAACCAGCCCAAAACTACACAAACTATTCGGCCAGACCGCGCCCCTGCAGAACCGATACGAGTGCCCGCTGGATTCGCAGAGCTGTAAAAGACCCTCAGATTCGCCCTCACCTCAGGACGTGAGAGGACGCGACCTTCAGGCCAGCCTCCGCCACGCCTGGATCTGGTGCAGTCAGACCTGCATGGTCAGTGCATGGATCCGTCTCTGGGCGTGCAGGTTAATCACTAGATGAGTCCGGGACCCGGGTGGGCAGTCTGCCGGCCGGGGGTGTTCCGTAGGGTGAGGTGGGATGGCACTTAAGCCAGCGTGGATGGCGGGATGGACAGGCCAGCATGCGCGGCATGCCGCCGCGATGCTCAGGCAGGGCCGCAATCCCGCCGCACGTGTTTACGAGAGCATCGGATCGGACTTCTTCCTGGCCCCGGCGCCAGGCTGGCTGAACCTGGGGTTGTGGGATGGGCCGGGTTCGGAGGGTGAGGCCGGGGACGCATGCCGGCGGCTCGTCATGACGCTCGCGTCCGCGCTGCCCGCCGGGGGCGTGATCCTGGACGCAGGAAACGGGCTCGGTACCCAGGATCCGCTGATCGCCCAGGTAGTCCGCCCGCGTCGGCTGGTGGCGGTCAACATCACCGAGTGGCAGCTCAGGGCGGGCCGGGAGCAGCTCAGGAAGGCCGCGGCTGCTGCCGTGGCCGGAGACGCCGCCCAGCTGCCGGTCGCCGATGGGACCATCGATGGAGTCATCAGCGTGGAGGCCGCGTTCCATTTCCGCTCCCGCAAGGCCTTTTTCGAAGAGTGTTACCGGGTGCTGCGTCCGGGCGGCGTGCTGAGCATCTCCGACATCCCTGTCCAGCGGTGGCCGGTTAGCCCCGCTGAGCTGCTAGCTGGGCTGACTCAGCTGCGCGTGTTCGGGCTCCGGCCCACCATGGCCATGACAGCAGGGCAGATCGCCGCGGCGGCGCGGGCGGCTGGCCTGGCCGAGGTGGAGGTCAGGGTATGCGGCGATCGCGTGATCGCCCCTGCGCTCCGGCTCGCCGCAGCACGGCTGGCAGGCGCGATGGCTGCGCCCGCCGGGCAGCAGGCCGCCGCGCGCTTGCTGCTGTGGCAGGTGGACCTGCTCTGGCGACGGCAGATAATTGACTACCTCCTGCTTCGCGCCATCCGCCCATAACCGACCACCAGAGCACCACACCGGCTCAGACTGCCGCACTGGCTCGACCGCTCATACTTGATAACGAGGCAACGGTTCATCTGGCGGCGCCAAAAATCGACACTCAGCTGCGTCCCGGCGGGTAAGAGGGCTGCTTTCGCAGCTCAGACAGGGCGCCCCCGGCAGGGCACCCAGAACATGGCAACCAATCAACACCGTAGGTCAACTGGTTATTGAGGCCCGTTCGGCGGTGCCGGGCAGGCCGCATGGGACGGGTACGTGAGCCTTACGGGCTTGGTGTGCGGTAGCCCGGCGTACGATCGCCTGGTGATTTTGCGGTGCACGAGCAAGCTTCTCGCCGTCATCGGGCCGGCGCTTGCCGCGAAGCCGGCGCCAGCGCCGGACGGGGAGGACTGGTACGCGAATTTGTTGTGGTTCGATCGTCGCAAGTGCCTGCTGCTGACCCACGCGGCCACGCTTTTCTCTATCTTCGAGGCAAATGTGAACGCGCCGGGTCTGCGTGCGACGGGCCCGTTGGTCAGCCGCCTGATCGAGCGAGAGCTTGCCTGCGAGGGGCTGCCGTCCGCCGTGTTCGCGGGGCTGGAGCCACAGGACCTGATCCTCGCCAAGACGGCTGACCGCAGTGTCCTGGGCTGCATGAACGACATGGCCTTCCTCTGCCGGCACACGATCGCCGAGTCTGGTGGCCTGATGGGCACTGACCTCGGCGCGCTCAACCGGTCGCTTCACCGCAACATCAACAGTGCCCGCGGCTACCAGCCCCCGATCGAGCTGGCGGCCCGGCGCCTCAAGGAGTCAGGCCGGTGAAGCAGGGGAGTACGGCGCTGGGGTCGTTGAGGCCGCAGGAGGCCGTGCAGGTACTCGCCTGGCTAACCGGCAGTCATCCCGAGCTGGTAGCGGAGTTGGAGAATCTGGCCGCTGAGGCGATCACCCCGCCGAGCCGCGACCAGGTTGAGGCGTCTGTTTCCAAGCGGTTGCGCGGGCTGGACATCGACGATCTGGCGGAGCTCGCCGGAATGCACCGAGGGCGGTATGTGCAGCCCTGGACGGCAGCCGGAGAGCTGATCGACGGCATAGTGGGGCCGTATCTGGAGGATGTGCGCCGCCTGGCAGGGCATGGCCGGGTCGCTGAGGCACACCTGGTTGGCGTCGGCGTGCTGGCCGGGCTGTATGCGTGCGGGGACGTTGCCGGGCATGAGGTGCTCGGCTATGTGGAGCTGCCTGACCGGGCGGATGAGGTTATGCGGTTTCTCGCGCGCCAGGAGATACCGCTGCCGGCCGAGGCATGGCGCGATGCGTGCCCAGATTGGCATTGGCCGGTGACATGCCCAGGGACGGGCGTGATGGATTCGCGGGTACAGCCCCTTGACTGATTGGTGAGAAACCAGGTCGGCTTGTCTTGGGAATGGTGCGTGCATCTGCTGCGTCTGGGCGGCGAGCCGATGGCCTGATGGTGTTCGATGGCCGCCATGACGATGGCTCGGTTGTTCGGCGAGGCGGATCTGCAGCGGGTGGCGGGGGAGAGGTCGTTTGGCCGTGGACAGGGTTATCTGGACGCGGTGGGCGATCTGGAGATCGGCGTGGGTCAGGTCACGGCGACGGTCTACGGTACGGACGCCTACGAGGTTGTGCTGGATCTAGGCGACGATGACGGTCTCACGGGTGAGTGCTCGTGTCCGCATGGTCGGGAAGGTTTCTTCTGTAAGCACTTGGTCGCGGTCGGGCTGACCGTGCTGGGCCACCCTGGTGACGTTCCGGCTCAGCAGGTGGCTGCCGCCGCGAAGGCACGGTCACTGGAAACGTGGCTGGACGGGCTATCCCGCGACGACCTGCTCGGGCTGGTGCGTGAGCAGGTCCGCGAGGACCGGGGGCTGCGCCGTCGGCTGGAGCTACGGGCTGCTGCCGCTGGGCCGGATCTGAGCAATGTCCGGGCCAGGGTAGGTGAGCTGCTCGATGTCCGCGGCTTCTCCCGGTATGGGGCCATCGAGTACGCGGACGCCCAGGCGTACTCCTCCCAGGTTGACGAAGTGGTCGCCGTGATCGACGGTCTCATCGGCAGTCGGCAGTCGGCCGACGCGGTAAGCATTGCCGGCTTTGCGCTGTCCGCTGTGCTGGAGGCGCTGGAACAGGCCGACGACTCCGATGGGTGGATTGGAGGCAGCGCACAGGAACTTGCCGACGCGCATGCCCGTGCCTGCGCCGCCGCGCCGGTGGATCCCGTTGAGCTGGCCGGATGGCTGGCCGGGTTCGTCCTCGGAGACGGGCAGATGCTCAGCGATTTCGATGCCGGCGCCTACGACGATGCGCTCGGGGGACCCGGGTGGGCCGAGTACCGTCGGCTGATCACTCAGGCGTGGCAGAAGAATCCTTCCGGGTGGCACGAGAAATACCTGATGCAGGAGTTGCTGCGCAGCGCCGGGGACGTGGACGCGCTGGTCGCCATATACGCGGCCGAACTACTGCCGAGCGGATATACGCACCTGATGATCGCCCAGGAGCTCGACGAGGTCGGCCGTGCGGATGAAGCCCTCGAGTGGGCGGAGCGTGGCTTGCGCGAAGCAGCCGGGAGCCTGGATGCCCGGCTGGTGGACTACTTGGCTGCGCGGTATGAGGCCACCGGGGCGTTCGGCAAGGCTCTGGCCGCACGGCAGAACGCCTTCGACACCGGCCGGACACTGGCCAGCTACCGCGCCCTGCGGGACGCGGCGGGCAAAGCCGGGCAATGGGAGTCTGTGCGCGAGCGTGCCTTGCAGCAGCTGCGAAGCGATGCCGCCGCGTCCGCCGCGCATAGCCGCGCGGGCTTCGGCTGGGGCGAGGGCCCGGTGTGGGTCAGCGCACTAATCGACGACGGTGACGTCGGCGCGGCGTGGGATGCGGCAGCCGGTGTCGCTAGCGACCGCCAGTGGCTCACCCTCGCCGACCTGATCAGCAGCGACCGGCCAGCCGACGCTCTACCCGTCTACCTGCGCGCAATCGAACCGCTCCGGTCCCAGACCGGTGACCCGGTATATCAGCAGGTCGCCGCCTTGCTTAGCAAGATCCGGTACTGCCATCAGCAGCTGGGCACGGCACCGGAGTTCGTCGCTTACCTAGCGGCGTTGCGCGCCGATCAGAAACGCAAGCGCAACCTAATCAAGCTTCTCGACCAGCGCGGGTTGTGAAGACACGCAAGATAGCAGGACACACCGGGCCACGCTCACGCCGTGGGACCCGGAACTCGCCGCCGGTATGCGCCGCCGCAACCACCGCATCGAGGAGGAACTCACCCTCGATGCCCTGCTCCAGAACCTTGGTCCTTGATGCTGATCACCTCGACTGGGTACGGTCAGGTTCTCATCTGGCCACGGCGCGTCGAAGCCATCCCGCATCCTAGACCGGCCGCGGTCCATCGACAGTCGTCGGCCGGAGCACTCTGGTACCTAAATTTAGTACCTATGTGGTACGGTTAACTCGTACCATATAGAAGGGAGCGTGTGGCAGTGGCCATCAGTGCCAGCGAGGCTCGCTCGCGCCTGTTCCCCCTCATACAGCAGGTTAACGACGACCATGTGCCGGTGAGGATCAGTTCCAAGGGCGGGGACGCCGTGCTCATCTCCGCTGAGGATTTCGACTCCTGGCAGGAGACTATCTACCTGCTGCGATCTCCTGCCAACGCCCGGCGGCTCATGGAAGCCGTCGCCCGCGACAAGTCGGGTGAAGCCGCCGTCGTCAAGACCATGGAGGAGCTAGAGGCTCTGGCGGGCGAGTAGTGAGAAGCATTCACTTCGACCCCGATGCCTGGGAGGACTTTCTCTACTGGCTGGGCGCGGACAGGAAGATGGCGAAGAGGATCACGCGCCTGATCGGTGAGATCCAGCGAGACCCATTCTCCGGTATAGGTAAGCCTGAACCCTTGAAGGGCGACCTGTCCGGCTACTGGTCCCGCCGCATCGACGACGAGCACCGGCTGGTTTACCGGGCCGACGACAAAGAGGTGAAGATCCTCAAGGCTCGTTATCACTACAGCGACTGACCCGGCCGGAGATTCATAGCCGCCTGAAAGGCGGGACGGGGGGTCGCTGCTGCGGCGCACGCCCAGGCAGGGGACCAGCGCCGGAAGGCGCAGCCCCAGGCGCGAGCTGCGCATATTCATCGCCGAGGAAAGCGCCACCGAGTAGACCGGGCCCGATCGCCTGCCCCCTGCGAGCACCTCATCGCGGACTGGATGGCCGACACGTTCGCTGATCTCGCCGCCGTGAAGCACTGATTCGGCGCGGCGTGGGATGCGGCAGCCGGTGTCGCTAGCGACCGCCAGTGGCTCACCCTCGCCGACCTGATCAGCAGCGACCGGCCAGCCGACGCTCTACCCGTCTACCTGCGCGCAATCGAACCGCTCCGGTCCCAGACCGGCGACCCGGTATATCAGCAGGTCGCCGCCTTGCTTAGCAAGATCCGGTACTGCCATCAGCAGCTGGGCACGGCACCGGAGTTCGTCGGCAAGCCCTGCTACGGGTACGCCGCGGACAAGAAACCTCACCCGGTCCCGGCCCGCCGCGCCGAAGGGAAGACCAAGACCCGGCTGATCCCCGACCCCGCCCGCGGCCCCGTGGTAACCGCCATCTTCCAATGGCGTGCCCTGGAGCAACTCGGCTACGACGCGATCACGGACCCCCTCAACACCGACCTCACCGCGCACCCGCCGCCCCAGCCCGTCGATCCCCGCCGCGCGGTCGGCCGGTGGACCGGGTCAGCGGTGCGGGAGATCCGACGACCACGCCCGGACCGCACGCCAGGCGCGGCTGCATACGCTGATCAGCGATATCGAGCGCCGCCAGAAGAACCTCATCACCAGGCTTGGGCAGCAAGACGACACCGGCGACCCCGAGACCGATCAGGAGTACCGGCAGGGCATCCAGCGGCGCTTCGCTGAGTTGGCCGCCGAGCACCGGGCCCGCACCGAAGAACTCGCCCAGCTCAAGGCCGCCACACCAGGACACATCGCAAACGACGCCGACCTACTGACGGGAGTGCCACAGCTCCCGCTCGCGCTCGGGGCCCTGCCCGAAGCGCTCCAGCGCAGCCTCTTCGACGCCTTCCAGCTCCAGGTCCGCTACCACCGGCCCCGCCACGAGGTGACCATCCGCGTCACGATCCGGGACGGCGCGCTACCCGGTCTCACCCAGCTTATGAAAGAGGCGGCCGGTCAGCCCGGAAGCCCGGCGGGGAACGGCGAACGGAACGACGACCGTTCCCATGTTTCGGGCGCCCCGGCAGGATTCGAACCTGCGCACACGGCTCCGGAGGCCGTTGCTCTATCCCCTGAGCTACGGGGGCTCCAGGACGCAGAAAGAGTATCAGCACCCGGCGGCGCCATGGACCGCCCTGGGCACAGCTTGGCGGCGCCTTGGGCATGTTGTCGCGGGAAGTAGCCGCGACACGCTAGCCTCACGCCGTGGCGCAGGCTCTGGGACGCGTTCTCGTGGTAGACGACGATGAGGTGATTCGGCAGCTCATCGCCGTCAACTTGACCCTGGAAGGGTTCGACGTCGCCACGGCCGTGGATGGCCAGGACTGCCTGGACAAAGTCGCCGCGATCGACCCGGACGTGATCACGCTCGACGTGATGATGCCCCGCCTGGACGGCTGGGTGACCGCCGGCCAGCTGCGCCGCAACCCGCAGACCAGCCGGATCCGCGTCGTCCTGATCACCGCCCGGGCGCAGGAGGACGACAAGAACCGCGGCCGCGAGATCGGCGTGGACGCGTACCTGACCAAGCCGTTCGACCCCGGCGAGATGATCCGGGTCGTCCGCGAGCTGGCCGGGGCGGCCGCCAGCGAGGCCCGCGAGGGCGGGGCAGGCGCACCGGCGCAGGCCGGCGCGCCCGGCGAGACCAGCGGACCAGATAACGAAACGGGCTGGTCCTCCGCAGGCCAGCCTGGCCCTTCCTGAGCCCGGAGGTCCGCCTGCGCCCGCCCGGGGCAGCGCTGCCTGACGGGGCCCGGTGGCCGCTGCTGGCCGCAACGCGAGCCCTCTTTCCCGTCTCACCCGGATAACCTGCTCGTCTGTGATGACCGGGGATCTCAGCGCCGCGCTCGCGGCCGCGGCCACCAGGGCCGCGGCGGCCGGCGACCTGCCCGGCGACGGCGTCCCCGCCGACCTCCCTGCCCTGACCGCAGGCACCTGGCGGCCCGTGCCATCCGGGGCCGGCGGTGGCCCGGGCCATTACGCGACCACACTGCCGTTCGTGCTGGCCCGCCGCCTGGCGGCGGATCCGGCCCGGGTCGCCGCCGTGCTCGCCGCCGCGCTCGCGCCGAGGCCGGGGAGAGCGGCACCGGCGAGGTGACCCTGGGCGGGGTGAGCCTCAGCGGGGTCGCGGTCACGGGGGGCGGTTACCTTTCCCTCACGGTCACCCCGGACACGCTGGCCCGGCTCGCGGTCAGGATCACCCAGGCCGGCCCGGGTTGCGCCCGGAGCCTGGCCCTGCGCGGCACCCGGGTGACCGCGCCACGTGACGCCCGGCTGGCCGCCGCGCGGGACTGGCCGGACGCCCACGGGCGGCTCCTCGCGGAGCTGGCCGGGCGGCTGTCCGGGGCCGCGGGGGCCGAGGTCACCTGGACGGGACCCGGGGGCGAGGAGCCTGCGGCGGGAGCGGGCGGCCCCGGGGCAGAGGAGACAGGGGACGGCGCGGGCGGCCCGGTCGCGGAGGCCCTCGCGTACGCGGGGGAGGACGCCGTCCGGTTCGCGCTCAGCCGGCTCACCAGCGGCGTGCCCCGGCCGCCGGGACCGGGGCTTGACCCCCGGGGAATGGCCGCGCAGCACCTGGGCAATCCCGCCTATGCTGTGCGGTACGCGCACGCTCACGCCGCGTCTGCGCTGCGGCAGGCCGCCAACCTCGGCCTGCCGGGGCCGGATGCGGAGCGGTTCCGGCCGTGCCTGCTCGCGCATCCCAGCGAGCAGGCGCTGCTCGACGCGATGTCCTGGCTCCCGGAACGGGTAGCCGGGGCCGCGCGCCGGAGGCAGCCGCACGTGGTCGCCGCCTACCTGGAGGAGCTGGCCGGCTGGTACTTCGGCTGGCAGGAGGCCTGCCCGGTGATGCGGCCCGGCTCGGTGCCGCCGGAGCCGGCGGACCCGGGTCAGCCGGGCAGCTCACCGCAGGGCAGCTCACGGCAGGACGGCACAGGGGAGGGCGGCTCAGCGGCGGGCGGCCCCCCGGCGGGCGGGGAGCTCATCCAGGCCCGGCTGCAGCTGGCCAGCGCCGCGCGGACGGTCCTCGCGACCGGCCTCCGGCTGCTGGGCATCGCCGCTCCCGGCCGGATGTGACCAGGCCGGCACCGTGACCAGCACCGCCGCAGCAAACACCGCAGACGAGCAGCAAGGACCGTGTCATGAGCCGTGTCGCCCACCCCGCCGGACCGCGGCACGCCGACGTGCTGCCCGCCGAGCACCCCCCGAGCCCGCCCGAGGATCCCAACGCCCTGCACCCGGCGATCTGGCCGCATACCGCCCACCGGGCGGCCGGCGTGCTCACCGTCGGCGGGCTGGACGTGCGCGACCTGGCCGCCGAGTTCGGCACGCCGCTGTTCATCTGTGACGAGGACGACTTCCGGCAGCGCTGCCGGGGCTACCGCGAGGCGTTCGGGGGCCGGGCCGGAGTGTTCTACGCGGCCAAGGCGTTCTGCTGCCGTGGCGTGCTCCGCTGGGTCAGCGAGGAAGGCCTTGGCGTGGACGTGTGCACCGGCGGTGAGCTGGAGGTTGCGCTGCAGGCGGGCGTGCCGCCCGAGATGATCACCCTGCACGGCAGCAACAAGCTCGAGAGCGAGCTGGCCCGGGCCCTGGAGGCGGGCGTGGGCCACATCGTGGTGGACTCCTTCGAGGAGATCGCCCGGCTCGCCTACCTGACCGACCTGCCGGTCCCCGCGCGCGGCGCGGGCGGGAACGGCGCGGCGGGGAAGGGCGCGGGAGCTCCCGCCCCCGGGCAGCCGGGGACCGCGGCGCGGTCCCGGGTGCTGGTCCGGGTCACCACCGGCGTGGAGGCGCACACCCACGAGTTCGTCGCCACCGCGCACGACGACCAGAAGTTCGGGTTCTCGCTGTCCTCCGGCGCGGCCGACGAGGCCGTGCGCCGGGTCCTGGCCTGCCCGGGGGTGGACCTGGCCGGGCTGCACTCGCATATCGGATCGCAGATCTTCGACACCGACGGCTTCGAGGCGGCCGCCCGCCGGGTCCTGAGCCTCGCCGTCCGGATCCGCGACGAGCACGGCATCGTGATCGATGAGCTGAACCTCGGCGGCGGGCTCGGCATCGCCTACACCCCCGACGACGACCCGGCGGACGTCAAGGTCACGGCGCAGAACCTGCACGAGATCGTGCGCGCCCAGTGCGCCGCGGCGGGGCTGGACATGCCGCGGCTGACCGTCGAGCCCGGCCGCGCCATCGCCGGACCCGGCACGGTTACCCTGTACGAGGTCGGGACGGTCAAGGACGTGGACGGGCTGCGCACCTACGTGAGCGTGGACGGTGGGATGAGTGACAACATCCGGACCGCCCTGTACGACGCCGAGTACACGTGCGTGCTCGCCTCCAGGGAATCGGCGGCGGCGCCGATGCTGTCCAGGATTGTCGGCAGGCACTGCGAGAGTGGGGACATCGTGGTCCGGGACAGCTACCTGCCCTCCGACCTGGTTCCCGGCGACCTGCTGGCGGTCGCGGCCACCGGGGCGTACTGCCGGTCGATGGCCAGTAACTACAACCACGTGAC
Source organism: uncultured Actinomycetes bacterium (assembly GCA_963720645.1). GTDB lineage: Bacteria > Actinomycetota > Actinomycetes > Streptosporangiales > Streptosporangiaceae > RYN-230. The sequence continues at coordinate 547,361 of CAVRFX010000026.1, read as the reverse complement.
CCGGCCTGCGGTGGTGGCCGTCCGGGACGGCGCGGCCCGGCTGCTGCTCCGCCGCGAGACGATGGATGACCTGCTCCGGCTGGACGCCGGATGATCAGCCGGCACCGGACCGGCCGGAATCAGGCGGCCCGGAACCAGGCGGGCCGCCCGCGGGTGACGCGGCCCCGGGCGGGCCGGCCGTAGATTGGCCAGCACCGCAAGAGCCAGCACCAGGAGCCAGCAGCGGATGACGAGACCTAGGGTGATGCCGTAGTGCGGACGTTGAAAGTGGCGTTGCTGGGCTGCGGCACCGTGGGCTCGGAGGTCTACCGGCTGCTCACGCAGCAGTCCGACGACCTGGCCGCGCGGATCGGCGCCCGGCTGGAGGTGGCCGGGGTCGCGGTGCGGCGGCCGGGCCGCGCCCGGGCCGTGCAGATCGACCCCGCGCTGCTCACCGCCGACTCCATGGACCTGGTCACCCGGCCGGACGTGGACATCGTCATCGAGGTGATCGGCGGCATCGAGCCGGTCCGGTCGGTCCTGCTCGCCGCGATGAAGTCCGGCAAGTCCGTGGTCTCGGCCAACAAGGCGCTGCTCGCCGAGGACGGGGCCACCCTGCACGAGGCGGCCCGGGAGAACGGCGCCGACCTCTACTACGAGGCCGCCGTGGCCGGGGCCATCCCGCTGCTCCGGCCGCTGCGCGAGTCGCTGGCCGGCGACGAGGTGCACCGGGTCCTGGGCATCGTCAACGGCACCACCAACTACATCCTGGACCGGATGGACACCTCGGGCGCCGGGTTCGCGGACGCGCTGGAGGAGGCCCAGGCGCTCGGCTACGCCGAGCCCGACCCCACCGCGGACATCGAGGGCTTCGACGCGGCGGCCAAGGCCGCGATCCTGGCCGGGCTGGCCTTCCACACCGGGGTCACCGCGGCCGACGTGTACCGGGAGGGCATCACCGGGGTCACCGCCGCGGACATCGCGAGCGCCCGGGAGCTGGGCCACGTGGTCAAGATGCTCGCGATCTGCGAGCGCCGGGACGGCGGCGTGTCGGTCCGCGCCCACCCGGCGATGATCCCGCGCAGCCACCCGCTGGCCGGCGTGCGCGAAGCGTACAACGCGGTGTTCGTGGAGGCGGAGGCGGCAGGCCGGCTCATGTTCTACGGTGCCGGGGCCGGGGGAGTGCCGACCGCGAGCGCGGTGCTCGGTGACGCGGTCGCCGTGGCCCGCAACCGGATCGCCGGCACCCGCGGCCCGGATCCGTCCACCTACGCGAAGCTCCGGACGCTGCCGATGGGGGAGGCGCGGACCCGGTATCACGTCGCCCTGGACGTCGCGGACCGGCCCGGCGTGCTGGCCGCGGTCGCGGAGACCTACGCCCGGCACGAGGTGTCCATCAAGGCCGTGCGCCAGGAGGGCCGGGGCGAGGACGCCCAGCTCGTGATCGTGACCCACGCCGCCCCGGACGCCGCGCTCTCGCGCTGCGTCACCGAACTGGAGACGATGGACTCCGTGCGGGCCGTGGCCAGCGTGATGCGGGTCGAAGGGGAGGCGGACGAATGACTGCGGACGTGACCTCCGCGGCGGCGGGGTACGTGCCCTGGCGCGGCGTGATCGCGCAATACCGGGACTGGCTGCCGGCGCTGCCGGGCAGCAGCCCGGTCATCACGCTGGGCGAGGGGGCCACGCCGCTGCTGCCCGCCCCCGTGCTCTCCGAGCGGACCGGCTGCGAGGTGTACCTCAAGGTCGAAGGGGCCAACCCGACCGGCTCGTTCAAGGACCGCGGCATGACGATGGCGGTCAGCATGGCCATCAGCCGCGGCGCCACCGCGGTGATCTGCGCCTCCACCGGCAACACCAGCGCGAGCGCCGCCGCGTACGCGGCCCGTGCCGGGATGTCCTGCGCGGTCCTGGTGCCCCGCGGCAAGATCGCGCTCGGCAAGCTGGCCCAGGCCCTGGTGCACGGGGCCAAGCTGCTCCAGGTGGACGGCAACTTCGACGACTGCCTCGAGCTGGCCCGCAAGCTGGCCGCCGACTACCCGGTCGCGCTGGTCAACTCGGTCAACCCGGACCGGCTCGAGGGCCAGAAGAGCGCGGCGTTCGAGATCATCGACGCGCTCGGTGACGCGCCCGACGTGCACTGCCTGCCGGTCGGCAACGCCGGCAACATCACTGCCTACTGGATGGGCTACACCCAGTACGCCGCGGCCGGGCGGGCCACCAGGACCCCCCGGATGCTCGGCTTCCAGGCCAGCGGGGCGGCGCCCATCGTCCGCGGCGAGCCGGTCCGCGCCCCGCAGACCATCGCGACCGCGATCCGGATCGGCAATCCGGCGTCCTGGGAGCTGGCCGAGGCCGCCCGGGACGCGTCCGGCGGCCTGATCGACTCGGTCACCGACCGGCAGATCTTCGCGGCGTACCGGCTGCTCGCGGCCAAGGAGGCGGTGTTCGGTGAGCTGGCCTCGGCCGCCGGGGTGGCCGGGCTGCTCCAGGCCAGGGAACAGGGCCAGGTCGCGGCCGGTTCCCGGGTGGTGTGCACGGTGACCGGCAACGGCCTCAAGGACCCGGACTGGGCGGTGTCGGCCGCGCCCGCCCCGATCACCGTGCCCGCGGACAGCGGGGCCGCGGCGGCCGCCCTCGGCCTGGCCTGAGGCGCAGCGCCCAGGAGCTTGTGAGCGCCGTCCGGTACCGGCGAGCGAGCCTGGGCCGACAGGCCCGGGCGAGTGGCCGGTGGGTTTTTGCTGGCCGGACGGCGCGAGCGCCCGAGGAGACACCGTGAGCGGATCCCGGTGGCGGGACAAGCCTGTCGTGGTGCGGGCCCCGGCCAGCAGCGCCAACCTCGGCCCGGGGTTCGACGCCCTCGGGCTCGCGCTGTCCCTGCACGACGTGACCGTGGCCCGGGTGACGGACGGCGGGCTGGACATCGAGGTGTCCGGCGAGGGCAGCGAGACCGCCGCCGCGGGGGAGGCCCATCTCGTGGTGCGGGCCATGCGGGCCGCGTTCGACGCGCTCGGCGCCCACCCGCCCGGTCTCGGCCTGCGCAGCCTCAACGCGATCCCGCACGGCCGCGGGCTCGGCTCCTCGGCCGCGGCCATCGTGACCGGCATCCTGGCCGCCCGCGCCCTGGCCCGGGACGGCGCTGAGCTGCTCCCGGACGACGCTGTGCTGGCCCTGGCGGCCCGCCTGGAGGGACACCCGGACAACGTGGCGGCCTGCCTGCACGGCGGCCTGACCATCTCCTGGACGCCGGATCCCGCCCGCCCGGGTGGCGGGGCCGCCGCCGCGGCCCCGCCAGGCCCCCGCGTAGTCCGCCTGCCGGTGCTGGAGGAGATCCGGCCGGTGGTTTTCGTTGCGGAGGACAGCCTGACCACGCACACCGCGCGGGGCGCCCTGCCGGCCGCGGTGCCGCATCGGGACGCGGTCGCCAACGCCGCCCGCAGCGCGCTGCTGATCGCCGCGCTGACCCGGGTCCCGGGGGTGCTGTTCGACGCGACCCAGGACTACCTGCACCAGCCGTACCGGGCCGGGGTCATGCCGCGGACCGCGGAGCTGCTCGCCCGGCTCCGCGCGGCAGGCGTGGCCGCGGTGGTCTCCGGCGCCGGGCCTTCCGTGCTCGCGCTGACCGTGGCGGGCGCTCCTGGCTGGCCTGACCTGGTGGATTCAATCGTGGCGGAAACGGGTATCGGATGGGGTATAAGCCCCCTGGCCATCGACCGGCAAGGCGCGACCCTCCAGACCGCCGTGCCAGGCGAACGCCCCAGAGACAGCGCGCGGTGACGCGTACCCGGACGCAGTGTTCCCGGATGACGTGCTCCCGGATACAGTTCCCGGACACGGACGTCACGGACCCCGGCGTCCTGGACGCCTGGCCGGGCTGCCCTGGAAGGGTCGCGCGGAGCTGCCGCAAGACTGGACAGGGTCATTCACGACACACGGACCGGTGCCGAGGGAATGCTGTGGGCTCTCCTAGTGTTAAGGTGGGTGCTGCACCAGATACCCCATCATGGGGCCAGGTGCTCGCCCGTCACTTGCGCCGAGACCGGCTTGACCGCCGGGCGGGGTCAGTGACGCTCCGTCAACTCTCCGGGTCACCACCTCCCCTCCGCATACATGAAACGCGGGGCGGTCGGGGTGAACCGGGAGCGGGCGGGAGGTCGAGGCGCGCTACCCCAGCCGTCTGGGCTCGTTCCGAAACCCCAGCCCCGGGCATGGACTCGGGGTTAACCCTGTGGTTGCCGCCTGGGACCGGGTCCGGAAACGAGACACGGGCGGACGCGCAGGCCGCGGCGGTAAAGGCAGGACAGATTAGGCAGTACCTGGCCCGGCTGATTTCGCCGGGCCGTGACACCGGGTCGAACGGCCGCGAGCGCGGCCGACGCCCGCTCCCTGGGAAGGACCCCTCGTGAGCGACACCACCGAACTCTTCACCGGCTCCTCAGGTACGCCTGAGGCGTCCCCTGGCTTCACCGGGGGCACCCCTGCGCCGGCCGGTGAGACGGTGACTGACAAGCCCGCCCGCCGCGGCGGTTCCGGGCTGTCCGGCATGCTGCTGGCCGACCTTCAGCGGCTCGCCCAGTCGATGGGCATCACCGGCACCGGCCGGATGCGCAAGAGCCAGCTCATCGAGGCCATCCAGAGCAAGCAGGGCGGCGGGGCCGCCCGGAGCCAGCCGGGTGGCGGAGCCACCCAGGGCCAGCAGGGCGCACCCGCTCAGGACAGCGCCCCGCCGGCTGGCCCCCTGGCGGGCAACGGGAGTGGGGCACTCGACAACTCAGCCCAGCGTGGCGCGTCCGCGGGAGCCGGCGCGCCTCGCCACCGTGAGCAGGACGCCATGGAGCCAGACACCACCACACAGCCCGCCCTGGGCGACGCCGCGCAGCCATCAGGCCCGGCGCAGGAAGCAGCCACGACGGCGCGCGACGCGCGCCGGGGCGGGTCCCGCGACGCGGCCCAGGCTGGCGCCCCCGGACAGGGTGCCCAGGCCAACGGCGCCGACGGCCAGCTCACTTTCTCCCCGTCCTCGGCGGGGGACAACGCCACCGCTGCGGATGCGGGCCAGGCTGCTAACGGGGCCGGTGAGAGCGCCGGGCGTGCCGACGGCCAGTCCGGGCAGGACGGTCAGCGCCGCGAGCGGCGCCAGCGCGGCCGGCGTGACGACTCCCGCGACGGGGGCGAGCAGCGCGACAACCAGCGTGACGGCGGCCCGCGCGACAGCAACCAGCGTGACAACAACCAGCGCGGCAACGGCCGGGATGGCCAGCGCGGCGGTCAGGCGATGGACCGCGGCGGGGACGACGACGACGACGGCTCGGGCCGCCGCCGCAGCCGCGACCGGTTCCGCAACCGGAACCGCCGGCGTGAGCGCGGCGGCCAGGAGGCCGAGCCGGTGGTGACCGAGGATGACGTGCTCATCCCGATCGCCGGCATCCTCGACGTGCTGGACAACTACGGCTTCATCCGGACCACCGGGTACCTGCCCGGGTCCAACGACGTGTACGTGTCGCTCTCCCAGGTCCGCCGGCACGGCCTGCGCAAGGGAGATGTGATCGAGGGCGCGGTCCGCCAGCCGCGTGAAGGGGAGCGCCGGGAGAAGTTCAACGCGCTGGTCCGGCTGGACAAGATCAACGGCCTGGACCCGGAGCAGTCCCGCGGCCGCCCGGACTTCTCCAAGCTGGTGCCGCTGTACCCGCAGGACCGGCTCCGGCTGGAGACCGACGCCACCGTGATGACCACCCGGATCATGGACCTGGTCAGCCCGATCGGCAAGGGCCAGCGCGGCCTCATCGTGTCGCCGCCCAAGGCGGGCAAGACGATGATCCTGCAGGCCATCGCGAACGCGATCACCAAGAACAACCCGGAGTGCCACCTCATGGTCGTCCTCGTGGACGAGCGGCCTGAGGAAGTCACCGACATGCAGCGCTCGGTCAAGGGCGAAGTGATCCACTCCACCTTCGACCGTCCCGCCGAGGACCACACCACGGTCGCCGAGCTGGCCATCGAGCGGGCCAAGCGGCTGGTGGAGATGGGCCACGACGTGGTCGTGCTGCTGGACTCCATCACCCGGCTCGGCCGGGCCTACAACCTGGCCGCCCCGGCCAGCGGCCGGATCATGTCCGGTGGCGTGGACTCCACCGCGCTGTACCCGCCGAAGCGGTTCTTCGGCGCGGCCCGCAACATCGAGCACGGCGGCTCGCTGACCATCCTGGCCACGGCGCTCATCGAGACCGGGTCCCGCGCGGACGAGGTCATCTTCGAGGAGTTCAAGGGCACCGGCAACATGGAGCTGCGGCTGCGCCGCGAGCTCGCCGACAAGCGGATCTTCCCCGCCATCGACGTGGACGCCTCCGGCACCCGCAAGGAGGAGATCCTGATGACGCCGGAGGAGCTGAAGATCGTCTGGCAGCTCCGCCGGGTGCTGCACGCCCTGGAGCCGCAGCAGGCGCTCGAGGTCCTCATGGAGCGGATGCGCGAGACCAAGAGCAACGCGGAGTTCCTGCTCCACGTCCAGAAGACCACGGTCGGCTCCTAATCCGCCGGCGAGGGGCTCCGGGGGGGCGCCCCCCGGGTCAGCAGGGAATCACCAGGCCCTTCGGCACGTTGCAGGGTCTGGCACACTGGTAGCCATCAACAGCGCGGTACCGGTTCACGCCGCGGCGGCCCCGTCCGCCCGGCGACCCGGCGACCGACCAAGGCAGGAGTACACAAAGTGAAGCCTGGTATCCACCCTGACTACGTGGTGACCGAGGTGACCTGCACCTGCGGGGAGACCTTCACCACGCGCAGCACGGCGAAGGACGGCGTCATCCACGCCGACATCTGCTCGAGCTGCCACCCCTTCTACACCGGCAAGCAGAAGATCCTCGACACTGGCGGCCGCGTGGCCCGGTTCGAGCGCCGGTTCGGCAAGCAGGCCGCGGGCTCGACCTCCAAGTAGCGTTCACGGATCACCGTGCCGGGATGGCATGGCCGGTCTTTCCGGACCGGGACCATGCGGCCACGGCACGGTGATCTTCAATTTTCAGCTTCAAATTGTCCCGGGATCCGCATTCTGGCCGGATCACCGGGATTCACGGGCAATCCGCAGGAGGACAACGGTGTTCGACCGGCTGGGTGAGCTGGCGCAGGAGCACGCCGACCTGGAGCGCACCCTCGCCGACTCAGCCGTGCACGCTGACCCGGAGCGCGCCCGGGCGCTGTCGCGCCGCTACGGCGAGATCAGCCCCATCGTCGAGACGTACCACCAGTGGCAGCAGACGGCCGCCGACGAGGCGACCGCCCGTGAACTGGCCGGCGAGGACGCGTCGTTCGCGGCCGAGGCCGAGGACCTGGGCCGCCGCCGGGCCAGGCTCGAAGAGCAGCTCAACGAGTACCTGGTGCCCCGGGACGCCATGGACGACAAGGACGTCCTCCTCGAGGTGAAGGCCGGCGAGGGTGGCGAGGAATCGGCCCTGTTCGCGGGCGACCTGCTGCGCATGTACCTGCGGTACGCGGAGCGGCAGGGCTGGAAGACCGAGGTCCTGGACTCCACCATGACCGGCCTGGGCGGCTACAAGGACGTGACGGTCGCGGTGAAGGCCCCCCGGCACGCCGCCGGCGACGGCGTCTGGTCCCGGATGAAGTTCGAAGGCGGCGTGCACCGGGTGCAGCGGGTGCCGGTCACCGAATCCCAGGGCCGGGTGCACACCTCGGCGGCAGGCGTGCTGGTCATGCCGGAAGCCGACCCGGTCGAGGTGAACATCGACCCGGGCGACCTGCGGGTGGACGTCTACCGGTCCTCCGGGCCCGGCGGGCAGAGCGTCAACACGACCGACTCCGCGGTGCGGATCACCCACAAGCCCACCGGCATCGTCGTGTCCTGCCAGAACGAGAAGAGCCAGCTGCAGAACAAGGAGCAGGCGCTGCGCATCCTGCGCGCCCGCCTGCTGGCCCAGGCCCAGGCCGACGCCGAGGCCCAGGCCGCGGCGGAACGGCGCAGCCAGGTAGCCACCGTGGACCGCTCGCAGCGGGTGCGCACCTACAACTTCCCGGAGAACCGGATCTCCGACCACCGGGTCGGCTACAAGGCCTACAACCTCGATCACGTCATCGACGGTGACCTGGACGCGGTGATCAGCGCCCTGATGGAGGCGGACCGGTCAGGGAGAGCGGCAGCAGCGGATGGCGGCTGAGCCGCGCAGGAGCCTGCTGCTCGACGAGATCACGGTGGCCGCGGCCCGGCTGGCTGAGGCAGGCGTGGATTCGCCGCGGGCCGACGCGGAGCAGATCGCCGCGCACGTGCACGGCGTCGGCCGCGGTGAGCTGCACCGCGTTCCGGACTCCGCGTTCAACCCGCGGTTCTGGGACGAGATCGCCCGGCGTGAGGCGCGGGAGCCGCTGCAGCACATTACCGGGCACGCCTACTTCCGGTACCTGGACCTCGAGGTCGGCCCCGGCGTGTTCGTGCCCCGGCCGGAGACCGAGGTGATGACCGGCTGGGCCATCGACCGGCTGCGCGAGATGGACGTCACCGAGCCGGTCGTGGCCGACCTGGGCACCGGGTCCGGCGCGATCGCGCTGGCCATCGCCCAGGAGGTGCCCCGGTCGCGGGTGCACGCGGTGGAGGCCGACCCGCTGGCCCGGGAGTGGGCGCAGCGCAACATCAGCCGCTGCGCCGACTCGGCCCCGCACACCGCGGGCCGGGTCACGCTGCACGGAGAGGACTTCGGCCAGGCCCTGCGGGACCTGGACGGGACCGTGGACCTCGTGGTCAGCAACCCGCCCTACATCCCGTGGGGGTCCTCGGTGCCGCCCGAGGTGGGCGAGTACGATCCGGCCACCGCGCTGTGGGGCGGCACCGACGGCATGGACGCGGTCAAGGTCGTCGAGCAGGCCGCCCGGCGGCTGCTCCGCCCCGGCGGCCTGGTCGCCGTGGAGCACGGTGCGCCGCAGGGAGCCGCCGTGTACTGGGTTTTCGCCGAGGAACGGGGCTGGCGCGACACCCGCAACCACAAGGACCTGGCCCGGCGCGACCGCTTCGTGACCGCGGTCTGGCCCGGCCCGCAACAGTGGCAGGATGGAGCACCATGAGCGCACGGTTTGACTGCGCGGACCCGGCGCAGCTGCTGCAGGGACTCGCGGAGGCGGAGGCGGCCCTGCGCCGCGGTGAACTCGTGGTCATGCCGACCGACACGGTCTACGGGATCGCGGCCGAGGCCTTCGACCCGGTGGCCGTGGACGGCCTGCTCAAGGCCAAGGGCCGGGGCCGGGACATGCCGCCGCCGGTGCTGGTGGGGACGGTCCGGGCGGCCATGGCCCTGGTCATGGACCTGGACGACGCCGGGAAGGACCTGATCGAGGAGTTCTGGCCCGGTGCGCTGACCATCGTCTGCCGGTCCAGCCCCACCCTGGTCTGGGACCTGGGCGACACCAAGGGCACGGTGGCGGTGCGGATGCCGCTGCACCAGGTCGCGCTCGACCTGCTCAAGAGGACCGGCCCGCTGGCCGTGAGCAGCGCCAACCTGTCCGGGCAGCCGCCGTCAACCTCCTGCGACGAGGCTCTGGCCCAGCTGGGCGACTCGGTCGCGGTGTACCTGGACGGCGGCCCGTGCCCGGGGGACGTGCCGTCCACGATCGTGGACCTGACCGGGACCGTGCCGAGGCTGCTGCGCGAGGGCGTGATCCCGGCCGATCGGTTGCGGGAAGTGATCCTGCTGAACGACGTGGAGGAACCGGCCCCCGAGGACGCCCCGGAGGACGCCTCTGGGGACGCCCCCGGGGACTGGGAGGTCCCGGACAGCGCCGGCGCGCCGGCGGGTCCGGGGGACGCCGCGCCGGGCGCGGCGACGCCCGACCACGAAGATGCCCCTGACCAGGGAGAACATTCCCGCGGGCCCGCCGCCGGGTAAGTATGGCCGCGATGGGTGGCTGTGCGGCCTACCCTCAGGTAAGTGCTCTAAAGTTGATCCCTAATGGATGAGGCAACCGAACGGGCCGGGTGAACCGGGATGCGCGAGTACGGCCTCACAGTTCTGGTGGCCGCCGCCGTCACGTATCTGCTCACGCCACTCATCCGCCGTCTCGCGATCGCGGTGGGTGCTGAGCACGCGGCCCGGGCCCGGGATGTCCATACCGATCCGGTCCCGCTGCTGGGCGGCATCGCCATGTACCTTGGCCTCGCCGCGGGCTTGCTGGTCGCCTCCCGGCTGACCCATCTCAGCACCGTTTTCATGGGTACCAGGGTGGCCAGTGGCCTGCTGCTCGCGGGCGGGCTGCTCGTCCTCATGGGGATCGTGGACGACCGCTGGGGACTGGGAGCCATCACCAAGCTGGCCGGCCAGGTGGGGGCCGGCGCGATCCTCGTCTGGAGCGGCGCGGTGGTGGCCTGGCTGCCGGTCCCCGGCGGCGGCACGCTCTCGCTGACCTCCGACCAGCAGACCGTGCTGACCATTCTCGTCGTCGTCGTGACCATCAACGCGGTCAACTTCATCGACGGGCTGGACGGGCTCGCCGCCGGGATCGTCGGGATCGGCGCGGCGGCCTTCTTCCTGTACTACTACACGCTGACGAAGCGGCTGGGCCTGGACGAGCAGACCGACCCGGCGCTGGCGTCGGCCATCCTGGCCGGGGTGTGCCTGGGCTTCCTGCCGCACAACTTCCACCCGGCCCGCATCTTCATGGGCGACACCGGGTCCATGCTGCTGGGGCTGCTGCTCGCGTACGCGCCCATCTCCAGCCTCGCGTCCCTGGACCCGAACACGCTGACCAACCCGTCGGCCTACAGCGGCGGCACGGTCAACCGTTTCCCCGAAGTCCTGCCGCTGCTGGTGCCGGCCATCATCATGCTGATCCCGTACGCCGACCTGCTGCTCGCGGTGGTGCGGCGGACCCGGGCCGGGCGCTCCCCGTTCTCGGCGGACAAGAAACACCTCCAGCACCGGCTGCTGGCCATCGGGCATTCGCACCGGGCCAGCGTCCTGCTTATGTACCTGTGGGCGGCTTTGTTCGCCGGCACCGTCGTGCTGCTGTCGATCATGCGCACGAAGCTGCTGATCCTGGCGATCGTGACCGCCGGCGGGGTGCTGGTGCTGCTGATGGCGTCGATGCCGCGGCTGCGCTGGTGGAACCGGCGCGGCCAGTTGCGGCTGGCCACCAATCTGGCCGGGCCGGTGCCTTCGGGCGGCCCAGGGTCTTCGGGCGGCCCGGGGCCTGCACGCGGGCCGGGGTCTTCAGGCGGGCCGGGGCCTGCGCGCGGGCCGGGGTCTTCAGGCGGGCCGGGGCCTGCGCGCGGGCCGGCGCCGCGGGTGCCTCCCCGCCGGTATCTTCCGGAAGCTCTGCGGCGTCGCGGGTCCCCGCGGCGGCCGGGGTCCGCGCGCAGCGCGGTGATCGCGCGGATCGGGGCGCCAGCCTGGATCCGGAGCGGTCTGTGGGGCGCGGGCCTGCCGGGGACGGTGCAGTGGGGCCGGATCATCCGCCCGGTGCGGGCCATGCGGCCGGTGCGGGTCAGGCAGCCGGTGCGGGTCAGGCAGCCGACCTGGATCGCGCGGCCGGTGTGGACCGCGGGATCGCTGTGGACCGTGGGCTCGAGGTGGACCGTGGGCTCGAGGTGGACCGCGGGCCGACCGCCCGCCTGCCTGGGCCCGGGGCCGCCAGATATGCCGACACCGGATATGTGGGCCCTGGGCAGGGTGACGCCGCGCCCGGCCGTGATGCATACCGGGGTACTGCTGAGTACGGTGGCCCGGAATATGGCCGCCCGGAACACGGCAGCCCGGGATACGCCGCCCCGGAGTACGGCAGCCCGGGATACGCCGCCCCGGAGTACGGCAGCCCGGGATACGGCGGCCCGGAGTACGGGAGCGCTGGATACCAGGGCACCGGAAACGGGATAGCAGAGAACGGGAGTGCCCTGTACCGGGACGCTGACTACCGGGACAGCGGGAACGGGAGCGCGGAGGCCGGCCCCGCTGGCCTGGGCTGGGATGCGCGGCCTGCTTCCCAGTCCTGGGACGCGCCGCCTGCCGGGGCACCCTTGGACGCGCGGCCCGTCGAACACGAACGGCCCGCGGAGCCCGGGTGGCCGGGGGAGCCCGGCCCGGTCCACGGAGCAGCCCGCAGACCCAGCGCTGGCGGCCGGCGCAGGCTGGCTGGCGGCGTCAACCAACGGGGCCCCTTCCGCCGGTGTCCCCTCCACCGTGGTCCCCTCCAACGAGGCCCTTCACAACGGCGAATGGCCATCGGAGCCCGCCGGCCCGCAGGAGCCGGGTCAGTGGTACCCAGGTCGGCCGGATCCGGGCGATGCAGATCCGGGCCTTGCTTATCCGGATTACGGCGATCCTGGTCCGGGCGGGACTCAGCCGGGCGATGCCGAACCAGGCGACGCTGACCCGGGCCGTGCTGATTCGGGCCGTGCTGATTCGGGCCATGATTCGGGACAGTGGTACCCGGGTCGATCCAACCCGGATCAGCGAGGTTCCGGCTGGTGGGGTGCCCGTCCGCCCGCTGCTGACCCGGGAGGCCGCAGGCTCCGGGACGACGAGCTGCCAGCGGACGCCCCGCAGCACGCCGGCCCGCAGGAGGCGGGGCCGCAGCACGCCGCCCCGCAGCACGCTGGCCCGCAGGACGCCGGCCCGCAGGACGCCGGCCCGCGACCCGGCCCGCAGACCTCGGCCCGCTGGCCCCGGACCCCTTCCCGGCCCAGTCGTCCCACCCAGGCCCGGCGCGCCCGGAGAGCAGAGACGGCGACGACGACGGCGAGGAGTCACCCCTCTCACCCTGGCGTTTCCACTAACTCTCCCGCCCAGCCGGTCGCCCGGCCCTAGGCCCAACTCTCCAACCGGCTGGCCCAGCTCTCCGCCCAGTCTCGGGCCCAGCCTTCCAACCGGACCTCGCGATGGTCTCCGCCGCCCCGCCGGTGCCTTCCTCACCGCCCTGCCGATCCCTCTAGCCACGCCAGCCCCAGCCGCCGCTCAAGCCCCAGCGCCCTGTTCGTGATCAACCGATTGGTGTTGCCCCAGCAACACCAATCGGTTGATCACGAAGCCTGCGGGGGCGCGGGGGCTTTGTGGCCCTGTCTTTGCGGACCGGCGGCGTGGCGGCGCCTGGGCCGTCGCGGTTCTGTCGGTCCTCGCCGGGAACGGGCACTCCTCGCCGGGAGCGGGACACTCCTCGCCGGGGCGGGAGACTGCCGGGGCGGGAGACTCCTCGCCGGGAGCGGGACACTCCTCGCCGGGGCGGGAGACTGCCGGGGCGGGAGACTAAGGTGGCCCGGTGTCGGGGATTGCGGGGTGGGTTTTGGTACGGTTCACGGACTCATGTACCACAATCGGAAAACACGTAACATTCATCACACGAAGGGGCCCGGTAAAGACCCGCCCAAGGAGCTTGTGATATCTTTCACGAGCAGTCACTCGAGGACGAGTGAGGGGCCCGTGATAGGTTTCGCTCACCCGGCGGCGCACGAGCTCCGCCTCGGCGGCACCCAGGCTCCTGGCCGGTATTGTGTGGGAGGCGGACCGGTGCATCCCCGAGTCAAGTGTCCTCCTGAGCCCTCCGGAGCCACCTAAGATGCTGGCAAGCTACGGCCCGATCGCCCGGCGTTCCGCCGCGGTTGCGGCTGGTGCTGCCGTCATCATGATCGTGCTGGGCGGGCTGCTCGGCGGGGCCAAAGGATTGCTCGGCAGCGTGCTCGGCGCGGCGCTGGTCGCCGTGTTCTTCGCCATCAGCATTGCCGCGGTGTCCCGGGCCGAGAAGGTCAGCCCGCGGGCCCAGATGGTGACCGCGCTCACCACGTTCATCGTCAAGATCCTCGTGCTGATGGTTCTCGTGTCCAAGTTCAGCAACACGACCGTCTTCAACGCCCGGCTGTTCGGCCTGACCGCCATCGTGTGCATCCTGGTCTGGAGCGGTGCCCAGGTCTTCTGGTCGATGCGGCTTAAGGTGCTCTACGTGGAACCGGACGGGGAACGGTGACGCGTGGCGCTTCCCTCGCTCCCGGACGGCGGATCGCGGCCCGCGGGTCAGCCTGCCCTCAGCAGTTGCCGCGATGACCTGGCGCGCCATGAGCGGAACCGGATCGGCGCCTACCGGCCGCGATGGGTCTCGTGGGTGGCAGTCGCCTCCCGGCGGCCAGCTGCCGGAGGGAGACCCGGTCGAGGACAACGCCGGGTGGAGCATCTTCAGCTACCTCATCGCCGGCATGGTGGCCTACGGCCTGATCGGCTGGCTGGTGGCCTGGCTGACGCACATCCCGGTGCTCCTGCCGCTGGGTGCGCTCGTCGGGCTGGTTTTCGCCATCGGCGGAGTGGTCTGGAAGTACGGCAGGTACTAATCGGTAATCTGCATGCCAAGCATGCTGGCTGCGCCAGCATCAGCATGCCACGACGTTCCGCCCGGCTGAGGGCGGCCTGGATGCGCGCTGCGCCAACGAGTGTTGCGCGCGGGCACGAAGCAGGAGGAAACCGTCTTGCGCGGTGACACGCTGATCCTCGCCGCGGGCAAGTGCACCGAGGAGAACAGCCACGTCTTCTCGTCCACGCACTGTGGCTACCCGGCCCCGGGATACCCGGGTCCGACCTTCATTTTCACGCCGTTCTTCCGGCTGGGCGGCTTCTACTTCACCAAGCCGATGCTGCTGGCGCTGGTCTGCGCCGTCGGCGTGGTCGGCTTCTTCTGGGCGGCCTTTGCCAACCCGAAGATAGTCCCGCGAGGCGTGCAGAATCTCGGCGAGATGGGGATCGGGTTCGTCCGCGAGCAGATCCTGCTGCCGATGATCGGCAAGCGTGGCGACAACTTCCTGCCGTTCCTGGTCTCACTGTTCTTCTTCATCTGGCTGATGAACCTGATGGAGATCATCCCGGTCGCCCAGTTCCCCGCGATGTCGATGATCGCCTTTCCGGTCGCATTGATGCTCATGGTCTACGGCACCTATACCTACCTGGGCATCAAGCACCAAGGGCTGGGTGGCTACTTCAAGAACATGATCCCTAGCGGCGTGCCGGGGCCGATCCTGATCATCCTGGCGCCGGTGGAGATCCTGCAGTACGTCCTGATCCGGCCCTTTACGCTGGCGATCCGGTTGTTCGCGAACATGTTCGCCGGACACATCCTGCTGCTGATCTTCACGCTCGCGACCTGGTACCTGTTCAGCCTCTCCATCGGCCTGCTGTTCAGCGTGACCTCCTTCGTCCTCACCGTCGTCCTCACGGCGTTCGAGATGCTGATCCAGGCCCTGCAGGCCTACATCTTCACGATCCTGACCGCCCAGTACATCGGCGGGTCGCTGGAAGCGGGTCACTGAGGTGGACACTCACCCGATTAGTCCGGCAGCGCGATTGATCGTGCTGACGGTTCACCCCATCTGCTGGCGGTGGACATCCGCCGGCCTTTACGTAAGGAAATGACCACATGCATCATCTGGTCGCGCTTAGCGTCCTGCATCATGTAATTGCCGCCGGCACCACCCAGAGGCTGCAGATCAACTTCGGTGCGGTGGGATATGGCCTGGCGGCCATCGGCCCTGGCGTCGGCATCGGCCTGATCTTCGGTCACGGCGTGGAGGCTATGGCCCGCCAGCCGGAGGCTCGCGGGCTCATCCAGTCCAACATGTACATCGGGTTCGCGCTGGCCGAGGCACTGGCCCTGATCGGCCTGGTGGTCCCCTTCATCTTCGGCGCCACCTGATCGGCGGAGTCTTCCAGTGATCCTTAGCCAACAGGAGGCGACACCGTGATCTATCACGCACAGGCGGCGGCGGTGGTTCCGCCGGCCAACCCGCTGGTGCCCGCATGGCCCGAACTGATCATCGGCACCATCTCCTTCCTCATCGTGTTCGCCATCCTGGGCAAGGTGCTGCTGCCGCGCATCCAGAAGACGCTGGCCGAACGGACAGACAAGATCGAGGGCGGGCTGCAGCGCGCTGAGGAGGCGCAGACCGAGGCCCAGGAGGTGCTGCAGAAGTACCGCCAGCAGCTAGCCGAGGCCCGGCAGGAAGCGTCACGTCTGCGCGAGCAGGCCCAGGAGCAGGGCGCCCAGATCATCGCGGACATGCGTGAGGTGGCCCAGACCGAGGCGCGCCGCATCATCGATGCCGCGCACACGCAGATCGAGACCGACCGGATGCTGGCCCTGCAGGCTCTGCGGACCGACGTGGGTTCCCTGGCCGTGGATCTGGCCGGCCGGGTGGTCGGTGAGTCGCTGGAGGACGTGGCGCGCCAGCGCCGCATCGTCGAGCGGTTCATCGAAGACCTCGAGCAGCCGCAGGCTGACGAGGCCAGGTCCGCCACATGAGAGGCCCCAGCCGCGCCTCTCTGGCGGAGGCGAGGCAGCGGCTGGCCGACGCCGTGACGTCGGCGGCCGTGGCGCGCACGCTGGGGGAGGAGTTCTTCGGGATCCTCGGCGTGCTCGATGAGCAGGCCGGACTGCGGCGGGCGCTGACCGATGGCAGCCGCCGGGCGCAGGCCCGGGCCGAGCTGACCCGGACGCTCTTCGGCGGCCAGGTCAGCGAGGACACCCTGAACCTGTTCACGAGCATGTGCGAGTCCCGGTGGTCCCGGGCGGCGGACCTGTCGGACGCGGTCGAAGAGGTCGCGGTCACCGCGTTCGCGGCGGCGGCCGAGCGGGCCCGGCATCTGGATGACCTCGAGGACCAGCTGTTCCGGTTCGGCCGGGTGGTGATGGCCGCGCCCGAGCTGCGCACCGTCCTGTCCAACCCAACCGTCCCGGCGCAGCACAAGCGCCAGCTGCTGGACACCCTGCTCGAGGGCAAGGTGGCTGCGGACACCCGGCAGCTGATCGGGGAGGCGGCGGAACATACCCGGGGACGTAGTCTGGATCTGACTCTGGACCACTACGCGCAGTGGACAGCGCAGTGGCGCCAGCGCCTCATCGCGGTAGCGCGGGTGGCCATCCCGCTCACCGAACGCCAGCGCGAGCGGTTGATCGCCGCGCTCGCGGCTGCGTACGGGCACGAGGTCCACCTGGACGTCATCGTCGATCCTCGGGTAGAGGGTGGCATTTCGGTCCAGATCGGGGATGAATTCATCGACGGCAGCGTGGCGAGCCGACTCGCCGCACTGCGCAGGCGGCTCGCCGCCTGATGCGCGAGTACGGCGCACGGCGGCACAACGACAGACCAGTTCACCAACTGACGAGGAAGACGCGAGGACCATGGCGGAGCTGACAATCCGGCCCGATGAGATCCGGGACGCACTGGCGAGCTTCGTCCAGGCGTACCAGCCGGACGCGGCCTCCCGGGAAGAGGTAGGCGTCGTCGCCGAGTGCGGCGACGGTATCGCGCGGGTCGAGGGTCTTCCCTCGGCCATGTACAACGAGCTGCTGGAGTTCCCCGGCGGTATCCGCGGCCAAGCGTTGAACCTGGACGAGCGGGAAATCGGCGTGGTCATCCTCGGTGATTTCACCAAGATCGAGGAAGGCCAGCAGGTCCGCCGGACCGGGGAGATCCTGTCCGTCCCGGTGGGGGACGGATTCCTCGGCCGGGTCGTCGATTCGCTGGGCGTGCCGCTGGACGGCCAGGGCGACATCGAGCAGGAGGCACTGCGCCCGCTGGAGACGCAGGCCCCCTCGGTGGTGCAGCGCAGCAAGGTGAACGAGCCGCTGCAGACCGGGATCAAGGCGATCGACGCGATCACCCCGATCGGCCGTGGCCAGCGTGAGCTGATCATCGGCGACCGGCAGACCGGCAAGACCGCCATCGCCATCGACGCCATCATCAACCAGCGGGAGAACTGGGAGTCCGGGGACCCGACACGCCAGGTCAAGTGCATTTACGTGGCGATCGGCCAGAAGGGCTCGACGACCGCGCAGGTCAGGCAGTCCCTGGAAGATGCGGGCGCGATGCAGTACACGACGATCGTCTCGTCGCCCGCTTCCGACCCGTCCGGGTACAAGTACATCGCCCCCTACACCGGCTCGGCCATCGGCCAGCACTGGATGTACCAGGGGCAGAGCGTGATGATCGTCTTCGACGACCTGTCCAAGCAGGCCGCGGCCTACCGCACCATCTCCCTGCTGCTGCGCCGGCCGCCGGGCCGCGAGGCCTACCCCGGCGACGTCTTCTACCTGCACTCGCGGCTGCTGGAACGCTGCGCGAAGCTGTCCAAGGAGATGGGGAACGGCTCCCTCACCGGGCTGCCGATCGTCGAGACCCAGGCCAACGACATCTCGGCGTACATCCCGACCAACGTGATCTCGATCACCGACGGGCAGATCTTCCTGGAGACCGACCTGTTCAACTCCGGTGTCCGCCCGGCCATCAACGTGGGCCGCTCGGTGTCCCGGGTCGGCGGCGACGCGCAGATCAAGGCGATGAAGAAGGTCGCCGGCGGCCTGAAGCTCGCGCTGTCCCAGTACCGTGACCTGGAGGCGTTCGCGTCCTTCGCCTCGGACCTGGACGCCGCCTCCCGGGCCCAGCTGGACCGCGGCGGGCGCCTGGTCGAGCTGCTCAAGCAGCCCCAGTACAACCCCTACCCGGTGGAGCGCCAGGTCGTGTCCATCTGGGCCGGGACCAACGGCTACCTCGATGACGTGCCGCTGGAAGATGTCGGCCGGTTCGAGCGCGAGTTCCTGGACTACGTGCAGCGAGAGCGGTCCGGGATCTACGACTCGATCCGCGAAGCCCGCGATCTGTCCGACGACACCGCGTCCGGGCTCAAGGAAGCCATCGACGACTTCCGAAAGGGCTTCACGGTCCGCGGCGGAGACCAGTTGCTGGTCGAGGAGGAGCCGGCCGAGCCCCTGGACGAGTCGGAGATCGAGCGCGACACAGTGAAGAAGCGCGTCCGCGCTTCCGACGAGCCGAAGTAAGGAAGGCCCAGGATGGCAGGACAGCTTCGGGCGATCAGGCAGCGGATTCGGGGAGTCCAGTCCATTGCCAAGATCACTCGTGCCCAGGAGCTGATCGCGGCCTCGCGGATCATCAAGGCCCAGCAGCGGGTCCGCGACGCGGGGCCCTACGCCCGGGAACTCACCCAGGCTGTCGAGGCGGTGGTCAGCCAGTCCGCGAATATCGATCATCCGCTGGTCCGGGAGCCCGAGAATCCGCAGCGGGCCGCGATCCTCATCCTGAGCAGCGACCGTGGCTTCGCGGGCGGCTATAACAGCAACGTCATGCGCGAGGCCCAGGGACTGCGCGCCCGGCTCCGGGAGCGCGGCGTCGAGCCGGTCACCTACGTGTCCGGGACGAAGGGCATCACCTGGCACCGGTTCCGGGGCGTGGAGACCGCCAGTTCGTGGCACGGCTTCTCGGAAGCCCCCCGGCACGACAACGCGCGGGAGATCACCGAGACGCTGTTCGAGGCGTTCAGCCGGCCGGCCGGGACGGCGGGGTGGACGAAATCCACCTCGTGTACACCGAGTTCGTGTCGATGCTGACCCAGAACACCGTGGTACGCCGCATCATCCCGCTGGTCATCGAGGAGACCACGGAGGAACCCGTGAGCGGCCCGATTCCGCTGTACGAATTCGAGCCCTCGCCCCAGGCCGTGCTGGACGCGCTGTTGCCGTGGTATGTGGAAAGCCGGGTCTACCAGGCGCTGCTCGAGGCGGCCGCCTCGGAGATCGCGGCCCGCCGCCGGGCCATGAAGTCGGCCACCGACAACGCCAACGACCTGCTCGAGGGGTTCACCCGCGAGGCCAACAAGGCCCGCCAGGCCGAGATCACCCAGGAAATCAGCGAGATTGTCGGCGGAGCCGACGCGCTGGCCGAGTCCGTCGCAGGGAAAGAGTGAGTGCCATGACCGCAACCGTCGAGAACACCCCCGCCGCGGGCGGGGAGGAAGCCCCCGAGGGTACCGGCCGTGTCGCGCGGGTCATCGGCCCGGTCGTCGATGTGGAGTTCCCCACCGAGCAGGACATCCCCGACATCTACAACGCGCTGCAGGTCGACCTGACCCTGGAGGGGGAAACGCGGACCCTGACGCTCGAAGTGGAACAGCACCTCGGCGACAACACGGTCCGGACCATCTCCATGGCGCCCACCGACGGCCTGACCCGCGGAGCCACCGTCGTCAACACCGGCGGGCCGATCACGGTCCCGGTCGGGGACGTGACCAAGGGGCATGTGTTCAACGTGCTCGGTGTCCCGCTGGACGTGCCGGCCGCCTCCCTGGAAATCAAAGACCGCTGGTCGATCCACCGGGACCCGCCGGCCTTCGACCAGCTGGAGCCGCGGACCGAGATCCTGGAAACCGGCATCAAGGTCCTCGACCTGCTTACCCCGTACGTCCGTGGCGGCAAGATCGGGCTGTTCGGCGGCGCGGGCGTGGGCAAGACGGTGCTCATCCAGGAGATGATCACCCGGGTGGCCAAGAACTTCGGTGGCGTGTCCGTGTTCGCCGGGGTGGGGGAGCGGACCCGTGAGGGCAACGACCTCTTCACCGAGATGACCGAGTCGAACGTCATCAAGGACACCGCGCTCGTCTTCGGCCAGATGGACGAGCCGCCGGGCGTCCGGCTGCGCGTCGGCCTGTCCGCGCTGACCATGGCCGAGTACTTCCGCGATGTGCAGGGCCAGGACGTGCTGCTGTTCATCGACAACATCTTCCGGTTCACCCAGGCCGGGTCGGAGGTATCCACCCTGCTGGGCCGGATGCCCTCGGCGGTGGGATACCAGCCCACCCTGGCCGACGAGATGGGCCAGCTGCAGGAGCGGATCACCTCCACCCGGGGTCACTCCATCACGTCCATGCAGGCGATCTACGTGCCTGCGGACGACTACACTGACCCTGCGCCGGCCACTACCTTCGCCCACCTGGACGCGACCACCGCGCTGTCCCGCGCCATCACCGAGAAGGGCATCTTCCCGGCCGTGGACCCGCTCGCCTCGACGTCCCGGATCCTGGACGCCAAGTACATCGGCCAGGAGCACTACGACGTGGCCCGCGAGGTGCAGCGGATCCTGCAGCGGTACCAGGAGCTCCAGGACATCATCGCGCTGCTCGGTATCGATGAGCTGTCCGAGGAAGACCAGGTGACGGTCAAGCGGGCGCGGCGCATCGAGCGGTTCCTGTCCCACCCCATGTTCGTGGCCGAGCAGTTCACCGGCCAGCCAGGGGTGTTCGTGCCGCTGAAGGAGACCATCGCCTCGTTCAAGGCCCTGACCGAGGGCAAGTACGACAACTATCCCGAGCAGGCTTTCTTCATGTGCGGCGGCATCGAGGACGTGGAGAAGAAGGCCAAGGACATGGAGCGCTCGTGACAGGCGCCCGGGGCGGAGCAAGACGGTGACCCTGCAGGTGGAGCTGGTGGCACCGGACGGCGAGATCTGGGCCGGGAACGCCCGCATGGTCATCGCCAAGACGCTGGACGGCGACATCGGGATCATGGGTTCCCATCCGTCCGTGCTCGGCATCCTGGCCGAGGGCAGCGTGGTGGAGATCCGCGATCCGGAGGAAGGATCGGGCGGGCAGGACCCGATCGTGCGGGTCGCCGTGCGCAGCGGCTTCCTGTCCGTCCACGATGACCGGGTATCGATCCTGGTGCGCCAGGCCGAGCTCGGCAGCCAGGTGGACCGGGCCTCGGTCCAGTCCCGGCTCGACGCGGCGCTGGGTGAGGCCGAGGCCGGGGGCGAAGAGGAATCGGCCGAGGTGAAGTACTCCCGGGCCCTCCTGCGGGCCGCGGGCGACGGCTCCTGACGAGGGCGAGCGCGGGGGCCAGGGATGAGCGGCGCGCTGGCCTTCGACGCAGCCTGGCTCTTCGCCGGCTTCCTGACCCTCGTGGTGCTGCTTGCGGCGGGCATCACGGTCCGCAGGTACGTGCTGGAACGCGGGGGCGGCACCGTGGAGTGCGGGCTGCGCGTCCCGGGCGGCAGCTGGCGCCTCGGGGTGGCCGCCTATCAGCCGCATGAGCTGCGCTGGTACCAGATCTTCGGGTTCCTGCTCCGGCCCAGCCTGGTGTTCAGCCGCCGCACGCTGACCGTGCTGACCCGGCGGCAGCCGACCTCCGAGGAGGCCGCCAGCCTGGGCGAGGGGGCCGTGGTCGTGGAGTGCCGGGTCGAAGAGCGCGTTGGGACCGTGGAACTGGCCATGAGCGACGCGGCGCTGACCGGCTTTCTCGCCTGGCTCGAGGCCGCGCCGCCGGGATCTCCCGGCTCGTACCTCGGCCAGGCCAGCTAGGCGCCCCGGCGCTCAGCGCTCGCCGCCGGGCTTCCAGAGCACGTCACCATCCGGCTCGTTAGCTTCCCGCGCGAGGATGAACAGCAGGTCCGACAGGCGGTTCAGGTACTGGGCGGCCAGCGGGTTCATCGAGTCACCGTAGGTCTCCAGGGCCGCCCAGGTGTCCCGTTCCGCCCGGCGCACGATCGTCCTGGCCATGTGCAGCAGCGCGGCGCCCGGTGAGCCGCCCGGGAGGATGAAGCTGCGCAGGACCGGCAGGTTCGCGTTATGAGTGTCGCAGTCCTGCTCCAGGGCCCCGACGTAGGCCTCCGTGATCCTCAGCGGCGGGTAAGGCGGGTTGTCACGCACCGGGTTGCAGAGGTCGGCACCGACATCGAAGAGCTCGTTCTGGATCCGGGACAGCAGCGTCACGAGGGTCCCGGGCAGCCCGCCCATCGTGATCGCCATCCCGATCGCGCAGTTCGCCTCGTCAACGTCGGCGTAGGCGGCGAGGCGCGGGTCGGTCTTGGCGGCCCGGCTGCCGTCGCCCAGGGCGGTCGTGCCGTCGTCGCCGGTACGGGTGTAGATGCGGGACAGCACCACGGGCTGCTCGCTGCGGTCGCGTGACATGGGACCCACGGTATCGGGACCGCCCCCGGATCGAGGCCCCGCCGCCGGGCTGATCACTGCGGCGGCGGTGCCTGGCGCAAGCGATCAATGTCCTGACCTTTGGGTATTCACATCATGGCCACAATGTGGCATCGTGTAAAAGCGAAGAGTAACCAAGCTGCGGCCTGACGGCCGTACCGCACAAGCGGCCACCGCCTCTGGTGCCTGGCGGTTCTCGGGGGCCCGCCAGAGCCCGCGGTGGCCCTGGGGAGCGCGCTCCCGGCTCAGCGGCCGGGAGCGCGCTCGGCTGTCCGGGCGCGCCGTGTCCGCGGCCCGTCCCCGTTCCGGTCCCAGCCCGGCGGCGGTCAGCCGCGGCCTGCGCTGCGGTTCGCCGCGCGCCGGGTCCGCGCTGGATAGGGTGTCGGTAATCTCCCGATTGCCCCCGTGAGGTCCCCGTGTACGACTATGTCATCGTGGGCGCAGGCAGCGCTGGATGCGTCCTGGCCGCACGGCTCACCGAGAACCAGGCGACCCGGGTCCTGCTGCTGGAGGCCGGGCCGCCGGACAATGCGGATGAAATACACATTCCGGCCGCCCTGAACCTGCTCTTCCAGAGCCAGTACGACTGGGACTTCCACACCGTGCCCCAGGAACGGGCGGGCAGCAGGTCGGTCTACTGGCCGCGCGGGCGGACGCTCGGCGGGTCCTCGTCCGTGAACGCCATGATCTACATCCGGGGCAACCGCCTGGACTACGACACCTGGCGTGACGACTACGGGTGCCGCGGTTGGGGCTACGCGGACATGCTCCCGTATTTCCTCCGCGCGGAAGACAACTCCCGCGGGGCGTCGGCCTACCACGGCATCGCCGGGCCGCTCAGCGTCACCGACCTCAAGCACAAGTCCACGCTGACCCGGGCCTTCGTGGCCGCTTCCCGGGAGTGCGGGCTGCCCGCGAACGAGGACTTCAACGGACTGGCGCAGGACGGCACCGGGTTCTACCAGGTCACGCAGCGGGACGGGCGCCGGTGGTCGGCCGCGGACGCCTACCTGCATCCTGCGGCGTCCCGGCCCAACCTCACCGTGCACACGGACGCGCTGGTCACCGGCATCATCGTGGATGGTGGCCGGGCAACCGGTGTTCGTTATCTTCGCCGTGGTGTAGAAGAGGTGGCGCGGGCCGACGGGGAGGTCATCCTGTCGGCGGGCACCATCGGAAGCCCGCACCTGCTGCTGCTGTCCGGCATCGGGCCCGCCGACCAGCTGATCGAGCAGGGGATCCGGGTGGTCGCGGACAGCCCGGGGGTGGGGGCCAACCTCTCCGATCACCCGGTCGTCACCGCCATGTGGCACACCCCCCGCGCTACCGGCCTCTGGGAGCAGGCCGGGCCATCCCAGCTGGGCCGCTGGAGGTACCTGCATTCGGGCCCGCTCACCTCCAACATCGCCGAGGCGGGCGGATTCACCCGGACCATGCCCTCACTGGCCGCCCCGGACCTGCAGTGGCACGTGCTGCCGGTGCCGTTCCAGCGCCAGGGGCTGGCCGACCCGTCCATCCGGGCCATCTCCATGCTCATCACCCTGGTCGCGGTGGCCAGCCGCGGCGTCGTCCGGCTGCGGAGCGACGATCCCCGCCACAAGCCGGCCATCGACCCGGGCTACCTCTACGCCAGCGAGGACATGGAACCGCTGCTGAGCGGGCTGCGGATGGCGCGCGAATTCGCCGCTGCCGGGCCGCTGGCCAAGCACTGCACGGTGGAGATGTCCCCTGGCCCGGAGGTGCGGACCGACGACGAGCTGCGCGAGTTCGTCCGCCACGATCTCGCCACCCTCTACCACCCGGTCGGGACCTGCGCGATGGGCGGCGACTCGCGCCTGGCGGCGAGCAGGCTGACCAGCGTCGTCGACCCCGAGCTGCGGGTCAGGGGAGTCGAGGGGCTGCGTGTGGTCGACGCGTCGGTCATCCCGGCCCTGCCGCGGGGCAACACGAACGCCCCCGTCATCGCCATCGCGGAGCGGGCCGCCGACCTGATCTGCGGCCGCGCCCCGCTGGACGCGATGGATCCCTCGCTCACCCCCGGCACCGACGTGATCGGGATGAACTGACCGTCCCGTGCTGGCTGGCTCCCCGTCGCTGGCTGACTCCTCGTCAGCGGTAGCGCTTCCCGTGCAGCAG
The DNA here is from genome assembly GCA_963720645.1 of uncultured Actinomycetes bacterium. GTDB lineage: Bacteria > Actinomycetota > Actinomycetes > Streptosporangiales > Streptosporangiaceae > RYN-230. The sequence continues at coordinate 522,513 of CAVRFX010000026.1, read as the reverse complement.
TGTGACCAGCCGGAGCACCCGGTTCAGGTCCTTGTCGCTGCGCTGCAGCGTGGTGAGGTCCGCCAGCGGGCGCATCCGCTGGCGGGTGATCGCCTTGGCCCGGGAGAACTCGCGCAGGCCGTCCGCACCGTGGATCCGGCCGAAACCTGAGTCGCCGCTGCCGCCGAACGGCAGCGCGGGCACGCTGGCGAACGTGATGACCGAGTTGATCGACGTCATCCCGCTGCGCAGGGCGCGGGCGGCGGCGAGTCCCCGCTTGGCGTTCTTGCTGAACACGGCGGAGCCGAGCGCGTAGCGGCTGGCGTTCGCCAGCCGCACGGCCTCGTCCAGGTCACCAACCCGGGTCACGGTGAGCGTGGGGCCGAATGTCTCCTCGCAGACCGCCCGGCTCTCCTCCGGCACATCGGCCAGGATGACCGGCCCGACGTACGGCCTGCGGATGCTGGCCAGGCCGCCGACCACCGGCCGGCCGCCCCGGGCCAGCGCGTCGGCGATGTGCCGTTCGATGATCTCGATCTGCCCGGGCATCGTCATCGGGCCGTAGTCGGCCTCCCGGTCCTCGCCGGGGCGGACCGCGGCCGCCCGCTCGGCCAGCTTCTCCAGGAACGTGTGGTACACCTCGTCCACCACGTAGACCCGTTCCACGCCCACGCAGGTCTGGCCGGCGTTGGACAGCGCGCCCCACGCGGCCGCGTCGGCCGCGGCGTCCAGGTCAGCGTCGGCGCCGACCAGGAGCGCGTCCTTGCCGCCGCACTCGGCCACCAGGGGAGTCAGGTTCTCCGCGCAGGCCGCCATCACCTTCCTGGCCGTGGCCGCTGATCCCGTGAACGCGATCTTGTCCACGGCGCTGAGCGCCAGCGCCTGGCCGGTCTCCCCGCCTCCCGTCACCATCTGCAGTACGGGCTGCTCGGGAATCACCTCGGCGAGCGAACTCACCAGCCAGCCGCCGACCGCGGGGGTCAGCTCGCTCGGCTTGAACACCACCGTGTTGCCGGCCGCCAGCGCGTAGACGATGGATCCCATCGGGGTGAAGACGGGATAGTTCCACGGCCCGATAACGCCGACCACGCCGAGCGGCTGGTATTCGAGCCGGGAGGCCTGATTGATAGCGATCAGGCCACTGCGGACCCGCCGCGGGCCGAGGACCCGGCCCGCGTGCTTCGCCGCCCAGTCGATGTGCACGACCGCCAGCAGGATCTCCAGCTGAGCGTCGGCGAGGGGCTTTCCCGTCTCGTTGTGCACAAGCTCCGCGAGGCGGGCCAGATACCGGGTGATATGCGACTTCCAGGCCAGCAGGCGGGTCCGGCGCTGCTGGTAGGTCAGGCCGGCCCACCAGGACGCGGCCTGGCGGGCCCGTTCCACGACCGCGTCAACCTCGCTGCGTCCCTGCACCGGGTAGGTGCCGATGACCTCGGACGTGGCCGGGTTGACCGAGTCGAAATTCTCCGCGACCCAGGCCGGTCCCTGCTCCCACACCGACGTGCCCATTGTCCTCACCGTTGCCCTGCGCCGTGATCGGTTGATCCCGCGAATTCGCATGGTTTGCGGCTTTCGCGGCCTCGCGTGCCAGTTAATCATCGCCCATGCCGGGCCAGGTAGCGTTGGAACGGCGTGACCCGCAGTCCAGATCGCGAGGACCGGAGCGACTATCCATGACCGGACGTCCCTACGTCGTGCTGAGCTGCGCGATGTCGCTGGACGGGTGCCTCGACGGGACGGGCGCGGAGCGGCTCGTGCTGTCCGGCGCGGCCGATCTCGACCGGGTGGACGCGGAGCGGGCGGCGGCGGACGCCATTCTGGTCGGCGCCGGGACCATCCGCCGGGACGATCCCCGGCTCCTCGTCCGGTCGGCGGGCCGGCAGGCCGACCGCGCCGCCCGCGGGCGGCCGCCCCAGCCCGCCGGGGTGACGCTCACCGCCAGCGGCGATCTGGATCCCGGAGCCCGTTTCTTCCGCGGCGCGGGAGAGGCCAGTGACCCGCCCGCCCGGCGCATCGTGTACGCCGCCCGGCCCGTGCTCCCGAAACTGCGCGACCAGCTCGATGGGCTGGCCGAGGTCGTCGACGCAGGCGACCCGCCCCAGCTCGCCGACGTCGTGTCCGACCTGGGCAGGCGCGGGGTTGGCCGGCTGATGGTCGAGGGTGGCGCCAGCCTGGGCACCCAGTTCCTGGCTGCGGGACTCGTGGATGAGCTGCAGCTGGCCATCGCCCCTTTCTTCGTCGGCGACCCGGCGGCGCCGCGCTTCGCCGGGCCCGGGCACTACCCGGCCGGCCCCGCTCATCCGCTGCAGCTGGCCGAGGCGCGGCCGGTCGGCGAGATGGTGCTGTTGCGGTACCGGGCCAGGCCGTCCGGCGGCTCGTGGCGGCCCGGCGGCTCGTGGCGGCCCGGCGGCTCGTGGCGGCCGGGTGGGGCCAGGAGGGCAGGGGCCGGCCGGTGAGTGACCGCAGGCCCGGCATCGGGCCCGCCGCTACCGAGGCCGACCGGGAGTGGCTGCGGGAGGCCATCGAGCTCTCCCGGCGCTGCCCGCCATCGGCGTCGGCGTTTTCGGTGGGTGCGGTGATCGTCGCCGCCGACGGCGGCACGCTCGCCACCGGCTTCTCGCGGCAGCGTGACCCGCACGATCACGCGGAGGAAGGGGCCCTGGCCACCCTGGATCCGGGCGATCCGCGGCTGCCCGGGGCGACGCTGTACAGCTCGCTCGAGCCATGCCGGTTCCGCGCGTCCCGCCCGCGCCCCTGCGCCGAGCTGATCATCGCGTCCGGCGTGCGGCGGGTGGTCATCGCCTGGCTGGAGCCGCCGGTGTTCGCCGAGGGCGGGGGGGCGGAGTTGCTGCGCTCATCCGGGATCACGGTGGTGGAGGTCCCGGATCTGGGGGCCGAGGCGCGGGCCGTCAACGCGGCCGTGCTCGGAAGCTAGCCCCGGCCCGCCGCCGGCGCTCAGCTCGACGTTCCGGCCAGCTGGGGATCCTGCAGCGCTGCCCCGTAACGCATGGCGGCGAGCTGGCCGACGGCAGGCTGGGCCCCCAGCGGCTGGGCTGCCTTCATCCCCGCCGCGTCGGCGACCGCATCGAGGTCGAGATCGGCGGTCTCCGGCCCGATAACGCAGGGCGACAGGGCGAGGTTGGTGACACCGGAATCGAACAGCCGTCCCGCCGCGTCCCGGATGCTGCTGGGCTCGCTCAGCGAAGCCGCCGCGACCGGAAGGGCCAGCCGCGCGGCGAGCAGCACGGCCGCCGTCCCCGCGATCGACATCGCATCGGTCCCAAGCGCCGTGACCAGCACTCCCTCCGCCGCGCTGCTGACGATACTGATCCGGCCGATCCGGTCACCGCGGGCCAGGCCGGCCTCCGCGAGCCGGGCATGCAAGGCCCCGGCCAGGGTCGGGTGGACACCCAGGGCCGCGGTCTGTAGCACCGGGACAGCCGCAGCGGCTATCTCCGCGGCGATCGCCGCGTCGGCCTCCGGTTGCGGGCAGATGAGCAGCGGCACCACGACGGCTGCTGGCCGCCCGTCCACGCTCTGGCAGGCGGCCAGAACCGAGCTGAGGCTCTCCTCAGAGCCTTCCAGGAAGCCGGCCCGCACCGTGACTCCGGGGCAGGAGTGGCTGGCCACGTCGATGATGCCAGCGGCAACATCGATTGCGGCGTCGGTAACGGCACCGGGAACCGCCAGGACCAGCGCGGGCGCATCGGACGGCACGGACAGCTGGTGCGGGCTGCGGTGCCGGCCGGGCGGGCGGAACCGCGTGGTGCGCGTCGGCAGCGCGGAGCCCCGCCCCGGCAGCCCTGAGCCCCGCGCGGGCGGCTCTGAGCCTCTGCTCGGCAACCCTGAGCCCCGCGTTGGCAGTTCTGAGCCCTGTGAGGGAAGCCCTGAGCCCCTGGCCGGCAGCTCCGAGCCCCGCTTCGGCAGTTCTGAGCCCTGTGACGGGAGTCCTGAGCCCCTGGTCGGCAGCTCCGAGCCCCGCTTCGGCAGTTCCGAGCCCTGTGACGGAAGCCCTGAGCCCCGCGCCGGCAGGCCCGGCCTGCGCGCGGGAAGGTCAGGGGGAGGTCCCTGATCAGTACCCATAACCGGGCCATCGTAGCCAGCCTGGGTATCGTGCGGGTCCAGATGCGAGACATCCCGAGCGAGATTGTGAGCCTGACCCGGCAGGGCCGGGCTGGTTGGGGCACTTTCGTCCCGGGCTGATTCCGGGTCGTGCGGCCGCCGTCCGGGCCATCTGGATCCCCGGAACCTCAGAACAGGCGGAGGGTGCCGTCCTCGGCGCCGCGCAGTGAGTCGTAGTCGAGGATCAGGCACCGGATGCCGCGATCTTCGGCCAGCACCCGGGCCTGCGGCTTGATCTCCTGACCAGCGAAGATCCCCCGCACCGGGGCGAGCAGCGGATCGCGGTTGAGCAGGTCCAGGTACCGGGTGAGCTGCTCGACCCCGTCGATCTCGCCGCGGCGCTTGATCTCGATGGCCACGCAGCTACCGTCGGCATCGCGGCACATGAGGTCCACCGGGCCGATCGCGGTCGGGTATTCCCGGCGGATCAGCCGCCAGCCGTCCCCGAGGACCTGCATCTGCGCGGCCAGCAGTTCCTGCAGGTGCGACTCGACGCCGTCTTTGACCAGGCCGGGATCGACACCCAGATCGTAGGAGGAATCGCTGATGATCTCCTCGATGGCGATCGTCAGCGTCTCGCCCGACTTGCCTGTCACGACCCACCGCCCCGGTTCCTGGGTCCAGCCGGCAGGGCGGGGACATCCAGTTCAGCGGCTTGTACGAGCCGCCGTCGGAGTGAACGAGCACAGAGCCGTCCGCCTTGATCATGATGAGCCTGGTGGCCGGGGCCAGCCGGGCCGACAGGCGACCCGCGTAATCTACGCTGCACCGGGCGATGACGAGTCGCACGGAAGCCAACTGTAGCGGGCAGGGGGAGATGCCGGGTGCCCAAGCGGAGCGCGGCCCTGCTGCTCTACCGCCGCGGCGGGGAGGACGGGCTCGAAGTGCTGATCGCGCACATGGGCGGCCCCTTCTGGGCGAGGAAGAACGCCCGGGCCTGGTCCATCCCGAAGGGCGAGTACGACGATAGCGAGGATGCCCTGACCGCAGCGCGGCGTGAGTTCGAGGAGGAGATAGGCTCACCCGCCCCCGAGGGGGCCGTGGCTGAGCTGGGGGAGCAGCGCCAGTCCGGCGGCAAGGTCATCGTGACCTACGCCGTCGAAGGCGACCTGGACCTGGCCGGATTCCGGAGCAACACGTTCACGATGGAGTGGCCCCGGGGATCAGGCCAGATCCAGGAGTTCCCGGAGATGGACCGGGCCGAGTGGATGAGCCTGGCACGCGCCTCGGAGATGCTGGTGCAGGGGCAGGTCCCGATCCTCGATACGCTGCGCGCGCATCTTTGCCGATGAGCCGTCGCTCAGGTCCCCGGAACAGGCTGAATACGCCGATCGGTTACGGCGAGATGAGGTTCAGGTTGGACACCCCCAGCTTGAATTCGTATAGGGCAGGCGGACTGCTGCCTTCGATCTGCCAGTCCTCATTATAGACGCCATTGTTATTCTTGTAGTCGAACCATACGAGGCCGAGCATCCTATACTTAGCCAGCCCATTGAACAGGTTATTGATGTTGCCGAGTCGGTTCGTAGAAGGACCGACGGCGGTCTCGGACAGTAGAATGGGTTTGCTCGTGAGGTTCCGCACCTGATCTATGGTAGGGCCGAAGACGCTGTTAAAGGTGTCGCTTGGGCGGACGTAGTAGCCGTCAATTCCGACCCAGGTAACGTATTCAGGACCAGGCCAGAATTCTGCAATAGGGTGGGTTTGAGGGCCTTCCTGGTTGACGGTCCACAGCCATGTGACATTGTCTGCGCCTTCGCTCCGGAAGAGCGAAACGACGTGCCGCCATGCGGCCACGAAGGTAGAAGGCTTGACGTGGCGGTATCCCCAGGAGTACCAGGGGGCGTTCATCTCGTGCCCGAATCCGATGACGACTGAATGGCCGAAATCCCGCACGCTGTCGGCATAGGTGCGAAGGTAGCCATCGTAGATGCCCGAAGCGACACCAGAAACCGAGGCGTACGAGGGATCAATCTGGATGTACGGAATGCTGTGATGGCCGTAGAGCTTGTCCGCGAACAATGATGGGAAAGGCTGCGCCCATCCGCTGTAATAACCAACCAGGTTGGGCTGCTTCCCCACCGTCCGCGCGAATTTTGTAACCGGCCCGTAATTAGGCGGTACCCCCGGCTCAAAAACGCCAAGATAGGAGGTCGGGCTGGGCGGGAGATGTGCGTGCGCTGGTCCGGTTTCGATACGGAGCTTCAGGTGGCTGCCGGTCATCGCTAGCGAGACGCAGGCCACTACCACGGCCAGGAGCAGCAGCAGGCGATATCTCATGCGGTGGCCTTTCCAGGGAAGATGACGCGGCTCACCACTGCCAGGTTGAGCAATCCGAAAAGCAGCAGGGCTGCGGGCTGCCAGGAGCCCGACATCGAACGCCAAAGGGCCAGCGCTACCCAGAGCACAGCCATGCCGCCGCTCCACCAGGTAATCCCGATCCGGAAACGAGGCAGCGAGCTCCCGGGAGTGCGGGTGGGGTGCCAGCTCATCGACGTGCCACGGATGCCGTCCCAGAGGGAGAACACGTGGGCCCAGCCGCGGGCGATGCCCAGCGGCCAGACCGTCGGCCCGTACGGCGCGCGGTGCCACAGAGGGTAGAGAACAGCACCGGTAACGAAAGCCGGAATCAGGATGACGAAGTTCCGCAGCCGTATCGCGTCCGGCAGGAAGACCAGCATGACGACGGGGAGGAGCGGGCCGAAGAACACCAGCAGGGCGGTGTAGACGTAGTAGAAGAACCCGGAGATGAACGTGAGCCGGGCCGGGAGGCTCATCTTGACCTTCCAGAGTCGGCTCGAGCACACGATCCCGACGTTCCCAGCGCACCATCGGTACTGCTGGCGTACGAACGCATCGAGGTTGTTGGGACAGATCCCAGTGGCCAGGACGATCGGGAGGTAGGTGATGGACCAGCCGTCCCGCATGACGTTGAGCCCGGTGTGGACGTCCTCGGCGTAAGGAATCAGGGCCGCACCGCCCTGCGCTTCCAGCGCTTTGCGCCGGTAAAGGGCCGAGGTACCGACGCAGACTGCCGCGCCGAACCGTTCGCGGGCGACCTGGATTGACCGGTAGAAGACCTCCTGAACCGAGCCTGCCGCGTTCTCGAGCCACGACTGGTCGGGGCCTTCGCGGAAAAACTGCGGAGTCTGGACGATTGCCAGGGAGGGGTCGTCCATGTAGGGGAGGGTCTCGGTCAGAAAGTCGGGCCGTGGCGCGAAGTCGGCATCGAAGATGACGATGAACTCGCTGCTTGTGCGCGCGAACGCATACCGCAAGTTCCCGCTCTTCTTGTGAATTCGCTCTCCGGGCCGCCGGATGTAGCAGAGCCCGAGCGACGCGGCCAGGTCCTGTGCCTCATCAGAGGGCCCGTCGTCTAGCACGTAGGCCTGAATCGTCCCGGGATACGCCGCCAGCAGCCCGCAGACCGCCGTCCAGGTATTGTGCAGCATCTCGATCGGCTCGCCGCAGATGGGCAGGTATATGTCCACGTCGGGGTAGGCCGTCGGCTCCCAGGCCTGGATACGGGCCTGATGAGCCGCCAGGTCGAAGCCGCGGCCGCTGAAGTTCACCGGCAGGCAAATCACCTGGTACAGGGCATAACTGCCGGTGAAGATCATGAACGGCCAGAGCATCGGGTCCTGAGTCTCGAACCGGAACTGGCTGATGATGAGGCAGGTCGCGCTGATCGCGAGAATCGTCGTCAGATAGGGCAGGTTGCGCTGCAGATAGTCATATTTCTCAAGGTCATCGGGTGGTTGTGGCAGCGTAATCCGAGGACTTTGGGGTCGCCTGACGGCGGTCTGCGGGACCGGTGCGTGGCCAGTGGTGGTCACTTGGGTGGCTCATATCGGTAAATGATGTAGGTGCCTTTGGTGGTGCCGATGTAATACGGCACGACATCGATGGTGTGGTAGTAGCGGCTCTGATGGACTTCGGCGGCGATGCGAAGGTCCAGGGCAGTGGTGTCGGCGAAGTTGAGCGCGATGAGAGAAAAGTAGTGCTGGGCGATGTAGCGGTCGAACGCGGCAGGGTCGCCGGCTCCGACGACGCCGCCGTGGGTGGGGCCGCCGGTGTCGCTGCCGTCGGGCAGGACGATGTTGCGGGTGCTCGACCAGCGTTGCCAGTCGTGGCCGGTATTCAAGTAGTACTCGGCGACTGAGGGGTCTTCGACGAGCAGGTGGCCGCTGCCGTGGCTGGCCAGGGGACGGAGGATGGCGACGAAGCTGCTCGAGTTGGGCCAGCTGGTAGCGAAGGCCAGGGACTGGGTGGTGCCCAGGGAAAGCGGGAGGGCCAAGGCGATGACGCAGGCAGCTGAGGTCAGCGTACGGGGCTGGCAGGCGGGCGCGGCGGTGATGAACCTGTCAACGGCATAACCGGCGGCGATAGCGGCGAACCAGGCGCCCAGGCCGACGTGCTTGTTCAGCGAGGCCAGAGTGTGCAGGTGTGCTTGCTCCAGCGGCCCAAGCAGGGCGGCGGCCGTCAGGACGGCGAGTAGCCAGGTCCGCGCGGGGTTCCTGCCGCTGGTCCAGCTGGCGACGACACCGCACAGGGCCAGGCCGATGATGACGCCGGTCCAAGACCAGGCGTCAGCGAGCACCTGCAGCGGGGAGGCTGCTCCCCCAGCGCGGGTCAGCGTCGTCTGGCTGATCCCGTGCCAGTAGGTGTTACCGCCGAGCAGTATTCCCACCAGGAGCAGCGCGACCAGTACCGTCACCAGGGACGCGCAGCGGCGCGCGACGATCCTGCGGCCGGATGGCAGCGCCGTGAGCAGCGCCAGGGCCACGATGACAGGGTCGAACAAAGCTGACGAATAAGCCGTAGCGTTGGCCAGCGCCAGCGCCAGGCCCGCCGCGGCCATCCGGCCCGCCGCCTCCTGCTGTTCGGCAGCCCCCACAATCAGCCAGGCCGCCAGCGCGAGAAGGAAGAGCGACATGGCGTCGTAGACGGCGAACGCCCCCAGGTGCAGTGACGGGCCCGCCACCGCGAACAGCGCCGCGGCGAAGAACCCGGCCTGGCGGCCGAACAGCCTGCTCGTCACACTCCACAGCAGCATGGTCGTGCTGAGCATGAACGCCAGCGACAGCAGTCGCGCCCCCGCCAGCCCTCCGACGCTATCCGCCAGCGCCCCCAGCGGCGGGTACATCACCGGGGCACCCGAGAAGTACGAAGAGAACGACGGTATCGCCGCCCCGTGCAGCCAGTGCGCCCATTCGAGATGCCCTGCCCACAGGTAGGCCGCCTCGTCCATGAACGCCGTATCGGCACCCAGCAACCGCACCGAGAGCAGCGCCTGTACCACCAGTACCGCCAGCAACGGCCAACCAGGCCGGGCTCCAGACCCGGTGAACCATCCATCGCCACGAGCCGTTTTCCGTGTGTGGCTGATCGTGCCAACGGATGCGTCAGCCCCGGCTGTGGCCGGGCCGGAACCTGCCTCCTGCTGTGCGGATGCCCCCGCAAGCTGTGACGAGAGCAGATCTCTGCCTGCCTGGCCGTGATCCATAGGCGCACCTACCTGCGCTCAGGGGCGACCAGGGGTATATCGCGGCCACCCCCCGCCGCCCACGTACATCGGGCCGGATCAACACGTGCCCGTACAGGTACCACTGGTCCGGGTACCGGCTCACGAAAGAGTAGTGTTCGGTTCACCCAGGATGAGGCATGTTTGCTGATTTGAGTCCAGGGCGCGTAACGCAACGGGAACCTGAGCAGGCCTTCTGCGGGGTCAGAGACGGGCCAGGATCAGCGAAGACGCGGCCCGCCGGAACGCCGCCGCAGCGGACTGGCTGTCTTCGATACGCCAGTCCTGATGGTAGATCCCCTGGTGCTGGGCTATGTCGAACCACACGAGCCCGAGGGTCTGGTACTGCCGCATCCCGGCGAACAGGTTCTGAATCTTCGCTGACTGGCCGGCGCGCGGCCCCACACCTGCCTCGGAGAGCAGCACCGGCTTACGGGTGAGGGCCCGTACCTGGGCGATAGTCTCGCCGAACACGGTGGTGAAAGTACTGGATGGACGGTAGTAGTAGCCGTCTATGCCGACCCAGGTGACATATCGCGCCCCGGGCCACCACGAGGCCAGGGGGCCAGTGGTGGACAGATCCTGATTGATAGTCCACAGCCAGGCGACATTGCCGGCACCCTCGCCGCGGAACAGCGACACGATGTGCCGCCACGCGGCCACGAACGTTGGCGCGGGGACGTGCTTGTAGCCCCACGAGTACCAGTCAGCGTTCATCTCGTGCCCGAAACCGATGACCACCGGGTGCCCGAAGTCCCGCACACTGTCGGCGAACGCGCGCAGGTAGTGGTCGTACCCCCCTCCGGCTATCGCGGGGATGGAGGCGTAGGTGGGGTCCATCTGCAGGATCGTGACGGCACCATGGCTGTGGACTGTCTCCGCGAACGATCTCGCGAAGGGCACGCCCCAGCCGCTGTAGTACCCGACCAGGTCCGGATGCCTGCCTGAGGCCTTCGCGAAGTCTGTAACCCGCTGGTAGGTATCAGGCGGTCCGCTCTCGTACACCCCCAGGTAAGAGGCCGGCCTGGACGGAAGGGATGAGCGCGCAGCCTGTGGCTGGACAGACGTCGAGGAAGAGCTGCGGGTGACGGCTAGGGCGACAGAGGCGACAGCTATCGCCACTGGCCGCAAGTATCACCAGACGGGCTCTCATGGCGTCTTGTCTACCGGAACTCCGGTCCGCATCACGACTTGGCTGATCGAGCCGAGGAGGTTCCCGTCCCCGAGTTCCTCAGACTGGCGTCGGTCTCAGTCCCCGCTTCGCCTGCGGGCTGTCCTGGCAGGTCGCCTGTATCGCGGAGCAGTCAGCTAGCACCGCACGCTCCTTCTATCACGAAATAAGCAAACTCCCATCCTTTCGGGCGTGGGAGCAGTACCTTCCCTACACAGTGTTCCGCTATGGCGCGTCTCCGCACGATATGTGACATGTCATACACATTAGGTGAGCGTAGGGGCCGGGACGAGGCCCCTGCAAGACCGTGACCGCAGACAGGTTCAGTCATGAATCACAGCGCAGTTGCAGGCTGGGAGGGCCCTGCTGCCGTGCCACGCCCACTGCGGGCCTTCGCCAAGCAGGAGAGGGCAAATTTCCGGGCGCTGTCTGCACTGCGTAGCGAGGTCTGGATCTATTCCGCCTTAACCCCGATGTTGATGGCGCCGAGAGATTCAGGATCAACCTATAAGACCTAAATTACATCAGCGACTATGTCTTAATGATGTGGGGGGAACTGGATATGGAGTTGCCTTCGGTCTCTGTTGTGGTGCCAGCACTCAACGAGGCTCAGAACATTCCTCACGTCTTCGCGAGGATGCCTCTTGATGTCCACGAGATCATCCTCGTTGACGGCTTCTCCGTGGACGAGACGGTGGCGGTCGCGCGCCAACTGAGACCGGACGTACGCGTAATCCAGCAATCGCGTAAGGGGAAGGGGAATGCGCTAGCCTGCGGAATAGCGGTAGCAACCGGCGACGTGATCGCCTTGGTTGATGCCGACGGTTCGGCTGATCCGAGTGAGATCCCACGATTCGTTGAGGCGCTCATTAATGGCGCTGATTTCGCCAAGGGAACACGGTTTGCTGAAGGCGGAGGCAGTGCCGACATCACGCGCCTGCGCAGTTACGGAAATTATGCTCTGACGGCTTTTTTCAACGCGTGCTACGGCAGGAATTACTCAGATCTTTGCTATGGCTTCAACGTCTTCTGGCGGCGACATGCAACGGTTCTGGGCCTAGACGCTACGTCGCCACAGAGATCCGGCGGTGACGGACGGCTTCGGGGTGACGGCTTCGAGGTGGAGACGCTCATTCACGTTCGTGTCGCCAATGCCAGGCTAAAGGTTACCGAGGTGCCCAGCTTTGAGCACTCGCGAATCCACGGTGTGAGTAACCTTAACGCGTTCCATGATGGCCGTCGAGTGCTGCATACGATCCTGGCAGAGCGCCGTCGTATTCGCCGTACTCCTGTCACTCAAGAAATAATCTGCCCGCAGCCCAACCCGACAGTTCATACGCTGCAAGAGAGCACCGTATCGCCCGTCCTAATTGCCGGTCCTGAGCAACGGGTGGCGACACTGGCAGATAACCGTAAGGGTGCCGAGTGACATGGTGGTCACGTTCGACTTTGTGGCTCGGTCGGCGTTGGAGAGATTCCTACCGGGCGGAAACTTTGCTGGCTGGGGGTGGCTTCGCGGTTGAACGGTAGTACTTGTCCCCACGTAACAGTTATCACTCCGGCGTACAATGTTGCCCGCTACATCGGCGAGGCAATCGATTCTGTGCTCAACCAGACGTTTCGCGACTTCGAATACTTGGTGGTCGACGACGGTTCCACGGACCGGACGGCCGATGAAATCCGTCGGCGTGTCGAGACCGACTCTCGTGTCAGATTGATCAGCATGGAACATGGCGGAGGAGCAAGAGCGCGAAACGTTGGTATTGTGCAAGCTCAGGGTGAGCTCATAGCTTTCCTGGACGGCGACGATCGCTGGCATGCCGATTTCCTGGAGAATCAGCTCAGGCTTCTCGAGTCCGTCGCCCCTGGTGTGGCTGCCGTCTTCGGCCGGTCGCGCATCATGTCCGAGACGGGGCGCATCTATACGAGGCGTTGGCAGCGGGCGGGCCGTTACGATTTCGACGACATGCTGGTCCAGTCGTGTCCGCCCCGAGTGGGTAGCTCGTTGCTGATCAAGAAGAGTGCATTCGAGTCAGCCCGGCCTCTTTAATGCCGAAGTCAAGAGTGCTCAAGATCTCGACATGTGGCTTCGGATTCAGCGCTACTCGGACATGCCGTACTTTTGGGGTAACAGTGCGTATCTGCTCGACGTCCGTGTGCGAACGGGCGCGATTAGCCGAGACTACCGTACCCGTTTCGAGTCTCTCGACGCATTGATAGGTGAATATGCTCCTGCGCTTCGACGCTATCCCAGGGGGATGGCCTACGTGCGTGCCGCGGTTTACGCATACAGGGCCGGTGAAGACGCATTTGCGCAACGGTGGACGCAGCTCGCCAAGCAGGAAGGCGTACACAGGCTTCTTGCCGACTCGTATGGCTGGCGTCTGCTTGGCTGGGATGTCCTTGGGTCGGCTCAGCGCAAGGCACTTCGGCGATGCAATCTGATGCTTCGGGCTCTCATTGGACGAGTGATAGGTGAGGCAGGAAGTGTCCAGCGCTAAGCCGATTCATTGCACCACCTAGTTCAGTCGTCAGGTCCTGCGATTCTGACGCAATAGGTACCAGTCTGGTATCCTTAAAAACATGACGGTGCTACAATCCGCGAGGATCAACGTCCAGGTGGTGCGATACCTTGCTCGGCACCCGCAGGAGATTGGTCGGCTTCCGCAATGGCTTCCCCAACGCTCGCTCTCCCCGATGGCGCTCCGAACGCCGTGGTGGCCATACGATGCAGCTACATGGGTCGCGGCGCACCTGCCGCCGCACGCGCGCGTTTTCGAGTATGGCGGTGGGGGATCGACTCTTTGGCTGCAGGACCAAGGGGCGTCCGTCACCGTGGCAGAGCATGATGAGCAATGGCATCAGCGGCTCTCAGAGGCCGTGTTGCCGGGCACAGAAATTATGCTACGGCGCACTGAGCCGATCGGGCAGGTCACTTCAGCGGTGGAACCCGGGTTCTTCGATGGGTACGTGGCTGCGATAGACGAAGAAGCCGCGGACAGCTTCGCCCTTGTGATCGTGGATGGCCGTGCACGTACTGAGTGTGTCCGACACGCAATGCCTAAAGTAAAGCCAGGCGGGTTGTTGCTCTTGGATGACACTGATCGCGTGAGGTACCAGCCCGCGATCGCGCTCCTAGCCGGGTGGGAGCGCCACGTTTTCGAAGGGCTGAAGCCGGGTGAGCCTTCCCCGGCGCAGACGTCAGTATGGCGCCGCCCGAACTAAGGAGCATTGCGGGAATCGGAAGCGGACGCACCTCATTCGGAAGTCACACTCTGTGACGAACCAGAGCTCCGTGTCCGCGGCTGGAGGTCAGAGCGCGCTGCACATCTGACGTACTCATTAGGCCGCGAGAAGCCCCGCCAGATCGTGATCTTCCTGGCGATCAAGTTCGATCTAATCGAAGAGCGGTCAACCGCGAGATGCCCAATGGGTCAGGCTTCGGGTTGCTTGTCTGGTAGATGAGGTGCCGCAGAACAACGGGCCTGAGGGCGGCGCAATGCCCAAGAATATGTCGAGATACCCAACGGAGCTGGTCAGGTTAGTTCAGACTGGGGAGGTGAGCGGAGTCCAAGAGATGCGGCGGTCGGAGGAACAGGGCGATGTGCTCGACCTGTCCGGGATTCTGATCGCGGTCGGCCTGCTCGTGGTGACCTACCTTGGTGGGTCAGGACTTCCCCGGATCCTGCTGGCGATAGGGTTCGCCTTCTTTGTTCCCGGCCGCGCGATCGTCACCAACTGGGCCTGGATGGCTAACTGGTCCGGGCTTGCTATGTCCATGATTCTTAGCCTGACTCTCCTGACTATCCTGGCTACGGCTGCGCTCTGGGCCCATGTTTGGAAGCCGATGGGCCTGTTTCAGGTTGAGGCGGGACTGAGCCTGGCTGGACTAGCCATCGGCATCGCGCGTCAACACACTCGTCAGCAGGACCACCGGGCCCAGCAATCGGGAACATGGAGAGGCATGTAGTGACCGAAGAGGGGGCCATTTGGATCGGGTTGCTGGACCTAGACGATGGCGGCTCTGTAGTCGGATTGGGTGCGCCCGTGCCCCTCGGCTACGAGAAGACCCGTGTCTTGATCCGCATTCACGGGGCACCCTTGGGTAACGTCTCTGTGCCTGCCCTGCCGACGGAGACGTTGACGGATCGAGTCCGCGCCGCGGCCGAAACGACGCTGGCGGAGTCACTGCGTCGGCACGACCATTGCGATAACTCGACGGGTCAACCGAGTAATGGACACGCGTGGGCAGCCCAGGCGGGCTGCCCACGCTACTTCTCCGCTCGCAACGGGCCGGGGATGACTATAGTCGTCTGTACCCGGGACAGAGCCGAGGTGCTGCGTGAATGCCTGCACTCATTGCAACAGGTCACCTACGACCCGATCGAGATCATTGTCGTTGACAACGCTCCAAGTGGGATTGAAACACGAGAGATCGTAACGTCACTCGCCAAGAAAGACCTCCGCATTCGATACACCTGCGAGTCACATGCCGGCCTGTCTAGAGCGCGCAATCACGGTCTGGCCCAAGCGCGATTCGACAGGGTGGCATTCACCGACGATGACGTCCTGGTTGACCCAAACTGGCCGTCGGCCATGGCCGCCGGATTCGCCGGTGATCCCGGAGCTGTCTGTGTGACTGGGCTGGTCGCCTCCGGCGCCTTGGATACTGGTTCTGAGCGGTACTTTGATGCCCGTGTTCCGTGGGGAGAGGTATTTGAACCTCGCCGTTACGATCTAACCGCGCATCGCCACCCATCGCCACTGTACCCATTCAAGGCGGGAATGTTCGGAACAGGTGCAAACTTCGCTGTGCGTCGTGACGTCGTCACTCAACTCGGCGGCTTTGATCCTCTGCTGGGAGCTGGGAGTCCGGGCCGCAGCGGCGAAGACCTTGACATGTTTCTTCGCCTAATCTTGGCTGGTGGCCGTATTTGTTACCTGCCATCAGCGCTCATCTGGCACCGGCATCGCGCCGACACCGAGGCTCTGAGCGAGCAGATTTACGCTTATGGTCATGGGCTCGGCGCTTATGTAGCAAAGCACCTGCCAAACCGGGCTCTGCGGAATGCTCTGTTTGCTCACGGCCTCAGTCAGGGGAGCATACTACTGGGTCGTATGCGGCGGGCTTCGCAATCGAGCCAACTGGCCTCCGATGGGAGGCGACTCGCGTCGATCGAGGCTCGTGGCGTCCTGGCAGGAGCCCTGTGCTACCGACGTGTTGCCCGCCGAGCTTCAATGTCCTCCTCAGGAATGCAGTGACCTCCACACATACTCGAAGCGAAACGAGGATTCCACCGTCCGTGCCTGATGCTCGCCGACGGGCGTTTCATGTCGCGGATTTCTTGCTCCCGGTCAGTCTCGCACTCTGGGTTCTTGGGATAAGACGGACACATGTCGCGGTACCTGGCGCCTACGGGCTGGTGACAGCCCTACCGATTGTGTTCTACGCCGGAGTTGCACTCCTTATCGTGTCGGCCGGAATCGAACTGGGTCGCGACTATCCCTCTCGGTGGCGGATGTCCTCGCATGCCGTGGGGTTGGTGGTCGTGCTCTACGGCACCGCACCGTCGGTGTACTCGCAGGGACGGTACGCGTGGCTTTATAAGACGATCGGGGTCGTTCAATACGTCAATACGCACGGCCAATTGAATCGGTACATCGACATCTATCAGAATTGGCCGGGCTTCTTCGCGCTCGCTGCTTGGTTCGGGAAGGTAGCCGGTGTAACGAGCCCTCTGGCTTATGCTAAGTGGGCTCAGTTGGTGTTTGAGCTTGCGGCTCTTCCTCTTCTCTACCTGATCTATCAAGCACTGTCCCTGACCGAGCGGCAGCGGTGGGTGGGCGTGTTGCTGTATTCGGCCAGCAACTGGATCGGCCAAGATTACTTCTCCCCGCAGGCACTAGGAACTCTGCTGTCCCTCGGAATCATGGCGATAACGATCCGCTGGCTATATCTGGGCAAGTTTTTGAGTTCTCGTCGGCGAGAGCCACCAGCAAATGGGACCGGCGGTAATCAACCACCTTCGCGTCAGCGATCCCTGGCTGATCCCAAACGGCCTGCTCTGGTGTGCTTCGTCATCACGCTGCTATACTTTGTTCTTACCTTCACGCACGAGTTGTCTCCTTACATCCTGCTTGTGCAGCTCGCCGCTCTCACCGTGGCTCGTCTCCTGCGACCTCGCTGGCTTCCCATCGCCCTCGCGGCCATCGCGATCGGATACCTGCTGCCGCGTTTCGCTTTCGTGAATAGTCACTATGGCTTGCTGAATTCTTTCGGTGATTTCTTCCGTAACGCCGCACCGCCATCGTCGAACGCGGGAGCTGCTCCGCCGAGTGAGCGGCTAATCGAACGCTGCGCAGACGCACTATCGCTGGTCATTTGGGGCCTTGCCTTGATCGGGGCCTGGTTGCACCGACGATCTCAACGCGCCGTTCTCGGTCTGACTATCCTTACCTTCTCACCCCTCATTCTTCTAGGCGTACAGGCTTACGGGAACGAAGGAATCCTGCGGGCTTACCTTTTTTCCCTGCCGTGGGCAGCGGCCCTTGCCGGGTTGGCCGTCGCGCCGTTGTCTACTGCCGCCAGATCAGGAGCACATCGCGCAATAGCGTCAAGAAGGATCGCTCCTCGAAAGTTCAACCAGGTGTGCAGTAAGCTGTGCGCGCCACTGGCCATCGGAGTCGCAGCAGCCTTTTTCATTCCCGCCTTCTTCGGGGATGATGGCTTCAATGCGATGAGCCAATCGGAGGTTGCCACCATCGCTTCGTTTCTCCAGAAGGCAAGCCCTGGCCCTGTGTATTGCGCCCTCTCGAATGCTCCCACGGCTGACAACGCCAGGTACAACCTATATCCACTACTGACGATATTCGGTGGGAGTGGCATAATAGGATCAGGGCGGGTGACTCCGGATATCGCCAACGTAATCGCTAACGAGGCCCTGAGACTCACTCACGACAGTCAACCCGCCTATGTTCTGGTGACGCCTAGTATGATCGCTTATAACCGAGCCTATGGAGTTACTCCACCGACAAGCTTTACTATTCTGCGCAACGCCTTGGCTCACTCCCGCGCCTGGAAGCTGGTTGCCGATAGATCAGGCACAGTGATCTATGAGTTGTCGCCGAATACGCCACCCAATGCGTTTCCCCATGGATGAACGTGAACTATGCGGGTGTTCCTGGCGCACTGGTGGGCGATCGCGGTTTGGCTGATCGTGCTGACGCTCGTTCTGAGGCGCCAGCGCATGCTGCGGCCCCGCGACGCGCCAATCCCGAGCTGGGAAACTGGTTGTACACGCTGACTTGCTGGCCCTACATCGCGTGGGGTATCTGCGCGGCCTTTCTACAGGCACTGCGGCCGCGGCCAGTCACGTGCGAGGTGACGCAACGCTACTGGCGCCCGGAGCGGTTTTCGCTCCGGCTGGCGGTGCCCGACATGGCGATTAGCGGGGTATCAGCCGCAGCCGCGATCCTCGGCGAGGCGACCAATAGCGCCGCGGGGATGCGGCCATACCCCATTTACCTTGTGCATGTCTTCCCGAACTGGTCGTCGCCGCTAAAGTCAGCGGAGAGACGCACTGAGAACGCTTAGTCACGAAAGGGCCTCCTATGGCATTGGTGCTCGTAACTGGTGGAGCAGGATTTATTGGCAGCCACACCTGTGTCGAGTTGCTGGACCGCGGGCACGATGTGGTGGTCGTCAACAACTACTCGAACAGTTCGCCCGCCGCGCTGGACGCGGTGGCCAGACTGGCTGGCCGCCCGGTCACCGCCCATGAGTTGGACCTGCGGGACCACCAGGCCCTCGACCAGGTGTTCGCCGAGCATTCTATTGAGGCGGTGATCCATTTCGCGGCCAAGAAGGCCGTCAGGGAATCGATGCAGATACCTCTGGAGTACTTCGACACCAACCTGGCCGGTACCACGAATCTGCTCCGCACGATGCACGCCTGGAGCGTGCGCAAGCTCGTGTTCTCCTCGTCCTGCTCTATCTACGGCGACCAGTACTCTGCGCCGATCACCGAGACGGACCCACCCGCTCCGACCAACCCGTACGCCCGCTCCAAGCTGATCTGCGAGCAGATCCTGGCCGACGCCTGCACCCGGTATGGCGAGCTATCCGTGATCGCCCTCCGGTACTTCAACCCGGTCGGCGGCCATCCCAGCGGCATGCTCGGGGAGGACCCACGCGGCGTGCCCAACAATCTGATGCCCTACATGATGCAGGTCGCGGTCGGGCGGCTGCCGAAGCTCACCGTGTTCGGCACCGACTACGACACCCCGGACGGCAGCGGGGTCCGTGACTACATCCACGTCATGGACGTCGCCGAAGCGCACTGCGTGGCCATGGATCACCTCGACGACGAGAACGGCCTACGCACGTTGAATATCGGCACCGGGAGTGGAGTCTCGGTGCTGCAGCTCCTGCGAACCTTCCAGGAGGTCTGCGGAGTATCCGTGCCGCACCAGATCGCCGGGCGGCGTGCTGGAGACGCGGCCACGGCCATCGCGGACCCCAGCCGGGTTGAGAAGGAATGGGGCTGGCGGACCACCCGTGACCTGCAGGCGATGTGTGCAGACGCCTGGCGTTTCCAAAGCCTTCACCCGCACGGTTACGAGCCATAGCCATTAATGGATTTCAGTGCGGCATGGTTAAGGAGTGACCCGCATGCGGATGACCGTTATCGGGACCGGGTATCTGGGTGCCGTGCACGCGGCGTGCATGGCGGATCTCGGGCATGAGGTCCTCGGCGTGGACGCCGACACCCGGAAGGTGGCCGCGCTCCAGGATGGCCGCGCCCCTTTCTTTGAGCCCGGACTCGAGGAGATCCTGGTCCGGGCGGTGCGGTCGGGGAAGCTCCGCTTCAGCACCTCCCTGCAGGAGGCCGCCGGGTTCGGCGACGCCCACTTCATCTGCGTCGGGACCCCGCAGCTGCCCGGCGGCAGTGGCGCCGACCTGAGTCATATCGAGGCGGTCGTGGACGGGCTGGCCCCGTACCTCACCCGGGACTGCCTGGTGATCGGCAAGTCCACGGTGCCGGTCGGCACGGCAGCCCGGCTGGCCGGCCGGATCGCCGGGCTCGCGCCGGCAGGCGCGGCGGCCGGGCTGGCCTGGAACCCCGAGTTCCTCCGCGAGGGATTCGCGGTCCAGGACACGCTGCGGCCGGACCGCATCGTCGTCGGCGTGACGTCGGACGGCGCTGATGTCCTGCTGCGCGAGATCTACGCCAGCGTGCTCGAGCTGGGCACCCCGTACATCACCACGGACCTGGCCACCGCGGAGCTGGTGAAGGTCGCGGCGAACGCCTTCCTGGCCACCAAGATCTCCTTCATCAACGCGATCGCGAATGTGTGCGACGCGGCCGGCGCCGACGTGATGACGCTCGCGGACGCGCTCGGCCACGACACCCGCATCGGGCGCCGGTTCCTCTCCGCGGGGCTGGGCTTCGGCGGCGGCTGCCTGTCCAAGGACATCCGGGCGTTCATGACCCGCGCCGATGAGCTGGGCGTGGGCGGCTCCCTGCAGTTCCTGCGCGAGGTGGACCAGATCAACACGGGCCGCCGGGTCCTGGCCGTCGAGCTGGCCCGCGAGCTCGCCGGCGGGTCCTTCGCCGGGCGGAACGTGGCCGTGCTGGGGGCGGCCTTCAAGCCCGGCACCGACGACGTCCGGGACTCACCCGCGCTGGACGTGGCCCGGGCCATCCAGGCCGAGGGGGCGGCGGTGCGGGTGCACGATCCCCGGGCCACGTACAACGCGCGGCGGGCCTGGCCGTCCCTGGACTACGTGGAGGAGGCCGTCAAGGCCTGCGAGGCGGCGGACGTGGTGCTGCACCTCACCGAATGGCTCGAGTACCGCGACATCGACCCGTCCGAGCTGGCCTCGGTGGTCCGGACCCCGTGCCTGCTCGACGGGCGCAACGTCCTGCCCCTGGCCGAGTGGCAGGCCGCGGGCTGGACCGTGCAGGCGCTGGGTGGCGCAATCCGGTCAGCGTAAGTGTTGGAATGTGGTCGGTATTTTGGGCGCACAGACGGGGCGCCGTCCTCATGCCCTTGATGCTGCCGCTCGCTTTAGCGCCTGCTCCGCCTGCTCCTGGCCGCCGACAGCCCCCAGCACCACCCCGGCATCGGCGACGCCTGCGCATCATCGACCGCCACATCGTCAACCCCCCGCCGACGCCCGGCTATCCCCCGCTGGACAATCCCGCTGCCAGGCCCCGCACGCAAACCCTAGGCCAGGAACTCGAGACCAACGTCAAGTCCTAGCGTCGGAGGATCGCTGGCGACCAGGATCGCTAGCGCGGGTGAACGGGTCCGGCGGCACCCGAAAGTCGTGCCCGTCGGTAACCCACTTGGCGCGCGCGACCGGTCAAGTACCCGGCAGTGGTGGAAGCCAGACCTCCGATAGCCGCGATCATCCTCAAGAATGCGGCCAGGTCGCCAGCGGCGCAGCTGCGCAGATCTCGGAGGAGTGCTGTGGGGATCACTACGGCGACGTGGCGTCGCTCGCGTTCTAGTCCGGCAGAGGGGCCAGCCAGCCGAACCACGAGGGCCTTTGACAGTCCTTCATACCAGCAACGGCGCAGGAAGTAGCTCAATCGGAGACGTTCTTTCCCGACATGATGATCAACAACGGCGGCGGGCACATAAAGTACGACGGAGCCAGGTCGGCTGGCGCGGAGCCGGATGGCCAACTCGGTTTCATCGCACCGTCGCAGCTGGCCACCCATCGGGGTCTGTCCCACGGAAGTGTCAAAGCCGCCAACTTCAAGGGCCGGACCGGTCCTCAGGCTCATGTTGGCACCGATCGGGTTGCGCACAGGGGCCGTTGAATCCGGGAGTCCCTGGTAGCTGCAGCCAACAACCCAGTCGAACGTGGGTGGCAGCCACCCTGGCCGAGAATCCGGCCACCATGGGTGCACGGTGCCTCCAGTGGCCACAACGTCAGAGTGGCTGTATGGCTCAACCAAAGATCCGAGCCAGCCCGGTCGAGCTTCGGCGTCATCATCCAGGAAGGCAGCGACAGGCTGAGTAGCCGCCCGGAGTCCGGTGTTGCGTGCCCCGCAAAGCCCCGGATCGCTGTCGCTGTCCAGGACCGTCACGCCGGACAACTCACGGCGCGCTCGCGATGCCAGTTCGTCGTTGTGGTCCACGACGAGCAATACCTGGGCGGCCCTCGGGCGTTGATCGAACACAGACTCTAGGGCGGCACGGGTCTGCTCCCAGCGCACCTCGGTGTAGGCGCAGATGATTACGCTCACTGCCAGCTCGGCGTTGGTACCGCCGCCGTCGTCGGCGGGACCAGACCGTGGTGCCTCACCTGCGTAGCGGCTGTCCGTGTGGGCTGAGCCGCGGATTCCTTGAACCACTCGCTCCTCCGTATCTTCCCGTCTACAATCGATGACTATAGCCAAATATGGACTTCTAACTTGGTATCGTGGGAAAAATTGCCGGTGAGCGCAGGCCGCCACGTGTAAGAGGCCCAAAATCACTCCGCGTAGATGACCATAAGCGGGTTGCCACCCTTACGGAGAGTTGTTGGGCTCTCTCGATAACTCAACCGCGGATTTGGGAGCAGTGACTTAGACTGTGGCCGCTTCAGTAAACGCTGTCGTGTTGCGAGTGCTGTCTCGGGCCCGGCAGAGGGGACAACAGGGCTAGCCAGGTGTCGACTAGGACGCTTAGAGTCCGTCCTTCCCGCAGCCGAGGCGGTTGGGCGCTCGCAGTTCTGCGCAACCCACTTTACCGAAGTAGCTATGCCCTTGTCGCTAATACGGTCGGGACGACAGCGGTTGGTGTTGTCTACTGGGCTGTGGCCGCCCACCTGTATGACCGTCAAGCACTCGGACGGAGTTCGGCCCTAGTCGCTGCGTTGATTCTAGTGTCAAGCTTTGCCCAGCTCAACCTGGCTAATACTTTGCCGCGGTTCATTCCCACAGCAGGACGTTCGGCCGGAAAGTTTATCGGATACAGCTACGGTGTGAGTTCATTTGCTGCCCTGGTCGGTGGCATAGCGTTCGTCACGATTCTGCCTCGGCTGAGTTCGCAGTGGCAATTCGTTAGCCGTTCAGCACTTCTAAGTGTCATATTCGTCGCCGCAGCGGTTGTCTGGGGCGTCTTCACATTGCAAGACGTCGCTCTTCTGACTCTGCGCCGCCCGCTTGTGGTCCCGACCGAGAACTTCGTCTACGGGGTGTGCAAGCTGCTCATGTTGGTAGGCGTCGCTTGGGTGCTGCCCTCGACAGGAATCTTCACCTCTTGGGTGATTCCCCTCGCGATCACCGTCCCGGCGGTCAACTGGCTCATCTTCCAGCGTTACCTCAAAGAGCGCGACTCTGCCGCAAGTTCTGGAGGGTTGCGCGTACGCGAGGTCGTCCGGTTCGCGTCGATCGATTACGTCGGCAGTGTGCTGTCCCAGATTTCTGGGAACCTGTTGCCTCTATTGGTTCTATCCACACTAGGGGCGGCCGCAAATGGTAGCTTTTATATTGCTTGGTCGATCGCCAACGGACTGGGGTTGGTGGCACTCAATTTTGGCACGTCTCTGCTGGTCGAAGGCGCGGCTGCTCCTCACCGACTAGCGGAACTGACCCGAGGAGTCCTAGCCAGGTGTGTGGTGATCACATCACTGGGCGCTTTTGTGCTTGTCCTCGCGGCGCACCCTATCCTTGAAATATACGGGGCCGGATATGCCGACCACGCTACCTTGTTGCTCGGACTGCTCTCGATAGGCACGATCCCAAGTTGTCTAGTAGTGGTCGCAATATCGCTGGACCGGATCGCAAGCCGGGTGGGGCGTGCCACGTTGACCCGCCTGGTTCTTACTGTTCTTGTGCTCGGCGGCAGCTTCCTGCTGGTGAGGAAGGTCGGGATTGACGGCGTGGCATTCGCTTGGGGCGGCGCGAACCTGGTCGTTGCTGTGGCGCGAGTCCCGACAATCGCGGCTGCTGCCAGACGGCGGCCAGTTCGGACCGCGGGTCGTCACCGCGCCGGTGCGCTTCCCGCTGATCGAGGTGAGCGATCGAACCATGGCCTCCGCCCACTTCTACCGCCAGGAACGGAAGCGCCGATGCTGCATGCCGTCCCTGATCAGTCAGCACAGACAGCGCGTGCGCTTCAACTTTTGGCGTCACTGGGAACGTGGCAACCATAATGACTGCCCTTGCCGTCTGAGCGCAGTAACCCCCATCGCCTCGTCAACTGACATGCCTGCACGAAGGCGCAGGCATTATCAGGGTTTCATGTACATCTTGGCGTCCCGGCGGAAGACGGCCTTAGCTGCGGGAGTGGTGATGCGCCAATCATGCATATCGTCTTTCTGGTACATGTCGAACCACAAGAACCCCAACAGCCCGTAGCTGTGAACTCCAGCAAACAGGTCAGAGATCTTTGTCGGCTGGCCTGCAGAATGTGACGCCCCTGTCTCGGCGATAAGAATCGGGTCATTCGTTATCTTTCGCACGTCAATGATTGTCGGCCCGAACAAAGAAGGAAACGTCCAGGACGAGGTGTAGTAGTACCCGTCAATCCCTACCCAATCTACATATGAACTGCCAGGCCACCAGCGAACCGGGTCGGGAATTTGGTTGTTGTATGTGTTTATGACATTGACCGTCCATAGCCAGGTGACGTTCGTGGTTCCTTGCTCACGGAACAGGTTGACGATATGCCGCCAGGCGGCTATAAACTCCGCTGCCGACTGATTCTGATAACCCCAGCTATACCAGCTGCCGTTCATCTCGTGATCGAAAGAGACGATCACTTGACGGCCGAATGCTTTGACCTCGGCAGCGTAGGATCGTAGATAACGATCGTACTTGCCTCTTACGATGCTCTCCAGTGGAACATTAGTCGCGCCGATCTGGTCAAGCGTTATCGCCCCGCGACTCGCGGCCGATCTGGCAAAATTTACCCGGAAAGGCTGCGTCAACGAGCTGTAATAAGAAACGAGATTCGGCTGCCTACCGATAGAGTGTGCAAACTCGTCCAGATCTGCGTAAGAGCCCGGTGCGTCTGGCTCATATACCCCAAGATAACGCTGCGACTGAGTCGAGTGGTTGATAGGAGTCGAATGAGTCAACCCATACTTCCAGGGCTGTATAACTGAGATAGCGGCACCGATAACTACCGCGACGCAGGTCACGAAGTCAACATATCTCCTGGTTTTTGCCGCCTTGCGGCGGACCCACCGGACAGCAAGCCTACGGTATAGCGTCACGCCGCGCCCCTTCTCCGCGGACGACTACGCTTCCCAGTATAGTCGGAGGCGAATTATGCCTCATGACACCGAGCCCTGGTATGTCTTGGCGTCTCGGCGGAACGCCGCGATGGCCGCGGGGTTTCTGAGTCTCCAGTCCACATTGTGGACAGAGTTGAACCAGACGAACCCGAGCAACCCGTACAGGCGTATACCTGCGAATAGATCGGAGATCTTCGCGGGCTGGTTCGTGGTCGGTGCCGCGGAGGTCTCGGCTATGAGCATCGGAGCGTGCGTGAACTGACGTATGGCCGCGATGGTCGGCCCGAAGAGCGGAGCAAACTTCCAGGATGGTTTGTAGTAGTAACCGTCCAGGCCGACCCACGTCACGTACTTGCTACCGGGCCACCAGGGTGCCGGATGGGCGATGCTGCCACCGGTGTGCACGATGTTCACCGTCCACAGCCACGTCACATTCCGGGCCCCCATCTCGCGGAACACGGTGACGATGTGCCGCCATGCGGCCACGAAGGTCGCTGGGGAGGAGTGCCGGTAACCCCACGAGTACCAGCTGCCGTTCATCTCGTGACCGAAGCCGAGGATGACGGGGTAACGATAGGAGCGCACGGCCTCGGCGTAGGAAGCCAGATAGCTGTCGTAGTGCCCAGAGGCGATGGCGGCGAGATTGATCCCCGTGGGGTTGATCTGAACGAGGGGCACGGCACCATGCTCGGCCACGGTCCTGGCGAAACCAGTCTTGAAAGGCTCGAACCATCCGCTGTAGTAGACGACGAGCCGCGGTTTGATACTCGTCTTGGCGGCGAACCTGTTGACGCCCGCATATGAAGCGGGTGCCCCCGACTGGTACACGCCGACGTAGGAATCGGGCTTAACCGGCAGGGTCGTGTTCAGGTGCGAGGAGCGCGGTTGTACCGGGTGAACCCGGTCACCTTCGATTCTCACCGCGAAGACGCCGGCAAATGCGAGAACCACAGCCAAGGCGGCAACTGCCCAGGCCAGCCTCCCCCGGCGGCGTCTCGGCGTACCAGGGGGAGTGGGGCGGCGGTGGCCACGCCATGTGTCCTCATCGTCAACGAAAACCGTGGCTCCTCCTCTCGCACCTTCGGCTGGTCTCCAGCCCGGACAGTTCACTGACGAGTGCTCATCCCCCCGGCCTCGTGTACGTGCTGGCGCCCTTGCGGAAGGCAGCCACGGCTGCCGGGCTGGACAGACCGAAATGTTGGCCGATGGAGTTGGTGGAATCGAAATAGACGAACCCAAGCAACCCATACTGGTGGATGCCAGAGAACAGGTCGGCGATCTTCGCCGGCTGGCCGGACGCCGGCACGGCGCCCGTCTCGGCGACGAGTATCGGGTCGAGGGTGAGCTTTCGGACGGCAGCGATGGTGGGACCGAACAGCGGAGCGAACTTCCAGGACGGCTTGAGGTAGTAACCGTCAATGCCGACCCAGTTCACGTAGGAACTGCCGGGCCACCACGGGTCCGGCCGGGGGATACTCTCGCCGTGCGTGTGGTTGATGATGTTGACCGTCCACAGCCAGGTCACGTTGTTGGCCTGTAGCGCCCGGAAGAGTTTCACAATGTGGCGCCAGGCGGCCACGAATACCGCAGGGGGTGTGTGCCGGTAGCCCCACTGGTACCACGTTCCGTTCATCTCGTGGCCGAAGCTCAGGACCACGGGATGCTTGTAGGCGCGGACGGCCTCGGCGTAGGCACTCAGGTAGCCGTCGTACCGCCCGGAAGCGATCCTGGACACGGGGATGTTGTCCGGGTCCATCTGCACAAGGGGTACCGCGCCATTATTAGCCACAGTAGTGGCGAACTTAGCCGGAAAAGGTACAAACCAGCCACTATAGTACATAACGACATCTGGTGTGGCCTTCGTAACAGTCTTGAACGCTTTCACGCCGGCATACGAGTCCGGGAGGCCGCTGGTATACACCCCCAGGTAAGCGCCCGTGGCGGCAGGGAGTTGCACCGGCAGTGGCCCGCTGGCATGGCTGGAGCGGTTATGCACGATGACCCCGGCCGCGACCGCGAATACGGCGACGATGGCAATGGCGATCATAATGATCCGCCCGGGTCCCCTCCGCCTTCTTCTGCTCTGATGCCTCATCGGGTGGCTCCTTCTGTGATCCGGTTGCTACGGGGGGCCAGCGCCGATCGTGTTCGTCGGGACAGGCCAGGCGGCATTACTCGCGCGAAAGCAACCACCATTGGGTTTGCAGGATTCACCCCATGACCTCCGCAGGCTCCTCCAGAGTGCGTCCCCACACACCCTTACCGGGGGTCATCAAGGGCGCCAGCATATACAGCTGAACGGCGGCCAGGAGGGCCGTTGCCCAATAAAGATGCCAGCCGAACTCGTGCATGCGCAGGGCCAGGCCCGACCAGAGCAGCCCCTGAACAACGACGATCCAGGTCAGCAAGATCCGGTTCACGGTTCGGGGAACTTGGCCTTTACGGCTGGAGGCGCCGGTCGGAACCCACTCCGCCACGCTTCCCCGGATCGCGTACCAGACCGCGTACATGTGGCAGCACGAGTTGATCATGCACACCCGGTAGATGGTCGGCCGCCAGCCCCTGCTCAGCAAGGGGAAGACGAACAGCGTTGCTGCGATCGCTGGCAGCATCGGCAGGTAGTTGTGCGGGTAGATACGCGCCGGGAAAAACCAGATCATGGCCAGTACCGGGAATGGACCGGTGAGCAGCAACGCGGCCGACGACATGTAATACAGGAACGCTGCCCAGAATGCGGCCCGCTGCTGCCACGTGAACGGCGCCTCCCGGAAGTGCTTCTCAAGCATCAGCAGCATCGACGAGCGGCACCAGCGGGTCTGCTGGTTGGCCAGCGACGGGAAGTCGGCCGGCGCCACGCCCTTGGCGAGGCACAGGGGCAGGTAGCGGGTCGCGTAGCCGGCCCACGCCAGCCTGACCCCGGAGTGCACGTCCTCGCCGATCGGCACCCATGCGAAGCCGCCGGCCGCCTCCACTGCGGCGCGCCGGTAGACCAGGTTTGTCCCCGCGCAGATTGCCGCACTGAAGCGATCCCGGGCCGGCTGGATGAAGTGGAAAAAGATATCCTGCAGGGTCCCGGCGTAGCGCTGGATATAGGAGAACGAGCGATTGCTGACGTCGAAGTACTGAGCTGTCTGGACGATGCCGACCTGGGGATCGGAAAAGTACGGCATGGTCTCGTAGAGAAACTCCGGCCGCATGGCAAAATCGGCGTCTATCACGGCGATGAATTCCCCATCGCTAACGCCGAGGGCGTGCAGGAGGTTGCCGGCCTTCTTCATATGGCCCGGGTCCGGGCGGACGATGTACCGGAATCCGTACCGCTGGGCCAGGTCTCGTATCTCTTCACGGACCGAGTCGTCCAGCACATAGACGGTCTTGGGGCCGCCCCACTCAATGTTGCTGACGTGCAGGAAGGTGTTGTTCAGCAAGGCCAGGGGCTCGCCGCAGCTGGGCAGGAAGACGTCGACGGCCTCGCCGTGCTCCTGGTAGCTGGCCACGGTCGCCTGATGCTCGGCCAGGCTCAGCCTTGGCCGTCCGATTCTGAGCCAGAAGTTGACGACCACCGGTGGCACGATGACCATCAGTAGCAGCCACATCAGCGGGGCGACCAGCCAGGCATGCTCGGCAACGCGAATGTAGCCGTAGAGAACCCCGAGGGCGGCAATGAGCAGGAACGCGAACACCCAGCGGCGCTGCTTGCCGAAGTACTCGTACTTCTCCTGGTCGCTCGGCGGTGTGGGGAGGTACACCGGGCGGCGAGCGTTGAGCGGCCGGAGGCTTAGTAACGAGCACTGGACCCCCCAGCTGGCTGGGATGGCTTGTCCGCGGAGGCCCAGATGGTAAAGCGGCCAGGATGCCCGAGTACGTAGTAGCCGCCGGTACGGCGCATGTCGGCCGTGAGCTGCCGGTCCACGGCCGCGGTATCCCCGAAATTCAGGATCACGAGCGAGAAGTAGTGCTGCTGAATCGCTGCCGCGAAGGAAGCGGCCCCCGCGCGGATCCCCGGGTAGCTGAAATGGTAGGTGCTCGACCAGCGCTGCCAGGGAACGGTGTCACGCAGGTAGTACGCCTCGACGTCATAGTCCTCGGCCAGGTAGCGGCCCGGATGAAGGCTCATCTCCGCGCGGAGGAGGGTGACGGCGTCGGCCGAGTTCGGCCAGACCACGAACAGCGACGTGGCCTGGCCCATCGACCCGAACAGCGTCGATGCGGCGATGGGCAGGGCCATGACCGGTGCCCAGCCATAGCCGTGGTCGACTCTGCTCAGCCTGGCCAGGGCGTAGCCGGCGGCGATCGCCGCGAACCAGGCGCCGAACACGACATGCTTCTGGAGGCTGACCGTCGTGTGCAGCCTGGCCTGCTCGGCCGGGACGAGCAGGCCAGCCGTCGCCAGGATGGGAACCAGGAGCTTCGCGCGTGCCTCCGCGCGATACGACAGCACTGCGCCCAGCGCGGCGAGGACCAGGATCAGGCTGGTCCACATGTAGGCACGCTGCAGGACGTCCTCGACCGAGAAGCTCGACTCCGGCCGCGCCAGGGTGCTCGTCGTGACGCCTTGCCAGTACTCCCGGCCGCCTGCCGTGAGGGCCACGATGACCGGCAGCAGCCAGGCGCCGAGGACCGTCAGGCCAGCGGTCAGTACGCGACGGCTCCCATGCTTGCGCCAGACCGTCACGGCGACGACCACGATGACGACGGGAGTGAACAGCGCTGTCGCGTATTTCACGGCATCGGCTGCGGCGAGGACAATGCCCGACGCCACCAGCAGAATGGCCCGGCTCCAGCCCTGGCCGTCAGCGCTGCGGACACCCAGCCACGCGGCCAGCGCCAGCAGGAACAACGCCATCGCGTCGTAGGTCGCGAAAGCACCCAGGAACTGGGTGCCCGCCAGCGTGGCGAACAAGGCGGTCAACAGAAGTGCCGCCCGCTGCCCATACAGCCGGGCCGCCGTGCCCCACAAGAGAGCCGTGACCCCGAGCATGAAGCACAGTGACAGGATGCGCGCGGCGGCCAGGCCGCCCACGCTATCCGCGAGGGCGCCCAGCGGCGGGTACAGGACCGGCGCCCCCGAGAAGTACGCCGGAAAGCTCGGGATCGCCGCGTCATGCAGCCACCGGGCCCACTCCAGATGCCCGGCCCGCAGGTAAAGAGCCTCGTCCTGGAAGGCGGTGTTGGACCACAGGAGCCGCGCTGACAGGGCGGCCTGGACCAGCAGCACGGCCAGCAGTGGCCACGGCCGGGACGCCAGGCGCGGCTTACCGGGCCGGCGCCGTATGCCCCCGGACCGGGCTGACCAGTTCCGGTGAGCTTGCGGAGTTGTTTCGGGGAAAGGCGATGAATCCCAAGTGGACAGGCCGGCCGGAGGCTTGAACACCCTGAATTCGCGGACCGGAAGCTGGTGACCGGAATTCCCGGGAGGTGCGGCTGGGCCTACGGCACTGTCTGCGCTCACCGGGGGTTCCAGGGCAGTGTCCTGATCACCGTTCACTGGGGCGCCCCATATCGCCGAATCACGTACGGTCCCGAACTGGGGGGACGATCCTGACGCTGCGACTGCGATGGCTCAGGCCCCCAGCCTTTCCCCGTGCCCTGATCCAAAGGTCGCACCTGCCTGCTGCGATCTGGGGGCCGTCTACAGGGGCACTTCGGCTGCTTCCCCCCAGCCCGCCTACGTGTTACGGCGTTACAACCGTTGCGATGTCCTTCGACCAGGAACATCGCTTATGGGCAAGCTACCGTCCTTCCTCCAGCTAGGAGGGGACTTTGCCGATTTTCCTGGCGGCGCACCGGCTGTGGCCAGCGCTTACCTGGTGAACCGGCGGCGGTTCGGCGCAGCCAGGAGAAGCCCCAGGCCGGTAAGCGAGGCGCCCGGCCGGGTTAGGTCCGGGACTCGCGGGTACCTGAGCATCGCCCGTAGCCGGGGCCCGGAACCACCGCACGGCCCCCGGCGCCAGAGCCCTGGACATACCAGCAGGGATAGACTTAAAGTGACGATACTTTTACAAATCGTACGAGACTTCCCGATAGGGGTTCCGCTATCAGAGTGTTACTGGGCCGGAGTCCCACAGCAGGGCATGGTGCGATTCCCGCGGAGTGCGTACGTCCGAATTCCCCAATCATGCACATCCGATTCCAGGATGCCGGCCCTGCGCCCTCACCGCGGCAAATCTCACTACGTAGAAGCTTCGTAACAACGAGTCATTTAGGTTGAAAAGTGACTTCACCTGTGCTCCGCTGTAGCGCAGGTGGGCGCATGGCGACGCGCCTCCAGGGGGTCTGGGCGTATGGGAAAAGGCAGCAAAGGTCCGCCGCTGTCTCGGCGGGCGTCCAAGGCGGCAGAAGGACTGACAGCACTAGCCGGGTCTTTGCCCGAGAGTGAGGAAGCAGGGGCCGATCTCCCACCAGAGCAGCCCAGTGGACAGCCGGCGCCTTTCGAGGCGCCGACGTCATTGCCACGCCGGGTGCGGGGCACGGGTGACCGGCCGCGTCCGCCCGCCCGGGTAGCGCGGCCCGTCCTGCCGGAGTCCTTCCTCGAGCGTGTGCGGGCGGCGGCCGAAGCGGCCAGGCGCGAAGAGGAGCACGCATCCTCGGACACGCGGGCCGGCGTCGCGCCGGCTACCACGGGGTCGGCCTTCGTGCCGCCATCCCGGGAAGCGCCCGCTACCGGAGCGCCCGCAACGGAAACGCCCGCAACCGGAGCGCACGCGCCGCAACCGGAGCGCCCGCAACCGGAGCGCCCGCCACCGAAGCCCCGCCCCTTCAGGCGCCACTCCAGGTAACGCCCGCCACAGGCGCCCCGGCGCCCGAACCCTCGTCCGCCACGCCCTCGGCCTCGTTGCCGCAGCGGGTCCGGGGTGGTTATGACGGGCCCAGGCCGCCCGCGCGGATAGCCCGGCCGGCGCTGTCGGCGGCTTTCCTGGAACGTGTACGGGCCGCGATACAGGCCGATACTGACGCCGAGGCTGAGGATCACAGCCACGAAGCCCCCGTCCCGTTGCCCCGCCCTGATCGGGGGGCGCCGGGCGCACCCCAGCCCCCGGCCGCTCTTGCACAGCCCCCGGCCGCTCCAGCGCAGCCGGCGGCCGGGCCTGAGACCTCGCCTTCAGGTGAACCGATCACGGAGCCGATCCCGGTCATCACCGCGCCGGTGAACACAGCCGCGGGGGCCCCGGCGGCCGATGTAGCGGCGGCCGCGCCAGAGAGTGCCGCTACCGCCAAGCCGGATACGGCGGGAGTTCCCGCAAAGCCCGACGCGGATACGGCGGCTCCCAACCGATGGCCTTGAAGGCACCGCCCAAGCCGAAACCGGCCAAAAGGCCCGCCAAGCCGAAGAAGGTCGCCGCGCCCGCCAAGCCTAAAGCGGTCAAGGCGCCCCCCAAACTCCCGCCGACGCACCGGGGCCCCCGGACCGATCGTGGCCCCCGGACCGGCGCCGATCCGGCAAACTCCCTCAAAGGACAGCCGCGCGCCAGCCGGAGTTACCGGATGGCCGGTGTCCTGGTCACGACCGTGACCGTCGGCCTGCTGGCGGCGGGCTTCGCCGTGTTCCACCACAGCGGGGGAAACAACGCCGCGGGGAACACCGCCCAGGGAAGCAGCACCGGGCGGAGCGGCACCGGAAGCGCCCATCCTGCCGATCCCGCCACGCTCAGCCGCGACGCCGCAGCCTGGGTCGCGGCGCAGGTCGGCTCGGCCAGCGCCATCTCCTGCGATCCCGCGATGTGCCAGGCGCTCAAGGCCCGCCACATCCCGGCGAGCGCGGCTGTACATGCTGAAGCCGGGCAAGACCAACCCGCTCGATTCGGCGGTCATCGTGGCGACGCCTACCCTGCGCAGCCAGATCGGCAGCCGGCTCGCGTCCGTGTACGCCCCCGGGCTGCTCGCGAGCTTCGGCTCCGGGAGCCGGCAGATCCAGGTCCGGTCGATCGCGCTGCACGGCGCCGCCGCCTATGAGTCCCAGGTCAAGAAGGATCTGGCCGCGCGCAAGATGTTCGGGAGCGCGCTGGCTGAGAACTCGCGGATCGTGACCTCCACCGCGGCCCGCCGGGAACTCGCCGCGGGGGAAGTGGACTCACGGCTGATGACCGTGATCACCGACCTCGCGGCGTCCCATCCGGTGCGCATCGTGTCCTTCGGCGAATCCGGGCCGGACACGGCCACGGCTCCGTTCCGTTCCGCCGAACTGGCGGAGACCAACATGCAGAACATGCTGGCTACCGTCAGCAGCCAGCAGTCGCCGTTCCGTGCCGCCCACATGGCGTCCGTGCGGCTGGGCACGGGACGTCCCGTGCTGCGGATCGATTTCGCTGCGCCGAGCCCGTTCGGCCTGCTGGGATCGGTATAGACAACGGCGGTTAAGCCCCCGGGAGCGACCGGCGCCCGGGGGAGGACCGGCGGCGGGCCGATCACCCCCGCCCCGGCGCCGGCGGTAGTGTCGCGGCCATGCGGAGTTATCCGACATGAGCCCCCGGCGCATCCGCCGGCCGCCGGACCCCGCCCCGCGGCCCGGCGGGCCCGAGCGGCTGGAGTCCTGGCCGGACGGGGACTGGGTGATCCGCCCGGTACCCGGGGCCGCCACGGCCAAGACGTACCGCTGCCCGGGATGCGATCAGGAGATCCCTCCCGGTATGCCGCATCTGGTCGCCTGGCCTAGCCTTGACCCCGGGCCCGCCGAACGTCGGCACTGGCACCGGCCCTGCTGGCAGCGGCGCATGCAGCGCCGGCCCGGGCGCCGGGTCGGACGCTGAGGACGCCGGTCCCAGCCCCCCGCAGCGCCGCGGCCCGCACCCACGGTCCCGGCCCGACCCACAGGAAGCGCATGAGCGAGATCAGGGCGAGTACTGTCCTGCCGGCCCGGCGGGAGCCGGTCACCCTGCACACCGACGACGGGCTCGACCTGGTCGGCGAGCTGGCCCGGCCCGCCGGGCGTGACCCGGTGGCCACGCTCGTCTTCCTGCACCCGCTGCCGACGCAGGGCGGCATGATGGACAGCCACATCCTGCGCAAGGCCTCTTACCGGCTGCCCGCCCTGGCCGACCTGGCGGTGCTGCGCTTCAACACCCGGGGTACCGCGTCCGACCACGGGCGCAGCCATGGCGAGTTCGGTGACGGCGAGGCCGAACGGCACGACCTGGCCGCGGCGGTCAGCTGGGCTACCGCGGCCGGGCTGCCCCGGCTGTGGCTGGTCGGCTGGTCGTTCGGCACCGAGCTCGCGCTCAAGTGGGGCGCCCGGCCATGCCGCCGTGGAGGGAGCGATCCTGCTGTCTCCGGCCTTGCACCGGGCCGGTGACGCGGACCTGGACGCCTGGGCCGAGTCGGGCAAGCCCCTGCTGGTGCTGGTCCCGGAGCTGGACGACTACCTCCGCCCGGACGAGGCGCGGCGCCGGTTCGCCCGGGTGCCGCAGGCCGAGCTGATCGCGGTGGACCGGGCCAAGCATCTCTGGGTGGGTGAGCCCTCCGTCCGCATCGTGCTGAACGAGATCGTGCGCCGGGTGAACCCGGCCGCCGCGCCGCTACCCACCGAGTGGAAGGACTGAGCGTGCCGCTCTTCGACCTGACGGGCAAGAACGCTTTCATCACCGGCGCCTCGCGGGGGATCGGGCAGGCGATCGCGGTCGCCCTGGCCGGAGCCGGGGCAGACCTGGCCCTGGTGGCCCGGGGCGAGGACGGGCTGGCCGAGACCGCGGCGCAGGTCACCGCGCTGGGCCGGAAGGCCTTCGTCATTCCCGCCGACGTCACCGCGCAGGAATCGGTGGACGCCGCGGTGGCGGGGGCGATCGACCAGCTGGGCGGCCTGGACATCGTGGTCAACAACGCCGGCGGGTCCAGCTTCATGGTGCCGTTCCTGGATCTCCGGCTGACCGGCTGGGACAAGCTGATCCGGCTGAACCTCGACTCGGCCATGTACGTGTGCCATGCGGTCGGCCAGCACCTGGCGGAGCGGGGCAGCGGCTCGGTCATCAACGTCGCGTCCGTGGCCGGGGTGAGCGCGGCTCCGTTCCTGTCCCCGTACGGCGCGGCCAAGGCGGCCCTGATCTCACTGACCAAGTCGCTCGCCGTCGAGTGGGCGGCCAGCGGCATCCGGGTCAACGCGCTGTGCCCCGGCTGGACCGCGACCGAGCTGAACCGCAACCTCTGGGAAGACGAGACTGCCGGGCAGGCCACGGTCGCCACGGTGCCGATGCGCCGGTGGGCCCGGCCGGACGAGATGTCCGGACCCGCGGTCTTCCTGGCCAGCGAGGCCTCCTCGTACATGACAGGCCAGGTGCTGGTGATCGACGGCGGCCAGACCGCGATGGCCTGACCGCGGTCCCGCCGGCCGCGCGCCCGCGCCCGGCCGGGTAAAAACCGTTAGGAAAATAACGGACGGTGGCCGGTGCTGAAGCACCGGCCACCGTCTGCTCGTCCTGGCCGTGACACCCCGCGTGTGGCGGTTGCTACTCCGTCCACCACTCGTCGTCGTTCCCCTTGCCCTTGGCCGACACCGGCTGCTTGGCCGGCGCCACCTGCTGGGTGGCCTGCGGGGCCCGGGCCTGCTGGGTCGGCTGGGCCGCCTGGCGGGTGGCCGCCTGCGGGGCCGGGGCGGCCGGGCCGCCGTTGCGGGGCGGCGCCGCCGGGGCGGACTGCGGGGAACTGGCCGGGGCCTGGGCCGGCGCGCTCGGCGCCGGGCCGACTGCCTTGGCCCCGGTGCCCACGGCCTGCTGCCGGGGCTGCAGCGCGTCGGCCAGGCCCGGCATCTGGGTGCCGAGCAGCTGGCTGATCTGCGCCAGGTGCGTGGAGATGCTCTCCTTCTGCTTCGAGAGCTCGTCCACCTCGCGCTGCGCGCAGGCCCGGTGCCGCTCGATCTCCGCCTTGGTGTCGGCCAGCAGCTGCTCGGCCTGGGACTTCGCCTGGGCGACGATCTGGTCGGCGTTCTTCTTCGCGTTCGTCACCAGCTGCCGTGAGTGCTGGTCCGCCTCGCGCCGGGTCTGCTCGGCCTGGGCACTGGCCTTGGCGGCCCGCTGCTCGGCTGTCGCGGCCCGCTGCTCGGCCTCGCTGACCAGCTTCTGGGTGGCGGACTGGGCCGCGGCCAGCCGCTCGGCCTCCTGCCGCTCCGCTTCCTCGCGCCGGGAGGCCAGCTGGATCTCGAACTCGCCCTCGGCCTGCGCCCGCTGCGCCTCGCTCTCCTCGAGAATGCGCTGCGCCTGGCTGCGCATCTCGTCGGCCTGCCGCTTGGAGGTGGTGAGGATCTCGTCCCGCTCCCGCTTGGCCGAGGCCTTGAGCTGGGCCACCTCACGCTCGGTGGTGGTCCGCAGCTTGGCGATATCCCGCTCGATGGAAGCCCGCTTCTCCGCGACCTCGTGGTCGGCGGTCGCGCGCAGCTTGGCCACTTCCCGCTCGGTGGTCAACGTCAGCTCGTCTGCCTCACGCCGTGCCCCGGTCTTGATCGCGTCAGCCTCGCGCTCCGCCGACGCCCGCAGCTCGTCGGTCTCCCGCTTGGCGTTGGCCCGCAGCTCGGCCGCCTCGTTCTCGGCCGCCGCGCGGACCTCGGCCGCGTCCACCTTGGCCGCCGCGTTGAGCTCGTTGGCCGCGGACCGGGCCTCCTGCGCGATCTCGGTCGCCTGCTCTTCGGCCAGCCGGAGCAGCTGCTCAATGCGGGACCCAGGCCGGCGTACGTCGGCCGCTCCTGCTCCCGGATCTGCCGGTGCGCATCGGACAGTTCCTGCTGCAGTGCCTGAACCTGCTCGCGGTGCTGGCGCACCTCGCCGTCAAGTTGCTTGAAGTATTCGTCAACCTGATGCGGGTCGTAACCGCGCATCACCCGCGCGAACTCGCGGGGGGTGGTTTCCTCGAAGAAGTTGCTGAGCTGGGCGTCGATTTCAGGCTGCATGTGGCTTGATCCTGGGTAGACGAGGGGACGTGCGGGGGTTGGCAAAGGGCATCGCGGCCGGTCCGCAGGCCGGGGTCGCCGTGGCAGGCCGCCCTGAGCCCAGCAGGCGCGGTGAGTGCCGCTCGCCCGATGCCTGGCAGCATAGCCTTACCGGGCCGGCGTTAGCGGCGGCTTCACGTTTCCTCTTGCCGCGGAACGGCGCTTTTTGCCTTATTGGCGGTCACCTGCTTCGGTTGCGACCGTACCGGCGCAACGTACCCTTGCCTCATACTGCCACCTACCAGGATATTTCCCGGCAACTGGCCGGTCAGCCGGCCGCTGGCTCGACCAATTCGGTAAGCACCCCGCCCAGGTCCGCGGGGTGCAGGAACGCTATCGACGCACCCATCGACCCGTGCCGGGGGCGCCGATCAAGCGGGCGGATGTCGGTCGCCCCGATCGACTCGAGCGCGGCCGTGATATCGGCCACGGCGTACGCCACATGATGAATTCCCTCCCCGCGGCGCGCGATGAACTTGCCCACCGGGGTGTCCGGGCCCGTCGGCTCCAGCAGCTGAACCCAGGTCGGGCCGCCCGCCCCCTGCCCGACCTGCAGCATCGCCTCCCGCACCCCCTGCTCGAGGTTTTCCTCGCGGCTCGCCACCGTCAGCCCGAACACCGATTCGTAGCGGCCGATCGCCTCGTCGAGGTTGCGGCAGGCGATCCCG
The DNA here is from genome assembly GCA_963720645.1 of uncultured Actinomycetes bacterium. Classification (GTDB taxonomy): domain Bacteria; phylum Actinomycetota; class Actinomycetes; order Streptosporangiales; family Streptosporangiaceae; genus RYN-230. The sequence goes on along the minus strand of CAVRFX010000026.1, from coordinate 484,902 downwards.
ACGTGATCAATCCGGAGCAGCATGGCAGCCTCCATCTGGGCGGGACCCTTTCCCTGGGTATCGTGACAGAGACCCTGGCGCCGCGATAGCCAGGGCGGGCACCGCCATGGCGGGGTGGTGCCGGGCAGCGCGGTGGAGGCTACGGCATGCGGGAAGCAGTGATCACCGGCGGAGCGAGGACGGCCCTGGGCCGGCTGCTCGGCTCGCTGAAGGACTTCACGGCGGCGCAGCTGGGCGGCGTCGTGATCAAGGCGGCGCTGGAGCGGGCCGGCCTGCCCGGCGACCAGGCTGACTACGTGATCATGGGCCAGGTGCTCCAGGCCGGGGCCGGGCAGAACCCGGCCCGGCAGGCGGCGGTGGCCGCGGGCATCCCGATGTCGGTGCCGTCCATGACGATCAACAAGGTGTGCCTGTCCGGGCTGGACGCGATCGCGCTCGCCGCGCAGCTCATCCGGGCGGGCGAGTTCGACGTGGTGGTCGCCGGCGGCATGGAGTCCATGACCGGGGCGCCGCACCTGCTGCCAGGATCCCGGGCCGGGCACAAGTACGGCTCCATCGAGCTGCTCGACGCGATGGCCTGGGACGGCCTGACCGACGCGTTCGACCACTCGCCCATGGGCGAGCTCACCGACCGGCACAACGCGAGGCTGGGGATCAGCCGCGCGGAGCAGGACGAGTTCTCGGCCCAGTCGCATCAGCGGGCCGCGAGGGCCATCAAGGACGGCCTGCTGGCCGGGGAGATCGTCGGGGTCCCGGTGCCGCAGCGCCGCGGCGAGCCGGTCATGTTCGACACCGACGAGGGCGTCCGCCCGGACACCACCGCGGAGTCGCTCAGCGCGCTGCGGCCCGCGTTCGCCGCCGACGGCACGATCACGGCCGCCTCGTCCTCGCAGATCTCCGACGGCGCCGCCGCCGTGGTGGTGATGTCGGCCGAGGCCGCCGCGGAGCACGGGGCGCCGGTGCTGGCCACGGTGGGCGCCCACGGTGTCGTGGCCGGACCGGACAACTCGCTGCAGTCCCAGCCGTCGGCGGCGATCCGCCGCGCGCTCGGCCGGGCCGGGCTGGGCGTCGCCGATCTGGACCTGATCGAGATCAACGAGGCGTTCGCCGCGGTCGCCATCCAGTCCATGCGGGACCTCGGGGTCGGTGACGACAAGGTCAACGTCAACGGCGGGGCCATCGCGCTGGGTCACCCGATCGGGGCGTCCGGCGCCCGGATCGCCCTGCACCTGGTGCACGAGCTCGGCCGCCGCGGTGGCGGGCTGGGCGCGGCGGCGCTGTGCGGCGGCGGCGGGCAGGGCAGCGCGCTGCTGTTCGAGGTGGCCGCCGCGGACGCACGTGGCTGAGACGCCGACCCCGGTCGCCGACCCGGCTGCGGGCCCGGCCGAGGCCATCCAGCGGGCCCGCGACGGTGACGCGCGGGCCCTGGGCCGGCTCCTGTCGCTGGTCGAGAACGGCGGGCCCCAGCTGCGCGCGGTGATGAAGGAGCTGGCCCCGCTGACCGGGCAGGCCCGGGTGCTGGGGCTGACCGGCTCGCCGGGAGTGGGGAAGTCCACGGTCACCGGCGCGCTGGTGGCCGCGTACCGCGGGCAGGGACTGCGGGTCGGGGTGCTGGCCATCGACCCCACGTCGCCGTTCACCGGGGGCGCGCTGCTCGGAGACCGGGTGCGGATGCAGCAGCACGCTACCGACCCGGGAGTGTTCATCCGGTCCATGGCCAATCGCGGCCACCTGGGCGGGCTGTCCGGCGCCACCCCGCAGGCCGTGCGGGTGCTGGACGCGGCCGGTTGCGACGTGGTCCTGATCGAGACGGTCGGGGTGGGCCAGGATGAGGTGGAGATCGCGGGCATGGCCGACACCACCATGGTCATCGTGGCGCCGGGCATGGGGGACGCGATCCAGGCGGCCAAGGCCGGCATCCTGGAGATCGGCGACGTGTTCGTGGTCAACAAGAGCGACAAGCCCGGGGCCCAGGAGGCGGTCCGGGACCTGCGCGGCATGATCGCCATGGCGCGGCGCGCCGAGGGCGACTGGAAGCCGCCCATCGTGTCGACCACGGCGGCCGAGGGCGAGGGCATCGGGGACCTGGTCACCCGGCTGGACGAGCACGGCAGCTGGCTGGGCCGTTCGGGGGAGGGCGCCCGGCGGCGCCACGCCCGGGCCCGGGAGGAGATCTCGGCCATCGCGCTGGCCCAGGTGCGGGCGCAGATGGGCGGGCTGCCCGGCGATGAGCGGATCGACGGCCTGGCCGACCGGGTCGCCGCCGGTGACCTGGATCCCTACGCGGCGGCCGACGAGCTGATCGCCGGGGCCTAGGATCCCGGGGGCCTAGTCCGGCCCGGTGCCCCCGGCCGCCGTCCCGTCCGGTACCGGCGCGACGGGCGCCGGGGCGCCGCCGAGCAGGCCGCCGGCCGCGGCGGCGTCGATGGCCGCCTGCATCACGGACTCGCTGCGCAGCCGCGCGTCGTAGGCCTTCTTGCCGCCCCGGGCGCCGAACAGCCGCTTGCTCAGGACCAGGTACACGACCAGGGCCACGTTGATGATGAAGGCGCCCATGCGCACCACGGTCACCTTCGCCACCAGCTCGTAAATCTCATACGGGATGCCGGCCGAGGTGGCCACCATCGCGAAGTACTCGCCCCAGCGCCTGAGCATCCACAAGGCGATGCCCTCGAGGATCTCCACCACCGTGTAGGCCGCCGCGCCGATGGCCAGCCAGGTCAGCGTGCGCTGATCCAGGGCGAACGTGTGCCGGATCAGGCCGACGAGACCGCCGGAACTGTTGACGTTGTAGCCGAACGTATGGAGCAGGTCGCGGATCTCCGGGTACTCGCGGTTGAAGGTGTGCTCGACCGTGTACCGCGAATACTTGAACCGCCATACGCCGTACGCGATGAACCCGAAGATGATCGCCCGGATGAACCGCTCCACCGCGACGGTGCGCAGGATGAGCGCGCTGCGCAGCTCGTTGTCGCGGCGGACGCGGGGGGCCGCGACGGCGGGGCCGGACGCCTGCGGCGCCCCGGGCACGAACGTCGCGCAGCGCAGGCACTGCCAGGCCTCGCCCGCCGCGGTGTCCGCCCGCAGCATGGCGCGGATCCCGGCCTCCGCCGGCGCGTAGCTGACATGGCCTCGCAGCGCGCATGCCAGCAGGTTCCAGTTCACCTCGACCAGCCTAATGGGCAGGGCGCGCTACCCGCCGGGCCCGCGGGCGCGCTTCGGCCCGCGCGGCCACCCCGGGCCCCGGGCGCACCCCGGCCCGCGGCGCGGGCCCGGGATCCCCGCCTGCCTGCCGCGCCCGGTTCCCCCGCGGCGCCCGCGCGGTGGCTAAATTGCGGACGATGATGCCGTCGGCGAGGGTCAGCACCTCGCCGCAGGCCATCGCGAGCGCCGCCGAGTCGCGGCCGGTGGCCACGATCGCGGTGTCCCGGCCCAGTTCACGGATGCTGGCGGCGACGTTCTCGGTATCGCGCGGGCCGAGCCCGTCCAGCAGGCCGTCAATGAGCAGCAGCTCGGGCTCATGCACGGCCGCGGCGGCCAGCCGGGCCCGGCGGGCGATCACCGTGGGGGCGGCGCGGACCGGCACGTCCGCCCAGGGAGTCAGGGCCAGCCGGTCCAGGATCGCCGCGGCCAGCACGTCACAGTCCCGTCCCGGCAGCTTGGCCGCCCGGGCCGCGTGGCTGACCAGCCCGCGCACCCGCCGGCCCGGCTGCGGCCGGGCCGGGCAGCCGGGCGATCCCCACGTAGCGGCGCACCGCGGCCCGGCCCTGCGCAGTGGTCAGGTCCTGGCCCAGGACCCGCAGCTCACCATAGGCGGGCCGGGTCAGCCCGCCCAGCAGGTCGATCACGGCGGTCCGGGCCGCCTCCCGGGTGATCGCGATGCCGATCGCCGGGCGCCCCGCGTCCGGGACCTCCAGCCGGAAGCTCGCCGCGCGGAGCACCCAGGTCCAGCCATGCCGGATACCGACCCCCGCGGCCAGCACGGGGGCCATCCCCGTGGTGCCATAGCCGGACCGCATGCGTTACCCCCGTCGCTACCCCGTTCGCCCGGCCGCAGAGTCCCCAGCCGCAGAGTGCTCCCCAGCCCCAGAGTGCCCCCAGCAGGAAATATAACTCGTGGGTACCTAGGTGTCACGCTAGGTAACTAGTTGTTACGGACTAGGCGCCATCGGGGAGGGCATGCCCCGCGCGATGACACCAGCCCCAGACGCACCATGCAGCCGCCCGGCACATCCGGGTCACCTGACCTAATCCCGGTCACCCTGATGGAACCGGCGGCTCCACAGGTAGCGTGTGCCTGTGCCGACGCCGCTGGAACTGCCCTTCGACCCGATCGCCCGGGCGGCCGAGACCTGGGAGCAGCGATTCGGCCGTTCCGACGCCATGGCCGCGGTCACCTCCATCATGCGGGCGCAGCAGATCCTGCTGGCTGAGCTCGATGCCGTGCTCCGCCCCTACGGGCTGACCTTCGCCCGGTACGAGGCGCTGGTCCTGCTCAGCTTCAGCCGCGAGGGGGCGCTGCCGATGCGGGTCATCGGCGAGCGGCTGATGGTGCACCCGACGAGCGCCACCAACACCGTCGACCGCCTGGAGCGGCAGGGCCTCGTGATCCGGCGGCCCAATCCGCGGGACGGCCGCGGCAAGCTCGCCGAGATCACCGGGCGCGGCCGGGAGCTGGTCAGCCGGGCCACCACGGACCTGATGGCGGCGGAGTTCGGCCTGACGGGGTTCGACCCGGATCAGCGCGAGCAACTCTTCGGCCTGCTCCGCGGGCTCCGGGTGGCGGCCGGCGACTTCGTGGCCGCCCCGGCTCCCGCCAGCTAGCGGGAGCTGCCCGGAACCGGGCCGGATCCGGGCAGGCCTGGCGCGGGCGGGTGGCCCGCGGGTGGTGGTTTTCGTTGCGGAAAGTTCTTGAATTTCAGGGTTTCAGGGGATCGGTGACTCACGCCAGTGCTGGCCACCGTCGAACGTGAACCATACGGCGTGCTGGGCCGTATCGGCCGGTACCGCGACGCCCTGGCTGGCGCCGGTCATCCCGACGTAGCTGAACCCGCCGGGCGGCAGCGCGCCGCCGGGGGCGGTCCAGGTGGCCCCGCCGTCGGCGGACAGCTCGAGGCCCGCGGTGCTGGCCAGCACGATCGTGCCCGAGGGCGTTCCCGCCACCGAGGTCGCGGTGCCCGCGGCCGGGGCGGCCCCCGCCTTCTGCCACTGCTGCCCGTTGTCGGCCGAGGTGTAGACCTCCTTGGCCTGGGTCGCGCCCGTGGCCGGGCTGGTGCACACCAGCACCAGTCCCGAGCCGGTGGTGGCGAGCAGCGCGCCGGACGGCTGGCCGCTGGGCTGCGCGGCGCCCGGCTGGCAGGGGGCCGGCCCGGGTGACGCGGTGCCCGTACCCGAGCCCGAGCCCGTGCCTGTGCCTGTGCCTGTGCTGGTCACCGGCTGCCAGGCGCCCGCGTTTCCGGTCGGCCCGCTGAGCAGCGTGCCGTCCGGGGTGAGCAGGTAGCCGCGGGTGCCGGTCACGACGAGCGCCGCGGAGTTCGCGGTCCCGCTGAGGCTGTAGCCGGTGCCCGCCCCCGGCACCGCGGACCACTGGTCGCTGCCGGGGGAGGCCGAGTACAGGGCCGAGGAGGAGCAGTTCGCGGCGAAGTCCGCGCCGCCGCCGGAGCACTGCGCCCACACCGCGAACACCCGCTGGCCCGCGGTCTCCAGCGCCGTGACCCGCAGCCCGAGGGTGTCGATCCGTGTCCAGGACTGGCCGCCGTCGTGAGTGGCCCACAGCTGCGGGCCGAAAGCCCAGCCGTCGCTGGTGTTGTAGAAGCGGACCTGGCTCACCCCGGCGGGCCCGGCAGGAGCCCCGGTGACCGGGGCCCGCACGCCATGCCACGTGCTGCCGTAGTCACCGGTGCCGGCGATCGAGGTGCAGATGTCCTTGTCCGGAGGGCCGCACTGGCCCGGCGTGCCGGCCTGGCCGATCACGAAGCCGGTGTGCGCGCCCACGAACGTCGCCGAGGTGGGCTGGAAGTTCGGCGGGGCGGCCGGGAGCGTGATGGGTGGCGTGGACGACGACGTAGACGGCAGCGACGACGGCGAGGCGGACGCCTGGTGATGCCGGTGCTGGCCGGCGGAGGACGTGTTCCCGGCGGCGTTGCCGCTGGCGGCCGGTCCCGGGCCGACGTTCAGCTGGGTGATGACCAGCCGCGGGACGGTGGCGATGACCGCGATCACCGCGGCTGCGCCGGCGGCGGCCGCCGCCGCCCGGGTCACCTTGCGGCGCCGGGCCCGCTTCCTGATCAGCTCGAACGTCCCCGGCGGCGGGGGCAGCGGCCGTACCTGCGCGTTCATCCACGCGTCCAGGTCGTCGCGGGGGTCAGTCATCTGTATCCCCCAGGGCCGCGCGCAGCCGGGCCCGGGCGTGGAACAGGTCAGCCTTGATGGTTCCCTCCGGGCGGCCGAGCAGCGCGGCCACGTCACGGACCGGGAAGCCCGCGTAGTAGTGCAGCAGGAACGGGCTGCGCAGCCGGTCCGGCAGGGCCTGCAGCAGCTCTCTCACGTGGACATCCTGGGCGGGCTGGTAAGACGGGTCAGAGGGTATGCCGGCCTGGACGGCCTGCAGTGCCTTGCGCTCCCGGCCGGTCTTGCGCCAGTGATCACGGACCAGGTTCGTGGCGATCATGTACAGGTAGCTCTGCGGGTTGTCCAGCCGGGACCACCGGCCGAGCAGCCGGGTGAACGCCTCGGCCGCGATCTCGTGCGCGGTGTCGTCGTCATCGACGAGCCGGCGGACCCACCCCGCGAGACGCGGGTAGCACGTGTTGAACAGTTCCTCGGCTGCGGCCCGGTCCCCGGTGCGCAGCCTGTCCACGGAACCCCCTCGGGTGGTGGTTCCGGCCGGCACGCTCCACGGTCCGGACAGCGTCAGGGCCTCCCCCGCGGAGGTGCCTGCCGGCCTGCTGACGGCTAGGGATTGCACAGATTTACCACACCTTCATCGCGGCGGCGCGGACCCTGGACCGCAAGGGCGTGCCCCCGCACTGCCCCTGCGGTATCTGAGACGGCGCTGAGGCCCCGGCGGTTGGAACGGATTAGGCGGATTTCCGGCAGGCTTCCAGGGCGGCCAGGGTCCGGGTGGGTCTGGCCCTTGCGCTGCCGGGGGGTACCCTGGAGGGAATATAGTAGGACGTCCTAGTATTTTGCCTGGAGCCAGGACGCCTGCAGGAGGGAACGGCATGGATACACAGGCATCGTCGCCTCAGCCGGAGTCCGCCGGGGCGCCCCAGCCCGGATCCGGCCAGCCTGGGCTGGCCGGGGTGGCCGGATCAGCGGAGGCGGGCCGGCAGCGGTGGCAGCGCCGGTTTGCCGGGTCGAGGATCAGGGCGGCCGATTTCTCCACGCTGTCCGGCCTCGACGTGGAGCCCGTGTACGGTCCGCCCGACGGGGCCGTCGTGCCGGGCTTCGACCGGATCGGCTGGCCGGGGGAGTACCCGTTCACCCGGGGCCTGTACCCGTCCGGGTACCGCGGCCGGGCCTGGACGATCCGCCAGTTCTCCGGGTTCGGCAACGCCCGGCAGACCAACGAGCGGTACAAGATGCTGCTGGGCACGGGCGGTAACGGGCTGTCCGTGGCCTTCGACATGCCCACGCTGATGGGCCGGGACTCCGATGACCCGCGCTCGCTGGGTGAGGTCGGGCACTGCGGGGTGGCGATCGACTCCGCGGCGGACATGGACACGCTGTTCGGCGGGATCCCGCTGGCCGACGTGACCACCTCGATGACGATCAGCGGCCCGGCGGTCCCGGTCTTCTGCATGTACCTGGCCGCCGCCGAGCGGCAGGGCGCCGACCTGGCCACGCTGGACGGCACGCTGCAGACGGACATCTTCAAGGAGTACATCGCGCAGAAGGAATGGCTGTTCCCGCCGGAGCCGCACCTGCGCCTGATCGGTGACCTGATGGAGTTCTGCGCCCGGGAGATCCCGGCCTACAAGCCGCTGTCGGTGTCCGGGTACCACATCCGGGAGGCCGGGAGCACCGCCGCGCAGGAGCTGGCGTTCACCCTGGCCGACGGCTTCGGGTACGTCGAACTCGGGCTGTCCCGCGGGCTGGACATCAACGCGTTCGCGCCCGGGCTGTCGTTCTTCTTCGACGCCCACATCGACTTCTTCGAGGAGATCGCCAAGTTCCGCGCGGCCCGGCGGATCTGGGCCCGGTGGCTGCGGGACACGTACGGGGCGACCTCGCCGCGGGCCCAGTGGCTGCGCTTCCACACCCAGACCGCGGGCGTGTCGCTCACCGCGCAGCAGCCGGACAACAACGTGGTGCGCACCGCCATCGAGGCACTGGCGGCCGTGCTCGGCGGGACCAACTCGCTGCACACCAACGCGCTGGACGAGGTGCTGGCCCTGCCGAGCGAGCGGGCCGCGGAGATCGCGGTGCGGACCCAGCAGGTGATCATGGAGGAGGCCGGGGTAGCCAGCGTCGCCGACCCGCTCGGCGGCTCCTGGTACCTCGAGGCGCTGACCGACCGGCTGGAAGCCGAGGCCGAGGCCATCTTCGCCCGGATCAGGACGATGAGCCCGGACGGGTCGATGACCGGCGGGATCCTCCGCGGCATCGAGGACGGCTGGTTCATGTCGGAGATCGCCGAGGCGGCGTTCGCGTACCAGCAGAAAGTGGAGAAGGGCGAGAAGAAGGTCGTCGGGGTGAACTGCCACACCGGCACGGTCGGCTCTCCGGTGGAGATCCTCCGGGTCAGCCACGAGGTGGAGCGGGACCAGGTCGCGGACCTGGGCCGCCGCCGCGCCGGCCGCGACCAGGCGGCCGTCGACTCGGCCCTGGCCGCAATGCTGGCGGCGGCCCGGTCGGGGGAGAACATGATCCCGCCGATGCTGGCGGCGGCCCGGGCCGAGGCCACCCTGGGCGAGGTCTGCGATGTGCTGCGGCAGGAGTGGGGCGTGTACTCCGAGGCCCCGGCGTTCTGATTGCTGCCGCCCGCCTGGCGCGCGGCAGCGGTCAGGCCGGGCTCGCAGTCGGCAGCCCAGCGTCCTTGGCGGCCGCGAGCAGGCGCTTGTCGTAGGCCACGAACGCGGTGAGTTGCCGCCGGATGCTGAGTGCGGACGCGAGGTGCACGGCGTCGCTCGATCGGAGCGTCTGCGGTGGGATGACTGAGGCCGAGTCAAGGATGGACGTGCTGACCGCGACCTTGTCGACCCCCCTCATCTGCCGCAGGCTCCGGGGGAGGGCGCTGGGGTCAGCTCGCCAGACAGCCCGGGGAACTTCCGCCCGGTGCAGCGCACTAGATACCAGGGCGAGGTCGGCCCGCTCTGCGAGCCATCGGATCAGGGCCTGCGATTCCGGCTCGGTCAGGACCAGTTTGACCAGAGCCGAGGAGTCCAGGTAGATCAATATCTCTCCTCCTCGCGCATCTGCTGAAGGATCTGACTGGCGGTTGGATGACCGGGGGGAACTGGCGGCGCTGGTTCGATGTCTAGCAGGCTGCCGGGATCTTCGGCTGGCTCGATGATCCCCGCAGCGATCAGCCGTTCGAGCGGGCTCTCCACGTCCCGGGCCGGGACGAGGCGCGCTACGAGCCGTCCCCGGTTGGTGATATCCACCGTCTCCCCTTTCTCCACGAGGTCCACGTAGACGCTGGCGTGCTGGCGCAGCTCTCGGATGCCGATGCTGTGGATGGGCTGGTGCCGCCTGGTCTCGTGCGGCCTGGTCTGGCGGCCCGGCGGCTGGCCCTGTCTTGTATCACTCACAGGACTACGGTAGCACTAACTGTGCTACATGGCGATAGGGCTGGAGGGGCGGTCAAGGCATGGCTGGCATGCGGCAGGATAGAGATATGCAGCAGCCGCGGGACTTTTCGCTCTACGGCGCCGTTGACCTGGGTGCGCGGCAGGCCGCCGCGCAGCGCAGTCAGCAGGCCGCCGCGCGCTCTGACGAGCCGGGTGGCTCGCCGGGTGGCAACGTCATCGACGTGACCGAGGAAACCTTCAACGTGGACGTCGTTGAGCGGTCACGGTCGGTTCCGGTAATCCTGGATCTGTGGGCCGAATGGTGTGGCCCCTGCAAGCAGCTCAGCCCGGTGCTGGAGAAGCTGGCCACCGAGGCCGCCGGTGACTGGGTGCTCGCGAAGATCGATATCGACGCGAACCCGCAGTTGCGGGCCGCGCTGCAGGTCCAGAGCATCCCCATGGTCATGGCGGTCGCCGGCGGGCAGGTCGTGGACGGCTTCCTCGGCGCGATGCCCGAGGCGCAGGTGCGCCAGTGGGTGGGCCAGGTCATGCAGGTGGCGGCCCAGATGGGCATGCCCGGGGGTGGTGCTCCGGCCGATGGTGAGCCAGGCGACGGCCAGCCGGGAGGCGCCCAGGCCGCCGAGGCGCAGCCGGGCGGCCCGCGCGGCCCCGGGGGCCCCGGCGGGCCGGGCGGGCCCGGCGGCCCTGGTGGTCCCGGGATGCGGGGTGGCGCCGGTGCGGCCATGATGGCCGATCCCGCGTTCGAGGAAGCCCAGCAGGCGATGGAGCGCGACGACCTGGACGGGGCCGCTGAGGCGTTCGAGAAGGTCCTGGCGAACTCGCCCGGTAACCCGGCGGCCGCCATGGGCCTGGCCCAGGTGAACCTGATCCGCCGGGTGAGTGGCTACGACCAGGCCCAGGTGCGCCGGGCGGCGGCGGAAGACCCGGCCGACGTCGAGGCGCAGTCCAGCGTGGCCGACATCGATGTGGCCACCGGCCGCATCGAGGAGGGTTTCGACCGGCTCCTCGGCACGATCAGGAGGACAGCAGGAGACGATCGCGACCGGGCCCGGAGTCACCTGGTCCGGTTGTTCGACGTCTTCCCGCCCGGTGACCCGCGGGTGGCCAAGGCCCGCGCGACCCTGTCCAGCCTGCTGTTCTGAGCGTCCGCGGGCCGGTCAGCGGCCGCGGGTGTCCAGCGGCTTGGCGTCCGCGATACGTTCCAGCGCGGGCAGCGCCGCGGCCAGGGCGGCCAGCTGATCCGGGCTGAGCGTGCGCAGGTTGTCGGCGAGGAGAATGGTGCTCTCCCGCCTGATCTGCTCCAGGATCGCGTGCCCCTCCTGGGTGATCACCAGCGTGCTGGCCCGGGCGTCGCCGGGCACCGGATGGCGTTCCACGTAGCCGCGCTCCTCGAGCACGGTGACCAGCCGGGTGAGCGTGGACGGGGCGATCTTCTCGGCCGCCGCGAGGTCCCCGAGCCGTACCGGGCCCGCCTGCTCCACGGTGGCCAGGGCGGACAGCTGGGTGGGGGTCAGCCCGGCCAGCTCGTGCCGGCGCAGGCTCCGTGAGACCCGGGCGATGGCGACCCGCAGCCGGGTCACGTCGATGGTGGGCGGCCCGATGTCCGCGGTCACCGTGACGGCCCGGTCGGCCGTGGCTGTGCCGTCTGGCGCACTGGCGGTCATTCCTCCGTTGGACACCCTTGCAGCGTACGTGGCCAGGCCGCCGTCGCCAGCCGGGCCGCGCCGTCGCCGGCCCGCCGCCCGGTGCTGGCCCGCCCGGGAAGGCCCGCCCGGGAAGGCCGGCCGGGTCCCCGCCCGGGGCCTGATCAGTGGCCTGTTGGTGGCACGATTGTGTCCTGCATCGGGGCCTGGCGGAAGGCGGTATTGACGTGTCGGTAGCACCGAGCGTGTCGTATTCGATCACCGTGCGGCTCGAGGTGCCATCCCACGGGCGGGCGGTCAGTGAGCTCACGCACGTCGTGGAGCAGGCCGGCGGAGCGGTCACCGCACTGGACGTGAGCCCGTTCACCCTGGAACGGCTGCGGGTGGACCTGACGTGCGCGGCCCGGGACACCGGCCACGCCGAGGCCATCGTCCAGGCCCTGAGCGAGGTCGAGGGCGTGACCGTCAGCAAGGTCAGCGACCGGACGTTCCTGCTCCACCTGGGCGGGAAGATCGAGACCGCGGTCAAGATCCCGCTGCGCAACCGGGACGACCTGTCCATGGCCTACACCCCGGGCGTGGCCCGGGTGTCCATGGCCATCGCCCGCAACCCCGAGGATGTCCGCCGCCTCACGGTCAAGCGCAATTCGGTGGCCGTCGTCACCGATGGCTCCGCCGTGCTGGGGCTGGGCAACATCGGCCCGTACGCGGCCGTGCCGGTGATGGAAGGCAAGGCCGCCCTGTTCAAGCGCTTCGCGGGCATCGACGCCTGGCCGGTCTGCCTGGACACCCAGGACACCGACGAGATCGTGCGCACCGTCCAGATCATCGCGCCGGCCTTCGGGGGCATCAACCTCGAGGACATCAGCGCCCCGCGGTGTTTCGAGGTCGAGGCCCGGCTGCGCGAGCTGCTGGACATCCCGGTCTTCCACGATGACCAGCACGGCACCGCGATCGTGGTCCTCGCCGCCCTCACCAACGCGCTCCGGGTGGTCGGCAAGAAGCTGGGCTCGGTCCGGATCGCGATCGCCGGCGCGGGCGCGGCGGGCAGCGCCGTGCTGCGGCTGCTGCTCGCCTCCGGTGCCTCCGACGTGATCGTGTGCGACGACAAGGGCGCGGTCTATGCGGGCCGGCCCGGGCTGGATGACAACCTGCGCTGGGTGGCCGGGCACACCAACGCCGAGCAGTACGAGGGGAACCTGGCCGGAGCGCTGCGCGGCGCGGACGTCTTCATCGGGGTGTCCGCGCCACGGTTGCTGGATGGTGCGGACATCGCGGCCATGAACGACGGCGCGATCGTGTTCGCGCTGGCCAACCCGGATCCTGAGGTCGACCCGGATGAGGCCGCCCAGCACGCGGCAGTGGTGGCCACCGGGCGCAGCGACTACCCCAATCAGATCAACAACGTGCTGGTCTTCCCGGGGATGTTCCGCGGGCTGCTGGACGCCCAGAGCCGTACGGTGTCCGACGACATGATGGTGGCGGCGGCCCGCGCGCTGGCCGGCGTGGTGTCGGCCGCCGAACTCGGCCCGCACTACATCATCCCGTCGGTGTTCAACCCGAACGTGTCCGCGGCGGTGGCAGCCGCGGTCCGGGACGCGGCCGGCGGCCGCCCGGTGCGGCCCTGAGCCGCCATGCCGGGGAAGTGCGCATCCTGCGCGGGCCCTGTCTCAAATTGGCACGAAGTCAGGGTGCGGGGGCACCGGCGCCGCAGCAACCACGCCGCGTCCGCCAGAATGGACGCTATGGAGGACGACCTCTCGGGGCGGCTGCTGGTCGCTACGCCGCTGCTGGGCGACCCGAACTTCCGGCGAACCGTCGTTCTCGTCGTGGAGGACGAGCCGGAGGAGGGCACGCTCGGCGTGGTGCTCAACCGCCCGACCGAGGTTCCGGTCGGGCAGGTCCTCGAATCGTGGACGGACCTGGTGACCGGGCCGTCTGTCGTCTTCCGGGGCGGCCCCGTCGCGCCGAACAGTGCGTTGGCGCTCGCGATCGTGCCGAGCGACGAGGAGCCGGTCGGCTGGCGGGCGCTGGACGCGTCCGCGGTGATGTCCCGGATCGGCCTCGTCGACCTGGACGCGCCGCCGCAGCTGCTGGCGGGCGGTATCGCCTCACTGCGGGTCTTCGCCGGGTACGCCGGCTGGGGACCCGGCCAGCTCCAGGCCGAGATCGACGAGGGTGCCTGGTACGTGCTGCCGGGGGAGCCGGCCGACGCGTTCGCGGCCGAGCCGGAGCGGCTCTGGAAGAAGGTGCTGCGGCGGCAGGGCGGCAACCTCGCGATGGTGGCCAACTATCCCGACGACCCCGCGCTCAATTGACCCCCGCGCTGGTTACGGTGATCTTCAGGTGAATGTCCAGGTTCCGGGCCGCCCCCGGCTGGCCGTCGAGGCGATCACCGCCGGCCTGGGTTTCGCGGCCCTGCTCGGCTGGGCGAGCACCGCGCTGGTGGGCAGCTTCCGGGGCCAGGACCTGCCCGGCCGCTACTGGCAGCCCATCCCCGTGCGCACCGACACGTCGGGGTTCATCGCGTTCGTGGTCGCGGCGATCTGCCTGGTCACCAGCGAGTACCTGCGGCTGCGGCGGCGCCGCGGGGCGGTGCCCGGCGCGCCGCCCGGTCCCGCGGCGACGCTGGCGCTGGCGGTGGCCGAGACGGTCGCCGTCCTGGCCACCGGCCTGTTCGTGTACCTGTCGTTCAACGCGATCACGCATCCCGGGTCGCTGGTGCTGCACATCACCCACCTGCTGCCCTGGCCCGCAGAAGGGACGGTGCGTGTCGAGGCGCTGCTGCTGTGTGCCTGTTCGGCCGCCCTCTGGCGGTACCTGCGGGCCCGCTACAGCTGGGTACCCGCCCCGGCGCGGGCCGTGCCGGGCCACGAGCCGGCGTCACCCGGCAGCGGGGCCGTGCCCGCGCCGCGTACAATCGGGGATCGTGAGCACTGAGGTCCTGCCGGATTCCGGCACTCGTGAGGACACTGGCACCACGCCGGATATCCGGCCCGGCGATGGCGACCATGAGCGTTTCGCGCACTACGTCGAGAAGGACAAGATCGTAGATAGCGCGGTGACCGGCACCCCCGTGATCGCCCTGTGCGGCAAAGTGTGGGTGCCGAACCGCGATCCCAAGCGGTTCCCGGTGTGCCCGGACTGCAAGCGCATCTACGAATCCCTGCCGCAGGGCGACGACTGACCCCGGCGTATCTCCCGTGGGCGGGCGTCCACCGCCCCCGGAGCACCGGCCGCGGCCCGGCGCTCTCTAACGCTGCACGGGCGTCCCGGTGACCTGCGCCCCAGCCGCCCGCATGGCGTCGATCGACTCGGCGGTCGTGGTGGGGTCAACCCCCGCGGTCATGCCGAGCAGCACCCGGGTCCGGAAACCCTCCCGGGCCGCGGAGATCGCCGTGGCCCGGACGCAGTAGTCGGTGGCGATCCCGACCACGTCCAGCTCGTCCACGCCGCGTTCCCGCAGCCACGCCGCCAGCGGTATGCCCGCCTCGTCGCTGCCGTCGAACGCGCTGTAGGCGGCCTCGTGCGCACCCTTGCTGAACACCGTCTCGATGGGGCCGGTGTCGAGGTCGGGGTGGAAATCCGCGCCTGCCGTGCCGGCCACGCAGTGCCGCGGCCATGAGTTCACGTAGTCCGGGTCCGCGGAGAAATGGCGGCCCGGGTCGACATGGAAGTCCCGTGATGCGATCACGTGGTCGTAGCCGCCGGACTCCAGGTAGCGGCTGATGACCCGGGCCACCTCGCCGCCGCCCTCGACCGCGAGCGAACCGCCTTCACAGAAGTCGTTCTGCACATCCACGATCACCAGCGCGCGCACAGGCTGAGCGTACGGCATTCGCTGCCGGAGCCGGGGAAAGCGTGGTCAGCGAGGGCAGGCCCCCACGTCGGCGGGAGTGCCGCCGGTGATCCGGATCAGCTCGGCGAACGACGTGGGGAACACCGTATGCGCGTGGCCGGCCGCGGCCCACACCACGTCGTGGCGGTCCAGCCACATGTCAACCAGGGTCCGCAGCGGCTCCGGATGGCCGACCGGGGCCACGCCGCCGATCACCTGGCCGGTGGCCGCCCGGACGAAGTCCGGGTCAGCGCGGCGGACCGAGGCCGCCCCGGCCAGGGCCGCGGCCCGGCCGGTGTCCACCCGGTGCGCCCCACTGGTCAGGATGAGCAGCGGGGCATCATCGGCCCGGAAGACCAGGCTGTTGGCGATGGCCCCGACGTCGCAGCCGAGCTGGGCCGCCGCGCTGGCCGCGGTCGGTGCGGGCTCGGGCAGCTCGCGGACCTGCCCGGTGACACCCAGGGCCTGGAGCGTTTCCGCGACGCGGAGTGCGCTGGGATGCATGCCAGCAGGCTAGTGGTGACTCCGTCCGGCGGCGAGCCGCTGCCTCGCGGAGGGCTCGTGGGCCAGTGGCCCGGAGGTGCGGAACAGGAACTCGGCGTAGTCGTCCGGCGCCTGGCCCGAGTCGGGCAGGTAGCGGTCCGGAGCCAGCCTGACCTGCGTCATCACGCGCGACGCGCGATTACATTCCGACACCACCGAGGCGATGGTGAGTGCCGCGGAGCGGAGCAGTTGTGACCAGCTGCGGTGGTTGGTTGACCGGGACTCAGTGCTGCTCATGACTCCAGTCTCGGAGATCGGCGCGGGCGGGAACAGTGGCAGTGATGACATCTATAGGTGAAATCCTGCCAATCGTCGGGCATGATGGGGACATGCTGAAGAACGTGGCCGTGGTGATCATGAACGGCTTCACCCCCTTCGAGCTGGGCGTGCTCTGCGAGGTGTTCGGCGTTGACCGGACCGACGACGGGCTGCCCGCCTACGACTTCGCCGTGGTCTCGGGAGAAACGGCGGCCGCGCCACACGCCCCGCTGGCCTCGTCGGCCGGCTTCACCGTGTCCACGCCCCACGGCCTGGACCGGCTGCGCGAGGCAGACCTGGTGGCGGTGGCGGCCGTGGCGGACGACCAGCTCGGGACCCACACGTCCGCCCAGTTCCCGGCGCCGCTGACCGAGGCGCTGCGCGCCACCGTGGACCGCGGGGCCCGGGTGCTCAGCGTCTGCACCGGCGCGTTCGTCCTCGGTGCGGCCGGCTTGCTGGACGGCCGCCGGTGCACCACGCACTGGCGGCACGCCCCGGCCCTCGCCCGGCAGCATCCGTCGGCCATCGTCAACCCCGACGTGCTGTACGTTAACGAGGACCCGGTGATCACCAGCGCGGGCACCGCCGCGGGCATCGACGCGTGCCTGCACCTGGTGCGCAAGGAACAGGGCAGCCGGGTCGCCAACGGGATCGCCCGCCGGATGGTCATCCCCCCGCACCGCGACGGCGGCCAGGCCCAGTACGTGGACCGGCCGGTGGCCATGCCCGCCTGCGACACCCTGGGTGAGGTCATCAGCTGGATGCAGCGCCACCTCGGGGAGCCGGTCACGATCCACCAGCTCGCGGCGCGGGCCAGGATGTCCGAGCGCACGTTCGCCCGGCGGTTCGTGCAGGAGACCGGGATCACGCCGCTGCGCTGGCTGACCGGCCAGCGGATCCTGCTGGCCCAGGAACTGCTGGAGGAGACGGCCGAGACCGTCAACGTCATCGCGGACCGGGCCGGGTTCGGCAACGCGGCCGCGCTCCGGCACCACTTCCGCGCCTGGCGCGGGACCACCCCGCAGGCCTACCGCCGCGCGTTCTGCCCCGACGCGATCCCGGACAGCCCGGGGAGCCTGGGCACCGAGCACCGCCCGGTCGCCATCCCGGCCTGACCGCGCCTCCCGGCCTGACCGCGCCTCCCGGCCTGGCCGGCCGCCTAGCCTCGCTGGCCGCGCGGCCGCCTACTCGTCGTCCGGCGCGAACACGGTCGGGATGGCCGGGTAGCCCCGGGACAGCGAGAGCGCGTGCAGGGGCAGCTCGGCCAGGGCCCCGCGGTGCCTGTCCCGCGCCGCGGCCAGCGGCTCCCGGCCGACGACCTCCCCGCCCCGGACCAGCTGGCGCAGCAGCGGGCGCTGCGGCGTCCCGCTCCCCTCCTGGCCGTCCCCGGTGTCGGCCCTGGTGATCAGCTCGGTGACCGCCACGCCGCTCTCGTCGAACTGCCGGGCCGCCCACTTCCGGCCACCCCGGCCCGGCTTGCCGACCGACCGCTTGGCCACGGGCTGCAGCGCCCCGCCGCCGCCAGCTTCCCTGGCCCGGGCCACCAGCTTGTAGACCAGCGCCGCAGTCGGCGCCCCGGACCCGGTGACCAGGGAGGTCCCGACCCCGTACCCGTCCACTGGCGCGGCGGCCAGCGCGGCGATCGAGTACTCGTTGAGATCGCCGCTGAGCACGATCCGGGTGTCCCGCGCGCCCAGCTCGTCCAGCAGGTCGCGAACCTGGCGGGCCACCATCGGGAGGTCGCCGCTGTCGATACGGACCGCGCCCAGGCCAGGCCCGGCCAGCTCCACCGCGGTGCGCACCGCCCGGGCCACGTCGAACGTGTCCACCAGCAGGGTCGTGCCCTTGCCGAGCGCGGCGAGCTGGGCGGCGAACGCGTCCCGCTCGCTGTCGTGGACCAGGCTGAACGCGTGCGCGCTGGTCCCGCTGGTCGGCACGCCGTAGTCCCGCCCGGCCCGCAGGTTGGAGGTGGACCCGAAACCCGCGATGTACGCGGCCCGGGCGCTGGCCACGGCGGCCATCTCATGAGTGCGGCGCGAGCCCATCTCGATGAGCGGCCGCCCGTCCGCCGCGTTCACCATCCGCGACGCGGCCGAGGCGATCGCCGAGTCATGGTTGAGGATGGCCAGCACGAGCGTCTCCAGCACGACCGCCTCGGTGAACGGTGCCTCCACCACCAGGATCGGCGAGCCGGGGAAGTAGCAGTCGCCTTCCCCGTAGCCCCAGATGTCCCCGCCGAACCGGTAGGACTCCAGGTAGCTCAGGGCGTGGTCGTCCACCATCTGGTTCTCGCGCAGGAACGCGAGCTCACCGGGCCCGAAGCGGAACTGCTCCAGCGCGTCGAGCAGCCGTCCGGTGCCAGCCACCACGCCGTACCTGCGGCCGTTCGGCAGGGCCCGGGCGAACACCTCGAAGACGGCGCGCCGGCCCGCCGCCCCGCTGCGCAGCGCGGCGGTCAGCATGGTCAGCTCGTAGCGGTCGGTCAGCAGTGCCGTGCTGGCCCCGCGGGAATCAGTGGTCACGACCCAAAAGACTACGGAGCCCGCCCTCGTGGCGCCCGCAGCCCCCGGCTCAACGTCCGCGTCAGCGCCCCCGCAGCGCCCAGGGTCAGCGCCCGGGTCAGCGCCCGGGGGTCAGCGCCCCGCAGCCCCCGGGGTTCACGTCCCGGCGGCGGCTGGCGGCCACGCCCGGGACTCCGGCTGGTGAAGTCTTGATCACGAGTTCGGCGGGCCCTCACCCCCGTCTTTGCCCAGGCCTGCTGTACTGGGAGGGACAGCGCGCGGAGATGGCAGCCGCGCACCGCGGGCCTGGGAGACTAGAAGGCGGTACGTGAGGAGGTGAGCGCCGGTGAGCGTGGCACCAGCAGAGGTGGAACGCCCGGAGACGGAGCAGGAAGTCGTCCCTGACACGCCGTGGGTCACCATCGTATGGAACGACCCGGTCAACCTCATGTCCTATGTGACCTACGTGTTCCAGCAGGTCTTCGGCTACTCGAAGCGCAAGGCAGAGAAGCTCATGCTCGATGTGCACCACAAGGGCCGGGCCGTGGTCTCGTCCGGCACCCGGGAGTCCATGGAGCGCGATGTGGAAGTGCTGCACGGGTACGGCCTGTGGGCCACTGTGAGTCACGATAAGTGAGCTTCAGGCGGAAACGGGGCGAGGGCGGCCCCGAGGAGACGGGTGAGGCCTTGAACGGCTTCCGCAAGGTGCGTGGTGGCGGGGCCACGACCACGTTCGCGCCTTCCCAGGCCGGGATCATCCGCTCCCTGGTCAGCCAGATCGCGGAGCTGGTCGGCAGCGAGCCGGACCCGGCCGGGACGGGTCCCGCGGAGCCCGGGCCGGGTGAGTCGCCGCTCACCGACGACGCGTTCACCGGCCGCGCCCCCGGGACCCCGGGCTCCGGCACTGCGGGTCCCGGCACCACGGCCGGCGGGGCGGAGCGGCCGGCCGACCCGCTGGACGACCTCGCCCGCCTGCTCGGCCAGGCCGGCGGGACGGGCCCCGCGACCCCGCCGGATGACCCGGTGCTGGCCCGCCTGCTGCCCGACGCCTACGCCGATGACGCCGAGGCCGCGGGTGACTTCCGCCGGTTCACCGAGCAGGAACTCCGCAACGGCAAGGCGGCCGCGGCCCGTACCGTGCTGGCCACCCTGCCCGAGGACGGCGGCCGGGTCCGCCTGTCGCCGGAGGAGGCCCAGGTCTGGCTGCGCGCCCTCAACGACGTCCGGCTGGCCCTCGGGGTCCGCCTGTCGATCACCGAGGACTTCGAGGCCCGGCTGCAGGACCTCGACCCGGCCGATCCCCGTTCCGCCTACATGTGGGTCTACGACTGGCTCACGTTCCTGCAGGAGACCCTCGTCCGGGCCCTCTGGTAGCCCGCCCGCCGCAGCCCGCCCACGGCCGCCCGCAGCCCGCCCACCGGCCGCCAGCAGCCGCCCGCGGCCCGCCAGGGTCAGCCCCGGCCCCCGGTACGCTCGGATCCATGCTGACGCTCCACCCCGCGCTGCGGGACAAGATCGTGGCGCACGCCCGCGCGGACCACCCGGACGAGGCGTGCGGGGTGATCGCCGGGCCGGCCGGCCAGGACCGCCCGGAGCGCTTCATCCCGATGCTGAACGCCCAGCGGTCACCGACGTTCTACGAGTTCGACTCGCTGGAACTGCTCCGGGTCTGGCGCGAGATGGACGACCGGGACGAGGAGCCGGCCGTCATCTACCACTCGCACACCGCGACCGAGGCCTACCCGTCGCGCACCGACATCAGCTACGCGAACGAGCCGGGCGCGCATTACGTGCTGGTTTCCACCCGGGATCCGGACCAGGCGGAGTTCCGCTCGTTCCGGATCGTGGACGGGACCGTGACCGAGGAGGAAGTGCGGATCACCGATGACCCGCCGGGTGACCCGGCGGGCCCCGGCCTGGAATGATCGCGGGGGCATCCCCGTTGGCATCCGGTGACGGCCGTCACCGCCCCGGACGCCCCACACTGACGCCCGCAGAGACAGACCGCCTCACCCTGGAGTGTTGTTCATGGCCATCGAAGTCCGCATCCCGACGATCCTGCGTACCTACACCGGCGGCGCCAAGGCGGTGGAAGGTTCCGGCAGCACTCTTGCCGAGCTCATCGGCGACCTGGACGCCCGGTACGGCGGGCTCCGCGACCGGCTGCAGGACGAGTCGGGGCTGCGCCGGTTCGTCAACGTGTACCTCAACGATGAGGACGTGCGCTTCCTCGGCGGCCTCGAGACGCCGGTCAAGGACGGTGACACGGTGACCGTGCTGCCGGCCGTGGCGGGCGGGGCGGGCTGACCCCTCCCCGGGAGAGCACATGCGTTACGACTCACTGCTGGACAGCCTCGGCCATACCCCCCTGGTGGGGCTGCCGAGGCTGTCTCCCGCACCCGACGTGCGGCTGTGGGCCAAGCTGGAAGACCGCAACCCCACCGGCTCGGTCAAGGACCGCGCCGCGTTCTTCATGATCGAGCAGGCCGAGAAGGAGGGCCTGCTCGCGCCGGGGACCACGATCCTGGAGCCCACGTCGGGGAACACGGGGATCTCCCTGGCCATGGTCGCGCACCTGCGCGGCTACACCATGATCTGCGTGATGCCGGAGAACACGTCGGTGGAACGGCGGCAGATCCTGGAGATGTTCGGCGCGAAGATCATCTTCTCCCCGGCGGCGGGCGGTTCCAACGAGGCCGTCCGGGTCGCCCGGCGGCTGGCCGACGAGCACCCCGACTGGGTCATGCTCTACCAGTACGGCAACGAGGCGAACGCGCGGGCCCACTACGAGACCACGGGCCCGGAGATCCTGGCCGACCTGCCCGGTATCACGCACTTCGTGGCCGGGCTGGGTACCACCGGGACCCTGATGGGCACCGGGCGCTACCTGCGCGAGCGGGTGCCCGGCATCTCGATCGTGGCCGCTGAGCCCCGGTACGGCGAGCTCGTCTACGGTCTCCGCAACATCGACGAGGGCTTCGTGCCCGAGCTGTACGACGAATCGGTGCTGACCACCCGGTTCTCGGTGTCGTCGAAGGACGCGCTGCGCCGGACCCGCGAACTCCTCGACGAGGAGGGCATCTTCGCCGGCATCTCGGCGGGCGGCGCCCTGCACGCGGCCCTGGGCATGGCGGCCAAGGCCCAGGCGGCGGGGGAGCGCGCCGACATCGCGTTCCTGGTCGCCGACGGCGGCTGGAAGTACCTCTCTACCGGCGCCTACTCCGGGACGCTGGCTGAGGCCGAAGCGCGGCTGGAGGGTCAGCTATGGGCCTGAGCGTGTCTTCAACCGGCGCCTACTCCGGCACGCTGGCTGAGGCCGAAGCGCGGCTGGAAGGCCAGCTATGGGCCTGATTTCCTCCGCAACGAAAACCGTCCGCCCCGCTCCCTCCCCGCGCCCCGGCGTTCCCGCGTAAATGAGTGCCTTCGACGAGGCCATCGCGGTCAGGCCGGCCGGCGAGGGGCGGTACGAGATCCACCCGGACGAGCGCTTCGCCATCGCGGGTGCCGTGAACGGCGGGGTGCTCCTGGCGAACATCCTGCGCGCCGTGCTGGACTCCTCCCCGCACCCGTACCCCATCGCGACCAGCGCGCATTTCCTCCGCGCGCCCCGGCCCGAACCCGCACACGTCGAGGTGGACTGGCTCAAGCACGGCAAGGTCGCCGCCACCGCCCGGGCCACCCTGGTCCAGGGCGGCAGGCCCATGCTGGAGACCACGGTGACCACCGGCGCCCTGGGCGATCCCGACGACGTCGGCGGCCTGTCCTGGACCGGCGAGCCACCCCACCTGCCGCCCATCGAGAAGTGTCACGACATCCAGGATGCGCAGGGACCGCGGGTGTTCAGCGGCTACGCCCGGCAGGTTGACATCAGGCTCGACCCGGCCACGCTCGGCTGGACCCGCGGCGAGCCGTCCGGGGTCCCTGAGATGCGCGGGTATTTCCAGCTGCGTGAACCCCGCGAGCCGGACGCCTACCTCCTCGCGCTGGCCGTGGACTCGCTGCCGCCCGTGGTGTTCGGCATCGAGGTGGTTGGCTGGTCGCCCACGGTCGAGCTGACCTGGTACATGCGGGCCGTGCCGGCCCCCGGCGAGCTCCGCGTCGCGGCCCGGTGCCGGCACGTCAGCGGCGGCTGGTTCGACGAGGAAGCCGAGGTCTGGGACAGCGCGGGCCGGCTGGTCGCGCAGAGCCGCCAGATCGCCCTGGTCGGCCGGTCCTGACGGCGCTCACCCGTCCGGGCCGGGAACCGCCCTCCGGGGCACCCCCGGGCCGGGCCGGCGGCGCGTACGCTGAGTGCCCGTGCGCCTCACCATCATCGGCTGCAGCGGATCCTTTCCCGGGCCGGACAGCCCCGCCTCCTGCTACCTGGTCGAGGAACAGGGCTTCAGGCTCCTGCTCGACCTGGGCAGCGGAGCCCTCGGGACCCTGCAGCGGCATGCGAGCCTCTACGAGATCGACGCGGTCTGCCTGTCCCACCTGCATCCCGACCACTGCCTGGACATGACGGGCTACTGGGTGGCGAGGACCTACGCGCCGGACTCCCCGTATCCGCGGATCCCCGTCCACGGGCCGCCCGGTACCGCCTGGCGGCTGGCCCGGGCCCAGGGCGTGTCCGGGGAGGAGGAGATGACCGGGGCGTTCGACTTCCCCGAGCTGAAGCCGGGCCCGCTGGAGATCGGGCCGTTCCGGCTCACGCTGGCCCACATGAATCACCCGGTCGAGACGTTCGGGTTCCGGATCGAGGCCGGCGGCCGGGCCCTGGCCTACTCGGCGGACACCGGCGAGTCGGCTGCGCTGGTGGACCTGGCCCGCGGCGCGGACGTGCTGCTGTGCGAGGCGTCGTTCACCGATGGCCCGGATCTGCCCGAGGGCCTGCACCTGACCGCCCGGCAGGCCGCGCAGCACGCGGCCCGCGCCGGTGCCGGGCAGCTGATCCTGACCCACCTGGTGCCCTGGAACGACCGCGACCGCACCCGCGACGAGGCCGTGGCGGCCTTCGGCGGGCCGCTCACGCTGGCCACGTCTGGCCTGGTCGTGGACCTGGGCTGAGTCAGGCCCGGGTGCCGTGCGCCTAGGATGCTCAAGCATGCGGGTACTCGTGACCGGCGGAGCCGGGTTCATCGGATCCCATCTCACCGACGCGTTCCTGGCCCGGGGCGATGAGGTGATCGTGGTCGATGACCTGTCCACCGGCCGGGCCGGCCGCCTCGACGAGCACGCCTCGCTGCACAAGCTCAGCATCACCGACGCCACCTCGCTCGGCGAGATCGTCCGGGGCACCCGGCCCCAGCTCATCTGCCACCTGGCCGCTCATATCGACGTCCGGACCTCCGTCGACGCCCCGGCGCAGGACGCCCAGGTGAACGTGGTCGGCACGGTCAACGTGCTGGAGGCGGCCCGGGCGACCGGGGCCCGGGTGCTGTTCGGCTCCTCGGGCGGCACCCTCTACGGCCGCAACGCCCCGATCCCGTCCCGGGAGGATGTGCTGCCGCTGCCCGAGTCCCCGGTCGGCATCGCCAAGTACTGCGCGGAGCAGTACATCGGCCTGTACAACCGGCTGCACGGCACCCGGCATTCGATCCTGCGGCTGGCCAACGTGTACGGGCCGCGCCAGGATCCCGGCGGGGACGCCGGGGTGATCCCCATCTTCTGCGGTTGCGTCCACGCCGGGGACGACCTGCCCCTCTACGGCGACGGCTCGCAGACCCGCGATTACGTGTACGTCGGCGACGCGGTCAGCGCGTTCCTCGCCGCCGCCGACGCGGGGCGTCCCGGGACCTGGAACATCGGCACCGGCGTGGAGGTCAGCGTCCTGGACATCGTGGCCATCATCGGCGACGTGGCGGGCCATCCCGTCCGGACCCGGCCCGGCGAGCCCCGGGCGGGGGAGTTGCTGCGCAGCTCGCTGGCCGTGGACCGGGTGGCCAGGGACCTGGACTGGCAGGCCCGGACGCCGCTGACCGCGGGGATCGGGACCGTGTACCGCTGGATCGAGGCCGGCGCGCCCGACCGCGCGGGGTGCTGACCCGGGGCAGGAGCCGCCGGGCCCGGCTCGTCAGCGGTCGCCGGACCGGGCGAACGCGAGCTGGATGGCGTCTACGACCTGGGCTGGGACCCGGGTGATCTCGGGCCAGGTGAATGATAACCCGCAAACCAGCAACTCGGCGGTGGTCCGCACACCCTCCACGCCACTTTCCACCCCTCCAGGCTGGCGGGGTCGGCCGACATTTCACGCCTGACGTGCGTGATGGCGGATGATTTGTCCGGTTATTGCGAACGTCCGGCGTGAAATGTGGGGGCGACGCGCATCCGTCGGCGGCGCGACCCTCTGTCCGCTCGTGGATAGGCTGTCACCCATGTCCCGACCCGATGGGCGCAGCAACGCGTCGCTACGCGAGATACGGATGACCCGCGGCTGGCTGGATCACGCGGAGGGCTCGGTGCTGGTGGAGTTCGGGGCGACCCGGGTGCTCTGCGCGGCGAGCGCCACCGAGGACGTGCCCCGCTGGCGGCGCGGCAGCGGCCTCGGCTGGGTGACCGCCGAGTATGCGATGCTGCCCCGCGCCACTAATACCCGCGGTGACCGGGAATCGGTCAAGGGCCGGATCGGCGGCCGTACCCACGAGATATCCCGGCTGATCGGCCGGTCGCTGCGGGCCTGCGTGGACACCAAGGCCCTCGGCGAGAACACCATCGTCATCGACTGCGACGTGCTCCAGGCCGACGGCGGTACCCGGACCGCGGCGATCACCGGGGGATACGTCGCGCTGGCCGACGCCGTGGCCTGGCTGCGCGGCCGCAAGCGCCTCAAGGGTGACCCGCTCGTCGGGTCGGTGGCCGCGGTCAGCGTCGGCATCGTGGACGGCCAGCCCCGCCTCGATCTGTGCTACGAGGAGGACTCCGCCGCGCAGACCGACATGAACGTGGTGTGCACCGGCGAGGGCGACTTCGTCGAGGTGCAGGGCACCGCGGAGCAGGAGCCGTTCAGCCGTGATCTCCTCAATGAGCTCCTCGACCTCGGGGTCGCGGGCTGTGCCCAGCTCACGCGCCTCCAGCAGGAGGCCCTCGCCCGCGACCTGGCCAGGCGGTGATCCGGTGGGCAGCAAGCTGATCCTGGCGACCCGGAACCCGGAGAAGCTCCGTGAGCTCCGGCGCATCCTGGAAGCCGGGCGGGTCCCCGTCGACGTCAGCGACCTG
Organism: uncultured Actinomycetes bacterium; assembly: GCA_963720645.1. Lineage (GTDB taxonomy): Bacteria > Actinomycetota > Actinomycetes > Streptosporangiales > Streptosporangiaceae > RYN-230. The sequence continues at coordinate 459,170 of CAVRFX010000026.1, read as the reverse complement.
GATGAGTTCCCGGACATGCCCGAGGTGGCCGAGACCGGGCTCACGTTCACCGAAAACGCGCTGCTCAAGGCCCGGGCGGTCGCCGCGTTCACCGGCCTGGCCGCGGTGGCCGACGACTCGGGCCTGTGCGTCGACGCGCTGAACGGGATGCCTGGCGTGCTCTCCGCGCGCTGGTCCGGCGGGCACGGCGACGACGCCGCCAACCTGCAGCTGGTCCTGGACCAGCTAGCCGATGTCCCGGCCGGGCGCCGGGGCGCGCACTTCGCCTGCGCCGCCGCGCTCGTGCTGCCGTCCGGGGCGGAGCATGTGACCGAGGGCGTGGTCGATGGCTCGCTGACCACCGCGCCGCGGGGCACGAACGGATTCGGCTATGACCCGATCTTCGTGCCGGCCGGATACGAGGTCACCACGGCCGGGATGAGCCCGGCGGACAAGGACAAGATCAGTCACCGGGGACGTGCTCTCCGCGCCCTGGCCCCGATCATCGCGGCCCTGCTGGGCTCCTGACCCGCCCGGCCGGGGCACTTGAAGCCGCCCGCCCGGGCCCGTTTCCAGTACGCGGAAAGGCCCGCCGTCCCTGGCCCGACGATCTCCAGGTCCGGCGGGCCTGCCGCGTGCGGTCAGCCCGCGCAGGTCACCAGTGGGTGGGACCTGCCCCGGTGGGGACGGGTGTCGGTGTGCTGGTCGCACCCGTGGGGCTGGTCGCCATCGGCGTCGGCGTCGCCCCCATGGTGGGGGTGGTGGTCACGGTCGGGCGGACCGTCGGCGTGACCGTCATGCTCGGCGTCGGCGTGGGCGTGGTGCCGCCCAGGACGAAGATCAGCGTGGTGGGCGGCATCATGATGTGCATCGGCCGGTTGATAGCGGTGATCACCAGGGTGATCGTGATCTGGGTGTTGTTCCCGACCTCGATCAGGACCAGCTTCCGCACCATGTGCGTGGGGTCCATCCAGGCGCGGAACCGCGTCATGCTGATGCCGCTGTTCATCACGGACTGCATGCTCGGCTGCAGGCTGGAGTTCAGGCTGGACAGCACGTTAGAGAGCATGTAGTGGCCGCCCCACTCCGACATCCGCGAGCCGTACATCATCGAGTGGCGCATCATGCGGATGTTCGAGCCCTGGCGCAGCAGCGGGACCTGGACCAGCGGGCTGCTGGTCGAGAGCAGGCCCAGCAGCGGGCCGAGGTTCAGGCCCGAGGTGCTGCTCATCGCGTTCATCGAGCCCATCACCCACGGCTTCCCGAAGGTGTTCATCATGAACGGGCTCTTCATGTACGCCATGCCGTTCGACAGGATCACCCGGATGCGGCCGAGCGAACCCGCGTTGGCGCGCAGCGACATGACCGGGGTGGGCGTGGTCACCTCGTGCAGGGTGCCGGTCAGGGTCGCGTTCAGGGCACCCGTGGCCTGGATCTCGACGGCCGCGTCGAACGACCTGATCTGCTGGGTCTGCTGCGCCGCCAGCGACAGTGCCGAGGACGACGACATCCCGCTCTGCGAGCCGCTCGAGGAGTTACTGGTGTAAACCCCTGGCTTGCACCCGGCGACGGTGATGGCCGCTGCTGCCGCTATGGCCGCGAAGCCGAGCGGGCGGACGGCCCGGGCCGGCACGCCGAAGCGCACGGGCCGGGCAGGCCGGTCCTGGGTCGTCCCCGGCTGGGGAGCGCCCGACCGACGGGCCTTCAACTGCGAGAACACGCTTGGTCCTCCTTGGGTTGGCGATTGCCCTACTGTCATGAGATTTCGTGCAATCCCCCGCCACCCGTCGTGGACTCTACGCGCGGCCGCCCGCCATCCACCTGGCCTGCGCAGACTGCGTAAGCCGGTCGTAATAAGGTCACCCGCGGGCCCGCCGGGCCCGGTAACGTGGAGGCGTCTTTGCGGAGGGAGCGCACGTGACCGACCAGAAACTGGCCCCTGGGGATGAGGCGCCGGACTTCTCGCTGCCTGACGCGGACGGCAAGACCGTGCAGCTGTCCGCGCTACGCGGGCAGCGCGTGATCGTGTACTTCTACCCGGCCGCGATGACCCCCGGCTGCACCAAGGAAGCCTGCGACTTCCGCGACAACCTGGGCGAGCTCGCGGGCGCCGGGCTGACCGTGCTGGGCATCTCCCCGGACAAGCCGGAGAAGCTGGCCAAATTCCGGGACCAGGAATCTCTCAACTTCAGCCTGCTCGCCGATCCCGGCCGTGAGGTCCTCCAGGCCTACGGGGCGTTCGGGGAGAAGACGATGTACGGCAGGAAGACGACCGGCGTGATCCGGTCCACGTTCGTGGTCGGCGCGGACGGCCGGATCGAGCGGGCGTACTACAACGTCCGGGCCACCGGGCACGTCGCCCGGCTGCGCCAGGACCTGGCCGCCTGACGGGGATGCCGCGATCCGGAACACGCTGGTGACCAGCAGCGGGGCCGTAGCCCAACGGCAGAGGCACAGGACTTAGGATCCTGCGAGTATGGGTTCAAATCCCATCGGCCCCACCGATAGTGGCCGGGCTGGCCACGGGAGCCTGCCAGCCGACAATCACGTGCCAGCCGACAATCATGTCCATTCGCAGTGGTCGCACGACACCGGCCCGCGGGCATCGATGGCCGGCGCGTGCGCCCGCGCCGTGGAACTCGGGCTGCCCGCCGTGGCCTTCACCGAGCACCTCGACTTCACCGACTGGGGACCGGGCGACCCGATCGGGGGCACCGGCATTACTCCGAACGACCAGTGGGGACGGCGGCCGCTGGACCTCAGCGGGTACCTCTCCTGCCTGGAAGAGTGCCGGCACCGATACCCCACGTTGCGGATCTTGTCTGGTGCGGAAGCAGGGGAGCCGCACCTGTTCGCCGGCAGCGCCGCCGCGGTGCTGTCGTCCGGGCGTTTCGACCGGGTGCTCGGCTCGGTGCACACGCTGCCCAGCGGGGGGCGCCTCGTGTACGCGCGGGCGCTGCTGCGCCGCGAGCCGGCCGCCACGCTGATGCGCCGGTACTTCGCCGAGGTGGTCGCGATGATCGAGGGCAGCGACCTGTTCGAGGTGCTGGCGCACCTGGACTACCCGCGCCGGTACTGGCCCGAGGCCGCCGGCCGCTACCAGGAGTCAGATTTCGAGGAGGAGTACCGCGCCGTGCTGCGGGCGCTGGCGTCCTCGGGCCGGGTGCTGGAGCTGAACACGGCCAGCCCGCTCGGCTCGGTCAGCCTGCTGCGCTGGTGGCGCGAGGAAGGCGGTACGGCGCTGTCCTTCGGCAGCGACGCGCACCTGCCCGGCTACGTCGGCGAGCGGTTCGCCGAGGCGGCCGGCCGGGCGGAGGCCGCTGGATTCCGGCCGGGCCGGGGCCCGGTCGATTACTGGCGCGGCTAGTCTTCTGGCCGCCGGCCTACGGGCCTGAGGCTAGCCGGGCAGCAGGGCGGCGATGAACTCGCGAACCTCGGCGGGCCGCAGCGCCAGCGTGGCGTCGCCGACGGCCAGTTCCACCCGCTGGATGCCCGGGTCCGGGGTGCTCATCGCGGCCGGCCAGGTCCAGACCCGCTGCCCGGCGGCCAGCGCACGGGCCGCCGCGGCGAAGTCCTCCGCCGTGGTGCGCAGCAGCAGGTGCAGCATGGGAGTCTGCGGCGGGTCCGGGATGATCGTGACGCCCGGCAGGTCCCGCAGCGCGTCCGTGATGGCCCGGGCGTGCGTCAGGTAGCGCGGCATCATCGGCAGCCGGCGGGCCAGGCAGGACAGGGCCGACGCCGCATTGGGCCACAGGCCGAACAGCGTCCCGCCCATCCGGTGCCGCCACTCGCGCACCTCGGCGACGACGTCTTCGGGGCCCGCCACGCAGCACCCCGGCAGCGCGCCCAGGCCCTTGTAGAACGACACGTACACGGTGTCGGACAGGCCCGCGATGTCGGCGGGCGGCCTGCCGTAGCCCGCCGCGGACTCCCACAGCCGCGCCCCGTCCAGGTGCACCGCCGCGCCGCGCTCCCGGGCCCAGGTCACCTGCTCCTGCAGCGCTGCCCAGTCCGGCTGCTGCCCGCCGAGATCGCGCTGAGGCAGTTCGATCACCAACGAACCGACCGGCTCGGCCACCCGCTCCAGGTCGGTCACCGTGAGCAGCCGGTCCCGGTCACCGGCGGGGCGGCCGGTCAGCTGGTGCAGGCGCTCGTAGCCGCGTCCTTCGTGGACGTCGATGTGGCAGGCCGGGTGGAACACGATCACGCGGCGCTGCCGCCGGTCGGCGTGCACCCGCAGCACCGCCTGCTGGGCCATGGTGCCGCTGGGCAGGAACACGGCGGCGGGCTTGCCGAGCACCAGCATGATCTCGCTCTCCAGCTCGGTCACCACGCCACCCTCCCCGTAGCGGTCGGTCTGCGTGTCCGGCGGGATCGTGGCGAGCAGGTCCGCGGCGCGGCCCGGCCCGTGCCCGGCCAGGAAGCGGGTGCAGGCGTCGCGCAGGCCGGCGAGTTCCGCGGTGCCGGCGGCCGTGCCGGGGCTCACGCCGGGGCTGGCGGCGCCGGGGACCGGGGAACCGGCAGCCTGGCCGGCGGCTGCCGTACCGCCGTCCGGGGCTCGCCCGGCGGCGGGGGTTGCGGTGACAGCGGGATCATCCACGGCGGCATCATGAGGAGCGGGCATAACGGTCATTCTGCCGGTCCGGCTGGCGCGGCTTCCAGCACCGCCGGCAGGAGATACTGGATCATGCCCAACCCGGCGGAAGATGCCCTCGCGGCCTCGGGCCTGCCCTACCGGCTGATCAGCCACGGGCCGGTGCGCAGCCTGGCCGAGGCCGCGCAGGCCCGCGGCGTGACCCCCGCCGACGTGGTGAAGACCCTGGTCGTGCGGCGCGGCGACGACGACTTCCTGTTCGTCCTGGTGCCGGGGGACCGGACCATTTCCTGGCCGAAGCTGCGGGCCCTGCTGGGGGTCAGCCGGCTGTCCATGCCGGACGCCACGGTGGCCCGGGACGTGACCGGCTACGAGCGCGGCACGATCACGCCGTTCGGCTCGGTGCGCCGCTGGCCGGTGATCGCCGACGAGCGGCTGGCCGGGCGGGAGATCACGCTCGGGGCCGGCCAGCACGGCCTGGCCGCGGCCCTGGACGCGGACGACGCGGTCCGGGCCCTGGACGCTACCGTGGCCGACATCAGCGACCCCGAGCCTGCGCGCTGACCGCGGACCGCGCGCCCGTGGCCTACACGGGGCCGCCGCCGACGGCTCCGCGGAGCAGGTCGGCCAGCCGGTCGACCTCCTCGCGGCCCTGCGCGTCCAGCACCTCGGCCACCGGGCCCCGCATCCGGTCCGACGGGAGGACACCCTGGCGGACCAGCAGGTGCTTCTCCACCGCGACGAAACTGTCCAGGCTGGTCTGCAGCGAAACCAGCTGGGCCAGCGGGCCGGCGATCCGGTAAGCCCGGGCGAAGTCACCCCGGCCCAGGGCGTCCCACAGCGCGGACAGCGCCCACACCACGTCGCTGGCCGGCATGGTGCCGACCACGCCGCGCCGGAAGCTGTCCACGAGGAACAGGCCCCCGGTGCCCTCGAAGACTCTGGCCCGGCCCCCGGTGGCGGCCAGCAGCCGGGTCAGCCGCGGGCCGGCTGGCGGGGCCTCCGGCTTGAACATCACCCGGTCGCCGAGTTCGCCGTGCAGCCGGGCCTGCAGCGCGATGGACAGCGGGCGGCCGACGTACCCGCTCGCGTCCTGGACGATCAGCGGCGTATCCACGCTGGCGGCGATGGCCATGAAGTAACGCAGCAGCTCGTCGTCGCCCGCCGCATGCAGCAGCGGCGGCGTCGCCATCACGGCGTCCGCGCCCGCGTCCGCGGCGTGCCGCGCATGACGCAGGGCGGTGGCGAGTGATTCCGCGCCCACGCTGATGACGCACGAGCCGCGTCCCCGGGACAGGCGGCACGCCACCGTGGCTACCTCGTCGCGTTCCTGCGACGACAACCGCAAGATCTCGGAGACCATCGCGAAGACGGCGCCGTCCGCGCCGTTGGCGAAGACCCAGTCGAACAGCTTCTCCAGGGCCGGGTAGTCGATCCGGTCACGGTCGTCGAAGGGCATCTGGAAGACGGCGAGGACCCCGGCCAGGTCCCCGCCCCCGGCGCTGCCCGCACGTTCCCCGGCCACGGCGATCAGGCTCCCGGGGCGGACCAGGCGTCCAGGTGGGCGGGCAGGTCGGCCAGCCGGGTGATGACCGCGTCCGGGGTGACGTCGTCGAACCGCGGCACCTCGCTGTGCGGGATCAGCACGGCCCGCATGCCCGCCCGCTTCGCGCCGTGCACGTCGTCGTAGGGCCGGTCACCGACGAATACGCATGCGGCCGGGTCGTCCTCGCCGACCGCGGCCATCGCGGCCCGGAACGCCTCCGGGTGCGGCTTGGTCCACGGGATCTCGCTGCTGTAGACCGCCCCGTCGATCAGGTCGAGCACCCCGTCCCGGCGGAACACCCGCTCGTGGGCGCGGCGCGGCCACATGGTGTTGGACAGCACGCCCACCTTGATCCCGCGCTCCCGCAGGTTTTCCAGCAGCGGGACCACGTCGGGGTCGGTGAACGTGTGCGGGTCCCAGGCCTCGAAATAGCTGGTCAGCAGGGCCTCCGGCGGCGCGATCCCGGCCTGCTCGAACACCTCCGTGAGCGTGGCGCTGCGCTGGGAGTCGCCGGCCAGCTGCCACAGCCCCAGTTCCGCGGCCACGATGGCCGCCGCCGTCTGGTCGGCGTGCGAGGCCGGGAAGTGGGGGGCGCACACCTCGCGCCACAGCGCGTCGTGGTCCACGGTGTGCCAGGGGGTGAGCGTCCCGCCCCAGTCGAAGATGACCGCCCTGACCGTCACGAACCGAATTCTATGCGGCCCGAGAGTTGGTCTTCGTTTCTTCTTCCCGTCGCCGGGAATTCGGCCCATGTCCCTAAGGTCACCGGCAGGACTGCCCGGCCGATCACGCCGGGCAGGCGGGAAGAGGAGGATCCGATGCCCCAACACCCTGGCCGACGGAGGCTGGCTGTGCGCGCCGCCGCCGTCACCGGATGCGCCTCGCTGCTGAGCTCGCTCGCCGTGGCCGGTGCCACGCCCGGGCTCGCGGCGACGGCGGCGTCCGCGAAGCCATTAGCGTCCGCAGCCCCGCACGACGGTCGCCGCGAACGGCTGCCACCTCGGGAACGGCATCAAGCACGTCGTCGAGCTCGCCTTCGACAACGTCCACTTCTTCCGCGACAACCCGAACGTCCCGTCCGACCTCCAGATGATGCCGAACCTGCTGCAACTTCTTCGAGAGACAACGGCACGTTCCTGTCGAACAACCACACGCCGCTGATCGCGCACACCGCCGATGACCTGCTGACCACCTACACCGGCCTGTACGGCGACCGGGCCGGGCATGCCGGTCAGCAACTCCTACCAGGCGTACAACACCGACGGCACCACCGACCCGGCGAGTTCGTTCGCCTACTGGACCGACCCGATCTTCGACACCGCCAAGACGCCGAACGCCGGGCCACGACACCAACCCGTCCATGGTGTACTCGGCCACCCCGCCTGCCACCACCTCGCCCGCGCCCAAGCCGGACACCACCACCCCGGCGCCCTGGGTGCCGTTCACCCGGGCCGGCTGCGACGTCGGCGACGTGGCCACGGTGAACCAGGAACTCGAGAACACCTCGGTCGACATCCCCAAGGTGTTCGGCGCCAACTCGCCCGAGGATCAGCAGCTCGCCGCCGACCCCGACTCCTTCAAGGACGCCGAGACCGCCGACTACGTGGGCATCGCGGTGCACTGCGCCCAGGGCAACGCGTTCTGCGCCAACGCCACCGGGCGTGAAGTTCGGGCAGACCACGCCCGAGCCCCACCGCGGTCCCCGACGCGCTGCCGGACGAGCCCGGCGGCTACACCGGCTACCAGGCGCTGTTCGGGCACCGCTACGTCGCGCCGCAGCTCGGTGCGGGCACGGCCAACTGTCACGCGCAACGGGTACCAGGTGACCAACGCCGCCGGGAACCTGGTCGACCTGAACGGGAACCAGATCAACGGCGCCTTCCTCACCAACCATCCCGGGCTTCCCCGGCTTCTCCAGCATCAACGCCTCGCAGACGCTGGCCTACATGGCCGACATGCTGGAGTGCGGGCGTGCCGGTGGTCAACGGGTACATCTCCGATATCCACGGCAACGAGCACATCCCCGGCCTGTCCGCCTGCACCGGCGCGCCCGCCGCGCTCGGCAGCGGCAGCGCGTGCTACGTCGCCCAGGCGCAGTACTACAACCAGGCGTTCGGCACCTTCTTCAAGCGCCTGGCCGCCGACGGCATCACCCCCAGGAACACGCTGTTCATCCTCAGCTCGGACGAGGGCGACCACGAGGCGGGCGCCAACGTGGGCCGGGCCATCCAGCCCACCCCGGCCAACTGCGACGGCGCCACGGTCAGCGGCACCACGGTGACCCCGGACGTCGCGTGCACCTACCCGGCCGGCTCGTTCGGCGAGCTGGACGGCAACATGACCGGGCTGCTGGCCACGCAGAAGAACGACACGACCCCGTTCACCCTGGAAAACGACACCGCGCCGGAGTTCTACGTGACCGGCAATCCCGGGCCCGGACGACGCCGCGGTGCGGACGCTCGAGCACGGGGTCGCGGCGACTCACCGCGGCGAACCCGTACACCGGTACCACCCAGAACATCACCAACTACCTCGCCGACCCGGCCGAGGAGGCCATCCTGCACATGGTGAACGCGGACCCGGCCCGGACGCCGACGTTCGCGATGTTCGCCAAGCCCGACTACTACCTGCAGTCCTCGGCGCTCCCGGCGGCCTGCAGCCGGGACGCTGCGTGCACCCAGAACACCGGCTTCGCCTGGGACCACGGTGACTACGCCGCCGAGATCAACACCAACTACCTCGGCATCGCCGGGCCCGGCGTGCGCCACCTCGGCCTGGACGGCTCGCCGCGGCCAGCCAGGGGCCGAGCTCGGCGGGCGCGGACAGCGGCCAGATCACCGTCCCGGCAGCAGCACTCCCCGGGCACCTGGATCGATGAGACCGACATCCGGCCGACGCTGATGTACCTGACCGGGCTGCGGGACGACTACGAGCACGACGGCCGGGTCATCACCCAGGTGCTGGCCAGCCCCGAACCGGGCGCTCAGCGATCCTGCGGTGACCGCGCTCGGCGCGTGCTACAAGCAGCTCAACTCGAGCGTCGGCGAGTTCGGCACGGCCACCCTGCAGGCCTCGACCAACGCGGTGGAGAGCACCAGCGCGGGGGACGCGACCTACATCCACACCAACCAGGCCCTGACCGCGCTGGACAAGGCCAGGGACGCGCTGGCCGGGCAAGATCAAGGGCGAGCTGGAGGCCGCGGCGTTCAGCGGTACCCCGGTCCCGGGCGCGACCGCCCAGACCGTCGCCTGCGAGGCCGTCATCGCGGCCGCGAAACATGTGGAGGCAGCCAGCTGACCTGACGCACAACGTGATCAACCGATTGGTGCTGCCCAGGCAGCACCAGATCGGCCTTGATCACGAAACCGGGTGTGTGACTCGCGGGGTTCTAGGGACGGAAGGTGCTGCTGGAGCGGGTCATCCTCCGGAGCCGGACGCGGGCGGGCCGGCCCCGCCCGCCTCCGGGTGACCTGGTTCAGTCGCCCTTGACGTTGACGATCTGGCGCAGCTGGTGCCGGATCTCGACCAGGTCCTTCGCGTCCTCCATGACCGTGTCAATGTCCTTGTACGCACCGGGGATCTCGTCGAGGAACGCGCTGGTCCGGCGCCACTCGATGCCCTCCATGGCCGCGTCGAGCTGGGCCCGGCTGAACGTCTTGCGGGCCGCCGTGCGGCTGCAGCGGCGGCCGGCGCCGTGCGGGGAGGAGTTCAGCGCGACCCGGCTGCCCTTCCCGGTCACCACGTAGGAGCGCGTCCCCATGGAACCCGGGATGAGCCCCGGCGTGCCCGCGCGACGCGTCGATGGCCCCCTTACGGGACACCCAGACCTCCTTGCCGAAGTGCTTTTCCCGCGCGGTGTAATTGTGATGGCAGTTCAAGGTCTCGGCCGCAGTGACGGGCTCGCCCGATCCACTCACCCAGGCAGGCGACGGCGCGGTCCATCATCTCCTCCCGGTTGAGCAGCGCGAAGTGCTGCGCCCAGTGCAGGTCCCGCAGGTAGGCCGAGAACTCGCCGGTCCCCTCCACCAGGTAGGCCAGGTCGGGGTCGGGCAGCGGGATCCACCAGCGCCGGGCCAGGTCCTGGGCGATCTTGATGTGCTTGACGGCCAGCCGGTTCCCCACCCCGCGCGACCCGGAGTGCAGGAACAGCCAGACCCGGTCTTCCTCGTCCAGGCTGACCTCGATGAAGTGGTTCCCCGAGCCGAGACTGCCCAGCTGGAGCCGCCAGTTCGGGGACGTCGCCTCCGCGCTGCCGGCGCCGGCGCGCCCCTCGAGATCGGTGATCCGGCGCCCGGTGCCCGCGTCGCGCACGGCCGGGTTGTACTGGCCGGCCGACAGCGGGATCGCGTTCTCGATCGACTCCCGCAGCGCGCCCAGGTGCCCACGGCTCCGGACGTCCTGCGCGGTGAACTGGCTGCGCACGGCGATCATCCCGCAGCCGATGTCCACCCCCACCGCGGCCGGAATTATGGCACCAAGCGTCGGGATCACCGAGCCAACGGTGGCGCCCTTTCCCTGGTGAGCGTCCGGCATCAGGGCCACCCAGGGGTGGATGAACGGCAGGCTCGCGGTGCGCAGCGCCTGTTCCCGGGTGCCGTCCTCCAGGATCGACGCCCAGTTCATCAGCTTCTTGGCGAGCTGCTCCACGGTGTGCCTCCCGGCCCGGCGCAGGGACCTCACGCTAACCAGGCAGGAGACGCCGCGCACCTGGTTAACGCGGGAGTGCGCGGGGCGGCCGCGGCTACCGGGGGGTCCAGGCCAGGGGGAGGGAGTCGATGCCGTAGATGCCTTCCACGCCGCCTAGCCGGGCCTCGCCTGCCGGGCGCAGCCCGGTCATCCGGGGGGCGAGGAAGGTGAGCGCCTCTTCCAGTTCGGCCCGGGCCAGGTTGGAGCCCAGGCAGAAGTGCGGGCCCGCGCCGAACGTCAGCAGGCGCCCGCCGGAGTCGTGGGCGATGTCGAACGCGTCACCCGCCCCGGCGTCCCGGTTGGCCCGCTCCGCGCAGATCGCGACGATGGTGCCCGCGGGGAACAGCACGCCGCGATGCTCGATGGCGTCGGTGCAGATCCGGGCGGTGAACGGGGTGATCGGCTCGAATCTCAGCACCTCCTCGACCGCCGCCGGCACCAGCCCGGAGTCGCGGGCCAGCGCGTCCCACTGCGCGGGATGGGCGGCGAACAGCCGCATCGCGTGGGAGAGCTGGGCCTGGGTGGTGTCGATCCCGCCCGCGACCACGTTGAGGACGAGGTTGACGCACTCCTCGTGGGTCAGCCTGACCCCCTCCTCCTCGGCCGCGAGCAGCGTGCTGATGAGGTCGTCGGAGGGCTCACGGCGGCGGCGTTCCAGCAGCGTCTCGACGTATTCGTACAGTTCCCCGACCGCGCGCTCGATCCGGGCGGGCTCGCTGGCCAGGGCGCGGATGTCGAACTGCTTCTGGACCCAGCCGGACCATTCGTGCAGCCGCGGCGCATCCTGCGGCGGGGCACCCAGCACGGCGGCGATCGTGAGCGAGGGGTACGGCTTGGCGAACGCGGCCACGAAGTCGCATCCGGCCGGCCCGCCCGGCGGCACGTCCCCGAGGTCGTGCCACAGCTGGTCCAGGAACCCGCGCATCGCGGGCCGCCACCGGTCGGCGGCGCGGGGCGTGAACGCGGGCCCGATCAGCGCCCGCAGCCGCCGGTGCCGCTCCCCGGTGGCGTTCAGGATGTTGGCGTCGATCTGCTCCCGCAGGCGGCCGCCGGTAACGCCGAAGATCTCCGCGATCTCCCGGCCGGGGAAGGCGGTCTGCCGGGCCCGCAGGAAGAACTCGCCCGACTCCCGGTCCAGCACCACGTACGTGAGCGGGGAGCGGGCCAGCCAGCCCTGCTGCCGGACCGCGGCCAGCCGGTCGTGGTACACCTCGCCGACCAGCCCCGGCTCGGTGTAGTCGAACACCGGCAGGTCGAGGTCGTTGACCGTCACCGCCCCGCCATCCCGTGCGCCGGGTGCCGGGGCCCTGGATGCCGGAGCCTCGTTCGTGGCTGACATGAGAAGGTCCCTTCCGCCGACACGCTCGACCCTACGCGGCCGTCCCGGCCGCGCCCAGACCCGATTTCCCGGCCGCGGCGGGCATTTCTCCCGGGTAACCGTGCCGGCCGTGCACATCACTGCCCCGCCTGCCACACTTACCGGCAAAGATCCGCCCCAGAAGGGATGCAGCGATGGCCGAGGCGAATGACACGGTCGCAACCCGCGACCCGGATGCGCTGGTCAAGGAGATCGAGCGCACCCGCGAGAGCCTCGCGCGCACCGTCGATGAGCTCGCCGACCGGGTCAGCCCGGCCAACGTGGCGCACCGCGCGCTGGACCGGGTCCGGGAGCAGCTCCAGCGCCCCGAGGCACGGATCGCCGGCGGAGCCCTCGCGGCCCTGACGGTTATCGGCGTGGCCGCTTACCTGATCCGCCGACGGCACCGCTGATCCCGGCGCTGGTCGCGGCTCAGCCGAAGGCCTGGCCTTCCCCCCTGTAGGTCGGGACGGTCGCGGTGACCGTGTCGCCGTCGATCAGGTGCAGCTCGCCGAATCGCTCGCACAGCTCACCGGCCTTGGCGTGGCGGAACCAGACCCGGTCACCGATCCGGAGCCCGTCCGCCGCTTTCCCGAGCAGCGGTGTCTGCACCTCGCCGGCTCCCTCCTGCTTGTCGAGCCGCAGGCCGGCCGGGAGATAAGGCTGGGGGAGGCGGCTGCCGTGGGCCGGCCCGGACGCCACGTACCCGCCGCCTGCCACGGTGATCACGCCCGGGGCCGGCCGCCGGACCACGGGCAGCGCGAACAGGGCGGCCGGCCGTCCGGAGAAGGCCCGGTAGCTGTCGAACAGGCTGGGCTGGTAGAGACCCGAGCCGGCGCCGATCTCGGTGACCGCGTCCTCGGCCGCGGTCCGCTCGATCGAGCCCGTGCCGCCCCCGTTCACGAAGCGCAGCGGGGTCACCTCGCGGACCGCCGCCACGATGGCCGCGCGCCGCCGGGCCAGTTCGGCCGCGGACCGGCGCTGCATCTGCCGGACAGCCTGCGCGTAGGCGGGGCGCCCCGGCGGCTTGTCGCCGACCCCGGCGATCTGCGCCTCATAAGCCATCACCCCGGTCAGGCGGATCCCGGGCCGGCCCGCGATGTCCCGCGCCAGCGCCGCCGCGTCAGCCGGGGTCCGCACCGGGGAGCGCCGTGCCCCGGCGCGCATCATGCCGCCCAGTCCCACGTAGGACGTGTCGATGTCCAGGCAGACCTGGATGGGCGCGGGATCGGTCACGGCGGCCGCGGCCTTCTCGATGATGTCGAGCTGATCCGCGGAATCGATCATCACGGTGATCGCCCCCGCGGCCGCCGGGTAACTGGCCAGCCGGGTCAGCGCCGCACGGTCGGTGCTGGGGTAGGCGACCACGATGTCGTCACTGACGCCCTGCCCGGCCAGCCACAGCGCCTCGGGCAGGGTGAAGGCCAGGATCCCGCGGAACCCGCCGGTGCCCAGGACCCGCTCGAGGAGCGCACGGCACCGCACCGACTTGCTGGCCAGCCGGATGGGCTTGCCCGCCGCCCGCCGGGTCATGTCGGCGGCGTTGGCCCGCAGCGCCGCCAGGTCGATCACGCGCGAACGGGGGCTCCAGGCTGGCCGTGGCCGCGTTGTACCGGGCCAGGTCGGCCGCCCCGGACGGCCCGCCTGGGCTCATTCAGCCTCTTTGGTCAGCGCCGTGTATTCCTCGGGGGTCAGCAGGCCCGCCGGGTCGGAGTCGTCGGCGACCCGGATCCGGAGCAGCCAGCCGGCCCCGTACGGGTCGGTGTTGACCAGCCCTGGGTCCTCGTCGATGTCCGGGTTGGCCTCGATCACCTCCCCGTCCACCGGCGAGTACAGGTCGGAGACCGATTTCGTGGACTCCACCTCGCCGAAAGGCTCCCCGGCGGTCAGGGCCGTCCCGGGCTGGGGCACGGACACGTACACGACGTCGCCGAGTGCCTGCTGGGCATAGTCGGTGATACCGATCGACGCGACGGAGCCGTCGATGGCCACCCACTCGTGCTCCGGGGTGTAGCTCAGGTTTTCCGGAACTGTCATCTGGTCGCTCTCCTGAGATCAGCTGCCCCGCCGGGCCAGGCCGCCCGAAGGGAAGTCATCGTGGCCGTTCGTCAGTCCGATGGTAGAAGGGCAGCGGGGTCATCATGGCCGGCTCGGCCCGGCCCCTGATGTCCACTGCGAGCCGGCCCCTCGCGGCCCCCGGCCCGGTTCCGCTCCCGGTGCTGGCGGCCGCGGCGGCCACCTCGGGCTCCAGGTAAGCCATCGCGATGGGCACGCCCAGGGTGGGTGAGGGAGCACCGCTGGTCACCGTGCCGCGCGGCTGGCCGTCCCACAGGACGGGGTACCCGTGCCGGGGGACGCGGCGGGTGCCGCTCCGCAGGCCGACCAGGACCCGGCGCGGGGGCGCCTGGGCCGCGGCGGCCAGGGCGGCGTGGCCGACGAAGCCGCCGGGCTTGTCCAGCTTGACCACCCGGCCGAGGCCAGCGTCGAACGGTGTCATGTCCGGCCCGAGTTCGTTGCCGTACAACGGCATCCCGGCTTCCAGCCGGAGCGTGTCGCGGGCGGCCAGGCCGGCGGGCACCAGGCCCGCCGCGGCGCCCGCGGCGGACAGCGCCATCCAGAGGTGCTCCGCGTCGCCCGGCTGGCTGAACAGCTCGAACCCGTCCTCGCCGGTGTAGCCGGTCCGGGCGAGCAGGACCTCGCGGCCAGCCACGGTGCCGCGGTGGCTCGTGTAGTACCTGACCTCATCCAGGGTGACGTCGGTGAGCGGGCCGAGGATGCCGGCCGCCGCCGGGCCCTGGATGGCGATGAGCGCGTAGGCGTCAGTCTGGTCCGTGATCCGCGCGTCGTGCCCGTCCGCACGCTGGCGCAGCGCGCTGTCGACCACGCCGGTGTTGGCGGCGTTGGCGACGACCAGGAATTCCTGGTCGTCCAGCCGGTAGACGATGAGGTCGTCGAGTACCCCGCCGTCCGCCGCGCAGATCATCGTGTAGCGGGCGCGGCCGGGCGCCATCGACGACGGCTGTCCGACCAGTGCGTAGTCCAGGGCGGCGGCGGCCCCGGGACCGGTGACGATGATCTCGCCCATGTGCGACAGGTCGAACAGGCCGGCGCTGGCCCGGACGGCCTGGTGCTCGGCGGTCTCGCTGCGGTACCGCAGCGGCATCAGCCACCCGGCGAACTCGGTCATCGAGGCACCCAGTTGCTCGTGCACGGCGCGCAGCGGGGTCTGCCGCGGCTTCGCAGCGTCAGGCATCGTCATCGGAGATTCTCCAGGGGCTGCCAGGCGGGTGGCCGGTGCGGGAGGCCGGGCTCCGGGCGGGACGCAGCCGGCGTGCCGCGGGGGCGCCGCTTGCCGTGGTAAAGCGGCCCGGCCAGCATACCGGCTGACGCCCCGCGGGCGGCCTGCCCGCGCGGCCGGCTGGTAGCCCGCTGCAGATCGGCTGAAGTTCTCCTCTGAACCGCGGGGCTGGTCCGGCCGTCTGTTGAACGGCCAGTCAGCACTGGGGGCCGATCCCGGATGGCCCGCGGAGTGGATACTGCCCGGTTGCGGGCAAGTCTGTCACTTACGGTGACATGAAAACCGATACCGGCTCTCATGTCTCGTCGATACGTTTCCGGTGCGGTTTGGGCCGGGTATGCATTTTTCTTAGCATCACAGTGCCGGCTCAATAGTCGGCTAATGAGCCCCCCGAGCCCTTCCCCAGCAGGTCGGGCTGGTGCCAGCGGGACCTGTGTCCCGTCCGGAGTCGAGGGGGTCCGATCATGGCGTTCAGCGCCAAGGCGGCAGCGCGTTGCGCTCTCGCCGCCGCAGCAGCCATTGTCCTGCCCGCCAGCATCGTCGCTGCGGCGTCCATCTCCCACCACGCTGGTCACGCAGCGTCACGCTATGCGGTCCAGGTGACGGCCGGCCCGGCCGTGGCAGCATCCGCAGGCGTGCCGCAGCCCGGGCCGGTGATGCGCCCGGCGTCCGTGGCCCCCCGGGGTGCGTTCAACCGGATCCTCAGCGCCCGGCAGGCGGCGTCGGCCGCCCAGGCCTGTGCCGGATACGCCACCTACGCGGGATGGACGAACAACGCCTCCAGCAGCGACCTGGTCACGGCCAGCGCCATCTGCGTCGCCGAGTCCGGCGGCCAGCCCACCGTGTACTACTGCAACCCCACCGGCCAGGACGGCTACTACCCTCCGGTGAACTGCTCGGGGATGTATGACCGGGGGCTCTGGCAGATCGACAGCCAGGCCTGGACCACCATCACCAACACCTGCGCGTTCACGGCCAGGTGCAATGCGGACGGCGCGTACGTCATCAGCCAGCGCGGCGCGAGCTTCTCTCCCTGGGCCACGTACACCAGCCGCGTCTACACCAACTACCTGACCGCGGCCCAGAACGCGGTCCGGGCGCTGCGCGGCGGCACGGTGCCCAGCGGCGTGCCGGGGGTCTGCCTGTCGCGGGCGGCGTACCGGCAGAACGCCGCGGCGATCACGAGTACCTGCGGCAGCGGCGCGGGCCGGCAGCAGTGGGGCATGGCCGGCCGCGCGATCCGCGACGGCGACTACTGCCTCGCGGTCGCGTCGACGGCCAAGACCGCGGCGGTGCGCCTCCGCCGGTGCAACGCCAGCCCTTACCAGCAGTGGACGGCCCTGGGCAACGGCCTGCTGCGCAACGCGCTGGGCGGACGGTGCCTGCGCGACCCAAACAGCACCGTCACCCCGGGCACCCCGGTCAACGTGGGCTCGTGCATCGCGGCCCCGTCCCGCCTCTGGTGGCTGCCATAAGCACGCGCCCGGGCGCCGCGGCGGCACTGCTGCCCGGAGCCCGGCTGGGCGTCCGGCCGCACCCCGTGCACCGGCCCGGCCGGGCGTCCGGCCGCACCGGTGTGCACCGGCCCGGCTAGGCTCGCGGGACATGGGACTGCTCTCTGAGGACGACATCGGCACCGAACTCGCCAGCCTGCCGGCCTGGAGCCGGGCGGGCGACAGCATCACCAGCGAGGCCACCCTGGCTGACTTCCGCGCCGCCCTGCTCTACGTCGGGGCGGTGGCCTACCTGGCCGAGCAGGCCAACCACCATCCCGATGTGCTGATCCAGTGGAACAAGGTGACGCTCACCTTGTCCACGCATTCGGCCGGCGGCCTGACCGGGGCCGACTTCGCCCTGGCCCGGCGGATCAGCGCCCTGCCCTGACGGCGGGCGCTGACCGCCGGGCCCGGTACCTTCGTCCTGGGCGGCGCCACGCCCCCGGGAAGCGCCGCCCAGAGGACGAAGGTCCCCCTCGGCTTTCGCGCCCCTCCGCCCCCTTCCGTGCCGGCGGCCGCCGCCCCGCGGGCGGTGCGGCTGGCCGGGCACGGCGAGGAGGCGACCCCCCACCGTTGACGCGCGGTCCCCCCGTAAGCCAGGGGAGTTCTAGTTATACACTCCGCGTTCTTGTAATCACAGTTCGTTACCAGATTGAGGCCGACTCGCGGGTGTGAGATGCGCGGTGCCTCGATGCGCGGGAGTCTGCCCGGTTTACGTCAGCGGCTGAAATCGCAGTCCAGGTGCTTGATGCCGTTGATGAAGCTGGAGAGCAGCCGGTCGGGCGGCGCGGCGGCGTGAATGTCGGGCACCCGGCCCAGCAGCTCCCGCAGGGCGACGCTGATCTCCCGCCGGGCCAGGTGGGCGCCCAGGCAGAAATGCGGCCCGGCAGCCCCGAACCCGACGTGCGGGTTGGGGGAGCGGGTGATGTCGAACCGGGCCGGGTCGGCGAACACGGTCTCGTCGTAGTTGGCCGACCAGTAGAACAGGGCCACCTTGTCGCCCTCGCGGTAGTCATGGCCGTTCATCGCGTAGTCGCGGGTGAGGGTCCGCCGCATGAACATTACCGGCGACGCGTGCCGGACGATCTCTTCCACCGCGCCGCCCAGCCGGGCCGCGGGGTCTTCCATCAGCAGCGCGCGCTGATCTGGGTGGTCGGTGAGCAGGATGAGCGCGTGCGAGATGGCGTTCCGGGTGGTCTCGTTGCCGGCCACCACGAGCAGGATGAAGAACGAGGCGAGTTCGGCGCTGCTCAGCTGCTCGCCGTCGATGTTGGCGGTGGCCAGCGCGGTGATCAGGTCGTCCCTCGGTTCCTGGAGCCGTGCCGCGCACAGCTCAGTGACCAGGGCCGCCAGTTCCGCGCCTGCGGTGAGGATCTGGCCCACCGCCTCGTCGGGGTTCTCGCTGACGAGGTCAGGGTCATTGCCGGACAGGATCACGTTCGTGTCGTGCAGCACCGTGGCGTAGCTGCTGTCCGGGATGCCCATCATCTGGCAGATGATGCTGAGCGGCAGGCGCGCGGCCACCTGCTCGACGAAGTCGCACGGTCCCGTCTCCAGCAGGTCGTCCACGATCCGCGCGGCGACCTGCTGCACGTCGTCCTCGAATTTGCGGATCATCCGGGGTGTGAAGGCCCGGGACACGATCCGGCGCAGCCGGGCGTGCCGGGGATCATCCATGTTGATCATGGAACCGAAGTACTCGTTGAACTCGACGGGCAGGTCAACCAGGCTCGTCGCGCCTTTCCCGGAGCAGAACACGTCGGGATTCCGGCTCGCTTCGACCACGTCCGCGCGCCGGACCAGCGCGTAATACCCGCCGGCCGAGGTCACGAACGGAACCTCCGGATCGGCGAAGAACGGCGGCCGGGGCAGGCTGCGCAGCCGGGCGAACGCGTCACGGCGCTGGGGGAGCGGCAGGGCCCAGAACTCCGATGCGGACAGATCAACGGCAGGCCCGTCAACGGGAGAAACGCCGGCTGGGGAACCGGTCAACTGGGGGCACGGGCGACCGCCTTGTCCTCGGAACCGCGCGAGAAGCTCCCCCCGTTTATCGTCGCACAAGCCGGATCTGCCGTCCCCCTCCCGGGCGCGGCGGATACGCTGACCCACGTGAGGCGGGTCGCCGTGGCGATGGCCACCGGCGTGCTGGCCACCGTCCTAGGAGCCGGCGGTACCCCGCCTCCGCGCGGGTCGGTCCAGGTGTGTGCCGCCGCAGCCGTGCAGGCCATCGAGCATCCCGTGCCGCTGGCCACCGTCACCGCGGCGTGCCGGGGCCTGAGCCGGGATGAGCTCAACTTCGCCCTGGGCCGGGCCATCTTCGAGGTGGCGGGCGCCGGTCATCACAAGACGGCCTGGCGGCGGCGCGCGGTGGCAGCCGGAGGCCGCCTGGCCCGGCTGATCGAGAGCCAGCAGCGGCACGCAGGCCCGCCGGGCTCCCCGCCTCCTGCGGCCGGGCGCCCGCCATCGCCTCCTGGTGCCCTGGCAGGCCGCTGGGGGGAGGGCCTGGCCACGCTCGCCGCGTGGCTGCTGACCATCGGCGCCGGGGCCTTCATGCTGGCCGGCTGGATCAGGCGCGGCGGTCTGCGGCCGCGCGGCGGGCGGAGCCGGCTCGTTCCGGCGGTCACCCTCGGGCATTCCGGCGTGGCCAGCGCCGGGCTGCTCGTGTGGATCGCCTACCTGGTGACCGGATTGACCGGCCTGGGCTGGCTGGCCGTGGGCATGCTGCTGGCCGCGGCCGGGCTGGGCATGGCCACGCTGACCGTGTGGTCGTCCCGGGCGTCCCGGCCCGGCTCCGGCCCGCCAGGCCCGGCCTCCGGCCCGCCGCGGGGGCGCCGCGCGGACCTGCGCATCATCGTCCCCATCGTGCACGGCCTGACCGCCAGCGCGACGATCCTGCTGGCCCTGCTTACCGTGGTGAGCGCCCGGTAAGCAGGCCATGAACCAGCCGGATGCGGCCCGGCCCGTTACGCCGGGCTGCCGCCCGGTATCCGCCGGCCAGTCACCGACGTGGGCCGGATCCGGATCCAGAACGGATGCTCGACGCCGGTCGCCCAGGGCCGCAGGCCGAGGCGGCCGAGCCGTTCGGTCTCGGCCTCGTCGTAGACCAGCCCGGCGCGGCCGGTCACCAGCACGCTCCAGCCTGCCCGGGTGCCCTCGTCGTAGTCGTCAGCCTCGAACGAGACCCGGTCCTGCTGCTCGGCTGCGGTCAGCTTCGATCCCGGGGCGGCCAGGAAGACCACATCCTGGCCATCGACGGCGTGGTTCACCGGCAGCATGACCACCTCGCCATCCGCGCAGAAGCCGATCCGGCCCAGCGGGACCGACGAGAGCAATTCCAGGCAGGTATCGAACGTCAGCGTCTCCAGCCCGGCATGATCCATAGGGTTCCTGCGTGCACCGGGGCTGCCCTGCTCCGGCAGGCCCACGGAACCTCTCTCTTGCTCTGGCACATCACCCTCCGATCCGGATGGGCCGTGATCCTCTGGTGTTGCGTGTGCTGCCTAGCGTTCCCCGTGGCCGGGTCCGGGGCACGGGACCGAGGTCCCCGTCCGGCGGGGCTTTCGGCTCTGCGAGCCGCGTAGGCTCCAGTAATGAGCGAGACGCTGCCATTGTTCCCGCTCGGTACCGTCCTCTACCCGGGGCTGCTGCTCCCGCTGAACATCTTCGAGGAGCGGTACCGGCAGCTCGTCCATGACCTGCTGGAGGGCCCGGAACCCCGGCGGTTCGGCGTCATCGCGATCCGCAAGGGCCGCGAGACCGGCGTGGACGGGATCTCCGCGCTGCACGAGATCGGCTGCACCGCCACGCTGCGCGAGGTCGCTGAGCAGGACGACGGCGGGTTCCACCTGGTGACCGTGGGCACCCAGCGGTTCCGGCTGGCGTCGCTGGACGAGTCGCGGCCGTACCTGCAGGGCGAGGTGGAACTGCTCGAGGAGGAGGTCGGCGACGAGGCGGCTGCCGGGCTCGCCGTGCAGGCGGTGCAGCGCGGCTTCCGCGGCTACGTCGAGGCGCTGGCCAGCCGGAAAAACGTCGAGGTCAGCATGCCTGAGCTGCCGGGGGAGCCGTTGCTGCTGTCGTACCTGGTGGCCGCCTCGATGATCCTCGACCTGCCGGTCCGCCAGCAGTTGCTGGCCGAACCGGACGCGGAGCGCCGGCTCGGTGCCGAGCGTACGCTGCTGGCCCGCGAGACCACGATGCTGCGCTCGCTGACCGCCACGCCCGCCCCTGACCTGCGCAACACGCCCTACAACCCGAACTGAGCCCGGCGCCGGGCTACAGGTACCGCGTGATGAGGGCGGCCAGGGTTGGCCCCAGGGGAGCGTCGAGGGTGAGTGTGGCCTGCGCGTCCCCCCGGGTCGCGCCCTGATTGATGATCGCCACGGGAAGGCCGGCCCTGACCGCATGCCGGACGAAGCGGTACCCGGACATCACGGTCAGTGAGGAACCCAGGACCAGCACCGCGCGGGCCGCGCTGACCAGCGCGTAGCAGTCCGCGACCCGGCCCGGCGGCACGTTCTCGCCGAAGAAGATCACGTCGGGCTTCAGGGCGCCCGCGCAGCGCAGGCAGCCGACCACCTCGAACTGATCGGTGGCCCCGTCGTCCAGCACCGCGTCACCGTCCGGGTTGACCTGCCGCGCCCGGGCGTCCCAGCCGGGGTTGGCCGCGCGGAGCCGCTGATCCAGCTCGTCGCGCGCGGTCCGCTCTCCGCAGCCCAGGCAGATGACCCGGCTGAGGCTGCCGTGCAGCTCGATCACGTCCCGTGCGCCGGCTTGCTGGTGCAGCCCGTCCACGTTCTGCGTGATGATCCCGCTGAGCAGCCCGCGCCGCTGCAGTTCGGCGACCGCGTGATGTCCCTGGTTCGGCACGGCCCGGGCGATATGCCGCCAGCCCAGGTGACTGCGTGCCCAGTACCGCTGCCGGGCCGCGGCCGCGCCGGTGAACGCCTGGTACGTCATCGGCTCGGCCCGCCGGGCCAGGCCGGTCGGCCCCCGGTAGTCCGGGATGCCGGATTCGGTGGACAGGCCAGCCCCGCTCAGCACGACGACCCCGCCCGCCGCGATCAGGCCCGCAATTTCCCTAACGGAGTCGGCTGGCCCTTCCGCCAGCCACGGCACCGCGCAGGATGATCCCGGGGCGTCAGGGGCGGTTTGTCTCACGTCTCTATGCTGCCTCATTTGTCCCGGGGGGACATCTGTCTGGGGGGCGACCCCCGGACCCCGCATCACCTCCCGCAACCACCGCTGATGCGCCGGGGAGGCGGGGCCCGCCGAAGGCGGGTGCTCGCCGAGCCCGGCATTCGGCGCGTAGCGGCGAGCGGGGGCCCAGGGGGGTCGCCCCCCGGACAGATAGGGCGGGGTCCGGGGGGGCGCCCCCCCGGACCAGTACCTCCTCAGCTCTGGATCGGCTTGCCCAGCGGGGCACCCTTGCCGCCGGTGGCCAGGGAGGCCGCGCCGTAGAACACGTACACCCCGACCGCGGCGAAGGCCAGCACGACGTAGCCGCCCGTCTTCAGCAGGCCGGTCGATGCCTCTTCGGTGCCGAGCAGCACCAGCAGCAGAGCCACGTCCACCAGCGCGAGGATCAGCGTGAAGGCGAGCGGAAGTCGCAGCGTGACCAGGGTGAGGACCACGATGATGACCAGCCAGGAGATCAGGAACAGCTCCTGGGTGGAGGCAGCGGCCAGGACGGTGATGCCGAACCAGCCGCGGATCAGCCCGAGCACGAGCACCGCGTAGCTCAGCCAGAACCCGGCAAAGATGCCGAAGATGCTGGCCACAGCGCTCTGGCCGATGGCCGCGCTCCAGATCGTGGCGATGAACAATCCGATTGAGGTGGCCGCCAGGATGATAGGCAGGGAGGCGCCCACGGCAGTCGCCGGCACCACGCCCACCAGGACCAGGCCCAAGGCGACCGACCCTACGATGAATACCGGCAGGCCCAGCATGGACGGGTCGCCGGCCAGCGGGGCCAGCACCGGGACCGGGTCTCCCGCGATTTCTGTTTCTGTGGCAGGGGCGGTTCCAGAGTTACTGGCGGACGCATCGAGATCGGTCATCGGCTGCTCCTTCGCAGGAAACGCACGAGGCGGCAAATTTGGGCGGCCATTGCCCCATGCGTACCTCCGGGCGGTACGCGAGTGGTTCTCACTTTGAGCCAGACCCGCCCCTGAGCCTGCGGTTCTTGTCCTCGTGGGGTGAGTGCGCGGCGTGTGCCCGTCCTGGGCGGCGGGTGAGGCCGGCATACCAGTGGGGCGGATGTGCCGTCGCCGCCCGGCCTCCGGCGGCGTGCGGGAGGCCCTGCTCCGGCTGCCCTGCCCGACCGGAACAGGCTGCGCGGTGGGTACTTTGAGTGGCATGACGACGTTGCAGAACAGGGCCGCCCGGCTGAGCGATCCAGCCGCCGCGGGTGGCCAGGCCCGGGTATCACGGTGACGGCGGACCCGTTCGCGGGCGCGGCCGGCCTGGTGTCCCGCTCGGCGGCCGCCTACGCCTCGAGCATCCCCGAGCACCCGGCCGACGAGGGTTTCTTCGGGCCCGGCAGCGTGGCCTGGCGGGTGAGTGCCGACCTGTCCAGCCCGGTGGCGGGGCTGCGGGCCCTGCTCATGCAGGCGCTGCACCCGCTGGCCATGGCCGGCGTGGACCAGCACAGCGACTGGCGCCAGGACCCGGTCGGCCGGCTGGCCGCCACCGGCGCGTACCTGGCCACCGTGACCTTCGGCGACCGGGTGTCGGCGGAGCGGGTCGCCGCCCGGGTGCGGCGCATCCACGAGCATGTCCGCGGCGTGGACACGGTCACCGGACGGCCCTACGCGGCCGGGGATCCGGCCCTGCTGCTGTGGGTGCACGCCACGTTCGTGCACTCCGGGATCGTGGCCGCCGGGCTGTTCGGGACGCCGCTCCCGGCGCCGGATGCCGACCGCTTCGTGGCCGAGATGGTGAGCGAGGCTGAGCTGGTGGGCGTGCCCCGCGACCTGGTCCCGGCCAGCCTGGCCGCTCTCGAGGCCTACATCGAGTCGGCCCGCCCCGAGCTGCGCTGCACGCCCGCGGCCCGGGAGTCCATGGACTACCTGCTCGATCCGCCTGGGCTGGACGAGGACGTCGAGGAGATCTGGCGGGACGTGCGGGATGCCGCCGTGGGCGCGCTGCCCGCCTGGGCGCGCGAGATGTACGGCTATGACCCGCCGCCGCTGACCGACGCGCGCCGGGCCGAGATCCACCAGGCGCTCGGGGTGCTCGACACGGTGTTCCTCGCCGAGCCGGGGGTGCTCGAGGCCCGCCAGCGGATCGCGCTGCGGGCGCGGGCGGCGCGGCGCGCGTGAAGAAGCTGCTCGCCGCGATCTCGGTACTCGCGGGTCTCGCCGGGCTGGCCGTGCTGGGCCGCCGGGTTGGACGGCTGCGGCTGGCCCGCGGCCGGGCCGCGGTGCAGCTGGTCATCCGCGGCGGCCTGCGCTATGCGGGCAGTGCGCCGCGCCTGTTCGCCGCGGCCGGTGAGCACCGGCAGCAGCTCCGCAACGACCTGGCCCTGCAGACCGCCGAGGACGTGGCCACCACCCTGGGCGCGATGAAGGGCGTCCTGATGAAGATCGGGCAGCTGGCCAGCTACGTGGACGACGGCCTGTCACCCGCCGTCCGCCGCACGCTCAGCCGGCTGCAGGACAGCGTCCCGCCGATGAGCGCGGAGCTGGCCGCCGGGGTCGTCCGCGAGGAGCTGGGCCTGCCGCCCGAGGCGGCGTTCGCCCGGTGGGATCCCGAGCCGATCGCGGCCGCGTCTATCGGGCAGGTGCACCGGGCCATCACCCACGACGGCCGGGCGGTCGCGGTCAAGGTGCAGTACCCGGGCATCGCCGAGACGATCGCAGCCGACCTGGGCAACGTGGCGCTGCTGCGCCGGATGCTGCGGATCACCGCGCCGGCCCAGGATGTGGACGGGCTCATCGAGGAACTGCGTGACCGGGTCCTGGAAGAGCTGGACTACCGGCGGGAAGCGGAGAATCAGCGGCTGGTGGCGGCGTACTACGACGGCCATCCGACGATCTCGGTCCCGAAGATCATCGACGAGCTGTCCACCCGGCGCGTGGTGACCAGCGAGCTCGCTGACGGGGCGCGCTTCGCCGAGCTGGCCCGGTGGTCCCAGCAAGAGCGGGACCTCGCCGCCGAGACCATCTACCGGTTCACCTTCCGCAGCCTGTACGACCTGCAAGCGTTCAACGGCGACCCGCACCCCGGCAACTACCTCTTCCACGGCGGCGGCCGCGTCACGTTCCTCGACTTCGGCCTGGTCAAGCACTTCAGCACCGGGGAACTGCGGCCGCTCGTGGACATGGTCCGCTACCTGTGCGTGGAGCAGGACCCGGAAGGCTTCCGGGCCGCCATGGTCGACGCGGGTTTCCTGCTCCCCGGCGCCCCGCTGAGCACCGAGGAGGTGGTCGAGCACATGGCGGTCTTCTACGACACCGTCCGCCGGCCGGGCCAGCGGACCATCACCGGGGACTACGCATCTACCGTGGTGCGCCGCTTCTTCGACGTGCGCAGCCCGCTGGCCCAGTGGGTGAGCGTGCCGCGGTCCTACGTCATCCTGCAGCGCATCAACCTGGGTCTGTTCGCGATCCTGGGCGAGCTCACGGCCACGGCGGACTGGCGCGGCATCGCCGAGGAGATCTGGCCGTTCATCCAGGGACCGCCGTCGACGGCGATGGGGGAGGCCGAGGCGGCGTGGCGGGCCGGGCGGTCCCCGGAGGCCGAGCCGGTCGGCTGATGACACAACGCGTGAGCGGCGCCGTTCCCCTGCGTGAAATAACGTCCCGATCTGCCGTGACACCTGCTTTCTTATCGAAGCTGAGTGGCCGGTGCGCCTGCGGCGGGTAGCCACGGGGTCCATACTTGTAGGGATGAAGCCAGCCCGCGCCGCGACCCGGCGTTACCTGCCAGGAAGTCCCTTCAACACCCCCCCGGTGGTCCGCCCGGTGAAGGAATTCGCCGCGGGGGACCAGGTCACCCACGACCGCTACGGCCTCGGGCGCGTGCTCAGCGCCGACGAGTCCGGCGTCTTCGTGGATTTCGGCACCCAGCAGGAGCGGATCGCCGCTCCGTACAGCAAGCTGACCAAGCTCTGATCTGCCGGGCGGCCTGCCCCTGACCGTGTCCCTGGCGCGGCCCGCCCGGCGCTCAGGGACCCGTAGCCGGCTGATCCGCGTTCGGCCGGCCCGTATCGGCCGGATCAGCGTTCACCGGCCCGGCGGCTGCGGGCCCGGCGGGCTGCGCGGCGGAGGGGACACCCGGGGCCGCTGAGCCGGAACCGGCCCCCGGGAGCTGCGCGCCGTAGCCGGTGAACCTGGCCGCGTTCCCGGCCGCGTCGTGGATCGCGGCAGGCCAGGTCGCCAGCGCGAGAACGACAGGCCCGCGGACCCCTTCGATGGTCACGATCGTGCAGGCCACCTTGGCCGTGCCTGCCTCGACCTGCACCCAGCCCGGCGTCCCGGGACGGGCCCAGCGTCACCGGGGCCCCGGCCGCCCTCCCTGCCGCCGCGAGGCACCCGGTGATCGCGCGCATCCTGGCCGCCACCCGGTCCGGTGGTTCCCCGGTCTGCTCGCGCAGCTGCGTGGCCAGCTGCCCGGGATGGTTTTCGTTGCGGCTGCTGACCTCCGCCGGGCGGCTGCCCGCAGCGTCTGCGGGGCGCGGTACCAGCGGTGTTTCCCGGCTGCCCGGCTGGCCTGCCGGAACGGGAGCCCAGTAGCAGGCCACGGGCATGCTGGCCCGGGCGGTCAGCTGGAAGCCAGCCAGCGTTCCGAGCCCGGTGGAGGCGTCCAGCCAGGGCACGCCGTCAGCGCGCGGCTGCCGGCCGCGCCCCGGCTGGCCGCAGCTCACCGTGACCCGGAGCTCCGGGTCGAGGCCGAACTCCGCCGCCCAGCCTTCCAGCGCCGCCGCGAGGAGAGTGGGATGCCAGGGCGCGGTGGCCTCCAGCGGCCCCACGTCACGCAGCCGCAGCCCCGACAGGGCCGCCGCGGTGTGACCGGCCGCGTCGACCGCGGTCAGCTGCCATCCGCGAGACGGCCCGGCCTCCCGCTCCGCGCGGACCTGGACCGCCCCGCGGATCTCCGCGCCGGAGACCGTGAGTGTCTCGAACCCGGCGGGGAGCATCCGGCGATGCGGGACGCAGGCCTGCAGCATGTGCATGATCGCGTCGTTCAGCCCCGGGCTGCCCAGCACCAGCGGGACGTCCGCGCCGGGGGCACCGCTGAACTCCGGGTCCGCGAACCACGGCCGGTCGTCGGCGCCGCGGACCAGGGCCGAGCACGACCGCGACGTCACCTCCGGCAGGAACGCGACCCGGCGGAACGGCCCGGCCTGGAAGAACACCGGCCCGTACAGGTCCGTGCCGTCCACGATCCCGCCCGCGGAAGCCACCGTCAGCCCGAGCCCCGGCCCGGTCTGCGCCGCGGCGGGCGGGCCGGGATCCTGCGCGGCGTCCCCGAGCGGGAACAGCGCCCGGAAATGATCGACCTGGAAGTCGCTGCCTGAGCAGCGCACCACGGTCTCCACCGCGCCGGCCCGGCGCAGCGCGCAGACCCGCAGCGTGGTCTCCGGATCGCCGGGGAGCAGCACCACGGGAGCGTCCATCCGGGTCCCGGCCAGGTGCCGCAGCGGCCGCCCGGCCAGCACCGAGGCCGCCTCGGCCATCGCCTCGAGGGCGACGGCCAGCGGCAGCACCATGAAGCCGTCGATGTGGTGATCGGACAGGTAAGGGTCGGACCGGGGGGAGATCGTCGCGTCGGCGACCAGTTCCACGCCCGGGTAGTACACCCGGGCCGACTCCAGGAACCGGCCGCGGATCTCCGCGGGCCGGTCCAGGTCTTCCGCCCGTGCTCCGGGGGCCGGCGTTCCCGGAGCCAGAGTTCCGGGAGCCAGAGTTCCGGGGACAGGAATTCCGGGGGCCAGGCGGCCGTGCATCGCCACCCGGCCCGGTGCGCCGTCGCTGGCCAGCAGGCTCAGCAGCAGCCCGCTCAGCTCGGACGCGGTGGCGTCGCCCCTGCCCAGCGGCCGGGAACGGGCCGGCTCAGCTCCCCGGCCCTGGCCACCGTCGCCGGGGCCGGGCCAGTCCACGTGCAGGATCCGGCAGCCGGGCAGGGTGGGCCGCAGCCGCCGGGCCTGCTCGGCCAGCGCCGAGGCGGCCAGCGCGGAAGCGCAGTTCCCGGCCGCGCCGTAGCGGGCCGGGACCGGGCCCAGGGTGACCAGGACCCGGAGCCCGCCCGCGCTGACCGCGCCCAGGACGTTGCTCAGGACGTCCGCCTGCCTGGCGATCTGCGCGCCCAGATCATCGCCGGACAAGCTGGCGCACTCGCCGAGCGGGCCGGTGCTGGCCACGTGCACGATCGCGGTGACCGGGCCGACCCGCTGCTCGGCGCTGCCGATAGCCGTCTCGGCCTGGTCGGGATCGGAGAGGTCAGCGGGCACGTAGGTCACGTCCGCGCCGGCGCCGCGCAGGCTGGCCAGCCCCAGGTCGAGGGCGGCCGAGTCGCCGGGTCCCGGCCGTCCCGGCCAGGACCAGCCGGGCGCCGCAGCCGGTCAGCAGCCTGGCTGCGGCCAGCAGGTCGCGGGTGACCCCGCCGCTGATCAGGACGACGTCGGCCGGGCCGAGCGGGCCCTGGGCCGCCGCGGGGGACGCCGGGCCGCCGGCCACCATCACCGGGTCGCGCGGCTCGCCCCTGACGTCCAGCACCAGTTCGCGGAACTCGCCTGCCTCGGCGGCCGCGTACCGTTGCGCGGAGAGCAGCCCGGCCATGCTGTTCGCGGTGCGGATCAGGGTGATGCCCATCGAGGGGTGCTCGGCGTGCAGGCTCGCGCAGAAGCCGGCCAGCCCGGCGGCCGGGGTGATCACGACCAGCGTCCCGGCCGCTATCGCCTCCTGGGCCGCGGTCACCAGGGTGTCGGCAGCGTCGGGATCGGCCAGATCGCCGATCACGGCCAGCACCCCGGTGCCGCGGGATCATCCTCGAACGCCTCCGCGGCCATCCGGCCGAAGGGCTGCCGGGTCGTCGCGTACAGCTGCCAGGGTTCCTCGTCCACCGGCAGGACCGGGAACCGCGGGGCCCGCAGTTCCTCGGCGAAGCAGCGGACCCAGGGACCGACGCCCGGGA
Source organism: uncultured Actinomycetes bacterium (assembly GCA_963720645.1). Classification (GTDB taxonomy): domain Bacteria; phylum Actinomycetota; class Actinomycetes; order Streptosporangiales; family Streptosporangiaceae; genus RYN-230. The sequence goes on along the minus strand of CAVRFX010000026.1, from coordinate 430,078 downwards.
TCGCGTCCGCGTCCTGCGGGCTGGGCTGAGAGCCTGGCCCGGTTCCCGGGTCCGCCGGGCCATCCACGCCCCCGCCTGGGACGTCCGCCGGTGATCCGGCTGCGGCGGCATGACCCGCCGCGGCCGGGGCGGCCGGACCGTCCGGGAGGATCACGCCCGCCGGGTCCAGCCCGTCCTGATCCCGCCCGGCCGGGGGTACCCCCAGGCCAGCCAGTTCGGCGGTGGCCAGCGCGTACGGGTTGGTGATGAAGACACGGTCCCGGCCGGTGTCGATGGGCCGCGAAGGCCGCCCGGCCAGCAGCGGGCTGAGGGTGCCGATGGCCGCTGCGGCGAACAGGGCCGCCGCCGCGTCCTGCGCCGGCGGGCTGCCGGGCCCGGACGCCAGGCTGACGGCGGGCACCGTGCTGCACCCGGCCGCGAGAGCCGCCATCGCCTGACCCGGGCCGGTGTCCAGGAGAAGGTCGGCCTCCAGCTCCGCTTGGCCGAGCGCCTCCGCGAAGCGGACCGGGGAGACCAGCTGATCGCACAGCAGATCCGGGACGTCGGCTGCGGACGTCAGCTCCTGGCCGGAAACCGTCGAGATGAGCCGCCTGCCGGGCGCCGCGAACGTCACGCCGGCGAGCACGCCGCGCAGCGGCGTGACCCGGTCGGCCATGGCCGGGGAGTGCAGGGCGTGCGGCACGTCGAGGACGTACGCCTGGATCCCCTCTTCCGCGGCCCGCCGCGCCACGTCGTGCACCGGGTCTGCCGGGCCGCCCAGGACATGACAGCGCGGCCCGTGATGCGCCGCGATGACCAGCTGGCCGCCCGGTTCCAGGGCGAGAGCGGAGTCTGCGTCGGCGGCCAGGCAGATCAGGGCGGTGCGGCGGGCGCCCGGCGCGGCCAGCACGGCGGCGCGCTCCGCCACGAGCCCGGCCGCGTCGGCCTCGGACAGGCTGCCCGCCCAGACCAGGCCGGTGATCTCGCCCACGCCGTGCCCGAGGGCGGCCGTGGCCCGCACCCCCAGGGTGTCCAGCCAGCGCAGCGCGGCCAGCGATGCCCCGACAATCGACGGCTGGGACCCCGGGCCCGGCCAGTCCTGCCCGGCGGCCGTGGTGGACGCCTCGCCAGGGAACAGCAGGACCACCCGCCCGGCCGCACCGTCCGCGGCGAACATCCCGGGACGCGCCGTCAGCTGGCCGGCGGCCAGGCCGGGCAGCAGGCCGCTGGCCTCCCGGGTCAGCCGGGCCAGCTCATCCTGGCTGGCCGCCACCAGCGCGACCCGGACCGGCCCGCCGGCGGCTGGCGGCCCAGCTGGCAGGCGAGGTCCCCGAGCTCGCTGTCAGACATCCCGGCGGCGACCCCGGCTACCGCGGCCAGCTGCGCTGCCACCGCCTCCCGGTCCGGGCCGCTGAACGCGAAGATCTCCGGGCGCGGGGCGGCGGGAACCGTCCACGAGCCGACGGGACGGGTGCCGCTGCCGGCGGCCTGGGACGGGCTGCCGTGCGGGGCGGTGCCGGCGTGCTGCGGGAAGGCCGCCTGGTTCGGCTCGCGCCGCAGCACCACATGCACGTGGCTGCCCGCCGGGTCCAGCGAGCTGACTGCGGCCAGTCTCGTGCCGGGCGGCCACGCTTCAGCCGATCTGGGCACGCGCAGCAGCGCGTCCTCGTCGGCGAGCAGAGGGTGCGGCCGGGCGCACCCGGTGACCGGCGGCAGGACCCCCGCGTTCACGGCCAGCGCCGCCTTGATCAGCCCGGCCGCACCCGCGGCGGCCTTGGTGTGCCCGATGTTGGCCTTGACCGATCCGAGCACAGCCCGCGCCGCCGCGCCGGCCCGGATCACGGTCAGCGCGGTGAGCTCGGCGAGGTCGCCGTCTGCGGTGCCGCGCCCGTCTCCCTCGATGAGCTGGACGTCGGCGGGGTCCACGCCCGCCCGGTCGTAGGCACGTTCGAGGGCGAGCAGCTGGCTGTCCGGGTCCGCGCTGACCACGTCGCGCTGGCCGGGGGACGAGACGCCCCAGCCGACAATCTCCGCGTAGACGGGCATGTCCGCGGCCCTGGCGTCGGCCGACCGCATCAGGGCCAGCATCCCGCAGCCCTCGCCGGGCAGGAACCCGGTCGGGCTGGCGTCGTAGATCCGCATCGTCGCGCCGGCCAGGACGCCCGCCTGGGCCAGGGCACCGAGCTCGAACGGGTCCAGGCTGACATCAACCCCGCCGGCCAGGACGAAGTCCAGTTCCCCCGCGGTCAGCAGGCCGGCCGCGCTGGCCACCGCGAGCAGGGACGAGGAATGGGCGGTGTCGACCGCCTGGCCGCCGCCGCGGAAGCCGAAATGGCGGCAGATCCGGTCGGCGATGGCCCCGGACTGGGTGCCAGCCAGGGTCTCGCTGCTGACCTCGGGCACCGCGGCGAACGCCGCGGTGGCATGGCCCAGCGCCCGGGCCCGCTCGGCGGGCGGGACATCCCCGGCGGCCAGCGCGGTCGTGAGCACGGCCCGGACGAACGGCCACTGGCTGCGCAGCACCGCCGCACGGGAGACCTCACCGGTCAGCGTGTTCCCGATGATCACCCCGGCCCGGTCCCGGGAGAGTCCCTGCCCACCGGGGAAGCCGGCGTCCGCGAGCGCCCGGCCCGCGGTTTCCAGGGCCAGCCAGTGAGCTGGGTCGGCGGCCAGGAAGGTGCGCTCGTCGATGCCGAAGCCGGCCCGGTCGAACTGCCATCCCTCCAGGAGCGCGGCGCGGGGGGCGGGTCCGCTGGCTGGGCCCGCTGGCCCGGCCCCGCGGCCCGCATCCGGGAAGGCGCCGAGCCGCCCGGGCGGCAGCCTCCGGAACGCGCGCCGTCCAGCCAGGGCACTCTCGAACAGGGCCAGCGGATCGTCAGCGTCCGGGAACCTGCAGGCTAGGCCGACGATGGCAATCGGTGTTGCGCTGCTGCCGGGTGCGGTGCACTCAGGCATGGGCGCAATCGGGTCCGCGATCGTATGCACCAGCCATTATCTCTTTCCTGGTCGCCGGAACCTTTAATCGTTCCCGCGACGTTCATTGTTTCCCCGAAAAAACCGATCTTGCTGTAATTGCCCGTCCATGGGTCCCCGTGCGGCCGCCGGCCGCCGCTGGCTGTCATGGGAGAGTCCCCGGCCACCGACCTGGCGGGAGGCCAGGTGCCCCCCGGCGGCCACAGGCGGGGCGCGTCATGCCGGCGAAAGCACCATCCGCCGGAGGTGCCCGCCGTCACGACCGGGACGACCTTATTAACATTCGCTTCCGCCGGTCAACACGAATGCGGGACATGCGATTTTGTGCGGCCGGGCGAATTTCACAATGGTATTTGCTGCTCCGGATGGTAAAGGCCGGGATGCCGGGATTCCGTACCCGCCCGGCCTGTCCGGGCCCTGGCGGGGCATACTCGGGGAAGCGGCCGGGAACGGCCCGCGGCCGGATCCCCGCGCCGGTGCCCATGGGCCGGTGCCCCGTGAGCGGGTGCCCGTGAGCTGGTGCCCGTGAGCTGGTGCCCGTGAGCTGGTGCCCCATGGGCCGGTGCCTCGTGAGCTGGTGCCCGCGACAAAGGTGGAGCGATGACTGACGGACTCGTGACCCTGCCGAGCAACTACCCCGTCCCCGACACCATCGACCGGCTGAGGGACGCCGTCACCGCGGCCGGGCTGCAGGTCTTCGCCCGGGTCGACCACGCGGCGGGCGCTCGCGAGGCAGGCCTGGAACTGCGGCCCACCGAGCTGCTGCTGTTCGGTAACGCCCGGGGTGGCACCCCGCTCATGCAGGACAAGCAGACCGCCGGGATCGACCTGCCGCTGAAGGCTCTCGCCTGGGCGGATGAGAGCGGCCAGGCCTGGCTCAGCTACAACGACCCGGCCTGGATCGCCGAGCGTCACGGGCTGGGCGAGCCGGGCGCCGCCGCCGCTGCGACACTGCGGGCGGCCATCGCAAAACTGGCCCACGCCGCGGCGGGCGCCTGAGGTCCGCACCGGCGGCAGGGCCGGCCGCCGTGCGCTACCCTTGGGCTATGCGTTCCGACCGGCTGCTCCTTAGATAGCCGCGCCGACTGACCCCGTCGTTGGCGCGGCTGCCCCTCGTGACCGGGGGGCTTTTCTGTTGCCGGAACCGGACCGACCAAGTGCTGAGGAAACCATGACAGCCGCCGAGAGTGCCGAGCGGGCGCAACACTACGACCCCCGCGAGATCCAGGAAAAGTGGCAGGGCCGCTGGGCCGGGATGGACCTGTTCCGGGCCAGCGACGACCCGGACGACCCTCGCCCGCGCACCTACCTGCTGGACATGTTCCCCTACCCCTCCGGCGACCTGCACATGGGCCATGCCGAGGCGTACGCCATCGCCGACGCGGTGGCCAGGTACTACTTCCAGCGTCACCACAACGTGCTGCACCCCATCGGCTGGGATGCGTTCGGGCTGCCCGCCGAGAACGCGGCGATCAGGAACAACACGCACCCCGCGGACTGGACGTACGCCAACATCGACACGCAGGCCGCGTCGTTCCGCCGGTACGCGGTGTCCTTTGACTGGTCGCGGCGGCTGCAGACCTGCGACCCCGGGTACTACCGCTGGAACCAGTGGCTGTTCCTGCGCTTCTACGAGCGCGGCCTGGCGTACCGGAAGGACGGCTACGTCAACTGGTGCCCGCACGACCAGACCGTGCTGGCTAACGAGCAGGTGATCGCGGGCCGGTGCGAGCGGTGCGGGACCGAGGTCGTCCGCCGCGTGCTGACCCAGTGGTACTTCAAGATCACCGAATACGCGGAGCGGCTGCTGGCGGACATGGCCCAGCTGGAAGGCCAGTGGCCGGACCGGGTGCTGCTGATGCAGCGGAACTGGATCGGGCGCTCCGAAGGCGCGGAGATCCGCTTCGTGATCGAAGGCCGCGACGAGCCGGTCACCGTGTTCACCACCCGCCCGGACACGCTGTACGGGGCGACGTTCTTCGTGGTCGCAGCCGACGCGGCGCTGGCCGAGGAGATCTGCACGCCGGAGCACCGCGAGGACCTGCAGAACTATGTGGCCCAGGTGCGCAAGCTGACCGACATCGAACGGCAGTCCGCGGACCGGACCAAGACCGGCGTTTTCCTGGGCCGCTACGTGATCAACCCGGTCAACGGAGAACGGCTGCCGGTCTGGGCCGCCGATTACGTGCTGCCCGACTACGGCACGGGCGCGATCATGGCTGTCCCCGCTCACGACCAGCGTGACCTGGATTTCGCGCGCGTCTTCGGCCTGCCCATCCAGGTGGTCGTGGATACCGGCGAACCCGATCCCGCACAGACCGGGATCGCCACGCACGGCGACGGGTCACTGGTCAACTCCGGCCCGCTGGACGGGCTGGGCAAGGCCGACGCCATCGCGCGGATCACCGCCATCATGGAGGAAGAGGGCCAGGGGCGGGCTGCGGTCAACTACCGGCTGCGCGACTGGCTGGTCTCCCGGCAGCGGTTCTGGGGCACGCCTATCCCCATCCTGTATTGCGCGTCGTGCGGCGAGGTGCCGGTGGCCGACGACCAGCTGCCCGTGGTGCTGCCCGACCTGCGCGGCCAGGACCTGGTCCCCAAGGGGGTCTCGCCGCTGGCGGCGGCCGAGGACTGGGTCAACGCGGAGTGCCCCAAGTGCGGCGGCCCCGCCCGGCGGGACACCGACACGATGGACACGTTCGTCGACTCGTCGTGGTACTTCCTGCGCTACTGCTCACCTCACTACGAGCACGGGCCGTTCGACGTGGCTGCGGTGCGCCGCTGGGCGCCGGTTGACCTGTACGTGGGCGGCGTCGAGCACGCCATCCTGCACCTGCTGTACAGCCGGTTCTTCGTCAAGGTGCTGCAGGACATGGGCATGGTGGACTTCGGCGAGCCGTTCACCAGGCTGCTGAACCAGGGCCAGGTCATCAACCGTGGCCGGGCCATGTCGAAGTCCCTGGGCAACGGCGTTGACCTGGGCCAGCAGCTGGCCGCGCACGGGGTTGACGCGGTCCGGCTGACGATGGTGTTCGCCAGCCCGCCTGAGGACGACATCGACTGGGCCGACATGAACCCTGAGGCGTCGGTGAAGTTCCTGGGCCGGGTCTGGCGGATCGCTGACGACATCGCCGCGGCCGGCCCGGGTGCTGGCGCGGGCGACGGCCGGGCTGAGGGCGACGGCCGGGCCCCTCAGGGTGACCTGGCGCTGCGCAAGGTCACCCACCGCACCATCGACGAGGTCACCCGCCTGGTGGAGGCCTACCGGCTGAACGTCGCGGTGGCCCGCCTGATGGAACTGTCCAGCGCGACCCGGAAGGCGATCGACTCCGGCCCGGGTGCCGCCGACCCGGCGGTCCGGGAAGCGGCGGAGACGCTGACCGTGCTGCTGTCCCTGTTCGCGCCCTACACGGCTGAGGAGTGCTGGGCGCTGCTGGGCCATGAGCCTTCGGTGGCGCTGGCCGGGTGGCCGGCCGCGGACCCCGCGCTGCTGGTCGAGGACCTGGTGACCTGCGTCGTCCAGGTCGCCGGCAAGGTGCGGGACCGCCTGGAGGTCGCGCCTGGCATCGGCGAGGACGAGCTGCGCGAGCTGGCCCTGGCCACCGCGGGTGTGGCCCGGGCCCTGGAGGGGCGGCCGGTCCAGAAGGTGATCGTGCGCGCACCCCGGCTGGTCAACGTCGTACCTGGCTAGAACCAGCGCCCGCACCTGGGTAGAACGGGCTCGTAGCTGGCTAGAACCAGCCCGGAGCCCCGGCTCCGGCGGGGTCAGCTCCCCTGGTCCCGCGTCTTCTGATCCCACGTCCGGCGGGCGCGTTCACCGGTCCCGCGCGTGCGTCACGTGTGCCCGCGGACCTGGGCCCGCGGGCGCCTCACGCGTCCGCACCCGTCCTCGTGGTCCGTCCTCGTGGCTCGCCGTCCCAGCTCACCGTCGCGGCCCGCCGTTCCGGCCCGCGTCAGACGCGGCGGAGTACCGCTACCACGCGGCCCAGGATCGCGGCTTCGTCTCCCGGTATCGGCGTGTACAGGGGGTTGTGCGGCATCAGCCAGACGTGCTCGCCGGAGCGCTTGAAGGTCTTCACCGTCGCCTCGCCATCGATCATGGCCGCCACGATGTCGCCGTTCTCCGCGACCGGCTGCTGCCGGACGACCACCCAGTCACCATCGGCGATGGCGGCGTTGATCATGGAATCGCCGACCACCTTCAGCAGGAACAGCGTCCCATCGCCAACGATCTGCTTGGGCAGCGGGAAGATGTCCTCGATGGCCTCCTCGGCGAGGATCGGGCCACCTGCCGCGATCCGGCCGACCAGCGGCACGTAGGTAGCTTCCTGCGACGCGATGTCCAGCGGGGCCTCGTCCTCGGTCTCGGCCTCGGGCCGGACCGCCGGGTGACCGGGCAGCCGGACCTCCACGGTCCGCGGCCGCCCCGCGTCGCGCCGCAGGTATCCCTTGCTCTGCAAAGTGGAGAGTTGATACGAGACGCTGGACGTACTGGTCAGCCCCACCGCCTCGCCGATCTCCCGCATCGACGGGGGATAGCCGCGCCGCTGCACTGAATCCCGGATGACCTGCAGTACCTTGCGCTGCCGCCAGGTGAGCACGTGGTCAGGATCGGGCCGGTCCGGCATCTCAGTGACCACCGCCGGAACGCTGCCCTTCGGCTTTCTGCCCGGCCGGCCTTTCGGTCTCGCGGCCGTATCTGTGCTGCTCCCGCCCGGCGCACCCGGCGCGCCGTCGTCGTCCGAGCTGCTGTCCATCAACACTGACCTCCGGCTCTGGTGGCTGACCCCGTAGCAGACGGTAGCGCTTTCGCTTCAGGATCTCAAACATCTGTTCGAGGGGCCGAGAAATGTCGTACCCCCGGGCTACACCTGTACCGTACAGTCATTCGATCGAAAGCACGATCGATCGAACGGCTGTACGATAGAACGGTCATTCGATAGAGGAGGCTGGCATGAGCGTGATGAGCGCGGGCAAGAAGCCCAGGGCCCTGGTCCACCCGCTCCGTGCTGGGAATTCTCGGACCGGCGTGCGAGGGGGCCAATTCCGCGCGGGAGAGCCCGCCCCGCCGGCAATCCGTCAGGAAAAGCAGCGCGTTCCCGGCGTGTCGCCGCCGCCGCAGCCGGGTAACGCGGTGCCGGCCCGGCCGCAGGGGACGGTACCGGCCAGGCCGCAGGGGACGGTGCCGGCCAGGCCAGGGGGCGCCAGGAAGACCCCGCCGCGCCCGCGGCTCTGGGTGGTCCCGGACCCGCCCGGGCCGGCCGGGGGCGCCCCGCTGGTACCCCGCCCCCGGGTGGCACCCGACGATCGGATCCCATCCCGCCCCGCCGTCCCCGCGGTGGCTCCTGCTCCGGGCCGGCCACGCGTGCCGGAGCGCGCCGCGGCGCCGTCCCGGGTACGGGTGGCCCGGCCCGCGGCTGCCCCGTCCAGGATGCCCGCCAGGCGGGTGCGGCGTACCAGGCTCACCCGGCGCGGTCGCCGCCTGGTCTGGGCCTGTGCGGTGCTGATCCTCGTGGCCGTGCTCACCCCGGTCGTGCTCGCGCTGGCTTCCGGGGCCCAGGCAGCCAACCACGGCGCGCCGCCGTCCGCGGTCCGGGCGGCCATGCGGCACGTCGTGGTCAAGCCCGGCCAGTCGCTGTGGTCGATCGCGCTGAACGCGGAGCCCTCGGCCGACCCGCGGGTGGTCGTCCAGCAGATCATGCAGTACAACGCGTTGGGCAGCCAGGTCGTGGTCCCCGGCGAGACCCTCTGGGTGCCCAGGGGCTGAGTTAGCCGTGACCCTGTTGCCCCGGGCCGGGACTCTCCCGGCCCTGTTCCCCCGGGCCGGGAGCCCCCTGGCGGGGACTTCCCCGGCCGGGTGCGCCCGCGCCTGCTTCCCCGCGGCACGCCAGCCCATCCGGGCCGGCGTGCCGGGCGTGGTTCTCCCGGCGGGGGACCGGCCGCCCTCAACGGCCGGCGATCCCGGCCGCGGTTCCGGCCTGACGCGATTGGCCCGCGCTGGCTTCCCGCCACTGGCCGCGCTGACGGCGCCGGTCTGCTTCCCTGGTGGCCGGGCTCCCGCGCTTCTCCGGCCAGCCACCGCGGGTTCACCGGAAAATCGCGGAACCGGCGCGTTGCCGCTTGCGCAGCATGGGGTGTCTGCTCTAGCGTGACCACAACATCTAGTAGTTACAGCGCTGTAGTTCACGTACAATTAGTGGTATCAAGAGCCTGCGTCCGGCTCCGGATCGCCTTGGGGAGGTGATCGTGTGTTCTGCCCGTATTGCAAGAACGCGGAAAGCCGTGTCATCGACAGCAGGACCGCCGATGATGGCGCTGCGATCCGCCGCCGCAGGTCGTGCCCGGCGTGCGGGCGGCGCTTCACCACCCAGGAGACAGTCATCCTGATGGTGGGTAAGCGCAGCGGCGCGACCGAGCCATTCACCCGCGAGAAGATCGTCCACGGGGTCCGCCGGGCCTGCCAGGGCAGGCCGGTTACCGAAGACCAGCTGGCGATCCTGGCCCAGCAGGTCGAGGACACGATCCGGGCGCGGGGCGCGGGTGAGGTCGCGTCCCACGAGGTGGGCCTGGCGATTCTCGGGCCGCTGCGTGATCTGGACGAGGTGGCCTATTTGCGGTTCGCCTCGGTCTACCGGGGGTTTGAGTCGCTCACTGACTTCGAGGATGAGATTTCCGCGCTGCGCACGGCGCGGCAGGAGTCTGGCGCGCTGGCGCCTCCCTCCTGACCAGCAGGTGAGTTCGGAGTTCTGGTTCGCACTTTGGCATCGACGGATGGGCCTGGCCGGGCCCGGGTGGGATCCGCGGGGATCCCGGAAGGGGGAATGACATGACGGAGACGGTGAGCGGATCTGCTGCCCGCGGGGGCAGGGGTTCGCGCAAGGGGCTCACGATCGGGCGGATTCACACCCGGCAGGGCGTGCACCCGTACGACGAGGTCACCTGGGAGCGCCGCGACGTCGTCATGACCAACTGGCGGGACGGCACGGTCAACTTCGAGCAGCGTGGCGTCGAATTCCCCGACTTCTGGTCGGTCAACGCGGCCAACATCGTCACCACCAAGTATTTCCGTGGTGCGGTCGGCACCCCGGAGCGGGAGTGGAGCCTCAAGCAGCTGGTTGACCGCGTGGTCGGGAAGTACGTGGCGGCCGGCCGGGAGAACGGGTACTTCGCCAGCCCGCAGGACGCCGAGATCTTCGAGCACGAGCTCAGCTACGCGCTCATCCACCAGATCTTCGCCTTCAACTCCCCGGTCTGGTTCAACGTCGGGACCAACTCGCCTCAGCAGGTATCGGCTTGTCAGCCCTATGACGCCCAGGTAAGCACCCCGGCGGGCCTCATTCCGATCGGCAAGCTGGTCGCTGACAACGCCGTCGGGACCAAGGTGTACGACGCCCAGGGCCTCACCAAAATTGTGGCGACGAAGTCCAACGGCGTGAAAGACGTGCTGCGCCTGCACACGAAGGCCGGGTACACGCTCGACGTCACGGCCGACCACCTCGTATGGCGCGCCACGGATCTCGTTAACGGCTCCTTCGTAACGGCTGGCACCCTCCGTGTGGGCGACGCCCTCTTGCAGGTGGAACCCGAGATGGGGGGGTCGGATCGCCAGGCGTTGGAGATCGCCGAGATCGAGTCGCTGGGCGCCATGGAAGTCTTCGACATCCAGACCGAGAGTGGCGAATACCTCTCCGGCAATCTCCGGGTGCACAACTGCTTCATCCTGGCGGTTGACGACACGATGGACTCGATCCTGGACTGGTACAAGGAGGAGGGGCTGATCTTCAAGGGCGGCTCCGGCGCCGGGGTCAACCTGTCCCGGATCCGGTCCTCCAAGGAGCTGCTCTCCTCGGGCGGCACGGCCAGCGGGCCGGTCTCCTTCATGCGCGGCGCGGACGCGTCGGCTGGCACCATCAAGTCCGGCGGGGCCACCCGGCGGGCCGCGAAGATGGTCGTCCTCGACGTCGATCACCCCGACGTGGAGGAGTTCATCGAGACCAAGATGCGCGAGGAGGAGAAGGTCCGGGTCCTCCGCGACGCCGGGTTCGACATGGACCTGGGCGGCAAGGACATCGCGAGCGTCCAGTACCAGAACGCCAACAACTCGGTCCGGGTCTCCGACGAGTTCATGCGGGCGGTCGAACGGGACGGCAAGTTCGACCTGGCCGCGCGGCTGACCGGGGAGACTGTCGAGACCGTGGACGCACGGGCCCTGTTCCGCAAGATGGCCCAGGCGGCCTGGGCCTGCGCGGACCCGGGCATCCAGTACGACGGCACGATCAACGACTGGCACACCACCCCGGAATCGGGCCGGATCACCGCCAGTAACCCCTGCTCCGAGTACGTTCACCTGGATAATTCGTCGTGCAATCTGGCCAGCATCAACCTGCTGAAGTTCCTGCGCGACGATGACACCTTCGCGGTGGAGAAATTCCGGCAGATCACCGAGCTGATCATCACAGCGATGGACATCTCCATCTGCTTCGCGGACTTCCCGACCGAGAAGATCACCGAGACCACCCGGGCCTACCGGCAGCTGGGAATCGGCTACGCCAACCTGGGCGCCCTGCTCATGGCTACCGGCCACGCCTATGACTCCGACGGCGGTCGGGCTATCGCGGCGGCCATCACCTCCCTGATGACGGGGACGGCCTACCGCCGGTCCGCAGAGCTCGCGGCGGTGGTCGGGCCGTACGACGGGTACGAGCGGAACGCGACCGGGCACAAGCGGGTGATGCGCAAGCACGCCGAGGCCAGCCACCGGATCAAGGCGCTGGGCGGGATGGACGAGGAGATCCTGGCCGCCGCGAACAAGGCGTGGGAAAAGTGTGTCGCGCTGGGCGAGAAGAACGGCTACCGGAACGCGCAGGCCTCGCTGCTCGCGCCGACCGGCTGCCTCACCGGGGACACCCTGGTCAGCACGGATCGTGGCCTGGTCCGGCTCGCAGAGCTGGGCGATGTCTATGGGGATCGCTGGCAGGACATTGAGCTGGTCGTCTCCACGGATGAGGGGCCACGGCGCGCCACGAAGTTCTTCGTCAATGGCGAGGAGCCCACCCGGGCGATCCGCACCGAGGGTGGGTACGCCATCCAGGGCACGCTGACCCACCGGGTCAAGATTGTCGATGCGCAGTCCGGTGCCTGGATGTGGAAGCGGCTTGCCGACATCGCCCCCGGTGACCTGCTGCCGCTGCAGATGGGGAGCCTCCCCGGCGGGCCGCGGCGGGTGCCGCTTCCCGTGCTGGATCAGGCCTACTACGTCGGCGACCGGAACCTGCAGGTGCCCGGCGAAGTGACCGGGGACCTGGCCGAGCTGGTCGGGTATTTCATGGGCGATGGCAGCCTGCACGCGAAGGGCATCCGGCTGTGTGTCGCGGACAGCGACCTGGATGTCGCGGCCCGGCTCGGCGTGCTCAGCAAGGAGCTGTTCGGCCTGGCTCCCGTGGTCACCCAGCAAGAGGGGTACCAGGAGGTCGTACTGCAGTCCGTGCGGCTGGCCCGGTGGTGGCAAGCGGCCGGCTTCGCGAAGACGCTGCCCGGGGCCGACCATGCCGGCAAGGGATGGGTTCCCCGCGTGCCGTCCGCGATCCTGGAGGCCAACGACCCTGCCGTGTACGCGGCCTTCCTGCGGGGGCTGTTCGAAGCCGACGGGACCGTCCTGGACGGCGTGCCGAGCATCTCGACGGCGCACGGGTCCTTTGCCGCGGAAACGCGCACCCTGCTGCTGGCCCTTGGTCTGGCCACGACGACCAGGCGGACTACCAGCGGCTGGGGCGGCGACATCCTGCAGGTCCGGCTGCGTAATGTCGATCACGCGCTGAACTTCGATGAGATGGTCGGCTTCATCGGCGAGCGCAAGTCGAAGCTGCTGGTGGCCCTGGAGCCAGATCGCTCCGCCAAGAAGGATTACGTGTACCTTCCGGGTAACGCCTGGATGAGCCTGATCCCGGCCGGACATGCCGCACACGGCGCGGCGCTCCAGTCCATCAGGAAGACGGGCGGGGTCCCCCGGATGCTGGCCCGCCGGCTGTTCGAGGAGACGCTCGATCCGCAGCTCGGGCAGGCGCTCGGCTACCTCTTCGAGCGCGTGGCGAGTAACGAGGACGGCGGCATCCAGCCCACGTATGACCTCTCGGTCCCGGACAACGTGACCTATGTGGCCAACGGCATGGTGAGTCACAACACCATCGGCCTGATGATGGACTGCGACACCACCGGCGTCGAGCCTGACCTGGCCCTGGTGAAGTTCAAGAAGCTGGTCGGCGGGGGCTCGATGCAGATCGTCAATCAGACGGTACCCCGCGCGCTCAAGAACCTTGGCTACCAGCCGGAGCAGGTCGAGGCGATCGTCGAGTACATCGGCGAGCACGGCCACGTCGTCGATGCGCCTGGCCTCCGCGCGGAGCACTACGAGGTCTTCGACTGTGCCATGGGGGAGCGGGCCATCGGCCCGATGGGTCACGTGCGGATGATGGCCGCGGTGCAGCCCGCGCTCTCCGGGGCCATCTCGAAGACCGTGAACCTGCCTGAGTCGGCCACGGTCGAGGACATTGAGTCCATCTATACGGAGGGCTGGAAGCTCGGGCTCAAGGCCCTGGCCGTCTACCGGGACAACTGCAAGGTGGGCCAGCCGCTGTCCGACGCCAGGAAGAAGCCCGCCGCCGCGGCGGCCGAGCCCGCGGCCGCGCACGAGGTCCGGCCGGTGCGCAGGCGGCTGCCGAAGAACCGCACCGCGTCCGTGACCAGCTTCTCCGTGGCCGGCGCCGAGGGTTACATGACGGCGTCGAAGTACCCGGACGACGGCGTGGGTGAGCTCTTCTTGAAGCTCGGCAAGCAGGGGTCCACCCTGGCGGGCGTCATGGACGCGTTCTCCATGGCGATCTCCATCAGCCTCCAGTACGGGGTGCCGCTGGAGAAGTGGGTGGAGAAGTTCACCAACATGCGCTTCGAGCCGGCCGGCATCACCGACGACCCGGACATCCGGATCGCCAGCTCGGTCCTGGACTACGTGTTCCGCCGGCTGGCCCTGGATCACCTGCCCTACGACACGCGCGCCGAGATGGGCATCCTGTCCGCCAGCGAACGCACCGCCCAGCTGGCGGGTGAGGACCCCACGGCGCTGGCCGAAGAGCAGGATCCCGGGGAGATGGCCCAGTCCGCGCCGGTCGAGCGGCCCCAGTCCCACGCCGAGGAGCCGCCGGAGCCGGCCGGGGCCGCCCCGTCGCACCAGCCGCACAGCTCCACCGAGCTGATCGAGGCGCAGCAAGGCCGCACCGCGGACGCCCCGCTGTGCCTGACCTGCGGCACCAAGATGCGCCCGGCCGGCAGCTGCTACGTCTGCGAGGGCTGTGGTGCGACTAGCGGCTGCAGCTAGCTGAGGAACGTTCCTACCAGGGATTTACCTGCCCGGGAGGGGCGCGGCCGACAGGCTGCGCTCCTCCCGGACGCTTACTGGCCGCCGTTGGCTGTATCTGACGCAACTACTGGATCGCGAGCCTGCTCACGGCGCCTATCGCCCCTGCCGGGCGGCAGAGCGGCCATGATTACCGGCAGATCGCGCACACTAATACCGGCAGATCGGTCACAGGTCTCGATAGCTCAGCTCCCTGAACAGCTTCGGAGCGTGACGGAGCACTGCCGGCTGCCGAGGAATATTGCACGAGCTGCTGGACACCGTGCACGCAGGCGCCGAATCAGCACCCAGCGTGGCCGTGGACGGGGCCTGGCCGATCAGCTGACCCGGCCGGCCGGCGGGTCGGTGAGCGCCATGTCGGCCGGGCCGTCCGCCCGGGTGGCGGCGTTGTGGACCGCGGAACACTTCCCCCCGTGGTACGCGCGGCTGAGGGGCGGACGGCCAAAGGGGCGCGCCTGGGTGTCCCGGCCGGGGCAGCGGGCGGCGGGTGCTGGTCACGGCGGGCCCAGATTACGGATCCATGATCTGCCCCGCGTTCGGCGCGCGGTGCGGCCCGCAGAGCACCAGGCTTGGCATCGTGCCAGGTGGCCCGGGGCCCAGCCCGGAGAGCCTGGCGGGTGACACGCGCCGTGCGGGCCCGGTCCTCCGCCCGGTAACCCAGACCGTGAACCAAACGGGCCGGAAATCCGTTAGACGCATGGGCCATGCGCCCATGAACTCCAGCAGCCTGGTCATCCATCCCGAACCGGGCACCCAGCACCGCGCGGCCAGGGGCCGGCCCGAGGAGGAGTGCGATGGCAGCGAAGATGATGTCCGGCGGCGGCCTGGCCACGCGGTCCGGCCGGCAACCCGCCCGGGCCGCCGCTCCGGGGGGCGAGCAGGTGGTCTGGGTGTACGCCATCACCGATGATCTGGGCCCGCGCCTGTTCGCCGGCCTCGCCGGGGTGGGCGGTGAGCGGGTCCGGGTCGTGGCCGAGGCCGGCCTGACCGCGGTCGTGGGGTCGGTCGAGGCCCGGGCCTTCGGCGAGGATGCCCTGGCCAGCCTGCTGGGAGGCCTGGACAACATCGAACGGGTCGGCCGCGCGCACCATCAGGTCATCGCCCGGGCCGCCGCGGGCGGCGGCCCGGTCCTGCCGCTCCGGCTGGCCACCGTCTACCCCGACGACGACACGGTCCGGGCCCTGCTGGCCCGGCGCCACGGCGAGTTCGGCGGCCTGCTGGCCCGCTTCCGCGACACGGTGGAATGGGGCGTGCAGGTCTATGCGCCGGTGGATCAGCAGGATGAGGCCGACACGCTCGCGGACGCGATCGACTGGGTGCTCACCGACATCGCTGACGCCTCGCAGCGGCAGCCGGCCGAGGACCCGCGCTACGCCCGGGGCCCGGAGCACATGATCCTCAATGCCGCGTACCTCCTGCGCGGTGACCGCGCTCCCGAGTTCGTGGCGGCCGCGCACGCGCTGGCCGGGGCCGGCCCGGGGTGCGGGCGGACCTGAACGGGCCGTGGCCGCCGTACTCGTTCGTGGACCAGCTAGACGCCTGACCAGGCCAGGGGACGCCTGACCGATCCGACCTGGTTGTCTTACTTAGCAGGTTCCGTTCTTCATAAAAGACCAGGTCAGAGAGTTCTTTTCGGCGCGCGGGGGAGTGCCGTAAAGGCGTTACCCGCGAAGTGGCCATTACCCTGGCAAGGTCGGCGCCCGGCCGGAGCGCTGGCCCAGCAGGGCTACGGATAGCGCCGGCGCGGCGGAGTCTGGCCTGGCCATTCTCTGCCGGTATCTGGTTGTGTGTCGCTGTAAGCGCGTGGTAGTGCGCTATACAAGGAACGGCACGAGGGAGCAAGATGCGGCCGGTGTACGGATCCCTGCCTGGCAGGCGAATGGCCCAGGAAGGGCTGGCGCGGGTGCGCCAAGCGGTCCGCTCGGCCTCCCTGCCAGTGAAGATCCTGCTGGTCCTGGCCGTTTTGGCCGTCATCGTGCTGGCCCTGGGCCTCGGTGCCCGGTTCTGGGATCTGCTCGTCGTCGCCGCCCTCGCGTACGGTCCCGTCGCGGTCTGGCGGGGACACCGGTCGTGGGTGGCGTCGGTGTTCGTCGGCGCCTGGGGGCTGGTGGCGGTCCTGGCCATCGCGGCGGTGGCCGGCCGGTTCGACTCCGCCATCGTGCCGCTGCTGCTGCTGCCGTGCGCGGCGGTGGCCGTCTCGCATCTGAAGGTGCTGTCCCGCCGTTACGTGCCCTGCCGGACGGTGGCCGTGACCGAGCTGTGGGCCCTGCCGCCGGGCCTGCTGGCCTGGTGGCTGGCGCCCGGCCGGCTGGTGATCAGCTACGCCATCGCGTGGGTGCTCGGCCTCAGCGTGATCGCCTGGAGGATAGGCAAGTCGCAGCAGGAGGCCCGGGCGCTCAGCCGCCAGCAGAGCCGCACCAGCGCGCTCGCTGCCCCGCGCCGGCCCAGCGGTCCCGCGGTGGCGGCCCGGCCCGCCGGGCGGCCTCCGGCCGCTGCGGGCACCCGGCCGTCCCGGCCCGCTGACGTGTCGCGGGTGGTGCAGACGGCTGAGGGGTCGGTACGGCCGGCCGACGGCGCGCTGGCCCGCGACCGGGGCAGCGCGGACCAGCAGCCACCCGAGATCACGGTCGCGCAGGCCATGGCCGAACTCGACAACATGATCGGCCTGACCTCGGTCAAGGATCAGATCCGGCAGATCACGGCCTCTGTCGAGGCCGCGCGCCGCCGGGTCATGGCGGGCTACGGGGCGGAAAAGCCCATGCAGCACTTCGTCTTCCTGGGGCCGCCGGGCACCGGGAAGACCTCCGTGGCCCGGGTCGTGGCGAAGATCTTCTACGCGTTCGGCCTGCTCGACGCCCCGCTGGTGGTGGAGGCGCAGCGTGCTGACCTCGTGGGGGAATACCTCGGGGCCACCGCGATCAAGACGAACGAGCTGGTGAACAGCGCGCTCGGCGGGGTCCTGTTCATCGACGAGGCCTACAGCCTGGTGAACGACAGCGAGGGGCAGGGTGACCGGTTCGGCCACGAGGCGATCCAGACGCTGCTGAAACGGGCCGAGGACGACCGGACCGAGCTCATCATCATCCTGGCCGGGTACGAGAAGCAGATGGAGGGGTTCCTGGCCAGCAACCCCGGCCTCAACTCCCGGTTCGGGCTCCGGGTGAAGTTCCCCACCTATTCACCCGCCGAGCTGATGGCCCTCGCCCAGCTCTACCTGGATCAGCGCGACGAGATCCTCGAGGCCGACGCCCGCCAGGCACTGTGGCGGATGATGGAGGACGTGGGCCGGCGCAGGCTCGCCGATGAGCTCGGCAACGGGCGGTTCGTGCGCAGCCTGCTCGAGAAGGCCGGACGGGCCCGCGACGTCCGGATCATGGCCGACGGCGCTGAACCCTCGCCTGCCGAGCTGGTCACCCTGGAGGCGTCCGACCTCGAGCGGGCCGGGGCCGAGCTCACCGCCCGGTTCCGGGGTTACAGCCAGGTACCCACGCTGGAGAGCGCCCTGGCCGAGCTGGACGAGCTGGTCGGCCTGGAGCCGGTCAAGCGGCAAGTGCACGAGATCGCCGCCCAGCTGAGGGTGGCCCGGCTACGGGAACGCCAGGGCCTGTCCAGCCAGCCCCCGGTCCGGCACTTCGTGTTCACGGGGCCGCCCGGCACCGGCAAGACTACGGTGGCCAGGATCCTCGGCCGCATCTTCACCGCCCTGGGGCTGCTGGTCCGTCCCGAGGTGATCGAGGCGCACCGGGCGGACCTGGTCGGGGAGCACCTGGGCTCCACGGCGATCAAGACCGGGAAGCTGATCGATTCCGCGCTCGGCGGGGTCCTGTTCATCGACGAGGCCTACTCGCTGTATAACGCGGGCTATTCGGGTGGTGACGCGTACGGCTCCGAGGCCGTGGCCACGCTGCTGAAGCGGGCCGAGGACGACCGCGAGCGGCTGGTCATCGTGCTGGCCGGCTATCCGGCCGACATGGACCGGTTCCTGCGCAGCAACCCCGGGCTCGCATCCCGGTTCAGCGTGCGGATCGGGTTCCCCAGCTATTCACCCGACGAGCTGAGCCGGATCGCCGAAGTGATCGCTGAGCAGCACGGCGACGCGTTCGAGCCGGACGCGAAGCCGGTCCTGGCCGAGATCTTCCGGACGGCGGCCGCCCGCGGGCAGATCGATGAGCTGGGCAACGGGCGGTTCGCACGCAGCCTGTTCGAGCGGGCCTGCGCCGCGCGGGACCTGCGGGTCGCGGATCTCGACGAGGACGCGAGCGCCGCCGACCTCACGATCGTGTCCGCGGCCGACCTCCGCGGCGCGTTCCGCGAGCTGGGTGGTCCCGGCCGGGCTGAGTCCCGGCCGGGATAAGCCGCAGCCGGCGGTCAGTCGGCCGCGGCCGTCAGTCGCCCGCGGCGGTCAGTCGGCCGCGGCAGGCGGAAGGTCGCGGAGCGCGGCGATCAGGCCAGCCTGGTCACCCGCGGTGTCCCGGATGACATACATCAGCGTGTGCAGCACCGCGTGCCGGTCCTCGCCCCGGTCCAGCAGCCGCTGCGCGGCCTCCCACAGCTCGGGCGGGTCGCCCCGCCACAGCCGGTCCGCCAGCGCCAGGTGCCGGTCGATGTGCAGCGGGCCGCTGGGCCGCCCGTTCGCATCGTTGTGGTCGGCAGCCAGCAGCGTGCGCCGGTCCGACTCCTCGGCCGGGTCCAGCCCGGCGAGGTTGACGCCGCCGTACATGCCGCGCAGCACCGGGAAGGCGAACGCCCGGCGGGGCAGCGCCTCCAGGTCATTGTCCGGCAGCAGCCGGGACACCAGCGCCGCGTCCAGGCCGAAGGCCGTCGGATCCCGGTAGACCTGCGCGAACGTTCCCATCGAGTCGAAGACCGCATCCAGGGTCTCCGCGATCATCGCGGCGTCCAGCCCCTGGCGCCGCCCCGCCCAGCGCACCCACGCGGCCAGCACGTGCGGCATCGCGTGCTGCTCGGCGGACAGCAGCAGGACCTTGCGCGGCAGCCAGTCCAGCAGGAACGTGGCGACCTTCGCCGGGCTCATCCGCAGCGGGCGGCCGAAATCACGGTCGCAGCCGTAGTCGATGATGTGATCCGCGCAGCGGCTGGCCGCACGGGTGTCGGACAGGTCCTCCGCCTCGTCTGAGGCCAGGAACTCGGCCACCAGCATGGCCCGCCGGTCCCGGGTCCAGGCGTGCCGCCGGGTGGTGGCCGCGCCCCAGCCCGACCCGTGCCCCGTGCCCCACGGGGCCGGCCCGGCCGCCGTGCCGTTGCGGCCGGCCGCGGGGCGGCCGGTGCCGTTGCGCGAGCCGGAACCCGGGCGGGCCGGAGGCAGCGTCCGGATCCGGGCCCGGATGAACGCGTGGTAGGACGCGAACGAGTCGCTCGGCGCGGTCCCCTGCCCGGCTTCGGTCACGGCCAGGGACGTCTCCAGCAGGCGGCGCGCCTGGGGGGCTTCCACCTGGCTGAACGTGGCCCGGGCGGGGCGCCCGCCGTCCCCTTCCCCGGCCGCCCGGCAGCGCTCGAGCAGGCGGTCCACCTGGGAGGTGACCCAGCCGTCGCGGAGCATCCCGCCTGCGTTGTAGTTGACGACCATGACCAGGGCGTGCGGTTCATCCCCGGCGTAGCTGTACACGCAGACGACTTCGTCACGGTCCCCGAACGCGTCGGAGTTCACGTAACACTCGCCCGCCGTCACCGCGCCCACGTGCTCGGCCCACGGCGGCCGGACCACGCCGTGCTCCATCAGCGCCAGCGCGCCCGTCTCCGCCTGCATGGCCTGCCGCGGTGTGCCCAGGCACGCGATGCCCGACAGCAGGGCCAGCGCGGCCGGGCTGCGCTGCTGCGCCGCGTAGCTCACCAGCCCCTCGCCGACCAGTTCCTCGACGTCGCCGCGGGAGTTGCGGGGCGGCCGTTCTCCCCACCAGGTGCCGAGCAGCTCACTGACCATCAGCTCGGCGTCCAGCGGGCTGCGGACCGCCAGCAGCTCACGGGCAGCCCGGAGCATCTCGGCGAACAGCGCGTTCGGTGGGGCGGCACCGGTGTTAGCAGCACTGGGGAGCACCGAGCGGGTCCCCTTCCCTCGGCCTGGGTGGCCCGGCCCGCCGGGGGGCTCTCGTCGTCGGCTTTGCGGGCTCACATGGACAGCTTTCCAGATTCTCGCGGCGCCGTGCCACGTCCGCGCCGGATGGTGGCCATGTTTCCGCGTGTGGCAGATATTACGGGCATCCGGGACCGCCGGCGCCGGACATTCGGGGCATCGGGTATCTCATGATCAATGCAATTCCGGGAGCCGGGGCCAGGTTACGGCGTACCCGGCGGTCACCGGGGCACGCTGTCACTTCTTTCCGGAACAACCAGGTCGCCGTGATGCCCTCGGCGCGGCACGATATCGCCTAGGATGTGGGAAGCTCGCCTGCGTGGCCACTGTGGGTGTCCGGTAACGGAACGGGGCCGTACCCATGGGCGGCCGCCGTGCTTGTGCGTTCACTGGCCGCGGCGTCGCCGCTAGCCTGCTGGTGTCCGCAGTGAGCGGGAAGGAGCCGTTGCATGGCCCGAGCGGCGGGACTTGAGCGCAGCGGGACTGGAGTGCGGCGATGAGCACTGATACTTCCGTGCCTCAGCCCCGGGTCTCCGGGCTGGACGTGTCTGACTCGGCCCTGCTCGCGACCCTGCTCCGCGAGGCCCCCATCGGCTTCGCCTTCTTCGGGCCCGATCTCCGCGTCCGCCGGATCAACCGCACCCTGGCCCGGCTCGACGGCCTCGACCTGGA
The DNA here is from genome assembly GCA_963720645.1 of uncultured Actinomycetes bacterium. Taxonomy (GTDB): domain Bacteria; phylum Actinomycetota; class Actinomycetes; order Streptosporangiales; family Streptosporangiaceae; genus RYN-230. The sequence continues at coordinate 408,953 of CAVRFX010000026.1, read as the reverse complement.
AGCGCACCTGGGCCTGCTGCCCTCCCAGGTGTGGCCGGGGACGCTCGCGTCCCGGGTCGAGTCGGCGGTGCGCCACGTGCTGGCCGACGGCCAGCCCCTGTACGAGTCGAACCAGCCGGTGAGCGAGGCCGAGTCCCTCGTGGCCGAGTCCCTCGTGGCCGAGTCCCTCGTGGCCGAGCAGCCGTCCCCCGGTGAGGGCCCGCCGGACCAGGACGAGGACCGGCAGTGGGCGTTCTCCTGGTTCCCCTCGCACGACCCGGACGGGAACATCGCCGGCGTGGCGCTGATCGCGGTGGACGTCACCGACCGGGCCAACTCGGCCGAGGCGGTCCGCCGCAGCGAGGAGCGTTACCGCTCCCTGGTGCAGGCGGGCGCCCAGGTGGTCTGGGTCACCACGCCTACCGGCGGGATCGCCGAGGATTCGCCCGAGTGGCGCTGGATAACGGGCCAGAGCCTGGAGGAGTACCTGGGCAATGGCTGGCTGGACGCGATTCACCCGGAGGACCGTGAGCGGGTGGAGCGGGAATGGCGCGAATGCGTCCACGCCGGGAAAGTATTCGACAGCCGTTACCGGGTGCGCACCAAGACCGGGTCATACCGGCATTACGACGTGCGGGCCGTCCCGATTGAGCGGGACGGGAAGATCATCGAATGGGTCGGGGCCAGCACCGACGTCACCGGCCAGCGCGAGGCCGAGGAGATGCGCGGCCGGCTGACCGAGCAGCTGTCCGCCGCCGCGCTGCGCACCGCCCGGCTGCAGCAGGCCACGTCCATGCTGGCTGAGGCGCTCACCGTGCTCCAGGTCGTGGAGGTGATCACGGAGGTGGGGCGCTCGGCGATCGGCGCGGAGCGGTCCGCGGTGGCCCTGCTTGACCGGGAACGGCTGCAGCTGCACACCATCAACCCGCTCGGGCTCCCCGACGTCCCCGGGGCCCCGGCCGGTGACATGCCGCTCGAGGCGCCGAGCGTGATGACCCTGGCCATCACCTCCCGCCTGCCCGTCCTGGTGGAGAACCCCGAGTCGCTGCGGCGGCACTTCGACGGTGTCGAGGACGTCGATGTGTTCCTCGCGCACAGCGACGAGCGGGCCTGGGTCGGGCTGCCCCTGCTCGCGGCGGGAGCGCCGCTGGGGGCGCTGCGGTTCTCGTTCACCAAGCCACGGCAGATCACCGAGGAGGAGCGGGTCTTCCTGGAGGCGCTGGCCGGGCAGTGCGCGCTGGCCCTGGAGCGGGCCTCGCTGTTCGAGCGGGAGCACACCACGGCGGAGACGCTGCAGCGCAGCCTGCTGCCGGACCGGCTGCCCAGCGTCCCTGGCATCGTCCTGGAGGCCCGCTACCTGCCCGTCACCCGGAACATGGAGATCGGCGGCGACTGGTATGACGCGTTCCGGCTGCCTGACGGCAGGCTCGCCGTCGCGGCGGGGGACGTCATGGGCAAGGGGCTGACCGCGGCCGCCGGGATGGGCCGGGTCCGGAACGCGCTTCGCGCGCTGGCCCTGACCGACCCGCGGCCCGCTGCGGTGCTGGCGGGCCTGGACCGCCTGTTCACCGCCACCGAGCTGGACGAGCAGGTGACGACCGTGGCCTACCTGGTCGTGGACCCGGTCACCGGGGAGGGCCTGGCCGGCAACGCCGGGCACCTGCCGCCGTTGCTGCTGTCCAGGGACGCCCCGCCGCGGCTGGATACCACCGAGGCGGGCACGCCGCTGGGCTGGGCCTGCCCGCGGCAGCAATACGTGTTCCGGCTGCCACCCGGGACCACCGCGGTGCTCTACTCCGACGGGCTGGTGGAGAACCGCCGGCGCGGCCTGGACTCGGGCCTGGACGAGCTGGTCTCCGTGGCGGCGCAGGCCCGGCCGGGGATGGTGGAAGATCCGGCCAGGCTGCTGGAATACCTGGTTGACCGGATGCTCACGGGTTACGAGCAGGACGATGATGTCACCGTCCTCGTGCTGCATGTGCCCCGGCGGGACGGCGCCTCGCCGCAGCGCCCGCCGGGAGGTGTCATTCCTGCGGCTCGGAGGGGTAGAGCATGAGAATGGGCAGGGCTGACCTGGGCGCGCGCCCGGTAGCCTGGATCTGCGCCGCGCCGCCGGCCGCGGCAGCGGTTCGAGCCACCCGCAGACTCCGCCTAAGGTTGTGGGTGGGAGCCGGTCCTGTCGGGGCCGTGGGGTCATGCGGCCCGGATTTGGCTTCCGGCTTGGTCCCAGCAGCGGGTTGCACGAGGTAGGGTCCATTTTCCCGCTCATGAACGCAGGAGAGGTGTCTGTGTCGCCTGCCAGTTCGTGCAGTCAGGTGTCGTTCGCGGCTCGGCAGGCCGCCGTCCAGCGAAGGAAGGGGTGACCGCGGTGGGAAGCGCGGCGCGCTCCGCAGCGCGGAGGCAGCCAGGGCCGGAAGGCCAGGGCGGACGGGGGCAGTCTTCCCGGCGTCCTGGATCTCCGGATCCCGCCAGCCCACGGTCGGACCGGACGGTCACGCTCGTGGAGACGAATGGGAGGGCCTCCGCCCAGGAGGCCCAGGAAGCTCCAGTGCAGGAAGCTCCGGCATCGCCGGAGCGCAGCGACGCCGCCAGGTCCCGGCGGCGTAACAAGAACTCTGGTGGCCGAGACGAGGCGCGGAAGGCCACCGGCCGGTCCGCCGCCGGCTCGGCACCGGGCGGCCAGGGGGGTTCAGGCATAGTGAGTGAGGATCCGGACCTGGCCGCGACCGGTAATGACACGGTTGGCCTGGCGGAGGTGACAGACCTGACGGACGTCGCGGATCTAGACGCTGACGTGGATCCCGGTGAGGTCGATCTGGCCGAAGAAGGCCTCGACACCGCCGAGCTCGACGACTTGGAAGTGGACCTCGAGGTCGAGGTCGATGTGGTCGAGGCGGACGAGGACGTCGCCGACGAGGAATCGGCGGACGAGGAACTCGACGACTCAGCGGCCGCTGACGACCCGGCCGGCGGGGGCCCTGCCGCCGCGGCGGCGGGCACCAGCCCCGATGCGCCGGCCGCGGTGGTACCCGACGTGGCGTCCAAGCCAGCGGGCCCTGAGGAAGAGGCGTTCGTCTACGGGGACGATGACGATGACCTGCCTGCCGCCCAGGTGGCGTCGGCGGGTGCGACCGCGGACCCGGTCAAGGACTACCTGAAGCAGATCGGCAAGGTGCCGCTGCTCAACGCCGAGCAGGAAGTCGAGCTGGCCAAGCGCATCGAGGCCGGGCTGTTCGCCGAGGAAAAGCTGGCCGAGGGCATGGACGGCCTCGAGCCGGCCGCGCGGCTGGACATGGAGTGGATCGCCGAGGACGGCCGCCGGGCCAAGAACCATCTCCTCGAGGCCAACCTGCGTCTGGTGGTGTCGCTGGCCAAGCGGTACACCGGCCGCGGCATGCTGTTCCTGGACCTGATCCAGGAGGGCAACCTCGGCCTGATCCGCGCGGTCGAGAAGTTCGACTACACCAAGGGCTACAAGTTCTCCACGTACGCCACCTGGTGGATCCGGCAGGCCATCACCCGCGCTATGGCCGACCAGGCCCGCACCATCCGGATCCCGGTGCACATGGTCGAGGTCATCAACAAGCTGGCCCGGGTGCAGCGGCAGATGCTGCAGGACCTGGGCCGCGAGCCGACCCCGGAGGAACTGGCCGCCGAGCTCGACATGACCCCTGAGAAGGTCATCGAGGTGCAGAAGTACGGCCGGGAGCCGATCTCGCTGCACACCCCGCTCGGCGAGGACGGCGACAGCGAGTTCGGTGACCTGATCGAGGACTCCGAGGCCATCCAGCCCGGTGAGGCGGTCAGCTTCACCCTGCTCCAGGAGCAGCTGCACTCGGTGCTCGACACCCTGTCCGAGCGGGAGGCCGGCGTGGTCTCCATGCGTTTCGGCCTGACCGATGGCCAGCCCAAGACCCTGGACGAGATCGGCAAGGTCTACGGCGTGACCCGCGAGCGCATCCGGCAGATCGAGTCGAAGACCATGTCCAAGCTGCGCCACCCGTCCCGGTCCCAGGTTCTGCGCGACTACCTCGACTGAGCCTCCAGCGGAGGCGCTACGCACAACGGCTGGCCGCCGCCAGCAAATGTCCTGGCGGCGGCCAGCCGTCATACCACTACGAATTCACGGGCGATGAGCGGGAATCGTCCGGCGATCCCAGACGCGGCCCGGCTACGCTGCCGGTACCGACGTCAGGCTGGCAGTCATGCGGCCCGTGAGCGGGGACTGGGCCCCGGGTCGCGGCCCTGACTACCCCTCGCGCCGTGTCCCGCCCGGTGACAGCCGCTCCGTCTCATCCTGGATCTCGGCACCCAGCTTCGCGAGCGCCTCAAGATGCTGCCGGCTGTGATGGGCGCAGAACAGCAGCTCCCCAGATTCGGGGAGCACAACGCGTACGTATGCCTGGGCACCACACCGGTCGCACAGGTCCGTCGCATTCAGCGGCCTGCTTGGTGCGAGAGCTCCGGTCATGTCGCCTCCCTCGCGTCGTGCCACCGGTCAGGTAAGCTGGCGGGCTCTGCCCTACGTGCTGTGTAACACTCTGCCAGGCCAGTGCCTTCCCGTGTGGATGCGACGTACGCCCAAAGCGAACGCCCGCCATGGGAGGATGGCAGTTGTCCTCGCCCGTTCCACTGTATCGGGACCACGTTGTCCCAGGTAGCCGGGTATGTCCGCGGCGTGGCTTCCCCGGGTAGTCAGACCGGGCGGCTAGTCTGCCGGAAGTCCGCCCAATGTCGCCCCGCCCCGCCCCCGACCGAGGAGAAGCACGTGACCGCCGTCCGCGCCGATACTGACGGCCCAGTAGCGGGCAGGCCTGCCGCCCGCCGCCCCGCGGGGGCCGGCCGGGCCCGGGCCTCGGCCCCGCTGGCGTCCGTCCCCGCCGGGGACGGCTACACCGCCCGTCACCTGTCGGTCCTGGAAGGCCTCGAGGCGGTCCGTAAGCGGCCCGGGATGTACATCGGGTCCACCGACGGCCGCGGGCTGATGCACTGCCTGTGGGAGATCTTCGACAATTCGGTGGATGAGGCGCTGGGCGGGCACTGCACCTCCATCGATGTCGTACTACATCCGGATATGTCGGCTGAGGTCCGGGATAACGGGCGCGGCATCCCGGTGGACGTGGAGCCCAAGTCCGGGCTGACCGGCGTCGAGCTGGTGATGACCAGGCTGCATGCCGGGGGCAAGTTCGGCGGCGGCTCCTACACCGCCTCCGGCGGCCTGCACGGTGTCGGCGCCTCGGTGGTCAACGCGCTGTCGGCCCGGCTGGACGTCCAGGTTGACCGGGAGGGGCACGAGTGGGCCGCCTCGTTCCGCCGCGGCGTTCCCGGCGAGTTCGCGGCCGAGGGGCCGCGGGCCTCCTTCACCCGGGGCAAGGGCCTGCGCCAGACCCGCAAGGTGGCCCGCAAGGTGACCGGCACCAGGATCCGGTTCTGGCCGGATCGCCAGGTGTTCACGAAGGACGCCGACTGGAGCTTCGACGCGCTCGTGCAGCGGGCCCGGCAGACCGCGTACCTCGTCCCCGGCCTGGCGATCCGGGTCCGGGACGAGCGGCCTGCGATGGCCCAGCGTCCTGGCGATTCCCCCGAGGATGCCGCGCCGGGCGCGGACGCCGGGCCCAGATCAGGTTCCGTTGCGGAAAAAGAAGCAGAGTTCCGTTTCGACGGTGGAATCAGCGAGTTCTGCGCGTACCTGTCGCCCGGGGAGCCACTGACCGATGTGCTGCGGCTGACCGGCGCCGGCCAGTTCAGCGAGACCGTGCCGGTGCTGGACGAGCAGGGTCACATGACGCCCACGGACGTGGAACGCGAGCTGCAGGTCGACGTGGCCCTGCAGTGGAGCACCGGGTACGACACCGTGACCCGGTCATTCGTCAACGTCATCGCCACGCCCAAGGGCGGGACGCACGTCACCGGGTTCGAGCGGGCCCTGGTCAAGACGCTGAACGCGCAGCTGCGCGCGGCCCGGCTGCTGAAGAACGGCGACGAGCCGGCCACCAAGGAAGACGCGCTGGAAGGGCTGACCGCGGTGATCGGGGTGCGGCTGCCCGAGCCGCAGTTCGAGGGCCAGACCAAGGAGGTCCTCGGCACGCCGGCCGCATCCCGGATCGTGGCCGACGTGGTGTCCCGGGAGCTGCAGGCCGTCTTCGAGGCGCGCAGCCGGGCGGGCAAGCAGCAGGCCCGGGCGGTCCTGGAGAAGGTGGCCTCCGCCACCAAGGCCCGGATCGCGGCCCGTGAGCACCGGGACAACCAGCGCCGCAAATCCGCGCTGGCCACCTCGGCGCTGCCCGCCAAGCTGGTGGACTGCCGCAGCACCGACGATCGCAGCGAGCTGTTCATCGTCGAGGGTGACTCGGCCCTCGGCACCGCCAAGCTGGCCAGGAACTCGGAGTTCCAGGCGCTCCTGCCGATCCGCGGCAAGATCCTCAACGTGCAGAAGGCGTCGCTCGCGGACATGCTCAAGAACGCCGAGTGCGCGGCCATCATCCAGGTCATCGGGGCCGGTTCCGGCGCCTCGTTCGACCTGGACGCCGCCCGTTACCAGCGGGTCATCTTCATGTCCGACGCCGACGTGGACGGCGCGCACATCCGCTGCCTGCTGCTCACCCTGTTCCACCGCTACCTGCGGCCGATGCTGGATGCGGGACGGGTCTTCGCCGCGGTGCCGCCGCTGCACCGGATCGAGCTGTCCAACCCCCGCAAGGGCCAGCAGAAGTACAACTACACCTACTCCGACAGCGAGCTGCACCGCCGGCTGCTCGAGATGGAGAAGCGGGGCCAGCGCTGGAAGGAGCCCATCCAGCGGTACAAGGGCCTGGGCGAGATGGACGCCGGGCAGCTGGCCGAGACCACCATGGACCCGCGGCACCGCACGCTGCGGCGGATCCGGATCGAGGACGCGGCCGCCGCGGGCGGGATCTTCGACCTGCTGATGGGCAGCGAGGTGGGGCCCCGCCGGGAATTCATCGTGGGCGGCGCGGCCGAGCTGGACCTGTCCCGCATCGACGCCTGACGCCGGCGGCACGCCGGAAAATGGCGGCGCGCGGGGCGCACGGGCAAGGCGAGAAGGGGCAATTACGCTTCGTAAAGAGTACGATACCCAGAGTGACGAGACAGGTTCTGATGGCGGAGTTTCTCCGCGCCCAGGCCGCGTGGCGGCTCGCCCGCGCCGGCAATGATCCCGTCCGTGCCGCGCGATGCGCCGCAGCGCTGCTGGACGCCGCGGCGTTCGTGGTCACCTTAGCCGGGGACGACGACGACCTGGCCGCGCTGGCCCGCGCCGGGTGCTTCGGCGGCGACGTGTTCGACCCGGGGGCCCGCGGCCTGCAGGTCGCGCGCTGGTGGCAGTTCGGCGACCCCCCCTACGCCGGCCCGCGTGACCTGCTGGCCGCGCTGGCCGCCGCGGCGGGCCGCCCGGTCGCCCGGTCCGGCCCCGCCGCCGCCTCCTGAGTCCCGCCGCCTCCTGAGTCCCGCCGCTGCCCATGCTCAGCGGGGCGCGGCGATCCCTCCCACCGCGGCCAGCCCCTGCCGGATGCGCTCCCCGGAGCCGTCCCGGCGGCCGTCCGCGTCGGGCAGGTAGACCGGGACGCCCGCATCGGTCGCGGCCCGGGCCGGGCCCGGCCCGGCCCAGGCGAGGACCAGCGTGTCCTCGCCCTTGAGGAACCGGTGGCAGCGCACGCCGCCGGTGGCCCGCCCCTTGGCCGGGTACTCCTGGTACGGCGTCACCTTGACGGTGGCCGCCGCCGTCCCGGGCAGTGCGTGGCTGCTGCCCGCCACGGTGACCACCACCGCGTCCGCCGCCGGGTCCGCGGTCCCCGGCGCGCTGTCCGGGATCGCGCCGAACCAGGTCACCGCCGCCCCGGCGGAGAGCCGGATCCCGGCCATCCCGCCGGCCGCGCGGCCCTGCGGGCGGACCGCCGCGGCCCGGAACCGGAGCAGCTGGGCGTCGCTGGTGATGAACACCAGGTCCGCATCGTCCCCGGGCAGCTGGACTGCGCCGACCACCCGGTCGCCGTCCCTCAGCGAGATGACCTCGAACTCGGTGGCGCTGGCCGGGTAGTCCGGGGCCACCCGCTTGACCACGCCGTCGGCGGTGCCGAGCGCGAGCCCGCCGGGCGACCCGTCCGGCGCGGCCAGGCCCACCACGGTCTCACCCGCCTCGAGCGGGACGAACTCGGCGATCGGGGCGCCACCCGCCAGCGAGGGGGAGTGGGCGCTGGGCGGCAGGGCCGGGATCTCCAGCACGCCGATCCGGATCAGCCGGCCCTGGGAGGTGACCACGGCCGTGGTCCCGCGGGCCGTGGCCGCCGCGGTGGCGATGATCACGTCATGCGCCGCGCGCGGGCCGGCCGCGGGCGGCGCGGCGCCGTCCTGCGCGGCCGCTTCCAGCGTGCCCTCGGCCGGCGCATCAGCGGGCTGGGTGGCGGTCCGGGCGATCAGCCCGGCGGACGACAGCAGGACCAGGCACGGGTCGTCGGCCACCTCGAGCGGCACCGCGGCCGTCCGGGCCTTCCCGCTGCCTTCCAGCAGCACGGTGCGGCGCGGGCTGGCGAACCGCCCGGAGATCTCGCCCAGCTCGCTGGAGACCAGCTCGCGGAGCCGGGCCTCGGACTCCAGGATCGCGGTCAGCTCGGCGATTTCCCGCTCCAGGGTGTCCCGCTCGCGCTCCAGCTCCAGCCGGTCGAAGCGGGTCAGCCGGCGCAGCGGGGTGTCCAGGATGTACTGCGCCTGGATCTCGGACAGGTCGAAGACCGACATGAGCCGTTCCCTGGCCTGGGCGGAATCGTCGCTGGCCCGGATGACCTGGATGACCTCGTCGATGTTGAGCAGCGCGATCAGCAGCCCGTTGACCAGGTGCTGCCGGTCGGCGCGCTTGCGGCGGCGGAACTCGCTGCGCCGCCGGACCACGTCGATCCGGTGGTCGACGTAGATGCTCAGCAGCTCGCGCAGGCCCAGGACCCGTGGCTGGCCGTCCACCAGCGCGACGTTGTTGATCCCGAACGTCTCTTCCATCGGCGTGAGCCGGTACAGCTCGTCGAGGATGGCCTCGGCGTGGAACCCGCCGCGGACCTCGATGACGAGATGCAGCCCGCGGTGCCGGTCGGTCAGGTCCTTCAGGTCGGAGATCCCGGCCAGCTTCTTCGCCTGCACCAGGTCCTTGATCCGGGAGATCACCTTCTCCGGCCCGATGCCGTAGGGCAGCTCGGTGACCACGATGCCGTCCCGGCGCGGGTTGATCTTCTCGATCCGGGCCGTGGCCCGGGTACGGAAGATCCCGCGCCCGGTCTCGTACGCCTCCCTGATCCCGTCCAGGCCGACGATCTTGCCGCCGGTGGGCAGGTCCGGGCCCGGCACGAAGCGCATCAGCTCGTCCAGGCTGGCGTCGGGGTTGCCGATGAGGTGCCGGGCCGCGGCGATGACCTCGCCGAGGTTGTGCGGGGCCATGTTGGTGGCCATCCCCACCGCGATGCCGGCGGTGCCGTTCACCAGCAGGTTCGGGAAACCGGCGGGCAGCACCTCAGGCTGGGTCTCGGTGCCGTCGTAGTTGGGCTGGAAGTCGACGGTGTCCTCGTCGATCGAGGCGACCATCTCCATGGCCGCCGCGGTCAGCCGGGCCTCGGTGTAGCGCATGGCGGCGGGGGAGTCATCCCCGCCGGGCGAGCCGAAGTTGCCGTGCCCGTCGATCAGCGGCAGGCGCATGGCCCACGGCTGGGCCATCCGCACCAGCGCGTCGTAGATGGCGCCGTCGCCGTGCGGGTGCAGCCGGCCCATGACATCCCCGACCACCCGGGCGCACTTGACGTGCCCGCGGTCGGGCCGCAGCCCCATCTCGTTCATCTGGTACAGGATCCGGCGCTGTACCGGCTTGAGGCCGTCCCGGGCATCGGGCAGCGCCCGCTGGTAGATGACGGAGTACGCGTACTCGAGGTAGCTGCCCCGCATCTCCTCGGCAACATCGATATCGACGATGTTTTCCTCGAAGTCCTCGGGGGGCGGTGGTGTCGCGGTGCGTCGTGCCATGTCCGCCATTGTGCCGCCTGGCGGCGACAGACTTGCCCAACAACGCTGGCGCGGCGCGCCCTCCATGATCGTCCGCGGGGCGGGCGGCGCGCGGCCCGCTCTCCCGCGGATAAATCCCGATAACATCCCCTAACGGTGTTTTCGTGGTGATCAGCGGCGGCCAGCCCGGCATCCTGATGGGCTCATCGCGCGGATCTGGGTGCGAGCGGGGAACAGTTACTGTCATGCATCAGAGGGGACGGATCGCCGGGCTGATCGCGGGGGCCGCCATGATCGGCGGCGTGGCGGCGTGCGGGCCCACGGTCACGGCCCAGGCTCCGCCCACGCCGGCCGCGACCTCCGCGGCCCGCACGCCGGTCCCGGCCCGGACGCCGGTCCCGGCCCGCACGCCGGTCCCGGCCTCGCCGTCTGCGCCCCGCCCGGCCGTCCACCCGGCGATCGAGGTGACGGGCGCGCCGAGCGGGGTGAAGGCCAGGGGGGCGGTGCTGGCCGACGCGGCCACCGGTCAGGTGCTGTGGGGCCGCGACGTGGACACGCCGCGGCCGATGGCGAGCGTGACCAAGGTGATGACGGCCCTGCTGGTCCTCCAGCAGGGCGACCTGGGCCGGGAGATCCGGGTGCCGAAGGCCGCGGTCAGCTACGCCTGGAAGCACGGGGGCGAAACCGCGGCGCTGCGCCCGCGGGACGTCCTCACGGCGCACGAGCTGCTGGAGGCGCTGCTGCTGCCGTCAGGGGCGGATGCGGCGTATACCCTCGCCAACGCCTACGGGCCCGGCGTCGATGCCTTCCTGGCCCGGATGAACGCGACCGCGGCCCGGATGGGCATGAAGCACACCCACTTCACCTCACCAGACGGGCTTCCCTACCCCACCGAGACCTCGACGTACTCCACGCCGTCCGACCTGCTCACGCTCGGTCTCGCGGTCATGCGCTACCCGGCCTTCCGGTCGATCGTGGACCGGTCCTTCTATCACCTGGTGAAGGGACACGGTCACCACAGTTACTGGTGGGACAACACCGACGCGCTGATCGGCTCGTACCGGGGGGCCGTCGGGATCAAGGACGGTTACACCGATGATGCCGGCCACTGCCTGCTGTTCGAGGCGGTCAGGGACAGGCGGGTGCTGATCGGGGTCGTGCTGCACAGCCCCGCCACCGGAGTGGCCGCGGGCGCGCGGGATGCCGCGCGGATGCTGAACTGGGGCTTCCGGCTGCCGCGGACGGCCTGACGGACGGCCTGACGGACGGCCTGACGGCTGGCCTCAGGTGACCGAGAAGCCGCCGTCCACGAAGATGAGCTGGCCGGTCACGTAGCCGCTGGCCGGGCTGGCCAGGAACACGGTCACGCCCTCGAAGTCGGCGGGCTCGCCGTTGCGGCCGGTCATGGTGCGGGCGGCCAGGGCCGCGGAGCGTACCGGGTCGCTGGCCACGGCCTGGGTCATCGGGGTGGCCACGAACCCGGGCGTGATCGCGTTGCAGCACACCCCGTGGGGAGCCCACGCCTCGGACTGGGACCGGGTGAGCCCGGCCAGCCCGGCCTTGGATGCCCCGTACCCGCCGCTGTTGCCGAACGCCCGGACCGCCTGCTGGGAGGCGACGTTGATGATCCGGCCCCAGCCGCGCCGGGCCATCGCGGGACCGAAGCGCTGGCCGAGCACGAACGGGGCGGTCAGGTTCAGCGCCAGCACCTCGCCCCACTGCTCCAGCGTCTGCTCGCCGAGGGGCGGCCGCGGGTTGGCGGCGGCCGCGTTCACCAGGATGTCCGGTTCCCCGAAGGCCGCGGCGGATTCCCCGGCCGCCCGCTCGGTCTCGGCCGGGTCGGCGAGATCGGCCCGGACCCAGGCCGCCGTCCCGCCGGCTGACCGGATGGCCGCGGCCGCCCTGGCCAGTCCGTCCGCACCGCGGGCCAGCAGCACGACCCGGGCGCCGGCCAGGGCGAGGGCGCGGGCCATGGCGTGGCCGATCCCGGAACTGCCCCCGGTGACCAGGGCTACCCGGCCGTCCAGGGAGAAGAGCCCGTCCAGGAAGGCGGCCCGGTGGTCGGCGGCCCGGTGGCCGGAATCAGAGAGCTGGCCGGGCACCGACCAGGCCGAGTGCGTTCGCGGCCAGGCGGCATCCGCTGCCCAGCGCCTCGAGGGGTGGCTTCTTGTCCAGCCAGGCGGGCAGGAAGCCGGCGCAGAAGGCGTCCCCGGCCCCGGTCCCGTCCACGAAGGTCTCGATGGGCAGGGCGAGGGAGCGGACCGGGTCGGGCCGGCCGTTCGCGTAGAGCGCCCCGTCCGCGCCGAGTTTCACCACGACCTCGGGATACCAGGCGGTCAGCACGTGCGCCGCCGACTCGGGGTCTTCCCGGCCGGTGAGCACGGTGGCCTGATCCGCATTGACCAGGAGCAGGGTGACCCCGTTGGTCATCTCCAGGAAAGGCTCGGCACCCACCCGCTCCAGCGGGGCGGACGAGGCGCCATCCACCGAGATCGTCATGCCGGCCCGGCCCGCGTGCGCGAAGGCCGCCAGGGCGGCGCCCCGCGATCCCTCGTTCAGCAGCGTGTAGCCCGACATGTGCAGGTGGGCGCCGGGCGCGAACAGGTCCTTGGGCAGGTCGTCGGGGTGCAGCGCGGCATTCGCTCCGGGGTCCGACATCATCGTGTGGTCTCCCTTGTGGGTGACCATCACCACGCAGGTCCCGGTGGGCCGGTCCGGGTCCATGACCAGCCGGGCGTCGACGCCGTAGCCCATCAGTTCCATGTCACGGTTACGGCCGGCGATGTCGGCGCCCCGGCGGCCGACGAACGCCACCTCGCCGCCGTCCGCGGCCAGCCAGGCCGCGATGTTCGCGCCTGACCCGCCGCCGTGCATGCTGACCGTGGCCGGCGTGTCACTGCCCTTCGCCAGCGGAAGGGCCGCGTGAGCGACCGTGTCGGTCATCAGGTCACCAACGACGACAACGCGCGCCATGTCGTCACCACCTTGCTCCCGGGGCTGAGCCAGGGGGACACGTGCCGCGGCGCCCGGCTCAGGGCTGCCCATAGAACTTAACAGTTTCCCGGCCGCGTCTGCTGCCGTTCTGCGGGGCGGGCCCATTTGCGACCCATGCCCCATCCCGGATAGGAGACCATAAATAGTCCATCTCAGGCAATGAGGGGGCGCCGGGCATTCCGCCGGCGGCCCTGGGGGTGCTGCGCGGTAACCGCGCCGGGTCGGCTACTGTCGCTTACCGCATACCGAGGAGGCGGCAACGACATGGCCTGGACCTGGCAGTTCGAGACAGCGGACGGGACCGTGGTGCCGTCACGGGGAGTGCCGCGGGAAACGTTCCCCAGCCAGGGCGACGCCGAGAGCTGGCTCGGCGAGAACTGGCGGGAACTGCTGGCCGGCGGCGTGGACCAGGTTACCCTGCTCGAGGAGAGCCGGGTCGAGTACGGCCCCATGAGCCTCCGCGCGGAGTAGTCCGGGGGGCGCCCCCCTGGACCCCCGCCCCGGATCCCCGCTCGCCGCTGCGCGCCGCCGTGCCGGGCTCCACGACCGTTCGTGATCAACCGATTGCTGTTGCTGGAGCAACACCAATCGGTTGATCACGAACGCGGCGGACGGCCTTTCGTGGCAGGCGGCGACGGGATTGTTACGGACGGTGCTCGGGGCTCTGGGTGAGGGCCGGGTCGCGCCGGATCGTGTCCCCCAGCGCGTCGTCGATACGCCGGAGCACCTCCGGCTCCAGGCGGACCCCGGAGGCCTTCACGTTCTCCCCGACCTGCTCCGGCCGGGTCGCGCCGATGATCGCGGCCGACACGTTCGGGTTCTGCAGCACCCAGGCCACCGCCAGCTGGGCCATGGTCAGGCCGGTCTCCCGGGCGATCGGCCCCAGGGCCGCCACGCGCCGCAGCAGGTCGTCGTCCATGAAGCGCTGGATGAACCCGGACCCGCTCGGATCAGTCGCCCTCGACTGCGGCGGCACGGGCTCGCCCGCCCGGTACTTGCCGGTCAGGATCCCCTGAGCGATGGGGGAGAAGACGATCTGCCCGATGCCCTCCTTGGTGCACAGCGGGACCACCTCGGACTCGATCACCCGCCAGAGCATGTTGTACTGCGGCTGGTTGGACACGATCCGGTCGAAGCCCATCTCGCCGGCGATCCGCAGCGCGGCCTCGATCTCCTCCGCACGCCACTCGGACACGCCTATGTACAGCACCTTGCCCTGGCGGACCAGGTCCTCGAAGGCACGCAGGGTCTCTTCCAGCGGCGTCTCGCGGTCGTAGCGGTGGGCCTGGTAGAGGTCCAGGTAATCGGTCTGCAGGCGGCGCAGTGACCCGTGCGCGGACTCGATGATGTGCTTGCGGGACAGGCCGCGGTCGTTCGGCCCCTGGCCGGTGGGCCAGTACACCTTGGTGCAGATCTCCAGGGACTCGCGCCGGACGCCGTGCAGCGCGCGGCCGAGGACTTCCTCGGCCCGGGTCCCGGCGTAGACGTCGGCCGTGTCGAACGTGGTGATGCCCTCATCCAGGGCCGCCGCGACGCACGCCCGGGCGGCGTCTTCCTCGACCTGGGAGCCGTGGGTAATCCAGTTCCCGTAGGCGATCTCACTGACTTTGAGGCCACTGTGGCCCAAGTGGCGATATTCCATAACGCACGACACTAAAGGAATGTCCCGGTATGCCTGCGAAGGGGCCGGCCTGACGCGAAAAGCTGACCGCGACAGAGCTGAGCGCGACAGAGCTGAGCGCGACAGAGCCGGCCGCGAACAGCCTGTCCTCCAATGACTCCGCCCGCGAAAGAGCCTGCCCTGGGCAGGACCGTCGTCGCCGGGGCCGCCGTCAGACCGTGGCGCCCGGCTTCACCCTCGGCTTGGGGAACCGGAGCTGGCGGATCTGCAGTGCCCGCATGGCCGCGTACATCTTGATCCCCCGGGTACTTTCCCCGGGGAAGCGCTCGTTGGCCAGCGCGGTGACCTTACGGCCCACGAAGTACCCTTCCACGATCATGATCACCACCATGGCGACCAGGAGCAGGGGGAGCACCGTCTGCATCACCGGGTTGTGCAGGAACAGCAGGAACAGCAGCACGACCAGGCCGTACATGTAGAACTCGCTGAGCCGCCGCCGCGAGTCCACCAGGTCGCGGGCCAGCGCCCGGACCGGGCCCTTGTCCTTGGCGGGCAGCGCCCATTCCTCGCCGCGCCGCATGGCCTCCGTCTTGCGGGCGCGCGCGGAGCGGTCCCTGGTCCGCGACTGGCGCAGCGCTTCCTTCCGGTCGCCCGGGGCGTTGTACCGGCGGCGGCGTTCCGCCTCGCTGCGCTTGGGGGTCGGCCTGCCCTTGCCAGCGGTCACCGAGGCGGGGTGGTCGGCCTGACCGTTGTCTGAAGCGCCCGGGGTGCCCGCGTCCTGGGCGTCCTGGGTGGCCGTGCTACGTCGTCTGAACACGGTCTCAGCCTACCGGGACGAAGGCCGCGGATCACCAGACCGCGAGCCTTCCGGCCGTGATGGCTGCGCCAGCTTTGACCGCGTAGGCTGTGTGCCACCAGCCTGCAGGCGCGGCGGCCACAGCACGGGGGGTGCCGGCTTGTGCGCCGCAGGTGGCTGGCCGCAGCGTTACACGATGAGGGGATGGTCGCGCCGATGAGCGTGGTGAAGCGGGTATCGATGATCTTCAAGGCCAAGGCCAACAAAGCCCTGGACCGGATGGAAGATCCGCGCGAGACCCTGGACTACTCCTACCAGCGGCAGCTGGAGATGCTGACGCAGGTCCGCCGCGGCGTTGCCGACGTGGCCACGTCACGCAAGCGTGTCGAGCTGCAGATGAACTCGCTGCAGCAGCAGCAGGCTAAGCTCGATGGCCAGGCCCGCCAGGCTCTGGGCAGCGGGCGTGAGGACCTGGCCCGCGAGGCGCTGACCCGCAAGTCGGGCCTGCAGACCCAGATCAGCGACCTGCAGACCCAGTACCAGTCGCTGCAGGCCGACGAGGAGAAGCTGACCGCCGCGTCGCAGCGGCTGCAGGCCCGGGTGGAGGCCTTCCGCACGCAGAAGGAGACCATCAAGGCCACCTATACGGCCGCTGAGGCCCAGACCCGGATCGGCGAGGCCGTGTCCGGCATCTCCGAGGAGATGGGCGATGTGGGCATGGCGGTGCAGCGCGCCCAGGACAAGACCGCGCAGATGCAGGCCCGGGCCGGCGCCATCGACGAGCTGATGGCGTCCGGGGCCCTGGACGACGTGACCGGGCAGCCGAACGACGATATCCAGCGCGAGCTGGACCAGATGGGCGGCGGTCACGACGTGGACCGCGAGCTGGAGCGCCTCAAGGGTGAGCTCGGCCAGGGTGAGGCGCCACGGGAGATCGAGGGCTCCGCGGGCACGGCCGGCAATGGCCAGGCGGGGAAGACCGCTGATCAGCCGCAGGCTGGTGACGGATCATGATCGTCCGGATCCTCGGCGAGGGCCAGCTGGAGGTCGATGACTCGGTGGCGGACGAGCTGAACAAGCTGGACGCCAGGCTGGAGGCCGCGCTGAACTCCGGCGACGAGGCTGCATTCCGCCCCGCCCTGGCCGCGATGCTGGACCGGGTCCGTGCCGTGGGAACGCCGGTGCCCGCGGATACGTTGGAACCGTCGGACGTGATCCTGCCGTACTCCGACGCCAGCATGGACGACGTGCGTGGCCTGCTCTCGGAGGATGGCCTCATCCCCGGCTGAGGGATTCCGCTCCCGGGGCTGACGGTCATCAGCTGCTGGCCGGCCGGGGTTCACCCTGCTTGCAGGGTTGACTCAGCAAACTTTCAGCTGGCCGTTGCACACTGGCGGGTGGGCGTCCCGGGGGAAGGACGGCCAGGTTGCGGGCCGGCTGGAAGGCCCACCTGCGACCGCTGCGGCGGCCGGCGGATCCGGCCCTGACGGGGCGGCGCATCGTGGGAATTTCGCTCGGTCTCTGCCTGATAATGAAACAGGATGGCTTCGATAGCGAAGCCGGTTAGTGCTCAGTTGGCCTCGGCCCGCTGACAGAACGGAGGCGGCGCGGTGGCGAAGACTCGCTATGCGCCTGACAGGGGACTCACGGCGCGGATGACCCTGACTATGTTTCTCCTCGGAGTCGTGTTCG
The DNA here is from genome assembly GCA_963720645.1 of uncultured Actinomycetes bacterium. GTDB lineage: Bacteria > Actinomycetota > Actinomycetes > Streptosporangiales > Streptosporangiaceae > RYN-230. The sequence continues at coordinate 391,875 of CAVRFX010000026.1, read as the reverse complement.
TCGCCTTCATCACCGTCCTCGTGCTGATCCTCGGCGCCACCAACCGGGTCTCGAGCGGCGGCATCGTGTTCATCGCGGTGCTGGTCGGCCTGGCCCTGGGGATCGGCTCCTTCTGGTACTCCGACAAGATCGCCCTCAGCACCGCAGGGGCGGTCGTGGTCAGCCCGCAGGACGACCCGCGGGCGGCCCGGCTGCACGGCATCGTGGACCGCCTCGTCGCGCTGGCCAACATGCCTAAGCCCCGGGTGGCGGTCGCGCCCTCGCCGATGCTGAACGCGTTCGCCACCGGGCGGAACTCCAAGACCTCAGTCCTGGTCGTGACCACCGGCCTGCTCAACAGCAACCTGGACGACCGCGAGCTGGAGGCCGTGCTCGCCCACGAGCTGTCGCACGTGGCCCACAAGGACGTCGCGGTGATGACCATCGCCTCGTTCATCGGCATCATCGCGGGCCTGCTGGTCCGGTTCGCCTTCTACTCCGAGCTGTTCGGCGGGGGCGGCGGCCGCAGCAATAACAACAACAACAACGGCGGCGCGCTCCCGGTCGTCCTGGTCGTCCTGGTCGTCGGCGTCGTGACCTACGCGGTCAGCTTCCTGCTCATCCGGCTGCTGTCCCGGTACCGGGAGCTGGCGGCGGACCGGTCCGGGGCGCTGCTCACCGGGCAGCCGTCCGCGCTGGCCAGCGCGCTGCAGAAGGTCAGCGGGTCGATGAACGCGATCCCGACCAAGGACCTGCGCGCGGCCGAGCCGCTGAACGCCTTCTACTTCATCCCGGCGTTCAAGGCGAGCGAAAAGGGCTTCAGCCTGAACAACCTGTTCTCCACCCACCCGTCGCTGGAGCGGCGGCTGCGCCAGCTGTCCGAGATCTCCGAGCAGCTGAGCAGGTAACCCGGTGGGCTTCCTGGACACGATCCTGGGCCGGTCCAAGCCGGCCCAGCCGAACCTGGACGAGCTGTTCTCCCTGCCCACGGCGGCGATCACGCTGGAGGCGGGGATGGACCTCAAGCCCACCGGGACCGGCTCGGTCTGCTTCCGGGCCGCCGAGGGCAAGGCGTTCGGCGACATCGAGAAGGACGTCCGCGAGCTGCTGAGCATGGGCTCGGGCCAGGCCTCCGTCGAGGTGAGCACCGACTCTTACGGGTTCACGTGGCTGACCTGCCAGCACGCCCCGGACGACTTCGAGGCGCTGGTCACCGACCTGCACGCGGTCAACTCCTCGCTGGCGGACGGCGGATTCGGGCCGCAGCTGCTCTGCACGCTGGTCAGCTTCACCAGCGACACGGTGCGGCGGCTCGGCATCGTCTACCTCTATAAGCGGGGGACGTTCTACCCGTTCGTGCCGAAATCCGGTGAACAGCGGGACAACGCCGTCGAGCTGCAGGTGCGCGGCGCGGTCGGCGCCGACCTGAAGATCGAGCCCGACCTGACCCGCTGGTTCGCGGTCTGGGGCGCTCCCGGGCTCTAGCCGGGACTTGCCTGGCCGCGGTGTCCGCTTTAACCTCCCTTGCGATCGAGGCGCAGGTCAGGCCGGGCAGGCGGGCGTCCGGCGGCACAGAGGAAACTCAGAGGATTTAGCGACACCACGGATAGCTTCCGCTGCCAGGTTGGCTGCCATGAGTGCCTCACCGGTGGCCTTTGGCGGGCCGAGGTCGCCAGCCGACCGTAAGCGCAAGCCCGTCCGCAGCCCAGCCGCCCCCCGGCCGCATCCGGCACTCGCAGCCCTCGCGCTCCTGGCGGGCGGGGCAGGCCTCGGTGCCACCCTGGCCGTCACCGTCACCAGCCAGCCCGCGAGCCAATTGTCCGCCCGCGGCGGCCTGCTCACCTACACGGGCAGCCTGACCGGCATGATCGGCACCTACCTGGCCCTGATCATGGTCCTGCTGGTCAGCCGCATCCCGTTCGTGGAACGGGTGGCGGGCCAGGACGGCCTGCTCCGGCTGCACCGCGCGGTCGCTCCCTGGCCGATCAGCCTGCTCGCCGCCCACGCCCTGCTCCTCACCCTGGGCTACGCCGAAGCGGCCCGGGCGGGGGTGTGGCATGAGGCAGGTGTCCTGCTGACCAGATACCCGGACGTGCTCACCGCGACCATCGGCCTCGCCCTGATGTGCCTGATCGGCATCGTCTCGGTCCGTGCCGTGCGGCGCAGGCTCCGCCGCGAGACCTGGTGGCTGATCCACCTGTGGATGTACCTGGCCCTGGCTATCTCGTTCGCCCACGTCATCGTGCTCGGCCCGGCGTTCGTGGGCCACCCGCTGACCCAGGTCGCCTGGTCGGTGGCCTGGGCCGCCACCGCCGGCCTGGTGCTCTGCTACCGGGTCGGCCTGCCGGCCGTCCGGAGCCTGCGGCACCGGCTGACGGTCGCCGAGGTGCGCCAGGAGGGGCCGGGCGTGGTCTCCGTGATCTGCACCGGCCGGCGCCTGGACCGGCTGGCCGTCTCCGGCGGCCAGTTCCTCTGCTGGCGGTTCCTGGCCAGGGGAATGTGGTGGCAGGCCCACCCGTACTCCCTGTCGGCGCTGCCGCAGCCCCCGTACCTGCGGCTGACCGTGAAGGCGGTCGGGGATCACTCCGCCGCGCTGGCCAGCCTCCGGCCCGGGACCCTGGTCGCCATCGAGGGCCCGTACGGGGCGTTCACCCGGTACGCCCAGCGCCGGCCCGGGCCCTCCTGGTGGCGGCCGGCATCGGGGTGACCGCACTCCGGTCGCTGCTGGAGGACCTGCCCCGGGGCAGCGCGCCGGTCGTCCTGCTCCGCGCCCGCCGGCCCGCCGACCTGGTGCTCAGCACCGAGGTCCGGGAGCTGGTCAGGCACCGCCGCGGGACCATCCACGAGCTGGTCGGTTCCCGCGGCGAAGCGGCCATCGACGAGGTCTCACTGCCGCGGCTGGTACCCGACCTCGCCCAGCGCGACGTGTACGTCTGCGGCCCGGAGGGGTTCGTCGCCTCGATCGTCGATACCGCACGGAACCTGGGTATCCCGGACGAGGTCATCCACCATGAGGCATTCGCCCTCTGACCGGGCGTCCTATTCACCGAGGAGAGCGCAGATGGGGAGCACCCGATGAAGCGTGCGCCGTGGCTGGTCGCCGCGGGGGCCGTGGCCGGGTTCCTGGGGGTCGTCGGGCTGCACAAGACGGCCTCGCCTGCCGCCCTGGCCAGCCAGGGGACCAGGCCCGCCGGCCAGGCCAGCCACAGCGCCCCGCGCGGGCCGGCCCGGCAGGCAGGCCGCCGGTCCCCGTCGGCGGCGGCCGGCCCGGCGGCCGCGGTGACCACCCAGGGCGCCCTGGAGCGCTACGGCTACGGCGAGCTGGCCGCCCGGGTGAGCATCAGCGGCGGCCGGATCACCGGGATCACGGTCCCGGTGCTGCGCACCGCGGAGCAGTACTCCCAGCAACTCGCCGTCCAGGTCCTGCCCACCCTGCGCAGCGAGGTGCTGGCGGCCCAGAGCGCCCGCATCAACGCGGTGTCCGGCGCCACCTACACCAGCCAGGCCTACGCCCTGTCCGTGCAGGCCGCGCTGGACAAGGCGCACTTCCGGTGAGGCTGCGCCGCCGCGGCGCGCCACCCCTCCAGCGGCCCGCCCGCCTGCCAGCCCCGCGGGCCGCCCCGCCGCCGGAGGGCGCTCCCGGCGGCGGCCAGCGCCCCATCACCCACGCCGAGCACGTGATGGGCACGGTCGTCTCGTTCGCCGTGCTGCCCGCCGTGCCCTCCCCCCGGGAGCCGGCTGCGCAGCGTCCGGCTGGGAACCGGCCCGGCCCGATCCCGCCGCCGCGATCCGGGCGTCCTGCGCCCGGCTGCACGAGGCCGACGCGGTGTTCAGTACCTGGGATCCGCGGAGCCCGCTCAGCCGGCTGCGGGAGGGCAGCCTCTCCGAGGCGGATGGGCCGCCCAGCCTGGCTGAGGTGCGGGCGGTCTGCGAGGCGGCCCGGGACGCGTCCGGCGGCTGGTTCGACCCGTGGGCGATACCCGGGGGGTATGACCCGACCGGGCTGGTCAAGGGCTGGGCCGTGGACCGGGCGCTGGACGCCCTCCGCCAGGCGGGCCTGCCCGCCGCCCTGGTCAACGGCGGAGGTGACCTCGCCGCGTTCGGCGGGCCGGCCCCGGGGGAGCCCTGGCGGGCGGGGATCCGGCACCCGTGGCGGCCGGCCGCGCTGGCCGCGGTCCTGGAGGTGCACGGGGCGGTCGCCACCTCCGGTACCTACGAGCGCGGCGCCCACCTGGTGGACCCGCACACCGGGCAGCCCGCGTGCCGGGCCGCCTCGGCCACGGTCACCGGGCCCAGCCTGGCCCTGGCGGACGCCCTGGCCACGGCGCTGGCCGTGGGCGGCGACGCGGCCCTGGAGGCGGTCGGGAAGCTGGCCGGTTACGCTGGATACCTGATCCGGCCGGACGGGACCGAGACCTGGACCAGCGGCATGCCGTTCGCCAGGCCCTGAGCCCGGCCCGGCCCCCGGGAAATCCGGGAGCCCGGCCGCGCCGCCCGGAATGACGGCGGAGCGCATATGGTTGGAGCAGGAGATCAGGCAGCGCCGCGGACGCGGCGGCAGTCCAACGCGGGAGCTAACACATATGACGGTCCAGAATGAGGCGGCAACCACGGGTGTCATCCTGACTGACACCGCAGCAGCGAAGGTGGGCGCCCTCCTGGAGCAGGAAGGCCGCGACGACTTGCGGCTGCGCATCGCCGTCCAGCCGGGCGGCTGCTCCGGGCTGCGCTACCAGCTGTACTTCGACGAGCGTGAGATGGACGGGGACGTGGACGCCGAGTTCTCCGGCGTGCACGTGGTCACCGACAAGATGAGCGCCCCGTACCTGATGGGCGCGACCATCGACTTCGTGGACACGATCGAGAAGCAGGGCTTCACGATCGACAACCCGAACGCCACCGGGTCCTGCGCCTGCGGCGACTCGTTCCACTGAGTTAGTCCGGGGGGCTGAGCTAGTCCGGGGGGACGACCCCCCTGGACCCCCCGCTCGGCGCTCCGCGCCGAACGCCGGCTCGGCGAGCACCCGCCTGCGGCGGGCCCCGCCTCCCCGGCGTGTGCGGTGGTACAGGTCGCCGCACGGGTTTCATCAGTGGTACAGGTCCCGCACAACTTCACAGAGCATGCTCAGCGACGGCCGGGAGGGTAGCCTCCCGGCCGTGCTGCTTCCCGCGGTACCCCGCATCGCCTAGAGTGCGGCAGTGCGTATAGCCATCACTGGGTCCATCGCGACCGATCACCTGATGACCTTCCCCGGACGCTTCGTCGAGCAGTTCATCCCCGAGAAGATGGACCGGGTCTCGCTGTCCTTCCTCGTCAACGCGCTGGAGATCCGCCGGGGCGGGGTAGCCGCCAACATCGCGTTCGGCCTCGGCGTGCTCGGGCTCAGCCCGTTGCTGGTCGGCGCGGTCGGCGAGGACTTCGCCCCGTACCGCGCCTGGCTGACCGGGCACGGGGTGGACTGCGGCGGGGTGCGCGAGTCCACCACGCAGCACACCGCGCGGTTCGTCTGCACCACCGACGCGGACGGTAACCAGATCGCCTCGTTCTACCCCGGGGCGATGAGCGAGGACGCCGACATCGAGCTGGCCCCCCTCGCCGAGCAGGCCGGCGGCCTGGACCTGGTGCTGATCGGCGCCAGCGACCCCGGCGGCATGCTCATCCACACCCGGGAGTGCCGCGACCTGGGGATCCCGTTCGCGGCCGACCTGTCGCAGCAGCTGCCCCGGCTGGACTCCGAGGGGGTGCGCGCCCTGGTTGACGGCGCGGCCTACCTGTTCTGCAACGAGTACGAGGAAGCCCTCATCGAGCGCAAGAGCTCGTGGTCCGGCCAGGACATCCTGGACCGGGTCGGCGTCCGGGTGACCACGCTCGGGCCGGCCGGCGCCAAGATCGAGCGGACCGGCGCCGATCCGGTTTTCGTTGCGGCGGTGCCGGAGGTGCGGAAGGTCGACCCAACCGGGACCGGTGACGCCTTCCGGTCTGGTTTCCTGGCCGCGGTGGCCTGGGGCCTGCCGCTGGAGCGGGCCGCCCAGCTGGGCAACATGCTCGCGGTGCACGTGCTGGAGACGGTCGGCACGCAGGAGTACGAGCTGAAGCCGGGGGCGCTGGCCGAGCGGCTGGGCGCCGTGTACGGCGAGGATGCGGCCGCGGAGATCGCCGCGCACTACAGCTGAGCCGGCCGGCCTCGCGCCCGCGCCCGCGGCGCTTCGTTCTTTCCGCAACGAACCCCGCGCCCGGCCGGATCCCTCGTGAAATGCCGGAGGGGACGGCCCGGGTGCGGGCCGTCCCCTCCGTGATGCTGTCGCCGCTAGTTAGGGCAGCGAGGGCGCATCCGTTATGTAATTCCTGGGCGAGCCGACGCCGGTCGCGGCGTCGTAGCCCGTGACGGCACGGAGCCGGTCCTTGCCCTCACCGTTGAGGCCGAGGGTCCGCAGGTAGGTCAGCAGCGGGCCCTGCTTGGTGTACGGGTTGGTGTAGTTGTTACGCACCTCGGCCAGGTAGCCCGGGCCGAGCGGGTGGTCGGTCACGTCGTTGTACGCCGCGTTCGACGTCCCGTAGGCGAAGTGCGTGTCCAGGTAGTAGATCCCTGGGTTGGCGAACCCGAGTGCGCCGCCGGCCGCCTGCTGCGCGTCGGCCTCGATGCCGGCGAACACGGGGGTGGCCACGCTGGTGCCGCCGATCCTGCTGAGCGAGAAGGCGTAGCTCTTCCCGTCCGGTTGCAGGGTCGTCTGGCCGACCAGGATCCCGGTGCTGGGGTCGGCCAGCGCCGACACGTCCGGGACCACCCGCATGGGCTGGCTGCTGGTCGTGCCGTCCGGCAGCTTGGTGGCCAGGCTGTTCGGCACCACGCCCGCCTGGTAGGAGGGCTGGGTGTACTCGGTGCTGACGCCACCGCCACCGGAGCCGTCATACCCGGTCGAGTACGGGCCCGGCGGGGTGAACTGCCACTTCTTGCCGCCGTTCTTGAGGTGGATCAGCGGGTCGATGATGGTGCCCCAGGAGGTTTCCCACTGGTAGCTCTTGGTCGAGCTGATGGCCAGGCTGGTGCCGCCCACCGAGGTGACGTACGGGCTCGACGTCGGGTAGTCCACCTGGTCGTACGGGGATGCGGGGTCCTCGGTCGGGCCCTCGTAGCCGCTGTCGCCGGAGGAGAAGAAGAAGCCGATCCCCTCCAGGGCGCCGACCTGGAAGATCAGGTCGAAGGTGGCGTTGATCGTGGAGTAGCTGGCCGGCTCGCCGTAGGAGTTGCTGACGATGCTGGCCAGGCCGGTGTCCACGATGGCCGCTTCCGCGTTGGCCAGGTCGGAGTCATAGCAGCTGCCCGCGGCGACGTACCGGACATTGGCGTCGGGTGCCATGCCGTGCACGGACTCGACGTCGAGGGTTTCCTCGCCGTACCAGCCCGCAGGGCCGCACGCCTTCTGGCTGTTGTACGGGCCGGCCTGGTACTGCTTGAACTGGCCGGGCGCGAACGGGCTGTCGCCGACGACGGTCGCGAACTGGTTGGCGTCCGCCTTGATCGTGGGGGACGCGTAGGCGTCCACGATCGCCACGGTCTGGCCCTTGCCGGTCATCCCGGAGCTGGTCACCCCGTAGGCCCCGCGGACCTGGCTGGGCGTGTACCCGCAGTTGGTCCACGGCTGGTACTTGCCGTACGCCTTGGGCTTGTTGGTCGCAGTCTTCTCGCCGTAGTAGGTCGAGCACGGCTTGGCGACCCAGTAGTTCGGCCCGGGCGGCGGCAGCGCCGGCTTCATCTGGCTCTTCCCGGTGTCCAGGCCGGACACCGCGAGGACCGAGCCCGCGACGGACGAGGGCGCGGTGGCCGCGTGGTCAGGCGCCCGGTCGCTCTGGCCGCCGGGGCCGCGGTAGGTGCCGAACGTCACGCCGAACGCCTTGCTGGCGGCGGCCACGGACCCGCGGACGCCGACGTAGGCGCCGGCCGGGTACTTGGCGTTGACCCTGGTCACACTCAGCCCGGCCGAGGTAAGCCAGGACTTCACGGAGGCGACCTCGGCTGCGGACGGCGCGAACTCCTTGCGCACCGCGGCGGGGCTCATGAAGTGGCGGTAGCTCTTGCTCGCCGGGCTGGAGACCGCGGCGACGAGGCTGGCCAGCTCCGCCTGGTGGCTAGGGGTGAGGTAGACCCGCGCGTTGACGGTGCCGGCCGTGACGGCCTGGCTGGATAGGCGCTTCGCGGCGACTGCCCACGCGGGATGGGAGTCAGCGATCGCCCTTCTCGGGGTGGCCGCCTGCGCGGCAGTGGCCGTGACGAGAGTGCCGAGCGTCAGTGCTCCAGCGGCTATCGTCGCCCCGACCACACGCAGGCGTGTGACTTGCGGCATGCACATTCCTTCCTTGGCGGATGATCATGGCGCCAGATCAGCTGTGTCCTGGGTAACAGGGCACAACCGGAATAGAGTCGTCCCCCTCGGGCATCTGGCGCAAGAGAAAACGCATATCGCGTGGGTTCCGTTATGCAGTAGTGACTGCGTTAGGCTGCTTTGACCGCTGGTTTTCCTCTTGCGGTGCCTGTCCCGGCACCCCGCGGCGGGCTCTGGCCGCCGCCGGCCGGGCCGTGGGGATAGCGTGGCGGAGTGGCAGCTCTTCTCCTCGCGGGTGTTCCCGGGCCCACGTACCAGGGGCCGCCGGAGCTGACGGCGGCCCGGGTTCTCACCGAGTGGACCCTGGACGTCCCGGTGCTCGTGGCCGTGCTGCTGGCCGGCGGCCTGTACCTGGCCGGGATGCGCCGGGTGCGGCGGGCCGGCCGGCCGTGGCCGCCCGGCCGCGCGGTCGCCTTCTACGCCGGCGGCCTCGGCGTCGTGATCATCGCCACGATGTCGTTCCTCGGGGTGTACCAGGGCGTGCTGTTCTATATCCGCTCGGTGCAGACGATCCTGCTGCTGCTCGTGGTGCCGCTGTTCGTGGCGCTGGGCCGGCCGCTCACGCTGATCACGGAGGCGGCGCCGCGGGCCGGCCTGCGGCTGGACGCGGCGGTGCACAGCCGCCTGGCGCGGGCTGCGACGTTCCCGGCCATCCCGACGCTGGTGATCGTGCTGGTGCCGTTCGTGCTCTACTTCTCGCCCTGGTACACGGCCAGCCTGCGCAGCGGCACCGTCCGCGAGCTGACCTACCTGGCCCTGCTGGCCCCGGGATTCGTGTTCTTCTGGATGTTCCTGCGGGTGGATCCGGTGCCGCGGGCCTACCCGTACCTGGTCGGCCTCTGGGTCAGCGCGGGCGAGGTCGTCGGGGACGCCGTGCTCGGCCTGGCCGTGCTCGCCGACCAGGGCCTCATCGCCGGGGCCTACTATCACGCGCTGGCCCGGCCCTGGGGCCCCAGCCTGCGCAGTGACCAGGTCATCGGCGGCGGGGTGCTGTGGGTGCTCGGCGACATCGTCGGGCTGCCGTTCCTGGCCGCCCAGTTCATCCAGATGATCCGGGAGGACGAGACCGAGGCCGCGGACGTGGACGCTGAGCTGGACGCGGTGGAAGCCGCGGAGAGCGCCGCGGCGGCGGGGGCGGTCACGGTGACCACCGGGGCGGACGCGGACCCCGCGGAGCCTGGTGCCGCGGCGGGAGAGCCGGCCGGGAGCCAGCCGTGGTGGGAGCGGGACCCGCGGTTCTCCGGCCGCTTCCGGTCCGCGGGTGACTCCTAGCCAGCCGCCCGCAGCCCGCCGGGCCGGCCGTCAGCCCGCCGGGCCGGCCGTCAGTAGGTGCGCTTGACCAGGAACGCCCAGCCGCGGGGCAGGGCCGTCTCGACCACGAACTCCTGGGACTTCATCATGCACCAGGCGGGGATGTCGGTCTGGGCGGCGGGATCGTCGGCGAGCACGGCGACCGTGGCCCCGATCGGGACCTCGCGGATCCGCTCGGCGAGCATGATGATCGGGATGGGGCACTTCCGGCCCAGCGCGTCGATCGTCAGCAGGGGTGCTGGGCGCGTCGGGGGGGTCATCCGCATGCCTCTCGCTCTGTGCTGCCTGTTCCCGCTAAAAAGGCGACAATACTCCGCGGGGCGGTCCGGAACCCGGGGACCTCTGGACGCATGCTGCCACGGGAGAGCGATACCCGCACGTGACCGTCCATAAGCACATCCCGTGAGGACACGCGGCAGCACAAATGGGGTCCCCCGTGAGGGCGGGCGGCGCGCACGATACTGTTTGCACGACAGCCTGTAGGACGAGCCATGACCTGCCCGTGCAGCCGGGAGTCATTCCGCTGGGAAGGCAACCTGTGAGTCCCACCCCCAGCGCCCCACGCCGAAGGGGCGCGCACGATCCGGGCCATGTGCCCGCCGAGGAGAATGCCCCCGTGCCCGACGGTGCTGTGCCTGACGGTCCGGTGGCCGCCGGTTCGCCAGGCGCCCGGAGCGCTGGCCAGCCCGCCCGGCGCCCGCCGGGCCAGCAGCTGCGCCGCTGGATACCGCGGTCCGTGCTGCTCGCCGCCGTGCTGATGGCGACGGCCGGCTGCCAGTCCACCACGTTCACCCGGCTCGGCCTGCCGCTCCCGGTCACCAAGCAGGGCGAGGTCGTGGTGACCCTCTGGCGGGGCAGCTGGATCGCCGCGTTCTGCGTCGGCGCCGTGGTGTGGGGCGCGATCTTGTGGGCGGTGATCTTCCACCGCAAGCGCACCGACGCCCCGCCGCGCCAGGTCCGCTACAACCTGCCGATCGAGATCATGTACACGGTCATCCCGTTCATCATGGTCGGCGTCTTCTTCTTCTTTACCGCCCGGGACGAGAACTTCATCGACAAGCTCCCGCCGCACCCGGACGTCACCGTGACCGTGTACGGCTACCAGTGGAGCTGGGAGTTCCAGTACCCGGGGTACAAGGTGGCGGGCTCGCCGAGCGGGGTCGTCTCCGAGACGGGGGCGCCCTGGCCGGGACGGCTGCCGGTGCTGGAGATCCCCACGAACCGGACGGTCCGCTTCAATCTCGTCTCGCTGGACGTGGTGCACTCCTTCTGGATCGTTCCGTTCGAGTTCAAGCGGGACGTGATCCCCGGCCACCCCAACCACTTCGAGGTGACCCCGATCAAGACCGGCACGTTCACCGGCCGCTGCACCGAGCTGTGCGGCGTCTACCACAGCCGGATGCTGTTCACGGTGAAGATCGTCACGCCGGCGCGGTTCCAGGCCTGGATCAGCGCGCAGCAGCGTTCGCAGCAGCACTCAGCAGGGGGTGCGTGAGCCCATGACCACTGTCGAGCAACCGGTCCAGGAACAGGCCATCGAGCGGGGGTACGGCCGTAAGGGGTCGATCCTGGCCAGCTGGCTCTCCTCGACCGACCACAAAGTCATCGGTCACCTGTACCTGATCACCTCGTTCGCGTTCTTCCTGGTCGGCGGCCTGATGGCCATGATCATGCGGATCCAGCTGTTCGGGCCGGACAACCACGTGATCTCCGACCAGCAGTACAACGAGCTGTTCACCATGCACGGCACGATCATGCTGCTGCTGTTCGCCACCCCGCTGTTCGTCGGGTTCGCGAACGAGATCATGCCGCTGCAGATCGGCGCGCCGGATGTGGCCTTCCCCCGGCTGAATCTGCTCAGCTACTACTTCTTCCTGTTCGGCGGCCTCATCCTGATGATCAGCTTCCTCACCCCGGGCGGGGCGGCGGCGTTCGGGTGGTACGCGTACTCGCCGCTGACCAGCGCGGTGTACTCGCCGGGTATCGGCGGCGACATGTGGATCATGGGCCTGACCCTGTCCGGGCTGGGCACGATCCTCGGCGGCGTCAACTTCGTGACCACGATCATCTGCATGCGGGCGCCCGGCATGACCATGTTCCGGATGCCGATCTTCACCTGGAACATCCTGCTCACCAGCATGCTGGTGCTGCTGGCGTTCCCGGTCCTGGCGGCGGCGCTGCTGGTGCTGGAGATCGACCGCAAGCTCGGCGCCCAGGTCTTCTCCCCGGCCAACGGCGGGGCCATCCTCTGGCAGAACCTGTTCTGGTTCTTCGGCCATCCGGAGGTCTATATCGTCGCGATCCCGTTCTTCGGTATCGCGACCGAGGTCCTGCCGGTGTTCAGCCGCAAGCCGTGCTTCGGCTACAAGGGCCTGGTCGGCGCGACCATCGCGATCGCCGGCCTGTCCATGACGGTATGGGCGCACCACATGTTCACCACGGGTGCCGTGCTGCTGCCCTTCTTCTCGTTCATGACGTTCCTGATCGCGGTGCCCACCGGGGTGAAGTTCTTCAACTGGGTGGGCACGATGTGGCGGGGCCAGCTCACCTTCGAGCCGGCCATGCTGTTCTCCATCGGGTTCCTGGTGACCTTCCTGTTCGGCGGGCTGACCGGGGTCATCCTGGCCTCCCCGCCGCTGGACTTCCACGTCAGCGACTCCTACTTCGTCGTCGCCCACTTCCATTACGTGCTGTTCGGCACCGTGGTGTTCACCATGTTCAGCGGCTTCTACTTCTGGTGGCCCAAGTTCACCGGGAAGATGCTGGACAACACCCTCGGCAAGTGGCATTTCTGGACGCTGTTCATCGGGTTCAACATGACCTTCCTGGTGCAGCACTGGATTGGCGTCGAGGGGATGCCGCGCCGGGTGGCGAACTACCCGTTCCTGCCGGCCGACGTGACGACGCTGAACCAGATCTCCAGCATCGGGTCGTGGATCCTGGGCGCGTCCACGTTCTTCTTCCTCTACAACGTCTACAAGACCTGGAAGTACGGCGAGCAGGTCACCGTGGACGACCCGTGGGGGTACGGGAACTCGCTGGAGTGGGCGACCTCCTGCCCGCCGCCGCGGCACAACTTCACCAGCATTCCGCGGATCCGCTCCGAGCGGCCCGCCTTCGACCTGCACTACCCGCACATCCAGACCGGGCGCACGCATAAGCAGCGGGTTTTGGAGAACAAGAAATGAAGTTCGAGGGGTCCCTGTTCATCGGCTGCGCGATCTTCTTCGGCGCCGCTGACATCGTCTACTGGTACTTTTCCAAGGACCCGACAGGTACCACCGCGCTCGCGCTGTCCGTCGGGCTGGCCTTCCTGACCGGGTTCTACCTGCTGTTCACGGGCCGGCGGCTGCCCGAGCGGCCGGAGGACAATCCCGAGGGCGAGATCGACGAGGGCACGGGCGAGCTGGGCTTCTTCAGCCCGCACAGCTGGTGGCCGCTGTACGTGGGCCTGGCCGCGGCCCTGGCCGCGTTCGGCGTGGCCGTCGGCTGGTGGCTGTTCCTGATCGGCCTGCTGGCCATCTTCCTCACCACGATCGGCTTTGTCTTCGAGTACTACCGCGGCAACTACGCCCACTGATCCCTTTTCTCCCGCCCGCCCCGCCACCAGCCGGGGCCGCGGCTCGTCGTCGTGGTCAGCCGGTGGGTGACCCACCCATCGGCTTGCTCACGTAAATCCTGCGGCGACACTTCCCCGGCTGGCTCGCCAGCCGTTTTCCCGGGCGTATGCTCGTCCCTGCGCCGGTTACTTAGCGTAACGAAACTATTACGGGATCCGCGGCCACGGGAGGAGCAGGCGGAAAGCGTGCGGCGCCTGCCAGGCGCCAGAGGGGTCGGATCGTGTCGGGGGAGATACCACGGGGTTCCCGCGCGCCTGCGCGCCGCGGATGGAGTCAGCGCAGCACGCCCGGACTGGGCACGGCCGGCCTGCTGGCTGGCGTGCTGGTCATCGCCGGGTGCGCCGGGGGAGGCCCGGCCGCCCGGGGATCGTCCGCCCGGGTGACCATCGTCAGCGGGAACCTGACGTTCAGCTCGGCCGCCGCGGGGCAGCTCCGCGCCGATGCTCCCGCGCCCCGGGCCGCCGGGCGGCCCGGCTGCCCGGGACCGGGCTGGTCACCGCCGGACGGGCGACGCTATCGTCGCGGGCCTGAGTGGCACAGCGGCACGCGACGCGGCATCCGGCGGTATCAGCCAGGCTCACGCGGTCCCGTCGGCCAGCGGGCGTTTCAGGGCTGCACAGGGGGCGGCTGGGCCCGTGGACCTGCGCCCCGACCTGGGTGTGCGGGTGGCGGTCCGGGACGGCAGGCTGACCGGGGTGAGCGTGCGGCCGCTGGCCGTCAGCGCCCGGGCCGGGCGGCCCCTGGCCGGGGTGTACGGCCCGGGCTCCCGCAGCTGGCGCACCCGCTGGGCCCTGGCCCCCGCGCAGGCCTACCGGGTCACCGCCACGGCTGTCGATGCCCACGGCCGGCGCACGGTCATGGCCAGCACCTTCCGCACGCTGCGGCCCCGGCACACGTTCGCCGCCGCCACGGTTCTCGGCGCGGGTGAGACCGTCGGCGTCGGCATGCCCATCATGATCGATTTCAGCCGGCCCATCACCGACAGGGCGGCGGTGCAGCGGGCGCTGCAGATCTGGTCGAGCAAGCCGGTCACCGGGGCGTGGTACTGGGTGACCAGCAAGAGCGTGTGGTTCCGGCCCCGCCACTACTGGCCCGCGCACACCCGGGTGCGGTTCACCGCGCACCTGTCCGGCCTGCAGGGTGCGCCCGGCGTCTACGGCCGGTCCGACCTGACCCAGCACTTCCGGATCGGTGACTCGCTGATCGCGGTGGCCAGCGTGGCCACCCACCACATGAAGGTCTGGTGGAACGGCAGGCTCGCCGCGGACTGGCCGGTCAGCACCGGGCGTCCCGGGATGGACACCCCGGACGGCCGGTACCTGTCGTTCGCCAAGGGCAGCCCGGTGGACATGAACTCGGCCAGCTACGGCGTGGGCCCCGGGATGCCCGGCTACTACAACGAGCTGGTCTACGACGCCGTGCAGTTCACGTTCAGCGGTGACTACGTGCACAGCGCCCCCTGGTCAGTGGACGTGCAGGGGATCGCCAACGTCAGCCACGGCTGCGTCAACCTCGCACCTGGCTACGCGGCCTGGTTCTACGCCCATTCGCTGCTGGGCGACCCGGTCAGCGTGGTGGGCAGCCCGGTCGCCGGGACGTGGGGCGATGGCTGGACGATCTACTTCCTGGGCTGGCGCCGGCTGCTCGCGGGCAGCGCCACCGGGGACGCGGTGCGGGTCAGCCCGGCGGGCAGCCAGTCACAGCCCGTCGGCGCCTGACCTTTCGCGGGGCAGCGCCCGCCCGGGACGGCGCCCCGGGCGGGCGGCCCGGGACCAGCAGCGCGGCCCCGGAGGAAACAGCCCCCGAACAGGCAGGTCCCCCTGGCACGAGACCGTGCCAGGGGGACCTGCCCGGAGTTCCTTAGTGCGCGGCAGGGTCCTCCGGGCTGCCCGGCCCGTGAACGGTCTCCCCGCTCTCCCCGGAGGTGACCGCGGCGTGCTCGGCGCCACCGACCTCCTGGGTGCCGTGGCCGTTCGTGCCGTGCCCGTTGCCGTGCCCGTTGGTCCCGTGGCCGTTGCCCACCGGGAGCGGGACGCTCTCGGTGACCACCCGGTTCAGGGCCAGCCGCAGCTTGCCGACGGGGCCCCGGGTGCCCGGGGCGGGCACATCGCCGCCGTCGTCCGTACCCGCCTCCAGGGGCAGCGGGGCGTTCGCCCTGGCCTCGAGCACGGCCTTCATGTCTTCCGACACCGGCGCGTGCAGTTCGACGAACTCTCCGTCCGGCCGCTGGTAGATGACGCCGGTTTCGTACCCGTGCAGGAGCATCTCCGCGTCCTTGCGCTGCAGCCCGAGGCAGATGCGCTTGGTCACGATGTAGGCGATCACCGGCCCGATGAACACGGCGTACCGGGCGATCTCCGTGGTCAGGTACAGCGAGATGCTGAGGTGCTGGGCGATGACGTCGTTCGCGCCCTCCAGCCACAAGATCCCGTACCAGGTGATGACGGCGATGCCGATAGCCGTCCGGGTGGCCGCGTTGCGCGGCCGGTCGTTGACGTGATGCTCGCGCGTGTCACCGGTGATCCAGCGTTCCAGGAACGGCCATAGCGCCGCTGCGGTGAACAGGAACCCCAGCGGTACCAGCGCCGGGATCAGCACGTTCCAGGAGATCGTGTGCCCCCAGAGATTCCACGCCCAGTTCGGGAAGATACGCAACGCGCCTTCGAGCATGCCCATGTAGAAGTCCGGCTGGGAACCCGAGGACATGGCCACCGGGTTGTACGGTCCGTACAGCCAGATCGGGTTGATCTGAGCCAGGCAGCCCAGCAGGGCCAGCAGGCCGAACACGAAGAAGAAGAACGCACCGGTCTTGGCCATGAAGTACGGGTAGAGCGGCTGGCCCACGACGTTCTTGTCGGTACGCCCCTTGCCCGGCATCTGGGTGTGCTTCTGGTGGAACATCAGGAACAGGTGCGCGGTGACCAGCGCCAGAATCAGCGCCGGGATCAGCAGTATGTGGAGCACGTACAGCCGCGGGATGAGGTCCGTGCCGGGGAACTGGCCGCCGAACAGGAAGAACGACAGATAGGTCCCGACGATCGGGATCCCCAGCAGGACGCCTTCGAGGATCCGCAGGCCGGCGCCGGACAGCAGGTCGTCGGGCAGTGAGTAGCCGAAGAGGCCTTCCAGCAGGCCCAGCGTGAACAGGACGATCCCGATGAGCCAGTTGAGCTCGCGGGGTTTCCGGTACGCGCCGGTGAAGAAGATCCTGATCATGTGGGCAAAGATGGCCGCCATGAACAGGTCGGCCGCCCAGTGGTGGATCTGCCGCATGAGCAGGCCGCCGCGCACGTCGAAGCTGATGTTCAGGGTCGAGGCGTAGGCCTGGCTCATCCGCACGCCATCGAGCCTGGAGTAGGTGCCGTGGTAGTACACGGAGGTCATGCTGGGCTTGAACCACAGGGTCAGGAACGTGCCGGTGAGCAGCAGGATGATGAACGAGTAGAGCGCGATCTCGCCGAGCAGGAACGTCCAGTGGTCCGGGAAGACCTTCTTGAGCAGGGTTCGTGCGCCCTTGGCGGCGCGCAGCCGGTCATCGAGGAACGTCCCGGTGCCCGCGAGCACCTTCTCGACCGGGCCCTCGCGGGCACCGCGGCTGGGGCCTCGTTGGTACTAGTCATCCCCGCTCCCAGAAAGCTGGCCCGACCGGAACTTTGAAGTCGCTCAGCGCGACCAGGTACCCCTCGGAGTTCACGCCCATGGGCAGCTGCGGCAGCGGCCGGTTCGCCGGGCCGAAGAGCACCTGGGCGCCCCGCGGGGCGTCGAACGTGGACTGGTGGCACGGGCACAGGATGTGGTGCGTGGTCTGCTCGTAGAGCGCCACCGGGCAGCCGACGTGGGTGCAGATCTTCGAGTACGCGACGATGTTGTCCACGACCCACTTCTTGTTCGTGGGGAACTGGATCTCGCCCGGCTCGAACTTGATGATGATGCAGGTCGCCTTGACCAGCGCATCGTCGTCGTTCTGGTAACCCTCGGGGATCACGGTGATCATCGCGCCCGGCGAGTCGAAGTCGGCCGGCTTGATGGGCCTGCCGGTATCGCTGATGACCAGCCGCAATCCCCGGCGCCACACGGTGTGCCGCAGCTTGGTACCGGGCAGCGGCCCCAGGTCACGCAGCAGCACCAGCGGCGCGAGGACCAGCGGCACGGTCGCGGCGATCAGGCTCCGGCGCAGGATGGGCCGCTTGACGAACTGGCTGGCCTCCGCGCCCTCGCGGAAGGTTTCCGCGAACGCCTTCCGGTCCGCCTCAGGCGAGGCCAGCGGCTTGCGGGCCTCGGTGAGCTCCACGTCCGGCATCAGCCGCCGGACCCAGATGACCGCCCCCACGCCCAGGGCCAGGAAGGCCACGCCCATCGAGACGCCGAGGGCCAGGTTGGACCGCAGCACCGCATCCACCGAGGCACCGACCGGCAGCCCGATGTAGGCGGCGATGAACCCGATCCCGGCCAGCATGCCCAGGATGAACAGGGCGGCCACGATCTTCTCGGCGCGTTTCGCCCCCGCCGGGTCCTCCGGGTCAGCGGGCAGCTCCCGGGGCACGCGCCGGCGCTTCCGGCTGGGCCGCGCCCAGCAGCGTCCGCTCTTCCGCGGGCGGCGGCGTCCCGATCACCCGGTGCGGGGCCCGCCCGGCCTCGCCACCCTCCGGGTCGCCGGCGGGGAGGTCGCCCGTGTATCCCTCTGTGTCGCTCATTCGTGCACCCGCCGCTTAGCCGTGATCCACAGTGCAGCCAGCACCAGCGCGCCGATTCCGCCGATCCAGCCGACGAGCCCCTCGGTCACCGGCCCGATGCGCCCGAGGCTGAAGCCGCCGGGGTTGGGCGAGGAGCGGGTCTCGGTGATGTACGCGATCATGTCCCGCTTCTCACTCGGGGTGATCGTGCTGTCGTTGAACACGGGCATGGCCTCCGGGCCGGTGAGCATGGCCTCGTAGATCTGGGTCGGCGTGGACTGGGTCAGCGCGGGAGCGTACTTCCCGTAGGTGAGCGCCCCGCCCGCCCCCACGAAGTTGTGGCACTGGGAGCAGTTCGTGGTGAACAGTTCCTGGCCGAGGCCCACGTCAGCGCCCTGGGTGCTCACCTGGGCAGCCCCCGGGATGGCCGGGCCACCGCCGAGCGAGGAAATGTAGGCCGCGATCGCGTGGGTCTGCGCCGTGTTCAGCACGGGCGGCTTGCGCGGCGCCTCGGCGTCAATCTCCTTGAGCGGCATCCGGCCGGTGCTGACCTGGAAGTCCACCGCGGCCGCGCCCACCCCGATCAGGCTGGGGCCGCTACTCGTGCCCTGGGCCATGAGGCCGTGGCAGCTGGAGCAGTTCTGCACGAACAGTTGCCTGCCCACCGCGGTCTCGCGCGAGGAGACGCCGGGGGAGGACGCGGAGGCTGGGGTGCCCTGGGTGGTGAACGCCGCGTAGATGACGCCCACCGCGATGAGCCCAAGCAGCACCACGGCATCGCCGGCGACCGGCCGCCGGCGCCGCGCGATGATCCAGCTCAATGGAGCCCTCGTCTTCTGGTCTGTGCTCTTGTGGTTAGGGAGTCAGGCCGCTGCTGTGCTGATGTATTCGGCGCAGCGGCCCTCAGTGGATGAGGTAGATCGTGGTGAACAGCCCGATCCATACGACATCCACGAAGTGCCAGTAGTAGGAGACAACGATCGCGCTGACCTGCTGCTCGTGCGTGAAGGTCTTGGCCACGTAGGTGCGTCCCAGCACGAACAGGAACGCGACGAGCCCGCCGGTCACGTGCAGCCCGTGGAACCCGGTGGGGATGAAGAAGACAGAGCCGTAGCCACTGGACTGCAAGGTCAGCCCGTCGTGGATCAGGCCCAGGTACTCATAGCCCTGGCCGCAGACGAAGTACAGGCCCATCAGGAACGACAGGACGTACCACTCGCGCAGCCCCCAGCGCGACATCTGCCAGACCCGGCCCGTCCGCCTGATCTGGCCGCGCTCTACCGCGAACACCCCGAGCTGGCAGGTCACGCTGGACAGCAGCAGCACCGTGGTGTTGATCGAGCCCAGGGTCAGGTCGAGGTGGGCGCCCGGCCAGGGGAGGCCGTTGCCCTTATCCACGGAGCGGATCGTGAAGTAGATCGCGAACAGCGCCGCGAAGAACATGAGTTCCGAGGAAAGCCACACGATGGTGCCCACGCTGACCAGGTTCGGCCGCGCGCTGGGCGGGCGGGGGGTGGGTGCCTTCTCGGTGACGGATGCGGTGGCCACGAGGTCATTATTACGACAACCCGTAGGCGAGCGTCGGCCGACCCCCCGTGTCGGTACCATCCAGTTCTATGAAGGTCGTTGTCTACAGCCATGATGCGGACACCCGCGCCCGCATGCAGCTTGCCATCGGGCGCCGCCCCGCCCCCGACGTGCCCGAGGCCGAGATCATCCCGGTGGCCACCGAGCCGGCGCTCATCCGCCTGCTCGACGCGGGTGGCGCGGACGTCATGGTGCTGGACGGCGAGGCTCGGCCGGGCGGCATGGGAGTCTGCCGCCAGGCCAAGGATGAGATCCACGACTGCCCGCCGGTCCTGCTCGTGGTGGGCCGGGCGGACGATGGCTGGCTCGCCACCTGGTCCGGCGCGGACGCCGTGACCAGCCACCCGATCGATCCGGTCGCGTTCGCGGCCGCCCTCGCCGGCCTGATGCGCCAGCGGGCCGAGCACCTGGCCGCCCAGGCCGGCGGCTGAGCGCCCCGGCGAGCGGGACGATGCATCCCACCGCGCCCCGGCCGCCGTCCTGGCGCGCCCTCATCGGCGCGCTGATCCGGCGCGAGACGCTCAGCCCCGACGAGGCCGCCTGGGCGATGAACGAGATCATGGAGGGTGCCGCGACCCCGGTCCAGGTGGCCGGGTTCGGCGTGGCCCTGCGGATGAAGGGCGAGACGCCTGGCGAGCTGGCCGGGCTGGCCCAGGTGATGCTGCGCAAGGCCACCCCCATCAGCGTGCCCGGCGATCTCGTCAACCTGGTCGGCACCGGCGGGGACGGCGCGCACACGGTCAACATCTCCACCATGGGAGCGATCGTCGCGGCGGCGGCCGGCGTGCGGGTGGTCAAGCACGGCAACCGTGCCGCCTCGTCCGCGTGCGGCGCCGCGGACGTCCTCGAAGCGCTGGGCGTGGTCATCGACCTCCCCCCGGCGGCGAGCGCGCAGCTCGCGGAGGAGACCGGGATCGCGTTCCTGTTCGCACCGCTCTACCACCCGGCCCTGCGCCACGCCTCGGTCGCGCGGGGCGAGCTCGGCGTGCCCACCGTGTTCAACTTCCTCGGCCCGCTGGCCAACCCGGCCCGTCCGGGAGCCCAGGCCGTGGGGGTCTCGGACCCGCGGATGGGCGGGGTCGTCGCGGGGGTGCTGGCCGGGCGCGGCTGCTCGGCGCTGGTCTTCCACGGCGACGACGGGCTGGACGAGCTGACCCCCACGACCACCTCCACCGTCTGGGTGGTGCACGACGGCACGGTGACCCAGACCGTGTTCGATCCCGCGGTGCTGGGGCTGGAGCGGGCCCGGCCGGAGGACCTGCGCGGGGGGGACCGTGAGCACAACGCGGCGGTGGCCCGTGCGGTGCTCGGCGGTGAGCGGGGCCCGGTACGGGACACCGTGCAGCTGAACGCTGGTGCCGCGCTCGCCGCGTCAGCCGGGGTCCAGGGCGCCGAGGCGCTGGACAAGGCCCTCGCCGGGGGGTTCGCCCAGGCCGGTGCGGCCCTCGATTCCGGGGCTGCGGCGGACCTGCTCGACCGCTGGGTAGCGGCCAGCCAGCGGCTGGCCCGGGTGAGCTAACCGTGTTAGCCCGGGGGCCCGAGCCCCCGGATCCCCCAGCGTGCCCGCTCCCGGCGCCACTTCCACTACTGCGGTTGCCGGGCGGGTCGCTGGCTCGGCGGGAACCCGCCTGCGGCGGGCCCCGCCCCGCCAGCGATTTCAGCCCTCGTCGTAGCCGAGCGCGAACGCGGCCTCGAGGTCGTGCCGGGAGTAGGTGCGGAACGCGATGTGCGTCTCGGTGTGCGTGACGCCCTCGACCCGGTTGAGCGTGCCGGGGATCACGTCGGCCAGTTCCTCGTGCGCGCGCACCCGGACCAGGGCCACCAGGTCGAACTCACCGGTCACCGAGTAGACCTCGGTGACCTGCGGGATCTGGGCGACTATCTCCGCCGTCTCGGGGATCCGCGCCACATCGGCCTTCAACAGAACGATCGCGGTGATCACCTGCTGCCTCCTTAAGGCCTGACTGGCCTGCCTCGGCTCACCTTGCCCCGGCGTCCTTGTTCAGCCTGCCCGGGCCGGCCAGCCGTGCGGGCCGGGCGCCCTGGCCGGGCCGCGCAGGCGGGTCCGTCCGGCGTAGCGTACCGCTGCTCACCCGCCGGGCCGCGAACCTTCCGCGGCGGCGGAGGCAAGCCGCGGAGCAGCCCGCCGGGCGGCCGCCCGCTCTGCCGCGCTGAGCTGGGCGAGCGTCCGCACCCCGGCCGCGGGCAGCCGGTCCAGCAGGGCAGCCAGCACCGCCGCGGTGGCCCGGGCATCGGCCAGCGCGCGATGGTGCGGAAGAGCGGGAGCGCCGAAAAAATCCGCCAGCGTGGCCAGCTTGCAGTTCGGCACCTCGTCCCCGGTGAGCAGGAGCCGGGCCAGGGTGACCGTGTCCACCACCGGCGGAGCGGGCCAGCGCCGCCCGGCACCGGCACACGCCGCGCTGAGGAAGCCGATGTCAAAGGGCGCGTTGTGCGCGGTGAGCACGGCACCGCGGGCGAAGTCGAGGAAGCCGGGCAGCACCGCGCCGACCGGGGGAGCGAGGCCGACCATGGCGTCGGTGATGCCGGTCAGCGCGACGATGTCCGGCGGGATGATCCGGCCCGGGTTGACCAGGGTGGCGAATTCCGCGCAGATCCGCCCGCCGCTCAGCCGGACCGCCCCGATCTCGGTGATTCCGTCCGCATCCGGTGACCAGCCCGTGGTCTCCACGTCGACCACGACGAAATCGAGCGTTCCGAGCGGGCGCCGCCGGATTCCGCGGGTCCGCGGGTGGCGCAGGCGCATCCTGGCTGCCGCCAGCCCGTCCTGCCACCAGTCCCGTACCGACCTGTCGAGCATGATCACGCTGTCACGGTATGCCTGGCTACCGACACTCCTGGCCCAGGCACGCCGGCGGCACTCCCGGCCGGCTCAGCCCAGCGAGGCCCGATAGCACTCGGTCACGTAGGGCAGCACCAGCTCGTCCGACCCCGCCAGGCCGGGATGGGTGGCGGCCAGCCGCCGCACCGCGGCCAGCACGGCGGCCCGCTGCTCATCCGGCATCGTGATCACGTAGCTTCGCGAGGCCGCGAGGTCGATCAGCTCGTCCGGGCTGAGCCGGTGCGTCCACTCCACGTCGCAGCGCTCGACCGGCCCGAACGGGGGCCCGATGAGCCCGCGGTCCTGGCTGCGATGCTCGCCAGGGTCGTGCAGGATCCGGCCCAGTTCGGCCACCCAGTCCTCCCGCTCGTCCCGGATGTTCCACACCAGGCCGAGCCGCCCGCCCGGGACGAGCACGCGGGCCACCTCCGGCACGGCGCGGCTGCGGTCCACCCAGTGCCACGCCTGGGCGACCAGCACCGCGTCGACGGAGCCGTCGGCCAGCGGGATCTCCTCCGCCGACCCCGGGTGCACGGTGACGTCCGGCACCGCGCGGGCCAGTTGTTCCCGCATGCCCGCGGACGGCTCCACCGCGATCACATCCAGGCCGCGGTCGCGAAGCTGGCGGGTGAGCTTCCCGGTACCCGCGCCGAGGTCGAGCACCCGAGACGCGCTGTCCGGCAGCAGCCAGTCGACGGCTTCGGGCGGGTAAGGCGGCCGTCCGCGCTCGTAGAGGTCCGCGACGGCGCCGAAGGACGAGGCCTGGCGCTGGTGCTGTGCTGCGCTGCGGTCATCATCGGGCATGCCCGGATCATCCCAGGCCCGCCGTCGGCCGGAGTGTCAGTACCCCCACCTAGCGTGATCTCCGAAGCGCTCCCCAGCGGGCGCCGCGACGCCGCACCGGGGCCCTGGCCCGGGAGGCGGGAGTCAACCAGAGGAGGAGAGATGCTGATCGAATGTGACCGCTGTGAAATGCGTGACATCGCCTGCCCGGACTGTGTGGTCACCGCCCTGCTCGCCGACGGTGAGCCGGTGGCCGACCTCGACCCGGCCGAACGGCGGGCGCTCCGGGTGCTCGCCGACGCGCGGCTGGTCTCGCCGCTGCTGCTGCGCCCCTCGGCCAAGGCGTCCTGAACCGGGGCAGGCATGCACCGTGACCAGGACTGCGCCGCCATCCGGGCGGGTGCGCGCCCGGGCGCGCCCGGGGCCGGACGGCGACCGTCCGCGGCCCTGACGGCGACCCCCCAGAGGCCGGACGGCGACCGTCCGGGGCCGGACGGCGACCGTCCGCGGCCCTGACGGCGACCCCCCAGAGGCCGGACGGCGACCGTCCGGGGCCGGACGGCGACCGTCCGCGGCCCTGACAGCGACCGCCCCGCCCAGGACACGCCGGGACGCGCCGCGCCGGGCGTGGCCTCGCCGCCCGGATTCTCGCCCTGGCGGGCAGCCGGAACGCCGTCCCAGCGGGCAATCTGCGGGAACAGAAGCGCATGGCGATGGTCAAGCAGGTCACGGGAGTTCGCGAAGCGGTTGAATTCCCCTTGTGAGCTTCACTAGTGTCAGCCCCGGTCGGTTCGCTCCCCAGCCACCACTATGGTGACGGCGGCCGGCCACCGCCGAGTCTTCGCGCTGGCATAGGACGGCCAGCCGGAGAGCCGGGGACCCACCGGAGGATTGTCCCGGGATCAGCCCGGATGGCAGACCTTCAGGGGTGAATCGGCCAGGTCGCACTATGGCTTCGCGCATCGCGGTCACCGCGATGCGGTCGGCCGTACCGTGACCCGGCCGTAGGGCATCTTCCACAGCCCGAACCCGTCAGCTCACCCGGTAGGCGGAGTGGAAGAAGGAGCGTGATCACGTACGTGAGTACGCGTCCAGATGCTGAGCCTGCGCGCTCCCGCGCGCTGCTACGGGACACATCGGCCCGGCGCACCGTGATTCTGCGCCGCGGGGTGGCCATCGGCGCCAGCGTGGTCGTCGCCGGGACCTTCGCCGCCTTCGCGAGTTCGGCCGGGGCCGCACCCAAGCCCACGGTCAGCCAGGTCCAGAAGTCGGTGAACCGGCTCACCTCCCAGGAGGACCAGGCGGCCCAGATGTACGACCAGTCCGAGCAGCAGCTCAGTAACGCCAAGCAGCGGCTCGCCCTGGTCAATCGCGAGATCCGGGCCGACCGGGCCAAGTTCGAGTCGATGCGCAGCGAGATCGCGGCCATCGCCTCGACCGCCTATGAGAACGGCACCATGACCTCCATGGGTGCCCTGCTGACCTCCAACAACCCCCAGGCCGTGCTGAGCCAGGCGTCGGTGCTCCTGCAGCTGTCCAGCGCCCGGGCGGCCCAGGTAAACGAGTTCGTCGAGGCGGCCCGCCAGCTCCAGGGAGCCCAGCTCACCGCGAAGCGGACCGAGCAGGGGATAGCAACCCTGGATGCGCAGCGCCTGGCCCGCAAGAAGTCGCTCGGCAAGTCGCTGTCCCAGAAGAAGGCCCTGCTGGCCACGCTCACCGCGCAGCAGCAGCAGACGGTGACCACCACCTCCACCATCGGGGCCGGCGGCAGCACGGCCGCGACGAACAACGTCCCGACCAGCAGCCAGGCCGGGAAGGCCGTGGCCTACGCCTACTCCAAGCTGGGTGACCCCTACGTGTACGGGGCAACCGGGCCGAGTTCGTTCGACTGCTCGGGACTCGTCCAGGCGGCGTGGGCCTACGCTGGGGTGTCCATCCCGCGGACCACCTACGAGCAGGTGGCCGCGCTGCCTGCGGTCTCTACCAGCGCCCTGCAGCCCGGTGACCTGCTGTTTTTCGACGGTGATGGCCATGTGGGCATCTACGTCGGTGGCGGCTACCTGATCGACGCACCGCAGACCGGCCTGAACGTGGAGAAGGTCGCGCTGGCCGGCTGGTACCGGTCGAACCTGGACAGCGCCGCGAGGCCCTGAACTCTGGCCCCTTGAGGCCAGCGGCACGGACGCGGCATAGCGGCGCCCCCGGGAACGTTCCGGGGGCGCCGCTATGATCCTCCCCAGATGGCAAAGATCCTGATCGTCACCAACGACTTCCCGCCGCGGGCCGGCGGCATCCAGTCGTTCGTGCATGCCCTGGCCCTGCGGCTGCCCCCGGGCCAGGTCGTCGTGTACGCGCCCGCCTGGGAGGGCGCCGCCGAGTTCGACCAGCGGCAGCCGTTCCCGGTACTGCGTCACCCGACCTCGCTGATGCTGCCCGTGCCGTCGGTGCGCCGCCGTGCGGTCCGGGCCCTGACCGAGCATGGCTGCGACACGGTGCTGTTCGGCGCGGCCGCGCCGCTGGGACTGCTGGCTCCCGCGCTCCGCGCCGCCGGCGCCCGGCGGATCGTCGCCCTGACCCACGGCCACGAGGCGGGCTGGGCCGCGCTGCCGGTCGCCCGCAGCCTGCTGCACCGGATCGGTGAGTCGGCCGACGTCGTGACCTACCTCGGCGAGTACTTCCGGGTCCGGCTGGCCCGGGCCCTCTCGCCGGCGGCGGCGGCGCGGATGGCCCGGCTGGCCCCGGGAGTGGACACCGAGGCGTTCCACCCGG
Organism: uncultured Actinomycetes bacterium; assembly: GCA_963720645.1. Lineage (GTDB taxonomy): Bacteria > Actinomycetota > Actinomycetes > Streptosporangiales > Streptosporangiaceae > RYN-230. Next base: position 365,932 of record CAVRFX010000026.1, on the reverse strand, counting down.
GCGCGGGCGGGGCCGCCGTCCGGGAGCGGCTCGGCCTGGCCGGACGGCCCGTGGTCGTCTGCGTGTCCCGGCTGGTCAAGCGCAAGGGCCAGGACACCCTCATCCGGGCCTGGCCGATGGTTCAGCGCGGCCCGGCGATCCGGTTCTGCTGCTGGTTGGCAGCGGCCCGGAGACCGGGCGGCTGCGGCAGCTCGCCCGCCAGCTCGGCGTCGCTGACTCGGTCGTGTTCACCGGTCAGGTGCCGGACGCGGAACTGCCCGCCTACTACGACGCGGGTGACGTGTTCGCGATGCCCTGCCGGACCCGGCGCGGCGGCCTGGACGTCGAGGGCCTGGGCATCGTCTACCTGGAAGCCTCCGCCACCGGGCTGCCGGTCATCGCGGGTGACTCCGGCGGCGCGCCGGACGCGGTGCTCAGCGGGGAAACCGGCTACGTGGTCCCGGGACGCGACGTGGCGGCTCTCGCGGACCGGCTCAACGAGCTGCTCGCCGACCCCGCGGGGGCCCGGGCCATGGGCGAGAAAGGCCTGGCCTGGGTGGACCGCGAGTGGCGCTGGGACCTGGTGGCGCGCCGGCTGGAGCAGATCCTGGCGGGCTAGCCGTCAGGGTGCCAGCCGCTCAGCCGTAGAGGGCGTCGATCTCCGCGGCGAAATCCTTGCTGACCACGCCGCGCTTGACCTTGAGAGACGGCGTGAGATACCCCTCCTGCTCGGTGAAGTCGACCGGGAGGATCCGGAACCGGCGGATGGACTCAGCCCGGGATACCGACTTGTTGGCGTCGTCCACCGCCGACTGGATCTCGGCGATCAGCTCGGGGTTGTCTGCCAGCTCGGCGAGGCTGGCCGAGGCCAGTTGCGGGCGCCGCCCCTTCCAGGCCTCCAGCGCCTCTTCATCGAGGGTCACCAGGCAGGCCACGTAGGGCCGGCCGTCGCCGACCACCATGCACTGGCTGACCAGCGGATGCGCGCGCAGCCGGTCCTCCAGCACGGCCGGGGCCACGTTCTTGCCGCCGGCGGTGACGATGATGTCCTTCTTCCGCCCGGTCACCCGCAGGTGGCCGTCGTCATCCAGTTCGCCCAGGTCGCCGGTGTGCAGCCACCCGTTGGCGTCGATCATGTCGGCGGTCGCGGCCTGGTTGTGCCAGTAGCCCGGGAAGATGTTCGGCCCGGTCACGAGGATCTCGCTGTCGTCCGCGATCCGCACCGTCACCCCGGGCACCGGCGGCCCGACGGTGCCGATCTTGTTGTGGCGGGGCAGGTTGGCCGAGATCACCGGGCTGGTCTCGGTAAGGCCGTAGCCCTCCAGCACCGTGATGCCCGCACCGCGGAAGAAATGCCCGAGCCGCTCGCCGAGCGGGGCGCCCCCGGACACGGCGTACTGGACCCGCCCGCCGGTCGCCGCGCGCAGCTTGCTGTACACGAGCCGGTCGTACAGGGCGTGCGCGGCCCGGAGCCGCAGGCTCTGGCGGCCCGGGACGGCGTGCCCCCCGGCGCCGAGCGTGTGACTCCACTCGATCGCCGTCCGCGCCGCCGCGGCGAAGATGCGGGCCTTCAGCGGGCTCGCCGAGGCCTGCAGTTCCGCGCCGTTGTACACCTTCTCGAAGACCCTGGGGACGGCCAGGATGAAGGTCGGCTGGAAGCTGCCCAGGTCCGCCACGAGGTTGGCCACGTCCGCGGTGTGCCCGAGGACGGTGCCCGATTCGAGGCAGCCGACCTGGATGATGCGCGCGAACGAGTGCGCCAGCGGCAGGAACAGCAGGGCCGACCGCCCGGACACGGTGAAGATCTCGGGCAGGGCGCCAATCGCGTTGCGCACGTCGGCGAGCATGTTCGCGTGCGTGAGCTCGCATCCCTTGGGGCGGCCAGTTGTCCCGGACGTGTAGATGATCGTGGCCAGGTCGGCGGCCACCCGGGCCGAGCGCCGTTCCGCCAGCGCCGGCGTCGCCGATCGCGGCCCCCTCCGCGGCCAGGCTGTCCAGCGGCTTGGCCCCGGCGGTCTCCCCGCCGTCTGCCCCCTCCATCAGCCAGATCCGCTCTACGGCCGGCAGCCGGCCCAGCACCTCGGCGTTGGCCTCCGCGTGCGCGGGCGTCTCGGCGATCAGGGCCCGCGCCCCGGAGTCGCTGAGGATCCACTCGACCTGCTCGGCCGAGGATGTCTCGTAGACGGGGACGCTGACCGCGCCCGCCGCCCAGATCGCGTAGTCAGCGACGGTCCACTCGTACCGGGTCCGGGACAGCAACGCCACCCGGTCCCCGGCCCCGATGCCGGACGCGATCAGCCCTTTGGCCAGCGCTGTGACCTCGCCGCGGAACTGCGCCGCGGTCACATCGCGCCAGGGCGGGCCGCCGCCGTCCGCCTTGCGGCGGATCACCACCGCCTGCGGCTCGCGGTCCGCGCGCTCGAAGACCACGTCGCAGAGGTTCGCTGAGGGGGCGACCTCCACGACAGCGGGGGTGCCGTATTCACGCATGACAGCTCCTGCCGGTCACGTTGTTCCCCGGTGAACGACTGGACCGTACCCCGGGCGGCCCCCCGTGAGCTACCCGCAGGTAGCCGAGGTTCAGGTTACCTGGCTGGTGGCGGCCAGGCCGGTCCTGCCCGCCGGGTCCTGGCAGGGATCTGCTCGCACACACGGGCGCCCGGAACCCGCCCGGGTGCGGCTGACATCCAGGCCAGCGGCGCGCGCGCGTCAGTTGTGGCAATCTGGCGGGATGCCCACGCGATGGGAGTACGGCTCCCTGATCACCATTGCCCTCGCCGCCAGCGAACAGCAGCCGCCCGAGCACACGGTCGGCATCCTGGTCACCGCCATGCACGCCCGGGTGGTGTCGGTCGTGGAACTGGGTGACCTGGTCCCCGGGGAGCGGTACGCGGCCATGAACGCGGTGGGTGAGGAGGGCTGGATCATCACCGGCCCCGGAGTCCGGTCGGACTTCAGCCGGGGAATCCCGGTCCGGATCGGCGGGGCCACGAGGCTCGCCCCGTGGATGGCCCATACGCTGGCTGATCAGCCCGTGGGCGGGTGGTCCCGCGGCTATTTCGAGTACCCGCTCCGGCGGCCGCTGGACTGAGGCACGTGGTCACCCGCCGGGTCATACCGGGGCAGGCCGCCGGGGCCGGGCTTGTACGGTTGGCTCATGCGGGTGCACGTGGTCAGCGATGTTCATGGCCGCGCGGAGGCGCTCGCGGCGGCTGGCGGCGCGGACGGGTTCATCTGCCTCGGTGACCTCCTGCTGTTCATCGACTACACCGACCACCGGCAGGGCATTTTCCCTGAGCTGTTCGGCGCCGACGCGACCCGCACCTTCGTCGCGCTCCGCCTGGCCAAGCGGTTCGACGAGGCCCGGGAGTTCTCCCGCCGGCTCTGGGGCCAGCTGGACGGTGACCCATCCGGGTTCGTCGAGAAGGCCGCCTCCAGCCAGTACGCCGAGCTGTTCGCGGCCATGCCGGAGCCCGCCTACATGACCTATGGCAACGTGGACATTCCCCCGCTGTGGCAGCAGCACCTCAAGCCCGGGCACGAGATCCTCGACGGGCAGCGGGCCACGCTCGGCGGCTGGACCTTCGGGTTCGTCGGCGGCGGCCTGCCCTCCCCGTACCGCACCCCGTACGAGATCGATGAGGACGCCTACGCGGCCAAGGTGACCGCCACCGGCGAGGTTGACGTGCTGTGCACGCACATCCCGCCGGCCGTCCCGCAGCTGCTGTACGACACCGTGGCGCGCCGGCTCGAACGTGGCAGCGCGGCGGTCCTCGAGCACATCCGGCGGATCCAGCCCCGGTACGCCCTCTTCGGCCACGTGCACCAGCCCCTGGCCCGCCGGGTCCGGATCGGCCGGACCGAGTGCATCAACGTGGGGCATTTCCGGGCCACCGGGGTTCCGTACGTCCTGGAATGGTGACCCGCCGGGGCCGCGGATGGGGTGCCGGACCCGGTCGTGGCGGTACGCTCCGAGCATGGCCGACAGGACGACGTCGAGCATCTCCATCGCCGCTACCGGGCCGGACGTGATGGCCGTGATAGCCGATTTCGCCGCCTACCCGCAGTGGGCGACCGCGGTCCGCTCGGCCGAGGTGGCCGAGCGCGGCGCGGACGGCCGCCCCCGCCTCGTCCGCTTCAGCCTGGATGCCGGGATGATTAAGGACAGCTACGGCCTTAGCTATAGGTGGGAGGACTCCGGCGTTCGCTGGGATCTCGCCGAGCCAGGATCGGTCATCAGCGCGATGACCGGCGGGTACTCGGTAGCTGAGGGTTCCCGCGGGACCGAGGTCACCTACGACCTCAGCGTGGATCTCCGGGTGCCGATGCTCGGCATGCTGAAGCGGAAGGCGGAGAAGGTCATCATCGACACCGCGCTGAAAGGGCTCAAAACCCGCGTCGAGGGCCTGCGGGCGCAGGCCGCGGCAGGCAGCACACAGCTGGACGAGGACAGGGAAGAAGGCGCGACGTGACGGAGCGGCAGCCAGGCAGCGACCCGATCGGCGAGCTCCAGCGGTGGCTGGTCCGCTCGGGAGCGCGCAGTGTGACACGGCAGCTGGGCGACCAGGTCCGGACCGCGCTGGGCGGCGGCAACACGCATGCGGACGTGTGGGAGAGCGCGACCGCAACCCACGAGGCCCCGGAATGCCAGTGGTGCCCGATCTGCCGGGCCCGCCGCAGGCTCCGGGAATCCGGTCCCGGCCTGTCTTCGTCCCTGGCCGCCGCGGGAGACGCGGTCTCGGTGGTGCTCCAGGACGCAGCGGCCGCGTTCGAGGCGGCCGTGGCCACGGCCGCACGGCAGGCCCGGCCCCGGGACGAGGCGCCGCCCAGCGGCACCGCCTGGGATGAGGCCACCGCGCCGCCGGCGCGCCGGTCCCGGATGAGGCCGCCGCTACCGGCCGGGTCCGCCGGGCGGCTGGCGCGGATGGTGACGGACCCGCCCGCTCCCCAGGCCGGGGCCACCGGGGCTGCTGAGGCTGCTGAGGCGGCCGCTGGTACCAGCGGCCTGGCAGAATCCACCGGGCCTGCTGGGACTGCCGGGGCGGCTGAGCAGGAAGAGCCTGGAGGGTCGGCTGACCCGCCGGGCCGGGCCGGCCACGCCGGACCCCGGCCCATCGGGGCCGACGCCCCCGGCGGGGTAAGGATCGCATGAGGCTGCCCGCCGATGGCGCGGGCAGCGCCCCGCACGTGGCATGGTGAAGTGTGGTTCCGCATACTCCTGTGCTGCACGCCGGCCTGGCGCTGGGCGGCGGGGGCGGCCTCGCGCACCTGATCCTCAGGCTGTTCATCTGGCACGCGATCTGGCGATTGGGCCTGCTCATCTGGCGGGTTCCCACGGTCGGCCCGGGGCTCGTGGTGCTGATCGTCCTGGCCCTGGTGGCCCTGGCCATCTTCCGGTCCCGGCGCGGCCGCGGCGGCCCCGGGCCGCGCTGGCCTGGGCCTGGACGGCCCGGGCGGGGGCACGGGGACCCCTTTGGTGACCGGCCGGGTGACCAGGCGGGCCCGCGCGACTGGTGACGGGCGCATCCGCCGGAGGACCGCAGCGGGCCCAGCACGCCCGGCCCCGGAGCCGGGCTCTCGCCTCAGAGCACCGCGCCGTCGTCCGGGCCTGAGTCGCGGGGCGGCTTCTCGCCCATCCGGATGACCAGGGTCGCGAAGCCGCCGACGAACGCGGCCACGGCCAGGAACGCGGCCCACCCCGGGATCGCCCAGCCCGCCATGGTGGCCACCAGCAGGTAGCCGGGACCACCGAACAGCGCGGCCCAGGCTCCCTTGGCCACCGGGTCGAGCGATGGCAGCGGCGGCGGGACCGGCGGCACGAAGTCCTCATCCTCCGGCGGCGCGGGCGGCGGCACGGAGCTGGCCGGGCGGACGATCCGCGGCCGGCCTCCCGGGCCGGGTCCGGCGGGTGCGGGGTGTTCGTTGCGGCCGATGGGATGGGGACCATGCGCGGCGGGACCGTTGTCCGCCGGGCCGTCCGCAGTGGAAGCCGGAGGGCCGTTCCCGCCGGGCACGGCAGGGCGGCCGGGAGACGGGCGGGAGGCGGGGCCGCCCGCCGCGCCGGGCTCCGGGGGGCCGCCGGGGTCCGCGCCGAGGTCAAGCGCCGGGTCGGTGTCGTCGCCCAGGTCCAGGGTGAGCGAGGGATCAGTCTCCGGGCCCGGGTCCGGCAGGACACCGGCCCGCCGCGGGCCGGGCAGGTTCTCCCGCTCCGGCCACGGCATCTCGCCGCCGTCCGCCTCCGGCTCGGCCGTGTAGTTCGCGATCAGGTCACGCCACGCGGCCTCCTCGCCGCCTGACGCGCCCCGCCCGCTGCCCTTCACTCCATCTCCGCATGACTGTGCGCACGGACGAACTCCAGGCTCCCGGCGAAGATCGTTGGTGCGTCGTTATCCAGGGTGGCCACATGATAGCTGTCCGGGCATTCCCGGACCGTCAGCTGGCTGGGGGGCAGGGCGGCCTGGAGCACCCGCATGCTGGCCGGTCCCACTACGTGATCGACCATGCTGCGGTAGACCAGCACCGGCTGGGTCACCTCGCCCAGCCGCGACTGGGTCAGCCGCCACAGTGCGGGCAGGGACGCCGCCGCCCGCACCGGGACCCGGGTGTAGCCGAGCTCGGTGATGCCTTCCTTCTTGATGTCGCTGGCGATCCCCGGCAGCGACGGCACCACCAGCTTGAGCGCCGGGGCCAGCAGGAACAGCTTCGTGTCCGGCGCGAGCGACGGGTTGACCAGGACCAGGCCGCCCACCCCGGCGCCGCGCAGTTCCGCCATCCGCAGCGCCAGGCAGCCGCCCATGGACAGGCCCATCACGAAGATCGTGCTGGCCTGCCCCCGCAGTTCCTCGTAGGCCCGGTCCGCCTCCGCGTACCAGTCTTCCCACCGGGTGCGGGACATTTCCTGCCAGGTCGTGCCGTGGCCGGGCAGCCGGGGCACGGACACCGTCAGGCCCGCGCCGGCCAGGTACTCCGCCCACGGCCTCAGCGAGCCCGGGGAACCGGTGAACCCGTGGCACAGCAGGACTCCCGTGCCGTTGCTGCCTGCGCGGAAATAGGATTCCGCGCCTGGGATGACTGGCATGAGTTCATCGTCCTCTACGCCGGGGGCTGGACTGCGCACCCGGGGCCCCTGAGCACCAACCGTCCCCGGGAGCCTGGCCGCGCATCTCACGCTCTGGCATCGTCGCATGGCCCGCGCTCCGCCGCACGCCGCCCGGCCGCGTCATCGGTGGTGAGGGCGGCGCTTTCGGGCGTATCTCGTGCGACGATGGGGACGTGTTCTACTGGGTGGTCAAGGCGATCCTGGGACCCTTCCTGGCGCTCATCTTCCGGCCCTGGGCGGAGGGTATCGAGAACGTGCCCCGGGAAGGGCCCGCCATCATCGCCAGCAACCACCTCTCGTTCGCCGATCACTTCTTCGGCCCGCTGCCGCTGCCGCGCAAGGTGACCTACCTGGCCAAGGCCGAATACTTCACCGGCCGGGGCCTGAAAGGCCTGCTCAGCAAGGCCTTCTTCAGCGGGGTGGGACAGATCCCGGTGGACCGGGCGGGCGGGCACGCCAGCGAACGGGCCATCAACACCGGGCTGCGCGTACTGGCCGAGGGCAAGCTGCTCGGCATCTACCCCGAGGGCACCCGGACCCCGGACGGGCGGCTGTACCGGGGCAAGACCGGCGTGGCGCGGCTGGCCCTGGAATCCGGGGCGCCGGTGATCCCGTGTGCCATGGTCGGCACGTTCGAGCTGATGCCGTCCGGGAAGCTGCTCCCGCGGCTGCGCTACCGGCCCGGCGTCCGGTTCGGCAAGCCGCTGGACTTCTCCCGGTACGCGGGCCTGGAATCAGACCGGCTCGTGCTCCGCGCGGTAACCGACGAGATCATGTACGCGATCATGGCCCTGGCCAGCCAGGAGTACGTGGACGAGGACGCGCAGCGGGCCAAGGCCCGGATCAAGGCGGAACATAAGACCGAGCGGCTGGTTCACGCGTCCACCGAGGGCCGTTCGGGCAGGTAGCCTGGCTGGCCGTCCCGCCCCGTCGCTGCCCCGAGCCGCCACCCTGGCCACCGGGAGCGGATCCGGCGGCGCGCCGCCTGCCCCGCCCGCTGCACGAGCAGCGCCACGGCCAGCAGGGCCGCCGCGGCGATGCCGTCCAGCCAGAAGTGGTTGGCGGTGACGACCACCGCGAGCACGGTGAGAACCGGGTAGCCGAACGCCAGCCAGCGCCAGCGGCTCCGGGACACCTGCACCACCACCAGCGCCACCAGCAGTGCCCAGCCCACGTGCACCGAGGGCATGGCCGAGAGCTGGTCGGCGTTGAAGCCCGCCACCGAGCCGTAGACCGACTGGCCGTATCGCGCCGCGGTATCCACCATGCCGTCGCCCTCGAGCATCCGCGGCGGCGCGACCGGCAGGAACTGGATCAGCAGCGCCCCCGCGGTGAACAGCACCAGCGTGGTGCGGACCGGCGGGTACTGCCGGCGGTGCCGGGCGTACACCCAGACCAGGCAGGCGATCAGCACCACGAAGTGCAGCGACGCGTAGTACAGGTTGAGCGCCTGGATGAGCAGCGGATGGCCGAGGAACGCATGCTGGATCCCTGTCTCGCTGGGCAGGTGCACCACCCGCTCGGCGTGCCAGATCCACTGGGCCCGGGCCAGCGCGCCTTCCGGGCCGACCAGGCTGAAGCTCCCCGCCACCTGCCACAGGGCGAACAGGCCCAGCAGGACCGCGGCTTCCTGGGCGACACCGGCGGCCAGGGCCAGCCGGCGCGGCCACGGCCCGTCCGGGGCCGTGGCCGGGCCCTGCGGCCGGGCGGCGCGGCGGACGATGTGCCGGGCGGCGACCGACGCGCCGGCCAGGCAGGCCGCGGTGATCGCTGCCGCCCGCCAGGACAGCTCCAGGTCGATCATGTGGCGCGCCTCCATCCCCGCTGTGGCCCGACCCGCCGGGCTGACCGCTGGTCTCGTCAACCAAGCTTCCCGCGCGTCCAGCAAACGCTAAGGTTACGGCCCTTGATTAAAGGAGCGGATTAATGACTGAAATACCGATGGGGGCCCCGGGGATTCCCGCCGCGCCCGACCTGGCGGTCCTGCCGGTCCTGGCGGTCAGCCCGGCCCGGCGGACGAGATCCTCGTGGCCTTCGCCGAGCCGGCCAGACCAGCGCCGGCTCACCGTCCTGGTGCGCCTCATCCTGGCCATCCCGCACGTCGTCGTGCTCTGGGTACTCGGCATCGCCGCCGAGGTGGTCGCGCTGATCTGCTGGTTCGCCGCGCTGGTCACCGGCCGCCTGCCCGACGCGCTGGCTGAGTTCCAGGTCGGCTACCTGCGCTGGGCGACCCGGTTCTACGCGTACCTGTTCCTGCTCACCGACGAGTACCCGCCGTTCGAGTTCGCGGACGCGAACTACCCCGTCCTGCTGCGCGCTCAGCCCGGGCGGCTCAACCGGCTCGCCGTGCTGTTCCGGATCATCCTGGTCATCCCCGCGTGGATCGTCAGCGTGGTCCTCGGTTACGGGCTCAGCTTCCTGGTCATGTTCGTGACCTGGCTGATCGTGCTCATCGCGGGCCGGATGCCGCGGCCGCTGCACGAGGCCCTGGCGGCTGCGGTGCGCTACCAGGTCAGGGTGAGCGGTTATTTCCTGATGCTCACCGCCCAGTACCCGGGGGGCCTGTACGGGGACCCGGACACGCCGGCCTTCGGGATGGGGCCAGCGGGCGGGGAGTTCGCGGCCGGATCGGCTGGGCCGGGCGGCCCCGTGGTTCGCTGGTGGTCCGGGATTCCCGGAGGGGCAGGGGTCCGCGGGGTCCACGGAGGCGCCGGCCGACGAGGCGTCCGCCAGCACGGAGGCGCCAGCGGCTCCTGGGGCCCCGGCGGCTCCCGGGGCGCCGGCGGCCCCCGGCTGGGGTCAGCCCGGGCCGGAGGTGCCCGGGGCCAGCCCGCGCCGGAGGTGCCCGGGGCCGGTCAGCCCGGGGCCGGTCAGCCCGGGTGGGGCCCGTGGGGCCAGCCGGAATCCGGCCAGCCCGGGTACGGCCAGCCCGCGGCGGGGTACGGCCAGACCCCGGCGGGTCAGTCCGGCTACCCGGCGGCGGCCTACGGCCAGACCCCGGCGGGATACGGCCAGCCCGCCGCGCCGGTCCGCTGGCTCGGCGGGGACCAGCCCTGGCGGCTGGTCCTGTCCCGCCCGGCCAAGCGGCTGGTCACCCTGTTCCTCGTACTGGGGGTGATCTTGCTGGTGGGCTACGGGGTGCTGATCGCCGTGCTCGCCTCCACCAGCAGCAACAACACCGTGACCCGGGCGGAAGCCACGATCTCGGTCGAGGCGGCGTTCGCCACGCTCAGCAGCACGCTCTCCGGCTTCGACTCGAAGGTCGCGGCCTGCCAGGGCAGGCTCAGCTGCGTCAACAAGGTGGACGCGCAGATGTCCCAGGCGTTCGGGAGGTTCGCTCAGGACATGCACGCCATCTCCATGCCCAGCGGGGCGTCAGCGGCGGCGGCGGACCAGATCCGGTCGGACGCCAACCAGGCCAGCGAGGACTTCACGCGCCTGTCGAAGGTCACCTCCGCCGCCGAGTACCAGCAGGTGGTGGCGAGTACCGGCCTGGAAGCCCTGCTCAGGCGCTTCGATGCCGACTACCAGGCCCTGGGCACCACGCTCGGCGTCCGCTGATCCTGTCCCGGGGCCGCCCAGCCCAGCCTGGCTGAGACATCCGCCCACGGTCGCGACGCACGCGCGGCATGGATGCTTCAGCCAGGCAGCTGGGCGTGACTGGAGATCTCAGCGGCGCCGTGAGCGCCCGCACGTCCTGCGGCACCTGCTCCTGGCCGGGCCGCGCCGGGCCGCGCCGCGCCGGGCCAGCGCGGCTGGGGTCAGGGGGAGGACCAGCCCTTGGTGCGGGCCACGGCCCGGCGCCAGCGGGCGTAGCCGGCGTCGTCCCGGGGGCCAGGGTCGAAACGGCGGTCCAGCCGCCAGGTCGCGGCGAGCTCGCTGGTGGACGACCAGGTCCCGGTGGCCAGCCCGGCCAGGAACGCGGCCCCGAGGGCGGTGGTCTCACCGACCACGGGGCGCTCCACCGCGATCTGCAGCTGGTCCGCCTGGATCTGCATGAGCAGGTCGTTGGCGCTGGCGCCGCCGTCGGCGCGCAGCACGCGGCCCGCCTGCGGCCCGCCCTCGATCATGAGGTCGGCCACGTCGCGCACCTCGAAGGCGATCGCCTCCAGCGTGGCCCGGACCACGTGGGCCCGGGTCGTGCCGCGGGTGATGCCGAACAGCGCCCCCCGGGCGTCCGGGTCCCAGTCGGGCGCGCCCAGCCCGGTCAGCGCGGGCACGAACACCACCCCGCCCGAGTCGGGCACGCTGCGCGCCAGCGCCTCGCTCTGCGCCGCGTGATCCAGCAGGCCGAGCCCGTCCCGCAGCCACTGCACGGCGGCTCCGGTCACGAACACCGAGCCCTCCAGCGCGTAGGTGAGCTGGCCGGAGCCGTCCATCCAGGCCACCGTGGACAGCAGCCCGGCGGCCGAGCGCACGACCGCCGGCCCGGTGTTGGCCAGCACGAACGACCCGGTCCCGTACGTGCACTTGGTGTCGCCCGGGTTGAAGCAGGCCTGGCCGAACAGGGCGGCCTGCTGGTCACCGGCGATGCCGGCCACCGGGAGGTCCAGGCCGAGGAACGCGCCGGGATCGGTACGGCGCGACGACCCCGGTGGAGGGCACCACCTCGGGCAGTGCCCTCTCCGGGACCTGCAGCAGCTCGCACAGTTCCCCGGACCACTGCCCGGCCCCGATATCGAACAGCAGCGTGCGCGAGGCGTTCGACGCGTCGGTCACGTGCCGGGCTCCGGCGGTCATCCGGGCGATCAGGTAGGAATCCACCGTCCCGCAGGCCAGCGAGCCGTCCGCCAGCCCCCGCCAGGTACCTGGTTCGTGCTCAGCCAGCCAGGTCAGCTTGGTCCCGGTGAAGTACGGGTCGAGGCGCAGGCCGGTCAGGTCGGCCACCCGGGCCTCGTGCCCGGCCTCACGCAGTGCGTCGCAGATCCGGGCCGTCCGCCGGTCCTGCCAGACGATAGCGCGGCGGGGCGCGGCCAGCGTGGCCCGGTCCCACACGACCGCGGTCTCCCGCTGGTTGGTGATCCCGAGGCTGCGCACCGGCGGATCACCCGCCTGGGTCAGCGCCTGGCGGGACGCGGCCAGCGTCGCCTGCCAGATGTCCTCGGGCAGGTGCTCCACCCAGCCGGGCTCCGGGAAGTACTGCCGGAATTCCTGGTACCCGCGCCCGGACACCATGCCGTCCTCGGTCACGACCAATGCGGTGACACCGGTTGTCCCGGCGTTGACAGCCAGCACGCTCATGAGGACTAGTGTTGCCCTATGCGAGTTGGAGTGCTGACGGGCGGCGGAGACTGCCCTGGATTGAATGCGGTCATCCGGGCGCTTGTCCGCCGGGGCACGGCAGAGTTCGGCTACGAGTTCGTGGGCTTCCGCGACGGCTGGCGCGGGCCCCTGGAGGGCGACACCGTGCCCCTGGACGTGCAGGCGGTACGGGGGATCCTGCCCCGGGGCGGGACGATCCTCGGCTCGTCGCGCACCAACCCGCTGGCGGAGTCCGCCACGCCAGGGGGGCCGCACCGGGGTGGAGCGGATCAAGGACAACCTGTCCGGCCTGGGCGTGGACGCCCTGGTGGCGATCGGCGGGGAGGACACCCTCGGGGTCGCCACCCGGCTGCACGGGGAAGGCGTCCAGGTCATCGGGGTGCCGAAGACCATCGACAACGACCTCGGCGCCACGGACTACACGTTCGGCTTCGACACCGCGGTCAATATCGCGATGGAGGCCATCGACCGGCTGCACACCACGGCCGAAAGCCACCACCGCGCGCTGATCTGCGAGGTGATGGGCCGGCACGCGGGCTGGATCGCGCTGCACGCCGGGCTGGCCGGCGGGGCCAACGTGATCCTCATCCCGGAGAAGCCGTTCAGCATCGAGAAGGTCTGTGCCTACGTGGAGCACCGGTTCCAGACCCGGTACGCGCCGATCGTGGTGGTCTCCGAGGGCGCCACGCCCCAGGAGGAGGACGTCCAGGTCTCGGACCAGCGGCTGGATGCGTTCGGTCATGTGCGCCTGGGCGGCATCGGGCAGACGCTGGCCGATGAGATCGAGAAGCGGACCGGCAAGGAGGCCCGCTGCACGGTGCTGGGCCACGTCCAGCGCGGCGGGACCCCCACGGCGTACGACCGGGTGCTCGCCACCCGGTTCGGGGTGCACGCGATCGGGGCGGTGCACGACGGCGACTTCGGCACCATGGTGGCGCTGCGCGGCACGGACATCGTCCGGGTGCCGCTCGCCGACGCCACCCGCGAGCTGAAGACAGTGCCACCGGAGCGGTACGCCGAGGCTGAGGTCTTCTTCGGCTGATCACCTCCCGAGCCGGCCGGCGCCGCGGGCGGGCCGGGTCCGAGCCGGTCCGCTGAGTCACCTGTCAGGCGCGGCTGGCTCAGCGGACCTGGACCGCGACCAGGCACGCGTCGTCGCTGGTGTCGGAGCGCGCAGCTGCTCATCAGGTGGTCGGCGAACCGGGAGACGTCGTTGACCGGGCCGCTCGCCAGGCGCAGCAGCGCGTTCATCGAGTCGTCGATCGCCTCGTCGTGCCGCTCGATGAGCCCGTCGGTGAACATCGCGAGCGCGTCGCCCGGCCGCAGCGTGGTGGTCAGCTCCTCGTAGCTGGCGTCCGGATCCGCGCCGACCAGCACCCCGGCCGGCAGCGCAAGTTCCCGCGCCGCCCCGTCCCGGACCAGCAGCGGCGGCAGGTGACCCGCCCGGGAGCAGCGCAGTGTCCGCTGGGCCGGGTCGTAGATCCCGCACACCACCGTGCCGATGATGCCGTCGGTGAGATAGCACGCCACGCGGTTCAGCCAGCGCAGCAGCTGGGCCGGCCCGGCGCCGGTGATCGCGAGCCCGCGCAGGCAGTTCCGCAGCGCCACCATGCCGGTCACCGCGTCGATGCCGTGACCGGCGATATCGCCGACCACGAGCAGCACTTCCCTGCTCGGCAACGGGACCGTGTCGTACCAGTCGCCGCTGACCAGGTTCCCGGGTCCGGCGGGCCGGTAGCGGGCGGCGATGTCCAGGCCGGCGATCTCCACCGGCTCGGCGGCCTGCGGCGTGATCGCCTGCTGCAGCCGCAGCGCCAGCCGGTGCTCCTCCGCGGCACGTTCCTCGGTGTCGGCCAGCCGGTCCCGGGTCGCGGCGAACGCCACCTGCGTGTGATAGTCGGCGGACACATCCTGGTAGGCGCCGCGCACCGCGACCAGCGTGCCGCCCTGGTCGGTGACCGGCTCGGCGAACGCGCGCATCTGCCGCACGCTTTCGTCGTCGGCCCGGATGATCCGGAACGCGGCGGCGGCCTCCCGCTTGTCCTCGCAGCAGCGTGGCGCGGAAGCTCTCCACCACCGGCAGGTCGTCGGCCGGGACGTGCGCGTGCAGCTTGGCCACCGGGACCGGATCGCCCGGCGGCTGCCCGAACAGGGCGAACGTCGGCTCGGTCCAGAGCACCTCCCCGGTGAGCAGGTTCTCCTCCCAGCCGCCGATCCGGCCGAGCCGCTGGGCCTGGTGCAGCAGCGCGCCGAGGCGCTCGACCTCACCGGCGGGGCGCCAGGTGATCACCACGCCGTCGTAGAGCCGGGCGATCCGGATCTCCTGGACCGGGGTGACCAGGCCGCCGGCCACCGGCGCGGCGATGATCTCTCCGGAGGTGTACTGCGCCTCGCCGGTCGCCATCACCTGGACGGCCCGGTCGTACAGGCCGCCGGCCAGGGCCGCGGCCGGGTAGACCTCCAGCAGCGGGCGCCCGGCCAGGGCCGCGGCTTCGCGGCCCCCGGGATCGGCGAAGTCCTTGCTGAGGTAGCTGATCCGGAAGTCGGTGATCACCCCGGCGTCGTCACGGATCGTGGTCGCGAACAGTGCCGAGCCGAGCAGGCTGTCCAGCAGGCCGAAGGCCCACGAGGCCCGGTGATCCGCGGCCAGGTCCCCGCTGGGCAGCCGGGTGCCGAGGGTCTGCGCGCAGACGTCGGTGAGCGCGCTGATGTGGCGCCGGAGCGGGTCGGGGAACTCATCCAGCGGCCCGGGCCAGCAGATCTCCATCGCGCCGAGCGCCGTCCCGCGGCCCGGGCAGCGGCAGCACGGCCCGGGCGCCCTGCGGCCAGTCGCCCATCAGCGGCGCCAGCGCGGCGTCCGGCCGGCCCGTCCGGCCACCAGTACTCGGCGCCCTCGTCCGCCGCCCGCTGCGCGGGGGTGTCCATGTCCGGGTGGATGCGCCGCCAGCGGCTGGCGTCCCGGGCCGAGAACCCGGCCTGCCCGGCCAGTTCCAGGCCGCCGTCCGGCTCGGCCAGCCACAGGGCGACGGCCACCGCGCCCGCCGGGGCCAGCGCCTCCTCGAGGATGGCGGCCGCGATGCCGCCGCCGTCGTGCGCGGCCTCCGCGGCGGCCCCGGCCAGCGCGACCCGGTGGCTGCTGGGCAGGATGCCCTCCGGCGGCTCTGCCGCGTCCGGGCCCGCGCGGCCTCGCCGGTCACCCGCGCGGGGGACTGCTGCCCGGTGATCTGCGCCGCCAGCTCGGCCAGGCTGGTGCCTGACTCCGCGGAGAGGTGGGCCAGCTGGGCCTGCGCCTCCGCGGGCGAGCAGCGGAGCCGCTCCATCAGCATGCCGCGGGCCAGGTCCACCACGGAGCGGGCGGCGGCCCCGGACTGCATCCTGTCGCAGCTCACGCCGCTGCCGCGCAATTAGGGCGCTTAGCCGTTCGAATTCTGCGCCGCTCGGTACTGTCACGGTAGGAGGCCTTCCCGGGAGATTCAGCGGCTTGACTGCCACGTTACCGGGCAGGGGGTGTCCTTAACGCCTGTTTTTGACCACGTCAACGGCCGTGACAGCATCGGTCTGTCACACACACACAGTGACTGGCCGTGCCTGCGGGTGCGGCCAGCAGCAGGAGGAGTCGTCATGGCGGAAGCAGCGCTGGCCAGCAGCCAGCCCGCCGACCCGCGGCTGCAACGGCTGCTCGAGGGCCTGACCGCGGTCCGGGGCGGGGACTTCAGCACCCGCCTGCCGCACACCGGCGACCCGCTGATGGATGAGATCGCAGCCGTCTTCAACAGCATGACCGACCAGCTGGCGCTCTTCACCTCCGAGGTGACGCGGGTGGCCCGTGAGGTAGGCACCGAGGGCAAGCTCGGCGGCCAGGCCCGGGTCCCCGGGGTCGCCGGGACCTGGAAGGACCTCACCGAGTCGGTCAACGCCATGGCCGACAACCTGACCGGGCAGGTGCGGGACATCGCCCAGGTTGCGACCGCGGTGGCCCGTGGTGACCTCACCCAGAAGATCACCGTGGACGTCAAGGGCGAGATGCTGGCCCTGAAGGACACCCTGAACACCATGGTTGACCAGCTGTCGGCGTTCGCTGACGAGGTGACCCGGGTGGCCCGGGAGGTCGGCACCGAGGGCAGCCTGGGCGGCCAGGCGCAGGTCCCCGGGGTCGGCGGGACGTGGCGGGACCTCACCGACTCGGTGAACTTCATGGCAGGCAACCTGACCAGCCAGGTCCGCAACATCGCGCTGGTCACCACCGCGGTCGCCCAGGGTGACCTGTCGAAGAAGATCGACGTGGACGCGCGCGGCGAGATCCTCGAGCTCAAGACCACGATCAACACGATGGTTGACCAGCTCTCGTCGTTCGCCGCCGAGGTGACCCGGGTGGCCCGGGAGGTCGGCAGCAAGGGCCGGCTGGGCGGGCAGGCCGAGGTCGAGGGGCTGTCCGGCACCTGGAAGCGGCTCACCGAGAACGTCAACGAGCTGGCCGGGAACCTCACCCGCCAGGTCCGCGCCATCGCCGAGGTGACCAGCGCGGTGGCGACCGGGGACCTGACCCGTTCCATCTCGGTGGAGGCCGAGGGCGAGGTCGCCGAGCTGAAGGACAACATCAACGCGATGGTCCACTCGCTCCGCGAGACGACCAAGGCCAACCAGGAGCAGTACTGGCTCAAGACCAACCTGGCCCGGATCTCCGGCCTGATGCAGGGGCACCGGGACATCGCCACGGTCGCTGAGCTGATCATGGATGAGCTGATCCCGCTGGTCGGCGCCCAGCACGGCACGTTCTTCATCGCCGGCGACACCAGCGACGGCACGATCCTGCGCCTGATCGCCGGGTACGGCCTGCGGGCCGACATCGCCGCGCCCAGCCAGTTCCGCCTGGGCCAGTCGCTGATCGGCCAGGTGGCCAAGACCAGGAAGCCCATCATCGTCACCGACGCGCCACCCGACTACGTGCGGATCTCCTCCGGGCTCGGTGACGGGGCGCCGGTCAACCTCATCGTGCTGCCCATCGTGTTCGAGGGGCAGGTCCTCGGCGTCATCGAGGCGGGCTCGTTCAGCCGGTTCACCCAGGTGCACCAGGACTTCCTGGAGCAGCTGATGGAGACCATCGGCGTCAACGTGAACACGATCATCGTGAACTCCCGCACCGATCACCTGCTGCAGGAGTCTCAGCGGCTGGCGGGCGAGCTCCAATCCCGTACCGGCGAGCTGCAGGCCCGGCAGGAGGAGCTGCAGAGCTCCAACGCCGAACTGGAGGACAAGGCGGCCCAGCTGGCCCGGCAGAAGCGTGACATCGAGATCAAGAACGCCGAGATCGAGCAGGCCCGGCAGGAGATCGAGGAGCGTGCCCGGCAGCTGGACCTGGCCTCACGGTACAAGTCGCAGTTCCTCGCGAACGTCTCGCACGAGCTGCGCACGCCGCTGAACAGCCTGCTCATCCTGGCCCGGCTGCTGGCCGAGAACCCGGCCGCGAACCTCACGCCCAAGCAGGTCGAGTACGCCAACGTCATCCACTCGTCGGGGTCGGACCTGCTGCTGCTGATCAACGACATCCTGGACCTGTCCCGGGTGGAGGCCGGCAAGCTGGATGTGCACCCGGAGCAGTTCGCGCTCGGGTCGCTGGCCGAGGACCTGCGCACCGTGTTCGAACCGCTCGCGGCCGAGAAGAGGCTGGAGTTCGCGGTGGCGTCGGCCCCCGACGTGCCCGCCGAGGTGGTCACCGACCGGCAGCGGCTCCGCCAGGTGCTGCACAACCTGCTGTCCAACGCGGTCAAGTTCACCCAGCAGGGCCGGGTGGAGCTGCGGATCCGCCGGGAGACCCCGCAGACCCCCGGGGCCGAGGCAGGCCTGGCCTTCTCGGTCTCCGACACCGGGATCGGCATCTCCGACGACAGCCTGAAAACGATCTTCGAGGCGTTCCAGCAGGGCGACGGCACCACCAGCCGCCGTTACGGCGGTACCGGGCTGGGCCTGGCCATCAGCCGCGAGGTCGCGGCCGTGCTCGGCGGGCGTATCACCGCGCAGAGCGAGCCGGGCCGCGGCAGCACGTTCACCCTGTACCTGCCCGTCACCTACCAGGGCAGCGGAGACGCGACGGTGATCCCCACCCCGCGATGCGCGGCCGCGGTCCCGCCGCCGATGGCGGGCTGCCGTCGCTGAACGGGACGGCCGCCGCGAACGGCGCCGCCGCCGCGCCGGCCTGGCCAGAACGCCGGTCGGCGACCAGCCCGGCCGGGGACAGCGTGGTCAACGGGACGGCCGCGGACGGTGCCGCCGCGGGGCGCCCGGCGGCCCAGCCCGGCCCGCACGCCGGGCTGAGCGGGCGGAAGGTGCTGGTCGTTGACGACGACCTGCGGAACGTCTTCGCGATCACGAGTGTCCTTGAGCTGTACGGGCTGACCGTCGTGCACGCGCCCAGCGGGCAGCAGGGCATCGATGCGCTGCGCAGCGATCAGGACATCGATCTGGTGCTGATGGACGTGATGATGCCGGAGATGGACGGCTACACCACTACCGCCGCCATCCGCGAGATGCCGGAGTTCACCGACCTGCCGGTGATCGCGGTGACCGCCCGGGCCATGCAGGGGGACCGGGACAAGAGCCTGGCCGCGGGGGCCACCGACTACGTGACCAAGCCGGTCGACACCGAGGAGCTGCTCGGCTGCATCAAGCGCTGGCTGCCTGCCGCCACGGCGGACTGAGCACGGCCCGTCCGCCCGCTGGCCGGGCCGCTGGGCGGCCTGCCGCCTGCGGAGGCAGCAGCAGGCAGCTGTCGCCGAACTCGTGCCACAGGTAGCCCGCCGCCTCGGCCTCGCGGTAGGCGCGCCGGACCAGCGCCGGCCCGGCCACGGCCTCCAGCAGCGCGAGGTGCGACGCGCCCGGCGTCGTGCCAGCCGGTGATCAGGCCGTTGACCACCCGGGCCGGGTGCTCCGGCCCGAGCACCAGGCCGGTCCAGCCCGGCGGGCGGTACAGCCTGCTCCGCGGCCGCGCCGTGCCGCCGCGCTCTCCAGGGCGCGGGTGCAGGTGGTGCCGACCGCGATCACCCGGCGCCCGGCCGCGCGGGTCAGGTTGACCAGGTCGCGCGGTGGGCTGCGGGCACCGTCGAACCACTCCGGCAGCGGCGCCTCGCCCGCCTCCAGCGACGCCACCCCGGTGTGCAGGGTGATCGGCGCGATCGCGCACGCCGCCCGTGATCAGCCGGGTGACCAGCTCGGCGGTGAACGGCCGGGCCGCGCTCGGCATCTCCGCGCTGCCGGGTGAGCGGGCGAACACCGTCTGGTAGGCCGACAGCGGCCACGTGTCCGGGACGTAGGAGTAGCGGATCGGCTGCCCGTGCCGGGCCAGATAGCGCGATGGAGCCCGCCGGCGCCCGTCGTCAGCGACGGCCGCCCATATCCGGGTGGCCGCGACCGGTCTGGCGGCGGGCGCGGCCTCGGGTACGGCGCCAGCAGCGTGACGGACGCCGTCCGGCAGGGCGATCATCTCGCCGGGCCGCCCGTCAGTGAGCCGGCGCCGTCGCCGGGCCCTGGCCCGCAGTTCGACCAGCCAGGTTCCGTCGTCGAGCTGGTTGGAGAGATGGACGGTCACCGGCCGCGCCGCCAGCCGCGCCGCCCGGGGAGCGCGGCGGCCAGAGTGGCCGAGTTGTTGACGACCAGCAGGTCGCCGGGCGCCAGGAAGCGGGGCAGGTCGCGGAAGGTCGTGTGGACCAGGCCGTCGGGGGTGGCGGCCAGCAGCCGGACCCCGTCCCGGGCCAGCCCGCGGGCCTCGGCCGGGCGGGTGCCGAGCGGATCACCGGGCCACCGCCGGACTCCGTCGCCGGTTCCTGCTGGCCGGGCTCTCCGGCCGGCCGGCCGCTGGCTGACGGGTCCGGGCCGCCTCCGGGTAGTCACTGGCCCGGTACCGGCCGCTGGGTGGCCGCTCGACCAGCAGCCGCAGCAACGCGGCCGCAGCCACCTCCGGCACCGGGCGGTCGGAGATGTCCTCGCCGGGGAAGGCGCGCTGGTGCATGGCGGTGCGCATGTCGCCCGGATCGAACGCGTAGCAGCGCAGTCCGGGCTCTTCTGCAGCGAGGACCGCCGTCAGCTGGTCGAGCGCGGCCTTGGCCGAGCCGTACCCGCCCCAGCCCGGGTAAGCGTCGGCCGCCGCGTCGGAGCTGATGTTGACGACCACGCCCCCGGCCGCCGTGAGCGGGCCGGCCAGCAGCTGGATCAGGGCCAGCGGGGCCAGCACGTTGGTCTGGAATACGTCGCCGAGCTCGGGCAGCGGGTAGCTGCGCAGCACCGGCTGCGGGCTGGGCCCGAGGCGGCTGGCGTTGTTCACCAGCAGGTCGAGGCGGCCGCCCGGGACGATAGCCGCGGCGATCGCGTCCCGGTGCCCGGGATCGGTCACATCGCCGGGGAGCGCGGTCACCGCGTCGAGGCCGCCCACCGCGGCGTCGAGCGGGTCCGCGTGGCGGGCGTCCACGATCAGGGTCCAGCCCCGGCCCGCCAGCGCGCGGGTCGTGGCCAGGCCCAGGCCCTGGGACGCTCCAGTGATCACAGCAGTAGGCATGACTCCTCCGGCTCTTCAGGGGTGCATGCCCATACTGATAGTTCAACTCAACTTGAAGTCAAGCGGCGGCCGCTGCGGCCTCCGGAAGCTGCGGCCGCGCCCCGCGGGTGAGATGACTCATAGTTGAAGTCAGCTTCACGTAAGGGGAGGTCGTCTGGTGCGCGCCACGGATTTGCTGACGGTCGGCGAGATTGCCCGGCGCAGCGGTTTCGCCGAGTCGGCGGTCCGCTACTACGAGGGGCTCGGCCTGCTGTCCGCGGCCCGGACGGCGGGTAACCAGCGCCGGTTCGAGCGCAGCACGCTGCGCCGGCTGGCTTTCATCCGCGCCGCCCGCAACGTCGGGCTGAGCCTGAACGAGGTGGCCGAGGCGCTGTCGTCGCTGCCCGCGGGGCGGACGCCCACCCGCGCGGACTGGTCCCGGTTGTCCCGGGCCTGGCGGCAGCGGCTGGATGAGCAGATCGAGGCGCTCACGGCACTGCGTGACGGCCTGGACTCCTGCATCGGCTGCGGCTGCCTCTCGCTGCAGCGTTGCGCGATCTCCAACCCCGCGGACACCGCCCGGGCGGGCGGCCCGGGCGCGGCGTACCTGCCCGCGGGCCTCCGCCGCGACGACGCCCGGCTGGCCGGGTCGTCCCGCTGACGCCCACCAGGCTGGAGGGTCCCGATGACGCCCGGCTGGCCGGGTCGTCCCGCTGACGCCGGAAACCCAGCGTCGGCGTGGGCCAGTTCGTGATCAACCGTCTGGTGCTGCTCCAGCAACAGCAAACGGTTGATCACGTTCACGGGAAGCCCGGTTTGGAGCCACACCAGTAACGCAAGCCACACCAGCCGCAGGAGTGGCGGACCGACGGGACCGGCGGCTGTCCGGCTGGTTCTTGCGGACGTCCGTGGCCCGTAAGGCGGCGTTACGCATATGTCGCCTGGTCCCGCGCGGCTCCGGCCCATCCGGCCCGGGCCAGCCCCGCCTGGCCGGGCGGCTACGGGTGGAGCTGGCTGAGGGTCCAGCCGCGTCCCCCTGGGTCGAGGGAGCGGGTCACCTCGGTGAATATCTCCGCCGCGCGCCGGTAGGACAGCCGGGCCCGGCTGGTGAGCGGGCATACGTCTGGCGCGGGAGCGCCCGCCGGGGCGCGCCGGGTGGTCAGGAACACCGGCCCCTCCGGGCGCCCCGCGGTCAGCCAGCGCAGCAGCTCGGTGCTGGCCGCACCCCACTCGACCCATGGGCCCGGCCAGGGTGGCCCGGCGCGTCCCCGGTGCCGGGCCAGGTCCAGGGAGCCGACGTTCAGGCGGAGCACCTCCTCAGCCGGGGTGGCGCTGTCGTGCAGCACCCGCCAGAGCGCGTGCTCCCGCAGAGTCGGCGCCGCCTGGAACAGCCGGGTCAGCTCGGGGCCGGTGAGCGCCGGCTGCGGCGGCGGGGGACCGGCCAGATGACGCAGGCCCCTGGTCGGGTCGTGGCTGATCCACCGCTGGTCCTGCCACCAGGCCACGGCGCTGCGCAGCGCGGACAGTTCCCGGTTGACCGTGCGCACGTCCGCAGTGGCGGACCGGTCGTGCAGCGCGGTGGCCAGGGCCGGTCTGGTGGCGGGATCGTCGAGCCGGGACAGCGGGACGAAGGGTGGCGTCGCGCCACGGCGGCGCGCGCCCTGGGGGGCGGGCCGTGCCGACCAGCGGCCATGACCACGAGACCAGCGAGATGCGGTAGCCCGCCGGGAGGCGGCGCCCAGGGCCGCCTGGCCCGGATACGCGGTCAACCGCGGCCGCGTACTCCACCGGCGCCGGACTGGGCATGCCGAAAGCATAACACCCGCCGCCGCCCACATTTACTGCGGGAACTTCCTTCGACCTGATTGGTTCATGGCAATTCATGCCGCCTTATCGTCCGCCTGACGCTGACATTAATTGCTGAAGGATGGCAAGGTAGAGGACGTGATTAAGGAGTTCATCGCCGTATTTGGCGACCGCAGTAAATCTCCGGCTGAGGATCGTTCAATTGTCGCGGTAAATGGCGCGGCAGCTGGGAGCAGGGCAGGTTCCAGGGCGGCTTCCGGCACCGGGGTGACCCGGCCCTGGGGACGGGTGGCCGTACTCCGCGACCGCGACTTCGCCCGGTTCTTCGCCGGTTACGCCACCTCACTCCTCGGCACCTCGATGTCCTCGCTCGCGGTGTCCTTCGCCGTGCTGGACAACGGCGGCACGGCCAGTGATCTTGGTCTCGTCCTGGCGGCCGGGATCGTCCCGCAGGTGCTGTTCATGCTGGGGGGCGGGGTCATCGCGGACCGGCTCGGCCGGCGGCCGGTCATGCTCGGAGCCGATGCCGCGCGCTGCGGCGCCCAGGCCGCGCTGGCTGGGGCCGTCCTCGCCGGCCGCCCCGCGTTGTGGGTGTTCATCTTGCTGGCCTCGGCCCGGGGGACCGGGGACGCGGTGTTCACCCCCGCGCTCACCGGGCTGACCGCCGAGCTGGCCCCTCCGGACGACCTGGTCAACGCTAACGCCCTGCTCACCGCGGCCCGGTCGGCGGCCGCGGTGGCCGGCCCGGGGCTGGCTGGCATCCTGGTCGCGCTGGCCGGCCCCGGCACCGTCATCGCCCTGGATGCGGGCTCGTACGGGATCAGCGTGCTGGCACTCGCGTCGCTCCGGCTGCCATCCGGCCGCCCGGTTACCGAAGGCCGGCACGTTCCCGCCGGCCGCGCCGCCCCCGCCGGCCGCGCCGCCCCCGCCGGCCGCGCCGCGGCCCGGTCCTATCTGGATGACCTGCGCGACGGCTGGGCTGAGTTCCGGGGCCGGGCCTGGCTGGTGATCACGACGGTTCAGTTCACCTTGTTCAACCTGCTGACCTGGGGGCCGTTCCTGCTGCTCGGCCCGGTGCTGTGCCGGGAGTACCTCGGCGGGGCGGGAGCCTGGGGAGCGGTCATGGCCTGTTATGGCGGCGGGTCGGTGACGGGAGCACTGCTGGCCCTGGGACGCCGGCCGCGGCGCCCCATGGTCGCAGCCACCCTGGCGACGTTCGGCTACGGCGTGCCGTGCGCCCTGCTCGCGCTGCGCGGGCCACTGCCCGTCGTCGCGGCCGGGGCCCTCGTGGCCGGGATCGGCTCGGCCCTGGGCGGCACGTTCGCGGCGGCCGCGGAACAGCAGCAGCTGCCCGCGGGGGTGCTGGCCAGGGTCAGCGCGTTCCAGACGGTGACCGCCTTCGCGTTCGGCCCGCTCGCGTTCGCGGCGGCGGGCCCGGTCGCCGACGTGCTCGGGGCCGGGACCGTTCTGGGGTTCGGGGCCGCCTGGTCCACGCTGAGCTGCGCGGTCGTCCTCGCCCTCCCCGCGGTGCGGGCCGTCTCCGCGCCGCCGTCCCGCCTGCCGGGCCCGGTCAGCCCACACCCGCCTGGCGCGCCCGGAAAGCCGCGGCCTTGACCCGGTTCTGGCAGGTGGTGGAGCAGAACCGGCGGGTGCCGTTGCGGGACGTGTCCACGTAGACACGATCGCAGCGCGGTGCGGTGCACACCCCGATCCGGCCGAACAGATCGCTGCCCAGGACCACGGCCAGCCCGGTGGCGCAGCCCGCCGCCCAGCCCGCCGCCAGCGAGTCCACGGCCCCGTGGAAGTGCAGGTGCCACGGCTCGCCGTCGTGACGGTCCAGCCAGGGGTGCGCGCCGGTGGCCGTGATCAGCTCATTGACCCGGCGGGCGGCGGAGTCCACATCGCCCGCGGCGACGGCGGTGAACACGGCCCGGAACGCCAGCGCGAAGTCGTGCAGTTCCCTGGCTTCGGGCAGCGTGACGTCCCGGGTGTCCGGGCGGCCCGCGCGCAGCGCCGCGGTGGCCGCCGCCGGCAGGCTCTCCTCGTCCAGCGGCGGGTACGGGTGGCCGCGTTCCTCGCCGGGCGTGAGCGTGTTGACCAGGCTGGCCGCCACGGTCACGACCACATCCATGTGACTGTTGAAATTCACTTGACCAGTTATGCTCCGCGACCTAGGTTATGACTGCCGAAAGCATAGTCGTCAGTGATGAGGAGGCGGGCGTGCCCGAGCTGAATCAGGACGTGCCGGACCGTGAGACCGCCCAGCGCTGGATCGCCCGGTGGGAGATCCAGCAGCAGGGATACCTGCCCGACCGGGAGGACCGGTTCACCGCCCTCATCGACGCGGTCGAGGAAGCGGCCGGCCGCCCGGACCCGCTCGTGCTCGACCTGGGCTGCGGGCCCGGCTCGCTGTCGGTCCGGCTCCTGGACCGGATACCGGCGGCCCGCATCGTCGCCATCGACACGGACCCGGTGCTGCTGACGCTCGGCCGCACCGCCTACGGCCAGCGGGACGGGCTCCGGTTTGCCGACCTGGACCTGCGCTCGGACGGCTGGACAGGGGAGCTCGGCCTCGACCGGCCGGCTGACGCGGCGGTGAGCACCACGGCCCTGCACTGGCTGCAGCCGGAGGCGCTGCACACCATGTACGCGCGGCTGGCCACGGTGCTGCGCCCGGGCGGGCTGCTGCTCGACGGGGATCACCTGAAGGACGACCCGGCGCAGGTCCCCACCCTGGCCCGGCTGGGGCAGGCGCTGATCGAGCGGGAGGAACAGCGCCGCTTCCCGGACGGCCTGCCGGAGACATGGCAGGGCTGGTGGGAGGCGATCAAGGAGGATCCCGCACTGGCGGCCCCGCTGGCCGAGCGTGACCAGCGCCGGCTATCCGAGAACCACCACGGGTCAGAGTCCGTCCAGCTGGCCACCCATGTGGACGGCCTGCGCGCCGCGGGCTTCGCCGAGATCGGCACCATCTGGCAGCGCGGCGAGAACCGCATCCTGGCCGGCGTCCTGGCCTCCTGACCCGCGCCACCAGTGCCCGGCCGGCGTGGAGGAGAGCGAGCCCGGGCCGGTTTCGCGCGCGGGGACGCCCGGGCGAGGACGCCCGCGGGGAGACGCCCGCGCGGGGACGCTCGCGCGGGGACGCTCGCGCGCGGTCGCTCCCGCGGGGACGGTCAGGCGGCGAACTTCCGCAGCCGTTCCGCGATGGCCGGAACCGTCAGCCTGCCCCGGACCAGCTCGTACATGAACTGGAACGCCGCTTCCTCGTCGAGCGGCTCGGCCAGCGGATGACCGTTCACGCCCAGGAAGAACCAGGTCGCGTTCCAGGTGAGCCGCTTGTTCCCGTCGACCAGCGCGTAACTGCGGCCCAGCGACTCCATCAGCGCCGCCGCCTTGTCCCAGACGCCCGGGAACAGCTCCCGTCCGTCCTGGGTCTGCTGCGGACGGGTGACCGCCGCCTGCAGATCGGAGAAGTCGCGGACCCGGGCGGGCTCTCCGGTGACCAGCCGGGCTACCTCCAGCGCATCGTCGAGGGTCAGGAACTCCGTCATCAGGCCGGTCACAGGGCCAGGCGCTGGTTCAGGGCATCGCTGATCCGCACCACCCGCAGCAGGACCTCCTGGCGGTGGCGCTCGTGGGGGGTCTGCGGGCCGGCGTGACCATCAGGAAGGTAGTCCGCGCCGCTGCCCGGGGCCTCAGCCGCCGCCCCGAACCACCCGGCCCCGTGATCCGGCCGCGGACCGTGATCCGGCCGCGGGTCGTGATCCGGCCGCGGGTCGTGGCCCGGCCGCGGGTCGTGGAGCATCTTCTTATCCACACAGAGCATCATGGCATCAGTCGGGCCATCCTGGCAGGCGGGCCGGGGGTGGCCCGGATCACCACCAACCTCAGGCACCGCCCGGGCTGGGCACGGCCCGGAGCGGGTCCAGCAGCCCCGGGCTGGACGCCATGAACAGATCGGTGTCCTCATGGCGCCACCCGGCCGCGAACAGCAGGCGCACCGCGGGATGCGGCCCGGGCAGGCAGACCCGGGCCCGGCCGTCCGGGGCCGGCAGGCTGGCCAGCACGGCCAGCACCGCGTCCGCCGCCGGCGCGCCCGGCGCGATCGCCAGGTGAACCAGGCCGTACTCGTCCCCGTGCCCGGCGGCGGTGCCCGCCGCGGCCAGTTCCCCGTGCCGGAAGGCGCGCACCGGCTGCCCGTGCGGCCGGGCCGCCCAGGCCCGGTGGTCGGCGGAGCGGTCCACCCCGGACCAGCCCTGCTCCGCCGAGGCCACCTCGGCCACCGCCGCCTCAGCCACCGCCGCCCCAGCCACGGGGGCCGGCTCCACCGTCCACCCCTGCGGGGCCGGCACCGCGCCCACCTCCCCGGCCAGGTACAGCAGCGGCCACCAGGCGTCCAGGCCGAACCGCGTGTACAGCGGCAGCGCGTGCGCGTGCAGGCTGCTGAACGTCATCCGCCGCAGGCCGTCCCGGCCGGGGGCCGGACGGCCGGGACGGCCCGGTTCGCCAGGCCACAGCTGGCCGAGGATCGCCCGGCCGCAGCCCCGCCCGTGCGTGCCCGGATGAATGAACAGGTCGCACAGCATGCTGATCGCGGCCGCCCTTCGCCGATCAGCCTGGTCGCCCCGAACCCCGTGACGGACCCGTCCCGCTCCGCGACCAGCAACGTGCCGTGCTCCAGCAGGTACGCCAGGTAGGCCGGGTCTGATCCGGCCCACTCCTCGTCCTGGCCGGTGGCCACCGCGACCTTCGCAATCCCCGGGAAGTCGGCTGGGGTAGCCCCCCGGACCGTGATCGTGCTCATGCCGTGGTCTCCGTTATGACGTGGACAGTGGACAGCGGTTGTCGTGGCGGATTCTGTCAGCAGGCCTCAGCCGGCCAGCTCGCGGATACGGCGGCCGATGAACTCCCGCTCGGGGGCGGCGGGGGCCAGGTCCAGCGCGGCCTGGTAGGCACGCGCGGCGTCGGCCCGCCGGCCCAGGCGGCCGAGCAGCTCGGCGCGGGCGATGTGCAGCTGCGGCCAGCGGGCCAGCTGCCGGTCCGCGGCTGCCTCGTCCAGCAGGGCCAGGCCGGCCGCCGGTCCCTCGGCCATGGCCACCGCGGCGGCCCGGTTCGCGGCGACCACCGGGGTCGGCTCGTGGCGGAGCAGCGCACCGTAGAGCGCGGCGATCTCGGTCCAGTCGGTGCCCGCCGCCGAGGGGGCGCAGGAGTGGCACGCGGCGATTGCGGCCTGCAGCTGGTAGGGACCGGGCCGCCGGCCCCGCAGGGCCCTGGTGAGCAGGGCCGTCCCTTCGGCGATCTTGGCCTGGTCCCAGCGCGAGCGGTCCTGGTCGGCGAGCAGCACCAGGTCGCCCGCCGGGCTGACCCGCGCGCCGCGGCGCGCGTCGGTCAGCAGCAGCAACGCCAGCAGGCCCGTCACCTCGGCCTCGCCCGGCGCCAGCACGGCCAGCGCCCGGGCCAGCCTGATCGCCTGGTCACACAGGTCACCCCGGACCAGGGTGTCGCCGGCGGCGGGTTTGTGGCCCGCGGTGAACACCAGGTACACGACGCGGAGCACGCCGCCGAGCCGTTCCGCCCGCGCTGCGGGCGGGGGAGGCCCAGCGAGATGCCCGCCTGCCGGATCTTCCGTTTCGCGCGGACCAGCCGCTGGGCCATGGTCGCCTCCGGGACCAGGAACGCGGCGGCGATCTCCGCGGTGGGCAGCCCGCACACCGAGCGCAGCGTGAGCGGCACCCGGACCGCGGGGTCCAGGGCCGGGTGGCAGCAGGCCAGGATGAGGCCCAGCTCGTCGTCCGCGCCGGGCACCGGCTCGCCCGGCCCGGTCTCAGTCCCGGGTGGCGCCACCTCCCCGGTGCCGCCGGCCCAGCCCAGCGCGCCGTCCCGCATGGCCGCCGCTTCCTTCTCCGCGCGGCGGCTCTCCCGGCGCAGCCGGTCGGTGGCCTTGTGCCGGGCCACGCCGACCAGCCAGGCCCGCGGATGGTCCGGCATGCCGCCCGCGGGCCACTGGGTGAGGGCCGCCGCACAGGCGTCCTGCACCGCGTCCTCGGCGATCTCGAGGTCACCCACGTGGCGGGCGACGGCCGCGACCGCCGCCCACCAGTGGGCCCGGAAAACCTCCTCGTACGGCTGGCTCAGCCTGGCACCCCCCGGTCGGGGATCTGCACCACCGGCCGTACCTCCACCGACCCGTTGAACGCGGTCGGCACGGTCGCGGCCCAGCGCAGGGCCTCGTCCAGCCCGGCGCACTCGATCAGCGTGTAGCCACCGAACTGCTCCTTGATCTCGGCGGCCGGACCGTCGGTGAGCAGCGTCTCGCCGTCGCGGACCCGGACGGTGGTGGCGGCGGCGGGCGGCTGCAGCGGGCCGCAGTCGATCAGCACGCCGGCCTTGGCCATCGCCTCGGTGGCGGTCCGCCACTCGCCGATCATCTTCTGCCCCTCGGGCGTGTCCGGTCCGGGCAGCGGCTCATCCGGCCCGTACAGCAGGAACAGGTAGCGCATCGTATCCTCCTGGGTCGCAGCGTGGCTGGCGTTCACCAGTGAGTCGAACGGCACCGTCCCGGATCGACAGCCGCGGCCCGGGAACGCGGCCCGGGAACGCGGGGCGGCGCCGGCCCGCGTCCCGTCAGTCGTCCAGCACCTGGACGAAGGATGATCAAGGGATTCCCTGGTCAGATGGGCTGGTATGTCTCTGTCCGGTGCCTATCCAGGCCCGCTGTAGCTCCCCGCACTCCGCATGCCTGGTAACCGGATCTTGTAATGCGTTGACCACACCGACCATGAGCAGAAGGTTACGTGGTCGGGCACGGAAGCGGTCCCAACACTTGACCCCCAGAACGTGGGACTAGGCGTTCCGCCGGTCAGCCTGGTCCAGGTGGGAGAGCAGTTGGTCTGCCCACGTGCCGATTGTCCGGCCGGGCGCATGCCGTGTGGTCCCCAAGTGGTCCCTAGCGCGAGACCGGGGGACAGGTGATCGCTTGGATGCCATATCAGGCCAAGCCGTTCAGGACAGAGGCTCACCTCGCGAGGCACCTCAGTGGCGTCTACATGGAACCATCGTTGTCTGAGCTCGTTGGTGTCACATCCGGGTGTCAAATCCGTTGCGTGAGCTCGCCGTAGCCCACGCAGGTTAGATGCCTGTGGCGGCAGCGCTTCACTGTTAAGTAAGCGTTGTAAGCCAATCGGTTGAACCTCTTCTCTATGCTTTGCCAAGAACCGTACACCGCACGACTGTCCTGGCCGCGTCTACGCAACAGAGATACGCTTGAAAGCCATCTCCCGCCCTCTCTAGACGCTGTTTATATGCGAATTCGCATACTGATAGCACTGTAGGGTCGGGCCTTGGCTGGGCAGGCGTGGTGACGGATGCGAGTTTGTTAGCTCTCCCAGGATGGCTTGATTCAAGGGTATGCGGAAGTTTCTTGGGCGGTGGTCCTAGAAGGAATTTGCTTATTTGCGCCGTACTGCTTCGAGTCGACGTTCATCATTGGTTCCATGAGCAGTCTCGTTTCCTTGCGCTTGATGCACCGATTCGCCGACTGTTCTATGTTCGAGGTCTGCTACCTCCAATGACACCATGCAAGTGGCGGTAGGGCCACAGTCCTCTTACTAGTGGGCTTGAACCACGGATCTCTTCCTTGTCAGATCGTTTCGCGTTCGGCCGGCCAGGGCACCAGTGCATGTGCAAACTGCCGGTCAGACTGCCGGTCAGATTTCCTTGCCTGATCCGCCACGGAAGCTCAGTGTTTAGGTGCCACCGCGGTGAAGAGGCTAGGCGTCAGCGGCCGATCGAGAGGGGGCCCGGCACTCGGACCACCGAATCTGGCGGGCCGCGCTTGCAGCTCTCGTGCCCGAACCGGCGCACGGGCCCTGCGGGCGGGCACAGAGCAGCCCGCATTACGTCTGAAGGAGATATCCGGCCGATGCACCCAGCAAGGAAAGGAACCGCACGCGTAACCGGCATCTTGCGCAGCACGATCGCAAGGGTCTGACCGGTGGCCGGTGGGTTGGCAGCCTCAGGCTCCGCCAGAAGAGAGAACACAGCGAAGAACCAGAAGGAGAACACGGTGAGGAAAATGCGCAGGCTATACCGAATCGGCGCACTTGTAAGCGCGATTCTCCTGCCTATTAGCGTCGTCCTGGCAACCGGAACAGAAGCATGGGCATTAAGTGGTTCCCAATACTGCGCTGTCAATTCGAACGGGGGCGAACTGTGCCTGAACGCATGGAACGGCGGCCCGTTCGTGAACGTCGAGACAACTAACGACCCACGAATTCAGAATAACCGCTTCCAGATACGCCAAGAGAATAACGGCAATGTCGAACTCCAGTTCGTCGGCGGCGGTTCATGGAACGGTCAATGTATCGGTGACGCGTATAACAAAACCGGAAGGGCGGATACTAGCCTCGACCCGTGCGGAGATATTACCAATGGTAATGGTTCAGGATGGGGCACCCAACTCCAAGAGCAGACCTGGGGACCTGGCGGTCCCTGCCTCACGAACCAGGTTGCATTTTTTGACTGGCACTGGGGCGGCTATCTCGGGCCGACAAGTCCGACGGCTGGTAACGGCACTCCCTGGTACCTCAACAAGCCCAAGTCAACTCCGATCTGTTTCTTCGTCAATTAGTTATTAAGCGGAACGGTAACGGTTCATGGCGCCGTGGCCCGCCCGCACGGAGAAGATCACCGCTGCTTCGGCCTGACCCTCGCCGCCGGCCTTCAGCCTTCCCGTCCTCCGGATAGGTGCCGAGTCTTGCCGGCAAAGATCACTGTCAAGGGGTGGCGCTCGCGCCATCGCGCCAGCGACGCGCCGCAGGCGCGCCCTTGATGGTGATCTTTTGCCGGTGAGAGACTGCCCGGCGACCGGAGAACGGCCCGGCCACCCGTGCGGGCGCAGCGCGGCGGGACCGTTGCTGCCGGTGCCGCCTGCCTGCGGGAGCGGGGCTGGTGACCGGCGGCGGCGCCCGCGACCGGAGGGCTACCGCCCATAGGTCGCGGGCAGGCCGCCGCCCCGAAGCCGCCGAGCAGCCCCGCCACTCCAAGCGGTGAACCTCACGCCGCTCCAGCAAATCCAGCAGCCCGCCGCAACCTTGCACGGAAACGGCCAGGACCGGAACGGCCCGGCGCGCCGTGGCGCGCCCTTGAAGAGGTACAGAGAGTTCTCACAGGTACGTTGCAAGCCAACTGTGCTGTCTCGCTTGATGCTTGACACTTTGGCTTCGCTTGATGGTTGACACTCCTGCTCATGCTGTGGGAGTTGAGCGTGGCCGAGCAGAGATACCGCGCCGTGCTGGAAGTCGGCATCGGTGTTCCGGTGACCGAGGTCGCCGAACGGTATGGAGTCAGCCGCCAAAGCGTCCATACGTGGTTGCGGCGCTGCCGGCAGGAAGGCATCGCCGGGCTGGAGGACCGCAGCCGCCGGGTCCGTGCCCATCCCTGGCGTATCCCCGAAGATGTTGAGGAAGCGATCTGTGAGCTGCGCCGGGGCCATCCCAAGTGGGGCCCGCGGCGGCTGGTGTTTGAGGTGGACCGCCGTGGTCACGGCACCGTGACCCGCTCGACGGTCTACCGGACGCTGGTCCGCAGCGGGCTGATCGAGCCGAAGTCGCGGCGCCGCAGGCGCAAGGACTACCGTCGCTGGGAGCGCAGCACGCCGATGGAGTTGTGGCAGCTGGATGCGACCGCCAGCGCGTTCCTCACCGATGGCACGGAAGTCAAGATCGTGACCGGGATCGATGACCATTCCCGGTTCTGCGTGCTCACCAAGGCGGTGCGGCGGGCCACCGCCCGGCCGGTGTGCCTGGCTTTTGTGGACGCGATGCGCGTCTACGGGGTGCCCGATGAGGTGCTGACCGACAACGGGAAGGTGTTCACCGGCAGGTTCCACAAGCCGGGCGTGCCGGTGGAGGTGTTGTTCGACCGGATCTGCCGGGAGAACGCGATCACCCACCGGCTGACCAAGGTCCGCTCCCCGACCACCACCGGGAAGATCGAGCGGCTGCATCAGACCCTGCAGCGCGAGCTGCTGGATGTGCATGGCCCGTTCGAGTCGATTGAGGCGCTGCAGGCGGCGCTGGATGCCTGGCGCCAGGAGTGCAACACCGACCGACCGCACCAGTCGCTGGCGATGGCTTTCCCCGCCAGCCGGTTCACGCCCGCAGACTGTTCGCTGGGCTTGCGCATCCCTGCCCAGCTCACGGCCCGCCCCCCGGAGCCAAAGCCGCCCGCGCCCAGTACTGGCGCGCTGCCTGCGCAGAGCCTGCCAGCCGAAGCGCCAGAGCCGGTCACCGCACAGGCGCAGGATGGCCAGCTTGCGGTGGAGGTGGACCGGGTTGTTCCGGCGTCGGGGAACTTGTGGATCGGTGGGCAGCAGGTCTGGCTCGGCCCCGCGCTGTCGGGGCGGCGGGTCACCCTCTGGGCCGATGAGGGCAGCCTGCATGTGCTGCTGGATGGCACCCGGATCAAGACTCTTCCGTCCCGGCTCGGAGTAGCTGACCTGGCCCGGTTGGCCGCCAACGGGGCGCGCCCGGCGGGCCCATGCCCGCTGCCCGCTGGTAAGGGCGCAGTGATCGAGGTGGATCGCACTGTCAACGCCTCCGGAGTGGTCGGCCTGGCCGGTGATCAGGTCAGCGTGGGCTTCCAGCTGGCCGGGCAGCGGGTCACCCTGCGAATGGAAGGACCATTGATGGCCGTCATAGGCTCTGACGGGAGCCTGCTGCGCACCATGGCCTGCCCAGTTCCGGTGCAAAGCCGCTACCGGCTGCGAGGCGCCCGCCGTGCCAGGTCGCTGCCGCTGCAGCCAGGCGGGCCCATCACCGTGCAGCGGCGGGTCTCCTGCCGGGGCAGCCTCATGGTCGCCTGCCAGAAGATCCACGCCGGGATGATCCACGCGGGCAAGACCGCCACCGTGATCTGCGAGAACACCTGCTTCCGGGTGGTCATCGACGGCGAGACCGCCGCCGTGGTCCCCCGCACCACCACCAGCGAGGTCCACCGTTACAAGGTCAACGCCACCGATATGCGCTCCCTGACCCGGCCTACCCCGGGAGGACGGTGATCCTCATGCCCGAGGTGAGGCTGGACGCCGCCGACGCCGCCGACGCCGCCGAACTCGCTGAGATCCTCCAATTCCTCAGCGGCTGGCTCGCCCGTGACCCCGGCCGTCTCGGTGCCTCTCTGGCAGAGTTCACCGGCCACCCGGCCTATGACACACCCAGCTGCGCGGCGACTTGGAGCGGTTCACCTTCCTGCTCGGCGGCAGCGACGGCGAGCCGCTCTTCGGCCCATGACCAGACACCCCGGCCCCAGCCGGGCCCTGCAGGGACACGTGCATCGTCACGACGGCGGCCCGGTCTACGGTCTGACCAGGACCATTGGCACCTGACCGTTAAGGCCATGCGTGCGAGCATCGAGGTAAAGGCAGCAGAAACGGGGGTGAGCTCGATGAAGACCACCGAGGAGCTTCGTCATGAGGAGCTGACCCAGCGGGTCGAGGACTACCGAACCGCCTACCAGGATCGCGACCTTGAACGCATGCTGGCGATATTCGCCGACGACGCCGTGATGTTCTGGGCGCAAGGCACGTTCCGGGGCAAGGCGGCTATCCGCAAGGTGCTGGAGCAGGACGTGCGGGAATGTTCCACCGCGGTGGTCCGCGACACAGGGCTCGGGATACTGGCCGCGGGCCGGTCGGTCGTCTGGGAGCGCCAGGTCTCGCTGACGGTCCAGGGCGTGCCCGTCCGGGAAGACGCCGTCACGATTTTGGAGTTCGATGACGCTGGCTTGATCCGGCAATTCCGCTCCTATTACGACAAGCTCGGCATGATGAACCAGATCGCCTCCGGGCTTCCGGGCCTCTACGGCTGGTTCGCCAGGAAAGTCGTCGGTTCCGTCGTCGCTCAAGCCAATAAGGGCCTCGACACGTCTTCGGCCTGACCACCACTACAGGTCGCGGTTTCTTCTCCTGGCCCACTGCCGTCACTGACGGGACCGGCCGCCGCCTGCTTCAAAGGCCCACCAGCACGCAAGGGAAGCGGCGCCCCGGTGTTGACTGTCATCCAGCTGGGAACCTAGCCAGGAAGCCACCGCCCCACAGGCCGGGCGGTGCAAAACATCTAGGGCGTGTCAAGGATCAACCGAGGCCGATCAGTCAAGGATCAAGTGAGGCTAGGCAACGTTGCAAGCCAACTGTCCTCCGTCGGCAGATGCGCGACAGTCGTACGCCAGCTGATCTGCGACACATGGAGCGCGGAACGCGACGTGTGCGAATGATGTGGTCATGGAACGGCGGTGACTCTCACCATTGCGTCGCCGTCGTCGAGGACGGCTACCTCGTGCGCGGTCCAGTCAGTGCGAGTCTCGGTGAGACCGAAGGCTTCCCACTCATAGCCTCCGATCGCAGTCAGCTTCGAGCGAAGCTGGGCCCTGGAGCCCGGGTCCACGTCGCGCGCCCACCCGGCGTACTGGACGTGGAATCGTCCCATGCCCGTATCCAGGACGCACTCCGCCCCAGCATGCCCCCGTTCCGCGCCTTCACCGGCGTAGTAATCGCGGATACTGCTCACGGTGCCCGTCAGCACATACTCTGCATCCTGCGGGCGAACCCCAGTCACCAGAACTTCTTCTATGCCATCCGCCGCGCCACTTGGAGCCACGGCCGGAGTGCCGTACGCGCGGATGCCGATGCCCGCCAGCAGATCCCCGGGAGCGGGGACTGATGGCTCCTCGTCCGCCAGCATCCAGGCAAGAAGGCGAATCCACATGGATAGATGATCGCTTAGTTGTTGCTGCCCCGCACCCGCTCATCGGCTATGACAGGACGTTCACCGGCGGACAACCCACTGTCTAGGTCGCGCCGGATCTTGTCGCGCATCAGTCGGCGGACATGCGTCGCGGATCAGTCGTCGGATCACGCGTTGCAAGCCAACTGGGCTATCCCGCTTGATGCTTGACAGGGCGCGCCCGGGGAGCCTTCGTCGTGGTTCGTCCAGGCCAGCGAGAACCATCTCGACGTGGCGGGGTTCACCCCAGACCCGCCCCGGCCGGTACTGCCCGCTGCCTACTCCCGGTCAGCCTGACGTTCAGGCAGTGGTCTAGCTACCGTCTCGCACGTTCATCCCCTGGCCAGGGGAGCCAATCGCGGGAGCCTACGCGACAGTCACCCCCGGACAACCCCGAACAGTGCTGGACACGCCGCGTATCCTCTGACCTGGGCAAACAGTGGGTACGTCCTGTTCACGGCACTGGAGGGGTATCTAGCACCTGGACGAACATCCGGGATCCGGGGGGTGCGATCTTCTGGTAGTCGGCCGCGGTGGCCTGGCCCTCAGGCGATCCGAGCGCGGTATTCATCGCTTCCTGGTCGGCGAAGTACAGCTCGGCGATCCGGTAGAACGTCTGCCCGCCGCCGTCGAGGGCCGCGGTGAGCCGCCCCGCCTCCGCGCGCTGCATTCCCGGCACCGCCGCGACCAGCGGCATGTGCACGCCGAGGTAGTGCTCATCGAACGCGGCCGGGTCATCGGGCTGGGTGTACAGGACTACGAGTTTGACCGTCATCCCCGCACCGTACCCCTGGACGGCCCGCGAGGGCACGCGCCGGCCATCAGGCGGCCCCCAGGTCGGCTGGGGCGGCCCGGAGGCCGGCTGACCGGGCTCCGGCGTGCAGGCGGCGATCCCAGACGGCCATGATCAGGGTCGGGTCCCCGAGGGCCAGAGCGCTGGCGAGCTGGACGGCGGCCGCGCCGCGAAGCGCGTGGGAGGAGGCGAGCTGGCCAGCGTGCTGCTCGACCGCCGGGCGGGCTGGCCGGCCCCGATGGCGACGCCCCTCCGGGCCAGGATGCTGGCAAACTGGGGTAATGGCTGCTCTGCCCCTCGGCGGTCACCCGGCTCCGGCCACGGACGGCACCCCCGGTCCCCCCGCCCTCCGGGAGCCGTGCGTGCTGCTGAAGGTGGGCGAGATCGTGCTCAAGGGCGGCAACCGGCACCATTTCGAGCGCATGCTGCAGGAGAACATCCGCCGCGCCGTCCGTGACCTCGGCTTCGGCGTGCGCCTGTGGAACCGCAACGGCGTCATGGTGCTCCGCCTCGCCGGCCGAGGCGGGCCCGGCGCGGACAGCCCCGTGACCGGGCCGTCCGCGGAGGCTGCCATGGACCGGGTGGCGGAGCGGGTCGCCGCGGTGATGGGCATCGCCCGGGTGTGCCGGGCCGCCCGGGTGGCGAAGGACCCGGCGGCGGCGATCGGCACCGCGGTGGCGATCGCGGCCGGGCGGACGGGGTCGTTCGCGGTCCGGGCCCGGCGCCGCGACAAGCGGTTCCCGCTGACGTCGGCTGAGCTGGCCCGTGAGATCGGCGCCCGGATCCAGGAGGCCTACGGCTACCCGGTCAACCTCAGCCACCCCGACCTGACCATCGTCGTCGAGGTGGACCAGCGTGAGGTGTTCGTCTATGCCGACGGCGCGGCGGGCCAGGGCGGGCTCCCGGTCGGGATGAGCGGCCGCGCGCTGGTGCTCATGTCCGGCGGGATCGACTCCCCGGTCGCCGCGTACCGGATGATGCGCCGCGGCCTGCGCTGCGACTTCCTGCACTTCTCCGGCATGCCGCTGACCGGCCCCGAGTCCGTGTACAAGGCGTACGGGCTGATGCACCAGCTGGACCGCTTCCAGTGCGACTCCCGGATGTACGTGGTCGCGTTCGGCAAGGCCCAGCAGCGGCTGGCGTCCTCCGGCGCGAGCCGGCTCCAGATCGTGGCGCAGCGCCGGCTGATGCTCAGGACCGGGGAGGTGCTGGCCCGCCGCCTCGGCGCGGACGCCCTGGTCACCGGCGACTCGCTCGGCCAGGTCAGCAGCCAGACGCTGGCCAACCTGACCGCGCTGGACGACGCCGTGTCGCTGCCGGTGCTGCGCCCGCTGATCGGCTACGACAAGATCGAGATCACCGGCGAGGCGCGCCGGATCCGCACCCTGCCCCTGTCCGAGCTGCCTGACCAGGACTGCTGCACGCTGCTCACCCCGCGCCAGGTCGAAACCCAGGCCCGGATCGCCGACCTGCGCCGGATCGAGGCCCGGCTCGATGCCGCGGACCTGGCGGAGGAACTGGCTGCGATCGCGCAGGAGTACCGGCCCGACCACGCCTGAAAATTCTCCGCAACGAAGACCAGTCGCGGGGCACTGGCCCTGGCCTGGTCTTCGTTGCGGAGAAGTAGCGGACGGACGGGCCAGGCCGGCGGATATCAGCCGACGGGGGCGGGCGCGGCGCTGGTCTCCCGGACGGGGCGGGGGTCCCGCGGCGGGGTCAGCGTCCGGCCCACCAGCGGGGGCAGGTGCGCGGCCACGCTGGCCAGCTCGCGGAGGTCGGAGTCGAGCAGAGCCTGGTCGCCGTCACACATGGCCAGCTCCGGCTCCGGGTGCACGTCGACGATGATGCCGTCCGCACCGACCGCGATGGCCGCCCGGGTCAGCGGCAGCACCAGGTCACGGCGGCCACCCGAATGCGACGGGTCGACGATGACCGGCAGGTGGCTCAGCCGCTGGGCGACCGGGACCGCGCTGATGTCCAGCGTGTTGCGGGTCGCGGTCTCGAACGTGCGGATGCCCCGCTCGCACAGCACGATGTCGAGGTTGCCGCGCTGCGCGATGTACTCCGCGGCCATCAGCCACTCCTCGATCGTGGCGCTGAAGCCCCGCTTGAGCAGCACCGGCTTGCGGGCCTCGCCGACCGCCTGCAGCAGCGCGAAGTTCTGCATGTTCCTGGTGCCCACCTGGAGCATGTCGGCGTAGGAGGAGACCAGGTCCACGCTGCGCGGGTCGATGACCTCGGTCACCACCGGCAGGCCCGTCTCCTCCCGCACGTCGGCCAGGATCTTCAGGCCCTCCTCGCCCAGGCCCTGGTACGCGTACGGCGAGGTGCGCGGCTTGAACGCGCCGCCGCGCAGCAGGGAGGCTCCCGCCGCCTTGGCCATCCGGGCCGCGGTCAGGGTCTGACCGGCGCTCTCGACCGCGCACGGGCCCGCGATGACCGTCATCGTGTCCGGGCCGATGGGCACGCCGCCGACCTGGACGACCGACCGGTTCGGGTGGTGCTCGCGGCTGACCAGCTTGTAGGGCACCGAGATCCTCACCACGTCGAGCACCCCCGGCCTGCTCCTCAGGTTGAGCGAGCCGAACTGGTCCACGTCACCGACCAGGCCGACGATCGTGCGTGAGACCCCGCGGGTCACGAACGCCTCACCGCCCGCGTCGCGCACCACATCGACGATTCCGTCCACGTCCGCCTGCGTGGCCTCGGGGGTCATGACCACAACCATGGGGTCCTCTTCTCTCGGTGCCGGGGCCGTAGCCGCGGCAGTTGTCAGCCGGTGCCGGGGCCGTAGCCGCGGCGCTGGTGGGTCTGCTTCCCGGGGCCGGGTGCGGGACCGGGGCGCCGTTCACGCAAAAAGCCCCGGGCCTGCGGCCCGGGGCTCCTGGAAGTTCGCTCGCGTCAGCGCAGAGTCTGGCGGGCGACCGTCCGCTTGCCGGGCCGGTAGCCATACCAGAACCAAAACTGCTGGCGCATGACAGGTAGCGTAGCGCATCGGCCCAGGGCGGGGGGGCCGGGTGCCGGGATTCGGCCGCGTGCGATGGTAGAAGCCGCGGAGCAGCCAGGAGGGCAGGGAATGGGTCAGCCGGACGGCGGCCGGGCAGGGCTGGGCCAGCAAGCCCCAGGCCAGCAGGGTCTGGGCCAGCAGGGTCTGGGCCAGGAGGCGGGGCGGCAGTCGCTGGTCAGCCAGGTGCTCGCCGGGGCGGCGGGTGGCCAGGCCCTGGCCGGGCGGGATCTGCCGCCGGGCCAGGTGCTACGCCGGGACTGGCCCGCGCAGCACTACGGCCCGGTGCCCAGGTTCCGCCCGGATACCTGGACCTTCACGGTGATGGGTGCCACCGAGTCCGGCGTGGAGCACCAGTGGGACTGGGCCGGGATCACCCGGCTGCCGCGGTGCGCCGTCACCGCGGACCTGCACTGCGTGACCAAATGCACGACCCCCGGGATCGCCTGGGAGGGCATCCCCGCGGCGGAGGTGCTGTCCGTGGCGCCGCCGGCGGGCGCGGTCACCCACGTGATGGTGTGGGCCGAGTACGGCTACAGCGCCAACATCGGCCTCCACGACTTCGCGACCGACACCACGCTGTTCGCGACCGCGGTCGCGGGGGTCCCGCTCACCCCGGAGCACGGCTACCCGATCCGGCTGGTGGTGCCGCACCTGTACGGCTGGAAGAGCGTGAAGTGGGTGCGGGCCGTGGAGTACCTCACCGAGAACCGGCGCGGCTTCTGGGAGGAACGCGGCTACCACAACTCCGCTGACCCCTGGCACGAGGAGCGCTTCTCCCACCAGGAGTAACCGCCATCAGCCGGCGCGAAGGCCCCGGAGGGTGGCGATATCGGCGGCGTGAGCCACCCCGGGGCCCGGGGTCTCGATCACGAACGGGACGCCGGCGGCCGCGGGGTGGCGCAGGAACGCGCCGAACGGCGGCACGCCGATCCGCCCGGCGCCGATGTTCTGGTGCCGGTCGCGGCGCGAGCCGCACGGGTCCCTGGAGTCGTTGGCGTGCATCGCCTCGGCCCCGATGCCGGTGGCGTAGCGCAGCCCGGCCGCGAAGCCGCCGGACACGGGGACGTGCGCGCCGATCCGCGGCAGCTGCCCTGCAGGGAGAGGGGCGGGCCGGGACCGGCGTTCAGCCACGGCTGGTGCGTGCGTACAG
Source organism: uncultured Actinomycetes bacterium (assembly GCA_963720645.1). GTDB lineage: Bacteria > Actinomycetota > Actinomycetes > Streptosporangiales > Streptosporangiaceae > RYN-230. The sequence goes on along the minus strand of CAVRFX010000026.1, from coordinate 325,530 downwards.
GGCGTCGCTCTTGCCGTCCTTGTACACCCGGGTGAAGTGGTCCCGGAAGTACGAGTGGAGGGCGGGGGTCCAGGCGATCCGGCGCTGGTTGAACCGCAGCGACAGCCACACGTACTGGGCATGCCGGAACGCGCCCGTCCAGGCGGCCCGGACGGCCGGGTACCGGGCCGCCCCGGTGCTGGCGTCCCGGCCGTGGCCCAGCGCGTAATCCGTCCCGATCGCGTCGACCATCTCCGAGCAGCCCGGCGTGGTGGAGTAGAAGCGGTCCGCGGCGATGAGGAACGACGCCTGGTCGCTGAGGACACACGCGCCGGGGGGCACGATGCGCTGCACGGCGCGGAGCGCGGCCGGGGCGACCCGCGGCGTCACGCTGAGGTCCGACTGGCCCTGCTGCACGGCCAGGATCACGACGGCCAGGCCGGCCAGGCCCACGACCGCCCACTGGGCCCAGGAACCGGGGCTCCGCTGGGCCGCGGGAGCCTCGATGTCCCCCGTCGTGACGGCGCCGGCCAGCCGTCCGGCGGCCAGCCCGATGGACAGGCCCAGGAACGGCGCCAGGAACGCGGGGAAGTGCAGGAAGAACTGGGCGTACCAGAGGAACGCCACCACCACGAGCGTGCAGGTCGCCACCACGAACCAGTCCAGCCCGGTCAGCGGGCGGCCGCCGATCCGCCAGGCCGCGATGAACGCTGCCACCACGAAGATGACGATGACCAGCGCGGCGATGAGCGTCCCCGTGGTGCCGAGGTGCAGCAGCTGGCCGATGCCGCTCATCAGCCGCAGCCGCTTGCCCACCGGGGTGCGGGTCGGCACGACCCGGAACACCTGGGCGGCGAAGAAGCTGTTGTAGAACCGGCGCGGAGCGGCCGCCGCGAACGGGATGACCGGGACGCAGAACCCGATCGCCACCCCGGCCACGAAGAGCGCGGCCCGGCGGATCTGCGGGGCCAGCAGCACGGCGACCACCGCGACCGGGATGATGGCCCACACTTCCACGGCGCCGGCGAACCCGAACGCCACCCCGCCCCAGAGCAGCCGCCTTCCGCTGCCGGTCAGCTGGTCACGGTCCAGCACGGTCACGGCGCCGATCAGGCAGAACAGGGTCAGCCAGGGCTCGAGCAGGACGGTGTGCGCGGCGATCAGGCTGCCGGGGAAGATGGCCAGCACGCCGCAGGACAGGGCCACGGCGAGTGGGCCGCGATGCCGGGCCAGCAGGCCGACCAGCACGATCCCCGCGGCACTCGCCGCGACGGTCAGGATGCGCCCGGCCGCCATCCCCCAGGCTGTGCTGGTCACCTGGGCCAGCAGCGCCGCCGGGCTCATCAGCAGCGTGATGCCCGGCGGCGGCACGATGATGAAGTCGCGGTACGGCAGCGCGCCATGGACCAGGCGCAGCGCGCTGCCGAAGTACGGCCCGTCGTCGTACTGCGTGACGCCGAGCAGGTATCCCGGCCGGCTCAGCAGGAACAGCCGCAGGCCCAGGCCGATCACCGTGAAGCCGGTGATGATCAGCGCGACAGGGGAAAACCAGCCGCGCCGGGCAGATGGCCCGGGAGGCCCGCCGGCGTCACGGCGCGACGACCCGCCGGCCGCTGGCGTCACCTTGGTTCCGCTCACAGCTGGCCACTTCCCGCGTGTGTGTGATGAGACCCGGGCGGCCACAGTACCGCAACGCACCACGAGCTGACCCAGATCGTCGGAGACCACCCCGGCCAGCGGGACGCGAGGGAGCGGCGCGGGCGCTACCCGCGGCTGGCGGGCTGGGTGGGCCTGGTCACCGTGACCGAGGCCCCGTGGAACCGCACCCGGACCCTGACGTGCGGGATGGGGCCCCCGCGGTAGACGTACCGGTCCCCGAGCTCGCGGGCCAGCCGGGTGCGGCTGATTTCCGCGTGGAAGCCCCTCGGAGTGAGCTCCCAGGTCAGGCCCAGGGTCAGCCGCCCGAGGGTGGACGGGTCCGAAGCGTAGACCGACAGGGCGATCCGCTGGCCCGGCAGATCCCGCGCGATCTGCCGGGATACGCTCGCCGAGAGGGGCATGGACGGATCGTCGGTGATCTGGCGGGCCACCGGTCCCTGCAGCACGACGATCAGCGCCACACCCACGGCGAGCAGAGCCGAGGCGGCGAGCCCGGCCAGACGGCCCGCCCCGCCTGCCCAGCGGGTGGCCCCCTGGCCGGCGGCCAGCGGGCGCGTCCTGACCCGCTCGGCCGCGGCCAGCCGCCCGGAGATAAGCCTGGCCATGAGCACGGCCCAGCTGCCCACCACCAGCCAGCTCAGCACTCCGACCGGGAACAGCAGGACGACCAGGTAAGGCAGAGTGCCCAGGCTGGTGTAGTGCACCGGGATGCTCGAATACGTCACCAGGGATCCGAAGCTGATCACCAGGGTCACGGCGGCGAGTGAGGCCAGCGGCCGGCAGCGCAGCGGGCGGATCGCGGTCAGGCCGGCCACCGCGATCAGGATCAGCGCGGCTACCGCGAACCAGGTTGAGCGGTGACTGATCAGGTTGAAGATCGCGGTGGGCTGGAGGTGTGACTTCCACCACAGCGGAGGTGGCCCCATCGCGGCGGACAGGGCCTTGAGGCTGAAGGCGCCGCCGGTCCGCGTCCCGGTCGTGGCGCCGCCACTGCTGCTGAACAGCAACCCCAGGTTCCCATTCCCATTCCGGGACGTGAACTGCTGGATGAGCGGCGCGGCCCAGCACGCGGCGCCGGCGACCACGCCGATCAGCACCCACCAGTAGCGCGACCTGGCCCGGATCGTGTCCACCAGGCCGACGATGAGCGCCAGGACGGCCAGGACCCCCGAAGGCACGGTGAACATCAGATGAGCCTGGGCCGCGATCGAGGCCGTGACGACCAGTCCCGGCCACCAGCCCCGGCGCCCGGACAGCACCGCCCAGGCCGCCGCGAGCGCCGCGGTGAAGAACACGATGCCGAACCAGGGATTCCAGCTCGGCGGCAGGGTGATGTCCGGCGTCCACAGCACCAGGCCGACAATGAACCCGCTGGCGCACAGCCCGCCGGCCGCGCCGAGTACCGACCAGGCGGCCTCGATAGCCAGGGAGCAGGCGACCAGGCAGCAGATCACGGCTCCCCAGAGGACCCCGTGCACCGTGTCCAGGTGAACGGGGAGCGCCAGCAGCCAGTACTCCAGGGGGCCCGGGTCGAACACGCCGTGGGCCAGCCGGGTGGCCTGGCCCACCAGCGGCCCGTGGGCGGTCAGCGAGTTCCACGACCGCAAGGCGATGGCCGCTTCGTCGCCGACCGGCCGCCAGCCACGCCGGATAAGGCGCACCGCGCCGATCACGAAGGGCAGCCAGGCCGCCAGGTGCGCCACCACGCGGAGCACGATCGAGCGGCCGGGAGCGCGGAACATGGCCCTGCGCCCGGGCACGCCAGGCCCGGCCTGGTGTCCTGGTGCGCGGAACACGGGCGCTTGGATCTTCAGCGGGCCTTCTCTTCGGCTTGGGCCCGTCAATCTGAAGCGGGCGCAACCATGGGGCGCGGACATACTAGTGCATCGGCGACATTTAGCTGAAACGAAACAGAGTCAGCTGGAGACATACCCACGAAAGAGGAATTTGTGGCCTAAGAAGGCGAAGAAGCCCACCCTAAGGCAATGGGCACGTAAAGCGTGCTCGGCGGTGGGAGCTGGGCCGTGCGGCCGGGCCCTGCGGGCTGGAACGGCCGGCCCGGGGCGCTTAACGCTGCGGCAAACCCGCCTACCCGGGCCCAGGGCGCTTACAGGTGCGGCAAACCCACGTACAGGGTGATCGTGCTGCCCTGCGGAGCCTGGCCCGACGGGCTGTAGTTGAACACGTTGTTCAACGGCCCGACCTGGACCACCTTGACCTGGAAGCCTGCCTGGGTCAGCGCCTGCTCGGCCTGGGAGACCTGCTGGCCGTCCACGTTGGGCACGTTGGCCATCTGCGGGCCATTGGAATAATCAATGGTGATGACCTGGTGCGGGGTGAAGGAACTGCCTGGCGTCACCGACTGCTGGGTGACCGTCCCGGCGGGCTGGGTGCTGTTCGCGTCCGCCACCTCGTTCAGCGAGACGCTGTTGGCCTGCGCCCACTGCTCGGCCACGGCCTTCTGCTGCCCGACGAAGTTGGGCACCGGCTGCCCGGTGCTCACCACCAGCGACACGGGCCGGCTCTGCGGCCAGGACACGCCCGCTGCCGGGGAGGTGCTGATCACGATCCCGCTCTGGATGGTGGTCGATGTCTGGTTGACCACCTTGCCCGGGATCAGGCCCGCGTGCCGCAGCGAGGCTTCCGCCGTGGCCAGGGTGTTCCCGGTCACCTGGGGTACCGGGATCATGTGCGGTCCCCGGGAGACGACGAGCAGCACGGTGCCGCCCTTGCTCACCCGGGACCCGACGGCCGGGTCGGTGCCGATGACGCTGCCCTTGGCCACCTGTGCGCTGAACTGGGCCTTGCCCATCCTCACGGTCAGGCCGTCGTTGCGGAGCTCCAGCCGGGCGGTGCTCGCGGTCAGGCCGCCGACGTGCGGCACCGTGGTGTACTTGCCCGCCGACTGCCACCAGACGAGCAAGCCGACCAGGAGCACCACGGCCAGGCCGCCCAGCACGTAGTAGAGCCGGCGGCTGAACAGCCAGCGCTGCAGGCCGGGCTCGCGGGGGCCGTCGTAGCTGCCGCGGCCCCGGCCGTAGCCGGTGGCCGCCCCGGGCGCCACGACCAGGGTGTGGTTCGCGGCCCGGTGGAAGGCATCCTCATCCACCCGCTGGGTGGCCCCGGCCGGCGTCTCTCCCGGCGGGGCGGCGAAGGCCGCGGCGGAAAAAGCTGCGCTGGACGAGCCCGGGCCAGCCGACGAAGCGGACGTGGGGAAGGCCGCGCCCACGCTGGTGGGAGCGGCGGCGGGCGGGACCGCGCCGGGGGCCGGGTCGCCGGGCGCATGGAGGCCGGGGATCAGGTCATCTGCATACTGCGACGAGGGCGGCTGGGCAGGCCAGCTGCCCGGCTGGTAACCGGCCGGATCCTGGTAGCCCGCATCCTGGTAGCCGGGGGCCTGGTACCCCGTGTCTTGGTACCCCGTGTCCTGGTACGCCGTGTCCTGGTACGCGGGAGCCTCGTAGCCGCCGGCGGCCGGATAACCAGGGCCGGGATAGCCGGGCGCCGCCGGTGCGGCCGGGCTGACCGGGGGAGCAGGCGGGAGGCTGAGCCGCACCTCGTTGAGGCTGCGCAGGGCCTGGCCGCCGTCCGCGGGGCGGAGGTCAGGATTGCGGCTGGTGGCCCGCAGGACCAGGTCGTCCAGGGCGGGCGGGATGCCGTCCACCAGCTGTGACGGGACCGGCACTGCCTCGTTGACATGCTTGTAGGCCACCGCCAGCGGCGTGTCCGCGGTATGCGGCTGATGGCCGGTGAGCATCTCGAACAGCATGACCCCGGCGGCGTACACGTCCGTCCGCGCGTCGGCGACCCCCTGCGAGACTTGTTCCGGCGCCAGGTAGGCGGCGGTGCCGATCAGCATGCCGGTCTTGGTGTGGCTGGTTCCCGCGAGCATCCGGGCCAGGCCGAAGTCCGCGACCTTGACCGCGTGGGCCGCGCCCAGCAGGACGTTCTCCGGCTTGACGTCCCGGTGCGCCAGCCCGGCGGCGTGCGCGGCGCCGAGGCCGCCCAGCACGCCCTCCATGATGTCCAGGGCCTCCCGGGGGGGAAGGCTGCCCCGCTCGTTCAGCAGGTCGCGCAGCGTGCGCCCCGGCACGTACTCCATGGCCAGGTACAGCGTGCGCCCGTCAGCGCCCTGGTCGTACACGCCGACCACGTTGGGATGGGAAAGCCGGGCCACGGAGCGGGCCTCGCCCACGAACCGCCGGACGAAATCCTCGTCGTTGGCCAGCTCAGCGTGCATGATCTTCAGAGCCACGGTGCGGTCCAGCCGGGTATCGGTACCGAGGTACACCGTGGCCATCCCGCCGGTGGCAATGAGGGACTCAACCCGGTACCGGCCATCCAGGAGCCGGCCGACGGGTGGGCGCGCGAGCGTCGTGTCCATCGCGACGATTGTATGGCCGCTCATCAGTCGGGACGTGGGGAACACCTGTACGGTGTCGGGTCGTGACCGGGAGTGAGGTGGCCGCCGTCACGAGCGGGTCACCTGGGAGTTTCCCCTCCGATGCTGTGATCACCGCCGGACGGGCCGGGCGGCGGCCGGGATGCGGCCGGGATATGGCCCGGGCGGAAAGCCCCGCGCACCCGGTCCGTAAAGCGCGCCGCCCGGGGCCGGTTCCCGGGGCCGGGCGGGCGGGGCCCCACTCAGGGCCGCTCAGGGCCGCCTGAGGCCCGCTGAGGCCCGCTGAGGCCCGCTCGGGGTCGCTCAGGGGCTGCGGCTGCGCCAGATCATGACGTTGACCTCTAGCCTTGGTGCTCGTGCAGATCGAGCGGGTAGTCATCGTGGGCGGCGGGCTGGCAGGCTCGCGCGCGGCAGGAGAGCTCCGGGCTCGGGATTACGCCGGGCAGATCACCATGCTGGGCGCGGAGCCCCATCCGCCCTACGACCGGCCGCCCCTGTCCAAGAAGCTGATGATGGGCGAGCTCGACTCGACGTCGCTGGAGACCGACGCGGCCGCCCTCCGCCTCGGACTGCGGCTCGGCGAGGCCGCCACCGGGCTGGACGGGCTGGCAGTGCGCAGCGACCGCGGCGAGTACCCGTTCGACCGCCTGATCGTGGCGACGGGGGCCGCCCCGGTCCTGCTGCCCGGGCCGGGCCGGCAGCATGTGCTGCGCACCGTGGACGATGCCCTCGCGATCCGGGCCCGGCTCGAGAAAGGCACCCGGCTGGCCATCGTCGGGGCCGGGTGGATCGGCGCCGAGCTCGCCACCGCCGCCGCAGCCCGCGGGTGCGCCGTGACCGTGCTGGAAGCGGCCGCCACCCCCGCGGCCGCGGCCCTTGGTGAGACGGCCGGCGCGACGATGGTGCCCTGGTACGCCGGGGCCGGGGTGGACCTGCGGCTGGGCCAGCCGGTGGAATCGATCGAGGATGGCGGCGTGGCCCTGCCCGGCGGCGGCTGGCTGGAGGCCGATCTGGTCGTGACCGCGGTCGGGGTCCGGCCGAACACCGGATGGCTGCATGGTTCCGGGGTGGATCTGGGCAACGGGATCGTCGTGGACGGCCAGCTCCGCACCTCGATGGCGGGTGTCTATGCGGCCGGGGACTGCGCGGCCTTCTGGTCCGCCCGCTACGGCCGGCGGCTGCGGGTGGAGCACTGGGACACCGCCCTGCATTCGCCCACCGTGGCGGCGGCTAATGTGCTCGGCGCCGAACGGGACTACGACCCGGTGCCGTACTTCTGGTCGGAGCAATTCGGCCGGATGGTCCAGTACGTGGGGCACCATGAACGTGAAGACCGCCTCATCTGGCGGGGGGATCCAGCCGGGGAGCGCTGGGCGGCGTGCTGGGTGTCAGCCACGGCGGGCCCGGACCGGCTGGTCGCCGTGCTCACCGTGGGACGGCCCCGGGACATCCTGCAGGGGCGCCGCCTGATGGAAGCGGGGCACGCCGTGGACACGGCGCGGCTGGCTGATCCCGACGTGCCCGTGCGGGACGCGGCGGTAACCTGATCCGGGCCTGATCCGGGCCTGATCCGGGCCTGATCCGGGCCTGATCCGGGCCTGATCCGGGCCTGCGCCTATCCGGGCCCCGAACCCGGGCCCGGCCCGGGCCTGAGCGGGCGGGCTGGCTGGCACGGGCCCGCAAAGAGAACCGACGAGACTGGCGTGTCCGGGTTTGACCCGGGCCGCTGCGTGGGAAATTCGGAAACGTGGCACAGATTGACCCCCCGGCCGACGCGCTCGTCGGCGACTGGCTGACTCTCCCTGAAGCGGCTGACCGGCTCGGCATCCCGCCGGGCAGGCTCAAGCAGCTGTTCCGTGACCGCAAGCTGCTGGCTGTCCAGCGGCCTGACGGCACGATGGCCGTCCCGGCCGCCTTCTTCGACGGAGGCTCCGTCATCAAAGGGCTGTACGGAACCCTGACCGTGCTGTTCGACTGCGGGTTCGACGACGGCGAGGCGCTGCGCTGGCTGTTCACGGCCGACGACACGCTTCCCGGCACGCCGATCCAGGCGATGACGGAGCGCCGCGGCACCGAGGTGAACCGGCGGGCGCAGGCCCTGGCGTTCTGACGACGCGGGCTCGCGCTGCCCGCCCGTGGCGGCGCGACGATCGGGTCGACAGGCCTTAGCCTGGGGACATGCCATCCGGGGTCCTGCACCGTGCGCCCGCCATCCGTGATCTGCTGGCCTCGGGCGGTGAGTCCTTCTCGTTCGAGTTCATGCCGCCCAAGACCGCGGAGGCGGAGCGGCGGCTGTGGCGGGCGATCCGGGAACTGGAGCCGCTGCGCCCCACCTTCGTGTCGGTCACCTACGGTGCGGGCGGCTCGACGCGGGACCGGACCGTCCGGATGACCGGCCGGATCGCCGCGGAGACGACGCTCACCCCGGTGGGGCACTTCACCGCCGTAGACCACTCCGTGGCCGAACTGAGGCGCGTGATCGGCTCGTACGCGGCGGTCGGCGTGCGCAACGTGCTGGCGCTGCGGGGTGACCCCGCGGGGGACCCCAACGCCGACTGGGTCGCGCACCCGGAGGGCCTGGAGTACGCGGCGGACCTGGTCCGGCTGGTCAAGGCCTCCGGTGACTTCTGCGTGGGCGTCGGCGCGTTCCCCGAAGGGCATCCGCGTTCTCCTGATCTCGACTCGGACACCGAGTACTTCGTGCGCAAATGCCGGGCGGGCGCCGATTTCGCGATCACCCAGATGTTCTTCTACGTCGAGGACTACCTGCGGCTGCGCGACCGGGTGGCGGCGGCCGGGTGCGAGGTGCCGATCATCGCCGGGATCATGCCGATCACCAGCCTGCGCACCCTGGAACGGATCGTCGTGCTGTCCGGGGCCCGGTTCCCCGGCGCGCTGGGGGACCAGGTCCGGGAGGCTTCCGGGGACAGCGCGGCGGTGCGGGAGATCGGGGTGCGCTACGCCGCGGCCATGTGCGAGCGGCTGCTGGCCGAGGGCGCCCCGGGGCTGCACTTCTACACGCTCAACGGGTCCCGGGCGACCCGCGAGATCTACGAGCGCCTCGGCCTGGCCGCCCGGATCGCCGGGGGCAGCGCGGCAGCCGCCCCGGCCCGGCTGGCCGCCGGAAACTGACCCCGGTCCCGCCGGGTCAGCCGCCGGGGCGTGATCCCGGGGCCCGGGGCGGGCGTAGCGGGAGCGCCGCGCCCATCACCGCGTACGGCGGGTCGGTGCCCGGGAAGCGGTAATCAGTCAGCAGGTCACTGAAGCCCAGCCCCCGGTACAGACGGCGGGCCCGGCTGTCGGTGTCCTGCGTCGACAGCAGCGCCGTCCGTTCCAGCCGGGGATGAATCAGGGCCGGCACCATCGCCCGGCCGACCCCGCGCCCCTGGTAGCCGGGATGAACATGCACCTCGGCCACCTCGAACGAGTCACCCAGCCAGGTCTCCGCCAGCTCACGGCCGCCGGCCGCGGCCAGCGCGCTGCGCACCAGGTCGTGCCACCACTGGCCGCTGGTGCCGTGGAAGCCGTACGCGAAGCCGATGACGGTCAGCCGGCTGCGGCCCGTCTGCGTCCGCAGCTCCGCCGGTGCGTTCCCGGAACCGTCCGGGAGGGTCATGGCCACGCACCGGAACGAGGGGAACTCCGCGTGCCGTTCCATGATCGCCCGGCGTCCCGGCAGCTGGTGCTGCGGCGGCTGCATGGCGGCCGCGTAGACATTGATCAGGACGCCCAGTTCCGCGAGGAAGCGTGCCTTGCCGAATTCCAGCAGCTCCGGGCCAGCGCGCACCCGCGCAAGCGTACGCGAGGACGGCCGCCCGGACATGCGCCGGACCCGGCTGCCGCGGCCCGGACCGGCCGCGGGGCGCCGCGGCGCGCCCGGGGCTGCGGCCAGGGCCGCGGCCGGGCCGGCGCCCGGCGGGGACGGCGGCGGCGTTTTGTCGGACCCGCTGGGTACCTTCGAACTCAGATACAACTAGCTGGACATCCAAGCGAACCTATGTTCGAATAACTAGCGGGACCGCCGGGACGTCCCCCCTCATCCTGGGCGGCCGGGCCGGGGTCGGGCGGCGTGGGAATCACCCGCCTGATCCTGGCTCCGCGACGGAAGGAAGGCCATGAGTACGGTCATGTCAGTACGACCAGGCCAGCCGCGCTGCCGGATAGCACCCGCGGCGCTCACCCTCATCGAGTCGGCCCGTCACGGGCTGGCTGACGCGGCGGGTGAAGCCAGCCCGGGCACGCGGTACGTGGGCGCGCATCTTGCGGCGCTGCGCGCGGCCGCCGCCATCGTGGCGGTGAAGATGGGCCCGGGGCAGAGCCCCCGGCGGAAAGCTCCCCGCAGCGTCTGGGAACTCCTGCCCCGCGTTGAGCCCGCCCTGTCGGAATGGGCGGCGTTCTTCGCCGCCGGGGCAGGCAAGCGGGCCGCCGCTGAGGCGGGGCTGGTTCGCGCGGTGTCCGCGCGGGAGGCGGATGACCTGCTCAGGGACGCTGAGACGTTCCTGAACCTGGCCGAGGAAGCGCTGGGATTGCCGGGCCAGTCGGCCCTGCCGCTCCGGCCTGCGGGGTAAGGGCCCAGATCCGCGCGGCGGCCGGGTCCGGGGACGACAACGGCCTGCCGGCCGATGGCCGGCAGGCCGCCCGAGAGGGGGCCGTCCTGGGTCAGAAAGCCTCGACTGCGCCTCGAGCCTCGGAGTCCAGGACACCCCAGCTGATCAGCTCTTCGGTGAGATCAATCGGCGACTTGTCGTAGATGACCGCCAGTGACCGCAGGTCCTCCTGGCGGATCGACAGCACCCGGCCGTTGTAGTCGCCACGCTGGCTCTGGATCGTCGCAACGTAGCGGGCCAGCGGGCCGGCCTTGTCCTTGGGGAGCTGGGCCATCCGCTCCAGGTCGATGACAAGCTTGGGCGACGGCGCCAGCGGAGCCGGTGTCGAATCACCAGGCAGCAGCTCTGACACCGGCACGCCGTAGAACTCGGCCAGCTCGGCCAGCTTCTGCACGGTGACCGAGCGGTCGCCGCGCTCGTACGAGCCCACGACCACGGCTTTCCAGCGGCCACGGGACTTTTCCTCCACTCCATGCAGGGAGAGTCCCTGCTGAGTACGGATGGCACGCAGTCGTGCGCCGAGAGTCTTCGCGTATTCAGATGGCATGTCGTCGGCCCCCCGGCCAGTCGTCGCTTTCAGTAACGGTTACGGACAGTGACGGTAGGCCGCAAGCGCGACCAGGTCAAGCCGAATAGCAAAAAGTGGGTCAACTTACGCGTCTTGTCACCTGCGCCCGGGGCTGTGTTGACAACCCAGGCGCCCAGACACGATTCCCGAAAAGCCCGCTGGGACAGGCCTTCTCGCTGCTCTGGCGACCGCACCTGGCAGGCTTTGCGAGTCTCGCTGATCCGTGCCATCTCAGTGTGACACGAATCACTCATCGTTACCCAATCCACGCCCGAGCCGGTCCGTACTTTCCGTCCGGCCGGAGGCCTGTTTCCGTCCGGCGGGCAGCTTCTCCGGGCGCCTGGCTGCCACCCGGGCGGTGTCCGGCCGCGCCCGGGGCGTCACGCCGTGGCGTCCCATGTCAGGGCGCTGTTCCTGGTACGGTGGGCGGGACAGATCGTCCTTTAAGACCCGTCCAGTGAGGCGGGAAAGGAGGTCCGTGGCATGCATGCACTGCATCCTGCCCGGGATCAGGCCGGTGGGGCGGGCAGCGGCCCAGCCAGGCCCGGCCCCGATGACCCCAAGACAGTCCTGGAGCCCGCCGAGATCGGGCGGGCGCTCACCCGGATCGCACACGAGATCCTGGAGCGCACCGACGGCGCCGCCGACGTGGTGCTGCTGGGCATCCCGACCCGCGGCGTCCCGCTGGCCCGGCGCCTGGCCGACCGCATCGAGCTGGTCGAGGGACACCCGGTGCCGCACGGGTCGCTCGACATCACGATGTACCGGGATGATCTCCGGTTCCGCCCGGCCCGGGCCCTCGGCCCCACCGAGGTGCCCCCCGAGGGCATCGACGGATCCATCGTCGTCATCGTCGATGACGTCCTGTACTCCGGCCGGACCGTGCGCGCCGCCCTCGACGCGCTCAACGACCTCGGCCGGCCCCGCGCGGTGCAGCTGGCCGTGCTGATCGACCGCGGGCACCGCGAGCTGCCGGTGCGGCCGGACTATGTGGGCAAGAACCTGCCCACTTCCAAGCAGGAGGTCGTGCGGGTGCTGCTGACCGAGGTGGACGGCCAGGACGCCGTGATCATCGGGCACGCTGCCAGCACCGGGCAACGGAGCGGCACGTGAACCGTCACCTGATCTCCGCGGCCGACCTGAGCCGTGACGATGCCGTGCTCATCCTGGACACGGCCGATGAGCTGGCCCGGATGGCTGACCGCCCGATCAAGAAGCTGCCCACGCTGCGCGGGCGCACGGTGGTCAATCTCTTCTTCGAGGATTCCACCCGGACCAGGATCTCGTTCGAGGCCGCCGCCAAGCGGCTGTCCGCCGACGTGATCAACTTCTCGGCCAAGGGGTCCAGCGTGGCCAAGGGCGAGAGCCTCAAGGACACCGCGCTCACCCTGGAAGCCATGGGCGCCGATGCGGTCGTGATCCGGCACAGTGCCTCGGGGGCGCCGCACCGGCTCGCGGGCTGGGTGCGCGGGACCGTGGTCAATGCCGGCGACGGCGCGCACGAGCACCCCACCCAGGCCCTGCTGGACGCGTTCACCATCCGGCGCAAGTTCGGCCGTCCCGGCGGCGAGGCCCTGGACGGGCTGCGGGTCACGATCGTGGGTGACGTGCTGCACAGCCGGGTCGCGAGGTCCAACGTGCTGCTGCTGCACACGCTGGGTGCCGAGGTCACCCTCGTCGCCCCGCCCACGCTGCTGCCGGTGGCGGTCGGTTCGTGGCCCTGCTCGGTCGGCTACGACTTCGATGCCGTGGTGCCCAAGAGCGATGTGGTGATGATGCTGCGGGTGCAGCAGGAACGGATGAAGGCCGCCTACTTCCCCAGCGTGCGGGAGTACAGCCGCCGTTACGGGCTGGACGCCACCCGGGTGACGCAGCTGCCCGACCACGCCATCGTGATGCACCCGGGCCCGATGAACCGCGGGGTCGAGATCGCTGCCGAAGTCGCGGACTCGGCCCGGTCCACGATCGTGGAGCAGGTGGCCAACGGTGTGAGCGTGCGCATGGCCGTCTTGTACCTGCTGCTCGGCGGAGCGGAGGCCCAGGCGTGAGCACGGGCACGGGCACCAGCCCGGGAACCTGGCTGATCAAGGGCGCGCGGCCGCTCGGCGGCGGGCCCGCCGACATCCTGGTCCGCGACGGCGTGATCGACAGCATCGGTGATGGCGCCGCCCCGGCGGGCGCCCAGGTCCTGGACGCGGCCGGGCTCATCGCCCTGCCGGGCCTGGTGGACCTGCACACCCACCTGCGCGAGCCGGGCCGCGAGGATGCCGAGACCGTGGAGACCGGCACCCGGGCCGCGGCGCTGGGCGGGTTCACCGCCGTCCACGCGATGGCCAACACCGACCCGGTGGCCGACACGGCCGGGGTGGTGGAGCAGATCTGGCGGCTCGGGCGGCAGGCCGGGCACTGCGACGTCCACCCGGTCGGGGCGGTGACCGTGGGCCTGGCCGGCGCGCGGCTGGCCGAGCTCGGCGCGATGGCCGACTCCGCGGCCCGGGTCCGGGTGTTCTCCGACGACGGGCGGTGCGTGTCCGACGCCGTGCTGATGCGGCGGGCGCTGGAGTACGTGAAAGCGTTCGACGGGGTCATCGCGCAGCACGCGCAGGAACCCCGGCTCACCGACGGCGCTCAGCTCAACGAGGGGGAGATGTCCGGGCGGCTCGGGCTGACCGGCTGGCCCGCGGTGGCCGAGGAGGCCATCATCGCCCGGGACTGCCTGCTCACCGCCCACGTCGGCTCCGCCCTGCACGTCTGCCACGTGTCCACGGCCGGATCGGTGGAGATCATCCGCTGGGCGAAGAGCAAGGGCTGGCGGGTCACGGCCGAGGTCACCCCGCACCACCTGCTGCTGACCGACTCCCTGGCGGTGGGCTACGACCCGGTCTACAAGGTCAACCCGCCGCTGCGCACCGCCGCGGACGTGGCGGCGCTGCGCGAGGGGCTGGCCGACGGCACCATCGACTGCGTCGCCACCGATCATGCGCCGCACCCGGTGGAGGACAAGGAAACGGAGTGGGACACGGCGGCGTTCGGCATGACCGGGCTGGAAACCGCGCTGCGCGTGGTTCAGGAGGCCATGATCGACACGGGCCTGCTTGACTGGGCCGGGGTGGCCGACCGGATGTCCCGCCTGGCCGGCCCGCATCGGCCTGGCTGCCCGGGCCGGAGGGCGCGCTGGCCGCGGGGCTGCCGGCCAGCCTGACGCTCTACGACGCCTCAGCGCGCGACACGGTGGACCCGCGTGCGCACGCCTCGCGCAGCCGGAACAGCCCGTTCGCGGGGATGGAGCTGCCGGGCCGGGTGGTGGCCACATTCCTGCGCGGGACGCCGACCGTCCTCGACGGGAAGCTGGCCTGATGGCGGCGAACGGCGCGGGCGCCCCGGCGGTCCTGGTCCTGGAGGACGGCACCGCGTTCCGCGGGACCACGTTCGGCGCGGACGGCGAGACGTTCGGCGAGATGGTCTTCAACACCGGCATGACCGGCTACCAGGAGACGCTGACCGACCCGTCCTACGCCCGCCAGATCGTGGCCATGACGGCGCCGCACATCGGCAACACCGGGATCAACGACGAGGATCCCGAGTCGCGCCGGATCTGGGTCAGCGGGTACGTGGTCCGCGGCCGGCCCGGCTGGCCTCGAACTGGCGGTCACAGCGGAGCCTGGACGACGAGCTGCGTGCCCAGGGCATCACCGGCATCGCGATCACCGGCACCCGGGCGCTGACCAGGCACCTGCGCGACCGGGGTGCGATGCGGGCCGGCATCGCCACCGGCACCACGGACCCCGCCGCGCTGCTGGAGCGGGTCCTGGCCAGCCCGCAGATGACCGGCGCGGACCTGGCCCGTGAGGTGTCCACGCCGGCCGCCTACACCGTGTCCCCGCCGGACGGGACGCCGGTCCGCTACCAGGTCGCGGCCGTGGACCTGGGCATCAAGACCGCCACGCCCCTGGCCATGGCCCGGCGCGGCTGCCAGGTCACCGTCCTCCCGGCGGCCAGCACCGCCGAGGACATCCTGGCCCGCGGTCCTGACGGCGTTTTTTTCTCAAACGGCCCGGGCGACCCGGCTGCGGCCGGCTACGCGGTGGAGGCGCTGCGGGGCGTGCTGGCCAGCGGCGTGCCGGTGTTCGGCATCTGCCTGGGCAGCCAGGTCCTGGGCCGGGCGCTCGGCCTGGGTACCTACAAGCTCCGTTTCGGCCACCGCGGGGTGAACCAGCCGGTCAAGGACCTGGCCTCCGGGCAGGTGCAGATCACCAGCCACAATCACGGCTTCGCGGTCGCCATGCCCGCCGCCGAAGGCCGGCCAGGCCAGCCCGCCGCCGAAGGCCGGCCAGGCCAGCCCGCCGCCGAAGGCCGGCCAGGCCAGCCCGCCAGCGAGCCTGGCGCCACGTTCCCCACCGACTTCGGGCCGGCCCAGATCACCCACGTCAACCTCAACGATGGCGTGGTCGAGGGCCTGCGGCTGCTGGAGGCGCCGGCGTTCAGCGTCCAGTACCACCCCGAGGCCGCACCGGGCCCGCACGATGCGTCCGGACTGTTTGAGAAATTCTGTGACCTGATGGACGGGGCCGGAGGAGGCGGGCATGCCCAAGCGTGAGGACCTGCGGTCGGTGCTTGTCATCGGGTCCGGGCCGATCGTAATCGGGCAGGCGTGCGAGTTCGACTACTCCGGCACCCAGGCCTGCCGGGTACTGAGCCAGGAGGGCATCCGGGTCAGCCTGGTGAACTCCAACCCGGCCACGATCATGACCGACCCGGAGTTCGCCGACGCCACCTACGTGGAACCGATCACCCTGGACGTGCTGGAGAAGGTGATCGCCAAGGAGCGGCCCGACGCGGTGCTGCCCACCCTCGGCGGGCAGACGGCGCTGAACGCGGCCGTCGAGCTGCACGAGGCCGGCGTCCTGGCCCGGTACGGCGTCGAACTCATCGGGGCCGGCATCGAGACCATCAAGGCCGGCGAGGACCGGAAGCGGTTCAAGGACATCGTCACCGGGCTCGGCAGCGAGGTGCCGCGCAGCCACATCTGCCACACCATGGACGAGTGCCTGGCCGCCGCGGCCGACCTGGGCTACCCGCTGGTCATCCGGCCGTCGTTCACGCTGGGCGGATCCGGCTCCGGCATCGCCCGCTCCGAGCCGGAGCTGCGCCGGCTGGCCGGGGCCGGGCTGGACGCCAGCCCGGTCACCGAGGTGCTGCTGGAGGAGTCCATCCTCGGCTGGAAGGAGTTCGAGCTCGAGCTCATGCGCGACCGCCACGACAACGTGGTGGTCGTCTGCTCGATCGAGAACATCGACCCCATGGGCGTGCACACCGGGGACTCGGTGACGGTCGCCCCGGCCATGACCCTGACCGACCGCGAGTACCAGCACATGCGCGACGTGGCCATCGCCGTGGTCCGTGCGGTCGGGGTGGACACCGGGGGCTGCAACATCCAGTTCGCGGTGCACCCGCAGACCGGCCGGATGGTCGTGATCGAGATGAACCCGCGGGTGTCCCGGTCATCGGCGCTGGCCTCCAAGGCCACCGGCTTCCCGATCGCCAAGATCGCCGCCCGGCTGGCCATCGGTTTCACGCTGGACGAGATCCGCAACGACATCACCGGCGAGACCCCGGCCAGCTTCGAGCCCGCGCTGGACTACGTGGTGGTCAAGGTGCCGCGGTTCGCGTTCGAGAAGTTCCCCGGCGCGGACCCGGAGCTGACCACGCACATGAAATCGGTCGGCGAGGCGATGGCCATCGGCCGGAACTTCCCGGAGGCGCTGCAGAAGGCCCTGCGCTCGCTGGAGAGCCGGGGCGCCCCGTTCAGCTGGGCGGATCCGCCCGGTGACCGCGATGAGCTGCTCGCGCGCTGCGCCGTCCCGCACGATGGCCGGATGTCCACCGTCCACCAGGCGCTGCGGGCCGGGGCCACGGTGGACGACGTGTCCCGGGTCACCGGGATCGATCCGTGGTTCGTGGACCAGATCCAGGGCATCCAGGAGCTCGCCGTGCGGCTGGCCGGCGCGCCCGCGCCCAGCCGGCCGGGCCGCGAGCTGGATACCGACGCGCTGCGGGCGGCGAAGCGGGCCGGGTTCTCCGACGCCCAGATCGGGCAGCTCAAGGGCCTGCCGGAGGACCAGGTGCGGCTGCTGCGGCAGGCGTTCGGGATCCGTCCCGTGTACCACACGGTGGACACCTGCGCCGCGGAGTTCGCGGCCCGCACGCCGTACCTGTACTCCACCTACGACGAGCAGACCGAGGTACCCCCCGGCGGGACCCCCAAGGTGATCATCCTGGGCAGCGGGCCGAACCGGATCGGCCAGGGCATTGAGTTCGACTACGCCTGCGTGCACGCGTCGTTCGCGCTGTCGGCCGCCGGGTACGAGACCGTGATGGTCAACTGCAACCCGGAGACCGTGTCCACCGACTACGACACGTCCGGGCGGCTGTACTTCGAGCCGCTGACGCTGGAAGACGTGCTCGAGGTGGTGCACGCCGAGGAGCAGAGCGGGCCGGTGGCCGGGGTGATCGTGCAGCTCGGCGGCCAGACCCCGCTCGGCCTGTCCCGCGCCCTCGCCGCCGAGGGCGTCCCGGTGGTGGGGACCAGCCCGGACGCGATCCACCTGGCCGAGGACCGCGGCGAGTTCGGGGCGGTGCTGGAGGCCGCCGGGCTGCCCGCCCCCCGGTTCGGCACCGCGCTGTCCTACGACGAGGCCAAGGTGGTCGCGGACGAGATCGGCTACCCGGTGCTGGTCCGGCCCTCCTACGTGCTCGGCGGGCGGGGCATGGAGATCGTCTACGACGACGCCACCCTGGAGGATTACGTCGGCCGGGCCGCGGCGGCCAGCCCGGGGCACCCGGTCCTCATCGACCGGTTCCTCGACGACGCGATCGAGATCGACGTGGACGCCCTGTACGACGGGGAGGAACTGTTCCTCGGCGGCGTGATGGAGCACATCGAGGAGGCCGGCATCCACTCGGGCGACTCGGCCTGCGCGCTGCCGCCGATCACCCTGGGGCGCGCGGACATCGCCCGCATCCGCGAATCGACCGAGGCCATCGCGCGGGGCGTGGGGGTGCGCGGGCTGCTCAACGTGCAGTACGCGATGGCGGCCGGGGTGCTGCACGTGCTGGAGGCCAATCCCCGGGCCTCACGGACCGTCCCGTTCGTGTCCAAGGCCACGGCCACCCCGCTGGCCAAGGCGGCGGCCCGGATCATGATGGGCGCGAGCATCGCCGGCCTGCGGGCCGAGGGCCTGCTGCCCGCCGACGGCGACGGCGGCACGCTGTCCCTGGGCGCCCCGATCGCGGTCAAGGAGGCGGTCCTGCCGTTCGGCCGGTTCCGGGACGCGAGCGGGCAGGGCGTGGACACCGTCCTCAGCCCTGAGATGCGCTCTACGGGCGAGGTGATGGGGATCGACGCCGCGTTCGGCACCGCCTACGCCAAGTCCCAGGCGGCCGTCTACGGGCCGCTGCCGGTCAAGGGACGGGTGTTCGTGTCGGTCGCCAACCGGGACAAGCGGTCCATGGTGTTCCCGGTCAAGCGCCTGGCCGACCTGGGCTTCGACATCTGGGCCACCGAGGGAACCGGCGAGGTGCTGCGCCGCAACGGCGTTCGTGCCACGATCGTGCGCAAGCACAGCGACGGCCCCGGCCCGGACGGTGAGCCCGATATCGTGGCCAGGATCCTCGCCGGCCAGGTGGATCTCATCGTGAACACGCCGTTCGGCAGCCCCGGGCAGTCCGGCCCCCGGCTCGATGGCTACGAGATCCGGACCGCCGCGGTGCGGCGCGGGGTGCCCTGTGTCACCACGGTCCAGGGACTCGGCGCCGCGGTACAGGGCATCGAGGCCATTCAGCGCGGCGAGGTGGGGGTGCGGTCATTGCAGGATTACGCGCTGCTGCCCGGGGGCAACCCCCCGGACCCCGGGAGCGCGGCTCCGGGGAACACGCCTCCGGCGCGCCCCCCGTCGCCCGCGCTGCGCCATGACCGCCGCCGAGAGCGAGCAGGACGCCGTCCAGGTCCAGGTCCGCGGCACCGTGCTGACCGTCCGGAAGGTGGATGCCTACTACGCGATGACCGTGGTCGCCCCCGGCATCGCGGCCAGGTTCCGGCCTGGCCAGTTCGTCGCGGTCGCGGTCGGCGGCCCGGACACGTCCATGCTGCTGCGCCGCGCGTTCTCGATCCATGATGTGCGGCCGGACCACGGCGGGACGGTGGAGTTCGTGTTCGCGGCCAAGGGGCCGGGCACCCGGTGGCTGGCCGAGCGCCGCACGCGCGATGTGATCGACCTGACCGGCCCGCTCGGCCGTCCCTTCCCGGTGCCCCGGGACCCGGTGAGCTGCCTGCTGGTCGGCGGCGGCTACGGGAGCGCACCGCTGTTCCCGCTGGCCGGCCGGCTGCGCAGCCGCGACTGCCAGGTGGACTTCCTGCTCGGCGCGGCCAGCGCGGACCGGGTGTTCGGCGCGCTCACCGCGCGCCGGACCGGCCGGACCGCCACGGTCACCACCGAGGACGGATCGATGGGAGTCCGCGGGCTCGTTACCGACCGGCTCACCCAGGTCATCCACGAGGCCCGCACCGACGTGATCTACGCCTGCGGGCCGATGGGCATGCTGCGCCAGGTCACGGCGCTGGCCGCGCGTTACGACATCCCGGTGCTGACCCTGGTGGAAGAGTCGATGGCCTGCGGCATCGGGGTGTGCATGACCTGCGTGCTCCCGGTCATCGGTGACGACGGCGTGACCCGCATGGTCCGGTCCTGCGTGGACGGCCCGGTGTTCCGCGGCGAGACGGTCCGCTGGGACGACATCGGCACGATCCCGTTCGACGCCCTCGGCGCGCCAGGCTGGAACCCGCGGCACGCCGGCGGGGAGCAGCGGCGCCGGGCAGGCCGGGGCGCGCGCCGCACGGATCGCCCGGGCCGGTCCCCGTCGGCCGGGGCCAACGGGGCGGCCCGCGCGGTCCGCGCGGACGGCCCGGCCGCGGAGGCAGCAGCATGGCAGTTGACCTGCGGACCAGGCTCGGCCACGTCGAGCTGCCCAACCCGATCCTGACCGCGTCGGGCTGCGCGGGCGCGGGCCGGGAGCTGGCCCAGTTCTTCGACGTCGCCAAGATCGGCGCGATCGTCACCAAGTCCGTCATGGTCGCGCCCCGGGCGGGCGGCCGACGCCCAGGATGGCCGAGACGCCCAGCGGGATGCTGAACTCGATCGGCCTGCAGGGTCCCGGCATCGATGCTTTCCTGCAGCGCGACCTGCCCTGGCTGCTCTCGCGGGGGGCGCGGGCCGTGGTGTCCATCGCCGGCGGCACGTCGACGAGTACGCCGAGCTCGCCGCCCGGCTGTCCGACGCGGCCGGGGTCACTGCCATCGAGGTGAATATCTCCTGCCCGAACGTAGAGGACCGCGGCCAGGTCTTCGCCTGCGACCCGGGTCCTCCGCCCCGGTCATCGAGGCGGTCCGGGCGCGGGCCCGCTACGACATCCCGGTGTTCGCCAAGCTGTCCCCGGACGTCACCGACATCGTCGCGATCGCCCGGGCGTGTGTCGTCGCGGGCGCGGACGGGCTGTCGATGATCAACACCCTGCTCGGGATGGCCATCGACACCGAGACCATGCGGCCCGTGCTGGCCGGGCGTCACCGGCGGGCTGTCCGGCCCCGCCATCCGGCCGGTGGCGGTGCGCTGCATCTGGCAGGTCCGCGAGGCGCTGCCCGACGTGCCGATCATCGGGATGGGCGGGGTCAAGACCGGGCGGGACGCGCTGGAGCTCATCCTGGCCGGGGCTCGATGGTGAGCGTCGGCACCGCGATCTTCCACGATCCGTCGGCCTGCGTCGCGGATCCTGCGCGAGCTCGATGAGGAACTCGGGCGGCGCGGCATCGAGCGGCTCGGCGAGGTGGTCGGCCTCGCGCACGAACCGCGCGGCACGCCGGCGCAGGCTGTCCGGGACCGTTCTGCCGAGAGCGGGGCCCCGCGCGCCCGCCATCACCCGCACCCGAGGAGGAGAGGTGAGCCAGCCAGCCCCGATCGCCGTGGCGCTTGACGCGCCCGACCTGGAGACCGCTGCTCGCTGGGCCGGCCTGGTGACGCCGCACGTCAGCACGGTGAAGATCGGTCTCGAGCTCTACCTGCGCTACGGCCCGGACGTGGTCGCCTCGGTCCGCGGGCGCGAGCGGCGTCGGATCTTCCTCGACCTGAAGCTGCACGACATCCCGGCCACCGTGGCGGGCGCGGCGCGGGCCGTGGCCCGGCTGCGCCCGGACATCGCTCACCGTGCACGCGTCCGCCGGGCCCGGCGGTCATCAGCGCGGCCGTGCAGGCCGCCCCGGACACCGTGATCGCCGGCGGTCACCGTGCTCACCTCGCTCAGCTCTGCGGACCTGGAGTCGATCGGCCTGGCGGGGCCCGGTCCCGACGCCGTGCGCCGTCTCGCCGTCCTCGCGGTCGGGGCTGGCGCCCGGGCGCTGGTCTGCTCCCCGCGCGAGGTCGCCGCCGTCCGCGCCGAAGTCGGCCCGGCCATCACGCTGATCACGCCCGGCGTCCGGCCCGCCGGGACGGACAGTCACGACCAGGCGCGGGTCGCCACGCCCGCAGGAGGCACTGCGGGAGGGAGCCGACCTGCTGGTCATCGGCCGCCCGATCACCGGCGCGGCCGACCCGGGTGCGGCCGCGTCGGCCATCGCGGCACCGCTGCGGCGGCTCGCGCCCGCACACTGAGCACCCCGGCGGGACCCCGCCGGGGTGCTCAGGGCCCGTCCGGCGGCGCCCCCCCGGGGCCGTCTGCGCGCCCCCCGGCGCTGCCGCGGATGATCATGGAAAGTGCGCGCTGATCATGCGATCTGGCTCCGGGAGGCGGCGAGGGCGCGTTTGGAGTACTCCGCCGCCGGCTGGATGATAAGACCATGGGGATAGCCCGTTTGACTACGTTACGTATTCGGTCTCATGCGGAGAGTAATATCGGCCAGTTTATGACGTAATAAACGGGTGTTTGCGTTGCCCTGGCGGGCTGAACTCGCTACTTTCCCTTCCCGTCCGCAGTTTTCGATTCTGAAACCCGAGGTGACCCGGAGTGGCTCTTCCTCCCCTCACTCCCGATCAGCGCGCCGCAGCACTGGAGAAGGCTGCCAGGGCGCGCAAGGAACGGGCCGAGGTCAAGGCCCGGCTGAAGAAAGGCGACCTGACTCTGTCCCAAGTCCTCAAGGACGGCCAGACTGATGACATCCTTGGAAAGATGAAAGTCTCGGCTCTCCTGGAGGCCGTGCCGGGGATCGGCAAGGTGCGTGCCCGGCAGATCATGGAGCGGCTCGGCATCGCCGAATCGCGCCGGGTCCGCGGCCTGGGCGCGAACCAGCGCGCGGCGCTGGAAAACGAGTTCGGCGGTGTTGTCTGAGGCGGTCTGATCACCCCAGGGGCGGGCGCGGGGACCAAGGCCAACGGCCGTGACGTCCGCTGATCGCTCACGCGGTACCGCGCTTGTCCGGGGGGGCGGGGTGCCAGCCCGGCTAACCGTCCTTTCCGGCCCTTCCGGGGTCGGCAAGAGCACCGTGGTGGCCGGGCTGCGGAAGGAAAGCCCGGAAATCTGGCTCTCCGTATCGGTGACCACGCGGGCACCGAGGCCCGGTGAAGTTGACGGCCGGGAGTACCACTTTGTCAGTGATGCCGAGTTCGACCAGATGCTGGCTGACGGGGATCTGCTCGAATGGGCCACATTCGCCGGGCACCGGTATGGGACGCCGCGCGGCCCGCTGGCCGAGAAACTGGCGGCCGGAGTTCCGGTGCTGCTGGAAATCGATCTTGCCGGCGCGCGGCAGGTACGCCAGGCGGTGCCCGGCGCCCTGCTCGTGTTTCTCGCCCCGCCTGACTGGGACGAGCTGGTGCGCCGGCTCACCGGCCGCGGCACGGAGCCCCCGGAGGTCATCCAGCGCAGGCTGGAGGCCGCCCGGGTGGAACTGGCGGCCGAGAGCGAGTTCGACCTGACGCTGATCAATACGTCGGTCAGGGATGTCTGCTGCCAGCTGGTAACCTTGGCTGTGGCCTTAGTGGCCCGATGATTCTTTTTTCCTAACGGAAGGCACATAGTGGCAGGGAATCCCGCCGCGGAGGGCATCACCAACCCGCCCATCGACGATCTGCTCCAAGTCGTAGACAGCAAGTACCGCCTGGTGATCATGGCGGCGAAGCGGGCGCGGCAGATCAACGCCTACTACGCCCAGCTCGGCGAGGGCCTGCTGGAGTACGTCGGCCCGCTGGTCGAGACCCGGGTCCAGGAGAAGCCGCTGTCGATCGCGCTGCGTGAGATCCGCCAGGGACTGCTCTCCGCCCAGGAGACGGCCGAGCCGACCGGCTGACGACCTCTTAGCGGCCGGGAACGGGGACGGGTAGGACGTGCCGTCAAGGATCGTTCTCGGTGTCGGCGGCGGCATCGCCGCCTACAAGGCCTGCGAGCTGCTCAGGCGGTTCACCGAGGATGCCCACCAGGTCCGGGTGATCCCGACCGACGGCGCGCTGCGATTCGTCGGGGAAGCCACCTGGGCTGCCCTGTCGGGCGAGCCGGCCACCTCCAGTGTCTGGGACGGCGTGCACGAAGTGCCGCACGTCCGGCTCGGCCAGCAGGCGGATCTGGTCTTCGTCGCACCCGCCACGGCTGACCTGATGGCGCGCGCGGCCGCCGGGCGGGCCGACGATCTGCTGACCGCCACCCTGCTGACCGCGCGCTGCCCCGTGGTGTTCGCGCCCGCGATGCACACCGAGATGTGGGAGCACCCCGCCACCCGGGCCAACGTGGCGACGCTGCGCGGCCGCGGCTGCCTCGTCCTGGATCCGGCGGCCGGGCGGCTCACCGGCGCTGACAGCGGGCCGGGGCGGCTGCCCGAACCAGCCGAGCTGTACGAGACCGCGCTGCGGGTGCTGGCCCGGGGCGCGGCGGCGCTGCGCCCGGACCTGTCCGGCCGGCACGTGCTGGTCTCGGCGGGCGGCACCCGGGAAGAACTCGACCCGGTCCGGTTCCTGGGCAACTGGTCCTCGGGACGGCAGGGCTACGCACTGGCCCGGACCGCCGCCGCCCGGGGCGCCCAGGTCACCCTGCTGTCCGCCAACGTGGAGCTGGATGACCCGGCGGGCGTGCGGGTGGTCCGGGTGACCTCCGCCCGCGATCTGGAGGCGGCCGCCGCCTCCGCCGCCGCGGATGTGGACGCGATCGTCATGACGGCAGCGGTGGCGGACTTCCGGCCCGAGACCCGGGCCGACTCGAAGATCAAGAAGGCCGGGGTGGCGCCTGAGCCGCTGCGCCTGGTGGAGAACCCGGACGTCCTGCGCGGCCTGACGGCCCGCCGGGCCCGCCCCGGCCAGGTCATCGTCGGCTTCGCGGCCGAGACCGGGGACCTGCTGCGCAACGGCCAGGCCAAGCTGGCCGCGAAGGGCTGCGATCTGCTGGTCGTGAACCAGGTCGGTGCCGGGCTCGCGTTCGGCACCACCGACAACGAGGCCATCGTGCTGGGCTCCGACGGCACCACGGAGAAGGTGCCGCGCTCGCCCAAGGAAGTGCTCGCCGACGTGGTCTGGGACCTGGTCGCCGCCCGGCTGCCCGGTTACAGGGATTGAAAGCCCAGGGTCTGGGTCTATGGTGGTTCGGGTTCGAGGCTGAGTCCGGTCTGGGCGAGGAATCCGTCGATGAGGGCGGGCCGGTACTGGATGCGTTCGAGCCGGTTCTTGATGATCGCGGCGAGCTGGCGGGGCGTGCCGCAGGAGCCCAGGTTGCCGAGGCTGTTCTTCATGTTTGACCAGGCACCTTTCGGCCCGGTTGAGGTCGGGGGCGTAGGCGGGCATCTGGACGATCAGCCAGTCCGGTGCGGCCGCAGCAACGGGACCTGCAGACCCGCAGCGGCGCCAGACGACGGGCTGCCCTGCGGTAAGGTCCGGCGTTCCGGTGGTGGTTCCGTTCCGTACGCAGCATCGGCTTGGCGTGGTGGTCAACCGGCCCTCGGTGTGGCCTGACCGATGATTTTTCCGCGCCGTGCTGGTCTGTACGCCGAATACCGACTCACGGGAGGCTGACGCCATGCGGAAACTGACCTTTGGCATGAACCTGACCCTGGACGGCTACATCGCCGCGCCCGGCGACGACCTCGGCTGGAGCGTGCCGAGCGACGAGCTGTTCCAGTGGTGGTCCGACCGGGTGGGGGCGACGGGCCTGGCGCTGTACGGGCGCAAACTGTGGGAGACGATGAGTTCCCACTGGCCGACCGCCGACCAGCAGCCCGGCGCCACACCGGCGAAGATCGAGTTCGCCCGCCGCTGGCAGGATATGCCGAAGGTGGTGTTCTCCTCCACGATCAGCACGGTCGACTGGAACGCCCGCCTGGTCACCGGCGACGCGGTCACCGAGATCACCCGGCTCAAGGCCGAGGATGGCGGTCCCATGGACATCGGCGGCGCCACACTCGCCGCAGCGGCGATGCGGGCCGGGCTGATCGACGAGTACGTGCTGGCCACCGCACCGGTCTTGGTGGGCAGCGGCACGCCGTTCTTTACGGCCCTGGACAACTGGGTGAACCTGACCCTGGTGGAGACCCGGACGTTTCCCGACGGCGTGGTCCTGACCAGGTACGAGACCAGTCGCTGAGTGCCCGACGTCGGATCGGCGCGCTGATCTGCCGGCAATCTCCCGTGATCGCCCCGTCTATGCTCGTCACGTGGCCTGGGCGCGATGATTTCTGGTCCCGCAGGCCAGGGAGCCCGGCTAGACTTCGGCGAGGTTTCAGCCACTAACCAGCTTACTAGGACGGGGAGTCAGGTGGCCCGACGTCTTTTCACCTCCGAGTCGGTGACGGAGGGTCATCCCGACAAGATGGCGGATCAGATCAGTGACGCCATCCTCGACTCGATGATCAAGGATGATCCCCACAGCCACGTGGCCGTGGAGACGCTGATCACGACCGGCCAGGTGCACGTGGCGGGAGAGGTGACCACCGAGACTTACGTGGACATCCCCGGCATCATCCGCGAGAAGATCCTCGAGATCGGCTACGACTCCTCCCTCAAGGGATACGACGGCGCATCCTGCGGCGTGTCGGTGTCGATCGGCGCCCAGTCCCCGGACATCGCCCAGGGCGTGCTCCAGGCGTTCGAGCACCGCGAGGGTGAGGGTTCCTCCGACCTCGACCGGCAGGGGGCGGGCGACCAGGGCCTCATGTTCGGCTACGCGTGCCGGGAGACGCCGGAGCTCATGCCGCTGCCGATCATGCTGGCGCACCGGCTGGCCCGGGGGCTGTCCGAGGTACGCCGCAGCGGAGACGTTCCCTACCTGCGGCCCGACGGCAAGACCCAGGTCACGATCGAATACGACGGGGACAAGGCGGTGCGGCTGGACACCGTGGTCGTGTCCGCGCAGCATGCGCCGGACATCGACCTCAGGGAGCTGCTCACGCCGGATGTCCGGGATCTCGTGGTCAGCCCGGTGCTGGACGGCCTGGACATCGACACGACCGCGTACCGTCTCCTGGTCAACCCCACCGGCCGGTTCGAGATCGGCGGCCCGATGGGTGACGCCGGGCTGACCGGGCGCAAGATCATCATTGACACGTACGGCGGCATGGCCCGGCACGGCGGCGGCGCGTTCTCGGGCAAGGACCCGTCCAAGGTGGACCGCAGCGCGGCCTACGCCATGCGCTGGGTGGCCAAGAACGTGGTGGCGTCCGGCCTGGCGGACCGCTGCGAGACCCAGGTCGCCTACGCGATCGGCAAGGCCAAGCCGGTGGGCCTGTTCGTGGAGTGCTTCGGCACCGAGCGGGTGCCCGTCGAGCAGATCCAGGACGCGGTGCTGGAGGTCTTCGACCTGCGGCCGGCCGCGATCATCAGGGATCTTGACCTGCTCCGCCCGATCTACTCCCAGACGGCCAGCTACGGGCATTTCGGGCGTGAGGAGCCGGACTTCTCCTGGGAGCGGGTCAACCGGGCCGACAGCCTCCGGTCCGCCGCCGGCCTGTAACCAGCGGGCTGGCCGGTCCGGGCCTGGACATCATCCGGGCCCGGAATTTACGCTCATGGCGCTCGGTGTTCTGGTCAGGGCGTTCGCCCCGCACGTGTGAGCCGGTGAGCCATTGCCATCACCTCCAGGCCCGGCGCCGGCGGTGGCGGCGGACGCCTCTCCTGGACCGGCGGCGGCGCGCCCCGCCAACCGGCCGGCCACGGCCGCGCTGGTGTGCGGCATCCTGGGCGGGGCGCTCATCACGATCCCGGCCGGCCTGCTGCTGGCCGGTCTCGGCTTCCGGCGGGCCCGCCAGGGGAGCCGGGGCCTGGTCCGCTGCTGGGCCGCGGTCGCGCTGGCGCTGGCCTGGGCGGGAGTGGCGTGCTATCTGGTCCCGCATCTGGTCCGTGCCGCCGACCCCGGCTGCGTGGCGTACAAGAACACGGCGCTCACCGCCTACAACCGGGTCGCCGATGACGTCAGCGACGGCCGCAGCCGGGCCCAGCTCACCCGGGACCTGACCGCCGCCATCACCACGATCGCCGCCGCCACGGCGGACAGCCGCGCCGGGGCGGCCAGCCGGTCACTGGCCGCGCTCTCCGGCGACCTGCGCACCCTGCGCGGCGACGTCAAGGCCGGCCGCGCCGTGCCGCGCGAGCTGCTGCTGTCGCTGAACCGCGAGACCGGCGCGGCCGACACCGCCTGCGGCACCGTGCGCCTGTGACCCGGCCGTGCCCGGGCGGCCAGGCTGTGCCCCTGGCCTGCTGCCTCGCTGCACGCGGCGCGGCGTGTCACCACCCTCTGGTAGGACAGGACCGTGGCAGGGGCAGCGGGTCAGCAGGCGGCCACCCGGCCGGCGCGGCGGGGTGCCGCCCGCGATCCGGGGCCGGTGGCGGCGGTGCTGCCGGTCGCCCGGGTCGCCGTCAACATCCCCCTGGCCCACCTGGACCGGCCCTTCGACTACCTGGTCCCCGAGCGGCTGTCCGATCAGGCCGTGCCCGGCTGCCGGGTGCGGGTCCGTTTCGCCGGCCAGCTGGCCGACGGCTATCTGCTCGGCCGGGCCGAGGCGAGCGGGCACCAGGGCCGGCTGGCCCGGCTGGAGCGGGTGGTGTCACCCGAGCCCGTGCTCAGCCCGGAGATCATGGCCCTGGCCCGCGAGGTCGCGGACCGCTGGGCGGGGACCCTGGCCGACGTGCTCCGGCTGGCTATCCCGCCCCGGCATGCCCGCACTGAATCCGCGGCCCCGCCGCCCGAGCCAGGCGGGCCGGGGCCGGGCAGGCCGGAGCCGGGCCCGTGGGCCCGGTACCCGGACGGTCCCGCGTACCTCGACGCCCTGGCCAGCCGGCGGGGGCCGCGCGCCGTGTGGTCGGCGCTGCCCGGACCGCACTGGCCGGAGGAGATCGCCCGGGCGGTGGCCACGGCCGCGGCGGCCGGGCGGGGCGCCCTGGCCGTGGTGCCCGACGCCCGTGACCTCAGCCTGCTGGACGAAGCGCTCACCGCGCAGCTCGGTCCCGGCGGGCACGCCACGCTGTCCGCGGACCTCGGGCCCGCCGAACGGTACCGCCGCTGGCTGGCCGTCCGGCGCGGTGCGCAGCGGGTGGTGGCGGGGACCCGCGCCGCGATGTTCGCGCCGGTGAGTGACCTCGGACTCGTGGTGCTCTGGGATGACGGCGACGATCTGCACGCCGAGCCGCGCGCCCCCTACCCGCACGCCCGTGAGGTGCTCGCGCTGCGCGCGCACCGCACCGGCGCGGCCGTCCTGATCGGCGGGTTCGCCCGGACGGCCGAGTCCACCAGCCTGGTGGCCAGCGGCTGGGCACGGCCGATCGTCGCGGCCGGCCGGTGCTCCGCGACCACGCCCCCGCGGTCCGCGCCGCGGGCGGCGACACCGAACTCGCCCGGGACGAGGCAGCCCGGACCGCGCGGCTGCCCAGCCTGGTCCTGCGCACCGCGCGTGAGGGGCTGGCCAGCGGGCCGGTGCTGGTGCAGGTGCCGCGCCGCGGCTACGTGGCCGCCCTGGGCTGCGCCCGCTGCCGGGAAAGGGCCAGGTGCGCGGCCTGCGGGGGCCCGCTCGCGCTGGCCAGCGTCGGCGCGGCGCCGCGTTGCGGATGGTGCGGGGCGGCCGACGAACGGTGGCGCTGCTCGCGCTGCGGGCATCCCGGCGTCCGCGCCCTGGTGACCGGGGCCGGGCGCACCGCCGAGGAACTCGGCCGGGCCTTCC
This sequence comes from uncultured Actinomycetes bacterium, assembly GCA_963720645.1. GTDB lineage: Bacteria > Actinomycetota > Actinomycetes > Streptosporangiales > Streptosporangiaceae > RYN-230. The sequence goes on along the minus strand of CAVRFX010000026.1, from coordinate 296,146 downwards.
CCGGTGTCCCCCAGATCACCTCCGGCGGGGCGGCGATGATCGCCGCTGTGCCCGGGTCGCCCGCCCTGGTCGTGGCCACGCCGGGAGCCGAGCCGCGGGCCGCCGGCGGGTACGCGGCGGCGTTGCTGCTGGACGGCTGGATGCTGCTCGGCCGGCCCAGCCTGCGCGCCGCCGAGGAGGCCCTGCGCCGCTGGATGAACGCAGCCGCGCTGGTCCGTGCCGGGCCCGCGGGCGGCCGGGTGGTGGTGGTGGCCGACTCCGCCATCCCCGCGGTGCAGGCGCTGATCCGGTGGGATCCGGTCACGCTCTCCGAGCGGGAGCTCGGCGAGCGGGCCGAGCTGCACTTCCCGCCCGCGGTACGCATAGCGTCCGTCAGCGGCCCCCAGGACGCGGTTGACGCCCTGCTCGCGGAGATGGAGCTGCCGCCCGGGGCCGAACTGCTCGGCCCGGTCGACGAGCCTCCGGACGGCGTCCGGATGCTGGTGCGTGTGCCCAGGTCAGAAGCGTTGGCGCTGGCCGGCGCGCTGCAGCGGGCGCAGGCCGGGCGCAGCGCCCGCAAGGCCCCGGGGTCGGTCCGGGTCCAGCTCGACCCGGCCGAGCTGATCTGAGTTCCCCCGGGGAGGCCATAGGGTGCTGGGGTGGCCACCTCACGACGGAAACCGCCGTCGCGGACCACGCCGGGTCCGCGCCGTAACGCGAACGGGAACGCGCAGGGCGGGACGGATACCGGCGGTCCGCCCCGGCTCCCGACGGTGCGCCTGGCCCCCCGCGAGGAGCTGGCCGCGGCGGCCCGGGTCGCCCCGCTGCTGCGGGCGGCCCGTGACGTGGCCCGGTGGATCGGGCCAGGGCGGGCACTCACCAGGGCCGGGCAGCTGCGCCACGCGGATGCCCTGGCGGCCGCCACGCACCTGGAGCTGATCCCGGCCGAGTTCGACGCGGCGTGGCGGGTCGCGGTCGCCACCCGGATGCTGGTGCTCAGCGCGGTCAACCCCGGGCCGGTCAACCCCGGGCCTGGCCAGCGCGGGAACGGCCGCGCAGAGGCCGGGGACCGGCTGGACGTGCTCGCCTCCGGGACTGCCGACGACGTGCTGGCCGCCTGGGACGCGGCGCTCACGGTCATGCTGGAGGCCGAGGACCTCGACGGGATGGCCACGGCCCTGTACACGGTGGGCGGCCCGGTCCGGATGGACGCCCTGTTCGACGCCTATCTGGCCGCGGCGGACGCCGGGCGCAGGGGAGCGCGCGGTGGCCAGCCGGAGTCCGGCGGCGACGCGGCCACCGACCGCGGTGCCCTCCAGGACGAGGGGGCGGCCCTGTCCGTCTCCCTCGAGATGCTGGCCGATCTCGGCGTCGTGGAGCTGGGTGCGGACGAGCCGGGCGTGGACGAGGACGGTGGCGCCCTGACCGTCACCCTGTCGCCGCTCGGCGTGTGGGGCGTGCACCGCCGGCTGCGCGCCCAGGGGTGGCATGTCCCGGTCACCCGCGGTGGCGGCGCACGCGGCGACGCCACCGCACTGCTCGCCACCCTGGCCAACTGCGACGTCGAGGACGGGGAAGCGGAGATCGCCAGCTGGCTCGCGGGACGGACCCCCCGGCAGGCCGCGGTGGAGCTGATCAACGCGGCCAGCCTGGGCTCGCCCGGCCTGCGCGGCGCGGGATTCGCGGTGCTCGACCGGATCGGCGCGGATGCGGTGGCCGCGGTCCGGGAGGCCCTGGCCGATCCGGTGCTGCGCGCCCACGCGGCGGTCTGGCTGCACGAGCACGGTGAGGACGTCGAGCTGGACCGGGAAGACCGGGCGTGGCTGCTGGTTGACCTGGGCGCCGGGCTGCTGGAGGAGGCCGATCCGCAGGATGTCGTGGCCGAGCTGCTGCCCGACGTGCCCCCGGACGCGCAGGCGGAGCTGGTGGCCGGGCTGTGGCGGGTCCGCCATCCGGGGGTGACCGACCTGCTGACCGCGCTGAGTGATCACCATCCTGATCCCGGGGTGGCCCGGGCGGCCAGGAAGGCCGCGTTCAAGGCCCGCTCGGTCTCGGCCAGTTAGGACCCCGGCAGTTCATAGACTTGGGTGATTAACGCTCCCGGTGCCAGGCTCCCGGTGACAGGATTCCCGGCGAGCGCCCACACGGAAGGATGGTGCGCCATCAGCGTCAAGCCGATCCGCATCTTCGGCGACCCGGTACTGCGCACCCCGGCCGAGCCGGTCCGCGACTTCGACGCCGAGCTGCGCAAGCTGGTCAAGGACCTGACCGACACGATGCTGGAGGCACCCGGCCTCGGCCTGGCCGCCCCGCAGATCGGCGTGGGCCTGCGGGTCTTCACCTACTTCGTGGACGACGAGCTCGGGCACCTGATCAACCCCTCGCTCGACCTGTCGGCCGAGACGGAGATCGACGACGAGGGCTGCCTGTCGTTCCCCGGCCTCGCCTTCCCGACCCAGCGTGCGTTCGGGGCGGTCGCCAAGGGCTTCAACATGTACGGCGAGCCGGTCACTATCGAGGGCACCGGCCAGCTGGCCCGGTGCGTGCAGCACGAGACCGACCATCTCGACGGCATCCTGTTCATTGACCGGCTCGACCCGCAGCAGCGCAAGCTGGCCAACCGGGCCATCCGCGAGGCGGAGTGGTGGGGTGAGCCCGTGCCCGAGGTCCGGGCCTCGCCGCACGCGACCGGCGGACAGGCCCGCTAGGTCCCCCTGATGCGATTGGTGTTCGCCGGTACCCCGCAGGCCGCCGTGCCCGCGCTCGATGCCCTGCTCAAGTCGGGGCACGAGGTGGCCGCGGTCGTGACCCGGCCCGACGCTCCGGCCGGCCGCGGGCTGCACCTCGAGCCCAGCCCGGTGGCGCAGCACGCCGCTGAGGCCGGGGTTGAGGTGCTCAAGCCGGCCCGTCCCCGGGAGCCGGAGTTCACCGAGCGGCTGCGGCAGATCGCCCCGGACGTCGTCCCGATCACCGCCTACGGCGCGCTCATCCCGCAGTCCGTGCTGGACATTCCTGCCCGGGGCTGGGTGAACCTGCATTTCTCGCTGCTGCCCGCGTGGCGCGGCGCGGCCCCGGTGCAGCACGCGATCCTGCACGGGGACGACATCACCGGGGCGACCACGTTCCAGCTGGTCAAGGAGCTGGACGCGGGTCCGGTGTTCGGGGTCGTGACCGAGCCGATCCGTCCCGGGGATACCGCGGGTGATCTCCTCGGGAGGCTGGCGGTCTCCGGCGCCGGGCTGCTCGTGGCCACCCTCGACGGGATCGAGTCCGGGCAGCTCGGGGCGCTGCCCCAGCCCGCCGAGGGAGTGAGCCTCGCCCCCAAGATCACCGCCGGGGATGCGCGGGTGCGCTGGGACCAGCCGGCCACGGCCGTGGACCGGCAGATCCGGGCGTGCACCCCCAGCCCGGGGGCCTGGACCATGCTGGGGGAGGCCCGGGTGAAGCTGGGCCCGATCGACCCGGCCCCGGAGGACGCCGAGTCTGCCGGGACTCTGGCCCCCGGCCAGGTGGCGATCCTGCGCTCCGGGATCCTGGTTGGCACCGCGACCACGCCGGTCAGGCTGGGTGACGTCCAGCCGCCCGGCAAACGGCGGATGCGGGCCGCCGACTGGGCCCGCGGGCTCCGCCAGGACGCTGCGGTGCTGAGCTGAGATGACCGCACCCATCCGCAGGCCGCGCGCTGCCTCTCAGGGCGGTGCCTCCCGTGACGGTGCCACCCGGGGTGGTGCCTCCCGTGACGGCGCCCCCCGCGGGAAGGCCCCGCGCGGTGGCGCCTCCGGCGGAGGCGGGCCACGCGGTGGCCGGGGACGCCGCGCCGATCCGGTCCGCAGAGTGGCCTACGACGTGCTCATTGCCGTCGAGCAGCGAGATGCCTACGCCAACCTGCTGCTGCCGTCGATGCTCGCCGAGCGCGGCCTGGAGGGCCGCGACGCGGCGCTGGCCACCGAGCTCACCTACGGGACGCTGCGCGGCCGGGGCAGCTACGACGCGATCCTCGGCCTGTGCAGCGACCGGCGGCTCGACCGGGTGGACCCGCCGCTGCGCGAGGTGCTCCGGCTCGGGACCCACCAGCTGCTGGCCACCCGGGTGCGCCCGCACGCGGCCGTGGCGACGTCCGTGGACCTCGCCCGCGATCTGGCCGGCCAGCGTTCGGCCGGCTTCGTCAACGCGGTGCTCCGCAAGGTGGCCACCCGGGACTTCGAAACCTGGATGGGAGTGGCGGCCCCGCGGCGCGACGCGGACCTGCTCGGCCATCTGGCCGTCCGCTACAGCCACCCCCGGTGGATGGCGCAGGCGGTGGCCGAGGCGCTGGGAGAAGACCCCGCGGGCGGCCTCGCCGGGACGGAGGCGGCCCTCGCGGCGGACGGGACCCGGCCCCGGGTCACCCTGTGCGTGGTGCCCGGCCTGGCTGATCCCGCGGAACTCCTGGCCGCCGGCGCGGAACCCGCCTCCTGGTCACCGTTCGGGGCGTACCTGGCGGGCGGGGACCCGGCCGCGATCGAGGCGGTCAGCGCGCGCCGCGCGGCCGTGCAGGACGAGGCGAGCCAGCTGGCCGCGATCGCGGTCGCCCGGGCCAGCCTGACCGGCCCGGACCGCCGGTGGCTGGACATGTGCGCCGGCCCGGGCGGCAAGGCCAGGCTGCTCGCCGGCCTGGCCGCGCAGCGTGGGGCGCACCTGCTGGCCACAGACTCCCGGCCGCACCGGGCCCGGCTGGCCCGCGACGCGGTCTCGGTACCGGCGCCGCCGCGGCGGCAGCCGTTGACGCGACCGCGCCTGGCTGGCGGGCCGGGGCCTTCGACCGGGTGCTGGCGGATGTCCCGTGCTCCGGGATCGGGGCGCTGCGCCGCCGCCCGGAGGCGCGGTGGAGGCGCTCGGAGCAGGACGTGCTGGGCCTGGGCGGGCTGCAGCGCAGCCTGCTCCGCAGCGCGCTGGACGCGGTCCGGCCCGGTGGCGTAGCTGGCTACGTCACCTGCTCGCCGCACCGGGCCGAGACCCGGGAGGTACTGGCGGACGTGCTCCGCGGCCGGGACGACATCGAGGTGCTCGACGCGCCCGGGATCCTGGCCGAGGTCCCGGACCTGCGCTGCCCGGAACCCGATGGCCGGTACGCCCAGTTCTGGCCGCACCGGCACGGCACGGACGCGATCTTCCTGGCCCTGCTGCGCCGCCGTGAGGATGCCGGGCCGGCGTAGCCGGCGCCCGCCCCGCACGCCGGGGACCGTCGGATCCGTCTTACCTGGCGCTGGTGAGCGACCGGCCGGATCTGCGGCGCAGCCGGGCTGAGCCGATGTCGGCCCGCTGGCCCTCGCTGTACCCGGCACCGTAGCCACTCCCGGAGTAGGTCATCTGCGTCTTCCGGGTGACGGGGTAGGCGTGCTCGATGTTGCGCATGATGACCTGCCGCCGGTCGGCCAGCACCAGCGTCATCCGCTCGCCTTCCGCGGCAGCCGGGGAGGTGGCCTGCGAGGTGGCGGCCTGCTCCGCGGCCAGGACCCGGGAGACCACGGCCGAGATGAAGCCCAGCAGCCAGCTGCGCCGCCACGCCCGCGGGCTGCGGCTCCAGCCGGGCACCTCCGCCACGTTCAGGCCCTGCCACATCTGCAGCAGCAGCGACGTGTAGAGCATGTCGGTGCGCTCGATGTCGGAGGCGAACCCGAAGATGTGGATGCGGGTCCCCGGGTCCCGCCGGGGGAGCAGCACGCACTGGCAGCGCAGCGCGGCCGCCAGGCCGCAGAGCAGGTGGGCCTGGACCCGGGCCCACGGGTTGTCGATGTCAACCTTGCGGTCGGCGGGGTGATCCGTCTCCGGCCGCCGGGCGGCCAGCAGGGCCCGGTCGATGCCGTACTTGGCCATCAGCTCGGCCGCCTTGGCCGTCAGGGCCTCCGCCTCGGCCGCGGTCACGCCGTCGGCTTCCGCCTTCGTGAGCAGCTTGCGCACGCGGTCGAGCAGGGCGGCCGCGGTCTCGGATCCTGCTGGCTGGGGGTTCACGGAAGTTGCCTCCTGTCCGGAACACGGTATCGAATGCAGATTCGAACGGTATCCGGACCCTGCGACATTTGGCCCACGACGTTCTTGCCCGGGGTGCTGTTCCTCGCCGCACCCTACTCCCGGCCGGTCCCGGGCCGCCGGGACACCCGGACAGGGGACCGCGGTTTCACCCCGGAGCCCACCCACGGGAAGGCGGTACCGGGCCCTACACTCGGCCCATGGCCGTCCAGATGGCACCCAGCATCCTGTCCGCCGACTTCGCCCGTCTCGCGGACGAAGCGGCCGCGGTCACCGGCGTGGCCGACTGGCTGCACGTTGACGTCATGGACAACCACTTCGTGCCGAACCTTACCCTCGGGCTGCCCGTGGTCGAGGCCCTGCTCAAGCACGCGGGCCTGCCGCTCGACTGTCACCTGATGATCGAGGAACCGGATCGCTGGGCGCCGGCCTACGCCGAGGCCGGCGCGCGGAACGTCACGATTCACGCCGAGGCGGCGTCGTCGCCGGTACGGACACTCCGCATGATCAGGTCCGCCGGGGCCCGGGCCGGCCTGGCCATCAACCCGGCGACCCCGGTCGAGCCGTACGCTGACCTGCTGCCCGAGGTCGACATGATGCTGCTGATGACCGTGGAGCCGGGATTCGGCGGCCAGCCCTTCCTGGACCTGGTGCTGCCCAAGCTGCGCCGCGCCCGCGAGCTCGTGACCCGGCACGGCGGCGCGGTGTGGCTCCAGGTGGACGGCGGGGTAAGCGAGAAGACCATCGAGCGCTGCGCTGAGGCGGGCGCGGACGTGTTCGTGGCCGGGCTCCGCGGTGTACGACGCGGACGACCCGGCTGCCGCGGTCCAGGCCCTGCGGGCCCAGGCCGAGCAGGCCACCGCCCGGGCACCCTGGTCAGGCTGAGCGCCCCGCCGGCGGCGTAAAGGCGCCACGATGACGCGGAGCCGTCAGCGATGGGGCAGGAAGGGCTGCCCGGACGGGGACCGCGCCCGGGGCCATCCCGGCCCGGGGAGCCGGGCCAGGCCCGGGAGTCACTCCCGCGCCGGCCGTGACAGCTGACCGTTGACCATCGGTCACTCATAATCAGCAGAAGAAGCCGCGCGCAGGCTGTCGATATCGCGGGGGCCGTTCGTCGGACTGGTGACGGACGAGTCGAGAACCTGAAGGAGATGCCGTCATGGCTGAGTACCTGATCCTCATCAACGAAGACGAGAGCGCCTACGCCACCGCGTCCCCCGACGTGCTCCAGGAGGTCATGGAGGCCCACAACCGTTTCGCCAAGCAGGTGGAGGAGACTGGCGGGTCGATCGTCAGCGGGCGGGCCCTGCAGCCCACCAGCACCGCCACATCCGTCCGCGGCGACGTGGTGACCGACGGCCCGTTCGCCGAGACCAAGGAAGCCCTGGGCGGCTTTTACCTGGTCGAGGCCCGCGACCTGGACCAGGCGCTGGAGATCGCCAAGCTCTGCCCGGCACGCTTCGGCGGCGTCGAGGTGCGGCCCATCATGGTCTTCGACGGCATGTGACCGGATCCACCGCGGGCGGACTTCCCGCCGAGCCCGGGCCCAGCACCGGGTCGGGGGCCGGGAATGACCGCCCCACGGCGGCGGACGCCGTGGCAGACGCGCACCGTCGCGAGTGGGCCTTCGTGCTCGCCGCGACGGCGCGCGTCGCCGGGGACCTCGACCTGGCCGAGGAGTGCGTCCAGGACGCCTACGTCTCGGCGCTGCAGGCCTGGTCCGACCAGGGGGTGCCGCGCAATCCCGGCGCCTGGCTGACCACGGCGGCCCGGCGCCGGGCCATCGACCTGCTGCGGCGCGACACCACCTTGCGCCGGAAACTCCCGCTGCTCGTCGAGCCCGGCGGGCCCGAGTCCGGCGCGTCCGGGCCCGGTGACCCGGGCGGGGCGGAGGAGGGCAGCGGCGTGATCCCCGACGACCGGCTGCGGCTGATCTTCACCTGCTGCCACCCGGCGCTGGCCCGGGAGGCGCAGGTCGCGCTCACGCTCAGGCTGGTCTGCGGGCTGTCCACCGCGGAGATCGCCCAGGCCTTCCTGGTGTCCGAGCCCACCATGGCGGCCCGGGTCACCCGGGCCAAGAAGAAGATCTCCGCGGCCCGGATCGCATACCGGGTGCCGGAATCGGCGGAGCTGCCGGACCGGCTGGACGCCGTGCTGACGGTCGTGCACCTGCTGTACACGACCGGCCACACCGCGCCGGACGGCGGCCACCTCGTGCGGGATGACCTAGTTGACCGGGCGCTCGGCCTGGCCCGGATGCTGAGCCTGCTGATGCCGGACGAATCCGAGGTCCGCGGCCTGCTGGCGCTGCTCCTGCTCACCGACGCGCGGCGGGCGACCCGGTGCGCCCCGGACGGGCGGCTGCTGCTGCTGGAAGAGCAGGACCGCTCACAGTGGGACCGCTCCGCCATCGGCGAGGGAACCGCGCTCGTGCGTGAGGCGCTGCGGGGCGGCCGCCCCGGCCGGTTCGCGCTGCAGGCCGCGATCGCGGCCGTGCACGCGCGCGCCCCGGCGTACCGGGACACCGACTGGCGGCAGATCCTGGGTCTGTACGACCTGCTCGGCCGGGCGTGGACGTCACCCGTGGTCGCGCTGAACCGGGCCGTCGCGCTGGCCATGGCCGAGGGACCTGAGGCCGGCCTCGCCGCGATCGGGGATCTGGAGCGTGACGGCCGCCTGGCCGGCTACCAGTACCTGCCCGCCGCCAAGGCGGACCTGCTGCGCCGACTCGGCCGGGCCGACGAGGCGGCGCAGGCCTACCGCTGCGCCCTCGGGCTCACCGCGAACCAGCCCGAACGCGACTTCCTCACCCGCCGCCTCGCCGAGGTCACCGGCGGCTAGCCCGCCCGCGATGTGCGGAGGGTCACGGGAAGGCGGGTTGCGGCGAGGAATACCTCCCGTGGCACACTGGTTGCAGCAGTTAAAGCGTGCTCCGGGGTCGGTGAAATTCCGAGCCGGCGGTGACAGTCCGCGACCCGGCCAAGGCGCCCAGCGCCAGCGGCCGGCTGATCCGGTGAAATTCCGGGACCGACGGTTAAAGTCCGGATGGGAGGCAGCACGCGCGCGGCGGCAGCGGTGGCTGCCTGCTCGCGTTTGCGCGTCCGCGCACCCCCGGAGCCGAGTGGCCCAACGGCTCCGAGGAGAGGTACCGCGGATGTTCACCGGCATAGTGGAAGAACTCGGTGAGGTCATCGCCGTGGAGCGGCTGCCTGACGCCGCCCGGCTGACCGTACGCGGCCCGCGGGTGACCGCCGAGGCCTCGCACGGGGACTCCATCGCCGTCAACGGGGTCTGCCTGACCGTGACCGGCTCCTCGGACAAGACGTTCACCGCCGACGTGATGGCCGAGACGCTGCGCCGGACCGGGCTCGGCGGCCTCAGCCCCGGGTCCCCGGTCAACCTGGAGCGCCCGGTAGAACTCGGCGGCCGGCTCGGCGGGCACCTGGTCCAGGGGCACGCCGACGGCACCGGGGAGATCCTGGCCCGCACCCCCGGCGAGCACTGGGACGTGGTGCGCATCGCGATCCCGCCGGACCTGGCCCGGTACATCGTCATGAAGGGCTCGGTCACGGTGGACGGGGTCAGCCTGACCGTGTCGGCCCTCGGCGCCGGCGGCCCGGGCGGGACACCGGCCCCCTGGTTCGAGGTCAGCCTCATCCCCACCACGCTGGAGATGACCACGCTCGGCGGGCTCCAGCCCGGCAGCCAGGTCAACCTCGAGGTGGACGTGATCGCCAAGTATGTGGAGAGCCTGCTGGGCCCATCCAGCCAGGCCCCGGCCGGAGAGGCCGGGAACGAGCAGGGAGCCAGGTCATGAGCGGCGAGGAGACCATGCTGGACGGGGTCGCGCAGGCGGTCAGGGACATCGCGGACGGCCGCCCGGTGGTGGTCGTGGACGACGCCGACCGTGAGAACGAGGGCGACATCATCATCGCGGCCAGCAAGATGACACCCGACCTGATGGCGTTCATGATCCGGCACACCAGCGGCGTGATCTGCGTTCCCCTCCCGGGAGAACACCTGGACCGGCTCCAGCTGCCGCTGATGACCCCGCACAACTCCGAGCGGATGCGCACCGCGTTCACGATCAGCGTGGACGCCCGGGACGGCGTGACCACCGGGATCTCCGCCGAGGACCGGGCGCGGACCGTCCGCACGCTGGTTGACTCGGCCACCGAGCCCTACGAGATCGTCCGGCCCGGGCACATCTTCCCGCTGCGCTACGCCGAGGGCGGCGTGCTGCGCCGGCCGGGGCATACCGAGGCCGCGGTTGACCTGGCCCGGCTGGCCGGGCTGCCCGCCGCCGGGGTGCTGGCCGAGGTGGTCAACGACGACGGCACCATGGCCCGGCTCCCGCAGCTGCGGACATTCGCCGACGAGCACGGGCTCACGCTGATCTCCATCGAGCAGCTCATCGACTACCGGCGGCGCAGCGAGCGGATGGTCCGCCGGGTGGTGGAAACCCGCCTCCCCAACGCCTACGGCCAGTGGCGTGCCGTCGGCTACCAGAACTCCGTGGACCAGACCGAGCACCTCGTCCTGGTCCTCGGCGACCTGGGCGACGGCCGCGACGTCCTGGTCCGGGCGCACTCGGAATGCCTGACCGGGGACGTGTTCGGCTCCCGCCGCTGTGACTGCGGGGACCAGCTGGAGGCCTCGATGGCCGCGATCGCGGCCGAGGGCTGCGGCGTGGTGCTGTACCTGCGCGGCCACGAAGGCCGCGGCATCGGCCTGATCAGCAAGCTCCGGGCGTACCAGCTCCAGGACGCCGGGGCCGACACGGTGGACGCCAACCTCGAGCTCGGCCTGCCTGCGGACGCGCGCGAGTACTCCACCGGCGCCCAGATCCTCGCCGACCTCGGCGTGCGCTCGGTGCGGCTGCTCACCAACAACCCGGCCAAGGTCAGCGGGCTGTCCGGGTTCGGCATCGAGGTGGCCGGCCGGGTTGCGCTGCCGGTCACGCCCACCCCGGAGAACCTCCGCTACCTGACCGTCAAGCGGGACCGGCTCGGCCACCTGATCGACGGCCTGCCCGCCACGCTCAACGGCACCCCGGCCGACGGCACCCCGGTCCAGGGGATCCCGCTCAAGGGGGACGGCTGCGGCACGGCCCTGGCCGGCGCGCGGTGAGCCCGGTGGTGCGAGCCCCGGGGGGACACTGTGAGCGGTGAGGGCCGGCCGTCGGCCAGACCGTGGACGCCACCGGGCTCAGGCTGGCCATCGCGGTCACCCGCTGGCACGCGGAGATCACGGACGCGCTGACCGACCGGGCGCTGGCCGCCGCGAAGGCCTGCGGCGTCGACGACCCGCTGGTGGTCCGGGTGCCCGGCGCGGTCGAGCTGCCCGTGGTCGCCGCCGAGCTGGCCCGCCAGCACGACGCGGTGGCCTGTCTGGGCGCGGTGATCCGGGGCGGCACGCCGCACTTCGAGTACGTCTGCGACGCGGTCACCTACGGGATCGCGCGGGTCGCGCTGGACACCGGCAAACCCGTTGGCAACGGGGTGCTGACCTGTGACACCCTGGAGCAGGCCCGCGACCGCAGCGGGCAGGACGGCAGCTGCGAGGACAAGGGATGGGAGGCGGTCGTGGCCGCGCTCGAGACCGCGCTCGTGCTGCGCTCCCTGCGCGGGGGGCCACCCGGCGACGGGAACCCGCAACGACATTGACCGGGCGTGCTGAGCAGCCCGGCCGGTTTTCGTTGCGGAAGAAAGGTTGTCCCACCGTGCTCTCCCTGGTTCTGCCCAAAGGCTCGCTGGAGCGTGCCACCCTCGACCTGTTCGATGCCGCGGACCTGACCGTCCGCCGGTCCTCCGACCGCGACTACCACGCGTCGATCGATGATCCCCGGATCGACAAGGTCCGCTTCCTGCGCCCGCAGGAGATCCCGTCCTACATCGAGCGCGGCCTGTTCGACCTCGGCATCACCGGCCGGGACTGGATCACCGAGACCGGCGCGGAGGTCGCCTCGCTGGGCGAGCTGCACTACTCCAAGGCCACGTCGCAGCCGATCCGGGTGGTGCTCGCGGTTCCGCAGAACTCGCCGTGGCAGTCCGTGACCGACCTGCCCGAGGGGGTCCGGATCTCCACCGAGCTGCCCGCGACGACGGCCCGGTACCTGGAAGCCAACGGGGTCAAGGCGATGGTCATCCCGTCCCACGGCGCGACCGAGGCCAAGGTGCCGGACATCGTGGACGCGATCGTTGACCTGACCGAAACCGGCTCCTCGCTGCGCCGCAACGGCCTGCGCATCCTCGACACCCTGCTGACCAGTTACACCGAGCTGATCGCTAACACGTCGGCGTACGCAGACCCGGAGAAGCGGGCCGCGATGGACGACATCGCGTTGCTGCTCCGCGGCGCCATCCAGGCCCGCGGCCACGTCCTGCTCAAGCTCAACGTCGACGCGACCCAGCTGGAGGAGGTCACGGCGATGCTGCCCGCGCTGTCCTCGCCGACCGTCACCGCGCTGGCCCGCGGCGGGATGAACGCGGTGGAGACCGTCGTGCCCAAGCGCGGGGTGAACACGCTGATCCCCGCGCTGCGCGCGGCGGGGGCCCGGGACATCCTGGAGATCCCGATCTCCAAGATCGTCGAGTACCGGCCGCCTCAGCGGCCCTGTGAGCCGGGCTGGGTGAGCCGGGCTGGGTTAGCCGGGCTGGGGCCAGGCGATGACCGGGCCGCGGGCGCGCAGCGTGACCCGGGACCCGGGGGACAGGGGCTGGCCGCCGAGCGTCCGCACGGTCAGCGCCGGCGCCTGCGGGTCCCGCTCCGGCTGCACCGTGACCACCGCGTCGTGCCCGTGGTAGCCGTATCCGGTGATCCGGCCGGTCAGGCCGCCGTCGTCGCCGTCCGCAGCCTGGGCCGGGCCGGGGCGGCCGGGCACCAGCTCCACCTGCTCGGGCCGGATCAGCACCATGGCCGGCCGGCGCCCCGGGCCGTCGCTGCCGTTGCGGCCCGCGGCCGCCGCCGCGCCTGCCCCGCCGGCCTCCGGGTCCGGCCCCGTCACGGCGAGCAGGCCCAGCACGGTCTGCACGGAGGTGCCGCTGAGGACGCCGGGGATGAGGTTGGCCTCGCCGATGAAGCGGGCCATGTCCGCGTTGACCGGCCGGCAGTACAGCTCCTGCGGGGCGGCGCACTGGGCGATACCGCCGTCACGCAGCACCGCCACCCGGTCCGCGGTGGACAGGGCCTCATCCTGATCGTGGGTGACCAGGACGGTGGTCGTGCCCGACTCCTTCAGCAGCTGCTGCACGTCGGCCCGGACACTGGCCCGCAGGTTCGCGTCGAGCGAGGCGAACGGCTCGTCGAGCAGGACGACCTCGGGCTGGATGGCCAGCGCGCGGGCCAGGGCGACCCGCTGCTGCTGGCCGCCGGACAGCTGGTGCGGGTACCGCCGGTCCAGGCCGCCGAGCCCGACGGCCTCCAGCAGCTCCGCGCAGCGCCGGGCCCGCCGGTCCCGGCCCCAGGTGCGGCGGCTCAGCCCGAAGGCGACATTCGCGGCCACGGTGAGGTGCGGGAACAGGCTGCCTTCCTGCGGCACGTAGCCGATCCGCCGGCGTTCCGGGGGGAGGAACACGCCCGGCCCGTCGGCCATCGCGGAGCCGATCCGCACCGTGCCCGCGTCGGCATGCTCGAACCCGGCCAGCACCCGCAGCAGGGTGGTCTTGCCGCTGCCGGACGGGCCGAGGATCGCGGTCAGCGAGCCCGCCGGCACGTCGAGGCTGAGGTCGCTGAGGACCTGGTGAGCGCCGAACCGCTTGTCCAGCCCGGCGACCGCCAGCTGGGTCATGTCATCATCCTCGGGTCCGCCGCGCCGCGATCGAAGAACCGGCCGAGCACCCAGCTCGGGATGGCCGCCACGGCGATCATCACCAGGGCGAACGGGGCGGCCTGCCCGTAGGACAGGTTCGTCTCGTACACCCAGAACTGCGAGGCCAGGGTCTGCACGCCGGTCGGGATCAGGATAAGGGTGGCGGTCAGCTCGGTGATAACCGAGAGGAAAACGAGGCAGAACGCGGCGGCCAGCCCCGGCCCGGTCAGCCGCAGCGTGACCCGGAAGAGCACCGCCAGCCGGGGCTGGCCGAGGGAGCGGGCCACCTCGTCCAGGCTGACCGGGGCGCGGGCCAGCGAGGCCTTGACCCCGACCAGGGCGAGCGGGAAGAACATGATCGCGTAGGCCAGGATGAGCAGCGGCGCGGTCTGGTACCCGAACCCGCCCAGGTAACGCTCGGTAAAGTAGGACAGGGCCAGCGCGATGACCACGCCCGGCACGGCCAGCACCAGGTACGTGCTGCGCTCCAGGAACCGGCGGGCCCCGCCAGGGTGACGCACCGCGAGCATCGCGACGGGCAGCGCCAGCAGCGTGGCCAGCCCGGCGGACAGCAGCCCGTACAGCGCGGTGGTGAGCGCCGCCATCGGCATCGACACGCCGGTGAGCGTGTCCCGGCCGCCGGTGGCCATCCAGTACAGGCAGGACCCGACCGGGACGCCGAGGGACAGCCCGGCCAGCGCGGTCAGGCCGGCCAGCGCCGGGATCCTGGCCTTGCCCAGCCGGTGCCGCGCGGACACCCGCTGGGCCAGCGCGCCGGACCGGCTGATCCGCCCCCGGCCCCGGAGCCTGCCTTCCGCCCCGAGCACGATGAGGCTGAGCAGCACCAGGACCAGTGCCAGCGCGCAGGCCGCGGGCAGGCTGAAGGCCACGTTGATCTCGGTGAAGATCTCGGTCGTGAAGGTCTGGTAGCCGACGATCTCGAACGCGCCGTACTCGGCGAGCATCACCATCGCGACCAGCAGGCAGCCGCCCAGGATGGCTCCCCGGGCCTGGCCGAGCGTGATCCGGACGAAGGTGCGCACCCGGCCGGAGCCCAGGCTGCGGGCGACCTCTTCCTGGCCGGGGTCCGCGCCGCGCAGGCTCGCCGCGACCGGCAGGTACACCAGCGGGTACACGGCCAGGGTCATGACGATGACCGCGCCGCGGAAGCCGTGGACCCACGTCCACAGCGACGCCCAGCCGAAGCTGACCACGAAGTCCGGGATGGCCAGCGGCACGACCACCAGCACGGCCCAGATCTTCCGGCCCGGGACGTTGGTGCGCTCGACGCACCACGCGGCCGCGGTTCCGATCACCGCGCACAGGGCGGTGACGACGACGGTGAGCCGGACCGTGTTCCACAGCAGTTCCCCGGTGAGCGGCCGGGCGATCAGCTGCCAGTCCGCCGCCGCGCCGCTGCCGCTCGCCTCGATCAGCAGGAAGACCAGGGGCAGGGCCAGGACCGCCGCGATCAGCGCGGCAGCGGCGGTCAGCGCGCGCGGGCGCCGCCCGCGGCGTGCCTTCTTTTCCGCAACGAAAACCGTCCCGTCCGCCCCGGGTTGCCCCGGCCCCGGGCCATGGCGGTCCAGGACGGGGGACGACGTCATCGGTATCCTCCAGGCCGGTGCCGGCCGGGCCGCCCGGAAAGCCCGGGGCGCCCGGGGATCACAGCAGCCCCGCCCGGCGGAGCAAGGCGACGGCCGCCGACCCGGTGCCCAGCTCGCCGAGCGTGATCGGGTTCGGCTGGAGCTGGCTCAGCGGGGTCTCCGGGGCCGCGGTGGTCACGCCCGAGGCTATCGGGTACTCGTAACTGAGTGAATGCCCGCCGATGATCTCCTGGGCGGGCTTGCTGACCAGGAAGGCCACCAGCCGCTGCGCGGCGGCCTGGTGGGTGCTGGACTTCAGCACCGCGGCCCCCGAGACGTCGAGCACGTAGCCGGGGTCGTGCGGGGCGAAGAACGCGATCTTCGAGTGCGTGGCCGCGGCGCCGATCTCGGCCCGCAGCCGGTACCAGTAGTACTGGTTGATGATGCCCAGCGCGGCGCTGCCGCGGTTCACGTCGCTGGTCACGGTCTCGTTGTCCGGGTAGAGGTGCCCGGCCGCGTTGGCCTTCACGGCGGTGAGCCATTTCTCCGTCGCCGCCGGGCCGTGGGCGCGCAGGATCGAGGTGACGATGGGCTGGAAGTCGGTCTCCCCGGCGGCCAGGGCCAGCTTGCCCTGGTACTTCGGGTCGGCGAGCTGCATGACCGAGGTGGGCAGCTGGCTCTTGCTGATCAGGCGGGGGTTGTAGATGAGCACGCTGACCCGCGCCGACACACCCACCCAGTCTCCCTGGGGGGAGTTGTACCTCGACGGGGCGGCGGCCAGCGTGCTGCTGCGCAGGGTGGACAGCAGGCCCTTGGCCTGCAGGAACTCCAGCGGCGGGGTGTTCTCGGTGTAGAACACGTCGGCCGGGGAGCGCTGTCCCTCGGTCACGATCTGGGCCGCCAGCACGTCCTCGTCGTCGCTGCGCACGCTGACCTTGATCCCGGTCAGCTTCTCGAACGCGGCAACCAGCTTCTGGGTGGTCTGGGGATGCTGACCGCTGTACAGGGTGATGGAGTTGCCGCCCGTGGCCGCCGAGCCCGACAACGCCGAGCAGCCCGTCATCGCGGCGGTCACCAGGGTCACCGCGGCCAGGGTCGCCGCGGTCCTGCGGGGAGCGCGGCCCCATCGCCATGCCATCAGCCAGTCGCCTTTCCTCGTCCTGTGCGCCGGGCCGCCACCTGGCCGGCATCGCCGCTGATCGGGAACCGACGATAGCTTAGGCTAACCTAACCTACTAGGGGCGGGGGTCCCGCTGGGACGGGCCCACAGTCCATGGCCCCCCGGGGCTACCCATGCGCCGGGTGCCCATGCGCGGGGTGCCCATGCGCGGGGTGCCCATGCGCGGGGTGCCCATGCCGGGCGGGCCGCCCCCTGGCCCCGGGGCAGACCGCTTTTGGCCTGGGCCGGCCGCCCTGGCCCGGACCGCCCTCAGGCGGGACCCGCGCTGCCCACGGCCGGGCGGGGCTGCCACGGATGCTCCCCGGTCGTGGCGTGGCGCGGGCCCGTAACGTGAACGTACCCTGAGGTATGCCCCGTCTAGGCCGGCGCGGCGGCCCCAGCCGTCCCGCGAGGCTTCTGGGCAGGCCGGCCGACGTGACCAACGTACCGAGGTGAAACCGGTTGCGAGACATCCTGGACCCCATCACGAAGTGGTGGGACACGGGCGAGGTGTTCGGCCTGGCTACCGTGGTGCGCACGTTCCGCAGCGCGCCCCGTGAGCCCGGCGCCGCGATGGCCGTGTCCGCCGAGGGCGAGGTCACGGGCAGTGTGTCGGGCGGCTGTGTCGAGGGCGCGGTGTACGAGCTGGCCCAGGAGGTCTGCCAGACCGGGCGGCCGGTGCTGGCGACCTACGGCGTGAGCGACGACGACGCGTTCGCGGTCGGCCTGACCTGCGGCGGCATCCTGCACCTGCTGGTGGAGCCGGTCAGCCGCGAGCGGTACCCGGAACTGGGGGACGTGTCCGCGTCCATCGCCGCGGGCGAGCCCGTCGCGGTGGCCAGCGTGATCGAGGGCCCGGGCCGCGTCGGCGCGCGCCGGGTCATCTGGGCCGACGACAAGGCCAGCGGGACCCTCGGCAACGGCGGCCGCCTCGACGCGGCGGTCGACGACGACGCCCGGGGCATGCTGGCCCAGGGCCTGACCGGGGTCCGGCGGTACGGCGCGGACGGCGAGCGGCTCGGCGACGAGCTGGCCGTGTTCGTGCACTCGTTCGCGCCGCCGCCGCGGATGCTGGTGTTCGGCGCGATCGACTTCGCCGCGGCCGTGGCCCGGGCCGGGAAGTTCCTGGGCTACCAGGTGACCGTCTGCGACGCCCGCGGCATCTTCGCCACCCCGGCGCGCTTCCCCGAGGCCGACGAGGTGGTGGTCGAGTGGCCGCACCGCTACCTGGCCCGGACCCCGGTGGACTCACGGACCGTGATCTGCGTGCTCACCCACGATCCCAAGTTCGACGTGCCGGTGCTCGAAGTGGCCCTGCGCACCCCCGCCGCGTACATCGGTGCCATGGGCAGCCGCCGGACGCATGAGGACCGGCTGGCCCGGCTCCGTGAGGCCGGCCTGGGCGAGGACGAACTGGCCCGGCTGCGCTCCCCGATCGGGCTGGACCTCGGGGCGCGCACGCCCGAGGAGACCGCGGTGTCGGTCGCCGCGGAGCTGATCCAGCTCCGCTGGGGCGGCTCCGGCCAGCCGCTGACCGTGACGTCCGGGCGGATCCATCACTGAGCGCGCGGCGGCCCCGTCCCCGGCCGCCGGGGGTGGATCCGCGGGAGATTTCCCGTCTGCAGGCACGGTCGCCGGCGTGCTGCTGGCCGCGGGATCGGGGTCCCGCCTCGGCCGGCCGAAGGCCCTGGTCGAGCTGGACGGGGTCCGGCTGGTGGACCGGGGTGTCTGGCTGTTGCAGTCGGGTGGTGCGTCCCCGCTGGTCGTGGTGACCGGCGCCGCGCCGGTCAGCCTGCCCCCCGGTGTGATCAGCGTGTTCAACCCGGACTGGGCCAGCGGCATGGGATCCTCACTGGCGGCCGGCCTGCGCGCGGTCCCGGACGGCTGCGCCGCGGCGGTGATCGCCCTGGTGGATCAGCCGCTGGTCGGGCCCGCGGCGGTGGCCCGGCTGATCACCGCGTTCGCCGGCGGCGCCCGGGTCGCCGTGGCCAGCTATGACGGGCAGCCCCGCAACCCGGTACTGGTCGCCCGCGAACACTGGCCGGAGGTCATCCGGCTGGCCGCCGGCGACGTGGGTGCCCGGCCGTTCCTGCGGGCGCACCCGGAGCTGGTCACCCGGGTGGAGTGCGCGGACACCGGCCGCCCGGACGACGTGGACACCGCCGAGGACCTGGCCCGCCTCAGCCGCCCCGGCGCGCCCGGCCACGGCGAGCCCGGTCCCTGACGCTCCCGGCGCACCCGCGGCGACGGTGGCGGCGGGAGCGGCCGGGTCAGGCGGGGGTGACCTCGATGCCCCAGGTATGGGTCACGCTGTCGCCCGGCTCGAGCATCAGCAGGTCCACGCCGGAGACGAAGGCGTTCGGCGGGCAGGTCATCGGCTCGATGGCCAGGGCCTTCCGCCGGTGCGACGGGCCGAGCGTGTCACCGGTGAACACCTGCAGCCATTCGTAACCCGGCCCGGCCCAGAGGGCCACCTGGGTTCCCGGGCCGCTCAGGCGGGCCCAGGCGCGGCCGGCGGCGTCCCGGTCCAGGCCGGTCAGCGCGTGGTCGAGCTGGGTGTCACCGATCGGCCGCGGGGTGCGGAAATCGAACTCGGTGGCGCTCACGTCCTCCGGGGCGCCGAGCGGGATGCCCCGCTCGCCGGACGGCTGCCACAGCCCGGCCGGGAGGCCGAGATCGCAGTCGTCCACCGTGGCCGCCCCGGTGGTCAGGTACGGATGTGATCCGGTCCCGTACGGGGCCGCGACCGACCCGAGGTTCCGGGCGCTGACACTGACCTGCAGGCCATGACCGGCGTCCAGCCGGTACGACGCGTCGAGTTCCAGGACGAACGGGTAGCCCTGATGCCCGAGCAGCCCCAGCCGGAGCGTGATCTCCTCCCCGCCCGGCGCCGCGGAAGCAGGCCCGGGCGACCAGGACGACCAGCGGGTCAGGCCGTGGATCGCGTTCGCGTTGGCCGGCTCGCTGAGATCGAGCTGATGGTGCGTGCCGTCGATGGCGTAGTGGCCGCCGTCCACCCGGTTCGGCCAGGGGCAGAGCAGCTGGCCGGCGGCCCCGGGGGGCAGCTCGTCGGGCTCGTACCCCACGATCACGGGCTGGCCCTGGTACTCCAGCCGGCGGAGCCCGGCACCCAGTTCGGTGACGGTGGCCCGGTAGTCGCCTGCGGAAAGGTCGTACTGCGCGCCGGTCAGGGGAACCTGAGCCCCGGTGAGCGAAACCATGATCAGCTTCCCTGCCTGTCCGCGGGCCCCCGGCTTCCGGGGTCGTGGAGGACCAGCGGCTGGGTGGCGGTCGAGTGCCGGCGGGGCTGCTTGGGGAGCGGGGGACCGTCAGCCCCGCCGGCAGTTGAACCATAGCGGCCTGGGCCGCGCATGCGGGCGAAGTTCATCAACCCCGGTTGTAGTGCGCTCACATGCACCTTCTCGTATTCATTGGTAATCACTCGGATACTGTAAGCGGCCATTACCAGGTAGGCGGCTTGAGCGTATCCCACCGGAACGGCGGTGCGCTGGGGTCCCGGGAGCGCCGGCGGGGCCGGCGTGACCGCGATGGTAATAGGCCTGTAAGAACCTCGCTGCGTCCCGGGGGCCGCCGTCCGCTGTCCCTGCTCCCGCCGGTCTCCTGGGCCGCCCCTGCTGGCCGGCGATCCGCAGCCCGCCGTCCCGGCCCCGCCGCCGTCCTCCCACCCGGCGGCCGGTCCGCCGCGCATCACCGCCGGACGGTCGCGCGCATGCAACCGTCCGGCCCAGCCGGGCCGAATCTCCCGGTAATGGCATTCCCGCAGCCCCCGCAGAGAGGATCGCTGCATCGTGACTGTGCAGGTCGGTGAGGTCCCCGCCGCAGCCACCGACGCGGCCTGGCCAGGCCAGCTGATCGAGGCGGAGCTGGCCGCGATGCTCGGCCGGCGGTTCGCTGAACTGGATTTCCTCGGCGCCGATATCGCTCCCTTCGACGAGGTGCTCGGCCGGCTCGTCCGCGGTCCGGGCAAGCGCCTCCGCCCGGCCTTCGTCTACTGGGGATACCGGGCCGCCGGGGGCGCCCCGGCCGGACCCGACGCGGACGCCGCCCTCCGGGTGGGCTGTGCGGTCGAGTTCCTGCACGCCTGCGCGCTGATCTGCGACGACCTGATGGATGGCTCGCCTGTCCGGCGCTGGGAACCCGCCGCGCATGTCCGGCTGGCCGGCCCGGACGGCGGGCACGGCTGGCCGGGCCCGCGGCCCGAATTCGGCCGGGCGGCCGCGCTCGTCCTCGGCCTCCAGGCCTTCACCTGGGCCGACGCGGCCCTGTGCGACGCGGGGCTGCGCCCCGGCCGGCTGGCCGCGGTCCTGCGCCTGTTCACCACGCTGCGGACCGAAGTGATCGGCGGGCAGTATCTCGACCTCGTTCACGCGCAGCGCGGCACCGCCCCGGCTCGCCGCGTCCCGGCGGGTGAGGCTCCCGGGGTCACGGAGCTGACCGGGGACGCTGAGCGGATCATCCGCTACAAGTCAGCCAAGTACACGGTGGAACGCCCGCTCCAGCTGGGCGCCGCGGTCGCGGGAACCAGCGGAACGGACGGCTTCCTGTCCGGATATGGCCTGCCGCTCGGGGAGGCGTTCCAGCTCCGCGACGACGTGCTCGGGGTGTTCGGCGACCCGGAGGTCACCGGCAAGCCCGCCGGGGAGGACATCCGCGAGGGCAAGCAGACCCTCCTGCTGGTGCTGGGCAGGCAGATGGCCGGCCCGGCGGGGCGGCGGGTGCTGGAGACGGTCCCCGGGAACCCGGCCGCGGCGGGGCAGGACATCGCTGACGTCCGCACGGTGCTGGCCAGCTGCGGCGCGGTGGACGCGGTCGAGCGGCGGATCGCCGGCCTGGCCGGGCAGGCCCGGGCCGCACTCGCGGCCGAGCCGGGCATCCCGGACGATGCCCGGGCCGCCCTGATCCAGCTCGCTGGCCTGGCTACCCGGCGGGGCCGCTGAGATGACCGGGCCAGCCGTGGTCATCGGCGCCGGGCTGGCCGGCCTGGCGGCCGCGATTCACCTGGCCGCGGCGGGGCGTGACGTGACCGTGGTGGAAGCCAGCGACGGCCCGGGCGGATGCTGCGGCACGGCCAGCGTCGGCCCGTACCGGTTCGATACCGGCCCGTCGGTGCTCACCATGCCCGGGGTGATCGAGGAGACCATCGGCGCGGCCGGGGAGGACCTGCAGAGCTGGCTCCCGCTGCAGGAGCTGGACCCGTACTACCGGCTCGCGTTCCATGACGGGTCGCACCTGGACGTGCTGCCCGGCGCGGGCCGGATGGCCGACGAGGTGAGCCGCCTGTCGGGCGCCCGGGAAGCGGCCCGTTACCTGCGCTTCCGGCGCCAGCTGGAGCTGCTGCTGGAGGCGGAGTGGGAGCCGTTCGTGGCCCGGGACTTCCACCGCCTGCGTGACCTGGTCCAGGTCAGGGCCGCGGTCAGGCTGGCCCGGCTGGGGGCGCTGCGCCGGATGAGCGGGCTGGCCGGGCGCTACCTGACCGACTGGCGGCTGATCCGTGCGCACACCTTCCAGGCCCTGTACGTCGGCCTCGACCCAGCCCGGGCCCCGGGCATCTACTCGATCGTCTCCACCATGGACACCGTCGGCGGCGTGCACATCCCGGCCCGCGGCGGGATGCACGCCCTGCCACTGGCCCTCGCGGACGTGGCCGCCAAGGCGGGAGCACAGCTTCGCTACGGCGCCCCGGCCGAGCAGGTACTGGCCGGGACGTCCGGCATCACCGGGGTCCGGCTCGCCGGCGGTGAGCTGCTCCGGACGTCCAGCGTGATCGTGGCCGCCGACCTGCCCGCCGCGCACCGTGGCCTGCTGCCACCGGGGGCGGCGGACTGGCGGCTGACCCGCCCGCACTTTGCGCCGTCCGCCCTGGTCGCGCACTTCGGGCTGGATCACCAGCTGCCCGGCCAGGCGCACCACACGCTGCACCTCGGCCCGGACTGGGCGGGCACCTTTGCCGCGCTGACCCGGCGCGGCGACGTCCAGCCCGGCCCGGACCCCAGCCTGCTGGTCACCGCGCCCAGCCACGACCCGGACGCGGCCCCGCCGGGCCACGCCACGCTGAGCGTGCTGGAGCCGACGGCGAACCTGCTCGGCGGGCACGACTGGGCGGCCACCACGCCCCGGCTGCGCAGCCGGCTGCTGGCCCGGCTGGGCCGCCTCGGCTATGGCGACCTGGACCGTGCCCCGGCCGAGCTGATCGTGGACCCGCCCGGCTGGGCGGCGCGCGGGTATACCGCAGGCACCCCGTTCGGCCTGGATCACCGTCTCTCGCAGACCGCGTGGCTGCGCCCGCGCCGTTCGGCCCGGCGGGTCCCGGGTCTGCACTTCGCGGGGGCGGGCACCGCCCCCGGGATAGGCGTTCCCATGGTGCTGATCTCCGGCCGGCTGGCCGCCCGGGCCGTGCTGGACGGCCCGCGATGACCGAGCTGAGCGAGGCGCCGCACGGGCAGCGGCGGGCCGCCCGGGTGGCGGCTGCGCCCCGGCCGGGCCTGAGCGAGCCTGGCCCGGGCCCCGGCGAGCAGGGCCCGGCCGGCCCGGCCTCCGCCGTCCCGCCTGCCGCCCCCGGCCTGGCCACCCTGACCGCCGCGTATGAGCGCTGCCGCCAGCTGAACCGCCGCCACGGCACCTCCTACTACCTGGCGACCAGGCTGTTGCCGGACTGGAAGCGCCCGCACGTCCACGCGCTCTACGGCTTCGCGCGGTACGCCGATGAGATCGTGGACGATCTGGGCAACGGCCTGAGCCCGGCGCAGCGTGCCCTGGCCCTGGCGGACTGGGGCGAGCGGTTCTTCGGGTACCTGCGGGCAGGCCGCTGCGACGACCCGGTGCTGGCCGCGGTGGTGCACACGGTCCGCTCGTTCGGCATCGACGAGGCCGATTTCCGGGCGTTCCTGACCTCGATGGCCATGGACCTCACGGTGACGTCGTACGCCAGCTACGACCACCTGCTCGGGTACATGGAGGGGTCCGCCGCGGCGATCGGCACCATGATGCTGCCCGTGCTGGAGTCCGCCGACCCGGCCCGGGCCCGTGAGCCGGCCCGCCAGCTTGGCCTGGCCTTCCAGCTCACCAACTTCGTCCGGGACGTCGGCGAGGATCTGCGCCGCGGCCGGATCTACCTCCCCGCCGCGGACCTGGACCGGTTCGGGGTGGCACCGGCGGACCTGGCCCGCCCGGAACCCACCGCCGCGGTCCGGAACCTGCTCGCGTTCGAGTGCGCCCGGGCCCGCGCCCACTACCGCGCCGCGCTGCCCGGCGTGGAGCTGCTCGCGCCGTCCTCCCAGCCCTGCATCCGGGCCGCGCTGGAACTCTACGGCGGCATCCTGGACGAGCTGGAACGCCGCGACTACCAGGTCCTGCGCGGCCGGGTCCGGCTGTCCCGCCGCCGCCGGGCCGCGATCTTCGCCCGTCACCTCACCTCCGCCGCCCGCGCCGCGCGGCGCGAGCGGCAGGTCGACGTCAGACTGCCCGGATCGTGAGCTCGGCCGCGGCCTCCCCGCCCGGGCCGGTGTTTACGGTGAGCGGCGCCGCCCGGCAGCTCGGCATCCCCGCCGCCACCCTGCGGACCTGGGAGCGCCGGCACGGGATCGGCCCATCGGGCCGCAGCACCGGCGGGCACCGCCGCTACACCCCGGACGACCTGATCCGGCTGCGGGCCATGCGGACCCTGGTGGAAACCGGCGTGCCCCCCGCCCAGGCCGCCGGGCTGGCCGCGCTGGCGGCCGGAGGCCCGGCCGGGCATGCTCCCGCGGACGCCATGATCTCGCCCGCGCTGCTGATCCGGGCCGCGGTGCGCCTGGACGCGCCGCTGCTGTGCTCGATGCTCGGCGACGCCTTCGCCCGGCACGGGGTCATGGCCGCCTGGCAGGGCCTGGCCGTTCCCGCGCTGCGGGAACTCGGCGCCAACGATCCCGCCGCCGCCGGGCATGTGTCGGTCGAGCACATGCTGTCCGGTTCGCTGCTCACCACGTTGCTCGCGGTGATCACCCTGGCGCCGCCCGCCCACACGATCCGCCCCGTCGTCCTGGCCTGCGCGGAAGAGGAGCAGCACGTGCTGCCGGTGTACGCGCTGCAGGCCGAGCTGGCCGGGCGGCGCGTGGACGTACGCCAGCTCGGCGGCCGGGTGCCCCGGCAGGCGCTGGCCCACACGGTCAGGACCGTCCGGCCCGCCGGGGTGTTCGTCTGGTCCCAGGTGCCGGCGACCGCCCAGCCCGGCCTCCTGGAGAACCTGCCCGCCGGGCCGCGGATCGTGCTCGGCGGTCCTGGATGGCGGAACCGGACGCTGCCCCCCGCGGTGCGCCTGGCCGGCGCACTGGAGGAGGCCGCTGACGAGGTGGCCAGCTCCGCGTTCGCGCCGGATGGATAGATCACAGCCCACCAAACGCCCGCAGAGGAGGGCCGATGCCGGGATCTGACGCACCCATCGTCCTGGACGCCATGGGTGGCGACCACGCTCCGCGCGAGCAGGTGGCGGGAGCGGTCGCGGCGGTGCGCGAGCACGGGGTCCGGGTCGTCCTGGCCGGGGACACCGGGACGTTGCGTCCGCTGCTGGCCGAGCAGGGCGCGGCGGCCGACATCGAGATCGTGCACGCGGCAGAGGTCATCCCGATGGGGGATAGCGGCGTGCGGATGGGCGGGCTGCCCGGCACCAGCGCGGCGGTCGCCTGCAGGCTGGTCGCCAGCGGGCAGGCTGGCGCCCTGGTGTCCGCGGGCTCGACGGGCGGCACCGTCGCCACCGCGGTGGCGACGCTCGGCTGCGCGCCCGGCGTGCTCCGGCCCGCTATCGCGGTGCTGCTGCCGACGGCCGGGCCGGGCACGGTGCTGCTGGACGCCGGGGCCACCGCCGACCCCACCCCGGAGATGCTGGCCCAGTTCGCGGTGCTCGGATCGCGCTACGCCCGGGCGGTCCTGGGCCTTGAGTCGCCCGAGGTGGGCCTGCTGACGATCGGCTCCGAGCCGGGCAAGGGCAACCGGCTGGCCCGCCGGGCCCAGCCCCTGCTCTGCGCGGCGCCGGTCAGGTTCACCGGCAACGTGGAGGGGCGTGACGTGCTGTCCGGGGGCGTGGACGTCGTGGTCACCGACGGTTTCACCGGCAATGTGACCCTCAAGGCGATCGAGGGCAGCCTGCGCCTCGCGGTCACCGAGACCCGCGCCGCGCTGGCCGCCGGGCCGGCCGGGGCGGTGGCCCAGTTCGCCAACCGGGGCCGGCTGCGCCGCCTGGCCGAACGGTTCGACGCGGACACGCAGGGCGGGGCGGTCCTGCTGGGCCTGGGTGGCACCGTGGTCATCGCGCACGGCTCGGCCCGGGCCCGGGCCATCACCCGGGCCTGCCTGCTGGCCCGGGTGCTGGCCCGGGCCGGAATCGCCGGGCAGGTCGGCCAGGCGGTCGCCGGCTCACCAGCCAGCGCCTTGTCGTGAACCGCTCAGGCGGCGAACGGGTCGGCGCCGTCCCAGGAGCCCTGCGAGCCGTACGGGACGAACCGGGCGAAGCACTCCTCGGAAAACCAGCCCTCCTTGCGGGTGCGGGCGATCACCGCGGCGTGCGTGCCGCCCGCGTACGCGAAGCCGCGCACCGCGCCGGTGTCCCGCCACAGGCTGAACGTGGCCTGCCGGGCGAGCGGCCATTCGCCGATGCCCACCGCGCGCAGGCACCCGTCCGCGCCCGCGAGGGCCCGGTCCACCGCGGGTACCGCGCGGTAGAAACGGGCCAGCTGCCGGGGCCTGATCGACGCCCGGGTCAGCACGGCCACCGTCTGACCGGGGGCCAGCGCCTCGGGGGTCATGCCCGCGAACGGATCGCGGCCGCCCCACTGGCCGTGCCCGCCCGCGTAGCGGAGCCGGACCGTCCAGCTCTCCTGGCCGGCGGACCGCCATTCCGCCGCGATGGCCGACTGCGCCAGGAAGCTGTCCAGCGCCGCCTCGTCCTGCCAGACCGCGAACATGGCCCAGCGGCGCAGGTCGGCGCTCAGGCTCATCGCGTTGCCCCGCGCGGTGCCGAGCAACCGCCAGAACCGCAGCCCGGCGGTCCGGGCCAGGACCGGCCGGTCGAAGGCCATCCGGCTGATCGCGCGCGTGGCGTGCTCGCGCGGGAACCTGGTGAGGTGGAAAGAGGCGATCATGATTGACTCCTGGGTGGCGGCCGCGCTCGGCGGCTACCTGCTGGGCTCGGTTCCGGTCGCGGTGCTGGCCGGCCGCGCCCGGGGGTTCGACCCGCGCCAGGTAGGGGACGGGAACCCGGGCTTCTGGAACATGAAGGACCAGCTGGGCTGGGCAGGTGCCGTCCCGGTGCTGGCCGGGGACACGCTGAAGGGGACCGCGGCCGGGCTGCTGGGGGTCGCCCTCGCCCATGGGCTGCTCGGCGCCGGGGCGCCCCAGGGTGCGGCCCTCGTGTACGCGGCCGTCGCGGCGGCCATGATCGGCCACGCGTGGCCGGTCTTCGCCCGGCTGCACGGCGGCCGCAGCGTGCTCACGTTCGCCGGCGGGTTCGCGGTTATCTGCCCGCCCGCCTTCGCCCTGGGCATCGCCTTGTGCGCCGGGGTGGCCCTGTTCACCCGCTCCTTCGCCGTGGGCGCCAGGACCGGGGTGTTCGCGGCCCCGTTCCTCCAGCTGATCTTCACGCCGGCCCTTCGAGGTCGCGGCCACCGGCGCGCTGATGTCGCTCATCGGGGTGCGGTTCGTGATGGCCGCGCTGGCCGCCCGGCACCGGAAGGCCCGCCCGCGCCCGGGCGCCCCGCACCCGGCCGCGGCGGGTCAGCCGGCGCGCCGGGCCGGCGCGGCGCCCGCCGGGCCGACGGCGCCCGCGGCACCGGATAGCGGCGGCCCCGCCATGACCGCACCGGCCGAATCGTCCCGCCCGTCATCCGGATGAGCGCGGCCAGGTCGGCCAGCGGCGAGCAGTACAGTCCCGGCCCCGGCGACGTGTAGCAGCGCCGCAGCGGGACGAGCAGCGACACCCGCATCGTGAGCAGGCCGAGGTCCAGCACGGTCGGCCGGCCAGCCGCCAGCCGGGCCAGCGGCAGTGCCGTGGTCAGCCCGAGCACGGCCAGGTCCGCGGCCTGCCCCGCGGGACTGCTGACGTCGGTCATCGGCAGCGACCGGCCCCACTCCCGCCACACCTCGGCCACCGACGCGTGCATGTCCACCTCCAGCAGGTCACGCCCGTCGAGGAAGCCGATCCGCCAGCCACGCCGGGCCAGGTGCCGGGCCAGTGCGATGTCGTCGGTCAGGTGCGCGCGGACCGGCTCGAAGCCGCCCGCGGCGGCCAGCCCGGCCCGGCGGGCCAGCAGGCACTGCCCGTTGACCACCACCCGGCCCGGGCGGGGCGGGCGGGCCGGGCCGATCGGGCCGAACCGGTAGACCAGGGTGGCCAGCATGGCTGCGTGCAGGGCCTGCTCGGCGGCGCTGTCGCAGACGAACCGGGGGCCGGCGCTGACCAGGTCGAAAGGCCCCCCGGCGGCCGCCGTGACCAGCGCGCCGGCCAGCCCGGGCCGCGGCCGCGCGTCGGCGTCCAGGGTGAGCACGTACTCACCCGACGCCACCTCCAGGCCCTGCTGCAGCGCCCACTGCTTACCGACCCAGCCGGGCGGCAGCGGGCGGCCAGGGATGACCCGGGCCCCGGCCCGGGCCGCCACCGCGGCGGTGCCATCCGCGGACTCGTCGTCCACCACGATCACCTCGGTGATCCCCGGGTCGGCGCGGGCCGCGATCACGCAGGGGCCGATCCGGGCTGCCTCATCGCGGGCCGGGATGACGGCCGACACCGTCAGGCCGGCCGGCAGCACCCTGGCCTGGAGCGGCGGCTGCATTCTGCGGCCCCGGGCCAGCCGGGCCGCCACCACGGCCGCGGCGGCGGCCTGGGCGGCCGTCAGGAGCCTCATCGTCAGATCCTCCCGGTGGCGAGGTCCTCGGTAACCAGATCCGCCACGATGCGGGACCCGATGACGACCAGCGGCAGCCCGCCCCCCGGGTGCACCGACCCGCCGACCAGGTACAGCCCGGCGAGCGGGCCGCGGTTGCCGGGACGGCGGAACGGGGCGAGCCGGCCGTTGTGCGAGGTGCCGTAGATCGAGCCCCGCCAGCCGTCGTACCGGCGCTCGAGGTCGGCGGGGGTCAGCGTCTCGGTGAACAGCACCCGCCCGCGCACGCCGACACCCGCGGCGGACAGCTTGTCCAGCAGCAGTTCCTGGTAGTCCTCGGCGGACCGGCCCCAGGTCCGCGGGCTCGCGGCCGGGACGTTGACCAGGAGCGTGAGGTTCTCGTGCCCGGGCGGGGCTGTGGCCGGGTCCCCGGCCGCCGGGCAGCCTACGTAGATGGTCGGGTCGGCGGGCGGCCGGCGGCGGTCGAAGATGTCCGCGAACTCCTCACGGTAGTCCGCGGAGAAGATGACGTTGTGGTGCGCGAGCCCGGAGGTCCGCCCGCGGACGCCGGCCAGCACCAGGAAGCCCGACGACGACGGCCCGATCCGGGCGATCCGGCGGCGCATGGGCCGGGACGGGCACAGATCCCGGTACAGCCGGGCCGAGTCCGCGCCGCACACCACCACGTCCGCGGGAACGCGTTCCCCGGCGACCAGCACCCCGCCCGCCCGGCCCTCGCCCGGCCAGCCGCGGCCCGGCCAGCCCGGGGCCCGCCGCGGTGCCGGGCGGCCGTCGGTGGCCAGGACCTGGGACACCGTGGCTCCCGTGTGCACCACCACGCCCATCTCGGCCAGCAGCCGGGCCAGCGCGTCCCGCAGCCGGGCCAGGCCGCCTTCCACGTACCACGCCCCCCGGGCATGCTCCAGGTACGGGATGCAGCCCACCGCCGCGGGCGCCAGGTAGGGCGACGAGCCGGAGTAGGTCGCGTACCGGCACACGTACTGGATCAGCCGCGGGTCGGTGAAGAACCGGCCCGCCAGCCCGGCCAGCGTCTGCCCGGGCGCGCTGGCGAACAGGTCGGACAGGCTGGCCCGGCGGCGGGCCAGCCCGGCCAGGTCCAGCGGGCCGGCCAGGAAAGCCCGCTCGCTCGCGGCCCAGCACCGTTCCCCCCACGCGAAGTAGCGCCGCCACGCCTCGCCCTGCCCGGGCGAGAACCGCTCCACCTCAGCCGCCATCGCGCCCGGGTCACTGCGCGCGTCCAGGACACTGCCGTCCGGGAAGTGGTACCGGCACACCGGATCGACCTCGGTCAGGGTCACCAGCTCATCGAGCTTGCGGCCCGCCTCGGCGGCGAGCGCGCCGAACAGGTCAGGGAGGGTCAGCAAGGACGGGCCGAGCCCGAACGT
Source organism: uncultured Actinomycetes bacterium (assembly GCA_963720645.1). GTDB lineage: Bacteria > Actinomycetota > Actinomycetes > Streptosporangiales > Streptosporangiaceae > RYN-230. Next base: position 266,327 of record CAVRFX010000026.1, on the reverse strand, counting down.
GAAGCCGTCCCGGCGCTGTTCGGTCAGCTTGCCGCCCAGCTCATGGCGGCGCTCGAACAGCTGGACCCGGTGACCCCGGGCGGCCAGCCGGATCGCGGTGGCCATGCTGCCCACGCCGCCGCCGATCACCACGACATCGCTCATGGCGCTGCATTCCTCCCGTTTGGTTCCGGGTACGACGGGCCCCGGCGGCGGATACGGCGGGCCCAGGCCAGCGCGGCCGGGATGCCCATGCCGAGCGCGCCGGCCACCGCGACCGCGCGCCCGTGCCGGAAGATGACCGCGAACCCCGCCGTTTCCATGACGGCCATGACGGAGTAGGTGGCGAGCAGCCCCGGGCTGGTTTTCGTTATCTGCCTTGGTTCCTGGGTCCGGCCCCCGGGCCGGCTGGCCGGGCCTGCCGGGCGCGGGACGGCCGGGCGCGGGACGGTGCCGAGCAGGACATCGAACACGGCCATGACCGCGGCGGACACCAGCAGCCAGCCCGCGAAATTGCTGAGCGGCACCCCCTGGTACGGGCCCGGATGCGCCCAGCGCCAGAACCCGTTGCCGATCATCTGCGGATCCAGGAACAGGTCCCAGGCGGTCAGGGCGACCGCCCCCGCGGCGATCCGCGTGGCGCGGCGGCGGGCCAGGGTGGCGCCGACCGCGTAGCCGGGCAGCCCCATCCCGGCCCAGGCCAGCGGGACCACCAGTGGCACGGTGCCCGCGGCCGGGCGCAGCAGCCCCGTGTAGCGGTAGCCGCCGAACGGGAACCCGGTCCTGGTCCCGGCCCACTCCGCGGCCATCCCGAGCGCGAACGCGGCGGCGGCCGCGCTCATCGCCCGCGGCCAGCCCCAGACCACGGCGGTGAACGACACGCTCGCCACGGCCAGCGCCACGACGATCACCGTGACGAAGATCTCCAGGTGGCCGGAGCGGGAGGAAACCACCTGGGCCACGGCCATGACCGCGAGCGCGGCCCAGCCGGCCACCGCGGCCGGGCGGTGCGGCTCCCGCCGCCCGGGCCTGGTTTGGCCGCCGGTGCGGGGGCGGGGTTGAATAGCGGTCCTGGTGCCAGGACCAGGCCGGGGGTTACCGGCGGCGGTCGGTGGCATAAGTCACATCAGGAAAGGTCATGACGGACACAATCGGTTTCAGTGTGGGAGCAGTGGCGCGCCGTCTCGGGGTGGCGCCGTCCACTCTGCGCACCTGGAACCGGCGTTACGGGATCGGCGCCCGGGAACTCAGCCCCGGGCGGCACCGGCGCTACACGGCGGAGGACATCGTCCGCCTCGAGCACATGCAGAAGCTGATCCTGCGCGGCGCGGCCCCGGCCGATGCGGCCCGGGCCGCCATGGCCGCCCCGGTGCCTCTGGTCCCCGGCCAGGCGGGCGCGGAGGGTGCCGGGGCGGACGGGGCTGATACGGACGGGGCTGATACGGACGGGGCTGATACGGACCGCGCTGGGGCCCGGGCGGCCGGGGAGCCCGGCGGGCGCCGCGCCGCTGCCCTGGTGCCCGGGGGAGCGGACGGCAGCCGGGGGGCGGACGGGCTCAGGACCGGCGATCGCAGGGCGGCCGATCGCGGGCGCGGCGCCCGCGGGGCAGGCGACGGCGGGGCCGGCGGCCGCGGGGCCGGTGACCGCGGGGCCGGTGACCGCGGGGCCGGTGACCGCGGGGCCGGTGACCGCGGGCTCCGGGCCGGTGACCGCGGGGCCGGTGACCGTACCGCGGCCGCATCTGCCGAGGACGGGCTCCCGGCCACCCGGCCAGGACCGGGTCATGGCTCCGGCGGCCAGCGCCTGGCCCTCCCCGGTGCCTCGCCGGCCGCCCGCGGCCTGGCCCGCGCCGTGCTGGCCCTGGACGAAAGATGGATCAGCGAGGCCATCCTGACCGCGCTGGCCCGGGACGGCAGCGTTCGCACCTGGCAGGAACTGCTGCTTCCGGTGCTGTCCGGGCTGGGCGCCCGGTATGAGCACACCGGGACGTGCGTCGAGGCCGAGCACATGCTGTCGATGGCGATCATCGCCGCGTTCTCCCGGCGGGCCGCTGACCTGCCCGGGCAGGTTGAGCACCGGGCGGTGCTGCTCGCCTCGGCCCAGGGTGAGCAGCACAGCCTGCCGTTGTATGCGCTGGCGGCGGCGCTGGCCGAACGGGGGATCGACAGCCGGATGCTCGGTTCTGACCTCCCGTACTCCGCGCTGGCGGCCGCCGTCCGGCGTACCGGCCCGGGGGTCGTTTTCCTGTGGTCCCAGGTTCCGGCCACCGGTGATCCGGTCGCCCTGCCTCGATCTGTCCCCGCGCCGCCCGGGCGCCAGGCTGATCCTGGGCGGCCTGGGCTGGGACCGGGACCGGATTCCCGCCTCCGCCCGGCTCGTCAGCTCGCTGCCCGCGGCGGTGTCCGCCGTAGTGGCGGCACTCGGCTACTGACGTCCCCGCCCGGCCGCCGCCGCGGCGCCTGACGGCGGCCCGTCTGGGCTGCCTCGTCGAATGCCGCCGCACCGCTCGCTCCTTCTCTGCTAGCCGGGTCCGGCCCGGGCTTGCCGCTACCGGGTCCGCCCGGGTCGTGGCTGCCCCGGGGCCGTCCCGGGCTGGTCCGGCGCCCCCAGCCTGGCCGCCGCGCCTGGGTGCCCGGTCTCGGCCCTGTGCTGGTTCCTGTGCTGGTTCCGGTGCGGCCCGGCTTGCGGTTCCGTCCGGCCTCAACTGTTTTCGGCGGCGACGCATCGCTCGGTTGCGCGCAGCCGTATTCTGAGCTATGAATAACTTTTGAAGCGGTTTTCGGGGACGGCCCGGGCCAAAGCCAGGACCGGTGCCGGCCCGGGAAGGACGGTGCAGGGGTGGGCACAGACAGGATCAGGGAACTCGGCGTCCGGCTGGCCGGGGCCCACGAGGACGCGTTCGACGATTGCTACGCCGAACTCGGGCCCATCCTGCGCCGTTACCTGCGCGGCCGGGTCCCGGATGCGGACATCGACGATGTGGTCCAGGTGGTGTTCGTGGAGGTATGGCGGTTCCGCGGCCGGTACGACCCGTCGAGGAGCCTCGAGGCCTGGGTCCTCACCATTGCCCGGAGGCGGGCGATCGACCACCTGCGTTCCCGGCGCCGGGAGACGGTGCCCCTCGAGGACGCCGCGTCGATGGCCGGACCGGACGGGCGTGACATCGCCAGCCAGGTCGATCGGTCACGCGACATGCAGGTGGCCCTGGCGCGCCTGCCCGATCTGCAGCGCGAGGCGATCGAGATGGCCTACTACGCCGACCTGACCCAGCGGGAGATCGCCGAACGGCTGGACGTCCCGCTGGGCACCATCAAAGCCCGGACCGCGCGCGGGCTGCGCCGGCTGGGTGTCCTGATCGCCTCGCCCGCCGCGCTGTAGCGGCCCGGGCCAGATCCGTCCGGAGCGGGGCCGGCTTTCGTGAACCGCTCAGCGGGGCGGGATCAGCGAGCCGTTCCGCACCGCTTCGGCGGCCAGGACGCCGAACAGGTAGAAGTACGCCGCTTCCTCGTCATCGAAGGAGCGCACCTCGTGCCGGGCGCCGTCGGCCGCGCTGAAGACCTCGAATCCTTCCTCGGTCCGCAGCAGGCACATCGCACCGTCAGATTCCTGCTCCAGCGCATAGGCCGAGCGCGGAATCGCCGCCAGGTCAGCCAGTTCCGAGAAGATCGCCCGGGTCGGCACCCGCTGCTTGCGGGCGGACCGCCGGCCAGGCTTCAGTCCCTGGCGCCTGCGTCCCGGGCCAGGTGCGGCGGGGGCGTCGAGCATCCCATCCGGGCCGGCCATGCCGTTCCAGCTGGCCATGCCGTGCCCGTTCGTCCCGGCCGCGGCCGGCGGCGCTGCGTGGCCGTTCCATGTCCCGGCGCCGGCCGGGGTGCCGTTGCGGTTCCAGCTGCCGGTGTCGGCGGGGGAGCCGTTGCGGTTCCAGCCGCCGGTGTCCGCAGGAGTCCCGGTGCCGTTCCAGCCCGCAGGGCTGGCGGGGGTGCCGTTGCGGTTCCAGCTGCCGGTGTCGGCGGGGGAGCCGTTGCGGTTCCAGCCGCCGGTGTCCGCAGGAGAGCCGGTGCCGTTCCAGCCCCCCGTGCTGGCCGGGGTGCCGGTGCCGTTCCAGGCGCCAGCCGGCGCCAGGGCCGGCTCGCCGACGTAGCCTCCCGGGCCGCCGCTCGTTCCGCGCGGGTCCTGCGAGCCAGCGGCCGCGGGTGCCTGGGGCCCCTGCGGTGACCCGTACGGGTAGGACGGCATCGGCTGCGCCTCGTTCACGGCCGCCCGGCGGGGCAGGCTCTTCTCCGCTTTCTCCTCAGTCAGGCCGGTCACCTCGTCGCGGGGAGTCAGCAGCTCGTACACGCCCCGGTTGACCTGCCAGTATCCGAGTTCCCGCGCCCGGCGGCCGTCCTTGCCCAGGTACGCGATGTGCAGCCGGTCGCCGAGATCGTCCAGCACCAGGCACGGATCCCCGTGGAAGGTGCCCAGCGGCCGCGACTCCCAGAGCACATCGACCTCCGCCCTGATGACCTGCTTGCGCCAGTGCCCGGGGGCGGGCTCGAAGCCCAGTTCCTCCGGGGGCGGGCACGCCGCGAAGAGGACCACGTCGGAGCTGGACGGCCCGACTCCGACCTCATACGGCACCCCGCGATAGGTCGCCATCAGCCTGAAGCGCATGGCTCACAGCCCCCTGGACGGCCGCAGCCAGGACTGCCCGTCGTAGCGGGCGATGAACTCCTCCCCGCCCAGCACGATCCGGTGGATCTCCGCTCCCACCGGGACCGGTATCGGCAGCGTGTAGAACTCGGGGATGGAGGGGCGGGACAGGCTGTTCTGGCCGTCGGCCGGGGGCGGCGCCAGGGAGGAATCCATCTCCAGGGCGAGCCAGCGCATGACATAGATCTCCGCGAGTTCGGCGGTGAAGTCTGAGCCCTCATAGCCAAGGTTGAGCGAATCATAGAAATTCGCGGGGCCGTGGAAGGCACAGTCCCTGGCCCGGTACACATACCCAGCAATCACTGAGCGCCGCCCGGTCAGATACGGCTCGACCAAGCGGGGCGGGATGACCTTTTGCATCGGCGTTCCCGGTTCAATGATCCTGACCATGTGCTCAGCCTCTGTCACACGCTCCCCTCCGGTCAGCCTTCGGTGCAGTTCAAAAGACTCTCATACGGCGATTTCCACCTCAACTGCTTCACCGGCAGTGGGCGTCCCGGCCGGTTGATGGCCGGTTCGCCGCACGCCTGCTGAGCTGCCGGGCACCGCCGGGCGTGACGCTGGCGGCTGGCCCGGGACACCGTGGTGCGCATCCAGGCCCGGCGCAACTGCGCCACGGCGCGGCCGTCAGCGGAGAGCTTACGGGGGGATAGCGCCAGCCGTCTGGGTGTCGCCGGAGATGGCCTAGGGTTGGGGCGTGCAAGGGCTGACCGTGGCAGAGCCGAAATTCCCAGGAGACGACGGCGCCGCCGATCCGCTGGTGCTGGCCGCCCTGACCGCATACGCCACTGGTCAGGGCAGTGAGCACGCCGCGCTGACCGCCCTCTCCCGGTCCCGCCTGCTCGTGCCCGTGGTGGCCATGGCGGTTGAGTCAGACGACCAGGGTGGGGAGAAGTCCACCGAGATGGCGCTGCCCACCCTGGTCGCACCGGACGGCAGCCGCGCCGTACTCGCCTTCACCTGCCTTGATGCGCTCAAACGGTGGCGCAGCGACGCGCGCCCGGTCCCTGTCCCGGCGGCGAGTGCCTGGCTGGCCGGCACCCAGGAGGCCAGCGCGGTGGTCATCGACGTGGCCGGCCCTGTCCCGCTCGCCGTGGACGGTGCCCGGCTCGCGGCGCTCGCGGAGGGGCGGCCGGTCCCCCTGCCGCACCAGGATCCCGAGGTACTGGCCGCGCTGCACGCGGCGCTGGCCCGCGAGCCCCTGATCGTGGCGGCCGCCGTCACCACACCCGATCAGCGCGTGTCGGCGACCGGCGGCGCTCACCCTGATCCGGTCAGCGGCGTCCCGGGCGACGGGACCCTGATCCGCGGGAGCTGGACCCGCTGGAAGCGGGGCTGGCGGACCCCGGCCCGGGCCAGGCTGCCCCGGACGCCGGGGACGCAGAGGATGACGGGGCCGCTTCTGGTTCTCCCGGCGCGGATCTCGCGCTCCAGGTGACCCTGGCCGCCGGGTGCGATCCGGCCGCCGCCGGGGCGGCGGTCCGCCGGGCGGCCGATGCCCTGCTGGCCGCAACCGGCGACCGGCTGCGGCGCGGTGTGGAGGTATCGGTGCTGCAGGCCGGGCGGACGGCTGGTCGGCGTGCCTGACCTGGACGGCCGTGCCTGACTTGGTGTGCGTGCCTGACTTGGTGTGCGTGCCTGACCTGCATGGAGCCGCCCGTGGGAGGATCGGGACATGTTTCGCTGGCTGACCGCGGGAGAGTCGCACGGCCGGGCCCTGGTCGCCATCTGCGAGGGCGTTCCCGCCGGTGTCGAGATCAGCACGGCCGACATCACCGCCGCGCTGGCCCGCCGGCGGGCTGGCTACGGCCGTGGCGCACGGATGAAGTTCGAGCAGGACGAGGTGGAGATCACCGGGGGGACCCGGCACGGGCGGACGCTCGGAGGGCCGGTGGCGATCCGGGTCGCGAACACCGAGTGGCCGAAATGGGAGACGGTGATGTCACCCGACCCGGTCCCGGCCGAGGAGCTGGAGAACCTGGCCCGCAACGCCCCGCTCACCCGGCCCCGGCCCGGGCACGCCGATCTGGCCGGGATGCAGAAGTACGGTCACGACGATGCCCGCCCCGTGCTGGAACGGGCCAGCGCGCGTGAGACCGCCGCGCGGGTCGCCCTGGGGGAGGTCGCGCGGCAGTACCTGAGCCAGGCCTACGGCATCGAGGTGCTCAGCCATGTGGTCGCGATCGGGCCGGTGAGCGCGCCCGAAGGCACGCTGCCGGAACCCGCTGACCGGGACCGGATCGACGAGGACCCGGTGCGCTGCCTCGATCCGGCGGCCAGCGCGGCGATGGTGGCGGAAATCGATGCGGCCCGCAAGGACGGCGATACCCTCGGTGGGGTCGTCGAGGTGGTGGCCTACGGCCTGCCGCCCGGGCTCGGCAGCCACGTGCACTGGGACCGGCGGCTCGACGGGCGGCTCGCCGCGGCGCTGATGAGCATCCAGGCGATCAAGGGTGTCGAGGTGGGCGATGGCTTCACCACGGCCCGGCGGCGCGGTTCGCAGGCCCACGACGAGATCGAGCTGGCCGGGGGCGGGATCCGGCGGCGGACCAACCGGGCCGGCGGGATCGAGGGGGGCATGAGCACGGGAGAGGTGCTGCGGGTGCGGGCGGCGATGAAACCCATCTCCACCGTGCCGCGCGCGCTGGCCACGGTGGATGTCCGCACCGGCGAGGCCGCCAGGGCCATCAACCAGCGCAGTGACGTGACGGCGGTCCCGGCCGCGGGCGTGGTGGCCGAGGCCATGGTCGCCCTGGTGCTGGCGGGAGCCGCGGCGGAGAAGTTCGGGGGCGACTCCGTGGCCGAAGCCCATCGCAACTGGTCCGGCTACCTGAACTCGCTGGTGATGAAGTGACCGCTCCCGAACACAGCACGCCGGAACGCGGCACGCCGGAACACGGCACGCCGGCCGCGATCCTCATCGGGCCGCCCGGGGCCGGCAAGACCACGGTCGGCGCCCTCGCTCGCCGCCCGGCTCGGGCTGGATTTCGTCGACACCGACACGGTCATCGAGGAAGCGGCGGGCAAGCCGGTCAGCGACATCTTCGTCCAGGACGGCGAGGAAGCCTTCCGTGCCCTCGAGCGCGCGGCCGCGGCCCGGCTGATCGCCGGCCACCCCGGCGTGCTGGCGCTCGGCGGCGGCGCCATCCTCGATGCCGGCACCCGCGACCTGCTGGCCGGCCGCCGGGTGGTCTACCTGGAAACCGGGTTCGTCTCGGCGGTGCACCGGACCGGGCTCGACAGCCCGCGCCCGCTGCTCCTGGGCAATCCGCGGGCCAGGATGAAGACGCTCCTGGAGGAACGGCTCCCGGTCTACGCCGCGCTGGCCTGGATCACGGTGCCCACCGACGACCGTGAGCCGGAGGACATCGCCGCGGAGATCGCCGCGCGGCTCGCGCCTGACGGAGGGAACGGCCAGCCCGGCAGCGGGAACGGCCAGCCCGGCGGCGGGAACGGCCGCCGCGGCGGCGGGAACGGCCACGGGCCGGCGGTCCCGCAGCCGTGACCGCGACCCGCATCCCGGTTGGCGGCGAGCAGCCCTACGAGGTCGTCGTCGGCACCGGCGTCCTCAGCGAGCTGCCCTCCCTCGTCGGCAAGCACGCCACGTCGGTGATGGTCATCGCGCCCGAGGGCCTGGATGAGATCGCCTGGCCGGTGTGCCGGGCGCTCGGGGACGCCGGCTACGACGTGCACACCGCGCAGGTGCCGGCGGGCGAGGCGGCGAAAGACATCGGCGTCGCCGCGGCGCTCTGGTCGAAGCTGGCCGCCAGCCGGATCACCCGCAGTGACGCGATCGTCGGCGTCGGCGGCGGGGCGGCCACGGACCTGGCCGGTTTCGTGGCGGCCACCTGGCTGCGCGGGGTGCGGGTGGTGCTCGTGCCGACCACCCTGCTGGGGATGACCGACGCCGCCGTCGGCGGCAAGACCGCGGTGGACATCCCTGAGGGGAAGAACCTGGTCGGGGCGTTCCACCCGCCCGCCGGGGTCCTCGCCGACCTGACCGTGCTGGAGACGCTGCCCCGAGCCGAGTACGTGAGCGGCCTGGCCGAGGTGATCAAGGCGGGGTTCATCGCCGATCCGGTGATCCTCGAGCTCATCGAGGAAGACCCGGCGGAAGCCGTCGTCCCGCACGGGCGGCAGGCCCGGGAACTGGTCGAGCGGGCCGTGCGGATGAAGGCGGACGTCGTCTCCGGGGACCTGCGCGAAGCAGGGCGCCGGGAGATCCTGAACTACGGCCACACGCTCGGCCACGCGATCGAGCGCGTGGAGGGCTACCAGATCCGGCACGGCGAGGCGGTGGCCATCGGCATGGTGTTCGCCGCGGAAGTCGCCCGGCTGGAGGGTCGCCTGGACGCGGGGACCGCCGCCCGCCACCGCCGGGTGCTCAAGGCGGTCGGGCTGCCCACCGTCTACCGCGCCGATGTCTGGCCCGACCTGCGCGACGCCATGACAGTGGACAAGAAGGCCCGCGGGGCCCGGCTCCGGCTGGTCATCCTCGACGGGCTCGCCCGGCCCGGCACGCTCGACGCGCCGTCGGAAGACCTGCTGCGCCGGGCTTACCAGGAGGTGTGCGGACGCGTGAAGCAGGTACTCGTGCTCAACGGGCCCAACCTTGCCCAGCTGGGGTCGAGGGAGCCGGACGTGTACGGCACCCAGACGTTCGATGACCTGGTGGAGACCTGCCGGCTCACCGGGCGCACGCTGGACCTGCACGTCGAGGTCCGGCAGACCGACGACGAGGCCGAGATGATCGCCTGGGTCCAGGAGGCGGCCGCGGCCCGGACGCCGCTGGTCCTCAACCCGGCCGCCTTCACCCACTACTCCTACGCGCTGCGCGATGCGCTCGCATGCGCACCGCGCCGCTGGTGGAGGTGCACATGACCAACCCGGCCCGGCGTGAGGAGTTCCGGCACACGTCCGTGGTGGCTGGCGTGGCGGACGGGACGGTGGCCGGCTTCGGCCTGATGTCCTACCAGCTCGCGCTCCAGGCGATCGCCGAGCTGGCCGCGGTCAGGGCGGCTGCCGGGGAGGACACGGTGTCCGAGGCCGCCGCCCCGACGCCGGCTGAAGGTTGACCCCGGAGGGGCGCCCGCTACCCTCAACATCACCTGGGCCGAACGGCATTCGGCTCGGTTGCCCCGCGAAAGGCCGGATATGCGCATCGGGATGCATCTCAACTACGCCGGCGGTTTCGCCGAGACGGTCACCGAGCTCGCCGACTACGAGAAGGCCGGGCTGGACATCGTGTTCGTGCCCGAGGCCTATAGCTTCGACGCGGTGAGCCAGCTGGGGTTCATCGCGGCCAAGACCGAGCGGCTCGAGATCGGCTCAGGAATCTTCCAGCTGTACTCGCGGACCCCTGCGCTCACCGCGATGACCGCAGCCGGGCTCGACTATGTCTCCGGCGGCCGGTTCACGCTGGGGCTCGGGGCGTCCGGCCCGCAGGTGATCGAGGGATGGCACGGGGTGCCCTACGACGCCCCGATCGGCCGCACCCGGGAAGTGATCGAGATCTGCCGCAAGGTGTGGCGCCGGGAGCGGCTGGAGTACGCGGGGAAGCATTACACGATTCCGCTGCCGCCCGAGCAGGGCACCGGGCTCGGCAAGCCGCTGAAGCTGATCAACCATCCGGTCCGGGAACGGATCCCGATCATGGTCGCAGCGCTGGGGCCCAAGAACGTGGCGCTCGCGGCCGAGCTGGCCGAGGGCTGGCAGCCGATCTTCTTCTACCCGGAGAAGGCGGCCATCGCCTGGGCGGAACCGCTCGCCGCCGGCCAGGCCCGCCGTGACCCGTCACTCGGCCCGCTGGATGTGGTGGCGTCCGCTCCGCTGGCTATCGGCCCGGACGTGGCCGCATACCTGGACCTGGGCCGGCCGATGTTCGCGCTGTACATCGGCGGGATGGGCCCGCACCGGGACAAAGGTCGCAACTTCTACTACGAGCTCGCGGTGCGGTTCGGGTTCGAGGAGACGGCCGCCCGGATCCAGGACGAGTACCTGGCGGGCCGCAAGCAGGAGGCCGCGGCCCTGGTGCCCGCCGAGCTGCTGGAGGGAACGTCGCTGATCGGGCCGGAAAGCCTGGTCGCCGAGCGGGTCGCGGCGATGAAGGAGGCCGGGGTGAGCACGCTCAACGTCACCCCGCTGGCCGGCACCCACGCCGAGCGGGTCCGCCTCATCGAGCAGGTCCGCCACCTGGCTGGCTAACCCCCTCAGCCGCGCCGCCCAGGCCTTCCTTCGTGATCAACCGATTGGTGTCGTTATAGGACCCTGTTGGCTTATTGGTTCAGGCTGCCGGGGCTAGGTCGAGCCGCTGGAGGCAGGTGGTCCGGGTCCGGTCCAGTGGTTTGCCGGTCCACCAGGCGTTGAGGCGGATCAGGTTGATCGCGGCGGCGGTGCGTTGTGCTCGAGGCTGGTCCGGGCCAGGCCGGTGTAGCGAGCGCGGCGGATGCCGGTGACGTGGGTGGCTTGCCACATGGTTCCCTCGACGCCAGCGCGGATGGCGTACCGGCGTTTCCAGGCGGGGGTGGCCTGTTCGGCGCGGGCGGTGGTGACCGCCTCGTGGATTTCGCGGGGGCGCAGGCCTAGCTCGCGGCCGGCCGCTGAGGTGGTGCACTGGGCCCGGGCGGGGCAGGGGTGGCAGGCGGCCGCCGGGAAGCGGACCGTGATCTGGCCGGCTCCCTTGCGGGTGTGCTCGCACCAGGTGGTGCTGGTGATGCCCTGGGGGCAGCTGACCTGCTGGCGGTCCCAGTCGATGGCGAACATCTCCGCGGTGTAGCCGCCGGTGCGCCGCTGGCGGGTGGCGGTGGTGCGCAACGGGCCAGTCAGGGTGATCCCGCGGGCCTGGGCAGTGACCAGCTCGTCCGCGCAGGCATACCCGGCATCGACGGCGTGCTCAGCGGGGGCCAGCCTGGCGGTGGCGAGCATGTCGTGCACGGGGGTGGTCATCGCCACGTCGGCGGTGCTGGCCGGCGTGGTGGCCACGCTGATGATCAGGTTCGGGCCGCCGCGGCTGCCGTCAGGCCCCGGCACCTGGCAGGTCTCGGTGAGGTGGATCTTGTAGCCCAGCCAGCCCCTGCCGCGCTTTTCGCTGTAGCGGGCATCCAGGTCATACGGCGAGACGATCGCCGATCTGCCCGGCGGGAGGCCCTGCTCGCCGGCTTCCCGCATTACCACCGCCCCCCGCCCGTTCCGGTAGTACTGCTGCACCCAGATCCGGCGCAGCGTCTCGACGGCGGGCAGCTCCCGCAGCCACGACGGCGCGCCGGGCGCGCGGACGGCGTCCAGCACCACGGTGCCGTCGGCACCGTACTGGCTGGCCAGGTCCTTGCGTTCCGCCTCGCTGGCCGGCAGCCGCATCCCGTCGATCCGCTGCCCGTAGACCTCCTGCCACGAGGCATCGATCAGCCCGGCGAGCCAGCCCGGCGCGGCCGCGGCCAGGGCCTCCAGCGCCGCCCGGACCGTTTCCCCGGCCAGCTCCAGCCGGTTCAGGTCCCGGATCCGGCCCAGCACATACGTCGAATCAGTCCGCGCCGTCCCCCCCGCTTTCACCAGGCCGAGCTCTTTCAGCCGCTCCAGCAGCAAGTCAAACAGGCTGCGTTCCAGGCCCGCCGCGACCAGCCGGGACCGGAACTCGCTCAGCACGCTGAAGTCGAACCCCTCGTCGTCTAACGGCAGGCCCAGGGCGTATTTCCAGTCCAGCCGGCCCCGCACCGCATCCGCGGCCTGCCGGTCAGTCAGGTTCTCGGTGAACTGCAGCACCGTCACCATCGCCAGCTGCGCCGGGGACATCCCCGGCGCGCCCCGCACCCCATACGCCGCCGCGAAATCCGCGTCCTGGTACCAGGCGCCCAGCTCATCGCGGGCCCGCATCGCCAGGCTCCCTTTACGGAACGCCGCCCGCGCCACCTTGGCGGTCGCAGCCGGCGCCTCAGGCCACGGCCTCGGCTGCATCGACATGACAACCCGATTCTGCGGCCACGGCAGGCAACAAGGAAAGCAGAACACGGCGACCGCCCGACGATCATGAACCCAGCCATGATCAACCCGGATGAAGCTGTCCGGCGCGTCACCAAATAAGCCAACAGGGTCTTATAACGACACCAATCGGTTGATCACGAGCGAGGAGTGGGTTCCCATGGGGCCTGTGGGGTTTCCGGGGCCTATGGGGCTTCGGGGCTTGCGGGCTTCGGGGCTTGCGGGCTTCTGGGCTTCCCGGCTTCTGGGGTTCACGGCCTGTGGGGGTTCCCGGCCTGCCCGCAAGCCCCGGGACCGGCCGTGCCGCAGGCCCGCGGGCCCGCGGCACGGCCCGGCTACACGGACTTCTGGTAGGCGCGGAAGGTCAGCACCGACAGGGCGGTGACCGCCACCGCGAGGGCGAGCAGCCCGCCGCCCTGGGCGAGGACCCGCCCCCAGTCCGGGGTGGCGCTCATCGCGGCCCGCGCCGCTTCCAGCGCCCAGTTGACCGGGTTGCAGTCCGCAACGATCCGCATCCAGTGCGGCATCAGAGCCGGGGCCATGAACGCCGTGGACAGGAACGTCAGCGGCAGCAGCAGGAACACGCTGAGGCCGATGATGGTCTCGCGCTCCCGGGCCAGCATCCCGATGGTGTTGGACAGTGCGCTGAACACCACCGCCACCAGGACCGACACCACCAGCAGGACGATCAGGCCGGCCGCGCCGCCCGGGTAGCGGGCGCCGGCGGCCAGGCCCAGCCCCACGATGATCAGTGACTGGATCACCGTGCCGATCGACTGCATGACGACCGAGGCGTTGATGATCGCCGAGCGGCGCAGCGGCAGGACCAGGAACCGGTCCATGATGCCGCGGTCGATCTCCTCGAGCACCGTCATGCCGCTCCACATGCTGGTGGACAGCGCGCTCATCACGACGACCCCGGGCACCAGGTAGTCAAGGTAGGACGGGGCGCCGAATCCGGGCAGCTCCGCCACCTTGCGGAACAGCGAACCGAACAGGAACAGCCAGATCGCGGGCTGGATGATCTGGATGATGAGGTAGGCGGGCTGGCGGACCAGCGCCTTCAGCTGGCGCTGGGTCATCCAGGTGGTATGCGTGGCGATGGTGGTCATCGGGGTCCTCCGGACGGGGTCTGGGCGGGCTGGCTGGGGTCCGCGGCCGGCTCCTCGGCCTCGGCGAACCGCCGCCCGGCGTAGCGCAGGTACACGTCGTCGAGCGTGGGGCGGGCGGCGGTGATCCCGTGCACCCCGATCCCCGCCCGTTCCAGCGCGATGAGCAGCGCGGGCAGGGTGTGGCCCCGTCGTCGGCCCGGGCGCTCAGCTGGGTCCCGGTCACGCTGACGTCGCGCACCTCCGGGACCTGGCGCAAGACCTCGTCCAGTCGCGCGGGGTCGCCGGGGCCGGCCAGCTCGACGTGCACGGAGTCGCCGTGCAGCCGGGCCTTCAGCTCGTCCGGGCTCCCCGCCGCGACCACGGAGCCGCGTTCGACGATGGCCAGCTGGCTGGCCAGCCGGTCGGCCTCCTCCAGGTAGTGCGTGGTCAGCAGGATCGTGAGGCCCTCGCCCGCGGACAGCCGGGCGATCTCGTCCCACATCGCCGAGCGGGACTCCGGGTCCAGGCCCGCGGTGGGCTCGTCGAGGAACAGCACCTCCGGCCGGTGGATCAGCCCCATGGCCACGTCGAGCCGGCGCTGCATACCGCCCGAGTAGGTCCGGACCATCCGGGCCGCGGCGTCGGCCAGGTCGAACCGGGCCAGCAGCTCGTCCGCCCGGCGGCCCAGCTCCCGGCCGCGCAGGCCCTGGATGCGCCCGGACAGCAGCAGGTTCTCCCGGCCGGTGGCGGTCGGGTCGGCCCCGGACCGCTGGGCGACCACGCCGATGGCGCGGCGCACCGCGGCGGCCTGGGCGCGCACGTCCAGGCCGGCCACGCTGGCCGACCCGGAATCGGCCTGCGCCAGCGTGGTCAGGATCTTGACGGTGGTGGATTTGCCCGCCCCGTTGGGGCCGAGCAGGCCGAAGACCGTGCCCTCCTGGACGGTGAAGCTCAGCCCGTCGAGGGCGCGGATCCCCTTGGGATAGGTCTTGACGAGATCACGGGCCTCGATGGCGAGAGCCCGGCGGGGCGTGGTGCGGGCCGGGCCCGCATCCTGCGCCTGGGTACTCATGACGTGTTCCTCCGCGTCGGGTCGGTTGGCTGAACCGCCCCGCGGGGAACTCACCGAGTATCCTTGAGCTGCAACAACCCGATCGGATCTCGTTCCCGCGGGATCGGTTCGAGGATCGGCCCCTGGTCAGGTGTTCCCGCACCTTGCCGGGGGCCGGCCGCGTCCTGGGTCAGGTCAGCGGCCCCCTTCCCCGCCGGAGCCGGCGCCAGGACCGGCGCCGGGGCCGGGCTCGTCCGCGTCGGCCGCGGCCGCGGTGTCTTCCCCCGCCTTCCCGGCCAGGCCAGCCGCCTCGTAGAGCTCCGGCGCCAGGCCGTCCGGGAATTCCCCGGTCCGGGTCCAGTGGTCCCACTCCTTCATCAGGGGGAAGGAGCCCTCCTGGAGCTCCCGCACCAGGCCGCGCACCCAGGCCAGCTCGGCCTCCTGCACGGCCAGGTGGTACTCGTTCTCGAGCAGGAACAGGCGGGGGAGCCAGGGAAGCTGGGCGAGCTCGGCCCGTTCCTGCGCCAGCCCCTTCTCCAGGGCCTCGACCCGGCGCTCGAGCACGTCGCGCACCTGGGCCGGGGGGAGCACCGCCATCTCCGCGAGCGCCGCCTCGAACTGCGGGTACTCCTTGACCGGGGTGCCGAGCAGCTCGGTCAGCCAGTCCTCGAGCTCCGCCCGGCCCTCGTCGGTGAGGCGGTACACGGTCCGCTCGGGGCGGCGGCCTTCACGGCTGGCCTGCATGGCCTCGATGAGGCCGTGCTTGGCCAGGTTGTCGACCACGGTGTACAGGGAGCCGTAGTTCAGCTTGATGCTGCGCTCCTTGCCCTGCGCGCGCATGGTCGCGGCCATCTCGTACGGATGCATCGGCCGCTCGCGGAGCGAGGACAGCACGGCGAGGGCCAGGGGATTGGACACCCGCCGCCGCTTGCCCGCCATGACCGCCACCTTACTTCTCCGTCTCCGTATATCCGTAGCCGAGTATATGGAAGCGGGCGCCAGGCGGCAAGCGTTATATCTCAAACTTTTCGTCCTCCCCGTCCCCGGGCGGTCCCGGGACAGGCGGGGTGCGGCCGGGTCGGGGTCCCTCCCCGCCCCTTACGCCGGGATGGCTAGGGCCCGGCCAGCCCGAGGAAGCGCCGGACGTCCTGCTGCGTCGGCTTCCAGGGCCCGCCGGCTCTCGGGGCTGACGCGTTCCAGCAAGGTCAGCGAGACCTGCTCGCCGGCCAGGCCCCAGGTGCCGACCGCCCGGCCGCCCGCCAGCGCGAAGGAGCCGAACATGCCGCCGCGGACGATGTCCGGCTCGTGCCGCCCCAGCACCGCCGCCCGGGACTGCCAGCCGTGCAGGAGCGGATCGAACACGCCCAGCAGCCGGGGTGGCGGCAGCGCCGGCCCCGGTCCCGGCCCGGCGCGATCCCTGCCGCCCGCCGGGCCGGGACCGCCTGCCGCACCCTGGTCGCCTGCTGATCCGGCCCCACCGGCCGGCCCGGGACGGCCCGCGGCAGGTGCCAGCCGGAGCAGCCCGTCCTCGCCCTCGACCAGCTCGGCGGCGATGTGCCGCAGCGCCCGGCGCGCGTCCCGCAACGTCAGGCCGGCCCACTTCGCCAGGTCCCGGTCGGTGGCCGGGGCATGCCCGGCCAGGTAACGGCGGGCCAGCCAGCCCAGGCCGGCGTCCCGATCGGGAGCGGCGGGCGGCGCGCCCAGCCAGTCCCGGGCCAGCACGTGGGCGTGCTGCTTGCCGATCATGGGCCCGCGCACCGAGATCCCCCGCAGTGACGTCAGGAACAGCAGGAACACCAGCGCCTGCCCCTGCGTCCGGACCCCGGCGGCCTGCAGCCGCCCGGCGAGCTGCGCGCGGGTCAGCGGGCCGTCGCTGGTGAGGAACCGCTCGATCAGCCCGGCCGCGCGGTCGGCCTCGGCCGGCGTGATGCCCTCCTGGCCGAGACGGCGGGCGCAGCCCGCCTCCAGCTGCGGCGTGGTGAGCCGGTGCAGCGGCCAGTAGTCCTCGCTGCGCACCAGGTGCAGGGTGCCGCGGTTCAGCCAGCTGATCACCAGCGAGCGGTCCACCGTGAGCGCGTGATCGATGTCCGCGGCGGACAGTCCCTGACTGCGCGCGCGGACGGCCAGCCGTGCCCCGCGCGGATCCTGGCCCTGGATGGCCAGCAGCCGCCCGGCGACCTCCTCGGCGCGGCCCGCGGGCGGGCCGGACAGCAGCTGAGCGGCGGCCCGCTCGGCCGTGATCGCGGCCTGGCCCGTAGTCGAGGCCCGCTCCTCCCGCGGCGACGCCAGACGGGGCGGCTGAGTTCGTCATGTCCGCGATCTTGCCATCAGGCACCGACGCAAACCGCGCGGACGCGGGCTCGTGACCCGGACCCCGCCTCGGCGTGAGGGGACGGATGTGAGTGCGGAAGGATAATCGCATGACCGCACCAGTCAGCCCGGTCAAGGTCCGGGTGGCGCAGTGCCTCCGACGAGGCACAGCTGGCCCAGCTGGACAGGATCTCGTGGTCGCCGCGGAGCGGGTTCCCGTCGGTGATCCAGCAGGCGGGCTCGGTCTTCTTCCTGACCGAGAGCCCGCCGCAAGCCTTCCTGGTCGCTGAGATCGACGGCGCGGTGGTCGGGTACATCCGGCTCGGGTCCCCGCTGCCGCTGCCCGAGAACGCCCATGTGATCTCGGTGCTGGGGCTCGCGGTGGCGCCGGAGGCGCGGCGCAGGGGAGTGGCCACCGCGCTGCTGGGCGCGGCGGAGGAACGGGCCCGGGCCCATGGCGCCCGCAAGCTGAGCCTGCGGACCTTCAGCACCAACCCCCAGGCGATCCGGCTGTACACCCGGTTCGGGTTCGAACAGGAGGGGCTGCTGCGGGGCGAGTTCCTGATCGAGGGCCAGTACGTCGACGACATCCTGCTCGCCAAGGACCTGACCGGCCCGTCCCCGAACGGGCTGGCCGCGAACGGCCCGGCCGCGGACGGGCCGCCCGTGAACCGCCCGTCCGCGAACGGCTCGTCCGGTGACGGCTGAGCGCCCTGGGTAATGGCCGCCTGTGACGCGCAATTGTAATTCAAATAGGCTTTCGGAAAATTCATTTATGTGGTATTGTTAATGGGATCATCGGCTATTGTCCGCGGCGTGGAAACCAGTCGTCTGCCCAGCCAGACCGCCCTGACCGCCGCCGCAGCCCGGGCCGCCCACCTGATCGTGGACGGCGAGCCCGTCATCTTCGGCGATCACCTGGCCGCCGCCCTGCTCGGCGAGCGGGCCGACGAATTCATCAGCTATCACCGGGCCCACGGCACGCACCTGGTGCTGTCCTGCGCCCGGGCCCAGGTGCTCTGCCGCAGCCGGTTCACCGAGACCCACCTGGCCGCCTGCGTCCGCGACGGCACGACGCAGTACGTGATCCTCGGCGCGGGCCTGGACTCGTTCGCCTACCGCACAGGCGACGCCGACGAGGGCCCGTCCCGGATCTTCGAGGTCGATCACCCCGGAACCCAGCAGTGGAAACGCGACCATCTCGCGGCGGCCGGGATCCCCGTGCCGGACCGCGTGAGCTTCGTCCCGGTGGATTTCGAGCGCGACTCGCTGGCCGGCCTGGCCGAGGCGGGGTTCGATGCTGCCCGGCCCGCCCTGGTCAGCTGGCTCGGCGTGACCGTGTACCTCACCCGGGCCGCGATCAGCCAGGCCCTCGCGGAGATCGGCGGGTTCGCGCCGGGTACCCAGCTCATCACCGACTACATGCTGCCCGCCGACCTGCGGGACGAGGCCGGCCGCACGTACGCCGACCTGGTGGCGCCCTCAGCCGCGGAGCGCGGCGAGCCATGGCTGACGTTCCTGGCTCCTGGCGGCATGTCGGCCCTGCTCGAGGAGCACGGGTTCGGCGCCGTCGAGCATGTCCGCCAGCGGGACTCGATCCCGGCCGCGCTCTGGGACCGGGCCGATTCGCTCCGCCCGGCCGGCCTGTCCGTCCTGGCCCGCGCGACCGTGACCCCAACGACCCCCTGACCCGGGGCCCGGCCACATTTCCCGCGCACGGTGCATTCAGGTGGGTGTTTTGACCGTTACTGGCGCACCGCGCGCGGGAAACGTCGCCGAGGGCGGGACGAGTGGGATGTGAGGGGCTTGTGAGGCGAGCGGGCGACGGGGCGGGACCAGGGCCGGCCGCGGGGGCGGTGGTGACGGCCTGGACGGCCCTCCCGGCCGGCGCGGGCTACAGTCGGGGCATGCCTGACCTCCAGCGGGCCCGGCGGGAACGGCTCCGCCCGGCCCTGGCCGCCCTCGAAGCGGACGCCGCGCTGATCACCAGCCTCGCCAACGTGCGGTACCTGACCGGCCTGGCCAGTTCGAACGCGGCCCTGCTGCTGCCCGCCGCGCCTGCCGCCGCCGCGTCCGCCGATGGCGTACCTGCCGGCGCCGCCAGGCCGGCGGACCTGCCCCCGGCACCGGCCCGGTCCTCGCGACGGATTCGCGCTACGCGGGCACGGCCCGCCAGGCCTGCCCCGACCTCGAGATCCTTATCGAGCGCGCGATCGAGCCGGCGCTGGCCCGCGTTGCGGCCGGGATGGGGGTACGAAGGCTCGCGTTCGAGGCTCATGAGATGACCGTGGAACGCTACCGGGCCTTCGCCGCCCAGGTTCCCGGGACCGAGCTAGTCCCGCTGGGCCGGGCCGTTGAGGAGATAAGGATGGCCAAGGACGAGCAGGAGATCGCGCTGCTCGCCCGGGCCTGCGAGATCACCTCGCGCGCGTTTGAGCAGGTCGTGCCCGTGATCCGGCCCGGGGTGACCGAGCGCGAACTGGCCATCGCGCTGGAGCGCGCCATGACCGACCTGGGCGCGGACGGGCTGGCTTTCGACACGATCGTGGCCAGCGGCCCGAACGGGGCCATCCCGCACCACGAGCCGTCCGGCCGCCCGTTCGCGGCCGGTGACCTGATCACGGTCGACTGCGGCGCCCGCTACCAGGGGTACCACGCGGACATGACCCGGACGGTCGTGCTCGGCCCGCCCGCCCCGTGGCAGCGGGACATCTACGGCCTGGTCGCCGCGGCCCAGGAGGCCGGGATCGAGGCGGCCGTGCCCGGCGCGGACGTGCGGGCCGTGGACGCGGCGGCCCGCGACCTGATCGCGAGGGCCGGCCATGGCGAGCATTTCCAGCACGGGCTGGGCCACGGTGTGGGCCTGGAGATCCACGAGGCTCCGATCATGGGGTACGGCAGGACAGGTACACTCGGGGACCGGGTCCCCATCACCGTCGAACCCGGGATCTACCTCCCCGGGCAAGGCGGCGTCAGGATCGAGGACACCCTGGTGGTGCGCGCCGGCACGGGGACGGCGGCACCGCGGGAGCTACTCACCACTACCACCCGGGAACTGCTCGTCCTGTAGCCGGCCATCGGCGGCGGGGCGGGTGCCCGCACGCAGGAGACACGCAGACGTGGCCACCACGAACGACCTCAAGAACGGCATGACGCTGAACATCGACGGCCAGCTCTGGAACGTCGTCGATTTCCAGCACGTCAAGCCCGGCAAGGGCGGCGCCTTCGTGCGCACCCGGCTGAAGAACATCATGTCCGGCAAGGTTGTCAACCGGACCTTCAACGCTGGCGTCAAGGTCAACGTGGCCAACGTCAACCGGCGCGAGATGCAGTACCTCTACCGTGAGGGCGACGACTTCGTCTTCATGGACACCCAGGACTACGACCAGCCGCACATCCCCCGGCAGACGGTGGGCAACGCCGCGGACTACCTGCTCGAGGAGCAGACCGCGACGGTCGCGTTCAACGACGGCACCCCGCTGTACGTGGAGCTCCCCGCCTCGGTGGAGCTGACCGTCAGCCAGACCGACCCGGGCGTCCAGGGGGATAGGTCTACCGGCGGCACCAAGCCCGCCACGCTGGAGACCGGCGCGCAGATCAACGTGCCCCTGTTCATCACCACGGGCGAAAAGGTGAAGGTGGACACCCGTTCGGGCGACTACCTCGGCCGCGCGTGACCCGGCCGCCCGAATCTTCCGTGCCCGGTTATCGAGTGAGCCGGTTCCGTGGCCGCCCGCAGTAAGGCCCGAAAGCGGGCCCTGGACATCCTGTTCGAGGCCGAGGTCCGCGGCGAGCCGGTGCTGGACATGCTGGAGCAGCGCATCATCGCGGCCACCCCCCCGGTCGGCGAGTACGCGGCGGAACTGGTCCGCGGCGTCCAGGCCCACCGCGAGCGCATCGACGAGCTGCTGGAAGAGCACGCGGAAGGCTGGACGCTGGAGCGGATGCCGATCGTGGACCGCAACGTCCTGCGTATCGGCCTCTACGAGATGCTCTGGGGGGACGACGTCCCGGACGGGGTGGCGATCAGCGAGGCCGTGCTGCTGGCCCGCGACCTGTCCACCGACGCGTCGCCGGCGTTCGTCAATGGCCTGCTGGCCCACCTGCTGGAGCTGAAGCCGACGCTGATCGCCTGACAGCGGGGCTTCTTTGCCGTCACGCCGGAGTGAACTGCACCCGGAGCCCGTGCTTGCGGAGGACGGACCAGAACCACAGCGCCGAGGCGCCGATGCCCGCCAGGGTCCCGGCGACCGTGGCGACGGTCGAGAGCATCAGGAACGTGCTGGCCGGCTCGGTCCACATCATCACGCCCAGGCCCGCGGTGAGGATCAGGAAGATGCCCGCCCAGAGCCAGGTCGCGCCCTGGAAGAAGCGCTGCAGAGCCGGATGGTGGGCCGGATGGCGGAGCGCCACGACCTCGGCGGCGAGCTTGGCCACGATCGGGTTGGGGCCGCGGGCGGTGCGCGCGAACAGTACGAACATGGCCGCGTAGCCCAGCGGGAACTGGAGCAGGAAGATCCAGAACACGCCGGTGGCCAGGACCACGGCGGTCTGCAGGCTGAGCACGATGGCCGAGATCGTCAGCAGGCTGGGCACCGACCCGCAGGCGATCTTGCGGATCACGGCGGTGAGCCAGATCGCCACCACGCCGGCGATGAGCCCGTCGTTCCGGCCGCCCAGCCAGGCGCCCAGGAAGTAGGCGGCGAGCGGAAGACCAAGGGACTCGCTCAGGCTCAACCCGGTGCAGCGAATGAGTCGCAGTGGGCGGGGGAGCTCCAGGTGCTCGACCATGGGGAGAGCCTAGGCGGTGAGTCTCGTGAGTGAGACCCGTTTGGATATGGATGACCATTCGCAGAGGTTCTGCTGAGCAAAGTTGCAAGTAAACGTATTGTTGCCCCGTCCGGGGACCGGCCCGGGTATGTATCCGGAGGCGGGCTCGGTTTTTGCGTGTACCTCGTGGACCGTCACGTCGGCGTTGACCTCCAGCCCGCAGAGCCCCCGGCCCCATGCGGGGGCCCGGCCGCCCGGTGCCCGCCTCGCGAAACAGGTGGTACGCCCCGCCTGCCCGGCAGATCCGCTGCGGCGCACCCACCCGCCCATCCTCCCGGCGGCGGCGCGCCCGCACCGCTTCGCGACGCACGGCACTGGCCTATGTATTGCCCAGCGAAGGGACAGGTAATCGCGGAATCCGCAGCGTGGGCGGGTGATTTTTGGGCCGCCAGAAGGGACTTCCCGGCCGGGCCGAAGCGGCCGCGGGATCTGCGGGAAGCTGCGCGCTAAGTACCGTAACAAACTCGGAGCATTTCTAAAGGGATCTCTCAGGTTTCGCTCAGCGGCCGCGAGCCGGACGGCCGCCGGCCGGACGGGGGCGGGTCGTGGCGAAGGCGGGGGATTGTCGTGGCCGCGCACTACATTGGGACCCGACCGTGAGCAAGGAGGGGCTGTGGCCAGCGAGCGTCGTGGCGGAGGGCTGGAGGTGCCGCCCGGGACAGGCACGCCGGCCGGGATGGGCCCGGCGCCCGGGACGCCCGGGACGGGCGTGGCGGCGGGGACGGGCGTGGCAGGGACGGGCCCGGCGCAGCGGTGGCACCGGTACGACGACGCGCGCACGGCCGTCATCCGGGAGGTGCTCCGGGCCGTCGTGACCGGGCTGGTGGCCGAGACCGGCCGGTCGCGGCTGGTCATCGTGGACGCCGGCGGCGGGACCGGCGGGTCCGCGGTCCCCCTGGCCGGGCAAGGGCACACGGTGACCGTGATCGACCCGAGCCCGGATTCGCTGGCCGCCGCGCAGCGCCGGGCGGCGGAGATGAGCGTGCAACTGCGGGCGGTCCAGGGTGACGTCGGCGACCTGGCTGCCGTCGTCGGGGAGCAGGGCGCCGACCTGGTGCTGTGCCACAGCGTCCTGGAGTACGTGGACTCACCGGCGGCGGCCATGACCACGGTGGCCAGCGTGCTGCGGCCGGGGGGCGCGGTGAGCGTGCTGGCGTCCAGCGCGGTCGCGGCGGTCATCCACCGGGCCCTGGCCGGGCGTTTCGATGAGGCCCGGCGGCTGCTGGCCGCAGCGGGTGGCCCGGCGGCCCCGGCCGGCCGGGGCGGGTCGGGGGATATGCCTGGGGCCGGGTCCGGCGGCCGGTCCGGGACCGGGCCGCGCCGCTTCACCCTGGCCGAGGTGACCGGCCTCATCGAGGAAGCCGGGCTGAAGCCTGGCGCCGCGCACGGCATCCGGGTGTTCACCGACCTGGTGCCGGGTTCCTTCGCGGACGTCGACCCGGGGGCCGCGGACGCGTTGCTGGCCCTGGAGCAGGCCGCCTCCACCCATCCGGCCTTCCACGACTTCGCCGCCCAGTTCCACGTGCTCGGGTACCGATGAGCCACGGCGGCCCGGGTCACGAGCAGGATGACAGCGGCTGCCCCATCCTGCACGTGGACATGGACGCCTTCTACGCGAGCGTCGAGATCCGCGACCGCCCCGACCTGGCCGGGCGCCCGGTGATCGTGGGCGCGACCGCCAGCCGCGGCGTGGTCCTCTCCGCGTCCTACGAGGCGCGGGTGTTCGGGGTGGCTTCGGCCATGCCGGTGACACGCGCCCGGCGGCTGTGCCCGCAGGCCGTGTTCATCCCGCCCCGGCATCACGTCTACTCCGCCGTGTCCAAGGAGGTCATGGAGGTTTTCCGGTCGGTCACTCCCGAGGTGGAGCCGCTCGCGCTGGACGAGGCGTTCCTCGACGTGTCCGGGGCCATCCGGCGGCTCGGGCCGCCGGCCGGGATCGGTGCGCTGATCCGGGCGACGATCGCTGAGCAGCAGGGCATCACCTGCTCCGTCGGGGTGGCCCCGTCCAAGTTCATCGCCAAGCTCGCGTCCACCCGCTCCAAGCCGGACGGGCTGCTCGTGGTGCCCGCCGACGGTGTCCTGGAGTTCCTGCACCCGCTGCCGGTGGCGGCGCTGTGGGGCGTGGGTGAGCAGACCGGGCAGGTGCTGGCCCGGCTCGGGCTGCGCACGGTGCGGGACATCGCGGAGATCCCGGTCGGCACCCTGCAGCGGGAGCTGGGTCCCTCGCTGGGCGCCCACCTGGCCGCCCTGGCCTGGGGGCGGGACGAGCGCCCGGTGGTGACCAGCGCCCCGGAGAAGAGCATCGGCGCGGAGGAGACGTTCGCCAGCGACATCGACGACCCGGAGGTGATCCGCCGCGAGCTGCTCCGCCTGTCGGGGCGGACCGCGCGCGGCCTCCGCTCGGCCGGGGCCCTGGCCCGGACGGTGGTGATCAAGCTCCGGCTGGCCAACTTCACCACGATCACCCGGTCACGGACGCTTCCTGAGCCCACCGACGTGGCCCGCACCATCTACGCCACCGCCTGCGCCCTGTACGGGGCGGCCGGGCTGGACTCCCGTGCCCGGCTCCGGCTGGTCGGGGTGCGGGCGAGCGGCCTGGTGCCCGCCTCCCGGGCCGCTACCCAGCTGGCGTTCGGGGAGAGGCCCGCCGGGTGGCGCGATGCCGAGCGTGCCCTGGACCAGATCAGCGGGCGGTTCGGCGCCGATACGGTCCGGCCCGCCGCCCTGGTCACCGGGGACCGGGATGAGCCGTCCCCCCGTCCGGGCGGGGCTCCGCCATCGGGCCGGGCAGCGCCTCCCGGCGGGGCTCCGCCATCGGGCGGGGCGGCGCCTCGGGGTGCGGCAGCGTCTCCGGGCGGGGCGGCGCCTCCGGGTAGGGCAGCGCCCCGGCCGGAGGCGGAACCCGGCCCGCACCCGCCGGGGTTATCCCGGGTTGGGGGGAGTGAGCCGGGTGATCCGGGGCGCAGCCGGGGTGATCTGGGGCCCAGCCGGTGTGATCTGGCTCACGGTGGGGGTGATCCGGCTCACAGCGGGGGTGATCCGGCTCATGGCCGACCGGATCGCCATCCCGGGCGGCGACCGGATCAGGGCGCCGGAAGCCGGCCGGAAGCATCCCGGCGGCCACGGGGAAGGCTGATATACTTACCCTTACGCGGATGTAATTCGAATGTGCGTTTGACTGACGCCCGGCTTGCCGGGCGGATGGCCGTGGCTGGCGCCAGAGGAGGTCCGGGGTGCAGGCAGTGGCCGGAATTCCTTTACCCTCGCACTACCCTTCCACCCAGTGCGGCCGGACTCGTATTCTGGAAGAAGAACCCTGGACCGTGAGATGAACTCATCGCACCCGTCCCCGCGCGCGAGGTTTCATGGGAGGCGCCGTGCCGCTGTCTGAGCACGAGCAGCGTCAGCTCGATCAGATCGAGCGTGCGCTCTATGCCGAGGATCCGAAGTTCGCGCAAGCGGTGCGCGCGAAAGATCCACGGGTGCACTACAAGCGCCGGGTGGTTGAGGCGGCGATCGGTTTCCTGCTCGGCGTGGGCCTCCTGCTGGCTGGCGTCATCTCCAAGCTGACCCTGATCGGCGTGGCCGGCTTCGTGGTCATGCTCGCCTGCTCCATGTGGGCCCTGTCCAGCTGGCGGCACATGTCCGGTGGCTCGGCCGGGCGGCCTGGCCCGGCCCGTGACCGCCGGATGCGGCCGCCGGCGAGTTCCCGGTCCCGGTTCATGGAACGGCTCGAGGAGCGCTGGCGCCGCCGTCAGGAACGGGACCGGTAGGCCTGGCTTCATCCGGCTGAACCTGCTTCCGGCAGGCGGCCCGTGGTGGGTGACGTGCGCGCAGGGGGCCCTGGCCAGCCGGCGACGAACAGGTAGTCACGCCCGGGTTGTCATGCCCGGGTGGGTCACGCCCAGGTCAGGTGGCCTTGCGGTCGGCCCGCGGGCCGCGGCGTGACCAGGTGCCCGTCCGGTGCGCGGCCACGTCCATCCAGCCGAACACGTCCAGCCCGTGCTGGGCGGCCGCACGTACCGGCCGCAGCGACGAAGGGGGCAGCAGCCGGGCCCGCCATCGTCCCAGCCGGCTGGCCCGCGCGGCCACTTCACGGCGGACCAGGCCGGTGTCGGCCCGCAGCGTGGCCGAATCCGCGGGATCGCGGGCGTACCGGGCCCGCTCGGTGGCGTGAACGATCCGGGTCAGCGCGGCCGCCGCCTCCGCGCTCAGCCGCACCGTCCCGGTCAGCTTGGTCCCGAGGGCCCGCGGGGATTCACTCGCGGACCAGGCGACCTGGTAGTCGGTCAGGTCATCCAGCAGTTCCAGCCAGGCCGCCTGGGCTCGCTCGCGGTCGTCCCCGGCCGCCCGCGACCAGCGCCGCCGCCGGGTCAGCGACCTGCCCAGGCGGGGCGTGACCAGCAGGACGGCGATCACGGCCACGACGACCAGCCACCAGGTGGATGACGAATGAGCGCTGGCGGCGCCGCCCTGGGCCCCGGTGGCGCCGAGGCGGTTCAGCTTGGCCAGCGCCCCGGGGCCTCCCGGCGTCGCCCCCGTCTGCGGGGCCGTGGCGGCCGGGGTCGGCACACCCCGGTCCCCGCCCGGGATGCTGGGCAGTATCGGCAGGGTGTAGGCGGGCTGGCGCGCGGTGGCCTGGCCCTCGGCTCCCGAGGGCGTGGGCTCGAACCGGAGCCAGCCAGCACCCTGGAAATAGAGTTCCGGCCACGCGTGGGCATCGCTGGTCCGGACATCCCAGCGGTCGTGCCCGATCAGCGAACCTTCGGTGTATCCCACCGCCACCCGGGACGGGATACCGATCAGCCGGGCCAGCACGGCCATGGCGAAGGCGAACTGCTGGCAGTAGCCCCGCCGGTCCTTGGTCAGGAAGTTGATCAGGGCCTTGGCCGTGTCCGGCTCATTCACCTGCAGGCTGTAGGTGAAGGTGCCGGACTGGGCGAACCAGCGCTGCAGGGCCACGGCCTTGCCGTAGGGCGTGGTCTGGTCCCGGGTAATCCGCCGGGCGAGCGTGTCCAGCGGCGTGAAAGCCAGCGGGACGTTCGTGTAGCTGGTCTCGATGCTGTCCGGGATGACGCCGGACCGCTCCAGTTGCCGCTGCGTGGGGGAGACCTCGCGGCTGGTCACCGTGTAGCTGAGGCCGGCCAGGTGCTGGGCCGAGAACATGGTCAGGGTGCGCGGGTCACTACGCCAGTCCCCGCTGACGCTGACGCTGCGGGCCGGGTAGGGCAGCGGGAGGAAGCTCGCCGTGCGTGGTCCGGTGGTCAGCGACTTGGCCAGGGTGATCTTCGTGCTCTCGGCTGCGGTGGTGGTACCCCGGTTCAGCCCCGGCGCGGCGGGCAGCTTCCCGTCGTGCACGTCCTGCCCGGCGGCGGGGACCAGTGTCCAGGTGCTGGCGGTGAGGTTGCTCAGCACGTACACCTGGAGATACTGCGGGTCCGGGTCGGCCGTCTGGTAGGTGAGCACGTGCCGGGGCTGTGCGAGGCGCAGGTCCGCGTTCATCTGCACCACCGGATTGGGCAGCGCGACCAGCTCCCCGCCGCCGCCACCCCCGCCCGAGAAGAGCTTGTGGTTGCGCAGCCCGGGCACGAGCAAGGGGACGAAGACCGCGATCACCACGGCCGCCACCCCGATCCGGCGGCCGGCCGCGGCAAGCTCCCTGGTGTTCGGGGTGCCCCGCTGCGCTACGGCGGGATCCTGGCCGCGGTGCCACATGGTGACCAGCCGTCCCCATAGCCGCAGCCGGTCCCGGGCGTCCACGGCCAGCATGGCCAGGTAGCCGGCCATGCCCACGCCGAACACGAGCATGGCCCCGAACACGCCCTGGTGCGCCGTGGTGGTGAGGGGCACGCAGAACAGCACCAGCAGCGGCAGCCCGGCCACCGCCGGCAGGCGCAGCCGTACCGCGAGCAGGTCGGTGGCCACCGCCGCCGTGCCGATGCCGAGCACGGTCAGGAGCAGGATCCCGTGGCCCGCCGGGACAGGCGGCGCGAACCTCG
Source organism: uncultured Actinomycetes bacterium (assembly GCA_963720645.1). GTDB lineage: Bacteria > Actinomycetota > Actinomycetes > Streptosporangiales > Streptosporangiaceae > RYN-230. The sequence goes on along the minus strand of CAVRFX010000026.1, from coordinate 238,400 downwards.
CGGTCCCGTCCAGCCCCAGCCGGGCCAGCGACCACAGGTGGTGCAGGGAAGCGCGGGTCGGGATGACCCCGCCCAGCGAGTACGCGCTGGAGAACAGCAGGTTCACGTACAGCAGCAGCGCAACCAGGCCGATGGGGGCGCACAGCGGCCACGGGAGGACCCGCAGCCGGGTGAGCGCCCCGGCCAGGGCGACCACGACGATGGCCCCGGCGCCCTCCCAGAACCAGAGCCAGCCCGACACCAGCGGGTAGAGAGACAGGGACGCCGCGAGCGCGGCCACGGCCGCGGCGACGGTGAGGCGCTGGCTCACCGGCCGGCCCCGGCCCGGAAGCTGCCCTGCTCGTGCCCGGGCGCGCCGAGGAGAACGGAGGAAGCGCGCAGCCGTGCCCAGGCCGTGGTGAGCGGGGTGTCGGCGGTGATCGTGGTGACCCGCCACCCGGCCGCGCGGAGGATTCCCGCCGGGACGTCCGTCTCGCCCGCCTGGCCGTCGGCCCCGCGGCGGCCTGCCCAGGTGGAGACCGCGAGCAGCAGGGCCATCGCGGGACCCGCGTCCCGGCGGCCCGCGGCGAGCCTGCTCGCTTCCTCCGCCGACAGCCGCCCGGCTACCACCACGAACAGCCCGCCGGTGCCGCCCGGCGTGAGGTCCATGCCGCGGGCCAGCCCCGACCCGCTGGACTGCTTGATGACCGCGAGCGAGTCCAGCAGCGAGTCCTCGAAGGACCCGGGCGCGGTGGCAGGCCCGGTGTCGGTGACCAGATGCCCGTCGATGCCGCTGCGGGCCAGGTGGACACCGATCGACGCGATGGCACTCGCCGCGTACTCGAATGAGGAGCCCGCGCCGGCGCCGCTGTGCGCCCGGGCGCGGGTGTCGAGCAGCAGCACCGCGCGGTTCCGCCAGCGCTGCTCCTCGCGCCGGACCATGAGCTCGCCGTGCCGGGCGGTGGACCGCCAGTGCACCCGGCGCAGCTCGTCACCGTCCCGGTACGGGCGGGGGATGACGTCGTCCTCCCCGGCCGTGTCGGCCGTCCGGGTGTGGCCGCCGCCTTCCCCGCGCCAGTTACCGGCCAGCGGCATGCTCGGCAGCGGGATGATCGCGGGCGTCACCACGAGCGTGCTGCGGGCGGCGAACGACCGGGTGAGTTCGACCAGGCCGAACGCGTCGGCCACGCGCACCTGCAGCGGCCCGATCGTGTACTTGCCCCGGGAGCCGGACTGGATGGGGTAGGTCAGCTCCCGCCAGCCACCCTGCTCGATCCGCTCCAGCACGAAGCGCGGGCGGGTGCCGAGCGAGTAGGGCAGGGCGTCCTCGGCCAGCAGCAGTCCAGTGGGCAGCCGGGAGATGTTCTCCAGACGCAGGGAGACCACCGCGTTGTGCCCCGCGGGCACCCGCGGCGGGCTGATCCGCCGCGCGCAGCGGATCCGGTAGCGGGCCCGGCTGGTCGCGAGCGCAGCCAGCAGCGGCAGGGCCAGCAGCACGATCCCGATGCTGAGCAGCGCCCTTTCCCCGAGGCCAAGCCCGAACGCCCCCGCGGCCACGCCCGCCGCGAGGAAGGACTTCCCACGTGTGGTCAACCCGGCGAACAGCGCCCGCATCCTGGCCCTTCCTCCGCCCCGTCGTCCTAACCTACGTCACGAACGGGCCACGGGTTCATGAGGTGGCGCAGCGGGGGGAACTCGGCGCAGCGCGTCATGATCGCGTGCTGCCGGAGGGTGCGGTGCGGGGCGCCGGCCGGGGAGCTCAGCGCATCCGCGGCAGGGGGGTCTGCTCGACGATGCCCGCCACCACCCGGTCCGGCAGCTGCCGCTCCACCATGGCCTCGGCGGTGGGGAGCAGCCGGTGCGCGAGCACCGGGCCGGCCAGCGCCTGCACGTCATCGGGGATCACGAAGTCGCGGCCGTCCAGCGCCGCGCGGGCCCGGCTGGCCCGGAGCAGGTGCAGCGTCGCGCGCGGGGAAGCGCCGAGCCGCAGCTCCGGCGCCGCGCGGGTGGCGGTCACCAGGCTGATCACGTACTGCTTGAGGGCCTCGGCCACATGCACCCGGCGCACCGCGGCGATCAGGTCCCGCACATCGCTGGCCGTGGCGACCGGCTCCAGCGAGTCCAGGGGGGAACTCGACCCGTGCAGGTCCAGCATGGCCAGCTCGGCCTCGGTGCTCGGGTAGCCCATGGAGATCCGCGCCGTGAAACGGTCCCGCTGCGCCTCCGGGAGGGGGTAGGTCCCCTCCATCTCCACCGGGTTCTGCGTGGCGATGACCATGAACGGCCGTTCCAGCGGGTAGCTGGTGCCGTCCACCGTGACCTGCCGCTCCTCCATGCACTCGAGCAGCGCTGACTGAGTCTTCGGGGATGCGCGGTTGATCTCGTCGCCGACGACGATGTTCGCGAAGACCGGCCCCGGCTTGAACTCGAACTCGCGGTGTTCCTGGTTGAACGCGCTGACCCCGGTGATGTCGCTGGGCAGCAGGTCGGGCGTGAACTGAATCCGCTGCACCGTGCAGTGGGTCGACCGGCCCAGCGCCTTGGCCAGCATCGTCTTCCCCACGCCGGGAACGTCCTCGATCAGCACGTGCCCCTCGGCGAGCAGCACCGTCAGGGCGAGCCGCACCGCGTCCGGCTTCCCCTCGATGACCGACTCGATCGCGGTGCCGATGCGATGGGCCACCTGTACCAGGTCGTCGAGCGTGCGCTCGGCGCCGGCCCCCATATCCAAGACCACCTGTCCTCCTTGGTCAGCTGGGCACGAGGCCGACAGCCGCGTCAGCCGCCGGGAGTCCGGGCTGCCCGCGGCTGACGTGTTGGTGCGTACCGACAGTACGTCCTGGATGGCCTAGCGCGCGATGCGGAGTACCGGAGCAGCACCCCGGGCGACCGCCGCTTGGGGTTCCCCCACTTTGCTCCCTGCTTCTGACCTGCATAGACAGCGCGATTATCCGTTATCTAGATCCTTGGCGACGTTGACGGTGGGGGAATGTGGAGTACAGTGGAGGCCGATGGGGCACGCTACTCCGGGGGGCGGGAGGTGAGGGCCTGTGTTCCTGGGCACTCATACGCCACGCCTCGACGAGAAGGGCCGGTTGTTCCTGCCGGCCAAGTACCGCGAGGAGCTCGCTGGAGGGCTAGTGATCACCAAGGGCCAGGAACGCTGCCTGTATGTCTTCCCGGTCGCCGAGTTCGGCCGGATCACGGAGGCCCTGCGCAGCGCGCCGGTCACCGCGAAAGCGGTACGGGATTACAGCCGGGTGTTCTTCGCCAGTGCCTCCGACGAGATCCCTGACAAGCAGGGCAGGATCACGATCCCGCCCGGGCTGCGCGAATACGCGGCGCTGACCCGTGACTGCGCGGTCATCGGGGCCAACACGCGCCTGGAGATCTGGGACTCCGCGGCATGGGAGTCCTACCTGGCGGAGCAGGAAGACGCCTTCTCCGCGGCCTCAGAGGAGGTATTGCCAGGGGTGCTGTAAGCGGCACCGGGATTCCGGTGCCGCGTGCTCGGCGAGGTCTCCACCCGCGCCTGGGCGATCACGTCGGCTGGCGTCACTTCCCCGGCGCCAGGAGACGTCCAGGCTCGCGCGGTAGCGCGGATGGGGACCTGGCCGAGCACACCACACCGCCAAACGGGGCCGCCAGCACGGGGCCGGGAACACGGGCAGACAGGCCGCCCGCCGCATCCCCGGGAGGCTGCGGCGGGGGGAGAGGGGGTCGGATGGGCGAGTCGGCGGCCGGGCATCTGCCGGTGATGGTCGAGGAAGTCCTCGCCCTTTTCGAGCCTGCGCTGCGGCCACGCGGGGCCATCCTCGTGGACGCCACCCTGGGCCGGGCCGGTCACGCCCGCGCGCTCCTGGCCGCGCACCCGGGACTCGCGCTGATCGGGGTGGACACCGACACCCAGGCGCTCGAGGAGTCGCGCCGGCTGCTGGCCCCCTATGCCGACCGGGTGACCCTGGTGCACGCGGTCTACGACGAGATCCCCGGGCTGCTGTCCCGCCGGGGAAACCAGCGTGTCCAGGGCATCCTGTTCGACCTGGGCGTTTCCTCGCCGCAGCTGGATGATCCGGGCCGGGGTTTCGCCTACTCCTACGACGCGCCGCTGGACATGCGGATGGACCAGACCAGGCCGCTGACCGCCGCCGAGGTGCTCAACACCTACCCAGCCGGCCAGCTCGCCCGGATCCTGCGTGACTATGGGGAGGAACGGTTCGCCCGGCGGATCGCCGACGCCGTGGTGCGGGAGCGCGCCCGCGCTCCACTTTCCACCACCAGCCAGCTGGCTGAGATCGTCCGCGACTCCATCCCGGCGCCCGCCCGGCGCACCGGCGGGCATCCCGCCAAGCGGACCTTCCAGGCACTGCGCATTGAGGTCAACGGGGAACTCGATGCGCTGCACGCCGCGCTGCCGGGCGCCCTGGACCGGCTGGCCGTGGGCGGCCGGATCGTGGTGCTGGCCTATCACTCGCTGGAGGACCGGGCGGTCAAGACCGCGCTGGCCGCGGCGGCTGCTGACACCACACCACCCGGCCTGCCGGTGCCGCTGGAGTCCGCGCGGCCCGAGTTCAGGCTGCTCACCCGGGGGGCGCAACGGCCCTCCGCGGCGGAGCTGGCCCGCAACCCGCGGGCCGCCCCCGCCCGGCTGCGGGCGGCCGAGCGGATCAGGGACGCCGCGTGACCGGCGTCACCGGGCGGGGTGTCAGCGTGCCGCGCGTGAACGCGCAGTGGATCAGCCAGCGGCTCGCGGCAGGGGCACGGTCAGCAGGGCATCAGCAGGCAGTGCATCAGCAGGCAGGGCATCAGCAGGCGGCATCAGCAGGCAGGGCACCAGCAGGCGGCATCAGCAGGCAGGGCACCAGCAGGCGGCACCAGCAGGCAGGGCATCACGGGGCGGGGCAGGGAAATCCGGCCGCAAGGGGGACGCGGGAGTGAGCGTGCGCACTGACGTGAGGACGGGGGGCCGGCCAAGGCCGCCCGGCGTCCGGGAACCAGGAACCACGGAACCGGGTCCCAGGGGCCAGGGCGCCCGGGGGCGCGAGGCCGGGACCCGGGATGCCGGGGACCGGGCGGCCGGCGGACGGCGTGCAGGCGGCCAGGGTTCCGGCAGGCAGGGTTCAGGCAGGCAGGGTTCAGGCGGCGGCGGGCAGGGTGCCCGGGGCCAGGCCCCGGCCGGCCAGCGGGCGCGGGTCCCGGCGGGTTCGCCGGCCCCGGTGCTGCCCGCCCGGACCCGGCCATCCCGTCCCCGTCCGGGCCGGACGGGCCCGGGGCGGCCCGCCGGGCTGGGCCAGGGCCGCACGGCCGTCCCCGCTCCAGACGAGATCACCGGAACCGGGCCGCACCTGGCGGGGGCCGCGCCCGAGACCGGACGGTGGGCGGGCGCGCCGTCCGCGGGTATCGCGCGGACCCCGTTCATCGTGTTCGTGACCGCCCTGCTCGGCGGGGGGCTGATCTGCCTGCTGGTGATCAACACGATCCTGGCCACCGGCTCATACCAGATCACCAGCCTGCAGCAGGCGCAGGCGGCCCGCGCCCAGCAGGTGCAGGTGCTCAAGCAGCAGGTCGCCGAAGACTCGGCGCCCGCGATGATCGCGAAGCGGGCGCGCGAGCTCGGCATGGTCGTACCGCCGCTGACCAGCTTCCTCAACCTCAAAACCGGCCAGATCATCCGCCAGCCCGCCGCCGAGGCGGGCGTTCCCGCGGTCCCGGGATATACCCCGTGAGAGACGGTCAGGGCGATGGCCGCCCTGGCGCGCGGGGCGGCGGGCCGCTGGCCTCGGCCGGCCCCCGCCGGCCCGCGGCGGGCAGGAGGTCGCGTGACGGCGGCCCGGCCAGCCGCGGTGAGGCCGGCCACGGGCGGCTCCCGCGGCCCGGCGCGGACGGCCGGCGGCCGTCCGGCCCCGGGCCATCGACGGGTACGGCGCGGCAGGCCCGGGAACCGCGGCGCCCCCCCGCGCGGGATAGCCCGGCCCGGGACGCCCAGGTCCCGGGCCGTAAGGCCAGGGGTGGCGGCCGGGCCCCGCGCCGCCGCAGCATGCTCACCCGCGGCAGCCCGCACCGCCGGCTGCGCATCACCATGCTCTGCATCGGCTTCGTGCTGTCCCTGGTGGTCGGCCGTCTCGTCCAGCTCCAGGCCATGGAGAGCTCGTCGATCCAGGCCGTCGCCGAGTCAGACCGGCTGACCACGATCGCCGTCCCAGCCGTCCGGGGCTCCATTACCAGCGCGGACGGCACCACGCTGGCCATGACCGTGCAGACCGACCTGGTCCATGCCGACCCGCCGATGATCACCCGGGCGAAGCGGTCGTTCAGCTCGGTGGCCAGCGCCCTGGCCGGCCCGCTCGGCATGACGCCCGCGTCGATCCTGGACCTGCTGTCCCACGCCCCGTCGGTCTCACCGGACTACGTCGTGCTCAAGCGGAGCATCCCGGCCACCGCCGCCTCCCGGATCAGCGCGCTCAACCTGCCTGGCATCGCGCTGACCCCGTCGTACTCGCGCGTCTACCCGAACGGGGACCTGGCCGCCAACGTCGTCGGGTTCACCAACACCACCGCCTCCGGCGCCCTGCAGGGGGAGGCCGGCGTCGAGCAGTCCTACAACTCGCTGCTGGCCGGCCGGGCCGGACAGCAGGAGATGCAGGTTGGCACCAACCGTGAGCCGATCCCGGTGGCCGGGCAGACCATCCGGCAGATGGTGCCCGGGGACAACGTCCGGCTGAGCATCGTGGCCGGCCTGCAGTGGGAAGCCGAGCAGGCCTGCGCCCAGGAGGTCAAGAAGACCGACGCGAGCAACTGCACGGTGGTCATCATGCAGCCCGGCACGGGCAAGATCCTGGCCATGGCGCAGTCCCCGTCGTTCAATCCGGCGCACCCGGCCAACCTGGCCGACACCACGGACATGCCCGTCTCCAACGTGTTCGACCCCGGCAGCACCGCCAAAGTGATCACCGCCGCGGCCGCGATGGAACACGGCGGCCAGACCCCGATGAGCGCTTACACGGTGCCGGAATCGATCAACATAGACGGCTACAGCTTTCACGACGCGGAGTACCACTCCACCGAGAAGTGGACCATCGCCGGGATCATCGCCCACTCCAGCAACGTGGGCATGGTCCAGGTGGCCCAGCACATCAGCCCGCAGAGGCAATACCAGTACTTCCGGAGCTTCGGGATCGGCTCGCCCAGCGTGGCCGGGCTGCCCGCGCAGAGCAACGGCATTCTCTATCCGGTGTCCAAATGGTGGGGAGATGAGCGTTACACGCTGTCGTTCGGGCAGGGGGTCGCGGTTACCGCGGTCCAGATGGCCAGCGTCTACGCCACGATCGCGAACGGGGGGGTGCGGGTCGCGCCCACGATCGTGGACGGCACCACCACCGCGAGCGGCCGCTTCGCCGCCGCGCCCAAGCCCGCCAGCCACCGGGTCATCCAGGCCAAGACCGCCCACCAGCTGATGGGCATCCTGCAGCAGGTGCCCTGGGTGGACGCGCAGGTCGGGGAGCCCTGGGCGGAAATACCCGGGTACTCGATCGCGGCCAAGACCGGGACCGCGCAGATCGCTGACCCCAAGCACGGCGGCTGCCTGTGCCTGTACGGGTCGAGCCTTATCGGGATCGCGCCGGCCGGGAACCCCAAGCTGGTGGTGGCCGTGAACGTGCAGAACCCGCGTAAGGGCGGCTACTTCGGCATCCAGGTGGCGGGCCCCGTCTTCTATAAGGTCATGAACTTCGCACTGAGGACGATGAAGATCCCGCCCGATCATGGCCAGCGTCCCAACGTCAGGCTCACGGCACCGTGATCAGAGGTAACCTCGGCCCGTGCCTGCGGCTCTCCTTCCACGCGACGTCCCGCCGCGTCCGCTGTCCGAACTGGCCATGCTGCTCGGGCTGAGCACCGGACGCGCTGGCCCTGATCCGCTGGCCGGCCCAGAAGGACCGGTCATGGTGACCGGCGTGACCCACGATTCGCGGCGGGTGCGGCCGGGCGACCTGTACGCGGCCCTGCCGGGCAGCCAGCATCATGGCGCGCATTTCTGCGACGGCGCGGCCGATGCGGGGGCGGTGGCCGTGCTCACCGACCCCGATGGGAAGAGCCTGGCCCGGCACTGCGGGCTGCCAGTCTTCGTGATCTCCGATCCGCGGGCCCGGCTCGGCGAGGTCGCGTCCTGGATCTACGGGAACCCGTCCAGCCGCCTGACCCTCATCGGTGTCACCGGCACCAGCGGCAAGACCAGCACCACCTACCTGCTGGAGTCCGGCCTGCGCGCGGCGGGTCATGTGACCGGGCTGCTGGGCGGGGTGGAAACCCGGGTGGCCGGGACCGTCGCCCCCAGCCAGCTCACCACGCCCGAGGCCACCGATCTGCAGGCACTGCTGGCCGAGATGGTGCGGCGTGGCGTGACCGCCGCCGCGATGGAGGTCTCCAGCCACGCCCTGGCCCTCGGCCGGGTCGCGGGCACGACGTACGACGTCGTGGTGTTCACCAACCTGTCCCAGGATCACCTGGACTTCCACCCCAGCATGGATGAGTACTTCTCGGTGAAGGCGAGCCTGTTCACCCCGGGCTTCGCCAGGATCGGCGTGGTCAATACCGACGACGAGTGGGGCCGCAAGCTCGCCCGGCGGGCGCAGATCCCGGTCACCACCATCTCCGCCGCCGGGGGCCCGGGTGCCGACTGGCGTGCGGTCGATGTGCGGGGCGGCGCGGACGGGAGCACCTTCCGGGTCATCGGGCCGGGCGGGGTGGAAGCCGACGCCTCCGTGGCGCTCCCGGGCCCGTTCAACGTCTCCAACGCGCTGGGCGCGATCGTCGCCCTGGTGGAGGCGGGAGTCAGCCTGGCCTCGGCGGTCGCCGGGGTCGCGGCCGCGCCCGGCGTCCCGGGCCGGCTGGAACGGGTGGAGTGCGGTCAGGACTTCACCGTGCTCGTGGACTACTCGCACAAGCCCGGCGCCGTCGAGGCCGTGCTGCGCGCGCTGCGGCCGGTCACCCAGGGCCGGCTGTCCATCGTGCTGGGCTGCGGTGGTGACCGCGACCGCGCCAAGCGGCCGCTGATGGGCGCGGCCGCGGTGGGCCTCGCCGACCTGGCTATCCTGACCAGTGACAACCCCCGATCCGAGGACCCGCTGGCCATCCTGGCTGAGATGCTGCAGGGGGTCCTGACCGTCCCGGCCGAGCGCCGCGGGCGGATGATCATCGAGCCGGACCGGGCCGCCGCGATCGGCCTGGCCATCTCGGCTGCGGGCAAGGGGGACATCGTGCTGATAGCGGGCAAGGGACACGAACGCGGGCAGTACGCCGCGGGGGAGGTCACCCCGTTCGATGACCGGGAGGTCGCCGCTGACGCCCTCGCCGAGGTGCTGGCCGACCGCGGTGGCCGGGACGCAGCCCGGGTCCGGCTGGGCCCGCCGCGATCCGGCCCGGCCAGCTCAGGAGAGCGGGTCCTGGAGGAGGACGCGTGATCCCGCTCTCCCTCGGGGCCATCGCCCAGCTCACCGGGGCCCAGCTCACCGGGGCCGCACCAGGCCGCGAGCCAGATCCGGGGACGATGGTCACCGGACCGGTGATCATCGACTCCCGGGCGGCCGCCCCGGGCGCGCTGTTCGCGGCGCTGCCCGGCACCCGGGCGGACGGGCATGACTTCGCCGCACAGGCCGTGGCCGCCGGGGCCGCCGCGGTGCTGGCTACCCGGCCCTGCGGGGTACCCGCGCTGATCGTGCCCGACGTCACGCAGGCCCTGGGCCGGCTGGCCCGCGCCGTGGTGGATTCCCCCTGCCTGACCTGCGGATCGCCGGGATCACCGGATCAGCCGGCAAGACGACCACCAAGGACCTGGCCGCCCAGCTCATCGAGCACCCTGGGTCCTACCGTTGCGCCGCGGGCCTCGTGGAACAACGAGATCGGCCATCCGCTGACCGTGCTCCGCGCTACCGCACAGACCCGTTACCTGGTGCTCGAGTTGTCGGCCCGGGGGCCCGGGCACATCACTCACCTGTGTGAGATTGCCCCGCCCCAGTTCGGCGTGGTGCTCTGCGTGGGCCACGCGCACGAGGGCGAGTTCGGCGGCATCGAGGAGGTCGCCCGGGCCAAGGGCGAGTTGCCCGCCGCGCTGCCGGAGGGCGGAGGGCCGCGCGGCGGGGTCGCGCTGCTCAATGCCGACGACCCCCGGGTCATGGCCATGGCCGCGCGGACGGGGGCGCGGCTGGTGACGTTCGGCCGCGGCCCGGCCGACGTGCGGGCCGAGAACGTCCGGCTCGACGACCGCGGCAGGCCCGGCTTCCGGCTCGTCACCCCGTCCGGATCCGGCCCGGTCCAGCTTCGCCTCTACGGCGAGCACAATGTACATAACGCACTGGCCGCGGCCGCTCTGGCCGGGGAGCTGGGCATGCCGGTGCCGGACATCGCCCAGCGGCTGTCCGGGGCGGAGGCCCGCAGCCGGTGGCGGATGGAGGTCACCGAGCGGCCGGACGGGGTCATCGTGCTCAACGACGCCTACAACGCCAACCCCGAGGCCGTCCGGGCCGCCCTGGACACGCTCGCGCTGCTGGCCCGCGGCCGCCGCGGGTTCGCGGTGCTCGGGCCGATGAGCGAGCTGGGCCCGCACTCCCGGGCCCGGCACGAGGAGATCGGGCGGTACGCGGCCCAGGCTGGCCTGGCCGGCCTGATCGTGGTCGGCGAGGAGGCCGGGCCCATCCTCACCGGGGCCAAGGCCGAGCCGTCCTGGGGCGGCGAGCTGGTCCACGTCGGCGACGTGGGCGGCGTGCTCGACGCGCTCGGCCACCGGCTGGCGCCGGGGGACGTGGTGCTGGTGAAGGCATCACGCTCGGCCGGCCTGGAGCGGGTCGCGCTCGCGCTGACGGAGGCAGCCCAGTGAGAACGATCCTGTTCTCGGCCGGGGTCTCACTCCTGCTCGCCCTGTTCGGCACGCCGCTGGCGATCAGGATCTTCTCGCGCCGCGGCTACGGCCAGCTGATCCGGGAAGAGGGCCCGGCCGGGCACGCGACCAAGCGCGGCACCCCCACCATGGGCGGGACCGTCATCGTGATCGCGGCGGTGGTGGGCTATTTCGTCGGCAACATCTTCACCGGCCAGGAGCCGTCCGTCTCCGGCGTACTGGTCATGTTCCTCATGGTGGGCTTGGGCGCGGTCGGCTTCATCGACGACTTCATCAAGATCTACAAGCAGCGCAGCCTCGGCCTGCGCAGCGGGGCCAAGCTGGCCGGCCAGGGCGTGGTCGGCGCGGTGTTCGCGCTGCTGGTGGTCCAGCAGCACTTCGCTGACGGGTACGACCTGACGCCGGCTGACGCGCACCTGTCCTTCCTGCGTGACTTCGGGCCGCCGATCGGCGTCACCGCGTTCATGCTGTGGATCGTCTTCCTGATCGCCGGCACCTCCAATGCGGTGAACCTGACCGACGGCCTGGACGGCCTGGCCACCGGCTGCGCCTGCCTGGTACTCGCCGCCTTCGTGCTGATCGGCAACTGGCAGCTGCGCAACGACTGCACCACGTTCCTCGCCCCGCACTGTTACTCCGTGCGCGACCCGCTCGATCTCGCGGTGGTGGCGGCCTCGGTGCTCGGTGCCTGCTTCGGCTTCCTGTGGTGGAACGCGCCGCCCGCCCGGATCTTCATGGGTGACACCGGGTCGCTGGCTCTCGGCGGCGTGCTGGCCGGCCTGGCGGTGTGCACCAAGACCCAGCTCCTGCTGGCCATCCTCGGCGGCATCTTCGTGGTCATCGCCCTGTCCGTGATCATCCAGGTCGGCTCGTTCAAGATGACCGGGCGCCGGGTGTTCCGGATGGCGCCACTCCAGCACCACTTCGAGCTCAAGGGCTGGGCGGAAACCACCATTGTGATCAGATTCTGGCTTATTTCCGCCATGTTCGTCGCCCTGGGCCTGGGCATCTTCTACGTGGAATGGATGCCTAAGTAACCCACGTCCCGCTCGGCCGCCGGCCGGGGCCCGCCGGAGGCGGGTTTAGTCCGGGGCCGCGGATGGCGGGGAGTCCAGGGGGGCCGCCCCCGGACTAAACCAGCGACACGCGCCAGATGTCCCGGGCCGGCGGCCCGGGGACCGAGACTTGGGTAATGGTCTCAGAGGTGTCGGCGGAGTCCCGCCAGGGCCCGGGCGGCGCCGGGGACGGCGAGCCGGAGGGACAGGGCGGCGCCGGAGTGGGGCCGCGCGGGACCGGGTGTCGGCCCGGCTCGCTTTCCTGGACCGGCCACTGACCTCCTTCTACCTGGTCTTCGGCATCACCACGCTGCTCCTGGCGCTGGGCCTGGTGATGGTCTTGTCCACGTCGTCCGCGACGGGGCTGATGGCAGGCAGCTCGCCCTGGTCCGGCCTGCAGCACCAGATGTTCGGGGTGCTGATCGGGCTGCCCTGCATGTGGGTCGCGGCCAAATGCTCGCCCTCCCGGTTCCGGGCCGCCGCCTACCCGCTGATGTTCGTTTCCCTCCTCGGCCTGATCGTGGTCCTGATCGTCCCGCCGCCGGCATACAGCGGTGGCGCGGCACGCTGGATCCAGCTCGGTGGCGTCCAGTTCCAGCCGTCCGAGCTGGCCAAGTTCGCGTTCCTGCTGTGGGGGGCGGACCTGCTGGCCCGCAAGGAGAAACTCAGCCAGCTGGACGACTGGCGGCAGCTGCTGATCCCGCTGCTGCCCGGGGTCGCCGTGATGGCCCTGCTCGTGATGATGGGCGACGACCTGGGCACCACGTTCGTCCTGCTGATCATCTTTCTGGCGCTGCTGTGGATCATCGGGACGCCGGGCCGCCTGATGCTGGGCATCTTGGCGCTCATCGCGCTGGTGCTGCTGATGATCGTTCTGGTCGAGCCGTGGCGGCTCCGGCGGCTGACCGGCTTCCTGAGTCCCGGCGGCAGCCCGGTGGGCATCAACCAGCAGAGCATCCAGGGCAAATGGGCGGTGGGCTCGGGCGGCTGGTTCGGCGTGGGCCTGGGCGCCAGCCGGGAGAAGTGGGGCTGGGTCCCCGAATCGACGACCGACTTCATCTTCGCGATCCTCGGCGAGGAGCTGGGCCTGATCGGCACGCTGTGCGTGACGTTCCTCTACGGCGGCCTGGCCTACGCCGGGCTGCGGATCGCCCGGCGGGTGCAGGACACGTTCATGCGGCTGGCCGCCGGGGGTGCCACCGCCTGGATCGTGGTCCAGGCCGTGGTGAACATGGGTGCGGTGCTCGGCCTGGTGCCGATCACCGGGGTGCCCCTGCCGCTGATCTCCGAGGGGCTGTCCTCGCTGCTCGTGACCATGGTGGCGCTCGGCATGCTGATGTCTTTCGCGAAACGGGAGCCGGGGGCGAGCCAGGCCCTTGCCGAGGCTGGCCCCGGCGTGCCGCTCCGCGTCCTAAGCTGGCTGGGCCTGGCCGGCAGGCGGGAGAAGCCAGCCGCGCCCGGGCGCCGTCGGTGAGAGAGGGAGTGCCGGGCGATGAGCGTCGTACTCGCGGGCGGGGGGACCGCGGGCCATATTGAGCCCGCGCTGGCCCTCGCCGATGCCCTGCGCCGGGCTGACCCGCAGCTCAGCATCGTGTGCCTGGGAACCGAGCGCGGCCTGGAGACCAGGCTGGTTCCGATGCGCGGCTACGAACTGGCGCTGATCCCGCCGGTCCCGCTGCCCCGCCAGCTGACCCCGCAGCTGCTCGGGGTGCCTGGCCGGCTCAGCGCCTCGGTGGGCGCCGCGGCGCGGGTGCTGGACCAGGCCCGCGCGGACGTGCTGGTGGGGTTCGGCGGCTACGTGGCCACCCCGGGTTACCTGGCCGCGCGGCGCCACCACGTGCCGATCGTGGTGCACGAGGCCAACGCCCGGCCCGGGCTGGCCAACCGGATCGGCGCCCGGTTCACCACGCACGTGTTCACCGGCCAGCCTGACACCAAGCTCCCGCACGCCAGCTACATCGGGATACCGCTGCGCCACGAGATCGCCAGCCTGGACCGGCTGGCCCTGGCGGACAAGGCCCGGGCGCACTTCGGGCTCCGGCCGGACCTGCCGGTGCTGCTGGTCACCGGCGGCTCACAGGGCGCCCGCTCGCTGAACTACGCGGTCCTCGACGCGGCCGACTCGATCCGCGCAGCGGGTATCCAGGTGCTGCACATTCTCGGCCCGCGCAGCGACATCGACGTCCGGCTGCCCGTCGCGGGGCCGCCGTACATCACGCTGCCGTACGTGGACCGGATGGACCTGGCCTATGCGGCGGCCGACTTCGCGATCTGCCGCAGTGGCGCGATGACCTGCGCGGAACTCACCGCGGTGGGGCTGCCCGCGGCCTACGTGCCGCTGCCGCACGGCAACGGCGAGCAGCGCCTCAACGCGGTGCCGATCGAGGCGGCCGGTGGCGGCCTGATCATCGCCGACGCGGATCTGAGCCCCGAGTGGATCCGCTCCGACCTGCTGCCCATCCTGGTGGACGCGCAGCTCGTGGCGGCCATGTCGCAGGCGGCCTCGGCGATGGGCCATCGGGACACCGACGCGAGGCTGGCCGCTGAGGTCCTCGGCATCGTCCGGGACCGGGCCCAGGGCCGGTCCCGTGGCCGGGGCGGTCCGGGTCACGCCGGCGGCAGCCGGGCCAGCACCGGCGGGGCCAGCCGGGGGAGGCGCCGGGCGTGAACCACCAGCAGACGAGGATGGCGCGATGGGCCTGGTAACCCCGGTGGACCCGGTCCCGGTCGGGCAGCTCGGCCGGGTGCACTTCACCGGCATCGGCGGGGCCGGCATGTCCGGGATCGCCCGGATCATGCTGGCCCGGGGGGTTCGCGTGTCCGGGAGCGACGCGTCCGGCTCGGCGCTCCTCGACGAGCTGGCAGTGCTCGGCGCGGACATCCGGGTCGGGCACGACGCCGCGAACGTCGCGGGCGGCGGACACGCTCGTGGTGTCCACCGCGATCCGGCCGGACAACCCCGAGCTGGTGGCCGCCCGCCGCGGCGGGCTGCGGGTACTGCACCGCGCGGCCGCGCTGGCCTCGGTGATGCTGGGCCGCCGGACGGTGGCGGTGGCCGGCACGCACGGCAAGACCACGACCACATCCATGCTGACCACCGTGCTGCGGGACTGCGGGGCCGATCCGTCCTACGTGATCGGCGGCATCCTGACCGAGACCGGCCTCGGCGCGGACGAGGGCAGCGGCGATTTCTTCGTGGCCGAGGCCGATGAGAGCGACGGCTCGTTCCTCATGCTCTCGCCCGAGGCGGCGATCGTCACCTGCGTGGAAGCCGATCATCTGGACAACTACGCCGGCCTGGCCGAGATCGAGACCGCGTTCGCCGCGTTCGCCGGGCGCATCGCCCCCGGCGGGCTGCTGGTCGTCTGCGCCGATGACCCGGGCGCCCGGGCCCTGGCCGGGGCGGCCCGCGATCTCCCGCTGCGCGTCCGGACTTATGGCGAGTCGGCGGACGCGGACTACCGGATCGGCGCCGTGGTGCCTCGTGGCATGACGGTCGGTTTCGAGGTCAGTGCCGGGCCGCCGGCGCAGGCGGCTGAGGTCACCGCGCAGGTGCAGCTGCGTGTCCCCGGCCGGCACAATGCGCTCAACGCCACCGCGGTCCTGGCGACCTGCCTGGAGCTCGGGTTCCTGGCGGATGCGGTGACCCGCGGGCTCGCCGCCTACCGCGGCGCCCGGCGCCGGCTGGAACTCAAGGGCGAGGCCGATGGGGTGCGGGTGCTGGACAGCTACGCGCACCATCCCACCGAGCTGGCCGCCGACCTCGCGGCGGCCCGGGACATCGCGGACGGGGGGCGGGTGATCGCCATCTTCCAGCCGCACCTGTTCAGCCGGACCCGCATCTTCGCAGCTGAGCTAGGCGCGGCCCTCGGCCGCGCCGACGAGGCCTTCGTACTGGATGTCTATCCCGCCCGCGAGGATCCGGAACCGGGCGTCACCGGCGAACTGGTCGCCGAGGCCGTGCCCGGGGCCGGGGCCCATTTCGTGCCGGACCGCGGGGCCGTGCCGGGCGCCGTGGCAGCCACCGCCAAGCCCGGCGACCTGGTGCTGACCATGGGCGCAGGTGACGTCACCGCGCTGGGGCAGCCGGTCCTCGACGCGCTCCGCGCCCGTGGCGGGCCGGCTGGATGAGCAGTCAGGCCGGGGACGTCGCACAGGAGGGCCGTGACCGGCCAGCCGGGGATCCCGGCGGCCCGGGACCGGACGGCGGCGGCGGGCCCGGGCGTCGGCCCGGGCGCCAGCCCTGGCGGGCGGCCTTCTTCGCCCTGGCCGCGGTGGCCATCGTGGCCGGCGTGGCCTGGGCCTTGCTCGACTCCCGGTTCTTCGTGGTCCGCTCGGTTCAGGTCACGGGAACCCACCTGGTCACCGGGGCCGAGGTGAGGTCGGCCGCGGCCATCCCGCCTGGGCTGCCGCTGATCAGGGTGAACAGTGCCGCCGTTGCCCACCGGGTCGAGCAGATCCGCCAGGTCCAGTCCGCGCGGGTCAGCCGTAGCTGGCCGGACGGGATCACGATTGCCGTCACCGAGAGGACCCCCGCCCTGGCCGTGCGGGCCGGGAGCGGTTACCAGCTCATCGACAAGTACGGCGTCGCCGTGGAGCCATCGTCGCGGCGCCCGCCCGGGCTGCCCCTGCTCGAAGCGGGGGCCGGGCCGGTGTCCGTGCCGGCGCTGCGCGGCAGCCCGGCGGTGTACGCCGCGGCGTCGGTCCTGCACGAGCTGCCGCGGTACCTGGCCCGGTCCGTGGTCAGCGTGCAGGCGCCGAGCGCGTCGGAGGTGACGCTCAGGCTGGCCCGCGGGATCACGGTGGTGTGGGGCGGGACAGACCGGCCAGCCGCGAAGGCCAGGGAACTGGCGCTGCTCATGCGCACGCACGCGCGGACTTACGACGTGAGCGCCCCGGGGACGGCGGTGACCGGAGGGTGAATGGCGGCCCGCAATACGCAGGCGTGCGGCGACACGCCGGCCCGCTTCGCGCGTGGCTAGTTGACCCTGCCCCCGTCCAACCCTACTGTCCGTATCAATCGCCAGGATGACATAACTGTAAATCTCAACTTGAAGGTTAGGGTTGACCTCTCTGAAAATCACGGAGCGTGCCGGCCGATGCAATTGGGGGAGCAATTCGGCAGGTGGCTGAAACATTGGCTGCGGCGGTGGCTTTCAGAGGACGGACCCGCAAAGGGCACTTCCTCCGGCAGTAAAAATAGTGGGCAGGAAGACGAGAGAAGCAAACGAGCGGAAAGGGCCCTTCTCGTGGCAGCACCGCAGAACTATTTGGCGGTCATCAAGGTCGTCGGCATCGGTGGGGGCGGCGTCAATGCCGTGAACCGGATGATCGAAGAGGGGCTCAAAGGCGTTGAGTTCATCGCGATCAACACCGACGCGCAGGCGCTCCTGATGAGCGACGCCGACGTGAAACTCGACGTCGGCCGGGAACTTACCCGGGGCCTCGGCGCCGGGGCCAATCCGGAAGTCGGGGCCCACGCGGCGGAAGATCACCGGGAGGAGATCGAGGAGGTCCTCAAGGGCGCCGACATGGTCTTCGTCACCGCGGGAGAGGGCGGCGGCACCGGCACCGGCGGCGGCGCCGATCGTGGCCAATATCGCCCGGGCGCTCGGCGCACTGACCATTGGCGTGGTCACCCGGCCGTTCGGCTTCGAGGGCAAGCGCCGCGCCTGCAGGCGGAACTGGGCATTGAGCGGCTGCGCAACGAGGTCGACACCCTGATCGTCATCCCGAACGACCGGCTGCTGTCCATCTCGGACCGGCACGTCAGCGTGCTGGACGCGTTCAAGGCAGCCGACCAGGTGCTCCTCTCCGGTGTCCAGGGAATCACCGACCTGATCACCACGCCCGGCCTGATCAACCTGGACTTCGCCGACGTGAAATCGGTCATGTCCGGGGCGGGCTCGGCGCTCATGGGCATCGGCTCGTCGCGCGGCGACGACCGCAGCGTCGCGGCCGCTGAGATGGCTATCTCCAGCCCGCTGCTCGAGGCGAGCATCGACGGCGCCCATGGTGTCCTGCTGTCCATCCAGGGCGGCTCCGACCTGGGCCTTTTTGAGATCAACGAAGCGGCCCAGCTCGTGTCCAACTCCGCGGCGCCAGAAGCCAACATCATTTTCGGCGCGGTCATCGACGACGCGCTCGGCGACGAGGTCCGGGTCACGGTCATCGCGGCCGGGTTCGACGAGGGCGGCACCCGCCGGCCCGGTCGGCCCGGGCGGCGTCCAGCTTCGCCGCGGAGCCCGCCCCGGTGCCCGCCGCCGACACCTACCGGGCGCCGGCCGTGCCGGCTTCTCCGGTGCCTGCCGATGTGTGGGCCGCCCCCTCCGAGACCGTCAGTGACCCGGAGCCGGAGCCCGTGACCACCGGCAGCACCGAGAACGGCACGTCCGGATCAGCGGGTTCCGTGGCGTCGGCGCCCCTGGTGGCCGAGGACAGCGGGATCGACCCCGTGCCTGCACCCCGGCCGCTGACGCCGAGCCGATCGCGCCGGCGCCGCGGACAGACACCGCCGCGGCGGCCCGGGTCTTCGACGCGGCGACCACCCGGCGCCGCTCCGTGGTCTTCGAAGAGGATGACGAGCTCGACGTCCCCGACTTCCTCAAGTAGTGACCGGCCGGACCTGGTGACAGGCCCGCCAGGCGGCCCCGGCCGTGACCGGGCCGCCGAGGTGGCCGCGTCGCTCGGCCGGGTCCGGGCGCGGATCAGCGCGGCCTGCCAGGCGGCCGGGCGGGCGGCGGACGACGTCACCCTGATCGCCATCACCAAGACCTTCCCGGCCAGCGATATCCGGGTGCTGAGCTCGCTGGGCGTGCGGGATGTGGGGGAGAACCGCGACCAGGAAGCGGCCCCGAAGGCCGCCGAGTGCGCGGACCTGCGTGACCGCCTCACCTGGCACTTCGTCGGGCAGCTGCAGACCAACAAGGTCAGCAGCGTGGTGTGCTACGCAGACGTGGTCCATTCGGTGGACCGGCCCCGGCTGGTCACCGCCCTGGGCGGGGCGGCCCGGAAAGCGGGCCGCACGCTGACCTGCCTGGTCCAGGTCAGCCTGGACGGGGACCCCGGTCGCGGGGGGGTCACCGCGGGGGGCGTGGCTCCGATCGCGGACGCGCTGGCCCGGGAGGCGGGCCTGGAACTGGGGGGAGTGATGGCTGTGGCGCCACAGGGAACCGACCCGCTGGAGGCCTTCCACAGGCTGGCTGAGGTGGCCGCCGGGGTGCGCGCGGCGCATCCCGCGGCGACCATGATCTCAGCCGGGATGAGCGGTGACCTGGAGGCCGCCATCGGCGCGGGCGCGACACACGTCCGGGTTGGTACGGCGTTGCTCGGCGGTCGGCCGGGCTTCGTCAGGTAATGTCCGACGCACCGGGGCGCATGACAGTGATGACGGAGGTCTGACCGATGGCCGGCGCGATGCACAAGATGGCGGTCTACCTCGGCCTCGTCGAGGATGATCCGCGGTATGACGACGGCTATGACTCCTATGAGGAGTACGAGGACGAGTACGGCGAGCCGGCCGAGGCCGCCGAACCGGAGCCTGACCGGCCGGCCTCCCGTGGCCGCGGTGAATTCCTCATGGACCCTGCCATGGCCGCCGCCCCGCGGGCCAGTGCCAGTGCCAGTGCCGGCGCCAGTACCAGCTACCAGTACCCATGTGCCCGGGCCATCCCATGCCGCCGATCTCGCCCGGATCACCACCTTGCACCCGCGCACGTACAATGAAGCCCGTACCATCGGAGAGCACTTCCGTGAGGGCATTCCGGTGATCATGAATCTGACGGAGATGGTCGACAGCGATGCCAAGCGGCTCGTCGACTTCGCGGCAGGCCTGATCTTCGGCCTGCACGGGAGCATCGACCGCGTGACGAACAGGGTGTTCCTGTTGTGCCCGGCCAACGTCGAGGTGACGGCGGAGGACAAGGCCCGGATCGCTGAACGAGGCTTCTTCAACCAGAGTTAGACGCTCAGGAGTACCGGCACACTCGGTGGCGAGCACGCGGCGCAGGCACACGCGGTAGCCATCCCGGTGCCCGTCACGGCAGCGCCGGTGAAGGCAGGGCAGGGACGTGGGGATTGTAAAGATCGTTCTGTTCTACGTGCTGACGATCTATTTCGTTCTTCTCATCGGGAGGTTGATCCTCAGCTGGATCCAGGCCTTCTCGCGGCCTCCGGACCGTTGGCAGCCCAAGGGCATCGTCCTGATCCTGGCCGAACTGGTCTTTACTGCTACCGACCCTCCACTGAGATTGCTAAGACGCGTCATCCCCACGGTCAGGATCGGTAGTCTGGCCCTGGACCTCAGCTTCATGGTGCTCTTCTTCGTAGTCATTTTCGCGATGCAGGCCGTGCAGCTGCTCTGATCAGGTAGCGTCCGACAGGAACACCGTTCAAGCGTGCCGAGGAGACGAGATGCCGCTGACGCCCGCGGATGTGCGAAACAAGCAGTTCAGTACCACCAGGCTCAGGCCGGGCTACGACGAGGAAGAGGTTGACGCCTTCCTCGACGAGGTCGAGGTTGAGCTCGACCGGCTGATCCAGGAGAACGAGGAGCTCCGGGCGAAGCTGGCCGAGAGCCTGCGGGGGGGCAAGGTACCGATGTCCGCGCTCAGCTCGCCCCTCGCCGACCCGGCTCCGGAAATGATGGCGCCCGAGCCGCCGCGCCCTGAGCCTGAGCGCAGGCCAGAGCCGCCGATGATGGGCATGCCGCCGGCCGAGGACAACATGGACACGGCCGCGCGCGTGCTGGCGCTCGCGCAGCAGACCGCCGACCAGGCGATCGCCGATGCGCGGCGCGAGGCCGACGAGACGCTTGGCCGGGCTCGCCGTGAGGCCGACGACATCCTGGGCAAGGCCCGCCGCCAGGCGGAGCAGATCACCAGCGATGCGCGGGCCCGCGCGGAAAGCCTCGAGCGGGACGCGCAGGAGCGCCACCGCCAGGCCATGGGCTCCCTGGTCCAGCAGCGTGAAGAGCTGGAGCGGCGCGTCGATGACCTGCGTGCCTTCGAGCGGGAGTACCGCAGCAGGCTGAAGGCGTACCTCGAAGGGCAGATGCGTGACCTGGAAGCTGGCGCGACTGACAGCGGCGCCTTCCCGGCCATGGGTGGCGGGCCCGACTCGTCCGTTTCCTCGGGTATGTCCCGCATGGAGGCCAGGAATGGCCAGCCGTCCATTGCCAGCGCCTACGCCGGCGCGCCGGAGCCTGTGTCACATGGCGGGTTCCACCCGTCAGATGGCTCACCGCACGACCACCGGTAGCCGGTTAGCCCACTCGGTAGTTTCCCAGCTCAACAGTGTTTCCTCGGTTGGCAGCATGACCCGCATAGCCCGCGGAGAGCGTACGTGATCAAAGCCAGCGCTCTCCTGGCTGCCGTGGCGATCGGCCTTCTCGTGGCCGGCGTCCTCGCCAGCAGCCTGCTGATGGTGTACGTGTCCATCGGGGTCTGTGCGGTAGCGGCGCTGATCCTGGCGGCCGGGATAGTGACGCACTGGTCGGAGATATTCGGCCGGGGCGAGTCCCGGCCCGCCAGTGCACAGGGGGCCTGGTCAGCGCCGCAGGCGGGGGTGAGTAGCCTCCCGGTGCTGGCCAGCGCGGTGACCACGGCCGCCGCTGGCGGGGAAGAGCGGCACGAGGAGGCCGCCGGCCCGCAGGCCGGCGGACAGGCGGACACGGTGCGCCCCCAGCAGGGGTCTCCGGTCGCCGGACGCTCCGACGACCTGTGGGAGCGGGTCGAGGAGGAACTCGGATCCGCGGGCAAGCGCGATACGGGCGCGCTGAGCTGGCCCGCCATCGAACTCCCCGTCTTCAGTGAATCCCCCGGGTCGCCCGAGCAGGCCCCGCCCCCCGGGAAGGCCGGCCCCCGGGATACGTCATCCGCCGGTGCCTGGATATGGGGGCAGGGTGCGGGCTGGCAGCCGCCCGAGACTTCCGACCCCGCCTGGCCCCCGCCTGCGGCAGCGTTCGCGGGGGCGTCCGCCCGTCCAGATCCGGCCCAGGATGCGGACGGTCCCGGTCCGGACAACGACTCAGGTCCGGATGACACCGGATCCGCTCACGCCGGACCGGCGGCCGGGGAGCCGGCCGAGCCGGGGTCGGAGGCGGCGGACGCCGGACCTGCCCAGGTCGCCGGTCAGGACAGTGCTGGCCCTCCTGACCAGGATGCGGCGTCAGGCGCTCCCGACGATGCGGCTCCGGGCGCTCAGGAGGAGGAGCCCGCCGGGCCGGTCTCCGAGCCCGCGCCTCCCGGGGCGGGGACGGGCCAGGACCGGCCCCAGTGGATCATCTCCCTTCCGGGCCGGGAAGACCCGCCCGCGGCGGAGCCAGCCAGCGAGGCGGAGCCAGCCAGCGAGGCGGAGCCAGCCAGCGAGGCCGCAGACCACGACACCGGGGTACCGGGCACCGGGATGGCCGAACCGGAGCCGCCCGCTGAGCACGAGCCGTCGGCCAGGGCCGCGGCCGCGGGCGATTCCGCGGCCAGTGAGCCCGCCGGGGAGGATCCGGCGGCCGGGAAGCCGGCGGCCTCCGCGGCCCGGGATTCCGCGGCCCAGGACACCGCGGCCGGGGGATCCGCCGCTCCAGAGCCCGAGGGCCCGGCCGCGGCCGAGGACACCGCGGCCGGGGGATCCGCCGCTCCAGAGCCCGAGGGCCCGGCCGCGGCTGAGCCTGCGGCCGGGCCGGAGCGCGTCGAGGTGACGGTGGTGCCCGGAGTGGCGCGCTACCACCGCAGCGGGTGCATCCTGATCCGGTTCCTCGGCGCGGATGATCTGGAGATCATGACCAGGCAGGAGGCCGAGGAGGCCACGTTCGTGCCGTGCCGGGCCTGTCAGCCCGACCAGCTCGAAGCCTAAGCGCCGTTCCCTCCCCGCCCGCGCCGGCGGGGAGGGAACCGCGTGCGGTCAGGCCCGAGCCAGCCAGAAGGTCAGGCCCAGCTCCGGCTCCGCGTGCTGGTGCGCACCCCCGGCCGGGTCCGTGTCCTGGGCCGTGGCGGGACCGAAGCGGTCGGCCAGCACCTCGCCCGCGATCAGCTGCCCATGCTCGGTCAGCGCGGCCGACAGGTCCGGATCGGTGGCTTCCCAGGCGACCGTGATCCGGTCGCTCACGTGCAGCCCATCGGACTTGCGTGCGTCCTGGACCAGCCGGATGACCTCCCGGGCCAGACCCTCGCGGCGCAGTTCCGGGGTGATGAACACCTCGACGCCGACAGTCTCGCCGCCCTCGGACGCGACCGTCCAGCCGGTCCGGGGGGTCTGGGTCACGATCACGTCGTCTGGCCCGAGGGCGACCGTGGTGCCGTCCACCTCGACCGAGACCTTACCTGCCGACCTCAGCTCGGCGGCCAGCACGGCCGGCTCAGCCGCGGTGATCGCCGCCGCGACCGCCTTGGTGCCCTTGCCGAACCGGCGGCCCAGGGTACGGAAGTTCGGCTTCACCACGTGGTTGACCAGGTCTTCCCCGACCGCGGCCATCGGCTCCAGCGCGCGGACGTTCAGCTCCTGGGTCACTTCGGCGCGCAGTTCCGGAACCAGGTCCGCGAACCCGGCCGCGCTCACCACGGCGCGGGGCAGCGGCTGGCGGACCGGGACCGAGGCCGCGGCGCGCGCGGAGCGCCCGAGTTCGACCAGTCGCCTGGTCTGCGCCATCTGGACGGACAGCCGGGAGTCGATGAGCCCCTCGTCCGCATCCGGCCAGCTGGCCAGGTGCACGGACTCCGGGTCATCCGGGCCGCGCAGCACGGACCACACGTGGTCGGCCAGGAACGGCGTGATCGGGGCCATCAGCCGGGTCAGCACGTGCAGGCTCTCATACAGCGTGGCGAACGCCGACGAGCCGTCCGGCGTAGCCGGCCCTTCCCAGAACCGCCGCCGGGAGCGGCGCACGTACCAGTTCGACAGGTCGTCGATGAACGCGGCCAGGCGCCGGCCCGCAGCCGCGGTGTCGAAGCCCTCCAGGTCCACGGTGACCTGCTGGGTGGTGGCGTTCAGTTCGCTCAGCAGCCAGCGGTCCAGCAGCGGCCGGCTGGCCGCGGGCGGTGCCTGCGCGGCCTGCGCCGGGCCCCACGCCTGATCCTGCGCCGAGGCCGCGTTCGCGTACAGGACCAGGAACGACACGGTGTTCCAGTAGGTGAGCAGGACCTTGCGGACGATTTCCCCGAGTGCCCCATCGCCGATCCGCCGGGTGGACCAGGGTGAGCCGGACGCCGCGAAGAACCAGCGGATCGCGTCCGCGCCGTGTGCTTCCATCAGCGGGAGCGGCTCGAGCACGTTGCCCAGGTGCTTGCTCATCTTGCGGCCCCGCTCGTCCACCACGAGGCCGAGGCAGACCACGTTCTCGTAAGAGTTCCGGCCGAACACCAGGCAGCCGACCGCCATCAGCGAGTAGAACCACCCGCGGGTCTGGTCGATCGCCTCGCAGATGAACTGCGCCGGGTACGTGCGCCGGAACTCCTCGGCGTTCTGCCACGGCGCGCCGAGGCGGGCGAACGGCATCGACCCGGAGTCATACCAGGCGTCGATCACTTCCGGCACCCGCCGGGCCTCCCCGCCGCACTCCGGGCAGGTCAGCGTCACCTCGTCCACGTAGGGGCGGTGCGGGTCCAGCCCGGACAGGTCCCGCCCGGCCAGCTCGCTCAGCTCGGCGAGCGATCCGGCGCAGGTCAGGTGCTGCTCACCGCACTCCCAGATCGGCAGGGGAGTCCCCCAGTACCGGGTCCGGGACAGCGCCCAGTCCACGTTGTTGCGCAGCCACTCGCCGTACCGGCCATGCTTGATGGTCGGCGGCTGCCAGGTGGTCCGCTCGTTCTCGGCCAGCATCAGGTCCTTGACCTGGGTGGTCCGGATGTACCAGGACGGCAGCGCGTAGTACAGCAGCGGCGTGTGGCAGCGCCAGCAGTGCGGGTAGCTGTGCTCGTACTGCGGCTCGACCCGGAACAGCAGGCCGCGCTCGGTCAGGTCCCGGACCAGCGGCTCGTCGGCGTCCTTGAAGAACATCCCGCCCACCAGCGGGATCCACTCCTCGAAACGCCCGTCCGGGCGGACCGGGTTCACCACCGGCAGGCCGTGCGCGCGGCCGGTCTCCATGTCGTCGGCGCCGAAGGCCGGGGCCAGGTGCACCAGGCCGGTGCCATCCTCGGTGGTGACGAAGCCGCCGGGCACGACCCGGTGCGCACCCGGGATCTCGACCAGGCCGAACGGCGGCCGGTAGGTGGCGCCGACGAGGGCCGCGCCCGGCACCGTGGCCACGACGTGCCAGCCTTCCCCGAGTACCCGGGCGACCAGCTTCTCGGCCACCACGACCGTGTCACCGTCGCCGGGCTTGCGGGCGACCGCGTAGCTCTCGCCCGGGTGGACCGCCACCGCGGTGTTGGAGACCAGGGTCCACGGCGTGGTGGTCCAGACCAGCAGGTCCGCCCCGTTCAGCAGCGGATTGGCCCCGTCCGGCAGGCTGAGCAGGGGGAACCGGACCGTGACCGCCGGGTCGCTCACCTGCCGGTACACGTCCGGCTGGCCCATCTCGTGGTCGGACAGGGGGGTCTCGCACCGCGGGCAGTACGGGCTGATCCGGAAGTCCTTGACCAGCAGGCCCTTGCTGAAGATCTCCTTCAGCGACCACCACACCGACTCGATGTAGCTGGTGTCCATGGTCCGGTAGGCATGCTGCAGGTCCACCCAGTAGCCCAGCCGGACGGTCAGTTCCTCGAACGCGTCCACGTGCCGCTGGGCCGACTCGCGGCACCGCGCATTGAACTCCGCGATCCCGTAGCTCTCGATCGCCCTCTTGCCGGACAGGCCGAGCTCCCGCTCCACGGCCACCTCCACCGGGAGCCCGTGGCAGTCCCAGCCGCCCTGGCGCGGGACGTGGAATCCCTGCATGGTCTTGAAGCGGGGAAACACGTCCTTGAACACCCGGGCCTCGATGTGGTGCACACCGGGCATGCCGTTGGTCGTCGGCGGTCCCTCGTAGAAGGTCCAGAGCGGCCGTCCCGCGGTGGCCTCCAACGAACGCTCGAAGAACTTCCCGTCCTGCCAGCGGGCCAGGACGTCATGCTCCATGGCGGGCAGGTCGATAGCCGGAGGCAGGTCAGGGAAGTAGCGCGGGCCGCCTGGGGCTGGCGGCGCGGACCCGGGCTGGCCCGGTTGCGGCTGGGCTGGATCTGACACGATGGGTGGTCCTCCTGCGGGGCGCTCGCGGGCTGGCCATCGGCCCGTTCGCGCGGCTTCGCTGGAGGGACGAGGCGCGCCGGCGGCGGCCCCGCGGTACCACCCTCCTTGGCCGCGTCTCCACGAGGGAGCGCGGCCCTCTCCATTCGTGTCTGGCAGCCGGTTCTACTGAGCTCGCGGGCCATGCGGCCTGCTGGCGACCATGGCGCCTGCTGGCGGCCGCCATGCCTGGCCCGCTGCTGTTCCTCCGGCGGCTCTGGGGTGATCTGGTCCGCTGGCCTGCCCCCGGGCTCACACCATCCCCGGGTCGCTCCTGGCTGCCTGCTGCGGCAGCTGTCCCCATCAACGCCTTGCCGACACGTTCAACGATAGCGGATCTCCCGCTCAGCCACCGACGCCATTTCTGCAGCCCCGTGGTCCCGGGTGGTGCCCGTGGCCCGGGTGCCGCGTGATCAAGGTGTTCCCGTGGTTCAGGTGGCACAGTGGCCGGGGGCGGGCGGGGCCAGGTCGAGGGCCGGGTTCCGGTCGAAGAACCCCGCCGGGCGCAGGGTGAACCCGGTGTACTCCACCGGCATCACCGGGAAGTCCTCCGGCCGGCAGAAATGGGTCACGCCGACCGTGTGCCACAACGCGATGCCCGTGTCGGTGACCGGGCGGTCCGCCGCGGTCCAGGCGGGCAGGCCGGCGCCTCCCGGATGCTGGTTCGGGAACTCCCCGGCGGCCCGCAGCTCGTCGTCCCGGGCCGGGGTGACCCACAGATGGCGGGTGGCGAACGCGGCCCGCGAGGTGATCGCGGCAGCCGGCTGGGCCAGCAGCGGCGCGCTGGCCTGCGTGGGCACCAGGGTGTACCCGACCGGCTCACCGCAAGCGTTGCGCGCGCCGTGGTTGACGATCTTCCACGACCGGCTCCGCTCGGGCGCGGCCATCCGCTGGGCGGCGGACTCGGTCTCGAGCAGGGTCTCCTGGACGGTGAACGCGTTCCCGTACGGGTTCGCGGGACCGGCCGGGACGGGCACCGCGTCCACCTCGTAGACCGAGTTGGCCGGGCCGTCCAGGCACATGTCCAGGCGGAAGCTGAACAGGTGCTGGTGGTGAGGGCCGGCCAGCTCCGGGGTCACCAGCTTGGCGTAGCTGGGCTGGGTTCCCGGCGCGACCGCCTGGGTCTGGATGATGCCGGTCAGCTTGACCTCGGCCTGGATCGTGCCGTCCAGGTAGAAGTACCAGAAGAAGCCGTACTCGTAGTTGCCGACGGTGGCGATGGACGACACGACCATCCGCCGGGAGCGGCGCGTCTCCGCGGCCTGGTTCGCCGCGTCCCGGTGCATCCAGAGCACGCCGTAGTCCTCTTCGTGCAGGCAGATCGCCTGCGGCAGGACGCCAGCCGTGCCGTCCTCGCCCACGGCCACGGCGTCCAGGTAGACGATCTCACCCAGGCACTCACAGCCCAGTTCCAGCGGGTTGGCCATCTTGCCCAGTCCCACGTCGCCGGCGTCGAACGCGTTCTTCCACCAGTGGTTCATCGCGGTGGAGCCGTACGGCACGATCATCTCGGACAGGCCGGCCCGGTAGATGATGGGCCGCAGGCGCCCGTGGTCCTGGTAGCCGATCTGGTGCAGGACAAGTCCCTCGATCGGGTGCAGCGACAGCCGCATCTGCCAGGGTCCCCAGGTCAGGAACCCGTCGTCCACGGTGAACCCCGGCCCGTCGGGTTGCACGATCTGCAGTGCCGACAGGTGGCGCAGGTCGCCGGCGCTGGCGCTGTCGTACCGGCCGGCGTCCCGGGGGATGGGCACCGCCTCGCCGTCCTCGATCTCCAGTACCTCCCCGGTGTCACGGTCCAGCAGGGCCACCAGGTTCTCGACCGGCCGGGCGTACGGATTGCTGCCCGGGCCATCGAGCAGGTACGCCACCCCTCGCGCCAGGCGCCGTCCGGAGGCGTCGACCTCCAGCCCGAAGTTGCTGGCCGGCCAGGGATCGACCTGGACCAGGGACATGTCCGTGATACCGCGCCGGGCCAGCGCGGCCTGGAAGCCGGGGTCGGCCTTGATCTGCTCGGTGTTCTCGGTCCATTCCTCGGCCATGAGCGGCGGCTGGACGTCCGGGACCAGGACCTTCCTGGTCACCGCGGCGTTGTCGAGCGAGACCGTGATCACCCAGGTCTGCCCCGCGGGCCGCTCGTACAGGACGCAGCGGGCCTCCCGGGGCAGCGGCCGGCCGTCCCAGGCCAGGACAGCCCGTTTGGCGGGCTCGGCGAGGGCGCAGTAGACGAGCCGCGCGCCCGGGCCCGCGACGGCGAGCGCGAGCCGGCTGGCCTGGCCGGCCTCGCCGACCGTCAGCGGGGCGAGCGGGTGGCGGACCGACGTGCGCGGGGCGTCGCTGGTGGCCTGGGCCATCGGGGTCTCCATCGGGTGGGGGCGGGCAGTTCTCTTCCCCAGTATCAGGGGACATTTCCGGCGCGGCCATGCGGGCCGGGCGGCCTGCGGCGGCGGGCTGGCCCGCTGCCGGGGTGATAACTGGACCACCAGATGACCATGAGCAGCCGGGGCCGCGGATTATCGGCGGCCCCAGATGTGTTTGCAGTGCCGGGTAGGCCGATCTATCCTCCGGTGACTGCCCGCCAGTTCAAGATCGATTGGTGGCAGCTGGCATAGTGGACAAATCGTGTCAAAGGGGGCCGGGATGACAGCAACCGCACGTTCGGGTGCCGCGGCTCTACCGGTCCGTCCTGGCGAGAAGCACTGGACCGAGAAGGAGCTGGCCGAGGTCCGCCAGGAACTCCAGGACGAGGCCAACGGGCTGCGGCAGGACATCTCCGCCGCGGAGTCAGAGATCGCGGCCCGGCTCGGTGACGCGGTCGGCGACGCCGGCGACGACTCCGCGGACGCGGGGGCCAAGACATTCCAGCGCGAGCACGAGCTGGCCCTGACCCAGAATGCACGCGAGCTGCTGGCCCAGACCGAGCGGGTGCTGTCCAAAATCGAGGACGGCACCTACGGCATCTGTGAGTCCTGCGGCGAGCCGATCGGGAAGGCACGCCTGCAGGCCTTTCCCCGGGCCACCCTGTGCGTGGCCTGCAAGCAGCGCGAGGAACGGCGCTGAACGGCGCGCGAAGCGCCAGCGACCCGGATCACGGGGCGGGCGGCCCCGGCCCGGCGCCGCGGCCGCGCCGGGTCCGCCTGCTGATCACGGTTGCCGTCGTGGTCTTCGTTGCGGATCTGGTCTCCAAGACCATCGTGGTGGCCACCTTGTCGCATCGGGCCCCGATCACCCTGCTCGGCGGCTTGCTGACGCTGCGCGAGCTGCGTAACAGCGGCGCGGCGTTCAGCATCGGCACCTCGGTCACTGTCGTGTTCACCCTGATCGCGCTCGGGGTGATCGTGGCGATCCTGCGCACCGCCCGGCGGCTGCGCAGCGTTCCCTGGGCGGTCACGCTCGGGCTCCTGCTCGGCGGGGCGGCCGGGAACCTGGGGGACCGGCTGTTCCGGTCACCAGGCTTCCTGCGGGGGCACGTCGTGGACTGGATCGAGCTGCCGCACTGGCCGGTGTTCAACGTGGCTGACTCGTGCATCGTGTGCGGCGGCGTGCTGGCGGTGCTGCTCGCTGTCCGGGGCATCTCCATCGACGGCACCAGGAACGCGGCCGCCGGCCCCGCGGCCGGTTCCGGTCCTGCGGCGGCCACCATGATCAGCGGCGGTGCGGCCGCAGAGCCCGGCCCGCGCGATGACCCGCCTGGCCCGCAGGATGACCCGCACGCCCCCAGCAATGACCCGCACACACGCGGGGGCGATTCGCCGGGGCCGCGGAGTGCCGCCCTGGACGCCACCAGGTCCGGGCCCGGCATGCCGCGCCCACCGGGCGTGCCCGGAGAAGGCCGCTCGTGACCGGGGCGGGCCAGCGCCGGGTGCCGGTACCCGATGGGCTGGACGGCGAGCGGGTTGACGCGGCGCTGGCCCGGATGTTCGGGCTGTCCCGGACGAGTGCGGCGGAGCTCATCACCGGCGGCCAGGTGCTGATCGGGGGCCGCCCGGCGGCCAAGTCGGACCGGGTGCCCGCAGGGGAATGGCTGGACGTCACGCTGCCCGCCCCGGTCTCCACGGCGCCGGTACCGCGCCCCGTGCCCGGCCTGGACGTGGTGTACGAGGACAGCGACATCGTGGTGGTGGACAAGCCGCCGGGTGTCGCCGCCCACCCCACCCCGGGCTGGACCGGCCCGACCGTGCTCGAAGGGTTGCTGGGCGCCGGGCAGATCCTCGCCACCAGCGGTGCCGCGGAGCGCCAGGGCATCGTGCACCGGCTGGACGCGAACACCTCGGGCCTCATGGTGGTGGCCAAGAGCGAGCACGCCTACCGGGTGCTCAAGCAGGCGTTCCGGGACCGGGAGGTGGACAAGCGCTACCACGCCCTGGTGCAGGGCCACCCGGATCCGCTGCGGGGGACCATCGACGCGCCCATCGGCCGGCATCCGGCGGGGGACGGGCGGTTCGCCGTGGTGGCGGGCGGCCGCCCGAGCGTGACCCACTACGACACGCTCGAAGCCTTCCGCGGGGCCAGCCTGGAGGAGATCATCCTGGAGACCGGGCGGACCCATCAGATCCGGGTGCACATGGCGGCGCTGCGGCACCCCTGCGCTGGCGACCGCCTGTACGGGGCCGACCCGGTGCTCGCCGCCCACCTGGGGCTGACGCGGCAGTGGCTGCACGCGGTCCGGCTCGGCTTCGCCCACCCGGCGGACGGCCGCCGGGTCGAGTTCACCAGCGAGTACTCCCCGGACCTCGCTCACGCGCTGGCCATCCTCCGCGCGGAAAGCTAGCCCGGGCTCGCCGGCCCGGGCTACCCGGTGCCCGCCCGGGGCCTGCCGGCGAATCCGGCCCCCCGGTCCCGTCAGCCGTAGCTGGCGCCCGGTACGGACCGCATCCCCGGCTGCCCGGGGACGGCGCGCCCGCGGACAGCCAGGACGCGGCAGCGTGATCTGGCTGTAGCCCCCAGTGACCCCGCTGCCGACGTTGTCAAAAAGTGAGTAGTCATGTTTGACTACTCACATGAACCCCACCCGGCTGTTCGTGCTCGGTGCGCTGGCCCGGCACGGGCCCATGCACGGGCACCAGATCCGGCGGGACGCCAGGGTCGGCCGCACCGAGCTGTGGTCCGAGGTGCGCCCCGGGTCGCTGTACGGGGCCCTGCACCGGATGGCAGCCGAGGGACTCATCGAGGCGGTGCGGACCGAGCAGGTGGGGAACCTGCCCGCCCGGACCGTCTACGCGGTCACCAGCGAGGGGCGCCGGGAGCTGCTGGCCCTGCGGGCCGAGGCCTTCCGCCAGGCCAGCCTGCGCCCGGATCCGGTGGACCTGGCCGTCGCGATGAGCGGCGAGCTCCCCGAGGAGGAACTGCGCGCGCTGGTCGAGGACCGTCGCCGGGCGCTGGCCGCCCAGCTCCAGGTCTTCCGGCACGAGGGGGAACGGACCTGGGCTGAGCAGACGGTCGCGGACAGCCTGATCCTGCAGCACGCCATCGGGCGGCTGGAGGCCGAGATCCACTGGCACGGCCAGCTGCTCGACGCCCTCCCCAAGCTCGCGGAACCCGCCACGGCCGCGTCCCCCGGCCCAGGGTCACCCGCGTTCGCGGCGGCTGGCGAGCCGGCCCCGTGACCGTCCGGGACATCCGCCCGTTCGGTGATCCGGTGCTGCGCGAGGTGTGCCGTCCGGTGACCGACTTCGGCGCGGGCCTGGCGCGGCTGGTCTCGGACCTGACGGACACCTGCCGGCTACCGGGCCGGGCTGGGCTCGCCGCCCCGCAGATCGGCGTGGACCTGCGCGTGTTCTGCTACAACCTGGACGACGAGGAGGGGTACCTGATCAACCCCGGCCTGGTCTCCGCCGCGGGGCAGCAGGATGGCCCGGAAGCATGCCTGTCGATACCCGGCCTCTACCTGCCCACGCCGAGGGCCGGGCATGCGGTGGTCACCGGGGTGGACCTGGACCGGAGGCCCGTGACGGTCGAGGGCTCCGGGCTGCTGGCCCGCTGCCTGCAGCACGAGCTCGATCACCTCGACGGGCACCTTTTCCTGGACCGGCTTCTCCCCGGCGAGCGGCGCCAGGCCATGCGGGCCCTCCGCGACCAGCCGGGCAGCCGGGTCCCGGGCGCGTGACCCCGGGCGCCCAGGCCGTCTACCCTGGGCGCAGGAGGCCGCGTCGTAATGCTGCACGTGTCTCTCTTGGGGGAGCAGTCCGTCACCGACGACGGGACCGGGGTCCGGGCCCGCTCGTCACGCACGGTTGCCCTCATCGGCTTCCTGGTCACCCACGCTGGCTCGCCCCAGGCCCGCCAGCGCATCGCCGGCCTGTTCTGGCCGGACTCGGCAGACGGGCAGGCGCTGACCAATCTCCGGCGTGAGCTGCACCAGCTTCGCCAGATCCTGGGCGATGAGCCTGCGCTCATCGTGACGTCCCGGGATCTGTGCTGGTGCGACACCCGGACGTGCCACGTCAACGTGCGAACCTTCGACATCGAGCGCGAGGCAGCCCAGTCGGCGGCTGCGGCTGGTGATGATGATGGTCTGCTCCGGCACGCCACCCGGGCTCTCGCCGAGTACCGGGGCGACCTCCTGCCCGGGGTGTACGACGACTGGGTACTGGAGGCCAGGTCGCAGCTGGAGCGCCAGTGCGTGGAGCTGTGCGATCTGGTCTGCGCGGCGCGCGCCCGGCGGAGTGATCTGGCGGGGGCGGTGGATGCCGCCCGCCGCCGGATCCAGCTGCAGCCGCTCGAGGAAGCCGGCTATCGCACCCTGATGCAGCTCCAGGCCGACCTGGGCGACCGCGCCGGTGCGGTGAGCACCTACCACCATTGCGCCTCGGTCCTGGAACGAGAGCTCGCCATTACCCCGGACCCGGCTACGCGGCAGGTGTTCGAGCGCCTGATGGCCCGCTCCGGGCCCGACCCGGCAGGTGCGGCGTTGCCGCAGATCGGGCCGGTCATCGCCCGGTCCGGGATCGCCGCGGCCCCGATGGTCGGCCGGTTCCGGGAATTCAGCGTGCTCGAGGAGCTGTGGCGCGAGGCGGTGGCCGGCCACCCGGGCCTGGTCGTGGTCCGCGGGGGAGCCGGTGTGGGGAAGACCCGCCTGGTGGCTGAGGTCGCCCGGCTGGCGAGGCGGCAGGGCGCGGTCGTGGCGGGCAGCCAGTGCTTCGGGACGGCCGGGCGCCTGGCGCTGGCGCCGGTAGCGGACTGGCTCCGCAACCGGGAGGTCCAGGCCGCCCGGGCCACGCTGGACGAGGCCTGGCGTACCGAAGTGGACAGGCTGGTGCCTTCCGGAGGGCGGGGCGAGCGCGGGACCGGCTCACGAGCCGTCGTCGATGCCTGGCAGCGGCTGCGCTTCTTCGAGGGCCTGGCCCGGGCGCTGCTGGCCGTCGATCGCCCGATGCTGCTGGTCCTGGACAACATGCAGTGGTGCGATCAGGAGACCCTGGCCTTCCTCACGTTCTGCCTGGGCCTGGCCCCCGGCGCGCAGCTCCTGGTGGCCGGCACGGCACGCGACGACAACCTGGGCGCCGAGCCGGTGCCCGCGGACTGGACCGACCGGATGCGGGCCACCGGGCTGCTTACCGAGCTCACGCTCAGCCCCTTCGAGGCCGCCGACACCGTCCGGCTGGCCGAGGCCATCGCCGGCGAGCCCCTGGCCGAGTCCGAGGCGCTGCTGCTCCAGGAGACGACGGGAGGCTTCCCGCTCTACGTGGTCGAGGCGGTACGGGGCACCGCGGACCGCGGCCAGCCCCCCCGGCAGCCCGGCGATCTCACCGCGGTGCTGCGCAACCGGCTCGAGCAGGCCACCCCGGCCGCCCGCGAGGTGGCCGGCCTGGCCGCCGCGGTCGGCAGGGACTTCAGCCTGGACCTGCTCACCGAGGCCAGCGACCTGGACGCCGACGTCGTGGTCGGCGCGGTCAACGAACTGTGGCGCCGCCGGATCATGCGTGAGTTCCGGGACGGCTACGACTTTTCCCACGACTTGCTCCGCGACACGGCTTACGCCCAGCTCAGCCCGCCCAAACGGTGGCTGCTGCACCGGCGCATCGCCCAGAGCCTCGAGTTGCTGCACGCCGATGACACTGATGCAGTCTCGGCCCAGCTGGCCCAGCAGTACGCGCGCGGGGGCCGGCCTGGCCGGGCGGTGGCCTACTACCGCCGCGCGGCGAACCTCGCGGCGGGAATGTTCGCCCACGCCGAGGCCATCCGGCTGGGCCGGGAGACGCTGGCCATCGTCCGCGGCCTGCCCCCCGGGAAAGACCGGGACAGCCAGGAGCTGGCCGTCCTCGAGGGCATGGCCGCGCCGCTCAACGCCAGGTTCGGCTATTCGTCCCGGGAACTGCAGCACACCCTCGAGCGCTCGATCGAGCTGGCCGGATCACTGGGCCGCACCGGCTCCAAGGTCAGTGGCATGGTCGCGCTGTGGGGGACGCAGTTCGTGCAGGGACGGACGGCCGAGGGGTACCTGACGGCCACCCGCGCGCTGGCCCTGGCCGAGCCCGGCTCCGAGCTGAGCGGGGTGGCTCATTTTGGCGTGGGCGGGTCGTCCATCAGCCTGGGTAGGCCCGCGGAGGGCCTGCGGCACCTCCGGATCGCGGCCGAACTGGCGAGTGACGCGGTATCGCTGAGCATCGGAACCCGGCCCCGCGTGCACGGCACCGCATGGTCGGCCCACGCCCACTGGCTGCTGGGGGACGACGATGCGGCTCTGTCCGCCAGTCGCGACGCCATCGAGCTGGCCCGCTTGCTCGATCACCCGTACAACCTGGCTGTGGCCCTGGCGTACGCCAGCATCACCTACCAGATGCGCCATCGCGAGCCCGCGGCCCCCGAGGCGCCTGGGGCCGGGGAGGCACCCGTGGCGAGGGGGGTTCCCGACTTGAGAAGCGCCGTCGAAGAGCTGCGTGAGCTCTGCGAGAGGTACGCCTTCGCGTACTACCGCGAGTGGGCGCTGATCCTGGACGGCTGGTCCCGCATGGACGGGTCCGGGATCGCTCTGGCCCGGCAGGGCATCGACAACCTCAAGGCGGAGGGCTCGTTCGCGCGCATGCCGTACTGGCTGTCGCTGCTCGCTGACCTCCTGGCGCGCAATGGCCAGCCCAGCGACGCGCGCGCCATCCTCGACGCCGCGCTGGCCGGGGCGAAGGAGCGGGATGACCTCTGGTGGCTGCCCGAGGTGATGCGGATGCGCGCCGCCTACGATGGGGGGCAGGCGGCGGTGTCCCGATTGCACACCGCCGCGCAGATGGCGTCTGGCCACGGCAGTGTCCCGCTGCTGCGGCGCTGCGAACGGGACCTCATCGCGCGGGGCGCCAGGCCCCCGGCGGGCAGCGTTCTGCCGACCGCCTGACCCGAACGCGCTCCGCGAACGCTCCGCGAACGCACGCCGCCCTAGCGTCGGTGTGTCACCGAGCCCGGTGACGTACCCAAAGGGGGAAATCGCATGACCGCCACATCCTCGCGCACTGCCACGGTGCCGTACGCAGAGCTAGCCGCCATGGTGCGCGGCGACCTGATCAGCCCGGGGGATCCCGGCTACGACGAGGCGCGGGCCGTGTACAACGGCATGATCGACAAGCGCCCGGCCGCCATCGTCCGCTGCCGCGACGCCGCCGACGTCATCGCCTGCGTGCGGTTCGCCCGCGAGCACGGCGCCGAGATCGCCGTGCGCGGCGGCGGCCACAACGCGGCCGGCCTGGGCGTGGCGGACGGCGCCCTGGTCGTCGACCTGTCGCTGCTGCGCAGCACCACGGTCAGCCCGCAGGACCACACCGTCCGCGTGGACGCCGGCTGCACCTGGGGCGACGTCGATCACGCGACCGTCGCGTTCGGCATGGCCACCCCGTCCGGGTTCCTGGCCTCCACGGGGGTGGCCGGACTGACCCTCGGCGGCGGCATCGGCTATCTGGCCCGCCGCTTCGGCCTCACCGTGGACAACCTGCTCGCCGCGGACGTGGTCCTCGCCGACGGGACGTTCGTGACCGCCAGCGAGAGCTCGTACAGCGACCTGTTCTGGGCGCTGCGCGGCGGGGGCGGGAACTTCGGCATCGTCACCTCGTTCACGTTCCGCTGCCACGACATCGGCGAGCACGGCACGATCATCGGCGGCCCGGTGCTGTACGACATCGCCGATACCCCCGAGGTCATGCGCTGGTACCGGGAACTGCTGCCCTCGCTGCCGGAAGAGCTGAGCGGCTGGATCGGCCTGCTCACCATCCCCCCGGCCCCGCCGTTCCCCGAGGAACTGTGGGGACGCAAGGCGTGCGGCATCATCTGGTGCTACACCGGGTCGCACGACCGGGCCGGTGAGGTACTCGAGCCCGTCAGGTCGTTCGGCTCGCCGCTGCTGGTCGGCCTCATGGAGATGCCGTTCAGCGTGCTGCAGAGCGCGTTCGACGCCCTCTACCCGGCCGGGCTGCAGTGGTACTGGCGGGCGGACTTCTTCAACGAGATCTCCGACGCCGCGATCGACGTGCACGTCAAGTACGGCGCGCAACTGCCCACCGGGCACTCCACCATGCACATGTATCCCGATCGACGGCGCGGCCAGCCGGGTGCCCGCCGACGCGACCGCGTTCGCCTACCGGGACGGCGGCTGGGCGGGCGTCATCGTCGGCGTCGACCCGGATCCGGCCAACGCCGCCGCCATCTCCGAGTGGGCCAAGGACTACTGGCAGGAACTGCACCCGACCTCGGCCGGCGGCGCGTACATCAACTTCATGATGAACGAGGGCCAGGACCGGGTGAAGGCGTCCTACCGCGGCAACTACGACCGGCTCACCCAGGTCAAGCGGCGGTACGACCCCGGCAACATCTTCCACATCAACCAGAACATCCAGCCCGCAGCCGGCGCTGGCGCATGACCGCAGTGGCGGCCTGGTGTCGCCACCCGCGTTGTTCGTGCTCGACGACGACCCGGGGGTGGTGCGCGCGCTGCAGGATGACCTCAGCCGGCGGTTCGGGGAAGACTTCCGCGTTATCGGGGGGTCGTCCCCGGCCGCCGGGCTGGAGACCCTGCGCAGGCTGGCGGCTGAGAGCAGGTCGCCGCGGACGCGCTCTTCGTGCTGATCGGCGGGGAGCCGCGGACGCAGTGGCTCCCCGCCGCGATCCGGCTCGAGCGCGGGTACATCCTGACCGGACGCGACGCCGCACAGGGGCCGGCGTGGGCGGCCGGCCGGGCCCGCTCCCGCTGGAGACCTCGATGCCTGGCGTCTTCGCGGCGGGGACGCCCGCTATCGCTCGATCAAGCGGGTTGCCTCCGCCGTCGGCGACGGCGCGACGGCGGTGCGCCTCACCCAGGAGTACCTCGCCCTGCAGAGCGCCATGAGCCAGCCGCCGCCCGCCGCTCAGCCCACGCGGCTGGTCACTTTCAGCTCCAGTGAGTGACTGGGGGTCATATCCCTCCGGGTGGTGCGCGAGGGCAAAACGGGATAACCGGCCATCCGGTGTGGCGGGTCGCACCGCCTCCGCGGCCTCTGTAGGCTCGACCCTGCCGGGCCGGTGCGCCACTGCCGCGGCATCCTCCCGGCCGGGAATTCCGCGGCCGGGCCGGTCCTTTACCGGGGCGGCACCGGCCACTTCCCCGGCCCTGGCTGGTGAGTGCCCGCGAGGGTTTTCGTTGCATGCCTTTAAGGAGGCGGTAGTTCGTGACGGCAGCCGTAGCGGATCACACCGGCGCCCAGGACGGGTTTGTGCACCTGCACGTGCACACCGAGTACTCGATGCTCGACGGCGCCGCGCGGCTGAAGGACCTGTTCGCCGAGTGCGAGCGCGGCGGGCATGCCGGCGCTGGCCATGACCGACCACGGCAACGTCTTCGGCGCCTACGACTTCTGCCAAGGCCACCAGGCCGGGATCAAGCCGATCATCGGCATGGAGGCCTACGTCGCGCCCGAGCACCGCAGGCACCGCCAGCCGGTGCGCTGGGGCACCCCGCGCCCAGGCGACGACGACGTGTCCGGCGCCGGCGCCTACACGCACATGACGCTGCTGGCCGAGTCCACCGAGGGCATGCACAACCTGTTCCGGCTCTCGTCGCTGGCCTCGCTGGAGGGCTACTTCCGCAAGCCCCGCATCGACCGGGAGCTGCTTGCCGCGCACGCCAGGGGGCTCATCGCCACCACCGGCTGCCCGAGCGGCGAGGTGCAGACCCGGCTGCGGCTCGGCCACTACGCCGCAGGCGCTCGAGGCGGCCGCCGACGTACCGCGACATCTTCGGCCCGGGCAACTTCTTCGTCGAGCTCATGGACCACGGGCTCGAGCATCGAGCAGCGGGTCCGCGACGGCCTGCTGCGCATCGCGAAAGAGCTGGGCCTGCCGTTCGTGGCCACCAACGACCCGCACTACACGCTCGCGGCGGACGCGAAGGCGCACGAGGTGCTGCTGTGCGTGCAGACCGGGCCCAACATGGCCGACCCGGGGCGGTTCAGGTTCGACGGCGCGGGCTACTACCTCAAGTCCCCGCAGGAGATGCGCGCGCGTTGCGCCGACGAGGACTGGCAGGCCGGCTGCGACAACACGCTGCTCATCGCCGAGCGCTGCGACGTCACGTTCAGAGAGCCGCAACCTGATGCCGCGGTTCCCCGTGCCCGCGGGGGAGACCGAGGAGAGCTGGCTGCGCCAAGGAAGTCGGGCGCGGGCTGGACCGCCGCTACCCCGACGGCTTCGACGACCGCGCGCCGCCAGCAGGCCGAGTACGAGATCGGCATCATCACCCAGATGGGCTTCCGCTGGCTACTTCCTGGTCGTCGCCGACTTCATCATCTGGGCCAAGCACAACGGGATCCGGGTCGGGCCGGGCCGCGGCTCGGCCGCAGGCTGCCGATCGTGGCCTACGCCCTGGGCATCACCGACCTGGACCCGCTCAAGCACGGGCTGATCTTCGAGCGGTTCCTCAACCCCGAACGCGTGTCGATGCCCGACATCGACATCGACTTCGACGAGCGCCGGCGCGGCGACGTGATCCGCTACGTCACCGAGAAGTACGGCGACGACCGGGTCGCGCAGATCATCACCTACGGCACGATCAAGGCCAAGGCGGCGGTCAAGGACTCCGCCCGGGTGCTCGGCTACCCGTTCGCGCTCGGCGATCGCATCACCAAGGCTATGCCCCCGGCGGTGATGGGCAAGGACATCCCGCTCGACGGGGATCTTCGACGACTCGACCACCCGCGGTACGGCGAGGCCGGGCGAGTTCCGCGCCCTCTACGAGGCCGACGCCGAGGTGCAGGCAGGTCATCGACACCGCCCGCGGGCTCGAGGGGCTGAAGCGCCAGGGGGGGGTGCACGCGGCCGGCGTGATCATGAGCAGCGAGCCGATGCATCGACCTCGTCCCGATCCGGAAGCGGGAGGCGGACGGCGCGATCATCACCCAGTTCGACTACCCGGCGTGCGAGTCGCTCGGCCTGCTCAAGATGGACTTCCTCGGCCTGCGCAACCTGACCGTGCTCGACGACGCGGTCCGCGGGATCAAGGCCAACCGGGGCATCGACATCGTCCTGGAGTCCCTGCCCCTGGACGACAAGCCCACCTACGACCTGCTGGCCCGGGGCGACACGCTCGGGCGTCTTCCAGCTCGACGGCGGCCCGATGCGGGCCCTGCTGCGCTGCATGCGGCCGGACAACTTCGAGGACATCTCCGCGGTCGGCGCGCTCTACCGGCCCGGCCCGATGGGCGCGAACGCCCACAACGACTACGCCGACCGCAAGAACCAGCCGCAAGCCGGTCGTGCCCATCCACCCCGAGCTGGCCGAGCCGCTGGCCGAGATCCTGGGCGACACCTACGGGCTGATCGTCTACCAGGAGCAGGTCATGGCCATCGCGCAGAAGGTCGCCGGCTACAGCCTCGGCAGCGCGGACCTGCTGCGCCGGGCCATGGGCAAGAAGAAGAAGGAGATCCTCGACAAGGAGTTCGTCCCGTTCGAGGCGGGCATGCAGGAGAACGGCTACTCCGCCGCGGCGATCAAGACGCTGTGGGACATCCTGGTCCCGTTCTCCGACTACGCGTTCAACAAGGCGCACACCGCCGCCTACGGGCTCGTCTCCTACTGGACCGCGTTCCTCAAGGCCAACTACCCGGCCGAGTACATGGCCGCGCTGCTCACGTCGGTGTCCGGCGACAAGGACAAGTCGCGCGCTCTACCTCGACGAGTGCCGGCGGATGGGCATCAAGGTGCTGCCCCCGGACGTCAACGCGTCGGCGGCCACGTTCACCCCGGTCGGGCAACGACATCCGCTTCGGCCTGGCCGCGATCCGCAACGTCGGCACCAACGTCGTGGACGCGATCGTCGAGGCGCGCACGGCCAAGGACGCCTTCACCAGCTTCGCCGATTTCCTGCGCAAGGTGCCCGTCAACGTGTGCAACAAGCGGGTCATCGAGTCGCTGATCAAGGCCGGGGCCTTTGACTCGCTGGGTCACGCGCGCAAGGGCCTGGCCATCATCCACGAGCAGGCCATCGACACCGTGATCGACGTCAAGCGCAACGAGGCCATCGGGCAGGACTCGCTGTTCGGCGGGGACGCCGAGATCGAGGCCAGCTTCGAGGTCCCGGTGCCGGACGGGGAGTGGGACAAGACCACGCTGCTGGCCTTCGAGCGCGAGATGCTCGGCCTGTACGTGTCCGACCACCCGCTGCTCGGCGTGGAGCACATCGTGGCCGCGAACACCGACTGCTCGGTGGCGGAGCTGATCAGCTCGGCCGGGGAGGAGCCCGCCGAGCGCGCGGCCCGGGGGGGACGGCCCGACGGGCAGATGGTGACCCTGGGCGGGATCCTGTCCGGCGTGCAGCGGAAGGTCACCCGGCAGGGCAACCCGTGGGCCACCGCCACGCTGGAAGACCTGGAGGGCGCCATCGAGGTGCTCTTCTTCCCGGCCTCCTACCAGCAGTGCTCGCTGCTGCTGGCCGAGGACGCGATCCTGATCGTCAAAGGCCGGCTGGACCGGCGCGAGGACACGCCCAAGCTGATCGCGCAGGAGGTGAGCGCGCCGGACCTGACGGCGGACCAGGGCGGCCCTTTCGTCGTGTCGATGCCGGTCCAGCGGTGCGTCGCGCCCGTGGTCAACCGGCTGCGCGAGGTGCTGTGCACCCATCCGGGCCTGTCGGAAGTGCACCTGAAACTCTGCAATGGCCCGCGGGCGACGATCGTCCGGCTCGATGACAAGCTGCGGGTCAAGCCGTCACCGGCGCTGCTCGCCGACCTGAAGCAGCTGCTCGGCCCCGCCTGCGTCGGGTAGAAGCCCGGCGGCTAGCCCAGCTGCTTCCGCAGGCAACTGCCTGCGGAAGCGGGCCCGTTGGGGGTCCGGGGGCTCGGGCCCCCGGGTAAATCACGCGTCGCGGGTCTTGAGCAGCCAGCCGGCGATGGCCAGCAGCACGGCGGTCCACAGGCAGAACACGCCGAAGCCTTCCCACGGCGAGAGCACCTGATTGGCCTGCTGGTGCGCCTGGCCGATCAGCTGGCCCGCCTCGGTGGGCAGGTAAGCATGCACGTACTTGCCGATCTTCCCGGGAATCAGCTGGGTCAGCGGGGCCAGCACCAGCACGAAGGCGATCACTCCGGTGATGGCACCGGCGGTGTGCCGGATGATCCCGCCTATCCCCATCGCGAACAGGCCGAGCACGGCCAGGTACAGGCCCGCGCCAAACACCGCCCGGGCTACCCCGGGATCGCTGAGCGACACGGGCGCATGGCTATGCAGGATGGCCGCGCCGAGGAAGAACGAGGGGAACGTGACCAGCTCGCCGACGATCAGGACCAACACGGCGAAAACAAGCGCCTTAGCCGCCAGCATCGGGATTCGCCGTGGCACCGCGAGCAGCGACGCCCGGATGACCCCGGTCGAGTATTCACTCGTGATGACCAGCACGCCCAGGACGCAAATGGTCAGCTGGCCGAACTCAAGCCCTGATCCGAGGATCGTGCTCACCGGGTCGGCCATGATCGACGCGCGCGCTGCGGCATCGCTCTTGTCCCACTGGAGGATGGTGAGCCAGGTGAACAGGCCGGTAAAGCCGAGGGTGAGCACGACGAGCAGGACCAGCGACCAGACGGTCGAGCGCACCGACCGGATCTTCGTCCACTCGGAGAGCAGCAGGCGGCCGAACCCTGCGGCGCCGGACACGGCCGGGGTGCCTGAACTGCCGGGCCGGGTGGCCTGCACAGGCGGGCTGGCGGAGGTCACGTGGTCCTCCCCTGGGCTGTGGCAGGCGCCTGCTCGCTACTGGCCGGCTGGTCGGCTGGTGCCCGGCTCCCGGCGGCTGGGAGTCCATATTCGAGGCTGTCCGCAGTCAGCTCCATGTACGCCGCCTCCAGCGAGGCGAGCCGCGGGGTGAGCTCGTGCAGCACGATGCGGTCGGCGGCGGCGATCTCGCCAATTCGCGGCGCGTCCAGGTTGCTGACCCTGAGGGCGGGCGTCTTGCCATCCGCCGCTTTCTCCGGCTCGGCCTTGCCGCCTGCCGCGGCGATCAGGTCGGCCAGCGCGGCCGCGTCCGGCGAGCGCACCAGCACGTATTTCTCCGAGCTGCGCTCGATGAAGTCCTGCGTGCTGGTCTCGGCGAGCAGTTTGCCGCGTCCGATCACGATCAGGTAGTCAGCGGTGACGGCCATCTCGTTCATCAGGTGGCTGGACACGAAGACCGTGCGGCCCTCGCTGGCCAGCTGCTTCATCAGGTTCCTGATCCACAGGATGCCTTCCGGGTCGAGCCCGTTGACCGGTTCGTCAAGGACCAGGATCTGCGGATCACCCAGCAGCGCGACGGCGATGCCGACCCGCTGGCCCATTCCCAGCGAGAAACCGCCGGTGCGCTTGTGTGCCACCTCGGTGAGCCCGACGAGCCGGAGGACCTGGTCAACCCGGGACCGCGGGATGCCCTGGGTCTGGGCCAGGAAGAGCAGATGGTTGTATGCGCTGCGTCCGGAGTGCATGGCCCGGGCCTCGAGCAGGGCGCCCACGGTGCGCAGTGGCTGGGTGAGATCGGCGTAGCGCTGACCGTTGATCGTCGCGGTGCCGGAGTGCGGCCGGTCCAGGCCGAGGATCAGCCTCATCGTGGTGGACTTGCCCGCGCCATTCGGGCCGAGGAAACCGGTGACCCGGCCCGGTTCCACGGTAAAGGACAAATGGTCAACGGCGA
This sequence comes from uncultured Actinomycetes bacterium, assembly GCA_963720645.1. Taxonomy (GTDB): domain Bacteria; phylum Actinomycetota; class Actinomycetes; order Streptosporangiales; family Streptosporangiaceae; genus RYN-230. The sequence goes on along the minus strand of CAVRFX010000026.1, from coordinate 195,174 downwards.
GTTTTTCCCCGTAGCGCTTGGTGAGGTCCCGTGCCTCAATCATCATTTCCCCTTAGGACGGCCTGGCCGACTTGGTTGCGCCGTACGCCAGAACCTAAGGTACCAACCGATTGGCCGCAGCTTCTTTTCCCGGGCCTGCCGCGTGCGCCGGGCGGCGCACGGTGCGGGTGACGCGTCTGTGCCTGCGGTCACGTACCCTGCTGCGGAGTATGACCGAGCCGATGCCACTCCCCGCCGCGCGTGCCGCCGCCGGAATCCGCCGCGGCGTCCTGGCCTGCCTGACCGCGGCGGCCGGGACCGTGCTGCTGGGGGTGGTGGCCGGCTTCATCTGGGCCGTGGCGGCTCCCCGGCCCCTGCTGCTGATGACGGGCCAGGGTACCGCGGCCGTGATCAACGCGGAGACCAGCGCCTTCATCGCCGCGGACGGCTGGTACTGCATCATCTGCCTGGCCGGGGGAGTGCTGACCGGGCTGGCTGGCTACCTGCTCGCGGTCCGCAGCTACGGCCCGGTGGCCATGATCATGGTCCTGGTCAGCGCGCTGGCCGCCGCGCTGGTCACGCTCTGGATCGGCCAGCACGTCGGGCTGGCCACCTATCACCATCTGCTCGCCACCCTGCCGCCCGGCGCGAGGCTGCGGGCCGCCCTGTCCCTGGGAGCCCGGAGCGCGATCGCGTTCTGGCCGCTGGGGGCCGGGCTGATGGCAGGCGGGATGGAACTGGCGGCGTGGGTGCGCGACCGGCAGGTGGCCTCCTCCGGATCGGTCCTGGCCCCGGAATGACGGCCGGGACTGTCCACCATGCGGACGGGGCCGGCCGCGGGCCGGGCGCGCTCCGTACACTGGGCGGGTGCTTTCCAGGATTGATCTGCGCGGATCGCCGGCTGCCCAGCTGACCAGGGAAAAGCTTGCCCCGGTGCTGCCCAGGGCCGGGCTGGACGTCGCGGCCGCGATCGAGAAGGTCCGCCCGATCTGCGACGATGTGCGCCGTCGCGGCGCGGCCGCGGTCCGCGACTACACGCTGCGGTTCGACGGGGTGGACCTGGCCTCCACCCGGGTCCCGGCGGCCGCGCTGGCCGCGGCGCTCGAGGCCCTGGACCCGGGGCTGCGGGCGGCGCTGGAGGAGACCATCCGCCGGCTCCGCCTGGTCTGCCGGGCCCAGTTGCCGGGCGACGTCGTGACCAGCGTCGCCGCGGGCGCGACCGTCACCGAGCGCTACGTCGCCGTGGGCCGGGCGGGCGTGTACGTGCCGGGCGGCCTGGTCACCTACCCGTCCTCGGTGCTGATGAACGTGGTCCCCGCGCAGGTGGCGGGGGTGCCGCAGATCGCGGTGGCCTCACCACCCCAGCGCAGCGGGCTGCCCAGTCCGGCGGTGCTGGCCGCGTGCGCGCTGCTCGGCATCGATGAGGTGCACGCCGCCGGCGGTGCCCAGGCCATCGCCATGCTCGGCTACGGGACGGCCGACTGCGCCGCGGTGGACACCATCACCGGCCCCGGCAACATCTACGTGGCCGCGGCCAAGCGGCTGCTGCTCGGCACGATCAGCACCGACGCCGAGGCCGGCCCGACGGAGATCGCGATCATCGCGGACGACACGGCGGACCCGGAGTTCGTCGCGGCCGACCTGGTCGCCCAGGCCGAGCACGATCCGCTGGCTGCCTGCCTGCTGATCACCACCGACCCCGGTCTCGCGGACCGGGTGGACAAGGCCCTGGGGCCGCAGATCGCCGCGGCCCGCCACCGGGAGCGGGTGGAGGCTGCCCTGGCTGGCCAGTCGGCCTGCGTGCTGGTGGACGACGCCGACGCGGCGCTCGCCACCTCGGATGCCTGGGCGCCGGAGCACCTGGAGATCCAGGCGCAGGACGCGGGCGCGCTGGCCCGCCGGGTGCGTAACGCGGGCGCCATCTTCGTGGGGCCGTACGCCCCGGTCTCGCTCGGCGACTATCTGGCCGGCTCGAACCACGTGCTGCCGACCGGGGGCACCGCCCGGCACACCGCGGGCCTGTCCGTGCTCACCTTCCTGCGCGCCATCCACCTGGTCGAGTACGAGCGGGACGCGCTGGCCGAGGTGGCTCCGCACATCGACGCGCTCGGCGGGGCCGAGGACCTGGCCGCGCACGTCGCCGCGGTACGGGTACGCATCCCCAGGACCGGGCCGTGAGCGGTTCCCCGGGCGGTTCCGCAGCCGGGCCCGCTGGCCCGCGAGAGCCAAGCGCCGGGTCTGCCCCGCTTCCGTCCTGGCTGCCGCTCCGCGAGGACCTCGCCGGGCACACCGCCTACGGTGCCCCGCAGATCGACGTGCCGGTCCGGCTGAACACCAACGAGAATCCCTATCCGCCTTCCCCGGCCATGGTCCAGGCGATCGCGCAGGCCGTCGCCGGGGTGGCCGGCACGCTGAACCGCTATCCGGACCGGGACGCGGTGGCCCTGCGCGGCGACCTGGCCGCCTACCTCGGCCACGGGCTCGGTCCGGACCAGGTCTGGGCGGCGAACGGCTCGAACGAGATCATCCAGCAGCTGTTCCAGGCGTTCGGCGGGCCGGGCCGGACTGCGCTCGGGTTCGAGCCCTCGTACTCGATGCACCCGCTGATCGCGCTCGCCACCGGCACCCGCTGGATCAGCGGCGCCCGGGACGCTGACTTCGGGCTCGAGCCTGGCCACGCCCTGGCCGCGATCCGTGAGCACCAGCCCGACCTGGTCTTCCTCACCTCCCCGAACAACCCCACCGGCACCGCGCTGGCCCCGGAGGTGATCGGGGCGGTCTGTGCGGCGGCCCCCGGGATGGTCGTCGTGGACGAGGCGTACGCCGAGTTCGCCCGGGATACCTCCGCGACCGCGCTCACTCTGCTGCCCCGCTGCCAGCGGCTCGTGGTGACCCGCACCATGTCCAAGGCGTTCGCGCTGGCCGGCGCGCGGGTGGGATACCTGGCCGCCGACCCGGCCGTGCCGCAGGCGCTGCTCCTGGTCCGGCTGCCCTATCACCTGTCCGCGGTCACCCAGGCGGTGGCGCGGGCCGCGCTGGCCCTGGCCAGCGAGCCGCTCGCGACCGTGGCCGCGCTTCGCGAGCAGCGGGACGAGCTCGTCGCCTGGCTGCGCGGGCGGGGCCTGCAGGTGGCGGACTCCGACGCCAACTTCGTGCTGTTCGGTGAGTTCGGCGACCGGCACGCGATCTGGCAGGCGCTGCTGGACCGGGGCGTGCTGATCCGCGAGACCGGGCCGCCCGGCTGGCTGCGGGTCACGGCGGGGACGCCCGCCGAAATGTCGGCGTTCCGCGACGCGCTGGACGCCGTGCTGACGCTGGGGCTGACGCGGGCCGCCGAGCCGGCCGGGGAGGGCGCACGATGAACGACACCTGGAGCGAGGCCATGCGGCGGACCGGGCGGGTCGAGCGGGTGACCAAGGAGACCAGCGTGCTGGTCGAGCTGGACCTCGACGGCAGCGGCACGGCCGACATCGGCACGGGGGTGCCGTTCTTCGACCACATGCTCGCCCAGCTGGCCAAGCACGGGCTGCTCGACCTGAGCGTGCGGGCCACCGGCGACATCGAGGTGGACGCGCACCACACGGTGGAGGACACCGCGCTGGCCCTGGGCCAGGCGCTGCGCGAGGCGCTCGGCGACAAGGCGGGCATCCGCCGCTTCGGCGACGCCGCCGTGCCGCTGGATGAGACGCTGGCCCGGGCCGCGATCGACCTGTCCGGGCGGCCGTACCTGGTGCACTCGGAGCCGGACGGGATGGCCCCGCTGATCGGCACCTACGACACCACGCTGACCAGGCATTTCTTCGAGTCCGTGACTTCCACGGCAGCCATCTGCCTGCACCTGGAGGTGACCGGGCGCAACCCGCATCACCTGGTTGAGGCACAGTTCAAGGCGGTAGCCCGGGCGCTGCGGGCCGCGGCGGCCCCGGACCCCCGGGCACCCGGGATCCCCAGCACCAAGGGCGTGCTGTGAGGGCCGTCCGGTTCCGGCTCGCGAGGGCGGGCCGTCAGGCCCGGCCGGGTGACCGGCGGGGTCCTGGTCGCCGGACGGCGCGAACGCCCGGGGAGACACGATGACGCGGCGGCCCCGCGTCGCGGTCCTCGACTACGGGTCGGGCAACATCCGTTCCGCCCAGCGCGCCCTGCAGCGGGCCGGGGCGGACGCCGAGGTCACCGCCGACTTCGACGCCGCGCTCAACGCCGACGGCCTGGTGGTGCCGGGAGTGGGCGCGTTCGCGGCCTGCATGGCCGGGATCCGCGCGGTACGCGGCGATCAGATCATCGACCGGCGGCTGGCCGGTTCCCGCCCGGTCCTCGGGATCTGCGTCGGCATGCAGGTCATGTTCGGCGAGGGAGTCGAGCACGGCCTGCACACCGAGGGCTGCGGCCAGTGGCCCGGTACCGTGCAGCGGCTGCATGCGCCCGTGCTGCCGCACATGGGCTGGAACACCGTTGACGCCGCCGGCGGCTCCCGCCTGCTCGCCGGCCTCGACCCCGGCACCCGCTTCTACTTCGTGCATTCTTATGCGGCCCTGGCCCTGCCCATGCCGCCGTCCCCGCGGATGACGCTACCCGTGATCAGCTGGGCGACCCACGGCGAGCCGTTCATCGCGGTGGTGGAGAACGGCCCGTTGTCCGCGACCCAGTTTCACCCCGAGAAGTCCGGCGACGCGGGCGCCGCGTTGCTGGCGAACTGGCTGGAGATGGTGCGATGACCCCCCGTGCCGCACAGGACGGTGCCCCGCAGGACCGTTCGTCGCCGGACCGTGCTTCGCAGGCTCGCGCGCCGGGGGGCCGCGGGCTGACCTTGCTGCCCGCGGTCGACGTGGCCGGGGGCCAGGCGGTCCGGCTGGTCCAGGGCGCCGCCGGGACCGAGACCGGCTACGGCGCGCCGCTGCAGGCCGCGCTGGCCTGGCAGGCGGCGGGCGCGCAGTGGCTGCACCTGGTGGACCTGGACGCGGCCTTCGGCCGTGGGTCGAACGCGGAACTGCTCGCCACGGTGGTGCGGCGGCTGGACATCGCGGTGGAACTGTCCGGCGGCATCCGTGACGACGCCTCGCTGGCAGCCGCGCTGGCCACGGGCTGCGCCCGGGTCAACGTCGGCACCGCGGCGCTGGAGAACCCGGACTGGGTCCGGGCGGCCATCGCCGCGCACGGGGACAAGATCGCGGTGGGCCTGGATGTGCGCGGCACCCGTCTCGCCGCCCGGGGCTGGACCCGCGAGGGCGGCGAGCTGGATGAGGCGCTGGACCGGCTCGACGCCGACGGCTGCGCCCGGTACGTGGTCACCGACATCAACAAGGACGGCATGCTGTCCGGGCCGAACCTCGACCTGCTCCGGCACGTCTGCGCCCGGACGGCGCGGCCGGTGATCGCCAGCGGCGGGGTGTCCAGCCTCGCCGACCTGGGGGCCATCGCGGAGCTGGTGCCGGCCGGGGTGGAGGGCGCGATCGTGGGCAAGGCCCTGTACGCCGGGGCGTTCACCCTGGAGGAAGCACTCAAGGCGGTGGCAGTGTGACGCGCCGCGGTCTCGACCGGGACCGGGTGGGAGCCGGTGGTCGGGTACAGCCGCGCGGTGGCGGCCGGGGACTACGTGTTCATGGCCGGCTGCACCTCGGTGGTGGGTGCGGAGTTCGTGCACGAAGGCGACGCGTACGCGCAGACCGCCCAGGCGCTGCGGAACGTCGCGGCCGGGCTGGAGCCGCTCGGCCTGGGCCTCGCCGACGTGGTGCAGACCCGGATCCTGGTCACCGACATCTCCCGCTGGCAGGAGTACGGCCAGGCGCACCGCGAGGCGTTCGGTGACACCATGCCCGCCGCGACCATGATCGAGATTGCCCGGCTGGTTGACCCCCGGATGCTGGTCGAGGTGGAGGCCGTCGCCTACCGCCCCGGGATCGGCGCCTGATGCCCCCGCGAGCGGCAGTCCCGGCCGCCGCGCCCTCCGCCCCGGGAGCCGTTCGTGATCAACCGATTGGTGCGGCCCTGGCGACACCAATCGGTTGATCACGAACGGGGCTTGAGACGGGAGTGGCCGGGAGGGGCAGTTGTGGCCCGGCGGGAGCAGCCCCGGCAGGTGCGGGCTCGGCCGGGGCGGGGCTGGCAGGAGCGGGCTCGGCGGGAGCAGCCCCGGCGGGAGCAGCCCCGGCGGGAGCAGCCCCGGCGGGAGCAGCCCCGGCGGGAGCGGGCGCGGCGGAGGGCTGGCGGGGCCGGGCGGGGGGCGCCATGACCGTGGCGGTGCGGGTGATTCCCTGCCTCGACGTGGACGCCGGGCGGGTGGTGAAAGGCGTCAACTTCCGCGACCTGCGGGACGCGGGCGACCCGGTGGAACTCGCCGCCGCCTACGACGCGGAAGGCGCCGACGAACTGGTGTTCCTGGACATCACCGCGTCCAGCGGCGGCCGCGAGACCATGATCGACGTGGTGGGCCGGACGGCCGACCAGGTGTTCATCCCGCTCACCGTGGGCGGCGGGGTGCGCAGCGTCGGGGACGTGGACCGGCTGCTGCGGGCCGGCGCGGACAAGGTGTCGCTGAACACGGCGGCCATCGCCCGCCCCGAGCTGCTCGTGGAGGCGGCCGAGCGGTTCGGCTCGCAGTGCGTGGTGCTGTCCGTGGACGCCCGCCGGATGGCTGATGAGGATGGGTTCGAGGTGACCACGCACGGCGGGCGGCGGGTTACCGGGATCGACGCGGTGCAGTGGGCGGCCCGGGGGGCGGAGCTGGGCGTCGGTGAGATCCTGCTCAATTCCATGGACGCGGACGGCACCAAGGCCGGCTTCGACCTGGAACTCATCCGCGCGGTGCGCGCGGTCGTGACCGTGCCCATCATCGCCAGCGGCGGGGCCGGTGAGCTGGCCCACTTCGCCCCGGCGATCGGGGCGGGCGCCGACGCGGTGCTGGCCGCCAGCGTGTTTCACTTCGGCCAGCTGCGGATCGGCGAGGTCAAGGAGGCGCTGCGCGGCGCCGGCCACCCGGTCCGGTAGGCCTCACCCCACGGCCGCGCCCAGCCCGGCCGACAGGGCGGCGCCCACGATACCCGCGTCGTTGTGCATCGCGGCGGGCACCACGATGGCCCGCAACGACGTCAGCAGGGGCAGGAACTTGTCCGCCTTGCGGCTGATCCCGCCGCCGATGATGACCAGGTCCGGTGCGGTGAGCCCCTCCACATGGTGCAGGTACTCCTCGACCCGCCCGGCCCACTTGCCCCAGCTGAGGTCGTGCAGTTCCTTGGCCCGCTCCGAGGCGCGCGTCTCCGCGTCCCGGCCGCGGACCTCGATGTGGCCCAGTTCGGTGTTCGGGATCAGGATCCCGTCCCGGAACAGGGCGCTGCCGATGCCGGTACCGAACGTCAGCATCAGCACCGTGCCCTGGTGCCCGGCGCCCGCACCGAACCTCATCTCGGCCAGGCCGGCCGCGTCGGCGTCGTTGATCAGCGACACGGGCAGGCCGGCCGCCTTGCTGAACAGGGCCCGGGTGTCCAGCCCGACCCAGGCGGGGTCCAGGTTGGCCGCGGTCAGCGTGACCCCGTCCACCACGACGCCGGGAAACGCGACGCCCACCGGGCCGGTCCAGTCGAAATGCTTCACGTGCTGGGCCACCACGGCCGCGACCGCGTCGGGCAGCGCCGGGCGGGGCGTCTCCACCTTGACCCGCTCGGTGAGCAACGTTCCCCTGGCCGTATCGACCGGCGCGGCCTTGATTCCCGTGCCGCCGATGTCGATCCCGAGTACCTGCACTGCACAGCCCTCCGTTCGCCCGCGGATCCCCCCCGGCGCGGCCGGGCCGCAGCGAGAGACAACTCCATGGTGTGCCATCGGCTGGCCGGGTAGTACCCGGGCGGCCCGGATTATGGCTCCGGAGGCGATGTTTTCCCGCGTTGGGCCGGCGGGTACCGGGTGTTCAGCCCCGCGTCACCGTGCGCCGCTTGACTGGGGGCTCTGGCTGGGGAGGCCGCGCGGGATGTCGGTGGTGGTGGTAGGCGGGGGAGTGCTGGGCTTCATGCACGCACTGGAGGCCCGCCGCCGGGGTCATCCGGTGACCCACCTCGAACGCGAGGCCGGCTCCCGGGGCGCGAGCGTCCGCAACTTCGGCCTGATCTGGGTCAGCGGCCGCGCTGGCGGTCCGGAGCTGGACCTGGCCCGCCGGGCCCGGGCCCGGTGGGCGGAGATCGCCGCCGAGGTCCCGGGCACCGGCTTCCGCGCGAACGGCTCGCTCACCCTGGCCCGCGATGACGCGGAGCTGGGGCTGCTCAAGGAGGCCGCGGCCCGGCCGGACGCGGGCCTGCGCGGCTGCGAGCTGCTCGACCCGGCCGCGGTCCGGGTGGTCAACCCGGTGCTGCGCGGCGAGTTCGCGGGCGGGCTGCTCTGCCGGGCGGACGCGGCCGTGGAGCCGCGCCTGGTGCCCGGGGCGCTGCGCGCCCACCTGCTCGACGGGACGTCGTCGCAGCCCCCGTACCGGTGGCTGCCCGGCCGTGAGGCCGTCGAGGTGGCGTCGCACGCGGTCCGCGACCACACCGGCGCCTGGCATCACGCCGACCTGGTCGTGCTGTGCCCCGGTGCGGCGCACACCGGGATCGCGGGCCCGCACCTGGCCGCGTACAGGCAGCCGCCGGTCCGCCGGGTCCGGCTCCAGATGATGCAGACCGCCCCGCTGGACGCCCGGCTCACCACGTCGGTCGCCGACGGCGACTCGATGCGTTACTACCCCGCCTACGACCTGCCCGGACGCGGGCGGCTGGCGCCGCAGGCCGCGGCGGCGGCCCGGGTCAGCGCCCAGCTGCTGCTGGTGCAGCGGCTGGACGGCAGCCTCACGATCGGGGATACGCACGAGTACGCGGAACCGTTTGCGTTCGATGTGGGGGAGGATGCGTATGAGCACCTGCTCGCCGTGGCCGCGCGGCTGCTGGGGACCGCGCTCCCGCCGGTCCGGCGCCGCTGGGCCGGGGTCTACAGCCAGGTCACCGGCACTGAGCTCTACCACCGCTCCGCCGTGGCGCCAGGCGTGCTCCTGGTCACCGGGCCCGGCGGCCGCGGCATGACCTGCGCGCCGGCCATCGCAGAGCAGACGTTCGGCTGACCGCAGGGAGCTCGAGTCCCGGGAGGGTGCAATGACCGGCATCACGATCGCGTGCCTGGATATGGCGGGCACCACGGTTGCGGACGACGGCAGCGTGATGACGGCGTTCACCACCGCGCTGGACCGGTTCGGCCCGGCCCGGGGGAGTGCGGCGCACGACGAGGCGATGCGGATCGTGCACGCCAGCATGGGCCAGTCCAAGATCGCGGTATTCCGCGAGATCCTCGGCGACGAGGCCACCGCCCAGCACGCCAACGACGTCTTCGAGGATGCCTACGCCGCGGAGGTGGCTGCCGGGCGGGTCACCGCGCTGCCCGGGGCAGCTGAGGTGATCACCGCGCTGTGCGACGCCGGCATCCAGGTGTGCCTGCTCACCGGCTTCTCGCCGGCGACCCGGGACTCGGTCATCGACCGGCTCGGCTGGGAGCCGCTGATCGACCTGGCCCTGTCCCCGGCCGACGCGGGGCGCGGCCGGCCCTGGCCGGACCTGCCGCTGACCGCGCTGCTGCGGCTGGGCGGCGGCGCGGTCAGCGAGCTCGCGGTCGTCGGCGACACCACGAGCGACATCGAGTCCGGACGGCGGGCCGGCGCGGGGCTGATCGCGGGCGTGCTCACCGGGCAGACGACCCGGGACCAGTTCGAGGCGGCCAAGGCCCCGCACGTGCTGGACTCGATCGCGGACCTGCTCCCGCTGGCTGGCGTCAGCGCTGGCTAGCGCTCGGCGACCATGACCGGTGCCCCGGCCAGGCTGACGTCCACCGGGTCGCCGGGGCCGATCCCGGCCGCCTCCGTGCTCTGCTGGTCCACCTGCACGACCACGTCCCCGGACAGCCGCACGCTGACCCGGGTCAGCTGGCCAAGGAACGTCCGGCCCACCACGATCCCGTTACCGGACGGGCTGGCCGTGATGCGCAGTCCTTCGGGCCTGACCAGGACGTCCACGCCCGCGGCCGGCCGCTCCGGATGCGGCACCAGGTTCGCGGCCAGGGCGGACGCGCCGAGCAGCTCCAGCAGGCCGGCCGGGATCCGGTTCATGATCCCGACAAACTCCGCAACGAAAGGCGTCGCGGGCCGGTCATAAAGCTCGTCCGGGGTAGCTATCTGCTCGAGACCGCCCTCGCGCATCACGCCCACCCGGTCCGCCATGGACAGCGCTTCCTCCTGGTCGTGGGTGACGAACAGGGTCGTCGTGCCGAGCCGCTGCTGCAGGGAGCGGATCTGCTCGCGCAGTTGCAGGCGGACCTTGGCGTCCAGCGCGGACAGCGGCTCGTCGAGGAGCAGGACCCGGGGCTCGATGGCCAGCGCCCGGGCCAGCGCGACCCGCTGCTGCTGGCCGCCGGACAGCTGGTGCGGATACTGCTTGCCCTGAGCGGCCAGGCCCACCATGTCGAGCAGGTCGGCGGCCCGCCGCTGGCGCTCGGCGGAGCCGAGGCGCCGCATCCGCAGCCCGAAGCTGACGTTCTCCAGCGCCGACATGTTCGGGAACAAGCTGTAGCTCTGGAACACCATGCCCATGTCCCGCTTGGCCGCCGGGATGGCGGACACGTCACGGCCGTCCACCTCCACGCTCCCTGAGTCCGCGGTCTCGAAGCCGGCCAGGATCCGCAGCGCGGTAGTCTTGCCGCACCCGGACGGGCCGAGCAGGGCCACGAGTTCCCCGGGAGCGACCCGCAGGGTCAGCTCGTCGAGGGCGCGGATCGTGCCGAAGGACCGGGACAGGTTCCGCAACTCCACGGTGGCCCCGGAGCCGCTGTGGACGGTGCCGTCCGCCTGGCTGCCGCCGGCCGCCTTCGTGGTCATGTCAGGATCCCCCCGTGTTGCGCGGGCTAACAGAGAACAGCGAGACCTCGGCGCCGCCCTTCCGCCGTGACCCGCGGCCGCCGATCATGGTGATGGCCAGCAGGAAGATCCAGGTCACGAACAGCGCCAGCAGCGAGGCCGCGACCGAGATCGGCCCGCTGGTCTGGTCGAACGCGACGATCCAGACCGGGAACGTCTGATACAGGTCCAGGCTGGCCATGGTGAACTCGCCGAGGACCAGGGCCACGGTCAGGACGGTGGCCGACAGCATCGCGGTGCGCAGGTTGGGCAGCATGACCCGCCACAGCGTGGACCTCCAGCCCGCACCCAGCGACTGCGACGCCTCGACCAGCGTCTGCAGGTCGAGGGCACGCAGGCCGGCGTCGAACGCCCGGTAGGCGAACGGCATCGCGAGCACCACGTATATCAGCGCCAGCAGGTAAGGGGTGCTCTTGAGAAACCCGGGGGCCACCTGCAGCACGCCCACGATCAGGACCACCGGCGGGATCACGATGGGCAGGATCGTGACCCCTTCCATCAGCCGGCGCAGCTGGGGCAGCCGCAGGTGCACGTACACCGTCGTGGGCAGCATGAGCACGATGGTGAGAACTGTGGTGATCGCGGCCAGCTTGACCGACAGCTCGAAGGCCGCGGAGAAGCCTTCCTGGTGGATGACCTGCGGGAAGGACGAGAACCCGGTGAACCGCAGCGCCGCGATCAGCGGGATGACGAAGTAGGCGCCGACCACGAGCAGGATGACCCAGCGCCAGACCGGGAACTGCCGCACGCCGGGCCGGCCGGACCTGCCCGAGGGGATCTGGCCTTCCACGTCCTCGGCGAGGTTCCCGCCGGCTATCGCAGCCATTGCGCCGACCTCCGCTGCAGCAGCGCGTAGGCAGTCATCACGACCGCGATGATGACGATCATCCCGAGCCCGAGCGCCTTGCCGACGTTCTGCTGGCCGGCCAGCACGTTGCCGTTCAGGAACGAGCCGATCTGGATGGCGGTCAGCGGGACGCTCCCACTGGTCAGCGCCTCGGCCGTGGCGTAGGCCGAGAACGCGCTGCCGAACAGCAGCAGCACGCAGCCCAGGAACGCCGGCAGGAGTACGGGGCCGCCCACGTAACGCCAGTACTGCCAGGCCCCCGCGCCCAGGTTGTTCGCCGCCTCCCGCCAGGCGGGCCGGAGCCCTTCCAGAGCCGGCAGGATGACCAGCACCATGAGCGGGATCTGGAAGTACATGTAGACCACCACGATCCCGCTGAAGGTGTACAGGTCGAAGCCGTTCGTGTACGGGTTCAGCCCGATGTCGGTCAGCCACGCGGTGACCATGCCCGTCGAGCCGAGCGTCGCAATGAACAGGAACGCCAGCGGGACCCCGCCGAAGTTGGCGAAGACCCCAGAGGCGGTGATCACGCACCGGCGCAGCACCGCCCCGCGCTTCGCCGTGAAGATGGCGTAGGCGACCAGGAAGCCGACGATGCCCGGCACGATCGAGGTGATCACGGCGACCCCGAGCGTGGTCCCGAAGCCATGCAGGTAGATGCCGGACGCGGCGGTCTTGATGTTGGACAGCGTGAAGCTGCCGGTGTCGGAGTCCTGGAACGCGCCCACCGCGATCGCCAGCGCGGGCAGGACGAGCCCCAGGAACACGTAGATGGTGAAGGGCAGGATTCCGATCAGGACCCGTGCGCTGCGCAGCCGGGCCCGCCAGGTCCGGCCCGGCCGGGCCCCGGGGCCGCCAGCGGCGCCCGGGGCCACGACCGTGTCAGTCTGCTGGGCCATCGGCTAGCCGGCCACGCTCGCCCATTGCTGCGCGACCTTGGCCTCCGCGGCAGACTCCTGGGCCTGGGTGGGGAAGCTCAGCCCGCCCGCCGGGGCCGCCGGGAGCGCCGCGTCGGCCGCCTTGTTGACGGTGCCGTTGGTGACGAGCGTCTGCAGCTCGATCGGCCGCGCCTTGCCCAGCAGCCAGAGGTTCTGGCCGGTGGCCGAGTACAGGTACTCCTCCCAGAGCCGGGCGCAGGCCGGGTGGGGAGCCGTCTTGCTGATCGCCTGGCTGTAGTAGGCGGCGTAGTGCGCATCGGTCGGGATCACGATCTTGAACGTGGGCACCGCGCTCGAGATCTCGGAGGCGAGCAGGTAATCCCACCAGATCACGATCGGGGTCTGCCCGCTCTGCACGGTGGTCGGGCCCGCGGTGACGGGCACGAAGTTCCCGGCCTGGTGCAGCTTCTTGAAGTACTGGATGCCCGGCTCGATGTTGGACAGCGACCCCCCGTTCGCCAGCGCGGACGCATAGACCGCGGAGAAGGCCGCGCTGGCCTGGGTCGGGTTGCCGTTGATGGCGACCTGGTTCTTGTAGATGGGCTTGAGCAGATCCTTGAAGGACGTCGGGGCGACCTTCACCTTGGCCGAGTCGTAGCCGATCGCGACGTAGCCGCCGTAGTCGTCGTACCAGGTGGAGTCCGATGCCTTGGTGTTGGCCGGGATGGAGGTCCACGTGACCACCTTGTACGGGGCGAGCAGGCCCGACTGGTCCGCCTTGATCGCGAAGGAGGTGCCCATGTCCAGCACGTCGGGGGCGCGGCTCTGCCCCTTCAGTTGCTGCATCGCGTTGATCTCGTCCTGGCTGGACCCGTCCGGGTTGGCATCGTTGATCTTGATGCCGTACTTCGCCGTGAAGTCCTTCATGATGGTTCCGTAGTTGGCCCAGTTCGCCGGGAGGGTGATGACGTTCAGCGTCCCCTCCTTCTTGCAGGCGGCCACCAGGCCACTCATGCCGCCGAACGCACTGGCGGAGGTGGCCGTGGCGGCGTTCGTGGTACTGCCCGACCCGGAGGAACTACCTGAACCAGCGTTGTTCGAGCTATTGCTGCCGCATCCTGCGGCGAACATCAGGCCGCTGACGGCGATCGCCGCGGCCGCGACTGTCTTTCTCCTGGGCACGTAGTCCCCCTCTGACCTGCGGGCCGCAGCCCGCATCCACGCCCCGATGGCACGGACGGGGGAATCGTCGCGGTAGGAATTGGCCGGGAGATGGCCGATGGATGGCCCGATGCCGGGTTTCCCGTGAAGGGTAGAGGGCTGCGGCGCGAACAGTTGGTGCCACCAGCCCCAGGTCACGGCGGGGACACGGTGCCGTGTCCCCGCAGGCCACGGCGGGCAGACGGTGCCGCGAGCTCAGAAGCCCCAGCGGGATGCGGTCAGGGTGCGGATGGCCGCCTCGGTACCGTCCAGGCGCACCTGGGCGGCGCCCCGCCGGCCCGATGTCCAGAGGGTGAGTTCGCCGGGTGCGCCGGTGACCGTCACCACCGGGGTGCGCGCCTTGGCGGTGATCCGGACCCGGCCCTGCCCCGGGTCGGTGGTGATGTCGTCGCGGACCAGTTCCACCCCGACCGGCGCTTTGCGCAGCACGAACCGGGCCATGCCGAGCCGCCCCCACAGGGCCTCGGACAGTGCGGGCGGGACCTTCCGGTCCGCCCAGCCGGGGCTGCCGCGCCGGACGTCCTCGTGGTGCACGAAGAACTCGACCAGGTTGGCCCGCTCGTCCATCCCCGGCAGGCCGAACCAGGACAGCCGCGGCGGCCCGTTACGGATCGCGGCGACCAGGCCGCCGAACGATTCACGGTCGGTCAGCCCCCGCTGCACCCGCCGGGTGTACCCGGCGAGCGCGCCGACCACGATGCCCGCCCCCGCGTCCGGGCGGCGTTCCCTCAGCACCAGGTGCGCGGCCAGGTCGAGCGTGGTCCAGCCCTCGCATAGCGTGGGCGCGGACGGGCCAGTCTGCTCCAGCAGCGCGCACAGCGCCACGCGCTCATCCCGGGCGAGAGTCATCTCGCGATGGTAGCCACCCGGCCCCGCCCAGTGGAATGGGCCAACCTGAGAGGATCGGCCTATGAACACGCAAGCGAGCGCGGCCACCGGCCCGCGCAGCCCTTCCGCGCTGGACCCCGAGATCGCCGCGCGGCTGAAGCGTGACCCGGCCGGCCTGGTTCCCGCCGTGGCCCAGCAGTACGACACCGGCGAGGTCCTGATGGTCGGCTGGATGGACGACGAGGCGCTGCACCTCACGCTGACCACCGGGCGGTGCACGTACTGGTCCCGCAGCCGCCAGGAGTACTGGGTGAAAGGTGAGACGTCCGGTCACGTGCAGCAGGTGAAAGCGGTCGCCCTCGACTGTGACGGGGACACCGTGCTGGTCAAGGTGGACCAGGCTGGCGGGGCCTGCCACACCGGCGACCGGACCTGCTTCGACGCCGACCCGCTGCCCGCTGTGGTGGTGGGATGACCCGTGGCGGGATGGCCGGTGGCGGGATGGCCGGTGGCGGGATGGCCGGTGGCGGGATGGCCGGTGGCGGGATGACCGGGGGCGGGATGACCGCCGCGGGCCCGGCGGGTGAGCGGCTGGGCACCCGCCGCCCGGCCGCGGGCGCCCGCCGCGAGTACCTGCTCACCCTGCTGGCCGGTGTGGTGGGCGCCGCGGTCGTGCTGCTGGCGGCCCGGCAGGGCTGGGCCCGGGTGGTGACCATCGAGCCGCATCCGTTGCCCGCGTCCCGCGTCACGGTGAGCGGCCAGGACCTCGTCCCCGCGGCTGGCGCGCTGGGGCTGGCCGCGCTGGCCGGCCTGGCCGCGGTGCTCGCGACCCGGGGCCTCGCCCGCCGGGTGGTCGGCGGCCTGCTCGCCGCGTTCGGCGTGGCCATCGCCGCGTCCGTGAGCCTGCCCGTGACCGCGGCGCAGGCTCGCAGCGCCGCGGTGGGCGCGACCACCGCGCAGGCCGGTTCGGCGCCGGGCGGCAGTACCGTCGGCAGCGGCACGACGCCGGGCACCGGCGGTTCCGGCGTGGCCGGTCTCACCCTGGCCAGCCACGTGGAGATGGCCGCGTTCCCGTGGCGGTGGGCCGTGCTGGCCGGCGGTCTCCTGGTCATCGGGACGGGCCTGCTGGTCGCCTGGCGCGGCGCCCGCTGGCCGGTCATGTCCAGCCGGTACGACCGGCCGGCCAGCGGGAAACCGCCCGCGGCCGCGGACCCGGCCAGCCTCTGGGAGTCACTGAGCCAGGGCCTCGACCCCACCGACTCCGGTTCCCCGGCCGGCGGCGCATCAGGGTCCTCCCCGACCGCATCAGGGTCTGCCGCGACCGCATCAGGCGGCCCTGCGGCCGCCCCGGGAGGCTCCCCGGCCGGATCGGGCGGACCCGGATCAGGCGGGCACGGGCCTGGCCGGTGCGGCGGCGCGGGTTAGTCTGGAGAGTACGTCCGCCAGCGGAGGTGAGGGTGTTGGGGCAGGAGCTCCCCCCGGGCCGCCCGGGGGACGCGCAGGGCACCCGGGTCCGGCTGGTGAGCAGGCTGCTGATGGCCCGCGCCCGACGGGCCGGGCGCAGCCCCGCCGCCGGCGCGCTCCGCGAGCCGGGCCCCGGCGACGGAGAGCTGGGTCAGGCCTGATCAGGCGGCGGCTGGACCCAGGCATGGTCACCGCGGGCGAGCGGGCGGCCGGCGCTGCCGCGTTCCCGGATCGCGCCGCGTGGCGCGGCGGAATCCAGGCGGCCGCCGGCCTGGCCCGCAGGGGCCCCGCATCCGCAGAGAAACAGCCTCGCTACGATCGGGGCGCAAGAAACCCAAACCGAGGGGACAGCGAAACCGCGTGAGCGTGCTCAACGAGATCCTTGACGGGGTGCGTGCCGATCTCGCTGCCCGGCAGCAGGACGTCACCCTCGACCAGCTCAAGGAGATGGCCGGGCGGGCGCCGTCGCCGAAGGACGCGATGGCCGTGCTCAAGGGCGAGGACGTGGCGGTCATCGCCGAGGTGAAGCGGGCCAGCCCGTCCAAGGGAGCGATGGCGGCGATCGCCGATCCCGCGGCCCTGGCCGTGGACTACGAGGCCGGCGGCGCGAGCGTGATCAGCGTGCTGACCGAGCAGCGCCGGTTCGGCGGCAGCCTCGCCGACCTGGCCGCGGTGCGGCAGGCAGTCGGCGTCCCGGTGCTGCGCAAGGACTTCGTGGTCAGCTCCTACCAGCTCTGGGAGGCCCGGGCGTACGGAGCGGACATGATCCTGCTCATCGTGGCCGCCCTGGAGCAGAACGCGCTGGTGTCCCTGGTGGAGCGGGCCGTGTCGATCGGGCTCGTCCCGCTGGTGGAGGTGCACGCGGATGACGAACTGGACCGTGCCCTGGAGGCCGGTGCGAAGATCATTGGCGTCAACGCGCGCGACCTGACCACCCTCGAGGTGGACCGCACCGTGTTCGCGCGGCTCGCCCCGCAGATCCCGGACGGGATCCTGAAGATCGCCGAGTCGGGCATCCGCGGGCCGCATGACCTGCTTGCCTACGCCGCCTCCGGCGCGGACGCGGTACTGGTGGGGGAGAGCCTGGTCACCGGCAAGGACCCGCGGTCGGCCGTGGCTGACCTGGTCACCGCCGGCTCGCACCCCGCGCTGCGCGGGGACCGCGGATGACCGCGACGGCCCAGCAGGCCGGCCACTTCGGGCCCTACGGCGGCCGGTTCGCCCCCGAGGCGCTCATGTCCGCGCTCGAGGAACTGGCGGCCGAGTACGCGTCGGCCCAGGCGGACCCGGCCTTCCAGGCCGAGCTCGCCGACCTCCTCCGCGGCTACGCGGGGCGGCCGACGCTGGTGACCGAGGTGCCGCGGTTCGCGGCCCGGGCCGGGGACTGCCGGATCCTGCTCAAGCGCGAGGACATGGCGCACACCGGCTCACACAAGATCAACAACGTGCTCGGCCAGGCCCTGCTGACCAGGCGGATGGGCAAGAAGCGGGTCATCGCCGAGACCGGGGCGGGCCAGCACGGGGTGGCCACCGCGACAGCCTGCGCGCTGCTGGGCCTGGACTGCGTGGTCTACATGGGTGAGGAAGACACCCAGCGCCAGGCGCTGAACGTGGCCCGGATGCGGATGCTGGGCGCCGAGGTCGTCCCGGTCACCACCGGCAGCCGGACCCTCAAGGACGCCATCAACGAGGCGTTCCGCGACTGGGTGACCACGGTCGAGACGAGCCACTACTGCATCGGGTCGGTGATGGGCCCGGACCCGTTCCCGACCATGGTGCGCGACTTCCAGCGGATCATCGGGGTCGAGGCCCGGGAGCAGGTGCTGGCCCTGACCGGGCGGCTGCCGGACGCGGTCATCGCCTGCGTGGGCGGCGGCTCCAACGCGATCGGGGCTTTCCACGCGTTCATCCCCGACGAGTCCGTGCGGCTGATCGGCTGCGAGGCCGGCGGTGCGGGCCCGGAAAGCGGCCGCAACGCGGCCACGCTGGTGGCCGGCTCCGCCGGGGTGATCCACGGCATGCGCACCTACCTGCTCCAGGACGCCGACGGGCAGACGCTGCCCACGCACTCGGTTTCGGCCGGCCTGGACTACCCGGGCGTGGGCCCGGAGCATTCCTGGCTGCACGACACCGGCCGGGCCAGCTACCGCGCTATCTCGGACTCCCAGGCCATGGACGCGTTCTCGCTGCTGTGCCGGACCGAGGGCATCATCCCGGCGATCGAGTCCGCCCACGCCCTGGCCGGCGCGCTGCAGCTGGGCGGCGAACTCGACCCCGGGGCCCTGCTGCTGGTCAACCTGTCCGGCCGGGGTGACAAGGACGTGGACATCGCGGCCCGCTGGTTCGGGCACCTGGACGGCAATCTCAAGCACGGGGAGGCCGCCCGGTGAGCCAGCGATCCGCGGACACCGGGGAGGCCGGGGGGTCGTCCCCGGCTGGTCCGGGGAGGGGAGGCCCGCCGGAGGCGGGTCCTCGCCGAGCCGGCCAGCCCGGGGGGTCCGGGGGGTCGTCCCCCCGGGCTAGCAGAGTGAGCATCGCGTTCGAGAAGGCCGCGGCCGGCGGCCGGGCCGCCCTGGTCGGCTACCTGCCCGCCGGGTTCCCGTCGGTGGCCGGCGCGGCCGAGGCGGCGGTGGCGATCGCGGAGGCGGGCGCCGACGTGATCGAGATCGGCCTGCCGTACTCCGACCCGCTGATGGACGGCCCGGTCATCCAGGAGGCCACGCAGCGCGCGCTGGCCGGCGGCACCCACGTGACCGACGTGCTGCGCACCGTCGAGACAGTGGCCGCCGCGGGCGTGCCCACCCTGGTCATGACGTACTGGAATCCGGTGGACCACTACGGCGTGGCCGCCTTCGCCCGCGACCTGGCCGCGGCCGGCGGGTCCGGGCTGATCACCCCGGACCTGCCGCCCGAGGAGGCGGGAGACTGGCTGGAGGCCTCGCAGGCCTGCGGCCTGGACCGGATTTTCCTGGTCGCGCCGAGCTCGCCGGACGCCCGGATCGCCCGGATCACCGCCGACTGCCGCGGGTTCGTGTACGCCGCGTCGCTGATGGGGACCACCGGGGCCCGCGACAGCGTCGGTGCCGCAGCCGCCGGGCTGGTCAGCCGGGTCCGCGAAGCCACCAGCCTGCCGGTCGCCGTGGGCCTCGGCGTGCGTGACGGGATTCAGGCCGCGGAAGTGGCCGCGTTCGCGGACGGCGTGATCGTCGGGTCGGCGTTCGTGCAGCGGCTGCTCGCCGCGCCCGATACCAGGACCGGCCTGGACTCCGTCCGCGACCTGGCCGCCGAGCTCGCCGCCGGGGTCCGCGCCCCGGCCAGCTAGGAGGGCCAGGCCGTGAGCGCCCGGCTGGTGCGGGCCGGGCCCGAACCGGTAATGCAGCCACCCAATTACCGGCAGGTGCACTAGCCTCACGAAGCGTGGGGTCACCCGGCACGACGGTCGCGTTCCTGCCCAGCCCGGGCCCCGGGACCTGGCATCTCGGCCTGCTGCCGGTCCGCGGGTACGCGCTGTGCATCGTGCTCGGCATCCTGGTCGCGGTCCGTGTGGCGAGCCGCAGGTACGTGCGGCTCGGCGGCCAGCCGGGGGTGATCCTCGACGTGGCCGCCTGGGCGGTGCCGGCCGGCCTGGTCGGCGCCCGGCTCTACAGCGTGGTCACGGACTATGAGCTGTACTTCAGGCCGGGCCGCGACTGGATCGACATCTTCCGGGTCTGGGACGGCGGGATCGGCATGCCGGGGGCGGTGGCCGCAGGCGTCCTCGGGGCCTGGCTCGGCTGCCGCCGGGCCGGCGTGAGGCTCGGGCCCGTGGCGGGCGCCGCCGCGCCCGCGGTGGCGTTCGGGCAGGCCATCGGCCGCTGGGGTAACTGGTTCAACCAGGAGCTCTACGGCCGCCCGTCCAGCCTGCCCTGGGCGGTGGAGATCGGCCCGGCCCACCGGGTGATCCCCTACGAGAACTACGCCACGTTCCAGCCCGCGTTCCTGTACGAATCCCTGTGGGACCTGTTCCTCGGCCTCGCGCTGATCTGGGCGGCGCGGCGTTTCCGGCTGAGCGGCGACCGGGTCTTCGCGCTGTACGCCGTGGGCTACGCCACCGGCAGTTTCGCGGTCCAGTCGCTGCGGATCGACTTCGCGCACCACCTGTTTGGCCTGCGGATGGACCAGTGGGCGATGATCGCCATCTGGATCGCCGGTGTCAGCTACCTGATCATGACGGCCGGCAAGCCGGGGCCGGACACCACCACCAGGGCGGTCCCGCAGCCATCCCCCGGACGGCCGGAGTTTGCCGGTCACGCGGCCCGGGCACATCCAGGGGACAATCCTCGCGAAGCGGATGTTCCCAGCGAGCCAGGTGTTTCGCTAAACGCACGAAGCGGGGATGATTGCACTGGTGGCGTAATCTCCGTGTAACCTACGAGCCGTAGCTCAAGGGAGCCAGCGATACCCTCTTCACGGGGTTCATGGCAGGGCCAATGTCGTCCCGACCGCATGCGAGAACGCGAATTCGGACGAGACGACAGGAGTTCGGATGGCACCTGCCGCTTCAGTGGACGCCGGGGGACTCTACGACGCCAGCTTTGAGCACGATGCGTGTGGCGTGGGCTTCGTGGCCGACCTGTCCGGACTGCCCAGCCACGACACCGTGGCGAAGGCCCTGACCGTGCTGCGCAACCTGGAGCACCGCGGGGCCCAGGGCAGTGACCCGGACACGGGCGACGGGGCCGGCATCCTGACCCAGATCCCCGACACGTTCTTCCGGGCGGTATGCGGCTTCGAGCTTCCGCCTCCCGGCTGCTATGCGGCGGGGATGGTGTTCCTGCCCGCTGACGACCAGGGCGGCAGCGACACGGCCATGGTGGTGGAACGGCTCGCCGCCGAGGAAGGCCTGACCACGCTGGGCTGGCGCCACGTCCCGTACGACCCGGAGCACTGCGGACGTGCGGCAAGGGACGTGCTACCCGCGCTGCGGCAGGTTTTCGTTGCGGCGGGCGATGAAAGCGGAATCACGCTGGACCGGCGCGCTTACTGCCTGCGCAAGAGGGTGGAACACGAGACCGACTGCTACGTCGTCTCGCTGTCCTCACGCACGATCGGCTACAAGGGGATGCTGACCGCGCTCCAGCTGGAGCCGTTCTACCCGGACCTGGCCGACCCGCGGTACGTCTCGGCGCTGGCCCTGGTCCACTCGCGGTTCTCCACCAACACGTTCCCGTCCTGGCCGCTGGCCCACCCGTACCGCTACATCGCGCACAACGGGGAGATCAACACGGTCCGGGGCAACCGGAACTGGATGCGGGCCCGCGAGGCCATGCTGGCCAGCGACATGTTCCCGCGGTCCGCCGACGGCCGCGGCATGGAACGCCTGCTGCCGATCCTGGATGAGACCGGCAGTGACTCGGCCAGCTTCGACGAGTGCCTGGAACTGCTGCACCTCGGTGGCCGGTCGCTGCCGCACGCCATGCTGATGATGATCCCGGAGCCGTGGGAGAACCACGACGAGATGGATCCGGCCCGCCGCGCTTTCTACCGCTTCCACTCAACTCTCATGGAGCCGTGGGACGGCCCGGCCTGCGTGGCCTTCACCGACGGGACCGTGATCGGGGCCGTGCTCGACCGCAACGGGCTGCGCCCGGGCCGGTACTGGGTGACCCGGGACGGGTTCGTGGTGCTGGCCAGCGAGGTCGGCGTGCTCGACATCGACCCGGCGGATGTGGTCCGCAAGGGCCGCCTGCAGCCGGGCCGCGTGTTCCTGGCCGACACCGGCCGGCGGCGGATCCTGGAGGACGCGGACGTGAAGTCCGCGCTGGCCAGCGAGCATCCCTACGAGGACTGGCTGCACGCCGGCCTGCTGCACCTGGACGACCTGCCCGACCGGGCCAGGGCCCTGCCGGCCGCGGCGGAGCTGACCACCCAGCAGCGGCTGTTCGGGTACACCGAGGAAGAGCTGCGGGTGCTGCTGGCCCCGATGGCGCGGAGCGGGGCGGAGCCGGTCGGCTCGATGGGCACCGACACGCCGATCGCCGTGCTCTCCGACCGCCCCCGGCTGCTCTTCGACTACTTTTCCCAGCTGTTCGCCCAGGTCACCAACCCGCCACTGGACGCGATCCGCGAGGAGCTGGTGACCTCGCTGGAGTCCTCCACCGGCCCGGAAGGCAACCTCTTCGAGCCCGGCCCGGCGTCGTGCCGCCAGATCGTGCTGCCCTACCCGGTCATCAGCGGCAACGACCTCAACAAGATCATCCACATCAACGACGACGGCGACCTGCCGGGCTTCGCCTCCCACGTGGTGGACGGCCGGTACCGGGTCGCGGGCGGCGGTGCCGCGCTGCGTGACCGGCTCGACGAGATCTGCGCCGAGGCGTCGGCCGCGATCGCCGGCGGCGCGCACATCATCGTGCTGTCCGACCGCGGCGGGGGCGAGGCGGCCGATCGAGCCTGGCGCCGATCCCGTCGCTGCTGCTCACCGGGACCGTGCATCACCACCTGATCCGGGAGCGGACCCGGACCCGGGCCGGGCTGATCGTGGAGGCGGGCGACGCCCGTGAGTGCCACCACATCGCGCTGCTCATCGGCTACGGCGCCGCCGCGGTCAACCCGTACCTGGCCCTGGAGACCGTGCAGGACATGGTCCGCCGCGGCCTGCTGGACGGGGTGACGGCCAAGAAGGCCGCCGAGAACATGGTCAAGGCCCTGGGCAAGGGCCTGCTGAAGATCATGTCCAAGATGGGCATCTCCACCGTCGCCTCCTACACCGGGGCACAGATCTTCGAGGCCATCGGGCTGGGCGAGGAGATCGTCAGCACCTCCTTCACCGGCACCACGTCCCGGCTCGGCGGCGTCGGCTTCGAGGTGCTGGCCGCCGAGGCCGCGGCCCGGCACACCAGGGCCTTCCCGCCCCGGGGCGCCGACCCGGATCACCGCCGGCTGGAGACGGGCGGTGAGTACCAGTGGCGCCGCGAGGGCGAGCCGCACCTGTTCAACCCGGAGACCGTGTTCAAGCTGCAGCACGCGACCCGGAGCCGCCGGTACGAGATCTTCAAGGAGTACACCGCGGCTGGTGGACGACCAGTCCGCCGGCTATGACGCTGCGCGGCCGCTGCGCACCGCGGCGTCGAATCACACACCGACGCGTGGGCGCAGCGTCGACCCGCCCGGTGCCCGACCTCGACGAGGTCGAGCCGGTCTCCGAGATCGTCCGCCGGTTCTCCACCGGCGCGATGTCCTACGGCTCGATCTCGGCCGAGGCCACCAGACCCTGGCCATCGCGATGAACCGGCTGGGTGGCCGGTCCAACACCGGCGAGGGCGGCGAGGACCCGGACCGCTTCGTGCCGGACGCCAACGGCGACCTGCGCCGGTCTGCGGTCAAGCAGGTGGCCAGCGGCCGGTTCGGCGTGACCAGCGAGTACCTGGTCAACGCCGACGACCTGCAGATCAAGATGGCCCAGGGGGCCAAGCCGGGCGAGGGCGGCCAGCTGCCCGGGCACAAGGTCTACCCGTGGATCGCCAAGACCCGGTACTCCACCCCGGGCGTCGGCCTGATCTCCCCGCCGCCGCACCACGACATCTACTCCATCGAGGACCTGGCCCAGCTGATCCACGACCTGAAGAACGCCAATCCCCGGGCCCGGGTGCACGTCAAGCTGGTCGCCGAGGTCGGCGTAGGCACGGTCGCGGCCGGGGTGTCCAAAGCCCACGCCGACGTGGTCCTGATCTCCGGGCACGACGGCGGCACCGGTGCCGCCCCGCTGACCAGCCTCAAGCACGCCGGCGCACCGTGGGAGCTGGGCCTGGCCGAGACCCAGCAGACCCTGCTGCGGGCCCGGCTGCGGGACCGGATCGTGGTCCAGGCCGACGGCCAGCTGAAGACCGGCCGGGACGTGTCATCGCCGCGCTGCTCGGCGCCGAGGAGTTCGGCTTCGCCACCGCCCCGCTGGTCGTGTCGGGCTGCATCATGATGCGGGTCTGCCACCTGGACACCTGCCCGGTCGGGGTGGCCACCCAGAACCCTGAGCTGCGCAAGCGGTTCAACGGCAGGCCGGAGTTCGTGGTCAACTTCTTCGAGTTCATCGCCGAGGAGGTCCGCGAGTACCTCGCCGCGCTGGGATTCCGCACGCTGGAGGAGGCGGTCGGCCGGACCGACCTGCTGGACAGCGAGCGGGCGGTGGGGCACTGGAAGGCGGCCGGGCTGGACCTCGCGCCGATCCTGCACATGCCCGCGCTGCCCGAGGGCACGGCCACCCGCAACACCACCATCCAGGATCACGGCATCGAACGGGCCCTGGACAACACGCTGATCCAGCTGGCCGAGGGGACCCTGCAGGACGGGAAGCCGGTCACCCTGGATCTCCCGGTCCGGAACGTCAACCGGACCGTCGGGACCATGCTGGGTTACGAGGTGACCAGGCGGTGGGGCGGCAAGGGCCTGCCCGACGACACGATCCTGTCCGGTTCACTGGCTCGGCCGGGCAGTCCTTCGGCGCCTTCCTGCCCCGCGGGATCACGCTGCGGCTGACCGGGGACGCCAACGACTACCTGGGCAAGGGCCTGTCCGGCGGGCGGATCATCGTGGCCGCCGGACCCGGACGCCGCGTTCGTCGCCGAGGAGACAGATCATCGCGGGCAACGTGATCGGCTACGGTGCCACCGCGGGCCAGCTGTTCCTCCGCGGTGTCGTGGGCGAGCGGTTCTGCGTGCGGAACTCGGGCGCGACCGCGGTGGCCGAGGGCACCGGTGATCACGGCTGTGAGTACATGACCGGCGGTGTCGTGGCCGTGCTCGGCCCGGTCGGCCGTAACTTCGCGGCCGGCATGTCCGGCGGCCTGGCCTACCTGCTCGACCCGGATCCGGTCCGGGTCAACACGGACATGGCCGACCTGGAGGGCCTCGACGACGACGACGTGACCCGGCTGCGCGACCTGGTCGAGCGGCATCTCACCGAGACCGGCTCCGAGGTCGCGGCGCGGCTGCTGGCCGACTGGGATGTGGCGCTGACCCGGTTCGGCAAGGTCATGCCGAAGGACTACAAGCGGGTGCTCGACGCGGCCCGGCTGGCCGAGCGCGAGGGCCGCGACGTCAACCAGGCCGTGATGGCCGCGGCGCACGGCTGAGCGGGGGACGGAATGGCTGACCCCAAGGGGTTCCTGACCACGCCGCGCGAGACTCCCGCCCGGCGGCCGGTGGACGTGCGGATCCGGGACTGGCGGGAGGTGTACACAGACTTTCCTCCCGCGGCCCTGGAGTCGCAGGCGGGCCGGTGCATGGACTGCGGCATCCCCTTCTGCCATCAGGGCTGCCCGCTGGGCAACCTCATCCCGGAATGGAACGACCTGGTCTGGCGGCACGACTGGCGCGAGGCCGCGGAGCGGCTGCACGCGACCAACAACTTCCCCGAATTCACCGGCCGGCTCTGCCCGGCGCCGTGCGAGAGCGCCTGCGTGCTCGGCATCAACGCCGATCCGGTGACGATCAAGCAGGTCGAGGTGGAGATCATCGACCGGGCCTGGGCCGAGGGCTGGGTCCGGCCGCTGCCGCCGTCGCCGTCGGCGGTGGCGGCGGGCCGCCGCGTGGCGGTGATCGGGTCCGGGCCGTCCGGGCTGGCCGCGGCCCAGCAGCTCACCCGCGCCGGCCACGCGGTCACCGTGTTCGAGCGGGCCGACGCCCCGGGCGGGCTGCTGCGCTACGGCATCCCCGAGTTCAAGATGGAAAAGCGCCACCTGGATCGCCGGCTGTGGCAGATGCAGGCCGAGGGGACCAGCTTCCGCTGCGGGGTCCTGGCGGGCCGGGACGTCACGGCGGCGCAGCTGCGCGCGGACTTCGATGCGATCGTGCTGGCCGGCGGGGCCACCGTGGCCCGCGGGCTGCCCGTCCCCGGCGCCGACCTGGCCGGGGTGCACCAGGCCATGGAGTTCCTGCCGCTGGCCAACCGCGCGGTCGCCGCGTCCCAGGCCCGGACCGGCGGCGGCCCGGTACCCGAGCCGCCGATCAGCGCGCGGGGCAAGAACGTGGTCATCATCGGCGGCGGCGACACCGGGGCCGACTGCCTGGGCACCGCACACCGGCAGGGCGCCGCCTCGGTCACCCAGCTGGAGATCCTGCCCCAGCCGGGCGCGGCCCGCCCGGACCACCAGCCGTGGCCCACCTACCCCATGATCTACCGGGTGTCCAGCGCGCACGAGGAGGGCGGCGAGCGGGTCTACGCCGTGTCCACGCAGGCCTTCCTGGGTGATGCCGCCGGGCGGGTCCGGGCGCTGCGCCTCGTCGAGGTGGAGATGGCCGACGGCAGGTTCTCCCCGGTCGAGGGGACCGAACGCGAGATCCCCTGCGAACTGGTCCTGCTGGCCATGGGGTTCACCGGGGCCGAGCGGGCGGGGCTGCTGACCGACCTCGGCGTCGAGTTCGACGCGCGGGGCAACGTGGCGCGGGACTTGTCGTACGCGACGTCGGTGCCCGGGGTGTTCGTGGCCGGGGACATGGGCCGTGGCCAGTCCCTGATCGTCTGGGCCATCGCCGAGGGACGCTCCGCCGCGGCGGCCGTGGACACCTACCTGGAGGGGGACAGCCTGCTGCCCGCTCCGATCCCCCCCACCGCCCGCCCGCTCGTCTGATCCTGGCCCCTTAAGCGCCTTCAGGTCCCTCAGGCACTGAGGCCCCAGCGTCCAGGGGGATGCAGGGGCCACCAGCCGGGGTCTTGCGGTTCCTGCGGCCCGGGACTTTGTGGCAGTGCGGGCTTCTGCGGCCGGTGCGGCTCGTGTGACTGGTGTGGCCCCGCCTCGGGCCTCCCGCGTTCGTGATCAACCGATTGCTGTTGCTCCAGCAACAGCAATCGGTTGATCACGAAGCGGCTGCGGGGAACCCGGGCTGGGGCAGGACCCGGCTGGGGCACGAAGCGGCTGGGGGGAACCCGGGCTGGGGCAGGACCCCGGCTGGGGCACGAAGCGGCTGCGGGGAACCCGGGCTGGGGCAGGACCCGGCTGGGGCACGAAGCGGCTGGGGGGAACCCGGGCTGGGGCAGGACCCCGGCTGGGGCAGGACCCGGCTGGGGCAGGACCCGGCTGGGGCAGGACCCGGGCTGGGGGCGGAACCGGAGCGGGGCGGAACCGCGGCGGCTCCATCCGCCGGCGGCCGCTGGCTCGAACCTCGCCCGATCGGGGCCGTAACGGGCCGCCCATGTTTCTGTCACGTGACACCGGATGACCGTTCGGTGAATCTTGACTCGCGGGTCTCCGCGGCGCGCTGATGTCCTCGTAGAGTGGTATAGACCAATTCGGGCGACTCGTCTGGAAGGCGATGACCATGAGCCGCCGAGCGAAGATCGTCTGCACCCTGGGGCCTGCGTCCTCCAGCCCGGAGCGGCTGGCCGAACTCGTCGCCGCCGGGATCGATGTGGCCCGGCTGAACATGAGCCACGGGTCCCAGGACGGCCACCTGGCCGCCTACCAGTGTGTCCGGGCCGCGTCCGACGCGGCCGGGCACAGCGTGGGGGTGCTCGTCGACCTGCAGGGCCCGAAGATCCGGCTGGGCACGTTCGCGGCCGGGCCGGTCCGCCTGCTGGCCGGCCAGGAGTTCACCATCACCACCCGCGACGTGCCGGGGGACCAGCATGAAGTGGGCACGACGTACTCGGGCCTCGCCGGCGACGTGCGGGCCGGCGACCGGGTGCTGGTGGACGACGGCCGCGTCGTCCTGGAGGTGCTCGCCGTGGACGACAGCCGGGTGCGCACCCGGGTGGTCGTGGGCGGCGTCGTGTCCGACCACAAGGGCCTCAACCTGCCCGGCGTGAAGGTCAGCGTGCCCGCCCTGACCGCCAAGGACGAGGCGGACCTGCGCTGGGCACTCAGACTGCAGGCCGACATGATCGCGCTGTCCTTCGTGCAGGGACCCGAGGACGCCATCCCGGCCCGGCGGATCATGGACGAGGCTGGCGTGCGGCTTCCCTTGATCGCGAAAATCGAGAAGCCCCAGGCCGTCGGGGCACTGGCGGAGGTGATCGAGGCCTTCGACGGGGTCATGGTGGCCCGTGGTGATCTCGGCGTGGAACTCCCGCTCGAGCGGGTGCCGATGGTGCAGAAGCGGATTGTCGAGCAGACCAGGGCCCAGGCCAAGCCGGTGATCGTGGCGACCCAGATGCTGGAGTCGATGATCTCCGCACCCCGGCCGACCCGGGCTGAGGCGTCCGACGTGGCCAACGCCGTGCTGGATGGCGCGGACGCGCTGATGCTGTCCGCGGAGACCAGCGTGGGGGAGTACCCCGTCGAGGCGGTGGCGACGATGGCCCGGATCATCGGCGAAGCCGAGCGGGACCCGGCGGCGCCGCCGGTGCTCACCGAGGAGCCTGTCAGCACGGGCGGGGCCATCGCCCGGGCCGCCGCCGAGGTCGGGGCGGCCGTCGGGGCCAGGGCGCTGGTCGCGTTCACGATGACCGGTGAGACGGCCCGGCGGCTGGCGCGGCACAGGTCGCCCATCCCGCTGCTGGCCTTCACGCCCCAGCCAAGGACCCGCAGCCAGCTGGCGCTGAGCTGGGGCGTGGAAACGTTTATCGTGCCGTCCACCCCGCACACCGACGCGATGGTCCGCCAGGTCGAGGAGGCGCTGCTGGACATCGGCCGGTGTGACAAAGGCGACAAGGTGGTGATCGTGGCGGGCAGCCCGCCTGGCACTCCCGGCCGCACCAACGCACTGCGGGTGCACCGCATCGGCGATGCCGCGGCCCTGGGGGCTGGTCTCGGATGACCGGGACGACGCCGGTGACCTGGGGTGCCCCGGGTGGGATTCGAACCCACACTGCATGGTTTTTGAGACCATGGACTCTGCCTGTTGGTCTACCGGGGCCCCGTCGCCAGACCGTACGGAGCTGGCTCGGCCGAACGTCAATCTACCTGCTACCGGTACGATCACGAGCGTGAGTCAGACCCCATTGCGCGTTTTGATCGCCGAAGACGAGGCGCTGATCCGGCTTGACCTCAAGGAGATGCTTGAGGAAGAGGGCTACGCGGTGGTCGGTGAGGCCGCCGATGGCCAGCAGGCCGTCGATCTCGCCGGGAGTCTCCGGCCGGACCTGGTCATCCTCGACGTGAAGATGCCGGTCCTGGACGGGATATCGGCCGCCGAGCAGGTGGCCGCCGATCAGATCGCGCCGGTGGTCATCCTGACCGCGTTCTCCCAGCGTGAGCTCGTCGAGCGGGCCCGCGACGCGGGCGCCATGGCCTACCTGGTGAAGCCATTCACCAAGGCGGATCTCGTGCCCGCGATCGAGATCGCGGTCAGCCGTTTCCAGGAAGTCGCGGCGCTGGCCGGCGAGGTCGGCACGCTAAAGGAGCGGCTGGAGGTGCGCAAGCTCCTCGACCGGGCCAAGGGGAAGCTCCAGACCGAGCAGGGCATGTCGGAGCCGGACGCATTCCGCTGGATCCAGAAGACCTCCATGGACCAGCGGGTGGCCATGCGGGCCGTGGCGGAGCGCGTGCTCGAGGGGAGCATGACTCCCGGCGCTCCGGCGGGCAGCAGCGCCGCGGACGCCGGCGATGTGGCAGGCACCAGGCACGATTCCGGCTCCTGAGCCGGCGGGGCCGCTCCCCGGCACGGAGCCCGGGGAACTTTTGGTGCCGTGTCGGCCTTCCCCGGGCCGACACGTTCTCTACTCAGCTCCCCGGGCTCTGCCCCCCACGGTAGCGAGGAGTCCCCGGGACGCGCAAAGGGGCGGCCATTCCCTGGCCGGTTTGTGATAAACGTCGGTTTGCGGGGGGTTCACCCGGCTATCCGAGGTGACCTGGTCATTCCCCCGCTGCCGCGACGTCCCCCGGATCACGGCCGCCCGGCGGGACCTGGTCGCGGAGCAGGCACGTCAGCCGGGCTGAGCAGACCCGGCGCCCCCGGTCATCGCTGATCGCGATCTCGTAGGTGGCGGTGGTCCGCCCGCCGTGCACCCGGGTGGCCACCCCGGTGACGACGCCGGCCGCCACCGCGCGGTGGTGCGTGGCGCTGATCTCGAGGCCGATCGCGAACCGCCCGGGGCCGGCCTGCAGCGCCGCGCCCAGCGAGCCCAGGCTCTCGGCCAGCACGCACGAGGCGCCCCCGTGCAGCAGGCCGTAGGGCTGGGTGTTGCCGTCCACCGGCATCGTGCCGGTGACCTGCTCGGCACTGGCGGCGGTCACGGTAATGCCCATGCGGCTGGACAGTGTGCCCTCGCTGAGCCGGGCGAAGCCCTCGAGGATCTGCGCCTCACTGTCCGGGCCGGCCTGCGCCGCACCCTCCCGGTCCGCCCGACCCGCCCGGTCCGCCAGACCCTCCCGGTCCGCCCGACCCTCCCGGTCCGCCCGCATCCCGCCGTCACGCTCCGCCCGCATCTCGCCGTCCCGGTCCACCCGCGCCTCCGGAGTAACGACCCGGCGGCCGCCCGGTCGTAGGGGAAGCCTAGGGGCCGCGGCACGGCCGGCCTGCAGCGGAGGCCCGCCACCCGCGCCGGGACTCAGGGGGGTGCAGTGTCCAAAGTGACCAGAGTGCTCTATGCGTGCTTTAGGCGGCAATACCGGAGTTGCCCGGCCTTCAGATCACCATCACGTCACATAGCGGAAAAGATCAGGCGTTCTCCCGCGAAACACTAGCGTTACACGCAGGTGAGCGTTAACAATGCCCCCGGGGCTGTCTGTGCCAGCCTCCTGGGAACCCAACGAAGGGGAGTCTCCATGCGTCCAGTATTAAGAGGCAAGATCAGCACAACAGGTCTGCGCGTCGGCGCCGTTGCCGCGCTTGCCATCGCCAGCGTGGCATCTCTGGCAGCCATGCGGTCCGCTCCGGCGGTCAAGGCCGGCGGCGGCGGCTGCTCGCCGACCGTGTCGAAGCAATTCTTCGGTAAGACCATCGAGCCGTACACCGGCAAGAACACCGCGGTCTATCGCTACACGCTGACGAACTGCCGCGGCACGCAAGTCAGGATCCTCACGTTCGGCGGCATCGTGCAGTCGATTGACACCCCGTCGCGGCACGGCCGTGAGGCCGACGTGGTGCTGGGGTTCAAGACGCTGAAGGACTACGTGCAGTTTGACAGCCCGCCGGTGACCGCCAACGGCGGCCCGTACTTCGGCGAGACGATCGGCCGCTACGGCAACCGGATCGCCAAGGGCACGTTCAAGCTGAACGGCAAGACCTACACGCTGCAGATCAACAACGGCGTGAACAGCCTGCACGGCGGCCTGGTCGGGTTCGGCAACCACATCTGGGCCTCCCATGCCGTCCACGCACCCGGCTCGGCCGGCGTGCAGCTGACGCTGGTCAGCCCCAACGGTGACGGCAGCGGTGCTGCCGGGTCCCCCGGTTGCGTCTCCGCCTGCACCGGGTACCCCGCCCAGCTCACCGTGGTGGTCACCTACACGCTGAACAACCGGGGTCAGCTCGGTATCCACTACAAGGCCACCAACAACGACAAGAAGCTGTCCACGGTGCTCAACCTGACCAACCACAGCTACTTCAACCTGGCTGGTGAGGCTTCAGCGGCAGGCTCGGCCTATAGGCAGTTCGTCCAGATGAACGCGAACGCTTACTCGCCGACCGACTCCACCCAGATCCCGCTCCCGCTGCCCCACGGGGTTCCGGTCGCGGGCACGCCGTTCGACTTCCGCGCGCCGCACACCATCGGCTCCCGGATCAGCGACGTGAGCGCGCCGGACAACGTTCCGGCCAGCTTCGCGTCGGCCACCGGCGGCAAGAGCCAGCTGCTCATCGCCCAGGGCTACGACCACAACTGGATCCTCAACAAGCAGACTCCGGCGACGACCGGCCCGGACAGGCTCAACCTGGCCGCCCGCGCCTTCGACCCGTCGAGCGGGCGCCTGCTGACCGTCTGGACCGACCAGCCGGGTGTCCAGTTCTACAGTGGCAACTTCCTCAACGGCACGCTCGTGGGCATCAGCGGCCACACCTACCGGCAGGGTGCGGGGTACACGTTCGAGACCCAGCACTTCCCGGACTCGCCCAACCAGCCGGCCTTCCCGTCCACCGTTCTCGGCCCCGGGAAGACCTTCAACTCCACCACCATTTTCGCCTTCAACTCCTGATGCCACGCCTGGCTGCGGGGGCCGTGTGAGCGGTACCCGCAGCCAGGCCGGCTCGTCGCGGCCCGGCGGCCACCGCCTTCCCGGTGGCCCCCGGGCCGTGGCATGCCGGCGCCACGGCATGCGGGCCCGCCGGCGTCGGTACCTGCTACTAGACTTCCTGCGTGGCGACGAAGGCGACCCAGGCACCAGCATCCGCACCCGAGCAGGCGGCGCGCCGGGAAAGGCTGCTGCTGCTCGACGGGCACTCCCTGGCGTACCGCGCGTTCTTCGCGCTGCCGCCCGAGAATTTCTCCACGACGACCGGCCAGCCGACGAACGCGGTCTACGGCTTCACCGCGATGCTCATCAACGTCCTGCGCGACGAGCAGCCCACCCATGTGGCGGTGGCCTTCGACCGCAGCGAGCCGACCTTCCGGCACGAGCAGTACGTGGAGTACAAGGCGACCCGGCGGGAGACCCCGGCGGACTTCCGCAGCCAGCTCAGCCTGATCTTCGAGGTGCTCGACGCGCTCGGCATCCCGCGGCTGTCGGTGGCCGGCTATGAGGCCGATGACATCATCGCGACGCTGACCGTGGCCGCCACCGAGGCGGGCATGGACGTGCTCATCGTCAGCGGTGACCGGGACAACCTGCAGCTGGTCAACGACCACGTCACGGTGCTCATGACCCGGCGCGGCATCAGCGACATGACCCGGTTCACCCCGGCGGAGGTCGAGGCCAAGTACGGCCTGACCCCCGCGCAGTACCCCGACTTCGCCGCGCTGCGCGGCGACCCGAGCGACAACCTGCCGAGCATCCCCGGGGTGGGGGAGAAGACCGCGGCCCGGTGGGTGTCCGAGTTCGGCTCGCTGACCGAGCTGGTGGACCGGGTCGACGAGGTCAAGGGCAAGGCCGGCGAGAAGCTGCGCGAGCACCTCGGATCAGTGCTGCGCAACCGGCAGCTGACCGAGTTGGCCCGCGACGTCCCGCTCGAGCAGGGCCCCGCCGACCTGCGGCCGGTGCCGTGGGACCGCGACCAGATCCATCAGCTCTTTGACACGCTCCAGTTCCGCGTCCTGCGCGACCGGCTGTACAGCACGCTCCCTAACGGCATTACCGGCGCGGCCGCGGCGGCCGGTGCGGAGGCCTCCGGGCCGGCCGACGGCTTCGAGGTCGCGGTGTCGGTGCCCGGTCCGGATGAGCTGGCCGCCTGGCTGGACGAGCACGCCACCGGGACCGGCCGGGCAGGTGTCGCGGTGCACGGCAGCTGGGGCCGCGGCACCGGGACCATGGACGGCCTGGCGCTGGCCACCGCGGACGGGGCCGGGGCGTTCGCCGACCCGGTCACGCTGACCGAGGACGACGAGCGGGCCCTGGCCGCGTGGCTGGCCGACCCGGGCCAGCCCAAGGCGCTGCACGACGCCAAGGGACCGATACACGCCCTGGCCGCCCGGGGTCTGCAGCTGGCCGGCCTCGACCACCGACACGGCGCTGGCCGCCTACCTGGCCCTGCCGGGCCAGCGCTCGTTCGACCTGGCCGACCTGGCCCTGCGTTACCTGGGCAAGGAACTGCGTGACGGGGGGACCGCGACCGGGCAGCTCACGCTGGACCTGTCCGCCCAGGACGAGGAGGAAGAGGACGGCGAGGCGGAGGCCGCGGTCGCGCTGGTGCTGCGCGCCCGCGCCACCGCGGAACTGGCCGACGCCCTCGACGCGGACCTGGAGCAGCGTGGCGCGGCCCAGCTGCTGGCCGACGTCGAGCTGCCGCTCGTCGGCGTGCTGGCCCGGATGGAGCGGGCCGGGATCGCGGCCGACACCCATCATTTCGCGGACATGTCCGCCAGCCTGGGCGGCGAGGTGAAGGCGGCAGAGCAGGCCGCGTTCGGGATCATCGGCCACGAGTTCAACCTCGGCTCGCCCAAGCAGCTCCAGGAAGTGCTGTTCACCGAGCTTGGCCTGCCGAAGACCAAGCGGATCAAGACCGGGTACACCACCGACTCCGAGGCGCTCACCGGCCTGCTCGCGCAGACCGGCCACCCGGTGCTGGAGCACCTGCTCCGCCACCGGGACGTCGCCCGGCTGAAGAGCATCGTGGACTCGCTGATCCCGATGGCGGACGAGGACGGCCGGATCCACACCACCTACAACCAGATGATCGCGGCCACCGGGAGGCTCTCGTTGACCGACCCGAACCTGCAGAACATCCCGATCCGCACCGAGGAGGGCCGCCGGATCCGGCAGGGCTTCGTGGTCGGCGACGGGTACCAGACGCTTCTCACCGCCGACTACAGCCAGATCGAGCTGCGGATCATGGCCGACCTGTCCGGCGACACCGCGCTGGAGGAGGCGTTCACCTCCGGCCGTGACTTCCATGCCGAGACGGCGTCCCGGGTCTTCCGTGTGCCGCCCGGCGAGGTCACCGTGGAGATGCGCAGCCGGATCAAGGCGATGAACTACGGGCTGGCCTACGGCCTGTCCGCCTACGGGCTGTCCCAGCAGCTGCGCATCACCCCGGATGAGGCCCGCGGGCTGATGGACGAGTACTTCGAGCAGTTCGGCGGGATCCGGGACTACCTGTACGCCGTGGTGGACCAGGCCCGCAAGGACGGGTACACGCAGACCGTCCTCGGCCGCCGCCGGTACCTGCCCGACCTGACCTCGGACAACCGCCAGCGCCGGGAGATGGCTGAGCGGATGGCGCTCAACGCCCCCATCCAGGGCTCGGCCGCCGACATCATCAAGGTGGCCATGCTCCGGGTCGACCAGGCCCTCCGGGACGAGGGCCTGCGCTCCCGGATGCTGCTGCAGGTGCACGACGAGCTGGTCTTCGAGGTCGCCCCCGGTGAACTCGACACGCTGCGCGACCTGGTCCCGCGGACCATGTGCGGGGCCTTCGACCTGCGCGTCCCGCTCCAGGTGTCGCTCGGCACCGGGCGCAGCTGGGCTGAGGCCGGGCACTGAGTTGCCGGGGGGCGCCCCCCGGACCCCTACTAGCCCGCTCATGTGGGCACGTCGTCTGCAGCGAGTACATGGCTAGTCGCCGGGTCGGCGAGGACACGGCTGCGCCGCGCCTCCCCTCCCCGGCAAGCGTCCGCTCGTCGTCCCTGCGTGCCGCCCGCCTCTCCTGTCCGGCGTGCGCCCCGCTGCGCCGCGCCTCCCCTCGCCGGCGAGCTGTCCCAAAGGACGCTCCCGCGCCTCCCCTCGCAGGCCGCGGCGCTCTCAGATTGAGACCGGGAGTAAAAGGCGTGCAAATCGCGTTCCGGAAATACAGCGTGCAGGGCTGATGCGGGCGATAACGATCATGCGGCGATCGGGTGCCCAGATTGACCGGGTGGCTTAGCTCTCATATCCTGAGCGCTGCGCCGTGTTCTGGTGCAGTCCGCCGTGGCCAGGCAAAGTTACGGGCGGCCGTGAGGCCCCTCCGTGGCTCGCCGGGTCGGCCAGCCAAATCCAGTGCACCCTGTAGGCCCACCTGACGGGCCCTCGGTATGGCGCGTCCCAAACTACTTTCTGTCCGCCGGAGCCAACCAACACATGACGAGCAGCACAGAGGCCAGCCCGACCCCCAAGGTGGCGGTCAACGACATCGGGTCGCAGGAAGCCTTCCTCGCCGCGATCGACGAGACCATCAAGTATTTCAACGACGGAGACATTGTCGAAGGCACCGTCGTCAAGGTTGACCGAGACGAGGTCTTGCTCGACATCGGCTACAAGACGGAGGGGGTCATCCCCTCCCGCGAGCTGTCGATCAAGCACGATGTGGACCCCCACGATGTGGTCAAGGTCAGCGACCACATCGAGGCCCTTGTCCTGCAGAAGGAGGACAAGGAAGGCCGCCTCATCCTGTCCAAGAAGCGCGCCCAGTACGAGCGCGCCTGGGGCACGATCGAGAAGATCAAGGATGATGACGGGGTGGTCACCGGCACCGTCATCGAGGTGGTCAAGGGCGGCCTGATCCTCGACATCGGCCTGCGCGGGTTCCTGCCCGCATCCCTGGTCGAGATGCGCCGGGTCCGCGACCTGCAGCCCTATGTGGGCCGGGAGATCGAAGCCAAGATCATCGAGCTGGACAAGAACCGCAACAACGTGGTCCTGTCCCGCCGCGCCTGGCTGGAGCAGACCCAGTCCGAGGTGCGCCAGAACTTCCTGAACACGCTGCAGCGGGGCCAGATCCGCAAGGGCGTGGTGTCGTCCATCGTCAACTTCGGCGCGTTCGTCGACCTCGGTGGCGTGGACGGCCTGGTGCACGTGTCCGAGCTGTCCTGGAAGCACATCGACCACCCGGGCGAGGTGGTCGAGGTCGGCCAGGAGGTCACGGTCGAGGTGCTGGACGTGGACATGGACCGGGAGCGCGTCTCCCTGTCGCTGAAGTCCACCCAGGAAGACCCGTGGCAGCAGTTCGCCCGGACCCACCAGATCGGCCAGGTCGTGCCGGGCCGGGTCACCAAGCTCGTCCCGTTCGGCGCGTTCGTGCGCGTCGAGGAGGGCATCGAGGGCCTGGTGCACATCTCCGAGCTGGCGGACCGGCACGTCGAGATCCCCGAGCAGGTCGTGCAGGTCGGCGACGAGATCTTCGTCAAGATCATCGACATCGACCTGGACCGGCGCCGGATCAGCCTGTCGCTCAAGCAGGCCAACGAGGGCACGATCGGCGAGGCCGTCGGTGACGACTTCGACCCGACCCTGTACGGCATGCCTGCCACCTATGACGAGCAGGGCAACTACGTCTACCCCGATGGCTTCGACGCCGAGACCGGCGAGTGGCTCGAGGGCTACGACACCCAGCGCGAGGAGTGGGAGCGGCAGTACGCGCAGGCCCGGTCCCGGTTCGAAGCGCACCGCCGGCAGGTCGCCGAGGCCCGCAGCAAGGCCGAGAGCGGCGACGGCGAGGACGGCGGCGACACGACGGGCGGCGGCACGCACACGTCGGGCACCCCTGACCGGGGTGGTTCCGGTGGCGGGGCGCTCGCCTCGGACGAGGCGCTGGCCGCGCTGCGCGACAAGCTATCCGGGGGCCAGAGCTGACCAGCTGATCCCGCACCGATCCATGATCGCCCCTGATTCCCAGAGGCCCAGGCCGCGGGCCAGGCGATCATGGATCGGTGGTCAGCATGCTTAAAGTGGGGCTGACCGGAGGCATCGGCTCCGGCAAGAGCGAGGTCTCCCGCAGGCTGGCCGGCTACGGGGCGCTCATCATCGACGCCGACCTGGTGGCCCGGGAAGTGGTTGAGCCGCACACCCCGGGCCTGGCCCAGGTGGTCGGCGTGTTCGGCACCGGGGTGCTGGCCGCGGACGGCACCCTGGATCGCCAGCGGCTGGGCGAGATCGTCTTCTACGACGCGGAGCTGCGCGCCAAGCTGAACGCGATCGTCCATCCGCTGGTCGGTGA
This sequence comes from uncultured Actinomycetes bacterium, assembly GCA_963720645.1. Taxonomy (GTDB): domain Bacteria; phylum Actinomycetota; class Actinomycetes; order Streptosporangiales; family Streptosporangiaceae; genus RYN-230. The sequence continues at coordinate 157,632 of CAVRFX010000026.1, read as the reverse complement.
GCGCATCCGCGAACTGGAGCAGGGCGCTGACCCCGGCGCCATCCTGGTGGAAGCCATCCCCCTGATCGCCGAGAACCACCTGGCCGATTTCTACGACCTCGTCGTCGTGGTGGATGTGCCGCCCCGGATCCAGGAGGACCGCCTGGTCCGGGACCGGGGGATGACCCGCGAGCAGGTCGCGGTGCGGGTCGCGGCCCAGGCCAGCCGGGAGGACCGGCTCGCGATCGCGGATATCGTGCTGGACAACTCCGGGTCCCTGGCCGAACTCGACCGCGAGGTCGGGGACCTGTGGACCGAACTGTGCCGCCGGGGGAACGCCGCGCAGGAGTCCTGACCGTCCACCCGTTACTGTCCGACCCCGGAAATACAGTGGAGGCTGCGGAAGTTTAGCCACGGGAGGAGGCAGCATCGTGCGGCCAGTTAGTGACCTGCAGCGGCGGGTGGCTCCGTTCGAGGTGGTCACGGACATGGTCCCGTCCGGTGACCAGCCGAGGGCCATCGCCGAGATGGAACGCCGGGTGAACAACGGCGCCCGGGACACGGTCCTGCTCGGGGCGACCGGCACCGGGAAGACCGCTACCGTGGCCTGGCTGGCCGAGCGGGTGCAGCGGCCGGTCCTGGTCATGCTGCCGAACAAGACGCTGGCCGCCCAGTTCGCGAACGAGCTGCGCGAGATGCTCCCGCACAACGCGGTCGAGTACTTCGTCTCGTACTACGACTACTACCAGCCCGAGGCCTACATCCCCCAGACCGACACCTACATCGAGAAGGACTCCTCGATCAACGACGAGGTGGAGCGGCTGCGGCACTCGGCGACCAACTCGCTGCTCACCCGCCGGGACACGATCGTGGTGGCGTCGGTCTCCTGCATCTACGGGCTGGGCACCCCGCAGGAATACGTGGACCGGATGGTCAGGCTCCGGGTCGGCACCACCATCGAGCGGGACGCCCTGCTCCGGCGGCTCGTCGGGATGCAGTACGCGCGCAACGACCTGTCCTTCACCCGGGGCACGTTCCGCGTCCGGGGCGACACCATCGAGATCATCCCGGTCTATGAGGAACTCGCCATCCGGATCGAGATGTTCGGGGACGAGATCGAGCGGCTGATGACGCTGCACCCGCTGACGGGCGAGGTGATGAGCGAGGACGAGGAGCTGTACATCTTCCCCGCCTCGCACTATGTGGCGGGCCCCCAGCGGATGGAACGGGCCATCGCGGGCATCGAGGCCGAGCTGGAGGAGCGGCTGGCGGAGCTGGAGAAGGCGGGCAAGCTGCTGGAGGCGCAGCGGCTGCGGATGCGTACCACCTACGACATCGAGATGCTCCGCCAGGTAGGCAGCTGCTCGGGCATCGAGAACTACTCACGGCACATCGACGGCCGCGCGGCCGGCAGCCCGCCGAACACCCTCCTGGACTACTTCCCGGAGGACTTCCTCCTGGTCATCGACGAATCGCACAACACCGTCCCGCAGATCGGGGCCATGTACGAGGGTGACGTGTCGCGCAAGCGCGCCCTCGTCGAACACGGGTTCCGGCTGCCCAGCGCGATCGACAACCGGCCGCTCACCTGGGACGAGTTCTCCGAGCGGATCGGCCAGACCGTGTACCTGTCCGCCACGCCAGGCCCCTACGAGCTGCAGCGGGTGGGCGGCGAGGTCGTCGAGCAGGTGATCCGGCCCACCGGGCTGATCGACCCCCAGGTCATCGTCAAGCCGACCAAGGGCCAGATCGACGACCTGGTTGACGAGATCAGGACGCGTGCCGAGCGGTCAGAGCGGGTGCTGGTCACCACGCTGACCAAGAAGATGGCCGAGGACCTGACCGACTACCTGCTGGAACTTGGCATCCGTGCCCGCTACCTGCACAGTGAGGTGGACACGCTGCGCCGGGTGGAGCTGCTCCGTGAGCTGCGCGTCGGCGAATACGACGTGCTGGTCGGGATCAACCTGCTCCGTGAGGGACTGGACCTGCCCGAGGTCTCGCTGGTGTCCATCCTGGACGCCGACAAGGAAGGCTTCCTGCGCTCCGGCACCTCCCTGATCCAGACCATCGGCCGGGCCGCGCGGAACGTGTCCGGCCAGGTGCACATGTACGCCGACCAGGTCACCCCGTCCATGCAGCGGGCGATCGACGAGACCGACCGGCGGCGGGCCAAGCAGGTCGCCTACAACACCGAGCACGGCATCGACCCCACCCCGCTGCGCAAGCGGATCGCCGACATCCTCGACCAGCTGGTCCGGGAGGACGCGGACACCGAGAAACTGATCGGCGGGAGCGGGCGCCAGCAGAGCCGGGGCAAGACGCCGGTCCCGGGGTTGTCCTCACGGGTGCGGGCCTCGGCCAGCGGTGCGGGCGAGGCCGAGGGCGGCGGGGCCGCGCGGGGCGACCTGATCGCGCTGATCTCCCAGCTGACCGAGCAGATGCACACGGCCGCGGCGGAGCTCCAGTTCGAGGTGGCCGCCCGGATCCGGGACGAGATCAAGGAACTGAAGCACGAGCTACGGGGGATGCAGGCGGCGGGCGTCTGATCCGCCCATTTGTGCTGGTCAGGCAGGTTCGGCGGCTTTACTGGCGGATGCCCCGCAGGCAGGCGGGATGGTGGCGGCCGGTGCCGCCCACTGATCGTGGCGAGTTCTCACCGAGCGGAACCACTGGCGCTTCCCGCACGTCCAAGTCTTGTAGTTCAGGGCACTGAGCGGTCCAGGCCGCCGCTCAGTGCCCTGGACACACTGATTTCTGGCCCACGTGACTGGCAGGGACGCGGAACGGAGAACACCATGGGCGTGCCCGGACGGCGATCCCGCGGTCTCATCCGCCCTGGTCTGCCCGTCCTGGCCGCCGCTGGGTCCGCCGTGCTGGTCGCCGCCTGCGGGAGCCAGGCCGCGACCACGTCCAGCGCGGCCCGGCCGGCGAGTCAGGCCAGCCCGGCCGCCACCGGCCCGGGGAGCAGCGGCGCCCGGGGCGGCGCGGCGCTGTGCCCGGACCGGGCCGCGGTGACCCGGCTGGTGGTGAGCCGGGTCAACGCCCTGCCGCAGAACCACCTGCACTTCGCGTTCCCCGCCGCGATCACCGTGGCCAGCCCCGCGCGGGCGCGCGCGGTGGCCGCGGCGGTCTGCGGGCTGCCCGCCATGCCGAGGGTCGTCATGAACTGCCCGGCCGACCTGGGAGTCAGCTACCGGCTGAGCTTCGCCGCGGGCTCCACGACCTTCCCTGTGGTCACCGCCTCCGCCGGGGGCTGCTCGGGCGTGGCCGGGGCCGGGCCGGTCCGCTCGGCCGGCCGCTCACCCGGATTCTGGGCCGTCCTGGCCCGGGCCATGGGCATCAGCGGCGCCGGGACGCTGCGGGGCAGCAGCCCGGGCACGCCGCACACGAGCCCGCTGCAGCCGGGCCCCACCCCCGCCGGGTAGGCGCCGGCCCGGCGGCCGGCACCGGCGGCGCTGGTAGGTTCGCAGAGCCTGACACCAGCCGGAAGGGTGAGCATGACCTGGGTGCTATTTGACTACGGCGGCGTGATCTGCGAGCCCCAGCCCGAGGCGGACCGGGCCCGGCTGGCCCGCGCGTCGGGCGGCCCGGTGACGGACTTCGACGCGGCCTACTGGCGGTACCGGCTGGACTACGACCGGGCCGCGCTGGACGCCACCGCCTACTGGCAGCGTGTCGCGGCGGACCTGGGCCGCTCCTACACCGGCGCGGAGATCGCGGAGCTCAGCAGGCTGGATGCCGCATCCTGGCTGACCCTGCAGCCCGGCACGGTGGACCTGGTCACCGGGCTGGCCGCGGCGGGGCAGCGGCTCGCCGTGCTGTCGAATGCGCCGACGGACGTGGCCGAGGCCGTGGGGCGGCTGCCGCTGGCGGGCTGCTTCGAGCATCTGGTGTTCAGCTGCGCGCTCAAGTCCGCTAAGCCCGATCCGGGGTGCTTCCTGGCCACGCTCGCGCTGCTGGAGGCCGGTCCCGGGGACGTCATCTTCCTCGACGACCGGCCCGAGAACGTGGCCGGGGCGGCCGCCCTGGGCATCAGGAGCGTCCAGTTCACCGGCGCCCCCGCCGCCCGCGCCGACCTGGCCCGGTACGGCATCGTGCCGGCCGATACCCCCGCGTAGTGTCGTAGACGTGTGGGTCAGCCTGGCCGCCGCGATCGTGGCTGCTTTGTGCTACGGGATCGCCGCGGTGATGCAGGCTGTGGCGGTCCGCGCGGCGAGCCACCGCTCCCCGGACGGCGGGGCACCCGGCACCCCGCTCGGCAGCGTGGATCCCGGTCTGGTCGTCCGCATGCTGCGCCAGTGGCGGTTCGTGGCCAGCCTCGCCCTGGACCTGATCGGCTTCCTGGCCCAGCTGGTGGCGTTGCGGCGGCTCCCGCTCTTCGCCGTGCAGGCGATGATCGCGGGCAACCTGGCCGTGACCGCGGTGCTGGCGGCGTGGCTCATCAACGTGGAACTGGCCTGGCGGGAGTGGCTGGCGGTGGCCGGGGTCGTGGTCGGCGTGGGGCTGCTGGGCGCGTCGGCCGGGGCCGAGGGCGCGACCGCGGTCAGCGGGCCGTTCAAGCTGGCCCTCATCCTGGCTGTCGCGGGCGTGGCCGTGGCCGGGCGTCCTGGCCTCCCGGCTCGGGCCGCCGGCCCGTACGCCCGCGCTGGGCGCCGTGGCCGGGCTGGGCTACGGCGTGGTCGCGGTGGCCGCGCGGGTGCTGCCCGGGTACGCCCCGTCGGACCTGATCCGCGACCCGGCCGCGTATGCGGTGGTCGCCGGGGGCGTGGTGTCCTTCATGCTCTACGCCGCCGCGCTGGACCAGGGCAGCGTCACCGTCGCCACCGCCGCGGTCGTGCTGGCCGAGACCGCACCGCCGGCCCTCGTCGGGATCCTGTTCCTCGGCGACCACACCAGGCCGGGGCTGGCCGTGGTCGCGGCCGCCGCGTTCGTCCTGGCGGTGGCCAGCGCGGTGCTCCTGGCCCGGTTCGGCGAGGCCGGTGAGCACCCCGGCGGCGGCCTCGCGCCGCACCAGGACGGCGAGCCGAGCACCTCAACAGTGTGCTGACGCCAGGACTGATCTACGGTGGAGCTGTTCCACCGGAATAGGGGAGGGCCGCGGGGGTCCCTTGCGTGTCCGGGCATCAGGCGGTATACGAGGGCTGATATCCTGAGGGTCCGTGGACCGGCGGGATTCCCGCATCACACCGACCACGGGAGCCTTCTGTTGGCTGCGGCATCGCACTCATCACGGCAATCTTCGACGCGCCACCTCTTCGTCACCGGGGGAGTGGCCTCAAGCCTCGGCAAGGGCCTGACCGCCTCCAGCCTGGGACGGCTGCTCAAGCTCCGTGGCCTGAACGTCACGATGCAGAAGCTTGACCCCTATCTGAACGTCGATCCCGGCACGATGAACCCGTTCCAGCACGGTGAGGTGTTCGTCACCGACGACGGGACCGAGACCGACCTGGACGTCGGGCACTACGAGCGGTTCCTCGACACGCGGCTGCGCGGCTCGGCCAACGTCACCACCGGGCAGATCTACTCCAGCGTGATCGCCAAGGAGCGCCGTGGCGACTACCTGGGCGACACCGTGCAGGTCATCCCGCACATCACCAACGAGATCAAGTCCCGCATCATCGACATGGGCGGCCCGGGCATCGACGTGGTCATCACCGAGGTGGGCGGCACCGTGGGCGACATCGAGTCGCAGCCGTTCCTCGAGGCCATCCGGCAGATCAGGCATGAGATCGGCCGGGACCGCTGCTTCTTCCTGCATGTGTCGCTGCTGCCCTACATCGGCCCGTCCGGTGAGCTGAAGACCAAGCCCACCCAGCACTCCGTGGCCGCGCTGCGCAGCATCGGCATCCAGCCCGACGCGATCGTGTGCCGCAGCGACCGGCCCATCAGCGATGGGCTCAAGCGGAAGATCAGCCTCATGTGCGACGTGGACGAGGAGGCCGTGGTCTCCGCGGTCGACGCCCCGTCGATCTACGACATCCCCAAGGTCCTGCACACCGAGGGGCTCGACGCCTACGTGGTCCGCCGGCTCGGGCTGCCGTTCCGCGACGTGGACTGGAGTGACTGGGATGACCTGCTCCGCCGGGTGCACCGCCCGGCGCACAGCGTCACGATCGCGCTGGTCGGCAAGTATGTCGACTTGCCCGACGCCTATCTGTCACCGGCCGAGGCGCTGCGGGCCGGCGGTTTCGCCAACGACGCGCGGGTGAATATCCGGTGGGTGACCAGCGACGACTGCCAGACACCGGATGGCGCGGCCCGCCAGCTGGGAGACGTGGACGCGGTGCTCGTCCCCGGCGGCTTCGGGGTGCGGGGCATCGAGGGGAAGCTCGGCGCCATCCGGTACGCCCGCGAGAACGGGATCCCGCTGCTGGGGCTGTGCCTCGGGTTGCAGTGCGCCGCCATCGAGGTCGCCCGCGACCTCGCCGGGCTGCCCGGCGCGAACAGCTCCGAGTTCGACCCGGACACCCCCGATCCGGTCATCGCCACCATGGCGGACCAGCAGGACGTGGTGGCGGGCGAGCGCGACATGGGCGGCACGATGCGGCTGGGCCTGTTCCCAGCCGTGCTGTCCGAGGGGTCCCTGGTGCGCGAGCTGTACGGGACGGACCTGGTGGAAGAGCGGCACCGGCACCGCTACGAGGTCAACAACGCCTACCGGGCGGTCCTGGAACAGGCCGGGCTGCAGTGCTCCGGCCTGTCGCCCGACGGCCGCCTAGTCGAGTTCGTCGAGCTGTCGCGGGAGGTCCACCCCTTCTTCGTGGCCACCCAGGCGCATCCCGAGTTCCTGTCCCGGCCCACCCGGGCCCATCCGCTGTTCGCGGGCCTGGTCGCCGCGGCGCGGGAGCGGGCCAAGTCGCTCAGCCGTGGCGGCGCGGCCCTCGGCCACCCAGCCGCGGCCAGCGCGTGAGCGAGCCGGCGGGGATGTCAGTGCGGGGGGCAGCGGAGGTGGGCGGGGCCGCCCAGGCACAGAACGGGCCGGGCCCGGATCCCCTGCGCGACATGCCGGAACGCTGGCCCGTGCTCTCCTCGGCCGTGCAGGCCCGCGGCCCGATCGTGACCCTCCGCACCGACCGGGTGCAGATGCCCGACCACGACGCCGCGGAACGGCAGGTCGTGGAGCACCCCGGGGCGGTGGCGATCGTCGCCCTCGACGAGGCGGGCCGGGTCCTGATGATCCGCCAGTACCGGCATCCGGTCGCCCGCAGGCTCTGGGAGCTGCCCGCAGGCCTGCGGGACGTCGGCGGGGAGCCGCCGCTGATCACCGCCGAGCGCGAACTGCTGGAGGAGACCGGATACCGGGCGGGTAACTGGCGGATACTCATTGACTACTACTCGTCACCGGGGATCAGCACCGAGTCCATCCAGGTGTTCCTGGCCCGTGACCTGACCGCGGTCCCGGCGGCGCAGCGCGACTTCGTACCCCAGCACGAGGAGACCGAGCTGCAGATCCGCTGGGTCGCCCTGGACGAGGCGCTGGTGGCGTTCATGGCAGGTGACCTGCACAATGGGGTCGCCGCGGTGGGTATCTTGTCCGCGTATGCCGCGCGAGCCAGCGGGTTCGCCGGCCTCCGGCGCGCGGGCGCCGGTGACGGCTGAGCGGGACCGGCTGACCAGCGGTAGCGAGTCCGCCAGGACTGAGTGATCAGGACTCGGGACACCCGGCAATGGGGCCGGGTGCGGGAGTTACGGAGAGAGGGCTTGCAGCCATGAAGGTAGGCGTTCCCAAAGAGGTCAAGAACCATGAGTACCGGGTGGCGATCACGCCAGCCGGCGTTCATGAGCTGACCCGCAGCGGCCACGAAGTATTCATCGAGCGTGACGCGGGAACCGGGTCCTCCATCCCGGACGGGGACTTCGTGACCGCGGGCGCGGTCATCCTGCCCAGCGCCGACGACGTCTGGCAGACGGGGGATCTGATCCTCAAGGTCAAGGAGCCGGTGGCGGAGGAATACCACCGGATGCGCAAGGACCAGGTGCTGTTCACCTATCTCCACCTCGCGGCGTCGCGGCCCTGCACCAACGCCCTGCTCGAGTCGGGTATCACCGCCATCGCCTACGAGACCGTCCAGCTGCCGGACAAGTCCCTGCCGCTGCTGGCCCCCATGTCCGAGGTGGCGGGGCGGATGGCCCCCCAGGTCGGGGCGCACCACCTGCAGCGCGACGGCGGCGGCCGGGGCGTGCTCATGGGCGGGGTGTCCGGCGTCTACGCGGCCAAGGTGGTCGTGCTCGGTGCAGGCGTCTCCGGCATGAACGCCGCAGCCATCGCCCTGGGCATGCAGGCCGAGGTCCTGCTGGTGGACAAGAACGTGGCCCGGCTCCGCTCGGCCGACGCGATCTACCAGGGGCACTGCCAGACAGTCGCATCCAACGCCTACGAGATCGAGCGGGCCGTGATCGACGCCGACCTGGTCATCGGCGCCGTGCTGGTCCCGGGCGCGAAAGCACCCGAGCTCGTCTCCGACGAGCTGGTGTCCCGGATGAAGCCCGGCTCGGTGCTGGTGGACATCGCCATCGACCAGGGCGGCTGTTTCGCGGGCTCGCGCCCGACCACGCACGCCGACCCGACCTACCGGGTGCACGACTCGCTCTACTACTGCGTGGCGAACATGCCCGGCGCCGTGCCGCACACCTCGACCTACGCGCTCACGAACGTCACCCTGCCTTATGTGGTGGAGCTGGCTAACCGGGGCTGGCGCGACGCGCTGCGCGCGGATCCCGCCCTGGCGCTCGGCCTGCACACTCACGAGGGCAGCCTGACGTGCGAGCCGGTCGCGGACGCCCACGGCCTCCCGTCGCTGCCGGTGAGCGAGGTCCTGAGCTGACCACGGCCGTGCCTGCCACCGTGACGGGCGCGGTCAGCCGTTATCTCGATCACCTCACGGTGGAGCGTGGCCTGGCCCTGCACACGCTGGCGGCCTACCGGCGTGACCTGCTGCGCTACCAGGCCATGCTGGCCGCCCGCGGCCGCACGGTGATCGGCGAGGTCACCACGGACGACGTGGCCGCGTACCTGGCCGGGCTCCGCGAAGGGGACGGCGACCACTCACCACTCGCGGCCAGCTCGGCGGGCCGGGCCGTGGTGGCGGTCCGCGGGCTGCACGCGTTCGCGGCCGCGGAAGGGCTGGCCGGATCCGATCCGGCGAGCCTCGTCCACCCACCCGCCAGCCCGCGGAAGCTGCCCCGGGCCATCGGGGTGCAGGAGGTCGAGCGGCTGATCGCCGCGGCGGGGGCCGGTGGCGACGGCGACGCGGCGCGCCCGCTGCGCGACCGGGCGCTGCTCGAGCTGCTGTACGGGACCGGCGCCAGGATCTCCGAAGCGGTCGGGCTCGACGTTGACGACCTTGGCTTCGTGGGCGCGGAGGGCACCGCGGGCCGGGCCGGGCCCGCCCTGGCCAGCACGGGGCCGCAGGTACCGCCGGCCACCGTCCGGCTGGCCGGCAAGGGGGGCAGGGACCGGGTCGTGCCGGTCGGCCGGTACGCCCGCGAGGCACTGGAGGCGTACCTGGTCCGGGCCAGGCCGGCGCTGGCGGGCGCGGCCCGCCGGGCGTCGGCCAGCCCGGCGGTGTTCCTCAACGCCCGGGGTGGCCGGCTGACCCGCCAGGGTGCCTGGGGAGTGCTGAAGGCGGCCGCGGACCGGGCCGGCCTGGGCGGGGTCTCCCCGCACACGCTGCGGCATTCCTACGCCACGCACCTGCTCGACGGCGGCGCGGACGTGCGGGTGGTCCAGGAACTGCTCGGCCACGCCTCGGTGACCACCACGCAGATCTACACGATGGTGACGGTGGACAAGCTCCGCGAGGTCTACTCGGCCGCCCATCCCCGCGCCCTCGGCTGAGCCAGCCGGGTCAACCCGAGTTAGCTGCCCCGTATTACCTGCCCTTGCGGTGAGTCGGCTTGCCGGCGGCCAGGGCAGGGCCTAGAGTCCCGGTTTCAGCGGAGGTTTTGCCCAGTCCGCCGGGGAGGTGCAGCAGATGGTAGCAGGGGCGCACTTGATACATGCTGAACCAGGCTCTATAGGGCCCACGGGGCGGCCTGTGCCCGCCTTCCCAGATCCGGAACCACTGCTTCACCATGGTCCGGCGCGCATCGTCGCGGTCTGCAACCAGAAGGGCGGGGTGGGTAAGACCACCACCACCATCAACCTGGGCGCGGCGCTGGCGGAGAACGGGCGCCGGGTGCTGCTGGTGGACTTCGACCCGCAGGGCGCGCTGTCCGTGGGCCTGGGCATCCAGCCGCACGAGCTCGAGTACACGATTTACAACCTGCTGATGGAACGCGGGCTGCAGGCGTCTGATGTGGTGTTCAAGACCCCGGTGAACGGCATGGACCTGCTGCCCAGCAACATCGACCTGTCCGGGGCCGAGGTGCAGCTGGTCCACGAGGTCGGCCGGGAGTTCGTGCTCGGCGGGGTGCTGGAGCCGGTGCTCCCCGAGTATGACGTCGTCCTCATCGACTGCCAGCCGTCGCTGGGACTGCTCACCGTGAACGCGCTGGCCTGCGCGGCGGGGGTGCTCGTCCCGCTGGAGTGCGAGTACTTCGCCATGCGCGGGGTGGCCCTGCTGCTGGAGACCATCGACAAGGTCTCGAGCAGGCTCAACCCGCGGCTCGGCATCGACGGGCTGCTCGCCACCATGTACGACTCCCGCACCCTGCACTCCCGCGAGGTTCTCGCCGAGGTGGTCAAGGGGTTCGGGGACAAGGTGTTCCACACGGTGATCAACCGCACCGTGCGGTTCCCCGACGCCACCGTCGCGGGCGAGCCGATCACCAGTTTCGATCCCTCGTCCACGGGGGCAAGTTCCTACCGGGAGCTGGCCCGGGAGGTACTCGACCGGTGGCACCAGTGAGGCGTGCCGGGTGAAGCGGACCGGGTGACGCGGGAACGGGCAGGCGGGTGGGACGCGGGTCCCGTCCACGGCGGGTGAGCCTGCCGGGCGTTGCCGAGCTGCTCCGGCCGGCCACGCCGGGCCCGTACGCACCGGGCCCGTCCACCGGGGACGGGCGGCAGGCCAGCGGGCGCGAAGCCCACTCCCAGAAGATCACGGTTTACCTGTCCGCCGCCGAGCTTCTCGACCTCGAGCGGGCCCGGCTCGCGCTTCGCGCTTACGGGATTACCGTGGATCGTGGCAGGCTGGTGCGTGAGGCCCTCGCGGTACTGCTGGCCGATCTGGACGCCGAGGGCCAGACGAGCTTGCTGGCCGGGCGATTGCGAGATACTACGTGAGATGGCGGACTGCCGGTGATGCATGCGGTGACAGCTGATCCCGGTGGTGAGGCTGGGCAGGGCACCGGTGAGGGCGGGTTCGAGGTTCACCTCGACGTCTTCGAAGGTCCTTTCGACCTGCTGCTCGGCCTGATCTCCAAGCACAAGCTCGATATCACCGAGGTCGCCCTGTCCCAGGTGACGGACGAGTTCATCGCCTACATCCGGGCCCTGGCCGACGGCTGGGATCTGGATCAGGCCAGCTATTTCCTGCTGGTCGCGGCGACGCTGCTCGACCTGAAGGCGGCGCGGCTGCTGCCCAGCGGCGAGGTCGAGGACGAGGAAGATCTCGCCCTGCTGGAGGCCCGGGACCTGCTGTTCGCCCGGCTGCTGCAGTACCGCGCCTACAAGGAGGTCGCGGCGGTGTTCGCGGGCCGGATGTCGGTCCAGGGCCGCCGGTTCGCCCGCCGGGTGCCGATGGAACCGCAGTTCGCGGAAATGCTCCCGGAGGTCCTGCTGGGCCTGGGCCCGGTGGAGTTCGCCGCGATCGCCGCCCGGGCCCTCGCGCCCCGCCCGGTGCCTGAGGTGTCCACCGAGCATCTGCATTCGCCGACGACCACCGTCCGCGAGCAGGCCGACATCATGGCGGCGCAACTCAGGCGGCTTGGCCGGGCCACGTTCCGCCGCCTGTCGGCCGACTGCTCGGGGACCTACGAGGTGGTGGCCCGGTTCCTGGCCCTGCTCGAGTTGTACCGGGAGGGTAGCGTCTCGTTCGACCAGGTGGCCCCGCTCGGTGAGCTGTACGTGACGTGGGTGGCGGAGCCTGGCCCGGACGATGAGACCGGGCCGGTCCCGCAGGCCGGGGCGGCCGCCAATCCCGAGGAGGAGAACGGGTGGGCATGAGGGACCGGGTGGGTCCAGCAGGCGACGACGGGGGCACGGACGGATCCGGGGAGGCCGCCGGCTACTCCCCGGACAGCGGGGTCAGCCCTCGGGACTCCCGTGCGAGCCTGGACGACGGCGATGTGAGCCTGATGGATGGCGATGTGAGCCCGGGCGGCGGTGATGCCGGACCGGGGAAGGGCGATGCGAGCCGGGTGGAAAGCGATGCCGACCTGGTCGACGGGCCCGGGGGTCCCGGGCTGCGGGCCAGCCTGGAAGCCATCCTGCTGGTCGTGGACGAGCCGGTGCCGGAGGTCGTCATCGCGCAGGTCCTGGAGCGCCCGCGCGGGGAGATCGCGGCCGCCCTGCGCGATCTGGCCGCCTCCTACGACGCCGAGCAGCGGGGCTTCGACCTTCGTGAGGTAGCGGGCGGCTGGCGCTTCTACACCCGGGCCGACTGCGCGCCGGTGGTGGAGCGGTTCGTCCGCGACGGCCAGGAGGTCCGGCTCACCCAGGCCGCGCTGGAGACGCTGGCCGTCGTGGCCTACCGGCAGCCGGTGAACCGGGCCCGGGTGTCGGCGGTCCGGGGGGTCAACTGTGACAGCGTGCTGCGCACGCTCACCCTTCGCGGCCTGGTCGAGGAGGCCGGCACCGAGGCCGAGACGGGCGCCATCCTCTACCGCACGACGGGGTACTTCCTGGAGCGGCTCGGGCTGGCCAGCCTGGAGGAACTCCCGGATCTCGCCCCGTTCCTGCCCGAGCACGTCGAGGACGTCGAGGATGCGGTTGATGAGCGCCAGGCAACCTGACTCTGCTGACCCGGGGGGACGAGCCCCCCGCGAGTCGCCGCCTCGGCGAGGACACGCCTCCGGCGCGCCTCCCCTCGCCCGCGAGGCTGACCCGGGGGGACGACCCCCGCTCCGCCTTCCCGGGGGACTACCCCCGGAGCCCCGGCCCCCGCGAGTCGCCGCCTCGGCGAGGACACGCCTCCGGCGCGCCTCCCCTCGCCCGCGAGGCTGACCCGGGGGGACGACCCCGGGAGCCCCGGGGAGGACGACGACGACCTGCACGGCGACGATGACCGGGACAGCCTGATCGACGTGCCGGGCGGGGTGCGGCTGCAGAAGGTGCTGGCCGCGGCCGGCGTGGGCAGCCGCCGGCACTGCGAGGAACTGATCGGCGAGGGCCGGGTCGAGGTCGACGGCGAGACCGTGCGCCGGTACGGCGCGCGGGTGGACCCGGAGCACCAGGTCATCCGGGTGGACGGGATGCGCATCCCGTCCCGCCAGGATCTGGTCTACCTCGCCCTGAACAAGCCCGCCGGGGTCCTGACGACCATGTCGGATGACCGGGGACGGCCCACGATCGCCGACTTCCTGGAGGATTACCCGGAGCGGCTGTACCACGTGGGCCGGCTCGATTACGACACCGAGGGCCTCATGCTGCTGATGAACGACGGCGAACTGGCCCACCGGCTGGCTCATCCCAGCTACGGGGTGCTGAAGACCTACGTGGCCGACGTGCCCGGCCCGCTGCCCCGGGACGTCGGGCGGCGGCTGCTGTCCGGTGTCGAACTCGAGGACGGGGTGGCGAGCGCGGACAAGTTCCGGGTGGTGGAGCAGGCCGGGTCCCGGGCGCTGGTCGAGCTGACCCTGCACGAGGGGCGCAAGCACATTGTGCGGCGGATGCTGGCTGAGGTCGGCCACCCGGTCAGCCGGCTGGTGCGCACGCACGTGGGGCCCGTCGCGCTCGGCTCCCAGCGGCCCGGCACGACGCGCCCGCTGACCACGCGTGAGATAGGTGAGCTGTACGCGGCCGTCGGTCTGTAACCTGGCGGGTAGCAGCGGGGCCAGGAGGAAGTCCCCGGACCTGACGGCGTGAAGGAGCAGGCTGGTGGCGGTCAGGGCGATCCGCGGCGCGGTCCAGGTGGACGCGAACGAGCGGGCGGCGATCCTCGAGGGCACGACCGAGCTCGTGGCCGAGGTCATGACGCGCAACAGCCTGGACACCGACGACGTCATCAGCGTGGTGTTCACCGCCACCCCCGATCTCACCGCCGAATTCCCGGCCCTGGCCGCCCGCAAGATCGGCTTCCAGGACGTGCCGCTGCTGTGCGGCACGGAGATCGCGGTGCCGCACGCGCTGCCCCGTGTGGTGCGGCTGCTGATGCACATCGAGACCAGCAAGCCGCGCTCGGCCATGCAGCACGTCTACCTGCGCGGGGCTACCGCGCTGCGGCTGGATATCGCCCAATGAGATCAGCACAGTGAGATCAGCACCGTGACCGCGCCGGCCAGCGTCATCGTGATCGGGACCGGGCTGATCGGGACCTCGATCGCGCTCGCCCTGCGGCCCCGCGGGGTGACCGTATGGCTGGCCGACTCCGATCCAGCTGCAGCCCGGCTGGCTGCCGACATCGGGGCCGGCACGGTGCTCCCGGGTGACGTGCCCCCGGGACCGCCGCCCGGCGGCGCGGCCGACGTGGCCGTGCTCGCCGTGCCCCCGCAGGCTGTGGCGCCGGCGCTGGCCCGCGCCCAGGCGTCCGGGCTGGCCCGCTGGTACACCGACGTGGCCAGCGTGAAGGCCCTGCCGGTCCGGCAGGCCCGGGAGGCCGGCTGTGACATGGCCTCGTTCGTGCCCGGACACCCGCTGTCCGGCCGGGAACGGTCCGGTCCGGCTGCGGCCCGCGCAGACCTGTTCCTGGGCCGCCCCTGGGTCATCTGCCCCGGGCCGCCGGTACCGGCCGAGGGCCTCGCGGCGATCGGGGCCCTGGCCCGGGCCTGCGGCGCCGAGCCGGCCGAGGTCAGCGCGGCCGAGCACGACCGGTGGGTGGCCCTGGTCTCGCACGCACCCCATGTGCTGTCCGCGGCCATGGCGGCCCGCCTGGCCGACGCCAGCGACGGGGCGCTGTCCCTCGCGGGCCAGGGACTGCGTGACGTGACCCGGATCGCGGCGGGTGACACCGGGCTGTGGACCCAGATCCTGGCGGCCAACGCGGCCCCGGTCGCCGACGTGCTCGCCGCCGTCGCAGCCGACCTGGCGGCGGTGGCCGAGGCACTGGCCGACACCGCGCAGGCCGCCGGAGCCGGCGGACCGGCACCGGAAGCGGCGGCCAGGACCTGAAGGTTCTCGCCGCCCTCCTGGAACAGGGCGGCGCCGGGGTGGCCAGGATCCCGGGCAAGCGGGGTGCTCCCGCCCGGGAAGAGGCGGCCGTCCAGGTCGTGATCCCCGACCGGCCCGGTGAACTCGCCCGGCTCTTCCAGGCCGCGGGCGAGGCCGGGGTCAATATCGAGGACATCGGCATCGAGCATTCCCCGGGCCTGCCGGTCGGCGTGGCCGAGCTGACCGTCCACCCGGAGGCCGTCGGGCGGCTGACGGAGGCGCTCGCGGCCCATGGATGGCCGGTGCGCAGGTAGCCCTGTGCCTGGCCAGCCCCGTGCGCCGGTAGCATCGCCCTCGTGACCGACAGTCTCGTTATCGCCGTGGACGGCCCCGCCGGGTCCGGCAAATCCAGTGCCGCCCGTGGTGTGGCCCGCGCCCTCGGCCTGCGCTACCTCGACACCGGGGCCATGTACCGCGCCCTGACCTGGTGGATGCTCAGCCGCGGCGTGCCGGTGAGCGATCCCGGGGCGGTGGCCGGCCGGGTGCAGGAGCCGGTCATCGAGGTGGGTACCGATCCCGGCGAACCCGCCGTCAGCGTGGACGGAACCGATGTGACCGCCCCCATCCGGACCCGGGAGGTGTCCAATGCGGTCAGCGCCGTCGCGTCGGTCCCCGAGGTCCGCGCCCGCCTGGTGGCCATGCAGCAGGACATCATCGCCCGGACCTGCGCCGGTGGCGCGGGGATCGTCGCCGAGGGCCGGGACATCGGTACCGTCGTCGCCCCCGACGCCCCGGTCAAGGTGTACCTGACCGCGAGCGAGGGCATCCGGGCGCAGCGGCGCAGCGCCGACCTGGCCGCCGATCCCGCGGTGACCGTGGCGCTGACCCAGGCCGAGCAGCAGCGCCGGGACCGGGCCGACGCGGCCCAGATGGCGAAGGCGGCGGACGCCGTGCTGATCGATTCCAGCGCCCTGGACCTGGACGAGGTCATCAGTGTGATCGAGAGCCTGGCCCGTGAGCGGGCCGATGCGGCGTGGTCGCGGTGACCGGGCCCGCGTCCGCCCGCGGCGGCGGCGGCAATGTCGGCGGCGACTACGGCAGCGGGGACTTCGACGGCGGGGACTTCGACGGCGCCGGCTACGAGAGCGGGGATTACTGGGCCGGGGACGGCGATGGCGCGGACGCCGGCGACGGCCGGCCCGACGTCCGTGTCCCGGTGCTCGCGGTCGTCGGCCGGCCCAACGTCGGCAAGTCCACTCTGGTCAACCGCATCCTGGGCAGCAGGCAGGCCGTGGTCCAGGACGTTCCCGGGGTGACCAGGGACCGGGTCACGTACGACGCCTCCTGGCGGGGCCGCGCGTTCACGGTGGTGGACACCGGCGGCTGGGAGCCGTTCCCGGGCGCCGAGGAGGGCCAGCAGCGCCGCGAACTTGCGGAGCAGGTCACCGCGCAGGCCCGGGTGGCCGTGCAGGCCGCTGACGCGGTGCTGTTCGTGCTCGACGCCGTGGTCGGGGTGACCGACGCCGACGACGCCGTCGCCGCCGTGCTCCGGCGGGCCGGGAAACCGGTTGTCGTTGCGGCAAACAAGGTGGATGACGCCATCGCGGAACCTGCCGCTACGGCCCTGTGGTCGCTCGGCCTGGGCGAGCCCCAGCCGGTCAGCGCGCTGCATGGGCGGGGCAGCGGGGACCTGCTGGACGCGGTGCTCGCCGCCCTGCCGGAGACCCCGCGCGAGCAGATCGGCGAGGCCGGGGGCCCGCGGCGGGTGGCCCTCATCGGCCGGCCCAACGTGGGCAAGTCCAGCCTCCTGAACAAGCTGGCCGGGCAGACCCGGGTGCTGGTGGACGAGGTGGCGGGGACCACCCGCGACCCGGTGGACGAGCTGATCGAGCTCGGTGGCATCACCTGGCGGTTCGTGGACACGGCGGGGATCCGCCGCCGGGCCAGCCAGAACCAGGGCGCGGATTTCTACGCGGCGCTGCGTACCGCCGGGGCGCTGGAGCGGGCTGAGGTGGCCGTGGTCCTGGTGGACGCCAGCGAGCCGCTCACCGAGCAGGACCTGCGGATCATCTCGATGGTCATTGACGCCGGGCGGGCCCTGGTCATCGCCTACAACAAGTGGGACCTGGTGGATGAGGACCGGCGGCTCCAGCTGGACCGGGAGATCGACCGGCAGCTGCACACCGCGCGCTGGGCACCCCGGGTCAATATCTCCGCGATGACCGGGCGGCACGTGGACCGGCTGGTGCCCGCGATCGAGCAGGCCCTGGAGAGCTGGGAGGCCCGGGTGCCCACCGGGCGGCTGAACGCGTGGGTGAGCGAAGTCGTCGCGGCCACCCCGCCGCCGTCCCGGGGCGGCCGGCAGCCGCGGATCATGTTCGCGACCCAGGCAGGCATCCGGCCGCCGCATTTCGTGCTGTTCACCACGGGTTTCCTGGAGGCGGGCTACCGCCGTTTCCTCGAGCGCCGGCTCCGGGAGGAGTTCGGGTTCGAGGGCAGCCCGATCCGCCTGTCGTTGCGGCTGCGGGAGCGCCGGTCCGGCGCGGGCCGGGGCGGCGCGGGCCGGGGTGGCGGAGGCCCGCGGCGCGGGGCGCGGGCCCGCCGGGAAGACTCGCCCGGCCCCGCCCCGGCAGCCGGGCCCGGGCGGCGAAGACTGAACCGGCCGCCCTCCCCCCGGGGGCCGCGCTGAGTGCGTTTGGGGAGGGCGGCCGGTGACTCATGGCCGGCGGTTCGTGCCGGGCGTCAGCAGATGAGCCGGAACCATACGGTGGTGCCCACCTCATCGCGGGTGTAGCCCCAGCTCTCGGCGAGCTGCTCGACCAGGAACAGGCCGTGACCGTGGGGCTCGTACACGTCGGCCTTGACCACCGGGGTGCTCCGCGCGGAGCCGTTGTCCACGACCTCCACCCGGACCGCACCGGGGAGGCCGAGAACGACCACGGTGACCGTGCCGCCGGGCCGCCCCGACTCGCTGTGCAGCACGGCGTTGGTGACGAGCTCAGAGCACAGTAAAACGGCCTCGTCGGTGCAGGGATGGGCCGGGCCGAGGGTCCGGGCCACGAACGCCCGGGCCTCCGATACGTTCTTGGTCTGGCCAGCCGTCGTCAGGCTGCCCACAATGACCGGTGCCGGGCCGGCCGCCGCAGCTGCCTGCGGCCTGTCCCCAGCTGATGTCCGCGGGCCGCCGGCGTGTGTCGCCCCGGCCGCCGCAGAGGCGGTGGCTCCCATCCCTCGTGCGCTCCTTCCCGGGCCGCGCGTTCCCCCCCAGGCGCGGCCAGAGAGCCGCCGGGTGCGTGGCGCCCGCCGCCTGAGTCCGCGATGTAGCCGGTCAGATACGGCGCGTCAGATCCATCATGGGGCGGGCGTGCATCTCACGCAAGTGCGTAGCACAAATATCGCAGACGAAATTTCAGATGAGATCTCATCCCTTTCGCAAGTCCGGTATCGTTACTTGACGTACCGGAAGAGTTCCGTCAATCCTGCCCCTGACCTGGGACGGGAGTCCGCCGGACCTGCCTTCGAGGAGGCGAGATGCCCGTGTCGATCGGTCCCACGGTGCGGCGGCGGCGACTCGGTTCCGAGTTAAGGCGTTTGCGCGAGGCCCACTCGTTCAAACTCGAAGAGGCGGCGGACCGCCTGGGCCTCGCCGCGTCCACGCTGTCCCGCATCGAGACCGGGAAGGCGCCCACCCGGACCGCTTACCTCATGACGATGTTCGAGATGTACGGCGTGGACGACCAGGGCCAGCGGCAGGTACTGATCGAGATGGCCCGGGAAGGCCACCGCAAGGGATGGTGGGCCGTCTACGACGACGTGCTCCCGACCGGCTTCGATGTCTACGTGGGCCTCGAGGCCGAGGCATCCGCGCTGCGCGTGTTCGAGGACCAGGTGGTCCACGGCCTGCTGCAGACCGAAGGCTACGCCCGCACGGTCATGACCTCGGTCCGCCGGTGGCAGGACACCCGGCAGATCGACCGGGCGGTGGAGTTGCGGATGGGGCGCCAGCGGGTGCTCACCGGATCAGACCCGCTCAAGCTGTGGTGCATCCTCAACGAGCCGGTCATCTCCAGGATGATCGGTGGCCCGGAGGTCATGCGTGAGCAGCTGGCCCGGCTCCTCGAGGCGAGCCAGCAGCCGAACGTGACGTTGCAGGTGCTGCCGCTGTCCAGCGGCGTGCACCCGGCTCTCAACGGGCCGTTCTGCATTCTCGAGTTCCCCGAGCGCGGTGACCAGGACGTGGTCTACACGGAGGGCGTCGCCGGCCACGCTTATCTGGAACGAGACGCCGACGTGCACTCCTGCGCGGAAGTTTTCGATCTGCTCCGGGCAGCAGCGCTGTCCCCAGCCGACACAGCCAGCTTCATCGACCGAATGGCTGGCAGCATCACCTGAAAGCGAATGCTCCTAACCTCCTAGAAGGGATAGTGGCGATGACCCCGGATTTCACCAATGCCCGCTGGTTCAAGAGCAGCGCCTCAAGCGTTACGGGCTGCGTCGAAGTAGCGCACCTGCCTAATGGCCTGGTGGCGCTGCGCGATTCCAAGGACGTGAGCAAGGCCCCTCACGTGTTCAACCGCCGCGAGTGGATAGCGTTCCTGGCCGGCGTCCGCAACGGGGAGTTCGACCTCCCCGTCGGCTAGCCGGCGTCAGCCTGCCGGGCTGGCCCAAGTTCCGGGGGGCGGTACGGCACGGTCCTTCTCCCGGCGAGACAGTGCCGGGAGAAGGACCGTGTCCGCCACCTAGGGCACCTGGTCCAGGCCGGTCAGGATGCTGGTGATGAGGTCGAGGGAGCCGGCGGGGGACGCGCTCATGACGCTGAGCCGCTCCATGGCCAGCAGGTAACGCTCCACCTCGGCCCGCTTGTCGATGTAGGTTGCGCTGGTCAGCTGCTCCGCGTACACCATGTCGGGCATGCCGGCGTCGGCGAAGCGCAGGATGCTGAACGACCCCGGGGCCGCGTGGCTGATCACGGGGAACGGGGTCACCTGCACCGTGAGGGACGGCTGGCGGCAGGCGCTGCGCAGATGCTCCAGCTGGCCGCGGAGGACCCCGGGGCTGCCGACGGGGCGGCGCAGCGCGACCTCATCGATGATGGCCCAGAGCCGGATGCCGCCGGCCGCGAAACGCCGCTGGCGTTCCTTGAGCAGGACCACCAGGCGTTCCGCCTCGTCGAGCGGGTAGTCACCGAGGGCCAGGACCGCGGCGGCGTAATCCTGGGTCTGCAGCAGGCCGGGCACGAACTGCGCGTCATAGGTGCGGATCGACTGGGCGGACTCCTCCAGCCCGATGTAAGCCTGGAACCAGGCGGGCAGCACGTCGTGGTAGCGATGCCACCAGCCCGGCTGGTTCGCCCGGCTGGCCAGCAGCAGCATCTGCTCCCGCTCGGCTTTGTCGGCTATCCCGTACAGGGTGAGCAGGTCGGCGATGTCGATCTCGCGGACCGCATTCCGGCCGAGCTCGATCCGGCTGATCTTCGACTCCGACCCCCGGATGGCGCGCGCGGCTTCCTGGGCGCTGATTCCCCGGGACTCGCGCAGGCGGCGCAGCTGGGCCCCGAGCAGCAGGCGCAGGACTGTCGGGCCGCCGACCGCATCTGCCATCGACCCACTTCCTCTCCGGGAACGGCTGCCAGACAGCATGCACCCGAGCGGTCCAGGTGGGCGCCGGCATTACCGCAACGTGCCTCGTTACTTTGCGGCGGAGAAATGCGCGGGGATTTGCCTTTTCGCTGACCCGGTCACTGTATCTCGTGAGCCATTGCCTGGCACCCCCGCCGCGCCCCGGTATCCGGCGTCCCGGCGCCTGCGGCCGGCGGCCGGCACCGGCGGATGATGCCGGCGGCCCGGGCCGGGAACCCGCCGGTAACCTGAGCACTGGCCAGAACGCAACGCATTCATGAAGGCAGGGTCATGCGCTACAGGTCCTTGGGTGACAGCGGGCTGCTCGTCTCGGTGGCGGGCCTCGGCTGCAACAACTTCGGCGGCCGCCTGGACGTGCAGCAGACCCGGGCCGTGGTTGACGCGGCCATCGATGCGGGGATCACCCTGTTCGACACGGCCGACATCTACGGCAACGCCGGCGGGTCCGAGGAGATGCTCGGTGAGGTGCTCGGGGCCCGGCGGGATCAGATCGTGCTGGCCACCAAGTTCGGTCACCAGCGGGTGGACATGGGATTCGGGCCGGCGGCCGGGGCCAAGGGCGGCCGGGCGTACATCCGGCGGGCCGTCGAGCAGTCGCTGCGCCGGCTCCGGACCGACTACCTCGACCTGTACCAGCTGCACACGCCCGACCCGGTCACGCCGATCGGCGAGACCCTGCACGCCCTCAGCGAACTGGTCGCCGAGGGCAAGGTCCGCTACCTCGGCCACTCCAACTTCTCCGGCTGGCAGATCGCGGACGCGGCCCACGTAGCGCGGCAGGCCGGCACGGAGGCGTTCATCTCCGCGCAGAATCACTGGTCGCTGCTCGAGCGGGAGGCCGAATCCGAGGTCGTGCCCGCTGCGGTGCACTTCGGTCTCGGGGTGCTGCCGTATTACCCGCTCGCGAACGGCCTGCTCACCGGGAAGGTCCGGCGCGGCCAGGCCCCGCCGGCCGGCAGCAGGCTGGCCAGCCGGGAGAGCTATATCACCGGACCGAAACTCGACCGGGTGGAGGCGCTCGAGCGCTGGGCCGCCGAGCACGGGGTCAGCCTGCTCGAGGTGGCCATCGGCGGCCTGGCGGCCCTGCCGGGCTGCGCGTCGGTGATCGCCGGGGCGACCTCACCGGATCAGGTCAAGGCGAACGCCGCGGCCGCCGAGTGGGTCCCGCCGCAGGACGCGCTGGCCGGGCTCGGCCAGATCGTGCCCGCGCCCGGTCCCGCCTCCTGAGGCCGCCGGTCAGTTCTTGCTGACCGCCCTGGTGTAGAGGTCACGGACCGCCTGGCCGAACCGGGCCGAGTAGGAGACCGACGGCGTGTCCCCGCCCTGCTCGTAGCCGCCGATGACGCCGGCCACCGCGCCCAGCCCGGTTGCCGGGTGGACGTTCGCGAGGAACGGGCCGCCGCTGGTGCCGTCGGTGTAGCCACCGCAGTCGAACTCCATCTGCCGCCGGCCGAACGCCCTGGTCCGGGCGGTGCAGGTGATCGGGCGCTCCCGGCCGTCCGGGTAGCCGATGACCTGTACCAGCTGGGCTGCCCTCCACCCGGTGGCCAGGTTCTCCCCGCCGGTCAGCTCCTGGACGGGCATGGGATTCCCCGGCTGGCTGACGACGAGGAAGGCCACGTCATCGTTGGGGTTCTCGGATCTTGCCCAGGCCGCGTCCACGAACACCCGGTCGACGGTCCAGGTGCCGTAGGGCTCGACGTGCCGGTGATACTGCGGCACGAAGGCCACCTGGCCCGGCTGCCTGCCGTGCAGGCAGTGCGCCGCGGTGATCACCAGGTCCTTGACGGGGCTGGCCACCACGCTCGCCGTGCAGAAGTGCTGGCCGAGCTGGCCGTTGCTGATCGTGAACAGGGTTCCCACCGCCGGGGTGCCGGTGTAGAAGCGGCCGTGCAGCAGCGCGGGAGGGATGGTCGGGGCTCCGCGGGGCAGCGCCTTGACCGCGGCGGCGAGCCGGAACGCCAGCCGCTCCGCACCGTGTGCGCTCGGTGACGTCGCCACGATGCCCACGGTGACCGCGGCGGCCAGCCCCGCGCCCCACGTGGCCGCCCCGGGGCGGAACGACAGGCGGGACGGCCGGATCCTTCCGGCGTGCCGCCGTATTCTCCCCCTCACCTGGCCTCCCACCTGGGCGCACGTGTCACTCTGAACCACCAGGCCCCGCTACTTCATTGTGCGGGTGACGGGCCGGGAGAGCCATAGGCGGCACCCGGGAAGATCCCGATAAATTGCCGTATGCGATTACGCAGAGTGATGACAGGTCATCTGCGGCGGCCAGGGCGCCCCTGCGGCGGGGCGGGTCCGGGCGGGAGCGATACCGTGATCGCCGGCTGAGGCGGCGGCGTAGGATCGCGTCAGCGTAATTCCGCCGCCATGGCGGTTGTGTCACCCCTCTGGGACCAGGAGTGGCAGGCAGGCCAAACAGGGGTGAATGAAGGAGTCACGTGTCATGTCCGGGATGGGGTTGACCCTCCAGCTGAACAATCCCACGGTGGTGGCGGCGTTCCGCTCCGCGCTCATCCATCAGGGGGTCATCGCGCTCCTCATCTTCTTTCTTCTCGCCATGATCTGGGTCAGCGTCCGTGAGTGGGTCCCCGGGCCACGGACCTCGTTCCGCCCCGCGGCGGGGGAGCTGGCGGCCGAACCGCGGGGACGGCAGGTGCTCCGGATCGGGTTCGGGGTGCTGTGGCTGCTGGACGGCCTGCTCCAGGCGCAGCCCGCCATGCCACTGGGCCTGGCCACGAACGTGACCCAGCCGGCCGCCGACGGGTCACCAGGCTGGGTCCGCGGCCTGGTGGACTTCGCGGCCACGGGGTGGACTTATCACCCGGTCAGCGCGGCCGCCGCGGCGGTCTGGATCCAGGTCGGGATCGGGATCTGGCTGCTCACCGCCGCCCGCGGCCCCTGGTCCCGGCTCGGCGGGCTGGCCAGCGTGGGCTGGGGCCTGGCGGTGTGGATCTTCGGCGAGGCGTTCGGCGGCATCTTCGCCCCCGGGCTGAGCTGGCTGTTCGGTGCCCCGGGGGCGGCGCTGCTGTACGCCGTGGCCGGAGCGCTCATCGCGCTGCCCGACCGGGCCTGGGCCGGGCGCCAGCTCGGCCGGGGCGTGCTGGCCGGCACGGGCGTGTTCCTGGCCGGCATGGCGCTGCTGCAGGCGTGGCCGGGCCGCGGGTTCTGGTCGGGCACCGCGGGCGGCCGGCCCGGCAAGCTGGCCAGCATGGTGCAGGGCATGGCGCAGACCTCCCAGCCCGGGTTCCTGTCGTCCTGGGTGCACGGGTTCGGGACCTTCGCCGCCCGGCACGGGTTCGCGGTCAACCTGATCGTGGTGGTCGCGCTGGCCGCCGCGGGCCTCGCCCTGGCCAGCGGTCGGCGCGGCGTACTGCGGCCGGCGGTCGGCCTACTGCTCGTCCTCTGCGCCGCGGACTGGGTCCTGGTCCAGGACCTGGGCGTGTTCGGCGGCCTCGGCACCGACCCCAACAGCATGATCCCGTTTGCCCTGGTGGCCGTGGGCGGTTACCTGGCCGTCGCCGGCGCCCCGGCCACCGCGGCCGCGCCGGCCACCGGACCTGCCGCGCCGGCGCCGGCTCCGGCGGCCGCGGCCGCGGCCACCCCCGCCACCCCCGCCGGGCCAGCGGGGGACCAGCCGGGCTGGCGGTCCTGGGCCAGGCCGCGCCGCCTGGCCTCCCTCATCGGCAACGCCAGCCCGCGGACCCTGGGAGCCGTCGGCGCGCTGGGGGTGGCCATCATCGGCGTGATCCCGCTGGCCGCCGCGTCAGCCAGCGCGAGTGCCTCGCCGATCCTCGCGCAGGCGCTCGACGGCTCCAACGCCCAGCTGGACTTCAAAGCGCCCGCGTTCACGCTCACCGACCAGGATGGCCGCCGGGTCAGCCTGGCCAGCCTGCACGGGAAGGTGGTCCTGCTGACCTTCCTGGACCCGGTGTGCACGTCAGACTGCCCGCTGATCGCCCAGGAGTTCCGGCAGGCGGACCACCTGCTCGGCGGGCACTCCCGGCAGGTGGAACTGGTCGCGGTCGTCACCAACCCCGTCTACAACCAGCCGGAGTACACCGCCGCCTTCGACCGCCAGGAGCACCTGAACACCCTGCCCAACTGGCAGTACCTGACCGGCAGCGTCGCCCAGCTCAAGAAGGTGTGGCGGCAGTACGGGATCGCCGCCCAGATCCTTCCCGCGGGCGGGATGATCGGGCACAGCGACATCGCCTACGTCATCGACGGGTCCGGCCGGACCCGCACCGAGCTGAACTTCGATCCCGGTCCGGGCACCGCCAGCACCCAGGCGTCGTTCGCGGACGAGCTCTCCACCGCGGCCCAGCAGAACCTGGGTTCCTCGTGACCCCCGCACCGGCCGCCGCTGCACCGGCCGCCGCTGCACCGGCCGCCGCTGCACCGGCCGCCCCCGCACCGGCCGCCTCCGCACCGGCCGCCGCTGCGCTGGCCGCCCTGGCCCTGCTGGCCATCGGCGTGCTGGCCGGCTGCGGCAGCCAGGCCGCGGGCCAGGCGGCCCCGTCCGCCCCGCCCGTCCGCCTGTCGCTGGCCACCTCCGCGGAGTACCCGGGGGGCAGCTGGGCGGTGCTCGTGATGGGCGGGTCCGCCGCCGACGACAACAACTTCTGGCAGGTGTTCGTCCGGAGAGGCCGGGCCGCGGCCTGGAAACTGGCGACGCCGCTGGGTGCAGCCAGCAACGGCGGGATCACGGTAGCGGCCGAGGGAGGCCCCGCGCTGGCCGCGGCGATCCGGCCCAGCCAGGACCTGTCCTTCTCGCCGCTGGCGAGCAGCACGGACAACGGGGCGACATGGTCCCAGTCCGGCCTGCTGGACACCCGGCTCGCCGGATACCCGGATGCGCTGGCGGCCGCGCCCGGCGGCGGCCTGATCGCGCTGACCAGGACCGGTGACGTCGAACGGCGGGCCCACCCGGGAGCGGCCTGGACCAGGCTGGCCACCGGGCGTGCGGTGGCCCGCGACGCAGGCCCCGGCTGCCGGCCGGTCCAGCTCACCTCGGTCGCCTACAGCCCGTCGGGTACCCCGCTCGTGGCAGGCACGTGTGCCGGCCGGGCGCGGGCCGGGATCTTCCGGCTGGCAGGCGGCCTCTGGTCCCGCACCGGGCCCGCCCTGCCCGCCGCGCCCGCCCGGCAGGACGTCGAGGTCCTCCAGATGGCCAGGGCGGGCCACACGGTCGCCGCCCTCCTGGTCGCGGGCCGCGGGGACGCTGCGCGCCTGCTCGGGGCCTGGTCCAACCAGGACGGGACCGCGTGGACGCTGTCCCGGCCGTACCCGCTCGGCCCGGCCCGGCCGCTCTCCGCGTCGCTGCGCGGCGGCTCGCTCGGCGTGGTCCTGTCGGGCGGCCGGGCCGTCTGGGTCAGCGGCCCCGGGGCAGCCTGGCGCACGCTGCCGGGCCTGCCCGCGACGGCGTCGCCGGCCCCGGACGGCGGGGCCACGCTCGCGGCGGCCCCGGGAGGCGGCTTCGAGGCCCTGACCGCCCGGGGCGGCCAGCTGTCCGTCTGGTCCCTGTCGTCCGGCGGTTCCCGGTGGAACCGGTCCCAGGTCATCAAGGTGGCCATTCCCTACGGCTCGTCCGGGTGAGTTGGGTGCTGTGAGCTACGTCGTTGACAACTGGTCCTTCGACCCGTTCCTGATCCTGGTCCTGATCCTGGTCGCCTGGCACGAGGTCGGGCTGGCCCGGCTGGCCCGGCGGTCCCGCCCGGAACGGACCCGGCAACGCAGAATCCGATCGCTCTGGTTCTACAGCGGTCTCGCCGTCCTGCTCATCGCGGTCGAGTCGCCCATCGACTACTGGGCGGACGACTACTTCTTCGTCCACATGCTCCAGCATCTGCTGCTCATGTTCGCCGCGCCCACGCTGGTGGTGGCCGGTGCCCCCTGGCAGCCGCTGCTCGACGGGCTGCCGGGGCGGACGGGCCGGACCGCGACGGCCGCGGTGCTGCGGGACGCCTGGTCACGGCCCCTCCGGGCGATCGTCGGCTTCCTGCTGCGCCCCTGGGTGTCGGTCATCCTGTTCTCGGCCGTGATGGTGGCCTGGCACCTGCCCCCGCTCTACGATCTGGCGGCGCGCAACGACGCCGTGCACATCTGGCTGATGCACGGGAGCTTCTTCCTGGCCGGGGTGCTGTTCTGGCTCCAGTTCATCCCGTCCCCGCCCTTCCAGCGGCGGATGCCGCTGGTCGCCCAGGCGGCCGCGCTGATCGGGACCAACCTGGTCATGTGGATGCTGGCCATGGCGATGAGTATCTTCTCCCAGAACGCCTGGTACTCGGTGTACAGCCACGTGCCCGGGGTGACGCTGCCGCCGTACGCGGACCAGGAGATCGGCGCGGCCATCCTGTGGGTCTGCGGCGACTTCTGGGCCATTCCCGCGCTCATCTACGTGGTCCGCCGCCTCGTCAACGAGGACGGCGGGGTCACCGCGGCGATCGATCAGATCCTGCACCGCGGGGCTGCGGGCAGCGGCTGGGCCTCATCGAGCCGCCGGGTCCCGCCCGGGTTGACCGCACCGCCGCTGCGGCCACCCGCCGGGCCCTCGTCCTGATGGCCCGCACCTGATGGCCCGCACCTGGGTGACCCGCGGCTCAGTCGCCGTGCTTTTCCAGGTAGTCCAGGTAGATGGGGCGCAGCGCGTCCGCGACGTCCGGGTTCTCGTGGCCGAAGGCGTCGTCGATCATTGCAGACAGCTGGGTGACGTCCGCCGCGGTCTGGTCGGCGTGCCCGGCGACCGCCTCCCCCTCCGGGATTTCCCGCAGCAGCTGCCACAGGAACCCGAAATCCAGATGCCGCACGGCCCGGTGCACCGCGCGGTCGTGGAGTTCCTGGGAGGAAAGGGCTTCGAGGGCATCCCGGTCAGTCATGGCACGAACCCTACCGGGCATCGCGGGGCGGCCGCGGCATGGTCAGCCGCCGCCGGGCCAGCCGTGGTAGTGCCCCGCCCCGCTGTCCGGGGCCCAGCCGCTGCCCGGCCAGCCCCGGCCGGGACGGCCCCCCTGAGGCCAGTTCCGCTGCGGCCAGTTCCGCTGCGGCCAGCCCCCGTTCAGCCAGCTGAAGGGCCAGCCCCCGTGGCGGCGCTCGCGGGCCTGGCCGCCGCCGGCGCTGGTGCCCCCGCCCGCGGCGGCTGCGGGATAGCCGCCGGCCGGGCGCGGGCGCGCGGGAGCGGTGAACGCAGACCGGACCGGGCTGCTGGTCGTGCCCCGGGCGGTGAACGCGATCAGCGCGGTTCCGCCGGCGGCCAGGGAGCCGCCGTCTGCGGGGGCCGTCATGACCAGGGCATCGCCCGCCGACCGGTTCCTGGCGTCCAGCACCTGGTAACCGCGGTCGCCGGGCAGGACCAGCGTGACCCGCCAGCCGCTGACCGGCGCGGGGCCATTGTTCACAATAACGATCTGTCCGTGGATGCCCTGCTGGCCGTCCTCGGTGATGGCGTAGCCGACGCCGATCGCGTGGTCAGCGGAGACGGCCCGTCCGGTGGCCGAGGAGACCGGCGCGGGGGATGAGAAGGATCCCGGCCGCGACACCGGTGCGCCGGATCCGGGCCGGGCTGATCCCCCCTGGGACGATCCCGGCTGGCGCGATACCGGCTGGGCGGGCCCGGGCGCGGGCGGTGAGACAGCCGGGGACGGCAGAGCCGTAGGTTGCCGGGCGGCCGTGGGCGCGGCCGTGGCGGGCGCGCTGGCGGCCCCGGTCCCGCTGGCCGGAAGGGTGCTGCCGGGTGACCCGGCCCCCCCGGCGCGCCCCGTGTCGCCAGACCGTACCGACGCGGGCAGGGCCGCGGCGCACGGCACCAGCCCGCAGTCTTTCGGCGGCCGGGTGGAACTGCCGTGGAAGGCCAGGGCCGCGCCCCCGCCGGCCACGGCCGCGAGGGTGGCGGTCATGCCGGCAGCGGTGATCCACCGGTGCCGGGCCAGGCTGTCCGCCAGCCTGGGAGGACGGGAAGCCGGCTGGCCGGGTCCGCTAGCCACGGCAGGTCACCGGCTGGTTCCGGACAGGCTTGTGCGCAGGTCGCTGACCCGTGACATGGCGGTGTCCCCATTTCCTCGTGCGTCCCCCTGGCAAAACCATGCCGCCGGGGTCAATTTAGCAACGCGGCCGGTCCCTCTGACGGCAAACACACCAGTATGGGACGGCCTTATTGCCTCTTTTGTCGCACGGGTCAGCGGACCGTGACCGTGCGGATTGGCGCCGCCCCTGCGGGCGCCAATCCGCTCCTTCGTGAGAGGGCTCGACCACCGGTCCCGGGGACCGCGGGCCGGCGGCCCCCGGGTTTACTGGCTCAGGACTCCCGTGCGGGCATGGCCGCGTTCGGGGCGACGAGCTTGAAGTGGACGCCGGTCGGGTCGGCCGCCTCGGCCAGCCCGCCGTACGGGGTGTCCTCCGCGGGCCGGATGACCGAGCCACCCAGGCTGGTGATCTTGGCCAGCGTGGCGTCGGCGTCCATGGTGCCGAAGTAGACCGCCCAGTGGGCCGGCACGCCTTCGGGCAGGAACGCGGACGCGTCCATGATCCCGGCAATCTGTTCCGTGCCGCGCAGTGCGACCGTGTAGCGGAACTCGGGAGTGTCGCCGACGGTCTGCGTGTCCCAGCCGAACACGTCGCGGTAGAAGGCGATGGTGGCGTCGTAGTCCCGGGTGTACACCTCGAACCAGCCCGGGGCGCCCTCCTCGGCCACGATCCCGAAGCCCTTGTGCAGGCCCGGCTGCCACAACCCGATCGCGGCCCCGCCCGCGTCGGAGACCATTGCCATCGTGCCGAGGTCGGCGACCGGCATGGCGGGCACCAGGACCTGGCCGCCATGGCCGGTGGCGGCGTCCAGGGTCTTCTGGGCGTCATCGGTGGCCAGGTAGACCGACCAGGTGTCCGGCGCCTCCATGCCGGGCTGCTTGGGCATGCCGCCCGCGACCAGGACGCCATCCTTGGAGAAGTTGAAGTAGCCGCCGAACTGCTCCTGGGGTTCGGTGGAGGTCCAGCCGAAGACCTGGCCGTAGAAGTCGCGGCTGCGCTCGGGGTCGGAAGTCAGCAGGTTGACCCAGCAGGGTGCCCCGGCGGGGGTGATGTCTCGTGCGGGCATGGTCGCTCCTTCGCGATGCTCGGGCTATGTGGTTGGCAGTGTCACCAGCTAGGACGCCGCAGGCGGGCCGGACTCATCGGTGCGGCCGGGTGCGTACGCTCGTAGCGTGTATCTCCCTTCCCACTTCACCGCGCCGCAGACGGCTGACGTCGCCGCCTTTGTGGCCGCCGCCGCCACCGCCGATCTGGTCACCTTCGACGGGGTCAAGCCCGTCGCCAGCCTGATCCCGGTCATCTGGGACTCCGACACCGGCGGGCAGGGCCGGCTGCTCGGCCATCTCGCCCTGGCCAACCCGCAGTGGCAGTCCGTGGCTCCCGGGTCCAGCGCGCTGGCCATCGTGCACGGCCCGCAGGCCTACGTCTCCCCGTCGTGGTACCCGAGCACTGCGCGGCACGGGCGGGTGGTGCCCACCTGGAATTACGTCACCGTTCACTTCACGGGACCGCTGACCGTGCACCGGGACCCGGAGTGGCTGCGTGACGTGGTGACCCGGCTGACCCGGCGGCACGAGGATCACCGGGACGCGCCCTGGGCCGTCACCGACGCCCCGCCGGACTACATCAACGGCCAGCTGCGCGGGATCGTGGGGGTGGAACTGGCCATCGACACCGTGGAGGCGAAGCACAAGCTGAGCCAGAATCGCAGCGCCGAGGATCAGGCCGCGGTGGCCGCGGCGCTGGCCGGCGAGCCCGGTCCCGGGCCGGCCGGCGTCGCAGCCCTGATGCCCACCGAAGAGAGCTGATCGCCGGTGAGGAGAGGCGCGCCGCAGGCGTGTCCTCGCCGAGCCGGCGACTAGCCCGGCAGCCGCAGCAGGCGAAGTGCCTGCGGAAGCGGGCAAGCTGGGGGCTCCGGGGGGTCGCCCCCCCGGGCTAGCACAGCTCTACCAGCGGTCGTGTACCTGGGCGCGGATGCGCCGGTCGTACAGGTCCGCGATGGCCGCGAGGCCCGCGTCGCTGAACGGCGGCAGCGCCGCCGCGGCGGCGTTCTGCTCAGCCTGCTCCGGATTGCGCGCCCCCGGGATGACGGTCGAGACACCGGTCTGCTGGATCACCCAGCGCAGGGCGGCCTGGGCGGGGGTGGCGCCCGCCGGGGCCAGGGCAGCGAACTCCTGGGCGGCGTCCACGCCGGTGTCGAAGTCCACACCCGAGAACGTCTCCCCGGCGTCGAAGGCCTCGCCGTGCCGGTTGAACGTCCGGTGGTCCTCGGCCGCGAAGGACGTCTCATGGGTGTACCGGCCAGACAGCAGCCCTGACGCGAGCGGGACGCGGGCGATGATGCCCACGCCGGCCGCGCTGGCCGCGGGCAGCACCTCATCCAGGGGCTTGCGCCGGAACGCGTTGAGGATGATCTGCACGGTGGCGGTGCCGGGCCGCGCGATCGCGCTGAGGGCTTGGGCGCAGGTCTCCACGCTCATCCCGTACGCCGCGATGCGCCCCTCGTTGACCAGCGTGTCGAGCGCGTCGTAGACCGCGTCCGAGGAGAACACCGGGGTGGGCGGGCAGTGCAGCTGCACCAGGTCGATCCGGTCCGTGCCCAGGTTGGCCCGGGACCGGTCGGTCCAGGCCCGGAAGTTGTCCAGGGTGAAGAACGCGGGGTCCTGCGCGACCCGGCGCCCCATCTTGGTGGCCACCGTGAACTCCGCGCCGGGGTTGCTGGCCAGGAACTGCCCGATGATCCGTTCGCTGCGCCCGTCGCCGTACACGTCGGCGGTATCCAGGAATGTGGTCCCGGTCGCCGCGGCCGCGTCCAGCACCGCCACCGCATCCTTCTCGCCGACCTCGCCCCAGTCAGCTCCCAGCTGCCAGGTGCCCAGGCCGACGACCGAGACTGCCCTGCCTGTCCTGCCCAGAATGCGCTTCTCCATAGGGGCTGAGTGTAGTGAGCAACCCCCCGGGGATGGCCAGGGCGCTGTGCCGCCTGCTCGCCGCCGCTAGGCGGGACAGCCCTCCGCGTCCGTGGGCGAGCTGGCCGCCTTGGCCAGGATCGCGGCGCTGATCCCGTCCAGCTGCCCGAGCTGCTCCTCGTCCAGCGCGTCGAACAGGACCTGGCGGACCTGCTCGACATGACCCGGCGCGGCCGCGCTGAGCGAGGCGAAGCCCTGGTCGGTGAGCACGGCGATCTGGCCGCGGCGGTCGGTCGGGCAGTCCATCCGGCGGACCCAGCCGCGCTCTTCCAGCCGGGCCACCGCGTGGGACACCCGGCTCTTGCTGGACGAGGAAGCCTCGGCCAGCTGCGTCATCCGCAGCGAGCGGTCGGGCGCCTCGGACAGCCGCACCAGGATCTCATAGTACGCGAGCGGCATCCCGGAATCCCGCTGCAGCTGGGCGTTGACGGCGGCCAGGAGCCACTGCCAGGCCTCGATGGCATTCCGCCACGTGTGCTGCTCGCCGGCGTTCAGCCAGCGCGGTCCAGGATCGTTCATGCCTCCAGCATACCCGGGAATAGTTGAACGCTTGACAACGCTAGACTAGGCGTGGTACTCGTTGAGGGTTCAAATATGAATCCCGTCACTATGAACGACAGGAGTATTCCTATGACGACTAGCGTTGACGCTGGCACGATCCCGGGTTACGTCGCAGGCACGTGGGAGATCGACCCCGTCCACTCCGAGGTCGGCTTCACCGCCCGGCACATGATGGTCAGCAAGGTCCGCGGCCGGTTCACGACCTTCTCCGGCGAGCTCGTCACGGGTGAGAACCTGCTGGACTCGTCGGTCACCGCCACCATCGACCTGACCTCGATCAACACCGGCAATGAGCAGCGTGACCAGCACATCCGGTCGGCCGACTTCTTCGAGGTTGACAAGTACACGACGATGACGTACCGGTCCACCGGCCTGCGGGCCGAGGGCGACCACTACATCCTGGACGGGGAGCTCTCCCTCAAGGACGTCACCAAGGCGGTCCCGCTGACCGTCGAGCTGAACGGCTTCGGCCCGGACCCCTACGGCGGCACGCGGGCCGGTTTCACCGCCACCACGGAGATCAACCGCCGCGACTTCGGCGTGAACTTCAGCGCCCCGATGGAGACCGGTGGCGTGGTCGTGAGTGACAAGATCGCCATCCAGCTGGAGATCGAGGCCGTTCTCAAGGCCTGAGGCCACCGGCGCACGGCGCCGCCGGGCCCGGCACCAGCCGGCCCCGGTGCACCGTGACCAGGCCACCCGCGCGGGCGGGGACGCGAATCGCGTCCCCGCCCCGCGCGCGTCTGGACTCCCCTGGCCCGTCTGGCCGGGCCTGCGCGCCCTGCGGCCGGCCCGGGGCCCAGAATGGGGGTGACGACGGCAACCGGGCCGCAGGGCGAGGGCGGCCCGGAGTGAGGGGTGCACGGTGAAAGCGGCTGTCTATGAGCGCACCGGCCCGGCGGCCGAGGTGCTGCGGGTGGTAGATATCGAGCGGCCGGAACCGGGTCCGGGAGAGGTCCGGGTCCGGGTTCATGTCTCAGGGGTCAACCCGACCGACGTGAAGAGCCGCGGCGGAGCGACCCCCCGGCCCATCGACGGTTTCCAGGTCCCGCATCAGGATGGCGCCGGGGTCATCGACGCGGTCGGCCCGGGCGGGCCGGAGGACCGCATCGGCCAGCGCGTCTGGCTGTACCTCGCCGCAGCCGGCCGCTGCTGGGGGACGGCCGCCGAATGGACCGTGGTCCCGGAAGGCCACGCGGTGCCACTGCCCGACGGCGTCTCCGTGGAACTGGGCGCCAGCCTGGGCGTGCCGGGCCTGACCGCGCACCACCTGGTGTTCGCGGACGGGCCGGTCAAGGACGCCACCGTCCTGGTCGCCGGCGGCGCCGGGGCGGTCGGGCACTTCTCGATCGAGTTGGCCAGGTGGGGCGGGGCGGGCCGGGTGGCCTCCACCGTCAGCACCCCGGACAAGGCCGAGCTGGCCCGGGAGGCCGGGGCCGGCCATGTCGTGTACTACACCGACCCCGGCGCGGCCAGCCAGATCACCGCCGCGGTGGGACGGGTGGACCGCATCGTGGAGGTGGCGCTCGGCGCGAACCTGCAGCTGGACCTGGCCATCTCCCGGCCGGGCACCGTGGTGGCCTGCTACGCGGCCGAGCCTGCCGACCCGGTGCTGCCGGTCCGGGCCTGCATGACCGCCGGCATCATGCTCCGGTTCATGCTGCTCTACACGCTGCCCCAGGCGGTCCTGGACCAGGGGGTCGCCGACATCGGCACCGCGCTGGGGGCAGGCGCGCTGACCGAGCTGCCGGAGCACCGGTTCCCGCTGGCGGACATCGTCGCCGCGCACGAGGCGGTGGAGCGGGGAGTCAGCGGCAAGGTCCTGGTCATCCCGGGCTGAGGAGATGACGAGGGATCAGCTGCTCGCGCACTGCCTGGCCAAGCCCGGAGCCTGGGAAGACGAGCCCTGGGAGGGCGACGTCGTGGTGAAGGTCGGCAGCAAGATCTTCGCGTTCCTGGGCTCGGCGCAGCCGGCTGGCGCGCCGGGCTCGCTCGGGCTCAAGTGCGGTGCGACCCGGGAGGCGGCCGACGAATGGCTGCTGCGCTACCCGGACGACGCGTCGGTCATGCCGTATATCGGCCGTTATGGCTGGAACAGCCTCCGGGCCGGGGGCGGGATCCCGGACGGCGAGCTCCTGGAGGCCGTGGACGCGTCCTACCGGGCGGTGGTCAGCAAGCTGCCCAGGCGGGACCGCCCCGGCCTAGCTGAGCCGGAGGGCCTGGGCTAGCTCCCGGTAACCGGCGGCCGGGTCGGCGCCGGGCGCGGTGAGCAGCTGGATGCTGACATGGTCGGCCCCCGCGCCGAGGTGCTGGGTGAGGCGCGCCGCCACCTGGGCGGGGCTGCCGTGGGCGACCAGCGCGTCAATCAGGGCGTCGCTGCCGCCGCCGCTCAGGTCCTCGTCCGTCCAGCCCAGGCGGCGCAGGTTGGCGGTGTAGTTGGCCAGGCCCAGATACGGCTTTTCCACCCGGGGGCGGCCGATCGCCCGCGCCTGCCCCGGATCCGTGCTGAGCACCACCTTCTGCTCCGGGGCCAGCAGCGGGCCCGGGCCGAGAATCTTCCGGGCCTGCCCGGTGTAGTCGGGTGTCACCAGATAGGGATGGGCGCCGGCGGTCCGCTCGGCGGCCAGCCGCAGCACCTTCGGGCCGAGCGCGGCCAGCACCAGCCGGCCGGCCGGGACGCCGTCCTCCAGCAGGGTGTCCACGTAGCGGGCGAGCGTGTCGTAGGGCCTGGCGTACTGCTGGGTCACCTCAGGGTGGCCCGCGCCCACGCCCAGCAGGAACCGGCCGGGGAAGCGCTGTTCCACCCGCTGGAACGAGGCGGCCACCTGGTGCGCCTGGTACTGCCACATGTTGACGATGCCGGTGGCCACGATGAGGGTGGTCGTCGCGGCCAGGAACTCCCCGGCGGCGGCCAGGTCGCCGTCGGCCGAGCCCAGCCAGAGGGCGCCGAACCCGAGTTCCTCGATGCGGGCGGCCAGTTCCGGCGTGACCTGCCGCTCACCCCGCCAGATCCCGAACC
This sequence comes from uncultured Actinomycetes bacterium, assembly GCA_963720645.1. Lineage (GTDB taxonomy): Bacteria > Actinomycetota > Actinomycetes > Streptosporangiales > Streptosporangiaceae > RYN-230. The sequence continues at coordinate 122,247 of CAVRFX010000026.1, read as the reverse complement.
GGCCGAGCTGGTCCCGCGCCTGCTGACTCTCCACGTCCGCTCCCTCGCCGTGATCCGAACCGCCCGTAGCCGCCAACCACCTCCTGACAGCCACTGTTCCCGTTTCCCGGGGCTGCCCGGCCCGGCCGGCGGCCCACCAGATCAGCCCGCGGAGGCGTAGTTGGGGACCGTCCTGATGGGTACCATGTGCGTAGAGTAGTCAATTGATTACAGATAGAGAGGAGCGCTCCGTTATGAGGGCGTCTCGAGCGGCTTCGCGGGCCACGGTCCGGCCGCCTGACCCGGACGTCCATGCTTCACCGTTTGAGCTGCTGGAGTTCGCGGTCAGCCAAGCCGTGAGCCTGGACGGGGCGGCACCGGAAGCAGGCCTGCCCGAGCTTCTCCAGCGCTGCGTGGGAGGATTCGGCGCTGGTGCGGCCCTCGCGCTCCGGCTGCCCGTCCCCGAGGAGCCGGCTGTCATCGCCGCCTATCCTCCGGCGGCGGTCGATCCCCGCCTGATGGGGCAGATCGCCGCCCTGCTGGCCAGCCGCCGCAGCGTCGCCTCGTCGGGCGGCTGCATCGAGGGGCCAGTGACCTGGCCTGCACCGGGATCAACCGGCCATCAGGAGAACTCGTCCGCCGCCATCCTCCTCGCCGTGGCCCGGCTGCCGGGCGGCCACTGTCCCTGCGCCCTGTGCCTCGTCGCCGACCGGGCGGAGTGGACCAGCGAGTCGGAGGCCACCGCGCGGGCACTGGCCGCGGTCATCGCCGCCCGGATCCGCCGGGTCGAGGACGCCAGGGAACTCGCCGAGCGGCGGGTGGTCACCGACGCGATGATCCACGCGGTCCCCGATGCCGTGGTGGTGGCCGACGCGGAGCGCAGGATCGTGGAGTTCAATCCGGCCGCCGAAGAACTCTACGGACGCCGGCGCGCCGACGTGATCGGCCAGAACATGGGGGACCTGATCATCCCGGAACGCAACCGGGCCCGGTTCATGGAATCGACCGAGGAATTCCTGCGCAGCCAGGACCCGGGGGAGTTCACCGGCCGGCTGTACCTGCCCATCCTGCGCGGGGATGGGACTGAGCGGACCGTCGAACTCACCCCGCTCCCGCTCGTGGTGGGCGGCCAGGCCTACTTCTGCAACTTCGCCCGGGACGTGACCGAGCTGTCCCGGGCCAACGCCGCTCTCGCGGCCAGCGAAGCCCGGGTCCGGCTGCTGTCCGAGCTGGCTCCCGTCGGCATCGCGCGCACCGACGCCGCGGGAACGTGCGCGTACGTCAATGAGCGCTGGTGCGCGCTGAATGGCCGCCTGGCGGACGACATCCTCGGTACCTCCTGGCTGGAGGCGGTGCATCCCGGGGACGTCGCCCGCGTCCGGCGGGAGTGGGACCGGGCCGGCGCGGCCGGCGCGGAGCTGCGTACCGATTTCCGCCTCAAGCGTCACGCCGGCCCGCTGGTGTGGGTGCACGCCGCCGTCACGCTCCTGCCCGACCAGGCCGACCTGCCCCGTGGGTTCATGGTCGCCCTGACCAACGTGACCGCCCGCAAGCGGGCCGAGCAGGAGCGGGACCGGCTGCTGGCCGCCGAGCAGGCCGCGGTGCGCGACCTCAGCGACCAGACTGAGCGGCTGAACAGCCTGATCGCGGCGGCCATTCCCGGCGTGCTGGTGCTCGACGAGCGCAACGTGATCGTCCAGGCCAACCAGAGCCTGTGCGACCTGCTGGGCATCGTTGATCCGCCCGCCAGGCTCGCCGGCGCTCCGGGGGAGCAGCTGCGCCCGGCCATCGCGCGCACGTTCGCGGAGCCGGAGGAGGTGCGGGTCCAGCTGGCCCGGCACTACGGCACCCGGCAGCGGGTCGAGGGCCTGCGGCTGGCGTGCGCCGATGGCCGCATGCTGGAGTGCGACTACTGGCCCGTCTTCGCCGCAGGCCAGTACCGGGGCAGCCTGGTCCTGCTCTGGGACATGACCGAGCGCGCCGCCCGGGAGCAGGAGCGCGACCACCGGCTGCAGGCCGAGCTGGCCTCGCGCCGCGCCGCCGAGGACGCGCGGCGGCAGCTGTCTGAGCAGAACGACGAGCTGCGCGAGCTCGACGAGCTCAAGACCCGGTTCCTGGCCACCGTGTCCCACGAGCTGCGCTCGCCGCTCACGTCGATCGTGTCCTACGCCGACCTGATCCGGGACGAAGGCGGCCTGCCCCCGACGGCGGCCCGGTTCCTGGACGTCATCGCCCGTAACGCCGAGCGGATCACCAAGCTCGTGGGCGACCTGCTGCTGCTCAGCCGGATCGAGGCCGGGATGATCCCGCTGGAACTGGTGCCCGTCTCCGTCGCGGAGGTCGTGGCCGAGGCGGTGCAGGCCGCGGCGCCGGGAGCCGCGCAGAAAGGCGTCGTGCTGGACGGCGCGGCCCCGGACGGCCCGCCGGTGCTGGCCGACCGGGCCCGCCTGGTCCAGGTGATCGACAACCTGATCGCCAACGCGGTCAAGTTCACTGACGAGGGCGGGCGGGTGCAGGTGACCGCGGCGGCAGATGCCCAGGGCTGGCGGATCGACGTCACCGATTCCGGGATCGGCATCCCCCCGGACGAGATCGGCCGCCTGTTCGACCGCTTCTTCCGGGCCTCGAACGCCGCCACGGCGGGCCGTCCCGGATCAGGCCTGGGCCTGTCCATCGTCAAGGAGGTCGCTGAGATGCACGGCGGCCGGGTCGAGGTGACCAGCACGCTGGGCGCCGGCACCACCGTTCACCTCTTCCTCCCGGCCCTCCGGGAGCGTGGCCCCGCGCCGCCGCCGGCCCCGTGCCCGGGGTGCCCCGGTGAACGGCGCCAGCCCGCCGGAGTCACCCGGGCGGATCCTGGTCGTCGAGGACGATCCGGAGGCGGCCGGCTACGTCCTGCACGTGCTGCGCAACCGGGGTGGCTTCGAGGTCACCCACATCGCCGAGCCTGCGGCCGCGCTGGACCGGGCCCGGGCCGAACGCTGGGACCTGGTGCTGACCGACGTGGAGATGCCCGGCATGACCGGGATCGAGCTGCTGGAAGCGGTCCGGGAGATCTCCCCGCAGCTGCCGGTGGCCGTGGTCACCGCGCACCCGTCGGTCGACTACGCGGTCCGGGCGCTGCGGAACAAGGCCGACGAGTTCCTCGAGAAGCCGGTCCGCCCGGACAAGCTGGTCGAGACCGTGACCGCGCTGGTGGCCAAGGGCCGCGCGGCCCGCGAGGCGGCCCGCCACAGCGTGCTGGCCATCGGGGCGCACCCCGACGATGTCGAGATCGGCGCCGCGGGCACGCTGGCCATGCACCGGCGGCTGGGCCATGAGGTGGCGATCCTGACCCTGAGCCGCGGTGCCCGCGGCGGCGCTGCCGGGGACACCCGGGCCGGCGAGTCCCGGCGGGCGGCGGAGGTCATCGGCGCCGCGCTGTACCACGAGGACCTGCAGGACACCAGCATCCGTGAGGGAGACCCCACGATCGGCGTGATCACCCGCGTCGTGCAGGCCGTGCGGCCCACCGTGATCTACACCCACTCCCTGCACGACGTGCACCAGGACCACCGGAACACGCACCGGGCGGCGCTGGTCGCCGTACGCCAGGTCGGCCGGGTGTACTGCTTCCAGTCGCCCTCGGCGACGGTGGACTTCCGGCCCACCCGCTTCGTGAACATCGACGACCAGCTCGACCGCAAGCTGGAGGCCATCCAGGCGTTCGCCTCCCAGGTCGAGCTCCGGGCCTACCTGGAGCCCGACCTGATCGAGGGGACCGCGCGCTACTGGTCGCGCTTCTGCGAGGGACGCTACGCCGAGCCGTTCGAGGTGGTCCGGGAGGCCGCGGTAGCCGGGCAGCACGAGCTCACCCCGGCCCAGGGCATCGTCCGCGGCGAGAACGGGGCCGGCCCCGCGGCCCCGGACCGGCGGGAGGGCCGGGCCCGGCGGCGGGAGGACGAGCACGACCGCGAGGACGAGGACGGATACGGACCAGACCGCGGCTACGCGCGGCAGCAGGCCGCGGACCTGACCAGGGGGGGACCGGATGGCGTCACATGATCCCGGCCAGCAGCAGATCCGGGTGCTCGTCACCGGCGCGGGCGGACCCGCCGCGGTGTCCGTCATCAAGTCGCTGAGCCTCGATCCCACCGTGCAGCTGCTGGCCGCGGACATGGACCCGTGGGCGGCCGGCCTTTACCTGCTGCCGCCGGACGCGCGCACCCTCATCCCGGCCGGCCTGGACCCCGATTTCGCCCCGGCCGTGCTGGCCCGCTGCGCCGCGCTCGGCGTGCAGGTCCTGATCCCCACCGTGGACGCCGAGATGCGCCCGCTGGCCCGGGCCCGGGCCGAGTACGCCGCGGCCGGGATCGAGCTGATGCTGGCCCCCGGGCGGGCGCTCGACCTGACCCTGGACAAGCTGGCCCTGGCCCGCTGCTGCGCCGGGCATGTGCCGGTCCCGCGCACCGAGTGTTTCGACGGCGCGCTCGACCCGGCGTCGTGGGATTACCCGGTCGTGCTCAAGCCGCGCACCGGGAGCGGCTCCCGGGACATTTCCGTGGTGGCCTCCGCCCGGGACCTGGCCGGGCTCGAGCGGTCCGCCGAGTTCATCGTCCAGGAGTACCTCCCCGGCGAGGAGTACTCGATCGACGTCCTCGCCGACACGGGCAGCCACGTGATCGCCGCCGTGCCCCGGGTCCGCGCCCGGGTGGACTCGGGCGTCTCGGTGGCCGGGCGCACCATGCACGACGCGGAGCTGGAGTACTTCGGGGCCACGGTGGCCAGCGTCACCGGTCTGACCTACATCGCGAACGTTCAGGCCCGCCGGGACGCGGCCGGGCGGGCCGCCCTGCTGGAGGTCAACCCGCGGGCGCCGGGGGCGCTGCCGCTGACCATGGCCAGCGGGGTGAACATGCCCAGGCTGGCCCTGGACGCCCTGCGCGGCCTCCCCGTGCCCGGGCACGTGGATTTCCACGAGACCGCCATGGTCCGCTTCCTCGAGGAGCGCTTCATGGACCTGAGCGAAGTGCAGAAGGTGGCCGCGTGACCGCATCCTGCGGAGGGCTGGTGGCACTCGACGAGGACCACCACGTCCACTCGGCCTTCTCCGACGACGCGGTGAGCACCGTGGCCGAGAACGTCCGCGCCGCCCGCGACCGGGGCCTGCGGGTGCTCTGCCTCGCCGACCATGTGCGCCAGGCCTCACCCTGGGTACCGGAGTTCGTGGCCGCGGTGCGCGAGCTCCGGCCCGCGCCGGGAATCGAGCGTGCTGGCCGGGGTGGAAGCCAAGATCCTCAACGTGGCCGGCGAGCTGGACCTGCCCCTCGTCCCTGCGCGGGGTGGACCGGGTGCTGATCGCCGATCACCAGTACCCCGGCGAGCAGGGCCCGGTACCCCCGCAGCACATGCGGGACGCGCTCAGGCGCCGGCAGTGCTCCGCGGCCGACGTCATCGACGGCCTCATCGCGGCCACCCTCGGCGCCCTGCAGCGGGTGGCCCTGCCGCAGCTGGCCCACCTGTTCAGCCTGCTGCCCAAGATGGGCCTGGACGAGGCCAGCGTGCCTGGCCCGGCCCTGGACCACCTGGCCCGGGGCTGCTTCCGGGCCGGGGCGCGGGTGGAGGTCAACGAGAAGTGGGCCTGCCCGTCCCCGCGCACGATCCGGGCCCTGGCCGCGGCCGGCGTCCCGCTGGTGGCCAGCACGGACAGCCACGATTGCCGCACCGTGGGGCGTTACGACCGGGTCCGCAGCATCCTGGATGACGCGGTGAGCGGCGCGGTGCCGCGATGACGGACCTCTCGCTCGCCCTCAAATCCCTGCTGGTGGCCTTCGTGATCCTCGGCGCGGTGCCGCTGCTGGTCGCGAACTACCAGTTCCTCCTGGTCGGCCTGCACTTCCGGCGGCTGCATTACGCCAGATGCCGGGCCTACTTCCCGCGGACGGCCATCCTGATCCCGGCGTGGAACGAGGCGGCGGTCATCGGCACCTCGATCGACCGGCTCATGCTGCTCGACTATCCCCGCGAGCGGCTGCGGATCTATGTCGTGGACGACGCCAGCACCGACGACACCCCGCAGGTCGTCCTGGCCAGGGTGGCCACCTACCCGGGGAACGTCGTGTCACCTGCGCCGGGACTCCGGCGGCGAGGGCAAGGCCGCGACCCTGAACCACGGCCTGGCGCAGATCCTGGCCGACGACTGGATGCAGGCCATCCTGATCATGGACTCGGACGTCATCTACGAGCCCAGCTCACTGCGGCGGATGACCCGGCACCTGGCCGATCCCGAGGTCGGCTCGGTCACCGCCTACATCAAGGAGGGCAGCCGTCCGGGGAACTACATGACCCGGTTCATCGGCTACGAGTACATCACCGCCCAGGCCGCGGCCCGGCGCAGCCAGGAGGTCCTCGGCGTGATCGCCTGCCTGGCGGGAGGCGCGCAGCTGCACTCGCGGGCCAACATCGAGGCCATCGGCGGCCAGGTGGACACGACCACGCTGGCTGAGGACACGGTGACCACGTTCGAGACCCAGAAAGGCGGCCGCAAGGTCGTCTTCGAGCCGCACGCTACCGTCTGGGCGGAGGAGCCGGGCAGCATCGTCGCGCTGTGGAAGCAGCGGCTGCGCTGGGCCCGCGGCAACATCCAGGTCACCCGGCGGTTCAAGAGCGTCTGGTTCCGGCCCCAGCCCAATAACCGGCTGGGCAGCGTCAGCTTCGGCCTGCTCTGGTTCTGCCTGCTGCTGCTGCCGCTGTTCATGGTGCTGGCGTCGGCATCCCTGGTGCTCCTGTTCTTCATCGACTACCAGCTCGCCTGGACCGCCTTCCACGTGCTGTGGCTGACCAACGTGATCACGTACATCTTCATTACCTCCTTCACGCTGGCCATCGACCCCAGCGTCGGCCGGCACAGCTGGAAGGAAGCGCTCATGTTCCCGGGCGCGGTCAACGTCATCATCCTGCTCGCCGCCATCCTGCCCGGCCTGGCGAGCTGGGTCGGGCACGAGCTCGCCACCGCCGCCGGCTTCGGCGTCACCCTGGGCTGGGTCTACGGCATTGAGCTGTTCACCTACATCTGGCTCTCGGCCTGCATGGGGGTCGCCTTCCTCGGCAAGCTGGCCGAGTCCCGCAGGTTCGGCCGCGTCCTCGGGCCGCTCTTCGTGTACATCGGCGGTTACGGGCCCTTGCTGTGCGCGATCACCACGGCCGCCTACATCAAGGAACTCCGGCACGCCGAGGCGTCCTGGGACAAGACCGAGAAGACGGGGAAGATGGTGGTGCCCACGTGAGCGGGCCGGCGCCGGCCCCGGGCGGCCCGGCGACCGCGGCGCAGGCCCAGGTCTTCGAGGACGAGGTCCGCGACGCGGTGCGCTACGAGCGGGGGCTGGCCATCAAGTGCCTGGCCTGCATCCTGCTCGTCGCCGTCATCCTGGCCCTCCGGGTGTACTTCTTCGGCTGAGCCGGCGGACCCCTGACCTGGACGGGTGCCCGCCGGGCGGCCCCGGACCGGCGGCGGGCATGCATGAGGCGGAGCAGCCTGGGCACTTGGCTGCCATGCCGGCCTCCACCCTCGACCGCCAGCCTCCCCGGTCCCCGCACCGCGGACCGGGGCGCCGCAGCCTGGCCCCGCTGCTCGCGGTGACCGCCGCCGCGCTGGTGTTCACCATCCTGCTCGTCCTGGTCCGGCTGCAATGGCGCCCCCTGGAGTCCGTCGACCACGGCGCCGCCGCCCGGATCAACGGCCTCATCTCCGCGCACCCCGCCCTGGTCTCGGTGGTGAAGGCGGTCACCTGGCTGGGCAGCGACGGCGTGCTGTGGACGGTCATCGTGGTCTCCGCGGTCTTCCTGGCCTTCCGGCGCCGCTGGCGGCTGGTGGCGTACCTGCTGGTCACCGGGGCGGGCGCGCTGGTGCTGGACCCGGTCCTGAAGGACCTGGTCGGCCGGCTGCGCCCGGTGGTGGCCCATCCGATCGCGCACGGCGGCGGGAACAGCTTCCCCAGCGGCCACTCGCTCGGCTCGATCGTCTGTTACGGGGCGGTGCTGCTGGTTTTCCTGCCCGCGGCACGAGGCCGCTGGCGGACCGTGTTCCCCGCAGTGATCCTCACCCTCGTCGCGCTGATCGGCATCAGCCGGATCCTGCTCGGCGTGCACTACCTGTCCGACGTGCTCGGCGGCTGGACGCTGGGCATCACCTGGCTCGGCCTGACCGCGTTCGCTTTCGAGCTGACCCGCCGGGCCGAGGGCCAGCCTGTCACCGACCCCCTGGCCGAGGGACTGGAACCCGAGGCCCGCAATGATCTCGATCTAGCCCAGCCGGAGCCCCCCATGAGAAACAGATCGTCCGCAGCCCTGTCCCGCGCCCGGGCCGCCGCCGGCGTCGTGGTCGCCTGGGTCCTCATCCTCGGCGTCATCGTCGGTTTCGGTGAGCTGGTCGTGAAGGACAGCCACGACAAGTGGCTGGGGGACACGGCCATCCCGCGCTGGTTCGCCGCGCACCGTACCCCGACCGGGAACACGTGGAGCAACGACGTCAGCGTGGCCTGCGCCACGACCGGGATCCTCATCGTGGCCGTCGCCGCGTGCGTGATCTTCCTGGCCGTCATCCGGCACTGGCGGCCGGTCATCTTCATCGCGGTTGTGATGTTCGGGGAGCTGGCCGCGTTCCTGGCCGCGGCCGCGGTGGTCAAGCGGCCCCGGCCCTACGTGCACCACCTCGACCACCACCTGCCGACCTCGGCCTACCCGTCCGGGCACGTGGCCGCGACCACCTGCCTGTACGTCGCGATCGCCATCGTGGTCCTCGGGCACACCCAGGGCTGGTGGCGGTGGCTGTTCGTGGCCCTGGCCGTCGTGATGCCGGTGGCCATCGCGATATCGCGGATGTACCGCGGCGAGCACCACCCGACCGACGTGCTCGGCAGCCTCATCTTCGCGGCGCTGTGGCTGACCGCCACGACGCTGCTGATCAAGCCGAACGCCGAGCTGCCCGAGCGCTCGCCGGGGACGGTGGGCGCGAAGCTCCGCTCGCGGTCCGGGCGGGCGGTTTCGCGGGCCTAGCACGGGGCAGCCGCACAGTAACGACTCTTGAGGAGGTGTTCCATGACCGATCCCGAGGACGCCCGGCGCGTCGAGATCAAGGACGGCGACCAGACGGTGGCCGCAGCCGAGGTCTCCCAGCGCCCGGACGGCACCACCCGCGCGTCGCTGCACGCCGCGCCCGGGCATGTGGCCCCGGGCCGCCGGGCCGACCTGGTGGACGCGGTCGTGGACCTGCCTGAGGTCCAGGCGAGCAGCCGCCTGGAGGCCACCATCCCGCTCGGGGACGGCGAGAGCCTGGACCGGCTGCGGGAGCGGACCGAGGAGACGACCGCGCGGCCGGCGGGTTCCACCGCGCTGGTGGACGCCAGCCTGCCGGGCGAGCAGGATCTCCGCAACGAAGACCAGGCTGGCCAGCCCGGCCGTCCGGAGGCCGGCGGGGCAGGCCCGGACGGGGACACACCGGGAGCGTAACCCCGGGTGACGATCAGGATCGGCACGTCGGGCTGGAGTTACGCCCACTGGGAGCCGGAACTGTACCCGCCCGGGCTGCCTCCCGCGGCCCGGCTGGATCGCTACGCGGCCACGTTCGGCACCGCCGAGCTGAACAGCAGCTTTTACCGCTGGCCCCGGCCCGATACGTTCCGTTATTGGAGAAAGAAATTGCCGGCGGGTTTCTGCCTGTCGGTCAAGGCGCCGCGGGGGCTGACCCACGCCCGGAAACTGTACGGCCCGGAAACCTGGCTGCAGCGCATGAGCGCGGGCTGGCACGAGCTGGACGGCAAACGGGCCGTGCTGCTGGCCCAGCTCGGGCCGGCCCAGGCGCGCGATGACGCGCGGCTGGACTATTTCCTGCGGCTGGTCCCGGAATGGATGCGGGTCGCGGTGGAGTTCCGTCATTCCAGCTGGCATTGCGACGAGGTGTTCGCGCTGCTGGAGGCGCACCGGGCGGCCTATTGCGTGATGAGCGGCGCGCACCTGCCGTGCGTGCTGCGGGCCACTGCGGATTTCACCTATGTCCGGCTGCACGGGCCCGACCACCAGCATCTGTACGCGGGTTCCTATAGCCACGACGACCTGGCCTGGTGGGCCGCCCGGATCCGGGAATGGGACGCGGCCGGCCGTGACGTTTTCGCCTACTTCAACAACGACGGCGATGCGAATGCGGTGCGGGATGCCCGTGCCTTGCTGAGGCTCCTGGACCAGCCGCCCGGCTGGTGAATGCCGCGGAGCTCCCGGCGGGAACATTAACCGGGCCGTTAGCATTGCATATTTGTGACCCTCACCGACCTCCTCCCCGCTGACCCTGCGCCCGACGCGGTCTTCGACGCGTTCGCCGGCTGGGCCAAGGAGCAGGGGCTCGCCCTCTACCCGCACCAGGAAGAGGCCCTGATCGAGGTGGTGTCCGGGGCCAACGTCATCCTGTCCACGCCGACCGGCTCGGGCAAGAGCCTGGTGGCCACCGGGGCGCACTTCGCGGCGCTGGCCGACGGCCGCCGCTCGTTCTACACGGCACCGATCAAGGCCCTGGTGTCGGAGAAGTTCTTCGCCCTGTGCGCCGCGTTCGGCCCGGCCCAGGTGGGCATGATGACCGGCGACGCCAGCGTCAACGCGACCGCGCCCATCATCTGCTGTACCGCCGAGGTGCTGGCCAGCATCGCGCTGCGCGACGGCGCCGACGCGGACGTCGGCCAGGTCGTGATGGACGAGTTCCACTTCTACGCCGACCCCGACCGGGGCTGGGCCTGGCAGGTGCCGATCATCGAGCTGCCCCGGGTCCAGTTCGTGCTGATGTCGGCGACCCTGGGCGACGTCACCCGGTTCGAGTCCGACCTGACCCGGCGGACCGGGCGGCCGACCGCGGTAGTCCAGTCCGCTGAGCGCCCGGTGCCGCTGACCTACTCCTACGTGATCACCCCGCTGCACGAGACGCTGGAAGAGCTGCTGTCCACCCACCAGGCCCCGATCTACGTGGTGCACTTCACCCAGGCCGCGGCGCTGGAGCAGGCCCAGGCGCTGATGAGCGTGAACGTCTGCACCCGCGCGGAGAAGGATGAGATCGCCGCGCTGATCGGCGGGTTCCGGTTCACCGCCGGGTTCGGGAAGACCCTGTCCCGGCTGGTCCGGCACGGCATCGGCGTGCATCACGCCGGGATGCTGCCCAAGTACCGGCGGCTGGTGGAGACCCTGGCCCAGGCCGGGCTGCTGAAGGTCATCTGCGGCACCGACACCCTGGGCGTGGGCATCAACGTGCCGATCCGCACGGTCCTGTTCACCGCGATGTCCAAGTACGACGGCTCGAAGACCCGGCTGCTCCAGGCGCGTGAGTTCCACCAGATCGCGGGCCGGGCGGGCCGGGCCGGGTTCGACACCACCGGCCGGGTCGTGGTGCAGGCCCCCGAGCACGTGGTGGAGAACGAGCGGCTGCTGGCCAAGGCCGGCGATGACCCGAAGAAGCGGCGCAAGGTGGTGCGCAGGAAGCCGCCCGAGGGCTTCATCGCCTGGGGCCAGCCCACGTTCGAGCGGCTGGTCGCCGCCGACCCGGAGCCGCTGACGTCCAGCTTCAAGGTCACCCACGCCATGCTGCTGAACATGATCAGCCGGCCCGGGGACGCGTTCACCGCGATGCGGCACCTGCTGACCGACAACCACGAGGACCGGGCCGCCCAGCGGCGGCACATCCACCAGGCCATCGCCATCTACCGGGCGCTGCTGGCCGGGGGAGTGGTGGAGCAGCTGGACGAGCCGGACGCCGAGGGACGCCGGGCCCGGCTCACCGTGGACCTCCAGTTCGACTTCGCGCTGAACCAGCCGCTGTCCCCGCTGGCCCTGGCCGCGATCGAGCTGCTGGACCGTGAGTCGCCGTCCTACCCGCTGGACGTGGTGTCGATCATCGAGGCGACCCTGGACAACCCGCGGACGGTGCTGTCCGCGCAGCTGTTCAAGGCCCGCGGCGAGGCGGTCGCGCAGATGAAGGCGGACGGCGTCGACTACGACACCCGGATGGACCTGCTCGACTCGGTCACCTACCCCCGGCCGCTGGACGACCTGCTGGAGGCCGCGTACGACATGTACCGCCGCGGGCACCCGTGGGTGGCGGACTACGCCCTGGCCCCCAAGTCCGTGGTCCGTGACATGTACGAGCGGGCCATGACGTTCGTGGAGTACGTCGGGTTCTACGGCCTGTCCCGCTCGGAGGGACTGGTGCTGCGCTACCTGGCCGACGCCTACAAGGCGCTCCGGAACACCGTCCCGGACGAGGCCAAGACCGAGGAGCTGGCCGACCTCATCGAATGGCTCGGGGAGCTGGTCCGCCAGGTCAACTCCAGCCTGCTGGACGAGTGGGAGCAGCTGCGCGACCCGTCCGGCGTCCCTGGTCAGCCAGGTGGAGGCCGGGCCGCCGGCCGTCACCAGGAACGTCCGCGCCTTCCGGGTGCTGGTCCGCAACGCGCTGTTCCGCCGGGTCGAGCTGGCCGCGCTCGGCCATTACGACGAGCTGGGCCAGCTGGTCGCCGACGACGGCTGGGACGCCGAGGCCTGGGAGGCCGCGGTCGAGCCGTACTTCGACGTGCACGACGAGATCGGCACCGGGCCGGACGCCCGCGGGCCCGCCCTCCTCATCATCGACGAGGGCCCGCAGACCTGGACGCTGCGGCAGATCTTCGACGATCCGGCGGGCGACCATGACTGGGGCATCTCCGCCCAGGTTGACCTGGCCGCCTCCGACGAGGCCGGCCACGCCGTGCTCCGGGTCACGGAGGTGGGCCAGCTCTGACCCCGCCCGGCGTGCGCCGGCAGGCGGCCTGACCGGTCAGGTTCCGGCGAACGCGCCGGCCAGCCCGCGGACCGCGGCGTCGATCAGCCGGGCCAGGTCGGGGTCCGCGCCGGCCAGCCACTGCTCGCAGGCCGCCACGGACAGCCCCGCGGCCGCGTAGCCCAGCGTGACCGGGAGCAGCGAGTCCGGCGGCTGCCCGGTCCGCGCGGCCGCGAATTCCGCGATCACCCGCCGCCAGGCGGCGTAGCGCAGCGTGGAGTGGGCCTGTAACACCGGCACCCGCAGGATCAGCTCCAGCCGCCGCCGCTGCCAGGTTTCCTCGCCCGGGCCGGCCTCGTGGAAGGTGATGACGCCCAGCCGGATCGCCTCGGCCAGGGGGGTCTGCGGCGGGCAGCCCGCCAGGCGGTCGCGCATCCGCTCCAGCCGCTCGTCGAATCCGCCCCAGGGCACGTCGTTCTTGGACGCGAAATACCGGAAGAACGTGCGCCGCCCGATCCCGGCCGCGCGGGCGATGTCCCCGACCGTGGTCCCCTCGAAGCCCTGCTGCTCGAACAGCCCGAACGCGGCCTGCTCGAGCTCGGCGCGTGACGTGATCCGCCTGCGGCCGCCGGGCGCGGGAGAACGTTCCCGCGACACTGCTCATGCACCCCTTTTCCGTGTCGCAGTGGTCAGCCGCCCGCTCACGACTTCCCCCGTTGCGCCGGCCGCTCGCACCGCGGGTCCCGCGCGGTGATCCCGTGCCCTGATTCCCCGTACCCGGCACGTTGACAGCCAGCGTCACGAGCATCCCACGGCCCGGTGCCGGATGCGGCGAATCGGGCGCAGTGACGGCGACACGCGGACGGGACCGGGATCACCGAGGATGCCGCGGCGGTCCGGCATCATGGCGAGCATCACCCGTCCGCCGATCCGCCGGCCCGGCGAGTCGGCCCGGCCGGTGAGCACGGCCTCGTAGCAGGACCAGTGAGCAGTGAGCAGATGGAGTCCACGGCGGTGCGATGCGACTGATCCACACCTCGGACTGGCACCTGGGCCGCACGCTGCACGGCGAGAACCTGCTGCCCTATCAGGACAGCTTCCTGCGCTGGCTGCTCGACGAGGCGGTCCGCCAGCGGGCCGGTGCGGTGGTGGTGGCCGGGGACATCTACGACCGCGCGGTGCCGCCGCTCGACGCGGTCCGGCTGCTCGACGCGACCCTGCTGCGCTTCGCGCAGGCCCGCATCCCGGTCATCCTGATCAGCGGGAACCATGACTCGGCCGTCCGGCTCGGCTTCGGGGCCGGGCTCAGCGAGGCGGCCGGGATCCATCTGCGCACCTCGGTGCCGGACCTGGCCCGGCCGGTGCTGCTGGCCGACGAGCACGGCCCGGTCGCCATCTACGGGATCCCCTACCTGCTGCCCGACGCGGTGATGGCCGACCTCGGCGTCCAGGCCAGGACCGCACGAGGCGGTGCTGGCCGAGGCGGCGCGGCTGATCCGGGCGGACGCCGCGGCCCGTGGCGTGGCCCGTACCGTGGTCGCCGCGCACGCGTTCGTCACCGGCGGGCAGCCCGCCGATTCCGAGCGCGACATCCGGGTCGGCGGCGTCGCCGACGTGCCGGCCGTCCGTGTTCGCCGGGTTCAGCTACGTGGCCCTCGGCCACCTGCACGGCGCAGCAGGCGGAGCCGGGCCGCAGGCCGGCGGCACGGCGGTCAGGTACTCCGGGTCGCCGCTCGCGTTCTCGTTCGGCGAGAAGGACCACGTCAAGTCGGTCACGCTGGCCGAGATCGACGCCGGCGGGCCGGGTGACGACGCGCCGGCTGGCCGACGCCCGTGCCCCGGCCGCTGCGCGAGGTACGCGGCAGGCTGGACGACCTGCTGGCCCGGGCCGACTCCGATCTCGGCCGACCTGGCCGGCGCCTGGGTCAAGGTGGTGCTGACCGACACCGTGCGGCCGTCCGCCGCCGATGGAGCGGCTGCGCGAGAAGTGGCCGCACACGCTGATCCTCGACTTCGCCCCGGAGGGCGCAGCTGGCCGGCTCCGACGCCGACCTGCAGCGGCTGGCCGTCGGTGCGTGACCCGGTCGAGATCTGCGGCCTGTTCGTGGAGTTCACCAGCGGGCGGCCCGGCCGACGACGCGCACGCGCGCGGTGCTCGCGCGCGGCCGTCGAGACCGCGCCAGCACGCCGAGGCCGGCCGCCTGATGCGGCTGCACAGCCTGGAGCTGAGCGCGTTCGGCCCGTACGCCCGCACGCAGCGGGTCGACTTCGACCGGCTCTCCAGCAGCGGCCTGTTCCTGCTGGAGGGCCCGACCGGCGTCGGGCAAGACGACCATCCTGGACGCGATCACGTTCGGCGCTCTACGGCGGGCTGGCGGGGGAGGAGTCGGCCGAGGACCGGCTCCGCTCCCATTTCGCCGCGCCCGACGCCGAGCCCTCGGTCACCCTGGAGTTCTCGGTGCGCGGGCGTCCGGCACCGGGTCACCCGGGTGCCCGAGCACCGGCGCCCGAAGCGGCGCGGCGACGGGTTCGCCACCGAGCCGGCCCACGTGCACCTGCAGCGCCGCGACGGCGGCGGCTGGGTCAGCCTGTCCGCCAACAAGGCCGAGGCCGGCGAGCTGATCACCGAGCTCATCGGGCTCAACCGGGCGCAGTTCACCCAGGTCATGCTGCTGCCGCAGGGCCAGTTCGCGAAGCTTCCTGCAGGCTGCGGACGACGACGCCGGCGATCCTGCTCAGCAAGCTGTTCGGCACCCAGCTGTACGACCGCATCACGGCCGAGCTCGACCGGCGCCGCGCGGCGCGGTCCGGCAGCGCGGCAGGCCGCGGAGGCCGCGATCGACGCGGCCACGTCCGCCGCGGCCGAGGCCGCGGGCCTCGACGCCGCCGCCCGCGCCGGGCTGTCTGGAGCTGCCTGGCCCGGAGCGGGCGACCAGCTGAAGCAGGTGGCCGCGGACCTGGCCGCAGGACGCGGCGGTGAGCGCCGAGGGCCTGGAGGTGGCGGCGGCCGAGACCGCCACCCGGCGGGCCGCCGGCCGAGCGGCGAGCAGCAGCAGGCCCGCCTGATGGCCAGGCTGACCGAGGCGCTGCGGCGGCGCTGGCGAGCACGAAGCGTCCCGGCCCGGGCACGACCAGCGGGCCGCGCGGCTGGCCGCGGCGCGGCGCGCCGAACCGGTGCGGCCCCTGCTCGCCGCCCGGCCGAGGCGCAGCAGGCGGTCCGCGAGGCCCGCGACGGCCTGCTCCGGCTGGTCCCCGACCCGGACGACGCCATGCTCGCCGGGCGGCGGCGCGCGCGCAGGCCTTCGTCCGGGCCGAGGCGGCCGAGAGGGACGCCGCCTCGCTGCAGCATCTCGCGGACGCCGAAGCGGCTGCCGGCCACCGACCGGCTCAGCGCGCTGAGGCGGCGCAGCGGGGAGTCGCGAGCGCGTCCGGGCTGGTCCGCACGCTGGAGCCGGCGCGCGCGGAGCTGCCCGGCCAGATCGCCGATGCGGAGGAACAGCTCGCCGCGGCCGCGGCTGCTGGCGGCCGGCCTGGGGGCCGCCCGCGCAGCGGCAGGCCGCGCTGGCCCGGCGGGCGGCGGCGGCCGCCGACCTGGCCGGGCTGGAGCCGCTGCTCGCGGGCCAGAACGCGGCCGCTGCGCGCCGCGGTGGACGCGCACCAGGCGCTGGCCGAAGCCCACCTGCGGCTGATGGCCGCGCCGGCTGGCCGGCATGGCGGCGGAACTGGCCGCGCAGCTCGCCGACGGGGCGCGCCTGCCCGGTCTGCGGATCCACCGCCCACCCTGCCCCGGCCGCGGCGGCCGGCGATCTCGTCTCCGAGCCCGACCTCGCCGCGGCCGCGCGGCGCGGCGGGACGCGGCGGAAGCCGCCCGCGCCCAGCTCGACCCGCGAACGCGCCGAGCTGGCCGCCGCGGCGGCGGCCCGCGGCCGCGGTGGCGGACGGTGGCACCGTGGACGGCCTGGCCGCCGAGACCGCCGCCGTCGCCGGCGCTGCTCGCGGCCGCGGCAGCGGGCCGCGGCGCAGGCGCCGGCCGGCTGGAGGCCGCGCTCGCCGGCCGCCGCGACCGAGCAGCAGCGGGTCGCGGCGAGAAGCTGCAGGCCGCGGCCGCCGCGCTGGCCGCGGCCGCAGGAGCCCGGGCGGCCGCGGCGCGGGCATGAGCTGAGCTGGCTGCAGACGAGCTGGCCGGGGCCGCCCAGGGGCACCCGTCCGTGGCGCAGCGCCAGGCGGCGCCCTGCGCGCGGCCGCCGGCACGAACCGCGCGCTGGCCGCGGCCCTGGATCAGCTGGCCGCCGCCCTGGCCGACGAGCGGCGGGCCGCGGAGCGCGCCGAGCGCGAGGCGGCGGCCCGCGGATTTCGCCGGTTCACCCGCGCGCAGCAGCGCCGACCTGGCCGGTGCGGCGCTGCTCAGCCCCGCGGAACAGGCGGCCCTCGACGAGCAGGTCACCGGGTGGGCCGCTGCGCTCGCGGCGCTCCAGGCCGCGGTGGCGGACGGCGACCTGGCCGGCCTGGACCCGGCCAGGCGGCCGCGGTGCACGCGGTCGGCGCAGGCGGCGGCGGCCGCCCTGGCCCGCGCCCAGGAAGCCGAGCAGGAGGTCCGTGCCGCCCGCGACGCGGCCCGGGCCCGGGCCGGGCGCCTGGACCAGCGGCTGGCCGAGGTGCAGCGACGCCCAGGAGGCCTTCGGCCAGCTGCAGGAGGACACGTCGGCGGTGATCCGGCTGGCCGGGCTGGCCAAGGGCATGGACGGGCACCGCCGGATGGCGCTGACCACCTACGTGCTGCGGCAGTGGTTCGGGCAGGTCGTCGCCGCGGCCAACGTCCGGCTCGCGGCGATGTCGGCCGGCCGCTACGAGCTGCGGCGCACCGATGAGGGCGGGGCGCAGGCGGGAACGGACCGGGCTCACCCTCGTCGTGATCGACCGGCACACGGGCGCGGAACGCAGCCCGCGGTCGCTGTCCGGCGGCGAGACCTTCTACACCTCGCTGGCGCTGGCGCTCGGGCCTGGCCGACGTGGTCAAGGCCGAGGCCGGCGGGGTGGACCTGGACACCCTGTTCATCGACGAGGGCTTCGGCACGCTCGACGCGGAGACCCTCGACCAGGTGATGGCGGTCATCGATGAACTGCGCGACCGGGGCCGGGTGGTGGGCATCGTGAGCCACGTGGCTGACCTGAAGGACCGGGTCGCCGAGCGGCTCGAGGTCCGGCGCCTGGGTGACGGGTCCTCCACAGCCCGGGTGGTCGCCTGACCACGCTCGCGGCCAGGCATTATGCTGGCCGGACGGCCGGGGGCCGGCCCGGGCACCGGGACTTACCAGCGCCGGTCCACCGCGTCTGCCGTGCCGCGCTGGTCGCGGGGCTCAGTCATGCAGCTCTGGTCATACCGGTTTGGTCTTACAGGGGGACGTTGCTCGTGAAGAAGGTCGGCATCGCAGCGCTGGCGGCGGTCGTGCTCGCGTTCCTGGCGGCGGGGGCGGCCGCCGCGCTCACCACCAAGAGCGCGCGGAACCCGGCCGCGGCCGCGGACCGCGCCCGGCTCCCCGTGGCCTACAACGGGCAGGACGGCTGGGGCCACGGGGCGGTCCGGCTGCCGGTCATCTACGTGGGGGGCCCGGACACGTTCGTGCGCGTCGGGCACTGGTCGCACTGGACGGCCAGTTCCGCGTTCGCCTGGGGCACCCTATGGGCGGACGACTGCCAGCCGAACTGCGCGGCGGGCCACTACACCAGGTACCCGGCCGAGGTGAGCCTCTCGCGGGTCGCGGCGCACCAGGGAGCGAGCTACTTCTCGCGCATGCGGCTGCGCTACTTCCACCGCAGCCCGCGTGACTACGGGTTCCGGTGGGGCACCTACCGCGGCGCCACGATCCCGTTGTGGATCGGCGGGCCGGGCTGACCGGGCACGGTAACCCGGCCGCCGCAACCCGTCCGCCCGGGCGGATGTCTAGACATCGTCATCTGATGGTCAACGCCTGCCCGGACCGGAAACGCCCGGCTTAGCCGGGCGTTAGGCTCCCGCTCGCGCCATCGGGCCACCACGTGGCCCGGGCGGCTTGCCTGGAAAGCCGTGGGACGGGAGTCACCATGCAGACCGCAGGCCGGCCACTGAGCCGCCTGGCCAAGGCCGGGTACATCGCCTCCACCGTCATGATGGTGGTCGCCGTGCTGGCCAGCCTGGGTGCCTACGCGATCTACCGGCGGCTGGACGGCAACGTCAGCGTGGTCCGGGTCAGCGGGCTGAGCCACCGCTCGGTCTACGGCGCGCAGAACATCCTGCTGCTCGGCTCGCAGACCCGGCAGGGCCAGCGGGCCGGTGACCTGGGCAGCAATCCCGCCCTGAATACCAGCAACTCCGACAACCTGCTGCTGGTCCACCTCGACCCGACCCACACCCACGCCATCGTGCTGTCCATTCCCCGCGACACGATGGTTTACGAGCCTGGCTGCCGGGCCCGGCGCAGCGTCGGCACCGGCATCATGGGGCCGTACCAGTCCGCGATCATCGACGGGGCGATGAACATCGGCGGCCCGTCCTGCGCGGTCAGCACGGTCACCGACCTGACCGGCATCACGCTCGACCATTTCGTCATGTTCAACTTCAACTCCTTCCGCGCGATGGTGGACACGATCGGCGGGGTGGAGGTCTGCGTCCCGCGCAGCGGGTACCACGACCCCTACAGCGGGCTGAATCTCAGCGGCGGCCGGCACCTGCTCACCTACAATCAGGCGCTCGCGTACGTGCGGACCCGGCACGGTGTCCAGGCCGAGGGGGACGTCGGCGGGGACCTGCCGCGCATCGAGCTGCAGCAGGCGTTCATGTCCTCGGTGATCCAGAAGGTCAACAGCCAGGGCGTCCTCAGCAACTCGGTGGAACTGCTCAAGATCGCGGATGTGGCCACCCGGGCGCTCACCGTGGACCAGGGACTCGACTCGGTGAGCAAGCTGCTGGGCCTGGCCAGGAGCCTCACCGGGCTGCACGCGAAGAACGTGACCCTGCTGACCATGCCGACGGTGACCGACCCGGCGGACGCCAACCGGCTGCTGCCGGCGGAGCCCGCCGATGACGTCATCTTCCAGATGATCCTCGACGGCCAGGCGTGGCATCACCGGCTCCCCACGCTGCCGGCCGGCCGGGTGCAGGTGCGCGTGCTCAACGGCACCGGCATCCCGCGGCTGGCCGCCCGGACCGCCCGGGAGCTGACCCGGCTGGGCTTCGACGTGACCGGCACCGGCGACGCGGCGGCGGCGAGCGCCACCACCGTGACCTACTCGGGCACGGCGCAGGCCGACCGCGCCTACACGCTGGCGGCCGCGCTCAAGGCCACCCCGGCCGCGCGGAACCTGCTGGCCGAGCCTGCCCCCCAGACCGGCCGCCCGGGCCCGGTCACGCTGATCATCGGCAGCGATTTCGCGGGCGTGAACGCGTCCCCGGCGAGCCAGCACCCTTCCGGGAAGGGCCAGGCCGGCCAGGGCGCACCCAGCCCGGCCACGCAGACCACGGTGCAGAGCCGTAACGCCGGCGCCAGCATCTGCTCGGGCCTGCCGGCGGCGAACCCCAGCCCCGGGGTTCCCTAAGCCGCCCGCAGGTCCATCCGGAGGCGCTTTGACACCTCCGCATATCCGTGTGACGCTACGGACGTACGGACGTACGGAGGTAAGGACATGCCGGTGCGAGATCATGATCATCCGGTGAGCGGCCCGGGCGTGGCCGCGGCCCGGGCGGGTGCCCTGTCGGTGGGCGACGCCGGGCGGCTGGCCGGGCTGCTCGGGCTGCTGGCCGACCCGGTGCGATCCCGGGTCCTGTTCGCCCTGGTCGCCGCCGGCGAGCTGTGCGTCGGGGACCTGGCCCTCGTGCTCGAGGTGACCGAGGATCAGGTGTCCTACGCGGTGAAGATGCTCCGGCTGGCCGGGCTGGTGAGCTTCCGCAAGGACGGCCGGGTCGTGTACTACCGGCTGAGCGACGGGTTCCCGCACCCGCTGCTGGAGCACTGCCTGCGGCAGCTGCTGACCATCGCCGCGCCGGAGGCCGACGATGCGCGCGCTTGACGCCATCGGCCACGCGCTGGCCGTGGCCGGCTCGATGACCTGGCAGATCACCTGGTCGCTGCTGCTGGGGTTCGCGCTGGCCGCGGTGGTCCAGGCGGTGGTGCGCCGGTCCACCGTGGTCCGGCTGCTCGGTGACGACCGGCCGGCCGCGCTGGCCCGGGCCACGGGTCTGGGCGCGGCCTCCTCCTCGTGCTCCTACGCGGCCGTGGCGCTGGCCCGGTCCCTGTTCCGTAAGGGCGCCAGCTTCACCGCGGCGATGGTCTTCGAGATTGCCAGCACCAACCTGGTCATCGAGCTGGGGATCATCCTGGCCCTGCTGATCTCGTGGCAGTTCACGCTGGCGGAGTTCGTCGGCGGCCCGATCATGATCGTGCTGGTCGCGGTGGCCTTCCGCCTGTTCGTCCGGCAGCGGCTGATCGACGAGGCGCGGCGGCAGGCCGGCCGGGGCCTGGCGGGTTCGATGGAAGGCCACGCGGCCATGGACATGAGCATCACCGCGGGCGGGAGCTTCTGGCGGCGCCTGTTCAGCCGGGAAGGCTACACCTCGGTCAGCCACATCTTCGTCATGGAGTGGGCCGCGGTGCTGCGCGACGTGGTGATCGGCCTGCTGATCGCCGGGGCGGTGGGAGCCTGGGTCCCGGACAGCTTCTGGCAGCACCTGTTCCTGACCGGCCACCCGCTGGCCGCGCGGCTCTGGGGGCCGCTCATCGGCCCGGTGATCTCGCTGCTCAGCTTCGTCTGCTCGATCGGCAACGTGCCGCTCGCGGCGGTGCTGTGGAACGGGGGCATCAGCTTCGGGGGCGTGGTCGCGTTCATCTTCGCCGACCTGATCATCATCCCGATCCTGATCATCTACCGGAAGTACTACGGCACCCGGATGATGCTGGTCATCGCCGGGGTGTTCTACGTCACCATGGTGCTGGCCGGCTACGTCGTCGAGTTCGCGTTCAGCGGGCTGGGCCTGGTCCCGGCGTCACGCACGGCGAAGGTCGGGGAGACCGGGATCGTCTGGAACTACACCACGTACCTGAACATCGTCTTCATCATCGTGGCCCTGGCCCTGGTGGTGCGCTTCTTCCGGTCCGGTGGCGGCGCCATGCTGAAGATGATGGGCGGCGGCCCGGAAGTGGCCGGTGACCAGCAGGCCAGCCACGCCAGCCACGCCGCTCACCACGGTGTTACCGACTTGTGACTCCCCGGCTCCATCCTGCGCCGCGGTTTCGGCGTCGTTTATCTCAGACACCGGGGACCTGCGGAGGTCATGGCCCGGTGCGACGGCGCGAGGGGGATCTCATGCGGGGTACCAGGCAGGCCCGGTCACCGGGGACAGGCGCAGGAGCCAGCCGCCCGGGGCGGCGGGCCGCGGTGGCGGTCATGCTGGCCGGCGCGGTGGGCGCGGCCATGGTGCCGGGCGTGGCCGCGGCGGCCCAGGTCGCGGGCGCCCATGCTGGGGACACCAGTTCCCGGGGTGCCCCTGCCCGGGGAACCCAGGCCATGGTCACCGGTTCCGCGCCGTCGTGGCGCATCGTCAAGACCACCCGGGGCCGGGACCTGCCCGGCATCACCGCCGTCACCGCCACCGGTCCCCGCCAGGCGTGGGCGTTCGCGTCCACCCTGGCCAGGCCGGTCGCGTGGCGTCTGGCCGGCCGCCGCTGGGCGGCGGTCCCGTTCCCCGGCCAGGCCGGTGACCTGGTTACCGCGGCCGCGGCGAGCACGCCAGGCAACGTGTGGGCCTTCACCGCGCGGCCCGGCGGGGCCGGCCGGGCGCTGCGCTGGAACGGCCACCGCTGGGCGGCCGTGCGCCGGTTCAGCCAGGCCATCGGGAACGCGGTGGTGCTCGGGCCCGCCGACGTGTGGGTGTTCGGCCAGCCACTGTCACCCGGCCACCTCGGTACCTGGCACTACAACGGCCGGACCTGGCGGCGGTACCCGGCCGCCAGCACGCTGACCGGGGGCAGCGCGCTCGGCCCGGACAGCATCTGGGCGGTGGGCGGGAAGACCGCCGCACACTGGAACGGGCGCGCCTGGTCCAGTACCTCGCTGGCCCGGGTCCTGCCCCGGAACACCCGGTTCTGCCACCCGTCCGCCGACCAGGTCCTGGCCCGCTCCGCCACCGACGTCTGGGCCGTGGGGGCGGGGCACTGCCAGGACGAGCGCGGCCCCTTCTACCTGCTGCACTTCGACGGGAGCCGATGGCAGCTGGTGGACCGCTCGGCCCGCTACGGCGAGCCGACCGGGGTGGTGCCGGACGGCTCCGGCGGGCTGTGGATCCCGGCCGTGGCCGGTTTCCCCGGCACGTTCACGATGCTGCACTACAGCCACGGCCACCTGAGGCCCGCCGTGCTGCCGCTGCCGGCCACCAGGCTGGCGGTCGGCGCGGTCGCCCACGCGGCCGGGTCCACGGTGACCTTCGGCGGGGGTGCCTCCTTCCCGCCGGGCCAGCGCGGCACGAGGCAGTCCGGGGTGATCCTGCGCTACGGCGGCTGATCCCGCGTTCTGGTGGCTGTGTCCAGGGCTCCGGCAGGCGGCAGGCCCCGGCGCAGCACCTCGAGCAGATCGTCCAGGACGTCGTCGGGCACCTGCCCGCCTGCCGTCCAGTCCGCCCAGCGCATCCCGACGAAGTTGCCGATCCCGGTGTACACGAACGCGATGACCTCGGGATCGTAGCGCGCGTCCACCTCGCCACTGAGCTGGGCCTGGCGCACCCCGCGGGCGTACCCGCGGGCCAGGTGCTCGTAGTACTCACGGAACAGGCCGGGCGCCACGAACTCCGACTCGCGCACGATGCGGTCCATCCACGGGCGCTGATTCGTGACCTAACCGAGATTCCGGCCCGCCGGCCGTGCCGCAGGCCGCACCCCGGCCCCATCGGTGACGCCGCGGGCCCGCTTCCTGGCGGTCCCATCGGTGACGCCGCGGGCCCGCTTCCTGGCGGTCCCGTCCGTGACGCCGCGGGCCGCTGTCCGGGCTTCCCATCGGTGACGCCGCGTGCCGCCGCGGTAACCGTGCGCCGGGGGCGGCCCGGCTTCGCCGGAGGGGAACGGCCGCACCCCTGCTGAGCTGGGATATCTGTAAGCAAACCTGCATTATCTTTACCGCGGATATTCCTGGGCTGAAGTGGCCGGATGCTCGCATACTGAGCAGATGAGTTCCTTAAGGGGAGGGGACGCCGTCCAGCGCGCGGCCGGGCGGCTCAGGGAAACGCTGGCCGAGCCGGGCCTGGGCCAGGCGATGGCGGCGTACTTCGATCCGGCCGAGGGTTTCGCGGGCATGAGCTTCGCGACCCTCGGCCAGAACCCGCCGGGTGCGGTGACCGCCGATGACCTGCTGGCGGTCTCGCTGCTGGACATCGCCTGGCGGCCCGAGGCCGTCCGGCAACTGCTCGGCAGCCGGGCCGGGGCGGTCTCGGCCATGCTCAGCGCGATCCCGCCCGACGTCGACTTGTGGGCGGTCCCCGACGCTGAGCTCGCCACGGTGGACCCGCTCTGGGACGCATTACTGGAGATGCCGGGCGTCGGCACCGCCACCGCATCGAAGCTGCTCGCCCGCAAACGGCCGAGGCTCTGCCCCGCCACCGACAAGGTGGTGATCCGCGCGGCGGGCCTGCCCGGGCGGACCTGGGACGTGCTGCGCTGCCTGCTCCAGGACCCGCAGGCCCGGGACAGCCTCGAGGCGCTGCGCCCGCCGGAGGCGGCTGAGGCCGGCTTGCTCCGGCTCCTGGACGTGGCCATCTGGATAACCCACAGCCCGGCCCGCGAGGCGGAGCGGGCCCGGCTGGCCGGCCGCGGCCATGCGGCCTGACCCAGACGGCACTGACCCCCGGGAAGGATGGGGCCCCAGCGGGCCCGGCACGCCAGCGGGCCCGGCACCCGGGGCACGGCACCCGGGGCACGGCGCCCCGGGGGCACGGCGCCCCGGGCGTTCAGCCGCCGTACGCCTGGACTAGCTTGTCCATGATCGAGTCCAGCCTCGCGTCGGCCTGCTGCCGGCCGGGGTCGGCGTCGTACCAGTTGACGATCTCACGGGCGCCCTGCTCGAACGGGATGACCGCCTGGTAGCCGGGCACCACGCTGCGCAGCTTCGAGTTGTCGAAGACCAGCGAGTGCGCCTTGTCGCCCAGCAGGCTCGCGCCCCACTGCGGGTCGGCGCTGGCGATCACGGCCGACGGCACGTGCACGATGTCGGCAGGCGTGCCCACCGCGGCGGCCAGGGCCCGGGTGATCTGATCCCAGGTCAGCACATCGTCGGAGGTGATGTGGAATGAGTCGCCGATCGTGCGCGGGTGGCCGAGCAAGGGGACGAAACCCCGGGCGAAATCCCGGTGGTGCGTGAGCGTCCACAGTGACGTGCCGTCGCCGTGCACGATGACCGGCTTGCCCTGGCGCATCCGGCCCAGCGCCGTCCAGCCCCCGTCCAGGGGGACCAGGGTCGCATCATAGGTGTGCGAGGGGCGCACGATCGTGGCCGGGAAGCCCTCCTCCCGGTACGCCCGGACCAGCAGGTCCTCGCAGGCGATCTTGTCGCGGGAGTACGCCCAGAACGGGTTGCGCAGCGGTGTGGACTCCACGACCGGCAGGCGCGCGGGCGGCGTCTGGTACGCGGAGGCGGAGCTGATGAACACGTACTGCCCGGCCCGGCCACGGAAGGTGTCGATGTCGTCCTGCACGTGCCCGGGCGTGAACGCGATCCAGTCCACGACCGCGTCGAACTCCCGGTGCCCCACCAGCTCGCGGACCTGGTCCGGATCCCGGGCGTCGCCGTGCAGCACCCGCGCCGCCGCGGGGAGCGGGCGGGTCCGGGTCTGCCCCCGGGTGATCACGGACAGGTCGGTGCCCTGGTCCACCGCCAGCCGGGCACACGCCGAGCTGATCACGCCGGTACCGCCGAGGAAAAGGACCCGCAGGCTGCTCACCTGGCCAGCCTAATGGGGATTGATCACCTCGTTCCGCCGGGCGGGGGGGACGGCGGGCTGAGCCGCGTGCTGGTGAGCGCGGCGCCTAGCCCGGGTTCCCCGGACCGTTTAAGCCGAAGTTCCCCCTGGTGAGCCTCTGATTACCACGGCGATGGTGCTGTGACCAGGTGAAGTGCGCTCCCTGAGAGCAGGGAACGTAGTCATGTAGATCACGTTATTGATGGCAGTATCGGCGTGTTGCACTGCTCCTACGCGGTATGAGCCGGTATCGTTGTCGTCATGTACGTGGCGAAGGTGCCCAACCGGGGCTCACCGCCGGCGGTGCTGCTGCGGGAAAGCTACCGCGAGTCGGGCAAGGTCAGGAACCGCACCCTGGCCAACCTGTCATCCTGGCCCGAGGCGAAGGTCGATGCCCTGGCCCGGGTGCTGAAGGGCCAGCCCGCGCCGGCCGCCGCGGCAGGGGGCACGTTCGAGATCGCCCGCAGCCTGCCGCACGGGCATGTCGCCGCGGTGCTGGGCACGGCGCGGTCGCTGGGCCTGGAGGAGCTGCTCGACCCGGTGCCATCACGGCAGCGGGACCTGGTGACCGCGATGGCGGTCGCGCAGGTAATCGCGCCGGACTCCAAGCTGGCCATCGCCCGCGGGCTGCGCGGGGAGACCGCCGCCAGCTCGCTGGGCGAGGTGCTGGGCGCAGGCGGCTGTGATGAGGATGACCTGTATGCGGCGATGGACTGGCTGGCCGCCCGGCAGGAGAAGATCCAGGACGCGCTCGCGGCCCGGCACCTGGCTGGGGGAACCCTGGTCCTTTACGACGTGTCCTCGGCCGCATTCGAGGGGCGGACCTGCCCGCTGGGCGCCATCGGCCACCCCAAAGACGGGGTGCGGGGTCGGCTGCAGATCGTCTACGGGCTGCTCACCAGCAAAGAGGGCGTCCCGGTCGCCATCGAGGTGTTCGAGGGCAACACCGGGGACCCGAAGACGGTGGCCAGCCAGGTGGCCAGGGTCAAGGACCGGTTCGGCCTTACCCGGGTGGTGCTCGCAGGGGACCGGGGGATGCTGACCGCCGCGCGGCTGCGCGAGGACGTGGGCCCCGCCGGGCTGGACTGGATCACCGCGCTGCGCGCCCCGCAGGTCAAGGCCCTGGTCCGCGGCGGCGCGCTGCAGCTGTCCCTGTTCGATGAGACCGACCTGGCCGAGATCACTCACCCGGACTACCCCGGGGAGCGGCTGGTGGCTTGCAAGAACCCGTTCCTGGAAGCCGAGCGGGCCCGCAAACGCGAATCACTGCTCGCCGCCACCGAAGCTGACCTGGAGAAGATCGCCGCCGCGGTCACGCGGGACCGGCGGCCGCTGCGCGGCCAGGAGAAGATCGCGGTGCGCGCCGACCGAGTGCTGCGCCGCCGCAAGGTCGCCAAGCACTTCCGGACCGAGATCACTGACACAAGCTTCAGCTACGCCCGCATCCAGGACTCCATCACCGCCGAGGCCGCCCTGGACGGGATCTACGTGCTGCGCACCACCGTCACCGGCGGCGAGCTGGGCAGCGGCGAGGTGGTCTCCTCTTACAAGGCCCTCGCCCAGGTCGAGCGCGCGTTCCGGGCCTTCAATACCGACCTGGACATCCGCCCCATCCGCCACCGCACCGAACAGCGGGTCCGGGCGCACGTGTTCTTGCGGATGCTGTCGTACTACATCACCTGGCACATGCACGACCGCCTCGCACCGCTGCTGTTCACCGACGACGACAAGCCCGCCGCCCAGGCCGCCCGCACCAGCCCCGTCGCCCCGGCCGCCCGCTCCCCCCGGGCCCTGGCCAAAGCCGCGGCCAAGCACACCAGCGGCGGCCTCCCCGTGCACAGCTTCACCAGCCTGCTCGCCGACCTGGCCACCATCTGCCTCAACCAGATCCAGCCCGCCGACCCCGCCCTCCCCGCCTTCCAGCTCGTCACCACCCCCACCCCGCTGCAGCGCCAGGCCCTCGACCTGCTCGGCGTCAGCCACCGCCTCGGGGTCGTGTAGTCAGAAGCCACCCCAGCACCACACCAAAAGGCCAGGTAAACGGCCATGCACGCGGATCACCGGGGGGGAACTTCGGTTTAAGAGCGGAAAAATGGCGGGCGTCACGGTCAGCGGCACGGCCCGCGCCAGCCACCGGACAGGGGGCGCCTCAGTTGACCCGGGTCGGCCGCGGCTCCCCGCGCGGGTCCGGGGCGGGTCCGGGCGCAGCGGGCGGCGGCGTCCCGCCCAGCGCCCGTGCGCCCGGCCGGCGCCAGGACACCTCGAACAGCGCGCCGCCGAGCGGCGACTCGCCGATCCGCCAGTGACCGGCGGTTGACCGCACGATCGAGTCCGCGATGGCCAGCCCCAGGCCGCCGCCGCCCTGCCCGGCCGCCCCCTGGTTGGTGATCCGGTGGAACCGGTCGAACAGCCGGTGCCGCTGGGCGGCCGGGATGCCCGGCCCGCTGTCTTCCACCGTCAGGCTGACCCGGCTGCCCCGGGCGGACACGCCCAGCCGGACGCTCCCGCCGGGGCCGGCGTACCGGCAGGCGTTGTCCACCAGGACCCCGGCGAGCCGGTCGATCCATTCCGGGGGTGCGCTGATCCAGGCGGCCGGCTCCGGGGGCGCGGTCACCGAGATGTCCAGCGACTGGGAGTGCGCGATCGCCTGGAAACGCTCCGCGCACTGCCCGGCGATCGTGCACAGGTCGAGCGGCTCGTTCCCCGGCGGTGGTGGCTGCGAGTCGAACCGGGCCAGCCAGAGCAGGTCCTCGACGATCCGCCGCAGCCGCTGGCTCTCGTCACCGATGCGCAGCAGCGCCGCCTGGTAGTCGGCGGCGGGCCGCGGCGCGCTCAGCGCGATGCCGATCTCCGCGCTGATCACGCTCAGCGGGGTGCGCAGCTCGTGCGAGGCGTCCGCGGTGAACTCGAGCTGGCGGCGCCGGGACTGCTCCACCGGGGACAGCGCGCGCAGGCCGATGATGAGCGATCCGGCGAACATGGCCAGCAGCAGGACCGGGCCCACCAGCACCTCGCCGGCCCGGAGCACCTTCATCGTGTGCTGCTGCTCGGCCAGGCTCTGCCCGGCCACCAGCCAGGAGCCGTCGTGGCGCGCCTGGTCCAGGCGGAAGGTGCTGGCGCCCAGGCGGACCGTGACCGGACCGCTGCCCGCCCGGATCCGGCCCGCGGGCAGGGCGGGGGCGCCCGCGGTCAGCGCGACCGCGGCGTTCCCGGGCCGGGCCCGCCACAGGAACACGGGTGCCTCATCCACGTCGCCGTCATCGTCAGCGTGCGCCTGGTCGGCCTTCCCGGCCTCGCCGCCCGCCGCCGGGTGCCCGGCCGCGGGCGCGCCGCTGTGGTGCGGGGCAGCCAGGTGCTCGCGCAGCCGGGTGTCCACCGAGGCCACCAGCCGCGCCGAGACCGCCCGGTCGAGGATCGCCACGCATCCGGCGTACACCACGCCGACCAGCAGCGTCGCGGCCAGCGCGACCCGGGCCGCGTGCCCGAACTGGGGCGGCAGCGGCACGCGGGGCCAGGGCGGGCGCCAGCTCACCGGCCCAGTATCCGGTATCCGACGGTGCGTACCGACTCGATGCGCACCTGCCCGCCCGCAAGCTTGGACCGCAGCCTGGCCATGTGCACGTCGATCGTGTTGGAGCCCAGGGCGTCCGCGTCGTTCTCCCAGACGTTCTGGGCGATCGACCGCCGGTCCACCACGGCGGGCGACCGGCGCATGAGCATCTCCAGGATGCCGCGCTCGGTCGCGGTGAGGGCGGGGCGCTGCGTGCCGATCCGCACTTCATGGGTGGCCGGGTCGTAGACCACGTCCCCCACGGCCAGCTGGGGAAGCTGCGCGGGGCGGGGGCGGCGCTGCAGGGCCCGCAGCCGGGCCAGCAGCTCGGCGAAATCGAAGGGCTTGACCAGGTAGTCGTCGGCGCCCTGATCCAGGCCGGTGACCCGGTCCCGGGGCGTGTCCCGGGCGGTCAGCATCAGGACCGGGTTGGACCGGGAGTCCCCGCGCATCCACTGGAGGACCTCGAGGCCCGAGACCCCGGGCATGCGCCAGTCGAGCACCACCACCTCATAGTCGTACCCGCGCAGGTACTCGATGGCGGCCTGGCCGTCGGGCACCGCGTCCACGATGTAGCCGCTCTCCCGCAGCCCGCGGCTCAGCGCCTCACGCAGGCCACGGTCATCCTCGGCCACCAGCACGCGCATCGGGGGGAACCTGCCTCTCGGGGGGAACCGGCCTCAGCGCGGCAGCCGGCGCCAGAGCGGCCGGGGCATCAGCCGGAAGGCGGCTGCCACCGGGGCCAGCATGGGCGGCACCCAGAGCAGGCCGCCAGGAGAGGTACCGCCACCCCGGCGGAGCCGGGCCGCCACGGCGGCACCGACCGCCGCGGGCGTGGTGGCCAGCGGCGCCGCCGCCATCCCCGCGGTCATCCGGCCGGTCACGAAGCCGGGCCGGACCAGCAGCACGTTCACCCCGGTGCCGTGCAGCGCGTCGGCCAGCCCGCGGCCGAAGGCGTCCAGCCCGGACTTGGCTGAGCCGTACACGAAGTTGGCCTTGCGCGGCCGGATCGCGGCGATCGAGGACAGCACCACGATCGTGCCGTGGCCCTGGGCGCGCATCCGGCCGGCCGCCGCGAGCAACGTGGTGACGTGGCCGGTGAAGTTGGTCTCGACCAGCACCCCGGCGCCGTGCGGGTCACGGTCCAGAATCTGCTGATCGGTCAGGATGCCGGCCGCGGAGATGACCAGGTCCACGTCGCCACCGGCGAAGGCGCTGTCGATGAGGGCCTGGTGGGTGCCCAGCGCGGTGGCGTCGAAGGGCAGCGTGCGCACGACAGCGCCGAGTTCCTTGCCTGCCGCGGCCATCCGCTGCTCGTCCCGGCCGGCCAGCAGCACCTCGGTGTCCGGGTGCAGGCCCAGTGCGGCCAGGATGGCCAGGCCGATCTCGCTGGTCCCGCCGAGCAGCAGCACCCTCGACGGGCTGCCTGCCCCGCCGCGCCTGCCCGGCATGCCGTGCTTATCCGGCATGATGCCTCCCGCTCACTGTCACACCCGGTGTCCTCATTGATGTCACGATGGCCCGCCGCTGGCCCAGCCGGTGCCGGGGAACCGCGCGCTCCGCTGTCCCGGCCGGCGGCTGGTCTCCCGCGCGGTGGCCGCCACTACAGGCCGCCCGCGAACAGCGCCAGCCAGGCCAGCTCGCAGCAGATCATCAGCTTGTCCCGCGCGATCAGGTCCTCGACCGGCTTGGCGGGCTGGTTGGCGGTCAGCCAGTCGAACCGCAGCAGCGCTCCGGCCAGCGGCAGCACGCTGAGCAGGTGCAGCGCGCGGGTCCAGCCGCCGTGCTGGCCGTAGGCCCAGAGCAGGTAGGCGGCGATCATGACCCCGGCGGCGATGCGCTGGCTCAGCCGCAGCAGGGCCGGGGTGTACCAGCGCATGACCGGCCGGTGGATGGCCGCCTCGGGCCCGAGCAGGGCGAGCTCGGTGTAGCGCTTGGCGATCGCGACCAGCAGCGCGCCCAGGCTGCACACGACCAGGAACCAGCCGGACGGGGGGACCCGGGTCGCGGATGCGCCGCCCAGCGCGCGCAGCACGAAGCCCGCGGCCACGAACGCGAGCTCGACCACGGGGATGTGCTTGAGCACGAACGTGTACATGAGGGAGAAGGCCACGTAGACGCCGACCAGCACGGCGAGCGTCGGCTCGCCGAGCCACAGGCAGGCGGCCTCCGCGGCCAGCACGCCGAGGACCGCCAGGCCCAGGGCGTGCGCGCGGGGGAGCCGGCCCGACGCCACCGCGCGGTTGCGCTTGACCGGGTGCAGCCGGTCCCGGTCCGCGTCCGCGACGTCGTTGACGAAGTAGACCGCGGCCGCGGCCATCGTGAACACGATGGCCGCGACCAGCGCGTACGCCAGGCCATCGTCCCGGCCCAGTGACGCCGCCGCCAGCGGGGCCGCGAACACGAGCAGGTTCTTGGGCCACTGCCGGGGCCGCGAGGTCTGCACGACGGCCGCCAGCCAGCGCACCGGGACGGGGGACCGCGCGAGCACGCCGGAGCCGCCGGGCGGCCGGTCCGCCGCCCGCGCGCCGGTCGTCACCGCGCGTACACCGCCGTGAAGTCGCGGTTCGCCAGGCCGTAGTAGCGATCCGGGGGCTGCAGCTGGTCCGGGAGCAGGTTATGCGGGGTGGGGTTGGCCGGATGATGCTTCGGCAGGTAGTACATGTACGACATCCAGTCCGGATTGATGTCCAGTTCCATCCCGGTCACCGCGCCTGCCCGCTTGAGCAGCTGGGCCAGTTCCCGCACGTTCAGTGACGGGCCGTAGACGAACACGACCCGGCCGTTCCTGGTCATGCCGATCCCGGACCGCCAGACGTAGTAGCCGCCGCCGAGCGTGGCGCCCCAGGTGGTCGTGACATTGTAGTCCACCGAGGCGGGGATCTTGCCGTGGGTGACGATCAGGTGCAGGTTCTGGCGGACGCCCACCACGTCGGGTGTCATCCGCACGGAACCTCCCCAGTTCCCGATGGCGATGCGCCCGTCCCGGTAGTAGACGACCGACGCGATGCCCTTGGTGAGCACCCCGGCGGTGGCCCCGTTCAGGTAAAAGCCGCCACCGGACGTGGCAATCTTGAAGCCCCCGTTGAAGGTGGCCAGCAGCCCGAGGCGCCTGGCGGGCGGGATGTCTGGCGCAGCCTTCCAGTGTCCAGGCCCTGGGTCCTCCGCCCCCGGGTGCAGCTGGAAACGCACCAGGTTCTGGTTCATCGAGACGATGCCCGCCACATATGACGTGTAAACGCTGCTCGCCCGCAGGTAGGTGCCGAAGATGGCCGGCTCTCCCTTGGCCGCGCCGAGCACCCGCCACTTGCCCTCACCACGCAGCGGATGGGCCACCAGGGGCTTCAGCGGCGCCGGGGCCGCGAACTGGGGCTCGGCCTGGGCGTGCCCGGTGGGCTTGGGTCCGCTCACGGGCCCGGCGCTCGGCCCGGTCAGCGCGAACGAGGGCTTCCCGCCGACCTTCGGGGGCTGGTAGGAGACCCACTCCCCGAACGTGACCAGCGGGCCCAGGTAGTGGTCCCGGGCCCACTCCGCCAGGCGCTCTGACACCGTTCCGCCGCCGGGATAGGTGAGGGCGTGCCCTATGGACCAGCCCAGCCAGATGACGAAGGCCAGCAGCAGCGCCATCACGACCTGGAACCAGCGGCGCGCCCGCAGCCGGCGGAACCAGCCCCGGCGGGAGCGGCGGCGCCGGCGTCGCGGTCCGCCGTGGCCCTGGCCGCCCTGGCCCTGGCCGCCCGGGCCAGGATCATCCGGGTGCGGGGCACCCGGGCCCAGACCGGTACCGGGTCCGCTGACCTCGGAGTCACGCCGGAATGACGCCGATCTAGGCACCCACGTTCTCCCTCCGGATGATGATCGAGCTGAGAGACACGCAGCCAGGAATCACACGCTCTGGTCGCTCTGATTCTGGGAGCAGGGCCCGCCCGTACCTGGGTCTACGCCTTGAGCCGCGTCGGCCGTGCCTGGCGATGAGCGTTCCCGTGCGGGCTGAGCCCAAACGATAGGTGTACTCGCTAATCATGAAGACTGCGTTACGGCCATGGCCATGGCCAGGGCGGCCCGCGGCGCATCTCGTCACAGTGCCATGATGACCGGCGTGGGGCGCCCCGCCCCGCCGCCCGCGCCGGCCAGGAGCCTGATCATCGATGCCGCTGCGATTTTCCGCCAACCTCTCGATGCTCTGGGCCGGGCTGCCCCTTCCCGAGCAGTTCGAGCGCGCGGCCCGGGCCGGTTTCGGCGCCGTGGAACTATGGTGGCCGGGGGACGCGGGCGCCGCGCTGCTGCCCGCCCTGACCAGGCGCTGGGGGATGCAGCTGGTCCTGCTGAACTTCGACGCCGGTGACATGGCCGCCGGGGACCGTGGCCAGGCCGCTGACCCGGCCCGCACCGCGTACCTGCGCCAGCACGTGCCGGCCGCGCTGCGGATCGCCCGGGCGTGCGGTTGCCCGCGGATGAACCTGCTGGTCGGGCTGCGCCTGCCGCGCTACCCGCTCGACTTCCAGCTCGAGCTGGCCCGGGAGAACGTCGCCTGGGCCGCCGATCAGGCCGCCGCGGCGGGCTGCGAGGTGATGATCGAGGCCCTGAACCCGGTGGACAACGGCCCCTGCCTGCTGACCACGACTGCGGCGGCCGCGGCGTTCGCCCGGCGGACCGGCCGGGACAACGTCCGGCTCCAGTACGACGTGTACCACATGCAGCGGGTGGAGGGGGAGATCACCGGGACCCTGGATGCCTACTGGGACCTCATCAGCCACATCCAGATCGCGGACGTCCCGGGCCGGGGCGAGCCGGGGACCGGCGAGATCAACTACCCGTTCGTCCTCGGCCATCTCGAGCGCAAAGGGTACGGCGGTTACGTCGGGCTGGAGTACCGGCCGTCGGTGGGCTCGGCGGAGGACACCTTCGGCTGGCTGCGGGACCTGGGACCGGCCTAGCCAGGCTGTCGGGCGAATTAACCAGGTCCGGCGGGCGCTGCGGCGGCACACTGGCCCTGTCGGTTGTTGAGCCAGCCGGGGTCCCGGCTGGCCCCTGCCCGCCCTCCCGTCCCCCGGCGATCTCCCGGGGGGAACGTACTGGACAACCAGGAGAGGTGGCCGGGCGATCGGGCCAGGACGACCGTGGTCAGCCTGCCCCGCCAGGTCAGCTACTACAACGCGGCGCAGGTCCACGAGGAACTGATCGCCGCCCTCGAGCCCGGGGTCACCACCGTCATCCTCGACCTGACCCCGACCACGTCCCTCGACAGCGCCGGCCTTGGCGAGATGGCGATCGCCCGCCGCCTGGCCGGCTCCAACCACATCGACCTGCGGGTCGTCGTGCCCACCTCGAGCCCGCTGGCCGGCTTCTTCGCGTCGAGCGGCTACGACCGGCTGCTGGCGATCTATCCCACCCTGCGCGGGGCGCTGACCGCGCCGCGCGAGTCCGGGACGGGCACGCGCTCCGGGTCAGAACGGCCCGCCGGCCGCGCCGGGTCCGCGAGCGGCCCGGGGTGAATCCGGTCGAACTGCCGCCGCACCACCCGCACCGGGACCGGCTCACCGCGCGACTGGGCGCCGAGCAGGAGGCCCCGTACGCGCAGCCACCAGCGGACCGCCATCAGCGTGCCGGCCAGCTGCACGGCCACCGCGCTGCCGAACGCCAGCCGGTAGGCGGCCGCGTCGCCGTGGCCGGCCAGGTCGAGGATCCCGCCGACCAGGAGTGAGGCGGTGATGGCGGCGCTGAACCCGCCGACGTTGACCACCCCGGAGGCGGTGCCGACCGCGGTGCGCGCGTTGTAGTCCCGGGCCAGCGAGAAACCGATGGTGGAGGCCGGGCCGCCTGCGGCCATCAGGGCCACCACAGCGACGATCAGCACGTGCGGCGGCCGCCCGCCGAAGCCGCCCAGCAGCGCGGCCCAGCCCGCCACGGTGACCAGGCAGACGCCGACCCCGAACGGTACCCGGGCCGCGGGAAAGCGCCCGAAGACCAGGCCCACGGCCGGGCTGAACATGATCGCGGCCAGCACGCAGACGAGCAGGACCGCGCTGGCCCCGGCCGGGCTGACTCCCTGCGCCACCAGGTACGGCAGCCCCCACAGGACCGAGAACATCGTGGTCACCGACATGCACGAGAAGTGCACCCAGAAGCCCAGCCGGGTGCCAGGCGTCCGCCAGGCCGCGTGCGCCCGGCCGCTCGCCCGGCCGCTGACGGCCGCCAGCCAGCTGCGCCACGGCCGGCGGCGGACCGCCCCGCCGCCCGGCGCGGTCCGTGGGGAGAAGCGCCAGACGGCCGCTCCGGTGGCCAGCGAGATCAGGCCCGTGCCGGCGAACGAGGGGGTCCAGCCCGCCGCATGCAGCAGCAGCGTGAGCGGGATCGTCGCGATGAGGTTGCCCGCCATGCCGAGCATCGAGGTGACCGAGACGGCCAGGGAGAACCGCCGCGGCGCGAAATCCTGGGCCGCGAACCGGATCACGCTGACGAACGTCAGCGCGTCACCACAGCCCAGCACGCCCCGGGCCAGCAGGGCGCCCGGGTAGGACCGGACGACCGCGAACGCCAGCTGCGCGAGGGCCATGACGCAGGCGGCGGTGATCAGCAGCCGGCGCGGGCCGTAGCGGTCCACCAGCAGGCCGGTGGGCACCTGCATGGCGGCATACACCCCGAGCTGGGCCAGGACGAACACGCTGAGCTGGCCGGGAGTGATCCGGAACCGGCTGGCCGCCTCGAGCCCGGCCACGCCGAGCGAGGTGCGGTTGAAGACCGCGGCGATGTACACGGTGACCGCGATGGCCCAGCGCCGGAACGCGGGGGCCGCGGGAGTAGAGAGGACAGAGGGCGACGGCAGGGCCGGGCTGGGCATGGGAATCAGGTTCCGGGAGACAGGCGGGGTGGTGGCTGGGGGCTGGTGGATGGGGACGGGGCTGGCCGGGGACAGGGCTGGTCATGGACGGGGCTGGTCATGGACGGGGCTGGTCATGGACGGGGCTGGTCATGGACGGGCTGGTCAGGGACGGCGGGCGAGGGTCCTCTCCGCATGATCGAGATGAGCGCCCACGGCCTTCACGGCCGCATCCGCGCGGCCTGCGTGCAGCGCGTCCCGGATGCGCTCGTGCTCGGCCAGGGTTGACCGCATCCGCTCCGGATCGACCTGGGTGCCGGTGGCGTCGAGGAGGTTCACGGTGCCCATGCGCAGCTGCCGCTCGCGCAGCGAGCGGTACAGCGCGGTGATGATGCTGTTGCCGGTGGCCGCGACGATGGTCAGATGGAAGTCGCGGTCAGCCTGCACGTACGCGGCGACATCGGGTGCCCGCATGGCGGCGCGCATGGCGTCGAGGTGGCGGTCCAGCGCTGGGCCCAGATCCGCGGGCGGCTGGCGGGTGAGGACCTTCCGGGCCGCGAACGACTCGACCAGCCGCCTTGTCTCCATCACGTCGGCCATCTCGTCCACCGTGACCGGCAGCACGAGGGCCCCGCGCTTGGGCAGCAGCCGGACCAGGCCCTCACCCTGCAGCCGGAGCAGGGCTTCGCGGACCGGGGTGCGTGAGACGCCCACCGCGCCGGCCAGCTGTCCCTCCGACAGCAGGTCATGCGGGGCGAACCGGCGGGCCAGGATCTCACCCTTGACGTAGGCGTAGGCCCGGTCGGCGGCGCTCGGCGCCGCAGGCGGCCGGCCCGCAGGCGCCTCAGTCGTATTCATGTTGTATCTATGCTACATGCATGACGGAACGGTCCCGTGGTGCTCGCTGGATCGGGCGTCCGCCCCCTGGCCCGGGATGGCCGCTGGGTCCCGGGCGCCCCGCGCCTGGCCGGCTACTCGTGACCTCGCGCTGGCCCGCCGCTGCTGACCTTGCGTCGGCCGGCGACTGGTGACGCTGCCGGAGCCAGTCCAGGGAGGTCTGGGCCACCTCGCGCCAGCCGTGATCCATCGCGAGCGAGTGCCCCCGGTCCGGGAACTCGCGGAGATCCGTGATGGCGGGGGACTTGTGGTAACGCTTCCGGGTCGCCGTGGTGATGGCCGCCGGGACCGTGTGATCGCGGCCGCCGGCGATCAGCAGCAGCGGGCCCCGGGTCTTGTTGCGGGTATCCACCGCGGCCGGCGACCGGGGGGTGAAGTTGGCCAGGGCGGCCTCGAACAGGGGCTTGCCCGGCGAGGGCACGGTCCAGCGGTCGTACAGGTCGGAGGACTCCTGCTCGGTCAGGGCGTTCCCGAAGCCGTAACGGAACTGCTCCGGGGTGAGCGATACGGCCTGCTCCCGGTTAGCCGGCTTGCGCAGCGCGACCGAGGCCACCCGAAGCGCCGACGGGGGCAGGTAGTACACGCCCTTGATGGGGGCCGCGTCGATGGCCACGCCCGCGGCGGCCAGGTTCTGCCCGAGCAGCCGCTGGACGATGAGGCCGCCGAACGAGTGCCCGATCACGATGGGCGGCGCGCTCAGCTCCCGGATGATCCCGGCGTAGTGCCCGACCACGTCATCGATGCCTTTCCCGGCCACCTGCTCAGGATGGAGCCGGGTCTCCGCCACGGTGGAGGCGGTGCCTGGCCAGCCGGGCGCGACCGGCGCGTAGCCCGCCTCCCGGAAGAACTCGACCCACGGCCCCCACGAGGTCGCGTGCAGCCAGAGGCCGTTAATAAAGACAACGGGGGTCTCTGCTGGTTCCATTTCCTGCCCTTCCGCCGATGCGGCCGCGCGCCGCGAGTCCCGGGGTAGGTACCCGGCTCAGGTCCGGGTTCACCCGGCATGACCGGCCCGATTTGATCAGTTCGGCCTGATTAGCCAGCCTCGGCAGTCTCTGGCTGGCCGACTGGCTGGCCTGGCGTGGGGGGCGGCCTGATGGCCCGGTCTCAGCCGCCGCCGAGCCGCTGCCCGGTCGCGGCGTCGAACAGGTGCAGCCGGGCGGGGTCGGCGCCGGCCCGGATGACCTCCCCGGGCTGCGGGCGGACCGATCCGGCCCGGACGATCACGTTGCTGCCCGGGTCGGCGGCCAGCTGCCCGAAAATGTAGGCGTCGTCCCCGACCTCCTCGACCAGGGCGGCCTTCAGGGCCAGCTCCCCGGCGCCGGCGAGCAGATGCTCGGG
The DNA here is from genome assembly GCA_963720645.1 of uncultured Actinomycetes bacterium. Taxonomy (GTDB): domain Bacteria; phylum Actinomycetota; class Actinomycetes; order Streptosporangiales; family Streptosporangiaceae; genus RYN-230. Next base: position 83,921 of record CAVRFX010000026.1, on the reverse strand, counting down.
CCTGACCCCGGCGATGACCCGGTCGTGGCCCTGGACGGCCCGCCGCTGGGCGTCTCCCAGCCGGAGGCTGGTTCCGGTGACCCTGATCCCGTCCGGCTCCACCGTGGCGTCGAACAGGTTCATCGCGGGCGACCCGATGAACAAGGCCACGAACACGTTCGCGGGCCGGTCGTACAGGTCGGCCGGCACCGCGAACTGCTGCAGCCTGCCCTCGCGCAGCACGGCCACCCGCTCGCCCATGGTCGTGGCTTCCGCCTGGTCGTGCGTGACGTACACGGTGGTGACCCGCAGGCGCTTCTGGAGCTCGCTGATCTGGGCCTGGGTCGCCGCGCGCAGCCCTGCGGCCAGGTTGGACAGCGGCTCATCCATGCAGAAGACCTTGGGCTGGCGGACGATGGCCCGGCCCAGGGCGACCCGCTGGCGCTGCCCGCCGTCCAGGGTCCGCGGCGTACGGTCCAGCAGCGGCTCCAGGTCCAGCAGGCGGGCGGCCTCACGGACCCGGCGGGCGCTCTCCTCCTCGCCGATGCCCCGCATCCGGAGCGCGAAGCCCATGTTCTCGCCCACGGTCTTGCTCGGGTAGAGCGCGTAGTTCTGGAACACCATCGCGACGTCGCGGTCCCGGGATGGCACCCCCGCCATGTCCGCGCCCCCGATAAGGATCGATCCCTCATCGAGCTCCTCCAGGCCGGCCAGCATCCGCAGCGCGGTCGTGGTGCCGCAGCCGGGGGGACCGGCCATGACCACGAACTCGCCGTCCCCGATGGCCAGGGTCAGCGCGTCCACCGCCGGGTGCTCGGCCCCGGGGTAGACGCGTGTCGCGTTCTCGTACCTGACCTCAGCCATGATCGTCTCCTAGAACGCCCCGGGAACCGCCCGCTAATCCCTGCCCGGCCGGTGCCCGTCCTCACCTGCCCCGTGCCCTTCGCGCCCGCGCCCTTCGCGCCCGCGCCCTCACGGTCCCGTCCCCCTCACGATCCCGCCCCTTCACGTCCCGTCTCCCCCCTCACGATCCCGCGCCTTCACGGTCCCGTCCCCCTCACGATCCCGCGCCTTCACGGTCCCGTCCCCCTCACGGTCCCGCGCCTTCACGGTCCCGTCCCCCTCACGATCCCGCGCCTTCACGGTCCCGTCCCCCTCACGGTCCCACGCCTTCACGGTCCCGCGCCCTCACGTCCTGCACTGACGAGGGCCCTGGCCACCCCATGGTGCCGCCCTCCACCCCGCCAGCACCCCTCCGCCCTACAGCCCCAGACCGCGAATGTGATCAACCGATTGGTGTTGCTATGACAACACCAATCGGTTGATCACGGAGGGGGAGCGGGGTTACCCGGCGCGGGCCGGGCGGCCGGCCCGGCGGCGGTGCAAGCGCCGCTGGTGCGGGTGCCCACGGGCGCGGCCGGAACCGTGGCGGCTGGCCCCGGGGCCATGGCCGCGGTCGCCTCGCCGTCCAGCTGGGGGAGGGCCGCGGTGCCGGGCTGCCCGCGCCGGGGCAGCGCGACCGCGGCCCCGATGGCGGCGAGCAGGGCCACCACCGCGGCCACCCGCATGCCGGTGCCCATGGCCGTGGTGAAGGCGCTGTGCGCCGCGGCCGTTAGCTGCCCGCCGGTCACGCCGCCGAGGTGCCGGCCCACCGCGTCGGCCGCGGCGACCGAGCTGGTGGCCAGGTGGCTCACCGGCTGCGGCACGTGTGCCGCGGCCAGCGTGCTGCCGAGCCTCGAGCGGTACACGTTCTCGGCCAGGCTGCCGATGATCGCGATGCCCAGGGCGCCGCCGACCTCGCGGATCGTGTCGTTGATCGCGCTGCCCGCACCGGCCTGGTGCCCCGGAACCGTGGTCATGATCGTGGTGCTGGCCGGCGCCATCACCAGCCCCATGCCGGCGCCCATGATGGCCACCGCCACGGCCAGCGGCGGGTAGCTCGTGTCCACGCCGGCGGTGGACAGGTCCAGCAGGCCCGCACCCATGAGCGCGATGCCGGCCGGGATGACCACCCGGCTGCCGAGCCGCCCGGCCAGGACCGTGGACACCGGCGACACCGCGGCCATGGCGATCGCGAAAGGCAGCGCCCGCAGGCCGGCGGACAGCGGGCTGTAGCCGTGGACCAGCTGGAGGTACTGGGTGAGCACGAACAGGCTGCCGAACAGGGCGAAGAAGATCACTGTTACCGAGGCGGCCGCGGCCGAGAAGGCACGGACCGCGAACACCCGCAGGTCGATGAGCGGGTCCGGGATGTGCAACTCCCACCAGGCGAACAGGCCCAGGCCGGCCAGCCCGCCCGCCGCCTCAGCCAGCGTGAAGGCGCCGGTCCAGCCGCGGGTGGGGGCCTCGATGATGGCGTCCACCAGCAGGAACAGCGAGCCCGCGATCATCAGGGTGCCGGCGAAGTCGAGGCGGTGGTGACCCGGCTCGGCGGTCTCCGGCACGACCAGCAGCACGCCGGCCAGCGCCGCCGCCACGAGCGGGACGTTGATCAGGAACACGCTGCCCCACCAGAAGTGCGAGAGCAGCAGGCCGCCCAGGGTAGGGCCGATCACGATGCCCACCCCGGCCACGGCCGACCAGGCCGCGATGGCCTGCGGGCGTTCCCGGGGCGGGAACACGGAGTTCAGGATGGACAGGGTGGCGGGCATCACGAACGCGGCGCCGAGGCCCATGACCACCCGTGCCGCGATCAGCGTGCCGGCGCCGGAGGCGAACGCCGCGGCCGCGCTGCCGAGGGCGAACACGGCCAGCCCGCCGACCAGGGACAGGCGGCGGCCGTAGCGGTCACCCAGTGCCCCGGCGGGCACCAGCAACGCCGCGAAGCACAGCGTGTACGCGTCCGCGATCCACTGCAGCGAGCTGGTCCCGGCGGGCAGCACCCGGGCCAGCGTGGGCAGGGCGGTATTGAGGATGGTGTTGTCGATGACGACCACCAGCAGGCTCAGGCAGAGCACCAGCAGGATCTGCCGCCGCCTCGGGTGGCCCTGCGGCCACCGCGCCGCCGGCGAGCAGCCGCCGGCGCTGGCCGCCGGGGGAACGGCCGCGGGCGAGGCGGCCGGGTTGGGACTGGCCATCGGGCTCTCCTTACAACTGCTTGCTTACGTTCGTTGTCTTACGCATGTTGGCTTACGCATGTAAGCATAGACATATGAGCTAACAGCTGTAAAGTAGAAATCGTGAAAATGTCATCAGGCCTGGTCCCCGGGGCCCCGGCCGCCTCCGCCCGGCGGCAGCGCAACGCGCGCGGCCAGGGTGCGAGGCTGACCGAGGACATCGTGACCGGGGCGCTCGCGCTGATCGAGAGGTCCGGCTCAGACGAGGCGGTCACGCTGCGCGCGGTCGCCCGGGAGGTGGGCATCGCCGCCCCGTCGATCTACGCCCACTTCGACGACCGCGACGCGATCGTGATGGCCGTGATGCTGCGGGTCTTCGACGAGCTGGCCGAGGCGGTCGACCAGGCCACGGCGGCGGCCGCCCCGGACCCGGTCGAGCGCCTGGTGGCCGGCTGCGGGGCTTACGTCAGCTACGGGCTCGCCCATCCGGCCCGGTACGGCGTCCTGTTCTCCGGCCACCTCCGGCCGCCGGACGAGTACTGCGCGCCGGTCCAGCTGGACCCGGACGGCCGCCCGGTGCTGGAGTTCGGCGCCGAGGCGTTCGCGCTGCTCGTCCGGGGGATCGAGGACTGCGTCAGGGCGGGCATGTCGGGCAGCCCGGACGTCGTGGCCGACTCGACCGCGGTGTGGGTGGCCCTGCACGGCACCGTCACCCTGCGCACGGCGCTGCCCGGGTACCCGTGGCCCGAGCCGGACTCCATGGTCCGCCACCTGGTGCTGTCGCTGGCCCGGATCACGGGCCGCCCCGGCGCGGGCTGAACCACCCGGATTCAGCGCCCGGTGACGCCGTCGAGTGCCTCCCGGAGCAGGTCGGCGTGCCCGTTGTGCCGTGCGTACTCGCCGATCAGGTGCACGTACATCATCCGGACCGAGAACGTGTCGCCGCCGCCGGCGTCCAGCGTGTCCTCGAAGCCCAGGCTGGCCGCGGCCGCGTCGGCCTGGCGCCATTCGTCCTGCAGCCGGGCGATGTCCGCCTCGGCCTCCGCCGCGACGGCGTCGTTGAAGTCCGCGTCCTTCCCCCGGGCCGGGTCGTACAGGGGCGGGACCGGCTGGCCGGCCGCGCGCTGGCGGAACCAGATCCGCTCGACCTTAGCCAGGTGCCGGACCAGGCCCAGGAGCGAGAGGTTCGAGGACGGGATGGGCCGGCGGGCCAGCTGTTCTCCGGTCAGCCCGGCACAGATGTTCAGCAGCGTGGATCGCTGATAGTTCAGGTAGCCCTCGAGGATCGGCCGGTCATCACCGGTCATCGGCCCGTCGACCGGGCTGGGCGTCGGTACGGTCCAGGTCATCGCCCCAGCCTGCCAGGAACGGCTGCCGCGGACGAATCAGGGGGGCGCTTTCTCGAGAGAAGTCTCTTGACAAGTTTGTCTCGAGAGATAATTATCGAGACATGCCTCTCGACGGTGACGGCAACGCGGGCCAGGAACGCCCGGCCAGCCCCCTGGATGACGTCCGGAAGTCCCTGGATGACGTCCGCAGGTCCCTCGATGACGTCCGCAAGCTCACCGACTCGCAGACCCTGCGGGCCCTGACTCACCCGGTCCGGATCGCGCTCATCGAGGCGCTCTTGCTGAACGGGGCGATGACGGCCACGGAGGTCGGCGAGCGGATCGGCGAGTCGCCCACCACCTGCTCGTTCCATCTGCGCCAGCTGGCGAAGTACGGCTTCGTGGAGGAGGCGGGCGGGGGCAAGGGCCGGGCCCGGCCGTGGCAGCTGACCTCGATCGGGATGCAGTTCGCCACGGTGCACGATGACCCGGAAGCCGAGATGGCCGCGGGCGCCCTGGTCCGCATGCTCCGCGAGCGCCAGTTCGCGCGCTACCAGGCCTGGCTGGAGACGAACCAGAACTTCCCGCGGGACTGGCGGGACGCGGCGGGGAGCAGCGAGAGCATCATCTACCTCACCGCCACCGAACTCGAAGAGCTCAACCAGGAAGTACTGGCCCTGGTGCTGCCCCGGTTCCGCGAGCGGCTCACCGACCCCGCCCGCCGGCCGCCGGACGCGGTGCCGGTCGAGATCCTCATCCTGGCCTACCCGATCAGCCTGCCCCAGCCCGGTGACGGCCGGCCCGATGATCCAGCCGGCGGCGAACCGTCTTAACCAGTGCCCGCCTTCGCGGAGGCGGACCTCAACCCCTAGCGACGTGAGGTGGCTTGGCCATGCATCCGTACCTGATGGAACAGCAGATCAAGGCACGCAACGAAGACCTGCACCGCGAGCTCGCCCGCCCCCGGCGCGAGCAGCTGCGGGGCCGGCCGCGGCCACGGCCGTCCCTGCGTCATGACCTGGGCTGGATACTGGTCGGCGTGGGACTGCGGATGGCCCTCGGCCGGTCCGGCCCCCGCGGTGGGCAGGCCGCCCGCCAGGGCAGCGGTCCCGCCGTCACGCCCGGATGACGACATCCGCGGGCTCGATGCGCATCAGGTCGTCCCGGTTCCAGCTGCGGTCCAGTTCGGTCGCGAGACGGTGCGCATGGCGGAGGCGGGCCCGGTCCAGCTCGTTGCGGACGCTGCGGGCGTTGGCGAAGCGGGGGTGGCTCATCTGGAGCGTGAGGTACTCGCTGAAGGCCACCTCGGCTTCCGGCGAGAGGTAGTAGTTCGACTGCTTCATCATCCGCCGCCCGATGCTGACCAGCTCGTCGAGTTCGTAGGCGGCGAAGTCGAGGTGATGGGCGATCCGTGAGCTCATCCCGGGATTGGACCCGAAGAACTCGTCCATCCGGTCCTTGTAGCCGGCCAGGATGACGACGAGCTTGTCGCGCTCGTTCTCCATCACCTGGAGCAGGATGTCGATCACTTCCTGGCCGTAGTCCTTCGAATCCCCCGGCCGGAAGAGGTAGTAGGCCTCGTCGATGAACAGCACCCCGCCCATCGCGCGGTCCAGGACTCGCTTGGTCTTCGGCGCGGTCTGCCCGATGTACTCGGCGACCAGGTCGTCCCGCATGGCGTGGACCAGATGGCCCTGTTCCAGGTAGCCGAGCCGGTGCAGCAGTTCCGCCATCCGCAGGGCCACGGTGGTCTTGCCTGTCCCGGGCGGTCCGGTGAAGCACATGTGCAGGTTGGGCCGGGGCGCGGACAGGCCGAACTTGTTCCGGGCCCGGTCGACCAGGAGCAGCGCCGCGATCTCCTGGATTTTCCGCTTCACCGGCACCAGCCCGACCAGGTCCCGGTCGAGGGCCTCGAAGACGTCGTCGATGTCGGCCGCCTCCCGCTCGGCCGCGAAGGTGACGGTCGCGTCCGCGGGCAGCAGTTCGATCTCGCCGTTGTCCCTCTTGCGCCGGGCCGGGCGACGAGCCGGCGGGGTGCGCGGCGGCTTCGGGCCTGTGCTCGTCACCGGGGTGGCCTTACTGAGAGACCGCACTCCACGGAGCACCTCCGCCAGCATGATGACGAGGAACGCGGAGAAAACGATCGTGAGGGCCAGCGTCCAGACGGTGTGCGCGCTCATGCATCACTACCAGCCACAGCGCCCTCCCGCCTCAGTGCCTTGCATCGACGGTACCTGAGCGCGGGGGCTGCGGCCCGGGGCGCCCGGGCGGTGAAGCGGGCGGCGGGGGCCCGGTCAGCGGGCTCCCCGCAGGGCCAGGTTGGCCCAGATGCGCTGGGACACGCCCTGGATGGTGGTGATCCCGTAGTCGAGGCCGGCGGTGCCGGGGCCGGCCGGATCGTCGGTCGTGAGGACGGCCAGGACGTAGTTGCGGCCCTTGCCCCGGACCCAGCCGATGCTGTTGACCTGCCAGGGGCACGAGTCGTCCTGGCTGGCGCAGGTAGGCAGGTACTTCCACCCGTTCTTGAGGGCGACGGTCACGGCCGGGTCGGGCGTGGCGTAATCGGGCGCGGCGCAGCTGGTGCCCCACGGGCCGCAGGTGATGCCCCAGCGCTGGGCCGGTTCCACGCTCTCCATCAGGTGCAGCCCGTACTCCCTCGCGTCCGGCGCCAGAGTGCGGTTCGGGTAGGCGAGGGTGCGGACGATCGCGGCCTGGTCGGCGGCCGTCGTCGTGGTGTTGCCCCACCCGTAGTACGTGGGCGTCTCGCAGCCGACCCTGGTGTGGCGGGTCGGGATCAGCGTGTTGAACAGGGTGAGCGTGGTGCAGCCGCCGGGGAAGTAGAACAGTGACGTCGCCGCCACGTTGTCGCTCATCGTGATCATGTTCTGCAGCAGGTACCTGATGGAGTACGGCACGTTGCCGGGGATGGTGCCGGTCCGGGACTGGTAGCGCCACAGCCACAAGGCCATGATGTCCGCCTTGACGATGCTGGCGGTGTACTGGGTATCCGGTCCGCCGGAGAGCAGGTAGGCCCGGCCGGTGACCTCGTTGAACAGGGCTATCTGCGGCACGCCCTTCCGGGTGCGCAGGTAGCGGCGCACCCCGCGGAGCGGGCCGGCCAGGCGGGTGGCCTGGGCCACGTCCCTGACGGGGAGCGCGCCGGCCACCGGCAGCGCGCTGGCCACCGGCAGCGCGCTGGCCCGGTGACGGTGGCCGCCGGCCGCAGGCCGGGCTGCGTACCGGGACCCCGCCGTGAGGGCGGGCCCCGCGCTGGCGTGCCGCGCCGGGCCGTGGGTCCCGCCGGCCAGCAGCCCGGCGGCGGCCAGGGCTGCCCCGCCGAGCGCGAGGCCGGAAAGCCGTACCGCACGCGAGGATCCCACTGCGCGCACCATGTCCCCCCCAGGCATCACTGGCCCCTAGAACCACGGGCACCGCGCTTGCGCTGGAACGTATCAGTGGCGGCACAGGGTAGCCGGGTAACTGCGATCCGTCAGCGCGTCGCCCCCGCCGCGCGCCCCGCCCTGGCGGCGTACAGTCGGGACCATGGTGCTGGCCGGACGCAAGGTCCTCCTTCTCGCCGCAGACCTGTTCGAGGACATGGAGCTGCTGTACCCGCTGTACCGGCTGCGTGAGGAGGAGGTCACGGTGACCGTGGCCGGCCTTGACGACCATCCGGTCATGGGCAAGAAGGGTCACGGCCCGGTGCTCGTGGACACCGTGGTGGACAAGGTCACCGCGCGGGATTTCGACGGCCTGGTCATCCCGGGCGGTTACGCGCCGGACAAGCTCCGCCGCTCCGCGGCGGTGCTCGGCCTGGTCCGTGACTTCGACGAGGCGGGCAAGCCGGTCGCGTTCATCTGCCACGCCGGCTGGGTGCCGATCTCCGCGAAGATCCTCAAGGGCCGCCGCGCGACGAGCGTGGCGGCCATCCGCGACGACATGGTCAACGCGGGAACCGACTGGGTGGACGAGGCCACCGTCGTGGACGGCAACCTCATCTCCGCCCGTACCCCGGACGACCTGGGCCCGTGGATGAAGGCCCTGCTCCAGGCGCTCGGCGGCGCCGGCTAACCAGGCGGTGCCTCAGCGCCCGCGGCGCCAGCGCGGCTTGCGCTTCTCCAGGAAGGCCTGCGTCCATTCCCGGGCGTCCGGCAGCTGGCTGGTCGCGGCCATGACCTCGACCGCGTAGGAGTACGCCTTCGGCTGGTCCAGGTCGATCTGGGCGTACAGCGCCTGCTTGCCGATGCCCTTGCTCTCCGCCGACCCCCGGGTCACGCGCTCGAGCAGATCCTGGACCGCGGAGTCGAGCTGCCCGGCGGGCACGACCTGGTTGACCAGCCCCCACTCGAGCGCGGTCTGCGCGCCGATCACGTCGCCGGACATGGCCAGCTCCATGGCCCGCTTCCGGCCCACGTTCCGGGCCACGGCCACCATCGGGGTGTGGCAGAACCAGCCGCCCTTCCCGCCGGGCGTGGCGAAGCCGGCCTCCTCGCTGGCCACCGCGAGGTCAGCGCTCGCGACCAGCTGGCAGCCGGCCGCCGTGGCCAGCCCGTGGACCCGGGCCACGACCGGCTGCGGTATCTGCTGCATCAGCGTCATCAGCTCGGTGCAGGTGCCCAGCAGCTTGCGGACCGCCGGCAGGTCGGTCCCCGCTACCTCGGCCAGGTCGTGCCCGGAACTGAACACCGGGCCGTTGCCCGCCAGGACCACGCCCACGGCATCGCTGTCGCCGATCTCGCGGAACGCGGTGATCAGCTCGCGCATATGCGCCATCGACAGGGCGTTGCGCCGCTGCGGCCGGTTCATCGTGATCGTGGCGAAGTCCCCGGACCTCTCCACCAGGACGTGCTCGAACCCCATTGGGCCACCTCCTGTCCGCAGCCTACGTCGGCGCTGACCGGGCCGGGTCCCGGTCCCGGTCAGCCGCGGACCCGGAAGTACGCGACCGCGCCCAGGTAGGCGACGCCGCCGACCGCGCCGATGAGGACGAACGGCATGCCGTCGTGACCGCGTGCCACCTCGACCACGAAGCCGGCCAGCACGGCCAGGATCATGACCACCGCGGTCACGGCCGTGGCCCGAAGGTCGATCCCGGCCAGCCGCTCGTCGCGGTGATCGAGGATGCCCCGGACCGTCTCACTGCGCCGCCCGAGCAGGGCGATGGCCGCGCTGAACGCGACCATGATGCCCAGGCCGATCAGCCCGTTGCCCGGCTGCCCACCGACGGAGAACGCGATGAGATAGACGAGGCCGATGGCCACCCCGGTGGCCGGGGTGATCCAGTACGCACGGCTGGTCCTAGTCGTGATCTGCATGGAAGACCTCCTCGACGGCGGTCCCGAAGAACCGGGCGATAGCGATGGCCAGGGGGAGGGACGGGGTGTAGCGCCCGGTCTCGATGGAGTTGATCGTCTGCCGTGAGACGGCCAGCTCCCGGGCCAGGTCGGCCTGGGCGAGTCCCTTGGCGGTGCGGCGTTCGCGCACGTCGTTGTTCACCGCTCGTTCCTCAGCACCGGGTCCGGGTGGCGGCCCGGATGTAAAGTCTGCTTGTCACACCCTCAGGATGGCCGGCCCGGGCGGCCGTGTCAAGCAAACTTGTCATCGCCTGGTGGGGAGGGGCCCGTTAACAGCACATTGCGGACGTAACGGTTCCATGTCGGAACCTCGCGCGACCGGGCCAGGAGTGGTTCACTGTTGAAATCGAGATCTGAGATCCTATTTCCCTGCCGATCGGGGAGTCGATGGCCGGCACGAGTGGCACGCCCGCAGCCAAGGGTGTTCCCCCGCACGCAGGCGCGTACCCGGGCGCGCCCGGTGCCGGGGGCACCAGCCCGGCTGACACCGGCGACAGCGGCACCTCCGTGGCCAGCGGGACCGGTATCCGGCTGTCCGGCGTGGCCCGGATGTTCGGGCCGGTGGTCGCGGTGTCCGGGGTCGATCTGGAGGTCCCGCTGCACAGCCGCCTGTCCATCGTCGGGCCGAGCGGCTGCGGGAAATCTACCCTGCTCGCGCTGATCTGCGGCCTGGACGAGCCCAACGAGGGCACGATCGACGTGCTCGGCGCCACCACCTCGGCCGAGCGGCTCCGCCGCTGTGCCTGGATGCCCCAGCGTGACCTGCTGCTGCCCTGGCGCGACGTGCTCGGCAACGCCGCGCTGGCGCTGGAGAACCAGGGGGTGCGCCGGCGTACCGCCCGCCAGCGGGTCGGCCACCTGGTCGAGCGGTTCGGGCTGGCCGGGTTCGAGGAGAAGCTGCCGTACCAGCTGTCCGGCGGCATGCGGCAGCGGGTCTCCTTCCTGCGCACGCTGGTGGCGGGCAAGGAGGTCCTGCTCCTCGATGAGCCGTTCGGCGCCCTGGACTCGATTACCCGCGCCGACCTGCAGGAATGGCTGCGCTCCGCGCTGGACGAGGAGCCGAGGACGACGGTGCTGGTCACCCACGACGTGGAGGAGGCCCTGCTGATCGGCGAGCGGGTCGTGGTCATGTCCGCCCGGCCGGGCCGGATCCGCGCCCAGTTCGAGGTGCACCTGCCGGCCGCCGGCAGCCGCCGCGAGCTGATCCGGCATCCGGAGTTCGCCGAACTCCGGGACGAGATCCTCTCCCTGCTCGAGGCGGTGACATGAGCACGACAGTCACCCGTCCGGATGAATCGGAAGTGACCGTCCCGGCGAAGTCGGGGCGCACGTCCGCGGGTATCCGCCGGGCGCTGCCCGCGGCCGCCATCCTGGTCGCGATCGGCCTGATCTGGGAGGCCGTCAGCCACTGGTTCGGCGTCCCCAACTACGTGCTGCCCTCGCTGGACAGCATCTGGTCCACCGGGGTTTCCGAGTGGTCTGGCACGCTGGCCAGCGCGACCTGGGTGACGACCGAGGAAGTCGTGCTGGGCTTCCTGCTGTCGATCGTGGTCGCGCTGGTCGTCGCCTTCGCGCTGCACAGCTCGCGGGTGGTCCGCAACGCTGTCTACCCGCTGCTGATCGGTTCCCAGGCGGTGCCGGTCGTGGTCATCGCGCCGGTGCTGGCCATCATCTTCGGCTACACGATCACCCCGAAGCTGATCGTGGTCACGCTGATCTGCTTCTTCCCCATCGTGGTGAACACCATCGACGGCCTGGCCTCGGTGGACCCCGAGCTGCTGCGGGTGATGCGGACCCTGGACGGCAACCGGTGGGCCACGCTGCGCCGGGTGGAGGCGCCGGCCGCGCTGCCGTCGATCTTCTCCGGGCTGCGGATCGCGGCCACGTATGCTCCGATCGGCGCGGTGTTCGGTGAGTACGCCGGCTCGCAGAATGGCCTGGGCTACGTGATGATCCAGGCCATCCCGCAGCTGGAGACCGCCTTGGTCTTCGCCGCGATCTTCATCCTTACTGCTGAGGCAATCCTGTTGTTCATCGCCGTCTCGGTAGCCGAGCGGATCATCTGCCCATGGGCACGAGAAGGGAAACGGTGACTTCCATGACCGCAGTGCGGAGCGGCCGCAGACGCGGTGCGCTGATCCTGGGGGCCGTGGCCGTGATGTCGGCCGCCGTCGCGTGTGGTTCGTCGTCTTCTTCGTCTGGCTCCAGCTCCAGTTCCAGCAGCGCTCAGGCCATGACCAACACCACGGTCCTGCTGGACTGGTTCCCGAACCCAGATCACATCGCGCTGTACCTGGCCCAGAAGGACGGCGACTTCACCAAGCAGCACCTGAACGTGACCTTCCAGTCGCCGTCCAACAGCACGGACGCGCTGAAGCTGGTCAGCCTGGGCCAGGTGCCGCTGGCCATCTCCTACGAGCCGGAGACGATCACTGCGGCTACTGACGGCCTGAACGTCGCGGCGGTCGCCGCGATGATTCCGACCTCGCTCAACTCGCTGATCATCTCGGGTAAGAGCGGGGTCAGCAGCCCGGCCGGGCTGTCCGGCAAGACGGTCGGCACCGACGGAGACCCGGTCTCAGCGGAGATGCTCAAGGCGGTGCTGAAGAAGTACAACATGTCGCTGAACCAGATCAAGCTGGTCACGGTCAACGAGGGCCTGGTCCCGGCCATGGTGTCGAACAAGGTGGCGGCGATCATCAGCGGCTACCGGAACGTCGAGGCCATCCAGCTCGCCTCGCTGGGGCTGAATCCCAAGGTCTACCCGGTGGACACGCAGGGTGTGCCCAACTACGACGAGCTGGTCATCATCGCCAACAAGTCCAAGCTGGCCAGCGACCCCGCTTACCGGACGATGGTCAAGGAGTTCCTGGCCGGGCTGGGCCAGGGGGCCGCGGCCGCGCAGGCCAACCCGGCCGCGGCGCTGGCCGCGCTGACCCCGGTGGCCAAGGGTTACAGCCCGGCCCTGCTGAAGAAGATGGTCTACGCGACCGCGCCGCTGCTGAAGAACACCGGCGGGTTCGGCGCGATGAGCGTCAGCGAGTGGCAGAGCTTCGCCAACTGGATGAAGAGCGAAGGGCTGATCACCAAGCCGGTCCAGGCCTCCTCGGTGGTGAACACGTCGCAGCTGCCGAAGAGCTGACCGGCGAAGTTTCTGACCGAGAAAGAGAGCTGCCTGAGATAGAATCTGAGATCTCAGATTGCTCGTAGTGCGGACTGGCCGCCCGGTGGCAACCCCACCGGGCGGCGGTGTCCCGCCATGGAGGCGGTTATGACCAGCGCGCCCATTGACGGCGTCGAGCATCGACAGCTGAAAGACTCGGTGTACCTGAAGCTGCGGCAGGAAATCGTGTCCGCCCGGCTGCCGCCGGGATACCTGCTCCGCGAGGCCGAGCTGGCCGCCCGGTTCGGGGTGAGCAAGACCCCGCTCCGCGAGGCGTTCGTGCGGCTGGAGAAGGACGGGTTCGTCGAGATCGCGCCGTACCGCAGCGCGGTCGTCGGCGGCTACAGCCGCCAGGACCTGCGCGAGATCTACGAGGTGCGGGAGCTGCTGGAGGGGCTGTGCGCGCGGGAGGCCGCGCTGAACATCGCGACCGAGGACCTGGCCACGCTGTCGCGTATCGTCCGGGACAGCGCCGCGGCCTTCGGGGCCGGCGAGTCTGACCGGCTCGCGGCGCTGCTGGATGAGTTCGACGTGCTCCTCTACGCCCAGTCGAAGAACAGCAGGATCACCGCGATGCTGAACAACATCCGGGATCACGTGACCCGGATCGGCCGCCTGACCGTGGCCATTCCCGGCCGGATGGGGACGTCGGTCCGGGAGCACCAGGGCATCTATGAGGCCATCGTCCAGCGGGACGGGCAGCGGGCCGAGGCCCTCATGCGCCAGCACATCCTGTCGGTCATGGCCGACCAGCTGGCCAACCTCGACCCGGAATCGGCCGCGATCCGCCCGTGAGCGGCCAGCCGGATGTCCTCATCGTCGGGGCCGGTGCGGCCGGCCTGTTCTGCGCGCTCGGCCTGAAGGACTCGGCCTCGGTCACCGTGGTCGAGGCCGGGCCGGATCCGGGCACCCCGCCGCCGCGCTGGATGCTCTACGACTACCTGCTGCCTGACGAGTGCTACTTCCACTACACCGACGCGGACACCGGGATCGACCTGCCCCAGGGCCGCGGCACCGGGGGCGGGTCCACGGTCAACTCGGCCGCGGCCCTGCGCGGCCAGCCGTGGGACTACGACGGCTGGGCCGTGCCCGGCTGGGCGTGGGCGGACTGCCTGGACGGTTTCCGGGCCATCGAGTCCGACCAGCAATTCGGCGACGCGGAGTACCACGGCGCCGCCGGGCCGATCCCCATCACCCGGCTCACCCCCGGGCCGCTCGACGAGGCCCTCATCGCGCTGTGTGCCCGGCGCGGCCACCCGGCCGCCCCCGACCACAACGCGCCCGGGGTGCTCGGCATCGGGGTATGGCCGACCAACCGCAAGGATGAGGGACGCTGGGGCACCCACGCCGCCGTCCTCCCGCTGGTCCGCCCGGCCGTGGACGTGCGCACCGGCACGCAGGCCATCAGGCTGCTCTTCGACGGGACGCGGTGCGCCGGCGCCGAGGTCGTCGGCCCGGAGGGCCAGCAGCGCCTCTACGCCGGTCGCGTGGTCGTGTGCGCGGGCGCGTTCGGGTCCTCGTTGCTGCTCATGAATTCCGGCATCGGACCGGAGGCGATGGTGCGGCACGCCGGGGCCCGGCTGGTGTCCCGGCTCGACGGGGTCGGCGCCAGCCTCCAGGACCATCCGTGGTGCCTGCTCGACGTGGACGTGACCGACCTGGCCGCCATCGAGGCCCGGCCGGTCAGCGGCGCGCTGCTGCGTTACGAGCTGCCCGGCGACCACATCGAGGCGGAGATCTTCCCGTGGCAGACCCGGCCGTACGACCCGTCCGTGCCCGCCACCCAGGTCGCGTTCACCGCGGCCCTGATGACCCCGCTCAGCCGCGGCCGGGTCGCGCTGACCCCGGGCGGGGTGGCTGAGGTCCGGGTCCGCCACCTCGCGGACGAGCAGGACGCGGCCAGGATGGCCGAGATCGTGGCCACCACCGCGGACATGATCGACGAGCTGGTCGCGCAGGGGCTGGTCCGGGTGCCGGACGGTGCCTGGTGGCGGGCGGATGACCTGGCCGCCGCGAGCCGGCGGGTGGCCGGTACCTACAACCACCACTGCGGGACCTGCCGGATGGGCGACCCAGCCGACCTGCGCTCCGTGGTCAGCCCGGGCCTGGACGTGCTCGGCACCTCCGGCCTGACCGTGGCGGACTGCTCGGTCTTCCCGGTCATCCCGCGGGCCAACACTAACCTGGCGTCGATGATGATCGGCCACCGCGCCGCCCAGCTCCTGCGCGCCTAGGTGTTCTCTGGGCCAGCCAGAGCCATGTCCCAGAAAGCCAGCTCGTAGCGGGTGGAGCGGTCGAACACCGCGGCCAGCGACGTCATCTGGGCCTCGTCGCCGGTGTCGGCGTGCTGGTCGAGCAGGGCGGTGCTCGCCTGCACCAGCTCGTCGTAACCGTCCCCGGCGAACATGCCGATCCAGTCTGCGTAGACGGGGTCGGCCGGGCATCGACGCGGCCAGGCCGGTCGCCAGCTCGCCGTAGCTCCACTGGCAGGGGAGCACCGCGGCGAGCCCGGCCGGCAGGTCATGCCGGCCGGCCGTGTCCAGCAGGTGCCGGGTGTAGGCGTAGGTGACCGGGGTCATCACGGCGCCGGGACCGGGCCGGGCGCTGCTGGCCCGGGCGGGCCCGCCCAGGCGGCCCAGGAACGCGTAGTTCGCGGGCAGCTCGGTGTCCACGATCTGGCCGAGGAACCTGGTCAGCACCGTGACCGCGGCCAGGTCCGGGGCCCGGCCGATGATCAGGGCGATGGCCCGCGCGTAGTCCTCGAGGTACAGCACGTTCTGCTCGAAGTAGTAACGGAACGTCTCGTGCGGCAGCGAGCCCGCGCCGATCCCGGCCACCATCGGGTGGCTGACCGCCGCCGCCCAGCTGGCCGCGCCGCGCTCGCGCAGCAGCGCCGAGGCCGAGGTCACTGTGCCCATCGGGGTGACTCCCTACTGGTCCGGCGGCCAAGACATGAGATATCAGACTCTGCGCCGCTCGCCTTCGTCAAGGCCAGAGTGGCATCGCGGGCCCCCGCCGGTGCGGGGCGCGGCGGCGAGGCAGGATGGTTACGCGGGCGGCATTGACGGGCCGAGGCTGACGCTCCTAGCCTCAGATCTGAGATCTGATCTGGGAGGCAGAATGGTCGGCGCCGTGGGCAGTCCCGACCGGGCCGGCGCGGGCGGAGCGGCCGGGCCGGTCCCGGTCAACCTCGTGGTCGCGGGCGGCTGGCTGCTGACCATGAACCCCCAGCGCCAGATGTACCGGGCCGGCGCGGTGGCCATCGACGCCGGAGTCATCGTCGAGGTGGGCCAGCGGGCCGACCTGCTCAGCCGGTACGCGCCCGGCGGCTCATCGACGCGCCGGACGGCGTGATCACCCCGGGGCTGGTGAACGGGCACCGGCACCTGCTGTGCTGCGCCAAGGGCGCGATGCCGGAGGGCGGCCAGACCCTCGACGCGCTGCGCCGCTTCATCTACCCGTCCTTCGCCGCCCTGACCGAGCAGGACATGTACGTGCACGCCCAGCACGCCGCCGCGGAGATGATCCGGTTCGGCACGACGCTGTTCGAGGAGCCGGGCTGCAACCACCTGGACGCCGTGCTGGAGGCGCTGGCCTCGTCCGGGATCCGGGCCCGGACCGGCCCGTGGACCTGGGATCAGGCCGGGCTCGGCCGGCGCCGCCGACCTGCCCGACTGGCTGCGGATGGACGCCAAGACGGCGCTGCGCCGGCTGGCCGACGGGATCGAGCAGGTCCGCAAGTTCGGTCATCCGCGGATCAGGGACGCGGTCACGATCGAGGGCGTGGGCACCTGCTCCGACGAGCTCAACCGGGGGGCCGCGGAGCTGGCCCGGGACGCGGAGTCCCTGTTCGTGCTGCACAAGTCAACCAGCGAGCGTGAGGTCGAGCTGGAGCTGGCCACGTTCGGGCACCGCCCGGTCGAGCACATGCACGAGATCGGCGCGCTCAACGAGCGGACCCTGCTCAACCACATGACCAGCCTGGACGACCGCGACGTGCGGTACGTGGCCGACGCCGGCGCGCGGATCTCACAGAACCCCAGCTCCGCACTCAAGCTGGCCAAGGGCACCACGCAGACCGGGAAGTGGCCGGAGCTGCTGGCCGCCGGGGTGCCGATGGCCCTGGGCACCGACGCCGAGAACGTCTCCAACCATCAGGACATCTGCCGCTCGATGCAGCTCGCGGCGCTGCTGCCCCGGGACGCCCGGCGCGACCCCCGGGCGGTCACCGCGGAGCAGGCCGTGGAGATGGCCACCATCAGCGGCGCGACCGCGCTGTGGATGGACGACGTGACCGGCTCGCTGGAGCCTGGCAAGCAGGCCGACCTGGTCGTGTTCGACACCGCGGACTTCGACTGGCGGCCGCTGCACAACCCGGTGGCCAACCTGGTTTACGGGGTGACGGGGCACTCGGCGGACACCGTCCTGGTCGGCGGCGACGTGCTGCTCGACCACAAGAAGCTGACCCGCGTGGACGAGGACGAGCTGCGCGGGCAGGTCGAGCAGATCAACCGCCGTGTCCTGGCCGAGATCGGCATCGATCCCGCCCCCCAGTGGCCCGTCCTCTGACGCTCGGTGGGCCAGCGGGCCGTGCGTGCACGGCCGGGTTCAGAGCTTCTGGTACATGACGTGCAGGCCGACGTACCCGTGGTCGGGGTGGTCGAATGCCTCGGGCACGGTGCCGATGATGTCGAATCCCAGCGAGCGCCACAAGTGCACGGCGGGATGGTTGGCTTCGACCACGGCATTGAACTGGATGCCGCGGTAACCTTCCGCTCGCGACCAGCTGAGGACGTATTCGCCGAGTGCGCGGCCCACTCCCTGGGCTCGGCAGGCGGGGTCGACGATGAAGGAAGCCGTGGCGATATGGGCCCCGTGCCCGGGCCGGTTGGGTCCCATCTTTGCGGAGCCGGTGATGGTGTCGTCGCCGGTAACGGCGACCACGGTCTGCCCAGGCGGTTCTTCCATCCACCAGGGGCGGGCCTGCTCGAGGGTCTGCCCTGCGGGAAAGGGATAGGTCTTCCCCTCGGCCATGATGGCCGCATAGAAGGGGTAGATGCGCGGCCAGTCCTGGGCGGTGGCTTTCCTGATGAGCACCCGCCCGAATCTACCCGCGCCGACACCAGCGACCCCCCCACCCCCCTGCCCCACTTCATTAGCGCGGTGCATCGTGTGCGTGATAGCGACCACGATGCACCGCGCTAAATCTTCTGGTGGGGTTGGGGCGGGGCGGCGTCAGGCGGGGAGGAGGCCGAGCATGCGGGCGTAGTTGTCGCCGAGGATGCCGTCTAGTTGGGCCTGGGGGATGGGGGCGCAGCCGACCCGTTCCGCGTGGGAGTTCACGTCCAGCAGCTTGGCCCGCAGCTTGACCGGGTCGTAGAGGAAGCCCGGGTAGTCGGTGCCGAAGAACAGCTTCTCCAGCGGCACGAAGGACGCCTGCGCGTGGACCAGGAAGCGCAGCAGCTCCTCGGTGGTCACGCTGGCGATGTGGTAGCTCAGCTCGGCGTAGAAGTTCGGGTGCTTGGTCAGCATGAACATGGCCTCGTCCACCCAGGGCAGCCCGCAGTGCGCGATCGTGAGCCGCAGGTCGCGGAAGTGCCGGCCCGCGGCGTCCAGCAGCGCCGGGCGGGCGTGCTCCATCCGGGCGTCGATCCGGGTCGAGCCGGCCTGGTGCACCATGACCGGGATGCCCAGCTCCTCCGCCTTCTCGAAGACAGGGAACGCGGTCACCGGGTCGGCGGGGGACCAGTCCTGGTACATCGGGTACAGCTTGAGGCCGGTCAGGCCCAGGTCCCGCACGGCCCGTTCCAGTTCCCGGACCGCCGCGGCCGGCCCGCGGTAGGCCGGGTTGACCGACGCGTAGCCGATGAACGTGTCCGGCCGGGCCGCGGCGATCGCGGCGATGTAGTCGTTGCACTTCTCCGGGGTCGGCGGCCCCGGCACGCCCGTGATGCCGTAGCTGTCCACGGTGCCGATCAGCTCGCCGTCCAGGAACTGGGGCGACACGGCCAGGATCACGATCTTGTCGAAGCCGGGGTGGTCGCGGACCGACTCGTCCGGCCCGATGACCGGGAAGCCCTTGCGGCTGTAGCCGCTGGCCTCCCACTCCTCCTCGGTCGGCGGCCGGTGCGACGGCAGCAGGCCGAGGCTGCGGTAGATGCACAGCGAGCCCTCACGCCCGTACTCGGTGGTGAACTCCGCGTCCTCGGCGAGGCTCAGGATGTGCGTGTGCGCGTCGATCTGCATCAGGAACGGATCTTCTCCAGCGTGCGCAGGAACCCTTCGTTGGCCCCGGACAGGATCTGCTGCTCGTCCATGGTGAGCAGTTCCCGCCCGCGCATCAGGATCTGGCCGTCCACGATCGTGGTGTCCACCGCGCTGCCGTTGGCCGAGAACACCAGGTGGGAGTAGATGTGCGCCTTGTCGCCCGGCATCAGCGGGGTGAACATCGGGTTGGCCGTGTCGACCAGGATCACGTCGGCTTTGTGCCCGGGGATGAGCTGGCCGGTGTCGTGCCGCAGCGCCGCGGACCCGTTGCGGGTGGCCATCCGCAGCACGGCGGGGGCCTGCATGAGGCTGGCGTCCACCCGCTGCGCGCGGTGCATGAGCGAGGCGAACTTCATCACCTCGAACGCGTCCCGGCTGTTGTTGCACTCGGCGGCGTCATGGCCGAGGCCCACGTTGATCCCGGCCGCGAGCATCTCCGGCAGCCGGGCGATCCCGTTGCCGAGCTTGGCGTTGGAGCTGGGGTTGTGCGAGATCTGGGTGTGCGTCTCGCGCATCAGCGCGATCTCGGTGTCGGTCAGCCAGACGCAGTGCGCGGCCACGCAGTCCGGGCCGAGCAGGCCGGCGTCGTAGGCCACCTCGGTGGGCCGCCGGCCGAACCGCTCCCGGGAGTTCTCCACCTCGGTCAGCGACTCGTTCAGGTGGATGTGGATGCCGGTGCCCAGCTCGTCGGCCAGCGCCCGGGCGTCGCGGAGCAGCTCGGGGGAGGCCAGCGGCAGCCACTCGATCCCGACGTACACCTCGATCCGCCCGCCGCCGAGCCCGTGCACGGCGGCGTAGGCGTCCTGGTTGTCCTGGAGGGTGTCCAGGTTGTGCTCGGGCAGCGCCACGTCGTTGGACAGCACGGCCCGGATGCCGATGTCGTGCGCGGCCCGGCCCAGGTCGGGCAGCCGGCGGTACATGTCGTTGACGGTGGTGACCCCGCACTTGATCGACTCGAGGTAGCTCGCGGCCGCGGACCAGTAGGCCGCGTCGGCGTCCAGGGTGCGGATGAACGGGTACCAGCAGGCCTCCAGGTACTCCCACAGCGGCAGGTGGTCGCTGAAGCCCTTGGCGATTGCCGTGTGGTAGTGCAGGTCGACCAGGCCGGGCATGACGATCTTGCCGGACGCGTCGATGACCTGGTCCCCGTCGGCGGGCGCGCCGGGGTAGGGCCCCTCGCCGACCGCGGCGATCCGGTCGCCGTCCAGCACCACGTGCCCGCCGAAGTGGACGTCGTCGGCGTCGTTGATGGTCAGCACCGTGCCGCCGGTGATGATGATTCTGCTCATGGCCGCGTTCTCCCGGGTCGTTGCTGCGAAGGTCAGTTCGTGTAGTCGATGGCCGCGGCGATGCGCTGCAGGGCCAGGTTGGCCTGGGCCAGCACGGCCGCCTCGTCCACGGTGCGCAGTTCCCGCCCGCGCATGAGGATCCGCCCGTCCACGATCGTGGTGTCCACCGCGCTGCCGTCCGCCGCGAACACCAGGTGCGAGTACAGCTGGGCCGGGTCGCCCGGCAGCATGCGGCGTGAACATCGCGCTGCGGGTGTCCACCAGGATCACGTCGGCCTTCTTGCCCGCGGACAGCTCCCCGGTCTCGTGGCCCAGCGCCGCCGCCCCGTTCCGGGTCGCCATCCGCACCACGTCCGGGGCCTGCAGCAGGCTGGCGTCGCCGCGGTGGGCGCGGTGGATGAGCGACGCGAACTTCATGACGTCGAACAGGTCACAGCTGTTGCTCGACTCGGCCGCGTCGTGGCCCAGCCCGACGTTGAGGCCGGCGGCGAGCATCTCGGGCAGCCGGGCGACCCCGTTGCCGAGCTTGGCGTTGGAGCTGGGATTGTGCGAGATGTGCGTGCCGGTCTCGCGCATCAGCCCGATCTCATGGTCGGTCAGCCAGACGCAGTGCGCGGCCACGCAGTCCGGGCCGAGCAGGCCGGCGTCGTAGGCCACCTCGGTGGGCCGCCGGCCGAACCGCGCCCGGGAGTTCTCCACCTCGCCCAGGGACTCGTTGAGGTGGACGTGGATCCCGGTGCCCAGGTCGCCGGCGAGCTGGCGGGCGTCCCTGAGCAGTTCCGGCGAGGCCAGCGGCAGCCATTCGATGCCGACGAACACCTGCACCCGGCCGCCGCCCAGCGCCGTGCACGGCGTCGTAGGAGTCCTGGTTGTCCTGCAGCGTGTCCAGCTCGTGCTCGGGCAGGGCCACGTCGTTGGACAGCACGGCCCGGATGCCGATCTCCTCGGCGGCCCGGCCCAGCGCGCCGAGCTGGCGGTACATGTCGTTGACCGTGGTCACGCCGCACTTGACCGACTCGAGGTAGCTGTTGAGGGCGGCCCAGTACGCGGTCTCCGGATCGAGCGCCCGGATCGACGGGTACCAGAACTGCTCCAGCGACTCCAGCAGCGGCAGGTGGTCGCAGAAGCCCTTGCCGATCGCGGTGTGGTAGTGCAGGTCCACCATGCCCGGCATGACGACCATGCCCGACGCGTCGATCACCTCGGTGCCCGCGGGGACCTCACCGGGATAGGTACCCTGGCCGACCGCGGCGATCCGGTCCGCGTCGATGACCACGTGCCCGGGAACGTGCACGGTGCCGAAGTCGTCCACCGTCAGCACGGTGCCGCCCTGGATGACGATCATGCGGGTCCCTTCCTGGCTGGCCTGGAGCTCACCGGTTTCACGTCAGCGCCGCTTCGGCCGCCACGCAGTCCGCAAACGCTCTTATCGTGGCCATCCGGTCCGCACCGAGCGGGAACACGGTGACCGAGTCGACGCCCAGTCCGGCCAGGTCCCGCAGGTGCTGGCGCGCCTCGTCCCGGCCGCCGGCCAGCGCCATCCGCTTGACGAACTCGACCGGCAGCGCCTGCGCCGCCCGGGCCGCCTCCTGGAACTCGCCGCCCGCATAGCTGCCCCGGACCTGGTCGATGATGTCCTGCGGCAGGCCGGCCAGCCGGCAGTGCACCGGCGCGGTCTGCGGGAACCAGGCGGCGATCGTCCGGGCCGCGGCGATGGCCGCCTCCTCGTCGTCGCTGATGGCCCCGTAGGCGAACACGGTCACCGGCGGACGCTCGCTGCGCCCGGCCGCCTCGGCGCCGCGGTCGATGTGCTCCAGCGCGAACGAGATCCCGTCCGGGTGCAGCCCGGCCAGCAGGATCACCCCGTCCGCGACCCGGCCGGCCAGCTCCAGGGTGCGCGGGCCGGTGGCCGACACCCACACCGGGACGTCCAGCCCCGGGGGGAAACGGTAGTGCGCGTCGTGCAGCGCGAATCCCGGCCCGTTGGCGTCGACGGCCGCGCCGGTCCACAGCGCGCGGATGGCCGCGATGGACGCCTCCAGGGTGGCCAGCCTGGCCGGGGTGTAGCCGAGCGACAGCAGCGGCCGGTCGCCCGCGCCGATGCCCAGGATGACCCGGCCGCCGGAGATCTCGGCCACGGTGGCCGCAGCCACCGCGGTGATCGCCGGGTGCCGGGTCACCGGGTTGGTCACCGCGGTGCCGAGCGTCATCCGGGACGTCTGCCGGGCCGCCAGCGTGAGGTAGGCCCAGCAGTTGCGGGAGTGCAGCGAGGAGTCGGTCAGCCAGAGGTTGTCGTAGCCGAGGGTCTCGATCTCCGTGACCATTTCCTCGAAGTCGGCGGGCGGGTCCACGCCCTGCAGGGTCACTCCGGTGCGCACCGTTCTCACCACTCCTGTCCGTCCAGTCGGGCGACCGTGGCCGCCAGGGCGGCCAGCCCGGCCGCCACCGGGTTCGACGTCGATCCACTCCTGCTCGGTGTGGGTGCCCTCGCCGGTGGTGATGCCGAGAGTCAGGGCCGGGATGCCGCGCGGGTAGGCGGCGTTGGCGTCGGTGCTGGCGGCGGTGAGCCGGGGCGGGATCCCCGCCTCGCGCAGCACGTCTGCGGCCAGGGTAGCCAGCGGGTGATCCGGGTCGAGCTGGCCGGCGGGCCGTTCCCCGATCTCGTGCACCGAGATCCCGAGCGGGACGGCCGGGTCGTCCAGCACGGCCCGGGCGGCCGTGCGCAGCGCGCCGAGAGCCTCGGGATCGGCGCTGCGCAGGTCGACGAGGAACCCAGCCTGCCGGGCCCGCGAGTTGACCGACTCGCCGCCTTCGATGAGTCCCACGTTCACGGTGGTCTTGGGCGGCGCGGGCTGGCCCGCCCCGGCAGCGGGCGGCTCCGGGCAGGCCAGCCCGGCCAGCGCGGCGACCAGCCGGGCCGCCTCGTGCACCGCGCTGGGCTGGCCGGCCTCCTCCCAGGCGTGACCGCCCGGCCCGGTGACCGTGACCCGCCACCGGGTCGAGCCCACGCCGGTCACGTTCACCCGCCCGAGGTAGTTGCCTTCCAGCGCGATGACCGCCCGGACCGGGCCGGGCGGGTCGTCGAGCAGGGCGCGCACGCCGGCCAGGTTGCCCAGGCCCTCCTCGCAGGTGGTGGCCACGACCCACACCGGGTGCCGGAGCCGGGCGGGCAGGAGCGCGTCCAGGGCGCTCAGCGCGCAGACCGCGACCGTGTTGTCGCCCACCCCGGGCCCGGACAGGCGCCCGCCGTGGCGTACGACCGCGTGCGGGATCTCGGAGCCGAACACGGTATCCAGGTGGGCACAGAGCAGCACCGCGGGCCGGCCGGGGTCGCCCGCCCGCAGCCGGGCCCGGACGTTCCCGGCCGCGTCGGTCGTGACGAAGGCCAGCCCGTCGGCGGCCCACCAGTCCCGGACGACCCGGGCCCGCTGGTATTCGCGGCGGGACGGCGCCGGGATCGCGCTCAGCGCGATGGTCCGGTCGAGGACCAGGCGGGCCAGCTGGCCCGTGTTCAGCTGGCCCGCGTCCGGCTGGCCCGTGTTCAGCCGGCCTGGGCCTGGCTGGCTGGCGCCCGGCTGGCCCGGGCGGGCGGTGCTCATCCGGCCACGATCCCGCGGGCTATCAGGTCGCCGATCTCGGCCGCGGCCAGCCCAGCTTCGCCGAGGATCTCCGTGGTGTGCTGGCCCAGCGCGGGCGCGCCGCGGGAGTAGCCGAGGGTTCCGGCGCCCGGGTTTCCGGCGGGGCCCGCGGGCTCGGCCAGGCCGGGCGCCATCGAGAGCGGCGGACGGACCGTTTGATAGCCGTAGCCATCCGGCGTACTGGCTGCGTGGCGGATCTGGAGGGCCTCAGCCTGCGCCGAGGTCAGCGCGGCGGCGGGCGGGAGCACGGGGGAGGCGGGGATGCCCGCCCCGTCCAGCGCCTGCTGCCAGTGCCCGGCGGTCTCCCGGGTCAGGACCTGCTCGATCTCGGCGGTCAGCTCGGCGCGGTGCCGCAGCCGGTCGGCGTTGGTGGCGAAGCGGGGGTCGGTGCCCCAGTCCGGCCGGCCCAGCACGTCGCAGAGCTTGAGCCACAGCGGCTCGCTGCCCGCCCCGGCGAGGGCCAGGGACCCGTCCCGGCAGCGGAACACGCCGTACGGGGCGAACTGGGGGGAGTCGTTGCCGAGCAGGCCCGGCGAGGTGCCGGTCTCCAGGATGTCCGCCGCGTAGCTGGTGAAACAGCTCAGCGCGAACTCCAGCAGCGACGAGCTCACCGTGCGGCCCAGCCCGTCGGCGGTCCGGGCGAACAGCGCCGCGACGATGGCGGTCACCGCGCTCATCCCGGACCCGATGTCGAGGACCGGAGCGCCGACCTTCACCGGGCCGCCCGCCTCGTTGCCGGTGACCGCCATGATCCCGCTGGCCGCCTGGAGGATCAGGTCGAAGCCGCCGCGGGCCGCGTCCGGGCCGGCCTGGCCGAACCCGGAGATCGACGCGTACACGAGCCGCGGGTTGAGCGCGTGCAGGCGGTCCGGGCCGAGGCCGGCCCGCTCCAGCGAGCCCGGCCGGGCGTTCTCCACGAACACGTCGCTGGCCCGCGCCAGCGTGCGGATCAGTTCGCTGCCGTCCGGCGTGGTCAGATCGACGGCGATGCTCCGCTTGCCGGTGTTCAGCGACGCGAACAGGCCGCTCAGGGTGCCCACCGTGACCGCGCCCTGGGCGCGGTAGGGGTCGCCGCCAGGCAGCCCCTCCACCTTGATCACGTCGGCCCCGAGCGCGTCCAGCACCATCGTGCAGTAGGCACCGGACACGAAGCGGGTCAGGTCCAGCACCCGGATCCCGGCCAGTGGCTGGCCCGCGGGCGGCCTCACCATGGGGGAGGTTCCCGGTGCTCGCCGAACTCGGCGCGGAGCACGTCGGTGATCTCGCCCACGGTGCAGCCCGCCCGGGCCGCGGCGAGGAAGGCCGGCATGGTGTTGTCGCCGGCCGTCACCGTCTCCCTGAGCTGGGTGAGTGCGCGGGCGGCCGGGGCGGCCTCCCGCCCGGACAGCCTGCTGGCCAGCCGGGCCCGCTGCTGGCCGGCCGCGGCGGAGTCCACCTCGAACAGCCGGGGCGGATGATCCTCGCCGCCGCCGGTGTACTGGTTGACCCCGACCTTGACCCGCTCGCCGGACGCCGTGGCCAGCTCACTGCGGTAGGCCGCCTCGGCGATCCAGCGCTGCGGCACGCCCTGCTCGAGCAGGTGCACGTAGCCGCCGCCGGCGTCCACCTCCTGGACCAGGGCCAGCGCCCGGCGGCGCAGCTCGCCGGTCAGCGACTCCACGAAATACGAACCCGCCAGCGGATCGACGGTCCTGGTCACCCCGGATTCATGGGCGATGATCTGCTGGGTGCGCAGGGCCAGCCGGACCGACTCTTCGCGTGGGGATCTCCAGCGCCTCGTCGTAGCCCATCACGTGGATGGACTGGGCGCCGCCCAGCACCGCGGCCAGGCACTGCAGGGTCGAGCGCACCACGTTATTCAGCGGCTGCTGGGCGGTCAGCGTGGCCCCGGAACAGCCGGAGAAGAAGCGCAGCCGGCCCGAGTGCGGGTTGGCCGCGCCGAAGCGCTGGGTGGCGATCTCGTACCACAGGCCGCGCGCCGCGCGGACCTTGGCCGCCTCCTCGAACAGGTCCATCTGGCTGGAGAAGTGGAAGGACAGCCGCGGCGCGAACGAGTCGAACGCCAGGCCGCGGGCGGTGAAGTGCTCCGCGTAGGCGATGGCCGCGGCCATGGTCAGCCCGATCTCCTGGACGGCGTCGCAGCCCGCCTCCCGGGCGTGGTACCCGGTGATCGAGATGGGGTTGAAGCGCGGCAGTTCCCGGGCGCAGTACTCGACCACGTCGCCCGCCAGCTGGAGCGAGGGCTGCGGCGGGAACACGTAGAGCTTGCGGGCCAGGAATTCCTTGAGGATGTCGTTCTGCAGCGTGCCCGCCAGCCGGGCCGGGTCGACCCCGCGCCGCTCCGCCGCCACGATGTAGAAGGCCAGGATGATCGGCGCGGTCGCGTTGATGGTGAAGTTGACCGACAGGTCCTCCAGCGGCAGGCCGTCGAACACGGCGGCCATGTCGTCCGCGGTGTCGATGGCCACGCCCACCCGGCCCACCTCGAGGCTGGCCAGTTCGTGGGACGAGTCGTAGCCCAGCTGGGTGGGCAGGTCGAAGGCGACCGACAGGGCGGTCTGGCCCTGGCTGAGCAGGTACCGGAAGCGCTCGTTGGTGTCCTCGGCGGAGCCGAACCCGGCGTACTGGCGCATCGTCCACAGCCGCTCGCGGTACATCGACGCGTACGGGCCGCGGACGTAGGGGGGTTCGCCGGGCTGGCCGGGCGGCGGGCCGGGTTCGGCTGGCGGGCCGTACCAGGGCTCGACCGGGATGCCCGAGTCGGTGGTGATCATCGGCTGCCGCCGTCCAGGGCCAGCACGCCGGCCACGACCTCCTCGACCGGCGTCCCCACCCCGTAGACGGCGCGGACCCCCAGGCCGGTGAGCGCCGGGACGTCCTGGGCGGGGATCGTGCCCCCGACGACCAGCGGGATGTCGTCCACCCCCGCGGCCTGCTGCGCCTCGCGGATCTGGCGGGCCAGCGGGATGTGCACACCGGACAGGACCGAGATCCCGATCACGTCCGCGTCCTCGGCCTGGGCCGCCGCCACGATCTGCCCGGGGGTCTGGCGCAGCCCGAGGTAGATGACCTCGGCGCCGGCGTCCCGCAGCGCCATCGCCACGACTTTGACGCCGCGGTCGTGGCCATCTAGCCCTGGCTTCGCCAGCACGACCCTCATGCGTCTTCCGCTTCCTTTGGCTTCTTCCCAGCCGCGGGCTTCGCCAGCACCACCCTCATGCGTCTTCCGCTTCCTTTGGCTTCTTCCCAGCCGCGGGCTTCGCCAGCACCATGCGCACGCGCTCAGTCCCCGGACCGGGCGAGGGCGAGGGCGGCGAAGGCGGCGTAGACCTGGGTGGCCTCGACGATGTCGGCCACGCTCAGGTGCTCGTCCGGGCAGTACACCGGCTCACCGCCGGGACCGAAGATGACCGTGGGTACCTTGGCGCCGAAGCTGGCCGTGTCGCCCAGCCAGCCGGCCACCTGGAGCTCCGGCTCGGCCTGGCCCGCGCCGCCCGCGGCCAGCGCGCGCGGCTGGGCGCGGACCGAGCGGACCGCGTCGCGCATGTGCCGGACGACCTCGTCGTCGGGCCCGGCCAGGTAACCGTCCTTGACGTCGGCCAGCACGACCTCGGCCCGCAGCCGGGGGTCGCGCTGCCGGGCCCGTTCGAGGCAGCGGTCCACCTCGGCCCGCACCTCGGCCACGCTGACCCCGGGCTGCGGGCGGCAGTCCACCCGGACCACGCACTCGTCGGGGATCATCGACGGCCCGCCGGGCGGCAGGCCCCCGTAGACGCGGCCGGGCACCACGAACGTCTCCGGGCCGAACAGGTCGCGGACCCAGTCCTCCAGCTCCGGCGTGAAGTGCGAGGCGTCAAGCTCGAGGATGGCCTGCGCGGCGAGCACGTTCGCGTTGACCGCGAGCGGCTTGTGGCAGGTGTGCGCCGACCGGCCCAGGAGCGTGACGTCGAAGTAGTAGCGGCCGCGGTGGCCGAGGAAGATCTCGTTGTCGGACAGCTCGCCGAGCACCGCCATGTCGGCCGGGTTGCTGTCGAAGTAGGCGATGGAGCCGAGCTGGTCGCCCATGTGATCGGCCACCGCGGCCATCGTCACCGTGCCGGACAGCTCCACCCCGCTGTCGCGCAGCGCTTCCATGGCCACGATCTCGCAGGCCAGCGCGGCCTTCATGTCCATGATCCCGTGGCCGTAGATGCTGCCGTCGATCAGCTCACCCGAGAACGGCGTGGTCGCGGTCCAGCCGTGCGACACCGGCTTCGTGTCCAGGTGCCCGGTGAGCACGACCCGGGGGCCGGTGCCGAAGGACAGCTCGCCCAGCGCGTTCGGGCGGCCGGGCAGGACCGGCTGGAGGCCGGTGGCCTCGAACCCGGACGCTGTCATCACCGAGTGCAGGAAGCCGGCCAGCTCGCCCTCCTCGCCGAGCACGCTCGGAATGCGGCACACCTGCTGCACCAGATCGATCAGCCGGTGGGTGTCTACCGCAGCGGCGACGCGGGCGCTGAGCTGTTCCGGAGTCGGCACAAACATCCTCACTGGTTGCGTAAAAATAAGATCTCAGATCTTATGATCGCCCAAGTTTAGGCTCGGCCGGCACCGCTGGCAAGGGCCCCCAGCCTGGCCCTTTGGGGCCTCCCTGCGGCGGCCTCCCTGCGGCCTCCGTGCGGGCCCCGGGCGGCCCGTCTGGCCCGCCCTCGCTGGCCAGCCGGGGCGTGGCCGCCTCCCGGTCGGTGCCCCGCACGAGGGCACGAACGTGCGGGAAGGCAAAGATATAAGATCTGGACTCCCGTTGCCGGGACCGGCGACGGCGAAATGTGAATTTTACCGACGGCAACACCGGCTTAATCGGGATAGGTTCCCGGTGATGCGGCTGCTCAGGTACGGCTCTTGACGCGTTCCGAGCGGTTGTGCTTCAGTGCAGATCTCAGATCTTATCGGATTTGACCCTGCTGTCCCTTCGCACCGGGAGCTCGCGCGTGGCCGCCCTGGAACCCTTTGAGCAGTTCCTGCAGCGCCCCCGCGGGCTGGTGATCGCCGGGACCGAGCGGCCGGCTGCCTCGGGACAGTGGTTCGAGGTGCAGAACCCGGCTACCGGCGGGCCCCTCGCCATGGTCGCTGATTCCGGCGCGGCGGATGTGGACGCGGCGGTGGAGGCGGCCCGCGCAGCGCTTGGTCCGTGGTCGGCCGAGGCCCCGGCCCGCCGCGCCGAGCTGCTGTGGGAGCTCGGCCGCCGGATCGAGAGCCTGGCCGCGGAGTTCGCCCGTCTCGAGGCGCTCGACAACGGCAAGCCCACCAGCGAATCACTCGCCGTGGACGTGCCGCTGTGCGCGGGGCTGTTCCGCTACTACGCGGGCTGGGCCACCAAGATCGAGGGTGAGACCATCACCCCGGCCAGCGGGGCCGCCTTCCACGTCTACACCCGGCGCGAGCCGGTCGGGGTGGTCGCGGCGATCATCCCGTGGAACTTCCCGCTGCTGATGTGCGGCTACAAGCTGGGCCCGGCGCTGGCCGCCGGGAACACGGTGGTGCTCAAGCCCGCCGAGCAGACCCCGCTGTCCGCGCTGCGGCTGGCCCAGCTCATCGAGGAGGTCGGGTTCCCGCCCGGGGTGGTCAACGTGATCCCCGGATTCGGGCCGACCGCCGGGGCGCCGCTGGCCGCCCATCCGGGCGTGGACAAGGTCACGTTCACCGGCGAGACCGGCACCGGCCAGAAGATCCTCGACGCGGCGAAGGGCAACATGAAGCGCCTCTCGCTCGAGCTGGGGGGCAAGTCGCCCAGCCTGGTCTTCGCGGACGCAGACCTCGACGCGGCCGTGGAGGGCACATTCGGCGCGGTCTACTTCAACCAGGGCCAGTGCTGCATCGCCGGCGCCCGGGTCTACGTCCAGGATTCGGTGCACGACGAGTTCCTGGCCCGGCTGGCCGACAAGGTCCGCGCGGTCCGGCTCGGCGACGGCCTCGACCCGCAGACCACGATGGGACCGCTGGTCAGCGCCGAGCAGCGGGACCGGGTGCTGTCCCTGGTCCGGTCCGGCCTGGACGACGGCGCCACCGCACTGGTCGGCGGCACCCCGGTGACCGATCCGGCCCTGGACGGCGGCTTCTTCGTGACCCCGACCATCCTGACCGGGGTGACCCCGGGGATGCGGGTGATGCGCGAGGAGATCTTCGGGCCGGTGGCCATGGTGTCCTCGTTCGCTACCGAGGAGGAAGCGGTCGCGGCCGCGAACGACACCGCGTTCGGCCTCGCCTCGGGGGTATGGACCCGGGACATCAAGCGCGGTCACCGGGTGGCCGCCGCCATCCGGGCCGGCGTGGTCTGGGTCAACACCTACGGATGGTTCGACGTCGCGGTCCCGTACGGCGGCTTCAGGATGAGCGGTTTCGGCAAGGAACTCGGCCGCGAGGCGCTGGATTCCTACCTGCAGACCAAGACCGTGTGGATCGACCTGTCGTGAGGGAACACCACTCCGTCGTGAGGGGAGCAGCATGACTTCGGCACAGACGAATGCGGCGCAGGCACCGGGGGCAGCGGACCGGCCGGGCTGGACCGGGAAGCTGTGGGCGGGGATCGCCGGCACCTACGCGGCCATCCTGGAGCATCCGTTCCTCCAGGGGCTCACCTCGGGGGATCTGCCCCCGGAGGCGTTCTTCTACTACATCTCGCAGGACGACCACTACGTCCACGAGTTCGTCCGGGCGGTCGGACTGGTCGGGGTGAAGGCGCCCACCGCCGAGGCGGCCCGCGTGCTCACCCGGCACGCCGCGAACGGCCTGGCCGCCGAGGCCACGCTGCACCAGGAGCTGGTCACCGATCTGGGCGGTGACCCGGCCGCGCTGGCGCAGGTCGAGCCGGGCCCGACCACCCAGGCCTACACGAGCTACGTGCTCTCCTCGGTGTTCCGCGGCGGGTTCGCGGAAGGCCTGGCCGCCGTGCTGCCGTGCCTCTGGATCTACGGGGAGGTGGGGCGCCACCTGCACGAGAAGGGCTCGCCCAACCCGGTGTACCAGCGCTGGATCGACACCTACGCCGGTCCCGAGTACGCCGGCGAGGTGGCCGAGGTGCTGGACCTCGCCGACCAGGCCGGCCGTGACCTGGCCGGCGGCCAGGAAGAACGGGCCCGGGCGCATTTCGCGACCGGGGCCCGCTACGAGTGGATGTTCTGGGACGCCGCCTACCGCCGCGAATCCTGGCCCCTCTAACCCCCCGCCTCCCAGCTTCCATGATCCTGGTCAATCCCTGCCACATAGCGCCCCCTATCGACCGTGATCATGAAGAGACGGCCGGGGCCGGCGGTTTGCGTTAGAGCGCGCTCTAACGCTTAGGGTTTCAGATGTGACGGGCTGGACCACGCGGCAGGCCGCGGAGAAGTGCGGGCTCTCCCAGCACACGCTCCGCTGGTATGAGCGGATCGGCCTGCTGGACCGGATCGCCCGGACCCCCGACGGGCGCCGTCGCTACAACGATGCCGACCTGGACTGGATCCTGCTGCTGAGCAGGCTCCGCGCCACCGGGATGCCGGTGCGCGACATGCTCCGCTACGCGGGGCTGGTCCGGTCGGGGGCGGGGGAGCAGGAGCGGCTCGCGTTGCTGGAGGGCCACCGCGAGCACGTCCGCCAGGCCCTGCGCCAGCAGCAGGAATGCCTGGACCTGCTGGACCACAAGATCTCGGCGTACCAGAGCCGCCTCCGCGCGGCCGGACCAGGAACAGGACAGGAGTAACGTGCGCAACGTTTCACTGGGTGGTCTCACCGTCTCGGCGCAGGGCCTGGGCTGCATGGGCATGAGCGAGTGGTACGGCGAGACCGACTGGGATGAGTCGATCGCCACCATCCACCGTGCGCTCGACCTCGGCGTGACCTTCATCGACACAGCCGACATCTACGGCGCCGGGCACAACGAGGTCCTCGTGGGCCGGGCCCTGGCGGGCCGCCGCGAGGGGGTCCAGCTCGCGACCAAGTTCGGCATCGACCGCTCCGGCGGCGACGACAAGCGCGTCATCCGCGGCGAGCGCGGGTACGTCAAGCGCGCCTGCGAGTCCTCGCTGACCCGGCTGGGCGTGGACGTGATCGACCTGTACTACCTGCACCGGCCGCCGCAGACGGCGGAAATCGAGGAGACCGTCGGCGCCATGGCCGAGCTGGTGGCCGAGGGGAAGGTGCGCTACCTGGGCCTGTCCGAGGTGGATAACGCGCTGCTGCGCCGGGCCTGCGCGGTACACCCGATCGCGGCGGTGCAGAGCGAGTACTCGCTGTGGGCCCGGGACCCGGAGACCACGGTCCTGGACGCGCTGCGCGAGCTCGGTGTCGGCCTGGTGCCCTACTCGCCGCTGGGCCGGGGCTTCCTGACCGGCACCGTGGATGTGTCGACCCTGGACGCCAGGGACTTCCGCAGCCGTAACCCGCGCTTCACCGGGGAAGCCGGGCAGGCTAACCAGGCCATCGCGGACGCGGTCCGCGGGGTGGCCGACGCCAAGGGCGTGGCCCCGGCGCAGGTGGCCCTGGCCTGGGTGTACGCGCAGCAGGAGCGGCTCGGCGTGCCGGTGGCACCGATTCCCGGCACCAAGCGGGTGAAGTGGCTGGAGCAGAACGTGGCCGCGCTCGACGTCACGCTCAGCGACAGCGAGCTGGCCGTGCTGGACCCGCTGGGCGCGCAGGTGGCCGGCGCCCGGTACTGACTGACTGCCGGCCTGGCGGTGGCCGGGCCCGGCCACCGCGGGGGCGGGCTCACCCGCCGGGCAGGCCGTCAGTACCGGGGCGGGCTCACGCGCCCGGCGGCTCGCCCACCCGGAGCACCAGCATGGTCAGGTCGTCCAGCAGCACCCCGGCGCAGAAGTCCAGGACCAGCCGGCGCATGCCGGAGACGATGTCCGCGGGTGGCTTGCCCGCCAGCGTGGACAGGCCGTCCGCGAGGCTGCCCTCGAAGTAGGCCTGGTCCGGGCTGCGGGCGTCGGTCAGCCCGTCGGTGCAGAAGAACAGGACGTCGCCGCTGGCCAGCTCGAGCTCGTGGGTCACCGGCTCGGCGTCGGGGAAGATCCCGAGCGGCAGCCCGCCGCCCGCGAGGACCTGGGCGCGCCCGTCCGGCCGGACCAGCACCGGGCCGGGATGCCCGGCGCTGCCGAGCACGGCGTGCAGGCTGCGGCCGCTCCAGCTGAGGTGGGTGGTGCTGGCCGTGACGAAGCGGCTGCCGAATTCCTCGGCCAGCATGATCTCGTTCGTGCCGCGGAGAACCTCGGCCGGGTCGGCGTTCCAGTGCGCCAGGACACGGATTGCGTGCCGGGCCACGGCGGTGACTGAGGCGGCGTCCTCGCCCTTGCCGCAGACGTCGCCGATGGCCACGCCCCAGCCGGCCGGGGTCGGGTGGACATCGTAGAAGTCACCGCCGACCGCCCGGCCCCGGGTGGGGGCCATGTGCGCGGACGCTATCTCCACTCCCGGCACGGCCCGCAGCACCGGCGGGATGAGGCTGGCCTGGAGCGCCTCGGCTGTCTCGGTGCGGCTGCGCAGCATCCGGCGCACCGACATGGCCAGCGCCATCTGCTCGGCGATCTCTTCCACCAGGCCCACGTCGGCCAGGCTGAAGTAGCCGCAGGCCGGGTCACGGGCCAGCGTGAGCACGCCGTACGTCTGCTCACGGTCCGCCAGCGGCACGCTGAGCACCGACCCGGTGCCCAGCAGGGCCAGCAGCGGCACGCCGTCCGGTGCGGTGCCGAGGAGG
This sequence comes from uncultured Actinomycetes bacterium, assembly GCA_963720645.1. Taxonomy (GTDB): domain Bacteria; phylum Actinomycetota; class Actinomycetes; order Streptosporangiales; family Streptosporangiaceae; genus RYN-230. The sequence goes on along the minus strand of CAVRFX010000026.1, from coordinate 50,135 downwards.
CTGTTGTCCTCGGCGTGCGTCACCAGCAGCGTGCTGCCGGAGTCGCGGACCTGCGCGGGCAGTGAGTCCGGCACCGGGTTGACCGCGGCGACCGTCTGCGTCAGCGGCCCGGACTCGTGCTTGTCCGGCCCGGTGACGAAGTGGCGGCGGAGCAGCCCGCCCCGGTCCATGTCCACGATGACCCACGCCCCCAGTGCCTCAGAGAGCAGCCGGGCGCACCGCTGGAGGGTGACGGACTCGCTGAACGTGACGTTTTCCAGCAGCAGCCGGCTGGCCATCGTGGCCAGGTCGAGCCGCCGCGTCATGACCGTCACCACCGGATCGGGTGCGGCCTGGCCCGCCCCGGGCAGGTCAGCGCCCGCCTGCTCCGGCTCGGGCGCGGGTGCGGCACGGGCCTTCGTGCCCGCGGCGCCGGCGGCGGGCCAGGCCCGGGCCGCGACGAGCAGCGAGTCGTCACCGCCGCGCACGCTCACCGGCCGCACATCGAGCACGCAGCTGATCCGTCCCTTGGCTGTCAGCAGCTGGCAGTCCAGCTGCCGGCCCCCCTCGGTGCGGGCCGCCGCGGCGAGCAGCGAACGGACGGCCGGGCGGCCCGACGGGTCAACGAGCGCGCTGAACGGCTTCCCGGTCGGATAGCCGCGCGCCGCCCCGAGCAGCGCGCTGGCGGCCGGGTTGGCCCGGCGCACGGTCCCGTCCTGGCCGAGCACGAACAACGGCACCGGCACCTGCTGGAACACCGCGTGCAGCAGGCGGCGCTCGGCATGCACCGACCCCGCCGCCCGCTCGTCCTTGCCGCCCGCGGCCGGCTGGGCCTGCGCCGAGCCCAGGGCGTCAATCGCGCCGTCCAGCTCGGCCAGGGCCGCGTCGAGGAGCGGCCGCAGATCCGCGCCGGGCATGGTGGCGGTCTGCTGCAGGGCCTCATGGCGGGCGCGCAGCTCCGCCACGCCGTCGCCCGCGGGCTGGCGGTCAGAGACGTCGGTCACAGCATGAGCCCAATCTGCGCAGGTGGGAAACCACGTTAACGCCTGGCGCGAGGTGCTTCGCCGGCCCTCCCCGGCCCGGGGCGGCTCGCAGGCCCGGCGCGCCCTCCCCGCCTGGGGCGCCCGCCCGGCCTGGCCCGCCTGCCCGGCCTGGCCCGCCTGCCCGGGCCGGGCCGCGCCTCCCGGTCCGGGCGCCTCCCCGGCCTGGGCCACCCGCCCGGCCCGCGCGCCGATGATCGTCGCGGCCACCTCGGTCGTGCGCATGTTGTTGCGCTGCGAGACCTGGCGCATCCGGTCGAGCGCTTCATCGGCGCTGCAGCCGAGCGCGTGCATCAGGATGCCCTTGGCCTGGTCCACCAGGGACCGGGAATCGGCGGCGTCGCGCAGCTGGACCGCCGTGCGCTGCGCCTCGTCGTAGTCGGAGACGGCGGCCAGGGCCGCGCCGCCGAACGCCACCAGCAGCTCGGCCAGCGGGATCTGCGCCGCGTCCATCACCCCCGGCCGGGCGGCGAACAGGGACAGGGTGAACGAGTCCGGAGCGCCCCGGTAGGGAAGCGTGATCGAGGACCGGATGCCCAGGGCCAGGGCTGCCGCCGAGTACTCCGGCCACCGCTCGCTGTCGAGGGTGTCTTCGCAGCTGACCGGGTCCCCGGTGGCCAGGGCGTCCAGGATCGGCCCGCGCCCGGCGCCGAGCTGAACCCAGATCAGCGCAGGCGGCTCCGGGTGACTGGACGTCACCACCGCGGGCTCACCGTCGCGCCAGAGCGCCACCGTGGCCGCCGAGCAGCCCTTCACCTGCTGCACCGCGAGCCCGGCCAGCCGGCGCAGCGAGCTGGGCTCGGACGACGCCGCCGTCGCCAGCAGGCTGGCCGCGCCGACCGCGAGATCCGAGCTGACCATGTTCCGCCTTCCGCCAGGTGCATGCTAGTCGGCGGCAGGGGACCCTTCGCCCGCGGCGCCGCCGGCCGGCGGATCGCCCGCGGCGCTACCGGCGGCCAGGTCGCCCGCGGCGGCCTGCTCGGCCGCTATGGCCAGCTCGGCCGTGTCGTAGAGCGGCAGCCGGTCGGCCAGCCCCGTGATCCACAGGCTCTTCGTGTACCGGTAGCGTGCCCCGGCCAGGATCAGGGTCCCGCCCTCGGCCTTGAGCTTCTTCCAGTGCCCCACGACGACGGCGAGGGCGCTGGTGTCCATGAAGTCGACCCCGGCCAGGTCCAGGATGATCCGCTTGCTCACCGCGCGGGCCTGCTTCAGGCAGTCGTCGAAGCGGCCGCTGGTCACGATGTCGAGATCACCACGGATGGTGACGACCATGACGCTGCCGTGCTGCTCGGCGGACAGCCAGAGCCCTTCGCGTCCTTCCACGCTGCTCCCCCTGCAAAGTCAGGCTAGGACTGGGAAGGTACACCTGTGATCGTAACCCGGCGCCATGCTTCTGCACATGAGCCGCATACGTGAGTTTTGCCAGGGCAGATAGCAGCGCGTGCAAGGTAGTGTTCGCTCCAGCAACGCGGCCCGGGCTGGCCAGCGCGGCGGGACTATGCGCCGGCCCGGCCCTATGGGCCCTCCGCGGCCGCCCGCAGAAGCGCGCTAGGTGGCTGGGCATGGGGGTGGACGTGGCGGAGGCGGTGGCCGGTGACGGCTTCCTGCACCGCGCCCTGATCTACCGGGGAGCCACCGAATTCCGTGCCGCCATCGACCGGTATGTCCGCGGGGGGCTGGCCCGTGCCGAGCCGGTCCTCATCGCCACCCGGCCTGGCAAGGTGAGCTGGCTCCGCCGGGACCTCAGCGGCGGCGTCCCCGGACTGGCGTTCACCGACATGACCGAGCTGGGCCGCAACCCGGCCCGGATCATCCCGGCCATCCGCGCGTTCATGGACCGCAACCCGGGGCGGCGGATCCGGTACCTCAGCGAGCCCGTCTGGCCGGATCGCTCCGCCGCCGAGCTGCGCGAGGCCGTGCGTTACGAAGCCCTCGTCAACACGGCGTTCTCCGGGACCCCGGCCACCATGGTCTGCCTGTACGACCGCGCGAGCCTGACCTCCTCGGTGCTGGACGACGCGGGCAGCACCCACCCGGCCCTGCTCTGCCAGGGGGAGGAGCGGGCCAGCTCCGGCTATCTCGGCCCGGACGGGCTGCCGCCCGGCTGTGACCGCCCGCTGGCCGGGCCGCCCGCGACCGCGGAGCGCCTCAGCTACCAGCGAGACCTGCGGCCGGTGCGCAGCCTGGTGGCCCGGTGCGCGCGCACCGCCCGGCTGCCCGCCCGGCGCATCACCGACCTGGTGCTGGCGGCCAGCGAGGTCGCGGCGAACACGCTGCGGCACACGAAGGCGGGCGGGACCGTGCACCTGTGGCATGACGAGGACGAGATCCTGTGCCTGATCCAGGACAGCGGCGTCATCGCCGACCGGCTGGCCGGCTACCGGGTGCCCGCCGATGATCTGCCCGGCGGCAAGGGCCTGTGGCTCGTCAACCAGGTGTGCGATCTGGTCGAGCGGCGCAGCAGCACCGACGGCACGACGATCTGCCTGCACATGAGGCTGCGGTAAGTTGCGGAGATGCCGGTGATTGGCCTGATTGCGGTGACCGGGGGAGGTCGAGCGGCCGCGGAGCGGCTGGCCGCCGCCTGGCCCGGGCAGACCCGTACCTATGACGGCCCGGCCCGGCAGGCGCTCGTCCGGGCCTGGGCCCAGTGCGACGGGCTCGTGTGCTTCCTCGCGGTCGGTGCCACCGTGCGGCTGATCGCCCCGTTGCTGAACAGCAAGTGGACCGACCCCGCCGTCGTCTGCGTGGACGAATCGGGCCGCCGGGCGGTCGCGGTGGTTGGCGGGCACGCGGCGGGCGCGAACGCGCTGGCCACCCGCGTCGCCGAGGTGTTCGGGGCGGACGCGGTGATCACCACGGCCACGGACGCGGTCAGCCTGCCCGGGCTGGACACGCTGGGCTGGCCGACCGAGGGCGCGATCGGCACGGTCAGCCGGGCCCTGCTGGACGGTGAGCGGGTCCGGCTCGAGTCGGCAGAGACCTGGCCGCTGCCCCCGCTGCCGGCCACCGTGGGAGACACCGGGGAGTACCGGATCCTGATCACCGACCGGCTCGTGGCGTCCGACCCGCGCACCGCGGTGCTGCGGCCCCCGTCGCTGGTGGTCGGGGTGCACCTGACGGGCGTGACCGCCAGCTACGAGGCGGGCGCGGACGAGGTCTTGCGGCTCGCCGACGCGGCGCTGGGCGAGGCCGGGCTCTCGGCGGCCAGCGTGTCCACCCTGGCCACGCTGCGTGAGGACGAGGACGCCCGGCCGGGGCTCGCCGCCGCCGCCCGTGAGCGCGGCTGGCCGCTGGCCAGCTACCCGGCCGCGCAGCTGGCCAGGCCGGGAACCGCAGGCGGGGGCGTCGCCGCCCCGGCCCGGCTGAGCGTGGCCGAGGCGGTCGCCCTGGCTGGCGCGGCGCAACTTGTGGTGCCCGAGCGCGGATCACGCGACGCCAGCGTGGCGATCGCCCGGATCCGGCCGCGCGGACGGCTCGCCCTGGTCGGCACCGGACCGGGCCCCCGGGACCTGCTCACCCCCCGCGCGACCAGCGAGCTGCGCCGGGCCTCCGTGGTGGCCGGCCCCGGGGACGTCCTGGAGCAGGTGGCTGACCTGCTCCGGGTCGGCACCCAGGTGATCCGCGCTGATCCGGGTCAGGAAGAGGCGCGCGGGCGCGAGGCGCTCGGGCAGGCCCGGCTGGGCCACGCGGTCGCGGTGGTGTTCCCGGCGGATCCGGGCCTGCACGCGCTGGCGGACCTGCTCGAGCAGCTCGCCGGGGAGGACGTCGACGTGCTCCGGGTCCCCGGCGTGGTCGCTGCCTGACCGCCGCCGGGCCTCACGCGCCGAACGCTCGCCCGCCCCGAACGCATTCCCGCCCCGGACGCTTTCCCCGGCCGAACGCTTTCCCGGCCGAACGCTTTCCCCGGCCGAACGCTTTCTCCGGCCGCCCGCCCGGATCCCGTCAGTTGCCTTCGGCGTTCTGGGCGGGCGGGTCGTCGCCGACGATGATCCCGCCGCCGCGCCGCCAGCTGAGGTAGCGGTAGGACAGGTTGATCAGCGCGTTGATCCGGTTCCGGCCGCCCAGCAGCGTGACCAGGTGCAGGGCCAGCCAGGCCAGCCAGGCGATCGTGCCGCGGAACCGTATCCGTGGCTGAGCTGGACCACGGCCGAGCGGCTGCCGATCGTGGCCATGGTCCCCTTGTCGTGGTACTGGAACGGCACCGTGGCCTGCCCGGCCTCCAGGCGCCGATCTGCTCCGCGGCGTGCCGCCCCATCTGGATGGCGGGCTGCGCGAGCTGCGGCAGCGGATCGCCGCCGGTCAGCGCGATGTCGCCGGTCGCGAAGATCCGCTCCTCGCCCTCCACACGCAGGTCCGGGCCGACCAGCAGCCGTCCCCCCTTGCCCTGCGGCAGGCCCCACTTGCCGACCACCGGGCGGCCCGGCCACGCCCGCCGCCCACGCGGTCAGGTCGCTGGGGATCTCCTCCCCGCTGTCCAGGATGATCCGGTTGGCGGTGATCTCCCGGATCTTCGCGTTCAGGTGCAGGTCCACGCCGCGGTTCACCAGTTGCCGGCGCGCGTACTCGCGCAGCGGCGGCACGTACGGCCCCAGCAGGTACGGGGCCTCTCCACCAGCCGGATGTGCACGCACTGCGGGTGGATGTCCGGGATACGACGCGGGCAGGCCGATGTTACGCAGCTCGGCCAGGGTGCCGGCCAGCTCCACCCCGGTGGCGCCGCCGCCCACGATCGTCACGGTCACGTCCCGGGCCCCGTCGAGGCTGAGCTGTTCCAGCCCGGCCAGGATGCGCTCACGCATCGTCACCGCGTCGTGCAGCGTGTACAGGGCGTGGCTGTACTCGGCCGCCCCGGTGATGCCGTAGAAGCCGGCCGTCACCCCGGTGGCCAGGATGAGGTAGTCGTACCCGATCCGGCCGCCGTCCGCGAATTCCGCGACCCGGGTGGCGGTGTCCAGGCTGGCCAGGTCCCCGTGCCGGAACCGCGCGCCGTACTTGTGCGCGAAGCCGCGCAGCGGGTAGGCCACGTCGCTCGGGGCCAGCCCGGCCGTGGCCACCTGGTACAGCAGCGGCTGGAACGTGCTGTAGATGTGCCGGTCCGCGAGCGTGACCCGGAATCCGCCCCGGGCCAGCCTGCTCATCGTGGACAGGCCCGCGAAGCCGGCCCCGACGACCAGGACCCTCGGGCCGTCATTCGCTGATTTCACGGCCTTCCGCCTACCCGGGAAGTACCGGCCCAACCGGCACGAATTATCCGGTCATCGCACCGGCCGCGCTGGTCACCACCTCACGCAGCAGGCCGGTGCGGCGGAACGCCTCCCGCTGGAACGAGGCTCCGCTGCCGCGGCGCCGCACCTCCGCGGCCTGCGCGGTCACCACGGCCAGGTCGCCCGCGTCGGCGAGCGCGTCCCTGGTGTGCTCGAGCAGCAGGCTGACCGCGGCCGCCGCCGGGCCGGGCTGGCCGGTGAACGGGTCGATCAGCGGGCCCGCCAGGCCGGACCGGCTGGCCCGCCACGCAGCGAGGCGGAGCAGTTCGGCCCGCATCCGCAGCGGCTCCGCGTCCTGCTGCCAGGCCCGGGCCTCGGTCTCCACCAGGGCCCGCACCAGCGCGGCGATCAGCACCGCGTCCTCGTGGCGCAGGCAGACATCGGCGATGCGGACCTCGAGCGTGGGGTAATGCTGGGACAGCCGCGCGTCGAAGTACACCATCCCGGTGTCGAGCAGGGTCCCGGTGCGCACCATCTGCCCTACGGTTTCGTGGGACGCCTCCGCGGACCCGAACCACTCGGTCGGCCCCGAGCACGGCCAGCGGCCCCAGGCCTGGTACCGGAAGCTGGCGTAGGAACTGTCCACGCCCTGCCAGAACGGGGAGTTGGCGCTCAGCGCCAGCAGCGTGGCGAGCCAGGGCTGGATGCGGTCCAGGACGGCCACGCCCTCCTCGTCCGATTCGACCTGGACGTGCACGTGGCATCCGCAGGTGAGCTGCTCCTGGGCGGTCAGCCCGAACGCCCGGGCCATCCGCTGGTAGCGCGGCTTGGTGGCGGTCTCCGGCTCGACCGGGATCGGCGAGGTGCCCAGGGCAGCGATCTGGACGCCTACCCGCCGGGCCGCCTCCGCGGCGGCGGCGCGGGCGCGGCGCAGCTCGGCCTCCAGCTCATCCAGCGTGACGCAGGGCCGGGTGCTGGTCTCCACCTGCTGGAGCTGAAGTTCGTACTCGAGTTCCTGCTCGGGATCCGGGCCGCCGGTGCGCGGGCCACCGTCCGGCCCGTTGCTGGCACGCAGCACGGCGGCGGCCACCGCGCGCGGGCGGCCGGTGCCCGGTTCCACCAGCAGAAGTTCCTCTTCCACACCCACGCTGCGCACGCCCATCCGCCCTGCATGCCTGCTGAACCGGGAGAGTGCGTCAACGGAAACGTGGATATAATACGGAAACAGGCCATTAGGGCGCGGCGGCTAATCGCATGCCCCGAGCACCGCCCGCCGGGTGCCTGCCGATCGAGGCGCCGGCGACTTCCCGCAGGCTCTCACCCACCTGCCCCTGATCAGCGCCGCGGTCAGCCTGGGCCGGTGCCCGACCGGCGCTGAGCCGGTCAGCCCACCCGTATTCCGGGCCGGCCGCCTACGCAATTGCTTCTGGTTTCGGGTACTTTTGCCGACCGGGGGGCAGTTATCTGCCGAATGGGCGCTCCGTGCCGGACGCCTGGATTCCGGCACTCCGGAGAGGCTCGGGATGGCAAAAAGGCGCGTCCGCGTCAGGTCGGGGTATGTGGCTGTGGCCGCCCTGCTCATGGCCGCAGTGCTGGCGGCGTGCGCGTCATCGAGCCAGCCCGCCAAGGCCGGGCACCCCGGCCGGGACCGGACCGCGTCGGTCAAGGAGGTCACGGGCGGCCCGAAGGGCGAGTACGTGGTTCCCGAGGGGATCCACAAGATCAAGCATGTGATCATGATCATGCAGGAGAACCGCTCGTTCGACAGCTACTTCGGCACCTATCCCGGCGCGGACGGCATCCCGATGAAGAACGGGACGCCCACGGTCTGCGTGCCCAACCCGGCCGGCGGCTGCACCCGGCCCTACCACGACCGTGCGGACCGCAACGGCGGCGGCCCGCACGGCGAGGGCAACGCGGTGGCCGACGTGAACGGCGGCAAGATGGACGGGTTCATCCAGCAGCGGGACGCGGCCCGGGCGTCCTGTCACGTCGAGAACGACCCCGCCTGTGCCGGGACCCGCACCCCGGACGTGATGGGATACCACACCGCCGCGGAGATCCCGAACTACTGGAAGTACGCGCAGAACTACGTGCTCCAGGATCACATGTTCGAACCGGTGAAGTCGTGGTCGCTGGCGGACCACCTGTACATGGTCTCGGCGTGGTCGGCCAAGTGCAGGAACCGCTCCCCGATGAGCTGCGTCAACGACATCGTCGGGCCCTACGGGGTCAACAAGTTCCAGAAGGCCGTGGACCGCGAGCTGGCCAAGGGCAAGACCAGTATCGACCTGGCCTGGACGGACATCACCTGGCTGCTGTACGCGAACCACATCAGCTGGCGCTATTACGTGCAGGCCGGCGTGCAGCCCGACTGCGACAATGACTCGGCCGAGACCTGCGCCGCCGTCAAGCAGAACGTCCAGACCCCCGGGATCTGGAACCCGCTGCCGCTGTTCGGGGACGTGCAGGCCGATCACCAGCTGCACAACATCCAGTCGACCCGCGCCTACCTGCACGCGGCCAAGAAGGGCACCCTGCCCGCGGTCAGCTGGGTGGTCCCCTCAGGGCCCGACAGCGATCACCCGCCCGCCGGCATCCACCGGGGGCAGGCCTACGTGACGGCGCTCATCAACGCCGCGATGAAGGGCCCGGACTGGGACTCGACGGCCATCTTCCTGTCCTGGGACGACTGGGGCGGGTTCTACGACCACGTGGTCCCGCCGGCGGTGGACCAGAACGGCTACGGCCTGCGCGTGCCGGGGCTCGTCATCTCCCCCTACGCCCGGAAGGGTTACATCGACCACCAGACGCTGAGCAGCGACGCCTACCTGAAGTTCATCGAGGACGACTTCCTGGGCGGTTCCCGGCTCAATCCCGCGACCGACGGCCGCCCGGATCCCCGGCCGGACGTCCGCGAGATCGCGCCGATCCTCGGCAACCTCGTCCAGGACTTCAACTTCAGCCAGGCGCCGCGCCCGCCGCTGCTGCTGCCCACGAACCCGCCCACCGACTCGCGGACCATCCCGGCCTACTTCATCGGCCGGTCCGCCTGCCAGGGCTGCACGAAGGTCCTGTCCGGCGCCCCCGCCGCGGCCGGCCGCCAGGTCCCCCAGCCGATCCCGTCGTCCCGGTAGCGTGACCGGGCCCCAGACCGGCCGCGACTCCTGGGGCCCGTGCGGCTGGTGTTACCGGTGTGCCGCCTGGCCGGCCGTCCCGCATTCGTGATCAACCGTCTGGTGTCGCTGCAGCGACACCAGACGGTTGATCACGAACGGAGCTCCGGGGGGTGCGGCTCCGGGGGTGGGGTGCTCGCTGGCTGCGGGGGGTGGGGGTGCTGCGGCTGCGGGGGTGGGGGTGCTGCGGCTGCGGGGGTGGGGGTGCTGCGGCTGCGGGGCGGGGGTGCTGCGGCTGCGCCGTGGGCGGTTACGCCGGAGGGGTGAGCCGGTCGCGCCGGCGGCGGAGGAAGTCCTGCTCGGCCGCGTTGGCGGTGCGGGCCAGGGCCGCCTCGTAGGCGGCGGCCGCCTCCCCGGCCCGGCCCAGCCGGCGGAGCAGGTCAGCGCGGATCGCGTGGTACATGTGATAGCCATCCAGGCTGGGCCCGGGGCCCTGGCCTGCCGCGGCGCCCAGCTCGTCCACGACGGCGAGCGCGGCGGCCGGGCCGTCCACCTCGGCCAGCGCGACCGCCCGGTTCAGCGCCACCACCGGGCTCGGTGCCACGGCCAGCAGCTGGTCATAGAGCTGGAGGATCTGCCCCCAGTCGGTCGCCCGGGCGCCGGAGACGGCCGTGTCCGCGTGCACCGCGTTGATGGCCGCCTGGATCTGGTACGGGCCCGGCTGGCCGCGGCGCAGGCACTGCCGCACCAGGGCCTGCCCCTCGGCGATGAGCTCGCGGTCCCAGCGGCCCCGGTCCTGGTCGGCCAGGAGCACCACGCTCCCGCCGGGCGCGGTCCGGGCCGCCCGGCGGGACTCGGTCAGCAGCATCAGCGCGAGCAGTCCCAGGACTTCCGCCTCGTCCGGCATCAGCGTGGCCAGCAGCCGTCCGAGCCGGATCGCCTCGGCACACAGGTCGGGGCGGGTCAGCCGGTCACCGGCGCTCGCCGTGTACCCCTCATTGAAGATGAGGTACACCACGGCCAGCACGGCGGCCAGGCGGCCGGGCAGGTCGGCCTCGCCCGGCACGCGGTAGGGAATCCGTGCGTCACGGATCTTGCCTTTGGCCCGGACCAGGCGCTGGGCCATGGTCGGCTCCGGGACCAGGAACGCGTGCGCGATCTCGGGGGTGGACAGCCCGCCGAGCAGCCGGAGGGTCAGCGCGATCTGGGCGGCCGGGCTGAGCGCGGGATGGCAGCAGGTGAAGAGCAGCCGGAGCCGGTCGTCGCGCACGGGGCCCTCCTCGGCGGCTTCGGCGCCCGCCGCGTCCTGGCGGGCGTGCAGCAACGCAGCCTGGGCGTGCCGGCTGCGCCGCGACGCTTCGCGGCGCAGCCGGTCGATCGCCTGGTTGCGGGCGGTGGTGATGATCCAGCCGGCCGGGCTGGGCGGCAGGCCGGCGGCAGGCCAGAGCGCCGCGGCGCGGGCGAAGGCGTCCTGGACCGCGTCCTCGGCGATGTCGATGTCACCGAACACGCGGACCAGGACCGACACCGCCCGCCCGTACTCCTCACGGAACACCCGCTCGATATCGGCGCCGGGCATGGCCTCAGCCCCCGCCGGTGCCCCGCAGGTCTTCCTCGCTGCTCCGCAGGCCTCCCTCGCTGCTCCGCAGTGGCCACACCTCGCAGGGCAGGCTGGTGATCTCGGCGATCCGCCGGCCCCACTCCAGCGCGGCGTCCAGGTCGGGCACGCTGATCACGGTGAACCCGCCCAGGTGCTCCTTGCCCTCGGCGAACGGGCCGTCGGTCGTGACCACGTCGCCGTGGCTGGAGCGGACCACGGTAGCCGTGCTGGCCGGGTACAGCCCCCCGGTGAACACCCAGGCCCCGGCGGCCTGCAGGTCCTGCCTCCAGGCCCCCACCTTTTCCATGATCGGTCCCAGCACCTCCGGTGGCGGCGGGTCACCATCGGGCTGGTACATGCTCAGCAGGTACTGCGGCATCGGTTCCTCCTGGGTCAGGGCCGGCGGCGGCCCGCGTCTCACCGTTTACACGATCCGCAGGCCCGGAAATCGACATGCGGCCGCCCGAGACTTTCGTTAGTAAGCGAAAATAGGAGCCTATGCGGGCGGATCGGTGGGCCGCCCGCGTCTGAGCTGGGGGTTTCATGCGGGAAACGCTTCGCGTCGCGGTCGCTCAGCCGCTGTGCGTGCCGTACGACGTGACCCGGAACGCGATGGCGCACGCGGCCGCGCTGCGGGCCGCGGCGTCCCGGGTCGTGGTCTTCCCCGAGCTCTCGCTGACCGGATACGAGCTGGGCGCGCCGGCCCTCACGGCCGCCGATCCGCGGCTGTGCCCGCTCGCCGAGGCGTGCGCCGAGACGGGGTCGATCGCCCTGGCGGGCGCGCCGGTGCCCGGCGAGTCCGGGCGCCCGCACATCGCGATGCTGGCGGTGGACGGGGCCGGGATCAGCGTCGCCTACCGCAAGCTGTGGCTCGCCGACGCCGAGGCCGCGCGGTTCGCCCCCGGCGACAAGCCCGCCGTTCTGGAGGTGGACGGCTGGCGGCTCGGCCTGGCCATCTGCAAGGACGTCAGCGTCCCCCAGCACCAGGTGGACACCGCCGCCCTCGGCATCGACGCGTACGTGGCCGGGACCGTGATGACCGCGGGCGAGCGCACCCTGCAGGAGGAGCGGGCCAGCCGGATCGCGGCCAGCCTTGGCGTCTGGGTCGCGATCGCGAGCTTCGCCGGGGCCACCGGCGGCGGCTACACCGACTGCGCCGGCCGCTCCGGCCTCTGGTCGTCCGACGGCGCGCTGGCCGCCCAGGCGGGCACCCGGCCCGGCGGCATCGTGTCCGCACTGCTCGACTGAGCCACCCGGAACCCGTTCACCGCCGGGCATTCCGCGGCCACACGGCGCGTCCGCAGTTGGCAGCAAAGTAAACAAGGAATGGCAATGTGCTGACAAAGCGCGCCATCGGGGGCCTGGCCTCTCGACACGCAGATTCCGTCCCGGGACGCTGTGGCCGTAAGCAACGATCTGCTGCTGGCCCTGGTGGTCGTGACCGCGCTGTCCTTCGACTTCACCAACGGCTTCCATGACACAGGCAACGCGATGGCCACCTCGATCGCGACCGGAGCGCTCCCCCCGCGGGTGGCGGTCGCCCTCTCCGGCGTGCTCAACCTCGTCGGGGAGTTCCTCTCGCTGTCACCCACGAGCAGGTGCGCGACTCCGACATCGCCCGGGTCAGGTCCCACCTGGCGGCCGGGGGCTGGCCGCTGGCCAAGCCGCACCACCTGTGAGTGCCATCCGGTACCGGCTAGCGAGCATGGGCCGCCAGGCCCATGCGAGTGGCCGGTGTATGGGTTCCCCCGGATGGCGCGAACGCCGGAGGTAGCGCCGTGACCGCGCCGCCAGGCGCTGCTGCCTAAGGCCAGCGGCAGGCGCACGGTGAACGTGCTGCCCTGCTTCCCGTCGCTGCGCACCGAGATCGTGCCCCGGTGCGCGTTGACGATGGCCCGGGAGATGGTGAGCCCGAGGCCGCTGCCGGGGATCACCCGCCGGGTGGCGGCCTCGGTGCGGTAGAACCGCTCGAAGATCCGCTGCCGGTCGGCGGCCGGGATGCCGATGCCGGTGTCAGCGACGCTGAGCACCGCCTCGCCGCCGCCCGACTCCAGGCGGACCTCGACCTTCCCGCCTTCGGGGGTGAACTTCACCGCGTTGGTGATGAGGTTCCCGAGCAGCTGGGCGATGCGGGTCGGGTCCACGGCGGAGCAGCGGACCGGGGCCGCGGACAGGACCAGGCCGATATGCTTGCGCTCCGCTTCCGGCCGCGCCTCCTCGACCGCCTGGCCGGCCAGGCTGGCCAGGTCCGTCTCGCGGAGCTCCAGGGCCAGCTGGCCGGTCTGCATCTTCGACAGGAAGAGCAGGTCGCCCACCAGGCGCAGCAGGCGTTCCGCGTTCCGCTCGATGACCTCGGCGAAGTGGTCGGTGTCCAGCCCGCTGGCCCGCTCGTCCCGCAGCAGCTGGATGTAGCCGATGATCGAGGTCAGCGGGGTCCGCAGCTCGTGCGAGACGAGGGCCACGAACTCGTCCTTCAGCCGGTCCAGCTCGCGCAGCCGCTCGTTCTGGGCGCCGAGCTCCCCGGCCTGCAGGGCCAGCGCGCTCTCGGCCCTGATCTGGGCGGTGATGTCACGCGAGATCCCGAACGTGCCGATGATCTCGCCGTGGTCGTCGCGGAGCGGCATCTTGGTGGTGGACACCCAGGTATCCGGCCGGCCCGAGAAGGTCTCGCGTTCCACCTGCCCCACGATCGGCTCACCGGTGCGGATGATCTCCTGCTCGTCCGCGAACGCGGAGGCGGCGTGCTCCTCGGTGAACACGTCGAAATCGGTCTTCCCGGTCAGCTCCGCGGCGGTCCGGCCCGGGGCGACGGCCTCGATCCAGGCCTCGCTGACGAACAGGAAGCGGCTCATCAGGTCCTTGAAGTAGACGCGCTCCTCGGTGCTGGCCAGCAGATTGCCCAGGCAGATGAGCTTGAGGTCGCGCAGCGACTCGCTGCCTGCCTGCCAGGCTGCTGCGGCGTGGTATTGGCTATGGCGATCCCCCGAGCGATCGGCGCGTGACGCGGGGCGGCTTCGGTGGCGCGTCCTGGCCGACTCTGCGCCGTTTTGCGGCACGACGGCAACTGCCCCCCGCGATTTGGTATATCCGCAGGTCGATGACGCTAAACGGGGGGAGCGCCAACCCCGGCGGCCCGGCTGCCGTCGCAGCGGTGACGTCCACTCCGGGACGGCTGAGACCAGGAAGCCACGTGGGCAGACGGCAGTTCCACAGCTCAGATAACGAAGACCGCAGCGTGCCCGGGGACCCTGGCCACGCTCCGGTTTTCGTTATCTGTAGATCGGGGTTCCGCGGTGGCCGGGTCACGCCCGGGGGCCTGCCATCCCGGGGGCGGGCACGCCGATGGGGCTGGGGTACGGGATGACCTGGGCGCACGCCTGGGCGACCGGGGCCAGGGCCTCGGCCAGGCGGGCCACGGCGGCCGGGCCGAGGCGGGCCCAGGGCCGGGCCGCGGCCTGGTCGGTGGCGATTTCCAGGGTGGCGTGAACGTCCCGGCCCGCCGGGGTGAGCGAGCCGTCCGGGCCGATCCAGCCCCGGGCGGCCATCCGGGCCGCCGCCCCGTCCCACTGCTCGTCGGTCCAGCCCCGGATGGGCTGCAGGTCCTCGCGCCGCATGTCCAGGCCGCAGCGCAGCACCAGCACCTCGCAGCCGTCGATGTCCGCGGTGGCCATGGCCGCGAAGTGCCCGTCGCCGCGGTGCTCGCGCAGCACGGTCGCCGCCTGCCAGAGCCGCCCGGTGGGGTCCTCCGGCGGCGGCAGCGCCGCGTTGGCCGCGGCCAGCGCCCGGCCCGAGCAGTCTGCCTGGCTGGCCGCCCGGGCCAGCAGGTCCGCAGCCACGGTGACCTCGGATTCCAGCCCGGCGAGCAGGGGGCGCAGCGCGCTGGCCGCCCCGTCCAGGCGGGCCCGCAGCGCCTCGGCGGGCGAGATCAGCTCCCAGACCCCGGGGATCGCCCGGGCGACCATGGCGGGGGAGAAGTTGAAGAACGAGGCCCCGACGACGGCCGCGCCCGCCGGGGCCAGCGGGGCGGCCCGGCCCGCGAAATACCCTCGCCAGAACCCGCGCAGCCCCGCCTTCTCGAACGCCGAACGCGCCTCGGGGGCGAAATAGGTCACCGCGTGGACTGGCTCGAACAGGGTCCACATCGACCGGGCCACGTCAAGATCAGTCACAATCACGTCACGGGATCCCTGACGTGCGCAGCGGGAAGAACGACCAGGTATGGGGCGGCTGGGCAGGCGGGCCGTCCCGTGACATTTCCCAATGGTCCTCCCCGCCGGCCCGCGCTGGCCATCCCCAGCGGCCAGGATCCCTTATCGGGGGAATTCCCGGCGCTTTCAGGCTACAGCGCCAGCCCCGGGAGAAAAGGCCGGAAATGTGGCGATCCTTCCCGGCCGCGGGTAGTGGTGTACTGGCGGGGTGGTTACGCCACTGGTGTTCCGGCCTGGCGCCGCCGAGGTGGTGTTCGTCGTCGCTATCTCGGCCTGGGCGGTCTTCGAGTTCGTGATGCGGGTGCGCCAGCACCTCCTGTCACGCGGTCCCGCGGCCGTCGATCGCAGTGCGTTCGTCCTGCTCCCGTGCCTGGCGGCGGCGATCGTCGCGGCGGAGGTACTCGGCCGCCGCGGCGGGCTCCCGTGGCCGGGGGGCCCGGTGTGGCCGTTCGTGACCGGGATCATCCTGATCGCGGCCGGCCTCGGGCTGCGCGCCTGGTCGATCCTCACCCTCGGGCGCTTCTTCCAGTACTGGATCAAGGTCCAGCCCGGGCACCGGGTGGTGACGGGCGGCCCGTACCGGTTCGTCCGCCACCCCTCCTACACGGGGATCGGGCTCGTGCTCGCCGGGATCGCGCTGGCCTGTGGCGACGTGTGGAGCCTGGTGGCCGTCACGGTCCTGGCCGGGGCGGGCCTGGCGGTCCGCATCCGCGCCAGTCCCAGTGTGGCGTGATCGTGGATCTTCACCCAGGAACAGGGGTTCGCGGCCGGTACCCACCCGTTCCTGGTGTAGAGACGGCTGTCGTCCGCGAACAGGATGACAAAGTCCATCCCGCACGCGCCGGCGAGGTCGGTCACTTCCGCCAGCAGCCGGCAGGCCAGGCCGTGCGACCGCTCGCTCGCCCGCACGCACAGGTCCGACACCCCGAATGTCCGCAGCACGGTGCGGCCGGCCCGGATCACCCGCAGTTCCACGCCCATCTGGGCGACCAGCCCGCCGTCCGCCATCGCGAGATAACGGAAGTGCGGGGGAAGCTTGAAGTAGGTCCGGCCGGGAAACCCCGGGAAGCAAAGCTGCAGCAGCGCCTGTATCTGCTGCCCGACGTCCCTGCCGATCTCGGGCTCGGCCACCCGGACGATGGTGACTGCCCCGCTGCCGTCCCGCTCCTGGCCCACGCCTTGGACCCTACCGGCCCGCCGGCAGCGCCGATGGAGCGGTGAGTAGAGCACCGTGCTGCGGGTAGCGGGTGCCCGACCACGCAGGACGTGACCGCCGGGTGCGGCCCGCCCACTGCACGGCTGACCGGCAGAGGGGTCCTGCAGATGAAACACCGGCGGCTGGGCCGCGGCGGGACGAAAGGACGCTGAGCATGTGGGTCTTCCTCACCAGGCGGCTACGGACCTGGCTGCTGCTGGCCATCGCGCTGCCGCTGCTCCGGTTCGTCATCCATCGCCTCGCCCTGGCCGCTGACCGCCGTGACGCGTCAGCCCGCCCGGCACGCCTGCTCCGCCACGCGGACTCGGCGGTGACCGCGGCTTCCGGGCGGGCCGGACGCAAGGCCAGGCGCTGACGAAGGAAGCGCCGGACCCGGTCCGGCTGTCCCGGTGGAGGATGCGTTGAGCTTCATGAACAAGATCAGGAACAGGGCCCAGGTGAGCCGGGGTCGCGCGAAGCAGAAGGTCGGCCGGGCCACGAACAACCGGCGGCTGCAGGCTGAGGGCCTGGCCGACCGGATCGGCGGGAGGACGAGGCAGCTCGGCGAGAAGGTTAAGGACGCGGGCCAGGATCTCAGGGGCGCGCGCAAGCGGTAACCCGCGCGCCGCGTGGGCCGGGGATCCCGGGGCGGCGGGCTGGGTTTGATCGCGCCGATTAGTGGCAGAAGTCTGCTCATGGACCCGGGACCGCCTGACCTGCCGGTCAACCCGGTTGACATGCTCCGGCAGCGGCGCAGCGCCAAATGGCAGACCTATCCGGCCGGCGTCCTGCCGCTGACCGTGGCCGAGATGGACTTCCCCCTGGCCGCCCCGGTTGCCGCCGCGCTGCGTGAGGCGGTCGAGCGGTCCGACGCGGGTTACGCGATGGCCGTACCCGGGCTGGGCCGGGCCATCGCCGGCTTCGCCGCCAGCCGGTGGAAGTGGGACATCGACCCGGCCGCGGTGACCGCCGTCACCGACGTCGGGGTCGGGGTGGTCGAGTTGCTCCGGATACTCACCCGCCCGGGCGATGCCGTGGTGATCAGCCCGCCGGTCTACCCCCCGTTCTTCGACTGGGTCAGCGAAGCGGGTGCCCGCCTGCTCGAGGTGCCCCTGCGTCACGACGCCGCCGGATGGCGCCTCGACCTCGCCGCGCTGGAGGCGGCGTTCGCCACCCATCCGGCCGCGTACGTGCTGTGCAACCCGCACAACCCGGTCGGGCGGGTGCACACGGCCGGCGAGCTCGCCGCGCTGGTCCGGCTGGCCCGGATGTACCGCGTCACCATCGTCAGCGACGAGATCCACGGCCCCGTGGTGCTGCCCGGTGCGACGTTCACTCCGCTGCTGACCGTGCCCGGCGCCGCCGAGCTCGCCGTGAGCGTGCTGTCGGCCAGCAAGGCGTGGAACCTGGCCGGCCTGAAGTGTGCCGCCGTGGTCAGCGCCTCGCCGGGCATGGCCGCGGTCGTGGACCGGTTCCCGGCCGACAGCCGGTGGCGCATCGGGCACTTCGGCGTGATCGCCTCCATCGCGGCGTTCACCGCGGGTGAGCCATGGCTCGACCAGGTCCTGGCCACCCTCGGCCGGCGGCGGACGCTGCTGGCGGCCCTGCTCCGCGAACGCCTGCCCATGATCAGCTGGCACCCGCCCGAGGCAACCTTCCTGGCCTGGCTCGACTGCACCGCCCTGGGCCCGGACGACCAGGCCCGCGAACGGTTCCTCGACCGCGGTCGTGTCGCCCTCGAGCCAGGGCTGAGGTTCGGGGCCATCGGCAGCGGCTACGCCCGCCTCAACTTCGCCACCAGCAGCGACATTCTCGACCAGGCCACTGCCCGGATGGCGCAATCCGCCCGCTGACAGCTGCCTTCCGGCCGGTCCGCGCTCTCGTCGTCTGCGACGAGGGCAACACCGGACTGATCAGATCTTCGCCGGGGGCGTGTCACTGACGGCCAGGCCGAGCGACCGCATGGCCTTGCGGTAGCCCACCGCGACCGCGTCGAACTTCAGGTGCAGCTCGGCGGCCAGGTCGAAGGGCACCCGCTCAGGGCGCTGGGACTCGACGACCCGCTGGTCCTGGCCGAATATGGTGTCCTCGAACTCCTGGATGACGTCGGCTGGCTGGCCGAGGTTGTAGTTGCGGCCGATGACGACGTACCCCGCGCAGCGGTCGGCGGCGATGGGCTGGGAGGCGAAGAAGTAGACCATGCCGCGTTCCCCGCCCCAGCCCAGGCGCAGCGCGATGGTGTACGGCAGGTGCAGTTCGTAGCGGCTGTGCCGTTCCGGGGGCCGGCTTGCTCGTTACTGAAGACCGGGAAGTCGTCGGAGTTGGGCGCCTCCGGCCGGACGATCTCGTAGTGCAGCACGTGCCCCTCGGTGCGGACCTGATGGCGGGGAACAACGGGCCGGGCCGGGTCACCCAGCAGTCCCGGGTGCACCCAGGGAAAGTGCCCGAAGTCGGTGAAGTTTTCCACCTGCCGGGCGGCATCGCAATTCCAGCGGTAGGGCCCCGCGCTGACTACCGCCCAGTCCTCGTCCTCGAGCTCGGGTACCTCCGGAAGCGCCCAGCGCGGCTCCGCCAGGGCCACCCACACCAGCCCGTAGCGTTCCTGGCAGCCGAACGCGCCGATCCGGGCCTTGGCCGGCACCCGGGACGGATTCTCCAGCTGGGGTATGGCCGCGCAGCGCCCGTCCGCCCGGTACCGCCAACCGTGGTACGGGCAGACGAGTTCGTCCCCGCTGATCCAGCCGAGTGACAGCGCCGTGCCCCGGTGCACGCACAGGTCCGAGTTGGCCCGGGCCGGCCGTCCGCGCCCCGCCACAGCACCAGCGGCTCCCCGAGCAGGTCGGCGTGAGCTGGCTGGTCCGTGAGGTCGCGGCTGAACGCCACCGGGTGCCAGCACGCCCGCAATGCTGCCGGGTCGGCGAAAGCCGCAGGCCCGCTCACCGTGTCACGTCCCGCATGTCACCCTCCCTCGGTCATCGCGCCCAGGCGGCCGGCACGACGGCGCGCGCAGCGCCCCCAGGTCCCGGATGAACGCCGCGGCGTCGATGGTGCCGACGCCCGTGACCAGGTTGTACCCGCGTCTGGCCTGGTAGCCGCCGACCGTGATGTTCTTGCGGCCCTGCGTGAAGCTGACCGTGTTGCTGCCCCTGGTCACGCCGATGATGCCAGGTGCGCGGGCCTGCGCGAGACGGTACAGCGCCGGGTTGAGCAGGCCGACCCGGGCGTGCATGGCCTGATCGGCGATCGCGACGATGCCCGCGAGGTACGGCGTGGCCACGCTGGTTCCCGCGGCCAGCTTCCACCGTCCCGGCGTCCCGGGCAGCGACTCGAAAGTGAGGCTCGCGCCGCTGAACGAGGCGCTCAGGGCCACGTCCGGGAGGCCGCGATAGCCCCCGACCACGCGGCGCACCGGGTTCTGGTAGCCGGGCCGGCTGAAGATCGCGGACACGCCGCCGCTGCTGGCCCAGGGGAGCGCCCCAGCGTACCTGGCGACCGCGCGGCTGCCGCTTTCGTTCCAGGCGGAGTCGGGGGAGAGCCGGCCGCCGCGCGCGGTCAGCCGGAGCCGGGTGCCGCCGACGGCGGTGACCAGGGGGTCGGAGGCCGGCCAGTCCACCACCGGGTGCGTGCGGAACCGGCCGCCGGTCTTCGCGGGGCCGGTCACCCCGAAATCGTTGGTCGCGGCCAGGACCGTGACGTGCTGCCGGTAGGCGCGGACGTAGGCGTAACGCAGTTTCAGCAGGGCGGTGCGGCTCGGGAAATTCTGCTCGGGGATCCCGAAGCTCTGGCTGATCACATCACCCAGATGGTGCGTGATGACGTAGTTCTCCGCCGCCACGTACTGCGGGAAGCCCGCGCCGGTCAGGCTCTCGGCCACGGGTGTCTCGACCAGCAGGATGCTGGCCCCGGGGGCCATGGCGTGCGCGGCCTCCACGTCGGTGGTGGTTTCCGCGGCGGCATCCACCCTGCCGGGGTCATGCGGGTCATAGGGCGGCACCGTGCCTGCCGGCTGCAGGACCCGCAGGGACGGCGGCCCGGGCAGCCCGAATCCGCTGTCGAAGACCCGCAGGTCGTGACGGATCGTCGGGGACCCGAACGAGTCCACGATGACGATTGTCCGGCCACGGCCGGTCAGGCCCCGGGCGTACAGCGCCGGCAGGTCATAGGCCCGCTGGATCTGCTGCGGCGAGTAGCAGGACAGGCCATATCTCTGCTGGCACAGGGCGGACGAGGGCGGCGCAGGAAATGCGGGACGGGCGGGACGGGAAGGGACTGGCGTGCCCGGGGTTGTGGACGTGGCTGATGGTGGCGTGGCGATCTGCCGGGCCGGGGAACCCGCCGCGTGCTGCCGGGCGCTGCTGTCGCCCGCCGCCGTGACCGCGCCGAGCAGGGCGCAGCCCGCCAGGGCGGTCAGGCTGAGAATCCGGCCGCGCGGGTACGTCGTGACGTTCCGCGGCCACCCTATTTTCCGGGGCCGCCGGAGTTGCTCCGGCAGGTGCAGATGGGCGGGCACGCGTGCCGCCGCCACGAGGCGTGCCGTCTCTAGACGGCCGGATTTCTGGCCCCCAGGATGGCCCAGAACATGGGCCTGTGACGCGTGGCGCGCGAGCCTCTTGGCGAGGCCTGCCGCTTTGCGCCGCATCGGCTGCAGAAGGCGGAACACGGCCAAACTCTGCCAGACCTCCGGGTCCGGCTTATCCGTTTCCGCCTGGTTCACGGCGGCACCGCCCGGGGCCGGAGCAGGCCGCGCTGGCCTGGCTCTCCCGGGCCGCGGGGGCGCGCCGCGGCGTATCACGCCACGATCACTATCCGGGTACATCGAGTCACATGCGTCACAGCGGACCATAATTGGGCCGACCGTGGCCGAAATCACTCTGCCGGTTGCGCCGATCTTTGCCAATGGGTGGATCGGCGCAGTTCAGAGCCCCTTTTCCCAGTCAAATCGGTGGTGCCGTTTCGATGGTGAAACCACTGGCCCGGGCCGCTTGTGTTTGGCGTAGTCAGAAATCCGGGTTAGCGTGGCCGACGCACCCATCCCGCCGATTACTGAATGGAGCCAAGATGACTACGGGAGGTATCCGCACGGTCATCGGCCAGTAGATCGGTCGGCCCCGGCCAAGCGTGTTGCAGCACGCGGCCGGGGCCTTTGCATGGCAACGAACCTCGGAGGTAACACAGCCATGTCGTTTCTCAGTATTGCAGGCACCGGAGCCGCGAAGACCGTGATCGCGGTCACGGTTTCGCTGCATCCAGGAGCGGCCCACCACGGCAGCCATCACGTGACCGTGCGCTCGGGCGACACGCTGAGCTCGATCAGCCAGCGTGAGTTCGGCAGCGCCGCCAAGTGGCCTGCGCTGTGGTGGGCCAACCGGCACAGCGTGCACAACCCGTCGATGATCCGGGTGGGCGAGCGGCTCCAGGTGCCCAGCTCGCACAAGGTCAAGCCGTGGCTCACGCGTGCCGCGCTCACGGCCATCCCGGCTCCGGCCCCCGCCCCCGTCCCCGCCCCCGCCCCCGCCCCGGCCGCCGTGGCGGCCGCCGCGCCGTCCGGCACGAGCACCGCCGCCGCGCCCGTGCAGGCCACGGTGAGCTACTCCGGTGCCTCAGGCAGCTTCCAGAGCTGCGTGATCCAGCGTGAGAGCGGCGGGAACGCCTCGGCGGTCAACGGCTCCAGCGGCGCGGGCGGCCTTTACGGCTTCCTGCCGTCCACCTGGCAGTCGCTCGGCTACTCCGGGCTGCCGGAGAACGCGCCGGTCTCGGAGCAGAACGCCGCGTTCGCCAAGGAGTACGCGCAGTCCGGCGGCGCCGCATGGTCCGCCTACGACGGCTGCTGAGCCAGCCGCCAGGTGAGCCCCGGCCCGTCATTGGACGGGCCGGGGCTCACCGCTTCGGCTCCGGCAGGGCGGCGCGCTCCAGCTTCGGCGGCGGCGCGGTGAGACTTACACTGGGCCGCGATGACCAGGCCGCCAGCTCCTGCCAGTGCGGTGGCGGCGTTCGCGCAGGCTTCCGCCGCCGGTCCTTATTTCACGATCCAGCCGTGGTCCTCCCGGGGCGGATGGCGCCCGCTCGGCGCTCTGGCCACCGATCCGCAGGCGCTGGCCGGACGGGTCACCCACACCCGTGACGCGCTGGCCCGCCAGGCCGGGTCGCTCCCGCGGAGGTGGACGAGCGCACCGCGGCCTCGACCCTGTTCCTGGGACTGGCCTCGCAGCTGGTGTCACCGGTGCTGGGAGCCGCGGTCATCGCGGGAGTCGTCCCCGGGCTGACGCTCGCCGACCTGTGGTGGCGTCCGGCCGGCCGTGGCCCGTGGCCGCTGGTTAGGCCAGCAGCCAGTCGGCCGCCAGCTCCAGCACCTCCGCGCGGCTGCGCGGACCGTGATCCGCGGCCATGAAGTGATTGCCGATCAGCAACGAGAACGCCAGCATGGACCGGGCCTCGACCTCGGCCGCGCTGCAGCAGAACGTGCCGAACAGCTCGCGCAGGTAGTCCATCCGCCGGTTGTCCACGCGGCGCAGGCGCCCGGCGACAGCCGGATCGTGACGTGACCAGGCGCGGACGGCGAGGTTGACCGGGAGCAGGTCCGCGCTGAACGTGAGCGCCCCGGCCCGCCGCACCTTGGCCCGCGCGTCACCGCCCCGGCGCTCGACCCGCTCGATCACCTCCTCGGTCGCGGCCCGCTCCCAGGTGTCGAGCAGCTCGGTGAGCAGTGCGCCGCGGTCCTCGAAGTGCCAGTAGAAGCCGCCGCGGGTGACGCCGAGCGATTTCGCGAGCGGTTCGATCCGGACGGCATCCGGGCCGCCGGCGGCCAGCGCCCGCAATCCCTCCTCGACCCACCGGCTGCGCGGGGTGCGGGTCGGTGCGGCCATTACCTGTCCTCCGCTCCGGGGCCGGCATTGGCGTGGCCGGCATCAGTGTTATTGTTCATCCATACAGTAGTGTATGGATGAAGGATCCCCTCATGCGGCTTCCCGATCACGAGCACAATTCCAGGCCCTGGCGGATTCACGAGCTCACCCCTGATTTCCGGGTGGAGGACGTGTGGGCCCTTCCGGCGGCCGGCCTGCGGGAGGACTTCCCGCGGCTCGCCGCGCTGCCGTTTACCCCGCTGTACCTGCTCGGCGATGAGTTCGCCGCGGAGATCGCCAACCGGACCGTGCATGCGGTGATGCACCTCGGCTGGGTCCCGGACGGCCCGGGGGGCTACCGCGGCCAGCTCGCCGTGCTCGTCAAGCCGAACGGTGTGCTCGGTGCCGGCTACCTGGCCGCGATAAGACCGTTTCGGAAACTGATCGTCTACCCGAGGATGATCCGGGACCTGGGGAAGCGGTGGCAGGCTGGCGCCGCTGGTCCGCCGGCCCGGGCCCGCCAGATCGCCGTGCCGCCCGCGGCGCGGGCGCTCAGCACGCTGCCGCGGATCGACTACGAGGACGCCTTCTTCGTCGCCGCCGGCCCGGGACAGCAGGGGTCGGGCGAGCAGTGGGCCCGGGCGGTCCTGGAAGGAGCCCCGCTCAGGGTCCGGGCCCGGCTGCTGCGCGGATGGTGCCTGCTCGGCCTCAGACTCGGATGGCCCGGGTCGCGCCGCCGCGTCCTGGGCTGGCGGATCCGGCGTGCGGCCCCCGATTTCGTCCTGCTCTCGGCCTGGCGACGCCTCGGGATGCCGGGCGAGCTGCTGTTCAAGCGGGAACGCAGCGGGCTGCTGTTCGCCACGTTCGTGCAGCAGCGCAATTGCCTGGCCCGGGCGATCTGGGGCAGAGCCGAACCCGCGCACCAGCGGGTCGTCTCGTCGCTGCTCACGCAGGCCGCCCGGCGGGAAGCGGCCTCCTGGCCCGCGGTCTGGTGAGGGCTCAGCTCGGCAGGCCCGGCTGCCGCAGGATCAGCACGACCGCAAAGATCAGCAAGATGGACCCGAAGGTGATCAGGGCGTACCGCACGCCGTGCAGCCTGAACGAGCTGCCGATGCCCACCAGGAACAGCACCGCGGCCAGGAACACCGTGATCTGGACGAAGTTGTCGCCGGTAACCCCGTCCTCCGTGCCCTGGTCGAACTTCGCGTTGGCCTGGCTGTCGAGTGCGTTCGCGCGGGCCTGGGCGGGCAGCTTGTACTGGGGCATGTACGTCGGGCCCGGCGGGGCATGCGGATTGTGCAGCGGGTTGGTCGCCAGCCACGCGTTGAACGCGACCCGGAACGGCGGCCGGAAACGGCGTACCGCGACCGCTTCCTTCTGCGGGCTATTCAGGGTGTAGGCGGTGAACCACGCGTTGAACGTCGAGGAGTCGAAGTTGCGCAGCGAGATGGCCAGCAGGTCGTCGCGGGTGGCCAGGTTGCGCAGCGTGGAAGACCGGGCGATATCCACCCGCGAGGCCGTGCCCCACCTCGCCGCCGAGTAGCCCGCCCAGGCCGCGGTGATGGTGACGATCGAGAGCAGGACGGCCTCAGCGATCTGGATGATCCGGGAATGACGGCTGTCGGCCCCACCGTGATCGCCGTTCCCGGTGGCCTGCTCGTCGGGCTCCTCGCCGTGCTCGTGGAGTTTCTTGCCGGTCTCGATCGGGTCCAGTCCTTCTGGCATCCTGCCCCCCCGGCAAGCGTGGCCCGACCTTGTGGCACCTGCCCCCGGCCAGCGTTGCCTGACCTGGCGAACCCCACGTCACCCGTCCCGGGTGATTGACGCCCGGGCCGCCCGCGTGCGCTAAGCGGCTGCAGTCGGGTCGGCTGGACGCCTACCCGGCCTACATGCTGATCGCCCTCATCGCGCTGATCGCGATCGTGCTCGCCCTGGCCTGACCCCTCGTGCGGTCGGAAGAAGCAGCGCCGCATCGCCGTCCACCGGTGGATGGCCGGCCAGCTGGCCCGAGGTATGACGGTTCGGTGACGGGATCGGAGCGGGCTCCCGCCTAGGGGGGCGGGCTCCTACGATCTGCGTGCCGGGATCACCCGCGGGATGGCCTGTTGAGCGACGTTCAGGCTCTCCACCTGGCCGGCGTCTGAGCGGACACTCCGCCCATTCCTGGCATCCGCTGAGCAGCTATCCCCGGGATGAGGATTCCCGGAAGGGAGACAACAGCATGCGTGGGCATGCGCGCTGGAAGGGGTTCACGGACGGCGCGAGCAGGTGGCATGGCTTGCTCGTGGCGGCCCGCCCGCCCGTCCGCCGGCACTGGCTGTTCGCGCTCGTGTTCTGCGCCGGGCTGTCGCTGCGGATCCTGGCTCAGGTCGCCTACAGCCCGGCGCTGGTCTACATCGACTCGTACCGCTACCTGCACGGCGACTCAAGCCTGGATCCTCTTGGTTACCTGGTCTTGCTGTGGCCGTTGCAGCACGCTGGCGGGCTGGCTGCGGTCGCGGCGGCCCAGCACATCCTGGGCCTGGGCATGGCGCTGGTGCTCTATTCCGTCCTGCTCCGCCGCGGCATGTGGCGCTGGGCGGCCGCGCTCGCCACCACGCCCGTGCTGCTGGACGGCTATCAGCTGCAGGCCGAGCAGACGATCATGCCGGATGTGCTGTTCGAGGCGCTCATCGTGGCGGGTCTCGCGCTGCTGCTATGGCGCCGCAACCCGGGTGCCTGGCAGGTGGGCCTGGCTGGCCTGGCCCTGGGGGTGGCCGCTGATGTCCGGCAGGTCGGTGAAATCCTGATCGTCCCCGCGCTGGCCCTGCTGCTGGTCCGCGCAATACGGCGGCGGCGGCTGGCCGAAGGCGCGCTGTTCACGGCCGGCTTCACGATCCCGGTGCTGATGTACGTGATGGTCCAGTTCGCGGTGTCGGGCCATTTCACCTTTACCCAGCGGAATTCGTACGCCTTCTACGGGCGCGCGGCCGCGGTGGCCGACTGCGCTACCCTCAGGCTGCCAGCGGACGAGCGAAGCCTGTGCCCATCACCGCAGGTGGTGGCGGCAATGGGCATCGATGGCCTGGTCGGCAACCCCGCGGGCCCGCTGCTGAGCTACCAGCCGCCCCCGGGCATGACGATCCAGGCCATGGCGGGCCGTTTCGAGCTCGCGGTCGTCAGGCAGCAGCCGATGGCCGTGGCCAGCGCCATCCACCGCGATTTCATCAAACTGTTCGCCCTCACCAGGAACACTGCTCCCGGGGATATGCCGATCAGCCGCTGGCAATTCCAGACCACGTATCCCACCTATCCCCCTTTGATCACCTTGCGCTATGTCGCCTCGATCAGGCCCGGCGGCGGCCCGCCATCGGTCATCCGGCCGCTGGCCGCAGCGCTCCGCGATTACCAGCTTCACGGCGGGTACACGCCGGGACCCCTGCTGGCGGTGGCCGTGCTGGCGGGCCTGGCTGGGAGCTGCATGCTGGGCTTCCCCGGGCGGGAGCACACGGCCATGGCCACGGCCTGCCTGCTCACCACGGCGACGGCCATCATCCTGCTGCTCGCATCGGACGCGTATGAATTCTCGTGGCGCTACCAGCTCCCGGCCCTCATCTTGCTGCCCCCAGCGGGCATCCTCGGAGCTGCTGCCGTCACCACCGCCATCCGCGGCGCTGCGCCGGAGCGGGCCGGGGCGCCCGAGCTGGACGAGCTGCCCCGTGCGCCGGGACGGGCCGCCTGACGTCGCGAACGAGGCGCCGCAGCCCGGGCGGCTGGCCGGATCAGCGTCCGCCGAGCCTGGTTTTCCCGTCGAGCAGTTCGCGTGCGATCTCCAGGTGGCCGGAGTGCGCGGCGGTCTCCTCGATCACGTGCAGGACGATCCAGCGGACGTTCGTGATCTGCCTGGTGTACTCCGGGTCATGGTGAAAGCCGAGCCCGCGCGGGGCCGCGGACAACGGGGTGACGGCGAGGACCTCGTCGGATCGGCGGCACTCGTCGCGGTAGTTGGCGATGAGGTCGGCGCTGGGCCAGTCGCAGGTGAAAGCGGCCTCGGGCTCGTAGGAGCTTTCTTCCTCCTCTCCCGCTTCCTCGCCCGCCGGGGGTTCTTCCATGACGCCCGTGGTCACATGCTGGAGCCAGTGGTGCTCAACGCCGCCGAGATGCCTGAGCATCCCGGCCACCGTCCAGCCGGAGGACACGACCGGCACCTGCCAGGCATCTTCAGGCAGCCCCCCGACGATCTTCAGCACCGCGTCGCGCTGGTACTGCAGGAAGCCCAGGAGCATGCGCGACTCATCGTCTTGGTTCACATTGCTCACCGCTGGTGACGCCGCCGGGGGAGTGATCTCAGAATCCGCCATGGTGCCCGTCTTTCGAGTTGGTCCGTTGCCTCTTCCGACGGCGGAGCCCCCCGGAACTCATCGCGGTGGCTAAAGGAGAGGGAGACGCATCCTCAGGCGATCTTGCGGTGGTAGGTGGCCATGGCCAGGGCGTACGCGACGATGAGGATGCCGAGGCACCAGGCGAGCGCGGTCCAGATGCCGGTGCTGACTGGCTGTTGCGTGAACAGGTCGCGGATCGTGTTGACGATGGATGTCACGGGCTGGTTCTCGGCGAAGGCGCGCACCGGGCCGGGCATGGTGCGGGTGGGCACGAATGCCGAGCTGATGAACGGCAGGAAGATGATCGGGTAGGCGAACGCGCTCGCGCCGTCTGCGGTTTTCGCGGAGAGACCGGGGATTACTGCCAGCCACGTCAACGCCAGGATGAAGAGGATCAGGATGCCGGCGACCGCGAGCCAGGCCAGTACTCCCGCCGGTGAGCGGAATCCCATGAGGAGGGCGACGAGCACCACGACCACGAGCGAGATCAGATTGGCGACCAGCGAGGTCAGCACGTGCGCCCACAGCACGGACGACCGCGCGATCGGCATGGACTGGAATCGCTCGAAGATGCCGCTCTTCATGTCCAGGAAGAGCCGGAATGCGGTGTAGGAGATGCCCGAAGCGATCGTGATGAGCAGGATGCCGGGTAGCAGGTAGTTCACATACGAAACCGATCCTGAGTGGATCGCGCCGCCGAACACGTAGACGAACAGCAGCATGAAGGCGATCGGCATGATCGTGGTCGTGATGATGGTGTCCATGCTGCGCGTGATGTGGCGCAGGGACCGGCCCAGCAGGACGGCGGTGTCGCCGAAGAAGTGCGTGGTCATCGTGGTTCCTTAGTTATCCGTGCCGTTGTTGCCGGCCGCGCTGCCCGTGCCGTCGTTGCCCGTGCCGTCGTTGCCGATGATGGCGAGGAAGATTTCCTCCAGGGTCGGCTGTTTCTCGACGTACTCGACTGTGGCGGGCGGGAGGAGCTGCTTCAGTTCGGCGAGGGTGCCGTTGGCGATGATCCGTCCGCCGTGGAGGATCGCGATCCGGTCGGCGAGCTGTTCAGCCTCATCCAGATACTGTGTGGTGAGCAGCACCGTCGTGCCCTGCCTGGCGAGCTCTTTGACGCTGTTCCACACCTCGACGCGAGATTGAGGGTCGAGCCCGCTGGTCGGTTCGTCCAGGAAGATCACCGGCGGATTCCCGATGAGGCTCATGGCGATGTCCAGGCGGCGGCGCATGCCTCCGGAATACGTCGACACCCGTCGCTCCGCCGCGTCGGTGAGCTGGAAGCGGGCCAGCAGGTCATCCGCGATCTGGCCGGCGCCCTTCAGGTGCCGCAGCCGGGCTATCAGCACCAGGTTCTCTCGCCCGGTAAGGGTTTCGTCCACGGCCGCGAACTGCCCGGTGAGGCTGATGGACTCCCGCACGTTCGCCGGCTGCGTGGCGACGTCGAAGCCATCCACGATGACCGTCCCCGCGTCGGGCTTGAGCAGCGTGGACAGGATTTTCACGACCGTGGTCTTGCCTGCGCCGTTGGAGCCGAGCAGGGCAAAGATGCTGCCCCGCGCCACGTCGAAGTCCACGCCGCGCAGCACGCGCAGCTTCGGGTACGACTTCTCAAGACCCTGCACGCGGATCGCCTGGACCGGCTGGGTTGTCATCAGGATGCCCCTTCGTTTCCGGTGCCTTCCCCGGCGGCGCGCTCGATGGCGCTGGTCAGCCGATCCCGCTCCCGGACGATCCACTGACCCTCCGGGTAGTTCCGCAGAAACGCGTCGGCGAACTCCACGGGGTCCTCCCCGACGATCTCGCGGATCGGGGTGCCGCTCGCCGCGCTCTGCTCGAAGAGATCGGCCAGGTCCTCCAGCATCGACAGCCCGCCGTCTGCCGTCCCGTGCCCGAAGTAATACGAGTACCGCTGCAGCGCATCGACCGCCGTTCGGTAACCCGCGGGAAGCCGTTCCACGCGCGCCTTGTACTGCCGGTAGCGCCTCTTCTGCTCGACCGGGCCGTAGACCTTTTCGAGAAGCTTGGTCCACCTTGTGGCCATGTCTATCTGCCTCCTTCGCGGAGCTGTTCGAGCCGCTCTGTGAGAAAGCTCCAGGTCCGCCAGAATTCTTCGAGATGTTCCTGTCCCTGAGCGTTGAGGGTGTACACCTTGCGCGGTGGCCCCTTCTCGGAGGGGACCTTTTCCACGTTGACGAGGCCGCGCTGCTCGATCCTGATAAGCAGCGCGTAGACGGTCCCTTCGGCGATGTCGGAGAAGCCCTGCTCCCGCAGCCACGCGGTGATCTCGTAGCCGTACGCCGGCCGGCCCAACAGGATCGCGAGGACGATGCCCTCCAGCGTTCCCTTGAGCATCTCCGTCACCTGCTTGCCCATGGAACACCTCCTCCCTCAGCTACTCAGTAATGTTGACTACCAGTACATAGTAACACTGAATAGCTGGGGGGCAAGCCAGGATCGCGAGCGGGCGGGTGCGGGCGCAGGCATGCACGCCGAGTGGGCCGTGACGAGCCGTACCCCGCCGAACAGGCCGGGTGGGCCGTCTTCTCATCAGGTCAGCGGAGTGGGCCCGGCCTGCTCCACGTGGGCCTGGTCCCCTGACCCAGGGCCGGCCTCTGACCCCTGGGCCCGGCTCAGCAGCCGGCCGAGCCGTCGATGGCCTCACGGAGCAGGTCGGCGTGCCCGTTGTGGCGCGCGTACTCCTCCACGAGGTGCTGCCACATCCACCGCACCGAGATGGTCTTCTCCCTGAACGTGAAGGTGTCGTCCAGCCTCGCGCCCTCCAGCGCGGCATCGACGGCCCGGCACTCGGTCGCGTAGCGCTCGAAGTCCTCCTCGGCGCCGGCCGGGTCGGCCTCTTCGAAGTCCGCGTCCGGGGCATCGGATCGGTAGTACAGGTCGGGCACCTGCTCACCCCGGTAGGTCTGCCTGACCCACCCGCGCTCGGTGTCGCTCATGTGCCGGACCAGCCCGAGCAGCGAGAGGCTCGACGGTGGCACGGCGCGCGCAGCCAGCTGGGCGGCGTCGAGGCCCGCGCATTTGCGCAGCAGGGTGGCCCGGTGCCAGTCGAGCCAGTCGCGGAGCATCTCCCGCTCGGGCTCGTTACGGCGCTCCGGATAGTCCTCCGAGCGCTCGACGTCGGGTGCGATCCAGGTCACGGCGGCAGCCTATGCCCGGGTTTCTCCCAGGCTCCAGCAATTCTTGCCGCCAGCGGCGCGCCATTGCGCACGCATGTCACAACGCGCGTGCCCGAGTAGTCGGCCCTGGTGAGGGCGCACCACCGGGCCGCGCTGCTAACGGGCCAGCAAGTCTGGCTCGGCCCGCCATGACCGTCACCATCGTCGCGCGCACCACCAGCAGGGAGATCCACCGGTATAAGGCCTACGCGACTCAGCGAACCTGATGCGCCCACATCGGCTCGGCAAGATGGCTGACGCTCAGGTTCATGCGCCGGGTCTCGAACCGCAGCCATAAGGTCGGTGCCCATCTGTTGCAGATCCCGGCCTGGCTGAAGCCAGCCGTGCCGACCGGCGCCAGGCGCATCCACGGGGAGGCCTGGTGCAGTGGCACCCCGGCCGTTGACAGGCGATCCGTCCGTAGGATGAGCACCATGACCTCCCTGCCACCCTGGGCAGCGGACCCGGGCTCGCTGACCCTCACCGAAGCGCAATACGACGGCCTGCCCGATCGGGTGCGCAAGCTGATCGAGGTCATCGACGGGAACGTCATCTTCTGCCCGAGCGGCACGCCCGAACACGCTGACGTGACCCGCACGCTGGCCATCCGGCTGGACGCAGCCCGGCCAGCCCAGCCGTGCACCCGGGTCTCCACCGGCGCCGCCGTGCATTTCACCAAACGCAGGCGCAGCGACGGCACGCTTTCCTTCCGGCGCCCCGATATCTCGGTGTCCCGGTGCACGGACAAGGACGCCAAGCTCTTCGCACGCGACGCGCTCATGGTCGCGGAGGTCGTCACACCAGCCTCGGGCTACACCGACACCGTTGACAAGCTCGCGGAATACGCCTACGAGGGGATACCCCTTTACCTGCTGGCGTTCCTGGGAGGCGATCCCTACCTGAAGATGATCCAGGAGTACCGGCTTGACTGGCCCAGCAGGACCTATCAGCTGGCCTACACACACATGGACGAGCTAACCCTCAAGGACCCCTTCCCCGTCAGGATCCCTTTCGGCGAGCTTCGTGGCTGACGGGATCATCCGTCAAAGATCAAGTGGAGCTAGGCAACGGCAGGATGAAGCCGTCAGTCTTAGAGTCCGTCAGTTCTGGATGCAGGGACGTCCTGACTCGTTGTGCGACCGGCTTGAGAATGCGGTTCACGAGCGGTACTGGCCGATCTGCAGAATGTTTCCGTCCGGATCCTTGAACCATGCGCCTTGAGCGCCACTGGCGTGCTGAGCGACCCCCTCGACCGTCTTTACGTCCGGCAAGTCGTATTCCTCGAACACCACGCCACGCTGTCGCAACTCCCTGACCGTGGAGTGAACGTCGTCTACTTCGAATTTCATGCAGGTGCTCTGGGCAGTGCCCGCGGACCCAGACTGGTAGATCATGAACCACGTCCCGGCGCGCGTCTCGTACCGGATCGCCGATCCCGCGCGCTCCTCGTAGGGCACCAGGCCGAGCGTGCCCGAGTAGAACTCCTTCGCGCGGTCGAGATCTTTCACCGCGATCATTGCGTGCGTGCTCGCCGACTGCTGAAGCATAGGATCACCCCCTCCAGGGAGGGTATGCCTGAGTCAGCGCCTGGTAATAGCGCGCGGCCACAGCCGCCGCGTCCGAGCCTCGGGCCTGACTAGACCAGAGGCGCATACCGCGCCGCGTCGTCGAGCTGCGCCTGCGTGGCGGAGGCCAGCGAGCTCGCTGGCCAGCGCCGACCCATGAAGTGGCATTGCGGCACAGGGGCAACGGGGGTATCGGATCAGGCATCCGGCAACGAGCCCATGACCGGGTTCCCGGGCCAGCTGAGACGACGCCAGGGCCTCGCGGGCCTCACGTCGTTCGTCCTCGCGCTGGCGCGCTGCGGGTGCTGCACGTTGACCCCCGCCGCAGCCCGGCATTAACTGGCACCTGCCCGGGAACCCTGCCGTTGTCCGCCCATGCCGCCGGGAGGAGCAACCGATGACAGAATCTCAGCCCCGAAACGACTTCGCCAGCTTCCCCGCGCCCGCCGAGGGCATTCTGGTGGCGTTGTTCATCACCGTCCGCAAGGTCGCGCGATCGCGGGACTTCTACTCGCGCATCCTGGGCGGCACCGTCATCCTGGAGGAGAACCCGTGCACGGTCAGGCTGTCCAACTCGTGGATCATCATGAATCCCGGCGGGCCGCCGACCCCCGACAAGCCGGGCATCTCGGTGGTCGACTACCAGCCCGGCGACACCACCTCGATCTTCCTGAACTTGCGGGTCGCTGACATCCAGGCCTGCTACGAGGAGTGGAAGGCGAAGGGGGCAGAGTTCGTGACGCCGCCAATCGACCGGGGAGCGGAGATCCGCTGCTATATGCGGGACCCAGACGGATATCTCATCGAGGTCGGCCAGTCCACCGGACTGCTGCATGGCCATCTCGCCGCAAAGCGCCCTGAGGACCTCCCTGGCTGAGCTCTGTCACCGGCAGGGAACTTCGGCCAGCAAGCCACCATCAGCCAACCTCAGGTGGTGCTAGGGCGTGTCAAGGATCAACCGAAGCCGCCCCCGTCAAGGATCAAGTGGGGCCAGGCAACGGCAGGATGAAGCGGCGATGCGTCAGGCCGCATGTCACATCGGGCCTAGCCTGGCCAGCTTGTCCTTGCGGGCCCTGATTACTGCCTCACGGTTGAGCAGTCGGTAGAGGTCATCGAAGCAGTCACGTAGTTTCTCGCGCTTAAATTCGAGCACGTTGACGTCCGGAACAGGGTTCCCTATGCCGATCAGGATCGGCGACGGCATCATGCACCTGGAGATCGGCGGCCGGATCGTCGCGACCGCCACCGAGCGGGCGTGCTCACTGTCCTGCTATGCGTCGTACTTGTTCGGCCCAGGCGTCCCGGGAAGGCAGTAGAACACGATCAGCGTGATGGTGCCAATGATAGGGATGAAGCCGATGAGCCACCAGAACCCGCTCTTGCCGGAGTCGTGCAGCCGCCGGACCGACAGGCTGATAGTCACGATGGCGACGAT
The DNA here is from genome assembly GCA_963720645.1 of uncultured Actinomycetes bacterium. GTDB lineage: Bacteria > Actinomycetota > Actinomycetes > Streptosporangiales > Streptosporangiaceae > RYN-230. The sequence goes on along the minus strand of CAVRFX010000026.1, from coordinate 16,408 downwards.
CACAGAGACGATGTACTGGATCGCGACGGCATGGGCCGCGTTCCCGATGATGGCGCCTATCACATCGATGATGATGGCGCCGAGGAAGAACCACCAGAACGCGGATCGTGAGGCGCGGCCGCTGAAGGTGACGATGTTCTTGAAACCCTCGGAGATCGCCTCCCCGAAGCCGACGGGCCCGCCCTGCAGATAGCTCCGCTGGCTGGGGTCCCAGCCGCCCTGCGGCGGCTGCCCGTAACCGCCTGACGGGTCCTGCGGGTACGGCTGGTAGGGGCTGCTCATGAATATCCTCCATTTTATTTTCCCGGTTTCAGAGGTTCCAGCTCCGGAACGTTACCGATTCTCGCCCGGTTCGGGCCGTAAGGAAAGCAATTTGAGCGTTTTTCGTGTTCCTTATGCGGCGAAGTGGCTGGCGACACATTTCTCACGCTGCGGTGGGAACGCAGCCTGGGTGCGCACTGGCTGGCTCGTCAACCGCGGCCTAAACATAGCCCTGAGCGACCGGACGGTCCAGACCGCGAGCCAGGGCAAGCGGTCTCACTGACGCCCCGGGGCCCGCTGATGGTGTCCGCGTCTGAGGGCAATATGGCGGAGACCAAGTCGATGCTGCCGGTCATCGAGGTGTTCATGGCCGCGCACGGCCTGCCGGACGTCATGGTGCGGCCGCAGTGTATCTCGAGCAGGGCACGGTGGCCGTCTACCGGTCGGTGCGGGCCAAGGCGACACCAAGACCCGCAGGTCCCGTCGCGTCCTCAAGCTCCCCACCAAGGCAGTAGAGGCGCTCAAGGAGCGCCGCAAGCGGCAAGCCACCGAACGGCTTCAGGTCGGCGAACACTGGCAGGACCACGACCTCGTGTTCTGCCGCGAGGACGGGACCGCGCTGGACCACTGGCAGGTCCGCCGCGAGTTCGCCGTCATCACCACGGCCGCCGGGCTGGGGGAGACATGGGCACCGAGAGAGCTGCGGCACTCGTTCATGTCCATCCTCAGCGCCCACGGCGTCCGCACCCAGGACATCAGTGACCTGGTCGGCCATAGCGGCACGACGGTCACCGGGTCCGCCTACCGGCACGGGATACGGCCCGCTCACCACCGGCACCACGGCCATGAACAAGATCCTCAGCAAGGAGCGGGCCAGAACGGCCTAGCCCGTCGAGAACGGCTTAGCCCGTCACGCAACGACACCAGAAAACACCAACCGGGGTGGCTCCCCGCCCGGCTCCCGAAGATCAAAAAGGGGTCCCGGATGAAGATCCGAAACCCCTTCTGACCTGATAACTACTGGTCGGGACGGCAGGATTTGAACCGGCGACCCCTTGACCCCCAGGACGTCGTGTTTGACGGTGGTCCTGGTCGGCTCGTATGGCTGGGCGAGTGGCCGGTGTGGCCGGGTGCGGGTTGTCCCGCCGGATGCGGGGCGTGTGGTCCCCATGTGGTCCCCAGCCGGCTGACTGAGATGTGCATCTCGTACGAGGAGGTGAGCGAACGTGTCGGCTCCCGGGACAGGTGCCTCGCCGGCCGATGGCGAGGAGGTGGCTGCCGCACGGCAGATGCACCAGTTGATCACACGGGGTCTGCTGGTGCAGGCTATTTCTGTTGCGTGCCGACTCGGGATCCCTGACCTGCTCGCGAGCACCGGTAGGACGGCTGAGGAGTTGGCCGAGACTACCGGCGTCCAGCCAGAGGCGTTGCACCGATTGTTGCGAGCTTTGAGTGGCCTGGACGTGGTCACGGCTGACGGTGACCAGTTCGCGTTGACGTCGCTTGGCCGTTCGCTGTGCTCGGGCCCGCGTTCCGCCGCGGACTCTGCGATTGTCTTGGGCAGTCCTGCTGTTTGGTCGGCGTGGGGAGCTCTCGGCGATGCGGTTCTCGATGGTCATGCCGGCTTCCGGCACGCGCATGGCATGGGATTCTTCGAGTATCTGTCTGAGCATGCGGACGAGATGGCGGCTTTTCAGGCGATGATGAGCGCGCAGTCTCGGCTGCAGATTCCGGCCGTCTTGGCCGCCTACGACTTCTCGTCGGCGGATGCCATTGTCGATGTCGGCGGCGGACAGGGTGCGCTGCTGGCAGCGCTGCTGGCGGCGAATCCTACCGCCCGAGGGGTGCTCTTCGACCGGCCAGACGTGGTAGCCCATTCGGGCCCTGTTCTAGCGCCGGTCGCGTCACGATGCAACGTTGTGTCTGGTGACTTCTTCGACACCGTCCCCGCCGGGGCCGATACTTATGTGCTCAAGCTCGTCCTGCACGACTGGGATGACGTGCGCGCAGCGCAAATCCTGCACAATGTCCGAGGCGCCATCATCCCCGGCGGACGCTTGATCATCATCGAGGCCGTGATGCCACTCGGCAATGAATACCATCACGCAAAGTTCCTGGACATGAACATGCTCGTCCTATCTGAGGGAGGCCGGGAACGGACCGAAGGAGAATACCGAATGCTGCTCGGGGAAGCTGGATTCACTCTTGGAAGAGTCGTTCCCACAGCAGCGCCAGTCAGTGTTGTCGAGGCGATCTCTGGTTGAGTGCCTGACGAACGCCGCCGCCGCTCAATCGATCTCCATCCCCGACAGGCATCGAGTCACTCCCACCGGAGCGAGGCTTCGTCCCTTGACCTAAGGTCAAGGCTCGGCAGGATGCCCCGCAACCCTCCGCGCCCTCCCGATGTTGGTCCCTAGAACACAGAAGGCTGACCCGAACGATCGGATCAGCCTTCTGACCTGCGTCGGGACGGCCGGATAAGCGCTTGCTCACTCGTCGCCCGCTGGGGTCCACCTGAATTTCCAGGCCGCGAGGGCCAGCCCGGCGACCCCCCACAGGGCCAGGATGCCGAGGTGCTCGAGGGCGAGCCCGCTGCCCGTGACGTTCGGGTTGAACGCGGTGAGCATCGCCTGGTAGAAATGCCGGACCGGGAAGACATTCGCCACCGCTCTTAGCCCTGCGGGTGCGCTGTCCAGGCTGAAGAAGTTCCCTGACAGGAAGAACAAGACCAGGGTGACGGCTGGGACAAGCGCGGCGGCGGTGGTGGCCTTGCGGACCATGACCGTCAGGGCGAATGCCAGCGCGCAGCACGCGAACGCCCCGACCAGCACCGTCAGCACGGCGGCCAGGAGATGAGCGCTGGGCAGCGGCACCTTGTAGACGACCCGCCCGAGCGCGGCCACCAGCACGGCCAGCAGCGCCGATGTCAGGATCGAATTGATCAGGTAGCCGGACAGGAAGGTCCCGGTGGGCACTGGCGCGCTGCGCAACCGCTTCAGGATGCCGGCCTCGCGGTCGTTGACCAGGGTGGTGGCCAGGAACTGGAACGCCGCGGATACCACCCCGATGACCATCACCGAGGCCACCAGGGCGGTGGACTCCTTGAGGGTGCCCGGCTGCCCGGCCAGGTGCTCGTGATACTTGCCGAACACCGTGGCAAAGATGAACAAGTACAGCAGGGGCAGGCCGATTGTGAAGAACAGCGCTTGCGGGTTGCGCGTCATCACCTTCCTGACGTAGCCGAATTCGTGCGTCACCATCGTCGCCGTGCTCATTGCTGCTCACCTCCGACCAGCTCCATGTAGATGTCTTCCAGGGACGGGCGCCGGACCTCCAGGCCCGGCAGGTCCGCGCCGCGCGGGTGGCACCATTCCTCCAGGGCCCACAGCGTCTGGGTGGGCTCCGGGGTCCGGAATGAGACCCAGCCGTCCTCGGCGCGGGCGGCGGCGCCAAGCAGCGCGGCCGGGTCCATGCCCGGCGGGCGGCGGAACCGGATCTCCGCCGGGGCATCTTCCCGCCCGCCGAGTGCCTGGGGTGTGCCCTCGGCCACGATACGGCCGGCCGCGATGACCGCTACGCGGTCCGCGAGCGCTTCCGCCTCGTCCATGTAGTGCGTCGTCAGGAACACCGTCTTGCCCAGCGGCTTCAGGTCCTCCACCAGGCTCCACGCCTGGCGCCGGGCGGCCGGGTCGAACCCGGTGGTCGGCTCGTCCAGGAACAGCAGATCCGGATCGCCGACCATGGCGCAGGCAACGTCAAGCTTGCGCAGCTGCCCGCCCGACAGCGAGCCGGCCCGGGCCTTCGCCTTGTGGCCCAGCCCCACATGGTCGATGGTCTCGCCGACATCGCGCGGCCTCGGGTAATACCTCGCGTATCGCTCCACCAGTTCCCGGACGGTCAGCTCGGGGGGCATACGAGAGGTCTGCAGCACGAGCCCGATCCGGGCCCGCCAGGGCAGCGTCGCATGGCCCGGATCCGCGCCCAGCACGCGGATGTCGCCCGCGTCCCGCCGGCGGTACCCCTCCAGCATCTCGACGGTCGTGGTCTTGCCCGCGCCGTTCGGACCCAAGAACGCGAATACCTCGCCGTGCTGCACGGCGAGGTCGATGCCCCGGACCGCCTCGACGTTCCCGTATCGCTTCCGTAGCCCGGTGACCGAGATGACAGCGGTGTCCGGGCCGGGGATCACGCTTCCTGCTCGCGGCAGGGTAGGCACTGTTTTCACTGCTCCACCCCCAAGGGGAGGAGACACAACCCGCTCAATGCGGATGCCTCATGCCGGACGCTACCCCGCACACCCGCCCACTACAGTGCCAGGAGACCTCCCGGCTAGGGCCAAAGGGCCCGAGTGCGCACTTGCAGCTCGCGAAGGTTCCCGGTTTATGCATGGTGACCGGCCGCCGTGTCATGCTGTCCGGTCTCCATGCGGCTGACCTTGCCGGAAGAGCAACACCAGCGCGGTACTGCGGCCGTGGCCGGTGAGCTTCGCCGGCCCACCGTTCCGCCAGCTTCACCCGGGGAGCGCTGATGCGACAGCCGACCCTACCGCCGCCGGGCCGGGTCGCGCAGCGAAGCCCGCCCGTGATGCCACGGGGGCGCGGTAGCGGGTGTCATATCCCTACTGTCTCAAAACAGTCTCACAACTTCCAGTGTTTCCGGGAAGTTGTGAGCGGTTTTGAGACGAGAACAGGCGGCCATGCGGCCTCTGCGGGCACCGTCTCACAAACGGGCGTTTTTGGACGCGAGGTTATGCTTCTTCGGTCCGGCCGCTCACTTCTTCTCCCTCTCGCCTTCTGGCCGGGTGCCGTCCTTGAGCCACTGCTGGCTGGCAGGCGCGGTGGTTCTCGCCTGCCTCAGCTCGTCGCAAGCGCGCTGTAGTGCGGCTGTGGCAGTTCTGTGTTCGCAGAGATCTCCCCTGAGCTCGGCGCACCACTGCCAGACACGTGCCTGGGCAATTCGCTTCCGGGCCGCAGCTTCGACGGGGTTGCCGCCGCAGTCAAGCTCCTGGACGGAGCACGTTGTCGGAGGGATCGGCGTGCCCTCTGTCTCCCGGTTCGGGTAGGCAGGCGTCTGGCCGTAGAGTCTGGGATAGCATCGGGGTTTTCTCCTCGGCTGAAGGGGACCGCTGCGGCAGTCTTGACAAGCGGCAGCGGTCCTTCGCGGTGGCATGTGGCTTGGCCCTGAGGTCAGAATCGGCGCCGCGGTTTGCGGCCGGGCGCTGTAGGCGCCGGTATGAAGCGTGTTCACGCGTATGGCGCCAGGTCAAGGCGGTCGAGTTGCTCGAGCCAGGCACGGGGGCCAGCGTCGTGCATCCGTGCGGGCCGGTCCGGCGTCGGCGCGCCCTCGCCGGTCACGTAGAAGCGCATCTCATGACCGTCGGGGTCGTACAGGTCGGGGAGCACCCACCCGGCCGGGGTGCGAACGACCGGTCCGTGCGGTTCGCCGAGGTTGTCAAGGCGGCGGGCGAGCTCGTCAAGGGCGGCCTTGTCGGGCGCGCCCATCTCGAAGTAGACCCGGCCTGCGGTATCCGCCGCGTGTTCCGGGTCGAGTCTGAGCGTGAGGAACGTGCCGCCGCCGGGGTGGTCGAGCCCGTAGCCGGCGAGCCGGTCAGCTTCGGCGAACTCCATTACCGGCCGGTAGCCGAGCACCCGTTGATACCACAGCGCGGATCGCCGCACGTCGGTTACGTGCACCTTCAGGTGGTGGATGCCCGCCAGCCGGGGAGCCGAGCCTGCCCTGGGGACATCGCGGCCGGGTTCCCGGGGCGCACTGGCAGGCACCCAGGCATCGATGAGCTCCATCGGCTCATACGGCGGAGAGTCGGCCGGGCGGGTCATCCCGCGGGCGGCCATGACCTTCCGGACCGCGGGACCGATCCGCTCGTCATGAAAGCGCCGCCAGTCCGCCTCGCTGTCCCAGACGTCGATGTAGCGCAGTCCGCCCTCGCGGCGGACGACAAGGTGAACGACGAGCCCGTCCGGCGTGACATCGCCGGTTGCGGCACGGACCTGGGCACGGACCTCGGCGTAGTGGCCTTCGTCGACCGTTACGTCCCGGGTGAACGCGTAGCTCATGTCACTCTCCTCGTCTTCGGGTATAATCTCCACTATTCGATATATAAGTCTCTAATCAATGGCTGGGGTTGTCAAGATGCCGCGCACCTATGACGCGACCAGGCGCCAGGAGCAGGCGCACGAGAACCGCGCCCGAGTGCTCGACGCCGCCCGCGCGCGCTTCCTCGCCGACGGCTATACGCCGACGACGATCCCGGGCGTGGCCCGTGACGCCGGCGTGTCCGTCCAGATGGTCTACAAGGCGTTCGGGAACAAGGCCGGGCTTCTCAAAGCGGTGTTCGACGTGGCCGTCACCGGCGACGATCAGCCCATTCCGGTGGCCGGACGAGACCAGATCAAACGCATCCAGGCCGAGCCCGACCCCCGGAGCAAGCTGCGGATGTACAGCGAGTACTTCGTCCAGGGCGCCCAGCGCGCCGTCGCTGTGGAACTCCTCGCCCGGGACGCCGCCAGCGGTGACCCGGCGGCCGCCGCCGTGTGGGGCCAGATCCAGCAGCAACGGCTCACCGGGATGGGCCATTTCGCCCGCCACCTCCACGCCGGCGGTCACCTGCCCGCCAGTACCGCCGTCGAGGAAGCCCGCGACATCCTCTGGACCTTCACCTCCCCCGAGCTATGGGAACTCCTCGTCATCCAGCGAGGATGGACACCCGCGCGCTACGGGCACTGGCTCGCCGGCATGCTCACCGCCGCCCTCCTCACGGGGCCGCCGTAGTGCTGGCCGAAAATCGGGCGGATATGGGGTCTGCGTAGGCTCTTGGCCTGGGGATCTTCGGGTTCCGGGCTGGGAGGTGCTGGGTGGCCACGCGGGTGCTCGCGGATGAGGATCTGGAGGCATTGCGGGATTCCCGGAGATCGGGCGTGAGGAGCTGGCGCGGTTCTTCACGTTGACGCCGGCGGATGTGGCGTTCATCGATCCGGGACGGGGCCGGGGTCCGGCTGACCGGGTGGGCCTGGCGGTGACGTTGTGCTTGTTGCCGTGGCTAGGGTTCGTACCCGACGACGTGGCGGCGGCACCGCAGGCAGCGGTGGTGCGGCTGGCCGGGCAGCTTCAGGTTGACCCGGATGTGCTGCGGTTGTACGGGCGACGGGCGAAGACACGACGAAGTATCTGCGGCTGGCAGCCCGGTACCTGGGGTGGCGGGCGGCGGGGCCGCTGGAGTTGAAGGAGCTGGATGAGTTCTTGCTGGCCCGGGCGCTGGAGCACGACTCACCGCTGCTGCTGTTCCGGCTGACATGCCGGTCCCTGACGGGCGGTTCTGGGGCTGCGGGAGCGAATGTGGTTCCTGAGCTGCGGCAGATGTAGCAGCGCTCGCAATGGGCCGCGGATGCGCGACAGCAGGTGCCGCATGCCCTGGCGCGGGCGTGCGGCACCTGCGGTGTGGCCGCGGGGTGCTTCAGAGGCTTGGTGCGGTCTGGTGCCGCCGTGCGGTGATGACCCGGTCGGCGGCAACGGCCACGATGGCGGCCAGGATGGGCCGCCGCGACCGCAATGAGGCTGATCTGCCACCCGGGCATGCCTCCGGCGGCCACGATGTGGACCTGGGCGGGGGGAGCGACGGGCTGCCCGAGTGCGGGACGCTCGCGGTCGCGGCCATGGCCGGGGCTGCTGTGGTGATGGCCAGCAGCGCAGCTGCGGCGATGGCCAGCAGCGCAGCTGCGGCGATGGCCACGAGATGGCGGCTAGGCGGCGGGTGTGGCGGGTGATGTCATGGTGACCTCCCTGTGGTGATCCAGCGGGGCTGGGTGTGCTGAGCGGATTCCGGCTGCCGGTTGGCGGCGTGTGATTGTCCCGGCTCGTATTCAGGCTTGCGGCGGTGCTGCCGATGACGCCGCCGGGTGCTGGCCTGCGCCTGCGAGTTGCCGGGTGATGTGCGTAATCACCGTGCGCAGGCGGGCCGGGCGCAGGGCGCTGCCCAGGCGCCGCGCCGGGTGCTCGCCTTGCCGTGCTGGCCTGGAGCCGGTGATCGAGCTGCCGCGCCAGGCGCTGCTGTTCGGCGCGTGCCGAGCATGTCGCGCTGCCGGTCACGGGCGATCTGGCTGCTGGTGTAAGGGTGGGTGTACATGGCGGTCTCCCGGCTGTTCGGGCCTGGCCGGACGTTCCGGCCTTCACATGGACACGCTGCCCTGGCCCGGCGCCCGGAGGCAGAGGCCCGGTTACCCCTTTCGCGGTGGCGCCAGAGGAGGGGTAGGACTCCCGCGATGAATCGGTGCGGCTGCGCGGTCAGGTCGGCTCGCCGCCGACCTCCGGCCTTTCGCGGATGCGGTCGAGCTGGGAGCGGACGGTGCGGCCGCTGATGTGCGGCTCGGCGGCGATCTGGTGTGCCGGGCCTCGCGTGCACCCGGAGGGGACCACCCCGCAGGCAGGCTGGGGCCCGAGGATCTCGCTGGCCCGGTGCTGCCTTTTGCCTGGCATGCTGTACGCGGTGGCGGGCCGGGGCTTATGGTACGGGCGTGGGGGGGTCTGCGACGGTCACCGCGGCCGGTGGCGTGCATGGCTTCCCGGCAGAGCTGACGAGTTTTATCGGCCGGGACGGGCCGCTGCGCGAGGTCGCGGGGCTGCTGGAGGAGTACCGGCTGGTGACGGTGACCGGGCCGGGCGGGGTGGGCAAGACCCGGCTGGCCGGCCAGGTGGCCGGGCAGGTGGCGGCCCGGTTCGCGGACGGGGCGTGGCTGACCGAGCTGGCCGCGGTGCGGGATCCGGCGCAGGTCGCAGCGGCGGTGGCGGTGGTGCTGGGGGTTCGCGAGCAGCCCGGGGTGCCGACGGCGGAGGTGGTGGCGCGGGTGATGGCCCGTCGGCAGCTGCTGCTGGTGCTGGATAACTGCGAGCACGTGATCGGCGCGGCCGCTGAGCTGTGCGCCGGGTTGCTTCAGGCCTGTGATGACGTGCGGATCCTGGCCACCAGCCGGGAGCCGCTGCGGATCGCGGGCGAGGCCGCGTACCGGCTGGCGCCGTTGCCGCTGCCCGGCCCGGGTGATGCTGGTGAGACGTCGCGGCCGCGGAGGCAGTGGCGCTGTTCACCGACCGCGCCCGGGGCGCTGACGCGGGTTTCGCGCTGACCGAGCAGACCGCCGCGATGCGGCGCGGCTGGTGGCGCGGCTGGACGGGATGCCGCTGGCGATCGAGCTGGCGGCAGCGCGGGCCGAGGCGCTGGGTGTGTCCCAGCTGCTGGATTGGCTGGACGGGCGGCTGGCGCTGCTGGCCGGCGGGGACCGGCTGGCGGCCGAAGCGGCACCGGTCGCTGGCGGCCGCCACGCAGTGGAGCTACCAGCTGCTGGAGGAGGACGAGCGGCGGGTGTTCCGCCAGGTATCGGTGTTCCCGGCGCCGTTCACCCTGGAAGCGGCCGGGGCGGTGGCCGGCCGACGGGGCGGCCCGGGCGGTGCTGCGGCTGGTGGAGTGCTCCCTGCTGGTCCCGCCGCGGCCCGGGCCGGATGGCCGGTCCCGGTACGCGATGCTGGAGACGCTGCGCGGCTACGGCGCCGGGCTGCAGGCCGAGGCGGGCGAGCAGGACGACGCCGAGGCTGCGCTGGCCCGGTACGCGCTGCGGGTCGCCGGGCAGGCCGCAGCGGGGATGACGACGATCGCCGGGGAGCCGTCCGCGGCCGCGGTGGCTGGACGCCGAGGACGCCACCATGGGGCACGTGCTGGCCTGGGCGGTGGAGCATGACCTGGATACGGCGGCGCGGCTGGTGGCTGCGCTGGGCCTGTGGTGGGTGCTGCGCGGGCGGCTGGCCGGCCATGAGCCGCTGCTGTGCGAGCTGGCCGGGCGCGCCGAGCCGGGCAGTGACGGGTGGTGCGCGGCGCAGTTCTGGCTCGGCTGGATCGCGCTCGACGCGGCCGACCTGCCCGGGGCGCTGCAGCGGTGCGCCGCGGTCATGGATGTGATCGGGGACCGGGCGCCATCCCGGATACTGGCGGACTGCCTGGCACCTGAAGTCGGTCACCTTGGCCAACCTGGGCCGGGTTCCGGAAGCAGCCCGATGCGCCCGCCGCGCCCTGGCCATGGCCCGCGACCTGGGCTACCCGTTCGGCCAGGCGTTTGCCACGAATAGCCTGGCCATCGCCGCCTCGTATGCCGGCGACCTGGACGATGCTGTCCAGCTGGCCCGGCAGGCCGGGCAGATCCCGGACATCCCCGGCGCGGCCGCCCGGGTGTGCGGCTACCTGCTGGCCGGGTTCGCTGGCCGAGGCGGGGGACCTGGCCGCCGCCGAGCAGGCCTGCGCCGCCACGCTGGCCCAGGCCCGGGACGCCGGCGACCTGTATGACCTGGGCGACGGTACTAACGATCATGGCGGACCTGGACCTGCGGGCCGGCCGTGCCGCCGACGCCGCCGCGCACCTGCGCGAGGCAGCCCAGATCACGCTCCAGGCCGGTACCTGGTTCGAACTCTGAATGTCCTGGAGGGCTGCGGAGACATGTGCGCCGCCACTGGGCGCCCCGGCGACGCGATCACGGCATGGGCCGCCTGCGATGCGCTCAGGCGGCAAGGCGGGGTCGCGGTCCAGGACCGGGGGGTCGCGCCGCCGGGAAGACGCCCTGCGCCAGGCTCGGCAGGAGCTCGGCCCGGACCGTGCCCGGGCGGCCGAACAGCGCGGCGCGGCGATGAGCATGGCCACCGCGGCCGAGTACGCCCTGATGCTGACCGCCCCCAGCCTGCCGCCAGCCCAGGCGGCGCCGGGCCGGGCCGGCTCAGCGCCCGGGAACGGGAGCTAGTCACCCTGGTCGCCCGGGGCCGCACCGACGCGCAGATCGCCGCCCAGCTGTACATCAGCATCCGCACCGTCCGCTCCCACCTGGACCGGATCCGGGACAAGACCGGCTGCCGCCGCCGCGCCGACCTGACCCGCCTGGCCCTCAGCGCCGAACTGGTCTGACCCGGCAGCGCCCAGCCGCCACCTGCAGGTAGTCCTGCTCGCCTGCCGCCCTCGCCTCAAGGCCATCACCAGGCCTTGCCTCGCGCCTGGCCTGGTCCTGTCTGGGCGAACCTGCCGGTGAGATGAGGGCCGCGAGAGCCGAACCTGATCCAGGTGGAGGAGACCATCATGTTCACGCATTGACTTCCACCGCGGGCTCCCCGCCGCCCGCACGTGCAGATCACCCTGATCTGCATGTGACTTATGCCGGGCCAGCGACTGGCAGTTTCCAGTACGGCGGATCTCGCGCGGCATATCTTGGCCCGGCCGCCGCCGTCCGTGATGCGGAGCCGGGGTAGCCATGCGCCGGCTGGAGCCGCCACGGCGAGCATCCTGGTGTCAGTGTGACTACGGGGGAGACGCCCAACGGATGGGCCTGTCGGCGACGGACGCTCGGCGCGACTGGCTCTTCCGCGAATTTTGTGGTTCTTGTTACGCAGGGTGCAAGATGACCCGTTTAGAGGAGGGCGAAGCCAGCGCGGCCGTACATCTGGCGTTTGATCATCTTGATCTTGCTGGCGTTTCCCTCCATGGCGCCGGAGTGGTAGGGCAGGGCCAGGCCGGCGGTGACGGCCTGCTGGTCGCTCCGGATGCCGGCGGCGAGTGAGTGGAGTTCGGGCTGGTCGTCGGCCTCGACCCGGGTGAGCCAGTCTTCGAGTGCGAGCAGGCCCTGGCGGCGGGTCATCATGCCGGCGAAGTCCCGGATGTGCCCGGCCAGGGCGTCCAGGTGCGGGCAGCCGCCCTGGCCGCGGCGAGCCGGGCCTGGTCGCCGTCGTCGAGGCTGCCGGGGCGTGACAGCAGCCAGCGGGTGATCTCGCGGGTTTTCGGCACGGCCGGGGCGGGCGTGACGGCCGGGCCGGCCTGCCGGAGCAGGTGGACGTACCGGCGGACGGTCTGCGGGCTGCCGGCCCAGCCGCGCTGCCGGAGCTCGGCGTGGATCTGGGAGGCGTCGGTGAGGCCCTGGTTCCACCGCTGGCAGATGTACGGCTTGAACTCGTCCAGCCTCGATTCCCGGCTCATGCAGGCGACCAGCTCATCAGCGCTGGCGGCCCGGGCGTACTTCTGCACGGTCCTGCGGTCCAGGCCGGTGGCGCGGCGGATCGCGGCCTGCGGCTGCCCGGCGTCGAGCCGCTGACGGATCTCGGCGTAGCGTTCCCTGGTGCGCCCGGGTGGCTGTGAGGCCAGGGCGTCCCACGTGGTGGGGCGTCCGGAACCGTCCGGGGTGTACCGGGCCGGCCTGGGATTGCCCAGTTGTCTTGGGGGACAACAGCGCGTCGCCGAGGATGGGTGGTAGCAGCGCCCCCGACGTGCACCCAGAAGCCTCTGGGGCCGGGGGTTTAGCCCGCTAGCGTCGTGGTTCGTTGGTCCGGACAGGCGGTCGGGCACTGTGATGAATGGCCCTCTGGTTGCCCCCGGAGGGCCATTGTCATTTCACGAACTCCCGACAACGCGCCGGACAACCCCGGACAACCCCTGCATTGTCATTGGCATGGGCTAACCTGCTTTGACAACATATATCACAGAAAGTAATTATTCGTACACGAAAGGTGTTAAGGCATGTCATCACATTCTTTTCCATATTGCGTTCAATTTAGAACGATCCTGCGGAAATCTATCGGTAACGAGATCGAAAAAAAATCGGCGCGGGAATCCCGGGAAGCCGGTACGTGGAACCGAAGCGTGCTAGCCGCGGGACCCTGGACGGGGCCTGACCAAGGTGTTTGTCTTGGACGAGGCGGTCAGGCACAACCGGGATGCCTTCACGGAATGTCGTCGCCGACGTCTTATTCTTCGTCGGTCCGGCTTTCCAGACTGGGGGCCTCGACGTCGGCGGGGCAGAGGTGTCTGCCGTGGCCTCGGCCTGCTGGCGTAGCCGGGGCTTGACCAACAATGGAACGGCCAGCGTACCGTTTAGCCCCCCATCACCGGACAGATTCGCGGACCAGGTTAATGAGACGGCATTCCCGCACGTCGCGCTTGCCGGACCTGGGCGACGCCGGCTGTCCGCAGGACGGGTCCCCTTATGGGCCTGGTCAGCGGGGACCTTTGACCTGGCCGTCAAGTACGAACGTCGTCTTGTGGCTGATGACGGGGAGCGCGCATGTTCGGGGCATGTCAGAGTTTGGCGGGGAATACAGGGTTGGCCGCGAATCCGGCGGGGCTTCCTCCAGAGTTAGACGTGAATTCCGCCGGGTTGGCCGCCAGCCTAGCCGGGGTCCACGCGGAAATGGGCATGAAATCGGCCAGGTTGGCCGCCAACCCGGCGAGATCGCGGAGCCCATAGTGAGAGAAGATGGCAAGCCTGGCGAGATCGGCCGCCGTTGCTCCAGGAGCCGCGGGACTTCTCACCGGCCAGGCGGTCCACATTGCGGCATTCGCCGTTGCGACCGCGGTCTGCCCCGGCCTGGTGTGGCCGGTCACGCTCCACCACATCCGCCGTCCGCCGCCGTTGCGCACCGGCACCTCCGCCCTGATCGGCCGGAACGCCGTGGCAGGGCAGGACGTCAGTGCGTCGGGCGGGCGGGTCAGTATCGGCGGCCAGGAGCGGTCCTCCTGCTCCTGCGACGGGAACCTGGTCATCCCCGCAGGTACCACCGTGGACGTCATCGAGATTGGCGGCGCGATGGCCCTTATCTATCCCCGGGAGTAAGTCATGATGTGGCTTTACATCTTTCTCGTCCGTGGCGGCGGTGGCCTTGGTGGGGCTGACGGTAATCAAGGCCATCCAGATCATCCCGCAGGCACGGGCGGCAAACGTGGAGCGGCTCGGCCAGTTCCGCAGGACCCTGACGCCCGGGCTGAACTTCGTCATGCCGTTCCTGGACCGGGTCAAGCCGCTGATCGACCTGCGCGAGCAGGTGGTGTCGTTCGAGGACCAGCCGGTCATCACGGAGGACAACCTGATGGTCCACATCGACACGGTGCTGTTCTTCCAGGTGACCGATGCGCGCGCGGCCGACTACGAGATAGTCGACTACGCCGAGGCGATCGAGCAGCTCAGCGCTACGATGCTGCGCAGCGTGATCGGCAGCATGGACCTGGAGCAGACCCTGACCTCCCGCGACCGGATCAACACTATGCTGCGCGGCGTGCTCGACGAGGCGTCGGGCAAGTGGGGCATCCGGGTCACCCGGGTGGAGATCAAGGCCCTCGACCCGGCACCGAGCATCATGGACGCGATGGAAAAGCAGTATCGCGCGCAACGGGAGAAGCGCGCCGCGATCCTGTCGGCGGAAGGTGAGAAGCAGGCCGCGATCCTGAAGTCCGAAGGGCAGGCGACCGCTATCGAGAAGGTCTTCAAGGCGATCCATGACGGCAAGCCGGACCCGGAACTGCTCGCGTACCAGTACGTGCAGGCGCTGCCGCAGGTCGCCCAGAGCCCGGGCAGCACGGTGTGGGTGATCCCGAGCGAGGTGACCACCGCCCTGAGGACCCTGAGCGGCGCGTTCGGGGACAGCCATGGAGACCCTGGCGTCGGCCGGGGGCCCGATGTGCCGCCATCGGCGCCCCGGCCCTTGCCCAGCCTGTCCGACGTGCGGTCTGCTGGGGACGGCGGCCCGATTGGCGGGGAACCCGATGACGGCGCAGAGGCGCGGCGCGGGGGCGTGGGCGGGCCGCCCAAGGCGGCCTAGCCCTCAGAATCTGACGGCGAGGCCCCGTAACGATGACGCGGGTGCCCCGGTGGGGCTCTCGGCGACGTTCACCGCCGGCTGGCGCTACCTGACTGGTTCCTGATGGGCCAGCGCAAGGAGCTGGGCGCTGGGGCTGGGCTTGGCGCCGCTCTGCAGTGATGCGTAAGGCCCGGACCCTCGCCCCAGTTTTCCGGCCTCCCGATCGTCCGCTGCCAGGGCGATGTCCATGCGCTCACCGGCCCACATGCCGGGCAACCGATCGGTGAATACGACCGGCCAGCGTCAAGCCGATCCTGGTGGCCGCCTGCGCTGCCGCTTTCCCACTGCGCAGGTCTGGACTTCGGCCCGGCGGACGAACGTCCCGCGAAACAGGAACGAACGGCACTAGTGAACGGGCCATTGGCCGGCTGGCCTCCCGCCGACGGTGAGGCATGGCCTGAAATAGACGCCGAGACTATCGAAGTATCGGAGGGTCCTATGTCGCCGCCGCCGTGGAAGCTTGACCCAGAACGGATAGCCGAGACTGTGCAGAGCGCGCCGTCCATCTTCAACTCAAAACCGTGGTTGCCGGATCCATTGTTGAGGCCAGTTGCCGAGAATCGCATCGAGTTGCACGCTAAGGGCGGATGGCTCCGCACCGACGACGGAGTCTATTTTGATCCGCTCGCACGTGAGCTCGCCATCAGTTGCGGTGCGGCCTTGTTCAACCTGCGGCTGGCCATCCGGGTGGCAGGGCATGAGCTTTCGGTGTGGCTGCTGCCCGACCGCAAGCCTGTCAGCACGCGGCCTGCGCCTGCCAGCACGCTGCTTGCGTCAGTCGAGATCGTGACCACACGGATCAATCCGCCCACCACCGCCGAGCAAGAACTGTACGAGGCGGTCTGGCGACGTCACACGAACCGCTGGCCGTACAGGATCGTCCCGGCACCGCTTCCCCTCATCGAGGCCATGGAGGGCGCAGCGGCAAAGGAAGGCGCCACGCTCCGGCTGCTCCACAAGCGCCAGGCCAAGAAGTGGATGGGCTTCACCGCCGAAGCGGACAAAGATCTGGCACATGCGCAGGCAGGCCGGCCAAAGGAAACGCGTGACCGGTACCAGCTGTACCGGAAAGAACGAACCGGCTTGATGCATGTTCCCCGCGATAGTTTCGGGCCGACTCCTAAGAAGGCATTCCCGCGGATCCGGAAGGAGAACCGTTATCCGCGGACTCGGGAGGACTTCTGGCGCGAGGAAGAGAAGCGGCGTTTCGAGCGCAAACGCAAAGTACAGCTGATGGCGCTTTCAACCCGGGACGACCAGCTTCTTGACTGGCTCCGCGCCGGCCAGGCCCTGCAGCGCGCCATCCTGACAGGAACCCGTTTCTCGGTGTCGGCTCCGTATGGCCAGGCTGCGGAGTACCACGCTCCGCGCTGGTACGGTGTGCCGGCGCGGGGTCGCGTCATGCGGCATGATGACTTGGCGCGTTACGGCCTGTCGGTGTCGTTCCTGACCGAGCCGCTCGAGTGTTACGACATCGAGCACCCG
>CAVRFX010000025.1:0-61420 GCA_963720645.1 uncultured Actinomycetes bacterium | reverse complement strand
ACCGGGAGAACATCCGCGCCTTCCTCGCCATGATCGATCCTAATACGGGCTATATCGCAGACGACTGAGGACGCTCGGTCAGCGGCACGATCGGATGTTGTCTCAGCAGTTGTCAGGCAGGCAGGTTGGCGCTGGCTTGCAGCGTAGGCGAGGTGAGCTGAAGGGGAAGGGAAATCGCCGTGCTGGTCAGCGGTGGAGGAATTCCACGACCGCGTTACGGTATTCCTGGGGTACTTCGATGCTGGGGATATGTCCACAACCGGCGAGCATTACGAGCTGGGATCCGGTGACGGCGCTGGCGATCGGCTGGGCCTGGGCGGGGCCGCAAAGGAAGTCGAGCTCACCGGCCACGATCAGCGTGGGACACCTAATGCGGCCCAGCAGCGGGCGCAGGTCCACCGACTGGTAGAGGCCGCCTTCCCAGGCTTTGCCCGCGGCCAGGTTGGCCTTCATGACCCGGCTCATCTCGGCCAGCCCGGCCGCCACCTCGGGCTTGTCCGGTTCGGCGAGGTAGAAAGGCAGGACCGTGGCCATCATCTGTTCCATTTCGGCCGGGCTGGTGGCGGCTAGCAGGCGCTCAGTCCATTGATCGATGACCGGCCGCGCCGCCTCATACCACGCCGAGCTGGCGTGCCGGGCCAGCAGCGCCTCGGCCTCGGCTTCGGCCGCGCCGCCGTCCTGGGCGTCGGCGTCGGGCCCGACACCAAAGGCAGCAACGGCCACGCAGCTCGCCGTGCTCTCCGGGAACAAGGCGGCGTAGGTCAAGGCGGTGGTCGCCCCGAACGAATGGCCCACCACCGTCACTTCTGGCAGCGCCAGCGCCTGGCGCACCTGCTCGTAGAAGCGGGCGTGCCCCTCGGGGGAGTAGTCGCCGGGATCAGCCGGGGGCGTGGAAGATCCCGAGCCGTGAGGATCGATCAGGTAGGAATGCAGCACATCTGACAGCAGCTCGGCATCGCCATTCATGTACGCGGCCGAGAAACCGGGACCGCCCGCAAACATCAGCGCCGGCCTGCCGCTTCCAATGATTTCGTAACTGGCGGCCCGCCCGCCTGGCAGCGCGACGATCTGCGTCATGCTCCCCGCCCCATTCCGGTCACTGAGGTTGATCAACGCACCGCGCCGGCCGATGACCAAGCTGCGGCAAGATCCTACGCCAGTGTCCCAGCACGACGCCGGAAGCCCCGGAGGCTGAGTCCCGCCGACCACGCCGGGGCCTGGCATGCGATCGCATACAGGCTGGCGCGTCGGCCCTCATAGGTCAGATGAGTGCACAACCTTAGAATTAAGTGCTCAACCGAGATGAGTGCACAGCCTTCGCTAGCGTTCTCGATGCGTTCGCTCCGTCCCGGCCGCGCGCATTTATTGGTTCAGCATGTGCCGGTACCGGAGCTCGGTGAGCAGGAACCCCAGCGAGCCGTCGTTCTTGACCGTGCCGTCGGGCCGCCAGCCTGCCGACTCATAGAAACGCCTGGCCCGTGCATTGGTATTCAGTACCCACAAGGTCGCCTCCCGGTAGCCCGCATGAGCCAGGATATTCAGCGAGCTGGTCATCAGCTGCCTGCCAGCGCCAGTACCCCACGCCTCCGGCGCCAGGTAGATCGCGGTGATCTCCGCGATCAGCGACGGATCCTCGTCCTCGTCCCGGGCCGGGCGAAAGTGGGCGAACCCGGTGACGCGGTCTTCATTCAAAGCCACCAGCACTCCGTTGCGAGGCCAGGCGTCTTCGGCCAGGACCACGTCCCACAGCTCGCGGCGCCGGGCGGGATCCAGGCCATCGAGATAATCTTGGGGTACCAGCCCTTCATATGCCGCCTGCCACGACAGCACGTGCACGACCGCGATCGCTGTCGCGTCGCCTGCGCCCGCCCTCCGTACCCACACGGCCGTCATCCCCGCAGCCTCCTGCCCGCCAGCCGGCACACGGCCACGACGGTATCCACGCCTTTGATCTCCGCTGGCCAGCGTGTCATGCCCCCTGCAGCCGGGATTGGCAGGCTCCGTCATCGCGGCATGACCGGACGTTCATCCCGATGGCAGCCCTGCATAGACATGTAGTCGGGCCAATCGTGCGCTGAGCTATGATCGGCCGTCGGCGACGGGAGGCTCGCTGGGTAACCTCGCGCCGAGCATCGATATGCGCTATACCGGCGGTGTGCCGAACGTGTTTGTGCAGAGCATGGCCCATAACTTCGAACAGGCGCTGCGGCTAATGGAGGCGGCGCTGACCGACTGCCCCGACGACCTGTGGCAGACAGACTTGTGGCCGGACGAGGCGCCCACGGCTCCGGCGCCGCACGGGGGATTGCACGGCTCGGCTCCCTGGTTCCTCGGCTACCACGCGCTGAATACGCTTGACTATGACCTGGCCGGCGAGTTCGAGCCGTGGGCACCGCCACAGCCGTTTGACGACAACACCTACGCCTTCCCCAACAGCAGGTTCACCAAGCCCGAGCTTCTCGGGTACGTCGACTGGTGCCGCGGCCGCGTCCGCCAGACCCTTGACGGCTTCACCGAGGAGATGGCCGCCCGGCCACTTCCAAGCGCCCATCGATACCACGGGATGCTGTTCGCGGTGATTGTCGGCAGCATGCCACTGCACGTCGTTGAGCACGCTTCCCAGATCCGTCAGTTCCTCACCGCCGCAGGCGTCATAGTGCAACCCATGCCCGGTGACCGTGGGTACACGGCATGACTGTGATGGTGATCCGGCGGATGCTGACTGGCGACCCCGGCGGCCTAACTCAGCTGGCCGAAGCCGTCGGCCCGAGCTGTCATTGGCGCCCGTAGCTATACACGTGCGCAGATCGCCGCATGTGCGGACGTTCCTCGTACATGGCGGCGATGCATGATTATGCGGGCTGGCCGATCGATCGCCAACCGAAGCGGGCTCGCACCAGTGCCGATGGGGCGAAGCTTTCCGCTTGATAACTGCACGCCGAGCCGCCGATCCGCATGGGAGAGCCGATGAGGCTTCCTGATTGGCCGGGCGCGCCTATGGATCATTCTGGGGCCTGCTTTGCATGTCAGGGCATGCTGGCGCTGTCGGCCCGCAGCAGTCTGCGCGGATCTGCGTCCGGCGGTCACGGGTCGGCTGGTCAGGCTGCGCACCGGCCAGCTCATAGACGGGCGGAGATCCCGGGCTTGCCGGAGCGCGGGTCAGGCCCGTCACCTGTTGCGGGTGAAGTAGCGGCAGCCGCTCATGGGGTGGGATGACACTGGTGGTTTGTCGGTGCCCGGCGGGGACAGACATGCCCGGAACGTCCTCAGGCGAGTGGAGGCTGGCATGCCCGGCTCATTTACCCGCGCCAATGCGCTCGATCATGTGGTGGTGGTGCTGTTTGAGAACCGGTCGCTGGACAACGTGCTGGGCCGCCTCTACGGGCCGGGGGATGGCAAGGCCTTCGAGGGTGTCATCGGGAAGGAGCTGAGCAACCCGATCCCCGGGTGGGCGGAGCACGGCGCTGGCCGCAAGGTGGTGCCCTACGGCGTCACTACCGACCTGGATTCCCCTAACCCGGACTCGGGTGAGGAGTGGTATCACACCAACACGCAGCTGTTCGGCGCGATCGATGACCACAACCGGTTCAAGATCGGCGAGGGCGTGACCGCACCGTGGAACGCCCCGCCGCCAGGTGCGGTTCCGGCCATGGATGGGTTCGTCGCCGACTACATCAGCACGTTCACCGGCGAGGTGGGGCGGCAGCCGGCCTATGAGGAGTACGCCCAGATCATGACCGGGTACACCCCGCAGCAGCTGCCGGTGCTGAGCGGCATCGCGCGCCAGTTCGGGGTGTTCGACCACTGGTTTTCCGAGGTGCCGTCGCAGACGTTCATGAACCGGTCGTTCTGGACGGCGGCGACGTCGTCGGGGCTGGTCGTGAACAGCCCGGTGAGAAAGTGGTTCACGGACAACGACGCGGAGACGATCTTCGAGCGGCTCGAGCGGCACGGCAGGACCTGGAAGGTCTACGTGATGGAGCCGATGTGCTTGTCGTTCACCGGTGTCATCCACTATCCCCGGCTGAAGGACCGGCTGGCGACGCATTTCGTGCGGTTTTCTGAGTTCGAGAAGGATGCCGCGGCCGGGACCCTGCCCGATTTCGCGCTGATCGAGCCGGACATGATCGCGGGTCACGGCGACTACCACCCGGCGTTCGGCCGGTCATTTTTCGGCGGCAACGTCGATATCGGGCTGGACGCGCCGTCGGCGATGCTGGGCGGCGAGGCATTCCTGGAGCGGGTCTTCAACGCCTACCGGTCGGCCACCTCACCGTCAGGCACCAACGTCTGGAACACCACCTTGCTGATCGGGTGGGACGAGCCAGGCGGAACCTACGACCACGTGCCCCCGGGACCGGTCCCGCCGCCCGATCCGGCCGCACCGGCGGGTGAGTTCGGCTTCACGTTCGACCGTTCCGGCTACCGCGTCCCCGCCATCATCGTGTCGCCATGGGTCGAGCCGGGCTCGGTGTACAACGAGGAGTACCGGCACACCTCGCTGATCGCGACGCTGCGCAAGGCCTGGGACCTCGGCCCGCCGTTCACCCAGCGCGATGCCTCGGCGCGCACCTTCGGCCACATCTTCACCCGCGGCACACCGCGCGACCCGCAGACCTGGGCCACCATCGCGGCCCAGCCCCTGCCTGCATGGGCGATTGACTACCAGACCATGGGCAAGGCCCTCGGCTACCTGGGCAAGGACGTCGCACCCGGCATCATCGAGCACGCCAGGCAGATGGGGGTCAAACTCCCACCGCAACTAGATGACCCCTCCGCCGAACTCACGCCCCAGCTCATCGTCGAAGTCATCAGGGACGTCGCCTTCCACTACTTCCCCCAGCTGGCTCCGGGTGGCGCAGGCGATAGCCACTGAGCCAACGTTGCACCGGCGTGTTCTCCCTCCAGCTCATGCCACGTCGCCAGATCATGGGGTGAGGTACGCCAAGCCGGCCGCCCCGAATGAATGATCTGTACTCATCAAGAACAGAGAACTAAAGTTCGGCGTTCGGCGTGCCCTCGTTGCGGAAGACGGTTCTAACCCGTTGGTCGTCACACGTCGCCAGAGCATACGGACCGACGGATAACTATGCATGGCTGCAATGTCCGCTATTCGGCTACTTGTTGACTTGCCCTAGGACCGGCGCCTGGCGAGGCTCGGTCTAGGCGCCCGGCTCATCGCTCTCATTTCGGCTGCCCACGCTGGTCGTGTGGCTCTCATTTGGCCTGCGCGGGCCGGGTGCTGCTTTGGGCAGGGAGAGGCTCAAGAGGGGTTTGCGCAGCTCGAAGTAGCGGCGCTGACCGAGCCGTGGAAGATCTCCGTGACAGACGGACGGGAGGTGTCTCGCGCCGGATCGCCGACTGTGAGCGCTTGGGAATTGGACGGCCCGTGCCGGGCGCTGCGCGCAGATCAGCCGGGCCGTGAGTGACTACCTACGATCGGCTTGCCGGTTCCGCGGACCAGTCGGATCGGGCCCTCCCGGAAATTCTGGCCGGATTCCTGGGCGCCTCAGCGGGAGTGACGCGGACTGTGCCGTCGGGCGTATTCAGGCCGCGTCGAGGGTGATGACCGTGGCCGCAACCGTTGATGGGTGAGGGATGGGCTGGCCATCTTCGCGGAGCCCGGCGAGGTGGAACTCGATGGCCTGCCGCATCTCGTCCAGAACTCCTTCTTCGGTATCTGCGAGCGCAACGCAGCCGTGCAGATCAGGGCACCATGCGCCATATCCGCCGTCGTCGGCACGCTCGATGACGACTGCGTAGCTGGTCATGGGGTCCTCCGGTTCAGTCCTGCCTGTCTCAGGATGCTTCGCTCGGTGCCAGGTGGCAAGACGGCACTCAGCTTGCCTGCCACCGTCACCCGTCCCCGGCTTGGCCGGCTGCTTGTACTGCCGATGACTTCCCCGGGTCGCGGCTAAGTACCAGCCGTCAGCTTCAATAAGCCCGAGTATCTCACCGACCTTCCAGATTGCGCTCCCATTTGCGCTCCCGGCGGCTGCCTGCCGACCACGTCGGTGACCAGCCCAAAGACCTGCAGCGCACCGCCAGCAGCGAGCGTCTCACCAGAGACCAGTTCCCACTTGCGCTCCCACAGCCTGCAGCAAGGCGGCAAACGCCACGAAACTGGCGCTGACCTCGACGGATGCTGCACAGCCCAGTCGGCGAACACTCTCCCGCCAGCCAGTGCTCACCCGTCATCAAGGCATCCGGAAGGCTGCCAGCATCGCTCTGACCTGGGGGTGGGCGCAACTGGGTTCGAACCAGTGACCCCTCGCTTGTAAGGATTGTCACCACCACTCCCCCGACCTGCAGCTCTTCACATCCGGCCAGGTCAGCAGCGAGCAGGAGCGAGCACAGCCGAGCACCACCGAGCAGCCGCGAGCAAAGTGCGCTCCCAATCGCGCTCCCACTTCATGGCTAAATGGTACGGATCCGTGAACGTCCCTGGCGTGTCACGATGGCGGGCTCTAGGGGTGGAAGCCTCACGAAGGCCTTAAGGTGAGGTGTAACCCAGGGTAACTATGCCGCTCTGGCTCGGTGCTTGATTGCGCCTTTTCGCCTCAGGATGCTGCTTGACGCGCCCGCTGTCGCGCCGGCCTGTCAAGCCTACGGACGCTGGTCTGCGGCCGGGGCGCTGATGCGCACCGCTGACCGGACGGACGCGGTGACCCTGATCGATCCCGTGCTGTGTCCGCTCTGCGGTTAGGGCGAGTCCCCGGTGACAATCAGCTACCTGAGAGTGCCGACGAGCACCGTCTCGAACGGATAGCCCGTGCTGTGCTCGGCGGGAGTGGCGCGGCCCGGTATGGGGATCAGGACCGTCGATACGGACGCGATACCTGTGCAAGCTGGCGACACTACAGTCGCAATGGGAGTAAACGGCCTTCGGGATATTGGAGGATCAGGGCCATGGCGACGGCGGCGCGTGACCGGCTGGCCAGGACATTGCGCGGCGACGTGCAGACTGCATTCAGCGTCACACTGACGGCAGGGATGGGCGATCTGAACCTGGAGGTCGAGGGTTTCGGGCACGTCAAGTTCCCGGTGACCCCCGCGAAAGCCCGCAAGCTCCTCGGCCTGGGTCGGCCGGCCCGGTTCGGCCGTGGCGAGGAGACGGTGACCGACGCGGATGTCCGCGACACGTGGGAGATCCCGAAGCGCCTCATCCGCGCCGAGTGGAATGACGCCGCGATGAAGGTCATCCTCGCGACGGTGAAAGAAGAGCTAGGACTACCGAATGCTGCCGAGCTGACTGCTGATCTTCACTCCCTCCTGGTCTACGAGCCGGACCAGTTCTTCCTCGCCCACCAGGACTCTGAGAAAGACGACTCGATGGTCGCGACCCTGGTGGTAACCCTGCCGTCCAGCTATACCGGCGGCGAGCTGATGGTCGGGCACAACGAGGAGTGGAAGGCCTACGGGGGGTCGAAGACAGCGGTATCGCTCGTCGCCTTCTACGCCGACTGCCGGCACGAGGTTCTCAGGGTGAAGTCGGGCTACCGGATCACGCTCACGTACAACCTGCTCCTGCATGGCGACACCAGCCGCCCGGAAGGCGACGACGGAACTGTTGCCGAACTGGCAAACCTCCTCCGCGAGCACCTCGGTACGCCGGTGCCCCGCTATTACGGCGGACCCGCGACTGACCCGCCGAACCGGCTCGTCTACCTCCTCGACCATGAGTACACGCCCCGCGGGCTGAATTGGCGGCGGCTGAAAGGCGCAGACGCGAGCCGGGTGATCCTGCTGCGGACCGCGGCGGCCAAAGCAGGCTGCGAGGCCGTCCTCGCTCTCGCCGACATCAAGACGACGCACAGCGCGTTCCCGGCCGATGAAGTCTATGGATACCGACGTCGGAGCTGGTGCGACGAAGGTGATGACGAGTACTCCGGAGGAGCGAGCGAGGGTGGGCGTGAGTACGAAATTCAGGATCTGGTCAACTCCGACATCACCCTCACCCGCTGGACCGGGCCAGACGGTACCCGCCTGGAGGAGACCTCGCTGTCCGTGAGTGGCGATGAGGTGTGCGCTTCTACCCAGACGGGCGACCTCGAGCCTTATTCCTCGGAGTACGAGGGCTATATGGGCAACTGGGGCAACACCCTAGACCGCTGGTATCACCGCGCCGCGGTGGTCGTGTGGCCCCGTGATCAGGCTTTCGCGAACCGGGCCGAAACCTCCCCGGCCTGGGCTCTCAATGAGCTCACCGCGATGGCGTCAGCAGGCGACGTATCGGGAGCGCAGGCCGCCGCGGCGACGCTTGCGCCCTTCTGGGAAGGGGCCCTGAACACCCGGACACCGGAGGAGACGGGCAGGGTCTCCGGACTCTTCGGCAAGGCCCTGCTGGCGGCGGACATCGTGGCCGACGCGGGAACCGCCGCGATGTTGCTGCGCCCGTTCCGTATCGAGAACCTGACAGGCGCGTACGTGGACTCGTTCGGGAAGCTCGCGCACGGCTACGGTCAGCAGTGGACGACAGAATTGCTGCGGATATGGTTTCGCGGGCACCAGCCAGCGTGGGCATATGGCAGGGGACAGGAACGGCCCCAGTGGGTGGCGGGCTGGCTGCCCAGCCTGTGCCAGGGACTGCACGCCACGAGCGATGCTGGCGCGGTGGCCGCGCGGCGGCTCCTTGACCTCGCGTGGGAATGGCTCGGCAAGGACATCCAGAGCCGGCTCGCGTTGTCGCCGCCCAGCTACCGCGACCAGGAACTCGGCGAACTGGGTAGACCACTCGCCTCGGTGCTGACGGCCGCCGCCGCGATCGGGGCAGCAAGCACCCGAGATGGTATTTCCGGCTATATCCGAGAATATAAGGACGCGGTGACCGTGCTGGAGATGTCGGCGCTGCGGGCTGCCGCGGAGCTGCCCCGGGACAGCCGCGACGCTGGTTTCGGCGACCTCGCCGCCGACTGCGCCGCGCGGCTCCGCGCGCGGCTCGCCCGCCCGCGGCGCGCGCCCGGCGACTGGTCGGTCGAACTGCCCGCGGGCGGCTGCACATGCGATCTGTGCGAGAAACTCCGCGTGTTCATGGAAGACACGAGTCAGCGCACCTTCGAGTGGCCGCTCGCCCAGCAGGGCAGGCAGCACGTCCACTCTCGGATCGACGCCGCCGAACTCCCCGTCACTCACGTCACCAGGCGGCAAGGCAGGCCCTACACGCTCGTGTTGAAGAAGACCGAGGCGCTCTTCGCCCGCGACCAGGAGGCGCGGACAAGGGACGAAACGGACCTCGGATGGCTCGTAGCAGAGTGGGATGCCGGCGCTTCATCGGTGTGATCTGCCGAACGGCCCGGGCGAGGTATTCGCTTGCATATGCACGAGCGTGTCCCTATCACGCACGTAACGGCCCCAAGTGCGGTTTGCTGGTGGCCGCGGAGGTCCTTGAATCCATCGAGGCAACGCCCGGACTGCTCGGCACGGCAGCGAAGATAACGCCGGCCAGACGACAGCATGTGATCTCGACCGGTGGGCTATCCATAGTGCCGCCACGATAGATGCGACAACAATACTGTTGTATGATTCTCTTGCCGGGAGGATGCGGTGCCGCACAGGCTGGTGATGACCAGGCAGGTCCGTGACTGGCTGCACGCGCTCCGTGCCGGCGACCCGGTCACGCGGCGGCTCGTCGCCGAGGCGATCGACCGTCTTCTTGACGACGGTCCGGCCCTCGGCCGCCCGCTGGCTGACCGGATCGCCGGGTCACGGCTGCATAATCTGAAGGAGCTGCGGCCGGGGTCGAGCGGAGCCAGCGAGGTGCGGATCTTGTTCATCTTCGACCCGGCACGCAACGCGGTGCTGCTGGTAGCCGGTGACAAGTCCGGCCGGTGGCAGGAGTGGTACGCGCAAGCGATCCCGGCAGCGGAAGCGACGTACGAGGCATATCTGAAGGAACAGCGATGAGCGAGCAGCCCGAGTTCTTCACCTACAGCCGCGATGAGTTCATCGATGAGTTCGTCCACCCCGACGACCGCGCGGCCGTGGAGGAAGCCCGGCAGGAGCGCACGCTCCAGATCCGGGCCGAGTACCTGACCGAGATGCGGAAGAAAGCGGGAATGACCCAGGCCGAGGTCGCCGCGGACATGGGGGTATCCCAGCAGCGCGTCTCGGCGATCGAAAGCGGCTCCGTGGCCGAACTTGCAACTCTGGCCGACTACATCCGAGCCCTCGGCGGCGAGTTGAAGGTAATCGCAGACTTCGGCGACTCCTGGCGGCGTGTGGCCTGACTGCTGATGGCGTGCGACGTCATAGCTCTGAGGCTCGCGGCACTGCAGCCCTGTTCATACAAGATCAACAGGTTGCAGCTCGAGGGGGGTTGCTCAGCCCGGATCTGTCGGCCGCTCGTGAACGGGAGCCGTTGACAGGAAGATCATCTGGATTCACAGCGGCGGTCATGCGGTGTCCGCCAAAGGCTTCACGCTCGACGATGCCTAACCCTGTCAGCCTGTCTGACGCTCGCCTCGCTGCGCCCGCGCACTCGGAGCCTGCTGCGCGGCGCAGGTCGTTAAAGCCAGACTAAGGCCAGCCGGCAGGCGGTTTGGGAGCCAGCCAAACGGACCTGTGGACACTACGGCCACAACGGCAGCTCCTGTACCAAGCAGAGGCCGGTGGGACCGTCTACTGGCACGCGACTTGTGCTATCTGCGACACTGAGGACCAGGTCGTGGACCTTGTCTTAACCCTGCTGCTGCATCCGAGGCAGCCGCCCGACGACTCCAGGCCCGATCCTCAAGCCCTCGTCCGCTGCGGCAGCGGGGTAGACGTCTATGTCGAAAACGTCGCTCCACTCCAATTCGAGTTCCATCACCTGTTCGAAGGTGTCGGCGGAGAAGATGCTGACGACTTGCACCGCCGAGGCTATAGGCCAGTACTCGGCAATCACCCGGATGCCCTTGGGGTATTGCCACGTGGCCCGGCGCATCAGCGCCGCGTCTCGTTCCGCGGCCGACACAGCGGAACGGAACTTCAATAGCGCTACGTAATCCACAACGATCCCCCCTGTTCTAACTGATCCCATCAGTCCCCGGGCTGACCAGGTACATCGGTGGCACACCAACGCCCCCACAAGCCAGCCTCGGGCGTGGTTCAGCCCATCACACCCTGGATCAACCGTCAACGACGGCCGCCTAGCCCTAGCCTGCCCGATGATGTCCGCCATCACGTTCGGCCAGAGTTGGCCGGAGCGGGCATCACATGTGACGCGCGTAGGCGCGCCAAGACGCTAGGCCCCGCGATTCAACGATGGACGCCGAGAAGATCGGCGGCTTTCTTGCGGCGCAGTTCCGCTGCCTCGTCGCCACCTTCAGCTCAGCGCCCGGTGTCGGGCTTGGAGCGGGCCGGCGCCGCCGCGGCCAGGGGTCACGGTCACCAGACCGGGATGCCCGCCCGACCCGCCGACTACACAGCGCAATCACCGCCAGGAACCGGAGCGGATCTAGCCCATGCGCCGAACCTGCTCGGCAACCCGGCCTTGAGACGAGCGACTGGCCCCTTTAACACCCCATGAGAAAGTGCTCTCCCGGATTGCGCTCCCACTAGCGCTCCCAATTGCGCTCCCAGAGCCCGCCATCCGGTCACGCCGATGACCAGCCCGAAGACCTGCAGCGCACCGCCAAAGCCGGGCGTCTGCCCAGAGACCAGCTCCGACTTGCGCTCCCAGTGGCCTGCAACCGGGCGACGCAGATCGGCCCGACACCCCCGCTGACCATGGCTAATGCCGCTCAGCCCAGCCTGTGAGCACTCTCCTGGCAGCGAGTGCTCACCCGCCGCCAAACCTCTCCGCTGCTCACCAGCAACGCTCTGACCTGGGGGTGGGCACAGCTGGTTTCGAACCAGCGACCCCTCGCTTGTAAGGATTGTCACCACCACTCCCCCGACCTGCAGCTTTTCACGTCCGTCCAGGTCAGCAGCGAGCAGGAGCGAGCACAGCCGAGCACCACCGAGCAGCCGCGAGCAAAGTGCGCTCCCATTTGCGCTCCCACTGCATGATCCTCGTGCCCGGCGTCAGATGCTCGGCTTCGGACCGGGTCGAGATGGCGTCACTTTGCCGCGCCGATGACATGATCCGGAACCTGTTCAGCGAGCCGTCACTGGCCGAGGTCATCCTGAAGCAGGCCGACCACCGCAAGCCCAGACCGGTCTCGAGGAGATCGACGAAACACTCGCATCGGCGAAAGCAGCCCCCTACCTGGCCGTTCAGAGCGAGTGCCTGTGGCACCGCAGCGAGGCGCTTATATTCCTGGGACGGGCCAGCGAGGCGGCCGAGTCAGCGCAGGAGGCACTCACCATAGCCACCCGCATCCGGCATGCGGAATGGACCGCGGCCTCGCTGCGCGGCCTCGGCATCGCCTGGGAAGCCGCCGATGCCGGACCGCGCCGAGTCCGCGTTCCGCCGCTCATTGCACGCCGCGGAGGGGGAGCCCCTCTTCGCCGCGTGGGCATCGGCCCGACTCGGAGCGTGCCTGGCCCGTGAGGGACGTCCGCAGGATGCCGTTGTACACGTCCACGCCGCCATGAGGCAGGGAACTCCCCTGACCGGCTATGAGGCCTGCTGGGCACACGCCGAGTTGCTGGCGGCCCGCGGCGAGGACGAGGCCTGCCGCGCAGCCGCCGCAGATGCCTTGCGGCGGTCCAGGAGGGCGGTTACCTGATCCTCGTTCCGCGCCCGCGCGAGCTGGCGAGATCCTGATCCAGCCTCTACGGGTGGTGACGACCGGCCTCTGACGGAGGGCGCCTATTCCTGCCAGGGCCACAATCCGGCGGTATGCATGCACTCCTCGGCCTCAGCCAGCAGGGCCGCAGCGTTCTCATGCTCGGCCAGCATGTCGTGGCGCCATTGAGCGGCACTGATCCCCCGAGCGCTCGCGCGTATCGCCCGCACTGCGATCGCTTTGACGTGCGGGCCGCACGAAGACTCCTCCAGCCGCTCGACCGGGAGCGGACCCTCGATCTTCGACAAGTCGGCCCAGGTCATATCGTCGTGCGCCATGCCGTCAGCTCCTTCTTTGCCACCCGGCCGCGCCGCATCCCCGGCGGACAATATCAGCTGATTCGCACGCGGCCCTGGATCCGCACAGTCGTGGTTCCGCCGAGTCAGGGCTGTCTGGGAAATTAAGACACGCCGGTGAGTCCGAGATTCCTGGCTTGCCCATTGTCCTACCGGGCTGACCTCGCCGGCGAACGACCCTTCGCCCTCGAATCGGCAGCCCTGCGCCCCGAGGGACCGGCGGGCGCGGCACATGACAGTCATGCCGGTCTCGTCCGCGATTCTTCCACCTGGCCCGGCGAGACGGTCCGTTCGGGCGAACGGCCACCGGAAGGCGCGGGTGGCGCGGGGCGCGCTTCCGGGCTGTCCCGGCGGGGGCCGGTAATGAGCCGGGCCGGCCGATCGGCGAAGAGGTAGCCCGAGATCCAGCTGATCATCACCGAAGCCCGGGTCTGCAATCCGACCGTACGCACGATGTGGACCAGCAGCCAGGCTAGCCAGCCGGCGAAGCCCGACAGGCGGAGCGGCCCGATCTGGGCTACGGCGTCGTTGCCCGCGATCGTGGCCATCGTCCCCGGGTCCCGGTAGTGGAACGGACGGACCTGGTGTCCGGATATCTGCGCCGTGATCGAGTGTGCGGCGTGGCGGCCGCTCTGAATGGCGACCTGGGCAAACATGGCAACGCCTGGTCACCGCGGGAATCTCGGCGAGGTCCCCGACGTCGAAGACCTCTGGGTGGCGGGAAAGCTGCAGTGCCCGGCCGACTGGGATCCGGCCATGGCTGCCCAGCTCGACGCCCAGGGTCTCGGCTAGCGGGTCAGCCCGGACCCCTGCGGCCCACACTACGGTGGCGGCGTCGATCCGCTTCCCGGCGTCGAGGATCAGTCCTTTGTCGTCGAAGTCGGTGGCTGTCGCCCTTGAGTGGATCTGGACGCGCTTGGCTGCCAGGCTCCGGGCGGTCGAGCGCTGCAAGGACGGGGCGAAGGAGCCAAGAGGGGCGCCGTCGCCTTCGACCAGAGTGATGGTGATGTCGCCGCGCCTACCCGGTGATCTACCCGCCCGGCGAGGCATTCCCGTAAGCCGACCCAGCGGCTGCACGAGGCAGGCCAGAGCTTGTGGCTGGACAACATCACCCGGAGCCTGCTCGACGCCGGCACGCTCGCGGGCTACATCGCCGAGTACTCAGTGACCGGCTCACCTCCAACCCCACGATCTTCGACAAGGCCATCGAAGGAGGTCCGGACTACGACGCCGACATCGCCTCTCGCAAGGCGGCCGGTGTGTGACGAAGAGGTGTTCTTCGCGCTGGCGCTGGCCGACCTGCGCCGGGCGGCTGACTTGTTCGCACCGGCCTACGCCCGCAGCGACGGCGTCAACGGATGGGTTTCGCTGAGGTCTCGCCCCTGCTGGCCCGCGACACCAAGGCCACGATCGAGCGGGCCAATGCGCTACACGCCAAGGCGGGTCGGCCCAACCTGTTCATCAAGATCCCCGGCACCCCCGAGGGCCTCCCGGCCATCGAGGAGTGTGCTTTCTCCGGGCTGCCCCATCAGCGTTACCCTGCTGTTCTCGGCCGAACAGTACCTGGCCGCGGCCGGCGCCTACCTGCGGGGCATCGAGCGGCGGGCGGCGGCTGGCCTGGACCCGGCCGTGGTCTCGGTTGCCTCAGTCTTCGTGAGCCGCTAGGACACGGTGGTGGCAGGCCAGGCCCCCCGGCGAGCTTCGTGACCGCCTGGGCACCCGCCGCCGCGGCCGGGCCTACGCGGCCTACCGGAAGGTGCTCGACTCGGCTCGCTGGGGACGCCTGGCGAACGAAGGTGCCCGTCCCCAGCGCCTGCTGTGGGCCAGCACCTCGACCAAAAACCCGGACGCGCCCGACGTGCTGTACGTGACTGCACTGGCCGCCCCGTTCACCATCGACACCATGCCCGAGGCGACCCTGCTGGCCTTCGCCGACCACGGGCAGGTAGAGAACCCGATGCCGGCCGACGACGGCGACGCCGAGGAGACGCTGGCGGCCTTCGCCGAGGCCGGCATCGACCACAAGGCCCTGGCCGGCCAGCTCCAGCGGGAAGGAGCAGAGTCCTTCGAGGAAAAAGCTGCTGGCCAGCATCGCCTCCAAGCACGAGCAGCTGACCACGAGTGGCATCTGACGTCGAGCCACTCAGCGACTAGCGGGGCCAGCCCCCGCCGCGTACAGGCACCTCGGCGCGCGGTCGGAAAGGCCAGGCATGGCGGATCAGCCCCGGAGCAGGTCGGCCAGTACCATGGCCTCGCTGATGTCGGCGTGCTTCGTGGCGGTGATCAGCGTCAGGTTGCCCTGCCTGGCCAGGTCGCGAAGGTGCCGAAGGGCTGCGGCGCGCTCGGGCTCTTCAAGTTCGGCCCGATAGCGGCGGCCGAACTCCCCGAAGCGCACCGGATCGTGGCCGTACCATTTGCGCAGGGCCGTCGACGGCGCGACCGCCTTGCACCACTCGTCGAAGCCAGCCTTCTCCTTGCTCAGTCCCCGGGGCCAGATGCGGTTGACCAGCACCCGAGCGCCATCGCCCCTCACAGGCTCGTCATAGGCCCGGCGGACCCTCACCTCATGCTTGCTCGCCATGGTCTGCCCTCCTTGCGATGGCTCTTTTCATCGTGCCTCCTTGGCCGATCTGGTCATGTAAAGGACACCGGCTGCCGCGAATCCATCGCGGGGCCTGGGTGTCCCAAGGGGTTGCATGGTCTTCGGTCAGCAGTAGGGCATCATGACCATTCGTGTCTCTGCGTCATCGACGTGTGCGTTGATGATCACGCGAGCCGACTCCGGGTTCCGGGCCGCCACGTCGTCACGATCGTCGATCAGCAGACTGACCCTGCCGGACTGCAAGAAGCCATCTGCGATTCGCCGTCCGGTCCCGAGGGTGATGACCTGTCGCCGCGCAGGCAGGCTGACAACGGTCAATCCTCTTGGCCCTTGGCGGCCACGTGCCCAGCCCCGGTCCCGTAGCCGGCGCTGCTCAGTATCCGGCGCAGGCCGGCAACCGTCTGGGTGTCGATGTCCTTATGCGCGGGAGCTTCGAAGTATTCGGTCTGAGATCCGACAGTGGCGGCGACCGTGCCATCGTGGTTCTCCACGACCGAGCCGACCGCCTCCAGCAGCGAGGCTACGGAATGCCACTCGATGTTATGGCTCACCGGATGCTGGAAGATCTGGCGCAGCGTGTTCCGGTGATGATTGTTGAGGTGCACAGGCTCTGACGTCGATGACATCCGTGCTCCCCTCTGTCCCTGTCACGATAGCCCGAGCGTGGTTCCGTCAGGGCCAAAGGGACCTGCCGCCGCGCTCGGCAGGAGCGGACGACTGGCGCCCACACCACTGCGCGAAATGCGGAGTGCGGAAATCAGGGCATGGGCGAAGGCAGCGCGGACACGAGGTGGCGAGCGCGGCCGTATTCCCGCGACGATCAGCCAGGAGTACGAGGCCTCGCGCTAACTCGGTCCCGGGCCCGCGTGGGCAGGCAATTGCGGGCGGGCCGATTCAGGCGCGCTGCCGTGCGCGGGCCTGCCCCGCCGTGATCGTCAGCAGCGCAGTCAGCCCGAACCCAGTCAGCTGGCCAGCGGCGCACTCTCATGACGCCAGACGCGCCGAGTCGGCGAGTCCTGTGCGCCTATCGGGAGGGGTAGCCAGGACTGGATGACGACCGCCGACCGGCAACGGGATACGGTCTGCGCTCGACCTCATGCGGGGAGCCGGCATGCTACTCACGCACGGGACGCGTAACTTAAGCGTGTAGCGAGATTGGAACCAAGAAGGGTCCCAAGAGGAGCGCCCGCTGCCTTCCTGCCTGAACGCTGGCTAGCTTCCAGCCGCACGCCGCAGCCGGGCGGGGTCGAGGTCGGCGACGAAGACGCGCTGCAGCATGTGCCAGTCCTGCGGATGCGCCCTGATTCCGGCCTCGAAGAGGCGCGCGACCTCCTGCGTCATCG
The DNA here is from genome assembly GCA_963720645.1 of uncultured Actinomycetes bacterium. Taxonomy (GTDB): domain Bacteria; phylum Actinomycetota; class Actinomycetes; order Streptosporangiales; family Streptosporangiaceae; genus RYN-230. Next base: position 44,469 of record CAVRFX010000025.1, on the reverse strand, counting down.
CCGCCGTCTTCTGCTTCCTGTCTCCTTCGGCGGGCACCGGGATCTCTTCATGAATATGCACGCCCCAGTCATCGCCCTCGAACCACAAGATCGCGGGCATCAGCGCCGCGCCGGTCTGCACGGCGAGCGCGGCCGGGCCGCCCATCATGCGGGCCTTCTCGCCGAAGAACTCCACCTCCATGCCGCCGCCGGCGACATCGCGGTCACAGATCAGGCCGACAATCTTGCCGGCCCGCAGCCGCTGGACCAGGATGCCGAACCTTTGCGTCCCGCCGCTGGCAGGCAGCACCTCCATGCCGAGTCCCTCGCGGAACGCGACGAACCTGTCGTAGACCGACTCCGGTTTCACCCGCTCCACCACGGCGGTAACGGAACTGGAGCGTTCCCGCTTTTTTGGACACCGAATTAGGCTGCCAATTGACTGAGTTGCCTATATCCTAGTTCGTATTCCTCAGGTGTCAAGTACCCGAGCGTCGAATGCCTCCGCAGCGGATTATAGTAGTTGCTGATCCAGTCAGACGTCTCCTTCTCCAAGTTCGCCAGCGAGGGCCACGGGCGGGTGTGGATCAGCTCTTTCTTGTACGTCGCGAAGAACGATTCCGATACGGCATTGTCGTAGCAGATTCCCGTCCTTCCCAGGGACCTCCTGATGTTATTCTCGGTGCAGTACTCGTCGAACACCGAAGATGTATATTGGCAGCCGCGGTCGGAATGAAAGACGACTCCCGGGGGCGGTTTCCGGGTGGAGATGGCCATATCGAGGGCCGCCGTGACCAGGCTGGTCCGCATATGATCGGCGATGGCCCAGCCAATGAGTTTGCGTGAGTGCAGGTCTATGACGGTCGCGAGGTAAGCCCATCCGCCCCACGTTTTCACGTACGTGATGTCGCCGCACCATTTCTCATCGGGGCGGCCAGCGGTGAAGTCCCGGCCGATCAGGTCGGGGGCGGGCACCGGCTTGTCCCCGCCGATGGTAGTCCGCTTCCAGGCCCTCGGGTGGCGTCCGCGCAGGCCGGCGGCCTGCATCAGCCGATGCGCGCGCTTGTGTGACACCAGGTGCCCCAGCGCCGCCAGGCCCGCGCGCATCCGGCGCACCCCCGGATTGCCCCGCGCGTCCTCATAGATTTTCCTCATGACCGCGACCAGCGCCGAGTCGTCTTTGGACCGCTGGGACGGCTCCGCGCCCCGCCACGCATAATAGCCGGAACGCGAGACCCCGAGCCAGGCGCACATGAATGACACCGGGTAATCGCCCGAATCAGCCCAGTCCGCGATGGCAGCGAATCTCACTGACTGCCTTTCGCGAACCAGGTCGCTACTTTTTTTGCGAACTCCACCTGCATCCGCAGCTCAGCGATTGTGGACTTGTCATCCCGGGACTCAGCGCGCAGCCGCACTAGCTCGGCCCGCTCGGACTCACCCAGCGGCGCATCCGGGGACTTCCCGGATTCCGCGGCATCTCGTGCCACCTTCACCCACTTGCCAAGAGTCATCTCGTGGACGCCGATATTGCGGGCGACCTCGGCAACCGGGCGGCCACCGTCAAGGACGAAAGCTACCGATTGCGCCTTGTACTCCGGCGTATATGAGCGGCGTGTCGAACCCATTTCTTGCTCTCCCAACGAATCGGGCAGCTAAGCCGGGTGTCCACCGAAGCGGGTACGGTCCACAGGACGAAGCGCGCCGAGGGCAGGTGCTGCGGCCGCCGCACCGCTTCGACGCCGACCACATCCCCGTGCGCGGGCCGGTATCCGGGCCCGGCCGGGCCGCCGTTGACCTGAAGGCGCCCTACCTCGGTCAGCGGCACCCCCAGCGACTCCACCAGGTGGCCCAGCGTGGAAGTCCCGTCCAGCGCCACCCGCACCGGCCCGGAGCGGCGCCCTGGCCGCAGGAAGAAGCTCAGCTCGGCGGAGACCATCACCTGTGCCTGCACCTGGTCCATCTTCCCGGCATGCCCCGCCACGGCGAACTGTCACCCACACCCGCGGGCCAGGAAAGCAGACCCGCCTGCTGCCGCGGGCCGTGCATACCGGTGAGCTACGGCAGGCCGCCAGCACCGGCAGGATGCGGTGCATAGAAGCGGACCGCGAACCGCACGGACCTGGACCGACCGCTGGTACCCGCCATACGATCCCGCTGCGGGTAAGGGGGCATCAGCATGCGATTCACCGACTTCTCATTCGGCCGGGTGCGAGTCGACGGCGTGACCTACGAGCACGACGTGATCATCGACCGCGGGAAGATCCGCAAGCGCAAGAAGACGGCGTCCAAGAGGTTCCGCGGCGCCTACGGGCACACCCCGCTCTCGATCGAGGAGGACATCCCCTGGCGATGCCGCCGGCTGGTGATCGGCACCGGTGCTGATGGCGCGCTGCCCGTGATGAAGCAAGTGAAACAAGAGGCCCACCGCCGCAAGGTTGACCTTGTCGTGCTGCCGACGGCAGAGGCGATCGGTGTGCTGGCCGGCACCACCAGGGACACCAACGCCGTCCTGCACGTGACGTGCTGAACCCAGCTGGCCCAGCACCGCCATTCACCTTTGGCGGCGACGCGGGAGACGGCGGTCCGATCCGCAGTCACCCACATCAAGGCTAAGGCCGAACGCCGGCTCGCCGATGTTAGCGCGGAACCCTGTCATGGAGAGGTGCAAGGCATGCTTGCAGGCCATGGACCCCGAGCCGCGGTCCGGATGCCAGCTGCCAGCTGGCTGGGCTGGGGGAACCGCGGGTATGGTCACGGCATGCAGCGCATCCGCGCGGTGCTGATCGACATCGATGGCGTGCTGACCGTCTCGTGGAAACCGCTCCCTGGAACCGTCGCGGCGCTGCAGCAGCTGCGCACGGAAGGGTTCCCGCTGGCCCTGGTCACCAACACCACATCCCGCACCCGGGCCTCGATCGCGAGCACACTGGCCGAGGCGGGCTTCCCGGTCACCGCCGGCGATATCCTCACCGCACCGGTCATCGCCGCCGCCTACCTGCGCGAGCACTACCCGGGCGCCCGGTGCCTGCTGCTCAACAGGGGCGACATCAGTGAGGACCTGACCGGGCTGGACCTTGCCCAAGGAGGCGAGCCGCCCGTGGACGTGGTGCTGGTCGGCGGGGCTGGCCCGGAGTTCAGCTACCAGGCGCTTAACCAGGCCTTCAGCCACCTGCAGCGCGGAGCCAGGCTGGTCGCCATGCACCGTGGGCTGTACTGGCGTACCAGCGAAGGCCTGCAACTCGACACCGGCGCGTTCCTCGCAGGACTGGAACAGGCAGCAGCAACCGAAGCTGACGTGGTGGGCAAGCCAGCAGCAGCGTTCTTCGCGGCTGCACTGGCGCACCTGGGTGCCGACGCGGCGCACACCGTGATGACCGGCGATGACATCGAAACCGACGTGCTCGCCTCCCAGCGCCACGGACTCACCGGGGTACTGGTCAAAACCGGAAAGTACCTGCCCCGCACCCACCACAGCGCCAGCGGCACCCCCGACCACATCCTCGACTCCTTCGCCAGCCTCCCAGGCCTGCTGGAACAACTCTCCTGAGCAAAGAGGCAGACCCACCAAGACCGAAACCGGGCCTCACTCATGCACCGCATAGCGCGCCGCGTCCGGGACGGCAAGCGGACACACCAGAACCGTATAGGCCCTCCGACCGCTGCCTGCGTCCCCTGGCTGTCGGGTACGGCGAGTAGTCACACCGCGTCGGAGTCCGACGCGAGGCCGCATGTAACCGATATGGACACTTTCGCGGTGATTTACGCTTGGCTGCTGACAGGAACCGAATGGTTGATCTGCGTGCTGGGCAGGGACTCGGTGCTCGGCCGGGTCCGCGTTGGCTCATCCCGAAGATTGTCCTGGTGGGTGGTTGCTGATCGAGAGTCGCTGCCCGAGGTGGCCGCGCGGGACAGCGGCCTGAAGCCAGCCAGTTCAGGCCTGCGTATCACGCTGCCCGCGCGTGCGCCAAGATGACAGCCAGTTTCCGACCCCGGACTATGCCGCGCACCCCTGTCGCCTGGGCGATGATCTACCTCGGCTACGGCCGCCCCTGAAAGATCTGATAGCCATGGCTCGCTGTATTGACTGGGTCAGCGCGTAGCTCACCGATGGCTGACTGCCGGCAGAGTTCCGCGGTGCGATGAGAGTTGCCGCCGGCGGTGAGGACCTGGTCCTAGGTGGCGACCCGCGCCCGCCTGCCGGTGGCCGGGTATGTGAGCTTCCTTGGCTGCCGGGCGCTGGGTTGCGGGCCGGGTGATTGCACGGTCGGGACGCGATCGCGTCGGGTCAGTGACGCAGTTACGGATCACTGGGCGGTTTGGAGCCGGTCACCACGGTCCGGAAAAGTTCCCGCAGCTGGTCGCTGACCCGCTCGCCGGTCAGATCCTGGGTCAGCGCGAGATCGACGACCCGCGCGGAGGGGAGGTCGAGGTGGGCCTGTGCGGCGAGCTGGAGCGCGGCTGCGGTGTTCGGCTACTCCCTCCACGGTGCTGCCAATCGAGCGGATCGCGCCGTTGACGGTGGCGCCCGAGCCCAGCAGCCGCCCGAAGCGGCCGTTGCGGCCGTGCTGGCAGGTGACGTACAGGTCGCCTGCGCCCGCCAGCCCGAGCACGGTCGCTACCCGGCCGCCCTGCGCCTCCGCGAGCGCCAGCATGTCGAGCATGCCGCGGGCGAATACGGCGGCGCGGGCGTTGGCGAAACTGCGACAAGCGCGCTTTCGCCGAGCCGCTCGGACAGGCCCTCGGCGAGGCCGACGGCGATCGCCACCACATTCTTGAATGCTGCCGCGGTCTCGGCCCCGGCGACGTCGCTGGTGGTGAACACCGCCGCAGTCGGCGAGGTGAGGGCGGCAGCGGCGCACCTGCGGGCCTGCTGGTCGTGGGACGCGCAGAGCAGGCCGGTCGGTGAGCCGGCGAACAGCTCGGCGGCCAGCGCGGGCCCGGCCAGCGAGACCACCGGCACGTGCCCGAGCACTGTCGCAGCGACCTGGCTGGGGGTCTGCAGCGTGCCGGCGCCCAGCCCTTGGTAGCCAGCACCCAGATCGCATCGGGCGCGCCGATGCGGCTGGCCTCAGACAGCACCCGCTGCAATCCGGCGCTGGACACGGCAACGAACACGACCGCAGCGCCCGGCATCACTTCGGACCATTCCTGCTGTTGAGCGGCAACCGACATTGCTCGTATCCAGCTCGCGGGATATTCCCGCAGGCCCTGCCGCCACGCGTCCACGACCGCTTCGTCCTGGCCGGTCGCAAGCAGCACGGTGTCGGCGCCGTTGCGGGCGCTGTGCACCGCCAGGGCAGTTCCCATCGCCCCCGCTCCCAGCACCACAATCCGGCCGCTATCCTTCACGCCAGCAATTAATCCGCACCGCAACCGGCACCACCAGGGACCCAAGACCCTTGCCTGCGGCCGTTGGGCCCCCGCCCGCCGCCCGCATCTGCCACACCCGCAGCCAGGCCACCAACGCCAGCCGCCGTTGCACAGCCACCAGGTCAGGAATGATCGCGGCCCACTCCATCACGACTACGCGGCTGACCCAACCCTGACCGGAGAACAGGCGGCTGGCGAAAGACCCGCCGCACTGGATCGACATGCCCAGTGCGCCCCCGCCCCACCACCGCATGCGCCGGGCGAATCAACTGAATGACCCTGCGCGGCATGTCAGGTGACCGTTGCAGCGACGCACAGAACTGGCAAAACCTGGCCGCGCGCGACCCCAGCAACCACCAAGCATTCACGCGATCCGATTAAGCGATCTGCGTGACTGCGAACCATTGTTCACAGTCCCGTGCCCACGGTGAGTAGCCCTGGGGCCAGGCGGCACCCGAGCGCGGGGAGCCCTGCGTGGTTGAGTTCGCCGACGAGCAGCTGGCCATGCTGCGGTCAATCTGAGCGGTGCAAAAGCCCCGGCCAGCCCTGCTTCGTCCGGCTGCCTGTGCCCAGCGTGCTAAACCGCATCACGTCAGCCGGCGCGCCAGCCGCCATCCGCTTGCCCGTGACATTGCTTCTTGCAGTGTCCCGTCCGGCAACACAGCGCAGGCGAGCGACTTCGAGCCGCGCTCACTGAGAACACCGACCCCGCCAACGGCCCCGAACGCTGCGGTGACGGCTGCAGCCCTCCTACCGCCATCTCGGTGGCCGGGAGCTGGACCCTGTCCTGTTGAACCAGGAGCACCCATTCCGCCGTTGCCACCGGTAACTCTGCCCGGCGTCAATTGCCACAGCTACAACGACGGTCAGATCACGGTCAGACGATCATCAGAGCCGCCCAGACATCGCCAAACTTGCATCCTGACCTGGTCTTTTGGGTGGGCGCAACTGGGTTCGAACCAGTGACCCCTCGCTTGTAAGGATTGCCGCCACCACTCCCCCGACCTGCAGCTCGTCCCATCCGCACAGGTCAGAACGAGCAGGACCGAGCACCGCCGGGCACCACCAAGCCCCCGCGAGCAAGAGTGCGCTCCCAATTGAGCTCCTACTTGATGATCCACCGGGCCAGACTCGTAGGTGGCGCGTTGCCAGGCGAACCAGATCTCAAACACGCCCTCTGACGTCGAGTAACCCGTCACCCGGAGTGAACATCGCCCCTCACGCCTGCCGACTAGCGCTTCCCGCTGAAGTCGGATTCGCTGCGTCCGAGCGTCCTGATTTAACCGGTTCCGGTTTGGTCGTTTCCGGCCCTGCCGACAGCGGCCGGAATTCCCCTCGTGATTATCAAGCGTCCATTCCTGTACTGGGAATTTACCGCCTCTGCAGGCGCATCACTCGTCCGGGTGGCCCAGCGGGCTCTAAAGACTTACGGTGGAATTCTAGGGACCAAAAAGAGGGGGGTTCCTATGCGCACACACGCACGAAGCCACTTGGTCATGGCCGGTCTGGCCGCGCTGGGGGTGGTCGCAACCGCATGCACAGCGGGCCCGACGACTCCATCGGGTCTGAGGGCGTCGGGGCGGGGCTTCACCAGCGGACTGCAGGGGCTTAACCGCGGTACCCGGGCGCCCTAGGCGCGGGCGGCACGATGAACATGCTCGGCACTAGCGATGTCGATTACATGGACTACAACATCAGCTATGACACGGTTGGTGCCCTAGGGCAGCGGATGTGGCTGCGCGGGCTGTATGCCTACCCGGCTATCCCCGGCAGAGCCACTATCCCGGAGCCTGACCTTGCCACCGGCCCGCCACGGATATCAAACGGCGGCACGACCTACACGGTCACGATCCGCCCTGGCGCGCGGTGGGACACCTCGCCTTTCAGCCCGGTGACCGCCGCGGATGCGGTCCTTGGCCTGAAGCGGTCCTGCAACCCAGCCCAGCCGTCGGGCGGACTGCCTGACTTCGTCGGCCTGATCAGGGGAATGGGAGCGTTCTGGCGCCGGATTCGCGAAGGTCGCTCAGACCGTCCCGGCGATCAGGGGCTACATCGACACCCACAGCATCTCCGGCGTCACCGGGTCGGGCCAGGACATCACCTTTACCCTGACCCAGCCGGTGTCTCGATTTTGCCGACATCTTGGCGCTGTCGCCGTTCAACCCGGCTCCGCCGCAGAGCCTCAACTGGGTCCCGGGCAGCGCGGCGGCGCAGCAGAACACCTTCGCCGACGGCCCGTACAAAGTGCAGAGCTACGCGCCGGCCAGGAAGATCGTGTTCGCCAGGAACCCGGCCTGGAAGCCTTCCACGGACCCGATCCGCAAGGCCTACGTTGACCGCATCAACGTCAGCGAAACTAGCAACCAGACCATCAACCAGGAGATCCTGCAGACCAACTCGGCAGCAGGCTCGATGGAATGGGACAGCGGGCCGCCTGTCTCAGCGGTCCCCGGGCTAGTCACCCAGATGCAGCACGGCAGCATGGACTTCAGCCTGGGACCGGCCTACGCGATGAGACCGTTCATCGTCTTCAACATCGACTCGCCCAATAACGCCGGGGCGCTGGGCAAGGCCGCGGTCCGTCAGGCGATCAGCTATGCGATCGACCGGGCCCACCTGATCCTGGACATCGGCGGCCCGGTCATCAGCCCGCCGCTGACTCACATCCTGCCTGCCGGGATCAACGGAGCCCAGGACGTGCCCGCGGGTTACGACCCGTACCCCCACAACGTGGCCAGGGCCAAGTCGATGCTGGCCGCTGCGGGCTACAAGAACGGGCTGACGCTGAGACTCCTGTACTGGTCGTCATTGTCATACCCGGCGGAGATGTTCCAGACCCTTCAGTTTGACCTGGGCCGAGGCCGGTATCAAGGTCACGGGCCTGGGTGTGCCTAGCGCGGACTTCTTCACCAAGTATGTGGAGGTGCCTAGCGTGGCCAAGCGCGGCGTGTGGGACCTCGCGCTGACCTCATGGAGCCCTGACTGGTTCGGCGACGCGGCGACGTCGTTCTTCAAGCCGCTGTTCTCCGGCCCTGCCTCATACCCGCCGGATGGCAGCAACCTCGGGTTCTACGACAACCCCGCCGTGACCAGTCTGATCACCAGGGCTGCTGTGGAGGGTAGCGCCTCGACGGCAGCGAGCATGTGGGCGGCCATCGACCAGGACGTCATGAAAGACGCGCCGGTCTACCCGATCAGCCAGCCGTACCTGCCGCTGTATCACGCCAGCTATGTGCACAATGCCGTATATGTACCGGCACTCGGGCAGTTCGACCCGACCAACGTGTGGCTGACCACGCCGACCGGATAGGGTGCCACATGCTCGCTCGGCAAGCCCCGGGGAGCCTGCGACCAGCCCTTGTGGGCAGTGGTGGCGCTTCAAGCGCATACTGCCGAGCCTGCCGAGATGTGGCAGGGTGACGTCGGTGCTGTCATGCAGGTTCGGTACACAGCTGTCCGTTTCTGAGCGATATCACGTGCCTTACACCGCGCTGCACGGCCGCCGGGCCCGGGGCCTTGCTGCCGGGGTCACGGCGGCCGTGCAAATATCCGGCCGTCTGGCCGGTGTCAGGAGTGAGAGGGCCGCTCCAGGGTGGTGCGGCGGGCCACCTGGACGGCCAGCAGGGTGAGCGCGGAGGCCAGCAGGGCACTGCCGACCGCAATCAGCACGATCTGCCAGCCCGCCATGCCGCCGACTGCGACAGGATGGATAACCACCGACGGTGCGGCGCCTGAGTTTTCGCCAGGTGGGGGGACATCAGTGGCCTGGGCGGCGGGCACACCTATCAAGAACGCCATCCCCGTTGCGATCAGGCCGATGACGCACAAGCGGATGCGCGTAATCGTGGTGCGGGCTGTCCTGCCAGTGTCGACGTGGCGGGCCTGCCGATGCATCTCGGCGATCCGGGCGAGCATCAGGCCGTGCGCGATGTTCGGGTTCATTGCCGTCTCCTCGGTGGCGTTTCGGTGCTGTATGCCGAGGATGCGGCTGAGGCAGCAGGGCACGGATCTGTCGATCGTGCTGGTTTACGGCCTGCAGCTATTCAGATTCCTGCAGACAGTGTTTAGGCCTGTGGGGGTGGGACCAGTCCAGCACGTTCAGCGAGAGCGGCGGCCTGCACCCGGTTGCCGACGCCGATCTTCCGCAAGATGTTCGTGACGTAACGCCGCGGTCCGGGGGCTGATAAACAGCTCGGCGCCGATCTGAGCGTTGGTCCGGCCAGCCGCAAGCAGCCGCAGCACCGCCAACTCCCGGCCGGTAAGCCCGTAACGCGTCGATGTGTCAGGTGCCGCCGCGCTGACGGCGTCCGCCTGCGAGTCGAGCGGAATGCGGGCCCGCTGCGCGAGCGAGCGGATCTGCCCAAGCAGCGGCGCGTGCCCGTCGGCGGCGACCGCGGCGGACCGCAGCGTAGTGACGGCCGCCCGGGACAGGCCGGCGTCCAGCTGCGCCTCTGCACCGCGCCACCACGCGTACCCCGCGAGGTGCGGGCAGCCCAAGCCCTCCCAGGTCTTGGCGGCTACGCTCCACGCCGTCGGGTCGCTGGTCCCGGCCACCCGGGTGCGCTCGGCTACCCAGGTCGCGCGCTCGGCCGGGATCGTGCCCACGAAGGGTTGGTCGGCGAACGGGGCACCACCCGTCCGATCCACCCAGGAAACGAGGTCCTCGGCGGCCGCTAGTGCGGCATTAGCGGCGTGGCTGTCACGGCGCGCCCGGGCTTGCTCGGCCAAGTCGGCACAGGCACGCATGCCTGTGGCCAGCAATCGCCCGCAGAATATCGTCAGGTCCGGCACCGTGTACTGGGCAAGCACCCGCCGCGCCTCATCGAGGGCGTCCGCGGGCCGACCCGCCCACACCGCCAGATCCGCAGCCCGCTGCCTGGTTTCACGCACCCATTCGATGGACCCGGCGCTGTCTACCCAGGGCTTGAATTGCTGCCGCCGCCGGGTAGCCGCCCCGATGTCGCCATATAGCAAGTCGATCTCGGAGCGGCACTGCATGAATGCTCCAGTCGTCGCGGTCCGGTGGCCCGGTGATCAGCGGGTCAATCAGTTCCGCTGCCTCGGCCGTGCGCCCACCAGTGATCAGCGCCTCGGATGCGTTGGCAGCCAGGACTCTGGCCCTCACCCAGGCCTGCAGGCCCGACTTGCGGGCGGCCCGAAGACCGCGCAGCGCCACGTCTGCGGCATCAGCGAACCTCGCCAGCTTCAGCAGGACATCGCTTTCGCTGATGTCGAGGTACAGCAGAGCTACGCTATCCCCCGAGATCTGGGCCAACCTTCGTCCCCGCTCGAGGATGGCGAACCCCTCCTCAACCTGGCCGCGAGAGAATGCCTGAGACCCCAGCCACGGCAAGATGCGGGCGACCAGCGCAGTCGCGCCTGCCGCTTCGGCGATCTCCACCGCACGTTCAAGGGCGGCATGGCCAGCCTCCAGCCGCCCCTCACCATGAACCATGAACCGCTGACCGTAATCCAGCAAAGCCTCGGCGTAATCGGCCGACGGCGGGACCTGGCCGAACAGCCGCAACGCTTCCTCGATCAGGGGGAGCCCGGTAGCGGGCGCCTCGATCGACTGGAAATGCGCGACCCGGTGGTAGGCCACGGCGGCCGTGGCCGGGTCAGGATGATCAGCGAACTGGCGGTACGCTGCCTCGGCTAGCTCGCGGGCACGCTCAACATCACCAGAGCGCTCGAGTGCATCTATCGCCCGCACATAGAGCTGCGGAAAGCCGACGCCAGCCGCCCCTGCCGCGCTGGCAGAGTCGGGCGCTGCCTGGCACAGTTCGATCGCCCGCTGCAGCTGCACCGCCGCCTCGGCGTACCGAACACCCGCTCGGCCGCCCCGGCCGCCGCCACCCTGGCCTGCACTCCTCGCGGCACGGCCCGCGGCTGCCCAGTGCCTGGCCACCTCAGCGGCTAGCATCTCGTCCCCCGCCATGGCAGCGCGCGGGCTGTCCTCTCGTGCAGCACCATCCGCTCCCCCGCCAATAGCCCGGAGGCCACTGCCTCGGCCAGCAGGGCATGCCGGGGCCGATAGGCCCCATCACGGTGCTAGCGGCGAGCAGCCGGGCCACTAGCTCCCGAAGCCCCTCGCGCACTGCCTCGGAGCCCAGTCCCGCAACCTCGCTAGTAGCGCCTCGGTAGCGGCCCGCCTGCGACCGCCAGCCCCGCCAGCACCGCACGGCCAGCACTGCCACAGCCGCTCGCTCGCGCCGTTAGCAGCTCGGCTAGCCGTTCTCGGCAGCAAGTCCGGCGGGCGCAATACATCCCGCACCGGACCGGCCATCGCCGTGGCCACCAGCTGCTCAGTGAAAAACGGGTTACCCTCAGCGCGCGCAAATAGGTCATCAGCAAACCGGCCCGGCGGCTCCCCGCCGACCAGCGCGGCGATCAGCTGCGCCGCCTCGCCCCGCGACAGCGGTCCCAGCCGGATCTCCCGCACCCCGCCGCTCCGGACGTGCGCCAGCCACCCGGCCAACTGGGCGTCCACCGGCACCTCATCACCGCGGCACGTCACCACCAACGTCACCGCGTCTGCACCGGCCGCATGCGCCAGGTAGGTCAGGCAATCTAGCGTCGCGCTGTCCGCCCAGTGCACGTCTTCGACCACCATCACAAGCCCAGATTCCTGGGCCGCTCCGGCAAGCAGCTCCGCCACCGCGAGGAACAGCCGCTCCCGCTGCCACCCCTCGACCCGGCCACGGCCCGGGTCGCCCGCTTCCAGCTGCGGCCGCAGCCGGGCGACCTCCGTCCGCACGTATCGCGGCACCCTTCCCAGCGCGCCGTCTTGCAGGCGGCCATCCTCGACCGGCGAGCTCACCCAGCGCGTCATCGACCGGCAACAGGGCTACTCCCCGGCTGCGGCAGGCATCCGACTCTGACATCCCCCTGGCCGCAGCCCGGCGCATGCATTCACTAGCAAACCGCGTCTTACCAACCCCCGCGTCTCCCACCACCAGCACCAAGCGCGCATCACCATCGAGCGCCCCCTCCACGCGGGACAGCTCGCGCTCGCGGCCGACAAAGCCCACCGACACGCACCCAGCCCACCAGCCCAGGCCTTCCAGGTATCAGAGCCTCCAATACAACGCCGCGGCAATATCCAAAGATGGTCAGTATCTGTCCCATATCTTCAAAATCCCGGGTAATGGTGTATCAGACCCCGCGGCTGCGGTCGACACTCAGAGGCAGGACGGCGGGGACATCTGCCACCCGGCTCCCGGGAAGAACTGAGCGGGCAACCAATGCACTGCCAGGAGCCCGGCGTGGTGAACCGGGACGACCGCAGCGCTGCAACATCAATCACCCGGCGCGCCGGTGATCTCGTGCCGGTCACATCACGAGCGGATACTCATTGGGGCGTTGCTGCCTGAACTCCAGGCGATGCCCGTCTCCCCGAGCCACGCAAGACCGCCTGCCCGACGGCGGAACGCTGTACCTCCCCCTTCAAGCGTCAGACTGCGGTGGCAGGAGAGGATGGATTGCTATGCCGCAGGAAGAGAACAGCCATCCAAAGCAGGACGCCCGCCAGCCTGGCCCGGCGACTACAGAACGCGACCATGCTGGAGCCCCGATCGATCAAGGATGTGCCGCCGAACCGCGCTCCGTGGTTCCGCATCTGGACGACTGGCTGACTCCGTTCAGGACCCGGTAGAGAGTGCTCTACCGAATGTCACCCGCGGATTGCGCTCCCAATTGCGCTCCCACAGCTAGTGCTCCGCCACCCAGCTGACCAGCTCAGACACGCCCAGAACGCCACCCACCGCAATCATCCGCAGAAAATGCGCTCCCATTTGCGCTCCCGCTACTGGGAACCAGGCAATGCAAGACACCCGCCACACCACGTCTAAGCTGGGCAAACGCTCCCAGGAGCGACCTCAGAGCACTCGCCCGACGCGCCAGTGATCAGCACTTTGAGGCGTTTCGCCCGCGCCGCAGCGCTCTGACCTGGGGGTGGGCACAGCTGGTTTCGAACCAGCGACCCCTCGCTTGTAAGGGGGAATCACCGGGGTTCATCGCTTTCAATGGTCCACAGCAGCCACTGGCCCGGCTTAAGTGCTGACGTCTGTCGTCTTGAAAGCGACGAAAGGGACGTAGATCCGAGGTGACCGTACCGAAGCCCACACTTGGCAGAGCCGGCCTTGTGCACGCCTTCCGGCCGACGGTCAGACGACGGTCAGATGATCTTCCGAAACCGCTCGGTCATGTCTGTACTAACCGCGAGCAGGGATTTCGGGTGGCTCGATGGGTTCTCGAACCTTGAGCCCCTTGCGCTGCCCTGGCACCTCGCGAGGGGCCGAGGAAGTGCATGAGCCGTTCTGATGGCTCACCCGAACCCACGGCTCGCCATCTCAGGGCTGTCGTCGGCTTGCCCCCCACCATGCCCAGTCATCCGACTCTGCCGAATGGAGCACGTTGTGCGAACTGGCCCGTACCGGCATGCCCAGCACGGCTATTTGGCGGTGAATCCTGCGTCGACGGGGAGCGCTACGGCGGTGACGTAGCGGGCTTCATCGGAGACCAGCCAGGCGATCGCGTTGCTGACGTCGAGGGCTTCGATGAGCTGGACGTCCAGGAGGTTTCCCACGTCGGCTCCGCTGGATGCGGGAGCGCTGGCGAACAGCTCGGCCACCGCATCGTTGACCACCATCGGCGTGTTCGCCCCGGCCGGGTGCACGGTGTTGACGCGGATGTTGTGTGGGGCCAGCCAGTGCGCCCAGGTACGTCCCAGGCCCACGATGGCGTGCTTGCTGGCGCAGTAGCCGTCCGAACCGCCGCTGCCGTTGCCGCCACGGCCAACCAGGCCGAGCGTGGACCCGGTCAGGACGATCGCGCCGCCCCGGCCCTGCTCGATCATGATGGGGGCAGCGGCCTGGACAGTGTTCCATACGCCGAACAGATTGACCTCGATCTGGTCGCGGAACGCCTGCGCCTCGCTGGCGCCGGGGGACATCATCCCGATCCCCGCGTTGGCCACCACGATGTCCACCGAGCCAAGCCGCGCTGCGCCGCTGGCCACAGCGGCCCGCAGGGCGGCGGCGTCGCGGACGTCGGCCTCGGCCGCTACGATGCGCCGGCCGAGAGCCTCGACTTCAGCTGCGGTCCGGGCGAGGTCAGCTGGCGCCGCCAGCGGGTAGGCGACCGAGTCGATCTGCCGGCAGATATCGACCGCGATCACGTCGGCGCCGTCCCGGGCGAGGCGTACCGCGTGGCTGCGCCCCTGTCCCCTGGCCGCGCCCGTGATAAACGCGACCTTACCGTCGAGCCGTCCCGCCATAACAATCGCGCCTTCCTTGCGCCGGAGTCCGCCGCCCGCAGATCTCCGATTGGCCACTGCGGGGCTGCACCGGGCCACCGGCCGCAGCCTGCAACCTAACGACTGCCGCGAGGTCCGGAACTCATCGCGACGTCCCGTCGCCCTATTCGTGAGCGGCTTCAAGGAGCACTACTGCAGCCCGGAACGGCATGAGCCAACACGCGCTCATAGCCGCATATGGAGCGCCAGGTCGGTCATGGCGCAGCCGCCCGGCGGCTGTGGCAGAAGATCGACAAGCAGCACGCCTGCCCTTTCCAGTCGATCACCACCCTGCTCTCCGTCGGGGTACAACTCGGTCGCCCTCGAGCGGCAGTACCACGTTGAGTGACGGAGATGGTCAGGGAGAACGCTCGCCGATCCGCCGTCAGGTGCGCTTTGGTGGCCAACCGCTACGGCCGGCCGCGGCGCACCCGGACGGGAATTCTGGCGCGCGGTTGGCTAGTCAGATTGGGGCTGGGGTCAGGTTGCCGCGACGGTTGAGGCGCTGAGCAGGTAGTGGCTGTGTTCCAGTTCGGTGAGCACGAACTCGGCTACGTCGGCCCGGCTGGCTGAGTCCCGGATGCTGATCGGCAGCCGTGGCCCCGCCCGCAGCCGCCGGGTGAGGGGCCCGTTGGTCAGCCGCGCGGGCCGGATGATCGTCCAGTCCAGATCGCTGGCGGTGACCAGGGCCTATTGGCGTTCCTTGTCGGCGAGCTCGGCCCGCAGCCGCAACGGCACGACGATCCGTTCGAATAGGAGCCCGGAATGGCCCGCGCTGTCGGCAACGCCGTGGCTGGAGATCCAGATCAGCCGGCTCACCCCGGCGGCGGTGGCCGGGAAGCTGGCCCCCAGCCTGTTCAACGAGCGTGAGGGCGATGTCTGCTGTGTCATGGTAGTGGAGGGAATCCACGGGACGCGCCGTGCCGCGGAGCTGATCGGAGCGCCTCTGGGCACTGCTGGGCCCTTCGCTCCGTCCGCTTCGGCTCATAGGAGAATCAGAGTGTGAGTACGCCCGGCTATGTTGCCGCTGTGTTGGCCAAGGCTGAGGCCGGAGGCGTCCAGGCCGTTGAGCTGGCGGCGGTGCGCAGGCGCCTCCGGCAGTTGGGTGAGCGCCAAGCCGGATGGCTGCCGGGCGACGTCTTGGAGCCGGTAGCGGACCTGCCGGGCCTGGACGAGCTGCCGGAGCCGTCACCTGGCCGACTCCGTGAGGCGCTTGACCGGCTGGTGGTCGTCAAGCTCAACGGCGGGTTGGGGACGAGCATGGGCTTGTCCGGGCCGAAGTCACTGCTCGAGGTCAAGCCCGGCACACGCTTCCTGGATGTGCTGGCTACGCAGGTGCTAGCACTGCGCGAGCGGCATGGCGCCCGGCTGCCTCTGGTGCTGATGAACTCCGCAGTCACCCGCGATCCCTCGCTGGAGGTGCTGCGCCGCCACGATGGCTTGCGCGTGCCTGGCCTGCCGCTGGACTTCCTGCAGGGCCGCGAGCCCAAGCTCCGCGCAGATAACCTGCAGCCGGTGCAGTGGCCGGCCGACTCGGAGCTGGAGTGGTGCCCTCCCGGTCACGGTGACATCTACACCGCGCTGGCGGCCTCCGGCACGCTCGACGCCCTACTCGGCGCGGGGCTGCGCTACGCCTTCGTATCCAACTCCGACAATCTCGGCGCGCTCGCCGACGCCCGGATCGCCGCATGGCTAGCCGCACAGCGGGTGCCGTTCGCGCTGGAGGCGGTGCGCGGCACGCCGGCCGACCGCAAGGGCGGCCACCTTGCCCGCCACCAGGGCCGGGTGGTGTTGCGGGAGACGGCGCAAGTGCCCGACGGCGACACCTCGTTCACGGACGTCGAGCGCTGGCGCTGGTACAACACCAACAACATCTGGATCGACCTGCGCGCGCTCAAGGACCTGCAGGCCTCCGACCCGGCGGCACCGGCTCTGCCATTGATCATCAACCGCGAGACCGTTGACCCGCGCGACCCGGCGAGCACCCCGGTGATCCAGCTCGAGTGGGCGATGGGCGCGGCGATCGGTTCGATCCCCGGCGCGCGGGCGGTGCATGTCCCCCGCTCCCGGTTCGCCCCGGTGAAGACCACCAACGACCTGCTGGTCGTGCGCTCCGACGCCTACGAGCTCACCAGTGACGGGCAGATGAGGCCCAATTTCGACGGCCCTGGGCCGGTCGTCACCCTGGACAAAGACTTTTACAAAATGCTGCCCGACTTCGAGCAGAGGTTTCCGGCCGGGGCGCCGTCGCTGCGTCGCTGCCGCCGGTTCAAGGTCGAGGGCGACGTCACTTTTGGTGCGGGCGTCGTGGCCGTGGGCGACGTGCGGGTGGTCGGCCCGGGTCACGTTCGGGACGGAGGGGTGCTCGGCGGATGAAACCGGAACCGCGGATCGGAAACCGGACCATAAAGATGCTGTTCACCAGGGCGCCAGCTACGTAGGCTCAATCAAACGACGCACCTTCTGGACGCCGGTCATGGGGCGCTGGGCTGGACGGCCTGGCCGACCGTACTGAGTCAGGTAGCGGGCACGTTACGGCTTAACCAGCAGTCCGGCCGGGTGCGATCGGAAGGGCGGATGCCGTGAGCCTGGTGCATGCGGTGGAGGTGCCGCGGCGGCCTGTGTCCTGGCTGGAGCCCGTCATCGGCGCCCAGCGGTTCGAGCAGCTAATCCGGGGCGCCGACCGTGTCCGGCCCGTGCTGAGTGGGCGCACCATCTGGAACGTCAACTCGACTGCGACCGGCGGCGGGGTCGCCGAGATGCTGCAGGTGCTGGTCGGGTACGCACAGGATCTGGACATCCCGATCGGCTGGCTGGTGATCAGCGGCGATGCCCGGTTCTTCGCGACCACCAAGCGGCTGCACAACCAGATCCACGGCGATCCTGCCGGGGGGCCGCTGGACGCGGAGGAGGCCCATCACTACACGCGGATGCTGACCGCCAACGCGGTGGAGCTGCTCGGCCGGATCCGGCCCGGCGATATCGCACTGCTGCATGACCCGCAGACCGCTGGCCTGGCCGAACCGCTGGCGCGGGCGGGCGCCCGGGTGGTGTGGCGCTGCCACATCGGCGTGGACTGGGAGAACGATGCCACCCGCGCGGGGTGGGACTTCCTGCGGCCGCACCTGGCCGCCGTGGAGGCCTACGTGTTCTCGCGCCGGAGCTATGTCCCGGGGTGGATCCCCGCCGAGCAAGCTTGGATCATCCCGCCGTCGATTGACCCGTTCTCCCCAAAAAACCAGCCGCTCGACGACGGCACCGTGCGGGCCATCCTCGCCAGTCTGGGCGTCCTGGACGGGGCGGCGCCGCCGGTGCCCGCGCAGTTCGTACGCCGCGACGGTGATGTGGACACTGTCACCAGGCCAGCGGTCATCGTCGGCGAGGGCCGCCCCGGACCCGGTGATCCGGTGCTGATGCAGGTCTCTCGCTGGGACCGGCTCAAGGACATGGCCGGAGTCATGCGCGGCTTCGCCGACCATGTCGTGCCCAGCGCTGACGGGTACCTGATGCTGGTCGGCCCCGCGGTCAAGGGTGTCAGCGACGACCCGGAGGGCGCCGCGATTTACGCGGATTGCCTGCTGCAATGGCACGACCTGAAGCCTGCTGCCCAGGCGCGCACCCTGCTGGTTACCTTGCCGCTAGATGACATCGATGAGAACGCGGCCATGGTCAACGCGCTGCAGCGGCACGCCACCATCATCACGCAAAAGAGCCTGGCCGAAGGGTTCGGGCTGACCGTGTCGGAGGGAATGTGGAAGGGGCGGCCGGTCATCGGCTCGGCGGTCGGCGGGATCATCGACCAGGTCGGTGACGGCACGGGCATCTTGCTGCGCGATCCTGCCGACCTGACGGCGTTCGGCTCGGCGGCGCGCTTGCTGCTCGGCGACCAGGACCAGGTGCGGCGGATGGGAGAAGCCGCCCACGCCTACGTCCGCGACCAGTACGTCGGGGACGTGCACCTACTGCGCTACGCCAGGCTGCTCGGCACCCTGCTCGGCGAAAGTTAGCGCCGCGGCCTTCGCTGACGGCTTTGGCGATTGCCCGAGAGCGGAAGCCCGGCCATTTGGCCACGACATTCCGGCCAGCCTCGAGCACCACGTCAGGCCCTCCTGCACCTGTCGGGTTCCAAGAGTCGGCCTACCAGTGTGACCTGGGACGATGGGCGAGGCATGGCCGTAGGGCATGATGCACCGGCGGCCAGCACGTTGAACCGCATCACGTCAGCCTGCGCGCGAGCCGCCATCCGCTTGCCCCGTGACATCGTTCCGGTGCAGCGCCCCGTCCGGGAAAACGGCGCAGGCGAACGGCTTCGGGCCCTGCGCGCTGAGAACACGACCCCGCCAACTGCCCCGAACGCTGCGGTGACGGCTGCAGCCCTCCTACCGCCACCTCGGTAGCCGGGAAAGCTGGCCCTGGCCTGTTCAACCAGCAGAGCATCCCACTCGTCCGGCGTGCCAATCACAGACAATCCGTGCTGCCCGGTGCCAGCTTTCCACAGCTACACCGACGGTCAGATCACGGTCAGACGATCATGAGAGCCGCCCAGACATCCCCGGACTTGCATCTTGACCTGGTCTTTTGGGTGGGCACAGCTGGTATCGAACCAGCGACCCCTCGCTTGTAAGGCGAGTGCTCTACCACTGAGCTATGCGCCCGCGCCCACTGCAAGCAGGCGACCGGCCCTTAGCGTACCGTTTCCGCGCCGCCCGCGAGATGGGGGGCGGCCAGGCGGGCGACGGCCTCGCTCACAGCCATCCGGTTCCGCAACCGTTCCAGCCGCGCGTCCATCGACCTGCCGGACACCCCTTCGGTCAGCGCCTGGTAGAGGTGGATGGCCCCGATGAAACAGGCACCGAACCGGACCGCGTCAGGCAGAATGGCCCGCTCGGAAGCGCCCGGCACTCGGTGCAGCGCGTATCCGTGGGCCACTGCCGCGACGCGGTCCTCATCAGGCTCGACGAGCCACGCTTCGGACCCCGCCCCCGCCGCAGGACCCGGCCGCGCTCCCGCCCCCGCCGCAGGCCCATTACCGCGCCCCCCAGCGGAGCAGGCCAGGGTCGGCTGCGAGTCGAGCAGGCTCTCGATCAGGCAGTTGCCCAGGTCAAGGATCGGCAGGCCTAGACCGCTCGTCTCCCAGTCGATGAGGGTGACCGTGTCCGGGGCGCTCTGCACGGCGTTGCCCGGCCACGCGTCACCGTGCACCACTCCCCCGGGCAGCCTGTCGAGGATCTGCCCGACGGCACGGGCGGCTCTGCGGCATTGCTGGTAGAGCGGCTGCCAGTCGTCCGGGACCAGTGTCTGCACCGCATCCAGCCGGACCATGGTGGCCGCGATGGCGTGCTGCGGATACCACGACGCGTGCCCCGGCACTCCTGCCTCGCCGGGCCCCGCATCAGCCCCACCAGCACCGGCCCCACCGGCACCCGCACCCACCTCAAGGGCATGCAACCTGCCCAGCGCGGCCCCCAGCATCCGCAACTGCGCCAGCGTCGGCCGGATCAAAGGCCCGTCGACGAAGGTGGTGGCCAGGGTGAGCCAGATGCCGTCCATCCCGGTCGCATCACCGGACCGGGTCCGGATGACCCGGGGTGCCGGGTAGCCCCTCGCCTCCAGCCAGTCCAGGGTGCTGGCCCTGGTCATCAGCCAGTCCAGCATGGTCTGCGCCGGGGAAGCGCTGACGTGGATGGGCACGGGTGCATCCGCCCGGCAGGCCCGTACCACCCAGCGCACCGAGGGCGGCCCCACCCCCGGCCGGCCAGCCCCGTCCGGGCTGACCAGGTAGGTGACGATGCCGCTCGCCACGGACCCGCCAACCCGCCGGAGCGCCGCAGGGTCGATCCTGCGGGCGTGATACTCGCGGAGAACCCGGCCGACGACCGCGGCGTCGTTCACGACCCGCCCGGCCTCCTCGGCCACAGCCCGGCTCGCTCACCCAGCAAACGCACCAGACCTGACCTCATCCAGGCGGCCGGCACCCTCCCGGGCCTCTCCTGGCCGGACCGCGCGATGCCGCTCCGCCCGGGGATGAGCCGCCTTGTGCTGCCTGGCCGAGGCTCGTGCGGCCCGGTGCGGCGCTGGACCCGCCTGGTCTGCCGGATCCGGTGAGCGCTGCAGGCTCTGGCTGACCAGGCTCCGGCCCAGCACCCGGTCCAGGGCCCGGGCGACTTCCTCGGACAGGTCGGAACCGCGGCCCGCACCCGCCGCCCCCGGATCCTCCCCGGTCGCATCCGCCAGGCCCGCGTCGCCCGCGCCCGCCAGGCCCGCACCGCCCGGGCCCAGGCCAGAACCCGCCGAGCCCAGGCTCCCCGGCCCCGCCGGCGGGGTCCTCGTCGGCCGGCCCCAGGTAGCCCCGCTCGCCAGAAGCCTGCGGTGGCGTGATCGCGCCGCAGTCCCGGCACTCGACCTCACCCAACCGCTTGACCAGGTGCACGCTAGAGCACCGAGAGCACCGGTCCATCTCGGCCATCCAGTCGGCCGTGTCCTGGCATCCGGGGCAGATAAGAATCTGGCTGTACCGGCGCACCCCGCGCTTCCACGGGCTCTGCCCGCGGCCGGGGTCGGTTTGCCGCACGCCGCATCGATAGCAGGGCATCCTCGGCTGCTTCGATCCTCTCCGGTGGCTGGCTCACCGCCGGCCGGGCACGGCGCCCCGCGCCCGGCTTACCTCGGCCGGACCGCGGACTCCGCGTCAGCTCAGGTCGGCGAGCACCTTCTTGTACTCGGCGATGTCACGCGCCTGGGGAATGGGGTTCACCACTTTCCACCGGATGACTCCGGCCTTGTCAATGATGAACGTTCCCCGCGTCGCCACACCCTTGTCTTCGTCGAATACTCCGTAAAGCTTTGCCACGCCGCCGTGCGGCCAGAAGTCGGACAGCAGGCTGAAATCGAAGTTGTCCCGCTCTGCCCAGGTGCGCAGAACGAACGTGGAGTCAACCGACACGGTCAGCAACTCGACATCCTCCCGGGCGATCTCGGGGAAGTCGTCGCGCAGCGCGGACATCTCGCCGCTGCACACCCCGCTGAACGCGAGCGGGTAAAACACGATCACCACATTCTTCGTGCCCTGGAAGCTGGACAGCCGGACGGGGGTGCCGTGCTGATCCTTGAGTTCGAAATCGGGTGCCTGCTTGCCAACCTCGACCGACATTGACTGATTCCTTCCGCCGGGGACAGGCTCAGTCTGCCATCCACGCGGACCGCCACAGGACGCCAACCCCGGCACCGGAATCGGCCTGGCCGGCCGGGTAGACCCGGCGGCGTTCGTCATGCTGGATGAGAACCCCCCTGGGTACCGCGCGCCCGCGCGGCCTGCCGCATCGTCCGCGGTTTCTTAAGCTCAGCAGCTCAGCTGCGCGCCTTCGGCACTCAGCTCACCGGCGCGCCTTCGGCGCGACCAGCCGGGTACCCAGCCAGTCCCGCGCCGCGCTCACGCTCGAAGTCTGGGAGAGTCCCGCGGTCGGCGCGGTCTCGCCGATATCGCTGGGCTCCACGTGTCCCGGCCGCCCCGCCTTGGGCGTGAGCAGCCAGATGTACCCCCCGTCGGCCAGCGGCGTCAGCGCGTCCGCCAAGGCGTCAAAGAGGTCGCCGTCGCCGTCCCGCCACCACAGCAGGACCACGTCGACCACGTCGTCGTAGTCCTCGTCGACGAGCTCGACGTCCTTCAGCTCGGCGATCTCATCCCGCAACTGCTCGTCGCAGTCGTCGTCGTACCCGAGCTCCTGCACCACCTGACCCGGTTTGATACCGAGTCGCTCGGCCAGGCCCGGCTCATCCTGCGCCTGGCGCGCGGTCGCGCTCACTGACGTCCTCCTCATATCCCTTCCCGCGGCCCGCATCCGCGCCGGCCCGCCACGACGTGCCGCCGCAGCTTCGCGCCTTGCGCCGCGCTGGCCGCGTAGGCACCACTTGCTGGGACAGTTCACACTGGGTCGCGCGCCGGCGCAAGAGCCAAATGGGCTCTGGAAGCGAAAACCATGTCACAGTTTGATCTTCCCCGCCTCTGGCGGCGGCTACCCGAGGAAGGAAACTCTTATCTGCCTGTCCGGATTATCCACGTTCAGATCGATTAGGGCGATTGATTGCCATGTGCCCAGCGCCAGGCCGCCCGCCCAGCACCGGGACCACGAGAAACGGGGCGATCAGCGCGGGCATCACGTGGGAACGGCCGTGCCCGCGGGACCCGTGGGCGTGCCGCCAGCGGTCATCGGGCGGCAGCAGCTCATCCAGGGCGGCCAGCAGATCCGTGTCGCTGCCCGAGCCCAGTTCCATCAGGGCCAGGCCGGCGGTCGCGTGCGGCACGAACACGTGCAGCAGCCCGTCCCCGCCCTGTGCTGCGCGCGCCGCGAATTCCGTGCATTCCCCGGTGATATCGCGCACGGCCGGTTTGTTCCCTGTCCGTACGCGCACAATCGCTGTTTCCATACGCAACGACTGTTCCTGGCCAGTCTCGCCCGCGCAACCCGATCCCGGCGGACCGTGCCCCGGGACCCCGGCGGGGCGGGAACGTCCCCCAGTCCCGGCCGGCCGCGACCCGGCGCGGGGCGTCCCGGCGCCGCTCCCCGCGGCGGTGCCGGCCCTCCGGGGGGAGCGGCGGATCCCGGCCTGCGTCCCGCCCGGGCCGGGCGGCGGGGGTCCGGTCCGGGTACTACTTCTTGCGGCCCTTGGCGGTCCCGGTGCGGGCCTTGCCGGGCTCGACCACGGCGTCGGGGCCGGGGAAGCACAGCCGGGTGTGCCCGTCGTCGAAACGGACCAGGTAGGGCGGACCGCCGGCGACGCCGTGGACCTCCACGATCTCGCCTGTCCGGTCCGGCTGGCCGACCGCGTTGCCGTGCACGTGCAGCCGGTCGCCGATCGCTGCCTGCATGGTCAGCACCTCCTCGTGCCCGTTCGCCCCTGGTGCGGCCCGGCGCATACGCTAGGACTGCATCGGAGCGTGCCTACGATCACCGTTTACCCAGACTGGCACCGGACAGCGGCCGGCGAGTAGGGCCGGACGTCACTGTTCGGGCCACGCCCCCAGCGCGGGGTGGCCCGGCCGGGCACTGTTACCCCCTGGTAGCCGGGTGCGTTTCCGGGGCGCAAGGACCAGAATTGGTCTGGACAACTCACGTTTACCCGGGCGGCCACCCGCCGCCCAGCTCTGCGGACATGGCGGCGAACAGCCGCCCGACCTCCGGAAGGCGAGGACATCCCGTGGCTGCCGGACGCCAGCGTTTCTCGATCATCAGCGACGGACTGCCCACGCAGCTGCCTGATATCGATCCCGACGAGACCAGGGACTGGGTCGAATCCTTCGACAGCGTGGTGCGCAGCCGGGGACGCGGCCGGGCCAGGTACGTCATGCTGCGCCTGCTGGAACGGGCCCGTGAGCAGAACGTCGGGGTGCCCGGCCTGCGCAGCACGGACTTCATCAACACGATCCCGCCGGAGCGCGAGCCCTGGTTCCCCGGCGACGAGTACGTCGAGCGGCGGATCCGGGCCTACATCCGGTGGAACGCCGCCGTGATGGTGTCCCGGGCCAACCGGCCCGGCCTCGGCGTCGGCGGGCACATCGCCACCTACGCCTCGGCCGCCAGCCTGTACGAGGTCGGCTTCAACCACTTCTTCCGCGGCAAGGACCACGGCGAGTCGGGTGACCAGGTCTTCTTCCAGGGGCACGCGGCGCCGGGGATCTACGCCCGCGCGTTCCTCGAAGGCCGGCTCAGCCAGCACCAGCTGGACGGATTCCGCCAGGAACTGTCCCACCCGGGTGGCGGCCTGCCGTCCTACCCGCACCCGCGGCTCATGCCGGACTTCTGGGAGTTCCCCACCGTGTCCATGGGCCTCGGCCCGATCAACGCGATCTACCAGGCCCGGTTCAACCAGTACCTGCTGGCCCGGGAGATCAAGGACACCAGCCGGTCACACGTCTGGGCCTTCCTCGGTGACGGCGAGATGGACGAGCCCGAGGCCCTCGGCGCGATCGGCCTGGCCGCCCGCGAGGAGCTCGACAACCTCACCTTCGTGATCAACTGCAACCTGCAGCGGCTGGATGGCCCGGTGCGCGGCAACGGGAAGATCATCCAGGAGCTCGAGGCGTTCTTCCGCGGCGCGGGCTGGAACGTGATCAAGGTGATCTGGGGCCGGGAGTGGGACTCGCTGCTGGCCAAGGACACCGACGGTGTCCTGGTCAACAAGATGAACAACACCCCGGACGGGCAGTTCCAGACCTACTCCGTGGAGCCCGGCTCTTACACCCGGGAGCACTTCTTCGGCACCGACCCGCGGCTGCGCGCCATGGTCGAGCACCTGTCCGACGAGGAGGTGCGCAACCTGTCGCGCGGTGGCCACGACTACCGCAAGGTCTACGCCGCGTTCAAGGCGGCGCAGGACCACGTCGGCCAGCCCACGGTGATCCTCGCGCACACGATCAAGGGCTGGACGCTGGGCCCGGACTTCGAGGCCCGCAACGCCACCCACCAGATGAAGAAGCTCACGGTGGCCGAGCTCAAGGATTTCCGCGACCGGCTCTACCTGCCGATCCCGGACGCCGCGCTGGAGGCGCAGCTCCCGCCGTACTACCATCCGGGCGCCGAGTCCGAGGAAATCCAGTACATGCAGGAGCGGCGGGCCGCGCTCGGCGGCTACCTGCCCAAGCGGGTGGTCCGGGGCAAGCCGCTCAAGCTGCCCGGCGACCCGGTCTACAGCGAGATGAAGCGGGGGTCCGGCAAGCAGCCGGTGGCCACCACGATGGCCTTCGTCCGGCTGCTCAAGGACCTGATGAAGGACCCAGGGATCGGCGCCCGCTTCGTGCCGATCATCCCGGACGAGGCGCGCACGTTCGGCATGGACTCGCTGTTCCCGACGGCCAAGATCTACTCGCCGCACGGGCAGACCTACGAGGCCGTGGACCGGGCCCTGCTGCTGTCCTACAAGGAGTCCGACCGGGGCCAGATCCTGCACGAGGGCATCAGCGAGGCCGGCGCGATGGGCTCGGTGATGGCGGCCGGGACGTCCTACGCCACGCACGGTGCGCCGATGATCCCGGTCTACGTCTTCTACTCGATGTTCGGCTGGCAGCGCACCGGGGACGAGATGTGGGCGCTGGGTGACCAGCTCGGCCGCGGGTTCCTGCTGGGCGCCACGGCCGGGCGGACCACGCTGACCGGCGAGGGCCTGCAGCACAACGACGGGCACTCGGTGCTGCTGGCCTCGGTCAGCCCCGCGTGCGTGGCCTACGACGCCGCCTGGGCGTATGAGCTGGGCTACATCGTCAAGGACGGGCTGCGCCGGATGTACGGCCCGACCGAGGGCCACCCCGACGGCGAGGACATCTTCTACTACCTGACCGTCTACAACGAGCCCTACGTCCAGCCAGGCCGAACCCGCCGACTACCCGGGCGGCAGCGCCGCGCTGGAGCAGGGGGTGCTGCGGGGGCTGTACCGGTACGCGCCCGCGCCCGCCGCTGCCGGACGGCCAGGACGGCGACGCCCAGGACGGGGACGCCGCGTCGCGGCCGCGGGCCCAGATCCTGGCCTCCGGGGTGGCGATGCGCTGGGCCCTGGAGGCACAGCGGCTGCTCGCCGAGGACTGGGGCGTGGAGGCCGACGTCTGGTCGGCCACCTCGTGGACGCAGCTGCGCCGCAACGCGCTGAGCTGCGAGGAATGGAACATGCTGCACCCCGACGCGGACCCCCAGGTGCCTTACGTCACCCAGGTCCTCGACGGGACGCCGGGCCCGGTCGTGGCGGTCAGCGACTGGATCCGCGCGGTTCCCGACCAGATCGCCCGGTGGGTCCCGGGGCCGTTCAGCTCGCTGGGGACCGACGGGTACGGCTTCTCCGACACCCGCGCGGCGGCCCGCCGGTTCTTCCACGTGGACGCGGAGTCCATCACGCTGGCCGTGCTCAGCCAGCTGGCCCGCAGCGGCGAGGTGAAGCACGAATCGCTCGGCCAGGCCATCGAGAAGTACGGACTCGATATTCCGGTCAGCACGGCGCTGGCCAAGGACAGCTGAGCGGTCCGCCGGCCCCTGATCCGGGCTGGCGGGAACAGCCATATCTGGCCGTCAGGAACGGGGTCGGGCGCAGCGGCGCCTGACCCCGTTACCCATCACGGGCCGGTAACACCCGGCTGCTTGATTAAGGAACCCGCAGGTCAGGGTGCACGCTGCGGCCGAAAGCTGCTTTCCGGCGATCATGGATAGCCGACCCGGCGGGCAGTACGTGCTTCCCTTACCACGTAATACTCCGGTAAGAAGTGACCTCTGCCGTTTGGCCACATTTTGGTCACGGCAGGGTCTAGCGTGACCGTCCGGGAGCTCGGGGAACTGACAGGGCATTCGGAGCGGACACGGAGGTCGGGCGGATGCATTTCAGCCGCGGTCCGGCATGGCGGCGCACATCACGGGTCAGGCCAGCACTCATCGCGACCCTCATCGCGATACCACTGGCGTCGGGGGTTGCGGTCGGGGTGATCGCCGCGAACCACTCGGGCACTCCCAACTCACAGCTGAACCTCTCGGCCCAGGGCCTGGGGATCGGCCAGCGCCTTCCGCTGGCCACCGGGTCAGCCGCGGGGACCGGGGTGGATCTTGGCCAGACGCCGGCCGAGGCGGCTGACTCGACGAACTGCACCCTCCAGGTCCCGGCCAACCCGCTCAGCGCCCGGGGCCTGTCCACCCCCTATGTCCTGGGGGACGGCTGCGAGATGTCCAACCCGGACCTGCAGGCGTACGTGGAAGCGGACATCATCAACCCGCGTAACGGGCGGATCAAGGTCTACAACCCGCTGGTGATCACCGAGGGCACGCAGCCCGCCGCTCCCCCGGTCCGGCCCGTGCTGGCCCCCGGGGACGTCGTGGGCATCATGTTCGGCTTCAACGGCGACAACCTGCTGCTGACCGGGACCGGGGACTCGCTGCGGCAGGGGAAGTGCGTTAACGGCCTCGGCCAGTCGCTGTTCACCCAGGTGGCGTTCTGCAACAGCCCGGCGTTCTACCGGGCGGCCCACCGGGACATCGCGCGGGGGCTGGTCAAGATCCCGGCGCTGGGTACCGGCTCGGACGGCCAGGCCTGCCCGACCGTGCGCGGGTTCGACGTGGTGGACCAGGACCAGAGCGACAACGTGGTCAGCACGTACCTGCTCACCGCCAGCGGCCAGACCGCCCAGGACTCCGCGGCCAACGTGGCCGCCCTGGCCGGCGCGTCCGCGATCAACAACGGCAGCGACAATGCCCTGGTCAACAAGTTCATGGATCCGGCGCTGGGCTGCACGCCGTACCAGTTCCGGGACATGACGGCCGCCAGTGGCAGGTCCGGCTCGCAGATCACCGATGAGCTCATGGCGGCGGCCGACCAGGCTGCCCCGGTCGCGCTGGTCCCGCTGAACGACCCGATGACCGAGGTTGACGGGCAGCAGAGCGTGATGAAGACGGACGTCTTCCGGATCGGCGTGGGCCAGCCGATGGTGAGCGGCGGGCAGGCCGCGGACACCCCGGCCAACTACTGCAAGAACATGATGCAGGTCGGCATGGCCCGCGCGGCGGCGGACGAGAAGCAGTTCAGCGCGTTCGCCACCCCGGTGCCCGGCACCGGCAGCAACCTGTTCACGTTCCTGGCCGCCCGGCTGTCCGCCTCGTGGGGCAACCTGGGCTGCGGCGCGCTGCTCAACGCGCCCGACCCGGTCAACCTGACCCTCGACGCGAACGGCGTGGCCACGGCGGCCACGTTCAGCCCGCTGGCCATCGGCACGCTGCCCGGCGGCGTGGCCGCCACGGCCACCCCCAGCGCCACCCCGTCCTGCGCCGCGACACCCACGACGGCGCCCACGACACCCACGACGGCGCCCACGACACCCACGACGGCGCCCACGACACCCCACCACAGCGCCCACGGCAACTGCCTCGCCCACCGGAACGGACGCGGCTGCGGCTGCCGCCACGGACACGGCCACGGCTACCGCCACGCCCACGCCCACGGTTTCGGCCACGCCGTCCTGCGCGGCGCCGGACCCGGGCGGGGCCGCCACCCCGGTCCCGACGCCGAGCCCCACCCGGCACCACCGGGGCTGGCATAACCGGATCGGCCACCCGCACCACATGTAAGTTCGCGGGCCTGGTACTCCCGGGTGGGAGTACGGGTGGCCGGTGCCCGGCTGGGCACCGGCCACTCGTGTCCAGGTGCCTGACTGGGTCAGGCCGGGTTCATCGCCTCGGCCAGCCGCCTGGCCAGGTACCGGCGCTCGGCGTCGGTGCTGGCCAGGGCCAGGGCCTGCCGGTAGGCGTCCGCCGCCTCGGCCATCCGGCCAAGCCGGCGGAGCAGGTCGGCCCGGGTGGCGGGCAGCAGGTGGTAGCCGGCCAGCTGCCCGGTCGCGGCCAGGTCGTCCACCAGCGCCAGTCCCGTGGCCGGTCCCTGGGCCATGCCCACGGCTATCGCGCGGTTGAGCTCGACCACGGGCGACGGCATCAGCCGTTTCAGCTGGCCGTAGAGCCGGGCGATCTCGGCCCAGTCCGTGCCGGCCGCGTCCGCGGCCGTGACGTGGCAGGCGACGATCGCCGCCTGAATCTGGTAGGCCCGGGCCGGCCCTCGGCGCAGGGCGGCCTCCGAGCAGCGCGCACCCCTCGCTCGATCTCGGCGCCGTCCCAGCGGGACCGGTCCTGGTCCTCCAGCGTCACCAGGTCCCCGCCCTCGTCGACCCGCGCGGCGCCGCCGGGCGTCGTGCAGCAGCATCAGCGCGAGCATGCCCTGGACCTCCGGTTCACCGGCCATCAGCCCGGCCAGGAGCCGGGCCAGGCGGATGCCCTCGCGGCACAGGTCCGGGCGGAGCAGATCCGTCCCCGCGGTCGCGCTGTACCCCTCGTTGAACAGCAGGTACAGCACGCCCAGGACACCCGCGGTCCGTTCCGGCAGCAGGTGGGCGGGCGGCACCCGGTAGGGGATCCCGGCGTTGCGGATCTTGTGCTTGGCCCGGACCAGCCGCTGGGCCATGGTTGGCTCCGGAACGAGGAACGCGCGCGCGATCTCGGCCGTGCTCAGGCCGGCCAGGGTGCGGAGCGTCAGCGCGACCCGCGCCTCCAGCGTCAGCGCCGGATGACAGCAGGTGAAGATCAGGCGGAGCCGGTCGTCGGCGATGCCGCTCTCGGCGGCCTCAGGCGAGCCCGGATCTGACCATGCCGCGGCGCGCTCGAGGATCGCCGCCTGCTGCAGCTTGGCGGTCTCGGTCGCGCCGGCGGCGGAGCACGTCCACCGCCCGGTGGCGGGCGGTGGTGGTGAGCCAGGCGCCCGGCCGTGGCGGGACGCCGTCGCGCGCCCAGGTGCGCACCGCCCGGGTGAAGGCGTCCTGGGCGCACTCCTCGGCCAGGTCCCAGTCGCCGGTCATCCCGATCAGGATGGCCACGATCCGGCCCCACTCCTCGCGGAACGCGGCGGCCACGGCGGCCTCGACCTCCGGCGTTACCTCGCCCAGACCGGCCTCACCTCGATCCGCCGTACCCCGGCCGCCTACCCGCTCCCCGGCCGGAATCTACCCCAGCAAATTAATCCGGCCCCGATGTCGATCTGATCCGCGGTCATTCGTAGTGAGGGCGAAACGGACGCCGGCAGGCCGACCTGGCCGGCCATCATCGTGAGGAGCCAGTCATGTATATCCCGTACCAGTTCATGAAGGCAGCGCAGGACGACCGGCTGCGGACCGCCGCGCGGGACGGGCGGGCCGCGGTGGCGCGGCGCGAGCGCCGCAGGCGGCGCCGGGCCGGCGGGAACAGCGGCCGGCCGCTGCCCGGGGCGCATCGTGTCTCCCCGGACGGCAGGCTGACGGCCCGCCCGGGCACCGCATCCTACGAGATCAGGAGGAACCGTGAAATACATGATGCTCGTCTGCGTGGACCCGTCCATCCCGGCGGAGGAAGACAAGCCCGGCGAGTACGACATCGACGCGTGGGTCAGTGAGATGGACGGCCGCGGGCGTGCGCCGGGAGGGACACCCCCTCCCGGTCGAGGACGCCACCACCGTCCGCGTGCGCCGCGGCGAGATCCTGCTCACCGACGGGCCGTTCGTAGAGGCCAAGGAGTTCATGGCCGGCTACGACATCCTCGACTGCGCGGACCTGGACGAGGCCATCGAGGTGGCCTCCAAGCATCCGCTGGCCCGGCGCGGGGCCATGGAGCTGAGGCCCTTCCCGGGCCAGTAGGCGTGCGCCCGTGACGTGGACCGGCCGCCCGGGCGCACCGCCCGGGCGGCCCCCGGTCCGGCGGCACGCCTCAGGCGCCCAGCTGGCCCGCCAGGTCGGCGAAGTCAGCGGCCACGCAGGTGTACGGGCGGGCAGGCTCCCGGTTGGCCTGGTGGTTCGGGCCGAGATCGCCGGGCCGGGGCACGAAGGCCGTGGCCAGGCCCAGGCTGTCCGCGGCGATGAGGTCGTCATTGTGCGCGGCGACCAGCATGACCTCGGCGGGGGCCAGGCTGAGCAGGGCGGCGGCACCGAGATAGGTCTCCGGGTCGGGCTTGTAGTGCCGGAACAACTCGGCGCTGGCGACGAAGTCCCACGGCAGGCCGCCCCATTTGGCCATGTTGACCAGCAGCGCGACGTTCCCGTTGGAGAACGCGGAGATGACGAAGCGCCGCTTGAGGCGCTCCAGGCCGGCCACCGCATCGGGCCAGGGGTCGAGCCGGTGCCAGCAGGTGGTGAGCCAGGCGCGCCCGGCCTCGTCCAGTCCCTCCAGCCCGGTACCGCCGATCAGCTGGTCCAGCGTGCGGCGGTGCAGGCCGTCCAGGTTGGTCCAGGGCAGCTCCCCGGTCCGGACCTGGTTCATGGCCGGCCGGTACGCCGCCCGCCAGCGGTCCGCGAGCGAGGCCGCGTCGATCTCCGCCCCGCGCTCGCCGGCCAGCGCCGACACGTCCCGGATGACGCCGCTGCGCCAGTCCACCACCGTGCCGAACACGTCGAACAGCAGCGCCCTTACCTGCTCCACCGGATACCTCCCCAGGCACGCCAAGCCCCTCCGGGAACCCGTTCCGCGCCTGTGCCACGGCTCCCGGCTGAACACAGTCTCCCCTGCCGCACCGGTTCCGGCACCCGCGGGCCGTGGCACCCTGGGAGCATGACGGCAGCGGACCGGGCGACCGGCGGGAACGGCACGGCGGCGCCCGGCCGGGTCCGGCCCGAGACGGTCCAGCGGCTGGAGCGGGCCATGGGCTCGCTCGGCACCGCCGCCATGGCCTCGATGGAAGAGCGGCTGTCCTGGTTCCGGTCCATGTCGGCGGAGAACCGCTCCTGGATCGGGCTGGTCGCCCAGGCCGGCATCGCCGCGTTCGTGGACTGGGTCAAGCATCCCAGGCGCGGCCGCCCGTCGGTGGCGGTCGAGGTGTTCGGCACCGCGCCCCGCGAGCTCGCCCGCGCGGTCAGCCTGCAGCAGGCCGTGGAGATGGTGCGGATCATCATCGACGTGGTCGAGGCCCGGGTGGATGAGCTGGCTGCCCCCGGCGGCGAGGCGGAACTGCGCGAGGCGGTGCTCCGCTACACCCGCGAGGTGGCGTTCGGGGCCGCCCAGGTCTACGCGCGGACGGCGGAGGCCCGCGGCGCCTGGGACGCCCGGCTGGAGGCCCTGGTCGTGGACTCGCTGGTACGCGGCGAGATGGGCGAGGGGCTGCAGTCCTGGGCCTCCGCCCTGAACTGGTCCCACTCGCCGGTGGCGGTGATCGTCGGCCACGCCGGCGACGCCGAGCCCGAGGGCCTGATCGAGGAGCTGCGGGTGATCGTCCGGCGGTCCCGGCTGGACCTGCTGGCCGGGGTGCACGGCACCCGGCTCGTGGTCGTGCTGGGCGGGACCGGCGACCCGCTGGGCGCCGCGGCGCAGATCGCCGGGCGGTTCGGGCCCGGCCCGGTGGTGGTCGGCCCGGTCGTGGCGGACCTGCACGCGGCCACGCGCTCGGCCGCGTCGGCGCTGGCCGGGCTGCGCGCCGCCCCGGGCTGGCCGGACTCACCGCGCCCGGTGCTCGCCGACGACCTGCTGCCCGAGCGTGCGCTGGACGGGGACGAGGCCGCCCGGGCCCAGCTGATCCGGGACGTGTACGAGGCATTGCGGCACGGCGGCGCCGCCTTGCTCGACACCGTCACCACCTACCTGGAGCAGGGTTCCTCGCTGGAGGCCACCGCCCGGATGCTGTTTGTTCATCCGAACACCGTCCGCTACCGGCTGCGCCGGGTCAGCGAGCTCACCGGGCTGATCCCCTCGGACGGACGGGCCGGATTCACTCTGTGGGTCGGCATCGCCCTGGGCCGTCTTGTTCACAATCGCA
Organism: uncultured Actinomycetes bacterium; assembly: GCA_963720645.1. Classification (GTDB taxonomy): domain Bacteria; phylum Actinomycetota; class Actinomycetes; order Streptosporangiales; family Streptosporangiaceae; genus RYN-230. The sequence continues at coordinate 11,545 of CAVRFX010000025.1, read as the reverse complement.
CATAGGTTGTAGGAAAGGGCCATAGTCTCTAGGTCAAACTTCGTGCTGTTTGTCACCCATGTAGCGGACTTCTACAGTGCAGGGTAAGAAGATGCTCGTTATCGCCGCGCCGGGGCAGGGAGCCCAGACCCCCGGCTTCCTCTCCCCCTGGCTCGAACTGCCCGGTTTCGCCGAGCGCCTCGGCGAATGGTCCGACCTGGCCGGGGTGGACCTCATCACGTCCGGGACGACCGCCAGCGCCGAGGAAATCCGCGATACCGCGGTCGCCCAGCCGCTCCTCGTCGCGGCCGCCATCGCCGCGGCCGAGGTGCTGTTCGGCGGGCTGGACCAGGCCCGGGTGCACACCGGCGCGGCGGCCGGGCACAGTGTGGGCGAGCTGGGGGCCGGTGTCCTGGCCGGTGTGCTCACGGCCGGGGACGCGATGCGCCTGGTCCGGGTCCGCGGGGAAGCCATGGCGAAGGCCGCGGCCATCGAGGCGACGGGCATGACCGCCGTGCTGGGCGGCGACGAGGCCGAGGTCCTCGACTCCATCGAGGCGCACGGCCTCACCCCCGCGAACATCAACGGCGCCGGGCAGGTCGTCGCGGCCGGGACGCTGGAGCAGCTGGCCGCGTTCGCCGCCGACCCCCCCGCCCGGGCGAGGCTCCGCCCGCTGGAGGTGGCCGGCGCGTTCCACACCCGGCACATGGCCCCGGCGGTGGACGCGCTGCGTGAGGCGGCCGCCACAGTCACGGTCAGCGACCCGGTGCTACCGCTGCTGTCCAACCAGGACGGTGCCGCGGTGCGGACCGGTGAGGACTGGCTTGAGCGGATCGTCACGCAGGTCAGCGCGCCGGTGCGGTGGAATCTCTGCATGCGCACCATGACCGAGCTGGGGGCGGGTGCGCTGATCGAGCTGCCGCCGGCCGGCACGCTGACCGGGCTGGCCCGCCGGGCCATGCCGGGCGTGGCGCTGGCCGCCCTGAAGACCCCCGGCGACCTCGAGGCCGCGACCAAGCTCATCGCCGAGCACGGCGCACTGGACCCCTACGAGGACGGCGGGCCGGCCCCGGAGTGGCGCCTGCTGGTCGCGCCGCTGGCCGGCACGTTCCGCCACGGGACCACCGGGGCGGCCCCCACCGTGGGGGCGGCGCTGTCCCCCGGCGCGGAGATCGGGCACGTCGAGCAGCGCGGCGCGCGCCATGTGATCACTCCGCCGTTCCCGGCCACGGTGCTGGAATGGCTGGTCGAGGACGGCGATCCGGTCAGCGCGGGGCAGCCGCTGGTCCGGCTGCAGCCCTATCCGGCCCGGACCGGCCGGTAAGCCCGGCCATCCTGGGTAGCAGACCCACAACCAGACGCCGAACGGCACGGGAAGGAACCACGTTGATGCGAATCACCGAGGCAGTGGCCGGTGCGCGGATCCTGGCGTTCGGCGGATACCAGCCGGCCCGGGTGGTCACCAACGACGAGATCGCCCAGCAGGTGGAGACCAGCGACGAGTGGATCCGCAGCCGGGTGGGCATCGCCAGCCGCCGGATCGCCGGCCCGGATGAGACGGTGGCCGACATGGCCGTGGCCGCCGGCGGGAAGGCGCTGGCCGCCAGCGGCCTGTCCCCGGCCGACATCGACCTGGTCATCGTGGCCACCTGCACCCCGGAGGCGCCGATCCCCAACACGGCCGCCACGGTCGCGACCCGGCTCGGCATCGTGGCCCCCGGCGCGTTCGACCTCAACGCCGCGTGCGCGGGGTTCTGCTATGCGCTGGGCACGGCCAGCGACGCGGTCCGGGCGGGCACGTCACGCCATGTGCTGGTCATCGGGGCCGAGAAGCTGTCCCAGTGGGTCGACTGGACCGACCGTTCCACCTGCATCATCTTCGCGGATGGTGCCGGGGCCGCGGTGGTCGGGCCGGCCGAGGCGGACAGCGCGGGCATCGGGCCCGTGGTCTGGGGTAGTGACGGCGGCATGGCGGACAAGATCTTCATCAAGGACCGCCGGTCGTTCATCTTCCAGGAGGGGCAGGCGGTGTTCCGCTGGGCGACCACGGCCCTGCACCCCGTCGCCCTGAAGGCCTGCGAGCGGGCCGGCGTGGCCCCGGGCGAGCTGGCCGCGTTCGTCCCGCACCAGGCCAACCTGCGCATCATCGAGGCCATCGCCAGGAAGCTGGGCGCGCCCCAGGCGCTGGTGGCCACCGACATCATCAACTCGGGCAACACCTCGTCGGCGTCCATCCCGCTCGCCCTGTCGGCGATGATCGAGCGCGGCGAGGTGGGCTCGGGCTCCCGCCGTCCTGCTGCTCGGCTTCGGGGCGGGCATCAGCTATGCGGCCCAGGTCATCACGGTACCCTGACCGCGCCGCGGCCTCCGGGCGCACGCCCGGGGGCCGACCACACCATCAAACGAAGGAGAAAACGCACCTCATGGCCATGACTGAGCAGGAGATCCTTGCAGGCCTCGGCGAGATCGTCGACGAGGTCGCCGGCATTCCCGGCCGACCAGGTCACCCCGGACAAGAGCTTCGTTGACGACCTCGACATCGACTCGCTGTCCATGGTGGAGATCGCGGTGGCGGCCCAGGACAAGTTCGGGGTGGAGATCCCGGACGACCAGCTCAAGAACCTCAAGACCGTGCAGGACGTCGTCGCCTACGTGCGCAACGCCGAAGTTTCGGCCTGAGCCGGGGCCGCCCTGAACGGATGCCATCCGGTGCGCTCTCGCCACCCGCGGAACAGGCGCACCACATACGCAGGAGGAGCGATTCACAGTGCGGGCAGATCAACCACGCGTCGTCGTCACCGGGCTAGGCGCGACCACGCCGCTGGGCGGGGACGTGGCCTCAACCTGGGAATCGCTGCTGGCCGGTCGGAGCGGGGCGCGCAAGCTCCCCGCCGACTGGTCACCGGTCCCGCTGCCGGTGCAGATCGCGGCCCCGGCCGCGGTCGACCCGGCGACGGTGCTGGACCGGGTCCAGGCCCGCCGGCTCGACCGCTGCGAGCAGTTCGGCCATCGTGGCCGCGCGGGAGGCGTGGGCCAACGCGGGATCGCCTGAGGTGGACCCGGACCGGCTCGGCGTCGTGGTCTCCAGCGGGATCGGCGGGGTGGCCTCCACCATCGCCGCCTACGACACGCATGAACGAGAAGGGATGGCAGCGGATGTCCCCGTTCACGATCCCGATGCTCATGCCGAATGGCTCAGCGGGATGGATCGCCATCGAGCTGAACGCCCGCGCCGAGGTGCACACCACGGTGAGCGCGTGCGCGTCCGGCGCCGAGGCCATCGGCTACGCCATCGAGATGATCCGGACGGGCCGGGCCGACGTGGTGCTGGCCGGCGGGACCGAGGCCGCGATCATCCCGCTGAACGTCGCGGCGTTCGCCGCCATGCGGGCGCTGTCCACCCGCAACGACGAGCCGGAACGGGCGTCCCGGCCGTTCGACAAGAGCCGGGACGGCTTCCTGCTCGGCGAGGGCGCCGGCGTCGTGGTCCTGGAGTCGGCCGAGCACGCGGCGCGGCGCGGCGCCACCGTGCACGCCGATCGCGGCTGGCGTCGGCTACTCCTCGGACGCGCACCACATCGCCCAGCCCGAGCCAGGAGGAACCGGGCTCGTGAAGGCGATGCAGCGGGCGCTGGCCGACTCCGGCCTGTCCGCGGAACAGTTCGTCCACGTGAATGCGCATGCCACGTCCACCCCGGCTGGCGACTTGGTCGAGGGCCAGTCGATCGCCCGGGCGTTCGGCGACGCGGCCAGCGGGGTCGTGGTGTCGGCCACCAAGTCCATGACCGGGCACCTGCTCGGCGGCGCGGGCGCAGTCGAGTCGGTAGCCACGATCCTCGCGCTCCGCGAGCACGTTGCCCCGCCCACCATCAACCTGGACGACCCTGACGACGAGGCCGGGATCGACATCGCGACCGAGCCGCGGAAGCTGGCCCCGCACACCAGCGCCCCGATGGCCGCGCTGAACAACTCCTTCGGGTTCGGCGGCGCCAACGTGGCGCTCGCCTTCACGGCGGCCTAGGCGCATCCCCAGTCCGCAGTCCCGCTTCCCGCCCGTGTTCTCCCGCCTACCGCAAGGGACATCCCGTGACGGTCACCGCCAGCACCACCTCGCCGGCCCGGCCAGAAGCACACCACCCCGGGCAGCCCCGCGGCTGCCTCCCGGTCCAACGGCGCCGCACCCGCGCCGCACGTCTCCCGGGACCCCGAGGTCCGGCTCGAATCGCTGTTTGACCCTGGGTCGGTCCGCCTGCTCACCCCGCACGACGCGAGCGGGGAGGTCGCCGCGGCCGGCACCATCGACGGGATGACCGCGGTCGCGTTCGCCAGCGACCCGCGGGTGCAGGGCGGCGCCATGGGCAGCGAGGGGTGCGCGGCGATCGTGACCGCCTACGAGGAAGCCCTCGCCCAGGGCGCCCCCGTGATCGGGCTTTGGCACTCCGGCGGGGCGCGGCTGCGTGAGGGCGTGGAGAGCCTGCACGCGGTGGGCACGGTGTTCGCCGCCATGACCCGGGCTTCCGGCAAGATCCCGCAGATCTCCGTGGTCCTGGGCGCGGCCGCGGGCGGTGCCGCGTACGGGCCCGCGCTCACCGACGTCGTGATCCTGTCCGATCACGGCCGCATCTTCGTCACCGGCCCGGACGTGGTCCGCAGCGTGACCGGCGAGGACGTGGACATGGCCCGGCTGGGCGGCCCCGAGCCGCACAGCCGCCGCTCGGGTGTGGTCCACCTGGTGGCCGCCACCGACGCGGACGCGCTGGGGCAGGCCCGCCGGCTGGCCGTGCTCCTCGGCCGGCAGGGCACGGTGGATGTGGACCTGGTCGCCGGGCAGGAGGGGGCCGACCTTGACCAGCTGCTGCCCGAGTCGGTGCGGCGCGCCTACGACGTCCACCCGCTGCTCGCCGGGCTGCTCGACGCGCCCGGCATCGAGCTGCACCCGCGGTGGGCGCCGAATGTGGTCACCATGCTCGGGCGCCTGGCCGGCCGGACCGTCGGGATCGTCGCCAACAACCCGCTCCGTCTGGGCGGGTGCCTGGACGCCACCTCGGCGGAGAAGGCGGCCCGCTTCGTCCGGATGTGCGACGCGTTCGGGATCCCGCTCGTGGTGGTCGTGGATGTGCCCGGCTACCTTCCGGGTGTCGGCCAGGAGTGGGACGGCGTGGTCCGCCGCGGGGCCAAGCTCCTGCACGCGTTCGCGGAGGCGACGGTGCCCCGGGTCACCCTGGTCACCCGCAAGGCCTACGGCGGTGCCTACATCGCGATGAACAGCCGGTCCCTCGGCGCGACCCGGGTGTTCGCCTGGCCCGGGGCCGAGGTGGCCGTGATGGGCGCGGTGGCCGCCGTTCGCATCCTGCACCGGCGGACGCTGGCCGACGTGCCCCCGGACCAGCTGCAGGAAGCCGAGGCCCGGCTGGCCGAGGAGCATCAGCGGGAGGCCGGGGGCCTGGAACGGGCCCGCGCCCTGGGCGTGATCGACGAGGTCATCGAGCCTTCCACCACCCGGGAGGCCATTTCCCTGGCCATCGCGGCCGCCCCGCAGGCGCGCGGCCAGCACGGCAACATCCCGCTCTGACCGCCCGTGGCACGGGAGATCAGCGGCATGGCAGATCACGGCAGGGCAGATCGGGGACGGCAGGCCAGGGGACGGCAGGCCAGCAGGCTGGCCACGGCCGCCTGCTGGTGATCGAGCATGAGCTCGACGCGCCGGCCGGCCTGCTGGGCCTGTGGGCGCAGGCCCGCGGGCTGATCCTGGACACGATCCACCTGGGCGGCGGTGACCGGCTGCCCGCCCGCCTGCCGGACTGCGCCGGCCTCGTGGTACTCGGGTCGGAGCAGACCGCGTTCGACGATGCCGTGCCCTGGCTGGACGCTGAGCTGTCCCTGGTCCGGCAGGCCCTGGCCGGGGGCGTTCCGATCCTGGGTATCTGCTTCGGCGGCCAGGTGCTGGCCCGCGCGCTGGGCGCGCGGGTGTACCGGCTGCCCGAGCCTGAGATCGGCTGGGTGCGGCTGGCGAGCCAGCACCCCGGGCTGGCCTGCGGGCCCTGGCTGGAGTGGCACCGGGACGGCTTCGAACTGCCGGCGGGCGCCCGGGAGCTGGCCACGGGCGGTGCCTCGGTGCAGGCCTATGCCGTCGGCCCCCACCTCGGCCTGCAGTTCCATCCCGAGGCCACCGAGCCGATCACCCAGGCCTGGCTGCGCGCCACCCAGCCGCCGCTGTCGGCGGCCCAGGCCGGCTCCGCCAGGGCTGGCAGGACGCGGGCGACGGGATCGCGGCCGACGCCGCCGCTTTGTTCTCCGCCTGGCTGGACGGCGAGTTCGCCACGACGTTCCCGGGCACCGCATCCCCCGGCCATCCGGCCCCCGTACGCGCACAGTAAAGTCAAAGCCGGGCCCAGGCCCGGAATTAGTAACGAATTGGACGGGACAATCTCCCCGATCAGCTCGCTGGGGTGCTGAGCCCCACGTACGATCGACGATCTATGCCCCTTGATGAGCGCCCTGAAAGCGTAGCCGAGCAGACCGAAACCCCTGGTGCGGCGTACCGGCCAGAGGCAGCCCGCCTAGGTGCCCCGGCCCTGGACGCGAACGGCACCGCGTCCGGGAACGGCACCGCCACCGCGACCGGGACCGCCACGGCGGACGGCACCGCCACCGCGGACGGCACCGCCGCCCCGGATGGAACGCAGCGCCCGGCCGGCGCGGGCCGCTGGTGGCTGGATAAACGGACTCAGCTGGCTTTCGCCAGCTTCCTCATGCTGTTCGCCGAGCTGGCCCTCATCCGGTGGACGGCGGCCAACAACGTCTACGTCACCAACGCCACCAACTTCGTGCTGCTGGCCAGCTTCCTCGGCATCGGCATCGGCTTCCTGAACGCCAGGTCCAGCCGGGACTTCGTGCGCTGGTCGCCGCTGGCGCTGGTCCTGCTGGTGGCGTTCGTGCTGGCCTTCCCGGTCATCCTGGCCACCCTGTCCGGCCCGCATCCGTATCAGGGCCTGTTCGGCACCCAGGCGCTGCCCCGCCCGGTCAGCCTGGCCGTGATCTTCGTGCTGAGCACGCTGGTGATGGCCGGATTCGGCCAGGCCGTGGCCCGGCTGTTCGTGACCTTCGAGCCCCTCAAGGCCTACCGGCTGGACGTCGTCGGCAGCATCGCGGGCACCGCGGCGTTCACGCTGCTGTCCTTCCTGGAACTGCCGCCCGTGGCCTGGGGCGTGATCGCGGCGGGCGGCCTGGCCCTGCTGCTGGGCCGGTCGGCCCGGTGGTGGCAGTACGCGGCGGCCGCACTCGTGGTGATCATGCTGGCCATCGAGTCGGCGGTCCCGCACCAGCAGTGGTCGCCGTACTACAAGATCTCCGCGCAGCTCAGCGGCAAGGCCCATCCCGCGCTGTACGTGTCGGCGAACAACATCCCCTACCAGGCGGCCCGCTCGCTGACCGTGCTGCACCAGCAGAAGAAGTTCTACTTCTACCCCTACCAGCACGTGACCCGCTCGTCGCTGAAGAACGTCCTGATCGTCGGGGCCGGCACGGGCAACGACGTCGCGGTCGCGCTCTCCGAGGGCGCGCAGCACGTGGACGCGGTCGAGATCGACCCGGTCCTGATCAGGCTCGGCCGCAGCCAGCACCCGAATCACCCGTACGACAACCCCCGGGTGACCACGCACAACACAGACGGCCGGGCCTTCCTGCAGAACGCGACGACGAAGTACAACCTGATCTTGTTCGCCCTGCCGGACTCGCTGACCGCCGTGAACGGCCAGTCCAACCTGCGGCTGGAGAGCTACCTGCTCACCCTCCAGTCGGTCAAGGCGGCCCGGGCGCACCTCGCCCCCGGCGGCACGATGGCCATGTACAACTACTACTCGAATCACCTGTACAACCGCTACGCGACCACGATGCTGGACGCGTTCGGGCAGGCGCCCTGTTCCCAGGTGGGAGCGCCGCTGGGCGGCCGACGGCTGGCCGTGCTGACCGACAAGCCGGGGAGCAGGTGCCGAACTGCACCACGGTCTGGCACGGCACCCAGGTCGCGCCGGCCACCGACGATCACCCGTTCCCGTACCTGCTGCACAACACGATCCCGACGTCCTACGTGTGGATGCTGGTGCTGATCCTGGCTGCGTCGCTGCTGTTCGTCCGGATCGGCGGCGGCTCGCTGCGCAGGATGGGCGGGTACATCGACCTGGCCTGCATGGGCGCGGCGTTCCTGCTGCTGGAGACCAAGAACATCGTCCAGTTCGCGCTGCTGTTCGGGAGTACCTGGCTGGTCAACGCGCTGGTCACGGTGGCCATCCTGGTCGCGGTCTACCTGGCGGTGGAAACGGCGCGGCACGTGCGGCTGCCCCGGCCCGTGGTGCTCTACGCCGCGCTGATCGCGAGCCTGGCCCTGACCTGGCTGATCCCGCAGGCGGATCTGGTCAGTCTGCCCATCGCCGCCCGGTTCCTGGCCGGCGGGGCCTGGCCTTCGCGCCGGTGTTTATCGCGAACCTGATCTTCGCGCAGCGCTTCAGCGACGTGGAGACCACGACCACCGCGTTCGCGGCCAACCTGCTCGGCGCCATGGTCGGCGGCGCCCTGGAGTACCTGGCCCTCATCACCGGCTACCGGTTCCTGCTGATCCTGGTGGGTGTGCTGTACGCGCTGGCGTTCGGGTTCCGGACCTTCCGCGGGCGCTCGTCGGTCCGGCCGGCCTGGCCCAGGCTGAATGAGGGCCCTCCAGGCGGGATGAGCGCCGCCCGGGCGGAATGACTGCCGCCCGGGCGGCTGTTCCCCACGGTGACGGCGCGCCGCGCCTGCCCGGCCCGCGTGCCCGGGACTTCGGGAGGAACCGTGCCAGCTCCAGCTGGGCCGACTGCCCTGGTCAAGCCGCTCTACACCGCCAGGGCCACCGCGACCGGAGGCCGGTCCGGGCACGCTGTCACCGACGACGGCCTGCTCGACGTTCACCTGAAGCCGCCGCAGGAGATGGGCGGCCCCGGCGGGGCCACCAACCCCGAGCAGCTGTTCGCCGCCGGGTACGCGGCCTGCTTCCAGAGCGCGCTCGGCGTGGCCGGCCGCCGCGCGGGCGTGGACACCGAGGATTCGCTGGTGGAGGCCGACGTCAGCATCGGCACGATCGGCGGGGGCGGGTACGGTCTGGCTGTCGCGCTCAAGGTGTCCATCCCCGGCGTGGACGCGGACACCACGCTGCGGCTGGCGGAGGCGGCACACCAGGTCTGCCCCTACTCGAACGCCACCCGGGGGAACATCGAGGTCACCGTCGAGGCCAACTGACCCCTGCCGGGACGGCCCGGCCAGCTGATCATCCCGCGGCCACCGCCGCCGGAATCCGCCGGTAGGCGCTGAGCACGAGGTCCCAGAACCGGGGCACGTCCACGCTCATGGCCACCAGCGCGTTGCGGGCCTGGGGCCCGGCGGTGAAGTCCGTCACGGTCATCCCGGTAGTCCACCGGCCTGCGGTCTCGACGTCCACCCGGGCCGGGTCGCACCCGAACAGGCCGGGCTCGGCGACCAGGGCGAGGGCGCACACGTCGTGCACCGGCACACCGTGCGCGGCCTGGGACTGCTCCCCGTAGTAGCCGAGCAGGCCGGGCAGGAGCAGGTCCGCGCCGAGCCGGCCCAGCTCGCGCATCCGTTCCTGTACGTCCGCGCCCGCGCGGGCCTGCAGGGTCACGTCGAGGCCGACCATGGTCACCTGCCACCCGGCTTCGAACACGATCGCGGCGGCCTCCGGATCCGCGGCGATGTTGAACTCGGCGGCCGGGGTGACGTTGCCCCGACCCGCCGACCCGCCCATGATGACGAAGTCGCGGACCCAGCCGGCCAGCCGCGGCTCACGGCGGACCGCGAGCGCGATGTTGGTCAGCGGGCCGGTCGCGATCAGGGTGATCTCGCCGGGCGCCGCGCCGATCGTGTCGATCAGGTAGTCCACCGCGTGGCCGCTGGCCGGGGCGGAGTGCGCGGCGGGCAGTCGCGCCGCCCCCAGCCCGCCCTCGCCGTGCACCTCGCGGGCGTCCAGCGTGGGCCTCAGCAGGGGCCGGGCGCTGCCCGCCACCACGGGCACATCCGGGCGCCCGGCCAGCTCCAGGACGCTGAGCGCGTTGGCGGTCACCGTGTCCAGGTTGACGTTGCCGCTGACCGTGGTCAGCCCGACCAGGTCCAGCCCGGGGTGACCGCAGCCGAAGACGATCGCGAGCGCGTCATCGATCCCCGGATCACAGTCCAGGAGTACCCGGGCCGGTGCCCCCCGTTGCGCGGACCCGTCAGTCACGCGGCCAGGCCAGAGTCCTGGACGAGCACCCTGATCTGGTGGTCGATGTCCTCGATCTGCTCGGCGGTCGCCTCGCGGCGCAGGCAGGTGATCAGCGGCCACCCGCTGCGTACGGCCCGCTGCAGGAGCTGCTGCGTCGCCAGCGTCAGTTCGGGGGTCCACTCGTCGGGCACGACGATCTCGATCTTCACCGCTTCCTCCACGGGACTATCTACCGGCTCCCGCGGCTTCGGCCGCGAGGGGCGGCCGGCTGATTCCCACCTCAATCGTAGGCGCGGCCGGGCGGCCCGGCCAGGGACCCGGCCGCCTGGCTGCGCCAGCCGCCGCCCCGGCCCGGGCGGGTCAGCCTGTGGCATGCAGCCAGCGCACCGGCGCGCCCTCAGCCGCGCACCGGAAGGGCTCAAGCTCGGCGTCCCACGGGCCGCCCCAGCAGCCGGTCGAGCTCCCCCTCGAGCGTGGTCGCGGCGGCCACCTGGAGGCCCGACTGGGACGCAGCGGCCACCGTCATGGCTGCGAGCAGCCGGTTCTCGGGGATCAAGATGTCCCCGTTGGCCCCGGTGACCGCCGAGAAGGTGCCCAGCGCCGGCGTGTAGCTGTACCGGACCGCGTCGCAGCCCGGGCTGGCCTCCTCGGTCACCTCGAAACGCAGCCGGTTCCAGCCGGCCAGCGCCGACGTGATGAGCCGGCCGTGCCCGGCCGCGCCTGCCAGTTGAGCTCGCCCGCGCACCGCCCCGGGTGCGGCGGGCTGGCTCACCCAGGCCAGATCGACGGGTACGCCAAGAACCCCGGCGACCGCCCATTCGATATGCGGGCATAGCGCCGGGGGCGCGGAATGGACCTGCAGCACGCCATGAACTGACACCAGACCTCCCTGCGAGTGACCGAGGTGCGTCTTCCCCAACGACCTCGGATCCCTGCGACAGCGGTGATCCGGATATCAGCGAACAGCTTATGCGACCCGGCAGATCAGCAAGCCGCTTACGGCGGGCTGGGCTGCCGTGAACGCGATCAGTGTCCCCGGCAAAATTGTGCCCCACCGCGAACGACAGCACCAGGGCAGGAACACTTTTGGCTCTATGGCCGGCCGGACGCCCGCGGCTAAACCGCCCAGATAGGCCCTAACGGCGTGGCGCGCCGGCATGATGTAGTGGGCTGGTGAGCGAGCGGGACGTCGCCGGGCTGTTATTCGCCGCCGAGATGTATGGCGTGCAATTGGATCAGTTAGCTGCCTGGCTGGGGGTCAGCGAGGCCCGGGCGCGGGCCCTCGCGGCGCGCTGGCGGGAGCAGGGTTACGCCGAC
>CAVRFX010000024.1:0-392866 GCA_963720645.1 uncultured Actinomycetes bacterium | reverse complement strand
CCACGTCGCTGAGCGCCTGGACCGTCTGGAAGGTGATCCCCTTGATCGTGCCTACGCCCGACACCCTGCTCCCCGCAGGCAGTCACTTGCCGAGGCAGCATGAAGCCCGCCAGCTGCGGGCAGTGCCGCCGACCACGCTGATGTCGACCTTGGCGGCAGGCCGAGCCGCGAAGATAGCGTGCCGCCACGGGACAGGTTCCGTGGTACTTGAGTCACCGCAATTCCAGTCTGGCCGCATCGGCTTTCGGGAATCTCGCCTGGGCACGGACGGCCCGCCTGCACACGAAGCCGACGACCGCGCCTCGTTCGTTGCTGCCCGGAACTCTGTCCTCATTCCGCGACGCCCCGAACGACTCCAGATCCGCACACAGGAGGATTGAGGGCACCTGCGCGACGCCCCATGAGAAATCGCAACGACCAGGACCGTCCTAGCCAAGGTGCTCCAGATGAGGGCCTCCGCACCCGCCGATGTAAGCCTGACTCTGAGGAAATGCCAAGATGGTGAAAAAGTCAGCCGCCAGATCGATGAGACGCCCAGGATCACGCAAGGTGAGCATCGTCACTGGCGGCGAGAAGGATGGGAACCTACACTAATACAGGTTCTCGCCGCGTTGTCCGCTTCCCCGGCGATTCCACAGCCAGCTCGTTTACGAAATTCCGCTGAGACCGCGCCAGCGTAGCGTTGTTCCGGTCAGTGCGGCGGGGGGCCGGCCCATCTTCGCGCTGGCGGTCCTGAGCGACTGGAGGACTGGTTCGTGGCCGTCAGGGTGCATGGCGTCGCACATCTCCGCGACCCAGGTCCGGGCCAGGCCGTCCGGGTCCTGTCCGTCCTGGTCAGCGGCAGCGAGTCCGATGAACCAGCCGGTTCCCGGGGGGACCGTCCGGCCGCGTAGGCGCTGCCCGGCAGGCCCTTGCTGCCGCCCGCCAGGTCAGGCGCGTACGGGCGCGACCCGTCCTCACCAGTCAGCATCGCGTTTCCCTGATCCGGGACCCTGCACCCGGGCAGGAGCGTCTGCTGAGCCCGTGAGGAGGCCAGGTATGCCGGCCAGGTCAGGCGCTGTCATGATCCGCACGTCCGGGGCCTGCGCGGCCCCGGCGTGCGAGGCGTTCCCCTCCGCGGTTATCACGGCACGTATCCCGGCGGCGGCTGCGCAGGCCACCGCCTCGGCTGTGCCGGACCCAGCCGGGCGCAGACTGCCGTCGAGCCCGAGCCCGGCGAAGAACATCACGTCCTCCGCAAGGTGCCGGCGGGGACGGCTCCGGCGGCGGCGAGGATAGCCACCGCGATGGCCAGGTCGCAGCCGCTGCTGCTGGTCCCGGCGGCCGGGGACACCATCACCGACAGCCGGGCGGCCGGCCAGGAGTACCCGGCGTTGATGATTGCCGCGCGCACCCGGTCGATGGTGGTGCGCGCCACGAGGTCCGGCAGCCCGGTCACCGACGTGGCCGGGCTGCCGTCCGATACGTCCGCGTCCGCCGCCGCGAGGCACGCCGCACCGTCCCGCCAGATCACCGTGTACGCCGCCATGCCGGCGCGCGGGCCTGCGGCGCGCTGCTGACTGCCGGGCGGCGCGGGGCGGTCTGGCCGGGCGCCCGGTCATCGCCGGGGGCGTGGGCCAGGCTCATGCTGGTTCTCCGTTCGCTGGCATCGCTGGCTCTGGCCTGCTTGCGGGCCGGTCGTCCGCTGGCAGGAGCGCGGCCGGGCCGGGAGGCTCGCCGCGGGAACCGCTGGCGATCGCCTGGTAACGACAAATGCCGCGTAACCGATGCCCGTCCGTGGTTCCGATTGCTTGCGCCAGGGATGACGAGTTTCTCGACCAGCTCCCGGCTGACAAACTGTTCGACGTCTTCCCTGAACAAGCCCGGTTGGATGCAGTATTCCACGCTGGCGGCTTGGTAGTCTTCCTCAATCGCTCGCCTCACAACCGACTCATCAAGCGTCGGATTCATGTACGTCGATGCGGCATTCCAGACCAGTGTCATAGCACTGTCATTGCCAAAGCAGCGCCGGAAAGTGTTGAAGGCATAACCGCTCGCCTTGTAAGGACTGCCGACGCAAATAGGGCCCGCCCGTGGTTGCCAGTGAGGGCGCAGGGCCGGACCAGCTCGGTGTCCGACCGGACTTTGCTTTCTTCGGACAAGCCGAAATAGGCTATCTCATCCACCAGATGCCAGGTCACACTGAAACGGCGAACCGTGCGCGGGTTGCCCGTGGAAATCGCCATTGATTCCGTTCTTCAGAGTGAAAGATTCTCGCTTGTCTTCCACCAACTCGCGCTTGAGTATCGGCGTGCAAGTGAGAGCACCGCGCAGGTATCCATGGATGACGCGGGACTGGAAGCGCGTCGGACTGATGACGGCAACCATGGGCAGCTCCCCGACACTCAGCTTTTTCTCTGACCGCTCAGCACAGCTTCGTAAGCGGCAACCAAGCTGACCAGTTTGCTTTTGCCCCAGAACGCCTGCCCGCCAGGACCAGCCTTATCGAAACCGCCAGCGGGCAAGAGCAGCGACTTCGCCCTGTGCAGTGTCGCACGGTTTCGTGCTCGCTCTCCTCCAGGGGCAGGCCATGGAGCACTTTGAGGAAGGTGAGCCAGCGCTGCCAGCTCGACGGCTCGCCGCGTTTGTCCAGGTAAGGACGGAACAGGTTTTTGTCAGTTGCCGCTTTGAGTATGTCCATTGCGATCGTCTTCCTTGCTGTCAATCACATAGTCGGTCAGGCTGATTGGTTGGGCAACTCGCCCAGCTCCAGAGCCTTGACGGCCGCATCCCGCACTTGCTTTGCCTTCATCAGCTCGCGGGAACAAGCGAGTATGTCGCTTGTGGTCATGGTGCCGAGCTTCTGGCGGATCAACCATCGACAGATGCCCGCGTGCATCGTGGAGCGCCTCGCGGTGTCGATCAAATAGCCGCTGGTTGTGTCGATCTCGCCTTTCACCCGATGGTTTCTTGCTCAAGGAACACTCGATAATGCCGGGCTTCCCTCTTCACTGTCAGCAAAGGTTTCGGCAGCTCCCCGACAACTAGGCTTGCTGATCGACTCGGGCCATTTTTCAAGCCGTTCAGGTTGCCGACAAGGGCCCATGCTTGCCCTTGGTAGTGTCGGTCTTGGTAGGTTTCATCAGGCTGACACCCATTTCTGACACCAGCGGTTTTCACAAGGGAGTGTGATTCAATCACTTACGAGTTTCGGTATCGCATCAGGGATGCGTTGCTCTGCCCGGTTTGGCCGCCCCCCGCTGTCCCGGCCGGGTGCCAGTTGGCTGGGGCAAGATTCCCGCCTGTTCCAATATGTCCGCCCTGGCTGTGGCTTTGACCGCCGTTATCCACATGTCGCGGTCGCTCTCCAGCGCTTGTTGGAAAATCTGGAGCTGCTTTATCTGTTTTTCCAGCGTCCTCACCTTTTGCGTGAGCACTCCCAGCATCGTCATGGCGGAACCATCGTTAAGCGTGTGCCGCGATTCCATCTGCTTGATATGCACGGTGCAACAATTTCTCGTGTCGGGTCATTGGGGTCATCCCGGTAGGACATGGCCAGGTCGGCCCCGAGTTCCCGGCAGCGGGCCAGCTTCTCCGGGGAGCCGGCGGTGCAGGCCACCGTGCATCCCTCGGCCTTGGCGATCTGGATCGCGAATGTCCCGACGCCGCCGGCCCCGCCGTGCACCAGGTACGTCTCGCCCGGGGCCAGGTGGGCCATCTGGTACACGGTGCCCTGGATCGTGCACGTCGCCTCCGGCAGGGCCGCGGCGTCCGCCAGCGACACTCCCTCCGGGACGGGCAGCAGCTGGCCCTGGGGCACGGTGACCTTCTCCGCGTACGCGCCCCCGCTCAGCAGCGCGCACACCTCGTCGCCGACCTGCCAGGAGGTGACCCCGGGGCCGAGCCCGATGATCCGCCCCGAGCATTCCATTCCCGGGTAGGGCGGCGCCCCCGGCGGCGGGGGATAGTGACCCTGCCGCTGCATGACGTCCGCGCGGTTAAGCCCGGCCGCGGCGATCTGCACGAGCACCTCGCCAGCGCCGGGTACCGGATCGGGCACCTCCTCCAGGCGCAGGACCTCGGGTCCGCCAGGCTGGGTGATCACGACCGCTCGCATGAGGTTTCTCCTGATTGCCGTAGCCGGGGCTGGGCTGCGGCGAGCTAGGTGGCTTAGGCTTCGGGTGGATGCGCCCATCCGGTCCCCTGCCGGCACGTCATTCTCCTATACCGATGAGAGCGGAGGGGAAACCAGCTTGGCTGATCGTGACCTGGACCGCGGCGAAGCGGCAGGGACGAGTGAGGCTCGCGTCCCCGGCCCGCAGCCGGAACTGCCGGATGCCTTCGCGCCCGGGCTAGCCCTGAGCGCGGATGGCGACCCCGCGCTGGATGGCGCGGGTGCGGAACCAGGCGACGCCGGGGATCCTTACGGGCCACCCGACGACCTGGACCCCGCTGATGCTTACGGCCCGGCCAGCTACGGCCTTGGTGCGCTCGGCCTGGTGGGCGACGACTATGACACCGGCGATGAATACCCGCCCCCCGACAACGACGAGGCGCCGGGCCAGGACTCGCCGCTGGCGCTGATCCGGGACTCCGGCCGCCCCCCCGGTAGGTCCAGGGCGCCGGAGCGCCCCGGGGCCGATTCCTGGCTGGCGGAGCCGGGCGGGCCGGACGCTGGCCCGGCGGAATCCCGTCCGGGACAGGGTTTCCCCGTCCCGCCACCGCCGCAACCCGCGCCCTCGCGGCCCCCGCCTGGACCTGCACCTCCGCAACCGGTCACGGCCGACAGCCTCACCACGGACCTGCTCCTGCCCGGGAGGCACAAAGCTCCGGCCGGCGGCTGGCGCCGCGCAGTCTTCACGGTGACCGGCGGCCTGGTCCGCGCGCCCGAGTCCGCGGCGCAGCGGCGCCGCCAGGAACTGATCGCCCGGGCCCGTACCCCGGTCACTGGCGGGCATCACCGGGTCGCGGTAGTGAGCCTGAAGGGCGGCGTGGGCAAGACCACGACGACGGTCGGCCTGGGCGCCATGCTGGCCTCGCTGCGCGGTGACCGGGTCATCGCGGTGGACGCCAACCCCGACCGGGGCACCCTGTCTGACAAGCTCCGGCCGGAGACCGCCGCCACCGTCCGCGACCTGCTGAACGACCAGTACCAGATCCAGCGGTACACGGACGTGCGGGCCTACACCACCCAGGCCGCGAGCCGGCTGGAGGTGCTCGCCTCCGATCGCGATCCTGCCGTGTCGGTGGCGTTCAGCGAGCAGGACTACTGCGACGTGTGCCAGGTGCTGGAGCACTACTACTCGATCTGCCTCACCGATTGCGGGACCGGCCTGCTGCACTCGGCCATGACCGGAGTGCTGCGCCTGGCCGACCAGATCGTCCTGGTCAGCTCGCCGTCGGTGGACGGGGCGCGGAGCGCGAGCGCCACGCTGGATTGGCTCCAGGCGCACGGCTACGGCGACCTGGTCCGGCACGCGGTGGTCGTGCTCGCCGTGATCCGCCCGCGGAGCAGGAGCGGGGTGGATCTGGACCGCCTGGAGCAGCACTTCACCGCACGCTGCCGGGCCGTGGTCAGGGTCCCGTATGACGCGCACCTGGACGAGGGCGCCGAGGTGGAGATGTCCCGGCTGAACCGGGCCACGGCCGACGCCTACCTGATGCTGGCCGCGGAGATCGGCGACGGTTTCGCCCGCCCACCGAAAATGGCGCGCTAGCACCCCGGCCGCCTGATCAAGCAGGCCAGAAGGCCAGAAATTCTCCGCAACGAAAACCGTCGCCGGCCAGCCCCCCGCCCTACAGACGGGGGTCGACCGGCTCAGATTCCAGGGCGAGCACTCCGAATACCGCTTCGTGGATCCGCCACAACGGCTCGCCCCGCGCGCCCCGTTCCAGGGCCTCGAGGCCCAGGGCGTACTCCCGCGACGCCAGCGAGCGCTTGCGGCCGAGGTTGCGGTCCCGGAGCCGGGCCAGGTTGGCGGGCTCGGTGTAGTCGGGGCCGTAGATGATGCGCAGGTACTCCCGGCCCCGGACCTTGATGCCGGGCTGGGCCAGGCCGCGTCCACCCCGGGTCAGATTGGCGTGCGGCTTGACCACCATGCCCTCGCCGCCGCCCGCGGTGAGGTCTTCCCACCAGGCGGTCCCGGCGGCCACCGAGTCCGGGTCGGTGGTGTCCACCCGGAGCCGCCGGGTCACGGTGACCAGCCCGGGGGCCGCGCCGGCCAGCCGGTCGGCCAGGCTGAGATGCCAGCTGTGATCACGCTCGTGGTAGGTCGCGCCCTCGGTGGCCAGCACCTGGAACGGGGCCAGCCGTACCCCGTCCAGGCCGTCCACCGGCCAGCAGTAGCGCCGGTACGCGGCGGTGAACGCCTCCGCGTTGGCGGCGCGGGCCGTGGTCCGGCCGGCCAGCCCGGTCACGTCGACACCCCGGGCGGCGGCCTGGCCGAGCAACCGCGCGGCCGCGGGCAGCGCCGCCCGGGCCGCGGCGCCGACCGCGGCGTACTGGTGCCGCAGCAGATCCCCGGCCTTGACCGACCAGGGCATCAGCTCGCAGTCGAGCAGCACCCAGCTGGTGCCCAGCTCCTCCCAGAGCCCGGCCGCGCCGGCCGCCGCGCGCACCGCGTCCAGCAACTGCCGCGCGGTTCCGGGCGCGTCCTGCTCCCCGGCCGGGCTACGGCCCGGGCCGAAGAGCGGCCGGCCGGTCCGGGTGTACACCACCCCGGGCATGCCGTCCGGCACCCCGAACCGGGCGCGCGCTGCGGCCTCGTCCCGGCAGGCGAGGAGCACGGCCCGGGAGCCCATGTGCTTTTCCTCGCAGATCACGTCGGTGACCCCCTCGGCCCGGTAGGCCGCGAACGCCTCGGCCGGATGTTCCAGCAGGTCCGGCCGCCCAGACGTGGGGGACGGGGCCATGGTCGGCGGGAGGTAGAGGAGCCACCGGGGATCCACCGCGAACCGGCTCATCACCTCGAGCGCGCCGGCGGCGTTCTCCTCGCGAACCGTGATCCGGCCGTGGTGCGCGGTCTCGATCACCCGCTTGCCCAGTACGTCCGTGATGTCCAGCACCCCGGGATCACGCCGGGCGGCCCTGGCAGGCTCCGCCGCGGTCCCCGTCCCGGTCCCGGTCGCGGTTCCGGTCCCGTTGCGGAGACCGTCGTCCCCAGCAGCCACACGCACACCATCAATCCCTTCCGCACCGTCGTCCCCGCGGTTGCTGCGGGCGGACGGCGCGGACGGGGGGAAGGGGCGGGCGGGCTCGTACCAGACCCGCTCGGCGGGGACCGACACGACCTCCTTCTCGGGGTAGCGCAGTGCGGTCAGCCGGCCGCCGAACACGCAGCCTGTGTCCAGGCACATCGTGTTGTTGACCCATTCCGGTTCCGGTGTCGGCGTGTGCCCGTACAGGACCATGGCCCGGCCCCGGTAGTCGTGGGCCCACGGGTAGCGGACCGGCAGCCCGAACTCGTCGGTCTCCCCGGTGGTGTCCCCGTACAGGGCGAAGCTGCGCACCCGCCCGGACGCGCGGCCCTGGTAGGCCTCCTTGAGCCCGGCGTGCGCCACGACCAGATGGCCGCCGTCCAGCACCAGGTGCGAGACGAGGCTGTGGCAGAACTCGGCGACGTCCTTGCGGAACGCCTCGTCCTCGCCGGCCAGCTGGCTGAGCGTCTCCGCCAGGCCGTGACTGACCTGCACGTTGCGGCCGGCCAGGGCGCGGGTCAGCTTGTTCTCGTGGTTGCCGGGCACGGCCAGCGCGTGGCCCGCCGCCACCATGCCCATTACCAGCCGGAGCACCCCGGCCGAGTCCGGCCCCCGGTCCACCAGGTCGCCCAGGAACACCGCCGTGCGGCCCCGGGGCGGCTCGGCGTCCACGGGGCGCCCGGACCCGTCACGAATGACCTGGTACCCGAGCTTGCCCAGCAGCGTCTCCAGTTCGGTGCGGCATCCGTGCACGTCGCCGAGCACGTCGAACGGGCCGGTCCGGTCGCGGTAGTCGGTGAGCAGCCGCTCGCGTACCACCACCGCCGCCTCAACCTGGGCGGGGCTGCGCAGCACGTGAACCTTGCGGAAGCCCTCCCGGTTCAGTCCGCGTAGCGACCGGCGCAGCTGGTCATGCTGCCGGTGGATGACCTGGCTGGCGAACGTGCGGTCAGGGCGGCTCGAATTTCGTTGCGTACACAGGCTTTTCGGCAGGTCCAGAACTATTGCCACGGGCAGCACGTCGTGGGCGCGGGCCAGCTCCACGAACTGCTTGCGGGCGGCGGGCTGCACATTGGTCGCGTCCACGACCGTCAGCCAGGCCGCCAGCCGCTTGCCCGCGATGTAGGTGAGCACGTCGAACGCGTCAGCGGTCGCGGCCTGGTCGTTCTCGTCGTCGGAGACCAGGCCGCGGCAGAAGTCGCTGGAGATCACCTCGAAGCGCCCGAAGTGGCGGCGGGCGAACGTGGTCTTGCCCGAGCCGGACACGCCGACCAGGACGACCAGGGACAGTTCGGGGATGCCGAGCTCCCGGCGCGCGGTCCCGGCTGATTCCGGGCCGGTGTTGTCCAGGCTAGGCACGGGTGAACACCGCCAGCTGGGTGGGCGGGCCGACCTCGGGGTCCTCCGCACCGACCGGCAGGAACCGCACCTGGTAGCCGCGGCGGCCGGCCACCCCGGCGGCCCAGTCGCGGAACTGCGGCCGGGTCCACTCGAAGCGGTGGTCCGGGTGCCGGAACGCGCCGGGGCGCAGGTCGGTGAACCGGACGTTGTGCTCGGCGTTCGGGGTGGTGACGACGACGGTACCGGGCCGGGCCGAGCCGAACACGGTCTGTTCCAGCGCGCCGAGCCGGGGCGGGTCCACGTGCTCGATGACCTCCATGAGCACCGCGGCGTCCAGCCCGGCCAGCCGCGCGTCGGCGTAGGTGAGCGAGGACTGCAGCAGGTCCACCCGGTCCCGCTGCCGTTCCGGCATGGTGTCGGTGTGCAGCCGCTGGGCGGTGCGTTCCAGGGCCCGGTGGGAGACGTCGACGCCGAGGACCCTGGCCACGGACGGTTCGCGGAGCAGCAGGGCGACCAGGCTGCCCTCACCGCAGCCGAGGTCGGCCACCCGGGCCGCGGCGCCGTCGCGGAGCACCGTGTCGCGCAGGACGCTGAGCACGGCGTCGCGGCGCTGCTGGGCCAGCGGACTGCGGGGCGCTGCGCCGCCGGCGATCGCGGAGGCCGCCTCCGGTGCGGCGTGCCCGGGCGCCTCCGGCACGGCATGATCCAGGGCCCCCGGCGTGATGTCGTCCGGCGCCTCCGGCACGGCGTTATCCAGCGCCTCCGGCTCCGTGTCGTCCACCTCGGCGAGGCGCGCCACCGCGGTCGCGGCGAGTTTCCGCTGATGCGCCAGGTAGCGGTGGGTGATCAGGTCCCGTTCCGGGTGCGCGGCCAGCCAGGCCCCGCCTGCGCGGAGCAGCTTGTCGATCTCGGCGTCGTCCACCCAGTAGTGCTTGCTGTCGTCCAGCACCGGCAGCAGCACATACAGGTGGCTGAGCGCGTCGGCCAGCCGCACCTGCCCCGTCAGCTGGACCGTCAGGTACCGGGAGTCGCCCCACCCGGGCAGTTCCGGGTCGAGCGGGAGACACCGGGCCTGCACGTCCCAGCCCAGCGGGCGGAGCAGCCGGTGCGCCAGGTCGGCGCCGCCGCGGCAGGACAGCGCCGGGATGCTGATCTCCAGCGGCAGCGCGCGGGCGGCCAGCTCCGGGCGGGCGTCGCAGCGGCCGGTCATCGCGGTCCGGAAGACCTTGCCCAGCGCCACGGCCAGCATCGACGAGGCCGCGTAGGGCCGGTCGTTCACGTATTCGGCGAGAGAGAACGCGTCCGGGCCGCCGCTGCCTGACCCGGCCCGCCGGCGCCCGCGGACCAGCCCGATCGGGTCGATCTCCAGCAGCAGTGCCGCGGTGCAGCGCTGCCCGGACGCCTCCGGGTAGAACACGTGCGCCTCGCCCGCGGACACGGCGAAGCTCTGCAACCGGTCCGGGTGCTTGTGCAGCAGGAAACCAAGATCGGTCGCCGGTGGTTCGGTCAGCGTGATGGTCAGCAGCATCGGCAGCTTTCCGCGAGGTCGCAGGGCCTGGCACGATCCTGGCATAGCGGCGGCCGGCCGGTCTCGGCGGCCGCTGTCCGCCGCGACATTGCTCACGAGGAACTGACGGCGTGCGGCACCCCTGGCGGAATGCCAGTTCAGCGGTTACAAATCAGTCATGACCGCTGTCAGCCGGCCGCCGGGACGCTCCGAGCGCCGAGTCGTCCGAGTCCGAGTCATCTGAGTCGAGTCCGAGTCCGAGTCGTCCGGGGACGCGTCCCCGGCGCCCGGCGGGCCGCGGCGGATCGTCGTCGCCGGTGACTGGCACGGCAGCGAGGAGTGGGCCCTCAGCGTCATCCGGCGCGTCCCGGCCCTGCTCGCCGGGGAGAGCCAGCGGCTCATCCTGCACCTCGGCGACTTCGGCATCTGGCCGGACCAGGCCGGGCAGGTCTACCTGGACCGGCTCAGCCGGGCCCTGGGCGAGGCCGGCGCCGAGCTGTGGTTCGTGGACGGCAACCACGAGGACTTCGACCGGCTCGGCCAGCTGGATGAGAAGCCCGGCCCGGACGGGCGCGTGCCGGTCGTCCCGCGGATCATGCACCTGCCCCGCGGCCACCGCTGGAGCTGGCACGGTCTCACGTGGCTCGCGTGCGGCGGCGCGGTGAGCCTGGACCGGGCGATCCGCACCGAGGGCGTGGACTGGTGGCCGCAGGAGGAGATCACCACCGAGCAGGAGGTGGCCATCTCCGGCAGCGGCCACGCCGACGTGATGGTCTGCCACGACTGCCCGTCCGGCGTCGCGCACACCTTCGCCCGCCCGCCCGCCGACTGGGCACCCGAGGACCTGGCCCGTAACGACGCGCACCGCCGGCGTGTGCAGCGCATCGTGGACGCCGTCATGCCCACCTACCTGATGCACGGCCACCTGCACCGGGCCTACCAGCGGACGTGTGACTTCGGCTACGGGCCGGTGAAGGTGACCGGCCTGGACGCGGACAACCGGCTGCGTAACTTCGCGGCCCTGGACCTGACCTCGATGCAGTGGGACGTGCGTGGTGGGTGGTTCAGCCGCTTCCGCCGCGGCCCGCTGGTCGGCTGAGGCACTCTCCGCTGATGCGATCCCGTGGCTGGTCAGCAGGCGCTTCTGCTGACACCGGGTGCCGAGATCTATCTGATACCAGGATTCTGTACACCCAGAGCGACGGTTAAGCGTCTCTCTGTTAGAAAGTGGGGCGCGGCTGGGGGGGAGCCTGGCCGGGCCGAGGACCGAACCCCGCTAACGAAAGAGGCCAGGCATGTTGGATGTGCGCGACAGCGTGAAGGGACGCCATCGCCGCCAGTGGATCACCCGACGGGCTCGTGGCCTCAAGGCCCGGGTCATGCGGGCCGTGCTCAACCGGATGGCGACACCCGAGATGCATCACGCCGCCCTCCTGCTCGGCTACGACATCGCGCTGGGGCACGGCCGTGAAGGAATCTTCCGCTACCTAGACGAATTCGACATCGGCACCGAGATCGGGCGGACGGTACGGTACGGCAAGCCCGAAGACCGCGAGGGCGCCGTCGAGGCCCTCATCCTGGAGCTCTGCCTGTACGGCTAGTCATCCCCGGGGGTGCTGAAGCGGGCACCAGGCAGGCCGAAGCGGAGGGTACTCCGTTTATACTGGGCGACGGTCACAGCACCGGATCGAGGAGCTCAGTCATGCCCGAGACACCCTTCTTCGACCAGGCGGCGCCCGCGGCGGCCCGCGGGCGGACGACGCCGGACCGGCTGGACGGCACGGTCGCGCTCGTGACCGGGGCGTCGAGCGGCATCGGGGCGGCCACCGCCATCACGCTCGCGGCCGAGCGGGCGGCCGTGGCCGTCGCGGCCCGGCGCAAGGACCGGCTGGAGGACCTGGCCTCGGGTATCCGCGAGCAGGGCGGGACGGTGCTCGTGCTGGAGTCGGACATTACCGACGAGCGGCAGGCCACCGACGCAGTCGAGCGGACGGTCGCCGAGCTGGGCCGCCTCGACACGCTCGTCAACAACGCGGGCTGATGCTGTGGGCCCGCCGTGGGCAGGCCTGACCGGCTGGCCCCGGCCGGAGCGTCAGCTCACGGCCAGGATGATCACCACCACCAGCAGGATCAGCAGCCCGATCACGATCGATCCGACGACCGCCCCGGTACGCCCGCTGGCGTTCTTCGTTCCTGCGTGGTGCTGGCCGCGCACTGGCTCCCCCTCAGGTAGTTGGGCCGCCACGCTGCGCCCAGGCCGACCCACTACCCGCGGGAGCTCATTCTGCACCTATCGGCACGTAACAGGCTGAACGCTCAGGCAGCATCGACCGGGATGCCCGGCTCGGCGAGCCGGGTTCATCCGAAAACATTTGCGAAATAAAATCCCAAACGGCTACTGGAGCCTGCGAGCCGGGGCGCATCCTGGCCAGATGGTCGCCTCGGACCCTGCCCGCGAGCCGGCGCTGGAGCGGGCGATGCCCGCCGACGCCGTGCCCGGCTCCACCATCCCGGAGGACACGGAGGCCGAGATCCTGCTCCAGGATGGCACATGGGCCTGGGCGCAGGTCACGGGTCAGCGGAAGGACCGGCACGGCCGCTGGTGCGTCGGGCTCCGCTGGTACGCCAGCCCCGCCGTGGGCGGGCGGGAAGGCTGGTACCTCTACGATCCCCGGCTGATCCATCGCCCGAACTGCCCGTAACGCTTCGGGAGGCCGGGACGAAGCAGGGCCATCCGGCCTGCTGGCGCAGCCCATTCTTGACCTTCCCCGCGAGCTGCCTGCCCCCACGCGGCAGGGCTCCCCAGGAAGAAGGCAGAAGCGTAGGATCGAGGACACGCAGAGTGGAGCCTCGAGCACGGGAGGCTGCGATGATACTGCGACGGCACCGGCGGAACCAGGTGGTGTGGAGCCAGTCCGCCAGCCCGGTCGGCAGGTACGGCACCCCGCGATTCCCGGCGCCCTCACGCACCAGGCGGATCCGCCGGTTTCTCCGCACCGGCGTGCTCCTCACCATCCTCGCCCTGATGCCTCTGGCTACGGGCGTGCGCGCCCGCTGGCGCATGGTGCTGCCCGGGGTCGTGCTCACGGTGGTCGGCGTCATGTACCGGGGAGACTCGGTCGGCATGGTTCTCCTCCCCGGGCTCCTGCTCCTCTTCTTCGCCCCCCTCGTTCCGGCCCGCCCCGGGGCGGACCGCACCCGGCGCTCGGAGCTGGAGCGTGAGCTAGCCGGATACTGCACCCCGGCCCAGCGGCGCGATGTTGAAGCGACGCTTGACCGCTACCCGGACGACATGACGAACGAGCTGCGTGTCATCCTCGCCCGGCAAGCCATGGCCGCTTGCAGCAACCGGATTCCTGGCGCCGAAGGGTACTGAGGCCCGCCTCCCGTTCACCCGCAGCCCTGTCTGCGTCCCAGTCGCGGGGCGCCGGAGGGTGGCCGTTCTCCGCAGGAGGCTCACGCAGGCGCGGCTGACCAGGGACGAAAGGATCGTTGCGGAGGTTTTCAGGTTTTCCCCGGCCGGATGCGGCCTTGTCGGTGACGTGGACCGAATGTTAGGTTCCTGCGCGGTTGACGAAACAGCCACCTTCCTCGCTGCCCGCGTGCGCTCACGCGGCGCCAGAGGCCACGGCGAGCTGGGCTTGCCGGCGGAAAGCACGTGATGTTGACCGACAGCGCCTACGAGCACACCGTCGGGGTCAGGTCGGAGGGGGGCCTGGCGGTCGTACCCCCCTCGTTCAGGTCAGCGCCTGGAACGCCCAGTATTTCTGGGAGGCGCTCGCGTCGGTCACCTGGAATCACGCCATCATCGTGGCTGATCTGTCCACCCAGCAGGACTGTGACTGGCACGCGATGAGCGCCCTGATCATGGCGCTGCGGTCGAGGGGGGGGCTGCGGGTCGCGGCCGGGAGCCCGCTGGTCCGCAGCGCCCTGGCCACCGTGGGGCTGGACCGGCTGCTCGCCGTGTTCGACCGGCTGGAGGACGCCCTCCCGGACAGCGATCCGCCGCTCGAACCCGGCGGTGCCGGGCTCGCCCCGGCCTAGCGCCAGGCGATCCTCCCGGCCCCGGCGGTCACGCCGCCGGCTGCCAGTCCGGGTCCCGGCCCGTCCAGGCGAGCAGAGCCCGTGAGTCAGAGGCACCCGCGGCAACGGCCTTCTCGGCCGCGAAGACCCGGGGATTGCGGATCTGCCCGGCCGGGAGAGGTTCGAGGACGCCGCGGGCGAACTCGACCGCCTCGCCGGGCAGCACCATGTCCAGGCCCGCGCTCCTGGCCACGTCCCAGCCGTGAACGAACAGGTCCAGGGCGGGAAAGCTCAGACCCTCACCGATGCTGCGCCTGCCCATCGGGGAGTCCACGACCTCGGATATGTCCACGCCGGTCACGGCGCTGCGGGCCTGCTCGGCGAGTCCCTGCCACCACGGGCCGGGGCTTCCTTCCACCGCATCGCCAGGCGGCTCGACCGGCGACCAGTCAGGTTGTGTCCCCTGGAGGAGCAGCGTCCCGAATCGGGTGGCCTGGCCAACGTGGCCGAGGACATCGAGGGCCCGCCAGCCCTGGCACGGGGATGCCCGCTGCCAGTCGGCCTCGCCCAGTCTGCTCACCGCATCGCTGAAGAAGTCCAGTCCCCGCAGAAATGCTGTATCCGGCTGCCACTGCATCTGCCCAGCCTGGCACGGCGGCGCCGGCGCCTGCTGGACCTGACCACCCATGAGCGCGGGCTGCTGCAGGAGTGGCTCGAGCGCATCGCCGGAACCTGACGGCCCGCGGGCCGCTGCGCCCGGCGGAAGCCGGGACCCTGGCCCCTGCCCTCAGCCCGCCGGCCTGCCTGCTCAACGCCTAGGACAGCAGGGTGGGCCACGCGGCCGGGCGGCCCGGCCCAGGCGTACCCCGGTCAGGCACGTCGTGCTGGCACGTGCTGATCACGAGGCCAGGTTCCTGGTCCCAGCCCAGGATCCTCATCACGGTGAGCAGCCCGCCAGGGACTCCCTGCAGCATGACCTGCGCCGTGGGGCCGGCCAGCCGGACGATGGCCCGCAGCCCGGCCAGGTCACAGAAGGTCACGGCGGACAGGTTGACATGGAGACTGGCGTTGTCCCGGGGGATGTGGCTCAGCGCCTCTAGCAGGGCCGGATAGGTCTCCTCGTCAATGTCGCCCTCCAGGACGAGCGTGTCATGGACCTGGCCGTCTTCGCTGATAGCGATCTCGCCGGGCAGCGTGACCACCAGCTGCGGCCGGTGCCGGGGCATCGATGGCTGCGGCGTGGCTGGCTGAACTGCGGCGGCCCCGGTCTCTGGCGCCGGGGCAAGCGTCTTCCCGTGCGGGGTCCCAGTCATCGCCCTCTCCCGTCAGGAGTGGCCCGGTCATGACACTGCCAGGATCGGCCTCCGGCAGAGACCTGTCAATATGAACATGAAAAAAATCTCGCGTGTTCTTTCTCGTGAGAATCCACTCACGAGGTTATAATCGCGACCATGTCTTCTGGCGAGCGGAGCGGCAGCTGGACGCTGCTGACCGGGCACGGGCGCGTGCTCGTGGAGATCGCGGGCAACCCCGAAGGCCGGATCCGCGACATCAGCTCCGTCGTCGGCCTCACCGAGCGCACCGTGCAGGCCATCGTGGCTGACCTGGAAGCCGCGGGCTACCTCATCCGCACCCGGACCGGGCGGCGCACCCACTACACCGTGAACCCAGACAGCCAGTTCCGGCACAGTGCCCAGAGGGGACTGCGAGTCGGCCCGCTCCTCACCCTGCTGACCGCGATGGGTGATGCCGACACACCCGGCCCGGCGGATCCCGGCACCGGTCCCGATGGCAGAGGCGGAGCGCCGCAGGACGTGCCGGCCCCTGGCCACGGCATGCCGGCGTCACCCGGTACTGAGGCTGGCCATCTCCAGTGACTGGGTACTGGTGGCCGGGCAGATGCTCGAAGCGGCGCAGATCGGCGGGCAGGCGTTCACCGGCCAGACGAGACCGCCCTGGGCGGAGGTGTGGTGTCCAGCCTCAGGACAGGGCGGAGGGTGTGGGATTCGAACCCACGATGAGACTCGCGCCCCATAGCGGTTTTCAAGACCGCCGCCATCGGCCACTAGGCGAACCCTCCCAGCTGCGGTAACGCCCGGATCATCGCTTGCCTGGGGCCCGCTGGTCCGTGACTGGTCCGCAGCCTCGACGCCAGGTCCCCTGACTGGGCAGCCCGGCGTCGGGTCCCAGCCTCTCATACACCGCCATCCTCGAGCGCCCGTGCGATCCGGTCGTTGGCGGCCAGCCCCTGGCCGTCGATCCAGTTGGCATTGCGCTTCAGCAGCATCGCCACGCCGTGCCCGTGTCGCCGGGTGGATGACGCCGGTTCATGCGGGCCCCAGCACGGAGGGCCGTCCGCGCCGCCGGGCCCGCAGTTCAAGAACGATCAGGACCACTGCCTGGACCATGACCAGGGTGGTGACCACCGCGGCGAGCAGGCCGGTGGCGGCTTGCGTTCCGCTGACGAAGTTGTACAACGCGTGCCAGGCGGCTACCAGCAGGATGCTGCCCCCGGACCGGTTATACAGCCAGGTCAGGATGACCGCGCCGCAGGTCAGCCCTAGGAAGAAGCCAACGTACTGGACGGGGCTGGAGTTCCGGTAGGTGGCGATCACGAAGAACTGCGGCAGGTGCCAGCCGAACCACAGCACTGCGAGGATGAGCGAACTGGTCAGCGGGCTGAACCGGCGCTGCAACTGCGGCAGGGCGTATCCGCGCCAGCCGGTCTCTTCGCCAAGGGCGCCGACAGCGATCAGGAGCAGCACACCCACCAGGCCTATCGCCGGGGTTCCGCTGTACTGGCCGAAGTCCGCCACGCTCGGCAGGGCTTTCCCGGCCGCAGCCATTGCGATCAGCGCGAGTCCCAGGAACGCGGCCGGGCTCACGGCCGCCAGCCACCAGCGGATGGGAACCCGCCACCGAGCCACCCGGGCCAGCAGGTCACGGACCCCTGGGCGGCCCATGGTCCAGGCGGTAATCACCACCGCCGCGATCGCCGGTCCAAGCAGCAACGGGTAATGGGTGGGCCAGCCCTCGCCGCGGCGCACGGTCAGATGGGCCACCGCGAGGGGGATGGCCCACGACCAGCTCAGTGCGTAAGCGAGCGCGAAGAAGGCGACTAGAGCCTTGACGTCGAGCCGTGACCCGCCAGGCGCCGCGCGGGGCAGTTCGCCTGTGGCAGTAGTCATGACGGCTCCCTCACCTAGCTCTCCGACCTCATAGTCCCGCCGGATGGGCATGCGGAGCGCAGGGGCTAACGTCGTCCTAAGCAGGCCAGACGTCCTGAGACGATTTTCTGAGCACCGGGTCACGCGGGCCACGAACGGCCGGCCACCCAGCCGGCCCGGCCCGGCTGCGCGCCGAGCCCCGGGAAGGCCGAGCCCTCCGGAAGCCCGAGCCCTCCCGGGAGGCCGGTCACTGCTCCGGCCAGAGATCCTCCGGCTCACGGCCCCGGGTCTCGGGGAGCAGCCAGAACAGCACCATGACCAGTGCCGCAGGCAGGAAGGTGACCACCCCCGCCAGCCCGAACTGGTGCCGGGCGCCCGCCACCGTGCCGAAGATAACCAGGCCGGCCACGGCTCCCAGCACGCCCGCCGCCGTTGCCCAGCCCACCACCGAGGCGCGGACTGAGGTGGGGAACAACTCGTTGATCAGCGCTCCGGCCGCCGGGGCGAAGACCGAAGCGGCGAACACGCCGAGGATGTAGCCGGCCAGCAGGGCCGGGGCGTACCCGGTGTAGGCCAGGGTGGCGAGCAGGGCCACGGCCACCATGGCCAGGGCCCCGGTCAGGCGCCGGCCGACCCGGTCCGCCAGCCACCGTCCGGCCAGGAGCCCGGCCAGCCCGGCCACGCCTGCCCCCACCACCATCGCCGCCGTCACGACGCCGCGCTGGTGGAGCACGTTCTGCGCGAACAGGAACACGAAGCTGTTGGCCGGCCCGGTGATCACTGAGATCGCGAAGGACAGCACCACGATCACCAGCAGTCGGCGCCGGAATGGCCGGGCCACGGCGTCGAGCACCGGGATGGGATGCGCGGATCCGGCTGCGGCCACCGTGAACCGGTCAGGCTCCTGGACCCAGCGGCCCACGAGCGGCAGCAGGGCCAGCGGCACGAGCGCCAGGATGAACACGCCCCGGAAGCCGATCAGATGCGCCGCGAGGCTGTGCACGATGGCGATGACCCCCGCGCCGGTGCCGTAGCCGGCGGCGATGAGCGCCAGGGCCTTGGCCCGGTCCGCCGACCCGGTCTGCTCGGCCGCGGTGACCTGGGCCAGCCCGTTGGAGGCGCTGAGCAGCGGGCGCCCGCAGGCGAAGATGGCCACGAACCACCAGTAGCTGGGGCTGGCCACCGCTACGACCGTCAGGGCCAGACCGGTGCCGACCGTGATGAGCAGCATCTTCCGGCGGCCGAAGTCGTCGGCCAGGCCGGTGATCGGAAGCGCGCCCAGCGACGCGAGGCGCATGATGGCCAGCCCGATTCCCAGGCTGGTGCCCGACAGCCCGGCCTGTACGGAGAGGGTCGCACCGTGGCTGATCTGGCCGAATCCCCGCGCTACGTCACCGAGCGCGGCCACGACGCCGAACTGACCGAAGCCCGACGCGAACGCGGCGACGGCCACCCCGAGCACGGTGCGGTCGTTCCAGCGGTGCAGATGCAGTCCCGCCGGTCCCGGTGGCCGGATGGCACCCGGATCAGTGCTCAACGCCATCTGCCCTGGTCTGCCGCATGTTCCTGCAATCCCATCGCGTCCACCCGGCCGTCTCCTGGCGGCGTCAGGGCCGTCACCTCCCGGAAGCAGCCAGCCTGATCGGCGGACCCGCCCGGGCGCAAGGGGCCGGAGCTTCGCCTACACGCGGTAGTGAGTAGGCTCGACCCAGCAAGAGGAGGTTCCATGCTGCCCCCGTTCGGCTGGCAGGCGGTCCTGGAACGCTGGGAGTTCGCGCCTGTCGTGACGGCCATCGTCGCCGTCTTCGCTGCCCTGTACCTGTGGGGTGCGTGGCGGGTCGGACGCCGCCATCCCGCCCGGCCGTGGCCCTGGTGGCGGACCGGCCTGTTCCTGGGCGGCCTGGCGGTCGTCGTGCTGGCCACGGAGAGCGGCATCGGCGCGTACGACGACGTCCTGTTCTGGGACCACATGATCCAGCACCTGATGCTGATCATGATCGCGCCGCCGCTGCTGGTGCTGGGCCAGCCGGTCACGCTGCTCCTGCACGCCAGCCGGAACCCGGTGCACACCTGGGCCAAGCGGGCCGTGCGGTCCCGCGTGGCCACCTTCCTCACCTGCCCGCCGGTCGTCCTGATCCTGTACACGGCGACCATCGCGGGTACCCACCTGACCGGCCTGATGAGCCTGGTCATGACGAACCCCGCGCTGCACAACGCCGAGCATGCGCTGTACCTGGTGGTCGGCTACCTGTTCTTCCTGCCGATCCTGGGCAGCGAGCCGATCCGCTGGCGGCTGTCCTACCCGATCAGGTTCGTCATGCTGGTCGTGGCCATGCCGGTGGACACGTTCACCGGCCTGATCCTCGGCACGGAGAACACCCCGATGAAGGGGATGACCACGGGGATGCGCCCTCCCGGGTCGCTCACCCCCGTGGCCGACCTGCACGCGGGCGGCGCGGTCATGTGGATCGGCGGCGACGCCATCATGCTCGGCTTCATGATGCTGGTCTTCCTGATGTGGGCGCACGCCGACCGGACCGGCACGCTCAGCCAGGGCTGGCTGGAAACCGTGCGCACGGCCAGTTTCGAGACCCTCGTCACCCCGGCCGCGCAGGCCCGCAGCGCGTCCGGCCCCGGCGCCGGGGCCGCTGCCCCGGACGGGCCCGCCACGGAGGCCGGCGAGACCGCGCCCGAGCCAGCCGTGGCGGGAGCGCGCGGCACCATCGACGACGACGAGCACCTGGCCGCCTACAACGCCTACCTCGCCCGGCTGAACCAGCCCGGGCACCGGCCGGGCCGGTAGCCAGGCCGCGCCTGTCCGGCCGGCCAGCGCAGCGGCCCCCAGAGCCTGGCGAATTGCCCGGATAAATCACCTTCTGAAAATCGGCTGAAACAATCTTGGCCTCAACCTGAACCCGCTGTGCACCATTCCCGTGACTAGGGGTGCGGCGCGCGGAGCGGGCGTGGTCCGCATGGTGCCCGCCGGCCAGTTGTCGGCCAGACAGGGCTAGCCGCACGGTGCTCCTTGGGCCGTGAGCTGGACCTGCTGGTGATCGCCACGCAACTGGCCGGCTGCCCGATGCGGCTGCGTGGTGCGCTTTCATCCCGCCCTGGCGCCGTGCGCGGACCCCACCGAGGGGCCGGGCATCCAGGGAAAGGGAGCGGCGAATGTCCTTCATCCATCGCGTGGGCCTTGCGTCAGCCGCCTCAGTGGCGACTGTCGCGGCAGCGGCCCTGGCCATGGCGCCTGCCGCGGGGGCGCAGGCGCGGACCACGGCCAGCCCGCACGGACAGCAATCCTTCATCAGCCACTTTCACAAGATCTCCACGATCGCATCGACGGTCCCGGGCAACGGTGACGTCAACCCGTACGGCGTGGCCGTGGTCGGCCGCAGCCAGGGCATCCTGCACCGCGGCAGCGTCCTGGTCAGCAACTTCAACAACAAGAAGAACCTGCAGGGCACAGGGACCACGATCGTCCAGGTGTCGCCCGGCGGCTCGAGGACCACGTTCGCCCGGATCAGCGCCAAGCACCTGCCCGGGGCCTGTCCCGGCGGGATCGGCCTGACCACGGCGCTCTCCATCCTGCACGGCGGCTGGGTCGTGGTCGGCAGCCTGCCCACCACCGACGGCACGGCCGCGACGGCCAAGGCCGGCTGCCTGCTGGTCCTGGACCGCTGGGGCCATGTCCGGGAGACGGTGTCCGGCCAGGGCATCAACGGCCCGTGGGACATGACCGCGATCAGCAACCGCCACTTCGCGCAGCTGTTCGTCACGAACGTCCTCAACGGGACCGTGGCGGCCAACGGCAAAGTGGTGAACCAGGGCACCGTGCTCCGGCTCACCCTGGGCCTTCATCACCGCCACGCCCCGCAGGTCCTCGGCGTGCGGACGATCGGCTCCGGGTTCATGCAGCGGACCGACCCCGCCGCCCTGGTCATCGGGCCGACGGGAGTGGGCCTGAACGCCCGCGGCACCCTCTACGTCGCGGACGCACTGGGTAACCGGGTCACCGCGATCCCGAACGCCCCGTTCCGGCACAGCAGCGCCGGGACCGGTTTCGTGGTCACCTCCGGCGGCGCGCTGAACACGCCGCTCGGGCTGACCGTGGCCCCGGGCGGGAATGTCCTCACCGTCAACGGCGGTAACGGCAAGCTGGTCGAGACCACGCCGTCGGGCGTCCAGATCGCCAAGCGGTTCCTCGACAAGTCCGGCAGCCCGAAGGGGGCCGGGGCGCTGTTCGGCCTGGCCGTCGCGCCGCACGCCTCCGGTCTTTACTACGTGGACGACGCGGTGAACACACTGCGCCTGCTTCACTAACGGCCTGTCCGGCTCAGTCAGCACGGATGAGCCAGCCGGGGTGCGGTGCCAGGGGGAGGCACCGCGCCCCGGCCACTTCGGCTCCATCAGCGTCACGGGGCCGGTGTCCGCCGCGACCGCCGGCGGACCCACAGCACGAACCTCACGATCGCCACCACGACCAGGATGCCGGGAACGAAGGTGGCCGCCACGGCGGCGGGCAGCCACGGGTCGGCCGGAGAGATATGCCCAATGTCGGCTCGCGGGGCTCTTGGCGACACGCCGGCAGTGCTTTCTACGTGAATCTAGGGTTCGGGCTAGAGCCGCGCATAGGCTGCTAGGCCGTGGACCCTGTACGCAATCCCTACGCGCCGGGCGCGGGCCAGCGGCCGCCTGAGCTGGCCGGCCGGGACCGGGAACTCAGCCAGTTCGAGGTCGTGCTGGAACGCATCGCCCGCGGCCGCCCGGAACGCAGCATCGTCCTCACCGGGCTGCGCGGGGTGGGCAAGACCGTTCTCCTCAACGCCTTCCGCTCGATGGCCCTGCAGCGGCTGTGGGGGACCGGGAAGATCGAGGCCCGGCCGGAGCAGTCGATCCGCCGGCCCGTCGCGGGTGCACTGCACATGGCGGTCCGGGAACTCGCCCCGCGGCACCGCGCGCCGGACCGGATCGAGCAGTTCCTCGGGGTGCTCAAGGCGTTCGCGGCCCGGGACCCCAAGGCGCCGAAGGGCACCTTCACCCCGCACCTGGGGATCGACGTGCCCGCGGTCCGGGGCCGGGCCGACTCCGGGGACCTGGAGATCGACCTGATGGAGCTGTTCACCGACGCCGCGTCGGTGGCCGGGGACCTCAGCGTGGGCATCGCGCTGTTCATCGATGAGATGCAGGACGTGCCTGCGCCCGACGTGTCCGCGCTGTGCGCCGCCACCCACGAGCTGTCCCAGACCGGCGGCCCGCTCATCGTGGTCGGGGCGGGCCTGCCTCACCTGCCGTCGGTGCTGTCCGCCAGCAAGAGCTATTCCGAGCGGCTGTTCCGGTACGTGTCGATCGACCGCCTGGACCGGCGCCGCCGCCGACCAGGCCCTGCTCGCCCCCGCGCAGCGGGAGGGGGCGGACTTCGAGCCGGACGCGCTGGACGCGCTGTACCGGGCGGCGGACGGGTACCCGTACTTCGTCCAGGCCTACGGCAAGGTCACCTGGGATGTGGCCACGGCCAGCCCGGTGACGGCGAAGGACGTCGCCGTGGCCAGCCCGCAGGCCGAGGCGGAGCTGGCGGTGGGCTTCTTCGGCAGCCGGTACGAGCGGGCCACGCCGGCCGAACGCGACTACATGCGGGCCATGGCGCAGCTCGGTGACGACCCGGTGCAGACCGCGCAGGTGGCCGACGAGCTGGGCCGCAAGCCGTCCAGCGTGTCCCCGGCCCGGGATGGCCTGATCAAGAAGGGGCTGATCTACAGCTCCGAGCGTGGCCTGATCGCGTTCACCGTGCCGCACTTCGGCCGGTTCCTGCGGGCCCAGCCCGCGTAGGCCGCCAAGGTTCCCGCGGGTCCAGCTCCCGCAGGCAGCAGCGCGCGGGCCCACCGCGCCAGGCCGTCAGCGCGCGGCCTTCTCCTCCGTCCAGGATCCTCTGGCTCATTATGGAGCTGTCTAGGCTGGAAGCTAGACGCGCTTAGATAAGCGCATAGCCCCCTGCTGCCCCCCGCCCTGCGCGGTTACGGGCCTCGCGGGCGGGCCGCCGGGCCCGTCAGGGGCCAGCGGCAGGATGGCCGCCTGGACCAGGGGACGGCGCCGTTTCAGCTGGACCGCGAACACCACTTCCGCGTTGATGCCGTCCTGGCGGCACGGGAAGACGACGTACCGCCAGCACAGCTCCCGCCACATGTCGATGGGCAGCTCGGTGGTGATCGCCCGGGCGTGCTTGCGCCACGGCCGGCTGCGGTGCAGCGCCGCGAGGGTCCGGCTCGGCCGGCAGCTGGCGCAGCTCGCACGGGTCGGTGTAGCCCAGCCGGACCAGCGCCTCGCTGACCTCGGGAGACAGCGCTGCGATCAGCGCCAGCTCGGCGCAGACGATCCCCAGGAAGAGCAGCGCCCCGTGGCCGCGCGGCGGCAGGTACAGGGCGGGGCTCTCGACGGAGATCAGCGCGCCGGCGGTAAGCACGGCCGCGCGGGCGATCGGCCAGCGGCAGGCCGGGCGGGTGCTGAAGTCCCCGAAGCAGCCGCAGCCCAGGTCGGGCCGCCGTCCTCGCAACTCGACCAGGGCGGCCGCGGCCACGAGGAAGAACGCGGCGGCCGCGAGCCGGGCCCCGGTCGCCGCGCGGGGTGCGAACAAGGGCACCCCGGCGCGGGTTCCCACCGGCAGCACGGTGACCAGCAGCGCGAGCCCCAGGCTCATCTCGAACGCGCAGGTCACCATGGCCAGCGGGCGGCGCAGCCGGAGCGGGAACAGCTGGGTGGGGCCGAGGGCGGCGTCGATCGTGCCGCGGCGTACCACGCGGCCCAGCTTGGCCAGGCACGCGCCGAGGAGGATGCCCGCGATCACCGGTGGCTGGATGTCACGCAGGTCGGCCGCCAGGGTGGCCGGCAGATCCAGGGGCGTCATGCCGGCCCCGCCGGTGCCGGCAGGCCGCCCGTGACCCGGCGGCTGCCGGTGCCGGGGACCGGGCCGGCCGGTAGCCGGGCGAGATCGTGGCGTTGAAGCAGCCGCGTTCCAGGTCGCCCCCCATGGCCACGAAGCTGGCCATGGGCAGGTCCGCGATCCGCCCCCGGGGCGAGGTGCCGCAGGTGACGCACCGGTCGCAGAAGATCTGCGCGGTCGCCGCGCAGCCGGACACGGGGAGCACCCGTGCGGTGCCCGTGCACTCGTTGCGGACCCTCAGCAGGCTGCCGACCGACAGGTAGGGCAGCCGCGGGCAGGCGGACCCGGCGAGCGGCTGTTCCCGGCAGCCGGTCTCCGGGTCGAGGGCGGCGTACCGGATGCCTTCCTCATCCGCCGGGCCGGCGGCCTCGTGCCAGACGGCCGATCCCGCGATGCGAGCCGGGGGATGGCCGCGTACCGGCACCCGTACGGGCGCCTCACCGGCCCGGTAGGCAGGCTGGGAGGTGGCGGGGACCAGCGCCTCGAGGAAGCCGCGGCCGCGCAGCCCGATGACGTCGACCAGGTAGCCCGGCTCCAGGCGCGGGAACCGGACCTGGAGCCGGCCCATGACGTGCGGCGGGATCAGCACGGCCTGGCGCCGGGCGGTCCGGCCCTCATCGATGAGCATGCTCTCCCGGTCCCGCTCCAGGATCACCCCGGTTACCCGGCCCGTGTTGGCCCAGATCCGGTCGGCGACGCTGTGCTGCCCCGGCAGGGCCCGGACCACCACCGTGTCCCCGCTCTCCAGCGCGGTCGGGTCGATGGGGTGGCCACGCCACACGCTGGTCCCGGGCCGCAGCGCGATCCGCCGCTCCCCGCCGGGGCCGTACAGGGTGATGATCTGCGGGCTGGTGTCCAGCACCGTCCCGGTGAACACGGCCGGGCCCTGCGGGGCTGTGGCCAGGCGTCTGCGGGTCAGGGGATCGCGCGGCCGGCGGCCCGGACCCGGCCGCCTCCCGCGGGGGATCCGGCGGCCGGCGGGTGCACCGCGGCCTTGAGCAGATGCCGCCGGGCCAGGCGTCCCGCGGCCGTTGGTCCTGCGCAACGGACACAACACGCTAAGTCACCGCGTTGGACAACCATCGACCCTCCCAAGGCAAACATCCCAGGTCATGACGATGAGGGCGGGAGAGGCACGCGTCAAGCGGTTCCGGCACGTTGCCCGCGAAGCGCCGCCTCGCCGGCACACGGCTGAACCGTGGGGTCAGCGTGTTAGCTGGGTACGGTTGGGGTGTGAGCGTCGGGGGCGATCACGTCGTGGCCGGTGCGCGGGGAAACGGGGTCACACCGCGCAGCAGGCACGCCGGGACTCAGGGTCAGGGCGATTCCGCGCGAGGCGTTGCGGCGGGCGCGCCGGTTAGCCGTGCGGTCACGGCGCGCGAACCGCAGCAGGAGCTGGCGCCCGGGCCGCGGCAGGAGCTGGCGCGCGCGCCGCGGCAGGAGCTGCCGCCCGCGCCCCGGCGCGAGCCGCCGGCCGCGGGCGACCCGGCCTTCCACGAGTACGTCACGTCCCGGAGCGGGTCGCTGCTGCGGATGGCCTACCTGCTGACCCGCAACCGGGCGGATGCCGAGGATCTCGTCCAGGCGGCGCTGGCCAAGACCTACCAGGCGTGGGACCGGATCGAGGACCGCGCCGCCGTGGACGGCTACGTGCGGCGGGCCATGGTCAACACGCACATCTCCTGGTGGCGGCGGCGCCGGGTCGAGGAGTACCCGACAGACGAGATCCCCGATCAGCCGGTCATCGATCACGCCAGCGACAGCGAGGTGCAGGACGCGCTGCGCCGGGCGATCGAGCGGCTGCCGCAGCGGATGCGGGCGGCCGTGGTGCTGCGCTATTACGAGGACATGAGCGAGGCGGAAATCGCCAACGTCCTCGGGGTCAGCCTGGGCACCGTCAAGAGCACCGTGTCCCGGGCGGTCGCCAAGCTGCGGATCGACGCGGACCTGCTGGAAGGCTGACGGATTCCCAGGGCCGGAGGGTGCCGTTTCGCCGCCAGGCATGACACGATCCGACGAGAAACGACGCGGGACCGGTGCAGGCGCGCCGGGGGTGAATCACAAGGAGGTGGCCCGTGCTCAGCACGATGATGGACGTGCCCCTGACGGTGACCGGGCTGATGCGCTACGGCACGACGGTCTACGGGGACAGTGAGGTCGTCACGTGCACGACGGACGGCGTCCGCCGCCAGTCCTACGCCCAGACCGGCGCCCGCGCCGCGCAACTCGCCGGTGCCCTGCGGGAACTGGGCGTGGACGCGGATCAGCGGGTCGCCACCCTGATGTGGAACAACGCCGAGCACCTGGAGGCCTACCTCGCCGTGCCCTCCATGGGGGCGGTGCTGCACACGCTGAACCTCCGGCTCGATCACAAGCAGCTCAGCTATATCGCCAACCACGCCGGCGACGATGTGATCATCACCGAGCCCACCCTGGTGCCACTGCTGGCCGCGATCCTGCCCGGCCTGGAGACGGTCCGCCACATCGTGCTGACCGGGCCGCCCTCCGGCGAGGGATCCGCCGATGCCACCGCGCTGGTCGGGCACGGTCACGAGGTGCACTACTACGAGGAACTGCTGGCCGCCCAGCCGGCCACGTTCAGCTGGCCCGATCTCGACGAGCGGACCGCCGCCGCGATGTGCTACACCAGCGGCACCACCGGCATGCCCAAGGGCGTCGTGTACAGCCACCGGTCCACCTACCTGCAC
The DNA here is from genome assembly GCA_963720645.1 of uncultured Actinomycetes bacterium. GTDB lineage: Bacteria > Actinomycetota > Actinomycetes > Streptosporangiales > Streptosporangiaceae > RYN-230. The sequence continues at coordinate 366,010 of CAVRFX010000024.1, read as the reverse complement.
GCGATGGGTGCCTGCCTGGGCAACTCGTTCGCCCTGAACGACACCGACCGGGTCCTGCCGGTGGTCCCGATGTTCCACGCCAACGCCTGGGGGCTGGCCTACGCGGCGGTGCTGAGCGGCGCCGACCTGATCATGCCCGACCGGTTCCTGCACCCCGAGCCGCTGGTCCGGCTGATCGAGACCGAGCGGCCGACGATCGCCGGGGCGGTTCCGACCATCTGGAGCGGGCTGCTCCAGCACGTCCGCGCCCACGGCGGTGACGTGTCCTCGCTGCGCCTGGTGCCCTGCGGCGGTTCCGCGGTCCCGCACGCGCTGATGGAGGCCTTCCAGAAGGAACTCGGCGTCGAGATCCTCCAGGCCTGGGGGATGACCGAGACCTCGCCGCTGGGCAGCCTCGCCCGGCCGCCGGAGGGGGTGAGCGGGGAGGAGGCCTGGCATTACCGGGACACCGCGGGGCGCCTGTTCTGCACCGTGGAGGGGCGCCTGGTCGGGGACAGCGGGGCGGTGCTGCCGAACGACGGTGTCTCGGTCGGCGAGGTCCAGGTCCGCGGCCCCTGGATCACCGGGTCGTACTACAAGGACGACGACCCCGGGAAGTTTGACGACGGCTGGCTGCGCACCGGCGATGTCGGGACCATCGACCGGCTCGGCTACGTGACCCTCACCGACCGGGCCAAGGACGTGATCAAGTCCGGCGGCGAGTGGATCTCCTCCATGGAACTGGAGAACCTCCTGATGGGCCACCCCGAGGTGGCCGAGGCCGCCGTCATCGGGGTGCCCGATGAGAAGTGGGGCGAGCGCCCGCTGGCTGCTGTGGTGATTACGCAGGGGGCCACGGTCACCGCCAAGGAGCTCAAGGAATACCTGGGTGAGCGGCTGCCCCGCTGGCAGCTCCCCGAGCGCTGGTCGTTCATCGAGGAGGTACCGAAGACCAGCGTCGGGAAGTTCTCGAAGACCCGGATCAGGGCGGCGTACGCCGCGGGCGACTACGACGTGACCGAGGTGCCGTAGCCCGGCCCGGCGCCGTCCCGGTGCCCGGCACCGCGCCCGCCGGCTGACCTGATCCGGGCTGTTTCCGCGGCAGTGCGCCAACTGCTTTGGCACGTCTGGCGGCATCCCGGTACGCTGATGCGGACCGCTTGGTCGTCGGGGAGGCTTCGCCTAGTCCGGTCTATGGCGCCGCACTGCTAATGCGGTTTGGGTTCGCGCCCATCCGGGGTTCAAATCCCCGAGCCTCCGCTCGCTGAGCAGCAGCCCCCTGGTGCATCGCCACCAGGGGGCTGCTGCTTTCGGTCCGCCTTCCGTGGCACCTGCCCCGCAGGGGGAGCCGCGGCCCGCTTTGACGCATTCCCGTATAGGAATATGATCTCCGGGACGGCCGATGGGGAAGGGAGGACGGCGGTGGCCAAGCTGATCTACATGGCGATCACATCGCTGGATGGCTACATCGAAGACGACAAGGGCCGCTACGAGTGGGGCATGCCGGACGATGAGGTGTTCGCCTTCATCAACGACTTCGAGCGGCCGGTCGGCACCTACCTGTACGGGCGCCGGCTGTACGAGGCGATGGTGGGCTGGGAGACCGCGGACACCCGCCCGGGCCAGCCGCCGCTCATGCTCGACTTCGCCCGGATCTGGCAGGCCGCCGACAAGGTCGTGTACTCCCGGACCCTGGACCGCGCCTCCACCACCCGGACCAGGATCGAACGGCACTTCGACCCCGAGGCGGTCCGGCGGATGAAAGCACAGGCCGGCCAGGACATCACCGTCGGCGGTCCCGGGCTGGCCGGGCACGCCATCACGGCCGGGCTGGTCGACGAGTATCACCTGGTCATCTCGCCCATCGTGCTGGGCGGCGGCAAGCCGGCGCTGCCCGCCGGCGTCCGTCTCCCGCTGGAACTGGTGGGTGAGCGCCGCTTCCGCAGCGGCGTGGTTCATCTTCACTACCGGGACGCGGCCCTCAGCCGCTGACGGTCACCGGCGGCGGTCGGTCGCGCTGGTCGCGTTGGCGATGATCGCGGCGAACGGCGGGATGGCCAGCGCCACCGCCGACAGGATGATCGCCGCGAGGACTGAATAGCGGTCCACGACCGCCCAGGAGATGACGAACAAGCCGATGCAGACCGACATCAGCGCGAAGTAGAGCCGCTTGTCCACCCGGGACGGCGGCGGCCCGGCCGGATCGCTCCGCCCGCCCGGCTCCTGCCCGTTCTCCGCCACAGCCTCCAGTATGGCGAGGGCCCTGGCGCGGCACGACCTGGCGCAGTGCGTGCGCCCGGCCCTCACGCCCCGGCCGGCACCACCATCCCTAACGGTCTGTCCGGCCCGGTGGCATCCGGATCGACTGAGTTGGCGGGCGCGTCCCGGCGCGGCATCACGCTGCCCGGGTCCCCGACGTGAATGCCCCCAGTCACTCTGGTCCACCTCCAGACCTGAGCCCTACCCTCCTTGAACAACTAATGCATAAATTTGGGATGAGCCGCGCCACAGCCGCCCGGGGTCAGGCCGGCCGCCCGTCCCGGATCCCGCGGCCCCGGCGAGCCGCCCGGTGCCATAATCTGGCCGGGCCCGCCCCCGGGAGACCGCCAGCGGGCCCGCCCCGCCGGCCGACGTGGTCACCTGCCAGCCCGGCCGGCCGCGTGGCCACCTGCCCAGCCCGGCCGCCACGGGTGTGCACCGCCAGGCCCGGCGGGCGTGCACCGCCGGGCCCCGGCAGGCGTCTGGTAGGCGTCACCTCCGAGAGGAAGCGCACGAATGCGATTTCAGGCGATGAGTACGGTCCCGGCCGCGGTTGCCGCCGGGCTCGCCTTAGCGGCCTGCTCGACGGCCAGTTCCGGGAGCTCCAGCGGGCCGTCCGCGCCAGCCGGCAGCGCGTCCCCCGGCGCGCACGCCTCGGCGCCGGTGGAACCGGACACCGCCGCGGCGGCGCGGGCCGATGCCGATGACTACCTCACGCTCTACACCGCCGGCCAGTTCGCGATCATCTACCAGATGCTGAGCGCCCCGGTCCGGCAGGCCATCAGCGAGCCGGCCTGGGTCGCGGTGCACCGGGGCTGCCCGGGCGCGGCCGGCGGGATGTCCTACAAGATCCGCCACGTCGCCGTGACCGGGAAGACCGCGGTGGTCACGGTGGCCCTGACGGGCGGGGCCGCGAAGCCGGAGAGCGCGACCGAGACTCTGGTCTACGCGGGCGGCCACTGGGGATTTTCTCCCCGGGACCTGGGGCTCTACCGGCACGGGAGCGTGCCCGCCGATGTCGCCGCGGCCAGGGCGGCAGGCGGCTGCGCCAGCTGACCGCCGGGGCGCCCGGCCCGGGAGGGGCTCAGGCCGTGGGTCCGGAGCCGCCGCCGGGGCCGCCGGGCCCGGGAAGGGGTCAGGCCGTGTGGTCCGGGGTGGCCGGGCTAGCCGCCGGCTCGAGGCGGCCCAGGATCTCCAGCGCCTCGTCGCGGTCCTGCCCGGCCAGGCCGGGCAGGACCGTGTCACGGAAGATCCGCGGCAGCACGGTCTGGCGGAAGATGACCGGGTAGGGGCGGTACTCCCCGTCCGCACCGGATTCCCCGGCACCCGGGCCCAGCACCTCGCGGGCCGGGCAGCCGGCAAAATGACTGAGCACCGCCTCGTTGAACGCCTCCGGGGCCTGCCCGGCCGCCCCGGCCACGATCGTGGTCAGCCTGCGCACGTCCGCCCGGGGCCCGGCGGCAGCGCCGGGCGCCTCGTCGGTGGTGACGGTCCACGCCCACAGCTCGTGCGGGGTGGCCGCGTCGCACCGCGCGGTCTGCTCCTCGTCGAAGGCCACCCCGTCCCAGGTGAGGTACGCGCCCGCGGCGTGGCTGGCCACCGGGTTGATGGTGAGCAGGACGTTGACCACGCCGGCCTGCATCGCCGCGGGCTCAGCATCAGCCATCACGTCTACCTCCCCGGGGACGGGCGCCTGCTGTCCCGTGGACGTTACCCGCTGCCCGGGTACGCCCGGGTCACCGGAGTCCGGGAACCTGGCTGCCCCGGTACGCGTCTGCGCGGCGTCGGCCATGCCAAGCTAGATAAGAGGAGGGCCGCCAGGCCCGAGGGCGGGACGGGATCGGGCCTGCGGGTGGCCGACGTGCGCTGAGGAGGCAGCCATGCCATCGTCCGGTCGGGATTTCCTGCGCCTGTGCGGGGTGGCGATCGTGGTCGGCGGCCTGGCCGCGGCGCTGACCCTGCTCTTCATCCCGCTCAGCGTGCAGCGGGCCGCGTCCGGCGCGGTGACGGGATGGTGCGGCCCGGGTCACACCTCCGATAGCGCGGTCCGGGTCCGGCTTGACCCGGGCATCGTCAACACCGGCGGCAGCCCCGGGCAGGCGGCGTCCCCGGCGGTGGCGCAGCAGTTCGAGCAGGCCTGCCTGCACGAGGCGGACGGCCAGCTGATCGAGGCGGCCGTGATCGCGGTGCTGGCGCTGCTCGTCGGCCTGCCGATGATCGCCGCCCGCGGCGGTCAGGATGACGTGCGGGTGCCGCCCGGGGCCGCGCCACCCTCGCTGAGCAGTTCGGGTACCCCCGGCAGCACCGTCTGGAAATAGGATCGCGCGGCCGCGGCCGTGCCGACGTCGAAGCCGGCTGCCTCGGACATGTACCAGCGGTGCTCGAGGATCTCGTGGAAGATCTCGGCCGGCGGGAGGCGGCCGCGCAGGTCTTCCGGGATCGCCGCGACCACCGGGTCGTAGATATCGCTGAGCCACTGGCTGGCCGCCACCATCTCGGGCACCGGGCGGCCGCGCTTCTGCTCCAGGTAGGCACGGAAGCTGGCGACGTCGTTGAGCAGCCGGCGGGCCTGGTTCTCCTCCACGACCAGCCCGGTGCGCAGGAACAGCTGGCGCGCGTGATAGCCGGACTCCGACACCCTGGTCCGCAGCCGGAGCCGGTTCCCGTCCGGCGTGCTGATCAGCTCCACCTCGTCGGCGTCGAAGCCGAGATCGTTGAGCCGCCGCAGCCGCTGCGCGATCCGGTACCGCTGGTCGTCCGGGCGCAGCAGCTCTTCCCGGGTCAGCTCATCCCACAGCCGCTCGTACCGCAGGGGCAGCTCCGCGGCGATCTCCAGCGGGTCCAGGTCCGGGCTGAGCAGCTCACCGGCCTGGAGGTCGAGCAGCTCGCCGTACACGCGTTCCTCGGCCAGGTCCACGTCGTAACGCCGCTGGCCCGCGGTCAGCGAGGGATGGCGCTCGCTGGTCTCCGCGTTGACCAGATACGCCTCGAGCGTGCCCGCGTCGTAGCGGAACAGCGTGTTGGACAGTGAGCAGTCACCCCAGAAGAAGCCGGACAGGTGCAGCCGGACCAGGAGCTCGACCAGGGCGTCGAGCAGCCGGTCCGTCGGCTGGCCGCCCCGTGAGCTGGAGAACAGGGCCCGGTAGGTGGTGGAGTAGTCCAGGAACCGGGTGACCAGGATCGCCTCGAGATCCGGCCCGCGGTCCACCACGATGCCGACCACATGCACCGCGGGCACGTTGAGCTCGGCCAGGTCGCGCAGCAGCCGGTATTCACGCCGGGCCAGGTTCTCGTTGATGGCCTTGAGCGCGTACAGCTCGCCGTCGTCGGCGACGAAGCGGACGATGTGCCGGGAGATGCCGCGCTGCCGGATCTCGACCAGCCGCGGGTCATGCCACTGCTCGAGCGGCTCCGTCCACGGCAGGCTCAGCAGGCCGGCCGCGTCCTCGGTGGGCGGGCTGAAGACGAAACGCACGGCTGATCCCGCCTCCCTGACCCGTCTGACCTGGCACTACTAGATGGCATAGCCATGCCGTGATGCCGCGTGGGCACGGCCCGCCGAGTTTAGCTGGTAAACCTCTCCCAAACCCGGTGCGACTTCGCTGCTGAGCAGGTTTGATGACCTAAGCGACGAATGTGAACGTAGCGCCAGTGCCGACGCGCCGTTCTCCCCAGGATCTCTCGGCCTGGAGCGGCGCCGGGCTGAAAGTGGCGCGCCCAGGCACAGCGGCCACAGAGGGGGAGTGCGCTGCGTGTTCGGGAACGACCTCGCCGGGGGAACGGGCTGGTGGATCACTCGGAACCGGCCAGCGCCGTGCGTGGACGCTCAGGGTTCGGCGAGCCTTCATCTGCACGGCGGCCCAGCGTCGCCAGTCCCGGATCTTGGCTGCGGCATGGTTAAGGAGTGACCCGCATGCGGATGACCGTTATCGGGACCGGGTATCTGGGTGCCGTGCACGCGGCGTGCATGGCGGATCTCGGGCATGAGGTCCTCGGCGTGGACGCCGACACCCGGAAGGTGGCCGCGCTCCAGGATGGCCGCGCCCCTTTCTTTGAGCCCGGACTCGAGGAGATCCTGGTCCGGGCGGTGCGGTCGGGGAAGCTCCGCTTCAGCACCTCCCTGCAAGAGGCCGCCGGGTTCGGCGACGCCCACTTCATCTGCGTCGGGACCCCGCAGCTGCCCGGCGGCAGTGGCGCCGACCTGAGTCATATCGAGGCGGTCGTGGACGGGCTGGCCCCGTACCTCACCCGGGACTGCCTGGTGATCGGCAAGTCCACGGTGCCGGTCGGCACGGCAGCCCGGCTGGCCTGCCGGATCGCCGGGCTCGCGCCGGCAGGCGCGGCGGCCGGGCTGGCCTGGAACCCCGAGTTCCTCCGCGAGGGATTCGCGGTCCAGGACACGCTGCGGCCGGACCGCATCGTCGTCGGCGTGACGTCGGACGGCGCTGATGTCCTGCTGCGCGAGATCTACGCCAGCGTGCTCGAGCTGGGCACCCCGTACATCACCACGGACCTGGCCACCGCGGAGCTGGTGAAGGTCGCGGCGAACGCCTTCCTGGCCACCAAGATCTCCTTCATCAACGCGATCGCGAATGTGTGCGACGCGGCCGGCGCCGACGTGATGACGCTCGCGGACGCGCTCGGCCACGACACCCGCATCGGGCGCCGGTTCCTCTCCGCGGGGCTGGGCTTCGGCGGCGGCTGCCTGTCCAAGGACATCCGGGCGTTCATGACCCGCGCCGATGAGCTGGGCGTGGGCGGCTCCCTGCAGTTCCTGCGCGAGGTGGACCAGATCAACACGGGCCGCCGGGTCCTGGCCGTCGAGCTGGCCCGCGAGCTCGCCGGCGGGTCCTTCGCCGGGCGGAACGTGGCCGTGCTGGGGGCGGCCTTCAAGCCCGGCACCGACGACGTCCGGGACTCACCCGCCCTCGACGTGGCCCGGGCCATCCAGGCCGAGGGGGCGGCGGTGCGGGTGCACGATCCCCGGGCCACGTACAACGCGCGGCGGGCCTGGCCGTCCCTGGACTACGTGGAAGAGGCCGTCAAGGCCTGCGAGGCGGCGGACGTGGTGCTGCACCTCACCGAATGGCCCGAGTACCGCGACATCGACCCGTCCGAGCTGGCCTCGGTGGTCCGGACCCCGTGCCTGCTCGACGGGCGCAACGTGCTCCCGCTGGCCCGGTGGCGGTCGGCCGGGTGGACGGTGCGGTCCCTGGGCGGAGCGGCTCAGCTGGCCCAGGTGCCCGGCCCGGCCCGCGGGTAGTACGCACCGCGCATCGCGACGGCGGGTGCCGTGGCGATGACCCGGTCCGCGCCCGGGAATACCGTCCCCCTATTACGGGCCCGGCAATGGCACCCGCAATGACGCCCGGACCGGGCGGAATGCGCCTGCATCGCCCGCGCGCGGGCAATACGCCGCGCAGCGGCACCCGCCGGCGATAAGCGGCGGAGCCGTTTACCGGGAACCGGCGGCTGAGGCCATCCGTAGTTCCTCAGGCCGGGAGCGGAACCACTCAACGGTCCGGCGGACGCCGTCCTCCACGCGGACTTCGGGCTGCCAGCCCAGCAGGTGGCTGGCCCGGGTGATGACCGGGCAGCGGCGGGTCGGGTCGTCCACCGGCAGTGGCAGGTGCTCCACCGGCGAGTCCGAGCCGGTCAGCCGCAGCACCAGCTTCGCGAAGTCGGCGACGGTGAATTCTTCCGGGTTCCCGAGGTTCACCGGGCCGCTCTCGGCGCAGTCGATCATGCTCACGATCCCGCGGATCAGGTCGTCCACGTAACAGAAACTGCGGGTCTGGGTGCCGTCGCCGTAAATGGTCAGCGGGTCCCCGTTCAGCGCCTGGGTGATGAAGTTCGAGACAATCCGCCCGTCCTGCGCGTTCATCCGCGGGCCGTACGTGTTGAAGATGCGGATAATGCCGGCGTCCACGCCGTGCGTGTCCCGGTAGGCGCGGGTCAGTGCCTCGGCAAATCTCTTGGCCTCGTCGTAAACACTTCTCGGGCCGACCGGGTTGACGTTGCCCCAGTAATCCTCGGATTGCGGGTGCACGGCCGGGTCGCCGTAGACCTCGCTGGTGGAGGCGAGGACGAACCGGGCCCCGTACCGGTGGGCCACGCGCAGCGCGTTCTCCGTCCCCCGGCTCCCCACGGCCAGCGTCTCGAGCGGAAGGCGCAGGTACTCCGGGGGGGACGCTGGGCTGGCCAGATGGGCCACCGCATCGACCGGGCCGGGCACGTCGAGAGCGGAACTGACGTCGGCTTCCACGAACGTGAACCCGGGCCTGCCCATCAGGTGCGCGACGTTCTCCGGCCGGCCGGTGGCCAGGTTGTCCACGCATATGGCACTATCGCCCCGGGCAATTATCGCGTCACACAGATGGGATCCGAGGAAGCCGGCGCCCCCCGTCACCACGACTCGCATTACTTTCTCCTATCGAGGATATTGGCCGGGGTCTGCGCCCCTCACCACGGCTGCTGCCCGAAGTCAGAGGCCGACAATCTGCGCCAGGGTAATCCGCGGGTAAATCCACGCCAGGCCACGATGAAATTCTGTCTCAGAATGTACCAGTGCCCAGGGTGGCCGGGCCGGTTCGGGGGTGGATGCCCCGTCTGCCCAGGAAGGTTCCGGAAGTCGGATGCCCTGTTGGCCCGGCCGGTTCGGGGGATGCCCTGCTGGCCCGGGCCGGCCCGCCGCTGGCCGGCGGCCGCTCACTCCGGGGCAGGCGGGACCACGACGATCATCGTCAGGGCCACGGGCGTGGTCCCGTCATTCCGGTAGGCGTGCGGGACGCCGCCCGGGAACCGGGCCGACTGCCCGGCCGTCACCTGGTACCGCTCCCCGGCCACGGTCAGCGTGAGGGTGCCGTCCTCGACCCAGGCCAGTTCCCGGGTGGCGGGCGTGTGCGCATCCCCGCCGAAGCCCTCGCCCGGCTGGAGCGTCCAGCGCCACAGTTCCGCGGCCCACGGGGGCTCGGTGGCCGCCAGGATCGTGCCCGTCCCCCCGGACGGGCCGCGCCAGAGCACGCGCGCGTCGCCGGGCCCGGTGATCCGGACGCTCGATTCGCTGGTCACCTCGACCAGCCGGGTCAGGGGCACGCCGAACGCGTCGCCGATCCGGGCCAGGGTGCCCAGATTCGGGTTGCCGCGGCCCTGTTCCAGCGAGACGAGGACCCCTTTGCTCACCCCGGAGCGGGCAGCCAGCTGGTCCAGTGACCAGCCCCGTTCGGCCCGCAGCGCCTGCAGGGTCCGGGCCAGCGCGGCCGGGATGTCGGCAGCAGCCATCGTTTGTCCGTTCGGTCCGGCCCGGTATCCCGGGGTGCTTCGCTCCCTTGAGCGGTGGCTTCGCCTTCCGGCTGCGCCGCGCTCAGGATCCCGGTCGCGCCGCGTCCAGCCGGTCAGTACAGTGAACTATACAGTTCGCTAAACCGACCGTCCCGTGCTTCGGCACGCTCGCCCGGGAGCCATCGTGACCATCGTCTTCGCCCTGGCGGCCGCCGTGCTCTACGGCAGCGCCGACTTCCTCGGCGGTGCCGTGTCGCGGCGCACCCACGTCCTGTCCGTGCTCATCGTCTCCGCCCCGGCCGGGGTGGTGGTGCTGCTGGCCGCGGCGCTGGCGTTTGGTGGGCCGGTCGGGACGGCCGGGCTGCCGTGGGCGGCGGCCGCGGGCGTGGCCGGCGGGGCCGGGCTCATCTTGTTCTACGCGGGCCTCGCCGCGGGGCCGATGCGGGTGGTGGCCCCGGTCTCGGCGCTGGTGTCCACGGTGCTCCCGGTCGGCGTGGCGATCGCGGGCGGGGAGCGCCCCGGGCCGCTGGTCTACTTCGGCGGCGGCCTGTGCCTGGTGGCCACCGTGCTGGTGAGCTCGGAAGGGATCGGCCGCGGCCAGTCCGGGTCTGCCCCGCCCGCCCGCGGTCTCCTGCTCGGTGTCGGGGGCGGCATCGGGTTCGGCCTGTTCTTCCTGTTCCTGCGCTACGCGGGCGCCTCGGGCGTGCTGTGGCCCAGCGCCGTGTCCCGCATTACCGGGGCCCTGGTCGTGACCGGTGCGATGGCCTGGCTGGGCGGCCTGGCCTGGCGCTCGGTCAGCCCGTGGCTGCTGGGCGCGGCGGTCGCCTCCGGTCTGCTCGATGCGGGCGCCAACGTCTGCTACGTGGCCGCTACCCGGGCTGGGCTGTTCGGCATCGCGGTGGTGCTGACCTCGCTGTACCCGGGGGTCACGGTGCTGCTGGCCCGGGTCGTCCTCGGCGAGCGGATGCGCCTGCCCCAGCTGGCCGGGCTGCTGCTGGCCGTGGCCGGCATCGCGCTCGTCAGCGTGTAACTGGATGCGCCGGGCCGCCGGCACGCCGGCCAGGCAGCTTCGGGTGGCGGGCAGACTCGTGCTGCCGGACGCTCCGGTGGACCGTCCGGCAGCACGAACCCCGGGGAAGGGAGGAAAGCGCTGCTGGCGACTCAGTCGTCGCCGAAGTCTCTATTCTCCGCGACGAGAGTGTCTCCCGACACCGTCTTCCGCCCCTTGCACAAAGGACAGAGGTACGTGTTCTCCTCGCCGTCCTCGTTCTCCTGGATGAGCACGCCCTGGCCGTCGCACTGGGGGCAGGGGATCTTCTCGGCCGGGAAGATCAGGGCGCAGATCTCGAGGTAGAGCTGCTCGGGGTACGGCACGTGATCGATGTTGCGCAGCGCCTGGTCCTGGCCGGCCGACTCCAGGATGAACTCCCCGAAGCCCAGCAGGCGGCCGAGCGTGGAACGCTGGAAGCTCATGTCCGTGACCTTGACCAGCGGCATCATCGCTATCTTGCGGGTGAAGACCCCGCTGGCCTGGAGCATCCGGTCCGAGGTCACCACGAAGTAGTCCTCAGACCACTCCCAGGTCTTGAAGGCCAGGTAGAGCAGCAGGCCCACCACGACCAGCACCAGGACGAGGATGGCGTTGTGCGAGTTGTGCAGCAGCGTGGTGCCGAGGACCAGGGCGATGAGCACCCCGGCCAGCGTGATCAAGATCGGGCCGATGAGCACCGCGGGGTGCTTGCGGACGGTGATGACCTGATGCTCGTGCGGGAGCAGGTACTTGTTAACCGCCGCCGGGCCTGCGTTGCGGGGGGCGATCAACCTCATGGCTGGCTCACAGCGAGTTCACGAACGTCGCCAGGGAATTGCCGGCGTCCTTGAGGAGATTAAGCAGGCCCTGGATGGTATTCGCCGCCCCGGTCGGGTCTGTGATGAGGTAAAAGGCTATGAAGATGACGATCGCCCAGGTGATGATCTTCTTCAGCATGATCAGCTCCGCGGTCGTCGGCTGCGTTCAGCCCGTTAGCTTAGTTTAGCCCAGCGTAATTGCTTTACCAAGACTACCGATTGCAAGGCAGCCACCGTACCTTGATCCCCCGCTGGGACGAACATCACGCGGCGCCTGAACCGGAAAATTGGCGAGTTCCCGTCCCGTAGGTCCCGGGTCCCGACGGCGGTAACAATAGGTGCACATCTCACTGCCTTAGGTAGTGAAATCTCCCCGGGTCCGGCCGGCCGCCGGCGAGCCTGGGGATTGGCATACGGGGGTGCCGCCGATCTGACACCATTCCTTGCTGGACGACAGCCCAGGTGAGGTGGCGATGACGGATGTGAATGGCGGCAACGTCGCCGTGATCGTCTACCGGGAGGATGACGCCTGGGACACCGAAATCCTGCCCGTCGCCCTCACTGAGGACCTGAAGGGCCTGATCCACGCTCTCCGGCAGCAGCCGAGCCTGGGCGGCACGATTGGCCTGGTCGCGGTCGGGGATGACTTCTTCGTGGCGCTACGCGTGCTCGGCGGCGAGGTCTCGGTGTTCCTGTCCGACCTGACGGCCGCCGTGGACTGGCCGCTGGCCCGCCAGGTGCTCGACTACCTGGATATCCCGGTCCCTGGCGAGGACGACCTGGACCAGGTGCTGCCGGCGGGGGAGATGTCCATCTTCGCCGACCTGGGAGTGGACGAGATGGATCTCGGCGCGCTGTCCGGCGACCTGGACCTGTTCCCCGACGAGGCCCTGGCCAGCATCGCCCGCCGGCTCGGCTTCGGCCAGGCACTGGACCGTGCCCTGGACGCCGCACTCGGCCCGTGAGACCCGGGCCCGCCGCGACCGCTGCCGCGCTGAGCGCTGCGCCGTGACCACCGGGTACGCGGCCTCCTTCGGGCCCGCGATGCGCGCGGCGCTCGCGGCGGCGTCGGCGGCCCTGGCCAGCACCCCTCCCGAGGTGCCGGTCGGCGCGGTGGTCGTGGACAGCGCGGGCAGGATCATCGGCCAGGGCCACAACCGCCGCGAGGCCGACGCCGATCCCACCGCCCACGCCGAGATCGTGGCCATCCGGGCCGCGGCGGCCGCGGCCGGCGACTGGCGGCTGGCGGGCTGCACCCTCGTCGTCACCCTGGAACCCTGCACGATGTGTGCGGGCGCGATCTGGATGGCCCGGATCCCGCGGCTGGTCTACGGCGCGCCCGACCCGCGGGCGGGGGCGGCCGGCTCGCTGTGGGACGTGCTGCGCGACCGCAGGCTGGACCGGCAGACCGAGGTCATTTCCGGTGTGCTGGAAGCGGACTGCGCGCGGCTGCTGCGCGAGTTCTTCGCTGGGCGCCGGCAGCCGGGCGGCTGACACCGCCCGGCTGCCGGGTCACACGCCCTGGTCAGGCGGTTCTTGCCGGCCGGGGCGGCCTTGATGACAAGAGTGTTGCGGCTGCCTGCGCCGGGAGTGGAGGCCGGTCACGTCGGGTAGGCTCAGCGGCGGTGGAGTCGCCTAGTGGCCGAGGGCGCACGCCTCGAAAGCGTGTGAGGGGGCAACCCCTCCGTGGGTTCAAATCCCACCTCCACCGCCACTCACCAGGCACGATGCGTGTCCTTGAAGGCCGGGCCCGGCCTGCCCGGGAAGCTCATCTATCAGCTGCGCAGCGGAGCGTTTGAGCCCGATGTGGAGCTGGACGAGTTCCTGGCGTTTGTGACTGCCTCCCGGCCGCCGACCTTGGCAGGGTTTGGGTCCTGCGCGATCCGCCGGAATGCCAATCCGCAGAGCGCGGAAGGCCCCAGCCTGGCGCGAACGCTGGGGCGCTTACAGCCGGCCAGGCGGATGATCAGCTTCGCGTGCATCGAGATCCGGCCCGCCGCCGGTGCTGTGTGCAGGCGCTTCCGCCTCACTGATGCGGTCGATGAGATCTTTGGTCCGGGTGATCCATATTCTGGAGCCAACCCGGGTCTCCAGTGCCAGGCCGGCCCGGGCCCGCTCGGCGGCCTCATCAAGTCGGCCGAGCCGCCATGTGAGCCCGGCCAGCAGGCTCTCGACGGCACCGCCGCAGTCGACACCGATACCGACGATGGCGAGCTCACCCGCGTGCGGCACGAGCTGGTCATACAGCCACCCGGGGTCGGGCATACCCAGCGCGGTGGCGGCCTGGGCCCAGTAGGCGATGGCCTGGATCCAGGTCCACGACCGGGGCGGCGGCGCGAACCAGCGGGAGACGATCTCGCGGGCCTGTTGCGTGTCACCACGCTGGGCGAAGCCCAGGGCGGCGGCGGGAGCGGCCAGGTGCGGGATGGACAGGTGATCCGGCTCGGCCAGCCGCCTGGCCAGCTGCTCTGCGTGGTCGGCGAGCGTACCGGTGAGGAGCATCTGGACGGTCTCACCGACGAAACGGTTTGGTTCGTCCCAGGGGCCGGTCACGCCCGTCATCGCCTGGTAGGCGTCCTTGATGATCTCGGCGCCGCGTTCGGGTTCTCCGGCCACGAAGTAGCGGCTTGCTTCCGCGAAACGCAGCTGCGCCTGGAGTTCGGCCGAGTGCAGCACGCCGGTGGCGAGCCGCCACGCCTGGGCGAACTCGACGTCGAATTGTGCGAGTTCCCCGAACCGGATCCGTTCGGTGAGCAGATGGATGCGCAGGATCGCCTGCACCCGTGGGCTAAGTTCCGGCCGGTGGACGGTGAGCATCTCGTCGACGACCGTGCGGAGCTGCCGCAGGTGGTCGCTGGACAGTGCCGCCAGCAGGTAGGCGCCGACGGCGATACCGAGCTCTTCGGGCTGGCCCAGCCGCCGTGCGGCGTCGAGCGCCGCGTTTGCGTAACGCCAGCCGCGCTCCGCCGCTTCACCGAAGTACAGCTCGGTGGCCAGGGTGGCGAGGATGCGGACCCGGCGGGCGGGATCGCTGTCGCCAATGCGATCCAGCTGCCGTTCCAACAGCGCGACGAGGCGGGTGTCCGTCTCGCCCCAGTCGCGCGATCCCCACAGGGCCGGGGCGCCGAACGCAACCGCCGCGGCGAGCACGCGGTCCTCATCGCCGATCCGGTCGGCCAGGCTGATCGACTCCTCGAACGCGGCGTGAGCTTCCCGGATCATGCTGCCTGACCGGCGCGCCTGGCCAAGCTCGACGAGCACGTCGCAGCGGGTGGCATCGGTCTCAGGCCGCGCTGGGGGAATGGCGGTGAGCGCCTGTTCCAGGTGACGGGCGGCGTCCTGCCAAGCGCCCTGGCGGACCGCCCGCGCGGCGGCCTCACGCGCATACGTAACGGCCTTCTCCGGATCGCCGAACGGCCCGGCGGACAGGTAGTGGAAGGCGAGCTGGGCCAGGTCGGTGGCGGTGCTGGCGGAGGAGATGTCCTCGAGCGCTGCCGCGACCCGGGCATGCAGCCGCCCCCGTTCCACCCGGCCGGCACTGGCGTACAGGCTGTCGTGGATCAGCGGATGACGGAACCGGAAACCCCAGCCGGCCTCGGCCGCCGTGACCAGGCCCGCGGCGATCGCAGGCTCCAGGTCCAGCAGGAGATGCTCGGCGTCAAGGCTGGTCACGCGTTCGAGCAGTTCCGGATGGAGTTCCCGGCCGGCGATCGCGGCGACCATGAGCAGCGACTGGGTGTCCGCTGGAAGCCGGTGAACTCGGCGCAGCAGGACGTCCTGGACGCCGCTCGGCACGTCAATTGTGAGCACGTCGCCGACGGTCAGCGGCCGGCGCCGGTGAACGCTGCTGATGAGCCGGACCAGCTCGGTGGTGTAGAAGGGGTTGCCGCCGGTGCGGTCCATGAGCGCGGAAACTACATCGGCATCGGGTAGTCCCACCGTCAGGCGCTCGAGGAGCGCGGCGACATCCGCCGGCTCGAAGGCGCGGACAGGCACCCGTTCGGCCCCGGGGTGGCGAAGCAGTTCCCCTAGCGCCTGGCCGAGAGCGGGGGCGGCCTCGGTGTCGCGCACCGTGAACAGGAAGAGTGCGGGCATCCGGTGCAGGTCGCCGGCGAGCAGCTGCAGCAGGGTGAGCGAGGCTTCGTCGGCGGCGTGCAGGTCGTCCACGACCGCGAGGACGGGAGCGCTGGCGGCCGCTTCGCCGTGCGCGGCGGCGACGGCCTGGTACGCGCGGAACTGGCGGACGCTATTCTCAGCTTCGCCTTCGATGTCGCCGTCGAGCCGCTGGCGCGCTGCCGCAGCCCGGGGCCCGTCCGGCAGCGCACGCAGCACCTGGCTCCACGGCCAGTAGGCCGGTGTCGACGCGGCGTCCAGGCATCTGCCCCAGGCGGAAGTGAACCCGGCGTCGTCAGCTACGTGCGCGGCTGCTTCCGCGAGTGTGGTCTTGCCCGCGCCGGGCTCGCCTACCAGGACGACCGCGCCGCCATGACCGGATGCGGCCCCCTGGAGCCGGCTGCGAAGATGGGCCAGTTCTGTGTCCCGGCCGAGCAGGGAAGGGGCGGGCTGGCTCCTTTCTCGCTGGGGCACGGCCGACGGCGACGCGATGCGGCTTTCCTGCCCGGCGGCCGGCCCGGGTGGGGGCGGTGTCGCGGGGGGCTGCCAGTCCAGCGAGGGGTCCTGAACGAGGACGGCGGCTTCCAGCCGCCGCAGCTCAGGCCCGGGCTCGAGTCCGAGTTCGTCGGCGAGCACGGTGCGGCACCGCTGGTAGGCGCGCAACGCGTCGGCCTGCCGACCGCAGCGGTAGGCCGCGACGATCATCTGCCCCCAGCGCCGCTCCCGCAGCGGACGCGCCTCGACCATCGCTTCCAGCTCTGTCACCGCTTCGGCGTGCCTGCCCAGTGCCAGCCACGCGCCTATCCGGTCCTCGGCGGCCAGGTCGTGCGCCTCGGTGAGTCGGGCCGCCGCAGGCACGGCCCACGGCTCGTCGGCGAACTCGGCCAGCGGGTCACCGTGCCACAGCGCCAGCGCCTCGTGCAGGCCCGCGGCCGCGGCCGCGGGCTGGCCGCTCGCCAGGTCGTTGTGCGCCCGCCGGGTCAGCATCTGGAACCGGAGCGCGTCCACCTGGTCGTCCGCGACGCGGATGACGTACCCGGGGTCCTGGGTGACCAGCACCCGGGCGGGCGCTCGCGGTGGCCGGCCGGGTTCGAGTAGCCGGCGCAGCTGTGAGACGTACGCCTGCACCGACGCGATGGCCGCCGTCGGTGGCTCGTCCCGCCAGAGCAGGTCGATGAGCCGGTCCACGGGGACGACGTGTCCGGCTTCTACCACCAGGATCGCCAGCAGCGTGCGCTGTAGCCGCGGGCCGAGATCGACCTCTTGGCCGTCGCGTTCCATCCGGAAAGCGCCCAGCACCCCAAAATGCAGGCGGCTGTCGCCGCTCATCTCCGGCACCGGTCCGGCATCCACCAGCCTAGTTTGCCACGGTGGCGGTCATTGGCGCTGGTCACAGTCCCCCGGCGGGAGCTTTAGAGCACCAGCAGGAAGTGGCCGCGGCCGACCGCCTCCGCCGTGTCACCGCCGGTGGTGAAGCCGGCCGAGACCAGCAGCGCTGCCGCCGCCGTCCCGGGATCCGCCCCGGCCTGCACCCGCTCGAATCCCTCCGACCGCAGCAACATCAGCACACCGGTGAGCAGCCGGCGGCCCAGGCTGTGCCTGCGCAGCGGCCCGGCTACTGCGATGCCCATCAGCTCCGCAGTCCTGGCGCGCCGGTCGAAATGGAAAGCCGCCGCCGCGACCGGCGGCGCCGACGGCGGCAGCGTGACATCGCTCAGGACGAGCACGGCTCGCTGCCGCACCAGGCCGGGCACCTCCCGGGGGTCAACGGGAACGTCGCACAGCAGCGCCGCGACGTCCTGTTCGTCGGCCGGGCCCGGCCCGCCGTACCAACAGCGGCGCCGTATCCGGGCTGCGACTTGCGTTGGTGTCCACCCGGCCACTGTCGCCAGAACGGTTTGGCCGTTACTTGGCTCCGACTTGGGTGGTCGGCCAAGTCATCGCACCAGTGGACGCCAAGGCATCGCCGTGACTCTGGGGCTGCACGGCCGGCAAGGCCAGCACGATCAGGAAGGAATCTGCCATGTCTGTCCTCTC
Source organism: uncultured Actinomycetes bacterium (assembly GCA_963720645.1). Taxonomy (GTDB): domain Bacteria; phylum Actinomycetota; class Actinomycetes; order Streptosporangiales; family Streptosporangiaceae; genus RYN-230. The sequence goes on along the minus strand of CAVRFX010000024.1, from coordinate 348,493 downwards.
AACACGTTTCCCTAAGGGCCGCCACCTCGTCCCTAGCCTGGAGGGCAGGGTGGTGCTCCCGGGCGACGGTGGCTTCGATGAGGCCCGGGGGGCCTGGAACCTCGCCATCGATCAGCGACCTGCCGCCGTGGTGTTCCCGGAATCGGCCGCCGATGTCGCGGCAGCCGTCCGTTACGCGGCAGAGCGCGGCCTGCGGGTCGCCGCCCAGGGAACCGGTCACAACGCCGGGCCGCTCGGCTCGCTCATGGACACGCTGCTGCTCAAGACCAAGCGGATGCGCGGCATCCGGATCGACCCGCAGGCGCGAACCGCCCGGGTCGAGGCGGGCGCGGTCTGGCTCGACGTCGTGGACGCCGCGGCCGAGCACGGGCTCGCCGCCCTGGCGGGCTCCTCGCCGGACGTGGGCGTGGCCGGTTACACCCTCGGCGGTGGCATGAGCTTCCTCGGCCGCAAGCACGGCCTGACCGCCAACAACGTGCTCGCGATCGAGATCGTGACCGCGGACGGCCGCCTGGTGCGGGCCGACCACGAGCATGAGCCCGAGCTGTTCTGGGCGCTGCGCGGGGGCGGTGGCAGCTTCGGTGTCGTCACCGCGCTTGAATTCCGGCTGTTCCCCATCACCGAGGCGTACGCCGGGATCTTGTGGTACCCGATCGAGCGCGGACCCGAGGTGCTGCAGGCCTGGGGTGAGCTGACCCGCGGTGGGCCGCCGGACGAGCTGACCACGGTGGGCCGGTTCCTCAACCTCCCGCCGATCCCGCAGATCCCCGAGCAGATCCGCGGCAGGTCGTTCGTGATCGTCGAGGTCTATCACCTCGGCTACCCGGCGGAAGCCGATGCGCTGCTCGCCCCGCTGCGCGCGCTCGGGCCGGTCAACGACACCATTGCCACCGTTCCCGTACCGGTGCTCAGCCATCTGCACATGGACCCCGAGCAGCCGGTTCCCGGGGCTGGTGACGGTTTGATGATCGACCGGCTGCCCGCCGAGGCTATGGACGCCTTCATCGGGGCCGCCGGCCCGGGCGCGGCGTTCCCCCTGCTATCTGTCGAGGTGCGCCATCTTGGCGGCGAATTCGCCCGCCCACGGCCCGGCAACGGCGCGCTGGCCTCGATCGACGCCCAGTACGCACTCTACGCGGTCGGCATGACACCCGTCCCGCAGCTGGTGGCCCCGGTTACCGCGCAGGTCGAAACGGTGAAACATGCACTCGCGCCGTGGGCCGCGCGGCAGATGTACCTCAACTTCGCCGAGACCCGGGGCCCTGCGGCGCCGTTCTGGACCCAGTCGGCCTACCAGCGGCTACGCCAGATCAAGGCGAAGGTGGACCCCGCCGACATGATCCGGTCCAATCACCCGATCCAGCCCGCCCGCTGAGGGTGAGCAGGGCACCGAGAGCTCCGGGACAGCCGCCCCGGAGCTCTCGGGCCGCCCGGCGCCGAAGTGCCCCCTACGACAGGACACACGGAGGTTGCGATGAACACTCCGCCAGGGATGGGATATGCCGGCGGGGCTGACCACCTCGCCCATCAAGTCCTGGATGAGGATCCCGTCGGCACCGCCGCCGCTTCCGGGCCGACCCCGCACATCGCCCCTGCCGCCTGGATGGACCCGGCGTTCGCGTCGTGTCTGAGCAAACTAGCGCCGTTCGGCCGGTTGGTCTTTTGCGACAACCAAGGTGCTGGTCTATCGGGGCCTGTTCCGGGCACTGCGGTGCCGGGTACCGACGGCAAAGCCCGTCAAGACGCCGATTCGGTGCTGGACACGATCGAGAAGTTCGTAACCGGAGTGCGGCCGGTACCCAGTCCCGACCGGTTCCTCGGCACCGTGCTGTTCATTGATGTAGCGGAGTCGACGAAACTGGCCGCTGAGATAGGGGACAGCCGATTCCGGGACCTGCTCAGCAGTTTCGTCCAGGTGGCACGGCGTCAAGTGGACCGCTACCAGGGTCGGCTCGTGGACACCGCCGGCGATGGCGCGCTGGCCCTGTTCGACAGCCCGGCGCGGGCGATCGGCGGCGCGGAGGGCGTGCGCGACGGTGTTCGCGCTCTCGGCCTGGTCGTCCGGGCCGGCGTGCATACCGGCGAGATGGAACGCGGCCCTGCCGGTGAGGTCCGGGGCATCGCGGTGCACACCGGAGCACGGGTCGCCGCGCTCGCCGGGCCGGGCGAGATCCTCGTCTCCCGCACGATCCGCGACCTGGTCGCGGGCGCGCCGATCCGGCTGGAAAGCCGCGGGCTTCACGAGCTCAAGGGCGTACCCGGATCCTGGGAGCTGTTCGCAGTCGTCAGCTGAGGAAGCCGCCTCAGCAGTCCTCGTCGGCCAAAGATTGGGGGTTTCGCCCATCTGGCCGGCAAGCTGGGCGAGGAGGAGCGGTTGTTCATCGGCCCGGCGTTCCGAGCAGGCCTCGCCTCTTAAGCCACCGCCCGCTGGGGAGCGAACCCCCACATCATCCTGGCACTGGCCGCAAGCGAAAGCCTTCTCCACCTACGCCAGCGCAACGTGGCTCCCCCGCTTCTCCGGTACCGGGCCGGGTGACGCTCCGGGCTCAGTTTCGGTCTCATTCGCCCCCGTCCGGGCCGTTCACCGGCGACCGCGGGCCATACGTCCGCGCTGGTCAGGGACGCTCGCGGCTGGTGGTGGACAGTCCTGCGCATTCTCTGGCGGAGTTCGGCTTGCTATGCGATGCGTCTGGCCGCACCGGGCGCGGGGTTGGCTGGGTTGTGTTGCTCTGGGGACTTGCTGGCCGGGTTCGCTGGCGGCCGCTGGCCTGCCGGCAGGAGGGTGGCGAGGGAGCGGGCGATCCAGCGCTCGTAGCGGTCGGCGGGCCAGCCTCGCTCGACGGTGAGGATCCTGTGTACGTCTGGGGACAGCAGGGCGTACACGATGTCGGCGGCCTCGGAGGTGTCGAGGCCGGGGTCGAGCGCACCGCTGGCGTCGAGGGCGGTGACGATCCTGGACGGGCCGGTGTGGCGTTGCCGGCGGATCTCGGCCAGCAGTTCGCCGCGTCGGCGTCGACCTGGGCGGCTGTCACGAGGACGTGCTGGATGGCTGAGGACCGGTCCATGAACTCGCGCGCGATGCGGGCGAACGCCTGTGTAGTCGGGGACTTTCATCCCGGCGCGAACCCGCTGGGCCAGGCCATGTTCGCCACCCGCCCCCCGGACAGGGAGATCTTCCTCGCCGCTATCGCATCCGACATCGGCAAGCTGCCGTTCCTGAACCCGCCGGGCGGTGACGGCCCGCCGGCGACGCGTGACATGCCGGCCATCACCCGCCCCGGCGACATGCACGTCGCCGCCACACCGCGGGCCCGCATGCCCGGCGGCTACCGCACGTGGCACGCCGCGGACCTGATCACAGACGGCGCGAACGTCACGACGCCCGATGGTTCCTGGCAGGCCCCGCTAGCGCCCGTCACCCCAGGGTGGGCAGCCAGCTTCCTCTGGTAGATGGCGGCCAGCTCGGCGTTCACCCGCGGCGGGCTGATCTAGCAAGTGAGGGCTGATAGCGCCGACCAGGCCCACCGCAGTCCTTTAGCCGTGTCCGGGTCCTGAGAGCTTAGTCAGGGACGGGCGGTCAACGGTGTTGTCTCCCGCACAGACTGTCAGGGGCATTCTGCCCAGGGCTGTAGATAACACGGTCCCCAGTGACGACGGTATAGGAGTTCGTCAACCCGTCTCTGCCGCCACCACGGACGCACGACCAGGTGCCCGTCGGCTTCGAGCCGGGTGCTTACCCCGCGGACCGTGCGGTCGCTGGTGGTGGCCTTGCAGGCGATCATGTCCGCCGACGGCCAGCAGCCGGTGCCATCGTCGCGCGGGCACGCGTCGGCCACCGCGAGGAGCACCCAGGCGCTCGTTTCCCGAAAGATGAGCCGTCTCACCGAGCAGCACATCGAGCGCTGGGCCCACTGCTGCCCAGGCGTACCAGCGTTGTCCTTTGATCCCGTGCCGGTGGGCGGGCCGCCGTACGTCAGCCGCTTGCCAGGTGCTGAAAGAACGAGATGATGCCCGTGATCCAGCCGTGCACGGTGCTGCCCGCGCCCGAGGGGTTGGACAGAATCCAGACGACGATCAGGATGATGACGATCCAACCTATGATCTTCGCTACCAAGTGATCTGCCTCCTGCCAGCCAAAGGGCACCTTACCCGGACAACGCGGCTACGAATCGCCACCAGATGGGTCACTCAGAATGAGCGGCGAAACCGCGAAGCTGTCCCCCGGGGGTCCCGTTCATGGGGAATCCCCTGACCTGCCCATAGCCGTCTCAGCCTTCCACGATCAGCGATGAATTACCTCCCGGCGCGCCGCCCATTCGTGATGAAAACGGCACCGGCCGAGAAGGCCACGATGAACCTTAGCGGGATCCGGAGTACCGCGAGGCGTATGTGCTCAGCGTCGAGCTGGCCGGCCCCGCGCCGGGACGGTCAGCCCAGCAGGCGCGCGCGGCAGGCGAGCTGGAGGGCGAGCCGCTGGTCGGGGTCCTCGAAATCCACGTCCAGCAGCTCGGTGATGCCGCGGATCCGGTTGGCCACGGCGTTGCGGTACAGGTGGAGCCGCTGCGCGGTCTGAGCCCTGTCGGCCCCTGCGGCCAGGTGGCCGACTCCCACCAACCGTCGTCTCGGCGTCGAGCGGTAGCCAGGATCTTGCTCTCCAGGCACACACACGTCGTCGTTGATCTCGATAGACCCAGGTGGCCCCACTCCTGCCCGAAGAGGACCACGGGAGCCACAACGGGGAGCCAACGTGCTCCGCTCCCGCGCGACCAGCTCAGACCCCTCCAGGGCGTTCCTGCAGGTGAGAGGCTTCCCCGCTCGTCCCCTTCCGTCATAGATCTACGGGCCTGACTTACTTCGGGACGAAGAGGCCGCGGTTCAAGTCCCAGCCTTGCGGGCGGCGGTCGGCTTGCTTGATCCGGGCTGCGACGATGTCCGGATCACACGGCGAGATGATGCCCCCGGCCTCCAGCGGGTCCAGGCAGGTGCGTACCGTCCGCTCCGACAGCCCGGTGTAGCGGACCAGTGTGGCCACCGACGGGAACGCGGCCGTGCCGTCGGGCCCGGCGTGGTTGGCGAGGCCGACGAGCACGAACTTGCACGCGGTGGACGGCTGGCCGCCCCGGTCGGCCGGGACCGGGGCCAGGTTCAGCGCCCACGAGATCGCCTCGACGCTCACGGCCGCCCTCCGGCTGCCGACCCGCCAGCCGGCCGCCCGGACCCGGTCTCAGTGTTGGTCTCATTTACCCCTGTCCGGAGCCGTTCACTGGCGAACGCGGGATGCCTGTCCGCCGAGGTCAGGTATGCTGGCGGCCGGTGGTGGATGGGGCTGCGCAGTCCTCGAAAGCGTGTGAGGGGGCAACCCCTCCGTGGGTTCAAATCCCACCTCCACCGCCATAGGAACCGCCGGGGCCCGCCACTGCGCGCCGCGGCGATACCCGTCCCTGCACTGTCGGCATGACCCTGTGCCGGCGGGCCCACCAGTTCGAGGGGATGGAGTGCTAGAGCCGCAAAGCACCGCGCTGTTCATCCTCCTGATGGTGGTGTTCTGCGCCCTGGTCTGCTGGATGGCACTGGCCCGGCAGATGGTGTTCCGCGTGTTCGCGGCCTGCCTGGCGTTCATCCCCGCGATGCTGTTCGGGGTCGCGGCCGTCAACAAGTACTACGACTACTACCAGACCTGGGGTGCGGTCGCCGCCGACCTGGGCGGCCAGGGCGTCAGCCAGGTCACGTCGGCGACCAGCGTGAACGACGCGTCGGCCCGGCAGGTCGGCGCGATCCTGGGCAGCCACGTGAACGGGCGCGCCGCCGCCGCGCACGGGCAGACGATCCGGCTCATCGTGCCGGGGCAGGCGAGCCACCTGCGCCGGACCGCCTTCGTGTACCTGCCACCGCAATACTTCCGCGCGTCGTTCAGCGGCTACCGGTTCCCCGTCATCGAGCTGCTGCCGGGCTTCCCGGGCAGCCCGGCGGACTGGATCAACGTGGTGGGCATCACCCAGGCGTACAGCACGCTGCTGGCCGACGGCGCCCCGGTGAAGCCCGCGGTCCTGGTCATGCCGGACGCCAACGGGGGCCGGCATCTCGCTGCAGTGCCTGAACGTGCGCCATGGGCCCCGGGACGCCACCTACCTGGCCCGGGACGTGCCGGCGTACCTGACGCGCATCCTGCGGGTGCAGCCGCAAGGACCGGGCTGGGGAATCGCCGGCTACTCCGAGGGCGGCTTCTGCGCCGCCAACCTGGCCCTGGTGTACCGGCTGCGGTACGGCGCGGCCGGCGTGATGAGCGGCTACTTCACCCCGAGCGATGACCAGCTCGGCAACCCGGTGCGCACCGTCAACCCGTTCGGGTCCGACCTGCACATGCGCCGGACCAACACGCCCCGGCTGCGGATCAGCCGGCTGCCGGTCAGCGCCCGGATCCCGGCCTTCTGGCTCGGGGTCGGGGGCAACGACGCCCCGGGACTCCGCGCCGCGCGGCAGTTCCAGCGGCTGGTCCTGGTCCGGCAGCCGGGCGTGCGGCTGATCGTGGTCCCCGGCGGCGGGCACACCATGGCCACGTGGCGGGCCCTGGTGCCCTCGCTGCTGGAGTGGATGACGCCGCTCCTGACCACCGCGGCGCAGCACCCCACCCCGGTCAGCCAGGTCGGTAAGCCCAGCCTCCCGCGGAAATCCCGGCATCACCAGGCCCGGATCAGCCAGGCGGCGCGCGGTTCAGTCCGGGACGCCGCTACCCCGCCTGCGTGAGTGCCGCGGCTGGTGCATGCCGGCGTCCAGATCGAGCACCCGGGCGTGCAGCACGGTCCGCTGGTGCAGGGCCGCGCCGAGCGCGCGGTGCAGGCCGTCTTCCAGGTAGAGCTCGCCCCGCCACTGGATGACGTGAGGGAAAAGGTCCCCGTAGAACGTCGAATCCTTGGAGAGCAGCAGCCGCAGGTCCAGCACGGCCTTCGTGGTGATCAGCTGGTCCAGCCGGACCGGGCGGGGCGGCACCTCGGCCCACTCCCGCGTGGTCCGGGCATGGTCGGGATAGGGCCTCCCGTCCCCGACCTGCTTGAAGATCACACCGCGAGTCTAGTTGAGCGCAGCGGGGCAGGGGGGATTGCCGCGTGCCGCCCATCCGCCGCTGGCTGCCGGATGTGCGGTACGCGGCCCGGCCGTGCTGCCGGTTCCCCGCCTGATCGGCAGCACGGCCGGGCGAGCCCGGGAGGAGGATGCGATGCCGCGGCGGCGACCGCGCCACGGCGGCCGCCGCCGCCCCGGCCCGCACGGCCCGGTGAGCTGCTCCCGTTTCGCTGAAATCAGCGTCCGGACTATGCACGGTTCGCGCCGTGATCTGGTTCAGCGGCCCGCCACCACAAGGCCGGCCATGGCGGGCGAGCCGGGCGCAGCGGTCTTCGTTATCTGCGCTGTTTCCGGGCTGCGCGGCGCGGCAGGGGCGCGGGGCGCCGCATGAGGCCGGGCCAGGCGCCGGTGTTAATGTCGGCAGGAAGCGGACCACCTCTGGGCCGGAAGGTCACGTTCATTTCCGGGCTGATCGGCTTCGCCGCCGCCTCGGCGGTGGGCGGGGCCGCGACCAGCTTCGGCATGCTGGTCGCGGCCCGCGCGCTGCAGGGGGCGTTCGGGGCCTTCATGGCGCCGTCGGCCCTGTCCCTGCTGACCACGACGTTCAGCGGCTCGAAGGACCGCGGCAAGGCGTTCGGGATCTTCGGCGCCATCGCCGGCTCCGGGGCCGCCATCGGGCTGCTGCTCGGCGGCGTGCTCACCGAGTACCTGTCCTGGCGCTGGTGCCTCTACGTGAATCTGATCTTCGCCGCCGTGGCTGTCACCGGGGCCGCTCTCCTGCTCGGCCGCCACCCGCGGACGCACCGGCCCCGGCTGGACCTCCCCGGTGCCCTGTTCGTCTCGGCCGGGATGTTCTGCATCGTCTACGGGTTCTCGAACGCTGCGACGCACAACTGGCACACCCCATCGACCTGGGGCTTCCTCGCCGCCGGGCTAGCCCTGCTGGCCATCTTCGCCTGGTGGGAGGCGCGCGCCGCGGAGCCGCTGCTCCCCTTGCGGATCGTGCTGGACCGCAACCGTGGTGGCGCGTACCTGTCCATTCTCATCGCGGGCAGCGGGATGTTCGGGATCTTCCTGTTCATCACCTACTACCTGCAGCAGACCAAGGGCTATTCCCCCGTCGCCACCGGCCTCGCCTTCCTGCCCCTGGTCGCCATGATCATGATCTTCGCGAACCTGTCCAACATCGTGCTGTTGCCGCGGTTCGGGCCCAAGCCCCTGGTCACGCTGGGCATGATCTTCGCCGCCTGCGGCATGGCCTGGCTCACCCGGATCGGGGTGCACTCCACGTATGTGTCCGCCGTGCTGCCGCCGCTGCTGGTGGATGGCGCCGGCATCGGCCTGATCATCGCGCCGTCGATCAACACCGGAACCTTCGGTGTCCCGCCCGAGGATGCCGGCGTCGCGTCAGCCAGCGTGAACACCGGCCAGCAGTTGGGCGGCTCGATCGGGACCTCGCTGCTCAACACCGTGGCGGCGGGCGCGACCGCCGCCTACGTGACGGCGCACATCGGCCTGGCCGGCGGCAGGCCGAGCCCCGCGCTGACCACGCTCGCCCTGGTCCACGGGTACACCAGGGCGTTCTGGTGGGGCGTCGGGATCTTCGCGCTGGGCGCGGTGGTGGCCGCCGTGCTGTTCCGGTGGGGCCCGCTGGCCTCCCAGGGTCAGCCGGTCCCGGCGGGCGCCGCGGATGCCGCGGATGCCGCGGCCCAGGGGTCTCCCGAGCCGGGCGTGATCCCGGGCTGACTGCGGGGACCACGCCCGGCCGGGGGTTGCTGCGCCGGGAGCAGGGGCGAGCAGCGGCCGCCTGAGCGGGTTCTGACTGGAGCCGCGGGGCTAGCAGCGCCCGGCGTAGGCCCCGCTGGTGTACGTGGTCCAGGGGGACCAGTTGGTGCCGTTGCCGGACATGATGACCGCCGCGCGGGCGTTCCCGTACGGGTCGTACGTGGAGAGCGAGCCGTTGACCGGGTTGATCTGCCAGTAGCCCCGCTCGCCCACGGTCCCGGTGGCGAACTGGTTGCCGCCGGACTCGGCCATGGCGATGGACGCCGCGGTGACCTCGGCCGCGGGGGATCCGCCCGCCTCGACCCACAGAGCTTCCAGGCCGGAGCAGCTCAGTGTGCCGGACAGGTTCGTGGTGGTCGCCGCGGCGGGCTGGCTCGCCGACGCGGTGCCTGACCCGGACGAGGCGTGTCGGGGGGTGTACGCCGTCGTGTGCGTGCTGCCCCGGAGGCTGACGGCTGGGCCGCCACGGCCGCGGGGCCGGCAGGTGCCGGGGCAGCCGCAGTTCCTCGCCGACGTAGATCTCGTTCGGGTCGCTGATCTTCGACTCGTTGGCCGCGTACAGCGAGCGCCAGTCGGCGTCCTGGCCGTAGAAGCGCTGGGTGATGCCGGACAGCGTGTTCCCGGCCTGCACGGTGTACGTGCGCCGGGCCGTGGTGTGCCCGGCCGTGGCGTGGGCGGCCAGCGCGTGCCCGGCCAGGGCGTGGGCGGCCGCTGCCTCGGTGCTGGCCGCGTGGCCCGGGCCCGCGGCGAGGGCCGCGTCATCGAGGTGGGCGCGGACCACGTGCGGGGCCGTGGCGGCGGGCGAGGCTGCGACCGCGCCGCCGATGTGCGGGGCCGTGGTAGCGAGCGTGCCCACCACCACAACGGCCGGGGCGGCCTTTCCTGCCGTCTGGGCGACCTTTTCCACCTGTGATGGGGTGGTGTGCTGACCGGTCCGCCTGATCTTCCGTTTTCTGCGATGCCTGGGTACCGAGCTCACGAGGCTCCTCATGCCGGAATTCGCCCGCTTACTTGGCCATGCGCGCCTTTCATCGGGCCTGACGGTCGCTGTTCCTGAGGCATGTTGCCAGGGCGCCGGGGCTGCGCGCAGTCAAATCGTGCACTGAGCGCAGCCGGTCAACCCGAGGTACAAAACGGTACGAAACACGCGCACCATACGTAGCCGCCCCCACCAATGGCTCGTCCGGGCGCGGCGTGGCCGGCCAGCACCATCGGACACAATGGGCTGGATGGGACCCGCCGTTCAGCCACCCGCCCGGACCGCATCACCGCTGATCTCGGCCCGGCTGATCCTGCGGCCGTGGCCGTGCGATGCGGTCCGCGCGATCACCGCGGGCGACCGGCTGGACGACTGGGCCGACGACTATCCGGGCGACGGCGACGTCGTGATCGCCGGGCTGCTGCAGGGCGCACAGGAGGCCGCGGGCGGCCCGGGTCCGGTCCGGGCCGGGCCGGACGCTGCGGACGAGGCCTGGGGTCACCGTCAGGTGGTCGAGCGGGCCAGCGGCCTGGTCGTGGGGGGGATCGGGTTCTTCGGGCCGCCTCTGGGCGGCGAGGCCGAGATAGGTTACGGCATTGTGTCCTCCCGGCAAGGCCGCGGCTACGCCACCGAGGCCGTGCAGGCGATGCTCGCGATGGCCTGGGCGGATTCCCGGGTCAGGACCGTGGCCGCTGGCACCGATCCGGGAAACGCCGCGTCCCAGCGGGTGCTGGAGAAGGCCGGCTTCCGGCGGGTGTCCGCCGCGGATGAGGTCCGCTACCAGCTCACCCGTCCCGCCAGACCCTGACGGAGCCCGCCGTGTGGCCCCCCGCACTCAGCTCGCAGGCGGACCGTTAACGCCCCCGCGCCGCGCTCGGCCCGGCCGCCCGGCGCGGCGCGGTGCCCGGTGGCGTCGGCGTGCCCGGTGGCGTCGGCGTGCTCGGTGCCGCGCTGGTCCTGGTCCCCGCCCGACTCGGTGCCGGCCGCCGCCAGCTCCCGCGCGAGTTCCTCACGGGAGTGAATGCCGAGCTTCTGGTAGACGTGGCGCAGGTGGTACTCGACGGTCTTCGGGCTCAGGAACAGCGCGGCCGCCGCTTCCCGGGTGGTTCGCCCGCTGGCGAGCAGGACGGCGATCTGAAGCTCCTGGGGGGTGAGCTCGTCGAGGGTGCTCGGGTCCCGGGGCCGCGCGTGTCTCGCCGGTCGCGGCGAGCTCGGCACGGGCACGGCTGGCCCAGGGCTGTGCGTCGAGGCGCTCGAATACCTCCGCCGCCGCCCGGAGTTGCTCGCGGGCCAGGACCCGGTTCCTGGACTCGCCGCAGTCGCTCGCCGTAAGCCAGCCGGGTCCGCGCCGTCTCGAAACTGTCCGGGGTCATCGCGTGCTGGGCGATCGCCTGCTCGAACGGCTCGGCGAAGGCGCCATCAGCGGCGAGCAGCCCCTGGCAGCGGAACGCGCGGGCCAGTGACCACGGCTGGCCCTTGGCCTCGGCTGCCGCCGCGAAGTGCGCGGCGACCCGGCGTGCCTCGTCCTGGCGGCCGAGCCGCAGGTAGGCATCGGCCAGGTCAGCCCCGGGCGAGAGGTCGATATCGGTGATGCCGAGGTCGGCCAGCAGCCGCTGGAGCCGCTCGAAGTGGCCGGCGGCCTGGGCCGCGTCACCGAGGCCGAGCTCCAGCTCCCCCAGCGCCGCGATCGCCCAGACCTCGTGCAGCCGCATCCCCAGATCTGCGGCGAGCCGCAGGGCCTCGGCGGCGCAGCGGCGGCATTCCTGCTCCCGTCCGCGGCGGGCCTGCAGCCAGGCGAGGCCGGCCAGGCCGAACACTAGCTCGCTCTGCTGCCCGCTCTCCCGGGCCAGGCTGATCGCTTCCTGGTAGGTGGCCTCGGCGATGGCCCACCGGTCGGTGGTGGCCTGATCACGCGCGACCAGGTTGAGCATGAAGGGGAGCACGCCGACCGCGGTGCGGGCCCGGGCGGTGCGCAGCGCCGGCTCCAGCAGCGAGCGCTCGGTGCCGGCCTCGCGCAGGAACAGCGGTCCCACGACCAGCCACGGCATCAGCCGGAGGTCCTCACGGAGCCCGGCCGAACTCTGCGCGAGCTGCGTCGCCAGGTGCAGGTCTTCCGCGCCGGCGGCTCCGTCGCCGCCGAGGACCCGCGCCATGCCGGCCGCCATGGCCGCCAGGAAGCGCGCACGCACCGAGGCGCCCGCGGGCAGGGTGGCCCGGGCCCGCTCGGCGACCGCCAGCATCTCAGCCGGGTTGCCCGCGTAGAAGCAGGCGTTGGCGGCCTCGGCGAGCATGGTGACGGCCCGCTCGGGATCGGCCTGCTCGGCTGCGGCGGTCAGGATCGCGTGGCCGAGCATGACCGGCCCGCGCCGGGTCGCGATGTGGCCGGCCAGGCCCGTCGATCTCGACCAGCTTCGCCGGGTCACTGGTGAGCGCGCGGGCCTCGTCCAGCAGCGCGACCGCCCGGTCGGCGAGGCCGCCGAGCCAGGCCGCCTCGGCGGCCTCCCACAGCAGCCGGGCGCGCCGCTCGGGATCCGCAGCCAGCCGCCCGGCCTGCGCGATACGCAGCCGCCGCGGTCGCGTACGCGCTGCGATCGCGGCCTCGTGCCCCGGCCTGCTCCAGGGCAGCCGACGCCGGCTCGTCCGGCCCGGCGGCCGCGGCGGCCAGATGCCAGGCGCGGCGGTCCCCGTCCCGGTCGGGCAGCGCGGCGGCCAGGGCCCGGTGGGCGTCGCGCCGCTGCCCGGCCGGCGCGTCAGCGTAGATCGCCGAGCGGGCCAGCGGATGGCGGAACTCCACGCGTGCCCGCACCGACGGTGACCAGCCCCGAGGCTTCCGCGGCGGCCAGGGCGGACAGATCCAGCCCCAGCTGGGCCGCGGCCCGGGCGAGCGTCGCGAGGTCGCCCGTGTCACTGCTCGCCGCGAGGACCAGGGCGCGGCGGGCGGGCTCGCCGAGCGTGCCCACCCGGCGCAGGAAGGCCCGGGTGATCGTGGCCGAGACCAGGACGGGGGCGCCTTCGGGGGCGAGCGCGAGGTCCTGCGCGTCCGGCGCGAGTTCCAGCAGCGCCAGCGGGTTCCCGCCGGTCGCGCCGTACAACCGGGTGACGGCCTCGGGAGCGAGTCCGCCCGGGGCCAGCCCGCGGACCAGCGCGGTGGCCTCCTCGACTGGTCAGCCCGCCCACCCGCAGGGTCGGCAGGTCAGCGCCGTCGAGCAGCGACGGCTCGCCCTCCCGCACGGCGATCAGCACGGCGATCGGGATCGGCCACCAGCCGGCGGAAGGCGAACAGCAGCGCCTGCGCGCTCGAACCATCCAGCCAGTGGGCGTCGTCGATCAGCACCGCCACCGGCGCCTCCTCGGCGTAGGCCGCGAGCAGGCTGAGCGTGGCCGCGCCGACCGCGAACCGCTCCTGCCCGGTTCCCGGCCGCAGCGCCAGCGCGCTCTCCATCGCGGCCGCCTGCGGCGCCGGGATCTTGCCGAGCAGCGCGCAGGGCCGGCCGGATCAGCTCGAGCAGGCGACGCGAACGGGATCTGGGCCTCCGACTCGATCCCCCGGGCCCGCAGCAGCCGCATCCCGGCCGCCTGCCCGGGCGGCGTAGTCGAGCAGCGCCGTCTTGCCGATTCCCGGCTCGCCGACCAGCGCGAGCGTCGCGCTCGCGCCCCGATCGGGCCCGCGCGAGAGCGTGGCCCGATTTCCTGCCGCTCATGAGCCCGCCCCAGCAGCATGGCGTGATTGTAGGCACCTGGTGCCGGACGGACAGGGCACGCCCAGGACTAGGTGGGCCCCGGAAGCGATCCAGGCCAGCCCGAACCTACGCTCGCTCAAAACCGATCAGGAGGAGGGCATCGTGAGCACCATCGAGCAGGCCGTCGAGGTCGACGGCGACAAGCTCATGCAGTTCGTGTTCCGCGCCGTCGACGAAGTCGGCGCCACGCTTGAACGCGGCGCTGGTCGTGATGGGCGACAAGCTGGGCCTGTACCGGGCGCTGGCCGGCGCGGGCCCGCTGGCACCCGCCGAGCTGGCCGAGCGCACCGGCACCGCCGAGCGGTACGTGCGCGAGTGGCTGAACGCCCAGGCGGCGGGCGGCTACGTCGAGTACGACCCGGACAGCGGCCGCTACACGCTGCCGCCCGAGCAGGCGGTCGCGCTGACCGACCCGGACAGCCCGGCCTACCTGCCCGGCTTCTTCCAGATCGCGCTGGGCTCGGTGCTCGACTCGCCGCGGATCATCGAGGCGGCCCGCAGCGGCGGCGGGGTTCGGCTGGCACGAGCACGTGCCACGACGTCCACGACGGCTGCGAGCGCTTCTTCCGGCCCGGGCTACAACGCGAACCTGGTCTCCGGCTGGCTGCCCGCGCTCGACGGCGTCGTGGCCAAGCTGGAGCACGGGGCGCCCGTCGCCGACGTCGGCTGCGGCCACGGCGCGTCCACGATCCTGATGGCGCAGGCGTTCCCGAACTCGACGTTCGTCGGCTCCGACTACCACGACGGGTCGATCGAGACCGCCCGCGCAGCGGGCGCGAGGAGGCCGGGCGTGGCCGACCGGGTCCGCTTCGAGGTCGCCCCGGCCGCGGCCTACAGCGGCAGCGGCTACGACCTGGTGACGATGTTCGACTGCCTGCACGACATGGGCGACCCGGTCGGGGCCGCGCGCCACGTCCGCGGGACGCTCGAGCCCGACGGCACCTGGATGATCGTCGAGCCCAACGCCGGCGACCGGGTCGAGGACAACCTCAACCCCGTCGGGCGCGCCTACTACGGCGTTCTCCACGCTGCTGTGCACGCCCGCCTCGCTCTCCCAGGAGGTCGGGCCTGGCGCTCGGCGCGCAGGCCGGCGAGGCGAGGATCGGGGACGTCGTCAGCGCGGGCGGCTTCACCGCGCTTCCGCCGCGCCGCGGAGACCCCGTTCAACCTCGTGTTCGAGGCGCGGCCGTGACCATCTGGCGCACGGCGTGGCGTCCCGCCCAGGGCCCGGGGACGTCCGGCCGTCCAGCACGGCCCGGGCTGGGCGAGCCCGGACGCGGCCGCCGCGGGGCGGCGCGCGGGTGCCGGCGGCCGGAGCGCGAGCAGACCCGGGCGCGCTATCCCGACGAGGAGGGCTTCCTGGAGCGGGACGGGGTCCGGGTGTTCTACGAGGTCTACGGCACCGGCGAGCCCGCCATCCTGCTGCTCCCGTCCTGGGAGATCATCCACTCCCGCGCCTGGAAGATGCCCAGATTCCCTACCTCGCCCGGCACGCCCGGGTGGTCACGTTCGACCCGCGCGGGAACGGGCGCTCGGACCGGCCTCAGCGAGGTGCGCGCCTACGACCGGCGGGCCATCGCCGGCGACGCCCTGGCCGTGCTGGACCACGCAGGCGTCGAGCAGGCGGTCGTGGTGTCGTGGTGCGGCGCCGGGGCAGACCTGCTCCTGGCGGCCGAGCACCCGGAGCGGGTCAGCGGCCTCGTGCTGATCGCGCCCGACCTGCTGCTGACCGCCGACCCCGCCGACGAAGAGGGGCCTTTCCCGTTCGACGAGGAACCCGGGACCCCCGGCGGATGGGCCAAGTGGAACCGCCACTACTGGCTCCGCGACTGGCCGGGATTCCTCGAGTTCTTCTTCGCCGAGATGTTCACCGAGCCGCACTCGACCAAGCAGATCGAGGACGGGATCGGCTGGGGCCTGGAGACCGACCCGCAGACCATCCTGCGCGGGATGGACGCGGCCTGGCTGAACGACCCGGACACCGCGCTGCGGCTCTGCGCCCAGGTGCGGTGCCCGACCCTGGTCCTGCAGGGCTCGGCGGACGCGATCGTCGGGCCGGCGCGCGGGGCCGCCGTGGCGGCCGCCATCCCGGGCGCCCGGCTGGTCACGTTCGAGGGCTCCGGTCACGCGCCGCACCTGCGCGACCCGGTGCGCGGCGAACCTTGTCCTCCGTGACTTCGCCTGCCCGGCCACGGCCGCCGTCCCGGCTGGCGCCGGGCCCGCTGCGCGGCCCAAGCGCGCGCTGTACATCTCCTCGCCGATCGGTCTCGGCCACGCCCTGCGGGACGTCGCGATCGCCGAGGAGCTGCGCGCGCCTCCACCCGGGCCTCGAGATCGACTGGCTGGCCCAGCATCCGGTGACCCGGGTGCTGGAGGCCCGCGGCGAGCGGGTCCACCCCGCCAGCGCGTACCTGGCCAGCGAGTCCGGCCACATCGAGTCCGAGGCGGCCGAGCACGACCTGCACTGCGTTCCAGGCCATCCGGCGGATGGACGAGATCCTGCTGGCCAACTTCATGGTCTTCCACGACCTCGCCCGCGACGAGGACTACGACCTGTGGATCGGCGACGAGGCCTGGGAACTCGACTACTACCTGCACGAGAACCCGGAGCTGAAGTCGGCCGCGTTACGCCTGGCTGACCGACTTCGTCGGCTGGCTGCCGATGGCCGACGGCGGCGAGCGCGAGGCGTTCCTGACCGCCGACTACAACGCCGAGATGATCGAGCACATCGCGCGGTTCCCGCGGGTGCGCGACCGGGCCATCTTCGTCGGCGACCCGGACGACATCGTGCCCGGACCCGTTCGGGCCCGGGCTGCCGTCCGATCCGCGACTGGACCGAGCAGCATTACGACTTCGCCGGCTACGTCACCGGCTTCGATCCGCAGCCAGCTCGCAGGACCGCGCGGCGCGCTCGGCTACCGGGACGACGAGCGGGTCTGCATCGTGACCGTCGGCGGATCCGCGGTGGGCGCCCCCTTGCTGCGGCGGGTGATCGCGGCGTTCCCGCAGGCCAAGGAGCAGGTGCCGGACCTGCGGATGATCATCGTGGCCGGGCCGCGGATCGACCCGGGCGTCCTGGCCGGCCGGCTGGGCCGGCGCTGCGAGGTCCGGCCCTACGTGCCGGACCTGTACCGGCACCTGGCCGTCTGCGACCTGGCCGTCGTCCAGGGCGGCCTGACGACCGCGATGGAGCTGACCGCGAACCGGCGCCCGTTCCTGTACTTCCCGCTCGGCCATCACTTCGAGCAGAGCATTCACGTGCGCCACCGCCTCGGGCGCTACCGCGCCGGGCGGTGCATGGACTACGAGACCTCAGGGCCTGCCGAGATTGCCGCCGCGATCGCGACGGAGATCGGCCGCGAGGTGGACTACCTCCCGGTCGAGGCCGGCGGCGCCGCTCGCGCGGCCGCGCTCATCAGTGACATCCTCTAGCCAGGACCCTGCCCCTGCCGGCATGGTGCTCTTGCCGGCCCCGTTTCCTGCTGATAAGTGCCTGGCCAGCGGGCCGGCCCGGGAGGACTGCAATGCCAGCTTCGGTGGGATATCTCGTCATCGACACCACGGACCCCGGCCTGCTGGTCCCCTTCTGGTGCGGGCTGCTGGATGTGGAGGTGGACACGACAATCGGTGAAGGACAGTTCGTCCTGCTCACCCAGACCGCGGACGGCCTCACGGTGGGCTTCCAGCGCGTCCCCGACGCTAAGGCCGGGAAGAACCGGCTGCACCTTGACCTGATCGTCGACGACCTGGACTCGGCCACGGCCGAGGTGCAGGCGCTGGGCGGCCGGTGGCTGGAGCCTGACCACACCCGCGAGCTGGAAGGTTTCCAGTGGCGGCGGATGGCCGACCCGGAGGGTAACGAGTTCGACCTGGATGTCCTGCCGCCGGGCTGACGCCCCGATCCGCCGCCGGCCTGCCGGGACCTGCCCGCGGGACCAGGACCGGGGCCGCGGTTGTCCGGGATAGGCCGGCCCGCATGCGGCCTGGCGGAGGGTAGGAGATTCGAACTCCTGAGGGGTTGCCCCGAACAGTCTCGCTGTCGGATCGCTCACAACCGGGCGCACCAGAAAGCCTTGAAAGAAATCCGGGCGGCGGTGTCGGATCGAGGCGGAGGTGTTCGTAGCAGGGGTGAGCGGCCGCCCACGAGGAGCGGCCCGAACCACAGGAGATGATCCGAGATGCAGTACCTGGTTTCCGTGATCGACGACACGGCCGGCTTCGGCCACCCCGTCCGAGATGACTGCGATCGACGCGTTCAACGACCGGCTCCAGGCCGAAGGCCACTGGGTCTTCGCCGCCGGTCTCGGGTCGCCCAGCACGGCCACTGTCATCGACAACCGGGGTGGGGAAGCGATATTCACCGACGGGCCCTTCGTGGAGTCGAAGGAGTACCTCGCCGGCTTCTGGATCATCGAGGCCGCCGACCTCGACGTGGCGCTCAAGCTCGCCGCGGAGGGATCGAAGGCCTGCAACCGGAAGGTCGAGGTGCGGCCTCTCCTGAGCGAGTGAGCCAGATCGACGTCCGGGAGGCGATCACCCGGGCCCACCACGAGGAGTGGGCGCGGGTGGTCGCCGCCCTGACCAGGCGTTTCGGTGACCTCGACATCGCCGAGGAGGCGGCGGCCGAGGCGTTCGCGACCGCCGTCGGGCGGTGGCCGGCCGACGGCGTACCCCCCAACCCCGGCGGCTGGCTGACCACCACCGCCAACCGCAAGGCCATCGACCGGATCCGGCGCGAGAACAAGCGCGACGACAAGCAGAAGGAGGCCCAGCTGTTGCACGACGACGACCCGCCCGGGCCTCGCGACGTCATCGAGGACGACCGGCTCCGGCTGATCTTCACCTGCTGTCACCCGGCGCTCGCGATGGAGACCCGCGTGGCGCTGACGCTGCGCATGGTCGGCGGTCTGACCATGCCCGAGATCGCCCGGGCCTTCCTGGTCCAGGAGGCCACCGTGGGGCGGCGGATCACCCGCGCGAAGGCCAAGATCAAGGCGGCTCGCATCCCTTACCGGGTGCCGTCCGCGGAGGATCTCCCTGGACGCGTCTCCGGCGTGCTCGCCGTCCTGTACCTCGTCTTCAACGAGGGCTACCTGGCGACCGGCCCCGGCACCGATCCCGTACGTCACGACCTGACCGCCGAGGCGATCCGGCTCACGCGCCTGATCCGTGCCCTCATGCCGGAGGACGGTGAGGTGGCCGGGCTGCTGGCGCTGATGCTCCTCATCGAGGCCCGCCGCGCCGCCCGGGTTTCGGCGAGCGGCGAACTGGTCGCCCTCGGCGAGCAGGACCGTGGGGCCTGGGACGCGGCGCTGGTCGCCGAGGGTCATCGGCTGGTGCGCGAGCGCCTGGCCGCCGGGGTGGCTCCGGGTCGCTACCAGATCCTCGCGGCGATCAACGCCGTGCACACCTCCGCCCGCGACGTACGCGACACCGACTGGTCGCAGGTCGTCGCCCTCTACGACCAGCTCGTCCGCCTCGACCCCTCGCCGATCGTCGCCCTCAACCGGGCCATCGCGGTGGCCGAGCTGGACGGCCCGGAGGTGGCGCTGGCGGCCGTCGACCGACTTGAGGACACGCTGGCCGGCTATCACGCCTTCCATGCAACCCGCGCCGACCTGCTGCGCCGGCTGGGCTGCAGTCAGAAATCGCGCGCGGCGTACGGCAGGGCCATCGAGCTGGCGGGCAACACGGCCGAGACCGCCTACCTGGCGCACCGCCGCGACCAGCTGGGGTAGGCCCGCCGAAACCGCGGCCAAGCGCCGGCCGCGCCGCTGGGCGACCTGGGAGCCAGGGTGACGCTCGCGCCGGGGCCACGCCCGTGACCTCGCCAGCACCTTAGAGCGCGATCGCTGCCGCGCAAGCGCCTTGGTCGACGTTCCGCGCCAGAGGCGCGGCCCCGCCATCGCCCTGGACAACCTCAGCGCCCGCGCCCGCGGATCGACTTGTGGCGTTTGAACGCGCACTCGTGCCGGGGGTGAACCGGCCGTGCGGCCGGCACGTGTTACGGGTGCCAGGCGGCGTGCTCGCATCGGCTGCTCGCTGTGTGCCGCCGCCAGGATGACTGTCGCGGCAGCCTGAGCGGGGAGGCGTCATGCGATTAGCGACGAGTATCCGGCCTGCGTCTTCCTCCTGGCCCACGGGTGTGCGCGGCGAGCAAAGCTCGGATGTAGGGAGGACATCATGCAGCATGCTCAATCGCGGGTACGTCCACTGACATGGGTTAGCCGAGGTGGCCTGGTGTTGCTGGCGGGCCTGGTCGCGTTCGGGATCTCGCCTGCGCTGCCTGCCCTGGCGGGCACGTGGTCGGCGCCGGTTTCGCTGCCCGGGTCGTGCGGCAGCTCGGTGGCGGTGAACCAGGCCGGAGCCATGGCGGCCGGCGGGACCTTCCAGGCGGCCGATGGCAGCACGCACGTGCAGGTCTGCACCAGCCCGGACGGCAAGACCTGGCAGGCGGCCGACCTGGGCCCGGGCGGCAATGAGCCGCACGGCGGGCCGCACCCGGCCGTGGCGGTGGGCCCGAACGGGCGCTGGTCGCGGTCTGGGGGAGCTCCGTCGGCTGCCCGGCCGCGTGCAGCTACATCCTGCAGGCCAGCGTCCGGCCGCCGGGCGGCAGCTGGGTGCGCCGGTCACCCTCAGCACCGAGCTTAACTGGGGCGCCGGGGGGCTGACGCTCGGCATGGACGGCGCCGGCGACGCGATCGCCGGCTGGGTCGGGTTCTACGCCGGCGCCAGCCACTACGCCGTTCTCCCGGCCGCGGCGGGAGCTGGGGCCCGGCCCAGACGCTATCGAACCTACGTCCAAGGCGATGCGCGTAACCTGAGCCTGGCGGTGAGCCCGAACGGGAGCGCGATCGTGGCCTACGCCACGCAGCACGACGCAATCTGGGCCGTGTCCGGCTCCGTCTCGGGCGGGTTCTCCGCCCCGGTCTTCGTGGGCGCCGGGGACTACGGCAAGAACTCGGCCCCGAAGGTCGCGCTCGATGACGCCGGGCAGGCCTCGCTTGTCTGGCCGGAATCGGGGGGTACCCAGGCGGCGACGAGGTCCCCCGGCGGGACGTGGAGTGCCCCGGTGGCGCTGGCCGCCCAGTCCTCTAGCTCGGTGGCCACCGCGATCGACGGCGCCGGGAACGCGATCGCCGTGTTTGGGTCGTCCTACTCCTGGCACCTGGCCGGCGGCAGCTGGAGGGCGGCCACGCCACTGCCGGCCGGATCGTCGGGCGGGCTGGCCGTCGCCGACCCCGCTGGCACGTTCGTCTACGCCGACAGCAGCGGCAACGCGTTCACGTTCGCGGCTGGCGCCACCAGCTTCGGCGCCGGCAGCGGGTCGCGCGGCAGCCTGGGCGACCTGAAGATCGTCCCCGGCCGGGCCGTGATGCTCGCCGCCGGGACCGTTTCAGCCGAGACCGTGAACTGACCTCATATGGCCTGGCCGCAGGGACTCCTGCGGCCAGGTCACCCCAACTTGTGCGGCAACACGGTCCGCGGCTCTTAACTGAGGCCACTATTTGAGACCGCCGGAGACGAGGCATCCGGACATCGGCCGACTCGGCCGGTGTCTCCGCAGGTCAGACGCGCGGAGGATAGGAGATTCGAACTCCTGAGGGGTTGCCCCCAACACGCTTTCCAAGCGTGCGCCCTAGGCCACTAGGCGAATCCTCCGCGGGCAAGCTTACCGGGACGGGGGACCGCCCGGACGCGGCCCGGCTGACGAGTTCGCCGCCCGGCGGGATGCGGCACGACCGCTCCCGGGTCGTGGCTAGACTGGTCCGCGACCCCCCGCACGGCGCTTATCCCGCCAACTCCCCCAGGGCCGGAAGGCAGCAAGGGTACGCGGGCTCTGGCGGGTGTGCGGGGGGTCCTTACCGGCACCGCGAGGGTGAGGTCATGACAGGCGACGTGCCCAGCACCGTTCCTGTGGACCCGGACCGGCCCGGTGGCCCCCCGCCGCGCCTGGCGCTCTACCGCCGCTACCGACCGGCGACGTTCGCCGAGGTCAAAGGCCAGGACCACGTCACAGAGCCGCTCCGGCAGGCGCTCCGTACCGGGCGGGTGAATCACGCCTACCTGTTCAGCGGGCCGCGCGGCTGCGGGAAGACGACCAGCGCGCGCATCCTGGCCCGGTCGCTGAACTGCGCTGAAGGACCCACCCCGGACCCGTGCGGCAAATGTGAGTCGTGCGTGGCCCTGGCGCCGGACGGCCCCGGCAGTCTCGACGTGATCGAGATCGACGCGGCCTCGCACGGCGGCGTGGATGACGCGAGGGACCTGCGGGAGCGGGCGTTCTACGCGCCCGTGTCCGGCCGCTTCAAGATCTACATCATCGATGAAGCGCACATGGTGACCCGGGAGGGGTTCAACGCCCTGCTCAAGCTGGTCGAGGAGCCCCCGCCGCACCTGAAGTTCGTGTTCGCGACGACCGAGCCAGAAAAAGTCATCGCCACGATCCGGTCGCGCACCCACCACTACCCCTTCCGCCTGGTGCCGCCCGCGATCCTGCGGGAGCTGCTCGAGGAGATCCTCGGCGCGGAGCAGATCGCCTACGAGCCCGCGGTGCTGCCGCTGGTGGTCCGCGCGGGCGCCGGCTCGGCCCGTGACTCGCTCTCGGTCCTGGACCAGCTGCTGGCGGGGGCGGGTGAGGAGGGTCTGCGCTACGACCGGACTGTCGCCCTGCTCGGGTACACCGACGAAAACCTGCTCGACGAGGTCGCCGAGGCGTTCGCGAACGAGGACGGCGCGGCCGTTTTCCGTGCCGTGAACCGGGTGATGGAAGGCGGCCACGACCCCCGCAGGTTCGCCACGGACCTGCTCGACCGGTTCCGCGACCTGATCGTGCTGGCCGCCGTGCCCGGCGCGGGCCAGACCGGGCTGCTCGACATGCCCGCGGACCGGCTCGACCGGATGACTGAGCAGGCGGGCCGGTTCGGCCAGGCCGAGCTGACCCGGGCGGCGGAGATCATCAGCGAGGGGCTGATCCAGATGCGCGGGGCGACGTCGCCCCGGTTGCTCCTGGAGCTCATGTGCGCGCAGATCCTGCTGCCTGCCGCGTCTGCAGGGGACAAGGCCCTGCTGGTGCGGCTGGAACGACTGGAACGCAGGCTCGAAGGCGGGGGCGCCGCGTCGTCGGGCCCGGCCGCGTCGTCGGGTTCGGCCACCTCCCCAGCCCCGGCAGCCACAGCCGCCGCGCCCCCGCCGGCCGCTCCATCTCCGCCGGCCACCGCATCCCCGCCGGCCGCTGCGTCTCCGCCGGCTGCATCCTCGCCGGGCGCCGCACCCCCGTCCGCCGCCGCGGACCAGGCGCCCCCGTCCGCCCCGCCGGCCCCTCCAGCAGCAGCCGCGGCGGCTTCCGCGGGCCGCCCCGCCCGGGAGGTCCCGCAGCCTTCCCCGCAAGATGATGCGCCTGCCGCCCCGCCTCCCAGGCCCGCCGCGCCCTCGGGGAACGGAACAGCTGCTCCCTCCCCGGCCAGCGCCGCCTCCCCCGCCTCCCCCGCGTCGCCCCCGGCGGCCAGCGCCTTGCCCGCTCAGGCGGCCAGCGCCGCCCCTGCTGCTCCGGCCGGCCCGCCCGCCGCCGGCCCGTCCTCCGACGTCGACGTCGTCCGGCAGCGCTGGCCGGAGATCCTCGAAGCGGTCAAGGGCAAGCGCCGGGTGGCCTGGATGCTGCTCAGCAACGCCACCGTGCACTCGGTCGAGGGCGGCGTGCTGACCATGCTGTTCCCCCGGGAAGGCGACGCCAAGGGTTTCGCGACCAGCGGTGCTGACCGCGACCTGGCCAGCGTGCTGGCCTCCGTCCTGGGCCTGACCCTGCGGATCAGGGCGATGTCCGCGACGCAGCTGGCCAGCACCCCCGGGGCCCCGCGCAGCGCGCACGGCGGCCCGGACGAGCTGAGCGCCAAGGCCCCGGCGGCGGTGCAGATGCCGCCCGAGCCGCCGGATGATCCTGAGCCACCGGAGACCCTGTCGGCGCAGGCACAGTACGACAGCGCCCCGGCCCAGCCGGTCAGCCAGGACCTGACCGGCATGGACCTCATCGCACGGGAACTCGGCGGCCGCATCATCGCCGAGATCGACGAGCCCTGAGACTCATCTCCCCTTCGTGATCAACCGATTGGTGCGCCCAGGGCAACACCAATCGGTTGATCACGAACGGACTCCGGGGCTGGTGTGGCGAGTGATGCGGGTGGGACTGCCGTCGTGCGCACACGCCCTCCCGGCCCGCGCGCAGCCCCTCCCGGCCCGCGCGCAGCCCCTCCCGGCCCCCCGCGCGACCCCTCCCCTCGTGTGACTGGCGTGGTTTTTGATACCAGAGGGGCCCGGGGATCGGTGACAGAGCGCCGCAGCGCCGTTCGCGAGGCGATGTGCCCGCCCCACTCCGCAGGCCTTAGGCTCGAAGCGACAGGCCCGTACGCCGTCCCGGACCGGGCGGCGTGATGGGCGTTGCAGTCGCCGTGCGAAGGTGCGGGCTGACGGTATCGAGTGAGGGCACAGTGGATCCTGGCGGTCAGATTGACATGCAGCAACTGCTTGCCGCGGCGCAGCAGATGCAGGACCAGCTCATGAGCGCTCAGCAAGAACTCGCCGACGCGGTGGTCGAGGGCAGTGCGGGCGGCGGGCTGGTGAAGGCCAAGGTCAACGGGCAGGGCGACCTGGTCGACCTGACCATCAGCCCGGCCGCCATCGACGCCTCTGACCCGGCGGAGACGGCCCAGACCATCGCCGACCTGGTCCTCGCGGCGGTCCGGGACGCCAACCGGGCCGCGGGCGAGCTGCAGCAGGAGAAGATGGGGCCGCTCGCGTCGGGTATCGGCGCGCTCGGCGGCGCGGGCGAGGTGCCGGGCCTGTCCGGTATCCCGGGCATCGGGGACGTTCCCGGCCAGCCGCACGGCGGCGAGCCGCGCGGCAGCGGCGACCTGCGCGGCTGAGCGGCTGGCACCACGTGTACGAAGGGATCGTCCAGAGCCTCATCGACGAACTCGGCAGGCTGCCGGGCGTCGGCCCCAAGGGCGCGCAGCGCATCGCGTTCCACCTGCTCGCCACCGACGCCACGGACGTCCGGCGGCTGGCGGCGGTGCTGGTCGAGGTGACCGAGCGGGTCCGGTTCTGCCGGATCTGCGGCAACGTGGCCGAGGAAGACGAGTGCCGCATCTGCCGCGACCCGCGCCGCGACCCGGCGGTCATCTGCGTGGTGGAGGAGCCCAAGGATGTCGCCGCGATCGAGAAGATCCGCGAATTCCGCGGCCGGTACCACGTGCTCGGCGGGGCGATCAGCCCCATCGACGGGATCGGCCCGGAGGACCTGCGGACCAGGGAGCTGATGGTGCGGCTGTCCGACGGCGCGGTCACCGAGGTGATCCTGGCCTGCGACCCGAACCTGGAAGGCGAGGCGACCGCGACCTACCTGGCCCGGCTGCTCAAGCCGCTGGGCCTCCGGGTGACCAGGCCGGCCAGCGGGCTGCCCGTCGGGGGTGACCTGGAGTACGCGGACGAGGTCACGCTGGGCCGGGCTTTCGAGGGACGGCGGCTCCTCGATGTCTGACCCGTGTGCTACGACGTCTCCCATGCCGGACATGCGGGCATTCGCGGGAGCCACGATGCTGAACGCGCCCCGGGCGGCGCGGCGTGTCCCATGAAACCGGACCGGAGGACGGGCAGGCTGGGGACTCGCGACCGAGCCCCGGTCACCCGCAGGACCGCACCCTGGCTGCGAGGAACCCATGAGCACTGCTGACCAAGGATCACCGGCTCCGCCGACGGGCGAGGGCTGGAACCCGCTGGCCGACCGGATCGCCGGGCAGGCCCGTGACTTCCTGGACGGGGTGGCCGCCCTGGCCCATGGTGAGGGCGGCGATGAGGCGGTCCCGCTGCTGCTGCTGGAGGTCTCGCAGATCCTGCTGGCGGGCGCGCAGCTGGGCGCGAGCAAGGACGTCATCCTGCCCGACAACTGGGAGCCCGACGTGGGCGCGGACCCGGACCTGGACACGCTGCGGTCCGGGCTGGCCCGGCGGCTGGCCGACTACGACGAGTACGCCGAGCTGTTCGACCCTTACTCTGACACCGGGCTGACCCCGTTCCGCCTGTCCGACGACCTGGCTGCGGTCGCGGCGGACCTGATCCACGGGCTGCAGCACTACGAGGCCGGCCGCTCCCTGGAAGCCCTGTGGTGGTGGCAGTACTCCTACGTCAATCACTGGGGGACGCACGGCAGCGCTGCGCTGCGGGCCCTGCACGCGGTGCTGGCCCACGCCATGCTGGACGTGTCCGAGGAGAACTCGCTCGCCTGACCTGCTCCGGCCCCGCGGCCCCGCCGCCGGGAAAACGGGGCGGGAGTTACCAGCCGGGGTGGGTACACTCAAGCCGCCAGCAGCCGGAGCGGGAGGAGCGGCTCACCTGTGTCGCTTGTCGTGCAGAAGTACGGTGGGTCCTCGGTGGCCGATGCCGATGGCATCAAGCGGGTAGCCCAGCGCATCGTGGCCACCCGCAAGGCCGGGCATTCGGTGGTCGTGGTGGTGTCCGCCATGGGCGATACCACCGATGAACTCCTCGACCTGGCCGCGCAGGTCAGCCCGCTGCCCCCGGGGCGCGAACTGGACATGCTGCTCACCGCGGGCGAGCGGATCTCGATGGCCCTGCTGGCCATGGCCATCGCCAACCTCGGCCTGGAAGCACGCTCGTTCACCGGGTCCCAGGCTGGGGTGATCACCGACTCCGCGCACGGCAAGGCGCGGATCATCGACATCACCCCGGGCCGGATCACCGGCGCGCTGGCCGACGGGGCCATCCCGATCGTGGCCGGCTTCCAGGGCGTCTCACAGAACAGCAAGGACGTCACCACGCTGGGCCGGGGCGGCACCGACACCACGGCGGTGGCGCTGGCCGCGGCCCTGGAGGCTGATATCTGCGAGATCTACACGGACGTGGACGGGGTGTTCACCGCCGACCCCCGGATCGTCCGGACCGCCCGCCGCATCCCGTGGATCAGCTACGAGGAGATGCTGGAGATGGCCGCGTGCGGGGCCAAGATCCTCCAGCTGCGGTGCGTGGAGTACGCCCGGCGCTACGCGATGCCGATCCACGTCAGGTCGTCGTTCAGCAACCGCACGGGCACCACGATCAGCGAAGCCAATGAGGAAACGGAGGCGGCCGGGGTGGAGCAGGCGATCATCTCCGGAGTCGCGCACGACCGGAGTGAGGCGAAGATCACGGTGGCCGGCGTGCCCGACCGGGTCGGCGTGGCCGCGCAGATCTTCCGCATCGTGGCCGCGGCCGGCATCAACATCGACATGATCGTGCAGAACATCTCCGCCGCGGCCACCGGCCGCACCGACATCTCGTTCACGCTGCCCCGCGACGACGGGCAGGCCGCGATGGCGGCGCTGAACGGCGCGCAGCCGGACATCGGCTTCGAGACCCTGCTCTACGACGACCGGATCGGCAAGGTGTCCCTGATCGGGGCGGGGATGCGGTCGCACCCGGGGGTCAGCGCCACGTTTTTCGGCGCGCTCGCCGACGCCGCGGTCAACATCGAGATGATCTCCACCTCGGAAATCAGGATCTCGGTCGTGGTGGACCAGAAGGACGTGGACCTCGCGGTCACCGCCGCGCACCGGGCTTTCGACCTGGACGCCAGCGAGGTCGAGGCCGTGGTGTACGGGGGGACGGGCCGGTGATCGGCCGCCCCGGGGCGGCCAAGCCGACCCTGGCCGTGGTCGGCGCGACCGGCGCCGTGGGCACGGTCATGCTCGACCTGCTGTCCACCCGCGACGACGTGTGGGGCGAGGTCCGGCTGATCGCCTCCCCGCGGTCCGCCGGGCGGCAGCTGCGCGTCCGCGGCGCCGACATCGAGGTGCTGGCCCTCACCCCGGAGGTGTTCGACGGGGTCAACGTGGCCATGTTCGACGTTCCCGACGAGGTCTCCGCGGGGTGGGCCCCGGTCGCGGCGGCCCGCGGCGTGGTCGTGGTGGACAACTCGGGGGCGTTCCGGATGGACCCGGCGGTGCCCCTGGTGGTGCCGGAGGTCAACCCGAACGAGGCCGCGAACCGGCCCAAGGGCATCATCTCGAACCCCAACTGCACCACGCTGTCGCTGATCGTGGCCATGGGTGCGCTGCACCGTGCGTTCGGGCTGGAAGAGATGGTGGTGAGCTCCTACCAGGCCGCCTCGGGCGCGGGCCAGGCCGGGATCGACACGCTGTACGCCCAGCTGGACAAGACCGCCGGATCGCGGATGCTCGGCCAGCGGGCCGGTGACCTGCGCGCCGTGGTCGGTGATTTCGGTCCGTTCCCCGCCCCGCTCGCCCTCAACGTCGTCCCCTGGGCCGGCTCGGTCAAGCCGGACGGCTGGTCGTCGGAGGAACTGAAGATCCGCAACGAGTCCCGCAAGATCCTCGGCCTGCCGGACCTCCGGGTGACGGCCACCTGCGTCCGGGTGCCGGTGGTGACCACCCACTCGGTGGCCGTCCACGCCGTGTTCAGCCGGGAGATCACCCGGTCGGGTGCGCAGCGTGTGCTCAGCGAGGCCCCGGGCGTGGTGCTCAACGACGACCCGGAGCGGGGCGAGTTCCCGACCCCGGCCGACGTGGTGGGCACCGACCCGACCTGGGTCGGCCGGGTCCGCCGGTCCCTGGACGACCCGTGCGCCGTGGATCTCTTCGTCTGCGGCGACAACCTGCGCAAGGGCGCCGCCCTGAACACCGCGCAGATCGCCGAGCTGGTCGCTGCCGCGCTCTGACGGTCAAAAGCCACGATCAAATTCAAAGGCACGCAACGAACACCTCGCCCGGCCCGGCACCTCCTAGCCGGCGCGCCCGTCGGCCGGTGACGGGTGAAACGACCAGATGGCCCGGTCCTCCACCGGCTCGTAGCCCAGACGCTGGTAGAGAGCGTTGCTGGTCGGGTTGGCCAGGTCGGTGAACAGCAGCACCTGGCCGGCCCCGGCGTCGAGGGCGGCCTGGCTGACCACGCAGGTCACCGCGCCCGCGTAGCCGTGGCCGCGCAGCCCGGGCGGCGTGTACACCGGGCCGACCCGCACCTGGCCGGCCGCCATCCGGGTCCGCCCGGCCATGGACACCGGCTGGCCGGCGTCCTCCCACAAGGTCAGCCCCCGGTAGGAGAGCCGGTCGTCCACCATCGCCACCAGGTTCTCCGGCCCGGACTGCGCCTCCAGGTGGAACGCCTCCGACCAGGCAATGAGCAGGCTGCGGTCGTCAGCGCCGGCCACCCGGGCCTGCCCGGGCGGGCGCGGGTCGGGCCAGCGCAGCTCACCGAGCCGGAACAGCCGGTTCCGCATGTGCAGCTCGATGGCGTCGCCGGTCAGGTCGTGCCACGCGCGGGCGAACGCTTCCGCGGCGTCCGGTTCCGTGTTCACCCCAGCCACCGTGTGGCCGCGGGTGGCCAGCGCCTGGGCCAGGGCCGCCGCGGCCGGGGCGGGCACGGCGGTCAGCGCCACCGGGAACGGCGGCGTGTGCAGGAACGCCGCGCTCACCTCGCCGTCCGGTCCCTGCCACCAGCCGAAGAGCGGCGCGATGGCCCCGAAGGCCGCGGTCCCGGCGGCGCGGAGCGTCTCGATAGCGCCGAGCAGGATGGTGTGCTGGGCGGGCCGCCGGGACAGCAGGCCGTCCACGGTGGCCGAGTATTCGGGCAGGCTGTCACTCAGGAACCAGGGCATCCTTCATCGTGACCGCCCATGGCCATGTCGTGCAGCCCATTTTCCGGCCGCCCGGCCCGCGGGCCCAACCCCGCCACACCAGGCCATCCCCATCCCTCGCACCGTGCTCGCCCCGCTCGCCCCGCTCGCCCCTCGCATCCCCTCCGCGAGCCCACCCCCTTATGCCTCGTCCGTCCCGCTCGTTCGCCCGCGCCCCGTCCGAGGGCCCCGGCCAGCTGCGGGGATGCGGCCCTGAGGCTGTCCTGGCGACGGGGCGGCCCGGACCGTTTCGGGGACCCTGGGCGCCGGGCCGCGGGGGCTCGCCGAGAGGCCACGCGTGGTCGCGCGGGAGCCTTCCGAAACCCTACGCTGACGTGCAGTAACAGCGCCCTACGTCACTTTCTATATCGTTTCGTTGCGAAGCTGGAATCCCCCGCGATAGCATCCTCTTCAGCCCGGTAGAGAAGCGGGATCTCCCGGGGTTGGCGAAGCTGCCAATGCTTGAGCTATTCAGTGTTTAGTAACCAGACAATGGTAGGTAGCTGAGCAGCTCCTCCCGGGAGGCAATCGTGTCGGCGAAGGGTGACGGTTCGGCTGGGCGGTCACGCGGCCCCGCTCCCAAGAGCGGCAGGCGTGGCTACACGGTGGCCAGACCCAGGTCAGACGCTTGGTTGTGGATCCTCAACGCCGTAGTCATAGGCACCGTCGTGCTGGCGGCCGCCGCTGCCGCGACCACCACCGGCCGCACGGTCGCTGCGGCGAGCGATCATTTCCTGCTTTACTATGCCGGCGTCCTCGCACTTATTGCGCTCACCGCGGAAGTAGGAATTGGGCTGGTCGCTTCCGACCGTATCTTCATGAAGCCGAGTGCCCGCGTCACTGCGCAAGCGCTCCACCGCGCTATGGCATTTGGCGCAATAGCTTTCCTGGCTATTCACATCGTGCTCGAGATAATCGCTGGCCGGTCGCAGCCGGCCGACGCCGTGATTCCTTTCCTTGATAAGGGAAAGACTTTCTACCTCGGCCTCGGAACCGTGGCGTCCGACATGTTCATCGTGATCATAATGACGGGCATCTACCGGGCCCGGCTGGCCGCGAGCATGTCCCCGAAGGCGTGGCGCGTCATCCACGCGTCGGCCTACGCCGCGTGGATCTTCGGGCTGGTGCACGGCCTGCTGGCCGGCCGCCCGGCCAAGTCGTTCTTCGGGTTCTCGGGTTTCGTCGCCTGGTCCTACGGCGCCTGCGTGGTCGCGGTGGCCGCCGCCCTGATGGTGCGGCTCGTGGCCAGGAACCGGGCCGGCAACGAGCTGGCCAGCCACCCGGTGTCAGACACCGGGGGCACTGGTGGGTGGGCCGCCGCCGCGGCCGCCCTGACCGGGGCCGGCGCGCTCCCCGGGGCCCCGGCGCTGACCGCGGCCGCCATGCCTGCGCCCGCCCTCGCCGCGGGCGCGCCGGGGGCGCTGGACGGTGCCCGGGCCAGGTCGCGGCAGCCGGGGCGGGCCCCCCTGGCCCTGCCCGCCGGGGCGTCGGCGGCGCAGCCGCGCGGCCGCCAGATGCGCAGCGCCCCGTATGACGAACGGGCGGCGTATCTCGCGGACACCCGCCGGATCGGCGCCACCGGGCCGATCGGGGCGGGCACGGCCGGGTCGTTCGACCGGACCGGCCAGTTCGGCGGACCCGGGCAGGGCCCCCGCGAGCGCCCCGGCCAGTCCGGCCCGGGCGGCTTCGCGCAGGGCGGCTTCGTGCAGGGCGGCTTCGGGCAGAGCGGCTTCGGGGCGGCTGGCTTCGGGCCGGGCGGCCACGGGCACACCGGCCCCCTGCAGCGGGTCGGGCCGTACGAGCAGACCGGCCCGATGCCGCTGGTCGGCCGCTTCGACGGAGCCAGCAGCCAGTACGACCGGACCGGGCAGATGGACCGCCCGGGCCCGTACGCGCAGCCTTCGCAGGAGCATCCTCACGGCGGCCAGGTTCCGGGTTACCGGCCGGCCGGCAGCCAGGGCGCCTACGGCCCCTCATCCGGATCGGCGCAGCCCGCACCGCCCTGGCCGGGGCCAGCCCCGTATGGCCAGCCCAGCTCCGCGGCGATGCCGCGGGAGCACGACCAGACTGGCCCGTACGAGCGGCCGCACGACGACTGGTCGGGCCCGATGCAGCGGATCGGGCCCGCGGCGGCAGCCCCCCGTTACGCTGCGGGCAACTATAACGACTGGTCCGGGCCGCTCGAGCGGATCGACCCGGCCGCGCCGCCCTCCCAGTACGGGCTGCCTTCGCCGTATCCCGCCGACGGGCAGTACGGCGTCAATGCCCAGTACGAACGCCCGCGCGCCGAACCGCGGTACGAGCGGACCGGCGAGATCGACCGCTCGGGGCAGGACCCGTCAGGCCAGTTCAGCCAGGCCCAGTACGCGCAGCCGCAGTATGCCCAGGCCCAGTACGGGGCACCGGCCGGGCAGCCCTCGCAGGGGACCGCGTCCCCGCAGTACCACCCGCCCGGATACACCCCGCCGGCGTACAGCCAGGAAGGTCAGCCCGGGCAGCCGGTGTCGCGCCCGCGTGACCAGTCCGGCGTGTACGAGCGGCCGCATCAGGCCCAGTACGCGCAGGCCCAGTATCAGCAGTCCCAATACCAGCCGGGCCAGTACTCGCAGGCCCAGTATCAGCAGGCCCAGTATCAGCAGGCGCAGTACCAGGAGACCGAGTCCCGGCAGCCCGGGTACCAGCCGGCCGCAGCGTACGGGCGGGGCGGCCAGCCGGGCCAGTACCAGGGGCCCGGGCAGTCCGGGGCCGGGCAGTACGAGGAGCGCATGCAGTACGACAGCTACGACCAGTACCCGCCCGGGCCGGGCGGCCGCCCAGGCCAGCACGGCCGCCCAGGCCAGCACGGCCAGCCAGGCGAGCACGGCCAGCCAGGCCAGCACGGCCAGCCAGGCCAGTACGACCGGCCCGACTCCGACCCGCGGGAACGGGCCGAGCATTACGCTTCTTTCGCCGACCAGGATGCCACCTACACACGGCCACGGCCGCCAGGCGCCCGCGATCAGTTCAGCCCGCAGGACGAGACCGACCCGCTGAACATCGTGCCGCTGAATACTGGGAATTACTCGTGAACTCACTTGCACCGCCCCAGGCGATGCGGATTGGCCGGGCCCGGCTAACCGCCGGCCTGGACCGCTTTGAGCGCATTGATCTCACCACGCATCAGGAGATCTTCGGGCCCATGCGCCGGGTGACGGCGCGCCAGTTGATCGAAATGGTGGAAAGCGTCAACTTGCGGGGTCGCGGCGGAGCCGCATTCCCTTTCGCCCGCAAGATGCGGGTGGTGGTCGACAACGCGGCCGCCCGCAAGTGCAAGCCGATGATCCTCATCAACGGCACCGAGGGAGAGCCGGGTAGCGCGAAGGACAAGATGCTGCTGCTCCGCTCGCCCTACCTGGTGCTGGGCGGCGCCCTGCTGGCCGCCCGGGCCCTGGGCGCCAAGATGATCATTGTCGGGGTGACGGACAGCTCGGTGGCGGCCTCGGTGGCCGAGGCGGCCCGGGCCGAGCCGGACCTCAAGAAGATCGTCCGCGTCGTGGAGGTCCCCGACCGGTTCGTGTCGGGCGAGGGCGGCGCCCTCACCAACGCGGTGAACGGCAAGATCGCGCTGCCGCCGGGCAAGAAGCGCCGGGCCGCGGAGAGCGGGGTGGACGGCCTGCCCACGCTGCTGTCCAACGCCGAGACGTTCGCGCAGCTGGCCGTGCTGGCCATGCTGGGCCAGGAAGGCTACGCCTCGGATGGCACCCCGGACGAGCCGGGCACGGTGCTGCTGACCGTCGGCGGCTCGGCGGGGCGCCCGGCCGTGGTGGAGGTCCCCACCGGGATCCCGCTGGGCGTCGTGCTGGACATCTGCGAGGCGACCGCGTTCGATGGCGTGCTGGTCGGCGGCTATCACGGCATGTGGCTGCCCGCCGAGCTCGCCGATGACGTGCCGGTCTCCCGGGCCGGCCTGGACGCGGCGGGCGGCACCCTCGGCGCCGGCATCGTGATGCCCCTCGGAGGTACCTGCCCGCTCGGCGAGGTCGCCCGGGTGGTTCGTTATCTGGCCAAAGAATCGTCCGGGCAATGCGGGCCGTGCAAGCTGGGCCTGCCCGGCCTGGCCCGTTCGATGACGGCGCTGGCTGACGGATCCGGCGGCATGGACACCCTCGACACGGCGCGCCGCACCGCCGCGGTGGTCCGCGGCCGGGGCGCCTGCTCCCACCCGGACGGTGTGTCCCGGTTCGTGCTGTCCGCGCTGGACGTGTTCAGCGACGACCTCACCACGCACCTGTTCCGCGGCTCGTGCGGCCGCAAGACCCGCGGCATCCTGCCGCTGGGGCCGGAAGAGTCCGAGGTGCGGCTGAAGGTGGACTGGGCGCGCTGCGACGGGCACGGGCTGTGCGCCAAGATCGCACCGGAGATGGTCCAGCTCGACAGCCAGGGCTACCCGGCGTTCCTGGATATGCCCGTGCCGTTCTGGCTGGAGCGCGAGGCGCAGCAGGCGGTCGAGATGTGCCCCGCCATGGCGCTCAGCCTGGGCTCGGCGGCAGCGTGGGAGCTCGACACCGCACGGTCCAGCCCCGCCATCAGCGCCTCGCAGCCGACCGGGCTGCTGCTGTCCAGCTCCGACCGGCAGCAGCGCCAGCTGCCGGGCGCGACCCGGCAGCTGCCCGGCCCGCCACGCTGACTTCCCGCTTCGCGGCGCCGGCCTCCTGCTTCGCGCGGCTCTCCGGCCCCGCAGTAGCCTCGGGCTCCGGGGGCACCACCCGATAGCGGCGGAGACGGAGAACCAGATGAGGGCTGCCCGGTTGCACGCGGTCGGAGACCTGCGCGTGGCGGACGAGCCGGTGCCGGTGCCCGGCCCGGGAGAGAGCCTGGTGCGGGTCACGGCCGTCGGCATCTGCGGCTCGGATCTGCACTGGTGGGACCAGGGCGGCATCGGCGACGCGGCTCTGGATCACCCGCTGGTGCTGGGCCACGAAGCGGCCGGGGTGATCGAAGACGGCCCGCGCCGGGGCCAGCGGGTGGCCATCGACCCCGCGATCCCGGACGGGACATGCCGGCTGTGCCGCGAGGGCTACTACAACCTCTGCCTGCACATCCGGTTCGCCGGGCACGGGAAGCAGGACGGGGCCATGCGGGAGTTCATGACCTGGCCAGACGAGCTGCTGCACCCGCTGCCGGACGAGGTCAGTGACGCCGATGGCGCGGTGCTGGAACCCCTCGGGGTCGCCCTCCACGCGTTCGACCTCGGTCACCTGCGCCTGGGCGCGCCGGCCGTGGTGGTCGGCGCGGGCCCGATCGGGCTGCTGCTCGTGCAGTTGCTCCAGCTGGCGGGCGCGGGCCCGGTGACCGTGTTCGAGCCGCTGCCGCATCGCCGCGCGGCCGCCGCCGCGCTGGGGGCGGCCGTGGCCGACCCGGCGCAGGCTGCCGATGCCGCGGCCCTGCGCGCCCTGGTCGGTGAGGGCGCGGCCGTGGCCTTCGAGATCGCGGGGAGCAGCGAGGCGGTCCAGCTGGCCATGGCCGCCACCTGGGCCGGCGGCCGGGTGGTGCTGGGCGGCATCCCCGATGACGACATGACCACGTTCCGGGCCGCGGTGGCCCGCCGCAAGGGGCTGACGATCGCGATGGTCCGCCGGATGAACGAGGTCTATCCCCGGGCCATCGCCCTGGCCTCAGCCAAGAAGGTGGACCTGACGTCGGTGGTCACCGACCGCTACCCGCTGGAGGACGCGGCCACCGCATTCAGCCACGCGTCCCGCCGCACCGGCGGGAAGGTCCTCATCGAGCCCGCCCCCTGACCGCGGCGGCGGGCTGGGCGGCTGAGCGGGTGGCGACCGGCGGGTAGCATCCGGCAAATGGCCGATAGCTTCTACGTTCCCGTGGGGAACGGCACCTGGCGGGCGACCGCGCACACCACAGGCCCGTGGGATGAGCGATTCCAGCACGGCGGCCCGCCGAGCGCGCTGATGGGCCGGGCCATCCAGCATTGCGCCCCGCGCGACGACATGATCGTGAGCCGGTTCACCTGCGAGATCCTCGGCGCTATCCCGGTCGGCGACGTGGAGGTGCAGGCCCGGCTGGTCCGCCCGGGCCGCAGCGTGGAGTTCCTGGAAGCGGTGGCCACCGTGGGCGGCCGCGAGGTGGCCCGGGCCAGTGCCTGGCGGGTACGGCGCACCACCAGCGAGACCGTGCTGCCGTCGGCCGACCCCCCGCCCGAGCTGCCGGACCACGCCGTCGGGGGCGCACCCGAGGGCTGGATCGACGGGTACCTGTCGGCCATCGAGTGGCGGCCGGTCCGCGGCCACTTCGCCGACCCGGGACCAGCCACGGTCTGGGCCCGGCTGCGGTATCCCCTGGTCGCAGACGAGGAGACCGGCCCGCTGGAGCGGGTGCTGGCCGTCGCCGACAGCGGCAACGGCCTGTCCGGCGAGCTCGACATCACCGAGTGGCATTTCATCAACCCCGAGCTCACCGTGCACCTGCACCGGGAAGCGTCGGGCGAGTGGGTCTGCCTGGACGCGCAGACCGCGATCTCCGTGGGCGGGGCCGGCCTGGCGACCACCGTCCTGTCGGACACCCGCGGGCGGCTGGGCGTGGGCGCCCAGTCGCTGCTGGTCAGCCGCCGGCCGCCAGCGCCGCCCCCAGCCGGGTCTGCTGGTACATAACCGCGTGCCGCTGCCGCCGGCCGCTGACCAGCCGGGCGTCCCGCAACGCGGAGAGATGCTCGGACACGGTGCTCGCCGCCAGGCCGTGCCGCCGGGCCAGGGTATGGGTCGAGGCCGGCTCGGCGAGCGACTCCAGCAGCGCGCCCCGGGTGCGGCCGAGCAGCCGGGCCAGCGCGTCCGACTGCGGCGTCCGGGCGGGCTGCCACAGCTCGGCGATGCCCCGGGCCGGGTAGGCCAGGGCGGGCCGGGAGGGCGGGTCGATCACGGCGGCCAGGCTGGGCCAGCCGAACGCGCTCGGCATCAGCAGCAGCCCGGCCCCGCCGAGGTGCCGGCGGGCCGGTTCCATCCCCGAGATGACCAGCGAATGCCCGGTCCAGCGCACCCGGGGATGCAGGTCACCCAGCATCCGTTCCAGCCCGAAATCCGCGAGAGCCTGGCTGCGGAAAGCCACGTCCGCCTCGATCCGGTCGCGAAGCCGCGGCCAGTGCGGCTCGACCAGCAGCTGCCAGCACTGCTCGAGGAGGTCCGCGACCGTGTCCCGGGTAGCGGCCGGATCGTCCAGCAACTCCCACGCGCCCGCCGGGACCGGGGCCCCGAACCGCTCGGCCAGTGACCGCCGCACCTCGTGGGCGACCTGCTCCGGCGGGGTGGCCCGGACCCGGGCCAGCTCGCCGGCCATGTCCGCGTGCGGGGCGTCCGGGACCGGGCTGAGGAAGTCCGGGGTCCAGCCGCGCCGGGGCGTGAGCATGAGCAGCGGCCGCAGGTCCAGCCGTTCCGCCTCCGGCCGCACGGCCTCGAGCCAGGGCAGGTGGTAGTGGTGCCGCTGCGGTTCGGCGATCACCCGGATCGCATGCACGGTCTCCCAGGCCGGCGAGATCACGAACCGGGTCCGGGCCGGATCGTCCGGCCCGAACACCATGGTCACGCTCATCGCACCGTCCCGCCGGCCCTGGGATTCGGCGGATACCGAATCCCTGGTCCTTATCGTAGCCGCCGGCCAGCCTGGGCCCGTGACCGCTTCTGCCCCGGCCTCCGCGACGAAGCAGGCCCCGGCCGCCCGGGCCCGCTACCGCGACGTGCTCGGCGTGGCCGAGTTCCGGGCCATCTTCGTGGCCAACATCGTGTCGATGCTCGGCACCGTCGTCGCCTCGGTCGCGCTCACCGTGCTCGTCTACGAGCAGACCGGGTCGGCGGCGCTGGCCGCCTCGGTGATGGCCCTGGCCTTCCTGCCCTACCTGCTGGGCGGGGTCCTCATGGGCGCGGCGTCGGACCGGTGGGCGCCCCGCCGGGTCCTGGTGGTGCTCGACCTGCTCAGCGCGATGCTCGTGGGAGCCATGGTGATTCCCGGGATGCCGGTCGCCGCGCTGCTGGCGCTCCTGT
This sequence comes from uncultured Actinomycetes bacterium, assembly GCA_963720645.1. Classification (GTDB taxonomy): domain Bacteria; phylum Actinomycetota; class Actinomycetes; order Streptosporangiales; family Streptosporangiaceae; genus RYN-230. The sequence continues at coordinate 311,223 of CAVRFX010000024.1, read as the reverse complement.
TCGCGAACGGCCTGCTCGCCCCGGTCTACCAGGGCGTCCGGGCCGCGATCCTCCCGGATGTGCTGCCGCCGGGCCCCGCGTACATCCTGGGCCGGTCCATGATGCGCCTCGTCGCCCAGTCGGCGCAGATCGTCGGCGACGGGGCGGGCGGGCTGCTGCTCACGGTGGTGTCCCCGCGTGGCGCGCTGGCCCTCGACGCGGCGTCGTTCCTGGGCTCGGCCGTGTTGCTGCGCTACGGTCTGACCCGGCGTCCCGCACGCCGCGCCGCGGCCGGCGCCGCCTCGATGACGCGCGATTCGCTCCGCGGGATCCGCGGCGTGCTCGCCCACCGCCGGGTCCGGCGGCTCCTGCTGTTTAGCTGGTTCGTGCCGGCCTGCGCGGTCGCCCCGGAGGCTCTTGCCGCGCCGTACGCCAGCCACATCGGTGAGCCGGTCCGCGTGGTGGGCTACCTGCTCATGGCCATCCCGGCCGGGACCGTGCTGGCCGACCTGATCGCGGCCCGGATGCTGCGGGCCCGGACGCAGCGGCGGCTCATCGTGCCCGCCGCGCTGCTGGGGTTCGTGCCGCTGGCCGGGTTCGCGGCCAGCCCGGCCCTGGGCGTGGCCCTGGCCCTGCTGGTGATCTGCGGCCTGGGTTCGGCGTGGGGCGCCGGGCTGGACGGCCTGATGATCGCCGAGGCCCCCGGGGAGTTGCGCGGCCGGGTCCTCGGCCTGGCCAGCGCCGGGCTGATGTTCATCCAGGGCGCCGGGTTCGCGTTCTGGGGCCTCGCCGCGCAGTACCTGCCGGTGACCGTGGTCATCCCGGCCGCGGCCGGGGCGGGGATCGTCGTGGTCCTGCTCCTGCGCCCCGCCCCCCGCGCCCCGGACGCTGATTGCGGTTAACCCGTGACGGGCACGATGACCTGCGTGTTTGCAGATCCGTCCCGGGAGCCGGCGCTGGACCGGGCCATGCCCGCCGACGCCGTGCCGGGCTCCACGATCCCCGAGGACAGCGAGGCGGAGATCCTGCTGCGCGACGGGTCGTGGGTCTGGGCTCAGGTGATCGGGCAGCGCAAGGACCGGCGCGGCCGCTGGTGCGTCGGGCTCCGCTGGTACGCGAGCCCCACCGTGGGCGGCCGGGAAGGCTGGTATCTCTATGATCCCCGGCTGATCCGCCGCCCGCCGTTAACGCGGTACGCCGTCAGCGGCGCGCGCCCGGCCGCCGCGCCGCCCCGCGCAGATCCCGTCCGTGCCGCGGCCCCCGGTCGTACCCGGGGCCGTACCCGGGGCCGCCGTATCCGGGCCCGCCGTATCCGGGCGCCCCGAACCCGGCGCCGCCGTACTCAGGCATCCCGGAACCGGGCGGTGCGTAACCAGGTCCGTCGTAACCGCCGGCCTCATAGCCGCCCGGGCCATAGCCAGGCAGGCCCAGTCCGGGAAGATCGCGTTGCGGGGAGTCCCCGGCCTGTTGCTCGAACAAATGCCAGGCCCTGAACTCCTCGACCAGCCCGTCAAAGATCGTCCGCATAGGGCGACTCTTCCACCTAGCCAGCGTGAAATCCAGGCAATGAACGATCTAGGCGAGCCCGGTTAAAAGTACTCTGATATCCCCTGTTAACGGTGGGAACCGGAATAAGAACCTAAATTCTCCGCAACGAAAACCGTGCCCGACCCGGCCCTCCGGCCACGCCAGGCCCCCGCGGGCCAGGGAAAGCCGGCCCCGAGGCTGGTGCTCAGCGCACCGGGGCCCGGTGTCACGGTCAGCAAGCCCGGGAGCCGGCCAGCAAGCCCGGAGCCGGCCAGCAAGCCCGGGAGCCGGCCAGCAAGCCCGGGAGCCGGCCAGCCAGCCCGGGAGCCGGTCGGAAGACCGCCCCGGGCTGGTCCGCGCCCCGGAGCGGCGCCCTCGCGGGGCCGGCGGGCCGCGGCCCTCCGGTGGTGCCGCGCGGACGATGCGCGCGTCATGACTGGTCACCGCGCTGGCGTGGGTCATCGGCGGATTCTCCCCGGCTGGCCGGCGGCACTGGTAAGCAGCGTGCGGCGACGGCGGCGGGAAAGAGCGGCGGCCTCCGGGTCCCGTGGCTGGGCCTGCGGTAAGGGAAGAGGCAGCAGGCCGCCTCACGTGCCTGGCCGATAGCGCAGAATGGTTATACAGAATGGCGTGATACCGGGGCTGAATGGACGAAAATGGCCGTAACTGTCCGCCCATTGTGCCGTCCGGCGGTGCACGGCGGCTGGCCGGGCTTCCCGCCCGCCGGGCCGCTTCTCAGCGCTGCCGGGCCGGCGGCAGGCCCAGCCAGATGCTCCAGCGCTCCAGCGCGCCGACCCGGAGCAGTCCCATCGCCGCCCAGGGATCCTCGCCCATCCGTGCCGCTGCCTCCCGCTCGTCCGCGGCGTCGACCATGTGCAAGGTGTGCTCACCATCGCCGAGCGGGCCGCCGGCCAGGATGAAGCCGTCGCTGGCCAGGCCGTCCATGAACGCGGCGTGCTCCTCCCAGCCCTCCTGTTCCCGGATGCCCCGGCTGGCGTCCCAGCGCGGTCCATGGTCGGTGGTCAGCGCGAAGATGGCCATGGCCGAACAGTACGCGGCGGCACCGACAATACGCCCGGCGCCCGGCCGTCCCGGTCACGGCCCCAGGGCCGTCCCATCCCCCGGATCGGGCTCAGGGACGGCGGAACTCTGGCGGTGCTGAGCCGAGCGCCGGCGGGTTTCCCGTCGCCGCCCCGTCCAGGACCTCCTCGGCGCGGTGGCAGGCGACCTGGCGGCCCGGCGTGACCGGCCGCAGCAGCGGGACCTCGGTACGGCACCGGCTGACCGCGAGCGGGCAGCGGGGGTGGAAGACACATCCCGGCGGCGGGCTGGTTGCGTCCGGCGGATCTCCGGGCAGCACCAGCCGGGTCCGCCGGGCCGCCCAGTCGAGCTCGGGCACGGCGGACCGCAGGGCCCGGGTGTACGGGTGGGCGGGCGCCTGCAGCAGGGCGGCGGTCGGGCCGCTCTCCGCGATGCGGCCCAGGTACAGCACGGCGGTCTGCTCGCACAGCTCACTCACGATCGCGAAGTTGTGGGTGATGAGCAGGTAGGACAGGCTCCGCTCGGCCCGCAGCCGGGCGATCAGGCTGAGCACCCGGGCCTGCGCCCGGACGTCCAGGGCGCTGGTCGGCTCGTCCAGCACCAGCAGCCGTGGCCGCACGCTGAGCGCCCGGGCGATGGCGACGCGCTGGCGCTGCCCGCCGGAGAGCTGGTGGGGGTACCGGGACGCGAAGTCCGGGTCCAGGCCGACTTCGGCGAGCAGGCTGCGGGCCTGCTCCGCGGACCGGCCGCGCGGCACGACGCGGTGCGCGGCCAGGGCTTCCCGGAGGGCGCTGCCGATCCGCATCCGCGGGTCGAGGCTGTTGTCCGGATCCTGGAACACGATCTGCGCGGCGCGCCGGTACTCCTGCAGTGCCCGGCCGCGCAGGGTGGCGATGTCGGTGCCCTCGAACCGGATCTGGCCGCCGCTGACCCGGGCCAGCCGGAGTACCGCCCGGCCGATCGTCGTCTTGCCCGAGCCGCTCTCGCCCACCAGCCCCAGGCCGAACGGGCCGGCGTCCAGCTCCAGGCTCACCCCGTCGACCGCCCGGACTGGGCCGAACCGCACCGACAGGCTCATAATCTCCAGCAGCGGGCTCATCCGGGCTGCCCGTCCTGGACGGGCCCGTCCGGCGCGGATGGGCCGCGGGCCGGTGCCGCGATCCGGGGCACCGCGGCCAGCAGCTCAGTCGTGTAGGGGTGCTGCGGCGCGGTCAGCACCCGGGCCGCCGGGCCCTGCTCGACGATCCGGCCGGCCTGCATGACCGCAACCCGGTCGCACAGCTCGGCCACCACCGCCAGGTCGTGGCTGATCAGCAGGACCGACATGCCCTCCCGCTCGCGCAGGCCGCGGAGCAGCTCCAGCACCTCCGCCTGCACGGTCACGTCGAGCGCGCTGGTCGGCTCGTCGGCCAGCAGCACCTCAGCCCGCAGGGCCAGCGCGAGCGCGATCGCGACCCGCTGCAGCTGCCCGCCGGACAGCTGGGCGGGATAGCGGTCCAGCAGGTCGGGCGGGAGCAGCACCTCGCGCATCGCCCGGGAGGCCGCCTCGGCGGCTTCCGCCTTGCTCATCCCGTGCAGCCGGAGCGCGCCGAGCACCACCCGGCCCACCTTGAAGACCGGGCTGAACGCCATGGCCGGGCTCTGGAAGATCGCCGCGATCTGCCGCCCGCGCCGCTCCCGCCAGGCCCGCTGGGACAGCGTGGTCAGCTCGGTGCCGTCCAGCCGGATGCTGCCGCTGACGCTCGCGCCCACGGTGTGCGCGAGACCGAGGATGGCCAGCGTCGTCATGGACTTGCCCGATCCGCTTTCCCCGGCCAGCCCGACGATCTCGGCCTCGCCGAGGGCGAGCGCGTCAATCTGCACCACGGGCCGGCGGCCGAACCGCACCTCGAGGTCTGTGATGGCCAGTCTCGGATGATCCCGCCTCATAGCAGCAGGCTTCTCCTCGGGTCCAGCAGGTCGCGCAGGCCGTCGCCGAGAAGGTTGAAGGCGAACGCGGTGACCAGGATGGCGATCCCGGGGAACGTCACGACCCACCAGTCGGTCGTGAAGTACGTCTGCCCTTCGGACACCATCAGCCCCCAGTCCGGGGTGGGATCCTGCGCCCCGAGGCCGAGGAACGACAGCGCCGAGGCGGTCAGGATCACCCCGCCCACGTCGAGCGACACCTGCACGATGAGCGGCGTGATCGAGTTGGGCAGCACATGGCGCAGGATGATCCGCCAGCGCGCGATGCCCAGCACCCGGCAGCTGTCGATGTACGGCCGGCCGGCCACCGAGACGGCCTGGCCCCGGATGAGCCGCGTGTACCAGGGCCACCAGGTGACGGCGATCGCGATGGTCAGGCTGGTCAGGCTGGTCGGCAGCACCGTCGCCAGGGCCAGCGCGAGCAGCAGCGACGGGAAGGCCAGGAAGATGTCGGTGACCCGCATGATCACCTCGTCGACCCAGCCGCCGAAGTAGCCGGCCACGATCCCCAGCGGGATCCCGATGACGCACGCGATCACCAGCACGATGACGGCCACCAGCGGCGAGATCCTGGCCCCGTAGAGCACCCGCGAGTACACGTCCCGGCCCACCTGGTCGGTCCCGAACCAGTGCCGGGCCGAGGGCGGGCGCAGCACCAGGAACGGGTGCGTGGCCGTGGACGCGTCGCCGGGGAACGGCGCGAGCAGCGGGGCCGCCACGGCGACCACGACGATCAGCACCACCGTCAGGCCGCCCGCCAGCAGCAGCGGGTTGGCCCGCAGGCCCTGCCGCAGGGCCCGGCCCCGGGGCAGCACCGGAGCCGGCCCGGTCACCGGGGTAGGCGCCTCGATCATCGGAGCCGGATCCTCGGGTCCAGGGCGGCCTGGATGATGTCCACGGCCAGGTTGGCGGCCACGTAGACCAGCGCGACGAACAGGGTCACGCCCAGGATGGCGGGCGTGTCGAGGGTGGCGACCGAGGCGGCGGTGTAGCTGCCCAGCCCCGGCCAGTCGAAGATCGCCTCGACCAGGAACGTATTCACCAGCGAGTAGCCGAACACCAGGGCCACCGCGGCGGCCACCGGGTTCCAGGCGAGTTTCATCGCGAACCTGCTGTACACCGTGCGCTCGCTGAAGCCCAGCGCGCGGATCATCTGCACGTGGGTCTCGGCCACCGTGTCCAGGACCTGGGCCCGGACCATCCGGGCGATCAGGCCGGCCGGGTATGCGGCGACGACCAGGGCCGGCAGCACGAGGTGGGCCAGGATGCTGCCGAGCATCGGCCAGTTCCCGCTGATCGTCGCGTCGATGAGGCTGAAACCCGTCCGCTGCGCGAGCGGGTGGCTGAACAGCAGGCCGGGCGAGTACTCGCCGGCGGCCGGCAGCACATGCAGCCGCTGGGAGAAGACCAGCTGGAGGATGAGCGCCATCCAGAAGATCGGCATGGACACGCCGAGGATCGACGCGGCCCGGATGGCCTGGTCGGCCAGGCCGCCCGGCCAGCGCGCGGAGATCAGCCCGAGCGGCACGGCGACCGCCAAGGCGATGATCAGCGCCACGGTCACCAGTTCCAGCGAGGCCGGGGCGGCGGTTCCGATGTCGGACAGGACGGGCTGGTGGGTGTGGATCGACAGCCCCCAGTTGCCGGTCAGGATGCCGCCGAAGTAGGCGAGCAGCTGGACCAGGGCCGGGCGGTCCAGGCCGAGGAACCGCCGCGCCGCGGCGACCTGGGCCGCCGAGGCATGCGGGCCGGCCCAGGTGGCCGCCGGGTCGCCCGGGACCACGCGGGCGATCACGAACGTCGCGACGATGACGCCCGCGACCACCAGCGCGGCCAGGCCGACCCGGCGCGCCAGGATAGCCGGTCAACTGCCAGTCGGCCTGAGGTTGTAGGTGAAGACGACGTTCGCGTACGCCGGGTCGGGCTGGAAGCCGGTGAACGACGTCCGCATCGCGTACTGGTAGTTCATGTTGTAGAGCACGTCCAGGGGGGCCTGCTGCAGCACCTCGGTCTGCATGGTCTGGTACAGCTGCTCGCCGGCCGCCCGGTCGGTCGCCAGCAGCGGCTCCACCTTGTTGATCTGCTTGTCCAGCGTCGAGTTGGAGTAGTAGGAGAGGTTGAAGTACGGCGACTTCTCCGTCTGCAGCAGGTTGCTGAACCAGGTGTACGGGTCGGCGTAGTCCGGCCACCAGTACTCGAGGAAGATGCTCTGGTGGCCCGGGCCCGCCTTCGCCTTCGCCCACTGGGTCGGCCAGGCCAGTGACTGCGTGGTCAGGTTGATGTTCAGCTTGGCCAGGCTGGACTTCAGCAGCGTGGCCACGACCTGCTCGTTGGAGTCGCCCTGGGTGTAAGTCAGGGTCAGGTTCAGCGGCTTCTTGCCCGGGCCGTACCCCGCCGTCTTGAGCAGCTGATCCGCCTTGGCCGGGTCGTAGTGATAGTTCGGCAGGTCGGTGGAGTGGCCGGGCAGGCCGGCCGGGACCAGGCCGCTGGGCGTGACCGCCGCGCCCTGCAGCGCCGCCACGATCCCCGGGTAGTTGATCCCGTAGGAGATCGCCTGGCGCACCGGCAGGCTCAGCGTGTGCGCGTTGAGCTGGGCCAGCAGGTTCTGGAAGGACGGGATGCTCACCGTCCGGAGGCCCGCCTGGCCCTGGAACGACTTCCAGATCGCGGGGCTGATCTGCTCCACGAAGTCCACCTGCCCGGACCGCAGCAGCTGGGCGGCGGTGGTGTCCTGGGGCACGACCCGGTACACCACCTTCTTGTAGTGCGGGCCCGTCCAGCCGCCCCAGTACCCGGGGAAAGCCTTGAGTACCACCTCGAATTCCTGGCCCTTGTTCCAGCTCTGCAGCGTGTACGGGCCGGTGCCCGCGTCATGCGGCGTGTTGAACCACTTGGTCAGCTTGGCCGACGACCCCCCACCCGCGGCCTGGGTGTCGTAGATGTACGCCGAATAGGAGGCGGAGGCCTCGAGGTCCAGCGGCGACGGGTACTTCAGGTGGAAGACCATGGTGTAGGTACTGGGCGTGCTGATGCTCTTCACCGCGTCCCAGACGTACCCGGCTCCCCCGCCCAGCTTCTCCGTCCGGAGGATGGCCGCCGCCGCGGCCTGCGCGGTCATCAGCCGGCCGGTGTGGAAGTGCACCCCCTGCCGGAGGTGGAAGGTCCAGCTCAGGCCGTTAGCCGAGGATGACCAGCTGGTCGCGAGCAGCGGCTTGATGGTGTGCGTCGCCGTGTCGTAGCGGGTGAGCGTCTCGTACATGTTGCTCATCGCGATGATGCCGTCGGAGTACTCGGTCGCCGGGTCCCAGCCGTTGACCATCACCGGGGCGGACGTGTCGTACGTGAACACCTGGTTGCTGGACTGCTGCTGGCCTGCCGGGGGCGATGAGCCGCCGCAGGCGGCCACCAGCACCAGCAGTGCGGAAGCCGGATGCCAGCAGCCCGGCGCGGTGGGGCTTCATGCCTTCCTCCGTGAGGTTGTGGTTGGGTACTGCCGCCCAGGTCGTTACGGGGCCGTGGGCGCGGCCCGGCGCTCCCGGGCCGCGGATGGCTGAACAGGGGGGTCCGGCAGGCCGCCGAGAGCGCCGGCCGCCTTGGCCCGGATCCGGATCGCCGGGGAGGTGAGGTACGCCAGCGGGATCTCTTCCCGCTCCACGATCCGCACCGTGGCGGGGTCCGCCCCGGCCGCCACGGCGCGCTCGCGTGCCTCCTCGCATGCCTCGTCAAGCGCAGCCTGCCGGCCGCCCGGGCCCACGTGGAAGATCCGGTCCACCTGGCCGCTGACCGAGGCGATCGCCGCGCCCACCGCGTTGGCCGTGTCGAAATGCTCGGGCCGGATGACCTCGCTGACGCCGGGCAGGCGGTCCGGGATGAGGATGCTGCCGCCGCCGACCGCGATCAGCGCGCAATCGTCGCGGGAGGTCTTCATCCGGTCGATCGCCTCGGCCAGCATGACGTCCGCCTGGGCCAGGGCGCTGGCGAGCGCCGCGCGGTGCGGGCCGGCCAGCGCGGGGTCGCCGAGGAGCGCCCGCCCGGCCGCGGCCGCCGCGTCGGTCAGCGTGGGGGTCTCGCCGCCGAAGACCAGCGCTTCCTGCTGCAGCAGGTAGCCGACGCTGCGCGGGCCGATCCGGACGCCGCCGTCCCGCGGCGAGATCACCGTGCCGCCGCCGAGCGCGATCGTGACCAGGTCGGGCATCCGGAAGTTGGTCCGGATGCCGCCGATCTCGACTCCCTGCGACGACTCCCGCGGGAACCCGTTGACCAGCACCCCCACGTCGGTGCGACGTCCCGCCCACGTCCGCGACCAGCGAGTCGCCGGTCCCGGTCAGGAACGCCGCGCCGCGGACGCTGTTGGCCGGCCCGCTGCCGATCGTGAGGACCGGGTAGCGGAGGGCCTGGTCCAGGCCCATCAGCGTGCCGTCGTTCTGCGCGAAGAACGTGGTCGGCCGCAGCTGGTGCGCGGCCAGCGAGTCGTGCATCGCGATGGCCACGTCGCGGGCCACCCCGGCCAGCGCACCGTTCAGGATGGTGGCGTTCTCCCGCTCCAGCAGGCCCAGCGAGCCGATCTCGTGGCTGAGCGAGACGTGGACCTCGCCCAGCTCACGCTTGACGATCTCGCCGGCTTCCAGCTCGTGCCGCGGTGAGACGGGAGCGAAAACGCTGGTGATCGCCACCCCGTCGGCGGTGCCCGCGACCTCGCCGAGGAACCGCGCGATCGCGTCGGTGTCCAGCGGGGACAGGTCCCGTCCGTCGAACTCGATGCCGCCGTCGACGATCACCGCGCCGGCCGAGATCGCGTCGGTCAGGTCCGGCGGCCAGCCGAACATGGGCCGGATGCTGTGCGTGGCGGGGCCGCCGATCCGGATGACCGCGATCCGGCGCAGCTTCCTGCGTTCCAGCACGGCGTTCGTCGCGTGGGTGGTGCCCAGCATGACGTGGGTGATCCGCTGCGGGTCCGCCTCCGGTGCGCGGAGCACGGTGTCGATCGCGGTCGTGATCCCGCGGGTGATGTCCGGCGTGCCGGGCACCTTGGCCTTGGCGATCACCCGGTCGGCCGCGTCCATGATCACGGCGTCGGTGTTGGTGCCGCCGACGTCGATGCCGAGGCGGCAGTCAGGCGCGCGCACCGGCGAGCTCCTCCACGGGCACGTAGTCGAACGTCGTAGCCGAACGCCCGCGGCCCGGTGAGCGCGATCCCGCGCTCGGTCCGCCACACCGGGTCGCAGGCGAACGCGATGACGGCCACCCGCTGGCCGTACCTGATCCGCTCGGTCGCGATCGCGTCCGCCGTCTCGCTGTCCAGCACCGAGATCAGGTCCGGCACGGACGCCAGCAGCCGGCCCCGCTCCAGGGCGACCAGGTTCTCGTTCTGCAGTTCCAGCCGGATGAGGCGGCCGGCGTCCTCGCCGAGACCCTCGATCACCACGGAGCCGCGCACGAAGCCGCTCGTCGTGTGCCGCTCAACGTCCGATACCTTGCCGGTGACCAGCAAGGACGCGCCGATCTCGGCCATCAGCGCGGCGATCGGGGCTGCCCGCCGCCTGGGTGATCGCCTCGCCGATCCGGATCGCCAGCGACACCGAGTTCCGCACGGTGGCCGTCGCGCGCCTGCGCCGGCGGTGAGCGAGAACTCGGTGGATGAGGCGGCCCCGCCGAACTCCACCGCGGCCGCCCGCTCCAGGCGCTCCATCCAGTGCCCGGAAATGGCCTGGAAAATGACCAGGTTGCCGCGCTCGTCGGTCATCACCGCCGGGCTGGGCGAGATGCCGGCCAGCTGCATGGTGACCTGCGGAACCTCCGGGAAGGCGCGGCCCATGCCGTCCGCGTCGACCAGGGGAAGCCCCATCCGCGCCGCCCAGGAGACCGGGAGCACGCCGTTCCCGCCGCCGATCTCGCCGGCCATCAGCGCGGCCACCCGGCGCCCGGTCAGGTACTCCAGATGGTCGCGGAGCCGCTCCCCCTCATCGCCATTCTCGATCTTCTCGATGCTGACCGTGGGGGCGCCGATCCCCCCGCACGGCATGATCAGCGCGTCATCAGGCAGTTCATCGACGTCCACCAGGCGGGCCGGGCCAAAATCCTCGGTGGCCTGAAGGGCCTGCAGCAGGGCCAGGTAGGTGTCACCGCCGCCTCCCGCCCCCAGCACCGCGCAGCCGCGAGCTAAAGCCCGCAGGGCGTCAGGGTCGAGGAGTCTCTTCACGGGGAGCCATTACCATCCTGGCAGGCAGATATAGCGGCGTGTAAGCATCATAGTTCCCGATGTGGGCACACACCGGGGCTATTTCCACCGATCGGCCAGCTGCAGTTCGGTCTCCTGGATCAGGTCACGCAGCTCCACCGGGTCCTGCCCGCGGACCACCCGCGGCGGGCTCGACATCAGCCGCCGCGCGTAAAGCAGCCCGGCGATCCCGCGCCAGACGTGCCAGCGCGGGAACTCATGGCCGTAGCTCCACCAATCGGGGTGCTCGGTGCCAGCAGGCATGAGATCGGTCGCGGCTTCCTTTTCCATCGCCCAGCTCTCCCTGGTGCACCAGGATCACAGCGTGTGCCCGGCGAGGCCGGCACGGAACCCTGAATGCAAATGGTTGCAAGTGAGGTGTCGGGACAGGAATGGGCGTCGTGCACTGTGATCGTGACGGATGTGTGCACTCCGCATAAAGTGCCACCTGTGCACACGGTGGACGAAATCCTGGCCAGCTCACCCCTGTCCGCGCTGAGGCGGGTCAGTGGCGGTGGCGGCCGCCGGCAGGTTGCCCTGGTCCGGCTGGCCGAGCGCTTCGCTGACCTGGACGGTTCCCCGCCAGGCAGCCTGGTCGTGCTGTCCCGGGCGGCGTCCGCGGAGGTCACCGACTACCGCCTGGACATGGCCCTGCGCTGGGCGGCGGTCAACCAGGTCGCCGCGGTGGCGGCCTTTTCCGCCGAGCAGTGGCAGCCCACCGTCACCGCGATGGATATCGCCGGCCGGGCCGACATCGCCCTGATCTCGATCCCGGCTGCCGCCGAGCTGGCCAGGCTGGTGCAGGCGATCGCCCGGGAGATCGGCGGCGGGGCCGACCGTGCCCTCGGCCGTGCGGAGGAAGGGCTGAACGCGGTGCTCGCCGCCGAGGCAGCCGGGGCTGGCCTCGACGAACTGCGCGGCGCGGCCGGCCATGCGCTCGGCACGGTCGTCGAGTTCCACCCCCGTGGTGCGGATGCCCGCGCTGCGGACGCCCGCGGTGCCGGGGGCCCTGGCCCGCAGGGCACCCTCGCGGACGAGGTCAGGGTGCCGGTCATCGTGGGCGACGCATCGATCGGCGACCTGGTCGCGCCGGATGCTCACGGGGACCTCGGTGTCGCCGCGCGGCTGGTCCTGCACACCGCCGCGGCCTCGGCCGGGCGGCTTCTCGACCTGGCCAGGCGGGCCCGCGAGGTCCCGGCCCGGTCCCGCAGCGAGCTCCTGGCTGAACTGCTGATGTCGGAGTCCGCGGTCAACGACGATCTGCTGGACCGGGCCCGGCAGCTGAACGTCGCACTGGGCGGCTGGCATGTCGCGGTCCGGATCGAGGCCGACGATCTCGATGGGTCGGGCCCGGACGGAGCCGGCGCCGGGGGAACCGGCCCGGACGAGGTGCGCCGGTTCGAGCTGCTCGAGTCGGCGGGCCAGGTCGCCCTCCAGGCCGCCGCGACGGCCGGCGGCACCTGGCACCTGTCCCGGGTGGCCCGCGCCATCGTGCTGATCAAGATGACGACGTCCGACCCTGGGCCGCAGGCCGGTGCCCAGGCCGCCCGGTCGGCCGCACGCGCGCTGCAGGCCCTGCGGGAACGGCTGCCGGCGCTCCCGTTCCGGGCTGGGGTGGGCTCGGCCCATGAGGGGCCGACGGGCCTGCGCGCTTCCGCGGCCGAGGCCCGCGCGGCGCTGTTCGCCGCGCGGGCGGCCCGTAAGCCGTCCGGGGTGGCCGCGCATGACGCGGTCGGGGTGCAGCGGATGCTGATGGAGTGGTACGCCTCGGACACGGCCCGGGCGTCGGTGCGCGATCAGCTCGCGCCGCTGGAGAAGCTCGGCCAGGCCCGGGCGGACACGGCGATCATGACCCTCGCGGCCTACCTCGATGAGCAGGGCTCCATAGGCAAGACCGCGCAGCGGCTGCATCTGCACCGCAACGCGGTGGCCAACCGCATCCGCGGCATCATCGAGCTGCTGGACGTGGATTTCGAGGACCCCGACCAGCGGCTCGCTCTCCAGCTCGCCTGCCGGGCGCGGCTGCTGGGCTGACCGTCGCCGGCGGGGCGGAACGGGTCCTGGCGCGGCCCGGGCGCGCATGGTCTGCGGGATGACCGGCCCTGGCCCGTGCGTCAGGGTCCTTCTACACTCACCCAGGTGGGGCGGTATGTGATCCGGGGCGGTGCGGAAGGGTACGAGCGTCTTCTGGTCCTGGCCCGCGACCTGTGGCCTAGCACGTTCGCGCTGTTCGGCCGGGCAGGCCTGTCCCCGGGGATGCGGTGCATCGATGTCGGCTGCGGCGGAGGCGCCGTCACCCTGGAGATCGCCAGGCTGGTCGCCCCCGGGGGATCAGTCGTCGGCATCGAATGGACGGGGTGAAGCTTGGCCTGGCCCGCCGGGCAGCTCAGGGCTGCGGGCTGGCCGAGGTGGAGTTCCGGCAGCTGGATGTCAGGGACTGGGATGAGCCCGGTGCCTACGATGCGGTGTACTGCAGGACCCTCCTGCACCACCTGAGCCAGCCTCTCGGCTTGCTGCGCCGGATGTGGGCCGGCGTCCGGCCGGGGGGAGTCCTGATGGTGGAAGACGCCGACTTCGACGGCTGGTGCTGCCACCCGCCCAATGATGGATTTGACTTCTTCGTGCGCACCTACGCCGAGGTGCTCCAGCGGCGCGGCGGCGATCACGCGCTCGGGCGCAAACTGTACGGGTACTTCGCGGACGCGGGTATTCCCGATCCCCAGCTTGCCCTGGTTCAGTCGGCGCGGCTGGCAGGGGAGGGAAAGACGCTGGCCTGGTCAACGCTCGAAGCGACCACGGAAGCGATCGTGTCCGAGGGCGTGGCCACCAGGGATGAAGTGACGGCCGCGCTCACGACCCTGCAGCGGTTCACCGCGGACCCGGCGACACTGATCTGCGGGCCGCGCATCTTCCAGCTCTGGTCGCGACGGCCCGCGAGATAGCGGAAGCACTGTCCGCGGGGATCGCCGGGTGGTCCCCGGAGCGGCATCGCCGCGGGCACTGCGCTTCAGGCCCCATTTGCCGGGGCGCTTGTGTCGAGCCACGGCGTCCCGCTCCGACTGTTCAGTGAGCGGGCCCGCCGGGGCCCCGGCGCACGAACAGGAGCCGTCATCATGACTACCGCCACCCGCCCTACCCCACCTCCCGTCACCCAGGGCAGCCGGGTGACCTCCGCGCTCGCGGTGCTCCCCGTGTCCGTGACCGGTGCCGTCGCGGCCGCCGCGGGCGCGGCGGTGCTGTACGCCTACGGGACACTGGCCCGGGCGCTGTCCGTGCCGATGCGGGCCGGCGAACTGGGCGCCAGCCATGCCGACCCCATCACGCCGGCCAGCTTCGCCAGCGGCGTCGTGTTCTGCACGGTGGCGGGGACGATCCTGGCCATGATCCTGGCCGCCCGCGCGGCCGACCCCGCGCGGGCGTTCGTGCGCACCACGGTGGTCCTGGTGGCGGTCTCGCTGGTGTTCCCGCTGGCCGCCAGCCACGCCGCGGCCTCGACCAGGCTCACCCTGGCGCTGGGCCACCTCATCGCCGCGGCCATCGTCATCCCGATCCTCGCGCTGCGCCTCACGCAGGCCCGGAAGCACCGGAACCCTGCCCGATGAGGAGAGCGCCCAGCCCGGGCGTAGCGGCGTGCATCGTCACGCCGCTACGCCACGCCGGGAAACACGCCTCTCGCGCGGCCAGGTGCTAGGCGCCCTCAGCGGGTGGCCGATCCTCGCGCAGCCAGCGGCCGATCCGCTCGACGGCCTCGTCCGCCTCCGGCAGCAGCCCGGCGAACGCGTGCCAGACATGCGGCATCTCCGCCCAGATTTCGAGCGTCACGTCGACCCCGGCAGCCTGTGCCGCCGCGGCGAACCGCACGGAGTCGTCGCGCAGGATCTCCGCGTCCCCGGCCTGGATCAGGACCGGCGGCAGGCCGCGCAGGTCGGCGTACAGCGGCGAGGCATAAGGGTGCCGGGCATCCTGCCCGGCCAGGTACCAGTCCGCCGCCTCCCGCGCGCCATCCGGCGTGAGCATCACATCGACGGCTGCCCGGCTGCGCACCGACTCACCGCCCAGGTCCAGGTCGGTCCACGGCGAGATGACGACGGCCGCGCCGGGCAGCGGGTCGCCGGCGTCACGCAGCGCCACGAGTGCCCCCAGGGCCAGGCCGCCACCTGAGGAGTCGCCGCTGATGACGACCTGCCGGGCATGCCCGCCGCCAGCGACGAGCCAGCGGTAAGCGGTCAGCGCGTCCTCGACGGCCGCCGGGAACGGATGCTCGGGGGCCAGGCGGTAGCCGACGCTGAGCACCCGCGCCGACGCCGCCACCGACAGCAGCGCGAGCAAGCCCCGGAGCCGGGCGGGCGAGCCCAGGTGATAGGCGCCACCGTGGAAGAACAGCACCACCCGCTCGCCCGCCACCCCGGCCGCGACCACCCACTCCGCAGGAACGCCATTCGCGTCCACCGGATCGACCCGGGTGCCCTCGGGCAGCGGCGCGCCGGCCGACCCCATCAGCGTGCGGCGCTCCTGGAGCGTCAAGGTGCCCAGGTCAGCGCCGCCCACGAGCTCAAGCACGGACTTGAGCTGCTCACTAGCCATGCTGGCTTCCTCCGTCGGCCGTCCCTGGCCGGAATCCTCACAGCCAGGGACGCGGCCGGCAACCGAATAACGCCCGAATGGGCAGTCAGCGGCACTCTGTGACGGCTATCGGTGGCAGCGCTTGCTGGCCACCGCCGGTAACAACCGGGCGGCCGTGCCTCTTCATCGATCCCAAGGAATTCGTTCCTTTCTAACGACCCCCGCAGGGGGCACTCGTCGTACCGGAACCGCGGTCAATCGAATGCGCTGGTCCGTCACGGGCAGGCAGGCGGGTGCCTGATCATCCACGCTGTCCAGTCATCGCACGCAGGGAGGCCATGATGGTGCCGGTGGCGAGGACGGCGACCGAGCCGATGATCACCGCTCCCGCGGTGGGCGGGATATAGGGCACCGGGGTGCCGGTGATCGCCTTATCGACGGCGGCCAGAGTGCCGGCGGCCATGAGCGCGCCCGCGCAGCTGCCGGTGGCCGTGACGAACAGCGCGATGCCCACGCTGAGGTCCCCGGCCACCTGCCGTGCCGTCGCCCCCGTGCGGGCCAGCAGCCGCACCGAGCGCCGCCGCTCGAACGTCGCGACGGCGAGAGTGTTGACGAGCGTCACCGCGGCCAGCGCCGCGATCACGCCGAGAATGAGCAGGTCACCGAAGCTCTGTTGCGCGTCGCTGCGCTGGATCTGCGCGTCGTAGACCTGCCGCGATGCCACCGTCACGCCAGGATGGCCAGCGGTTAGCGCCAGCGCCCCGGGGCTGGCGGCGGTGACCAGGATCTGGGAGTAGCCGGGCGGGGAGCCGGTATGCCCGGCGGCGACCGAGGCTGGGATGAGCAGGTCGCCAAGGGGCAGCGACCGCGCGTAGACGGCGCTCACGGTGGCCCGGTACGGCGTCCCGTCCGGCAGGTACACGGTCACCGCGGAGCTAGGAGCAGCTGCCCGAGGCGGGCAGCCTGATCACGAGGTGTTGAGGTGTGACTGGGTTCCAGAGCTACGCCGCTCCCGATCCGCCGTTCGGAGCGGCTCTGGAGGACAGACTCTGCACCGCCGTTGCCGGGCATAACCGCCAACTCTGTACGCTTCCTCTTGCCGGGGCTTGCGGCGAGCTGCCAACGCACGGCAACCGTCCGGGCAGTCGGCGCCTGTGGCTGTGGGGTCGGCGCATGCGGGTCGGCGTGGGTGCCGACCGGGTATGCAAACGCTGTCCCGTTACGGTTGAGTGGGAGGCCCTGCCGTGACCGAGCCGAGTTCCCAGCCGATCTTCTTCGTCGTCGATGAGGACCCGGCTGTCGTGGAGATGCTGGCCGGTGACCTTGAGCGCCGCTTTCACGCCGACTACCGGATTATGGGCGAGACTTCCGCGAAGGCAGCGCTGGAGCAGCTGGGCGCGCTGCGCGATTCGGGCGAGCAGGTGGCGCTGATCATCTGCTTTGAGTCCATGCGCGCGATGCCAGGCTCGGAGCTGCTGGCACGCAGCCGATCCAGCCATCCGAACGCCAAGCGGATCCTGCTGATCGACCACGGCGACCAGCGGATGCTGGAAGTCATCGCCCATGGCATGGCGCTGGGCCATGTCGAGTACTACCTGACCAAGCCGTGGCGGCCCCGCCAGCACCTGCTCTACCCGGTGGTCGGCGAGGCACTGGTCGCCTGGACGCGGTTCAATTGGCCGGGGTTCGCGCTGGTGCGGATCGTCGGCGACCGCTGGTATCCGGCCTCGTACGAGCTGCGGGACGCGCTGGAGCGCAACAACGTCCCGTACGCCTTCTATGATCGCGACTCCCCCGAGGGCGCCGAGCTGCTCCAGCAGCTGGACGAGGTTCCCGATAACCCGGTTGTCTTCCTGGCCGACGGGCGGGTGCTGACCAGTTATACCCGGGCCGAGATCGCCGAGGCTGTCGGTGCCCCGGTCAGGCCGAGGCACAGCTCGTATGACCTGGTCGTCGTCGGAGCGGGGCCAGCCGGGCTGAGCGCGGCCGTGTATGGCGCCTCGGAGGGGCTGTCCACCCTGGTGCTGGAGAGTACGGCGATGGGCGGGCAGGCTGGCACCAGCTCGCGGATCCGCAATTTCCTGGGCTTTCCGGCGGGCATCAGCGGCGGCGAACTGGCTGAACGGGCATTCCAGCAGGCCTGGATGTTCGGCGCGGAGTTCGTGTTCATCAACGGCGCGACAGGGCTGTCCGCCCAGGGAGACGGACTGGTGGTCACGCTCGCCGAGGGCGGCCAGGTGAGCGCCCGGGCGGTGGTGCTCGCCACCGGCGTCGCCTACCGGCAGCTAGACGCGCCGGGCATCGCCGACCTGATCGGCGCCGGGGTGTTCTACGGCTCAGCGCTGTCAGAGGCACCCGCGGTCAAGGACCAGGACGTGTTCATCGTCGGAGCCGGGAACTCCGCCGGGCAGGCGGCCATCTACCTGGCCCGGTCGGCGCGTAGCGTCACCCTGCTCGTGCGCGGGGACAGCCTGGCCAAGAGCATGTCCGACTACCTTGTGAAGGAGATCGGCGCCACCCTGCGGGTGCGGGTGCGACTGCAGACCGACGTAGCCGCCGCACGCGGTGACCACAGGCTCACCGAACTGGTCCTGCGCAACCGGGCCACCGGCCGCGGCGAGACGGCGCCAGCCGCGGCGCTGTTCGTCATGATCGGCGCCACCCCGCACACGGGCTGGTTGCCCGGCGACGTGCTGCGCGACCAGCACGGGTTCATCCTGACCGGCCGCGACCTGTCCGATCAGGACCGGACCAAAACGGGCCACCCGGTACCGCTTCCGCTGGAAACCAGCGTGCCGGGAGTGTTCGCCGCCGGCGACGTACGCTCCGGCTCGGTCAAGCGGGTCGCTTCCGCCGTGGGGGAAGGATCAGTCGCCGTCCCCCAGGTTCACCAGCACCTCCAGCGCATGACCATCCGGGCCGCTGGTTAGCTAAACGAGTTGGCGATGTAGCTGGCGCCCCTGGCGAACTTCACCACCAGCCGTCGCTGCCGCTCCAGTTCTGTCGCTCTGATCACCCGGCAAGGAGAAGCCACAATGCATATCGACCAGCAGGTCATCGACCTGGCCACCGGCATTCAGCGCCGCCGTGACTTCACCGCCCACGTCACTGGATTCGCCGCCGGTGCCGTCGTCCTCGGCGCGCTCAACCTCGCCGGTGTCCGTGGTACCCGCCTGTACGCCGCGACGCTGCTCACCTGGGCAACAGCCCTGTCCTTCCAGCACTTCCGGCACGTGCTGCGCGGCCCGGTCACAGACGATGACGTCCGCGCCGAAGCCACCCGGCACAGCCGGTGATCTTCCACCGGCCTGAGAGGTAGGAGGTCGATCGGCCGGCAGGCTGCACTGCCGGAGACGGCTGGCTTCGTACCAGGACGCGGCCATAGGGCTGGACACACGGGGGAATGCGCGGCATGGTCTCGATGCCGATCATGACCTGACAATCCAGATCTGAGCGGACTGTGAGCTCCGCCCAGCCTGCATGAGCTCCGCGAGCGACGATGAGAACTTTCTATCGTTCGGGCGGATGGCTGGCTGCCCGTAGCGCCCGGGGTATGAGGTGCAGATTGTGGTCTTTTTCGAGGAAGGCGGCCGCGCCGGAGTCGTGCGCCTGCTCACGCAGCGACGCTGCGGTGGTCAGCACTACGACCGGCAGCCCGAGGCGGTGCAATGTCAGTACCAGGCTGAGCCCTTCTGCCGGTCCTGGTAGCAGCACGTCCAGCAGCGCCACATCGGGCCGCTGGGCGTTCACCCGGGTGAGCGCGGCGCGGGTGCTGCCGGCGGTGCCGCAGACTTCAAGATCGGGTTCTGCGGTGAGCAGTTCCCGGAGTGCCTGGCGCACCCGCCGGTCGCTGTCGATGATGAGCACGCGCACCCTGTCCACGGCAGTCATCGGTTACCGCCTGCCAGGCCATGGGTTGCCATGCGCAGCGCCGGTGTCTGGCCGGAATGGGGATAGGCGCGGGCGGTCATGGGTTGATTGTCGCTGCGGTGCCCGGTGGCTGGCAGTGGCGGTTGGGCCGAGGTGTGCTACGTCATTCGGCCGAGCGGCAGGGCCGCGATGGCCAGGTCAGGTGCTGCCGCGGGCCGGGGCGAGGCCTTCCCGGACCGCCCACAGCGCGGCCTGGGTGCGCGAGGTCAGGCCGAGTTTGCCGAGGATGTTGGACACGTGGGTGCGGGCGGTGCGTTCGGTGACGGCGAGCTGGCGGGCGATCTGCCGGTTGGTGGCCCCGTCGGCGATCAGGGTGAGCACCTCACGTTCGCGGGTGGTCAGGCCGCTGGCGGCGGACCGGGGCGCGCGCAGGGTGGCGGCCAGCAGTTTGCCGACCGCCGGGTCGAGGTGGCATTGCCCGGCGGCTGCGGCCCGGATGGCGTCAGCGACCTGGCTGGCGTCGGCGTCTTTGAGCAGGTAGCCGGCCGCGCCGGCTTCCAGCGCGGCCCGCACCTTGGTTTCTTCGAGGAAGCTTGTGACGGCGACCACCTCGATGACCGGCCAGCGGGCCTTCAGCTGCCGGGTGGCCTCGATGCCGTCCATGCCGGGCATCAGCAGGTCCATCAGCACCACATCCGGCAGCGCGCCGGACGGTTCCAAGACCGCGATCCGGTCGAGTGCTTGCTGGCCGTTGCCGGCCTCGCCGGCCACGGTGATGTCGTCGATCAGGTCCAGGTAGGCGCGCACCCCGGAGCGGACGATCGCATGGTCGTCGACCAGGAACACGCTGAGCCCAGCGGAGGGCGGAGGGCCGGCGGTCATGTCGTGAAACCTCCTTCTCGCGATCCGGCCGATGGTGAGGCGGCCGGTTCGGGGACGGCCTGTGACGTGGGCAGCTGGAGGGCGATGGTGGTCCCTTGACCGGGCGCGCTGATCACATTGAGGGTGGCGCCGGCCGCGGTTGCCCGCTCGCGCATGGTGTGCAGGCCCAGGTGCCCTGGCGGGACGGCGGCGGGGTCGAAGCCGCAGCCGTCGTCGGTGACCTGCACGGTGACGGCCGCGCCGTCGCGGCTGATGGTGGTGGTGATGGCCGTCGCGCCGGCGTGTTTGACGGTGTTGTGCCAGGCTTCGAGGACGAGCCGGTAGCAGTGCTCCTCCGCGGCGGGGGCGAGGTTCAGCCGCTCCTCCGGGCCGTGCACAGTGATCTGCACTTCTTCCCGGGCCGAGGTCGCGGCGGCCTGGCGCCGGAGCGCGGAGACCAGGCCTTCGTCGGCCAGCGCGCCGGGACGCAGTTCGAAGATCAGGGCGCGCATCTCGGCGAGTGCGCCGGCGGTCAGCGTGCGCAGCCGGCCGATCGCCCGGGCCGCCGGTGAATCCTCGTCAAGCCCGGCCTTTGGCCATCGCCAGCTGGGCGGTGCTGGCGTGCATGGTCATGGAGAACAGCGCCTGGGAGATCGAGTCGTGCAGCTCGCGGGCGAGCCGGTTCCGCTCGGCGGCGTGCGCCTGGCTGGCCGCCAGCCGGGCGTCGCGTTCGGCGCGCTCGCTGGCCCGCAGGGCGGCTTCGGCCCGGCTCACCTCGGCGACCGCCGCCGCCATCATCAGCCCGCCGAGGATGGCCACCGCCAGGAACAGCTGCAAGAACCACAGCGCCTGATCGTGGCTGCGGCTGATCACGGCGAACAGCCCGTGGCCGGTACCGGTGGCCCACTCGGCCAAAACAGCAATCGCCGCGCCCGCTGCGGTGGCGCCGCGGGTGCCGAACCGGATCGCCGCCCAGCCCAATGGGACCAGGGCCAGGTAGGCCAGCGCCGGTGACCACCGCCAGAACACCAGCCAGGTGACCAGGCAGGTCATCGCCGCCACCATGCTGCCCTCGAACAGCGCGTAGCGGGGCCGGACCGCCGATTCGTCGCGGGTGAGCCAGGCCAAGATCACGCTGCCCACGATCAGCACGCCCAGCGCGTCGCCGGTCCACCAGCGGGCGAACACGGTGAAAAACGGGCCGTGCAGGTGGGTGAACCGGGTCGCCGCAGCGCCGATCAGCGCGCCCAGCGCCGGGCCGGCGACCGCCGCGCCGAGCACGAAGGCGACCAGATCCCGGCGTCGGCTCAGCTGCGGACAGCCGCCGACAGCACCAAGCACCAGGCGCGGCCCCGAGCACTGGCTCGGCGGTGTTGGCCAGCGCCGAGCCGGCCGCCGTGGCCGTAACCTCGCCCAAGATCAGGTCGGCGGCCAGCTCGCTGGCGAACGTGGCCACCAGCACGACCGGCCACCAGCGGCGCGGCACCAGCAGCAACGCGGCGACCGTCACCCCGGCGGCGGGGAAGAACACCTCCCCAGCCGAGGTCAGATGATTGAACTGGTACACCGCCGCAGTGCCGGCGGCGTGCGCCGCCGCCACCACCAGGAACAGGGCAACCACACCCAGCCTGGGGCTGGCCCGCGGCCAGCCCCAGCCAGCCCCCTGGGCCGTCCCCGGCCTGCGCGCCACCCCCTGGCGCCGCGCGGTTTCCTGGGCAGGGGAAGCCTGCGGTCGCGCCAGGCCCGGCGTTGTCCCCCCAGGCCACGCCGGGTCCTCACCATGGTGAGCAGTCATCGCTGGCATCTCGCTTGTCGCGCCGCCCCGCACGTGGGCCACCTGGCTCAGCTTCCCCGCCGCTGGCCTCAGGCCCCGCGCCGGACGGAGGCATAGATCTATCCGGCTACGAAGCGTCTTACCCATCTCTCTGTCATATGACGTAGCCGGCCCTGGCGGAATGCCCAGGCGGATCCGGGTCGTCACGCCGATGCCGCTTCAGGCCCCGGCCGGCGACGCTCGAAGACAGGCAGACCGCCGCGCAGGCCGAAGCCACAACCGCACCGGGATACCGCCCCAAGGAGACCGAGATGATCCTCACCTTCCTCTACGCCCTCGGCGTCGCCGCCGTCCTCGGCCTGCCCGCCGACTACACCTGGCGCCGCGCCCGCCAGCTGGCCCCGTTCGCCGGCCTGGCCAGCGCCGCCGCCATCATCGCCGCCATCTACCTGGCCGGCCACGTCAGCCTCCTGGACGGCCCGGGCGCAGTCGTCGCCCTGATCTTCGGGCTCATCGCCGGCGGCATCAGCGCAGACACCCTCGCCAGCCATCGCTGGGGACCAGCCCACAACCAGTCCTGACACCCGACCCAGACACCCTTGCAACCTGACTTCGGAGCACACCATGACCACCACCAGCCGGTTCAGCCCCGCCCGCCGCTGTGGAAGAAACTGTCCATCACCTCCGGCAACCTGTTCCAGGCCACCGGCCTCGCCGCCGGTGCCGCGCTGCTGGCCCTGGCCGCTACCATGACCGGTCCCTGGCGCGGCCCGGCTCGCCGCCGCCCTGCTCGGCTTCGGCGTCATCTACGACTGCAGCCACGCCATCGGCCACTACCTGGCCGGCCGCGCCGTCGGCATCCGGTTCCGGTTCTACGGGATCCGCGGCACCGACCACCCCGAGGACTACCCGCCCGGGTTCCGGCAGCTGATGAGCGCGATGCCGTTCTGGTCCGTCGTCACCGACAAAAACTCGATGCGGGCAGCCGCGCCCTGGAAGAAGGCGCTGATGTTCGCCGCCGGCGAGACCTCGACCGCCATCTGCTCCATCGCCGCCGCCTACGCCGCCATGGTCACCGGCGTCCCCGGCGGCAGGATCCTGTTCCTGGCCACCGTGGCCTGGAACGCGGTCAGCACCATCGTCGTCGCCCGCACCCCCAAAGGCGACTACGCCAAGGCCCTGCACGTCCTGCGCTCACGCCCGGCACCCGCGCCAGCCCACTGACCCGCAGCCGCCGCGGGCCGCAGACCACCTGCGGCCCGCGGCATCATTGCCCGTAGCTGAGCCATCGAATCGCGCCCAGCAAGAGGAGGGCCACCCGTGCGAGGCGCCGGGACGACCACACCCCGCCGTCCCGTGCAGATCACTTCCGGCGCTGGCGGCCACGTCGCCCGCGACGGTCGATATCTATCTGGTCGCGGACGAAGCTGTCCGGGGACTTCGCCTTGAGATCCCAAGGAGCCAGTCGCTCCGCCGGAAAGTCCCGCAGATTCTTGGTGACGATGATCTGGGCTTTCGCCCTGATCGCGGCGGCCAGGACATGACGGTCGTTAGGGTCGGGAAGGTCCAGGGCTGCGATGAGAGGCTCGTAGCCGGACACGAGGCAGTCGCGCGCCGCTGTGTTCATCAGCTGACGCAAGCGGTCGGTCTTCTCGACCGTGATGTCCGGCATGTTCTTCCGCAAGTTGTCGGTTACCTCATCCAGGATCTTCTCGGTCCACTTCGCCTGCACCAAGTGCGGAAGCTGGGCAATACGGATCAGCAAATCTCGCAGGGTATTGGGGTAGAGGACGTCGGCGTCATACACCGCGATGAAGGGCATGGTCAGTACAGGCCCAGCTCTTGGCTCAGATCAGCCAGATCGTCGGCAGCGGCCCGCCGTTTCAAGTCGTCTTGCCGCTTGTACTCCATGAGCGCCTCGAAGGTTATCCGTCGATGGCGGCCGACTTTGCGGAAAGGAATCTGCCTAGATTCGAGCAGGCCGATGAGATAAGGCCGAGACACATTCAATACGTCGGCAGCCTGCTGGGTAGTGAGTTCGGCATCTTTCGGGATGATCTGGACGCCGTGGCCCGACTCCAGCAGGCTGAGCACCTGGGCAAGCATAACCACGGTCGGACGCGGAATCACGAGTGCGTCGTCGGCGCCGACCTCGCCGAGGGCCTCGATCAGATCCTCTCCCGGATGGCTACTGAGGTAGTCGCTGATGCGCCGTGCTGCCCGGCCTGCGACCTCGGTGTCTACATCTCCCGGGTCAATCGAGGCGATTGGTTTGCTTGTCATCGTCACAACCTCCTCCTCATCGCATTATCCGCAATAAATGAAGCATCCGCAACACTAGACCCCGCTGGACCCCGCGCTCGCTTGGGCTGGTCGTCGCTGAACGTGATCGCGCTGACGGTGGTTGCCTGTTGGGCCACAACATCCGACCAGTGTGTACCTACCAACGATGGTTCTCAGGTGGTCCCATCCGGTCTGATCAACTCGTCGAAGTCCCCACGCTGCACTGCCTCGAGGAACTCGGTCCACTCGGCGGCGGTCAGATGCAGGACGTCATCGTCTGGGTAGCGGACGTCGCGCAGGTCTACGCACCCTGGCTGGGTTCAGGGGACGGCCTCGATGGTCATGAGTTGGTGCCTTCGACGTCGAGCTTGGCGGCGAGGCCGGCCAGCGTGTGATCGACGACAACGTGCAGTGCGGTCGGGGTGGGGCGTTCGATGGCGAACCAGACGCCTGTGTCGGGCTCCTGGCCGACCTCCCAGCGGTTGCCGTGCTCCCGCACTACGGCTGCGAGGTTAACGGCGTGGTCATCTGGTAACGGGGTGGAAGGCCTGTCCATGACGGTAGCTTACGCCTAGCATGGGTTCGCATGCGAGAGCATACGCGGTCTCGCATTTACATGATCATGCTGGCTAACGTGATCGCGTGCAGATTGATCATGATGCGGCCGAGTTCCCGTTCCAGCAGTTGGCTGCCATCCTGCGGGAGCGGATCGAGACCGGGGTGTACCCGCCTGGACGGAAGATCCCGAGCATCATCGACCTGGTTGAGGAATCGGGCTTGTCCACGATGACCGTGCGGAGAGCCGTCCAGGTGCTCGCCGATGAGGGCCTGGTCCGGACCGTCCCCGGTCGCGGGACCTTCGTGGAGCAACGGTAGGCAACTCCCCGCCTCTGCGCCGCACCGGACCGGGCGCCAGCAGGTTGCGGTAGTGCAGCAGAGGACGCAGCGCAGATCGGACGGTTCGCTGTGATTGGCTGCGAGCCCGAGAGCCAGTAGAACCCCGCGCAAGGCACCATGAAGAATTGGATGCCGGACTCTGCTGAATTGCACCGCACAGGTATGAACTGTGCCGCGCGGAAATGAACTCTAGTCTTTACTGCCCTTGTCTTGTTGTTCGCTGGGGCAGCCAGGCCGGCTGACTCAGCCCGGGCGAGTTGTGACGTCAAGAGCTGCGGTGTCGTAGCAGCTAGAGTTGCTCTCAGGACGCCTTGCCGCGCAAGCGGGAGGCAGCCGGGCCCGGATGTCAGCGGCAACCTCAACGCGGTGTGAAGCAAGGTATCCACTTCGTTCCGATCGCTGTAGACCGGGCGCGGTCTACCGATGCATAATGGCCGCCAGTTCGGAAAGCCGGCAATAAAGAAGAATGGCATCGGGCGGCATCAGATGACAGCGGACAAGCCGGAAAGCACGCCGGGAAACGAGGCTGGCATGGCAACGGCACGGGGTGGCACGCAGCGAGCGGGAACGCGGTCACGGAGGCGATCCGGCCAGGCGGCGGGAAGGATGCGCAGCGTTCGGTTCGGCCTGACCGAGGAGGAGTACAGCGAGGTTGCTGTCGCCGCAGCGCACGCCGGGCTGGCGAAAGGAGCGTATGCGGCTCACGCGACGCTGGCGGCAGCCAGAGGGCTGGTGAACCCGGCGGACACGCCGTCCCGCCAAGCGCTGGCTGAGCTGATCCGAGCGGCCGGACTGGTCCGGCGCATTGGGGTCAACCTCAATCAAGCAGTGGCGAAGCTGAACGCCACCGGGCAGCGTTCGGCGGATCTTCTGCCATACGCGGCCGAGAGCTTGCGAAGGGCCCGGCGCCTCGATGCTGCGGCCGAGGACGTGCGGAGGCATCTGCGGTGATCGGCAAGGTGCTCCGCGGGCAGCGGCCAAGGGGGCTGCTGTACTACCTGTTCGGACCGGGCAGGCGCGAGGAGCACCCGGATCCGCACATCGTCGCCGGATGGCGGGACGCCGCCGAGCTAGAGTCGCCGTTGCATCCCGATGGACGCCGGGACTTCCGGCAGTTGGCCGGACTGCTGAATCAGCCGCAAGCGGCGCTGGGACCGCGCGGCCTGCGTCAGCCAGTGTGGCACTGCGTGGTTCGGGTCGCGCCAGGGGACCGGCAGCTATCCGACGAAGAGTTCTTCGCCCGCGTCCAGGAGGCGGGTGTGCTGGTCCGCACGCCGGTTGAGCACCCGCCATCCGGGCCAGGTCACCGGATACGCCGTCGCACTCGACGGCGATACGGCCCGCGCAGGCGGACCAGTGTGGTTCGGCGGCGGAAAGCTCGCCGCCGACCTGAGCCTGCCGAAACTCCCCTACCGCTGGGGCACCTACCGCGCCGGAACGCTCCGCGGTGCGGATCTCACCGCGGACGAGCGGAACGAGATCTGGGAGCACGCCGCCCGGACCGCCCGGGATGCCCGCGATCAGATCCGTGCAGCCGCTTCGGCAGGCGATCTCGGGTTGGTCAGCGACGCGGCCTGGGCGGCGTCAGACACCTTGCACTCCGCGGCCGCCGCCCTGGGCAGCCGGGTCGTGCGCCAGGCAGCCGACAGCCGCCGACGCGCTTCGCGCGCATCGCACAAGGCAAGCGGAAGAGAGGCTGGCCGCAGGACCCCTGTGGCGCGATCATGGCCTGGTCTTCGCCAGCCAGTCAGGAACACCGCTGGACGCCTCCCACGTCCGCCGCGCGTTCAAGTCGATCACCAGGAAGGCCGGGCTGGGCGAGAACTGGACGCCGCGGGAGCTGCGTCACTCGTTCGTGTCGATCATGAGTGACAACGGCGTGCTCATCGAGACCATCGCTGATCTCGTCGGGCATGCCAGTACGGCGGTCACCGAGGAGGTCTACCGGCACCAGCTCAAGCCGGTGATCACCGAGGGTGCCGAGACCATGAACGCCATCTTCACCCAGCACAACCAAGCCAAGTCCGCGTGAGGTAGTGGCTCCCCGTTTGGCTCCCGAAGACCTACTAAAGATCAAAAAGGGACTCCGGAGCGATGCTCCGAAATCCCTTGTGACCTGCCAAGACCTTCTGGTCGGGGTGGCCGGATTTGAACCGGCGGCCTCTTCGTCCCGAAGCAATCTCCGCGGATATGTCCCGACCTGGGCAAAGCCGAACCGGGGGTCTCTCATGCTCACCTGCTCAAACGCTCTGAGTGGGTCGCGCTGGGTCAGGCCGGGCCTGAGTAACGTTGGCCCCCGATTTGGCCCCCGTGGCCCGCTTGGGGCGAGAGGCTGGCTTTCGACGCGACGCTCAGCCCGCCGGGGCTGTTCCGGCGGCCCCCATATCTAGTCGTGGCGCACCTGGGCGCATCAGTGGCACGAGACATACGGCAGATTCGGATGTTCGCTCGAAGCGCGCCGATACATAAACATACGGTCTGTCCGCTGTCCACAGCGCTGACCCTTCGTGACTACCACACAGCGCAAGGGGCCTTGATAACTGCTCTCCTACCCGCCTATTCTGCGCGGCGGGCTGGCGGAGTACTGGCCGTGCCGCGGTAGGTACATAACTGGACGATCGGCGCCTGAGGGCTTCAGATGTCTGGTCGTAGCCGAGCCGGTTCCAGTCTTACGCGAGGTGCCGGTTTGGGGGCGGGGTAGCACAAGGTACGCGCGGGAGTAGCTCCAGCTGTGCGCACCCGATCCGGTTCGGCTGGGGCCGGGGTGGGTGGGCCGCCTGTCAGCGTCGGCATCGACCGCCGCGGGCTGCAGGGCCCGCTGCACCAGCGCTGCTGTGATGGACAGGGCATCCGGCAGTTTTGCTGGTGGGTGGCTTGCGGGCCAGTTCTGCTCGGGAGATATCTGCTGGCCGCGGGCGGTGCGCTGAGGGCCGTGCCCGTGGAAAGGATGCAGTCATGAGGGCAGTCATCTACGAGAAGTACGGGCCGCCGGAGAATCTTCGGATGACCGAGCTTGACACGCCTGCCCCGAACGACGGCGACGTCCTGGTGAGGGTGCTGGCGGCATCGGTCAACGCCGCGGACTGGCACCTGTTGCGGGGCAGGCCAGTGTTCTCGCGGGCCACCCAGGGGTTGCTGCGGCCGAGGCATCAGATCCTCGGCGTCGATGTCGCCGGGCGGGTGGAGGCGGCCGGCGGCGGCGTCACCCGGTTCCAGCCCGGCGACGAGGTCTACGCCAATCTCTTGGACCACGGCTACGGCGGCTTTGCCGAATACGTTGCCGTACCCGTGGACGTCATGTCCCCGAGCCGGCCAGCTTGTCGTTCGAGGAAGCGGCCGCCGTTCCTATGGCGGCGGTCACCGCGCTGCAGGGCCTTCGCCGCCACGGCGACCCCCAGCCCCAGCAGAAAGTCCTGATCAACGGCGCCGCCGGCGGCGTCGGGACCTCGCGGTTCAGATCGCCAAGGCTTACGGGCCCGAGGTGACCGCCGTGACCAGCACCGGAAACCTCGACCTGGCCCGCTCACTCGGCGCCGACCACATCGTCAACTACACGGCCACCGACTTCGCTGCGAGCGGGCAGCGTTACGACCTCATCCTGGACACGGTCGGGAACCGCTCGGTGCCCGATCTCAGGAAGGCGCTAGGCGCAGGCGGCAAGGCCACCGTCACCGGCTTCACCAGCGTGCGGGGGCTGCTGGGCGTCTCGCTGCGCGGCGGCAAGGACATCGCCCAGGTGCAGGCGCACGCGACCACAAGTGACCTGGAGATGCTGTCGGAACTGATCGAGGCCGGTCAGGTGCGCCCGCAGATCGACCGGCGCTATCCGTTCGCCGACATCGCCCAAGCGATTGCCTACCTGGAACAAGGCCACGCCAAGGCGAAGGTGGTCGTGGCGATGACCTGAGACATCTCCCCGCATCCAGCAGATCAATCACCAGATGCCCGATCGGCCGGGTTCGCGCCACAGCGAAGGATGCCACGGAAAAGATCAATTCCGGCGCCGTACGCGGGTGGCGATCACTGGAGACTCCAGCAACTACCAGAGCGACGAGGGGGCCCGCGCCCAGCAGTCTGCCCCAAGGGGATCCTGACCGTGCCCCAGAAGGACTGAGCGGTCCCCACCCGGCCGAGATACGGGCCCGGGATACCCACCGGCCATTTTTCCACTGCTACGCCACAACCGTCGGCTCCGCCATACCGGCCATGATGGGGAACGGCTTGAAGCCTTTGATGACCAGCCAGAGGCCAAGCGACAGCTCCCACCCGAAGATCGGGGCGGTCGCGATCACCGCCAGGACCGGGACCACATGGTCGCCGCGGAACCATCCCTCAGCTCCAAGCCGAGCATCTGGTGATAGGTCCGCAGCGCCCGCGCGTGGGCCTGCTCACTGATCTCCAACGCCGCCTGCGCCGCGCCGGTGATGACGCCATCGTCGGGTTCTCCGCATGCACGCGGTAAAGATTGGTCAATTTGTGGGTTGGAGGGCTTCCACTGGGCGGCGGGGAAGAGGTATGGCGGGGATTAGGAGCAGGACGGGCGGTGCCCGGCTGCGCCGCGCGATTGCCCGCCTGCTTAGGCACGTTGACGTGCAGGGGGGCAGCCATGCCGCTCAGTGTGTGGATCATCAACCTCGTCGTGCTGGCCGCTGTGCTCGAGGCGGACCTGGGCTACCGGAAGATCACCGCCAGGCGCGTGCTGCGCCCGGTAATCATCGCGGCGGTGGTCGCCGCGTTCTACGTCCGGGGCGCGAGCGTGTCCGGGAACGCGCTGTGGGTGGAACTGGCCGCCGTGGGCGCCGGGATCGTGCTGGGGCTGGCGGCCAGCGCGCTGATGCGGGTCTCGGTGAACCCCGACGGCAGCGCCTACAGCCGCGCCGGGGTCCCGTATGCGGTGCTGTGGGTGGTGGTCGTCGGGGCCCGGCTGTGGTTCGGCTACGGCTCCAGCCATGAATTCCACCGGCAGCTTGGCAGCTGGTTGTTCACCGAGCGGGTGACCGGCGACGTGCTCGTCAACTCGCTGGTCTTCCTGGCTATCGTCATGTTGCTGACCAGGACCGCGAGCCTGCTCGTGCGGTCCAGGATGCTGCGCGGCCGCCTTCCCGGCGAGCCGGCGGTGCGGCCGGGCGTGTCGATCTGACCGGCGACAGCCGAGCCTACTGGGGGGGACCACGACTGGGCCGGCGACGCTGACGGTCAGCGGCTCAGCGAGGGCGGTGGCCGCCGCGGGGCCGCGCGGGGTCGGCGCGACAGACCACCTGAGCCTCGAAGGACTGCGCGAGAGGCAGCGCCCTACCGGTCACTGGGTGTGGACTTAGCCGAAGGAAGCGCGAGCGCCAGTTCTGCCATTGAGGGCGGCGGCCGGCGGCGGTCAGTGCGGCCGATGAAGCCGGCGCGGAAAGACGCCGTGTGGCTGCAGCCCGCGTCGGTGGGGCTGCCGAGAACCTGCCGCTGTTTGATATCGATCGTCGTCCGATAACCAACCGCGGCAGTGGCAGGCACAGCCTTACTGCGCTACGAGTAGGCCTTTACATTTGAGTTGCTTGAGCATTGGCTGACAAGGAGTGTGCACGCTCCGGCGTCTGGTGGGGCCTTGGGGCCTCGGCCAGTTCCGGCTTCACGCTGTGTCAGGGGGAACGCAATGCGTGATCTTTCTAGGCTGGGGTTTAGCACTTCCGCTGCTCACCGATTTCTGTCTCCCAGGGCGACGCTGGACGGATTGAAGTACCGGAC
Organism: uncultured Actinomycetes bacterium; assembly: GCA_963720645.1. Taxonomy (GTDB): domain Bacteria; phylum Actinomycetota; class Actinomycetes; order Streptosporangiales; family Streptosporangiaceae; genus RYN-230. The sequence continues at coordinate 280,510 of CAVRFX010000024.1, read as the reverse complement.
CGGAGCCGAGGCTGCGCTGGAGCCGGGGTTGCCTGCGGCGCACCGGGTCGGGTGGGGGTTCATCTCGCTGTACGCGTTGGCGTACATGAGCACCAGCCTGCTGTTCGTCGCGCCTCTGCTGGTCACCTTGCCGTTGAAGGTGAACTCGCTCGTGGGGATCAAACAGGCGCCGAACAGCTTGGCCCTTGTTGCCGGGGTCGGTGCCCTGCTGGCCATGGTGGGCAATCCGTTTTTCGGCAGGATGAGCGACCGTACCGCGTCGCGGCTGGGGCATGCGCCGGCCATGGATGGTCACCGGCCTGGTGGGCGGTTGCCTTGGCATCCTGGTGGTTGCGCTGGCGCCCAGCATCCCGGTTGTCCTCGCCGGGTGGTGTATCGCCCAGTTGTTCTTCAACGCGCTGCTCGCCGCGATGGTGGCGGTGCTGCCCGACCAGGTCCCGTCCGTTCAGCGCGGCCTGGTCTCCGGCGTCCTGGGTGTCTGCCTGCCCGTGGCGTCGGTGTGCGGCACGTTCCTGGTCAAGCTGTTCACCGGCAGCCTGCTCGCCATGTACTTGGGCCCGTGCGCGATCGGCGGATTTTTCATCCTCCTTTTCGCGGCCACCCTGAACGATCGCCGGCTTGCCAAGGCGGAGAAACCGGCTTGGTCGCTCCGGGAATTTGCCAGCACGTTCTATGTCAGCCCGCGGCAGAACCCGGACTTCGCCTGGGCTTTCGCCAGCCGCTTCATGTTTGTCCTGGCCTACGCGTTCCTGGTTACCTACCAGGCCTACTACCTGCTGGACAAGATCGGCAGCGCCAAGGCCGATGTGCCGCAGCAGATATTCCTGGGCACGCTCGCCCAGTCCGCCTTCATCGTCGCCGCTTCCCTCATCGGCGGGAGGCTCTCTGACCGGACGGGCCGGCGGAAGATCTTCGTCCTGACCGCGTCGATCGTGTACGGCCTGGCGTTGTTCGTGATCGCCATCGCCAGCGGCTTCAATGGTTTCCTGGTCGGCATGGCCATCGGCGGGCTGGGCTTCGGCGTGTACGTGGCCGTCGACCTGGCGCTGGTGGTGGACGTGCTGCCCGGCAAAAACAGCGCCGCCAAGGATCTCGGCGTGTTCAACATCGCCGGCGCTCTTCCCTTTTCCATCGCGCCGGCGATCGCGCCGGTCATCCTGGCGATGGGCGGCGGCAGCTACGGCGTGCTGTACGCGGTCGCCGGACTCTGCGCCATCATCGGAGCTTTCGCGTGCTGCCCGTAAAGCGTGTCCGGTGAGCACAACACGGCCGGGCCCTTTCCGGGCCCGGCCGTGTTGCCGGCGGTTAGACGGTGACGTCCTGGTGGGCGGCCGGGGGTGGCGGCGTCCATTGCGGCGGTGATCGGGGAGGGCCTGAAGCCCTTGACGACCAGCCACACGCCCAGCGAGAACTCCCAGGCAGCCACCGGGAGGGTCGCGATCGCGATCCACGCGGTGTAGTGATCGATGCCGCCGAACAGCTTTGCGATTACGGCGGAGATGAGCAGCGGGGCTCCGATGAGTCCCATCACGGGAAGGATGCGGGGCACGAGCCGGGACCGGTACAGCAGGGAGCCCAGCAGCAGTGCGTTGATGCCCGGCATGAGGGTCTGCCCGAGCAGGAACGTCCACTTGTAGACCGCGACGTGCGAGGCGGCGGTGGTGACGAGCGCGGCCGCGTTTGCTCCGGCCGCTGCGCCCAGGCCTTGTCGCATGGTCACCAGCGACAGCAGGCTGACGACGCCGGTGAAGATCATGCTGGCTTCCAGGACGCGGGCGGCGACAAAGCCGAGCGCGGCGCCTTCGTTCTGCCGCTTGACCACCGGGTACAGCGTGACGGCGGTGCCGATGCCGGCGAGGGCGACGATCACCTCGAGGAAGCCGCCCACGAGCACGGCGGTGTGGCCGCCGGAGCCGAGGATCCAGTCCGGATGGTTCTTCACCGGGCCGTAGAGGGCGAGGGTGGGGATCGAGATGAAGGTGATCAGGTAGAAGACGCCCGCGACGAGCGCGGTCTTCCTTGTCGGGCTCATCGGGCCTCCTTTCGCCGGTGATTTGGCTGCCGGGGTTCGGACGGTGGTGGCCATGTCGGTCTCCTTTTCGTGAAGCTGCTGGGTTATCGGGCCCCGGCGGCGGGCGCCGGGGGATGGCCGGGGTCGACGTGATTGACCGAGATCAGGGGCAGGCCCAGGTCGCGTATTTTCTGGAGCAAGCCATGCAGCGCCGCCTGGTCGGCCACCGGGCCGTGGATGATGGTGGTGCCGTCGCTGCCGTGGGTGAGGGTCAGCCCGTCGAACCAGGCGGCCCACCGGGCGCCGAGGTGCCCCTTGACGCGGATCTCGTACCATCCAGGGTCCTGATGGCGGCCGGCCGGTATCGCGCTCATGGTGCTCCCCTTGCTGTTGCCCGCCTGGCTGGATCTCCGCCGGCGCGAACGTTCCTGGGTCTGATCGGAAGCTATGAGCCGATGTGGTGAGCAGGCATCACCACACCTGGTGATTGATGTGGTGATTCAGGCGGCGGGGGCGCGGTTGCCGGAGGGCAGCCCGCGCCAGGTCCCGGGCACCTTGCTCACCGCTGACGACACCCGGCTCATCGGAGTGCCCGCCTTCGGGGTGGCCGGTGGGCGCTCTGAGCTGGGGTCCGTGAACGGCGGGTCAGGGCCGGGGGCTGCGGGCCCGCGGCAGCAGGTTGAGTTCGGCGGCTCGGCGGACCGCTGCCCTGCGGTTGGTCACCGCGAGTTTGGCGTAGATGTTCTTGGTGTGCGTCCGCATGGTGTTCAGGGACACCATGAGCTCGCGGGCGATGGCCGGGCCGTCCAGCTCGCTGCCGAGCAGCCGCAGCACGTCCAGCTCGCGTTCGCTCAGTGGCTCGATCAGGGCCTGCTCCGTGGGGCCGTTGTGCTCGGTCCCGCTCGCGGCGGCCAGGAGCCGGCGGACATAGTCCCGCCTGGTCCCCTGTTTCGCGGCCGCTCTCAGCAGGGCGGCCATCGGCGGCCCCTCATCTGCGAAGACCCGGACATAGCCCTCCGGCTCGGCCAGCGTCACCGCGCGGTCCAGGAAGCCAAGCGCAGCCGGGATCTCTCCGAGCGCCTGGTGCGCGAGCGCCTGCAGCACCAGGATCTCGATGACGCGTCCCGTCCTGCCCCCCGCTTCCGCCGCCAGCAGAAGGCGCTCCAAGCAGCCGGGCCGCATCGTGCAGGGAAGGCTCCGCACGCTCGCCCTGGTACCGCGCCAGGAGCAGCCTGGCCAGGGTGATGTGCTCGAACTCGCGCAGGTAACTGAGGTCGTCATCGACGGACAGGCCCTGCTCACGCGCCCAGCCGAGAGCTTCGCCGAGTCTGCCCTGCGCGATCCAGACCCTTGCCCTCAATGCCGGGACCGGCCGCACGTTCGGGAAGAAGTCGCTCACGTAGAGGCGCTCCGCCTCGTTGAGCAGGTCGAGCGCGCCGGCCAGATCTCCTTCGGCCTCCCGCACCCGGGCCATCGCGACCCGCCAGCGGTACCGGTTCTGCGGCAGCCCGGTGTGCTCGCCGAGTTCCTGGCTGCGCAGCAGAAGCTGTGTGGCGGCCCGCAGGTCGTCGCGCTCGCGGGCGATCTCACTCATGCCCACGTACATGTCCGCGGTTCCCCGCAGCACCGACCCGCCTTGCTCGGCTGCGAGCTGCAACGCCTGCTCGAAGGTGCGCAGCGCCTCGCCGAGACGGCCTTGCGTGCTCCGGATATCCGCCAGCGCGATCGAGCAGCCGAACGTATCAGCGATGTGCCCGGCCCGCCGCAGGCCCTCCACGCAGGCGGAATAGGCCCGGTGCCCGGCCTCCAGATCCCCGCTGCCCCAGTACACCAGCCCCAGCAGCGCCGATGCCGAAGCGCGGCAGAGATGGTCGTCCTCAAGCGCAAGCTCGATCGCCCGCTGGGCGTGCCGGACAGTGCCGGGTGCGTCGCCCCGGGCCAGAGCCTGTCCGGCGCGGTACAACTCGATCGTCGCAGGGAGACGGCGGTATTCCTCCTCGTCGGCGACGACCATCTCCGCCGAAGGGTCGTGGGGTTCCTCACGGTCGCCTGTCGCTGGCTCCAGCCACCGCTCGGCGTCCCGCAGCCGGTCCTCGACTCCCTCGAGCTCGCCGCTCATCAGCAAGACCCCGGCAAAGTTAACGCTGAGCACCGGCCTGGCCTGGACCACTTCGTCGGGGAGCACCTCGAGCCAGCCACGCAGCTTGGCCTCCTGCCGGGTCCTCCGCATCGCCGGGATCGCCAGCTCGACCAGGCCGGCCGCTCGCCCGAAATCCCCGGCGGCCAGCGCGTGGCGGACAGCCTCGGACAGCTCGCCGTTCTGCTCGTACCATTCGCTCGCCCGCCGGTGCAGGTCCGGCACCTGGCCGGGCTGCTCGTCCAGCAGCCGCGCCTGCAGCACGTCCGCGAAAAGATGGTGGTAGCGATACCACCGGCGGCGGTCATCCAGCGGAACCAGGAACAGGTTCCCTCGGTCCAGCGCCTCCAGCATGGCCTTGCCGCCGCCCTGCCCGGTGACGGCATCGCACAGCGGGCCGCTCAGCCGGCCCAGGATGGAGGTCTGCAGCAAGAAGGCCTGGACACGATCGGGCTGACGCGCCAGCACCTCCTCGGCCAGGTAGTCGACGACGTAACGATCATCGCCCGCGAAACCGGCGATGAAGCCGGCGACGTCGTCTCTGCCCCTGCATCGACAGCGCCGCCAGCTGGAGCGCGGCGATCCAGCCCTCGGTGCGCCCCTCCAGCGCGGCCACGTCCTGCGCCGTCAGTTGCAGGCCCATCATCTCGTTGAGGTACGCCGCGGCCTCCTCGGCGGTGAAGCGCAGCTCGGCCGCGCGGATCTCGGCCAGCTCGCCGCGCGCTCGCATCCGGGCCAGCGGCAACGCGGGATCGGCCCGGCTGGCGATCACCACGTGCAGCCGCGGAGGCAGATGGTCGAGCAGGAACGCCATCCCGTCCTGCACCTCGCGCGCGTCGATGACGTGGTAGTCATCGAGCACCAGCACGATCTCGCCGGCGACGGCGCCTAGGTCGTTGAGCAGCGTGGTCAGCACCGTTTCGATCGGGGGCGGCTGCGGCGCGTCCAGCAGGGCCAGCGCACTCTCACCGACCCCGGATGCCACCGTCCGCAACGCAGCGATCACATAGGCCCAGAAGGCCGCCGGATCATTGTCGCTCCGATCGAGCGACAGCCACGCCGCCAACCGCTCATCGGCCCGCGCAGCCGGTCCTCGCCGCCAGCCACTCGGCGAGCAGCGTCGTCTTCCCGAAACCAGCAGGTGCGGACACGAGCACCAACTTCGACGCCGTCCCCCGGTCCAGCCGCTCGCTCAGCCGCGGACGCAGCACCAGGCCACGCCGCGACCTCGGGACATACAACTTCGTCTCGAGCAGCGCGATCGGCACTGATCATCTCCTCAGCCACGCATCAGCCAGACAATGCCAGGCTTCTCGCGCCCACCTGTTCCTCCCCAGCCGACGACAGATGAACTCCATCATGAGCAAGGCTACTGAGCATCCGGGTGACCGGCCGTACTCGCTGGCGCACAGAGCCCGTCTGACGACGGGCGGCCAGTCCGCATCGATTTTGGGCTATGGCTGTAAGCAGACCGGATCGAGCCTAAAGACGAAATGATTAGAACATAGGAGAAACGGCTGCCCATAACTGACTGATATGCGTCGCTAGGCCGCCGGTGCCTCAGCATCGACACGCAAACGCATAGTCGGCGATAGGCGTGGCCTGGCCAGGGACGCGCGTCTGAAGAATCATGACTGCGTTGATCTCTGGCGCAGCGCATGAATATGCGTAGCCAGGCAAAGCCATCCGGCAGATCAACGCACTACTAATAAGAGTGGGTAATCGGTGGCTCGCAACGGCACATGCTTGACGGTCTGTTCCGGCCGGCACCAGCTCAAGCCGGTGATTACCCGGGGTGCCGAGACCATGAACGCCATCTTCAAGCAGCACCAAGCCGACTCGGCTTGAGGCAGTGGCCCCCGGTTTGGCCCCCAGCGTCTTTCTGCAAGATCGCTAAGGGACACGTTCTAGCTGGTCGGGGTGGCCGGATCTGAGCCGGTGGCCTCTTCGTCTTTGGCCCCCAGGGTCTTCCTACAAGATCGCTTAGGGACATGTTTTACCTGGTCGGGGTGGCCGGATTTGAACCGGCGGCCTCTTCGTCCCGAACGAAGCGCGCTGCCAAGCTGCGCCACACCCCGCCGGCCAGTTCGGGCCGAGACCCCCGGGCGGCCGATTTCCCCGGAACCTCCGGCAGTCTAGCCGATCCTCGGCACCAGCGTGAGCAGCGTGGCCTCCGGCACGGCAGGCGAACCGGACCGGGGCCCACGGTGACGTGCCGAGCCCAGCCGACACATGCAGCCACGGCCGCGTGTCGGGCTCGCCAGGATCGGGCTGGTGCGCGGGATAGCGGTGCAGCCCGCTGACCCGCTCCCGGTCGATGCCGCAGTTGGTGACCAGGGCCCCGTACAGCGGGAGGCGGATCTGCCCGCCGTGCGTGTGGCCAGCCAGCAGGAGGTCGTAGCCGTCCGCGGTGAACTCGTCGAGCACCCGCGGCTCCGGTGCGTGCATCACGCCCAGGCGCAGGTCCGCGGCGGGGTCGGCAGGCCCGGCGATGTCCTGGTAGCGGTCGCGCTTGGTGTGCGAGTCGTGGACGCCGCCCACCTCGATATCGAGGTCGCCGGCCTTGATCCGGCTGCGGCGGTTGTTGACGTCGAGCCACCCGGCCGCGGTCATCCCCGCTCCGAGTTCAGCCCAGGGCAGGTCCGGGATGTGCCGGAGATGCTCGTGGCTGCTGTCCCGCCACAGGTACCGCAGCGGGTTCTTGGGCACGGGGGAGTACAGGTCGTTGGACCCGTACACGAACACACCCGGCCGGTCGAGCAGCGGGCCGAGCGTGTCCAGGAAAGGCTGCACGGCGTGAGCGTGGGCGATGGAATCCCCGGTGTTCACGACCAGGTCAGGCGCGAGCGCGTCCAGCGACCTGACCCAGGACATCAGGCGGTGGCGGCCGGGGGTCAGGTGCAGGTCGGAGATGTGCAGCAGCCGCAGCGGCGCCGCGCCGGCCGGCAAGACGGGAACATCATGCCGCCGCAGGGCGAACCAGTTCCGTTCGGCGACCGATCCGTAGGCGAAGGCTGCCCCGCCCAGCACGGCCGCGGTCCCGAGGGCCTGGAGGGCTCGTGATCGCATCCCACTATGGTGCCATGCCCGTGCCGTGCCCGGCCCGGGACTGAGCGCGCCCGGGGGAGCTGGCCCGCGGGCGGTTCGTTATCTGGCTAGGAGCGGGAACGCAGCGGGCAGGCGGGACAGGGCAGGATGGGACCCATGGCAGCACTTAAGGATCAGCTGCGGGCCGACCTGACCGCCGCGATGAAGGCCCGTGATGAGCTCCGGACCCGCACCATCCGCATGGCCCTGACCGCCGTGTCCACCGCGGAGGTGGCCGGCCGCACCTCCCGCGAGCTCAGCGACGACGAGGTGATCACGGTGCTGACCAGGGAGGCCAAGCGGCGCCGGGAAGCCGCGGACGCCTTCGCCGCGGCCGGGCGGACCGAGCAGGCCTCCGCCGAGCAGGCCGAGGGGGAAGTGCTGGACGGCTACCTCCCCGCCCAGCTCGGTGACGACGAGATCGCTGCCATCGTGACCGCCGCGATCGAGCAGACCGGGGCCACCGGCATGAAGGCGATGGGCCAGGTCATGAAGGTGGTCACGCCGCAGACCCGGGCCGGCGCGGAGGGTGCGCCGGGTCGCTGCCGAGGTCCGCCGCCAGCTAGGCCAGCAGGCCTCAGCTCGGCGGTCGCGCTAGTCGCGGTGGCGCGGCCCGCCGCCGGTGCCGCCGCCACCCCGGGGCCGTTCCCGTTCCCGTCCCCGTTCCGTCCGCCGCCGTTGCCGTCGCCGTTGCCGTTCCCGGGCCCGCGGCCCCTTCTTCTTCGGCGGGGTCGGGTTGCTCTGGCCGTTGCCCATCGACCAGAGCTCGGGGGGAATGTCCGCCATGACGAAGTTCTGCGGCGGGTTGGCCAGGACCGCGTGCTGGAAGGTCATCTGCCAGGTGTGCGCGGGCGCGTCGGCGCCGAACATCTCGCCGGGGCAACCGAGCCGGTAACAGGAGCCGGGATAACCCGGACATCGGGTGCGAGACTTCGGCCCGCCGGGTTGAACACCGACACGTAGCCCGCCAGGTCGGGGGTGTAGCCACCGAAGGCGGCGAAGTCGAAGTTGTCCGACGTGCCCGTCTTGCCTGCCGCTGGGCGGCCGATGCCCAGGCCCGCCGCGGTCCCGACCGTCAGCACGCTCTGCAGGACGTAACTGGCCGCGTCGGCGACACCGGCCGGGTATCGCCTGGTGGCAGTGGGCCTTACCGACGGGCAGCCTGGCCCCGGCGCTGCTGACGATCCTGAGCACGGCGATCGGCGTGCAGCTCATCCCGCGGGCGGCGACGGTCGCGTAGGCCTCCGCCATGCTCATCGGGGACACGTTGACCGCGCCGAGCGTGAACGCCGGGAGGTCATCGGCGGGCGGCTCGGCCGTGGCTTCCCCCCCTTCAGCAGGGACCGGCCGTCCGCACGGGTCACGCCCATCGCGGCCGCGGTCTTGACCACGTTGCACAGGCCGACCTTGAGCTCCAGCATGCGAAGTAGACGTTCACCGACTGGGCCGTGCCGGTGTACAGGGTGAACGGGCCCTTCTCGCCCGGTGAGTCGTTGATCAGGTGGTAAGGGCCGGTCGGCTGGCCCTTGCAGTTGGTGTAGCCGGTCACGGTGGCCGGGGTGCTCACCTTCTGCACGAAACCGAACGGCACGCCCTGCTCCAGCGCGGTGACCAGCGTAAACAGCTTGGACGAGGAGCCGGTCTGCACCCCGATCGCCGCCGTCGTACGGCGATGTTCACCGCGTAGTCCTCGGTGGTCTGGTGCATGCCCGTGCCGTACGAGCGGTCGTTGGCGATGGCCAGGATTCGCCCGTTGCCGGGCTGCATCAGCACTTCTGACGCCGCGTTGTGGCCGGGGTTGGCGCCGCTGGGCGGCTGCGGCATCATGTAGTTCACCGCCTTCTTGGCCGCCCGCTCGTCCTGCGGGCTCAGCGTGGTGTACACCTTCAGCCCGCCGCTGCTGTTCAGGACGTCCCAGGCCCTGGAGAAGGCGTTGTCCTGCTTCATCACCGACACGACGTAGTCACAGAAGAACGCGGCGCTCTGGCTGAGGCGCTGGTGCAGCCGGTCTGCAGCGGGGAGAGGTGCAGCCCGAGTGGCTTCTTGCCGACCGCGACCGCGTGCGCCTGGGTGATGATGTGCAGCTGGGCCATCCGGGCGAGCACCACGTTGCGCCGGGCCAGCGCGTTCTGCGGGTGGGTCACGGGGTTGTCGGCGTCGGGGTTCTCCACCATCCCGGCCAGCAGGGCGGCCTGGCGCAGGGTCAGCTTGGCGGCGGTCGTGCCGAAGTAGCGCTCGGCGGCGGCCCCGACCCCGACCGCCTGGTTGCCGTAGAACGCGCCGAAGAACGCCGCGTTGAGGTAGCCCGCCAGGATCTGGTTCTTCGACATCTTCTTCTCGACGTCGATGGCCAGGCGCAGTTCCTTGATCTTCCGGCTGAGTCGTGGGCGCGTACGCCGACTGTGCCTCCTGGGCGTTCGGCGCGGTGAGGATGAGGGCGTTCTTCACGTACTGCTGGGTGAGGGTTGACCCGCCCTGGACCGCTTTGTGCTCGATGTCGTTGACGACGGCGCGGATGGTGCCGCGGATGTCGATGGCGCCGTGCTGGTAGAACCGGGAATCCTCGATGGCCACGATCGCCTTGCGCATGACCGGGGAGATCTGGCTGTAGCTCACCGGCTCCCGGTCGATGCCCCGCGGATAGTAGTAGGCGATCAGGTGGCCCTGGCTGTCCAGGATCTCCGAGCGCACCGGGAGCTGGCCGATGATCCCGGTCTTCATGTTGTTGAACTTGTTCGCGGCGTTCCGGGTCGACCAGCCCGACCGCCCCCACCGCGGGCACCAGCAGGGCCCCCGGCGAGCAGCCCGGCTACCGCGGCGAGGAGCAGAACTCGGCCTGCGATACCGGCCCGTCCGATCAGTCCAGGTGTCAACACGGTCCTCAGGGTACGCCTTGCGGCTTGCGCAAGATGTCCGGTCGCGAGAGGGTGGTCTGCCGCGCGGAACGGTGACCACTCGGCAAGCATGGCATGGCCCAGGCGGACTATGCGCGAAATGGGCCCAACGGGCTCTGGCGCTGACCCCCTGATCTTCCGTAAGTTACTTTTCCGCAACACCGACAACGGAAACAGGCGTGAAAACGCCTGCCCCTGGTACCGCAGGTGAAGCGCCATCCGGCGTGACGACCTTCCGGGCCGTGACGATCAGGAGGAGTGGGCCCATGTGGATCACAGACTGGACCGCCCGCGCCGCATGCAAGGGAACGGACCCTGACGAGCTCTTCGTCCAGGGTGCGGCGCAGAACCGGGCCAAGCTGATCTGCCGCGGCTGCACCGTCCGCACCGAGTGCCTGGCCGATGCGCTGGACAACCGCATCGAGTTCGGCGTCTGGGGCGGCATGACCGAACGTGAGCGCCGGGCTCTGCTCCGCCGCCGCCCCGATGTGACGTCGTGGCGGGAACTGCTGGAGCACGCACGCAACCAGTACGAGCGCAGCTCAGACGACGAACTGGTTGCTAGCTGACAAGCCGGATGAAATCGCTCAGCGAGCAGCGTCGCTAGCTGAGCCTCACCCCCCGGGCGAGTTCCTTCCCTACCGAGCGCAGGCCGTCGAGGTCATGGACGTCCTCTGGCTGCGCGAGGACCTCAGCCATCGGGATGACCGGGTGAGCTGCTGAGAAGCTTTCTTCCAGCCGACGCTCCCGCTCAGCCAGCTGCATCCGCGCTGCGTGCAAGCGCAGCGCGGTCGCGGTGAGCGGATGACGTGACGTGGTCGCAGCGGTGGCGGGTGTCCCGCGCAGGTCGCGGGCGCCCGCATCGGTGCCGGCGGAGCCGCTCCAGCCTGCGGCCAGCTCCCCCTGACCGCTTTCCGCTGGGTCGAGGGGGCCTCACCGTTCCCGCTCTCACCGTTCCCGGGGACGGGTTGCAGCAGCTCGGCCGCGGCCAGGCTGCGCGCGGCCGACAGGTGGGCTGCGGGCGAGCGGTGCACCCGGTTGACGACCAGGCCGGCCAGCGGCATCTGGTCAGAGGACAGCCGGTCCACGAAGTACGACGCCTCACGCAGGGCGTCCGGCTCCGGGGTGGCGATGACCAGGAACGCGGTGCCCGGGGCCTGGAGCAGCCGGTAGGTGTCCTCGGCCCGCTCCCGGAACCCGCCGAACATCGTGTCGAACGCGGCGATGAAGGTCTGCACGTCGCGGAGCATCTGGGCGCCGATGATCTTGGTGATGACGCCGGTCACCATGTGAAGCCGGCCGTCACGAACTTCAGGTACGGCCCGGCCGCCGGCCTTGGTCGGCGCGCTCAGCACCCGGATCAGCCGGCCGTCCAGGAACCGGCCCAGCCGCTGCGGGGCGTCCAGGAAATCGAGCGCCGACCGGCTCGGCGGGGTGTCCACCACGATCAGGTCCCACTCGTCCGCCCGGCGCAGCTGGCCCAGCTTCTCCATCGCCATGTACTCCTGCGTGCCGGCGAAGCTCGAGGACAGCGACTGGTAGAACGGGTTGGCCAGGATCTGCTCGGCCCGGTCCGGGTCGGAGTGACCCTCGACGATCTCGTCGAAGGTGCGCTTCATGTCCAGCATCATCGCGTGCAGGCTGCCGCCGGCGGCCTCGGCGCCAGCCCCGGGACCGGCCGCGGGGTGTTGTCCAGTGACGACAGGCCCATGGACTGGGCCAGGCGCCGGGCGGGATCCACGGTGAGCACGACCACGTGCCTGCCCCGCTCAGCGGCGCGCAGGCCGAGCGCCGCGGCCGTCGTGGTCTTGCCCACCCCGCCTGAGCCGCAGCACACGATGATCCGGGTCCGCGGGTCATCCAGCAGCCGGTCCACCTCGAGGGCTGGCCCTGGTCGCATCAGGCCGCTCCTTGCTCGCGCAGCGCCGCCGCCAGCCGGTACAGCCCGGCCAGGTCCATCTGGTCAGTGATCAGGGGAAGGTCGTAGCTCGGCTGACCGGCCCCGGCCAGCCGGCTGCGCTGGGCCTGCTGGGCCAGCTCCTCCCGGGCGTGCTCGGTCAGCTCCGCGGCCAGGCTCGCGGCCAGCCCGCGGCCGTCCTCGATGCCGGCCGCCTTCAGGCCGGTCTCCAGCTCATGCTGGTCCAGGGTCCCGTCCGCCGCCGCGTGCAGCTGCTCCTCGGTCAGGTCCACCGGGCGCACCATGTTGATCATGATGCCGCCGAGCTGGAGGCCGCCCTGGGCCAGCCCGCGCAGCTCGGCCACGCCGTCCAGGGTTTCCTGGACCGGCATTTCCTCCAGGACTGTGACGAAGTGCACCGCGGTCTGCGGGGACTTGATGACGCTCTGCACGGTATCGGCGTGCCCGCGGATCGGCCCGACCTTGGCCAGGCCCGACACTTCGGTGGCCACGTTGAGGAACTTGCCGATCCGGCCGGTGGGCGGCGCGTCCATCACCACCGCGTCGTAGTAGCGCCGGCCGCCGGACCGGCGCCGGGTGAGCTCCACGGCCTTGCCGGTCAGCAGCACGTCACGCAGGCCCGGGGCGATCGTGGTCGCGAAGTCGACCACGCCCAGCCGGGTGAGGGCGGCCCCGGCGTGCCGGAGGTTGTAGAACATCTCCAGGTACTCGATCAGCGCCGCCTCGGGATCGGCGGCGAGCGCGAAGACCTCCCCGCCGGGCAGGGTCGGCGTGGCCGGGGCCACCGCGACCCGCCGCTCGGCGTAGGGCAGCGGCGGGGAGTCGAACAGGCGGGCGATGCCCTGGCGGCCCTCGACTTCCATGAGCAGCACCCGGCGGCCGCCGGCCGCGAGCGCGATGGCCAGTGCCCCGGCTACCGTCGTCTTGCCTGTCCCGCCCTTGCCGGTGACGACGTGCAGCCGGACACCTTCCCAGTCCGTGTCCCGCGGCCTCACCCAAAGCAGGCTATCGCCGCCCGGCCACCACATCCTCCGGGAGCAGGGAGCCGGCTCGCCCCCTGCGGTGTGGTGGCGCGCGCCTGGATTGTCACTAGGCTGGAGCCGGAAGGGCCAGACGGCGGGGGACCTCAGCGATGAGAAGAGGTGTGTCCGATGGTCGCAGCCCTGATTGTCATCATCGTGCTCATCGTCCTGGCGGGCGCGACGGTGGTAGGGCGCTCGCTCCGGGTGGTACAGCAGTACGAGCAAGGCATCGTGTTCCGGTTCGGCCGGGTCCTGCCCGGGACCCGCGGTCCGGGGCTGACCATCCTGCGGCCGGTCGGCGACCGCATGCAGAAGGTCAACATGCAGATCATCGCCATGGCGGTCCCCGCCCAGGAGGGCATCACCCGGGACAACGTGAGCGTCCGGGTGGATGCGGTGGTGTATTTCCGGGTCATCGACCCCATCAAGGCGGTCGTGAACGTCCAGAACTACATGTTCGCCGTCTCCCAGCAGGCGCAGACGTCGCTGCGGTCCATCATCGGCCAGTCCGAGATGGACCAGCTCCTCGCCGAGCGTGACACCGTCAACCGTGAGCTGCGCCGGATCATCGATGAGCCGACCGAGGGGCCGTGGGGCATCCGGGTCGAGCGGGTCGAGCTCAAGGACGTGAACCTGCCCGAGGGGATGAAGCGGTCCATGTCCCGGCAGGCCGAGGCCGAGCGGGAACGCCGGGCCAGGATCATCTCCGCTGACGGTGAGTACCAGGCCTCCAAGCGGCTGGCGGCGGCGGCCAACGTGATGGCCCGCGACCCGGCCGCGCTTGCAGCTCCGGCTGCTGCAGACCGTCGTCGAGGTCGCCGCGGAGAAGAACAGCACGCTGGTCATGCCGGTGCCCGTCGAGCTGCTCCGGTTCTTCGACCGGATGGCGCCCGGGATAGCCGAGTCGCAGGGGGTGGCGCCGCCGCCGGCGGACACCGGGGACGCCGAGCTCGCGGCGGCCGAGGCCGAGGCCGAGGTGGGGGGCCCGAGGACGCGCCCGGGATCGCGGACGCGCCGCTCTCGGAGATCGCCAACGCGCCGCTCCCGGAGATCCCCGAGGCACCCGTGCCGGAGCTGGACGAGTCCGTCATCCCGCCGGTCCCCGAGGCCGCGCCCGCCCCGGAGAGCACCAGCACCGCGCCGCCCGCCGACGGGCAGGAAGCCCCGAACGGCCGGCGGCCGTAGCTCCCCGCCGACGCCCGCCGGAGGGCGGACACTCCGCCCGCTAGGGTGTCGCCATGCAGAAATGGGAGTACGCGACGGTGCCGCTGCTGGTGCACGCGACGAAGCAGATCCTGGATAACTGGGGCGACGACGGCTGGGAGCTCGTGGCGCTGGTGCCAGGCCCAACCCCGAGCAGCTGGTGGCCTACATGAAGCGGGCCAAGGGCGAGTCATGACGCCCGGTCCGGCTGCGGCAGGCAGTTCTCCGGAGGAGCGGCTCGCCGCCCTGGGTCTGGAGCTCCCGGTGGTCACCCCGCCGCTGGCGGCCTACGTGCCTGCCGTGCGCACCGGCCCGTACGTCTACACCGCGGGCCAGCTCCCGCTGGTCGACGGCGCGCTGCTGATGACCGGCAAAGTCGGCGCCGACGTGGGCGTGGCGGAAGCCGCGGCGCTCGCCCGGGTGTGCGCGCTCAACGCGCTCGCCGCGGTGGCGTCGGTATCCGGCGGCCTGTCGGCCGTGGTGCGGGTGGTCAAGGTGACCGGGTTCGTGGCCAGCTCACCCGACTTCACCCAGCAGGCCCAGGTCATCAACGGCGCCAGCGAGCTGATTCTCGAGGTGTTCGGTGAGGCGGGCACGGCACGCCCGCAGCGCCGTCGGCATGGCGGTCCTCCCTCTCGACGCTCCCGTGGAGGTCGAGCTGATCGCCCAGGTCGGTGACGCGCCGCGTGACTGACCCGGCCAGCGAGAGCGGCGCAGTGGCCAGCTGGCAGTCGGGCCGCCGGCGAGGACGTGCCGGGCCGGGCGATCTTGCGCCTGCCGGCCGCCCTGGCCGGGCAGGCCCGCGAGGTCCTGAGCGGCCGCAAGGAGCCGGTGACCCCGCGCGACGCCGCCTCGGTGCTGCTGCTGCGGCCGGCGGCGTGGACGGCCCGGGCCGGCGGGCATCGAGGTCTACATGCTCCGCCGGGCCCGGTCCATGGCCTTCGCTCCCGGCGTGTCCGCTTTCCCTGGCGGCTCCGTGGACCCGCGGGACGCCGAGGAGGGCATGGCCTGGGCCGGGCCGGACGCGCAGGAATGGGGCCGGGCCCTCGACGCTCCCGCCGAGCTGGCGCGGGCGCTCGTCTGCGCCGCGGTCCGGGAGACGTTCGAGGAGTCCGGCGTGCTGCTGGCGGGGCCAAGCCCGGCCGCCGTGGTGGCGGACACCAGCGGCCCGGACTGGGAGGCGGACCGGCAGGCCCTGCTGGATCATTCGCTGTCCCTGGCTGGCTTCCTCGGCCGCCGCGGCCTGGTGCTGCGCTCCGATCTGCTCCGCCCCTGGGCGCGGTGGATCACGCCGGTGGTCGAGGCCCGCCGCTACGACACCAGGTTCTTCATCGCCGCCATCCCGTCCGGCCAGCGGACCCGGCATGTCGGCGGCGAGGCTGAGGAGGTGGCCTGGTGGCAGCCGGACGCGGCGATCGAGGCCGCCCGCCGGCGTGAGCTGCGGCTGATGCCGCCGACCGCGGTGTGCCTGGCCCAGGTGGGGGCGTGCGGGCAGGTCGATGCGGCGTTGCGGGCCCCCCGCGACCTGCGGCCGGTGATCCCCGGGGTCGTCGAGGACGGCGACATCCTGTGGCTGACCGCCCCGCTGGACCTGGAGTACCCGCTTTGACCGCGCCAGGCAGCGGGCGCCCCGCGCCGGGCGTCCCGGGCCCGGCGGCCCCGCGCCGGGCGGCTCCGGGCCCGGCGGCCCCGCGCCGGGTGGCCCCGAGCCCGGCAGCCCCGCGCCGGTCGATGGCTCGGGCACCGCGCGGGCCCGCTGTGTCCTCGCCCCGAACCCCGGGCCCATGACGCTGAATGGCACCAACACCTGGCTGATCGCCGAGCCGGGCTCCGCGCTGGCGATGGTGGTCGACCCGGGGCCGGACGACGAGGCGCACCTGGGCCGGGTCCGGGACCTGGCCGCCGCGGCGGGCCAGCGGATCAGCCGCATCCTGCTCACCCACGGGCACCAGGACCACTCGGCCGGGGCGGCCCGGCTGGCCCGGCTGACCGGGGCGCCGGTGCTGGCCGCGGACCCCGGGCTGAGGCGCGGCCCCGGTGAGGGCGGCCCGGGAACCGGAACCGGCGACGGCAGCCTGGCGCCCGGGGACGTGGTCACCGAGGCCGGCTGTGAGCTGCGCGTGGTCGCCGCCCCCGGGCACACCCCCGACTCGGTCTGCCTGTTCCTGGCCGCCGATGGCGCCCTGCTCACCGGGGACACCGTGCTGGGCCGGGGTACCACCGTCATCGCCGGGGACGGCAGCCTGGCCGACTACCTGGCCACCCTGGACCGCCTGCGGGCCCTCGCCGACGAGCAGCAGCTGAGCACGCTGCTGCCGGGTCACGGCCCGGTCCTCGCCGACCCGGCGGGGGTCCTCGACTTCTACATCGCGCACCGCCAGGAGCGGCTCGCCGAGATCCGCGCCGCGCTGGCCGCCGGGGACCGGACCGGCGAGGAGATCGTCGCCCGCGTCTACGCCGACGTGGACCGCGGTCTCTGGCCCTTCGCCCGGTGGTCGGTGCGGGCCCAGCTCGACTACCTGGCCAGCCAGGGCGAACTGCCCCCGGGGGTCAGCGCCTGATCTCAGTGGGCCCGCTTGGCCAGCCGATCCGCATCGATGATCAGCACGGACTTCGCCGACAGGGTCAGCCAGCCCCGGGCCGCGAAGTCGGCCAGGGCCTTGTTCACCGTCTCCCGGGACGCCCCGACCAGCTGGGCCAGTTCCTCCTGGGTGAGGTCGTGATGGACCTGGAGCCCTTCAGCCGTCTGCTCGCCGAAGCGGTCCGCCAGGTCGAGCAGGGCCTTGGCCACCCGGCCCGGCACGTCGGTGAACACCAGGTCGGCCATCACGTCGTTGGCCCGGCGCAGCCGCTGGGCCAGGGCCCGCAGCAGGTGGAGGGACACTTCGGGGCGGCCGGTCAGCCAGTCCAGCAGCTCGTCGTGGGCCAGCGCCGCGAGCCGGGTGTCGGTGACCGCCACCGCGCTGGAGGTACGCGGGCGCGGGTCGAACAGGGAGAGCTCGCCGAACATCTCGCCCGGGCCGAGCACGCTGAGCAGGTTCTCCCGGCCATCCGGGGACGCGCGGGTCAGTTTGATCTTGCCCTCGAGCACCACGTAGAGCCGGTCCCCACTGTCACCTTCGTCGAACAGCCGTTCTGCCCGGACGAGTTCGACGTCTGTCACCAGGGACCGCAGTGCTTTGGCGCCCTCATCGTCGAGCGCCTCAAACAGCGGCGCCCGGCTGAGCACGTCCTCCACGTGTTCCACGGGTGCCTCCTCGTGCACGTTATATGCACAGTGTCGCGCATCACAGGACCTGCGTGCGAGCGGCCCGGCCAGGTCATCCCCCGGCAAGACGGTGACCGGCGCCTTTCCGGCCGCCGGGACCGGCCGCCGGGCCCGCTCGCGGGCCCGGCCGCAGCGCCTACTCCCCGGATTCGGCCAGCCGCTGGCGGCAGGTCTCGATCTCCTTCTCGGCCTGGACCCGGCCGACCCAGCCGCCGATCTCCACTTCCTTGCCCGGCTCCAGGGCCTTGTAGACCTCGAAGAAGTGCTGGATCTCCAGCCGGTCGAACTCGGCCACATCCTCGATGTCGGCCAGCACGGACATCCGGGGGTCGGTGGCCGCGACGCACAGGACCTTGTCGTCCAGGCCCTTCTCGTCCCGCATCCGGAACATGCCGATGGCCCGGCAGCGGATCAGGCAGCCAGGGAACGTGGGCTCTTCCAGCAGCACCAGTGCGTCGAGGGGATCCCCGTCGTCGGCCAGCGTGTCCTCGATGTAGCCGTAGTCAGAGGGGTACCGGGTCGAGGTGAACAGCATCCGGTCGAGCCGGATGCGGCCGCTTTCATGGTCCATCTCATACTTGTTGCGTTGCCCCTTGGGGATCTCGACGAGTACATCGAATTCCACGGTGTCGCTCCCTGGCCGCGAAGGTGATTGACTCCGGGGCCTGGATGTGTCCAGGCCGCCTTCCTGGCTCACGGGGACCGGCGTCGCTGGGGCCCCGCTTCCGGAATCTAAGCATCTCGTGAGGGGATCGGCGTTGGCGAACCGGCCAGGGGTGAAGCGGCCGTGGTTAACCGGCCCGTGGTGAAGCGGCCACCGGCCAGTGGTGAACCGGCCAGTGGTCAGCCGGCCAGTGGTGAGCCGGCCGTGGTGAACCACCCGGCACCCAACCCGCCGGCATCCAACCCGCCGACACCCAACCGGCCCGCGCCGGACCCGCCCGCGCCCAACCCGCCCGCGCCGGACCCGCCGGCGGTGAACCGGCTGCGCGCCACCATGGTCATCGCGCTCGCCATGATCAGCCTGTTCACCCTCGGGGCCGGCGTGGCCGTGGCGGCCCTGATGCCCGGCCAGGCTGGCCCTGTGGAACATCCCGCGGGTCGCTGCCCGCCCGGCCGCCGCCGCCAGCCTGGCGCTGGCGGGAGCCAGCTCCTCGGCACCCGTGCCCACCAGCCAGGGACTGTCCGCCGCGCTGTCCGGGGTGCTCGGCTCGGGGATGCTGGGCAAGCAGGCCGGCGCGGAAGTCATCGACCCCGGCACCGGGCGGGTGCTGTTCGCCCGGGGCGCCTCGGACCTGCTCCAGCCGGCGTCCACGACCAAGCTGCTCACCGCGGCCGCCGCGCTGGACGTCCTCGGCCCCTCAGCCCGGTTCAAGACCCGCGTGGTGGCCGGCGCCTCGCCCGGATCGGTCGTCCTGGTCGGCGGCGGTGATCCGACCCTGGCCGCAGGCCCCGTGCCCGCGTCGGACTACCCGCAGCCGGCCACGCTCAGGGAACTGGCCGCCGCCACCGCCCGGGCGCTGCGCGCCCAGGGCCGCCGGTCCGCCCGGGTCGGCTACGACACCTCGCTGTACAGCGGGCCGCCGCTGGCACCGGGATGGCCGGGGGCCTACATCACCACCGGCAACGTCACCGCGATCACCCCGCTGGAGGTCGATCAGGGCCGGCTGACCCCGGGCGGGGCCCCGGAGGACGCGGACGACCCCGGCAACTTCCGGCCCCGGTCCACCGACCCGGCCGCGCAGGCGGCCAGCGCCTTCGCGGCGTTCCTCGGCGCCGACGGGATCCGCGTCAGCGGCCAGGCTGGCCAGCAGAAGGCCGCGCGGCATGCCGCCACGCTCGCCACGGTCTCCTCACCGCCCTTGTCGGCCATCGTGGGCTGGATGCTGCGGGAGAGCAACAACGTGATCGCCGAGAATCTCGCCCGCCAGGTCGCGCTGCGTGAGAGGCGGCCGGCCTCGTTCAGCGGCGCGGCCGCCGCGGTCACCGCCACCGTGCACCGGCTCGGCGTGCCCGGCGGGATCCACCTGGTTCGACGGCTCAGGCCTGTCACCGCAGGACCGGATCGCCCCGGCCGTGCTGGCCCGCCTGGTCAGCGTGGCCGCGGCCGGCGCCCAGGGCCGCCTGCGGGCCGCCATCACCGGCATGCCGGTGGCCGGTTTCTCCGGCACGCTGGCCCCGGGACAGAGCGTCTTCAGCGGTTTCACGGCCCGGTCGCGCGGCCTGGTCCGGGCGAAGACCGGCAACCTGAGCAGCGTCGCGACCCTGGCCGGCCTGGTCTATGACGCCAGCGGGCGGGTGCTGGCCTTCGCGTTCATGACCGACCAGGTCCGGCCGGCCAAGCTCGGCCAGGCCGCCGACGGCCTCGACCGCATGGCCTCCGCGCTGGCCGGCTGCGGATGCCGGAGCCGGTGAACCACGGCCCGGCAGGCCCCCCTGCCCCCGCGGAGCACGTACGGTGGAGGGGTGAGCAGCGGGCAGATGATCGATTGGGACCTGGCCATCTCAACCGGGGTCAGGTGGGCGCGGCCAGGACCCCAGGTCAGCCTGGGTGAGGCACGGGCAGTGGTCGCGGAACTCCGCGCCCTCGCCGACACCGTGTCCGAACCGGTACGCGCCGTGACCGGCATGTCCGGCCCGGGTGACGACGGCAGCGGCTGGGTCGCGATCGTCGACCGGCCGGGCTGGATCCGGGCCAACGTGGACGGGTTCCGGGTCGTCCTCGACCCGCTGGCCGAGCACCTGCGGGAGCGCGGGGCCGCGCCCGGCGGCTCGGTCGTCACGGCGGTCGGCTCCCGGGTGACCGGCGTCCAGGCCGGGCTGATCCTCGCGTACCTGGCCAGCCGGGTGCTCGGGCAGTACGAGCTGTTCCTGCCGCCGGATCCGGGCGCCCCGAACGGCGTCGCCCCCGCCGGGCGGCTGACCCTGGTCGCGCCGAATATCGTCATGGTCGAGCGTGAGCTCGGCGTCAACCCGCACGACTTCCGCCGCTGGGTGTGCCTGCATGAGGAGACGCACCGGACCCAGTTCACCTCGGTGCCCTGGCTGCGCGGGTACGTCCAGGAGCAGATGACGGAGTTCCTGCTCGCCTCCGACCTGGACCCGGCGACCATCCTGGACGGCTCCGCTCCGCGGCCGACGCGGTGGCCGGGGCGGTGCGCGACGGCGGCGGGGACAGCGTCCTCGAGGCCATCCAGAGTCCCCGTCAGCGGGAGATCCTGGACCGCCTGACCAGCGTGATGACCCTGGTCGAGGGGCACGGCGACTATGTAATGGACGCCGTCGGGCCGCAGGTGGTGCCCTCGGTCGAGCAGATCAGGCAGCGGTTCAACGAGCGCCGCGGCACGGCCGGCCGGATGGAGCGCACCCTGCGCCGGATCCTCGGCATCGACCTGAAGATGAAGCAGTACGCGCAGGGCTCGCGATTCGTCAAGGCGGTCGTGGAGGAGGCGGGGATGGCCACCTTCAACAAGGTGTGGACCTCACCGCAGACCCTCCCGACCAAGGACGAGTTCGACCGGCCGGAGCTGTGGCTCGACCGGGTAGGCCGCGGAGGCGCGCTGGCCGCGGGCGGCTGACCGGCCATGGGCCCGCACCCGGCGGTGGCCCAGGCCCGGGCCGCTGTCCGGCGCTGCCTGGCTGACCTGGAGCCCGGGGATCTCGCCGTGGCCGCCTGCTCGGGCGGCGCCGACTCGCTGGCCCTGGCGGCCGCCCTGGCCCATGAGGCGCCACGGCTGGGGCTGCGCGGTGGCGGCGTGACCGTGGACCACGGCCTCCAGGACGGCTCGGAAGCCCAGGCGGGCCGGGTCGTGGCAGGCCTGGGCGCCCTGGGCCTGGACCCGGTCCGCCGGGTCCGGGTGAGCGTGGACGGGTTTCCCGGGGCCGGGGGGCCGGAAGCCGCCGCACGGCAGGCCCGGTACACCGCGCTGGAGCAGGTGGCCCACCAGGCCGGCGCCGCCGTGGTGCTGCTCGGCCACACCCTGGACGACCAGGCTGAGACCGTGCTGCTCGGGCTGGCCCGCGGGTCCGGGGCCCGGGCCCTGGCCGGCATGCCCGCCCGGCGCGGCCGGTTCCGCCGCCCGCTGCTCGGCCTGAGCCGGGCCACGCTGCGCGAGGCCTGCCTGGCGCAGCGGCTCGACCCGTGGGACGACCCGCACAACCGCGATCCCTCCTACGCCAGGGTCCGGGTCCGCCACCAGGCGCTGCCCGCGCTGGAAGAGGCGCTCGGCCCCGGGATCGCCGAGGCGCTGGCCCGCAGCGCCTCCCAGCTGAGCGCGGACTGCGAGGCCCTGGACGCGATCGCCCGCGGCGAGGCGTGGCGGATCCAGCCAGCGCCTCCCCGGGATCCTCCCCGGCGGCGCCCGGCGGGCGGAGGGGGTGGCCACGATCCTGTCCGTTGCGGATACTGACGGGCTGGCCTCGCTGCCCCCGGCCATCCGGACCCGGGTCCTGCGCCAGGCGGCCCTGCTGGCCGGCTGCCCGGGAGGCTCGCTGACCGCCGCCCACATCGCCGCGCTGGACGCGCTGGTGACCGGGTGGCACGGGCAGCGCGGGGCCGACCTGCCCGGGGCCGTCCGGGTCCGGCGGCGGTATGGGAAGCTGCTGTTCAGCGGAGGCAGCGCAGGCACAGGCAGGCCAGTCAGGGTGGGGCCGCCGGAATGGACCGAGGCGGAGGCTACCGGTGGACGCGAGTGACATAGGTGCGGACCTGAAGGACGTGCTGATCCCGGCGGACCGGCTGCAGTCCCGGGTGGCCGAGCTGGCGGCGCAGATCGATGCGGATTACGCCGGCCGCGAACTGCTGCTGGTCGGGGTGCTCAAGGGAGCCGTCATGGTGATGGCCGACCTGGCCCGGGCGATGCACATGCCGGTCGAGATGGACTGGATGGCTGTGTCCTCCTACGGCTCGGGGACCCGGTCCTCGGGGGTGGTGCGGATCCTCAAGGACCTGGACACCGACATCACCGGCAAGGACGTCCTGGTGGTGGAGGACATCGTGGACTCCGGGCTCACGCTGTCCTGGCTGGTCGGCAACCTGCGCTCGCGCGGCCCGGCGTCGGTGCGGGTATGCGTCATGCTCCGCAAGCCCGCCGCCGTCCGGATGGACGTGGATGTCGCGTACACCGGCTTCGACATCGAGAACGAGTTCGTGATCGGGTACGGGCTCGACTACGCCGAGAAGTACCGGAATCTTCCGTTTATCGGCACTCTCGCCCCCCATGTTTACAAGGGCGAGGAGTCGTCCGGGGCGGTGGCGGATCCCGGGCCGGGGCCTTCCGCCGATCCGCCGCCGGGGAGCGGGGAGGCTTAGGGGAACAGGATCGGCGATGAGGAGCGTTGAGTTCTGCGAAGGCTCGCTGAGCCCTGGCGGCAGCTTCTCTGTGCCGGCGGTGCTGGCCGGGGTGTACCGTCGGGTATTCCGGCAGCGTGGCCGGGAATGACAAGCGCTGTCGGGTCTCTAAGGAAGCCAGGCATGCTCACTCAGGCGGAAGGCAGTCCGGCCGGGATCGGCAGGACATGAAGCTGGTCAGGAGGAACCCGCGCACCACTGGCGGGGCCGGTCATCGATGGATCTGAAGCGCTATTTCCGCGGGCCGTTCGTGGCGGTCCTTGTGATGCTGCTGGTCTTCTTCGTCGTTTACGAATACGCCAGCTCAGGTAGCTCGTACACCCAGACGGACACGTCCCGGGTGGTCTCCCTCATCGAAAAGGGCGACGTCAAGTCGGCACTGCTCACCGACAAAGAGCAGACGATCCAGATCACCACCAAGGCAGGCCAGAAGTACGAGGCCTCGTGGGTGGGCAATGAGGGCCAGCAGCTCGCGCAGCTGCTCCAGACGAAGCAGCCGCCGCAGGGCTGGAACGTCAACGTGCCCAAGAGCAGCTCGGTGTGGAGCCTGATCTTCAGCTGGCTGCCGTTCCTCCTGGTCATCCTGATCTTCTTCTTCATGCTGAACCAGATGCAGGGTGGCGGCTCCCGGGTCATGAACTTCGGCAAATCCAAGGCGAAGCTCATTACCAAGGACACCCCGAAGACCACCTTTGCCGATGTGGCCGGCGCGGACGAGGCCATCGAGGAACTCCAGGAAATCAAGGAGTTCCTGCAGAACCCGGCCAAGTTCCAGGCCATCGGGGCCAAGATCCCCAAGGGCGTGCTGCTGTACGGGCCGCCCGGCACCGGCAAGACGCTGCTCGCCCGGGCGGTGGCCGGCGAGGCCGGGGTTCCCTTCTACTCCATCTCCGGGTCTGACTTCGTCGAGATGTTCGTCGGTGTCGGCGCCTCCCGGGTCCGCGACCTGTTCGAGCAGGCCAAGGCCAACGCGCCCGCGATCGTGTTCGTGGACGAGATCGACGCCGTGGGCCGGCACCGCGGCGCGGGCTTCGGCGGCGGCCACGACGAGCGGGAGCAGACCCTGAACCAGCTGCTGGTCGAGCTGGACGGGTTCGACGTCAAGGGCGGCGTGATCGTGATCGCGGCCACGAACCGGCCGGACATCCTGGACCCGGCGCTGCTGCGCCCGGGCCGGTTCGACCGGCAGATCGTGGTCGCCCAGCCGGACCTGGCCGGCCGCCGCGGCATCCTCAAGGTGCACGCACGCGGCAAGCCCTTCGCCCCCGACGTGGACCTCGACATCATCGCCCGGCGGACGGCCGGCTTTACCGGCGCCGACCTGGCCAACGTCATCAACGAGGGCGCCCTGCTCACCGCGCGGCACAACGGGACGCTGATCACGATGGGCGCGCTGGAGGAATCCATCGACCGGGTGATGGCGGGCCCGGAGCGCAAGAGCGTCCTGCTGTCGGAGAAAGAGCGCAAGATCATCGCCTACCATGAGGGCGGGCACGCGCTGGTCGGCCACGCACTGCCGAACGCCGACCCGGTGCACAAGATCACGATCATCCCGCGCGGCCGGGCGCTCGGCTACACCGCGTCCGCGCCCCAGGAAGACAAGTTCCTGGTCACCCGCTCCGAGATGATGGACCAGCTGGCCATGCTGCTCGGCGGCCGGACCGCGGAGGAACTGGTCTTCCACGAGCCCACCACCGGCGCGGCCAACGACATCGAGAAGGCCAGCTCGGTCGCCCGGGGCATGGTCACCGAGTACGGGATGAGCGAGCGGCTCGGTGCGCGCAAGTTCGGCACCGGGGACGGCGAGCCGTTCCTGGGCCGGGAGATGTCGCACACCCGGGACTACTCGGAGGAGATCGCCTCCACGATCGACGAGGAAGTGCGCCGCCTCATCGAGTCGGCGCACGACGAGGCGTGGGAGATCCTGGTCACCTACCGGGAGGTCCTGGACGATCTGGTCCTGAACCTGATGGACAAGGAGACGCTGAGCCGCGACGAGGTGCTGCGGATCTTCGCGCCGATCAAGACGCGCCCGACCCGCGGCTCCTACACCGGCTACGGCAAGCGGCTCCCGTCCGACCGGCCGCCGGTGCTGACGCCCAAGGAGCTGGCCCTCACGGCCGCGGCGGAGGTCAACGATCATCCGGCCGTGGGTAACGGGCAGGCCGGCCCGATCAGCGGCCAGGGATCATCCAGCCAGCCGCCGCACGGCGGCCAGGGCCAGGCTGGCCCGTCCGGCGAGGGCCATTGAGTACCGATTTCGACGCCGCGCGTATCGAGCGGGCGGTGCAGGAGATCCTGCTCGCCATCGGGGAGGACCCTGACCGCGAAGGGCTCCGGGACACCCCGGCGCGGGTCGCCCGGGCCTTCGCGGAGCAGTTCTCCGGGCTGGGCCAGCGGGCCGAGGATGTGCTCACCACGGTGTTCGACGCCAACCATGACGAACTGGTCCTGGTGCGGGACATCGAGGTATACAGCACGTGCGAGCATCATTTGGTGCCGTTTTTTGGTGCCGCGCATATCGGTTATATACCGAACGAAAAGGGTCAGATTACCGGGCTGTCGAAGCTGGCCCGGCTGGTCGATGTTTACGCCCGCCGTCCGCAGGTACAGGAGCGCATGACCACCCAGATCGCGGACGGGCTGATGAACGTCCTCGAACCCCGGGGTGTCCTGGTCGTGATTGAGGCAGAACACCTGTGCATGTCCATGCGAGGGGTCCGCAAGCCGGGCGCGAAGACCGTGACCTCGGCTGTTCGCGGGATCATCCGGGAAAGTCAAAGTACCCGAATGGAAGCGATGAGCTTGCTATTCGGGCGCCGCGCCAACGGGTAACGTTCCCCTTGGGCGGAATGCCCGCCGTTCCTGTGGCGCATGACTACGCTGTGGCCTGTGATTCAGGGCGTGACACCGATGTCTGACACTGACGAACAGCCTGCGGGCGGGGGCAAGACTTTGAGTGTTGCCGACCCGTCCGCTGCGGGCACCCCGGCTGCGGGCCCCGCCGCCGCGGCGCGTCCGGCCGCGCCTGTCCCCGCTGATGCCGAGCGCCAGGGCCCGCGGCCTCCCGACCGCAGGAACCAGCGGCGCTGGGTGCCGGTCACGGCAGGCTGGCTGTGCCTGCTGATCGGCCTGGCCGACATCATCGAGGTCGTCCGGCCCGGCCTGGTCTACTCGACCCGCCTGTCCAGGATCCACCAGTTCGTGCCGGGCACGCTGGTCGACGTCACGCACACCGTCTCCGTCATCATCGGCCTGCTGCTGCTGATGCTCTCCCACGGCCTGAAGCGGCGGAAGCGGCGCGCCTGGGAGGCGGTGACGGTGGTCCTGGCGGTCAGCGTCGTGGTGCACGTGATCCCGTTCCGCCAGGACCGGATCGTCACCGCGGTCGTCTCGGCGCTGCTGGTGGGGGCCCTGCTGTACTTCCGGGGTGAGTTCTACGCGGTGGGCGACCCACGGACCCGGTGGCGCGCGCTGTGGGTCTTCCTCGGGCTGGTGGTGGCCGACGTGGCCATCGGGCTCACGTACATCCTGCTGGCCCGGGGGCTGGCCCACGACTACTCGCTGTGGCAGCGGGTCGTGCATGTGGTGTACGGCCTGGTGGGGGTGTCCGGCCCGGTCCACTTCGTGCCCGAGAAGAACGCCGACCTGTTCGTGGTGCTGACCGGGACCCTCGGCTTGTTCACGCTGGCCGTCACGGCATACCTGTTCTTCCGGCCCGCCCGGCCGCCGGCCGGCTGGGCCAGCAGGACGCGCAGCGGGTCCGGGACCTGCTCAAGAAGCAGGGCGACCGGGATTCCCTGGGCTACTTCACGCTGCGCAGCGACAAGAGCATCATGTGGTCGCCCACCGGGAAGTCCTGCATCGGCTACCGGGTGGTGTCCGGTGTCATGCTGGCCGGCGGCGACCCGCTCGGCGACCCGGAGGCCTGGCCGGGCGCCATCCATGCGTTCCTCGATGAGGCGGCCCGGCACGCCTGGGTGCCCGCCGTGATGGGCTGCGGTGAGCTCGCCGCCGAGGTGTGGTGCCGGGAAGGCGAGCTGACCGCGCTCGAGCTCGGCGACGAGGCCGTCGTGGACGTGGCCGGCTTCAGCCTCAAGGGCCGGAACATGCGCAACGTCCGGCAGATGGTGAACCGGGTCGAGCGCAGCGGCTACGTGGCCGACGTGCGGCGGGCCGGCGACGTCGGCTGCGACAAGATCGCCGACTTCGCCCGGCAGGCGGGCTCGTGGCGGGGCAACCCGACCGAGCGGGGCTTCTCCATGGCCCTGGGCCGGCTGGGCGCCCCGGGCGACGAGCACTGCGTGATCGCCACCGCGACCGAGAACGGGGTCCTCCGCGGCATCCTGCACTTCGTGCCGTGGGGCGTGGACGGGCTCTCGCTGGACCTCATGCGCCGGGACCGCTCGGCCCAGCCGGGCGTCAACGACTTCCTCATCGTGGAGACCATCAAGGCCGCCGACTCGCTGGGGATCAAGCGCATCTCGCTGAACTTCGCGGTGTTCCGGTCCGCGCTGGAGCGTGGTGAGCGGATCGGCGCGGGGCCGGTGCTCCGGCTCTGGCGCCGGATCCTGCTGTTCGCCTCCCGCTGGTTCCAGATCGAGTCCCTGTACAAGTTCAACGCCAAGTTCGCCCCGGTCTGGGTACCCCGGTTCTTCGTGTTCCCCGGCGCGTCGGACGCACCCCGGGTCGCCCTCGCCGCCCTGGAGGCGGAGGCCTTCCTGGTCTGGCCGAAGGTGGAGCTGCGCCGGCTGGCGCGCCGTCTCGGGCTCGGCAAGGCCCGGCGGCGGCTGGCGAAGTTACCCGCCTCGCTTCCGCCCAGCTGATCTGCCCGGCTGCCCCTTTCCCGCCCTAACGGTCCGTCCGCGCGACTCTTCCCGCGGGACGCGCGCGATCCGGGGCGATACGCCCGGTTCCGGCGGGCGGTCTGCGGGAAAGGCCGGGCGGCCGCGTGCCGGGGCGGGGCGCGCCGGAGGTGCGGGCCGGCCCGCGGGCGCCGGAGGTGAGGGGCGGGCGGGGACGGCGGGTGCCCGCGTAGGGTAACCCCGTGATCGTCGACGCGGCCCGGGCAGCCAGCCCTCCGGGGCTCCCCGACCCGGGACGGTGCCTGGTCATGGGCGTGGTGAACGTCACCCCCGACTCCTTCTCGGACGGGGGCGAGTGGTTCGGGGCGGAGGCCGGGGTCCAGCACGGCCTGGAACTCCTGGCCCAGGGCGCGGACATCGTGGACGTGGGCGGGGAATCCACCCGCCCGGGCGCGCAGCGCATCACCGCCGAGGAGGAACTGCGCCGGGTCGGGCCCGTCATCGGTGGCCTGGCCGCGGCGGGCGTCCCGGTCAGCGTGGACACGATGCGCGCCGAGGTGGCCGAGCGGGCCCTGGAAGCGGGCGCCCGGCTGGTCAACGACGTGAGCGGCGGCCTGGCCGACCCCAAGATGCCCCGGCTCGTCGCGTCGGCCGGTGTGCCGTATGTCGTGATGCACTGGCGCGGGCACAGCCACAGCATGGATTCCAGGGCCGTGTACCAGGATGTGGTGGCCGAGGTGAGCGAGGAACTGTTCCGCCGGGTCGAGGTGGTGACGCAGGCCGGGGTGGACCCGGCCAGGATCGTCCTGGATCCCGGGCTCGGCTTCGCGAAGCGGCCTGAGCACAACTGGGCCCTGCTCACCCACCTGGACGAGGTCAGCTCGCTCGGCGGCCGGACGCGCCGGATGCCGGTGCTGATCGGCGCGTCACGGAAACGGTTCCTGGGGCGGCTGCTGGCCGGCCCGGACGGGGCGCCCCGCCCGTTCGCCGGCTCTGATGACGCGACGGTCTCGGTGACCGCCCTGGCCGCCGCGGCCGGGGCGTGGTGCGCCCGGGTCCACCGGGTCCCGGGCAACGCGGACGCGGTGCGGGTCGCCGAGGCGTGGCGCCAGGCTGCGGACGCCGGAGGGGCCGGGCCTGGAGGAGCCGGAGGGGCCGGGGCCGCGAAGGCCGGAGGAGCCCGGGGGAGGCGGGATGAGCCTGGACCAGATCGCCCTGCGCGGGCTGCGCGTACGTGGCTACCACGGGGTGCTGGACAGCGAGCGCCGCGACGGCCAGGAGTTCCTCGTCAACGCCGTGCTGTGGCTGGACACCGCGGCCGCTGCGGCCGGCGACGACCTGTCCCTGACCGTGGACTACGCAGCGCTGGCGGACCGGCTCGCCGCCATCGTGGCCGGGCCCCCGGTACGGCTCATCGAGACGCTGGCCCAGCGCCTGGCCGAGGCGGCCGTGGCGCAGCCGCTGGTCCGCGAGGCGGAGATCACCGTGCACAAGCCGCAGGCCCCGGTCGGGCACGACTTCGCGGACGTCGCGGTGACGATCCGCCGCCCCGGGCGATGACCGGGAGCGCCGCCCCCAGGCCCGGCCCGCAGGAGGGGATACCCGACGGGAACACCGGCCCGGAGGGCGCTGGCCCGGCCGGTCCTGGTCCAGGCGGTCCTGGTCCGGGCGGTCCTGGTCCGGGCGGTCCTGGTCCGGGCGGTCCTGGTCCGGGCGGTCCTGGTCCGGGCGGTCCTGGTCCGGGCGGTCCTGGTCCGGGCGGCCCTGGCCGGCGGGCGGTCCTCGCCCTCGGCAGCAACCTCGGGGACCGGCTGGCCACGCTCCAGCGCGCCGTCAACGCCCTGCTCGGGCCGCCCGGCCTGGCCCTGGTCGCGCTGTCGCCGGTGTACGAGACCGTGCCGGTGGGCGGGCCCCCGCAGCCGGAGTACCTCAACGCCGTCCTCATCGCCGACACCACGCTGTCTGCGGCCGACCTGCTGCACCGCAGCCACGCGGTGGAGGCGGCCTTCGGGCGCGTCCGCCAGGAGGTCTGGGGTCCGCGGACCCTGGACGTGGACGTCATCGTTTACGGTGACGTGGTGAGTGACGACCCGGAGCTGACGCTCCCCCATCCCCGGGCGCAGGAGCGCGCGTTCGTGCTGGCGCCCTGGCTCGACGCCGACCCGGACGCGGAGATCCCCGGGCAGGGCCGGGTGGCCGCGCTGCTGGACGCCGCGGTGGCCAGCAGCGGCGGCCAGCCTGGCGTGCGGCGGCTGCCCGGCGTGACGTTGCGGGCACCGGCATGATGCCGACCCGGATCTGGGTGCTGGTCGTCACCGCGGTGGCCAGCCTGCTGGTGTCCTGGCTGGTGCTCCGCGCGGTGTACGCGTCGCTGCCGCCGCTGCCCTGGACCGCCGCGGTGGCGATGCTGCTGCTGGCCATCGCGGAGGTCTTCAGCGGCCGGAACCTGCGGGCCCGGATCCGCGGCGGCCCCGGCCTCAAACCCATCGCACCGCTGGCCGCGGTCCGGATGGCGGCCCTGGCCAAGGCCAGCTCGCACGCGGCCGCGGTCATCGGCGGGCTGGCCGCGGGCGCGCTGGTCTACCTGACCAGTTCGCTCAGCAAGTCCGTGCCGCGCAGCGACGCGATCACCTCGGGCGGCACGTTCGTGGCCGCGGTGCTGCTCGTGCTGGCCGCGCTCTACCTGGAGCAGAGCTGCCGGGTCCCATCGGACGATGACCAGGACGCCGACCGGCAGGGCGCCCCCCACTGACCAGCCGCGCCCACCGGGCAGCCGCGCCCAGCCGGGCCCGCGCCCAGCCGGCCAGCCGCGCCCAGCCGGGCCCGCGCCCAGCCGGCCAGCCGCGCCCAGCCGGGCCCGCGCCCAGCCGTCGGAACCAGCCGCCCGGCGCGAACCAGCCGCGCTAGCCGCTGTTCCTGGACCAGTCGTCCGGCTCGGGACCCGGACCGGACTCGCAGGAGCGCAAGAACTCCTCGCGGCGGATCTGGTCGCGCAGGTTGACCGCATCCTCGCCGCGGACCACGAGCGGCGGGGAACTGCCCCGTTTGCGTCCGTACAGCAGCCCGCTGATTCCCCGCCAGACGTACCAGGCCGGCAGTTCGGTGGCGTAGGGCCACCACGACGGGGGACCGTCTAACTCATCCTCACCCATGAGAGCATTGTATAGCACTCAGAGCACTGAGTGCTATCAGGTGTTTAGACAGCTCGCAGTGGTGCATACCTTGATCACGTGAGTGCGTCACCAGTGGATCCGCTCGGCGCGGACTTTGCGTACGTGCAGGTCGCGAACAACATCGCGGTGCGGATCGAGGCCGGCGAGATCACCCACAAGCTGCCGTCGGAGCGCAGCCTGGCCGAGGAATACGGGGTCGCGTACCAGACCGTGCGGCACGCCATGAAGGTGCTGCGGGACCGTGGGCTGATCATCACCCGGCAGGGCCGGGGCACGTTCGTCGCCCCCCGGCGCGACCCGGCCCCCGGCTGAGACCCGTTCCGCCGGGACTAGCGGTCCATGTCCCCCACGACGAAGAACATCGAGCCGAGGATGGGGCTGAGGTCCGCGACCCGGTGACCGGGCAGCAGTTCCCCGAGCACCTGGACGTTGCTGAACGAGGCCGAGCGCACCTTCAGCCGCCACGGCGTCTTCCCGCCCCGGGACACCAGGTAGTACCCGCTCAGGCCCAGCGGGCCCTCGGTCCAGGCGTACGTGTGCCCCTCGGGGATCTTGAGCACCTTGGGGATCCGGGCACTCAGCGGGCCCGGCGGCAGGCTGGCCAGGCGGGAGGCGCACGCATCCACCAGGTCCAGGGACACGGCTACCTGAGCCAGCAGGCACTCGAACCTGGCCAGGCAGTCACCCTCGCTCCTGGTGACCACCCGCAATGTCCCGGCCAGGTCCGCGTAGGCCAGGTAAGGCTCGTCGCGGCGCAGGTCGAAGTCCACCCCGGAGGCCCGCGCCGCCGGGCCGCTCACCCCGTACTGGCGCACCTGCTCGCCGGAGAGCACGCCCACGCCCCGGGCCCGGCCGCGGAACCGCTCGCTGCCCTGCACGATCGCGCCGATCCGGGGCAGGTCCGCCCGGGCCCGGGCCGCGGCCGCGCCGACCCGGCCCAGCCAGCCCGCGGGCAGCTCCTCCTTCAGCCCGCCGACCCGGTTGAACATGTAGTGCATCCGGCCGCCGGAGACCTCCTCCATGATCGACTGGAGCAGCTCCCGGGTCCGGTAGGCCGCGTCCGCCGCCTCGCCCGCCCCTTCCGCGCCGCCCGCCGCCTCCGGCGGGTACGAGCCGAGGAACGCGAGGTGGCTGAGGACCCGGTTGAGCTCGGCGAGCAGGGTGCGGGCCCACACGCCGCGCGGCGGCACCTCGATGCCGGCCAGCCGCTCGGCGGCCAGCACCACGCCCAGCTCGCTGGCGAACGCGCCCAGCCAGTCATGCCGGTTGGCCAGGACGATGATCTGCCGGTAGTCGCGGGCCTCGAACAGCTTCTCGGCCCCGCGGTGCACGTAGCCGATGACCGGGTCGGCCGTCACGATCCGGTCGCCCTCCAGGGTCAGCCGCAGCCGCAGCATCCCGTGCCCGGACGGGTGCCCGGCGCCCAGGTTGATCAGCAGGTCGCCGCCGCCCGGGTCGGTGTCCCCCCCGGTCCCGGCCCCCGGCCCGGCGCCAGCCTCAGCCCCCGGGCCGGGGCGGGCCGCCCAGCTGCTGGTGACCGCCTCGGCCTGACGCTGCGCCATGCGCTCCATCGTGTCAGAACCTAGCCAGCGGCCTGGTCCGCGAGCGGCCCCGGGTTTTCCGGTGCGCCCAGGCCTTCCAGCGGGGCAGGCAGCGGCACGCCCACCGCCTGGATCAGCCAGCCGAACCCGCCCAGGCCGGCCGGGTCGGTCAGCTCCGCCTCCTCCGCGGCCACGCGCAGCGCGGTGAGGTAGCCGGCCGGGTCCCGGCAGGCCTGGCTCAGCGGCGGCCGGCGGCCGGCCAGCCCGAGCGCCCGCAGCGCCCGGCGCTGGGTGGTGAGCAGGGTCCGGGTGGCGCCGGCCGCGGTCCCGGCCGCCGCGCAGGCGTCCAGGGCCACGTGGGCGGTGATGTCCCGTGACCCGTCCGGGACCGGCCGCACCGCCCGGCCGTCACGGAACCCGGCCAGGGTCCCGGCCAGCGGCCTGCCCGCCACCGTGTGCGCGTAGTCCGCGGCGAGGGCGAGGCCGCCGTCGAGCCGCCCGATCACGCCGGCCCAGGCCGTGCACCGCGGATGACCCAGCTCGGCCCGGTCGCCCGGATGATGCAGCGGCCACCACCGGCGCAGCCAGTCCTGCTCGGCCGGGCTCGCCGGCGGCCCGGTCCGCTCCGCGCCGCTGCGGGGATCCACCAGCACGATCCGCGGCCCGTCGGGGGTCAGCTCGGCCACGTCGACGGGGATGTTGTCCAGCCACTCGCTGGCGATGACCAGCCCCCGGATCCGGGCAGGCAGCGCTGGCGACCAGCGGATCCGGTCATCGCACCCGGGGCAGTGAGGCGCGATCTCGACGGCTCGCGGAACGAGCCGTTGGAGAAAAGAAAGCCCCGGGCCCTCCGCAGCCGGATCTGCGGGCCGGTGCTGCGCGAGCGCCAGGACCTGGCTCAGCAGCTCACCCTGGCCGGCCCCGATGTCCACCAGGTCGAGCCGGTCCGGGTGGCCGAGCGCGGCGTCCGCGTGGCGGAGCAGGGCGAGAACGGCCCCGGCGTAGCGCGGCGACGCGTGCACCGAGGTCCGGAAGTGCGCCGCGGGGCGCTCGCCGCGGGCGTAGAACCCCCCCGGCCCGTACAGCGCGTCCTGCGTGGCCGCCCGCCATGTCCTCCACACCGAGCCGACTCTAGTAGCCGCCTGGATATGCTGATCGTGGCCGTCTGGCCCCCGCGGCGAGGGCCAGCGTGAGGACCCACGAGAGGAACGCCGAGGCGATGGGGGACCCAGCGGAGCGCCCGGCCCGGCTCAAGGTCGGCGTGATCGGCGCGGGGCGTGTCGGCACCGTCCTGGGCGCCGCGCTGGAGCGGGCCGGCCACCCGGTGGTCGCCGTCTCCGCCGTGTCCGACCGGTCGCTGGAGCGGGCAGGCCGGATGCTGCCGGGCGCGGCGGTCATGCGCCCGCCGGAGCTGCTGGCCGCCGTGGACCTCGCCCTGCTCACCGTGCCCGACGACGCGCTGCCCGGCCTGGTCTCGGGCCTGGCCGCGACCGACGCGCCGCTCGCCGGGCGGCTGCTGGTGCACACCAGCGGCCGGCACGGCGCCGCGGTGCTGGAGCCCGCGACCGTGCGCGGCGCCCTGCCGATCGCGCTGCATCCGGTCATGACGTTCACCGGGCGCCCCGACGACCTCGACCGGCTGACCGGGATCAGCTTCGGGGTGACCGCGCCGGAACCGTTGCGGCCCGCGGCCGAGGCCCTGGTCATCGAGATGGGCGGCGAGCCCGTGCTCATCGACGAGGCCGACCGCCCGCTGTACCACGCCGGGCTGGCCAGCGCGGCCAACCACCTGGTGGCGCTGGTGGCGCAGTCATCGGACCTGCTCCGCGCGGCCGGGGTGAGCGAGCCGGCCCGGATGCTCGCGCCGCTGCTGTCCGCTGCCCTGGACAACGCGCTGCGGCTCGGCGACGCGGGCCTGACCGGCCCGGTCGCCCGCGGCGACGCGGACACCGTGGCCGAGCACGTGCAGGCGCTGTCCAGCGCCTCACCCGAGGCCCTGCGCGCCTACGTGGCCCTGGCCCGGCTGACCGCCGACCGCGCGCTGGCGGCGGGCATCCTCGCCCCCGCGGACGCCCAGCGGCTGCTCGACGTGCTGGCCGGAGCCCCGCGATGATGCCGATCGTGGCGTGGACCCGCAGCGGCCTGGCCGCCGCGCGGCGCGGGCTCGGGTCCCCGGTCGTGCTCGTGCCGACCATGGGCGCCCTGCACGACGGCCACCGCGAACTCCTGCGCCGCGCCCGGCAGATCGCGTCCCCTAACGGTTCGGTCGTGGTGTCCGTGTTCGTGAACCCGCTGCAGTTCGGGGCGGGTGAGGACCTGGACCGTTACCCGCGCACGCTGGACGCCGACGTGCTCATCGCGGCCGAGGACGGGGCGGATCTGGTGTTCGCGCCCAGCGCGGCCCAGATGTACCCGCGGCCCCAGCTGATCACCGTGGATCCCGGGCCGGTGGGCCGCATCCTGGAAGGCGAGTCCCGCCCCGGGCACTTCCCCGGCGTGCTGACCGTGGTGGCGAAGCTGCTCGGCCTGGTCCGCCCGGACGTGGCCGTGTTCGGCGAGAAGGACGCGCAGCAGCTCGCGCTGGTCAGCCGGATGGCCGCGGACCTCGACCTGGGCGTCCGGATCGCCGGGGTGCCCACCGTGCGCGACCCCGACGGGCTGGCGATCTCCAGCCGGAACCGGTTCCTGTCCCCGGCCGAGCGGCAGACGGCGCTGCTGCTGCCCGCGGCGCTGCGGGCCGGCCAGGAGGCCGCCGCGTACGGCCCGGCCGCGGTCCGCAAGGCGGCCAGCGAGGTGCTGGGCACGCCTGCCGACCCTCCGCTGCGGCTGGATTACCTGGCGCTGGTCGACCCGGACACGTTCGAGGAGGTCGGCGACGACCATGCCGGACCAGCCCGGCTCCTGGTGGCCGCGCAGGCCGGAACCATCCGGCTGATCGACAACACCCTGCTGAGCCTGGAGTGCCATGCTGCTGACCATTGACGTGGGGAACACCAACACCGTGCTGGGCATGTTCGACGGTGACCAGATCGTCGAGCACTGGCGGATCAGCACCGTCCCGGACCGGACCGCCGACGAGATCGTCGTGTTGCTCCGCGGGCTGCTCGAGCACAGCTCGCTGGTCAAGGACGCGGACGTCAGCGGCATCGCGCTGTGCTCCACGGTGCCGTCGGTGCTGCACGAGATGCGGGAGATGTGCCGCCGGTACTACGGGGACATCCCGTCCCTGATCATCGAGCCCGGGGTGCGCACCGGGGTGTCCGTCCGGATGGACAACCCCAAGGAAGTGGGCAGCGACCGGATCATGAACACGGTCGCGGCGGTGCACCTGTACGGCGGGCCGGCCATCGTGGTCGACTTCGGCACGTCCACCAACTTCGACGCGGCCAGCGCCAAAGGCGAATTCGTCGGCGGCGCGCTCGCCCCGGGCATCGAGATCTCGGTGGACGCGCTGACCCGGCGCGCCGCCCAGCTGCTGAAGGTGGAACTGACCCGGCCGCACCATGTGATCGGCAAGAACACCGTCGAGGCCCTGCAGTCCGGCATCATCTACGGGTTCGCGGGCCAGATCGAGGGCATCGCCCGGCGGATGGCCCGCGAGCTGGCGCCGGAGGATCCGGACTCGGTGACGGTGATCGCGACCGGCGGGCTGGCCCCGCTGGTCATCGACGAGGTGAGCATCATCGACGCCTACGAGCCGTGGCTGACCCTGATCGGGCTGCGCCTGGTGTTCGAGCGCAACAACCTCACCGCGTGGACGGGGGCGTCGCGGGGTGTTCCGGGCCCGGCGGCCCACCCCGCTCCAGGGTCGGCGCCCCACCACGCTCCAGGATCGGCGCCTCACCACGCTCCGGGCCCGGGGGCGTCCCGGGACGCTCCAGGTAGGTCCGGTCCGGCTGGGTGAAGCCGAACCGCTCGTACAGCCCGTGCGCGTCGGAGGTGTGCAGCGTCCACCGGAACGACGCACCCGGGCCGCGGTCGATCATGGTGGCCACCAGCTCCACGCCGAGGCCCTGGCCGCGGACCTCCTTGTCGATGTACACGTCGGCCAGGTAGGCGAACCCGGCCCCATCCGAGACGGCCCGGGCGAATCCGACCATCGCGCCGGTGGTGCTGTCGTAGACGCCGATCACCCGCCAGGCACTCTCGAGTTGCTGCTCGACGACGCTGCGGGTCCGCCAGCGTCCCCAGTACGCCTCGGTGGACAGGAACCCCCACAGCGTGTCCCGGTCCACCCGGCCCGGATCGTCGTCCAGCTCGAACTGCCCTGCGGTCCATTGCACGCCAGTGACTGTATCCGTACGATCCGCCCGGCTTTAACCCATTTACGCCAGCCCCGCTTTCCCGGGCCACGCTCTCGGCCGAGCCCGCCGGCCAGTCACCCCCGTCACTGCCATCGCCTAGTTCCCTCCCGCCACATCCCCCGTTCGTGATCAACCGATTGGTGTTGTCCTGGCAACACCAATCGGTTGATCACGAAGGGATGGGTACGCTCGGGCGGGTGGACCAGGATGGCGAGCGGGATGGCAGGGCCGAGGGCACGCAGGCGGCCGGTACAGAGGATGCGAGCGTGCCGGAGCAGATGCGGGTCCGGCTGGACAAGCGGCAGCGGCTGCTGGACGAGGGCGTGGACCCCTACCCGGTGGGTTTCCCGCGCACCGCGACCATCGCCGAGGTCCGGGAGCGTTACCCCGACCTGGAGCCGGACACCTACACCGGGGACCGGGTCGGCGTCACCGGCCGGGTCATGCTGTCCCGGTCCGGCGGGAAGCTCAGCTTCGCCACGATCCGGGACGGTACCGGCGACCTCCAGGTCATGATCTCCCTCGACCGGGTCGGCCCGGAGGCGCTGGCCGCCTGGAAGCGGGACGTGGACCTCGGGGACCACATCGGGGTGGAAGGCGAGGTGATCTCCTCCCGCCGCGGTGAGCTGTCCGTCCTCGCCGACCGCTACGCGATCACCGCCAAGGGCCTGCGGCCGCTGCCGGAAAAGCACCGCGGGCTCAGCGACGTGGAGTCCCGGGTGCGCCACCGTTACGTGGACCTGATCGTGAACCCGGACGCCAGGCGGATGGCCGGGATCCGGGCCGCCGTCCTCCAGTCGATGCGCTCCGACCTGCACCAGCGGGGCTTCCTCGAGGTGGAGACGCCGGTGCTGCAGGCGGTGCACGGCGGCGCCAACGCGCGCCCGTTCGTCACCCGGATCAACGCCTACAACATGGAGCTCTTCCTGCGGATCGCGCTGGAGCTGCACCTGAAGCGGCTGGTGGTCGGCGGTATCGAGAAGGTCTACGAGATCGGCCGGATCTTCCGCAACGAGGGTGTGGATTCCACCCACAATCCCGAGTTCACCATGCTGGAGGCGTACGAGGCCTACGGCGACTACGACACCGTGGCCACCCTGACCCGGGAACTGATCCAGAACGCGGCCGTGGCCGTGCACGGGGCGCCGGTGGCGCGCCGGGCCGGGCAGGAGTATGACCTCGGCGGCGACTGGCCGGCCAAGACCGTGTACGGCGCGATCTCCGAAGCCCTCGGCGCCGAGATCGACCCGGGCACCGGCGAGGACCGGCTGCGCAAGCTGTGCGCCCAGGCCGGTGTGCCTGCCGAGCCGGGCTGGGGCCACGGCCAGATCGTGCTGGAGATGTACGAGCGGCTGGTGGAGGAGCGGACTGTCGAGCCGACCTTCTACCGTGACTTCCCCGTCGACGTGTCGCCGCTGACGCGGGCGCACCGGGAGGACCCGCGCCTGGCTGAGCGCTGGGACCTGGTCGCCTTCGGCACTGAGCTCGGCACCGGGTACTCGGAGCTGATCGACCCGGTCGAGGAACGCCGCAGGCTCACCGCCCAGTCGCTGCTCGCGGCGGGCGGCGACCCGGAGGCCATGCAGCTGGACGAGGACTTCCTGCAGGCGCTGGAGTACGGGATGCCGCCGACCGGCGGCGTCGGGGTGGGCATCGACCGGGTGCTGATCATGCTGACCGGCGAGAGCATCCGGGAGACCACCCTGTTCCCCCTGGTCCGGCCCCAGTAACCGGGGGTCTTATCCGGGCCATGCCGCCGGCGGCCTGGCGTGATCGGCAGCCGTCACCCGCCGTCCACGGGCATGACCGTAGACACTCCTGTGCCTGGGGGCTGCGTCTCAGACGATGCGGACCGCGCCCACGAACACGTCCCACATGACCGGCTGAACCTGGACGACCTGGCCCGTGGAGGGGGCATCCACCATCAGGCCGCCGCCCAGGTAGATGCCGACGTGGTCGATGCCCGCGTAGAAGAACACCAGATCGCCTGGCTCGAGCTGGCTCCGGGAGATGTGCTCGCCCATGTTGTACTGCGAGACGGTGTAGTGCGGCAGGCTGATGCCGACCTGCGCGTATGCCCACATCACCAGCCCGGAGCAGTCGAAGGTGCTCGGGCCCGCCGCGCCCCACACATACGGGTCGCCCCGCCTGGTCATCGCGTACCGCAGCGCCTCCGCGCCGACCGTGTTGGCGGTGGGCAGGTTGATGTTCGGGTAGTTGCCAGTGCGCTGGTAGATGCTCATGGCCTGGGAGAACGCCGCGCTGTTGAGCCTGTTCACCTTGCCCTGGATGACCTGCTTCTTGGCCGCCATCGTCTTGGCCAGGGTGGTCACCTTGGACTCCTGCTGCACGGCGGTGTCGTGCGCCCGGCGGGCAGCAGCCTCGGCGGTGGCGAGCGCGCTGACCCGGTCCCCGTTCTCGGTCTGCAGCTGCTGCATGATCGCGGCCCGGCTGAGCATCGAGCCGCTGTCCGGGGACGTCAGGACCTGCAGCGGGGTGGCCAGGCCGCCGTTCATGTAACTCTCC
Source organism: uncultured Actinomycetes bacterium (assembly GCA_963720645.1). GTDB lineage: Bacteria > Actinomycetota > Actinomycetes > Streptosporangiales > Streptosporangiaceae > RYN-230. The sequence goes on along the minus strand of CAVRFX010000024.1, from coordinate 241,271 downwards.
GCGGCCAGCTGGCCTATCGCGGCCTGCCCCGACACGAGCCTGCTCGCGTCCTGCCGGTACGTGGTCATCGCGGTCGTGGCCTCGGCGCGGGCCTCGGTGAGCTGGATGCGCAGCCCGTCGTACTGCTCGCTCAGCACATCGATCTGGTGCCCCAGGCTCTTGGCCTGCGCCACCAGGCTGGCCAGGCTGGGCTGCGGGCGGCTGACGGCCGCGCTGCTGACCGCGGCGGGGAGGACCAGGCTGGCCAGCGCGGCCATCCCGCCCACGACGGCTGCCTGCCGCCGGCGGCGGCGGGTGAACCCGGCGGTATGCCGTCGTCCTGCCGTCGGCGCAAGTCCCGCTGTGAGCCAGCGTTCCACGAGCTCTCCTCTCTCATCCCGCCTGCCGGGTTAGCTGACGGGTTCGGGCCAGAGGAGCCCTACCGCTGGGCGCAGCGACGCGCCCGCTCGCGGATTCACCCCGGGAACACGGGTCCCCGGCTTCCTGGCCGCGTCCAGCGGCACAGGAACTCGGCGGCCGTGCCGCGCTCTGGGGGCTGGAGTGCAGCACGGTGACAGCGATGCAGATTAATGGATTACCGGCCGCTCGGTGGCCGGAACGGCAGAATCGCCGCCGGGTTGCCGGCGGGCGGCCCGCTGATTGCCTTGCGGCTGCTTCGGCGAGTTTGACCCGTTGCGCACCAGCGGCAGGCATGGCCGTGCGGCAGCGATTTCCTGCTCCCCGTGCCAGGGTGTTTGCCCAGGTCACAGGATCGCTCACCGGCCAGGAGAACGAGCCGAGATCCGGACGTGATGGGCGGCTGGTAACTGTCGGGCCGGCCATAAGGCAACTCGTGATTAACCGATTACGTAGAGTCTGAAAAGGATGCCCCCGCGTGCTCATGGTCCATCCGGCGAGCGGCACATGATGCTGCCGTGGCCAGCCAGCCGGCCCAGGCCAGCGGCTAGGGTGTGCGGGCGATGGAGCACATCATCAGGCGGGCCCGCACCCGCGACATCCGGGCCATCGCCGGCCTGGTCGACGAGAACGTCGCGTCCGGCCGGGTGCTGCGCAAGGCCACCGTCACCCTGTACGAGGACGTCCAGGAGTTCTGGGTCGCCGAGCGGATCAGCGACCACCAGGTGGTCGGCTGCGGGGCGCTGCACGTGATGTGGGAGGACCTGGCCGAGATCCGCACCGTGGCGGTGGACGAGGGCTGCCAGGGACACGGCATCGGGCACCGCCTGGTCGAGGCGCTCCTCGACAGCGCCCGGGAGGTCGGCGTCGCGCGGGTCTTCGTGCTCACGTTCGCGACCGGCTTCTTCGCCCGGCACGGGTTCGAGGAGATCGAGGGCACGCCGGTCTCGCACGAGGTGTACGCGGAACTGCTGCGCTCCTACGACGAGGGCGTCGCGGAGTTTCTCGACCTGGGCCGGGTCAAGCCCAACACACTCGGCAACAGCCGGATGCTGCTCCGCCTGCCGCCGCTCCCCGAGGCTCCGCTCCCGGGGGCGGCCCCGCCGGGGGTGGCCTTGTCCGGCCCGGCCCTTCCCGGCGGCTGACCGGGCCGTCCCCGCTCAGAGCAGCCGGAGCTGCCGGTCGGCGGGACGCCGGGCCCGCGCGGGCCCGGAACGGTCCAGCAGGCCCGGGTCGATCGCGGACAGGAACGGCGAGATCCCCGTCTCGCCGTGGCTGCCCCGCCTGCTGCGCCGCGCCGCGCCGGTCAGCAGCAGGTGGGCGCGGGCCCTGGTCATGCCCACGAACAGCAGGCGGCGTTCCTCCGCCGGATCCGGGCGGTCGTCCGGCGCCGCACCCGGCAGCCACAGCGGCAGCAGGCCCCGCTCGCAGCCGGCCAGGAAGACCACCTCGAACTCCAGCCCCTTGGCCGCGTGCAGGGTCAGCAGCGCGATTGCGTCCGCGCGGGGGTCCAGCGCGTCGACCTCGGCGCCGAGCGCGATCTCGGTCCGGAACCGTTCCAGGTCGTCGCCGCAGCGCCGGGCGAGCGGCGCCAGGACCTCGCCCGCCGTGCGCAGGTCGGCGCCGGACAGGCCACCCCGGCGCATGCCCGGCGTCCGGGTGGCGTCGGCGTCCGCGGCCAGCCGGCGCACCGCGTCCCGGAGCTGGTGCGCGACCGCCGTCCCGGCCGGGACGGTTCCCGGGTCGCGGGCCAGCGTCAGCTCCCGGAGGATCTCCGTCACCCCGGGCCGCCGGTCCAGGAGGTCGTGGGAGCGTTTCTGGAACGGCAGCCCGGCCCGGGTCAGGCCCTGGCCGAGCGCCGCGGCCTGCGCGTCCGTGCGGTACAGCACCGCGATGTCGGCGAGCCCGATGCCGCCGTGGCCGTGGCCGTCGGCCCGGCCGCTGTCCAGCGAGTGGAACGATGACCCGCCGAGCAGGCGGTCGATGGCCTCGGCGATCCAGGCCGCCTCGCCCGCCGGGTCGTCGGCCTCGTGGACACTGATCCGGCCGGGAGCCGTCCCGGCGGCCGCCCGTAGCACCCGGCCCGGCACCAGCGTGGCGGGCGCGATGGCCTGCAGGGCCCCGGCCACGATGGCCGGGCTGGAACGGTAGTTCGCGGTGAGCGCCGCCGTGGATGCCCCCGGATAGTCCTCCCCGAACCGCAGGAAGGAACCCACGTCCGCGCCGCGGAAGCGGTAGATGGCCTGGTCCGGGTCACCGATCACGGTCAGGCCGGTCCCGTCCCCGGCCAGCAGCCGCAGCAGCGCGTACTGCGCCGCGTCGATGTCCTGGTACTCATCGACGCTGATCCGCGGCCAGCGCTCGCGGAGCCGGGCGGCTACCGCCGGCGCGCCGTCCAGTACCGCGACCGCCAGCTCCACCAGGCCGTCGAAGTCCACCAGGTCCCGCGCGGCCAGGCCGTCGCGCAGCAACGCCCGCCGCTGCGGGTCGGCGGCCGCCCCGGCCAGCAGGGCCCGGCCGCCGCGGGCGGTGCCGGCGAGCTCCGTGGCCACCTCCAGCACGGTCTTGTCGTCGGCGACCGTGAAGCCGGGCGCCAGCCCGGCGAGCTCGTGATGCTCCCGCAAGATCATCAGCCCGAGCCCGTGGAACGTGGTCACGGTGAGCTGGGCGGCCCGCCGGCCGAGCAGCGCGGTGAGGCGTTCGCGCATCTCCTCCGCGGCCCGGCGGGTGAAGGTGAGGGCCAGGCAGGCCCCGGGAGGGACGCCCTGCTCGGCCACGCCCGCCGCGAGGCGGTGGGTCAGCGTGCGGGTCTTGCCGGTGCCCGGCCCGGCGATGATCATGAGTGGCGCCCCGGCCGCCGCCGCGGCCCGTTGTTCCGGGTCGAGCCGGTCCAGCAGGGAGCCTCCCGGGGCTTCTCCGAGAAAACCATGCTCTCCAACGGTCCTATCGGCCGCCCCGTGCGCGGCCGCCTGATCCTTCGCGGCCGGCCCGGCCGCGGCGCCGTCGCAGGCTGCGCCATCCCCGGCCGCCCGCTCCCCGGCGGCCGCCGGCGTGCTCCCCGGCGGCGCGTGCTCCCCGGCCGGCGCTGCTCCCCGGCGGCCTGCCCGGCCCTGCTGCCCGGGCGCCGGGGCGCGGGGACGGCGCCCGCCAGGGATCCGGGCGCGGCCATGTCGAACAGCGCGGCCGTACCCCGGTCGAGTTCACCCGGCCCGAAGAGCCGGATCACCCCGTACTCGCCGTCGTAGCCGGCCTCCTTGTGCACAGCGCCGGCCCGCAGCCGGGTGATGGCCTCGCCGAGCAGGCTGCCGCAGGCCCGGCTCAGCTCGCCGGGCGGGATGTCGAGCAGGATGGCCAGTTCCGGGCCCAGCGCGGCGACCAGCCGGCTCACCTCGGCGTCAACCTTCTTGCTCTTGGGCCCGGCCCGGAGAAGCTCGGCCACCACGTCCGGCAGCGAGACCAGGTTCACCGAGCCTGCGGCCCCGGCCGGCCGGTAGCCCGCCGGCCGGTCGGCGAGCTCGGTCACCCGGTTCAGCACCCCGATCGTCAGCGGCTTGCCGCAGCCAGGGCACATTCCCCCATGGGCGGCTGACTGCCCGGGCTCCAGCCGGACGCCGCACTTGCGGTGCCCGTCCAGGTGGTAACGGCCGCCCTCAGGGAAGAAATTGACGGTGCCGCGCAGGCCGGCCCCGGTGCGCAAGGCGCGCTCGATCGCAAAGAAATCCAGTTCAGCGTCAAGTGTTGTCGCCTCACGGCCGAGCATCGGGGGTGAGTGCGCGTCCGAATTGCTGACCAGCCGATAACGGTCAAGGGAAGAACAGGTCCAGTTCATGGGTGGGTCGGAGGAGAGTCCGGTCTCTACCGCGAACACCTGGCCAGCGAGGTCGCCGTAACAGTCGGCGACGACATCGAAACCGGATTTGGATCCCAGCACCGCGAACCATGGGGTCCAGATATGGGCGGGCACAAGATAGCAGCCGGGGCCTGCGTTCAGCGTGATGTCCAGCAGGTGCCGTGAGTCGAGACCGAGAATGGGCCGCCCGTCAGAAGCCAGGTTCCCGACCTTCGCAAGGGCCTGCGTGATCTTCCCCGCTGCCTCTAGCGTCGGCGCATACAACAGGTGATGGACCTTGCGCGTGCGCTCCCCCGCCCGGTAGATGGTCGATATCTCCGTAGAGAGCATGAAACGTACCGGCCGATCACAAGCCGGCGGTGAGTTCCGCCGTAGCTGATCCGCCAGGTCGGGGCGGAGTTGCAGTAAGCCCGGTTCGGCGGGAACCAGCGTCTCGCGGAGTTCTTCGGCCCAGCCGGGATGGGTGAAGTCACCGGTCCCGACCACCGTGACGCCCTTGCGCAGCGCCCACCAGGCGAGCCCGGGAATGTCACAGTTCTTGCTGCACGCGCGGGAGAAGCGCGAGTGGATATGCAAGTCGGCGTGAAACATCCTGCGTCGCGGCCGCTTTCTCCGTAGTCGTGCCGGTCCTGCTGACCCTGCCGCGGCCCGGCCCCGCCGCGCCGCCTGCTCCGGCCTCCTGCCTGGCAGTTATTACTGGTGCACCGTGCCCCGTCGGTGTGGGCAGGCCCGGGCCGCCGGCCTGGTCCCGGCCAGGACCGCTGTGCCTGATCAGCCTGCCCGGGCTGGCCTGCGGGGCTGGCCTGCCCGGATTGCGCTGCTCAGGATGGCCCGGCCGGGCGCGGAGTCCGGCTCAAGCTGCCCGGGGCAGGTCCTGCGACTTGCTGGCGGGGCGCGGCCCCGGCACCCGGGATTCCGCCTGCCCCGTCTGGGATCCTGCCACGCCGGGGCAGGCCGCGGGGCATGGTTCGGATCTGGGCCGCCTGATCAGAATGGCCAGGCGGCGCAGCAGGCTCCGGCCTCCGCCTGGCTCGCCACCCGGCACTGGTTACCCGCGGCCCGGAGTGGGCCCGTCACGCAACGGGGAGGGCGCGGGCGGCGGCCCATTGCGTATGAGCAACAATGCATAAGTAGGCCCGCGGTGGATGACCCAATGTTCATCGGCGGTTACAGCGATCAGTCCGGCAGAGAGGTGACCGCCGGGCGGCGGGAAGGCCAGTAGGACGGCCGGAAAGGAGTGCGCCTTGCTCGGTGACCTGGCTGCTCTGACGCCTCCCGTGGTTGTCTGCGTGGCCTTCCTGATCGGGGTGGGACTCTTCCTGCGTCATCAGCTTGGCCCCAAGCGTGAGTCTGCAGAAGAGCAGTACCCGGAGGATATTTCCGGCGACGGCGGGATTCCGCACAGTGATGATGCGCGGAGTGATGCTTCGCAGACGACATCATCGCCCGATCACGGTGAGCGGTAGAGCACGTTCAGAACCGCGCGGCAACCGCGAGTGTAGGCGTGATACATCGGCGCTCCTCTTTGCGGACGCCCTATCCGTGTTCGATTACTCTGAGTTACAGTTATCTTCCAGGTAGTCCGCCTGGGCATGCCGCTCAGAGAACTCTGGCCGCGTTTCCAGGAGCATGAATTGGCAAACGCAAGCGGTGCATGGTATATCTTTGGCAACCTAAAAGAGTTGCTCCAGCGGAAGGGCTGGCACCCATGGCACAAAAGGTTCAGGTGCTCCTCGTCGATGACCTCGACGGAGGTGAGGCGACCGAGACCGTGGCCTTCAGTCTCGATGGCACCACCTACGAGATCGACCTCAGTTCAGAAAACGCGACCAAGCTCCGCAAAGAGTTTGCTCCCTACGTTGACCATGCTCGCAAGGCGAGTGGTGGCGCAGCCGGCGGCCGCCGCCGCCGCACCCGGACCGGTCCGGGCCGGGAGCGCAGCTCGGAAATCCGGGCGTGGGCCAAACAGCGCGGCTACAAGGTGAGCGAGCGGGGCCGGATTCCCGCGCAGATCATCTCGGAGTACGACGCAGCCCACTAAGGGATTGCGCCAGAGGGCCCGCAGGTGCCCTGTGGTGTGCCAGTTTGCCGTTGAACGCTGGAGCACGCCGCAGGACCCGTGCGGGCTCTGCGCTTTGCGGGGACCGCTCGTGCCCCGCCAACCGCACCGCTGATCGGGCGGTGCGCCATCAGGCCGCACGCGACCGGGCGGCTGGTCATCATGGGGCCGCGCCGGACGGCCGCCGCTGAAGCCGCGGGCGCTCAGCTGCCCGCGGTCACGGCCCTGAGTTCCCCCAGCGATTCCCGGATGTAGTGCGGCAGGTCCCCCTGGCCGCTCTCGCTGGTCCAGCGCTCGAACGCGATCCTGAACACGGCGATCCCCGCCTCGGCCGCCAGGCTCGCGGCCGGGCCGGCGACCCCCCGCTGGCGCAGTACGCCGGCCATCGCCGACGCGAGCGAGGCCAGCTTGATCAGCTCGCGTTCCCGGAGCTCCGCGTTGGCGGCGATGACGGCCTGCCGCTGCAGGGCGTAGTCACGGCGCTCCTCGAACAGGTCACCGGTGGCCTCGAGGGCCGCGGCGACCGCGTCGAGCGGCGCGGCCGAATCAGGTGCGGCGGCGAGGGCGGTCACGAGGAAGTCCTGCAGCGCGGCGGCCCCCGCGAACAGCACCTCGCGCTTGTCGCTGAAGTGCCGGAAGAATGTCCGCTCCGTGAGCCCCGCCCGCCTGGCGATCTCCGCGACCGTCGTGGGCTCGAACCCGCGCTCGATATAGAGCTCCATGGCCGCCTGTTCCAGCCGGCCCCGTGCGTTCGGCTCCCATCGGCCCATACCGCGATCCTAGTCGATGACAGTTGCTGACATCGGGTGCTACGCTGATGACAGCAACTGACATCGACCTGATCCCGGGCCACCTGAGCCGGGGAACAGGGAAGCACTGGAGGGTCTTCTCATGCGCGTATTCGTCACGGGAGCGTCCGGCTGGATCGGCTCCGCCGTCGTGCCCGAACTCATCGGTGCGGGTCATCAGGTCACCGGGCTGGCCCGCTCGGACGCATCCGCCGCTGCCCTGACCGCGGCCGGGGCGCAGGTCCAGCGCGGCACCCTCGATGACCTCGGCAGCCTGCGCAGCGCGGCTGGCGCGTCGGACGGCGTCATCCACCTCGCGTTCAAGCACGACGTCGCCTTCTCCGGGGGCTTCCAGGACGCGGCCGAGGCGGACCGCCGGGCCATCGAGACCTTCGGCGAGGCGCTGGCCGGTTCTGGCCGGCCGTTCATCATCGCCTCCGGGACACTCGGGATCGCACCGGGACGGGTGGCGACCGAGCGGGATGACGGCCATGGCCCTGGCCCGGCGGCCGCGTTGTCGGGCAGCGGCCCGGCGATGCGGCTGGCCAATGCGGAGATGACGCTCTCCTTCGCCTCCCGCGGCGTGCGCTCGACGGTGCTGCGGCTTCCCCCGACGGTGCATGGCGAGGGAGATAACGGCTTCATGGCGGCACTGGTCGGCATGGCCCGGGGCAGCGGCGTCTCCGGCTACCTCGGTGACGGGTCCAACCGCTGGCCCGCCGTGCACCGGCTGGACGCGGCGCACCTCTTCCGCCTGGCGCTGGAGCAGGCCCCGGCGGGCTCGGTACTGCATGCGGTCGCCGACGAGGGCGTGCCGATCCGCGAGATCGCGGAAGTGATCGGACGGCACCTGAATGTGCCGGTGGCGTCTATTCCCCCCGAGCGGGCGGCCGGGCAGTTCGGCTTCCTGGCCGGCTTCGTGGGCATCGACGCGCCGGCCTTGAGCGAGCTGACCCGCGAGCTGCTGGGGTGGCAGCCAGGCCCACCCCGGGCTCATCGACGATCTTGACAAGGGCCACTACTTCGACGGCCCCGCGGCATGACCGGCCCGCCGGAGGGGCGTGCGTGGTGAACTTCCCGCTCGCAGCGCTCGTGGTACGGAGTATGAACCGGCGCTGGTCGGAGCGGGGGTGAGGGGCGTTCGCTTGCGGCGTACAGGGAACACCTTCGCCCCTCCCCGGGGTTGGATGGGATGAAGGTCCTCCTGCCGGGGAACTGTTTACTCAAGTGCCGCATATCGCGCGGTACATCGTCCGGCATGCGGGCTACCATGCGGAAGGGACGGGCCCCGGACATCCGGACATCTGGGTCCCCCCGACCGCTCTGTGAGGAGCGAGGCGATGTTCGAGAGGTTTACCGACCGGGCGCGGAGAGTTGTGGTGCTGGCTCAGGAAGAAGCCAGGATGCTCAACCACAATTACATCGGCACGGAGCACATCCTGCTTGGCTTGATCCACGAGGGTGAGGGCGTGGCGGCCAAGGCGCTGGAATCCCTGGGGATCAGCCTGGAGGCCGTACGCCAGCAGGTTGAAGAGATAATCGGCCAGGGCCAGCAGGCACCTTCCGGGCATATCCCGTTTACGCCGCGAGCGAAGAAAGTGCTCGAGCTGTCGCTGCGCGAGGCATTGCAGCTCGGGCACAACTACATCGGCACCGAGCATATCCTGCTCGGCCTCATCCGCGAGGGTGAGGGCGTGGCGGCCCAGGTGCTGGTCAAGCTGGGCGCGGACCTGAACCGGGTCCGCCAGCAGGTGATCCAGCTGCTGCACGGCTATCAGGGCAAGGAGCCTGCCGCGGCGGGCGCGCCGTCGGAGTCCGCTCCGTCCACCTCCCTGGTGCTGGACCAGTTCGGCCGGAACCTGACCCAGGGCGCCCGGGAGGGCAAGCTGGACCCGGTGATCGGCCGGGAGAAAGAAATCGAGCGGGTCATGCAGGTGCTGTCCCGCCGGACCAAGAACAACCCGGTGCTCGTGGGCGAGCCCGGGGTAGGCAAGACCGCCGTGGTCGAGGGGCTGGCCCAGAAGATCGTCAAGGGCGAGGTGCCCGAGACGCTGAAGGACAAGCAGCTCTACACGCTGGACCTCGGAGCCCTGGTGGCCGGCTCGCGCTACCGCGGTGACTTCGAGGAACGGCTGAAGAAGGTCCTGAAGGAGATCCGGACCCGCGGCGACATCATCCTGTTCATCGACGAGCTGCACACGCTGGTCGGGGCGGGCGCTGCCGAGGGAGCGATTGACGCTGCCTCGATCCTGAAGCCGATGCTGGCCCGCGGCGAGCTTCAGACCATTGGCGCCACCACGCTGGACGAGTACCGCAAGCACCTGGAGAAGGACGCCGCACTTGAGCGCCGGTTCCAGCCGATCCAGGTGGCCGAGCCGACGATCTCGCACACCATCGAGATCCTCAAGGGCCTGCGTGACCGGTACGAGGCCCACCACCGGGTGTCCATTACCGACGGGGCCCTGGTGGCGTCGGCCCAGCTGGCGGACCGCTACATCAGCGACCGCTTCCTGCCGGACAAGGCGATCGACCTGATCGACGAGGCAGGCTCGCGGATGCGGATCCGCCGGATGACCGCACCGCCGGACCTGCGCGAGTACGACGAGAAGATCGCCCAGGTGCGCCGGGAGAAGGAGTCGGCCATCGACTCCCAGGACTTCGAGAAGGCGGCTGCCCTGCGGGACAACGAGAAGCAGCTGATCGCCAAGAAGGAGACCCGGGAGAAGGAGTGGAAGGCCGGCGACATGGATGTCGTCGCCGAGGTCAACGAGGAGCTCATCGCCGAGGTCCTGGCCACCGCGACCGGCATCCCGGTGTTCAAGCTCACCGAGGAGGAGTCCCAGCGGCTGCTCCGCATGGAGGACGAGCTGCACCGGCGGGTCATCGGGCAGAACGACGCCATCAAGGCGCTGTCCCAGGCCATCCGGCGGACCCGGGCCGGCCTGAAGGACCCCAAGCGCCCTGGCGGGTCGTTCATCTTCGCCGGGCCCTCCGGGGTCGGCAAGACGGAGCTGTCCAAGACACTGGCGGAGTTCCTGTTCGGCGAGGAAGACGCGCTGATCCAGCTCGACATGAGCGAGTACATGGAGAAGCACACCGTGTCCCGGCTGTTCGGCTCACCGCCCGGCTACGTGGGGTACGAAGAGGGTGGCCAGCTGACGGAGAAGGTGCGCCGCAAGCCGTTCTCCGTGGTCCTGTTCGACGAGATCGAGAAGGCCCACCAGGACATCTTCAACTCGCTGCTGCAGATCCTGGAGGACGGCCGGCTGACCGACGCCCAGGGCCGGGTGGTGGACTTCAAGAACACGGTCATCATCATGACGACCAACCTGGGCACCAGGGACATCTCCAAGGGGGTGTCCGTGGGCTTCGCCCGGTCTGGTGAGTCGAAGGGCTCTTACGACCGGATGAAGGCCAAGGTCAATGAGGAGCTGAAGCAGCACTTCAGGCCGGAGTTCCTCAACCGCGTGGACGACACCATCGTGTTCCACCAGCTGACCGAGGCCGAGATCGTCGAGATCGTCGATCTGATGATCGCCAAGGTGGACGAGCGGCTCCGGGACCGTGACATGGGCCTGGAACTGCGTCCGGCCGCCAAGGCGCTGCTCGCGGAGCGGGGTTACGACCCGGTGCTCGGCGCGCGGCCACTGCGGCGCACCATCCAGCGGTCGATCGAGGACGCCCTGTCCGAGAAGATCCTGTTCGGTGAGCTCAAGGCGGGCCAGATCGTCATCGTGGACGCGGAAGGCACCGGCGAGGACGCGCAGTTCACGTTCAAGGGCGTGCCCAAGCCGGACGCCGTGCCGGACTCCGTGCCCGAGGAGGTCGGCACTGGTGCCGCGGTCGAGCGCGGGGCCACCGCGCCGCCGCAGGACTAACCCGCACCGGCATACGATCGCGAGAACGCGGAGCGGCGGTCCCCTTCCGGGGACCGCCGCTCCGCGCATGTCGTCCCCGGGCTGATTTCGGCGATCCTGGGGGTCCAGGGTCGTCCCCCCGGACTAGCCAGTGCACGGGCCGGGGAGGCGGGGCCCGCCGAAGGCGGGTGCTCGCCGAGCCGGCGTTCGGCGCGCAGCGGCGAGCGGGGGGTCCAGGGGGGTCGCCCCCCGGACCAATACGGCGTTCGGCGCGCAGCGGCGAGCGGGGGGTCCAGGGGGGTCGCCCCCCCGGACTAGAACTGTGTCCCGGGCAGCGCGAACCGCCCGTCTGGCAGCGGATCCACCAGGCCGTCCGCCACCAGGCCGTCCAGGGCCCGGCTGCGCTGCAGCTGATCGGCCCAGGCCGCCTCGAGCCGTGAGGCCGGCACCGGGCCCGCGCAGTCGCGGAGTACCGCCAGCAGCCGCCCGCGGCACTGCCGGTCCGTGCCCGCGTATTTCTGGCTGCGGCGGGGCCCGCCGTCCGCCGGATGCCCGGCCCGGCGCCACGCGCAGCTGGCCGCCACCGGGCAGCTGGCGCACCGCGGCCGGACGGCGGTGCAGACCAGGGCACCCAGTTCCATGACCGCCACCGACCAGCGCGCGGCCACGGCGGGCTGCTCCGGCAGCAGTGACTCCGCCAGCCGCCGCTCCGCTGCCGACGTGCTGGGTGAGGGCAGCTCCCGGCCGCTCACCAGCCGCGCCAGCACCCTCCGCACGTTGGTATCCAGCACCGCGTGCCGCTGCCCGAAGGCGAAGCTGGCCACCGCGGCGGCCGTGTAGGAGCCGATCCCGGGGAGCGCCCGCAGGGCCTCCGCGGAGGCCGGGACCTCCCCGCCGTGCCGCTCCACGAGAGCCTGTGCCGTCGCATGCAGCCGGATCGCCCGCCGCGGGTAGCCGAGCCGCCCCCAGGCCCGCACCGCGTCGCCCGCCGGGGACGCGGCCAGCGCGGCCGGGGTCGGCCACCGGGCCATCCAGGCCGCATACAGCGGCAGTACCCGGGCCACGGGCGTCTGCTGCAGCATGATCTCGCTGACCAGGACCGCCCACGGCGTGGCCTCCGGCCGGCGCCACGGCAGGTCCCGCTGATGCGCGGCGTACCAGTCCAGGATCGCCAGCGGGGAGGCCACCGGGGGCGCGACCTTCGGGTTCGGGGTCACCGGCTCCGCAATCACCATGGCATCTCGATCCTCGCACGTCCGCGGCGCGCCGGGGCGGACCGGGCGGGCGAATCGACGGGCGGCTGCGGGTTTACCGGAGGATCCCGCCCGGGTCTGCCCAAAAGCGCTCCGGAATTGTCGCTGACCTGCAATAATGCCGCTCCTTTCCGGCGGGTCGCCAAGATCAGCGAGAGCTTCCGGCGGATACTTCTCGCATGTCTCGCAGTTCAGCTGACCCGCCCAAAAGCGCAGGTCAGGTCAACGTCTACTGGCGGCGCAGGGTCATCGCGCTGGCCGCCGGCATCTGCATGCTCGGGCTGGTCAGCTGGACCGTGAACGGCGTGCTGGGCGGGGGGACCAGGCAGGCCAGCGACCTGTCCCAGGCGAGCAGGCAGCACAGCCCCCGCCACTCCGCTCAGCCGGTCCCGGGAACGACGTCGTCCCCGGCACCTGCCAGCACCGCGGGCGGGCCGAGCGCCACCCCCGCCGCCACGGGAAAGGCCGGGCCCAGCCCGTCGTCATCCGCCAAGCGGGGCGCTTCGGCGACGCGTCACCCCTCGGGCCAGCGCGGCCGGAAGGCGCACGGACCCGAGGCCTGCCCGCACGCCGCACTCGTCCTGAGCCTGTTCTCGGCCCGGTACAGCTACCCGGCGCACGCCCGGCCGGAATTCACGGTGGACGTGGTGTCCACCGCTCCCGGCCGCTGCACCGCCGACCTGGGCCCGGCACACGTGCACGTGGTGATCAGGGCGGGCGGGAAGAACCAGGTCTGGGATTCCGCGGACTGCGCCCGGCCCGCTGTCCGGGCCGCCGTGCTGGCCCGGGGCGTGCCCGCCGCGGTCCAGATCTCCTGGAACCGGCAGGCCTCGGCCGCGGGCTGCCGGTCCCCGCACCGGGCCGTCCGGCCCGGGACGTACACCGCCACCGCCTACAGCGGGAAACTCAGCAGCCACACCATGATCTTCGTGCTGAAGGGGCACGGTATCGCCGTGGCGTAGTTACGGCATGCCGTAACTACGCCGCACTCTCAGGGGCGCGTCCCCACCCGGGGACCTCAGCGTTCATGCCGTTGGTTGCCGTCGCACGCCGTCCAGGCGTGTGTTCGCTGCCGATCCGCCGCGCGCTACGGCCGGCGGCGACGGGTCAGGAGTACTTCTCCAGGAGGGTCACCTCGGCCAGCCGGGATAGGCCCTCCCGGGCCGCGCGCGCGTGCGGCTCCGTCACCCCGTCCACCGCCTGCAACTCGGCGACGCTGGCCGCCAGCAGCTTGTGCAGCCCGCCGAAGTGCGCCACCAGCCGCTGCGCGGCATCTTTGGGCAGGCGGGAGATCTTGGCCAGCAGCCGGTACCCCCGGGGCTCGACCGGTGCGTCGAGCGCGCCGGACCCGCCGAGTCCCGAGCACCGAGGCCACCGTCGCCATGTCCAGCAGTTCTTCCGGGGAAAGCTGCCCCAGTTCGTCCAGCACCCTGCCGACCTCGGCGCACGGGTTCCGCGGCCGCCGCCGGCAGGTAGTCCTGCACCACCAGCTGGCGCTCGAAGTCGCTGCCCGCGATGAGCTCGTCCAGCTGGAGCGCGAGCAGCCGCCCGTCGGTGCCCAGCTCGATCTTGTAACCCTCGATCTCACCGGCGATCCGGCGGACCATCTCCAGCCGCTGCGCCACCATGGTCACGTCGCGCGCGGTGGCCAGGTCCTCGATCTCGTGCGCGGTCAGGGTCCCCGACACCTCATCCAGCCGGAACTTGTAGCGCTCCAGCGTGGCCAGGGCCTGATTGGCCCGGGACAGGATCGCCGCCGAATCCTCCAGCACGTACCGGGCCCCATCCAGGTACAGGGCGATGATCCGCATGGACTTGCTGACTGAGATCACCGGGCAGCCGGTCTGCCTGCCGACCCGCTCCGCGGTCCGGTGCCGGGTCCCCGACTCGTCGGTCGGCAGCGTGGGGTCCGGGACCAGGTGCACGGCCGCCCGGACGATGTACCCGGCCGCGTCGTCGCAGCACGATGGCGCCGTCCATCTTGGCCAGCTCGCGCAGCCGGGTCGCGGAGAACGGCACCCTCAGCTCGAACCCGCCGCTGCATACCTCGTCCACGGCGGGCCCGTCGCCGAGCACGATCAGTGCGCCGGTGTTCCCGCGCAGGATGCGCTCCAGCCCGTCACGCAGCATGGTGCCCGGCGCCAGTGCGGCCAGGGCGGACCAGCGGCGCTCGTCCTTGTGCCTGGCGTCGCCGTGCGTGGTTTCGCCGGCGTTAACGTCGCCGTGGTTAACGTCGCTGTGCGTGGCGTCGGTCGGCGGCACACGACTCCCGGGGGTTGCTGGATCCGCCCAGTGTATCGGCGGCTCCAGGTCACCGGCCGGCAAATCAGCCGCCGAAGGCGGCGGCCATCGCCTCCCGGATGTCCTCGACCTCCCGGACCTCGATTCCCCCGGCAGCGCCCCTGGTGGCGGAGCCCGTTGCGGAGGAGCCCCTGGTGCCGGAGCCCCGGGCGGCAGAGTCCTTCGCGGCCGAGCCCGCAGGCACGATCGCCAGCCGGAACCCCATCCGCTCCGCCTCGGCCAGCCGGCGCTGGACCCCGGTGACCCGGCGCACCTCGCCCGCCAGGCCCACCTCGCCGACCGCCACCACGGAGCCGGGCACGCTGAGGTCCACCACGGCGCTGGCCAGGGCCAGCGCCACGGCCAGGTCTACCGACGGCTCGCCGAGCCGGACCCCGCCCACGGTGGCCGCGTAGACGTCCTGCTTGCCCAGCTTGAGGTCGGCGCGCCGGGACAGCACCGGCGAGGACCATGCCGACCCGGGACGCGTCCAGCCCGGAGGTGACCCGGCGCGGGATGTCCAGCGTGGACGGCGCCACCAGCGTCTGCACCTCGCTGAGCAGCGGGCGGCGGCCCTCCAGCGTGACGGTCACGCAGGTGCCGGGCACCGCGTTGCGACGGTGGGTGAGGAACAGGCCGCTCGGGTCGGGCAGCTCGGTGATCCCCTGCTCCCCGAGGTCGAAGCAGCCGATCTCGTCGGTCGGGCCGTAACGGTTCTTCAGCGCCCGGACCATGCGGAACTGGGCGTGCCGGTCCCCCTCGAAGTGCAGCACCACGTCCACCAGGTGTTCCAGGGCCCGCGGCCCGGCGATGGACCCGTCCTTGGTCACGTGCCCGACCAGCACCGTGGTCACCGCGTGCTGCTTGGCCACCGCGATCAGGGCGGCGGTGACCGCGCGGATCTGGCTGACCCCGCCGGGGGCGCCGTCCACCCCCTCCATCGTGATCGTCTGGACCGAGTCCACGATGAGCAGCCGGGGCCGCACCACGGCCACGTGGCCCAGCAGCGCGGCCAGGTCGGTCTCCGCGGCCAGGTAGAGGTTGCCGGCCATGGCGCCGATCCGGTCCGCGCGCAGCCGCACCTGCGCGGCGGATTCCTCACCGGTGATGTACAGGACCGGGCCCGCCGCCGCGGCGTGCGTCCCCGCCTCCAGCAGCAGGGTGGACTTGCCCACCCCCGGCTCGCCCGCCAGCAGCACCACCGCCCCGGGTACCAGGCCCCCGCCCAGCACCCGGTCAAGTTCGTCCAGCCCGGTCGGGCGGGCTCCCGCGGCGGTAGCGTCCACCTCCCCGATGGGGAGCGCGGGACTAGCCGGGGCGAGGGCGGTGGGTGGCCCTCCCAGGCCAGCGCCGCTCAGGCCAGCGCCGCTCAGGCCAGCGCCGCCCAGGCCAGTGCCACCCAGGCCCGTGCCGTCCAGGCCGCCGTGCCCCAGGCCCAGGGCATCCAGCCCGCCCAGCCCGGCCAGGGCGGCGGCGCCGAAAAGCCGGCCGCGCGGCCGGCCCGGGAGACGGCGATCTGCTCGACCGTGCCCCAGGCCTGGCATTCGCCACAGCGGCCCGACCATTTCGTCGTGCGCCACCCGCATTCCGCGCACTGGAACGCCGGGCCCGCCGAGGACTTCGCCATGCCTGGGACGCTACCCGCGGGCACCGACAGCCGGCCGCCGACACTCCCTGGCGGCGACACTCCTGCCCCCCCGGCGGTGAGCAACGGCGCGCGTCACGCCGCATAAGCTGGCCACCGCGGGCCGATCGGTGCCCGGAGGTCCCGGGACACGGTCCGCCCTGGAGTGCGGAAGGAGCCACGGTGAGCCAAGCGGGCACGACGCCGCGACGCCTGGTGGCGCTATCGACCGCGTCGGTCTATCCCGACCGGACGCCGGATGCGTTCGAGGTCGCGGCGCGGCTGGGTTACGACGGGGTCGAGGTCATGGTCACCCCGGATGCGGTCAGCCAGGACGTTGAGGTACTGCGGCGGCTCGCCGACTACCACAGCGTGCCGGTGCTCGCGGTCCATGCGCCCTGCCTGCTGATCACCCAGCGGGTCTGGGGCCGTGAGCCGTGGGGCAAGCTGGTCCGGGCCAAGGACGTGGCCGAGGAGCTGGGCGCGCGGGTGGTCGTGGTGCATCCCCCGTTCCGCTGGCAGCGCGAGTACGCGCGGGACTTCGCGGCAGGCCTGGCCCAGATGCAGGACGAGACCGACGTGGTGTTCGCGGTGGAGAACATGTTCCCGCTCCGGGCCCGGGGGGCGGAGGTGGCGCCGTACGCCCCGTCCTGGAACCCGGTCCCGATGGACTACCCCCACGTCACGCTGGATCTGTCGCACACGGCCGTGTCCGGTTCCGACGCGCTGGGCATGGCGGACGAGCTGGGCAGCCGGCTCGCCCACGTTCACCTGGCCGACGGCACCGGGGTGGCCAACCGCGACGAGCACCTGGTCCCCGGCCGCGGCACCCAACCATGCGCGCAGCTGCTGCACCGGCTCGCCGCCGAGGACTACCATGGGCTGGTCGTGCTGGAGGTCAAGACCTTCCGTGCGCCGACCCAGGAGGCCCGGCAGGCGGACCTGGCTGAGGCGCTCGAGTTCGCCCGGTCCAACCTGGCCTCGCCCGGGGAGGCCCCGGCGGGCGCGGGCCCGGCCGGCTCGCCCCCGGTGGGCCCGTCTCCGGTGGGCCCGCCCCCCGCTGGCCCGCCCACGGCTGGCCCGCCCCGCTGGCCCGCCCACAGCCACGCCCTCGCCGGCCACGCCCTCGCCGGCGGCCCGGTTCGGGACGACCGCGCACCCGCTCAGCACCCGCCGCTGACCATCCATCCACCCGCCCGCCACCCCTCCGCCACCCACCCGCCGGCCGCGCCGGCGGCTACGGCGCTGGACGCGGCCTCGACCGAGGATGCATGCTGCCCGTCATGACTTCGAATGCTCCCGCTCCCGCCCGGCCGGGGACCCTGATCACCGTGGCGCCGACCGGCGCGGAATCCGACAAGGCGTCCGTGCCCGCGCTGCCGGTCACCCTGGACGAGCTGACCACCACCGCGGTGGAATGCCGTGCCGCCGGGGCCGCCGTGATCCACGTGCACATCCGGGACGGCCAGGCCCGGCCGACCCTGGACCTGGCCGGCTCAAGGACACCGTGCGGGCCCTGCGTGAGCGCACCGACCTGATCATCCAGCTGTCCACCGGCGGCGCGGTCACCGACAGCTTCGACGACCGGCTCGCGGTGCTCGATGCAGCCCCGGACGCCTGCTCGCTGACCTGCGGCACGGTCAACTTCGGCGACGAGGTGTTCGCCAACCCCTGGCCGTTCATCCGCGAGCTGTACGCGCGGACCCAGGCGGCCGGGGTGGTGCCCGAGTTCGAGCTGTTCGACCTGGGGCAGGTGGCCACGCTGCACCGGCTGCTGGACGAGCTGGGACCGCCGCACGGCGGCCACGTGCACTGCGACCTCGTGATGGGCGTGCCGGGCGGCATGCCGGGCACCGTGGCCGCGCTGGTGGCGGCCGTGGCCGCGCTGCCCGCGGGCGCCACGTGGTCAGCCACTGGGATCGGCCGGGCCACGCTGCCGGTGCTGATGGGCGCGCTCGGCGCCGGCGGCCACCTGCGGGTCGGCATGGAAGACACCACCTCGTTCGCCCGGGGCCGTCCGGTGGCCCGCAACGCTGAGCTCGTCGAGCGGGCGGCCACCCTGGCCGGGCTGGCCCAGCGGCCGCCGCTCGAGCCGGACGAAGCCCGTCAGATGCTTGGGGTGAGCAGCCGTCACTGAACCGCCAATTCTCGCTGAGGTCGTCCGGTCGGGGTTCGTCGAGTCGAGGCACCGCGTTTCGTTGCGGATAACCGGAACCGACGGGGCGCCGCAGCTGCCGCCGGCCAGGGGGACGTGCCTATGTTCCCCCGCTCGGCGAACAAGCCGATGCAGGCCGCCGGGATGCTGCGCTGCGGTCTGGATCTCGACGGCCAGCTGCTGGCCCTCGCGTCGGCCAGCCATTCCGGTGAGGAGTTCCACGTCGCCGGCGTGCGGGAGATCCTGGCCGGGGCCGGGCTGACCGAGGACGACCTGCAGTGCCCGCGCGCCCTGCCCCGCGAAGAGGTGTTCCAGCAGGAATACCTGCGCGAGGGCCGGGAGCCTGACCGGCTGCACATGAACTGCTCCGGCAAGCACGCGGCCATGCTGGCCACCTGCGTGGCGGCCGGGTGGCCCACGGGCACCTACACCGACCCCGGCCACCCGCTCCAGCTGGCGCTGCGCCAGACGATCGAGGACCTGGCCGGTGAGCCGTCCGCGGCGGTGGGCGTGGACGGATGCGGCGCCCCGGTGGCAGCCCTGTCCCTGGCCGGGCTGGCCCGGGCGTTCCGGTCCCTGGTCACCGCGCCGCCGGGCACGCCCGAGCGGCGGGTGGCCGACGCGATGCGGGCCTATCCGGAGTGGACGTCGGGCAGCCTGCGCCCGGAGCGGGCGCTGATGGCCGCGGTCCCCGGCCTGCTGCTCAAGGTGGGCGCCGAGGGGGTCCAGGCGTTCGCGCTGGACGACGGCCGCGCCGGGGTGTTCAAGATCGAGGACGGCTCGTACCGGGCCCGTGAGCCGCTCACCGTGGCCATGCTCCGGTGGCTGGGCGTGACCACCGCGCCGGGGATACCTGACTCGGCGCTGGACGAGATCGCCGCCGTCCCGGTGATGGGCGGAAGCCGGCCCGTCGGCGAGGTCCGCGCCACCCTCCCCGGCTGCCAGCCAGCTCTCCCGGCTGGCCGGCCACCCTCCCCGGCTGGCCCGCCGCCGGGTGCTTGCTGTGCGTTTGCAAAAGCAAGCACCGTTTGATTCACTGGATATGTGAGTCCTATGCGAGTGAGTTCCATCGGTGAGTACATCCGGGAGCAACGGGAGCAGGCGAAGATCTCGCTGCGCCAGCTGGCCTCCCAGGCGGGGGTGTCCAACCCGTACCTGAGCCAGATCGAGCGCGGCGTGCGCCGGCCGAGCGCCGAGATCCTGCAGCAGATCGCCAAGGGGCTGCGGATCTCCGCGGAGGCCCTCTACGTCCAGGCCGGGATCCTGGAGGACCGGCCGCCCGACTCGGGGGTCCGCGCCGCTGTGCTGGCCGCGCCGGAGCTGACCGAGCGGCAGAAGCAGGTGCTGCTGGAGATCTACGACTCGTTCCGCCGTGAAGCCGCGGCGCAGACGCCGGAAGACGCCGAGGACGCCGCCGTCGCGGCGGAGGCGGCCGCGATCCAGGCGGCCGCGGCCGAGGCCACCGCGGCGCAGGAGGCCGCTGAGGCGGCCCGTGCGGAGGGTGGCACCGGAGGCGCCTGGGAGCAGGCGACCGGGGCGGAGCCCGGCCACGCAGGACTCGATGAAGAAGATGATGACCCCCTCGCGGCAGCGGAGCCGTTGGGCACGCACGAGGCGGCTGGGCCGCCTCACTCAACGGGTCTGCCGGACGGGCGGACCAGGAAGGAAAAAAGATCATGAACCGCGCCACCATTGACGTGAGGACCGAAGTGCGCAAGCTGGCCAGCAGCAAGCCCGTGCACGCCGCCGCCGGAGCCGGGGTGCTGGCCTCCGCGGCCCTGCGCGAGCTGCCCGCGAAGATCGCCCGCTGGCGCAGCGATGGCTCGCTGGCCGCCCTGCCCGGCCTGGCCAGCGAGTACATGACGACCGCCCGGACCAAGGCGGTCCAGGAGTACGACAGGCTCGCCATCCGCGGCGCCAAGGTGCTCAACGGGAAGACCGCCCTGCCCGGCAAGGGCAGCCAGAAGAGCTGACGATCCGGATGCGGCACCTGCCGGTGGCCGGGCGGGAGACGGGCTTTGTTCCCGGTTCCCGCCCGGACCAGATAGCCTGATGCTGTGTTGCTGAACGCAGGAGCGATGAGCCCGCTCTACTGGTTCCTCGAGATACTGGCGATCGCCGCCTTTGTCTGCGAGGTTTGGGGCTTCGTGGACGCACTGCGCCGGCCGTCGAAAGCGTTCCTGGCGGCGGGCAAGCAGAACAAGCCGCTCTGGCTGATCATCCTCGGCGTGGCCTCGGTGATCGGCCTCTACCTCGGGGTCCTGTCCGGGGGGTTCGGCGCCGTGGGCATCCTGCCGATCGCTGCCTTCGTGGCCTCGGCTATCTACCTCACCGACGTCCGCCCCAAGGTCGCGGAGTTCCGGGGCAGTAACGGAAGCAGCCAGGGTCCTTACGGGCCCTGGTAGGCCCGGGCCCTCCCTGTGCGCACCCACCGGCTGGAACTCGACGACCAGACGCTCCGGGAATGGGATGCGGCCGTGCTGGCGTCCGGCCCGGACGGGATCGTGCTGGACTCCTCCGCGTTCTACCCGGGCGGCGGGGGCCAGCCTCCTGACCATGGGGTGCTGCTGTGGGGCGGCGTGCAGACCCGCATCGTGGGTGCCCGCAAGGGTGACGACCTGTACCTGATCCCCGCCGACGGCGACCCGCTGCCGCCGCCCGGGACCGCGGTCCGCGGGGCCGTCGAGGACAGCCGGCGGACCGCGCTGATGCGCACCCATACCGCCCTGCACGTGCTCGGCGGCGTCGTCTTCCGCGACTTCGGCGCGCTGGTCACCGGCGGGAACATGGAGCCGCTGACCGCGCGCATGGACTTCAACCTCACCGAGGTGCCGCCGGGCTTCCGGGACGCCGTCGAGGCTGCGTGCAACGCCGAGCTCGCCGCCGACCGCCGGATCGACGTCCGGGTCCTGCCCCGCGATCAGGCGTTCGCCATCCCGGACATCATCCGCACCGCGACCAACCTGGTCCCGCCCGAGGTCAAGGAGGTGCGGATCATCGACATCGTCGGCCTCGACCAGCAGGCGGACGGGGGCACGCACGTGGCCTCAACCCGCCAGGTGGGCGGGATCGCCGTCGTCAAGATCGAGAACAAGGGCAAGGGGTTCCGCCGGGTACGCATCCAGGTCAGCGACCACACACCCGGCTGACGTCCCGGCCGCCGTCCGGCGGCCCGTCACAGCGGCATCGTCAGGAGCCGTTAGAGCGGCATCACCAGGAGCGCGGCGGGGATCACGACGAGGGCGGCGGCCGCCCCGCAGACCAGGACCCGGGCGGGAAGCGAGATTCCCGGCGGGCGCATGAGCAGCCGCTCCACCCGGGCGGTCACGCCGCTGTCGGCCAGGGTGGCGTCATCGTCGGCCATGGCCAGGGTGCCCGCGGGCGCGCCCGGCGTGCCTGCGGACCCGACCCGGATCAGCGCGGTGACGAGCTCGCGGGCCGGCCGGTGCCGGGCCGCGTGATCATCGGCGAGCATCTCGACCAGCAGGGCCACCGAGGCGTAGGACCGCTGCACGAGGACCGACCAGGGGAAGGCCCGGGCCAGCGCGGTGAACGGGAGCAGCACGAGGTCGTGGCGCTCCCGGAGGTGGGCCCGCTCGTGGGCCAGGACCGCGGCCAGTTCCGCCTGGTCGAGCAGGTCGAGCGCGCCGGCGCTGATCACGATGCGGGAGCGCAGCCCGGGCACGCAGTAGGCGGCGGCGGCGGGATAGTCCACGACCAGGGCGCCGGGGACTTTGGGGTCACCGTGCGCGAGCAGGCTCGAGCAGCGCCCGGTGCCGCCGGCGGTCCCGGAGCACCGCCACGGCCGAGGCGACCAGGACCCAGCAGAGCAGCGCGAGCAGGGCCGCGGAGGCGCCCAGGCAGAATAGCCGCAGCGCGGCGAGCAAGCCGGGCGGCCGGACCTCGCTGGCTATCTTGCGGACCGCGCTATCGAGCATGGCGAGCGCGCCGCCGGCCACCCCGGGACCGCCCGGGTCCGCGCCCAGCGCCGCCAGGGTCCCGATCGCGGCCACTCCCCAGCCCAGCCCCATGGCCTGCCATAGCATGATGGCCGCCGCCGGGGACCGGCGCGGCCAGCGTGCCGTGGCCAGTTCCGCGGCGGCAGGCACCAGCCCCACCGCGACGGTGGCCAGAACGAGGACGGGGGAAAGCACGGAAAGTCAGCTCCCGGCGGGATCGCCGCCTATCTCCAGGGCCCGACGCAGCACCCGTGCCTCACTTCCCGACACGCGACGGGCGAAACTCGCGAGCGCGGCCGACCGGTCGCCGGTCTGGTCGAGGGCGAAGAGCATCAGTTCGGTGACGTATGCTTCCCGGCTCGCTGCGGCGCGGTACAACCAGGCCCGTCCGTCCCGCTCCCGCCGGGCGAACCCCTTCTTGGCCAATCGGTCCAGGACGGTCATCACCGTGGTGTGAGCCAGATCCCGGTCGGTAAGCCTACTGCCAACCTGGCGTACGGTGAGCTGAGTCTCACTTTCCCAGAGAACGTCCATAATGGCGCGTTCGAGTTCGCCCAGTCGGTTCACGCAGTCACTCTACCTACCGGCTTTACCGGCGGGCAGACCCAACCCCACTCGGCCGCCCGGCGGCCTGGGCGGACCGGGCGGACCGCTCGCCTGGGGCGGGCAGCCCGCCGGACATGGCCCCCGTCAGGTCAGCCAGTAGACGTTGTAGTGCTCGTGGTGCATCCGGGCGACCGGGATCAGCCCGACGGCCCGGCCGTCGGCGACGGCCTGGAACCGCAGCCGCTGCCCGGGCAGCCGGGTGACGGATTCAGGGCTCAGCCGGGGCATCGGCATGGCTTCGGTCCCGCCGTAGCCGCCGCTGAGCACGACGGGACCATAAGTGACGGCCTGGACCGCGGGCCGGTCCGGCGTGCGGTCCAGGGCCAGCGTCATGGGCAGGGCCACGTCCACCCGGTCCCCGGGCCGCCATAGCCGGTCGATGACCAGCCAGGTGCCCGGCGTGAGCGGGCCGGCCAGCGGCTTGCCATTCACCCAGGCGCGCGGCCGGGCGGCCAGCCAGCCGGGCAGCCGGATCCGCAGGGCCATCCGGGCCGACCCGGAGACCACCGTGAGGTGGGTGGCGGGCTCGTCGGGGAACCTGGTGGCCTGGCGGATCGTCACCCCGGCCGGGTGGCGGACCTCGGACGGGATGAACAGGTTGACGAACAGCCCGCGGCTGTCCCGCGAGTAGATGGTGTCCGCGAACTTGGCCTGGGTCTCCATCCCGGTCGCGTCGTCGCAGGAGAAATTGCGGTAGTTGGTCGAGTAGACGTCCGGGTTGGTGCCCATGAACGGGGGCTGCCGCTTGAAGGCGGCCGGTGACAGGCCCGTGTAGTAGATGTTGAAGCCGTGCGCGGACCGCGGGTCCTGCTCGCCGAGCATCTGGTTGAACAGCGTCCGCTCGTAGTAGTCGAGTAGGTCCACCCGGTGCGGCTGGTGGAAGTGCAGCAGCCGGGTCAGCTTCAGCATGTTGTAGCTGCAGCAGTTCTCGCAGGTCCGGTTGCTCAGCTGCGCGGCGATCACGTCGGGTGCGTGCCAGTGCTCGTAGTTGCTGGTGCCGCCGATGACGTAGGCGTGGTGATCGGTGACGATCCGCCAGAAGTTGGCGCCGATGTCGTGGTAGCGCAGATCGCCGGTTTCCTCCCAGATGCGGATGCAGGCGATCATCTTCGGGATGTTGGTGTTGGCGTGCAGGCCCTGCAGGTCGTCCTGGCCGCGCGCCAGCGGGTCGAAGACCCGGGCGTGGTAGAACCGCTCGGCCGTGCGCAGGTAGCTCTCGTCCCAGGTCAGCCGGTACAGGTTGGCCAGCGACTCGGCGATGCCGCCGTGCTCGGTCTCCAGGATCCGCTGCATGTGCGCGTAGGAGAGCCGGCCGGTGCGCCAGCCGACCCAGTCGCCGAGCCGGGCCGCCACCTCCAGTGCCCGGCCGTTCCCGGCCAGCTCGTGCTGGTCGATCAGCCCGGCCATGATCTTGTGAATCATGTAGTACGGCGCCCACACCGGCAGGCCCGCCTCCAGCCGGTCGAAGAACGTCTCCGGGAACGCCGACAGGTAACCGTCGTGGAAACCCGCCGCCCGATCCCGGGCCTGGCACCGGGCCAGCTGGTCGACCAGGTAGGCACCCTTGTCCGCGGCGGCCTGGTTCCCGGTGTTGGCGTAGGTGAGGGCCAGCCCGGACATCAGGTGGCCGGTGCAGTGCCCGCGGACCAGGGAGCCCGGCCGCTCCCAGCCGCCGCACGGCCGGGCCGACGACGGGAGGCCGTAGTTCAGCCGGAACGTGTGCAGCATCCGGTCCGGGTCCACGAACATCAGGTAGCTCGTGTTCCGCGTCTGGTTGGCCCGCATGGGGCTGTCCAGCAGGCGGACCGCGGACAGCGGGAACGCGGCAGTCAGCCCGGCGGTCCCGTCGGCGACGTACTGGCTCGTCCAGGTGCCCGAGATGGCGTCCAGCCGGCCGGGAAGGACGCCGACCAGCGCCGCCCCCGCCGCGCCGCCGCCGAGCGCGGTGAGCACCGCCCTCCTGCTGACCCGATGCGAGGACATGCCACCGCCCCCTGAAGGTCGGCCCACCGCGGCTGCTCCCGGGTGACCCTCTTTGATCAGAACTCACACCAGCCAGACCGTCAATGCCCCGCCCCGTGAACATCTCCCCGGTCCCGGCGGCCGGGATCGGCGGCCATCTTCCCGGCCGGCCTGTCCGGTTAGGATGTGCTGGTCGTCGCCGAGGGAGGACACCGGTGTCCCAGGATTCGCCCCGCTTCCGCGCTGTACTGGAGAACTTCGCCCCGTACCAGCCGGGCCGCCGGGTGTCCGCACCGGACGGACGGTCCTACAAGCTGTCGTCGAACGAGTCCCCGTTCGGGCCGCTGCCGTCGGTGGCGCAGGTCATTGCCCAGGCCGCCCTGGACGTCAACCGCTATCCAGATAACGGTTCGATCGCGCTGACCGAGGCGATCGCCCAGCGGTTCGGGGTGCCGCCGGAGCACATCGCGGTGGGCTGTGGCTCGGTCGGGGTGACCCAGCAACTGCTCGAGGCGGTTGGCGAGCCGGATGCGGAAGTGCTCTACGCCTGGCGCTCGTTCGAGGCCTATCCCACCCTGGTCGGCCTGTCCTCGGCGGCCGCGGTCACCGTGCCGCTGCGGGACGAGACGCACGACCTGCCGGCCATGGCGGATGCGATCACCCCCCGTACCCGGCTCATCTTCGTCTGCAACCCGAACAACCCGACCGGCACCGTCGTGCACACCGGCGAGCTGGCGGCGTTCCTGGACCGGGTCCCCGGGGACACCCTCGTCGTGCTGGACGAGGCCTACGCCGAGTACGTCCGGGACCCGCGGGTGCCGGACGGGATGGCCGTCTACCGGGACCACCCCAACGTGGCCGTGCTGCGCACCTTCTCCAAGGCCTACGGGCTGGCCGGGCTGCGGGTCGGCTTCCTCGTCGCGCACCAGCCGGTCGCCGCGGCGGTGCGCAAGACCATGCTGCCGTTCACGGTGAACGCGATCGCGCAGGCCGCCGCCATCGCGTCCCTGGCCGCCGAGGCCGAACTGCTCGAACGGGTGGACGCGGTGGTCAAGGAGCGATCCCGGGTCCGGGACGAGCTGGCCGCCCAGGGATGGTCGGTCCCGCCGACCGAGGCGAACTTCGTCTGGCTCCGGCTAGGCCGCGACACCCAGGATTTCGCGGCCGCCTGCGCGCAGGCCGGGGTCGCGGTCCGGCCGTTCGGCGCGGAAGGCGCGCGGATCTCCGTCGGCGATCACGACGCGAACGACGCGTTCCTGGCCGTGGCGCGCGGCTACCCGCGCCGCCACTGAGCGAAGGCGGGTCAGCGGGCCGCGCCGCGGCGCTCCAGCTTCTCGGTGACCAGCCGGTAGAACTGGCGTGGCCGGCCCGGCTGCGGCGCCCGGCTCGGCGGCAGCGGCCAGGCCAGCCCCTCCTCGACCAGGCTGTGCAGCAGCCGCCGGGCGGTGCGGGCGGTGACCCCCAGCACCCGGCCGGCGGTTTCCGCGTCGACCACCAGCGCGCTGTCGCTGCCGGCCAGCTTGTCGGCCAGCCGGGACAGGGTCTCCAGGCCGCGGGGCCGGCCGGCTTCCGCGGCCGGGGCCGCGGGGTGCCGGGGGGCCGGGACCAGGGCGATACCCTCCCGGTCCAGGGCGAAGCCGCGGGTCCCGGCGGCCACGTGCGACCGGGACAGCGCCGCCTGGGCGTGCGTCTCCGCGTCCTGTGCGGTGCGGCCCATCCCGATGCCCACTTCCAGCGCGATGCCGAGCTCAGTCCGGGCCCGCTCGCTGAACGGGGGGACCCGGAACCCGTCGGTGGCGGCGGCCAGTGAGCCGCGGGTCGCGGTGACCAGGAAGCAGTGGTCGCTGACCGGGCTGACCGAGGCGTGCATCCGCTGGGCCTCCTGGACCAGGAACCGGTGCACGGTCAGCCGCAGTTCCTCACGGGCGTGCCGCGGCGAGGACCGGCGGGAGGTGTCCCGCAGCGTGGGCACCTCGACCAGGGCCACCGCGAGCTGGGCTTCCTCCAGGCGGCGGTGGCCGGCCAGCAGCGTCGCCGTGCGCAGCGCAGCCCGGATCGCGCTGTTGGTGGGCCGCAGGATCCGGACGGGCACGTCGGCGGCGGAGAGCCGCTGGGCGACCGACTGGAGGCAGGTGAACGCGACCGTGATCTCGTCCCGCCGCCAGAGCCGCTCGTGGAACGCGGCCAGCGTGGCCGCGTTCGCGGCGTCCTCCCGGACGTGCACCCCGGTCGAGGGCACGCTCAGCTCGGCGAACGCGTCCTCCACGTCGGCCCGGCTCAGCACGTCCACGCTGACCCGGCTGAGGTCCTGGCCCAGTTCCCGGGTCGCGCGGAGCAGCGCCGCGTACAGCGCGCTGCCGGACAGCGGCACGTACGTCGCCGGAACGCGGAGCGAGCCGGCCCGCCGCGCGTATTCGTAAGGCACCTGGCTGGCGAACAGGCAGGCGTCGATGCCCGGCCCGAGCCGCAGTACCTTGTCGGCGGCTTCCTGCTCACTGCGGTATGCCGCCGCCACGAGCCTGCGGGCCGGGACGGCTGAGGCCCCGCTGCCGGACGCCCCGGCGGGACCGGCAGGGTGGACGGCCCCCCCGGGCAGCCCGCCCGCCTGCGGGCTGCCGGACAGCATGATCCGTTCCACGAGGTCGTGCGGCCCGACGATGCCGATGGTCAGCTCGGCCGCGGGCTGGCGTTGCGCGGTCATGGCCGACTACCCCCCGGCGCTGGCCGCTGGCCAGTGGCGCCACAGACGACGCGTGCCGGCCAGGCCGGGCCCGCGTCAGATATCCCGGCGGCTCCTAAAGTGCCGCCGGTCGCGGGGTACTCCCTGTGCTGTGAAGTCACTGTCAGACCCTTACGCTGCAACGATTGCACGATCGTATATTTCGTAACCCGTCCGCGCGGTCCGGGGAAGAGAATCGGCGGACTGTTTCGTGCAACGTCACATTTTCCGGGGAGCGGAAGCCACTGCGGGCCCGGTGGCCTGCCGCCTGGCCCGCAGCGCAGCCAGGCGTGCGGCCGGCCAGGCCAGCGCCGGCCGCGGCCGTCCGGGCTCAGCTGCGGCCGGCAGCATCCGCCCGCGTGGTCAGCCGCTTTCCTCCGCGGTGATGTCGGCACCCAGCGTGGTCAGCCGCTCCGCGACCGCGGCATGGCCGCGGTCGATGAGGTAGCCCGGCGCGACCACCGTCTCGCCCTCGGCGCCCAGCCCGGCCAGGATGAGCGCGATCCCGGTGCGCAGGTCGTGCGCGACCACCTTGGTGCCCTTGAGCGTGGACGGGCCATGCACGATGACCACGTTGCCGCTGTCCACCTCGACCTTGGCGCCCATCTTGTTCAGCTCCCCGACCAGCCCGTAGCGGCCGTCGAAGATGGTCTCCCGGATGTAGCTGGTGCCATCGGCCAGGCAGCTCAGCGCCATGATCGGGGACTGGAGGTCGGTCGCGAAGCCGGGATACGGGCTGGTGATGACGTTTATCGGCCGCAGCGTGCGCTCCCGGCGGACCTGGAGGACCGCGCCCTTCGGGGTGAACTCCACCCCCATCTGCTCGAGCTTCCAGCGGACCACGCCGAAGTGCTCGAGGGACGCGCCGACCAGGTTCAGCTCGCCGCCGGTGATGGCGGCGGCCATGGCCAGGACGCCCGCGTCGATCCGGTCCGGCATCACGGTGTGCTCGGTCGCGGTCAGCTGGCTGACCCCGCGCACGGTGACGAAGCCGGTGCCGCCGCCGCTGATGTCCGCGCCCATCTTGGTCAGGAACGCGATGACGTCGAGCACTTCCGGCTCGAGTGCGCAGTTGTCGATGATGGTGGTGCCGGGGGCCAGGCTGGCCGCCATGATCAGGTTCTCGGTGCCGGTGTGCGACGGGGTGTCCAGGTAGAGATGGGCACCCTGCAGCTTGCCTGCCTTGACGTGGATCTTGTCTTCCTGCTCGTCCACGATGGCGCCGAGCCGGGCGAAGCCGCGGTAGTGGAAGTCCAGGTTCCGGCTGCCCAGGTTGCAGCCGCCGATGCCCTCGATGACAGCCTCGCCGAAGCGGTGCAGCAGGGCCGGCACGAACAGCACCGAGCCGCGGAACCGGCGGGCGATCTCGGCGGGCAGGACGAAGCTGGTCAGGTTGGAGGCGTCCACCACGAGGGTGCGCTCGGCCTCGTGGAATTTGACCACTGCGCCCACGGCCTGGGCCAGTTCGACCGCCCGGCGGACGTCCTCGATAGCGGGGACGTTACGCAGCACGGTCCGGCCTTCTCCGGTGAGCAGCGACGCGGCGATCATCTTGAGCGCGGCGTTCTTGGCGCCCTGAACGAAGACCGTGCCCTGGAGCGGGATCCCGCCTCGTACGCGGTAGCAGGTCTCGGGGCCAATGGTCATGGGGCTGAAGCTCCTGTCCTTCGAAAACGCGAGGTCAACGACGTGCCGCGGTCGCGGCGGGGTGCTGCTGCCCGGCCCCGTAGCGGGATGCGGGCCGGCGGGAAGCCTCATACCTGTTCCAGGCCAGTATTCCACCGGCCCGGTCCCCCCTTCAGCGACAGTCATATTCAGGCCTCCCCGGACCGCGCCCATTCAGCGGCGCGGGCTGGTCGGTCAGGCTGTCACGGCAGTCATACCCACTGTCGTCCAGTGATGCGCTCATATGCCTCGATGTAGCTTGCGCGAGTCTGCTCGACCACGTGACCGGGCAGGGCCGGGGGCGGCTCTGTGTCCCGTTCGTCCCAGCCGGCCTCTGGGCGAGTCTAGCCAGTCTCGGACAATCTGCTTGTCGAATGAGACTTGTGGCCGGCCGGGCTGCCACTGGCTCGCAGGCCATAGCCGGGATGAGTCGGGAGTGAGAACCTCGTCGGCCAGCAGCAGCCGGCCGCCCGGATCGAAGCCGAGCTCGATCTTGGTGTCGGCCACCAGGATGCCGTGCCGGGCGGCGACGTCGGCTCCGCGCCGGTACACCTCCAGCGTGATCCGCTGCAGCTCAGCGGCAACATCGGCGCCCACCAGCGCAGCCGCTGTGGACAGCGGGATGTTCTCGTCGTGCTGCCCGCGCGGCGCCTTGGTCGCCGGGGTGAAGATCGGCTCGGGCAGCCGGGAGCCGTCGGTGAGCCCGGGGGGAAGCGGCACCCCGCAGACGGATCCGTACCTCCGGTACTCGCGCAGCCCGGAACCGGCCAGGTACCCGCGGGCGACACACTCCACGGGCACCATCGACAGCCTGCGGCAGGCCATGGCCCGGCCGGTGAACTCGGCCGGGATCTCCGCGTCGATGAGGTGGTTCGGGACCAGGTCGGCGAGTTGCCCGAACCACCACAGTGACAGCTGGGTAAGAATCTTCCCTTTGTCCGGGATCGGGGTGGCCAGCACGTGGTCGTAGGCCGACACCCGGTCCGAGGCGACGAGCAGCAGCCGGTCGTCGCCCCAGCTGTAGACGTCGCGGACCTTGCCGGAATACAGCAGCGTCAGCGGCGCCCCGCCGCGCTGGGCCCGTCCTCCGGCCTGCTCATGAGAGGTGCTCCAGCCGCTCGAAGACCGGCTCGAGCCGCTCCACGTACCGTTCGGGGCGGCACACCTCGTCCAGCGCCGCCTCGTCCAGGGCGCGGCCGCGCGCGCCGGCCACGGCGCGGAGCGTCTCCCGCAGCGGCGTCCCCGTCTGCCAGGTGCTCATGGCCGCCGCCTGGACCAGCGCATAAGCGTCTTCCCGGGACATCCCGGAGTTCACCAGGGCGAGCAGGATGCTCGAGGTGTAAATCAGCCCCCCGGTCGATTCCAGGTTCGCCCTCATCCGGGCCTGGTCCACCACCAGGCCCTCCACCAGGCCGGTGGTCAGGTTCAGCACGTAGTCGGTGGCGATGGCCGCGTCCGGCAGCGCGATCCGCTCCACGCTGGAATGCGAAATGTCACGTTCGTGCCAGAGCGGCATGCCTTCCATGACCGGGGTCACGTAGCCGCGGACGATCCGGGCGATGCCGCAGATCCGCTCGGAGCGGATCGGGTTCTTCTTGTGCGGCATCGCGGAGGAACCCTTCTGGCCGGCCCGGAACGGCTCGGCCAGCTCCCGTACCTCCGTCCGCTGCCCGTGCCGGACCTCCAGCGCGATCGCCTCGCAGACGGTGGCGGTCACGGCCACGGCGCTGATCCATTCCGAGATGCCGTCCCGGAACACCACCTGCGTGGCCACGTCGGCCGCACGGAGCCCCAGCTCCGGCATGACGGTGGCCTCGATGGCCGGGTCGATGTTGGAGTAGGTGCCGACCGGGCCGGACAGCTTGCCGACCGCGACCGCGTCCCGGGCCCGGACCAGCCGGTCCCGGCTGCGGGCCATGGCGAACGCGAAGTCGGCGACCCGGTGCCCCCAGACGTCCGGCTCGGCGTGGATCCCGTGCGTCCGCCCCACCCGGAGCGTGCCACGGTGCGCCAGCCCGTGCTCGCGCAGCGCGGCGACCAGCCGGGCCGCCTCCGCGACCAGCAGGTCGGTCGCCTCGGCCAGCTGCAGCGCCAGCGCCGTGTCCAGCAGGTCGGAGGAGGTCATCCCGTAATGGACGTAGGCGGCCGCCTCCCGCGGTGTGGTGTTGTCCGCCCAGGCGGTCAGGAACGCGATCACGTCGTGCTCCGTCACCGTCTCCACCTCGGCCACCGCTTCCGGGGTGGGCGGCGGGGCGGCCCGGACCGGGTCTACCGCTTCGGCCGGCACGGTCCCGGCTTTGGCGTGCGCCTCCAGGACCAGCGTCTCGACCCGGGCCCACAGCTGGTACTTGTGCGCATCGCTCCAGATCCGGCCCATCTCGGGCCGCGTGTAGCGCTCGATCACAGGCTCTATCCTCGCGCATCGCCCGCGCGGACCAGCCTCGCGCCAGGCCCGGTGGTGGCCGCCGGCCCGATCAGCGCGGTGATATTGGTCACCGGGCCGAGCCGCAGCGCCCGGCGGAACGCGGCGTCCCCGGCCAGGAACAGCGCCGCCCCGCCGCCGATAGCCAGGGCCTGGGCGGCCGGATGGGGCTGGGCGGCGTGCCCGATGGTCAGCTTCACCCCGGCGGCCAGCCCTACCACCCCGAGCAGGATCGGGATGTGCGGGTAGAAGTACGCGGACAGGGCCAGCGACGGCCGCCGCGGGCGGGGCGCCCGGGCCATGGCCGCGGCGGCCAGCTCGTCGTCCGCGCCGCCGAAGTAGACCCACCACAGCGCCGCCGACACGCCGAGGCCGAGCACGGCCGCCAGCACGACCTGCGCGTCCAGCGGGTGCTCGGCGGCGCCGATGCCGACGGCGGCGACCGACTCGCCCAGCGCCACGATGACCAGCGCGCCATGCCGCTCGGCGAAGTGCGCCGGGGCGATCTCGAACCGGCCGCCGACGTGCACCACCAGCGGTGACAGCACCTGGATGGCCAGCGCCCCGGTCCACAGCAGGTAGGCCGCCAGGCCGCTGGTCAGCCCGGCCACCAGGATCAGCAGCGCCGAGCTGAGGTTGACCGGGACTATCCGGATGATGTTCCGGTTCACCCGGTAAGAGCCCGCCGTGCACGCACACCACGATCAGGTAGCCGAGGCCGAGGTAGATGCCGCTCGCGCCCGACCTGTAGCCGCCGAACCCGTTCCGGATGGCCAGCCCCACGACCAGGAACCCGGCCATGCCGAGCAGCAGGAGCAGCCGCTCGGGGGTCCGGTTCGGGGTGCGGGTGTTGGTCAGCCAGGCGTAGCCGCCGTACATCCACCACAGCACCCCGAACACCAGCAGCACCTGGACGATCGAGGTGGCAGAGAAGGCGTTGCCGTCCAGCAGCGCGGACAGCTGGGTGAGGGTGAACGCGAAGACCAGGTCGAAGAACAGTTCCAGGGTGCTGACCCGCAGCGGGGCGTCGGACCCGGGAACGTGGTCCCCGGGCGGCGGGCTGGTGCCGGACGGGGGTGGTTCGCTGGTCACGGGCTGGCCTGGGCCCGCCATCCTGCCGCGTGCCCGGCGATGTCCGTGCGGTACCAGCCGCCGCGCATCTCGATCTGCCCGGCGGCCTGGTATGCCACCGCGCGGGCCGCGGCCACATCGGGGCCAGTGCCGACCACGTTCAGCACCCGGCCGCCGGCCGACACCAGGTGACCCGCGTCATCGGTCCGGGTGCCCGCGTGCAGCACGTACGCGCCCGGGACCCGCCCGGCCTCGGCCAGTCCCTCGATCGTGTCGCCCCGGGCTGGCTGTTCGGGATAGCCCTCGGCCGCGATCACCACGGTGACCGCGGCGCCGTCCGCCCAGCGCAGCGGCGGCGCGCCCGCGAGGGAGCCGGACGCCGCCGCGGCCAGCAGCCCGGCCAGCGGTGTCTCCAGCCGGTCTAGCACGACCTGGGTCTCCGGATCACCGAACCGGGCGTTGAACTCCACCACCCGCAGGCCCGCCGAGGTCAGGCTCAGCCCCGCGTACAGCAGGCCCCGGTAGGGGGTGCCGCGGCGGCGCAGCGTATCGACGGCCGGCTGGATGACCGTGGCCAGCACGTCCCCGGCCAGGCCGGGGGGCGCCCAGGGCAGCGGGGTGTACGCGCCCATGCCGCCGGTGTTCGGTCCCTGGTCCCCGTCCCCGGCCCGCTTGAAGTCCTGCGCGGCCAGCAACGGGACCGCGGTGGCCCCGTCGGCCAGCGCGAACAGGGACACCTCCGGGCCGTCCAGGAACTCCTCGATGACCACCGTTCCGCAGGCTTCCGCGTGCGCCCGGGCGGCGGCCAGGTCGCTGGTGACCACCACGCCCTTGCCCGCGGCCAGGCCGTCCGCCTTGACCACATACGGCGGGCCGAGCTCGGCCAGCGCCGCGTCCGCCTGCTCGCTGGTCTCGCAGGTGTACGCCTCGGCGGTGGGGATCCCGGCCGCCTGCATGATGAGCTTGGCGAACGACTTGGAGCCCTCGATGGCCGCGGCCCGGCGGGTGGGGCCGAAGCACGGGATGCCCGATGCGTGCAGCGCGTCGGCCACCCCGGCGACCAGCGGGGCCTCCGGGCCGACGACGACCAGGTCGGCGCCGGTCGCCCGGGCCAGGCCGGCCACCTGCCCGTTGTCGGTGAGGTCCACCGGGTGCTGGTGGGCGAGTTCCGCGATGCCCGGGTTGCCCGGCGCCGCATGCAGGTCGGTGACGTCCGGGTCGGCGGACAGCGCCCGGGCCAGCGCGTGCTCGCGGCCGCCCGAACCGAGGAGAAGGACTCGCACGGGCGCGAGCCTACCCGTGACCACGCCCGGGCCAGCGGCGGAACCGGGCGGCCGGTAAGGGAGACTGCGGGCATGGATGTGGACGTGGCCGTACCCCGGAGCGCGGATGCCGGGGAGTTCGTGGCGGCGGTGCACGCGAGCCGGACGCTGCACCAGCCCTGGCTCGACCCTCCGGACACCCCGGGGCGCTTCGCCGCGTACCTGGAGCGGGCCGCCCGCGACGATCAGGCCGCCTACCTGATCCGCCACCATCTCTGCCGGGCCCTGGTCGGGTACGTGAACGTCAACAACATCGTGCGAGGCGGCTTCCAGTCCGGCTTCCTGGGCTACGGCGCGTTCGCTTCACACGCCGGCCAGGGCTTCATGACCCGGGGCTTGCGGGCCGTGCTCGACATCGTGCTCGGCGACCTGGGCCTGCACCGGGTAGAGGCGAATATCCAGCCCGCCAACCGGCGCTCGATCAACCTGGTCCGGCGGCTGGGGTTCGAGAAGGAAGGCCTCTCGCCGGCCTACCTCATGGTGGACGGCGAGTGGCGGGACCATGAGCGCTGGGCGCTCCGCGCCGAAACCTGGGCCCGCCACCGGCCCGCGGCCCGCTGACCCTCAGGCGAGCGGGCGCAGCTGCAGGGTCTGGTCGCGGCGCGGGCCGGTGCCGATGGCGGCGGCCGGCGCGCCGATCATGTCCTCCAGCGCCTTGACGTAGGCCTGTGCGTTGCGGGGCAGGTCAGCGAACTCCCGGGCCTGCGAGATGTCCTCCTGCCAGCCCTCCAGGTACTCATAGACCGGCGTGGCGTGGTGGAAGTCGGTCTGGGTCATCGGGATCTCGTCGTGCCGCGTGCCGCCCACGTCGTAGGCCACGCAGACCGGGACCCGGTCCAGACCGGACAGCACGTCGAGCTTGGTGATGAAGTAGTCGGTAATCCCGTTGACCCGGGTGGAGTAGCGGGCGACCACCGCGTCGAACCACCCGGTGCGCCGCGGCCGGCCGGTGGTCACCCCGAACTCGCCCCCGGCCTTGCGCAGCCACTCGCCCTGCTCGCCGGTCAGCTCGGTGGGGAACGGGCCCGCGCCCACCCGGGTGGTGTACGCCTTGAGGATCCCGATCATCTTGGTGATCCGGGTCGGGCCGATACCCGAGCCCACGCACGCGCCGCCCGCGGTCGGGCTGGAGGACGTGACGAACGGGTACGTGCCGTGATCCACGTCGAGCATCGTGGCCTGGGCGCCCTCCAGCAAGATGGACTTGCCCGCGTCCAGCGCCTGGTTCAGGACCAGCCCCGTGTCCGCCACGTACGAGCGGATCTGCTCGCCGTACCCCAGGTACTCCTCGGCGACGGCGGCCGCATCGATGCCACGGCGGTTGTAGACCTTGGTCAGGACCTGGTTACGCTCGCGGAGGACCAGTTCCAGCTTCTGGTTCAGGATCCCCGGGTCGAGCAGGTCCTGGATCCGGATCCCGGTCCGGGCCACCTTGTCCGCGTAGGCGGGTCCGATGCCCCGGCCGGTGGTGCCGATCCGGGCGCTGCCCAGGTACCGCTCGGTGACCTTATCCAGGGCGCGGTGGTAGGGCATGATCAGGTGGGCGTTCGCGGAGATCAGCAGGTCCTCGCAGGACACGCCGCGCTTGCTGAGGTCATCGATCTCCCGGAGCAGCACCTCGGGGTCGACCACGACGCCGTTGCCGATGACCGGCACCACCCGGGGGACAGCACGCCCGAGGGGAGCAGGTGCAGCGCGTAGCTCTCGTCCCCGATGACGACGGTATGACCGGCGTTGTTGCCGCCCTGGTACCGGACGACGTAGTCCACCCGGTCGCCGAGGAGGTCGGTGGCCTTGCCCTTGCCCTCGTCACCCCACTGCGCACCCACGACCACAATGGCCGGCATCCCACCAGCCCCTTCCAGGCCTCGCCCCGGTTGCGGAGTTGAGGGTACTCCACGTGCTGGGCTGCGCGTTACGCCACGTGCCGGGGCCGGCGCCGTGTCTTCAGGACGCGTCGAGGGCGACTACCGCGGCGGCGCTGGAGTCCGCCAGGAAGATCTGGCAGCGCTCTTCCTCCTCGGTCTCGCCGATGGCCCCGGCGGCCCGGCCCAGCGCGTGCAGCGAGCGGAGGAAACCCCGGTTGGGCTCGTGCTCCCAGGGGACCGGCCCGTGGCCCTTCCAGCCGGCCCGGCGCAACTGGTCAAGGCCCCGGTGGTACCCGGTGCGGGCGTAGGCGTACCCGGCGACCGTCTCGCCGCGGTCCAGGGCCTGCTCGGCCAGTTCGGCCCAGGCGGCCAGGCAGGCCGGGTTGGCCGCGGCGACGGCCGCGGGATCGGCCCCGGAGGCCAGTTCCTTCGCGCACGGATCGTCCGGCAGGTAGACCGGGGGCGGCCCGGCCATGAGGTTGCGGTGGTCCATGCCCCCCATCCTGCCGCGCCGCCCGCGATGGTGATCGCGCGCCCCCGCGGCGGCCGCCCCCGCGGCGGCGACTCGCGCGCGCTCCCCCCACTCGCGCTCCCCCCACTCGCGTCCCGGGTGACCACAGGCTGGGCGCTCGGGTCGGCGACGTTTCACGTAAGCGGTGCGCTTGAATCGGGCAAATCGCCCGGGGAGTGCACCGCTTACGTGAGACGTCGGTATGAGGGGCCAGTCTGGGTTCGTGCCGAGCGAGTTGACGGGGGTGCGAACCCCGGTACCGCACCATCGGCGAGGCCGACGGGGCGCTGAAGTACCAGAACCCGGCCCGGGCCCGCGCGCAACTCGGCCGCGACGCCCGGCTGCGCGCCGCAGGCTACGAGGTCGTGCACTTCACCTGGCCCGAGATCACCCGGGTCCCAGCCCAGGTCGTAGACGCGATCCAGCTCGCGTTCAGGCGGGGCGGCCGTCCCGCGGGGCCATGACGGCCAGCGCCTCCGCGTCGCTGGCCCGCGCGTTCAGGTAGAAGTCCGCCCATTCCGCGGCGCCGGGGTAGGAGGATTCCGCGGCGATGCGCGCGCAGGCCGCCGCGGTACCGAACACGGTGCGCCGCAGCTGGACCCCCGGCCCGAGCAGCGCCCAGTGCGCACCAGGCCGGCCGTACGGCATCCCGACGCTGCCCGGATTGACCACCAGCCGTCCGTGGGCCAGCCGGCAGAACGGCATGTGCGTGTGCCCGCACACCACCGCGGCCACGTCCGGGGCGACGGTGCCGAGCACGTCGGCCCAGCGTTCCAGCCGGGAGTCGGCCAGGACCACCTCTTCGTCGTCCCGGGGGGTCGCGTGGCAGAACAGCGCCGGGCCCAGGCCGGCCACCTCCACGGTCGCCGTCAGGGGCAGCCCGGCCAGCAGCGCGACCTGATCCGCCTGGAGCTGGGCGGCAGCCCAGGGTGCGATCGGGTCCGGGACGGTGCTCACCTCGCCCCGGGCGAGCTGCACGAGTTCGCGGTCCGCGTTACCGCGGATACACACCGCCCGGTCCCCGAGCGAGGCCAGCAGATCGAGGGTCTCGCTCGGTTGCGGTCCCGCCGCGAGATCGCCGGTGAGCACGATCCGGTCCGCGGCGGCCACCTCGGGCTCGGCCAGCACGCTTTGCAGCGCCGGCAGCACCCCGTGAATGTCGGACAGGACCGCGACCTGGCGTGCTGGCGTCTGCATGGGGCCAGCCTGCCTGCCCGGGGGGCCGGGCGGGCAGGGCTTTTCGCCCAGGGCAGACCCGCCCGGGCCGGCACCTCTTCCAGGGCAGACCCACCCGGGCCTGCTACCGGCCCAGGTCAGGCCCGCGCCCGGGCCTGCTACCCGGTCAGCTGATCTTGGTGCCCGCGGACATCAGGTCCTCGCAGGCCCGCACGACCCGCGCGCCCATGCCGGCCTTGCCGCGCCTTGCCCCAGGACCGGGGGTCGTACTGCTTCTTGTTGCCGACCTCGCTGTTGACCTTCAGCACGCCGTCGTAGTTGCGGAACATGTGGTCCGCAACCGGCCTGGTGAACGCGTACTGCGTGTCAGTGTCCACGTTCATCTTGACCACGCCGTAGGAGATGGCCTCGCGGATCTCCTCCAGGGCGGAACCGGAGCCACCGTGGAACACCAGGTAGAACGGCTTCTCCTTGCCGTACTCGGCGCCCACGGCGTCCTGGATCTCCTTCAGGATCGAGGGCCGCAGCGTGACGTGACCCGGCTTGTAGACCCCGTGCACGTTGCCGAACGTGGCCGCGAGCAGGTAGCGGCCCCGCTCACCGAGCCCGAGGGCCTCGGCCACCGCCATGGCGTCCTCCGGCGTGCTGTACAGCTTCTCGTTCATCTCGCCAGTGACGCCGTCTTCCTCGCCGCCGACCACGCCGATCTCCATCTCCATGACCGTGCGGGCCTTGGCGCACTCGTCGAGCAGTTCGGTCGCGATGGCGATGTTTTCGTCCAGCGGCACCGCGGACCCATCCCACATGTGGGAGTTGAAGAGCGGCTCCTCACCCCGGGCCACCCGCTCCTGCGAAATCTTGACCAGCGGGCGCATGAACCCGTCGAGCTTGTTCTTGGGGCAGTGGTCGGTGTGCAGGGCGATCTGCACTGGGTACTTGTCGGCCACCGAGCGGGCGAAGCTGGCCAGGGCGGCCGAGCCGGTCACCATGTCCTTGACCGCCTGGCCGGACAGGTACTCGGCGCCTCCGGTGGAGACCTGGATAATGCCGTCGCTCTCCGCGTCCGCGAAGCCGCGGAGGGCCGCGTTCAGTGTCTGGCTTGAGGTCACGTTGATCGCGGGATAGGCGTAACCACGCTCCTTGGCGCGGTCCAGCATCTGCGCGTAGACCTCTGGGGTGGCGATAGGCATGAGGATCGGCTCCCTGTTCGTTGCTTGGGTCCAGTATCGGGGACGGGGACCGCCCACGGACAGCGACGAAGGTCCCGGCCTGGAGAACTACGCCCGGAAATCTGCGTCCGGGCGTGTCGCCGCTGGCGTCCGGGCGTGTCGCCCACGGCCGCCGGGCGTGTCGCGGCGGCCGCCCCGCATTCCGCTGGCGGCCCTCCCGCGGCCGCCCCGCATCCCGCCGGCG
Organism: uncultured Actinomycetes bacterium; assembly: GCA_963720645.1. Taxonomy (GTDB): domain Bacteria; phylum Actinomycetota; class Actinomycetes; order Streptosporangiales; family Streptosporangiaceae; genus RYN-230. The sequence goes on along the minus strand of CAVRFX010000024.1, from coordinate 202,315 downwards.
GCCCTCCCGCGGCCGCCCCGCATCCCGCCGGCGGCCGCCCGGCGATCCCTCCCGCCGCGGCGTGCCCGGGTCCAGATCCGGTGGTCAAGCTCTCGCAACCTCCCCCGATGCGGACCGGCGGAGTGCGTTCCATGCTGTACAACAGTGAGCTATGGAGAGCTTTCTCAGCCAGGCCGGCCTGGCTGCTGTCTTTCTCTTCGGCTTTCTCGAGGCCTGCTGCGTCCCCATTCCATCGGAGATCACGTTCGGGTTCGCGGGAGTCCTGGCCGGCGAGGGGCATTTCAGCATCGTGGCGGTGATCATCGTCGGCACGGTGGCGGAACTGCTCGGTTCCTTCGTCGCGTACACGGTGGGACGCGTCGGTGAGCGGCCACTGGTGCACAAATTCGGCCGTTACCTGCTGATCAGCCACGCCGACATCGACCGGGCGGAACGTTTCTTCGCCGGCCGGGGAGCCTGGGCGCTGCCGGTGGGCCGGTGCCTGCCCGTGGTTCGCACGTTCGTGTCGATCGTGGCCGGCTTCATCGAGATGCCCGCGCTGCTGTTCGGGATCCTCAGCCTCATCGGCACGGCCGTCTGGGTGACCGCGATCTCGCTGATCGGCTACAGCCTGAGTAGTACCTGGCAGAGCATCGCGCACGGCATCGCGCTGGCGGGGTACGTGATCGCGGCCGTGGCCATCATTGCCATCGCCGCGTTCGTCATGTACCGGCTGCGGGAGTTCCGCAAGGAGGAGGCCGAGGGCCACCTGGCGCCGGCCGGTCCCGGTGAGGGTCCCCCCGGCGGGAGCGTCCCGCCAGCGGGCAGCCCGCCGGCAGGCAGCCCGCCGGCAGGCAGCCCGCCTGCGGGCGGGTCACCGGCCGGGAACCCCGGGCCGGGCAGGCACAGCGCGCCGCGGCACCAGCGCACGTCGGGCCGGGACGATCAGCCCAGCCCCAGGTCACCCACGTCGTAGGCGGCCAGGTAGGGCAGCCCTCGCGCGGTCACCGGCCCGCGGGCGCCGCGTTCCACGATCACGGCCACGCCCACGACCTCGGCCCCTGCCTCGCCAAGCGCGTCCACCGCGGTCAGCACGGATGCGCCGGTGGTGGAGGTGTCCTCCACCGCCAGCACCCGGCGCCCGGCGACGTCCGGGCCCTCGATACGCCGTTGCAGGCCGTGCGCCTTGCCCTCCTTGCGCACCACGAACGCGTCCAGCGGCCGCCCGGCCGCGCTGGCCGCGTGCATCATCGCGGTGGCGACCGGATCGGCGCCCAGCGTGAGCCCGCCGACCGCGTCGTAGTCCAGGCCCGCGGTCAGGCCGAGCATCACCCGGCCGGCCAGCGGCGCCGCCCGCCCGCTGAGCAGGATCCGGCGCAGGTCGATGTACCAGCTCGCCCGCTGGCCGGACGACAGCACGAAGTCGCCGTGCACCACGGCCATGTCCTTGATCATCTGAAGCAGGTCGTCGCGGTCGCTCACGACCGCGAGCCTACCGAGCCCCCCGTGCTGGCCAGGGAGTGGGCGGGGAGCGGGCGGGGCCGCGCTAATCCAGGCTGGCCAGGATCTCCTGCTCCGTGGCCGGGTCCAGGCCGATGCCGGGCCGCTGCTCGAACGCCCCCAGGCCGCCGCCCCGCGCGGCCGCGTCCCGGCGCAGCCAGGACCAGGTGTCGCGGACCGTGTCGCTGAGCGGCCGGTACCGGATACCGGTCCGCAGCGCCCGGTCCCCGGTGACATCCCAGATGCCCGCGAACTCCGGCGTGTCCGGCGTCCACATCGGCAGCTCCATCCAGGGCTGGACCCCGGCGGCCAGCAGCACGGCGTCCGGCACCCAGCGCAGCCGCGGCGGGCCGTCCGGGCCGGGCCCGGTCACCTCGGCGCAGTCGGTCAGCAGTTCCCCGAACGTGGTTCCCTCCGGCCCCGGCACGTTGACCACGCCCGGGATGCCCCGCCGGGTGTTGTTGACCAGCCAAGCGGCGAGGTCGCGCGCGTCGGTCATCCGGAGCGGCCGGCCGGGCTCGCCGGGGGCGAGGACCGTCCCGCCGCGGGCGATCCGGCCCAGCCACCAGGGCAGCCGTCCCACGTTCTCGTGCGGCCCGACGATCAGCCCGGGCCGGGCGATGAGGTGCCGGCCGGGCAGTTCCTGCGCGACGGCCCGCTCGCTGCCCGCCTTGAGTTCGCCGTACCCGAGTTCCTCCACGCCGCCCTCTGCGTCCGGCGGGCAGTCGAGCACCGGGGATTCCTCGCTGACCGGCACCTCACCGAACCCGCGGTACACCGAGAGCGTGGAGACGTAGGTGTAATGGCGGACCCTCGGGGCCAGCAGCCGGGCGGACGCGGCCACATGCCGCGGCGCGATGACCGAGGTGTCGATGACCAGGTCGAAATCCCGCTCAGCCATCCTGAGCAGGTCTGCGGAGTTGGTACGGTCTCCGTGCAGTGCCTCGGCGCCCGGCCGGGGCTCACCGCTCAGTCCCCGTGAGAAGGTCGTGACGTCGTAGCCACGCCGGATCGCTTCGTCCACGATGGCACGCCCCAGGAACCGGGTACCCCCGAGAACAAGAAGTCGCATGGGCGAAGATTAGCCGGGCCAGACGCAATTGCCGGAGGCGCTTCTGCCGAGAGCGGACTTCTTCGGTTCGGAGGGTCCCGCGACCTCGCGCGATCCATCACGCGGCTGGCTGGGCGCTGGTAACGTCACGCGTCGAGGAAAGGACGGTGTCGCGTGGATCGGTGCGCGCTGTTCGTGGATGCGGGCTACGTGCTGGCGGATGGCGCGATGGCCGTCCACGGAACCCGCCACCGGGAGTCCGTATCCTGGGATTACGCCGGCCTGCTGTCGTTCATGGGCAGCATCGCCCGGGAGAGAACTGGCCGCCCGCTGCTCCGCTGCTACTGGTATGAGGCTACCGTCGAGGGCCGCCGGACGTCCGAGCACGACTCGCTGGCCGATCTCCCGGGGCTGAAGCTGCGGCTGGGCCGGACCCGGCCGGGCCGGCGTGAGGGCGTGGAGGGCGAGATCCGCCGCGACCTGACCACCCTGGCCCGCAACAACGCGATCAGCGACGCCCTCCTGGTCAGCGCGGAGGAAGACCTGGCCCAGGTCGTCGCCGACGTGCAGGATCTCGGTATCAGGGTGACGATCGTGCACATCACCGTGGGCGGCAACTGGACCATTTCCCGCAGCCTCCGGCAGGAATGCGACGACATCATCGAGATTGGCGACGGGCATCTGCGGCCCTTTACCCAGCTCGTGGCCGGAACGGACTCGCTCGGCGTCGAGGAGCCCAACCCGCTGGCCGTCTCCGCGGCCCGTGCGCTCACCAACGGGCACGGCTCGGTCGTCGGCCCGCTCGGCCAGCAGGCGCTGTCCGCCGGGGCGCACCCCGCCCCGCCCGCGATCTACACCGCCCCTGTGGTGGCCGAGTACCAGCGCGCGGCCCAGCCGGGCGCGCGGCCCGCGACCGCCCAGCTCCCGGACGCACAGCTTCCGGGCCCGCAGCCGCCGGCCGGCCAGCCGGCCCCGCTGCCGCGGCGCCAGCCGTCTGGGCCCATCGAGCGCCAGTCCATGGAGGCCGCCCGCGGCGGGCCGTCCCGCGCGCCCGGCAGCGCTCAGGACCCTGGCGTACCGCCGCAGAGTGCGCAGAGTCTGCCGGCTGCCTCAGGACTGCAGGCGCAGCCTGGCGTTTCTGAGCCGCAACGAACCCCAGGCCCGGGCCAGCGCCAGCCGGCCGGGCCAGCGCAGCCGGGCCAGACGGGACAGCAGGCCATGCCCGGGCCGGGCCTTCCGGGCCAGCAGGGTGGGCCAGGCCAGCAGGGTATGGGCGGCGTCCCGGGGCAGCCCGGGATCCCGGCCGGCCAGCCCGGCGTTCCGGGCCCGCCGTCGATGCCGGGCCAGCAGTCCTTGCCCGGCCAGTCCATGCCGGGACAACCCATGTCCGGCCAGAGCACGGCCGGGCAGTCCATGTCCGGCCAGAGCATGTCCGGGCAGACCATTCCCGGGCAGGCCCTTCCCGGGCAGGCCCTTCCCGGGCAGGGCATGGCCGGGCAGCCGGGCAGCCCGGGCCAGCCGGTACCCCCGCAGTCCTACGCCGCATCCCCGCTGCCCGCCCGGGGAATGCCCGCGCCGGGCATGCCCGGCCAGGAGATGCCTGCCCGCCAGAACGGCAGCGGCCAGCACTCCCCGCCCGGTCAGCCCTCCCTGCCCGGACAGCAGGGCATGCCCGGCCAGCAGGGCATGCCGGGCCAGTCCATGCCGGCCCAGCACGCGGCCCCCCCGGCGCCCCCGGCCCCGTCGTCCCCCGGTCTCCCGGACCCGCGGGCACGCGGCGCGCATGCCCAGCCCCCGGCGGCTGAGCAGAACCCGTACCAGGCTCCGCCGGCCTCGTTCCGCGGGCCTGCCCAGGACGTCCCGTCCCGGCCGTACCAGCAAGGCCCGTACGGTGTGCTGCCCTCGGAGCAGATGATGCCCGGACAGCCGTACGGCCAGCCCATGCCGCCCGCCCCGGCCGGATCGGGCCAGAACCCGGGCGGGGCGTACGTCCCGCCGCAAAGCCCGTACGGCACGCCGCAGTCCCCGCTGCCGCCGCAAACCCCTGGGCCGCAAACCCCTGGGCCGCAAACCCCTGGGCCGCAAACCCCTGGGCCGCAGGCCGCTGGGCCGCAGGCCCCGCCGCCGCCGCCCCCGCAGCAGCAAACGCCGATGCCGCCGTCACCCGTGCCGCCGCCTGCTCCGGGGCCGCAGGACACGATCCCGCCGGGGCAGGGGATGCCGCTCGCCGACGCGGTCCAGGCCGCTCACGCCGAGGGTTTCGAGTTCGGCCAGTCCGTGGCCCGCGAAGCCCCGGCGCTATGGCTGGAGGCGGTGCTGGCCCGCAAGCCGCGCATGCCGTCTGACCTGGAAGCCAGGCTTCTGCAGGACTCGGCGCTGCCGATCGATTCGCTGCTGCACGACGAGACCCGGCACGCACTGCGCCGCGGCTTCTGGGACGCCCTGGAGCGATCGCGCAGATAGCGTCGTTTCCGTACCTTCAGTTCGTTCGTGGCGTTGGAAGGGGTCCCGGGTTGGGTACGTCCCCGGACGTGGTGGTGCTGACGCGCGACATGTTTGATGAGATCGAGTTCGACGCTGCGGCGAGCGGTGATCACCGCACGGCCGCGCAGCAGATGATCAGTCTGGCCGCCACCGGCACCCAGACTGAGGAGTTCCCCCGGTCCGAGGCCTTCCTGCGCGCCGGTGAGCAGTGGATGCTCGCCGACGAGCCCGCCGCCGCGGCCCACGGCTTCCGCCAGGCGCTCGCGGACGGCGGGCCGGCGTTCGTCGATCCGCGGGTCCCGCTGGCCCGGGCCCTGTTCATGATGGACAAGACGGACGAGGCCGAGGCGCTGATCCAGCAGATCGAGCGGGAGAAACCGGACGACCCGCGGCTGTGTGACCTGGTGGCCGAGCTGCTGGTCGAGCGGTCGGACCTGCGCGGCGCGCTGCGCTGGACCACCACCGGGGTGGGACTGTGCCTGGGGCGGCTGGGCGCCGGGTGGGACCCGGACGCCTCAGCCCGGCCCGCGGCCCGGCCGGCCCAGTTCTCCGCGAACGGAGACCCGACCGAGCTGCGGCTGCTGCTCACGTTGCGCTACCGCATCCGGGTCGACCTCGGCCTGCCCGAGGACGACTACGACCGGCTGCTGGACGAACTCCCGTCCGGCCCGGCCGCCCCGGCTGCGGACAGCTGAGCCTTCCGCACGGTCAGCGCATCCGACGCCGGGTCCAGGTTGACCTCGACCCGGTCCCCGTCGAGGATCTGGCCGGACAGCAGGGCCCGGGCCAGCTGGTCGCCGATCGCTGACTGGATCAGCCTGCGCAGCGGCCGCGCGCCGTAAATCGGGTCAAACCCGGTCAGCGCCAGCCACTCCCGCGCCCCCGGCGTGACCTGGAGCGTCAGCCGCCGGTCGCCCAGCCGCTTGCCCAGCCGCGCCACCTGCAGGTTGACGATCCGGCTCAGTTCCTCGGTGGACAGCGAGTCGAACAGGATCACGGCGTCCAGCCGGTTCAGGAACTCCGGCTTGAACGTGGCCTGCACCACCTTCATCACCGCGACGCGCCTGGCCTCCTCGCTCAGCGCCGGGTCCGAGACGTACTGGGACCCGAGGTTGGAGGTGAGGATCAGGATCGTGTTCCGGAAGTCCACGGTCCGGCCCTGGCCGTCGGTCAGCCGCCCGTCGTCGAGGACCTGCAGGAGGATGTTGAACACCTCGGGGTGAGCCTTCTCCACCTCGTCGAGAAGCACCACGCTGTACGGGCGCCGGCGGACCACCTCGGTCAGCTGGCCGCCTTCCTCGTAGCCCACGTAGCCGGGCGGCGCGCCGACCAGCCGGGCCACCGAGTGCTTCTCGCCGTACTCGCTCATGTCGATGCGCACCATGGCGCGCTCGTCGTCGAACAGGAACTCGGCCAGCGCCTTGGCCAGCTCGGTCTTGCCCACGCCGGTGGGACCGAGGAACAGGAACGACCCCATCGGCCGGTCCGGGTCGGCCACCCCGGCCCGCGACCGGCGCACCGCGTCGGCCACGGCCTGGACGGCGCGGCCCTGGCCGATGATGCGCGTGCCCAGTTCCTCCTCCATCCGCAGGAGCTTGCCGGTCTCACCCTCCAGCAGGCGCCCGGCGGGGATACCGGTCCAGGACGCCACCACGTCGGCGACGTCGTCCGGCCCGACTTCCTCCTTGACCATCGGCGCCTCGCCGCCGGCCGTGACGCTCGCGTCGTTGCTGGCCGCGGCGGCGGTGGCGGCGGCGATCTCGGCTTCCAGCCGGGGGATCTCCCCGTACCGCAGCCGCGAGGCGCTCTCGAAGTCGGCGTCCCGCTCGGCCCGCTCGGCCTGGCCTTTCAGGTCGTCGAGCTGCTTCTTGAGGTCACCCACCTTGTTCAGGCTGGACTTCTCCCGCTCCCAGCGGGCCACCAGCGCGGTCAGCTGTTCCTGGTGGTCGGCCAGGTCCGCGCGGAGCCGCTCCAGCCGCTCCTTGCTCGCCGCGTCGGCCTCCTTGGCCAGCGCCATCTCCTGCATCTTCATCCGGTCCACGGACCGCTGCAGCTCGTCGATCTCCACCGGGCGCGAGTCGATCTCCATCCGGAGCCTCGACGCGGCCTCGTCGATCAGGTCGATGGCCTTGTCCGGCAGGAACCGGGCCGTGATGTAGCGGTCCGACAGGGCCGCCGCCGCGACCAGGGCCGCGTCGGAGATCTGGACCTTGTGGTGCGCCTCGTACCGGCCCTTGAGCCCGCGCAGGATCGCGATCGTGTCCTCGACCGACGGCTCGCCCACGAACACCTGCTGGAAGCGCCGCTCCAGGGCGGGGTCCTTCTCGATCCGCTCGCGGAACTCGTCCATCGTGGTCGCGCCGACCATGCGCAGCTCACCGCGGGCCAGCATCGGCTTCAGCATGTTGCCCGCGTCCATGGCGCCCTCAGCCGCGCCCGCGCCGACGACCGTGTGCAGCTCGTCGATGAAGGTGATGACCTCGCCGTCGCTCTGCTTGATCTCGTTCAGGACAGCCTTGAGCCGCTCCTCGAACTCGCCGCGGTACTTGGCCCCAGCCACCATCGCGCTCAGGTCCAGGGCGACCAGCCGCTTGCCCCGCAGTGACTCGGGCACGTCCCCGGCCACGATGCGCTGGGCCAGGCCCTCGACGACGGCGGTCTTGCCCACGCCGGGCTCGCCGATCAGGACGGGGTTGTTCTTGGTCCGGCGGGACAGCACCTGGATGACCCGGCGGATCTCCGCGTCCCGGCCGATCACCGGGTCGAGGGCCCCGTCCCGGGCCTGCTGGGTCAGGTCGATCCCGAACTTCTCCAGCGCCTGGTAGGTCTCCTCGGGGTTCTCGGTGGTCACCCGGGCGTTGCCGCGGACCTTCTGGAACGCGCCGAGCAGCTCGTCGGAACCGGCGCCTGCCTTGCGCAGCACGTCCGCGGCCTGCCCCCCGTCGGCCGCCAGGCCGACCAGGAGGTGCTCGGTCGAGACGTACTCATCGCCCATTTCCCGCGCGCGCTTGGCCGCGGTGGCCAGCGCGAGGGAGCAGCGGCCGCGCCGTGTCCGGCGCGCTGACCGTGGATCCCGCGGCCTTGGGCAGCCTGGCGATCTGGTCCTCGGTGCTGCGGAGCACCTCGGCGGGGTCAGCCCCGACCGCACGCAGCAACGGCGCCGCGGTCCCGCCCTCCTGGCTGACCAGCGCGGCCAGCAGGTGCAGCGGTTCCACGTGCGGGTTGCCCTCGGTGGTCGCCCGCCGGACGGCGGCCGACACTGCCTCTTGGCTCTTACGGGTGAGCTTGTCGTCCATGGTTGCTTTCTGGACCCGGCCTGGGTCCGGTGGTTCTCGTTGCGGATATTCGGATGGATGCGCGGCGGGTCAGCCGGGCGCGGCGGGCAGCTCGTCCTCGCCGGGGCCGGCGTGCTCTCCGGTGCGGCGCCGGGCCGCGGTGGGCAGGGCCCGGCGCTCCGGCCGGGCCGCAGGCGGGCCCGCGGGGGGCCGGCGGAGGGGCCGCTGCCCGGCTGGTGCAGCGGGACGAGCTGAGCGCCGCCCGTCCTGGCCCGGAGCAGGCCCGCCAGCCGCGCCGCCACCGAGCGGGTGGATTCGAGCTCGACGCGCAGCTGCGCGAGTTCCGCGCTCACGTCGGCCAGGCGCTGCTGGTGGCGCTGCAGCTCCTGGTCCAGCGCGAGAATGCGCTTGATGCCGGAGAGGTTGACTCCCTCCTCCTGGGACAGGCGCTGGACCTCGCGCAGCGCGAGCACGTCACGCAGCGAATACCGGCGGCCCTGGCCCCGGGTCCGGCTGGGGGAGACCAGCCCGAGCTTGTCGTAGTACCGGAGCGTCTGCGGATGCATGCCGGCCAGCTGCGCGGCGACGGAGATGACATACACAGGCGAGTCGTCAGACAAGCCGAACGGGCTGCTCATCTCAGCCGCTCCGGGCCCGCTGCAGCAGGTCATCGCGCGGGTCCTGCGCCGGCGGTGGCCTCCCGGAAGTCCTCCAGGGCCTTCCGGGCCGGGCCGTTCACGTGCTGGGGCACCTGAACCTGCACGGTGACCAGGAGGTCCCCGTTGGTGCCGTCGCTACGGCGCACGCCCTTGCCCCGCACCCGGAAGGTGCGGCCATTCGGGGTGCCCGCCGGGATCCGGACGCTGACCGGGGCCCCGCGGTGCGACGGCACCTTGATCTCCGCGCCCAGCGTGGCCTCGGGGAACGTGACCGGGACCGTGACCGTCAGGTTGTGCCCGGACCGGCCGAACACCGGGTGCGCCGTGACGTGCACCCGCACGTACAGGTCCCCGGCGGGGCCGCCGCGCTCGCCCGGGGCGCCCTTGCCCTTGAGCTTGATCCGCTGGCCGTCAGCCACGCCGGCCGGGATGCGCGCCTGGATGGTCCGGGTGCTCATCGCCCGCCCGCTCCCGGAGCACACCGGGCACGGGTCGTCGACCACCAGCCCGCGGCCCCGGCACTCGTGGCACGGCTCAGAGAACGCGAAGCTGCCCAGGTTCTTGCTCTCCTGGCCAGTCCCCTGGCAGTTCGGGCAGACCCGCGGCACCGTGCCCGCCTTGGCGCCGGTGCCCCGGCAGGTCGGGCAGGGTCCCTCGCCGGCCAGCCGCAGGCTGACCGTGACACCTTCCAGCGCGTCGCTGAACGACAGCGAGGTCTCCGTCTCCACGTCGGTGCCGCGCCGCGGCCGGTTCTGCGCCGTGCGGGCCCCGCCGCCGCGGCCGCCGAACACGCCGCCGAGGATGTCTCCCAGGCCGCCGCCTGAGCCCCCGCCGCCGGCCGTGCCGCCGCCGAACAGGTCGCCGAGGTCGAAGTTGAAGCCCCCGCCGCCGGGACCACCCGGGGCGCCCTGGCCGGCGCCCGGAACCCGCCGCCGAACAGCGAGCGCGCGTCGTCGTACTCCTTGCGCCGCTTGGTGTCGGACAGCGTGTTGTAGGCCTCGGAAATCTCCTTGAACCGCTCCTCCGCCTTGGGATCACTCTTGTTGGCGTCGGGATGGTACTTGCGGGCGAGCTTGCGGTACGACTTCTTGATCTCGTCCGCGCTCGCGGTCTTGGAGACGCCCAGGACCTTGTAGTAGTCCTTCTCGAGGAAGTCCTTCGTGCTCACTTACTACCTCTCCCCGGGGGTCAGTTGTTTCCCGCCGGAGTTCCCCGTGGCTGGCGCGCTTCGGCCTGGTCGTCCGGGGCTGGTCCGTCGCTGGGTTCCGCGACCGCGACGCGGGCCGGGCGGATGATCCGCTCGCCCACCTTGTAGCCCGGCTGCAGGATCTGGACCGCGGTCGGCTCGGTCACGTCCGGTGAATACGAGTGCATCAGGGCCTCGTGGACCAGCGGGTCGAACGGCTCGCCTGGCTCGCCGAAGCTTTCCAGGCCCAGCTTGGCCGCGATGGTCTCCAGCGACTCCCCGACCGACTTGAACGCGCCGTTCAGGTCCCCGTGCTCACGCGCCCGGCCGATGTCGTCCAGCACCGGGAGCAGCGAGCTCAGCACGTTGGCCAGGGCCTGCTCGCGGACGGCCAGCCGGTCCCGGTCGACGCGCTTGCGGTAGTTGGCGTACTCCGCGTGCACGCGCTGCAGGTCCGCGGTGCGCTCGGCCAGCTGTGCGGCCAGGGCGTCCCCGCCCGGGCCGGGCTGGCCCGGCCGGCGGGCGTGCCCGCTGGCGGTGTGCCGCCGGCCGCAGGCGCCTCCGGGCCAGGGCTGCCGCCCGGCTGCCCGGGAGCCCCCTGGTCACGGCCCCGCCCCGGCTCGCCCGCTGGCTGGCGGGCCGGCGCCGGCCTGGCCCGCACCGGCCTGGCCCGCACCGGCCTGGCCCGCACCGGGCTGGCCCTCGGCCGGCCCTGGGGCTGGCCCCCGGACCGGCGCGCACCATCCCCGCCGGGGGGCTGGGCCCCCGCGGCACCGCCTGGTGCCGCGGGACGGGCCCCAGCCCCGCCCGGCTTGGAGACCGAGTGCCGCCCGGCCGGGCCGGCTTGCCAGGGGCGCCGTCTCGGCGCCCCTGCGGGTCCCTGACCTGGCCGGTCACCGGGTCGATGCGCCTGAGGTCACGGATCACCGGCCCGTTGTTGGTGTCCTCTGGCGAATTCATCAGGCGGCGCCACCTTCGCCGGTGTGCGGCTTGTCCTCGTCAACGATCTCGGCGTCGACGACCTCGTCGTCGTTCGCGCTCTCGTCAGCGGCACCCGCCTGGGTGTCCTCCGCCGCGCTGGCCTGCGTCTGCGCGTAGATGGCGGTGCCCATCTTCTGGCTGACCGTGGCGGCCTTCTCGGTGGCCTCCTTGATCGCCTCGAGATCGGTGCCCTCGAGCGCCTTCTTCAGGTCGGCGATGGAGGACTCCACCTCGGACTTGATGTCGTCCGGGACCTTGTCCGCGTTCTCGCCCAGGAACTTCTCCGTCTGGTAGGCCAGGGTGTCCGCGCGGTTGCGCACCTCGGCCTCCTCGCGGCGGGCGGCGTCCTCCGCGGCGAACTGCTCCGCGTCGGCCATCATCCGGTTGATCTCGTCCTTGGACAGCGCGGACCCGCCGGAGATGGTGACCCGCTGCTCCTTGCCGGTGCCCAGGTCCTTGGCGGACACGTTGACGATCCCGTTGGCGTCGATGTCGAAGGCGACCTCGATCTGCGGGATGCCGCGCGGTGCGGGAGCCAGGCCGGACAGCTCGAACATGCCGAGCTTCTTGTTGTACGCGGCGATCTCGCGCTCACCCTGGAACACCTGGATCTGCACGGACGGCTGGTTGTCATCGGCCGTGGTGAAGATCTCCGACCGCTTGGTCGGGATCGTGGTGTTGCGCTCGATCAGCTTGGTGAAGATGCCGCCCTTGGTCTCGATGCCCAGCGACAGCGGGGTCACGTCCAGCAGCAGGACGTCCTTGACCTCGCCCTTGAGCACGCCGGCCTGAAGAGCGGCACCCACGGCGACGACCTCGTCCGGGTTGACGCCCTTGTTGGGCTCCTTGCCGCCGAGCAGCTCCTTGACCAGGTCCACCACGGCGGGCATCCGGGTCGAGCCGCCGACCAGCACCACGTGCTGGATGTCGCTGAGCTTGGTGTTCCCGTCCTTGATGACCTGCTGGAACGGCCCCTTGCAGCGGTCGAGCAGGTCCGAGGTCATCTTCTGGAACTCAGCCCGGGTGAGCTTGGTGTCCAGGTGCAGCGGGCCCTGCTCGGAGTGGGTGATGTAGGGCAGGTTGATCGTGGTCTCGGCGGAGCCGGACAGCTCGATCTTGGCCTTCTCCGCGGACTCGCGCAGCCGCTGCAGCGCCATCTTGTCCTTGGACAGGTCGGTGCCGTAATTGTTCTTGAAGTCCTGCACCAGCCAGTCCACGATGCGCTGGTCCCAGTCGTCCCCACCGAGGTGGTTGTCGCCGCTGGTGGCCTTCACCTCGACCACGCCGTCGCCGACTTCCAGCAGCGAGACGTCGAAGGTACCGCCGCCCAGGTCGAAGACCAGGATGGTGGCCTCGCCCTCCTTCTCCAGGTGGTAGGCGAGGGCCGCGGAGGTGGGCTCGTTGATGATGCGGAGCACGTTCAGGCCCGCGATCTGGCCGGCCTCCTTGGTGGCCTGCCGCTGGGCGTCACTGAAGTACGCCGGCACGGTGATCACCGCGTCGGTGATCGTCTCGCCCAGGTAGGACTCGGCGTCCCTCTTGAGCTTCTGCAGGATGAACGCGCTGATCTGCTGCGCGGTGAACTTCTTGTCGTCGATCTTGACGGTCCAGTCGGTGCCCATCTGGCGCTTGACCGAGCGGATCGTGCGGTCGACGTTGGTCACCGCCTGCCGCTTGGCGACCTCGCCCACCAGCACCTCACCGTTCTTGGCGAAGGCCACCACGGACGGAGTAGTCCGGGAGCCTTCCGCGTTGGCGATAACTGTGGGCTCGCCGCCTTCCAGAACCGCGACGACGGAGTTGGTGGTTCCGAGGTCGATACCTACCGCACGTGCCATGTGTTGTCCCTGTGTGTGTGATCGTTACTTACCTTGAGCCTGGTCGGCTCAAGTCTGCCAGGTACGCTCACCCCTGGCAAATGAGTTGAGTCTACTGGGCTCAACTTCTGGGAGCGCAAAAAGATTCCGCGGCGTGGCATGCCCGCGCGGGAAGCGGGTCATGCCACGCCGCGGCAGGTGGTGCCAGCGGCCGGGCCGGATCAGCGCGGTGCGGTGACCGCCGTCCAGGTGGTGCCGTCCCAGACCTCGGACAGCGGGGTCAGGGCGCCGGTAGCGGTGGGGCTGCTCACCCCGACCGCCACGCAGTGCGTCGCCGAGGGACAGGACACCGACACGAGGGCGCTGAACGTCGCCGGGCTGGGCGTGGTCAGCACCGTCCAGGATGTGCCGTTCCACTGCTCGGCCAGGGTCGTGTCGCTGGTGTCGGCCTGGTCCATGTAGTCACCCACCGCCACGCAGTTGGTGGCCGAGGTGCACGACACGGAGTTGAATTCCGCGATGTCGCCCGCGGGAGCCGGGTTCGCCGGGGTGAGAACCGTCCAGCTCCCGCCGGCCCAGTGCTCGGCGAGCGGCCCCAGGGACAGGCTCGGGCTGGTCGTGCCCGCCACGCCGACCGCCACGCAGTCCTGTACCGCGGTGCAGGACACGCTGCCCAGCACGTTGAGCTGCTGCGGGCTGGCCGCGGACTGGTCCGACCACGTCTTCCCGTTCCAGTGCGTGGCGAGCGCCTTGCCGGCGCTGTTCGAGCCGACGGCCGTGCAGTTCCCGGTGGCCGGGCAGGAAACGCTGTCCAGCGCGCCCAGGTGCTTGGTGGTCTGCGCGGACCAGGCCCGCCCGTTCCAGTGCTCGGCCAGGGTCATCCCGGTGAGCCGCTGACCCACCGCCGTGCAGTCCTTGGCCCACCGGCACGAGATGCCGAACGGCTGGCCGCCCGTCGCCGGCTTGGCGTCCGGCTGGATGGTCCAGCTGTGGCCGTTCCAGCCCTCGCCCAGCAGCCGGGAGTAGCTCTTGCTGTAGGAGTAACCCGCGGCCATGCAGGCGGTGGACGAGGTGCAGGACACGCCGCCGTCGAGCGTGCCGCCCAGCCAGCCGCTGGTGTTGGTGGTAGGCGTGGACTGGACGGTCCAGCTGGTCCCGTTCCAGCGCTCGGCCAGCGGCTTGAGGTTCTTGCCGGTGCGGGTGGTGGCCGTCCCGGTCGCGGTGCACTGCGACCGGCCGGTACAGGACACCCCGTCGAGGAACGCCCCGCTGAAGCCGGGACTGAGGGCGGTGGCCGCCATCCGGGCCTGCGCGGTCATCGAGCCGCTCCGCGTGGCCGCGGCCCGGTCCCAGGGGGCGAGCCAGCGCCCGGCCGGGTTGCTCACGGCGGCCGCCACGCTGCGCGACGGCGTGCTGCTGGCCGCCGGGGACGCGGCCGCGGGTCCCGCGGCCATCATCGCGCCGGCCAGGACCGTGGCCGTGATTCCCGCGCCGGAGGCCAGGGCCGTAGCCCGACGGCCCGGCCGGGGAGGCTGATCCGCCACCTGGTCCCGCCCTGCGGGGCCGGTGCCCCATCGCCGCTGGCCGCACCGGTGCTGGCCATGCGTTTCCCTGCCATGCCTTCCTCCGTTGGATCAGGCCCCCCAGCAATCACTGCAAACACATCAAGGACGCCCAAACCGGGTCAGTGGTTGGCAGCGGGCCGGATCCCCGTAGCCGGGGAGTTTCAGCCGCCGGTTCCGCTGCCGGCGCCGGGCCGGGCGGCCCAAGTTACTCGCCGGTAGGATATGGCCGGGTTAGGTGGCCTGTCCCGTGATCGCCCTGCGTAACGCCTTGATCATCGGGTCAGGCTCGCGCGGCGTACGCTGGCAGCCGGCGCGACCCGCAGGTCCGGCGGGGCCTGCGCCGCATGAGGAGGTTTTCGTGGTTGTGCGGATCGTGGTCGGCCTGGTGCTGACGGTGGTGGCGTTCGCGCTGGCCGGGCAGCGGCTGTGGTGGCTGGCCCGGGTCGGCCGGTCGGGGCAGCCGGCGCCGGAGCGGATCGAGGCCGTGCGCTCGCACCCGGCGCGGGACGCGGAGGTCGAGGCCACCGAGGTGATCGGCCAGCGCAAGCTGCTGAAGTGGACGGTGCCGGGGCCGCGCACGCGCTGACGTTCTGGGGCTTCATCGTCCTGCTGCTGACCATCATCGAGGCCTACGGGGACCTGTTCAGCAAGACGTTCGCGATCCCGGTGATCGGGCACTGGGCCTTCATCGGGTTCATCGAGGACCTGTTCGCGGTCGGCGTGCTGGCGGGCATCATCACGTTCGCGGTGATCCGGCTGCGCAACAACCCCGAGCGGGAAGGCCGGGCGTCCCGGTTCGCCGGCAGCCACACCGGCGCGGCCTGGCTGGTGCTGCTGGCGATCTTCCTGGTCATCGCGACCCTGCTGATCTACCGGGGCGCGCAGATCAACACCGGCGACTTCCCCTACCCGCACGGCGCGTTCGCGTCGCAGATCGTCGGGCACTGGCTCGCGCCGCTGGGCACCGGGGCGAACAAGGTCATCGAGACCGTGTTCCTGCTGGCCCAGCTGGCGGTGGTGCTCGGCTTCCTGGTGTTCCTGACCTACTCCAAGCACCTGCACATCATCACCGCGCCCGATCAACGTGCTGTTCTCCCGCCGCCCGGACGCGCTGCGCGGGCTGCGAGCCGATGCGCAGCGAACGGGAAGGTGCTGGACTTCGAGGAAGCCGACCCGGACACCGACGTGTTCGGGCTGGGGAAGATCGAGGACTTCACCTGGAAGGGCCTGCTGGACATGGCCACCTGCACCGAGTGCGGGCGGTGCCAGTCGCAGTGCCCGGCGTGGGCCACCGGGAAGCCGCTGTCCCCCAAGCAGGTGATCCTGGACCTGCGCGACCACGCCCTGGCCAAGGCGCCCTACCTGCTGGCCGCCGACGAGGCGCAGCGCGAGGCGCTGCCGGAGGCGGTGAAGATCGAGGCGGGCCGCCCGCTGGTCGGCACCGCCGACGAGCACGGCGTGATCGACCCGGACGTGCTGTGGTCGTGCACCAACTGCGGGGCGTGCGTCGAGGAATGCCCGGTGGACATCGAGCACATCGACCACATCGACGGCATGCGCCGCCACCAGGTCCTCATCGAGTCAGCTTCCCCGACCGAAGCCTCCGGGATGCTGAAGAACCTGGAGAACAAGGGCGACCCGTGGGGCATGGGCGGCGCCCGGCGGCTGGCCTGGGCCGAGGAGCTCGACTTCGAGGTGCCCGGTGGCGGACGGGCAGCTCGGCGACGACGTCGAGTACCTGTTCTGGGTGGGCTGCGCCGGGGCGCTGGAGGACCGGGCCAAGAAGACCACCAAGGCCATCGCCACCCTGCTGCACCAGGCCGGGCGTGAACTTCGCCGTCCTCGGCCCGGCCGAGACCTGCACCGGCGACCCCGCCCGGCGGATGGGCAACGAGTTCGTCTACTCCATGCTGGCCCAGCAGAACATCGAGACGCTGAACGAGGCGGGCCGCGCAAGACGATCGTGGCGTCCTGCCCGCACTGCTTCAACACGATCGCCAACGAGTACCCGCAGCTCGGCGGGAACTACGAGGTGATCCACCACACCCAGCTGCTGGCCCGGCTGGTCGAGCAGGGCAAGCTGACCCCGGTCAGCGCGGTCGAGGAGAAGATCACCTACCACGACCCGTGCTTCCTCGGCCGGCACAACAAGGTGTTCACCCCGCCGCGGGAGATCATGGAAGCCGTTCCCGGCGTGCAGGCCCAGGAGATGCACCGGTGCAAGAACCGCGGCTTCTGCTGCGGCGCGGGCGGGGCCCGGATGTGGATGGAGGAGCGGATCGGCAAGCGGATCAACACCGAGCGCATCGACGAGGCGCTCGGCACCGACCCGGACACCATCTCCACCGGCTGCCCGTACTGCCTGGTCATGCTGGGCGACGCCGTCGCGGCCAAGAAGGCCAGCGGCGAAGCCAAGGAAACCCTCGAAGTCGTCGACGTCGCCCAGGTCCTGGTCCGCTCCGTCCAGCCGCCCCCGCCGCCTGCCGGCGCAGCGCCGCCGCGCCGCCCCGCCGCGCCGGCCTCGGCCGACCAGCCCACGGGCTGACCGGACCGAGGGGCGGCCGGGGTCATGGACAGCAAGCGGGCCGAGGCGTTCAGCGACGGCGTCTTCGCGATCGCGATCACCCTGCTCGTGCTGGACCTGCGGCTGCCGCCCGCCCACGGCCACACGCTGGTCTACCTGCTCGTGCACGACTGGCCGCAGTACTTCGCCTACGTGGTCAGCTTCCTCACCATCGGGATCATGTGGATGAACCACCACACGATCCTGGCCCACGTCACCCGGGTAGACCGCCCGCTGCTGGTCATCAACCTGCTGCTGCTCATGGGCGTGGTGGCCATCCCCTTTCCGACCTCGCTGGTCGCGGAGGAGTTGCGGCACACCGGCGGCGTCGCGGCGACCGTCACCTACGGGCTGGTGCTGATCGCGGTCTCCCTCGGCTTCGCCGGCTTGTGGATCTACGTGGTGACGCACGCGGAGTCGCTGGGCGGCCAGGCTCAGCCGGAGGCGCTGCGCCGCTCGATACCCGGGTTCACCGGCGGGCTGCTCGTCTACGCCGCCGGCACGCTCGTCGCGGCGTTCGGGCAGCCGCTGGCCGCGCTGGTCATCTACGGCCTGCTCGGGGTCTACTACCTGTTCGAGCACCTGCCCAGCCCGTCATCCGCCCCGGCCGGTCCCTCACCTGCGTGATGCGCGGCACGTGACCCGGGCCGGTCGGACCGTTAGAGAAAATCCGGCGGGATCAGGGGGCGGGTGACTCGGCAGGAAGCCAGATCCTGACCCGGGTCCCGTGCCGGCCTGCGACTCCAGCACCGCCTGGCCGCCGTGGGCGGCCGCGATGGCCTGCACGATCGAGAGTCCCAGCCCGCTGCCCGCGCCCCGGCCGTCCTCGCTGCCCGGGCGGTCCGTCCCGCGGTGGAAGCGGTCGAAGGCGCGGGCCGCGTCCTCGTCCGACATGCCCGGTCCCGCGTCGGCGACCTCGAGCACGGCTCCGCCGCGGACCGGCGCCAGCCGCACCGCGACCGGCGTCGCCGGGGGCGTGTGCTCACGGACGTTGCCGAGCAGGTTGGCCAGCACCTGCCGGATCCGCGCCTCGTCCACCACGGCGATCAGCCGGTCCGGGGCCTCCGCCGTGACCGGGCGGCCCGGCTCCACCGCCCGGGCATCCGCGGCCGCGTCCCCGACCAGCACGGACAGGTCGGTTTCGGCCAGGTCCAGCGAGGAGGTCCGGTCCAGCCGGGCCAGCTCGAGCAGCTCGGCGACCAGGGTGCTCATCCGCTGTGATTCCTGCTCGATGCGGCGCATCGCGTCCGGCAGCTGATCCGGGCCGAGCGCCCCCTGCCGGTACAGCTCCGCGTAGCCGCGGATCGTGGTCAGCGGGGTGCGCAGCTCGTGCGAGGCGTCGGCGGCGAACTGGCGGACCTTCTGCTCCGAGCTCCAGCGGGCGCCGAACGCCTGCTGGATCCGGTCCAGCATCGCGTTGATGGCCCCGCCGAGCTGGCCCACCTCCGTGCTGTCGTCCGCGTCCGGCATCCGGGCGGTCAGGTCGCCGCGTGAGGTGATCTGCTGCGCGGTCCTCGCCATCTGGTTCAGCGGGGCCAGGCCCCGGCCGATCAGCCACCGGCCGCCGACCGCCAGCAGCAGGATCAGCGCGCCCCCCGTGATCAGCTCCACGATCACGATCGCGCCGACCTGGCCGGTGACGGCGGTGACCGGCCGCGCGACCACCAGCACCCCGCGCGTCCCGCCGTTGGCCCGGGCCGGGATCAGCCGGGCCACCGCGCGCAGCCGCGGGCCGGTCCCCGCGGTGCGGGGCAGCGCGAACGGCTGGCTGCCGATGTAGTAGCGCGCGACGTGCCGGGAGATCAGGTTCTGCACCGTCGCGGCCAGTTCCTGGGTGGCGGCGGAGTTGCCGGTCAGCGGGCGGACCTGTACCGGGAGGTAGGTGATCTCGACCGCCACGTAGTCGCCGGGATTGCTGGCGATCTGCTGCGGGCTGTGCTGCGCCGCCGCGATGAGCTGGGCGTTGAATTCGCCGCCGAGCCGCCGGCTCAGCACGATCGTGCTCACCGTCCCCAAGATCAGCAGGAAGGCGGCGGTCACGCAGATCAGCAGGACGAGCAGCCGGGCGCGCAGCGATAGCATCCCGCTGGCCCGCCGCCCGGACGCGGGCGGGTCCGCGGGGCCGGGGCCGGTCCCGGGCCCGGGTGCGATCGCGGGCGCGGGGCCGGGCGCGGATGCGCTCGCGGGGCCGGGCGCGGTCATCCCTCTGGCCGGGCACCCGGCCGCAGGCTGTACCCCACCCCGCGCTGCGTGTGGATCAGGGGCGGCCCCAGCGGATCGAGCTTGTGCCGCAGGTAGCTGACGTACGTCTCGACGATCTGGGACTGCCCGGCGTAGTCCCAGCCCCACACGTTCTCCAGCAGCTGGGCGCGGGTCAGCACCCGGCCCTGGTGCCGCATCAGGTACGCGAGCAGCCGGAACTCGGTCGGGGACAGTTCGACGGCCGTGCCCGCGCGGCGCACGGTCCACCGTGACTCGTCGAGCTCCAGGTCCCCGGCCTGGAGGATTCCCTGGTCCGCCGGGGCGTCGCCGCCGTGCCGGGAGGCGCGCCGCAGCACGGCCCGCACCCGGGCCACCAGCGCTTCCACCGAGAACGGCTTCGTGACGTAGTCATCGCCGCCCAGGGCCAGCCCGGTCACCGTGTCAGATGAGGTGTCCCGTGCGGTGAGGAAGATCACCGGCACCTCGTTGCCCGCCGCCCTGAGCCTGCGGCACACCTCGAACCCGTCCAGGTCGGGCAGCATCACGTCGAGCACGATCAGGTCAGGGCGGGCCGCCTCCGCCTGCCGGAGCGCGTCCTTCCCGCTGGACGCGGTCGTGACCGCGCAGCCATGGAACTTCAGCGCCACCTGGACCAGTTCACGGATGTTGGGCTCGTCGTCCACGACGAGCACCTGGGGGATCCGGTCGTTGTCTGTCATCACCTGGGAGGGGTCGGCCAGCAAAGATTACCGGCTCCCGCAGGCAGGGCCTGCGAGGAGCCGGCCGGGTCCCCCGTCAGCTTCCGGAGGCGGAACTGGCGGGCACCGGACTCACGGTTGCTCAGCTTCCGGATGAGCTGGAGGCCGAGGGTGACGGGCTGGAGAGGGAGGGAGCCGACGGCGGCCGGATCACGACCAGCCGGGCATCCTTGGCGCCGGAGACCACCGGGCCGCCCACCCAGACCGGCTCGCCCGCGGCCAGCGCGCTCGCGGTGGTCTTCTTCCCGCTCTCGCGGACGACGCTCTCGCTCCCCAGGACCCACGTCCAGGTGGTGCCGTCGCTCGCGCTCACGACGAGGTCGCCGCCGCTGGCAGACTGGACGATGCCCCGTTCGAAGGCCAGGGTGCGGATGGTGCCACCCTTGCCCCGGAACGTGAACTGCCCGTCGATGCCGCGCAGCAGGGCCACCCGGGCCAGGCGGTGGCGCCACCCGAGGCAGCGGGCGCCGGCGGCCCGCAGTGCCGCCCGGGCCACGGCCGGGTGCCCGGCCTGCCGTGCGGCGCGGGCCACCCGCAACGCCCTGGCGCACGGATGCGCCAGCACGGCCGCTCCCGCGCTGCCCGCGGCCACGCCCGTACCGGCCGACGACGAGGTCAGCGAGAGGGTGCCGGGGGCGTCCGCTGAGTTGAGTGCGCTGTTCAGGGCGGCGGCCTGGGCGCTGGGCCCGGCCGCGGTGCTGCGCGGCCGGCGACGAGTGCCCGGCCAGCGAGACGCCGGCGACGATGCCGCCGATGGCCAGCGCCCCGGCCGCCACCAGGCCGACCGTCCAGTGCAGCAGGTTACGCCGCCGGGGGCCCTGGCCCGGGCGGCCGGGCGGGACCTGGTAGCGCGGGTCCTGATAGCCCGGGTGCTGGTGACCCTGGTTCTGGTGCCCGGGGTTCTGGGGTCCGGGCCCGTGGCTCCCGCCGCCAGTGCTCATCGGCCAGAACTGCTCAGTCGGGCGGGATCCCTCCGCCGGGTCCCCGCCCGTTGGCTCATACATGTTGTCCATGACCACGAGGCTGCCCGGCCCGGCTGTGACATCAGGCGGCGAAGCCTGGGATTTCCCTGGGAGCAGGCTCCGGATTGACCGGAACCCCGGTGCCCGGGGACCGGGTCACATGCGCTCGGGGACCGGGATCCCGAGGAGATCCAGCCCGGTCAGCAGGACGCGCAGGGTGAGCGCGGACAGCGCGAGCCGGCTGTCCCGGATGGCCGGCTCGGTCGCCTGGAGCACCGGGCACTGCTCGTAGAACGTGGTGAACGCGCTCGCCACATCGAACAGGAAACCCGCCAGCAGGTGCGGTTGGGTGGTCTCCCCGGCCTGCCCGACCGCGGCTCCAAACCCGAGCAGGCGCAGCGCGAGGGCCCGCTCGGCTGGCTCGGCCAGCGTGATCGGGGCGCGGGCGCCGTCCGGGTCGAGTCCCGCCCGGCGGAAGATGGACCGGATCCGCGTGGTCGCATACTGCAGGTAGGGCCCGGTGTTCCCCTTGAACGAGATCATCCGGTCCCAGTCGAATACGTACTCGCTGTCCCGTGCGGTGGACAGGTCGGCGTACTTGATCGCGCCGATCCCGACCGCCTCCGCGATGGCGGCGCGCTCGCTCTCGTCGAACTCTGGGTTGGTGTTGAGCTCGTCGAACACCTTGCGCGCGCGCTCGACGCCTTCCCGCAGCAGCTCGCTCAGCTTGATCGAGTCGCCGGCCCGGGTGCGCAGCAGCTTCCCGTCGGTCCCCAGCACGTTGCCTATCTGCGCATGCTCGAACCGGGCCGCGGCCGGAATCCAGCCCGCCTGCCTGGCCACCGCGAAGACCATCTGGAAGTGCAGTGCCTGGGACGAGCCCACCACGTAGATCGCCCGGTCCACATGCAGGTCCCGGATCCGGTACCGGATGGTGGCCAGGTCACTCGTGGAGTAGTTGTAGCCGCCGTCCCGCTTGCGGATGATCACTGGCAGCGGCTCACCGTCCCGCCCGGTGAACCCGGGCGGGAAGGCGCACAGCGCTCCGTCGCTGATGACCGCGACCCCGCTCGCCTCCAGTTCGGCGCACACCTCGGCCAGCAGGTCGTTATAGAAGCTCTCCCCGCGGATGTCCGCGTCGGTCAGCGTGACCCCGAGCTGGCGGTATATCCGGTGCAGGTAGTCCAGGGACATGTCAACCAGGTGCTGCCATAGCTGGAGGGTGCCCTCGTCGCCGCCCTGCAGCAACACCACCCGCTGCCGTGCGCGCTCGGCGAACTCCGGGTCGGAGTCGAACTTGCGCCGGGCCGCCTGATAGAAGGCGTTCGGGTTGCTTCGCAGCTGGTCAGCGTCGGTGGAGTCCTCGCCCACGTCGAGTAGATGCTCGATGAGCATCCCGAAGGGGGTGCCCCAGTCGCCCAGGTGGTTATCCCGGATCACGTCCTGGCCGGCGAACTCAAGGATCCTGGCCAGCGCGTCGCCGACGATGGTCGTGCGCAGGTGGCCGACGTGCATTTCTTTGGCCACGTTAGGTGATGAGTACTCCACCACCACCCGCGGGGCCGGATCGGCCTGCGCCACACCCAGCCGCGGGTCGGCGAGCTGCCCGCTGGCCTGCCCGGCGATCCAGCCCGGCAGGAGCCTGAAGTTGATGAAGCCCGGGCCGCTCACCTCGGGCGGCTCCGCCACCCCGTCCAGGTCCAGATGGCCGATGATGTCCGCGGCGATGTCACGCGGGGGGCGCCCGAGCTTCTTGGCCAGCGGCAGGGCCGCATTGGACTGGTAGTCGGCGAACGTGGACGGCCGGATCACCGGGTCGGCGGTCTCGTACTGCACGCCGAACGCCGCACCGAGCGCAGCCGACACCCGCTGCGCGAGAACATCCCGGGGATCCGCCATGCTCCAAGCCTAGCGACCACGCCGGGTAGGCCCGCGCCAATAGATCCGTCATCGGGCGCGGTTCCGGCGGTGGCTCAGTTCCGGCGGAGGAAATGGCCGCCGCGGCCGTGACCGAGCCGTTCCCGGATCCTCTCGGTGATCTGGCCCTTGACCAGGTCCGCCGCGAGCAGGCAGGCGGACGTGATGGCGCGCGGGCTGGAGGCGCCGTGGGCGATGACGATGGTCCCCTCCAGGCCGAGCAGGGCGGCGCCGCCGTACGTCTCGGAGTCCAATCGCCCGCGCAGCTCGCGCAGGCCGCGGCGCTGCAGCACCGCGCCGAGCTTGGCGGCCCGGGAACCGCTCAGCACGTCCCGCAGCTGCCCGGCGGCGAACCCCATCGCCCCTTCGAGGGTCTTGAGTGCGACGTTGCCGGTGAAACCGTCGGTCACGATGACGTCCGTCCTGCCGGTCAGCAGGTCCGTGCCCTCGACGTTGCCGGTGAAGCGGATCGGCAGGGCGCCATGCGGTGGCGGTGCGGCGAGCAGTTCGTGCGCCCGGCGGGCCAGCTTGTTGCCCTTGCCTGGCTCGGCCCCGATGGTGAGCAGGCCCACCGACGGTTCGGCGATCGTGTGCGCGATCTGCGCGTAGGCCACTCCCAGCTGGGCGAACTGGAGAAGCATCTCCGGCTTGGGATCGGCGATGGCGCCCGCGTCGAGCAGGAAGGTGGGCCGGGGCTGGGTCGGCAGCACCACCAGCAGGGCGGGCCGGAGCAGGCCGGGCACGGAGCGTAGCCGGAGCCGGGCGGTGGCCACCACGCCGCCGGTGGAGCCGGCCGAGACCACGGCTGCGGCCTGGCCCCGCCGGATCAGCTGGCAGGCCACGGCCACGCTGGACCGCGGCCGGCGCCAGCTGGCCAGCGCGCCCTCGTCCATGGCGATCGTGTCCTCGGCGGCTGCGACCCGCAGCAGCCCGGCTACCTCAGGATGCCCGGCCACCAGTTCGCGCAGCTCAGCAGGCTGTCCGGCCAGGATCACCGGGGCCCGCAGCGTAGCCGCGGCGGCCGCGGCACCGGCGACCACCACGGCTGGGCCGTTGTCACCGCCCATGGCGTTGACCACGATGGCCTGCTCGCCAGGGCCGGCGGCGTGGATTCCTCGAGCACGGGCCCAAGCCTCTCACCCCGGGGGGAGTGGCACAGACGAGGGCCTGCGGCCGGGCATCCGCGACGGGTCAGGGGCGCCCGCCGGGCCGGGCCGCAGGGTTGATCATCCGCCCACTGGGTAGCCATCTGTCACGATCTGGGGCCCGGAACCGCCAGTGCCGGGCAAAGTGACAAATCGTGACGAAGGGGTGATTCAGACCGTCCTGGTGGGGGCCGCAACGACGCGGGGACCAGCGATGAGTCGTGGGGACCTGGCGGCCAGTTATGGCTGGCGACGGGCCGGGCAGGCGGGTCACCAACGGGGATGCAGGCAGGCAGAATCGGCTGAGCCGGGCTGATTGTCCACGCTGCCTCAGCGTTTCCTCAGCGTGACGCGCTTGCATGGTCTGGCGTGGCGGTTCGCGCCGATGTCGCTGTCATGCCGGTGCCGCCGTCGTGCCGAGGTGGCCTCGGCGCTGCCGAGCCCAACTGATGCCCAGAACAGCTGAGCTAGGCGGCGGGAACACCGTCAGCCGCGGGCCACAGGGACTCGCATCCCGGCAAGGCCGCCGGGACCGCGATCGACCGGAGGGAGACCCGTGAGTGGCATCCGGCAGATAGTGCCAGTACCTAATGGGGGTCAACGTTTCCGTGCCTACACTGCGAAACACCTGGACGCGCTGACTGCACGAGCCGGCCTGGGCGAGGCCGAGCGGCTGGCGGTCCGGGCCGTGGGGACCGTGCTGCCCTTCCGGACCAACGCCTACGTCATCGACGAACTCATCGACTGGGGCGCGGCCCCCGACGACCCGCTCTACCGCCTGGTCTTCCCGCAAGCTGACATGCTCCCGGCCGCGGACGTGGCCCGGATCGCCGCGCTCCTGGAACGGAGCGCCCCCGAGCCGGAAATCACGGCCGCGGCCCATGAGGTACGGATGCGGCTGAATCCGCATCCCGCCGGGCAGATGGCCCTCAACATCCCAGATCACGAGGCCGAGCCGCTGCCCGGGGTCCAGCACAAGTACGCGGAGACCGTCCTGGTCTTCCCCAAGCAGGGCCAGACCTGCCACGCGTACTGCGCGTACTGCTTCCGCTGGGCACAGTTCGTGGACGAGCCTGATCTCAAGATGGCCACGGCCGACCTGGGCCGGGTTATGGGCTATCTCCGGCAGCACCGCGAGGTGACGAGCGTGCTCATCACGGGCGGCGACCCGATGATCATGGGCGCGACCGTGCTGCGCCGCTACATCGAACCGCTCCTCGAACCGGGGCTGGAGCACATCGAGTCGATCCGGATCGGCAGCAAGGCGCTGGCCTACTGGCCGCAGCGGTTCGTGTCCGATCCAGACGCCGATGACACGCTGCGCCTGTTCGAGCAGGTCGTGGCCTCGGGACGATCGCTCGCGTTCATGGCGCACTTCTCCCACCCGCGGGAGCTGGGGTCGGCGCTGGCCGCCGGGGCCAGCAGCCGGATCCGCTCTACCGGGGCGGTGATCCGCACCCAGGCCCCGCTGATCAGGACGATCAACGATGATCCGGCGATCTGGTCCGCCATGTGGCGGACCCAGGTACGGATGGGGATGGTGCCGTACTACATGTTCGTGGAGCGGGACACCGGTCCGCAGGACTACTTCGCGGTACCCCTGTCCCGGGCGCATGGCATCTTCAGCGACGCGTACCGGCAGGTCGCGGGGCTGTGCCGCACTGTGCGCGGGCCGTCGATGTCGTCGACTCCGGGCAAGGTGTGCGTGGACGGGATCGCGGACGTGGCCGGCCAGCGGGTTTTCGTCCTGCACATGATCCAGGCTCGCGATCCCGGCCTGGTGGGCAGGCCGTTCTTCGCGCACTACGATCCGGACGCCACCTGGCTCACCGACCTGCGGCCCGCGTTCGCGGGCCGCTTCCCCTTCGAGGCGGCCGATGCCGAGGACCTGCCCCGCCTCTGGTCCCCGGAAGTCTTCGAGCCGGCCAGCTGACCGGCCGGGGAGCGGGCCCGGGCTCGGGCCCGCTCCCCGGCGCCGGAGGCCGGCCGATCAGGCTGGTCCCGGCGGGACCGGACCCGGTCCCGCCGGGGTCAGGCCGCCGGGGCCGTCTGCTCCGCCGCGATATCCGGGGCCGCCGGCTCCGGTGTCCACCGGCCTTCCTTGAGCATGAGGCAGCTGACCGCGCCCACCGTCAGCAGGATGACCGGCAGCAGCATCGTCGAGCGCATGGCGTTCACGTAACCGAAGGTGAACACGTCATGCCCGATCCGCAACAACTCCGCCATCAGGCGGGCGGGCAGGCCCGCGGGGAGCTTGATCCCGGAGCCGTTCTGGCCGGCCCCGACCTGGATCCCGTTCTGGGCCGCGTGCTTGATCCCGGCCACGAACGGCCCGCGCAGCTGGGCCGGCAGGGTCCCCGATCGCGTTGCGGCCTGGGTGTTCATGGCGGAGACCAGCCGGTTCTGCAGCAGTGCGCCCACCGCCGCGGTGCCGATGACCAGGCCGACCTGGCGCACGGTGTTGAGCACGCCGGAAGCCGCGCCAGCCATCCGCGGGTCGATGTTCCGCATGGCCACGGTGACCATGGGCGCGAACACGCAGCCCATCCCCAGGCCGGCCACGATCAGCGCGGGCAGGAAGTCGTACCACACCGAGGTGGTCGTGGCCTCCAGAGCGACCCAGCCCATCCCGCCCGCGAAGAAGATGAGGCCCAGCATCAGGATGTACTTGCCGCCGATCTTGTCGGTGAGCCGCCCGGCGACCGGGGCCACGAACATCGACAGCAGCGAGGCCGGGGCCATGGTCAGGCCTGCGCGCAGCGCGGAGAACCCCAGCACCGACTGCAGGTAGATGGTGAACGGCAGGAAGATCCCCATCATGCCTACCGCCAGCGTCCCCGACACCCAGTTGACCACTGCGTAGTTCCGGTCCCGGAACAGCGCGAACGGGACCAGCGGCTCCCGGTCCTGAGTCCGCCACTGCAGCACCAGGAACGCGATCAGCAGCAGCACCCCCACCCCGAGCACCAGCGGGATGCTGATGAACGACGTGATCGTGCCCCAGTCGTACTTCTGCCCTTCAACCAGCCCGTAGCAGATAGCCAGCAGCCCGGCGCTGGCCAGCAGCACGCCGGGGATGTCGATCCGGTGCCGCCGCCCGGGCCGCATGTCCGGGATGATGACGAACGTCAGGATCAGCGCGATCACGCCGAACGGCAGGTTGACGAAGAAGATCCAGCGCCAGTCGAACGCGGTCACCAGCAGGCCGCCCAGGGTCGGCCCGGCGATGGTCGCCACCCCTGCGACCGCGCCCCAGACGCCGAACGCGGCGCCGCGCCGCTCGGGGGGAAAGGTGTTGGTGATGATGGTCAGCGTCTGCGGCATGAGCATGGCCGCACCCAGCCCCTGGACCGCGCGGAACCCGATCAGCCAGCCCGGGCCAGGGGCCAGGCCGCAGGCGGCCGACGCCACTGTGAACACGGTGATGCCCAGGGCGAACATGATCCGCGGCCCGATCAGGTCACCGAGCCGGCCCGAGGTGATCACCAGCACGGCGAGCACCAGGGCGTAGGCGTTGATCACCCACAGAACGTCGTCGAGTGAGGCGTGCAGCCTGGTGATGATGTCCGGGATCGCGATGTTCACGATGGTGAGGTCGAGCAGCGTCATGAAGAACCCGAGCGAGACGACCAGCAGTACCGCCCACGGGTTCGCGTGGAACTTCCTCACCGCATGCTCCCTGTTGCCCGGCGCGCATTTCCGCCTGGTCCAGGCGAATCGGCCGGAATAGCCTGGCTCCCCATTACCCCCACGATCGTAGACCGGCCCGCCGACAAACCGGCGCCCGCCGACACCGCCGCAAGTCCGAACCCCGTTCGGTTGGCGGGAAGGGGCGCGAAGTATGCTCCCGGCCATGAAACTGAACGGAACCGCAGCGATCATCTCCGGCGGGGCCAGTGGGCTGGGCGCGGCGGTGGCCCGCCGCCTCGCCGCCGCGGGGGCCACCGCTGTCGTGGCCGACCTCAATGAGGAGCTGGGCAAGGTCGTCGCCGCCGAGACCGCCGGCCTGTTCGTGAAGACCGACGTCGCCGACGAGGACTCGGTGACCGCGGCCGTCGAGACCGCCGTGGGCACCGGGGTCCCGCTGCGGACCGTGGTGAGCTGCGCCGGCATCGGCTGGGCCGCCCGGACCGTGGGCCGCGACGGCACCCCGCACGATCTCGCGTCGTACCGCAAGGTCATCGACATCAACCTGATCGGCACCTTCAACCTGATGCGGATCGGGGCCGCGGCCATCGCCCAGACCGAGCCGGCCGATGCCGACAATCTCCGCGGCGTGGTCATCAACACCGCGTCGGTGGCGGGCCTGGAGGGCCAGACCGGCCAGATCGCCTACTCGGCGTCCAAGGGCGGCATCATCGGCATGACAGTCCCGGCGGCCCGCGACCTCGCCGCGATCGGCGTGCGGGTGAACACGATCTGCCCCGGCATCATCGACACCCCGATCTACGGGTTCAGCCCGGACAGCGAGGCGTTCAAGGCCAAGCTGGCCGCCCCGGTGGTGTTCCCCAAGCGCATGGGCACCGCCGCCGAGTTCGCCCACCTGGTCCAGGCACTGATTGAGAACGACTACATGAACGCCGAGGTCATCCGCTTCGACGGCGGGATCCGCTTCCAGCCCAAGTAGCCACCCGGGCCGGTGCCGTCCTGCCGGCGCCCCCCGGGCCTACCAGCCGCGGAACTGGCCCTGCAGGGCCCAGAAGCTGGCCAGCCCGGCCAGGCAGGCCAGCCCGGCCGCGGCGACCACGACGCGGCGGCCGGGACGGCCGGCCGACCAGCGCAGGCCCACGGCTGCCAGCCGGCGCACCAGCCCGGCCGTGATGTACAGCGAGGCGGCCAGGGACAGGGCCAGCAACGCGAAGCCGACCGCGTCGACCGCGGCCAGTGCGTAGCGGTGGGTCCCGATCGCGGCGGCCATCAGGTGCGCCTCCCGGCCGCCAGAGCGCACCAGCGCCCGGTTGATCTCGGGCAGATGCAGCATGAGGTAACCCAGGCCGGCGGCAAGGAGCGGGATGGCGCACAGGACCCAGCCGGTCACCAGGATCCGGGCGTGACGGCGCAGGCCGGTCACGCGCGGATCCCGGCGGCCCCGGGACACGGTGCTGCGCAGGATGGGGACGACGCGGGCGAAGAGATCCGGGACGCCGGCCAGGTCGCTGAGGATGAAGTAGCCGTCGAAGCGGACAAAGGGCAGTAGCTGCTCCAGCATCTCCAGGTGCGTGAGGGCGATGACGAGCAGCAGGACCTCGGCCGATGTGGCCGCGTAGATGCCGGCCAGGGCCAGCATGAAGATCAGGTTGAAGTACAGCCCGCCGAGATCGGTGCGCAGCCGGCCTGCGCGGCTGAGCCGGTAGGAGTCGGTGACGTTGGTGAAGAATGAGGGCCAGATCAGGTAGATGCCCACGCCGATCAGCCCGGACCGGGCACCACCGTAGCGGCAGCCGGTCGCGTGGCCGCACTCGTGGAACGCCGCGGAGGCCACCGACAGGCCGAGGACGACGAGCAGATCCACCGGGTTCCTCAGCACCTGGGCAACCCCTGCGCCGAGCCCGTGCACGGCGAACAGCCAGTAGTCCACGGCCAGGACGCAGGCTGCCACCGCCACGATGAGCGGTAGCCGGAACAACGGCCGGAGAACGGTGCCGGCGGCGTTCGCCGCGCGTTCGGGCAGCAGCGTGCCCCGCGCCCGGAGCGCGAGAAGCGGGCTGGCCTTCGGCGCGGCCGCCGGGGCGTCCGCGCCGGCCACGATACCGAGCGGGATCAGCTTGGCGGTGATGAGATAGCGGACCTGGTCGGCGTTCAGGGACCGACCGAGTTCGCTGCTGACGAGGGATGCGATCGCGAACGGGTCCCGTGAGCCATCGATCCAGCAGGTCACCTGGTACAGCAGCGGGGACATCTGGATGATCTGGCCATCCGGCCGCCGGACGAGCGACGGCGGCCGGCTGTAGCCCGAGTCCTGGTACTCGCCGAGCAGCTCGACCCCCCCGGCCAGCCGGGGCGCCTCTGCTGTCTCCGGCACACCGTCCGGGGGCGGGGTGGATGGCGCGGGCTCGGTGGTCATGTGTCCTGCGGCCACGGTCATGGGTCTGCTCCTCCCGCGGTGCGCACCAGGGAAAGGTCAGGAGTGACGGGAGCGCGTAGCCTCCGCGCACCCGGGAGGCGAATGGGAAGGGCCGCCCGGGGATGGCCGGGCGGCCCCTCTCCCCCGCCACGCAACCCCGCGATGCGCAGCAGGCTGGTACGCGGTGCGAACCGCGCGTGCTAGAGGATGTTGCCCGAGCCCAGGCTCAGGATGTTGTTGAGGCTGCCGTTCGCCACGGCGACGTTCAGCAGGCCCGACTGAGCAGTGTTGCCGTAGCCCACCTGGGTGAAGCTGCTGCCACCCCGGCTCGGGTGGCACACCCAGAGGGTCTCCCGGCTCGGGAGCAGCTCGGCGCGCTCGAGCTCCAGGTCGTCCATGGTCACGGCCGGTACATTGGACATGGTGCCTCCTTTGGCAGTGACCTGCCTCAGCTAGGCAGATCGGTCGGCCCGCGGTTGCGGGCGGACGGGTCTCGGGGACCACCCGGCGCCCCGTGGTGCCGGACCCGAACCGGGTGTACGCTCTTGGGCGTACAAACTGTTCGGCTATCACCGTACAGTATTGATTACTCTCGGGTAACGCAAGAGCGCGCCTGGCGACGGTCAGGCACCCCTCGACGGAACGGCAAGGCTGGCTATGACGGTGCATGCGCCGGGGGACGAGCGGGAGCCCTCGGGAGACCGGCCGCGACCTCCCGTCCCGGCGCCGGAGCACGAACTCAACCCACTCCAGCATCTGATCCAGCAGCGGCTGCGTGAGCGGGGCTGGTCCTACGGCGAGGTGGCGCGGCGCGGGGGGCTGCCCCGTTCGACGGTGTACACCCTGGCGATGACCCGGAACCTCGCCCGCCCCCCTCGCCCGGCCACGCTCGATGGGCTCGCCAAAGGCCTCGACGTGCCAGTCTCCGCTGTCCGCGCCGCCGCCGCCGAGTCCACCGGACTTCACTACTACGACGAGGTCCGCGCCGGGCCGCAGCATCCAGGCGACCGCGAACGGGAGTTGCTGATCGCCAGCATCGACGAGCTGACCCCCGAAGATCGCCGGCATGTGGCCGCGCTCGTCGAATCGCTCCGCAAGAAGGCGTCGCCGGAGTCGGCGGACAGTTAGCCGCGTCAGCCGGGCCGCCGGTTCCATGGTCCCGGTGACGTTCTCACGGTCAGGGTCAAGGCGGGACCGCCCACCCCGGCTGCGGGGTGGGCGGTGCCCGTCATGCGCCCCCGGGCGCAGGCTGGGCCCGTCGTCCCGGCCACGGACCGGCGGGGGCCGGGCCGGGGCGGCCGCCCCGGCCCGGCCCGCGGGCATCCCTACTCCACCGGCCCGATGGCGGGCATCCCGAGTTGCTTGGCCAATTCGCCGTACTGGCCCTCCGGCAGCACCAGGCGGGCTACCCGCAAGATTGATCTCGGATTCTCACCGGGCGGCCGCAGCACGTACACCGTGTCGTCCTTCTTGCTGCACGTCACCACGAGCCGATCATGGTCGGCGAGGACGATGCAGGCCTTCTGCTCGGCGGGCGGCGTGCGGGTGAGTTCCCGGCCCGATCCGGCCAGGCCAGGCTGGGGAGCCTGGGACGCGGCGTGCTGCCGCCGGCGTCGGCTGGCCAGCACCGGCTCGGTGAGCACGGCCACCAGGATGAGCAGGCCTACCGCCAGGAGCATGAGCTTCAGCCACTGCGGCATGCCTGCGGAGGTGGGAGACGCATGGGTAACCGGCTGGGGATGATCGGCTCCCGGCAGGGCATGATGCGGGAGGCTCCCCGGAGGTGGCGGTGGTGGGGGCGGTCCCGGTGCGGGTGCCGTGGGCCGTGCGTGGGACGCGCGCGCCCTGGATGACGCCGGACCTGGTATGGCGAGCACGATGCCAGGGCGGATCGCGTTGGGATCGGGGCCGATAGCTGGCAGGTTGGCCGCGTACAGGGCCCGCCACCCGCCGCGCAAGCGCAGCGCGGCCGCGATGCGCGACAAGGTGTCACCCGCCCCGACCGTGTAGTGCGCGAGCGCCCTGTGGCCCGGCAGGACGAGCACGCTGCCCGGGCGGAGCCCGTTCGGATCGCGGCCGATGGCGTGCTGGTTGGCGGCGTACAGCGACGGCCAGCCGCCGGGCACGCCCAGCCGGGCCGCGATCCCGGACAAGGTGTCGCCGGGCTGGACCACGTACTTCGTGGCCAGGCTCGCCGCCGTGAGGGATCTCGCCGCCGTGAGGGACGGTGCGGTGAGACTGATTGTGCTGGTCAGGGTGACTTCGGTACTGCTCGCGGTGCGGGTGTTCGCGTGGGCGGGACGGACGGATCCCGTCACGCCGGCCGTCACCAGGACGGCAGGCAGGATGCTCCAGGCGAGCACCACGCACGCGGATTTCATCCACGTACGCATGGTGCTATCACTTTCCTTCCGAGGGGATCAGCGCCGGCCGATGCTGGCCTGGGCGCCGAAGGGATGAACCGATCGGGAAGGAAAGGAATTAGGCGGGTGGGACCTCCGGCAGATAGGAACGCCAGATCGGCCTCGCCGCGGCAGCACGGGCCAGCCGCAGCAAGACCAGGGTGAGAAGGGCGATCAGCGCGGCCGCGGCGCCGCCGTACAGCCCGCGCCCGCTACTCCCGCCGGCGCTGCCGCCGCCCGGGCTCCCGCCGCCCGGGCTCCCGCCGTTGGCGCCGCCGCCCGACCCAGCGGGCACCCGGGGAAGTGCCGGGGCCGCTGCGCGGCGCACCGTGGCCGCCAACGTTCGCGGTCGGCGCCGAGAGGGAACGCAGGCCGGCGCCCAGTGCCGCCGTAGCGGCCGCGCCTGCGCCCGCGGCGTGAAGCGAGGGGCTCGTTCCCGCAACGCCAGGGCCAGACGGACCCGGTGTCCCGGCGGCGGGGGGCAGGCTTGCGCCGCCGCCCGCCGGCGCCGGGGGCAGCAGCCCCCCGAGGGTAGAGAGGGGCGGCGTGAGGGTTCCGGTGACGCCGGTCAGGGTGCCGGTCACGCCCGGGAGCACGGTCCCGGTGACGCCGGTCAGGGTGCCGGTCACGCCCGGGAGGACAGCGCCGGTCGTACCGCTGAGGGTGCCAGCGACCGCGGGCAGGACGGACCGGCTGACGCCCGTGACGGTTCCGGTCACGGCGGGGAGGACAGTCCTGGTCGTTCCGGCCAGGGTGCGGGTCACAGCTGGGAGGGTGGCCGCACCCGCTTCGCCGAGGGTGCCCGTGACCGTCGGCCGGATGCTCCCGGCTGCGCCGGCCAGGGCCCCGGTGAGACCGCCGGCCGTCCCGTTAACGCCACTGATGCTCGTCGCGCTGGTGACGGGGCCGCCCTTCAGCGGGGTGCCTCCGGTGAGGATGCCGGTAAGCCCGGACAGCGCCGCCACGGGGCTGCTGGTGTCCTGGGTGCCCGCGCTGGTGGCCGGGACCGTGGGAGCAGCGATGCTGACCACCTGGCGGAGCAGGCTGGACCCACTGCCCAGCCCGGCCGGGCTGCCACTGGCAGGAGGCGCGGTGGCCGAGGTCTCGCTGGCCACGTGGCTGACGGCGCTGGCAGCCGCCGGGACGACAGCGGCGATGCTGGAGGGCCCGGACGCGTTCGGCGGGCCGGCCTGTGCCGCGACTGGCTGGGCTGGTGCGGCCGCGCTCTCGCTGCCCCGGCTCCCGGTGGCGCTCCCGATTGTGTTGCTGACCGCGGCCACGGCACCGGCGCTGGCGGCCGTGAGCTGGCTCGGGCCGCTGTTGCGGGTGCTGGCGTCCGGACCGTTGCTGCTGGACGGGGTACTCGGCGCGGCACTGCTGGCGTCCGGGGCGCTGCTGCTGGGTGGATCGCTCGCCGCTGCCCCGGTGCTCTGGCCGCCGCCCTGGCCCGGCATGATGTGCTGGGTGGCTTCCTGGCCGGCGGTCACAGCAGCGCTGGTGGCTGCCGGGACTGGGGTCTCATTCGTGCCGCTGCTGGACCCGGCCGGCGATGCTGCGGCAACGCTCGCGGCGGCGACGGTGGCCGCGGGCACGTTCGCCGCAGGAGCGGCCTGAGCCGCAGGAGCGGCCTGAGAGGAGGCAGTGCTGGCGCCGGATATCTGGCTGGACGGAGCGGGCTGGCCCGCGGAGCCGGGCTGGCTGGGGGTCTGCGGCGAGGTGCCGCCTGGCCCGGGGATGGCGCCTGGCCCGGCACCAGCTGCGGAACTGATCGCGGATCCGGTTACGGAACTGACCGCGGAAACGGCCGGGCCGACAGGAAGACCCGCGGTGAGGCCGCTGGTGGTAGGCGACGAGGAGCCCGCGGGCGACGGAGACCGGGTTCTGGGCCGCCGCGGCCCGGCCGGCCAGGAGCACAGCAAAAGCGAGCGCTGCGGCAAGTCCTCCGCACGCGTATAGGCAAACCCTCAGGGCCAGAAGTAAGGCCCGTGAGAGGGTGGCGGGCCGCTCCACGGGCACCAAGCTACCCCTGGATGCCGATAATCATGCCTATCTCGTCAGACTGCCGGACAAAACCCGGACGGTTGCCGGACCTCATGCAGGCCTTCTGCCAGCATGAACGCCGCTAGTCATCGAGTAAATGAACCATCAGGGAGGCAGCACGGTGGCGGACAATTCGGGAAGCGCGGCAGCGGAGGTTCCGGGACCCGGTAACCCGGCCGCGGGCACCCCGACTGCGGGCGGCTCGGATGCGGTGCTGTGTGGGGTGGACGGCCCGGTAGCGGTCGTCACCATCAACCGGCCCGCCGCCCGGAACGCGGTGAACGGGGCCGTGGCCGCCGGAATGGCCGCCATCCTCGATGACCTGGAGGCGCGCCCGGACGTTCAGGTCATCGTGCTCACCGGGGCGGGCGGCACGTTCTGCGCGGGCATGGACCTGAAGGGCTTCCTGGCGGGGGAGAACCCCAGCGCAGGGGGGCGTGGGTTCGCCGGGATCGTCGAGCGGCCGCCCGCCAAGCCGGTGATCGCCGCAGTCGAGGGTTACGCGCTGGCCGGCGGGTTCGAGGTGGTGCTCAGCTGTGACCTCATCGTGGCCAGCGAGGGAGCGGCCTTCGGCCTTCCGGAGGTGACCCGCGGCCTGGTCGCGGCGGCAGGCGGCCTGCTCCGGCTGCCCCGGCGGATCCCCTACCACCTGGCCATGGAGGTCGCGCTGACCGGGGAGCGGATCCCGGCC
The DNA here is from genome assembly GCA_963720645.1 of uncultured Actinomycetes bacterium. Lineage (GTDB taxonomy): Bacteria > Actinomycetota > Actinomycetes > Streptosporangiales > Streptosporangiaceae > RYN-230. The sequence continues at coordinate 167,074 of CAVRFX010000024.1, read as the reverse complement.
CCGCAACTGCACCGCGCGGGACTCATCAACCGGCTGGTGCCGGCCGGCCAGGCCCTGGCCGTGGCCACCGACCTGGCCCGCAGGCTCAGCCAGAACGCGCCGCTCGCCCTGGCCGCCACCAAGCGGGTGATCGTGGAGTCCGCCGACTGGCCGGCGGGCGAGCAGTTCGCCCGGCAGAACGAGATCACCACGCCGGTGTTCGGCTCGGCGGACGCCATCGAGGGCGCCGCCGCGTTCGCCGAAAAGCGGGCCCCAGTCTGGCGTGGCCAGTGAGGCCTGCTGAGACGACAGGGGCCAGCAGGCCGCCCCGCGGACGGGCGGCCTGCCTGGCCTGGCCCACGCGGCGGGCGTCCGCCCCTTAGGATCGGGGCGCAGAGGACCGGCCCACACCAGCGGCTCACCACCAGACTCTCTCGTTGGGGACATGATGTGCGGAATCGTCGGCTGCCTGGCACTGGCCCTGGAGGCAGACCCGGATCAGGACTGGGTCCATACCGCCACGGAGCGGATCACCCACCGGGGACCGGATGACGAGGGGTTCTACAGCTGACCCCGACGTCGCCCTGGGCTTCCGGCGGCTGGCGATCATCGACCTGTCGCCCGGCGGCCACCAGCCGATGCGGTCTGCCGACGGCCGCTACTGGATGATCTACAACGGCGAGATCTACAACTACGTCGAGCTCGGCCAGGAACTCCGCCAGCAGGGAGTGACCCTGCGGACCACCTCGGACTCCGAGGTCCTGCTGGAGATGTACGCGCTGCTCGGCAAGGACGTGGTGCACCGGCTGCGCGGGATGTTCGCGTTCGCGATCTGGGACACCTGGACCCGGGAACTGTTCTGCGCCCGGGACCAGTTCGGCATCAAGCCCTTCTACTACACCGTGGACCAGGCCCAGGAGCACGACTGGCTGGACGGGCAGGCGTCGCCGCCCGGGCCGCCCGGGGGGCAGACCCCGCAGGGCTCCGCGTGGGACACCCGCCCGGCCGGGCGGCACGCCGCCGGGCGGGCCGCCCCGGCGGCTCCGGTGCCCGCCGCTCCGCCGCCGTCATCCGGGCGGCACGGGCGTCACGCGGCCGGGGCTGTTCAGCCAGCACCGGATCGTCTGGAGGGGGGCCAGCCCGGGCCGGGCCAGCCTGGTGCCGCCCTGCCCGGCATGGGCGGCCCGGGCCGGCTGCTGCGGTTCGCCTCGGAACGCAAGTGCCTGGCCAGCCCGGGCGAGCTGAGCACCCTGAACCGGGACGCTCTGCGGCAGTATCTGGCTTTCCAGTTCGTGCCGCCGCCGGAGGCGCTGACCCCGCCGATCCGGGTGCTTCCGCCCGGGCACGCGATGATCGCGCGGCCTGGCGGCAGCGTGGACGTGTTCCGCTACTGGCGCGCCGACCTGCGTCCCGCGCCGGCCCCGAGCGAGAGCACCGCCGCCTCGATCCTGGCCGTGATGCGCGACTCGATCGCCGTCCACCTGCGCAGCGACGCGCCGCTCGGGGCGTTCCTGTCCGGCGGCATCGACTCGGCGGCGATCTGCGCGCTGGCCGCCGAGCACCGCCCGGACCTGCTCACGTTCACCGTCGGATTCGAGCGCGAGGGCTACAGCGAGATCGACCGCGCGCAGGAGACCGCCGCCGCCATCGGCGTGAAATCGATCCCCTACGTGATCAGCGCGGAGGAGTTCTTCACCCACCTGCCGCGGATCATCTGGCACCTGGATGACCCGATGGCTGACGCCGCGGCGGTGCCGCTGTGGTTCGTGGCCCGCGAGGCCAGCAAGCACGTCAAGGTGGTGCTGTCCGGTGAAGGCTCGGACGAGCTGTTCGGCGGCTACGCCATCTATCACCAGCCGGGCGTGGTCCGGGCCGGGGAACGGCTGCCGGGACTGGCCCGCGTACCGCTCAAGCGGGCTGCCGCGATGATCCCGGCCGGGGTCAAGGGCAAGGGCTTCCTGGAGCGGACCTCGACCCCGCTGCGCGAGCGCTACATCGGGAACGCGCACGTGTTCGTGGACGACCAGGTGGACCTGATCGCGCGGGGGCCCGGGTCGCCGGGGGCCAGCGCCTACGCGATCACCGGCCCGGTCTACGACCAGGCCGCCGCGGCTGGCCTGGACGACACGTCCACCATGCAGCTGGTGGACATCAACACCTGGCTGCACGGCGACATCCTGGTGAAGGCGGACCGGATGACGATGGCGCACAGCCTGGAGCTGCGGGTGCCGTTCCTGGACCGGGAGGTCATGACGGTGGCGGCCCGGCTGGCCCGGGAGGAGAAGATCGGCGGCGGCACCACCAAGCTGGCGCTGCGCCAGGCCATGGGCTCAGTGCTGCCGCAGGCCGCGGCGGAACGGGCCAAGCTGGGTTTCCCGGTGCCGATCGGGCACTGGCTCAAGGGTGATATGTACGGGTGGGCGGACCGCCTGCTGCGCGAGGCCAAGACCGACCAGTGGGTCGACCGGGACGCCGCGCTCAGCCTGCTGGAGCGGTTCCGGGCGGGTGACCCCGACGTCAGCTGGCGGCACATCTGGGTGCTGGTCGTGTTCTCGCTGTGGCACCAGATCTACGTGGAGCGGGTGTACGACCCGGCCGCCCTCGGCTGGGAGCACGCACCACGCCCGGGCAACGCCTGGTAGATCCCCGCCTGGCCCACCCGGGCTGGCCGTCCGGGAGTCAGCCCGTCATCGGGGCCAGGCCCGGGCCCGGACCCGGGCCATAGGCCGCCAGCTTGTCGCGCAGCCGGCCGCGGCCGCGGTGCAGCCGTGACATCACGGTTCCGATCGGGGTGCCCATGATCTCGGCGATCTCTTTGTAGGCGTATCCCTCGATGTCGGCCAGGTAGACCGCGACCCGGAACTCCTCGGGCAGGTCACGCAGCGCGCGCAGGATCTCCGAGTCGGCGAGCCGGTCGAGCGCCTCCGCCTCGGCGGAGCGGGCCTGGGCGGCCAGCGGGTCCGCGGGCAGCTGCCACTCCTGGAAGTCACCTCCGGACGTCTGCCGCGGCTCACGGCGGCGCTTGCGGTAGGTGTTGATGAACGTGTTGGCCAGGATTCGGTGCAGCCAGGCCTTGAGGTTGGTGCCCGGGCGGAACTGGTGGAACGCGGCGTACGCCTTGGCCGAGGTTTCCTGGACGAGGTCCTCGGCGTCGGTCGGGTTACGGGTCATGCGGAGTGCAGCGGGGTACAGCTGACCGAGGAACGGCACGACGTCCTGCTCGAACCGCCGGTCCCGGTCTGGTGCCTCTTCGCTCGTCCCCATCGGTTACTCCACTCGATCGCTACCCTTTCACCCTAGAGACGTATGGGAACACCCATCCGGCTCGGTGAATCGGGTCACTTTTTCCCCGTTGTTCGTGCTCTCTTTACTACTCCTCGAATCTGAGAGATTCCTGAAGGCCCACTGGGCGCCCTGGTCGCCTCTACCAGTACTTCGGTGCGGCCCCGGTCCCCGGACTGGCCGGCCAGCCAGGAGATTGCCATCGCCGCCGCCAGAGGCGAATCCTGTCTCCAGTGTCGCAGCCGGCCGCGGCCCGGTTACTGGCAGCCCCGGGGTGCCCGTCGTCGTCCGGGAGGCCACGGCCGGGCCCGGTGCCCCGCTCGGAAGGGGACACGATCCGGCACGGCCCGCGGGGCGTAATGCGCGGCTCCGGGGCGTGCCCGCGCCACAATGATGCGGGTGACCAGCGTTCGCCCGGGCAGCCGGGTACCACCCGGCCAGGCGTACCCCGGCCAGGTGCCTGACCGGGACGTGCCGGGCGAGCGGGCGCTGGCAGAGCTGGCCAGCCGGCTGGGTGCGGCCAGCGTGGCGGGCTGGTCCGCAGCGGAACGTGACCTGGCGGCCCGCGCAGCCGGCCGCGGGCCCGCAGGCACGGAAGCGGCCGCGGCCCGGGACCGGATCCGGGCCGGGGAGGATCCGCTCGGGGACGCGTTCTGCGCGCTGCGCGGCCCGTCGGGACGGCGGGTCCTCGGGCAGACGTTCACCCCGCCAGCGGTCATCGAGAGCATGATCGCCTGGGCGGCAGGTACCGGCATCCGCCCGGCGCGGGTCGTGGATCCCGGCTCCGGGTCGGCCCGGATGCTGCTGGCCGCTGGCCGGCGCTGGCCGCAGGCGGCCCTGGTCGGTGTCGAGATAGACCCGCTGGCCGCGATCGTGGGCCGGGCCAGCCTGGCTGCGGCCGGTTTCGCCAGCCGGTCCTCGGTGCTGCTGGGTGACTACCGCGACGCGGAATTTTCCCCGGCCGGCGGCCCCACGCTGTTCCTGGGCAACCCGCCCTACGTGCGGCACCACCAGATCCCCGCCACGGGCAAGGAGTGGCTGCGCCGCGCCGCTCTGGAGCGGGGGGTGCCCGCCAGCGGGCTGTCCGGGCTGCACGCCCATTTCTTCCTGGCTACCGCGGGGCATGCGGTCCCCGGCGACCTGGGCGTGCTCATCACCGCCGCCGAGTGGCTGGACGTGAACTACGGCCGCCTGGTCCGCGAGTTGCTGCTCGGCGTGCTCGGCGGCCAGGCGGTCCACCTGGTCGAACCGTCGGCGCCGGTGTTCGCGGACGCGACGGCCACCTCGGTCATCACCTGCTTCCGGCCGGGCACCGTCCCGGAGGCGATCCGGATGCGCCGGGTGGCCGGCCCGGCGGACCTGGGCGCGCTGGGCGGCGGCACCCCGGTCCCCACGGCCGTCCTCCGCGCCGTCTCCCGCTGGGGGCCGCTGCTCCGCCCGGCCGCTCCCGGGCCGCAGCCCGCCGGACGGGAAGATCAGGGGTCCAGCCGGCCGGGAAGACCACCGGCCCGCCGCCCCACGACCCTGGACCTCCACCGGCCGGCCCTGGCCCGCCGCCCGTCCGGGGGGCCTCCCGGACGGCCACGTCGAGCTGGGTGAACTGTGCCGCGTGCACCGGGGCCAGGTCACGGGCGCGAACGCGGTGTGGGTGACCGCCGGGCCGCACCCGCTGATCCCGGCCCGGTTCTGTGTTCCCGCGGTCACCCGGGCCCGCGAACTCATCGAGGCCGGCCCCGTCCTGCCCCCGGCCACCCCGCTGCGCCTGGTCATCAGCCTTCCAGCCGATCTCGGGGACCTGCCCGCCCCCGAACACGCCGCCGTGGCCGGCTTCCTCCGCCAGGCCACGGCGGCCGGGGCTGCGGACTCGTACGTCGCCCGGCACCGCACGCCGTGGTGGCGGGTCCGGCTCGGCGCGCCGCCGCCGATCCTGGCCAGTTACATGGGCCGCCGGCCGCCCGTGTTCGTGCGGAACCAGGCGGCCGCCAGCTACCTGAACATCGCCCACGGGCTGTACCCGCGCGAGCCGCTGCCGCCCGGGGTCCTCGACACCCTCGCCGCGTACCTGAGCCGGTCCGTCACCCAGGGCCAGGGCCGGGTCTACGCGGGCGGCCTGGTCAAGTTCGAGCCCCGGGAGATGGAGCGGCTGCCGGTGCCGGGACCGGCGCTGCTGGCCGCCTGGGCCGGCGACCTGGCCGGTCCGCGCCCGCTCCGCTAGATCCAGCCGTGATACCACATGTGCGACAGCCAGGACGTATACGGAATGATCTTGGCGGTCAGCACCGGGTACAGGTACGCGAAGTTCAGCAGCACCCCGAGCAGGTAGGCCCCGACCACGGCCGCGCCCACCGTGCGGCGCATCGCCGACGCCCGGGCCGGGCCGATGATCAGCCCGAGGCACAACGTGATCGACAGGATCAGGAACGGCTCGAACTCCAGCGCGTAGAAGAAGAACTCGGTGCGGTGGTCGTGCAGCGCGAACCAGAACCAGGGCAGCCAGCCCACGGCCACGGCCAGCAGCAGCGCCCCGGCCCGCCAGTCCCGGCGGGTCAGCCACCACGCCACGCAGACCAGCAGCGTGGCGATCGACGCCCACCAGATCAGCGGCGTGCCGATGGCCAGCACTTCCTGGGCTTTGGAGCTGGCGCAGGCACCGTGGGTGCCGCCCGCGGGACACTGCCAGAAGAACGCCACCGGCCTGCTCATGACCAGCCAGGTCCATGGCTGCGACTGGTACGGGTGGTGCGTGGTCAGGCCCAGGTGGAACTGGAGCATCTGCTTCTGGTACTGCACGAACGAGGCCAGCGCGGAGATCACCGGGACGTGGAGGCCGTTCTGCGCCGCCCACTGCCGGTCGTACCCGGTGCTGGTGAAGAACCAGCCGGACCAGGTGATCAGGTACACCACGAGGGGCACCAGGCCGAACCAGGCCGGCAGCCAGCGGTGCCGCCGCAGGGTGCCGAGGACGTCGTTGGGCAGCCCCGCGGCGCGGCGGGCACCGACGTCCCAGGCGATGACCAGCCCGGCGAAGCCGAGCAGATACCAGATCGCGTCCCACTTCGAGGCCAGGGCCAGGCCGATACAGACCCCGGCGCCCACCCGCCACCAGGGGATCCGCCGCCACCAGATCCCGCGCGCGGGGGATCCGGCCGGGCGGCCCGGTTCCTGGCTGGCCAGGCCCGCATCCCGCCGTTCACCCGCACCGGCCACACCCGCACCCGGCGCGCCGCCCAGAACCCCGCCCAGGGCACCGACCCGTCACCGTGTCCACCGCGGCGGCCAGCCGGGCCCGGGTGACGTCCCGGTCCACGACCAGGCAGCCGAACGCGGCCAGCACCCAGAACATCAGGAAGATATCCAGCAGCGCCGTGCGGCTCATCACGAACTCGAGCCCGTCCAGCGCCATCAGCAGGCCGGCGATACAGCCGAGCAGCGTGGACCGGGTCATCCGGCGGGCGATCCGGGCCAGCAGCAGGATGGCCAGCGACCCGATCAGCGCGGCCGCGAACCGCCAGCCGAACGAGTTGACGCCGAACGTCCACTCGCCGAACGCGATGAACAGCTTCCCGACCGGCGGATGCACGACGAACTCGCCGCCGCTGGAGAAGATGTGCGTGTTCCCCTGCACCAGCATCGAGTTCCGGGCGCTCACGTAGTTGTGCTCGACCCCGTACCGCAGGATGCCCAGCGCGTCCGGGACGTAGTACGTCTCGTCGAAGATGACCTTGTCCGGCACATTCAGCTGGTTGAACCGCAGGAACGCGCCGAACGCCGTCACCAGCAGCGGGCCCAGCCAGCCCCAGAGCGTGCTCCCGGGCATGGCCGGGACCATCCGGGCGAGAAGGCCGGATGGCTGGTCGGTGGGCGCGGCGGCCGGCTGCGCGGTCGCCCGGGAGGCCATCATCGGACACATCGTATTGGGAGGGGCAAGCCTTGCGGCGCCAGATCGCGACGTACTGGTGTGCCCCGCCCATTCGTGGCCGTGCCCCGGACACAGCACGACACAGCCCGGGGACACAGCCGGGGACACAGCCCGGGGACATAGCGTGGTGCCCGGCATGAAGACCAGCGACCCTGCGCCCGGCGGCCCCGCCCCGGGCCACCCCGCCCCCGGCGACCCTGCCGCGGGCGACTCCGGTGCGGGCGGCTCCGGCCCGGGCAGCTTCGGCACGCTCACGGTGGCCGCGGTACCGATCGGGCGGCCCGGTGACGCGTCACCACTGCTCGCGCAGGCCCTCGCCGGGGCGCCCGTGGTGGCGGCCGAGGACACCCGGCGGCTGCGGCGGCTGGCCGCCGCCCTCGGCGTCGAGCTGACCGGCCGCGTCGTCTCGTACTGGGACGCGGTCGAGCAGCGCCGCGGTGGCCAGCTCCTCGGCGCGCTCCGCCAGGGCCAGGATGTGCTGCTGGTCTCCGACGCGGGCATGCCTGCGATCAGTGACCCCGGATACCGGCTGGTGGCGGCCGCGGCCGGGGCGGGCGCCCGGGTCAGGGTGCTGCCCGGGCCGTCCGCGGTGACCGCCGCGCTGGCCGTGTCCGGCCTGCCCAGCGACCGGTTCTGCTTCGAGGGCTTCCCGCCGCCCAAGCCCGGCAAGCGGGCCCGCCGTTTCGCCGAGCTGGCCACCGAGCCCCGCACCCTGGTGTTCTTCGAGGCCGGCAAACGGACCGGGGTGACCCTGGGTGAGCTGGCCGCGGCGTTCGGGCCCGGGCGGCGGGCGGTGGTGTGCCGGGAGCTGACCAAGACGCACGAGGAGATCCGCCGGGGCACGCTGGCCGAGCTGGCCGGCTGGGCCGAAGGCGGCTTGCTGGGCGAGGTCACGCTGGTGGTCCAGGGCGACCCGGGGGAACCCCGGCTCAGCCCGGCGGACGCGGCGGCTGAAGTGGCCCGCCGGGCCGCGGGCGGCCAGCCCCGGACCGAGGTGATCGCCGCCGTGGCCCGGGAGCACGGCCTGCGCCGGCGCGAGGTGTACGACGCCGTGCTCGCGGCCCGCCGGGCCGCCCCCGGCGGCCTCGATACCCCCGCGCCGCGCGGCCCGGATGCCCCCGCCCCGGAGGGCCTGGATGCCCCCGCCCCGGAGGGCCCGGATACCCCCGCCCCGGAGGGCCCGCCCGGAACCGCGCCTTCCGCCTAATCCGTTCGGGACCTGCCCGGAGTTGCCCCTAGGCTGGACCCATGTCCGCGACGACCCGTCACATCCTGACCGCGCCCGCCTGGCCGTACGCCAACGGGCCCCGCCACATCGGCCATGTCTCCGGCTTCGGCCTGCCGTCCGACATGTTCAGCCGGTACCAGCGGATGGCGGGAAACCGGGTGCTGATGGTCAGCGGCACCGACGAGCACGGGACGCCGATCCAGGTCGCCGCGGACGCGGAGGGCCTGACCACCCGCCAGCTCGCCGACCGCTACAACCGGGTGATCGCGGAGGACCTGCGGGCGCTGGGTCTCTCCTATGACCTGTTCACCCGGACCACGAGCCATAACCACTACAGCGTGGTGCAGGAGATCTTCCTGGGCCTGCTCAAGAACGGCTACGTCTTCCCCCAGACCACGCTGGGCGCGATCTCCCCGTCCACCGGGCGCACCCTGCCGGACCGCTACATCGAGGGCACCTGCCCGATCTGCGGCTACGAGCACGCCCGCGGCGACCAGTGCGACAACTGCGGTAACCAGCTCGACCCGGTCGACCTGATCAATCCCCGGTCGAAGATCAATGGGGAGACGCCCAAGTTCGCCGAGACCGAGCAGTACTTCCTCGACCTGCCCGCGTTCTCCGAGGTGCTCCGCACGTGGCTGGAGGGCAAGTCCGGCCAGTGGCGGCCGAACGTGCTCAATTTTTCCCTGAACCTGCTGGACGAGCTGCGGCCCCGGGCGATCACCCGGGACCTGGACTGGGGCGTCCCGGTCCCGCTGGACGGCTGGCGGGACCGCGCCGACAAGCGGATCTACGTCTGGTTCGACGCGGTCATCGGCTACCTGTCCGCGTCCATCGAGTGGGCCCGCCGGTCCGGCGACCCGGACGCCTGGCGGGCGTGGTGGCAGGATCCCAGCGCCGAGTCCTACTACTTCATGGGCAAGGACAACATCGTCTTCCACTCTGAGATCTGGCCCGCGATGCTGCTCGGCTACAACGGCCAGGGCGCCAAGGGCGGCGCCCCCGGCACCCTCGGCGCGCTGAACCTGCCGACCGAGGTGGTCTCCAGCGAGTACCTCACGATGGAGGGCCGGAAGTTCTCCTCGTCCCGGTCCGTCGTGATCTACGTGCGTGATTTCCTGGGCCGCTACGACGTGGACGCGCTGCGCTATTACGTCGCGGTCGCGGGCCCGGAGAACCAGGACACCGACTTCACCTGGAGCGAGCTGCTCCGCCGCAACAACGACGAGCTGGTCGCCACCTGGGGCAACCTGGTCAACCGCTCGGTCTCGTTCGCGGCCCGCAACATCGGCTCCATCCCCGAACCCGGCAAGCTGACCGACACCGACCACGAGATCCTGGAACGGTCCCGGCAGGCCTTCGCCCGGGTCGGCAGAGCGCTGGACCGGTCCCGGTTCAAGGCCGGGGTCAACGACGCGATGCGCGCCGTCGGCGACGCCAACAAGTACATGTCCGACCAGGCCCCGTGGAAGCTGCGTGAGTCCGACCCGGAGCGGATGCGCACGATCATGCACGTGGTGCTCCAGCTGGTGGACGACGCGAAGACCATGCTCACGCCGTTCCTGCCCGAGTCCTCGTCCACGGTGTACCGGATGCTGGGCGGCGAGGGCACCTGGACCGGGATGCCCCGGATCGACGAGGTGGATGAGGACGGCGGGCCGTCCTACCCGGTGATCACCGGGGACTACGACGCGGCCGCCCGGTGGGAGTCCCGGCCGATCATGCCGGGCACGCCGCTGGCCGCGCCGCAGCCGCTGTTCACCAAGCTGGACCCCTCGATCGTTGACGAGGAACTGGCCCGGCTCGAGCAGCCGTGACCGGGCCGGCTGAGTGAGCACGCCAGAGTGAGTACGCCCGAGTGAGTACGTCAGGCGCCGACCAGTACGGGCGGCCCCCCGCCCCCGACCCGGAGCCGCTGCCGGGCACCGCGTTCGACAGTCACTGTCACCTGAACCTGGTGCCTGGCCCGGTCGCCGCCGTGGTGGCCCGCGCGGCCGCCTGCGGCATCACGCGGATGATCACGGTGGGCACCGACCTGCCCTCCTCGTACTGGGCCGTGGCCTGCGCCGCGGACCACGACGCGGTGTACGCCGCGGTCGCCATCCATCCGAACGACACCCGGGCCGTGTCGGGTTTCGTTGCGGAGAAGGAAGCGGCGCGGGAGGAGATCGCCGCGCTCGCGGGCGAGCCGCGGGTGCGGGCGGTGGGCGAGACCGGGCTGGACTACTACTGGGACGACGCGCCGCCCGAACTGCAGCAGGAGTGGTTCCGGGCGCACATCGCGATCGCCAAGCAGGCCGGCAAGGCGCTGATGATCCACGACCGCGACGCGCACGAGGACGTGCTGCGCATCCTGGACGAGGAAGGGCCGCCGGAGCGGGTCGTGTTCCACTGCTTCTCCGGGGACGCCGCGATGGCCAAGCGGTGCGTGGCCGCCGGCTATGTGCTGAGCTTCGCCGGGACCCTCACGTTCAAGAATGCCCAGCCGCTGCGCGACGCCGCCGCGGTCGCGCCGCCGGAGTCGCTGCTGGTCGAGACCGACGCCCCGTTCCTGACCCCGCTGCCCAACCGGGGCCGGTCGAACTCCCCGGTCCAGGTGGTGCACACGCTGCGGGCGCTGGCGGCGATCAAGCAGATGGACGTGGCCGAGCTGTGCGCGATCATCGAGGCGACCGGCCAGCGCGTCTTCGGCCCGTGGTAGGCAGTGCTGGCCCGGGGGGCAACCCCCCGGAACCCCCCGGGAGCGCCGGCTCGGCGGGGATACGCCTCCGGCGCACCCCGTCTCGCCGACGCTGGGCCCCGGCGAGATCCGGGACCTGGCCCGGCGGCTGGACGTCCGGCCGTCCAAGCGGCTCGGCCAGAACTTCGTCACCGACGCCGGCACGGTGCGGCGCATCGTGTCGCTGGCCGCGCTGCAGCCCGACGACGTCGTGCTCGAGGTCGGCCCCGGGTTCGGCTCGCTGACGCTGGGCCTGCTCCCGGCCGCGCGCCACGTCACGGCGATCGAGGTCGATCCGTCGCTGGCCGCCGCGCTCCCGGTGACCGTCGCCGCTCATGCACCTTCTTTTCCGCAACGGCTGACCGTACTGACCGCCGACGCCGCGCGGGTCGGGGCCGGGGAACTGCCGGGGGACCCCCCGACGGCGCTGGTCGCCAACCTGCCCTACAACGTGGCGGTGCCGGTCGTCCTGCACCTGCTGGCGGAGCTGCCCACGCTGCGCCGCGGGCTGGTCATGGTGCAGGCCGAGGTGGCCGACCGGATGACCGCGCCGCCCGGCAGCCGGGTCTACGGCGTGCCGTCGGTCAAGCTGGCCTGGTACGCGGACTCGCGCCGGGCCGGGCCGGTGCCGCGCACGGTGTTCTGGCCGGTGCCCAACGTGGATTCCGGGCTGGTCGCGTTCACCCGCCGCGACCCCCCGGCGGTAGATGTGCCGCGCGCCGACGTGTTCGCGGTGGTGGACGCGGCGTTCTCGCAGCGCCGCAAGACCCTCCGCGCGGCCCTGGCCACCTGGGCCGGGTCGGCCGCGGACGCGGAGCGGATCCTGCGCGCGGCCGGGGTGGACCCGGGGGCGCGGGGTGAGTCGCTCGGGGTAACCGGCTTCGCCCGGATCGCCGCCGCCGCCCGCCCGGGCATCTCATGATCGCGCCCGCCTCCCCACGCGAGGTTCCATGATCACGCCCGCCGACCCCGCGAGGTTTTCCATGATCACGCCCGCCTGCCCCGCGAGGTTTTCCATGATCACGGTCGATAGGTGCCACATGGCGCCCCCTTTTGACCGGGATCATGGCTGGCGGGCGGGGATGGGGCCATCCCGGACGGCGACTACGATCGGGGCATCGTGACCGCTGTGACTGCGCGGGTGCCCGCGAAGGTGAATCTCCAGCTCTCCGTGGGCCCGCCCGGTGCGGATGGTTACCACGACCTGGTGACGGTGTTCCATGCCCTGGCGCTGTTCGACGAGGTCACCGTGACCTCCGCGGACACCGACAGCGTGGTGGTTACCGGCGAGGGGGCGGGCAGCGTCCCGCAGGGCCCGGACAACCTCGCCGCCCGGGCGGTCGCCGCCCTGGTCGACGCGGTCGGGCCCGGGGTCCGCGATGCGCCCGGCCTGGCCATCGGGATCAGGAAGCGGATCCCGGTCGCGGCCGGCCTGGCCGGCGGCAGCGCCGACGCGGCGGGGGCGCTGGTCGCCTGCAACGAGCTGTGGGGCGCCGGGCTGAGCCACGCCGAACTCGGTGAGGTGGCCGCGAAGGTGGGCAGCGACATCGGGTTCGCGCTGCTCGGCGGGACCGCTGTCGGCCTCGGACGGGGCGACCGGGTCACCCCGGCCCTGGCCGCCGGGACGTATCACTGGGTGCTGGCGTTCGCGGACGGGCAGCTGTCCACGCCCGCGGTCTACGCGGCGTGTGACCGGCTGCGGGCCGCCCAGGCGGAGCGGGCCGGGGGGGACGGATCGGCCGGGAAGGCTGATCCTCCTGGGCCGCCGCAGCTGGACACGGCCCTGATGGCCGCGCTGCGCTCGGGTGACCCGGCCGAGCTGGGCCCGCTGCTGAGCAACGATCTGCAGCCCGCCGCGGTGTCGCTGCTGCCCCGGCTGCGCCAGGCGCTGGCGGCGGGCCTGGAGCACGGCGCGCTCGGCGCCATCGTGTCCGGCTCCGGGCCCACCTGCGCGTTCCTGGCCCGGGATGGGGCGCACGCGCGCGACCTGGCCGTCGCGCTGGCTGGGGCCGGGGTTTGCCGGACGGTGGCCAGCGTGACCGGTCCCGCTCCCGGCGCGACCGTGATCAGCGTGCCGACCGGGGGATCAGCCCGCACATGAGCAGTCCCGCGGTGAACCTGGTCAACCTGGAACGGGCGGTCAAGGCGTATGGGCAGCGGCCGCTGCTGGACGGGGTGTCCGCCGGTGTCGCGGGCGGCGACCGGATCGGCATCGTCGGCCGCAACGGCGCGGGCAAGAGCACTCTGCTAGCGGTCCTGGCCGGGACCGCGGAACTGGACAGCGGCCGGGCCACCCGCACCCGGGGGCTGCGGACCGGGGTGCTGGCCCAGCGCAGCGAGCTCACCGGGACCGTGGCGTCGGTCGTCGTCGGGGACCTGCCCGAGCACGCCTGGGCCGCGAACCCCCGGACCCGGTCGGTGCTGGCCGCGCTGCTGCCGGGGATCGACCTGGCCGCCCCGGCGGATCGGCTGTCCGGGGGCGAGTCGCGGCGGGTCGCGCTGGCCGCCGTGCTGATCGGCGACCATGATCTGCTGCTCCTGGACGAGCCCACCAACCACCTGGACGTGGAGGCCATCGACTGGCTGGCTCAGCACCTGGCCGGTCGGCCGGAGGCGCTGGTCGCGGTGACCCACGACCGCTGGTTCCTGGACGCGGTGTGCAACCGGACGTGGGAGCTGGCCGACGGGCGGGTGCACGCTTACGAGGGCGGGTATTCCGCGTACGTGCTGGCCCGGGCGGAGCGGGCCCGGGTCGCCGAGGCCACCGACCGGCGGCGGCGCAATCTGCTGCGCAAGGAGCTGGCCTGGCTGCGCCGCGGGCCGCCCGCCCGGACCAGCAAGCCCCGCTTCCGGGTGGACGCGGCCAACGCGCTGATCGAGGGTGAGCCGCCCGCGCGGGACGGGGTGGAGCTGATCCGGCTGGCGACCGCGCGGCTCGGCCGGACCGTGATCGATGCGGAGGACGTCAGCGTGACGGTCCCCCCGGCCTCGCCGGAGGCGGGGGGCCCGCGGACCCTGCTCCGGGACGTGACCTGGCAGCTCGGCCCCGGTGAGCGGGTCGGCCTGATCGGCCCGAACGGCAGCGGCAAGAGCACGCTGCTGGACCTGCTCGCCGGCGTGGACGAGGCCGGTGCGGGCCCCGGGCCCGGTGAGCCCCGTGCTGGGCAGCCTGGTACTGAGGACGAGGACGGCCTGGCCGTGCCGGGCGGGCCGCAGCTGGCGGTGACCGGCGAGATCATCCGGGGGAAGACGGTCCGGCTGGGCTACCTGCACCAGCGTGATGCCGGGCTGGACCCCGCGCTCACCCCCCGCGAGGCGGTCACCGAGGTACGCGGCACCCTCGACTCTGCCCAGGGCGCCGCGGCCGCGAGCCAGCTGCTCGACCGGCTCGGCCTGCGCGGCGACACCCAGTGGACACCGGCCGCGGACCTGTCCGGCGGGGAACGGCGGCGGCTCCAGCTGCTCCGGATCCTGGTGGACGAGCCGAACGTGCTGTTCCTCGACGAGCCCACCAACGACCTGGACGTGGACACGCTGACCGAGCTCGAGGACCTGCTGGACAGCTGGCCCGGGTCCCTGGTGCTGGTCAGCCACGACCGCTACTTCCTGGAGCGGGTCACCGATCACGTGGTCGCCTTGCTCGGGGACGGGAACCTGTCGTACCTGCCAGGCGGGGTGCGACGAGTACCTGCGCCGTCGTTCCGCGGCTGCGGGCGCCCGGCCTGCTGACGCTGGCGCCGGCACGTCCGGCGGGGCCGCCGGGGCCCAGTCCGGCGGGGCCCAGTCCGGCGGCGCGGGCGCCCAGCGGGCCGCACGCAAGGAGATGGCCCGGCTGGAGCGCCAGATCGACCGGCTCACCAGCCAGGAAGACAAGCTGACCGCCGCGCTGGCCGAGCACGCCACCGACTACGTCCGGCTCACCGAGCTCGGCGCCGAGCTGCGCGCGGTCCAGGATGAGAAGGCCCGCCTCGAGGAGCAGTGGCTCGAAGCCGCCGAGGACACCTGAGCGCCCGAACATCAGCGCGGTGCATTGTGTGCGCCCAGGCGCACACAATGCACCGCGCTGATAGGTCAGTAACGGGGCCAGGGGTGGTAGGCGGCGAGGAAGGTGTCGGCGATGACGTGGTAGCCGGCCGCGTTGGCGTGCTCGTTCGGGCCCTGCGGCGGCGGCACGCACTCCCAGGTCAGCTGGCAGATCGTGGCCACGTTCCTGGGCAGGGTGCCCAGGCCGGGCAGCGTCACCTGGTCGGTGAAGTCGGTGGTCCCGAACGCGGTGAACACGTCGGCCACGTCCGCGCCGAACTGCTGGTAGACACCCGACAGGTAGCCGTTGTAGGTGTCCAGCAGGCCCACGCTGGCCTGGGCCAGGGCCTGCCCGGCCGGCCCGGTAAGCCAGTCCGCCAGCTCCGGATCGTAGTAGCGCATGCCGATGATCTCCACCCGGCTGCCGCCTGCCTGGCGCAGCCCCGACATGATCGCGGTCAGGTTGGCGACCACCTGGGGGATCAGGGCGGTAAGGCACGACTGGATCTGGGCAGGGCCACCCAGGGCGATGCACGGGTTCAGGTCGTTGGCGCCGATGTCGATGGTGACCAGCCCGACCTCGCCCCGGTGGTGGCGGAGGAACTGGGTGGCCGCCGTCAGCTGGGTGCCACCGGACCCGGGGTAGCTGCAGATCCCGCCGTTGATGAACGTGACCGTGGTCTCCCCGGAACAGCCCAGCTTGACCAGCCGCAGATCCTGGCCGCGCCGGTCCAGCATCGAGGCCAGCTGGTCGGGATAGCCCTGATCGGTAGGCATGTTGGTGCCCGAGGCGTCGGGCTGGATGCCTACCGACAGCGAGTCACCGAGGGCCAGGTAGTACCGCGGCCCGTGGTCCTGGCCGTGTCCCGCCGGAGCGGCTAAGGCCGGTGCGGCGGTAGCTCCAACCGAGAGCGCAACCGCGGAGGCCAGGACGGCGATGGTGGCGATGCGGCGCATGTGTCCTCCGGGTCACGCGGGATAACGGGTTGGTGGTCGGGATGCTATGTCCCGTCGGCCGGTGTCCGTAAGAGGTAAGGGCGGCTATTTGTCCCAGCCCTTATCTGGCGCGGGTCGGGAGGACGGACGGCAGGGTCAGGCGCCCCGGCGGGTTCGCTGTCCGGTGAGGCCAGTACCCAGGCGGGTCGATGTCCGGTGGGGCTAGGCGTCCAGCGGGGCGAGCAGAACCCGGAGCAAGTCGGCCAGGGTCCGGCGGTCGGCCTCGCTGAGCCCGCTGAGCAGCGCGTGCTCGCTGCGCAGGAGATCCGCCAGGGCCGCGTCGACCCGGTCCACCCCGGCCGGGGTCAGCGTGACCAGGACCCCGCGGCGGTCCTGCGGGTCGGGCTCCCGGCGGACCAGGCCGGCCTTCGGCCAGGCGGTCCACCCGGTTGGTCATCGTGCCGGAGGTAACCAGCGTGGTACGGAGCAGGGCCCCCGGGCTGAGCTGATACGGGGCACCCTGCCGGCGCAGGGCGGACAGCACGTCGAACTCCCAGGTCTCCAGGCCGTGCCCGGTGAAGGCCACCCGCCGGGCCCGGTCCAGGTGCCGGGCCAGCCGGGACACGCGGCTGAGCACCTGGAGCGGCTCTACGTCCAGGTCGGGCCGCTCAGCGTGCCAGGCGGCCACGAGATCGTCGACCTCGTCGCGGCAGTCCCGGACCCGCGCCTGGCGGCTCCACCATGCGGGCAGCATATCTCTTGACATCAAGAGTGTGATCCCGGTAGACAGGGCCCAGTCAGATATCTCGATGTCGAGAGAAATTGGCGGGCAATCATGTGGGATCCAGGAACTTACCTGCGGTTCGGCAACGAGCGGGCGCGGCCGTTCTTCGACCTGCTCAGCCGGGTCGGCGCGGACGACCCCGCGTTCGTAGCCGACCTGGGCTGCGGCCCCGGCAACCTGACCGCCGCCTTGGCCGCGCGCTGGCCGGGCGCCGACGTGCTGGGCGTGGACAACTCGCCGGAGATGATCGAGGCCGCCGCAAGCCGGGACGCCGGACGGACCGCGGTGCCGGGGCCGCGGCGACGCCGGGCTGCAGTTCCAGCTGGCCGACATCAGGCCCTGGCGGCCCGGCCAGGCCCGTGGACGTGATCATGTAACGCCGTGCTGCAGTGGATCCCCGGGCCACGAGGACCTGCTGACCGAGTGGGTGCGCTGGCTGGCCCCGGGCGGCTGGCTGGCCTTCCAGCTCCCCGGCAACTTCGACCAGCCGAGCCACGCCATCCTGCGGGAGCTGGCCAGTCGAACCGCGTGGCAACCGCTGCTCGACGGCGCCCAGCTGAACCGGCAGGCCGGCGATCCCGCGCGACTACCTGGCCCTGCTGGCCGCGGCGGGCTGCGAGGTGGACGCGTGGGAGACCACCTACCTGCACGTGCTGCCCGGCGAGGACGCGGTGGTGCGACTGGTACCGCGGCAGCGGGCTGCGCCCGGTGCTCGCCGCCCTGCCGCCCCGGCACTGGCGGAGGAGTTCCTGGCCCAGTACCGGGACCGGATCCGCGTCGGCCTACCCGGCGGCGCCGTACGGGACGGTGCTGCCGTTCCGGCGCGTGTTCGTGGTGGCCAGGGTCAAGGCCTGACCGGCGTGAGCGGCCGCCGGCCGGGTCACGACCGGGCCGCGGCGCTGACGACCTCGGCTGGAGATCCGCGGCTTGGGTCTCGAGCTGCGACAGGCCGTTCCAGGCCAGGTTGATCAGGTGCGCCGCCACCTCCTCCATCTTCGGCTTACGGACGTCCAGCCACCACTGCCCGGTCATCGCCACCATGCCCGACCAGCATCTGCGAGTACATCGGCGCCAGCTTCGGGTCGTAGCCGCGGACCTTGAAGCAGTCGCCCAGGATGTACTCGACCTGGCTGGCGATGTCGCTGATCAGGCTGCCGAACGTGCCGGAGCCAGAGGCCGGGTGCGAGTCGCGGACCAGGATGCGGAAGCCGTCGGCGTCGTCCTCGATGTAGCTTGAGCAGGACGACCGCCGCCGCCTCGAACTTCTCCCTGGTGTGCTCGCCGCCCAGGAGTCCCGGTGGCCATCCCGAGCAGCCGCTCGACCTCGCGGTCCACCACCACCGCGTACAGGCCTTCCTTGCCGCCGAAGTGCTCGTAGACCACCGGCTTGGACACGCCCGCCTGCGCCGCGATCTCCTCGATGGAGGTGCCTTCGAAGCCCCGTTCGGCGAACAGCCGCCGGCCGATGTCCAGCAGCTGCTCGCGGCGCTCCTTGCCGGTCATCCGCTTGCGCTGGGTCGAGCCAGAGTCCGAGTTTGGTCACCCGCCCATCATGACGCCATCACGCAGCCTTCCGGTCACCTGGCTTCGGCGCCTGGCGGTCGGTCATGGAGCCGAGCGACTTGCCGCGTACTCCGGTCAGCCGGGCGGACAGCCGCTCCCCGTCCGGCCAGCGGACGTCGTAGGCCCAGCCGAGGTCCTCGGCCCAGGCGATGACCCGGGCGCTGATGTCGATCTGGCCCTTGAGCGCGCCGTGCCGGGCGCAGGTCGGGTCGGAGTGGTGCAGGTTGTGCCAGGACTCCCCGAACGACGGGATGGCCAGCCAGGCGACGTTGCGCGACTTGTCGCGGACCTCGAAGTCCTCGTTGCCGAACGTGTGGCAGACCGAGTTGATCGACCAGGTCACGTGGTGCAGCAGGCAGATGCGGACCAGGCTGGCCCAGAAGAACGCGGTGAGCGCGCCGGCGATGGACATCGACCACAGCCCGCCGATCAGGGCGGGGGCGAGCAGCGACACGGCGACCAGGCCGGGGAACCACCGGGAGATGCGGCTGACGTCCTTGTCCGCCAGCAGGTCCGGGCAGAACTTGGCCTGTGAGGTCCGGTTCGGGTTGAAGAGCCACCCGACGTGCGCGTAGCCGAAGCCCTTGGTGAGCGCCTTCCAGTCGGTCCCGAACCGCCACGGCGAGTGCGGGTCGCCTTCCTTGTCGCTGTACTTGTGGTGCCGGCGGTGGTCGGCCACCCAGACCAGAACCGGCCCCTCGATGGCCAGGCTGCCCGCGATGGCCAGCGCGCTCTTCAGTCCCCGGTTCGCCTTGAACGACGAGTGGGTGAAGTAGCGGTGGAAGCCCATGCTGATCCCCATCCCGGAGATCACGTAGAAGACCAGCGCGATCACCACGTCGTGCCAGCCGAGCCAGCCCAGGCTCCAGGCCAGGGGGACGGCCGCGAGCACCGCGAGCAGCGGGATGGCCACGAACAGGCCGACCAGGAAGCGGTCCAGCGCGCCGCTCGGCTCCGGTTCGATTTCCGGCAGGGGCGTGCGCCGCGTGACCGTGGGGGTCGCAGCCGGGATGGTCCTGTCCAGGACGGTGGTCCCGTCCGGGACGGTGGTCCTGTCCGGGACGGTCTCGGGGGAGGCAGTCATTGCGGTGAACCTCGCTTGCTCTCGGGGCCTTGGAGGTCGGGCCTCGCGCCTGTTCCGGAGCAGCTACCCAGCTCCGCGGAAATCATGACGCTTACGTCACCGTAACCTACGAAACCGTAACTTGCACACCGGGGAGAGGAAATATTTCACCAAGTGGTCAGCTGTTCAGCGCAGAGTAGTCGCTCTGCCTGTCTCGGATACTGAGACGTAACGCCGTGACCGACGTCCCGGAATGCGCTGCCGAGTAGTAGCCGCTACCCGCGAAGCGGCCGAACCCACATGGCCAGGTCCCCGCCGTCCGTCCCAGATGTCCGCAGCCGCCTCCCTCGCGCCCGGTAAAGTTTGCGACGGGACGCGATCCCGGGTCGTCTAGCCAGGCAGGACGAGGGTCTTTGGTACCCTTAACAGAGGTTCGAATCCTCTCCCGGGAGCTCTGTAGCGGGTGAACCAGGTTCGATATCTAGCTGCGTCGGCTCGGGCGGCTTGGCCCGCTGGGACTGGCATGATCGTGCTGGTCCCAGCCTTCGATCTGCTGGTAAAGATCGGCGCTGCGCATGACCTGACGCGCAGGCAACCGTGGTAGTCCTCACCCACGTTCATACGAACTGTCCTCGGGTTGTGAGTTTTGAGGACCGTGCGGCGAAACTGGCTGGCTCCGCCCCGGTAACCCGCTGCCAGAAGCGTTCCCGCCTCGGCACATCGGCTGTCTCGTGAATGTGCACGCCATAAGTCATCCTCCCGGCTGATACAGACCGTCGCCAGAAACCTGAGGAAGAACCTGATCAGCGCGGGATCGCTGTTGACGAAGACCACGCGATCCTGTCTCCTGTGGGCTTGCTCTTGCCCCCTCGCACCAGTAGGCGATCGCCCCGGCGATGAGGATCTCCCGTTCGGTTAACGGGCCGATCTCGGCGGCCGCCGCAGTGCGGATCGCCTCACGCCGGGCCTCGCGAAGTGGGCGCTCCGCGGCCCAGTAGCGCCGCGCTCCTTCAGCCGATCGCCGGCGGGATTCCTCGTACGTGAGACGAAACGGTCGTGGTATGTCCCGGACCCAGAGCGAGACCGAACTCTTGGAGACGCCTAACGCTGCGGCGATCTCTTTGTAGTTGAGGCCGCGTTCCCGCAGTTCGCGGGCCCGGGCGTGCAGGTCGTCCTTCGCCCGGGGCCGGCGGGTCCATTCCGGCGGCGGCTCGCCGCGCAGCGCCTCGGTCAAGGTCGCGTTGCTGCCGATGCCGAGAATCTCCTTGATCTCCCGGCAGGACCGCCCGGCCCGGCGGAAGGCGATAGCGCGCTCCCGCAACTGTTCGGCTGTACCTGAGAATCGAGGGGTTGCGCCGGCCAGCTTTATCGAATTCATATTCGAACTCTAGCTGTACAAACCGACAAAACGGCCCTGGTGATTGCACCCGGACCGTGAGCCGGCCGTCCCCGGCGGGCCGCGGGCCAGGCCCCGACGCCTGCGCCGGACGACACGCCCGCAGGTCACGCTCCGCGCAGGCCCGGGAGCCGCCGCCCTGCCAGCCCGTACGGGGCCCGCTACGTTCCGCTGAGCAGCGGCTTCACCCCACCCAACCCGCGTCGGCGGGACTGGCCGAACGGTATCCTGCGAGAGTCGGGCGCGTGAACTGAGGTGCCGGGTGAACGGGCCGGGCCAGTGCGGGCCACGATGGCGCGACCGGGGAGGCGGGATCCCGGTATCCGGGGAGCAGAAACCGAGGAGCACCGCAAAGTGAGTGTGAGCCGTCCGGCTGCGGTCATCATCCTGGCCGCGGGCGAAGGTACGCGGATGAAGTCCGATACCACTCCGAAGGTTCTGCACGCGATCTGCGGCGAGACCTTGCTCGGGCACGTCCTGGCCACCGCGCGTGAGACCGATCCAGTCCGCCTCATCGTGGTGGTGGGCCACCGCCGCCGCGAAGTCACCGCGTACCTGGCCCAGCAGGCACCGGACGCCCAGGCGGTGGTGCAGCACCGCCAGGGTGGTACCGGCCACGCGGTCCGGACGGTGATCGAGGAAGTCGGGCTGGACCACGGGACGATCGTGGTCACCTACGCGGACGCGCCGCTGCTGCGCGGTGCCACCCTCACTGCCCTGGTCCGTGAGCACCAGGCCACGGACGCGGCCGCCACCGTCCTTACCGCCCGGGTGCCCGACCCGCACGGCTACGGCCGGATCATCCGCGACGGGTCCGGGGAGTTCCTGGCCATCGTCGAGGAGGCCGACGCCACCCCCGCGCAGCGGGAGGTTGACGAGATCAACTCCGGGGTCTACGCGTTCGAGGCGCACCTGCTCGGTGACGCGGTCAAGCGAGTGCCGACCGACAACGCCAAGGGTGAGGAATATCTCACCGACGTGGTCGCCATCCTGCGGGCCGAAGGCCAGCACGTGGCGTCGGTGACCCTGGACGACCCGGACGAGGTGCTGGGCGTGAACGACCGGGCCCAGCTGGCCCGGGCGCGGCACATCTTCAACGCGCGCCTGCTCGGCACCTGGATGGGCGCGGGCGTCACGATCGTGGACCCGGCGACAACCTGGATCGACACCGGGGTGAGCCTCGCCCGCGACGTCGAGATCGGGCCGGGAACCCAGCTCGAGGGCGCCACCACGGTGGCGGCGGGAGCCCGGGTCGGCCCCGGGTCGCAGCTGCGGGACACGGCCGTCGGTGAGGGAGCCACCGTTATCCAGTCCTTCTGCCGCGGCGCCGACATCGGCGCGGGCGCGGTGGTGGGCCCGTTCGCGTATCTCCCCCCGGGAAGCAAGGTCGATGCGGGCGGCTCCGCAGAGGGTATGAACAGTGCAGGAACCGGCGCTGGCCGGCCGATGACCGGCGTCGGGCGGGGTCCTGGCCACTCCGGGCGGGGCGGGCAGAGTTCTGGCGGACAGGGTGCCGGGGAACGGCGCACCGGGGGACAGGACGCCGCGACGAGTGAGGGAGCTCAGGACGCGTGACCGGCATCACGGCGACCGGCGAGAAGAAGCTGATGCTCTTCTCCGGCCGGGCCCACCCGGAACTGACCAACGAGATCGCCGGCTGCCTGGGCATCGAGCCCACTCCGGCCCGGCTCTTCGACTTCGCCAACGGGGAGATCTTCGTCCGTTTCATGGAGTCGGTGCGCGGCAGTGACGCGTTCGTGGTGCAGAGCCACACCGCTCCGATCAATCAGTGGATCATGGAGCAGCTGATCATGGTCGATGCGCTCAAGCGCGCCTCGGCCAAGCGGATCACCGTGGTCGCGCCGTTCTTCGGCTACGCCCGCCAGGACAAGAAGAGCCGCGGCCGGGAGCCGATCTCGGCGCGGCTGATGGCCGACCTGTTCCTCACCGCGGGCGCCGACCGGATCATGGCCGTGGATCTGCACACCGCGCAGATCCAGGGCTTCTTCGACGGCCCGGTGGACCACCTGTTCGCGCTCCCGACCCTGGCCGGCTACATCGAGCGCAACCTGGATCTTTCGCAGGTCACGGTCGTGGCCCCGGACGCCGGGCGGGTCCGCGTCTGTGAACGGTGGACCGACCGGCTCGGCACCCCGCTGGCCATCATCCACAAGCGCCGCGACCCGGACGTGGCCAACCAGGTCGCCGTGTTCGAGGTGGTCGGGGACGTGGCCGGCCGGACCTGCATCGTGGTGGACGACATGATCGACACGGGCTCCACGATCATCAAGGCGGCCGACGCGCTGTTCGAGAAGGGCGCGGCCAAGGTCATCGTCACCGCCACGCACGGGGTGCTGTCCGGTGGCGCGGTGGACGGCCTCAAGAACTCTCGGGTCAGCGAGGTCATCGTGACCAACACGCTGCCGATCGCGGACGACAACCGGTTCGACAAGCTCACCGTGCTGTCCATCGCGCCGCTGATCGCCCGGGCGATCACCGAAGTTTTCAGCGACGGGTCGGTGACCAGCCTCTTCGACGGCCAGAGCTGACAGAGCTGACCGGGCTGGCGGAGCGGCCACACCTGACGGGAGACACGGCGAAGGTGACCGCTGTCTTCGCCCCCGCAAGCGACGAAGACGGCGGCCACCAGCTCGGCGCCCGGATCGGGCTGCGGCGTGCCGGTCCCCTCCATCCGGGATCGGGTTCCCTGGTCAGGGCTGGAGCACGCACACCAGCCCTGACCAGGGGATGTCGCGGACAGCGCCCCCGCTGGGCTGTCCGCGATGTCCCGGCCGTACCCCCCGCTCTGGTTCCCCTGCCGGCGACTTCGTTCCTGCTTGTCGTGGCTGAGTACGACAATGGCAGGGGGCTCTTGCGCCACGATTGATCCGTGATTAAGCCCCGAACGGGCAGTGTGTCCGGCAACACCCCGCCGGAAGCTGCCCAGACGGCCAGATCTGGTTCATCATTAAGTGACGGCTTTCCCTGTTCCGTGACTCACGGTGTCCGGGACGGGCGCCCCCAGCGAACGAGGCGCGATCGATGCGGTTTCGGATACTTGGGCCGGTTGAGGTCCAGGTTGACGGAGGCTGGCACAGCATCAGCGCCACCAAGTGGCGCACGGTGCTGGCTGTGCTCCTGTTGCGGGCCGGCGAGGTCGTCCAGACCGACCAGCTGATCAGCGAGGTCTGGCCGGAGGACGCGCCGGCCACCGCGGTCAACCTGATCAGCGTCTACGTGCTGCGGCTGCGCAGGCTGGTCGGCGACCCGGACGGCCAGATCCTGGTGACCCGCTCTCGCGGGTATCAGCTGCTGGCCGGCCCGGACGACGTTGACGTGCAGCGGTTCACCCGGCTGGCCGCCGAGGGCCGGGCGGCCTTGTCGGCCGGCGACGGCCCGCACGCGGCGGAGCTGCTCGGCGAGGCCCTCGGCCTGTGGCAGGGCAGCCGGGCCCTGGCCGACGTCCCCGACTCCGAAGTCGTGAGCGCCGCGGCGAGCGGGCTCGGGGAAGCCCGGATCGCGGCCCTGGAGCTGCGCATCAACGCCGACCTCGGCTGCGGGCGGCACGCGCAGGTGGTGCCGGAATTGCGCAGGCTGCTGGCCGAGCACCCGCTCCGGGAAGGATTGTGGGCGCTGCTCATGCGCGCCCTGTACGGCTCGGGCCGGCTCGCCGAGGCCCTGGGGGCCTACGCGCAGGCCCGCGAGGTGATCGCCGAGGAACTCGGTTCGGACCCCAGTGCCGAGCTGCAGCAGCTCCACGAGCAGATGCTGAGGTCCGGCACGGGCTCAGGCCCGCAATTCTCCGCAACGAAAACCGCCGCGGCGGACTCCCCCTTCATGGCCCAGCCCGCGGCAGCCCAGGACGGGGTCCCGCCCTCCGCCCCGGCCGGGACCGGTCCCGCCACGGCCGGGCCGGGACCCGTGGCCGCCGGGCCGGGACCGGTGGCGGCCGGGGCAGGACCCATGGCAGCGGGGCCCGGACCCATGGCAGTGGGACCCGGATCCACGGCGGCCGGGCCAGGACCCCCAGCGCCGGGGGCGGGATCCGCGGCGGCCGGGGCGCCGTCTCCCGTCACCGGGTTCGTTCCGACGGTCACCCTGTCCCAGGTCGCCCAGCTCCCGGCGGACATCCCGGACTTCACCGGCCGGGCCGAGCACGTGCAGAAGCTGCGTGACCTGCTGGCCGGCCCAGAGCGGCCGGACAGCCCGGGCGCGGTCGTGGTCGCGGCGGTGATCGGGGCTGGCGGGCTGGGCAAGACGACGCTGGCGGTCCACGCCGCCCACCTGCTGCGCAGCCATTTCCCGGATGGCCAGCTGTACGCCAACCTGCACGGGGCCAGCGCCCAGCCGGTCCCGCCCGGGGAGGTGCTGGCCCGCTTCCTGCGCGATCTGGGCATGGACCCGGAGCGGATTCCCGTGGGCGAGGAAGAACGGGCGGCGCAGTTCCGGAGCTGGGTGACGGACCGCAAGGTGCTCATCGTCCTGGATGACGCGAAGGACGCTGCCCACGTCCGGCCGCTGCTGCCCGGAAGTGCCTCGTGCGCGGTCCTGGTCACGACCCGCAGCCGGATGCCGGACCTGGCCGGGAGCCGTTTCGTTGACCTTGACGTGCTCGGGCCCGCGGAGGCCTGGGACATGTTCGCCGGCATCATCGGGCCGGAGCGGGCCGAGGCCGAGCCGGAGGCCACGGGCTTGGTCCTCACCGCCTGCGCGGGCCTGCCCCTGGCGATCAGGATCGCCGGTGCCCGGCTCGCGGCGCGGGGCGGTTGGTCCGTGCGCACCATCGCCACCCGGCTGGCCGACCAGCGGCGCAGGCTGGACTGGCTGAGGACCGGGGATCTAGCCGTGCGGGCCTGCTTCGAGGTCAGCTTCTCCAGCCTGCCCCGGTCCGCGGCGGGCGGGGTGGACCCGGCGCACGCCTTCCGCATGCTGGGGCTCTGGCCGGGGCCCACCATCGGGCTGGCCGCGGCCGCCGCCCTGCTCGGGCAGCCGGACGAGGACGTCGCGGAGGCTCTTGAAATCCTGGTCGACGCGCAACTGCTGCAGGCTCCGGCGCCCGACCGCTACCGCTTCCACGACCTGCTCCGGGCCTACGCGGCCGAACGTGCCACCGCCGACGAACCGGAACAGGACCGGACGGCCGCCATCCGGCGGCTGCTGGACTGGTACCTGTACAGCGTGGCCGCGATGGCCAGGATCGTGTCGCCGAACCGTGATCAGGTTCCGCTCGACCCACCGGACGGCGCCGTCGAGCCGCTCAGCTTCGCCGCTCCGGATGAAGCACTGAACTGGTGCGAGACCGAGCGCACGAACCTGGTCGTCGCGACCCAGCAGGCGGCCGCAGGCGGCCTGGACGCGGTCGCGTGGAAACTGCCGGTCGCGGCGCTCAGCTTCTTCAACCGCCGTACCTACCGGGCCGAGTGGGTCACGACCCACCGCATCGCCCTGGCCAGCGCGCGCCGCGCCGGCGACCGGGCCGCGGAGGCCTGGGTGCTGAACAGTCTCGGCATCGTCTACGCGCAGCAGTGCCTGCCTGAGGCCATAGCGTGCTTCGAGCAGGCCCTGGCCATCCGCCGCGAGGCCGGTGACCAGCGCGGCGAGGCGCAAGCCGCGAACAACCTGGCCAATACCTACCTGCTGCTGCGCCGGTTCGGCGAGCTGGAGCCCTTTCAGCAGGCGCTGGCTATCCAGCGGCGGCTCGGCTACCGTTTCGGGGAAGCGGTGGCCCTCAACAACCTGGGAGAGGCTTACCGCCAGCTCGGGCGCCTCGATGAGTCCATCAGCTGCCTCGATCTGGCCGGGCAGATCTTTAGTGCCGTGGGGGACGCTCACGGGGAGGGCTACGCCTGGCACAACCTGGGGCAGGCCTTCCTTCAATCCGGCCGCGTCGATGAGGCGCTCGACCAGCTGACCCGGGCCCTGCGCGTCCGCCGGGCCGGCGGCGAGCGGCTGGCCGAGGCGCAGACCCTGACCGAGCTGGGCCGGGCCCAGCGGGCCGCGGACAGGCCCGAGGACGCACGTCAGTCGTGGGTCCGTGCGCTGTCCGTATTCGAGGCGCTGGACGACCAGGCCCAGGCGGGTGACGTCCGCGCGGAGCTCGCGGCGATCGACGCCCGGACCGCCCGCTAAGGCCTTGTCCCCTGGGGCCCGCGAAGGCCGTCGCCGTTTCGCCACAGGGAACAACTGTGTAGCTGTTTCGTCGTCCCGCAGCGCCCGATAATTGGCGTTTTCGGCTCTGCCCGGTCGCTACGATGCTGCCGGAAATCAGCGTCACTTGTCCCGGCCCACGGGGGCTGGCAGAGGGGAGTGCAGGCATGGCGGAAAGCGAGTCCGAGGAATCGCCGCGGATGGAGCATGAGTCCAAGCCGGCGATGGAGCACGAGTCCAAGCTGGCCATGGAGCACGAGTCCAAGCCGGCCATGGAGCACGAGTCCAAGCCCGCGATGGAGCACGAGTCCAAGCCGGCCATGGAGCACGAGTCCAAGCCCGCGATGGAGCACGAGTCCAAGCCGGCCATGGAGCACGAGTCCAAGCCCGCGATGGAGCACGAGTCCAAGCCGGCCATGGAGCACGAGTCGAATCCCTAACTGCTCCGGATGGTGCCGCCCGGACGGAGCGTGACCAGGCACCACACGCTGGTCCCGTCCCGTCCAGGCTGGGCTGCGCACCGGGAGGCCCGGATGGTGAGGCTCCGCCGCCCCCCGATGCCGCCCGGGGGGCCGGCGGCCCTCCTGGTTATCCCACCCGGCACCGCCACGCTCCCCGGCGCCAGCGCGGCGGCCGGTGCGGACATCACCCAGTCCACGTTCGCCGACGCTGCCCCGAGAGGTATCTGGTCCGGCCAGCGCGGCCGAACCCACTGGCAATTCTGGGCTAGACTCCGACAGGCACGCCTATGCGCATGCCTGTCGGTTGTCGCGCCCCGTCTGGCCAGGCCTGACGGAGAGAGCACGGCGGAACCGATTCCGTTCTGCCTGTATAAGGAGCAAGTACCGTGCCCGAGGTCCGTATCGCCGCAGAGCCGCGCAC
This sequence comes from uncultured Actinomycetes bacterium, assembly GCA_963720645.1. Lineage (GTDB taxonomy): Bacteria > Actinomycetota > Actinomycetes > Streptosporangiales > Streptosporangiaceae > RYN-230. Next base: position 139,153 of record CAVRFX010000024.1, on the reverse strand, counting down.
CGAGTTCGGCAAGGGTGCCGCCCGCCGGGAGCGCCGCGCAGGCCGCGTTCCTGCCGTGCTGTATGGCCACGGCACCGACACGCGGCACCTCACCCTTCCCGGCCACGACGTGATGATGGCGCTGAAGACCGCGAACGTCCTGATCCGCCTGGATGGCCTGCCCGGCGGGAACCAGCTGGTCCTGCCGAAGTCCGTGCAGCGCAACCCGATCCGGGGCTCCGTGGAGCACGTGGACCTGATCATGGTCCGCCGCGGTGAGAAGGTCACCGTGGACATCCCGATCCAGGTGACCGGTGAGGTGTACTCGGGCGGCCTGCTCGACCAGCAGATGGTCCAGATCTCGATCGAGGCCGAGGCCACGCACATCCCGACCGGTATCGAGATCAGCGTGGAGGACATGCAGGTCGGCACGGCGGTACACGCCGGTGACCTGGAACTGCCCTCCGGCTCGACGCTGGCCGGCGACCCGGAGGCCCTGGTGCTGCACGTGATCGCCGCGCCGACCGCCGAGCAGATGGAAGCCGAGATCGGCGTGCCCGAGGCGGCAGCCGCCCAGGCGGAGCCCGCCCCGGTTCCCGAGGGCGAGACCCCCGCCGAACCCGCTCCGGCGGACGAATAACCCGGCCGGGCTGTTCCGGGCCGGCCGCGGCGCGGCCGGCGGGACGGCGGGCACCATGTGGTCCGCGCCGTGGGTGGCACTGAGCTGGCCAGCACTGAGCTTGTCAGCGCTGCGCTGGCCCGGACAGGGCTGGCCAAGACGGGGCTGGCTAGCACGGGGAAGCCGAGACGAGAAGGACATGGCCGACGAACGCTGGCTGATCGTCGGACTGGGCAATCCGGGGCCCGGCTACGCCGGTAACCGGCACAACGCCGGGTACATGGTGGCCGACGAGATCGCCGCCCGGATCGGCGGCCGGTTCCGGGCCGGCAAGTTCCGGTCCGTCGTCGCTGACGGCCGTCTCGACGGGACGCCCGTCACCGTGGCCAAGCCCCTGACCTACATGAACGAGTCCGGCGCCCCGGTCGCCGGGCTCCGTGGCTACTATCACCTGGACCCCGGGCACATCGTGGTCATCCACGATGAGCTGGACCTGCCGTTCGGCACGATCAGGCTCAAGCTGGGTGGCGGTGACAACGGCCACAACGGGCTCCGCTCGGTGTCCACCGCCCTCGGCACCCGGGATTACCACCGGGTGCGGGTCGGCATCGGGCGCCCCCCCGGCCGGATGGACCCGGCCGCGTTCGTGCTGCGGGACTTCAGCGCCGCCGAGCGCAAGGAACTGCCGTTCCTGATCGACCGGGGCGCCGACGCGACGGCCGCCCTGCTGGCCGGGGGGCTGGCCGCGGCCCAGAACGAGTTCCACGGCGAGGCCCCGGGCGCGGCCCGGTCCTGAATGAACACCAGGCGTCATCAGGCGGGCCAGCCTGGGCTCTTTTACCGCTCACGGTGCATTTCCAGGCCCGGGACGCTAGTTTCGCTGCCATGAAGGCCCTGGTCCTGTCGGGGGGCGCGGGAACGCGGCTGCGGCCGATCACCCACACCTCGGCCAAGCAGCTACTTCCCGTCGCGAACAAGCCGGTCCTGTTCTACGGCCTCGAGGCCATCCGGGACGCGGGCATCACCGAGGTGGGACTGGTCGTGGGCGACACCGAACCCGCCATCAGGGAGGCGGTGGGGGATGGTTCCGCGTTCGGGCTGAAGGTCACCTATCTCAGGCAGGACGCCCCCCTAGGCCTGGCGCACGCGGTGCTGATCGCCGCGCCGTTCCTCGGCGACGACGACTTCGTCATGTACCTCGGGGACAACTTCATCGTGGGAGGCATCTCCCCGCTGGTGGACGAGTTCCGGGCCGCGCGGCCTGACGCGCAGATCATGCTCACCCAGGTTCCCGACCCCCGCGAGTTCGGTGTCGCCGAACTCGACGAAGCTGGCCACGTGGTCGGGCTGGAGGAGAAGCCGCGGCAGCCCAAGAGCGACCTCGCCCTGGTCGGCGTCTACATGTTCACCGCGTGCGTGCACGAGGCGGTGCGCCAGCTGCAACCCTCGTGGCGCGGCGAACTGGAGATCACCGAGGCCATCCAGTGGCTGATCGACAGCGGCCGGAAGGTCGCATCCACGACCATCTCCGGATACTGGAAAGACACCGGGAACGTCGCGGACATGCTCGAAGTCAACCGGCTGGTGCTGGAGACCGTGGAACCAGCCCGCCGCGGTGTCGTGCACCCCGGATGCGAGCTCATCGGGCGGGTCGTGATCGAGGAGGGCGCCGAGGTGCGCGCGTCCCGGATCGTCGGCCCGGTCATCATCGGCGCGCGCACCCAGATACGCGATTCCTACCTCGGCCCGTTCACCTCGGTGGCCGAGGACTGTGCCATCGCCGACAGCGAGATCGAGTACTCCATCGTGCTCCGCGGCGCCTCCATCAACGGGGTGCGCCGGATCGAGGCGTCTATCATCGGGCGTGACGTGGAGGTCACGCCCGCGCCGCGGGTACCGAAGGCCCACCGGCTCATTCTGGGTGATCACAGCAAGGTGCAGATCAGCTCATGAGGATCCTGGTCACCGGCGGCGCCGGATTCATCGGCTCGCACTACGTCCGCACCATGCTCGCCGGCGGTTACCGCGGCTACGAGCAGGCGCGGCGTGACCGTCCTGGACAAGCTGACCTACGCGGGCAACCTGGCCAACCTGGACCCGGTCGCCGGGAACCCCCGGCTGCGTTTCGTCCAGGGCGACATCTGCGATGCGACGCTGCTCGCGTCCCTGCTCCCCGGGCACGACGCGGTGCTCAACTTCGCGGCCGAGTCGCACGTGGACCGCTCCATCGACGGGGCCTCCGATTTCGTAGCTGCGAACGTGGTGGGCGTGCAGGTCCTGATGCAGGCCTGTCTCGACGCGGGGATACCCCGGGTCGTGCAGGTCTCCACCGATGAGGTCTACGGCAGCATCGCCGAAGGCTCCTGGACCGAGGACGCGCCGCTCGCCCCCAACTCCCCCTACTCGGCCGCCAAGGCAGGCGGCGACCTCATGGCCCGGGCCTACGCGGTGACCCACGGGCTGAACGTCAGCATCACCCGGTGCTGCAACAACTACGGCCCCTACCAGTTCCCGGAGAAGGTCATCCCGTTGTTCGTGACCAACCTCCTGGACGGGCTGCCGGTGCCGCTGTACGGCGACGGCGGCAACGTCCGGGACTGGATCCACGTTGACGATCACTGCCGGGGCATCCAGCTGGTGCTCGAGCAGGGTGCCCGGGCGGGCGTCTACCACATCAACGGTGACGCCGAGCTGACCAACCTCGAGCTGACCCGCGCCCTCCTGGACCACTGCGGGGCCGGCTGGGACATGGTCACCCGGGTGCCGGACCGTAAGGGCCACGACCGGCGCTACTCGCTCGACGACGGGGTGCTCCGGGCGCTCGGGTACGCGCCGCGGATCCCGTTCGCCGACGGCCTGGCCGCCACCGTGCGCTGGTACACGGAGCACCGCGCCTGGTGGGAGCCGCTGAAACGGCCCCCGGCGGGGGCCGGGGAGATGACCGGCCCGGGCACCGAACCCGAGTCAGCCCGGCTGGGCGGCCCGGCCCGGTGACCCGCTGGCTGGTGACCGGGGCCGGGGGGATGCTGGGCCGGGATCTGGTGACCGTCCTGGAGCACCGCAGTGCGGCCGTGACCGGGCTGTCCCGGACTGATCTCGACATTACCGACACCGGCGCCGTGGCGGACGCGCTGGCCCGCTGGCGTCCCGGCGTGGTGGTCAACTGCGCGGCCTGGACCGCGGTGGACGACGCCGAGGCCAGCGAGGATGCCGCGCTCCGGGTCAATGGCGAGGCGGTGGGCGGCCTGGCCGCCCGCTGCGCCGCGCAGGGAGCCGCCCTGGTCCAGGTCTCCACCGACTACGTCTTCGATGGGCTGGGCCGCGAGCCGTACCCGGAGGACGGGCGGCCGGCGCCGCGCACTGCGTACGGCCGGACCAAGCTGGCGGGGGAGCGGGCCGTCCTGGAGCAGCCTGGCCTGGCCGGCTACGTGGTCCGGACTGCCTGGCTCTACGGGGCCCACGGGCCCAGCTTCGTCGCCACGATGATCAGGAAGGAACAGGAGCAGGAACAGGTCCAGGTGGTGGACGACCAGTCCGGGCAGCCGACCTGGTCGGCCGACGTCGCGGACCGCATCCACGCCCTGATCGCCTCGGCCGCAGCGCCCGGCATCTACCACGCGACCAGCAGCGGCCAGACGACCTGGTTCGGGCTCGCCCGGGAGGTCTTCCGGCTGCGGGGCGCGGATCCGGCCCGGGTCCAGCCGTCCACGAGCAGCGCGCTGGCCCGCCCGGCGCCGCGGCCCGCTTACAGCGTGCTCGGCCACGCAGCCTGGGATCGGGCCGGGCTCACGCCGATCGGTGACTGGCGGAACGCGCTGCAGCGCGGCCTGCCCGGGCTGGCGGCCCTGGCCGCTGCGGCCGGGCCCGCTGCCCGGCCGGCCGCGCCGACCGGACCGTTAGCGGGCGGGTAGAGATCCGCGCAACCCGGCCGCGTAGCTCAGGCAGCGGGCGTAGTCGGGCAGGATGCCGGTGCGCTGCGCGGTGCGCAGGGACGGGGCCGCGGCATCCTTGTCGGACAGGATCGGCTTGACGTCCACGGGCCATTCGATGCCGATGTCCGGATCCAGGACGTCCACGCTGTGCTCCCGCCCGGGAGCGTACAGCGTCGAGCACAGGTACAGGACCGTGGCCTGCTCGCTCAGGGCCATGAACGCGTGCCCGAGGCCCTCGGACAGGAACACCGCGCGCCGGCTCTCGTCGTCCAGCCGGATCGCGGTCCAGGCGGCAAAGGTAGGGGAACCGGCCCGCAGGTCCACGACGACGTCCAGGATGGCGCCCGCCACGCAGCTCACGTACTTCGCCTGCCCGGGCGGGACGTCGGCGAAGTGGATGCCCCGGATCACCCCACGGCGGGATACGGAGCAGTTGGCTTGCGCGATGTCCAGCCGGTAACCGAGTGACTCCGCGAGCTCCCCGCCCCGGAACCACTCGTGAAAGCTCCCCCGGTCGTCCCGGTGGATCGGCGGGGTGAAAGCCCAGGCACCATCGATGCTGAGCGATTCCATCTGAAGCTCCTCTGCGGGGGCTCGGCTGCCGTCGGCTCAGGGTCCTGGCGTTTCCTGGCTGCCGCTGGCTGGTGCGCACCGCGCGCGGGTCGAACGCTACCGGCTAACGCTAACGTCGCGGAAAACCGGGGCGGGCGCGAACACCGCAGCCAGATAAATGGTAACGAAGCGATAACAGCCTCTTCGTGCCGTCATCGGTGCCCAGAGGCTAGGAGTCCTACCAGTAGTCTCGCGCGCTGCGCGCGCCTGCTGCCGCTGCGGTGTTTCCCGCAGCGGGCGCCCGTACCTGGCGGACCTATCCACTCCTGGAGGCTGGGGTTGCACGTGTTCAGAGCTCACGGCACAGGCCGCCCGTCAGTCCCGGGGTGCTTGACCGCGCTGGCGCTCACGTGACGCTGCAGTCCGCCCGTCTCACCCTCCTCGCTGACGGCGCCCCGGACGACGCTGCCCTGGTAGGCAGGCTGCTCCGGATCGCCCAGCTCCGGCTGGCCGAGCAGCACGACAACGGTGAGTTCGTGTTCACCGTCACCGGCGAGGCCCGGCCGGGCGGCGGCTGGGACCTGCGGCCGGCCGGGACGAGCCTGCGGTACGGGGCGATCACCGCGCTCGGCCTGCTGAGGCTGCCGGAGCCGGACCAGCGGACCGTGCTGGGCGGGATGACCGCTGAGGACCTGGTGGGCCAGCTGGCCAAGGGGATCGACGAGGTCAGCGGGGTCGGTGACACGGCGCTCGTGTGCTGGGCCGCGGCCGAGTGCGGGCACCCGGACACGGAGCATGCGCTCCTCCGGCTGGCCGCGCTGGACCAGCCGGACCGTCCCGTCGACGTGGTGTCCGCGGCCTGGGTGGTGTCGGCGCTGGCGGCCGCCCGCCCGCTGGCCGATGTGGAGCAGCACCTGGCGGCGGCGCGGCGGCGGCTGCTGGCCGCGCGCGGCCCGGCGGTCTACCCGCACACCACCGGCCCGGCCACGCCCTGGTACCGCGGCCATGTGGGCAGCTTCGCCGACCAGGTTTATCCGGTCCAGGCGCTGGCGCGGCTGCACCGCAGCGCGGACGATCCGGAGGCCCTGGCCGTCGCGGGCCGCGTGGCCGGGGCGATCTGTGCCGCCCAGGGTGCCGGCGGCCAGTGGTGGTGGCATTACGACTCGCGATCCGGCGCGGTCGTGGAAGGCTACCCCGTGTACAGCGTCCATCAGCACGCGATGGGACCGATGGCGCTGCTGGACCTGGCGGACGCCGGCGGCGACGGGCACCCGGACTCGATCCGGCGCGGCCTGCGCTGGCTGGAGGGCCCGCCGGAGGCGGCCCGGTCAGCCGGCCCGGTCCAGCTGGTCCTGGATGACCCGCCGATCACGTGGCGCAAGGTGGCCCGCGGCGACCACCGGAAGGTCGTGCGCGGACTGCGGGCCGCATCCACCCGGATCATTCCCGGGGCCCGGATCGCGGCGCTGGACCGGGTCTATCCCCCGGGCGTAGTTGATCATGAGTGCCGGCCGTACGAGCTTGGCTGGCTGCTCTACACCTGGCTGTCCTGAGGCACGCGGTACTTCTCGTGGGGGTGGAATGAGTCACGACGCTGGTGACCGGATGCAGCGTGAGCTGTTCGGCCTTCCGGTTGACGCGGTCACCATGGACCAGGCCATCGCGCGGTGCACCGACGCGATCGATCACGGCGAGCAGCTGTCCATCGGCGTGATCAACGCCGCCAAGGTCGTATCCATGCAGCGGAACCCGCAGCTGCGGCAGGCGGTGGCCGAGTGCGACATGGTGCTGGCCGACGGCCAGGCCGTGGTGTGGGCGAGCCGGATGCTCGGCGCGCCGCTGCCGGAGCGGGTGGCCGGGGTGGACCTGTTCATGAACCTCCTGGCGACCGCCGAGCGGCGCGGTGACCGGGTGTACTTCCTGGGTGCGCGGCCGGACGTGCTGGCCCGGATGCTGGAGCAGGTGTCCCGCCTGTTTCCCCGGCTGCCGGTGGCCGGCTCGCACGACGGGTACTACCAGGCCGGCCAGGAAGGCGACGTCGCGGAGGACATCCGCCGCTGCCAGACCGACATCCTGTTCGTGGGCATGTCCTCGCCGCGCAAGGAACTCTTCCTGGACGAGTGGGGGGCGGCCACCAAGGCGCACGTCGTGCACGGGGTCGGCGGGTCGTTCGACATCCTCGCCGGGCTGACGCGGCGTGCCCCGCTGTGGTACCAGGAGCACGGCCTGGAATGGCTGTACCGGGCCTACCAGGAACCAGTGCGCCTCGGCCGCCGGTACCTGACCACGAACTTGTCATTCATGGCCCTGGTGGGGCGCGAGATGCTGCGCCGGCCGCGCCGACAAGGCAGGAGAGCGCGCGTGAGCACGGTCGTCGTCGTCGGACTGGGATACGTAGGGCTGCCGCTGGCCATGCGGGCCGCGGAGGCCGGGCACCACGTCGTCGGCTACGACGTGGACGAGGCCCGGGTGAAGTCGCTGGAGTCGGGCGAGTCCTACATCGAGGACGTGCCCTCCGGGCAGCTGAAGGAGGCGCTGCAGGGCGGCATGTTCCGGCCGTCCACGGACGCGAGCGTCATCGCCGGGTTCGACGTGGCCGTGGTCGCGGCGCCCACCCCGCTCCGCGACGGGCTCCCCGATCTCAGCTACCTGGAGGACTCGGCCCGCACGCTGTCCGGCTACCTCAGGCCGGGCGGCACGGTGGTCATCGAGTCCACCTCCTACCCGGGCACCACCCAGGAGAAGGTCCTGCCGCTGCTGGAAGAAGGATCCGGCCTGGTCGCCGGCCGCGATTTCCACCTCGGCTTCAGCCCGGAGCGCATCGACCCGGGCAACACCACGTGGACGCTGGTCACCACGCCGAAGATCGTCTCCGGGATCGATGAGGCCTCGCTCGAGGTGATCAAGGCCTTCTACGACACGATCGTGGACCGGACCGTGGTGGTGTCGTCCCCCCGCGAGGCCGAGCTGGCCAAGCTGGTCGAGAACACGTTCCGGCACGTCAACATCGCCCTCGTCAACGAGCTGGCGATGTACGCCCATGACCTCGGCATCGACGTGTGGGAGGCGATCGAGGCCGCCTCGACCAAGCCGTTCGGGTTCATGCGGTTCACCCCGGGCCCCGGAGTGGGCGGCCACTGCCTGCCCATCGACCCGTCCTATCTCTCCTGGCGGGTCGAGCGGGCGCTGGGCAAGAGCTTCCGCTTCGTCGAGCTCGCCGACGACATCAACAACCACATGCCGGACTACGTGGTGCACCGGATCATGATGTCGTTCAATTCCTGGGGCCGCCCGGTCAAGGGGGCCCGCATCCTGCTGCTCGGCCTGGCCTACAAGAAGAACACCGGGGATGCGCGGCAATCGCCGGCGGTGCGGGTTTCCCAGTTGCTGTCGGCGATGGGTGCGCAATTGCGGGCCGCCGACCCGTATGTGGTCGAGGGAACCGCGGTGGACGATATGGTGCCGCGCGTGGAACCCACTCCCGCCGAACTCGCCGATGCCGATGCGGTCGTTCTGCTGACCGACCACGATGCCTTTGATTTTGCGGAGATCCGTAAGCACGCGAAGTTCGTCTTTGACTGCCGGCGCCGCCTGTCCGGCCCGAATGTCGAGAGTCTGTAGAGCGCGCTGATGCGGGTCATCTGCGTGGCCGGCGCGCGGCCGAACTACATGAAGGTCAAGCCGGTCATGGACGCGCTCGAGGAAAGCGCGGCGCTGAGGTCATTCTGGTGCACACCGGCCAGCATTATGACTCGGCCATGAACGACGTTTTCTTCGCCGAGCTCGGTATCCGCCCGCCGGATCACTGGCTGCAGGTGCGGGCTCGGGCAGCCACGCCACCCAGACCGGCAAGGTCATGGCCGCCTTCGAGCCGCTGGCCGGGCAGGTGCGCCCGGACGTGGTCGTGGTGGTCGGCGACGTGAACTCCACCCTCGGCTGCGCGCTGGTCACCGCCAAGTCCGGCGCCCTGCTGGCGCACGTCGAGGCGGGCCTGCGCAGCCGGGACTGGGGCATGCCCGAGGAGATCAACCGGGTGGTCACGGACCGGGTCAGCGACTTCCTCTTCGCCCCGTCGCCGGACGCGGTGGCCAACCTGCGCGGCGAGGGGTACCGGGAGGACCAGATCCACCTGGTCGGCAACGTCATGGTGGATACGCTGCTGGCCAACCTGGACCGGGCCCTGGCCCGGGACACCGTGTCCGGGCTGGGGCTGCGAGCCGGTGACTATGCCCTGGTGACCCTGCACCGGCCCGCGAACGTGGACGACCCGGAGGCGCTGACCCCGCTGCTGGCCGCGCTCGGCGAGCTCGCCCGGGTCTGCCCGGTGGTCCTGCCCGCCCACCCCAGGGCGGCCGGGCAGCTGCGCGACATCTCGCCGCGGGTCCAGGTCATCCCGCCCGCCGGCTACCTCGACTTCATCGCCCTCCAGGCCTCGGCCCGGCTGGTGCTGACCGACTCCGGCGGGGTCCAGGAGGAGACCACGGTGCTGGGCGTGCCCTGCCTCACCCTGAGGGACAACACCGAGCGGCCCGATCACCCTCACCGAGGGCACGAATCAGCTGGTCGGGCGGGATCCGGAGCGGATCGTGAAGACCGCGCTCAGCGTGATCGAGTCGCCGCCGCCGCGGCGGGCCCCCGCGCTCTGGGACGGGCGGGCCGGGCAGCGCATCGCCTCGGTCCTGCTGGCCGACCGCGGGCCGGAGGGCCATCCCCGCCCCACCGAGCTGGGCTGAGGCCCGTCCCGGGATCCTGGCCGGGAGCCCTGCCCTGGGATCCCGGCGCGCTCAGATCTCGCCGCCGCCGGCCATCCCGGGGGATCTGGGGAGCGCCGGGCATCGGGGGCCGCCCTGGTGAGCAGGCGGACTGGGTGCCGGTCCAGGAACACGCACACCGCGAACACCGCGATGAGGGTGAGCAGGAGCAGGCCGCCGAACACCCGCTTGGACGAGCCCGGCTCGGCTAGCGGGCCCGGGTTGCCGATCATCTGCGCGGTGATCTGGTCCACGGCGGGCGCGCCCGCGCTCGCCTGCTGATCCGCGAGGTAATTGGTCAGCACGTGCATCATCGCGGTGTACGTGCGCTCCACGGCGACGAGGTCGGTGCCGGTCACGGTGGCGTTCGCTTCCGGGGTGCTGTAGTTCGGGTACTCCTGGTTGTAGCTGTTGACCAGGGAGACGTCATAGTCGGTTCCGCCCGCGGTGCTCCCGCCCGCCGCCGCGACCGCCTGGTGGCCCTGGTCGCCGGTCATGTACGTCGCGACCACGCCGCCCGCCATGATGAGGGTGCCGCCCCCGGAAAAGTAGGGGTTCGGCTGGGCCCGGGACACCGGCTGGTTGAAGACCACGGTGCCACCCTCCATATAGGTGGTGGGAGTGGTCTTGAAGGCGAACGCGAGGCCCGCGGCGACGGCCAGGACCCCGAGGACGGCCACCAGATGACGGCGGAACAGTGCCGCGAAGTCGCGTGTGGTCACAATTACGCACAATACAGGCTGCACAAATTTTCCGGGGCTCTCCTGATTAAAAGCGGCGCTTGGGGCTGCCCATCGGGAGGTCAACCGGGGCGGGTGCGACATGCCGCGTCCGGCCCTCCGCCCGCGGAATCAGCACCGGGATAATCGCGGCGGCCGGCCGAAGTGGCTGCCGGGCCAAGATTGGGACGGCTAGAATGCCGCATAGATGGCATCTGCCGCGTCCCGCCGGAAAGCGGGCAGGCCGGCCGGACGCCGATGTGGATCCAGGCAGGCGCGCACCTAGTGCACTCAGACGATGACAGCGGGCACGATGGCAGCGGGTCGCGACAGTGGGGCGGATAAATGGATGCGAGTGGTTCACTGCACACCCTGCGTAAGCACTGGGTGCTCACCTCGGTACTGATTCTGCTGACATTGGTCGCAGCGGTCGGGATGTGGGTCGCGAAGCCCGGGCCTTACCAGTCCGAGTCGCAGGTCGTTTTCCTGGCCTCCCAGGAGTCATCCAAGGTGAACGGCAGTAACCCGTACATGTCGTTCAATACCACCCTGACCACCACCGCGGACCTGGTCCGGCGTGAGGTGCTGGACCCGAAGACCGTCGTGGCGCTGGCGGCGCGGGGCTACTCGGAGTCGTACAACGTGGTCGACGACCCGCTCGCCACCGGCCCGGTACTGGACATTACCGCCGTCGGCGGCAGCCAGGCCGCCGTCGAGGCCACCCAGCACGCGGTCACCAACGAGGTGCGGTCGCAGCTGCAGCAGCTGCAGGGGAGCATCGCGCCGGAGGACCAGATCACCAGCCTGGTGGTCTCGAGTAATCCGCAGCCGTCGCTCCTGGTCAGCAAGAAGGCCCGCCCGCTCGTCGCGGTTCTGGCCGTCGGCCTGATCCTCACCCTCGCGATCCCGCAGATCGTGGACGCGTCGGGGCGCAGGCGGCGCGAGCGCCGCCAGCCGCCGCGGCAGGCGCCCATCCCGATGCCGGAGCCGGGCCCGGCCGCCCCGGCGGAGGACGCGAACCGTTCCGCCCAGCTCACCTACACGGCCAGCCAGCGGGCCGAGGCGCGGAACCCCGAGAAGGCGGAACCCCCCTGGCACGAGATCGCCTCCACCAACCGGTACTGAACCCCGGCCGGGTCCCCCAGCCCGGCCTCGTGGCCCGGCCCGCAGCAGCCTGCGGTTGCCGGGCCACGGTTGTGTCCGGGCCACGGTTGTGTCCGGGCCACGGTTGTGTCCGGGCCACGGGTTGTGTCCGGGCCACGGGTTGCGCGCAGGGATCGGTCCGGGACAGGCTGGCCCGGGAGCGGGAGGTTAAAGCCCGCGGTCAGCCGGCCGGGCCGGCGGGTGAGCCTGGCAGCGGTCAGCGGGTCAGGCGCGGACGACCGGAATCGGCTCCGTGGAGTCGCCGGGGGCCCGGCCCCCGGACCGGACCAGCCGCAGGGCCGCGCCAGGCGCAGCCGAGAAGCATGAAGATCAGGCCCGACGCCATCGCGAACGACAGCGCGTCGAAGGTCCCGAACGTCACCATCGCGACCGCCACCGACGCCGTCATGGCCTGCCCCAGGTCGCGGAGCTCGGGGCTGGTGCTGAGCCGCCGGACCTTCCGCGCGGTGACCAGGCCGGTGATGAACAGGGTCAGCAGGCACAGAACGCCGATAATGCCGAACTCGATGGTGCCCAGCAGGTACTGGTCGTCGGTGAAGAAGTAGGTCGCGGGGAGGAACGTGCCGAAGCCGCGGCCGAACCACGGGTGCTGCGAGATGTACGGGCAGGCCGAGGAGAACGCTGAGGTCCGCGACGTGGTGCTGGAGTCGGAGCTGAGGCCGCCGAAGAGGCTGCGGAACGTGCTCAGCAGTCCCGGGACTGCCCCGTACATGACGACGACGCCCCCGGCCAGCACCCCGTAGGCCACCCGGCGGTGCGTCTTCGGCCAGGTCGGCAGGATGACCAGGCAGATCACCACGACCGCCAGGATGGCGGTGCGGGAGACCGTCATCGGCAGGGCCGCCCCGATCAGGCCGGCCTGGAGCCAGCGGTTGAGCCGTTTACCGGGCGGCGCGAACCTGGCCCGGTTGATGGCCAGCGGCAGGGCCATCGCCAGGACACACGCGAACTCGAGCGGGTGCGCCGCCGTCGCGGACGGCCGGTTCAGCCCGTTCCGGCTGAGCAGGTCGGTCGCGGACGACTGGGCGGTCAGGCCGGGGATGACGATGTACTTCGTCGCGTCGAGGCCGGTGAAGAACTGGGTGATGCCGAGGATCGCCATGGCGGTGGCGCCGATCACGACCCGGCCGAGCAGTTTCTGCAGCCGCTCGATGCTGGCGATGCCGTCGGAGGCCATCAGCAGGATGCCGAGCCAGCCGCAGACCAGGATGACGCCACGGTCCGCGCCGTTCGCCTCCAGGCTGGGCATGGCGTGCCGGTTGGCGGATACGTATGTCGTGATGATGGCCGCGGCGAACAGGATGCCCGCGGCGCGGATGGGCTGGCGGCCAGGAGCGGGCGCGAGCGCGGGGTGGAGCCAGGTCACCAGGTAGAAGATCAGGACGAGGGCCGCGAATATCGTGGCCGGCCCGCCGACCGCGCCGAGCGGGGCCACGACCAGCGTCGAACGGGATGCCCATGAGCAGCAGCGTGTACAAGCTCAGGATGGTGACCGCGTCGATGCGCCGCTTCCGGGGCGGCCCGTCCTGAGTCGCGGCATCCGGCCCGGACGCCGCCGGGCGCTCGGCTACCGCGGTCACGCTGTCACCGTCATCGGCGCCGTCGTCGGCATCTTCATCCCCACCACCGGTCCCAGCCCGCCCGCATGCCCCGCCGCGGCCGGATCGATTCGCATATCCGTAATGCCGTGCATGTCAGACTACCGGGCCCTCCACGGCGGGACCGGTGATTCTCAGCCACAGGACGAACCGTTACCGGACGGATTGCCATTGTCCACGTTCTGCCCGGTCTCGAGGACCGTGTTGCCGTGCCGGTGCCAGCCATCCGTCGGGCCCCCGTCATAAGTCCAGCCAGGCCGGTCGAACCAGGTGCCGAATTGGCCAACACAGCCGTCCGCGCCGGTGCTGAACACATTGTTGATGAACCTGATATCGGTGACGGAAAATCCGCCGGAGGCAGGCGGGTCGCCTGGCCCGCCGTCGCCCGGGTTGTAGTCCTCGGCGTAGATGGCGAAGCCCCCGCCGGTGATGAGGTTGCCGTCCACTTTGATGTTGCGGGAAGAGCGCAGCGAGTCCCAGATGGCCACCGCGCTGTCGGCGCCGATGGTCATCTGGTAGGTGTTGTGCTGGATGATCCCGTCGCTCGCGCCCTCGGTCTGGTAGCCGTCCTCGTGGCCGTTGGAGGTCCGGGTGGTGAAGTCGTGGAAATAGCTGTTCTCCACGACGAAATGATCGCCGGTGGTGCTCGAATAACTACTGTCGGCCCAGCTCCAAACGCCATCGTCGGCCCCGTAGCAGTCCACCGCGTTCACGATCTCACTGGTGCCCTGATCCCAGACGCAGGCGTGCACCCCGTCGTCGCCATTGATTCTTACCTGGTCAATGACCGCGCTGGCGCCATCCTCAATCTTTATCCCGGCGGTACCGTTCGCGGCTTCACCGGTTTTCCCGCTGCTGGATTCGATAACGCTGTTCTTGACGGTGACATTCTGTGCCTCGATATCGAGCATGCCCTGAATGTCCTGGCAGGAGATCACGGTGTCCGGCGCGGTGATCCGGATGACCCTGGTGAGGCTGCCGCTGTTCGCGGTGAGCCGGCCGCCCGGGCACTGCGACCGGTCGGGCCCGGTGTTTCCCGGGCCGGGCCACCCGCAGCTGGCCAGGTGGGCCCAGAGCCGGGGGCCCCCGTCCCGGCAGTAGGCGGGAAGCGGCGCGGAAGGGGCCGGTGCCGGGCTCGATGCCGCCAGGGAGGGGGAGGCTGCCGGGCTGCTGGCCGGGGATGACGCGGTCGCCTGCGCGACGGGTGAGCTGGTGGCGGCCGGGGATGGCGAGCTGGAGCAGGCGGTCACGAGCGCCGCCGTGACCGCGGCGCAGGCCAGCCAGGCGGCGCCGCGGCCGCGGCGCTGGGAGGTAGCCGGCTGGCCGCCCACCACGTGCCCCCGCGGCGCACCGGGCGGCCGGTGGTGGGCTCCAGTGATAGGAATGCTCCCCTCGCGGGCACGCGCGACGCACGATGCGCCCGGCTCCGGCTGGGCACTTTACCGGGAAAAATCATGCTTCGCCGGGCGAATTCCCCAGCATGGGTCACCAGGTCAGCGTGGCAGCAGCCGGTCTGAGCAGCCGAGCTGGGCCGGGCGCAGCGAAGGCCGCAGCAGGGCCGCGACCGCGAACCGCGACTGCCGCCGGCCGCGGGCAGCGTGGGACAGTTCCCCGGCGATGATGACCCCGTAGTACAGCCAGGACCCCAGCGGGCGGTTACGCCGGCGGTACAGCCGGACCCGGTTCACGACCTGCATGGCGTGGGTGAGCTCGGTGCGTCCTGAGCTGCCGCCGATGTGCACCGCCACCGCCCGCGGCTCGTAGCGGGTGACCAGGCCCGCGTCCCGGGCCCGGAGGCACACGTCGGTTTCCTCTGAGTAGAGGAAGAACGACTCGTCCCAGCCGCCCAGCCGGTCGAAGCACGCCCGGGACATGAGCACGACCGCCCCGGTGGCCCAGTCCACCGGGTGGGGGCGCGCGTAGGAATCGGCGTCGGTGACGTGGACGTGCTCGGACAGCGCGGCAGCGCCGGTCGCGGACAGGCCCAGCGCGCGGAGCACCGTGGGGGTGCGCCGCAGCGAGGGCTCCACCGCCCCGGTGGGCGAGCGGAGCTGCGGGACGACCAGGCCCGTGCCCGGCGAGCGCAACGTCTCCAGCATGGGCAGCACCGATCCGGGGGTGAGACGGACGTCGGGATTGAGGATGAGAATCGCCTCGGCCTGCCCCGCTTCCCGCACCCCCCGGTTGATGCCGCCGGCGTAGCCGACGTTGGCCGACCGCACCACCCGGCAGTCGTCCCGCTGGGCCAGGAGGTCCGCGGTGCCGTCGGCCGACCCGTTGTCCACCACCACGACGTCGGCGCTGAGGCCGCCGAGCGCGGCAGGCAGGGAATCCAGCAGGTCCCCGATCACCGGCGCGCTGTTATAGGTGACGATTACCACATCAAGGTCAGGATGCTGCACGTTCACGATGATAGCCGTCCAAAAGCGGCGCCAGCGCGCGATCCGGAATATCGCGAGCCCGCCCGGCCCGCGATTCATCCGGGATCGGAGATGGGGGCTTCCGTGCTATCCCATACGTTGCCGGACCAGGTATTCCCGCGGCCCTTGGGGCTGAACGCGGCGCCGGGGCCGAACTGCCCGCCTTTGCGGTAGTAGAGGCGGGCGAACCGGTTGTTGATGATCTGGATGTTGTATGTTTGCGGGCCGCCGTTGTTCTGGCCGCCGTAGATGGTGTAGGAGCCGCCCGCGACCAGGTTATCCTCGATAATCTTGTTCGCTTCCACGCCGAAGTCCTCGAACAGGCTGATGGCGTCCGTCTGCGGGAAGTTGACGAAGACCGTGTTGTGCTTCACGGTCAGCGGGGTCGTGCTGCCGTTGACCGTGATGCCATTAACGTGGTCGCCGCTGGCGTAACCGACGTCGTGGATGTAGTTATCGGCGATCAGGCCGGCCCCGATCTGGATCCCGGTGGCGGTGTGCCAGATGTTATTGCCCAGTACCTGGGTCCCGGTGGCATCACCGTAGATGTCCTTGACCCCCACCATCAGGCGCCTGGAATCCGAATACGGGCTGGAAATATCCGAGTCCTCGACCGTGACATTGCGGGTGTGCCGGAGGCTCACCCCGAAGCTGTTCCCGGTGACGGTGATCCGGACGTCTTTGATCGTCACGTCGGCGCCGGTCACATCGACGTTGTAGGGAATGGACAGGCCCTGCAGGACGGCGCCATTCCCGCTGACCTCGACGTAGCCGCCCGCATAATGCCATCCCGGTCCCCGGGACACCTGGCCGGGAACCGAGCGCAGGGCCAGCCCCGCGGGCACGCCGCTGTTCACCGCGTCCGGGTACCCGCACAGTGCGGGGCGGCGGCACAGTCCGCGGGCGTCGCCGTGGACGAGGGGGAGGCCGACCCGGCCGGCGAGGATGACTTCGCCGCGGCGCCGTGGGAGGACCGGGGCGACGGTGCGGCCGGGGACGGGGACGGGGATGAGGCCGGGGACGAGGGGTCGCTGACCGCCGGCAGGCCGTGGAATGCCCGGCGTGATGCCCGGACAGCAGCAGGATCCCGGTGGTCACGAGGACGGCCACGGCGACCGCGCCGCCCGCCCAGATGGCGGCCACGGCCGGGCGGCGCCTCGGCTGCCGGTGCCGCGTCACGTCCGCTGCCCGCTCACCGGAGCGCTGACTTCAGCGCATCTGCCACCCGGGCCTGCTGCGCAGCGGTGATCTCCGCGAAGAGCGGCAGGCTCAGCAGCTGGCCCGCGGCCTGCTCGGTGACCGGGAACGACGCCCTCCGGGTAGCCGAGTCCCGCGAAGGCGGCGGTGAGATGGACGGGCACCGGATAGTGGATGCCCGCGCCGATCCCGGCCGCCTGGAGCTCCTTGAGGACCTGGTCCCGGTTCGGCACCCGCACGACGTACAGGTGCCACACGTGCTCGTTGCCGGGGAGGGTCCGCGGGCCTGACCACCTCGTCCATCCCGGCGAGCAGGTCGTCGTAGCGCGCGGCGGCGGCGCGGCGGCCGGCGTTCCACCCGGCCAGCCGCCGCAGCTTCGCCGACAGCACCACCGCCTGCAGCGTGTCCATCCGGCTGTTGAACCCGAAGACCTCATGCTCGTACTTGCCGGGCCCCGTGGTCGCGCGATCATCCGCATCCGCTCGGCCACGTCCGCCGGACGCGGTCAGCACCGCACCGGCGTCGCCGTACGCGCCGAGGTTCTTGCCCGGGTAGAAACTGGTGGCGGCGACGTGCCGCGAGCGCCCGCGACCGGCGCCGTTCCGGCGGGCGCCCTGGGACTGCGCCGCGTCCTCCACCACCCAGCCGCCGATCTGCTCGGCGATCGGCAGCAACCGCTCCACCGGCGCCGACTGCCCGTACAGGTGCACCGGGATGATCGCCCGGGTGGGCGGCGTCACCGCCGCCGCCACCGCATCGACGTCGATCAGGTAGCTGTCGTCGCCGGCGCAGTCGACGAGGACCGGCGTGGCCCCGGCCCGGCGCGACGGCCTCGGCGGTCGCGATGAACGTGTTGGCGGGCAGGATGCACTCGTCGCCCGGCGCCGATGCCCAGCGCACGCAGCGCGATCTCGATCGCGTCCGTGCCGTTCGCCACCCCGATGCAGTGCTGGACGCCGCTGAACGCCGCGTACTCGCGCTCGAACGCCTGGCACCGGCGCCCCGCCGATGAACGCGGTCCGGGCCAGCACCTCCTGCCACCCGTCGGCGACCTCCGCGGCTACGGCCTCATGCTGGGCCGACAGGTCAACAAGCGGAATGGACCCCAAGGCTCACCCTCACCCCATACCTCGTCGCCCCAGGGTGCTGCGTCATAGCGGGGTCCGCGTCGGCTCCCGGCGGGGAATCGGCAACAGCGTATGCGGATTCTTCCTGATCCGGGGGGCCTCACGGTTTTTGCCCCGCGTGTAGCCGTATGGGCCCCGTCGCGTGTCTAACCTTCGTAATCAGCACGGGCCGGCCGTGGTGTGTCCCGGCCCGTGGGCGCGGCCCGAGTTGCCCGATAGGGGCGATGAGACCCATAGTCCGGAGCCGTCCCGGCCCGCCCGGGCGGGAGCGCCCGCGATGACGTCGGTCAGCGTGGTCGTGCCCTGCTACAACTACGGCCGCTATGCCGGTGCGGCCGTCCGCAGTCTCCTGGACGACCAGCCAGGTGTCGACGTGCGCGTCCTGATCATCGACGACGCGTCCACCGGACGGCAGCGAGCAGGTGGTCAAGGAGGTCGCCGCGAGCGACCACCGCGTCGAGGCGGTGCTGCACGGCACCAACCAGGGCCTGGTGCGAACGTGCAACGAGGGCGTGATCGACTGGGCCGACGGTGAGTACACGGTGGTGCTGGACGCCGACGACCGGCTGACCCCGGGCGCGCTGCGCCGGGCGGCGGACCTCATGGACGCGCACCCGAACGTCGGCTTCGTCTACGGGCACCCGCTTCACTTCCCGGACGGCGCGGAGCCGCTGCCGGCCCGGACAGTGGTGCGGGCCAGTCGGTGTGGCCGGGCCCCCGGTGGCTGGCCGGGCGGTTCCGCGACGGCCACTCGGTCATCACCGGGTCCGAGGTGACGGTGCGCACGTCAGCGCAGAAGCAGGCCGGCGGGTACTACCTCGCGGCTGGCGCATTCCAACGACACCGAGATGTGGTTGCGGCTCGCGGCGCACGCGGACGTGGGTTTTGTCCGGGGCGTGGACCAGATGTACTACCGGGTGCACGGCGGCAGTCTCTCCACCGCCCGCCCGATCCTGGTAGATCTGCAGGAGCGCCGGGCCGCCTACGAGCTCGCGGTCGAGGACTACGGCAGCCGGATCCCCGGCGCCGCGCGGCTGTCCGACACGGTGCACCGCAGGCTCAGCTGGGAAGCCCTGTGGACGGCGGCCCGGGCGTACGATCGCGGCCACACGGAGGAGGTCCCGGTCGCCGGGCTGATCGCGTTCGCGCTGGACTGCTGGCCGGCGGCGACGTCCATGCCGGTCTACCGGGCGCTGCGGCTGCGGCAGCGGATCGGGCCGCGGGCCATGCCGTACCTGCAGCCGCTGGCGCTGTCGGCGATCCCGCGCAAGGCGCAGAACTGGTGGTGGTGGCGGTCCTGGGCGCGCACCGGCTCGGCTGACCGCGCGCGGGCCGCGGGCCGTGTGACTAGCGCCCGGCCCGGGCTGCGGGATGGGCCGGGCTGGCCGCGGGCAGGCCGATGGCCTCCGCGAACGCGTCGGCCCGCCGGGGCCAGGAGTGCTGGTCGGCGAAGGCCCGGGCGGCTGCGGACCGGGCCGGCTCCGCGCCGGGGGCCGGGTGCTGTCGCGGGCCGGCCTGGCTGCCCGGCGCGCCGGCCAGGCGGCGCACCGCGGCCACGAACTCCGGCCGGTCACTGGTCAGTGCCATCAGCTGGTCCGCGTGGGCGGCGTCGAAGTCGGCCAGGCTGTCCCGCAGCCACCGTGAGCCGGGCAGGTCGGTGCTCACCACGGGCAGGCCGCGCTGAAGTACTCGAGTGTCTTCATCGGGAACGACGCGCGGTTGAACGCGCTGCTGGAGTACGGGATGAGCCCCACGTCGATGGAGGCCAGGTAGGACGGCACGGCCTCGGCGGGGACGCGTCCCGCGTAGCGCACGTTCGGCCGGGCGGTCAGCGCGGCGAATCCGTCCCGTTCCCACCGCGGGTCGTACGGCCCGACCAGCAGGAGGGAGTATCCGGCGTCGGCCACCGCGGTCAGCATGCCCAGGTCGATGCGCTGGGTGAGCTGGCCGATGAGGCCGACCACGGGCCCGGGCATGTCACTGACCGCGGGCGCGGGCGAGACGCCCCCCGCGTAGGCCGGGAAGCTGCCGTTCGGGATCAGCACGGGCGGGGCGCTGCCCAGCGCGGCCCAGTGCCCGGCCAGCTGCGGCGAGACCACGACCACCACGTTCGCGTGCGCGGCCGCCAGCCTCTCCTGGGCCCGGATACGGTCCGCGGACAGTCCCATCAGCTCGGCCCCGGCCACGTGATCGTCCGTGCTGTAGATCACGTTCACGGCGTCACCCCACCGGCCGAGCAGATCCTCGAGGTAGCCGGCCACCACGGCGAACGGCCGGATGCCGCGTTTGCGCAGCGCCCACCGCACCTGGGCGCGCACCAGTGGCGCGGTGGTGGTGCGGATCCCGGGCCGGGTCAGCCCCGGCAGCGCCACCGGGGTAAGCCGCGTGATGTGCTCGTCGATGTCGGTGAGAGCCGGCAGCAGCCCCCCGCTGACCTCGCCGCGCAGCCGGGCGGGGGTCACCGGCGAGACGGGCGGGTTGACCCACAGCACCCGGGCATAGCGGGTCAGCGCCATGGCCAGGGGCCGGTCGGTCCCCGGGATGCCGTCCCACGATGTGGGCGCCATCCAGACCACGTAGGGAAGGCCAGCAGTCAACGTGTCTCCTCAGGGACCGGGTCAGGTGCTCGTGCTCATGCGGCGTTCGCCTCGGGTAGTTCCTCCGGCTCCGGCAGCGGTTGGCGCAGCAGCCTGCGCATCGGGTAAACGACGGGCAGGTAGACGGCGAATGCGGCACCTCCCGCGGCCAGCAGCCCCATCCAGCCGGGACCGGTCAGCCGGATGATGAACAGCGATACCGCGGCCATCAGGATGCCGCCGCGTGGCGGGCCGCCACAAGGCCCGCGCCATGGCCAGCGCACGCTCAGCCCGGTCGCGCGACAGCGCCCAGAGGAAGGCCGGGCCGACCAGCGCCACGGCCACCACCAGGTGCCCGCCCGCGACCCCGGTGATGCCGCGCAGCCGGGCCCCGATCAGCAGCACCGGGATCAGCGCCGCCAGCCACAGCCCCTGCACGCCCAGCAGGGCGTTCTGCCGGCGTGCCGCCGCCATGCAGTCGTACATCAGCGAGTAGGCCACCCGCATCAGGCCGAAGATGGCCAGCAGGCTCAGCGTGTGCGCGGCCGGCGTCCATCGGTGCGCCGTAGACCGCCTGATCAGCGGGTCGGCCAGGGTGGCCAGCAGCACGCAGGCGCGGCACGGCCAGCGCCATCAGCAGGGACAGCGACGCGGGTGAACGCCTCGGTCAGCACCTTGGCCGAGTCGGCGACCCGGGAGAAGCCGGCGAACGACACCCGCTGGACCGCCTGGGAGATGCTGCTCACCGGCCAGCTGGAGACGTTGAAGGCCAGCTGGTACAGCCCGAGCATGGCCGGGCCGAGCGTGGCCCCGACGATGGCCGAGTCCACGTTCATGACGCCGAGCGTGAGCAGGCTCGCCCCGGCCAGCGGCAGCCCGTAACTGAGCAGCTGGCGGGCCTGGGCCGTGTTCCAGCCGGGCAGCACCACGTACGGGGCCGGCATCGTCGCGGCGACGAGCGCGGCGGTGCAGCCAGCCACCGAACCCCAGGCGAAGCTGATCGCGCCGCGGCCGCCGAACGCGAGCCAGACCGTCACGCCCGGTGCTGACCACGAAGTTGAGCAGTGTCCACGAGCATGCGCCGGCCCTGCGCGAAATCCCGGGTCAGCAGGGCCAGCGGGACGCAGGCGAACCCGTCGATGATCACGAGAGGCACAGAATGCCGCAGCATGGTGGTCGCATCCGGGTGAGCCGAGCAGGCTCGGGCGATCGTCCGGCGCGGTGACGAACAGACCGGCGTAGATGATGAGCTGGACGCCACCGACAGGGTGAAGACGGTGCGGACGAATACGCGCACGTCGCCGTCCCACCGGACGATCGCCGCGTCGATCCCGAGCTCGTTGGCGCTGAGCAGGATCGTGATGACGACCTGGGAGACGGCGTACAGGCCGCACACCTTGGGCCCGAACACGGTCCGCGCCAGGATGACGCCGACCATGAAGTTGCTGACCCGGACGACGACGGTGTTGAGCATGCTCCACCGCGCGCCGGAGCGGACCTTTCGGCCGAGGTCCCGGTCGGCGCCCTCCGGCACCGGCCGGAGCGTCCGCGGCTGGAGCCGCGACCGTGACCGGGTAGAGGGCGGCTCGAAGACGAATTCCAGCGCGGGCCCGATCGTGTCGGCGACCCGGCCGCGCCGCCATGGCCCCCGCGGCTACCCCGCGCACCGCGGCCAGCACCGTGCGCAGCCGGAAGACCAGCAGCCCCATGAACAGGAGCGCGGCGGTGCCGCCTACGGCGAGGTGACCAGGCGTCGTTGCGGGTCAGCCGGTCGAGCGCCGTACGCGATCAGGCCGACCGCCACGCCCGCGCGGCGGCAGGCCGAGCCGCGCGGTAGGCATCCGGGGCCAGATGGCCACCGGCTTGAACTCGGTCAGGTACCAGGGCAGCAGGAACAGCAGCGCGATCAGGATCTGCGCGACGGCCAGCGCCGAGCATGCCGCGCAGCCGCATCGCCATCGACCAGGCGCGGCACCAGCGTGGTGAGCCAGAGCAGCTGGAACGTCAACGCCCGCCGGGACGGGGCGAGTACGGCGAAATAGTCGTTCGCGAGGGCGTAGAACACCCGGAGTTCGGCCAGCGGCGCGAGCCACGCCAGCACGTGCGCCGCCGGCATCCAGGCCGGGCCGTAGATGGCATGGATTAATGTGCCCGCCGGCGGTGCTGATCAGCACGCACGGGGGCAGCGTCAGGCAGGCGAGCAGGTTCGCCGACGACATGAACGCCGAGCCGACGACCTGCGGGCCCGCGCCGCAGCCGGGCGAACGCGGCCGGCGCCATGTCCCGGATCTGCTGCGACAGCACCGTGACCGGCCAGCTGGCCAGGCACATGGCCAGCACGTAGAAACCCAGGCTCCGGGCATGCAGGATGTGGCCCACGACGATCTGGTCGCGTTCGTGATGGCGAACACCAAGACGGCCGGACGCGGCGAACGGCAGCCCGATGCCGAACAGGGCGCTGACCTGTCCCGCCGGAAGCCGGGGCGCAGCGAGCGCGGCGACAGCACGATGAAGATCGTGGCCGAGATCAGCGCTGCCTGCCAGCCGGCCCCAGGCCAGGCTCATGAGGCCCGTGCCCGTAGCGAAGAGCCCGATGGTGATCGACCACGCCGGCCCAGTTGTCCACCTGGTCGATCAGCAGCCGGCGCCGCGGCGCCGGCCGCTCGACCATGGCCCGCGGGGCCGCGACCACGCCGCTGATCACCACGCTCAGCGCGATCAGCCGGATGGCGGTCACCGCGCCAGGTGCGCCCATGCGGCCGGCAAGGCGGGGCGCCCTGATAGCAGGCCGCATACAGCGCCGACGCTGGTGCTGAAGGAGATCGTCATCACCGTCGGCGCGATCTCCGCCGGGGAGGACGCGCCAGCTGATGATGGCCCCGCCAACCCCGAGCTGGCCGATGCTGTGCGCGCGCGAGCAGCGACGATGACCACGACGCCGAACGCGCCGAACTCGGCCGGGCCCATCATGCGGGCCAGCACCAGGCCGATGACCAGGGTGCCGAACCGCGCCGAGACCGCGTCCATGAAGATCCACTGGAGCGCGCGGGACACGGACCGGCGGAACGTGCGGCCGCTGTGCCGGGGCCGTACGTAGGCCCCCGGGCTGGCCGGCCCGCGGGACCCGCGTGGCCCGCCGGGCCCGCGGGCCGGCCGGTCAGCCTGGCTCCCGGCGGAGGGGACGAAGGAGGACCGCCCCGGGGGCGGGCCGCCGTACGGGCTGCTCACGGTGCGCACATCCGCCGCGTGCCGGGACCGGCGTCCGCGCGTCTCACGGATACCACCATCATCGTTGCGGTCCCGCTCATCTCGGGAAGGGGCCAACGGTTCTCGGGAAGGGGCCAGCGGTGCCGGGCGTGCCGCGACGGGTCAGCATATTTCACCCCACGCGACCCTTGCGCATCACGGCGGCGAGCCACGGGCGGCCTTCCTGCGCGGGCCCGCCGCCCGCCACCGGAGCGGCCCGCAGCGCAGCGCCCAGACTGGCGGATAACGGTACCATGCAGGCAACAGATGCCTGGTCAGCATGGATTTCAATGGGGACACGGATGCCTCCGGCGGCGGCGCTGCGTGAGGCGGCCTCGAGCACGGCGAGCATGCGCACCCCGGCGAAACCGTCGGTGAGCGGGGCGCGGCCCTCCTCGATGGCTGCGGCGAACTCGGACATGACCGCCCGCAGTGCCTCGCGGACGGGCAGGTCCGGGACGCAGGCCTCGCCGCTTCGGTAGGTCACGACCGGCTGGCCTGCCGCCTGGGCGCAGTCGGGGACCCGGTCCACCCCGCGGTCGTAGACGGTCACCGGGGCGCGTGCGTCCGTGTCGTTCCAGACGATGGTCCGCCGGGTGCCGCCGAACGTCATCGTCCGGATCTTGGTGGGGCTCAGCCAGCTGAGGTTCACGTGCACCAGCGCTCCGGTGGACAGCCACACGGACAAGTGCGCGAGGCAGGCCCGGCCGGTGCCGACCGGGTCGGCCGACTGGGCGGCCACCGCCACCGGACGGGTGCCGGCCGGCAGCACGAAGTCGAGGATGGACAGGTCATGCGGGGCAAGATCCCAGATCACGTCCACGTCCGGCTGGACCAGCCCGAGATTGACCCGGACCGAATCCACGAACTGGATCTCACCCGCCTCCCCGGACCGGATGATCTCCCGGATCAGCTGCGCGGCTGGCGTGTAGCAGAACGTGTGATCGCACATCAGCGTCAGGCCGGACCGCCGGGCGAGCCGGGCCAGCTCCTCGCTCTGCGCGGCGGTCACGGTCAGCGGCTTTTCCACCAGGACATGCTTGCCGGCCTGCAGGGCCACGCTGGCCAGCTCGAAATGGGTGCCGGCCGGAGTCGCGATAGCCACCGCGGTGACGGCGGGATCAGCCAGCACCTCATCGCTGCACGTCGTGATCCGGACCCCATCCTGGCCACCGAGGGTGGCCCGGGCCCGGTCCTGGTGATGGTCGCACAGCCAGCGGAGCTGGAACTGCGGGGTGGCCTGCGCGGTGCGGACCAGCTTCGGCCCCCAGTAGCCAGCACCAATCACGCCCAAGCCGATCGATGGCATGCAGCCGCTCCCTGATCTGTCGCATCCGGTGGCCTCGCGGGCGGCCCCGGGCCAGAACGCCGCGGGCCGCAGGTTAAGGACTAGACGCCCGATCCGGCGATCCAGATGACCCTTTTGGTCAAGTTCCCGGAAAGTTGCCTGCATCATGCCGTGAACGGATCTTGATCCAGTTACGCCGCGCCTGGCCCGTGCTGCGGGAAATTTACCGGAACCGGCATACTTGCGCGGCATGGTGAGTGTTGTCGTCCCCGCGCACAACGAGGCCCGGGTGGTGGGGCGCCTGCTCGGCCAGCTGGTCCCCGCCGGGGCCCCGGCGGACCTGGGCCTGGACCTGGACGTGGTCGTGGTCGCCAACGGCTGTACCGACGACACGGCCGGGATCGCCGGCCGGTACGGGCCCCGGGTCAGGGTGGTGTCCATCCCGGTGCCCTCCAAGCGCGAGGCCCTGCTGGCCGGTGACCGGGCATCCGCGGGATTCCCGCGGATCTACGTGGACGCGGACGTCGAGATCGGGTCGGCCGACATCCGTGCCCTGGCCGACGTCCTCGCCCGCCCCGGGGCGCTCGCGGCGGCCCCGGAGCGGGTGCTGGACCTGTCCGGCGCTTCGTGGCTGGTCCGCTGGTACTACGACGTGTGGGCGCGGCTGCCTGAGGTGCGCGGTGGGTTGTTCGGTCGCGGGGTCATCGCCCTCAGCGAGGCCGGCCACGCGCGGGTCGCCAGCCTGCCGCCGCTGCTCGCCGACGATCTCGCGGCTTCCCTGGTCTTCGCGCCGGGCGAGCGGGTCATCGCGCCCGCCGCGCGGGTGGTCGTGCACGTCCCCCGGACCGCCGGTGACCTGTTCCGCCGCCGGGTCCGCGCCGCCATGGGCGTGAACCAGGTCGAGCAGGCCGAGGGCGGCCCCAGCGCCTCGGCCCGGACCCGGCCGCAGGACCTGCTGGCCCTGGTCCGCGCGAAGCCGTGGCTGGCGCCGCGGGTGGCCGTGTTCCTGGCTGTGGCCGTGGCGGCCCGGCGCCGGGCGCGGCGCGAAGTGCGCCGGAATCAGTACTCGACCTGGCTGCGTGACGAGAGCAGCCGGGCCAGCCGTACCCGGTGATCCAGCCCGCCCGGGGCGGCCGCCGGCGCGCCGGGCCGCCGCAAATCACCCGGAGTGCAACCATGATCACGTAACTCGTGCCTGTCATGAAATCAGGTGGTCAGTGTTGAAGAAAGCGTCAACCTTCCGGTTTGGCTAGGCGTCTTCCGTTGTGTGCCCGGGTGGCACAGGCGCAGCGTCAACAGGGACGGTGGGGCGGGTGTCGGGTAATACGGCTGTCAGTGGCGCGCGACGGGCTCGCGCGCGGCTGGGCTCGCCGGACTCGGCGGCCTGGACCGGTGCTTACCTGCGCCGGGTGGGTGTGGCCGATGGCGCCTGCGCGCTCGCCGCGAGCGTGCTCGCCTATGAGATCCGCTTCGACGAGCCCAGCTACCAGCCGGGCGTCTACCTGGCGTTCACCGCCCTGCTCCCGCTGCTCTGGATCTTCTCGGTGGCCCTGGCCGGCGGCTATGACCCCCGCTTCATCGGCGTCGGCTCGGACGAGTTCCGCCGGGTCCTGAACGCCGCGATCAGCCTCACGGCCATGGTGGCCATCGCCTCGTACGCGGTGAAGTTCGAGGTCGCGCGCGGCTACATGGTGATTGCGCTGCCCTGCGCGACGCTCTTCGACCTGGTCGTCCGGCACCGGCTGCGCAAGCGGCTGCACCGGCTGCGCAGCCGCGGCGCCTGCATGCGCCGGGTGGTGGCGGTGGGCCACGCGCCCGCAGTCGCCGACCTGATCGGTGAGCTGCGCCGGGGCACCTATCACGGCCTGTCCGTGGTCGGGGCGTGTCTGGCTGGCGGCAGTATGCTCAGCGAGATCGCCGGCGTCCCGGTGCTCGGGGGCCTGACCAGCGTGACTTCGGCCGTGGGCTACCTCGGTGCGGACACCGTCGCCGTGCTGGCCTGCCCGGAAATGAACGGCATCCGGCTCCGCGAGCTCGCCTGGGACCTGGAGAAGACGGGCACCGACATGTGCGTCGCGGCGGCCCTGCTCGACGTGGCCGGCCCGCGGACCACCATCCGCCCGGTCGCCGGGCTGCCGCTGCTGCACGTGGATCACCCGGAACTGGCCGGCGGCAAGCGGGTGCTCAAGGCCGCGTTCGACAAGGTGGTCGCCCTGACGGCGCTGCTGCTGCTGCTCCCCCTGTTCGCGGTGATCATGCTGGCGGTCCGGCTCGGCGACCACGGTCCGGTCTTCTTCCGGCAGACCCGGGTGGGCAAGGACGGGCACACGTTCTCGGTATGGAAGTTCCGCACCATGGTGGTGGACGCCGAGCAGCGGAAAGTCGAACTGGCGGCGCTCAACGAGTCCGACGGGGCGCTGTTCAAGATGCGCAAGGACCCGCGGGTCACCAAGGCGGGCACCTGGCTGCGCCGCTACTCCCTCGATGAGCTCCCTCAGCTGTTCAACGTGGTGCTCGGGGACATGTCCCTGGTCGGGCCGCGGCCCGCGCTGCCGGCCGAGGCGGCCAAGTATGGCGACCACATGCGGCGCCGGCTGGTGGTCAGGCCGGGCATCACCGGCCTGTGGCAGGTCAACGGGCGATCCGACCTGCCCTGGGACGAAGCGGTCCGGCTCGACTTGCGCTATGTGGAGAACTGGTCACTGGCCCTGGACCTGCAGATCTTGTGGAAAACCTGGTCCGCGGTGATCCGGGGTCATGGCGCCTACTAGCCTGTGAGGCTCACCCCGCCGATGAAGGGGCGCCTGCCTGATGACCACCGACGATGACCGCCTGGCCCGGGAGCTGGCCAGCGACGCCGGCCGCCTGCTGCTCGCCTTGCGGGCCGAGGGTGGCGAGCCTGGCGCGCTGCGCCAGGCGGGCGACCGCACGTCGCACGAGTTCCTGGCCGCCCGGCTGGCCGAGTTCCGGCCGGACGACGCGGTCCTGTCCGAGGAGGGCCGCGACGACCCGGCGAGGCTGTCCGCGGACCGGGTCTGGATCGTTGACCCGCTGGACGGGACCCGCGAGTTCGGGGAGCCCGGCCGGACCGACTGGGCCGTGCACGTGGCGCTCTGGGAACGCGGGAAGCTGACCGCGGGTGCGGTGGCGCTGCCGGCGCAGGGCACGGTGCTGAGCACCGCGGAGCCGCCTGCCCCCCCGCCGCCCGCCGAACCCGGCCGGCCGGTCCGCGTGCTGGTCAGCCGGACCAGGCCGCCTGCCCTGCTGGACCGGCTGGCCAAGGAGATCGACCTGGCGCTGGTCCCGCTCGGATCGGCCGGCGCCAAGGCGGCCGCTGTCATCAGCGGGACCGCCGATGCCTACGTGCACAGCGGCGGCCAGTACGAGTGGGATTCGGCCGCGCCGGTCGCGGTCGCGCTCGCCGCAGGACTGCACGCCTCCCGGCTCGACGGCTCCGACCTGGAGTACAACCGGGCGGACCCTTCCCTGCCGGATATCCTTATCTGCTCAGCGGGGCTCGCTGCCACGCTGCTGGATGGTCTGCGCGCAGCTGGTTGTTCTGCTGCATGACAGCTCTCCAGCGCGGGAGAGTGACCTGATCCCCGTCCGTGCCCGACGACCCGGAGTCCGCTTTATGGCTGTGCCACGTACTGACTACTCACTCTCGCAGCTCGAAGTGCTCGAGGCGGAGTCCGTCCACATCATGCGTGAGGTCGCCGCTGAATTCGAGCGGCCGGTCCTGCTGTTCTCCGGAGGCAAGGACTCCATCGTCATGCTGGCCCTGGCCGAGCGGGCGTTCTGGCCGGCCCGGATCCCGTTCCCGGTCATGCACGTGGACACGGGACACAACTTCCCCGAGGTGATCGACTACCGGGACCGCCGGGTGGCCGAGGTCGGGGTCAAGCTGGTGGTGGCGTCCGTCCAGGACTCCATCGACGCCGGGCGCGTGGTCGAGGAGACCGGGCGCCGGGCCAGCCGCAACCGGCTGCAGACGACCACGCTGCTCGACGCGATCGAGGAGAACCGCTTCGATGCGGTGTTCGGCGGCGGCCGCCGGGACGAGGAAAAGGCCCGGGCCAAGGAGCGGGTCTTCTCCTTCCGCGACGAGTTCGGCCAGTGGGATCCGAAGAACCAGCGTCCCGAACTGTGGAGCATCTACAACACGCGGATCAGGATGGGCGAGCACATCCGGGTGTTCCCGCTGTCCAACTGGACCGAGCTGGATGTCTGGCAGTACATCGCCCGGGAGAAGCTGGAGATCCCGGCCATCTACTTCGCCCACCAGCGCCGGGTCTTCGAGCGGGACGGCATCCTGCTGGCCGACAACGAGTTCACCCCCCGGGGCGACGACGAGCCGGTCTACGAGACCACCGTCCGCTACCGCACGGTCGGCGATATGACCTGCACCGGCGCGGTGGAATCCGGCGCGACGACGGTGTCCGACGTCATCGCCGAGGTCGCGGCCACCCGGGTCACCGAGCGGGGCCAGACCCGGGCGGACGACCGGGCCAGTGAGGCGGCCATGGAAGACCGTAAGCGGGAGGGGTACTTCTAATGACGGCAACGGCGTACGACGTCCTCACCCCAGAAGGAAGCAGGCCGATGGACATCCTGAGGCTGGCCACGGCCGGCTCGGTCGATGACGGCAAGAGCACCCTGATCGGCCGCCTGCTCTATGACTCGAAAGCGATCTTCGAGGACCAGCTCGCGGCGGTCGAGCAGACGAGCAAGGCCCGCGGTGAGGACTACACGAACCTGGCGCTGCTCACCGACGGCCTGCGCGCCGAGCGGGAGCAGGGCATCACGATCGACGTGGCCTACCGCTATTTCGCCACCCCACGGCGGAAGTTCATCATCGCCGACACCCCGGGTCACATCCAGTACACCCGCAACATGGTCACCGGGGCCTCCACCGCCGACCTGGCCATCGTCCTGGTGGACGCCCGCAACGGGCTGACCGAGCAGAGCAGGCGGCACGCGTTCCTCACCACCCTGCTCCGGGTACCCCACCTGGTGCTCGCCGTGAACAAGATGGACCTGGTCGATTACGACCAGGGTGTCTTCGAGCGGATCAGCGAGGAGTTCGCGGCGTTCGCGGCGAAGCTGGAGATCGGCGACCTGAGCTTCATCCCCATCTCCGCGCTGCACGGGGACAACGTGGTGCAGCGGTCGGAGAAGATGCCCTGGCACGACGGGCCCTCGCTGCTGCATCACCTGGAGCACGTGCACATCGCCTCGGACCGCAACCTGATCGACGTGCGCTTCCCGGTCCAGTACGTGATCCGGCCGCATCAGGCTACCGACCCGGCGCTGCACGACTACCGCGGGTACGCCGGCCAGGTCGCGGGCGGCGTGCTCAAGCCCGGTGACGAGGTGATGCACCTGCCGTCGGGGCTGACCACGAAGATCGCCCGGATCGACACCGCGCGCGGCCCGGTCCCGGAGGCCTACCCGCCGATGTCGGTGACCCTGGTCCTCGAGGACGACCTGGACATTTCCCGGGGCGACATGATCTGCCGCCCGCACAACCAGCCGATGGGCTCGCAGGACGTCGAGGGCATGGTCTGCTGGATGTCGGAGAACAAGCAGCTGGGAGCGCGTGACCGGCTGGTGGTCAAGCACACCTCCCGGACGGTCAAAGCCATCGTGCGTGACCTGCAGTACCGGCTCGACGTGAACACCCTGCACCGGGACGAGAACGCCGAGCGGCTGACGCTGAACGAGGTGGGGCGGATAAGCCTGCGGCTGACCCAGCCGCTGTTCTTCGACCCCTACAACCGGAACCGGCAGACCGGCGGCCTCATCCTGATCGACGAGGCCACCAACGCCACGGTCGGGGCGGTCATGATCACTGAAGGGCGCTGAACGATCCAGGCGCGCCGCGGTCAGCTGGCCGCGGTCAGCTGGCCGCCGTTAGCTGGCCGAGCACCTGGCAGCGCAGCAGGGGGCACAGCACCGGGGGGCAGTTCATCCGCGGAGGGCGCCGCAACCGGGCGCCCCGTCCCCCAGCCGAGGCGGGAAGGCTCAGTGACCCCATTCCACGACCTGCACGACTACCTGGCCCTGCCGCGGCTCACCGGGCTGCGGCTCGCCCCCGACGGCAGCTGGCTGGCCGTGACCGTGTCGGCCCTTGCCCCCGACGGCCGGACGTTCACGTCCAGCATCTGGCGGGTCGATACCGGTGACGCGGGCCGGCCCGCGGTCCGGCTGACCCGGTCCGCGGAAGGGGAGGACAGCCCGGCCTTCCTGCCCGACGGATCGCTGGCCTTCCTGTCGTCCCGGCCCGCCCCGCCCGGCACCCGCCCGGACCCCGCCGGAGCTGAGCCGCCCGCCGCCCCCGGGCCGTCCCCCGTCCCGGGCGAGGGTCCCGCCGGGGACCCGGACGGCCAGCGGGCCCTGTGGCTGCTCCCGGCCGCAGGCGGGGAAGCCCGGCGGATCATCGCCCCGCCAGGCGGTATCAGCCGGCTGGCCGCCGCCACTGGCTCGGGGCTGGCCGCGTTCACCACATCCGTGCTGCCCGGCGCCAGCGGGGCCGTGGCGGACGCGCAGCAGCGCCGGGCCCGCGCCGACGCCGGCGTGACAGCGATCCTGCACGAATCAGCCCAGGTCCGGTACTGGGACCACGATCTCGGGCCGGACGAGCAGCGGCTCCTGGTCCACGACGTGCTGGCCGCCGAGGTCGCCTGGAACGGGCCGGGTGCCTCCGGCGAGGCCGCGGCCGGGGCGGTGCCCGCCCCGCGCGATCTGACCCCCCAGCCGGGCCGGGCCCTGGATGAGCAGGCGTTCGAGCTGACCCCGGACGGGCGGGCCGCCGTCACCGGATGGTCCGTCGAGGAGGGCGCCGGCGGGCTGCGCAATGACGTCGTGATCATTGGCACGGAATCCGGCGAGCGCCGGGCCCTGCTGTCCGCGCCGGGATTCGACTTCACCGCGCCGCGGGTCTCACCGGACGGCAAGCGGGTGGTGGCCATCCGGGAAGAGCACGAGAGCTATGACCGGGCCAGCGCGCTCACGGTGGTCATGGTGGTGCTGGACACGGCATCACACCGTGACGGGGCTCCCGGGGGCCGGGCCGGCCCCCAGGACCTGCTGCCCGGGCTAGAGCACTTCCCCGCGGAGCTGGCCTGGGCTCCCGACGGCTCGGGGGTGTTCATCACCACCCCGGATCACGGCCGCGGACCGGTGCTGCGGGCCGATCCCGATGCCGGGACCGTCACCCGCCTGACCACCGACCACGGCGCCTACTCCTGCCTGTGCCCCTCGCCGGACGGGCAGTACGTCTACGCCCTGCGCTCGGCGGTGGACAGCCCGCCGCTGGTGGTCCGGCTCGACGCGGCCCGCCCCGGCGAGCCGGAATTCCTCCCGGGACCCGCCGCCCAGCCGGCGCTGCCCGGCCGCCTCGAGGAGGTCGAGGCGGCCGCGGGCGATGGCACCCCGCTGCGGGCCTGGCTGGTGCTGCCCGGCCCGGCCAGCCCGGACACGCCCGTGCCGCTGCTCTTGTGGGTGCACGGCGGCCCGTACTCGAGCTGGAACTCCTGGTCATGGCGGTGGAACCCGTGGCTGATGGCGGCCCGCGGCTACGCTGTGCTGCTGCCCGACCCGGGCCTGTCCACCGGCTACGGGCAGGAGTTCCTGGCCCGGGGGCACGGCGACTGGGGCGGCCCCCCGTTCACCGACCTGATGGACATCACCGACGCGGCCCTCGCCCGCCCGGACCTGGACGCCGGGCGGACAGCGGCCATGGGCGGGTCTTTCGGCGGCTACATGGCCAACTGGATCGCCGGGCACACCACCCGGTTCCAGGCCATCGTCAGCCACGCCAGCCCCTGGGTCCTGGAGCAGATGTTCGGTACCACCGACTGCCCCGCCGAGTGGCGCCGCCAGCTCGGGATGCCCGCCACCCAGCCCGAGCGGTACGCGGCCAACTCCCCGGACCGGCACGTGTCCGCCATCACCACGCCGATGCTCGTCATCCACGGGGCCAGGGACTACCGGGTCCCGGTCGGTGAGGCGCTGCGGCTGTGGACCGACCTGGCGGCCCGACCCGGCCACCTGGCCGGGTCCAAGTTCCTCTACTTCCCGGACGAGAACCACTGGGTGCTCGGCCCCGGGAACTCGCGGATCTGGTACGAGACCGTGTTCGCGTTCCTCGCCCAGCACGTGCTCGGCGAGCCCTGGCAGCGGCCCGGCCTGCTGTGAGCGAGACCCAGACCGGCGAGCGAGCCTGGCCCGTCAGGCCTGGGCGAGTGGCCGGTGCGGGGTGTTTCTGGGTCGTGCGAACTCTCGGGCTGGCACTGTGAGCCAGCCCGCTTCGCGCCGCCCTGCGGTGAGCCACCCTCCGCCGGGCTGGTCTCCGGTGCCCGGCGGGCGGTACCGCTGTGCCAGGCTGGGGCCATGACGCGCGCGAACCTGGACAAGCGGCCCGGCGAGGTGTCGGCGATGTTCGACAAGGTCGCCGGCCGCTATGACCTGATGAACGACGTGCTGTCGCTGGGCCAGGACCGCTGGTGGCGGCGCATCGTCGCGCGGGCGGTCGCGGCCCGGCCGGGTGAGCTGGTCCTCGACCTCGCCGCGGGCACCGGGACCTCGTCCCGGACGTTCACCACCGGCGGCGCAGGGTGCGTGGCGTGCGACTTTTCCCTGGGCATGCTCCAGGTCGGGGCGCGCAGGCTGCGGGCGGCCCCGCGGGCCGGCGGGGCGGGCGGGCCGGCGCCAGCTGCGGTTCGTGGCCGGCGACGCCCTCCAGCTGCCCTTCCGGGACCAGGCCTTCGATGCGGTGACGATCTCGTTCGGGCTGCGCAACGTGGCCGACCCGGGTGCCGCGCTGGCCGAGATGCTCCGGGTCACCCGGCCCGGCGGGCGGCTGGTCATCTGCGAGTTCAGCCACCTGCCCTGGCCGCGGCTGAACACGCTCTACGAGTCGTACCTGGCCACCGCGCTCCCCGCGGTCGCGCGGCGGCTCTCCGGCAGCCCGGAAGCCTACGACTACCTGGCCGAGTCCATCCGGGACTGGCCCGCCCAGCTGGAGCTCGCGCGCAGGATGGCTGCGGCCGGATGGACGGCAGTACGCTGGCGGAATCTGAGCCTGGGCGTGGTCGCCGTGCACCTGGCGCGCCGCCCGGCCTGAGGGAGGCCCGCCAGCCCCGACCGGGCGGGCGGGTGCCCAGGCCGCCGCCCCGGACCGGGGCGGCCCGGCCAGGCCAGGTCCGGCCGGGCCAGCCACGCCGGGGCGGGTTCGCGGGCGCCGCAGGGGAAGGTCTAGACTCCGGAAAGAGTACTTGTGAAGCGGTTCACAAGATAGTCAGGACAATCTTCCGTGACCCACGAAGTCCCCCCCAGTCTCCCGCCCGCTGGAGCGGCCGCGCCGCATGGCGGTGGTGATGCGCGCCGCGCGCCCGGAGCCGGGCCCGGCCCGGCCGGGCCGGCGGCCACGGCCCCGGGCTCTGCCTCCGGCCCGGCTACCACCCCGTCCCGCGCCGCGGGATCCGCCACGGCCGGCCCCGCGGCCGCCGAGGAAGCCGACGTGATCGTGGTGGGGGCCGGGCCAGCCGGCTCGGCCACGGCCTGCTACCTGGCCCGGGCCGGGGTGGACGTGCTGCTCCTGGAGAAGGCCTGCTTCCCCCGGGAAAAGGTCTGCGGCGACGGCCTTACCCCGCGCGCGGTCAAGGCCCTGGTCGGCATGGGCGTTCCTGTCGAGGAGCAGGACGGCTGGGTCCGGAACAAGGGCCTGCGGATCATCGGCGGCGGGGTCCGGCTCGAGCTTCCCTGGCCCGAATTGTCCAGCTATCCCGGCTACGGGCTGGTCCGGACCCGGCTCGACTTCGACGAGATCCTCGCCCGGACGGCGCAGAAGGCGGGCGCGCGGCTCCTCGAGGGCGTGACCGTGACCGGGCCGGTGCTGGACGCGGCCGGCCGGATCGTGGGAGTCAGGGCCCGCCCGTCGGCCGCCGGGCCAGCAGAGCCGGAGCGCAGTTACCGCGCCAGGGTGGTCGTGGCGGCGGACGGGAATTCGTCCCGGCTGTCCCTGGCGATGGGGCTGAGCAAGCGCGACGACCGGCCGCTCGGCGTCGCCGTCCGCACCTACTACACCAGCCCGCGGCACGACGACGACTACCTCGAATCGTGGCTGGACCTGTGGGACGGGCAGCGGCTGCTGCCGGGCTACGGCTGGATCTTCGGCATGGGCGACGGCACCAGCAACGTGGGACTCGGCCTGCTGAACACCTCGTCCTCGTTCGGCAACGTGGACTACCGGGACCTGCTGCGCCGCTGGCTGGCCGGGATGCCGGCCGAGTGGGGCTACCTGGAGGAGAACCGCACCCAGCCGGTCCGGGGCGCCGCCTTGCCGATGGGTTTCAACCGCACTCCGCACTACACCCGGGGGCTGCTGCTCGCCGGGGACGCGGGGGGCATGGTGAACCCGTTCAACGGCGAGGGCATCGCCTACGCCCTCGAGTCGGGGGAACTCGCCGCCCAGGTCATCGCGCAGGCGCTGGCCCGGCCCGATGCGGCCGGGGCGGAGCGGGTGCTGATGGCCTACCCGCAGGCGCTGAAGGCCGCCTACGGGGGCTACTACACTCTCGGGCGCAGGTTCGTTCAGGCGATCGGCAACCCGAAGGTCATGCAGTTCGCGACCAAGCACGGGATGCCCCGCCCGGCGCTGATGAGGTTCACGCTGAAGTTGCTGGCCAATCTCACCGAGTCGCGGGGCGGAGATGCGGCTGACCGGGTGATTCACGCACTGTCTAAGATGACGCCGGCGGCGTAGGCATTCCGCTCTGCCGCACCGCCGGGACGCAACAGGGAGAAGGGGAAAGGAGGCGCCTCATGCTGAGCTTGTATGTTCCGATCCTGGTCCTCGCCGGGCTGGCCGCCGTCTTCGCGATCTTCTCGCTCGGGCTGGGGGCCTTCACCGGCCCGAAGCGCTGGAACCGCGCGAAACTCGAGGCTTACGAGTGCGGGATCGAGCCGACCCAGCAGCCGAGCGGCAGCCGGTTCCCGGTGAAGTATTACCTGACGGCGATGTTGTTCATCCTCTTCGACATCGAGATCGTGTTCCTCTACCCGTGGGCCGTGGCGTACGACAACCTCGGCGCCTTCGGGCTCGTCGAGATGGTGCTCTTCATCGTCACCGTTCTGGTCGCGTACGCCTACGTGTGGCGGCGCGGCGGTCTGGAGTGGGACTAGCCGATGGGTGTCGAAGAAAAGCTGCCGAGCGGGATCCTGCTCACCACGGTCGAGAAGGTGGCCGGGTACGCGCGCAAGAGCTCGGTCTGGCCGGCCACCTTCGGCCTGGCCTGCTGCGCGATCGAGCTGATGCAGACCGGCGGGGCGCGGCATGACCTGGCCCGGTTTGGCATGGAGCGCGCCTCGAACACGCCCCGGCAGGCCGACCTGATGATCGTGGCCGGGCGGGTCAGCCAGAAGATGGCCCCCGTGCTCCGCCAGATCTACGACCAGATGGCCGACCCTAAGTGGGTCATCTCGATGGGTGTCTGCGCCTCCAGCGGCGGCATGTTCAACAATTACGCGATCGTGCAGGGTGTGGATCACGTCGTGCCGGTGGACATCTACCTGCCCGGCTGCCCGCCGCGGCCGGAGATGCTGCTGGACGCGATCGTGAAGCTGCACGACAAGATCCAGAACATGAAGCTGGGCGTGAACCGTGAGCGGGAAGTGACCGAGCTGGAGCAGGCCCGGCTGCGCCGCCTCCCGCTCGCCGCCGACCTGGCCGGCAGCCGGTCGCGGATGGCGGCCGGAGGGCCCACCCTGCTGGGCACGCCGCGTCCGGGCGGATCTGAGGCAGGAGCGGCTGGTGAGTGAGAACACGCCGCCGGACGGGGCCGCCGCTGGCCAGGCCGGGCCGGACGAGGCGGCGCTGGCGGGCCGGCAGCGGCTCAGTGAGCAGGTGGTCCGGACCGGCATGTTCGGCACCCAGACGACCGGGGACACCTCGGGCTACGGCGGCCTTCAGGTCCGGCGGGCTCCGGTGCCGTCCACGCCGCGGCCGTACGGCTCGTACTTCGACGAGATCGCCGACGCGCTGAGCACCCGGCTGGAGGCCGACGGCTCGGACTTCGGCGAGGCGGTGGAGCGGGTGATCGTCGACCGCGGTGAGCTCACCCTGCACGTCCGCCGGGAGCATCTGGTCGCGGTGGCCCGGCTGCTGCGCGACGAGCCGTTGCTCGCCTTCGAGCTGTGCAGTGGCGTGTCGGGGGCGCACTACCTCGCGGACGTGGGGCGCGAGCTGCACGCCGTGTACCACCTGGTCTCGATCACCCACAATCGCCGGGTACGCCTGGAGGTGAGCGCGCCGGACGCGGACCCGCACGTGCCCTCCGTGGTCAGCGTCTACCCCACCTGCGACTGGCATGAGCGCGAGACCTGGGATTTCTTCGGCATCATCTTCGATGGGCATCCCGCGCTGACCAGGATCGAGATGCCCGACGACTGGAAGGGCCACCCGCAGCGGAAGGACTACCCGCTCGGCGGGATCCCGGTCGAGTACCGCGGCGCCACGGTGCCGCCACCGGACGAGCGGAGGTCGTACACGTGACCACCCAGCCAGGCGGGGCGGGAGGGCCGGCCGCGGACGGCACCGCCGAGGGCACCGAGGGCCGCGTCTACAACGTCGCCGGGGGGGACTGGGACGAGGTCCTCCAGGCCCTGCAGGACGGCGGGGACCAGGCCGACGCCGAGCACCTCGTGGTCAACATGGGGCCACAGCATCCTTCGACACACGGCGTGCTGCGCCTGGTGCTGACGCTGGACGGGGAAACCGTCACCGAGCTCCGGCCGGTGGTCGGCTATCTGCACACGGGCATCGAGAAGAGCATGGAGTTCCGTACCTGGACGCAGGGCGTGACGTTCTGCACCCGCGCGGACTACCTGTCCCCCATCTTCAACGAGACGGTGTACTGCCTCGCGGTCGAGAAGCTCCTCGGCGTGGAAGCGGAGGTGCCCGAGCGGGCCAGCGTCCTGCGGGTGCTGATGATGGAGCTGAACCGGATCGCCTCGCACATGACGGCGATCGGCACCTTCGGCCTGGAACTCGGGGCCACCACCGTGTTCCTGTACGCGGTGCGTGAGCGCGAGCGGATCCTCGACCTGTTCGAGCTGATCACCGGCCTGCGGATGAATCACGCCTACGTGCGCCCGGGCGGCGTGTCGCAGGACCTGCCGCGAGGCGCCCTCGACGCGATCCGCGAGTTCCTCGGCCGGATGCCGCATCAGCTCGCCGAGCTGCGCTCGCTGATGGACGCCAACCCGCTCTACCTGGCCCGGACCAAGAACGTGGCCTACCTCGACCTGGCGGGCTGCATGGCGCTCGGGGTGACCGGCCCGCTGCTGCGCGGTACCGGGC
The DNA here is from genome assembly GCA_963720645.1 of uncultured Actinomycetes bacterium. Lineage (GTDB taxonomy): Bacteria > Actinomycetota > Actinomycetes > Streptosporangiales > Streptosporangiaceae > RYN-230. The sequence goes on along the minus strand of CAVRFX010000024.1, from coordinate 100,621 downwards.
TGCCGTGGGACCTGCGCAAGAGCCAGCCGTACTGCGGCTACGAGGCCTACGACTTCGAGGTCGTCACGCAGGACACCTGCGATGCGTACGGCCGGTACCTGGTCCGCGTGGACGAGTGCGACGAGTCGCTGAAGATCATCGAGCAGGCCACCGACCGGCTGGCCGCACCGCGGCCGGAGCGCGACCCGGTGATGATCAGTGACCCGAAGATCGGCTGGCCGGCCAGGCTGGCCCTGGGCGGGGACGGCCTGGGCAACTCACCGGATCACATCGCGCACATCATGGGCCAGTCGATGGAAGCGCTGATCCACCACTTCAAGCTGGTCACCGAGGGCTTCCGGGTGCCTGCGGGGCAGGTGTACACCGCCGTGGAGTCGCCGCGCGGCGAGCTGGGCTGCCACGTGGTCAGCGACGGCGGCACCCGGCCGTACCGGGTGCACCTGCGCGACCCGTCGTTCACCAACCTGCAGGCCGTCGCGGCCATGGCCGAAGGCGGCATGCTCGCCGACGTCATCCCGGCCGTGGCGAGTATCGATCCGGTAATGGGAGGCGTGGACCGGTAATGGCGCTGTCGCAGGAAGTGCGCGCCCGGCTGGAGCCGGATGCCGCGCAGATCATCGCGCGCTACCCGCAGTCGCGCTCGGCACTGCTGCCGCTGCTGCATCTCATCCAGGCCGAGGAGGGTTACCTCACCGAGGACGGCCTCGAGTTCTGCGCTGATCAGCTGGGGCTGGCCAAGGCGGAGGTCACTGCGGTGGCCTCCTTCTACACCATGTACAAGCACCATCCGGTGGGTGAGTACCACGTCGGTGTCTGCACCAACTCGCTGTGCGCGGTGATGGGCGGCGACGCCATCCTCGCCGGGCTGCACGAGCACCTCGGCGTCGGCGACGACGAGCCCACCCCCGACGGCAGGGTCAGTGTGGAGCACCTGGAGTGCAACGCCGCCTGTGACTACGCGCCCGTGGTGATGGTCAACTGGGAGTTCTTCGACAACATGACCCCCCAGTCCGCCCGGGATCTGGTGGACGGCCTGCGGTCCGGCGCGGCGGGCATCAGGCCCACCCGCGGCGCGCCGCGGCTGTGCACCTGGAAGCAGGCGTCCCGGATCCTGGCCGGGTTCCCGGACGACCAGGCCGCCGGGGGGCACACCGCGGGTGAGCCCTCCCTGGCGGGGCTGAAGGTCGCCAGGGAGCAGGGCTGGACGCCCGGGGACGATGCGGGCGCCGCGGCATCCAGGTCCACCTCCGGGAACGGGAAGGCCACCACGTGACTACTGTGCTGACACCGGAACTCACCGCGTTCTGGGACGAGCCGGACTCGTTCACGATCGAGGCCTACAAGCGGCACGGCGGCTACGGCGCGCTGGGCAAGGCGCTGGCCATGCAGCCGGACGAGGTCGTCCAGACGATGAAGGACTCCGTGCTGCGCGGCCGGGGCGGGGCCGGCTTCCCCACCGGCCTGAAGTGGGGATTCATCCCCAAGGGCGGTGACAAGCCGCACTACCTGGTGGTGAACGCCGACGAGTCCGAACCCGGCGCCTGCAAGGACATGCCGACGCTGCTGAACAACCCGCAGGCGCTGATCGAGGGCATCGTGATCGCCTGCTACGCGTTCGACGCGCACCGGGCCTTCATCTACGTGCGCGGCGAGGTCCTGCACGTGATCCGCCGGCTCCACTTCGCGGTGGCCCAGGCCTACGAGGCCGGCTACCTCGGCACCGACATCCTCGGGTCCGGATTCGACCTCGAGGTGGTGGTGCACTCCGGGGCGGGCGCCTACATCTGCGGTGAGGAGACCGCGCTGCTGGACTCGCTGGAGGGTTATCGTGGCCAGCCCCGGCTGAAGCCGCCGTTCCCGGCCGTGGCCGGGCTGTACGCCTGCCCCACCGTGGTCAACAACGTCGAGTCGATCGCGACGGTGCCCTACATCCTCGGCCACGGGGCCGCGGACTTCGCGGCCTACGGCACCGAGAAGTCCAAGGGCTTCGGGATCTTCTCGCTGTCCGGGCACGTCACCCGGCCTGGCCAGTACGAGGCGCCGCTCGGCACCACGCTCCGCGAGCTGCTGGAGCTGGCCGGCGGCATCCGGTCCGGGCACCGGCTGAAGTTCTGGACCCCCGGCGGCTCGTCCACGCCCCTGTTCAGCGACGAGCAGCTGGATGTGCCCCTGGATTACGAGTCGGTGGCCGCGGCCGGGTCCATGCTCGGCACCCGGTCGGTCCAGCTCTTCGACGAGACCACCTGCGTGGTCCGCGTCGTGCTGCGCTGGATCAAGTTCTACGAGCACGAGTCCTGCGGCAAGTGCACGCCGTGCCGCGAGGGCAGCTGGTGGGTCGTGCAGTTGCTGGAACAGCTGGAGCGGGGCGAGGGCAGCGAGGCTGACCTGGACAAGCTCCTCGATATCTGCAGCAACATCACCGGACGGGCGTTCTGCGCCCTGGGTGACTCGATCGAGGCGCCGGTCAAGTCGTCCATCCGTTACTTCAAGGACGAGTACCTCGAGCACCAGCGGCACGGTGGCTGCCCGTTCGACCCGGCCGCGTCAACGCTATTTGCCATGGAGTCCGCCTGATGCCCGTGCCGCCGAACCAGCCCGTGCCGCCGAACCAGCCCGCTGAGCCGGCCGGCCCCTCCCCGGCCGCCGTGGTCAAGCCGTCCGACGGGGTCACCGTGACCATCGACGGGTTCGAGATCACGGTGCCCAAGGGGACGCTGGTGATCCGGGCCGCGGAGCAGCTGGGCATCCAGATCCCCCGGTTCTGCGATCATCCGCTGCTCGACCCGGTGGGTGCCTGCCGGCAGTGCCTGGTGCACATCGAGGGCCAGCCCAAGCCGCCGGCCTCCTGCACCACGACCTGCACCGAGGGCATGGTGGTGCACACCCAGCTCACCTCGCCTGTGGCGGAGAAGGCCCAGCGCGGCATGATGGAGCTGCTGCTGATGAACCACCCGCTCGACTGCCCCATGTGCGACAAGGGCGGCGAGTGCCCGCTGCAGAACCAGGCCATGTCCACCGGGCAGGGGGAGACCAGGTTCAGCGGCATGAAGCGGACCTTCCCCAAGCCGGTCGCGCTGTCCACGGAGGTGCTGCTGGACCGTGAGCGGTGCATCCAGTGCGCCCGGTGCACCAGGTTCGCCGACCAGATCGCCGGCGACCCGCTGATCGAGCTGTTCGAGCGCGGGCCGCAGGAGCAGGTGGGCGTGGCCGAGGGCGCGCCATTCGACTCTTATTTCTCCGGCAACACCGTGCAGATCTGCCCGGTCGGCGCGCTGACCGGCGCCGCCTACCGCTTCCGCGCCCGGCCGTTCGACCTGGTCTCGGTGCCGACCGTGTGCGAGCACTGCGCGGCAGGCTGCCGCCAGCGCACCGACTACCGGCGCGGCGCGGTCACCCGCCGGCTGGCCGGCAGTGACCCGCAGGTCAACGAGGAGTGGAACTGCGACAAGGGCCGCTGGGCGTTCACCTACGCCACCCAGCCGGACCGGCTCGCTGGCCCGCTGGTGCGTAACGCCGATGGTGTCCTGGCCCCCGCGTCCTGGCCCGAGGCCTTCGCGGCCGCCGCCCGCGGGCTGGCCGCCGCGCACGGCCGGGCCGGCGTGCTGACCGGCGGCCGGCTGACCGTCGAGGACGCCTACGCGTACGCCAAGTTCGCCCGGGTGGCCCTGGGCACCAACGACATCGACATGCGGGCCCGCCCGCACTCGGCCGAGGAAGCCGGGTTCCTGGCGGCCAACGTGGCCGGCCGGGACCTCGAGGTCAGCTACACCGACCTCGAGCGGGCGCCGGTGGTCCTGCTCGCCGGGTTCGAGCCGGACGACGAGTCCCCCATCGTGTTCCTGCGGCTGCGCAAGGCGGCCCGTGCGGGCACCCTGGCCGTGTACTCCATCGCCCCGCTGGCCAGCCGCGGCCTGACCCGGATGTCCGGGATCCTGCTGCCCACCCTGCCGGGGGGCGAGGCGGCCGCGCTGGGCAGCCTGATCAGCGGTACCGGGCTGGACGACACCGGCCGTGCGGCCAAGGACGCCCTGGCCGCCGACGGTGCCATCATCCTGGTCGGCGAGCGCCTCGCCGAAGTGCCCGGCGCGCTCAGCGCCGCCGACCGGCTGGCCCGGGCGACCGGGGCCCGGCTGGCGTGGATACCCCGGCGGGCGGGTGAGCGGGGCGCCATCGAGGTGGGTGCCATGCCGAACCTGCTGCCCGGCGGCCGCCTGGCCGCCAGCTCGCAGGCCCGGGTGGAGACGGCCCGGGCCTGGGGGGTGGCGTCCCTGCCCCCGCTTCCCGGCCGGGACACCACGCAGATCCTGGCCGCCGCCTCCGGCGGCGACATAGACGCGCTGGTCATCGGCGGCGTGGACCTGGACGACCTGCCCGACCCCGCGGCGGCCCGCGAGGCCCTGGAGGCCACGCCGTTCGTGGTCAGCCTGGAACTGCGGCCGAGCCCGGTGACCGACCGCGCCGACGTGATCCTCCCGGTGGCGGCGGTGGCGGAGAAGCCGGGCACGTTCGTGAACTGGGAAGGGCGGCTGGGCACGTTCGAGGCGGTTCTGGACATCCCGGGCGTGGAATCCGACCTGCACGTGCTGCGCAGGATCGCCGACGAGATGGACGTGCACCTGGGCCTGCCCGACGCCGCGGCGGCCCGCCAGGAGCTCGCTGCGCTCGGCGTGGTGGGAGGTTCGGCGTCCGCCGCGGAAGCCGAGCCCGCGGAGACCGCGCACGGGGCGCCGCTCGCGTCGGCCCCCGACACCAGCCCGCCCGAGCCGGCGGCCGGGGAGGCGGTCCTCGTCACCTGGCACCAGCTGCTGGACGCGGGACGGATGCAGGACGGGGAGCCGTTCCTGGCCGGCACGGCCCGGCCGGTGGTGGCCCGGATGTCAGCGGCGACCGCAGCGGAGTCCGGGACCTCGGACGGCGGTAAGGTCACTGTGGCCACCGAGCGCGGTTCGCTGACCCTTCCGGTCGAGGTGGCCGTCATGCCGGACCGGGTGGTGTGGCTGCCGACCCGGTCTGCCGGTTCGGAGGTCCGGCGCGAGCTCGTGGCCGGGTACGGCAGCCTGGTGACCCTGAGGAGTGCGGAATGAGCGGCCTGGCCAGCACGGCGGACCGGGGCCTCGCGGCTGCGGCCGCCGGCCATCCTCGCGTGCTCGCGGCGGCGGACCCGACCCTGGCCAGCTTCTACCACCAGCCCTGGTGGCTGGTGATCATCAAGGTCCTGTTCGTCTTCCTCTTCCTGATGATCATGACCCTGTTCGCGATCTGGGCCGAGCGCCGGATCATCGGCCGGATGCAGCAGCGGCCGGGGCCGAACCGGGCCGGGCCGTTCGGCCTGCTCCAGTCGCTCATGGACGGCATCAAGCTGCCGCTCAAGGAAGACATCATCCCCAGTCACGTGGATAAGCTGCTGTTCTGGCTGGCCCCCGCGATCGCAGTGATCCCCGCGTTCGTCAGCTTCGCGATCATCCCGTTTGGCCCCGAGGTCTCGATCTTCGGCGTGCAAACTCCCCTGCAGCTCGCCGACCTGCCCGTGGCCGTCCTGCTGGTGCTGGCCATGAGCTCGATGGCGGTCTACGGGATCGTGCTGGCCGGGTGGGCATCCGAATCCCCGTACCCGCTGCTGGGCGGGCTGCGTTCGTCGGCGCAGGTGATCAGCTACGAGATCGCGATGGGGCTGTCGTTCGTCGCGGTCTTCCTCTACTCGGGCTCGCTGTCCACCACGGCCATCGTGGCCAAGCAGTCCGGGGCCAACACCGAGTTCCACCTGTTCGGCGCGATCCTGCACTGGCCGTCCTGGTACGCGGTCCTGCTGTTCCCGTCGTTCGTGATCTACGTGATCACCATGGTCGGCGAGACCAACCGGCTGCCGTTCGACCTGCCCGAAGGCGAGGGCGAGCTGGTCGGCGGGTTCCACACCGAGTACTCCTCGCTCAAGTTCGCCCTGTTCTACCTGGGCGAGTACATCAACATGACCACGGTCGCCGGGCTGGCCAGCACCTTGTTCCTCGGTGGCTGGCGGGCCCCCTGGCCGATCAGCGTGTGGCCCGACGCCAACACCGGCTGGTGGCCGCTGCTGTGGTTCCTGGCCAAGGTGCTGATCGTGCTGTTCTTCTTCGTGTGGCTGCGCGGTACCCTGCCCCGGATCCGCTACGACCAGCTGATGCGGTTCGGCTGGAAGGTGCTCATCCCGGTCTCGCTGGTCTGGATCCTGGTCATCGCCACGATCCGGGTCTGGCGCACGCACGGCGGCAGCCCGGCGGTCTACACCGTGGCCGGCCTGCTCGTGGTCGCGCTGCTGATACTGCTGTTCATGGGCGACGCGGCCGCGCAGCGCCGCGCCCAGGCCGCCGAGGAGGCGGCCGCCCAGGCGGGCCTGCCCCCGGCGGCGGAAGGAGCCGCGGGCGAGCCGCGCCCGGCCGATGGCGGCCCGGCCTTCCCCGTTCCGCCGATGGACCTGCCGCATTACCACGGGGTCGGGGTGAACGTGTCCCCCTCGGAGGTCACCCCGGCGGAGTCCGGCGAGTCCCGGGCCACGACGAAGGAGGTGACCGGTGCCTGAGTTCCTGGGCCCCATCAAAGGATTCGGGACCACCTTCCGGACCATGTTCGAGAAGGTCAACACCGTCCAGTACCCCGAGGAGAAGAACCCGACCGCCCCCCGCTTCCACGGCCGTCACCAGCTCAACCGCTGGCCGGACGGGCTGGAGAAGTGCATCGGCTGCGAGCTGTGTGCCTGGGCCTGCCCGGCCGACGCGATCTATGTGGAAGGCGGCGACAACACGCCGGAGGAGCGGTATTCCCCCGGTGAGCGGTACGGCGCCGTGTACCAGATCAACTACCTGCGCTGCATCCTCTGCGGGCTGTGCGTGGAAGCGTGCCCGACCCGGGCGCTGACCATGACCAACGAATACGAGCTCGCGGACGACAACCGGGAGAGCCTGATCTGGACCAAGGAGCAGCTGCTCGCCCCGCTGCTGCCGGGCATGGAACAGCCCCCGCACGAGATGCGTCTCGGTAAGACCGAACGGGACTACTACAACCTCCGCTCGGCGGGCGTCGTCGCGGAACCCGCCCTGGCCCCGGGGTCGGAAGGGGAGGCCGGGGTGCCAGCCTGGACGCCCGGCGGGACTGAGCCGCACGAGACCGGGCCCGGCCAGACCGGTGCGGACGAGACCGGCGCGGATGAGACCGGCGCGGATGAGACCGGCGCGGGCGAGACCGGGGTGCAGCAGTGATGCACGGCGGCGTCCTGGCCATCAGCGACGTGGCCTCCACCACCCAGCAGATCACGTTCTGGCTCCTCGCGGTGGTGTCCGTGACCGCGGCGCTCGGCATGATCCTGGTCCGCAAGGCGGTGTACTGCGCGGTGCTGCTGGCCGTGGTCATGCTCTCGCTGGCTGCCCTGTACGCCCTGCAGAACGCGCCGTTCCTGGCCTTCGTCCAGGTCATCGTCTACACCGGCGCGGTGCTCATGCTGTTCCTGTTCGTCCTGATGATCGTGGGCATCCGGGCGAGGGACTCCCTCGTGGAGACCATCAAGGGCCAGCGGGTGGCCGCCGGGCTGGCCGCCATCGGCCTGCTGGTGCTGCTCAGCCTGACCGTGGGGCACGCCGTCCTCGGCAGCGCCGCACCGGCCGGGCCGGCGTTCGGCGCGAACAACGTGTACGCGATCGCCAAGCTGATCTTCACCACCTACGTGTTCCCGTTCGAGGTGACCAGCGCCCTGCTGATCACCGCCGCGCTCGGGGCCATGGTCCTCGCGCACCGCGAGCGCATCACGCCCAAGCTCACCCAGCGTGACCTGTCCCGGCTCCGGGTGGCCAGCGGGCGTCCGGCCGCGCTGTCCGGCCCCGGGACGTACGCGCGGCACAACGCCGTGGACATGCCCGCCCTGCTGCCGGACGGGACCCCGGCCGAGGCGTCGGTTCCGCAGGCCATCAGGGGGGTGCCCGAGACACCGGACCAGCGGCGCACGCTGCTGGGCAGCAGCGCCGCGGCCCGCGGTGAAACCTCCGGCGACTCCGGCCAGGAAGGGGACACCTGATGAGCCCGGGGAACTTCGTAGCGCTCGCCGTGGTCCTGTTCGTGATCGGCGCCGTGGGCGTCCTGGTGCGGCGCAACGCGATGGTGATCTTCATGTGCGTCGAGCTCATGCTCAACGCGGTCAACCTCGCGTTCGTGGCCTTCGCCAGGATGCACGGCAACCTGAGCGGCCAGGTCATCGCGTTCTTCGTGATGGTGGTCGCGGCCGCTGAGGTCGTGGTCGGCCTCGCGATCCTGATGGCGATCTTCCGCACCCGCAGGTCCGCGTCGGTGGACGACGCGAGCCTGCTGAAGTACTAGCTAGGACCGGCTGACGTAGCGGCCCGCTGACCCGGTCAGCGGCCGCTGAAGCACGAGGAGTAGCGCAGTGACAGGCTCACTTGCGGTCGCGACCACGGCCGCGACCACGGCCGCGGCCCACGCCGAGACCACCCTGCCTGCCGTCGGCGTGCAGCGGGCGGCGTGGCTGCTGCTCGTGTTCCCGCTGATCGGCGCCGTGGTGCTGCTCCTCGGCGGGAAGCGGACCGACCGCTGGGGGCATCTGCTGGGCGTGGCCATGCCGCTGGCCTCGTTCGTCTACGCGCTCATCGCGTTCGCGCAGATGCTCGGCTACCCGGGCGATCAGCGCAGCCGGGAGGTCCAGGTCTACAGCTGGATCACGGCCGGCACGTTCAAGGTGAACGTCGGCCTGCAGCTGGACCAGCTGTCGATCTGCTTCGTGCTGCTGATCACCGGGGTCGGCTCGCTGATCCACATCTACTCGGTCGGCTACATGGCGCACGACCCCGGGCGGCGCCGGTTCTTCGGGTACATGAACCTGTTCGTGGCGGCCATGCTGCTGCTCGTGCTGGCCGACAACTACCTGGTGCTGTACGCCGGGTGGGAAGGTGTCGGCCTGGCCTCATACCTGCTGATCGGGTTCTGGCAGTACAAGCCGTCCGCGGCCGTGGCGGCCAAGAAGGCCTTCATCGCCAACCGGGTCGGTGACGCCGGGCTGAGCCTGGCCATCATGCTGATGTTCACCACCTTCGGCACCGTGACGTTCACCGGCGTGTTCTCCCGCGCCGGGCAGGCCGGGTCCGGGGTGCTGACCGCGATGGGGCTGCTGCTGCTCCTCGGCGCCTGCGGCAAGTCGGCCCAGCTCCCGCTGCAGTCCTGGCTGCTGGACGCGATGGAGGGCCCGACCCCGGTCTCCGCGCTGATCCACGCGGCCACCATGGTCACCGCCGGCGTGTACCTGATCGTGCGGTCCGGCCCGATCTTCGACCTGACCGCCGATGCCCGGCTGGCCGTGGCCATCGTCGGCGCGGCCACCCTGCTGTTCGGGGGGATCATCGGCTCGGCCAAGGATGACATCAAGAAGGCGCTGGCCGGGTCAACCATGAGCCAGATCGGGTACATGACGCTGGCCGCCGGGGTAGGCCCCGCTGGCTACCCGTTCGCGATCGCGCTGCTCCTCGCGCACGGGTTCTACAAGGCCGGGCTGTTCCTCGACGCCGGGTCGATCATGCACGGGATGAACGACGAGGTGAACATGCGCCGCTTCGGCGGCTTGTTCTCGGTCCTGCCGATCACCTTCACCACGTTCGCGGCGTGCTACCTGGCCATCATCGGCATCCCCCCGTTCTCGGGGTTCTTCGCCAAGGACACGGTGATCGACGCCGCATATCACGACGGCAGCACGACGGGCTGGATCGTCGGCACCGCGGCGCTGATCGGGGCGGGCGTCACCTCGTTCTACATGACCCGGATCCTGTTCATGACCTTCTTCGGGAAGCGCCGCTGGGCCGAGGACGCCCACCCGCACGAGGCACCCCGGGTGATGACCTGGCCGGTGATCCTGCTGGGCATCGGCGCCCTGGGCTTCGGTGCCTTCGAGGTCCTCGGCGACCGGCTGGCCAAGTTCCTGGGCCCGGTGAGCGGGTACACGCCGCCCGAGCCGGCCGTGTTTACCCTGGCCGGCGGCGTGGCCCTGGTCCTCGTCGTGATCTTCGGGGTGCTGGCGTGGCTGCTGTACGGGCGGCGGCCGGTGCCGGAGACCGCCCCGGCCGCCGGGTTCCCGGTCACCGCCGCGCGCAAGGACCTGTACGGGGACGCGATCAACGAGTCCCTGCTGATGCGGCCCGGGCAGTGGCTGACCCGGCTGTCCGTGTACTTCGACAACCGCGGCGTGGACGGCCTGGTCAACACGGTGGCCGCGGTCATCGGCGGCACGTCGGGGCGGCTGCGCCGGGTCCAGACCGGTTTCGTCCGCTCCTACGCCCTGTCCATGTTCCTCGGCGGGGTGCTGCTGGTCGGCGCCCTCCTGCTGGCGAGAATCTAGGAGACCACGGCTCATGAGCACGTTTCCCTGGCTGACCGTGATCGGCGCGGTGCCTCTGGCCGGCGCGCTGGTCATCGCCGTGACGCCGGGTGTCTCCGCGCCGGGCAGCGAGACGGACCGGGCGGCCCGGCGCCTGCTCGTCAAGCGGCTGGCGCTGGTGTTCTCGGTGATCACGCTGGGGCTGACCATCGCCATGATGGTCGCCTTCTCGCCGCACGGGAACGAGTTCCAGTTCACCCAGACCTACCAGTGGATCCCGCAGTTCGGAGTGCACTACGCGGTCGGCGTGGACGGGATCGCGCTCGTGCTGATCGCGATGACCGCAGTGCTGATGCCCGTGGTCATCCTGGCCTCGTGGAACGACGCGGACCCGCCGGAGGCCCAGGAGCCCGCGGCGCCCGGCGGCGACACTCCCGCACCCCGCCCCCGGCGCAGCGCGAAGACCTACTTCGCGCTGCTGCTGGTGCTGGAAACCATGATGATCGGCGTGTTCGCGGCCACCGACGTCTTCCTGTTCTACGTGTTCTTCGAGGCCATGCTGATCCCGATGTACTTCCTGATCGGCAGCTTCGGGACCGGCCAGCGCCAGTACGCCGCGGTCAAGTTCCTGCTGTACAGCCTGTTCGGCGGGCTGCTCATGCTGGTCGCGGTGATCGCGCTGTACGTCTACTCCGCCCGCGGCGGCCACCCCGGCACGTTCCTGTTCAGCGAGCTCACCCACGTGACGTTCAGCCCCACCGTGCAGAAGTGGCTGTTCCTGGGCTTCTTCATCGCGTTCGCCATCAAGGCCCCGCTGTGGCCGTTCCACACCTGGCTGCCGGACGCCGCCACCGCGTCCCAGCCCGGCACGGCGGTGCTGCTGGTCGGCGTGATGGACAAGGTCGGCACGTTCGGGATGATCCGGTACTGCCTGCAGTTGTTCCCCGCCGCCTCCCGCTACTTCACGCCGCTGATCCTGGTGCTCGCGGTGATCGGGATCCTGTACGGGGCGATCGTGGCCATCGGCCAGCGCGACCTCAAACGCCTCATCGCGTACACCTCGATCTCGCACTTCGGGTTCATCGTGCTCGGCATCTTCGCGCTCACCACGCAGGCCCAGACCGGCGCCACCCTTTACATGGTCAACCACGCGTTCGCCACCGGCGCGCTGTTCCTGGTCGCCGGCTTCATGATCGTCCGCCGCCGGTCGCAGCGGATCGCCGACTACGGCGGCGTGTACCAGGTGGCCCCGGTCATGGCCGGCCTGTTCCTGATCGCCGGCCTGGCGGGGCTGTCCCTGCCCGGGCTGTCCACCTTCGTCAGCGAGTTCCTCGTCCTGATCGGCACGTTCAGCCGGTACAAGGTGGCCGCCTCGTTCGCCACCGCGGGCATCATCCTGGCCGCGATCTACATCCTGTGGATGTACCAGCGCACGATGACCGGGCCGGTCCGTGAGGAGGTCGCGGCCATGCCCGACCTGCGCCCGCGGGAGCTCTGGGCAGTCGGGCCGCTGATCGCCCTGCTCATCGTCTTCGGCGTGTACCCGAAGCCGCTGCTGGACGTCATCAACCCGGCGGTGCACGACACGCTGTCCCAGGTGCACGTGACCGACCCCGTGGCCCAGCATCCGGCTCCGCAGAAGCTGACGGTTCACGGGAGCTTCGGGGCCAGGAGCGGGAAGATCCTCCTGAGCGCCCGCGGCGCGCAGATCCAGAAGGGAAGCACCCCGTGACCGGGTCTCTCGCGGTGGCGACGATCACCCCGCCGCACATCGAGTACGGCCAGCTCTCGCCACTGCTGCTGGTCTTCGGCCTGGGCGTGGTCGGCGTCCTGATCGAGGCCTTCGTGCCGCGCGAGCTGCGCCGGCCCGCCCACCTGATCATCACGCTGGGCGGCCTGGCCGTGGCCTTCGTGCTGACGATCGTGGTCGCCGCCACCTCGTCGCTGTTCGCGCACGGCGGGCACGGGAGTTCCGCGGCGATGGGTGCGGTCGGCGTGGACGGCCCGACGCTGTTCGTCTGGGGCACGATCCTCGTGCTGGCGTTCGTCAGCGTGCTGCTGATCGCTGACTCCTCCCGCGATGACCAGACCTTCGTGGCCCAGGCGGCCACCACCCCCGGCAGCCCCGAGGAACGCGCCGCCCAGCTGGCCGGCGTGGTGCACACCGAGATCTACCCGCTGACCCTGTTCGCGGTGGCGGGCATGCTGCTGTTCCCGGCGTCCAACGATCTGCTCACGATGTTCGTCGCGCTGGAAGTGCTGTCCCTGCCGCTGTACCTGCTGTGCGGGCTCTCCCGGCGGCGCCGCCTGCTGTCGCAGGAAGCTTCCATGAAGTACTTCCTGCTCGGGGCGTTCTCCTCCGCCTTCTTCCTGTTCGGCGTGGCCATGCTGTACGGCTACGCCGGCTCGGTGTCGCTGGGCGCCATCGCCACGGCGGCGGCCAGCAACGTGGGCAGCCTGACCCTGCTCTACGCGGGCATGGCCCTGCTCGGCATCGGCCTGCTGTTCAAGATCGGGGCGGTCCCGTTCCAGAGCTGGAAGCCCGACGTCTACCAGGGCGCCCCGACCCCGGTCACCGCGCTGATGGCCTCGTGCACCCTGGTCTCCGCGTTCGGTGCGCTGCTCCGGGTCTTCTACGTGGCGTTCGGCCAGCTCACCTGGGACTGGCGGCCGGTGATGTGGGGCGTGGCCATCCTGACCATGGTGGTCGGCGCGATCATCGCGATCACCCAGACCGACGTGAAGCGGCTGCTCGCCTACTCGTCCATCGCGCACGGCGGCTTCGTGCTGACCGGCGTGATCGCTGCGAGCGTCGCCGGCCTGTCCAGCAGCCTGTTCTATCTGGCGGTGTACGGGTTCACCACGATCGGTGCGTTTGCGGTCGTCACGCTCGTCCGTGACCAGGCGGGCGAGGCCGCGCACCTGTCCAGCTGGGCCGGCCTCGGGCGGCGCTCACCGCTCGTGGCCGGCGTGTTCGCGTTTTTCCTGCTGGCGTTCGCCGGTATCCCGCTGACCAGCGGGTTCACCGGGAAGTTCGCGGTGTTCCAGGCGGCGATCGCCGGTGGTGCGATCCCGCTGGTGATCGTGGGTGTGATCGCCAGTGCCGTCGCCGCGTTCTTCTACGTCCGGGTGATCGTGCTCATGTTCTTCAGCGACCCGGCCCCGGCCGGTCCCTCGGTGGTCACGGTGGTGACTCCGGGGGTGTTCACCGGCGCGGCCGTGGCCATCGGCGTGATCACCACGCTGGTGTTCGGTATCGTCCCCCAGCCCCTGCTCAGTCTCGCGAATCATGCGGCCGCGCACCTGTTCGTCCGCTGACCTGCCCGGGGCGGGTGCGCGTCCCGGGCAGGTTTGCGGGGTGTCCAGGGACCTCGTGAGGGGCATATTCGGGACGGCGGTAGCTTGGGGCTGGCGCGAGGATGGACTCGCCCGCCCGGGTCACGCCCGACCGAGGCGGTCCGTGACCGCCGCGATGACCGATGACCAGGAGCCCGATTGATCGCCGCCGTCCCTGTTGAGCTGACCGACGCCGCGCTGGCCGCGGAGGTCGTTGACGGGCTTGCCCTGGTCGAGAAGCAGTTGTCCGACGCGACGCGGTCGGAGGAGGAACTGCTGGCCGAGGCGTCCACCCACCTGCTTGAGGCCGGCGGGAAACGGTTCCGGGCCACCCTGGTCCTGCTGGCCTCGCAATTCGGCAATTCCCGCGACCCGCGCGTAATCTCGGCCGCGACCGCGGTCGAGCTGACCCATCTGGCCACCCTGTACCACGACGACGTGATGGACGAGGCGGCCATCCGCCGCGGTCATCAGAGTGCCAACTCCCGGTGGACCAACACGATCGCGATCCTGACCGGTGATTTCCTGTTCGCCCGGGCCTCGCAGATGCTGGCTGCGCTGGGCCACGAGGCGGTCGGCATCCAGGCGGACACGTTCACCCGGCTGGTGGGCGGGCAGATCGCGGAGACCATCGGTCCTCAGCCCGGCCAGGACCCGCTGCAGCACTACCTGCACGTGGTGAAGGACAAGACCGCGTCGCTGGTGGCCACGGCCGGCCAGTTCGGCGCCATGTACTCGGGCGCCCCGGCCGAGGTGGTGGCCCGGATCGAGCCGGCCTGCGAGGCGATCGGTGTGGCCTGGCAGCTGTCCGACGACATCCTGGACGTGGCCAGTGACTCCGATCAGTCCGGCAAGACGCCCGGGACCGACCTGCGCGAGGGCGTGCGCAGCCTGCCCGTGCTCTATGCGCTGGCCTCCAGCCGCCCGGCCGATGCCCGGCTGCGCGAGTTGCTTACCTCCGCTGACCTGACCGACCCCGCGCTGCACGCCGAGGCCCTGGAGCTGCTGAGAGCCAACCCGGCCATGCAGGAAGCCCGGGCGGATCTTCTGAGCTGGGCCGAAGTAGCGCGCACAGAGATCGCCGGCTTGCCAGACGTCCCGGCGCGCACCGCGTTCGAGGGACTGTGCGACTACGTGGTGGACCGTACCGGTTAGCTGTGCTAGCCCGGGGGGGCGACCCCCCGGTCCCCCCGAGCTCGCCGGCTCGGCGAGGACACGGCTCCGCCGCGCCTCCCCTCGCGGTATTAGCCCGGGGGGGCGACCCCCCGGTCCCCCCGAGCTCGCCGGCTCGGCGAGGACACGGCTCCGCCGCGCCTCCCCTCGCGGTATTAGCCCGGGGGGGCGACCCCCCGGTCCCCCCGAGCTCGCCGGCTCGGCGAGGACACGGCTCCGCCGCGCCTCCCCTCGCCGCCGAGGCGGAGCCAGTACCCGACGGGGAACAGCCGCACGTTCAGGTGCTCGTCCACCAGCCCCCACAGCCCGCGGCGGGCGAACAGGGCGATGAGGATCGCGACGAGGCCCAGGATGATCAGGTACCACGCGTTGTACGAGGCCAGCGTCTGCTGCAGCACCAGGTACACGATGGTGCCGATGATCGGCCCCTCGATCGTGCCCAGCCCGCCGATGATGGTCGCGAACGCCATCTCCGCGGTCCACTGCACGCTGAACACCGCGCTCGGCTCCACCTGGAGCTGGCTGATCGCGAGCAGGGCGCCCGCGGCGCCGCAGCCGGCCCCGCCACCACGAACACCAGCAGCCTGGCCAGGCCGACCCGTGCGCCGGAGCTGCGCGCGGCCACCTCGTCGTCGCGGATGGCGGTGAGCACCAGGCCGAGCCTGCCGCGCAGCAGCAGGTAGATGGCGGCCAGCGTCACCACCGTGACGGCCAGCCCGGCCCAGTAGGTATAGGCGGTGAGCAGCGTCGGGCTGAACCCGCCCAGGCCGGGCAGCGGCATGCCGGTCCCGCCGCCGATCGAGGAGAACTTCTCGATGATGAGCATGATGGTTGCGGCCAGCACCCAGGTGGCGATCGCGAAGTACCCGCTGCGCAGCCGGGAGACCAGCCACCACAGCGGCAGCGCCGCCACACCACAGCCGATCGCGGCGGCCGGCAGCGCGGCGAACGGCGAGATGCCGTGGATGGCGAGAATCAGCACGAAGTAGGCGCCGAGCCCGACGAACGCTTGCTGCCCCACCGACACCAGGCCGGCGTAGCCCGCCAGCAAATTCCACATGCTCGCCATCGTGAGCACGATGAACCCCTGAACCAGGATGGCGGTGGTGCCCGAGTACACGATGTACGGGAGCATCGCGAGCACCACGACGACGATCAGTGCGCCCGCCGCGGTCCAGGCCACGTTCCTGCGCGACCGGGTGACCCGGAATCCTTCTGCCGCACGAGCGGTGGTTTCCGTGATCATGCTCACGACTGTGCCCTCCCGGTAATAAGGCCCTGCGGGCGCAGCACGAGCACGGCGAGGAAGACGATAAACCCGGCGAGGAGCTCGTCGGAGATGTTGATCTGCGCGCCGATCTGCTGGGCCACGCCCAGGACCACGCCGCCGACCAGGGTGCCCCACAGGGAGCCGAGCCCGCCGATCACCACCGCCGCGAACGCGAACAGCAGGATCGTGTCGGTGCCCGTGGTCGGCGAGAGCTGGGAGTACATGCCGTAGGCGATGCCGCCCAGGGCCACGGTGCCGAAGGCCAGCGCGGCCGCGATGCCGAACACGTGCCGGTAGTCCGCCCCGGCCAGCTGCGCCGCCTCCCGGTCGTCGGCCACCGCGCGGATCAGGCGTCCGTACCTGGATGCGGACAGGAAGTACTGCAGCCCGAGCAGGACGACCACGGCGACGGCGAAGACCACGACGAGCAGGTAGCCGATCTGGATCTGCGAGCCGATCTTGAACGAGCCGCTCACCAGGGGCAGCCCGGTGCCGATCGCGCGGCTGTTGGCCGTGAAGAACTGGAGCAGGCCGTTCTCGATCACGACCGACAGGCCGAAGGTGACCATCAGCGTGGTCAGCACGCTGCGGTCGAGCGCGCCCTGGATGACCGTGCGCTGCAGGACGTAGCCGAGCAGCGCCATCACCGGAACCACGATGACGAAGGACCAGAGCACGGGGATGTGGGTGACGGTGATGACGCCGATCGCGATGTACCCCGCGACCACCGCGAGGTCGCCGTGCGCGAGGTTCACGACCTTCATCACCCCGAACATCAGCGACAGCCCGCAGGCGAACAGCGCATACAGCCCGCCCGTCAGCACCCCCTGGATGATGGCGTTGACCCAGGCCATTACGGCTCGCTCCCTTCGCCGGTCTGGCCGGACGAGGCGGCGGGGGCCAGGCCGAAGTAGGCCGCCTCGACCTGGTCCGCGGTGACGTCGGCCGGCCTGCCTTCCAGGGTGGTCCGGCCCTCCAGCAGGCACTGGATGTGCGAGGCCACCCGCAGGGCCTGGCTCACATCCTGCTCGACGAGCAGCACCGTCAGGCCGGTGGCCAGGATCTCCGGCAGCATGCCGTAGATCCGCTGGACGACGACGGGTGCCAGGCCGAGCGACAGCTCGTCGAGGAGCAGCAGGCGGGGATTGGCGACCAGGGCCCGGCCGATGGCGACCGTCTGCTGCTCACCGCCGGACAGCTGGGCGGTGAGCTGGTTGCGGCGCTCTCGCATCCAGCCGAACATCTCGTACACCCGCTCGATGGTCCACGGGCCTGACCGGGCGTACGCGGCGCCGACCTGCAGGTTCTCTTCCACGGACAGCGACCCGAACAGCCGCCTGCCCTCCGGTACCAGGACGATCCCCTGCCGGGCCCGGCGCTCGGGCCGGAGCCTGGTCACGTCCTGGCCGTCCAGCCGGACCGAGCCTTTCGTCGGGTGATGCAGGCCGGCGATCGTGCGCAGCAGCGTCGACTTACCCGCGCCGTTCGCCCCGATGATCGCGTAGACCTGGCCCGGGAACACGCGGAGCGTGACGGCGTCGAGCGCCCGGAGCTGCCCGTGATGCACGACCAGATCGCTGACCTCCAGCAGCGGCGTGCCGCTCTCCGGCCGATCCCCGCCTCCCCATCCCCCTTCGCTGCCGGTCCGGTCACGACGTCTTCCGCCCGCTCATGATGTCTCCCGTCCGCCCCGGTCGCCATCCACCGCGCCATCCCCCTCCGCCGCCGGGGGTGCCTCCAGGGACCCGCCGGCCAGCGCGGCGGTGACCTCGCTGCCGAGGAAGACCTCGCGGACCGCGGGGTCGGCCAGCACGGCGGCGGGCGGTCCGTCGCCGACGAACCTGCCGCCGGCCAGGCAGATCAGCCGGCTCACCACGGGGGTGAGCGCGCGCACCACGTGCT
Organism: uncultured Actinomycetes bacterium; assembly: GCA_963720645.1. Lineage (GTDB taxonomy): Bacteria > Actinomycetota > Actinomycetes > Streptosporangiales > Streptosporangiaceae > RYN-230. The sequence goes on along the minus strand of CAVRFX010000024.1, from coordinate 82,598 downwards.
CGATCCAGATCACCGCGATGCCCTCGGCGTTGACCTCGCGGACGATCCCGACCAGCTGGGCGACCTCCGGGTCGGTCAGGCCGCCCGCCACCTCGTCCAGCAGCAGCAGCGTGGGCTGCGTGGCCAGGGCGCGGGCCAGTTCCAGCCGCTTGCGCTGCAGCAGCCCGAGCCGCTCGGCGGGCACGTTCGCCTGGCCGGAAATGCCGGTCCGCTCCAGCGCCCCGACCGCGGCGGCGTAACTCGCGCGCCGCCGCAGCCCGCCGCCCTGCTGGGCCGCGACGAGGAGGTTCTCGAACACGGTCATGTCCCCGAATGGGCGCGGCACCTGGTACGTGCGGCCGACACCCAGCCTGGAACGCGCCGCCGCGTCCAGCCTGGTGACCACGCGCCCGGCGAAGCGGATCTCGCCCCCGCCGGGGGCGAGATCCCCGGAGATGAGGCCGAACAGGCTGGTCTTGCCAGCACCGTTCGGCCCCACGATCCCGACCGTGTCGCCGGTACCGACGGCCAGCGACAGGTCTTCCGCGATGACGACCCGGCCGAACCGTTTCGTCACGTGGTCGAGCTCGAGCAGCGGCTCGCTCATCCGGTCACTGTGTTAGTCGGCTTCAGGTCGGCGGTGATCTTCGCGTCCGGCTGCAGCGTGTTGTCGACGACCTGCATCTCCACCGGGTACTTGGTCCCCTTCTGCCACTGCACGCCGAGCGGCGGGGTGATCGCCACCCCGGGAGCGGGTTTGCCGGAGGCGAAGTCCAGCGGCCCGGCCAGCGCCTGGATGTTCACCTTGTGGATGGCGTCGGCGACCTCGGCCTTGTCGTGCGGGTCGCTCACGGTGGTGAGGGCCGCGTGGGCGACCTCGAACAGGCTGTAGTTGCTGATGTTGGAGTTCCACTGGCCGTGGCTGGCCTCGAACTCGTTGGCCATCTGCTGGCAGGTCTCCCCGGTGAAGGAGGACTTCCACGGCAGGGTCGGCGCCCACCAGGCGTCGGTGGCCACGTTGTACGCCAGGGGGCCGAGCGCGTAGGCGTCGGGCGGGAACAGCAGCACCTTGGCCACGGTGGCCAGCTTCGGCTTGAAGCCCTGCTGGACTGACTGCTTCCACATGGTGGCGAAATCGGGCGGCAGCGGCACGTTGGTAAAGAAGTCCGCGCCGGCCGACTTGAACTGGGAGATCATCGACGAGTAGTTCGTGGTCCCGTCGGGGTAGGCCGAGGACAGCACCATCTTGTAGCCCGCCGCCTTGGCGATCGGCGGGAACACTGCACGGAACGCGTTGCCGTCCGAGTCGTTCGGGAATGCGGCCGCGACCACCTTGTTGGTGTGCAGCTGGGAGTGGATCCGGTTCCACATCGGTATGAAGGCCTCGACCAGGTGCTCGGCGCCCAGGAAGTACATCACCACGTACTTGGGCTTGAGCGTCGGCTTTGCCGGGTTGCCCCCGAGGTTGATGTACCAGGACTCCCACGGGATGTTCGCGCAGATCAGCGGGGTGTGCAGCGATTCGGCCTGGCTCGCTACCGCATTGACGGTCTCCGGCGTGGACGACGCGAACAGCAGGTCCACGCCGTCGTTCAGGATGGCCGTCTTGGCCAGGTCCCCGGCCCGGGTGGGGCTGGACTGGGTGTCATAGGACTTGATCGTGACCGGGTAGGTCTTTCCGCCGATCTTGAACCCGCTCTTGTACGGGGTGGTCTGCTTGATCTTGGAGATCACCCAGTTGTCCGGCGCCCCGAACCCGGCCAGGGAGCCGGTCAGCGGGTGGATCCAGCCGATGGTGATGCCCTTGGTGCCGCCCGAGCTGGCCCCCTTGATGCCGCTGCTGCACGCCTCCAGCAGCCCGCCACCGCCCACAACCACCGCGCCCGTGCCGGCCGCGCGCAGCAGGCCGCGCCGGCTGACGCTCACGGCCTGGCTGGTTCTACCGGATTGCCCAGTCTGGTCACTCATCTGTCATCGATCTCCTTGAGGTCGTATCGCAGAGGCGGGGCCAGGCGGCGGCCGCATCGGTGCCGCAGCCGGTCCCCTTCAGCAAGGGGCATCTGGTGATCTGCAGATGCTGAGGGCCACGCCGCTCGCTTCCTGACGCGCCATTCCGTCTCCTCGACGTCAGCGCCCGTCGCACACGGCGTCGAGACACCGGCGTCCGAGGCCCACCTTCAAACCAACCCAGCCCAGGGAAGAGCATTGCGGGATCCTAGTGTGCGCTTGGCGTACGGCTATGCGCAATACGGATATACGCAATGGAGATATTTAATCTTCACGACCGTGACGTCCGCTGGTGAGCCCGGCGCGGTGAACGCTAGCATCTGCGCGGCTTGACCGGACAAGGTCCGCAACAGGCCCTTAGCTGTGCTGGTGCGCAGCCCGCAGCGGGACCGGGCGCCCGCGGTCCGGCCCCAGGCCGGAGGGTGGCTCTCCCGACGGCGCACCGCCGGCCGGAACCGCCGGCCAAGCCGCCGACAGGTGCCCGGGCGCCCCGGGGACGTTACCGCCATCAGGGATCATGGTGGGATGAGCCAGCACGAAAGCCACCCGCCCCGCACGTGGTTCGTGACCGGAGCCTCCCGCGGCTTCGGCCGGGAGCTGGCCGAGCAGGCGCTCGCCCGCGGTGACCGCGTGGCCGCCACGCTCCGCCGGCCGGGTCAGCTGGACGACCTGGCGGCCGAGTACGGGGACCGGCTGTGGGTACGTGCCCTCGACGTCACCGACACCGGGCAGATGCGGCGCGTGGTGCGGGAAGCGTTTGCCGACCTCGGGCGGATTGACGTGGTGGTCTCCAACGCCGGGTACGGCGTGTTCGGCGCCGCGGAGGACCTGACCGACGCCCAGGTGGAGGCGGTGATTTCCACCAACCTGACCGCCTCGATCCAGCTTGCCCGGGCGGTCCTGCCGTATCTGCGGGCCCAGGGGGGCGGCCTGCTGATGCAGATGTCGAGCATGGGCGGGCACATCGCGTTTCCCGCCTTCTCGATGTACCACGCGACCAAGTGGGGCATCGAGGGCTTCTACGAGGCGCTGGCCGCCGAGGTCGAGCCGTTCGGGATCCGCACGGTCCTGGTCGAGCCCGGGATGATCCGCACCAGCTTCTACCAGGCGGCCACGCGGGTCCCGGCCAGCCCGGCCTACCAGGAGACCCCGGTGGACCGGGATCCGCTGCCGGTCGAGCAGATGCCGGGTGACCAGGCCAAGGTGGTCACGGCCATGATCGGCGCGGCGCTTTCCCCGGACCCGCCCCGTCGTCTCCTGCTCGGATCGGACGCGTACCGCCTGGTCCATCAGGCTCTGGCCGCCCGGCTCGCCGACGTCGAGGCCCAGCAGGATCTCGCGCCGTCCACGGATGCCGACGGCTGGCTGCCGCTGGCTCCCTGACCGGGCCCGGTCACCCGTTCCCGGGCGCGGGTCACCCGGAGGGCTGCGCGGCTACCCGCGGCGGCGGCCCCACAGGAAGTAGGCCAGCGGCGCGAGGCCGGCGGAGTTGAGGATGGTCAGGGCCGGAACCCACATCCATTTCCTGCCCCGGATCTCGCTGGCCGGGCGGCGCTTCATGTCCACCAGGGCTGCTGCCTTGAGGCTGGTCTCCACGACGGCACCCACGATGATCAGCCGCTGGGTGGGCTTGCTGAGATCGCTCCACTTTTTCCGGCCACGACACCCTCCGCATAGCTGGCAGGGACCTGTGGCCAGCACTGTACAACGGCGGGCTACTGCTCCCGGTCGCGGCGGAGCCGCTCGAGGACCTCGTCCGGGCTTTCCGTGGTGACCCGGATCATGGCCCGGACCGCGTCCGCCAGCGCGATGCGCGGCACATCCAGCTCGATGGCCGCCGAATGCGCCCACCGGGTGAGTTCCCGGTACAGCTCCGGGCTCAGGTCGAGCGTGATCCTGACCGGCTTCGACCGGATCGCCGTCTTGCCCGCCGGGGCGGCGCCCGGCTCCGTGCGCCTCGTAGCAGCGGCCGCCATCTGCGCCTTGCGCCGCTCCCGCTCCGTTGTCATGACGGCACCTTCCCGAGGGGAACGCATCGCTCGATGAGATCGTGGGCCACGCCGCGCCACACCTCGCGGCCTATCTCGGGAATCGGCACACCGAAACTCTGGGCGTACACCTCGCGCCTCGGCACAGCCGTTCGCAGCACGTCATAGCCTAGGCCCTCCAGCACCTCCCGGGCACTCGTGGTGGAGTGTGCCCGCGCGATGCACCGGTTCAGCAGCACCGCGGCCCGCGCGGGCCGCTCGCGGAACGCATCGACCTCGCTGATCTCCTCCCGCACCGGGGTGGTGCGGTTGATCTCGATGGGGCTCGGCGCGCACGGGATCACGATCTCGTCCACGTACCGCATCGCGGACCGGGCGATCCCCGCGTGGTCCTCCAGCTGCGGGGCGTCGATGATCACCACGTCTTCCGGGTGGGCGATCTCGGCGACGCGCTGGTGCAGGCTGCGCGAGGGCAGGGCCACCATGCGGAACGGGAAGGCCAGCCGGGGCGGGAGCCCCGGGTCCATGGCCGCGAGATCGGACCACTCCAGGGCGCTGCCGGACGGGTCCGCGTCCACGAGCAGGACGGGCCTCCCCGTCTGGGCGAAGATGTGGGCCAGCCAGACCGCGGAGGTGGTCTTCCCCGTGCCCGGCTTGAGGTTGAGCAGGGCGACGCTGAGAGCCGGCATAAACGCAGTATTGCAGTGCCTACGGCATTACGGAAGAGGTCCGGGGGATGGGTTCTGCGGGCCCGTACCGTCCCGGCGCCGCCCGGTGCCGTGAGGTGCACGGGTTTCCACAAGGCTACGGATGTTACTCCGCAGTTCGGGCCGGGGGCGGGACAGCTTTGCCCACAGGCTGTGGATCGCGGCCGCACCGGCTGGCCCGGCCGCCGGGTGTTCCGCGCCCGCTGCAGCGTACGTGCGAGCGCGCACCGCATGCGCCAGCCGGGTCTGTCCGGGGCCCCGGGCATAATGCACCGGCGGGCGCGGTCCCTGCAGGCCGCATCCGCCCGCGCAGTCTGCCTGCCGCACTCTGCCCGCCACTTTCCCGGAGGACGCCATGTCTGACTCGATCAAGCTCGGTTCGGTCGCGCTCGATTGCCCGGACGCGGGGAAGCTCGCCGCGTTCTACGCCGAGATCACCGGAGGGACGGTGACGTATCTCGATGAGGACTGGGCCACGGTTCAGGGCCCGGGCGGCCGGATCGACTTCCAGACCGCGCCGGGCTATGTCCCGCCGCGCTGGCCCGACCCGGCCTCGTCCATGCAGGCGCACCTGGACTTCGACGTGGACGACGCGGAGGCGGCTGAGGCGCGGGTCCTGGCGGCCGGCGCCACGAAGTTCGGCGTCCAGCCGGGTGAGCACTTCCGCGTTTACGCCGACCCGGCGGGCCACCCGTTCTGCCTGTGCACCGAGGACCTCTCCGGCCAGGCCTGAGCCGCGGTCCCGGGCCGGCCGGCGAGCCAGGCCTGCCCGGGACCACGGTGCCGCGTCAGCCGCTCGTCCCCAGGGTGATCGGGACCGTGCCGCCGGAGCGGTCCCAGGTCGCAGTGAACGTCTTCCCGCTCAGCGGGCCCACCGTGTCGAGCGAGATGAACCCGCCGCTGGACAGCGGTGTGACCATGTTGATCGGGTAGTTGACGAACCCGGCGATGCCCTTGACCGGGCCGCCGGCCAGCTGGGCCTCGGTACCGCCCATCGTGCTGGTGCCGAAATCGGCGAGCCTGGTCAGGAAGCACTTGGTCAGCGCGTTGTTGCACAGGGCCTGCCGCTCGATGATCCACTCGGCGGAAGCCCGCTGGCAGCTGGCGCAGGCCGCGGCGTTCGTGGCCGTCTTCCCGGTGGTGAGGTCCGAGACCGTGAGCGTGAACTGCCCGTGGGCAAAGGCGACGGACGTGTCGATGACGTCCCCGGGATGCACCCGGAACACGTTCACCGAGCCTGCCGGGTACATCTCATACCAGGCCTGGTAGACCGGCGTCGTGGACTGGGGGCCGCCGCAGTGCGCGAACGTCCCGTCCTGCTCCACCGTCGCGTCGTTGAAGCCGTCCAGGCCGACCCAGTTCGAGGTCCACTCGTTCTTGACCCCTGGGCAGGTGATCGCCGGCTGCACGAACGTGCTGTGCACGTAGGTGAATTTCTTGGCCGACGTGGCCGCATACCCGGACCAGTTCAAGCTGATCGTCGGAATGGATGAGTTGCCTGGCGCTGCCGCCCTGATGATGGGCCCACCTGGCAGCGGGACACTGCCCGACGTCGCCGCGCTGGCGACGCCGGGCAACGCCGTGATCGCTGCCGCACCCATGAGAGCGGCCGCCGTGAAGGCCGTGGCGCACAACCGCTTGGTAAGCATTGCCTCCCCTTTGGTGAGAGCCGGATGCACCAAGCTTGCGCCGCTTTACCGTGGCCGTCACGCCTTCCGGGGCAGGAATACGCCCAGTAACGGCCGCCTCCCCCCTTTACGGGGAGGCCGGAAAGGCGGTCAAGGCCGGCGGCGGCCGGCCCGGTAGCAGACCGGCCGGCCTGCTACCGGCACTCAGGGGGCACCGCGCCCCGGAATTCACCCAGCAGGCTCAGCAGCGCGTCGGGCCACGGGCCCGGCCGGCCCAGCCGGGCCTGCTGGTTGAGGGCCACCGCGTCGGGCAGGGCCAGTCCCCGGGCCGGGATCGCGGCCAGCACCCACCCGTGGCTCACCTCCAGGTAGCCGGGCGGCCCTCGATCCGCAGCGCCAGGCCGCGGGCCAGCACGTCGCCGGCCGGGCCCGCGAGCGCGCATGCGGCGGAGGCGGCGGATGTCATCCTGGCCCGCGAGCAGGGCCGCGCAGATGACCACGGTCGCGCCTGCCGATGCCAGCACCCAGAACGTCCTCATCGTCGTACCTCCTCGGGTGACCACGCGGGGGAGGTGCCCGCCGTGGGGTGCCCGGTGACGTTGCCGCCGTCTTCCGGGGAGCTGCTGGCGGGAGGCCCGCCGGGGCGGGGCTGGCCCAGCGGGGCGGGTGGATCCGTGCGGCCGGGCGAGCCGCCGTCTCCGGGCGTGCCGCTGGTGGCGGACCGCGGCCGGGCGGGGAACGCGGCCAGCGCGATGACCACGCCAGCCAGGCCGACCCCGGCCCCGATGGTCAGCCCGAGATCCATGCCGCTGATGAACGCGACCCGGGCCGCATGGGCGAGGAGTGCCCCGGTACTGCCGCCCACCCGGGCCGCCACGCCGAGGGCTCCGCCGACCGACCCGAGGATCCTGCCCTCGACCGCCTGCGGCAGGTGGTAGGGAGCCAGCGTGCTGGTCATCCGGCCGGTGTACCGGGTGGCCAGGACACTGCCGATCACCGCGACCCCCAGCGCCCCGCCAACCTGCATGAACGTGCCGTTAGTGGCGGACCCCACCCCGGTCTCCCCGCGCGGCACCGAGCCCATGACCGCCGCGGTCGTGCACGGGATGGCCAGCCCGGCCCCGATACCCAGCATGACCATCCCGGCCACGCTGTCGGCGTAGGTGGAGGTGACGGACGCACCTGAGATCTGCCAGAGCCCGGCCGCCACGATCAGCAGGCCGGCCGCGGCGGTGAACTCGGGACCCGATCAGCCGGACCAGGAGCGGTGGAGGCCGGCGCCACCACCGCCACCGCGGCCGCGGCGGGCAGCACCCGGATCCCGGTCTGCAGGGCGGTGTAGCCGAGCGAGAACTGGAGGTACTGGGTCAGCACGAACAGCGCGCCGTACATCCCGAACATGACCAGCCACACCGACGAGATCGCGGCGGAGAAGGACCTTTCCTGGAAGAAGCGCAGGTTCAGCATGGGATGGTCGCTGGCCCGTTCCCAGAGGACGAAGCCACCCAGGACGGTCAGGGCGCCCAGGCCGCTGGCGATGACCAGCCCGGAGGACCAGCCCCGCACCGGCGCCTCGATGATCGACCACAGCAGCAGCCCGAGCCCGGCCACCGACAGCACCGCCCCGGTCAGGTCCGGCCGCCGGGCGGCCGGGTTCCGCGAATCCGGCACCAGCGGGATGGCGCAGGCGATCCCGGCGGCCGCAACCGGGACGTTGATCAGGAACACCGAGCCCCACCAGAAGCGGCTGAGCAGCACGCCGCCGACGATCGGCCCGAGAGCGATGCCGACGCCGCTCGTCGCCGCCCACAGTCCGATGGCGCGCTGCCGCTCCCCGGAGTCGCGGAACATGTCGGTGATGATCGACAAGGTGGACGGCATCATCAGCGCGCCGCCGACGCCCATGCTGGCCCGGGCGGCGATGAGCATGCCCACCGATCCGGAGAACGCGGCCCAGGCCGAGCCGGCCGCGAACGCGGCCAGGCCGGCCAGGAATGTCCGCTTGCGTCCCACCCGGTCGGCCAGGCTGCCCGCCACGAGCAGCAGGCCCGCGAACACCATGATGTAGGAGTCAACGATCCACTGCAGGTCGCTCGAGGTGGCGCGCAGGTCGCGGACCAAGGTGGGCAGGGCGACGTTCAGGACGGTGTTGTCCAGGTTCACGATCAGCAGGGAGGCGCACAGGACCGCGAGCGCCGCCCAGCGCTTTGCTTCCGGCGATCCTCCGGCCGACTGGGCTGGCACGCCCGCCCGCCCGGTCATCGGCTGCTCAGCCCACGGGCTGGACCGCGGTCACGCCGTGCTCGATGTAGCCGGTGAGCCGCCTGCCCAGCATGAGGGGACGCTGTACTCGCCGTGCGAGACCGCCAGCCCGTGCCAGTCCGGCGTCGGGCTGACCGTCCACCCGTGCAGGTCGACCTCGCGGATACGCAGCCTGCAGCACCCGGCGGGCCCGCTCGGCGGCGGAGTGATACCAGGACCGGTCGTCGTTCAGGGCCAGGGCGAGGGCGAACTCGAGGTCCGCTCCGTCGCGCAGCCGGGCCAGATTGCGCTCGATCCCGATCAGCACCGGGGCGAGGGCCAGGTCAGCGGGGGAATGCGGGTGAGGTGTGGACATCGGGACCACCGTGCTTCCGGACGGGAAACTGCGCCACTCCGATAGTCCCCGCAGGGTGGCGGCCGGCGGGAGGGACCATGGTCGCGTCCTGGCCGTCCAACGTCCCGAGCGGCCCGGCGCCCAGTCGTGCCGCGCTCGTTCATCTTCCGTTCATTTTCACGTCGGTATCGCGTTGCTTAAATGACGTACGTTCGTCACGGGGAGGGCCGGCAAGCGGCCAGCCGCACGCACAAAGGGGTCGTCGGTGGCGGAAACCCGATCCCAGGGCTTGACGAATGCCCTGGATGAGGCGTCAATCAGCCGATTTCATCTCCGGGCGGTGCTGGTCTCCGGCATGGGGTTCTTCACCGATGCCTACGACCTGTTCGTCATCGGGATCGCCGCCACGCTGATCAAGCAGCAGTGGCACCTGGATCCAGGCCGGCTGGCCCTGCTGAACAGCACCATGCTGGCCGCAGCCTTCCTGGGCGCGTTCGTGTTCGGCCGGACCGCCGACCTTCTCGGCCGTAAGCGGGTGTACTGGCTGGTCGCGGCGATCATGGTCGTCGGCGCGCTGGGCTCGGCGCTGTCCCCGTCCTTCTGGGTACTGATCGTCTTCCGCTTCGTGCTGGGCTTCGGCGTCGGTGGTGACTACCCCGTCAGCGCGGTGCTGATGAGTGAGTACGCCAACCGCCGGGACCGCGGGAAGCTCGTCGGGATGGTGTTCTCCACCCAGGCGCTCGGCCTCATCGTGGGACCCCTCATCGCGCTGCTGCTGCTCGGCTCGGGCGTCAGCGACAGTCTCGCGTGGCGGATCATGCTGGGGCTCGGGGCGATCCCGGCCGCCGCCGTGGTCTACCTGCGCCGCACCATGCCGGAGTCGCCCCGCTACCAGGCCCAGGTCCAGGGGCGGCACGGCGCCGCGGTCGTCGGCCTGGCCCAGTTCAGCGAGGGGCAGGTGATCGCGGAGCCAACCCCGGCCATCACGCACCAGATGGGCCTGCGGTCGTTCCTGACCAACCGCCGGTGGCTGGTGACGCTGGCCGGCACGGCCGGCTGCTGGTTCCTGCTGGACTACGCCTACTACGGCAACACGATCTCCACGCCGCAGATCATCGGGCTGATCTCACCTGGTTCCTCCATCATGACCACGATCGCCATCCAGCTGGTCATCTTCGTGGTGGCCGCAGTGCCCGGCTACCTGCTCGGCATCGCCCGGATGGACCGGATCGGGCACCGGCGGCTCCAGCTGATCGGGTTCGCCGTGATGGCGCTGTGCTTCGCCACCATCGGGCTGGTGCCGGGACTGACCACAGCGGTGGTGCCGTTCCTGCTGGTCTACGGGATCAGCTACTTCTTCACCGAGTTCGGGCCGAACATGACCACGTTCGTCATGCCGAGCGAGGTTTTCCCGGTCACCATGCGGGCCACCGGGCACGGCATCTCGGCGGGAATCGGCAAGCTCGGGGCCTTCATCGGCGTGTTCCTCTTCCCGGTGCTGCAGTCGTCCCTCGGGCTGCGCGGCACGCTGCTGCTCACCGCGGGAGTCTCGGTGCTCGGCCTGATGCTGACCCGGGTCCTGCCTGAGCCCGCCGGCCGGAGCCTGGACGAGGTCTCCGGCGGCGAGTCCCTGGTCGGCGGCCTGGCCGGCGGTTACGCCTCCGTGGCGGCTGAGTCCCCGTCCGCGGCGGTGCTCTTCGACGTCCCGTCCGAGCTCAGGCCCGGGACGCCGCCGGACCGGGCCGCCTGAGCTTCCGTGGCCGGAGGTTCCGTGGTGGGAGACCCTGTGGCCTGAGATTCTGCGGCCTGGGACTGGGCGGCCTGAGACTCTGCGGCCTGGGGCTGGGCGGCCTGAGACGCGGTGTTCTGGGGCTGGGCCCCCAGCTGGTCCGGCATCGAGGGCGGACCTCCCGCGGCAACGGGCAGGGCCACCAGCGAACCTTCCTCCGGGTGGCCCAGGCGGGCCCAGATCCGGTTGAGCTCGTACTGGTAGTAGAGCGAGTGCAGTGCGGCGAAGAAGCTGAGCACCAGGCCAATCCAGCCGTTGCAGGAGCGCTCCATGCCCGCGTCTTCCTGCATCTGGGCGATCCGCTCGCCGGTCCGGTAGATCGACACGAACGGCGGGACGATGATGATCCAGCCGATCGCGACGGCCAGCAGGGACAGCACCGGCTCTACGGTGATGTTCTCGTCGAAGTCGCGGGCCTCGCGGTTGATCTTGTACCACCAGACGAGGTGATAGATGCCCAGCGTGAGGAACGGCCAGACCAGCCAGACCAGCCAGATGTTCCGGGTCTTGCCCGCGCGCCCGGTCATGCCTGCCACCCCGTCCGTCCCGTGCGGCGTGCCGGTCCGGCCCGGCCTGCCTGCCGCGGGCGTGCTGTCATAGCGTCCCCCCGAACGTCGAAGTATCCCCGCGGTGACCTCGATGATCTGCGGGTATAACTCTTCGTAATTGTACGGTTTCCCGCCGCGGCGATCTAATCGCGGGGGGTTCCGGCGGGTCGCCCCCCCGGACTAGCAAAGAACCGGCCGATCTCGCCCGCCAGCCCGGGCTCGGCCAGCGCGGACATGCCGTGGCGGAACTCGACGGCCAGAGCGGCGTCCTCGGCGAGGGACAGGCCCTCGAGTACCGACTGCCGGTCGCTGCGCAGGCAGGCCTGCGGCAGCGCGGCAAGCTCACGGGCCAGCGCCTCCGCCGCGCCACGCGCCTCCCCGGCCGGGACCACCCGGCTGACCAGGCCCATGGCCAGTGCCTCGGCCGCCGGGACCGGCCGGCCGGTGAGGATCAGGTCCAGCGCCCGGCCCAGGCCCACGATCCGGGGCAGCCGGACGGTGCCGCCGTCGATCAGCGGCACGCCCCACCGCCGGCAGAAGACGCCCAGGACCGCGTCGTCTTCGGCCACGCGCAGGTCGCACCACAGCGCGAGTTCCAGCCCGCCGGCCACCGCGTGCCCGCTGATGGCCGCGATGACCGGCTTGGACAGCCGCATCCGGGTCGGGCCCATCGGCCCATCGCCGTCCGGCTCGGCCCGGTTCCCATCCGGGCCGCCGATGGCCTTCAGATCGGCGCCCGAGCAGAACGTGCCGCCCGCGCCGTACAGCACGGCGGCGCGGGCGCTGTCGTCCGCATCGAAGTGCCGGAACGCGTCGGCCAGCGCGGCCGCGGTCGGCCCGTCTACCGCGTTGCGCACGGCCGGCCGGTCCAGGATGACCGTGGTGACCGGACCGTCCCGCTCGACGCGGACGCTCATCGCGCGGCGGCCAGCTGGTTGGCTCAGCCGACCTGCCAGGTGTCCGAGCCGGCGAGCAACTCGGCCAGGTCCCCCTCGCCCTGCCGGGCCCGGGCGGCGGAGATCTGCTCGGCCATCAGGTCGTCGTAGCTGGCCCGCGGCCGCTGCCTGAAAACGCCGATGGGGGTGTGCGCGAAGTCCGCACGGTCCAGCCGGGACAGGGCGAACGCGTAGGACGGGTCCGCTGCGTGCGCGTCGTGCACGACCAGGGACTCCGGGTCGGCGCCGGCCACGTCCACCGCCTCCAGCGAACCCGCCCGGGAAAACCGCAGCCCGCGGCCGCGGTCAGCGCCGAACCTGACCGGCTCGCCGTCCTCCAGCCGGATCAGCGTGTCATCCCTGGACCCCGGGCTGGTCAGCGGCGCGAACGCGTCGTCGTTGAAGATCGGGCAGTTCTGGTAGATCTCTACGAACGCTGCGCCGCGGTGATCGGCGGCCGCGCGCAGCACGCTGGTCAGGTGCTTGCGGTCGGAGTCGATGGTGCGGGCGACGAAGCTGGCCTCGGCGCCGAGCGCCAGCGAGACCGGGTTGAACGGGGTGTCCAGCGACCCGAACGGCGTCGACTTGGTGATCTTTCCCTGTTCCGACGTGGGCGAGTACTGGCCTTTCGTCAGGCCGTAGATGCGGTTGTTGAACAGCAGAATGTTGATGTTCACGTTCCGCCGCAGCGCGTGGATCAGGTGATTCCCGCCGATCGACAGCGCGTCACCGTCCCCGGTGATCACCCAGACCGACAGGTCGGGGCGGGAGGCGGCCAGCCCGGTCGCGATGGCCGGCGCCCGCCCGTGAATCGAGTGCATCCCGTAGGTGTCCACGTAGTACGGCAGCCGGGAGGAGCAGCCGATGCCCGAGATGATCACCGTGTTCTCGCGGGGGATCTCCAGCTCGGGCAGGAACGTCTGGAACGCGGCCAGGATCGCGTAGTCGCCGCACCCCGGGCACCAGCGCACTTCCTGGTCGGACTTGAAGTCCCTGGTGCCGAGCTTCTCGTCGGCCACCGGGACCAGGGTCAGCGAGGCAGGCCGGCGGCCGGCCTTGAGGGCACCGTCGTTGGGCCCGCTGTTCGCGGGCCCGCCGCCCGCGGCAAGGTCAGACATTCTCGATCACATCCTGGATCACGCCGGCCAGTTCGGCGGCACGGAACGGCAGCCCGCGCACCCGGTTGTAGGAGATCACGTCGGTCAGGTAGCGCCCGCGCAGCACGAGCGCGAGCTGCCCCAGGTTGATCTCCGGGACCAGCACCTTGTCGTAGCTGGCCAGGACGTCACCGAGGTTGGCCGGGAAAGGGGACAGGTGACGCAGGTGGGCCTGGGCCACCGAGCCGCCGGCCAGGCGGACCCGGCGGACCGCGGCGCCGATGGAGCCGAACGTGGAGCCCCAGCCCAGCACCAGGACCTTGGCCTGGCCGTCCGGGTCGTCCACCTCGAGCGGCCCCAGGCCGGACGCGACGCCGTTGACCTTCGCCTGGCGGAGCCGGACCATCCGGTCGTGGTTGGCCGGATCGTAGGAGATCGTGCCGGAACCGTCCGCCTTCTCGATCCCGCCGATCCGGTGCTCCAGGCCAGGGGTGCCCGGAATCGCCCACGGCCGGGCCAGGGTGTCCGGATTCCGCTGATAGGGCCGGAAGTCGGGCTTGCCGTCCGCGCCGCTCCACTCACCCGGGCTGGAGAACGAGAACTCGTCACGCAGCTTCGGCAGCCCGGCCACCTCGGGGATGCGCCAGGGCTCCGAGCCGTTGGCCAGGTAGCCGTCGGACAGGATGATCACGGGGGTGCGGTACTTGGTGGCGATCCGTACCGCCTCCAGGGCGATGGCGAAGCAGTCGGACGGCGTCGCCGGGGCCAGCACCACGACCGGGGACTCCCCGTTGCGGCCGTACAGGGCCATCAGCAGGTCAGCCTGCTCTGTCTTGGTCGGCATGCCGGTGGACGGCCCGGCGCGCTGGACGTCGATGACGATCAGCGGCAGCTCGAGGGACACGGCCAGGCCGATGGTCTCGGCCTTGAGGGCCATGCCCGGGCCCGAGGTGCTGGTCACCCCGAGCGCCCCGCCGAAGGATGCGCCCAGCGCGGCCCCGACCCCGGAGATCTCGTCTTCCGCCTGGAAGGTCCGGACCCCGAACCGCTTGTGCTTGGACAGCTCATGCAAAATGTCCGAGGCGGGAGTGATCGGGTAGGCGCCGAGGAACAAGGGCAGCCCCGACCGTCGGGACGCGGCGACCAGGCCGTAGGCCAGCGCATTGTTGCCGGTGATGTTCCGGTACGTGCCCGGGGCCAGCGTCGCGGGCTTGACCTCGTACTGGACCGAGAAGGCCTCGGTGGTCTCGCCGTAGTTCCAGCCGGCCTGGAAGGCGGTGATGTTCGCCTTCATGATCTCGGGCTTGTTGGCGAACTTCGACTCGAGGAACGTGAGCGTGCCCTCCGGCGGCCGGTTATACAGCCAGGAGAGCAGCCCGAGGGCGAACATGTTCTTGGCCCGCTCGGCTTCCTTACGGGAGACGTCGATCTCCTCCAGGGCCTTGACCGTCATCGAGGTGACCGGCACCGCGTGCACGTTGTAGCCGGAGAGGGAGCCATCCTCCAGAGGGCTGGCCGCGTAGCCGACCCGGGACAGGTTGCGCTTGGTGAACTCGTCCGTGTTGGCGATGATGTCCGCGCCGCGCGGCACGTCGGCCAGGTTCGCCTTGAGGGCGGCCGGGTTCATCGCGACGAGCACGTCAGGCGCGTCGCCCGGGGTCAGGATGTCGTGGTCGGCAAAGTGCAGCTGGAAGCTGGACACCCCGGGGAGGGTCCCGGCCGGAGCCCGGATCTCAGCGGGGAAATTAGGCAGGGTCGAAAGATCATTGCCGAACGCGGCCGTCTCCTGGGTGAACCGGTCGCCGGCGAGCTGCATGCCGTCACCTGAGTCGCCAGCGAAACGGATTATGACGCGATCGAGCTGCTGGACCTGCTTGGTCACAGTGGGAGGACCTCCTCGGCGCGCCACTGGCCGGCGCCTTGGGACGGAGCAAGGCCAGCGATCGCCGCACCCGGCACGCGCCGCGTCCGGGGCTGAGTTGGGATGTGGTCAATGTTACAGCGCCGTTGCGGTGCTCCGTGGCGCGGACGGGTTCAGGTAATGCGTAGTGACCTATCTCACATCAATTCGGTACGCCCGGTGAGCGCGGAGCCCCCTCAGCGCGCCGTAACACATCGGGGTTACTCCCGTATGACGTCGCGGACGATGCCCCGGTTCACCGGAGCGGGCCTGCTGGCCGGGCGCGAGTACCCTGGGCCGGTGGCTGCCGTGGACCTGCCCTCACCACGCCCCGGGCGCAACGACCTCGGCGTGGTCCCCGGCGCGGCGGCGGACGGCGTCATCGTGGACCCGCACCGGGGCTACGCACTGTGGGTCTTCGACGCCGGGCTGGCCTGCTGCGCAGTGGAGTGCGCCGCCGCGCTGACCCGGGTCAGCGCTGGCCCGGACGGGGCCGCCGCCGGGCACGGTCGCCTCAACGTGTTCATCGTGGCCGGCACGGTGACGGACAAGCTCGCGCCGCTGGTGCTCCGCGCCTACCAGAAGGTGCCGGACCCCAAGCGCGTGCTGTCCTTCGGCGCCTGCTCCAACAGCGGCGGGCCGTACTGGGACTCCTACTGCGTGACCAAGGGCGTGGACCAGATCATCCCGGTTGACGTCTACGTGCCCGGCTGCCCGCCCCGGCCGGAGGCCCTGCTGCACGGCCTGGACGTGCTTACCCAGCAGCAGCCCGGCGCGCACCTGGCCGGGCGGCCATGACCCCGGCCGCGGCCCTGACCCCGGGCGAGATCACGGAGCGGCTGCGGGCCGCCCTGGGCGCCGGGGTGGACCAGGAAACCGGCCAGGACATGATCACGGTCACGGTGCCCCCGCAGGCCTGGGCGGCCGCCCTGGCCTGCGCCCGGGACGAGCTGGGCTGTGACTTCTTCGACTGGCTGGCCGGCGTGGACGAACTGGACGCCGGGATCGCCGTGCTGGCGCACGTGTACTCGCTGGCCGGGCGGCATCATCTGCTGCTCCGCACTCTGCTGCCCGACGGGACAGCGCTGGCCACGGCCACCGGTATCTACCGCGGCGCCGCGTGGCACGAGCGCGAGACGCACGAGATGTTCGGCGTCGTGTTCGAGGGTCACCCCGGCCTCCATCCCCTGCTGCTGCCCGATGGCTCCGAACAGGTTCCGTTGCGGAAGAATTTTGTCCTTGCCGCGCGGCGGGAGCGGGACTGGCCGGGCGCGAACGAGCCAGGCGAGACCACGGGCGCCCGCAGGCGCCGCCGCCCGCCGCCGCCTGCGATCCACGACGGGTGGCCCGCCTCGTGAGCGCGGACCTGCCCGCCCGCAGCCGCGGGGTGATCGGGCTGCTCGAGGAGAACTGCACCGTGTGCATGCTGTGCGCGCGGGAATGCCCGGACTGGTGCATCTACATCGAGTCGCACAAGGAACCGGTGCCCCATGCTGAGGGACCCGGTGCTGAGGGAGCCCGGGGGGGCCGCCCAGCGGGGGGCCGGCCGGGCGGGGCCGCGAGCGGGTCCGGAACGCGCTGGACCGGTTCGCCATCGACTTCTCGCTGTGCATGTACTGCGGGATCTGCATCGAAGTCTGCCCCTACGACGCGCTGTTCTGGTCGCCCGACTTCAGCTACGCCGAACCCGAGCTGCGCGACCTGACCCATGAGCGCGGGAGGTTGCGGACCTGGATGCAGACCGTGCCGCCGCCGCCCGCCCACGATCCGGGGGCGCCGCCGCCGAAGGAGTTGCTCGCCGCGGAGGGGGGCGCCCGGCGGTGGCCCGGCGCGGAGCAGCGCGCTCCACAGGGGAACGGCCCGGGGGAGCGCGCGCCGCGGGCGCCCGGCGACGCTAGCGGAAGTTGACGAACTGCAGCGCCAGGTCGAGATCCTTGCCCTTGACCAGGGAGATCACGGCCTGAAGATCATCCTTCTTCTTGGAGGAGACGCGCAGCTCCTCGCCCTGGACCTGGGCCCGCACGCCCTTCGGCCCCTCATCACGGATGATCTTGCCGATCTTCTTGGCGTCGTCCTGCGAGATGCCCTCCTTGAGCGAGATACCGAGCCGGTACTCCTTGCCCGAGGGCTTCGGGTCGCCCGCATCCAGGATCTTCAGCGAGACCTGGCGCCGGACCAGCTTGTCCTTGAACACGTCGAGCACCGCCTTGGCCCGCTCCTCGCTGTTGGCCCGGATCTCCACGCCGTGGTCCCCGGACCAGCTGATGGACGCGCCGACGCCGCGGAAGTCGAAGCGGGTCGAGATCTCCTTCGCCGTCTGGTTGAGGGCGTTGTCGACTTCCTGGCGGTCGATCTTGCTGACGATGTCGAAGCTGCTGTCGGCCATGCACGGCTCCCTTCCCGTTGGTTGTGCACGATGGGAGAAGACTGAGGCGGAGCACGGCGCGGGAACGCGGCGGTGCAACACCGAGACCTGAGGCTACTGCGCCGCCGGACGGCAGGGTGAATCCGCCGCGCTCTGGTCGGGGTGCAGGGTCGGCCGCGGGGCCGGTTTGGAGGGCGGGGCTACGGGGTGCCGGGCCGGCTTTGCTGGGTTGCCGGACGGGCCCGCCAGGCGGGACCGGCGGACGGGGCGTCGGGTCGCGGGGCCCGGGGCTGTTGGTCCAGGCCAGGCTGGCGATGGGACGAGCACCCCGGGTGTCCGCTATTCTTCTCTGTGCTGTCCTCGCGACGGCGCCAGGCAGGTTGCCCGAGTGGCCAAAGGGAGCGGTCTGTAAAACCGTCGGCTTAGCCTACGTTGGTTCGAACCCAACACCTGCCACCCGATAAAACCCCAGGTCATCCTGGGGTTTTCAGCTTTGTTAGCAAGCCGTCGAGCGGAGTGATCCGCCTGAACGCGGACGGCTGCCCCGCTTGCCTCCGGGGCATCACCGTGAGGCCATTCAGGTCGCGCTGAATTGAGAAACGGCCTGCAGTGATCTTCCGCGGGCATGCGTCAGCCGTTGTCTGCCACGGGATCGGGAACGATGTTTGGAACTGGCACGGAACAGAAGCCGGGTCGCCGATCAGCGCCCGGTCACGTCCGCAGGCCCAGGCCGGGCCAGGCGGCGCCAAGCGCCGACACCGTACTCGCAGAAGGCCTGCTCGGGGTCTACCTACGCAGCCAAGGCGTTCTGCCGCAGCGGTCCGATCAGGCGGCACCTTGCGCCCATAAGTGAGCGGTGCAGCACACCGCAGGCACCACCACTTCCCGGCCTCGAGCTGGATATCCGAGGTAGAGGCGTCGCAGCGCCGAAGGCCGGAGTTTGAGCTAGTGGGGTGCGCCCTTCAAGCGCCTGGCTACCGGACCCACATCTGGTCAAGCAGGGGTCCATAGATAGGAGACTCCTGGAAGTTCCCGGCCCGGGCGGAGACGAATGCGGTGGATCTTGGCTGAGGATCGGGACCCATGGTGCCTGGTCGGTGACGATGCGATCCACCTGTGCCCACAGCCTTCGGGCGGTGGCGGGGTCGGTGAGCTGGGCCGCCTGCGCCTGGCTGGCCAGCTTGTCGGCGTGAGGGTCGCAGAACTCGGCATAGTTGGGAAGGGGCTCTGGTGAAACGAGCGGCAGCTCAGGACCGGGACGAAGAACGCCGATGGGGTGGGGAAGTCGGCGCCCCAGGCTTGAGCCCAAGCCCCTGAATCTTGCTGTGGGAGTTGGCGATCGCGGGGAGAACCGGCTAATGGACACTGTGCGCAGCTGGCCCGGTATCCGAGGGCTTTGAGCATCCCGACGAGGTAGGGGCCCGCCCGCCGTTCGCGAAGTCTTTGAAGGTCCAGATGGTCACCGGCACGTTCGTGGTGTGGGAATCTCTGCACGAGCTGCGGCCTTGGCCATGTCCGGGCCGTGCCAGATGCCGTCTTTGGTGCCGGTGGTGTAGGGGCAGTAGCTGTGGTGGCCGGGGAAGTCGGCCGGGAGCATCTGGCAGGTCACCGCGGCCTGGCCGGGGACGAGGTGGTGAGAACTGGAGGATCCGGGCGCGGTCGATGGCGTAGTTGACGGCTTGCCGGGCCTTGAGGCTGGTAAACGGCGGCTGGCGGGTGTTGAGGAACGAATTGTAGACGTCCATACTTGAGGCCGTGTGCACGCGGGCCGGGTACCGGGTCGCGAGAGACTGAGCGTTGCTCGCCGACTGGAGCCAGGTCGGCCCGGCCGGCGATAACCTCCGACTCCTGCTTGCTTGGCTGGCCACTTGGTCGTAGTGGATGACAGCCGGGTAGCCGGCTGGCTGGGCGGCGTATGACCATTGCCGGAAGAACGGGTTCCGCACCAGGGTGAAGGATACGTCCGGCCGGTATTGCGAGATCTTGTAAGGGCCGGTGCCGGGCAGGAACGGCGCGCAGTGGATGGCCTGGTCCGGGGCACCGGGCGGCGCTGGCGCGGCGAGGAGCAGCGCGAGTTTGTAGCAGGAAGTCGGGGTCAGCGTCGGCTAGGTGGAAGGTGACCGTCCGGGCCGCGTCGTTGGTGATGATCCCGGCGGACAGGTCGCATCGCTGCGGGTGCTGGTGGCACGTTTGCCCGCCGAGGATGCCTTCGTAGTAGCCGGGATTGGCGCCAAAGCTGAGCTGGCGCTGGATGCCGCGGCGGAAGTCCGACGCCCGCACGGGCGTGCCGTTGGAGTAGCGGATTCCCGGGCGGAGCGTGAACGTGTACGTTGTGCCGCCGCCGGCCGGGCGCGGCAGCGCCACTGCCAGGTCGGGGACCAGCGTGAGCCCTGGCCGCGCCCCCGGATCGGCGCAGGGCGACCAGGCCGTCGTAGACGGTGGCGAGTGCGGAATCCTTGCTGGGTCGTCTGCGAGCACCGGGTCAGGTACCGGCAGGTCTTCGTTCACTACGGTCAGGGTGCCGCCGCGGTGGCTGGCCGCTGTGAACGCCCGCGCTGCGGCCCACATGCCGGATGGGGTGGCCAAAGGCCTTGCGGTGAGCTGCCGACGAAGACGGATCTGGTGACCTGGCCGGTCCGCGGGTCGATGCGGTCGAGCGTCGCATCGAACTCATCGCTGACCCATATGGCGTTCTTGGCCGCGACGATGGTGCTCGGCCCGTCACCGACGCGATGGTGGCGGTGACCCTGTCGGTCGCCGGGTCGATCTTCATGACGGTGAGATCCAGCGAGTTGGCGACCCACACGGCTGCGGGGGTGATCGCGATGCCCGCAGGCCCGGAACCGACGGGCAGCTGGGCCGCTCGGCTGGCCGGTGGCCGGGTCGATCCGGGTAACGGTGCCGTCTTCACCATTCGCCACCCAGACGGCGTCCGGCCCGACCGCGATGGCGTCTGGCCGCCCGCCGACCTGGACCGTTTTCGTCACCGTGCCGGTCGCGGGGTCGATCTGGTCCACGGTGTCGTCGCCTTCGTTGGCTACCCACACGCCACTTGGCCCGCTGGCGATGGCGACAGGGACGTTGCCGACCGGGTTGTCTGCACCACCGGTCTGGACGCGGCGTTGATCCGGGACACGGTTCCGTCGCCGCTGTTGGCTACCCACACGTTCTCGCCGGTGACAGCCACCGCGCTGGGCGCGGAGCCGACCGGGATCTGCTGGACCACGGCATGGGTGGCCGGGTTGATCCGCGACAGTTTGCCTTCGGTGCTGTCCACGGCCCAGACCGAGCCGTCGCCGTAGGCCAGGCCGGCCGGGCTGCCCACGCTCACCGCGGCGCCGACCCGCCCCCGGCTGGGTCGATCAGGCCCACACTGTTGCCGGGCAGGCCCGCTGGCCCGCCCGCCCACGGCCGGGCCACCGCGACGATGGCCGCGGCAGCGGCGACCGCGAGCGCCAGGCCAGCCAGCAGCGGGCGCGCACCGCCGCCGCCCCCGACCTGCTGGCTGGTGACACGGCGTTCGGCGCGCGGCTGGGGCCACCGGGCGGCTGGCCGTCGGGCGCGGTGACCTTCGGCCGGGCCCTCGGCGGCCACCGCCCCAGTCGAGCGCGGAGTCCTGGGCCAGGACCGAGGCGTGCAGGCGCCGCAGCGGCTCCCCGGGATCGATGCCGAGCTCATCGGCGAGCAGATCGCGGGCACGCCGGTAGGCGGCGAGCGCTTCGGCCTGCCGGCCGCAGCGATACAGCGCCAGCATGAGCTGGCCGTGCAGCCGCTCCCGCAGCGGATGCTCGGCAACCAGCTGTTCCAGCTCGCCGGTGAGCGTGTCGTGCCGGCCCAAGCGCCAGGTCAGCATCGATCCGCGCTTCCAGTGCGGCGAGCCGGAGCTCCTCCAGGCGGGCTGCCTCGGGCCGGGTGAACGCGTAGTCGGCCAGGTCGGCCAGCACGCCGCTGCGCCACAGATCCAGCGCCTGGCGTAATGTCCCGGCGGCTTCGGCGTACCGGCCCGCGTCCAGCGCGGCCCGCCCAGCCGTGAACCCGTCCTGGAACCGGGCCGCGTCCAGGTGCTCACGGGTAACCCGCAGCAGGTAACCGGGGCCCCTGGTCACCAGGACCTCTCCCGCGACGCCCCGGGCCCGGTCCGGCTCCAGCGCCCGGCGCAGGTGAAACACATAGGTCTGCAAGGTGGTGGCCCACCCCTCGGGTGGGTGCCCGCCCCAGACCTCCTCGGCCAGCCGGTCCATCGAGACGACCCGGTTGGACTCCAGCAGCAGTAAGGCCAGCACCGCCCGCTGCCGCGGACCGCCCAGCGGCACCATGCACCCGGACCTGGAGACCTCCAGCGGCCCGAGAATGCCGAACTCCACGGGCCCCGTCTCGGCAGCCACCGCGTCAGCAGCCATCTCTCCCCCGCCCGGTTGTCTCCCCCAGCCGCCCGGGCCAGCGGCTTCCCCCATTCCACCACCAGGCCTGCCGCAGGTCCACTGGTATTCCAAGCCACCGTTCCAAGCCGATCCCAAGGCAATTCCACTCGCCTCGCGCTGCTATGTCCGTGCAGCCGCACACCAGACAGCGACACCAGGCGATCACCGCACAGCCTGGCGGCCGGCAGGCACCTGCGGCAGCGCTTTCCCTCACCACCGCCCTGAAGGAGGGCACCATGAATCGCTTCCGCCGCATCTTCGCCGCTGTGGCCACACTGGCCGGGGCCGTGCTGGCCTTCGCCGCCGGGACTGCCGCGCCCGCATATGCAATACGTGCCGCCGCCTGGTGAGCAGCGCCATGGTGCCACCACCAGTACGTGTCATCGCCGGGGGCGGCATGCCCGGCTGGCAGATCACCCTGATCGCGCTCGCCGCCGCCCTGGTCGCGGCGGCCATGGCCGTGCTGCTGGACCATGCCTGGACGACACGCAAAATCCATGCCCCCGCCGCCTGAACCCCACCTCACACCAGGCCGGGCTGCGCGCCGACCACAAGTGCATGCGCAGCCCGGCTGTCGGCAGCCTCTACCGGCGCGGCCCACGCTGATCCGGCATTCGGGCTCTCACGGAACCTGCACGGAACACCACCGCCAGTGAGCGAACAGCCGGAGGTATCGGCAGGTCAGCGGTCGCAGAGTGTGTGCAGGGATGGCTGTCTGTAAAACCGTCGGCTCAGCCTACGCTGGTTCGAACCCAGCACCTGCCACTGACGAAACCCGAGGTCATCCTGGGGTTTCTGCTGTTGAGCGGGCTGTTAAGGGAGCGGTTTGCCTGACCGCGCGCACGCGTCCGGCCGGATCCAGGCCAGGGGCTCACGTTCCCGGTCAGGTGGGCCCTGCCTGCCGAAACGTCGTGTGGCGGGTTCTGCAGCGATAGGTGGGGAGAGGCGCACCGGGCTGCTGAGGGGGTTCTTGCGGGGCAGTCACGGAACAGCATGTACCCGTGATCAGAGCATGGTGACCTATGAGGGCTTTTCACCCGTCGCCTCGCCGGTAGGCCGGACTGCGCTCTCCAGCCCAGCACCATTCTGGCGTGGCTTGATCTGGTCACATCGGTGACTTCATGAATGCCAGAAGTTCGCTCCTGGGTTCTTTCCGAAGCTTATTCGCTGGTGGCCGCACGGGGGCGGGAGCCGTGCGGCGGGTCGGCGCTTCAGCGTTGGCTGCATCTGTCTACGGGGGTGGGTCTTGCAGGTGGGTGATTTCGGTAATGACGACGTCGGTGATGTGGTCGGTGCCGGGGGGTGCAGGGATGTCGTGCTCGCGCATGTGGATGCGGATCTGGCGGGCGATGGCCTCGGGGGAGGGCTGGGTGGTGTGGGTATGTCGGTCGGTGATGATGGACCATGCGAGCTGGGCGATGGTCACGATCAGGCTGGCCGCGCTGATGCCGAGGAGGCCAGACGGCCGGGTTATAGCGGCCCGGGCGCTGCCCGTCCACCTGCCGGGTGTGCAGGGCGGCTTCGACTTCGGCGAGCAGGCCTGGCCCGAGGGTAGGGCTGAGGATGGCGGCGGCGGAGCGGGCCGCGTCGGCGACTGGGTCGGTCACGGCGTGTCTCCTGAGTCGTTGTCGTGGTGGCGGGTGACGTAGTCGCGGACCGACTTGGGTAGTGGCTGGCCGGTGGCCTGCTGCCAGGCCTGTTCCAGGGCTGGCGGGCGCGAGCTGGCGGGTGAGCCGGGCCAGGTGCGCTGGCCCGGCCCCAGTCGCCGGGTGGGGGAACTGGCTGAACAGGGTGACGCACCGGACGGTCCAGGCCAGGGCCTCGCCGGGTTGCTGGCGGGTCTCGGCGAGCAGGCCGAGCTGCCCATTGCGTCAGGGCCATGCCGGGCCGGTTGCCGAGTTCTTCTTTGATGGCTAGGATTGGCGGTACCAGTTTTCGGCTTCGTTGAGCTGCCCGCGGGCGTGGGCGGTACGGCCGAGCTGGTAGTAGGTGAGCCGCCATGCCGGGCCGGTTGCCGAGGTCTTCGTGATGGCCGAGGGATTGCGGTACCAGTCTTCGGCTTCGTCGAGCTGCCCCCGGTCGTGGGCGATCATGCCGAGCTGGTGGTAGCTGGCCGCCATGCCGGGCCGGTCGCCGAGGTCTTCGAAGATGGCCAGGGATTTGCGGTACCAGTCGTCGGCTTCGTCAACCTGCCCGCGGTCCTGGGCGACCATGCCGAGCTGGTGGTAGCTGGTTGCCATGCCGGGCCGGTCGCCGAGGTCTTCTTTGATGGCCAGGGATTGGCGGTACCAGTCTTCGGCGTCGTCGAGCCGCCCCCGGTCCTGGGCGATGATGCCGAGCTGGTGGTAGCTGGTTGCCATGCCGGGCCGGTCGCCGAGGTCTTCTTCGATGGCCAGGGATTTGCGGTACCAGTCCTCGGCTTCCTCCAACCGCCCCCGGTCCTGGGCGATCATGCCGAGCTGGTGGTAGCTGGTCGCCATGCCGGGCCGGTCGCCGAGTTCTTCGAGATGGCCAGGGATTTGCGGTACCAGCCTCGGCTTCGTCCAGCTGCCCCCGGTACTGGGCGATCATGCCGAGCTGGTGATAGCATGCCGGCGATGTCGTTGCTGGGTCCAGTCGTTTTCGGGCTGGGCCTTGCAGCCATGTCCAGGATCTGCGCGGTACGTTTCCGCAGCATGGTTCAGCTGCCCTGCACGATGCTGCCTGTTGCCCTGGCGGGTCGTGGTGATGAACACCACAGTTGCCCGGCTGGGGTGTCCAGCCGAGGCGTGCCGTCGGGCCGGGGCTGGTGGTGGCGTCAATGACCTGGTCGGTCCACGCGTCGGCTTCCTCATCAGCCCGCGGGTGTCCCAGTAGCTTCCAGCGGCCCGGCGATGGTATCGGCGTTCGTCCCATAGCTGGTGGTCCAGGGCGTAGCCGAGCATGGCGCCGAGGGTCGCCGCTGCAGCCCGATCACCGCGTACGCCAGGCCGGCATCGCCGGATTCGATCTGCTCGTTCAGCCACCGGCCGACCGCGGCGTACGCGGTGGCCAGGGCCTGGGTCGCGGCGTCCCCGCTCCTGGTCGTAGCCGCGTCGGGTTCCTCGGCGCGCCACCGGGCGGCCAGGTAGCCCGGCAGGGCCGGGTGGATCCGGTACATGCCGGCGCCCAGCCCGGTCAGCAGCCCAACCCGGGCAGCGTCCTCCAGGACCGTCGTCCAGTCCTGCTGCTGGCCCCGGCGAACCGGCCCGGGACACCCGGCACCGGGAGAAGACGGCGAGGACGTCGGCGTCGGCGACGCCGTGGAACAGGCAGACCGCGGGCAGCAGCCGCCGTGTCTTCTCGGTAGGTGGGTGAAGGAGTAGGTGATGCTGGCGGCCAGCGACGTGGCCCGGTCCGCCGCCCGCATCGCCGCCGGGCAGCGGGGTGGTGCCGCTGCAGCCCGTCCAGCAGCGCCTCGGGGCTCGGTGGTGTCGAGGCGGGGCAGGATCAGCCGCATGCTCAGCGGGTGCCCGTCCAGCCACTCCAGCAGCTCCCCGAACGCCCGCCGCGCCCGCCGCGGCGCGCCGCCGGGTAGGGGGCCAGCAGTTCCTCGGCATACTGGGCGGCTTCCTCCGGTGCCAGCCCGCCGACCTCGATCCGGCGGATCTGGCCCAGCCAGTCCTCGGCGGTGCCCGGCTGGTGATGATCACCGCGCTGTGGCCGGTGCTGCCAGCCGGGCCAGGAACCCCTGCACCTTCGCGCAGCCAGCCTCATCCAGCGGCGCGGTGGCCGCCGTCCGGGTCGGGCATCGACCGTGACGGTTTCGAAGTTGTCCCAGATCAGCAGCATCCGCCGCTCCGCGAGCACGCGTTCGACCACGTCGCAGCCGCTCGGCCGGTCTCCAGGCGGGCGAAATCAGCGCCGAAGACTGCCAGGCCGATCTGCGGTGATCACCCCGTCCAGGCCGAAGGACGCCACGCCCGGCTCGAACGAATGCCACAACACCCAGCTCGCGGCGTCATCCACCCCGCCGGTGTCCCGCCACCACCGGCCGAACGCTTTCGCCAGCTCGGTCTTGCCTGTCCCGCCCGGCCCGGTACAGCACCACCACCTTCTGCAGCCGGGCCGCGGCCTCCAGCTCGAAGAACAGGTCATCCCGGCCGACGAACACCCCGACCGGGTCAGTGGATCCAGCCGCCGCTTCCCGGCTCCGCGGCTGTGGCGCGGAGCTCGTCCAGCAGCGCCTCCAGCGACGGTTGCTCCGCTGGGCCGGTGGTGCGGGCCTGGGGGAAGCCGACGTCGCGGCGCAGGTAATGCACCGGCACCAGCCAGTCCGCCAGCGGCAGCCCCCTTCGGGCTCGGCCGCCCGTCCTGCTGGAACAGCCGCCGCCGCCCGGCGGCACGCCGGCCGACGCTGGCCCCGGCGAACAGGGCTCGTAGAACACGGCCATGAACTCCGCCGCGGCGACCGCGTACACGCTGTAGGCCATCGCCACCACCGCCGCGCACCCGGCTTTGAGCAGGGCGGTGGCGACGGAAGCTTCCAGGTCCTTGCCGACCGCACCGGACTGGCACGCGTTCAACACCACCACCGGCACCTTGCCCTCGGCCAGCGCCACCGCGACCTTCCACGCGCTGACCTGGTCACTGCCGCCACCGGGCTTCTCGAAGACCAGCACACCCTCACCCGGGGCGGTCATCATCGCTGCCCGGCCCCCGATGACCGCCCCGCCACCCAAAGAATGGCCGGGCATCACCCCGTGCCCGTCGAAATGCACCACATGAAACGGCTCACCCCTGGACGCCGCCGACGCCAGCGTTCCCGCCAGCGCATCGAATGTGGGTGGGCGCAGAACGGTCAGGCCGACATCACCGCGGACCGCGTCTAGGCGTTCCAGCAGGGGCCGGGCCACCATCTGATAGCTCACATCGGAAGTTCCGGCGGGGCGGGAGATGACCATCAGCACCCGCAACCGTCCGCCCGGCACTTCCAGCGTTCCCGCGCCGCCGGCGATGCGCAGGCTGCGGGAGATCCCGCCCGCCCCCAGCGCCACGGGACCGGTGCTGTCGCGCATCAGTTCCCATGGCAGGGCCAGCAGGCCAGGGTCGGCGGACCGGAACACCACCTCGAAGCCCTTATTCCGCGCCCGCTCATAGGCAAGCCGTGCCGGGCCCGAGCCGAATACCGAGGCGAATACCTGCTCTCCCCAGCCAGGCAGCTTGCCCTGGATGGCCGGGCCACGGTCTTCCCACACGCCGTATGGGGCCTGAAGGTAGTCCTCCAGGTACCAGCGCAGATCCTCCAGCGCGCCCGCATCTAGCGGCCACGATAAAGGCGCCCGCGACACCTCCTCCGCCAGCCCCCCATCCGGCGACCACAACACCCCTGAATAGCTCTCGGTGCTCCTGTTACCCGCGTCCAGGTCCACTAGCAGCCGGTCAGGCACCCCCACCCCCCATCCCCCCGGCCCAGGCGCCCCGCGGGTACCTGCCCGCAGCCCCGGGCGTCTCGCTCGCGGCGGCCGTGCTCGCGGCGTCTCGCCGCGTCCAGGCCGCTATCGGCACACCGCCGGGCCGGACCTCGGTGCGGTAATCCGCCATCCGCGCCACCCCCTTGCCCCCGGTGGGGGCCGCCCGGCCATTCCCTCCGGCAGACCATAAACCCCTCGCACCCGGCCCGTCACTGATCCAGCACCGGTCAAGGCCACCTTGGCCTGCTGGACGGCACCATGGTGCTCACCGTGAGACACGACATCCGTGGTCGTGGTACTTGTGCCGGCCGTGCACGGTCGGCAGGATCTTCCTCGACGCGGCCCACTGATCAAACACTCGCGTGATTCATCGGTGCGGTCGTATCGTAATTCCGTGCCTGTTCCGCGGCACTCTGCGGCCTGCGGGGCGGATTGCGTGCATCACCGCAGTTCAGAGAGCATGCGAGAAGGCAGTTTCCCGCTTACGGAACCTGCACGGAACGCCAGCGCCGGTGAGCAAGCGGCCAGGGAAGCATCCGCAGGTCAGCGGACGCAGAGCGTGTGCATGGATGGCTGTCTGTAAAACCGTCGGCTTAGCCTACGTTGGTTCGAACCCAACACCTGCCACCACTTGAACCCCAGGTCACCTGGGGTTTTCGCTATTGTGAACGAGTGCATACGGAGCGGTGTGTCTAACCGCGGGTGAGGTGTACCGCTAGATCCGGGGCGAGGCTGCATTGCCTTCCAGAAGGCTCTGACCTGCAGAAACGACTTGTGGTAAGCCTCCGCAGTGATGCGCCAACCGCCCCTCGCCGGGGATCCGGGTGGCGTCTGCGGAACTGTCACGGAACAGGGTGCTCGTCGATGATCATGCCTCGGTGAGGTCTGCGGGCGCGCCCAATCCATGCTCGGAGGCTTCGCGTGCCACAGGTCCGAGTACGCGGCAGGGAGATGGGCATCGGGTTCACCCTCATGCCGATGTGAGGATGTCCGAGTGGTTGGATGCCTGGGTAGGGTGAGGGGTCAAGAATCCGGGCCGGAGCATCGAAGCCGGGGTCCGCCTCGGGTAGACCGTGCGGCGTGGCGCGTTGATGTATCCATCGACTGTCGGCGGCAGCCGCTAACCACGGCGCCGACCAGACGAAGAAGGCGGAATGACCGTCTGCCTCATGTCCTTTTGCGAGCTCCGAAGAGGCTAGAGCGATCGTGAGAAGATGTAGCTACTGCCGGTCTCCGATTCGGGAGTCGCTATGGCTGATCGCCAGACAGAGCAGTATGACGCTTTCCTCGCGTACTCGCATGCGGCCGACGGGGAGATCGCCAACGTTGTCGCGCGCGGTCTCGAGGTCTTCGCCAAGGCTTGGTATCAGACGAGGGCTCTTCGCATATTCAGGGACACTACGTCGTTGTCAGCTTCACCGTCGTTGTGGTCGGCGTTGGAGCAGGGGCTGCTGTCGTCGCGGTACCTGATCGTTCTGCTGTCCCCGGAGGGGGCGAGATCTGAGTGGCTGAATCGGGAGATTCGGTTCTTCATGCAGCACCGAGGTGCAGAGCGGATCTTGCTGGTCATTACTGACGGCGACATGGCCTGGGATGACCGCACCGGCGACTTCGACCGGCAGCACAGTAGCGCCGTGCCTCCGGCTTTGCTCGGAGCGTTCACGTCAGAGCCGCGGTGGATCGACCTGCGCTGGGCCAAACAGCAAGAGCGGCTGACAGTGAGGAATCCAAGGCTAAGGGATGCGCTAGCGTCACTGGCTGCCGCTATGCGTTCTGTGACCAAGGACGAGCTTATTGGTGAGCACCTCCGTTTGCATCGCCGGAACCGTCGCCTAGTCACCGCCGTAGTGGTCACACTGACGCTCCTAGTGCTGTCCAGCCTGACATTGAGTGTGCTGTTGGTGCAGGAACGGCCCAGCGGGGTCCATCGGTCACTCGCGGGTGAGCAATTCCTTTGGATCTTTGCCGCAGCTGGAGGGGCACTGTTGGTGGCCGCGGCCATCCGCGGTGGATGGCGGTTGGTGGGGAGATCCCGGCTTCGGGCACCGCCGGACGCCGATGACTCGTCGACCTACCGCGGCATTTCTGCGGCGGCGCCGCGACCGCCGTTCCCGCTTTGGGATTACTTCGTGAGCTGGCTGCGACGGCGACGGGAGATCGACCTTTACGTCGGTCCAGTCAACGACGCGGACAACGACCTAGCCCTCAAGATCGCTGATGTCGTCCGTAGTCTCGGGCAGGCGCACCTGCGATGGGGGCGGCTACGTGTGGCCGTCGAGATGCGGCCCGCCGACCGCGTGGACAACCTGCCAGCCTCTTTTCAGGTGGCATTGCGTGCCCGTTACTATCTCCACCTTGGGCGCCCGGAGACGGCAGGGTCAGAGGCCGCGAACCTGATTCTTCAAGAATGGCTGCATGCTCATCCGCAAGAGAAACTGCTGCTCGGGATAACACACCTTCCGGAGGCTTCGAGCCAAGATCATGGGCAGCGGCCCAGCGAGTCGGTGCTTCCGCAGGTTCTGCGGGCGGACGGGATAGACATATCGAGGCGGACGTTCGATCTACGGGGATTTGTCTCAGACCGGAGAGGAGTGTGGCAGGGCCCAAACGGTCGCGGCGTTTCTGAAGTGGCACGACTCATCGGTGCCCTGCTGGGCGTCGAACCACAGCTCGTGGCGCACGGAGGACCGGCCGTCCTGCGCGTGGCGAGACGCCGCCCGAGGATCGAGGCGCCATTGGAGCGGTGGAATCTGTCCGAGACGGTGCAGTTCGGTGCGCAGGCACAAATCGCGGTTCATTTGCCGGAAATGCAGTCCGCGATGGCCGCCCTCGGACAATCACCACTAGCCTATAACCTTGATATCCTTGACAACGAGGAGGAGCTAATCGCTCGGGAAGTCGTCCCGCGCGCGACTGACATGATTACGCAGGCCGAGCGCAACGCGGCCCGCGAAACCTGGATTAGGATGGGCCAACCGCGCCGACGCGGCCTGATAGCTGCCCTCGTTGGGCCATTCGCAATTCTGGCAATTGCGGTAGGTATGCTGGTTGTGATTGGCTCGGTGGCATTTGGAGCGGCCGCGTTGCTCTATCCAGCGGTTGCCATTACGGCGTTGGGAGTTTTCATTATCGCGGCGGCATTGGCCGCCAACCGCTGGGCATCCCGGTTCGAGGTACGTCGGCAGAAGGCATTCATGTCGAGGTACGCCGAGGCTGTCACTGCCGCGGCCGAAAGCCTCCAGGACGGTTTGCAGGAAACAGTGATCCTTCCGTTCCTACGGCAACGGCTCAACGAAGAACTGACAACGTCTGAAACGTCCGCCGTGCTGCGGTATGATCCGACCGTTCTAACCAGCCAGACGCTTGACCGCTTCCGGCTGGAGACCAGCGCTTACCTGCGATTGGCCGAGCGAATCGAGGCACCGGGCGGTTCCGCGATCGGGCTGGCGGGCCCGCGCGGGGTCGGTAAGACAACGCTCCTGTCGTCTTTGACTCGGACCAGACTTTTCCGTCATCCGGAGTCACCTGGAAGCCAAATCGGCGTATTCGTGTCGGCCCCGGTCCGTTACGATTCCGTCGAATTCATTACACAGATTCTGGCGGCAGTCTGTCGTGAGGTCATCCGCGCCAGTGGCTCGGCGCCACGGCCTGCTCCGCAAAAATACCTCGCCGGCACGGCATCCGCCGTAAAGCGGATGGCCGCAGCCGTGCTGCTTGTAACAGCGCTCGCAGCGATCCCGATCGCTCTTGGCTGGCTCGAGGTTCAACAGGCGGCAGCTCATTCTCTCGGCTTTGGCTGCTTTGGCCATTATTTCAGCGTTGATCCTCTTCGATGCCGTCGGCATAGCTCAGCGCATCGACCACCGGTTCCGATACACCTCCACCGCCGCTACTGGATCAGCAATCGCCAGGTCGTACGGCAAGCGGATCCGGGACCTTACTTCTGCCGCCAGCGCGATACTTAACCAGTTGTACTTCCGCGAGCAGCGCTCGGTGTCGGCAGGGTTGAAACTTCCTGTGTCACTAGGGATCGAGGCCAACGGCAGTGGGAGCCTGCTGTATGAAGGGCGGCCTTGGACAACACCTGAACTCGTTCAGCAGTTCCGCCAGTTTGTAGGAGCCCTTAACCACAGCGGTTACCGGGTCATCATTGCGATAGACGAGCTCGACAAGGTGGACGACGATCAGGAAGTAATCCGCCTGCTCAACGACATTAAGGCGCTCTTCGGACTCATCAATTGCTACTTCCTGATTGCCGTCTCGATCAGCGCAATGGTGCGGTTCCAGCAGCGGGGCCTGCCTTTCCAGGACGCCTTCGAGAGTGCGCTGGATGAGGTAATCTACGTCGAGCCGCTGACGGCTGCCGAAACCGTTGAACTCCTGCAGCGACGACTGACCGGCATTCCTGCTGCAGCGGCACTTGTATGCCACGTGCTTGGGGCAGGGCTGCCACGGGACATTATCCGCGCGCTGCGGAACCTCGCGGCCGGTGGTGTCCAGGATTTGCACGCAGCGCTGCGTGCCCTAATCGTCAACGAGTTGTACATGCGGCTGGCGGCGGAGCGTATCCGCTGGCAGCTTGCCGGACGGGACACGACGGAGCCAGTACGACATATCCTCGATCTCACCCAGCTACCGTTCGACTCCCGAAAATGGCGAGAGATGCTCGACCCGGCGCTGGACGAGGTGTGGCAGCGGCTTCAGCCAGCGCCTCAGGCAGAGCCCTCCGGCGAGGTTCCCGGGGATGATCGAGAATATAGCCGCCTGATACTCTTCATAAGCTGGGCTCTTACCGCAGCGGAGTTTGCTATGTCAATCACCGACGGATCGGACGGTGACATGGCGATGCAGGCGCCACTGGCGCAGGGCCTTGCTAATTGTCGGCGATTGCTCGGCGTCGATCTGCGGGAAGCCTTCGTGTCACTCAACCAAATCCGAGCCACACTTGGCACGACGGCACAGCCTTAACATCGCGGAAGGAACATCAACCCTGGCTATGCGATCGGAATCTGCGCAGCTATCGACTTCTGCGTAGAAGTACCGTCGATTACGCGGCTCGACGGCCGGAACCAGAGGGAGAGGCTTCACACAACGAGGTGATTCCTCTTCCCAGAGATTTGGTCTCACAGTCTTCGGCTTGAGCTTGGCGCTGAATAGTTGTTGCCTGCGCCCACTCTCATAGCCGCTGGTAGCGATGCAGAGACGTCGGCTGGTACCGCCTCCTGGCCGCGGCTAGCCGCGGTACCTGGGAGGTTGCCTGCTTTTTCTCAGCGGGACTTACCGGGGCGGGGCTGATGGCAGACGATCAGGGCATGACCCTGCCTGATCTGAGCAAGCCCGAGCGGGCACTGTGGGAAGCGTTCCCCTGCGGTGCGTGGGTTAACCTGCGTTCGGGTGATCCCGCGAAGGATGACCCGAGCAGCGCAGATGCTTGGGGAGCGGGACGGACAGTGCGGGGCGAGATAGTGACGGCCCTGCTGCTTGGAGCCTGCGAGCCAGAGCCGGGCCGGTTTCCTGCGGTGCGGCTTCGCGGTGCCCGGATCGCTGGCCGCATCGACCTGATGGGAGCGGTGATCAGCCATGCTCTGGTCCTGGAGTACTGCTGGTTCGAGCAGCCCTTGCGATTCGTCGAGACCACCACAAAGACGGTCCGGATAACCAGCAGCCGCCTGCCAGCCTTCAACGGCGCCCGGATGCGGACGGAGGGCATCGTCAACTTCTACCAGTCGGTGATCGAGGGCACGCTGCGGCTAGACCGGGCGCGTATCGACGGCGAAATCTCGCTGCGCGGCGCGCAGATAGGCGGTGGCACCGGCGAGTCCATCTCGGGCGCCGGACTGAGTGTCAACGGCGACATGGAATGCAATGCTGGCTTCACCGCTCAAGGGCGGGTCATCCTGCGCCGGGCACGGATCGCAGGGCTGCTGACCTTCCGGGATGCGATCTTGAGTGATGCGACGACGGCCGCTGACCTGGCCCGGGTGGAGGCAGGGGAATTGTGCCTGCGCACTGGCCAGCCCCTCAGCGGCGCTCTTCGGCTGCCGCAGGCGCACGTCGGCACCCTCGATGATGATCCTCTCGCCTGGCCGCCGGAGATCTGGCTCAATGGGTTTACCTACGACACCATCCGGCACCTCACCGGCCGGGTCCCGGTCGCCGAGCGGATTGACTGGGTCAGTCGCGGCCCTTACGGGTATCAGCCGCAGCCCTATGAGCAGCTGGCCGATTACTACCGGCGTTCTGGGCACGACGATGACGTCCGGCGCGTCCTGCTAGCAAAGCAACGCCACCGCCGAACCACACTCAGCTCACCTGGCCGGACGGCGAGCCGGGTTCTTGACGCGACAGTCGGCTACGGCTACCGGCCCTGGCTCGCGGCCATCTGGCTCGTGGTGCTGCTGACCGTCGGCACGACCGTCTTCGGCATCGACCAGCCGCACGCCCTGACGGGCGGACCTGTCCCTCCCTTCAACGCCTTCACCTACACCCTCGACCTGCTCATCCCGTTCGGGGCGTTCGGACTGCGCACTGCCTACGCGTCCTCCGGCGTCGCGCAATGGCTGTCATATGCCCTAATCGCCGCCGGGTGGATACTCGCAACAGCTGTCATCGCCGGGGTTACTCACGCTGTTCGGCGTGATTAGACCAAGCATTCCGAAGGCATTCCTCTGTCACCAGCACTAACGCACTTTCGGCGATGGTGTCAATCGCGGGATGGCCGGTATAATCGACCAGTGTGATGCCCCTCTATGTACCGATCTGCTCGACAGCGGGAAGCCATTTGATCGGCGTGAGCATGCGGCACCTCTCGAACGCGTTCACATGGCCGCTGTCAGAGCCTGAGTTGCACGAGGTAACCCACGAATCGCTCTTTGCCGCGATCAGCGATCCACCCATCCGCCGTCTCGACCTCTGTAAGGACGCAGGAACCCGGGACTGGGTAGCTGGGCCCTGCATCGCTGCCCCGGGGCGCGTAGCGGCAGTGAACGGCCGCTATGAGGGTCACCGTTCCCGTGGTCGGCGGGGTGTCATCAGGAACTCCTCCGTGGTGTTCTTCTTCCGCCTCCACAGTTCGGCGCACGAACGGACCCAGCATCGCTGCAAACCAGTCTGGATCCGCGTCGCGCAGAGTCCAGGTCACCTTCGATCCACGGCGGAACGGGTCGCCACAGCACTGCATCTGCCAGCTGTCCACTCAGACCGTCATGATCATGAGCTCGAGTCTGGCGGGAGCCAGGGGACTCGTCGAAGCATTTTCATTTCATTCTGTGATTGCGCTGGTGATGCGCACACTCACATGCCGCTCTCCGGACCTATCTGGCGATGAGCGGATGACCTTTACGGCTGTTCGGTGCCGTTGGCGTAGGGGTTGGGTAGCGTTTCGGGGGCCCGATCCACCTCCGGGATCCCGACAGGTTTGAGGCGGCGAAGGAGCATGCGCCGCTGGACTTCCCGCTCTGCTGTCCCTTCGCCCGTGCTGTCATTTCCGTCCATGCCGATTAGCCACACCAGGCCACGGCCGGACCCGGGATTGATTCGCTCACGCTCTTTGTCGTCGCGCACCAGGGCCACCGCGTACGCGAACTGGTTGCCGGCCTGACGTTGTGCCCAGTCGATGGCCTGCAGTACGTCGGCTCCGGTGATGTCATAGGTGTCGGTCCAGCCCTCGGTCGAGGTCGCCGTGCTGCCGTGCAGGTAGACGCGGAACCGCGGATCGCGGTCCTCCCAGCCGCTGTCGCGCTCATCGCACTTGATCACCTGCATCGCCCGCTCCGGCTCAGCCATGTCTCGGACTGTAGCGAAGCCACCTGACGCACTCGCACGCTCACGCCGCTGACAGACCCGGCAGGTGCTGGCCGACAGACATCCGTGCCGTGCCGTTCCGTACCTCGCTCCGATGCCGGGCTGGGAAGGTATCCGTGCGGCCAGATCGCCGAAATGAGCTCATCAACGTTTCTCTCGACCGGACTACGAACCGTATAAAGATTGCAATGTTATCGCGCCAGGCAACGACTTGAGAGTATCCCTCGCGTTTGGGACAGCAACCACTCCTGCGCATTTATAGCGTCATGGTGGCGCTCAGCAGCGGCCACGGGCACCAGAGCCACCAGGGCCACCAGGATTGGCAGGCTACGCCTGGGATTTACCCTTCTTCTTCGGGGAGCTTCACGCCTCGGGGGCGGCGAGCCTTTCCAGGGGAATTTAGGTGGGTATGACCACTCACCAGGCCAGAGAAAGTTGACCTTGCCGCCAGAGAACTCGGCACCGCTGAAAAGGACTATGCCGCCGGGAGAACTTCGCATCTTCGAAGTCGACTATGCTGCCGGAGAACTTGGCATCTTCGAAGGTGACCATTCCGCCGGAGAACTCTGCCCAGTCGAAC
The DNA here is from genome assembly GCA_963720645.1 of uncultured Actinomycetes bacterium. Taxonomy (GTDB): domain Bacteria; phylum Actinomycetota; class Actinomycetes; order Streptosporangiales; family Streptosporangiaceae; genus RYN-230. The sequence continues at coordinate 46,823 of CAVRFX010000024.1, read as the reverse complement.
ATGACAGTGCCGCCGGAGAATTCGGCGCCGACGAAGGCAACCACGGCGCCGGAGAACTTGGCACCCCGGAAGCGGACTATGCCGCCAGAGAACTCGGCACCGCTGAAACGGACTATGCCGCCAGAGAACTCGGCACCGCTGAAACGGACTATGCCGCCGGAGAACTTGGTGCGGGTGAAGTCGAAGTCACCGTCATCGAAGACAACGCCTCTGAAGTCGAAGTTCAAGCCTTGCCAGGACACTGGCGCGCCGTCTTTGAGGTGCGCGGTGATGACCCGTATGACGGTGTAGCGGACTTCGCGGCTGGCCCGGAAGGCAAGCCGCTCCGGCTCGCGAGCGCCCTGACCCGGATTAGGTTCGTGCGGCATGCGCAAATAGCCACACAACACGTTGACGCAGGTCTGCCGGTTTTCGTCCCAGTCATCCGCTAGGTCCGCCATGGCAAGCACCCCAGCCAGCCGGACAGCCGGTGACTTATCACTGCCCAGTTGCTCCGCCGCCGTGAGAATCGTTCGTTGAGGGTCCGAGTGCGCTGCTCCGCGAGCGTTCTGTCAGCTGCCTACTCTGCTCCGCCAGGGTTCTGTCTAGTTGCTCACGCTGCTCCGCGAGCTTTCTCTCCAGTGTCTTCTCGGTGTCCCTGCTAGTTGCGCGGCGGCCGAGATACTGCGCGGCCAAGGTGCCGATCAGCGTGAGGACGCTGACGCTGGCTGCGATGATCGCCGCGGCAACCTGAGCGTTCATAAGCGGAACTTAGTACGACTCGCCACACTTGGCGCTGATTTCGAGGCTGGTCACCACTTCCGGGCCGGGTCCAGCTCAGCGATGCCATCGGGTATCCCTAGCCCGGGCTTTTCATCCGGGGTTGGCAGCTGACCGGCGCGTTCAACGATAAAGAGTGCTCCTGAGCTGGGACGATAACGGTTGCTGAAGTCGATATCGGGCCCAGGTCAAGGAGCACTCTGAGGGTGAACGTTACCGGCTGGTCGAAGGGACTGGGAGTCACCGCGGGTGGCGGGGGCGTCGTGTCGCACACGGGGCTGGTGCTGCTGCGGCGGTTAGCGGATAAGACCGGTCTGACAGCGGGGCTGTCGCGGGCGCTGGCCTCCCCGCGGCTGCTGATCCACGACCGCGGCCGGGTCACCGCGGACCTGGCCTGCGCGATCGCGGACGGCGCGGAGGTTATCAGCGATTTCCGGGTCCTGGCTGACCAGCGGGACCTGCATGGCCTGGTCGCCTCGGTGCCCACGGCGTGGCGGACGCTGAACGAGATCGCCTCGGGCGGGTCCCGCACGCAGGCCGGGATCACCAGGGCGGTGACGCCGCCCGCCGCCACGCGTGGGCGGCGATCGAGGCCCGGCATGGCGCGATCCCGGGGGTGCGGGTCGCGGACAAGGTGCTCGGCGGGGTGATCTGCATCCGGCTGGATGCCAGCGTGGTGGCCTGCCATTCACCTGCGCTTGCCACACGTTCCTGACCCGGGATCGGGCCGTCTGCCGTGGTCAGCGGTCACTTTGAGCGCGTCGTTGATGTCAAGGCGTGACCGCTGGCCGTAAGGTAGCACCTTTATTCCTCAGGGGGGAGGAACGCGGGGTGGATGGAATCGGGCTGCGGGTCGTCCGGGGCGGGGCGGGATCGGCGGCGGAGGCGGACGCCAGCGTGCCGATGCCGGATCCGGTGGCGTTCCAGGAGGAGTGCCTGCAGGCGTTCGAGGTTTCCCAGGTCGCGCGGGGCTTCAGCGAGCTGACGATCGGCAATGGGGCGGGTACGTTGCGGCGGTTCCTGGCGGCCTGCGGCCGCCCGGCCTGGGAGGTGACCCGGGACGACGTAGACCGGGTGGTCGGCGAGCTCGCCGCTCAGGGCCTGGCGGCGTCTACCCGCCGGTGCTACGTGCAGGCGTTCAAGAACTTTCACGCGTTCCTGGTCGCGCGCAAGGCCGCCGCCATCGAGGCGGCGTTCGGGATCCGCCTGGCCGACCCGGTCGATGAGTTCAACGCCGCACGTCATGTCAGCGCGGATTCCCCGTCCGCGAACCCACCGCCGGGCCCGGAGCGGCTGGAAGACTTCTTCGGTTTCCTGCGGGAGCGGATCGCCAGCGCGCGTAAGTACGCTGCCGCGGGCCGCGACTACGCGTTGTTCCGGACGCTGTATCTCGCCGGGCTGCGCGCTGACGAGGCAGCCATGATGGACCGGCCCGACGTCCACTTCGGCCGCGGGCCGTTCGGGAAGCTGCACGTGCGTTTCGGCAAGGGCGCAAAGACCTCCGGCCCGCGGCCGAGGTGGGTGCCCATGCTGGACGGGCTGGACCTGATCTTGCGCTGGTACCTGGATGAGATCCGCCCGCGGATGGGTGAGGGCCCGGCGCTGTTCTGCGACGAAGGGGGTGGCCGGATCCACCGCGGCACGATCCGCAACAGGCTGGCATATCTGCTCGAACTCGAAGACGCCGCAGCGCAGGCCAGGGGCGGGCAGGTACTCCAGGGCAGGTTCAGCCCGCACATGCTCAGGCACGCCTGCGCCACCCGTAACTATGAGCGGGGCGTGGACCTGGTGGCGATCCAGCAGATGCTCGGCCACTGGCATGTGGGAACCACGATGCGCTACGTCACGCCGTCGGCGACGTTCATCGAGGACGCCTATCGCCGGGCGGTCTCCGGCGCGCTGGCAGGGCTGGAAGGAGCAGGCGGTGAAGATTAGGTGGCGGCTGCGGATGGCCGCGGCTCAGCGCGAAGTATGGACCGGCGCCCAGCTGCGCCGCCTGCTGGCCGAGCGAGCCGGGCTGCACCTGTCGTCTGCGTCGGTGTCGGCGCTGCTGACCCGCCAGCCGACCCAGGTCAAGCTGGAGACACTCGCCGGGCTGTGCACCGCGCTGGAATGCACCCCCGATGACCTGCTCGAGGTGGACACCACGCCGGTGACCCAGCCGGCCGCCAGCCGGCGGTCAGGGAAGAGCCCAGGGCCGCGAGGGGCCGGTCGCTGCCGCCGGTATGAGCCGCTACCCGCCATGCACGCAATGCGGGGCGCCAGTGAAGTTCCGCGACCGGCACCGCTGCCACGTCTGCCAGCGGAAGGCGGCCCTGGCCGCGCTCAAGCGCCCCTGCCCTTGCTGCGGCCGGGTGCGGCACCTGCGCCCCGCGGGCATCTGCGCGATCTGCGACCAGGCCGCCGGGCCCGGCAGGCCAGCCAAGGCCATCAGCTGCGGTCAATGCGGCCAGCAGCGCCGCAACGCCGGTCACGGCTTGTGCAACCGCTGCAAGCTCGCGGACCCGGACTGGCCATTCCATTACGGCGCCTCGCTGGCCGCCCGGCTGCCGGTGGTCCCGCCCTGGTGGCAAGCGCTCACCGAGTTCACCGCCGCCCGCTACCATCCCGGCGGCGCGGTCGCGATCATGCGCCACGCCGGCCGGGTGCTGTCCGCGGACACTTCGGCCGGGCCGCGGCAGATCCTGGCCAGCGCCTCGCAGGCGGACGGGACCCTGGATGCGGCTGGGCGCGCGCTGGCCGCGTTCTTCACCAGCCAGGGCCTGATCCTGCCCGGCGACGATGCCCGGCGCCGCGCCGCCGCGCGCCGGCAGCGTTACCTCGACGCCGTCCCAGCAGGGCTGGCTGTTGCGGTTACACGGTTCAACGAATACCAGCTTTCCGAGCAAGACCGCGCGCGCCGGGCAGGCCGCCGCCAGCTCAGCGACACCACCCTGGAAACCCGGCTGCGGATCCTGCGCGACCTCGCCCGCCACCTGGCCGCAGCCGGCCACGTCACCAGCTGGGCTGAGGTCACCACCGCCGACCTGGAGCATTTCCTAGCCAGCCGCCTGCGCAGCCGCCACCAGGACACCTACGTGCTGCGCCGCTACTTCGCATGGGCCCGGCAGCGCAAGCTCATCCTGATCGACCCGGCCAGGCCACTGCGACTGGGAGCCCAGCCAGGATTCACCGGAACCGTGCTGGACCCCGGCACCCAGCGGGCTCTGTTCCGCCGGTGGGGCAGTCCCGCCACCCACCCGCACGAGCGGCTGACCGGGCTGCTCGCCCTGCTCCACGCCGCCTCCAATGCGCAGATCCGCAGCCTGACGATCAGCAGCATTGACGCCCAGCACCGAACGCTCACCCTGGCCAGCCGGCCGTTCCCCACCCCGGCCGACCCCACCACATGGTCCGCCGTCCAAGCCTGCCTCGCCCACCGCGACCAGCTCGCCACCTTGAACCCGCACCTGATCGTCACCAGCGCCACCCGGACAGGTGATCAGCCCGCCGACGGCTCATACCTCACCCGCAGGCTCGCGCCCGCGGGCACCACGCCATCCGCCTGCCGGCAGACCAGGATCGCCCAGCTCGTCAACGACCTCGACCCCAAGCTCACCGCTGCCACGCTGGGCATGCAAAACGCCGGCCTTGTGCGCTACCTCGCCGACAACGTCAACCGCGACCGCCTCCAGCGCACCACACCCGCCTGACAAACCTGGGCATTGAAGGCGCCACCTTGCACACGTTCCCGCGAACCTGTGCGGGTTGGACAAGGAAGGCGCGGAGCCGAACTTCAAGGGTTTCGGCCTGCACCCGCTGCTGGGCTTCTGCGACAACACGTCCGAAGCACTGGCCGGGATGCTGCGCCCGGGCTCGGCGGGCAGTAACACCACCGCGGATCACCTCACCGTGCTGGATGATGCGATTACTGCGGTTCCGGCGAAGCACCGGCGGCGGCTGATGGTCACCTGTGATGGCGCTGGGGCCAGCCACGGGCTCATCGGGCGGCTGGATGAACTGGCGCGGCGGCGCGGGCACCAGCTGGTCTATTCCGTTGGCTGGGAGCTGGGCGAGCGTGAACGGCGAGCCCTCATCCGCGTGCCCCCGCAGGCATGGCAGGCCGCGATCGATGGCCGCGGCCAGGTCCGGGAACGCCGCACCGCTGACGCCTGTGCTGACAACGGCTGCGGGCATGCGCGGTGCTGGATCGGCGAAGCTCACGTGGCCGAGCTGACCGGGCTGCTGCGCGAAGGCCCAGACGGGGACCACCTCGCGGGATGGCCCGCCAGCATGCGCATCTTCGCCCGCCGCGAACGGCCCCACCCTGGTGCCCAGTTGTCGCTGTTCGAGGAGGCCGGTGGCTGGCGTTACAGCCTGTGGGTGAGCAACCTGCCCGTCACCGTGCGCGGCTGGCGCGCCCAGCTGGCCTATATTGACGCTGCCCACAGGGTCCACGCCCGGGTCGAAGACGCCATCCGCACCGGCAAAGACTGCGGCATCGGCAAGTTCCCCTCGCACGATCTCGCGCTCAACTCCGCGTGGCTGACTGCCTCGCTGACCGGCGGGACCCTGCTGGCCTGGCTCAAGCTGCTCGCGCTCGACGGCGACCTCGCCCGGGCCGAGCCAAAGACCCTGCGCTACCGCATCCTGCACGCCGCGGGCGGAGCTGACCCGCAGCAGCCGGCGCCGCCAGCTGAAGATCCCCGCCACCTGGCCCTGGGCCGATGCCATCGCCGCCGCCTGGGCCCGGATCACCGCGCTCCCGCAAGCCCCCTGTACCGGCGGCACGACGTCCCTGCGACCCATGGAAAGGAAACCCAGGGGGACCGTAGGGAACCCCCGCCACCGGCGCGCCAGCCGGGCCGCTGTCATACCTGCACCCTAAAATCCAAGATCATTACGAGGCCTCAGCTGCCTTGGAAGGCCAGCAACCTCTCCGGGTGAATCATCGGGGGCTAGCCTCTGCACGCCCGCTGAGCGGGTTCTGCGCTGGACTGGGCCGTGCTATCACACGACGGCACGCAGAACACCCGTTCGGGCGCGGCAAGGACGGTCAGCCGATAACTCGGAGGCCGCGCAGATAGACGGCTACGCGCGCGCGTTGGTGGTTGGGCAACAGATCGCTGATGAGCCTCCGTCGTAGCACGAGCCGCATAGTTATACGGCGCCGTCCCCTCGGGGAACGTCCGCAATTGCCGCGATGAGGTACGTCCGCAATCGACTGGTCGTTGCGCTTGCGGAGCACTGCACCCACTTTTGTCCTACTCGGCCCTCGCAAATCACAGATGTTACCGAGGGTCAGCGCTTCCCGCGCACATTCCCGCGGATCTGAATGGGGGTGAAGGTCCGGTTGCTGTCCGTCCGTGCCGCGCTGAACTGGCTATTCTGTCGCTTCCTGGGGTGCGGTGGGCGCGTGCTGCTGATGGTCGTCGCTGTTGTGGGCCGCTGGCTGGGGCTTGGGAGCGGTGGATGTCAGCCTGTGGTTCTGGAGGGTTTCCTGGACCCGCCGTGCGGCGGGGGCGCCGATGCGCTGGTAGATCGTGAGTGCCTGCCGCAGGTGCGCGGCGGCCTGGCCGGGGTTGCCGTCTTGCATGTGGGTTTGGCCGAGTCCTTCCAGGGCGCGTGCTTCCTCCAGGGGCACGCGGAAGTCGCGGGCGATGGCCAGCGCCTGGGCATAGTACTCGCGGGCTTGGCCGGTGGCCGAGGTCCGCGACGAAAGTTCGCCGAGGCCGTTCAGCGCCTCGGCCTGGCCAAGCTGGTTGCCGAATTCGCGGAACGTCGCCAGGGCCTGCTGGTGGCTGGCGGCGGCGGCGGGAAAGTCCCCGTTCTCTTGCTGGACGACGCCGAGGCAGTTGAGGGTCCCGGCCTGGCCTTCCAGGTTGCCGAGGTCACCGAATAGCGCCAGGGCCTGTTGCTGGCTGGTGGCGGCCGCCGGAAAGTCCCTGGTTTCTCGCTGGACGGTGCCGAGGCAGTTGAGGGCCTCGGCCTGGCCTTCCAGGTTGCCGAGGTCACGGCACAGCGCCAGGGCCTGCTGGTGGCTGGCGGCGGCGGCCGGATAGTCCCCCGTCAGCTGCTGCGCCAGGCCCAGGTGGATGAGGGCGTCGGCCTCAAGCGAGCGGTCGCTGGCGCTGCGGGCTAGCGCCAGCGCCTGCTGGGCGCTGGCGGCGGCGGCTGGGTAGTCCGCGGTTTGCACGTGAAGGTAGGCCAGCTCGTTGAGGGCGTGGGCCTGCCCGGGCAGGTCCCCGGCGTCACCATAGAGCGCTACCGCCTGGACCAGGCTGGCCGTGGCGGCCGGGTAGTCGCCGGTGTCTCCTTGCAAGATGCCCAGCCCGGCGAGCGTGTCGGCCTCGCCGAGCCGGTCGCCGGCCTGGCGCGCCGCGGCCAGGGCGGTCTGGTGGAGGGTGGCGGACTGATCCCCGTAACCGCGGACGGCCAGGAAGCCGCGTATCGCGGCGGGGATGGCGATCGCGTGCTGGGGCCGCCCGCGCGCAGCGGCATAGTCGGTGGCGGCGTGCAGGTTCGCCCGCTCGGCCTCCAGCCAGGCTGCTGCCTGCCCGAGGGTGGACAGGACGGGGGCCTCAGCTGGCGGGTGGCCGGGCGGCGCGCGGCGGGCGGTGCTGGCCCAGGAAGCCAAGCGCCGGTCGGCGGCCAGGGCGGTGTGCAGGTAGTAGTCCAGCAGTCGGCCGGCCGCCTCGTCTGATTCGGCCCGGTTGTCGGCGGCGGCGAGGGCGCGGGCGTGTTCGCGGAGCAGGTCGTGCAGCTGGTAGCGGCCGGGCGCGGGCTCGGCGACGAGGTGCTGGTCATACAGCTCATTAAGGCCGCGGCGGGCCTCATCCAGGCTGGTGCGGTCGAGCGCGGCGGCGGCGTAGGCATCGACGCTGGGGCCCGGGTGCAGGCCGAGCCGGCGAAACAGCCGCTGCTGGCCTGGGGTGAGGTCGGCATACGACAGGCCGAACGCGGCGGCGACCGACAGGTTCTCCGCACGCATGAGGGCCAGCCGATCCCGGGCCTCGGCCAGGCTCGGCGGCCAGCTCCGCGGCGGACCAGGCGGCGTGGTGGCGCAACTGGCTGGCGAGCATCCCGATCGCCAGCGGCAGGTACCCGCACAGCCGGGTGAGCTCGCCCACCGCGGTATCCCCAGCACGCAGGCCGGGCCGGGCCGCCAGCCGGGCCAGCAGCGCCGCCGCCTCAGCGGGAGGCAGCGTCTCGAGGCTGACCACTGCGGCGCCCTCCAAGGCGCTCAGCCGGCGGCGGCTGGTGACCAGCACCAGGCTGCCCGCGGTGCCGGGCAGCAGCGGCCGGACCTGCTCATGGCTGGCGGCGTCATCGAGCAGCAGCAAGACCTTCTTGCCCGCTACCTGGCCCCGCCACCGTGCGGCCCGGGCCTCCACGCCGGGCGGGATCTGCTGGGGGGCCAGCCCGGCGGTCAGCAGCAAGCTAGCCAGTGCATCGGCCGGCTCAACCGGCCGCTGGCCGGCGGTGTGGGCGTGCAGAGGCAGGAAAAACTGCCCATCGGGGAAACCCGGAGCGAGCTCGTGTGCGGCGTGCACCGCGAAGGTGGTCTTGCCGATCCCGGCCATCCCGTCGATCGCGCAGATCCCCACCACCCCGCCGCCCCCGGCAAGGCTGTCAATCCCGTCCAGCAGCTGAGTGAGCTCAGCCTGGCGGCCGGTGAAGTTAGTTAGCATCTCGCGCGGCAAGGTCCTGGTGGCCGCGGCCGCGGCGGCTCCTGGCGCCTCCCCTGCACCGCCGCCAGCACGTCGAGCGGCGGGCCTCGCCCGCGGGCCGCGGCGACGAACAGCGCGCGCCCCGTCTCGTCCAGGCCCAGCGCGTCGGCGAGCAGCAGCGCGGTGTCTTTGTGCGCGGTGCGGTTGATGCCGCGTTCCAGGTCACTGACCGCCCGGGTGCTGATACCCGCCGCCTCCGCCAGCTCCTCCTGGGTCAGCCGTGCCCCCGTTCGCAGCTGCCGCAGCAGGCCGGCGAAACTCAGCCCGCGATCCTCGGCCACGTCCCCAGCGTCCCCCCATGCTGCCCGCCACCGGCGGGCAATCCTGCCCCAACAGTAGACAGCCCGGCCCGCCGCTGCTAGCTCCCATCACGCAGCAGGCCCGGCTCTTGCCGCCAACGGCGCCCGTCAGGCGCCCAGGATCCGGATCCGCTCACTAACGGGCCAGCCACTGAGCCTGATCCTGTGGGTTGTCCTGTGGGTGATCACGCGTGGTCAGCACCGCCGTCACCGACGAGCGTGGGAACCAGCCGCGATACCAGCCCCGCCAGGGCCACCGGTATCAGGCAGCCAGACCAGGCGCGCCCCGGCGCTGACCGAGGAGACCACGATGTGCCCCGCATTGCTCTACTACCTGGCACAGGCCCGGATCACCGACTTGCACGGCCAGACCCACCGCGATGCCCAGGCCCGGGCCGCCCGCCAGACCCACCGCACCCGGACGCCGCAGCGCACGCATCGCGTCCACGGACTGACGGCCGTCATGGCGCGCCGCGTGCGCACCGCGCTGGGCGGCGGCAGCCCATGACCGGCACAACACCGCCCAGGGCGCGCGCCAGAGCTGGCCCTGACCGGCCGCCCGAACCCGATGCTCCACCAAGAACAGGCATCCGCACACCGGCCGTAAATGGGCGGGTCGCGAGCTGACCCGCATACGCCACCAGACGGCATCTTCCAGCATCAGACGCGCGGCACCCGATGCCGCGACACCCACCGTCGCCACCCAAAGGAGGAACCATGGACCGGCAGGCCTGGCTCGACCAGCGGCGGGCAGCAGTCCTCGCCAGCTATGACCAGGACGCCCCCACCTACGACGACCACGGCTGCCCCGCCCAGACCCAACGAAACTGGGTGGCACGGCTGCTAGGCGCCTGCCCTGCGGCCGCCAAGGTCTTGGATGCGCCCTGCGGGACAGGCAGCTATTTCCCGACGGTGACCACGGCCGGGCACCGCGTCGTCGGCGCCGACCAATCGGCGGGAATGCTGTCCCAGGCCCGGGCACGCGGCATCGCGATCGCGCTTGATCAGGTGCGACTCCAGGAACTGCCGTACGCCGGCGAGTTCGATGCCGTGATGACCATCGATGCGATGGAGCACGTGCCACCCGAAGACTGGCCGCTGGTATTGGCCAACCTGCAACGCGCGGCGAGCCCGGGCGGCCTGCTGTACCTGAACGTCGAGGAGGCGGCCGAGCCGGTGATCGAGGACGCGTTCGCGACGCTCACCCGGCGCGGGCTGCCGGCCGTGCGCGGCGAAGTCACCGACGGCAATGTCGGCGGCTACCACTACTACCCAGGTCGCGACCAGGCAACAGGCTGGTTCCACGAGGCGGGACTGCAGATCATCGACGAGGGCTTCAGCCAAGAAGACGGCTGGGGCTACCGCCACTTCCTGCTCCAACGCTCCAGGCAGTAACAGGTGCGCCATGTTCGGCGAACCGCCCGGCCCGTGACCTGTGTGGCTGCGAGCCCCTACACCACCTGGGCTCGCCGCGGCCAGGCACATCAAGTGCTGGCCGCGCCCACTCTGACGCCCGTATCCATCCCAGAGACCGCCGGCCGCACTCCCGCTGCCGGCACCCATCGCACCACCACCCACAGGAGGTCGTCATGAACCCCATCCGCCGTATCGCCGCCGCCCTGGCCGGGCTCGCCGCCACCGTGGCGGTGATCGCTGCCACCGGGCCCGCCGCATCCGCCATGCAGGTACCAGCTCCGGGCCAGCTCGGCACTCACCCTGTCAACCATGCCGCGGCCATCCCGGCTCGCATCCATACGGTCGTCATCGGCGGCACGCCTGGCTGGCAGATCACCCTCATCGCCGCCGCGGCCGCGCTGCTCGCCGCCGTGCTCGCCGTTCTCCTCGACCGGGCGTTCGCCGGCCGGCGGCGCACGACCGCAAACGCCTAGATGATCAATTCCAAGGGGTGGCTGTGGCTGCGGAGACAAGGCGAGGGCGTCCAAGATCAGTTTGTGACAACAAACCTGGACACCCTCGCCACCGCACTGTACGTCAGGACCGATGATCTGCTGAAGGAATCGCCGCAGCTCGCACCATGCCGGCCTGAGACCGGCATCACCCCGCGGCTGAGTGACGCTGAGCTGGTCACCCTGGCGGTCATGCAGGCCCTGCTCGGGTTCACCTCCGAGGCCCGGTGGCTGCGGCACGCCCGCGCTCACCTGCGGCACCTGTTCCCGTACCTGCCCCAGCAGCCCGGCTACAACAAGCGGCTGCGCGGAGCCGCCTCCCTGATCCGGGACTGCATCCGGTCCTGGCCGACGGTACCACCGTCTGGACTGATGACGTCTGGGTGGTCGATTCCACCCCCGTCGAGTGCGGCCGGTCCCGCGAGACCGCCAGGCGCTCTGACCTGGCCGGATGGGCTGAGTACGGGTACTGCGCCAGCCATTCGCGCTACTTCTGGGGCTTGCGGCTGCACCTGGTCTGCACCCTGCAGGGCCTGCCCGTCGCCTTCGCCCTGGCCGGCGCCAAAGCCGACGAGCGTGACGTGCTGGCCGGCATGCTCGCCGCCGGCCCGGACCTGCTGGCTGCCCGGCCCGGCCAGACCCTCATCGGCGACAAGAACTACTACGGTGCCGCCTTCGAGGCCTCCATGGCCGAAGCGGGGATCAGGCTGCTGCGGCCCGCCCGCAAGGGCGAGCCCGCCCGGGCCGGCGCGCACCTGTTCAAGCCGCTGCGCCAGATCATCGAGTCCGTCAACGACACCTTCAAAGGCCAGCTTGACCTGGAACGCCACGGCGGCCACACGCCCGCCGGCGTGATGGTCCGCGTCCTGCAGCGCATCCTCGCCCTGACCGCCGCGATCTGGCACAACGACACCACCGGCCAGCCCGTCCTGCGATCGCTGGTGACTTACGACCACTGACCTTGGAATTGATCATCCAGACAGGCTCCGCCTGATACCGCCGAGGTTTCCCTTGCTGCTGGCCTTTCAGTGCTGGCGGGCGCATCCTCCGTCCGTAGGCATGGCTGGGGAGGTTGTCATGGCGTCACGTATGGTGCGGGTCGCCCCGTCACGGTGAACGACGTGCTGGATGGGCACGTGAAGCTGGACCTGGAGTGCCTGGACCGGCTCTACCTGCACGGCTATCTCGGCCAGTTGCAGGTGGGCGGGCAGGTGATCCAGTTCCTTAACCATCGGGGGTACCCGGTGCCGTCCCCGGCGTGCCTGCAGCAGATCGGGGATGCGTTCCGGCGGCGGGTCGCCTCGTTCGCTGAGGCCAACCACATCCCGGTGGTGGCGCTGAAGGCTGCCGACCGCAACATCGAGGTGATGCGCCCCTATCTGGAGGCCGCGGCAACGTCGGGGCGTTCGCAGGTCGCGGCGATCGGGATGGCCCAGGAGGCCCAGCGGGTGTTCATCGCCCGCAAGCGTGACACTAACCCGGGCAAATGCCCGCAGTTCTCCTTCGACAAGAAGGACCGGCGGGTCACGGTCTATTACTTCTACCTGTGGGATGCCGGGTTCGGGCCGGCGTTCATCAAGGTCTGCACCTACTGTCCCTGGCCGGTGAAGGTCTGGGTGAACGGCCATGAGTGGGCCAAGCAGCAAGCCCGCAAGGCCGGGCTCGGTTTCACCGAGCTGTCCAACGGGTTCGCCTCCTGCGATGACCCTGCCATGCTGCAGCGGATCTGTGATGCGCTGCAGCCCGGCACGATCGAGCGTGTTCTTCCAGCGGTGGCTGTCCCGCCTGCCGCTGCCGCTTGGCCCCGCCGACCAGAAGGCCGGGTACTGGTGGGAACTGTCGATGGCCCAGGTCGAGGTGTCCCGCACCATCGTGTTCACCCAGCCCCGGCATGCCCGGGCTTCTTCGATGCCCTGGTCACCGACAACCTCGACCTGGGCCGTCCGGACACCCTGGAGATCATCTTCGACCGGCAGATCCGCAAGGACCTGCGTCACCGCACGCGAGTTCAAGACCAAGGTCATCACCCGGGCACCGAGGTGACCGTCAACGCCTTCTACAAGCACTCGCGCATCAAGCAATACCTGAAAGACCGCCGGGCACTGAGGATCGAGACCGTCGTCAACGCGCCCGGCGATCTAGGCTGCCAGCGCCGGCTGCATCACCTCGATGAGCTTCAGACCCGGGCGCGTGCGGTCAACGCCCGCCTGCTGGAGACTGAACGTGCCGGCCAGGGCTGCGTCCTTGCGAATCCAGTCTTTGAGCGGATCGCGCACCCGTCCGTTGATGCGGACGGGCGGAGGGCTACAGCCATGCGCTTTGGCGACTCTCGGGTCCAGGCCCTGGCCGGCGCCCTCGCCGTCACCTTGTGCGCCGTCACCGGCATCACCAACAGGAGCCTGCGCGCCCTGATGACCGGACTGCTCGGCGCCCCCTACGGCATGACCCAGGCCTCCTACGACCTGGCCCGGCTGCGCCGCAACGGGCTGATCACCCGCCGTCCCCACTCCAATACCTACGACCTCACCGCCGATGGCCTCGCGTTCGCAGTCTTCTACACCAAAGTCCACGACCGCGTCCTCACCCCGCTGTTCGCCGCCGGGCAGCCCCAGGCGCCGCCCCAGCTCAGCGCCGCCCTGCACACAATCGAACGAATAATCGACAGCTTCATGCTGCGCCCGGCTGCCTGCCGCAGCCTGAGAAACTCGGCTCAACTGTCAAACCCCTAGCGACAAAGGGTCGCTACGCTCCGTCCGGGACTTCGCCCGGAAGGAGTGGCCCTGCGGGCAGTTCGGCTGACGGGCCGCGATGAGCGTGGCACGTTCGGTGCGTGGCTGATGACTTCTCCGCGCGGTATGGGGATCTGCTGACCGGCAGCTATGACTGCGTGGACCGGATCGTGCTGAACGCCTTCTTCCCGCTGGGGCACAACCCGGGCGGATTCCGGGTCTGGTGGCGGCGTCTGCACGACGGCAGCGACGAGCAGCTCGACAACACGCACCTGATGCGGTTCGCGGGCCGGTTCGCCCGCCGGGTCAAGGCCTGGGCGAACGCGAACGGCGTCCCGGTGATCTACTGCAAGGCCGGGGAGCGCAAGCACCTGATCGCCGAGGAGTACCTGGCCACGCATGAGGTGGGCACGGGGGTGTTCCTGGTGCTGGCCGCGAAGGCACCGGCGAGCGTCTGGGAAGTCCGCCGCTCGGAATCCAGCTGGCGTGATCGGCAACATCGCGAAGAAGATCCGACGTATGTCAACCACTACTCGTTCCACATCATGGACCCGCTGGTGGGGTCATGTGACGATCAAGATGTCCGGCCACCCGCCGTTTCCCGCGCAGGTCATCCTCAACGGCCACGAGTACGTCGCGGCCGTCGCCCGGGCGGCGGGGATCGGATTCGCCAAGGAGGGCAACTGCTTTACTGGCATCGCGGATCCGCAGCGCCTGGCCCAGGTCGCAGATACCTTGTCGCAGCACGCGGCTATAGGGCGCCTGGGCCAGGTCTGCGACAGGTGGATCTACTCGGCGTGCCTGTGCTTCGGCCTGGACCTGGCCGAGCAGGCCCGCAGCGGGTTCGCCTACTCCTATTCCATCTACCAGGCCGAATACAGCCGCAACCTGCTATTCCGCTCCGGCGGCCAGATGGAGGACCTGTTTGACCGGGTACTGGACCGGACCCGCTCCCGGCTAGACATACCGGCGCTGCGGACCATCTTCGGGCTGAAGAACCGTCCTCATCAAAACCGTGCCGGCGGCCCGCCCGCGCAGGAAGCCGTGATCGAGAAATCCCAGTACGGCCTGACCTGGTTCAAGGTGGCCTTCGGGCGCCTGCAGCTGAAGGCCTACACCAAGGGCGAGCACGTCCTGCGTTTCGAGGCCACCGTGCACAACACCAAAGAGCTGCGCTGCCGCCGCAGCCTGGAGAACTTTCCCGAGATCATCACCCGCCTCGCCGGCATGACCGAGCGGTTCGCCACCACCCTCGACTGCGCCGACATCAGTTTCCTGCCCGACGGCATGCTCGACGGGCTGCCGCTGCCGTCCCGGCTCGGCGCCACCCGCACCGGCGGCATCGACCTGAACAAGCCCCGGATCCGCGCCGCCCTATCCGCCGCACTCGCCCTGGCCGCCGCACCGCACGGCTTCACCGTCGCCGAGTTCACCGCCAAGGTCCAGCAGGTGAACAAGCACTCGGACTACACGACCCGGCAGGGCGCCTACGATCTTCGCAAGCTCCGCGCGAAGAACTTCGCCGTCAAGCCCGGCAGGACCCGCCGCTACCACATCCCGCCTGAGGCGGCCCGCACTATCGCCGCCCTCCTCGCCCTCCGCGACCAGTCATCGCCCCGATCCTCGCCGGCGTCCGCAGCCCCCGGCGCGGCCGCAAACCCACCCACTGGACCGCCATCGACCGCCACTACGAGACCCTCCGCATCGGCATGCAGGACCTCTTCCACGACCTCGGGGTCACGCCCGCTCCGTCGCCGCCGCATAGACAACATTTTGTCGATCGGAGAAATGCAAGCTCCTAGGCCATGACCGCACGGCGCGATTCAGATCCGGCACACCAGCAGGCGGCTCACCGCCTAAGGCCGGGAGTGGTCATCCCACTCGCGGCCTTGGGCCAATCGGATACCCGCGCTCCGCTGCACACCACCTTGCACATTCGCGGCATTGTCTCTGGCCTGGGCGAAGAACACGGTCACCGGGTGCTGCGCGTGTGCGGCAAAGGCACCAAGATCGTCCTGATCCCCACGAGCGATAGCTTGTCCTGCAGTGATGGGCGGCCTCGGGTCCTATTCGCGGTCGAGCGGGTTGAGGTCGCCGACCTCACCAGAGACGATGAGGACGTCGCCGGCCTGGAGCTGAAGCTCGCGGGCAGGGTTGGCGATCAGCTGCCCGTTGGGGCGGCGGACCAGCAATGGCACCGCCGGCCCGCTCAGTTGCTGCAGGGTCCGGCCTGCCAGCGGCGACCCTTCGGCGATCTCCAGTTCCTCCAGCCGCAGCCCGGGCTGGCAGGCGCGTGCGACATCGAAGAACTCGACCACGTGGGGCCGGACGGCTAGATTCGCCATCCGCCTTCCACTGGTCACATACGGTGAGACGACATGGGTAGCGCCGGCCCGGTACAACCGGTCGGCCGACTGCTCCCGCGCGGCCCGGGCCACGATGAGCAGATCGGGGCTGAGTGAGCGGGCGACGATGGTGATGAAGACGTTCTCGGCGTCTGAGTCCACTGCGCAGATCAGTCCCTGTGCCCGTTCAATCCCTGCCTTGCGTAGGACCGCCTCATCCGAGGCGTCGCCGATGAGGTAGCAGTGCCCGTCGCGTTCTAGGTCTGGTTCCAGTTCGGTTTTGCTGTCCACGACAACGAACGGCACGCCCTCTGCCCCCAGCTCCCGGGCGATGGACCGGCCGACCCGGCCATAGGCGCAGACGATGAAATGCCCGCGCAGCTCATCAACGCGTCGGAGCATCCGGCGGCTCCGCGAAAACAGGCTCACCCGGCCTTCCACGATCGCTGTCGCGGCCAACCCCAAGATGACCACGAATAGGCTGACGCCGAGGAAGGCGAGCCCGGCCGTGAAGACCAGCACACCGGTGGACAGTTGACTGCCGGGGGCAAACCCGACCGTGGTCAACGTGAGCAGGGTCATGGCTACCGCCATCCACGGCGAATAGCCAAAGCTCAGGTAGCCCACAATCCCGACGACGACCAGTACTACCGGCCCAGTTGCGACCAGCACGCCACGGGGCAGCCGTGACCGCGTTCTCATTCACTTAGCCTCCCCCCGCTCTGGTTGCCGCGATCGCTCATCCTGACCGCCCGGCCGATGCCAGGGATAGACGATCCGCCGACGCGAGTCTGACCGGGCTGCGGCACCCGCAGGGAAGAGCACGGGCCGGTGCCGGGCGCTGCAGCCAGGCGCTCAAGCGGCAGGCGGCGGCCAGCCAGGCACTGCCGGACACGCCGCCACGCACAATCGCGACGACCATAGCGACCACCTCATCATCAACGGTGTCCCTGGCTGCCCCAACCCGCCAGAGCCGTTGGTCCCGCCACCAGCAACTGCCTCCCTCTCGAGCGCGTCGATCATGGACGGACGGACCCGACACCGCATCGGCACACGTGCCTGAAAGCCGCCAGCTGAAAGTATGGCCGCTCAGATCACCGGAATCTGTGCGACGCCAGCCACCCAGTCCATCGCCGTCCCGAAGATACATAGGCGGGTAGGCGCGCTCGGTCAGAGCCCACCAGTGCGCAGCAGTTTCCTCTTCGCGCGGCGCGTGCGCCATGGGACGGTGACCCAGCCTGCATGTTTATACATAGCTGTCCGACCACGACACGTCCGGATTTGCCGCTCCTGGTGCGTCGGCTCCGCAGTTTCCCCCGCCGGGGTGGGTGAAGCGTGTGAGCAGCGGCTGTTCTGACCGGATGCGCAGCATTGCCGCTGCCAGGAGGATTGCAGCCGGCGCCAGTTCCCGGTGGTGACCAGTGGAGTGCACACCTGCGTTGCGGTCCTGGCGCAGTGATGCCTGATCGGGGCAGGATCAGCTCAGCGGCAGGCGGGCGCTGAGGGCCGCCGCCGGATCGAGGAGGGGTCAGCGTGCCAGTTGTCCAGGCGAACGGCATTGATGTCTACTACGAGGTCCAGGGCGACGGTGAGCCCTTGGTGCTCATCCCCTACCTGGCCGCGGATCAGGCGTGTTACGCCTTCCAGGTCGCGGAGTACGCGAAGAATTTCACCTGCTTCACCGTGGACCTTCGTGGCGCTGGCCTGTCCGGCAAGCCGGAGGGCACCTATACCACCGAACTGCTGGCCGACGATACCGCCGCGTTCATGCAGGCCGCGGGCGTGGGCCGGGCTCATGTCTGGGGCCTGTCGCTGGGCGCGGCGACCGGCATGTGGCTGGCGGCGAAGTACCCGGACCGGGTGAAGTCGCTGTCGCTGCACAGCGCCTGGCCAGCCACGGATCCTTTCCTGAGCGTGGTGGTCGAAGGCTGGCGGATCATGGCGCAGGCCCTGGGCAGCGTCACAGACATGGTGATCAGCGGGATCTTTCCCTGGTGCTTCACCCCGGAGCTGTACGCGGCGCGACCCGAATATATCGACTCACTCGCCGGGTTCGTGCGCGGCCGCCCGATGCCGCCCGTGGACGCGTTCCTCCGCCAATCGCAGGCCGTCCTGGCCCACGACGCGCGGGAGGTGCTCGGCTCGATCCAGGCGCCGACCCTGATCACCTTCGGGCAGCGTGACATGGTGACGTCCACCCGCTTCGCCGGCCCGCTCACCGAGGGAATCCCGGGCTCCGAAATCATCGTGTTCGACGACTGCGCACACGCCCCCATTTACGAGAACGTGGACGACTTCAACCAGCGCACCCAGGAATTCCTGCAGCGCCACTCCGGGCAGGGCTGATGCCGTACGGCGCCGTCGCCTCGCACAGCCAGCACCAGAGCAAAGCAGGAGCCCAACGGACGCTCGCTTCTAGCCGCGATGATGTTCGTCCTTACCCGTCCATAGCCAGACGTTTATGTGGCTCCGTCCTGAAGTCCAGCGAAGGCGCCCGGATCTACCCTGAGCCGAGACCGGAGCGGCCTGGAGTATCGCGTCAGAAGGCAGTATCGCGTTGCAGCGTTCGCCGCTTTCCCGTTCGAACACCTCTGCCTGGTCGTCATTGCCGGGGGCGCCAGCGGCGATCTCGCGCCGCACCCACGCGAGCAGAGCTGCGGCTGGCTCCAGTCCAAGCCACCGGAAGGCAGCTTCAGTCAAGGTAGCGCCCCCCGGTGTTCGTCCGAAAGCGTCGAGCACGCCGCCACTCATAGCCAGCCCGTGAAAGGCCAGCGATGCAGCAAGTGCCGTGTGCCCGGCTTCGAGGAGGTCGGCGCATCCCGGGGGAGATCAGCGGAAGGAGGGTGCCAATGACAGGCCGGTACCGGTCCACCGGCTGCTCCTGCCGAGCTTGGCGCAGACACTACCCTGCAGCGGAAATGCATCCATTTGAGGTGGCTGGCAACTGGTGGCGCTGCGGTTATCCAGCATTTCAGTTGATCTTGTATGGTGCTGATAGCTGAGCGCGGAAAGGGAGGCCGGGATGGCACAGAAGATAACCGTCGCGCTAGAAGACGATCTTGCTGGCGGCCCGGCGGATGAGACGGTGCGATTCGGGATCGGCGGTTCAGAGTATGAGATCGATCTGAGCAAGAAGAACGCCAGGGCGCTCCGCCGGCATCTGGCGCCCTTTATCGACCATGCCCGCAAGGCTGGCCGGGGACCGCGCCGCCGGTCCGGGCGCACTGTCGCAAGCGGTGAGCGCAGCGGCGATGTCAGGGCCTGGGCGAAAGGCCATGGCATCGCAGTCAGCGACCGCGGGCGCATCCCCGCGAGCGTTGTTGAGCAGTACGAAGCCGGGCACTAAAAGGGAACCTGACCCAAGCTGGTCCCTGGTCGGCCCGAACCAGCCCCGCCCAGATGGTCCCTGACCCTGAGCTCCAGGCAGTGCCCCGCGCTTGGTCGCTCCACAACCGGCCGAGACGAGGCGGCCCACGCGGACCTGCCGGTGCGCGCGCGTTCGTCGCCGGCGCGGCACCGATCCGCCCGGCCCGCGCGGGGCGTACGCGGCGCTGATCCGCGCCGTGCGGCGCATTCGCGGGCGAATGCAGGCAAAATAGTGCTATGCCGCCGTCCGCTCCCCATCCGCAGACACCTGCAGCGCCGCCGCCCAGCAGCGCAACAGCCGATGCCGCAGCAACAGGTGCCGCAGCGGGACGTCGCGATCCTGGACGGCGTGCTCGAACGGGTTACGTTCAGCAACCCGGAGACCGGTTACACGATCGCCCGCATCGCCCCGGACCGGGGCACCGGCCGCGGCCCGGTCAGCGCCAGCACGGAGCTGATCACCGCGGTCGGCCCGCTGCTGGCGCGCAGATCGGCGAGTCACTGCGGCTACGCGGCCGCTGGACCTCGCACATGAAGTATGGCCGCCAGTTCGACGTCTGCTCCTACACCACCGTACTCCCGGCGACAGAGCAAGGCATCAGAAGGTACCTCGGATCCGGCCTGATCAAAGGCATCGGCCCCGTCATGGCCGAACGGATGGTCAACCACTTCGGTACCGGCATCATGCACATCATCGACGACGAGCCCGGCCGCCTCATCGAGGTCCCTGGCCTCGGCCCGAAGCGCAGCACGCGCATCAAGGACGCCTGGGCCGAGCAGAAGGCGATCAAGCAGGTCATGATCTTCCTGCAGGGCGTCGGCGTCTCCACGTCCCTCGCGGTGAAGATCTACAAGAAGTACGGCGACGAATCGGAACAAACCGTCCAGCAGCAACCGTACAAACTCGCCTCCGACGTGTGGGGCATCGGCTTCAAGACCGCCGACACGATCGCCGCTTCCGTCGGCATCGCCAAGGACAGCCCCGAGCGCATCAAGGCCGGCCTCGCCTACACGCTGTCGGAGGCCGCCGACGACGGCCACTGTTATCTCCCCGAGCCCACGCTCGTCACCGACGCTGCCAAGATCCTCGAGGTCCCCGCAGACCTGATCGCCCCGCGCGTCGCCGACCTCGCGGCCGAAGAGGGCGCGGTCATCGAAACCCTGCCGGTCCCCGGCGCCGCGGCCGCCGAGCCGCTGCGGGCCGTCTACCTCCCGCCCTTTTTCCACGCGGAACGGTCCCTCGCGGCTGTCCTCCGCAACCTCCTCGCTACCGGCAAAGACCGGCTGCCCGCCTTCCAGTCCGTGGAGTGGGACAAGGCCCTCGGCTGGCTCAAGACGCGCACCGGCGCCGACCTCGCCCCCGAGCAGGCCGATGCGGTCAAGCTGGCCCTCACCGAGAAGGTCGCGGTGCTGACGGGCGGGCCGGGGTGCGGGAAGAGCTTCACGGTGCGTTCGGTGGTTGAACTGGCGCGGGCGCGGAAGGCGAAGGTGGTGCTCGCCGCCCCGACCGGCCGCGCCGCCAAGCGGCTGGCCGAACTGACCGGCCACGAAGCCGCGACCATCCACCGCCTGCTGAAGCTCCAGCCTGGCGGTGACCCGGAATTCGACGCGAACAACCCGCTGGACGCCAACCTGGTCGTGATCGACGAGACGTCGATGGTCGACGTGATCCTGACGAACAAACTGGTCAAGGCAGTCGCGCCGGGGGCGCACCTGCTGCTGGTCGGGGACGTGGACCAGTTGCCGTCGGTGGGCGCCGGCGAAGTGCTGCGAGACATGATCCAGGCGGAGACACTACCCGTCGTCAGGCTGACCAAGATCTTCAGGCAAGCGCAGCAGTCAGGGATCGTGATCAACGCGCACCGGGTAAACGGCGGGCGCCCGCCATACCCGCCAGCCCCCGCACCGTCCGGCGCAGAAGCCAGGACATTTCCTGACTTCTACTGGTTCAACTCGGACGAGACCGAGGCGACCGCGGAGCTGGTGGCGGACATCGTGGCGCGCCGGATACCGGCGAAGTTCGGGCTCGACGCGCGGCGGGACGTGCAGGTGCTATGCCCAATGCACCGCGGGCCGGCCGGCGCGGGCAGCCTGAACCTGCTGCTCCAGGAGGCGCTGACCCCGTACCGCGAGGGAGCACCCGAACGGCGATACGGCGGGCGCGTGTTCCGGGTCGGCAACAAGGTCACCCAGCTGCGGAACAACTATGACAAAGGCGCGGCCGGCGTCTTCAACGGCACGACCGGGGTGGTGACCGGCATGTCGCTTGAGGACCACTCGCTCACGGTCCGGACCGACGAGGACGAGGAACTCGCTTACGACTTCGACGAACTGGACGAGCTCGCGCACACGTACGCGGTCACGATCCACCGGTCGCAGGGGTCTGAGTACCCGGCCGTCGTGATCCCGCTGACGACCAGCGCGTGGATGATGCTGCAACGGAACCTGCTCTACACCGGAATCACGCGCGCGAAGAAGCTCGTCGTCCTCGCGGGCTCACGCCGCGCGCTCGCCGCGGCGGTACGCGCGGCGGGCGCCGGCCGCCGCTACACGGCGCTGGCGCACCGCCTCCAGATGGGCTGAGAGCTGCGGCTATCCGGCGAGTGACGCTTACCGCTCACCTAAACGTTGCTCACACGTCAGCCTTGGCATTCCACACATTTCTCCAGATCGCGACAGAACGGCATCTCTGATCTGGGAAGTACCGTCCGCTGGCGTCAATCGCTGTCGGTGGCGATTGATACTGACCCTTGGTTGCTCGGTCTCTCGCGGCTGCCGCGAGCCGTCGGTGGCGTGCTCGGGTGCGAAGATCAGGAATAGGGCTAACGCTGGGCAAGCTTTGCCCTGGTCTGGGGGCAGATGCCGTGTTACGGTCTGGCGGTATCAGCAATGCCGCTGACCCGTGGGGGGACGTCATGAAGTTCATCGTCGAAGTCGATTTTCCGCTGGAGCCGTTCAGCACCTATGTCCGCCAGGGCACGGCCGGAGAGAAGATCGGCGAGGTGCTCGGCGCTATCAAGCCCGAGGTCATCTACTTCACCGACAACGGCGTAGGACGCGGCGCCGTGATGATCGTCGAGGTGGACGGCGCTAGCCAGGTTCCGCACGTGACTGAGCCGTTGATGCTCAACTTCGGCGCGTCCGTGCATTACCGAGTGGCGATGGCGCCAGAGGAACTCCAGGCTGCTGGCCTTGAGAGGTACGCCACAACCTGAGAGCTGTGACCGCTGACGGCGTTGGCATCGTCAAGCCCATCGAGATCCAGCAGTAGCTGCGACGGATCATCGGCGCCTGGCAGCGTTAGCTGGTCCTGTCGGTCGTGAGCTCGTGGCCAGAGAGTGGCCCCAGCTCCTGGCGGGTCCGCGGAACCTGCGCCGGTCGAGGTGCGCCAGGTGCCCGCCGTCGTGCTCCCCCAGGGACGTGTCCGGGCCGGAACCCATTTTGGCAAGCACGCAACGGGAAGGAAAGAGGAAATGCGAAGACTCGCAATCGCTGTCGTTGGTGCCGCTATCGCGGCACTGGCCGCCGCCGGGTGCAGCAGCACCGCCAAGCCGAATGCGACAGCGCCACCGCTGCCGTCGTCCATGACCGTCACCGAGTCATCCAACGGGCAGGTCTTCACCCTTCAGCACCCAGAGCTGAAGGCCGGGCTGGTGACGTTCACGCTCACGAGCAACGAGAACCCGCACAACTCCGGCTCGTTCGACATGCAGATCTTCGCGCTCAAGCCGGGCGCGACCCTCACTGAGTTCCGCACGGAGCTGGCGGCGGTGGGGGCCGGCGGCAACGCCCCGCCTACTGCGGCATCCCTCAAGCTCGCCGCGACCACAATCACCAAGATCAATAACCAGGTGCTCGCCTACGGCGGTAACCCCGGCACGTCTGCCACCGAGCAACAGGTCATCCTGCCCGCCGGGACCTACTATGTCGCGGACACCACGCAGTGGCCGAAGTCCGGCGGCAAGAATGGCATCTCCGCACCGTTCACCGTGACTGGCTCGGACACTGGCGCGGTGCTGCCGGCCAGCAGCGAGACCATCAGCATGACCATGCCACAGATGGACACCCCGCGCTTCGCCATCTCGGCCGCCACCCTGAACCCCGGCTGGGTCAGGATGGACAACACCTCCACCGACCTGCATGAGGCACAGATGCTGCCGGTCAAGGCCGGCGCGACCGTCGCCCAGGTGCAGGCCGCCCTGGAGAGTAATAGCAACACCCCCCCGGCCGTCTTCGCTGACGCCCCGCACGGGCTGCCCACTGGTGTTGACGCCATCTCGCCCCACTCGCAGGTGAACATCATGCTGACCGACACGGCCAGTGAGTACACCGTGGTCTGCTTCATCCCCGACCCGACCACCGGCAAGCCGCACTTCGCGATGGGCATGGTGGGCTTCTTCACCCTGGGCAAGTGACCCTACCGGGGCACCCCTGATCGTCCGATGCGGGCCGCCCGCGAGCTGGCCGGGGGTGATTCAGGGCGGATCATCGTGCAGCCCGACGGCAGCGTGCTCGCCGCCAACCGGCCGCGCTTGAGTTGGGCCGCCCCCCGGCGTTAGGAGAATGCCAGGGTACCGCCCGCGCGAACTCATTGCCGCAGGCCAGAGGGCGACTTGACGTAGGCCGTGGAGATGCGTGTAGGCCTGGGTGCAGGCGTGCCCGGGCCGGCTCCTTTGGTCCCGTTGGTTTGGCATGGGCCCGGGGGCGCCGCCCGCCGAAAGGAGGCCGCCGCCGTGAAGTCGTTGGTCATCAAGCTCCCCAAGAAACTCTCGCGGGAGGCGGCGGCCCGCCTGGCTCAAGCGCGCTCTGCTCGTCCGGCTGGGCACCGGTGTGCGCGGCCAGATTCCGGATGAGCAACCCGCGAGAGAGGGCACGGCCGCGCCGGGACCCGCACCCTGAAAGCCGCGCACGTCAGCGGCCTGGACTTCCCCGGCGCCCGTCAGGCCATCAAGATCACCCGGTGGCGGCAGGACACCGCCACCGGCAGGGCCTCCCGCCAGGCCGTTTACGCCGTCACCAGCCTGACCGGCGCTGACGCCACCGCGGCGGACCTGGCCCGCCTGGTCCGCGAGCAGTGGTCCATCGAGGCACACCACCACACCCGCGACCTTACGTTCAGGGAAGATGCCGCCCGCCAGCCGCACCGGCAGCGGTCCCGCCAACCTGGCCACCATCCGCGCGGCCATCATCGCGGCCCTCAAAGACGCCGGCTACCTGCACATCCCCGAGGGCCGGCGCGACCACACCAGCCCAGCCGAAACCCTCCGCCTTCACGGGCTCGATTAGGACAGATGCAGACATTCACGGAACACGCCGGAGCCCTGCCGGCTGCACCTGGCAGCCAGGGTGAAGAAACGACGGAAGGGGCTGACCCGGCCGGATAAGAAGAAGCGGCCGTTCCCCAACCTGGTCAACCGTGATTTTACCGCGCCGGCGCAGGACAAGAAATGGTGCGGGGACATTACCGAAGTGCCCACGGATGAGGGGAAACTGTATCTCGCGACGACGATCGACCTGTTCTCCCGCCGCCTGCTCGGCTCCGCGACCAGCGCCCATCCCGATGCTGATCTCGCAGGCCAGGCCATCAAGATGGCGGTGGCGGCCCGCGGCGGCATGGTCGCCGGGTGATCTTCCACAGCGACCGCGGCTCCACTTACACCGCCGATAACTTCACCGGCCTGTGCGCCAGGCTGCAGATCCGCCAGTCGATGGGCCGGGCAGGGTCATGTTTTGACAATGCCGCCGCGGAATCGTTCTTCTCAACCCTGGAATGGGAAGTGCTATCGCGTCACCACTTTAGTACCCGGGATGAGGCGAGGCAAGTAATTATCCGATGGGTCTGCGACTTCTATAATAGCCGCAGGCGCCACAGTTCTTGTGGCATGAAATCACCCATCGATTATGAGAATTCCGCTACACTAGAGGCAGCATAAGCGAGTCCTCCACGGTTTGGGGGGAAGCTCACCTTATGAGCTTGGAGCGACCTGATGGCTGCGGTTGGCGACCTTATCGTGTTCGTCATAGTCGCGGGCCTATCTCAGCCTGTCGGCGGCTCCCTTTGAATGAGTGCCCACGCGTTCAGTTCGCTGGGCAAAAGGGGAAGGGGTTGTCAGATGGCACTTACGTGGCCGCTGGAGCAGCAGGGATCCAAGGGTGAGGACGTCAAGACCGTCCAGTACCTGGTTACGGCGCAGGGCCACCTCACTGGGGTGGACGGTGTCTTCGGACCGCTAACGAAGACCGCCGTGGAGACCTTTCAGTCGTCGCGCGGGCTGGGCGCCGACGGGATCGTCGGGCCTCAGACCTGGCCTCAGTTAATCATCCAGGTGCAGCAGGGAAGTAACGGTGACGCCGTGCGCGCCGTTCAGAGCCAGATCCACGGCCGCGGTGATGGCGCTTATATCGCCATCGACGGCATCTTCGGCCCGGACACCAATGACGCCGTGCGGGCGTTCCAGACGCTGCTCGGCCTGCCGGTCGACGGGATCGTCGGACAGCAGACCTGGAACCATCTGGTCAACGGCTATCTCGCCGCGCCAGATCCGCAGACCGCCGCCAAAGACGTGTTCAGCGCCTGGGAGGCCCACAACCGCGACCAGGCCGCCAAGAACGCCACCCCGGGGGCGGTGAACGAGATCTTCGCCGAGAGCTTCTCGTCGGGCGACGGCTGGTCGTTCGAGGGCTGCCAGGGCGCCGCGGGACACACGTTCTGCAGCTGGAAGCGCTCCAACGGCCACGAGCTGAGGATCGGCGTCATAAACGCTGTCGAGGGCCCGTACTTCGTCGCCGACCAGGCTCAATTCACCTGATCGAGCGGATCCGCCTCAGTCCTCGCGCACTACATCCCGCTCGGGCTTTCGTCGCGGTTTTGCTTGAGCGCGCCCGGCAGGATCGAACTGCCGACCCGCTGCTTCGTCACAGGTCGGTTTGCGCAGCGAGTCAGCCTGCCTGTACGCAGGTGAGCCGGTGTATCGGGCTGTCCGGGAGTGACCGTAAGTTCCCGGCGTTGACCGGCCGATCGGGCACGCAACGGGCACGCTGTCTGCGGTCGCGCACGATGCGGGTAAGGCCCTGGACGACGGCTGTCTGTTCTCGCTTGAGGCGGCCCGGTGACGGCGTGCACCGTTCAGGGGATGGCCCGCATCCGGTCCGGGCAGGCTTGCCCCTGCCCCGTGGTTTCTGGCCGGAGTGTCCGCAGAGGTCTCCAGTGCCAAGCGTAGTAATAGGACAACGCGCTAGAGGCCGTTGTTCAGCAGGGATGTGGTTGAGACAGGAACGTCCTCCTGGTGCGGTAGTACGGGCTTGGTGTCCCAAACGCAGCGAGGAGGACGTTCTGTGGGCAAGGGTAGCGGCAACGGCACGACGCGGGGAGACCGGAAGCGGAATGCGCGGCGGGAGCGGCTGCGCGCCCTGCTGCCGCGCGATGGCGCGGTGATCGGGATCGACCTGGCCGAAGACAAGCAGGCGCTCGCGGTGATCGATCACGATGTGCGGGTGCTGGCCCGCAAGACGCTGAAGGTGAAGGCGTTCCGGCTGGGCGAGGCGCTGGACTGGGCGGTGGCGCAGGCGCGGGCGAAGGGGTTCACGTCGGTGACAGTGGCGTGCGAGCCGACCGGGCCGCGGTGGATGCAGGTGCAGCGGCTGATCTACTGCATGGTCGTCCACGGCACCAGCTGGGATCCTGCCGTCGCCGCCGGCGCCGGCAGCTGCCATGACACCCCGCAGCACCAGGCGGAGGCAGCCTGACCAGCGCTTCTTGCCGCCACCACCTGCATGGGTGCCCGAGACCTTCCTCCCAGATGAGGGGGAGAGCGAGCCCGCTCAAGCGTAGGGGTTTACCCCGCAAGTCACCCTGGGCAGCTTTCCCCCGGTCGCCCGGAGCTTCTCACGGCTCGGTTGAACGCTGTCGGGGCAGGCCTGCCCGCAATCACGCGGGGCAGGGCGAGCCCGCTTGCACTACGTAGAGCGAGAAGACCCGGGTGACGGGCGTCCGGACCGCGCCGCGCAACCAACAGCTCCGGCACGGCGCTCCAGCATGCCCTCAGCCGGGCCGCCGGCGCCTGCCTCACATCCAGGCCAGCCAGGCCACACCAGCGCTAGCCGTAGCAACCACCCCCAGTTCATCACCAAGTTTCCGAAACATCAGAAACTCTTCCGGACCACTTGACAGATTCCGTCTTACGCTGGTGACTTCGCGTGTACGTGCACCCGGCACTATTCACCTGTGCTCGTTGTCCTGCGGTCACAGTGACGCTCTAGGCTGGAGGGGCGGACACGGACACTCAGCGGGCCATCCCCGGATCTGACCCCAGCCAGGACTCTTGGACCGTGCGGTCGGCCTCCAGCCCGCCCGGGCGGCGATGTCCCGGGTGGGCGCGTAGGACCGACTCTGCTCAGCCCAGCGAACTGCCCGGCACAGCCCAGGACCCGGCAGCCCCGGCCGGTGGGGGACTTTCGGCCCTGGAGTTGGTGGCTCGGCCCTACTAGTCGTTGGACCGTCCCCGATTACCCGTCACATTCGGAGGAGATCATGCCCACGGCTTCGGAATCGCTGGCCAAGCTGTCGGCGTCCCTGGCTGAGCTGTCGCGGAGGGCGAAGGAGGCCGAGGACCACGCGGCCGCCGCCCGTAATGAGACCCGCGAGCAACTTGAGGCTCGCGTTGCCCAGGCCAAGTCCACCGCCCAGCAGCGACGCGAGGAGATGAAGGTACGAGGCGCCAAGGTAAAGGGCGACCTGGCCGCGGCTTGGGTCAGCCTTCAGGCCCACGTGCAGGAGCAGTTGGAGAAGATAGGGGCCAAGCTTGACGAGAAGCGGGACGACGATGACGTAAAGGCCGCCGAGCGGCGGGCTGAGAAGGCCGAGGCCAACGCCGCCGATGCGGTGGACTTCGCCACTTATGCCGTCGGCGAAGCCGAGGCGGCGACCCTCGAGGCTGCCGAGGCTCGGAAGATCGCGGATGCCGTAGACCCGAGCACGCCATCGTCGACGGGTGAGTAATGACCTCCCTGGCTTGATCTGCGCCTGCTGCGAGCGTGTGGCTCGGCGTGCGGCGGGCGGGCCGCCAAGGCAGAGCCCGCCGCTGACGCCGGGCCAGCGGCGCCGCAGGCACCGCCTTGATCAAATACAGCTTAATTCGGCACTCAGAGCTCGACTGGCGTGTCCTGTCACGGGAGATGCTCGACATCACAGTCCCAGCACATGGTTTACAGATGGCCGTGGGCGGACCTGGCCCGGCTGCGCGCTCCGTGGGATTCCGATCGCCGGCCGGTACCGGGCACCGGATGAGAAGACGATCCGGGTGGTCCTGGACCGCCTCGACGCGCGGGCCCTGACCCGGGCGCTGCTCGGGCCACGCCCGCGCAGCCGCCGACGCCGCGGCGGGCCACCGGCCAGCGTGCGCGGCTACCACGCCCGGCGCGCGGCCGGGCAGGCAAAGGCGCTGGCCCGGGGCCGGTTAAGGGCCGTGGCCGTGGACGGCAAGACGTCCCGCGGGGCCCGCCGCGCCGACGGCACCCGGGTTCATCTTCTCGGCGTCGCCGAGCACGGCGGCCGGCTGCTGGATCACCTGGAGGTGGACGTGAAGCACAACGAGACCAGCCATTTCACCGAACTGCTGGAACCGGTGGACCTGGACGGTGCGGTGGTGACCTTCGATGCCCTCCACACGGTGCGGGCGAACCTGGACTGGCTGGTCAAGGACAACAAAGCCCACTACATCGCCGTCGTGAAACGGAACCAGCCGCTGCTGCACGCCCAGGTCAGGGCGCTGCCCTGGCGGCAGGTAACCGAAGCTCTCCGCTATTTCGCCCCCGGTGACGCGTTCCTTACCGGTGCCCCTTGGCCGCGATGGCCTGGTCCACTGTCTCGTGGATGCCGAAGACCTTCGTCAGCCCGGTGATCCGGAAGATCTTCAGTATCCGCTCCTGCGTGCAGACCAGATCTAGCGAGCCGTCGTGGGCCCGCACCCGCTTCAGGCCTCCCACCAGCACCCCGAGGCCGGTGGAGTCGAGGAACTCAACCCTCTCCAGGTTGACGATGAGCTGGTAGTTGTCCTTGCTGATCAGATCGATGAGGAGCTCACGGAGCCGCGGTGCCGTGGAGATATCGATCTCGCCCCCGACGTCGATGACCTCGATGCCGTCCTTGTTGTAGTGACCCAGCTTCAGATTCACCATTCCTCCAGCGCCATGCATGGCGTCATCGCAACGTCCATCCCGGCGAATGGGCCGGCGTAGCCAGGGCCAGGGCGCGATCCTCTGCCGCGTTCAGCCACGTTCCGTTATCATTTCTATACGAAATCATGCCTTTCGGGCATTCCCCAGCGGATGACACGCTGAAAACCCGGGCCCCGGGGAACAATGGAAGGCGTCCAGCAGGTGGAAGGGCTTGCAGCAGCGCTACTGGAGGGCGCGCTGGACGACTTAACGCGCGCGGACCTGGCCCATGCCGATCTCACTGGCCGCGACCTGACCGGCGTGCGCTGGTCAAACTGGGGCACCAGGTGGCCGCCGGGAACCGACGTCAACCAGCTGCGGGCACGATCGCGTGAAGTCGCTCACGGCACCGGCGTTTACGTGATCGCAAGCCCAGGCAACAGCGACAAGGCTCTCCACCACGCTCTGGGCTAACCACCCCGGCCCCGGCCATATCCCGGCCGCACCGTAGCCGGACACGCCAAGATCGCCGCCAGGACCACCCGGGCACCGTCACTTCGGCGCGGAAAGGACAAGGTCGGCTCAGCTGCGTTGGCGTCAGTCTGTTTCGTCCCGGCCCGCCGCGATCATGGAGCCGGTTCGGCCTGGTTGAGCTGCGGGTGTCGCGTCCGATTCAGGGTGACGACGGGGAGCGCGCTGGCTTGCGCTCAACCGGCCCGCAGCAGCGAGATATGCGCAAGTAGTACTTACGCCACGTTCGCCGCCGCGCCGAGGGCGGACGGAGCGACCATCGCGCCCTGCCGCCCATGGCAAGCGGATCAGTTACCGGCGCAGAACCAGCCACCAACCCCGGCTGGCCGTGGGCTTGCTTACGGCAGGATGCTAGCGATCACCCTGGCTCAGTGCGCCTCGTCTGCGGAGCCGGCTGCCAGGTGACGGTAGACCGAGGCGCGGCTGACGCCGAGGGCCTTGGCGATCTGGGCGGGGCTCTCGCCGCGCTCACGGCGTGCTCTGGCGGCGGCGAGCCTGTCGGCGTCCATCACGACCGGGCGGCCGCCGCGGCGGCCCTGTGCCCGTGCTGCGACGAGGCCGGCCATGGTCCGCTCGTGGATGATGTCGCGCTCCAGTTCGGCGAAGGCGGCCATCATGGTGAAGAAGAACTTGCCCTCGCCGGCCGGCGAGTAGGTGCCGGACAGCTTGCTGGTCAGGATGCGGACGTCGGCGCCGCGCTCGTGCAGGTCGTCGGCGATGGTCAGCACGTCCTTGACCGAGCGGCCCAGCCGGTCGAGCTTCCAGACGGCGAGGGTGTCACCGGCGCGCAGGTAGTCGAGCGCGGCGCTCAGGCCGGGCCGGTCAGCGGTGGCCTTCCGGGTGCTGATCTTCTCTTGGTAGATCCGGCCGCATCCGGCGGCGCGGAGGTCGTCGCGCTGCAGCTGGGCGTCCTGGCCGTCCGTTGAGACACGTGCCAGGCCGATGAGGTTCCGGTCGCCGCCCGGGATGTCCTCAACCGGGAAGCCGGCTGGGCGGTTTGGCAGTCTCTGTTGTGCGCGTCATGCGCCCAGTGTCTCAGAACCGTCTCAGAACCGTCTCATAACCACCGGCGTTTCAGGGAAGTTGTTAGACGGGTCTTGAGACGGGAAACGTCCGTCAGGCAGGCCTCTTCCGGCTCGTCTCACAATCGCTCGTTTATGAGAGACGCCGACCCGGCGCATAGACCTTATTAATAGGTCGCCGCTGTCCGGTCTCAGCTGACCTTGCATCTGTCCCACCTGATCTTGTTCGATCTGCCTCTGAGCGGCAACGTCAGGTGAGCCTTCCAAGGCCGGCGCGCGTGGTTCTCGACGTCAAGACCGTTTATGTAACACGGCTGGCCAACAACATCAAATGAGACAAGAGCCTCGAAAGCCCTCTGGCAGACAACACGATTTGAGACCGGCCGACCGACCCGTCTCACCCGGGATTGCATCAACTCTGGTCAGAAGGTTCCTCAGAGAGAAGATCAAATGCGACCGGACAGCCGCCCCCCGGAACATGCCCGGGCCGCCGCTTCGGTAGCTGTCCTCTGCCAATGAACATTCCTCTTTGTCAATTAACGTTGCTCGACTGGGGGCTTCTGCCGCTACAGTTTCCTCACTGCGTGACCGTATGAGGACGGAGCGCGACTTGTGGGGCAGGCTGCAGTGGCCGGGGATACCGATCCGGAGTTCGAGCTGTGTTATGCCGATGAGCGAGGAGCCGGGCGCTGCGAGTTCCCGGCTTCATGGCCGGGGCTGCGACCGGAGAGGTTCCTCCCGGTCCGGGAGTTCCGGTGGGCGAGAGGCCAGAGGCACCTGCCCGGCCTGTGGTGGGCGGCGACAATCGGATCGCATGTCGGGTACGAGTCCTGGCTTGAGCGGGATCACGTGATGCTGCTGGACTTTGACCCGCGGGTGGCCGCGATCGCGGCGCAGCCGTTCTGGCTGCGCTGGCGTGATGATGCCGGGCGGTCCCGGCGTCACGCTCCGGACTTGTTCGCCCGGATGGCCGACGGGTCCGCCGTGGTCATCGACGTGCGTCCCGATGACCGGATCGGGCCGCGGGACGCGGAGGCCTTCGACGCCACCGGCAGGGCATGCGAGCTGGCCGGGTGGGGCTTCAGGCGGGTGGGCGTCCCGGACCCGGTGCGGGTGGCGAACGTCGCATGGCTGGCGAGGTACCGGCATCAGCGGTGCGGCTCGCCGGACGTGGCCGGCCTGCTGCTGAGGACCTTCGCCGGCCCGGCCCCGCTGATGGCCGGGGCGGCTGCCGCGGGGGATCCACTGGCGGTCCTGCCGGTCTTGTTCCACCTGATGTGGCGGCACGTCCTGGTCGCGGACCTGGCCGTCAGGCTGACCCCGGAGACCCTTGTCAGTCCCGGCGGCGCCCGGTGACCGGGGCCGGGCGTCCGGGCGGTCTCGGCATCGGGGACCGGGTCCGGTTCGATGGCCGCGACCAGACGGTCATCGGGGTGTCCGGGCCGGCTGTCCGCCTGGCCGATGCCGGCGGGAAGGTCGTCACCGTCAGCGTGTCCGGCCTGCTGGCAGCGGAGGGCTTTACCGTGCTGGATGCCTGGCCGCGCCCGGGGATGCCGCAGGTCTCGGTGCTTGACGGCCTGCCCGGGGAGGCAGTGCAGGAGGCCCTGCGGTGGCAGCGGCACATCGTCGAGGTGCTGCTGGGAGTCCCGCCGGACGCGGAGAAGGGAACGGCCCCGCGGCCGGAATACGACCCGGCGGTGTTCACGCTGACCCGCAGGGAGCAGGCCAAGGCGGCCGAACTGACTGCCGCCGGGCACCCGGTGACCGCGAGCGCGATCGCCAAGCGGCGGCGCCGTTACCAGGAGCAGGGCCTGGTCGCCATGGCCGATCACCGGGCCGGCAGGCGGATGCCCCCGCACGGCCGGGCCGGTGCCGCTGTGGTCGCGGCCATGCGCCAGGCGATCGGCGAGGCTGCGGACGAGCCGACGCGGACGGCGGCGTTCGTGTTCCGGCGGACGAGGCAGATCCTCGCGCAGGCGGGCGGGAACGAGACGGCGAGCCTGCCGTCGGAACGGACGCTTTACCGCCTGTTCAGCCGGCTGGATGCGGGCCTGGCACACGACCGGGTCGGCGAGGACCCGCCGGTCGCTGGCTGCCCGCCCCGAGGGACCGTTCGGCCAGGTGGCGGTAGCCGCGCCCGGTGACCTGATGCAGATCGACTCGACGCCGCTGGACGTCCTGGTCCGCCTGGACAACGGGATCCCGGACCGGGTGGACCTGACCGGGATCATCGACGTCGCGACCCGGACGGTGACCGCAGCGGTGCTGCGGCCGACGACGAAGTCGGTGGATGCGAGCGTGCTGCTGGCCCGGACCGTCACCCCAGAGCCGATGCGGCCGGGCTGGCCGGAGGCCATGAGGATGTCGGAGTCCGCCCTGCCGTTCCGGCGGATGCTCAGCATCGACGAGCGGCTGGAGCATGCCGCGGCCCGCCCGGTCATCATCCCCCAGGTGATCGTCGTCGACCACGGCAAGGTGTTCGTCTCGGAGTCCTTCAAGGCGTCCTGCGCGTTCCTGGGCATCAGCTTCCAGCCCGCCCGCAAGGCCACCGGGACCGACAAGCCGCACATTGAGCGGATGCTGGGGTCGGTCGCGACGATGTTCGCCCAGTACGTGTCCGGCTATACCGGCCGGAGCCCGGAATACCGCGGCCGCGGCACCGAGGACAAGGCGGTGTGGTCGCTGCCCGAACTGCAGAACCTGCTCGACCAGTGGCTCATCGCGGAATGGCAGAACCGGCCCCATCACGGGCTCCGCGACCCGCTGCACCCGGGCCGGGCGTTCACCCCGAACGAGAAGTACGCCGCCCTGACCGAGACCGCCGGCTACGTGCCGCTGGCCCTGTCGCCCGATGACCACGTTGAGCTGCTTCCCGCGACATGGCGGGCCGTGAACGCCTACGGCATCAAGATCAGCCGCCGCGTCTACGACGGAGCGGAGCTGAACCCGCTGCGGATGCAGCATTCCGGGGTCCCTGCCCGCAAAGGACTGTGGGAGGTCCACTACGACCCCTACGACATCTCCCGGGTCTGGGTCCGCGACCACTGGAACGGCGGCTGGATCACCGTGTTCTGGACCCAGCTGCACCGGGTCGCCGCCCCGTTCGGGGAACTGGCCTGGGACCACGCCCGCAAGCTGCTGCCCGCCGCCACCGAGGCCGAGCTCGCCGACGCGGTCGAGGACCTGCTCACCCGGGCCGGACAAGGACCCGGCGACGGGAACGTGCCAGGGACAGCGCCCGGCAAGCGGGCCCGGCGGGTCGCCGGCCGCACCCGGGCCGTCCAGCCCGCCACGCAGGCAGAGCCGGAGCCGCGGGAAGGTCCGGCCGGCGAAGAGCCTGACGGCGGGGCGGGCAGCCGGCGGCCATCGTCCCGATGCCGATCTTCGACCCGTTCCGCGAGGCGGAGAAGTGGCGGTGACCCCGCCCGCCGCGGGCAGCGCCGATCCTGCGATCCAGCTGACCACGCTGCCCGGATGGCGGCAGTTCGTCGCGGCCGTGCCATCGATCCCGCACCTGCTCGCCGAGCAGGACTGGCTCTCGCTCGAGGACGGCAAGCGCGCCGCGCATGACGAGGAGCGACTGGAGCACCATTCCCGGCTGGTCGTGGTCCAGACCCCGGTCATCGGGCGGATCGTCAGGCGAGGCGGGGACCTGATCCGGATGAACCGCATCGCCCATTACGGGCGGTCCGGGCTGATGGTGTCCGGGCCGGCCCGGACCGGGAAGACCACGGCTGTCACCCAGCTCGGCAAGACCGCTGAGGTGACCCACCGGCACCGGAACCCGCACTCCCGCGACGACATCCCCGTCATTTACATCACCGTCCCGCCGGCCGCGACCGGCAAGATGATCGCGATGGAGCTCGCCCGGTTCCTCGGCCTGCCGGTTCCCCGCCGGGCCAACATCACCGACGTGATCGAGTCGGTCTGCGGCATATGCCTGGACACCCGCGTGACCATGATCATCGTCGACGAACTGCACAACCTGGACATGAGCACCCGCGCCGGCGGCGAGGCATCAGACACCCTGAAGTACTTCTCCGAGAGGCTGCCGGCCACCTTCGTCTACGCGGGCATCGGACTGGACCGCGGGGCCCTGCTGGCCGGCCCGCGGGGCGACCAGGTCGCCGGCCGGTTCACCCTGATCCCGACCAGCGCGTTCACCCCCGGCCAGGAATGGTCCGCCCTCATCGCCGCGATCGAGGGCGCCCTGCGGCTCTACCGCCACAAGGACGGCACCCTCGTCACGCTCGCGGACTACCTGCACCGCCGCACCCGCGGCATGATCGGAAGCCTGCTCTGGCTCATCCGCGACGCATCCTGCCAGGCCATCCTCGACGGCACCGAGAAGATCACCAGGAAGGGCCTCGACCAGATCACCGTCGACATGACCGCCCAGGCACCACCGCCCCGCACCGGAACCGCGAAGCGGTGACGAATATGCTGCCGCGCGACCGCGGCAAGCAGATCCTGGCCGACCACGCCGCCGGGAAGCCGGTCCGCGAGATCGCGAGAGCCTACGGGCACTCGCCCGGCACGGTCCGGGACTACGTTCACGGGCGCCGGACCCCAGGTCAGCCCGCAGCCCGGGCCGACGACTTTGCGCCGTTCGCCGGCT
Organism: uncultured Actinomycetes bacterium; assembly: GCA_963720645.1. GTDB lineage: Bacteria > Actinomycetota > Actinomycetes > Streptosporangiales > Streptosporangiaceae > RYN-230. Next base: position 11,383 of record CAVRFX010000024.1, on the reverse strand, counting down.
ACTGCCGGCAGCGGCTAGCCGACGACCCTCACCTGAGAACCCCTGCCCTGCTCGCAGAGCTGACAGGCCTGGGCCTGGACGGTTCCAGGGCAACGTTCTACCGGGGCCTGGAACGCCATGGCATCCAGCCGCATCCCTGCCCCGGCTGCCACCCGGCGAGGATCAGCGGATACGCCCCGCTGGCCGCAGCCCGCCACTCTCAGCCGGCCCCGCTGCCGGTGCCCGCCGCCCCGGTGAACGGCGAAACGCTGGCATCGTTCCTCAGCCGCCTCGCCGCCGCCAACCGAACCAGCCCTGATGCCCTGCTGGACATCCTCCCGCCCTGGTTCCGCGTCAAGACCCGCTGGCACGACGACCGCTGGCAGCACGACCAGCTCATTCCCTGGGCAAATGACGCCGCCGCGAGGCTCGCCGTGATCAGCGGCTCGACCGCCGCAGCCATCAGGAACGCGCTCCCCGCCTTCGGCGGGAAGCGCGGCCAGCCCGCGCGGGCCGTCACCGCATGCCGCCTCTGCACAGCAGCCCGCCGCATCCGGCAGCCGGTCCCGGTGCACCTGCCCGCCCACCACCAAGTCTGCCTCAGGCACGGCATCTGGCTGTCCGGGCCGGGAGCCCCGCAGTTCAGCGTCAGCGGCTGCCCTGACATCCTGGCGGCCGAACGCCGGGCACGCCGGCTTCTCCGCCGCTGCTCCATCGAGCAGCTGATCTACTCCAGGGTCCAGGCACCCGCAGACCAGGCCGACCGCGCATGGAAACGCAGGATGATCGCCCTCATCGAGTCCAGCCCCCGGCCGGTTACCGAATCCAGCCCGCAGGCACTGTTCCAGGCCGCGGCCTACCCCGATGCCATCACCGCCGTCGCGGCCTGCGCCAGCCGCAAAAGCTCGCCCTGAGCAATCTTTATTGGCAAGAGCAACCCCCGGCCGCCATCAGAAACGGGTAAAGCGGACATCACGGCAGCCACAGATTGACAATGAAGATTCCTCTCCACAGGTCAGAAGCACGGGTCGAGCAATCTTCATTGTCATAGGACAGTAGCTGTCCTATGACATCGAACATTCCTCTTTGTCAATTAACGTTGCTCGACTGGGGCCTTCTGTCACTACAGTTTCCTCACTACGTGATCGCGGGGGACGAGGCGTGACTTGTGGGGCAGCGGTGCGAGGGAGCAGGGGCCGGAGACGCCGACCCGGAGTTCGAGCTGTGTTATCTCGATGGGGACGGCAGCGAGCACCGCGAGTTGCCGGCTGCGTGGCCGGGCCTGCGGCCCGAGACGTTCATGCCGGCGAGGGAGTTTCGCTGGGCCAGGAGCCAGAAGCACCTGCCTGGCCTGTGGTGGTCGGTGACCACGGGAGCGCATGTCGGGTACGAGTCCTGGCTTGAGCGTGATCATGTAATGCTGCTGGACTTCGATCCGCGGGTCACCGCGATTGCGGCGCAGCCGTTCTGGCTGCACTGGCGTGACGGGGCCGGCCGGTACCGGCGTCACGCGCCGGACTTGTTCGCCCGGATGGCGGGTGGTTCCGGTGTGGTCATCGACGTGCGTCCCGATGACCGGATCGAGGAGAAGGACGCGGAGGCGTTCGAGTCGACGCTGCCTGACCTCCCACGGTTTCTCCCGGTCTCGTACGGGGAGATCCAGCTACGGACCGACCGCCGCCTGGACCTCACGGGCATCCCCCCGGCCGCGACCTGACCCTGGTGTCGGCTGGCTGGCAGGGCCCTCGCTAGCCGCGTTCCCAACGCAGTGCGGCTCAGGGTAGCTGAGCAGGCTCAACGCAATCGCGTGTACCTGGTGACACCGGTCTTACCGACACCCCGACACTGGTCGAGATTGCCCTGGCCCGGGCGCTGCACCTGGCCGACGGCACCATGCTGGACTACACGATCGCGGGCGCGGACGTGGACTGCAAGTTCTCGCACCGGCTGGGCGGCTGGATGATCCCGCCGAAGGCCGACGGCAAGCTACTGCTGGTGGTCCGGGCCAGCGACGAGGACGGCACCTGGTCGGCCGGACTGCTGCGCGCCAGTCCGGAGAACCTGAGCCCGGCGGGCGACCGGGATGGCAAGCGCTCCCTCAAACGACCGCGGCCGCGCCGCGGTGCGCTGGCTGCACGCCCGCGCCCCGCTGTCTTTCCACAACACGGCCACCCCCACCACAGCTCTATGGATTCACCTGCCGATCGGTCCAGCGAGCATCGGCTCCCGATTTCAGTATGTGCTTCTTATCCGAAAAAACATTGCTGACCGAGCGAACCGAACCGCTCTCTTGGCGCGTAGGTGCAGTGTCAACGACATAGAGCGATGCCAGGGAGGGCAATAGCGATGGCTCAAGAGAGCGACTTCGACCGGCTCATGCGGCGGGGTAAGAAGTTGGGGTCCTGGTAAGAACCGTCATCAGCCCCAAACGAGCGTGATCGTGCTGGTCAGGCCAGAAGTCGCCGATGGCGTCGTTGTAGCGCTGCGAGGCGTCGGCGAGGGCCAGGCGGAGTCCCGGGGCCTGTCTCGCCAGACGGGCGCTTCGTTACCGACGGTGACAGCTCTGCGGGCGTCGCGACACGCGATATCCGCCTTACGCGGCGGCTCGCTGATCGTCGGCGCCAGGTTCCCGTTGCGGCGTGCGGACCGTGGGCACAGAAAGCCACGTCTTAGACCAAATGGTATGAAACCGAATGGAGCGACATGAACATCAAGAACAAGCTCGGGCGGGCTGCGGGCATTGCAGCCGTCGTCGCGGCCGGAGCGGTGGGCCTGACCGGCGTGGCATCGGCCAGCACCACCCAGCCAGCGGCAGCCACGTCAATGTCACGGCCCGCGGACGCGCACAGCACCATCGGTTTCGGCGGCTGCTACGGAGTCAAGGGAATCTGTATCCCTCGGGGCACCTTCAGCATCAACACGAGGAGCGTCGGTGGATCGGGGAATCGGATCAACTATGTGGACGCCGGTTTCACGTATTTCGGCCAGATCTCCAACCTCTGGATCGACTTTGACTTCTCCGACGCGAAGGGCAATCTCGTCCCAGGTGGACACCTGCAGGGTCCGGAGAAGTACGGGCACTTCCCCGTCGCGGCGCAGTCCTGGTCGTGGGGCTCTAGCTGGTTTACAGCGCCGAAAGACGGCAAGGTATGTGCGACCTTGTTCTCGCAGCAGCCCGGGTACATTAAAACGTGGGTGAGGGCCTGTAACAACATCGGCTGAGCTTCTACCCTACGATCCGTGGTCCTCACGCAACGACGTCGAGGACCACGGATCGTAGGGTGGCCTGGCTGGTGAGAAGTCTTCCAGCGCGCGAGTCAATGACCCGGGCAGTGGGCCGCCCCAGCAATAGCAGCGCGCTTGAAGGCCCCGGCGAGCCCGGACTGGCGTATGCCAGCCTTCTGCAGGTGCGTGCCGACTGGATGAGCTTCTACGACGCCCACTACCTCCCAGTGATCGGGTTCGTGGTGAAGAACGGGGGCGTCCCTGCATGACGGGGTACCGGGTCCAGGCGCCGAAAACCCAACGGATATGAGAGCGAGATCTGCCCGGGATTATCACTCGGCAAGCACGTCATCGTGCCGGGCTGGCGGGGCTGCGCTGGAGGGTCCGGTACACGGTGGGCCGGGACACAGTGAACAGTTCGGCCAGATCGGCGATGGAGTAGGCGCCGGAGGCGTGCATGCGCCGCAGTTCGGCCTGCTGATTGGCCGAGAGCTTGGGCCGACCACAGCCCGGGCGAATGGCGGCACGGCGCCCTCGCCCTGACGTCGCCGAGTCGACCGGCGCGGCGGAACTGCACCCGTGAGCGAGTCGCTCGGTATCGGCAGGACCAGGAGAGCTGGCGAGCCCGGCGCCGGCAGTACCAGGGTCGCCGTGCGGTACCTGTCTCCCAGCGGGACGGCTGGTGGTCGCTCGACGACCCGGCCGACTACAACGAGCCGTGCCGGTGGCCGGTGATCATTGATGACGGCGTGAGAGCCCCGCCAGCGGCGGCAACGCGAGAGATCGCCTATTACGTCGGGACGGGGATCGGTTTGCCCTCCCGGTAGCCGCCCGGGCGGAGGCACCCCGGCCATGTGGCAAGCTCAGCCTGCGGCATCGCGCCAGGCGTCAGCGAGCAGGTACACGCGAGCGAACCATGTACCGATCTTCACCTTTGCACAGGTGCCCGCTGATGGCTCGGTCGGCTTCGACGGCCATTACCGCCTCAATGCGCGGACGGCCGTCCACGATCTCGCCCGTAGCGGTCATCTCGGCGGGCAGTCATAGCCGGTGATGATGTCCTTGGTCGCATCACCGGCGGCAATGTTCGACAGGGTAAAGCTGTCTACCGCGCCGATCAGGGTCACGATCGCCGCATGGCTGGTGTCCGTATGGGGATCCCCAACCGGACACCCGGACAGTCAGCCGCGCGGCCACAGCGACCTGCGAAGGCGCCGTCTCATATGACCTGTCCGGTGAACGTCTCACTGAACGGGGCTATCCGGACGGCCGCACCCGGCGCCGGGGCCAAAAACCCGCCGAGCCTCCGCAGGTCAGAGGTATATCCGTTGGTTTTTCCGCCAGTACTACCGGGACCCCCTACGCCCGCCTATTGCCGGTTTCGGGCGTACTCCGGTACTGGCCCCGCGATGGGCGTTCCGTCAGACCACGCATCGACAATGGACGCCGTGGCCGACGAACTGATGCTCTTTGGATCACTGCCGTCGTATGGCCGGCCATTGAGCACCCGGCTGGGCGTCGGCGAAGCCGAATTGCCGGTGGATCCGGCTACCGTCGGGCGTTTCCTCGCGAAATGTGCGCCGGTCGACGACCAAGGCCACCGCTGGTGGCTGGGCGCCATTGACGGCGGAGCGGACCGCAGTGGTGGCTACGGCCGTTTTCACGCTGGATGCGGTGACACCGTTGTCACGACGACCGCACACCGCTACGCGTGGACTCTGGAGCATGGCCCCATCCCTGCCGGGCTCGTCGTCCGGCACCGGTGCGACGAACCGCTCTGCACAGCGACGCAAGACCTCGACCTCGGCACCTACGCGGACAACCGATGGGACGCCATTGCCCGTCCCCACCGTGCCGCCAGCCTCGATGTCCGCGGCAGTGCCGACCGCAGCCGGGCTATTCGCGAGGCCATCCTTCGCGTTCTGGCCCTTGGTGCCACGAACCCGGGGGCCATCGGAGGGGTGGGACCGGAATACGAGCGAAAGGGGCCACGGAGCGACCCGACCGGAGCTCCTACAGCTACGGCGAGCCGCAAAGTAGCGCGGCCGGGCTCAGTGGCTGCGCCTGGGCGGGCCGAGCAGGCTGGTGACCTCGGCGACGGCCGCGTCGCCGGGTTTGACGTAGCGCATGGCGGTGCGCGGGGACTTGTGCCGGGTCTTGGCCATGATCAGCTGGAGCGGGACCTTCTGGTCGCCGAGGTGGGTCGCCGCGGAGTGGCGGAGCTGGTGCAGTTCCAGGCCATCGCCGGTGGCGGTGGCGGTGTACTTCTTGAACAGGACCCGTGCCCGGTCATAGCCCAGGCGGGCCCGGCCGGTGTGCGGGCAGATGTCGCGGGGCGCGGGGCGGCGCGCGGGCACGGGCCTGCGGCTGGCCAGGAACAGCGGCCCGCTGGTGCGCGAGGTGCCGTCGGGCAGGCGCAGCAGCCGGGGCAGCAGGTGCGCGGTCCCGGTGTCCCAGTAGACGAACTCGGTGTCGCCGCCCTTGGAGCGGACGGGTGCGCGGCGCTGCTCGAGGTCGAGGTCCTCGACGTTGAGGGCGAGGATCTCGCTGGCCCGGGCGGCGGTCTCGTACAGCATCCGCCACAGCGTCTTCTCCCGCAGCGGGATGTCGCGGCGGGACAGCAGCCGCTCGACGCGGCCCGGGGCAGCGCCCTGGTGCGGTCGGCTGTGCTCCTTGCGCCGCTCGGCGTCGCCGGGCAGCTGCGGGGCCGGCCAGCGTTTCCGGCTGGCGCACCAGTTCAGCCAGGACACGACGGCAGCCCGGTTGCGGTTCCAGGTCGCCGGGGCGCGGTTGCCCCACAGGCGGCGCAGCGCGGCGGCGATCTCATCACCAGGCACCGCGGCGAGCTGCCGGTGCGGGCCGAGCTCGGCGGCCAGGCGGTCGATCACGCCGGCGTAGGCGCGGCGGGTGTTGGGGCTGGCCGCCCGCGGCGAGGACAAGAACGCATCAGCCGCCTCGGCCAGAGTGACGGCGCCGCCGCGGATCGCGGTCACGTCCCGGATGGGGGCATGCTGCTTACGCCCGGTCATCGCTACGGCACTGGCCGCTGTCCTTTTCGCCGGAAATGATCTTGGTCGTCCGCCGCCGTGCCATGCTGCATCCTCGATGCCGGGGGTGATGTACCGGATAACGTGCGCGAGTCGCGCGGTGACCATGAATGCAGACCGCCCGGCCGGCCACTGTCATGCGCGGCTGATGTACCGGATAATAGGCCATTACCGCTTCCGGTTCGATGAGAACGCAGCTGAGAGAAGACAGGATGACGAACTACCTGCGGTTTGCCTCGGAGGAGGGAGAGGCCGCGGACGTCTTGGTAGAGGTGGACGCAGCCGAGGACTTGCCCGTGGCCAGCGAGCAGAATGCTGGGCTGCGCCAGTGGGCGCGGAATCAGGCTGGTGAGGCGGTCGCGGTGGCCCAAAGCGGGTTCGAGCAGGCCGTGCGGCGGGCGGTGAGCCTGAATGTCCGGGCCTTTCTCGCAGCTGCTGAGGCCCTGGAGGAGCCGCCCGCCGAGATGGAGATCACGTTTGGCCTGAAGGCCACCGGCGAGGTGGGCAACCTGGCGGTCGGGAAGGTAGCCGGAGAGTCTAATTACCAGGTAAAGATGGTCTGGAGGCGCCCGGCCGAAGAACTAGCTAGCGTCGGGCTGTAACGGAGCGACATGAACGAGCTTGCCGCGGAGCTGCCCGCCGCCGGGGTGGTGCGGGTGGTCGGCCCCGAAGAGGCCGGCGCGGGCTTCCTTGTGTCGGCCAGTGGCCTGATCGTGACCTGCGCCCATGTGCTTGCCGGCTGCGCACCCGGCGCCACCGTCAGCATCGAGCCGCACGTCGCCCGCCGGCCGCTGTCGGCTACCGTCGATCTGCTCCAGGATCCGCCTGACGTGGCCGTGTTGCGGCTCACCGCCCCGGTTCCACCCGAGGTGCTGGTGCTTCCGCTCGGCCGGTCGCCGAGGACCCCGCAGCCGGGCCTGCGCACCTTCGGCTACCCGCAGATGCGACCTGAGGCCGGGCTGCCGGGGGAACTCGCTTTCTACGGTGTCACCGCCGCCGCCGGCTATGACCAGCTGGCCCTGCGCAGCGAGGAGGCGACGCTGGGTTTCAGCGGCGCGCCGATCTGGGACCCGGAGCTGGGCGTGGTTGTCGGCATGGTCAAGAGCATCGCCCGCGGAGATCCCGGCCAACGGCTGGGCAATACCGCCATCGGCGTGCCGGTGGAGGTTATCCGGGACCTTTGTCCGGAGCTGCGGCTTCCCGCCGGCTGCCCCTACCGCGGCCTGGAACCGTTCACCGAGGAGCACGTCGACTACTACTACGGCCGGGAGCACGCGACCAGCCAGCTGCTGACCAGCCTCGCCGCCCGCGACTTCGTGCCGGTGGTCGCGGTCTCCGGCGGTGGCAAGTCCTCGCTGCTGCAAGCCGGGCTGGCCAAGGGCCTGCGGGACCGGCCGGTGGTGGGCCTAGCGCAGCGAATCCGCTGCTACCAGCGGGTCAGCGGCCAGCCGCACGCCGAACTGCTCCATAGCCTGGCCCAGCACGGGATACTCCTTCCCCAGGAGCTGGCCGCGGCCCCTCCCCAGGAGCTGGCAGCGGCGATTCGCGGCGCCGTTCCTCCCGCCGAACTGATCGTGGTGGTCGACCAGTTCGAGCGGCTCTACACCGATTGCGAGGACGCCGAGCGGAAACGGTTCGTCGCGCTGTTGCAGTGCCTGGCCACCGACACGGTGAAGGTGGTGATCGGGCTGCGCGCCGACTTCTACCACCTGGCGCTGGCCGATCTGGGAGAGCGGCTCGCGGCCGGACAGGTCGCGCTGGCGCCGATGAGCGAACAAGACCTGGGCCAGGCCATCGCCGCGCCCGCCGAAAAGCTGCTGCGCTCGTTTCAGCCCGGCCTGACGCAACGGCTCATCGCGGACGTGCGCGGCCGCCCCGGCGACCTGCCGCTGCTGCAGTTCGCGCTGACAGAACTGTGGGAACGCGACGCCGCGGGCGGCGTCCTCACCGAGGAGACCTACCGGGGCCTGGGCGTCGACCTTCCGGACGGGACGCACCTGCCGGGCGCGCAGGGGGCGCTGATCCGCCGAGCCGAGCAGCTGTGGCAAGACCTCGGCCCGGCCGACCAGCTGCGGCTTCAACGCATCCTGCTCGGCCTCATCGCCGCGCAGCCCGCCGAGACCAGCGCCGCCAGCCCAGTGGTCGGCACGCGGGACCTCAGCCGGCCAGCCCGGCTCGCGCAGTGGGACGAAGACGACCAGCGGCTCATTCAGCGGCTCATCGACGCCCGGCTGCTCACCGCGGATAAGGCCCCCGCCGGTGGCCAGCCCACCGTCGAGGTCTCCCACGAGGCACTCCTCCGCGCCTGGCCCCGCCTGCGAAACTGGCTGAAGGAGCGCAGCCAGTTTGTGCAATGGCGCGCCCAAGACCTCGCCCCGAACCTGGAGCGCTGGCTCGACAGCAACAAAAATCCCGAGTTCCTGCTACCACGGTCTCTGCTCGACCCAGCACTGCGATGGCTCCACGACTACCCGGACGAGCTGGCCGGGCCACCGGCAGACTACATCCAGGCCAGTAAGCGGCGCCGCACCCGCCGCCGCGGTCTACTCAGCGGCGCCGTCGCGGTCCTCGTCGTCGCGTCACTCGCCGCCGCCGGCATCTTCTATTCCCTTCAACAAACCGCGGTCAGCCAGTCGCACCTCGCCCAGTCTGAGGAGATGGCAGCGGAGTCGATGAGCCTGTCGTCCGCGAATGCGCCGCTCTCCATGCTGCTCAGCCTGGAAGCATACGAACGGGCTCCCACATCGGAAGCCGGGACCGCCGTTATCCGGGCGGAACAGCAGCCCCTTGACTACCTACTGACGGTCGGCACCGGCGCCGTGAACGCCATCGCATTCGAGCCTAGCGGGATGACATTCGCCACTGGCGACGCTGACGGCCGCGTTAACCTCTGGAGCACCGCAACGGGTCGGCGCGTTGCCTCTTATCATGTGGGAAGCGCCATCAGCGCCATCGCCTTCAGCCCGGACGGGCAGTTCATGGCGGTGGGTGACAGCAGCGGCCAGGTCGGCCTGTGGGATCTCAAGACTGGCAGCCGCCAGCTCGCGGGCGCAAAGGACCCGGTCCACAGTCTTGCCTTTAGCCCGAACGAGGAATTCCTTGCCGTGGGCTACGACAGCGGCATCATCACCATGTTGAACCTGGCTACGGGGCACAGCGTGAGCCTTCGCGAGGGCTACCAGCTCGGCGCCCCGGTGGACAGCATTGAGTTCACCCCGGACAGCCGGACCCTCGCCGCAGGTAACTTCGACGGTGACATTCAGCTATGGGACACGGTGACCAGTCGGCGTACCGCAACCCTGGCAGCCGGTTATGCGGTCATGAGTATGGCGTTCGGCCCGGACGGCACGACGCTAGCTGTCGGCGGATACAGCGACCTGGTCCGCTTGTGGAACATCGCGACCGGCAGGGAAACGGCTAGCTTCGCCGAAGGCAACGAGGTGGATAGCGTCGCTATCAGCCCCGACGGGAAATCCCTCGCTGCAGGAGTCTCGGACGGCACCATCGGCCTGTGGAACATTGCCAGCCGCAGCCAGACAGCAACTCTTGGGCAAGGCTCTCCAGTCGAGGCCGTTGCGTTCAGCCCACGCGGGCAGACCATCGCCGCCGGGGATGACGGCGGTCACGTTGGCCTGTGGAACGCATCAAGCAGCCATGCCATTACGCTGAGCGCAGGCAACGGCAGTCCCGTAACGAACGTCGCCTTCAGCCACGATGGCCGCACCATAGCCGCCGGGGACCTAGGGGGCACCGTTGACTTGTGGGACACGTCAAGCCACCAGGAGATCACAGCCCTAAGCGAGGTAATGGAGACATACAGCACGGCGTTCAGTCCTGACGGGAAAACCCTCGCCATCGGGTACCTTCTCGGCGTCGACCTGTGGAACATCACTCTAAGGCACCCCATCCGTTATCCGCCAAGTCCGGCCACCCTCGCTGAGGGGGGCGCCGGGTCCGACAGCGTCGCGTTCAGCCCTGACGGGAAGATCCTCGCCGTCGGCGACTACTACGGCGGCATCGGCCTGTGGGACGTTTCCAGCCGGGCATCGCATTGCCGCCATGAATGAGGGCAGCACAGTGAACAGCGTCGCGTTCAGCCCTGACGGGAAGATCCTCGCCGTCGGCGATGCGAAAGGCCTCATCACCCTATGGGAAATCTCTGGCCGGCATCGCATTGCCGCGATGAATGAGGGCAGCACAGTGAAAAGCGCCGCGTTCAGCCCTGACGGGCGCACCTTGGCGGCAGGAGATCAGGCAGGCCACATTGACCTCTGGCAGGTCGCCACTCGACAGCTCATCACCACATTGGCCGACGGCAGTCCCGTCGGTGCAGTGTCATTTAGCCCAGACGGGGCAACCCTCGCAAGCGGCGACGCGCTCGGGGACGTCAATACCTGGAACCCCGCTAGCCAACAACGCCTCGCCACCATCACGCAAACTAGTGCGGGCATCACCAGTCTCGCGTTCAGCCCGAACGGGCAAGCAGTGGCCGTCGGCGGGAACGACGGCAAAGTAACCCTGATCACGCAGCGGCCCTCGAACCTGAATCAAGGATTCCTTGCGACTCTCATCTGCGGTGAAGTACGAGAGAACATCACGCCCGCTCAATGGACCAACAACGCGCCGGGCATCCCCTACCAGAAGACCTGCCCTTTACAGGGGGCGGCGTTTTCACGTTAAGAGTTTCAGAAGTGACACTACTGGCCCGCAGTTTCCGCGACTTCATGCCGAGGCAGACCCGCGCTCGTCTCGGAAACCCGCGCCATGCGCACGGCACGCCTCCGTGCCCTTGAAGCTGTGGCGAGAGTTGTCACAGTCTGCGACCGACTACATGCGACCGACTACAACGTGATGACCTGGGCCAACGTCGCGACGACAGCGAATATGCGCACGTAGTTCCCGCCGAGTTTGCTCCGGCAGCAGAGCAGGCTGCATCGAGCAAGAACGTCGGCATCGTGAGCGCGCACACGGCCGAGCAGATCATCAGCATCGTCACTGTCGAAACGGCAGACCAGCCCGCGGCCGTAGCAATCGCCCTGGCCGTTGTATCCCAAGCGCTAAGCTAAGGCGGCTAGTTTAGGCGTGATAACGGTCCGTTATCACGTACATGAACACAGGATAGGCGTGCCTGT
>CAVRFX010000023.1:0-128461 GCA_963720645.1 uncultured Actinomycetes bacterium | reverse complement strand
GCTCCTCCACCGACCGATTCGGTGGCCGGCTCGATCCGAATCCGTAGCCCTTCTTAGGCCCGCTCAGCCAGTCGTAGGCGGTACCGCCGTCTCCAGCCCGGCGAATGGCGAACCGTTCGCCATCGACGTCGAGGGTGAACAACACCGGCCCGGGCTTTCCCTCTGTTCCGCGGTACACAGCTGGAACGGCGGGGGACCGCGGCCGTCATCGCTGGGGCTCCTGTACACAAGAGCCAGCGTCCACGGCCGGCGGCTTTGACGTCCATCGCACACGCACTCGGCTGACACACTCATCTGCCGCGCCTGGTGCAGGCCTTGCGACCTTGGCGACGAGGCGAAGCGGCCGCAGTGTCATGGCACGATGACTTTCACCAACCTGCCGTCCCTCCCGTCCGATCACCCGGTGCCGTTCACCGATCAGCTGCGGCTGGCGGTAGCTCTTACCTGGCCCGCTTCAAGGCCGCCTCCCGCTACCACACCGAGTCTGACCTGCGCTGTACCTGGCCTGGTGCGCAGAACGTGGCCTGGAGCCGCTGCCGCCCGCACCTGGAGCTGTGTATCCGGTGAATGCAGGAGATCCGGCGATTCAGGCCCTCGACCGTGTCACGGCGGTTCTCGGTCACCGCGGGGTTCTACCGGACCTGCGTCATCGATGGCCTGCTGGAGCACTCACCCGCTGAGCACGTCCGCCGGCCCTCCGTCCGAGAAAAAAATAAATAATTTCGCCAGAATCGCCGACCCTGGGGTTCACCCACCTGCAGTTCGAGGGCCTGCTCACCGCCGCCCGGTAATCGTCGAATCCGTGCGACTTCGCGCTGGCGGCCCTACTCGGCCTGCTCGGCCTGCGGATCTTCGAAGCCACCGGGGCCGACATCACCGAGCTCGGCGAAGAACACTGCCACCGGGTTAACGCTGACCTCATCGTCGAACTCGCACCCCACGCCGCCTGACAACGCCGACAGCCCGACTCGCGTCCCAACGCCTTTTACCGGTTCTGCCGAGGTCAGTAAGTCTGCCTGTCCCCGCTCGACGCATCGGGTGGCGCGGACTTCGCGGGCTCGTCGAGGCGCAGGATCGTTTCCTCGATCTCCTTGTTTCGCGCGTTGGCGAACGAGATCGCCGTGCCTATGATCGCGAATCCTGCCCTCTGCAGCACCTTGAGCGATCTCACATTGTCACTAGCGGCGCGGGCGAACAGGGGCCGCACGCGAACCGATTCCAGGAGCAGGGCGAGCGCCCGGCCGGCGATGCCTTGCCCCCAGAAGGACCTGTCGATCCAGTATGTGACCTCGGTATCGCCATCAACGACGAAGCTGGCGATGCTGCCGACGAGCCGTCCATCGACGGTGACCGCACGGGTGGTCGCCTCTGGCAACGTCCTGACCTTCGCCATGTGGACATCGAACGCGGTGCGGTCATCGGGATTTTCGGCCGTGAAGGCGGCCATCCGGACTGACTCGGGATCCCGCATCTGTTCGAACAAGGCATCGAGGTCAGAGTCATCGATCGGCCGCAGCGCCACCTCAGCCACAAGTACCCTCCAACCCTGGTCCAGCGACGATCAGCGGGGTGAACATACCAGCATCATCGGACAATCGGTGAGGACTTGACATCCGCTTCTGCCGCCCACCGAGTGGTCCTCAGCAGAGTTCAGGCTCGCCTGGCACCTCGCCCGCGTCGTGGAACGCTGCCGGCCGCACCTCCTGGACTGGCCTTGACGGAGACGACGTCAGCAAAGAGGACTCGATATGGTCGGCGACTTGAGTCGCCAGAGTGCCTGTCGTTGCCGCGCTGGAACGGGTGATCTGCGTGGCGCTGGCGACCTCCCAACGCGCGCTCATCCATGATCGTGCATAGCGGTGGCGGCGACATCTGCCAGGCAGCTCACCGGCCCTTGCGCCTGGCCGCCGCGGTGCCGTCGGCCGAGCCGGTGAAGATCTGCCGGAAGAATTCGATGACCGGAGCGAGGATCAGCAACCGGTACAGCACGAGCAGGGCCCGGCTCCAGGGGTCCAGGAAGACCAGCGGCTCGGTCCAGTTGAACGTGCGCGTGATCTCGAGGCCGGGAACGGAGTGAACAAGATTCCAGGCATAGGCCTGCAGGAAGCGGATCGTTACTGGCTCAAAGACGTGGGGCTGCACTCGTATTGGGCCGTGCAGGTACAGTTCGGCCGAGATTAGCGTGACGAACATGGTGGTGACGGCGAGTGCCAGCAGCGTCCGGTAGAGCTCGATCCTGATGCCCCCGGCCGGCCAGGCTGGTCCGTCGGCCGCACGGCCTGTGTCGGCGTTCGCATCGTGCCGCCGCCCGTGATCCCAGAAGACCCATTGCCGCCAGAATCCGGTCACGATCACCATCCGGACGGTGAGCAAGGCGACTGAGTTGACAACGAGCGCCTCGATCCATCGGTTGCCGATGCTGAAGGCCCAGTAACCGGCCAGGCAGTAGGCCGCGACTTGCAGGCACCGCAGGCCGAAGTCGCGGCCGTTTCTGATGCCGAGGCTGGCGGGCACCGGCGGCGCGGGCATCGCGTCGGCCTCCGGGTACGGCAGGTCCGGCGGGTCAAGAAGGGCCGGCGGCCCGGCGAGGTCGAGCATGTCCAGCGGGGCCTCGGCGACGGCGTCGCGAACGGTCAGCGCCGGCAGGTTCCACTGATGCTGGATGATCTGGCCGCACTGCCACAGGACCTCGCCGCTGTTGTGGCCCTCAGCGGGGGGCCGCTCAGCAGCGAAAAGCACCAGGCGCCCTGCGGGCTCGGCCGCGGCCGTGTTTGCGTCAGGCCCGGCGTCGTGCCTCCATCAGCCGCAGGATGAGCGGAGTGAAGATCAGCTGCATGGCCAGCTCCATCTTCCCGCCTGGGATGACGATGATGTTTGGCCTTGACATGAACGAGTCGTGCAGCATCGACAGCAGGTAGGGAAAGTCGATGCCCTTCGGGCTGGCGAACCGGATGACGACAAAGCTCTCGTCTGCGCTCGGGATGTGCCGGGCGATGAACGGATTCGACGTGTCCACCGTCGGGACGCGCTGGAAGTTCACGTGCGTCCGGGAGAACTGAGGGCAGATGTAATTCACATAGTCCGGCATGCGCCGCAGCACCGTTCCGACCACGTCCTCGCTGGTGTAGCCGCGGGTGCCCTTGTCGCGGTGCAGTTTCTGGATCCACTCGAGGTTGATGATCGGGACAACCCCGACCAGCAGGTCCGCGTGCTGGGCGACGTCCGCCTTTTCAGTGACCGCGGCACCGTGCAATCCCTCGTAGTAGAGCAGGTCGCTGCCGGGGTCGATATCTGCCCACGGCGTGAAGGTGCCGGGCTGCTGGCCGAAGGGCTTGGCCTCCTGTGCGTCGTGCAGGTACTTGCGGACCTGGCCGCGACCGTCCTGGCCGTACTCGCGGAACAGGGTCTCAAGCTCTTCGAGCAGGTTCGCCTCGGGGGAGAAATGGCAGAAGTGGTGGTTGCCTTCCTTGGTCGGCGTCCGCCGTGGCGGCCTTCATCTGCTCCCGGTCGTATCGGTGGAACGAGTCGCCCTCGACGATCGTCGCGTTGATCTGCTCACGCAGGAAAATGTGCTGGAAGGTCCTGGTCACCGAGGTTGTGCCCGCGCCGGACGACCCGGTAATGACCACGATCGGATGCTTGGCTGACACCAGTCCTCCTGCGCTCAGGGGATCCGGAATAGGGAACGGCTGTTGAAGAGCGAGTCATCGAAGGCCGATCCCTGTTCGCTGGCCTGGTCGCGGTGATAGCGCTCGATCCGCTCGACCTCGTTCCTTGATCCAAGTATCAGCGGTACGCGCTGGTGCAGGCTCGCGGGCTGGATTTCCATGACGCGCTCGCGTCCCGTGGTGGCGCCACCGCCGGCCTGCTCGACGATGAAGGAGATCGGATTGCACTCATACAGCAGCCGCAGCCGCCCGGGCTGGGCTGGTTCCTTGCTGTCCTTGGGGTACAGGAAGACACCGCCGCGGGTAAGGATGCGATAGGTCTCCGCCACCAGCGAGGCGATCCAGCGCATGTTGAAGTCCCGGCCGCGCGGTCCGGTGCTGCCCGCCAGGCACTCGTGGATGTAGCGGCGCACCGGCGGCTCCCAGAAGCGCTCGTTGGAGGCGTTGATCGCAAACTCGCCGCAGTCTTCCGGGATGCGCAGCCGTGGATGAGTGAGTATGAACGCCCCGATGTCGCGATCAAGCGTGAATCCGTCAACGCCGTCGCCGGTGGTGAGGATCAGCATCGTGGACGGGC
The DNA here is from genome assembly GCA_963720645.1 of uncultured Actinomycetes bacterium. Classification (GTDB taxonomy): domain Bacteria; phylum Actinomycetota; class Actinomycetes; order Streptosporangiales; family Streptosporangiaceae; genus RYN-230. Next base: position 124,216 of record CAVRFX010000023.1, on the reverse strand, counting down.
CGTACAAGGCGAAGCCTGCGCACACCTGAGCGGTGCCTGGCTGCAGGAAGTGCCCCGCCCGCGGCTCAGCTCCCGGGTCGGGACTGCGCAGGATCGAGAAGATCGTGCCCACCGAGATGTTGGCGTCAATGTTGCTCGAGCCGTCCAGTGGGTCGAACACAAGCAGGTACTTCCCGCGCCGCCCGGCTGGCACGACGGGGCAGATGTCTTCCATCTCCTCTGACGCCATCGCGGCTAGGTGCCCGGTCCATTCCGTCTCCCCAACCATCACCTCGTTGCTGATGAGGTCCAGCTTCTTCTGCACGTCGCCCTGGGCGTTCTCCATCCCCGCGCTTCCCAGTGCGCCGGCCAGCGCGCCGCGGCTGACCTGGTTACTGATGATCTTCACGGCCGTCGCCACCGCATTAAGCAGTCCCGAGAAGTCGCCAGTCGAACCGGGATGACGGTGTTCGCACTCGATGGTGTAACGGGTCAGTGTCTTGCGTTCCTCACGCATGCCTGCTCAGGCCCTCATTGCCACGGTGACCTGCCCCTTCGCCGCCTCGCTGGCGGGCGCGATGGTTTCGTCCGCGGCGAGAATGCCCTTACCCGGTGCCACGAGCGCGGTGGCCACCTTGTCCAGTCCTAGCAAGGCCGACCTCCTATCACGCCACGATCGTGACCTCAGCCACCCTCTCGAGGCTATGAAGTCACTCCCATGATCGCCTCACCCGGCAGAGGGGTCAGCAGGGTGGACTTACCCACCCCGTGACCTGCCTCCGGAAGGCCTTCACCCCGATCATCTGCCGGGCCAGGGACACGGACTACTGCCAATGGCCGGCCAGGCGGGGGACCTTATTCCCACGCTTGCTAGGGTCCCCGGTGTTACCGTCTGGGCAGCAGCACGCTCAGGCAGATGACGCAGCCTTCGAGTTCCTCGAACTCGCTGATGTCTGGGGTGGCTCGCGCGGCGCCGACGTGATCCGGTGTCAGCATCCTGGCCCCCAGGGAGCCGGATAAAGCAGGACCGGCCAGGGCCCTTTCGCCGCTCAGATTGACCGCCGGGGCGGCCTGTCTAACACAGTGGCCGCCTCGTGTGTCTGTCGAGACGTTGGAGGATGTGGCTTCGTCGGGCCGCCGAGCCGACCCGGCCGGGCCGTTTGGCAGCTCTCGGAGCGGTCAAGAAGCTGCGCCGCGGGCGCGTGCGGTTCCAGCCGCCTGGGCTCAGCCGGTCAGGCCGGGGAGATGTAGGGGCGGGCCGGTGTTGCGCGTGCGTGCCGCCCACCGCGTACCCATGGCTGCTCATGGTGCCAGGCCTGCTGCTGCCTGCCACCGGACCAGCCGGCGCGCACCGCGGCCGCGGCCAGCGTGGTCATGACCAGCGCGGTGGCCCGGTCCCACGGCACCACCGGGTGGGGGGTCCAGAAGCTGGTCGTCTGCTGGCACTGCGGGCACGCCAGCCGCCCGACGGCGTCAATGCTCCAGCCAGCGCGGATGGCGCGGGCGCGGGCGTCGGCCTCGCCGAGGGAGGATGGGTCGGCATGATAATTGATGCACGACGCCATCTCGCACCACATGATCGGCCTCCGGAGCTCATCGCCGATGGCAGCCCGCGCGGTAACGGGGGCCGCAGCCCCGGCGGGCGCCGGGATGCTGGTGACGGATGCCGCAGCCCCGGCGGGCGCGGGGAAGCCGATGGCGCGTGCCCCGGCGCCGGCTGGCGCCGGGGGGCTGGTCCAGGGTGCATCCGTGGCTTGCCCGAAGGCACGGCGCTGGTCCGGGATGGCGGCGCGCGCCGGGAAGGCTGGCGGCCCGGGCGGCGCGGCCCCCCGGGCTGGCCGGGTGCCAGCACCAGGCGGTTCGGCCTGGCGGTCGTCGCGCAGTTCGGCCAACCACTCGCTCGTCTGGCGCAAACTGACGTCATCGTGCCAGGTTGTAACGTTCATGCGCCCTCCCCCTCTGCTGGCCGGCGAACGTGTGCCGCTCCGCCCTGCGTCCCGCTGCGCGAGCGAGGGCGGTAACTTCCCCTCCGATGCGGCCGGTTCACCGTCTCTGGTCCCGGGTTCCCACCATCTTAAGGTCGAATTACATTTAGATAACTGTCGGATAAATATCCAATGTATTTCAGGGATTACTCCGGCGTGTCGTGTGGATATTTTCAATTTCTCAATGTGCACAGGCTGAGGATTATGTTCTCGCAGGTGAAGGGTTCATTCCAGTCTGTTCGTGGCGACTTGCTCCCCAGATTTCCCGGGTCTGTGCACAGGCTGGTGCAGGCTTTGCACAAGTCATCCACAGATGCGTGCACAGGGAGATTGCCGTCCGCTGGCCGGGTCAGTGACCGTGGAACTCCGGGGGCCGCTAGGCGAGAAGCACCTGGAGTGCGTCGCGATGGTCTGCGGTGAGCCCGAGGCGGGCCTGCCCCTGGGCCTCGGCCGCCAGGACGTCGCCCAGGGCGGGCAGTGTGGCGGCCTGGATGGCCAGCTTGGCCCGGGCCAGAACCACACTGGCGCGTCTCGTAGTACTTACGTTGCCGTGGCCGACCGTGAGGTAGGTGTGGCCAGGGCGTCCCGATTGGCCATAGCCCCTCATGAGGCGCACAGATAGTATCCCCAGATGGGAGCTCTGCGACGGCGCATTCCCTACCCGGCCCGGCTGATGGCGTACGCCGCGCTGCTGGCTGGTGCCGCCACGGTGCTGGCCGTGCTGCGGGCCGGCCCGCCCGCGACCGCGGCGCCCCAGGTGGCGCCCCAGGTGGCGGCCGTGGTCACTGGCCACCCAGCCAGCCTCCGGATGGGCTCGATCTCGCTGCGCCGGTGCGCGGCAAAACCGCTCACCTACTGCGGCGGCCTGGACGTGCCGCTGGACTACTCGTCGGCCGCCAGCCCCCGGATCCACCTGGGCTTCCGCTGGCTGCCCGCCACCAGTCACCCGGCCGGGACCATCCTGGCCGTCGAGGGCGGCCCGGGTACGCCTCCACCGGTTCGGAACCGGAGTACCTGGCCATGACCGGCCCGCTGCTGGCCACCCGAACCTGCTGCTGGTCGACCTGCGCGGCACCGGGACGTCCACCCCGGTCAACTGCCGCGGGCTGGGGCGGGTCGGCGCTAAGCAGTACGGCCAGCACTTCAACCAGCTGGTGGCGGCCTGCGGTGCCCAGCTGAACCACACCTGGCACTACCGGGGCGGCGGCTGGGTGCACGCCTCCGACCTGTTCAACACCGCGTACTCGGCGCGCGACGTGGCCCAGGTGCTGCACGCGCTGCGGCTGGGTCGGGTGGACCTGTACGGGGATTCCTACGGCAGCTGGTTCGCCCAGGTGTTCGCGTCCCGCTATCCCGGGCTGCTGCGTTCGGTCACGCTGGACTCCACCTATCAGGTGCTCGGGCTCGATCCCTGGTACACCACGACAGTGCTGACCGCGCGGCTCGCGTTCGCGCGGGCGTGCCAGCGGTCGGCGGCCTGCGCGGCGGCGACCCAGGGCGCGGCAGGCCTGGGCGCGGATCGGCGCGCTGCGAGCGACGGCTGGCCCGCTCCCCGGTCACCGGGACGACCACCACCGTGGACGGACACGGCCAGGCTGGCCGTGACCCCGCTGACCCTGGTCAACCTGGTCAACAACGCGGGCTTCGACCCGGTCGTCTACCAGGATCTGGACGCGGCGGGCCGGGCGCTGCTACAGCATGACGACGTGGCCCCGCTGCTCCGGCTGGCCGCGCTGTCGCTGGGCTATGACGACACCAACGACGCCGCTGCCCGGGTTCAGCGACGGGCTCTATTTCGCCGCGTCCTGCACCGACTACGTCCAGCTGTTCAACCGGTCTGCGCCGCCCGCGGTCCGGCTCCGGCAGTACCAGGCGGCGTTGCGCCGCGAGGCCGCCGGGACGTTCGCGCCGTTCACGCGTGACCCAGTGGACGTCGATGGACCAGTACACCGAGGCCTACAGCGCCTGCCTGAACTGGCCCACGCCCGCCCACCTCATCCCACCGATCACCCGGCACCCGCCGCTCGTCCCGCCCCGGCTGCCGGTGCTCATCCTGTCCGGGACCTTCGATTCGCTGACCCCCGGCTAGACGGCGCCACCCTGGTCGCCCGGCAGATAGGCCCCTCGGCCCGGCTGGTCACGCTGGCCAACCTGACCCACGTCACCGAGCAGGACGGCAACAGTGCGTGCGCGATGTCGATCTACCGGCGCTTCGTCCTCGATCCCGGCGATCTGCACCAGATGAACACCTCGTGCGCGGGCCATGTGGCGCCGATCCACACCGTCGGCCGCTATCCCCGCCTGCTGCGGGACGCCGTCCCGGCCAGCCCACCGCCCGGCAACGCCGCCGGCGCCAGGCACTCCGCGGCCGCCTCCGTGGCGCTGGCCAGCGTGGGCGATGAAGTCAGCCGCTGGCCGCTGCTCAGCGATGACCACGACCTCGGGCTGCGCGGCGGCCGGATCACGCTTCTCCGGCGGCACCGATCTGCGTATCACCCTGCATGGCGTGCGCTGGGTCAGAGACGCCACCATCGACGGCAGCGCGGTATGGGACCAGTCATCCGGCTGGGTGACCGCCCGGCTGACCGTGCACCCGGACGGCGCCGCGCAGGTGTGGCTGACCGGCCGGTGGCTGGCGTTCGGCAGTCAAAAGCAGCTCGCGGTGATCCACGGGTCACAGGGCGGCCGCGGCTGGCGGCCACCTGCCCTGCCCCCTGACCTGGCGCCCGGCGGGACCTCTTTATCCTCGGACGCATGGATGACCGCGCACCGGCCTGGGTGGTGGCCGGGCCGCCTGGTTCGGGCAAGAGCACGGTCGCCCGGCTGCTGCTCGCCGCGCTGGAGCCCACCCCGGCCCTGCTCGACAAGGACACCATGTACGGGCCGTTCGTGGCGGCGACACTGGCCGCGGCCGGGCCGGCCGGTGAGCGCGAGGGGCCGTGGTACGACGAGCACGTCAAGGTGCACGAGTACGCGGGGATGACCGCCACCGCCCGGGAGATCCGCGCGCACGGCTGCCCTGCCCTGTTGTCCGGCCCGTTCACCCAGCAGATCCACGACGCCCTCCGCTGGCAGGCGTGGGCGGCCGAACTCGGCGGCGGGACGGTACGGCTGGTCTGGATCCGGTCGGACGTAGGCACCCTGCGGCACCGGCTGATCGCGCGCGAGTCGGCCCGGGATTCCGGGAAGCTGACCAACTTCGGCCGGTTCACCGCGAGCATGCGGCTCGGTGTGACACCCGCCGCGCCGCACATCGAGATCGACAACCGGCTCAGCTCGGTCAGGACGCTGGATGAGCAAGTCGCCGCGCTGGTGCGGCAGACTCTGTTCTCATGACCCGGGAGCCGATGACCGCCGCGGCCTGCCGGCTGCCAGGGGCGCCGCGCTCTGCCGCGCGCACGCGGTGGCGGTTGACGAGGAGGGCCGAACGGGCACGGGAGTCAGCGGGGTGCATACCGGCGTGGCAGCGCCGACGATCTCCGCGATTCCGACGCCGCCGGTCGGCGGGTTGAGCTTGGACCAGTTGTTGCTCAGCCAGATGTTGCCGGACTGGTCGACCTGAATCGACGTGAAATGCTGGAATGCCGCGCTCTGGAACCCCAGCTTGGGGGACAGGATGGTGCCGGTAGATGACCCCGGCGGACACGCGGCGGTGTTAGCGCCGCACAGCAGCCATACGCGGGGCGTGGCGAAGCCGGCCACCCAGACCCGGTCAGACCCGTCGATGGCCTCCGACCAGGGAAGAACCGTCTTGGGCAGGTGATATACGCCTGCGATGGCGCCGCTGGGCCGGATCTCGGTGACCGCGCTGCTGAAGTAGCTGGTGACCCAGGCGTTGTTCTCCGAGTCGATGGCCAGGCCCAGCGGCCATTTGAACGAACTGCTCTGGATGGGCGAGAAGGCTACGGGCTTAGAGCCGGGTCCGATGACGGTGATGCTGCCGCCGAACTTGCCGACCAGGATCGCGGCCCGCGTGTTCACGAGCCTGGCGCCGCCCAGGCCGGCGTTGGTGACCCAGGCCCGGCCGTAGCCGTCGATCTGGACCGCGAACGGATGGTTGAGGCCGCCGTTCGTCCACCCCATGCTGGGTTACAGCGGAACGCCGGAGGCCGAGTACTGCGACATCGCGGCGCCGCCGAAGCTGCCCGCCCAGAACGAGCCGTCCGGCGCGATCGCAGCCCCCCAGGCTCCGCCCTTCATGCCGCCGCCGATGATCGGACTGCCCAGGGTCGGCTGTCCCACCGGGTTGAGCACGGTCACGTAGCGACTGGGATTCTTGGCCCCCCGGCAGCCAGTTGTTGCTTGACCAGACGTTTCCCTTGGCGTCGATCGCGATGCGGCCAGATGCGTAAAGGTCAGTGTCGGTGTACAGGAGCGCGAGGATCCAGGCGGTGGGGGGCGCGGTGAGCGCGGGCTGGTACACCGTCGCCGTCCCCGCCAGGGCGAAGAGCCCGGCCGGCGACAGCGACGGGTTCCGGGCCAGGTTGAGGACCGCCTGCACCGTGTTCCCCGGGACATTGCGTCCCGGCGCGCGGTGAGCCGCAGCAGTTCCCCGCACTGAGGGGATTGCGCGGCCTGGCAGAGCGAGACGAGGTTGGCCAGCGTGCCGAGCGTCTGGTTCTTGCCGCCGTTGTCCTGGTCGGTGACCACCGTCCCGGCCTTCCCGCTGGCCGGATCGGCCAGGCTGAAGGCGGTGGCCGCGGCGTTCTCCAGCCCCGGGCTCGGCCCGGCGATGCCGTTCGGCCCGCTGAACTGGGCCAGGGCATAGGCCGTGGCCACGGTGGTGAGCTCGTTGACCCTAACCGTGGTCAGCGTGCGCGGAGGGACGCCACCGCCTGAGCCGACTCCGACGACCGATTGCAGCCGGAGCCGACTCGCACCGGCCGACGAGCACGATCTGCGCCTTGCCCTGCGGGATGTCCGGGTAGTCCTTCACGAAGATCGCGCGGTACAGCTCGGCAATCGCGCCGACGCTCTCCACCCCGATCGGCCCGCCGCCGACGACAAGGACGTTCAGCGCGCCGTCCTCTATCAGGGCCGGGTCCTTGTCCGCCGCCTCCCACTGCTCGAGAATGTGCTCCTTGAGGCGTACCGCGTCCGCCAGCGTGTACAGCGGGAAGGCATGCTCGGCCGCCCCCTTGACCCCGAAGAAGTTCACCTCGGCGCCGAGGGCCAGCACCAGGTAGTCGTATTCCAGCGGGTCCATCTCGGCGAACCCGACCTCATGCTTGTCCAGGTCCACCGACGTCACCTCGGTCGTATGGACCCGGGCGTTCGGCTGGTCGTCGAACAGGTCACGAAGCGGATGCCCGATGGTGCCCTGGCGGAGCAGGTCGGTGGCGACCTGGTACAGCAGCGGCTGGAACGTGTGATAGTCGTGGCCGTCGATCACCACCACCGATCCCCGCGAATCCCCGCCCAGGACCAGGACGCGAGGACGGGATTCCGGCTTCGGGCTCTGGTCGGCTTTGTTACTGCTCATTGGAGTCCTCTCACGCCATTCAGGAGCCGGGCCACGCGTCTATCGTCCGAGCCGGGATTGGCGGACCGCGTCCCCCAGATGGCGGTAACCGGCGAATGGACGCTCAGTGATCGTCCGGTTCCCCAGTGCGGCCTCGATGTCATACTCGAGCGCGGTCGCCAACAGGGGCGGCGGAGACGGCCCGGCCGCTCCCGGCCACCGGGGCGATCGCCAGCAGCACGTCGGCGATCTCGTCGTTCGTCGCCCCTGCCGGCGTTGGATTCGCCGACGTGTTGCGGGAGGATCACGATCGCGAGCCGTCGGCCCACTGCACCGGGTACCGGTCAGACATGGCAGCGGCCGGGGTGCTCACGGCGGCTCCCATGGGGACGGCCATGGCCGCTCGGTACCACAGGTCTTCAGCCGCTGACAGGAATGCTTCTCTCCGGCCGCCTTGATTCCGCGCCGGACGCGCCGCCCGACGCGGGCCGGTCATGGGCCCTTCCGTCAGCCCGCCTGCCACGCGATGGCTGGCTCGGTCCGCTGTCGGGCTGATCCGCCGGGGGCAAGGGAGCCATCAGAGACCATCTGACTCATCCAACGCGGCCTCGATGTCATACTCGAACGCGGCTGCCACGCCAGGTACGGCCCCGGTGATCCGGCCGAGCCCGATAACCGGGGCGATGGCCAGCAGCACGCCGGTGATCTCACTTCGGTCGCGCCCGTCGCCAGCGCCCGGGTGGCGCTCCATTCAGGCAGAACTCCGGTGACCCAATCGCCGCCAGTGCCCCTACCCGCACTAGTGCCGCGGTCTTGGCATTCAAGGGCCCGGTCCGCAGGCGTGCCGACCCCAGCCCGGCCTGATCGACGGCGCATTCTTCGTCGACAATCGCCAGCCTGCGCAAATCTCGTGATATCTCATTGCCGGGCCCATCCGGTCGGCGCTTTCCGCCGGGCGCTCACTACATCCCGCCGAGCGGCCTTCACTGCCTCTATCGTGGGGACGCAAAGGCGGCCTCGGCATCCCCCTGATTTAGGTATCGGACGATCAGCCGGTCCCGGCGGTGACGTCGCTCAGCCGCCGAGCAGGCCCATCGCGGTCGCTCGTCGCACCGCGTCTTCCGGGACGAGATACCCAGCTTGCGATGGATCGCCCTGATCTCGGTCTTGACCGCGTGGCTGGAGAAGAACAGCCGCTCTGCCATCTTGCCGGCCGTGAGAGGCCGGAAAACCAGTCGCGGCAAAGGCCTTCCGTCGGGCAGCATAGCCAGGCTGGCTGCGGAATGGGACCAAATGACTGCACCTGAACATAGTCGCGGCTCACCGGCCCGGAAACGGTCGGTGCTGCTCGCGCTGCGCTACTACGGCCGCCAGATGGCCCGGCTCAGGCGCTTCACGGTGCCTGCGATGTTGCTGCCCGCGCTGGGAAACACGTGCATCTTCTACGTCGCGCCGCTGATTGTCGCTCAACTGGTCGGCCGCTTGGTCGGCCACGAGTCCGCCGGCATCGGTGCGGCGATGCCGTATGTGCTCGACTTCGCGGGCGTGCTTCTTTTCGCCGAGATCTTGTGGCGCATCGGCATCCACTGCCTGAATCGCCTCGACGGTCACGGAATAGAGAACCTCTACGTGATCGGCATGGACGAGTTGCTGGCGAAGGATGCCGCGTTCTTCCACGACAACTTCGCCGGTTCGCTGACCAAGCGGGTGCTGAGCTTTGCTTCCCGGTTCGAGGACTTCGCCGACAATCTGGTGTTCAACATCGTCGGCAGCCTTGTGCCGCTCGCGTTCGCGTCGGTGGTTTTGTGGCGATACGATCCGTTGCTCGTCATCGGGCTCATCGGCCTGATCGCAATCACCGGCGCTGGCATCGCACCACTGATTCGCCGTCGTCAGAGGCTCGTCGACCAGCGCGAGGAAGCGATCGCGCGCGTGTCCGGGCACGTCGCGGACAGTCTGATGAACATGGACACGATCCGCGCGTTCGCTGCCGGGGACCGGGAGGCCGCCGAGCACAGATCGCGGGTAGCCGATCAGCGGCGGAAGTCGGTGCGGTCATGGGACTACGCGAACGTGCGCATCGACACGCTGGTCACGCCCGTGTCCGTGCTGACCAACGTGTTCGGGCTGCTGCTTGCGGTCGCACTCGGCGGGGGCAAGCACGGAATCGAGGCGATCATCGTGGCATTCACGTACTACTCCAATGCGACGCGGATCATGTTCGAGTTCAACCAGATCTACCGCTCCCTAGAGAGCTCGCTCACTGAAGCCGCGCAGTTCACCGAGTTGCTGCTAACACAGCCGACTGTGGTCAACCCGATCGCGCCCGAGCCGCTGCAGCCGAACGCCAGCGACATCCGCTTCGAGCGCGTGACGTTCGCGTACGCGAGCGGACTGCCGTTGTTCACCAGCCTCGACTTGGCTGTGCCGAGCGGGACCACGCTCGGTCTGGTCGGCCGGTCAGGCGGTGGCAAGACCACGCTGACTCGTCTTCTACTGCGGATGATGGATGTCAAGGCGGGCCGAATCCTGATCGGCGGCCAGGACATCAGCAAGCTGCGCCAGTCAGACCTGCGCAGCCTGATCGCCTACGTGCCGCAGGTTCCCGCCTTGTTCCACCGGACGCTGCGCGACAACATCGCGTTCGCACGTCCGCACGCGACTGACGCGGAGATCCACCAGGCGGCGCAGGCGGCGCACGTGACAGAGTTCGCTGACGCCCTGCCGGACGGATTTGACACGATGGTCGGCGAGCGTGGCGTGAAGTTGTCCGGCGGGCAGCAGCAGCGAGTCGCGCTGGCCCGGGCGATCCTGCGTGACGCGCCGATCCTGCTGCTCGACGAGGCGACCAGCGCGCTGGACTCGGAAAGCGAGATCCTTGTCCAGCAGGCGCTGTGGCAGCTCATGGAGGGCCGGACCGCGCTCGTGGTCGCGCATCGGCTGAGCACGGTCGCGCGCATGGACCAGCTCGTCGTGCTCGACCGCGGCCGGATCGTCGAGAAGGGCACGCACGAAGAGCTGCTCCATCTCGACAGAACCTACGCCAGGCTATGGCGACACCAGTCAGGCGGCTTCCTCGAGGACGATACAACGACAGCTATGCTTTCACCGGCCCCGAGGCTGAGCGCATGACCTTCTCGCGGATCTAGCCTGCGAACAGCGGCCCAGGATCTTGGATCGCAAGGCCCGCAGAGCGCCGCAATCAACTGGCCACCCCCGCGGTCTCATGAACGGTGAAAGAGACAACCCATGCTGCCCGGTGCCAAATTTCCCGGGCCGCATGCGCGACCTGAGTGCGGATCAGGCGGGCCCTGACTAGGCTGCCGGGCTGACCTGGGAAGCAAGGTAACCATCAAGGCGACGTCTAGGTGCCCGTCCGGTCTCACATCACATGCTTGATCCCTGGCCGCCGGTGGCATCCACCCCATCTGCCGCCAGCTCCCCGTGTTGCCGAATTACAGGAGCACCCAGTGACCGGTCCAGGCCCCACCAACAAGCCCACGGCGGTGCATGCTAAGCCAGCCACGCCGCCGGTGCCGTGCCCGGGTGGGCATCGGGCATACGGCACCGGCGTCGCGTCGTTTGCTCAACATTGGCTGCTGAGGCCCCTCCCAGGGAGGCCCCTGGCCCCCCAGGCCCGTCTCTCCGGCGCTGTTGCCGTTGAGCGCGCTGGGGAGATGAGATGCCGCTGACGCCCGAGGGGGTGCGGAGATGGGAATTCGGTACGACCAGGTTCCGGTGCGGGTACAACCAGCAAGAGGTAGACGCCTTCCTGGAATTGGTCGAGGAAGAACTGGTCGACCGGGACATCCAGACTGAGCAAGGGCGGGGAACTCGGTGGTTTGATTCCAGCCCGGAGCGGCCTGCGGAACCGTCACGGCAGACCGGTGCCGGACAGGTGAGTGGGCCGTCGGCTGCTGAAGGCACAATGAGCGCCGCAGCCTTTCTGCTGCAGATGGCGGCGGAGTCATCAGCCAGCACTATCGCCGAGGCACGCCTGGAAGCCGACCGGATCCTGAGCCGGGCCCGGGGCGAGGCGAGCATCATCCTCTGCCAGGCGCGGCGGCAGGCTGACCAGGTCGCCACTAATGCGCAGGATGGCGTGGCGCAGCTTCAGCGGAGCGTTCAAGAACGCAGCGGCCTGGCCTTCCGGCCTCCGACCGGGCAGCGTGATGAACTCCGACGCCCTATCCCCATCGCCGAGGTCGTCGGAGCTGACCCTGGGCCGCTGATCGGAAACCACGATCAGGTCCGGGCGCTCGTCTCGCCGCCCAGCCCCGACGAGCGGCCGGGAGTGTCCAGGACGGCATGGCACCACCGGCCGGCCTTTCATGCTGACTTTCGGCGTGGTGGCCATCATGGTCACGATCAGTTCCGTCGGGTACCGGCTCATGCTGGAGCCCCAGAGCGTTGCTGGGGGAGCCGCCGTGACGGCGGACAGCCCCGCCAATCCGCAGCACATCGCGGGCGGGCATGCGGGCGGTGCGGACGCCGAGCGGGCGGCGGCTGGCTCAGACCTGTCTGCTCCGGCATCGGTGCCTGCACCTGTGCGGCCACCGGACCCAGGTGAAAAGCAGGGCCGTGCGCACTCCATCGCCCCGGTAAACGCGGTTGCGTTCGGCCCGAGCGGCCCGAGCCAGGGCGACAATCCGCACGGCGCCCGGCTCGCGATCGACGGTCAGCGCCGCACCGCCTGGCATACCCGCCGCTACCCGACTGCCCGGTTCGGGAGCCTGTACCCAGGTACCGGCCTGCTGCTTGATATGGGCAGCACCGTCACGATCACGGCGGTCCGGGTCACGCTCGGCGCGGCTACGGGAGCCAGCTTCCAGATCCGCATCGGCAGCCAGCCAATGCTGGCGGACCTGCGGCGGGCCGCGGGCTCGGCCGGTCCGGGAGGAATCGTGAGGATGACGCTGGGCCGCCCAGGGCGCGGGCGATACGTGCTGGTCTGGTTCACCAGACTGCCGCCGGGCCCGGCCGGGAGCTACCAGGCTGCCGTTCATGGGATCGGCGTGAAAGTCCTGGGCCTGACGCGGCCTGCTGCAGGAGGGTAGTCCCGGCCGGGGGGCCGACGCGGGGCTGGGTGCGGGGTCGCGGGCCCGAGAAGTGTTCTCAACGGCATGAAGCGTGTCTTCACCGTGCCCTGGAAGGGCCGGGACGAGGACCCGGACGATCCTGCAATCTGGGCTGTCACCTGCTTTAGCATCCGGAAGGGCTTCCGCGGGAGTGGCATCGCATCCGCCCTTCTCCTCGCGGCGGTCGAGCACGCTCGCGTCAGGGGGTGCGCGCGCTGGAGGGCTACCTGATCATGCGAACCGATGTGAGGAGGAACGCTCTGTACTCGGCCCGCGCAGGCTGCACGGCTGAGGTAGCCTCGGCCCCGGCGTAGAACGGATACCTTGGCGCGTTCGGGGGGCATCTTGCCGTACATCGTGGATTTCGACACCGTCTCGACTGTCGGTCTGGAGTCGTCGCCGGTCGCGGCCGCGCTCGCTGGCCTGCGGGCGAACGAGGCCCGCTACTTCAAGAACAAGTACGACCACGTCTTCACGGTGGAGCCTGCGGGCAACGCCAAGACGACCATCGACTGGGTGCACCGGATCCTCAAGGAGGAACGCGACATCGTCATCTCATCTCGCCCTCTCGAGGCTACGGCCTTCCAGGTCGAGAACATCCGGATGGCCTACGTCTTTTATGAGAGCGGTCTGTCGATCAACGTGATGTACACCGTCGACGATCCCAAGAAGCGGGCGGTCGGGTTCAAGCTCTCCGAAGGGATGGACGTCCCCGCGGAGCTCGCCTCGCAGTTCAAGTTCGCGAGGCAGAAGTCGAAGCTGGCCGGAACCATTCGAGGTTCCTACTTCACCATCAAGAACGAGTACTGACCCCGGGCCCGGCTCCGCGCGGTCAGTCATCTCCGCCCACGCGACGACGCGCGATCCCCTTCTCGTCGGCGTGATCGTGGTGGCCAGGTTCCCGGCATTCTCGCGGCGGCACCGGTCCCGCCCGCCCCAGGTTTGCGATGCATGCAGCGTGGAAGATGGCAGCCACTGGATCGTGGCGTGCCAGGCGAGGGAGAGGAGCCGGTCATGGGTGTGGCTAAGAAGGCAAAGCACGGGGCGAAGGCAGCCAAGGGCAAGACTAAGAAGGATGCCGGCAAGGTTAAGCACAAGGGCAAGAAAGTCAAGAATGCTGCTAAGCACTGACCGTGCCCGCGCGCCGAAAATAGATCTGAGGACCGGCAGGACAGGCCCGCCGGTCACCGCGCGGCTTCGGCGGGGTCCGCCGGCCACACACGGGCGAAATCGTCGCGCATGCTGACCACCGTCCAGCCGCCTCCGGCGGCCGCGTTGAGTATCTGACGGTCGTCGTAAGCGTATTCGCGCACATCGTCGTCGTGGTGAACCACCAGGGCAAAGCGCGCGGCCCGGAGCATGTCGATGTCTCCGGCTGCGTTGCCCGCCGCCAGCACCGGCTGGGTTCCGGTGCGGTCCCACAGGTGCACCGTCTTGCCCGGCCCGTCATCCATGGGGACCGGTACGCCTGTACGGACCAGCCGGCCGTCCACGGCCTGGATCTGGACCTCCGACCCGATCACCCGCTCACGCAGCAACCCGTAGGCCGGGCCGGCGATGACCCGCATGAAGTCGCGGGAACTGTCGGTGCACATGAACACGCTGAAGTCCAGGGCCTGCAACAAGGCCATGAGTTCCAGCATCGGCTGGTACGTCAGCATCGGGTAGGGGCGGTGGAAGCGCGGATGCCGTGCTCCGGTGAGGTACCGGCGCGCCTGTTCCTCGTACTGCGCCGTTGTCTGGCCGGTAAACAGCACACCTAGCTCGCGCAGCACGTCGTGGCCACTCGCCACCTCCGGCGGAGCTGAGCCGGCCGCGGCGACCCGGTCCAGGAGGAATCCCGCCAGCGCCGTATGAGGCTTCTCGCAGGCCAGAGTGCCGTCATTGTCGAAGGCAGCCACCCGGTCAGCCACGGGGAGAGCGCCTGGTCCCTGGGTAATCTCCTGCAGGAAGGCGATCACTGAACGCCTCGCGGAGCCGTCCCGCCAGGACGGCAGGCTCGCTTTCCACTCCTCCGCATCCGTCACGCCAGATCCTCCTGTCAGGGAAGCGGATTGAAGTACTGCGCCAGCACCCGGCCGGCCAGGCGGCCCGGGTAGCTCCCCCACACTGCCGCGTTCACGGCCGCGGCGGAAGCGATGGGCGGTGACTCACGAAACGGTGCCCTGGTCCGCGATCGCCGGCGCTGAGGTCGAGATTGGATCTCACCGTCCAGATCAATGAGCCACCACCCAGATCACCGGCCTCATGCAGTCCTGGCGCCAGCCCTGACCGCCATCCCCCCGGGTTGCCCCATCAGGCGGTGGTCTGTCCGCGGATACCGGCCAGCTCGCGTGGCGTGGCCGGTACCCACGGTACTTGCGGGGTGTTTCAGCCGGTGTGGATTGCACCCGCCTTGTGCAGGGTCTGGTAGACCGATTCGACCAGGTTGGGCAGGTCGTCGTTGGTGATGGTGCTGCTGTTGGCCGCCAGCGCGATGATCATGCCGGAGCGGGGGAAGTACAGGTGGATGACCCGGGCACCGAAGGCCTGGCCCTCGTAAAACCAGTAGGGCCCGGTCTGCCGGGAGGTTTGCTGCCCGACGCCGAGCCCGTAACCGATGGGGTCGGCGAGCGTGGTGTGGCGGATGGGCTTGCCGGTGGCAATGGAAACCAGGCTCTCGAGCTGGTGCTGCTGGCGGGCCGGGAGTACCTGGCCCTGGTAGAGGTCGCGGTCCCAGGTGGTCATGTCGGCCAGTGAGCTGACGATGCCCCCGGCAGCCTGCGCCCAGGTCAGCGCGAGGGGTGGCATGGCCTTGCCGAGCAGCGACGGCGGGCCGCCGGCGATGTAGAAATACCCGGCGGGCATCCGGCAGGCGTCGGATGGGGGGCAGGTGTAGGGCGCCAGGCACGTGGTGCGCAGCCCCAGCGGGGCGATGATCCGGCGGGTGAGCTGGTCGGCGTACGAGTCGTGAGTGACCTTCCCGATGATCATCTGGGCGAGGAGGTAATCGGTGTTGGTGTAGTGGTATCCGGCCGGCCGAGGGGGAGCCCGGTGACGTAGGAGACCAGGCGGGCGGCGGTGAAGCGGGTGTGCTGATTCGCCGCGAATGCGGTGGCGAAGGCAGGCTGGTAAAGGTAGTCCGGGATGCGACTGGTCATGTCCAGCAGCTGGCGGATGGTGATGTGACGCCAGGCCGGGTACTGCGGCAGCCATCTGCCGATCGGGTCGCTGATCGACAGCCTGCCCTCGGCTTCGAGCTGCAGCATGATCACCGAGGTGAAGGCCTTGGTGTTGCTGCCGATCTGCCACAGCGCCCGGGTGGATACAGGCGGGCCGCCGCCGTAGCGGGTCGTCCCGGTGGCCAGGTCGATGGCCGGCTCGCTTCCGGGGAAGGTCACGCGCAGCGAGACCGCGGAGATGTGCTCGGCCGTGCGCCGGGCCGTCAGGTAGCGGCTGAGGTCGTGACGCAGCGCGGCGTGCAGTCCGCCGCCGTTGCCACGGGGCGTCCCGGCGGAGGCGCTGGCTGCGCCGCCGGAAAGGAGCCCGGCTGCGGCGAGCAGGGCGCAGGCAGCTGCGGTGGCGGACAGTTTGCCCCGCGCGCTTCGTGCGCTCAGGGACAGATTTGCAAGTGTCATGTCAGCTCCTGGGGGTCTGTCCGCCGCGGCGTGGCGGCAGAGGGCTTGCTTCTCGTTGTGGCCGGGACCTCATCACGGGCTGCTTACGGGTATGGCGACGGGCTGCTGGGTGCGGCTGGCCGGCCGCGCGGCTGCCCGCCAGATCCGGGCGGCCAGCAGGACCATTGCCACGGTGAAGGGCAGCGTGAGCAGGATGACGCGGACTGGGCCGATTGATCCCAGCTGCTGGGCGAGTTCCAGGCCGGCGAAGAACAGGGCCGCCAGCCAGCGCGGCACGCTCTTGCTCCGCCACAGGGCGAACCCCATGAGCACCGGCCCGGCGAAGATGCCGATGAAGTAGGCGGCGGCGAACACCTGGTAGGCCCGCGAGCTGAAGGAGGTCACCAGGAACTGCGCGGCCGCGTCCGGGGACATGTGTGCCGTCGCGGCGGCGGCGAGGTTGTACCCGACCAGGACGTTGATGAGAGCTCCGCAGAAGGCGCCAATTCCCCCGGTCAGCGCGGCGACGGTGGCGATAGCCGAGCCGCGGTTCCTGACCAGGGTGGCGATCGCCGCGTAGGAGACGGCCAGCGCCCCCAGCGCGAGGAGGGTCAGCGAGCCTGAGAGGTAGAGCTGAGCCGGGTGATGCGCGGCAATCGGCAGTTCCTTGAGCGCGGTGGCCCGGCTGGTGACGGGCTGGTCGGTGCCGCGGGGGTTGACGGCCTCGGCACTGATATACAGCGCGGCCGTGACGGGAAGGAACAGGGCTAGCACCCGCTGACGGGCCCGGCCCGCGCTATCCAGAACAGCTGGCGTCAGCGGCCGATGCTGGTCCCCGTCAACGAGGGTTGGATGTCGCATCGGGTTCTCCTTACTGGATGTTTCGCCGGGAACGGCTTGCCCGGCGGTGTTCCCTGGGCCCCTGGCCCGCGCCCGCTGAGCCAACAAGCCAGCAGCGCTTCGGTGGGATGGTCCTGTCCGGGTGGTGCCGGTGATGGTGAGCATCAACCCGGCGCACCCTGCTGACAGGGCCGGTCGCGAAAACCGCATGCTGCCGGTCCTCACCTACAGGTGAGCCCGGTGCGGCGGCAGTGCGGGCCGCACCTATGCGCGCCGGACCGTCAGGCATCACGGCAATCTCCTGGCCCAGGCCGCGATGCCGGACTGGAGTGACCGGGCCGCCGCAGGCCAGCGGCCGTTTCCCGCAGGCATTATGCCGCGATACCGCAGGATGACTCGTGCGGTAGGCAAAAATTGGGAACCGCTGACGGAAAGGTGCTGCCATATTATCCCTCAGTTAACTGCGCTAGGCGCCACCGAGGTCCGGGGAGCAGCCAAAATATTGATCTCGTTTACACGTGAATAAACGAGCGCGTCTTGCTTTCCTGAAAGTACGCCCAATCCGCGGCGAAACAAGGAGCCCGAAGAGAATGATCGCCAGGTTACGACCCGGCCACGGCCAGAAGACACCTGAGCGTCCCGGGCAGGCCACACGCCAGAGCGGGCACACCCGGCCGTCAGCTCCTGGCAGCATCCAGGCTGGGCAAAATTGGAGCGCAATCCGGGAGAGCGCTCTCTCACCGGGTCCTGAACGAGGCCAGCCACGCGTCCAGGCTCGACGACGCGGTGCGCACCCTTCGTGTTCGGCGTGCGTGACTGAATCTTGGCCCCAGGTCAACCACGAGCCAGCAAGCAAAGCGCGATGCACGGCCCACACCGGCCGGGATGCTCAGGTAATCAGGCCGTCATCGTGGGGTCGCCTCGGTCGCCTTCTCCGGCGAGCTTCGGTGGTACTTGATCACCTTCTCAGCGAAGTCGTAGGTGCTGGTCACCTGCCAGGTGAGCAGCTTCCTGGCCAACTCGAAGGCGCTGGCCGCGATGGCTATGATCAGGCCCGGGTAAGGGAACAGTTCCAGCGCAGGGGCAGCGTCCAGCTCGCCGGCCGCGTCAATAACTTCGGCAGGATCGATGGCGTCGGTAGTGTCCATCTCAGGTCATCTCTTCTCATGGACAGTTTCCAGTAGACGCCGCACTGCAGCCGACGGTAAGGGACCGAAGACAGGTAAGGACGGTGACCTTTGGTCCTTGCCAGTGGTTCATAGGCGCCGGAAGAGATCGCTGGCACAACGCGAGTATCGCACGCCGTTGGTTCGGTCCCAGCGATCCTGCTGAATTTGAGCTGGCTAGCTGGTTGACGTCGCGGCCTGGCCGTCCCGCTGGGTGCGAAGCTCGCGGTAGAGCGCCTGCGCGTCGCTGTAGGCGCGCGGTGTGAGACCGAAGCGGGCACGGAACTCGCTGATGAAATGCGAGACGCTCCCGTACCCAACCTCTTTCGAGACGCGGGTTACCGCGAGCTGGCCATCGAGCAGCAGCTCCCTGGCCTTGTCGAGGCGCATCTCCTTAAGGAACTGATATGGTGACCGGTCGGTAACTTCACGGAAGAGATGGGCGAACGCGGACGGGCTCAGGCTGACCTGCTCGGCCATGTCGGCCACGGTCAGCGGTTCAGTTAGATGCCCTTGCACGTACTCAAGGACCGCCGAGACCGGGTTGTTCGCAGACTCCGCCGCGGCTATGGACAGCAGCCGGGCGTACTGCTCGCGCTGCAGGACCCGGTACACCATTTCCTTCAGGTACATGGGGGCCAGCACCCGGCGGTCAGCGCCGGTCCCGATGGAGTGCAGGAAGCGCAGCACCGCGTTGGCCAGATCCTGGTCCAGCGCCGACACGAACGCGGGCGGGTCCGGGGGCTCGCTTTCGGCAGCGTGCTGACGGAACGCGGTGGCACGCCGTTCGAGCATGTCGCTCGTGACCTGGCGCACCACTGACGGATCGATCTGCAGGACGAACGAGAGGAACGGCTCGGCTGTCGTCGCTTCCAGGATCTCGGCCTGGAAGTGCAGGTGGCTGTTCAGCACGAGATAGTGGAACGGGTCGTACTCGTACGTCGCGCCATCGACGGTGACCGCCTTGCGTCCCTGGGCGACGATGCACAAGGACAGGGACCGGATCTCTTCCCAGGTCGGCCCGGTTGGTGACGTGAACCGGTAAATAGTCAAGCCCGGCCAGGCGCCAGTGTTCCCGCCTTCCAGCGGAGCTCTGTGCGAGAGTTCGGCGATGAGGGCGCCGGCGCCCGCGGGCACCTCGCTTGGCGTCGTGCCCATCTCCGCCTCCATATGTCCGAGGCCTGCCTGCGCTCGATGTTACGCCCGAGGTGTGCTGATGCCTAGCGATGAAGTTGGTTTATACCCCGATGACCAGGCACATCGTGGCTGAGGACGTTGGCCTGCGGCAGTAGTGCGGTTGCCGGTTGGCACTGCGCGGCGCTGACGTCCAGCTGATGCCAGCTGACATTAGCCATTTCCGCAAGTGCGAAGAGCGGGTCATCACCTACGACCGGCGCGGCCCCGGCGCCTCGAGCCAGCCAGCCACCGGATACGACTGGGACACCTTCGCCGCCGACTGGACACGCTCATCAACACGCTCGGCCTGGACCAGGTCACGCTCGTCGGCCACTCGATGGGGACCGGCGAGGTCACCCGGTACCTGAGCAGCTACGGGTCGGAAAAGATCGACCGGGCGGTGCTTATCGGGCCGATCCCGCCGTACCTGTCGCAGGCACCGGACAACCCCGAGGGGGTGCCGGCCAACCTGTTCGACGGGTTCCGGCAGCAGGCTGCGGCGGACACCCCGGCCTGGCTGAAGGGCTTCCTCGACAACTTCTACAACATCGACCAGTTCGGCGGGAACCGGGTCAGCGACGAGGCCTACCGCGCCAGCTTCAACGTGGCCGCCGCGATGTCGGCCATCGCCGCCTGCGAATGCATCGCGACCTGGCAGGCCGACTTCCGCAGTGACCTTGCGAAGATCGATATCCCGGTACTGGTCATCCAGGGTGACGCGGACCGGATCCTGCCCTTCGACAAGACCGGCAAGCGGCTGCCCGGGCTGATCGCCGACGCCCTCGCGGTCTGCGCGACCTGCCTGGTCCAGGCGCACTGCCTGGAGCTCTCGCTCAGCCACTGGGCGATAGGGCAGCACGGCATCTGGGGCGGAACGCTGCCCGGTGAGCGGAAAGCACTTCGCGACCGGCTGGCCACGTTTCCCCGGCAGCCAGGCCGTCCCGCCTCCTGAGGGAACCGACGGGGTTGACGCGCCGGCTATCAACCGCCTAGCATAGTGATATCACTTTAATGCTGAGGCAGTGGTAAGCAGGTAGCACCATGAGTATCAACGGCGGGTGGGTCAGCTACGGCGGAGACGCCAAGATAGAACTCGCGGTCGGCCTGGCGGCCGTGGCGGGCTGCGCGGCCTACGCGGGAATCCGGTTGCGGCGCCCAGTCCGGGCCGTCCGGCCACCGGCCTCGGTCGTGGTCGCGATGTTCGTGCTCTGGGTCCTGGCGCTTATCGCGTTCCTGGTCGGGCTCTCGGTCTACGTCCGCCAATTCGTGCACGACTATCCCCACATCACACCGGGAGCCCGTAACCCCATTACCCCGGTGACGCTGCTCGCCGCGGCGGCCGTCTTCGGCATCATCTTGACCCGCACCGGGTGGCGCTACCAGACCAGGCTGGGCAGCGCGGTCGTTGGCGCGATGGCCGCACCGATGATCTTCGAGTTGCCCTTCGACCTCATCGTGATGGCCAGGACCTACCCGGCGCTGCCCGCCGACCCGGCGTTCTACCGGGCGGTGTTCTTCACGCCCCTGATCCTGGTCGAGCTCACCACGCTGTGGCTGCTCACGCTGTCGCCGATGGTACGGCTGCGGAAGTCCACGTTCTTCTGCTTCGCGCTGATGATCGGCGTGTTCGGGATCTGGGCCCTGTCCGGCTTCGGCTACCCGCAGTCCGCGCTGCCGCTCACGCTGAACGTGGTTTCGAAGATCCTGGCCTTCATCACCGCACTGACCCTGTTCCTGCCCGATCGGCTCAGGAACTGGCAGACGGACGGGCCAGCCCCCGCTCCCGGCGGTGAGCAGTCCCCGCCACCGGCCCGCGTGCAGCCCCCGCAACCAGTCATGGCGCCCCCGGTCCCGGCCGTCCGGGAGGCAACCGTGCCCCGCGGAAAGACCGGGGAAGGCAGCACGGCCACCAGAACCGCAGATCCAGTCACGGAGGCAACCATGGGCCGACCAGCGATCAAAGTCGCCGGGCTGCGCAAGAGCTTCGGCCAGAAGGAGGCCGTCGCCGGGATCGACCTGGAGATCGCGGCCGGCTCCTTCGCCGGGCTGGTCGGGCCGAACGGGGCCGGGAAGACCACCTCGCTGTTGATGATGACCGGCCTGCTGCGGCCCGACGCCGGGCAGATCCTGATCAACGGGCTGGACGTGTGGGCCAACCCGCCTGCCGCCAAGGCGATCATCGGCGTGGTGCCGGCCGAGGCCCGGCTGTTCGACCGGCTCAGCGGCGACGAACTGCTGGAATACGCCGGACGGCTGCGGGGCCTGCCGGTCGGCGAGGCACGAGCCCGGGCCGCGCAACTCCTCGACGTGCTGGACCTGACCGCTGACGCGAAACGGCTGGTCGCGGACTACTCCACCGGCATGCGCAAGAAGGCCGCCCTGGGCTGCGCGCTGATCCACAACCCGTCGGTGCTGTTCCTCGACGAGCCGCTGGAGGGCGTGGACCCGGTGTCGGCCGACGCGATCCGCCGGATGCTGACCAACTATGTCGGCTCGGGCTCGACCGTGCTGTTTTCCAGTCATGTCATGGAACTGGTCGAGCAGGTCTGCGACCACGTCTCGATCATCAGCCAGGGCCGGATCGTGGCCAGTGGCACCACCGAGCAGGTGCGCGGCGGCAAGACCCTGCAACGGGCGTTCATCGACCTGGTCGGCTCGAAGGCCAGCGAGGAGGGATTGTCATGGCTTGGCTCCTCGTCCAGCTGAAGCTGCGCCTGCTGACCAACGCGGTGCGGTCGTCCAACCGCGCCAAGGCCTCGTTCATGATCAGCACAGCGTTCGCCGTGCTGACCGCGCTCGGCATGTTCGCGCTGCTGGCCTCGCTGCACGGCCGGAGCACCGCAGTGGATCTGACCTCGGTCATCTTCACCGTCTTCGCCTTCGGCTGGCTGATCGTGCCGCTGCTGGCCTTCGGCCTGGACGCCACCCTGGATCCGGCCACGATGGCCCTGTACCCGCTGCGGACCCGCCCGCTCGCCGTGGGGCTGCTGGCCGCCTCGGCCACCGGCGCCTGGCCGGCCGCCAACGTGATCGGCCTGCTCGGGGTGCTGATCGGGCTGGCCCACGGCGTGCTCGGCGTTCTCGCCGCCCTGGTCGCGGTGCTGCTGCAGGTGCTGTTCTGCATCACCCTGGCCCGCTTCGTGACCACCAGCATGGCCGGGCTGCTGCGCTCTCGCCGCGGCAAGGACCTGGCCGCCTTCCTGTTCATCCCGATCATCGCGGGCTACGAGTTCTTCACCCAGGTGGTGCCGAGGCTGGCCGCTACCGGGAAGCTGACCACCGCGAGCTTCACCGGCTTCGACGCGTGGATGCGCTGGCTGCCGCCGGGCCTGGCCGCGCACGCGATCCAGGACGCCTCGGACGGGCATCCCGGCACCGCCCTGATGCGCCTGGCGCTGCTGGCCGCCATCATCGTCGGGCTGGGCTGGCTGTGGATCCGGTCGCTGAGCCGCGCCCTGGTCTCTCCCGATTCCTCCACCCAGTCATCGCAGGTGCGGGCCACGACGCTGCCGCTGGCCCGGTACGGCCTGCGCGGCGCGGTGGCCGCCCGATTCTGGATCTACCAGCGCCGTGAGCCCTCTCACTCGTCTACTGGGGCATGACCGCGGTCATCACGGTCGCCGCGTCCATCAGCTCCATCATCGGCCCGATGCACCATCCCGCCGTGACCTTCCTGAGCGCGGTCCTCGGCGCGGCGTTCATCGGGCTTTTCCACGCGAACACGGTCGGGTCAACCGGGCCCTCCTTCGTCCTGGAGGCCACCGCGCTGACCGATCGCAAAGCGCTGCGCGCCTACCTTTCCGGCCAGAACGTCGTGCTCGCCGTGATCGGGATACCGCTGCTCATCGTGGCGACCTTCGGCCTGGGGGCTGCGGCCGGCTTCCCGACCTTCGGGTTCGAGACCATGCCGGTCGGCCTGGCCGCCCTCGGCGCCGCGCTGGGCCTGAGCAACATCCTCACCGTCAACGGTGCCTACCCGATGGCCAAGCGGGTGGGCACCCCCATCTACACCTCCGCGCCGGGCTACGGGTCCAGCCGGGTAGCGGCCACCGTCGCTACCCTGTTCGGCGTCCCCGCGCTGGTCGCCCCCGTGATCGTCGCCGCGGTGCTCACCGCGGGCGCCCCGCTGGCCATCCGGGCCCCGGTGCTCACAGTCTGCGCCGCCGCTTATGGTCTCGCGCTGGCCTGGGCCGGAGTCCGGATCGCGGCCGCCACCGGGGACGGCAAGATGCCGGAGCTCTGCCAGGTCGCCATGGCCAGCAAGGTGTGACCGGTCCGGCCGGTCCCCGGTGTCCGGGACCACGAGCTCCCACCGCCGCCCCGCCTATCGGATCCTGCTGGGTAGTGCGCCAAAGGCCCGGGTTTGGGGGAGAATCCGGCCATGGGTGAGCCAAAGCAGACGCCGGGCAGTTCCGGCGGGAAACCAGACCACGATCCTGACGCAGAGGACGAGGCACGCGAGGCTGCCTTGATGCGGGAGGTCCTGCGGACACAAGAACAGCACCGCGAAGGCGGAGTTGAGCCTGAACTCGACGAGACGAGCGAAGATCCTCAACCCGGGGCATAACCGGCCCTGCCGGAGCCTGTTCAGCCCGGAGCAGACCAGGAGTCAGGCCTCGCGCTCGTACTTGAACGAGAGCTGAAGCTTGGTGCGGTAGATGATCGCCCCGCCTTCGTCCAGGTGAATGTCCTGCTTCACGACCTCACCCACTCGAAGATCGTGGAGGGTCCCGGCTGCAGTCCTGATCGCCTCAGCTGCCGCGTCTTCCCATGAAGTGCCGCTTGTCCCGATGATCTCGGTCACCCTGTACACGCTCATGGCGCTCTCCTTTGATGGCTTGCCTGCCTGGGCGCCGCGACGCTCAACTGATCCGCGTCAGGCTGAACCTCGGCCTGGGACAGGCTCGGATCGGTCAGTGCGACGTTGGCCGCCCGACCTGAGCCTGACACTTAGCCTGGGCGACGTCCAGAGTCGGGGCCAGCGGATCCGCGGCCGCGCCGTGCAGGCATGAGCCGAGGGCCTGCCCGCGGGGACGTCCTGTTCTCCCTCCAGCGCGGGGGACCCGGCCGGGGCAGGGTCCCCCGCACTGGCGTGCGGCCCGGGTGGTCAGTGCACGGTGAAGTGGTCGTGCAGGCCACCCACTGAGCTGTCGCCGACGTACACGTCGAACGGGCCCGGCTCGACGGCGAATTGTCCCTCGTTGTTGTAGAAGCCAAGGTTGGCCGGTCCCAGCTTGAAGGTGACCGTCTGCGACTGCCCTGGCTTGAGGGTGACCCGCTGGAATCCGTCGAGCCTGCGGACAGGCTGCAGGATGCTCGTGCCCGACTCGTGAATGTAGAGCTGGGCGACGTCATCGCCGGCCTTGGTGCCCGTGTTGGTGATATCCGCGGTGACGGTCAGCGTGCCGTTGGCAGGGATGCTGCTCGCCGACAGGTGCAGGTTCGACAGGGCGAAGGTGGAGTAAGACAGGCCGTATCCGAACGGGTACTGCGGCGTGTTGGCCACGTCGAGGTACCGGGACGTGTACTTGTTGTTCGGATCGTAGGGCCTGCCCGTCGGCAGTTCGTTGTAGGAGATCGGGATCTGCCCCACGTCGCGGGGGAAGCTCATCGGCAGCTTCCCGCCCGGGTTCACCTTGCCGAACAGCACATCCGCGACCGCGTCGCCGCCCTCGGTGCCGGGGAACCACGATTCCAGCAGTGCCGGCGCGTTGTCCGCGAGCCAGCTGATGGTCAGCGGCCTGCCGTTCATCAGCACCACGACATACGGCTTGCCGGTCGCCGCGATCGCCTGCACGAGCGCGAGCTGCTGGCCCGGCAGGCTGATGTCGCTGCGCGAGGACGCCTCGCCAGAGTCGGCCGCCGGTTCGCCGACCACAACCACGGTCACCGCCGAGGCCTTGGCCGCGCTGACCGCCGCACTGAACCCGGCGGCCGAGGTGCAGGAAGTGTCGCAGCCCTGCGCGTAGTTCACGGTCGCGCCGGGCACCGCCGCCTTGATGCCATCCAGCACCGAGACGACCTTGCCCTGGTCGATCGAGTACCCGATCGGCACGTCCGGCCCGAGCTGGTCGGTGGGGTCGTTGGCCAGCGGCCCGACGACGGCCACCGACGGCACGCCGGTGCTCAGCGGCAGGGCGTTGCCGTGGTTGTTGAGCAGTACCATCGAGCGCGCCGCCATGGTGCGCGCAGCGGCGAGGTGGGCCGCGTGAGCTCCTCATGCTGCACCCGGGTGGGGTCGGTGAGCGGATGGTCGAACATGCCCGCCAGGTACTTCAGCGTCAGCACGTGGCGCACGTCGTTGTTGATCGTGGCCAGGCTGATCTGGCCGGTGCGCACCAGGCCCGGCCCGAACGCCGGGTAGGTGGCGTACTGGCTCGGGACCTGGACGCCCATTTCGATGTCCACTCCCGCGGTCAGCGCGAGCCGCGCAGCGTCAGCGCCATCCGTCGCGAAACCGAAGTCGATGAGTTCCTGGATCGCCTGGTAGTCGCTTACCACCGTGCCGCTGAATCCCCATTCCTTGCGCAGGATCGTGCTCAGCAGGTACGGGTTCGCGCTGGCCGGCACCCCGTTGAGCGAGTTGAACGCGCTCATCACGGTCGCCGCGCCTGCGTTGACGGCGGCCTTGTACGGCGGCAGGTAGTCATTGCGCAACTGCTGCTCCGACATGTCGACCGTGTTGTACTCGCGGCCCGCCACGGGCGCGCCGTACCCCGCGAAGTGCTTCACCGTCGCGGCCATCTTGTCCGGGGCGCTGAAGTCGCTGCCCTGGTAGCCCCGGACCTTCGCCGCCGCGATCGCTGAACCGAGGAACGGGTCCTCCCCGGCTCCCTCGACGACGCGTCCCCAGCGCGGGTCCCGGCTGATGTTGACCATCGGGTTGAAGGTCCACTTGATCCCGTCCGCGGTTGCCTCATCGGCCGAGATCGCCTCGTCATTCTCGACCGCGGCCGGGTCCCAGGAGCTCGCCTCGGCGATCGGCACCGGGAAGATCGTCTTGTATCCGTGGATGACATCCAGGGAGAAGATGACCGGGATATGCAGCCGCGACTGGAGGGCCGCCTGTTGCACCTGGTTGATGTTGGCCACGCCCACCAGGTCGAGGACCGAGCCGACCTGGCCGTTGCGCACCTCGTCGAGCAGCGTCTGACCTGGCGTCCCGTTCGGGCCGGTCGGCCCGGACATCTCCAGCTGCCCGAACTTCTCGGCCAGCGTCATCTTCCCGATCAGGGCGTCTACTTTCCCGGCGATGGCAGCGAGCCGCTGCTGCGCCGCGTTACGCATCGCGCCGCTGGCCGATTCGGCCGGGCTCGCCCCGGCGGCCGGCCCCGCCACCAGGAGCGCAGCCGCCGCCAGCGGAGCCACCAGCAAGCCTGTGCGTGCGCGAGCCAGCCGCCGTAATGAGTACCCCATCGTGCCCGTCCTCTCCACCTAGGGAGACGGGCCTGTGCGCCCCACGTCCGCAGCCGGATTCCCGTCTGCTGAACGATCATGAAGTCTTCCACGCCTTGCCCGGTCTGAAAAGAACCTGATGCGAACTCACCCGCACGGGCCCACCCGGGCCCCGCTGCCCGGCATGGATAGCCGGCCGCTGACCGGCCGGGCGCGCGGCCGGCGCATGAAATCGTGGCTCGCGGGGAGTGCACTAACAGGTTGCTGTCTGGTCCCTGCAGTAACGGCACAGCGCAGTTATCGCTATCCGGGAACTGGGGACAGGCTTGATGAGTGACGAGACCAGGTTGAGTGGTGGCAGCAGCCGGATGGATATGGGATCAGTGGAGACGGCCGTGGCGCTCCTGCGCCGGGCCTGCGACAGGGCCGTTGACGACCTGGGCGGCGCTGTGCCGGGAGCCCAGCTACGTGCGCTGCTGGTTGTTGACGAGGCCGGGGGCCGCGTGGAGCTGCACCGCCTTGCCGCGGAGATGGCGGCCTCTGTGTCGGCTACGGGCAGAGTGTGTGACCGGATGCGGGAGGCTGGGCTGCTGACCGTGCAGGATGCCGCCAGCGGCCGGCCCGGATCCTGCTGCAGGCTGACCGGCTCCGGCCAGCGGCTGGCCCGCTGGATCAGGGGCCGGCAGCGTGCGGCGCTGAGCGCTGTCGTGAACTCCATGCGGCCGCAGGCCCGCGATGCGCTGATTTACGGGCTGGGGGAACTCGCCGCTGCAGCGGGTACCGGGGGCAGCCCGGACCGCTTGCCGTGACAGCCGGCTGCGAGGCCGCTGTGGCGCGGATCAGCGCCATCTGAACGCAGGTGCCAGGGCGGGGCCTGCTGTCGGCGGCAGCAGCAAATCAGTCCGCGTGCATGCTCCGCCGGACGCAGGCCTGCACGGCGTCTTCCTCGGAGCCGTAAACGGGCAGCACCTGAGTCAGGCCGGTGGTGTCCAGGACCTTCCGGGCCTGGTTCGACGGCATCGCCAGAGCCAGGCCGACGCCGATCGCCCTGACCCGGCGCCAGACGCCGACCAGGACCCCGACGCCCGTCGAATCGATGAAAGTTACGCCGGCCAGGTTCACCACTAGGCCGTGGAAGGTCTCGTCAGTGACCACCCGCAGAAGCCCGTTTCGCAGCAAACCGCAGGTGGCGACGTCAACTTCACCGCTCACGCTGACCACCGCAACGCCGCTCTCGAGGCGGTACTGAAGGAGCAGCCGACCGGGGGCTTCAGCTGTGCTCATCGATGATCCTTCCCTATGACGCCAGCAACGTGACGCCAGGCACCGAACCAGCTACGGGGGGCAAGACCTGGGAACATGCCCGATCCTGCTACCCGAACTTCTGCGCCCTGAACATGCCGTGTGGCGCCCCAACCCGGCGGGTGTCACCCCGGCATGATCAGGCGGTCGTTAGCTGGCTCGCGTTGGGACGATCTGGCATCCGCGCGCAGCTGCTCGCCGGAACTACTTTGCGGCGGCCTGCCTGACGGCCGGCTGAGCTCCTTGGTGGCGAGCTTGCGGGACTTCTTAGCCACCTTGAGCTGGGACTTCATTTCCTCCAGGATCAGTGCGATTGCCCCATTCCTGCGGGTACCTGGTTGGGCGAGCTGACCACCAGCACGAGCTTCCCGCGCACGTGACCGTCCTCGCTGACGCGGTGCGCCTCCGCGATCTCGGCGAGCGGGAAGATCTGCACGACCGGGAGCGAGAAGCGCCCGGACTCGATCAGCTCGCCGATCCCCGCGAGTGCGTGGACCGCGCGGCCAGCGTCCCCGCTGCTGAACGTCACCCCGTGCTCCTGCGCGCCACCGAAGTCGGCGATCGTCACGACGTGCTCCGGGCCGCCCGCGAGCTCGATGAGCTCGGGCAGGACGCCGCTCCCGGCGACGTCGAGCGCGGCGTCGACGCCGTCAGGCGCGAGCGCGCGAACCCGCCCGGCGAGGCCCTCGCCGTAGGCGACGGGCTCGGCGCCCAGCGAGCTCAGGTATTCGTGGTTGGCCGGACTGGCGGTGCCGATCACGCGCGCACCGCGGATCACCGCGAGCTGGACCGCGGCGCTGCCGACGCTTCCGGAGGCGCCGTTGATGAGCAGCGTGCTGCCGCTCCCGGCGCCGAGCTGGTCGAGCGTGCGCGTGGCTGTCTCGATGGCGGCCGGCAGCGTGGCAGCGCCGGGGAAGTCAAGCGACGGCGGGATCGGCGCATAGGAGGACAGCACCGCCAGCTCGGCCTGGGCCGCCCCCTCGGCGGAGAAGCCGAACACGCGATCGCCGACGGCCACGTCCGCAACGCCCTCGCCGAGCTCGTCGACGACACCCGCCGCCTCGTGGCCCATGGTCTGCGGGAGCTCCCCATCCATCAGGCCCTTGCGCTTCTTCCAGTCGCCCGGGTTGACGCCGGCCGCGCGCACCGCGATCCGGACCTGGCCGGGACCCGGATGCGGATCGGGGAGATCCACGACCTCGAGGACCTCCGGCCCCCCGAACCGGCTGAACCGGACTGCCTTCAACATTCGCTCCGATCTCGACCTGGGTGCCGAGGTTGCTGCGCGTCCGACAGTCTGCCACCCTCGCGTGCCGGGGCCGAGCCACGGCGAAACCCCCTGCAGCGGCCGGTGCCCGATTCCTATAATCGGGGCCACGGCCTGGGCGGCGGTGCGGCCGGTATGGCCACCCAGCCGCGGGACGTGGGGGAGGTTCGCTGTCATGGACACAGCGGGGCCGGGCAGTGGCGCCGAACACGGGCAAGCGCAGTCTGCGGAAGACGTCCGGGAGTATGTGCAGCGCCTGCGCTCGCTTCCTGTCGAGCAGGTGATCGGGGAGACCGTGTTCAGCCTGCTCAATGCCGCCCAGGTCAAACTGGGACGTCGGGACGCCCGGTTGCTGATCGACCTGGGCGCCGTGGCACACGAGCACGCGCGCCCCTACCTGCCGGACCAGCTCAGCAGGCAGATCGAGCAGGTGCTGGGACAGCTCCGGATGGCCCAGGTGAGCGCAGAGGGCCAGGCGGGCCGGTCAGGCGAGCCGGAGGAGAACGATCTGGACCGGGTACCGGCCCCCCCGCCGGCCGGTACGGCCCAGTCAACTCCTGGCGAGGCGTCCAGCAAGCTGTGGGTTCCTGGACGCTGATCCTGGCCGGGTGCCGCGTCTCATCCGCGGACCCAGGCTCGGAATCCCTCCCGCCAGCTTGCGTACCGCGGCTCCCAGCCGAGTTCCTTCCTGGCCTTCTCGTTCGAGGACCCGCGCGAGGTGGTCATCTGGGCCACGACGAACTCTCCGGCGAGCAGCCGCCCGAGCCAGTGCGGGCACCCGCAGCGGCGTCTTTGCTCCCATGATCTGGGCCAGGTACGGCAGCCACTCCGCGACGGGCGCCGGGTCGTCGTCCACGACGTTGTACACGCCAGGCGCGCCATGGCCGACCGCCGCGACCAGCCCAGGTACGAGGTGCCGTCCCAGTGCCCCGGTCGCTCCTGTGACGAAGACTCGCATGATCTTTCCTTCCGCTAGGCCTCTGTCTTGAAGACCAGGCAGCACCCGGGGCTGTGACATTCGTCAGGCCCGCTGCCACGGGTGGCACTGGTCCTGCCACGGACGGTAGGAGCCGGGGTGGCGGCGGGACGTCACCCGATGGTGGGCATGCGGGTGGAATTTCTGGCGGCCCGGCGGCCAGCCGGGCCGCACGGCCGTGCCATCTGCCGGGGCCGGGACCCTGGACACCGGAAGCTCCCGGGTATGGGCACCGGTCAGGGAATCACGCCCAGCTGCCCAGCCCGGGTGAACGGGGGAGCGCTGAGGGCGGAGGGCAGGAGTTCAGGGGCCGGCTGTGGCGAGCGCCTGGTCGACCCAGGCCCGCAAGGCTGGCAGGGGGGCGGCGCCGGTCTGCCGGGCCGCCACCCGTCCGCCGCGCAGCACCAGGAGGGTCGGGATGGCCTGGGCCTCGAACCGCTGTGAGATCTGCGGTGAGACGTTGACGTTCACCTTGACGAGCTTCACCTGGCCTGCCAGGTCGCGGGCCAGCTGCTCAAGCGCGGGGCTGACCATGCGGCAGGGCCCGCACCAGGGCGCCCACAAGTTGACGATGACCGGAATCTTGGCGGCCTCGGCGATCTCACCGAAGGTTGTGTCATCGGCGTCGGCGATCCACGGCAGCGGCTGATGGCACTTGCCGCAGCGAGGCGTCCCGGCCGCCGCGGCCGGGACCCGGTTCGCCTGGCCGCAGTGCCCGCACCGGATCAGCCCGCTTGTCATGACTTCATTATCCCGCGCCGGCACGTCACGACGGTTCGGGGTGGCCGCCGCGGGCTGATCCACCCGTACAGCACTCTCCGTCACGAGCCAATACATGCGAGCTGCCGCTATGCCCGGGCCAGCGAGGCCAGCGGCTTTCAGGTCCGTACGTTAACGAACATTATGCGGGTTGGGGAGCGTGACGGAAATCACCTGCAGCGCGCCGGGGGCGGGGTGACCGCGGGACGACACGATGCAGGATCCGGCTCGCTTGGGGGCTGCATTCGGGCCGGGACGGGTTTTCCTCCGCAGCGGCAGATTGCTTCCGTCATCGCAACTGTTCGGCACAATCTTTCAAAATTATGTTCGATCATATCTAACAGAAGATTTCTGGTAGAAAACTTATTTGATTTAGCAAAATGTACGGGCACTCCCTGGATTCCGGGCTGATTGTCCCAGTATGCATACGAAAAGAAGTTTAGGGCGCCTGTGAGCAATGTGAGTACTCTGGGATGTGCTTTACAAGCCGGTGACATTTCCGGAACCTGCAGGTAAACAAGCGGTGCAACACCCGATCCCAGCGAATGGAACCCGGCAAAGGCGCTATGCTGATTCTCGTGGGCCATTGCGCACACGAAAACAATCTAAGGGAATTAAGATCATGAGCAAGCAGGCCGGCCCAGAGGCTACGGCCTGGCAGACCTGGCTGCCAGGCGCTGACCGCGGCTGTGCGGCAGCGCTGGTGCCGATGCTCTCCCGCGAGCGCCCGGCATGACCGCGATCACGGCGGATCAGATCCCGGCGACGCTCGAGCGCCCGGCCTCGGGCCCGCTCCTGCCCGGGGAGTTTCTCCTGCGCGACGGCACGCCCGCGCTGACCTGGCCGCTGCTGCCCACCGACGCCGGGACGCTGCGCGACCTATTCCGCCGCCTGTCACCCGAATCGCGCCAGCACCGGTTCCTCCAGGCACTCGATCACCTCGACGACTCGATGATCCGGCGGCTGGTTCGACGGCGTTGACGGGGTACATCACCTTGCCCTCCTGCTCATCGTGCTGCCGCCAGGGGGCGGGGAGGGACCGGCCGGGGTCGCCCATCTCCTGCAGTACTCCGATGATCCGGCCACCGCCGACATCGCGGTCACTGTCGTGGACGACTGGCAGGGACGCGGCGCCGGCGCCGCCCTTCTCTCAGCGCTGATGCGGCAGCGCCCGGCCGCGGTCACCCGGCTGCGCACGCTCGTCGCCGCCGACAACCGCGCGTCGCTGGCGCTGCTCGCCGGGGCCGGGCGCGTGTCGTCGGGCCCGGCCGAGGGGGGCGTGCTCGATGTCACCGTCGAGCTCCCCGCGGCGACCCGGGCGCGCAGCGCGGGAGGAGAGGGCGCTGACCTCTGGACGCAGGGCGTGCTGGAGTTCATTGACCGGGCGTACGTGCTTCCCCAGCTGCCGCAGGCCAGCCTGATCCCCGCGGTCGAACGCTATCTCGCGTTCGTGCAGCAGATGGTGGAGATGAACCGCGATCTCACCACCACGTGGGTGGGGGCGGCGGGCGCACTGTCCCGGGCGGTCTGGCCGCAGATCCCGGCCGCGCCGCCCGGGGAACACCCTGCGTGACCGGGCCGCGATGGCCGCGCCGGGAGCCAGGCCGCCGGGCTGGCCTCAGCCAGGCGGGTGACGGGGGATGGGTGCGTCGTTGAGCTGCTGGTCAATGTCGACGAGAATGGCGTCGTCTTCGACCTTGCACGCGTAAACAGGGATGGGACCGCAGGCAAACACGCCAACGGCCTCGCCGGTGGTCAGGTCGTAGCGTGACGCGTGGGAGGCGCAGACCAGCGTGTCATCGTCCTGGAGGGTGCCCTCGTGAAGCGGCTGCTGCTGGTGGGTGCAGGTGTTGTGGATCGCCCGGACGTCCTCATCGTCGAGGCGGATGAGGCAGATCGGCTCGCGCAGTTCCTCCACGAGCAAGGTGTCGCCGACCTCTAGATCGTCGAGGTTCGCGACGACTACGAACGTCATGGCTGTGTCCTTCCATGTGCGGGCCGCCGGGGTGCCGGCAGGCTGCCGCGCACCTCTATCCAGCCGTTGCGGATCCGGGTAGGTAGCACGGGCTGCGGCTGGTTAGCCGGGCCCCGGCCGACGCAGCCGTCGGCGAGCGCGAACCGGGCCCCGTGCAGCGGGCAGGTCACGGTCAGGTCTGCGACAGTGCCGCGGCTGAGCAGGCCACCGGCGTGGTTGCAGACGTTGTCGAGGGCGTAGAGGGTGCCCCGGTGCCGGTACAGCATGACCTGCCGGCCCTCGGCCTCGACGGCGGTCGGCGAGTCGTCAGGCAGGTCGGTCTCCTGGAGCGTGCGGGTCCACCGCCGCGGCCCGACAGCCCACGCCACCCGGTTGACCATCACGCCTTTGGTGAATACGAGATGACCGCCGAGGTAACCGGCCGCGGCCGTGACCGTGAGGCTGGCCGCGCCCAGGGCGCGTGCCGTGCCACGGTGGCCGGCCATCCGGGTGCCGAGGGAGGCACCTTGCAGCCCGAGGGCCACCGTGTTGAGCAGCCCGTGCATGAGCCCGACGCGGCGGTCCTGATCGTCGCTCACGGTCCAGTCGCTCAGCCCGGTCACGGCGGTAGCGCCCGCAGCAACGATGCCCGCCGCGCTGAGCATTCCCGCGGCGTCGATTCCGCGCTGGGGAGCTGAGCCGCGGTCCGTAACGTCCAGCACCATGGCGCCCGTCCACAGCCCGATGGGCAGGTCGCTGAGTGCCGGGTGTATCGGGTGGCCCACCCATCGGCCGCCATGCAGCAGCTCCAGGACCAGATTGTCCTGGTACCGCTCGCGGGCTGGCACCAGGACGGCGGCCAGCCGGTCGCTCAGAGCCCGGAGCCAGCCGAGCCGGTCGAGCGACGCCACCAGATCGCCATGCCAGGCAACCAGCCGGGTGGTGGCGAAGGGGGACCTGCTAGCCGGCCCGGCCTCCTGGCTGGCTGCTGGCGGATCGTCGGCCTGGTCGCTGCCTGCTCGCATGAGCTTCCTCCACGCTGGCGTTAGCTTGTGGCTCGATCCTGAAGAGAATCTTCTAGGCCTTCGCTCATTCTGCTCGTCTCACCTTGCTGCACATGTCGTCGGTGCGGTCCGGCGGCTGGGACCCCCCTCTTCAGGTCACTGACCGGGCGGGGGCTCAGGCCTGCCGCCTCCGCCAGCTCTTCCTGCGTCAGCCGGGCTCGCGGGAGCCTCGCGGCCGGCCCGCGCCTGGCCGGCCGCGGTGCCGAGCGCGATACCGGTGCCCGTGATGAAAAGCAGGAGCAACGGCCCGGACACGTACGCCAGGCCCGCGGGCCCCGGCAGGAGCAGCAGGTAGGCCACACCGGACGAGGCGATGGCGAGGGCCAGGGCGATCCCGGCATAGCGCAGCCACCGGGGCAGCGCCCCCGAGACGGCGCCGGCGAGGCCGAGGATGGCCAGCGTGAGCATCTTGACCCCGTCCAGCCGGTTCACCGCCTCGTAGAGCAGGTACGCCGGGCCCGGGCTGGTCGTCCAGGCCAGGACTACACCGAGCACGAACTGCGCCAGCGACATGATCGCGGCCGCAACCCCGGCGGTGATGGCGATCCGGGCGGCCGCCGCTGCCCCGGACCGGCGTGCCGCCTGGCCCAGGGCGATCGAGATGACGGCCAGGCCGGCGGCGGGCAGCCCCTCGGTGAGGCCGAACTGCAGGGCCACGGCGGCCTGGTGCCCGGCGAGCGCAGCGATGATCGACGCCCCGGGCGCGGTGAGCTTCGGGCTGGGGGCCGCAACGGCCAGCCCGGCTATCCAGGACAGCGTGTAGGCGATCCCGGTGACTCCGGTGACCGTCAGCAGACGTGGCGCCGCGTCTCGCGGGACGGTGAGATCCATGTCGTGTTCCCCAGGGTCTGTGGAGTGAATTGGCTTTCACGGTGAGCGCTTTGGCCGCCGGGCCGGGGCCAGCGGGCGCTCGCGTTCTCACGCCGCAGCGGGAGTCTGGACATACCCCCGGCGGTGCGGCGGGATCGCCTGGCCGCCGGGCAGGATCTCGCCCAGGTCGTCGAACACGATCACCCCGTTGCAGAGCAGGCTCCACCCTTGCTCCGGGTGACCGGCCACGATGCGGGCTGCGTCGCGGTCCGCGCGGTCAGCCGGCGGGCACGGAGGCTGGTGTGTACACATGGCGCACCTCTGTCATCATTCGGGCCGGGCGGTCCAGCGGAAGCGGCGGACAGCCACGAGCGCTCCGACGGCGCCCCAGGCGAGGAGAACGCCGAGGTGTCCCCATTCGAACCCGGTGTGCTGGGCGAACGGGCCGAGCAGGGCCTCGTTGAACGGCCGCACCGGCAGGGCGCCGGAAATGCGATTCAGCAGGTCAGAGTGAATGGGCATGTACGTGCCCGAAATGAACAGCAGCGGGAACAGGACGAACTGCACGACCGCCGGTGCGGCCTCGGAGTTACGGATCAGGGATGCCACCGCGACGCCCAGCGCGCAGAAGCTGGCCGCGCCCAGGACGAGCGCCAGCGCGATCGCAGCCCAGTGGGTGGGGAAGGGCACGCTGAACAGGCTGCCGATGCCGACGATCAGCGCCACATCCACGGCGCTGACCATGATGCAGTGCGTCAGCAGCCCGAGGAAGTAGACCCATGCGGGCAGCGGCGTGGCCCGCACCCGCTTGAGGATGCCGTCCTGGCGCCGCTGGGCGAGGACGATCGCGAGCTGGCTGTAGCAGGAGCTCAGCACGGAGAGCGCGGCGATGGAGGGCACGTAATACTGCAGGGCGGACAGGCCGTAGAAGTAGGAGCTCCCGCTCCCGCTACGGAACAGGGCGCCGAAGATCGTAATGATCACGACCGGGAAAACGAACGTGAAGAATGCGCTTTGCGGGTTCCGCCAGAAGGACAGCTGCTCGTAGCGGACCTGGTGCCACAGCAAACCGAGGCCCCGGCGTGGCGACTGGCGGGTGGCGATGCTCACCGCGTGCTCCCTTCCCGCGCGGGTCCGGGCAGGCCGTTGCCGGTCAAGGTCAGGTAGACCTCTTCCAGGCTGGGCCGGTCGACCCTGAGCTGGTCGAGCACTATGCCGCGCTGCAGCGCCCAGCCGGTCAGCTGGTGCAGGGCCCGGGTCGGTTCCCCGCTCTCCACGGTGATCAGGCCATCCCCTGCGAGGCCGGCGACCGGCAGATCAGCGGCCGTGTATCCGCCGGGCAGGGCGAAGCGGATGCGCACCCGGGCCTGGTCCCGGCCGCCGATGGTCAACGGAGTCCCCTCGGCCACGATCTGGCCGGCCGAGATCACCGCCACCCGGTCGGCCAGGGCCTGCGCCTCGTCCATGTAGTGCGTGGTGAGCACGATGCTGGTCCCCGAGCCGCGCAGGCCGCGGACGACCTCCCACGCTTCGTGCCGGGCGTTCGGGTCGAATCCAGTCGTCGGCTCGTCCAGGAACAGCAGCTCAGGGTCGCCGATCAGGCCCAGGGCCAGGTCCAGGCGCCGTTTCTGGCCGCCGGACAGGTTCCTGACCTTCTTCCGCTCCTGCCCGGCCAGGCCGGCCAGGCCGATCGTCTCGCCGACATCCCGGGGGCAGGAGTAATAGCCCGCGTTGCGGGCGATGGTCTCGCGGACGGTCAGGTAGGGCTCCACCGCGATGTCCTGGAGCACCAGCCCGATCCGCTCGCGCAGCGCCGCAGCGGCCGTCCGGTCCCCGGGGTCGATGCCGAGCACCTCGACCAGCCCGGAGTCCCGGGTGCGGAAGCCCTCGAGGATCTCCAGGATGGTGGTCTTGCCCGCGCCGTTCGGCCCGAGGAGCGCGAAGATCTCCCCATGGTCCACGGTGAAGCTCACGCCTCTCACGGCCTGCACCGGGCCATAACTCTTGCTGAGCCCAGCCACCACCACAGCGCTGGGAGCAGGTGATCCCGGGGTGGCCGGGAGGGCAGCGCCGGCGGCCGCGGTTACCTGGGTGCGCACCGGACCTCCAGTGAGCCGCTCCTGACGGCGGCCCTGCGGTTCCCGGGCGGGTCGGGCTTGAGAGCGGCCATTCCGTTCCTCCTGTCGAGGTGTGTTCCTGTCCCGGCACACTAGGAAGCCGCGGCGGCCCGGGCGTCACCCGAAAGTGGACTTGCCAGGTGGAGTCTTTACTGTCGTCATAGGGCACCAAAGTGCTGCACTGGTCATGTGGTCACGATGGCCAGGGAGGGGTAAGAGAGGGCTGCGACGATGACTGAGCCGCTCCCGGGGATCCCCGCGGCGGGAGCATCCGAGCGGGATGTCCTGCTGGCCACCAAGCTGCATGTGCCCGGCTCGCGGCCGGGTTTCGTGCCCCGGCCGCGGCTGGCCGAAGCGGCTCGATGACGGACTGGGCCGGGGCTGGTGCTGGTCTGCGCCCCGGCCGGGTACGGCAAGACGGTCCTGCTCGCCGACTGGGCCCGCCGCGGCGCAACGGCCGGTGGCGTGGCTGTCGCTGGATGCCGGGGACAACGACCCGGCCCGGTTCTGGCGGCACGTCGTGGCCGCGCTGGACCGGGCGCGGCCGGGGATCGCCGAGCGGGTCGGCCCGCTGCTCGGCCCGCCGGCGCCTACCGTCGTTCGAGCCGCTGGTTACGGCCCTGGTCAACGAGCTGGCCACCGATCCCGGCGACGGATGTGGCGCTGCTGGTCCTCGACGACTATCACCTGATCGGCTCTCAGCCGGTGCACGCGTCGCTCGGTTCTTGCTGGAGCACCGGCCGCCCGGAACTGCATCTGGTGCTGGCCAGCCGCAGCCGACCCGCCGCTGGCCCTGGCCCGGCTGCGGGCCCGCGGGCAGCTGGCCGAGCTGCGGGACGACGAGCTGCGGTTCACCGCAGACGAGGCGGCGGCACTGCTGCGCAGGTAGCGGCCGGTCCTGGCGCGGCTCTGCCCGATGCGGCGGTCGCGGCGCTGGCGGCGCGCACCGAGGGATGGGCGGCGGGGCTGCAGCTGGCCGGCGCTGTCGCTGCGCGGGCAGGAGGATGTGGCCGGGTTCGTGGCGGCGTTCACCGGCAGCCACCGCTACGTGCTGGACTACCTGGCCGAGGAGGTGCTGGAGCGGCAGAGCGAGCAGGTGCGCACGTTCCTGCTGGAGACGTCGGTACTGGAGCGGCTGTCGGGGGAGCTGTGCGACGCGGTCACCGGCCGGCCCGGCAGCCAGGCGCTGCTGGAGCAGGTGGAGCGGGCGGGCCTGTTCCTGGTGCCGCTGGATGAGGTGCGCGGCTGGTGGCGCTACCACCACCTGTTCGCCGACCTGCTCCGCGCCCGCCTGAGCAACAGCCCGCCCAGATTGCGCAGCTGCACCGCAACGCGGCGGCCTGGCATGAGGAGCACGGGCTGGCCGATGACGCGATACGCCACGCGGTGGCCGCGGGGGACACGGCCTGGGCCGCCCGGCTGATCGAGCGGCACTTCGACACGGTCTTCTACCTGCGCGGCGAGGCTGCGACGATCCAGCGGTGGCTGTCGGCGCTCCCCGCTGACCTGGTCCGGTCCCGTCCCCGGCTGCTGCTGGCGCAGGCCCAGCTGGCCACCGCCAGCGGCCGCGCGGACGGGTAGAGCGCTGACCGACGCGGCCGAGCGCGCGTCCGCAGGCGCGGCCGAAGAGCCGTTCGAGCCTACGGTCGGCAGGGCCGCCAGCATGCTGGTGAACGTTCCCGCGCAGATCGCGCTCGATCGCAGCTATCTCGCCCAGCTTCGCGGTGACGCCGAGGGCACGGCGGCGTTCGCGTCGCAGGCCCTGGCCGAGCCGGCGAGAACGAGTGGCTGCTGAGCTCCATCGCCCGGGGATTCCTGGCCGTGGCCGAGTGGCTCCGCGGCCTGCTCGCGGACGCCGAGCGCGCCTTGGCGTCCAGCATCGGCGGGTGGCGGGCGGCCGGCCAGCCCACCGTGACCGCCTGGGGCAGCTATCAGCTCGGCCAGGTTCAGCGCGCCCAGGGGCCGCCTGGACGCGGCCGTCTGGACCTACCGGCAGGCGCTGGATACCACCGCGCCGCCAGGCCGCCCGCCGCTGCCAGCCGCTGGCCCCGCACTATGTGGGCCTGGGCGAGGTGGCCTACCAGCGGAACGAACTCGACCGCGCCCTCGCAGCATGTCACCGAGGGCATCGCGCTGTGCCGGCAGTTCGTCTACACCCCGCCGCTGGCCGCCGGCCTGGTGACGCTGGCGTGGATCCGGCAGGCGACGGGTGACCCGGCCGGGGCGCTGGAGGCGATCGACGAGGCCGCGCAGGCCGTCGCCGGGCCCCGCCAGCCCGCTCAACCTCGGCTCCGGCCCAGCGAGCGACGGCTGCTGCTGGCCCAGGGCGACCTGGCCGGTGCCGCCCGCTGGACGACAGAGCAGCGGCCTCGGCGCGGACGACCGAGCCGGACTACGCCCGGGAGCCCGGATATCTGGTGCTGGCCCGGGTCCTGCTCGCCGAGGGCCGGCCGGCCAGGCGCTTCCGCTGCTGGACCGGCTGCACGCGGCTGGCCGCAGCCCAGCACCGGGCCGGCAGCCTCATCGAGCTCGGCGCACTGCGGGCGCTGGCCCTGGCCGCCAGCGGCGAGCAGGCCGCCGCGGTGGACGCCCTGGCCGCGGCGCTCGAGGCTGGCCTGCCCCCAGGGCCATGTCCGGGTCTTCGCCGACGAGGGCCCGCCGATGGCCGCGCTGCTGGGCCGGCTGATCGCCGCCCAGCGGGCCGGCGAGGCCGCCGCAGGGATCCCGCTCGGCTGCCTGGCCCGGCTCCGGCGCGCGTTTGACACGCCGCACGCCGAGCAGGACCCCAGGCAGGGCACCGCCGAGGCGCTGCCCGGCATCGTCGAGCCGCTGACCGGCCGCGAGCTAGAGGTGCTGTCGATGCTGGCGGCGGGCAGCCCGAACCAGGCCATCGCCTGGGAGCTGGTGGTCAGCCTCGACACCGTCAAGAAGCACGTCACGCACATCCTGGGCAAGCTCGGCGCGGCCAACCGCACCGAAGCCGTCGCCCGCGCGCGGGAGCTGGGCCTGATCCCCTGATTCCCTGAGCCCTTCGGGCCGCTGGCGGGACGCCTGGCCCACCGGCTGGCCGGGGCGCGGGTCCCGGAGATCGCGGGGCCCCGGGCAGAAAACCTCGTTGACATGGCAGCCCTGCTCACGGCCCGGCGCGGCGA
This sequence comes from uncultured Actinomycetes bacterium, assembly GCA_963720645.1. GTDB lineage: Bacteria > Actinomycetota > Actinomycetes > Streptosporangiales > Streptosporangiaceae > RYN-230. The sequence continues at coordinate 84,139 of CAVRFX010000023.1, read as the reverse complement.
CCCGGTGAAGGTCGAGGGCGTGAGTGATCCGGCTGACCCGGACCACGACCTCTACGAGAACGGCGCCCTGCTGCCCGGCCCGGACGCCACCCTGGCCGGCCCGACGTTCGAGGAGTGGCTCGACGCCGCGTCCTGACCTGCCGCGGCGGCGTGGCAGTCCGTAGAGTCGGGTCAACTGACCGCCCGCGGCCGCCTGGGAGCGATGTTGAGCGAGCCCATCACCATCGAGCGCGATGGATATGTCCTGCTGATCGGGGTCAACCGGCCGGCGAAGCGCAACGCTTTCGACCTGGCGACCATCGAGGCGCTCGGTGCCGCGTACGAGACCCTCGGCACTGACGATGAGCTCCGCGCCGGGGTGCTCTTCGCGCACGGCGATCACTTCTCGGCGGGCCTCGATCTGGCCGAGGTCGGCCCGGCGGTGGCCCAGTCCGGTCCCGGCGCGATTGCGGGCGGGCACCGCTTCGACCCGTTCGCGGTCTGGGGCGAGCCGGTGCCCAAGCCGGTCGTGCTGGCGGTCAACGGCATTGCTTACACGCTGTCCATCGAGCTCGCCCTGGCCGCCGACATCGTGGTCGCCGCCGATGACGTGCGCTTCCGCCAGCTGGAGATCGGCCGCGGGATCATGCCGTTCGGCGGCGCCACCTTCCGTGCGCCTGCGCAGCTCGGCTGGGGCAACGCGATGCGTTTCCTGCTCACCGCCGAGGAATTCGGCGCCGGGGAGGCGCTGCGGATCGGGCTGGTGCAGGAGGTCGTGCCGGCCGGGTCGCACACGGGCCGGGCGCGGGAACTGGCCCAGCTGATCGCCCGGCAGGCGCCCCTGGGGGTACAGGCCACCCTGGCCAGCGCGCGCATCGGACGGAGCCGGGGCCCGGACGCCGCACGTGAGCACATCGCCTCCGTGCTCCCTGCGATCCTGCACAGCCAGGACGCGGCCGAGGGGCTGCGCAGCTTCACCGAGCGGCGTGAGGCCCGCTTCACCGGCCGGTGACCCCTGGGAAAGGGCAAGGACGTCTGATCACGCAGTACCCGGCGGCCGGTGTTGCCCCGTCAGTGGCTGGTGAGGTGGATCACCCCGACGTCGGACAATCCGTCGAGCGCCAGCTGCACCGCGAGCGCCGCCAGCAGGAAGCCGAACACCTTCTCGGTGACCAGCATCCGGCTGGGGTCCAGGTGATTGCTCACCTGCACGGCCCAGCGGAAGATGACGACGTCGAGCGCGAGGATGACGATGAGCACGCCGACGACGACGGCGAGAACGGCGATCGAGCTGGCTTCCGCGGAGGCGGTGACCAGAACCACGATCCCGGCCGGGTTGAGCAGGTACGGCACGGCCAGCGGGAAGACGGCGGTTCGCATCGGGTCCTGCTCATCGGCGGGGTGACCAGCGCCGTTGTCGTCGCGCTGGCCGAGCACCATGGTGACCGCGATGATGAGCAGGATGATGCCGCTGGCGACGCCGAGCGCGCCCGGTGAGAAATGCAGCAGCCTGGTCAGCAGCCCGCCGAGAACCAGCAGGAGCACGGCGACCGTGGCGGCGGTGGTCAGCATCTTGCGCAGGACGCGGCGCTTGGTGGCTTCCGGCATGGAGGCGGTCGCGTCGAGGAAGGGCACCAGCGCAATCTTGGGGCCCACGCCGATCAGGAGCAGCAGGAACATGTCGATGACGAAGGCGGCGTTCAGCGATTCAAGCTCCATACCGGCGCTCTCCGTCTGGCCTCGGGTGCGTGTGACGTCATCCTGTGCCACGTGCAGATGGTGAGGATAACCCGCAGCGGATGATTACAGCCGCGGCAGGAAGAATTGCCTGGCGATCTTCGATCCGCTCCGGGGTGCGTTCACCCGGGTTGCCCGTTTGCGCCCGGCAGCGTTTCCGCCCAGCGTCCGGCCCAGGAGTCCAGGGATTCGAGTGCTGGTCCGAGGGCCGCTCCGAGGTCGGTGAGCAGGTAGTCGCCGGCCTCGTCCCGGGCGATCAGGCCCGCGCCCGCGAGTTCGTCCAGCCGCTCGTACAGCACGCTGGAGGACATCCGGTCGCACCGGCTCCGCAGGGCCCGTGCCCCCAGCGGCCCGCCGCGGAGTTCCCACAGGATCCGCAGCGCCCAGCGCCGTCCGAGCAGATCCATCGCCGCCATCAGCGGGCGGCCTGTTGCCGACCCCCGGACCGGCGCCCCGGGACGCGGGACCCGCGCTGCCATCGCACTCCTTTGCGTTTCGATATCAGAAACGATACCATGGTGCAGAGCGTTTCGGAATCAGAAACGAAAGCAGGACAGAACGGACAGCAGGACAGAACAGCAGAGGAGCACCCCTGTGGCTACCCGGATTGATCCCGTCCGCCCACCGTACTCATCCGACGTCGCCGAGCGGCTCGACGCCATGATGCCGCCGGGCGTGCCGCCGATCCTGCTGTTCCGCACCTTCGTGCGCAACCTTCCGATGACCTCCGCCATGAGCGGCTGGGGCAGCTACGAGCTCAGCAAGCGGCTCTCGCTCTCGCTGCGCCACCGGGAGATCATCATCGACCGGACGTGCGCGAGATGCCGGTGCGAGTACGAGTGGGGGGTGCACATCGCGTTCTTCGCCGGGCGGGCGGCCTGTCCGGCGAGCAGATCACTTCCCTGACCCATGGCCACGCGACCGATCCCTGCTGGGGTGATGAGCGGGACCGGCTGCTCATCCAGGCCGCCGATGCTCTGCATGACTCCGCCGATATCGGCGAAGACCTCTGGGGCCTGCTGGCCCGGGCCTTCAGCCAGGAGCAACTGCTTGACCTGCTGATGCTCGCGGGCTGGTATCACGCCATCAGTTTCACGGCCAACGGGGCCCGGGTCGGGTGCGAAGACGGCGCGCCTCGCTTCGCCGATGTGCAGAGCCCGCCGGGTGAAACCGGATCAGCCAGCTGAGGAGCCCCGGGGCGTTCTAGGCGACCCGGTAGATCTCGTACTCGACCCGCTGCGGCCCGGCGAGCCGCCCGCGTCCGATGAACAGGCTCTGCGTGAGCCAGTCGTACGCGGCGTCGCTCACGTCGAACTGGGGGGTCATGCACATGTACTGGTCGGCGAGCCAGGTCTCCTGGCCGCTGGCCAGGGCCCGGGTAAACGCCTCGTCGCCGCGGATCAGCGCGGTGTCGTAGCGCATCAGGATCAGCGTCCCGTCGTCGGTCAGGAACTGTGTTCGCTGGTCCTGACGGCGGATGCCGTGGCTGTCGATCCGGATCCAGTCGATTCCCGGCATCGCCAGGCTCGCGGTGATCCGTGGTCCCGCGAGGGTGGCCTCGGCGACCTGCCAGCACAGCCGGGCCGGGGATCCGGTGGTGGGCCCGAGGGGTCCCTCGATCCGCTCCGCGAATCTCATCTCGTACCGCAGGTCAATCATTTTCTGCACCTTTGCTGCTGGCTGGCTCCCCGGGCAGATGGTTCCCGGTCAGCCGGTAGCCATCCAGCGAAGGGACCCACGCCAGCGGGCCGGTCCCCGGCACTGGTACCCGGGCGGAAAGCCAGCGGCATTCCGACGCCTGCTCCAGGTCCCGGTGCAGGTCCCGGATGGCCAGCGCGGCGCGCCGTGTGGCCCGCCACAGGAACCCTGCGAACTCGGCAATCATCGTCTCGTCACCTCCGTGGGCACTTGTTCTGCGGGGCTGCGCCTGCTCGCCCACGATCACCAGGCCAGCGACCCGGGGGCGGGCAGGCGGAAGATGCGGCTCCTCAGGGAGGGTCACGGGACCTCCGGCGAGCCGCCCGCGGTTGCCCCCGTCGCCTCGTAAAGAGCCCTCAGCAGGCTTAGCCAGCCGGTAAAGGAGAACTCGTCGTCCTCCGCCCGCCCCGGCGCAGGCCCGCGGCCGGAAGTCACCCGGAGCTGGCCGGCCGGGGGTTCGACGCTGTCGAGGGAAAGCAGGATCTCCACCTGCCCCACCCTGCCCGGGTCCGCTGGCCGCAACATCGGCCAGCTGGCCGATGTCCGCGGGGCCGCCGCGACCGCACGCTGGCTACGCCGCCCTCATCTGGGCGGTCAGGCGCCCGGGGGGAACGGCCGGACGCCTGCCGCCAGCCGGGGAAGGAGATCCCATGCGGGTGCTCGTCACGGGAGGATCAGGTGTTCTTGGCCGGGCGTTCCTGCCGGTCGCTGAGGCCGCCCGGCATGACGTGCGGGCGCCTGGACGCAGCGGGCTCGACCTGTTCGACCCGCTCGCCGTGGGCGCGGCCATGCGTGACGTGGATGCGGTGCTTCATCTGGCCACCCGCATCCAGCCGCTGGGCACGATGCAGCAGCCTGAGGCGTGGCGCGAGAACGACCGGCTGCGGGCCGAGGCGTCCGCCATCCTGGTGGATGCGGCGCTGGCGGCCCAGGTCAAAACCTATGTTCAGCCGACGGTCACGTTCGTCTACCCGGGCGGCCGGCCGGTGTCGGAGGAGACACCGGTGGGGAGGTTTCGGTCATCCTGCGCTCCGCGCTGACCGCCGAGCGGCAGGCCGCCCGGTTTGCCAGGGCCGGCCGGCGCGGTGTGGTGCTGCGCCTCGGGCTGCTCGACGGCCCGGGCACCGGGAAAGACGATCCGAACCCGGCCCTGGGGGCCACCCTGCACGCCGAGGACGCCGGCCGTGCGTTGCTGGCGGCGCTCGACGTCCCCAGCGGCATCTACAACGTGTGCCGCGACGGGGAGCGCGCGAGGAACCGCCGTTTTCGCGGGGCGGCGGGCTGGCGTCCCCGGCGATAACCCGCAACCCGATGGCCGCCACCTGGCGGATGTCTCCGGCCGGCCCCGGCGGCACGCTGATGACGTCAACGCAGCCCGTGTCGCACAGAGAGTCGCACAGAGAAGGAGACCGCCTTGTCCGCCAGAACGAACGCTGCCCCTGCGACAGCACCCGGACAGGCCACCGGGAGCAGCCCACCGGGCCCGGCTCGTCACCCGCATCGGCGCCCGGCCGCTGCTGATCGCCGGGTCGGCGACCGCAGCCGGGGGGATGTTCTGGCTGTCCCGGATCAGCGAGCATAGCCAGTACGCCACCGGGCTGCTCGGCCCGATTCTCGTGGCCGGGACGGGGCTGGGCATGCTGTTCATGCCCCTGGCCGTGGTGGCTCTGTCCCGCGTCCAGCCCGCGGTCGCCGGGGCGGCGTCGAGCCTGCTCAACACCGGCCAGCAGGTCGGCGGCGCCATCGGGCTGGCCGTCCTGGGCACGGTGGCCTGGACCACCGTCGCCCACAGCGTCCGCAGCCAGGCCGCGGCCGAAGCGGCGCGCAGGGCTGGTCACTCCGCACCCTCCGCCGCGGGGATCCCGGCCGCGATCTACCGGCACGCGCTCGCCGCCGGGTTCTCACGCGGGTTCGAGGTGGCCGCCGGGATCTTGCTGCTGGCCCTGGCCGTCGCCGTGTCCGTGATCCGGGCCCGGCGTGACGGCATCGCCGGCCCGCGCGCTCCAGCCGCGTGACCACCCCCGTGCGGGTGCCCGGCGCGCTTCACCGGGCACCCCGGCCGGATATGCGATGCCGCGTTCGTCACCGGCGCACTAGCATCCGGACCATGGGAACGCTGGCGCCAGTCCCGGGCATCCGCGGGCGGGAGGCGGAGAGTGCGGTCCTGGGTGAGGTCCTGGACCGGGCTGCGGCAGGCCGGCTGGCGGTGGCGCTGATCGACGGCGAGGGCGGGATCGGCAAGACGCGCCTGCTGGAGGTGGCGCTGGAGGACGCGCGGGGCCGGGGCATGCAGGTGCTGACCGGCCGGGCTGAGGAGCTGGAGCAAACCCGGCCCTTCGGCGTGATGACCGATGCGTTCAGCTGCGCCAGATCCTCGCCCGATCCCCGGCGGGCGGCCATCGGGGCGCTGCTGGCGGGCGGGGGAGAACACGGCCCCATCACGGTGACCAGCGATCCGGGCCTGCGCTTCCGGGTGGTTGATGCGCTCGCTGACCTGGCCGAAGAGCTGGCGCTTTCCGGACCGCTGCTGATCGGCCTCGACGACCTGCAGTGGGCTGACGCGTCCAGCCTGCTGACGCTGAACGCGCTGACCCGCCGCGCCGAGTACCTCCCCGTCGGCCTCATCGCGTGTTTCCGGCCGCTGCCGCGCGCCCCGGAGCTGGACCGGCTGATCGCTTCCCTGCTGTCAGCGGGAGGGCGGCAGCTGAGCCTGCGGGGCCTGACCGAGCATGCGGTGGCGGGCCTGGTGGCAGACATGGTGACCGCGGCGCCGGGCCGCAGGCTCCTGGCGGGGATCTCGGGGGCGGCGGGTAACCCGCTGTTCGTCACCGAGATGCTGGGGGCGCTGGCCCAGGAGGGGATGATCGAGACCTCCGGCGGCCGGGCCGACGTGGCGCAGGTGACGCTGCCGCCCACGCTCCGGCTGACGATCCTGCGCCGGCTCAGCTTCCTGCCCGACGACACCCTGCAGGCGCTGCGGGCCGCCTCGATCCTGGGTGCCAGCTTCACGGTGACCGACCTGTCGGCCACGACGGCCCGGCCCGCGCTGGAGCTCTTCGCGGCGCTGCAGGGAGGGATCACCGGGCGGGTGCTGGAGGATGATGGCGACCGGCTGCGGTTCCGCCACGACCTGATCCGCGATGCCCTCTATGAGGATCTGCCGCCGGCCGTCCGCCGCGGGCTGCATCGTGAGGCCGGGCAGCGGCTGGCGGGCGCGGGAGCGCCGTCCCTGCAGGTCGCCGAGCACCTGGCGCGGGGGGCCGGCCCGGGTGACACCGAGGCCATCTCCTGGCTGACCAGGGCGGCCCGGGAGGCCGCGGCCAGGTCGCCGGATGTGGCCGCCGACCTGATGGGGAGGGCCGCCGGCCTCATGCCGCTGGCCGGCCCGGACCGCGACCGGCTGCTCACCGAGCAGGCGGGCAGCCTGGTCCTGGCCGGGCGGATCCCGGACGCCCTCGCGGCCAGCCGCCTGCTCCTCGACCGCCACCACGATCCCACAGTGGACGGACCGGCCCGTATCTGCCTGGGGCACGCCCTGCTGGCGGTCGGGCAGGTGCGCGACGCGCTGCAGGAACTGGAGCGGGCGCAGCAGTCACCAGCTCTGCCGCCTGCCGACCGGGCCGCCGCCCGGGCGTGGGCGGGCTTTGCGCGTATCTCGCTGGGGGACCTCGAGGGCGCCGCGGCGTCGGGGGAGGCGGCCCGCTCGGCAGCGTCCGCCGGTGATTACCTGACCACGAGCATCGCCATGTCCACGATGGCGAGGATCGCGGAGTCCCGCGGGCAACTCGGTGACGCGCAGCAGACCGCAGACCAGGCCGTGCGCCTGGCCGATGAGAGCCCGGGCAGGCAGGGGTACCGCTTCCCGGTCCGGGTCACCCAGGGACGCATCCTCGTCGAGCTCGACCGCCTGGACGAGGCCAGGTCCGCGCTCAGCATCGGCATGCGCACCAGCGAGGAACTCGGTGTCCGCTTCGCCCTGGCCACCCACCAGATGTACCTGGCCTACGCGCGCTTCATCGCCGGGGAATGGGATGACGCCATCGCCGAGCTCGAGGCCAGCCTCGACCTGGCGGAAGAAACCGGCGAGATCTACAGCCGCGCGTACACGTACGGCCTGCTCGCGCTCATCGACTTCCACCGCAATGACCTCAGCCGTGCCCGGGAATCGGCCGCCGCCGCCGACCGGGACCTGGCGGGCTGGGGAGCTCACAGCGTGACCTGGGCCGCGTGGCCGCATGCGCTCATCCTGGAGGCCGGCGGCGAACGCGACCTGGCGCTCGCCGTGATGGCCGGAATCTGGGACCGCTGTGCCCGCTCCGGGCTGGTCCTGGACTATCCGGTCATCGGAGCCGACCTCGTCCGGCTCGCCCTGGCCACCGGTGATGCGCAACGGGCCGCAGACGCCGCTGCGGCGGTCGCCAGGGTGGCGTCCCTCAACCAGGTGGCCTGGATGACCGGGGCGGCACTGCACTGCCAGGGCCTCATCGAAGGCAGCGCCGAGACATTGCAAGCGGCGGCGTCTGCCTACGCGGCGGGGTCACGCCCGCTGCAGCGTGCCCTGGCCTGCGAGGAAGCCGGGACCGCCTTCGCCAGGCAAGACCGCTGGGACCGCGGCCACCCGCTGCTCGACCAGGCAATCGGCATCTACGAGCGGCTCGGCTGCTCACGTGACCTCGCGCGGGCGGAGGCAGTGCTGCGCGAGGCGGGCGTCCGGCGCGGGCGCCGGGACCCCCGCGGCCGGCCGCAGTTCGGGTGGGCCAGCCTGACCCCGACCGAGTGCTCCATTGCCGCCCTGGTCGCCGAGGGCCTGTCCAATCCGCAGATCGGCGGGCGGCTGTATATTTCGCGCCGGACCGTGCAAACTCACCTCGGGCATATCTTCGCCAAGCTGGGCATGTCATCGCGGGCCCAGCTTGCGGCCGAGGTGACCCGGCACCAACCTGGCTAACGGCACCGGCGATGCCGCCCGGCGCGGGCGCCAGGGTCAGCCCGCTGCCGGTGACGTGGCTGGCGCAGCAGGCTGGCACCTCGGTCCACGGCCGTGCCGAGTCCTCGGCCACCGTGATGAGCCTCTCCAGCCGCGGCTGCGCTACCGAGGCGAGGAAGTCCTGGCGCTGCTGGCCGGCGGGGCTGACGACTTCGCGCCACACGGAGCGGCCGGCGATGAAACCGGATGCCCCGCCGTCGTCGGCCGCGATCCGGATGATGTCGGTGAACTGCTCGAAGGGCACGCCGGCCGACAGGACGGCCCAGGGGCGGCCGAGGATCGTGGCCAGCCGCCGGCAGCCTTCCGGTGACCCGGGATATTCGAGCTTGAGCAGGTCGATGTCCAGGTCGTTGAGGGCCCGGGCCGACTCGATAATGGCGTCCTCGCGGGCCCGGCCGGACAGGTCTTCGCCTGACCGTGCGTACACGAGGTTCTCGATGACCACGGGGACACCCGCGTCGCGGCAGTCGCGGATGATCTCTGTGCAGACGGCCAGGGCCTCGGCGACGAGGTCCGGCTCACCGGGCGCGGGGGCCGGGCGGTCCGCGCGCAGCTGGACGAAGAACTTGAGGGCATCGCCGCCCTGGTCGAGGACCCATTGAGCGTCCAGGGCCGGGTCGCGGTGGGTGCGCGGCTCGCCCTGGTAGCTGCGCCGCTCGGAGGGTTCGGCGGCGACGAGCAGCCCGCAGCCCGGGTCGAGGGCCCGGGCTTGCGTGACGGCCGGGACCCCGTACGTCGGGTCGGACAGCAGCCCGCTGGCGGCGGGCGTCAGGACGCGGGCGACGTCGGCTTTCGCGGTGCGCAGGTCGTCGTCGCTCGCGTCGCGGCCCACGGCCGTGAACATCCGGCGCAGGGTGTTGCGCTGGTCCATGGCGATGATGGAGAACACATGACTGCCTGCGGCGATGTCGTCGAGTGTGCCCGTTCGGGTCTTCGTTGCGTGTGTCATGTCGTTCCCTGGTCGAGGATGAAATCGGCGAGCGGCATGCTGCCGCCGTCGAGGGCGAACGAGGCCAGCAGCGCGGCCCCGGTGACACCCGGCTGGACAACAGCCGAGAAGCTCATCGCGTCGATGGCGGCCGCCTTGGCCGCGCGCACGCTGGCCATCTGCGTCCAACCCCCGGCGGCGATGGCCCGCCGGTGCGGGCCGACGACCTTCTCGATGTCATCGAGCAGGAGCCGGGTCTGGTCCGCCGTGTAACGGACGGCGGCCGTCCAGACCGACGCGGGACAGGCGCCGTCCTGGATGCGGATGACGACGTCGTCCTGAGTCCGCCCGTCGCCGGTCACCGACAGGCCCGCGGGCAGGTCACCGACGCCCAGGGCGGCGCGATCAAGCGCCGTCCGGGCCGGGCCGGACTCTGCTCCCAGGGCCGCCAGCACGCGCCGCAGCAGCAGCCCGCCGCTCACCCCGGCCAGCAGCAGGCTGGTGTCCGGCAGCACGTGCCGCCCGATCGACCAGCCGGCGCTGACGACGTGCTGGCGCTCGGTCGCGTCCAGCGTCCCCGGGATGGAGCGGGCCAGCACGTCCGCGGTGCCGGTCGAGTTGAACAGCTCGTCCGCTCCGGCGGCGCCGACACCGATGGCCGCCACCGGATGGTCGTGCCCGGCCACCGTCAGCACCGCGTCCGCGGCAGCTGAGATCACGCCGTCGTGCCGCAGGTAACCGGCCCGGACGCCCGCCGCCCGCTCATCGGGAAGGATCCGGGCGGGCAGCCCGGCCATGGCCAGGGCATCGGGCCAGACCTCACCGGTGCCCTGGTCGATGAGACCCGTCCGGGACGCCAGCGAAGGCTCGCGCACCCGATCGCCGCCCAGGGCGAAAACGATCCATTCGAGCGCGGCCTGTGGCTGGCGGTCGCGTCGGCCGCGATCTCCGCAGCCCGCCAGCACTTCCCGGTACCAGACATCCAGCTGGCCGGGCTGGGGCCAGACGGGCTGCACGGCATCGCCACGACCATGATCGGGTCGTGGCACCAGGACCTGCGCGGGCTGGTCGGGCTGGCCGACATCGGTGAGACATTCCTGGTCCGCGTCCGGACGTCGGTGCTGGTCCCGGCCTGGAAACCGGGCCGGGTGACCCTGCTGGGCGACGCCATCCACGCCATGAGCCCGGCCCGGGGCTCCGGCGCGAACACCGCCCTGCAGGACGCCGGGGTGCTGTGCCGGACGCTGGCCGGCGCGACGCCGGCCCGCCCGGCGCTGATCGCGGCGGTCGGCGACTATGAGAGCCAGATGCGCGAGTACGGCTTCGCCGCGGTCCAGGCCTCCCGCGAGGCTGAGGCCGAGATGGGCGCCCGGCGCGGCGGTATCGCCTTCTGGCTCTACCGCCGCCTGGTCCGGACCCGGTCCGGCTGACCGCCCCGGCTGGGCATTCATCGCGGTGGCCGCCCCGGCGGCCTTCACCTGGTCTTCACACGCCCGGCAGCCGGACTGCACCGGCACCTGGTCACCTGGGTAACGACCCGCGGCGCCTGCCTGTGGGGAGGGCGCGCAGGAGCGCCGTCAGCGGGCGCCTGGGAAGGGGGAGCAGGATGACGCAGATGACCAGGGGAACGGCCAGGGAGCTCCGCACGGTGCTGGACGGCCCGGTCCTCGAGCCGGGCGGGCCTGGTTTCGAGGAAGCGCGCCAGGTGTGGAACGCGGGCATCGACCGGCGCCCGGCGATGATCGCCCAGTGCACCTCGGCCAGCGACGTGGCCACCGCCATCAGGTTCGCGCGGCAGGGCGGGCTGGAAATCTCCGTGCGCGGGGGCGCGCACAACAGCGCGGGCACCGCGGTCTGTGACGGCGGCCTGATGATCGATCTGAGGCTGCTCAATGAGGTCACGGTGGACCCGGGGCGCGGCGGGCGCGGGCCGGCGGCGGTGCGCTGCTGGCCGACGTGGACGCGGCCACCCAGGCCCACGGGCTGGCCGTGCCCGCCGGGCTGATCAGCCACACCGGCGTCGGGGGGCTCACCCTCGGCGGCGGCATGGGGTGGCTGACCCGCAAGTTCGGCCTGACCATCGACAACCTGATCTCCGCTGAGGTGATCACCGCCGCCGGGCAGGTGCTGGAGGTGTCCGCCGCCGAGCACCCTGGCCTGTTCTGGGCCATCCGGGGTGGCGGCGGCAACTTCGGTGTCGTGACCTCGTTCGAGTTCCGGCTGCACGAGGTCGGCCCGATGGTGGAGTTCGGGCTCTTCTTCTGGGGCCTGGACCAGGGGCCGCAGGCGCTGCGGGCGGCCCGCGAGATCGTCTCGGCCATGCCGCCGGACGTCAACGCCGTGCTCGGCGCGGTTAACGCGCCGCCCGCGCCGTTCGTCCCGCCCGAGCAGCATTTCGCGCCCGGCTACGCCCTGCTGCTGACGGGGTTCGGGTCCGGCCAGGAGCACGCACGGATCCTCAGCCACGTCCGCGACCGCGTGCCGCCGCGGTTCGAGCTGGTCACCTCGATGCCGTACGTCGAGTTGCAGCAGCTGCTCGACGGGGCGAACGCGTGGGGCTCCTGCAGCTACGAGAAGGGCCTGTACCTCGGGGACCTGACCGACCCGGTGATCGACGTGGTCACCGGGCAGGTCCCCGGCAAGCCCTCACCCATGTCCATGGTGCTGTTCTACCGGCTCGACGGCGCGTACAGCCGGGCGGGGGAGGACGACACCGCGTTCAGCGGCGGCCGCTCGCCGCGCTACGGCGCCTTCATCGTCGGCTCCGCGCCGGACGCGGCCGGCTGGCCGCGGATCGCCGCTGGGTCCGGGGCTTGTGGGAGGCGCTGCAGCCGCACGCCATCGGCACCGGCGACGGGTACGTCAACGGCACGAGTGAATACTCCGCGGACCGGGTCCGGGCCAGCTATGGCCCGGCTAAGTACGAGCGCCTGGCCGCGATCAAGGCCGAGTACGACCCGGACAACGTATTTCACCTCAACGCCAACATCGCGCCAGCCTGAGCGCCGCACGTGCGGCCGGGCTGGCACCCCGGACCGGACTGGCGCCGGCGGTGACCGCGCCGGGTGACCATTGACGTGGTTATCATGGATATGTAATATCCATGATTATGCGGCTGCCTGAGGGTGTGGAGTGGGCTCTGCACTGCACCTGGCTGCTGACCCTGGCCCGTGACGGCGACGCGCTGCCGGCCCGGCGCCTGGCTGAGTTCTACGGCCTGCCCGAGGCCTACCTGGCCAAGCTGCTCAAGGCGCTGGTGCGGGCGGGCCTGCTCAGCGCGACCAGTGGTCCCCGGGGCGGGTTCCGGCTCGCCCGGCCGCCCCAGGGGATCACGGTCGCCGAGGTCGTCGAGGCCGTGGAGGGGCGGGGCGCGCTGTTCCAGTGCACGGAGATCCGCCAGCGCGGGCCGGTTCCGCTCTCCGGGGCCGCCTGCCGTGTGCCGTGCGGTATCGCCCAGGTGATGCACCGGGCCGAACAGGCCTGGCGGCAGGAACTGGCCGCCACCACCATCGCCGATCTGGTCGCGGCCTCGGGTGTCGGAGCGGTCACGCGGGTGAATACCTGGCTCGCGGCCCGCCCCGGAGCATCGTGACCGCGGGCCCCGGAACGGGGCCGGCCGCCCGCAAGGAGGCAGGACAGCATGGACGCTGAGCACCGGATCCGGGAGGCCGAAGCCCGGCTGTTCGCCCGCGGCGGCCTGCAGCCCGAGGAGTCGTTCCTCGACCTCGGCGCGGCCGGGGTGCACCTTCGGGTGCTCAGCGCCGGGACCGGCCCGCCGCTGGTGCTGCTGCACGGCGTGAGTCTCGCCGCGGCGATCTGGGCACCCTGGCTGGCCGATCTCGCCGGGTACCGGGTCCACCTCGTCGAACTGCCCGGCCATGGCCTGTCCGGGCCGGCGGCCTACCGGCCGGGCACCGCGCGCGGCCACAGCCTGGACCTGATGGACGGCCTCTTCGACGGGCTCGGCCTGGCCGCCGCCCCTGTCGCGGGCCACTCGCTGGGCGGGATGCTCGCGCTCTGGCACGCGGCCGCGCGGCCGGGGCGGATCGCCTCGCTGGTGATCATCGGCGAACCCGCGGTCGCGCTGCCCGGTACCGCGGTCCGGATGCCGCTGTCCCTGCTGACTGTCCCGGTGCTCGGCCAGGCCGTGCTGCGCAATCCTGCGCCGCGGCCGGTGTACCGGCGGCTGCTCGGCCAGGGCCTCAGCCCCGCCGCCGCAGCGGCCGCGCCCGACGATCTGCTCGACGTGCTCCGGCTGGCTGGCCGCCGCCCAGGCAACGCCAGGACCGTCGCCTCGCTCATGCACGCGATCGACGGCTTCCGCCGGCCCGGGCCGGCAGCGTGCTGACCGACGGCGAGCTTGGCCAGATCACCGCGCCCACCATGTTCTGCCTGGGCACAGGCGACCCGTTCCTCAGCCCCGCCCAGGCCCGTCCCTCCGTGGCCAGGATCCGCGGGGCCGTGCTCCACGAGGTCCCGGGCGGCCACGGCCCCTGGCTGGAGGATCCCGCCGGCTGCGCCAAGCTGGTGACCTGCCATCTCGCTGCGACAGGATTCGCGCCAGGGCCGCTCCCCGGCTGACCCGTCGGACCTCAGGTGGTGCCGTGGACCTCCTCGCGGCGGGACCAAGGGCCCGGCCAGGACTGCTGAACGCCACTGCCGCGGTGGCGGCCCGTCCCCGAAGCTGTCGGCGAGGGGGCGTGGCATGGCTGTCCGCTACTACGACGCGCTGTTGCCGGTCCGTGAGCCCGGGCCAGGCCTGCTGGCCGCGGTCGCCCGTCTCCGGCTCGGCCACCGCGTGCTCGCATCGGTGCGTGTCCCCGGGGGCCGTCTCGTGGTCGCATTCCTTTCGGACAGCGCCCGGCTCAGCCGCATGTTCGCCGCCAACTGGGCGCAGGCCGGGATCGATCAGCACCCTGACGCCACGCTGTACGCGCTGACCCAGCCGGCCTGCCGCTACGGGCTGGACGCACGGTGGGACGGGGCGCGCTGGTGGTCGCGGGATCAGAAGATCATGGTCGTCTTCGGGTTCGGCCCGTACCGGCTGGCCAAGGTGTGCGTCCGGGGCATGTGCTCCGCCGTGAGCCGGGACGACACGTTGTTCATGCACGGATGCGCGGTGTCTGTCGGCGCGGGGGCGCGCCAGCGCGGCGTGGTGATCACGGGGAGCTCGGGGGCCGGGAAGACCACGCTGGTAGCCGGGCTGCTGCGCCAGCCTGACTACTCGCTGACGGTGCTGAACGACGACTGGGGTGCCATTTCGCTGAGTTCCGGTGATTCGGTCAGCACCGGAGAGCGGATGCTGCACATGAAATCAAGCAGTGTGCTCGCCCTGCGGCCCGGCTTCTTCTCCAGCGCACCGGCAGGCTCGTACACGCGTGATCTCTCAGAACCGGACCGGGCCGCCCGGATGCTGGTGTCACCGGACAGCGTGTACGGGCCGGCGTGGAGCACCTCGTCCATGGTGGCGCAGCATGTGGCCGTGGTCGTCCGGGAATCCCCGGACTGGCTGCCGCCCGGCCGGGGAGGCGCGTCGGTGCGGGAACTGGAAAGCGAGGGCGGCGCGGGTTCCGCTCACCACCACGAGGCGTTCTTCAACGGATCCCTGATCCTCATGGGAGAAGACGACAAGCTGCGTGAGGAGTCGCGTTTCCGGCGGCTCCTTGATCGCACGACAGTGTCCTGGATCAACAACTGCGCCACCCCGGAGGCACTGGTGGGTAACTTCCTCTCCGCAGTCATGACGTGAGGCCGGTCCCGGCCGCCCGCCCGGGCCGGCCGGGGCGGGCTCCCTGGAGCGCGACGCTGCCCGGCGGCCCTGCTCAGGGCCGGCCGGGCAGCGGGGGGCCGGGCATCGGGGGACTACTGGCGGGAGCGGCGTGGCCGGTACTTGATCCAGAGCAGAATGCCGATGGCCACCAGCAGCCAGGGCGAGAACAGGATGTGCGCGGTGAAGCTGAGGACGGTCAGGGCCACGATGGCGATGAGGACGAGGGCGAGGATCGCGGGCATGGTAATCAGTCTCCGTTCAGGTCGGGCTGGCTAGCGGTCAGGGATTCAGCGGGAGCGGTTCTGGTGGCTGATGATGTCCGCGGACCGGCGCAGCTGACGGGCAGCCGGCTGGTCAGTGACGGCGTGTGCAGAGGTTGTGTTCATGCTTCAACTCTGCCGCCGGCACTCATCCCCGTCGATCGGGATCACCCCCGATTCACACCCTGGTCTTCCCCTGGAAGGCATCAGGGTCAGCGCGGAGCCTGAGCGGCTGAATCAGGAAAGTGCCTGTGCTGTCCGGAGGGCGCTGATGACCGCGTCCGCCGCCGCCCCGGGCGCGCGAACAGGCGCGATCCGCTCACCCCAGCTGAACCAGTACCACCAGTCACCGGCAGCCGGTGCCGCGACGATGTCGCTGCCCATGGTGCGGTCGTCGCGGGGGTCCAGCACGACCAGGGACGCGAGCCGGTCAGCCGGCGCCCGGAGGTAGGCGGTCCAGCCGCGGGCGTTCAGCTGCGCCGCGAGCATGTCCAGGCACGCGATCCCGTCCCTCACCATGGCGCCGGGGCCGTGACCGGCCGGAGCAGGCCGCCGCGGTCGCCGTCCTGCTCCGCGCCGGGGACCAGGGCGATCTCGTACTCCAGGGTGTTGGACTCGCGGCTGACCAGGCTGGCGCACATGGTGCGCAGCAGCCGGCTGACGGCCTCGTTCTCGGCCGCGACCAGCGCGGTGAAACGATGGATGCCCTCGTCAACCGCGCGAGACGACAGCCGGGCCAGCAGCTCGGTGCCCAGCCCCCGGCCCTGCCAGTCGTCAACGATGGTCACGGCGATGTCGGCGGCGCGCGGGTCGTCGGCGCTCCTGACGTAGCGGGCGATGCCCACCCCGCGCCCATCGCCCTGATCCAGGGCGCCGAGCGCCTCATGGTCGTGGTGGTCAACGTCGGTGAGGTACCTCAGCTCCGCTGCTGACAGTTCCCGCTTCGCCGTCAGGAACCGCATCCAGCGGGATGTGGCGCTCAGCCGGGCGAAGCCGTCCGCCAGCAGCGGCGCATCGGTGCGGTGCACCGGCCGGATCAGCACGCCCGAGCCGTCACGCAGGACGACCCGGTGACCCGGCGCCACCCCCGGCTGGGGCCGCCCCGCTCGCGCCTGCCTGCCCTGGCGGGCGGCTTGCGCCCCGGCCAGCAGGGCGCCGCTCCGCTCCCGGGCGAGTGCGGCATGGATGTGATCGTTGAACATCATGGGTTTGGCTATCCGATCTCGACGGTCAGCTCGTAGATTTCCCCGGCGGGGTGCCCGGCCTGGTCGTGCACCCGGCGTACCGCCTCTTTCGAGGGCCCGGACGAGAGGCAGAACACGGTGCCTGACCCGGGGTCGAGCCAGACGTGCTCGAAACGCACGCCCTCCGCGGTCCCGGCCACCAGGTCGCGCTCACAGGCCTCGCGCAGCGCCGGCTCGGTCACGCCGACGAATCCGTGGTGGACGTCCATGAACTTCGCCACGTCAGGCTCCTTGCCGATACCGATGGGCATGACTCGAGCCTCGGCCCGCGCGCGCTGCGATGCATCGGTCAGTTGCCCTATCCGGCCGCGAAGGGGTACTTACTTCTCAGGGGGAGGTGGCCGCGGTGCCGGTGGGGGGCGTGATCCAGTCACCCGTCCTGGTCGGCCGGGACGATGTCCTCATCCTGATGGAGGACCGTCTGTCCGGCGCCGCCGCGGGCGCCGGGCGGGTGCTGTTCGTGGCAGGCGAAGCCGGCATCGGCAAGACGCGGCTGCTCGGCTCGCTCACCCGGCGCGCCCAGGCCGGCCGCTTCGCCGTCGCCCGGGCCGCGGCCTTTCCCGGTGACGTGCAGTCCCTCGGCGGGATGCTGCTCGACCTGGCCAGCGACCTGGTGTCCGCGCCCGATCCGGTCCTGGGCGATCTGGGCCAGCGCCTCACGGCGCGGCTTCGGGCCATCCCGCCTGGCGCCGGGGACGCGCATCACCGGCGCCGCCTGCTGGTGCAGGACCTCGCCGACCTGCTCGTCACCGCCGAACCCGGGACCCCGGTGCTGATCATCCTGGAAGACCTGCACTGGGCCGACGAGCTCAGCCTGGACGTGCTGGGTCATCTGGCCGGGCGGATCGCGAACCGGCCCGTGCTGATCGCGGGCGCGTACCGCAGTGACGAGCTTTATCCCAGCCTGCCCCTGCGTGACCTGCGGGCCCGCTTGCTGGCCCAGCGGCTGGCCGAAGAGGTCCGGCTGCCGCGCCTGGGCGTGGACCAGACCGCGACCATGACCAGCGCCACGCTCGGCCGGCCGGTCCCGGCCCAGCTGGTGGCGGCGATCCATGAGCGCACCGACGGCATCCCGCTGCACATCGAGGAATTCCTGGCCGCCGTCGGGGAGAACAGCCTGGCCGCGCAGCCAGGCGCGGCGGTCCAGGCGGCGGCGGTGCCGGACACGCTGAGCGACGCCGTGCTCAGCCGGGCCCGCCGCCTGACCGCGCCGACGCGGGACGTCGCGTCGGCGGCCGCCGTCATCGGGCGCTCCTTCGACTTTGACCTGCTCACCGCGGTCACCGACGCTGGCCCCGATGACGTGGCCGCGGCCCTGCGTGAGCTGCGCGAGGCGTATTTCGTCCTTCCCGGCGCCGATGCGGTCACCTTCGACTTCCGGCACGCGCTGATCCGCGACACCCTGTACGCGGACACCGGGCTGCCCCTGCGGCGCCGCCTGCACGAGAAGGTGGCCGGCGCCGCGGCCGGGCGCGGCTACCGCGGTGCCTTCATCTCGGCCCACTTCGAGCAGGCGGGGTGTTCCGGGCCTGCCTACGAGTACGCCGTCGCCGCCGCCCGCGAGGCCAGCGCGATATCGGCGCACGGCGAGGCGCTCGAGCTGTGCCGCCGGGCGGTGCGCAACCTGCCTGCTCAGCTTCCGCTGCTGGATCAGGCCACGCTGTTCGCCGCGCTGGGTGACGAGGCCGCGGCGACCGACGACAACGCGGCCGCGGCCCAGGCGTACCAGAAGGCCCACGAGCTGACCACCGCGGCGGGTGACGCGCGTGCGGCCGCCGCGCTGGCGCCCCGGATGGCCGCCGTCGCGCACCTGCTCGGCGCGGGTCTCGACGCCCGGGCCGGCACCCTGCAGGCGGCACTGGACAGCCTGGGCACGGTGCCGGGCGCGGACCGTGAGCGGGCCCGGCTGCACTCCGCGATGGCGGCCGCCTACCTGGTTGACGACCGGCTCGACGAGGCCATCAGGCACGGGGAACACGGCCGGGCGGAGAGCCAGCGGATCGGGGATGACGAGGCGGCCCTCAACGCCGCCACCACACTGGGATCGGCGCTGGTCTTCGCCGGGCGGATGGATGAGGGCTGGCGGCTGCTGGAGGAGGCGATCGCCGGGGCCGGCGAGACCTGCCAGGAAGCGGAGGCGGCCCGCGGATACCGCATGGTCGGATCGTCCGCCTCCGAGCTGATGGAATACGACCGGGCGGAGCGCTGGCTGATCGAGGGCGTCCGCTACGCGGAGAATGCCGAGCTCTGGAATCACCGGCACTACATGGCGGCACACCTGGCGCATGTCCAGTGGGCGACCGGCCAGTGGGATGCGGCGACCCGGACGGCCCAGGGTGCCCTGGCGGACGGCCGCGGCGGCATCACCACCCGGATCACGGCGCAATACGTGCTGGGCTACCTCGCGATGGGCCGGGGCGACTGGAACACCGCCGGGAACCTGCTGCGGGAAGCGCTCGCCGCGGGGGAGCGGATGGCCGAGCTGCAGCGGCTGTCGCCGCCGCTGTGGGGCCTGGCCGAAGCCGCGCGGTGCCGCGGCGACTACGACACGGCGCTCACCCTGTGTGAGCGCGGGTACCAGGCCTCGGCCGAGGTCATGGACGCCGCCTGCCTGTTCCCGTACCTGCTCACCGGCGTGCGGGCGCACCTGGCCCGCGGCGCGGTCGAGGCCGCGGGGGAGTGGTCCGCCCGGGTCGGTGCCGTGCTGGAGGCGCGCGCGATCCCGGGGACGCTGCCCGCGATCGGGCACGGCCAGGGCCTCATCCTGCTCGCCCGCGGCGACATCGCGGCGGCGCAGCAGGCGCTGGAGTCGGCCCGGGAGTCGTGGCGGGCGCGGCGCCGGTTCTGGGAGGGCACCGGGGTCCTGCTCGACCTCGCGGCGGCCGCCGCCCGGGCGCGGCGGCCCGGCCAGGCGGGCCTGCTGCTGGATGAGGCCCGCACCCTCGCCGCGGCGGCCGGCGCCAGCACGCTCGCCGAGGAGGCTGAGCGGCTCACCCGCTCGCTCGGGCCCAGCCCGGAGGAGCCGTGGCGTCCGCTGAGCGAACGCGAATACGAGGTCGCCCAGCTCGTGGCGGCCGGGCTCACCAACCGGCAGATCGCCCAGCAGCTGGTGCTGGCCCCGAAGACAATCTCGGCCCACGTGACGCACATCCTCACGAAACTGGGGGCCGGCCGCCGCGCGGAGATCGCCGCGTGGGTCGTGACCGTGCAGCGTGACACCCCCCGGTGAGGCCGCCCGGCGACCGTCGCCGGCGGCGCCAGCCCGGCGATAAGACCGTTAGGGCGCGGTAGTCAGAAAACGAACTGCTGGCCGCCGTCGATGTCATACGTCGCGCCGGTGAGGGCCGTGTTGGTCATGATGTGCACGGCGAGCGCGGCGACGTCCGCGGGGCCGACGACGCGGCCGATCGGGAGCGTCGCCCGCAGCTCTTCCCGCCGCTCCTCGAGCTGATCGCCGAGCAGCGAGGCCGACAGCGGGGTGTCGACGAAACCGGGGGCGATGAGGTTGACCCGGACCGGCGCTAGCTCAAGCGCGAGGGCCGCCGTGAACGGGGGCAGCACGGCGGTGGCGGCGGAGGCGATCCCGAGGCCACGGCGCACCCGCCGGCCGCCGGTGCCGCCCAGGAGCAGCAGCGTGCCCCCGGGCCTCATCCGGCCGGCCGCGTGGCGCGCGACCTCCAGCGCCAGCACCGCATGGTCGCTGATCGCGTCGCGTACCTCCGCTGAATCCATCTCGAGCAGGGGGCCGTAGCGCGGGCCGCCTGCCGTCACCATCACATGGTCGATCGGGGCCGGCAGCTCCCGGAAGAAGCTCGCCAGCGCAGCCGTGTCGCCGGCGTCGAAGGCCGCGGTGCGCTGCGCGCCGACGTCCAGCGCCGCCTGCCTGAGCCGCCCGGGATTACGGCCGGTCAGGATGACGTCGGCGCCCTCCGCCCGGGCGCGCCGGGCGGTCTCGAGCCCGATGCCCGCGCTGCCGCCGATCACGACGACGGTCTGCCCGGCCAGGTCCGGCCCGCGCGGGCGGGAAACGGGAGCAGCGGGCGTGGTGTCACCGAGGGGCACGCTTTCCATCATGGTGCTGTGCCCGCGGCGCCGGGCCGCTACACCGCCAGTTCGGCCCACACGGCCTTGCCCGTGGCCGTGCTGCTGACTCCCCACTTGGTGGCCAGGGCATCCACGATGACGAATCCGAATCCTGACTCGTCGAGCCCGCCCGGGATGACCGGCCTCGGCCACTGCGGGTCGGCGTCGTGGACCTCGATCCTCAGCGAGGTTCCCGCGGCTTCCAGCCGCAGCACCAGCATGGACCCTCCGGTCGAGGCGTGCCGGACCGCGTTCGTGACCAGCTCGGAGACGAGCAGGACGGCCGTTTCCTCCACCTGGGTGACGTGCCGCGAGGCCAGCACCTCCCGGGTGGCCTGCCGCGCGTAACCAGGGGCATGCCCGGCGGCGGGCAGGGTCATCTCCCACGCCCAGCGGGAGGCCCAGGCCCCCAGTTCGCCAGGTCCGTCCGCTGCGCCGGGCGTGGCCGCGTCGCCTGTCATTACCTGCTGCCTCATCCTCGTTACCTGCCCTGGCTGTCCGGCTGATGTCACGGTGGACACGACGATGGTGTCCTGGCCGCATGCCAGCAGGCGCATCACCCTCTGTTCCCGTGGCGCGCGCTGGCAGGTGATTGCCCTGCGGTGGACACAATTCCCCCGTGTTGTACACACCTACAGTCCGTTATCTAGCTGAAAGTCAGCTCCAGGCCCGCTGATCACGCGCTGAAAGTTCGCTGGCTGGCGCTAGGATCACGACGTGATCACCGGAATGCATGCGATCGTGTTCTCATCCGAAGCTGACCGGGTCCGGGCGTTCTTCAAGGACACGCTCGGGCTGCCGTCGGTCGACGCGGGCGGTGGCTGGCTCATTTTTGCCCTGCCCCCGGCGGAGCTCGCGGTGCATCCCGCAGCAGGGGAAGCCCGTCATGAGCTGTACCTGATGTGTGATGACATCCACGCCACGCTGGCCGAACTGCGGGACAAGGGGATCGGGCAGGCGCAGGACGTCACCGATCAGGGGTGGGGTCTGCTGGCCGCGATCCGCTTGCCGGACGGCTCGCAATTCCCCATCTACCAGCCCCGGCACCCCTCGCCGCTGCCGTCCTGACCGCCCTTCCGGCGGTCCGGCCTTACCCGCCCGCGCCCGGCCGGTTGGCTGCGTCGATGAGCCGCCGGGCCGGAGCCTCATCGGCGGCCGGGACGAGCACGCGCACCCCCTGGGCCTGCAGCTGCGGCTCCTGCCCGCCGGCATCGTCGGCGGACACGACGGCGCGCAGGTCGTTATTGCGCAGCATGCCGGCGATCAGTTCGGCCTCGGTGCGGGTGGTCACGACGGCGACAGTTACCGGCGCCCCGCCCCGGCCGGCCGGGGAAGCGGGTTCGGGCCCTGGCCCGGCCTGCTCACGCTCGAGGTAGGCCGCGTACCAGTCCGGCCAGTCCGGGTCCGGGTGCCCGATCTGCTTCTCGTGCTGGGCGTGCGCGTCCGCGGCCCGGGACAGGGCGCGCGCCAGGTCACTCGCGGACTCAAATGTCAGTCTCATGACTCTCCTCCTGCCCGGCAGCTACGTCTGCGGGGCGATCATGACCGGGTCGCCGATCCTGGCCAGGCCGGGCCGGATCGTGGTGCCGTAGACGCCGGCACAGGCATCGTGGTGACGGCCGGCGGCCTTGAGCACGGGTGCGTCGGGCTGCCCGGTGCCGGGGTTGACGTTGGGGATGACGCACCGCGTATCGCGCCGGTCGACCCGGATGGCCGCGCCGCCGATGCGGAGCGAGCATCCGACCCATTCGTCCTCGGCGTAGGGCGTGCCGGAGGCGGGCGTGATGACCAGGTTGGGCCTGAACCGGAGTTCGCTGCCCGGTACCCCGGCCAGGGTGCAGAGGGCGGACACGGTGGAGGTGGTGATGACGGAGACCGGCATGGCGTCGAACGTTCCGCGTTCCAGCCGCATGACCCGCACCCCCGTGCCCAGCTCGTCAGCGAGGCCCGGGTCGGTAATGCTGTACGTCTTGCCGCCGGGGGCCCGGACATCGACCGCAGACGTGTCCGGGCGCCCGGGTTCGAGCAGCCTCGGGACGTAGGTCGACATGGCGGGGTTCTCGCGGATGGTGTGCCACGGGAATCCGCTGGCGCCGGACTCCGGCCGCAGGAACGCCCACCTGCGGTCGCCGGCTATCCCGGCCCAGGAGAGGTCAGCGCTGGTGATGGCTTCCCCCGCCATGGATTTCACCGGATACCGCCACAGCCCGGTCACGATGCCTGCCTGCACGCCGGTCCTGGCGCCCGTGTTAGGGCCCACGCCTGGCCTCCCTCAGTGGAGGCGCCCTTGGATGGCCTTGCCCGAGCGTGGCGGACCGGGTCCGTCGCAGCGCCTCTCGGGCCGGACCGCCACGCTAACCGCACCGGCCCGCGGCGGGCAAGACCGGCAGGCGGCGGGCCGCCCGGCTGCCCCGGCTAGCCGGCCAGGGCCTGGTAGACGAGCTGGCGCAACTGGGAGCGGAGCGGGTATGCGCTGGACGGAAGGAGCTGGGTGAAGAACGAGACGGTCAGCTCTTCCGCCGGGTCGATCCAGAACGTGGTGCTGGCCGCGCCGCCCCACGACAGCTCGCCCGCGGAACACAGCACCTTGCCCGGGCCGGGGTCGGTGATGACGGCCAGGCCGAGTCCGAAGCCGACCCCCCGGAACGGGGTCTCGGCGTACAGCGGCCTGCCGAACGTCTCCAGGTCAGCACCGCCGGGAAGATGGTTGCGGGTCATGTAGCCGACCGTGCGCGGGCTGAGCAGCCGGGTGCCGTCCAGTTCCCCCGCCGGGCTGTCCGTGCGGGGCAGCAGCATCTGGGTGAACCGGTGGTAGTCCGCCGCGGTCGAGACCAGGCCGCCACCCCCGCCGAGCATGACCGGCGCGCGGCGGGCCGCGTCGCCCAGGGCGTCCAGCCTGACCGCCGCGCCGCCGGTCCCGGGCGTGTACAGGGCGGCCAGCCGGGGCAGCTGGGTCTCGCCGGCGTGGAAGCCGGTGTCGGTCATGCCGAGGGGGCGCAGGATCCTCGCGGTCAGGAAATCGTCGAGGCGCTGCCCGGAGACCACCTCGATCACCCGGCCGAGCACGTCGGTCGCCACCGAGTAGTTCCACTCCGCGCCGGGCTGGAACAGCAGCGGGAGGCCGGCCCAGATGTCGCACGCCTGGGCCAGGTCCGTGCCGGGGGGAGCGGACCATTCGAACCCGGCGGCCCGGTACATGGCGTTGACCGGATGGACGCGGTGGAACCCGTACGTCAGCCCCGCGGTATGGGTGAGCAGGTGCCAGATCCGCACCGGCTCGGCGGCCGGGACGGTAACCTGCCGCAGGTCCGAGCCGCCGGTGTACACCCTGACGCCGGCGAAGGACGGGATGAACGAGCTGACCGGGTCGGTGAGCTCGAATCCGCCCTCCTCGTACAGCATCATCGCCGCGACCGAGGTGACCGGCTTGGTCATCGAGTAGATGCGCCACACCGTGTCCGTCTCGGCCGGCAGCCCGGCCTCGACGTCACGGGACCCGTAGGCCGACACGTACGCGAGGCGGCCGTGCCTGCTCAGGGTGATCAGCCAGCCGGGCAGCCTGCCGTCATCGACGTAGCGGGCGAAGTGCCGGTCGATCCGGTGCAGCCGGTCCGGATCAAGGCCCAGCTCGGCTGGCTCGGCCTCGGGCTGCAGCTCGCTCACCGCATCACCTTTCCCGCTACGGGGACAGCCGCCGCTGCAGGGCAGCCAGGGACTCGACGTTCTCCCGGCGCATCCGGGGGGCGAGCAGCCGGAGCAAGGGCCCGAACCCGCCTTCCGCATCAGCCCGCTTGACCACCCGGACACGCCCGCTGCCCACGGGCTCGAGCAGATGACCGAAGATCACCTTGCCGACCGGCAGCGGGCATTCAGATACCCAGCTCCGGCCGGCCTGCACGGCCGTGATGGTGAAGGAGCCGCCCAGGTTGCCGCGCTGCTTGGCCCAGCCGCAGGTGCCCGGCTCAAACGGGCCATCCAGCCGGGTGATCTCCTTGCTGACGTCCCACTCGGGCCAGCGGGCCACGTCGGTCCACACCTTCCAGACCGCATCCGGCTCGGCCTCGAACGTCGCCTCGCATTCGAACAGGTGCATAAGTGCCTTCGGTAAACCTCGGCTGACCCGATCAATGTAGCCGGTTTGCCCCTTTGGGCACGGTTGTTCCCGGCCAGCTCCGGCTAGCTCCCGGCTAGCTCCCGGCCGGGAGGAGGGCGCTGATGACCCGGGCGGCGCGGTCGGGATCGGGGTGCTCGCCGGTAATGAGCCCGAGGTAGATATAGGACTCCATGATGCGGACCAGGACGTAGGGCAGGTCTTCCTGCGGGATGGCCGCAGCCAGCCGTCCCGCCGAGGCTTCCTCGTCGACGAGCTCGCCGACCAGGCTGGTCAGCCGGATTTCGAAGTCGGTGGCCCGGGTCGTCAGCAGGCGCAGGGCCAGCTCGCCCTCGCGGTCCAGGAAGTGCTGCATGCCGGGGCTGGCGATGACGTGGCGGACGGTGCCGGTGATGACGGCCGCGGCCGGTGACTGGGCCGCCGCAGCCGGTGACTGGGCCGCCGCAGCCGGTGACTGGCCGGCCGGCTGGCGGACCCGCTGGCGTCCTTGCGGAGCTTCCTGATGGTGGGCTCGATCAGGGACCAGAGGATCTCGGTGAGCAGCTGCTCCCGCGAGCCGACCCAGCGGTACAGGGTGGCCCGGTTGACGCCGAGGCTCCGGGCCAGCGCCTGCATGTCGACCCGGTCGCCGCCGAGGAAAGTCCGGCGGGCGTGCCGGAACGCGTCGAGCGCGGTCGGCCGCGCCGGGCTGGCCTGGGTGAGCTGGCGTCGCAGAGGTGTGTCCGCGGGACGCGGATCGCTGACGGCCATCCCGGTGCTCCTGTTCCGGCGGCGACGGGCCCTTGACACGCCTGGGGGGCTGGGGAACAGTGTGCAACACATCGGGCAAACGTCGCAAGGGAGCTACATGTGAGCGAGATGACGCAGCGCCCGCTGGTGCAGCTCAAGGCCGGGACCGTCCGCGGCAGGACCGGATCCGGGGTCGCGGCGTTTCTCGGCGTGCCCTACGCGGCGCCCCCGTTCGGGGTGAACCGGATGAAGCCACCCCAGCCTGTCCCGCCGTGGGACGGTGAACGCGACGCGGGCGCGTACGGGCCGACGGTGCCCAAGGGCGACTACCCGCCGCAGTACGCCCGGTTGTTCCCGGAGGTGGTGATCCCCGGCGAGGACTGCCTGAACCTCAACGTGTGGACGCCCGACGTGACCGCCGGCGGCTTGCCGGTGCTCGTCTGGATCCACGGCGGCTCGTTCATGAACGGCTCCGGGTCGGTCGGGCAGTACAGCGGCGCGGGGTTCGCCCGGGACGGCGTCGTCTGCGTGACGATCAACTACCGGCTGGCCGCCGAAGGCTTCCTGTTCCTCGGCGACGGCCACGCCAACCTCGGCCTGCTCGATCAGCTGGCCGCCCTGCGGTGGGTGCAGGAGAACATCTCGGCGTTCGGCGGCGATCCGGCCCGGGTCACCGTGGCGGGCGAGTCGGCCGGGGCGATGAGCGTGACGACGCTCCTGTCGATGCCGCTCGCTGAGGGCCTGTTCGCCCAGGCCATCACCGAGAGCGGTGCGGCAGCCCACACGCTCACCCGGGACGAGGGCCGCATGGTGGGCGGCTATCTCGCCGACGCGCTCGGCGTGCCCGCTGACCGGGACTCGATCATGGCTGTCCCGCTGGGCAAGCTCGTGCAGACCGCGTCGGACCTGGTCGTGGAGGTGCAGACCACGCCGGACCCGGCCAGGTGGGGCCAGCTCGCGCTGAGCCTGCTCCCGTTCGCCCCCACCGTGGATGGCGCCGTGCTGCCGGAGGCGCCGCTGCCGGCGATCGCCGCCGGGCACGGCGGCGGCGTCCGGCTGCTGACCGGGGCCAACCGTGACGAGGCACGGCTGTTCCTGGTCGCGGCCGGCACCATCGACCCGATCGATGACGCCACGCTCGGGGCAGCAGCCGGGGCGTACGGCCTGTCCGCCGGTGCCCTCGATGTCTACCGGGCGAACCGGCCGGGGGCCAGTGCAGGTGACGTCCTGGCCGCCGTCGTCACCGACTGGTTCTTCGCCATCCCGGCTCTCCGGGTCGCCGAAGCCCGCGCCGGGCAGGGCGCCAGCACCTGGGCCTACCGCTTCGACCACCCCGCGCCCGGGGATAACCACCGGCTCGGCGCCTGCCATGGGGTGGAGATCCCGTTCGTGTTCGACACCATCACCGGGGATGACATCCGCCCCCTGATCGGTGACGCCCCCTCGCAGGCGGTCGCGGACCGGATGCACCAGGTCTGGGTCGACTTCATCAGCAACGGCGACCCCGGCTGGCCCGCCTACGACACCACCAGCCGCACCACCGGCCTGCTCGCCGACACGATCACGGTGGCCGATGACCCGTCCGGCGCCGAGCGGGCGTGCTGGGACGGAATCCGCTAGCGGGGGCAGGTCAGGACCAGCCAGCCGGGTTCGAACGGCGCCCGAGGGGCGACAGCGGGCCGAGGTGGGTGAGCTTGTCGGGGTTGACGACGGACCGCACGGCGCGGACGGAGCCGTCGGCGATGTCGAGGCAGAGCACGTTGATCAGCCTGCCCTGCGGGTCGAGGAACTTGGCTCCCGGCTGGCCGTTGACCGTGATGAATTCAGCCCGGACGCGCAGTCTCCCAGCCTGCCGGAACAGCGCGGCGATCAGTTTCGCGACGTTGTCACGGCCGTGGACCGGGCGATTCACCCCCGTCCCCTTGGTGCCCCCGTCGCCGTAGAAGGCTGCGTCGGCCGCGAGCAGCCCGACGAGCCCGTCCATGTCGCGTCCCTGGCAGGCGGCGAAGAACCGGGCCGCGAGCCGGTCGCGCTGCTCGCGCGAGGCCTCGAAGCGGGGCGTGCCGTCGTGGACGCGGCGGCGGGCCCGGCTGGCGAGCTGGCGGCAGCTGGCCTCGGACCGGCCCACCACCGCGGAGATCTCCCCGTAGCCGTAGCCGAACACGTCGTGCAGCAGGAACACGGCCCGTTCCAGCGGGGTCAGGGTTTCCAGGACCACGAGGAAGGCCATCGTGAGCGAGTCCGTGGTCTCGACCTCAGTGGCCACATCATCCGCACCGCCGGGGAGCGGCTCAGGCAGCCACGGGCCGGGGTAGCTCTCCCGCCGGGCCCGTGCTGAGCGGAGCTCGTCGATGGCGAGCCGGGTGGTCACGGTGGCCACGAAGGCCTTGCGTGAGCGGATGTGCTCGTCACCGGCCTGAGCGAGGCGCACGAACGCGTCCTGGACGACGTCCTCGGCCTCGCTGACGCTGCCGAGCATCCGGTAGGCGATGGCGAACGCATAGGGGCGCAGATCGCGGTAGATCTCGCCGAGGTCACTTCTCACCCATGGTCCTCCGCGCTGCCCGGGGTACCGGCACGTCACCGAGCCCGTTCCAGAATCCGTCATGGCAGGTCCGGTAGCGAGGCGCCCACCCGAGTTCCGCCTTCGCCTTGGCGTTCGACGTGCCGCGGATCCGCGTCATCATCGACACGCCGACCTCGCCGGCGACGCAGGCGCCCGAGCCAGACGGGGAGGTGGCGCGGCGGCTCCGCGCCGACCGCCGCCGCGAGATCGGGCAGCCACTGCGCCACCGGGGCCGGCCCGTCGTCAGCGACGTTGTACACCCCGGGCCGGCCATGCTCGATCGCGGCGATCGCCGCGGCCGCGGCGTCGTCCATGTGCACGAACGACCAGATCCCCGCTCCGTCGCCGACGATAGGGAACATGCGCTTGCGCACCTGCCCGACGATCACGCCGCCGGCGTCGATCCCGGTGCCCGGCCCGTAGAAATTGCCGTACCGCAGCGCGATCCCCTCGATGCCGCTGGCGTTCAGGACCGCATCCTCGAGATACCGGATGGCCTGCAGGGACTTAACCTGCCTGGCCGGCGGCTCCGGGTCGAGGGGGTCCTGCTCCGTCTTGACCGGCGAGCCCGTCCGCGCATAGTTCCAGTTGCCGTAGCTCTGCGCGACGATGCGCCGGGCTCCCGCTGCCCGGGCCCCGTCGAGCAGGTAGTCCGTGCCCTCGGTCCGCAGCCGGTTGGTGAGCGCGAACTCCCGGTCGAAGTTCCTGAGGCTCTTCACCCCGGTCAGCCCGGTCAGCTGGTGGATGACCACCTCCGGCTCGCTCCGGCTGAGGGCCGCGGTTACCGCCGGGCGGTCCAGTGCGTCCGCGATGACCGGCTCCGCGCCGGCCTGCCGCAGCCAGGAGGCCCTGCCCTGGTCGCGGGTCATCGCGGTCACCTCGTATCCGGCCGCGACCAGCTGCGGCACCAGGCGGCGCCCCATCGCTCCGCTGCCGCCTGCCACGAACACCTTCATGAGCGTCTCCCCTCTGACCCGATATCCGTGCCGTAGACGGGAAACCGCGGCTGGCTGTGACAAATGCTGGTCAGAGGTCGAGGACGACGTCGCTGCGGGGCTGGGAGCAGCAGATCAGCACGCTGCCGCCGGCGGGCTCATCGACCGGATCGGGAGCATAGCCGACCGTCCCGGACAGCAGTGCGGTCTCGCAGGTGTGGCACACGCCGGTGCGGCACGACCAGCGCACCGGGACGTCACAGGCCTCCGCCAGCTCGAGCAGGCTGGCGTAACCCTGGCCCCATGCGGCGGTCAGGCCGCTGCGGGCGAACACGATGCCCGGGCCGGTGCCGGGCGGCCCGGCCGGCTGGTGCGGTAGCCGGGCCGCGGCGGCCGCGATGCCCGGCGTGGACGAGCCCCGGCTGCCGAAGATCTCGGTGTGCACCCGCGCGCCGATACCCAGGCCCGCCAGCGCGGCGGAGATCTGGTCCATGAACGCGGCCGGGCCGCAGAGGTAGGCGTCCGCGTTGCGTGGCAGGCCGAGGGTGGCCAGCACGTCCGGGGTCAGCCGTCCAGGGGTCTCGTCGCCGCGCCCGCGGACATCGTCAGGGCCCGGGTGGCTGTAGCTGATGTGACGGTGCCCGCTGGGCAGTTCCGCGAGCAGCGACCGGGATTCCCTGGCAAACGGCTCGTCCGCCCGGCTCCGGGCCCCGTGCAGCCACCAGATATCGCGGCGGGACCCGGCGTCGGCCAGGGCGTGCAGCATGGCCAGGACCGGGGTCGCCCCCACCCCGGCGCTGATCAGCAGGACCGGTGTCTCGCCGGGCTGCAGGATGAAGGTGCCGCGCGGCGCGGCCACGTCCAGCAGATCGCCCTCCCGGACCTGGGTGTGCATGAACTGGCTGCCCGCGCCGTGCGGTTCGCGCTTGACGCTGATCCGGTAGGAACTCGCGCCCGGCGGCCCGGACAGGGAGTAGCTGCGCACCAGCGGCGGAGCGCCCGGGCTGGCCGGCAGCCGCACGGTCAGGAACTGCCCTGGCTGGGCGGCCGGTACCGCTGCCCCGCCCGGGTCAGCCAGGTACACCGAGATCACCGACCCGGTTTCCCGCTCGACGGCGGTCACGGCCAGGGGCCGGAAACCTGGCCACGCCGGCGGCGGGCTGGCCGGGGCCAGCCCCGCGTTACCGTCCGGGCCGCCGGGCGATCCGGGCTGGTCCAGCAGGGCCCGGAACGAGGCCTTCCAGCCGTCCGGGAGCGCCGGGATCCGCAGCGCCTCCGCGACCCGCTGGCGGGAATGCCCGGGCAGGTAGAGCAGGGCATCAACCTCGGCCACCGTCATCCCGTCGGGGCCGGACGCGACCTGCACGATGTCATCCCCGGCCTGCACCGGGCCCTCACGCAGCACCCGCAGGTAGAACCCGGGCCGGTGGTGGGACACCAGCAGCGCCGGGATCTGCGGGTTGGCCATCCGGATACCCACCCGGTAGCAGGTGACCCGGGGCTGGGTCACCTCGAACAGCGCCCCGCCGACCTGATACCGGTCACCGATGCGCACCTGGTCATCCGCCAGCCCCGTGACCGTGAAGTTCTCCCCGAACTGGCCGTGCACAAAGTCGTCACGGCCCAGCTGACGCTGCCAGTACTGGTAGGACTCGATCTGGTACACGAATACCGCGCGGTGCTCACCGCCGTGCCCGGCCAGGTCGCCCTGCCCGTCGCCATCGATATTGAGCCGCCGCACCATCCGGGGGCCCTCCACCGGCCGCTTCCACACCGCCGTATGCACCGTCCGGCCCTGCCAGGTCACGTCCTGCGGCAGGCCCACGTTCACCGACAGCAGCCGGCCCGCCCGCGGCTCCGCGATCACCACGTCCGCTCCTCACCCCCGGCTGCCGGCGGTTCCATCACCGGTCAGATTCTGCCAGCCGGCCCCCGGCCGCCCTGAGGTGCCCGCGGACCACGGTGCCGTGAGTATGCCGCGGGGCTTTTCCGGGCGTCGTCACCGGCGCGGTGGGCACGATGACAGCAGGCGTACCCGGGGGACGGGTACGGCCTGGCCGCAGGGAGACGGTGAGGACGACGAACTATGAGGTCGTGCCGGTGGGCTGGGTCGAGTCGCCGCTGCGGGAGCGGGCGCAGGCACCCCGGCAGGGAGATGAGGGAGCACCGGAGGCCTGGCTGGTCTTCGAGCCCGGGGTCGGCGAGGCGCTGCGTGATCTGCGGGCCGGCACCGAGATCATCGTGCTGACCTGGCTGGACCGGGCCGACCGCGACGTGCTGGTCACCCGCCCGCGCGGCGATCCCGCCCGCCCGCCGGCCGGGGTCTTCGCCACCCGCTCCCCGGACCGGCCCAACCCGATCGGGCTGCACCGGGTCCACGTGGCCGAGGTCCGGGGGCTGAGGATCAGGGTCCGCCCGCTGGAGGCGCTGGACGGGACGCCGGTCATCGACGTCAAACCGGTGCTGGGCGCCCCGGATGAACGCTGACCGGCCGCGAGACGTTGGCCAGCATGATCGGCGGGCCCGACGTGCGTGGTCAGGCACCGCGGCCAGCCATTCCCCGACCATTCAGGAGGCATAGATGGACGCTGCCGTCGGACTCATCACCTACGCGTCCAGGCTCGGCGGTGATCTGGGGCGCCTGCGGGAGGTCATGGCGGGCCCGCTCGCCGGCCTGTTCGGGGGGATCCACGTGCTGCCCTTCTATACGCCCTTCGACGGCGCCGATGCGGGATTCGACCCGCAGGATCACACCGCGGTTGACCCGCGGCTCGGCTCCTGGGATGACGTCGCGGCCCTCGCCCGCGACGGCTACTCGGTCATGGCCGACGTCATCGTCAACCACGTGTCCGCCACGTCCCCGCAGTTCCAGGACTGGCTGGCCAGGGGCCCTGGGTCGGCCTACGACGGGATGTTCCTCACCCTCGGGTCGGCCTTCCCCCAGGGGGCGCGGGAAGAGGACCTGCTCCGCCTGTACCGGCCCCGGCCGGGGCTGCCCTTCACGCCTTACACCCTCGCCGACGGCAGCAGGCGCCTGGTGTGGACGACCTTCACCCCGCAGCAGATCGACATCGACGTCCGGAACCCGCTCACCCGGGACTACCTGCGCCACGTGCTGGACCGGATCGCCGCGGCCGGGGTGTCCCAGGTCCGGCTGGACGCCGTCGGGTACGCGGTCAAGACACCCGGCCTGTCGTCCTTCATGACCCCGGAGACGTTCCGGTTCATCGACGAGATCACGGGCTGGTGCCACCAGCGCGGGCTGACCGTGCTGGTCGAGGTCCATTCCTACTACCAGCACCAGGTGCAGATCGCGCAGCAGGTAGATGAGGTCTACGACTTCGCGCTGCCGCCGCTGGTGCTGCACGCGCTGACCGCCGCTGACCCCCAGCCGCTGCTGGAATGGGTGAAGGTACGCCCCGGCAACGCGGTCACGGTGCTGGACACCCACGACGGCATCGGGGTCATCGACGTCGGCGCGGACGGCCGTGACCCATCCCGGCCCGGCCTCCTCACCCCGGCCCAGCTCGACCAGCTGATCGCGGCCATCCACCACAACAGCGGCGGCACGTCCAAGCTGGCGACCGGCGCCGCGGCCTCGAACGTCGACCTGTACCAGGTCAACTGCACCTTCTATGACGCGCTCGGCGCCGAGGACCGGCGTTACCTGCTGGCCAGGGCCCTGCAGTTCTGGGTGCCGGGAACGCCCCAGGTCTACTACGTGGGGCTGCTGGCCGGCCGGAACGACATGGAGCTCCTGCGCAGCACCGGGGTGGGCCGCGACGTCAACCGCCACTTCTACACGCTCGCCGAGGTGGCCGGCGCCGCGCGCCGGCCCGTCGTCCAGGCGCTGTTCGGGCTGATCCGGTTCCGGAATACGCACCCGGCCTTCGCCGGGACGTTCCAGATCAGTGCCTCGGGCGCGCATCTGGAGGCGGTGTGGACCCACCGTGACCACCTCGCCCACCTGGATGCGTACACCGACAGCGGCGAGGGCCTGCTGCGGTGGACGACCCCGGACGGTGAGCGCGAGGCGGCCCTGACCGACCTGGGCCGCCCGGACCTCATCACCGGCTGACCCGGGGCCGGGAGACGTCCCCCTTTCCTGGCTGGCATCTGCTGCGGCCCGGCAATTGGTAATCCCCGGGAATTACGCCGGCGTCGCCCGGCCGTGGCAATTCCCGCAAAAGCATCCATAGCGCCGCCCCATCACGTTTCCCAGGCGTGAAGACCCCCCGGATAACGGATTTACATTCAACGCCACTTCAAACTTGTCTATCCTCTCGGCATGGCGCTTGCAGAGCCGGAACCGGGGCGGGATTCCGGGCGTAAACGCCGGATCTGGCTGATACCGGGCCGGCATTCTGCCCTGATGCGGGGCGGGCCTGGCGCCCGTGTGCCCGCGGCCGGGCCGGGTGCCCGGTGACGGCGGGCGGAGGTCCGGGCCGGATCCCGCCCGGCCGGCGGGGCCGGGGCCGGGACGCCGGAAGTTCCCGTGTCTACCTGCACATCGGGGAGCCGAAGACCGGCACGACATTCCTGCAGGATGCGCTCTGGGGCAACCAGTCCTGGCTGGCCGCGCGCGGAGTCCTGCTGCCCGGCTACAGCCACCGGGACCATTCGCGCGCCAGCCGGGACCTGCGCGAGGCGCCGAGAATGGCTTTGGATCCGGCTGAGCCGTGGACCGGCGAATGGGACGTCCTGACCCGCCAGGCGCTCTGCGCGCCCGGGGCGGCGGTCATCTCCGACGAACTGCTGGCGGCATGCACCGCCGGGCAGGCCGATCGTGCGGTCCGGTCGTTGCTCGCGGCTGAGGTGCACGTCATCCTCACCGTGCGGGACCTCGCGACCCTCCTTCCCGCGGAATGGCAGGAAAAGGTTAAATGCCGCAGCGCGGTCCCCTGGGAAGAGTGGCTCGGCTGGGTGATCGGCGCCGAGTCCGCCATCGACCGCCGCGGCCGGTCATGGTTCTGGAAGGTGCACGACACGCTGGCCATCCTGGACGGGTGGTCCCAGCACATCCCGCCGGATCACGTGCATGTGATCATCATGCCGAGGGAATGCCCGGCCGAGGCTCTCTGGGCCCGTTTCGCGCTGGCCCTCGGGATCGAATGCGAGGGTATCGACCTCAGCGGGGTGCGGGCGAATTCCTCGCTCGGTCTCCCGGAAGCCGAATTCCTGCGCCGGATGAACGAGGCGCTTCCTGAAGAAATGCCAGACTGGTTCTACACGCGCCACATCAAGCGGAGCCTGGCCCACGACATCCTGGGCGCCCGGCCGCGCCAGGCGCGGCTGGGCCTGCCCCCGGGCCGGCAGGCCTGGGCGAGGGAACAGGCGGAAGGCCTGGTGGCCGGGCTGGTTGACGCCAAGTACCACATCGTCGGTGATCTCGCGGAACTGCTCCCGCGGCCAGCCAGGGGGCGCCACGCAGAGTCGCCCGGCCAGCTGCCGGAGCAGTTGCTGGTGGAGGCCGCTGTCCACGCCGCGGCGGCTTTCGCGGACCGTCAGTACCGGCAGATGTACCCGGCCCCGGCGCCGCGGCTGCGGCTGGGCGGCCCGCGGCAGATGGCCGGACGGCTGATGCGCCGGGCGCTGAACGGGCCCCGGACCAGGCGGGCCCTCCGGAGCACCAGCCACATCCGGGCGGTCCGGCACCTGCGGGTCCTCATCTGGCGGGCCCTCGTCCGTCCCGCGCGCCACCCGTAGCGGCGGCACTCCCCGGCCCGAGCAGATCGCGCGGTGCTGCCGGGGTTACCCGGCGGCACGGCTCGTGATCAACCGATTGGTGTTGCTCCTGCAACACCAATCGGTTGATCACGAACGCGGGAAGCCGGGCGCGGGACCACAGCGGTAACGGTAGTCACAGCTGCCTCAGGAGTGGCTGGGGGTTTTGCCGTTGCGCCGGGTTCCGCCGGCGGCGGCGAGGGCCTGTGCGGCCCAGGCGGCGATGGTGTCCCAGTTGCGCAGATCGCGGTGCGTGCGCCTGTTCCCGGGGGGATCAACACCACCGAAGACAGTGATCATGACCGGATTCAGCCAGCCGCGCTTGGCCAGGGCCCTGTCGAGCTGCGCGCGGGAGCGCTGCCAGGCCTCCTCCGTGTCGGTCCGCGGCCCCATCCCGAACACCGCCACCGGCGGGCCGGAAAGCTCCCGGCGGTGATGTCTGAGGAACCGGTGGGCGTCGCGGTGCCAGCGTCCGGAGTACAGCGGGGCACCCAGCACGACCAGGTCGAAGCGGGCGGCCGATTCCCGCACCCTCCTGGCCGGGCCCAGCGTCACCTGAGCATCCCGCTCCCGCATGGCCTCAGCGATGGCTTCGGCCACCTGACGGGCCGAGCCGTGCCTGGTGGCGTAGGCGATGAGGACGTCCGGGCGCGACCCGCCTTCGGCATGAGCCGGCGCGGGCCTACCGGTTGTCTGGGACGACGACGACGGGGCAGCGTGCATGATGCACGACCTTGTTGCTGACCGAGCCCAGCACGACGCGGGCGAACCCGCTGGTGCCGCGGAAGCCGACCACCAGCAGGTCGGCATCGCGGGACGCGTTGAGGAGTTCCTCGGCCGCGATGCCGTTCACCGCGCGGACGGTCACGGATGGGGGCTGGGCGTCGCCGAGCTGGCTGAGGGTCTTCCGCACCGTCTCTTCCGCTGCCTGGCGGGCTTCTTCCACGGCCGGCAGGTCGGGGGGAAGGATGATCGGGTTACCGGTCCAGCCGCTCGCCGCCACCTCGTGCACGGTCAGCACGGTCAGCGGAGCCTGGTGGGCCGCGGCTTCCTTTATCGCCCACTCGAGCGCCTGGTGAGCACCGTGCGATCCGTTGACGCCTACAGTGATTCCCGGCATGGCCCGCTCCTTTGCGATGGGTTCCAGCCGGAAGCCGGAACGCCTCGGCTCTTATCATCTCGCTGCCGGCGCGTCCGTTCCAGGGGCGTCCGGGCCCAAGATCATGGGTCTATGGTCCCAGGTTCATGCCGCCGGTGTGCGGCACGGCGCCGCCGGCGCGGCGAGCCCGGTTCAGCCGCCGCCGCCTCCGCTGCCGCCGCCTCGCCCTGCCGGTCTGGCCGGCGCCCAGGGATGTCCGGCCGCCTAGGGATGTCCGGCGCCCAGGGATGTCCGGCCGCCTAGGGATGCCCGGCGCCCAGGGATGTCCGGCCGCCTAGGGATGGCTTGCCGGCTGGCCGGCGGGGTGGCCAGACGGCCTGGCGGCCGGGTGACTGGGATGTGCCGGGTGGCTGGGATGTGCCAGGTGGCTGGGGTGACTTGGATGTGCCGGGTGGCTGGCGGGCTTGCCGGGGGCGCCGGCTGCCGGGGTAGGTGAGGACGCCGCGGACCGGTGCCCGGCTGACTGGCTGCCCGGCCGGCCATGGGCCGCCGGGCTGACCGGGGCCGGGCCGGAAGGAGTTACTGTCCGGCCCGGGGCCGGCTCCGGACGCGGCGCCGGTGCCCGCAGGGTACGGTGCGCGAAGCTCTGCACCGGCGCGGGCAGCACGTCCGCGTAGGCGGCGGCGGTCAGGCCGCCGGCCGCCACGGCGGCTGCCGCCGCCGCGAGCTTGACGCTGAGCAGGGAGGCGGCCAGGCGGATGCGCCGCTGACGTCCGCGCGTGCCCCGCGCGGGGCTGAAGCCTGCGTGGTACGCCGCCCGCGCACCGGGTTCCCCGGCGAGCTCGCGCGGGGCGGGCGCCACGGTCAGCGCGGCGATCGCCTCCGCCAGCGGACGCAGCCCCTCCGCTGCGTCCGCCGGCGACAGGTGCCCGCCCAGCAGGGCCTCGCAGGCGGCGTCCCCGATCGGTGGGATGCCGCCCGCTGGCAGGCCTGGGAGGTTTCGCATGTCACCGTCCCAACCGCCGGGCCCGCTCACGGCGTTACACCGGTCATCGTGATCATCTGGGACAGGCGCCGCAGCCCCCGGTGGGCCGCGACCCGCACTGCCCCCGGGCTCCGCCCCACGATCCGGGCGACGGCCTCGGTGTCCAGGCCTGCCACGACCCGCAGCAGGATCACCTCGGCCTGCTGCGGCGGAAGGGCTGCGACAGCGGCCAGAGTCGCCTCGGTGTCCAGGTTCTCGATGGCCTGCCCGGCCGCGTCGGGGGTTCTCGGTTCGAGGTCGCGTGGCAGCTCCAGGAGCGGTGCCACCGGGTGACGGGCCCGCCGGCGCCGCTCGTCGAGAGCACGCCTGCGGGCAATCGTGAACAGCCACCCGCGCCAGGCCTGCTCGTTCCCGCGGAAGCCCGCCAGGCCGCGTACCACCTGCACCCAGATCTCTCCCGCGACATCCTCCGCGGCCTCGGGAGCGGCGACTCTCAGGTAGCGGAGCAAGGCCGGGTGGCTGTCACGCCACAGCACGGCGAAGGCATCCTCGCTGCCGTCTTGCGCCGCGCCGAGGACGCCGGGGAAGTCGTCGCCGATCACATAGGTGAGTATCGGCACGAAAGGGACCCTTCGCAGGAGATCCAGCCAGCTCAGGGGTGATTCGTCCGGGAAGGTAACGCCGGGGGAGCCCCCGGCGGTCTTCCTCGTGTGGGCGGCCGGGCGAGCAATGGCGGTGTTATGCACGTAGCACACTGGACGACGACCCCGAACGGCACCGGGATGGTGGCGGCTGGCGGGGCCTGGCCCACGGTCGCGCCCGGCGCCGCGATCGTCCGGGCGAACAGCACCGGGCCCAGGTCTCCCGGGCGTCCCCGGGACACGGCTCTCGACAGCGCTATCCTCCGCGCCGCCGCGCGCCAGCTGGCCGAACGCGGCTACGCCGGGATGTCCATGGAGGGCGTGGCGGCCGCAGCCGGCACTACGGCACCGAGCCTGCGCCGCAGGTTCCGCGACAAGCTGGCCCTCGCGACCGCCGCGATCAACGCCATGCGGCCCGTTCCGCTGCCCCCCTCGTCCGGTGATCCCCGGGCTGACGCCCTGGCCATCCTGGAGAGCCTGCGGGTCAGCCTGGCCAGGAGAAACGGGATGGCTATCGTCGGTACCCTCCTCGCCGAGGAACGCCGCAATCCCGAGCTCCTCGATCGCTTCCGCAAGCGCATCGACGAACCGGCCGCGGAACGCCTGCGCCAGGCACTCGCCGAGGGCGTGCAGCGAGGGCACCTTCAGCCCGATCTTGATCTCGATACCGCGGCCAGCCTGCTCCTGGGCTCGCTCTACGCGTGCTACCTGGGCCGCCGGCAGGTCCCGGGGGACTGGGCTGAGCGCGCCCTCGGCGTCATCTGGCCGCCGGCCGCTCCCGGGGAATGACTCGCTTTACCGCGACGGCAGCCCGGCGGCCAGTGAGGAGGACCCGTGGGTGAGGCGCCGGACCCGGACTGGCTGATCACGGCGTTCACCGAACGGGTTTCCGATGTCGCGCGGGCCGCCGTCGTATCCGCCGACGGCCTCCCGTTGGCGTGCTCCCGGGGTTTTCCGGCGGACGGACTGGACCAGCTGGCCGCGATCACCTCCGGGCTGTCCAGCCTGGTTCGTGGCGCGGCTCGGATGTTCGAGGCCGGGCTGGTTTTCCAGACCGTCCTGATCATGCAGCACGGAGTCCTGATCGTGCGGGCCATCGGGCACGGCGCGGTGCTGGCCGTGCTCGCCTCGGCTGAGTGTGACATAGGCCAGGTGGCTCACGAGATGGTGCTGCTCGGCGAGGAGCTGGGTGCGTGCTGAGCCCGCACGGCCCGGGCCAGCGCCTGTGCCGCCAGGCTCCGGTGGCGCCTCAGTAGTCGGTCAGGTCCGCGGACAGCGGGAGATGCGTGTCGTCGATCGCGAACGTCAGCCGGTTCACGACATGGACCACGCCGTCCACGGCACGCGTCATCCGGACCGCGAGCGGGATCATGCTCTTCTTCTCGAGTTCGCCCCGCAGCGTTACCACGCCGTCGCTGACGCCGACGTCCACGAGGGCGGGATTAGCGCCGAAGTATCCGATGAGCACGGCGCCGCTGACCTCATCGCGGATCTCGGTGTCTGGCCTGAGGTACACCTTGAGCAGGTCGCGATCGCTGACCATTCCGGCCAGCCGCCCGTCCGGGCCCAGCACGATCAACCGCCTGACCTGGTGGCGGTCGAGGGACCGGGCCGCCTCCACGATGCTGGCCTCCGCCGCGATGGTGAGCGCGGGCGAGGACATGACGTCCTTCGCGGTCAGCCCGGCGGCCTTGGCGCGGTTCGCGTGGCGCCGGCGCCGCGGCGGCCGGTGCGCGTCCGGGGCCTCCTGGTACTCCTCCTTGCGGAGAAGATCGAGCCCGCAGACCACGCCCGCGATCCGTCCGTGTGCATCCAGCACGGGCACCGCGTCGGCGTCCCGTCCGGCGACGAGCCCGGCCAGATCCTTGAAGGGTGTTTCCTGCGCCACCGCGATCACATGTGCGGTCATCACGTCCCGCACCTTACGGTGAGTCATCAATCCTCCTCTGGTGCGGCCGCCCGGCAAGAGCCCATGAGGAGCGCGACAGCGGCGCAGCCATGAGCAGGGATAAGACATCCGGCTCCCTGCCGCTACCGCACCTATTCCAGCTAACCGCGTTCCCGGCCCGGGTCCCAGAGGCGCTGGGCCCGATAAGCAGCCCGGAAGTCCCGCCTGGGCGTCCGCCGGGACGACGACGGGCTTACGGTCCCGGGCCGGGCGGGGGATGCTCGCGCGCCCACGTCTCGTAGGCGTCCACCGCCGTGGGCAGGGTGGGGAAGAGCCGGTCGGCTCCGATCTTGCTGGCCAGGCCGAAATCCTGCAGACGGCTGAGCAGGTCCTGCTTGACCCGGGCGAGCGCGAAAACAGTACCCGCGCTGGTGAGCTGGTCGCGGAGCGCGTTGACGGCCTCCAGGGCGGTGAAGTCCACCTCGACGTTGGCCTCGACGTTGAGCACAAACCACCGGGCGCCGCCGGGCTGCTGATCTGCGGCAGCGAGCGCGCGGCGCCGGAAATCAGCGGCGTTGGCGAAGAACAGCGGTGCATCGTAGCGGTACACCACCAGGCCGGGGATCACTGTCGCGGCCGGGTAATCGTCCACGTCATGCATGCCTGCCAGGCCCGGGACGCGGCCGAGAACCGCGTCATGCGGCCGGGCCACCCGGAGCAGCAGTTCCGCGACGGACAGGCCGATGGCCAGCAGGACTCCGTACAGAATGTCGAAGACCAGCACGCCGGCGCAGGCCGCCAGGGCCAGTGCCATCTCGCTGTGGCGGAACGCAGACAGCCGCCGGAACGCCTGCACGTCGATCAGCCTGATCGCCGCGAAGATGACGATCGCGCCCAGGGCCGCGGACGGGAAGCGCGCCAGCAGTGGCCTGGCCACCAGCAGGACCGCAAGCGTGGTCGCCGCCGCGGCCAGGGAATACACCTGTGTCTTGCTTCCGGCCGTGATCCCGATGGCGGTCCGGGTGCCGCTG
This sequence comes from uncultured Actinomycetes bacterium, assembly GCA_963720645.1. Lineage (GTDB taxonomy): Bacteria > Actinomycetota > Actinomycetes > Streptosporangiales > Streptosporangiaceae > RYN-230. The sequence goes on along the minus strand of CAVRFX010000023.1, from coordinate 43,744 downwards.
CTGCTGACCGGGAACCCATGCAGCACGCTCGAACCCGCGTTGGCCGCGCACAGCGCCAGCAGTTCCTGGTTGGCCCGGATCTCCTCACCGGGGCGTGCGAAGGCCCGGGCGGTCAGCACGTCGTCGCTGAAGGCCACCAGGAGCACGCTGAACGCAGGCAGGAGCAGCAGGCGCAGGTCATGGACGTGAAGGCCGGGAAGCGCCGGGGTCGGGAGGGCGGCCGGAATCGGGCCCACGACGCTGACGCCGTGGCGGCTGAGACCGAACACCACTACGGCGGCGGTGGCGAGGACGACGGCCAGCAGCGGCCCAGGACCATGGGGCCACCGGGTGCGCAGGAGGACGAGGAAGACCAGGACCGACGCCGCGACCATGATGGTCGCCAGCTGGATCCGGCCTATGCCGTGGGCGAAGGAGATGACCTGCGCGGTGAAGCTTTCCCCGGTCACCCGCACAGCGGTGACCCTGCCCAGCTGGCCGGCGATCATGATGAGTGCGACGCCCGCCATATAGCCGACCAGGACGGGCCGCGACAGCAGGTCGGCCACGAAGCCGAGCCGCAGCAGCCAGGCCGCGAGCGACATGATCGCCACCAGCAGGGCCAGCGTGGCCGCGAGTGCGGCGTAGCGCGCAGGATTACCCGCCGCGAGCGGCCCGATGGCGATCGCGGTCATCAGCGCCGTCGTCGCCTCCGGTCCCATCGACAAAGACCGCGACGATCCGAGCAGGGCGTAGACCGCCAGGGCGGGCAGCGCAGCCCACAGCCCTGCGACCGGTGGCAGACCCGCGACGGTCGCATAGGCCATGACCTGCGGGACCAGATAGGCCGCCACGGTGATGCCGGCGAGCAGATCTCCGCGCAGCCAGGTGCGCTGGTAACCGCGAATCACCGCCAGTCCAGGGATCACCCCTGGTACCTACCCCGCCGGGGCCGGGGAGCCAGCGGCCCGTAGGCATCGGCCCGGCTCAATTACGGTCAGCTCGCGGCCAGCTCGGCCAGGGCGCTGGCCAGCGCCGTGCGGCCCGCTGGCGTCAGTGTCTCGAGCACGTGGTCCACAACGGCCCGCCGCTGCGCCTGGATCTGGCCCACCAGCCGCCGGCCGGAAGCGGTCAGGACGATCGTGGGTGCGCCGCCCCCGGCCGCACCCCGGCCGTGTCCCACCAGCCCGGCCGCTTCCATGCGGGCACAGATCCTGTTCGCCGCCGGCACGGAGGTTCCGAGCGCGTCCGCCAGCCGCGCGGGGCTCACCTCCCGGGCGCGGCTGACGATCTCCAGCACCCGGAGCTGCAGCGGTGCCATCTCTCCCGCCAGCTCTTCGAGGGCGCTGTGCCAGATCTCCAGCAGGACGGTGAACCCCGTTTCCACGGCGTCGCGGGACAGGTCGCCCTCGCCATCGTCGTAGTCCGGCACCAGTTCCAGCCGCCGATCAGCCTTCATGATCAGGAAGCTAGCTTCCTGCTGAACCCGGCCACAGGGACTATCGCCCCCTTTGCCGCCGGCCAAAGGCCTCCCGGCCGGCGGCTGGCCGGTGGCCGGACGCGGCGGCAGCTGGGGACATGGGACCGGCCCGCCTGCGCCGCCAGGCGGGCCGGGTCTGGATACCTGTTACGGCAGGAGCACGATGCGTGCCCGGGCCTTGCCGTGCAGGAGGGACTCAAGCCAGATCCGGCCCATCCCGGAGGCTGGGCCGGATCTGGGGGTAGGGCGGCTTAGGCGGTCACGGTGCTGGTGTGGGTGGTCTTGGCGAGCACTTCGGTTTCGGCCGGGACGCGGCGCTCGTGCACCAGGCCGAGGATCGACAAGATCAGCAGCAGGCCGGCGCCGATGAAGGACGCGATCGCGCCGAACAGGGCGATCTGGCCGATCTGCCAGAATCCGTAGGCCTCCAGCAGCATCGACCGCAGCGTGGTGCCGCGGAACACGGTCTGGACCAGGGCGGCCAGCGCGGTGTTCTTGGGCTGGGCCAGCGAGGCGGCGGACAGCTGGGAGTAGGTCTTGCCCTGGCCCATTTCGGCCAGGTGGACCGCGATGAAGTGGTCGGCGTAGGCCTTGGCCTGCGCGCCGGTGGTCATGAGCTGCCCGGCGTAGACGCCCATCGCGGCCTGGTCAGAGGCCGGCAGCGCCTTGAACTCGGGGTTGCCCGTCGTCGGGAAGACGATCTTCTGGGCGGACAGCTGGCTGGTGACCTGGCTGTTGGCGTAGGAGTGACCCCACAGCAGCAGCACCCCCGCGACCAGCAGGACCGCCGCCAGGACGAGCCCGCCCACGCTGACTAGTGCATCGAAAGTCTTGCGGCGCATTGGTAATGCCTCCTCTAGGTGCCGGGCCCCAGGCCCGGTCTTTAGTTCGACATAAGCAACAGTGCCGTGAGCGCAGGTCGCCGATCAGGGGCGCGTGACCCTGGCCCGGGGGGACTTCAGTCACCGCGGCAGCGGCCTTTCGCCAGAACGGGGAGCGGGACGGCTGGTTTTGGACTCGAAGTCCCGGCCATCACCGACCTTCGGCCCTGTCCCGGGCCAGGCCGCGAAGGTAAGCGTGGCAGATAGGCGTGCTGGTTCGAGGCGGCACGCGCCCACGATCGGCTCGGCAAGAATCCCGCGCCGGCCCACGAGGAGAGGCCTGAACAATGAAGCGCATCATGCTGGTGGCCCTGGCAGGCACCGTATTCCTGATCCTGCTGGCTGGCAAAGATGACATCCGCCGGTTCCGCCGCATGTACAGCATGTGAATACGGAATCGCGCACCCTGCGTCATGACGGTGGCCGCCAAAGAAAACTTTGGCGGCCACTTTGCAGCGTACGTTGTCAAACCTTGCTGTCGGCTTCCGGCACGACCACGACAGGGCAGTGCGCGTGGTGCACGACCTTGTTGCTGACCGAGCCCAGAACGAGGCGCGCGAACCCGCCGGTGCCACGGAAACCCACCACGACCAGGTCAGCATCGCGGGAGGCGTTGATGAGCTCCTCGGCCGCGAACCCGTTCACCGCATGGATTGTGACCGACGCGGGCTTGGCGTCTCCCAGCCCCGTGGCCGCCTTGGCCACCACTTCCTCCGCCGCGTGGCGGGTGTTCTCCAGTTCAGGCTCGTCGGCGGGAAGCACGATCGGGTTACCGGTCCAGCCGCTCGCCGCGACCTCGTGCACAGCCACCACCGTCAGCGGAGCGTGGTAGGCCGCAGCTTCCCTCATCGCCCAGTCAAGGGCCCGGTGGGCACCGTGTGATCCGTTGACACCCACAACGATTCCAGACATCAGCTGCTCCTTCCATACGGGCTCCGGCGGCAGCCGGAGGTTCCACTTCCTACCGTCCCGCGCCGGGGCTGGCTGGCCTAGAGGCATCCGGGCAGCAGCCAGAGGGCCTAAGTCACGGGTTACCGGGCCAGTCGCAGGTGAGCCGGGCAGGGCCGTAGGTGCCCCGCGGTCAGGCCCTTTGGTCCCTTCGCAAGCACTCCCGGAGGGGCGAGACTGGGGACAGGCCCGGCGGCACTTTCACGGGCAGGGCATGAAAGGGGAGAACAGCGTGGCAACTCAGCAACCGGACGCTTACCGCGGCCCGGACGCGATCCCCGAACCGGTCGTCGAGGTTCTGGATGAGCCGGAGTGCCTGTCCCTGATCGCCGGGGGCGGCGTGGGCCGGATCGGGTACACCAGCCGGTTCGGGCCTGCCGTGGTGCCGGTCAACTATGACCTGCACGAGCGGACGATCGTGTTCCGCACGGGGCTGCACAGCTCGATGGTGGAGGACCTGCGCACCGGGATCGCCGACGCGGAGTTCAACGTGGCGTTCGAAATCGATGACATCCAGCGGGAGACGCAGGAAGGCTGGAGCGTCCTCGTCCAGGGTCCCGCGCACTTCGTGGATTCCCAGGAAGAACTCACGCCGCTCGCCGAGCTGGGCGTGCAGCCGTGGGCCCCCGGCTCGAAGGAGCAGTACATGCGCATCATTCCCATGCACATCGGCGGCCGCCGCATCCGGAGGGCTACGGGCCAGGCATGAGCGACAACGGCCTGCACAATCCTCACCCCGACGGCCCGGCCCAGGGGCGGGACATCACTCCGCTGCCGGACCTCGTCCACGACACCCCGCGGGCCGGTCCGGTCCGCGCCCGGCGGCCCGTCTACCTGGACCTGCTGCCGCCCTGCAACGCAGGGTGCCCGGCCGGGGAAAACATCCAGGCCTGGCTGGCCGAAATCCAGGCCGGGCAGCCGGAGCGGGCGTGGCGCCAGCTGGTCGCCGACAACCCGCTGCCCGCCATCCACGGCCGGGTCTGCTACCACCCCTGCGAGTCCGTCTGCAACCGCGCGCAGCTGGACAGTTCCGTGTCCATCCACGCGGTGGAGCGGTACCTCGGCGACCTGGCCCTGGAGAAGGGCTGGGCCCTCGACCCGGCGCCGGTCCCGGCGACGGGCCACCGGGTACTGGTGATCGGGGCCGGCCCGAGCGGGCTGTCCGCCGCCTACCACCTCGCCCGGCGCGGGCACCAGGTCGAGATCAGGGACGCCAGTCCCGAGCCGGGCGGCATGATGCGCTACGGGATCCCCTCCTACCGGCTGCCCCGTGACGTGCTGGCCGGCGAGATCGGCCGGATCGAGGCGCTCGGGGTGACGATCACCTGCGGGCACCCGGTCACCGACCTGGCTGCCGAGCGGCGCGAGGGGAACTTCGACGCCGTCTTCGTGGCGGTCGGCGCGCACCTGTCCAAGCACGTGGACATCCCGGCCCGCGACGCCAGCCGCATGGTGGACGCGGTGTCGTTCCTGCGCGAGGTCGCGTCCGGGGCGCACCCGGTGATCGGCCGCCGGGTCGCCGTCTACGGCGGCGGCAACACCGCGATGGACGCGGCCCGGGTGGCCCGCCGGCTGGGCGCGGACGACGCGACCATCGTCTACCGGCGGACCCGGGCCCAGATGCCCGCCCACGAGGAAGAGGCCCAGGAAGCCGAGCGCGAGGGCGTCCGCATCAACTGGCTGCACACGATCACGGCCTTCGACGGCCCGGAGATGACCGTCGAGGTCATGGAGCTCGACGACTCCGGCTTCCCGCAGCCGACCGGGCAGACCGAGACGCTGGCCGCCGACACGCTGATCCTCGCGGTGGGCCAGGATGCCGACACCGAGTTCCTCCGCCCGGTGCCCGGCGTGGAGTTCAAGCGGGACGGCACCGTGGTGGTGTCGCCGTCCATGATGACGGGCTGCCCGGGCGTATTCGCGGGCGGGGACATGGTGCCCGACGAGCGGACCGTCACGGTGGGGGTCGGGCACGGCAAGAAGGCCGCCCGGTTCATCGACGCCTACCTCAGCGGCGAGGCCGCCCTGACGCCCCCCAAGCACGACACCGCCGAGTTCGGCCTCCTGCACCCGTGGTACCTCACCGACGCGGGGCAGCGCCACCAGCCCGAGCGTGAGCCGGCCGGCCGGGTCGCCGACTTCGCCGAGATAGTCGGCGGGCTCGGCGCGGAGCAGGCGACCTACGAGGCGGGCCGCTGCCTGTCCTGCGGGAACTGCATCGAATGCGACGGGTGCCTGGGCGCCTGCCCGGAGGACGCCATCATCAAGATCGGACCCAGTGACCCCGCCGGCCACACCCACGACACCCCGTTCAACTACGAATTCGACTACGACCGCTGCACCGGCTGCGCGACCTGCCATGACCAGTGCCCGGTGCACGCCATCGAAATGATCCGGGAGTAACGCTGATGCGCACCACGATCGACGGCAACGAGGCAGCCGTGTCGGTTGCCTACCGGCTCAACGAGGTGTGTTGCATCTACCCGATCACCCCGTCCTCTCCCATGGCTGAGCTCGCCGACGAGTGGTCCAGCAAGCACCGGCCGAATCTGTGGGGCACGGTGCCTTCCGTGGTCGAGATGCAGAGCGAGGGCGGTGCGGCGGGTGCGCTGCACGGCGCGCTGCAGAGCGGAGCCCTGGCCACCACGTTCACCGCGTCGCAGGGCCTGCTGCTGATGATCCCCAACATGTACAAGATCGCCGGGGAGCTCACCCCCACGGTGCTGCACGTGGCCGCCCGGTCGCTCGCGGCGCAGGGCTTGTCGATCTTTGGCGATCACGCCGACGTGATGGCGGTGCGGCAGACCGGCTTCGCGCTGCTCGCCTCATCGTGCGTCCAGGAGGCACACGACCTGGCGCTGGTCGCGCAGGCCGCCTCGCTGGCCACGAGGGTGCCGTTCGTGCATTTCTTCGACGGGTTCCGGACCTCCCATGAGCTGAACACCATCGACCTGCTCACCGACGACGACCTGCGCGCGCTCATCCCTGAACAGCTGATCCGGGACCACCGCGGGCGGGCCCTGTCCCCGGACCGCCCCTTCATCCGCGGCACGGCACAGAATCCCGACGTGTACTTCCAGGGCCGGGAGACGGTCAACCCGTTCTACGCGCGGGTCCCCGGCGCCGTCGCCGACGCCATGGACGCACTGGCGGCCCGCACCGGCCGCCCGTACCACCTGGTCGACTACACCGGGGATCCCGCCGCCGAGCGGGTAATCGTGATCATGGGATCCGGAGCCCAGACCGCCGCGCAGACGGCGGAATACCTGGCCGCCCGCGGCGAGAAGGTCGGCGTAGCCACGGTGCGGCTGTACCGCCCGTTCCCGGCCGAGGCGCTGCTGGCGGCGCTGCCGCCCACGGTCCGCCGGGTGGCCGTGCTGGACCGGACCAAGGAACCCGGGTCGCAGGGTGAGCCGCTGTTCCTCGACGTGATGAGCACGCTGGCCGAAAACCAGGCCGGCGCGGGGACAGCAGAGCGCACCGGGCCGGAGATCATGCCGGTCATTACCGGCGGCCGGTACGGGCTGTCCTCTAAGGAATTCACCCCGGGCATGGTGGCGGGCATATTCGCCGACCTCGCCGCTGAGCGCCCGAAGCCCAGATTCACCATCGGCATCAACGACGATGTCAGCCGGATCAGCCTGGACTACGACCCGTCGCTGGACATCGAGCCGGGCGGCACGGTCCGCTCGGTGTTCTTCGGCCTCGGCTCGGACGGAACCGTCGGTGCGAACAAGAACACCATCAAGATCCTGGGCGCGGACCGGGGGCTGAACGCCCAGGGCTACTTCGTCTACGACTCCAAGAAGTCGGGCTCGCAGACCGTCTCGCACCTGCGCTTCGGCCAGGGACCCATCCAGGCGCCCTACCTGATCCGGGCGGCCAGCTTCGTCGGCTGCCATCAGGCGGAGCTGCTGGAGCGGACCGACGTGCTGGGCGTGGCCGCGCCCGGCGCGACGCTGCTGCTGAACACGCCACGCCCGGCCGCGGACGTCTGGGACAGCCTGCCGCGGCCCGTCCAGGAGCAGATCCTGGCCAAGAAGATCACCGTCTACGCTATCGACGCCACCGAGGTGGCCCGCCGGGCGGGGCTGCCCGGGCGGATCAACACCGTGCTGCAGACCTGCTTCTTCGCCATCTCCGGCGTCCTGCCCCGGGACGAGGCGATCGCGGCCATCAAGGCGGCCATCGCCAAGACCTACGGCCGCCGTGGCGCTGAAGTCGTCGAGCGCAACAACGCGGCCGTGGACCAGGCGCTGGCCTCACTGCATCAGGTGGAGGTGCCGGCCACGGCGACCGCCAGCCGCGGGCTGCCCCTGATGGTGCCGGCCGACGCCCCCGAGTTCGTGCGCCGGGTCACGGCGGAGATGATGGCCGGCCGGGGCGACGCCCTGCCGGTCAGCGCGATGCCCGTGGACGGCACGTACCCCAGCGGCACTACGGCGTTCGAGAAGCGGAACATCTCCGAACTAGTCGCGGAATGGGATCCGGACCTGTGCATCCAGTGCGGCAACTGCAGCTTCGTCTGCCCGCACAGCGTGATCCGGTCCAAGTTCTATGACCAATCAGAACTGGCCGGAGCACCGGACACCTTCCGGTCCATGCCGCTGGATGCACGCGGCGTGCCGGACACCAAGTACTCGCTGCAGGTCTACGTGGAGGACTGCACCGGCTGCGCGCTGTGCGTGGAAGCCTGCCCGGTGGCCTCACCCAGCGAGCCAGGGAAGCGGGCCATCAACCTGGCGCCGCGCGAGCCGCTGGTCGCGGCGGAGCGCGAGAACATCGCCTTCTTCGAGACGCTGCCCGTCAATGACCGGGCCCGGGCGGATTTCGGCACGGTCCGCGGCACCCAGTTCCTGCAGCCGCTGTTCGAGTTCTCCGGTGCCTGCGCGGGCTGCGGCGAAACCCCCTACGTCAAGCTGCTGTCCCAGCTGTTCGGCGACCGGCTGATGATCGCGAACGCGACCGGCTGCTCATCGATCTACGGCGGCAACCTCCCCACCACGCCCTGGGCGGCCGACGCGGCCGGCCGGGGCCCCGCGTGGTCCAACTCGCTGTTCGAGGACAACGCCGAGTTCGGGCTGGGCTTCCGGCTCGCCGCGGACCTGCACCTGGGGCTGGCCCGGTCCCGGCTGGCCGAGCTGCGCGAGCAGATCGGCCCCGACCTGGTCGATGACATCCTGGCCGCGCCGCAGCGCCGGGAATCCGAGTTCGCCGCGCAGCGGGCCCGGGTGGACGAGCTGACCCGCCGTCTCGACGCCATCGACGGCGCCAGCGAGGTCCTCGTTGCGGACCTGAAAAGCGTGCTCGGCCATCTGGTCCGGCGCAGCGTCTGGCTGGTGGGCGGGGACGGCTGGGCGTACGACATCGGCTCAGGCGGCCTGGATCACGTGCTGGCCAGCGGGCGCAACGTCAACGTGCTGGTGCTCGACACCGAGGTGTACTCGAACACCGGCGGCCAGTCATCGAAGTCCACGCCGCTCGGCGCGGTGGCCAAGTTCGCCGCGGCCGGGAAGACGGTGCCCAAGAAGGACCTGGCCATGCAGGCCATCGCCTACGGCAACGTGTACGTGGCCCGGGTGGCGATGGGCGCCGACCCGCAGCAGACGCTGCGGGCCCTGCGGGACGCCGAGGCCTATGACGGCCCGTCGCTGGTCATCGCCTACAGCCACTGCATCGCGCACGGGATCGACATGAGCAAGGGCATGGACCAGCAGTACCGGGCGGTGGCCAGCGGGTACTGGCCGCTGGTCCGCTACGACCCGGTGCTGCGCGCCGCCGGTGAGAACCCGTTCCTGCTCGACTCGCCGCGGCCGCGCATCCCGCTGTCGGAGTACACCAACCGGGAACTGCGGTACCGGATCCTGATGAACGCCGACCCGGCCGAGGCCGAGCGGCTGCATAAGCTGGCCGAACAGGAGGTCCGGCAGCGCTGGGCCAGCTACGAGGAGATGGCCACCCGGGGGCCGGCCTGGTTCGCACCCATCGGGCGCAAGGGCGGCCCGCGCGAGGCCGGGTCGGGCGACGATCTGGCCGGTGACTCCACGGAACCGGCCCGCTAGCGCGGCCCGGCCCGGCTCTTCGTCAGCCGGTGCGGCCCAGCTCGGCTGGGGCCAGGACGCCCAGCTTGGCGAGCGTGCCCGTGACGCCGCTGGCGAAGGCAGCGAGGTCGGGCACGACGCCGGGGTCGCCGGTGATGCCGAGGTTGAGCTGCCCGGCGTACGAGAGGGCGCCCACGCTGATCGGGACGTTTCCCTGCACGACGGCGATCTGGAAGATCTCCGTGACCCGGGCGCCCGCGATGAACAGGGGCACGGGAGGGCCGGGCAGGTTGCTGACGAACAGGTTGACCAGCCGCTGCCGCGCCATGACCCGGACCATCCACCGCTGCAGGAGGCGGCCGTTCGGCTGGTACAGGGGCCGGCGCTTCCGCGGGGCCGTGGCCGCGGCGACCCGCGCCAGCAGGCGGCCTGGGCCGGCCTCCCCGAGCGGCAGCGGGACGATCATGGTCCCGACCCGGTTACCGGCCACTGGCCGCTGCGACGGGTCGCGGAGCGACGCCGCGACCGACGCCTTGAGGACCAGTCCCGGCGTCAGCTCACCGCGGGCCGCCAGCAGGCTCCGCGCCCCGCCGGCGACCGCCGCCAGCACGACGTCGTTCACCGTGCCGCCGTGCGCGTGGGCGACGGACCTGGCCCGGGCCAGGTCCGCCCGGACGAGGACCAGGCGGCGGCGCCCGCTCACCGGCACGTTGATGGACACCCGGGGGGCCCGCCCCTCGCGGGCCAGATCGCTCACGTTCCGGGCCAGCCCGCGCAGGCGCGCGGTGAGGGCGGCCGGGTGCCGCAGGCCGGACAGGACGCCCGCCGTGGCCAGGCCTCGCCTGCGCATCGCATCGGCGAGGAGCTCACGCCGGCCCGGTGCCGGCCGTGGCCGCCAGGCCGGGGGATCAGGCTCCGTCCCCGGGGAACCGGGATCGAACAGCGCTCCCATCATGGCTACGGCGGCGATGCCGTCGGCGGCCACGTGGTGAAGGCGGATGAGCAGCCCGGCGCGGCCGCCGGCCAGCCCGGTCAGCAGCCAGAGTTCCCACAGCGGGCGGGAGCGGTCCAGCCGGCCCGAGTTCAGCTCCAGGCACTCCCGGAGCAGCGCGGCCTCGTCTCCTGGCGGCGGAACCACGCGGGACCGCACATGCTGCCGGATGTCGAAATGCGGGTCGTCGGACCAGGCGGGCGGCCCGAGCCCTGTCCCCGGCCGGAGCAGTACCTGGCGCAGGCGCGGTACCCGGTGCAGGCGCCTGGCCACGGTCATCCGCAGCGTGTCCAGGTCCGGCGGTCCGGCCACGGAAGCCTGGCCGAGGATGGCCAGCGCGGCCACCTGCATCGGCAGGCCGTGGTCCTCGACACGCAGGTTGCTCACGTCGGGCGGGCTCAGCCGGTCGAGACGGCCATACTCGTCCACGATTCCAGCGTGGCCGCGCCCCGCACGCCGGGCTAGTGCTGAAGGTCCTTACGGGGCCCGCCGGGGGAGCGGCCGCGGGAGCGCGGGCAGGCCCGGGCGTTACCGCAGTTCACCAGCGGCCTTCAGGTCGTCGAAGAGCATCTGGTTAACCGGGGGCACCCGGGGACGGTCGGCGTAGGAGAACCAGGCGAGTTCCTCGATCTCGCTGCTGGGGGCCAGTGTCCCGGTGTAGTCACCCGTGTAGCAGCTCATGCGCACGACGATGCCGCCCGGGTCGCCGCCGGGCTGTCCGGCCTCGTACGTGCCCACGTGCCTCAGGGTCTCAGGCCGCAGCGTGACCGTGAGCTCCTCGGTGATCTCGCGCGACAGGGCCTGCAAATCGCTTTCCCGGCCCTCACGCTTTCCGCCCGGGATGTAGAAGATGTCCTTGCCGCGGGGCCGGGCGCACAGGATCCGGCCGTTTTCCGCGCGCACCCACGCGACGGTGTCGATCAGGGCCGTCACGATCGTCCCGGGTTTCTGCTGGCTCGGGGACCAGCGGCGGGAGTGGTCAGGCCGCTTCCCCGGCCTGCAGCTTCCGGACCACGTCCAGTGCGTCGCTGACGTGCTGGCCGATGCTGGTCATGGAGTTGAAGACGTGGCGGACCGTGCCCTCGCGGTCGATCACGTAGGTGACCCGGCCGGGCAGCAGCCCCAGCACCGCCGGAACCCCGTAGAGCTTGCGCACCCGGCCGCCCTGATCGCTGAGCAGCGTGAAAGGCAGCTCGTGCCGGCCGGCGAAGGCGGCGTGCCGGTCGACAGAGTCGGAACTGACCCCGATCACCTCGGCGCCAGCCTCGGCGAACACCTCGTGGCTATCCCGGAAGGCGCAGGCCTCCGCGGTACAGCCGGGGGTGTCGTCGCGGGGATAGAAGTACAAGACCACGACCCGCTCGCCGAGCCGGTCCGTCAGCCGGACCAGTTCCCCGGACTGTGCCGGGAGGGTGAAGCCGGGAGCCTTGTCGCCGGCCTGGATGCCGTGGGCCATGCCCGCCGCCCGTCAGCGGGCGGCCGTGCGGATGACCTGCCCGGCGCAGGCCGGGGCGGACGAGGGGGCCAGGGGGGTGTCACTCATGGACCTCACGCTATCCGCTGCCGTCCAGCGCGGTGGTACCCGGCCGGCCGCCTGCCTCGGTGGTGCGGTCGATCAGGGGCGGCGGCCGAGTTCGGCGACACCGTCCCCGCTGAGATCGGGATGAACGGCTTTGCGCCCGGTCATGGCCAGGATCAGCGAGAGGAGCGGGCCGGAGACCTGCGGGCCATCGCCGTGGGCCCATTCGGCGTCCGTGGCCTGGAGCCGGAGTCCGGCGATCCGTCGTTTGGACCCGATCAGGAGGTTGGAGTTCTTCCAGCTGTCGGCGACAGCCACCAGGGCGGCCTCTGAGGGCTCGTGTTTCAGGCCCAGGGGCCGGCGGATGTCCTCGCCGTGGACGACGATCTCGCCCAGCATGGCCATGACCGGAGCGGGCGGGTGGTTGGTGGTCGTGGTTCGCGCCCGCAGCCGCCGGACCAGCTCATCCGGTCCGGCGGAACCCACGCGCCTCGCCCCCCGGTCGGTGAAGACGTTGAACTTGAAGCCGGCCGCGGTCAGCTCCTTGTAGAAGTTCGCCGGCGTCTGCTCCGCGGCGGCCACGATGTGGCCGGCGGTGTCCTGGACCGACCAGCCCTGGCACCAGGATGAAGCGGCCCACTGCGGGGCGGACAGCCCGGTCCAGGTGTCCGCCATCTGCGCCCGCTCGGAATGGATGTGTTTCCAGGTTTCCCCAGGCTTCATTCGGATCCCCCTCGGTGTGATCTGCCCGCCCGGTGGACGGGCCCGGCAGCTTGCTGGCTGTATACCTACGACGAACAGCATGCGCCCTGATCGACATGCCAGGGCAGGACTTCTCCCGCGGAGCCGGGGACAGGACGCGGGAATGAGCGGCGCTGTGACCTGGGCGGCAACGGAAGCATCAAGGCGGATGCAAGAGCGGCGTCCGGGCGGGTACCGCACCCTGGTGGTGCAGTTCCGGCCGCCGGATCACTGGCCGCCGGATCACTGGCCCGCCAGCTCGAGAAGGGCGCCGCTTGTGCAGTTCATGAACAGTTCAGAGCCAGTCTGGCGCAAGTCCACCCACAGCACTAACGGAAACTGCGTGGAGATTGCCTGGCGCCAGGGCGCGGAAGGCATCAACGTCCTGGTGCGTGACTCCAAGTTTCCCGGCCGCGAGCCGCTCGTGTTCACCCCGGCGGAGTGGGCCGTGTTCCTGGAGCGCGCGAAGACCGGGGATTTCGACGCCCTGGCCGGTCCCGCCGCCGCCTGAGGATGGCCGGGCTGCGCGGGCCGCCGGCCCCGGGCCGCCCGCGACCCCGGCCTGAGGGTGAGTCCTTGACGTGAGTGAATGGCTGAACCGTGTATCCTCACGCGCAGTGATAACGAACCATCAGGGGTGGGGAAATGGCGACGCAGACTACTGTCACGGTGACTTGTGACCTTTGCGGTGGCATGAAGGACACGCGGACCCGGTCGATCAGCCTCGACGGGATGACCCTCGAGATCGACCTGTGCGCGAAGGACGGCCGGGGCCTGGACAAGGTCGCCCAGCAGTTCATCCCGCACGCGCGGAAGGTCAGGCGGGTTTCCGGTGGCCCCGGCCGCCGGACGGCCAGCACCCGCCAGCACAGCGCCAGCGTCCGGGACTGGGCCAAGGAGCAGGGCCTCGTGGTCAGCGACCGCGGGCGGATCCCGGCGGACGTGGAACGGAAGTACGCGGCGGCCCACTGAGGCGCGCGGCGGGGCTGATCCGTAACCCGCCGTTCACCACGTGCCGCGGGTGGTCACGTTGGCCAGTAGCCGCCTGGCGCCGGCCAACGTGACCACCGGCCGCGGGCAGCGCGGCGGCGGCCTGCGTACTCGCCGCTCATTCGCCCTCAATACCCTCAAAGCTGCCAAGGGCCAGCCCGCGGGAGATCTTTACCGTTCCGCAACATAGGATCGTGTACTCCCGTAGCTCAGGCGAAGCGTCTTCTGAGCGCGCCCTGGATACATAAGTCCGGGCCGCTGGCTTCCCCCAGGACGGCAGAGCGTGAAAACGGATGCCCGGCGCCCGGATAAGCCCGGGCAAGCGTGGATAACTGCGGCCTTGCTGCCATTATCCCTGGTGTTTCCCCCTTGGCGGGGCGGATCTGGAATCGGCCCCCGGCCGCGCGCATCTCGCCTCTCAGACATGCCCGAATAGCAATAGTCACGCGAGACCGACATTCGTGCCGGATCTACGTCAGGAGACGATCAATGACATACCAGCCTCCCAATCCGAATGCCGAGCAGGTCAGGCAGGCCAGCATCCCGCGGCCGTCCGGTTATCCCACGGCCGGAGCCGCATCCGGCCAGAATGCCCTCGGATCACCGGCAGCGGGCTTGCCCCCACGGGCATGTACTTTGACCAGGCCAGCGGCCTGGCCCTGCCGCAGGGCGTGCAGTTGGCCAGCCCCGGACGCCGTATTGGCGCCTACTTCCTGTCCATTCCGCTGGCGATCATTACCTTGGGCATCGGGTACGCCATCTGGGGCCTGATCGTGTGGGGCAGCGGCACGACCCCTGCCCTCCAGGTCCTCAGCATGCGCTGCTGGAAGCCAGACACCGGGCAGGTCCCCGGCTGGGGCACCATGGCCCTGCGTGAGACCATCGGCCGGATCGTCAACGGCATCCTCCTGATCACCGCGCTGGTGTCGTTCATCTTCATGCTCACCCGGCCCGACCGCAGGTGCCTGCATGACCTCGTGGCCGGCACGGTCGTCATCCACGACCCGGACAAGGTTCTCGCCCGCACCGCCTCCTGAGGCGGATTGATCACCTAGCCGTCAGGCTGTCGTGATGCAGCCGCGAGAGGCCCGGTGCCGCGGAGCACGGGTTGGCAGTGCCCCGGCCGCGGGGGTCGGCCGGGGCACTGCCAGGGGGAAGATGCCGTTCGCCAGCTAAGCGGTGGCGCTCCCCGATCTGTTACACGCCGCCCGGCCGGCCCAGCACGGCGGGCTGACCCGGGCGAGCCGGGCCGGCACCCGGATCACGGGATGAGCGAGCCCGCTAGCGCTGCCCGGCGGCGAGGTCGCGGGCCTGGGCTTCGGTGAGGATGCGGGCGATCCCGACCGACGTCCAGTTCGAGCTTTCCTCGATCTCGTCACGGAGCACCGCGGCCTGGTACTCGATCGCCACCGGGCCGATGGCCATCAGGTCAGACTGCTCATTCCTCATGATCAGCATGAAGTTCATGGGGTCAGGTTCCCTTTCGAGTGGTCCGGCGCTGGCGTGACGGGCCTGCGTCACCAGCCGCCCGCCCGCCGCGCCGCCTGATGGCGATACGTATAGTACTGACTACGCAAAGTGCCTGAAGTCGGCCAGGGGCAGGGGGGCCGCCGGTGAAGCTGGCTCATGAGGTACGGCCGGGAGCCCGGCCGCTGTCCCACGAGGATCTCAGCATCCTCGCGCTGGAGAACGAGACCGTCGCCGGGCACACCTGCAAGGTCATCCGGCTGGGCGGACCGCTCGCCGTCGATGCGCTCCGCGCCTCCATCGCCGCGCGGCTGCCTCGCGCGCCAGGCCTGTCCATGCGGCTGGGTGAGATCGATGGTGCGCCCTGGTGGGTGCCCGAACCGCAGGTGGATGTGGCCGGGCAGGTGGTGGAGGTGCCGTCCGCCGAAGCGGTGGACGAGGCCGCATTCCGGGCCCAGGTCGCGGCCATCTTCGCCCAGCATCTGGACCGCTCCCGGCCGCTGTGGCGGATCGACGTGATCCCGCGGCTCACAGACGGCGGCAGTGCGCTGATCTGGCGCATCCACCACGCGCTGGCCGATGGCATGACCGCGATGCGCATGGCGGGTGCGGTGCTGTGGGATGAGGAGGCCGCCGGCCAGCCCCGCCGTGCCGGCTCCCGCACCCGGCGGCGGGTGCGGCGGTCAGCGCAGCCGCCCGCACACCACCGGCTGGCTGCGCTGCTCGCCGCGGCCCGGGAGGTGCCGCAGCCCTGGCTGCGGTCACCGTTCGACGGGCACATCGACGCGCGGAGGTCGGTAGCCTTCACCGCGGCCCGGCTGGACGAGCTGCACCGCGTGGCGGCCGCCGCGGACGGCGCCACCGTCAATGACGCGGTGCTGACCGTGGTGGCCGGCGGGTTGCGTCGCTGGATCGAGGCTCATCACGGTCACCTCGGCGCGGTCCGGGTGAAAGTGCCGGTGAGCCTGCACACGCCGCCGGCACCCACATCGCCGGCACCCACACCGTCGGCATCCAGTCCGCCGGCAACGGGCCCGGAGGCGCCCCGGCCCGCCGGCCCCGGGGAGGACGGCGCCCAGCCCGGCAACCGTGATTCGTTCTTCTGCCTTGACCTGCCGCTCGGGTCAGCCGACCCGCTCGAGCGCCTGGCCGTCATCCGGCGCGCCACCCTGATCCGCAAGCAGGAGCACGACGCCCAGCAGCTCGACGCGATCATGCAGCAGCTCGCGCGCACCCCGCGGCTCAGCCACTTCGCCGAGCACATCCTGGCCCACCCCCGGTCGTTCGCGCTGAACGTCTCCAACGTCCCCGGGCCCCGGCGGCCGGTTCGCGTCCTGGGGGTCCCCGTCCAGTCGCTGTATTCGCTCGCCGAGATCGGCGAGCACCACGCGCTCCGCGTCGCGGTGGTGTCCCTGGCCGGCACGCTGAACATCGGGCTGGTCGCGGATCCGACCCTGCTGGCCGACGTCAACTACCTGGCCGCCGACATGCAGGCCGAAGCCGCCGCCCTGATCGGCTGCCTGCCGCGCGGCTGACCGGTGCCGGGCAGCTGTCCGTGACGGCGGAGCCGCGGCCCCAGGCCGATTAGGGTCGTCTTGTGAAGCCGTTCCTGTTGCTGGCGACCCGCCCCGAGGATGCTGCCGCAGACAACGAGTACGAGCTGTTCCTCCGCTTCTCCGGCCTGGGCGAGCGCGACCTGCGCCGCGTCCGGCTCGAACAGCGCGCTCTGGGCCGCCTCGACCTGCCGGACTGGTCTGGTCTCCTCCTCGGCGGCGGGCCGTTCAACTCCAGCGACCCGGAGACCTCGAAGTCGCCGGTCCAGCGGCGGGTCGAGGCAGACCTGCGCGGGCTGCTCGACCAGGTGATCAGCGAGGACTTCCCGTTCCTGGGGGCTTGCTATGGCATCGGGGCCGTCGGCGCTCACCAGGGCGCCGTGGTCGACCGCCGTTACTCCGAGCCGGTCGGGGCGGTCTCGGTCACCCTCACCCCGGAGGGCCAGCAGGACCCGCTGCTAGGCGGGCTGCCCGCGACGTTCGAGGCGTTCACCGGGCACAAGGAGGCCATCAGCCACCTCCCGCGGCACGCCGTCCTGCTGGCCACGTCACCCGGCTGCCCGGTCCAGGCGTTCCGGATCGGCTCGGCGGTCTACGCCACCCAGTTCCATCCCGAGCTGGACGTGGCCGGCCTGTGGACCCGGATCGACGTCTACAAGCACGCCGGGTACTTCCCGCCCGCACAGGCGGGCGAGATCAAGGCCCGGGTCGCCCGCAGCCACGTCGTCCACCCGCACGAGCTGCTGCGCCGCTTCGTCCGGTCCTACTCCCGCAACGGCGCCGCCGCACCGCGTCCCCGGGCGCACTAGCCGGTCCGTGGCGTCAGCCGCCCGTGGCCTTCAGCTGCCCGGTGCCTGAGCCGTGGGCTCATCGCCCGCCGGGGTGTCGATGATGGGCACCGGGTCCAGCCCGATCCTCTCGGCGATCCGGGTGAGCAACTCGTCCTGGGCCGCGAGGTGGCCTTGCACGTGCGCGACCTCATGCAGGGTCGCGCTCGCGTCATGGAACGTCGCCTCGGCGCGCTTATCCGCCGCGGCCGCCTGCACATTCTGGCCGACCATGATGACCGACAGCAGGACCAGCTGCAAGAAGGTCTGCGCGACCCACTGGACAATCGTCGGGGCGCCACCCCTGATGGCATCCGGCAGGCTGATCAGGTCGAACAACGCGAAGGCATACGCGCACCACATGCTGCCCACGACTGTGGTGACCAGCAGCGCGACCTTCGTGTTGAACCGGTTTACCGCCGAGCCCCCGGGCAGCAGATCAGCCACCTTCACGGGGTTCTCGGCAAGCCGTGCGGCAATCCGCGGATGGCGGATGTGCTGATATATCGCCATGCCAGACCTTCCCTCGATAGGCGGAACGCTTTTCCGGGCGGGCGGAAACTCCGCCAGAGTAATTGCCAGGGGCCGGGCGAATCGTCTGGCCCCGGTCAACCACCAGTCAAGATGGAGTGGTTGCCCAGGTTCGGGGTGGTACCGGATGCCCGCCCCGGGCGCGGGATGCTGGCCGCCGGAGCGGGCCGCCGGCCCCTGGAACCGAGGGAGCAGGCTGTGACGGATGTCTGTGCGGCCGACGCGGTCACGCTGGCCGGGATGCTGCGCCGCCGGGAGGTATCCGCCCGTGAGGTCATCATCGCCCACGTGCAGCGGATCGAGGACGTGGACGGTGCCGTCAACGCGGTCGTGACCCGGACCTTCGACGCGGCGCTGGACCGGGCGGCCCGGGCCGACGAAGCCCTGGCCCGGGGGGCCGAGCCGGGCCCGCTGCACGGCCTGCCGGTCGCCCACAAGGACCTGCACGACACGGCGGGCGTGCGCACCACCTACGGTTCGGCCCTGTTCGCGGGCCACGTGCCTGACCGCGACGCCCTGGTGGTGCAGCGGATGTCGCAGGCCGGGGCGATCACCCTGGGCAAGACGAACACGCCGGAGTTCGGCGCGGGCTCACACACGGTCAACCCGGTGTTCGGTGCCACCCGCAATCCCTATGACCTGAGCCGGAGCGCGGGCGGCAGCAGCGGCGGGGCGGCGGCGGCCCTGGCCGCGCGGATGATCAGCCTCGCGGACGGCAGCGATCTGGGTGGCTCGTTGCGGAATCCAGCGGGGTTCTGCAACGTGGTCGGGCTGCGGCCCTCGCCAGGCCGGGTGCCGGCCTGGCCCGTCACCGACGTCGCGGACGTCCTCGGGGTGGAGGGGCCGATGGGGCGGACGGTGGCCGACACCGCGCTGCTGCTCTCCGTGCTGTCCGGCCCCGACCCGCGGGTGCCGCTGGCGCTGGACGCGCCCGGCCCGCACGTTCAGCCCGGTGAGATCGAAGGGCTGCTGACCCGGGACCTGCGGGGCGTCCGGGTCGGCGTGGAGCGCCGACCTCGGCCTGCCGGTGGAGCGGGCGGTCCGGGAGGTGCTCGGGCCGGCCCGGGACGTGCTCACCGGGCTGGGCTGCGAGGTGATCGACGGGGCACCGGACCTGGCCGGGGCCGATGAGGTGTTCCGGACCCGCCGGGCGTTCCGGTTCGCGACCGCGTTCGGGACGCTGCTGCGCGAGCATCCCGGGGGGCTCGGACCCAATGTGACCTGGAACGTCGAGCGCGGCCTCGAGCTGAGCGTGGCCGACCTGAGCCGGGCCACCGTCCTGCACGCTGGGCTGGCCGGCCGGGTCAGCGAGTTCTTCGAGTCCGTCGAGGTGCTCGCCTGCCCCGTTGCCCAGGTCGCCCCGTTCGACGTCACCCTGGACTGGGTGCACGACATCGACGGCCACCCGCAGCACACGTACCTGGACTGGATGGCGTCGGCCTACCTGATCTCGGTCACCGGCCTGCCGGCCATCTCCGTGCCGGCCGGGTTCACCCCGGACGGCTTGCCGGTGGGGCTGCAGCTGGTCGGCCGCAGGCGGGCCGACTGGCCGCTGCTGCAGGTCGCGCGGGCGTTCGAGGCCGCCACCGGGCACGGGCAGGTCATCCCCCCGGTACTGCGCTGACGGCGGTCAGCGGGACCGCCGGAACAACGCGACCGCGAGCCAGCCCGCCGCGGCGGCCAGGGGCAGCTCGACGCAGGCCGCCTCGGCGACGGCCAGCGCGTGATCGAGGCCGGGCGCCGCCGTGCATACGTCGAACCAGGCGTCGGTGAGCAGCAGCGTGCCGCCGGCCGCGGCCGTCAGGCTGGCCCGGGAGTCGTCACGGGCCAGCAGCACCGCGGTGGCCAGCGCGGCCACCGCTTCCGCGCCATCCAGGCCGGTCCAGGCCAGCGACCAGTGCTGGGCCTGGGCGGTGCGCGGCAGCGTCGCGCTGAGCACCACGCACCAGGGCACCAGGAAGCCGCCCACCGCCAGGGCGGCGATCCGGGCCCGCCGGAGCAGGGCCGGGGAGGGGCCAGCCCGGCGCGCCGTCCCGGCGCGGGCCGCCTTCCCGCCGGCCGTCTGCGCGCAGGCCGGTTCCTGGCGCGCCGACCCCGTGACCGTCATGACTTGCCCGTCCGGCGGAGCGCAGTGTGTGTCGCCATGAGCGCCACCGTAGGATTGCAGAGAAAATTATGCAAATAAATTTCTGCAGAACTATCTCTGCATGGGTGGTACGCTGCGGGCATGGCGATGACCCCGCGGCGGGTGATCGGCGACGCCAAGCGCTGGAAGGCCATGTCGCATCCGCTGCGCCGCGAGATGCTGGCGCACCTCGACGAGCACGGCCCCGCGACGTCCACCACGATCGCGGAGGCCCTGGGCGAGAACACCGGGACGACCAGCTACCACCTGCGGGTGCTCGCCGACGCCGGGATCATCGAGGAGGTGCCCGGGCGCGCGAACGGCCGCGAGCGCTGGTGGCGGACGTTCCCCGTGGACCTGCGCGAGCCTGACTACGACAGCCTCAGCGCCGGGGAACGGGCGGCCCTGGATGAGTGGCGGGCCGGGCAGATCCCGGGCGAGCTCGAGCTGGTCAACCGTTTCATCCGGGACGTCCGCCAGCACGGCAAGTGGGCCAGGGCCTCGCGGGCCGGCGGCTACTACACCGTCGAGGACCTCGACGCGCTGCACGACGAGTACGTCGCGCTGCTGCACAAGTACGGCCACTCCGCCCAGCAGGCCCCGCCCGGGGCGCGGCCCATGCAGCTGCGGATGTTCTACATCCCCGACGAGCCAGCCGCCGGTGAGCCCGGTGAGCCTGCCGCCCGTGAGCCTGGCGCCGGTGAGCCGGCCGGGGATGAGCCCCGTCCGGCCCGGTAGGCGGCCGTTACTCCCAGCGCGGGCGCTACTCCCAGCGCGGGTGCCCGGGCCCGTGCAGGTGCCCGTGCAGGTGCCCGTGCGGCGGCTGGCCGCCGGGCCCGCCCTGGGACATGCGGCGCCGGAACCGGCGTGCGAACACGAACGCAACCAGGCCGGTCACCAGCCAGAAGATCAGGAACAGCTTGAAGAACGCGAACAGCATCCAGCCGCCAGGCCCGGGAGCCAGCACCGCGAACAGCAGGACGAGCAGCAGCACCGGCAGGAAGCGGGGGCCGCGGCGGCGTGCCAGCCACGGCGTTCCGGCCGGCTGCAGGCCCGGGGCGCCCTGCGGCGTGAGCACCGGGTCCGGCAGGTCAGCCATGACCCGGCGGAGGTCCCCGAACGTTGTCGCGTGCAGGGCGGCCGAGGTCCGCTCGTCGAGTTCCTCGGACGTGAGCCGGCCCTCGGCGTAATGGTCGCGCAGCCGGGCGGTCACCCGTTCCCGGTCGGCGTCAGAAGCGCGGATGCGATCATCCATGGCTGGTCCCCTTGCCTTCTCTTGTCGCTTGCTGATCTAGTGCCTGCTGATCTAGTGCCTGCTCGCCGGCGCCGGCCCGAGCCGGCGCCAGCCGAGCAGATTGGCCCCCTGCCGCCCCCGCGCCGGGCCGGTGCCTACTCCTCGTCATCCTCATCCGGGTCATCGCTGGCCAGGATCTGGTACATCTGCCGCCGGGTCCGCTCCAGCAGCTGCTCAGCAGCCCGGATCTGCTCTGGCGTGCCGGCGTGGGCCAGCTGCACGATGCTGCCGCCGAGCCGGGCCGCCTGCGCGAACAGGCCGGGCATCTCGCCGGGCTCGTCCTGGGCCATGGCCTCCCACGCCGGCCGGGCCGTGTCCGGGTCTTCCTCGATGTGCCGCAGGCCGGCCTCGGTCAGGCTGAACGTGCGCCGGCCGCCGGATTCCTCCGCCTCGATCAGGCCCTCGTCGGCGAGCAGCTGCAGGGCCGGGTAGACCGCGCCGGGGCTGGGCCGCCAGGCGCCGCCGCTGCGCTCCTCCACCTCGGACATGATCTGGTAGCCGTTGCGGGGGCCTTCCTTGAGCAGGGCCAGGATGGCGGCCCGCACGTCGCCGCGGCTGGCCTTCGGCCCCCGCGGGGGACCGGGCGGGCCGGGCCACCAGCCGCGCGGGCCGCCGGGGCCGGGCCCCCCGGGCCCGCCCGGCCATCCGCCCGGGCCGCCCGGTCCAGGCCACCCGAAGCTGCCCTCCCAGGGCCCGCCGCGGCGCGCCCACGGCCCGCCGCGGCGGGCCTCGGCGTGCTCCTGGTGTTTCCCGCCTGCCGCGGACGTTCCGTGCATGGCCTCCCGGGCCTGGCCGAGCAGGGCCTCGGCGGCCCGGGCCACGTTGCGGAAGTACGGATTGAAGTCGCCGCTGGCGCATGATGCCGCATCCATCCGGGCCCCTCCAAGTGATCCACTCGCGATACGATCCCGATATATCGTCACCATAGGCGGCCCCGGCCCGGATGGCAAACGGCCGCGCACGGGCCGGTTGGACCGCGGTCCTGCGGGCAGGGGGGTCTGTGCACCGCGGTCCTGCGGGCAGGGGTCTGTGGTGGCCGTGCCCGCCGGCCGGCTGGCGGGCACCGGGGAGATGCCGCGGCCCTAAGGCGATAACTTCGCAAAGTTGACTGAGTCCAGATAGTTCGGCAGGGTGGGTCGCATCATGGTTCTGGCCGAGATTGACCCGGGTGGCGAGATGTCCCGGGCCCTGCGCGCGGCCGGCCTGCGCGTGACGCAGCCGCGGCTGGCCATGCTGAGCTGGCTGGCGGGGCATCCGCACGCGACCGTGGACGCCATCGCGGCGGGGGTGCGGGAACGGTTCGGCGCGGTATCGACCCAGGCCGTCTACGACATGCTGGCCGCGTGCGCGGCCGCGGGACTGCTGCGCCGGATCGAGCCCGCCGGGCAGCCCGGTCCGGTACGAGCGCCGGGTCGGGGACAACCACCACCATCTCGTGTGCCGCCGGTGCGGCCGCACCGAGGACGTCGACGGCGTGATCGGAACCCGGCCGTGCCTGACCCCGGCCGAGGGCACGGGATTCGCGGTGGACGAGGCCGAAGTCGTGTTCTGGGGCGTGTGCCCCGCCTGCAAGGCAGCCCAGAGCTCCCCTGAGGGAGTGCAGCGTGACGAGGAGGTATGGCAGTGACAGACAACCGTCCAGTACCCACGACCACCGATGCCGGCATCCCGGTCGAGAGTGATGAGTTCTCGCTGACCGTCGGGCCCGATGGCCCCGTCCTGCTCCAGGATCACTACCTGATCGAGCAGATGGCGAACTTCAACCGGGAGCGGATCCCGGAGCGCCAGCCGCACGCCAAGGGCGGCGGCGCGTTCGGCCACTTCGAGGTGACCAGCGACGTCAGCGCCTACACCAAGGCCGCGGTGTTCCAGCCCGGCACCCGGACCGACACGCTGATCCGGTTCTCCACCGTGGCGGGGGAGCGGGGCAGCCCCGACACCTGGCGGGACCCGCGCGGCTTCTCGCTGAAGTTCTACACGTCCGAGGGCAACTACGACATGGTCGGGAACAACACCCCGGTCTTCTTCGTCCGCGACCCGCTGAAGTTCCAGCACTTCATCCGCTCCCAGAAGCGCCGCGCGGACAACAACCTGCGCGACCACGACATGCAGTGGGACTTCTGGACCCTGTCCCCGGAGTCGGCGCACCAGGTGACCTGGCTGATGGGGGACCGCGGCATCCCGCGGACCTGGCGGCACATGAACGGGTACGCTCGCACACCTACCTGTGGATCAACGCGCGCGGGCGAGAAGTTCTGGGTCAAGTACCACTTCAAGACCGACCAGGGCATCGAGTTCTTCACCCAGGACGAGGGCGACCAGATGGCCGCGGCCGACACCGACTACCACCAGCGTGACCTGTATGACCACATCGAGCGCGGGGACTACCCGAGCTGGACGCTGAAGATGCAGATCATGCCGTTCGACGAGGCCAAGACCTACCGGTTCAACCCGTTCGACCTGACCAAGGTGTGGCCGCACAGCGACTACCCGCTGATCGAGGTCGGCCGGCTGACGCTGGACCGGAACGTGACCGACTACCACACCGAGATGGAGCAGGCGGCGTTCGAGCCGAACAACCTGGTGCCCGGCATCGGTCTCAGCCCGGACAAGATGCTGCTGGCCCGCGGGTTCTCCTACTCTGACGCGCACCGCGCCCGGCTCGGGGTGAACTACAAGCAGATCCCGGTGAACTCGCCCCACGTCCCGGTGCACGCCTACAGCAAGGACGGCGCGATGCGCGTCGTCAACGTCGTCCGACCCGGTGTACGCGCCGAACTCCAAGGGCGGCCCCCGGGCCGACTCCGAGCACTACAAGCCGGCCAGCTGGTACGCGGACGGCGAGATCATGCGATCCGCCTACGTCCCGCACCAGGAGGACGACGACTTCGGCCAGGCCGGCACGATGGTCCGCGACGTCCTCGACGACGCGGCCCGCGAGCGGCTGGTCAGCAACGTCGTCGGCCACCTGCTCAACGGGGTGACCGAGCCGGTCCTGCAGCGCGCCTTCGAGTACTGGAGCAACGTGGACAAGGACCTCGGCGGCAAGATCGAGGCCGGCGTCCGCGCCAAGGCGGCCGAGAAGGACCCCAAGGCCGCCGAGCAGGGCAACCCGGCCCGGGAGAGCATGCAGGCCAAGGCCTGACCGGCCTGGCCCGGGCGCGGAAAGCAGGCGGGGCTCCTGGCCCCCGGCGACCACATGGTGGCCCGGGCCAGGGGCCCCGCCTGCTGCGCGGTGGCCGCTGTTTTCTCCGCAACGAAAACCGTTCCCCGCCGGTCAGCCCCGCCCCGCAACCCGCTCTCCGGCGCCGGCCCGGATCCCCCGGGCCGGGGGCGCGGGTGGCCGGACGGTTCCGTTAGGGAAAAGCGGTGCGAGCATCGAAGCCGAAGGGGAGGTGGCCCATGGACGACGCGACGTTCGGTGAGGTCCGCGATGCGGTGCGGCGGTTCGTGCGGGAGAAGGTGCTGCCCCGCGAGGACGAGATCGAAGAGACCGACGCGATCCCCGCGGACCTGCGCGCGGCCGCCGCTGACCTGGGCCTGTTCGGGTACGCGCTGCCCGCCGAGTACGGCGGGTCCGGGGTCAGCATGGCCCAGGACGTGCGGCTGGCCTTCGAGTTCGGTTACGCGACCCCCGCGTTCCGGTCCATGTTCGGCACCAACAACGGCATCGCGGGCCAGGTCATCGCGAAATTCGGGTCGGACGCGCAGAAGAAGGCGTTCCTGCCCGCCCTGGCGGCGGGGGAGATGGTCGCGTCGTTCGCGCTCACCGAGTCCGAGGCCGGGTCCAGCCCGGCAGGCCTGCGGACGTCGGCGCGGCGCGACGGGGACGGCTGGGTGCTGTCCGGCACCAAGCGGTTCATCACCAACGCGCCGCTGGCCGACCTGATCGTCGTGTTCGCCCGGACCGATCCCGCGGCCGAGGCCGGCCGGGGTATCTCGGTGTTCGCGGTCAACGCCGCGAGCCCGGGGCTGACCGTCGGCCCGAAGGATCACAAGATGGGCCAGCGCGGCGCGTGGACCGCCGAGGTGGTCCTCGAGGACGTCCGCGTGCCGGCCGGCCGCCTGATCGGCGAGGAGGGCCGCGGCTACCGCAGCGCGATGACCGTCCTCGCGCGCGGCCGGCTGCACATCGCCGCCGTATGCGTCGGCACCGCGCAGCGGATCCTGGACGAGTCGGTCGCGCACGCCGCGACCAGCAAGCAGGGCGGCCAGCTCATCGGCAGCTACCAGCTGGTCCAGGCGATGCTCGCGGACTCCTACGCCGAGATCGAGGCGGGCCGGTCCCTGGTGCTGTCGACCGCGGGCGACTACGACGCGGGCCGGAACGTGGCCGCCGGGCCGTCCGCGGCCAAGCTGTACTGCAGCGAGATGGTGTCCCGGGTGGCCGACCGGGGGGTCCAGGTCCACGGCGGCCTCGGCTACATGAGCTCGACCGTGGTCGAGCGGCTGTACCGCGATTCACGGCTGTACCGGCTGTACGAGGGGACCAGCGAGATCCAGAAGCTGATCATCGCCCGGGAGCTGCTCGCCGCCGCCTCACCTCGCTGAGGCGCCACCTCCGCCCGGCGCCGTCGCGGTGAGGCGCCATCACGGTGAGGCGCCATCACGGTGAGGGGGCCGCTACGGGGTGGGTGGCCCCCGGCCAAGTCTCGTGTTATCACCCGCGCCCACGGCGCCGCGCTGGGGGACAATCGCAGGTGATATCGGGCGCACGCAGGGGCGGGGAGCAGGATGCGGGCGGTGTGGCTGCGGGTTCGCGCGGGACTGCGGCAGGGCTGGCGCAGCCCGCTGGTCCTCGCGCTGATCACCGGCCTGATGGGCGCCCTGGTGCTGGTGTCGCTGGCCGGCGCGCGCCGGACCGACACCGCGGTACCCCGCTTCCTGGCCTGGTCCGGTCCCACCGAGGGACAGGTGGCCGGGGTCCCGTTCCCGATGCTGAGCCGGATCGCCCGGCTGCCGGGCCTGGCCTACAGCGAGCGGGGCGCGTTCATGCTGATGGCCGCGTCCCCGGCCGGCCACCCGGGAGCCGCCGCCGGCCAGGTGACGGCGTGGGCCCTGATCGACACCCCGCCGCAGTCCCGCGCCATCATCGTGGCCGGCCGGCGGGCCAGCCCGTCCCGGGCCGACGAGGTCATGATCAACGAGACGGCCGCGCGGATCCTGGGCGCGCACGTCGGCTCGATGATCCACGCTCCGCGGGTTCCGGCCCGACCAGGCGATGGCGGTGCTCAACAACCAGGTGCTGCACCCGGCCGTGGCCGCTGCCCGACGTGCGCGTGACCGCGATCATCCGGACGCCCACGGACCTGGGACGGTTCCGGGGCGCCCTCCGACGTCATCTTCACCGGCACCGGCTCGCTGTTCGTGACCGCCGCGTTCTACCACCGCTTCGCCGGATCGGTCGGCAACATCGCCGGGCTCTCCTTCCACCTGAACCGCGGCCTGGCTGGCCTGCCGGCCTTCCGGGCCGAGGTCAACCGCCTGACCGGGGGCCGGGCCCAGTTCGAGCTGGGCAGTGACGACGCCACCGCCGCGGCCGCCGCCGAGCGGGGCACGTCCCTGCAGGCGCTGGCGCTGCTGCTGTTCGGGATCATCGTGGCGCTCGCGATGCTGGTCATCGTGGGCCAGAGCATCGCCCGGCTG
The DNA here is from genome assembly GCA_963720645.1 of uncultured Actinomycetes bacterium. Taxonomy (GTDB): domain Bacteria; phylum Actinomycetota; class Actinomycetes; order Streptosporangiales; family Streptosporangiaceae; genus RYN-230. The sequence continues at coordinate 16,731 of CAVRFX010000023.1, read as the reverse complement.
GCCTACGGCGGCGTCGGAGGACTTCCCCGTGCTCCGCGCGCTCGGCTCCAGCCGGGGGCAGCTGTTCGCGGTGGCGCTGGCCCCCGGGGCCCTGGTCGCGGCGGCCGGGATGGCCCTGGCCGTCCCGGCGGCCTACGCGCTGTCCGTGTTCACGCCGATCGGGCCTGGCCCGGCGGGCCGAGATCACCCCCGGGCTCGTCGTTCGACGTCCCGGTCCTGCTGGGCGGGGCCGCCCTGGCTCGCGCTGCTGCTGACCGGCCCGGGCCGCCGTGACGGCCCAGCGGGTGGCCAGGATGCCGCGCGGGCCAGCCCGCCGGGATGCCGGCAGCCGCGGCTCGCGGATCGCGCGCTGGATGGCCCGCCGGGGCTTCCCGCCCGCCGCGGTGGCCGGCGTCCGCCTCGCGTTCGAGCCCGGCGCGGACCGCAGCGCGGTCCCGGTCCGCTCGGCGGTCCTCGGCACGGCGCTCGCGCTCGCCGCGGTGATCGCCGCGCTGGTGTTCGGGGCCAGCCTGGCCCACGTCATCCGCGACCCCCGGATCGCGGGCTGGAACTGGGACGTGGCCGTCGGGAACCCGCACTCGGGTGACACCAGCGCGCAGACCGAGCCGAAGCTGCGCGCGGACGCCGGTATCGCCGGCTTCACCGCGACCGCGCCTGGGGGACGGCGGCATGGACGGCCGCGACGTCCCGTTCGTCGGGATCCGGCTGCTGCGCGGCGAGGTGGCGCCTCCGGTGCTGGCCGGGCGGCTGCCCCGCGGCGCCCGGGAGATCGCGCTCAGCGGCGGGGAACTGCAGGCCCTGCACACGGCAGGTCGGCGGCCTGATCACCGGCCAGGGCCCGCGCGGGCCGGTCCCGCTGCGCATCATCGGGCAGGTCGTGCTGTCCCCGGAGATCACGAACGAGCAGCTGAAGCTGGGCTCCGGCGGCGGTGATGACGCTGGCCGGCGCGGACGCGCTGAGCCGCACCCGGCTGCCGGTCAACGTGTTCCTCGTCCGGCTGCGGCACCCGGGGGACCGGGCGGCGATCGCCCGCCTCAGGCGGCAGTTCCCCGGCGTGGTGCTGCCCGCGGTGCCGCCGCCGGAGGTCCGCGAGCTGCAGGGCGTGAACGGCCTGCCGCTCGCTCCTCGCGTCCGCTGCTGACGCTGCTCGCCGTCGGCACGATCGCGCACACCCTGGTCACCTCGGTGCGCCGCCGGCGCCGGGACCTGGCCATCCTCAAGGCGCTCGGGTTCGTCAGCCGGCAGGTCCGGGCCACGGTGGCCTGGCAGGCCACCGCGATCGCCGCGACGGGCCTGGTCATCGGGCTGCCGCTGGGGGTGGCGGCCGGGCGCTGGGCCTGGACTCTGCTGGCCCGCGGGTTCGCGATCGAGCCGGTGCCCGTCATCTCAGCCCTCGTGCTGCTGTCCGTGCCCGCTGTCCTGCTCATGGCCAACCTGGTCGCGGCGGTACCCGGGCGGGCCGCGGCGCGCACCCAGCCCGCCGTGGTGCTCAGGACCGAATGAATCCCGCCGTGACGTCGAGCCCGCCCGCCCTGACCGCCGCCCGTGCCCGCGCCCGCGCCCGGCCGCCGCCCGTGCCCGCGCCCGCGCCCGGCCGCCGCCCGTGTCCGGGCCCGCGCCCGGCCGACGCCCCGCGCCCGCGCCTCCCACGCGGCCTCCCGCGCCGCCGCCCCGCCGCACCCAGTCCCACCAGCACCATGCGCCACATTGGTGAGGGGAACGCCGACATTTCACGTAAGCGGTGCGCCTAAAACGGACAAAACCCACGCCAGAGTGCACCAGATACGTGAAACGTGGCCTAGCTCCTCCGTGCGGGGTCGTGTCTGGTGGCTCGTTGCCGGGAAAGAACCCGGGCAAACGACCTGGGGAGGTCGATATGGAAAGCGATCCCAGGACCTCGGGCCAGCCCGAGCAGGACGCCGGCGTATTCGGCTCTGAGACCAGCAGTGACGAACTCGGCCCGGAAGCAGGGGGGACTGACGTCCTCGGTCCCGAGCAGGGCGGCACCGATGAGCTCGGTCCGGAAGAGGGCGGCACCGATGAGCTCGGTCCCGAGGACGGCGGCACGGACGTGCTGCGCCCACCCGGCCGCTAGCCGTTAACGGGCCGCTTCCGTTCTCGTCCCCGGTGGCCTTGAGCCCCTGGTAAGCGGCGGCGCGCAGAATCCCGTCCGGGGTCTGCTCGGCGTAGCTGACCTCGATGACGAGCCGGGGTTCCACCCAGGTCACGTCCCGGGCCTGGGCCGGGGGAACCGGGCCGCTGAAGGGCGGGCTGTCCCGCCGCAGCGGGGTCAGCAGCTGCTCGAGCGCGCGCAGTTCCGGCTGCGTGAAGCCGGTGCCCACCCGGCCCGCGTAGACCAGGCCCGGGCCGGCGGGGATTCCGACGAGCAGCGAGCCGATCCGCCCGGTGCGCTGGCCGCGGCCGGGACTGATGCCGCCCACGACCACGTCCAGCAGCCGACGGTTCTTGATCTTCAGCCAGGCGGGGGAGCGGCGCCCGGGCTGGTAGGGGGAGTCGAGGCGCTTGACCACGACGCCCTCGAGGCCGTCGCGGACGCTGACCGCGAGCACGGCCTGGCCACCGCCGGGAAACGACGGGGGGACGTGCACGTGCGGGCCGGCCAGGGGCTGGGCCTCGAGGATGGACCGCCGCTGCGCATACGGCTCGTTGATCAGCGGCTGCCCGCCGGCGTACATGATGTCGAAGACCAGGTAGGTCACCGGGACCGCGGCAAGCAGGCGGGGTGAGGGCGCGCCGACGTGCATCCGCCGCTGCAGGGCCGCGAAGCTCGGGCGTCCGCCGGCGAAGGCGGCGATCTCCCCGTCGAGGACCACGTCCAGGGTGCCGGCCTGGCGGGCCAGGTCCGCCAGCTCAGGGTAGGACCTGGTCATGTCCCGGTCGCCGCGGGACAGCAACCGCAGTCGCCCGGCGGACAGGTACGCCACCGCCCGGACGCCGTCCCACTTGAACTCCGCAGCCCACAAGGTCTCCGGTTCCGGGAGCTCCGCGGCGGGCACGGCCAGCATCGGCGGGATCCGCGGCAGAAACCCGGCACCGTCCCCTGATCCCGGCATGCGCCCCCCGTCGGTGCCTGCTGGGGAGCACTGACCGGCTACCTACCCGGCGCGACGGGCAGGACACGGGGGAGTGGGCCAGGAACGAGGCCCGGCAGGGCGGGGCACGGTCCGGGGCAGGCGCGGTCCGGGGCGGGGCACAGTCCGGGGTCAGAGGCGGGATCGGGTGAGGTCCTTGCCGCTCGCTGGACGGCTGGTGTCGCCGGTTCCCCGCGTGATGAGAGCCACCGCGAGCAGCGCGGCCAGGGGGACGACCAGCGCGATGAACTCGGAGGAGGCCAGGTTGCCGAGAGCGTCGAGCGCTCCGGCGAAACCCACGATCAGCACGGCCACGGCGACCAGGCCCCAGCCGTGCAGGAACAGCCGCAACGTGAAGGGCGGCGCGGGCTCGGTTACCTCCGGGACCGCGGTGATGGTCTTCATGCCGCGGGTCTCCGTCATCCCCTCCCGTACCCGCACGGTGAGGTTCAGCGTGCCCGGCTGGTCCGCGATGAGGAGCAGCTCGTCGGGATGAGCCGGATCAGGAGCCTGCGCCACCGACCCGCCGCCCGCAGCCCAGGACATCACCTTCCGGGTCCCCGAGGGCTGGACGCGGTAGCGAGCCTGCTCACCGGTGACGACGGTGTCCGGCCCGTCGATGACCACGGGCGGGGCCAGGCCCGTGGCGGCCGGCCGGGAACCCTCAGGGGTCACCGCCTCAGCGCCGGCAGCGGCGCTTGAGTGGCCGTTTCCCTTCCCGCTTCCGTTCATGGCGTGCGCGGCCGGGGCGGCCTCGGGGGTGACCAGGAACTGCCGGCGGACCAGCAGTTCGGCCAGCCGGATCTGGTGGACATGCACGCTCCAGGCCATCACCACCACGGCCGCGGCGAGGCCCGCCGCCCCCAGCCCGAGCAGCCCGGCGACCATGGGATGACCGGCGTCAGCCAGCACGGCGGTGAGCATGTCATGTCCCCCAGCCTGAATGTCTCTCCTGCTTCACGAGAGTATTCAAACACACAATCGAATCACCCGGAAGCCCGTCGCCGCTTCCGCTGGTGGCCGGGACTGCGACGGGGGGTGGCCGGGACTGCGACGGCGGGGGTGGCCGGGACTGCGACGGGGGGGCACGCGGTCAGGATCGGCGAAGGCGGCGCCCGCCCGGCTACAGAGGCCGGACTCCCGGGCAGGCCCGGGTGGCCAGGCCCCGGCGGTCCCAGCGATGGTCCGGGAACTGTGGAGGACCGGGCGGCACCCGGCCAGCCGGCCGCGGCGTGATCAGGCGGGAGAGGACGCCCCGATCTTGTTCACCACGTCCACCACGCCGTCGATGTCCCAGGTGAGACGGACCGCGACCGGGATCAGATCGCGCTGGCCACCGAGGTCAGGCTCGCCGGTCAGCGTCACGATGCCGTTGTGGACCCGGACCGTGACCGCGGCGGGATCGGCCAGCAGGATCTGGGTCAGCATCTCGCGGACTTCGGTGGCGATGTCCTCGTCGGGGCGCAGGAACACGCTCAGCAGGTCGCTGCCGCTGACGATGCCTTCCAGGGTGCCGTCCGGCTTGACGACGGGCAGCCGCTTGATGTGGTGGCTGTTCATCTTCCTGGCCGCGGCGGGCAGCGAGGCGTCCGCGTGGATCGTGATGGCTGGCGAGGTCATCAGTTCCTCGGCGGTCAGGCCCCAGTGCTTCTGGCGGGTCAGGTGCAGGTGCAGCCCGCCCTCGGCATGCTGCCGGGCGTCGCGCTCACGCTTGTCCTCCACGGCCAGCAGGTCGGCCTCAGAGACCACGCCCGCCACGTGCCGCCCCAGGATCAGCACCGGGACGGAGCTGATGTGGTGCTTGGCCAGCAGGCCCGCGATTTCCTTGTACGGGGTGATCCGGTCCACGGTGATCACGGTCGTCGTCATGACGTCCCTGACCCGGTGGTGCCAGCGCCCATGATGCTGCTTGGTGCCACGTGCGGGCTCGTGCTGCCCGGCGGTCTTCCCAGCCGTCTTCGCGGCGGCCGAGGTGGCGTGGTCGCCGGTGTGCTCCTCGACGGAGTCAAGGGCCCGGGCCACATCCGCTGTGCTGGCCCTGCCGTGCAGCGACTCGTAGTAGGCGGCGCCAAGGTGACGGAGCATAGCGTCCAGATGATCATCTCGCCGGGACATATCTCCGCTCCCTTCCTCGAGATCGGGTGCTGGGGATCCCAGTACTCCGACGTGATCATTTTCTCAGGGGAAGGGCGTTCTCCATCACTGCTGTATGTCCTCGGCCTGCGGGACCTCCGTCACCATCCCGGCCCAGCCTGCGTTCAGCGGTCCGGGATCCAGCTGCCGTGGAACCCGAGCGGGATCCGGGCGGGCAGGTGGACCCGGGCCACCGGCTCGCCGGTGAAGTCCTGGGCGGCCAGGATGACCAGGTCGGCGGCGCCGCGGCCGGGGTTGTGCACGAAGGCCATGACATACCCGTCGTCCTCGTCGGCGGCGGGTCCCGCGGGCGCGAACACGGCCTCGCCCGCGGTCGCGTCGCGGCCGAACTCGTGGGCCTCCGTGGTGCCGTGCGCCAGGTCATGCTTGAGCAGCGCGTTGGCGAAGGCCTGGTCGGCGAAGTCGCCGCTGAGGGAGACGGTGCCCTGGCTGACATCGCCGATCACCGCGCTGTAGCCGTAGCGGTGCGGCCGGGAGATGACCCGGTCGTCGACGCGGGGGAACTCCTGGAAGCGGTCGTCGAGCCGCTGCTCGGTGACCTTCCCGGCGGCCGGGTCCACGATCCAGCGCTCCAGGGTCAGCGGCCCGCGCCCGTCGAGCGTGGAGACGTCGTAGGCGCCCTGGTAGCGGCACAGGTCGATGACCACCCGGCCGTCGTCCCCGTCGTAGGCGTTGAGGGTGTGGAAGACCCAGCACGGGCCGATCTCGAACCAGCGGATGTCCCCGGGACTGCCGTCGCGAGGGAGTAGGCCGACCCGGGCCGGATGCGCGGGATTCCACGTGTACGGCAGCTTCTTCCCGGCCAGGACGGCGTCCATGCTGAACGTGACGGGCAGGTCGAACAGCACGACGTAACGGCCGGTCAGCGCGAAGTCGTGCATCATCGGCCCGTCGGTGACCGGGATGTTCGTCGCGGACGTCACCCGGCCGGCGGAGCCGACCACGACGTGCTGGACGTGGTCCCAGGCCCAGTAGTAGGCGATCGCGTGCAGGTCCCCGGTCACCGGGTCGGCCTTCGTATGCGCGGCGAACCCGCCGGGCAGTGTCCCGCTGAAGTCGCACGGGCCGACGGTGTCGAGTTCGTCGGTGAGCTGGTACGGAAGCGGGCCGGATTCCACGGTGGCCAGGGTGCGCCCGGCGCTGGCGATCACGTGCGTGTTGGCCGCGAAATCGCTTCCCTCGTGGATAGGGCCGCCCGGCCACGTCTCACCGCGGGCTTCCGCGACGGCCCGCGACCGGACCCAGCGGTTGCGGTACCACTCGGCGCGCCCGTCACGCAGCCGGACCCCGTGGACCATGCCGTCGCCCAGGAACCAGTGGTAGCCGGGGTCGTCCAGGCCCATCGGGTTGGGCCCGTTGCGCAGGTAGCGGCCGTCCAGGCCGGCCGGCACCTGGCCGGTCACCGGCAGGTCGAAGGCCGTGATCTCCTCCGTCACCGGGGCGAACGGCCCGTCCAGGAAGCGTTTCATGTCCGTCATGGCCGATTTCTCCTCGGTGAGCCTGCGGAGCACTTACCCGCATTTGCATCCGGGCAAAGGCCGGATCCCGGTTAGGGGGCGGCCGGAACATGACCTTGACGTCAGAATCAATCAGGTTGCATGCGGGCTGGGCGCGTGCGACCTCAGGCATCTGGCCGGGCGGGGCGGCCGAGCAGGCGGACGCGTGCCCGCCACGACGAGGCACGCCGGGCGGCGCACGCCGGAGGCAGCCATGGACTTCACGCTCGCCGATTTCATCGCGATGAACATCCGGTCCTTCCCGGACCGCCGGGCCCTGGAGGTGCTCGGCCCCGCGGGGGAGAGCTACACATACCGGGATCTGTGGCTGCGGGTCTCGGCCCTGCCGATGTGCTGCGTGAGGTCGAGCCGGGGCCGCAATGCCCGCGCGAGGTCAGGATCTGGGACGACCTGCCCCGCAACTCGATGGGCAAGATCCAGCGCTTCATCATCCGCGACCGCGTCACTGCCGCCCCCGCCTGACCGGGGTCGAGCCGCGCTAACCGTCCGGCGTGGGATGCTGGCCGCCATGGCAGCAGCTTCGCCCGCGCCGCCGGGCGTTCCCGGGGCGGCGCGGCCCGCCTACTGGTTCCCGCTCGCCCTCTTCGGCGTGATCGTCGCGCTGTCCGTGCCGCTGTATGCCCTGCAGCTGAGCACGGCCCCGATGGCCAGCGGCTGGGCCGCCTACGCGCCGCTGACCAGGACGGTGTTCTGGTCGTCGGCGCACAGCAGCTTCTCCGCGCTGCTGTCTCCGGACGGCGGGCCGCTGGGAATCGCTGAGGGCTGGTACTGGGCGGCGGCGCTCGCGGTCGTGTTCCTGGTCACCACCGTGTGGTACCGCCGGGCGGGCCGCGGGGGTCCCGGCCGGGGTTACCTGATCACGGGGCTCGTGCTCACCGCGGCCGTCACTGCCGTACCGCTGCTGCTGATGCCGCGGGTCCCGCTGCCCGCCTGGCTCTGGCTGAGCAGCCAGTGGGACAGCGGCACGTTCGCCTTGCTGATCATCGCCGTCGGGCTGGGGATCCTGGCCCGCCGGGCCCGCAGCCGCCTCCTCGCGATCGTCGCGCTCGCATACACGGCGACGGCCCTCGCGGTGGACTGGCCAGCGCTGCGGAGTGCCCCGATCGGCGCTCATCGTGACCGATGGCGATCCGCTGCGGACCCTGTCGTACATCGACCTGCAGTCGCACTTCCGGGCCGCGGCCGTGCTGCCCGCCCTGGTGCTGCTGGGCGCGGCGGCCGCGTCGTTCGCGCTGCCGCCCCGGGTCAGCGGCAAGCTCCCGGCCAGCTGACCGGACGGCCACCTGGTCTGGACGTCCGGCGGCGATGAGTTTCCCCCGGGCACCCGGTCTTACGTGTGCCGGGTGCCAGGATTCAGCCCAAGCCCGGGTGGCACACAAGCAGGGTTGCACGCAAGCAGAGGAGCTGATGACAGTGGGCGCAATCAAGGTGCATGAGTTCATCTCCCTGGATGGGGTGTACGAGGACCCGTCCTGGACGTTCGAGTTCGGCTTTGATCCCAAGATGGGAGAGGCCCTCGCCGCGATCACGGGTTCGTGCCAGGCCATCCTGCTGGGACGCCGCACCTTCGAGATGTTCGCGCCGGCCTGGTCCCCGCGGACCGCCGAGCAGGACCCGGGCGCGCCGTTCTTCAACGAGTCGCCCAAGTACGTCGTCTCCGGCTCCCCGCGGGCCGTGGACTGGAGCAACTCCACCATCCTCGGCCCGTACAGTGCCAGCACCATCCGCGGCCTGAAGGACAAGGTGGACGGCGGCATCTACGTCAGCGGCAGCGGCACGCTGGTCCGGGCCATGCTGGCCGACGGCCTGGTTGACGAGCTGCACCTGTTCGTCTACCCCGTGGCGCGCGGCGCGGGCCAGCACCTGTTCGCCGGCACCGGCCCGGCCACGACGTTCAGCCTGGCCGGATCCGAGGCCTACAGCAACGGGGTCCTGCATCTCAGCTACGCCCCCGCCAGCACTTAAAACGTGACCAAAATGCCAGCATCTGGAATGCGACTAATGCGAAGAAGCGGATTACGCTGCGAAATAGGGCGAATACTCGCCCGTCCGACAAGGGGGGCCTTGTGCGCAAATTTATCCTCGCCGCAGCCGCCGCCGCAGGCCTGCTGGCGTTCAGCATCCCGGCCGCCGAGGCAGGAACCGGAGGCCAGCCGCCGCCCGCGGGAGTCGTATCGGCGACGCCCGCCAGCGGCACGCCTCACCTGCCCGCCAAGTCCAGTCCCACGCAGCAGGTCCGCCAGATCGCCCAGTGCGGCGGCACCATGTACGCGGTCGGCAGCTTCAGCTCCATCAAGCAGGGCAGTCAGACCCTCGCCCGCAGCGACCTGGTCAGCTTCAGCGCCAGCAGCCCCTACACGGTCACGTCGTGGGCTCCCGTGGTGGTGGGCAGCACCTCGACCAACAATGACGGCGCAGACGCGATCAATTCCATCGCGTTCAGCGGCGGCAACTGCGCGGACGCCTATATAGGCGGGAACTTCACGAAGGTCAACGGCACCAGCGTGACCAACATCGCCGAGATCAGCACCAGCACCGGCAATGTCGTGACCGGCTTCGCGCACGCCGCCAACGGGGCGGTGGACACCCTGGCCGCTGTCGGGGGCCATCTGCTGGTGGGCGGCACCTTCACCTCCATCAACGGCGCCAGCATCCCGCGCATGGTCAGCCTGAACCCGTCCACCGGGCTGAGCGACGGGTTCCTGAACCTGTCCATCGCAGGCAGCCAGGTCTTCAACCAGCAGCTCAGTCACGGTGGCACGCTCGACCTTGTCGAGGGCAACGTCAGCTCGGCAGGAGGTGTCACGCGCCACCAGATGTTCATGCTGAACGTGGGCGGCTCGAAGGCCAGCGTGACGGGCTGGACCTCGCCGACGTTCAACATTGCCTGCAGTCCCCAGACGTTCTGGGCCCGCGGAGGGTCCTGGTCGCCGGACGACTCGACGGTGTACGTGGCCACCACGGGCTACAAGGAGCCGGGCGTCAGCGGGTCCGGGCCACGCCCGGCGGGCAGCCCGTGTGACACGGCCATGGCTTTCCCGGCGACCCAGGCATCGGTCAGCCCGAAGTGGATCAACCAGACCGGCTGTGACTCCCTGTACACCACCGTGGCCGACAGCCTGGCTGCGTACTTCGCCGGTCACGAGCGCTGGTCGATGAACCCCAACGGGTGTGACGCCCTCGGGCCGGCGGGTACAGCGCGCCGGGCACGGAGGGGCTGAACCCGGCTACCGGGGCGCTGTACGTCAACTCGGCCGGCTCCGCGGGGTACTACAGCCGGTCCCGGGGCCTGGGCGCCGACGACATGCTGCTCACGAGCGCCGGGCTATGGATCGCCAGCGACAACCTCGATGACAGCGACACCTGCGGCGGCGTGAGCGGGCACGCCGGCATCTGCTTCCTGCCCTACGGCTAGAGAGTCCCAGGCGGTCAGCGAGCGCGGTGCGGTGCTGGGCTTCGGTGCCGAGCAGGACCGCGGAGGTGCGGCCCGGCGGAAGTACAGGTGCGCCGGGTGCTCCCAGGTGAAGCCGGTCCCGCCGAGCACCTGGATGGCCTCCGCGGTGATGTGCGTGTAGGCGGCTGAGCATTGCAGGGCGGCCACCAGCGCGGCGATGCCGGGATCGCCCTCCCCGCCCCGCGCCCGCCGCCAGCGCACCGTCCAGCGCGGCCCGGGCACCCTCCAGCGCGACCAGCATGTCCGCGCACTTGTGCTTGACGGCCTGGAACGAGCCGATCGGGCGGCCGAACTGGACCCGCTGCCGGGCGTGGCTGACCGCCAGGTCCAGAACCTGCTCGGCGCAGGATGAGCGCGAACTCGTCCAGGACCAGGGACATACCGATCCCGACGGTCACCGCGGCGAACGCGAGCCAGCCCAGCGAGCCGGGTCCGCCGATCGCGGTGAGGGCGCCGACGATCAGAAGTATCAGGCCGGGAACCGCATGATGAACGTGCGTCCCGGAGGCCGTGATGTTCCGGAATGGCCCGCGGCCATCGCGGATGAGCCGGGTGATCGTGCGCGTGGAGGCGAACGTCAGGACGAAGGCCAGCAAGCACAAACCGAGCGGCAGTCTTCCGGCCGCGATCACATCGCGGTGCCACCACGAGCCCATGCCCCTGATGTTCGCAGAATCCCGAGGGCACCGGGCTGGGAGCTCAGGCCGCCGGACAGCCCACCGCAGCAGCGGAGGAAACGTGCGGCCCGGCCCGGCGGCCCGGCCCAGCCCGCTGGGCCTGCCGCCGGGACGGCCGTTAGGGCAGGTACAGGTGCAGCCCGGCGGGCATGTGGGCGGTCACCGCGATCGTGCCGCGGAACACCCCGTTGATGTAGGCGGCGACGTTGGCCGGGTACGCGCCCCCGGGACTGTGCTCGGCGGTGAGGCGCAGGATGGCGGACGGCTGGCATTTGTGCCCGTCGGCCAGCTCAGCGAGGGACATCTGGCCCGCGGTGGTGTGCTCGATCATCGTGGCTCCTGCCTTCGGGGGACCGGGCATGGCGGTCGCAGCCTAGCTGCACCTGGCTGGCATCCTGGAGTCATGCAGAGCACGGACGCGGCGGCGGGCGGCCCTGAGCGCCGGTCCCGGCTGGCCGGGGTACCCGCATGTCGCTGACCTTGCTCGACTGGCGCCGCCGGGTCGCCCGGCTGTACGCGGAGGTCCGCAGCGAGCCGGACACCGTGGCCGCGCACGATCATTGGCGCAGGACCCGCGATGACCTGCTCCGCACCCATCCGGACTCGCCGGTCCCGCGGGAGCGGCGCGGGCGCTACCCGGGCGCGCCGGTCGCGCCCTACGATCCGGCGCTGCGCTTCGAGATCACCATCGACACCGATGTGCCGCCCAGGCACATGGAGGTCAGCACGGGTTCCGACGGGATCGCCCGCTTCGACCGCATCGGATGCGCGCACCTGCCCGGGGACGCTGACGCCACCGGCGGCGATGCCGGGGGTGGTGACCTCGATGTCTGGTGGCTCGCCTCCTACGGAGGCGGGGTCTTCGTCCCGGTGAAGGACGCGACCTCCGGGACGGCGACCTACGGCGGCGGCCGGTACCTCATCGACACGGTCAAGGGCGCGGATCTCGGCGGCGGGGAGGGGCGGCTGATCCTCGACTTCAACTTCGCCTACAACCCGTCGTGCGCCTACGACCCCGCCTGGGCGTGCCCGCTGGCTCCGGCGGGCAACACGCTCAGGCGAGCACTGCTGGCGGGGGAGCTCATGCCGCAGCCCGGGGCGCCCAGGGACGTGCGGTAGCGGCCGGCCGCTCGGGCGTGACGCGCCGGCGGCCCCGGCTTGACCGGTCAGGTAATTGCGGGAGCGGCCGGGGCCGTCCATGGTGGAAGCCGTGCCAAGCCACCCAGCAGGCCCGGGAGGGATCATGCCTGCCTATGCCGTTGCCCACATGCGCCAGGTCAGCATGGGGCCCGCGATCGTGGAGTACCTGCAGCGAATCGACGCCACGCTGGCGCCCTTCGGCGGGCGGTTCATCGTGCACGGCGGCGAGGCCGAGGTGCTGGAAGGCAGCTGGCCGGGCCACCTGATCGTGATCGAGTTTCCCGATCGCGCCCGGGCGCATGCCTGGTACAATTCGGACAGCTACCAGGAGATCGTGGCGCTGCGTACCGATAACTCCCGCAGTGACGTCATCCTGGCCGATGGGGTCAGCCCCGGGCACCAGGCCACCGACGTCCTCACCGGCACAGCCAGGAACCGGTGACGCTGATCGCGGCTGGATCCGGCTGGCGGGAGACCTGCTCATCCAGCCAGGCCGCGCTGACCGCCAACTGCCGCACCACGCGGGACATGCGGCAGCACCCGCACCGCCGGCGGGAACTGAACGCAGGGGTAACGACTCCGTAACGTCAGGCCTGCATATTCCTCTGCAGGCCACCGCTTGTACCGCAGAATTGGGCTCCTTCACATGCGCTCGCTGGAGATTTCGAGTGAAGCCAGGAGGGAACCCCGATGAAGAGATTCCTAGCCGTAGCCGCCGCTGCCAGTACCCTGGCCGGCGGCCTCGGCGTCGCCGCGCCGGCCGTGGCGGGCACAGCCACTCCGGCCGCGGCCAGCTCCCTGACGTGGGGACGCTGCGCGGAAAGCGACCTGCGGCAGGCCGGTGCGCAGTGCGCCATGCTGACCGTGCCGCTCAACTACAGCGACCCAACCGGGGCGACGATCAAGATCGCTGTCTCGCGGATCAAGCACACCTCAAGTGCCGCCAAGTACCAGGGGGTCATCCTGACCAACCCCGGCGGCCCGGGTGGCAGCGGCCTGGACCTGAACACCTTCCTGATCGCCCAGCTCAAGGCGGAGGGCTCGGCCGCGGACAAGGCCGCCGTCGCGGACTACGACTGGATCGGGTTCGACCCGCGCGGCGTCGGCTCCAGCGTGCCCGCCATCACCTGCGCGCCGTACTACTTCAGCGGGGACCGGGAGAACTACAACCCCCGGACCAAGCAGATCCTGAACTACTGGCTGGCGCGCAGCGCCCGCTATGACCACCGGTGCGCCACGCACAGCGCCGCGCAGTCGGCCCTGCTGGACCACATGACCACGGTTGACACGGCCCGCGACATGGACAGCATCCGGCAGGCGCTGGGCCAGAGCCAGATCAGCTACTACGGCTTCTCCTACGGCACCTACCTGGGGCAGGTCTACTCGACCCTGTTCCCGTCGCACGTCCGGCGGCTGATCATGGACAGCAACGTGGACCCGCGCAAGGTGTGGTACCAGGCCAACCTGGACCAGGACATCGCGTTCAACCGGAACATCAAGATCTGGTTCGGCTGGCTGGCCCAGCACCACGCGTTCTACCACCTGGGCACAACCGAGAAAACGGTGGAGAACCGCTTCTACGCGGAAAAGGCCCGGCTGTTCCGGCACCCGATCCAGAAGCTGGTCGGTCCGGACGAGTGGATCGACGTGTTCCTTGAGGCCGGGTATTACGAGGAGACCTGGCTCCAGCTGGGCAGCGCCTTCGCGAACTGGGCCCACACGCACAGCAAGAAGGCCGGCGCCGCGATCGTCTCCCTCTACCAGGGGACCGACACGCCGGGCGACGACAACGGGTTCGCCGTCTACAACGCCGTGCAGTGCACCGACGTGCAGTGGCCGACCAGCTGGGCAGTGTGGAGCAAGGACAACCACCGGGTCAACAAGATCGCGCCGTTCGAGACCTGGGCCAACGCCTGGTTCAACGCCCCGTGCCTGCACTGGCCGGCCCCGGCCGCGCGCCAGGCCCCGATGCAGATCAACGGCAACGGCATCAGCAGTGCCCTGCTGATCGACGAAACCCTCGATGCGGCGACCCCGTTCGAGGGCAGCCTCGAGGTCCGCAAGCTGTTCCCGCACTCGGTGCTGCTGGCCGAGCCGGGCGGCACCACCCACGCCGACTCGCTCTTCGGCGACCTGTGCGTGGACAACACCATCGCCAACTACCTGGCCAGCGGCCAGCTGCCTGCCCGGAACCCGAACGCGAAATGGGACAAGACCTGCAAGCCGCTGCCCCGGCCGGTCCCGTCGGCCAGCAGCACCAGCTCGCCGGGCGTGGCCAGGGCGCTCATTCCCGGACTGCGCGGCTAGCCAGCGCATCAGCCGGGCCACGACGGGCCTCCCAGCCGCCGCCAGGCTGGGAGGCCCGCTTGCCCGGGGGGACGATGGATGCCATCTCCACCGGCCCCGCGGCAGCGGAGCCATCAGGCCGGCCGCGGTTACTGCGGCGGATCCTCCCCGACGAGCCCGTCGATGGCCTCGCGCATCAGGTCGGCGTGGCCGACGTGCCGGGCGTACTCGTCGTGCAGGTCCACCACGATGCGCCGCAGGTTCGGTGCCGCGCCGTCCTCGGAGGTGGTGAACTTCGCCGGCTGGTCGAGGCCGCCCTCGGCGAGCGCTGCGGCCATCGCGGCCCGGGAGTGCCCGACGGCACGGCGCCAGAGGCCGTAGAGCTCCCCCGGAGAGTCGCCGGCCGCGGTGCGCCACGTCCAGCCGGGGTCGGCCGCGGCCTCGGCGACGTCCAGCGGCGGGCCGGGCGCCTCGCCGGTGAAGTCGATGGTGTATCGCTCCTCGACCAGCGCCATGTGCTTGAGCAGGCCGCCGAGGGTCATCGCGGACGGCGGGTAGGGCCGGTTCAGGCCGGCCGCATCCAGGCCGCCGCACTTCCAGGCGAACTGGGCGCGGGAACGGTCGAGCGCGAACAGCAGCATCTCCACCTCGCCGGCGGTCATCGGCGGCTCGTGGATGGTGGTGTCCAGGGTGGTGTCGTCGGTCATGAGGATCACGCTAGGGGTCCCGAGGTGCGTCACACCGCCCGCCAGCTCGGCCGGCGGCTGCTCGCCGCCGCCGGGGAGACGGGCTCACCGTCACCACTGGCCCCGGCCGCCCGCGCGATCGGGCCGTGAACCGCGGCGCGGCCATCGCCGTGTAGTCACCGGAGGGCATCACCGGGAACCGACTACGCAGGGGGGACCACGATGGCGCAGCAGCAGGTGGTGGACTGGGCAGGCTCGGACCGGCCCGGGGTGCGGGCGGGGGCCGCGCCGGAAATGGCGGTGCGGATGGTGGGGGCGCTGCTGGCGCTGGCCATCGCCGCCGTGCACGTGGCCGATCAGGGCGGGATCGCCAGCTTCGCCTCTCCGGACTGGATCGGCTGGGGCTACCGGATCATCGAGGTGGGCGCCGTGGTCACCGCGGTGACGCTCCTCATCCCGTGGTCGGCCTGGGTGGGGTGGGCGGCCGCCCTGCTGCTCGGTACCGGGCCGTTCATCGCGTACGTGGTGTCCCGGTCGATAGGGCTCCCGGGTGACCACGGCGACGTCGGCAACTGGGGCTACTGGGTCGGCACGGTGTCGCTGGCCGTCGAGGCGGCGCTGATCGTGCTCGGCATCACGATGCTTGTGGCCTGCCGGCAGCGGTCCGGCCAGCGGCTGGTCATCGGCCGTCTGGGCCGGTTCGGGTAGCCGGATCGCACCCGCCAGGCCCCCGCGGGGATCCCCCCGCCGGGTGCCGCGTGCCAGAATCTCAAGGCGTGACGACTCACCCGGCCAGCCGCCGAGCTACCGCCCGGGATGTAGCCGAGCGGGCCGGCTGCTCACCGTCGACGGTGTCACTCGTGTTCACCGGCAAAGACACCGGGCGGGTCAGCCCGCAGCTGCGCAGCCTCATCTACGCGGCCGCCGCGGAACTGGGCTACCGCGTCAACTCCACGGCCAGCGCCCTGGCCCGCGGGCAGCTCGATTCGATCGGGTTCGTCGGCCCCGATCCCACGAACCCGTTCTTCTCGATGGTCCTGGAGGGACTGACCCGGCACCTCGACCGGGCCTTCTCACTGACCGTGCTGATGCCAGAGGGTGGTGAGGATTACAACCTGACCACGGTCCAGCGGGCACTGGCCGGCAACCTGGCCGGGCTGATCCTGGCCAGCCCGGGCACCGGGTTCCTGGAAAGCTTCGTGCCGACCTGCCCGACGGTGATCCTGGACGGCGGCGGCGCGGCGGGGGAGCTGCCCAGCGTCGATCTCGACCTGACCAGCGCGGTCCGCGAGCTGTCCGGCTACCTGGCCTCCCTCGGCCACGACCGGGTCGCTTACGTCGGCGTCAGCCGGGAGAAGAAGGTTTCCCTGCAGTACCGCCGGGAGGAGCTGCAGGCCGGGCTGCTGGAGCACGGTTCCGGCCTGGCCGTGGACGACCTGGTGCTCGAGGGCATGACGATCGACGACGCCCACGAGGGCTTCCGGCGCATCTGGCCGGCCTGGTCCGCGGCGGGCGTGACGGCCGTGGTGTGCGGGGACGACCTGCACGCCTACGGGGTGCTGCGGGCCGCGCGGTCGCTGGGCCTGGATGTCCCGGGTGACCTGTCCCTGGTGGGCTTCGACGACCTGCCCTACTCCGAGCTGACCGCACCCGCCCTGAGCACCGTGAACCTGTTCGCCACCCGCCTCGGCACCGAAGCGGCGGCCCTGCTAGGCACGTACATC
>CAVRFX010000022.1:0-507295 GCA_963720645.1 uncultured Actinomycetes bacterium | reverse complement strand
CACAGGGTTGCTAGGGAAGCGAGAAGCCGAAGTCGCCCGGCTGGTCGCCGACGGCCTGACCAACAAGCAAATCGGAACCTGTTTGTTCATATCCGAGCGCACCGTTAACAGCCACGTCCGTAGCATCCTGACAAGCTCGGCTTTAATTCGCGAGCCCAGATCGCCGCCTGGGTGGGCTCATCGAACCAGTAGCGGCTGCCTGTCCGAGTCTCTGCTCCAAGTGCGAGCAGATCAGGCCGGGCCTGGCTCCGTGTCCGGATTGTGTTCCCCGAGGGAACGGGTTAGAGCGTGAACGGCGCGCTCTAGTTCGGCAGGTCTCTCGTTTGACGTGGCCTGCAGGATCGCGTGCGCGGTGTCAAGTACCTGTGGGCGAGGTGGTCGCGCATGCGGGCGATCTGCCGCCAGGGGGATGGATGGCTGGGCAGCGAGCAGCTCATCAGGGAGTGCCTTAACGGCCTCGCCGATCTCCAGCAGGCGGATGCGGACAGCGTCGAAGATCAGGCCGTCGGACTGGTCGCCGCGTTGCAGGTGGGGGCCAGCGCCCGGCTGATGGCTGTGGTTTCGGACTCTATGGGTGTCTGCCAGCCGAGCGCGGAATGGCGCCGGTGGCGGTTGTGGAAGCCCTCGATGTATTCGAAGATCGCGTTCGCGAGTTCGACGCGCGTGTCCCAGCGCTGCCGGTTGAGCAGTTCGGTCTGCATGCGGGCCCAGAACGATTCGGCGACGGCGTTCTCATATGGGTCGCCGATGGTTCCCAGGGAGGGCAGCAGCCCGGCTCTGCGGGCCTGCTCGGTGAAGGTCCAGGAGGTGAACTGGGTGCCGTGGTCGCCATGGATGATGCCCCCGGCCGCGGGGGCGCGGGAGTCGATGGCCATGCCCAGCGCGTTGGTCGCCAGGTCCGCCCGCTGGCGCGAGCCGGTCGCCCGGCCGGCGGCCCGCCCGACCACGCGTCCAGGACGACGCAGCAGTACACCTTGCCCTCCCGGGCCGGGTGCTCGGTGATATCGGTGACCTGCAGCTGGTTCGGGCCGGTGCGGCGGAAGTCACGGCGGACCAGATCGGTGACCGTGGCCAGCTTCCTGGACCGCTTGCCACGCGAGGACGTGGGCAGGCCAGCCAGGCCGGTCCGGCGCATGAGCAGGCTGACGTGTTTGCCCGAGTGATGCCATGCCCGTAGACGAGCCCGGCGTGCACCCGGGGAGCACCGTAGGTGCCGCGGGAGGCCTGATGGATGGCGCCGATCAGGTCGGTCAGCCAGGCCTGGCGGATCGACCGCGGCGACGGGACCCGCCCGGCCCAGGCGTAATACCCGACCGTGACACTTCCAGGGCATGGCAGGCCCGCCCGGTCCGCACGCCCTCAGCGTGCAGCTCTGCGACCAGGCGGTAGCGGTCTTTTGGGCGCACCACCGCCTCCACCGCGGCCGCGGCCTAGCGCAGGATCTTCATTTCTTCCTCAGGTCCCGGATGCGCTCCCGCGCCGCCACCAGTTTCCGCGCTCTCCTGCGCGGTGGCACCGGGCTTAGGCCGCGGTCAACGAGATCACGGTGCCGCCACCGGTGCAGGCACGACTCGGCAATCCCCAGCGACGCCGCCGCATCGCGGACAGTGCGGCCCGACCCGGCCAGATCAAGGGCGCGGCGGCGGAATTCGGGTGGATACGGTCTCGGCACCGGCTGATCCTCTCGAACCGCCGAACGCCAACCCTCTCCCGACACGCAAGTCCGCTAAACCGGGTCAAGATCAGGATGTCCACGCTACGAGGGGAAGCCCACAGCCATTGGCCGTTCTGAGTAAGCAGCCAGCGCGGTCATCATGCAGAAGCGGACGTTTCCCGCCACGCCGGGCCCGGGCTTGGGTGCGCTTCCGGTCCCGAGCGCGGCGATCAGCGTTTAGATGTCACCGTCAACCCGGTAAAGGCGAGCAGGAACAGGACGAAGAATCCGCCGTAATAGGTAAGGAAAGCAGCTCCCAGCGCTGCCGGGATGATCACGCACGCCGTCCACGCAGCCACCTTCTTGCTCACCGGCTTCCGGACGCGTCCTGCAGGGAGCGCGGATGGCCCTGCGACGCCGATCAGCCTGGCAGGGATGCCGTCGGTGACTGCCGCCAGCTCCGCATAGGTCCGCGACACCAGGGCCTGGCCCGCCCGCACGCCGAGCTGGTCCCTGGTCAGCCAGCCCTGCACGAACGCGGCCTTGAGGGTGTCGATCACCTTCTCGCGGTCTGCGTCGGAGGCCCGGAGGCGGCCACGGCCCATCGCACCCGCTGCCCCATGCTCACCAGGTCCTGCGGTCACCAGCGCCTCCCGGCCAGCGCAACCTATCAACAGCGTAACGCCGGGGTCCTCTGACGCTCATCCTGGACCTTCTGACCCTGGCCTCATGCGGGCGGCGACATGCCCCTGCCTTGCGTCGGTCGCGAGCCAGCAAGACAACACAGGCCGATGAGACCGATACGCGGCTACAGTGCGTTTCAGCCCGTCGTTGTCACATCTGCCATCTGGCTTTAGCGGATTGGCTCATCGCCGTGGTGGGAACGGGACAGGAAACTGGCGTAACGGCGCATGGCTGAGCGCATCTGCTGGCCGCGGTCGGCACCCGGGTCGGTGCCGAACACGAGCGGCAGGAACCCGCCAGCTTCTTCCAGCCCGGCCCGGATATTCGTGGCCTCACCCGGCGGGTAAAGGCGGGCGGGATCACCGACGGCTACCCAGCCGATCGGGATCCGGGTCTGTGGCGGGACCACGCAGCCGATATGGACGGCGCCGCCGAGCGCGACGCTGCTGGCCGCGCCCATCTGCGCACCGTTGAAGACCATGGCGCCGGTCGCGATGAATACCTCATCACCGACCGTGCAGCCCGTCAGGTAGGAGTGCGGCCGGCCAGCACGTGATCGCCGATCGTGAGCGGATACCGGGGCGTTCCCCGCAGCACAGCGTGCTCCATGATCACACAGTTGGCGCCGATCTCCACCGGGCCGCCATCGGCGCTCAGCACCGCGCCATGCAGCACACAACTGCCCGGCCCCACCCGCACCTGGCCGCTGAGCACCGCAGTCGGCGCTACGTAGGCTCCGGATCGACCGACGGGCTGCTCTCACGATGACGAATTTCCATCAGCCCACTGTGCACCCCAACCCTGAGGCACAGCCAACCGCCGTCCCACTGGGTGCCACCGCGCTCACGGCGGCAGAAGCGTGCAGCCTCACGGAACCGAGAATGCCGGGATTTGTGATCACGGGGGTGCTTGCGCGAGTCGAAGCCGCTTCCGATCCCTTCGGCGTCTAGCTGTCCTGCGGCCACGGACATGGTCAGATCGAATGCTTCGTCGTCGGTCAGGTCCAGGACGTAGCCGTTGATTCGCAAGAACACCACTGTGGCCAGCAGGGCGAGCCGCTTGTTGCCGTCGACGAGCGCGTGGTTGCAAGCCAGCGAGTGCATGAGCGCGGCCGCCTTTCCTGGCCAGCGTCGGATACGCCTCCTGGCCGAAGAAGCTGGCCCGCGGGCGGTGACAGGCTGAATCGAGCAGGCCAAGATCCCGGACGGGTCCAGCCCCCAGCGCGTTCACCAGGTCCAGCAGATCCTCCAGGCTGAGGTATTCGGTGCCCGGAGCCGGATCAGTCACGCGCGGCCGAGCCTGTCCAGTACCTCGCCCCATCGGTCGAGCATTTCGGCAGTGGCCTCGCGCACGCGATCGGTGTGCGCGAGTTCGCGGGCGCTGCGCCGGATCGCTCGCAGAGCTGCCTCGTGGAGGGAGACGTGCTCCGCCTCTGCCAGGGCCTTCAGCAGTGCGCTGTCTTCGTCGTCAAGCCGCAGGTTCATGGCCATGACAACATGGTACCAAAGTGGTACTACGCCGATCCCACTCGCTAACCTGCACTCACGCTCATCGGCAGGACCGGCCTCGTCATGGCATGCGCGGCGAGAGGCGGCGGGATTAGCTACAGGCGGGTCCACCAGGCGTCGATGATCACGTCGTGGGCGATGCGGGTGTTGATGGTGTGATGCAGGCCGAGGCTGACGATACGGTCATCGTGCGGGTGGAACGGCCGGGTGGGGTCTTCGCCCAGCACGGGGCCGAAGGCATCGATGAGCGGCTTCCAGAGGCTGGCCCAGTTGCGGCCCGGCCCGGTCGTCAGCGCGATTGTCAGCCCGGCCGGGCCAGGATCGATGGTGGCCGCCTGCACCGCAAGCCGATCGTGGAGCTTTTGTTTCCACTCCTTGCGCTCATAGGACCCAGCCATCCGGGTCGAGAACTGCGGGGTGGCCCCGGCCGTGTCCGGCTGGGCGGGTCCCACCGCTAGTGACGACGGCCCGTAGATCTTGCGGCCGAAGATGGCCGCCACCCGCTCCGGGCCTAGCCGCTGAGCGACCGGGAACAGGTAGTTGTCCAGGTCATGGCCGCCATCAATCAGTGAGACGCCATCGCTGAACCCTACGATCAGCTCGGCAGCAACCCGGCCGCTCACCGTCGCCAGCACCGGCCCGGCTATGGCGTCCACGTGCGCCAGGAAGCGAGCCAGCTTGACCTGGCTGGGATGCCCTGCTCGATCCCAGCTGGCCAGCTGTGGCTTGACGCTCTGCCGCATAACGCCTACCGGACGGCGGTACACCATTGCCATGTGAGTCATCGTCGTGCGCGTCCGCATCTGGTGGCAACCAGCCGACACCCCCAGCAAGTTGCGCGCTCGCAGCGGCATGCATGACCGGACGTCTCTCGTGCGCTCCGCGGATTGGCTGCGCGAGCCTGTCCCAGGCGTGGCTGCTGCGTGCCAGCTGGGGCACTACTCTCCGATCTCGCCGTCGGCGGGCTCGCTGATGATGCCGAGGTGGCCGAGGTGACGCGCATACTCCTGAAGCGGGTGGAACAAGATCCGCTCAAGCGTGGGGGGATCGGCTCCGTCCCACCCGCTGCGAGGCTGGCCGCGGTCAGCAAGATCATGGGATTCCACGATGGTTCTGGTGCTGGCGGCCTGGGCGTGCAGCGCCGCAACCAATCCGCTGAGCGTCTCGGCAGGAGCGACGTACCAGCGGCCATCCCGGTCATCACGCCTGCCGCATCACGCCGACGGGGGGATCCGAAAAGCAGTCACAGCCCGGCACAGTCCACATCGGCCAGGTCGTCGCCAGTGACCGCCGCGCCCCGTCGCGGCTATGAGCGGACGGCTTCGGGGTTCCCCTGAAACCGTGGAGACTCTTGTAATAGGGATCTTGTTCTTAGCCCCGGTTCTTCCTTGCCCTATAAGAGCGCCGGAGCGCAGGCGTTGTCCAGGTGGAGCCCCCGCAGGGCCGTCAGGCCCGGGGAGGAACGACCTGGACTGCGCCGGGCACCGGCACATTCTCGAGGGCGGGAGAACCGGGAACATGTCAGGCCGCCTCCCCGGCCAGCAGGAGCTTCCCGGAGTCGGCCGGTGACATCATCTGGCAGGCCGAGTGCCTGCGCCTGGTGTTGTAGTCCTCGATCCAGGCCGGGACCCGCACCCGGGCCGCTGCCCGGGTGGTGAAGTGCTCCACCGGGGAGCTCGAATTCCAGGTGGAGTGCCAGGACTCGATCACTGCGTTGCCCAGCGCGGACCCGGGCCGGCCTATGGACTGCTGCACGCCGAGCCGGGCGCACGGGTTATTCAGCGCGGTCCTAGCTAGGACGTCTTCGGCAATGATCACGTGCAGGTCGGTCGGCCACCCGGTGCAGGCTCAGGTACCGTCGGCTACCGCTACCGCTACCGCTACCGCTACCGCTACCGCTACCGCTACCGCTACCGCTACCGCTACCGCTACCGCTACCGCTACCGTTCCGTGCCGATCGTCATATGCTCTAGGAGCCGTCAAAGGAGACGCCATGAGCGTATATAGCGTGACCGAGATCATCGGGACCAGCAGCACTTCGTGGAAGAAGCCGCCGCCGAGGCGATAAAGACCGCCGGTCAGCACCTCCGCGATCTTCGTGTCGCCGAGGTCGTTGAGCAGGACATCCATCTCGACGAGGGCGGGGCAATCACCTACCGCACCAAGCTTCAGCTCTCGTTCAAGTACGCACCCGAGCACTAAGCTAGCCTGCTGCCGCTCGAATAGTCGATTTAGGTAGTTGACCTGCGCTGTTGTCGGCAGGCTGAACGCGGTGGAGCGTCGCTGGCTGGGTGCTGCTCAAGATCGCCTGCATGCTGACGTGCCGGATACGTGGCCTGGTCGTCCTGATGTGCCGGGGCGACCAGGCGAAGGATGCTGAGCTGCTGGTGCTCCGGCATGAGGACGCCGGTGTTGCTGGCCGGCAGTCCGGCCAGGTGCGGTATGAGCCGGCCGACCGCTCGGACAGTGCCGAGACGTTCCCTAACCCTGATGATTCACGCGGATGGATGGCGCGGGATGGCGGGTGGGCCGTTCATCGGTTGGCGATTTTAGGGTCTGGGTATGACGATGGCCCGGCTGGCGGGCCGGGGGCCGGGGGTTCCACGGGCCCCGGGGTTGCTCCTTCCGCGTCGCTGGAGTGGCTTGCTGCTGGTCAGGGTGCTTGTGGCAGGGCGGTGATCCGGGTCCAGGCGGTGGCGATGGCGTTTGCCCAGGGCCAGGGTGGCGGAGATTTTGGCCGTCGGCGGCGTCCGCCGCGGACGGCTTCCCGGCGGCGTGCAGCATCCGGTAGCGCAGGGTCTTGGGCTCGGCGCGGGCGGGGTCGCCGTCCAGGGCGATGAGCCGCAGCCAGGACAGCAGGGTCGCGGCGGTCAGGGACGCGGCCAGTCACGGAGTTGATCTCGAAATCGTGCGAGGGAACCTGCCGATGCCGCAGTCTTTCCCGGTGCGGATGGCGTCCTCCAGGCGTGCGTGGACTCTGTGGGCGGCGTCGATATAGTCGAGCTGGCCGCGCCAGCCGCGGGTGCGCACGGGCAGGTTGGTGACCCCCAGGGAGTACTGCCATCCGTCTTGAGCCTCGAACAGGGTGAGCTGGGCGCCTGGGTGCGGGCGCTCGCAGGACAGACGTCCTGCCTGGTGAGGCCGGCCGACCCTACAGCCCTTCGGAAAACGGTGGTCTAGTAAGTCAAGGAACAGTGGCCGGCTCCGGCCGCCGCCTTCGATGGCCGAGAGTTTAGCTATTGCCGCATTCTGGACCAGAAGAAG
Source organism: uncultured Actinomycetes bacterium (assembly GCA_963720645.1). GTDB lineage: Bacteria > Actinomycetota > Actinomycetes > Streptosporangiales > Streptosporangiaceae > RYN-230. The sequence goes on along the minus strand of CAVRFX010000022.1, from coordinate 500,185 downwards.
GACGTGATTACAGTGGCGGCTGAAGCCTCTACCGAGGCGCCCACGAAGACGACGCTCACCTCGGCCGAGTCAGCAGAGTTTGACGTTACCGGTGCCGCTGACGCAGCCGGCGAGCTGGATGCGCCCGGCGCGCTGGATTTCTTCATGCTGGACGAGGCCCTTGGCTCGTTGCGTCGGCTCCGGCCGGATACCAGCCTCGTCCGCTACGCGCTTAACCTGACCCGCCGTCCCGGGATAGTGGCCCAGCGGGCCAGCAAGCTGGCCGCAGATCTCGCCGGCATCGCGGTGGGCAGTTCGGCGATCGCTCCGGCGCGCCGCGACCGCCGGTTCGCAGACCCCGCGTGGAGTGAGAACCCGCTGCTCAAGCGCACCGTCCAGACCTACCTGGCCCTCGGGGGGACCGCCGGGGAGCTGCTCGCTGACGCCGGGCTGGACTGGCGGGACAATGAGCGCCTGAACTTCGTGCTGACCAATCTCATCGCCGCATCCGCGCCGAGTAACTACCCGCTGATTAGCCCGGCGGCATGGAAAGCATTCATGGATACCCGCGGGCTGAGCGCCGTCCGGGGCATGCGTGCCCTGGTCTCGGATATGTCCTCTGCCCCGCACATCCCGACGATGGTCGAGCCCGGTGCATTCGAGGTCGGCAAGGATCTCGCCTGCACGCCGGGAGCGGTGGTGGCCCGCACGGAGGTCTTCGAGCTCATCCAGTACGAGCCGACCACAGAGACCGTGCACCGGATCCCGCTGCTGATGATCCCGCCGATGATCAACAAGTATTACGTCACCGACCTTGCGCCCGGCCGCAGCATGCTCGAATTCTTTGTCGCGCAGGGATATCAGGTATTCGTGGTTTCCTGGCGCAATCCCGAGAAGAGGCATAGCCACTGGGATCTGGACACCTACGGTCTTGCGGTCACGGAGGCGCTCAGTGCGATACGGGAAATCACCAAGGCCCCCAAGGTCAACCTCATGGGCCTGTGCGCCGGCGGCATCACCTCATCGATGGTCTGCGCACACCTGAGCGCGACCGGGCAACTCGATCAGGTCAACAGCCTGGCCCTGGGCGTAGCGGTCCTGGACCAGACGGATGCGGGCACGACAGTCGCGCTGATGGACGAGGGCACCGCCGCGGCGTCTATCCTTGCCTCCCGTACCCGCGGCTACATGGACGGGCGCACCCTCGCCGAGATATTCGCCTGGCTCCGGCCCGATGACCTGATCTGGAACTACTGGGTCAACAACTACCTGCAAGGAAAGAAGCCCCCGCCGTTCGACATCCTCTACTGGAACGCCGACACCACCAGGATGCCCGCAGGGCTGCACCGCGATTTCATCGAGATCGCCATGGCCAACGCGCTGACCAAGCCAGGTGCGGCCAGCATGCTGGGATCCCCCGTCGATCTGTCCAAGATCCACGTCAACAGCTACGTCGTGGCCGGCATCGACGACCACATCGTGCCCTGGCCATCGGCGTATCAGAGCACCCAGCTGCTCAGTGGCAACGTCCGGTTCGTGCTGTCCACCAGCGGGCACATCGCTTCCATGGTCAACCCGCCAGCCAACCCGAAGGCGACCTTCCGGCTCGCACCCAGCAACCCGCCCGACCACCGCGAATGGCTGGCTCAGGCCGAGACGGTCCAGGGCAGCTGGTGGCCGGACTACACCACCTGGCTGGCAGACCGCAGCGGTGACATGAAGCAAGCCCCGCGCAAGCTGGGCAGTGCCAAGCACCCGCCGCTCGATCCCGCGCCGGGTAGCTACATCCTGCAGAAGTAACGATGCTGTTGGGCTCGAATACACGATCGTGGTGGTGACCTGCTTCTTCTCGCAGCAGAGTGTGCGTGCCGAAAGCTCGTCCTCGTCTGGAACGTGAAGGGCTCGAATATGCGATGGGCCCAGTGAGCTGCGCTTCTCGTGATCACTCGGGCAGTCATGCGATGGCCTGGTACTCGCTGATAAGTGATCTGCCCCGAGCTTTCTGGACAGCGTATTTGCGGTTAATTCACGCTGGGACTGCCGTTCCAGATATGCCTCGCGGACTTCCTTCGGGGGCTCTTCTTCGGCTTGGGCAAAATAATTCACCTTTCCAGACACCACCCTAAAGGATGGACTGTCCGGAAAGCTCGGGGCACCTCAAAGGCCGCCGAGGACTTGTTTTCGGCGGACGTGGTACTAGCCCAGGTTGATCGGCGGCGGGGTGCCCGCATGGGGGCGGAAGCTGCCCGAGGGTGCGGTGCGGCCGGGCAGTGTTGTAATGGCGCAGGTACTCGGTCAGTACCTGGCGCAGGTGGTGCTCATTGATTAACCCGGGCGTCGGCATCCCGCACTACACGATTTGAGGTGCCCCGAGCCAGCAGGTGACCCAGGCCGGCGGCGCCCTCAACCGCCCAGGTCCGCTCCGGCCAGCCAGCCGCCCATGCCACCAGCCGCTGCGCCTGAGCCGCGGAGGCACGCACCCGCAGCTCACCCAGCGGCTCCTCGGCCACGCCGATCGCCACCGCCGTGTGCGAGCCCTTGTGCGGGTCAACCCCGTCATCACTGCCGCCATCAGCTACTCCTTCGTCATCCTCTGGAGGGAAGGACCGTGGCGGGCATGCCTGATTCCGGCGCTGCTGGCGTCGCGCCTCTTTTGAGCCACACACGGCGAGACCCGACAGGCTGGCACGTCGTTCTAAAGCCAGACCACAAGCGGCCGGCAGGCGGTTCGAGAGCCAGCCCATCAGGCCTCTGAACGCTACGACCAAAGCCGTAACGCCTACATGGATTCTCAATCAGGCGGCTCAGCGCGACTAGACGCGGAGATTCCGCCACGCTCGGTCACCGGTTGCGATGTCCGTGCCAGCACGCCCGGTGGTCAGCCGGCCGGGGTTGTCCTGACCTGTCCGACGTCGCCGCGGCACAGGTCACCCTGCTTGGTCCGCTGCGCCCTGCAGGGCGGATAGCTGCTGCTGAGTACCGATCGCGATCAGTACGTAGCCCGCGTCGACCGGGGTTTGCATCGGCGGATTGGTCAGGAAAGTCCCGTCGCGGCCGCGCAGTGCCAGCACGAGCGCCCCGGTCGTCTCGCCCACATTCGCCTCCTCCAGGGTGCGCCCGGCAAGCCTGGAGCCGCCACGTACCGGTACCTCCTCCAACCGGAACTCCAGGCTCCCGTCATGCATCACGACATCCAGGAATTCCACCACGTTGGGCTGCAACGCGGCCGCCGCGATTCGCTGGCCACCGATCCGCTGCGGATTCACGACTCGAGTTGCACCCGCACGCAGCAGTTTCGGCTCCGACGCCTCGGTGCGGGCACGGGCGACGATGATGAGGTCAGGACGCAGCGCCCGGGCGGACAACGTCACGTAGACGTTCTCCGCGTCGGTGTTGATCGCGGTGACCAGGGCCCTGGCCCGCATGATGCCCGCTTTGCGCAGCATCTCGTCGTCGGTTACATCCCCGGTGAGCGCGGGATAGGTGACCTCCGCCACCCGCGCCGGGTCCAGGTCGATCACCACGACCGCAGCACCCTGCCCGGCCAGGTAGCCAGCGACCGCGCGGCCCACCCGGCCCCACCCGCAGACGATAGTGTGCCCGCTCATCCGGGCTATGCTGCGTTCCATCCGGCGCCTTTCGAAGTGCTGGTGCAGATGACCCTCCACCAGCGATTCCAATACCACGCCAAAGGCATAGAGCGCCGTGCCCACCCCCACGACGATCAGCGTGATCGTGAAGATCTTCCCCGCCACGCCCAGCGGATGGACCTCGCGGAACCCGACCGTGGTAATCGTCGTGACCGTCTGGTAGACGGCGTCGAGCAGGCTGAATCCGAGCACGAGGTAGCCGATGCTGCCAGCGACAACGACCCCGAGGACTGCCAGCAAGGCTAGCTGGATACGCCGTACATGGTTCACCAGGCAATTGTGTCCCGACCCGGAGGCGAAGGCTGTCACCCTCGATCGGCTCTACCTAACGAAAGCGACTGCGCTTAGGCCGTCCTGGGCACGAGAGAACCGGGCGGAACAAGATCAAAATTACAAACCTCTCCATGGTTTCTGGGAACCAAGGCCGGGCCGGCCGCAACATATCGACCTGATCTGGGCACAGCCACCGGCCCAACTCCGGGCGGGCACTGCCGCACCTAACTGCGGGTCGGCGAGGGTTCTCCGCACATCATCCTGTCACTCAGCGTGATGTTGTCCGCCCACGAAGTCCGAGGCCGGTTTCGATCAGCGCGTGTGTAAGCGATCTGCTGGAGGCTGCAGGCCGCGGTGCTTGCCGTCTTCGACCACGGCCGCCGGTCGCCACGTCACGCTTGGCCGGACGCGCTATATGCGGCTACGGATGTTCGCCGCGGTTAGGGACGGGTAAGTCCTGGCGGTTCTGAGAGTCCGGGTTGGTATCAGCGAAGTCTCATGGCTGGTGGCAGTGGGCGAGAAGCCGGGTTCGCCGGGGCTTGGACGTCTGGAGCAGAGAGAAGGCGAGGGGTTCAAATTCGCCTAGCGATTGAGGAACACCTGTAACCCCAGGTCAGCGCCTGGTCCCCCGCTAGCTGGGAGAGCCTCGACGATCAGCTGACCGTCATTTTACCGCCGTTCTGAGCCTGGATTCCAGACCCGGTAAGGGCGCTCGGGCCAGCTTGCCGTTGATGACGGTCGCTCCGGCGCGGACCAAGGCGACGAGGTTGGGCCCATTGACGGCGCGCCAGCGGGCCGGGGCTGGCTTGATGAGCTTGCAGACCCAGCCGAGAGTGCAAAGTGAGCGCTGCTCTGTGTTGTGAGTTTCTCGCCAGGTACGTATTGCCTGATCAAAGCGCATGCCGTTGCGCTCAATCACGAAAGGGAGGCCGACCATACCGCCTTGTTATCCGCGGCTCGCTCCCGGTGGTCCACGACCGATGGCAGCACTTAGGGAGAGGCGCCGCCGCGCTGGTGTGGGACGGCGGACTGTTCGATCACCTGGGTGGCGGGGTAGGCCCTCACTGAGGTTCCCGCAGTCATGGGCCGTCAGAAAGGCGGGAGACGGGCGAATGTCGTGGCGGCGGCGGCGTGCAATTCGCTGGCATGGCTGCGGGTCGGCGCAGCGGTCAAGCAGGTGCCGCAGTTCCCCGCGGTGCTGGGTTTGCTACCGTCCGGGGCGGGTCGATCCCGCTGCCCGGGAAAGCGGAATGGAGCCTGCTCATGGTTAAGGCCGGTGAGAGAGTCCGCAGATGCGCCTACCTGTGCGGTCAGAATGAGCCGCATCGGGGGGAGGCCGGGATGCCAGAGCAGGGGTACTGCGGGTTGCCGGGGTCGGCGACGGCGGAACCGGATCTCGTGCTGCCCGGCTTGAGGTGGCGTTAGGTGTCGGCCCAGCAAGGTGGCGGGTCAGCCGGTCCGGGGGACCCGGGACGGCCGGGGTCCGCGTTCTGGAGGCGCCGCCAGCGGGCCGAGGCTGATGCGCGGGAGGCGCGAGGGGCGGCGGCGGAGGCTGAGGCGCGGCTGGCCGGGGCGCGGGAGGCGCAGGCCGCCGCTGAGCAGGAGGCGCGGGCCGCGCGGGAGCAGCTGGCTGCGGTGCGGCGGGAGCGGGACGAGGCGGTAGCCGGTGCGGAGTCCCGGGCGGCCGGGGCCGAGTCCCGGGCCGGCGAGGCCGGGCAGGACGCGGCGCGGGCGCGGGAGGCGGCTGAGTCGGCTGGGGCGGAGCTAGACCGGGCGTGCCGGGCGGCGGAGGAGCAGATCGCGGCGGCTGAGGAGGCCCGGGCGGGGCTTCTGGCCCGCGCCGAGCGGGCCGAGGCCGATGCGCGGGAGGCGCGGGGGGCGGCGGCGGAGGCTGAGGCGCGGCTGCCCGGGGCGCGGGGGGCGGCGGAGGCTGAGGCGCGGCTGGCCGGGGCGCGGGAGGCGCAGGCCGCCGCTGAGCAGGAGGCGCGGGCCGCGCGGGAGCAGCTGGCTGCGGTGCGGCGGGAGCGGGACGAGGCGGTAGCCGGTGCGGAGTCCCGGGCGGCCGGGGCCGAGTCCCGGGCCGGCGAGGCCGGGCAGGACGCGGCGCGGGCGCGGGAGGCGGCTGAGTCGGCTGGGGCGGAGCTAGACCGGGCGTGCCGGGCGGCGGAAGAGCAGATCGCGGCGGCTGAGGAGGCCCGGGCGGGGCTTCTGGCCCGCGCCGAGCGGGCCGAGGCCGATGCGCGGGAGGCGCGGGAGGCGCAGGCCGCCGCTGAGCAGGAGGCGCGGGCCGCGCGGGAGCAGCTGGCTGCGGTGCGGCGGGAGCGGGACGAGGCGGTAGCGGGCGCGGAGTCCCGGGCGGCCGGGGCTGAGCCGGCGGGGGTGGAGCTGGATCGGGTGCGCCGGGCGGCGGAGGAGCAGATCGCGGCGGCTGAGGAGGCCCAGGCGGGGCTTCAGGCTCACGCCGAGCAGGCCGAGGCCGACGCGCGGGAGGCGCGGGAGGCGGCTGAGTCGGCTGGGGCGGAGCTAGACCGGGCGTGCCGGGCGGCGGAAGAGCAGATCGCGGCGGCTGAGGAGGCCCGGGCGGGGCTTCTGGCCCGCGCCGAGCGGGCCGAGGCCGATGCGCGGGAGGCGCGGGAGGCGCAGGCCGCCGCTGAGCAGGAGGCGCGGGCCGCGCGGGAGCAGCTGGCTGCGGTGCGGCGGGAGCGGGACGAGGCGGTAGCGGGCGCGGAGTCCCGGGCGGCCGGGGCTGAGCCGGCTGGGGTGGAGCTGGATCGGGTGCGCCGGGCGGCGGAGGAGCAGATCGCGGCGGCTGAGGAGGCCCAGGCGGGGCTTCAGGCTCACGCCGAGCAGGCCGAGGCCGACGCGCGGGAGGCGCGGGAGGCGGCTGAGTCGGCCCGGGCGGAGCTGGACCAGGTGCGCCGGGCGGCGGAAGAGCAGGTGGCGCAGGCCCGCCAGTCTGCGGGCCCGGACCAGGCCGGGCTGGAGGCGCAGATCGCGGCGGCCGAGGAGGCCCGGGCGGAGCTTCGGGCCCGCGCCGAGCAGGCCGAGGCCGATAGGTGGCAGGCGCGCTTCGCTGCCCGGAAGGCCGAAGGGCAGTTGGCCGAGGCGCGGGAGGCGAAGGCTGACGCTGAGCGGGAAGCGCGGGCCGCGCGGGAGCAGCTGGCCGCGGTGCGGCGGGAGCGGGATAAGGCGGTCGATGGTGCGCAGTCGCGCGCGGATGACGCTGAGGCTGGGCAGCCTCCCGACTCCGGCCGTGACGGGGCAGGCGGGCAGCCCGTCCGGCGACAGCCCAAGAGCACAACACGCCGCAGCCGTAACCCTCGGAGAGGATGAGCGGTGCCGCGGCCCGCACGGCGCCCCCGAGCTTGGTTGATCCTCCGGCTGGGAAATCGTCAGGCCTTCGGGCGATCAGAGCCGCAGTACGGTCGATCCGGGCAGCCGGTCACGTCCAGCCACGCGGGCCGATCAAGGTGAACTGTGCCGACTTGGCTCATAACCCAGAGGATGCCATAACCCGCCTGGACGAGGTCCCCGGCATCAGCGCTCACGGCGCCCAGGTCATCCTCGCTGAGATCGGCCTGGACATGAGCAGGTTCCCGACCGCCGGCCACCTGGTGTCGTGGGCGAAGTTGTGCCCTCGCACCATCCAGTCCGGGGCGAAGAACCGCTCCGGAAAGGCCGGCAAGGTCAACCCCTACCTGAAAGGCGTCCTCGGCGAGATCGCCATCGCGGCCGCCAAGACCGGCACCTTCCTCGGCGAACGCTACCGCCGGATCGTCAAGCGCCGCGGCAAGCTCAAAGCCCTCGTCGCCGTCGCCCGCACCATCCTGGTCATCATCTGGCATCTGCTTGCCAACCCCGCCACCCGCTTCCATGACCTTGGCGCCGGTTATTACGAGACGCGTATCGACAAAGGCAGGAAGACCCGTAATCACGTCCGGCAACTCGAAGCGCTCGGATACGCCGTTACCCTGGCTCCCGCAGCCTGAGCCCTACCACCCCACAGCTCCCTGACCTGCGATAACTGGCGGGGGTTCGCCGCCGCACACTCGGCGTGGGTGGGATTTTCCGGTCAGGAACTCCGGCGCTTGATCAGCGCAGGGTTCCAGGGCTGCATGAGCATCCCCGGCTAGCAAGGGTCTGGAGAAACTAGCTATACTTGTGGCTATGTCAGTTAGTGAGCAGATGCCCCTCGCGGACGTGAAGAACCGGCTCTCGGAGGTCGTGGACCGCCTGGAACGCGAGCACGGCCGCGTCGTGATCACCAAGCACGGCCACCCCGCTGCCGTGGTCATCAGCGTGGAAGACCTGGAGTCCCTTGAAGAGACCCTCGACGTTATGGGCAGCGCTGCGCTCCTGGACGACATCCGCGAGGCGCTGGCCGAACTCGGCACCGCCGACGCACCTGTACTGACCAGGGACGACGCACCGCGCTTGATCGCTGACAAGTGAGCGAAGGCGACTTCGCGATCGCCTGGACTGCGCCGGGTCGCCGGGCGCTGGCCCGGCTGCCCGGGAAGGCCGCCACCGCAGCAGCCGAATTCCTGTGCGGGTCGCTGGCCGCCAACCCGCACCGGGTCGGCAAGCCGCTCAAGCTCGGGCTCGACGGGCTGCACAGTGCCCGCCGGGGCGACTACCGGGTGATCTACCGCTTCGACGACCTGCACCGCCGTGTCGATGTTGTGGCCATCGAACACCGCTCCGACATCTACAGACCACGGCAATTCTGAGAGCCGCTCGGTCGGCGGCAAAGTAGTGCGTTTTCGATGTCGCATTTGATGTCGCGTCGTGTCGCTGACGACATGCTTGACGCAGCCGTCGGACCTGGGCGCGCGGCACCTGTGGCGCGCCGGGGTCACAGGGACGAGGATGGCTACGGGTGTCCGGGAGTGGGTACGGAGGGCGGAGCGGCGAGTGGCCACGCGAAGCGTCACGTCGGTGCGGATGAACCGGTGGGCGATCCTGGCCGGCTACGGCCTGCTGGCTGCGTGCTCCCAGCTCCTGTGGCTTTCGTTCGCGCCGATTACTACCCAGGCCCATCGGGTCATGGGCGTCTCTGTAGGGCGGCAGGCGACCTCGCCGGGATTTTCCCGCTCATGTATGTCATCCTTGCGCTGCCCTGTGGCCGGTGGCTCGATGCCCGGTTCGAACGGGCGCTCTCTGTCGGGGCGATTCTCACCGCGGGCGGCGGGCTGCTGCGGCTGGTCGGGCCCGTCATCCTATGGGTGGGTCCTTGCCGGGCAGTTCGTGATGGCGGCGGGCCAGCCGTTGGTGCTGAACTCGATCACGAAGGTCGCCGCGCGGTATTTCCCGCCGGAGGAGCGGACAGCTGCCATCTCGGTCGGCAGCGCAGCCCTTGTATGTCGGCGTCCTGGCCGCCGTACTCTCTGGGGGGCCCGCTGCTCATACGGGCGGGCTGCGCCTCCTGCTCGCCGTGCAGGCCGCCGCGGCCGTCGTCGGCCGCGGGCTGGGTGATTCTTCGCGGTCCGCACGCCCGCGGCGTTCCGCGGTGACCCGTCGGTCGCCGTGTCACTGGGCTGGCTACGGGGCGACCGGCTCATGTGGGCGCTCGGCGGCCTGCTGTTCGTCGGGATGGGTGTGTTCAACGCGATCGCGACCTGGCTCGAATCGATCCTCGACCACTTCGGGCGGGGCAGCGCGAGCGGCTACCTGATCGCGATCATGACCGTGGCGGGGATCCTCGGCGCCGCGGTGCTGCCCCAGGCGGTCGCGAAACGCGACCGGCGGCGAGCCTGCTCCAGGCCACGGTCGGCGTGACGTTTTGGCCTTCCTCGCGATCGCGGCCCTGCACAACGTGGCCTTCGTCGGTGCCGTCCTGTTCGTGGAAGGGTTCTTCCTGCTGGCCGGGCTTCCGGTGATACTCGACTGGTCCGAACTCCACGCAGGTCCAGAACGCGCCGGCGCGGCGGCGGGGTTCCTGCTGCTCGCGGGCAACCTCGGCGGCGTCGTGCTCGTGCTGGTCGTCCAGGGCCTGATCGGCAACCCCTACCTTTCCCTCGCTGCCCTCTCCGTGGCGGCGCTGGGCGGGCTCGCGCTGACCGCGCGGCTGCCCGCACGAATCGAGCGAACGGCCCTGACCGCACCGACCCAACTTGGCACGGAGCAAGGGAGCTCCACGTGACGATGGACCCGGCCGACCTCATGGCCAGCCTGGAGCGGCAGCTCAAGCCCTACCGTGGTGTGCTGCGATCCTTCCCGCAACTGCCGGAGGAGGGCCTGGCCGCGGCCGAGGTCGCCGGGCTCGTCGAGCGTCTGGCGGCGGCGGAGGAGTCCCGCTGGCGTGACGGATTCGCCTCCGGCGCCGTCTACCACGGCGATCCGGAGCACGTCGCGCTCCTGAACCGCGTGTACGCGTCGCAGTCGCAAAGCAACCCGCTGCACCCAGACCTGTGGCCGAGCGCCACGAAGTTCGAGGCGGAGATCGTCTCGATGACCGGGCACATGCTCGGGGCGGAGCACGCCGCGGCCGACGCGCCCGGTCGTCGGCACGGTGACCTCGGGCGGGACCGAGAGCATCCTGCTGGCAATGAAGGCCTACCGTGATTTCGCCCGCGGGCCCGCCGCGGCATCGCCGAGCCGGAGATCGTCGCGCCGGTCACCGCGCACGCGGCGTTCGACAAGGCCGCGAGGTACTTCGACATGCCGCTGGTGCGGGTCCCCGTCGACGACGGGTTCAAGGCCGACCCGGCCGCGGTGTCCGACTGCCATGACCGAGCGGACCGCGGTCGTGGTGGGGTCGGCGCCGACGTTCCCGCATGGTGTGATCGATCCGATCCCGCAGCTCGCCGCGCTGGCGGCCGAGCGCGGCGTGGGCTGTCACGTCGACGGCTGCCTCGGCGGTTTCGTCCTGCCGTGGGCCGAGCGGCTCGGCTACCCGGTGCCGCCGTTCGACTTCCGGCTGCCCGGCGTGACGTCGATGACCGCCGACACGCACAAGTACGGTTACGCGGCGAAGGGCTCGTCGGTCGTGCTGTACCGGGGCAGGGAACTCCGCAGGTTCCAGTACTACACGACGGCCGAGTGGACCGGTGGCCTGTACATGTCGCCCACGTTCGCCGGGAGCCGGCCTGGGGCACTGTCGGCCGCTTGCTGGGCGGCGATGGTCTCGATCGGTGCGCACGGTTACCTGGAGGCGGCGCGGCGGATCCTCGAGACCGGCGCGAAGGTGCGTGACGGGGTCGCGGCGATCGGTGGCCTCCGCGTGCTCGGCGACCCGCTGTGGGTCACCGCGTTCGCCGCCGACGAGGGCCTCGACGTCTTCCAGATCATGGAGAACATGGCCGGGCGTGGCTGGAGCCTGAACGGCTTGCAGCGGCCGGCCGCCGTCCACATCGCGATCACGCTCCGCCACACCCTCCCCGGTGTCGCCGACCGGTTCCTGGACGACCTGCGGGCTTCGGTCGCCGAGGTCAGGGCGAACCCCGAGGTCCGCACCGGGCTCGCCCCCGTCTACGGCATGGCCGCCGCATTGCCCGGTGAGTTCGTCCGCGACCTGCTTGGCGCCTACCTCGACCTGATGTTCGAGGTGTAGGCGTGGCGCGCCACATCCTGGCGATCGACCTCGGGACCTCGGCGCTCAAAGTGGCGCTGGTGTCCACGGCGGGTGAGGTCATCGCGTCGGAGCAGGAGACGTGCCGGGTCGAGTTCCTGCCAGGCGGCGGCGCCGAGCAGGACCCTGAGCAGGGGTGGTGGGCCCTGATCGTCCGGGCGTCCACGCGGCTGATGGCCCGCGGCGTGATACCTGTGGCGTCGGTCGCCGCCGTCTCCTGCACCGCGCAGTGGTCGGGGACGGTGGCAGTCGATGAGCGCGGCGGCCCGATCCGCAATGCCATCATCTGGATGGACTCCCGTGGCGCGCCGTACGCGCGGCGCATGACGAGCGGGCCGGTGCGGATACAGGGCTACGGGGTGGGCAAGCTGGTGCGGTGGATCCGCACGACCGGCGGGATCCCCGCGAGCAGCGGCAAGGACTCCATCGCGCACATTCTGTGGCTGAAGCACGAGGAGCCGCAGACCTATCGCCGCGCCCACCTGTTCCTGGAGCCGAAAGACTGGCTGAACCTGCGGCTCACCGGCCGGGCCGCGGCGTCCTACGACTCGATCGCGCTGCACTGGCTGACCGACAACCGCCGCCCCGACCGGATCCGCTACGATCCCGCGCTGCTGCGGCTGGCCGCGGTGGAGCGCTCGAAGCTCCCCGAGCTCATGGCCGCCGACCGACATCCTCGGGCCCCTTTGCCCGGAGCCGGCGGGCGCGCTCGGCGTTCCGGCCGGCATCCCGGTCGTGGTCGGCACGCCCGATATCCAGTCGGCGGCGATCGGGTCGGGCGCCACCAGGGACTTCCAGCCGCACCTGTACGTCGGCACGTCCTCCTGGCTGACCTGTCACGTCCCGTTCAAGAAGACGGACCTGCTGCGGAACATTGCCTCGCTGCCGTCGGCGATCCCGGGCAGGTACTTCGTCGCGGACGAGCAGGAGACCGCGGGTGCCGCCCTGACCTTCCTGCGCGACCGCGTCCTGTTCCCCGGCGACGCGCCCGCCGATGCCTACCGCGAGTTCGACCGGATGGCCGCGCAGGCTGCACCAGGAAGCGGCGGGGTGATCTTCACGCCGTGGCTGTACGGCGAACGGACCCCGGTGGAGGACAGGTTCGTGCGCGGCGGATTTCACAACCTGTCCCTTTCGACCACCCGCGACGAGCTCGTCCGCGCCGTGTTCGAAGGCGTGGCGCTGAACACGCGGTGGCTGCTGCGGGCGGTGGAGCGCTTCACCCGGCGGCGGCTCGAGCCGATCAGGTTCATCGGCGGCGGCGCGCGCTCCGACTTATGGTGCCAGATCTTCGCCGACGTGCTCGGCCGGACCATCGAGCAGGTGGCCGACCCGGTGAACGCGAACGCGAGGGGCGCGGGGATGCTGGCGGCCGTGGCGCTCGGCGACCTCACCTTCGAGCAGGTCCCCGACCGGGTCCGGGTGGCGCGGAGCTACCCGCCTGACCAGAAGACCAGGGAGCTGCTACGACGAGCTGTTCCGGGAATTCGTGGGACTCTACCGGCGCAACCGCAAGGCGTACGCCCGGCTGAACCGCACGCGCGAGCGAGTGAGTGGTGAGTTGAGGACTCCGACCGCACCGACCCGGGAGCAGCAGCTCCAGCGTCGAGGACATCCCGCTGGGCCACTCGGCGAACAGCCCGTCATTGCCGCCAAGCAAATGCGCTCATCTCAGATCCGGTTAACGCGGACGCATAGCGTGAGCGAATCTGATCAGTGCGCTTCGACTGATGATCGTCGAGGATTCCTGGTCGGCCCAATCAGGCAGTTACGCGCGCGGGAGACGTCCATGGATCCGAGATGGTCAGTCACGTTGTGCGGTGTCTGGATCTTCTTTCTCGACTGACCGGGTCAGGGCTTGGACGCGCGTTCGAGGTCGGGCAGATCCTCGTCCAGTGTGGCCTGCAAGATCGCGTGCGGTATCGAAGTACCGATGGGCGAGGTGGTCCCGCATGCGGGCGATCTGCCGCCACGGATCGACGGCTGCGTGGCCAGCAGGTCATCCGGCAGTGCTTTGACAGCCTCGCCGATCTCCAGCAGGCGGATCCGGACGGCGTCGAAGATCAGCCCGTCGGGCAGGTTGCCGCGCTGCAGGTGCCAGCGGATCGCATCGACCGCGGCCTGGATGTCGGCCAGCCGCTGGCGTACCCGGTAGCTCATAGCGCGATCAGGTCGGATTCGACTCGTTGACGGGTGCCTGGTTTGAGGTCGGCGGCGGCGATCAGGTCAACGCGGCTGCCGAGGATGGCTTCCAGGTCGGCTTCGAGGCGGCCCAGGCCGAACAGGCTCAGCCCCGGGCGGGAAGTCGGCGAGCAGGTCCACGTCACTATCGGCGCGGTCTTCGCCGCGGGCCACGCTGCCGAACACCCGCAGATTGCTGACCCCATGCCCTGCGGCCGCAGCGACCAGGTCCTTCCGGTGGCGGCGCACCCGGCGGTCCGCCGGCCCTGACAGCCGCCCAGTCGGCCGGGCGGCGCCGAAGCCCAGTGTCAGCTCGAAGCCGGCCAGGATTGCCCACGCCTCAGCAGGCGCCAGGTCAGCGAACCTGTCGCTGTGCAGCATCGCCAGGATGGCGCGGCGCTCAGCGGGAGCCAGCGCCCGCGGCCCCGGGGCTGGCCCAGGCCCGCCAGGGCGCCGCTGTCCCGGGCCCGCCGCCACTCGATCACGTGACTGGAATACAGGCCCTCCCGCCGCAGGACCGCGCCCTTCTCACCCGGAGCGGCCGCGTCATACTCCGCGACCACGTCGAGCTTGTACTGCGCGGTGAACCGGCGCCGCCGTGCCCGCTCGGGCACCCCTGAATCCGGACGCTCATCAGCCACCCGTCCAGGATCACGGTCACCCGCACTCGGTCAACCTCAGTCACAGTCATCTCGGAAATTGTCCCCATCCCCGCCCTCGGGGGGAGTCGTAGCTACTGGAGGGGCGGGTGCCTCACATCAGGTTGGCAGAGAGGGGTGCCCTGGCGAAACCCATCAGGATGCGGGCTGGAACACCTCGATGTGGCATTGGGGCCCTGGGGCTCTTGCGAGTTTCTGGTCGCCGGTGAGCAGAGTGGCGCTCATGGCCTCGGCGAGTGCTACGTAGGCGGCGTCGTAGATGGTGAGGTTGTCGCGTAGCTCCCAGCAGCGGGTGAGCAGAGGGCGGTGCGGTGCCCGTCGGACCGGAAGTGCAGCCAGATCGTTGAGGGCGAGGCGGGCGCGCCGGGCGTTGAGGGTGCCTGCTCTCATCTGCCGTCGCAGCACGGATGCGACCTCCAGATCGGCGAGTTCGGGGACGGTGAGCCGCTCGCCATGTAGCCGGGCCCGGGCCTGGTCCCCGCCGGGGCCGTCATCGGCCAGGGCGACGACTAGGACACTGGCGTCAGCGACGATCACGGTCGTCGCGGAGGGCTGCTACAGCATCTTTGAGGGGGACTGATCCGCCTGATCGCCCGCCCGCGCGGTCCAGGATCTCCTCCAGCGTCGGCTGGTCCGCTTCTTCGATCAACCGGGCCCGCAAGTATTCCTGGAGAGACTGGTGAGCAGCGGCCGCACGCTGGCGGAGGATCGAATGGGTCCGCTCGGGCACGTCTTTTATCTGGATGCTGGTCATGGCGCCATTATGGCGCTAGGAGCGCCATAATGCAATCTGGGCATGACGTCGGGCTGCCAGCCGAGGTTCCCGGCACTCCGCGTCATCCAGCTGATGGGTACCGGCCGGGTACTGTACCGCCTTCTTCCTCACTGTCCGGCCAAGATCGAAGTGAGTGGCAGATCGAGTGGCAAACCGGCGCTCGTGACGGCTTGCCGGAGCCTGCGAGCGCCTCCCTGTGCGCGCGTTCTTCCTGGTCAGGCACGCTAGCTGCGGTGACGGAACCTCGCAGGGATACATGGTAAGGAGAAGGTCTACGGTTCGATTCCGTAAGGGGGCTCCGCAGGTCAGGCGGGTTTTCGCCTACCTAACCGAGGACCTCTTCCGGTGCAGGGGAAGGTCCGGAGTTCGACTCGTAAGCAAAATCCCAGGTCAGAGCCGATGTGTCGTTGCCTGACAGATGTGGAAGAGTTCCAGTCTGGCGGAAGATCTCGACCGTGGCCTCTCTGACCGGCTCTTTTGCCCTTGTTTGTGGTCGGCCGCCATCCGGCCTCCAGTGCCGTTGGGGGGCAAACTGGGGGGCAAGATCGTTAAGCGGAAGGGACAAAGGTGTCGTGGCCGCGTCCGGCCGGCTCGCCTTGTAGTCACACCTCGCCGGGCAGGTTGTTGCCTTTCCGGCAGGTAGCCGGGACCTGCGCAGCATTGCACCGGCCTGGGCGCAGCAATTCCCAACGCACCAGCAGTGGGTACGCCAGCCCCTCCTGAACCGCCCGCATAACGGGGGTCGGGATACTGCCGGAACTCTGTTTCGACTGGTCTTCACGGAGCGTGGTGCAGGCTGCGCGGGGGGGGGCAAGCACGCAGATCCGTCTGGCGCAGACCTGGTCGACTTCGACAGATACGACATCACCGGCCGTTGCGCGGTCGACCCGGTGTTCGGCACTCTCGCCGGCTGTGACGGCCTCCTGGCCGCGGCGCACGCCCGCAGGCTGCGGGTGCTGGCCGCCTTGGGGTCAACCACACCTCCCATCGGCACCCGTGATTCGTTCGATCCGGGTCAGCCGGGGGCGGGACTGGTACGTGAGGGTTGACCCGGCGCATGAGGATCGGTCCCCGGGCACGCTGCGCGGGTCGTGGGCTGCTGTGAAGTCGGGGCCGGGGTCTGGAAGGCTGGAGCGGTGCCGTTTGAGGACGATCTCCAGTCAGGCCGGGGAGGGCTCGCCGGAGACGACTGGTGGCGGTCGGCGGTGATCTATCAGATCTATCCGCGGAGCTTCGCCGACTCCGGCGGCGACGGGGTCGGGGACCTGCCCGGGATCACCGGCCGGCTGGACTACCTGGTTGACCTCGGAGTGGATGCGGTCTGGTTGTCGCCGTTCTACGCCTCGCCGATGGTCGACTTCGGCTACGACATCACCGATCATTGCGTGGTCGACCCGGTGTTCGGCACCCTCGCCGACTTCGACGGGCTGCTGGCCGCGGCGCACGCCCGCGGGCTGCGGGTGCTGGTCGACTTCGTGCCCAACCATACCTCTGACCAGCACCCGTGGTTCGCCGAGTCCCGTTCGAGCCGGGTCAGCGGGCGGCGGGACTGGTACGTGTGGGCCAACCCAGCCCCCGGTGGGGGCCCGCCGAATAACTGGCTGTCGGCGTTCCCGGCCGCCGGCTCGGCGTGGACCCTGGACGAGCCCACCGGGCAGTACTACCTGCACTCCTACACCACTGCCCAGCCGGACCTGAACTGGCACAACGCCGAGGTGCGAGCCGCCATGGCCGACGTGCTCCGGTTCTTCCTGGACCGCGGGGTGGACGGCTTCCGGATCGACGCAGCCCATCGCCTGATCAAGGACCCGGCGCTGGCCAGCAACCCGGCGGACGTCGCCGGCGCCCGCACCGCTCTGGCACCCGGCGGCCGGGGGCTGCGCCACATCGACCAGCCCGGCGTGCACACCGTGTTGCGTGAGCTGCGGGCGGTCCTCGCCGGTTACGGCGGTGACCGGCTGCTGCTCGGCGAGGTCGGGGTCGCCAATCCGGCCCGGTGGGCCGCCTACTACGGCCGGGACGACGAGCTGACGCTGCCGTTGAACTTCGGCTTCTGGTCCCAGCCGTTCACCGCGGCCGGGTTCCGCACCGCCGTCGGCACCACCGAGGGGGTGCTGCCGCCTGGCGCCTGGCCGATCTACGCGCTCGGCAACCATGACCTGCCGCGGCTCGGCCTCCCGCTACGACGACGGCCTGGACGGGCAGGCCCGGGCCAGGCTGGCGGCGATGCTGCTGCTCACCTTGCGCGGCACGCCGCTGCTTTACTACGGCGACGAGATCGGCATGACCGACGTATCGATCCCGCCCGAGTCCACCGTTGATTCCAACGGCCGCGACCCGGCCCGAACCCCGATGCAGTGGGACGCCACCGGCGGCGCCGGATTCACGACCGGCCGGCCCTGGCTGCCGATCCCGGCCAGCGCCCTCACCGTCAACGTCGCCGTCGAGCGGGACGAACCCGGCTCACTGCTGAACCTGCACCGTGACCTGATCGGGCTCCGCCGCGAGCACCCGGTGCTGCGCGACGGTGACTACCAGGTGCTCGCGCCGACCCAGCCGGCGCTGTATGCCTACCTCCGGCGGACCGGTGGTCAGCGGATTCTCGTCACGCTGAACTTCGACGACCACCCGCACGACCTCGACCACCCCGAGGTCGGCACCGGCCGGATCCTGCTGTCCACGCACGACCATCCGCAGCCCGGCAGCCTGCACCCGCTCAGGCTCGCCCCCTACGAGGGAGTCATCGCCAGCCTGACATAAAGGCTGCCGCTACCGGAGCTCGCTCCGTCCCACACCAGGATGGGCTTGTGGGACGGGGAGACGGCCAGCTCAGACGAGGCGCCTTCGTATCGAACTCACGCCCGCTGGGCATTGCTGCCATCGGCGGACGGCCCTGGGGCCCGTTGAACCCGGCCGGCGGGTCCCGCCGCTGGTCACCCAGATCGCCGACGGCGGGAACGGCGGCGTCATGATGAACGAGTTTCCCCCCAAGTATCTCGGGGTCATGAGGGAGTGCTCGGGGCCGCTCACCCCCGCTGCGTACGTCACCGGGTACCTCGAAGTGCTGGCTGGGCGGGGGATCAGCCGCGAGGACCTTCCACCTTTGCAGCCGCTGTTCCAGCATCGGGTGTGGGAGCGTTTCGGGCCCGACGAGGGACCTGAACGGCTCGCCGCGGTCATCGGCGAGCTCAGGCCGGAGACAACCGATTCAGCATGGAGGGCGGCAGCTGGGCCAAAGACATCTCATGGATGCGCGGATACGGCAACGTGCTGGCACCTATGGAGCGTGCGAGCGCGCTCTTCGGCAAGCACTTGCTGGCCTCGGGCGTGCCGTCCAGCGACCCTCGCTACCGGCGCGCGCTGTTCTATCTGCTGGCCTGTGAAACCAGCTGCTACCGCTCGTGGGGCCAGGGCATCTGGACAGATTACGGCGCCGAGCTCGCCCGCCGCGCCTGCCAGGCCGCCAGCTCGGCGACCTGACCGCCGAGCGGCCAGAACCGAAGGCGAGGGTAGACGCCTGCGTCACCGACGAGTCGTTTCCTGCGGCGAGGTGCTGGCCGGCTGCACCCTGCGGTCATCTTCGGCCGGGCAGCGCCAGGAATTGCGGCCTGCCCGGCGGGCCGGCGCCTGGTCCGGCGCGGTGGTGGCCGGCGCGCGCCTGTTCCTGGTGTCGTCGCGGATCTGGGCGCTGATGCGGCGCAGGTCGTCGGGGAACTCGGCGGCGTGCTGGTGACCGGCCAGGGTCGCGGCACCTGGCGGCATTCGTATCGTGACCCTGGCCGGGCGGCTCCTGTGCCGGGTGACCTAGCCTCGTGATCGTGACGGAGCCTTCGCGCAGCACCGCCGACCTGATCGTGGAGTGCCTGGAGAATGAGGGCGTCACGCACGTCTTCGGCATTCCGGGCGAAGAGAACATCAGGCTGGTGGAGGCTATCTCCCGCTCGCCCATCCGCTATGTGCTGACGCGTCATGAGCAGGGTGCATCGTTTATGGCCGAAGCCTACGGCCGGCTCACGGGCCGCGCCGGGGTGTGCTCGGCGACGCTTGGCCCCGGAGCGATCAACCTGCTGCTGGGTACCGCGGACGCGACCACCAACTCGACGCCGCTGATCGCGCTGTCGGCGCAGGTCGGGATGAACCGCAGTTTCAAAGAATCCCACCAGGGCGTGGACCTGGTGTCGATGTTTGCGCCGGTGAGCAAGTGGTCTGCGCTGGTGGCGACGCCGGGTGCCATCCCGGAGATGATCCGCAAGGCGTTCAAGCTTGCCCAGACTGAGCGGCCCGGCGCCGTCTACCTGGCCATCCCTGAGGACGTGGAGGAGATGGCGGCACCGGCCGGGCTGGCGCCGCTTGCGGTGAACGTCCCGCGGACGGATGAGCCGTCCCGGGGGCAGATCGATCGTGCTGCGGCGCTGCTGCGGGACGCTCGCGCGCCGGTCGTGCTAGCCGGGCACGGGGCAGCGAGGGCGGGCGCGGGCGAGGCCTTGCGCCGTTTCGCTGAGACGCTGGGCGTCCCGGTCGCCACGACGTTCCACGGCAAGGGCGTGTTCCCTGACGATCACCCGCTGGCGCTGGGCGCGGTGGGGTTCATGCGCCACGACTATGCCAACTTCGGCTTCGACCGCGCGGACCTGATCGTCGCCGTCGGGTATGAGCTGCAGGAGTTCGACCCGGTCCGGATCAACCCGCGCGGCGACACCAAGATCATCCATCTGCACCGGTTCCCCGCCGAGGTCGATGCGCACTACGACGTCGCTGTTGGACTGCACTCCGAAATCGGGCACAGCCTCGACGCCCTCGCGGATGCGGCCGGGCCACGCACCGCAGCCCCTCCGGGCCAAGAACGCATCCGCGCCCTGCTGGCCAGCGAGCTGGCCCGCGGCCAGGACGATGAGCGGTTCCCGCTGGCACCAGCCCGGATCGTCGCCGATACGCGCGCGGCGCTGCGCCGTGACGACATCGTGCTGGTCGACACCGGGGCACTCAAGATGTGGATGGCGCGCCTGTACCCGACCTACGAGCCGAATACCTGCCTGATCTCCAACGGCCTGTCCACGATGGCCTGGACGGTGCCCGGCGCGATCGGGGCGAAGATCGCCAGGCCGGACTCCCGGGTCCTCGTCGCGACCGGTGACGGCGCCTTCCTGATGAACTCGCAAGAGATCGAGACCGCGCTCCGGCTCGCTTTGCCGTTCGTCATCCTGATCTGGGTCGACGACGCCTACGGGCTGATCAGCTGGAAGATGAACCTGGAAATCGGCCGCGACGTGGACACCACCTTCGGCAACCCGGACTTCGTGGCTTACGCCGAAAGCTTCGGCGCGACCGGGTACCGGATCAGGTCGGCCGGCGAACTGCTCCCGACGCTGCGCACCGCCCTGGCGGCCGACACCGTGTCGGTGATCGCCTGCCCCGTTGACTACTCCGCCAACCTCGAGCTCATTGAGTCCCTTGGCGAGCTGGACGACTCACTGTCATAGGGCTGGCATCCGCTCAGCTGCCTGATATCTGGCGGTCTTCCTGGGCAGATAGAGATCCATCGAGATGATGATCTGCCGGAGAAGGCAGAGCTCACGTTGCGTACAGAACTCCTTGTTACGCGCGGCTTGCGCCCACGGCAGGCCTTCATAAGGGCAGTCGCTGGGCACCTGGCTCGTGCCAGACCTCGTCCGGACCTGCCGGGCCGCTCACCCGGGCGCCCGTTTCCAGCTGACCCAGGTCCGGGACGAGTTGCAGTCGGCCACCCTCGACGGCGGGCAGGCCGACCTCGAGATCGGCACGCCCCCGCGGTCCGGCCAGGCTAGGGGCAACCGCGCCGAGATCGTGCCCCCGCTCGTTGGCACCCAGGGCCAGGGCGTCTGTGACAGTGACCGGGGAACCAGCGTAGCGAGTCCGTATCCACATCCATGATTCTGGCTCATGGCTTAGTTGTTTCCCAGTCATTGGGCGCATGATTTGCGACCGTGCGCACTGGCCGGTGACAGAGCATTCCGATCGTTAGGACAGGCAAATGGAGAACCCTGCATATGAGCTGGGCCCGCTGCTGGCGGAGATCCGTGACGGGTTCCGCGGCATGCGCGCGATCCGCGCCTCACGAACGCGTGCCCGGCGCTGATCGCCTCGGCAGCGGCGACGGCGAGGCGGGTCAGCTCCTGGTCATTCCCCGACCTGCGGATCAGGCGGGCGCCTGAGGCCTCGCAGAACGCGATGCCGAAGCGAAGATGCGGGCTCACGCCGGCCAGCGCCTCGTGCAGATCCTCGACCGTCTTGATGAAATGCGCCTGGCCGACGATGACGTTCACGTCCTCCGGCTTGTCCAGTGCGACCACATCAAGCGATACCGCCATGACACCTCCCCTGACCGCCACGCCGCCGAAGATACTCTGACGGGACGCGGAGAGCGGAACTGCGGGTTCCGCGCATGAAGGAAGCTCCAGTCGCAGCGAGAGCTGGTCTGAAGTGGCCGCTTCCATTCTCTCCGCCGCGGATGAGCCCGGCGCGATCAGGTCACCCGGGTCAGCGCCCCGCCTGGCCTAGCCTCTTGCCCCGGGCGGTTCCGGGGGCCTGCCGAGCACGGGCCAGGCTTGGCGGATCATCGAGCCAGCCAGCGCGACGGTCATCGCGAACGCCAGGGCTATGGCAAGGTTCATGCCGACCATGTGCCTGGCGGTGGAGATCCCGTCAAAATAGGCGGGCGGGATGAACGCGACAACGGCGCAGCCTGTCATGCACAGCGCGAGCACCGCGCCGTCCCGGTGCCAGGGCGCGCGGCGGCGCCGCAACGCGAGCAGCGCGACCACCGCCATCACCACCCACAGCGGGACCAGCCACAGCAAGCCGAGGTGCCGCGGGAGCCGGTGCACCAGCCAGGTGACCACGATCACCCGGGATTCAAGGGCGCCTGGCCGGTGGCCGGCGGATGGCGGGTAATCGCCCAGGCTGGTGACCCGGAAGCTCTGATCCTCGACGGCTGACTGCTGCCCGACGTCAATTATGCGGGCCGGATGCGCCAGCAGGAAGCGCGCGACGTTGCCGTCGGTCAGTTTCGGCTCATACCGGTGGTATAGCGGGTCCGTTCGGACTGAATCACTGGCCCAGTAGTAGCTCCCGGCGTACCTCGACCAGCTCGCCGGCAGGCCGAGTGCGCGCAGGTCCGCACGCTCGTTGTCGTGGCCGTTCACGATGTGCTCGAAGATCGTGTCCACGGCCAGCATGGGCTGCGTCCGCTGGCCGTAGGGACTATGCGCGTTCCATACGGCGTACCCCGCGGCTGAGACCGCGAGGACCGTGGCGACCGCCACGGCCGCTCCTGCCTGCGGCGTCCGGAACCGGCGCAGCCCTGGCCCGCTGTCCCGGCTGGTGCTGGCCAGCACCATGGTCAGGCCGATCGGCACGGCCAGGAACAGGTATTCCTCCTTGGACAGGACAACGAGAAAACCTCCCGTCCCGGCCAGGACGAGGCCCCACGCGCTCGCGCCCCCGTCGCGCCCAAGGTAGACCACGCCTGCTGCGACCAGCAGCAGGCCGGCCAGGACGGCGGGCTCGCTCATCGGGCTGGCGAACAGATCGAAGAACGCCGCGTCCGCGACGATCAGCCAGATGACGGCGGCCGCCAGCAGCTGACCCCATGGCCTGACCCGCAGGCCGGTTGCCAGGCTGGCGATCGCGACCGAGGCGAGCGCGCACATCAGCACCCCGAGCACGATCAGGTTCAGCGAGCCGGACAGGCCGAAGACCGGCGTCAGCAGTCGTGCCACTTCCAGCGGCACGATCTCTGACGTCACATACGGCGCGCGGCCGCACTTCGTCGGTGCGTACTGGAAGTAGGCGTAGCGGAAGTACGGGGGGTAACCGCGGGGAACGACAGGCCCGAGGCCGAAGACGCCGCACATGAGCCGCGGACCGTCACGATTGTCTGCCTGCCCGACCGGCGTGGGGACCAGGAAGCGGACAAGGAAAAGTCCCAGCGAGACGACGAAGATTGACCACCAGAGACCGTGAGCGCGGCGCAAGCGGCCGCGGAGGCCTGAGCGGGCGGGCCGGCCCCGGGCGAAGCCGCAACGCTAACCGGCGGGATCGCATCGGTCTCGCCCGTGCTCGCCGCCAGCTCGCCTGGATCTGCCCCGCTGGCGCGCCCCACCGGGCCGCCACGAGCTAACTTGTGACTTGCTATCTCGTCGCCAGGCACCTGGCCGGCCCTCCAGTGCTCGTGCTGCCCCGAACCTGCCGATTCCCCGACCACGGCGGCCGGGTAGCTAAGCACGTATCGAACAGATGCAAAGTCAGTTGTAGAGGGCCGTCCCAGGACCGACACCAATCTGAGCCGCCTTCATCAAGGAAATATAGGTCCTTCCGGGCCGGCCGGTCAGGTCCTCCACGACAGTGCCCCGCGGCCGGGCCAGGCAGCCACCCCGCGCCAATGTCAGCCGGGCTGACCGTCGGCCGCGTACCCAGCCGGGCGTGCTTCCAGGATGACAGACTTGGGTGCGGGTGGCGGTGCACGATCAAGCTGAGTGGCAGATGGGGTGGCAAACC
Organism: uncultured Actinomycetes bacterium; assembly: GCA_963720645.1. Taxonomy (GTDB): domain Bacteria; phylum Actinomycetota; class Actinomycetes; order Streptosporangiales; family Streptosporangiaceae; genus RYN-230. Next base: position 476,563 of record CAVRFX010000022.1, on the reverse strand, counting down.
GGGCTCGTGGACGCCTATCCAGGGCTTGCGGGTGCCGGTCTGTGCTTGTGTTCTGGCTGTTCAGGCGTCCTGCCTGCGGTAACGGAACCTGACCTCGATCCATGGTAAGGAGAAGGCCTACGGTTCGATTCCGTAAGGGGGCTCCAGCGTATGAGGATGTTTCGAATACAGAACCAAGTACCTCTCCTCCAGTGGGTGGCATTTTGAGTGGCACTCGCGAAGAAGCAGAAGCTGACTACCAGCCATTCCGCTGGCGAGGAGAGGCAGTGGAGCGTCTCCGGTCCCCGGAAGAGGTCCCTGAGTCGGTTCCGCGCCAGGTAATGATCATGGCCAAGCCTTGAACCATGGGGACTACATAGAGTAACGAACGTTGCCTAGCTCTCGGTCTCCATGTGGCGGCAGATCGACTATGAGCGCCGACCGGTACATAGCGACCTGGTCTGCGTGGCTCGAGCGGTAGCCATCGGCGAAGCAGCAAGTGCGCATAACGAGCGGGTAGGCGCGCGATCTGCCATCGGCGGGTTGACTAATACGTTGGCTGCGGCGGCAGGGAGCCTTGCCGCCGACCCAAGGTCGGCGTGGTACCGCAGCCTGTGCAAGCCGTGGTGGCAGTCCCGTCCTGTGGCTACGTACTGATGCGGACGCCGCTGTATACAGCCATTGCTTACGCTGGGGTTCGGGGGGCAGCGGCTTCGTCAGCTGAGGCCGGGCGGCGCCGGGGCGGGGCGGAAGTGGCGCAGCCGCAGGCTGTTGGACACGACGAACACCGAGCTGAACGCCATGGCGGCGGCGCTGATTAGTGGGTTGATGAAGCCGAGCGCGGCCAGCGGGATGGCGGCGGTGTTGTAGGCGAAGGCCCAGAACAGGTTGCCCTTGATGATGCGCAGGGTACGCCGCGACAGCCGGATCGCGTCGGGCACCGCCAGCAGGTCCCCGCGGACCAGGGTGAGGTCCGCTGCCTCCAACGCGGCGTCGGTACCGGTGCCCATGGCCAGGCCCAGGTCGGCCTGGGCGAGGGCGGCGGCGTCGTTCACGCCGTCACCGGCCATGGCCACCACCCGCCCGGCGTCTTGCAGGCGCTTGATGGCCGCGGCTTTCCCGGCTGGCAGCACCCCGGCGATGACCTGGCTGATTCCCGCCTGGCCGGCAACCGTCCGGGCGGCGCGGTGATTGTCCCCGGTGAGCAGCACCGGCTCCAGGCCCATCCGGCGCAGCCTGGCCACCGCCTCCGCCGACGTGGGCTTGATCGTGTCGGCGACCACCAGCACGCCGCGGACCTGCCCGTCCCAGCCGGCGAACACGGCAGTCTGCCCGGCCGCCTCTGCCTCGCCTGCCCGGGCGGCCAGGGCCGCGGGGATGGGCTGCGCCCACTCGGTCTTGATCCAGTCCTGGCGCCCGGCCACGACCGCGTGGCCGTCGGCCACCCCGGACACGCCGACCCCATCATGGCTGGTGAAATCCTCAACGCCGGGCAGGCTGGCGCCGAGCTGGCCGCGGGCGGCGGCGGCGATGGCTGCGGCGATCGGGTGCCCGGAGGCGTCTTCCACCGCCCCGGCCAGGCGGAGCACCTGGGCCGGGTCCTCGCCGGGTGCGGCGGCCACGCCGGCCAGGGTCATCCGCCCGGTCGTGACGGTGCCGGTCTTATCCAGTACCACCGTGTCGATGGTGCGGGTGGACTCCAGGGCCTCTGGTCCCTTGATCAGGATGCCGAGCTGGGCGCCCCGGCCGGTGCCAACCAGCAGGGCGGTCGGCGTGGCCAGCCCCATTGCGCACGGGCAGGCGATGATCAGCACCGCGACCGCGGCCGTGAATGCCGCACCTGCGGGCTGCCCGGCGGCCAGCCACCCGATGAGCGTACTGAGGGCGATACCGATGACGACGGGGACGACGACCGCGGAGATCCGGTCAGCCAGCCGCTGTACCGGCGCCTTGCGGGCCTGCGCGTCCGTGACCAGCCGGGTGATCTGGGCCAGCTGCGTGTCGGCGCCGACTCGTGTCGCGCGCACGACCAGGCGGCCGCTGATGCTGACCGTCGCACCGGTGACCGCGTCCCCGGCGGTGACCTCGGCCGGAATAGGCTCCCCGGTCAGCATCGAGGTGTTGACCGCGGAACTGCCGGATTCCACCACGCCGTCGGTGGCGATCTTCTCACCCGGCCGGACCACGAACAGGTCACCCACGAGCAGTTCCCCCGCTGGGATCCGTTTCTCGCTGCCGTCCCGCAGCACTGCGACGTCCCTGGTGCCCAATGACAGCAGCGCCCGGAGCGCCGCCCCCGCGCGGCGCTTCGCGCGGGCCTCAAGGTAACGGCCCAGCAGGATCAGCACCGTCACCCCGCAGGCGACGTCCAGGTAGATGTCGCTGGCCCCGGTGCCGCCAGCCAGCCGGGCGGCGTCCATGTGCGCGCCCTGGTGGCCTGCAGCGCCGAGGAACAGTGCGTAGAGCGACCACAAGTAGGCCGCGCTCACGCCGACCGAGATCAAGGTGTCCATGGTGGCGGCGCCGTGCCGGGCGTTGGTGAACGCGGCGCGGTGGAACGGCCACGCTCCCCACACCGCCACCGGTGAGGCCAGCGCCAGCGAGGCCCACTGCCAGTTCCGGAACTGTGCCGCAGGGACCATCGCCAGCACTACCACCGGGACCGCAAGCGCCAGCGACACCAGCAGCCGCCGCCGCAGCGATGCTGCTTCCTCCTGCTCACCCGCCGCCGGATGCGGCCCGGCAGCCGGCTCCGCGCCCGCGGGCTCCGCAGCAGCGGGCAGGACTGCGGTGTATCCTGCCTGCTCCACGGCCGCGACCAGCTCACCCGGACACACGGAACCAGGGAAGGTGACCCGCGCCGTCTCGGTGGCGAAGTTGACAGTCGCAGCGACGCCATCCAGCTTATTGAGCTTCTTCTCCACCCGCGCCGCGCACGACGCGCACGTCATTCCGCCGACAGCAAGCTCGACCGTGCGCTCGGGACCATCCGGAGTGACAACCACCCGGTCTCCGGTGACCGCGCCCATCAGCCTCCTGCTCCCTCCTGCGTGCGGGCCGCGTCCTGCGGCAGGACCCGGCCCGCCTACTTCGCCGCGAGGTAGTAGTCCCCAGCCTCATCCAGGGCGTCCGCAACCGCCTGCTGGGCCAGCGGTGCGTCGCTGGTCACCGTCACCAGGGACTCCCCGCTCGGAACCAGATCGACCACCACCGACGACACACCGCCCAGTGCAGCGAGTTCCCCCGTGACCGCGTTGACGCAGTGCTGGCAGGTCATCCCGGTCACGTGATATGACATCGTCGCTCGCATGCCGCTCCTCTCGTGAATGCAGGGTGTGGACCGGAGCAGCCGGGAGGTCTGTCGGGCGTCTCGCGATCCTGGCGATCGCGGGCTCCCTGCTGCAGTAGCAGTGCCTTTCCCGCTTGGGTGTACTCTGCGCCCCGCGTACTCATGAAGGTAGGGACACTGGTCCTCAGGCCGGAAGCCGTAGGTCGCCTCCTCCGGCTGGTTCGTTCCAGCCGAGGCACCTCAGGTGCGGCCCTGGCGCTGCATGTCGGGCCCCGCAGAGCCGGAAGTCGCTGTCTGCGCCGCTGAAACCGCCGCGGCTGGATCCTCCGCCGCCCAGCGCCGGACCTGTTCCACGACACGCCGGCCGAGCGGGGCTATAGCCGCAGCCACGGGCTTGCTCAGCGGCGCGCCGAACGTCAGCGGTCCTGCGACCTCGACGGCGAGCACTCGCGTCTGATCAGGGAAGCCCATGCCGAGGCGCCTGGCGACCGCGGCGAGCTCGGGTATGCCGGCCTGGTGCAGGCTCGGGGCCGTCGCCCGGCCCAGATCGGCGAGCCCGGCCTCGATGATCGTGCCCGCCGGGCTGCGCCCGGTGCGGATCGAATCGGCGATCACCGCGCGGTCATACCCGGCGAAGACCTCGAGCAGGGCCAGGCCCGAGGCGGCACTCTCCACGATGTCGGCGTCCGTGGCTAGTTCACCGCGCAGGGCTCGCACCGCGAGCACGCCGATGGCGTCGTCTCCCGCGTACTCGTTGCCCAGGCCGAGGACGAGCGTTCGCACGGGTCAGTCCCGCCGGATCTCATGCAGGAGCGTGCCACCCGCGTCCCTGACGTTGACGATCAGCGGCATGTGGCCCGGCAGGCTGTGCGTGGAACAGCCCATGCACGGGTCGTAGGCGCGGAACGCCATCTCGACCCGGTTCAGCAGCGCGTCGTCAACCTGGCCGTTCTTGATCAGCGCGCGCGCCGCCTTGTTAACCGACAGCGCGATCCTCGCGGCGTTGTTCTGCGTGGCGACGATCATGTTCGCGGCCGTGATGAGCCCGCGCTCGTCCGTCTGGTAGTGGTGGAAGAGGGTTCCCCGCGGCGCCTCCACCACGCCGACGCCCTCGCGCGGCGGGGCGTTCGGCAGCGTGCGTACCTGCGGGTCGGTGATCTGCGGGTCGGCGGCAAGTTCGGCCATCCGCTCCGCCGCGTACACGAGCTCGATGATCCTGGCCCAGTGATTGGCGAGCGTGTGGTGGACGGGCTTGGGGCCCAGCGTCGTGAAGAACTCCTCGTAAGCTTCCTGCGCGCGCGGGGTGGCCATGCCGTCGGCCACGTTCAGCCGGGCGAGCGGCGCGACGCTATAGATGCCGCTGCCGGCCCCGTCCGCGAATCCGTTCCAGCCGACATCCTTCAGGAAACAGAACTTCATGTACGTCCACGGCTCGACGTGCTCGGCAACATGGCCGAGGTAGTCCCTCCCCGGGAACGTGAGCAGCTCCTTCCCTTCCGGGCCGACGACCCGGAGCGTGCCGTCGTAGAAGGTGACATTGTTCGTGCCGTTGACGAGGCCCATGTAATAGGTGCGGTGCGTGTACGCCTCGGAGGTGATGAGCTCGACGTATTCCGGATTGCCGAGCACGGCCGTGCGGAACGCGCCGAGGGCGAACTGGCTGAACTCCACGGCGCGGGCCGCGGCGGCGGCTGCCTGCTGCTGAAGCTCGCTGTCCAGGGCGCGCGACACGCCCCCGGGGAGCCCGAAAACGGGATGGATCGCCTTGCCCGCCACTGCGGCAACCAGGTCGCGGAGTTGCTTGCGGACACCGATCACCTCCTTGCCCACATCGAGGCCCACGGCATCGATGACACCGAGGATGTTCCGCTTGTGCCGCGGCGCATCCGGGCCGACGATGAAATCGGGCCCGCCGAGGAAGAAGAAGTGCAGTGCGTGGTCTTCGACCATGAAGGCGCTGTAGAGGAGCTCGCGGATCTTATGGGCGGCGGCCGGCGGCTCCACCTGGTAGAGGTCGTCGAGAGCTTTCGTCGCGGCCATGTGGTGAGCCATGGGGCAGACACCGCAGATGCGTGAGGTGATCTGCGGCATGTCCTCGGCCCGGCGCCCCTGGGCGAACTTCTCGAAGCCGCGCAGCTCCGGGATCTGCAGGTAGGCCCGGTCGGCGCTGCCCTCGGAATCGAGGAAGATCTGTATCCTCCCGTGCCCCTCAAGCCGGGTCAACGGGTCGATGACGATCTCGCGGTTCAAGGCGCCACCCCTTCCTCTTCGTGCCTGGCCGGCGGCCGCACGCGACGGTGCAGCAGTGAAGCGGGCAGGCTGTAGCGGTAGAAGGTACCTACCGGGTCGGCGATCTCGGCCACGCGGGCGGTGACCTCGTCCTCGCCATTCGCGTCCAGGAGCGATGCGATGGCCGACAGCGCCTTGGCCCCATAGTCAACGACACCGCTCGTCGGCCCCATGCAGCCGGTGCAGGGCATGTTCCCGCCAGGGCAGGCGGCGGCGCAGCCCGCACGGGTGGCCGGCCCGAGGCAGATCAGGCCTTGCGCGAGCAGGCACAGGTCCGGATCGATGAGCACCTGATGCGGCCGCCGGAACGCGCCCACGAGGAGCTTGTCCGGCTTCGTCGCGGCCCGCGGGCACTCGGAGCAGAGTGCCACGTCAGGCGCGAGCACGGCCCCTTTCTCGGGCAGCTGCCCCTCGACGAGCGCTCCCACGGCCGAGGTGATCAGCCCGGTCGGCGGCGGGCAGCCCGGCAGGTAGTAGTCGACATCGATCACTTGGTCAAGCGTGCGCACGGAGGCGCTGAACGCAGGCAGCGTCAGCGATCCCTCGGAGACCCGGCTTTCCTCGGCCGGCAGCGTCCCGTCGCCGTTCTGGACGCTCGGCGCCTCGCGGTAGACGGCGTCGAGGATGTCCCGGCTCTCGTACAGGTTGGCCAGGCCGGGGACGCCGCCCAGTATTGCGCAGCTGCCGAACGCGACCACGGCGGCGGACTTGCGCCGCAGCAGCCTCGCCATCTCCTCCTGTTCCGATGTGCGGACGGCGCCGTTGATGAACGCCGCCGCCAGTTCGCCGTCGTCCAGCGCCTCGACGTCGTGGCGCTTGAAGTCGAGCGCGACGGGCCAGAAGGCGATCTCCACGAGCTCGACGACGGTCAGAAGATCCTCGCCAAGGTCAACGACGGCTTCCTCGCACCCGCCGCAGGAGGCGCACCAGTAGAAAGCAATCTTCGGTTTCGTCATCACGCCTCCCCAGCGAGCGCCGTGGCCTGACGGCGGGGGCGTTCGAGGCGGAGCGGCCCGAGCCTGCGCAGCTCCTGGGTCATCTCGTTGCAGACCCGCTGCACCTTCTCGCCCTCTGACGCGGAGATCCACTCGAGGCGGAGCCGCTGGTCCTCGACCCCCAGGTCGCGAAGCACGGCCCGGAGCAGCTCGATCCGGCGGCGGGTCTTGTAGTTGCCCTCCTGGTAGTGGCAGTCTCCCGGGTGGCAGCCGCCGATCAGCACCCCGTCTGCGCCGTGGTGGAAGGCAGCGAGCACGAACTGCGGATCGACCCGGCCCGAGCACATCAGGCGTATCACCCGCACGTTGGGCGCGTACGTCAGCCGGGAGATGCCGGTCAGGTCAGCCGCCGTATACGTGCACCAGGTGCAGAAGAAGGCGACGATCTTCGGCTGGAACTGATTCTCAGACACTCTTGAGCACCCCCTCGAGCTCGGCGAGGACCTGCTCGTCCGTGAACAGGTGCTGCTGCATGGCGCCCGACGGGCAGGCAGCCACACACACGCCGCACCCCTTGCAGAGCACCTCGTTGGCCACCGCGACGTTCGCCCCGGCGTCGAAGGTCAGCGCCCCGAACGGGCAGAGACCGAGGCAGGTGCGGCAGCCGGAGCACTTCGCCGCATCGACGAAGGCCGTGCTCGGCTCGAGTTCCATCGAGCCGCGGTCGATCATCACGAGGGCCTCCGCCGCAGCCGCGCCGGCCTGGGCCACGGTGTCCGGGATGTCCTTGGGCCCCTGGCAGGCCCCGGCCAGGAAGACGCCGTCGGTGAACGTGGACACCGGGGCCAGCTTCGGGTGGCGTTCGGTAAAGAAGCCCTCGGAGCCGCAGCTGATGTTGAGCAGCCTGCTGACGTGCTCGGCGTCGTCCTGGGGCTCCAGGGCCACCGCGAGCACGACCATGTCCACCGAGATCTGCCGCACCCGGCCGGCCAGTGTATCCTCCGCCCGGAGGACGAGTTTCCCCGCCGCCACAGGTGGGTCCGCCTCGTCGCTCACCTCGGCGACGCGGCCGCGGATCAGGTGCACTCCTTCCTTCATCACCTGCTCGTAGAACTCCTCATAACCCTTGCCCGGAGTCCGCATGTCGATATAGAAGCTGTAGACCTCCGCGCCGGTGCGCTCCTTGATAAGGTGGGCCAGCTTCAGGGAGTACATGCAGCACACGCGGGAGCAATAGGGGTTGTACCTGGCGTCGCGCGAGCCGACGCAGTGGATGATGCCGACCGTTTGCGGGCGCTCCCCGGTGCGCAGCACGATCTCGCCCTGCGTCGGGCCGGAGGCGTTGAGCAGGCGCTCTACCTCGGGCGCCGTATAGACGTTCGGGTACCTGCCGTAGCCGTACTCGGGGATCCGCGTGGCATCAAAGGGCTTGAAGCCGGTAGCCACGATGATCGCCCCAACGTCGAGTTCGGCCTCCGTGTCCGGCATGGTCAGGTCGATCGCGTCGGCCTCGCAGACCGCGATGCACTGCCCGCATTCGGAGCAGAGGCCGCAGTCGAGGCACCGCTCGGCGCTGTACCGTGCCACCGCCTCGGTCAGCGGCGGCTCGAGCTCGGCGAAATCGGCCGGCCCGGCGTCAAACCGGGTAGCTGGCGCTCGCGGATCCAGGCGGCCGCGGGCCGGGTGCTGCCGGGCCAGCACATCGGCCTGGCCGATCATTGGCAGCTTTGCGTCGAAGCTCGCTGGATCCAGTTCGGCGCCCCGCAGCCAGCGGTCGATCATAAAGGCGGCCCGCTGCCCGCGCCCGACCGCGTGCGCAATGTCGAGCGCGCCCGACACGACGTCGCCCGCAGCGAAGATGTACGGCACATCGGTCTGCAGCGTTCCCGGGTCGGCCTGGATTGTCCCGTTCGGGGCCGCTAGCAGCCCGGGGTCCAGCGTCATCGCTTCGGGCCGCAGCCCGATCGCGGCGATCACCACCTCGCAAGCGATCACGAACTCACTTCCGGGGACCGGCTGCGGGCTTTGGCGGCCCGAAGCGTCAGGCGCGCCGGGCTCGGTCCGGACGCAGCGCAGCCCGCCTACCCGCCCATGCTCATAGCCCACGACTTCGACGGGCGCGACCTGGAAACTGAACCGGGTCCCTTCGTGCTCGGCGGCGTCCACTTCCTCCGGGTAGGCGGGCATGTCGCCGCGGCTGCGCCGGTAGGCGACGGTCACTTCCGGCGCGCCGAGTCGCCGGGCGGTCCGCGCGGCATCCATCGCCACGTTCCCGCCGCCCACGATGATGGTCCGCTTCCCGGCCAGGCTGGGCGCTTCGCCGCACTTGGTCGCCTCGAGGAACTCCAGGCCGGGGACAACGCCGTCCAGGTCCTCGCCAGGCACGCCAAGGCTGGTGGAGACCGGCGCGCCGGTCGCGACCAGGATCGCGTCGTACCCCTCGCGGCGCAGCCCGTCAAGGTTCCCGACGCGCGTGCTGGTGGCGATCTGCACGCCCAGCGCGGTCACGTTCTCGATATCCTGCTCGACCACCGAGACCGGCAGCCGGTAGCCGGGGATGGCCAGCCTGAGCATGCCACCAGGCTCGGGCGCGGCCTCGAATATCTTGACGCGATAGCCCTGGCGTGCGAGCTGCCAGGCTGCGGTCAGGCCGGCCGGCCCGGAGCCGACCACGGCCACCTGCTTGCCGTTCGGGGGAGTGGGCTCGACCGCGGCCGGCGTTCCCCGCGCATAGTGGGCGTCCGCGATGAAGCGCTTCAGCCGCCGGATCGGCAGCGGGCCCTCCAGGCCCGCCCTGGTGCACTCGGCCTCGCACTGCGCATAGCAGGCCCGGCCCAGGCTGCCGACCAGGGGAGTGGCGTCGAGCACGAGGTTGAACGCCTTCTCGTAATCGCCCTTCCTGATGAGTGACACGTAGCCGTGCGCCTTGATCCCGGCCGGGCAGCTGAAGGTGCACCGGGAGGTGCCCGCGCGGTCGATGACGGGGAAGGCTGGAACCGCTTGCGGGAACGATTTGTAGGCCACCGGCCGGGTACCGAGGCCGTGATCGAACTGGGACACGATCCCGTCCCAGGTGCAGTTCTCGACACAGAGATTGCAGCCGGTGCAGGCGTCCTCGCTGATGTAGCGGGCCTTCCTGCGCACCTTGACCTTGAAGTTGCCCACATAGCCGGAGACCTTCTCCACCTCACTGTAGGAGAGCAGGTCGATGTTGGGGTGCTGGCCGACCTGGGCCATCTTCGGGGTCAGAATGCAGGCGGCGCAGTCGAGCGTCGGGAAGGTCTTGTCGAACTTGGCCATCTGGCCGCCGATGCACGGCTCCCGCTCCACCAGGTAGACATGCTTGCCGGCCTCGGCCAGGGTGAGCGCGGCATGGATTCCCCCGATCCCGCCGCCGATGACAAGGACGTCCGGGTGGACCGGCGCGCGGCGCCGGTCCAGCTGCTCGTGCGCGGCGACGCGCCGCACCGCTCCGCCGATGAGCGCCTTCGCTTTCTCAGTCGCTTCCCCGCTATCGGCGGTAACCCAGCTGACATGCTCGCGGATACTTGCCATCTGGGAGTAGAAGGGGCTGATCCCGCCGGCCTCCGTCGCCCGCCGGAACGTCGCCCCGTGCATCAGCGGCGAGCACGAGGCCACGACGACCCGGTTCACCAGACCGTCGCGGATGTCCTGCTGAATGAGCTCCTGGCCCGGGTCCGAGCACATGAACTTGTAGTCGCGCGCGATCGCCACGCCGGGCAGGGACCCGGCGAACGCGACGACGCCCTCGACGTTGACCTTGGGGGCGATGTTATGGCCGCAGTGACAGACGTACACACCGACCTTCGCGGGCAGTGCCGCGCGTGACCGGTCCCCGTCAGGCTCAGACATGGGCACCTCCCTCCGTCCCGGCGGGCTCCGGCAGCTGCCACTGCAGCATCCGCTGGACGCCGAGCGCCCGCTCGTCAAGCCCGAGGGCGGTCCCCAGCAGTTGGGTAAAGAAACCGACCGTGAGGCTGCCGGGTTCATCGAACTTGTGGGCCATCTGGCCCTGGAACGCCTCGAGATTGAATTGGCACAGCGGGCAGACCGTGGCGATCGCATCGGCGCCACGCCGCTTCGCGTCGGCCAGCAGCCGGTGGCTGAGCCGCAGTGTCGCGTCGGGGAGAGCGCCGATCAGCGGCCCGCCGCAATAGCATGAGCCGCCGCAGCAGCGTGTCCGCAGCGGCCAGTCGATGGGCTCGGCGCCGACCGCCGCCAGCAGCCGCTCCATCGACGTGGGGGCGCGGCGGTCGTCGAACGTGGCGTATGGGCGTACGAGCAGGCAGCCGTAATAACAGGCGACCCGCAGCCCCCGGAGCGGCTGGACCGCGGCTTCGGCGATCCGGTCCAGCCCGATGTCGTTCACAAGCACGTCCAGCGGGTGCCGTGGCCGGGCCCGGCCCTCATAGTGCAGCCCGGCTGCCCCCAGCGCCCCGCTGACACGAGTGGCCATGGCCCCGCCGTCGGAGAGTACCCGCTCGGTCTTGAGCAGCGCGCGGTAGCAGCCTGCGCACGGGGCAATGACGTCGACGGGCGCCGGGCCGGGCCGCGCACCCTCGGCCAGTGCGAGGTTGCGGGCCGAGAGGGCGACCGCCTTAGCCATGTCGACGGCGGGATACCCCGACGCCCCGCAGCAGTTCCAGTCCTCGAGCTCATCCAGGCCAGTCCCGAGCGCCTCGAACACGGCACGCAGCGACTCCTCATAGGACCGGCCGGTCCCCTTGGCCGAGCATCCGGGGTAGTAGGCGTAGCTCATGCGTCCTCCCCAGTCGTCATATCGAGGGCATCGAGAACCCTCCGTAGCTGTGCCGGTTCGCGCAGCGACTCAGACCGCAGCGGTAGCCTGCCCCGCCGCATCAGGCGCAGCGCCACCGGCGCATAGCGCAGCAGTTGGAAGGGGCGGGTCCGCAGGTAGAGCGATAGTGAGATCCACGCCTCGCTGCTCCGCCCCCGCCGGTTAATGAGGCGGACGAACTGGCGGGCCAGGACGGGAGTGACGAACCGCCGCGGATAGACCCCGGTGCGTAGCGAGGCCCGCTTCAGTGCGTAGATCGACTCGGTTACCGGGAGCTGCTTCGGGCATTCGACTGTGCACGCGTAGCAGCCAGTGCAGGCCCAGATGGCGCGGCTGCGCAGAACCTCGTCGTAGCTTCCGGCTGTCAGCATCGCGTTGAGGACCCGCGGAGAATGTTCCATGTAGTCGATCATTGGGCAGACGACGCTGCACGTGCCGCACTGCATGCAGAATTGCGGGAGCACCTCGTCCGCGGCGCCCGGTGCCCAGCCTGGTGATGAATCCAGCGAAGACAAGCCCATGGAGCGCCTCCCGCCTCTGGTGCAATGACCAGCGTTTGGGATTCTCATTGAATATGCCGGTTGACGCGTGTGATAGGGCCAAAAGTTCATTCCGGAGTGGCTAAAGTCCCGGCAGCCTGATGCCTGGCTGTCTGCTGTTGCTTCAAGTGACAGGAGCGTAGTTCCGGGGCAGGCTCCATCTAGAGCGACCGGCGGAATGATCACTGACCCGTTTCGGCTTGATCACTATTGCACATTGCAGTCCGGCTGGTTACTGAGATCGTGGGCGGCTGGCGGAATGGTGCGTCGTGGGAGCATTGATCTATTCGTGAGCCACTGGCCTTCAACGCTCAGTTCGCTGTGTAAATAGGTTGGCTCCTGGAATGCCGCCCAACGAGCGTGATCATAGCTTTCGGATGATCACGGCTTTCCTGCCGGTCACCTTTCTGCGGCTTTCTGGTGTGTCTGGGTGGGCTTTGTGAGGCAGCTGGGTGCCGGGTTTGGCCGTGCCGGCGTGTGACCTGGCCTGGATTGTGGTGAGCTGCGTCTCGGCAAGTGGGCCAGCGGCCCGCTGCCGGTCCAGTCCGCGAAGACCTGCCCGACCATGGGCTGGTCCCGGTGGCCAGCGTCGGGCTGGAGCATCACGGACGGGAATCGGTGAATACCGTAAATAGCACCATGCCGGGAACAGCTCGCCCTGACCGCGGGTGACCGTACGGTTTGGTGTGTGAATCGGCGAGCGATCAGCCGACGTCAATTCGTTGCCTTTTTTTGAGCTCGACGCGGTATGGCCCACTTCGGCCCTCGACACCCAGTGCCGCAGCTGGTCATCCGAGGTCACCGGGTCTTTGATCGGGTTTCGATATCCTCGCCGACCCGGAGATTGCCCTGACGGGCCGTTACTCCGGCTGCGCTTCGCCGATCAGGACCGGCGTGATCATCTCGGCCAGTGCCAGCACCTGGTAACTGGCCATGTTATAGACGGGAGCCTGCGCGAGGAGGTTGTCGAGTTCCTCGTTGGAGTCCACGTTGTAGATCCAGGCGCCACCATGCCCACCCACCAGGTGATATCGCGCCTCAAGCTTGCCCTCCTCCAGCAACCGGGCGCCGTAGTCCTGCTGCCGGATCACGGCCCGGGCCACGCCCGGGGTTGCCCGGCTTAGCTCCAACTTCCAGATGACCAGAAATTTGCCAGCCATCATCTCCTCCTCGAGGGAGCCACCAGCGTTGCCAATCTGTACCGAAGCCTAGCTCCGTCGGGCCCTCCGGTGCCGCACGTCAGAGCCCTGGGCGTCTGACGGTAACGAAGCTTTAGCCGTAGCTCCGGGACTGAGACAATGACCTGTGAACTCGCCCGCCTTCGTCCAGCTGCTATCGAACCTAATTTCGATAGCCTGCTTTCGGTGACGGTAAGGTTTTTCGGGGGCAAGATCAAAGTGAGTGGCAGATTGAGTGGCAGACTGACACCGGCGATGCGATCGACAACGACATCCGCGCCTGGTGCCGTGCCACCGGGCACCAGCTCGCCCGCGCCGCACCTGCCGGCGCCGAGTGCCGGTACGTCATCATCAAGGGCAAGCCCCGGCTGCCCAGCCACCGCCTTGCCGCGGTGATCTCCGATGCCGGCCTGGAAGAGCTGCTCTCGCCCCTGGGCTTCGCGCTCGCCGCCGCCCTTGAAGGCGTCGATGTGTCTCTTTACTTCCAGGGCCCGGCGGTGCGGGTCCTGGCCAGGGGCTTCACCGAGAAGCTGCACGGGCGGAACAGGCCGTTCAGCCGGTTCGCCCGGGCCGGGCTCACGAAGGCCGGGCACGTCCCGGCACAGGACAAGGTCCGTCAGCTCCAAGCCCTAGGCGCTCGCCTTTACATCTGCGGGCCGTCGATGCAGCACTTCCGCATGGCTCAAGCCGACATCGCGTTCTCCAACATCACCGTCGCCGAATACCTGACCTTTGCCGAGGCCATGGCCAGCGCCGACATCCACCTGTTCGTCCAGTAGCCCACCGCAGAGAAGGCGGGCAGCTGCCTTCCGAAGGCGGTGCCGGGCGACGTCAGCTGATGGTCCCAAGATGTCGTGCTCGCGTAAAAGACCATCGCTGGACCGGCAAATGCCGTCAGGCCGCTGAGCAAGGCCGGGTCCTGGTGTGACAGGGCTCGATCCGTTCGGATCATGGCACTGGCGGAGCAGCCGAGCTTCCGGTCAGCACCCGCCCCAAGCGGCGAGCTGCTCACAACCAGGCGCCAGGGGCCACCCGCTCATCATGCATGACCGAGCTACCGACTGGGCGCATCGAGCGAACGCGCAGCGGAGCCCGGACGGTCATCCGCTGGGCAGCATTGGCGAGGACTGGCCGGTGCCAGTGTCACAGAACGTTCCAGCGGCACCCGACACGGCCGCACGCACCGACGACCAGCCGAGATGCCCATAACGACGGTTCAGTGCGATGTCATCGCGTGGCTTGTGAATCTGCCGCGTGCCCACTGGCTGGCCGATTTTCGATTCAGCCGCCCTGCGGTCGCCCTGAGCCTGGTCTCAAGTTCAGAAATGGCAGGCGCGAAGAGACTCACCAGGCCGCCTTGCCCGTCGCGTCGGTGCGCCGTGACCCCTTGATCCCCGGCCGTTCGCGACGAGCTGGATCGGCCAGTCCGGATGCTCGCGCTGGAGCCGATCTAGGTCCTCGTTGCCGTTGTGGGCGTAGGTCTCTGTCGGATACCCGGCGAGCTGGCCCTTGCGGATCTCGGCGGCCGTCAGGTAGCCGGCGGAATCTGCCTCGGGGCCGGAGAGCAGTGGGTCTTCATCTCGTGGTGGGCTCCTGGGATGAGCGCAAGATGCGGAAGGGTGAGGGCGGGACGTTTTCCTCTGGTGAGGGCTCCTTTGCGGGCAGACAGTGTGAAGAGGACCGCATCATGCAGCAGGGCGGTGCTTGCCGGGGGGTCAATTCCACGCGGGGAGGTTGGTGTGCAATCCGAGGCCGAAGCGATGCTCCTGGACCGTTACCTTCCCCAGTACGACGTCACGGAGACGCACGCCGTCGTCGTCGACGCAAACACCGACCTCACGTGGCAGGCGGTCCGGCACAGCGACCTGTCCCGGTCCGCGGTGATACGGGTGCTCCTTGAGATGCGAAGCCTCCCCAATCGGCTGCAGCGGGTCCTCAAGCGGCGGCCCTCGGGACCCGCCCGCCCGCCGTGGACCCTCGACGACATGGAACGCGCCGGCTTCCTGCTCCTGGGCGAATCACCCGGCCACGAGATCGTGTTCGGCACTGTCGTGCAGCCGTGGAAGGCGGTCACCGGCGACGAGCCCGCGCCGCAGGCCGGACCCGGCCGATTCGCCGCTTTCGGCACCCCTGGGTACGTCAAGGTCGCCTTCAACATCCGGGTGGAGCCCTACGGCAGCGGGCGCGCCCTCATCACGACTGAGACACGGACGGCGGCCACGGACCCCACCAGCCTCCGCCGCTTCGCCCGCTACTGGTTGCTCGTTGGCCCGTTCAGCGCGCTGATCCGCCGGCTGACGCTGCGGATCGTGAAATCCGATGCCGAGCGACGACCTGTCCTCATGAGCAGCACCGGCCCGCCCGACGGGTGAGCCTGGCGGCCCGCTGGGGCCGGCCGGGGGGTGCCAGCGGATCGGGATCGGGAGCCCGGGTCCCGGCACAACACGCTCGCCCGGTCCCCCGCCGGCGACCTGACGCCCGAGACTGCCGATCGCTGCCCGCACAGAACGCCGGCACTGAACGCCGGGTTTTCTGGAGAGGCGGCCACGCAGAACGCAGAACGGCTGCGCGCACCATCCCCAGGGGTCGGCCACGATGCCCCCCGTGAGCATATTGCGATCTCCGGCCGCATCGTTCGGCAAGGTCGTCTTGAGCTCGCGCGCGCCCGCACGCCGGCCAATTGAGGATGGCTGCCGCTCTGCTCTACGGCTGTTGTCAAGCCCTCCGGCCAGCGGGTGAGCTTGTTTTCACTGGTGGGGACTAATGGCTCTTCCCTGGGCCGGGGCGGCAGGCGCACGTTGGTAGCGAAAAGGCGATCCCGGGGAGGGAGTGGTCGTCGTGGCGTACCTGGAGCCGCGGGCGTTTACCCGGCACGTGGTCAACCCGCTGGTATCGAGGCTTCAAACCGGCGGCGTCGCCACGCTGACTGTGCCCGGCCGGCGCACAGGCCGGGCTCGCATGGTGCCGGTTATCCCGGTCGAAGTCGGGGGCATCCGGTACCTGGTGTCCCCGTATGGCGAATCGGACTGGGTCCGCAATCTGCGCGCGGCCGGCAAGGCCACGCTCGCCCGCAAGGGCAAGGTGGAGACCTTCCAGGCGAGCGAGATAGCGGTCCCGGGCCGGGCAGCCATTATCGCGGCCTACCGGAAGGTCTGCGGACGCGCCGTGGACCCGTGTTTCACCAAACTGCCCGACCCCAGCGACCATCCGGTGTTTCGCGTGGATGAGATCGGCGCCTCCAGCCGGGCATAGCACAATCCCGGCCGGGGCCGGGTCCTGCATCGCCGGCGGGTTTGGCTGTCGACGGCGCGCAGCGGCTGCTGTATGCGGGCGAGCCTGACCGGAGCCAAGGCGCGGGCCGTCACAACCGCGGCGGCGTTGTGCGCCTCGGATGGCCTGCCTGATGTTCGCTTCCTTCAGCGACGATGAGGCGTTGCAGGATTCGATCATGGCGAGAGCGGCCGGGTACGTGCTCAAGCAGGTCCAGGCTCCGATCTGCCTGGCGCGGTCCGCATTGCCGCCTCTGGTCAGTCGCTGCTGCCGCACCGCGCTGTCCGGGCTCCAGGGAAAGTTGGGCGGCCTGGGATAGGGGTCCCGGTGCCGAACGGGTCGGTAACCGACCTGGTTGTGCAGCCGAGCCGGGAGGCGACTACGGACAAGGTGAACGGGCGCTCAAGGCAGCGGCCGAGGGTGCACTCAAGGGGCCAACCTGACCCCAGATCAGGTTGCCTGCTCCGGCATCGTCGGCGCCCCTGGTCGCGCATTTTCGATTTCGCGCGCTCACCGTGGCGTTCGGTGACGAGATCAGGGTGATCGGGTGGTACGACAACGACTGGGATACTCCACTGGCGGGCCTGGCCTGACCGCGCTTGTGGGTGCCCGGCTGTTATAGGCGACGATGCGTGATGGGAGCAGCCAGCGGCCTGTCGTCTGGCGTGCTCTTGCCCGCGGTTGCGTTCCTGCAGGCAGGATGCATGTCGTTGCCGCCCTGGCAGCGGCTGGTCTCGAGTATGTGTCGCTTGCCAGCAGCATGGGCTCTGGCGCGAATTCCGTGATCTTCTTACCCAGAGTGATGGATGACGCGTTTGCGGAGCAGGTCGAGGCTGGCCCGGCCGTACATTTGTCTTTTGAGGGCTTTGAGCCGGTTGACGTTGCCTTCGGTTGATCCGGAGCTGTAGGGCAGGCTGAGCCCGGCGGTGACGGCCGCGAGGTCCTGGCGGATCCCGGCAGCGAAGGTGTGCAGTTCGGGCTGGTCGTCGGCTTCGACCTGTTCGAGCCAGCCGGGGAGGTCTCGTTCGCCGGTGCGGCGGGTCATCATCTTGGCGAAGCTGGTCACGTGGCCGGCCAGGCGGTCCAGCTGGGCGCAGTGCGCCCGGATCTCGGCCAGGATCTCCTGGTCGCGGGGATCCAGGTCGCTGGCGCGGCGCAGCAGCCAGCTGGTGACCTCACCGACCTTCAGCGGCGGCAGGGCACCGGGCGGGGCGGCGGTCCCGTCGCGCAGGGGCTGGAGGTAGCGGTAGACGGTGCGCAGGCTGCCGCGGTAGCCGAGCTCGGTGATCTCGGCGTGCAGCACCGCGGCGTCGTGGCAGCCTTCGGCCCAGCGGCGGTGCAGGCAGGGCTGGTAGCGGTCCAGGATCGTTGGCCGGGAGGTAGCCCTGGCCAGTGCATCCTCGGCGGTGAGGGCCTGAACGAAGCGGCGGGCAGTCTTGCGGTCTGCGCCCAGTTCGCGGGCAATGGCCCGGATACCCAGGCCGCGGGCCGCCAGGGCCGCGACGGTGGCGTGCTGGTCACGCATCCGCGCCTCGAGCCGCGATTCCGGCGCGGCGGCGGTGGCAGCTGCCGGTTCCGGCCCGGTCACGGTATCCCGGGGCCGGGCGGCGGTGATCTGCTTAAGGCAGGAGCGGTGGCGGGCGACAGCCTTGATGGTGTGCCCGGCGAGGTTATGCCACAGGTGCCAGCGGTCCGCGACCTGGACCGCGGCCGGGGCACCCTCGCGGGCGCCCTCTGATGGCACAGTCAGATATTGAAACTGTCTGAATGCCTCAGCCTGGGCGGGCTATCCCCAGAAGATCGCGGTGGGGTCGCGGTCGATCTCGGTCAGGAGGTCGTCGATGTTGGGGGATGGTTCGAGCTGGTCGTAGCGGTGGAAGCGGAGATTACGGTCGCGCCAGTACAACGTCCACATTGTGGTGGCCTGTGTGTAGCGGAGCCGGGCGATGGGGAGCCGTGTCCATTCCGGACCGATGCCCTCGCGCCAGGGTGGTCGGCACTCCACGATCGTGAGCTGCCGGGGCCCGATGTCGCACTCGACGCGGACCTGGTCCCGGACGTGCTCGGGGACGCGCTGCTCGCACCAGCGGCGGATGCGGGCGATGTCGAGTTCGGGCAGTCCTGGCATCTGGTCAGTGTTCCAGGCGGCTGCTGACCTCGGTGGCGTAGGCGGCCCAGTCGCCGCCGGAGATCTTCTGCCACTGGATCGCCGCCTTGACATGGATGCCGAGGGTCTTGGCCAAGATGGCGGCCGGGACGTCGGCGGCCAGGGTGAACAGGGCGGTGCTTCGGCTTTGCCGGGGGCTGATCCCGAGGGCATGCAGCCGCTTCGCGAGAGCGTCTTCGGTCAGCGGGCTTCCCGGCCGGCGTCCCGGGAACAGCCAGGAGGAAGGGACATTGAGCAAGCTGGTGCCCGCTGCCTTGCGGCCGGTCGTGAGTGCGCCGACGAGGGCGTCCAGCGGGGCGGGCAGCGCGATCGGGCGGCTGCCCAGGCGCAGGAGGGTGCGGCCGTCCTCGTGCAGGACATGCTGGGTCGTCAGGGCCGTGATGACATTGAGCTTCTGGGCGTAGAGCAGGATGAGGAGCCCGGCGACCCGGTCGGCGGCCGGGTATGTCTCCTCGTTGAGGAGCCGGCGCGCGTCTGCCCACCGGCGGTCCTGGTCAAGCGGCCCGGACGGGCCAGTCCAGCGTGCAGCGGGGGCGGTGAGGCGGGAGGCGTGGCGGTGGGCGACTGCCCAGCGGACGAAGTTCGCTGACCGGGCGAGGTGACCGGATTTCCCGGCCAGCCACTGGTCGAGCTCGGCCTGGGTGCAGGTGGCCAGGGTCAGCCCGCGTGCGCTGAGCCAGTCCAGGAACGCCACCGCGGCGGTGACCTGGTCACGGACGTTTTTCACCTGCTGGCGGGAGGCGGGCCGGCCATCGAGGCGGCCGCGCAGGCGGCGCAGGTGGTGCCAGACGGCGTATCCGTGCAGGGCCCGCCGGTGCCCAGGATCCGTGCGCCCGGTGATGGCCTGGCTGATCCAGCGTTCCAGGGCGGTGAGGCGCTCGTCCCGGGCCGGGAGCGCGCCCGCGGCGGCCAGCATCGACCGCAGGTGGACGAGGGTGCGGCCCGGCGGCAACACGTCAAGCGCCTCATGGGTAATGCCGCGGTGGGCTGCGACGCCCAGGAGGGTGCGGCGGACGCCGGCCTTGTTCAGCCAGTCCAGCATGAGGTCGGGACGGTCGACACCGGCGAGGGCCTCGCGGAGCCGGTCCAGCTCCGGTGCGGCGGTGCCGCCGGCCGGGGTGAAGATCTGCTTCAGTTTCCGGTCCAGGGAACAACGCGTGCACTCCGCCGCCGACAGCTGCCAGGTCACCTGGCAGACTGCGCACCGTTTCCAGAAGGCCGGGTCGGGGTTGAGGCAGTGCGCGCACAACGGCTTGCGTAGCG
Source organism: uncultured Actinomycetes bacterium (assembly GCA_963720645.1). Lineage (GTDB taxonomy): Bacteria > Actinomycetota > Actinomycetes > Streptosporangiales > Streptosporangiaceae > RYN-230. The sequence continues at coordinate 456,835 of CAVRFX010000022.1, read as the reverse complement.
TGCCTCCCTTCAGCGGCGCCCCCGTGCCGCAGCACGAGCAGGTGACCCAGCGCTTGCGGCACCGGTCACACACCGGGGTGCCGGTCGCCCGCGAGATGCCGATCCGGCTGCCGCCGGCTGACCCGCAGATGCTGCAGGAAAGAGCGGGACCTGGGCGGCAGCTCTGGCAGACCGGCCCGGCACCGGTGATCGCAGCGACACGCCGGCTGTTCCCGCACTTCGCGCAGGGTTTCCAGCTCCGCGGGTCCCGGTGCCAGCAGTTCTGGCAGATGGGCTGCCCGCCGTCGTTGCGGCGGGCCACGGGCCTGACCTCCCCGCACCGGCCGCAGGGGAGCGCCCGGGTCTTGCTCCTGCAGCCGGCGCAAAGACGCAGCCCCTCGACCGGGACGCCGAGCGGCCGCTGCCTGCCGCAGCGGGGACAGGCCGGCTCGACCACCGCGGTGGCGCCCACGCGGGCAAGCGCGCTGATGAACCGCAAGACACCGGGGAAGGGAGCGCGGGCGCCCTGGCCGGTGAGCAACTCGGGCTGGCCTGTCACGGCGGCTGCGATGCGGCGCCGCCCATCCGGGCGCGCCGCCGCCTGGCCCAGCGCCCCGAGGACCGCTTCCGGGCTGAGCGTGGGCTCCAGATCCGCCATCAGGGCGAGTAGGGCGCCGGCCGGATCGCCAGGATCTGGCCCGCCGGGGCTGCCAGTCACTGCGAGATGCCGGTGATCCGGGCCCGTTTCGGGCGCCGGGCACCGATGCCCGAAGCGTCCCCGGCCCCGCCGGCGGCGGCCTTCCTGGGCCGCCGCCGTGCGCTGGCTGCGGCGACGGGCTCGATGAGGTCGTCCATCGTGCAGTCCAGGATGTCGAGCAGCGCCATCAGGATCTTCAGGCTCAGCCGCTCGGGCCGCTCCACGACCAGCCGGTAGACCTGGCTGGACGACAGCGTGATCTCACGCTCGGCCAGCGGGCCGATCAGGTCGGTGGTGGAGAACATCCCCCGGTCCGCCATGACCTTGCGCAAGTGCCAGCGGTAGTCAAGCCTGGCAGTCATCTGCGTCCTCGCCTCCTCACACGCCGGCGAACGCCGGGGCCAGCGCCCTGCTCAGGGCAGTGTTCATGAAGTCATCGCTGACGTGGGTGTAGACGGCGGTGGAACTGTCGCACTCATGGCCGACCTGCTGCTGGATGAAACGACGGTCGGCTCCATCCTCGGTCAGGTGCGTGACGTAAGCATGCCGCTCGGAGTGCACCGTCAGCGCCCGGGGCAGCCCCAGCGCATCCCGGTAGGCGGTGAACCGGGCGTTGATCTCCGGCGGCCTGACCCGGCCGCCCCGCTCAGTGACCCACAGCGCCGGATGATCCGCGAACCCGAACTCCGGGCGGATGTTCTCGACATAATCAGCGACCGCCTCCACCGCCCAGCCCATCACCGACAGCACGTTCCGCCGCCGCGGCGGCTGTCCCCTCTTCGCCTTGCCGTAGCGGACGTTCAGCGTGCCGTACCGGCCGAACTGAGGCGCCCGCGGGTTGCGGCCGAAGTCAGCCATATCCAGCCTGGCCGTCTCGGTCCGGCGCAGCCCCCACCCGTAGATCACCTTGAAGATCGTGGCATCACGGTAGGCAGCCAGGGCGCCCTTGCGCCCGGACCGCACCGCCCGCTCCACCTGCTCATCGGCATAGTCCAGGAACCGCTGCAGCTCCTCCCGGGTGAACGGCCTGGCCTCCGGGCTGCCCTCATAGCCATTGAGATGAGCGACGGTGTTCCACTCATGGCAGATCGCCGCCGGGCAGGTGCCGAAGGCCTCCTCGCACGCCGGCCCCCACCCATAACGGCCGTCGATGAGGAACTCGGTGAACAGCCGCACGTCGCCCTGGTAAGCGCGGATCGTGGACGGCGCCAGGTGACTCTCGCCCGTCAGGCAGGCCGACCACTCGTCCACGTGAGCGGGTGTCCACCGCCACGGGAACTCGTTGGTGAACTCGCGGAACCGGCAGACCAGCCGCTCCCGGTCAGCAACCGTCTCATCCCTCAGCCCCCGCGATTTCTGCTGAGCCCGCCAGCCCCGCAGCATCGCCTCGAACATCGCCTCCTCCGGCCGCAACCGGGCCACCCCGGACACCAGCTCCAGGCACGCCGCGCCCGCCAGCTCCACCCGCCCCATCCAGCCCCCCGGACACCCCGAAACGGCAACCGCCAGAAGCCAGGATCATGCATCCAACGGGATCGGCATGCAACCACCGCAGGTCACACAGACCCCACGTGTCGCGGTACCGGCCTCATCCGGATGGCCCGCATAGCTGCTAAACCAGGCAAACCCCGCCCGTCAGATGCAATTCCCGAGGGTTGGCGTAGGCGCCGGCCCGGTCCCGGCAGATCACCTGCGCCCCCGGGTGCGCGGCCAGCCAGGCGGCCAGCGGGCCTGACTCCCTTCCGGGCAGCACGTCGACCGCCTGCCCCATGGTGGCGTCGACCAGGATGGTCCCGTAGGCATGACCGCGCCGCAGCGCGAAATCATCAACGCCGACCACCTCCGGAGCGGCGCTGCTGCCAGGGTCGGGCAGGGCCATGACCAGGCGCAGCAGCGTACTGCGGTGGATGGTGATGCCCAGCGCCCGGCCAGCCGGGCCCCGGCCCGCCCGGCCAGCTCCAGCGCGAGCTGGGACAGTAACCGGGCCAGCGGCACGCTGCGGCGCTGGTAACGGGCGGTCAGCCCGTCCGCCTGCCCCGCGAACGTCACCGCCTTGCATGCCGGGTTCGGGCACAAGAACCGGCGCATCCCCAGCCGGATCAGCACCGGCCGGCCACCTGCCGGGCTGTCGTGCAACCGCCGCACATAACCGCTAGCACCCGCAGGGACCAGGCACCGCACCCCGGGCACGCCGCCCGCACAAGCTGCCAGCGCGCCCAGATCACCAGCCCATCTGCTGTGCACTCGACCCGCTCCACCACGACACCGCGAAGATGCGGAAGAAGATCAGCAATCTCTACCACCCCGGCACCGGTGCCGCCGATGGCCGGCAGGACGGTACGGCTGACACACTGAGACGGCAACGAGGCTCCCGGGACGCTAGTGATCTTGGCCGGTCACCACGCGTCCTATCGGGGCCTCGCCGCATGCTTACGGCAACACGCCACCCGCCGCCCAAATCGTGATCTTCACGGCCCGGTCACCCACAGCTGACGATCACGGAATTCGCGCCAGAGCCCATGCTGCTGGCAGGCGACAGTATGGTTTCCCGGCCCGGGCAGTGCCGTCTGCTGTTCTTGCAGCGGCGGGGATGGACCGGCAGGACGGATGATGGCGGTGATCGCGTGGAGGCCATCTATCAGTATCGCGTGCGCGGGTTTACCGTCAGATCATGCTCAAGCGACGAGTTGAGCTACCGCCAGAGCACCTCTATCCAGCGGACGAATGGCGCTTCGTGGAGGCGCGGCACTCGGATGAGTTCCGGGTCCCCTCGCGCCGGATCGTCTCCCTCGAGCACCGCCATCTGGTCGCGATGACGTATGAGGTCACGATGCTGGATGAGCCGGCACCCGTGGCGGTCTCCTCACTGGTCCTCAACCGCCAGGACGCCAGCCTGACCGGCCAACTGCCCGAGCACCGGCCGGGAGATCCCCGCCTGGTGACCATGCTGCCGCACCGGGTGCTCAGCATGCGGGCGGCCGCACCTGCTCAGCCTCGGGCCCGCGGGCGCGATCAAGCTCCCGCCACCACGACAGGGACGCTGCGCAAGTCATCGGTTTCCAGCGCCCGTGCCCCCAGCTCTGCCCAGCGGCGCTCTTCGCGCCAGAAGAGCCTGGTCGTGAGGGCACTGGAACGTCCCGTGGCTTTAGCTCAGCTAGACGAAAGGCTCAGCAATATGACTAGTAGCGTGATACAGCCAGCCGATATCCGCGAGGTGGCGGTGATCGGGCTTGGCCTCATGGGCTCGGGCATCGCCGAGCTAGTCGGCCGCAGTGGCCGCCGTGTCGTCGCGATCGAGATCAACCAGACTTTCCTGGATCAGGGCATGGCCCGGCTGCGCGCCTCCCTGGACAAGGCGGTCAGCCGGGGCAAGCTCACCGATACCTCACGAGACGAGATACTCGCCCGGATCCGGCCCACGGACGACATCCCGGCCGGAGTGGCCGGCGCCGACCTGGTGATCGAGGCCATACCAGAACGCATGGAACTCAAGCGGGCCCTCTTCGACCAGCTGGACGAGGCCTGCCGGGCCGATGCGATCCTGGCCACCAATACCTCGTCGCTGTCGATCACAGAGATCGCGGGTGGTACGCGGTATCCGCCCCGGGTGGCGGGGCTGCACTTCTTCAATCCCGCTCCGGTCATGAAGCTGGTCGAGGTAATCTCCACGGTGCTCACCTCGCCGGAGACCGCCAAGACGCTGGCTCTGCTGTCCCGTGACCTGCGCAAGACTCCCGTCCAGGTCAGCGACCGAGCCGGGTTCATCGTGAATGCGCTGCTGGTGCCCTACCTCAACCACGCGGTGCGGCTGCTGGAAACCGCGCAGGCCACCCGCGAGGACATCGACAAGGCGGCACACGTAGGGCTCGGCCTGCCGATGGGGCCGCTGACGCTGCTTGACCTGATCGGCCTGGACACGTCTCTGGCGGTCCTTGAGGTACTCCAGGCTGAGTTCGGTGGCACCCGTTACGCGCCCGCACCCTTGCTGCGCAGGCTATGCGATGCCAGGCTGTTCGGCCGCAAGAGCGGACGCGGCTTCTATGACTATCGGCACAGCACTCCCGCGGCCCACGACCCGGCGTCTGCGCCTCTTCCCGCCGAGGTCGCGGTCATCAGGGAACCGGACGGCCGGCTGGACGAGCTGGCCAGCGACATCGCCGCGGCCGGCATCAGTGTCGTGCCACAGCCTTCACCCGAGACCGGCCTGGTCATCGTGGCGGCAGACCCGAAGCACCGGGTCCTGGACGCAGCCCTGACCGTGGGCCACCCGGCCGATGTGGTCGGTATCCACTTCATCGACGCAGGTGACGGCAAGCGGGGATTCGCGGAGCTGGTGTTGCCGGACGTGACCGCGGCGGGCACGGCCGCCAAGGCGGCCGCGCTCGCGGTCAAGCTCAGCCTGGACGCGGTCACTTCCCGGGACCGGCCGGGATTCCTCACCGAGGCACTCGCCTACGCGCAGTTCAACGACGCGGTCCGGATGTTCCAGGACGGTTATGCCAGTCCAGCCGACATCGACACCGCGATGATGCTCGGCTGCGGTTACCCCCGCGGGCCGCTTCAGATGCTCGACGACGCTGGCCCGGCGCGCGCCGTCAGCGTGCTAGAGGCGATGCACGCCGCTACCGGCGACCAGGCGTTCACCCCGGTACCCCTGCTGGCCGAGTACGCCACCGCCGGGATCCGGTTTCGCAGCTGAACGCGGCGCAAGCCAGGGCTAGGGCGGGCCAGGCGCTGACCAGTGTGCCGATGGGTCCGTGGCCCAGGCCGTGGGCCAGGTTGGCGCCGATGGTAGCAGCGATGCCGGTGCCCAGGCACCAGCGTGCCAGGGGTGTACTGGCCTGGCACGTCGGCTGGCGTCGAGGATGAGCATGCTGGCAGCCAGGATGAGCCCATCGACGGTGAAGGGCGGAGGGCGCTATCGATTTCGATGGGGCGAGATTGTGGCATGGCCTGGCTAGCGAGCGGGAATCCTCATCCGCCCCGGGGAAGGGGTGCAGGTAGATGGGTAAGGCCAAGGACGTCCGCGCGGCGGTCGAGGCGGAGCTCAGCTTCGACCCGCTGGTCAACTCCGCGGGCATCACCGTCGTGAACATCGGCGGGCATGTGAATCTCACCAGCACGGTGCCGAGCTATCCGCAGTGCCTGCAGGCGGCGGCCGCTGCCCGGCGGGTCGCCGGGGTGATAACCCTGGACAACAACCTGGCGGTAGTGCTGCCCGAACGCGACTACCGTGATGATGTCAAGCTGGCCACCGCGGCGAACAACGCGCTCGCCGCGAACGTCACCGTGCCCGGCAGCGTGGAGGCGCTGGCCGAGGACGGCAACATCACCTTGACCGGGACTGTGTCCTACGGCACGGAACGCGCCGCCGCTGAGGCAGCCGTTTACGGTCTGGCCGGTGTCCGCAACGTCTCCAACGAGACCGATATCAGCTACCTCATCGATCCTGTCGATGTTGACCTGCACGTCCAGCAGGCGCTGGACCGCTCAGCACCCGGGCGTCAGGCTGTAGGCGCGGTCAATCGCGGGTCCGCGCTGCGAAAAGACCGGGCGGGTGCCCCCGAGGTCGTGGGGGATTCACGTTGCCGGCTACTCGCCGCCGAACTTCTTGATCTCCTCGAACTCGGCTTCGGTCAGCTCGCGCGGCACGTCGTCTCCGGCGACCTTCGCGCTCTGCACATGGTGGCGGATGTCGTTGACGATCTCGGGGTTGGCAAGGGTGGTGACGTCGCCGGTGTCGGCGAAGTTGGAGATCGACGCGATGACCCGGCGCATGATCTTGCCCGACCTGGTCTTGGGCATGTCGGGCACGATCCAGACGTTCTTCGGCCGGGCGATCTTGCCGATCTCGGTCTCGATCGCCCTGCTGACCTTGCCCTCCATCTCCTTGCTGGGCTCGTAACCGGGCTTGAGCGAGACATACACCTCCACGACACGGCCCCGGATGTCGTCGATCACCGGCACCGCGGCCGCCTCAGCCACCTCGGGCACCGTGAGCGCCGCGGACTCGATCTCCTTGGTGCCGAGCCGGTGCCCGGCCACGTTGATCACGTCATCGACCCGGCCCAGGATCCGGAAGTAGCCGTCGGCGGCCTGCACCGCCCCGTCGCCGGCGAAGTAGGGCCAGTCGTGCCAGTCCGTGCTGCCGGGGTCCTTGTTGTACTTCGCGTAGTAGGTATCGACGAACCGCTCGGGCTGGCCCCAGATGGTCTGGAAGATGCCCGGCCAGGGGTTGCGGATGCAGATGTTGCCCGCTTTGCCGCTGCCCGCCGGGACCTCGGTGCCGTCCTCGTCGTAGATGACCGGGTAGACGCCGAGGACGCCGGGCCCGCAGCTGCCGGGCTTCATCGGCTGCAGGGCGGGCAGCGTGCTGCCGAGGAAGCCGCCGTTCTCGGTCTGCCACCAGGTGTCGACGATGGCCGCCTCGCCCTTGCCGACCTCGGAGTGATACCAGCGCCAGACCTCGGGCTCGATCGGCTCGCCCACCGTGGTCATGTGCTTGAAGTGGTAGCCGTACTTCTTTGGCTCCTCCGGGCCGACCTTGCGCAGCATCCGGATCGCCGTTGGCGAGGTGTGGAAGATGTTCACCCCGAGCTGCTCGGCGATCCGCCACGGCCGCCCGCCGTCGGGATAGTTGGGCACGCCCTCATAGATCACCGTGGTCGTGCCCAGGGCCAGCGGCCCGTAGACGATGTAGGAGTGACCGGTGATCCAGCCGATGTCGGCCATGCACCAGTACACGTCATCCGGGTGAATGTCCTGGTAGTACTTCGACGTCCCGGCCACGTAGGCCAGATAGCCGCCGGTGCTGTGCACGCAGCCCTTCGGGCGGCCGGTGGTGCCGCTGGTGTACATCAGGAACAGCGGCGCCTCGGCCGGCATCGACACCGGCTCCACCACGTCGCCCCGGTAGCCGGCGAGCAGCTCATCGACGAAGAAGTCGCGGCCCCGGGCCATGGGGGTCTGCGAAGCGTACTGTCCGCCGTGCCGCCGCCAGACAAGAACCCTCTCGACCTCCTGGCCCTCCTGGCTGGCTGCCGCGATCGCCTCGTCGGCCTTGACCTTGTGGTCCGTCAGCTGGCCGCCCCGGTAATAGCCGTCCATCGTGATCAGGATGTGGCTGCCGGAGTCGGCGATCCTGTGCCCGCAGGCGGTGCCGCTGAACCCGCCGAACACCTGCGAGTGGATGACGCCGAGCCGGGCGCAGGCCAGCATGGTGACCGCCAGCTCGGGCACCATCGGCATGTGCAGGGTCACCCGGTCGCCGGCCTTCAGGCTAAGCGAGTCGCGCAACACCGCCGCGAACTCGTTCACCTGACGAAGCAGCTCGGAATAGCTGATCTCGACGTGTTCGTCGGACTCCAGCTCCGGAACGAAGACGATCGCCGTCTTGCCCGGGCTGGCCTCCGCATGCCGGTCCACGCAGTTATACGAGGCATTCAGCCTGCCGCCGGTAAACCACTTCCAGAACGGCGCGTTGCTCGTATCGAGCGTGGTTTGCCAGGGGGCATCCCAGGTGAGCAGGTCCGCATACTCCTTGAAGCACTCCGGGAAATGCTCCTCGCTGAACCGCTCGAAGATAGCGGGGTCAGCCGCATTGGCCTGCTCGACGAACTTCTCGGGCGGGTAGTAGGATTCCTCCTCACGCCAGTGCACCGCGATCTGCGCCTCGGACACCTGCGCCCCAGGACCCTGCGACTGCTGGCTTTCTGCCATTGTCTTGCCTCCTCGTGTCTCACGCCGAACGATGACTATCGGAGAACGGAGGGCAGGCCGCCTAAGCCTCCTTGAGCAGGCAGGCGCACACGCCGAACTCGTGCAGCTCGGCGCAGACCGCCGCCTCGCGGGTAAACGCCGCTGTGTCGCCCCGGTTCAGCGAATCCCAGCACAGGCCCTCTGCCAGTGCCAGCGCGCGGACGGTCACCGAACTCAGCGCCGGGATCGGTTCCGTCTCAGCCGCATGCCGCAGGGACCATGCGTCACGCCTGGCCGCTTCGGTCGTGGCCGCCGCCTGCAAGTGCCCGAGCAGCACCGACAACTCACCAGCCAGATACTGCCGGGTCATTCCCATCGCCAGCCCGCCGGCCGGTGCCGCCGGACCCCGCGCATGTGGCGCGCACCGGCCTCTATTGCACGCTGCACCGCATTTCTGCTGCACATTTCAAGCCGCCTCCCATGTCTCGGGAGTGAATCCAATCTTCAGCCGCCCCAGCATGAGCCGGCCGTGTTACAGCAGAGTGGTGACGGCCTTGACCTCGGTGTAGTTGTTGAGAACCTCATGGCCCATCTCGCGGCCCCAGCCGGACTGCTTGTACCCGCCGAATGGAAGCGCCGCGTCGAACACGTTGTAGCAGTTGATCCAGACGCTGCCGGCCCTGATCTTCTTGGCTAGGGCGTGGGCCTTGGAGATGTCCTTGGTCCAGATGCCCGCGCCGAGGCCGTACGGGGTGTCGTTAGCGGCGGCAGCGACCTCGTCCAGGTCGCTGAACGGTGCCGCAACCACCACCGGCCCGAAGATCTCCTCACGCACGACCGTCATCTCCGGGTGCGTATTGGTAAGCACGGTGGGCTCGACGAAGTAGCCGCGATTGCCGTGGCGGCCGCCACCGGACAATGCTGTGGCGCCTTCCGCGATGCCGGAGTCGACATAGCCGGTCACCCGCCGCAGCTGTTCATCGGAGACCAGCGGACCCATCTGCGTGCCCGGCTCCAGGCCGGGGCCGAGCTTGATCGACTTGGCGATCTCGGCGACGCCGTCAACCACCTCGTCGAAGCGGCCTTGTTGGACATACAGGCGCGACCCGGCGACGCAGCACTGCCCGTGGTTGAAGAAGATCGCGTTGGCCGCGCCCTCGATCGCGCTGGAGTCGGCGTCATCGAAGACGACGTTGGGGCTCTTGCCGCCGAGCTCCAGGCTCACCTTCTTCAGGTTCCCCGTCGCCGCATTGGCGATCAGCCTGCCGACTTCGGTGGAACCGGTGAACGCGACCTTGTCCACGTCGTGGTGTGCGGCCAGCGCCGCCCCAGCGGTCTCGCCGAAGCCGGGCACCACGTTCACCACGCCATCGGGAACGCCGGCCTCCGCCATCAGCCCGGCCAGCCGCAGCGCGGTCAGCGGGGTCTGCTCGGCGGGCTTGAGGACCACGCAGTTGCCCGTGGCCAGTGCCGGGCCGAGCTTCCACGCGGCCATCAGCAGCGGGAAGTTCCACGGGATGATCTGCCCGACCACGCCCACTGGCTCACGCAAGGTGTACGCGTGGAAGTTGGCGCCCGGCATGTAGGGCACCGAGATGTTGATCGTGTTGCCCTCGATCTTGGTGGCCCAGCCAGCCATGTATTGGAAAAGATCCGCGGCCAGCGGCACGTCCGCCGCCTGCGCCACGACGAAAGGCTTCCCGTTGTCCAGCGACTCAAGCTGGGCGAGTTCGTCCAGGTGCTCATAGATGAGATCACCGATCCGCCAGATGATGCGCCCCCGCTCGGACGGGGTCATCCTGCTCCACGGGCCTTCTTCGAATGCCCTTCGCGCGGCCTTCACGGCCCGGTTGATGTCCTCGGCTTCCCCTTCGGCGACCCGGGCCAGGGTCTCGCCGGTCGCCGGGTTTGGGGTCTCGAACGTCCTGCCCGACGCCGAGTCAGCCCACTGCCCGTTGATGAACAGCTGCCGCGGCACGCCGAGGAACTCTTCGACCCTCCGGTCCAAGGTCATTGTCATGAACGCTCATCTCCTCGATAGCACGGGGGCAGGCAGGCCACCCCTTGCGGCCAGCCCGCAATCACCATGCGGGGCCACGGCCCGCAGGTCGAGGCATATTTGACAATGCTTATTCTCCAGCGGGACGCGCGCCAGGACAGCTACCCAACTGGACGGGCCAATGCGCCCAGGAGGACGGTGTCGGTACCACCCAGTCATCCCTCGGCCGCCCGTGCCGGAAGATGCCGGCATACCAGATTCCGGATTACGGCGTAACGTGGATGACAGTCGCTATACGGGCAGGAGTTCCAATGCCCCTTCAACCGGAAACCTTGAAATGGTAAAGAGCGACTGGCCGGGCGCCAACTCGTGCCGAGAAGAGGCCACCGGCCAGCGGCCCGCCCGCGGCGGGATGCGGCACGGGGCACCGACTCCCCCGTCCCCCTGGCGAAGTTCCATGCTCCGGAGATCCTTTTCGGGCCTGGCGCGCTGGCGGAACTCGGTCACTGCGCGGCGCGGCTTGGTGCGCGCCGGCCGTTCCTGGTCACCGATCCAGGGCTAATCGAGGCGGGTTGGGCGGATGAGGCCATCGCCTACCTGCGGCAGGGCGGGCTGCGCCAGGCAGCGTGGCATGACGTGACTCCCAATCCTAAGGACCACGAGATAGAAGCGGCCTTCCAGCGGTACATCGAGAGCGGCAGCGACGTGATCATCGGGCTGGGTGGCGGCTCATACATCGACGCGGCGAAGGGCGTAGCGATCCTGTCCGGCAACGGCGGCCGGATTCTCGGCTTCGAGGGCGTGGACAAGGTCGTGCACCCGATCCCACCCACCGTGATGGTGCCCTCAACTTCTGGCACTGGTGCGGACGTGTCGCAGTTCGCGGTCGTCACCGACACAGCGGCACGCATCAAGATCACCATCATCAGCCAGACGCTGGTGCCAGAGATCTCAGTGATCGACCCGCGTCTCTTGACCACCATGCCGGAATGGCTCAAGGCCGCCAGCGGGCTGGATGCGCTGACGCATGCGATCGAGGCATTCGTGTCCCGAGCGCACAACCTGCTGACCGACAGACATGCGCTGCATGCCGTCGAGCTAGTCGCCCACAACCTGCTGCACACCCAACTGCGACCGAAGGAAATCAGCCTGCGCCTGGCCATGGCGCAGGGAGCGCTGGAGGCGGGCATGGCGTTCACCAATGCCATCCTGGGCGCAACGCACGCGATGAGCCACAAGGTCGGTGGGCTGCTTGACGCCCCGCACGGGATGGTGAATGGTGTGCTGTTGCGCCACGTCATCAGGTTCAACGCTCAGGCTTGGCCACTGCGGCTCGTTGCGCTGGCCGAGGCCGCCGGGATCAGCACCGAGGGCGTGCCGGTCCAGGAGTTGGCCCTGATCCTCGCCGAACGGGTACGCGAACTGGCCGACGAGGTGGGGGTGCCGAGGGGACTGACCGCGCTGGGTGTGACCGAGGCCGTGCTGCCCCGGCTGGCCCGGACCACCTTGAAGGACGCCTGCCTGGCCACCAATCCCCGCGAAGCGGACGCACGGGACATCGAGGCGATTTTCCGGGCGGCATTGTAACGGGAGCGCTGGTGACCAAATCAGGAGGCGATGCTCGTCCGGGCGAGGACCTGGAGGTCCTGACCGGCCTTCGCTCCGGCAAGCGCTCGTTCTACCCCGAGTACGTGCGGTCCGCCGAGCGCCTCGAGCACGCCGTGCAGGCGCTGGACGGCATCTCCCGCGCCCTGGTGCGCACTGCAGCCGGCCCCCGGACGCTGGTCGAGTGGGTGGTGCGGACGGCGACGGCCCACCTGCAAGCCGAATGGCTGCTGTTCGTGGTGGCCGACGGCGCCCTGCCTGCCGCACGCCCGCGCTTTCTCGCGGTGACCGGCGGCGAGCTGATCGATGATGAGGACAGGCTGCCAGCCGACATGCGGGAGCACCTGGCCGTGCTGCGCGGTCGTCCCTGGGAGGTCGAGTCACCGGCCAGCGGCCAGGGATGGGTGCGGGTATCGATGACATTGGATGATGAGCCGGTCGGCGGGATCGCGGCGCGGCCGAGCAGCGGGCTGGAAGTCGCCGCCGCCGATCGTGCCCTCTTGCGAGTGCTGGCCAACCAGGCCGCCGTGGCGTTGCACAACTCATTCCTGTTCCACGCGACCACCCAGCTGCGTGGCCGCAGCGAGCAGCTCTACGACGCGACCACGCAGCATGCCAGGGATCTTGCCACGCGAAGCGCCGAGCTGGCCGAGACGCAGCAACAGCTCTTCGCGGCGCTGCAGCGGCAGGCGCTCGACGACGAGCGGCACCGCATGGCGCGCGAACTGCACGACAGCGTGACCCAGTCCGTGCTGTCCATCGGCATGACCATCGAGGTATGCCGGGCCGAGCTGGAGAGCATGGGAGGCCCGGCCGGGCAGATTGCCGAGCGCCTGCTCCCCGCCAAAGACCTCACGCGGCACGTGGCCGAGCAGCTGCGTGCTGCGATCTACGCGCTGCACCAAGCGGCCAACGAGTCGCCGGGCCCGTTGCCTGTGATGCTGCAGCGCCTGTGCAGCGTGCACCGGCCCGCCGGCATGCAGGTGAAGGTGATGCTGGACGGAAGCCCGGCCCCGCTGCCTCCCGAAGTCGAGCAGTCCATGCTGCAGTGGACCGGGGAGGCATTGTTCAACGCCGTAACGCATGGCAAGGCCACCCGGGCACTGGTCCGCCTGCGTTACCTGGACGACGCGGTAACCATCAGCGTGTCCGACAACGGGACCGGCGACCCGGCACAGCTTCGCCGCGCCCTGCGGCTATCCACCGGGACGGACCTGTCCGGGCTTCATCGCGGACTAGCGAACATGCTGGACAGGGCGGAGGAACTCGGCGGAAAGCAGTCCATCCGGCGCGCTCGATCAGGTGGCGTGCTGCTGCGGCTGGACATCCCGCTGCCCTTGCCCAGGCCCAGGGAGCCCGGCAGCGGGCAGCCCACGGAGGGATGCGGTGGCGATGGGTGAGATGCGGCCGGCGGGGCATCAGGCGGATGGTGAGGCCCCGGTCACGATCGTGCTCATCGACGATCACGCGATTCTCCGGCAGGGCCTGCGCTCGTTGCTGGAACGCGAACACGACCTGCAGGTCGTCGGCGAGGCCAGCTCGCCGGGCGAGGCACTGGCCGTCGTGCAGCGGACCCGCCCGACGATCGTGCTGCTTGACATGAAGCTATCCCCCGGATCCGACAACGACGGGCTTGGCCTGTGCGCTCAGCTGACCAAGCGGTATCCGAGGCTCGGGGTTCTTGTGCTCTCTACGTTCGTGGACGATGCGCTGGTGGTCAGCGCCATTCAGCACGGGGCGTGCGGCTACGTGGTCAAGGATGTCGACACCCAGGAACTGGTGCGGGCAATCCGCCTGGTCGCCCAGAACGGGAGCGCATTCGACTCCCGCTCGGCAGCAGCCATGATGCGGTCGATCCACGCCCCGCAGGCACGCTCACCGTTGACCGAGAGAGAGCTGAGCGTGCTGCGCCTGGTCGCGAAGGGCCTGAGCAACAAGGGCATCGCCGCGGAGCTGTATCTATCGGAGACCACGGTGAAATTCCACGTCCGCAACATCATGCGAAAGCTCGACGCGGCTAGCCGCGCTGAGGCGGTCTACAAGGCCACCAAGAACGGCCTCGACCTGACGTCTACCTGAGCACGGTATGCCCGTTTGGCCTATCCGACGTCGAGCGCCAGCCAGCCTCCGTGGTATTTGTGTACCGAATGGAGATGGCCCGCGCGGTCGCCCAGCTCACTGAGCTGGCGCAGGTCAACGGTACGGACATGACCGTAAGCGGTGACGGGTTCGTCCTCGACCGGCACGGCAACCACTACCTGGCGGCGGGCGACACGAACCACCTCGCTGATCACGGCGCTGCCATGGTCGGGGCTCAGGTGCTCAACAAGGTGGATGACGCTGACCGTCGCCGGCGTCAGGGCGCACCCGGCGATCGCGCCATACCTGCGGGGCGTGGAGCTGAAGGAGTACTCGGCCCACCTGATCCCCGAGGGCGGTTACCGGGCCATGCCGCGGCTGGCCATCGACGGCATGCTGGTGGCCGGCGATGCCGCTTCCATGTGCCCGGCCGCCGGGCTGTGGCTGGAGGGCGTCAACTTCGCGATCGGAGCCGGGCTGGCAGCCGGCCGGACTGCCGCCGAGGCGATCTCGGCCGGCGACACCTCCGCCCGCGGTCTGGCCGGCTATCGGCGGCGGCTGGAGTCGAGCCTCGTGCTCGCCGACCACAAGCGGCTCCGTGACGCGGCGGACATCGTGCTCGCCGACAGAATGCAGCGAGACTACCCAAGGCTGGCCTGCGACTTCGTCGAGCAGGTGTTCACCGTCACCAATCCGCTTCCCAACCCTGGCATGGCCAGGGAGTTCCTTCGCGCAGTCCGAGTCAACAAGGTCCGGATGCGGTCGCTGGCGCATGACGGCTGGCAGGCGCTCCGTGCATATCGATGAGGGAGCGAAGTAGATGACGTACGCCGAGGTGTCCTTCGACGAGCGGATGGCGAGCGTCGAGTTCCGGGTCGGGGAACGGGCCCACATTACGGTTGAACTCCGACGTATGCAGCTCCTGCACGACCAAAGAGTGCGTGAACGCCTGCCCGGCCGACCTGTTCGTGCCGACGACGGACGGCGGCATTCTCTTCAATTACGAGCAGCGCTTCGAATGCGGGACCTGCTATCAGGTATGCAATCGCGCGGGAGTCATCGCATGGACCTACCCGGCGGGCGGCGACGGCGTCGTGTTCCGGAAAGGACAAGGAGCATGACGGTGATCGTCGCGGCGCTCGGCTGGTCCTGGCGCGAGACCGAGGTCGACCCGCTCACCGGGGCGGTGAGCGCCGACCGCCGCGACCGCGGGCCGAACAGGTCAGAATTCGCGGCACTGGAGCACGCGCTGCGCCTGGGGAGCGGTGGATGCCCGGGTGATAGCAGCCACCATCGGCCCGGTCGAGGCCGATGCGATGCTGCGGGACGCGCTAGCGGCAGGCGCCGCGCAGGGGCTGCGCGTCGAGCCCGCCAGCTGGACGGCGGCCCCGCGCCCGGCTGGCCTGGTCGGCGGCGAACAGGAGTCCGCCGCCGCGCTCGCCACGGGCCTGCGCGAGTAGGACGGGCGCTTGTGGCCAGGTGATTTGCTGCGGGATGGGCCGCTCAGAGCGACTTCTCACTGTGGAACAGGTCCTGGGTTGGCTCGGCACTCGGCCTACACAGGTAGAGCTACACCATGTCATGCGGGTCTACTAAGAGTGACGAATGCTCTGGGCCAAAGGTCGTCCGCGTCAACAGATCGCTGAATCTGGCGTGCTGTCCAACCGCTGCGGGTATGCGAGTGGGCGCGCGCAGATCGTCTCATTCGGAGCGGCAGAGATGGGTTGTCGGCCGGAAAGCGTGCATAGCGCGCCAAGATATGGCTGTGAAGCCACGTCTATGATCTTCGGGCTTTCTCTGGCGCCTTGCGCGGAGGGTCGGGGGTTACCCGTCTGGGTCTTCCCGGTGGTGCATCTCGGCGAGGCTGGCGAGGGTGGCGCGGTCGATCTGATCCTTCGCGGCGGCGGCGACGACGCAGTCGGTGATAGCGCGCAGGGTTGCGGTCCGGCGGCGATCCTCCAGCAGGGCGCGTTCCCCCACGACCGTTCCAGGGCCGAGCTCGCCGACCTCAGCGCCGTCGACCCAGACGCTGAGCACCCCGTCAAGCAGCAGGTAGATCTCGCTGCCGGGCTCGCCCTGCTCGGTGAGCAGTGTGCCCCTGGCCAGCTTACGGATGGCGGGTTTGGCACCGCCGCGCATGATGGTGGCCGACAGCTGCCGTTCGAGTGCGCTTTCGGCGACGGTGACCAGAGGCTGGCTGTCTTCCTCGCCCCAGGGGCTGTGCTGGCCGTGCGCGGTGGCCATCCACTGGCGGAAGTCGGCCAGCCCGGACTTGGCCACCAGTTGGCCCTGAGGGTCGTAGATCCAGTGGCGGGGGAACGGGCTGGCGCCGGTCATCTCGCCATGGGCGGACCCGTCGATGCCGATGGTCAGCGCCATGGTGGTCCACACGGTGGGCGCCAGCCACTGCACGTAGGGCTTGCCGGTGACCGGCCGGGGCATCGGCGCGCCGGTCCGGCCGCCGGTCGTCTGGCTGAACCGCGCTCCAGTGGCGGTGATGTCAGGTTCGGTCCTGAGCTCGGGGAACTCGGCCGGGGCGAACGTGACCTCCCGGTGTGGGCCCCACCCGAACCTGGTGCGTGAGATGTACCCGCGGCCGGAATACCCGGCGTCCACGACGTGGCCGTTCTCCACCTCGATCCAGGCCGCGAGACGGTTGGCGAACCGGAACCGCTCCGCGGCGTGTAGCGCATCAAGCTCCGCTAGATCCTTGATGACGTCCGGCGGCGGGTCGTCACTGTGGCTCGTGCCGGCGGCGAATCCGGCCTGGTACAGGCCGGACACCGACTCGGATGGGATCCACGACACGCTGGTAACCGATGATTCAAAACGCATACCCGCTCCTTGCTGTCATAGCCTGCGTGTGCTGCAGGACCTCGGCCGTTCCTTCGCCCGGAGGCTGCTTATGGGGTTCAACAGTGAACACGCGCCAATAGCCGGAGATCCCCTTGAAGGCGTGTTCCCGCGGTCGGCGAAGCTGATCCCCGAGCCCAGGACCAGCATCTGCACGGTGCTGGTGGCCAGGACCTCACTCGCCTGCACGAGGGCGCGAGCTCTGGCGCCGACGTGCACCGCCACCCCGGTGACGGACCGGCCTTTGCGCTCGACCTCGCCGGTGTGCAGCCCGGCCGGGATCTCGACGCCGATGTCGCGCGCCACATCTTCGAGGTCTCTGCAGGCCTGGGCAGATGATCTCCAATGCGCTGGTGTAGCCGCCTTGCGGCATGCCGTAAGAAAGGTTGTCTGGCCGTCGGCGGGCCACTCACGCCCCGGCAGCCCCCTGGCTGGCATCGGTCCCCCTGGCGGTACTGAGTTGACCACCCGACGTTGCCCGATGTGCCGGCGTGTCACCAGGGCCTTTAGCCCCAATGCCGTTGCTTGATTTACTGAACTATCGCGGGATGGAGTGTGAGTACCTTGGCGGGCACCCGGCGGGTAGGACGGCGGACCTGGCCTGCCTTGCGGAAGGAGTACTTCGAGGCCGGGCGCTTGAGGAATCGGTCGGCCTCCCGCAAACGTCGGGCGCCGTTGTCGAGCTTGCGGCAGACCTTCGCGGCCATCGTCGCCATGAACTGCCTGATCTGCACGGATGTCTGCGCGCATTGACGGATGACGCTGCGCCGCACGTGCTTGAGGACCTTGATGAAGGAGATGCGGTCCGGGTCGATCCGCTCCTCGCCGGCCAGCCGCATGATGATCCGGGTCATGCAGTGGTGCACCGCGAGATGCGCCCATGCCTCCTGGCGCACCAACTCCGGGTCCGCTGACCGCAAGATTTCCTGCGGGCCGCGCTGGAACGTCTTCACCTGCCGGAATGAAGATTTCACTTTCCCAGCGCTGATGGTAGAGAGCGGCGAGTTCGCCGGCGGGGAAGGCCACGGGGTCCATCAGATCGGTCAGCAGCCTGATGACCTCGCCCCCGTCAACGCGGTATTCGATCACCCTCACCAGGACCCCGCCGGGATGCGCGCCCTTATGCCCGGCCAGATTCATCCGCGCCAGGTACGTCCCGTCGTCTAGGACCTTCACCGGGCGGCGGGCCACGCTCGACCGTGCCCGGATCAGCAGATGTGCCCTGGTCTGCGTATAGGCCTTCCACAGCGCCACCCCGGGAAAGCCCCGGTCCATGATCACCAGCATCCCGGCCGCGCTGCCGGCCATCGCGATCGCCAGTTCCGGCTCCCCGGCGCGGAACCCGCCCACGCTGGCGTCGATCGACGAGTGCGTCCCGGTCTCGGTCAACGTCACCACCCTGGCCTGGGGGAACCCCGCTGGCTGACCTTTAGCGTCCACCGGCCCGCCGAACGCGGTCCGGTTATCCGGCGTGTCCGGCACGTCAAGCACGAACCCATCCACCGCGGCCACCCGCATCCCCCGGTAGAAGGCGCCGTCCAGGCTGGCCGGGGCCACCGGCCCGGCCAGCCTGCGGAACACTGCCTCGATCACCCCCGCACCCAGCCGCTGCCGGGCCCGGGTGAACGAGGACTTGTTCGGAATCGCCTCGTCCATCCCCTCCAGTGCTCCCACCAGGTTCTCCGCGACATCGTCATAGGAGTCCTGCTGGAACAGGGCAAGAGCGAGCACGTAGTAGACCATGAACCGGGCAGGAAGCGCCCCGGGTTTCTTGTCCCGCTTGCCGCACTCAGCCAGGACCTCATCCACCAGATCGGCGGTCACCCACTCGGTGAGCACACCCAGCCGCACCTCATCAGATAACCCGGTCCACGGGTGCATACCCAGCATCATGCACCCACGGCTGCCTATCCACGAAACGATAGTTTGCAGCTGACAAGCAACGGCATTGGCTTTAGCCCTGCAAATGTCAGCTAGTCCTGCAAGTGTCAGCCGCGCTCAGCTGTCTTGCCGGATTGGCCGACCGCTTCGCCAAGCCCTCGTAGGAAAGCTCCCCTTGGGCCTTGACCCTCCGCCGATGCCCGAGCTGCCCTGGGCCGTTCACACGGCCCAGTCCAGGACCGGGGCGAGGGAGCGGGCCAGGGATGAGGGGGGCAGCAGCCGCAGCGCAGCGTTGCGCAGGTACACGGCCCCGGGGGACGCCAATTGGGCGGCGGCGCCGACCCGCCGCGAGCGGCGGGTGATCATCTGGGTACGCGATCGCCGCTGCCGGTCGTAGGCGCCCGGCCCGGCCCCGCTGGCCATGACGCTGCCAAGCACGACGGCGTCTTCGAGGGCCTGGCAGGCCCCTTGCCCGAGGTTGGGGGTCATGGCGTGGGCGGCGTCGCCGGCCAGCACCACGGCGCCGCAGGCGTATGCCTTGAGCGGCGGCAGCTCGTACAGGTCGTGGCGCAGCACAGTGTCCGGGTCGGCTGCGTCCAGCAGCGCCGGGATCGGGTGATGCCAGCCGCCGAACCGCCGGCGCAGCCCGGCCAGCCCGCCGTCGCTAGCGCCTTCGGGGGCGTTGGCCGTGGCGTAACAATAGACCCGCCCGTCAGGCAGCGGGGCGTAACCGAATCGCTCCCCTCGCCCCCACGATTCTGACGTTTCGGTGACCGGAACCGGCGGGGTGACCAGCCGCCAGGCCGTGTAGCCGACGTACCGGGGAACGGGGCCGTCCGGCCACACCGACGTGCGGCTGACGCTGCGCACCCCGTCCGCGCCGACGACCAGGTCCGCGCGAGACTCACCACCCGAGTGCACCACCGTCCCATCCGGCCGCACTCTGGTCACCGTGACCCCGGGGCGCAGCGCCTGCGCCGGCACCGCTGCGAGCAGCACGGCCAGCAGGTCAGCACGGTGGATCATCGCGGTCGGCCCATAGCGGCGTGCCAGCTCCGCGGTGTCGGCGCGTGACAGCCACCGCCCGGCGGCGTCCCGTATGCCTGGCCTGGCCCTCCAGCGCAGCCCGGCCGCGGACAAGCTCGCCCACCCCCAGCGCATCCAGCGCACGCAACGCGTTGGGCCACAGGCTCAGGCCCGCACCGACCTCGGTGAACTCGGGCGCGCGCTCGAAAACCTCAACCTGCCAGCCGCGCCGGTCCAAGGCCACGGTGGAGGCCAGCCCGGCGATCCCGCCACCGACGATGATCGCTCTCATGACACCCTTCCTCCCATGTACTCTACAGATGTAGAGTGACTCTACATCTGTAGAGTCACGAGTCGTGAAGGGTGACCTATGACACGCCGGGCCGAGATCGCCGACGCGGCCATCAGCACACTCGCCCGGGACGGGATGCGCGGGCTGACCCACCGCGCCATCGACCGCGCCGCCGGGCTGCCCGAGGGGTCGGCCTCGTACTACTTCCGGACCCGGCGGGCGCTGCTGCAGGCCACAGTTGAGCGGCTGGCCGAGCTTGACGCCACCGACATGCTGGCCAGCCCCGGCATCCTCGCGCTGCCCGGCCAGGACCTGGACGCCTTCGCCGCCGCAGCCGCGGCAATCGTCGAGAGCTTGCTGACCGCCGGGCGTGAGCGCCAACTGGCCCGCTACGAGCTGGCCCTGGAGGCGACCCGCCGCCCCGAGCTACGCCACGCCCTGGTCGCCTCCGGCGCCGCGATCAGGGCCATAGTCGCCAGCCAGTTCGCGGCCGCGGGCGTGCGCCAACCAGACCAGCGGGCGGCCGACTTCGTGGCCTTCCTCGACGGCCTGGTATTCGATCAGACCGCCGGGGCCGGGGCCCGTAACCTCACCAGTACCGACCTGCGCGCCGCCATCGGCGCACTCCTCGCCGCAGTCACCGGCCCGGGGTGAAGCGCCGTCGCTGACGGTACCGGCACTGTGTCCGAGGTTGAAGGAGCCGACGGTGGGGCCAGGCTAGGTGCCGCTGACGATCAACAATTGTGCTGACCGACTGGCCCGCAGGACCTGCTGATAGCCGCCGTAGACAAGAGTGTGACTCAGTTCCTTGCTTGGCCCCGCGCCGAGCGCCGATTTGGTCGTGTTGTGGGAGTGACCGCGAGCTCGACGAAGGCCGCCCCGATCGGCCCCGTTATGGGCCGCTACAGTACTGACCCTCTTGGAGCCTCCGCAGTAGTGCTCGGGCGGCGCTCGATCTACGAGGTGGCACGAGTCAGGTCTGGCGGCCTCCGGGTGCCGCATCCGGAGTGGGCCTGGAACGGTTGGTCCCAGCATCGCGATCGAGCCCACTAGATCATCTATGAGACCAGGCTCGTCGTTTCCGTGTTGTCCGTGTGCGTCCAGGGCTGTCGGCTGGCCTTGCTGCTCCGCATTGCTGCTCCTCGTTGGCCGCCATCTACTGCAGGAGGGCGCTTCGGCATCACTACCCTCAAAGGCCGCCTGGTTCGCCGCCCGGCGTTATGTCGCGGAGCTTTTGGTCGTCGATCTCCCTTTGCCTTCTGAACTGGTCCGAGACTGGCGGCCTGCCACGCCTCCGTTGCCGGTAGTCATGCAACCCGGCCCAGGCGAAGGCTGCCACGATGACGCCGCCGATAACGGCCATGGTGATCATCGCGCACCCCCCAAGTCAACTGCTGTGGTGCAGGGACGGTTCCCTGGCACCCACGGCTTGAAACGTGAGGCTCGCCGCGGTCTCTTCGCTGACCCGGTCAGGATTCGAACATGCGACCCCATGTGCCAGCCCGTGACATCCGGGACCGGTGGTACCGATGACCCAGTTAGGGAGGTCGTTTGGCCCTAGGACGGCTCTGAATAACTCGGGCTGGTTTCGCGGCGTTTCCGCCGGCAGTGTGTTCGATATCCTGGGATGATTTTCTCATGCAGGGAAGATCACGTGCAGGACCGGGAACTGCTGGACGCCGGCGATGGCCGGGCACCTGGTGCCGCCCGGCAGCGTGTTCGCGTTCCTGGCCGAGCATCGGGCGGAGCTGTTCCCTGGACTCGTTCACTGCTGACTTGTTCGGCTCGCGGACGGGCCTGCCGTTGCTGAGCGCGTACCTGGTGGGCAGCGTGCTGGTGCTGCAGGCGCTGCATGACCTGTCGGACGGGCAGGCGGCCGACGCGCTGAAGTTCGACATCCGGTGGAAGGTTGCGTGCGGCAGGGTCGCTGACCCAGATGTCGTTCGAACCCTTCCACGCTGGTGTACTGGCGGCGCCGGATCGCGAAGTCTGATCGCCCGGACCGGGTGTTTGACGCCGTCGCGGAGGTCATCGCCCAGACCGGGATCTTGCGGGGCAAGCGCAGGCGGGTCATCGACTCGACGGTGTTCGACGATGCGGTTGCCACCCAGGACACCGTGACCCAGCTGACCGCCGCGATCCGGAAGGTCGCCCGGGTCGGTGCCCGGCGCCGGCGAGGTGATCGCCGGGGTCTGCGCGCTGGACTACTCGCAGCCGGGCAAGCCGGTTATCGACTGGGGCGACCCGCAGGCGAAGGAGAGCCTGGTCAGCGACCTGGTGAACGACGCGCTGGCGGTCCTGGCGGAACTCCACTGGTGACGGCGCGCCCGAGCGTGATGATGCGGCGGCGGACGCGCTGGGGCTGCTGGCCCTGGTCGCCGGGGCAGGATGTTGAGCCCTGCGGAGGACTCCGACGGGACCGACGGGCGGTGGCGGATCGCCCGCAAGCGTCGCCCCGGACCGCGTCATCAGCACCGTGGACCGTGAGGCCCGGCATACCCGCAAGAGCAGGTCGGCGCGCCGCGACGGGTCTCCGCGGCCACCTGGCCGCCGAGCCCCAGACCGGGCTGATCACTCGACTGCCAGATGACGATGGCGGCCTGGACGAGGAGTACGGGATGCCCGAAAACGGCGTCGAGATGACCGCCCGCGACCAGTTCGGTGAGACAAGCGCGCAGGGCCAGGATGGCCAGGCCGCCTAGAGGTTTACGTGTGACTCGCACTACGGCTCCGGCCAGGCCCGCGCGGACTACCAGGCGGCCGGGCACGACACCGTGATCAAGCCCGGGCCGCTGCGCCCGGCGGTGCCCGGCGGGCTTTCACCTTCGATGACTTCATCCTCGATGAGGAGCAGGGCACGGTGACCTGCCCGGCCGGGCATGTCCGGCCGATGAGCAGCAAGCGGTACGTCACCTTCGGGCCGGTCTGCGCGGGCTGCCCTGCTGCGTGAGCGGTGCACCACCGCCAAAGATGGCCGGTCGCTGGACATCCACCCGCACGAGCAGCTGCTGCGCGCCGCCCGCGCCCAGGCCAGGACAGGCGCATTCAAGCAGGCCTACCGGACCAGGGCCATGATCGAGCGGATCATCGCCTGGACCGCCACCTGCGACGGGAGGCGGATCCGGCTGCGCTACCTCGGCGCCAGCAAGAACAACGCCTGGCTGCACAACCGGTCCGCCGCCATCAACCTCCGGACCCTGATCAACGCCGGGCTGACCCGCCAGCACGGGACCTGGGCGCTGGCCTGACAAGCCCCGGAACCTTCAGGCAGGCGGCCACATAGCGCTTTCGGGCCAGCCCGGCCAGCGATATCCAGTCCACCGCTGGCAGCCACGCGATCGCAACGGTCAGCAACCGCCTCCTGGCACAAGCCGCGCGAACGAAGTTGTTCAGAGCCGTCCTAGGACCGGCTGGCCAGGTTGCGCGTCAATGGTTTCATCGGCTAGGTGCCAAACGTTGGTCGCATAACGAAGCCGTGCCGATCGTCGCTGATCGCGGCCTTGTGTGGGAGGTGGCGATGTGCTTGGTGGGCATCATCGGCCCAGCCGTCAATCACATTGCCCTCCGCCAAATCGGAATCATCGGCTACGCGATCGTCTGGCCCATCGTTTGTGTCCCGCTCAGCAAGGCATTTCAGCAAGGTGGACTGCCCTCCGGCGCGATCGTGCCTGCGCTTGACCAAGAGGCGGAGCATCGGTCGGCAGGCACGGACCAAGAGAGCTTGCACCGCGCCTCCTGACCCTCAGGCGATGCTATTGCCAGGGCTGCATTGGCTTCTGGATGACTCTTGTGCCATCCGATTAGGCAGCGGTTTTCACAGATCGTCGCGGTTCCCGGGTAGGTACCTGCCGTGGCCTGCGCATACCACGTCAGTATTCCTGGCGCCGCACGTGGTCATCCCACGGGTGTCCCGCGTGGCGTGCCTCGGCCTTTGCCGGGCCCGCGACGATGGCGCTGGCGATCGGCGAGGGGTCGGATCCGTCGATTGCGAAGCTAGTTGCCACCGGTCGCTAGGGGACTGCGTCTTTCGCGTGTCAGCAAGATGACGCTGCTCACCAGGACGAAGAGCAGGAACAGTACGAACCCGGTCAAGTCGAGAACCAGCCCGAAGGTGGCGATGACGCCGCCGAGGCCGAAGGCTTGCAGGAAGAACATGATCCCGGCAAGGACCGAAGCCCATCCGAGCCAGCGGGGCAGGACGCCGCTTCCGATCACGAGCACGCCTGCTGCGACAGCGAACAGGCTGCCGAACACGTCGGCCGCGCTGTCCACGGCAAACGTCATCAGGGATAGCGCGTAGGACAGGCCCTGATTGTGCTGGGCCCCGAAGGTGGCGAGCTTGGCGCCGAGCAGGCCGGTGATCCCGATGTCCTGACGGCGTGCAAGGCCACGAACACCATTCCACCGGCTAGTACCAGCGGGCCGAGGAACCGTGGCCGGGCCGTGTCTGTGCGCAGCAAGCCGCTGAGGCTACTCAGGTAGACCGGAAACGCGGCGGCATAGATGACGGACAGGTAGACGATCACCAGCTGACGCCCGCGGTGATGGTACAGCGCGTTCGCGATCTTCGCCGCCGGGTCGTTCTGGCTCACTCCGACACCGGCCGAGATCACCGTCTCGGCTACCAGCGCTGATGACGAACACGATGCCCGCCACCCAGGCATACCGCTCCCACGCACTGGACGCCCGCTTCGCCGCCATCATGTGAGTGGCATTTGAGTGGCAGCGAAGCTCCCGCTACCAGGCACTTCGCGCACAGTGCTTAGAGCGTCCCCTCTCCGAGATGAGGTCCGGGCGGCCGGAGCCTACCCGTTGGGCTTGCGAAGCTGCTGTAACGGCCGACGCGTGAGTGCTCCGAGTGGGTTCTGTGTGTCAGGAACGCCGCTGCCAATACCTGCTTGAGTTCCTGACCGCATCACGCCAGCTGCAGACGAGGAAGTCCGGTCCTGTTGAGCCGCTACGCGGACCGCATGCAAACGGAGCAAAACGACGCCTCGCCGTGCCACGTACCAAGAGAGTGTCGGTGCGCCGTCCTACGATGTTCGTCGTGCCGAGCGTGGACGAGATTGCGTGGCTGCGGGACAACAGCCCGGGGTGGCGGCTGCTCCGCGCGGACAACGCGCCGCTGGTGCTGAGCTTCCTGCACCGGGTGTTCGTCGCCGATAACGTCCGGTCCATCTCCGCGGCCGAGCTGGCCAGCCGCCTGGATGACGAGCTGTACGCGCTGAACCAGCAGGACAGTGCACGGGGCGGCGTCAGATTTCCCAAGTCGGCCAAGGCCTACCTCGACGATTGGGCGGCACCAGGGGCTGGCTGGCTACGCAAGTACTATCCCGACGGCACCGACGAGCCGCACTACGATGCCATGCCCGCGGTCGAGAAGGCGTTGCAGTGGCTGGATAGCCTGCGCGAGCGCGAGTTCGTGGGCACCGAGTCACGGCTGAAGGTGATCGTCGAACTGCTGCGGCAGATCGTGTTCGGCACCGAGCCTGATCCCGGGGAACGGCTGGCCGAGCTGCGCCGCCAGCGCGAGGCCATCGACGAACAGATAGCCCGGATCGGAACGGGCGAGCTGCCCATGCTCGACGAGACCGCGGTGCGCGACCGCTACCAGCAGTTCGCCGGCACCGCCCGGGAGCTGCTGGCCGACTTCCGCGAGGTGGAGGAGAACTTCCGCAAGCTCGACCGCCAGCTGCGGGAGAAGATCGCCGGCTGGCACGGCGGCAAGGGTGAGCTGCTGGACGACGTGCTGGGCAGCCGGGAGTCGATAGCCGGCTCCGACCAGGGCCGGTCTTTCCAGGCGTTCTACGGCTTCCTGCTGTCCCAGGCGCGTCAGGAGGAGCTGTCCAGCCTGCTGGATCGGGTGCACGCCCTGGCCGGGATCGCCGAGCGCGACGCCAAGTTGCGGCACGTTCACTACGACTGGCTGGATGCCGCGCAGCGCACCCAGGCGACGGTCCGCCAACTCTCCGAACAGCTCCGGCGGTTCCTCGATGACCAGGTGTGGTTTGAGAACCGCCGGGTGATCGACATCCTGCGCAGCATCGAGGGCCGCGCACTGGAGCTACGGGAATCCGGCAACGTCCCGCTCACCATGGAGCTCGACGCGCCCTCGCCGGCCATCCGGCTGCCGCTGGAGCGCCCGCTGTACGCGCCGGTGCCGAAGGCCCGCCTGTCCAGCGACACGGTCCGCGACGCCGACGAGGAGACTGATCCGGCGGCCATGTTCGAGCAGGTATATGTGGACCCGGAGCCGCTGCGCGGCGGCGTCCGCCGGGCGCTGCGCGGCCAGCCGCAGGTCGGCCTGGCCGAGCTGGTCGCGCGGTACCCGCTGCGGCAGGGCGTCGCAGAGTTGGTCACCTATCTCTCGCTGCGGGACGAGGCGTTCGCCATCGTCTACGACGAACAGCACCGCGATCAGATCACCTGGTCCGCCGCGGACGGCCGGGAGCGCACCGCGACGCTGCCGCGGGTCACCTACGCCAGGAGGGGCGGATGACCGCCGAACCGGATCTGTCGCTCGCCGTTACCCAGCTGATGAAGGGCGTCGTCTACCGCGACACGCACGACCACGCGTGGCGCAGCCTGCTCGAGTTGCAGCCGCAGGCCCGGGACTATGTGGACGTGCTGGGCCTGCAGGTCGTCATCGACGAGGCCGAAGGCCACGCGTTCCTCCGTCAGCGCCCCAGTGACTCGGACGACGCCGACCCGCTGCCCCGGCTGATCCCGCGCCGGGCGTTGTCTTTCCATGTCAGCCTGCTGCTCGCGCTGCTGCGCAAGAAGCTCGCCGAGTTCGACGCCCAGGGCGCAGACACCAAACTGATGCTGACCCGAGAGCAGATGGCGGAGATGGTCCGGGTGTTCCTCCCCGCGACCAGCAACGAGGCCAGGCTCACCGACCAGATCGACGCGCACATCAACAAGGCCGTCGAACTCGGCTTCCTGCGCGCCGCGAAGAGCTCCGAGCAGACCTACGAGGTGCGGCGGATCCTCAAGGCGTTCGTCGATGGCCAGTGGCTCGCCGACTTCGACACCAAGCTTGCCGAGTACGCCGCGCTTCTGGCGGGGGAGGAGCAGGAGTGACCGGCTTCCGCCTGGCCCGCCTGGAACTATACAACTGGGGCACGTTCGGCGGCCGGGTCTGGTCGCTCGCCCTGGACGGGCAGAACGCGCTGCTCACCGGCGACATCGGCTCCGGGAAGTCCACCATCGTGGACGCGGTGACCACGCTGCTGTTGCCCGCCCAGCGCATCTCCTATAACAAGGCGGCCGGGGCCGACACCCGGGAGCGGAGCCTGCGCTCCTACGTGCTCGGCTACTACAAGACCGAGCGCAACGAGGTCACCGGGGCCACCCGGCCGGTGGCGCTGCGGGACAGTTCGGATTACAGCGTGCTGGTCGGCGTGTTCACCAACCCCGGCTACGACGCGACCGTGAGCCTGGCTCAGGTGTTCTGGCTGCGCTCCGGAGATGCGGGCCAGCCGGACCGGTTCTACGTGACGGCCGACCGGGCGCTGTCGGTGAGCGGCGACTTCGCGGACTTCGGTTCCGACATGTCGGCCCTCCGGCGGCGGCTGCGGGCCGCGCCCGGCATCCGGGTGCACGACGCGTTCCCCGACTACGGCAAAGATTTCCGCCGCCGCCTGGGCATCGAGTCGGAGCAGGCCATGGAGTTGTTCCATCAGACGGTCTCGATGAAATCGGTGGGCAACCTCACCGACTTCGTCCGCGACCACATGCTGGAACCGTTCGACGCCGCGAAGGCCGTCGCCGACATCGTCGCCCACTTCGACGACCTGACCAAGGCCCATGACGCGGTGCGGCGGGCCGAGGCCCAGCTGGCCGCGCTGACCCCGCTGCTCAAGGACTGCGCCGCGGCCGACGCGGTCCGGGCCGAGATCGCCGCGCTCGATGCGCAGCGGGCTGGGCTGCGGTATTACTTCGCCGATCTCAAGGCCCAGCTGACCAGCGTGGAACTCAGCGAGATCGCGGCCGAACGGGCGCGGCTGCAGGCCCAGCGCGCCGACCTCGACGCCACGCTCGGACGGCTGCGCGAGCAAGAAACGAACCTGCGGGTCGAACTGGCCGGCCACGGTGGAAACCGGCTGGCCGAGATCGAGCGCCAGCTCACCGAGTGCGAAACCGGCGCGGGTCTCCCGGTCGGGCAAGGCCGAACAGTTCGCCACCCTGCTGACTGCCGCGGACCTGGCGCCGGTGGAGACGGCCGAGCAGTTCGCTGTCCGGCGCCGCGAGATCACGTCGGCCCGAGACGCCGCCGGGCAGGATCTCGCCGGTCGCCAGAACACGCTGATCGAGGTAGGCGTGCAGCTGAAGGCCCTGCAGGAGCAGACGGCCGAGGTCAACGCGGAACTGCGCAGCCTGCGCGGTCGCAAGACCAACATCCCGAAGAAACAGCTGGAGATGCGCGCCGCGTTGTGCCGCGAACTGCGCATCGGAGAGGACGCGCTGCCGTTCGCCGGCGAGCTGATCGCGGTGCGGGACAGCGAGGCCGACTGGGAAGGCGCCGCGGAGCGGCTGCTGCACGGCTTCGCGCTGTCGGTGCTGGTGCCCGGCGAGCACTATCCCGCCGTGTCCGACTGGATCAACGCCCATCACCTGAAAGACCGGGTGGTGTACTACCGCGTACCCGAGCCGTCACGGGCCACCGCTGCCCCACCCCAGCACGGGCCGGACACGCTGGCCGCCAAGCTCGTGGTCAAAGACACCCCGTTCGCTGGGTGGCTGGAACACGAGCTGGACCGGCGCGCCGACCACGTGTGCGTCGAGACCATGGCAGAGTTCCGCCGGATGCCCCGCGCGATCACCAGGGCCGGGCAGGTGAAGGGCAGCGGCGGTCGGCACGAGAAGGACGACCGGTACCGCCTCGACGACCGCAGCCGGTACGTGCTCGGCTGGTCTAATCAGCGCAAGCTGGACGCGCTGCTGGACCGGGCCACCGCGCTGGCCGGCCAGCTCAGTGAGGTCGCCACCGAGCAGCAGCGGCACGAGAAGGCGCGGGACGCCGCGATCGAGCGGGGCCAGGTGCTGGCCGGGCTGGACCAGACGCACGAGTTCGCCGAGATCGACTGGCAGTCGATGGTCAACCGGGCCGAGCAGCTCCGGGCCGAGCAGCGTGAGCTCGAGGCCGCCTCGGCTGAACTGGCCCGGCTTACCCACGACCTGGACGGGGTCAAGAAGCGGATCGCCAGCGAGGAAGGCGCGCTGCGCACGCTAGATGGACGGCTCGGGGGGCTCGATAGCCGGCAGCACGCCGCCGATGGGGTTATGCATGATGCCTTGAGGCTTCTGGCCGAGGATGCGTGCGGGCCGGCCCGGGCCCAGTTCGCGGTGATCGCGGAGGTGCTGGCCAGGGCGGGGCGGCCGGCGCCGCCCACCGCCGCGGCCTGCGACCGGGCGGAGACGGAGGCCGGAACTGAGCTCAGCGCACTGGCCGCGAAGCGCGGCGACCGGCTGGCCCGGCTGTCCAACAAGATCGTCGCAGCGATGGGGGAGTTCCGGCGGCAGTACCCGGTGGAGACCAGCGAGCTCGATGACTCGGTGGAATCCGCCGACGGGTACCGCGAGCTGCATGGCCGACTCACCGGCGACGACCTGCCCCGGTTCCGGCGGCAGTTCAAGACGTACCTGAACCAGAACACGATCCGGGACATCGCCGGCTTCCAGTCCCAGCTGAACAAGCAGGCCGAGCTGATCCGGGAGCGGATCGCCACGATCAACACCTCGCTGGTCGGCGTGGACTACAACCCGGGCCGGTACATCCGGCTGGAACCGCTGCCGTCCCCGCACGGCGACATCCGTGACTTCCGCGCCGACCTGCGGGCCTGCACCGACGACGCGGTGTCCGGCGAGGACTCCGACCACTACTCAGAGCAGAAGTTCGCCCAGGTGAGCCGGATCATCGAGCGGTTCCGCGGCCGCGACGGGCTCACCGAGGTGGACCGGCGGTGGACCAGGTTCGTCACCGACGTGCGGAACTGGTACACGTTCGCTGCCTCCGAGCGGTACCGCGAGGACGACACCGAATACGAGCACTACGCCGACTCCGGCGGCAAGTCCGGCGGGCAGAAGGAGAAGCTCGCCTACACGATCCTGGCCGCGTCGCTGGCCTACCAGTTCAAGCTCGAATGGGGCGCGGCGCAGTCCCGGACGTTCCGGTTCGCGGTCATCGACGAGGCGTTCGGCCGGGGCTCCGACGAGTCGACCCGGTTCGCGCTGGAGCTCTTCGGCCGGCTCGGCCTGCAGTTGCTGATCGTCACCCCGCTGCAGAAGATCCCCGTCATCGAGCCGTACGTGTCCGCCGTAGGCTTCGTGGACAACCCGCAGAGCAACAACTCGCGGCTGCAGACGCTCACCATCGACGAGTACCAGGCGCGCCGGGCCGCGCACCAGATCGCCCAGCAGATCGAGGTGAGCGGCCTCGTCCCTGCCGCCGGGAGCTGACATGCCTGCTCTGTGGACCCGGCCGGCCGACGTCCGCGCTTCGATCAGGAAGAAGTGGGACTCGGGGGCCCTGCTGGTGCGGTTCGCGGCCGGGGATGACTGGGCGCCGCTCAGCATCCCGATCCGGGGGCCATCCGCCCGGGAAATTGGCGAGCACTTTGGCGAGGCCCGACAGTGGGCCACCGAGTGGGCCGCCGCTGCGGCGGGTGGACCGCTGCGCCTGGAGTACAAGCAGGTCGGCGGCCGGCACTTCGGCGCGAACAGCCTCCCGGCCCGTGCCTGGCTAGACAGCTACGACGACACCTGGACGCTGCTGCGGGTGGGCGCCGAGGTCCGCCGCCTGACCGGGCTGATCGAGGCGGCTCACGGCACCCGCCTGGTCCCATGGCTGACCGGCCACCCCATGCGGGCGCTGCGGCTCGCCGATGACTGGGATCGCCTGCTGGCCACCGTCCAGTGGATCGAGCAGCGCCAGGTACCTGGCATGTACCTGCGCCAGGTCGATGTCCCTGGCGTTGACACGAAGTTCATCGAGCGCCACAAAGGCGTGCTGGCCGAGTTGCTCAACGCCCAGCTGGAGCCATCCCGGGTGGCGGACGGAGTGTCCGACTTCGCTGGACGTTATGGCTTCCTCCGCAGGCCCGACTATGTCCGATTCCGGGTGGCTGGCCGTTTCCGGGGATTCTCGGAGCTATCCGTCCGCACAGCTGAATTCACAGCACCGCCGGAGGGCATCATCCGGGCCTACGTGCTTGAGAATGAGATCACCTACCTCTCATTCCCGGTCCCGCCCGCGGCGATAGTGATCCTGGGTGGCGGTTACGCCGTCCCGGTGCTCGAGCTGCTTGGCTGGCTGGCCGGCCTGGACGTGGTCTACTGGGGGGATATCGACACGCACGGCTTCGCGATCCTTAACCGGTTGCGCCACTATCTGCCGCAGGCGCGCTCCATGCTCATGGACCGGATCACCCTGCTGGCCCACCGGGACCATTGGGTCACCGAGCCGTCCCCGACCGCCGTGAACCTGAACCGCCTCGACCGGGCCGAATCAGCTCTCTACGCCGACCTCATCTCGGGCTCCTACGCTCCGTCGCTCCGCTTGGAGCAAGAACGCATCAGCTTCTCGGCTATCGAAAAGGCCCTGGCAGACAAGTAAGGGCAGGTTGCGGTGAGCCCCGGGCGGCCACCTCGGGTAGGCAGCGCTCACGCTTGAGCGGCGTTCCCGGGCGGGTCTTCGCCGGGAGGGCTTTGACGGCTTCGCCGATCTCGAGCAGACGGATCCGGACTGCGTCGAAGATCAGGCCGTCGGACAGGTCGCCGCGCCGCAGGTGCGAGCGGATCGCGTCGGTGGCGGCCTGGATGTCGGCCAGCCGCTGGCGCTCCCGGTAGCTCAGAGCGCGATCAGGTCGGATTCGACTTGTTCTCGGACGCCCGGTTTGAGGTTGACGGCGGGGATCAGGTTCGACCCGGGTGCCAAGGATGGCTTCCAGGTCGGCTACGAGGCGGCTCAGGCCGCACAGGCTCAGCCAGGCGGGAAGTCGGCGAGCAGATCCACGTCACTATCGGCGCGGTCTTCGCCGCGGGCCACGCTGCCGAACACCCGCAAGTTACTGACCCCGCGCGCTGCGGCCACGGCGACCAGGTCCTTCCGGTGGCGGCGGACGCGGCGGCCCACCGGGCCTGAAAGCCGGCGCAGGCGGCCGGTGGCCGCCGCAAGCCCAGCGTCAGCTCGAAGCCAGCCGCGTCGACCAGCCGGGCGAGGGCGGGGATGGAGGGCTGCCGCTGCCCGGTCTCGTACGCGCTGATCACGCTCTGTGTGACACCCGCCCGGGTGGCCAGATCCACCTGGGGGTTCCTTCGGTCGGTTCGTGATGCTCGGAGGTTTCCGAGTGGTCAGGGTGCGGGCTGGAAGACTTCGATGGGGCACTGGGGTCCAGGGGCGCTTGCGAGTTTCCGGTCGCCAGTGAGCAGGGTGGTGTTCATGGCTTCGGCCAGGGCTACGTAGGCCGCGTCGTACATGGTGAGGTTGTTCCGTAGTTCCCAGCAGCGGGGGAGCAGGGGGCGGTGCGGTGCCCGCCGGGCTGGCAGTGCGGCCAGGTCGTCGAGTGCAAGGCGGGCGCGCCGGGCGTCGAGGGCGCCTGCTTTCATCTGCCGCCGCAGTACGGATGCGACCTCTAGGTCGGCGAGTTCGGGCACGGTCAGCCGCTCGCCCTGCAGTCGCGACCGGGCTTGGTCCCCGATGGGGCCGTCATCGGCCAGGGCGACGACCAGGACGCTGGCGTCAGCGACGATCACGGTCGTCGCGGATCGTAGCTACGGCGTCCTCCAGCGGGACCGATCCGCCGGATCGGCCGCCAGCGCGGTCGAGGACCTCCTCCAGGGTCGGTTCGTCTGCGTCTTGGATCAGCCGGCTCCGCAGGTACTCCTGAAGAGACTGGTGAGCGGCGGCCGCGCGCTGGCGGAGGATCGCGTGTGTCCGCTCGGGCACGTCCTTGATCTGGATGCTCGTCATGGCGCCATTATGGCGCTAGCGGCGCCAGAGTGCAATCATGACCCTTGGCGCTGCTGCACAGTCGGATCATGAACTCTCAGCGGTAAAGCAGCACCGAGCGTGATCAGGCTGAGGCACCGGTCCGGGTGCGCGGCGGCGAGCAAAGATGCCGACGTGCCCGCCCAGGCATTCCGCCGTGATCCGGCCCACCGACGATCACCAGCCGGCGCCCGGCGGCCGGGGGCGCAACGAGCAGATTCCAGGTGGTGGAGTGGGCGAACAGGCTGTGCCACTGCACCGCCCGTGGGGCCGTGGTTCGATAGGGGAATCCTCTCATCGGAGGTCGAGGAAGCCGGTGGCCGAGCAGGTGGAGATGGAATACGCCAGCTACCCGTCACTGCGGGGACGGGTAGCGTTCGTCAGCGGCGGCGCTTCAGGCTTGGGTGCCGAGTTCGTTCGCCAGCTTGCTGGCCAGGGTGCGAAGGTAGCGTTCATCGACATCGACGTCGAACGCGGGCGAGAGCTCGAGGCCGATTTGCGCGGCGCGGCGTTTTTCGTGCCCTGCGACGTCCGCGATGTCGGCGCGCTGAGGGCGGTGATCGCGCGCAGCGCAGACGAACTTGGTCCGATCCGCATCCTGGTGAACAACGCCGCGGACGACCGCCGTTATCCGGTCGGGGAGGTTGACGTCGCGCTCTGGGACGATCTCACCGCCGTGAACGTACGTCACCATTTCTTCGCGGCACAGGCGGTGGTGCCGATGATGCGGGAAGCAGGGGGCGGCTCAATCATCAACGTGGGTTCGATCAGTGCGCACATCGATCTTCTGGAGCTGCCGGCCTACATCACGGCTAAGGCCGGTATCGAGGGTCTCACCCACACCCTCGCGCGGGAGTTCGGGCCTTGGAACATCCGGGTCAACTGCATCATCCCCGGCTGGATCATGACCGAGAAGCAGCTCGCTCATTGGGTCACGCCCGAGGCGGAGGATTCGATCCGCCGCAGCCAGTGCCTGCCGCGCAAGCTGTATCCGGACGATGTTGCGCGGATCTTGTTGTGGCTTGCTGCTGATGACTCGCGTTCCTGCACGGCGCAGCGCTGGATCGTGGACGGAGGGTGGATGTGACGAGAGCCGAGCAGGTCACCGGTGCCTGCGTCGAGCACGGCGAGGGCCCGTTCTGGGACGCCGCTGGCGGTCGGCTGCTCTTCGTTGACCTTGAGCGGGGGGCCGTGCTTGCGATGACCGATAGCGACACGGTTGACCGTTACGAGATCGGCGGCGTCGCCGCGGCGATCCGCGCGCGACGCAAGGGCGGCTACGTGCTCGCCACGGGGCGCGGCTTCCGGCTGCTCTCGTCTGCCCTTGCTCCGGTCAGCGACGAGATCGTTGCCTTCGACGATCCGGCGATCCGGATGAACGACGGCGGCTGCGATCCGCAGGGACGGTTTTACTGCGGCTCGATGGCCTATGACGTCACCCCGGGCGCCGGTGCGCTGTTTCGGCTCGACCCGGACCTGTCCGTTCGACGGGTGCTGAGTGGCGTGACGATCTCCAACGGCATCCACTGGCACCGTGGCGGCAGGCTGGTCTACTACGCCGACACTATGACCGGCCGTGTTGACGTCTACGACTTCGATCCCGGCACTGGCGAGTTCAGCGGACGGCGGGTGTTCACCACGATCGACGACGGCTCCGGGCTGCCGGACGGCATGGCGATCGACGAGGACGGCGGCGTCTGGGTCGCGCTATGGCAGGGGGGCGCTGTCCACCGTTACGACGAAAGCGGCCGATTGTCGGAGCGGATCGAGGTGCCCGTCCACCTGACCACCGCATGCACGTTTGGCGGACCGGACCGCGCGACGTTGTTCATTACGACCTCGCGGCAGGGTCTCGGCGCCGGCGCCGAGGCGGCGGCCGGCGCCGTGTTCGCGATCCAGCCTGGAGTCCGTGGCGGGGAGCTGCCAGCCTTCGCAGGCTGAACCCGACTGCGCTTCAGGGGATCAGGACGGTCCGGCCCACCGCCCCCGACCGTAGGTCGGCGTAGGCGTCGTTCACCTCGTCGAGCGGGCGCCGACTGGTGACGAGTTCGCCGAGCGGCAGCCGCCCGGCAAGGTAGAGCGCGAAGATACGTGGCAAGTCGATGCGCGGATTGCTCGCGCCATACAGGGCGCCAACAATCCGTTTCTGCTGCTGGACGAGCTCGGTGATGGGGACTGCGAACGTCGCGGCCACTCCGTTCAGCCCGGCCGCCACCATGGTGCCGGTCGGCCGCAACGCCGACACTGCCTGCTGCATCGTGGTCGGGCTGCCGACGGCGTCGATGGTCCACAGCGCCCCGCCGTCGGTAATTTCGCGGATTCGCTCGACGGGGTCCTCGGTCCGCGCATGAATGACGTGCGTCGCGCCGAAACGCCGGGCGAGACCAAGTTTGGCTTCGTTGACGTCGATGGCAATGATCGGGTCGGCGCCGATCACCGCCGCGCCCATGACCACACACAGACCGACACCGCCGGCGCCGAACACGGCCAGCGGTCGTCCGGCACCCCCCTGGACCGCGTTCATGGCAGCGCCGACGCCGGTGATGACGGCACACGCTGAGACGGCCGCGATCTCGTGCGGCACGCCCGGCGGCACCCGAACCACGCTGGTCTGCGAGACCACGACCCGCTCGGCGAAGCAAGACACGCCCATAAGGTGGTGCACCCGCTCGTCGCCGACGTGCAGTCGGGTGGTGCCATCCATGAGTCCGTTCGTCAACGCATAGACGCGCCCATAACGGCACTGCACCGGGTTGCCTGCCACGCAGGCCTCGCACTCGCCACAGCGCGGCCGCCACAACAGCGCGACCCGATCACCGACGGCGAGGCGGTCGGTCGTCCCGGGGCCAAGTACCTCGACGACGCCGGCCCCTTCGTGCCCGACCACGATTGGGAGCTTTGCCCGTAGGTCGCCGTTCATGTAGTGCAGGTCGCTGTGACACACGCCCGCCGCTTCAATCCTGACCGTCACCTCGCCGGCCCGCGGCTCGTCGAGATCCACGTTCTCGATAGACAGCGGTTCGCCGGCTTCTCTCAACACTGCTGCCCGCATTGCTTAACCTGCCTGTAGGTGCTTCTGCAGTGACTCTCTCACTGCGCACTGGGAGAACGCGAAAGACCCGGCGAGATCGCGCAGCCGGTTGTCATCCAGCCCCTGTGAATACTTTCACGTACTCGTACGCGAGCGGCCGCGCTATCGCTATCAGAAAGTTAAGCAGCAGGGTGCATGCGAAGTCGAATCGCTCCCAGGGGGGTAGGGCCGAAGTCCGGGCATTCGCGGGCAGCCAGATCCTGCACTGAGCCTTTTTCATCCCTTCGATGTCGCGGGCCTGAAGAACGTGGATGGCCTTGGCCAGTTGTCCGGCCTTCCAGGGGCAGCAACGGAGTTTGCGCAGGATGCGCCAGGTTTTCAGCTGGGCGTTGGCGCGTTCGCCGGGGCCGCGTAGCTTGGCGTGGGCACGGTTGGCGGCCTTCTGCGATTCCGGCTTGTTCTTTCCTTTGCAGGGGGTGCGGATGTGGTCGCCGGCGCCGGCGTAGCCCTTGTCCGCGAGCACGATCAGCCCGGCGGCGGCCAGTTCCCGCACGATGCCCCAGATCCGGGCGGCGGTCAGGTCGTGACGGCACCGGGCAGGGGCCCAGACACCCCTAGGATGTCGCCGTCCGGGGTGGCGATGACCTGGAGGTTTATGCCGTGCTGGCGGTGTTTGCCGGAGTAGAACGGCCGGTCCGTAGCCACCCGGTCAACTGGGATTAGTCCTGGTATCCCCTGCGGGGACGTCACGCGGGCGTGAAAATTGGGCCTGGGTGGCCCGCTGACGCCGGTGCTCTCTTGGGTCTTTGAGCCCGCGGATTAGTCTGGCGCTGGGGTCTTGACCTATGGGTCGCGCACTGTTGCCACGAGCACGCCGGTTAGCTTTTCGGTTTCCGACCGAGACCCCGCGGGCCTCCCGTCACCCTTGTGTGCTGGGCTGGTGTGCGAGGAGATGGTCGCGGTGATGGAACCGCAGGAGATCGAGGACGAGGAGCACGAGCAGGTCCTGGAACGGGTCGCCGCGGTCGACGTGGCGAAGGCGTCGGGGATGGTGTGCACCCGGGTGCCGCACCAGGCCCGGCCGGGCAAGCGCCGCACCCGGGTATGGCCAGTGGACGCGACCACGAACGCGATCCTGGAACTCGGCGGGCATCTGGCCGCGGAGGGGATCGAGAAGGTCACCCTGGAATCGACCTCTGACTACTGGCGGATCTGGTTCTACCTGCTGGAGGCGGCCGGGCTGGATGTGCAGCTGGTCCGGGCCCGGGACGTGAAGCAGGCCCCGGGCAGGCCCAAGACGGACAAGCTCGATGCGGTGTGGCTGGCCAAGCTCACCGAGCGGGGCATGCTCCGGCCGTCGTTCGTCCCGCCCGCTGAGATCCGCCAGCTGCGGGATTACACCCGGCTGCGGACCGACCTGACCCGCGAGCGCACCCGGCACTACTCCCGGCTGGAGAAACTGCTGGAAGACGCCCTGATCAAAGTCTCGGCGGTGGCCAGCAAACTGGACACCAAGTCGGTCCGCGACATGCTGGAGGCGCTGATCGCCGGCGAACGTGACCCGCAGGTGCTGGCCAGCCTGGCCCGCGGCCGGATGCGGTCCAAGCACGACCGGCTGGTCCAGGCGCTGACCGGCAAATTCGATGACCATCACGCTGAGCTGGCCCGGATGCTGCTGGACCAGATCGACGCACTGTCGGGCCAGATCGGCACGCTCACCACCCGGATCGGGGAGCTGATCGCCGCGATCCCCGCCGCCCAGGGCATCGACGCCGACGGCACCACCGGCCCGGACGCCGGACGCGGGCCAGGTGCCCCGGTGCTGCCCGCCGTCGACCGCCTCGATGAGGTCACCGGCATCGGACGCGAGGCCGCCCAGGCGATTATCGCCGAGATCGGCCTGCACATGAACGCCTTCCCCACCCCCGGCCACCTGGTGTCCTGGGCCAAGATCAGCCCGCAGACCGTCCAGTCCGGCGCTAAGAACCGCCCCGGCAAGACCGGCAAAGGCAACCCCTACCTCAAGGGAGCGCTCGGCGAGGCCGCCGCCGCGGCCGGCAAGACCGGCACCTTCCTCGGCGAACGCTACCGGCGCCTGGCCCGCCGCCGCGGCAAGCTCAAGGCCCTGGTCGCCACAGCCCGCTCGATCCTGGTGATCGTCTGGCACCTGCTGACCGACCGCACCGCCCGTTACCGCGACCTCGGCGCCAGCTACCACGCCAGCCGGATCGACCAGAACCGCAAGATGCGCAACCACGTCCGCCAGCTCGAAGCCCTCGGCTACACCGTCAACCTCACCCAGGCTGCCTGACGAGACCCACCCCACCCGGCTCCGCTGACGCTCCGCCGGGTGCTACCGCGCACCACATAGCGGTGGCCATTTTCCGGTTAGCGTGCCGTCCAGGACTACGTAGGCATGCCCAGCTTTCTTGGCCCTGGCCAGCACCTTGCGCAGCTTCGGGGAGCGGGCGGCCAGCAGGCCCACGGTCTCGGTGACATACCGCCACGCGGTGGCGGTGCCGATGCCGAACCCGGCGGCTGGTTCGGCGAACGTCTCGCCCTTGCGCAGGCAGGCCAGCACGAGCAGGGCCTGCTGCCCGCAGGTCAGCTTGCGCCAGGGTGAACCGATTTGTGCCCGGTGGCGGCGGATGACCCCGGGACATAGGTGAGGGTCTGGCGAGACGGCGGCAGCGCGGCAGGGTAGAACAGCATCGAAGCCCCTCGGTGGCAGATGCGGATCTTGGTCGATCGCGTCATCTACCGGGGGCTTCGCTGCGTCTCAAGCCGGCACGCCGCGCCGGATCAGTCCATCCGCCAGATGCCCCCAAGATCAGGGCGAAGGCTCAATGCCCGGGGCGATCTCCCGGTGGCAATTCGGGTGACCTGCGGTGATTGTCGGCTCACAATGGGCCGGTGAGCCTTGACATAGACGGCTTCGTTCGTGATGGCTACGTGGCCCTGCGGGGTGCTTTCGATGCGGCCACGGCATCGGCGTGCCGGGAGATGATCTGGGGAGCGCTGCGCGAGCGGGGCGCCCGCGAGGACGATTGCGCTACCTGGCCGCCGCTCGCGCATATCGACAGCCTGGGCGGCGGGCCGTTCACTGCCGCAGCTACCTCCCCTGCCCTGACTGCCGCCTATGACGAGCTGATCGGCCCGGGCCGGTGGACACCACCGGTGAATGCCGGCGGCGCGGTAGCGGTCAGATTCCCGTCGGAGGACCGGGCGGACTGCGGGTATCACATCGAGGGCAGCTACGACGGGCCCGGCGGGCACTGGGCCAGCATCCGCTCCCGGGCGCGCGGGCTGCTGGCCCTGCTGCTGTTCACCGACGTCGGCCCAGACGACGCGCCGACCCGGCTGGTCTGCGGCTCGCACCTGTATGTCCCGGAGTTCCTCGCGCCATATGGTGAGGCGGGCACCAGCGCGGATGGCCAGTTCTGGCGGCCCTCAGTCCTGTGCCGGCCGGTGACACACGCGACCGGGCGGCCGGGGGATGTCTTCTTGTGCCATCCGTTCTTGGTCCACACCGCGACCTGGCCGCACCGGGGAACAGGGCCA
Source organism: uncultured Actinomycetes bacterium (assembly GCA_963720645.1). GTDB lineage: Bacteria > Actinomycetota > Actinomycetes > Streptosporangiales > Streptosporangiaceae > RYN-230. The sequence goes on along the minus strand of CAVRFX010000022.1, from coordinate 417,143 downwards.
CGGATGATCGCCCAGCCCGCCGTGCACCTCCGCGACGGGTTCACGCTCGATGGCAGCGATCCTTCACCGGTAGCCCGGGCCATCATGGCCGGGCTGGCGGCAACTGACCGAAGCTGATCTTGCTGCATAAGGGCCAGGCGGCAGCGGGCCGGCACGATGCGCCACCGGCCAGCCTCAGTCCCCACCTCCTCCGCGACCAGGATGAAAACGCTCACTGGCCGTGTCACCTGGGCCTAGCGTCGAGCTCAGCCTCGACCCGCCGGAACCCGAACAGGCTGAGCCCGGGCGGGCAGGACCGGCATGGGTTTCCTTGGGTGCCCCGTATGTGCTGTTCGTCATGGAGGTGGCGACCTGACGGGTGGACATCCTCAGGGTGACCGCCCCCCGGGCAGGGCCTGGACCGCTCAGCAGGCCCGCAGGCTGCTGATAGACATCGGGTACCGGATCGGCTGATCCTGCCTCCTTATCCGGGATCGCGAGGCCAGGCTCACGGCTGTGTTCGATGATGTCATCGCTGGTGTGGGCGTGCCGTGCGGGCCGCGTTTATCCGATGCCAGCGTTGCCTGCGCGGAGTGGAGCGGTTAGTTTCGGCTGATGAATTGCCGGCGCCGTGGGCGTCTGCGCGGGCCAGCCGGAGGAAGCCGATGGACACGCCAGCGTTTCTCGCCTCGCCGAGCCTGCCGCCGCGGGATGCTCACGGCCGGTCGGCGTCGGCCCGGCGTTTTCCCGGTGGCGGGCAGTACCGGGCGGAGATTCCCTCGGTTGAGGGGCCAGAGGCGTTTGCGGCCGTGGTCGAGGCGGCCGCGGAACACAACGTTTCTGTGCACCGCATCAGCCAGGGAACCGGGATCATGTTGCAGATCGGTGCTGAGACCGAGCGCATGGCGAGGCCTGGCGCCGACCTGTGACCGGCAACGAAGATCGCTGGGGGGCGTGACATGCTTGCGGTCCGCTGGCATGCCAGAGGCGCGGTCCGGGTCAACGAGGTGCCGCCGCCTCCGCCGCCCAGGCCAGGTGAGGTGCAGCTGCGGGTGGGCTGGTGCGGTATCTGCGGCACCGACGTCGAGGAGTGGCTGAGCGGCCCGGGGTTCATTCCGGTCGACGCGCCGCACCCGATCACCGGGACCCGCGCGCCAATCATTCTTGGCCACGAGTTCGCCGGTCGCGTTGTGGCGGTTGGCGACGGCGTCGCCGAACCCCAAACGGGCCAGCGGGTCGCGGTCGACACGATCGTCTTCTGCGGCACATGCCATTGGTGCCGGCGCGGCGAGGTCACCCGCTGCCCGCAGCTTGGCGGGCTTGGCCTGCACGGCGACGGCGGCCTTGCGGAGCTGTGCAACGCACCGGCCCGGATGTGCCTCCCGCTACCTGACACGGTGGCCGACGACGAGGCGCCGCTGGTGGAAACCCTCGCGGTCGCGGTGCGGGCTTTGCGCCGCGGCATGCTCTCGCCCGGCGAGCAGGTCGCGGTGGTGGGCGCGGGCGCGGTTGGGCTGATGGCAGTGCAGGCAGCGCGTGCGTTTGGGGCAGGCAGCATCGCGGTCGTCGAGCCGCTCGCAGGCCGGCGGAGCCTGGCCTGCCGCCTGGGTGCCGACCATGCCGTGCCGCCGGATGACGCGGCGGCCCTCCAGGCCGACGTCGCCGTGGAGAGTGCCGGCCGTCCGCACGCCGTAGCAACCGCGGTCGGGGCCCTGCGTTCAGGCGGCCGCGCGGTCCTGCTCGGCCTGGGCACCAGGCCGGTCAGCGTGCTGCCCATGGACCTCGTCGGCGCGGAGAAGTCGATCATCGGCTCGCTTTCGCATGCTTGGGACACCGACTTCCGCATCGCGCTCGGGCTCATGGGCAGGGGCGTCGTGCAAGCCGCGCCGCTGGTCACCGACCGCATCCCGATCACCGCGGCGGTAAGCGGCGGCTTTGAGCTGCTCAGGGACGAACCGGAGAAACACTTGAAGATCCTCGTTCGGCCAGGAGGCACCCGATGACCACGGATCGCCAGGGCGTGGCCCGGCCCGACCTGGCCGCGGCGGGGCTGTATGCGGCGGTCGTGTCGGACATTCTCGACGGCCTGGGGCACCGCGACCACACCCTCGACCCGGCGATCCGGCTACTAGGCGGCGCGGCCGGCGTGGTCGTCGCGGGCTGGGCCAACCCCTTTCTCGTCGCCGAAGCCGGGGAGATCCCCGCCGAGCCGTACACCGGCGAGATCGCCGCACTCGATGACCTCGCGCCTGGGGAGGTCGTGCTGGTGGCGGCGGGCGGCTCGGCCCGTGCGGCTTGCTGGGGCGAGCTGTTCTCGACCGCGGCCCGCGCCCGCGGCGCCCGCGGCACCGTGATCGACGGCTACTGCCGTGACCAGCGCCGCATCATGGGCATGGGTTACCCAGTATGGTGCCGCGGCGGATTGCCGCTGGACTGTCAGCGCAGGACCGCAGTGACCGCGTGGCGGCAGCCCGCGGTCGTTGGCGGCCTGCTTGTCCAGCCCGGTGATCTTGTGGTCGCCGACGTTGACGGCGTCGTGGTCGTGCCCGCCGGGCTTGCGCCGGAGGTTGTGCAGCGTGCGGCGCAGAAGGCGGAGAAGGAGAACGGGCTGCGTGACGCGCTTGCCCAGGGGAGCACCCTGCGCGACGCATATGACCGCTTCGGCGTCCTGTGAGCGTGACAGCGGGAGGGAGTCACCGTGGCAGCCTTTCGGTGTGGGCAAGCCAGTCGGTGCGGTCGGCCCGCACAGGTAGAGCTACACCACGCGGGTGCATTTTTGTGTGGCCGGTTCGAGAGGCTTGCCGGGCCAGCGGCCGTCATGTAGGACGGGCTGCATGCGTGCGATCCGCGCTCGCCACGCCTACGACGGCGGCTCATTTCTGAGCGCCGGTGCGACCGTCTTGGTTGAGGACGGCTTGATCATCGGTGTTGAGTCCTACGGGTTCCAGGTTCCCGGGGACTGCCTGGTGACCGGCCATGAAGGGACGCTGCTGCCGGGCTTGATCGACGCGCACGCTCACCTGGTCGCCGACAGCGGAGACTCGGCCCTGGACCGGGTGGCGGGCTACTCGGCCGGGGAAATCGAGGAGGTCATCTCCCGGGCGTTGCGCGATCAGCTCCTGGCGGGTGTGACTACCGTCCGGGACCTGGGGGACCGGCGATTTTGCGTCCTTGACCGCCGGGACCGGCAGCAGTCCATCCCCGCGACCGAGCCGGCGATCGTCGCCTCCGGGCCACCCGTGACGAGCAGGAGCGGCCATTGTCACTACATGGGCGGTCAGGTTTCGGGGACCCGCGAGATCATCGGTGCGGTGGCAGAACGGGTGGAGCGCGGCGCGGACATCATCAAGGTGATGGCCTCTGGCGGTGTCAACACTCCTGGCACTGATGTGATGCGTACTCAGTTCACCACCGGTGAGCTTCAGCTGATCGTTGACCGGGCTCACGCAGCCGGTGTGCCGGTGACTGCGCATGCGCATGGAACACCTGCCGTAGAGCAGGCGGTCGCGGTCGGAGTCGATGGCATCGAGCATTGCTCCTGTGTGACCGACCGCGGATTCGGGCAGGTCAGTGAGGAGACGGTCGCGACCCTGGCGCGCAGCCGTATCGCGGTCTGTCCCACCATCGGCGTCGACGCGCAGCTGATGAAGGCCCCGCCGCCCGCGGTAAAGGCGATGATGGCCCGGATGGGAGTGACGGCTGAGCAAATGCTGCAGGCCCGGTGGGAATTCGTGGGCCGGCTGCACCGGGCTGGGGTGCGTCTGGTGTCCGGGGTTGACTCCGGCATCGGGCCAGCTAAGCGGCACGGCGTGCTCCCGCATGCCGTATGTGAGCTGGTAACCGCGGGACTAAGCGTCACCGAGGCTGTGGCCACGGCGACCTCAGGTGCGGCACAGGCATGCGGGGTCAGCGCACGCAAGGGCCGGCTCGCTCCTGGCTACGACGCCGATCTTCTCGTCGTGGATGGTGATCTTGAAATCGATGTGACCGCCTTGCACCGGCCCCGATCGGTGCTGCTACGCGGCCTGCCCGTAAGCGTCTGACCAGGAATGCCTTCCCCGGGGGAGATATGGCGGCTTGCGCGGCAGCGGCGGGGGTGGCCCGCTGCGGCGCGGCGTAGGCTCGTCGCACACGATGTGGTCCATGGCGGGGTCCCGTGCGCGTGGCTCTTGGTCGGTGCTCCGCGAGGAAGGCGCGCAGGGGGCAAGGTGGGCAGCGAAGGAGCTGGCGGAGGGCCGGATGACGTTTCCGTCAGCGGCGCGGAGCGCGTCCTTTGACACGGGCGTGGCGCATATCGCGCGGGTGTATGACTACTAGCTGGGCGGTAAAGACAACTTTGCCGCCGACCGGGCGGCCGCCGAGCAGGCGATCGCCGCCTACCCGGACATCGTCTTCTCGGTGCCCGCCAACCGGGCCTTCCTTGCCCGCGCGGTGCGCTACCTGGCCGGCGAGGCGGCCATCAGGCAGTTCCTCGTCAATGGCCGATCTGGGGTACCGGCCACACGCCGCCGCCCGCAGCATGCGCGGCAGGAGCTTCACGATCGGCTTGCTGCTCGACAACATCCGCAACCCCTTCTACGGCGATTTTCTCGACGGCGTGACTGACGCTCTCGCCAAGTGCCCATCACCCTCCTGCCGCCACCGACTGCCTGGCCGATGGCTTTGCATTTGTCGGCTCGCTCGATGCGAATCACGGCGAGGCGCCCGTGCGCCTCTTGCCGCATTATCGCTCCACTCCGTTCAGAAGAAGGATTCATCACAACCGTCATCGGGGGTTCAGGACGTACTTCCCTGACACCCTGCGTTCGCCGAATCTCTTGAGAAGCCGCCCGGCCTCGGCCAGGGGCACGGATTGCGGCGCGGGCGGGTGTATCTCGCCCTGGCTGATCTGAGCCAGGACGTCGGCGAACAGATCACGACTGGCGGTGGGGCCTCCGCCTCCGCGCGACCAGTCCCCCCAGTTGACACCGATGATGCTGCGGTTGCGCAGCAGGACGACATTCATGGGCAGTCGCGGGATCTCGCCGGAGGCGAACCCGAGCACGCAGAGCCGCCCGCCCGCGTTGAGTGCGCGCAGGGCGGACTCGGTCGGCGGGCCACCGACCGGATCGATGACGACATCCGCGCCGCCATCAGTCGCGGACCGGATGGCGTCCTTGAGGCTGTCGTAGCCGATGGCAACGTCGGATCCCGCGGCCAGCGCAGCGGCCCTCTTCTCCTCAGTGGACGCGACGGCCACGACCCGTGCGCCGCGGCCGTGAGCGACGTTCAACGGCGGCCAGCCCGATACTCCCGCCGGCGCCGAGAACGACGACGTTCTCGCCGGGTTCGATCGTGACCCGCTTGGTGACAGCGAAGATCAATGTCGAGTAGTTCTCGGCTGCGCTGGCGGCCACCGCGAGACCGACACCATCGGGAACGGGGACTACCGCGGCCGCCGGGCGCACGGCGTGTGAGGTATAGCAGCCGAAGTCCATGTCGATACACGCAACCGGGGCACCGATCGCCGGCGTGCCGACCTCAGCCCCCCGCTCGACGACACGCCCGGAGAATACCGACCCCGGGGTGAAGGGAAGTTCGGGCCGGATTTGGTATTTCCCGTTGACGATCAGGCCGTCAACGAAGGACACTGCGGCGGTCTCCACCTCGATCAGGAGGTCGTTCGGTCCCACTTCGGGAGTGGGCTCGTCGATCAGCTCGAGCATGTCGGGACTACCGAAGCGCCTGCACAGGACGCGTTGCATCGATGGATCTCCTGTCTGCGGGAAGCGCCGATATCAGTTTGACCTGAAGCACGACCTTGCCGGGGCGCATCTTGTCGCCGCGCGCAGCCTGAGCCTCACGCCTGCCGTGCCGCTGTCCAGCGGATGGGCGATCCGATACCCACCGGGATCGCGGCAGAGCGGCAGATCAGGATGGGCGTCGTGTTCTGCTGCGTGCGTGGGTTATGCACAAGGCAGGACATGCGGGCGCTGCAGGCGGCGCAGGTGGGCCGGGGGCCGGCCGCGACAGTGCGCAGCCGGCCGGTGCCGCTGGGAGCGGTGCCGTTCTGGTCAGCAATGTCCGGATTGCCGTCCCTTCTGCAGCGGTCCGAAGTAGCCTGAGTCGTCCTGCGCTTGCGTGTCCGGAGCGCGACTAAGCGGAATCACAGCACGATGGGGGGGTAGGCCATGGCCATCTTTAGACCTGGCCTGCGGCCAGTGCAGGAGCCTAGGGATAAGGGTCTCAAGACAGGCGCTCTTGGCCTGGTATCCAGCGTGGTCATGGGCGTGGCCTCAACCGCCCCCGCCTACAGCCTGGCCGCGACGCTGTTCTTCGTGGTGGCGGCCGTCGGGCTGAAGTCCCCGCTCGTCGCCGTGCTGGCGTTCGTGCCGATGCTGCTGTGCTCGATTGGCTTCAGCGAGCTGAACAAGGCCGATCCTGACTGCGGGACCACGTTCATCTGGGCGGCCCGGGCGTTCGGGCCGAAAACCGGCTGGGCCGGCGGCTGGGGCGTCGTGGCGGCCGACGTCCTGGTCATGGCCAGCCTGGCCCAGGTGGCCGGGCAGTACCTGTTCTTCCTCTTCCAGGGACCGAACAGCTCGATCGGCGGCAACGCCTCCAGCGGCTGGGTTCTGCTGGTCGGCATGTTGTGGATCGTCGCGATGACCTACATCTGCTACCGCGGCATCGAGGTCTCGGCCAACTTCCAGAAGGTGCTGCTGTCCATCGAGATCATCTTGCTGCTGGTCATGTCGGTCACGGCGCTGGTCCGGGTGCTGGGCAGTCACCCGCCGGCCGGGTCCCTGCACCCGAGCTTCAGCTGGCTGTCGCCGTCGCACCTGCCCGTCTCGGCCTTTGTGTCCGGGATCATCTTGATGCTGTTCATCTACTGGGGCTGGGACACCGCCTTGTCGGTGAATGAGGAGACCGCGAACAAGTCCCGGACGCCGGGCCGGGCGGCGATCATCTCGACGGTCCTGCTGCTCGTCACGTACGTGATCGTGATCGTCTCCGTGCAGGCGTTCGCCGGCATCGGCGGCAAGGGCGTCGGGCTGACGAATCCGGCGCACCAGTTCGACGTGCTCTCGGTAACCGGGGGCGCGATCTTCGGCAGCTCCGGGCTCGGCACGGTCTTGTCCCGGCTGCTGATCCTCATGGTGCTCAGCTCGGCCGCCGCCTCGACCCAGACGACGATCTTGCCGACCGCACGCACGACGCTGTCGATGGCCGCCTACGGGGCGCTGCCCGAGTCCTTCGCCAAGATCCACCCCAGGTACCTGACCCCGACGGTGTCCACCCTCGTGATGGGCGCGATCTCGATCCTCCTGTACATCCCGCTGAACTACCTCTCCGGCGGCAACCCGATCGCTGACGCGGTCACCGCGATTGGCCTGTACATCGCGTTCTACTACGGGCTGACCGCGTTCTCCTGTGTCTGGTACTACCGGGCCACGCTGACCAGCAGCGCCTGGAATCTGTGGATGCGCGGCATCCTGCCTGGGCTGGGCGGCCTGATCATGTACGCGGCTGGCTTCTACAGCCTGCAGAGCGACTGGGTCGCGTCCAACAGCTACACGACGTGGACGGTGCCAGTCCTGCACTGGCAGATCGGCGGTGTCTTCATCATCGCCGCGCTGGCCGCAGCTGGCCGGAGTGATCGGCTTTACCTTCATGCGCGTCACCGCCCCCGCCTTCTTCCGCAAGGAAACGCTCTCCAGGGCCACTCCCGTGCTCGTGCTTGACCCGGACTCGCTGTGAGCCAGGCCGCCGCTGGTTCAGCCGCCGCCGGACACCGGCCCACGGCCTGACGAGCCGGGCGGCCGGCCATGACGGGCACGATGCTCGCACTTTCGCGGATCGGGCCGGGGCTGTCCGGGGCGGGGCGGCATCTGGATGCCGCCGGCCCGGGAGACGGTCCTGGCACAGGGGGATTGCCTATCCGCGCTGGTAATTGGCAGGCTAGGGCAACGATGGCCAGTCTGGCCGCCAGCTGGTTTCGCTGACGAAGGCGGACTCGGACGCGGGAAAGCGGGAAAAAGGGATCATGCCTCTTCGGCTCGGCCAGCCGGTGCCAGTGCCGCCAGTGAGCCGGATCTGGCTCCGCGCCCCGGCCGGCCCGGGTCCGCCACGCCACCGGTACACGGGCGGTGCGCCCTAACATGACCTGCTCAGCCGCGGGAAGAGCGACCCCACCCGCGCGGCCCGCACCCGGCAAGCCCGCGGGCAGCCCGCCATGAGCGGCGCGGCCCCCGGCCGGCCGTCCTGGCCCATCCGGTCCGGGACGGTGCCGGCGCTGGCCGACGGTTTCAATGCCAGGCCGGAGACGTCCCCCGGCCTGGCGGCTGCGCTGCCGGCCGGGGCCGCGGTTGCGCTCGTCCCCGATCGGGCGGCGGCACCGGCTACCCGCCCCGGCCCGCTGGCGGCTCCCGATGCGCAGGACTGGCTGAGGTCGTCGGGTAAGACCCAGCTCGCCGTGGCCTTCGCCGAGTCGCTGTGGCAATCAGGCGCTGTAGACCTGCTGGTCTGGATCGAGGCCACGAGCCGGGCCTCGGTGCTGTCCGGCTACGCCGCGGCGACGGCCGCCGTGACCGGCCGGGACCAGGCGAGCAGCGGTGAGTCAGTCGCCGCCCAGTTCCTCAGCTGGCTGGGCGAGACCAGCCGTTCCTGGCTGGTGGTACTCGACGACCTGTCCGACCCCGCGAACCTGGATGGCCTGTGGCCGGCCGGCCCGGCTGGCCGGGTGCTGGTGACCTCCCCCGAGGCTGCGGCCATCCCCAGCGGCATGCGGATCGTGCCGCTCGGGCCGTTCAGCCTGCGTGAGGCCATCAGCTACCTGAGCGGACGCCTGGCCGCCGACCCGGACAAGCGGCACGGTGTGATCGAACTGGCTGAGGACCTGGACTTGGCAGCCGGTCGCGCTGGCCCAGGCCAGCGCGGTGATCGCCAACACCCCGCTGTCGTGCCGCGAGTACCGGGCCCATTTCGCGCGCAGGAGGGAGCAGCTAGCGGAATCGTCCAGCGCACGGCCGTCAGCAGCCGCGGTGACCTGGACGTTCTCGCTCGGACGGGCGGGCCAGCTGGCGCCGGGCCGGTCGGCCCAGTTGCTGCTGGCCCTGGCCGCCCTGCTGGACGGGCACGGCATTCCCGAAACCATCCTCATGGCTCCTGCGGCAGACGATTTCCTCGCGGGCGGCGGTGACGTCCCGGCCGGCAGCGAGAGCGCCCGCGCGGCGCTGGCGGCGCTGGAACAGACCGGCCTGCTGACCGTCGAACCGGTGACCGCACCGCCGGCCGTCCGGATCAGCCCAGTGCTGCAGGCGGCGCTGCGGGCCGCGATGTCCGAGAGCATGCCGGATCAAGCGGCGCGTCCGGTCGCGGACGCGCTGCTCCAGGCCTGGCCGGAACGGGAGCAGCCTGGCTGGCCTGCCTCCGGCCTGCGATCGTGCGTGGCGACCCTCCGGCGTATCGCCGGAGACCGGCTGTGGGACGGCGGCTGCCATCCTGTGCTGGTCCGGGCGGGGGACAGCCTGGACCGCGCCCGCCTGACCGGACCTGCGGTGAATCATTGGTCGCGACCTGGCCACGACGAGCGGCCGCCTGCTCGGCGGCGAGCACCCGGACACGATGCTGGCCGGCCAGCGGCTGGCCGACGCCTATCTTGCGGCCGGGCGCGCGGCCGACGCCATCCCGTGGTTCCAGTGGGTCCTCGACAGGCTGACCCACAAGCTCGGGCCGGATCACCGTGACGTGATCGAGGCGCGGCGCCGCCTGGGCCACGCCCTCGTGGCGGCGCTCCAGGTCCCGGCGGCGATCACCGTCCTGGAACGCGCGGTGGCCCAATTCGAGCAGGTCTGCGGGCCCGGGCATGCCGACACGCTCGGCGCGCGGGACGAGCTCGCTGCCGCCTACCTGGCTGCAGGCCAGTACTCCGACGCCATCACCCTCTACCGGCGCACGCTGGCCGACCGGGAGCGCGCCCAGGGAGCCCGGCACCCGCAGACGATGACTACACGTGACGGCCTGGCCGACGCTTACCTGGCCAGCGGCCAGGCAAAAGACGCAGTCGCGGCCTACCGGCGGGTGGTGGCCGACCGGGAACGCGTCCTTGGGCCCGATCACCTGGACACCCTTACGGCGCGGAACAACCTCGGCGCCGCCTACCAGAAGACGGGCAAGCCGGCGGCGGCAGAGCTGGCCTGCGAGCAGGCCTGGGCCGGGTTCGAGCGGGTGCTAGGCCCGCGTCACCCTGACACGCTGCGAAGCCGTGCGGGACTGGCCCAGGTGTACCGCCAGCTCGGGCGCTATGGCGACGCCCGCGCCCTGCTACGCGACACGGCCGACCGCCTGCAGCGCATCTTGCCCGAGGGCGATCCGCTGATCACCGAACTGCGCCAGAGCCTGGCCGACATCGGCGAGGAGTAACTCCCACGGAGGAAGCGAAGGGGCGGAACCCGGCGACGGCGCCGCGCTGGTCTCACCAAGGAGGCCAGACGGGCCGGCGATGAGCTACTTCCTCATGATCACCGGGCCTGCACGGCCTCGGTCACCAGGTCACCCGCCATGAGCCGGGCTCCCACGGCGCTCGCGAGCTGGGGTGTTGCGCCAGCGCCAGCCAGGGCGAGCGGGGCGCGCCGGGCCAGCGCGGCGAGCTTGGGTCGCAGCGACTCGAGACTCTCCGGGACGGTGGCCGCTAGGACGACGAGGTCAGGATGGGTGGCGTCAACGGCCCGCTCCAGTTCCTCGACCGGGGTGTTTATCCCGAAGTAGTCGATGCTCCACCCGTTGCGGTTGAGCACTATGCCGAAAATCATGAGCGCCATATCGTGCTGCTCCCCTGGCGGGCAGGCGAGGATGGCGCGCGGCCCGTGGCCGCCTCCCCAGCCACGGGCCAGGCCCGCGAGACGGCCGCGGATGATGTTGGTAGCGAAGTGCTCCTGGGCGATGCTGGCCGTCCCGCGCTGCCAGCGTTCGCCCAGCTCGGCGAGGTAGGGGAGGACGACGTCCCGCAGGACAGCAGTCAGCGAGAGGTCCGACACGAGCCGGTCGAATACGGCCTGGGCGGACGGCTCGTCGAATGCGTCCAGAGCCTGCCGCAGTGCCGCGGCGAGTTCACTCACTGTGGATTCGGCGAGGTCCGGACCCGCGGGCGGGGCTGGTTCCGCGCTGGCACTCCCGTCCTCGCGAAGCACGGTGCGCGCTGCCTCGGCGGCGGACAGCCCATCGGCGAGGTGGGCCTGCATCTGGCGGATCCGCGATTCATCCGCTGCGGAGTACAGCCGGAAGCCGCCTGCTGATCGCACCGGCCGGAGCAGACCGTAGCGGCTCTCCCAGGCCCGGAGCACGTGGTCGGTTACGCCGAGGCGACGGCTCAGCTCACCGATGCGCAGCAGCGGGCGATCCCCGGGAGTCTCCATGAGAACACTATACAACTCTTAGACAAACATTTGACAAGACTACGCCCGGTGCCTAGGTTGTATCTAGACAAACTCTAGACGGAACCTGGACAATGAATCCCATCGCTATCGGCACGACGCCTGACTCGCCACCCGCCCATGAGGCCTGCGCCCCAGCCGCCCCCGCCATCGATTCCCCGCGCCCCTCCGTGGCCGTGATTGGCGCGGGGGTCTCCGGGCTTACCGCCGCCTACCTGCTTTCCCGCACCCACGACGTCACCCTGTTCGAAGCGGAGGACCGGCTCGGGGGACACGCGCATACCCATGACGTCTCTGACACCGGCGGCCGGCGGCACGCTGTCGATAGCGGGTTCATCGTCCACAACGACGCGACGTACCCCTGGCTGCGCAAGCTTTTCGGCGAGCTGGACGTTGAGGTGCGGCCCACCGAGATGAGCATGAGCGTTCGCTGCGATGGGTGCGGCCTGGAGTATGCCGGCGGCCGCGGCCTGCGCGGCATCTTCGCCCAGCCACGCCGCCTCATCGACCTGCGGTTCGCCCGGATGCTGTGGCAAGTCGCCAGGTTCCACCGGCGTGCGCTGGCCTTCCTGTGCACCAGCGGGGACGAGGATCTCACGACTTACGGCGAGTTCCTGGCGCGCGAGGGGTTCAGCGGCCACTTCATCGCTCATTACGCCGTTCCGGTCGTCTCGTGCGTATGGTCCGCCGGGCGCGAAACCACGCTTGCTTACCCGGCGCGCTACCTCTTCCGGTTCCTCGACAACCACGGCCTGCTGCGGGTCGCCGGGTCACCTCAGTGGTACAGCATCGTCGGCGGGTCACGGGTCTACGTCGAGCGGCTCGCCGGGCAGCTCCCGGATATCCGCGCGGCCCACGCCGTCACCGACGTCACCAGGCGCGCCGATGGCGTCGAGATCCGGGACATCACAGGTCAGGTCACCCGGGTGGACCGTGTTGTGATCGCGACGCACGCCGACCAGGCGCTCAGCCTGCTCGCTGACCCGAGCGACGCGGAGGTCGCCACCCTCAAGCAGTTCGGCTACTCGGCCAACGAGACGGTTCTGCACACCGACAGCTCGGTTCTCCCGCAGGCACGCAGCGCCCGGGCGTCGTGGAACTACCGGATGACATCCTGTGACCGGCCCGACCAGCCCGCCGTGGTGACTTACTGGATGAACCGGCTCCAGGGGCACCAGTCGCCGGAGGCCTTCCTCGTCACGCTCAACGACCGCGAGCGTCTCGACCCGCGCTCCGTCGCCGCGGTCATGCACTACGAGCACCCCGTCTACACGCCCGAGATGGTCCGGGCGCAGTCGCGGCTCGCCGGCCTGGCCACCGACCGCACGGTCTACGCCGGGGCTTACCACGGCTGGGGCTTTCACGAGGACGGATGCCGCTCCGGCGTCGAAGCCGCCCGGCATTTCGGGGTGACCTGGTGAGCACAGGTCCCCTGATGACCGTCGCGGAGACGATCGGACAGGCCCCCGAACTGATCCAGCTGCCCGCGCTGCCGGCGCTCGTACTCGGCGAGGTCACGCACCGGCGTCCCGGCCCGGTCCGCCATGCCTTCCGGCACCGCATCTACCAGTGGCTCATTGACCTCGACTCGGTCCCTAGCCAGCCGGGTTACCTGAGCCCGTTCGCCAGCTTCAGCAGCGAGGATCATCTCGGTGACCCCCGTCTGACGATCAAGGACAACGTCGAGAATTACCTGGCGCTCAACGGTATCGACCTCGGTGAGCGGAGCCGGGTTCTCATGCTCGCCAGCGCCCGCGTCCTGGGTCATGTCTTCGATCCGCTGTCCGTCTTCTGGTGCCACGACAGCAGCGGGCGGCTCGCCTGCATCATCGCGGAGGTCCACAACACCTACGGGGAGCGGCACGCCTATCTCCTGCACCCCGACGAGGCGGGGATCGCCGTGACGGCCAAGGACTTCCACGTCTCCCCGTTCTTCGACGTCACCGGCACGTACGGGCTGCGGTTCACCCTGAGCCCGGACCGGGTGTCCACGACCGTGACGCTGCGCCACGAGGGTGCGGTCGTGTTCTCGGCGGCCTTCCGGGGCCGGCCGCAACCCGCCACCCGCCGGACCCTGGCCCGGCTGCTCATCCGCCAGCCTCTGATGACCCAGCGGGTCTCGGCCCTGATCCGGATGCACGGCATCTGGCTCTGGCTGCGTGGCCTGCCCATCCGCACTCACCCGAACCACATCCGTCAGGCAGGTATCTGAACATGACCATCTCCACCTCCATCGGCTGGCCCGCACTCGCCAAACGCCCGCGGGCGCCCATGCGCGCCACCGTCGCCCGGCTGATCTTCGAGCGTGCTGTGGCCGGGATTCCCGTCCGCGTCACCTATCCCGACGGCCGGGTGCTCGGCAGCGGCTCACCGGCATCGCCCGAGTTCGAGATCGTCCGCCCCGCCGAGTTCTTCGCCCGCCTCGGCCGCGACGCGAAGATCGGATTCGGTGAGGCCTATACGGCCGGGGACTGGCAGGCCGGGCCCGGCACCGACCTGGCCGACCTGCTGACGCCCTTCGCCTCGCGGCTGACCACACTGATCCCGGCACCCCTGCAGCGGCTACGTGGCCTCGTCGACAGGCGCGTCCCAGCGAACCAGGAGAACACCCTCGACGGCTCGCGAGCCAATATCGCGGCCCACTACGACCTCAGCAACGACCTTTTCGCCGCTTTCCTGGACCCCACGATGAGCTACTCCTCCGCCTGGTTCGACGACAGCGAGCCGATCGCGGCGGCCACACCGCTTGAGGACGCGCAGCTACGCAAGATCGACGGCATCCTCGACCTCGCGGGTGTCCAGGAAGGCAGCCGCATGCTGGAAATCGGATCAGGCTGGGGGTCACTGGCCATCCGCGCCGCGCAGCGCGGTGCCCGTGTCACGGCGATCACCCTCTCCCACGAACAGATGCGGCTGGCCGGTGAGCGGGTGGCAGCCGCCGGCCTCTCCGCGCTCGCCGAGGTGCGCGTGCAGGACTACCGCGAGGTCGTCGGCGAGTACGACGCCATCGTCAGCGTCGAGATGATCGAGGCCGTCGGAGAGGCCTACTGGCCTGCCTATTTCACCGCCCTTGACCAGCTCCTGGCTCCTGGCGGCAGGATCAGCCTCCAGGTCATCACCATGGCGCACGACCGCTTCCTCGCCACCCGGCGCAGCTTCAGCTGGATCCAGAAGCACATCTTCCCCGGCGGCATCATCCCGTCCCTGCAGGCGGTCGACGACGTCCTCGCGGCCCACACCACGCTGCGCGTGACGCGGCAGCGCGAGCTGCGACCGCACTACGCGCGGACCCTGCGGCTGTGGCGTGAACGCTTCCACGGCCAGTGGCCGCACATCCGCGCCCAGGGCTTCGACGAGGCTTTCCGCCGCACGTGGGAGTTCTACCTTGCCTATAGCGAGGCCGGCTTCCGCAGCGGGTACCTCGGGGTCAGCCAGCTCCAGCTGACCAGGGGCTCAGCATGAATCTGGCTGGGAAAGTCGCCTGGATCGTCGGCGGGTCCAGCGGAATCGGCGCCGCCGTGGCACGCGAACTCCTCCGCCGGGGCGCTACCGTCGCGATCTCGGCCCGCCGCGAAGACCGGCTTCGGGAGGTGTCCGGAGGGGCCATGCTTGTCGTGCCCATCGACGTCACCGACGCTGCTTCGGCCGTGACTGCCGCCACGCGAGTCCGCGAAGAGCTCGGACCCATCGACCTCGCGGTGCTGTCCGCGGGCTACTGGAAGCAGATGGACCCGGCGGACTGGGACACCGCGGTGTTCGACCAGCACATCCAGACCAACCTCAGCGGGATGAGCAACTCCATCGCGGCGGTGCTGCCCGGGATGCTGCGGCGACACCAGGGTGTCATCGCAGGCGTCGCCTCCGTGGCCGGCTTCCGCGGGCTGGCTGGCGCCGAAGCCTATGGAGCGACAAAGGCCGCCCAGATCAACCTGCTCGAGTCGCTGCGCGTCCATGTCGCCCGGACCGGGGTGCACGTCACGACGATCTGCCCCGGCTTCGTGCGGACCGACCTCACGGATGGCAACCCCTTCCCCATGCCGTTCATCATCGAGCCCGACCAGGCCGCGCGGTCCATCTGCGACGGGCTCGAGCACGAGCGTGCGGAGATCGTCTTCCCTGTGCCGATGGCCCTGCTGATGAAGCTCGCACGCCTTGTCCCCGCTCGCATCTGGACGGCCCTGTGGGCGCGCACCTCAATCGCCGGGCCTGCCCTTGCCGAGCACTCCGCCATGACCAGGAAGATCTGAGGATTCCGTGAAAGTGCAGAAGACCGTCGCCGTCGATAAGCCGCTGGACGCAGTGTTCGGCTACCTCTCCGACTTCACCACGACCACTGAATGGGACCCGGGCACGGTGGTCACCGTGAACTGCCAGGGGGACGGAGGAGTCGGCACCACCTACCTCAACACCTCGAAGTTCCTGGGCCGGGAGACCCAGCTGACCTACATCGTGCGTGACTTCATCCCCGGCAAGCTCGTCCAGTTGTGCGGAGAGAACAAGACGGTGATCGCCGTCGACACCATGACCTTCCGCGCTGTCGGCGCCGCCACTGAGGTGACCTATACAGCGGAGTTCACCTTCAAGGGTCTGTCCCGTCTTCTCGCCCCCTTGCTCAGGTCCGCCTTCGACCGGCTCGGCACCGAGGCGGAGATCGGCATGCACAAGGCACTAAGCCGGCTCTGACCAACCGAGGGCGGGTGTCGTGCCGGCCCGGCAGGCGTTGCGGGGTCACCGCCACCTAGGCCGGCGCATCCAAGACCACCACCGCACTACGCGCAGAATGACAATTCGGAGCCGTGAGCACGGTCATCTGTATGTCGATTGTCTGGATCTGGGCAGGCGCCGCCATCTGCTGGGGTCCCTCCGGCCTGACACGGCGGCCACGACCTCGCGGTCGCCGGGGTCGCTGATGAGACGATGTGGACCTCAACGACGTGGCACCCCTGGAAGGAGAAGGACGGACATGACCCCACCGGCCGCTCGCAGGCGGAGCCAGTTCATCGATCCAGTGATCGATGATTACGCTGCAGTGCATTCCACCTCGCCCGACGCGCACCAGCTTGGGCTGCAGCGCATCACGCAGGAGAAGACCGGCGGTGCCGCGGGCATGCAGATAGGCGATGACCAGGCGGTACTGATGGAGATGCTGGTCCGGGCCATGGGAGCCACGCGCGCGGTGGAGATCGGCACGTTCACCGGCTATTCGGCTCTGGCCGTGGCGCGAGGCCTGGGTCCGGGCGGCCGTTTGCTGTGCTGTGACATCAGCCAGGAGTGGACCTCGATTGCCCGCGCGGCGTGGCAGGAAGCCGGGGTCGCCGATCGGATCGAGCTGCGGGTCGGCCCGGGCCTGGACACCCTGCGGGCGCTGCCACCTGGCGAGCAGTTCGACTTCGCGTTCATCGACGCCGACAAGACCGGCTACGCCCAGTACTACGAAGAGGTGCTGGCCCGCCTGCGGCCAGGAGGCCTGATCCTGCTGGACAACACGCTGCAGGGCGGCCACGTAGTCGGTGATCTCCCGGACGACGAGGACGTCGCTGCGATCCGTTCCCTCAATGACGCGATCGCCGGCGATCCCCGGGTGAAAGTGGTCCTGATTCCCATCGGCGATGGCGTCAGTTTCGTGCAGAAACTAGGTGAACGGCACTGAACCCGCAGGTTATGCGGCGGCCGGTAGGTGCCCAGGCCGGTGCTGGTGCCGCGATACCTGCAGCGGCCGGCAGATGCGATGGAAGACGCCATGCCGAGGCAGGTGGCGAGTACGAACATCCCTGCGGGCTTCACAAAGAATCCGGTCATCGCCAGGCGCGCCGTTGTGCTCGCCTTCGACTGCCAGGCCGCCCTGCTTCGGGCTCGGCGGCAGTTGCCCGCGCTGAGAGCGCTTCTCAAGCCGAGAGTGGAGCATCAGAAGCCCGCCTAGCAACAGGCCGCACGCGGGGATGAAAAAGACGGCCAGGAAGATCAATCGCTCAGGGCCATTGCCGGGTCCGCTGAACACGGCGGCCGCCAGCAGGGCTAGCGCAAGGCCCGCACCGGCCGCCGCCTTGGCTGCCCGCACCGGCCTGCGGGTCTGCGCCCGGGTAGCTCTGCCCGGCGAACGGGCTCCGGTCAGCCCGGTAGGGAGGTCGGCGGTGAGCGCGGCCAGTTCCCCATAGGTTCGTGCGGCGAAGGTCTGGCCCACCCGCAGGTCCAGTTCGTCCTTGGTCAGGCGGCCTTGCACAAATGCCGCCTTGAGCGTGTCGATCACATGGTCGCGGTCGGCGTACGACGCCCGCAGGTGGCCACCGCCCACCGCTCTTGCTGCTTTCTCGTCTCCTGGGCCTGCCGTCACCGGTACCACCCCCACCTGCAGAATGCTAAAAGCGTAGCGCGACAGCGGGGTTTCAGCGGGGTCCACCGCTGGTGGGAGGTTACGTGAGTGACGCTCAGTTGCTGCCTGGGCGGCCGGGCTGCCGGTGGGTCTGTAACACCCGCCATGATTTCGGTACCCACAACAGATCTCTGGCATGCGACGCTCACCCGAGCACAACTCAAAAACGCCGCCGGTCAGAGCTGGGGCAAGCCGAGGATCTGCAGGAGGTCGCGGAAGTCAGTGATTGTGTAGTCTGGTACGCAATCGCGGTAAACCTTAACTCCTTGATCGGAATCGAACATCACGGTCGTCAGGCCGGCTTCCCGCGCTCCGTAGATGTCACGGTGCATGTCGTTGCCGATGTAGAGCGAGTTCCCGGCCGCCACTCCCATACCGTCGAGCGCGTACTGGAAGAGTCGCCTGTCGGGCTTGCGGTACCCGTGGTCGCCGGAAACGATGATTGGGTCGAAGTAGCCGAGCAGGCCGACCTTATGCAGTTCACCGCGCGCATACATGCTCTGCGCGTCGGTGACGATCGCGAGCGGATAGTGCTCGCGCAGGACGTCGAGCACTTCACAGACGTACGGGTACAGGCCGAGTTGCCGGCGCGAGATGCCGCGGGACATCTCGGCCAGGAACAACGGCATCTGCTGGAGCTTCCCGGCTGGAAGGGCGCGGGTGAAATCCGTCCCGTGATCTTCGATGATGCTGCGCCAGATATCGACGGCGTCGAATTCGGGGTACTTCTCCGGGCTGGCCCGCAGGTGCTCCTTCATGATCTGGAAATAGACATCACGGAGTTCGTGCCGGTGCAGGTCGATGCCCTGGTAGGTGAGGAAGTGCGCCGCGGCGCGGTAGATCCGCTCCTCATCGTCATCGGCCAGGATCCTGACCAGGGTGCCGTTCACATCGAAGACGACCGCTCGGATGTCCATGCTTTGCGTCAGCACCTCTCGCTCGGCAGGGCCTAGGAATCGAGTGTAGGCCGCCAAGCCGGGCGAGGATGCGCAGGCCGCATCCTCGCTGGTGCTGGCCGGCAGGCCGGACCGTGAGGTCACGGTCCGGGATCCGGGCGTTTCATGCGGCTTGCAGCAGCCTCTTCGCCTGCGTTACGAGCCTTCTGCCGTAGTCCTGGCCGATGTAGTCGTTGCGCGCGATCCGCAGCAGGTTCAGCGCCATGTAGTACGGCGCGCGAGCGGTAATCGACTCGAACGTCTGCTCGCGGTCGGGAAAGTGACAGCAGTACTCCCAGAGGAAGTGCCCGATGAAAGGCTCCGCGCGGCGCCGGTCGCCGGAGTCACGCATGAACGCATGCTGGAGTTCACCGGCGACGCGCCCGACGTCGAACATCCGGTCACCGCGCTTCATGCGCTCCAGGTCGATTGCCGCGACGTCCATGCCGTGGCCGAACAGGAAGTTCGCCGGGGTCGCATCGCCGTGCAGCCAGACCTGCCGGTCCTGCCACATCTGCGGCCGGTCCCGCCAGCGGTCACGCAACCTGGAGAGCTCGTCGATGTCCTGCTGCCTGATACGGCGGGCCTTCCCGAGCCTGCCGACGATCGTGTCGAAGTACCGGCATTCGGGATTGAACTCCACGGTTGCCCCGTTGGCCGTCCGGTTGTGCAGGGTGGCGAGGAAGTACGCCAACGCCTTCAGCCGCCAGTAGAGGTGCGCATCGTCCCGGTGCTGCGTCGCGCGCGCGATCGCGTGGCTGAACTCCTCGCCGGCATAGTGTTCGACGGCCAGCACGCCGTTGATGTCGCGGCTGAGTCCCAGCGGGCGGATCACGTGGTGCGGCGATCCGACCAGGTTGTACTGGCGCAGCACCCTAAGGCAGTTGTATTCCTGGCGTGCCATCCAGGCTGCCTTGTCCAGGTCCCTTCCGAATCTTGTGCCGTAGAACTTGCAGATGACCTTGGCGCCGCTGAACTTCTCCTCGTAGGCGTAGACCTCGTTGCTCCCGCACAGCCGGAACACGCGGAACGCCAGCTGCGGTGCGCGTACCTCCAGGCGATCGCGCATGATCTTGCTGAGGAAGCCGTGGAGCGGGTCCTCACCCGCGACGTATCCGACATATTTCCCGTTCATCAGAGCCTTCCCCCGCGCTGGGCCGCAAAGCGACAGCATCGATCAGCGCGCCCGCCGTCCCCCATTGCGCGGCGTTCCGTCACCCGCCATTCACCGCGCCTTTACCCAGATGGAGAGCTTTTGTCCGCTCCTGATACATATCTGCGCCGGCGCCCGGCGTCCGTCCACGTCCCTGGTCAGGTCCTGGCTGGCAGGGCGGGGGCGAAAAAGTCGGTAAGCAGCTGGTTGACGCGTTCAGCCTGGTCGTGGTGCACCCAGTGCGAGGCGCCGGGCAGCCGCTCGACGCGATCGAGGCCGGGCACGTCGTCGTGGTCGGGCTCGGCCAGCTCGGGGCCGAGGTAGCGATCGTCTTGCCCCCAGATGACCAGGGTGGGTGCGTTGATCGGGCGGAGCGCCGCTTCGGCCTTCTTGGGCGACGTGCGTACCGAGGACCGGAGCGACAAGAATTACCCACAGGTAACGCATTCTTCCTGGCTATCAACGGGCGAGGCCACATGCCGGATGAAACCGGTCATGTGCAGGCGCCACAGACCCGCGGCCATGGTGCTCATCGCGCTGGTGCTGATCTGCGCCAGCCTCCGGCTTATCCAGCGCAGCCGCGACTTCCTGGCGATGAGCAATTGAGTCATCAGGGGGTGCCGTCTTCATACAGGGCGGCGATCTGAGCCGCGTACTGCTCCGTGATGACGTGCCGGCGCACCTTCAGCGTCGGTGTCAGTTGGCCGGCTGCCTCGGTGAAATCCTGGTCGAGAATCGTGAACTTCTTGATTGCCTCCGCCTGCGACACCGCCTGGTTGGCGTCGTCGATGGCCGCCTGGATCTCCGCCCGCAGGCCGGGATCGTCGCGAAGGTCGGCCACGGTCGCGGCCTCGGGCTTGCCGTTGTCCGCCTTCCACTGGGCGAACGTCTCTGGGTCGACAGTCACGAGCGCTGCGATGTAGGGCTTCGCGTCGCCCACGACCAGGCACTCGCTGATCAGCCAGTGGGCACGCAGCCGGTCCTCGAGCACGGTGGGCGCGACGTTCTTGCCGGCCGCAGTGATGATGAGGTCCTTCTTGCGCCCGGTGATCGCGAGGAACCCCTCGTCGTCGAGGACGCCGATGTCACCGGTGTGCAGCCAGCCGTCGTCGTCGATCATCTCCTTGGTGGCGCTCGCGTTGTTCCAGTACCCCTGGAAGACCATGTGTCCCTTGACCAGGACCTCGCCGTCGGGGGCGATCCGGATGGTGCAGCCCGGGATGGGCCGGCCCACGGTGCCGATCTTCTGCGCTTCGAGGGTATTGGAGTTGGTCGCCGGGCTCGTCTCGGTCAGGCCGTAGCCCTCGAGGACGGTGATTCCGCACCCGCGGAAGAAGTGCCCGAGCCGTGTGCCGAGCGGGGCGGCCGCGCTCCAGGAGTACCGGACGTGACCGCCGAGCGCCGCCCGCACCTTGCTGTAGACGAGCCGGTCGAACAGGGCGTGCTTGAGGCGGAGCACGGGGTTGGGGCCGTCGGCATCCAGCGCCCGGCTGTAGGCGGTGGCGGTGGCCTCCGCCTGGGCGAAGATCTTGGCGTGCCCCTCCGCGTCGGCCTTGTGCCTGGCGCTGTTGTACGCCTTCTCCCACAGCCGCGGCACCGACAGCACGCTCGTCGGCTGGTAGGCGGGCAGCTCGGCGACGGCATCGGCCATGTCGGCCAGGCCCAGGACGGTGCGCGAGTAGATGGCGCCGTACTGGATGAGCTGAGCGTAGCTGTGCGAGAGCGGCAGGAATAGGAGCGTGGAGTTGTGCTCGTTGAACACCCTGGTAAAGCCATCGTTCTGCATGCAGTTGCGGGCGTTAGCCACGATGTTGCCGTGACTCAGCATGCAGCCCTTCGGGCGGCCGGTCGTGCCGGAGGTATAAACGATCTCGGCGAGGTCGCCGGCGCCGCGGGTGTGACGCCGCTCCTCGATTTGCTCCGGTGTCACCGGCGCGCCGAGCGTCCTGATGCCGGGGAGACCGCCGGACCCGCTGGCGTCGATCTGCCACACGTGGCTGAGCGCGGGCAGGCCCGGCCGCGCTGCGGCGATTTTCCCGGCGTGATTGTCGGTCTCGACCACCACGGCAACCGCACCTGAGTCGCCGAGGATCCACTCCACCTGCTCGAGGGAAGAGGTCGGGTAGATGGGGACCGTGACGCCGCCAGCGGTCAGGATCGCATAATCGAGGAGCGTCCACTCGAACCGCGTGCGTGACATGAGTCCCACGCGGTCACCCGGCCGGATGCCTGCGGCGATGAAGCCGGCGGCCAGGTCGCGTACCTGTCCCGCGAACTCGCTCCAGGTCACTGGCGACCAGGTGCCGTTCACCTTCCGCTTCAGGCCAACGGCGCCGGGCCAGTTCTCCGCATTGCGGAAGACATCATCCGTGGCGTTGTCGTCCGGCTTCACGACGTATGCCACGGGCACAGAGAATTCACGCATCGGTGCCCCCTGACGGGCGAGGCCGTCCTTCTGCCCCCCCGTAATTCTGACGGTAGCGGCGGCGGAGCTTATCGGGCCAGGGCAGAAGGTCACCAGCCGCGTGGTTTTGCCTGCTGTGACCCGCCGGGGACCTTCGGCCCTGCTGCCCTGGCGCGGTGACGCGCACGATGGCCTGATCGCCGGCTCACGCGAGGGAAGGGGCGGCCTCGATGAACAGGTCCGGTGCTGCGCACGGCCACGACACGCACGACTACGACGTGCTCGTCATCGGCTCGGGATTCGGAGGCTCCGTGGCCGCGCTGCGGCTCACCGAGAAGGGCTACCGGGTGGGCGTGCTGGAGGCCGGACGCCGGTTCGGGGACGCCGAATTACCCCCGCACGTCGTGGCACGCCCGCACGTTCTTGTGGGCACCGAAGCTCGGCTGCCAGGGCATCCAGCGGATCCACCTGCTGCGGGACGTGATCATCCTGGCTGGCGCCGGGGTCGGCGGAGGTTCGCTCGTGTATGCGAACACGCTGTACCAGCCAACATCGGATGCTTTCTACGCCGATCAGCAGTGGGCGCATATCACCGACTGGCGGACTGAGCTCGCGCCGTACTACGACCAGGCGGAACGGATGCTCGGCGTTGTCGAGAACCCGACAATGACGCCGTCGGACGAGGTCATGAAGAAGGTGGCCGAAGAGATGGGCGTGGGGCATACGTTCGGCATGGCCCGGGTCGGGGTGTTCTTCGGCCGGGAAGGGCACAAGGAGCCCGGTGTCGAGGTCGGCGACCCCTTCTTCGGCGGCGCGGGCCCGCGCCGCCAGGGGTGCCTGGAGACCGGGGAATGCATGACCGGCTGCCGCCATAACGCGAAGAACACGCTGGTCAAGAACTACCTGTACCTGGCGGAGAGAGCCGGCGCGACCGTGCATCCGCAGACCACCGCGGTCGCAGTCCGGCCACTGGAGCACGGCGGGTACGTGGTGGACACGGTGCGCACCGGCGCCTGGCGGGCCGGGCCGACAGGGCGCTCCCTCACCGCCGGGCAGGTGGTGTTCGCCGCCGGAACATGGGGCACACAGCAACTTCTGCACCGGATGAAGGCGGCGGGCGCACTGCCGCAGATCTCCGCCAGGCTGGGCGTCCTGACCCGGACAAATTCCGAGGCGCTCGGTGGCGCGCTGACCAGGATGCGCAACCGGAAGGAGCACGACTTCACCCGGGGGGTGGCCATCACCTCGTCGATCCACCCGGATGAGCACACCCACATCGAACCCGTCCGCTACGGGAAGGGCTCGAACGCGATGGGGCTGCTCAGCACGCTGATGACCGACGGTGGCGGGCCCGTCCCGCGCTGGATGAAGTGGATCGCGGGGGCCGCGTCCCATCCGGGCCAGCTCTTCTCGCTCTACGGGGGCATGAACCACTGGTCTGAGCGGGCCGTCATCGGGCTCACCATGCAGACGCTGGACAACTCGATCACGGTGTACCCGAAGCGGACCAGGCTCGGCCGGATCAAGCTGACCTCCAGGCCGGGACACGGCACGCCCAGCCCGACCTGGATTCCCGTCGCCAACGAGACCATGCGCCGCATAGCGGCCAGGATCGGCGGCTTCCCGCTGAACAGCGTCGGCGAGATGGCCGATATCCCGATGACGGCCCACTTTCTCGGCGGCTGCGTCATCGGTGACTCCCCGGAAAGCGGGGTCATTGACCCCTACCAGCGCCTGTACGGCCATCCCGGACTGCATGTGGCCGACGGCTCCGCCATCTCGGCGAACCTTGGCGTCAACCCGGCGCTGACGATCACAGCCCAGGCGGAGCGGGCCATGGCCCTGTGGCCGAACAAGGACGACAGTGACCCCAGGCCCCCGCTCGGCACCGCCTACCGGCGCGTCAGCCCCGCGGCGCCGCGCAACCCGGCCGTGCCACCATCCGCCCCCGCGGCGCTGCGGCTGCCGATCGCCGAGATCCGCTAGACCGCGAATTCCTGACCGCTCCAAGGACGAGCCCCATCCGGAGAGGAGTCAGCCATGAGGACACCGGCGGGCAGCCCGGCAGACGCGGCGCCCCGGCTGCTCGGCCCGCGGATCACCCGCGACCTGCTCGACCGGCTGGCGGCCCGCGCCGCGACCGCTGACCCCAGGGAACTGGCCCCGGTCGAGATTCCAGCGACCGGGCACATACTCGGATACGTCCCGCGGGGCACGGCGGACGACGTCGAGGCGGCAGCGGACGCAGCACGCCGGGCCCAGCGCGGCTGGGGCCAACAGCCCGTCACGCAGCGATCCGCGGTGCTGCTCCGCTTCGCGGCGCTGCTGCTCGATCGGCAGGACGAGGTGCTCGACCTGATCCAGCTGGAGAACGGCAAGGCCCGCCGGCATGCCTTCGAGGAGATCATCGACGTCGCGCAGGTCAGCCGGTATTACGCCCGCACCGCCTCGCGCTATCTGCGGCCGCACCGCCGCGCGGGCGCCTTTCCTGTGCTGACCCAGACCTGGGAGCAGCACCACCCGAAAGGCGTCGTCGGCGTCATCTCGCCGTGGAACTACCCGCTGACCCTCGGGATCAGTGACGCCCTTCCGGCGCTCGCCGCCGGCAACGCTGTTATCGCCAAGCCCGACAGCCAGACGCCCTACACCGCACTGTGGGCCGCTGAGCTGCTGGAAGAGGCCGGCCTGCCGCCCGGCGTCCTGCAGATGGTAACCGGCTCAGGGCAGGAACTCGGCGCGCCAGTCATCTCCTGCAGCGACTTCCTGATGTTCACCGGCAGCACCCAGACCGGCCGCATCGTCGCGGCCCAGGCGGCCAGCCGGCTCATCGACTACTCGATGGAGCTCGGCGGGAAGAACGCGATCCTCATCCTGGCCGATGCCGACCTCGGCCGGGCCGTCCCCGGGGCGGTACGGGCGGCCTTCTCGAATACCGGCCAGCTGTGCATCTCGATGGAACGGATGTATATCGACACCGCGATCTGGGACGAGTTCGTCCCGCGTTTCGTCAAGGCCACCAGGTCGCTCCGCCTGGGTCATTCCCTCAGCTACCGGCGCGACATTGGCTCACTGATCTCTGCGAAGCAGCTGGACACCGTCGTCAGCCACGTCGGCGACGCGACCCGCAAGGGCGCGACGGTACTGGCCGGCGGCCAGGCCCGGCCCGACATCGGTCCCTACTTCTATGAGCCCACCATCGTGACCGGTGCCTCGCCGGGCATGACGCTCTACGCCGAGGAGACGTTCGGGCCGGTCGTCTCCCTGTACCGGGTGAGCGGGGCCGATGAGGCCATCAAGCGGGCCAACGACAGCTGTTACGGCCTGAACTTCTCGGTCTGGACCCGCGACGCAGGCCAGGGCCGCGACATCGCAGGCCGGCTGGAGGCCGGGACGGTCAACGTCAACGAGGCCTACGCGGCCACCTGGGGATCCGTGGATGCCCCGATGGGCGGATGGAAGGACTCAGGTGTCGGCAGCAGGCACGGCGAACATGGAATCCTCAAGTACACCAACGCCCAGACCGTGGCGGTCCAGCGGCTCCTGCCCATCGCCCCGCCGGGCTTCCTGCCGCCGGCCGGGTACCCGAAGGCCATGACCATGGCCATGCGGGCCCTGCAGCGCCTTCCCGGACGCAAGTAGCGCCCCCGGGGCTTTTAATCTGCTGCGTCGGCGAGCTGGCGGGAGCTCCTGAGCCCGGCGGCCGCAGCGGCGGTATCGACGGCGAGCCTGGTCAGGCGGGCATACTCATCACCCCTGACCAGCGGGAGGTCATGGTCCGCGTCGATCTCGATCACGTGTGCGTGCAACGCTTCGGCGAGTTCCCGCTGCTTGGCTGGGGGCACCAGCCGGTCACGGGTGGTGATCAGCATGGCCGCGGGCAGGCCCAGCTGACCGGCCCACGGCTCTGCGTCGTAGCGGCTCAGCGCGTGTCCCGCGTCGGTGAGTTCGCGCGCCAGCCCGCGGCGGAACTCGGCGGCCAGCCAGGGCCGATAGACATCGAGTTCTGGTGACTCCTCGATGGCCTGGCGGAGCACCCGCTCGACAAACCCAGCGCCGGTGCCGAGTCGCAGACCCAGCTCAAGCACGGGTAGCAGGCGCCAGACCATCCGCTCGTGGGCTGTGTGGTGCCACTCAAGCGCCGTGGCCTGCATGACCAGAGCCTGCACCTGGCCAGGGTGCCGCCGGGCAAGCAGCATCCCGACCGGCCCGCCCATCGAGTATCCGACCACGACAACGGGCCCGGCATCCAGCTGGTCCAGGAGCTCGGCGGCGTCGTCTGCGCAATCCTCGAGGCTGAACGGCTCGGTTGACCGCATCCCGCGCCCGTGCCCGCGCAGATCCATCGCGATGACGCGGTAGGCCTCGGCGAGCCGGGCGTAGACCGGAAAGAAGTTCAGGTCAGCGCTGGCGGTCCAGCCGTGCAGCAGCAGCACAGCGGGATCCGCGTGCGTGCCACCGGAATCGCGAACGAACACCTCGCCACGGCCGGGCAGGTTGATCACCCGGCCGGGCGGGAGCCATGGCGGCAGTGGTGCCAGTGCCGCACTGCGCTGCGCCGGCCGGGCGGCCGGGCGGCTCCGGCCCGGCCGGGCGAGGCGGCCGACCCGCTGCACCTTCCGCCTGATCGTCGGATGCGTGGCCAGCTCGGCAAGAGCCGGGACCGTGGTCGCCGCTGCGGTGACGATCAGCGTCCGCGTCCTGGAGATCATCTCCCTCACCTACTTCCCCGGGTGGGCAGGCACCGCTGACGTCGCAGGCCAGCAGGCTGTTTCTCTATTTAGCCAGCGGAAAGCGGCCGACAGCAAGAAGCCATCGACGGGCACCAGTCGCGGGCGACCCTCAGGGTGGTGTCTGGCGGTACAGGGCCGCAGTGACCGTGATACCGGCCCCGGCCGCGAGCAGAAGAGTGTTCCGGGCCTCGCTGAGCCGGCCCGACATGATGGCCGCCTGCAGAGCGGCGATGGGCCCGGTGCTGTAAGCCTCGGCAAGGTCTTCTCCTACATAGGCGACCCGGTCGCCGGAAACGCCGAGTCTCACCAGCAGGGGGTCAAGGAAGCCGGGGGCGGCCGGAGCAGGGACAAGCAAGTCGATTTCACCGATGCCCATCCCCAGGCGGCGCAGGAAGTGGCGCGTCGCCTCTTCGGCGCAATCGACCAAGCGGTCCTGGTAACCCGGTTTCTCGGCCATGACCATCTGGCTCTGGCCGATTCCCCGCCGCGGGACGCCGGGCCCGTGCCCTTCCTGCCAGGCCAGCCCACTCACGAACAGGTCCTGATATTCAGGGAATGTCTCGCTGCCGAAGTCGGTGAACCCGGCGATGGTGTCATCCCAGCGCAGCAGCATCGCGCCGCCGGCTGGCCGGAAGGGGGCAGATTGTGGATCCCCGAGAGTCGGGTGGACATCGCTCGTCACGATCAAACCGGCCCGGATGACACCGGAACGCAGCAGCCCCGCCTCCAGTTGGATGGCGCTGATCACGCCGCAGACGCCGTTGATGAGGTCGAAAGAGAATGTGCCGTGCCCCTGGGTTGGCGGCTGTCCCGGGTTGGCCCCGATGTCCTCCTGCACGAGCGCGGCGAGCGCGGGCTCGCCCATGTTGTCTTCCCGGTAGACACCAGCGTTGATCAGCATGTCGACGTCCCCAGGCGCTATCCCGGCATGAGCAAGGCAGCTCTGGGCGGCGGCTTCGGCGAGGCGCCGCGCCGTTGGCTTGCGCATTCCGTGACTGGTCAGCGCGCTGGCGGCGTCAATGCGTGCGCCCATAGTGATCCACCTGGCTATCGATGGTAAATACGGCGATGCCGATCTCGATACCGGAGGCGAGGGCCAGCAGCATCACCCGGTCTCCCTTGTGGACCCGCTGCTCCTCCAGGTACTTGTGCAGGGCCACGAACAACGTTGTCGAGGAGGTGTTCCCGTATTCCTCCAGGTTGACCACCACGTGCTTCGGCCTGGCGCCGAGGCGCCGGGCAAATTCCTCCGTGCCCTGGCGGATGGCCCGGGCCGAGGTCTGGTGCGGAATCAGGTAGTCGATGTCGGCCAGGCTGATTCCGGCCTGGCCGATCACCTCGGCCACGAGCGGTGCCATGTCCTCGATGGCCACCTTCTGCAGCTTCCTGGACCTGGTGTACATCTGGGCGCCCGGGCCCACGGTGCTGGGAAAGGCGAGGCACAGCCGGCTGTGCTCGGCGAGGGTGGTGAATCCGATGACGTCGAGTCCGGGCGTGCCCGCAGGCACCCGCTCCACGATCACGGCCGCACCCGCGTCACCAAGCGTGAGCGAGGCGAGCTGCTTGCTGAACACTGAGCGGATCTTCTTCGCCGCGTTCCAGCTCAGGTGGGAGATGTACTCACCGGAGACCACCATCCCGCAGCTGATCTCACCCCGGGTGATGAGGTCCTGGAGGATGAACACCCCAGTCAGCATGCCGGCGCAGGCGTTCGAGAGGTCGAAATTCACCGCCTTCGTGGCGCCGATCGCCTGCTTGATCGACAGGCTGAGCGGGGGTTCGAAGGACTGCCAGGATCGGCTCGTGGAACGGGTGATGCTGGTGCTGATCAGCATCTCAATGTCGGGCGCCTGGTGCTGTGAATGAGCCAGGCAGTCCCGGGCCGCCCCGGCGGCCAGGGTCAGGGAGTTCTCGCCCGGCCCTACGACATAACGTTCATGAATACCGGTTAGCCGCTCCAGCTGGATCTTGGTGCGGTGCCTGGTCTGTCCCATCAGGTCCCTGGTCATCAGCTTCCCGGCGGGCAGCTTCACACCTACGCTTTCGATCCGGCATCCCCATGGGCCAGCGGAACCGGGCGACTCGAGCGCCATCCAGCGGCCAGCCTGCTTGCTGTGGGTCTCGGCCATTGGTTCCCCTTAGGCAGAGACGCGATCCGCGTCTAGGACAGATTCCCGCTTCCGGGTACCCGGTGGTAGGGGCGAATGTCACCGCCGGAGGGCCTGTCAGCCCCCGGTGAGGTCCCGCGCGCCGCCGCCTCCGTCGCACCCAGGTCAGTCGTCCTGCCTGCGGGGACCTTCGGCTCTGCACTACCAGCCAAGGCCGCATCACACTGGACTGGACAAATCATGGGCGCGCTGCAAGGTAACGGCAGTAGGCCGGGAAGGTGGCCGATTCGATGCCTGGCGGGGAGAGGGATCTGACGGTCGCAGTGACCGGGCCGACCGGTACTTTCGGGTTCGGCCTGATACCCCTGCTCCAGGCCG
Source organism: uncultured Actinomycetes bacterium (assembly GCA_963720645.1). GTDB lineage: Bacteria > Actinomycetota > Actinomycetes > Streptosporangiales > Streptosporangiaceae > RYN-230. The sequence goes on along the minus strand of CAVRFX010000022.1, from coordinate 387,672 downwards.
ACAATCGGGTGGCGCGAATCGTGGGCATCGCCCGGCGCCCGTTCGACCCGGCCGCACACGGCTGGACGAAGATGAAATACCACCGTGGGGATGTCCGCGACCCTGAGGCATTGCTGGCCGCGTTCGGCGGCGCCGACGTGGTGGTTCATCTGGCGTTCCTGGTGACCGGCGCCGCGTCGCGTGAGGCGATCCAGTCGGTCAATGTCGAAGGCACGCTGAACGCATTCCGGGCCGCAGCCGCCGCCGGTGCCCGCCGTTTTGTCTACTCCTCCTCAGTCGCGGCCTACGGCTTCCACTCCGATAACCCGATTGGCATGACCGAAGACTGGCCTGCGCGGCCTGCCGCCCGGCTGTTCTACGCCCAGGAGAAGGCTGAGCTCGAGCACCTGCTGCAGGATGAGGCCGCGGCCCGGTCCGCCGGCCCTGCCTTGTACCTGCTGCGCCCGTCTATCGTGCTGGGTCCGCACGCGGTAGGCGCGAAGGGCCAGTTGCCCGCGGCGCTGGCGCCGCTGGCCCGCCGCCTGGCCACGCAGGCTGGCCGGCTTCCGGTCCCGGTGCCGGTGCTGGTTCCGGCGCTGCCGCTGCAGTTGGTGCACGAGGAGGACATGGGCCAGGCGCTGCTGTTGTGTGTTCTCGCCGCCGGGCCGCCTGGCGCCTACAACGTCGCCGCCGACGGGATCCTCACTGCCGCTGACATCGCACGTGAAGTAGGCATGCTCCCGCTGCCCCTTCCGGTGCGCCCGGCTCAGCTCGCGGCGCTGACCATGGCCGCCCTGCCTTTCCTGCCACCCGTCGCGCAGTGGGTGGAAGCAGCCAGCCATCCGGCGATCATGGACACGACACGGGCGAAGCGGGAACTGGGCTGGGCACCGCGCTTCACCGCGCTCGAGGCGTTGCGGGACACGCTGCAGCCGCAGCCGGACCCCCACCGCCCGGTGCGATCCCGCTCAGGACGTGACGGGGATGAGGTCGATGACGACGGCGTTTCCCGGCCCAGCGACCAGGAGGTTGATAAACGGGGTGAGCCACCCGCACCCCGTGAAGGGCGGCCGGTGATACTGGCCGACCAGGCGGCCGCCCTGCTCGAGGCGGAAGCCCGGTTTGGATCGCAGCGGCACAACGGCGTGAGTAGCGGTACGGCATGAATCACCGCTGATCAGGGTCAGCCCGGCGGCGCGGGCACCGGCTATCACCGCGTCCACCGTGACCATCGCGACCAGCTGGCCATCGTGGTCGATCCGGCCGATGACAGGGGAGTCGGGCGAAATCTCGACCGAAGCGGTGAAAAGGCTGGTGCCGAGGACCGTCCGGCTGATCGTGGCCCGCTGCAGGACAAGCTCGCCAGAGAAGAGACCAGAGTCCGGATCCGCGTCCACCCCCAGCGACCCGCTCAGCAGAACGCGCAACGAATTCTTGCGAACGGTGAGGAAGCCCTGTACCGCATACGTAGTTTCGGGCATCAACATCCTCTCCACTGCTGCAACCTGTCATCAGGACAAGATCAATCCGCGCTCCCGTGCAGCGTCTCCTCATACCCGTAGTCACTGATCCAGATCTTGGTCTCCAGGAAGACCTCCGATCGGTCCAGGGCGGAACTGTGGACGGCCTCACCCACCTGCCGTTCGTTGCCGTCGCCGGCGCGGATCGCGTCGATCGCAGCCTGGGTATCGGCCAGCCGCTGGTGATGGGCGGCAGGCCATCCTGTGGCATTAGCTGGGCCTCAAGCCGGTCCGGCTGATCGGTGGAAGGCTGAAGAGCGTGGAACTGCTGATCGCCCGCAACCCGGACCCGGACTCCCGGCTGCCCTATCTGCTGTTGCTGCCGCTGGCCGGCGGGATGGTGTTCCGCACCTCGGGGACCTGGCCGCGCACCAACGCCTTGTACTGCCATCCGGTCCCGGCGGAGGAGTGGCCCGAAGTCCCCGACATCGTCGAACGAGCCGGTCTTCGGTCCTGTGTCCGGCGGGGCGCCGCCATCGACCTCGTCCTCGACAGAGGACGGGAAAATCGCTCGCAGATCGTCTTCACCAGGGCCCGCGGCCGCGACGCCGTCTTCTGGCAGTCCCCCCGCACCCGCAAGCAGGCCCGCCCCAACGTGAGCACTCCCACGGCCCGGGCCGCTGGGATCGCCGATCTGGAGATCGTGGTCGACTCCCATGAGCAGTACCCCTACCTGTTCGCCGGCCAGCAGGTCTCCACGGTCAAGCGGGCTCTTCCCTGCGGTGACTACGGCCTGGTCCTCGGCGGACGACTCGTCGCCTCCGTCGAACGCAAGTCCCTTACTGACCTGGTGGCCAGCCTGACCAGCGGGAGGCTCCGCTACGCACTGGCCGAACTCGCTGCGCTGCCCCGCGCCGCGGTGGTGGTCGAGGACCGCTACTCGCAGGTGTTCAAGCTGGAGCGGGTCCGGCCCGCGCTGGTCGCCGACGGTCTCGCCGAACTCCAGATCCGCTGGCCCAGCGTCCCGGTCGTCTTCTGCGAAGCCCGCCAGCTCGCCGAGGAATGGACCTACCGGTTCCTGGCCGCCGCCCGCGCATGGGCTGACACCGAGATCGCCTCCGCCGAGCGGCTCACACCGTTGGCCGCAGCACCCATCACGACCGGGCTCGCCCAGGCGCCGGACGCTCCCGAGCCCTCCACCGCCGAAGTCCGGGGATGGGCGCGCGCCGCCGGACTTGACGTCCCCGATCGTGGCAAGCTCCGGCCTGAGATCTGGGCTGCCTGGCGCGCAGCGCACCCCGGCTGAGGACGCCTGGCAGAAGGCTTGCGGAGGCCGGGTGGCATAGGGTCATGACAGGACCTCGGGCGCACCCCGGCCGGGCTGACCGGTCAGTGGTGGCGCAGTGTCACCTCACTGGTCGTGCAGGACGGTGGTGTCGTCGGCACGCTGTCGAACCTGACCTTCCTGCTCGTCATCGGGGCGATGGCGGAGCAGGTGCTGACCCGCCCGCGCTGGCTCGTGCTCTACCTCGTGCCGGGGCTCGTCGGCGAGTTCGTTGCCTACGCCTGGCAGCCGGCCGGCGCGGGTAACTCGGTCGCGGTCTGCGGGCTGTCCGGCGCGCTCGCGGTGCTGATGCTGCGCGACCGCCGGTGCGCACCCGCAGCCGCGCCATACGTGCAATTGCCGTGGGTGGGCGCCCTGGCCGGCACGGTCAGCGCGATCGCAGCCGGGCTGATTTTCGCGGCCACCGGCCTGCTGCTGCGGCTGGCCGCCGGCCGCCGCGTCCCGGCCGCCGGCGTGGCCGCCGCCGTGGCCGGGGCCGCGGTGCTCGCCTGCGGTGTCGCGCTCGCCGCGGATCAGAACATTCACGGTGCCGCGCTCCTGGCCGGAGCCCTGCTCAGCGTGGCTATCGTCTTGCCGCGCACCGTGGAGGCGATGACATGGCGCTCAGCTGCCACCCCGGGTTCGCAGGGCTAATTCCCCCGGTTGCGCAAAGCCGGGATCCGGCCGCGGCCGTGAACCCGGAGATCATCAACTTCGCTGGCCGGCAGCTGGCCACTTTTCGGATTCCGTTGACACCATCACAACCATGCTGCTCCTAAGCTGTTCCTTGGAGCGCAATGAAATCTCAAGCAGCGAGCCAGATGATGCGCCTTTTTCGAGATGCCGGTCACAGGCTCATGGAGCTGTTTTTCAGCCACCTTGCCCAGATCAGCCCGGTTATCCGAACACGTCGGCCAGCCAGATCAAGAGCGTGCGGCTCAAGATAAATCTGGCATACATGGCGATATGGGCTAGTGTCGGGTTAACAGCCAGCATGGGGGACTCCATGAATGAGGCAGTCGTTGTCGCCACCGCCCGCTCGCCGGTCGGCCGGGCATTCAAAGGATCACTGAGCAGCGTCCGTCCTGACGACCTGACCGTGCAGATGATCACCGCAGCCCTCGCCAAGGTGCCTCAGCTCGACCCCGCAGAGGTCAGTGACCTGATGCTCGGCTGCGGCATGCCCGGCGGCGAGCAGGGCTACAACATGGCCCGGGTAGTTGCGATCATGCTCGGCCACGACCACCTGCCGGGAACCACCATCACCCGGTACTGCGCGTCCTCGCTGCAGACCACCCGGATGGCGTTCCACGCGATCAAGGCGGGCGAGGGTGATGCCTTCATCTCTGCGGGCGTCGAGTGCGTGAGCCGCTTCAGCAAGGGCAGCAGTGACGGCTTGCCGGACACGCTGAACCCGGTGTTCGCCCCCGCTGAAGCGCGCACCGCCGAGCAGGCCAAGGGGGGCGCGGACCTCTGGCATGACCCGCGCGATGACGGCCAGATCCCCGACGTGTACCTGGCCATGGGCCAGACGGCTGAAAACCTTGCGGCGCTGCGCGGGATCACCCGGCACGAGCAGGACGAGTTCGGCGTCCGGTCGCAGAACCTGGCCGAGAAGGCACTGTCCGACGGGTTCTGGCAGCAGGACATCACCCCCGCGACGCTGCCGGATGGCACTGTCGTCTCGGCCGACGACGGGCCGCGGGCGGGGACCACGCTGGAGAAGGTATCTCAGCTGAAGCCCGTGTTCCGGCCGGACGGCACGGTCACTGCGGGCAACTGCTGCGCGCTGAACGATGGCGCCGCGGCGGTGATCGTGATGAGCGACCGCAGGGCCGCCGAGCTCGGGATCACGCCGCTGGCCAGGATCGTCTCCTCCGGCGTGTGCGCGCTGTCACCCGAGATCATGGGCCTGGGCCCGGTCGAGGCCTCCCGCCAGGCGCTGAAACGGGCCGGGATGACCATCGACGACATGGACCTGATCGAGATCAACGAGGCGTTCGCCGCCCAGGTGATCCCCTCTTACCGGGACCTTGGCATTGACGAGGCCAAGCTGAATGTCAACGGCGGGGCGATCGCCATAGGCCACCCGTTCGGGATGACCGGGGCACGGATCACCTCGACGCTGCTGAACGGCCTGCAATTCCACGACAAGACCCTCGGCCTGGAGACCATGTGCGTGGGCGGTGGCCAGGGCATGGCGATGATCTTCGAGCGGCTGTGACAGCCCCGGGCGGGAGGTAACACCGTTCCCGGCGGACCGGCCCCCGCCGATGCGACGGATTCGCCGCCGATCTCATGATTCGGCCAGCCACCCGGCTGGCCCGGCGGTCTTGAAACCGCAGTGACTCAGCCGGATGGCTGGCCGTTCCGAGCTGGGACCCAGACCAGCCGGGATCACAGGACAGCGAGTTCCTTCTTGAGGACCTTGCCGCTGGGTCCGGTCGGAAGCTCGCTCAGGAACACGACCGACCTCGGGTACTTGTAAGCGGCGAGCCGCTCCTTGGCGAAGCCGATGAGCTCCTGCTCGGTGGCCGCCTGGCCGCTCTTCAGCACGCAGTAGGCCCTGACCTCCTCCCCGAGCCGCTCGTCAGGTATGCCCACGACGGCAATCTGGCCGACTGCAGGGTGCTTATACAGGACATCCTCGACCTCCCGCGGATAGACGTTGTACCCGCCGCGGATGACGAGGTCCTTCTTCCGGTTGACGATGAAGTAGAACCCTTCCTCGTCCTGGTATCCGAGGTCCCCGGTTCGCAGCCACCCGTTCGTGATTGCCTCCGCGGTCCCTTCCGGATTCTTGTAATAGCCCTTCGTGACCGCGTGACCCCGCAGCACGAATTCTCCGATGTTTTCCTTTCCTGGCCCAAGCTGCTGTCCTTCTTCGTCCCACACCTGCATGTCCACGCCCCAAATGGGCTTGCCGACGCTGTAGGGTTTCCGGTCGTCGCGGCGGTTGAAGGTCGCCACCGGCCCGCTTTCGGTCAGCCCGTACAGCTCGAGGATTATGACGCCGAACTTTCGTTCGAAGCTGTCCAGGAACTCGGCAGGTAGTGCCGCTCCAGCGGAACCCGCGATGCGGAGAGACGACGTATCGTAGCCCGCGAGACCCGGGTGCTGCAGCAGCGCGTGGTACATTGTCGGAACGCCATGGAAAATGGTCGCCTTGTCGTTCTGGATGACGTCCAGCATCTTTCCGGCGTCGAAGCGCACCATCAGCCGCAGCGCGCCGCCGGCCAGCACCGTCGAATTGAGCACGCCGGACAGGCCGAGGGTATGGAACATCGGCGCGACGGCGACCATGACGTCGGCGTTGGTCATCTCGAAACCCTGCCGGTGCGCATCGGCGTTCATGAACAGCTCGAAGTGGGTCAGCTCGACCCCCTTCGGCTTGCCCGTGGTCCCCGAGGTGAACAGGATCACGGCTGTGTCACCGGGGTCCCGCTGCTCGAACGGCGGCGGGTCCGGCTGGCGCCCGGTGAGGAGTTCGTCAAAGTCTGTGCCCAGGCTGTCGGCGGCGCTCTCGCCGTCCGTCACGACAAAGATCTTCTGAACGCCAGCCGAGGCCGCGCCCTTCGCTGCCTCGGAGATCGTGTCGGCCGATGTGATGACTGCCCGGGCGTCCGAGTCGCCAAGGTAATAAGCGATCTCGGGCGGCTTCAGCAGCACATTCATCGGGACGACGACGCCTCCTGCCTTGAGGATGCCGAAGTAGGCCATGAGGAACTGCGGGATGTTCGGCAGCTGCAGGCCGACCGCGACTCCGGGCTCGATGCCATGCCGCCGCAGGTTCACAGCGACCCGGTCGGACACCGCGTCCAACTCGGCGTAGGTCATCGAGCCTTGGTCGGAGATCACGGCAAGCTGGCCGGGCCACCGCTTAGCTGACTCATGGAGAGTTATCGCTAGGTTGAAGCCCATGCTGATCTTCCTCCTTTTTCTCTTCTTCCCCGGTTCTCCCCGGGGTGTGGAAGATGGTCAGCTGCCTGCGGCGGACAGGTGCTTGCGGGTCCGGCGGGCCGGTGAACCGCTGGTGCTCCCCAGATGCGGATTGGGAAGAATCGCGTGACCGAAGGTTTCGCTGGTCAGGGCGGCAGCGCAGCCATACCATGCGACGGCGGCGAGCGCGATGCCGATCCATCCGCTGGCCTTGATCAGCCCGGCGTCACCGGCGCCATTGCCCCATGCGGCGACGACGAAAAGCGCGGTGGCGAACATGAAGATGAGATTGATGACGAGGGTCGTCCTGAGCGAGGCAATCCACAGGATGAACGCCGGAATTGCCCACAGCCCCAGGAACAGGGCCAGGTTTGCTGGGTGCTGCGCGAGCGGGATCTTGGGCAGCTCGTAGGTGAAGAAGTACCACAGCGAGAGATTGAAGCAACCGAAGGTGCCGAAGGCCACAACACCGAAGGTGTTGCCGCGGAGAATCTCCCACATCGCTACGGCGAACTGTCCCAGACCGCCGTACAGCAGAAGCGTCGTGAGCACGACTGGAATAGTGGTGGGCTTCGCCATGCCGATGTTTATCCAGCTCAGGGCGGCAAGCGGCAGGGACAGCGCGGCCAGCCCGAACGGCCCTGGATCCGCGAGGAAGAGGGCCCTCACCTGCCGGTTCGCACCAGCCTCCGGCGCGTCGGTCTTCCCCTGCTGCCCGTTGTGCACGGCCTTACCCTGCTGCCCGTCGTGAACGATGTTGCCCGATGGTCCGGGGGCGACGTAGGTCATGGCAGTCCCTCCTTGTCGCGGTTTCTGCCGACTGGCCGGTGATCTGGCTAGTCATGGCCATCGTTGGCCCGCGGTGCCGGGATGAGTCAGCGTCTTTTGCCTCTGCTCCCACCTGCCAGAAGTCCTATTCTGGCCAGCGGAACAGAATCCGGCATGATCGGCCCCAGGGCCGATCAGGCGCCGCAAGTAATTGATTCCGTGACTTCTTGAACTGCTGAATCAAAAATGCACTTCCGTAACATCAGTACCGCCGTCCTGACTTGTGAGAACAGAAAGTAGTGGCTAACGCACGCAGAGTGTCGGCATCGAGTCGCTGATTTCTGGCCGGGAATGGACCCGCCGGCGTCCAGATGATTCGGGTCAGATCCCCGGGTATCCGCGGCGAACGCAATTCAGCCAAATGAAGGCGATCGCGTGCAGGCGCGGAACCGCCCGCCTCAAGCAGGCGGGTTTACCGCTCATTGCCGATGACCGGCTGGAGCACTCTCGCTGGCCGGGCCTGGTCAGGGACCGGGTGAATGTCAGTGTGTCATCCGTCTCAGCCCAGGGCAGCTCATATTGAAAACTAACCAGGTCATGCGGCATCTCAAGGCGCGGGGCGCTCTCCTGGCCTGGTGGGGCCAGGGGGGAGGTTTGTTAACGTTCGACGCAACCTTAATCTGACCAGAAGGAGTGGCCGACGTGAGCAGCAATCTCGCCTTGGACCGTCTCGACGCGCTCGACGTGCATGTCCATGTCGAGGCCGACACCCAGGGCCGCACATCGCTCGACCAGGAACTCCTGGACGCTTCCGCCGCGTACTTCCGTGGCTCTCAGCCGCGCCTGCCCACTATCGATGACGTGGCGGCTTATTACCGGGAGCGCAATATCGGGGCTGTGGTCTTCACGGTTGACGCCGAGACGGCGCTGGGTCAATCCGCGCCGCCCAGTGAGGAGATCGCCGAGGCCGCTGCCGCCCATGCGGACATACTGATCCCGTTCGGCTCGGTCGACCCGCTCACCGGTGAGGCGGCGGTCCGCCGGGCGCGTCGCCTGGTCGAGCAGTATGGCGTACGCGGGTTCAAGTTCCACCCGAGCGTGCAGGCGTTCCAGCCGAACGACCGCGCCTTCTATCCGTTGTATGAGGCGCTGCAGGAGATGGGGGTGCCCGCGCTGTTCCACACCGGCCAGACCGGCATCGGGGCGGGGCTGCCTGGCGGGCGCCGGATCAAGCTGCGCTTTTCCGATCCCATGTTGCTCGACGACGTTGCCGCCGATTTCCCCGGGCTCACCGTAATCCTGGCTCATGCGTCGATCCCGTGGCACGACGCGGCGATCTCGATGGCGACTCACAAGGCGAACGTCTTCATCGACCTGTCCGGCTGGTCACCCAAGTACTTCCCGCCTCAGCTGGTGCGCGTCGCGAATTCCCTGCTGCGCCACAAGGTGCTGTTCGGGTCGGATTTCCCCGTGATCACGCCGGACCGCTGGCTGGCCGATTTCGCTGCGCTGGATATCAAGCCGGACGTGCGCCCGCTCATCCTGAAGGACAACGCCGCCCGCGTGCTCGGGCTCGCCGGATGACCCGGGCTGACGTGCAGTTCTGTATAGCAGAACTTACTATGCTGCTATACAGAATGTCTGTTATCCTAAGCTATGACTACAAATTTCCCCGGCCAGCTCGCCACGGTGACAGTGGCGGACGCCCCGGTGGCTGCAGCGCTGCCGCAGCCGGCTGACCAGCAGATACGGGTCAACGGACTGAAGGTTCACGCCCAGATCCGCGGGGAAGGCGAGCCGCTGCTGCTGTACTCGGGGGTCTGGGGCGAGGTACGGCTGTGGGAAAACCTGCTTCCCCATCTGCGCGGGTTCCGCACGATCGCCTTCGACCCGCCGGGCATCGGGCGCTCACCGATGGCCGCATGGCCGCTCAGCATGCCAGCGCTGGCCCGCCTCGGCATTGCCGTACTCGACGAGCTCGGCATCGGCTCCGCCCACGTGCTCGGCATGTCGTTCGGGGGCGCGCTCGCGCAGCAGATGGCCATCTCGCACCCGGAGCGAGTGCGCCGCCTGGTCCTGGCCTCCACCACATTCGGCGGCTTCTCGATGCCAGGTGACCCGGCGGCGTTCTGGCATTTCATCCACCCGCGCGCGTTCCACCCGGAGCGGCTGGAACGGGTAGCTGGCGCCATGTTCGGCGGCCGGCTGCGCACCCAGCCGGACCTCATCCGCTCGATGCACATCCATCGCCCGTCGAACCCCCTGGCGGCGCTGTACCGGATGGCCCCGCTTTTCGGCTGGACCAGCCTGCCGTGGCTGTGGACCATCAGGCACCCGACACTGCTCGTGGCCGGCGACGACGACCCGGTAGCCCCGCTGGTGAATCACCAGATCATGGCGTCGCTCATCCCTGATGCCAGCCTTCACACGGTCAAGGGCGGCGGCCATATGGCGGTGCTCGACAGTGCTGCCGACCTCGGGCCGGTCATCACCCGCTTCCTCCGGGGGGACCGCCCGGTCCGGGACGGGGCTGGCGTGCTGCCCCTGGCCAGCTGATCAGGTCCCCGGGGAGAACTCAGGAAATGACGAGGGGTCAGCATGACAGCTCCGGATATCAGCCTCGGTAGCTGGTTCGCGGCTCGTGCCACCCGGTCAGCCGGCCGCAGGGCCCTGACCTTCGAGGACAGGACCTGGACATACGGACAGCTGATCGAGCGGGTGGACCGGCTGGCGGCTGGTCTCCGCGAGCTGGGCGTATGCCACGGTGACCGAGTCGGCTACCTGGGGGCCAACCACCCGGCCGTGCTGGAGACGATGCTCGCAGCATCGCGTCTCGGGGCCATCTTCGCCCCGCTGAATTTCCGGCTGACCGGCCGGGAGCTATCCGTCATCGCGCGCGACGCCGGCCTGCACACGCTGGTAGCCGACGGGGCGCACCAGGCGGTCATCGACGATGTGCGCGATCAGCTGCCGGTGCAGCGTTACGTTGGCGTCGAGGGCGCGGGAGCGGGCTGGCAGGCGTACGAGTCGATCGTGGCCCGCAGCAGCCCGCTACCCTGCCCCGACGTCGTCGCGGCCGACGAAGTGGCCGTTCTCATGTACACGTCGGGGACAACGGGACGTCCCAAGGGCGTCATGCTCACGCACGCCAATCTGTGGTGGAACAACACCAACCTGATGCACCTGTTCGATGTCCTGGCGGATGACGTGACCCTGGTGGCGTCACCCCTCTTCCACATTGCCGGCCTCAACGTGACCATTTTCACGACGTGGCGCAGGGGTGGCGAGGTAGTGCTCCACCGCGCCTTCGATGCGCAGGCCGCCCTCGACGACATCAGCCGCTACCAGATCTCCACCCTGTTCGGGGCGCCGGCCATGTTCCAGGTCATCAGCTGCCTCCCCGCCTTCGAGACCGCGGACCTGAGCAGCGTGCGGATGATCATCTGTGGCGGTGCCCCGGTCCCCGAAGCACTGATCAGGCTGTTCCAGAAGCGCGGCATCTCCATGCTGAACGGCTATGGGCTGACCGAGACGGCGCCCTCAGCGGCCTTTCTCACCGCTGAATATGCGCTGACCAAACTGGGATCGATAGGGCAGGCGCCGCTGCTGAGCGAGATCAAGATTGCCGCCCCGGGTGGTATCACCGTCACGGAGCCGAACGTGCCGGGTGAGATCTGCGCACGCGGGCCCAACGTGACGAAGGGCTACTGGAATCAGCCCGAGGCCACCGCGGCCGCCATTGATGCGGACGGCTGGTTCCATACGGGTGACGTCGGGTACCTCGACCCCGACGGGTTCCTGTACATCGTCGACCGGATCAAGGACATGGTGGTGACCGGCGGGGAGAACGTGTCCTCGGTGGAAGTCGAGAACGTGCTGCTCGAGCACCCGTCCGTCACAGAGGCTGCGATCATCGGCCTTCCCGACCGGCGCTGGGGGGAGACGGTCGCCGCCATCGTCGCGCTCAAGCCGGGCCAGGCCCTGGCGCTCGCGGAGTTGCGTGAGTTCGCGGGCCAGTCACTCGCCCGCTATAAGGTGCCCACGAAACTATTCGTGGTGCCCGCCCTGCCGCGCAATCCGGCGGGCAAGGTCTCGAAACTCCAGCTCCGGAAGGAATTCCGGGCCGGCCAGTGAGGCCGTGACCTGGACGACGCATGGATCGCTGTCCGTCAGGTGAGCTCGTCGTAGATCCCGGTCGTCCCGAATGCCTGCCAGTTGTCGTCGACGCTGTGCGCCAGAATGATCAGGTCGTGGAAATCGCCATTGCGGTCGCGGACATGCGAGCGGAGCAGTGCCTCAGCATCGAAGCCCAGTGAGCTGAACATGGAGATCGCGGGCTGCTGGTCCGCGATGATTTCGACGATGACTTTCGACAAGCCCAGCTCGAGTGCCTGCACCAGGGCGGCCCGCGCGAGTTCACGGCCGATCCCCTGGCCGCGGTGAGCCGGATCCACCACCAGCAGCACCTGGCCCACGTGATCGGACCAGCCCAGCTCCGGGATCACCGACACCACGCCGACGAGCGTCCCGGTGCCGTCTATGGCGGCTTCGCGGCGGGCCCGCCCAGGCCGGCGCCAGGTGGCGACGGTACCGGGATCGCGGACGTTCTCCTTGAGAAAGGCCTGCTCGCCGTCAGGTATCCGAGCGAAGAACCCACTCAGTTGCGCCGGCGACACTTCGCTGACCGGAACGAGCTTCACGAAAGCTCCTCGCTGTGCCGGTGGATCCAGTTGACGATCCTGGGGATGGTCGCTTTCGACGCGGTCCGGCTCGCCATCAGGCCCACATGCCCGGCTGGCAGCCGGACCTCCTCGACGTCCTCGGAGCCGACGAGGCGGATGACCGGAGCCACTGACGCTTCGGGGGCGATATGGTCGCGCTCGGCCAGTACCGACAGGAACGGGCAGCGGATATCCGCCAGATGCACCGGCGTCCCCCCGAGCCGCACGGTGTCGTTCATGATTGCGTTATCGCGCATCATCTGCACGAGCTGGCGGAAGGTCCCACCGGGAAACGGGACGTGATCCTTTGTCCATTGCCCCATCGCCTGGTACGCGGCCATCTGCTCGTCACTCCACAGGTTCTGCCACAGCATCACGTAGGAGCTCATGTCACCAGTGGGCTTGAGTATCCGGAAAGCGTTGAGCATGGTCTCCGGCGGAACATTGCCCGTGGCGTCAAGTAGCGACTCGGCATTGAGGCGGCCGTCGCTGAACAACCTGCTGAACATGCCCAGTTCCGCGAAGTTGACCGGGGTGCCCGCGGTAATGAGGTTACGGATCGGCAGCTCGGGATGCCGGGCAGTAAGGAAGAGCGCCAGGTCACCGCCTGAGCAGTAACCCAGCACGGTGACATCATCCTGTCCAGCCTCAGCGAGCAGTGCCTTGATCGCCTCCGGCAGATAATAATCGACGTAGGTCTCGAACGTGTTATCCGCGTCCTTCTCATCGGGCACTCCCCAGTCGATGAGGAACACATCCAGGCCGGCGTTGAGCAGGCGCCCCACAAACGTGTTGTCCGGCGAGAGATCCAGCACGTAACTGTGGCTGACGAGGCTGTAAATGATGAATACCGGAGGCCGCCACGCGCGCCGGTCGCTGTGATAGCGCCACAATTCAACTTTGTCGCGCTTCCAGACAATGTCCTTGGGTGTCTGGCCGACCTGGGGCCGCCCGATGCCGGTAAGGTACTTGACCCCGTTACGGCTGCGAACGGCCTGGCGCTCGAGGTCAGCGCGGACCCAGGCCAGTATCTCCGCTGGGCTGGCCAGGCACGGCCATCGGTCTCTCCCTTCCGGCGCGTCTCATCCAGCTGCCGGGTAAGGTCCCGCAACTGCCTGTCCAGCTCGAGAATCTCTGCCCGCAGCCGGGCCACGTCGTCGGCCGCCGGCAGGTTGATCAGGTGCAGCCAGCGGGCACTGATCGCATTGAGCTGCCCGGCAATTTCCAGCCGGCGGCGGTCCAGGTCCGCGCGGATCTTCATGGTCGCGGCGAGGACGTCCGCGAACGTGTCCGTCCGCACGGCTGCCTCGAGCGGCGGGCCAATGGTCCGCTCGGCCCAGTCGTATGCTTGGCGCCACCATGGCTGTCCTGGCAAGGCCATCATCTCCCGTCCGGGTGCGGATGCCGAACCCGCTTGCAGGGTGGCGGCCCCGGACTGGTCTGCCGCGGTGGCATCTGGCCGCTCAGGCAATACACGCCGCCATCCCCAGCCCAGGTTATCCCCGGGATGGCGGTCACCATATGTCCTCCCGGGGTGACTTCCCGGGGTGCTCAGCTGCCTGAGCGTGGCTGATGCATGGTGGATGCCGTCTGGCGGACGGCGAAGTCACGCTGGATATCGGCGGCGGCGGTGCTGAGCGCTGATACCCAGGTCAGCAGCTGGTCGTGACGGAATCTGGCCGAGGGGATGGCCAGGGAGAGGGCGGCAGGCGGTTCGCCGGGCCACGGTAGCGCCACGCCGATGGCTGAGACACCGGCCTCGGTGGACTGCTCGTTGAGGGCGAAACCTTGCTGCCGGACGAGGCTGAGTTCTCTGCGCAGCCCGGGCAGGTCAGTGTCTTCGCCGTAGTAAAGCTCGCTGAGCTGCCTGTCGTCCAGCGTCGCGAGCATGGCCTTGCCGCCGGATGCCAGATCCGCGGGCAGCACCCGTCCCGTCCGGTCGCCTACCCGCAGTGCCTGGTCGCACTCGACGGTGGTGATAAAGCGGGTCCGCCGGCCGACGCGCACCATCAGATTGGCCGTCTCGTTGACCTTGGCCACCAGCACCTGCAGATGGGGCACGGCGACGTCGCGCAGCACGGCCTGCTCTGGCATCGGCCCCGCGCGGTGGAGCACCGGGCCGGCCCGGTAACGGCGGTCGGTTCCCTGCTCCGCAAAGTCCCGGTAGACGAGCATCGCCAGCAGCCGGTGCGCCGTGGAGCGGGCGACACCCAGGCGCTCGGCGGCCTCTGACACGGTGAGCTGGCCTTCTCGCTGCAGCAGCTGGGCAAGCTGCAGCGCGTGGTCCACCGAGGTAATCGCATACGGCGGTTTGTTCTTCATAGCAGAACAGTCTATACCGTATAGCAGAATTTAGGCTACCCTGGGGAACATGGTTACGAATTTCGCCAGTTCGCCCATCAAGATCACCGCAGTGGATGCGCCGGGCCAGCCGGACCCCACGCCGGAGCTGAACGCGCTGTACCGGCGGTTCGAAGAGGAACTGCTCGTCCCGCTGTGGACCGAGATCGGGGACCTCATGCCGCGCCACCCGGTTCCCGCAGCGGTGCCGCACGTATGGCGCTGGCGGGACGGTCTGCTCCCGCTCGCCCGGCAGGCAGGGCAGCTGGTGCCGGTGGGCCGCGGCGGCGAGCGGCGCGCGATCGCGCTGGCCAACCCGGGCCTCGGCGGCGCGCCGTATGCGACGCCGACGCTCTGGGCGGCGATCCAGTATCTGGAGCCCCGCGAGGTGGCGCCCGAGCACCGGCATACCCAGAACGCCTTCCGGTTCGTGGTGGAGGGCGAGGGCGTCTGGACGGTGGTGAACGGTGACCCGGTCGCGATGCGCCGGGGTGACTTCCTGCCGCAGGCCGGTGGAACTGGCATGGCCACCACAACGTCAGCGATACCCCGATGGCCTGGCTGGACGGCCTGGACATCCCGTTCCAGCACTACGCCGGCACCGGGTTCTTCGAGCTGGGGCCGGACGAGGTCACCTCGGCGGAAACCCCTTCCCGGTCCCGCTCCGAGCGGCTCTGGGCGCACCCGGGACTGCTGCCGGCCTCGCAGGCCGGGGCGCAGCCCAGCACCCCGATCGGCGCGTACCGCTGGGAGCACACCGACGCTGCCCTGCGCGACCAGCTTGACCTGGAGGCCGAGGGACACCCGGGTGTCGTCGAGCCGGGGCATGCGGCTATCCGGTTCGCTAACCCGACCACCGGTGGTGATGTGCTGCCCACCATCCGCGCGGACTTCCACCGGCTGCGCGAGGGCACCCAGACCGCGCGCTACCGCGAGGTCGGATCGGCGGTATGGCAGGTATTCGAGGGCCGCGGCAGCGTCACCGCCGGCGATCGTGAATGGGTCGTGGAGCGCGGCGACCTGTTCGTCGTGCCCTCCTGGGTGCCGCTGACCATCGGTGCCGAGACCCAGCTCGACCTGTTCCGGTTCTGCGACACACCCATCTTCGAGCGGCTGTCCCTGCACCGGGCCAGCGTGGACGGTGCGTCATGAGGCTCGCCACGCTCCGCACCGC
Organism: uncultured Actinomycetes bacterium; assembly: GCA_963720645.1. Lineage (GTDB taxonomy): Bacteria > Actinomycetota > Actinomycetes > Streptosporangiales > Streptosporangiaceae > RYN-230. The sequence continues at coordinate 371,967 of CAVRFX010000022.1, read as the reverse complement.
GGACGGCACCCGGGCGGCACGGCTCGAGAATGGCAGCTACACCGACCTGGGCGTGCCAGACGTGGGCGCGCTGCTGAACCGCCCGGACTGGGCGAGCTATGCGGCGGATGCCGCGGGGCAGGTGCACGACCCGGCAGCGGTAGACCTCGCGCCGCCGGTGCCCTGGCCCGGCAAGATCCTCTGCGTCGGCCTGAACTACCGCACCCACATCCTGGAGATGGGCCGCGAGCTGCCGGACTACCCGACGCTCTTCGCCAAGTACGCTGAGGCGCTCATCGGGCCCGCTGACCCGATCCTGCTCCCGCCAGAATCCCGCGCGGTCGACTGGGAAGCCGAGCTCGCCCTCGTCGTTGGCCAGACGCTGCGGCGGGCGAGCGCCGGGGAGGCGGCCCGCGCGATCGCGGGCTTCACGGTACTCAACGACGTCACCATGCGGGACTGGCAGTACCGCACGCCGCAATGGCTGCAGGGCAAGACCTTCGAGGGATCGACCCCCACCGGGCCGGTGCTGGTGACACCGGACGAGCTGCCCGGCGGCACCGCCCCAGCCCTGATGCTGACCGGATCGGTTGACGGTGAGATTGTCCAGAAGGCCAGCACCGACGACCTCGTGTTCAACCCAGTCGCTCTCGTGCAGTACGCCTCGACCATCCTCACCCTGCGGCCGGGTGACCTCATCGCGACCGGCACGCCCGGCGGAGTGGGTCATGCCCGCCAGCCAGCGCGCTACCTCGCCAATGGGATGCGCCTGATGACAGAGATCACCGGGATTGGCCGGCTCGACAACGTGGCGCTCACCGAGGCCGGAGCAGCGCAATGAGCGCCACGGCCGAGCTGAACCGCACCCGATCCTGGATGGACACGGGCACAGCCCTCTTCACGGCCACGGTGGACCGGCTGACCGACCCCGACCTGGGCGCCGCAACCGGCCTGCCCGGCTGGTCGCGGCGGCACGTGGTCGCGCACGTCGCGCTCAACGCCCAGGCGCTGGGCCGGCTGGTGCGATGGGCCCGCACTGGTGAGCCCACCCCGATGTACGCGTCGGCGGAGCAGCGCACGAACGACATCGAGGAGGCGGCGGGCTGGCCGCCCGGCCGGCTGCGCAGCCTCCTGACGGAGACAGCGGTGCAGCTGGCCACCGACCTGGACCGGCTGCCCCCGAGCCGGTGGGCCGCCGGGGTCGTGACCGCGCAGGGCCGGAGCATCACCGCGAGGGACATCCCGTGGCTGCGGACACGCGAGGTAGCGGTGCATGCGGTCGACCTCGCCGCGGGCACGGACTTCGGGGATCTGCCGGATGAATTGTGCGCGGCCATCGTCACGGATGCCGCCCGCCTGCGCTCGTTGCGGGGCCATGACCCGGCGCTCCGGCTACGGTCCGGCGATCAGGCCTGGCTGGTGACGGGAGCCGGCGAGCCGGCGCAGGTCGAAGGCTCACCGGCCGCCCTGGCCTGCTGGGTGACCGGGCGCGGAACGTCCGGGCTGACCGTGACCGGCGGCACGCTGCCACCGCTCAGCCCCTGGCTCTAACCCGAACACAGGAAGGCGAACACAGGCATGACTACCTCCCCCGCACAGCGGTCAGCCCGCCCCGACGTCATCGTCGTCGGCGGCGGCATCGGTGGCCTCTCCAGTGGCTACGCTCTCGCCTCGGCTGGGCGCCAGGTCCGCGTGCTCGAGCAGTCGCCTGCCTTTGGCGAAGTCGGCGCCGGGCTGCAACTGGGTCCGAACGCCACGCGCATCCTGCGCGAATGGGGCCTGCTCGATGAGGTGATCGCCGCTGGCGTGCTGCCGCGCCGGCTGGTGCTCAAGGACGCCCTGGACGGCAGCGAGCTCACTCATCTCGATCTTGGCCGGGACTTCCTCAGCCGCTACGGAGCTCCCTACGTCGTCATCCACCGCAGCGACCTGCTGGACATCCTGTACCGGGCCTGCCAGCGCGCGGGCGTCGACCTGGTCACCAACGCGCGGGTCCTCCGGGTAGAGACCGGAGCCGAGACGGCGGCGGCAGTCACCGGCGCCGCGACGCACGACGGCTCGCTGGTGCTGGCCGCCGACGGCCTGTGGTCCACCTTGCGCGCTGCCTTCAGCGACGACGAGCCCATCTGCTCCGGTTATGTCGCCTACCGCGGGGCCATCCCGTTGTCCGAGGCAGCTGACCTCGGCGAGCTTTCCCTCGAGGATGTCGTCGTCTACTTCGGGCCCGGCTGCCACTTCGTGCAGTATCCGCTGCGCCAGGGTGACCTGCTGAACCAGGTCGCGGTCTTCGCCTCACCGGCGTATCAGCGCGGCGCGGAAGACTGGGGCGGCCCCGATGAACTCGAGGCCGTGTTCTCCAGGTGCTGCGCCCAGGTGCGGAACGGCACGGCCAAGCTGGGACGCCAGCGACGCTGGCCGATGTTCGACCGCCTGCCGATCAGTAACTGGGTGCAGGGACGGCTCGCCCTCACCGGTGACGCGGCGCACCCGATGCTGCAATACCTGGCGCAGGGGGCCTGCCAGGCCATCGAGGATGCCTGGACGCTGGGGCTGCATGCGCCGTCGCGAGGTTCGGACGGCCCGGACGAGTGGCAGGAGGCCCTCGTCACCTACGAGAAGCTCCGCACCGAGCGAACGGCCCAGGTGCAGACGGTCGCCCGCGCCTGGGGGGATTTGTGGCATTGCGATGGCCTGACCCGGGCACTGCGCAACGAGCTGCTGCGCGACCGTAATCCCGCTGACTACAAGCACATTGACTGGCTGTACGGCAAGGCTGTCGCCTGCGGCCTCGTGAATCTGCCCGTTTAAGCCAATGCAGACCCCGCCTTCCGACACGACAGGATGCTTACCATGCAGCAACTAAATTCGTGGGACGCTGCGTTTCTTTACGGAGAGACGAATTTCGCTCCGATGCACATCTGCAGCGTGGCCCACTTTGCCCCCGGGAAAAATGGTGAGCAACTGTCGCTGGATGATGTGCGTTCCGCGGTGCAGCAGCATCTGCACCTGTTGCCGCCGCTGCGCCAGCGGCTCGTCTATGTCCCCTTCGGGCTGGGCCGTCCGTACTGGGCAGACGACCGTGAGGTGAACATCGATGACCACCTGCACCAGGTAACCCTGCTGCCACCGGGCGACCGGAGGCAGCTGGCGGAGCAGGTCGGCCAGATCGCTGCCCGCCCGCTTGATCTCACCCGTCCGCTCTGGGAAATGCACCTGGTCCATGGGGTGGACGGCGATCAGACGGTCCTGGTCACAAAGTTTCACCATGCGGCCGTTGACGGGACAGCCGGCGCGGAAGTCATGAGCATTCTCCTTGACCCGGCACCGGAATCACGGCCGGTGCCCCCGCCCGGCCCCCGGCGCCCCGAGCGGGTTCCCGGACCTGGCGAGATGCTGCTGCGCGGGCTGGCTGGCGCCGCCACCTACCCGTTCGAGGCGATGCGCTTCCAGCGGCGGATGATGAGCAGCCTGCCGCACCTGGTCAGGCCGGCCGGGGAGAGCGGCAGGCAGCTGAGGGTGCCGATGGCCCGGGCCCCCCGCACGCCGTTCAACGGGAGGCTCACGCCCGAGCGCAGCTGGGCGTTCGGCCAGGTGCCACTCGATCAGGTCAGGGCCATCAAGAACGCCTTCGGCGTCACCGTCAACGATGTGGTGATGTCCATGTGCACGGGGGCGCTGCGGCGCTGGCTGCTTGACCATGACGCGCTGCCCCGCAGCCCGCTGGTGGTCATGATTCCCATCTCCCTGCGCACCGACGAGGACCAGGGCAACTTCGGCAACCGGGTCTCCATGATGACGGCCGAACTCCCGACGACGGTGGCCGATCCCGTGCAGCGGCTGCGGGCCACGGCTGCGGCCGCCAAGGCGGCCAAGCAGACGCATTCCGCGCTAGGTGAGGACTTCCTGGCCGGCGCCCTGCAGCTCGCTATGCCGATGCTGGCTGCGCCGGCGTTCCGGGTGGCCGCTGAGATGCCGTTCACCAACGTGGCTCATCCCTCGGCGAACCTCTTCATTTCGAATGTGCCAGGGCCGCCCCGCCCGCTCTACCTGGCCGGGAAGCAGATGCTTACCTACTACCCAGCCGCTTTCCTGCCCAGAGGCACGGGGCTGAACATGGTGGTGCTCAGCTACCGCGGCAGCATGGACTTCGGGCTGATGGCCTGCCCGGAACTGATGCCGGATGTGTGGAACCTGATGGACTACGTGATCGGGGCCGCGGATGAGCTGACCCAGGCCGCGGAGGACCTGAAACACGGGAAACCAGGTACCCGGCATGTCAGCGCCACGGCGGGGCGGGGCAAATAATGCGCGACGCTCATTCCCGCGGTGAGGGCAGGCGCCTAGCATCGGATGTAGGTTCGGCGCGGTCCTGGCGGTGGCGAGCCGGCAGATGCCCGGCGGGCACTGCGATGCCAATTCCGCACAGGAAGTACCCCGGATGCCTCCGCCGCAAGAGCCGGGGCCATCAGGCGCCCGCACCGGGTGCCGTGGCCGCCAGGGCGCGCAGCGCCCTGGCGGCCAAGACCCAATGAGGAGGGTCACCCATGTCAAGTAATGCCAGCGCCCGGGAAGCGCGAGCGGTCGCCGAAGCGGCGCGTGAACAGGATTGGGTACTGCCGAGCTTTGGGAAGAGCCTGTTCCTTGGCGAGCTGCGCCTTGATCTCATCTATCCCCAGCCCCAGATGCCGGAAAACGAGGTCATCAAGGGCGAGCGGTTCATCGCCACCATGCGTGATTTCCTGCAGGAAAATGTGGATCCGCAGGAAATCGAGCAAGACAGCCGGATACCAGATGAAGTAATCGACGGCCTGAAGAAGATCGGCGCCCTGGGCATGAAGATCCCGGAGCAATACGGTGGCCTGGGCCTGTCGCAAGTGTATTACAACCGGGTGATGATGCTCATCGGCACCTGGCACACCAGCCTGGCCGTGCTGCTGTCCGCGCATCAGTCGATCGGCGCCCCGCAGCCCCTGCTGTACTTCGGTACGGAGCAGCAGAAGGAATACTGGCTGCCCAGGGTGTGTAAGCACCTGTCCGCCTTCGCGCTTACCGAGCCTGGCGTCGGTTCAGACCCGGCGAGAATGTCAACGAGGGCGGTGCCGACCGAGGACGGCACCGGATATCGGATCACCGGCCGCAAGCTATGGACCACCAACGGCACCGTAGCCGACGTCATGGTGGTTCTGGCCAAGGTGCCACGCGGCGAAGGCCACAAGGGCGGGATCACTGCCTTCATCGTGCCGCGGGCGTCTGAGGGCGTCGTCATCGAAGCACGTAATCAGTTCATGGGTGCGCGGGGGATTGAGAATTCGCTGACCCGGTACACCGATGTATTCGTGCCCAACGAGAACGTCATCGGCCGGGAGGGGCTCGGCCTGAAAATAGCGCTGACCACGCTTAACACCGGGCGGATGGCTATTCCGGCGCAGTGCGCGGGAGTTGCCAAGTGGGCGACCAAGGTGGCGCGGGAGTTCGCCAGCGCGCGCATCCAGTGGGGCAAGCCGATCGGCCAGCACGACGAGGTCGCGCAACGGATCGGGTTCATCGCCGCTACCGCGTTCGGGCTGGAGGCCATGCTGACGTGACCAGCAGGCTCGCCGACGAGAAGCGCAACGACGTGCGCATCGAGGCCGCCCTGGCGAAGCTCTACACCACCGAGATGGGATGGCGGGTGATCGACGACCTGATGCAGGTATGCGGCGGGCGCGGTTACGAGACGGCCGCGTCGCTGAAGGCCCGCGGGATCCGGGGCGTCCCCGTCGAGCAGGCCATGCGCGACATGCGCGGTCACCGCATCACCGAGGGCTCTACCGAGATCATGCACTTGCTGGTCGCCCGGGAAGCCGTGGACCAGCACCTGAGCGTGGCCGGTGACCTCATCGAGGAAGGGGTGCCGCTCAAGGAAAAAGGGAAGGTGCTCACGCAGGCGGGCCGGTTCTACGGGCAGTGGTATCCGAAGCTGGCGGTTGGGGCGGGCCAGAACCCCTCCTCGTACCGCGAGTTCGGGCCGCTCGCCAGCCACCTGCGCTACGCAGAACGCGCCAGCCGCAAGCTGGCCCGGTCCACGTTCTACGGCATGGCCCTGTGGCGGGCAGAGACAGAGCAGCATGGTGCCTTCCTCGGGCGGATCGTAGACATAGGCGCGGAGCTGTACGCCATCTGTGCTGCGGTGGTCTACGCCCGGCACCATGGCAGCCGAGCAGCCCGAGATGCGGTGGCTACCCAGCGCTCGCCGACGTGTTCTGCGACCAGAGCAGGCAGCGCGTGGAGTTGCTGTTCCACAGCCTGTGGCACAACACCGACAGTGCCACGTACGCTCTGGCCCAGGATGTCCTCAGCGGCCGCCATGCCTGGCTGGAACGGGGCGTGATGGACCCGTCTGGTGACGGCCCCATGGTGCCGGCCGACCCGGGGAAGTCAGGCGGGATCACGCCAGAGACCGCCGCTGGGGCGAACGCGGCGCCCTGACCGCCACGGGCATCCTGGTGTCCTGGCCGGCCGCCGTATCCGATCAGGCGGGTCAGGTGCGGCATCGTGAGCCGACGGCGTAACCGGGGGGCGGCATGACTGCACAGGCCGGGCCGGGTGCCTACGCTCTGCTGACCGACGGGACCACGATGGAGATCCGGCCCGCACGGCCGGACGATTTCGGTGCGGTGCGGGACATGCACGCCAGGATGTCCTCGAAGAACCTGTATCTGCGCTTCTTCGGTATGAGCCGGGCCGCGGCCGAGAGTGAGGCGCGCCGGGTATGCCGGGAGCCCGCACCGGATCACGGTGCGCTGCTGGCGGTGCTGGAGGGCCAGGTGGTCGGCTGCGGCAGCTACGAGGTGGCTGGCGACGGCTCCCGGTCAGCAGAGATCGCTATGGCGGTCGCCGATGACGTGCACCGCCGGGGTGTCGGCACGCTGCTGCTTGAGCACCTGGTCTCGCTGGCCCGCAGCCGGGGGGTCCGCACGTTCGTCGCGGAGACGCTGAGTGCGAACGCGCTCATGATGCAGGTGTTCGCCGACGCCGGGCTGGGGGTGCACCGTGCGCTGGCGGATGGTGTATACGAGGTCAGTTTCCCGCTGCCAGCCGGCGAGGACGATGCCGGTGTCGGCACTTACCGTGATGCGGTCGCTGAACGGGAGCGGTCCGCGGATGTGGCGAGCCTGCGGCACGTGCTGACCCCGGCGTCGGTCGCCGTCATCGGCGCCAGCCGGCGTCCCGGGTCGGTCGGCCGGGCCATCCTGCAGAACATCATCGACGACGGCTTTCGCGGCCCGGTTTACGCGGTCAACCCGGGCGCGGCCGGACTGGGCGCGGCCGAACTGGGCGGCGTGCCCTGCCTGCCGTCCGCGGCCGCGCTGCCCGAGCCGGTTGACCTGGCGGTCATCGCCGCGCCGACGGCCGCTGTCGTCGGTATCGCCGAGGACTGCGGGCGACGGGGCGTCAAGGCCCTGGTCGTGACCACGTCGGGTCTGGACCGCGCGGCCCGGGCCGAGCTGCTGGCCATCTGCCGCCGTCACGGCATGCGGCTGGTCGGGCCGACCTGCTTCGGCGTGGTCAACACGGCCATTTCCCTGGACGCGACGTTCGCGGCCCGCCATCCCCGGCCGGGAGTGGCTGGCCTGGCGCTGCAGTCGGGCGGCGTCGGCGTGGTCCTGCTCGAGCACCTGTCCCGGCTCGGCATCGGGATCTCCTCCTTCGTCTCCCTCGGCGACAAGGACGATGTGTCCGGCAACGACATGCTGCTCTGGTGGGAGTCCGATGCGGCGACGAAGCTGGCCGTGCTCTACCTGGATTCGTTCGGGAACGCCGCGCAAGTTCGCCCGGACGGCCCATGCCGTCGGCCGCGCCATGCCGATCCTGACGGTGAACGTGGGCCGGTCCGCGGCAGGCCGGCGCCTGGCCGCGCTGCGCGCGGCGGCAGCCGTCCCGCAGCTCACCCAGCAGGCTCTGTTCGAGCAGGCCGGCGTGATCGCCACCGCCAACTTCGGCGAGCTGCTCGACGCCGCGGCGCTGCTGGCCTCCCAGCCGGTGCCCGGGGGGTTCAGGGTCGGCGTGGTGTCCAACACCCGCGGCGGCGGAGTGCTCGCCGCCGATGCCTGCGGTGATGCCGACCTGCAGGTCGCCAGCCTGGCCAGCGGCACCCAGCAGGCGCTCCGGGATCTGCTCCCCGCCGTGGCCACGGTGGCCGGGCCGGTCGATACCACCGCGGTTGTCGGACCCGGCCGCTTCCGCCGGTGCCTGGAGCTCGTCGGTGCCGACCCGGGCGTTGACGCGGTCCTGGCCCTGACGATCACGACCGCGACCAGCGACCTGCTCTCCGAAGTGCGCGCCGCGCGGCTGCCGGTGCCGATCGCCGTGGTGGTGATGGACCAGGTCGAAGCAGTCCGGCTGCTGCCGGGCCCGGCCGATGACTCGCCCGCCATCCCCGCCTACGCCTATCCCGAGTCCGCGGCCCGCGCCCTCGGCCATGCCGCGCGCTACGGCAGGTGGCGAGCGGCTCCGCCCGGTAGTGTTCCGCACCTGGAGGGCCTGGACCAGGACCGGGCGGCGGAGCTGGTCGCCAGCTTTCTCGCCAGATCACCGGAGGGCGGCTGGCTGCCCCGGAAGCAGACCGTGGAGCTGTTCGGCTGCTACGGCGTGCCGCTGACCGACAGTATCGCGGTCACCACCGAGGACGGGGTGATGGCGGCGGCGGCCCAGTTGGGCGACCCGGTGGCGGTCAAAGCGCGACGTGCCCGGCCTGGTCCGCAGGAGCGACGCGGGCGCCGTCCTGCTTGATCTGCACGGTACGGACGAGGTCCGGCAGGCGTTCCGCTCGCTGCGGAAGACCTTCGGCCACCGGCTGGCCGGCCTCATTGTCCAGCCGATGATCACTGGCGGCGTCAAGGTGAAGATCAATGTGCTGGAGGAGCAGGTGTTCGGCCCGCTGGTGCTGTTCGGGCTCGCTGACGCCGCGGCGGACGTCCTGGCGGACTGGGCCGGCCGGCTCACCCCACTTACCGAGTCTGACGCCGACGACCTGCTCCGCTCGGGGCCGGTCGCCCCCAGCCTGCGCGGACGTCCGGGTGCCCCCGGCGCCGACCTCGTTTCGCTGAGGAGCATGCTGCTGCGGGTTTCCCAGATGGCCGACGACCTCCCGCAGATCGCCGAGCTGGAACTCAGTCCGGTCGTCGCCCGTCCCGATGGCGCCCTGGCCGTCGATGGCCGGATCCGCCTCCAAGCCGCGGAGGCCGCCGACGCGTACCTGCGCCAACTGCGCTAACACGCTGGTCAGCACCGTCGGGGTAGCCGTCCCCGGCGCCCTTGAGCGGCGGCGCCGAAGCTGCCGGGCGGCGACCGTGGCGCTAACCTCCGCCGAGCAGGGTGCCGAGCAGCCTGGCGTAGCGCATCAACTGCACATCGCCGAGGAAGTTCTCCCGGATGTGGGCCTGGGCGGCCTGCCCCATCCGCGTTGCCGCAGCCCGGTCGCCGAGCAGGAGACGGGCTGCCATCCGAACGCCGCCAGGTCGGCGGGATCGGGCAGCAAGATGCCGGTGCCCTCGGCGATCTGGTCGATGATCCCGCCGACCGCTGAACCGATGACGGGCCGCCCCTTCCACATCCCCTCCGCGACGGTCAGCCCGAACCCTTCGGCCAGGCTCTTCTGGGCGATGACCGTGGCGTGCCGTTGCAGCGTGTTGACCATGGCCGCGTTCTCGTCCACGTCATCGAGCGGCAGGGTAACCAGCAGGGTCCGCGCCCGGGCAGCGGGGCTCAGATCGCGCCACTGCAGCACGCACTCACCGTAGACGGCCGCGCCCTCCGGGTCGTCGCTCACGTCCGTGACCGCCGGGCCGACCAGCATCAGGTACCCATCACCGCCGGGAACTACATGGTCCGCGAAGGCGCGCATGACGCCGGCCATGTCCTTGAGCCGGTCCCAGCGGGAGACCTGGACCAGCACCGGATCATCGGGGCCCGGGCGGCCCTCGCCGGTGATGGCGGCCGGCCGGGTGACTACGTCCATATCGCCGTCGCGGCGCACGAACCTGGCGGGCACCGCCGGTGCCGCACCATCCAGCACGCCCAGCCTCACCAGGATGGCCCGCACGGTGTCGGCGTCGAGCTGCTGGTTCTTCGGGGAGAACGGGTCGATAGACGGCGGGATGATCCAGGCTTTCGTGGCGGGGATCCACGACGGGACGTATTCCTGGCGCGAGAACACGTACGTCCCCGCGGCGGCCAGGTGCGGCCGCAGGAACTCCCATCCCGCCCTGGTGGCGTCGTTTTGCCAGTTGACGCCGATGTGGCAGCGCCACACCACCTGCGCGCCCAGCTGCGCCAGCGGGGCCGCCAGGCCCGCGGTCTGCGGGTCATGCAGCAGCACCACGTCACCGGGCCGGACCCAGGCGGTCAGTTCCGTGGCGTTCGCCGCCAGCATCTGCGCGTAGTGGTCGGCCTCAGCAGCGCCGAGGGGAGCTCCGGACCGGCTGCCGTGGATCTGGTTGTGCAGCTGCTTGGTGATCGCGAAGAACCGGGCGTCGCCGGTGATCACCAGCCAGCCGATCGGGATGTCCACATCTTGCACGTACCCGAGCAGGACCTGCAGCATCTCGGCGACCCCACCGCCCGTCGCGGTCGAGTTGACGTTCCAGATAGTGCGCCCGTCCAGCATCCGCCGGACCTGGTCGGCGTCCCGGGCCAGCCGCTCGTAACGGGCGGCGCCGATGACGGGCTCCAGCAGGGACACAGGCCGCCGGGGCACCTCCACCGCGTGCAACAGGCTCACGGCATCCGCCTTCCCATCGCACCCGGCTAGGCCACTGGCCAAGGCATCACATGCCGGCCATGTCGGTCAGCTCCGGGCAATGAGAGTCAATCACGGTCAGTCACCGATGATCAAGCACATCAGCCCAGGCCACAGTATCCGCAGGCGGTGATCAAGGCGGCAGCCGCGCCAGCGAGCAGGTGAACGAGGTTGCGCCGCCCGGCCCATCGTAGGCTCGGCGTGGCGAAAGGACTCGTCCATGGACATCAGCGCACCGCCTCCGGGCCAGGTGGCTGCCTATGCCCGGGCGCTGGCCGGCCAGCTGATGGTGCTGGCTGAGGGCGTGCTGCAGGCGGCGTACCTGCACGGGTCGGCTGCGCTGGGCGGCTGGAGGCCAGGCCGCAGCGACGTGGACATGCTGTTCGTGGCTGCTGATGGCGTCAGCAGCGCGACCGTGACCCGGATGGGCGAGGTCCTTCGTGCGGGCGCAGCCGGATGCCCGGGCCGGGAGCTGGAATGCAGCGTGGTGACCGTGGCGCAGGCGCGGCAGCCCGCGCCGCCGTGGCCGTTCGTGCTGCACGTCACGGCCGGTCCGGGCCGGCCGGGCCGGGCAGTCCGGCCCGGCCGCCGCTCGCCGGGAGATCCTGACCTGCTGATGCATTACGCGGTCTGCCGGGCCGCTGGCTGGCCGGTGTGCGGCCCTCCGCCGCAGGATCTGATCGGCGTCGTGCCCCGCCGCGCGATCCTTGACTACCTCGCCGGAGAGCTTGGCTGGGGACTCGAGCATGCGCCGGAGGCCTATGCGGTGCTCAACGCCTGCCGGGCGCTGATCTACCTGACCGACCACACGATCGTGTCGAAGATTGCGGGCGGGCAGGCCGTGCTCAGCCGCGGCACCGGCCCAGCGAAGGCAATCGAGCGCGCGCTGGCCCAGCAGCGCGGCAGCGAACCGGACCAGCCACCGGCCTACGATGCGGTCAGCTTCGTGCTGGCCACGGCCGCGATGTTGCGCTCCGCCGCCGCTGATGAGCCTGCTGGCCAGCGGCCAGCGGCCAGCGGCTAACGGCCAGCGGTCAGCAGCGGCCGCATTTCTGATGATTGGTTCCCAGACTGGGCAGACTGGGAGTGTCGGCATTCGCGGGTAGTCGCGGGGCGGAGGGACGGATATGAGCTCACCGCTTCATCCGGGCCAGGTGATGGACGGCGTGGACCTCGAGCGTCTGATCACCGGCCTGCATCACGATCCGCACAGCCTGCTGGGCGCTCACCCGGCCCGGGATGGCGAGGGCCGTGAATGTGTGGTGATCCGCGGGTGGCGTCCGGGCGCGGTCGGCATGGTCATCCTGGCTGGCGGGCAGCGGATCGAGATGCGCTGCGTGCATCCGGCGGGGGTATTCGCCGGGGTGGTGGAGGGGGTGGGGATCCCGGCCTACCAGCTGGAGGCGACTTATCCCGAGGGTGTCGTGGTGGTGGCCGATGATCCCTACCGGTATTGGCCCACGCTCGGGCAGCTTGACCTGCATCTGCTGGCCGAGGGCCGCCACGAGGGATTGTGGCGGCATCTGGGGGCGCAGGTGCGGGTGCATCAGGGGGCGCCCGGTACGTCGTTCGCGGTATGGGCGCCTGGCGCCCGTTCGGTGCGGGTTGTCGGTGACTTCAACGGCTGGGATGGCCGCCTGCACCCGATGAGAGTGCTGGGCAGCTCCGGGGTCTGGGAGATCTTCCTACCCGGCGTCGCTCCTGGCGCACGGTACAAGTTCGAGGTCGTGAGCCAGCATGGGCAGGTGAGTCTGCGCGCGGACCCGTTCGCCTTCGCCACGGAGGTGCCGCCGGCCACGGCGAGCGTTGTCACCCAGAGCAGCTACGAATGGCAGGACGCAGCGTGGTACGCCAGCCAGGAGGCCACCGACCTGCTGCATGCTCCGGTGTCGGTCTATGAATGCCACCTGGGCTCGTGGCGGCTGGCCCAGGACGCGGAGGGCGGGTGGCGGCCCCTCACCTACCGCGAGGCGGCCGAGGCCCTGCCCGGATATCTCAGTGACCTCGGTTTCACCCACGTTGAGTTCCTGCCCATCGCGGAGCACCCGTTCTCCGGTTCCTGGGGCTATCAGGTGACCGGGTTCTACGCGCCGACGGCACGCTACGGGACCCCCGACGACTTCCGCTACCTGGTCGACCGGTTGCACCAGGCAGGCATCGGGGTCCTCGTCCACTGGGTCGCCGGGCATTTCCCCAAGGACGACTGGGCGCTGGCGCACTTCGACGGCACTGCGCTCTACGAGCACGCCGACCCCCGCCTGGGCGAGCACCCCGACTGGGGCACGCTGGTATTCAACTACGGGCGGCATGAGGTCCGGAACTTCCTCCTCGCGAACGCGCTGTTCTGGATCGAGGAATTCCACGTCGATGGCCTGCGCGTGGATGCGGTCGCCTCGATGCTTTACCTGGACTATTCGCGTAAAGAGGGCGAGTGGATCACCAACCGGTTCGGTGGCCGGGAGAACCTGGAAGCTATCGACTTCATCAAGGAATGCGCCGAGGTGGTCTACCGCCATCACCCCTCGGTCATGCTGGTCGCCGAGGAGTCCACCTCCTGGCCCGCTGTGTCCCGTCCCACCTATCTAGGCGGGCTCGGCTTCGGCTTCAAATGGAATATGGGGTGGATGCACGACACCCTGGTCTATTTCGCCAAAGATCCGGTGCACCGCCGCTACCACCATCACGAGCTGACGTTCGCCCTGCTGTACGCGTTCACCGAGAACTTCATGCTGCCGCTGAGCCACGACGAGGTCGCCCACGGGAAGGGATCGTTGCTCGGCAAGATGCCAGGCGACCGCTGGCAGCAGTTCGCGAACCTGCGCGCGCTGCTCGCCTGGATGTGGGCGCATCCCGGCCGCCAGTTGCTGTTCATGGGCGGCGAGATCGCCCAGAACGATGAGTGGCGCCACGACGGCAGCCTCGACTGGCACCTGCTTGACTACCCTGAGCACGCCGGGGTGCAGGCACTGGTCCGCGCGCTCAACACCGTCTACCGTCACGAGCCCGCATTGTGGGAACAGGACTTTGACTGGCCCGGTTTCCGCTGGATCAACCCGAACGACTCAGAGAACAGCGTGCTGTCGTTCCTGCGTTTCCCCATCGCAGGTGGGCGCCCTGTCGCCTGCGTCGCCAATCTCACGCCGGTGCCCCGCCGCGACTACCGCATCGGACTCCCGCAACCGGGACGCTGGGTAGAGATACTCAACTCCGACCACGCAGACTTCGGTGGGAGTAACACCCTCGCCGGCGCCGTCACCGCCGAGCCCACCGGTTGGAACGACCTCGACTACTCCACCGCACTCACACTGCCGCCCCTGGGCGTCCTGTGGCTCGCCCACGAGCCTGAGGCCAGCCCGCCCGCGGGGCCAGGCCCAGCAACGTGAGACGGAGCAGCGGCCCGGAATCAGACCGCGATGCTGGCGCCCTGGCTGTCCCGGGCGGGGGCTGTTTCGTCGTCGAACCATACCCCGCCCTCGGCGAGGTAGCGGAAGCACAGCTTGCTGCCGGCCTGGACGGTCACCGCGGCGCTGCGGGTGCCGTTCGCCCGCCGCCGCAGAGGATGGGCGAAGGGATCCCAGTCGTTGAAATCACCCACCACGGACACGGCCCCGCAAGGCTCATCGGCGGGCAGCGCGAAGGTGACGCGGACAGTGCCGTTAGGTCCGGGCTTGGTTTTCTTGATCAACAGTTATCTCCACTCCGGGCACTCAACCACCTTGATTCAGGCCGATTATCCCGAATTCCGTGTGCCTGGTCACTCATTCCGCCACGAAAGCGCGGCGTGTCGCCACCGGTGGATTTACCCGCGCCACTGCAACTCGGCTCAGCCACAGCGGGCACTGAACCATCCCCCGCCAGGCTGGCATCTCCGGTAACCGGAGAAACGGGTGTCCGCGTCGCCGCGATGACGGCGTAATGTCCTGTGCCCATGCGGGTGGAGATGCGCTGGCATCGCCAGGACGGGGTGCTGCTGCCGGTTGCGCTGTGGTCTCCCGGCCCGGGGTACCGGATGATTTCCAGCGGCGTGGGGTTCCGCGGGACCGGGACGGCCTCGGACGCCATCTGCGCCGCCGCCCCGGTGGCAGGTGAGCCCGAGGACTTCGCGGGGCCGCGGTCGCTGTGGGGCGCGCGCATCGCCCGCGCCGTGCATGCCGCTGTTTACGCTGGCGCGGTCCGTTACCGGGCCAGGGCCGGTCCGGCCTGAGGGCCCTACCGCCCGGGACCGCGGGGGTGGTCAGCGGGCAGCGCCAGGGCTACTGGCCGCAGCGCAGCGACGCAGCCTTTCATCTCGGCGACCGCGCAGAACGTCTCGATGTAGACCGCGGCGCCGCGCTGCAGCGCGGCCGGGTCCATCCCGCCGATCAGGCTGAGCAGGCGGCGCAGCTCGCCTTCCGGCAGTGCGTCGATCGCCGCCCGCTGCGCCGCCAGTGCCTGGCGTGATTCCCGGGAACCTGCTGCGGGCCTGGCTGGCGGGCCGTCCCAGGCCGGCTCTGCGTCCTGGGCTGCCGTCAGGCCCTCAGCCGGGCACGTTTCCATGCTCTTCGCGAGCAGGGTGATGAGGCTCCACAGCTCGTTCCCTGCCTGCAGCAGGGTGCCCTCCACCGCCGCCCATATCCCGGCGTCGCCGAGGCGGCAGTCGGCGGTCATCGCGGCGGAGCGGGCGGCATTATCTTCGAGCGCAGCCAGCTGGGCCACGGCCGTGAAGGCCAGGGCCGGATGCTCCCGGGAGCCGGCGTCCGGGAGGAGGCGCACGGCATCCGCCAGGCTTCGTGCGGCGTCCTGGAGGTTACCGGGCGCGATGGGTGATGACTGCTGCCCGTAGAGCCGGGCCCGCCGCCAGAGGGTTGCCACCTCCTCGAGCAGCCCGCACACGCGGTCCAGGTCGGTGGCCGCCAGGTCGGCAGCCTGGCGTGCAGCTGTCCGCTGGTCGTAGCTGTCGCTCACCGGCACCCCCAGTCCTGGCCCTGCCTGCGGAAGGCTTCGCGCGTCCGCAGGCAGTCGCCCCCGTTGCGGACTTGGCGAGATTTCTCTCACCTTAACACCTAAGGTAAATAGGTGATATCTGGCTGAGTACGACATGTCAGCATGAGTGAGGCCTGTAGCCAGGACCTTGTGGCGCTTAGGATGCGGGCGGAACGTCAGGGCGGAGGCGGGATGGCCCGGTTTGGTGACCTGGAAGCCGCGATCATGGACGTGATGTGGGCGGCGGGCCGGCCGCTGCGCGTCCGTGAGGTCGCCGATGAGCTGAACCAGAATCGCCCGCTTGCGTTCAATACTGTGCAGACGGTGATGGAGAACCTGTTCCGCAAGGGCTGGCTGGATCGCGAGAAGAGCGGGCGGGCGTACTGGTATGTCACCGTGCGTTCCCGGGAGGATTATGTGGTCGGCTTGCTGGGTGAGGCGCTTGCGGTGGCACGGGACCCGGCGGCCACGCTCGTGCGCCTGGTAGAGGATCTGGAGCCCGGCGAGATTGCGCAGCTGCGGGTGGCGCTGGACGCGGCCGCCGAGCGGGAGTCCCCGCGGTGAGCGCCACGGTGCCCCTGCTGCTGGCCGGTTACGCCGTCGCCGTGGCCGCCGCCGGGACCTGGTGGCTGCCGCGTGCGTCCTGGCCTCAGCGTGCTCCCCGGCTGGGTATCGCGGTGTGGCAGGCGCTGACCGTCGCGGTGGTTGGCTCCGCGCTGCTGGCCGGGCTGGTCCTGGCCATCCCGTGCCTGCGGGTCTGGACGGACTGGGCCAGCCTGAGGGCCTGTGTCATGTCGGAGCGCGCCCAGTACGCGTCGGCAGGCGGGGCGCTGGCGAGCACCGCTGGATGGGTGCTCACCCTGGCTGCGGCAGGCCGGCTGGCCTGGTTCACTGGGACGGCGGTGACGGCTTCCCGGCGCAGCCGGGCCCGGCATGACGAGGCGCTGGCCGTGGTCGGGCGGCGGGGCCTGGTGCCGGGCATGGTGCTGCTGGACGATGACCGCCCCGCTGTCTACTGCGTGCCTGGCCGTCGGCGGATCGTGTTCACCACGGGGGCGCTGCGGCGGCTGGACAGTGGTCAGCTGGATGCGGTCCTGGCGCACGAGCGTGCGCACCTGGCCGGGCGGCATCACCTGATGATCATCTTTGCCGGGGGACTGCGCGCCGCCTTCCCGCACGTCCCCTTCTTCGCCACCGCAGCCAGCCAGATCAGCTGCCTGGTGGAAATGGCCGCGGACGACGCCGCGGCGCGGCGCGCGCATCGCCTGACGCTGGCCGGTGCGCTGCTGACGCTGGCCGCGGCGCGGGTGCCCGCCGGGGCCCTCGCTGCCGGGGGAACGACTGGCGCGCAGCGGATCCGGCGCCTCATTGACTCACCGCGCCCGGTCAGCCGGGGCCGCCGGGCCGCCACCTCGGTACTGGCGCTGATCGCGGCGCCGGCCGTGGCTTTCTCCGCACCCGCGCTGGCCTTGATGGCCAGCCCCTACTGCCCGCCCGGCGAGGCGCATTCGCCTGTCGTCTCAAGCGCCCAGCAACCGCTGGGCGGTTAGGCCGCTCGAGCCACGGGGCATCACTCGGTCATGCCAGGTTCCCATCCGGTCACGATCACCGTTGACGGTGAGCATCCCGGGCCGGTGGTTCCCGCGGATTTCGCTGGGCTGAGCTTCGAGCGCGGGCCGCTTGGTCCCGGCGACGCCGGTGTTTCCGGCAACATCTTCGGCCCGGCCAGCAAATCGCTCGTCACCCTGTTCCGCAACCTGGGCCTGGGCAGCCTGCGGGTCGGCGGGGGAACCGTAGATCAACTGATACCGGCCGGCACGGGCAGCGATGGCTTCAGCGGAATCGACAACCTGTTCGCCTTCGCCGCCGCAGCCGGGGTGAAGGTCATCTACTCATTCCGCTTGCTCAGCCCTGCGGTCAACCCGATCGGTGACCTGAAATCGGTCCACGCCCAGGCCGCCGCGTACATCTGGGGTCACTACCAGCAGAATGTCGCCAGCTTCGCGGTGGGGAATGAGCCGGACTGGCATGCCTATCACAGCTGCACGGGCCACCCGTTAGATCCGGCGATCTACGAAGAGGTGTCGGGTGTGGCAGGTAGTGCGTACCCGTCCTACCTGGCCCAGTGGCGCAGCTTCGCCGACGCGGTCCGGGCCGCGGCGTCGGGAGCCCTGATGTCTGGACCAGACCTCGGGGCCTACACCAGGACCACCTACACCCCCGCCCCGGGCAACGGCGTTTCGTGGACGGAACAGCTCGCCCGCGATGAACGCAGCTCCGGCCGGATGGCAGAAGTTACCCAGCATTACTACGTGGGGGATTCCCCCGGGGAGACAACCGCTCAGCAGGCGATCAGCAACATGCTGTCCCGTGAATGGGTGAACGGCACCGAGATCGGGACCCAGCCGACGGGCACCACGTACACGCCCTACCCCTGGCTCTACACCAGCAATCTCGCTCCGGTGGCCGCGGCTGGCCTGCGTTACCGGCTCACCGAATCCAATGACTACCTGGTCGGCGTCCCGGGAGCGAGCAACGCCTTTGCTTCGGCGCTCTGGGCGCTGGACCACCTGCACTGGTGGGCGGCCCATGGCGCGGCCGGCGTTAATTTCCACAACCGGCGAGGACTCTGCACGGCCACGATCCTGCCCGATCCGGCCGGCGGCGGGGGCTATGTCATCAACCCGAAGGGATACGGCGTCAAGGCGTTCACCCTCGGCTCGGCCGGGCAGGTCAAGCCCACCCAGATCCAGAACCCGGACGGTGTCAACCTGACCGCCTATTGCATCGGCGGAGCGGGCGAGGATTACGTGACGGTCATCAACAAGGCCCATGGCGCGGGCTCCGGGGATGCCGCCGTCACGATCATCCCGCCCGGCCCGGGGGTGCAGGACGCGGAGATCATGATTCTGGCCGGCAGCCAGCCGGGAGACGCCCAGGGGGACAAGGTCACGCTCGGCGGCGCCACGATCACCGGCGGCACCGCCTGGGACGGCACCTGGACCACCCTGCCCGCCACCCATCCGGGCACCGGAATCAGCCTGACCGTCAGGGCCACCACCGCCGCTATCGTCAAGATCCGCAGCGGGCCCTGACAACGCCTGCCCAGGATGAGCGATTCATTTCACGCTTAAAATAACGGTCCGTCCGGTCGAGTGATTTCGCGAGAGCCCAGGTCAGTGCGAGGCTTCCCAGTTGACGACGGCGCCGATCACGCTCCCCGCCTTCCCGTGGTAGATGTCGCTGTAGAACGCGGGCTTCTCCGCAGACGAGATCCTGTGAGTGATCACCTCACCCCAGGGCATGGCGCCCAGGGCCACCGCCTCCAGGGCCGAACTCTCCCGGATCGAACTCAGCCCCGACGTCCGGGATCGCGGGACCGGTATGGAAATCCAGGTGGATCGTCCGCCGGGGGAACCGCGGCGGGCCGTCGGTGGTCATCCTCGTCTACTCCCACGGCTCGCTGGACAGAGACTCCGACGTCGAGACATCGGATGAATGAACCGTACGACCCGCACATGAAGTCGTCAATGTCCCCGTGGGTGACGAGTGAAAATTCGCGTTGATGCCGGCGTATTGCCTTGTCAGCGCGGCTCCGGAGGCCGGTGCGCCCGGGAAGGCCGGCCGCACCGCTAGTCCGATGTCTGGTCCTGATCACGTGAGCGGGCTGAGGTGCCGGAGCGGTCGCGCGGTCCTGGCCGCACGGATATGCCATACTGCGTGGGTAAACGTCGGATCTCTGCAGGCCGGATGGGTGGCGGGCAGCTGTGCGGCATCGGAGGTGGGCCCGTTGGCGGTAACCGACGAGGCGATCGAGAAGATCAAGGCCATGCTCACCTCCGGGACGCTGCAGGCCGGCGACCGGCTGCCGCGTGAGGCGGACCTGGCCGCCGACCTGGGCCTGTCCCGCAGCTCGCTGCGCGAGGCGGTGCGGGCGCTGTCCCTGGTCAACATCCTGGATGTGCGGCGGGGCGATGGGACCTATGTGACCAGCCTGGAGCCCAACCTGCTGCTGGAAGCGCTGAGCTTCATCGTGGACTTCCACCGTGATGACACGGTCCTGGAGTTCCTGCGCGTGCGGCGCATCCTGGAGCCGGCGGCCGTGGCGATGGCGGCCGACCGCATCACCGAAGCCGAGTGCAAGGAACTCCGCGCCCTGCTGGACCGCCTCGGTCCCGATCCGGACGTTGACGAGCTGGTCGCGAACGACGTGGAGTTCCACCGGCGCATCTCGGCCTGCTCGGGGAACACCGTCTTGTGCTCACTGCTGGAGACATTGTCCGGGCCGACGACTCGCGCCCGGATCTGGCGTGGCCTGACCCAGGCGGGAACCAAGGAGCGGACCCTGGCCGAGCACCGGGCGATCCTGGAGGCCCTGGCCTCGCACGACCCCGAGGTGGCCCGTTCCTGGGCCACCGTGCATATCGCCGGCGTTGAGCAGTGGCTCGCGTCCGTGCCGTGACCGGCTGCGCCAGCACCTGCGCGGGGGCGCCAGCCCCGGCCCGGCGGGGGGAGCTGGCCGCATGCTCACGCCGGTAGCAGCCCCTCTTCGGCCAGCTCGGGGAACAGCCCGCCCGGCACGGCCATCGTCAGCCACCGTGCGTCCTCGGTGATCTCGGCGGCGCTGCGCGCGCCGGCGACCACGGCGGTCACGGCGGGATGGCGCAGCACGAAGTGCAGGGCGGCGGCCCCGATCGGCACGCCATGGCGGGCGGCTCTGGCCAATGCCCCGGCCTGGCGGCCGGTGGCCAAGGGCCAGGCTAGGCCGGCCGCCGGTAGCGGAACAAGCCTTTGGCCTCTAATCGTCCGATGTTTGGCTGGGACGGTCAGCAAGAGGCGAGAACCTCGTCCAGGGTCTCGAGGAGAAGGTCGGCGTGCTCGCGCCGGAACACCAGGGGCGGCCGGATCTTGAGCACGTTGCCGTCCGGCCCGGTGGCGCTGATCAGGATCCCGCGCTCGCGCATGGCCTCGGTGACCTGGTGGCCGCGCCCGGCCGCGGGGGTGCGCGCCGCATCGGCCAGTTCCACGCCGAGCAGCAGGCCGTCGCCCCGGACATCGCCCATCATGGGATGCTGCCCGGCCAGTGAGAGCAGGCCCTGCCGGAGATAGGCGCCGACGTCCGCCGCGTTGGCCGTCAGCCCTTCCTCCTCGATGACGGCCAGGACCGCGAGTGCGGCCGCGCAGGCCACCGGGTTCCCGCCGAACGTGCTGAACAGCTCGACCTCCTCCGGGATAGCGTCCAGCAGCGCGGACCGCACGACGAGCGCGGCGACGGGGAAGCCGTTCCCCATCGGTTTTCCCATCACCACCATGTCGGGCTGCATGCCGGAGGGCCGGAAGCTCCACAGGTGCCTCCCGGACCGGCCGTGACCGGCTTGCACCTCGTCGGCGACCACGAGCCCGCCCAGTGCCTGCACCCTCCGGGCTGCGTCCCGCAGGTAGCTGGCCGGGGGCGACAGGATGCCGTCGGCCGTGAATGCCGGGTCCAGGTACATGGCGGCCAGGCCGCGGCCGCCCAGCGTCCGGGCGGCGTCGTCGATGTGCGCCACATAGCGCCCGGCCCAGCCTTCCTGCTCCCGCCGGTACGGGCCGCGGTACCCGTCGGGCGCGGGGACGGTGGCGACGTGCGCAGGATGCTCATCCTTCGCCCATACCTCGGGGGACAGGGCGTGGGTGGCCGTGGTCAGCCCGTGGTAGGCGCATCCGGTCACGATCGCGCCGGCCTGCCCGGTAGCGGCCCGGGCGATCCGCCAGGCGAGGTCGTTGGCCTCGCTGCCTGAGTTCACGACCATGACGGCGTCCAGCTCCGGCGGCAGGGTGGCCTGCAGCCGTTCGGCGAGTTCGACGATCGCTTCGTGCAGATAACGGCTGTGGGTCGCCAGCAGCCGCTGCTGCTCCGACACCGCCTGGACGACCCGGGGGTGGCTGTGGCCGACCACGGGCACATTGTTGTAGCAGTCGAGGTAGCGCCGGTCGTCCGGGTCGAACAGCCAGACCCCCTCGCCGCGGACCAGGTGAACCGGGTGCTCGTAGAACAGTGGCGAGCGGGGCAGCACCCGGCGGCGGCGCTCCAGCAGATCGCTGGTGGCCGACCTCCGGTAGGGAAGCTGCCGGGAGGCATCACGGAAACGTCGCGCGACGGCGTCTATCCCCATCGCCTCGATGGCATCGGCGAAGGCCCGGGCCCCGGCCTCGCCGCTCGCGGCGTAGGCGGCGTTACCCGGGTAGAGCCCGCCGCGCCACGCGGTGACCGTGATCTCGGTGGCCAGCCTGCCCAGCACCAGGTCCGCGAGCAACCCGGCCTCGTCGTCCTCGAGCGGGGTCAGCGAGACGTAGCCGCCGATCATCGCCTCAGCTGCCGTGATGGCGTCCGGGCGGCCGTGCAGCACATCCGCGATGGCCACGGCCAGATCGCAGACCAGCGGTGCGTGGGTCATGTCCCCGAAATCCACGATCCCGCTCGGCCGCAGATCCTCGCCGAACAGCACGTTATCCAGGCTCAGGTCCCCGTGGATGACCTGGGCGCGCAGGCCCGGCAGCACCGGCGCGACCCGGGTCTCGAACCGCTCCAGCACCCGTTCCACCTGAGCCCGGCGAGGTCCCTCGGCCACATGGGCCAGCAGCGGGCGGAGCCTGGGCAGGTGGGTGATGTCCCAGAGGATCTCGTAGTCGGCGGCGGGGTGGAAGAAGCCGCGCAAGGCCCGTCCCAGGCGGGCCGTGACCTGACCGTGGGCGCGGATAGCGTCGGTGGTGAGCGCCGTGTTCGCGACCACCCGCCCGGGCAGGAACGTGAAGAGCCGCGCCGGGTAGGTCCGGCCATCCGGCCCGGCCAGCTCGGCCCAGGGTTCCCCGGACACGGCGGGCAGGGCACGCATCACGGGCAGGCCGGGGTCGGCCTGCCCGATATGGCGCAGCGCGGCGGCCTGCATCTCCAGCACGGGCCGCTCGTCCGCCGGGTTGGAGATCTTGAACAGGACGTGCTGCCCGTCGGGCGTGCCGACCCGGAAGTTCTGGTCCCGTTCGCCCGCCAGGGGCTTGAGGGATGCCGGGTCCACGCCGAACCGGTCCCGCAGGATCTGCCGGGCCGCCTCCTCGCTGAACGCGGGCGGCGGGCTCTGCAGCGGATCAGGGCGCTTCACCATAGGCCCGAAGGCTATCTTGCTGCTCCGCCGGGGCCACCGCGGCCGCCACACTTATATCGTGTGACGACACGAGGGTGTGCGGGTGTAAGAGCTGGCCGCTGCCGGGCGGCCCGGCGGCGTTCGCGTGATCTAGTGCGGAAGTAGGAGTGCGGCCTGATGCCCGATCCGAGGAAGACCGGCCCTCCCCAGCCGACCCTGGAGGACTTCCGGCACCTGCTGGCGTTCCGGGTGAGCCTGCGCCGGTTCCAGCACTGGAGCGAGCAGCAGGCCCGGGCGGCCGGGCTCACCCACGTCCAGCACCAGCTCCTGGTCGCGGTCAAGGGTCATCCGGGTGAGCTTCCCCCGTCTGTGGGCGACCTCGCCGCCTACCTCCTGCTGCGCCATCACAGCGCGGTGGAGCTTGTCGACCGGGCCGAGGCCGCGGGTCTGGTTCAGCGCAGCCCTGATCCAGATGACGCCCGGATGGTCCGGGTCACCCTGACCAGGCGGGGTGACCAGCTGGTCACCGACCTGACCAAGGCGCATCTGGCCGAGTTGCGCAAGCTTGCGGTCGTGCTGAGCGAGGTTGCCCCGGCGGCCGGCGATGCGGAAGGGTGATCGGCGCGATGGGCGCCGGCCCCGCTGGCTGGCAGGCATCGACGCGGAGCCAGGCCGCCCGGGCCATCATGGATCTGGACCCCGGCTGCTTCGCGTTCGTGATGGCTACCGGCATCATCTCGGCCGGCACCAGCCTCCTCGGCCCAGCGTGGCTGTTCGGCACCTGGTGGATACCGCTACTGATCGTGCTGGGCTTGTGGAGGTTCACGGGACGGCGCTGGCCGCTGGCCTACGAGCCTGGCGCTCTGGAGTGCCGTATTCCCGCTCGGCATGTACAGCGTGGCTACCCTGTCGCTCGGCCGGGCTGAGCACGTCAGGTTCATGGGGCCGCTCAGCCGCTTCATGCTGTGGGTCGCCGTCTGCGCCGCCGCCATCGTGGCCGCCGCGTTCCTCGTCCGGCTTCCCGCCGGCTTTTTACCTCGTCACACGATATATTTAGGCAGTGACGCCGGGCAGGTCAAGCGCCAGACCCCGGCACCGGTCCTGACTCTCGATGAGGGGGCGTCTTGCCTGACCAGGAACTCGACGTGCGGCCGTTGCGCAAGCCCGACCGGCACCCGGAGATCTTCCGGGCCTTCGAGGCACTCACGGTGGGCGAGTCGTTCGTCCTCATCAGCAGCCACGATCCGTGGCACCTGCGCGAGGAGTTCGAGGCCGACTATCCCGGCAGCTATGGATGGGACTACCTGGAGCGGGGGCCCGCTGCCTGGCGGATCCGGATCAGCAGGCTCACTGCCGCCGGGCTGCCCCGGGTCCTCGCCGACCTCCGCCAGCTCACCGCCGACGGCGAAGCGCCGGACGCGGCCGGCGCGGTCTGGAAACTGGGCATGCGCCAGCGGGACCTGGACTCCAACGTCATCCGGCTGCAACCCGGTGCCACCATCGACAGCCACGTCGGCCCGGACCTCGACGTGATGATCCTCGTGCTGTCCGGCGGCGGCCAGCTGGGTACCGAACTCGGCCCCGTGGACCTGCACGCTGCGGCCCTCGCCTGGCTTCCCCGGCGCTCCCGGCGGAAGATCAGCGCGGGGCCGCAGGGACTGACCTACCTCACCGTGCACCAGCGGCGCCTGGGGCTGGCCCTCGACCCGGCCGGGCCAGCGCCCAGGCGGCGATGAGGAGCAGGACCCTGGGAGTCAGGGGCCGCCGAGCGATTCCAGCGGCGTTCCCGGATCGCGCAGGGCGTTCGTGTCCAGGGTCTGGTCGAGCACGCCGTCGAGGCCGGCGCCCGGCACCGCGAGCCGGCGGGGCGAGGACCCGGTGGCCAGCAGCAGCTTGGCGTAGCCGACCTGGCTGCCATCGGCCAGGCGTACCTGGTGCGAGCCGGGATCGATGCTGGTGGCGGCGGCCCCGAGACGCAGGCGGACATCGTGCTCGGCGTACCAGTGCTGCGGATGGACGTATATCGTCTCCCGTTCGGCCTTCCCGAGCAGGTAGTCCTTGGAGAGCGGCGGGCGCTCGTAGGGGCGCTCGTTCTCTTCGCCGATCATGACCAGCGGGCCGTCGAAGCCCTCCGCCCGGAGCGTCTCCGCTGCCTTCGCCCCGGCGAGACCCGCCCCGATGATCAGGTGCGTGCTGTCCGTGGTCATGACCAGCTCCCCTCCCGCGGTGCCGGTGGCGCGGCCAAGGTGGCGGCCAGTTGCTCGCCAAGCTGCTGCCACGCGTGGTCGAACGTGGTATCACTAAAAAATTTTGGTTAAATTGCCGTTGATCTGGACGCTGCTGCGGCATGGGGTTGCGGACCAGGGACCGGCCAGGGACTTCACGGGCGCGATGGGGCCACCCGCGGCGCGACCGTGGTGGCATGCCGTCTTTCCGGCGGGGCAAGGAGCAACTCCGATGACCAAGATCCTGGCCCCGGCGCCGCTGCGGTTGTGGCGCACCGACGAGGTCACGCCGCCCCCGCACGGCCCTGCGCGGGGCACTCCATGACCGGCAAGGTCGCCGTCATCACCGGCGCCTCCCAGGGCATCGGCGCCGGCCTGGTCGCCGGGTACCGGGGGCGGGGCTGGGCGGTGGTGGCCACCGCCCGCACGATCGAGCCGTCCGGGGACCCGGACGTGCTCAGCGTCGCGGGAGACATCGCCGACCCCGCGACCGCCGGCCGGATCACCGGCGCGGCGCTGGACCGCTTCGGCCGTATCGACACCCTGGTCAATAACGCGGGCGTGTTCATCTCCAGGCCGTTCACCGACTACACCGCCGCCGACTACGCGACGATCGTCGGGGTCAACCTGACCGGGTTCTTCTGGCTGACCCAGCGCGTCATCGCCGGGATGGTCACGCGGCACGGCGGCCACGTGGTCAACGTCTCGGCCACCCTGGCCGAGGTGGCGGACTCCGGCACGCCCGCGGTGCTGCCCGCGCTGACCAAGGGCGGCCTGGCCGCGGCCACCAGATCGCTGGCCGTCGAATACGCCTCCCGCGGCATCCGGGTCAACGCCATCTCGCCGGGCATCATCCAGACCCCCATGCACCCACCGGAAAGCTACGAGCACCTCGGTGACCGGTTTCCCCCGCTCGGCCGGGCCGGCCAGGTCAGCGACGTCGTGGACGCCGTCTTGTTCCTGGAGTCATCGCCCTACGTTACCGGCGAGATCCTGCACATCGACGGCGGCCAGACCGCCGGCCACTAAAGCCCCCGCCACTAAAGCCCCGGCCAGGACGCACCCGGCACGGCGGTTGCTGGCGGTTCCGGGCCACATGGTCTCCTCATTCGTGAGTGTGCTCGGCGAAGACCGCCAGGGCGATCTGGTAGGAGTCGAATGCGCGTGCGGCGCCGGCGTAAGCCTCCAGGTGGATGAACAACTCAACGATCTCGTCCTTGGTGACACCGCTGCCGAGGGCGATCCGCAGTTGCCGTGCGGCACGTGCAGGAGGCAACTGCCGTGGCTAGCGCAGCCCTCTGGGGTCGGTCTAACGTGGGATGATGCCGTCTCGGGGCGCTCAGCCTCTGCGGGGGCGCCCAGTGCGGCTGCTAGGGCGCCGTGCCGAATGCGCCGTCCTCGACGGGCTGCTGGCCGCGGTCCGGGCGGGTGAGAGCCGGGCGCTGGTGGTGCAGGGCAGGCCGGGCGTGGGCAAGACGGCGCTGCTGGATTACCTGTCGCAGGAGGCATCGGACTGCCAGCTGGCGACCGTGGCGGGTGTCCAGTCCGAGATGGAGATCGCGTTCGCTGGGTTGCACCACCTCTGCTCCCCGATGCTGGCCCGGCCAGCGGACCTCCCGGGACCGCAGGCAGAGGCACTGCGGATCACATTCGGCATGAGCCCGGGGCCGGCACCAGACCGTTTCCTGGTCGGCCTGGCCGTCTTGAGCCTGTTGTCAGAGGTCGCCAAAGCACAGCCGCTCATGTGCCTGATCGATGACGTTCAGTGGCTGGACCAGGCCTCCGCGCAGGTTCTGGCGTTCGTGGCGCGCCGCCTGGGCAGGGAATCGGTCGGGCTGGTGTTCGGGGCCCGGGTCCGCCCCGATGAGCTGGCCGGGCTGGCCGAACTCAGGGTCGGGGACTGCCTGACGCCGATGCGCGGTCGCTGCTGGATTCGGCGCTGGCCGCGCCGGTGGATGAGCGGGTGCGTGAGCAGATCATCGCCGAGGCCCACGGCAACCCGCTGGCGTTGCTGGAGTTGCCCCGCAGCCTGCCGGCGGCGGAGTTGGCGGGCGGGTTCGGGCTTCCCGGCGCGCTACCGCGGTCGGGAGGCGTCCAGGAGAGCTTCCGGCGGCGCTTCGCGGCCCTGCCGGCTGAAACCCGGGTCCTCGTG
Organism: uncultured Actinomycetes bacterium; assembly: GCA_963720645.1. Taxonomy (GTDB): domain Bacteria; phylum Actinomycetota; class Actinomycetes; order Streptosporangiales; family Streptosporangiaceae; genus RYN-230. The sequence goes on along the minus strand of CAVRFX010000022.1, from coordinate 344,748 downwards.
CTTCTCGCCGCGGCCGACCCGTCCGGCGACCCCGTCCTGGTGTGGCGGGCCGCGGGACGGCTGGGGATCGGCGCTGCGGCGGCCAGGCCCGCGGCCGAGGCCAACCTGATCGAGTTCGGCCAGCGAATGCTGTTCCGGCATCCGCTGGTGCGCTCGGCCGCCTACCGGGCGGCGTCCGGGCCGCAGCGACGTGCGGCGCACGACGCACTGGCCCAGGCCACCGACCCGGGAATTGACCCGGATCGGCGGGCCTGGCACCGGGCCCACGCCGCCGAGGGTCCCGATGAGGACGTAGCCCAGGAGCTTGAGCGGTCGGCCCAGCGGGCCCAGGCGCGCGGTGGGGTGGCCGCGGGAGCCGCGTTCCTGGATCGTGCGGCGATGCTGACGCCGGACCCGGCGGCGCGGGCAGGCCGGGCAGTGGCCGCCGCTCAGGCGAAGGTCCAGGCGGGCTCGTCCGGCGCGGCGCTGGACCTGCTGGCCATGGCAGAAGCCGGACCGCTGAGCGACCTGGACCAGGCTCGCGTCCACCTCGTGCGGGCCCACCTCGCGTTTGCCGCGAACCGGGGTAGTGATGCGCCGCTGCTGCTCCTGGAGGCTGCGAGGCGGTTCGAGCCCATCGACCCGGTCCTGAGCCGGGCCACGTACCTGGACGCGCTGCTGGCCGCGGGCTTCGCCGGCCGCCTGGCCAGTCCCGGCAGCAGTCTCCGCGACATCGCCCGCGCGGCCGCCGCCGCGCCGCCACCGCCGGGGCCGCCGCGGCCGCCCGATCTCCTCCTCGACGCGATGGCGGCGTTCTACAACCACGAATATGCCCGGGCTCTGCCCATCATCCACCGGGCGCTGACGGCCATGGACAGCTACCAGCCCACGCCGCCCGAGCTGCGCTGGCTGTCGCATGCTTACGGACTGGCCCGCCACGCCTGGGATTACGATCGCTGCACGAGCGTGGCCGAGCGGTACGTGCGGCTCACCCGCGAGGCGGGCGCGCTCACCGAGGTGCCGCTCGCCCTCATCGCGGGCCTGCAGATGTTGTTCTTCGCCGGCGACCTGACCGCCGCGGCGTCGCTGATCCAGGAGATCCAGGCCGCTACCGAGGCCACCGGGAGCAACCTCGCGCCGTACCCTGCGCTGCACCTGGCCGCGCTCCGCGGCGATCGAGCCGAGTCGCTGGCGCTGATCGAGACCACCTTGAGGGATGCGTCGTCGCGGGGTGAGGGATTCGGGATCTCGGCCGCCGAATGGTCCAACGCCCTGCTCCATAACGGTCTCGGGCGCTACCGCGAGGCACTGGCCGCAGCCCAGCAGGCCCATGCTCATCTCGAACTTGGCTTCTCCTTCTGGGCTGTGGTCGAGCTCGTCGAGGCGGCTGCGCTCAGCGGGGAAAGCGACATGGCGGCCGGCGCCTACCGCCAGCTCGCCGAGGTGACCGGCGCCAGCGGCACCGAGTGGGCACTCGCGATCCAGGCACGTTCCTGCGCGCTGGTCAGCGAGGGTGACACGGCGGACCGTCTCTACCGTGAGTCGATCGCGCGCCTTGGCCGGACAAGCCTGCGCGCCGACCTGGCCCGCGCCCATCTGCTCTACGGCGAATGGCTGCTCCGCACCGGGCGGCCCGGCGAGGCACGGCCACAGCTGCGTACGGCTCATAGCATGCTCGAGGCGATGGGGATGGACGGGTTCGCCGCGCGGGCGCGGCAGGGGCTGCGGGCCACGGGCGAGAGTGTCCGCCAGCGCACGATGGCCAGAGAGATCGAGCTGACCAGCCAGGAGGCCCAGATCGCGCGGCTGGCCCGCGACGGGCTGTCCAACCCGGAGATCGGCGCCCGCCTGTTCATCAGCGCGCGGACGGTCCAGTACCACCTGAAGAAGGTGTTCAGCAAGCTCGGAATCAGCTCGCGCGGCCAGCTGTACCGCGTGCTGCCCGATGGCACCGCCGGCGCGCGGCCTGAACCCCGCTTGCCTTTACCATCCCCGGGTACACAGCCCTACAGGGGCACCTCACCCGCATATGACCAGGTATTTTCCTGGTGCTGCGGCCCAGGCGCCTCCGGTCTGCGGGTGTGAGGTGTTTGGGGGACGTTGATGGCTGGGGACATTTCCCGGCTGCCGGGGAGCGCTGCCGGGCTCACTGGCCGCGCTGCCGAACGCCGCGTGCTCGAGAGCCTGGTCGGTGCGGTGCGGGCCGGGGAAAGCCGGGTCCTCGTCCTGGACGGTGAGCCCGGCGCAGGCAAGACGGCGCTGCTCGACTACCTCAGCGACCAGGCGTCGGAGTGCCTGGTGGCCCGGGTGGCAGGCGTTCAGTCCGAGATGGAACTGGCCTTCGCTGGCCTGCATCAGCTGTGTGCCCCCATGCTGTGTCATCTCGGCGCGCTGCCCGGTCCGCAGCGCGACGCGCTGCGGACCGCGTTCGGTATCAGCGCCGGGCCGCCGCCGGACCAGCTCCTGGTGGGCCTGGCCGTGCTGGGGCTGCTGTCGGAGATGGCCGGCCGGCAGCCGCTCATCTGCATCGTGGATGACCAGCAGTGGCTCGACCGGGCCTCGGCGCGGGCTCTCGGGTTCGCCGCGCGGCGGCTGGCGGCCGATCCAGTCGCCCTGGTGTTCGCCGCGCGGGTGGCCGGCGAGGAATTGGCCGGTCTGCCGGGACTTCCGGTGGCTGGCCTGAACGATGAAGACGCCCGGGCGCTGCTGGACTCGGTGCTCACCGGCACGCTGGATTCGCAGGTCAGGGACTTGATAGTGGCCGAGGCCCGCGGGAACCCGCTGGCCCTGCTTGAGCTGCCGCGCGGGCTGACCGCGGAGCAGCTGTCGGGCGGGTTCGGGCTGCCTGGCGAGGCACCCCTGGCGGGAGGGGTCGAGGAGAGCCTGCGGCGGCAGCTCGACGCCCTGCCCGACCAGGCCCGGAGGCTGCTGCAGGTGGCCGCGGCCGATCCGTCCGGCGACCCGTTGCTGGTCTGGCGGGCGGCCAGGCGGCTGGGAATCCCGGCGCAGGCGGCGGAACCCGCGGTGCGGGCGGGGCTGGTGCAGTTCGGGAACCAGGTGCGGTTCCGGCATCCGCTGGTGCGCGCGGCCGCCTACCGCTCGGCACCCCGGCACGACCGGATCCTGAGCCACGCCGCGCTGGCCGCGGTCACGGATCCGGCGGCTGACCCGGATCGGCTGGCCTGGCACCGGGCCCAGGCCACCCCGGCCCCGGATGAGGAGGTAGCCGCGGAACTGGAACGGTCAGCCAGGCGCGCCCGGTCCCGCGGCGGACTGTCGGCCGCGGCGGCGTTCCTGGAACACGCGGCGCTGCTCACCCCCGATGCGGGGCGCCAGGCAGCCCGCGCCTTCCGCGCGGCGAAAGCCAAGCACCAGGCCGGGGCGCCGGACGCGGCGGCGGAGCTGCTGGCCGTGGCGGAAGCCGGGCCGCTGGACGAGCTGACCAGGGCGAGGGTGAGCCTGCTGCGGGGCCATATGGGGTTTGTCTCGGGCCGCAGTGCGGACGGCCCGCCGCGCCTGCTGGAGGCGGCCAGGCTGTTCGAGGCGCTTGACCCGCGGCTGGCCAGGGAAACGTATCTCGACGCCTTCTCCGCGGCCATGTACGTCGGCCGCCTGGCCGGGCCGGCCGGGCTGCCGGAGGTGGCGAGGGCGGCCCGCGGCGTCCGCCCCGCGACCCACCGCGGCGAGGCACCGGATCTGCTCCTGGACGCGCTGGCCGTGCTGTTCACGGACGGATACGAAGCCGGGGCACCGGCGGTGCGGGATGCGGTCCGGGCCTTCCGTGACGACGGGCAGCCCGCCGGCGCGCTGATCCGGTGGTGCTTCGTCGCGGCCCGGGGTGCCCAGGATGTCTGGGACGACGAGAGCTGGCAGGACCTGGCCGCCCGGCATGTCCGGCTGGTCCGCGACGCTGGCGCGCTCCCCGCGCTGCCGCTCGCGCTGAACGAGCGGATCGGCGTGCACCTGCATGCCGGCGAGCTCACCGAGGTCGCATCGCTCGTCCCGGAGCTCGAGACCATCAAAGAGGCCACCGGCAGCAACCTGCCCGCTTACGGGGCCATGGCCCTGGCCGGGTGGCGGGGCCGCAGCCAGGAAGCCTTCCAGCTCATCGAGGCCACCATCGACGACGTGACGTCGCGGGGCGAGGGAATAGGGGTCAGCCTGGCGCATTACACCGCTAGCGTGCTCAGCAACGGGCTCGGCCAGTACGAGGACGCCGCGGTCTCAGCCGAGCTGGCCAGCGGCTATCCGGAAGAGCTCGGCTTCGCCAACCTGGCCCTGGCCGAGCTGGCCGAGGCCGCGGTCCGGAGCGGTCAGGCCGCCTCGGCCGCCGCCGCCGTGGACCGGCTCGCCCGGACAACACGGTCATCCGGCACGGCGTGGGGCCTGGGAATCGAGGCACGCGCCCGCGCCCTGCTCAGCGACGGTGACGCGGCCGAGGGGTTGTACCGTTCCTCGATCGAGTGGCTGGGCTCCGCGGCCGCCCGGGCTGACCTGGCCCGCGCCCATCTCCTGTACGGCGAGTGGCTGCGCCGCGAGCGCCGCCGCGGTGAGGCGCGCGACCAGCTGCGGGTCGCCCATGGCATGCTGGAGGCGATGGGGATGGATGCCTTCGCCGAACGGGCCCGGCGTGAACTGCTGGCCACGAGCGAGCGCTCCCGCCCGCGCGCCGTGAAGGCCCGCTGGCTGCACGGGGATGGCGCCAGCGAATCGCTCACCGCCCAGGAGGCCAGGATCGCGCGGCTGGCCCGTGATGGCCTGACCAACCCGGAAATCGCCATCAGGCTGTTCATCAGCACGCGGACCGTTCAGCATCACCTGAGCAACGTGTTCATGAAGCTGGGGGTCAGCTCGCGTGGGGAGCTGCACATGGTCCTGCCCCGCGACCCCGGCGCCGTTGCGGCCGGCTAGGCGCTGATCACAGCCAGCTACCGGTCACGGTCAGTGTCCAGCCTGGCCGCCAGCCGCCCGCACCGTCCAGCCGCCCGCACCATCCAGCCGTCCGGACGGCCGGCGGCACTGTGCGGTCGGCGGATTCGAGACCGCCCTCATGCGACCGACAATCACAGGACAGATTGCGGGCCCGGCCGCCTGTGGCCGGCCGGAAGCCGAGGTCAGGAGGAACGGCCATGGCAGAGCAGGGACAACAGTGGCGGCTCGCCGCGGCCTGCCGCTCCGCAGATCCCGATCTGTTCTTCCCCGTCTCGTCGGCGGGCCGGTCGCTGGAGCAGGTGACTGCGGCTAAGCGGATCTGCGCAGGATGCCCTGTCCAGCCGGAGTGCCTGGCCTTCGCCCTGCGCACCCATCAGGCCCACGGCATATGGGGCGGCCTGAGCGAGCAGGAACGGATTCTGATCGGGAACGTGGCGGACGGAAGGCCAGCCCGCAGTGTGCGGCAGATGGCGTGATCGCGCGCCCGGGCCAGGTCAGGAGCGCCCCCAGGTCGTCCGCACGGCCGGCGGCGCGTTCGGCAGCGGCACGGCAACCGGCTTGATGCCGATTGCGGACCGCGCCGCGGGTGTGAGATCGTTCCCGTGATCGTGATCCACCGGCAGGAGGTGAAACCCATGTACGCAGTATCCGTAATGGGTGCTCCCCGGCAGGGCACGATCGCGCGACTGAGGTAGCCGCAATGGGGAGCGCCTGACAGGCAATCCGCGAAAGGCGACTCCCATGAACACATCACCTTCCTCGACTCCGCGCATCAGCCCGGCGACCACTTCCGATGGCATCGCGGTGACGCAGACGCCACGGCACGGGAATTGGCCGGTGCCCGGCCAGCAGGCCGGGGCCACAAGACAGGCGGGCAACTCAGGCAAGCGAGCCCTGGTTCTCGCCGGCGGCGGAGCGGCAGGCAATGCGTGGGAGCTCGGCCTCATCGCCGGCCTGTCCGATGCCGGGGTTGAGGTAACCGAGGCCGATCTCATCATCGGGACGTCGGCAGGATCGACGGTGGCTGCCCAGATCACCAGCGGGATACGGCCGGCCGAACTGTACGCTGCCATCCTCGCCGAGGTGCCTCAGCCCCGGGCTGGCGACGCCGGATCGGACCGGGGACGCGCTCCGAATTTCTCGGGGCCGACCTACATGGAGTGGTCGGACGCAATCATCGGTTCTGCTGAGGATGCGTCCGACATGCGCCGCAGGATGGGCGCCGCGGCGCTCGAAATGGATGCTTCCGACGGCTCTGGCCAGACGCGCTGGCGCGACATCGTCGCGGCTCGGCTTCCCAGCCAGCACTGGCCGCAACAGCCTGTGCTTATCGCGGCTGTCGATGCGCAGACCGGGGAACCGGTCGTGTTCGACCGCCACAGCGGGATCGATCTGGTGAACGCCGTCGCCGCCAGCACCAGCAACGGCTTCGGTCCCTTCCCTCCCTACCGCATCGGCGAGAACCGGTACATCAACGGCGGCTACCGGCGCAGTGAGAACGCCGACCTGGCGGCTGGGTACGGGCGGGTGCTGGTGCTGTCACCGTTCGGCGGCAGGTCGCGGATGCCGCTGGAGTGGGGCATGGATCTCGCAACCCAGGTCGGCGAGCTGCGCGCGGGGGGCAGCAGGGTCGAGACCGTCTTTCCGGATGGCGGCGCGGGTGACGTGTTCGACGCCCATGCGTCGGATCCGTCAACGCGTCTGCAGGCCGCGCGAGGAGGCTACGACCAAGGCCGAGCCCTCGTGGAGCGGCTCGCCGGAATCTGGCGGTGACGCCCGAAACCAGCCGGCCCGGTCAGCAATGACGGCCCCAGCTCACGACCCCGGGCGCGCGGATTCTCCGGCTTCCCCCCGAGCAGGCTGCCCTGCGCCGGGCCGCCACAGCAGGAGCCGGGGCGCCGGCCGCCCTCGCGGATACCGGTCCGCGGGCCGCCGGGAATCCGCGGGCCGCCAGCAAAGGGAGCGCTCGTCTCAGGGACATGCGGCGTCGTAGGGTGAGTTACCCGTCCGTAACAGGAGCGCCATGAGCTTCAACCTGGCCACCATGCTGCGCGAGTCCCGCGCCGCCAAGCCCGGCCACCCGCTCTGCCACATTCGGGACCTGACCTTCAGTTATGCCCAGGTGGACGAGATCTCCGGGCGGGTGGCCAGCGCCCTGCTCGGTACCGGGCTGAGCCGGGGCGACAAGGTCGCCGTGCAGTTGCCCAACCTGCCGCAGTTCCTGTTCACCTACTTCGCCGTCCTCAAGGCCGGCCTGGTCATGGTGCCGCTGAACCCGCTGCTGAAAGCGTCCGAGATCGCCTACCAGCTGCAGGATTCCGAGTCCGGGCTGCTGATCACCTTCGAGGGTTTTACCGCGGAGGCGGTCGCGGGCGCCCGGCAGGCCGGGAACGTGCCCACCTACGTGGTGAACCTGCCCGGCAACGACGTCCGGCCCGAGGGCACCAGGCACTACGACGAGCTCTACTTCGCCGACGACACCGGCGAGATCGAGCCCACCGATGCCGACGACACCGCGGTGATCATCTACACCAGCGGGACCACCGGCCAGCCCAAGGGCGCCGAGCTCACCCATTTCCAGCTGTACATGAACTGCACCGTGGCCGGTGAGCTGTTCGGCTTCCAGGATGACGACATCGGGGTCGCGGTGCTCCCGATGTTCCACGTGTTCGGCCTGTCCAGCGTGCTCAACACGGCGGTGCGGTTCGGGGGCACGCTCGTGCTCATCCCGCGGTTCGACGCCGGCCCGGTGCTCGATGCCATCGAGCGGTACCGGTGCACGATCTTCTCCGGCGTCCCGACCATGTACTACGCGCTGCTGCAGGCGGACGTGGCCGGCCGGGACCTGTCGTCGCTGCGGGTCGGGATTTCCGGCGGTGCCGTGATCCCGGGCGAGGTGATCCGCGCGTTCGAGGAGAAGTTCCCGGGTGTCGTCATCCTGGAGGGCTACGGCCTGTCCGAGACCGCCAGCACCACCACGTTCAACATCAGCGCGGAGCAGCGCAAGGTGCTGTCCATCGGCAAGCCCATCTGGGGGGTGGAGGTCCGGGTGGTGGACGAGCAGGACAAGGCGCTCCCCCCGGGACCGGAGAACATCGGCGAGATCGTGATCCGCGGCCACAACGTGATGAAGGCCTACTACCGGCGGCCGCAGGAGACCGCCGAGGCGTGCCGCGGCGGCTGGCTGCACACCGGCGACCTGGCGTACGCCGACGAGGACGGCTACCTGTTCATCGTGGACCGCAAGAAGGACCTCGTCATCCGAGGCGGCTATAACGTCTACCCGCGCGAGATCGAGGAGGTCCTGTTCGGCCACCCCGCCGTGGCGGAGGCCGCCGTCGTCGGCGCCGGACCCGCGGGTGGGCGAGGAGGTGGTCGCGTTCGTCGTGCCCGTGCCGGGCGCGGACGCCCGCCCGGAGGAGATCATCGCGTACTGCCGGGAGCGGCTGGCGGCCTACAAGTACCCGCGTGAGGTCCGGGTCACCGCCGAGCTGCCGAAAGGGCCGACCGGGAAGATCCTCAAGAGGGAGCTGCGGGCGGAATGACCCAGGTACCAACGGTCCGGGGACCGGTCGACACCGCCGACCTGGGACCGGTCTACATGCACGAGCACATCTTCGTCCTGACCGCGGATGTCCAGCAGAATTACCCGGCCGAGTGGGGCAGCGAGGAGGACCGGATCGCTGACGCGGTGGGCAAGCTGCGCGCCGTCGCCGCCCAGGGGGTGCGCACGATCGTCGACCCCACCGTCGTCGGGCTCGGCCGCTACCTGCCGCGCATCCAGCGCATCGCCGAGCAGGTGCCCGAGCTCAACATCATCGTGGCCACCGGCCTGTACACCTACGACAGCGTCCCGTTCTTCTTCGTGGGCCGCGGCCCGGCGCTGAACGCGATGCTGGGCACCGAGGTGCCCGACCCGATGGTGGACATGTTCGTGCAGGACATCGCCGAGGGGATCACCGGGACAGGAGTCCGGGCGGGCATGCTCAAGTGCGCCATCGACCACCAGGGCATGACCCCGGGCGTCGAGCGGGTGATGCGTGCGGTGGCCGCTGCCCATCACCGGACCGGGGTGCCGGTCACCGTGCACACGCACCCCGGGTCCCGGAGCGGGCTGGAGGTCAAGCGGGTGCTGTGCGATGAGGAGGGGGTCGACCCGCGCCGGGTGGTGCTCGGCCACAGCGGCGACACCACCGACTGCGACCACCTCGCCGAACTGGCCGACGCGGGTTTCGTCCTGGGGATGGACCGGTTCGGCCTGCACCTGGACACCACCTTCGAGGCGCGCGTGGACACGCTCGTGGACATGTGCCGCCGCGGCTACGCGGCGAGCATGGTGCTGTCCCAGGACACGTCCTGCTACATCGACTGGATCGACCCGAACGTCCGCCCGTTCCTGTCCCAGTGGCACTACCTGCATATCCATGATGAGGTGCTGCCGTACGCCCGCGAGCGTGGGGTGACCGAGGAGCAGATCGCCACCATGCTGACCGCCAACCCGCGCCGGTTTTTCGAGGGAACGGGCTGATCAGGGGGGAGGCGTGAGCGGCACCGTGGAGACTGTTAACGTGAACACCCGGCCGGCAACGGCTCCCCAGGACCGGCGGGCTACCGGCGGTCGGCCCGGTCGCCGCGCGGCGAGGCCAGGCGCCGGGAGCTGCTCGAGCGTGTCGCGGACGACCTCGCCGTCAACGGCCTGGTGGACTTCTCGCTCCGGCGTGCGGCCTGTCCAAGGTCTACGACCAGGGCCGGCGGCGGGTCCTCAAGGAGTTCTCCTCGGTCATCGACGAGGGGGTCCGGCAGGGAGAGTTCCGGCCGGTGGACCCGAGGGTCGCCGCCCTGGGGGTCATCGGGCTGTGCAACTGGGTCGCCTGGTGGCACCGGCCGGGTGGCCAGCGGGCTGACCAGGGCGTCGCCGAGGCCCTCGCGGACATGGCCGTGGCCTCCGTGGCGCAGCGTGACGGGCGGGTCACCGAGGCCGGGGGAGCCGCCCGGGTGCTGGCCCTGCTCAAGGAAGACGTCGCCCTCCTGGAGCGGTTTCTCGGCGATCGTGGCCGGCCTCGCGCTCGCGGTGGCGGGCGTCCTGCTCCTCATCGCCACGCACTGGGGTCACTTCGGCTAGCCGCAGGCGGGGCGCCGCGGGGCCGCTCCATGGGCCGGTCTGAGCCTGCCCAGTACTGTGAAGGCTGGCTTACGGTGGCCTGCGACAGCCGGGCCGGAATGCAGCCTGCGCTGCGAAAGGGGTGGATGTGGATCCAGGGCCAGGGCCTGCGCGGCGGCCACTGACACGCCAGGACAGTCACCAGGCGCAGCAGATGGTGGACCGGGCCGCGGAGCTGGCCCGCGATTCCCATGCCCGGACGCGGCATGCCGCCGTGCTGGTGCGGGACGGCAGCATGCTGGCCTGGGGCACGAACGGCGTCCCCTTTCCCGGCGAGGACCATTGCTACTGCAAGGTCGCGGAGCTCGGCCAGCATGACCAGTGCCGCACGCACGCGGAGCAGCGGGCCATCAGCCTGGCCCGCGAGGGAGACGGCTGGCGCAGGCTGCAGGGATCGAAGCTGATCTACGTGCGCCTGGAAGCAGACGACTCGGTCCGGCTCGAGGACCCCCATTTGTGCGCCCGCTGCAGCCGGACGGCACTGTCCCTGGGCGTCTCGGAGTGGATCTTCATGCTGTCGGACGGCCTGGCCAGCTACTCCGCGGCGGACTACGACAAGCTCGCCCGGCTCAGCTGGTAGCTGCGGGCCGCCCGCGTGGCAGCAGCGCGCGGGGTGGAAATGGCCTGAACGAATGGCTGAGACAACGGCCGACCTGGCCGTTCGCGCTGTTCTGGGAAGCGGCCGCAGGTTCCTTTGCCGCCCTGGTATTCCGGGTGGATCAGCGGAATTGACGTCCGGCATCCAGTTGCGCCGCGGCCGGGCGTGCTGGATCTCTTGACAACGGCGGCCTCCGCGGTGAATCCTCCGGGGGGATTCGCGGATCAGGAAGGGCGCGCACCGGCGCGTGCCCCAGGCGGTCCGGCGGAGGTGGGAATGGCGCGCTCGGCTCGCGGTCGCAGGCATTTCATCACGATTCTGGGGGCCGTGGCCACGGCCGGGGCGATGCTCCCGCTGGCCGCGGCCAGCGCGGGAGCCGCCACGACCACAGCCCAGGCGGCGGGCAGTATCGCGCCGGGCGCCCCCGGCACGATGTCCTATTTCGACCTGGCCCGCAAGGACTGCGTGGGCACGGCCACCGGCACGGCGTCGAAGGTCTGGTACACGGTCGCCGGCGGCGTGCTGTCGGACACCTACGAGCCGACCATCGACAACACCAACGTGAGCACGCTGCAGTACATCGTCACCAACGGCTCCACGTTCACCGACCTGCAGACCAGGGACATGAGCTACACGGTCAGCGCGGATCCCACCGGCATGGCCTGCACGGTGACCGCGACCGACGCCCAGCACGGTTACCGGCTGACCACCACCTACATCACCGATCCCGGCCGTGACACCGTGCTCATGCGCACGCGGCTGAGCGCCCTGCCGGGCTCCGGAACCAACGTGGCCGCGCTGCACCTGTACGCGAGGCTGGACGCCCACGTCAACGGGAACGGCGGCGGGGGCAGCGACAACGCCGGCGCCAACAGCGGCGTGGTGACGACGTCGGGCGGATCGGCGATCCCGGTCGTCTCCAGCACAAACACGGTCACCAACGCCACCAACCGGACCTACGCGGTACCGACCTACGATGGCGCTGGCCGACAGCAACCCCGCGCCGCAGGCGAGCGTCGGCTACGCCGGCACCGCCAGCGACGGCCTCACCCAGCTGGACACCTCCGCACGCGCTGACCCCGTACACGTCCGCGCCGGACGGCCACATCGTGGCGACCCAGGAACTGTCACCCGGGCCCGACGGGTCGGTCACGCTGGCCCTCGGCTTCGGCCGCACGCAGGCGGGCGCCCTGAGCACCGCCCAGGGCTCGCTCAGCGGCCCGTTCGCCGTGAAGGAACTGAAGTACCTGGCCGGCTGGGTGGCGTATGACGCGAGCCTGAACCGGCCGCCGGCCCGCTACCCGGGGGAACCGGCCAGCGCGGCGGCCCGGCTGGTCCAGCACTACTACCTGTCCGCGAACGTGCTCAAGGCGAGCGAGGACAAGACGTTCCCCGGCGCGATCGTGGCCTCCCTGGCCAGCCCGTGGGGCCAGGCGGTGCCGGCCGGGACCGAGTCCGGCGGCGAGCCCGCCTACTTCGGCTCCTACCGCGAGGTGTTCTCCCGCGACCTGTACGAGGCCTTCACCGGCCTGCTCACGGACGGCGACCTGGCCACGGCACGGGACGCCGTCCGGTTCCTGTTCGACCGCCAGCAGCTGCCCGGACGGGGCCATGCCGCGTAACTCGCTGCTCAACGGCCAGGCCGCCCCGGACACCGGCGGGCTCCAGCTGGACGAGGTCGCCTACCCGATCCTGATGGACTACCAGGCGGGCCTGACCGGAGACGCCACGCTGTGGGCCGACCACGTCCGGCCGGCGGCCGACTTCCTGGTCGCCCACGGTCCCTCGGACGGCAACGAGCGGTGGGAGGAGCAGACCGGCTACTCACCCTCGACCATCGCGGCCGAGATCGCCGGGCTGACCGCGGCGTCCGTCATCGCCGCCGACCACGGTGACCGGGCGCGGGCCCGGCTCTACCAGGCGACGGCCGACTACTTCCAGCGCAGCATCAAGTCCTGGGACGTGACCACCAGCGGGCCGGACGCGCCGCGTTACTTCATCAGGCTGTCCAAGACCGGCGACCCGAACGCGGCGATCACCTACGGCCTCGGCAACGGCGGCCCCACCGTGGACCAGCGCAGCGTCATCGACGGCGGCTTCCAGGAGCTCGTCCGGCTCGGGGAGCTGCCCGTCACCGACCCGGACGTGCAGGCCTCGCTGGGCGTGCTGGATAAGCAGATATCCGTGAGCACGCCCAGCGGAACCGGGTACTACCGGTACGGCACGTCGGCGGCCGACGGCAGCGCGGACGGCTACGGCGACTGCTACCAGCCGAGCCAGACCTCCTGCTCGCCCACGGGCGCGCCGTGGCCGCCCACCGACACCGGGACCGGTCATCTGTGGCCGGTGCTGTCCGGCGAGCGGGCCGAGAGCGACATCGCCGAGGGGCAGAACGCCGGCGCCGCCGGCCTGCTGAACGCGATGCTCAATTTCTCTTCCGGTGTCGGTCTCGTCCCTGAGCAGGCCTGGGAGGACCCGGACCTGCCGGCGTCGCCGTACGGCAGTGACCCGGCGACCGCGTCCATCGGGTTCACCGACGGCAAGGCCGCCGGATCGGCCTCGCCGCTGACCTGGGCCCAGGCGCAGGAATTGCGGCTGATCGCGGGCCTCGGAACCGGCCGCACCGTCGAGACGCCGGCGATTACGACGGCGCGCTACATCACCCACGGGGCACCGGGTGCGCTGACGGTCACCCTCACCGCCCCCGCCTCCGGCGCGACCATCGGGACCGCGACCACGACGGTCACCGGGACCACGTCGCCCGGCGCCTCGGTGGACATCGGCTCGGCAGATACCACGACGGGTGCCTCCGCGTCCGTGACCAGCACGACCGCCGCCAAGGACGGATCGTTCTCGGCGGCCGTCCCGGTCGGGTTCGGCAACAACGTCATCACCGCGACGGCCACCTCACCGGACGGGCGGAACACCGGATACGCGCAGGTGCCCGTGACCGGGGACGTGACCGGAGGGACCACGGTCCTGAACGTCACCGATCCGTCCGGCGACGACAACGGGCCCGGCACCTACCAGTACCCGACCGCCTCTGATTTCCACGCCGGCGCCTTCGACCTGACCAATTTCCAGGTCATCAGCGACGGCACCACGGCCTATCTGCGAACCACGCTGGCCAACCTCGACCCGACCTTCGGTGCCGATTTCGGGGCCCAGCTCCTGGACGTCTATGTGCACACCCCGGGAGCCAGCCAGACCTCGACCCAGGCCGCCTTCGCCTCCCGCAACTACTCCATCGCCCCCTCGGGAGCCTGGAGCGAGCGGGTCGAGGCCCAGGGCTTCGCGTCTCCCACCTGGGTGGACGCCAGCGGAAATCAGGTCGGCACCGCGTCCATGCTGGTCGATCGACGCCAACCGGACCGTCACGATCGCTCTGCCCGAGGCCCAGTTCGGCACGCCGGGACCCGGCTGGGCGTTCAGCGTCGTGCTGACCGGCCAGGACGGATTCAGTTCCGATCAGGCCCGGGCGTTCACGGCCACTCCGGGGGCCTACAGCTTCGGCGTGTGCGCGGCCGGCGGGACCAGCCCGATCTGCGGGGTGGACCCCGGGAGCGTCCCCAAGGCCATGGACATCATCACCCCGTCGGGCGTGTCGCAGGCCACCGAACTCGACCCCACCGCGGTCCCGGTGGTGATCCAGCCCGTCCCCGTGCCCTGAGAGTCCCGGGCCTCAGAGTCCGGTGCTGCCTAGCCCATCAGGGATTCTGCCTGGCCACGAACTCGGTGCGGTTCGCGCACTGGGCGGCCAGCACGTACTCGTCGATGTCCTCGCCGAGGACGGCGGCCGCCTCGATGACCGCCCGCTGCTCCGGCGTCAGCGCGGCCAGCAGGCCGCGCTGACGCCGAAGCCGAGATCCGCTGACCCGTAGCCCGCCCGGACGGCCGCCACCAGCAGCGGCAGCCCGCCGGTGCGCTCGTGCACCTCAGCCGCGCGGCCCGGATCGACCAGCTCGGCGACCTCGGCGGGAGTGAACGATGCGAGCGTCATCGTGGTCGCTCCGTACCGCCCGAGGTCGGTCAGGCGGACGGCGACGTTCTCCGGCGCCGGGGAGGACCCCGCGCTCCTCGGCGGCCCCGGCCGCATCAGCTTCTACCGGCTGGTCCATGCCGACCTGCCGATCAGCGAAGGAAGCCGGCCATGACCACGGCGACCATGGTCGGCGCCGGGTGTGGACGGCCGACCTCACGCATACCCGGGTCACGTTCGCGGCCCGCCACCTGTTCGGGCAGACGGTGCACGGGACGATAGCCGTCACGGCCGGAGAGTCAGACGTTGGGCCGGACGGGCGCCCCCAGCGGTTCCACGCGACGCTCGACCCCGCCTCGATCGGGACCGGCAACCCCCGCCGCGATGACGACCTTCGCGGGCGGCGCTTCCTCGACGCCGGTGCGCACCCGCTGATGGAGGTGGCCGCCGCCCGGATCGACGCGGCCGGCGATGGCTGGCGCGCCGGGGCGGTGCTGCGCGCCCGCGGGCACGAGGCGCCGGTCCGGGTCGAGGCCGCGCTGGACGGCCCCGGCGCCCCTTCCCGCCTGCAGGTGAGCGGCACAGCCCGGCTGGACCTGCGTGCTGTCGGCATCAGGGTGCCCGGGTTCCTGGTCCGCCGGTTCGTCGACGTGTCGCTCTCGGCCCAGCTCACCCAGCCGCTGCCCGCCCGTCCAGGCGGGCAGCGGCTCACGTCGGGGATTCCCCCGGCACCCCGAACAGCGGCACCTTGAGCAGGCGGCATGGCGCCGTGGCCAGGCCGTCCGCCGCCTGCGCCCGGCGCACGGCGAGGCGCAGGAGGTGGGCCGCCACCGCGAAAAGCAGTCCCGCGAGAGGCAATTCGAGAACCACGGCCGACGCGACCGCGGTGATCACGTCGACGCGTCCAGACGCGGTCGTGATATCGAACCACGCGTCGCACACCAGGAGCGCGCCGGTGATGAACGCGCTGATCATCACCGCCTGCCGCCGGCGCCAGGCCAGCCACGCGGTCAGCGCGAGACCGGCCAGCAGGAAGATGTCGAAGCCGACCCAGGTAAGCGTCCAGTGCCCGGCGATGTAGCGGTGCGGCAGGGTCAGGGCCAGCAGCACGATCCACGGAACCAGCCCGGCCGAGGCGACGGTCAGCAGGATGACGAAGCGCCTGCGCCGTTCATCCCCGGCGCGCTGCGGGGGAAGATCGCTGTCCAGCGCGGCCAGCCTGCGGCGCAGGGACGCCCGCTCCTCACCGGTCATCTGGCGCAGCGCGTCGTCACTGATCATGTCCATGACCTCCCGGGGGCAGGATCCCGAGCTGGGCCGACAGCGTGGCGTGGTCCCAGTAGATCCGCTGTGAGCGGATACGCCCGCGCTCGAAGCCGACGATGGCGATGACCTGCACCGTGGCCCGCCGGTGCGTCGGGTCCACCCCGGGCAGCAGCCAGGGCAGCTCCAGGTCGTGCGTGAACGACACCGTCGTCTCATCGACCAGGTGAAACCGGTCCACGGTCCGCGACCTCCGGATGAGGGCCAGGTCGGCGGGCAGGTGAGGCAGGAAGTCCTCGGCGTAGAACCGCCCGAGGTCCGGGCGGCCCGCGGCTCCGGTCCCCGCCGGGAGGTGCCACACCGACGGGTCGGGCGCCAGGCTGGCCAGCGACGCGGCCAGGTCACGGCGGCCGATCGACGCGTCCCGGTGCTCGTCCCACACCCGCTCCAGCTCCCGCATGAACTGCGCGATGGCCGTGGTCACCTGCCCTTATTACCCGTTTTGCGATCCGTCATCCCTGGCCGGGGGCGGCCTGGCCCGGCGGGGGCACGCCCCCGGAAGAGGCCGCGGCGCCGTCGGCCGGGGGTGGGCGCGCAGCAGCGGCGAATGAGGCGCGTGCGATAGGGTGGGGAACACGGTAGATCGTGAGGCGCCGCCAACAGGGCGCGCCGGTCGTACGTCGCTCGATGAGCGAACTGGTTTCCACGGACGTGGCGGCCCTCGAAAATGCGGCCACCCAAGTCCGGAAGACATTCCTGTATGACCGCTGTCCCTCTTGATGACACGCATGCCCGCCGTCGGCCGGGGCGGGGTACGCCCGGCCCGGCGCTGACCTTCGCTGACTTCGGTGTCCCCGCGCCGCTGGTCACCTCGCTGGCCCAGGCCGGCATCGTGACCCCGTTCCCGATCCAGGCCGCCACGCTGCCCGACGCGCTGGCCGGGCTGGACATCCTGGGCCGCGGCCGGACCGGTTCCGGCAAGACGCTCGGGTTCTCGCATCCCGCTCGTCGCCGGGCTGGCCGACGGGCACACGCTGGCCTGCCGCCCGCGCGGCCTGGTCCTGGTACCGACCCGCGAGCTGGCCAGCCAGGTCCACGCGGCGCTGGCGCCGCTGGCCGCAGGCCATGGACCTGACCGTCGCGACCATATTCGGTGGCATCGGGCAGAACCCGCAGGTCACGGCCCTGCGCAACCGGGTCGACATCGTCGTCGCCTGCCCGGGCCGGCTGGCCGACCTCATCGAGCAGGGGCACTGCCACCTGGACGATGTCGAGATCAGCGTGCTCGACGAGGCCGACCACATGGCCGACCTCGGATTCCTGCCGGTGGTCCGGCGGCTGCTGGAGGCCACCCCGCCGGACGGCCAGCGGATGCTGTTCTCCGCCACCCTGGACAAGCGCCGTCGACGTGCTCGTCCGGCGGTTCCTCACCGACCCGGCGTCCACTGCGGTGGACTCCGCCGCCGCGGCCCCGGCCGCGATGGTCCACCACCTGCTCACCGTCGCGCCCGCGACCGGGTACGGCGTCGTCGCCGCGCTGGCGGGCGGCGACAACCGCTCGCTGGTCTTCACCCGCACCAAGCACGGCGCGCAGAAGCTCGCCCGGCAGCTGGCCAGCGCCGGCGTGCCCGCGGCCGAGCTGCACGGCAACCTGACGCAGGGCGCCCGCGAGCGCAACCTGGCCGGCGTTCGCGTCCGGGGACGGCCAGCGTCCTGGTCGCCACGGACATCGCCGCCCGCGGTATCCACGTGGACGGCATCGACCTGGTGATCCACGCGGACCCGCCCACCGAGCACAAGGCCTACCTGCACCGGTCGGGCCGCACCGCCCGGGCCGGCGCCGGCGGCGTGGTGATCACCGTGCAGAGCCCCGCGCAGGCGGGCGACGTGCGGGCTGCTGATGCGCCAGGCGCGGCGTCGTCCCGCTCGCGGCCAGCGTCAGCCCGGGCTCCGCGCTGCTGCGTTCCATCGCCGGCCGCTGGCCGGCCAGGCCGCCCGGGCCACGGCGCCCGCCGTCCGCGAAGCGCCGGCGACGGCGGCCCCTGCCACCGGCAGTGCCGCGGTCGCCCTGTCCGCCGGATACCGGGGACGCCGCAGGCGCTGACCATAAGCGCCCGCCGCCCGAGGGCCCGGGATACCGGGAAGGGCGGGGAGGGGAATACCCGGCCGTGACAGGACGCTATATTGAGGTAGTTGTTGTTGACGTTGGCGATCGTGAAGGCGCCCGTTTTCGACAGTGGGCGTCTTGCCGTTGGCAGCGGATTCTTTCCTCCCGATGGCGGGCAACCAGCAGCTTGGCCCGCGCAACCCGCGCGGGACCATGAGCTCGTCTTTGAAGGAGACAGCAGATGGCACAAGGCACCGTGAAGTGGTTCAACCCTGATAAGGGCTTCGGCTTCATCGCCCCCGACGACGGCACCGCCGACGTCTTCGTCCACCACTCGGCGATCGACATGGGCGGTTACCGCACCCTGGCCGAGAACCAGAAGGTGGAGTACACCACCAAGCAGGGCCCGAAGGGCCCGCAGGCAGACCAGGTACACGCGGTCTGACCGTGTGTTAGCGGCAGGCCCGCGCATTACGCGCGGGCCTGCCGTGTACCTGCCCCGAATACCAGCCGCCCGGTCCCCGCGGCGCCCTGACCCAGCGGCTGATCATCGGCCGCTCAACGCTCGCCGCAGGAGGATGAGGTTGACCGTTGAAGCGGCACGTCCAGCAGCGCAATGCCCTCCGGTAACCAGGCGGGAAACGCCGCCCGATGGGCCGGGCAGCGACTATGCGAAGCTCTCCCGGCAGGTGCGGGCGACCGGCCTGCTCCGCCGCCGCCGTGGCTACTACAGCGTCAAGATCGGCGCTAACCTGCTCCTGCTCGCCGGCGGGTGGGCCGTGTTCTTCCTGCTCGGCCGCTCCTGGTGGCAGATGCTGGTGGCGGTCTTCCTGGGCGTGATGTTCACCCAGACCGGGTTCATCGGCCACGACGCCGGCCACCGGCAGATCTCCGGTTCCAAGCGGGCCGACGACGTGATCGGCCGGATCCACGGCAACCTGCTGATCGGGCTCAGCTACGGCTGGTGGACCTCCAAGCACAACCGCCATCACGCCCATCCCAACCAGGTCGGCCGGGACCCCGACATCGGCGGCCGGGCGGTCGCCTTCACCCCCGAGCAGGCCCGGGCCCGCGGCGGGGCCGGCCGGTGGCTGGCGGGCTACCAGGCGTGGCTGTTCTTCCCCATGCTGCTGCTCGAGGGCCTCCACCTGCATGTCGCCGGGTTCCGGACCCTGCTGGGCCGCCGGAGCACCACGGTCAAGGTGGCCGAGGGGACCATGCTCGGCGCGCACATCATCGGCTACCTGGCCGCGGTGTTCCTGGTGCTGTCACCCGTGCAGGCGGTGGCCTTCCTCCTGCTGCAGCAGGGTGTGTTCGGGGTCTACCTCGGATGCTCGTTCGCGCCCAACCACAAGGGCATGGCCGTTTTCGGTGCGGATGAGAAGGTCGATTTCCTCCGCCGCCAGGTGGTCACCTCGCGTAACATCCGCGGCGGGTGGTTCACCGACTTCGCCCTCGGCGGGCTGAACTACCAGATCGAGCACCACCTGTTCCCCTCCATGCCGCGGCCAGGCCTGCGGCACGCCCAGGAACCGGTGCGCGCGTTCTGCGAGCAGCACGGCATCGCCTACCACGAGACCGGCCTGGTGGATTCCTACGTCCAGGTTCTGCGGCACCTGAACACGGTCGGCGGCCCGCTGCGACCGGAGCTCGAGTACTGATCTGTGCCACTGTGGGGGGTGCCGCAGGATGAGCTGGGAGGTGGGGCGCGTGAACGCGTCCGATGTGTGGGTCGCGAAGGACGACGGCAGCGACATTGTGCGGGCCGCGTCGATCGTGGCGGTCGGCCGGGACTACAACGGCAACGTCACCGTCCGGCTGGCCGGCGGTGAGGGAACGGCCGTGACCCTGGTGGCGGTCGCCCCCCACGAGGGCAGGCACACCCCCGAGGACTTCCATCGTCAGCTCATCCGGGTCGTATCCCAGCTCTCCGACGCGGCGGGGGCCGCCGTGGTCCATCCGGTGTGCGGCGAGGCGGACGGCTGGCACTGGGTCACCGCCCCGCTGTAACGTGCCCCGGCGCGGAACGTGGCGGTGCAGGCTCGCCCTCGGCGCCCTGCGGCCGCATACTGGTCATGATGAGAAACGAGCCCGCGCCGTGAAGCGGCGCCCCGTACCCGGAAGCCCATTCAATAAGCCGCCCGCCCCGCCCGAGCAGGTCGAGGAGTTCGCGGCGCAGGATCTGGTGACCCACGACCGGTATGGTCTCGGCCGCGTCATCAGTGCCGAGGATGGCGTGGTGCTCGTCGAATTCGGCGCCGTCCAGCACCGGATCAGCGCGCCCTACCCCAAGCTGACCAAGCTCTGACCCAGCGCCGGACCCTAGCTGCCGGACCCGGCTGCCGGGCGGGCAGGGCCGCCGGGCGGGCAGGGCCGGGCACGCTCCCGGCCGCCCCGGCGGTAACCGTTGCCGGGACCGACGTTGGCAACCCGAAACCGGCAATTATTTTCCGGAAAATATGGTACCCTGTGGGCTATGGCTAGCTGGGGCTTCCTGAGTAATCACGGCCGTGTGCTGGTCTTCCTGGCGCACGACCCGGGGATGCGGCTGCGCGATATCGCGGCCAGCCTGGGCATTACCGAGCGCACCGCGTTCGGCATCATCACCGACCTGATCGGCCGGCTACATCCGCAAGCGCAAGGATGGCCGCCGCAACCACTACCAGATCCAGGCGCACCAGCCGCTGCCGGAACCCACCAGCCGCGAACGGACCGTCGGGGAAGTCCTGGCCTTGCTCGCCGGTCCAGGGGCCGGCCTGGGCCCGGCCCAGCCGTCCGGGGAAGAAGGGCACCGCTAGCCTGCCGGGCGCCACCGCGCCCAGGACAGGGCAGCCAGCCGGCTGCCTCCCGCGACTCACACGGATCGGACCCCCATGGCGAACCCTGGCACGACGATCCATCCCGCGCTGGACTGCGTCCGTACCGCGGACGGCATCACGATTGCCGACCTGGCCGGCGAACTCGACCTGGCCGGCGCGACGGCCCTGCGTGAGCAGTTGCTGGGGCTGCTCCGGCCTGGCTCCGGCAGGCTGGTCCTCGACCTGTCCCGGGTGACCTTCTGCGACGCCAGCGGGCTCGCCGTGCTGATCGGCACGGGCCGCCGGGCCCGGCGGCTCGGGGGGTTCCTCCGGCTGGCCGCGGTCTCACCGCAGGTTGACCGGGTGCTGGACCTCACCGGGCTGCACCGGCACCTGCCCGTCTTCCCCACCGTCCGGGCCGCCACCGCCGCGCCCGGCGCCCAGGACGGCCGCGCCGCCTGAGACCCGGGGCTGGCCCGGCCCGGGACAGGGTGCCGCTCAGGTTGGCTTGATGTGCCGGTCGGTCATGATGGGGACGCGCCGCTGGGTGCCGTCCGCTTCCTTCAGCGGGACGTCAACCTCCAGGATCCCGCTCCCGTACGTCGCATGGATGTGTGCCGCGTCCGCGCTCGCGGGCAGCGGCAGGCTGCGGGTGAACGTGCCATAGCGGAACTCCGAGCGGTGCGTGCCCTCGGTCTCGTCGAGCCGGTCGGCCCGGATCGTGAGGACGCCCCCGGAGACCGTCACGTCGATGTCCTTCGCCGGATCCATCCCCGGCAGCTCGGCCCGCAGAACATAACGGTCGTCCTGGACGAAGTCCTCGACCCTCATGGCGTGGGCGCCCGGCCGGATCAGGGCCAGTGGTGATTCCAGCCAGTCGAAGATCTCCCCGAACGGCCCGTGAGTGCTCCTGCGTGTAATAGTGCTCACCAGTCACACCTCTTCTCTGTACCTCTTCCAGTCAAGCAGCCGGGGCTGCGGGCGGGCAGGGCCGAACGCCGTGTGGTTGGGTACTTCCGTCCTCCCTGGCCCGGGCCCGCACGGTGCGGAAACAGGACGGTCAGCCATCAGATCCGGGCCCTTCAGCGGTACCCGCCGGCACCGCGGCGCGGTGCACTAAAGGGGGACACTGCTAAGAGGGTGATCGCGATGAACGCGACGATCAAGGACATCATGACGACCCGGGTGGTCACGGTCCGGGGAGATACGCCGTTCAAGGAAATGGCCACCCTGCTGGGCAGTTCCCGGGTGAGCGCCTTCCCCGTCACCGATGGGGAAGGCAGGCTGATCGGCATCGTGTCCGAGGCCGACATGCTGATCAAGGAAGCGGACCAGGCGGGCCACCCGGGCCTGTTCGCCGGGCTGCGCCGCCGTAGCGAGCATGACAAGGCGGCCGGGGTGACCGCGGCGGAGGTGATGACCCGCGATCCCGTCACCATCGGCCCCGACGAGCCGGTGGAACGGGCGGCCTTCCTGATGTACGACCACGGGGTCAAGAGGCTCCCCGTGGTGGATGCGACCGGTCACCTGACCGGGATCGTCAGCCGGGCCGATGTGCTCAGCGTGTACGACCGGCCCGACGAGCAGATCCGCCGTGACATCGTGCAGGAGGTCCTGCTGCGCCGCTTCCTCGTCGATCCGGGGGCCCTGCAGATCAGCGTGGACAACGGTGTCGTGACCCTGGCCGGCCTGCGAGAATGACGAGCTGGGTCACCAGATCGCCGAGGCGGTGCGGCACGTCGACGGCGTGGTCGCCGTGCAGGACCGGCTGTCCTATCCCGGCCAGCGGACCCCCGCGAGGCCGTGACCCGCCAGCCCGCAGGACGCGTCAGCCCGGGCCGGGGCCCGGGCTGACGCCTTGCCTGCCGGGGGTCAGGCGGACGGGCGCAGCCAGACACCGAAGTTCCGGCCGCCGTTCCACAGCACATTCGGGCTGGTGACCACCGCGCCGGACGAATTGCCCGTGATGGTGTCCACGATCTCCGTCGTGGCCCACGGGCCGGTCAGCGTGCCGTGCACGCCGGTGTAGGTCGTCGCCTTCGAGCCGCTCAGCGCCCACAGCCGGGTGCTCGACTGCGGGGCGGTCACGATCGCGTTACTGCACGACGCCCGCCACCTCCGCGGCGGTGTACACCGGCCGGCCGACCGGCAGCCGCAGGGTCTGGCTGATGCCCCGGGTAAGGTCGTTCGCGCTGACGAACAGGTGCCCGGCCCGGTCGTAGTACATGCTGAGCCGCAGCCGGTCACCCACCTTCGGGCTGACCCCGGACAGTGCGCCGCCGCCCATGCCGAATGGCGGGACGCCCGAGCTCCAGCCGACGGAGTCCGCACCGCCGCCCGAGCTGACCGCGAGGTACTGCGGCACCACGCCGGTCCCGCCTAGGACGACCTCGGCGTACCCCGCGTTACCGGGTGCCGCGGGCACGGGAGCCACCGTGACCGTGGTCTCCACATACCGGAACCACCGGCCGCCGCCGGTGACGAACCCCGCCTGGCTGGTGGTGTAGATGGGATCCGGGGAATGGGCCCGTGCCGCCGCGGTTCCGGCGGCCGCCTGCCCAGCCAGGCCCAGGGTGAGAATTGCGGCCCCGCCCGCGGCCGCGGCCGCCTGCAGAGCATGTGCGATGTGCCTTCGCATGGCGAAGACCCCCTACGGCCGGGGCCATGAGGGAACTTTCCTGACGCGGGGCGCTGACTTCGCGGTCAACCCCGGCCTTTCCGAAAGCTCCAGCTCAGCTGGTCAGCCCCGCCGACGGGCCTGGTGCCTGTCAATCATCAGTGTATCCACGCTGGGCCATTCATGACACAGGCTGGCCACTCTTTATACACGGGCCTCGGGGGGCTGGAAATAATGACCTAAGGCCACAAGATGAGGCCATTCGTCATTAATCGGGATGGGCCCGGCGGTAATGCCGCAGGATTAGCCGGCGGAGTTCGTCAGCTCCCCAGACGATGAACGGGAACGGGGCCACGGTCGCGACCTGGCCCGCGGTGAGGGCCTCGGTCCCGAAGACGCCGTGCATCACCGGCAGGTACACCACGGCCGCGGCGAACGCCAGGGCCACGCCGATGGCGGCCAGCAGGAGGCGGTTGCTGAACACCCCGACCGAGCGCAGCGACGCACGGTCGGTGCGGACGGCGAAGGCCGTGCCGACCTGGCAGGCCACGATGCCGAGCCAGGTCACGGTGGTCGCCTGCCGGTACGCGTGGTGCAGCGGGCTGCCGGGCCCGGTGGGGACGCCCGGATGCCAGCCCGCGTGCCGGCAGCGTCAGGAAGAACCCGGCCATGACCAGGCTGGCCGAGATCAGGCCGAGGAAGCCCCAGGCGCGGGCCAGCATGCCGCCGCTGATCATGCCCTGCTCGCGCGGCCGGGGCGGGCGGTCCATCAGCCCCGGCTCGGCCGGCTCGCGGCCGAGGGCCAGCGCCGGCAGGGTCTCGGTGCCGAGGTCGATGGCGAGGATCTGCATCACCGTCAGCGGCAGCGGCACCGCCCCGCCGGCCAGGGCGAAGACCAGGAACGGCAGCACCTCCGGGACGGCGTGGGCGAAGATGTAGCAGATGAACTTCCGGACGTTGTCGTAGACCCGCCGCCCGGCCTCGACCGCCGCGGCGATGGTCGCGAAGTTGTCGTCGGTGAGGACCATCGTGGCGGCCTCGCGGGCCACATCGGTCCCGGACCGGCCCATCGCGACGCCGATGTCCGCGCGGCGCAGCGCGGGGGCGTCGTTGACCCCGTCCCCGGTCATCGCGACGACCTCGCCCATCCGCGCGCAGCGCGTCGGCGATGCGCAGCTTCGCCTCGGGAGAGCTGCGCGCGAAGACGATCTCCGCTCCGCGCCGAGCAGCGCGTCGAGCTCGGGCTCGCTCATCGCGTCCAGCTCGGTGCCGCTGACCACCTGCAGGCCGCCCGGGCCGATGCCGACCCACCGGGCGATCGCCGCGGCGGTCAGGCCGTTGTCGCCGGTGACCACGTGGACGCGGATACCGGCCCGGTGGGCCTGCCCGATCGCGGCCGGGCACCTCCGGCCGCGGCGGATCGAGCATCGCGACCAGGCCGACCAGGCACAGTTCCCGCTCGGCGTCCTCGCCGGTCCGCGGGTGCGGCCGCCGTCCCGGGCAGGCCGCGGTGGGCGACCGCCAGCACCCGCAGGCCCGGCGGGCGTAGTCGTTCATCACCTGCTCGGACCTGGGCGCGGTCGGCCCCGGTGACGCGGCCGCCCGCCCTGGGCGTCATGGATCCTGGTGCAGCGGGCCAGCACCTCCTCGGGCGCGCCCTTGGTGGAGATGTCCAGCGCGCCGTCGCGCTCGTCCGCGGTGGACATCAGCTTGAGCCGCGGATCGAAGCGGAACAGCCGGCGGCGGTGCGCGTCCCGGCCGCCAGGGACACGTCGGCACCGCGCGCCGCGGCCAGCCGAGCAGCGCGACCTCGGTCGGGTCACCGGACTCCGCATGGCCCGCACCGGCGTGGAGATCGGCGTCATTGCACGTGGCGCGATCGCGCGACGAGTTCAGCGCCGCGCGGCGCGGCGGGTGCGCGACCGGCTGGCGCAGGTCGGCCGGGCTCGAGTCGAGCGTCGCCCGGCCGGCGTCCAGACCGCGGTGACGCGCATCCGGTTCTGGGTCAGGGTGCCGGTCTTGTCGGTGCAGATCACCGTCGTGGAGCCGAGCGTCTCCACCGCGGACAGCCGCTTGACCAGCGCGCCGCGGCGGGCCATCACGCGGACCCCGACGGCCAGCGCCAGCGTGATCGTGGGCAGCAGTCCCTCGGGCACGTTGGCGACCAGCAGCCCGATCGCGAAGCTTGCGGCGGCGGCCAGGCTCAGCCCGGCCGCCAGCCCGATCGGCAGGAACGCGCGCCTGCCCCGACCGCGACCAGCGCGATCAGCCAGGCCACCCGCTTGACCTGGCGCTCCAGCGGGCTCTCGTCCCGGCCCGACCCGCTGGCTGAGCGCCGCGATCCGGCCGAGTTCGGTGTGCATCCCGGTGGCGGTGACCACGCCCTCGGCGCTCGCCGCCGGTGCAGGCGGTCCCGCTGAACACCACGTCCGCGGCCTGGAGCAGCGGCACGTGGCTATCGCCGCCTCCGCGGACCGGTGACCGGCACGACTCGCCGGTAGCGTGGACATGTCCACCTCGATCGTGCCCGCGATCAGCCGGGCGTCCGCGCAGACTCGCTCGCCCTCCTCGAGCAGCAGGACGTCCCCGGGGACCAGCAGCCGGGCCTCGACCTCCTGGCGCTCGCCGTCGCGCAGCACCCGGGCCCGCTCGGGCAGGAACGCGGCCAGCGCTTCCACGGCCCGCTCGGCCTGCATCTCCTGGGCGAACGCGAACACCGCGTTCAGCAGGATGACGGCGGCGATCGCCACCGCCAGCCGCGGGCTGCCGCTGGCCCACGCCAGCACCGCCGCCAGCGCCAGCAGCAGCGCCAGCGGGTGGGTGAACTGCCGGCCAGCTCGCCGCGGCCAGCGCCGGCCGCCGCGCCGGGTCAGCTCGTTGGGGCCGTACACCTCCAGCCGCCGGGCGGCCTCCCGGCCGGTCAGGCCCGCGGCCGAGCTGCGCAGGTCCCGGTACAGCTGCCCGAGGGCTCCAGCGGATCAGGGCCCTCGGCCGTCCCGGGATCGGCGGGCACGGCACGCAGTGCCCGGTCAGCGTTCATGACGGGACTCCCATCCAGCCGCGCCCCCCAGCACGGCCTGGCCCTCGTTCACGGCCCGGCCCTTCCACCATGCCGGCCGCCGCACGGCTTCCCCAGTGCCGGAGGCCCCCGCGCCGCAGGCCGAACGCCCCTGACCCCCGGCCAGGGCGGGCCCGTGCGGCGCCGCCAGCACCGGCGCGGAGCACCGGCGCGGAGCGCCAGCGCTACCCGGTTCCGCCGCCTCCGGCCCGGCTGAGTTCCGCGGCGACCGCCGCCACCGCCTCCGGCAGCGCGGCGGCCACGGCCGCGGACAGGTCCGGCCCGGGCCGGACATCGGCCGCCTCGACGGCGATGATGACCGCCCGGCGGGGCTCCCGTCCCAGGGCGCGGCCGAGCCGGAACGCGTCGGGCAGGCCGAGGCCATGCGAGCTCCCGGCGCTGCTTCCCGCCCCGGGGCCCGCAGGCCCGGGCTGGGCGTCCAGCCCGGCGGGCGTGACCCGGTGGATACGCCCCGGGCAGGGCGCCCGGCCCCCGGGGCCGCCGTGCAGCGCATCCACGATCACGGCCAGGTCCGCCCCGGACCACGCCTCGATCAGCCCGGACGGCTCCCCGTCCGAGCAGACCACCCGGACCCCGGGCAGGTGCTGCCGCCCGATCGCCGCCGCCACGGCCGGGCCGATCCCGTCGTCCCGCCGGAAGGGGTTCCCCACCCCGATGACCACGCTGATCATCCTGGCCTGCCGCCCGGCCCCTCGACCGGTCCCGGGGACCGCCCCGTGCCCCTGCGGCGCCCGGTGCCGCTCACCCGGTCAGGATCGTTAGGGAGAGAAGTGAGCGGCGCACGAGATGCACGGATCGTGGTTCCGGATGGCCTGCTCGCACAGGGCGGTCAGCGACACGTCGTCGCGGCCCAGGTTCGCCCCGACCAGCAGGCGCAGGTTGTCCTCGATCACGGCCAGGTTCTGCGACGTCGGGGGGACGATCGTGGCCGCCCGGATCAGGCCGTCGCCGTCGAGCTCATAGCGGTGGTACAGCAGGCCCCGGGGCGCCTCGCTGATCCCGTGCCCGGTCCCGGCGCGGGGCGCCACCTCGACCGCCGGGCGGCCCGGCCGCTCGTAGGCGCCGATGATCCGCAGCGCCTCCTCGACGGCGTAGACGACCTCCACGCCGCGCACCAGGATGCTGCGGAACGGGTTGCGGCACTGCGCGCCCAGCCCGGCGCCGGCCGCGGCCTGGCGGGCGGTCGGGGACAGGGCGGCGGAGTTGAGCGAGTACCGGGCCAGCGGCCCGGTCAGGTAGCGGTGCCCGTCGAGGGTGGCGTGCAGCGCGGTCGAGTGCGGGACCTGTTCCTCGGTGACATGACCGGGGAACTCGCTGGCCGGGAAGGACAGGCCCGAGGTGGTGGCGAGGCTGCCCCGCTCGAGCGGGTAGCGGCCAGCGTCGCGGGCGGCGAGCAGGTCATGCTCCAGCTCGAGGTCGGGGAACTCGAAGGTGGCGGCCCAGCGGACCGTGTCCAGGGCCAGGTCCAGCGCCCGGCGCAGCCGCTCGGCCAGCGGGCGCAGCTCGGCCGGGGCCGGCGCCGGTAGAACCCCCCGACCCGGACGTTGACCGGATGGATGGCCCGGCCGCCGACCAGTTCGAGGATGGCGTTGCCGGTCTTCTTCAGCTCCAGGCCGCGTTCCACGATGTCGCGGTGATCACGCGCCAGCGAGATGGCGTCCGGGTAGCCGAGGAAGTCGGGGGCGTGCAGCAGGTAGATGTGCAGGGCGTGGCTGGAGATCCATTCGCCGCAGTACAGGAGCCGGCGCAGGTCCGCGAGCGGCTCGGTGAGCTCCGCCCCGCAGGCCTGCTCGATCGCGTTGCACGCGCTGGTCTGGTAGGCCACCGGGCAGATCCCGCAGATCCGCGCGGTCAGGTCCGGCGGCTCGGTGCAGGCACGGCCGCGCAGGAACGCCTCGAAGAACCGGGGCGGCTCGTAGATGTTCAGCTCGGCGCGTGTCACCTCGCCGTCGTGGACGGTGATCCGCAGGGCGCCCTCGCCCTCGACCCGGGCCAGGCCGCTGACCGTCAGCTCCCGGCTGCGCTCGCTCATGCTGGCTCCTGCCCGTGGTGCTGTTCACCGTGGTGCTGCTCCCCGTGGCGCTGCTCCCCGTCGTGCTGCTCCTGGAAGGCCGGGGCCGCGGCGTTGAACGTGGCGAACACCCGGCCGATGGCATCGCCGCCCATCCCGCAGGTACGCAGCTGCCGGGCCAGGGCGATCACGTTCGCCCCGCTCACCGGGCCGAAGCAGCCGTAGCAGCCGCGGCCCTGGGCGGGGCACAGCGCACCGCACCCGGCGTGGGTGACCGGCCCGAGGCACGGCGTGCCCTCGGCCACCATCACGCACGTGTGGCCCTGGCGCTTGCACTCGGTGCACACGCTCGTGTCGGGGATATCTGGCTTGCGCCCCACCAGGAATGCGGTCAGTACCTCGAGCAGCTGCCGCCGGTCGATCGGGCAGCCGCGCAGCTCGAAGTCGACCGGCACGTGCGCCGCGACCGGGGTCGAGGTGGCCAGCGTGTCGATGTACGCCGGGCTGGCGTAGACCGCCGCGGTGAACTCCGCCACCTCCCCGAAGTTGCGCAGCGCCTGGATCCCGCCGGCGGTCGCGCACGCGCCGATGGTGATCAGCGTCCGCGACTCCCGGCGGATCTCGTGGATCCGCTGCTCGTCGCGGGCGGTCGTGACGGACCCCTCGACCAGCGAGATGTCGTAGGGCCCGGGCGCCATGGCTGACGACGCCTCGAGGAAATGCGCGATGGTCGACCTCGCCGGCCAGCGCGAGCAGCTCGTCCTCGCAGTCGAGGAGGGTGAGCTGGCAGCCGTCGCAGGACGCGAGCTTCCACACGGCGAGGGAGGGTTCCCTCATCACAGCTCCCGGACGGTCAGCAGTGGCCCGGCCAGCGGGTAGCCGACGACCGGGCCGTCCCGGCAGACCAGGATCGGCCCGAGCTGGCAGTGCCCGCACAGGCCGATGCCGCACTTCATGTCGCGTTCCAGCGACACCCGGATGTCCGCCGCGGCTACGCCGCGGCGCAGCAGCACCTGCGCGGAGAACCGGATCATGGCCTCCGGGCCGCACACGAACGCGGTGCTGCGGTCCGGATCCAGGGGCAGCCGGGCGAGCGGCTCGGTGACGAAGCCGACCTGGAGGTCCAGCCCGGTGGCGGGCTGGTCGATGGTCAGCTCCACGTCCAGGTCCTGGCGGCCGGACCAGGCGTCCAGCTCACCGCGGAACAGGAACTCGGCCGGGTTGCGGGCCCCCGCCACCAGGCAGACCCGACGGTAGGAGTCCCGCGCGGCCAGCGCGCCGAGCAGCACCGGCCGCAGCGGGGCAAGCCCGACCCCGCCCGCGACGATGATCAGGTCGCGGCCGGCGGCGGACGGGAGATCCCAGGTGGTGCCGAACGGCCCGCGGACCCCGATCACCCGGCCCGGCGGGGCCTCGCACAGGGCCCGGGTGACGGCGCCGACCGCGCGGACGGTGTGCACCAGCCGCCCGTCGCCGGCCGCCGGGTCACCGCTGACCGAGATCGCCACCTCGCCGATGCCCGGCACAGCCAGCATCGTGAACTGGCCCGGCTGGAACGGCGGCAGCGGCGGGCCCGCTGGCTCCAGGGTCAGCGTCATGCTGTCGCGGGTCTCCCTGGTGCGGCTGGCCACCCGGTAGGGGACCGGCAGCATCGGCTCCGCGGCCGGATCAGTGCAGGTCATGGGGGGCTGCCGTACAGGTCGAGCAGCCGGGCCCGGGTGGCCTGCAGCCGCTGCGCGCACGCCTGGAACATGGTCAGCGCGAGCGCGTAGCCGAACTGGGGGTCCTCGCTGGCCAGCCTGCGCAGCTGGCCGGTGTCGAGTTTCGTCGCGGTCGTCTCCCGGTCGTGACCGCCCCGAAATGCCACTCGTAGGGCGGTATCAGCCACGACCAGCCGAGCACGTCACCGGGCCCCAGCGTCTGCACCACCACCTCGCCGCGGCCGGGAATGGCCAGGTCCAGCGCGACGCAGCCGTCGTGGATCAGCCAGCAGCCCTCGGCCCGGGTGCCCTCGCGGAACAGCCGTTCCCGGGCGGGTAGCGGACCGGCATGGCCGCGGCGGCCACGAGGTCACGGTGCGCCGGGGACAGGCCGGCCAGCACGCCCAGCCCGGCCAGGTCCGCGTCC
Source organism: uncultured Actinomycetes bacterium (assembly GCA_963720645.1). Taxonomy (GTDB): domain Bacteria; phylum Actinomycetota; class Actinomycetes; order Streptosporangiales; family Streptosporangiaceae; genus RYN-230. The sequence goes on along the minus strand of CAVRFX010000022.1, from coordinate 314,097 downwards.
GGCCTAGGCATCCTGGTCCCCCGTTCCGTGCGCCCCGTCCAGGCCGGCGAGGCGGGCGGCCTCGGCGGTAATGTCGATGCCGACCGGGCACCAGGCGATGCACCGGCCGCACCCCACGCAGCCCGAGCTGCCGAACTGCTCGTGCCAGGTGCCCAGCTTGTGACTGAACCACTGCCGGTACCGGCTGGACGCGGACCGCCGCACGCTGCCGCCGTGCACGAACGAGAAGTCCACCTCGAAGCAGGACGCCCAGCGCTGCCAGCGCTCCGCGTGCGAGCCGGTCAGGTCGGAGACGTCCTCGACCGTGGTGCAGAAGCAGGTCGGGCAGACCATGGTGCAGTTCGCGCAGGTCAGGCACCGGCTGGCGACGTCGTCCCAGTGCGGTGACTCCACCGACGCCCGGATCAGCGCGGGCAGGTCGACGGCGGGCATCTCCCGGCCCATCCGCTGGGCCGCCCCGCTGACCTCGGCCCGCGCCGCGTCCTGCTCCGCCGCGGACGCGCTGCGGTGCGGGACCCCGGCCAGGATGCGCGCACCCTCGGCGGTGCCGGCCTCGGCCAGGAACCAGTGCCCCGCGTCGTCGATCCGCTCGGTGAGGGCCAGGTCGTAGCCGGGGCCCGCGCCGGGGCCGGTCCCCATCGAGGCGCAGAAGCACACCCCGCCCGGCTCGGTGCAGTTCACCGCGACCACGAACAGGGCCTGCCGGGTCCGGGCGAACGCTCCGTCGGGGTGAGCACCCTCGCCGAGCACCCGGCCGAGGATCCCGATCGATGCCAGGTCGCAGCCCCGGACGCCGAGGAACGCGTACCGCGGCGGCGCGGCTCACGGCCGGGCGGAAGCCGCCGCCGGCGTCCGCGGACCACAGCTGCCGCCTCGGCGGGTGCAGGAACTCCTTCCACGACCCCGGTCCCGCCGAATGCGCGAACACGGCGGCGTCCTGGCGCTGGCGCAGCCGGTAGTAGCCCGGACCGGTGTCCACGCCCCACCCGGCGGGCAGTTCGGCAGCCGAGCCGAGTTCCTCCAGCACGATCGCGCCGTCGCGGACGGTCGGGCCGACGACCAGGTAGCCGTCCTCGATCAGCGCGGCGACGAGGCGGTCCAGGCCCGCCCGGGTCAGCACGAGCGGCTGGGCGATCTCAGGTGTGTCCATGCCTGCTTCCTCGCCGTCCGTAAAGGCAGCAGCCGGAGGGGTACTGGGCCAGCATGTCCGTGCGCTGTGCCGCGAAGCATACGGGGCGGGCGGCGTAGCCCGCCGCCGAGCAGGAGTCCTTGCCGTCCGTGGTCCCGGTGCCCGAAGTCACGCTGCTGCGCGGGGCTTCCCACGTAGAGGGTGTACCCGACCGCATCAGCGCCAAGCCGGGCCGCGCCGGCCATGATCGCGTTAACGTCGGCCCGGTCGGTGGTCAGGCCTCCCGGTCCGGGTCCGCCCCGACCTTCCACACGTCACCGGCAGCCACGGCCGCGCCCGCCACGGTGAAGACCTCTCCGCCCGCGGCCGCCAGCGCCAGCTGGTTCGCCCGGTAGTGGTGGCCGCACAGGAGGAGATCGGCCGGGCGGGTCCGCCCGGGAACCGGGGGCATGATCACGACCACGGCTGGCCTGGCTCCGCAGCAGCAGGCGTGGTCGGCGAATCTCAGCGCGCGCCAGTCAATCGGGGCGCGGGCCGGCGTGATCGGCTCGGTCTCGGAGCGGGCCGCCTCTGCGGCGGTGCTCAGGTGCAGGTCGCTGGCTGACATGACTCCAGCATCACGCCCCGCCGGCTGGCGGGGGAGGGCCCTAGCGCCTGCGCCGCAGAGCCCAAAGGCCCTTATTTCCCGGCCGGCGTGCCGGGCGGCCAGGTGGTCATGATGCCTGGCCAGGACGCGTCCCGCGGGCCGGGGCGGCCAGCCCGGGTCGCTGACCAGCGTCATCGCTGTGCCGCGGCCTGGGCCAGGCCAGGGCGATGACGCCCGCCCCGACCAGCGCGAACAGTGCCTCGAGGGGCTGGAAGCCAATCCAGGCCAGCTCGGCGGCCTCGAACGTGATGAGACCGGCCCCGGCGAGCACGGACAGCTCCCGGGCGTGCTGGCGGTCCGCCAGCTGCCACCCTCCGGCCAGCAGGAACCCGCCGCCGACCAGGGTGGCCAGCAGCACGCCGGGCGCGCGCCAGTCCGGGAAGGGGCTCCCGGCCAGCACGCGGGGGTCGGCGTGCAGCAGCGACCCGTCCGGGGCGGCGGCGAGCAGCACGCCCCCGGCCAGGGCGGCCGTGCCGGTCCCCAGCTCCAGGATGACCAGGGTGCGCCGGGCCGCCGGGGAGCCCGGCCGTCCGGGAGCCCTGGGCCGTCGGAGGGCGCCGGGCCGTCCGGGAGCGCCAGGCCGCCTGGGAGCGCCGGGCAGGCGGCCGTGCCCGCCGGACCGCCCGTGCCGCGGTGTTCATACCGTCACGGTGGCGCGGCCGGTGGCCGCCGGGCAAGAGCCTGAAGTCCTCTCCACGGTCCCGGCCCTCCCGGCCCTCCCGGCCTCCCCGGGCGGTGCCCTGCCGGGCCAGGCTGGCCCGCCGGTGACCATAGGCTCTGAATGTGGTGCCCTTCGGTTCTGGCCGGGCGGCGCCGCCAGGCGCATGGTTGATGGTGCGGGGGCGATCGGCCCCGTTGCAGAGGAGGCTGACGATGGCCGGTGATCCGCGGATCCGCGCGTCGGACGAGGATCGCGACCGGGCCGCTGCCGCTCTGCGGGAGCATCTCGCCGTGGGACGGCTGACCCTGGAGGAGTTCAACGACCGTCTCGACCAGGCCTATGCGGCGCGGACCGTGGGCGAGCTCGACCAGCTCATGACCGACCTGCCCGGCGCGGACCTGCAGCAGCTCCCGGGCGCCCCGGCTCGCCGCCCGGCGGGCGGCCCGCTGTCCCCGCGCCCGCCGTCCGGCTGGCCAGCGCCGCCCGGCCAGGGTCGGCTGTCCCCCGCGTGGCGCGCGGCCTGGGGATCCTGGCTCGCGATCAGCCTGGGCACGTTCGTGATCTGGATTCTCAGCGGGGCCAGCGGCGGGCTCTGGTTCCTGTGGGTGGCCGTGCCGCTGGGCGCGCTGATGCTGGGGCGCTGGGTGACGGGCACCCCCGCCCCCGGCGGGCGGGGGCGGTCCCGCGGCCGCCCGGACCACGGGCACCATCACCGGGATGACATCGGCCGCTGACCGTCGCGGCGGCGGGCCACGTGCAGGACGGCTCCCCAGTGGCGGCGGACTGAATGGTCCGGGCGGCGGGCCAGGCGGGCCCGGATCTCGCCGTAGAGCCGGTCCCGCTGCCACTGCTCCATCGCGATGTGACCGGAGAACGTGCGGAGCAGCCCGATGAAGCTCTCCGCGTCGTAGACCCGCTCCCAGTCGTAGTGGCGGATCCCCGCCACGGTGAACAGGCCGCTGGCCTCGATCTCGGGGCCCTGCTCCCACAGTTCCCCCGGGCGGGGCCAGTGGTTCCCGGGCGGCAGGCCTTCGCCGATCTCGTCGTAGACCTCCTGGATCTCCCGGAAGAACGGGTCACCCCCGTCGGGGAACACGTGCAGGGCGCTCCAGAACGCGAGATGACCCCCCGGGCGCAGCGCCCGCCAGGCCTGGCGGTAACGGACGGCCGGGTCGATCCAGTGCCAGGCGGTCGCGGCGTAGACCAGCGCGGCCTCGTCGCCGGGGCCGGGCCGCCAGTCCTCGAAGCGGGTCCCGATGACCTCCGTGTCCAGCCCGGCCAGGGTGCGGCGCGCGGCCGCGGCCAGGTCAGGCCCGGGCTCGAGGCAGAGGATGCGGAACCCGCGCCGGGCCAGGGGGAGGGTGGCCTTGCCGGGCCCGCAGCCCACCTCGACCAGGCGGTCGCCGGGAACCAGCCCGGCGATCGCGATCAGGTCGTCGAAGAGCTGCCGGGGATACTCCGGGCGGACACGGTTGTAACTCCCGGCCGCCTCGTTGAACGTGCCCCGCAGCCGCACCCGGTCCTCGTCCGGCATCATGGTTCTAGTCTGGTGGCCGTGCCCAGCGCCTGCCAGCCCGATGCTGGCCAGCCCGCTATCGGCCAGCCCGCTGTCGGCCAGCCCGCTGCGAGTTACGCCGATCCACGGCTGGCCGCCCTGTACGACGCGCTCAATCCCCCCGACGCCAGCACGGCGTTCTACCTCGGCCTGCCCGGCCCGCCACCAGCCCGGATCCTGGACATGGGCTGCGGGACGGGGCAGCTCGCCTGCGAGTTCGCGGGCCGGGGGCACCACGTGACGGGCGCTGACCCGGCGGCGGCGATGCTGGCCGTGGCCCGGGCCCGCCCGGGCGGCGACCGGGTCCGCTGGATCCAGGCCGGCGCGGCGGGCCTGGCGACCAGCGACCGCTACGACCTGATCATCATGACCGGGCACGTGTTCCAGCTGCTCGTGGAGGACAGCGACGTCCGCGCGGCGCTCCGGGTCCTGGCCCGCCACCTCGCGCCGGGCGGCCGGATCGCGTTCGAGACCAGGAACCCGGCCGTGCGGGAATGGCAGAACTGGAACCCGCGGCAGACCAGGCAGCGGGTGGAAGCGGCCGGCCTGGTCGCCGACGTGCACTACGACATCAGCGGGGTCGCGGGAGAGCTGGTCACCTACGAGACCTGCTTCCGCTTCGCTGGCCCCGGTGAAGACGCCGGCGGAGCCAGGCCGGCGAACCCGGCCGCGCTGACGACGACCCCGGCGGCGTGGTGGTCCCGGACACGCTCCGCTTCATGGACCAGGGACAGGTGGCCGGGTTCCTCGCGAGGCCGGCCTCACGCCGGTCAGCTGGTACGGCGACTGGGACGGCTCACCCTGCGGGCCGGCCAGCCCCGAGATCATCGCCGTCGCATCCGGGAACCCCGGGCCGGATCCGGGGACCGCCGGGCCCGACCTGGGCACCCCCGGGCCTGGAAACGGGGACCGCCGGGCCGGAAAGACCCTAGCGGCCCCCGCCGCTGGCCTGGCCGAGGCCGCCCCCCTGGGCCTCGGCCAGGCCGCCTTGGGGCTGGATGACGGCGGTGACGCGCTCGCCCCACTTCTCGTCCGGCAGGCCCACGACCGCGCAGTCCAGCACCTCGGGGTGGGCCAGCAGGGCCGAACAACGCGACCCACCAGCAGCGAAACGCTCTCTAGTGATGAGTAAGAACGATGACGACCTGGATTACTGCTGCGACCATAGAGACAACGCCAACCCAGAAACCGCAAACGCCAAGCCCGCTATCTTCCACGGTTACCCTTATGGGCTGTGTCGGGGGCGCATCCTGATGCATGACGGCATAGTTGCCACCCCGCTGGGGTGTTTCTAGTGGTTTTATTACTTCCCGGTTTAAGCCGAGCCTGTAGAGAAACTTGTACCGCCAATGTCCGGGAGCGTTACTGCAGCCGAATAGGAAACCGTAAGCCGCATTCCCGCATGGCTTCCTGCTGGTTGTCTTGACCCGGCATGTTGTAGGCCAGGTAAACCCTAGTAGCACAGCTAGGGGAAGGAACGCCCACGCTATTACTTGAAGCGCAGAGATCGTTTCATGTTGCCTTACCTTGGCTACGCCTGCTGCTATCGAAACGATAACAAGTAGTAGAAGGAACGCGGAGAGGGTGCGCCTGTTTGTCTCTTGGATTGCCGGGCCATGCGGTTCTGCCCCTCGCTGGCTGACTTACCTCAGTCTCGGTCGTGTGAGTGATCCGTCAAGACCCAAGACTGTCTGCTGCGGGAGCTGTCTCACCGTGGATACGCGGAGACCCCCGGGCTATTCCCACACAGGAGACAGCCCGGCTGCCCGCCCCCCTCGGGGACAGCCGGGCTGTCAGCTACAGAGGTTGAATTGCCGGGGTCTGTGTCTGCCTGATCACAGTCGGCGTGCCTGCGTGACCTTGGACAGCCGTGGTTCTAGGCCAGGATCTATGAGATATCCCGATGGTGGTGGCCTGTCCGCTGCTGGGCGGGCGCGGCGTGAGCGGGTGCGGCTTGCGCGCCACAGTAGCTGCGCCGAGCCGGTCCAGCGGTAACGTTGGGTGTTTCACGAAGAATTTAAGGTTACGAAGTCTCCGACAGGCGCCGGATGCGTGACTGTCCGAGGCGGCTCCCGGCGTCCCGGGCCGAATGATCATGCTCCCAGGTCAGGCAAAAGTCAGGGTGCTACCCTGACTCAAGCGGGTCTGACAAGGGACTACCGGGTAGCCTGTAGAGGCAAAAAGTGGCCTCTGACCTGCTAGTTAGCAGCTAACGATAGGTCAGGCAAAGTTGCCGACATTTATCTACTTCATACATCCCCCGCGGGACGATTTCGCGGCGACCATGACCGACGGCGAAAAGTCCGTTTGGGCGGAGCATTTCGACCGGCTGCAGCGCCTGCTCGCCGCCGGGCAGCTCATCCTGGCCGGCCCCACGCTCGGGCGGGTCAACACCGGGGTGGCCGTCTTCGAGGCCCCCGACGAGGACGCCGCGCGGCAGATCATGGCGGCCGACCCGGCCATCAGCAGCGGGTACGCCCGGGGTGAGCTGCGCCCGTTCCGGGTGTCGCTGCTGCGCGGCCGCGACTGACGGCCGCGGGGGCCGCGCCGCATGCCCGCCGTGGCGTCGCTGGCGGGGTTCGCGCGGGCGGTGGCGGACTTCCCGGCCGCGGATCTCGGCGTCGGGATCGAGCCCGCCGCGCGGGCCGCGGCGGAGCGCTCGGTCCGGGAGTCTGGGTTCCTGCTGCTCGGCGAGGTTCACGGGGTCCGGGAGAACCCGCTGATCATCGCGGCCCTGCTGCGCGAGTTCGGGCTGGCGGGCCTGGCCCTGGAGTGTGAAGCGGTCGTGCCGCAGCGCCGCGGGCCGCCGGTCCTCCCCTGACCCGGCGGCGGCGGGGCGGGCGCTACGCGTGGTGCTGGTGCAGGAACTCCAGGGTGCGCTGGTTGAACGCCTCGACGTTCTCGTAGATCGGGGCGTGCGCGCAGTCCTCGAACACGGCGACCTCGGTGCTGCCGCCGATCCCCTGGCTGAGCGGCTCGGCGAACCGGGTGGAGGTCACCTGATCGTGGCGGCCGAACGTGATCAGGGTCGGCGCCAGCACGGACCCCAGGACCGCCCGCGCGTCGTGATCCAGCACGGCCTGCGACTGGCGCAGGAACGCGTCCACCGGGGGCATCGGCCGGCTGCGGACGAAGTCGGCCAGGGACTCGATGTACTCCGGCCGGGCCGCGTACAGCTCGGGCGTCAGGCACCACGGGAAGATGCCCGCGATCGCCATCTCCGTCACGCTGCCCAGCGCCTCGGCCATGATCCGCCAGGTCCCCACCACCGCGCGCAGGAACGGGTCGCTGGCGGGCCAGGCGCTGTGCAGGGACAGCGACGCCACCCGGTCCGGGTACTTGGCCGCGAGCCAGATGCCGGTGGCCGCGCCCAGCGACAGCCCGGCCACGTGCGCCCGGTCCACGCCGGCGGCCTGCATGAACGCGGCAACGTCGTCGGCGAACAGTTCCGTGCTGTAGCGGCCCTCCGGCTTGCCGCACAGGCCGGCGCCGCGCAGGTCCACGGTGAAACAGGTGAAGCTCTTCGCGTAGTCAGCCACCTGGAACGCGTAACACGCCTGGTCGGCGGCCAGGTACGGGATGAGGACCAGGGGCTCACCCTCTCCCTGGACCTCGTAGTAGACGTCGATACCGTTCGCCTGGACTACCGGCATCCGGATCCCCTCCTCGCTCCGGGGGCGGCCCGCGCCGCCCGCCGCCGTAGCCCTGATCGTCCTCCCGCGGGTAACGTCGCGCCAGTGCCCGGCGGGCGAGCGCCGCCGGGCCGCCATCAGCGCGGTGCATCGTGGTTGCTATAACGACCCCTATGCACCGCGCTGATGCTCCCGCCGCGGTCAGCCGGGCACCTTGTCGAGGAATCCCAGGACGGTGACGAGCCGGCCGTCGTCTCCGGTGACCGCCACGTCGAACCCGACGATCAGCGGCTCGGCGCCCTCCGGCCCCAGGCCCCACGTGAAGCGGGCCTGCCGGTGGTGCGCATCGACGGGCCCGGCCAGCGTGAAGACGAAGCCGGGGAACTGTTCCTGCGCGGCGGCGATCGCCGCGTCGATCTCGTCGCGCCCGCGCGCCTCGGCCAGCGGGTCGGTGTAGCTGGCGCCATCCGCCCAGGTTTCCGCGATGAGGGTGCGGCGGGCCGCCGGGTCGGTCTCGTTCCAGCAGTCGAGGTAGCGGGTGATCACGTCGTTCATCGGAGCGCCTTCCGTGCTCGGTGGGATGTTCGGACGGGCCCATCCTGGGGACCGTGCGCGCCGGGTGTCGATTACGCCCCAGGTAAGACCCGGGCCGCCACCGGGGGCTGAGCCGAGCCGCCCGGGCATGACCTGGGAGGTAATCGCGGTGCGCCGGGCGGGGCGCTAGCGTCGGCGTTCATGACCACCATGACCTGGCCCGCGCCCGGCGCCGGCCCGTCGGTGAGCTGCTGCGCGAATGGCGCGAGCGGCGCCGGATCAGCCAGCTGGACCTGGCGATCCGGGCCGAGGTGTCCGCGCGTCACCTCAGCTTCGTGGAGACGGGCCGGTCGCGGCCGACGCCCGCCATGATCCTCCGGCTGACCGAGCAGCTCGAGGTGCCGCTGCGGGAGCGGAACACGCTGCTGCTCGCCGGCGGCTACGCCCCCGCGTACCCCGAGCACGGCCTGGACGAGCCGGAGCTGCGGAACGTCCGCGCGGCCCTGCGCCAGGTGCTGGCCGGTCACGAGCCGTACCCCGCGGTCCTGGTCAACCGCTGGTGGGAGCTGGTCAACGGCAACGCATCCCTCGGCCTGCTCACCGAGGGATGCGCCGCCTGGCTGCTGGAGCCGCCGGTGAACGTGCTCCGGCTGGCGCTGCACCCGGACGGGATGGCGCCGCGGATCGGCAACCTCGCGCAGTGGCGTGGCCACCTGCTGACCCAGCTGCAGCACCGGGCCCAGGCGCTCGGCGACCAGCGGCTACGGGAACTGCGGGATGAGCTGCTCGGCTACCCGGGCGGGATGGCCGAGGTGACCTCGCCGGCCGGGGTGGTGCTGCCGTTGCGCTACCGCCGTGCCGGCCAGGAACTGTCGCTGTTCAGCATCAGCGCGGTGGTCGGCACCGCGACCGACGTGACCGTGGCCGAGCTCGCGATTGAGGCGTTCTATCCCGCTGACGCCGCCACGGCCGCGGTCCTGCGTGGCTGGCTGCCCGCTTAGGACCAGAAGTCGATGCTCGCCTGCGGGTCGGTATTCGCGTCCCAGAACTCGGTCACCTTGCCATCGCGGATATGACTGACATTAGCCACCGGGAACTCGACCGATTTACCCGCGCGGGAGGCCGACAGCGTACACAGCGCCACGGCATGCTCATCGTTGGCCAGCACATCGTGCACAGCCAGCCGGAATGTGCCCCCCGTTTCTTCGGCCAGCCTGCCGAAGAAACCGAAGATCTCATCCAAGCCGTGGTAATCGCCGCTGAGCGGCCCGGCACCAGTCACGTGCCAGGTCGCCTCGTCGGCGATCAACTCCGACAGCGCAGGCATGTCCCCCCGGGCGAACGCTTCGTAACCTCGGCGCGTCAGCGCGACATTCGGATGCTCACTCACAACTTCCTCCCCCAGCAGGACCCCCGGATCCAGGCCCATCTCCGTACCATAACCCCGCCGCCTGGCCCGGCCCCGCGGTCAGCGGCAGCAGATATGGGCGTTCCCCATCCCGGATCCTGCCGTGCCAGAATGGTGCTGGCTGATCTCACCCCTCGCTGGCGTTTGCCCGCTCGCCGCCATCAGCGAAACGTGAAACGGGGCTGCGATGGGCGAAGAGGCCCATGTCGTGCGGGCCGGGCCGCAGCCGGGCGAATCTGGTCCTGCTGAGCTGCCTGCTCTGGCCATCAAGCCTGTGCTGGCTATCGCGCTTGTGCTCACCGGCCTGCTGATCGCTTTTTCTGACCGGTACGGCTACCACCGGGACGAGCTGTACTTCATCGCGTGCGGCAAGCACCTGGCCTGGGGTTATCCGGATCAACCGCCGTTCGTGCCCCTGGTCGCCAGGCTGATGACCGATCTGGCCCCAGGATCGCTCGTGCTGCTCCGGCTGCCGTCAGCGCTGGCGGGCGGGGTGCTGGTGCTGCTGACCGGGCTGCTCACCCGTGAGCTGGGCGGGGGGCGCGCTGCCCAGGCCCTGGCCTGTGCCGCTATTGCCCTCGCACCGGTGGTCACCGGGGCAAGTCACCTGCTCAGCACGACCACGTTTGACTTCCCGGTCTGGGCGCTGCTGCTGTGGCTGCTGGTACGGATCCTGCGTACTGGTGATCAGCGGCTATGGCTGGCTGCCGGTCTGGCCGCCGGTGCCGGGCTGCTTGATACCGACCTGGTCGCCTTCCTGATCTTCGCGGTCGTCGTGGCGCTGGGCATCGCCGGGCCGCGGGCGCCGCTGCGGTCGGGCTGGTTCTATGCAGGCGGCGGCCTCGCACTTGGCCTGTGGGCCCCCTACCTGGCCTGGCAGGGCAGCCACGGCTGGCCCGAACTGGCCGTGGCCCGTTCGATCGCGGCTGGCGGATCGGGAACATCGGCGCCCTGGTGGCTGATCCTGCCGGAGCAGTTCGTCCTGGTCGCGTGGTATTTCTCGCCGATCTGGATCACGGGGCTGGTGCGGTTCTTCCGGGACCCGGGTCTTCGCTGGTGCCGGGCGGTCGGCGTGGCCTACCCGGTGCTGGCCGTGGCGTTCATGCTGACCGGCGGCAAGCCGTACTACCTGGCTGCGTATGTCCCCGCCCTGCTGGCCGCCGGCGCCCAGCCCGCAGTGGACTGGGCTGGGCGCGCGCACCGCAGGCGCAGGGCCGGGCTGATCACGGCCGGGCTGGTGCTCGCCGTGCTGCAACTGCCGATCACCCTGCCGGTCGTGCCGGTCTCGGTAGTTCACGACACGCCGATCGTGGCGCTGAACTACGACGCGGGCGAGACGATCGGCTGGCCCGCTTTCGTGCACGAGATTGCGGCGGCATACCGGTCGCTGCCGCCCGCGCAGCGCGCGGCCACCGTCGTATTGACCAGCAACTACGGCGAGGCAGGCGCGGTCGGTCATTTCGGCCCGGCGGAGGGGTTGCCGGCCGCCTACAGCGGCCACATGTCCTTCTGGGACTGGGGGCCGCCACCTGCCCGGGCGACGACCGCCATCGTCGTCGGCTACCAGCGCAGCCAGCTCACCTTCTGCGGCTCAGCCCGCCTCGCCACGCATCTGGACAACCTCGTCGGCGTCAACGACGACGAGCAAGGCGCCCCGGTCTGGATCTGCCAGCACCTCACCAGATCCTGGGCGGCCATCTGGCCCGGGCAAAAAAACCTCGGCTGAGGCGGCCAGGAGCGGCCAGCGGGAAACACATGCCGCGCTGTATCTGTCCGGGCGCCCGCGGCTCCTTCCTTATGCCGGGCGTGACGACCGCCGCCCGGATCCGGCTCGGGAGAACCAGGAAGGGAAGCGCCATGTCAGTAACGAGCGATGCAGCCGACCTTGCGGCGAAGTTCCAGGACGCTACCGCGGAGCTGACGATCCGCGACGTCAGCCGGGCCGGGTTCCGGCAGCGTCTTTCCGATGCCGCGGCCCCGCTGGGCCTGTCGGTCTATGTCGGCACGATCGCGAACGTCGGCCTGAACTCCGGCGGCGGTGATCAGGTGCAGTTCGATGACCAGGCCACGAACACCGGGTACGTGTCGCAGTGGCCGCAGTGGGCCTTCGGGCTGGCCCAGGCGGCGCTGCTGGCCGGCAAGGAAGTCCTGCTGGTCGCCAACGGAGACCCGTTCGGTTCCAACCTGCTCAACGTGCTCATCCTGTCCTCGTAAGTGGCCGGGCCCCTGGCTCATGGCCCCATGCTGTCGATCGGGCTCGTGGCCGTTCGTGTAGGGGATAGACGGCTGGTCTGAGACCGGCGCGGCCAGAGGAGAAGAGGAGCGTCATGCCTGAACCGAAGGTTCTGCTGGGTGGCCTGGGGATTCCTGAGTCGCCGCGGTGGCATGAGGGGCGGCTGTGGTTCTGCAACTGGATCGACCGGCAGGTCATGGCGGTTGACATGGACGGCAAGGCGGAGGTCATGCTCACCCGCGACCCGGCCAGCCACTCGATGGGATACTCCATCGACTGGCTGCCCGACGGCAGGCTGCTGACGACCGGCGACAAGGTCCGGCGCCAGGAGCCTGACGGGTCGATGGCCGTCCACGCCGAGCAGCGGGCGAACGAGATCGTCGTGGACGCACGCGGCAACGCCTACGTCAACGGCGCGGACTTCGACTTCGTCGCCGGCGCGCCGCCCAAGCCGGGCTACATCAAGCTCGTCACGCCGGACGGGCAACTGCGCCAGGTCGCCGACGACATCCAGTTCCCCAACGGCATGGTCATCACCCCGGACGGCCGGACGCTGATCATCTCCGAGTCGTTCGCGGGCCGGCTCACCGCGTTCGACATCGACGCCGACGGCGGGCTGTCGGGGCGGCGGGTGTTCGCCGAGGGTCTGGGCCCGGACGGCATCTGCATGGACGCCGAAGGCGCGGTGTGGGTGTCAAACGGGCGGGTTCTCGGTGGCCCGCGTCGCCGAGGGCGGCAAGGTCCTGCAGCGCGTCGAACTCGAGGAGAACCGGGCACCGTTCGCGCTGATGCTCGGCGGCCCGGACCGGCGGACCCTGTTCATCTGCACCGCCGAGTGGCACATGGCCGACGGCGCCCCCGCCAACCTCGAACGGCTGGCCACGGGCCCGCGCACCGGGGAGATCCTCACCCTCCCGGTCGAGGTGCCCGGCACCGGCCGGCCGTGACAGCAACCGGGCCGCCGGTACCGGGTCCTCCGGCGTCGGCGGCCCGGGCAGCCGGCTTCCCGGGGCAGGCGGCGGCCATGTCCGCTATCCGGACGATCAGCGCTGCTGGTATTCAGGCCGGGGGGTCTTGGTGCCGTGTACTGCGGTGTACTCCGCAGCCAGCCAGGGGCCGAGGTCACTGAGGAGGATGCGGAGCACGGCCGGGTCAGCGGTCGGTGCGCGGGCGGTGGCCGCGGCGACCTGCATCTGGGCGGCGCGCTCATGGCCCCACCCTGCCCGGCACGCCGGCAGGCAGCAAACCAGTTGTCAGGTCAGGCGGCCGCGGCCGGTCAGGTCCCGGTGAGCCAGGTGAAGCTCCACGGTGCTAGCTCGACTGGGGCTAGCTCGACTGGGGCCAGCTCGATCGCGGGCAGTCCGGCCGGGGCCACATCGATCCGGGCCGGCCCGGCCCGGATGGGGCCGGCGTCCGCCACCGTGCTCGCGTGGGCGCGGCCCGGGCGCCCCGCAGGCCGGCCCGGGCGATGATCTCCGCATCCACGGCCTGGCTGGCGTCGCTGAAGTTGGTGAGCGACAGGAACGGGGCGCTGCGCGGGTGCGCCCGCCGGTAGGCGAGCACGCTCTGGCTCGCGGTGGGCAGGATCTCCGTCGTCCCGCCTGAGCGCAAGGCCAGCAGGTCCTGCCGGGCGCGGGCCAGGCCGCGCAGCGCCGCGAACGCCCGGCCTTCCACGCTGGCCGGATCGCTGCGGCGGGCCGCCCGGGCCCAGTCCATCCGCGGCCGGTGCATCCACCGGTTGTCGTGCGCCTGCCCGGGGTCGCCGGCCCAGCCGGGGTCGTTCGTCAGGGCCAGCTCATCGCCCATGTAGATGAGGGGGATGCCGCCGAAGGAGAAGACCACGGCGTACAGGGACTCCAGCCGCCGGAGGGCCAGCGTCAGCTCGGCCGCATCCCCGGCGGCCACCGCGCTCTCGATGCCGCACAGCGAGGCGGCCATGCCGGAGATCCGGGCGTCCCCGGTCGCCGGGTTGTCCTGGAACACGGCCCCCCGCGCGAACGACCCCGGGAAGCGGCCCGCGAAGAACTCGTTGAGGAACCGGCGGTGCTCGAACCCACCGAGCCCGACGGCGGCCGCGTCCGCGTCGGAGACGGCCCAGCCGATGTCATCGTGGCAGCGCAGGTAGGAAACCCACGCGGTCGGGACGGGGGCGGGCCGGCGGCGGGACAGCGCGTGCCTGGCCAGGCGCGCATCCCGCGTGGCCAGGGTGGACCAGAGCATCACCATGAGCTGGTTGTCGTAGGCGAGGTCACATTCGGGTGATAGCGGTCGTGCGCGCCGAGGTACTGGACCAGCATCTCCGGGCCGACGATCGCCTCGGCCTTGAGCGCGAGACCCGGTGCCGCCAGCCGGGTCAGCGCGCGGAACGCCTGGAGCAGCAGATGCGCCTCGGGCTGGTTCTGGCTGTCCGTGCCCGGCCGTTTCCACAAGAACGGCGCCGCGTCCAGCCGGAGCACGTCAACGCCCCGGTTAGCCAGCGTGAACATGGTCGCGAGCATGTGCCGGAACACGGCCGGATTGGCATAATTCAGGTCCCACTGATAATCGTGGAACGTGGTCCACACCCAGCCGAGCCCGGGCACCTCGGAGAAGCTGCCGGGGGCCGTGTCCGGGAAGACCTCGGGCAGCGTCGCCTCGTAGATGTCGGGGATGGTCCGGTCGGGATAGATGAGGTACATCTCCCGGCAGCCAGGATCCCCGGCCAGCGCCTGGCGGGCCCACTCGTGCTCGCGCGCGGTGTGGTTGAGGACCAGGTCGATGCACAGCGCCATGCCGCGCCCGTGCAGTTCGGCGGCCAGCGCTTCCAGGTCGGCCATGCTGCCCAGGCGCGGATCCACCGCGCCGTAATCCGCCACCGCATAGCCGCCGTCGCTGTCCCCCTCCCGCGGCTGGAGCAGCGGCATGAGGTGAAGGTAGGTGACCCCGAGCTCGGCCAGGTAGTCCAGGTGGTGGCGGACGCCGCGGAGCGAGCCGGCGAACCGGTCCGCGTAGCAGACGTAGCCGATCATCCGCGACCGCTGGAACCATCCGGGGTCTATCTCACGGCGGCGGTCCAGCAGCCGCAGCAGCGCAGGCCGCGTGGCGGCGGCCTCCAGGGCGTCCATCACCAGGCTGGTCACGAGCCGGGTGGTGTCGGTCACGCCGCCGTACAGCTGCCCGAGCGGGCCGGCTATGTCAAACGACAGCTGCTCCAGGCGGGCCAGGAACGCGTCGGCGTCCAGGACCCCCAGCCGCTGCCGCACCGCGCTTTCCGCCTCGTGGTCCAGCCTGAACAACGCGATACCTCCGGGACACGGGCCGCCGATGATCGAGGATACGTGCCAGCCCCGCCCTTGACTTCAAGTCCAGTTGAGGTTCTACAGTCCCGGGTGGGCTCGTCCGTCCCACCGAATGGAGCAGCAATGGCCTTCACCGACGCCGAAACGGCCTACCTGGACAGCCAGACGCTGGGCCGGCTGGCCACCATCCAGCCGGACGGCAGTCCCCAGGTCAAGCCGGTCGGCTTCCACGTCAACCCCGGGCTCGGCACGATCGACGTGACGGGCTTCAACCTGACGTCCAGCCAGAAGTTCCGCAACGTCCGCCGCAACGGCCACGCCGCGCTCGTGGTGGACGACGTCGCCTCCACCGACCCGTGGCGGGTGCGGTTCCTGGAGATCCGCGGCACCGCGGAAGCGGTCGGCGAGGGTGCGGACGGCGGCCCGCTCATCCGGATCCACCCCACCCGGATCCTCAGCTTCGGCGTGGAAGAACCACCCGGCGAGCCGCACCAGACCCGGCTCCGCACCCGCGACCTGGCCGCCTAGGGATCGCAGCCCACCCGGGAGGCGCGGACCGCCCTTCATGCGGGCGCATACACGAGTCTCGTCTCGGCCCGGCAGGCCGTTCACCGGGGACGTCGGAACCGGAGGCGGATACTCGACAGCAGCGCGGGTACGAAGCGTCCGTGGCGGCAGGAAACGACGTGGCCGGGCGAGGGTACCCGCTATTCCGGCAGATCGTCCTGGACGGCACCGACGTCAGGGAACTGGCCGAGTTCTACCGGCAGCTCCTGGGCTGGCAGTACCGGCCCGGCGATGAGCCCCCGGCACCCGGGGAGCCAGACCCGGCGGGCCAGGACTGGCTGGTCCTGAAGGACGCGGCAGGCGCGGTCCGCCTCGCCTTCCAGCAGGTGCGCGAGCTACCGGAGGCGACCTGGCCGGCCCGGTGCCGCAGCAGATGCACCTGGACCTCTACGTGACCACGGCGGACGAACTCGGCGCGGCGCACGAGCGGGCCCTGGCTCTCGGCGCCCGGCTGCTCTATGACCGGTCCGCGGACCCGGACGAGCCGCTGCGTGTCTACGCCGACCCCGCCGGGCATCCCTTCTGCATCTTCCTCGGTCCGCCGCCGGCCTGACCGGGAGCCGGTCAAACTGCGTGGGTCGCGTCCCAGCCGGGCAGCGGGACCGCGCCGCCGGGCATGGCCGCCCAGAAGTCGGGTCCAGGCGGCGCCTCGACCTGAATGCGCCTGCCGCCGGCCCACGCCGCGTCGAACCCTAGCCGCCACGAGTGCAGCAGCGTCCGGGCCACGGCAGCCCCGTCCCGGTCAGCCCGGCCGAACAGCGGATCGCCCTCGATGGGATGGCCGATCCAGGCCAGGTGCACCCGGATCTGGTGCCGGCGCCCGGTCACCGGGCAAACCGCGAGCAGGGTGTGCCCCTCGTCGCTGGCCACGGTCAGGAACGTGGTGGTGGACGGGTAGGTCCGGACCTCCTGGAACTGCTCCTCGGGTGCGACCGACCAGCTGGGCCCGGCCGGGTCGAAGGCGATCGCGGCGCGGTTGGCCGCCACCCTGACCCGGTTCTTGCGGCCGACGCTGAGCGGCAGCTCGATGGTGCCGCGTGCTGGCAGCCCGGTCGTGGCGGTGATGGCCAGGTAGACCTTGTCCACGGTGCGCCGGCTGAACTGGCGGGTCAGATCGCCGTGCAGGCTCAGCTCCTTGGCCAGCAGCAGGGCGCCGGAGGTCACCTTGTCGATCCGGTGCGCCGGGTAGAGCTTCTCGCCCGCCTCCTCGGCCAGCCGGACCAGGTCGGTATCGTGCCGCTCGCCCATGACCGCGAGGCCCGCAGGCTTGTTCAGCACCAGCGCCGCGTGGTCCTCGTACAGCACGGCGCCGGCCCGGATCTGCGCCCAGTCGCTCACCGGGACACGGTATCCGGTCCCGGGCAACCCGCCCGGGCCGCATCCCGTATGAGAGGGATGAGGAGGTACGCATGCCCCGTCAACGCGTGACGAGGAATTCTCGGCGTTCGCCGCCGAGCGCCGCATCGACCTGCTGCGCTCCGCCTGCCTGCTGACGGCCGGCGACACGCACCTGGCCGAGGATCTGGTGCAGACCGCCCTGGCCCGGCTCTACGTGGCCTGGCCCCGGGTGCGGGGCCGTGGTCCCGGTCAGCGGCCGGCCCGGCCGCCTGACCGTGCAGGACCACACCCAGATGCTCGTCTGCCAGGACGCCCCCGGCCACTGGGTGATGACCCAGGCCCCGGCCTCGCTGGGGTGGGACGACGCTCAGCTGGCCCGGTTCGCGGCTGGCGTGCAGGTCCGCCGCAACGCCCAGCCCGGCCACGGCTGACCGGTGCCGGGATCGTTTCACCGGCCAGCCCGGCGGGCAGAACCGCCAAAGATGGCTGGCCAAGCCACTCATCCTCTCCTTTCCGGCGGGCATTAGCCTCCTGCGTAGCAATTCGGGCGCCCCGCTCTCCCGGGCCGGGCGGGGCGGATGACACGGGGGATCATCCACTTGAGCGGGACCGCCTGGCGTGCTGCCCGGCGGGACCGCCCCGAGTTTCGTGAGGCTCAGCGTGCGGGGAATCCGGGGGATCATCGGTTCGTATCGGGGCCGGGAAGGCTGGCTGGCGGGTGCCGCGGGGGCGGGCCTGCTGCTCGCCGCCTGCTCGGGAGGGGCCGGGCAGACGGCGGGCGGCCCGGGGAGGCCGGGCCCCACCCACGCCCCGCCCGCCATCTCACCCGCGGGCGGCAGTTCGGGCGTGAGCCCGCAGGCCCCCATCACGGTCACCGCCGCCGGCGGCAGCCGGATCCGCAGCGTCCAGGTCAGCAGCCATGGGACCGCGGTCGGTGGCACCCTGACCGCGGACGCCGGAGGCACGCGGGCCACCTGGCGCAGCGCCTGGGCGCTGCACGCCGCGCAGGACTACACGGTCACCGCGACGGCCGTGGATTCCTCCGGGAAGACGCTCACCAGGACGGCCTCGTTCCGGACCCTCGCCCCCGTGCACACGTTCCGGGCCCACATCCTCGAGGGATACGGCCAGACGTTCGGGGTCGGGATGCCGGTGATCCTGACCTTCAGCCATCCGGTCAGGAACCGGGCCGCGGTGGAGCGCTCGCTCCAGCTACGCACCTCGCGGCCGGTGACCGGCGCCTGGTACTGGGACGGGAACGAGACCCTGTACTTCCGGCCGCGGAACTACTGGCCCGCGAACACCACCGTGAGCCTGGATGCGCACCTGAACGGGGTGGAGGGCGCGCCGGGAGTCTACGACCGGCACGACCTGACCCAGACGTTCCGGATCGGCCGCTCGCTGATCGTCACGGCGAGCACGGCCACCCACCACATGCACGTCTACCGGAACGGCCGCCTGCTGTACACCTGGCCGATCAGCACCGGCCGGCCCGGTGACGACACACCTGACGGCACGTACCTGACCATCGACAAGGGCAACCCGGTCCTGATGACCGGACCCGGTTACAGCCTGGAGGTGCCCTGGTCTGTCCGGTTCACCTGGACCGGCGATTACCTGCACGACGCGTACTGGTCCGTCGGCGAGCAGGGAGTGGTGAACGTGAGCCACGGATGCGTGAACATGTCGCCCGCCGACGCGCAGACCTACTACCAGATGGAGGATCCCGGCGACCCGGTCATGATCACGGGCAGCCCCCGGGCGGGCACGTGGGACAACGGATGGACCGTGTGGTTCCTGTCCTGGCGGAAACTGGTGCGCGGAAGCGCCCTGGGGATGGTGGTGCAGGCCGGCCCGGACGGCAGCACGTTCGTCAGGCCGTCGTCGGTTCCCCCGTCCACGGCATCCTTCCCGCTGCATACCGCGAAGCCGGGCAGTGCCGCCGCGGCGTGAGAAAAAGGGACATCCCGCAGGGTGGCTGCGGCCCAGGTCACAGCGCCGCGCCGGTCACGAGGCGGCGATACGTTGCCCTCGCTGATACCTTGGCTTTAACCGGACGTAGGCAGCGGCGGCGTCCTGCGCCGGTGTCCGTCTCTACTACGCGCGGGACCTGGTGTGGGTAGATGGCTTAGTGCCCCGTTGGCCGCCTGCCTGGTGGCTCTGGCAGCCGCAGGCTGTACTGGGCGTGCCGTCTCGGCGAGCGTCCAGTCGGCGGCCCGGTCCCCGGGGGGCGGCCAGGCGTCCGCGAGCACGTCACCGAACCCGTCCGCGTCAGCCGCCCCCAAGACGGGCGCGCCCGCGCTGCCCGGGCGGCCGCTGCCCGCGGGTACCGCGGCCAGGCTCCCTGGCGGGGTCTACTACCTGCTCGCGGGCCGGACGCTGGGCAGCCTCAACGTGTGGGAAGTGCGGCCGGGCCGGACCGTCACGCAGCTCACCCGCAATTCCTCCGGTCACGGGGTCGACGCGCTCGCCGCATCGGAGGCGGGCATCATCCTGGCTGACACCGCGGACGGGATGGCCCGGCTGGCCCGGTGGACGCGGCACGGCCCGTCATGGCTGCGGCACCGCCACCAGGGCCCGCTCATCCGCGGCAGCTCGCCTGACATCCAGGGCAACGGGACCATCGGCTATGTCACCCCGCCCAGCGGCTCCGGCACCGACCGGAACGCGGAGTTCTCGATCTGGACCCAGCCGTCGTTCACCAGCCAGGCCACGGTCGTCTACCGCCAGCGGCGCCCCCTGGACGGCCCGGTGTTCGGGCCGCACGGCCAGATCGCCATCGAGGGCTGGACCGGCCCGCAGGGAGAGCGCCGGCCGAGCGTGCTGATCTACCGGAACGGCCAGGTCACGAAGCTCACCACCGGGGTCTCCGCGATCCCCTCGCTGGTCGCCTGGGGGCGCCGCGCGCCCGCGCTGGCGGTCGCGTTCCCGGCGCACCGCGCCGAGCTGCTGTTCCCGGACAGCACCCGGCGGCCGCTGCCCTCCGGCTGGCAGCCACTGGCCTGGAACCCGTCGGGCACCCAGCTGCTCATGCAGTCCAGCACCGCCCTGGGGATCTGGTCGGCCTCCGCTCCCGGCCGGGTGCGGACCGTCGGGGTGATCACCCCCGGCATGCAGATCCTCCAGGCTGTCTGGCTGGCCCGGCAGGCACCGATGTGAGCTGCGGCCCAGCCGGGCCCGGAAGAAAGTCCCGCCCGGGCGGGTTGGCCGCTATGTGACTGACGTACCGCTGTCCGTGCTGGACCTGGCCCCGGTGGCAGCCGGGGCCACCGCCGGCCAGGCCCTGGAGTACACGACCGAGCTGGCCCGGCGCACCGAGGAGCTCGGATACCGCCGGTTCTGGGTGGCCGAGCACCACAACATGCCCGGCCATCGCCAGCTCCGCCCCGGCCGTGCTGATCGCCCATCTCGCGGCGGCGACCTCCACGATCAGGGTGGGCTCCGGCGGCGTGATGCTGCCCAATCACGCCCCGCTGGTGGTCGCGGAGCAGTTCGGCACCCTGGAAGCCCTGCACCCGGGCCGGATCGACCTGGGCATCGGCCGTGCCCCGGGCACGGACCAGTACACCGCGCTCGCGCTGCGGCGCACCATGGAAGGGCTCTCCGCCGAAGCCTTCCCCCAGGAGCTGGCCGACCTCATCGGGCTGTTCAGCGCGGAGGGCCTGCGGCGGCCGATCACCGCGACGCCCGGGCGGGGGGACATGCCCGCGATCTGGCTGCTGGGCTCCAGCGGGTTCAGTGCCCAGCTCGCCGGGCTTCTCGGCCTGCCGTTCGCGTTTGCGCACCATTTCAGCTCGGTGAACACCGTGCCCGCGCTGGGCCTGTACCGGCAGAATTTCCAGCCGTCCCAGTGGCTGGAACGGCCGCACGCGATGGTGGCGGTCAGCGCGATCTGCGCCGATACCGACGAACGGGCCCAGTGGCTCTCCGGGCAGGCCGCCCTGTCGTTCCTCCGGCTGCGGTCCGGGACGCCCGCCCCGCTGGCCAGTCCGCAGGAGGCGGCGGCCTACCCCTATTCCGACCAGGAACGGGAATTCGCCCAGGACCGTTTCTCCGGCCAGGCGGTCGGGTCACCCGAAACAGTCCGCCGCCAGCTGTCGGACCTGCTCGAGCGCACGGCCGCCGACGAGCTGATGCTGACCACGATGGTCTACGACATCGAGGACCGGGTCCGCTCCTTCGAGCTGATCACCGAGAAGGTCGCCAGCAGCCTGGTCAAGCCCGGCGGCTGAGCTGCCCCGGCTGAGCTGCCCGCTAGCTGCCTGCCCGACGGCGGCCCGCCTCCGCGAGGGCCGGGACCGGGAGATAGCCGGCGAGCTTTGTCTTTACCTCGCGTTAGCCGGGGATACACACGGGTAGGTCTGCCCCACCCTTGAGGAGGGCGGACTTTATGGCAGACCACAACGGAAACGCACAGCCCGCCGTGGCCCACGAAGCCTCGGCTGGTGAACTCGTTAAGCAATTGTCCGAGCAGGTTTCCCAGCTCATCCGGGACGAGCTCATACTCGCTGAGTATGAGATGACCCGTAAGGCCAAGCGGGCCGCGCGCGGCGCCGGCATGTTCGGCGGCAGCGGCCTGCTGGCGTTGTACGCCTGCGGGTGCCTGCTCGCGGCGGCCATTATCGGCCTGGCCGGCGTCATCCCGGCCTGGGCGGCGGCGCTGATCGTGGGCGGAGCGCTGCTGGCTGTCGCGGGCCTGGCCGCGCTGCTGGGTAAGAGCCAGGTGAGCCAGGCCACGCCGCCTGTCCCGGAACAGACCGTGCAGAGCGTCCGGGCCGATGTGGAAGAAATCAAGGAAAGGGCACACCGATGACCGCAGCAGAGGGCACAGGAGACCAGAGCGGCCCCAGCGCCCTGCCGGACAACCCGGACGCGCTGGTCGAGGAGATCAACCGGACCCGGGAGGAACTCGGGAACACGGTCGAGGCGCTGGCCGCCAAGGTTAACGTGAAGGCCCGTGCCCAGCAGAAGGCCACCGAGGTCTCCGGGCAGCTCAAGAGCAAGGTACGGGATGTTACCCAGGGGCTGTCCGGCAAGGCTGGCCAGCTGAAGGATGAGGTCACCGACCGGGCGGCCGGTGACCGGCAGGCCGTGGCCGGGAACGGCGCCACCGTGCTGGGCGAGGGGCAGCCCGCCACCAAGACCATCGCGGGCCGAGCCGCCCAGGCCGGTGCCAGCGCCCAGTCGGTCGCGACCCGGGCCGGGGCGACCGCCTGGGCGGCGACCCCTGACCCGGTCCAGCAGCGGGCCCGGCGGGCCGCGGCCGCCGTCAACCAGCACCGGGTACCGGCCGCGGCCGCCGTGGCCGGGGGTGCCCTGCTGCTGGCTGGCTGGCTCGTGGTCCGGAGCCGCCGGCGCTGAATCCCGGCGGCTGACCAGCATGACGCGAGCGGGGCCCGGTCACGGACCGGGCCCCGCTCGCGCTGGCCGGCACGGCCACCGCGGGATCAGCGCCGCTGCTGCGGGCAGGCCTGCTTATCCCGGCCGGCCGGACAGACCGTTATCTCGGCTAATGGCGCAGCCGGGGCCGGGGAGTCCGCTTCCAGGCGTGCCGCGCTTTCGCCCGCAGCCGGACGGCCCGCTGGTCTTCGCGCTCGAACAGCAGCCCGTAGGTGAACGCGTTCTCACCAGCGAGGTAGGCGCCGATGCCGAGTTCCCGGTTGACGCCCCGCGCGACCACCGCATCCTGGTGGTCGCCGAGCACCGACTGGATCTTCTTCATCTGCCTGGTGAAGCGCCTGGCCTCCTTGCCCAGCGCCGGGCTGATCGCCTCCCCGGCGTACCGGGCCCGCTTGGCGGCCTTCCGGGCCTCGTGGAAGGCGAGTTCCCGCGGGTGGCCCGGGGGCGTGTGCCCGGCGCGGCGCATCCGCCGCCGGGTGCGCCGGTAGGTACGGCGGGCCGCGCCCGGCAGGACCTGGCCCGCGGGCCGGTCCGCCTCGGCTGACAGCGGCGGGTCAGCCAGCAGCTCATCCAGCGCGTCGCGGAGCGCGAAGTAGCGCGCCGAGTCCAGGGCGGTCAGGACGTTCGCGCGGGCGGCCGCCTGAATGGGGGCGAAATGCGCCTGGACCCGCGCCTCGACCGGCCCGAGCAGCTGCTCGGCCGGGATCGCCCGCATGTTCTGCGCGAGCCGGGTGGCCAGCACCTCGGCGTCGCGGGCCTCACCGAGTACCCCGGTAAGCCATTTCAGCTCGGCCAGGATCGGCTCCGTCCCGGAGCGCGGGATGACCTCGCCGAATGACTGCAGGGTGCTGCGCAGCCGACGGGTGGCGACCCGCATCTGGTGCACCGAGTCGGGTTCGTCGTCGCGGACCCGCGGGTCCATCGACCCCAGCCGCGCGGCGTGCTCGCGCAGGTAGGCCAGCACCACCTCCCCGGCTGACGCCGGCGGAGGCTGATGCTGCGGGGCCGCCGTGGCCGGCCGTCCGGCTGCGGCCCGCTCCCATCCGGCCAGCCGAGGGCCCGTTCCAGCTTCGCGGAGCGCGCCGAGCGTCGCAGCCCGTCCCGGCGGAGCTGCGTGTCAGCCGCCTTGAGCAGCCGCGGGCCGCCGCCCGTCAGCTCGACCTCCACCTCGGCCCACTGCGAGATCACGGTCTCGTCGCCCAGGGTCTGGGCCGAGACGTCATCGGAGGCGATCTCGGCCAGCGAGGCGCCCGCGCTGTCGACCAGGGTCACCACCTGGCGCCGGGTACTGATCCGGGCTACCGGGCGCAGTGCCTCGCCCCGGGTGTACCCCCGGACCAGGCCGGCCAGCCGCGCGGGCACCCGGCGGCCGCCGCGGCCGAGCGGTACCCGGATTTCCTGCCGGGTGCTGCCCCCGGCCGGGAGCTTCAGGTGCCAGCCGGGGTCGCTGCCGCCGCGACGCCGCCGGAGGGTCACCCCGTTGCGGATCAGCCGCATGTCGCCCGTGTCGAAGTACTCCGCTTCGAGGATCTGCTCCTCGGGGCCGGAGGCGCCGGCCACGCTGGGCAGCCCGCCCAGCCGCGGCACCGTCGTGCCCGGGGGAGCCTCGTACTTCATCTCGGTTTCATTAACGGTCGTGCTCATGCCCGGCCACTACCCGGGTGACCGGACGGTGAACATCCCGAGGTCACGCCGGTGAATGTGGCTGTGCCTGGCGGTGATCGGGCGCGCCGCGCCACCGCAGCCGGTGTTTGGGGGCGGCGGAGCGGGGGAGTCGGGGGGCGCCAGTTCCGGAAAGGGAGGTTCCCATGTCAACTGGGGCCATTGTGGCGATCATTGTCGTGGTCATTGTCGTGGCCGCCGTCGTGGTCGTGATGGCGGCGATGAACCGCCGTCACCGGCTGCAGCAGAAGTTCGGGCCCGAGTACGACCGGGCGGTTACCGAGCACGGCAGCAGGCGGGAAGCGGAAGCCGAGCTCGCGGGCCGGGAACGGCACGTGCGTGAGCTTGACATCCGCCCGCTGAGCCCGTCGGCGCGGACCCAGTACATGTCCGAGTGGACCGCCGTCCAGGAGCAGTTCGTGGACGCGCCGCAGGCCGCCGTGACCGGCGCGCAGACGCTCGTCTCGGCCGTCATGAAGGACCGCGGCTACCCGACCGAGCCCTATGACCAGACGGTGGCCGACCTGTCCGTGGAGCACGCGAGCACGCTGGATCACTTCCGGGCGGCGCACGACATCAGCCGGAATGCCGCCTCCGCGTCCACCGAGGACCTGCGCCAGGCGATGATCCACTACCGGGCGCTCTTCGGTGAGCTGCTCGGGGACCCGGCCGCCCGCCCCGGTGCGGGGACGGCTGGCGGCCCCGTGACCACCACCCAGCCCGACGGCCTGCCCCCGGTGGACCAGCCCGCCGCTGCGGTGGACGAGCCCGCTGCCCCGGTGGATCAGCCCGCGGCGGCGGCCGGCCCGGACACGGGCGGCGAGACCGTCGGCCAGCCCGCCGGCGGCCCGGCCCGTACCCCAACCGCAGACGCGGTAACCACCGCGCGCCGGCAGGAAAGGTGACCCGCATGACTTCGCAGCGCGACGAGACGACCCATGTCCCGGCCGGTGAGGAGATGACCGACGACCCGATCATCATCGAGCGCCGGGACGAGACCCTCGCCGATGGCAGCCTGGGCGGTGACGGCCCGGCGGGTGACGTCCGCACGGATAGCGTTCCGGCTGGCGACGGCCTGGCCGCGGACGAGACGGCCGGCGACGAGCTGACCGGCCGGCACGCCGCGCCGGACACCGGTGGCGCCGACCCGGCACCCCTGGTGGTCCCCCCGGAGGTGCCCAGGGCGGACACCGGCGGATCTTATGGCTCTGACCCGGTGACGGGTGCCGGCCCGGCCTTTCCCGGCTCCGCGGCTGCGGACTCGGCGGCCGCGGCGCCCGAGGCCACCGCGCAGCCCGGCGTGAACGGGACCCCGGCTCCCAGCCCGGTCGGCGGGGCGGCGGGAGACCCTGTCACCGCCACCGCCGGGAACGGCGTTCCCGCCGCGGCCCTGTCCGAGCAGCAGTGGCCGGCTATCCAGGCCATGTTCGTGGATGACCCGAAGGGGTCGGTGACGCGCGCCGCGGCGGCGGCCGAGGAGGTAGCGAAGGCCTTCGTGGCCTCGCTCCAGCGAGAGCAGGCGGCGCTGCGCGCCTCGTGGGAGAACGGCGGCGACACGACGACCGAGGACCTGCGCACCGTGCTCCAGCAGTACCGGGCGTTCTGCAGCCGGCTGGAGGGCCTGGCCTGATGATCTGGTCACCGGGGCCGGCCGCTGCCCCAGCGGCGGCCGGCCCCGGTGACCGCACTGGCGTCCCGGCCCGATGGTTCAGCCTGGCGGGCCGGGACGCCCCGGTCAGGATGGGCCCCGGCGGAGCCTGACCCGGTAGGAGTAGTGCGCCGGATCGAAGTAGCTCACCGCCAGCTCGACCGGGGTGTCCGCGTCGTCGGTGTACAGCCGGTCGATCCGCAGCACCGGCTGGCCGGATGCGCACTCCAGGTGATCCGCGGCGGAGGGCGGGGCGGCCGCGGCCGTGATGCTCTGTTCCGCGCCCTTGATCGACCGGGCCATCCTGGTGTCGATCAGCCCGATGACCGTGATCTGGCTGCGCCGCCCGGCCGCGGCCAGTTCCGGCACGTCGCTGATCTGCGCCCCGACCGGCGGCGGCAAGAACACCGAGGTGTAGCAGAACGGGACGTTCCCGTGCAGCCGGACCAGTGTGAGCGCGTGCACATCGTCGGAGGGCAGCCGCAGCCGGCTCGCGGCCTGCACGTCCACCGCGTGCCGCAGCGGCGTGATGATCTCGCAGTCGGTGTCCAGGGACAGGGCCATCAGGTCCTCGACCGAGCCGAAGTGCCGCAGATAACGGTCAGCCTCGGCGACCGGGTAGGTGCCGCGCCCGGCTACCCGGTAGATGAACCCCTCCGACACCAGGTCCTGCATCGCCCGCCGGACCGTCTGCCTGCTCACCGAATGCCGGACAGCCAGCTGCTCCTCGGTGGGCAGCTGCTGGCCGTCGGCATACTCGCCGTTGCGGATCGCGTCCCGCAATGACGCGGCCAGCGTCCGGTAGGCGCTGGACCTGACCTGGTCGGGCACGGCTCCCGCTCCTCCCTGCGGCCGGCGCGGCGCCGGGCCCGCGTGGCGGCGGCCGGCCTGCCCCGGCCGGCCTGCCGGGCCAGCTGGCCCGGATGGTTGCGCGGTGAAATGGCCGTACATATCTTAGATTCAGTCGGCCAACTGCGGGAGAGGTGCCAGGTGCCAGAACCAGCGGACTCCCTCGCCGGGCGGCTCGCCCAGTGGGCCTACGACCTGGAGCCGACCGCGGAGGACCTGGCCCTGGCCCGCCGTTCGCTGGCCGACACGGTCGCGGTGGCGCTGGCCGGCCGCGACCACCCGGTGACCCGGCTGGCCGCGGGCATGCCGGAAGGCCCGCGCTGGGCGGTGGCTGCGCACGTCCTGGACTTCGACGACCTGCACATGGAGTCCACCACACACATCAGCGCGGTGTGCGTCCCGACTGTCCTGGCCCTCGGGGCCGACGCCCGGGCCTACCTGGCCGCGGCCGGGGTGATGGCCCGGCTCGGCCACGCGCTGGGCTGGCCGCACTACTCCGCGGGCTGGCACGCCACCTGCACTGCGGGCGCGCCCGCGGCCGCGGCCGGGGCCGCGGTGGCGCTCGGGCTGGGCCCGGAGCAGATCGCCACGGCCCTGGCCCTGGCGGTGCCCGGTGCGGGCGGGGTGCAGCGGGCGTTCGGCACGGACGCCAAGTCGCTCCAGGTGGGGTTCGCCGTGGACACCGGCATCCGGGCGGCCACGCTCGCCGCGGCGGGTGCGCGGGCCGATCCGGCCGCGCTGGCCGAGTGGATGACCCTGGTTGGCGGGGATCCCGGCGCAGCCGACCTGTCCGGGCCCGCGGTTCCCGGCGGCCTGGCGGTCAAGATCTATCCGTGCTGCTACGCGCTGCAGCGCCCGATCAGCGCGCTCGGCGAACTCGTGCAGTCCGGGCCGCTGGACCCGGCCGAGGTGCGCCGGATCGTGCTGCGCACCCCCGAGGGCACGCTGACCCCGCTGATCCACCACCAGCCGGACACCGGGCTGCAGGGCAAGTTCAGCCTGGAGTACGCCGCAGCCGCTGCGCTGCTGGACCGGTATCCGGGCTTCGCCAGCTTCACCGACGACGCGGTGCGCAGGCCCGCCGCGCGCAGCCTGGCCGGGCTGGTCGAGATCAAGAGCGAGCCGGGCGGGACGTGGCTGCTGGACGGCGAACTGGTCGCCGAGCTGCACATGGCCAGCGGCGGCATCGCGCAGATCACCCAGCAGTTCCCGCCCGGGTCGCCCGGCCTGGCCACCGAGGGCCAGCTCCGGGCGAAGATCGCCGACTGCCTGGCCCGGCTGGACCTGGCCGGCGGTCCGGAGCTCGATCCCGCGGCCTGGACCTGGCCGAGCGCTGCCGACCTGCTCCGGGACTTCTGCTGATGCGGTGCACGGACGGCGTCCGCGGCCGAAAGGACGGGCATGGATGAGCTGAGCGAGGAGGAGCGCGCGATCGTCGGCCTGGTCCACGACTTCGTGGAGCGTGACGTGAGGCCGGTCGCATCGGAGCTCGAGCACGCGAACACCTACCCGGAGAAGCTCATCGGGCAGATGAAGCAGCTGGGCATCTACGGGCTGGCCATTCCGGAGCCGTGGGGCGCCGCGCGCGTCAGCACGCCCTGCTACGCGCTGGTCACCGAGGAGCTCGCCCGCGGCTGGATGAGCCTGGCCGGCGCCATGGGCGGCCACACGGTGGTGGCCAAGCTGCTGCTGGACTACGGAACCGATGCGCAGAAAGAGCGGTACCTGCCGCGGATGGCGACCGGCGAGGTCCGGGCCACGATGGCGCTGACCGAGCCCGGCGGCGGTTCCGACCTGCAGGCCATGCGCACGACCGCCCGCCGCGATGGCGATTTTTATGTCATAAACGGTTCGAAGACATGGATTACGAACGCCCGGCGTTCTTCGCTGGTCGCTTTGCTCTGCAAGACCGATCCGGCCGCCCGTCCCGCGCACGCGGGGATCAGCATCCTGCTGGCCGAGCACGGGCCGGGGTTCACGGTCTCGCGTGACCTGCCCAAGCTGGGCTACAAGGGGGTGGAGAGCTGCGAGCTGTCCTTCGATGACTTCCGGGTGCCGGCGGATGCGCTGCTCGGCGACCGGGAGGGGGAGGGTTTCGGGCAGATGATGCGGGGTCTGGAGATCGGCCGGATCCAGGTCGCCGCCCGGGCCGTCGGCGTCGGCCGGGCCGCGCTGGAGGACGCGCTGCGCTACGCCCAGCAGCGGGAAACCTTCGGCCAGCCCATCTGGCAGCACCAGTCGGTCGGGAACTATCTCGCGGACATGGTCACCAAGCTGACGGCCGCGCGGCAGCTCGTGCTCTACGCGGCGCGCTGCTTCGATGCGGGCGGCCGGGCGGACATGGAGGCGGGCATGGCCAAGCTGTTCGCGTCGGAGACCGCCATGGAGATCGCGCTCAACGCGGTGCGCATCCACGGCGGGTACGGCTACTCCACCGAGTTCGACGTGGAACGCTACTTCCGCGACGCCCCCCTGATGATCGTCGGCGAGGGCACCAACGAGATCCAGCGCAACGTCATCGCCCGCCAGCTCGTCAAGCGGAACTCGGTCGCCCCGTGAGCGAAGCGAGCCAGGCCAGCCCCGTGAGCGAAGCGAGCCAGGCCAGCCCCGTGAGCGAAGCGAGCCAGGCCAGCCCCGTGAGCGAAGCGAGCCAGGCCAGCCCCGTGAGCGAAGCGAGCCAGGCCAGCCCCGTGAGCGGACTCCCTCTGGCAGGCCTGCTGGTCGTGGCGCTGGAGCAGGCGGTGGCGGCCCCGTTCGCCACCCGCCAGCTCGCCGACCTCGGCGCCCGGGTGATCAAGATCGAACGGGCCGGCGGGGGTGATTTCGCCCGTGGCTACGACCAGTCGGTCCACGGCCAGTCGAGCTATTTCGTGTGGCTGAACCGGGGGAAGGAAAGCGTCGAGCTGGACGTGAAGAAGCCCGCCGACCGGGACCTTCTGGAGGCCATGCTGGCCCGCGCGGACGTGTTCATGCAGAACCTCGCGCCCGGCGCCGCCGGGCGGCTCGGCCTGGGCGCGGAGCAGCTCACCGCCCGCTACCCCCGGCTGATCAGCTGCTCGATCTCCGGCTACGGCCCGGACGGCCCGTACGCCGGCAAGAAAGCCTATGACCTGCTGGTCCAGTGCGAGGCGGGGCTGCTGTCGGTCACCGGCACCCCGGCGAAGCCGGCCAAGGCCGGGATCTCCGTGGCCGACATCGCCGCCGGGATGTACGCGTACTCCGGGGTGCTGACCGCGCTGTACGAGCGGGAGCGGACCGGCCGGGGCGGCCGCTTCGAGGTGGCCATGCTCGACGCGCTGGGCGAATGGATGAGCCAGCCGTACTACTACAGCGTCTACGGCGGCCGGGCCTCGCCGCGCACCGGCGCGCGGCACGCCTCGATCTCCCCGTACGGGCCCTACCCGGCCCAGGGCGGCCAGGTGTTCCTGGGTATCCAGAACGAGCGCGAGTGGGCGGTGCTGTGCGAGCGGGTCCTGGGCCGCCCGGACCTGATCACCGATGAGCGGTTCGCGACCAACCCGGCCCGGGTCGCGCATCATGACGAACTGACGGCCGTGATGAACGAGGTGTTCGCGGCCATCCCGGCCGACCAGCTCGAAGCGTCGCTGGAAGCGGCGGGCATCGCCAACGCCCGGATGCGGACTCCCGGGGAGTTCGCCGCCCACCCGCAGCTGGCGGCCCGGGACCGGTGGCGGGACATCGATTCCCCGGCGGGGCAGATCCGCGCGCTGCTGCCGCCGGTGACGGTGCCCGGCCGGACCGCGGCCATGGGCGCGGTCCCGGCGGCCGGGCAGCACACCACGGCCATCCGCGCAGAATTCGGATTCCCAGAGCAGGAGGCATCATCATGACCGCGACGCAGGCGTCCGCACCGGCGCAGCTGCCTCATTTCTCCCTGGTCATCGACGGCCAGCCGGTCGAGCCCGCCTCCGGGCGCAGCTACCAGAGCATCGACCCGTTCTCGGGTGCCCCGTGGGCCACCGCGGCCGACGGGGGCGAGGCCGACGTGAACCTGGCGGTCGCGGCCGCCCGCCGCGCACTGTCAGGGCCGTGGGGGCAGCTGACCGGGTTCGGCCGGGCCCGGCTCATGCGGCGGCTGGCCGAGCTGATCGCCCGGGATGCGGACCGGCTGGCCGAGTTCGAGACCCGTGACACCGGCAAGCTCCTCCGCGAGATGCGCGGGCAGCTGGGCAGCATTCCCGACTGGTTCTATTACTTCGCCGGGCTGGCCGACAAGATCGAGGGCTCGACCATCCCGGCGGACAAGCCGAACTTCCTCGTGTACACCCGGCGTGAGCCGGCCGGCGTGGTGGCGGCGATCGTTCCCTGGAACTCACCGCTGCTGCTGCTCTGCTGGAAACTGGCGCCCGCGCTGGCCGCCGGGTGCACCATGGTCGCCAAGCCCAGCGACTACTCTCCGGCGTCAGCGGTCGCGCTGGCCCGCCTGGTTCAGGAGGCCGGTTTCCCGCCCGGCGTGTTCAACGTGGTGAGCGGGTTCGGGCCAGAGGTAGGCAAGGCCCTGGCTGCCCACCCCGGCGTGGACAAGATCGCCTTCACCGGGTCCACCCAGGTTGGGGCCGAGGTCGCCAAGGCGGCGGCCAGCAACATCACCAGCGTGCTGCTCGAGCTCGGCGGCAAGTCCGCGCACCTGGTCTTTCCCGACGCCGACCTTGACGCGGCCAGCAACGGGGTGGTGGCCGGGGTCTTCGCCGCGACCGGGCAGACCTGCATGGCCGGATCGCGGCTGCTGGTGCACCGCAGCGTCCACGATGAGCTGGTCGGCAAGATCGTCGCCCGGGCGGAGGCCATCAAGCTCGGCGACCCGCGGGAGGCGGCGACGGAGATGGGGCCTCTCGCGACCGGGCCGCAGTACCAGAAGGTGCTCTCGTTCTTCGCCTCGGCAGCCAGCGAGGGCGCGGCGGTGGCCACCGGCGGGCAGCCCGCCGGGCAGCTGGGAGGTTATTTCGTCCAGCCCACCGTGCTGACCAACGTCAAGCCCAGCATGACCGTGGCCTGCGAGGAGGTGTTCGGCCCGGTGCTCGCGGTCATCCCGTTCGACACCGAGGAGGAAGCCATCGGCCTGGCCAACGACACCCGCTACGGCCTGGCCGGCGCGGTGTGGACCAAGGACATCCACCGCGGTCACCGGGTCGCGCACGCGCTGCGGACCGGCACCGTCTGGATCAACGCCTACCGGGTGGTCGGCCCGGACGTCCCGTTCGGGGGGTTCGGGGCCAGCGGACTCGGCCGGGAGAACGGCATCGAGGCCGTCCACGAGTACACCCAGACCAAGGCCATCTGGGTGGAGCTCAGCGGAGGCACCCGCGATCCCTTCACCCTCGGCTAGCGCCCCTCCCACCTCCCTCCGGCGGCCCTCGGTACGCTGCTGGGCAGGCACGAGGGGGAAGCGATGACGCAGACCGCGCTGTACCGCATGATCAGGGCCCAGGCTGACGCGCTGGACCGGATCGCCGGGCTCGACCTGGCCGCGCCGGCGGCGATCCTGGCCGCGGCCCGGCGCGTGATCCTCGTGGGGACGGGGACCAGCCAGCACGCGGCGGAACTCGGCGTGATGATGCTGGAGCGGGCGGGCCTGGACGCACGGTGGTTTCCCGCGGCCACCTGGGTGCGGTGGAGCGCCGGCCCGCGGCTCGGCGACGCGCTGGTGGTGATCACCCACACCGGGCAGACCGGCTACGCCGCCCGGGCCCGGGCGGAGGCGCTGGCCAGCGGGGTGCCGGTGGTCTCGATCACGGGGACCGGCCCAGGCTGGCCGGAGGCCATCACGACGGTGGCGCCGGAGGAGGCCGAGACCTACACGGTGAGTTACACGGCGGCCGTGGCCGTGCTGGCCCGGCTGGCCCACCAGGTGGCCGCAGCGGGAGAGGTGGCCCGGGACGGAGCACCGGCGGAGGGCTCCCCGGGTGACGTGCTGCAGGCCGCCGCGGAGATCCGGGTGGCCTACTCGGCGCCCGCGACCGAGCACGTGCCGGTCCCAGCCCGCAGCCTCGGCATCGTCGGCTGCGGCCCGTGGGGCGTGACCGCGCGGGAGACGGCGCTCAAGATCCGGGAGGGGGCCCGCATGCTCGCCGAGGGGTTCGACGCGGAACGCTTCCTGCACGGCAACGCCGTGCCTTTCACCGCGGCCGACGGAGTGCTGCTGCTCCAGCCGGAGGCGGACCCCGACGGGCTGACTGCGGCGGTGGGCGAGGCGGCGGCGCGCGAGCGCATCCCCGTCAGCGTGCTCAGCCTGCCCGCCGGGGGCCTCTCGCCGCTGCTCGCGCAGCTGCCCATGACCGTGCACCTGCAGCTCATGGCGGAACGGTTCGCCCGGCTGCGCGGCCAGGATCCGGACACCGTGATTACCGGTGCCTGGGCGGACCCTGATTTGTGGCAGATCGGCATGCCCGCGGCATCCCAGTAGGTTGCGCGGGCGACCGGCCCGGGCGGGCCGCGTGAGCACGTCGTGACCAGACGCCATCCCCTGGCCGGAAGCGAATAACTCCTTGGTCAACCCGTCTGCGGGCCGGGCTGAAATGCCCTAATATCGGCACGCTGGCAGGGCGGGTGATCAACAGCGGGGACCGAGAGCGGGGACCGGTGTGGACTTGCGATAACGGGCATGCCATTTCCCCGGGGGATGAGTTTTGCAGCCGTTGCGGGGCGTACGTGCGGTCCGGTGACCTTTCTGGAGCGCCGGAAGCCGTTCAGCCTGGGCCGGAGCCTGGCCCAGGGTGGGCGGAACCGGCCGCGGAATACCCCGCTGAGCCGTTGGACGAATATGCGCCGCTCTTCAGCAGCGGGTCCTTCAGCGAATACATCGCGGCTACTTCGGAAGCCGACATTCCCCCTTTTTCTCCCCCGCCATTGCCGGCGGAGCTGGCCTCGGACGGGTACGGGGAGGAAGGCGCAGGTACGCGCGGGCTGGCCGCGGGCGATGAGGAAGGTCCGGGCGGGCCCGACGCTCCCGGTGAGGGTGAACCGGATGTCTCCCGTGATGAGGATCTGGCTGCGCCGTGGCCGGAGCGCAACGCCGGGTGCCTTCAGCCAGGCGGAGCAGGACCCGCCGGGCGAGGCGCTGCCGGGTACCGTCAGCCACGGGGAGCTGGCCGCGCTGGGCGAAGCGCTGTCGGATGCCTTCGGCCGCCCGGCGGCCAGCGCCCGGCCAGGCCCCACCCCTGGCTCGCCCGACCGCCGTGAACCCGAAGGCCAGGACCTGTCCGCGGACGGCACCGATACTCCCGTCTCAGGATTCCACGCCATGCTCCGGGTGCCGGCGGCCGCGCCCCCGGCCGAGCGGGCCGCCCCGCCCGGCCCTCGTGCCGCCCCGCCCACCGAGCGGGTCATCCCGGTGGAGTGGGCGCGCCCGCAGGCCCGGACCGCATCTCCGCCGGACGAACGGATCACCCCGCCCGGGGAATGGCACCTCCCGCCCCGGCCGGGCCTGGCGGAGCCGGGCGCCGGGAGCCCAGCCGGGGGCGCCGGGGGCCCAGCCGGGGGCGCCGGGGGCGCCGGGAGCCCAGCCGGGGGCGCCGGGAGCCCCGCCGGGGGCGCAGCCAACGGCGGCCCAGGCCACGGCAACGGCCGGGGGAGTACCGGGACGAAACCCCGGGACGGTCACGGCCAGGACACTGCCGACCGCCCCGCTGACCCGCTGGCCGGCAGCGGCTACCGGCGGCCCAGCCGGACGCGGCTCCTGGCGGGGGTGGCCGCCGTGGCGATCCTGGGCGTGACCGGCGTGACGGGAACCCTGGTCGTGATGCACAGTCACCAGGATGTCGCGTCCGCTCCCGCCGCCGCGAGCGCGACGGCCAGCGCGCCGTCGAGCGCCGGGGGCACCGGGACAGCGGGTTCGGCCAGCCCGGCCCCGCCGCCGCCCCGATGGAGCTCCCCGGTGCCGGTTGATCCGCAGACCCTCCCCGCCAGCAGCGCCCAGATCACCGGCCTGGCCTGCCCGAAACAGGGCGTCTGCTACGCCACGGACAGCGCGGGCACCGTCTTGTCCCTCCAGTCCGGCGGGACCTGGCCGGTGGCTAACAAGGACCCCAACGGCCGCCTGATCGCCATCTCCTGCTCCTCGTCCAGGTTCTGCCTCACGGTCGATGCCGCGGGGTATGCCATCCCGTTCGCCCACGGGGTGTGGGGCACCCCGGCCCTGGTGGGCTCGGGATCCGGGACGCTGACCAGCGTCTCGTGTGCCGACTCATCCTTCTGCGTGGCCGTCGACAACATCGGCGTCGCCTTCACGTACCGGGGTGCCACCACGGGATGGAGCCAGCAGACGGCCGACCCGAGCGGGCAGTCGCTCAACTCGGTCTCGTGCGTCAGTTCCACCCACTGCGTGGCCGTGAGCGCGAGCGGGAACGTGTTCACCTACAACGGCACGTCGTGGGGCGGTCCCGCGGCGGCGGACACGGGCCATGACCTGGTCAGCGTCTCCTGTCCCACGACAGCGTTCTGCATGGCGGTGGACTCGTCCGGCCAGGCGGCCATGTATTCGGACGGGCTGTGGGGCCTTCAGCCGATCGGGCCGGCGGCCGTCGCGGTGTCCTGCCCGGCAGCCGGATCGTGCCTGGCGGTGGGCCGCTCCGGGACGACCATGAGCTACGCCAACGGCTTGTGGACCCACGTGGCATCCGCGGCCCCCGGGGCCAGGATCACCACCCTCAGCTGTGCGGCGGCGACCGCGTGCGTGGCCACGGATCAGGACAACAACGCGCTGTTCTACGCGCCGCCCGCGTCGGGCTGACCGGGATCCACCGGTAGCACCGGTCACCAGCACCGGTCACCAGCACCGGCCACCCGGGCCGTGGCCTGCCGGGCTAGCCTGCGCAGGTGGAGGAATCACCGGGCGAACTGGCCGGGCATCCCGACCGGCTGCGGTGGAACGAGAGGTACGGGAACGGGTTCACCGCCTCGTTCGCGCCGCATCCGCTGGCCGTCGCGGCACTGGCCCTGGACCTGCCGGACGGCCCGGTCGCCGACCTGGCCAGCGGCCCATCCGGCAGCGTGTTGCTGGCCGCGGCGCGCGGCCGGCGCGTCACCGCGGTTGACGTGTCTGAGGTAGCCCTCGCCCTGCTCGGCCGCGAGGCCCGGCGCCGCGGGCTGGATCACCTGGTCACGCTGGTCCACGCCGACCTCCAGGCCTGGCGTCCCGCGCCGGGCCGGTACGCGCTGGTGCTCGGCACCGGGTTCTGGGATCCCGGGGTCTTCGCCGCGGCCGCGGCGGCCCTGGCGCCCGGCGGGGTGCTCGGCTGGGAAGCGTTCACCACCGCCGCCCGGCGGGGCCTGCGCTGCCTGCCGCCTGGTGCCTCGGTCCCGGTGAGCCGGCCACGCTGCTGCCCGGCGGCGTGAGCGTGATCAGCCAGGAGGACGTCCCCGGCGAGCCCCGGGGCGCCCGCCTGCGGCTGCTGGCCCGCCGGGTGCCGCCGGCGCCCTAGCGTCTCACTATAGGCGTCTCACTATGCAAGACCAAGAATTAACTATAGTGAGACAGCTTGGTAGGGTCCTCGTTGTGGAGCTTCTTGAATGGGATGCCCGGAGCTACGATGCGCTGCCGCTGCCGCATCAGCGGTGGGGGCCCGCCACCATCGCCCGGCTCCGGCTGGCCGGGGACGAGACCGCCGCGGACCTGGGCGCCGGGACCGGGCGGGACGCGCAGCAGCTGCTGACCGTCCTGCCCCGCGGCCGGGTACTCGCCATCGACGGGTCGCAGCAGATGCTGGCGCAGCTGCGTGACCGGCTGGGCGGGCAGCTGGACCGGGTGCAGGTGCTGCAGGCCGACCTGCGCGAGCCGCTGCCGGCCACCGAGCCGGTTGACGCGGTGCTGAGCGTGGCCACACTGCACTGGCTGCCGGACCACGCGCAGGTATTCGGCTCGGTCGCCCGGATGCTCCGGCCCGGCGGCCAGTTCGTGGCCGAGGCGGGCGGCCTGGGCAACATCGACAAGGTCCGGCAGGCCCTGGCCGGTCTGGGTGCCGACGACGGGACGGACATCTGGAACTTCGCGGGGGCGGGGGAGACCCGCGAGCGCCTGGCGGCCGCCGGGTTCACCGGCATCGAGGTTGGCCTGATGCCCGACCCGGCCTCCTTCGAATCGGCGGACCAGCTGGAGGCGTTCCTGGCCACCGTCGTGCTCGGTGCGCATCTGCGCGACCTGCCGCCCGCCTGCTGCTGGCCGTTCGTCCAGGCCGTGACCGCGCGGCTGGCTGAGCCGGTGGTGGACTACGTGCGGCTGCAGATCCGGGCCGTCCGGGGGCCGGGGACCTGACCATGATCGCCTGCGCGGCCGTGATCGCGCAGGGCGCCCGGTCATAATGGCCGGATGCTGAGCAGCACCCGCCAGGACCGGCCCGGGAACCTGCTCCGCCCGCCCGGGGGGAGCGCCCGGGTGACCAACGTCGAGCTGTTCTTTGACCTGGTCTACGTGTTCGCGGTCACCCAGCTGTCTCATTACCTGCTCGATCACCGGACGGTCGGCGGCGCGCTGCAGGCGCTGCTCCTGCTGGCCATGGTGTGGCTGGCCTGGGCCTACACCACCTGGGTCACGAACTGGCTGGATCCCGAGCGGATCCCGGTCCGGCTGATGCTGCTCGGGCTGGCCCTGGTCAGCCTGGTCATGTCGGCCGCCCTGCCGTTCGCGTTCGCGGGACGCGGGCTGGCCGTCGGCGGCGCGTATGCCCTCATGCAGATCGGCCGGAGCGTGTTCGCGGTGGCCGGGCTGCGCGGGCAGCGGCTGCAGCGCAACTTCCAGCGCATCCTGGCCTGGTGCGTGGCCAGCGGCACGCTGGCCGTGGCGGGCGGCCTGGTGGCGGGGCACGCCCGCGAACTGCTCTGGCTCGGCGCGGTCGCCGTTGACGTGCTCGGCGGCCTGGTCGGCTTCTACACCCCCGGGCTGGGCCGGTCGCGGACCCGGGACTGGACGATCGAGGGCAATCACTTCGCCGAACGGTGCCAGGCGTTCATCCTCATCGCACTGGGCGAGTCGATCGTGGTGATCGGGGCCGCGCTGTCCGCGCTGGCGTCGGTGACCGCGCAGGAGATCATCGCATTCCTGGCCGCGTTCACCGGCAGCGTCGGTCTCTGGTGGCTGTACTTCCACCGCAGCGCGGAGGAGAGTACGCAGGTCATCGCCAGCTCGGCCGATCCCGGCGGCTGGGCCGCTCCGCGTATCACCTCATCCACCCGGTCATGGTGGCCGGGATCATCGTGGTCGCGGCGGGGGACCAGCTCGTGCTGCGCAGCCCTGGCCAGGTGGGCGGCACAGCGGTCTCCGCTTTGCTGCTCGGCGGCACCGCCCTGTTCCTGCTCGGCCACGCCGCGTTCAAGGCCGTGGTCTGGGGCCGGGTGTCGTGGGCGCGGATCGCCGGGATCGTGGTCCTGGCCGCGCTGGGCGGGCTGGCCCCGGCGGTGTCAGCCCTGGTCCTCAGCGTGTGCGTGGCCGGGTGGTGCTGGGCGTGGCCGCGGCCGATTCCCTGGGCCCCGGCGCCCGGTCCGCCCGGTCAGCCCGGTCCGCGGTCAGCTAGTGCCGAGCCCGCACCGTTCGCCTCGCCCTCCCGGTCAGGCCTGGCCCATCCCAACGTAATCACCGCCCCCAGGGCCACCGCCACGGCCCTGGGCCGCCGGGGGGCCGGGTGCGATCCGGGCCGATCACCCGGCCGGCCGGTGAGTCGCTGTAAGCTATGTGCGCTTGGCGGCCATCAGGCGGAGTAGCTCAGTCAGGCAGAGCAAGCGGCTCATAATCGCTGTGTCGCCGGTTCAAGTCCGGCCTCCGCTACCAGTTCGCGCGGCCCGCCGCCGCGGCCCGGATCCCGGTTCCGCGGCGCGGGGTGCCGTGCGTGCTGCTGTCCGCGGCCTGGGGAATGGTGCCCGGTCGCGGGCTGTTGTCTGTCCAGATGGCCCACTGCGGCGGGGGAGTGCCTGTTCCAACCAGGTCACTGTCCTTACAGTTAGGTCTGTCCGTACTCCGCCCATCCAGAGAAAGGCACTCCATCGTGGCTGCCACCGACGTCAGGCCCAAGATCACCCTGGCCTGTACGGAGTGCAAGCACCGTAACTACATCACCAAGAAGAACCGGCGCAACGACCCGGACCGGCTCGAGCTCAAGAAGTACTGCCCGAACTGCCGTTGCCACCGGGCGCACCGCGAGACCCGCTAACGTCGCGTGGCCGTCAACCAGGACTACGCCGGCCGGTCATTCCCGGCGACGCAGCCCTACGAGGTCAGCCGGGTCAAGATCGCCGAGTTCGCCGACGCGATCGGTGATCCCAGCCCGGTCTACCGGGACCGGGACGCGGCCGTCGCGGCCGGCTGTACCCGGACGTGATCGCCCCGCCCACGTTCCCGATCGTGGTGACGATGGCCGCGTCCGGGCAGGCCATCGCGGACCCGGGTCTGGGCATCAACTACGCCCTCGTGGTCCACGGCGAGCAGCGCTTCAGCTACACCCGGCCGCTGCACGCCGGCGACGTGGTCACCGCGCAGGCCACGATCGAGACCATCAAGACGCTCGGCCGCAACACGGTGATGACCACCCGGACCGAAGTCCGGACCGTGGCGGGGGAGCAGGTGTGCACGGCCTACTCGACGCTGGTGGAACGCGGCACGTCAGGTGAGGCGGAATGAGCCCGGTGGTCAGGTACGCGGACGTCGAGGCGGGCGCCGAGCTTCCGCCGGCCAGTTACCCGGTGGCCCGGCTGGACTTGATCAAGTACTGCGGCGCGTCCGGCGACTTCAACGTCATCCACTGGAACGAGCGGATCGCCCGGGCCGTGGGGCTGCCCAACGTCATCGCGCACGGCATGTTCACCATGGCCCAGGCGGCGCGCTACGTCACGGACTGGACGGGTGACCCAGGGGCCATGACGGAGTTCGGGGTCCGGTTCTCGGCCCCGGTCGTCGTGCCCGACGACGACGCCTTCGTCAGCATCGAGGTCAGCGGGACCATCGAGGAGAAGCTGGACGGCAACCGGGTCGCGGTGGCGCTGACCGCCCGATCGGGCGGGAACAAGGTGCTCACCCGCTCCCGCGCGGTGGTCCGGCTGCCCTGACGCCGCCCATGGCTAACGTCCGCGAGCAGGTGAGCCTGTCCCGCTTCACCACCTTCGGCCTGGGCGGCCCGGCCCGCCGTTTCGTGGTGGCCGGCACCGACGAGGAGATCATCGCCGCGGTACGGGGCGCCGATCGGCGCAGCGAGCCTTTGCTGGTCCTCGGAGGCGGCAGCAACCTGCTCATTTCCGATAACGGCTTTCCCGGCACCGTCATCCAGGTCGCGACCAAGGGCATCCACCGGATGACAGGACCGGATGCGGCCGGACCCGATGGCCAGAGCCCGGACGAAGCGGGCCCCCGCCAGGCTGATCTGGGTGCGCCGGTCACGCTGACGGTCGCGGCCGGCGAGGAGTGGGACACGGTCGTCGCGTCCTGCGTGGCCGCCGACCTGGCCGGGCTCGAATGCCTGTCGGGCATCCCCGGGCTCACCGGCGCCACCCCCATCCAGAACGTGGGCGCGTACGGCCAGGAGGTCGCCGACACGGTCACCAGGGTCCGGGCCTATGACCGGGCCACGGACACGGTGGTGGAACTGGCCGCCCGTGACTGCGGTTTCGGCTACCGGACCAGCGCTTTCAAGCGGAGCATCACGCCTCCCGCGGTGACCGGCCGGTTCGTCGTCCTCGGGGTGACCTTCCAGCTGACCAGCGACCCGCTGTCCCGGCCGGTCCGCTACGCCGAGCTGGCCGGGGCCCTGGGCCTGGAAGTTCGCCGCCAGGGCCAGGACGGCCAGGACCAGGACGGGCAGCACCAGGACGGGCAGGACCAGGACGGGCAGGACGAGGGCGGCCGGGCCCCGCTGGGTGACGTCCGCGCGGCCGTGCTCCGGCTGCGCCGCGGCAAGGGCATGGTGCTCGATCCCGGTGACCCCGACAGCCGCAGCGCCGGATCGTTCTTCACCAACCCGGTCCTGGACGCCACGCAGTTCGCGAACCTCCGCCGCGTGGTGGACGGCCGGTCTGGCCCCGGCGTCCCGATCCCGCAGTTCCCGGCCGGGCCGGGCCAGGTGAAGGTGCCCGCCGCCTGGCTCATCGGCCAGGCCGGGTTCGGCAAGGGCTACCAGGGCAGCGGGCCCGCAGACGGCAACCGGCCCGGCGCCGCGGCGCGCATCTCCACCAAGCACACCCTGGCCATCGTCAACCCGGGCGGCGCCCGCACGGCCGACGTGGTCGGCCTGGCCCGGGAGATCCGGGACCGGGTCCGCGACACCTTCGGGGTGGAGCTGGCCAGTGAGCCGGTGCTGGTCGGCGTCAGCCTGTGAGCGAGACTCAGCTGGCGAGCGAGCCTTGCCCGTGAGGCCGGGGCGAGTGGCCGGTGCGGGGTGTTCTGGGTCGTGCGAACTCTTGGGCTAGCACTGTGAGCGAGACCCAGACCGGCGAGCGAGCCTGGGCCGTGAGGCCTGGGCGAGTGGCCGGTGCGGGGTGTTTCTGGGTCGTGCGAACTCTTGGGCTAGCACTGTGAGCGGTGCCGACATAGCCGGGCCCGGCCGGCGGGACGGGCGCTGGTCCTGGGCGGCGGCGGCCTGTCCGGTATCGCCTGGGAAACGGGCCTGCTGGCCGGCCTGGCCGCAGGCGGCGCCGACGTCACCGCGGCGGACTACCTGCTGGGCACCTCGGCCGGAGCCACGGTCGCCGCCCAGCTCGGCAGCGGGCTGCCGCTGACCGACCTGCTCGACCGCCAGACCGTGCCTGGCCGGCAGTCCGCGGAGCTGACCCCGGACATGGAGCGGGTCATCGAGGTCATGGAGTCCTGGGAGAAGCTGCCGGAGCTGTTCCCGGACCCGGTTGTGCTGCGCCGTGTGATCGGCGAGCGGGCCCTCCAGGTGGAAACCGTGCCCGCGGCTGAGCGGCGCGCGGTGATCGCCAGGCGCCTGCCGCGGCACTCCTGGCCGTCCCGCAGGCTCGCCGTGGTCGCGGTCGAGGCGCACACCGGCGACGTCTGCGTGTTCGATAAGGAATCGGGTGCGGATCTGGTCGACGCGGTGGCCGCCAGCTGCGCGATCCCGGGCATCTGGCCGCCGGTCACCATCGGCCAGGGCCGTTATATCGACGGCGGCACCCGCTCGGCCGTCAACGCCGACCTGGCCGCCGGTTTCCAGCGGGTGCTGATCCTGGTCCCGATGGCCGACCCGTCACTGGAGGAGCAGGTCGCCGGGCTGACTCAGGGCGCGGAAGCCGGGGCCGTCCAGGTGCAGGTGCTCGCGCCCGACGATGACAGCGTCGCGGCCATGGGCATCAACCCGCTGGATCCCGCCGTCCGCGCGCCGGTCGCGCGAGCCGGGTACGCGCAGGGACAGGCGGCCGCCGCCGGGGTCGCCGTCTTCTGGCGGCTGCCCGGCCGCTGAACCCGATCAGGACCAGCGCGGCCCGGCCAGGCCAGTGAGCAGGACGGCCGCGAGCGTACCGGCCAGCAGGAAGGGGCCGAACGCGACATGTGACTTCCGGGTCGCCCGCCGGGCGGCCATGAGGGCCAGCCCGGTGGCCGCGGCGAGCAGGTACCCCAGGAACAGCCCGCCGACCAGCGCGCTGACGCCCAGCCAGCCCAGGTACAGGCCGAGCAGCCCGGACAGCTTCACGTCCCCCCAGCCGAGGCCGGAGGGGTAGACGAGCACCTGGATCAGGAAGACCGTCCCGGCCAGGACCATGCCGGCCAGTGCGGACAGGAACTCACGGCCGCCTCCGGGCAGGATCAGCGACGCGAGCCCGAGGAGCGCCAGGGCCACCGGGTAGGAGGGCAGGATCAGCGCGTCAGGAAGCCGCCGGCACCTGATGTCGATCACGGCCAGCGGGACCCCGATCCCGGCCAGATAGCAGAACGCGGGGAGCGGCGGACCCGGCCCGAGGCGCAGCGCCATGATCGCGAAGGCCAGCCCGGTGCCGAGGACCAGGACCCACGAGGTCCGCCGCCCGATAGGCCGCGGGCACGGCCAGCAGGCGGGCCATGTGCGTGGTGGTCACCCGCCCGGTGAGCAGCCCGGCCGCCACGGCGGCGGCCACCGTGGCCCCGTCCGCCGCGTTCACCCGCTGCCCCGGCCCCGCTGGCTCACTGGCTGCCCCGGTTCACTGGCTGCGCCGGTTCACTGGCTGCGCTGGCTCACTGGCCTAGCCTCCGTTGATGCTCTGGATCTCCGCGACCGGGAAGGGCGCGGTCCGGCCGGTCATCTGGATGGGCGGCAGCGCGTTCGGCCCGGGACCGGCGAGGACGCCCGCACCCCAGGTGGCAGACCAGGTGACGGTGGCGCTGACGGATGCGCCGGACACCGGTGCCTGCCACAGCACGCCGCAGTCGGGCGGGGTGCCTGCCCCGGCGCTGGCCGGCACGTGCCCGGCCCGATCATGCGAGCCGCCGGGGCCGCACGCCGAGTACGGCGTCCCGGGCCCGTTCGCGGTGACCGAGAACGCGCCCCTCGCGGCGGGCTGCGCCCACACGCTGACGGTTTCGCCGCCCAGCGTGGCTGTCACCTCGTAGGCGCCGGGACGGCCCGTGGTCGCGCTCACCGGCCGGGTCCGGCCCCACACGTAGGTGGCCAGGTTCACGTAACCGCGGCCGGCCGGGTTCACGGTCAGCGCGGGCGCGGGAATGGTCATGTGGTTGTAGGCGTACGCGGCCAGCGTCCGCAGCGGCACGGGCGGGGTGGGCGGGGCCTGGCCGGGCGTGGTGAAGAAGAACAGCGGCAGCCTGAAGCACTGCCGCTGCGCCGCCCT
This sequence comes from uncultured Actinomycetes bacterium, assembly GCA_963720645.1. Taxonomy (GTDB): domain Bacteria; phylum Actinomycetota; class Actinomycetes; order Streptosporangiales; family Streptosporangiaceae; genus RYN-230. Next base: position 270,802 of record CAVRFX010000022.1, on the reverse strand, counting down.
CGGCGCGGCCGGGTTGACCGGCAGCTGCCACCACGTCCCGGGCGGCACCGGCTTGCCCCTGAGCAGCCTCCTGGCCTGCTGCACCGACTGGTACACGCCGAACGGTGTGCCGGGGGCGACGCTGCCGAACTGCGCGATGATCGAGTTGCTCCCGGTGGTGGCGTCACCGATCGGCTGCCACAGGCAGGGTGGCGGCGCCACCGGCAGCTGAACGTGCGCGGTCCCGGCGCCCACGTCGCCCTTGAGCGTGATCAGCGTGCTCAGCAGGATCGAGCAGGTGCTGCCGGTGCAGCCGACGCCGTTTCCGGCGCTGGCCGGGCCGGCCAGCCAGCCTGGCGCGAGTAACCCGGCGAGGACGAGAAGCGCCGCCCCGGCCCGCCGCATCATGGCTTGCATTCCGCCGCCCGCGGATAGTAGACGACCGGGTACACGGAAATCACCCTCCACCGGCCATTAGCTTTCGCCATCACATCCGTATTCATGTAGTAGTGCCTGTCGGCCGGGAGCCGGTCGGCGAGGGTCTTCCCGGTGGCCAGGTCGGTATTTCGCGAGTGGGAGTTGTCGAAGCACTCGGACACGTCGATGGCACCGGCGGCGGTGGGGTCAGGGTAGGCCCGAAGGTGCGAAAAGATGATGGTCCCGGTGAACGATTCCGTGGTCACGCTGGGTACGCTGAGATTCGCCTGGAGCGCGCGGAACACCGGCCCGGAAACGAAGGCCGTCCAGCGGCCGTCCTGATTTCCCCGGTACTGCGCATAAAGGAATGCGAGCAGGAAGTCCTTGGCCGCGATGACCGCGGGAACCTGACGGGGGTCGGCGGGCAGCCAGCCCGGCATCACGATGCGGACGTTCCCGCCGAAGGGGGGACGCTCCAGGGCTCCCGCCGTGTCGTGCGCCCGGCCGGCCGCCGCCGCGGTGCGGGCCGCCGGGGCGGTCTGGCCGGGTGTGGCGACGCCCGCGGGGCGGAAGGCTGGCGACGCGGCCGACGCGCACCCGGTCATCAGCAGCCCGCTCACGACGACCAGGCTGCTGGTGAGCCGGCCCGCACGCGACCAGACGCGGGGCCGGTATTCCCCTGGCCGGCCGGGCTGTCGCCGCATCCTCTGCCTCCCTGTCGTCGCCCTGCTGGCGGGCACTCTACCAATACTGATTTAACCGGTAAGACCGTTATGGAAAGACGGGAGTTCAGCATAAGGTACTACCCGAATTAGGACTAATTTACTAATTAACTAAGAATGACGAGAGGGTTCAGAGGTTGGCTCGCCGGGTTTCACCAGGGTTTTCTGGCGTCCCAATGATCTCGCTGCGCATCAGGGCCGGTGGCGATCTATTACGACAAGATGACTTCCCGGCTTATGTCCCCAGTGCGCCGCCTCTTGTGGCTTTATGGTGAACGAGCGCCTGTGCCATCTGAGGCCCGCAAGGGTGCCTGGGGCGGGCATGCACGCCATCAGCAGGGAGATTTTCACGGAATGCCACGTGACCGGGGTACGCTGCCGCGAGGTTCAGCCGTAACCAGCGACCAGTCTGCGAACTGGCCGGAGCCGACGGCCCCGGCCGGGCGGCGGCTGCCGGGCGCGCCGCGTGAACGCAAGCCCGCACTGGCCGCGCTGGCCATGCTGCTGATCCTCGGCGGCGCGCTCGGGGCCGGGTTGCTGGTGATCCAGGGCAGTAAGCGGGTCGCCGCGGTCGAGATCTCCCAGCAGATCGGGGCAGGCCAGCGGATCCCGCTGAGCGCGATGCAGCAGGTGCAGATCGCGGCCGGCTCCGGCCTGGCCTACGTGCCCTGGTCTGAGGTCAGCCAGGTCACCCGGTTCTACGCGGTCAGCGCCATCCCGCAGGGAACCCTGCTCACCCGGGAGATGGTCGCCACCAGCGGTACCCCGGTAGCCGGGAAGGCGGTGCTCGGGCTGGCGCTCAAGGACGGCCAGGTGCCGCGCGGCCTCACCGACGGCGACCACATCGACATCTTCCAGGTCAGCGACGCGCAGGAAAGCTGTCCCGGCGGCCCCGGCGGGACGCTGGCCGCCGACGCGATCGTCCTCGCGGTCGGCGCCCCCTCGGCGACCTCGGGCAGCACCGCCATCGCCGATGTGGAGGTCGCGCTCAACCCCTCCGATGCCGGGGCGGTGGCCTGCAACGCCTCGAACGGCATCGTGGGCATCGCGGTCCTGCCCGGCGGCGGCCAGGCCGCGGCCACGGGTGCCGGGGCCGGGTGAGGCCGGGTGCTGATCGCAGTCGCGGCCGACAAGGGGGCACCCGGCGTCACCACCACGGCGGTCACGCTCGCCGCGGTCTGGCCACGGCCGGTGCTGCTCGCCGAGTGCGACCCCGCGGGCGGTGACATCGCGTACTGGCTGCCCGCCGAGGGCGGGGCCCGGCTCGACCCGCGCCGCGGCCTGCTCAGCCTGGCCGTGGCCGCCCGCCGCGACCTTCAGCCTGCCCAGCTCTGGATGCACGCGCAGAAGCTCCGCGGCGGCCTGGACGTGCTGCTCGGGGTGACCACCGCGGAACAGGGGACGGGCCTGGAACCGCTGTGGGGGCCGGTCGGCAGCCTGCTGTCCGGGCTGCCCCAGGCCGACGTGATCGCGGACTGCGGCCGCCTCGGTCCGGACAGCCCTTATTACGACCTGCTGGCCCACGCCGCCACCATCGTCCTCATCACCCGGCCCAGCCTGGGCGAGGTCGTGCGGCTGCGGGAGCGCAGCGCGGCCGTGTCCGCGGCGGCCGGCCAGCGCGGCGGCCGCGGCGCCCGGATCGGCGTCCTGGTCGTCGCCGGCCACCGTGGATTCAGCCGCGCGCTCGCCGACGTCGGCCAGGCGCTCGGCCGCGACAGCGCGGCCAGCGTGCTGGGCGGGATCGCGTTCGAGCCCAGGAGTGCTGAACTGCTCCGCGGGGAGTGGGGCGGCAGGCTCGCCAAGTCGCTGCTGATCAGGACGGCCCGGGAGATCGCCGGGCAGCTGGCCGGCCAGCCGGCCGCCTCGGCGCCGGCCCGCCATGCCGCGGGCCGCGCCGCGCGCGACCTGCCCGCCGGCGGGCCGGGCGGGTGGTGAGGGCATGGACCACACGCTCGTCAAGCGGCTCAGAGGCGAAGTGGGAGCCCGGCTGGCCGAGCAGCGGCGGCTGGACGGATCGGCCGGCCTGGCGCCGATGTCGGGTGAGGACGAGCGCCAGTTCGCCCGGGCCCTGGTCGCGCAGGTCCTCGAGGATCACGCCCGCAACGAGATCACCGCGGGCCGGGTCCCGCCCAACGCGCAGGAAGAGGAAGATCTCGCCGCCGCGATCCACGCCGCGCTGTTCGGTGTCGGGCGGCTCCAGCCGCTCCTGGATGACCCCTACATCGAGAACATCGACATCAACGGCTGCGACCGGGTGTTCGTCGGCTACGCGGACGGGCGCGAGATGATGGCCGAGCCTGTCGCGGAGAACGACGACGAACTGGTCGAGCTGATCCAGGTGCTCGCCGCCTACTCCGGGCTGTCCAGCCGGCCCTTCGACAGCGCCAACCCCCAGCTGGATCTCCGGCTGCCCGACGGGGCGCGGCTGTCCGCGGTGATGGACGTGACGCTGCGTCCCTCGGTATCCATCCGCCGGGCCCGGCTGGGCAAGGTGTTCCTCGCCGACCTGGTGGGCAACGGCACCCTGCTGCCGGAGGCGGCGGCCTTCCTCGCGGCCGCCGCCGCGGCGCGGAAGAACATCATGATCGCCGGGGCCACCAACGCCGGCAAGACCACGCTGCTGCGCGCGATCGTCAACGAGATCCCGTCCGGTGAACGGCTCATCACGGTGGAGCGGGCCCTGGAACTGGGCATCGACCAATTCCCTGAGCTGCACCCGAACGTCGTCGCGTTCGAGGAACGGCTGCCGAACATGGAAGGCCACGGGGAGATCCCCATGGCCGAGCTGGTCCGGCGGTCGCTGCGGATGAACCCCAGCCGGGTCATCGTGGGCGAGGTCCTGGGTGACGAGATCGTCACCATGCTGAACGCGATGTCCCAGGGCAACGACGGGTCGCTGTCCACCATCCACGCGAACTCGTCGCTGGAGGTCTTCAACCGGATCGCCACCTACGCCATCCAGTCCGCCGAGCGGCTGCCGGTGGAGGCGACCCACATGCTGATCGCCGGATCGATCGACTTCGTCGTGTTCGTGGAGAAGCGCAACGAGTACCAGCTCGGCGGCCGGCTGCGGCGGTTCGTCAGCAGTATCCGGGAGGTGACCGGCGTGGACGGCCGGGTCCTGTCCAGTGAGGTGTTCGCCCCCGGCCCCGACGGCCGTGCGGTGCCGCATGCACCCGTCTCCTGCCTGGGCGAACTCGCCCAGCACGGGTACGACCCCGCCGGGGGGCGCTGGTGAGCAGCCTCCAGTCTGGCGCCCCGCTGCTCGCCGTCCTGGCCGGCGCGCTGGGCGGCTGCGGGCTGCTCCTGCTCGTCATGGCGGTCCGCGGCCGGCCGCCCGGGCCGCCGGGCCGCCGGTCCACCCGGCTGCGGCGGCAGGTCCGGGAGATCGCCGGGACCCGGGGCGCGCTCGCCCTGCTGGCCGGCGCGCTCACCCTGGCGGCCACCCGCTGGGTCGTGGCCGGGATAGCTCTCGCCCTGCTCGTGCTGGCCTGGCGGACGCTGGGCGGCGCGGCGGGGGAGCGCCGCGCCATGATGCGGCTTGAAGCCCTGGCCACCTGGACCGAATCGCTGCGGGACACGATCGCCGGGGCGGTTGGCCTGGAGCAGGCCATCCCCTCATCGTTGCGGGTGGCCGCGCCCTCCCTGCGGGAGCCACTGGCCCGGCTGGTGGACCGGCTGCACACCCGCGTGCCGATGCCGGAAGCGCTGGGCGGGCTCGCGGACGACCTGGACGACCCCAGCGCGGACCTGATCATCGGCGCGCTGATCATCAACGCCCGGCTGCGCGGACCGGGCCTGCGGGACCTGCTGGGCGCGCTGGCCGCGGCCGTCCGTGAGGAGCTGGACGTGCGCCGGAAGGTCAACGCCGAGCGCCGGTCAACCCGGCGCAGCGCCCAGATCGTGGTGCTCGTGTCGGTCGGCCTGGCCCTGGGACTGGCCGTGCTCAACCCGGGTTACGTGCAGGTCTACGACGGCCCCGTGGGCCAGCTGGTGCTGGTCGTGGTCGTGGCGCTGTACGCGGCGGGCTTCATGTGGATGCGCAGGCTGGCCACGTTCGAGGCCCCGGAGCGCCTGCTCGCCGGGCGTGGAGGCGGATCATGAGCGCGGTACTGACCCTGGGGGCCGTGGCGGGCCTCGGCCTCTTCCTGCTCATCGTCGCCCTGGTCCCGCGGCGGGCCAGCCTGGCCAGGCGGATCGCCGCGCTGGACGAGGCGCGCCCGCCGGTGAGCCGCGCGCTCCGCCAGGTGGTGGACGAGCGGGAAAACGGGGTCAGCCGCCGGCTGGGGCGGGCCCTGGCCGCGTTCTGTGCCGAGCAGGGCTGGCAGTTCCCGTCGCTGCGGGCCAACCTGTCCCTGATCGGGAAGTCGTTCGAGAACTACCTGGCCACCAAGGTCCTGCTGGCTCTGCTGGGTTTCCTGGCCGGTCCGGTGTTCCTGCTCGCGGTGAGTGCGGCCGGGTTCCACGTCTCGCTCGTCCTGCCGGTCTGGTTCGGCGCGGCCCTGGCCACGATCTTCTTCTTCCTGCCGGACCTGGAGGTCAAGCAGAAGGCGGATGCCCGGCGGCGCGACTTCCGGCACGCGATCGGCGCGTTCCTCGATCTGGTCTCGATGAACCTCTCCGGCGGCCGCGGCGTGCCCGAGGCGCTGATGGCGGCGAGTGAGATCGGGTCCGGCTGGGCGCTCTGGCGGATCAGGGACGCGCTGGCCAACGCCAGGATCAGCGGCCAGACCCCGTGGCAGGCTCTGGGCACGCTCGGTGATGAGGTGCGCGTCGAGGAACTGCGCGACCTGGCCGCCGCGCTCAGCCTGGTCGCCGACGACGGGGCCAAGGTGCGCGAGTCGCTGAGTGCCCGGGCGGCCAGCCTGCGCCGCCGGGAACTCGCTGACCTCGAAGGCCAGGCCGGCGAGAAATCCCAGTCGATGCTGGTCGCCCAGATGCTGCTGTGCGCCGGATTCCTGATTTTCCTTACCTACCCGGTCGTGGGGGTGCTGCTGAGCGCATGACCCGCATGGCAAAGCCCTGGTGCTCGCTGGAACAGCGCACATGGAACCGGGTACACGATGGAGGCACCATGACCTATCTCACCATGACCATGACGTTTTTCAGGACCATTCTCGGGAGCCGCCTCGCGCGCCTCCGGGCGGCGGCCCTGGGTAAGGACGCTGGCGCGTCCGCCGTGGAGCTGGCCATTATCACCGCCGTTATTCTCGGCATCGCGGCCGCCCTGCTGCTCGTCATCAAGAACTTCGTCACCACCGAGAGCGCCCAGATCCACGGCTGAGGAGGCGCTGACCACCGTGATGCTCTGCTGCCGGGCGGCCCGGGTGACCCGGGCGGTCCCGGCGGCCCGGGTTGTCCGGGGCCGGAGGGCCCGCATGACGCGGCTCGTGCGAACCGTCCGGATGTCCTCCGATCGTGGCTCCAACGTGGTCGAACTCGCCGTTCTGGCTCCCGGGCTGATGCTGATCTGCATGCTCATCCTGCAGTTCGGGTTGTGGTTCAACGCCCGGCAGGCCGCGCTGGCGTCGGCGCAGGCGGGCGCGCTCGTGGCCCGGGAAGAGGCCGCCACCAACTCGGGCTGGGCCGGCGCGGCACAGGATGCGGCCGCGCAATATTACCGGAACCTGCACACGCACCTGCTGAGCAAGGTGAAGCCGCATGCCTATGGCGATCCGCACACCAATGTCTACGTCACGGTCAGTGGCCCGCTCGGCTATTCAGTCTTCCCGTTTTTCGGCCTCAACCTCACTATTTCCGCTACCGCCGGAGGCCCCGTGGAATGCTTCCGGCCCGCGACCCAGAATCGCTGCGGATGATGGCCCGGCGGATGCGGCGCGACCGCGGGTCCATGTCGGTCGAGCTCGTGGTCATCGCTCCCGGCCTGATCGGCCTGCTGCTGCTGGTCGGGGCGGGCGGGCGGGTCGTGGAGGCGCAGGGGCACCTCGACGGGGCGGCCCGGGACGCCGCCCGGGCCGCGTCGCTGGCAGGCTCGCCCGCCCAGGCCAGCCAGCTGGCGCTGCAGGCGGCCCAGGCCGACCTGGGCGCCACGAGCTGGTGCTCACCGGGCAGCGTCCAGGCCCTGGTAGCGGGTTTCCCGGCGGCCGGCCAGCTGGCGGCCGCGGGCGGCGATGTGACCGTGACCGTCCAGTGCGACGTCAGCATGAGCCCGTTCACCGTGCTCGGCTTCAACCCGGCCATGGTCTTCTCCGGCCGGGCGGTGGCCCCGCTGGACGCCTTCGTGGAGCGGACCGGATGAAGGCCCTGGTGCGGCCGCGGCCCGGGCCCGCCGCTGAACAGCTGAGGCCCGCGCGCGGAACGTGAGCGGGGCTCGGTGGCCGTGTTCACGGTGGTCTTCGCCGTCGCCGTCCTGTTCCTGACCGCCCTGATCGTGGACGGGGGCATCGCCATGAACGCCAGGGAACGGGCGGCGGACATCGCGGAGCAGGCGGCCCGGGCCGCCGCGGGCACGATCGGCATCGCCGGTCTGCGGGCGGGCGGGGTCGCCGCGATCGGTCCCGGCGCCTGCGGCCACGCAGCCAGCCTGGTCGGCGCCTACAGCCAGCAGGACAGCAGCGGGGTGGACCGGGTCACCGGCGCCACCATGACGAGCTGCGTGGCGGCCGTCGGGACGGAGACGGCCACGGTCACGGTGACGATCACCACCCAGCCGCTCGTCGGCGGCATCCTCGGCCGCTTCACCGAGACGGCGCGGGAAACGGCCACCGCGGAGTGCGGCATCGCCCGCGGGGCGGTCTGCTGATGGCGCCGCCGCTGAACCGTCCCCCGCGGGCCGCCTACCGGCGGCGCCGCCGTTCCGCGGGTGACCTGATGATCGGGCTGCTGGCCGTGGCCGCGCTGGCGGCGCTCACGGCGGGGGTCCCGTTCGCACTGATCACCGTGTTCGGGCTGCCGATCCCGCACGCCGTGCCCTCGCTGTCCCTGCTCACCCACCAGCTGACGGTCCCCGCGATCCTCAAGGTGCTGTCCGTGGTGGTTTGGCTGGCCTGGATCCAGCTGGTCTGCTGCGTGATCGCGGAGATCAGGGCCGCGGTCCGGAACACGGGGATGCCGCGGCGGATCCCGCTGGCCGGCGGCACCCAGGCGCTCGTGCACCGGCTGGTCACCTCCGCCCTGCTGGTGTTCGCGGCCGCCACGGCGCTGTCACCTGCGCTGGGCCATCAGCTACCGGCCGCGGCGCACTCAGCCGGGGTTTACTCGGCCGGGGTGCACCCGGCCGGGGCCCGGGCCGGCGGCCAGCATGGCCGCAGCGCCGGGGGCCAGCATGGCGCCGGGGGCCAGCATGGGGCCGGGGGCCAGCATGGGGCCGGGGGCCAGCGCGGCGCCGCCGGCGGCCGGGCCGCCGGTGCTGCGGGCCAGCCGGGTGGCCGCGACCCTGGCCGGCCGGTCCTGGCCAGCCCGCCGCAGGTGGCCCACGCGCCGCAGCCCGGGAAGCTCTACGTGGTGAAGCCGCCCGTGGGCCGGTTCCACGAGAGCTTGTGGGAGATCGCGCAGAAGTACCTGGGTGACGGGCGCCGGTACCGGGAGATCTTCGAGCTGAACTCCGGCCGGATCCAGCCTGACGGCTCCCGGCTCACCATCGCCAGCCTGATCCGGCCCGGCTGGGTGCTGCACATGCCCCGGGACGCCCATGGCCCCGGCCTCGATGCCATTCCCGCGGGGGACAGCCGGGTCACGCCGGTCACGCCGGCCCCGCCGGGCCCGGCCGGGGGCCCCGGCCTCTCCCCGGCGCCCCGGGCGGGCGAGCACGGCCACACCGGGGAGCACGGCCGCGGGGGAGAGCGCCACGCCGGGGAGCACGGCCGCGGGGGAGGGCACCGGGCGGGGGAGCACGGCCGCGTCAGGGAGGGCCGCGACGGGGACGCCCGCGGCAAACCGGCCGGCCGTGCGGGGGAGCCCTGGCCTGCGGGGGAACCGCGTTCTGCACGGGAGCCACGCCATGCGGGCGAGTCCCGCCCTGCGGGAGCGGCTGACCGCACCCGGGGACCGGCCACCGCCAACGGCTCCCACGCCGCTGGATTCCTGCACCCCGGCCGCCTCACCTACCCGGAGGAACTGGCCGCCGCCTCATTGCTGGCCAGCGGGATCCTGGCCGCCCTGGGGCGCCGGCGCCGCGAGCAGCTGTGGCTGCGGGCCTTCGGGCGCCGGGTGGTCGCCCCGGAGGGGGAGGCGGCGCTGGCGGAGTCAGCGTTGCGGGCGGGCGCGCACGAGCCGTCCACCCGGCTGCTCGACCGCGGGCTGCGTTATCTCTCCCACGCCATGTCGCTGTCCGGCCGGACACCGCCGGCCGTGGTCGCCGCACACCTGAGCCACGACAACCTCGACCTGTGGATGACCCCCGCGGACCTGGACGCCCCTCCGCCGTGGACCGCCGTGGGCGACGGTGAGGTCTGGCGGCTGCCGTCCGCCGCACTCGGCCAGGTCGACACCGGCGAGGCGGGCGACGCCCTGTACCCCGGCCTGGTCTCCCTCGGCACCGACGGTGCGGGACGGGTGCTGGTGGACGTCGAGGCCGCACACGGGGTGATCTCCCTGACCGGGCCGCAGACCATGACCATCGCGGTGCTGTCCGCGCTGGCCCTGGAACTGGCCACCAGCAGCTGGTCCGACCAGATGCACATCACGCTGGCCGGTTTCGGGGAGAATCTGACCGCGCTGGCGCCGGACCGGATCACCGCGGTGCCGACCCTGGAGCAGGCGCTGCCCGCCCTGGAGGCGCACGCCATCGACGTAACCGAGGCTATGGCCGCCTCGGGGGTGAGCTCCGTGCTCGAGGGCCGCGCCCTCGGCGTCAACCCGCACGCCTGGGTCCCGCACTATCTGATCAGCGCGGTGCCGCCCAGCCCCCGGGAGCGGAGCAGGCTGCTCACGCTGGCCCGGGTCGGCCGCGCGGCCGCGGCCGGCTACGTGATCGCCGGGGACGTCCCTGGTGCCTCCTGGGCCTGGGAGGTCACCCCGGAGGGACGGCTGCTGGCCGGGGGACTCGGCTTCGAGGTGCAGGCCCAGCTCACCCCGGCCCGGCAGCACGAGGCCCTGGTCGGCCTGTTCACCGCGGCGGCCCAGCCCGAGGGCGTGCCGCTCACCCCGGCGCCCGCCCACGCGGCGCCACCCGAGCACCTGGACTCAGAGAGAGTGCTGCCCGTGGACATCGCCATCCTGGGCCCGGCGTCGGTCTGGGCCCCCGGGCCCATCGAGCCGGACCGTGTCGCCCTGGCCACCGAGCTCGTGATCTACCTGGCTGTCCACCCCGGCGGGGTGCACCCCAACGTGCTGAGCGCCGCTCTGTGGCCCCGGGGCGTGGCCGCCGAAGTCCGGGACGCGGCCGTGGCCCGGGCTGCCGAGTGGCTCGGCACGGACAGCATCGGACGGCCGCACCTGGCCGCGGACGCGTCCGGGCGGCTCCGCCTCGGGTCGGGGGTGCGGGTGGACTGGCAGGTGTTCCGGGCCCTGGCGGGCCACGCGGAACTGGCCCCGCCGGGCAGCGCGGAGGAGGCCTACGACCTCGGCCGGGCGCTGGACCTGGTGCAAGGCCAGTTGCTCGAGGACCGGCCATCGAGCCGGTACGCCTGGCTGGCCACCGACGAGCTGGAGTATGAGGTGACCGCGCGGGTCGCCGACACCGCCCACCGGCTGGCCGGGCTCCGGCTGGCCGGCGGCGACCCGGACGGCGCAATCGGCGCCGCGCGGGCCGGACTGCGGCTGGCCCGGCACGACGAACTGCTCTGGCGCGATCTGCTCCTGGCCGCCCATCAGACGGGCCGGCCGGACTTGCTTCGCGCCGTAGTCGAGGAGCTGTGCGCCCGGACGGCCCTGGATGAGGTCCTGCCGCGGATGTCCCCCGAAACCGAGTCCCTCATCGACGAGCTCTACCCCGCCTGGCGTTCCGCCGTCCCCTGACCCGGCAGCCCCCTCCTCGCCCCGCCCTCCGCACGAGGTCCCCCGCGGGGCGGTCCCGCGGGGGCCAGTGGGCCGCCCCCGTACGTCCGGTCAGGCTGGAGCCCGGTCAGGCCGACCCGGGATCGGGGGAGCCGGGGGCGAGCCAGGAGTCGATGCCAGCCAGCAGCCGGCGCGTCACCGATGGGGGGGCGGCCGAGCCGCGGACCGACATCCGGGCCAGTTCGGCCAGGTCCGCGTCGGACAATCCATGCGCCAGCCGGCCGATCTCGTACTGCGTGGCCAGCCGCGACCCGAACAGGAGCGGGTCGTCCGCGCCCAGGGCGACCGGGACTCCCTCGGCCAGCAGGGCCGCCAGTGGCACATCGGCCGGGTCGGCCGCGACCCCCAGGGCCACGTTGGATGCCGGGCAAACCTCTAGCGTGATCTTGCTGGCGGCGAGCCGCTTGGTCAGCTCGGCGTCGCCCACCGCGGCCACACCGTGCCCGATCCGGTCCGCGTGCAGATCATCCAGGCAGGCCCGGACGCTGGCCGGGCCGCACAGTTCCCCGCCGTGCGGGGTCAGCAGCAGGCCTGAGCGGGCCGCGATCCGGAAAGCCGGGGCGAACTCACCCGCCGCGCCGCGCCGCTCGTCGTTGCTCAGCCCGAACCCGATCACGCCCCGCCCGGCGTACTGGGCCGCGAGCCGGGCCAGGGTCCGTGCTTCCAGCGGGTGCTTGGTCCGGTTGGCCGCGATGACGAGGCCGATGCCGACCCCGGTCGCGGTCGCGGCCGTGTGCGCCGCGTCCAGCACCAGCTCCACCGTGGACGTCAGGCCGCCGAACCGCTGCCCGTAGCCCGAAGGGTCGATCTGGATCTCCAGCCAGCCTGATCCCTCGGCCCGCTCGTCCTGCGCCGTTTCCAGCAGCAGCCGGTACACATCCTCCGGGGCACGCAGCACCGAGCGGGCCGTGTCGTAGAGCCGCTGGAAACGGAACCAGCCCCGCTCGTCGGCGGCGGACAGCCGCGGCGGCCAGGCCGCGGTCAGCGCCTCGGGCAGCCGGATCCCGTGCCTGCCCGCCAGCTCGACCAGCGTGGCGTGCCGCATCGCCCCCGTGAAGTGCAGGTGCAGGTGCGCCTTGGGCAGAGCGGCCAGGGACCGGGCCGCCAGGGACCCGGCCGCCAGGGACCGGGCCGCCAGGGACCCGGCGGCCAGGGACCGGGCCGCCAGGGACCCGGCGGCCAGGGACTCCGCCGCCGCGGACCCGGCCGCCGGCGCGCGGACCGGGTCCGCCGGCGGCTGCGTCATCCCCACTGTGAGTGCACCTGGCTTCAGCGGGCCTCGCTGAGCAGCTTGCCCATCCGGCTGATGCCCTCGACCAGATCGTCGTCGCCGAGCGCGCAGGAGAGCCGGAAGTACCCCGGGGTACCGAACGCCTCGCCGGGCACGACAGCTACATCCGCGTGGTCCAGGATCACCTCGGCCAGCTCGGCCGAGCTGGCCGGCCGGGAACCGGCGATCTCCTTGCCCAGCACGCCCTTGACCGACGGGTAGCAGTAGAACGCACCCTCGGGCAGCGGGCAGACCACCCCGGGGATCTCGTTGAGCATCGCGGTCATCGTCTGCCGCCGCCGGTCGAACGCGGTGCGCATCTCGGCCACCGCGGACAGGTCACCCGACACCGCCTCCAGCGCGGCCGCCTGGGCCACGTTGCACACGTTCGAGGTGGCGTGCGACTGCAGGTTCGACGCGGCCTTGATCACGTCCAGCGGGCCGATCATCCAGCCCACCCGCCAGCCGGTCATCGCGTAGGTCTTGGCCACCCCGTTGAGCACCACGCAGAGGTCCGCGATCTCAGGCGCCATCACCGGGATGGACGAGAACCGCGCGTCGCCGTACACGAGGTGCTCGTAAATCTCGTCGGTCACGACCCAGATGCCGTGCCCGGCGGCCCACCGGCCGATCTCGGCCACCTGCTCCGGCGGGTACACCGCCCCGGTCGGGTTGGAGGGCGACACGAACAGCAGCACCTTGGTCCGGTCGGTGCGGGCCGCCTCCAGGTCGGCCACGCTGGCCAGGTAGCCGGTCCGCTCGTCGGTCATCACGGGTACCGGCACGCCGCCGGCCAGCCCGATGGACTCCGGGTAGGTGGTCCAGTACGGGGTGGGCATGAGGACCTCGTCCCCCGGGTCCAGCAAGGTGGCGAACGCCTCGTACACGGCCTGCTTGCCGCCGTTGGTGATCAGCACCTGGGCCGCGCTGACCTGATAGCCGGAGTCCCGCGCGGTCTTGGCCGCGACCGCCTCGCGGAGCTCGGGCAGCCCGGGCGCGGGCGTGTACTTGTGGAACCGCGGCACGGCGCACGCCCGCTGGGCGGCCTCGACGATGTAACCGGGGGTGGGGAAGTCGGGCTCGCCCGCCCCGAACCCGATGACCGGCCGGCCGGCCGCCTTCAGCGCTTTGGCCTTGGCGTCCACGGCCAGGGTGGCGGATTCGGCGATAGCGGAGATCCGGGCTGAGATGCGCGGATGATCTGAAGTCATGCCTACCATGGTGGCACCCCACAGATAGTGACCGCATCGCGATTACCGGTCAGCGGGGCGGCCGGGCGGGGAGATTCACCCGGTCCGGCCAGATGGTTCGACGGAGGGCCCCCGGCAACGTAGACTTCATCAACTGGTGGTGGTCCGCCCGGTGAGGGCTGCGCTCCTGCACGGGATCGCAGCGGGATCCGGGAGGCAGAGGGCAGTAGCTCAATTGGCCAGAGTCCCGGTCTCCAAAACCGGTGGTTGGGGGTTCGAGTCCCTCCTGCCCTGCGAATGCGGTCCGCGTCCGACGCGGGCCGGTGGTATCAGCTAGTACACCGATCAGCGTTGCTTCAGGTGAGGACATGGCGACTCAGACGCGTGGCGAGGTCTCTAAGGGCCGGGCAAAGCCCGGTGGCCCGGCGAAGGACAGCCGGACCTCTCCCGCGCTTTTCGTCCGCCAGATCATCGCCGAACTGCGCAAGGTGATCTGGCCGACCCGCAAGGAGCTGATTACCTACACGACCGTGGCGCTGACCTTCATCGTCATCATGATCGGGATTGTGACCGCCCTGGACTACGGGTTCACCAAGCTGGTTTTCGCGGTCCTGGGCTGAGCCGCAGGCAGGCCAGGCCGGGCAGGTCACGGCGGGCAGGTGGCGGCACGGAGGTTAGCGGTACCGGGCGTGCGGAACCGTAGGTAGTGCGGGCCCGTGATACCAGGGGTCCGCGGCACCGGGTTTCCAGCGCCGGGGTTAGCGGCACCAGGTTCGGGGCCGGGGCAGCCGCCACGGCCATGCGGGGGGGCGGCGACGCCAGGGAACGTTCCTGGTCCTGCCCGGGAGAACCCGGTGCCCAGGAAGAAGCGGAGAGAAAGAGCTATCGTGTCCGAGTTCCAAGTGCACGTCGGTGATCAGGTCGAGGATCTGGCCGGCGCAGACGTTTCAGCCGGCGAGGCCGCGGCCCAGCCGGGCGGCGAGGCCGCGGCCGAGGCTGCGTCCGGCGACGACGCCGTCAGCGAGGCCGCCGCGACCGGGGACACCTCGGACGACGAGGGTGGCGCCGGGGACGACGAGGGTGCCGGGGACGATATTGCGTCCGCGGACAGCGAGGCGGCCGGGACCGACGCGGCCAGCGAAGCCGGAGCCGACGCCGACGCGGCCGACCCCGGCGCTGAGGCGCCGGCCCGAGGCAGCCGGCGCTGAAGCGGCCGACGCCGAGGCAGGCGACGCCGAGGCAGGCGACGCAGCCGAGGCGCCGGAGGACGACGACCCGGTGGCCCTGTTCAAGGCGGAGCTCCGGCTGCTGCCCGGCGACTGGTACGTGGTGCACTCCTACGCGGGTTACGAGAACCGCGTGAAGGCGAACCTGGAGAGCCGGACCCAGTCGCTGAACATGGAGGACTACATTTACCAGATCGAGGTCCCCGTTCATGAGGTGACCGAGATCAAGCAGGGCAAGCGCCAGCAGGTCTCCGAGAAGGTGCTGCCCGGCTACATCCTGGTCCGGATGGACCTTACCGACGAGTCCTGGGCCGCGGTCCGGAACACCCCCGGCGTGACCGGCTTCGTCGGCCTGTCCAGCCGCCCCTCGCCGCTCAGCCTGGACGAGGTGGCCTCGCTGCTCGCCCCCGAGCCGGAGGAGAAGGCCGCGCAGACCGAGGCGGTGCGCCGGTCCTCCGTGGAATACGAGGTCGGCGAGTCCGTTACGGTGATGGATGGCCCGTTCGCCACCCTCCCCGCGACGGTGAACGAGATCAACCCCGACACCCAGAAGCTCAAGGTGCTCGTGTCCATCTTCGGCCGGGAAACCCCGGTCGAGCTCTCCTTCGACCAGGTCTCCAAGCTCTAGGCTCCCCTAGGTGTGACCAGGCCGGACTGATCCGCTCCAGCAGGAAAAGGAACCGCAGGAAATGGCTCCCAGGAAGAAGAAGATCGCTGCCGTCGTGAAGGTGCAGCTGCAGGCGGGCGCGGCCACCCCGGCCCCGCCGGTCGGCACCGCGCTGGGCCCGCACGGCGTCAACATCATGGACTTCTGCCGTCAGTACAACGCGGCCACCGAGTCGCAGCGCGGCAACGTGATCCCGGTCGAGATCACGATCTACGAGGACCGCTCGTTCTCGTTCGTGACCAAGACCCCGCCCGCCGCCGAGCTGCTCAAGAAGGCCGCGGGCGTGGCCAAGGGCAGCGGCGAGCCGCTCACCACCAAGGTGGGCACGGTCACCGCGGCCCAGGTCCGCGAGATCGCGCAGACCAAGATGCCCGACCTCAACGCGACCACGATCGAGGCGGCCCAGAAGATCATCGAGGGCACCGCCCGGTCGATGGGCCTCACGGTCAGCGGCTGAGCTCGCAGCGGCTGAGCCGTCAGCGGGCCCGTCAGGGCTGAGGCTGCCGGGGGCATAAGCGCCCGGTGGTTTTCGTTGCGTAAAAGGTTCCGCGGCCCGCAGCCGCGGGGCCTGCAGTAACCAGTGGCAGGGCCAGGCGCTGGCCCGACTGACCACGACCTCCATCGCAGAACACAGGAGAACGACATGAAGCGCAGCAAGGCCTACCGCCAGGCCGCCGAGAAGATCGACCCGGAGCGGCTCTACAGCCCGGCCGAGGCGGTCAGCCTGGCCAAGGACACGGCCACCACCAAGTTCGACCCCACCGTCGAGGTCGCCCTGCGGCTCGGCGTGGACCCGCGCAAGGCGGACCAGATGGTCCGCGGCACGGTCAACCTGCCCAACGGCACCGGCAAGACCGCCCGCGTGCTGGTCTTCGCGACCGGCGACCGGGCGGCGGCTGCTGAGGCCGCGGGCGCCGACTACGTGGGCTCCGACGACCTGATCGAGCGCATCCAGGGCGGGTTCCTGGACTTCGACGCCGTGGTCGCCACCCCGGACCTGATGGGCAAGGTCGGCCGGCTGGGCCGGGTGCTCGGCCCGCGCGGCCTGATGCCCAACCCCAAGACCGGCACCGTGACCGCGGACGTGGCCAAGGCCGTGACCGAGATCAAGGGCGGGAAGATCGAGTTCCGGGTGGACCGGCACGGCAACCTGCACTTCGTGATCGGCAAGGCGTCGTTCCCGGCCACCGCGCTGGTCGAGAACTACGCGGCCGCGCTGGACGAGGTGCTCCGGCTCAAGCCGTCCGCGGCCAAGGGCCGGTACCTGAAGAAGGTGGCCATGGCCACCAGCATGGGGCAGGCCATCCAGGTCAACCCGGCCAAGACCCGCGGGCTGACCGAAGAACTGGAGCCCGCTACCGCCTAGAGCGTGTCCCGCAGGACACGCGGTGGCTGACGAGCTCACCGTCTTTCCGTCCGCGCCCGGCAGGTTTTCTCCGCAACGAGGACCTCGCCGGGCGCGGTCATTCCCGCCCCCGCCCGGGGAGCGGGAACGGGAACAGAGCCCGGCGCCGGTCATCCGGGCCGCCAGCCTCCCCGGCCCGCCCGGCCCCGGCCCGGGCCTGATTTGGCCGCGGGCCGGAATGCCCCTACAGTTGGCTCGAAGCCAAAGACCGTCGGTTGTCGTCGCCTGCCCGCCTGTGTGCCACTGCAGAGAGGGCCGGGGACGGCCGAAGGACCCGCGTCAGCGGGCGGCCCGCGCAGGCGTCCGAGCGCAATCACCGCGCCCAGCCCTCTCGCGGCTGGCGGTGTCCACGCCCTGGTGCCTTCGCGCCGGGGCGTTTCGCATGGTGGCGCTCCCTCACCGGCGCCTACAAAGCCAGGACGGCCCGCCCAGGCCGTCCCGGATCAGGAAAGGAGGCCCATGGCGAGGGAGGACAAGGTGAGCGCGGTCGCCGAGCTCACCGAGCGTTTCCAGTCCTCGGATGGTGCGGTGCTGACCGAGTATCGCGGCCTGACCGTGAGCCAGCTCGCGGAACTGCGCGCGGCCCTCGGTGGCGGCACCACCTACCAGGTGGTGAAGAACACGCTGACCAAGCGGGCCGCCTCCGAGGCGGGCCTGGCCAGCGAGTTCGACGCCCTGCTGAATGGCCCGTCCGCGATCGCCTTCGTGAAGGGGGACGTGGTCGAGGCGGCCAAGGGGCTGCGCGACTTCTCCCGCAGCAACCCGCTGCTCGTGATCAAGGGCGGGGTGCTGGACGGCAAGGCGATCAGCCCGGCGGAGATCGAGCGGCTGGCTGACCTGGAGCCGCGCGAGGTGCTGCTGGCCAAGCTGGCCGGCGACATGAAGGCGTCCATGGCCAAGGCCGCGGCCGTGTTCAACGCGCTGCCGGTCCAGATGGCCCAGCTGGCCGAGGCGTTGCGGGTCAAGCTGGAGGCCGAGGGCGGCGCCGCCGCGCCGGCTGCCGATGGTGGCGCACCGGACGCGCCCGCGGGGGACTCCGCCGCGGACGCCCCGGCGGAAGAAGCCCCGGCTGCCGAGGCCCCGGCGGAAGCCGCCGGCGAGTAAGCGGAAGCCGCTGGCCGGTAACCAGCCAGCAAGCTCACGACACGTACGTAGAAATCAGGAAAAGGAAGCACCCATGGCGAAGATCAGCACGGACGACCTGCTCGACGCGTTCAAGGAGATGACGCTGCTCGAGCTGTCCGAGTTCGTGAAGCAGTTCGAGGACACCTTCGACGTGAAGGCCGCCGCCCCCGTGGCGGTCGCCGCCGCGG
This sequence comes from uncultured Actinomycetes bacterium, assembly GCA_963720645.1. GTDB lineage: Bacteria > Actinomycetota > Actinomycetes > Streptosporangiales > Streptosporangiaceae > RYN-230. Next base: position 252,656 of record CAVRFX010000022.1, on the reverse strand, counting down.
CCCCCGGGACCGGTGGCGCCGCCGCCGAGGCTCCCGAGGAGAAGGACGAGTTCGACGTCATCCTCGAGGGCGCGGGCGACAAGAAGATCCAGGTCATCAAGGAGGTCCGCACGCTGACCAGCCTGGGCCTCAAGGAGGCCAAGGACCTGGTGGACGGTGCGCCGAAGCCGCTCCTGGAGCGGGTCAACAAGGAGACCGCGGACAAGGCCAAGGCCGCCCTGGAAGGCGCCGGCGCCTCGGTCACCGTCAAGTAACGATCCCGTTACGGCCGGTCGCAGGCCGGGCCGCGCGAGTGCGCGGCCCGGCCTGCGCATGTCCCGGGGGCCCGGTCCGCAGGCCGGGGCACCTGGCCGTTTTTCTGCACCGGGTGCCCTATTGGCGCTGGCCGGGGCGCCGCGGCGGGTGATCCCCGGGACCTGGCCCGGCTGACCCTCCGTGATCAGGGAGGGTGCAAGGAATAGAACTGCTAGGCTTACCCGTTGGTACAAGTAATCAAACCGCACACCCGACTGTGGTGTTCGTCACGTCACCGATATGACGAGACCACGTGGCGTGGACTTGACGTTTTGCCACGAACGAGCCATGCTGCGGAGCAACCGTGAACCTCGGAGTGAGATACAGTTGACGAGCAGTGTAGCTGTGGGCTACACTGCCAATTTGCGCTGCACTCTTACGTCCTCGGCATCCTCGAACCCTCGCGGCGTGGCCGCAGGGCGTTTCGTGTGCGTGCGGTGAGTAGTCGGCCACAAGCTCGGAAGGACCCCTGTTGGCAGCATCGCGCAGCGCCTCGGCCGCCAGTACAGCCCCTCGACGTGTTACTTTTGCCCGCTTCAAGGAACCTCTCGAGGTTCCCGGCCTCCTCGCCCTGCAGACGGATTCATTCGACTGGCTGCTAGGTAACGAGCGCTGGCGTGCGCGGGTGGATGCGGCGCGCGAGGCTGGCGTCAAGGAGGTTCCGGAGCAGTCCGGTCTCGAGGAGATCTTCGAAGAGATCAGCCCGATCGAGGACTTTACGGGGACCATGTCCCTCTCGTTCCGCGACCACCGGTTCGAGCCGCCCAAGTACTCCGTCGAGGAGTGCAAGGACAAGGACATGCACTACTCGGCCCCCATGTTCGTCACGGCTGAGTTCATCAACAACAGCACGGGCGAGATCAAGAGCCAGACGGTCTTCATGGGCGATTTCCCGCTGATGTCGCCCCGCGGCACCTTCATCATCAACGGCACCGAGCGTGTCGTGGTCTCGCAGCTGGTCCGGTCGCCTGGTGTCTACTTCGACCGCCAGGTGGACAAGACGTCCGACAAGGACATCTTCAGCTGCAAGGTCATCCCGTCCCGCGGCGCGTGGCTCGAGTTCGAGATCGACAAGCGGGACAGCGTGGGCGTCCGCATCGACCGCAAGCGCAAGCAGAGCGTGACCGTCCTGCTCAAGGCGCTCGGCTGGGACGACGCGAAGATCCTCGAGCGGTTCGGCGAGTACGAGTCGATGCGGGCCACCCTGGAGAAGGACCACACCACCGGCCAGGACGACGCCCTGCTGGACATCTACCGGAAGCTGCGTCCCGGCGAGCCCCCGACCCGGGAGTCCGCCCAGGCGCTGCTGGAGAACCTGTACTTCAACCCGAAGCGGTATGACCTCGCCAAGGTTGGCCGGTACAAGATCAACAAGAAGCTCGGCCTGAGCCTGCCCATCCGGCAGGGCACGCTGACCGAGGACGACATCGTCGCCACCATCGAGTACCTGGTCCGGCTGCACGCCGGCGAGGACGAGATGAAGACCGGTGACTCCGTCGTCCTCCCGATCGAGACCGACGACATCGACCACTTCGGGAACCGCCGCCTGCGCACCGTGGGCGAGCTCATCCAGAACCAGGTCCGGCTGGGCCTGGCCCGGATGGAGCGGGTGGTCCGGGAGCGGATGACGACCCAGGACGTCGAGGCGATCACGCCGCAGACCCTGATCAACATCCGGCCGGTGGTCGCCGCGATCAAGGAGTTCTTCGGCACCAGCCAGCTCTCCCAGTTCATGGACCAGACCAACCCGCTGGCCGGGCTGACGCACAAGCGCCGCCTGTCCGCGCTCGGCCCGGGCGGACTGTCCCGGGAGCGGGCCGGGTTCGAGGTCCGCGACGTCCACCCGTCGCACTACGGCCGGATGTGCCCGATCGAGACGCCGGAAGGCCCGAACATCGGCCTTATCGGCTCGCTGTCCTCGTACGCGCGGGTCAACGCGTTCGGGTTCGTCGAGACGCCCTACCGCAAGGTCAAGGGCGGCAAGGTGACGGGCCAGATCGACTACCTCACCGCGGACGAGGAGGACCGGCACGTCATCGCCCAGGCGAACACGCCGCTGGGCCCGGACGGGGAGTTCGAGGAGACCCGCATCCTGGTCCGCCGCAAGGGCGGCGAGGTCGACTCCATCGGCCCCGACGAGGTGGACTACATGGACGTGTCGCCGCGCCAGATGGTGTCGGTGGCCACGGCCATGATCCCGTTCCTCGAGCACGACGACGCCAACCGCGCGCTGATGGGCTCGAACATGCAGCGCCAGTCGGTGCCGCTGCTCCGCAGCGAGGCGCCCCTGGTCGGCACCGGCATGGAATACCGTGCCGCGACCGACGCCGGGGACGTGATCGTCGCGGAGAAGGCCGGCGTGGTCGAGGAGTCCTGCGCGGACTACGTGACCGTGGGCAACGACGACGGGACCCGGAACACCTACCTGGTGGCCAAGTTCCGCCGCTCCAACCAGGGCACCTGCTTCAACCAGAAGCCGGTGGTCACCGAGGGGCAGCGGATCGAGGTCGGCCAGGTCATCGCCGACGGGCCGTGCACCGACCAGGGCGAGATGGCGCTCGGCCGTAACCTGCTGGTCGCGTTCATGCCCTGGGAAGGCCACAACTACGAAGACGCGATCATCCTGTCCCAGCGGCTGGTCCAGGACGACGTCCTCTCCTCGATCCACATCGAGGAGCACGAGGTCGACGCCCGGGACACCAAGCTGGGCCCGGAGGAGATCACCCGGGACATCCCGAACGTCTCCGAGGAAGTGCTGGCGGACCTGGACGACCGGGGCATCATCCGGATCGGCGCCGAGGTCGTCACCGGCGACATCCTGGTCGGCAAGGTCACCCCGAAGGGCGAGACCGAGCTGACCCCGGAGGAGCGGCTGCTGCGGGCCATCTTCGGTGAGAAGGCGCGGGAAGTCCGCGACACCTCGCTCAAGGTCCCGCACGGCGAGTCCGGCAAGGTGATCGGCGTCCGCGTGTTCACCCGGGAGGACGGCGACGAGCTGCCGCCCGGGGTGAACGAGCTGGTCCGCGTCTACGTGGCCGCGAAGCGGAAGATCACCGACGGCGACAAGCTGGCGGGCCGCCACGGGAACAAGGGTGTCATCGCCAAGATCCTGCCGATCGAGGACATGCCGTTCCTCGAGGACGGGACCGCGGTGGACATCGTGCTGAACCCGCTCGGCGTGCCGGGCCGGATGAACGTCGGCCAGGTGCTGGAGACGCACCTTGGCTGGGTGGCCAAGTCCGGCTGGGAAGTCAACGGCGAGGACGAGGACTGGAAGAAGCGGCTGCGTGCCATCAGCGCGGGCGAGGCCGAGGCGGGCACGCCCGTCGCCACGCCGGTGTTCGACGGGGCCAGCGAGACGGAGATCACCGGCCTGCTCGGCAGCACCCTGCCGAACCGGGACGGGGAGCGGATGGTCGGCAGCAGCGGCAAGGCGCGGCTGTTCGACGGGCGCACCGGGGAGCCGTTCAAGGACCCCATCTCGGTGGGCTACATCTACATCCTCAAGCTGCTCCACCTGGTGGACGACAAGATCCACGCGCGGTCCACGGGCCCGTACTCGATGATCACCCAGCAGCCGCTGGGCGGTAAGGCCCAGTTCGGTGGCCAGCGGTTCGGGGAGATGGAGGTGTGGGCCCTCGAGGCCTACGGTGCCGCCTACGCCCTGCAGGAACTGCTGACGATCAAGTCCGACGACGTGCTCGGCCGGGTGAAGGTCTACGAGGCCATCGTCAAGGGCGAGAACATCCCGGAGCCCGGCATCCCGGAATCGTTCAAGGTCCTGATCAAGGAAATGCAGTCGCTGTGCCTCAACGTCGAGGTGCTGTCCAGTGACGGCGCAGCCATCGAGATGCGAGACACCGATGAGGATGTCTTCCGCGCGGCGGAAGAACTCGGCATCGACCTGTCCCGGCGCGAGCCGAGCAGCGTTGAAGAGGTGTGAGAGCGCACCGGGTAGCCCGGGCCTGACCGCCCGGGCTGCCCAGGGGCACCCTCATCCGAACTACCCCAGGGGATAACACACGTGCTTGACGTCAACTTCTTCGACGACCTGCGTATCGGCCTGGCCACTGCTGACGACATCCGCCAGTGGTCCCATGGCGAAGTTAAGAAGCCGGAAACCATCAACTACCGCACCCTGAAGCCGGAGAAGGACGGGCTCTTCTGCGAGAAGATCTTCGGCCCCACCCGGGACTGGGAGTGCTACTGCGGCAAGTACAAGCGCGTCCGGTTCAAGGGCATCATCTGTGAGCGCTGCGGCGTCGAGGTCACCCGGGCCAAGGTGCGCCGCGAGCGGATGGGCCACATCGAGCTCGCCGCGCCGGTCACGCACATCTGGTACTTCAAGGGTGTGCCGAGCCGTCTCGGTTACCTGCTCGACCTGGCGCCGAAGGACCTGGAAAAGGTCATCTACTTCGCCGCGTACATGATCACGTACGTGGACGACGACGCCCGCGCCCGCGACCTGCCATCCCTCGAGGCCAAGATCTCGGTGGAGCGCGGCCAGCTGGAGCAGCGCCGTGACAGCGACATCGAGGCCCGCCAGGGCAAGCTGGAGAAGGACCTGGCCGAGCTGGAAGCGGCCGGGGCCAAGGGCGACGCCCGCCGCAAGCTCCGCGAGAGCTGCGACCGCGAGTGCCGCCAGATCCGGGACCGCGCCCAGCGTGAGATCGACCGGCTCGAGGAAGTCTGGAGCCGGTTCAAGAACCTCAAGGTCCAGGACCTGGAGGGCGACGAGCTGCTGTACCGCGAGATGCGCGACCGCTTCGGCCGCTACTTCCGCGGCGGCATGGGCGCCCAGGCCATCCAGGAGCGGCTGGCCAGCTTCGACCTCGAGAACGAGGCGGCCAGCCTCCGCGAGACCATCCGCAGCGGCAAGGGCCAGCGCAAGGCGCGCGCGCTCAAGCGGCTCAAGGTGGTGTCCGCGTTCCTGTCCACCCGGAACAGCCCGATGGGCATGGTCCTGGACTGCATCCCGGTCATCCCGCCGGACCTGCGCCCGATGGTGCAGCTCGACGGCGGCCGGTTCGCCACGTCAGACCTGAACGACCTGTACCGCCGGGTCATCAACCGGAACAACCGCCTCAAGCGGCTGCTCGACCTGGGCGCGCCCGAGATCATCGTCAACAACGAGAAGCGGATGCTCCAGGAGGCCGTGGACTCGCTGTTCGACAACGGCCGCCGGGGACGTCCGGTGACCGGCCCGGGCAACCGGCCGCTCAAGTCGCTGTCCGACATGCTCAAGGGCAAGCAGGGCCGGTTCCGGCAGAACCTGCTGGGCAAGCGGGTCAACTACTCCGGCCGTAGCGTCATCGTGGTGGGCCCGCAGCTCAAGCTGCACCAGTGCGGCCTGCCCAAGGAGATGGCGGTCGAGCTGTTCAAGCCGTTCGTGATGAAGCGGCTGGTCGACCTGAACCACGCGCAGAACATCAAGTCCGCCAAGCGGATGGTGGAGCGCGCCCGGCCCGTGGTCTGGGACGTGCTGGAAGAGGTCATCACCGAGCACCCGGTCCTGCTGAACCGGGCGCCGACCCTGCACCGGCTGGGCATCCAGGCCTTCGAGCCGCAGCTGGTCGAGGGCAAGGCCATCCAGATCCACCCGCTGGTCTGCACCGCGTTCAACGCGGACTTCGACGGTGACCAGATGGCGGTGCACCTGCCGCTGTCCGCCGAGGCGCAGGCCGAGGCGCGGATCCTGATGCTGTCCACCAACAACATCCTCAAGCCGGCCGACGGCAAGCCGGTGACCATGCCCACCCAGGACATGGTCATCGGGATCTACTGCCTGACGCGGGAGGCCGACGATGCCCCGGGACAGGGCCGGATCTTCGGCTCGATTTCCGAGGCCACCATGGCCTACGACACGGGTGAGCTGGACCTGCAGGCGAAGATCCAGATCCGGCTGACCGACGCCACCCCGCCGCGCGACTTCACCATGCCGGAGGGCTGGACGCCGGGCGACTCGTTCCGGCTGGAGACCACGCTCGGGCGCTGCTACTTCAACGAGACCCTGCCCGCGTCGTTCCCGTTCGTGAACTACGAGGTCAGCAAGAAGCAGCTGTCCACGATCGTGAACGAGCTGGCCGAGACCTACCCCAAGGTCGAGGTGGCCGCGGCGCTCGACGCCCTCAAGGACGCCGGGTTCCACTGGGCGACCCGGGCCGGCGTGACGATCGCCATCGAGGACGTCATCGCCCCGCCGAACAAGGCGGAGATCCTCGACGCCTACGAGAAGCGCGCGGACAAGGTGCAGCGTGAGTACGAGCGCGGCCTGATCACCGACGACGAGCGCCGTCAGGAGCTCATCGAGATCTGGACGCACGCGACCAGCGATGTGGCCAAGGACATGGAGGCCGCGTTCCCCGAGACCAACTCGGTGTGGATGATGGTCAACTCCGGTGCCCGCGGTAACCCGATGCAGGTCCGGCAGATCGCCGGCATGCGCGGCCTGGTCTCCAACCCCAAGGGCGAGACCATCCCGCGGCCTATCAAGTCCAGCTTCCGCGAGGGCCTGTCCGTGGTCGAGTACTTCATCTCGACCCACGGTGCCCGCAAGGGCCTGGCCGACACCGCCCTGCGTACCGCCGACTCCGGGTACCTCACCCGGCGCCTGGTGGACGTGGCGCAGGACGTCATCGTCCGGGAAGAGGACTGTGGCACGGACCGGTCGATCGTGATGAAGATCGCCGAGCCCGGCCCGGACGGGACGCTGCGGAAGCTGCCCAACATCGAGAACACCGGCACCGGGCGGACCATCGCCGAGCCGGTCGAGGTGGACGGCCAGGTCCTCGCGGACGTGGACACGGACACCACCGAGACGCTGATCGACACCCTGGTCAACGCCGGGGTGGGTCAGGTCAGGACGTTCAGCGTCCTGGTCTGCGAGGCCAAGATCGGTGTCTGCGCCAAGTGCTACGGGCGCTCGCTGGCCACCGGCAAGCGGGTGGACGTGGGCGAGGCGGTCGGCATCGTGGCCGCGCAGTCCATCGGTGAGCCGGGTACCCAGCTGACCATGCGGACCTTCCACACCGGCGGTGTGGCGGGTCTGGACATCACCCACGGCCTGCCCCGGATCCAGGAACTCTTCGAGGCCCGGATCCCCAAGGGCATGGCGCCGATCAGCGAGGTCGAGGGCCGGGTCAAGGTCGAGGAGACCGAGAAGACCCGGAAGATCATCGTCGTCCCCGATGACGGCGGTGAGGAGATGGCCTACCAGGTGCCGATGCGCTCCCGGCTGCTGGTGGCGGACGGCGACCACGTGCGCGTCGGCCAGCAGCTGATCCAGGGTGCGATCAACCCGCACGAGGTGCTCAGGATCCTGGGTTCCCGTGAGGTGCAGCTGCACCTGGTGCATGAGGTCCAGGAGGTGTACCGCTCGCAGGGCGTGTCCATCCACGACAAGCACATCGAGATCATCATCCGGCAGATGCTCAAGCGGGTGAACGTGCTCGAGTCCGGCGACACCGACCTGCTCCCTGGCGAGCTGGTGGAGCGGCCGCGGTTCGAGAACGTCAACCGCAGCGTGGTCGAGACGGGCGGCACGCCCGCCTCGGGCCGGCCGGTGCTCATGGGCATCACCAAGGCGTCGCTGGCCACCGAGTCGTGGCTGTCCGCGGCGTCGTTCCAGGAGACGACCCGGGTGCTGACCGACGCGGCCATCCACGCCAAGTCGGACCCGTTGCTGGGCCTGAAGGAGAACGTCATCATCGGCAAGCTCATCCCGGCCGGTACCGGCATGCCGCGGTACCGGAGCGTGCGGGTCGAGCCCACGGATGACGCCCGCTCCTCGGTGTACCCGGCGACCGCCTACGAGGAGGCCCCGAGCTACGCGTTCGGCCAGGGCTCCGGCGAGGCGATCCCGCTGGAGGAGTACGACTTCGGCTCCTACAACCGGTAAGGGTTCGTCCTCCGGGATATCACGCGAGGCGCCCGGCAGCGATGCTGCCGGGCGCCTCCGCGCGTTCACGGCCCGTGTTTAGACCCTCTCCCCGCGGACAGTGGCTAACCAAGGGATTTCTGTCCAGCGTGGTGAGGAGCCATAACATGGCGACCGAAGATAAGGCGGCCAACAAGGTCACCGAGATCAAGGGCAAGGCCAAGAAGGAGACCGGCAAGGCCATCGGCAACGAGCAGATGGAAGCCGAGGGCCGGACGGATCAGGCCAAGGGCAACCTCAAGCAGGCTGGCGAAAAGGTCAAGGACGCCTTCAAGAAGTAGCCCCCGGACCTTCGCGTCCGGCATAAGCAAGCCCGGGTCGGCTGGCCGACCCGGGCTTACCCTTGCCCGCGGGGGTGTCTACCGGATGGCGGTGAGGCCCCCCGCCGTCGCGAGCGCCAGCTCGGCTCCCGTGTCGGCCAGGGCCACCCGCCGTGCTCCCCGGTCTATCAGCGCCAGCCCCACCATCGTCGTGGCGTGCAGCGCGTCCACCGCGGCGCCGCCGGCCAGGGCGTAGTACGCCCGGCCCGGCCCGGCCCGCAGCGCCGCCGCGGTCAGCCCCGCCTGGACCAGATGCCTGGCGCCGAGCACCCGCGCCACCCCGCACGCCCTCCGGCTGGGCCGGGCCCGCTCACCCGGCGACTGCCCGGTCAAGGCATCCCCGGTCAGCTTGATGAGGGCCTGGGGGGCGCAGAGCAAAGCCACGCCATACCCGGCCCGGGCGAGCGTGACCACCCACGCTCCCGTGCTCTTTCCCTTAGACATGCCGCCTCCGGGCGTGCGGGGAGCGGGGCAGGCTCATGCGCGGCCCGCCAGGCGGCGGATCATCAGCCCTCCAGCCAGGGCGGCACCGGCCGCGATTCCGCCAGCGACCGCCGGATGGTGGGAAGCCCACAGCTGCCAGCTCCGCTCGTGCGACCGGTCATCGAAGATGCCATGCGCCCCGTAGTCCCGGCCCTCGGCCCCGTCAACCGGATCGAACAGGTTGTCCGGCCTGCTGCCTGCCGGGACCTCCTGGTCCGTCTGCTGCGAGTTGAAGCCCGTCCTGGCCAGATACCGGTCCAGCAGCGCGGGGGCGATTTTCTGCCCCAGCAGCGTCGCGGCGGTGCTCCCGCCCACCCAGTACTGCTTGCGCCCCGGGTGGTCCGCCGCGTACAGCACACCGTGCGCCGCGACCTCCGGCTGGTAGATCGGCGGCACCGGCTGCGGGTGCCGCGGCAGCCGGGACAGCACCCAGGAGAACTGCGGGGTGTTCACGGCCGGCATCTGCACCACGGTCACCCGCACGTTCGAATGCTCGTGCAGGAGCTCGCAGCGCAGCGACTCGGTGAACCCGTTGATCGCGTGCTTGGCCCCGCAGTACGCCGACTGCAGCGGGATGGCCCGCTCGCTGAGCGCGGAGCCGACCTGCACGATGGTGCCGGCGTTGCGCGGCCGCATCCGGCTGAGCGCGACCATCGTGCCGTTGACGTAGCCCAGGTAGCTGACCTCGGTGACGCGCCGGAACTCATCGGGCGTGATCTGCGCGAACGGCGCGAACACCGAGGTGAACGCCACGTTGATCCACACGTCGATGGGGCCGAACTGGGCCTCTATCTCGGTGGCCGCCTTCTCCAGCTGCGCGTGGTCGGCCACGTCGGCCGGCACGGCCAGCGCCTGGCCGCCGGCCTCGGTCACGTCTTTCGCCGCGCCGTCCAGGCCGGCCTGCCCCGGGCGATCAGTCCCACGCTGGCCCCGCGGGCACCGTACAGCCGTGCGGTGGCACGGGCGATGCCGGAGCTGGCGCCGGTGATGACAACGGTCTGCGTCATCGACGTTGCGTCCCTTCTGGAATAAGCCCTCGGCTGCCATGGTTGTCATCCCCGGGAAGCAGGGACGAAGCAGCAGGTCCCCGCTACCCAGCGGGCGTGGTTTCACCGCTGTCGTCAGGGAAAAATGACACCCGGTCTGGCCTATCCGGCCGTGATCGGCGTTCGCTTTGCCTGCAGGCAAAAGGTTGGGTACGCTAGGGCATCGTGCCCGTGAGAAACGGGTGCGCGTGCGCTAGCGGACTGTAGCGCCATGGCTGGAAGGCTTGCGGTTGACGACCGGCAGCTGGAAGGCGTGGCAGGTGGCCAGGCGCGCGGGCCTTTTCCTCTCTCGACTCCAGGCTCCAGTAGGAGCTTGTGTGCCGTGGACACCGCGACACACCCGACCCCGGGGGTCGGAGGGACTGGGAAAACCAGCAGTTCAGGGCGGTAACGCCGCCCCGGAATTACCCTGCGCCGCGGGCGCGGGAAACGGCAAGAGAAGACGTCGCGCCACCCGGCGCGGAGAACGAAGACGGAGACGCGGTGCCCACGATCCAGCAGCTGGTCCGCAAGGGCCGCCAGGACAAGGTGGCCAAGACCACTACCCCGGCCCTGAAGGGCAGCCCCCAGCGCCGGGGTGTTTGCACGCGCGTCTACACGACCACGCCCAAGAAGCCCAACTCGGCGCTGCGCAAGGTGGCCCGGGTCCGGCTGACGAGCCAGATCGAAGTTACCGCGTACATCCCCGGGGTCGGCCACAACCTCCAGGAGCACTCCATCGTGCTGGTGCGGGGCGGCCGGGTCCGGGACCTGCCCGGCGTGCGTTACAAGATCATCCGTGGCGCCCTGGACACCCAGGGGGTCCGCAACCGTAAGCAGGCCCGGAGCCGCTACGGCGCGAAGAAGGAGAAGAGCTGACATGCCGCGTAAAGGCCCCGCGACCAAGCGGCAGCTCGTAACCGATCCGGTTTACGGCTCACCGCTGGTGACTGCGCTGGTGAACAAGGTGCTGCGCAGCGGCAAGCGCTCGCTGGCCGAGCGGATCGTGTACGGCGCCCTGGACGGATGCCGCGACAAGACCGGCAACGACCCGGTGGTCACGCTCAAGCGGGCTCTCGACAACGTGAAGCCCACCCTTGAGGTGCGCAGCCGCCGGGTTGGCGGCGCCACCTACCAGGTGCCGGTCGAGGTCCGTGCCTCCCGCAGCACCACCCTGGCCCTGCGCTGGCTGGTCTCGTACAGCCGGTCGCGCCGGGAGAAGACCATGACCGAGCGGCTCATGAACGAGCTGCTCGACGCAAGCAACGGCCTCGGGGCGAGCGTGAAGCGCCGCGAGGACACCCACAAGATGGCCGAGTCGAACAAGGCCTTCGCCCATTACCGCTGGTGATGAGCGGCCCAGACCGGCCGATAACTGACGAAGCAGCGAGGAACTGAGCAGTGGCGACCCAGACCGCCGTAGAGCTCGCCAAGGTCCGCAACATTGGGGTCATGGCGCACATCGACGCGGGCAAAACCACGACCACCGAGCGGATCCTGTTCTACACCGGCATCAACTACAAGATCGGTGAGGTCCATGAGGGCGCGGCCACCATGGACTGGATGGAGCAGGAGCAGGAGCGCGGCATCACGATCACGTCCGCCGCGACGACCACGCACTGGCGCGATCACACCATCAACATCATCGACACCCCTGGCCATGTCGACTTCACCGTGGAGGTCGAGCGGTCGCTGCGCGTCCTCGACGGGGCCGTCGCCGTCTTCGATGGCGTGGCCGGCGTGGAGCCGCAGTCTGAGACCGTGTGGCGCCAGGCGGACCGCTACGGCGTGCCCCGCATCTGCTTCGTGAACAAGATGGACCGGGTCGGGGCGGAGTTCCACCGCTGCGTCGAGATGATCACCGACCGGCTCGGCGCCACCCCGCTGGTCATCCAGCTGCCCTGGGGCGTCGAGTCCGACTTCCGGGGCGTCATCGACCTGGTCCGGATGCGCGCCCTGCTCTGGCAGACCGAGGGCAAGGGCGACAAGTACGACGTGGTCGCCATCCCGGATGACCACGTCGAGGCGGCCCGGCAGTGGCGTGACAAGCTGCTGGAGACCATCGCCGAGAACGACGAGGAAATGATGGAGGCCTACCTCGAGGGCACCGAGCCCAGCGAGGAGCAGCTCGTCGCCGCCATCCGGCGGGCCACCATCGCGGGCGGGATCACCCCCGTTCTGTGCGGCAGCGCGTTCAAGAACAAGGGCGTCCAGCCCATGCTGGATGCGATCGTGGACTACCTGCCCAGCCCGGTGGACATCCCGCCGGTCCAGGGGCACGAGGTGGGCAACGAGGAGCAGGTCGTGCTGCGCAAGGCCGACCCGTCCGACCCGTTCGCCGCGCTGGCCTTCAAGATCATGTCCGACCAGCACCTCGGCAAGCTGACCTACATCCGGATCTACTCCGGCACCCTGGAGTCGGGCTCGAACGTGCTCAACTCCAGCAAGGGCCGCCGGGAGCGGATCGGCAAGATCTACCAGATGCACGCCAACAAGCGCGAGGAGCGCCCGACGGCGGTCGCTGGCCAGATCGTGGCCGTGATGGGCCTCAAGGGCACCTCGACGGGCGACACCCTGTCTGACCCGTCCAAGCAGGTGATCCTGGAGTCCATGACGTTCCCCGCGCCGGTGATCAACGTCGCGATCGAGCCGAAGACCAAGGGTGACCAGGACAAGCTGGGCACCGCGATCCAGCGGCTCGCCGAGGAGGACCCGACCTTCCAGGTCCGGACCGACGAGGAGACCGGCCAGACGATCATCTCCGGGATGGGTGAACTGCACCTGGAGATCCTGGTCGACCGGATGCGGCGGGAGTTCCACGTGGAGGCCAACATCGGCCGCCCGCAGGTCGCCTACCGCGAGACCATCCGCAAGAAGGTCGAGAAGGTTGACTACACGCACAAGAAGCAGACCGGCGGGGCCGGCCAGTACGCCCGGGTGGTCATCAACCTGGAGCCGACCGGCGGCGACGGCGGCGGCTACGAATTCGAGAACAAGATCACTGGTGGCCGCATCCCCCGCGAGTACATCCCGTCGGTGGACGCCGGAAGCCAGGAAGCCGCCGAGTTCGGTGTCCTGGCCGGGTACCCGATGGTGGACGTGCGCGTCACGCTCACCGACGGTGCCTACCACGAGGTGGACTCGTCCGAGCTGGCCTTCAAGATCGCCGGATCGATGGCGTTCAAGAGGGCGGCCGCGATGGCCAACCCCGTGCTGCTCGAGCCGGTCATGGCCGTGGAGGTCAGGACGCCGGACGAGTACATGGGTGACGTGATCGGCGACCTGAACAGCCGCCGTGGCCAGATCCAGGCCATGGAGGAACGCTCCGGAGTGCGCGTCGTCAAGTCGACCGTGCCGCTGTCGGAGATGTTCGGCTACGTGGGTGACCTGCGCAGCCGGACCCAGGGCCGGGCGGACTACAGCATGCAGTTCGACTCCTATGCCGAGGTCCCGCCCAGCATTGCCAAGGAGATCATCGCCAAAGCGCGCGGTGAGTAACCGCTAGCACCAGAACGTCAATCAGGAGAATCGGCGCAGCAGGAAGCGCCTTGGCCCCACGAATGTGGGGCAGATCGCAACGAGGAGAAACCAGTGGGGAAGGCCAAGTTCGAGCGGACTAAGCCGCACGTGAACATCGGCACCATCGGGCACATCGACCACGGCAAGACCACGCTGACCGCGGCGATCACCAAGGTGCTGCACGACAAGTATCCCGACGTGAACCCCTTCACGCCCTTCGACCAGATCGACAACGCGAAGGAAGAGAAGGAGCGCGGGATCACCATCTCGATCTCGCACGTCGAGTACCAGACCGAGAAGCGCCACTACGCACACGTGGACTGCCCCGGTCACGCCGACTACATCAAGAACATGATCACCGGTGCCGCGCAGATGGACGGCGCCATCCTCGTGGTCGCCGCCACCGACGGCCCCATGCCGCAGACGCGCGAGCACGTCCTGCTCGCGCGCCAGGTCGGCGTGCCGTACATCGTCGTCGCGCTGAACAAGGCCGACATGGTGGACGACGAGGAGATCCTGGAGCTGGTCGAGCTCGAGGTCCGTGAGCTGCTGTCCACCTACGAGTTCCCGGGCGACGACGTCCCGGTGATCCGGGTGTCCGCGCTCAAGGCGCTCGAGGGCGACGCTGAGTGGGGCGAGAAGATCGTCGAGCTCATGACCGCCTGCGACGACAGCATCCCCGAGCCCGTCCGGGACACCGACAAGCCGTTCCTGATGCCGGTCGAGGATGTCTTCTCGATCACCGGCCGCGGCACCGTCGTGACCGGCCGGATCGAGCGCGGCAAGGTGCGCACCTCCGAGGAAGTCGAGATCATCGGCATCAAGGAGAAGGCGCAGCGGACCACGGTCACCGGCGTGGAGATGTTCCACAAGATCCTCGACGAGGGCCAGGCCGGTGACAACGCGGGCCTGCTGCTCCGCGGCATCAAGCGCGAGGACGTGGAGCGCGGCCAGGTCGTCATCAAGCCGGGCACCAACACCCCGCACACGGAGTTCGAGGGCCAGGTCTACATCCTGTCCAAGGATGAGGGCGGACGGCACACCCCGTTCTTCAACAACTACCGTCCGCAGTTCTACTTCCGCACCACGGACGTAACCGGCGTGGTCCATCTGCCTGAGGGCACCGAGATGGTCATGCCCGGCGACAACACCGAGATGCGGGTCGAGCTGATTCAGCCCATCGCCATGGAGGAAGGCCTCCGCTTCGCTATCCGCGAGGGTGGCCGCACCGTCGGCGCCGGCCGGGTAACGAAGATCATCAAGTAGTAGGCCGCTAGCCCGGGGGGTTCGTCCCCCCGGGCTAGCACTGCCCAACGGCTCTCTAAGACGAAGGACACGGAAGGCACATGGCGGGACAAAAGATCCGCATCCGGCTCAAGGCCTATGACCACGAGGTCATCGACAGCTCGGCGCGGAAGATCGTTGACACGGTGACGCGCACGGGCGCGCGGGTTGCCGGGCCTGTCCCGCTGCCCACGGAGAAGAACATCTACTGCGTCATCCGCTCCCCGCACAAGTACAAGGACTCGCGGGAGCACTTCGAGATGCGCACGCACAAGCGGCTGATCGACATCATCGACCCGACGCCGAAGACGGTCGACTCGCTGATGCGGCTGGACCTGCCCGCCGGCGTTGACATCGAGATCAAGCTCTGAGGAACGCACCGACATGACCAAGCACACCAAGGGCGTCCTCGGCACGAAGCTGGGCATGAGCCAGGTCTTCGACGCCGACGGGCGGATGGTTCCCGTGACCGTGGTCGCGGCGGGCCCCTGCGTCGTGACCGCGGTACGGACTCCCGACGCCAACGGGTACTCGGCCGTGCAGCTGGGTTACGGCGAGATCGACCCGCGCCGGGTGACCAAGCCCGTGGCCGGCCATTTCGCCAAGGCCTCGGTGACCCCGCGCCGCTACCTCGTCGAGCTGCGGACCGATGACGCGACCGACTACACGCTGGGCCAGGAGGTCACCGCGGAGACGTTCGCCGCCGGTGACCTGGTCGACGTGACCGGCAAGAGCAAAGGCAAGGGCACCGCGGGCGTCATGAAGCGGCACGGGTTCAAGGGCCTGTCCGCCTCGCACGGCACCCAGCGCAAGCACCGCTCGCCTGGCTCCATCGGCGGCTGCGCCACCCCGGGCCGGGTCTTCAAGGGACTGCGGATGGCCGGCCGGATGGGCGGCGTCCGCACCACCACCCCCAGCCTTACCGTGCATGGGGTGGACGCCGAGCGCGGCCTGCTGCTGATCCGCGGGGCCGTTCCCGGCCCCAAGGGCGGCCTGATCCTGGTCCGCAGCGCCGTCCGGGCGCCGCAGGCCGCCACGAAGGAGGCCTCGTGAGTGCCACCGTCAGCGTCGTCTCCCCGTCCGGCCAGGCAGGCCCGGATGTGGAGCTTCCGGACGAGATCTTCAGCGCGCCGGTCAACGTGCCGCTGATCCACCAGGTGGTCGTGGCCCAGGAGGCCGCGGCCCGGCAGGGCACCCACGCCACCAAGACCCGCGGCCTGGTCCGCGGCGGCGGCAAGAAGCCCTACCGCCAGAAGGGCACCGGCCGGGCCCGCCAGGGTTCGCTGCGCGCCCCGCAGTACGCGGGCGGTGGCACCGTGCACGGCCCCCAGCCCCGCTCCTACGTGCAGCGGACGCCCAAGAAGATGAAGGCCGCCGCGCTCCGCGGGGCGCTGTCCGACCGGGCCGCCAACGGCCGGGTCGCCGTGGTCAGCGGCTTCGTGGACGGCGATCAGCCCCGGACCCGTGACGCGATGGCCGTGCTGCGCACGGCCATCGGGCTGCTGGACGCCAGGCTCAACGTCCGGGTCCTGGTCGTGGCGGATGCCGAGGACGAGCTGACCTGGAAGAGCCTGCGCAACGCGCCGGGCGTGCGGCTGCTGGCCACCGGCCAGCTGAACACCTACGACGTGCTGGCCAGTGAGCACATCGTGTTCACCGAAGCGGCCCTGTCCGCGTTCACCGGCCGGCCCGCCAGCACGGATGAGGCGGAGGCCCCGAAGCGGCGGGCGAGCAAGCCCAAGGCCGGATCGGAGTCCGCGCCTGCGGCCGAGTCCGCGGCTCCCCGTCGCCGCACCACCCCGAAGGAGGCTGAGGAGCAGTGAGCTCGATCCGGATCCCGGACCCCCGGGACATCCTGCTGCGCCCGGTTATCTCGGAAAAGACGTACCGGCTTGCCGACGACGGCAAGTACACCTTCCTGGTCGCCCGCGACGCCAACCGGACCCAGGTCCGGCAGGCGGTCGAGGCCGTGTTCGGGGTCAAGGTGACCGGCGTCAACACGCTCAACCGGCCGGGCAAGCGCCGCCGCACCCGGTTCGGCTGGGGCCAGCGAGCGGCCACCAAGCGGGCCATCGTCAGCCTCGCCGAGGGGGAGCGCATCGATGTCTTCGGCGGCCCGGTCAGCTAGGCCACCGGCCACATCACAAGGAGCTTGAGCACACATGGCTATCCGCAAGTACAAGCCCACCACCCCGGGACGCCGGGGCGCGAGTGGCGCGGACTTCTCTGAGATCACCCGTGGTGAGCCGGAGAAGTCGCTGGTCCGCCCGCTGAACTCCCGCGGCGGCCGTAACGTGCACGGCCGGATCACCGCACGGCACCAGGGTGGCGGCCACAAGCGCGCCTACCGGCTGATCGACTTCCGGCGGCACGACAAGGACGGCGTGCCGGCCAAGGTCGCGCACATCGAGTACGACCCCAACCGGACGTCCCGGATCGCGCTTCTGCACTACGCCGACGGCGAGAAGCGCTACATCCTCGCGCCGCAGGGGCTGTCCCAGGGCGACCGGGTGGAGAACGGCCCCGGGTCCGACATCCGGCCGGGCAACTGCCTGCCGCTGCGGAACATCCCGACCGGCACCGTGGTGCACGCGATCGAGCTCCGGCCCGGCGGCGGCGCGAAGATCGCGCGATCGGCCGGCTCCGGGGTCCAGCTGCTGGCCAAGGACGGCGGCTACGCCCAGCTCCGGATGCCCTCCGGCGAGATCCGGCGGGTTGACGCGGCGTGCCGGGCCACCGTCGGCGAGGTCGGCAACGCCGAGCAGGGCAACATCAAGCTCGGCAAGGCGGGGCGCAACCGGTGGAAGGGGCACCGCCCCTCCGTCCGCGGCGTCGCGATGAACCCGGTTGACCACCCGCTGGGTGGCGGCGAGGGCAAGAGCTCCGGCGGCCGGCACCCGGTCAGCCCCTGGGGCCAGCCCGAGGGCCGGACCCGGAAAGCCCACAAGCCCAGCGACCGGCTGATCGTCCGCAGGCGCAGCAAGAAGAAGCGGTAGGAGCACCCAACGATGCCTCGTAGTCTCAAGAAGGGCCCGTTCGTCGACGACCACCTGATCAAGAAGGTGGACGTGCAGAACGAGAAGGGCACCAGGAACCTGATCAAGACGTGGTCGCGGCGTTCCATGATCGTTCCTGCGATGCTGGGCCACACGATCGCGGTGCACGACGGCCGTAAGCACGTGCCGGTGTTCATCACGGAGGCCATGGTCGGCCACAAGCTCGGCGAGTTCGCGCCCACCCGCACGTTCCGCAGTCACGTGCGGGATGACCGGCGCAGCCGCCGATAGACCAGGCACGAGCAACCACTAGAGAGCGAGAGAGAAGCATGGAAGCAAGGGCGAAGGCGCGGTATGTGCGCGTCACGCCGCGGAAGGCCCGCCGCGTGGTGGACCTCATCCGCGGCATGCCTGCCGAGGAGGCGCAGGCGGCGCTGGCCTTTGCGCCGCAGTCAGCCAGTGACCCGGTTGGCAAGGTGCTCGCGAGCGCCATCGCCAATGCTGAGCATGCCCAGCAGGCAGACGCCGGCTCGCTGGTGGTGAGCCGGGCGTGGGTGGACGAAGGGCCGACGCTGAAGCGATTCCGGCCACGGGCGCAGGGCCGGGGCTACCGGATCAACAAGCGCACCAGCCACATCACGGTAATCGTCTCGGATGAACCCAAGGGGAGGTCCCGCTAGTGGGGCAGAAGGTGAACCCGCACGGGTTCCGGCTTGGCATCACCACCGACTTCAAGAGCCGGTGGTATGCCGACAAGCTGTACAAGGATTACGTCGCCGAGGATGTGGCCATCCGCCGGATGCTGCAGCGAGGCATGGAGCGCGCCGGCATTTCCAAGGTCGAGATCGAGCGCACCAGGGACCGGGTCCGGGTGGACATCCACACCGCCCGTCCCGGGATCGTCATCGGGCGCCGCGGCGCCGAGGCGGACCGCATCCGCGGTGACCTGGAAAAGCTGACCGGCAAGCAGATCCAGCTGAACATCCTCGAGGTCAAGAACCCCGAGACGGACGCCCAGCTCGTCGCGCAGGGCGTGGCCGAGCAGCTGTCCAGCCGGGTGTCGTTCCGGCGGGCCATGCGCAAGGCCATGCAGACGTCCATGAAGGGCGGCGCCAAGGGCATCCGGGTGCAGTGCTCGGGCCGCCTCGGCGGCGCGGAGATGTCCCGGTCGGAGTTCTACCGCGAGGGCCGGGTGCCGCTGCACACGCTGCGCGCCGACATCGACTACGGCTTCTACGAGGCCCGGACCACGTTCGGCCGGATCGGCGTGAAGGTGTGGATCTACCGGGGCGAGGCCCCGCAGACCCGGGCCGAGCGCGAGGCGGCCGCGGCCGCCCTGCGGGCAGGCGGCCAGCGCCGCGACCGGCCGACCGGGCCGCAGCGCCGGCGGCGCCCTGAGGGCGCCGACCGCGCCGACCGGGCGCCCGGCGGCGACCGGGCCCCGGCCGGCGAACGGGCCGACGCCTCTGCCGCCCAGGGTGGCGGCGCCGAGCCGGCCGCCGCGGCCACCGCCCCCGCCACGGGTGAGGAGGGCTGATCATGCTTATCCCGCGCAGGGTGAAGTACCGCAAGCAGCACCGGCCGGACCGGCACGGGGTCGCCAAGGGCGGCACCCGGGTGGCGTTCGGTGAGTACGGCATCCAGGCCCTCGAGCACGCCTACGTGACCAACCGGCAGATCGAGTCCGCCCGTATCGCCATGACCCGGCACATCCGGCGTGGCGGCAAGGTGTGGATCACGATTTACCCGGACCGGCCGCTGACCAAGAAGCCGGCGGAGACCCGGATGGGTTCCGGCAAGGGCTCGCCCGAGTGGTGGGTGGCCAACGTCAAGCCCGGCCGCGTGATGTTCGAGCTGTCCGGGGTGGCGGAGCCGGTGGCCCGCGAGGCGCTCCGGCGTGCCATGCACAAGCTCCCAATGAAGTGCAAGTTCGTGACCCGTGAAGTGGGTGAGGGCTGATGGCGAGCGCACAAGCTCCCTATGCTCTGCCAGCTGAAGGGGCAAAGTTCGAGACCCGTGAAGTGGGTGAGGGCTGATGGCGAGCCTGGCCGCTGCTGACCTGCGGAGTTCCAGCGAGGAAGAGCTGAACACCAAGCTGGCGGAAGCCAAGACGGAGCTGTTCAACCTGCGGTTCCAGGCCGCGACCGGCCAGCTGGAGAGCCACGGGCGGCTGCGTGCCGTCCGTAAGGAGATCGCCCGCATCTACACGGTGAAGCGGGAACGCGAGCTTGGCATTGTGACCTTGGTGGAGGAGGCGGAAGACAGTGAGTGACGTCGAGCAGGGCGGTGTGCCCGGCCGGGGCTACCGCAAGATCCGCGAAGGTTACGTGGTCAGCGACAAGATGGACAAGACCGTCGTGGTCATCGTCGAGGACCGTGTGAAGCACCCCAAGTACGGCAAGGTCATCCGGCGCACCAAGAAGTACACGGCGCACGACGGCGAGAACGCCTGCGGCGTCGGCGACCGGGTGCGGCTGATGGAAACCAGGCCGATGTCCGCGACGAAGCGCTGGCGCGTCGCGGAGATCCTGGAGAAGGCCAAGTAGTTACCACCGCGGGGCACACCCCCGCGAGAACCCCGGCGTCAGGAAGCAGGAGTTGACGTGATCCAGCAGGAGTCGCGGCTTAAGGTCGCCGACAACACCGGTGCCAAGGAGATCTTGTGTATCCGCGTGCTCGGCGGCTCCGGCCGGCGATACGCGGGCATCGGTGATGTCATCGTGGCGACAGTGAAGGATGCCCTTCCCGGTGCCGGGGTGAAGAAGGGCGATGTCGTCAAGGCGGTCGTGGTGCGCACCCGCAAGGAGCGCCGCCGCGGCGACGGTTCCTATATCCGTTTCGACGAGAACGCCGCCGTCCTGATCAGGGACGGCGGTGACCCGCGCGGCACCCGCATCTTCGGCCCGGTCGGCCGTGAGCTGCGTGAGAAGCGGTTCATGCGGATCATCTCGCTCGCGCCGGAGGTGCTGTGATGAGCACCAGCAGCAGGAAGGCCGCGATGGCTAAGAAAGACAGTGCGACGGCCAGGCCGCCGCGCATGAAGATCAAGAAGGGCGACCACGTGGTGGTCGTCGCGGGCCGCGACCGTGGCCGGGAGGGCACGGTCATCCTCGCTGACCCCGAGCGGCAGCGGGTCCTGGTCCAGGGCGTCAACATGGTCCGCAAGAACAAGAAGGTGGACTACCAGGGAGCTCGTGGCGCCAAGGAAGGCGGCATCACGAACACCGAGGCGCCCATCCACGTGAGCAACGTCCAGCTGATCGACCCGGACACCAAGAAGCGGCCCGCGCCGGGTTCCGGTACGACGACGACGGCACCAAGGTCCGGATCTCCCGCCCGGGCGGTAAGGACTTCTGATGACTACCACCACGCAAGAGCGCGCGCCCCGGAGCGCCGCGCCCGCACCGCGGCTCAAGCTGCGTTACCGGCAGGAGATCGCCCCGGCCCTCCGCGAGGAGTTCGGGTTCGCCAACGTGATGCAGATCCCCACGCTGACCAAGATCGTGGTCAACATGGGGGTCGGCGAGGCGGCCCGGGACGCCAAGCTGATCGACGGCGCGGTCCGTGACCTCGCGGTGATCACCGGGCAGAAGCCCGCGATCGCCCGGGCCCGGAAGTCCATCGCCCAGTTCAAGCTGCGCGAGGGCATGCCCATCGGCGCGCACGTGACGCTGCGCGGCGACCGGATGTGGGAGTTCTGCGACCGGCTGCTGTCGCTGGCCCTGCCCCGGATCCGTGACTTCCGCGGGCTGTCCGACCGGCAGTTCGACGGCCGCGGGAACTACACGTTCGGGCTGAACGAGCAGCTCATGTTCCATGAGATCGACGCCGACCAGGTGGACCGTCAGCGTGGCATGGACGTGACGCTCGTGACCACGGCGACCACCGACGATGAGGGCCGCTCGCTGCTGCGTCGGCTCGGATTCCCGTTCAAGGAGAGCTGAGGAGTGGCGAAGAAGGCGCTAGTCGTCAAGGCGAACAGGACGCCCAAGTTCAAGGTGCGCGGGTACACCCGGTGCTCCCGATGCGGGCGGCCGCGCGCCGTGTACCGCAGGTTCGGCCTGTGCCGGATCTGCTTCCGCTCGATGGCCCACCGTGGTGAGCTGCCGGGCATCACGAAGTCCAGCTGGTAGCAGCAAGCCGCTGCCGCCGACCAGGCTGGCGCGCACCGCGCGCCGGCCGCCGACCGACCTGGGCGCGAGCCGCGCCCACTGACCACGCCGCAGGTCCCGCGGGAAACCACGGCGAGGAGGGCCTTCAGGCCATGTCAATGACCGACCCGATCGCAGACATGCTGACCCGTCTGCGCAACGCCAACTCGGCGTACCACGACACCGTGGGCATGCCCAGTTCCACGATCAAGGTCCGGATCGCGCAGATCCTCCAGCAGGAGGGCTACATCGCGGGCTACACCGTGGAAGACGCCGACGTGGGCAAGAGCCTCGTGCTGGCCCTGAAGTTCGGGCCGACCCGGGAGCGTTCCATCGCGGGCATCAAGCGGGTCTCCAAGCCCGGCCTGCGGGTGTACGCCAAGAAGGACAACCTGCCCCGGGTGCTCGGCGGCCTCGGCGTCGCGATCATCTCCACCTCGAACGGCCTGATGACCGACAAGCAGGCGAACAAGCGCGGGGTAGGCGGGGAAGTCCTCGCCTACGTCTGGTAGGGAGACCGCGATGTCACGAATCGGACGGCTCCCCGTGGAGATCCCCGGGGGCGTCGATGTCACGATCAACGGCCGCGAGGTCAGCGTCAAGGGCCCCAAGGGCAGCCTGGCGCTCGAGCTCAGCCCGCCCATCGAGATCGCGCGCGAGGACGGCACCCTCAAGGTGACCCGCCCGAACGACGAGGGCAAGGTGCGCGCGCTGCACGGGCTGTCCCGCACCCTGGTGGCCAACATGGTGACCGGCGTGACCCAGGGCTACAGCAAGACGCTCGAGATCGTCGGCGTCGGGTACCGGGTGCAGGCCCGGGGCTCGAACCTGGAATTCGCCCTGGGCTTCAGCCACCCCGTCACCATCACGCCGCCGGACGGGATCACGTTCCGCGTCGAGACACCCACGCGGCTCGTCGTCGAGGGAATCGACAAGCAGCTGGTGGGCGAGGTCGCGGCCAACATACGGAAGCTGCGCAAGCCCGACCCGTACAAGGGCAAGGGCATCCGGTACCAGGGTGAGCAGATCCGCCGCAAGGTCGGGAAGGCTGGTAAGTAGGCAATGGCTGTCACGAAGACCCGGGCCCCGGGACGCACCGCCGCGAGGACGCGGCGGCACACGAGGGTCCGCAGGAAGGTCATGGGCAGTGCGGAGCGGCCCCGGCTGACCGTCACCCGGTCCGCCCGGCACACGTCCGTCCAGCTGATCGACGACAGCGCGGGCCGGACGCTCGTATCCGCGTCTACCCTGGAAGAGGCGCTCCGCGGGGCGGACGGGGACAAGACGGCCAAGGCCCGCCAGGTCGGCACGCTGCTGGCCGAGCGGGCGCGGGCCGCCGGGGTCTCCGCCGCCGTCTTCGACCGGAGCGGCTGGGCCTACCACGGCCGGATCGCCGCCCTCGCCGACGCGGTACGCGAAGGCGGCCTGGACCTGTGAACTCTGCATACATGACTTACGAGAGAAGGACATTCTGATGGCAGGAGCTCCGCGGCGTGGCGGCGGCGGCGGTGAACGGCGTGACCGCCGTGACGACCGCCGCGGCGGTGGCGCCGACAAGGGCACCGCTTACCTGGAGCGGGTCGTCACCATCAACCGGGTGGCCAAGGTCGTCCAGGGCGGCCGGCGGTTCAGCTTCACCGCCCTCGTCATCGTCGGTGACGGCAATGGCATGGTCGGGGTCGGCTACGGCAAGGCCAAGGAGGTGCCCGCAGCCATCGCCAAGGGCGTCGAGGCGGCCAAGAAGCAGTTCTTCCGGGTGCCGCGGATCGCGGGCACCATCCCGCACACCGTGCAGGGTGAAGAGGCCGCGGGCGTGGTGCTGCTGAAGCCGGCCAGCCCGGGTACCGGCGTCATCGCCGGCGGCCCGGTGCGGGCCGTGCTGGAGTGCGCCGGGGTGCACGACGTGCTGTCCCGTTCGCTCGGCTCCTCCAACCCGATCAACGTCGTGCACGCGACGGTGGCCGCGCTGAAGAGCCTGAAGCGCCCCGAGGAAATCGCCGCCCGGCGCGGGCTTCCGATCGAGGACGTGGCCCCGGCGGCCATGCTGCGCGCCCGCGCGGCAGCGGCCGCCCTCGGCGCCACGTCCGGCAACAGCTGAGCGGAGCAGGATGATGGCACAGCTGAAGGTAACCCAGACCCGGTCGGAGATCGGGGGGACGAAGGAGCAGCGGGCGTCCTTGCGGTCGCTCGGGCTGAAGCGGATCGGGCAGGTGGTCGTCAAGGATGACCGGCCCGAGTTCCGCGGCATGATCTACGCGGTGCGGCACCTCGTCACCGTCGAGGAGGTCGAACTGACATGCTGAGGATCCACCACCTCCGCCCGGCCCCGGGCTCGCGCACGGAGCGCACCCGGGTCGGCCGCGGCGAGGGGTCCAAGGGCAAGACCGCGGGGCGCGGGACCAAGGGAACCAAGGCCCGCGGCCAGGTACACGTGGGCTTCGAGGGCGGCCAGATGCCGCTGCAGCGCCGGGTTCCGAAGCTGAAGGGCTTCTCCAACCTGCCGTTCAAGACCACCTACCAGGTGGTCAACATCGGCCGGCTGGCCGAGCTGTACCCGCAGGGCGGCGACGTGACCCCGGAAGACCTGGTCGGCAAGGGCGCGGTGCGCGCGGGCGAGCTGGTCAAGGTGCTCGGCGAGGGCGACGCCGGGGTGGCACTGCGAGTGACCGCCCACGCGTTCTCCGCCTCGGCCCGGGAGAAGATCACCGCAGCCGGGGGAACCGTCACTGAGCTGTGATGTGGTTGCCGACCAGGCGGCGGCCCGGGCCTGCCCGGAGCCGCCGCCGTGGCACGTTGTCCACCGGTCGGCAGCGCACAGTCATCATCGCCGCGCGCAGGGGCTGTTACAGTGCAGCGAACGCGTTACACTGCGGCGCACCGGCCGTCGCCGCCACCCCTCGGGAGGGCGCGGCACCACCCCGTTGACCCATCTAGTTGAGGACGGCGCATGCTGACCGCGTTCCTCCGGGCCTTCCGGACGCCTGACCTGCGCAAGAAGCTGCTGTTCACGCTGGGGATCCTGGCCCTCTTCCGGTTCGGCGCGGCCGTGCCCACCCCGGGCATCTCCGAGAAAGCCGTCACGTTCTGCACCGGGCTGGAGAGCAAGAGCAGCGCGGCCGGCGTCTACCAGCTCGTGAACCTGTTCAGCGGCGGTGCGCTGCTCAGGCTCTCGGTGTTCGCCCTCGGCATCATGCCGTACATCACGGCCAGCATCATCCTCCAGCTGCTGGCCGTCGTCATCCCGCGGCTGGAGACCCTGCGCCAGGAAGGCCAGGCCGGACAGGCCAAGATCACCCAGTACACCCGGTACCTGACCGTCGGGCTGGCCATTCTCCAGTCCACCGGGATCGTGGCGTTCGCCCGCTCGGGCAACCTGTTCCCCCAGTGCACCGAGTCGCTGATCCCGAACTCGTCGGTGTTCACCATCTCCACCATGGTGATCTGCATGACCGCCGGCACGGCGGTCATCATGTGGCTGGGCGAGCTGATCACCGACCGGGGCGTGGGCAACGGCATGTCGGTGCTCATCTTCACCACCGTCATCTCCCAGATGTTCGGCTACCTGGCCGACGTCTACCGCGTCAAGCACGCGTTCGTGCTGGCCATCGTGCTGCTGGTCGGGGTCGGGATCGTGGCCTTCGTGGTCTTCATGGAGCAGGCCCAGCGCCGCATCCCGGTGCAGTACGCCAAGCGCATGGTCGGCCGCAAGATGTACGGCGGGACCTCCACCTACATCCCGCTCAAGGTGAACCAGGCCGGTGTCATCCCGGTCATCTTCGCCTCGTCACTGCTCTACATTCCGGAGCTGGCCGCCACGCTCTTCGGCAGCAAGACCCATCCGTCGGGCTGGGTCACGTTCGTGGAGAAGTACCTGGGCAACGGGACCAACGGCGACTCCTCGCTGTACATGGGACTGTTCTTCGTGCTGATCGTGTTCTTCACGTACTTCTATGTGTCCATCACGTTCAACCCGACCGAGGTGGCGGACAACATGAAGAAGTACGGCGGGTTCATCCCCGGCATCCGCCCTGGGCGGCCGACCGCCCAGTACCTGAACTACGTGCTCACCCGGCTCACGGCCCCCGGCTCCCTCTACCTGGGCCTCATCGCCCTCGTCCCGATGGTGGCGTTCGCGTTGCTGGGGGTGGGGAGCCAGTTCCCGTTCGGCGGAACCAGCATCCTGATCGCGGTAGGGGTGGGACTGGACACGGTGAAGCAGATCGAGAGCCAGTTGCAGCAGCGCAACTATGAGGGCTTCCTGCGATAGTGCGAGTCGTCCTCGTCGGGCCCCCCGGTGCGGGCAAGGGGACACAGGCCCAGTTCATAGCGTCGCATCTGTCCATCCCGAAGATCTCGACAGGTGACATCTTCCGAACCAACGTCAGCCAGGGGACGGCGCTCGGCCGTCGCGCGCAGGCGTTCATGGAACGCGGCGACCTGGTCCCCGACGAGGTGACCATCGCCATGGTCACCGACCGGCTGCAGGAGGACGATACGCAGTCGGGCTTCCTGCTGGACGGGTTCCCGCGGACCGTCCCGCAGGCCGAGACGCTCAAGAAGCTGCTCGCGTCCTGGGACAGCCGGCTGGATGTGGTCCTGGAACTCGTGGTGGACGACGACGAGGTGGTCCGGCGCCTGTCAGGCCGCCGGACCTGCCGCCGGTGCGGGCGCGTCTGGCACGTGCTGTTCGATCCGCCCGCGCGCCGGGATCAGTGCGACGACTGCGGCGGTGAGCTGTTCCAGCGCGACGACGACCGCGAGGAGACGATCCGGCACCGGATCGAGGTCTACCAGGAGCAGACCGCCCCGCTCGTCGCGTTCTACGCCGACGAGGGCATCCTGCTGGGTATCGACGCCACCGGCCCGGTGGAAGAGATCACCGAACGGGCCCTCAGCGCGCTGCGGCGGTTCATCCGCTGAGGCCACGCTGGGTACGGTGGACGCAGACAGCTCAGGAGGTTGCGGATGCCGAGCGATCCGAAGATCCGTGCGTCCGACGCGGACCGCGACCGCGCCGCGGCCTTGCTGCGTGAGCATCTCGCCGCTGGCCGGCTCACGGCCGAGGAATTCCATGAGCGGCTGGACCTGGCCTACGCAGCGAAGACCCTGGGCCAGCTGGACGAGCTGATGGCGGATCTGCCTGGTATCGACCTGTATGAGCTCCCCGAGGCCAAGCTGCGCCGCGGCCGCACCGGCCACGCGCCGCTCCCGTGGCAGGGCCCGGCTGACTAGGTGCGGGGGAATGGGCGCCGGGGAATAGCGGCTGGGGAGTAAGCTTCAGGGGCGGACCCGGGAAGGGAGCGGGACGGGGAATTTTCCTGCCCCGCCTCTGGTTCGCAATGTCAGGCAGGGTCGCGTAGACTCTGCTGCGGTTCGTGAGTTGCCCTGTGCTGGCTTTTGCCGGTTGCCTCACGGACGGACACCCGCATTCCTGGTTCGGCACAGTCCTGGGATGCACCACGAGACAAACGTAGACAACACCCGCCTGCACACCGTCAACCGGTGGCGAGCGGGCCCGACAGTGAAGCGCGGAGGACATGCCCAAAAAGGACGGCGCCATCGAGATCGAGGGCAGGATCGTCGAGTCACTTCCCAATGCCTTCTTCCGGGTGGAGCTAGACAATGGGCACAAGGTCCTCGCCCACATCAGCGGGAAGATGCGGATGCACTACATCCGCATCCTGCCGGATGACCGGGTAGTCGTTGAGCTGAGCCCGTACGACCTGAGCCGTGGCCGGATTGTCTACCGGTACAAGTAACGGACTGACGCAGGACATTGACCCGTCCCGGCGCCGGAGGAGGCCACGATGAAGGTCAAGCCGAGTGTGAAGAAGATCTGCAGTAAGTGCCGGGTGATCAGGCGGCATGGCCGCGTCATGGTCATCTGCTCTGACCCGCGGCACAAGCAGCGCCAGGGCTGACGCCCGACCCACACGCACCGCAGCCCGTGCGCGGCACCAGCCGCGTGCGGGTTACCCCCGGTAGGAGGCCGGGGCCCGGCCCGGGCAGCGGCGGGGGAGCGGCGCGTACGACCTCCTCGATGAAAAGGAGAACTGCCCGCCCATGGCACGCCTCGTTGGCGTTGACCTCCCCCGCGATAAGCGGCTGGAGGTCGCTCTCACCTACATCTACGGGATCGGGCGCACCCGTGCGCTCGAGACGCTGAGCGCTACCGGCGTCAGCGGCGACACCAGGGTCCACGCACTCGGGGAGGACGACCTGGTCCGTCTCCGTGACTGGATCGAAGCGACCTACCGGGTCGAAGGCGATCTGCGCCGTGAGGTGCAGGCGGATATCCGCCGGAAGATCGAGATCGGGTGCTACCAGGGCATTCGTCACCGCCGTGGGCTGCCGGTGCACGGCCAGCGCACCCAGACGAACGCCCGTACCCGCAAGGGCAGGAAGAAGACAGTGGCCGGCAAGAAGAAGGCCGGGAAGAAGTAGTCCGCGCCCGTTGCCACTGCTGGCCGGGGCCAGATCACCGGGTCCCCGCCACACTGCGGACCGACGACCTCACTGGATAGGAAGCACATGCCGCCAAAGAGCCGCACCGGCGCCAAGAAGGTGCGCCGTAAAGAACGGAAGAACGTCGCTCACGGGCACGCCCACATCAGGAGCACGTTCAACAACACCATCGTCTCGATCACCGATCCGGTGGGCAACGTCATCTCCTGGGCGTCGTCCGGCCAGGTCGGGTTCAAGGGATCCCGCAAGTCCACGCCGTTCGCGGCGCAGATGGCGGCGGAGGCCGCGGCGCGCCGTGCCATGGAGCACGGGATGCGCAAGGTCGACGTGTTCGTCAAGGGTCCTGGGTCCGGCCGGGA
Organism: uncultured Actinomycetes bacterium; assembly: GCA_963720645.1. Lineage (GTDB taxonomy): Bacteria > Actinomycetota > Actinomycetes > Streptosporangiales > Streptosporangiaceae > RYN-230. Next base: position 223,824 of record CAVRFX010000022.1, on the reverse strand, counting down.
GACCGCCATCCGGTCGCTGCAGGCGACCGGCCTGGAGGTCGGCTCGATCCAGGACGTCACCCCGGTTCCGCACAATGGCTGCCGCCCGCCGAAGCGGCGCCGGGTCTGAGGAGTAGCGCGAAGATGGCTCGATACACAGGCGCGGACTGCAAGCTCTGCCGCCGCGAGAAGATGAAGCTCTTCCTGAAGGGCGCCAAGTGCGATTCGCCGAAGTGCCCGATTGAGATCCGGCCCTACCCGCCGGGTGAGCACGGCCGGAACCGGCCCAAGGAGAGCGAGTACCTGCTCCAGATCCGGGAGAAGCAGAAGGCCCGCCGGGTCTACGGCATCCTCGAGCGGCAGTTCCACGGCTACTACGAGGAAGCCACCCGCAAGCGCGGCATGACCGGTGAGAACCTGCTCCAGATCCTGGAGAGCCGCCTGGACAACGTGGTGTACCGGGCCGGGTTCGCCAAGAGCCGGGACATGGCCCGCCAGCTGGTCCGGCACGGCCACTTCGTGGTCAACGGCAAGAAGGTGGACATTCCGTCCTACCGGGTGAGCGAGAACGACATCATCGAGGTCAAGCCCGGCTCCATCGAGCTGACCCCGATGGTGGTGGCGCGCGCCGAAGCCGGCGAGCGGCCGTATCCGGCCTGGATGGAAGTCATTCCGGACAAGATGCGCATCCTGATCCACCAGCTCCCGGCCCGGGCCCAGATCGACACCCAGGTCCAGGAGCAGCTCATCGTCGAGTACTACTCGAAGTAATACGCTCGTCACGGGCCGCCGCACCGGTGGTGGCCCGGCGGGGGCGGCGCGGATGCCAGTTTCGGCGGGTATCCGGCAGGCCGTCAGCGAAGATCGCGGCGTCAAATAGCGGGCGCCGCGGAAAGGGGTACCAATGCTCATCGCCCAGCGTCCGACTCTGACCGAAGAGCAGGTCGGCGACTTCCGGTCGCGGTTCGTCATCGAGCCGCTCGAGCCAGGTTTCGGCTACACGATCGGGAACTCAGTCCGCCGTACGCTGCTCTCCTCGATCCCCGGTGCGGCCGTCACCAGCATCCGGATCGAGGGGGTCCTGCACGAGTTCTCCACCGTCCCCGGGGTCCAGGAGGATGTCACCGACATCATCCTCAACCTCAAGGCCCTGGTCGTGTCCTCGGAGCAGGACGAGCCGGTGGTCATGTACCTGCGCAAGCAGGGTCCCGGGGAGGTAACCGCCGCGGACATCGCCCCGCCGGCCGGGGTCGAGGTGCACAACCCGGATCTGCACATCGCCACGCTGAACGCCAAGGGCAAGCTGGAGATGGAGCTGACGGTCGAGCGTGGCCGCGGCTACGTGTCTGCCGCCCAGAACAAGCAGCCCGGCCAGGAGATCGGCCGTATCCCGATCGACTCCATCTACTCGCCGGTGATGCGGGTCACCTACAAGGTCGAGGCCACCCGTGTGGAACAGCGGACCGACTTCGACAAGCTCATCCTCGACGTGGAGACCAAGCCGTCCATGCGTCCCCGGGACGCGGTGGCGAGCGCGGGCAAGACCCTCGTCGAGCTGTTCGGCCTGGCCCGCGAGCTGAACGTCGAGGCCGAGGGCATCGACATCGGCCCGTCGCCCACGGATGCTGCGCTCGCGGCGGACCTGGCGCTGCCGATCGAGGAGCTCAACCTGACCGTCCGCTCCTACAACTGCCTCAAGCGGGAAGGCATCCACACCGTGGGAGAGCTGGTCGCCCGCAGCGAGCAGGACCTGCTCGACATCCGCAACTTCGGCGCCAAGTCGATCGAGGAAGTCAAGCAGAAGCTGACCGACATGGGGCTGGCGCTCAAGGACTCCCCGCCCGGGTTCGACCCGGGCAGCGCCGCGGACAGCTACGGCGCGGACGACGACGACAGCTACGTCGAGACCGAGCAGTACTGATCCCGAGTAGTACTGGCCGGGCCGGGCAGGCCCGGCCAGCGAACCGAGGAGAACGTTCCGATGCCCACGCCCACCAAGGGCCGCCGGCTGGGCGGTAGCGCTGCCCACCAGAGGCACCTGCTGGCCAACCTGGCCACCGCCTTGTTCGAGCACGGCAAGATCACCACGACCGAGGCCAAGGCCCGTCGGCTCCGGCCGTACGCCGAGCGGCTGATCACCTTCGCCAAGCGCGGTGACCTGTCCGCGCGGCGTGAGGTGCTCACCGTGGTCACCGACAAGGGCGTGGTGCACACCCTGTTCACCGAGATCGGGCCGCAGTTCGCCACCCGTGAGGGCGGCTACACCAGGATCACCAAGATCGGCCCGCGCAAGGGCGACAACGCCCCGCTCGCGGTGATCGAGCTGGTCCAGGAGGAAGCCGAAGCCAAGCCGCGCCGCCGCCGTGGACGGCGGACACAGCCCGCCGCCCGCCCGGCCGCCGCGACCGCGGAGGCCGCCGGGGAAGCCGAGGCCGCCGACGCTGATGTCACGGCCGAGGCGGACGCCAGCGAGGCCGCTGACGCCAGCGAGGCCACTGCGGAGGCCCCCGAGGACGGGGCCGCGCCGGATGAGGCCGCGGACGACTCGGCTGACGGTGCGGACGAGGACTCCGCCGCGACGCCGGAGAAGTAGCCAGGGAGCCGTCGCCGTTGATTGCTGAGGCCTGCCGGGTCCGGATCGACCTCAGCTACGACGGCGGCGGCTTCTCTGGCTGGGCCCGCCAGCCTGGCCAGCGCACGGTCCAGCAGGAGCTGGAGGAGGCGCTGACCCGGGTGCTGCGGGCCGACCCGCCGGTCCAGCTGACTGTGGCGGGCCGCACCGATGCCGGCGTCCACGCGCGCGGCCAGGTGGCCCACGCCGACCTGCCCGCGGCCGCGTGGCAGGAGGCGGCGCCCGCTATCCTGCGCCGGCTGGCCGGGCTGCTGCCACCCGACGTCCGGGTCCGCCGGATCGGCCCCGCCCCGGACGGCTTCGATGCCCGGTTCTCCGCGCTGAGCCGCCGGTACTCCTACCGGGTCTGCGACGACGTGACCGGGCCAGACCCGCTGCGCCGCTACGACACCTTCTGGTACCGCCGCCCGGTCGGGATCGTGGCCATGAACGAGGCCGCCGGGCTGCTGCTCGGCGAGCATGACTTCGCCGCCTTCTGCCGCCGCCGCGAGGGGGCGAGCACCGTGCGCGAGCTTCTCTCCCTCTCCTGGGCGCGGCCGGAGGCCGGCCTGGCCGAGGCCACCGTGGTCGCGGACGCGTTCTGCCACTCGATGGTGCGGGCCCTGGTGGGCGCGCTCCTGAAGGTGGGTGAGGGCGCACGGCCTCCGTCCTGGCCGGCCCAGGTGCTCACGGCCCGGGTCCGCGACCCCGCGGCCCCCGTGGTGCCCCCGCACGGGCTCTGCCTGGAAGAGGTCCGGTACCCCCCGCCGGGCCAGCTCGCCAGCCGCGCCCAGGCCACCCGGCGCGTCCGGACCGCCCCCGCCGAGCCCACCGGGGGCTGATCCCAGCCCCCGGGCCCGCGCGAACGCCGCCCAGGGACGCGGGCTACGGGACCTGGGGCTTCCCGAGCACCATCCGGCTGGTCAGGCTGATGCCGGCCGTACTGGTGACCAGCTGCCGGGAGAAGGTGTCCAGCTCGGCCCGCCGGGCCGCGCTGCCGGGGGCCTTCAGGTTGGTGAACTCTGCCCAGGTCAGGATCAGGTAGTGGCCCTTGATCTGGGCCTCTTCCAGCCCGGTTCCCTTCATCAGGTTCCTGGTCGGGCCGTGCGCGGCCGGGCAGCTGCTTGATGAACGCGGTCGCGCCGGTCGCCTTCCCGGCGTGCTCCGCGTCGGTCACGCTGGCCAGGTTCAGCACCCCGACGGTGGCCATGATCTTCTGCCCGGCGGATAGGTAGCTCGCCCGCATGACCTGGGTGCAGCCGGCCTTGCGCAGGGCGGCGCGCAGCTGGTTCCCCAGGACCGTGTTCGGGCAGTTCCGCCCGGACCGCCGGATGGTCCGGACCACGGTCCCGCTCGCCGTGTAGCGGGGCGGGAACAGCTCCGCGAGCGACAGGACCTTCGGGTCGTCGGCCCGGGTGGTGATGTGCTGCCACGGGCCCAGGCTGGGCGACGCGCCGCTGGAGGCCGTGGCCGGCCGGGCCGTCGGGCCGGCGGCAGGCGTGCCTTGTCCCCCGTGGAAGTGCAGGTAGGCCACGGTAATTCCGGCGATGACGATCACCATCATGGCCAGCGGCATCAGCCACATCCGGGCCCGGCTGGGCGGCCTGCGTGGCTTGCGCGGCTTACGGCCGCGGGCCGCGGTCCTCGACCCCCGGATCCCGCCCGCGGCGGTGTCCGGCTCCTGGGTTTCGGTGCTGCCCTGCTGGAGGCCCTGCCGGGCCGCGAGCCGTCCCCCCGGCCGGGCCGTGCGCTGCGACGGGTCGGTCTGGCCCGGGTGCCCGGCGTCCCCGGGAGGCCCCAGGCTGCCGTCCGCGTTCCCGGTTTCCCCGGGATACCCCGCCGCACCGGGGTACCCGAGCCGGTCCGGGACCCCCAGCCGGGCAGCGGAGCCCGCCTCGTCAGCCAGGCCGGTCTCGCCGGGGAACCCGTTCCCGCCCGGGTAGCCGTCCGCCGCGGCCTGATCCGCGTACCCGGATGGAGCCGCGTACCCGGATAGAGCCGCGGGCCCCGATGAAGCCCCGGGCCCGGACGGCGCCAGGGGCCCGCTGGCCGGCTCGAAGGACCCCCGGGGGCCGTCCGGGGTGCTTACGCCAGTCCCGGGGGCCGGGCTCCCGCCCGGCCCGGACCGCGCCGGGGCCGCGCTCCACTCACTCAGCAGGGCGTCGTCCAGTACCGCCCAGGTCTGGGTGGCCGTGGCGTCGGCCGACGGATCGCTGACCGCCAGCAGCGAGTACTCGGGCTCGGAGGGACCGGGGCCGGACCCGGCGGCCAGCCCGGGCCGCCCGGCGGCGCCGACGCTGCGGAGCGCGGGCGCGTTCCAGGGCGAGAACTGGCCCGGCGGGTACACCGGATCGGGCGCTCCGGGTGCGGGCGGGAACCCGCGGACCGGGCCGCGTCCGCCCGGCCCCGCGGTGCGGAACGCCCCGGCGCTCCACAGCGATCCGCGGGACGATCCGCCGCTGCCGGGACTGCTCCCGGGGCCTCCCTGGATCTCCTGGCCCGGCCGCCGGTCCGGGCGGCGCCAGGCGTTCTCGCGCGACGGGGGACCGCCGGCGATCGCGGGCGGGGCCTGGCCCGCGCGGGAACCGCCGCGGCCGGGCTCGCTGTCCGCGGCCGGGGCGCGTCCCCGCCGCCCGGTCCCGGGGCCTGTCCGCGGCCGGGGTGCCGTGGGCGCGTACCGTGCCGTTCCCGCGGCGGGCGCCGGGTAGCCCGGGCCGGACGCGGAGCCCGTGGCGCCGGGGTGACCGGTGGTGCCCGCGTACTCGGTGGTGGCCGGGTACGCGGGGGTGCCCTGGTATTCAGTGGTACCCGGGTAGGAGCCCGTAGCGCCCGGGTGAGAATCGCCGGCCGGGCGGCGGTGACTGCCGCTGCGCGTTCTCTCCCGCGGGCCGCTACCGCGTCCAGCGGTCCCCTCCAGCTGGCCGCTACCGCGTCCAGCTGGCGTGTCCAGTCGGCTGTCCGCCGGGCCGCCGCCCTCGTCACCCGGGTAGCCCATGCCCGGAGCGTATCGTTCTACGGGACCGGCCTCGGGCGGACCGCCAATTTGCCCCGCGGCCTGGGCTGCACCGCTCGCTTTGACCGTTGGTCGCCAGGGCCGGTATCCTTCTTGGACGTCCATGTGTGTTCGCATGCCCGCGGTGCCCGCTCAGCGAGGCTGGTTACGCGGCGGCGGATGCGGCGGACTCCCTCACCCGGGATGGCAGCCCAGCTTGTCGTGCCTCCCGGGCGCGGAACCAGGATCAGGTCCCACCACACGAAGGCTTACCACCGTGCGCACATTCAGCCCCAAGGCCGGCGACATCCAGCGTCAGTGGCACGTCATTGACGCGTCCGACGTCGTCCTCGGCCGCCTGGCTACCCAGGCCGCCACCCTGCTGCGCGGCAAGCACAAGCCGATCTTCGCGCCGCACATCGACACGGGTGACTTTGTCATCGTCATCAACGCGGAGAAGGTCGCGCTCAGTGGCCGGAAGCTGGAGCAGAAGCGCGCCTACCGCCACTCGGGTTACCCGGGCGGGATGCACTCGATGGGCTACGGTGACCTGCTCGAGCGGCACCCCGAGCGGGTGATCGAGAAGGCCGTGCGGGGCATGCTCCCGAAGAACTCCCTGGGCCGCAGCCAGCTGCGCAAGCTCAAGGTGTACGCCGGGCCGGACCACCCGCACCAGGCGCAGCTCCCCACCCCGTTCGAGATCAAGCAGATCGACCAGCAGGCGCCTGCCGCCAGCGCGGGCAGCCGCTGACCCGGCAGGGCCCGCGGCACCGCGCCGGGGGACCGCCGCCAGGCGGGCGCCCTGATCAGAACCCATACTGATCAGAACCGATGAGGAAGTACGAGGAAGGAACCGTGGCCGAGTCCACTGGCACGCAGGAGCTCGCAGAGGGCGCCAGCGTGGAGACGGCGGAAGACGCCGGCGAGCACGTGTCGGAGTACACCACCGAGACGGCTGCGGAAGCCGGCGAGCGGCAGCCGGCCCGTAAGCCGGTGGTGACGGGCAGCGCGCTCGGCACCGGCCGCCGCAAGGAAGCCATCGCCCGCGTCCGCATCGTCCCCGGGTCGGGGCAGTGGCGGATCAATGACCGGACGCTGGCCGAGTTCTTCCCGAACAAGGTGCACCAGCAGCTGATCAGCGAGCCGTTTGTGACCCTCGGCGCGGAGAACCAGTTCGACGTGGTCGCCCGCATCAGCGGTGGCGGCATCACCGGGCAGGCGGGCGCGCTGCGGCTGGGCATCGCCCGGGCGCTGATCCTCGTGGACCCGGAGAACCGGACCACGCTGAAGCGGGCCGGTTTCCTGACCCGGGACGCGCGGGTCAAGGAGCGCAAGAAGTACGGCCTGAAGAAGGCCCGCAAGGCGCCTCAGTACTCCAAGCGCTAAGCAGCCGACCTGCGTTCCTGGCTAACCCCCCAGGCAAAGTCTGTTTGGCGTGCCTCGACAACGAGATGACCGGGGGGCTGCGAGACATGGTTCGCTTGTTCGGCACGGACGGCATCCGCGGAGTGGCCGGCGAGGACCTGACCGGCCAGTTGGCCATGGACGTGGCCCGCGCCGCCGCTTCCGTCCTGCACAACACGGGCGCGTTCGCAGCGGCCGAGGAATCGGGTGGCCGCCCGCGGGCGGTCGTGGGCCGCGACCCCCGGGCCTCGGGGGAGTTCCTCGAGGCGGCCGTCGTGGCCGGGCTGGCCGGGTCGGGTGTGGACGTGCTGCGGCTCGGCGTGATCCCCACGCCCGCCGTGGCCTTCCTGACCCGTGACCTCGGCGCGGATCTCGGCGTGATGCTGTCCGCCAGCCATAACCCGGCGCCGGACAACGGGATCAAGCTGTTCGGGCGGGGCGGCTTCAAGCTGCCCGATGCGGTCGAGGACGAGATCGAGGCGCACCTGGGCATGCCGCCCCGGCGGCGCAGCGACCTGTCGGCGGGCTTCGGCCGGGTCTCCGACGCCACCACCGAGCCGGACCGCTACCTCGACCATGTGCTGGCCTCCGTGGGTCACCCGGCCGCCGGGAACGGCACAGCGGGCCCCTTGGCCGGCCTGACCGTCGTCGTGGACTGCGCGCACGGCGCCGCCGCCGCATTCGCGCCACGGCTGCTGCAGCGGGCCGGAGCCGAGGTCATCGCGATCGGTGTCGAGCCGGACGGGCACAACATCAACGCCGGCTGCGGATCCACTCACCTGGAGACCGTCTCAGCGGAAGTGACCAAGCGGGGCGCGGATGCCGGCATCGCGCACGACGGCGACGCGGACCGCTGCCTGGCCGTCGGTGCGGACGGCGAGGTGATCGACGGGGACCAGATCCTCGCCGTGCTGGCCCTCGCCCTGGCCGGCCGGGGCCAGCTGCCCGGCAACACCGTGGTGTCCACGGTCATGTCCAACCTCGGCTTCCGCAACGCGATGCAGGACGCCGGGATCACCGTGGTCGAGACCTCCGTCGGGGACCGCTACGTGCTCGAGGCCATGCGGGAGGGGCACTTCGGCCTCGGCGGCGAGCAGTCCGGGCACATCATCATGCTCGAGCACGCCACCACCGGCGACGGCCTGCTCACCGCCCTGCACCTGCTGGCCACGGCCGCCCGCCAGGCGCTGCCGCTGGCCGACGTCGCGGCGGTGATGACCAAGTACCCGCAGGTCCTGGTCAACGTGCCCGGAGTGGACAAGTCCCGGGTCAGCGCGTCGGAGGACCTGGTCTCCGCGGTGGCCGCGGCCCGGGACGAACTCGGCACGTCCGGCCGCGTCCTGGTCCGGCCCAGCGGCACCGAGCCCGCGGTCCGCGTGATGGTGGAGGCCGTCGACTTCGAGCAGGCGCAGCGGACCGCGGACCGGCTGGCCGCCGCGGTCCGGGCCGCAGGCTGACCCGCCGCCCCTGCCCGCCTGGCCCTGACCCACCCCGCCCTGCCCCTAACCCACCCCGTCTGACCCTGACCCGGGCCGCCTCACCCGCGCCGCCTGATCCGCGCCGCCTGACCCGGGCCACCTGACCCGCGCCGGCTGCGATGGCGTGACAGGCTGGGCGGGTGATCGTTGGCATCGGGGTGGACATGGTGGACATCAGCCGCTTCGAGGAAGCGCTGCGGCGCACCCCGGCCCTGGCGGCCCGGTTGTTCGCTGAGAGCGAACGCGGCGGGCCGGCCCGATCCCTGGCGGCCAGTTTCGCCGCCAAGGAGGCCGTGGCCAAGGCGCTAGGCGCACCTCCTGGGCTGAACTGGACCGACGTGGAGGTGATCCGGGATGCCGCGGGCGTGCCACGGCTCGAGATCCGGGGCACGGTCGCCGGTGCGGCGAGCCAGCGGGGCATCCGCCGCTGGCATGTCTCCCTGAGTCATGATGCCGGGATGAGCATCGCGATGGTGGTGGCCGAAGCATGAGATACGCACACCAGGTGCGGAAGGTCCGGGCGGCGGAGCAGGCCCTCATGGCGAAGGTGCCGCCGGGCGCGCTGATGCAGCGGGCCGCGGCCGGGCTGGCGTCGGTGAGCGCGGGCCTGGTCGGGAAGGTGCCCGCGGCGAGGATCGTGGTTCTCGCCGGCAGCGGGGACAACGGCGGCGACGCGCTCTACGCCGCTGCCCGGCTGGCCCGCCGGGGGGCGGCGGTGCTCGCCGTCACGGCCGGCTCGCGGGTGCACGAGCAGGGCGCGGCCGCGTTGCGCGGCGCGGGCGGCCGGCTGGCCGCCCGGACGACGCCGCGGTCCCGGCGGCTCTCGGCGCAGCCGACCTGATCCTGGACGGCCTGCTGGGCATCGGTGGGCACGGCGGCCTGAGGGAGCCGCAGGCCTCACTGGCCAGGCTGGCGGCGCGATCCCCGGCCGTGGTGGTCGCGGTGGACCTGCCGAGCGGGGTGGACGCGGACACCGGCGTGGTCGAGGGGGCCGCGATCCAGGCCGACGTGACCGTGACCTTCGGGACGCTGAAACCCGGGCTGCTGATCGACCCGGGCGCGCGGCACGCCGGGGTGGTTGAGCTGATCGACATCGGCCTCGGCCCGTACCTGGACGCCCCGGACGCCAGCGCCATGCAGGGCGCGGACGTGGCTGCCCTCCTGCCCCAGCCCGCTGCGGAGTCCGACAAGTACCGCCGGGGCGTGGTCGGGATCGTCGCGGGCAGCGAGCGGTTCACGGGGGCGGCCGCGCTCGCCGTCGGGGGGGCCATCCGCGGCGGCGCCGGGATGGTCCGGCTGGTGTCCGCGGCGCCGGCGGTGGCCGTGGTCCGGATGCTCTGGCCGGAGGCGGTGATCACCGTCACCGGCCAGGACATCCCGGCTGGGGAGGATGTCCGCGCGGCGGGACGGGTCCAGGCCTGGGTGGTGGGCCCCGGCATGGGCACCGATGACGAGGCCCGGGAACGGCTGGCCGCGGTGCTGGCCAGCGACGTGCCGGTACTGGTTGACGCGGACGGGCTGACGCTGCTGGCGGCTCACCAGGGGCTGCTCGCTCGCGAGGCACCGACGCTGCTCACCCCCCATGCGGGCGAACTGGGGCGGCTGCTCGATGCTGACCCGGCCGACGTGGAGAGCCACCGCCTGGAACACGCCACGAGGGCCGCAGCCAGCCTGGGAGCCACCGTCCTGCTCAAGGGGTCCACCACGGTGATCGCCACGCCCGGCGGCCGTTCAGCGGCCAGCCCGGGTGGGGCGGGCGACGGCGGCTCCAGCCCGGGCGGTGCGGGCGATCAGGCCGGGGCGGCGCGGGATGACCAGCCACCGCTGCGCGTCAACCCCACCGGGACCTCCTGGCTGGCCACGGCGGGCACCGGGGATGTGCTGTCCGGGCTGGCCGGCTCGCTGCTCGCGCAGCGCCTCGAGCCCGGCGAGGGCGCGGCGGCCGCCGCCTACCTGCACGGGCTCGCGGCCCGGCTGGCTGCCGCCGGGGCCGGCGCACGTCCGGCGCCCGCCAGCGAGCCACCCGGCGGCGGGTGGGACGTCACCAACCCGGAAGAACCCCGGGCCGGGTACGCGGAGGCGCCGATCGGGGCCGCGGACGTGGTCGGCGCGCTGCCCGACGCGATCCGGGCGGTCCGCCGCCGGGCCAGCTGAGCAGCCCGGCTGAGCAGCCCGGCTGAGCAGCCTGGCGGGGCAGCCCCGCCAGACACGCCCCGGCCCCGCCTCGCGTGCTGGCAAACTGGGAGGCCATGGACGGTCACGCGGAAGCGCTCATCGATCTGGCCGCCGTCGCCCGCAACGTCGAGGCGATGCGCGGGCACGTCGGCAGCACCCAGCTGATGGCGGTGGTCAAGGCCGACGGCTATGGCCACGGCATGATCCCGTCGGCGCGGGCGGCAGTGGCGGGCGGCGCGGACTGGCTGGGCGTGGTGCACGAGCACGAGGCGCTCGCCCTGCGCCAGGCCGGCCTTACGACCCGCATTCTCACCCTGCTCGGAGCGCCTGGCGGGGCACACGAGGCGGCGATCCGCGGCGGCGTGGACCTGACCGTGGATGCGGTGCCGCTGCTGCACGAGATCGCGGCCGCGGCCACCCGGGCCGGCCGCCCGGCCCGCGTGCACCTCAAGATCGACACCGGGATGGCCCGGGGTGGTGCCACCCCGGGCGACTGGCCAGCCCTGGTCGCCGCCGCCCGGGCGGCCGAGGCCGCCGGGACGGTCACGATTGCCGGGATATGGTCCCATCTGGCCTGCGCGGACATACCGGGGCACCCGTCCGTGGACGCCCAGCTAGCCCGGTTCACCGAGGCCGTCGCGCTGGCCGAGGCCGCGGGAGCCCGGCCCGAGGTGCGGCACCTGGCCAACACCGCGGCGACCCTTCACCTCCCAGCTACCTGGTTTGACCTGGTCCGGCCGGGCGGCGCGATCTACGGGCTGGCCACCCTCCCCGGGGGCGCCCCGGACTGGCTCCGCCCGGCCATGACGGTCCGGACCCGGCTGACCCTGGCCAAGCGGGTCCCCGGCGGGACCCCCGTGTCCTACGGCCATCGCTACACCACCCGCGGCGAGAGCACCCTGGGGCTGATCCCGCTGGGCTATGCCGAGGGGATACCCCGGCATGCCTCTGGCGTGGTCGAGGTCCAGGCCCGCGGCAGGCGCTGGCACATCGCGGGCACCGTGTGCATGGATCTGTCCGTCATCGACTTCGCGGCCGAGCCGGCCCAGGCCGGCGATGAAGTGGTGCTGTTCGGCCCGGGGGACTCCGGCGAGCCCACGGCCCAGCAGTGGGCGGACGCCCTGGGCACGGTTTCCTACGAGGTTGTGACCAACTTTGCCGGCGGGGTACCACGAACTTACCGTGAAGTAGCATACGAGGACAGTGAGTCTCCTGGTGCGGGGCTGTCGGGCACGGTCACGGGGCCGCAATCCTGATCTTCGGCTCGCCGCGGCCCGCCGGGCCAGGACGCGCGGCAGGGAGGTGCGATGGCGACCTGGCGGCGGATCACCGGAGTGGCGGGGCTGGCGGCCGGGGCCGTGGCGGCCGGGGCCGGGGCGGTCGTGGCGGCCGAGCGGATCGCGATAGGCCGCACCCAGGTGCGGCGCGCCGTCGCCGCGCCGGAGAAGCTGGGCCAGCTGCGCGGGCAGCCGCTCACCGTGCTGACCGACGACGGGGTCCCGCTGCAGGTCGAGATCGACGAGCCGCCCGCGGCCGGGACGAAGCCCGGGCGCGATGCGCCGCCCCCGCTCACGATCATCTTCTGCCACGGCTACACCCTGAACCAGGACTGCTGGCACTTTCAGCGAGCCGGGCTGGGCCAGCACCGGCTCGTGTTCTGGGACCAGCGCGACCACGGCCGGTCGGGGCGCTCCGCGGCCGGGGCGGCGAGCATCGAGCGGCTCGGTGCCGACCTGGACCTGGTCATCAAGGCCGTTGCCCCGGGTGACATGCCGGTGGTGCTGGTCGGCCATTCCATGGGCGGCATGACGATCATGGCGCTGGCCGGCCAGCATCCCGGGCTCTTCGGCACCAAAGTCACCGGGGTGGCCCTCATCTCCACGGCGGCCAGCGGGCTGTCCGCGGGCAGCCCATGGATGCCCGGGCCGGTCAGGCCGGTGCTCACCAGGGCTCTCCCGGTGGTGCTGCGCGGCGCCGCCACCGGCTACCGGGCCATGCTGGTGGAACGGGGCCGCCGGGTCGCCGGTGACCTGTCCTTCCTCAGCACCCGCTTCATCGGCTTCGGTGATCCCCAGGTGCATCCCGCGGTGGTGGACTTCCTGGAGCAGATGATCAGGTCAACCCCGATCGAGGTGGTCGCCGCGTTCGGCGAGGCCCTGTACGCGGTGGACATGCGCGGCAACCTCCCGATCCTGGGACGGGTCCCCGTGATCACGCTGACCGGGGGCCGGGACCGCCTGATCTCGCCCGCCCTGGGCCTGGAGCTGGCCGAGGCGATTCCGAGCGCGGAGCTCGTCTGGGTTCCCGGTGCGGGTCACGCCCTTATCCTGGAGGCTCCCGAGGTGGTCAATGAGGCGATCACCGGCCTGATCGCGAGGGTGGACGCGGGCGAGGCGGCGCGCGAGTGCTCTGCGTGACGGCAGCATCCCCGGTATGCCGGGCGGGCAGGTGGAGAGGGCAGGTGCTGCTGCGTGGAGTCTGGCCAGGACTCGGCCGGGCTGGCTGACCGCATCCCGGTGGCCACCGGGGATGACATGCGGACACTGGGCCGGCGGATCGCCGCCCTGCTCCGGCCCGGTGACCTGGTCGTGCTCACCGGGCCGCTCGGGGCGGGCAAGACCACCCTGGTGCAGGGCATCGGGGCGGGGCTTGACGTCCGCGGGCCGGTGACCTCCCCGACGTTCGTCATCGCCCGGGTGCATCCGCCGCTGGGTGGCGGCCCTGGCCTGGTGCACGTGGACGCGTACCGGCTGGGCAGCGTGGCCGAAGTGGATGACCTGGACCTGGACGCGTCCCTGGAGGACTGCGTCACCGTGGTGGAGTGGGGTGAGGGCCTGGTGGAGGAGCTCGCGGCCGACCGCCTGGAGGTCACGATCGCCATGCCGCCGGCCGGCCAGCCCGGCGAGATGCGGTGGGTGACGCTGGCCGGTATCGGGGACCGGTGGGCATCCGCCGCGGATCCGCGCGTTGTGCCCTACGCGTGACACCCGAGGCCATATAGTTTCCGACTGTCCCCGCATTGCTGAAATCAGCAGTCCCTGACCAGGCTGCCGTCCGGTAATGCGTCTCGCGCCGTTCTGCACGGTCTGATCCCTTTCCCGGAGGCGCGCCGTGGCTCAGCAGGGGCCCCGCAACCCCCGCTCTGGTCGGCTGTCCCCGCGCGGCGACCGGCAGTGGGACGATGACCGCTACCCCGACGACGACGAGGACCTTCCGCCCTGGGCGGGACTCGCCGTCGATCCACGCTGGGCGGAGGGCTCGGACCGCGGGAAACGGCGGGCCGCGGTCCGCCCGGACACCGGCCGCGGGGCGCCTGAAGCATCCGCGGCGAGCGGTTCGCGCGGGCGGCATGGCGCCCCCACCCGGTATGAGGAACCGCCCGGCCGCGGCGCCGCGCCCGGGTACGACGAGCCGCGGTTCGAGCCCGGATTCGACGAGCCCGGATTCGACGAGCCGGCGTATGACCACGGGCCCGCGTACGACGCATCAGCCCGGCACGACACGCGCCCCGGGTACCAGGAAGAGCCGGATGAGGCCGTCCCGCCGGCGGTGCGGCCGCGGGGCCGCCAGGCCGCGGCCCGGGCCCGCCGGAACCGCCGCTCGGTATACCTCTGGGGCGGCCTGCTCGGCGTGGCCGTGCTCGTCGGCGTCGGCGTGTGGTTCCTGGTCAATGGCGGCAGCAAGCCCGCCAGCACCCCGGACCCCCTGGTAACGACGTTCCAGGCCGGTGAGTTCAGGAGTGTCCCGAACGCGTGCACCGCGGTGACCGCCAGCACGCTCGGCCAGTACCTGCCCGGGAAGCGGATCGTCGCCTCGCCGAGCTCGCTGGACGGCGGCGAGGCCAGCCTGTGCAGCTGGACCCTGGACCAGCGGCCGCTCTACCGGCTGCTCAACGTCCAGGTCCAGGCGTACACGCCGAACGGCCTGGCCAGCGGGGACGGCAGCGCCACGTTCGCGGCGATGGACGGATATGCGTCCGCGCTGCAGCAGAAGACCAGCCCGCCCAAGGCCACCCGGCTGCCGAAGGCCGCGATCACCACGATCGCGGGGCTGGGCACCAAGGCGTTCTCGGCGCTGCAGGTCACCCGGGGGGCCGGGATCAAGACGGACCTGATGACGGTGGTGGTCCGGGACCACAACGTCCTGGTCACCGCGGTGCTGCAGGGCAACAGCGGCCGGGGCGGCTACGGCGCGGTTTCCCCGGACCAGCTGCGGGCCGGGGCGATCGCCGCGGCCCGCGACGTGATCGCCCGGCTGAAGTGACCCGCCCGGCGGCCCGCCCGCGGCCGTCCTGTCACGTCTGCCTGGTCAACTAGGCTTGGCGCCCGTGCTAGTGCTCGCGTTCGACACCGCGACGCCAGCCGTGACGGTAGCCCTCTCTGACGGGACGCACGTGCTGGCCGAGACCACCACGGTCGACGCGCGCCGCCACGGTGAGCTGCTGGCGTCTTCCATCGACGCCGTGCTGGCCGAGGGCGGCGCGGGGCGGCTGGATATCACCGCGGTGGCGGCCGGGACCGGGCCCGGCCCGTACACCGGGCTGCGCGCGGGACTGGTCACCGCCAGGGTGCTTGGCAGCGCCCTGAGCGTCCCCGTGTACGGGGTGTGCACGCTGGACGTGATCGCCGCCGACGCCGCGGCGGCCGCCGGCGGCCGGGAGTTCATCGTGGCCACCGACGCCCGGCGGCGCGAGGTCTACTGGGCCCGCTACGACGCGTCGGGCCGCCGCCTGGAGGGCCCGGCGGTCGGCTTCCCCGCCGAGGTGGCGGACACGACCGCCCGCCTGGCCGCGCACAGCGCGCAGACCGCGCAGACAGGCCCGGGAGTCCTGGTGGCGGGTGCGGGCGCGCTGCTCTACCCCGGTGTCCTGGGTGAGCCCATCAGCCCGTCCTACCCGGCCGGCGGCACGCTGGCCCGGCTGGCGGCCCGGCAACTCGCCGCGGGTGCTCCCGCCACCGGGGCCGAGCCGATCTACCTGCGGCGGCCTGATGCCCGGGTCCCCGGGCCGCCGAAGCGGGTGACGGTACCGTGAGGCGCCGCGACGCCGCGCCCCCCGGCCGTGCCGCCACCCCGGATCCGGCCGCCCCGCCAGGCGAGGCCGCTCCCCGCGGCGACGGGGCCACCACCCCGGGCCCCGGGCCCGCGCCCGGCCCGGCGGCCCCCCCGGTCCCCGCAACACCCTCCCCGGGCGTGACCCTGCGCGCCATGACCCGCGCCGACCTGCCCGCCGTGGTCCAGCTGGAACACGCCCTGTTCGGGGACGAGGCGTGGTCGGAGGCCATGCTGGCGTCCGAGCTGGAGGGGGCGCCCAGCGGGCGTCATTACCTGGTCGCGGAGGACGCCGGGGAAGCCGGTGCCGCCCGGGACCCCCGCGAACGCGGCCAGCTGATCGGGTACGCCGGCCTGCTCAGCCCGGGCGGCGGCCAGGCCGACGTGCTCACCATGGCCGTGGCACAGGACCGGTGGGGCCAGCGGATCGGGGCCATGCTGCTGGACGCCCTGATCGCCGAGGCGGCCCGGCGTGGCTGCACCGAGGTCTTCCTCGAGGTCCGGGTGGACAACGACCGTGCGCAGCGGCTGTACCGCAGCCGGGGCTTCACCGAGATCGGCCTCCGGCGTGGCTACTACCAGCCGTCCGGCACGGACGCCCTGGTCATGCAGCTCAGCCTGCGCCGCCCGCGCCGGTTCGGTTTCGCCAGCCCGAGACGACGTGACACGAAGCGGGCAGCGGGAGGCCCCCGATGACGGCGGCAGGAGGTTCCCGATGACGGCACCGCTCGCCCCCCTGGTCCTGGGGATCGAGACGTCCTGCGACGAGACCGGCGCCGGGCTGGTACGCGGGCACGAGCTGCTCGCCGACTCGGTGGCGTCCAGCGTGGCCGAGCACGCCCGTTTCGGCGGCGTGGTGCCCGAGGTGGCCAGCCGCGCCCATCTGGAGGCGATGGTCCCGGCGGTGGACCGGGCGCTGGCCACGGCCGGGGTCACGCTGGCCGACGTGGACGCGATCGCGGTGACCGCGGGCCCGGGGCTGACCGGGGCGCTGCTGGTGGGCGTCTGCGCGGCCAAGGCCTACGCGCTGGCGCTGGGCAAGCCGCTGTACGCGGTGAACCACCTGGCCGCCCACATCGCCGTGGATCAGCTGGAGCACGGCGCGCTGCCCGAGCCGGCCATCGCGCTGCTGGTGTCCGGCGGGCATTCCTCGCTGCTGCTGGCCCGGGACATCGCCGGTGACGTGCAGCCGCTCGGCGCCACGATCGACGACGCCGCCGGCGAGGCTTACGACAAGGTGGCCCGGGTGCTGGGGCTGCCGTTCCCGGGCGGCCCGCCGATCGACAGGGAGGCCCGGGAAGGCGACCCGGCCGCGATCGCCTTCCCCCGCGCCAAGTACCGGGACCAGACCTTCGACTTCTCGTTCTCGGGGCTGAAGACCGCGGTGGCCCGCTGGGTGGAGGAGCGGCGCGCGGCCGGGGTGAGTGTCCCGGTGGCGGACGTCGCGGCGTCCTTCCAGGAGGCGGTGGCGGACGTGCTGACCCGCAAGGCGGTGCAGGCCTGCCAGGCCAACGGCGTGGACCACCTGGTCATCGGCGGCGGCGTGGCGGCCAACTCGCGGCTGCGTGCGCTGGCCGCGGAGCGCTGCGAGGCGGCCGGCATCCGGCTGCGGGTGCCGCGGCCCGGCCTGTGCACCGACAACGGGGCCATGGTGGCGGCACTCGGGGCGGAGCTCGTGGCGCGCGACGCCAAGCCGTCCCCGCTGGACGTGGGCGCCGATTCGGCGCTGCCGGTGACCAGTGTCCTGGCCTGACGGCGCCACCCGGCCGGGCCGGCCCCGCCGCCGGGCCGGCGACGCCGCCGGGCCGGCGCACGCCGCCGGGCCGCCCGTGTGGCGCGCCGGAGGTTTGACGTCGCGGCCCGCCCGGACTACTGTTCGGGACTGGCACTCTCTAGGGTAGAGTGCTAATGCGACGAGGCTGGACTGGCACCCGCGACGACAGCTGGCCATGGTCGTTCCTCTCTAATAGTCGTTTCCCCATCCTTTTCGGAGGAGGAGGTCAGATCGTGGCGACCGCTACCAAGGTTGTTCTCAAGCCACTCGAAGACCGGATCGTGGTCCGCACCCTCGAGGCCGAGCAGACCACGGCGTCCGGGCTCGTGATTCCGGATACCGCCAAGGAGAAGCCCCAGGAGGGCGAGGTCCTGGCGGTGGGCCCCGGCCGGTTCGATGACGCCGGTGCCAAGCGCGTCCCGATGGACGTCAAGGTCGGCGACGTGGTGCTGTACAGCAAGTACGGCGGCACCGAGGTCAAGTACCACGGCGAGGAGTACCTGGTGCTCTCCGCCCGTGACGTGCTGGCCATCATCGAGAAGTAGATCGAGCAGGAGTAACGGCGGCTGCGCCACGGGCCTCGGCTTGTGGCCAGGACCGCACAGGACCACCGCCCCGGCGCTTCCCTGGCGTCCGGGGCGGTAGTCCGTAAGACCAGAGGTCCGCAGGACTGAACCGGGCCCGCGGCCGGGCTGACCCGGCCGCCGGGCACGACCTATACACGGCAATTTGAGGTGCTTATGGCCAAGATGCTGGAGTTCGACGAGGAGGCACGGCGCGCGCTCGAGCGTGGCGTGAACCGCCTGGCCGACGCCGTCAAGGTGACGCTGGGCCCGAAGGGCCGCAACGTCGTGATCGACAAGAAGTGGGGTGCTCCGACCATCACCAACGACGGCGTGACCGTCGCGCGTGAGATCGACCTCGAGGACCCCTACGAGAACCTGGGTGCTCAGCTCGCCAAGGAAGTCGCCACCAAGACCAACGACGTGGCGGGCGACGGCACCACGACCGCGACCGTGCTGGCGCAGGCGATGGTCCGTGAGGGCCGCCGCTCCGTCACCGCGGGCGCGAACCCCATGGCGATGAAGAAGGGAATCGACGCGGCCGCGGCCGCCGTGTCCGACCTGCTGCTGGAGTCGGCCCGTGAGGTCGAGGAGCAGCAGGAGATCGCGAACGTGGCCACGGTGTCCGCGCAGGACGCCAAGATCGGCGAGCTCATCGCCGAGGCGTTCAGCAAGGTCGGCAAGGACGGTGTCATCACCGTCGAGGAATCGCCGACCATGGGCCTGGAGCTTGAGTTCACCGAGGGCATGCAGTTCGACAAGGGCTACATCTCCCCGTACTTCGTGACCGACCCGGAGCGCATGGAAGCTGTCACGGACGACGCCTACATCCTGCTGCACGCAGGCAAGATCTCGTCCATGGCGGATTTCCTGCCGCTGCTGGAAAAGGTCGCCCAGACCAAGAAGCCGTTCCTGGTAATTGCCGAGGACGTCGACGGCGAGGCCCTTTCCACGCTGGTCGTGAACAAGATCCGCGGCCTGCTCAACGTCGTGGCGGTCAAGGCGCCCGGTTTCGGTGACCGCCGCAAGGCGATGCTGGCCGACATGGCCATCCTCACCGGCGGCGAGGTCGTCAGCGAGGAGGTCGGCCTCAAGCTCGAAAACATCGGGCTCGAGACCCTCGGCCAGGCTCGCCGGATCGTGGTGACCAAGGACAACACCACGATCGTGGATGGCCACGGGGACACCGAGGCCATCAACGACCGGGTCCGCCAGCTCCGGGCCGAGATCGAGTACGACCGACTCGGACTGGGACCGGGAGAAGCTGCAGGAGCGGGTGGCCAAGCTGTCCGGCGGGGTGGCTGTGCTCCGGGTGGGTGCCGCCACCGAGGTGGAGCTCAAGGAGAAGAAGCACCGCCTCGAGGACGCGATCTCGGCGACCCGTGCCGCCATCGAGGAAGGCATCGTGCCCGGCGGCGGCAGTGCCCTCGTGCACATCGCGGCCAAGCTGGGTGACCTCGGCAGGACCGGCGACGAGGCGACCGGGGTGGCGGTGGTGCGCAGCGCCCTCATCGCGCCGCCCGCTGGATCGCCGAGAACGCCGGCGCCGAAGGCATGGTCGTCGTGGCCAAGATCGCTGAGCTGGGCCACGGCCAGGGCTACAACGCGGCCACCGGCGACTACGGTGACCTGCTGGCCCAGGGCGTGATCGACCCGGTCAAGGTGACCCGGTCCGCGGTGCTCAACGCCGCGTCCATCGCGGCCATGCTGCTGACCACCGAGGCCCTGGTGGCGGACAGGCCGGAGGAAGAGGACGAGGCTGCGGCCGCGGGTGGCCACGGTCACTCGCACGGCCACGCCCACTAAAAGTCAACACCTCCGCAACGAAGACCGCAGGCCCCCACCCCGGCTCCGGCCAGGGTGGGGGCCTGCGGCGTGCTGACCGCCGGGCCGTATGCCCGTGCTCCCTCAGCCACCGCGCGAGAACCTGCGCGCCGGAAGCCCATCCGCCCCGCCGCCCGCAGGCCCCTCGGCCCCTCAGCCCCTCGGCCCGGCGGCCCCCCGGCCCCCGGCCCCCGCCGCCCCCAGGCCCCTCGGCCCCCGGCCCTGCGGCCCCCCGGCCCCCCGGCCCGCGGCCCGCGGCCCCCGCAGCGCCGCGGCCCCCCGGCCCCCGCGGCCCCCCGGCCCCAGGCCCCTCAGCCCCGCGGCCCCCAGGCCGCCCGGCCCCGCGGTCTGCGGGGCGGGCGGGCTGTGGCCCCGGCCGCTTCGTGATCAACCGATTGGTGTCGCTGGAGCAGCACCAATCGGTTGATCATCAAGTCAATGATCATGGAGTGCGGCGGTCGGCCGCCCAGCCGAGATCAAATGATCATGGGTTGGAGTACGGGGATGCCCGGCGGGGCGCAGCGGGGCCGGGGAGATGCCCGGCGGCCCGTGGAGGGTATGGCGGGGCCGGAGGGCGGCCTGGGGGGCGTGGGGTGGAGGGCTGGCGGGGCGGGTGAACTGATGGTTCGCTATCTTTGCCGCGAAAGCGACACTCCGAAGAAATTCAATGACGCTCAGTAGTCAATTGATTACTCATTGTAATTTCGTGTTCGGAACGTGGTCGCGCGACACATCAATGTGACCTTTCCGTTGCCCACATTGATGAGGGCACCCTCGTTTTCCTGGGCATCATGCATTCGTGAGCGAGGGATGCATCATCCGGGCCGTGGCTGACGGGCAGGGAGCTGTGCTCCCGGCCGGCACCGCGGTGGCCGAGGGGGCGGGGGCCCGCGAGCACGCTACCCACGAGCACGCCACCCAGCACGGAATCCCCGGCCAGAGAAGTCACGGGCCGGACTCCTACGAGCCGGGTACCTACACCCAGGGGGCCGGCGACCGCGCGACCTCCGGGTACGCAGCCGCGGAGCCTGCCACCTCGGGGTATGCGGCCTCCGGGCCTGCCACCTCGGGGTACGCGGCCTCCGGGCCTGCCACCTCGGGGTACGCAGCCCTGGAGCCTGCCACCTCCGGGTACGCGGCGTCCGAGTCTGGGGCGCCGGAGTCCGGCACCTCCGGGTACGCGACCTCCGCGTACGGGGGCCCCGACTACGGGGCCCTCGAGTATGAGAGACCTCTCCGCTGGGCGGATGACCCGGGGAGCCGGGATCCCGGGGGAAGCTGGGCCGACAGCGAGCCGGGCGGCGTCGGGGAGCTGGCCCGGCTGGCGGTGCGGGGCCATCCGGGGGCGATCGAGGCGCTGCTGGCGCGGATCCGCCCCATGGTGGTCCGTTACTGCCGGGCCCGGCTGGGCCGCATCACCGGTCACTACTACGTGGCCGACGACGTGGCCCAGGAGGTCTGCCTGGCCGTGCTGGCCGCGCTGCCCCGGTACCGGGACATGGGCCTGCCGTTCGCGTCCTTCGTGTTCGGCATCGCCTCGCACAAGGTGGCCGACGCGGTCCGCAACGCGTCCCGGCTCGCGGTGCCTTACGAGGACCTGCCCGACGGGCCGGACGAGCGGCCCGGGCCGGAAGAGACCGTGGTGGCCGGTATTGAGGCGGAACGTACCAGGGCGCTCCTGGCCCAGCTCCCTCACCACCTACGTGAGCTGCTAATACTACGCGTGGTGACCGGTCTGTCGGCCGAGGAAACGGGTAACGTACTCGGTATGTCAGCAGGGGCGGTGAGGGTAGCCCAGCACCGGGCGCTGGCCCGGCTCCGGGCGCTTGCGGTCGAGGAGTCGATTGCGTGATCACGGGGCGCGGACCCGGAGCGCCCGGTGTGACACCCGGCCTGGAGTTCACACGCAGGCGGGCGGCAGCGGGCGGTACCGGGGGCCAGGCCGTCGATCTCGGTGAGATCCGGCGGTCCGAGGAGGCCATCAACGTGCTCGCGGCGCGGAGCGCCGCCGGGCCGCAGCTGGCGCACGATCCGGCGCTGGCGCTGCTCGGTGCGCTGGCCGCGGACGTTGACGCCCCGGAGACCCGGGCTGAGCGCGGCGCCGCGTGGCCGGGAGACCCGGCCCAGCCCGGGTGGCCGGATGGGCCTGCCCAGCCCGCATGGCCGGGAGACCCGGTACAGCCTGCGTGGCCAGGCCGGGCGGCGGCCGGGCGGGCGGCGGCGTGGCAGTCGCTGGCCGGCCCGCAGTCCCGGGGCGCGGCCGCGTGGCTGCGGACCGCGGTCGCGGGCGGCGTGGTGGCCGGCCTGGCCAGCGTCACCAGCCTGATCGCCACGAGCATGCTGGCCCGGCTGGCCCGCGGGCCGGCCAGCGGCGGCCGGTGGCAGCGGCGCCAGGTCCGGCCACGGCGGCTGCGCTGACCATCCTGGCGCCTCGGCCCCTCTAGACTGGGTGATGACCTGCAGCCACCCTCCGGAAGGTGTCATGAGCGACGTCGGCAAGTTCGCCCCTCCGGCCCTGACCTTCGACGACGTCCTGCTGCTGCCTGCCCACTCCGAGGTCATGCCCGGTGAGGCGGACACGACGGCCCGGCTCACCCGCCGGATCACGCTGAACGTGCCGCTGGTCTCCTCGGCCATGGACACGGTGACCGAGGCCCGGATGGCGATCGCCATGGCGCGCATCGGCGGGGCCGGGGTCCTGCACCGGAACCTCTCCGTGGACGACCAGGCCCAGCAGGTGGACACCGTGAAGCGGTCCGAGGCCGGCATGATCACCAACCCGGTGACCTGCGGGCCGGACGACACCGTGGCCGACGTCGAGCAGCTGTGTGCCCGGTACCGCATCTCCGGCGTCCCGGTGACCAGCCCGGACGGGATCCTGGTCGGCATCGTGACCAACCGGGACATCCGCTTCGTGACCGACCATAGCCGCCGGGTCGAGGACGTCATGACGACCATGCCGCTGATCACGGCGCCGGTCGGGGTGTCCAGGGACGACGCGTTCGCCCTGCTGCGCCAGCACAAGGTGGAGAAGCTGCCGCTCATCGACGGGGCGGGCAAGCTGCGCGGCCTGATCACCGTCAAGGACTTCACCAAGAGCGAGAAGTTCCCCGGCGCGACCAAGGACGGCGAGGGGCGGCTGGTGGTCGGCGCGGCCGTGGGTGTCGGCGAGGACGCCAAGGGCCGGGCCCAGGCCCTGGTTGACGCGGGCGCCGACTTCCTCGTCGTGGACACCGCGCACGGCCACTCCCAGGCCGTCCTGGACATGGTGCGCCAGGTGAAAGCCAACCTCCGGGTTGACGTGATCGGCGGGAACATCGCCACCCGGGCCGGGGCCCAGGCGCTGATCGACGCGGGCGTGGACGGGGTCAAGGTCGGTGTCGGGCCGGGCTCTATCTGCACCACCCGGGTCGTGGCCGGGGTCGGCGTCCCCCAGGTCACCGCGATCTACGAGGCCGCCCAGGCGACCCGGGACGCGGGCGTGCCGCTGATCGGCGACGGCGGCCTGCAGCACTCCGGCGACATCGCCAAGGCCATCGCGGCCGGCGCGGACTGCGTGATGCTGGGCAGCCTGCTGGCCGGGTGCGAGGAAGGCCCCGGCGAGATGGTCTTCATCCACGGCAAGCAGTACAAGCTGTACCGGGGGATGGGCTCACTCGGCGCGATGCGCAACGCCGAGCGGGGCCGGTCCTACTCCAAGGACCGCTACTTCCAGGACGACGTGCTGCGCGAGGACAAGCTGGTCCCGGAGGGCATCGAGGGCCAGGTGCCCTACCGGGGGCCGCTCGCCGCCGTCGCCAACCAGCTGGTCGGCGGGCTGCGGGCGGCCATGGGGTACTGCGGCTCCCGGACCGTGGCGGAGCTCCAGCAGGCCCGGTTCACCCAGATCACCGCGGCCGGGCTGGCGGAAAGCCATCCGCACGACATCGAGATGACCGCGGAAGCGCCCAACTACGCCCGGCGCGGGCGGGGCTGACCTAAGCGGCCCTAACCTGGGCGGCACTGAGATAGGCGGAACTTCAGTCATGACCACCGTCGAGATCGGCCGGGGCAAGAGCGGACGCCGCGCCTACCCGCTCGATGAGATCGGCATCGTCCCCTCCCGGCGGACCAGGGACCCCGAGGAGGTCTCGGTCGCCTGGCAGATCGACGCGTACCGGTTCGACATGCCGCTGGTGGCCTCCCCGATGGACAGCGTGGTCTCGCCGGCCTTCGCCGCGAACCTGGGCGCGCTGGGCGGGCTGGCCGTGCTCGACCTGGAAGGCCTGTGGACCCGGTACGAGGACCCGGAGCCGATCCTGGCCGAGATCGCGGAGCTCGGCCACGAGGACGCCACCCGGCGGCTCCAGGAGATCTACGCCGGGCCGATCAAGGAAGAGCTGATCGGCCAGCGGATCGAGGAGATCCGCTCGGCGGGCGTGACCACCGCAGCCCGGCTGTCGCCCCAGCGGACCGTCCGGTACTACAAGACCGTGGTTGACGCGGGCGTGGACATTTTCGTGATCCGCGGCACCACGGTCTCCGCCGAGCACGTGTCCGGGCAGGCTGAGCCGCTCAACCTGAAGCAGTTCATCTACGAGCTCGACGTGCCGGTGATCGTGGGCGGCTGCGCCACCTACACCGCCGCGCTGCACCTGATGCGCACCGGCGCGGCCGGGGTGCTGGTCGGGTTCGGTGGCGGGTCGGGGCACACCACGGCCGCGGTGCTGGGCGTGACCGTGCCCATGGCCACCGCGATCGCGGACGTGGCCGCCGCGCGCCGCGAGTACCTGGACGAATCCGGCGGCCGGTACGTGCACGTGATCGCCGACGGCGGGATGACCCGCAGCGGGGACATCGCCAAGGCCCTCGCGTGCGGCTCGGACGCGGTCATGGTCGGCTCGCCGTTCGCCCGGGCGGCCGAGGCGCCCGGCCGCGGCTACCACTGGGGCAGCGAGTCGCACCACCCGGACCTGCCCCGCGGCGCCCGGGTCGAGGTCGGCACGGTCGGCTCGCTGGGGCAGATCCTGCACGGCCCGTCGGACGTGCCCGATGGCTCGCTCAACCTGATCGGAGCCCTCCGCCGGACCATGGCCACCTCCGGGTACTCCGACCTCAAGGAGTTCCAGCGGGTCGAGGTGGCCGTGACCCCGAACGCCCCGCCGCGACGGTGACGATGGACGAGGAGACGGCACGGCTGGACCCCGAGGGGCGGGCCGCGGCGCTGGCCGCGCTCAGCGGGGACGAGCTGCAGGTGCTCGTCGTGGGCGGGGGCGTGGTCGGCGCGGGCGTGGCCCTCGACGCGATCACCCGTGGCCTGACCACCGGCCTGGTCGAGGCGCGTGATTTCGCCTCCGGCACCTCCTCGCGCTCCAGCAAGCTGATCCACGGCGGGCTGCGCTACCTGGAGCAGCTGAACGTGAGCCTGGTCCGGGAGGCGCTGACCGAGCGCGGGCTGCTGCTCCAGCGGATCGCCCCCCACCTGGTCCGGCCCGTGCCGTTCCTGTTCCCGCTGACCCACCACGTGTGGGAACGGGCGTACGTGGGGGCCGGGCTGAACGCCTACGACATGCTCGGGTTCTCGCTCGGCCAGCCCCGCGGGCTGCCCGGGCACCGCCAGCTCAGCAAGCGGGGCGCGTTGCGGCTCGCCCCCGCCCTCAAACGGTCCGTGCTCACCGGGGCGCTGCAGTACTGGGACGCCGAGGTGGACGACGCCCGGTACGTGGTCGGCCTGATCCGCACGGCGGCCAGCTACGGGGCCCAGATCGCCTCACGGACCCAGGTCACCGGCTTCCTCCGGGAGGGGGAGCGGGTCACCGGGGTGCGCGCCGTGGACCTGGAGACGGGCCAGCACCTCGAGATCCGGGCCCAGCAGGTGGTCAACGCGACCGGCGTCTGGACCGACGAGGTGCAGGCCATGGTGGGCGGCCGCGGCGTGATCAACATCCGGGCCTCCAAGGGCGTGCACCTGGTCGTGCCGCGGGACCGTATCCAGTCCCGCACCGGGATCGTCATGCGCACCCCCACCAGCGTGCTGTTCATCATCCCGTGGGGGCGGCACTGGATCGTCGGCACCACGGACACCGAATGGACCTTGGACAAAGCCCACCCGGCGGCCAGCCGCGCCGACATCGACTACGTGCTGGCCCAGGTCAACCGGGTCCTCGCGGTCCCGCTGTCCCGCGAAGACGTGGCGGGGGTCTACGCCGGGCTGCGGCCCCTGCTGGCCGGGGAGTCCGACTCCACCTCGCGGCTGTCCCGGGAGCACGTGGTCGCGCACCCGGTGCCCGGGCTCGTGATGATCGCGGGCGGCAAGTACACCACCTACCGCCTGATGGCCCGGGACGCGGTGGACGCGGTCGCGCACGGGCTGGACTGGCGGGTGCCGCCGTCCTGCACCGACGAGGTGCCGCTGGCCGGCGCGGACGGCTACCTGCCGCTGTGGAACGCGCGGCACCGGCTGGCCCGGTCCTCGGGGCTGCACGTGGCCCGGATCGAGCACCTGCTGGGCCGGTACGGGGCGCTGGCCACCGAGATCCTGGACATGATCGCGGCTGAGCCGGACCTCGGGCGGCCGCTCACCGGGGCCGAGGACTACCTGCGCGCCGAGGTGAGCTACGCGGCCTCGCACGAGGGGGCCCGGCACCTCGACGACGTGCTGGTCCGGCGGACGCATATCTCGATCGAGACCTGGGACCGCGGCCTGTCCGCCGCGGCGGAGGCCGCTGAGCTGCTGGCCAAGCCGCTGTGCTGGGACGACCGCCAGGTCGCCAACGAGATCAGCCACTACCAGGCGACGATCGAGGCCGAGCGGGCCTCCCAGCGATAGAGGCCACCGATCAGGCCGCCGACGCTCTGCTGCTGGATGCCCCGGACATCGTCCCCGTCATCAGCTAATAGACTCGGCGCCATGCCCAGGCCACGCGCGTTTTCCGGCATCCAGCCGACCGCCGACTCGTTCCACCTCGGTAACTACCTCGGTGCGGTCCGCCAGTGGGTCGCCCTCCAGGAGACGCACGAGGCGTTCTACTGCGTGGTGGACCTGCACGCGATCACGGTGCCGCAGGACCCGGCCCAGCTCCGCCAGCGGACCCGGGTGGCGGCCGCCCAGCTGTTCGCGGCCGGGCTCGACCCCGACCGGGCCGTGGTCTTCGTGCAGAGCCATGTGCCGGAGCACACCGAGCTGGCCTGGGTGCTGGGCTGCATCACCGGGTTCGGCGAGCTCAGCCGGATGACCCAGTTCAAGGACAAGGCAGCCAGGGGCGGCGCCCAGCAGGCCAGCCTGGGGCTGTTCAGCTACCCGGCGCTGCAGGCCGCGGACATCCTGCTCTACCAGACCAATGAGGTACCGGTCGGTGAGGACCAGCGGCAGCACCTGGAACTCAGCCGGGACCTCGCGGTGCGCTTCAACCACCGTTACGGGCCCACGTTCACGGTGCCCTCGGCCCTGATCGTGTCCGGCGTCGCCAAGATCACCGACTTGCAGGAGCCGACAGCCAAGATGAGCAAGTCGTCCTCGTCGGCCGCGGGCATCATCGACGTGCTGGACGAGCCCGGCGCGATCCGCAAGAAGATCGCCCGGGCGGTCACCGACCCCGGCAGCGAGATCCGCGCGGACGAGGCGGACAAGCCGGGCGTCACCAACCTGCTGCGCATCTACTCCGCGCTCACCGGCGAGGACATCGCGGCGCTGGAGGCCAGGTACGCCGGCCAGGGCTACGGCACGTTCAAGAAAGACCTGGCCGAGGTGGTGGCCGGGGCGCTGGCCCCGATCCGGGAACGGACCGAGAAGCTGCTCGCGGACGAGGGCGAACTGGACCGGCTGCTCGCCCACGGGGCGGGCCGGGCGCAGCCCGTGGCCCGGGAGACCATGGCCATGGTCATGGACCGGGTGGGGTTCCTCCGCCCGCCCGGCGCCTGAGCAGGACCACGATCCCCCCGGCCGCGAGCGCGGCGAGCAGCAGTGCGCCGATCCCCGCCGTGAGCGGGAAGCCGGGCGGCTGAACCAGGCGGGCCGCCCGATGGACGCCTGGCCGGTGGGCGGTGGCCTGGTGGACGGTGGCCCGGTGGACGGTGGCCCCGTGGGCCGCGATCCCGTGGGCCGCGATCCCCGGGACGGCGGTCCCGTCGCCGCCGCCGTCCGTCCCCGCGCGGGTGGCGGCCGTGGCGGGCAGCGGCCGGGCCAGGGTGCCGACCGGGGTGACCCGGCCGTCCATGGCGAAGCCCCAGTTCAGCAGCTTCGCGGCGTAGGTCATCTCGGTGAGCGGGATGCAGTGCATGAGGGTGACGATCAGCGTGTGGCCGTCCCGCCGGGCCCAGGCGATGAACGTGGTCTCGGACCTGGTGGTCCAGCCGATCTTCCCGCCGAGGTCGCCGCGGTAGGTGCGCAGCATCGTGTTCTGGTTGAACAACTCGACCGAATGGCGGCGGTGCAGCGGGAACATCGCCGCCCGGGTCGCCTCGATCCGCATGAACTCCGGCATGGTCAGTGCCTGCCGGGCGAACAGGGCCAGGTCGTAGGCGGAGGAGCGCTGCCCCTGGCGTTCAGCCCGTTCGGCCGCACGGCCACGGTGTCGTCGGCCCGGAGCCGGTGCGCCTCCGCGTTCATCAGGGCCACGCCCCTGGCGTAGGACCCGGTCGCCTGGGCCAGGGCGATGGCCGCGTCGTTCGCGGAGATCAGCAGGAGGGCCTGGAACAGGCCGGAAACCGGGTATGCGTGGCCCTTGACCAGCCCCACCTTGTTCGGGGTCACGTCCGCGGCCAGGGCCGACGTGACCACCGTGGCGTCCGGCTTGAGGACCGGCATCAGCGCGTCGGCGGTGAGCACCTTCAGCGTGCTGGCCGGCAGGAAATGCCCGTGCGGGTCCTTGGCCGCCAGGACCTGCCCGGTCCCCGCATCCGCGACCACGTAGGACGAGGCGCGGACCGGGGGCAGCCGCCGGGCCCCGTGGGCCGGGTAGCGGACGAGGATCCCGCGGCCCGCCAGCCCCGGGCCGCCGATCACGGGGCTGGCCCGCCCGGCGCCGGATTGGCCGGCCCGGGCGGCGGCAGCGGCGCCGGGCGGTGTTCGTTGCGGCTGGGCGTGGTAGCGGGCGGCGGCCGGAAGCCCGGTGGCGGCCCGGGCCACCGCCGGCGGGGCCGCCAGCGGCACCGCGACGAGGAGCGCGGCCGCGGCCGTGGCCGTCCGGCGGAGCCCGCTCCGGGCCGGCCGCCCGCCCGGGCCGGCTCGGCCACCTGGTCGTTTCGCTCACGCAGAGTAGTCAATCATGGCTAAGTTGTGCCTTAGAGTGGCGGGTCCGGCATGCGCGCGGCCTGAGTGTGGTCAAGCTCGCTTAGGTGTCTGGAGCCCTGCCCTTTAACCTTGGGTCATGGGACGTGAGTCGGAGTCGGGGCTGCCCATCGAGCCCCTGTACGGCCCCGGTCAGCCAGCTGGCTTCGACCCGGCAGAAAAACTCGGGCCACCAGGCCAATACCCGTATACCCGCGGCGTGTACCCCACCATGTACACCACCCGGCCGTGGACGATGCGGCAGTATGCCGGGTTCGCCACCGCGGAGGACTCCAACCGGCGTTACCACGAGCTGATCGAGGCGGGGACCACGGGGCTGTCCGTCGCCTTCGACCTGCCAACCCAGATGGGATACGACTCGGACGCCCCGCTGGCCCACGGCGAGGTCGGCAAGGTCGGCGTGGCCATCGACTCCGTCGAGGACATGCGGATCCTGCTGCGCGGGATCCCGCTCGACGACGTGTCCACCTCGATGACGATCAACGCCCCGGCGGCCCTGCTGCTCCTGCTCTACCAGCTGGTGGCCGAGGAGCAGGGTGTGCCCGCGTCCGCGCTGACCGGGACGATCCAGAACGACATCCTCAAGGAATACATCGCCCGGGGAACCTATATCTATCCTCCGGTCCCGTCGCTGCGCCTGGTCGCGGACACGTTCGCCTACTGCCGGGCGGAGATCCCGCGCTGGAACACGATCTCGATCTCCGGGTACCACATGGCGGAGGCGGGCGCGACCCCGGTCCAGGAGATCGCGTTCACGCTGGCGAACGCCAAGGAGTACGTGCGGGCCGCGGTCCGCTCCGGCCTGGCCGTGGACGAGTTCGCGCCGCGCCTGTCCTTCTTCTTCGTCGCCCGCACCACGCTGCTGGAGGAGGTGGCCAAGTTCCGGGCCGCCCGGCGGCTGTGGGCCCGGATCATGCGGGAGGAGTTCGGGGCGGAGAACCCGAAGTCGCAGATGCTCCGCTTCCACACCCAGACGGCCGGGGTCCAGCTGACCGCGCAGCAGCCCGAGGTCAACCTGGCCAGGGTCACCGTGCAGGCCCTCGCCGCCGTGCTCGGCGGCACCCAGTCGCTGCACACCAACGCCTACGACGAGGCGATCGCGCTGCCCACCGAGAAGGCCGCCCGGCTGGCGCTGCGCACCCAGCAGGTGCTCGCATACGAGACCGACCTGACCGCCACCGTCGATCCGTTCGCCGGGTCCTACGCGATGGAATCGATGACCGACGACGTCGCGGACGCGGCGGACGAGCTGATGGCCCGGGTCGAGGATCATGGCGGCGCGGTCGCGGCCATCGAGCAGGGCTTCCAGAAGGCCGAGATCGAGCGCTCCGCCTACCAGGTGACCCGGGAGATCGACGCCGGGGAGCGGGTGGTGGTCGGGGTCAACAAGTTCATCGTGCCCAGCGACGACCCCTACGTGCCGCTCCGGGTGGATCCCGCGCTCGAGGAGAAGCAGGCCCAGCGGCTGGCCACGCTGCGCAGCGAGCGGGACGCCGCCCAGTTCCGCCGCCGCATCGACGACCTGAAGAAAGCCGCCGCCGGGAGCCAGAACGTCCTGGTCCCGCTGCGCGAGGCGCTCCGGCACCGGGCCACCGTCGGCGAGGTGTGCAACGCGCTGCGCGAGGTCTGGGGCGTGTACAAGCCGCCCGACCTCGGCTGACCTGGGCCGGCGGGTCATGTCACGTCACGGAGCGCACGTCACTACGCGTCACCATGCTTACCGAGAGTTATCGGAAGTAAGCGTGAGGTGCCGGTGCGGTGAGCCGCGCGCCGGGGGGCCGGGCCCGGCCCGGGTGAGGACCCCCGGGGCCGCGGGCCCGTCCGGGGGCGAAGACCATGAGGAGGTCGGCGGTGGCTATCTGGTGGAACCCCTCCCGCGGCGCGACGCTGGGCGTCGAGTGGGAGCTTCAGCTGATCGACGCCGCCAGCAGGCTGCTGCGCCAGGACGCGCGGGAGGTCATCTCCGCCCTCACGGGCCGGGCCGGGACCGGGCCGCAGCCCAAGATTCACGACGAGCTCATGCAGTCCACCGTCGAGGTGGTCACCGGCGTCTGCAGCACGGTATCCGAGGCCGTAGCGGACCTAGCCGCGACAATTGCTGACCTTCAGCGGATCACGGATATGCGCGGTACGATGCTGGCCTGCGCCGGAACACATCCTGTCAGCGATTGGCGGGATGCCAAGATGGCGCCCGTTCAGCGCTATGCGGAACTCGTCGAGCAGATGCAGTGGCTGGCCCGCCGGATCCAGACTTTTGGTGTGCACGTCCACGTGGGGCTTCGTGATGGCAGCAAGGCGATTCCGATCGTCAACGCTCTCGCCGCTTATCTGCCGCACTTCCTTGCGCTGACCGCGTCGAGCCCGTTCTGGGGAGGGCACGACACCGGGCTCGCCTCGAGCAGGGCGGTCATCTTCGGCGGGTTGCCGACTGCAGGTCCGCCACAATTGCTGGCGGACTGGAGTGAGTTCGAGGAGTACATGGACACGCTGCTGCGGGCCGGCACCATCCGGAGCATCAAGGAAGTGTGGTGGGATGTCCGGCCACACCCTGACTTCGGCACGGTCGAGATCCGCATGTTCGACGGGGTCCCGACGCTGCGGGAGGTCGGCATGGTCGCCGCCCTGTCGCAGTGCCTGGTGCACCTGCTCGACTCGCAGCTGGACCGCGGGTACCGGCTGCCTACCCAGCCGGCCTGGGTCGTCCGGGACAACCGCTGGCGGGCGACCAGGTACGGGCTGGACGCCATCGTGATCACGGACGCGGCGGGATCGACCGCGCCGCTGCGTGACGAGCTGTACGAGCTGTTCCTGGAGATTCAGCCGGTCGCACAGCGGCTGGGCTGCGCGGACGAGCTGGACGTACTCGGCGAGGTACTCGAACGGGGTGCCTCCTACGAGCGGCAGCGGGCCGTGGTGGCAACGGGCGGGGGACTGACGGACGTGGTTGACGCGCTGGTCACGGAGTTCGCCGAGGACCGGTTCGTCCGCCCGGGGGAGGTGGCGAATGCCGAATGACGCCCTGCGCGCGGACCTCGGCTCGTTCCTGACCGCGCACGACGCCGAGCTGACCAACTTCCGCCGGGACATGCACGCCCATCCCGAGCTCGGTTACCACGAGCACCGGGCCACCCGGCGGCTCGCGCTCCGGCTGGCGGCCGCGGGCCTGCGGCCGATGATCCTGCCCAAGGGAACGGGACTGATCGCGGACATCGGCTCCTGCAGCAGCGGCCCGCTGGTGGCGCTGCGGGCCGACCTGGACGCGCTGCCGATCAGCGACGAGAAGCAGGTCTCCTACCGTTCGACGGTGCCTAACGCATGCCACGCCTGCGGCCATGACGTGCACACCACCATCGTCCTGGGCGCAGGCCTGTTCCTGGCCCAGCAGGCCGCCTCGGGCCGGCTGCCGGGCCGGGTGCGGCTCATCTTCCAGCCCGCCGAGGAGGTGGCCGGCGGTGCGCTGGACGTCATGGCGGCCGGCGGCATCGCCTCCGTGGACCGCATCTTCGGCCTGCACTGCGACCCGCGCCTGGACGCCGGGAAGGTCGGGGTGCGCAGCGGTCCCATCACCGCCGCCTGCGACCGCATCACCGTCCGGGTCACCGGGCCGGGCGGACATACCGCCCGGCCCCATTTGACTGCCGACCTGGTCTACGCGCTGGGCAAGATCGTCACTGAGCTGCCCGCGGCCCTGTCCCGGCGGGTCGATCCCCGGTCCAGCCTGAGCCTGGTGTGGGGCCGGGTAAGCGCCGGCACCGGGGCCAACTCCATCCCGGACGACGGGGTGGTGGAGGGCACGGTCCGCTGCCTCGACGACAAGGCCTGGCACGAGGCACCGGAGCTGCTCAAGGCCCTGATCGAGTCGGTGGCCAGCGCCTACGGCGTCATCGCCGACCTGGCCTACCAGCGCAGTGTCCCGCCCACCGTGAACGAGCCGTCCAGCACGGCGCTGCTGTCCGCCGCGGCCGAGCAGGTGCTCGGCCCCGACGCGGTCACCTCCACCCAGCAGAGCCTCGGCGGGGAGGACTTCGCCTGGTACCTGGAGTCGGTGCCGGGCTCACTGGCCCGGCTGGGCACCCGCGTCCCGGATTCCGGCCAGGACTTCGACATCCACCAGCCCGCGTTCGACGTGGATGAGAGCGCGATCGGCATCGGGGTCAGGCTGCTGGCCGCCGCCGCGATCGCCGCCGTCCGGGGCAGCGCGGTCGCCCCCGAGCCGCTCTCGGACGGCGCCATCGCCTGAGCGCCATCGCGTGAGGGCGCCGTACCACCCGGGTCCCCAGGATGCTCATCCTGACCTCCGAAGCCCTCATGCAGGCAGACATGCCGGACCCGCCGGGGCAGCCGCCTGGGCGGCTCTCTGGGCCGTCTGAGCCGTCGGGGCGGCGCCTCCCGGCGGGTCCGCTCAGCATGCTCCAGCTGCACGCGGTTGCCTAGACGGCGGGCCTTAAATCCCCGGCGCGCTGTCTGGTTCTGGCCACGCGGTCACGACATCCTCGCCGGCTGCGGGGATTCGGGG
This sequence comes from uncultured Actinomycetes bacterium, assembly GCA_963720645.1. Lineage (GTDB taxonomy): Bacteria > Actinomycetota > Actinomycetes > Streptosporangiales > Streptosporangiaceae > RYN-230. The sequence goes on along the minus strand of CAVRFX010000022.1, from coordinate 190,191 downwards.
CACGCGGTGCCGGCGCCTTGTCCAGGCACCGCAGGTCTCCGCGGCGCGGGCGGTGGCCGGGGCGGGACCGGGCCCGCGTAGGCTGATCCGGCGGCCGGCAGCGGCCTGGCCAGCGCCGGGCCAGGCGGGGCCAGCCCCGGTAACTTGGAGCGCGGTAGCGGTGTTTTCACGGCAGGACCTGCTCAGCGAGCGGCAGGTCTACCGGACGACCGGATCCCTGATGGCGTGGTGGGCGTGGACCGCGTTCGCGGTCGTGCTCCTGGCCGTGCTCGCCGTGGGTCACCATGACCACGCGGCGCTGGTCACGGCCGCTGTGGTCCTCGCCATTACCGGGATCATGTATGCGTGCGCGCTGCGTCCCCGGATCGTGGCCGGCGCCGCGGAGGTCACGGTCGTGAACCCGCTCCGGGCGCACGTGCTGCCCTGGCCCGCGGTGATCCGGGTCGATGTCGTGCACAACGTCCGGGTCCATTACCGGGTCCCGGGCGGGGAGGCGATCGTGCACAGCTGGGCGGTCCAGTCGTCAGGGCGCTCCAGGACGCGCAGCGAGTTGCGGGCCCGGCGCGCCTCGCGCCGCGGGACGGCCCCGGAGCCCGGATACGCCCGGCTCCCGGAGGAGGCCCAGGCCGCCCTGGCGGGATCGGCGGCGGAGTTCATCGCCCGGCAGCTGGACGAGCGGGCCAGGACCCAGGGATCTCCGACTGCGCCGCAGGCCGCGTCCGCCGGCCCTCAGGTGCGCTGGACCTGGGGCCCCATCGCGGCGATAGCGGTTCCGTTGCTGCTACTGCTGGCCGTGACGCTGGCCTGAGGCCGGCCGGCGGCCTGGCCATGCGCGGCCGCAGCCGCCTCGATCAGCCGAACTGATCCAGGATCCGCAGAATCCCGTTGACTTAAAGTGCGCTTCAAGTCAGAGCATGGGTCCATGACGACGACTGCTGACCACCCCCCGTCCGCGACGTTCGCCGACCTGCCGGGCCTGATGTCCATGATGACCGGGGACGACAAGCACGACCAGGCGGCCACCTCCACCCTGGACGTGCTCTGGGTGCTGTATGACCGGGTGCTGCGGGTCACGCCGCAGACGGCTGGCGATGACCGGCGGGACCGCTTCCTGCTGTCCAAGGGGCACGGGCCGATGGCGTACTACGCCGTGCTCGCGGCCAAGGGCTTCGTGAGCCGCGAGGACCTGCCCGGCTTCGGGGCGTTCGGCTCGGCCCTCGGGCTGCACCCGGACCGGACCCTGATCCCGGGGGTGGAGATCTCCAGCGGGTCGCTGGGCCACGGGCTGCCGCTGGCCGTCGGCGTGGCCCTCGGCCTGCGGGCCCGGGCCATGACCGACCCCCGGGTGTTCGTGCTGGTGGGAGACGCCGAACTGGACGAGGGATCCAACCAGGAGGCGATGGCGTTCGCCCGGGCTGCCCGGCTGGACTCACTGCACGTGGTGGTGGTGGACAACGCCTCGTCCACCCACGGCTGGCCCGGCGGGGTGGAAACCCGGTTCGCCATCGAGGGGTGGTCGGTGCGCCGGGTGTCCGGCCGGGACCACGACGCGCTGGAGGCCGCCCTGACCGCCCCGCATCCCGGCCGGCCGCACATGGTCGCCGCCGTTGTCGAGCCCAAGCGATAGGAGACGGTCATGGAGACCATGCGGGAACGGTTCGCCGCGGTCACGAGCGACCTGCTGGCCGGGGACCCCAGGCTGGCCGTGGTGCTCGCCGACATCTCCGCGGACCTGTTCCGGCCGGCCGCCGCCCGTCACCCGGACCGGGTGATCAACGTCGGGATCCGGGAGCAGCTCCTGGTCAGCGTGGCGGGCGGGCTGTCCCTGGCCGGGATGCGCCCCATCGCGCACACGTTCGCCAGCTTCCTGGTCGAGCGGCCCTTCGAGCAGATCAAGCTGGACCTGAACCACCAGGCCGCGGCCGGGGGAGCGGTGCTGGTCAGCGCGGGAGCGTCCTACGACTACTCCGACAGCGGCCGTACCCACCAGTCACCGGGCGACGTGGCGCTGCTGGGCACGCTGCCCGGCTGGACCGTGCACGTCCCCGGGCATCCCGACGAGGCCGAGCGCCAGATCCGCGCGGCGGCCGGCGGGGACGGCCTGGTCTACGTGCGGCTGTCCACGCAGGCCAACGCGGTGGCCGCTGGACGGGGAGCCGGGCCGGCTCACCGTGCTGCGCAGCGGGCGCCGCGGCACCGTGATCGCGGTCGGCCCGCTGGCGGACGCGGTGGTGGACGCGACCCTCGGGCTCGACGTCACCGTGCTGTACGCGGCCACCATCCGGCCGCTGGACGCGGCGACGTTGCGGGCCTGCCTGCAGGCTCCGGACGTCGTGCTGGCCGAGCCGTACCTGGCCGGGACGTCGGTGCCGGCGGTGGCGGACGCGCTGCGCGACCTCCCGCACCGGATCCTGGGGCTCGGCGTCGGCCGCCATGAACTGCGCCGGTACGGCACCCCCGACGAGCATCAGGCCGCGCACGGGCTGGACCCGCGGTCGTTGCGGGACTCGATCGCCTCGTTCCTGGGGTGGTGACCTTCCCGTGCGCCAGGGTCAGGTACCCAGCGAGGCGCAGGGGCGGGCGCGCAGCCCGGCCACGTAGTCGGCGGGCGCGCCCGCCCGCTCGGCCGCGTCCGCCACGAGGCCCAGATAACGCGCCGAGGGCAGGCCGCCCTCGTAGTCGTTGAGCACGTAGAGCCAGGCCGCGACGTCGCCGTCCAGCGTCTGGACCCGGACCCTGATCTTCTGGAAGTAGCCCAGGTGCACGCCGTCCCAGTGGTCCAGGACCCGCTCGTCCAGATCGTGCAGCTCGTAGAGGACGACGAAGACCCGCTCGGCGGCGTCCTCCACCACCGTGGCCAGGGCGCCTTCCCAGCTGATGTCCTCGCCGCCGAAGGTGAGCCGCCAGCCTTCCAGCCAGCCATTGCCCCGCATGGGCGAGTGCGGGCAGCGCTCGGCCATGAGTGCCGGGTCCATATTGGTCGCATACGCCGCGTACAGCTCCACGGCTCACCAGCGTAACGAGGCACGGTTATCGTTGCGGCAGATCTCCGCCGGTCCGCGCGGCAGCGACTTCGCTGCCGGGAGGGCGGCGTCCGCGGCCTCCGCGCGGCCGGGAAGAATGAGGCAGCGTGAGCCAGCCGCGCGAGAGAATCGTCATCCTGGGGGGCGGCCCGGGCGGGTATGAGGCGGCCCTGGTGGCCGCGCAACTCGGCGCCCAGGTGACCGTGGTGGACAGCGAGGGCCTGGGCGGCGCGTGCGTGCTGACCGACTGCGTGCCGTCCAAGACCCTCATCGCCACCTCCACCACCATGTCCGTGGTGCACGGCGCGGACGACCTGGGCATCCGGATCGGCGCCCCCGGGGCGGCGCCCCGGCGGGCGTCTCGGGCGCCTCCGCGGCCCGCGGGGCCGCGGCCGGGGCTCCCTGGCCGGGGCGCGGGCGGGCGGCCGGGCGCGGCGGCGTACGTGGACGCGCCCCGCCTGTACGCGAGGATCAAGGCGCTGGCCCAGGCCCAGTCCGCGGACGTGGCGCTGCGGCTGGCCGCCGAGGGGGTCGAGATCATCAACGGCCGCGGCGCCCTGGCCGGGCCGGAACCGTCATCGCGGGCGGCCAGCGGATCCCGGCCGGTGCCGTGCTGATCGCCACCGGCGCGATGCCCCGGGTGCTGCCCGGCGCGGAGCCCGACGGCGAGCGCATCCTGAACTGGCGCCAGCTCTATGACCTGCCCGAGCTTCCCCCGAGCTGATCGTGGTGGGCTCCGGGGTGACCGGCGCCGAGTTCGCCAGCGCCTACCAGGCCCTCGGTTCCCAGGTCACCCTGGTCTCCTCACGGGAACGGGTGCTGCCGCACGAGGACGCGGACGCCGCCGTGGTGGTCGAGGACGTCTTCCGGCGCCGCGGCATGACGGTGCTGAGCCGGTCCCGCGCGGCGGCGGTCAAGCGGAGCCGCGACGGCGTGATGGTCACGCTGGAAGGCGGCCGGACCGTGCGCGGCTCGCACTGCCTGCTCACCGTGGGCATGGTGCCCGCCACCGGGGGCCTGGGCCTGGAGGAAGCCGGGGTCACGCTGGACGGCCAGGGATTCGTCGAGGTGGACCGGGTGTCCCGGACCACGGCGCCGGGGCGTGTACGCGGCGGGCGACTGCACCGGGGTGATGATGCTCGCCTCGGTGGCGGCCATGCAGGGCCGGATCGCCATGTGGCACACGCTGGGCGAGGCCGTCCAGCCGATCAGGCTGGACCACGTGGCCGCGACGATCTTCACCGACCCCGAGATCGCGACCGTCGGGGTGACCGCCGACGCGGTCGAATCGGGCGGCCGAGGACGCGGCGCGGTCAAGCTGCCGCTGGCCACGAACGCCGCGGGCCAAGATGCAGGGCTTCCGGGACGGGTTCGTGAAGCTGTTCGCCCGGCGCGGGACGGGGATCGTGCTCGGCGGGGTCGTGGTGGCGCCGCGGGCCAGCGAGCTCATCCTCGGCGTTTCGCTGGCCGTGGAGCAGTCGCTGACCGTGGATCAGATGGCCCACACGTTCGCGGTCTACCCGTCGCTGTCGGGGAGCCTGACCGAGGCGGCCCGCCGCTCATGCGCCCCGGCGGCGACCGCCGCTAACCCCCAGGACGCGCGTGGTGCCGCTCACCCTCGGGGCACGCGCTCCGGGGCTGCCCGGGCCCGGCCCTGCGGTGTGGTCATGTGCTCCCTCTGGCCCCACTGACCACCTTCAGCCTCATACTTCCCTCGGCTCAGGGACTCGCGTTCGTGATCAACCGATTGCTGTTGCTCCAGCAACAGCAATCGGTTGATCACGAACCGGGACCGGGGGGTGCGGGGCAGAAGGGGCAGAAGGGGCTGATGGGCTGAGGTGGTGATGGGGCGGTAATGGGGAGGGGGCTGGCGGGGATCAGTGGGTGGGGTGGCCCAGGTCGGGGTCGTTGGGCACCGGCAGGTCGTGCTGGCGCAGCCGGTTCGCCCGCAAATCATCCGCGTAGACCGTCACCGTGAACAGGCTCCCGCACAGGATGAGGGCCACCATGGTCAGGCTGACCCAGATCGGGGCGGGCAGCACGATGCCCAGCACGGTCACGAGGATTGCGCAGATCGGGATCATCACGGCCAGGTGCCGGATCACGGTCCGGCGGCGCCAGCCCGAGTCGGTCAGCTGGTGCCGGACCCAGTGCACGTTCTCGGGCGGCAGCCGGAAGCCGTAGGTGAACCGCAGCCACCCGAGCGGCCCCGGGTCGCCTTCCAGCCGGGTCACCGGGGTCTCCGGGTGGTGCGCAGCTGCCGGGCCCCCCGGCCGCGCTGGACGGCCGGGGCGCGCACCACGGTGGCCGCACCGAGCAGGGCGGCCGGCCCGCGCGCCACGGTGGCCGCACCGAGCAGGGGAGGCATGCTCCAAGTCTCCCAGCCCGCCGGCGCCCCGTCGCGGGCGGGCTCTAGCCCTCGAGCTTGCAGATAACCGCACCCGCCGACACGGTCTGGCCGATCTCCACGCCGAGCCCGGTCACGGTGCCGTCCTTGTGCGCGGTGAGCGGCTGCTCCATCTTCATCGCCTCCAGGACCACCACGGTGTCCCCCGCCGACACCTGGTCTCCCTCGGCCGCAACGATCTTGGTGATGGTGCCCTGCATCGGGCTGACGAGGTCGTCGCCGCTGGCCGCCGCCGGGGCGCGGCGCCCGCGGGACGCCCGCCGTCCTCCGGCCGCGCCTGCAGCCCCCGCGGCCGGCGCATCGGACACTCCCAGCCCGGCCGGGAGGACCACCTCGAGCCGCTTGCCGCTCACCTCGACCGTGATCCGCTCACGCTCGCCCTGGCCGCCGGCGGGGAGGTCGGCCTGGGCGGGCTCCGGCCCGGCGGACCACGGCTCGATCCCCCCGCCGAACTCCGTCTCGATCCACCGGGTATGCACGCGGAACGGCTCGTCGGTGAAGGCCGGGTCCCGGACCAGCGCGCGGTGGAACGGGAGCACGGTCGGCATGCCGCCGACCACGCACTCGTCCAGGGCACGGCGGGCCCGCTGCAGCGCCTCGGCCCGGCTGGCCCCGGTGATGATCAGCTTGGCCAGCAGCGAGTCGAAGGCCTGCGGCACGGTCATGCCCCGCTCGTAGCCGGCGTCCACCCGCACCCCGGGGCCGGACGGCCACCTGAGCTGGCTGATCGTGCCGGGGGCCGGCAGGAAGTTCCGGCCGGGATCCTCGGCGTTGACCCGGAATTCGATCGAGTGGCCGCGCGACAGGGGGTCGGCGTAGCCGAGTTCCTGACCGTCCGCGATCCGGAACATCTCCCGGACCAGGTCGATGCCGGTCACCTCCTCCGACACCGGGTGCTCGACCTGGAGCCGGGTGTTGACCTCGAGGAACGACACCGTGCCGTCCTGCCCGACGAGGAACTCGCAGGTGCCGGCGCCCACGTAGCCGGCCTCGCGGAGGATGGCCTTGGACGACAGGTACAGCTGCTCGACCTGGCTGGGGGACAGGAACGGCGCGGGCGCTTCCTCGACCAGCTTCTGGTGCCTGCGCTGCAGCGAACAGTCCCGGGTGGAGATCACGGCCACGTTGCCGTGGCTGTCCGCGAGGCACTGGGTCTCCACGTGCCGCGGCCGGTCCAGGTAGCGCTCGAGGAAGCATTCCCCGCGCCCGAAGGCGGCCACGGCCTCGCGGACCGCGGACTCGTACGCCTCGCCGATCTCGGCCGGTGTGCGGACCACCTTCAGGCCCCGGCCGCCGCCGCCGAATGCTGCCTTGATGGCGATCGGCAGGCCATGCCGGGACACGAACGCGTTGACTTCCTCCACGTCGCTGACCGGGCCGTCGGTGCCCGCGGCCATCGGGGCGCCGACCGTCGCGGCGATCTGCCGCGCGGCCACCTTGTCGCCCAGGGACTCGATCGCGGCCGGGGGCGGGCCGATCCAGATCAGCCCGGCGTCGATGACGGCCTGGGCGAAGCCGGCGTTCTCGGCGAGGAAACCGTAGCCGGGGTGGACGGCGTCGGCCCCGGACTCGGCCGCGACGGCGAGCAGCTTCTCGATGCTCAGGTAGCTCTCCGCCGCCGTGGGACCGCCCAGCGCGAACGCCTCGTCGGCCATCGAGACGTGCAGGGCCTCGAGGTCGGATTCGGCGTAGACGGCCACACTGTCCAGCCCCGCGTCCCGGCAGGCTCGCATGACGCGGACCGCGATCTCACCACGGTTCGCGATAAGAACCTTGCGCACGAATCTTCTCCTCCCGACGCCGAGGAGTTTAGGCGAGCGCAGGCCATCTGTGCTCGGGGGGCCAGGGCCGGCGGTGGTTTCGCTCCGCCCGAGCGTGGCCCCAGGCGCACCCATCCGTCCAATCTTCCGCAACGAAGACCATCACGGCCAGTCCCTCCAGCCCGGCCCGGGGTGGATGCGGGGCCAGTCCGGGGCCGGTCCCTCTATCCTGGCGCGGGGTGGGCGCGGCCCGGTGCGGGGCCGGTCCCTCCAGCCCGGTCCCGGGACGGGTCCGCGACTCCGGTACCGCGGCTCAGCCTGCTAGACCAGCCGGGCGCCCTCGTGGCGCAGCAGCCAGGTCTTCCGGTCCAGGCCGTAGTAGTAGCCGCCCAGGGTGCCATCCGACCGCAACGCGCGGTGGCACGGGACCACGGGCGCGATCAGGTTGTACGCGCAGGCGGCCCCGGCGGCCCGCGGCGCCCGGGGGTTCCCGGCCTGCGCGGCGAGCTGGGTGTAGCTGACCGTGCGGCCGGCCGGCACCGCCCGCAGCGCCGCCCACAGCCGCTGCCGGGACGGCGGCCCCGGCTGGTACACGGGGATCGCGTCCAGGGCCCGCAGGTCACCGCCGAAGTACCGGGCGAGCGGCGTGGCCAGCCAGGGCAGGTCAGCCGGATCGGCAGGCTGCACGGGCAGCGTGCGCAGCGGCGCGGCCAGCCGGGCCTGCATCTCGGCCGGATCGGCGGTGAACCCGCCCGCGATCAGCCGGCCGCCTTCGGCCAGCAGGCTGAGCGGGCCTATGGGAGTGTCGAGGACCGCGGCGAGCACAGTGTGGTCCGCCGCGGTGCGGCCCGGCGCAGTGCTGGCGGCGCGTGCGGTCAGCGGAGTGCGGGCCGGCGCGGTTCTGGCCGGCAGGGTGCGGGCCGGCCCTGCCGGGGACCGGCGGGGCAGCCGGGTCAGGCATCGCTCACTCCTCAGCTCACGGGGGCGAGGACGCCTGGCTGGGCCGGCCAGGTGAAGTCCGGCTCGCCGGGCCGGGTCCCCTCAGGCTGGGCGGGCCGGGTCCCCTCAGGCTGGGCGGGCCGGGTCACGTCCGGCTGGGCCGGCCAGGTCCACAGATGCATGGCGGCGTACGCGCGCCATGGGCGCCACCGGGCCGCATGGCCGGGCGGTGCGCCCAGCCGGGCCAGGGCGCGGCGCAGGCCCAGGTCGGCCGCGGGGAACGCGTCGGGGTCACCGGCCGCGCGCATGAGGATGTAGCCGATGGTCCACGGCCCGATGCCGGGCAGGACGGCCAGCTGGGCGGCGACCTCCCGCGGGTCGGCGCCGGAGTCGAGGGTCAGCCGCCCGCTCGCGGCCGCCGTGGCCAGCGCGCGCAGGGTCCGCTGGCGGGCGGTGGTGATCCCGAGTCCGTCCAGGTCGGCGTCGGCCAGCGCCTCCGGGCCGGGGAACACCAGGCCCGGCCCGGGCCGCCCGGCAAGGGTGTCCGGCACGGCGTCGGGGGCCAGCGGGACGCCGTGCCGGGCGGCCAGCCGGCCCGCGAACGTGTTCGCCGCGGCCACCGAAACCTGCTGGCCGAGGACCGCCCGCACCGCGAGCTCGAAGCCGTCGTAGGCCCCGGGCACGCGCAGCCCGGGCCGGGCCGCCACCAGCGGGGCGATCAGGTCGTCGGTGGCCAGCGCGGCGCCGATCGCACCCGGATCGGCGTCGGCGTCGAGCAGCCGCCGGGCCCGGCCGACGACGGGGCCGATCGCCCCGAGCCCGGTGAGCCGGGCCCGGAGCAGCACGTGACCCTGGCCTGATCGCGGGATGAGCTCGATGATCCCCGGGCCCGCGGCGGTCCGCACGGTCCTGGCGTAGCCGTCCGCGGTGACCCGCTCCACCCCCGGGATGGCCCGCGCGGCCAGGAACCCCAGCCACCCAGCCGCGTCGAACGGCTCGCGGCAGGCCAGCCGGAGGCTGAGCCATGTGCCGCGGGACCCGGCCGTGTCCCGCGCGCCCAGGCCCCCGGGGCCGGTGCGCCGGGCCCGGGAGCGCAGCTCCGACGGGGTGCGCCCGGAGGACTCCCGGACGCTCGCGTTGAACTGCCGGACGCTGGAGAAGCCGCTGGCGAACGCGACCTCGGTGATCGGCATGGTGGTCTCGGCCAGCAGCCGCCGTGCGGTCTGCAGCCGTGCGGTCCTGGCCAGGGCCTGCGGTCCCGCGCCCAGCTCGGCCACGAGCAGCCGGTGCAGGTGCCGCTGGGTGACCGCCAGCCGGGCGGCCAGCCCAATGATCCCGTGGGCGTCGGCGTAGCCGTCCGCGATCAGGCGCACCGCCCGGGCGGCCAGGTCGGCCCGGACGTTCCACTCCGGCGATCCGGGGCTCGTCTCGGGGCGGCACCGCCGGCAGGCCCGGAACCCGGCTGCCTCCGCGGCCCCCGCGTGCGCGAAGAACCGCATGTTCGCGCGGGCCGGGGTGCGCGCCGGGCAGACCGGGCGGCAGTAGATCCCGGTGCTGGTCACCCCGGTGAAGAAGCGGCCGTCGAAGCGGGGGTCGCGGGCCATCACCGCCCGGTAGCAGGTGTCGGAGTCGAGCGTCATGCTCTGATTCAACGCCAGGCCAGCGCGTGGTGCTGGCGGGAATCGGACCTTGTCACTGCCCAGCGGCCGGCTCAGTCCCGGGTGAGCTGCGCCGCGACCGGCCCGGCGACCTCGTCGGCGAGCCACTGGGCGGGCCAGTCGGGCCACGGCGGAACGGGCGCGAGGACCAGGTGCGTGGCCCCGGCCTCGATGAGCTCCAGCAGCAGCGCGCGGGAGGCGGCCGGGTCCCCCGCCGGCTTGGGCTCACACACCGCGCCCCGCAGCGGCACCATGTGATCCCACAGCCACGCGTGCCCGAACAGGGCACCCGGCCGGCGTCCCGCCAGGCCCGGCGGATGTCCTGGTAGGTGAGGGCCATCTGGGAGGTCTTGATCCCGAAACTCAGCTGCATGTCGCTCCTGTGCCAGGGCAGGCCCGGATCCGATCTGGCCCTGCGCCCTTCGCGCGAGGGCATCACCACTGTCGATAGCCGGCTAATGACTAGGCTACGCGCGGCGGTCCTTCGCTGGCAAGTCACTGTCTACGATCGGATCATGAACGAGCTCCTGGCGCTGTTCACCCGCTCGTCGAAGCTGGCCCGGGCCGCCGCGGATGAGGCGATGAGCCGGCACGGCGTGCGGGTCGGCCAGAACCTCCTCCTGGAGGTCCTGTGGGAGACCGATGGGCTCACCCCCGGCGAACTGGCCCGCCGCCTGCAGGTGGCCACCCCCACCGTGGTCAAGTCGGCCAACCGGATGGCCGCGGCCGGCCTGCTGGTGCGCAAGCCGGATCGGGTGGACGCCCGGCTGGTCCGGCTGTATCTCACGGACCAGGCCCGGGCCGTGCGCCGGGCCGTGGAGCAGGAGCGCGACGACCTCGAGCGGCGCATGACCGCGACGCTGACCCCCGCCGAGCGCGAGCACCTGCGCAGCGCCCTGATCAAGATCATCGCCCAGCTGGCCGGCGATCTGGCCCCGGCCCAGGCTCCCGGGCCTGCCTTTCCCGGCCCGGATCCTGGCCCTGAGCAGCCGTGACCTGAGCAGCTGTGACCTGAGAAGCTGTGACCTGAGCACGCTGAGCGCAGAGACCGACCCCTGTCTCAGCCCGGCCGCGCCGACCGGCGCCAGGCGCCGGGACCGGGCCGCAGCGGAGCCCGCGTCAGCGCCGCGCGGTCCAGCCAGGCGGACCGGGCGGGGCGGGCGGGCGCCCGCGATGCCGCCGCCCGCTGGCGGGCGGCCAGCTTGGCCATCACGATCGCGGTGAGCGCGGCCAGCTCCTCGGGGCTGGGGTGGCCCGACACCACGGAAAACAGCGGGTGCCCGGCTGGCTCATCCGTCATGATCTGCCGCTCCCGATGCCGAACTGGCGGCGGACCCGTTCCCAGAACGCGTCCCGCAGCCACTCCCGTGCCTCCTGGTAGGGCCGCAACGACGCGCCGAGCTCCTTCTCCGCCTCGACCAGCAGCTCCTTGTCGATGACCGGAGGCAGGATCGGCCCGGGCAGCAGGTCCCGGATGTTGTCCTCGCCGCGGGTGAGTATCCACTTCTGGGCCACGTGCTCGCCCGCCTCTTCCACCCGCTGCCGGTCCGGGCCCAGCCTGCTGGACAGCGGTGACTGGCCCTGGCCCAGGCCAGCCTGCCCCAGGGCAGGCTGGCTGAGCGAGGGCTGGCTCAGGGACGGCTGGCCCGCCGGCGACTGGCCGGGGGAGGGGTGGCTGAGGGCGGGGTGCGCGGCCGGGCGGTGCGGCGGGCGCATGGCGTGCCTGCGCTCGAACAGCTGGGCGGGCGACGGCACCCCCGGCGCCGACGCGGCCGGCGCAGGCTCGGGCGGCGGGATCCTGGTGAAGTAGGGCTCCAGGAAAGCCCGGTCGAGCACCTCCACGGTGTCGGACTCCCAGACCAGGCGCTCGGCCTGGTTCGTGCCGAACGGGGGCTCGACGCCCCACAGGTGCACGCGGACGCCGTACGCCTGGGCCGCCTCCACCGCGGGCACCATGTCCTCGTCGCCCGCCACCAGCACCGCGTCGGTGATCGCACGGTGCCGGGCCAGCGCCTCCATGTCCGCGCGGATCTGCGCGTCCACGCCCTTCTGCTGGCCGCGCGCGTTCAGGTTGCCCAGCCGCAGCTTGACCCGGGCCATCTGGGCGATCACCCGCTGGTCGATGGTGGGCACCCGGTCGCGGGCCGCGTCGTACCAGTAGACCCGGAGCAGCTCGCCCCGGACCAGGCCGTCGGCGTGCCGGGTGAGCGCCTGGATCAGCTTGTCCGTGTCGACGCGGTATTCCCGCCGGGAACCGACACTGAAGAGCAGTTCCCCGGCCGCGGCGTAGATGTAGCCGACATCGATCATGATCGCGTAACGCGCGAGCGTGGGCAGTGGGGAGACGATGTCGGTCATGGCACTCTCGACTCTACTGCCGGACCAGCCCTTCCTGGGGCGGAAGAAGACCCTGAGTTGATCTCTGTGTAGTCAAATGGTTACTGTGCGCCCCAATACTCCCAGGAGATCTCATAGTCACAGCGGGATGTTGCCGTGCTTCTTCGGTGGCAGCGTCTGGCGCTTGGTGCGCAGCGTGCGGAGCGCGCGGGTGACCTGGGCCCGGGTCTCGGCCGGCCGGATCACCGCGTCCACGTAGCCGCGCTCGGCCGCGATATACGGGTTGGCCAGCGTGTCCTCGTACTCCGTGACCCGCTGGGCGCGCAGCGCGTCCGGGTCCTCGGCGCTGGCCAGTTCCCGCCGGTACAGGATGTTCACCGCGCCCTGCGCGCCCATCACCGCGATCTGGGCGGTGGGCCAGGCGAGGTTGATGTCCCCGCCGAGGTGCTTGGAGCCCATCACGTCGTAGGCGCCGCCGTACGCCTTGCGGGTGATCACCGTGATCTTCGGCACGGTGGCCTCAGCGTAGGCGTAGATCAGCTTGGCCCCGCGGCGGATGATCCCGCCCCACTCCTGGCCCGTGCCGGGCAGGAAACCGGGCACGTCCACGAACGTCAGCACCGGGATGTTGAAGCAGTCGCAGGTCCGGACGAATCGCGCCGCCTTCTCCGAGGCGTCGATGTCCAGGGTGCCCGCGAAGTGCATCGGCTGGTTGGCCACGACGCCCACGCTGGGCCCTTCGACCCGGCCGAACCCGACCACCATGTTCGGCGCGAAACCGGCGTGGATCTCCAGGAACTCACCGTCGTCCAGGATGCGGGCGATCACGTCGTGCATGTCGTACGGCTGGTTGGGCGAGTCCGGGATCACCGTGTCGAGCTCGCGGTCGGACTCGGTGAGCTCCAGGCGGCGTCAGGGTCGCCGGGCGGGGCCAGCACCGGGGCATCGTCGAGGTTGTTGGAGGGCAGGTAGGACAGCAGGTCCCGGGCGAAGTCCAGGCAGTCATCCTCGTCCCTGGCCTGGTAGTGCGCCACGCCGGACTTCGTGTTGTGCGCGTGCGCCCCGCCCAGCTCCTCGAAAGTGACCTCCTCCCCGGTCACCGTCTTGATCACATCAGGCCCGGTGATGAACATGTGCGAGGTGCCCTCGACCATCAGCGTGAAATCGGTGATGGCCGGCGAGTACACCGCGCCCGCCCGCGCACGGGCCCATGATCAGCGATATCTGGGGGATCACGCCGGACGCGGTTACGTTGCGGAAAAAAATCTCGGCGAACAGCCCGAGGGCGACGACGCCTTCCTGGATGCGCGCGCCGCCGCCGTCGTTGATGCCGATCAGCGGGCAGCCCGTCTTCAGGGCGTGATCCATCAGCTTGACGATCTTCTCGCCGTACACCTCGCCCAGCGAGCCGCCGAACACGGTGAAGTCCTGGCTGAACACGCAGACCGGCCGGCCGTCGATGGTGCCGTACCCGGTGACCACGCCGTCGCCGTAGGGCCGGTTCTCGGCGACCCCGAAGTCCGTGGCCCGGTGCCGGGCGAGCTCGTCGAACTCGATGAACGAGCCGGGGTCGAGGAGCCGCTCCAGCCGCTCCCGGGCGGTCATCTTGCCCCTGGCGTGCTGGTGCTCGACCGCCCGCGCGGAGCCGGCGTGAATCGCCTCGTCGCGGCGGCGCTGCAGATCGGCGAGCTTGCCCGCCGTGGTGTGCGGGGCCGCGCCCCGGTCGGCGGGGCCGTCCTGCTCCGCGGGCCCGTCCTGATCCCGCCCGCTGCGATCCTGAACTTCGCTGGTCATAGGGGACAGGGTAGTCGCAGGCCGCCTGGCGCCGCGGCGGCCGCGGCCGGGGGCCACGTCCCGGGTGTACCGGGGATTGCGGCGGGTAGCGAAGAGTCGTGCATGCCATACGTGACGGCACCGGCCCGCCGCTGCTGCTGGTTCACGGGCTCGGGTCCAGCGCGCGCACCTGGGACCTGGTCCGCCCGTCGCTCGCCGCCCGCCGCCAGGTCATCGCCGTTGACCTGCCCGGTTTCGGCATGACGGCGCCGCTGGCCGGCCCGGCGACGGTCGCGACCCTCACCGACGCGCTCGAGGCCTTCATCGGCCGCGCCGGGCTGGGCGACGTGGACATGGCCGGCAGCTCGATGGGGGCGCGGATCGTGCTCGAGATGGCCCGCCGGGGTCACCCCGGGACGGTGGTGGCGCTGGACCCGGGCGGCTTCTGGGATGACGTCCAGGTGAGGATCTTCGGCGCCACGGTCAGGGCGTCCGCCGCTCTGGTCCGGGGCCTGCAGCCCGTCCTGCCCGCGCTGAGCCGGAGCACGGTGGGGCGCAGCGCGCTGCTGGCCCAGTTCTCGGCGCATCCCTGGCGGCTGCCCCCCGGCCTGGTGCTCACCGAGCTGCGCAGCTTCACGGGCGCGGCCAGCTTCGACGAGGTGCTGGCGGACCTCGTGCACGGCTCCCGGCAGCAGGGCGCGCCGGCCTCGCTCACCGGGACCGTGGTGATCGGCTGGGGCCGCCAGGATCTCATCACGCTGCCCAGCGAGGCCTGCCGGGCGGCTGCGCTCTTCCCCGACGCCACCCTGCACTGGTTCGACCAGTGCGGGCACTACCCGCACTGGGATCAGCCGGGTGAGACGAGCGAGCTCATCCTCGCCGCCATCGGCTGAGCCGTCCGGGTCGGGATCGCTGCCAGCCGCTCCCATAGGCTGGCGCGGTGAGCCCGGACACCGACAGCAGCGGCACCGAGAGCCGCGAGACGGCGCCGCGCGAGGCCGGCCGCTGCGCGCGCCCCACCCGTGACACCGACCGGCAGCAGCTGCCCGGGCGGATGCGCCGGGACGTCCGGCTGCTCGGCGACATGCTCGGCGAGGTGCTGCGCGATTCCGGCGGCCAGGATCTGCTCGACGACGTGGAAAGGCTGCGCCAGGCGGTCATCGCGGCCCATGCCAGCCACGGCTCCGCGGCCAGATCCGGCGGCGCCCCTTCCGGCGGCACCCCAGCGGAGGATGGTGCCTGTGAAGGCGCTGGTTCCGCCGGCCAGGGTGATCCGCATGCCGACCCCGCCGGGGACGAGATCGCCGCGCTCGTCGCGAGCTGGCCGCTGGAGCGCGCGGAAGCTGGTCGCGCGCGCGTTCACCGTCTACTTTCATCTCGTCAACCTGGCCGAGGAACTTCAGCGGATCCGCACGCTGCGCGAGCGCGACACCGGACGGCGCGCCGGTGCGCGAGTCGCTCGCCGCGGCCGTCGGTCGCGGATCAGCCGCGAGCAGGGCCCGGGCGGCTCGACGAGCTGCTCGCACGGCCTCGAGATCCACCCGGTGTTCACCGCGCATCCCACCGAGGCCCGCCGCCGCGCCGTGGTCACCGCGCTGCGGCGGATCACCGGCCTGCTGTGAGACCTCGATGACGAACGGCGCGGCGCCGCGGAGCAGGCCGAGACCCGGCGGCGGCTGCGCGAGGAAGTCGACCTGCTCTGGCGCACCTCGCCGCTGCGGGTCAAGGCCATGGGGCCCGCTTGACGAGGTCCGCACGGTGATGGCGGTGTTCGACGAGACCATTTTCCGCGTCGTGCCCGCCTTCTACCGGGCGCTCGACCGCGCGCTCGCCGGGACGCGGAGCCCGGCGCCGGCGGCCCCGCCGGTGCCCGGCGTTCCTGCGGTTCGGCAGCTGGGTGGGCGGTGACCGGGACGGCAACCCGTTCGTGACCTCGCAGGTCACCCGGGAGACCGCGCTCATCCAGGCCGATCACGTGCTGCGCGCGCTGGAGAACGCCGACCACCAGGATCGGCCGCGCGCTGACCGCGCACTCCTCGACGACGCCGCCCGTCGGCCGGCCTCCGCCGGGCGCTGGCGGTGGCGGAGGCCGCGCACCCGGAGCTGCTCGGCGAGTCTGTCGCCCGCTCGCCGCAGGAGCCGCACCGGCCAGTACCTCCTCTACGCTGCCGCGGCGGCTGCGCGCGACCCGCCTCAGGCATGCCGACCTCGCCTATCCAGGCGCCGGCCGAGTTCCTGGCCGATCTGCGGCTGGTGCAGGAGTCGCTGGCGCTGGCGGGTGCGCCCCGGCAGGCGTTCGGGGAGCTGCAGCATCTGATCTGGCAGGCCGAGACGTTCGGCTTCCACCTGGCCGAGCTGGAGATCCGCCAGCACAGCGCCGTGCACGCCGCGGGCGCTCGCGCGAACTCACGCGGCGGCGGCCCGAGGTCGGCGCAGACCGAGGAGGTGCTGGCCACGCTCCGGGTCGCGGCCTGGATCCAGGACCGGTTCGGGACCGAGGCCTGCCGCAGGTACGTGGTCAGCTTCACCCGCTCCGCGGCCGACATCGCGGCCGTCTACGAGCTGGCCGCGGCGCGCGATGCCGGAGCGGCCGCCCGCCCGTGCTCGACGTGGTCCCGCTGTTCGAGAGCGGCGATGATCTGCGCCACGCGACCCGCGTGCTCGACGAGATGCTCAAGCTGCCGCCGGTCCGGCGAGCGGCTCGCCGCCAACGGCCGGCGGCTGGAGGTGATGCTCGGCTACTCCGACTCGGCCAAGGAACTCGGCCCGGTCAGCGCCGACGCTCCTGCTGTACGACACGCAGGCAGCAGCTGGCCCGCTGGGCGGCCGCGACACGACGTGCGGCTGACCCTGTTCCACGGCCGGGGCGGTGCGCTGGGCCGCGGCGGCGGCCCGGCCGGCCGGGCCGTGCTCGCCCAGGCTCCGGGCTCGGTCGACGGCCGGTTCAAGGTGACCGAGCAGGGCGAGGTGGTGCTCGCCCGGTACGGTCACCTGGCCATCGCCCAGCGGCATCTGGAGCAGGTGACCTCGGCGGTGCTGCTGGCCGAGACACCGCCCGCGGCGGCGAGCGGATCGCGGCCGCGGCGGAAACGGTTCCGCCGGTGGCCGACCGGATCGGCGCGGCGGCGCTGCGCGCCTACCGCGAGCTGGTCGAGGCCGCCGGGTTCGCCGACTGGTTCGCCAGGATCAGCCCGCTGCAGGAGATCGGCGGCCTGCGGATCGGCTCGCGGCCGGCCAGGCGCGGCGTCGCGGCCGCGGCCTGGACGACCTGCGCGCGATCCCGTGGGTGTTCGCCTGGACCCAGACCCGGGTGAACCTGCCCGGCTGGTACGGGCTGGGCAGCGGCCTGGCCGCGGTGGCGGCGGCCCCGGCGGGCTGGACCTGCTGCGCGCGGCCTACCGGGAGTGGCCGCTGCTGGCGGTGCTGCTCGACAACGCGGAGATGAGCCTGGCCAAGACCGACCGCCGATCGCCGCGCGGTACCTGGCGCTCGGCGGCAGGGACGACCTGACGCGCACGGTGCTGGCCGAGTACGACCTGACCCGGCGGCTGGTGCTGCGAGGTCACCGGCCACGAGCGGCTGCTGGCCGGCCGGCTCGGTGCTGTCCCGCGCGGTCGCGCTGCGCGATCCGTATGTGGACGCGCTGTCCCACCTGCAGCTGCGCGCGCTCACCGAGCTCCGGGCGCTGCCCGCGCCGGGCGCGGTCCCGCCGGGCGGGAGCGCGGCGCCCGGCACACCGGGGGACGGGACCGCGGGGCACGGGACCGGGGAGGACCTGGAGCTCACGGCCCGCCGCGAGCAGCTGCACCGGCTGCTGCTGCTCGCCGTCAGCGGCCTCGCCGCCGGCCTGCAGAACACCGGCTGACCGCCCTGGCTCACGCGGGGTCGGCGGGAGGCTCCGGACGCGGGGCCGTCCTGGCGCGGGTCAGCGGGCGGAGGCGGCGGCGAGTTCGGCGCGGCGGCGCTGGTGCGCGGGCGCGCACGGGTACTGCGCGTCGGCGCCGTCCCCGGCCAGCAGCCTGCTGATCGCGGTCCGGGTCTCCGCGTCGGCGGGCGTGTAGACCACCATCCGGGTGCAGGGCACGGCCAGCACGCCGAGGCTGGTGGTGGTCATGGCCAGCCGCGGGTACGCCGGGTGCCGGAAGATCTTCAGGTAGGTGACCGGGCTGGCTACGTCGTGCTCGTCCCAGAGCCGCGCGAAGTACGGGCTGACCGCCTGGAGGCCGCTGATGAAGCCGGTCCACGCGGGCTCGCCGACATGCCGCCCGTAGTTGCTGCGGAACTGCGCGACCAGGCGGGCCAGCTGCTCGTGCCGGGTGACGTAGGGGTGGCAGCAGTCGGGGTAGGTGAAGTTCAGCCACAGGATGTTGCGCTCGCCGGGCTGGGCGCCGACGACACCGGGCCACAGGACCGCGTACGCCTCGTTCCAGCCGAGCAGGTCGTACCGCTCGTTCATGACGCAGGCAGGCAGCGGCAGCAGGTTGTCCATGATGCCCTGGATGTCGGCGGGGACCTGCTCGCACGCGCTGCCCGCGGCCCCTGCCGTGGCGGCGGCGTCGGCCATGTCGGCCAGCCGGTACAGGTGCTGCCGCTCAGCCGGGTCGAGCCGGAGCGTCTGGGCCACCGCACCGAGCACCTGGGCGCTGGCGTTGATCGAGCGGCCCTGCTCGAGCCAGGTGTACCAGGTGACGCCGACCCCGGCCAGCTGGGCGACCTCTTCGCGGCGCAGCCCTGGGGTGCGGCGGCGCAGCCCGGGCGGCAGGCCCACCTGCTCGGGGGTGATCCTTTCCCGGCGGCTGCGCAGGAACGCGGCCAGCTCGGCGCGGCGCGAGCCGTTCCCGGTGGTCGTCACGGCGGTCATACCCTCATCATGCCGGGCACCGCAGGCCCGTGCCAGGTGCTCCTGGTACCAGGATAATCAGGCTCCTGGTACCTGGATAAAGGACCCGGCAGGCTCGGGGGCATGACAGACATCTCAACCGTAACCCGTGTCCCCGGGCGGGATGATCGCCGCGCCGGGTCCCGCCGGGCGGCCCGGCGGGATGGCCGGGCCCCCCGCCGCCCCGCCGCGCCGCGGGCGCTGCTGGCCATCGTCCTCACCGGGCAGTTCATGGCCGTCCTGGATGCGTCCGTGGTCAACGTCGCGGCTCCGGCCATCCACGCCGAGCTGCACGCCTCCGGGGCGGGGCTGCAGCTCGTCATCGCCGGATACGTCATCACCTACGCCGTGCTGCTGGTCACCGGGGCCCGGCTCGGCGACATCGTCGGGCACCGCCGGATGTTCCTGGCCGGGCTGGGCCTGTTCACCCTGGCCTCGCTCGGCTGCGGCCTGGCCGCCACCACCGGCATGCTCGTCGCCCTGCGCTTCATCCAGGGGGCGGGGGCCGCGGCCATGATCCCGCAGGTGCTCAGCCTGATCCAGCGCACGTTCACCGGGACCGCCCGGGCCGGCGCGATGCGGCTGTACGCCGCGGTCATCGCCGGGGGCGCGGTCGCCGGGCAGATCGCCGGCGGCCTGCTGGTCACCGCGAACCTGCTCGGCAGCGGCTGGCGGGCCGTGTTCCTGGTCAACGTCCCGATCGGCGTGGCCCTGCTGGCCGCGGGTGCCCGGCTGCTGCCGCACGGCGCCCGGGACCGCGGCCGCAGCCTGGACCCCGCCGGGCTGGCGCTGCTCACCCCGGCCGCGGTAGCCCTGGTGCTGCCGCTGGTCCTCGGCCAGCCCGAGCACTGGCCCGTGTGGGGCTGGATCTGCCTCGCCGGCAGCGCGCTGCTGTTCGGGCTGTTCGCCCTCGTGGAGCGCCGGGTGGCGGCCCGTGGCGGCTCGCCGCTGATCCCCGGGCGGGTGCTGAGCCTGCCGGGGGTCACGCTCGGCGTGACGGCGCTGTTCGTGACCATGGCGGTGTTCGGCGGGTTCTTCTTCGCGCTGGCGCTGCACCTGCAGGGCGGGCTGGGTGACACCCCGCTGCGGGCCGGGCTCATCTTCGCCCCGTCGGCGGCGACGTTCGCGCTGGTCAGCCTCAACTGGCAGCGGCTGCCCCGGCAGCTGCGCGGCGCCGTGATCATCGCCGGCTTCGCCGCCTACGCGGCGGGCCTGCTGTGGGCGGCCGCGCTGCTGCACGCGGGCGGGACCGGCGGGGTGGCGCTGTACCTCGCGCTGGGCCTGACCGGCGCCGGGATGGTCGGCGCGTTCAGCCCGCTGATGACCGCGGTGCTGATGCGGGTACCGGTCGCGGACGCGGCCGACGCCACCGGGGTGGTCGTCACCGTCAACCAGCTGGCCATCGTGATCGGCGTGGCCACGTTCGGCACGCTGTACCTGAATCAGGCCGGGCAGCTGCCGGGCGGGCTGCAGCACACGGCGTTCCGCCTCGCGTCCGCGCACGCGGTCGCGCTGACCTTCGCGGTCCTGGCCGCGGCGGCCCTCGCGGGCGGCGTCCTGGCCCTGGTCCGGGCGCTGGCCGCCCGCCCGGCCGCGGACGCGGGCTCCCTAGCGCGGCCGTTAGCGTCCGCAATCCGTCGCCCCGGCCACCCCTGCGGTCCCTCGCCCCGGCCACCCTGCGGTCCCTCGCTCCGGTCACCCCCTGCGGTCCGTCGCCCCGGCCGCCCTGCGGTCCCTCGCTCCGGCCACCTCCTGCGGTCTGTGTGGCTGGTGTTACGCAGGTGGTTCTTCAGGCGGGTCACCGCGTTCGTGATCAACCGATTGGTGTCGCTGGAGCAACACCAATCGGTTGATCACGATGCGGGAGGTCACCCCCCGGGCGGGCTGGCGGGGAGGTCGCCCCGGCGGGCTGGCGGGGAGGTCGCCCCGGCGGGCGGGCGGGAGTCACCCGGGCGGGCGGGAGGTCACCCCGGGCGGGCTGGCGGGAGGTCGCCCGGGCGGGCGGGGTGGCAGGGGAGTCGTGAGGCCTGGGATCATGGAGTGTGATGGCTCCCGGTGATGCGGCCCCCTCCGGCGGGGCGCTGCGGCGGCCACCGCTCGACGCGGCCGCCCTCAGCAGACGGCTGGTCCGTCCCGGCGGCCTGTGGCGGGAGATCCGGGTGACCGGGGAAACCGGCTCGACCAACGCCGACCTGCTGCACGAGGCCCAGGCGGGCGCGGCTGAGGGACTGGTTCTGGCGGCCGAGACGCAGACCGCGGGACGGGGCCGGCTCGGCCGGTCCTGGTCCAGCCCGCCGCGCGCCGCGCTGGCCTGCTCGGTGCTGCTCCGCCCGGCGGCCGTGCCGCCGGCCGCCCGGGGCTGGCTGCCGCTGCTCACCGGGATGGCCGTGGCGGCCGCGCTGCGGGCCGAGGCCGGCGTCCTGGCCGGGCTGAAATGGCCGAACGACGTGCTGGTGGCGGACCGGAAAATCGCCGGGATCCTCGCCGAGGCTCACGACGACGCGATCGTGGTGGGCATCGGCCTCAACGTCACCCTCACCGCGGCTGAGCTGCCCGTGCCCGGCGCGACCTCGCTGCTCCTGGAGGACGCGGCCTGCCTGGACCGGGAGCGGCTGCTGGCGGCCATGCTCACCGGGCTGGCTGGCCGCTACCGGACCTGGGCCGCCGACCCTGGCGCGGCCGTCGCCGGCCCGGCCGGACTGCGCGCGGAATACCTGCGCTGGTGCGTCACGGTCGGCCGGGAGATCCGGGTGGAGCTGCCCACCGGGCCTCCGCTCACCGGCACGGCGGCCGACGTGGACGAGACGGGCCGGCTGGCGGTGCGGACCGGCTCCGGCATCACGCTGGTCGGCGCGGGCGATGTGGTGCACGTCCGCTGACACCGGGCCCGTCCGCTGACCCGCCGTTCCATGCCACGATGTGCGCTATGAGCATGGAAAGCCAGCTCTCCGGCGGAGAGCGGAGCGTGCTGACGCTGCACCCGCACCCGAAGACGCTGCTGCGGCCCGCCCTGCTCCTGGCCGTGGTGATCGCCGCCGCGGTGGCGCTGCTGGTCGTGATCCCGCCGGGCCGCCTGGCCGCGCCGGGCCGGATCGCGGTCGGGGTGGCCGCCGTCGTCCTGGCCGTGGCGGTCTTCGCGGTCCCGTTCCTGCGCTGGCAGACCACCACCTACCGGCTCACCACCCGGCGGCTGCAACTGCGCAGCGGCATCCTGACCCGGTCCGGCCGGGACTTCCCGCTCATCAGGATCAGCGACGTCTCGTTCACCCAGGGGCCTGTTGACCGCCTGATCGGCGCCGGCGGCTGGTGGTGGAGTCCGCTGGCGAGCATGGCCAGCTGGTGCTCAACGAGATCCCCGACGTGCAAGAGGTCCAGGCCACGCTGTTCCAGCTGGTCGGGGACGAGCACCAGCGGCTGGCCCGGGAAGAGAACTAGATGGCCGTGGCCGTGACGCCGGCGGGCGCCCGTTCCCGCCCACGGGTTAGCCTGCGCTCATGGATGGCATAGACCTCCGCAGGCACACGATCGGTCACGGCCGGGTCGCCGAGATCGTGCTCGACCGGCCCGAGGCCCTCAACGCGCTGAACACCGTGATGCTGGTCCGCTTCGCGCAGACCTGCGCCGAGCTGGCCCCCGACAACGGGGTCCGCGTGGTCGTGCTGACCGCGACCGGGGACCGCGCCTTCTGCGTCGGCGCCGACCTCAAGGAACGGCAGCTGATGACCGACGCGCAGTGGCTGGCCCAGCGGCAGGTGTTCCGCACCGCGTTCGGCGAGCTGCTCCGCCTGCCGCAGCCGGTGATCGCGGCCGTGCACGGGTACGCGCTCGGCGGCGGCTGCGAGCTGGCGCTGAGCTGTGACCTGGTGGTGGCCGACGAGACCGCCCAGTTCGCGCTGCCCGAGACCACGGTCGGCCTGGTGCCCGGATGCGGCGGCACCCAGCTGTCCATGCGCCGCCTCGGCGTGGGCCGCGCCGCCGACCTGCTGCTCACCGGCCGCCGGGTGAAGGCCGAGGAGGCGGAGCGGATCGGGCTGGCCGACCGGCTGGTCCCCGCCGGGACCGCCGGCGCCACCGCGCTGGAGATGGCCGGCGCGATCGCGGCCAACTCCCCGGTCGCCGTGCGGGCCGCCAAGCGGGCCATGCGCCAGGGCTGGGGGGTTGGCCTCACCGCGGCGCTGGACATCGAGGACGCCGCCTGGCGGACCGCCGCGCTGTCCGGCGACCGGCGCGAGGGCATCGCGGCGTTCAACGAGAAGCGCGATCCCGAGTGGCCGGGCCTGTGAGCCCGGCCGCCCCGGACCGCCCTCCCTGCGAACCACGGAGGTCATGGCGTGACTGATCTGCCCGGGCGCGTTTCGTTGCGGGAAGTAGGCCCGCGCGACGGCCTGCAGAATGAGGACCCGGTGCCGACCGGGGCGAAGATCGAGCTGATCAACGCGCTGTCCCGGACGGGGGTGTCCCGGATCGAGGCCGTCTCGTTCGTGCGCCCGGAGGCGATCCCGCAGATGGCCGACGCCGACCAGGTGTGGGGCGGCATCGAGCGGGCCGCCGCGGTCCGCTACTCGGCGCTGGCCCCGAACCTGCGCGGTGCGCGGCGCGCGCTGGACTCGGGGTTCACCGAGGTCGAGGTCGTGGTGTCCGCGTCGGACACGCACAACCGGCGGAACGTGAACCGGGGCACCGCGGAGTCCCTCGACGACATCGCGGTGATTCTCGGCGAGACGCACGCGCGGGGCGCCACGGCCCAGGTGGTGGTGGCCACGGCGTGGGGCTGCCCGTACGAGGGTGATGTGCCGGTGAGCCGGGTGCTGGCGGTGGCCGGCCGGGCGGTGGCCGACGGGGCCGACTCGATCTCGTTCGGCGACACCACCGGGATGGCCACGCCCGCGCCGGGTCACCGAGCTCGTCGGGGAGTTCCGCTCGGCGCACCCGGACGTCCCGCTGAACCTGCACTTCCACAACACCCGGGGCACCGGCCTGGCCAACGTGCTGGCCGCGCTGGAACTGGGCGTGGATGACTTCGACGCGTCGGTCGGCGGGCTCGGCGGCTGCCCGTACGCGCCCGGCGCCACCGGCAACATCGCCACCGAGGAAGTCGTGCACATGGTCGAGGACATGGGCGTCGCCACCGGGGTGGACCTGGAGGCGATGATCGACGCGGCCGCCGAGGCGGAGCGGATCATCGGCCGGCAGCTGCCGTCCCAGGTGCTGCGGGCTGGCCCCCGGACCCGCACCATTCCTCTCTAACGGTCTTACCGGGCAGGCCGCCGGCGGCTCAGCTGGCGGCCCGGCCGGCGTGGCCTGGGCGCCGGGCCGGGCGGCCGCGGGTACGCTCCCCAGGTGGCTGAGCAGCGCGACGCGGGACACCTGGACGCCGCCGACCCGGAACTGGCCGAGCTGCGGGCGCGGATCGAGCGGGGCGGCGCCCCGCGGTACCACGAGTCCGCCGCCGCGGCCGGCAAGCTGTTCGCCCGGTCCAGGATCGCCTGCCTGGCCGACGAGGGCAGCTTCACCGAGGACGGCCGGTACGCCAACGCCCTGGCCGACGGCCTGCCCGCCGACGGGGTGATCACCGGGACCGCCGCTGGTGGACGGGCGGCCGGTGGCGCTGATGGCCAACGATTCCACGGTCAAGGCCGGCTCCTGGGGGGCCCGCACGGTCGAGAAGATCATCCGGATCATCGAGAAGGCCTACGCCGACGGCCTGCCCATGATCTACCTGGTGGACTCGGCGGGTGCGCGGATCACCGACCAGGTGGACATGTTCCCGGGCCGGCGCGGCGCCGGGAAGATCTTCCACACCCAGGTGCGGGCGTCCGGGGCCATCCCCCAGGTGTGCGCGCTGTTCGGGCCGTCGGCCGCCGGCGGCGCCTACATCCCCGCGTTCTGCGACTTCGTGGCCATGGTGGACGGCAACGCGTCGATGTACCTGGGCAGCCCGCGCATGGTCGAGATGGTGGTCCGGGAGCAGACCACGCTGGAGGAGATGGGCGGGGCGCGGATGCACTGCACCGTGTCCGGCTGCGGCCACTACCTCGCGCCCACCGAGCACGACGCGCTGGCCGCGGTCCGCCGCTACCTGTCCTACCTGCCCGCCAACTGGCAGCAGCGGCCGCCGGCCGGCCCCGCCGGGCAGCCGGAACCGGCCGACCTGGCCGCGCTCATCCCGGAGAGCGAGCGGCAGGCGTTCGACATGCGCCGCTTCGTCCGCGGGCTGGTGGACGAGGGCTCCTTCTTCGAGATCCACGCGCTCTGGGCCCGGGAATTGACTATCGGGTTCGCCCGGCTGGCGGGCCAGGTCACCGGGGTGGTCGCGAACAACCCGATGTTCAAGGGCGGCGTGCTGTTCGTCGATTCGGCGGACAAGGCGACCCGGTTCATCCAGCTCTGCGACGCGTTCAACGTGCCGCTGCTGTTCCTGGCGGACGTGCCCGGCTTCATGGTCGGCACGGCCGTGGAGCGGCAGGGCATCATCCGGCACGGGGCCAAGATGATCAGCGCGGTGGCCGAGGCCACGGTGCCCAAGATCTGTGTCGTGGTGCGCAAGGCGTACGGGGCCGGCCTGTACGCGATGGCCGGCCCGGGGTTCGAGCCGGACGCCACGATCGCGCTGCCCACCGCCAAGATCGCCGTGATGGGCGCCGACGCCGCCGTCAACGCCGTGTACTACAACAAGCTCGCCGCGCTGGCCGACCCCGGCGACCGGGAGCAGGAGACGCAGCGGCTCCGCGCCGAGTACGAGGCGGACATCGACGTGCACCGGCTGGCCAGCGAGCTGGTCATCGACGACATCGTGGCCCCGGGCGAACTGCGCGCGGAGCTGATCCGCCGGTTCGCGGCCGCCGCGGGCAAGGACCGCTCCTTCTCGCGCCGGCGCCATGGCGTCACCCCCGTGTGAGCAGTTCCCGCCGGGCCACATTCCCGGGGTGACCAGACCCCCGCATGACCAGCCCTTGACCAGGTCGACCCCTGCCGCCCGGTTCAGCCCGGAATCCCAGGTGCGCGGGGCCGTTATCTACGCGGTGTTACGGAGAAGCACAGAGATTGACGCCGTAGCATCTGAGCATGACCTGTGTTCTGCTCGCTGAGGATGACACGTCCATCTCGGAGCCGCTCGCCCGGGCGCTGCGCCGCGAGGGCTACGACGTTGACGTGTCGGCGGACGGCCCGGGAACGCTCGAAGCGGCCATGGCCGGGGGGATCGACCTGATCGTGCTCGACATCGGGCTGCCCCGGCTGGACGGCCTGGAGGTGTGCCGGCGGCTGAGGTCCGACGGGCAGACCGTGCCCGTGCTGATCCTCACCGCCCGGGCGGACGAGGTGGACACCGTGATCGGCCTCGACGCCGGGGCCGATGACTACGTGACGAAACCGTTCCGGCTGGCCGAGCTGCTGGCCCGGGTCCGCGCGCTGCTGCGCCGCGGCACCCCGGAGACCAGCGTCGTGCAGGGCGTCCGGGTCGATGCGGATGCCCGGCGGGCCTGGATCGGCGACACCGAGCTCGAGCTCACCACGAAAGAGTTCGACCTGCTGAGCGTGCTGGTGAGCGACGCGGGGAAGGTGGTCACCCGTGAGCAGATCATGCGGGAGGTCTGGGACAGCAAGTGGTGGGGATCCACCAAGACGCTGGACATGCACATCTCGTGGCTGCGCCGCAAGCTGGGCGATGACGCGCACAACCCGCGCTACATCACCACGGTCCGCGGCGTCGGTTTCCGTTTCGAGCGAGGGGACTGACCACCTCAGGGTGGCCGGTGACTGACCCATGCGCCGCCGCCTTCTCGTCTCCACGCTCGTGGTGGCGGTGACGGCTGTTCTGCTGCTGGGTCTCCCGCTGGCCTTCGTGTTCAGCCGGCTGGAGATCAACGCGGCCGACCGGCAGGTACAGCGGGACGCGACCACCGTGGCCAGGACGCTGCAGAACCGGGTGAACGTCGGGCTGCCCGCCGCGGTGCCGGAGGCGGCCGCCGCGGCCCGGTCGCTCCCGGACCGTTACATCAACGTGCGCCAGTACGGGGTGTCGGAGTTCACCGTCGGGGAACGCCCCGAGGCCGGCAGCGCCATCCTCAGGCAGGCGGTGACCAAGGACTTCCGGGTGACCGTGGCCGCCGACACCTCCGTCGCGTACGGCCGGCTGACCGAGGCCCTGGCCCTGATCGGCGCGCTGGCGCTGGCCGCGGTGGCGGTCGCGGTGGCCCTGGCCATCCTGCAGGCGCGGCGGCTGACCCGGCCGCTGGAGGAACTGGCCAGCGCGGCCGACCGGCTCGGGCTGGGCGACGCCCGGCCGCTCGGCCGCCGGTACGGGGTGGCCGAGCTGGACCGGCTGGCCGAGGGCCTGGACGGGTCGGCGCGGCGCATCACCGACCTGCTGTCCGCGGAACGCGACTTCGCCGCGGACGCTTCGCACCAGCTGCGGACCCCGCTGACCGCGCTGTCGATGCGGCTGGAGGAGATGATCGCGGCGGCCGGGGACCCCGACGTGGTCCGCGAAGAGGGTGCCGCGGCCCTGGCCCAGACCGAGCGGCTCACCGAGGTGGTCAGCCAGCTGCTGGGCCGGACCCGGCGGGCCGCAGGCGGCGTGCCCTCGCTGCTGGCCATCGACGACGTGATCGCCCAGCAGGTGATCGAGTGGGACCCGGCCTTCCGGCGGGCCAACCGGAAGCTGGAGGTGGCGGGGGAGAAGGGCCTGTCCGCCTACATCACGCCGGGCGCCCTGGCCCAGGTGATCGCCACCCTGCTCGACAACGCGCTGGTCCACGGGGCGGGGACAGTCACCATCCGGACCTCACGGACCCCTAAATCGGTCGTGGTCGAGGTCCGGGACGAAGGCCGGGGTGTCTCGCACGAGCTGGTCCCGCGCATCTTCGAGCGGAACGTCAGCGGCCGCCCCGGCGGCACCGGGCTGGGCCTGGCCCTGGCCCGGGACGTGGCCACCGCGGACGGGGCCAACGTGGTCCTGGTCCGGCCGCGGCCAGCCGTGTTCGCCGTGTTCCTGCCCCGCGGCCTCGACCCGCCCGTGGTGACTGGTCCCGCTTAGCCTGCGTCAGGTGGTGGCGGTCACCGCGCTGGGGCGGCGGTCGGTGATCGCGTGCCAGCCGAGGTAGATGACGGCGGTGATGACGAAGCCCGCCTCGAAGGTCAGGTCGCCGACCGACGGGACGTGGCTGGGCACGATGCCGATGTACTCGGTCTGGTTCGAGAACAGCCAGATGGACACCACGACGCCGGCCAGCATGGCCACCGGCCCGGCCCAGTTCGCGTACCTCCTGTTGAACAGCAGCGCTTCCAGCTGGCGCGGATCCTGGCGGCGGCGCAGGAACTGGTCGCAGAACATGACGGCCAGCCACGGCGCGATCCAGTACGCGATGACCAGCAGGAAGTTCTCGTACTTGGTGCCTGCGTCGTGCAGCCCGGTCAGCGCGACGATGAAGCCGATCACGCCGAACACCAGGGCGACGATGGCCCGGCGCAGGGCCAGCGGCAGCCTGATCCCCATCGCGGTGAACGACAGCGCGCCCGAGTAGATGTTCAGCACGTTCGCGGCGACCGCGCCGAGCGCGATGGCCAGCAGGGTGAGGTCGGCCAGGGCCGTGGGCAGATGCCCGGTGAACGCGCCGGTGGGGTTGGTGTTGATCGCGCCGATGCCGGTGACGGTCGCGGACGCGGCCCCGGCCACCTCGAGCAGGACGCAGGACACGAACACCCCGAGGCCGGCCCAGAAAGCGATGGCGAGCTTGCTGGTGGCGGGCGGGAAGTAGCGGGTGTAGTCGGACGCGTAGGGGTTCCAGCCCACCGCGTAGCCGAACGCCGCCCCCAGCGTGAGCAGGAACCCGCCGATCCCCCCGCCGTGCGAGGGCGCGCCCGGGCTGGACTTGGCGAAGATCCAGCACACGGCGATCAGGAAGATGATGGCCAGGATCGGGAACACGTACCGCTCGAACGTGTGCACCAGGTTGTACCCGAAGAACGCGATCACGATCTGCGCCAGCACGATGATGACCAGGCAGAGCCACTTGGGCAGGTGGGTGAGCGTGTTCAGCGCGAACGTGCCGCTCACGCTGTTCACCGCGAACCAGCCGATGCCGGCGGTGAGCGAGTTCAGCCCGGCCGGGAGCACGTTGCCCCAGTAGCCGAAGCCGAGCCGGGAGATCACCATCTGCGGCACCCCGTGCGAGGGGCCCTGGGCCGAGAGCAGCCCGTGGGTGACCGAGCCGAGCGCCGTGCCGATCACCAGCGCCAGCGTGGCCTGCCAGAAGTTCAGGCCGAAGAACGCGACCCCGATGACGCCGACGAACACCGTCGCGAACTCGAAGTTCGGCGAGGTCCAGGTCCAGAACAGCTGCAACGGCTTACCGTGCCGCTCGTTCAGCGGGATGAACTCGGCCCCGCCGGGCTCGACGGCGGCGATCTTCGTCCCGTAGGTGCCCTCCCGGACCACCACACCGGGGGGCGGTTCAGCCTCCAGGACCGATCTCGTCTGGTGCTCAGATGTCGCCATCTACTCGCTCCTTCGAGGTCGCACGTTCGTGGTTCCGGCCGCCGGCCCGCCAAACGCGCTGATGATAAACCGCACTATGACGGGAAGTTGTTTCCGGCGCGTTAAATTACCGGTGGCGATGCCGTCACGCCGGTGACCTCCGTGACCTGGCGGATCCGGCCGGGGCCAGCCGGGGCGGCCGGAAGCCCGGTGCAGGAGGACCAGGGTGCGGGGTGTGCGTCCTGCCTCGTAGGCTACGGCGGGTGAGCGATCAACGGCACCCCAGCCCCGCGGCTCCGGTCGTGGGCATGCTCGGCGCCGGGCAGCTGGCCCGGATGACCTACCAGGCGTCGATCCCGCTGGGTATCGGGTTCCGGGTGCTGGCCGACCGGCCGGACGACAGCGCCGCCCGGGTCTGTCCGGCCGTCACGGTGGGCGACTACCACCGCCTGGATGACCTGCTGGCCTTCGCCGCCGGCTGCGACGTGCTGACCTTCGACCATGAGCACGTGCCCGGCGAGCATCTGGCCGCGCTGGCCGGGGCGGGGGTGAGGCTGGCCCCCGGCGGGGACGCGCTCCGCTACGCGCAGGACAAGCTGGCCATGCGGGACGAGCTGACCCGGCTGGGCGCACCCTGCCCGCGCTATGCGCCGGTGGCCAGCCCGGAGGACGTGGCCGCCTTCGCCGCCCAGGCCGGCTGGCCGGTGGTCCTGAAGGCGGTCCGCGGCGGCTACGACGGCCGGGGCGTCTGGGTGTGCGGGCCGGACCAGGCGGCCGAGGTGCTCGGGTACGGGGTGGCCCTGCTCGCCGAGGAGTATGTCCCGTTCGTCCGCGAGCTGGCCGCGCTGGTCGCCCGGTCCCCGCACCGGCAGGGCGCGGCGTACCCGGTCGTGCAGACCGTGCAGCGTGAGGGGGTCTGCCGGGAGGTGCTCGCGCCCGCGCCCGGGCTGATCGCGGTCCTCGCCGAGGACGCGCAGCGGCTGGCCCTGGACCTCGCGGACGCGCTCGGGGTGACCGGCATGCTGGCCGTGGAGCTGTTCGAGACCCCGCGCGGCCTGCTGGTGAACGAGCTGGCCATGCGGCCGCACAACAGCGGCCACTGGACCATCGAAGGGGCCAGGACCTCCCAGTTCGAGCAGCATCTGCGGGCCGTGCTGGACCTGCCGCTCGGCGCGCCGCAGCCCACCGCGCCGCAGGTGGTCATGGCCAACGTGTTCGGCGCCGCGGACCTGGCCGGAGGCGGCGGACCGGACGTGTACGACCGCTACATCCACGTGATGGCGGCAGACCCGGGGGTGAAGGTGCACATGTACGGCAAGGAACCCCGGCCCGGCCGGAAGATCGGCCACGTCACGGTGGCGGGCGCCGACGTGGAGTCGCTCCGTGACCGGGCCACCCGGGCGGCCAGCTACCTGGGGACCGGCAAGGAGCTGACGGAGTGAGCAGCCCCGTGGTCGGCGTGGTCATGGGCAGCGACTCCGACTGGCCGGTCATGCAGGCGGCCGGGGCGGTGCTGGACGAGTTCGGGGTGCCGTACGAGGCGGACGTGGTGTCCGCGCACCGGATGCCCCACGACATGATCCGGTATGGCAGCGAGGCCGAGGGCCGCGGGCTCCGGGTGATCATCGCCGGGGCGGGCGGCGCGGCGCACCTGCCCGGGATGCTGGCCGCGGTGACCCCGCTCCCGGTGATCGGCGTCCCGGTGCCGCTGGCGCACCTCGATGGCCTGGACTCGCTGCTGTCCATCGTGCAGATGCCCGGGGGCATCCCGGTCGCCACGGTCGCGGTGGGCGGCGCCCGGAACGCGGGCCTGCTGGCGGTCCGCGTCCTCGCGGCTGGTGATGACACGCTGCGCGCGGCCATGACCGGGTTCCAGCAGCGGCTGCGCGCCGAGGCGGCCGCCAAGGGCGCGGCGCTGCGCGCCAGGCGGGATGGCCAGGACGGCTGAAGGGCCCCTGCGCCGCTGGTCACGGCCCCCGCCCTACTATCGGGGCATGAGCTCTGACTTCCCTGCTTTCGCGCTCACGCCGGAGCATGAGGCGCTCCGTGAGGCCATCCGCAGCCTGGCTGATGACAAGATCGCCCCGCGGGCGGCCGAGGTGGACGAGTCCGGGGAATTCCCCTGGGATGTGTTCGAGGCACTGGCCAAGAACGATTTCGCGGCCGTGCACATCCCCGAGGCGTACGGCGGGGCCGGTGCGGACGCGATCGCGACCGCGATCGTGATCGAGGAGGTCGCGCGGGCCTGTGCGGCGTCCTCGCTGATCCCGGCGGTGAACAAGCTGGGCACGATGCCGCTGCTGCTGGCCGGGTCCGAGGAGCTCAAGCAGCGGTACCTGCCGCCGGTCGCCCGGGGCGAGGCGATGTTCTCCTACGCGCTGTCCGAGCCTGAGGCGGGCTCGGATGCGGCCGCCATGTCGGCCCGGGCCGTCCGCGACGGTGATCATTTCATCCTCAACGGCACCAAGCGGTGGATCACGAACGCCGGGGTGTCGCAGTACTACACGGTCATGGCGGTGACCGACCCGTCGGCCGGGACGGGCGGGATCTCCGCGTTCGTGGTCGAGAAGGATGACCCGGGGCTCTCGTTCGGTGCGCCCGAGCAGAAGCTGGGGATCAAGGGGTCGCCGACCCGGGGACTGTACTTCGACAGCTGCTCCATCCCGGCGGACCGGATGATCGGGGCCGAGGGCAGCGGGTTCCGCACCGCGCTGGCCACCCTGGATCACACCCGGATCACGATCGCGGCCCAGGCCATCGGCATCGCCCAGGGGGCCCTGGACTACGCCACCGGGTACGTGAAGGAGCGCCGGCAGTTCGGCCAGCCCATCGCCAGCTTCCAGGGCCTGCAGTTCATGCTGGCCGACATGGCCATGAAGGTGGAGGCGGCCCGGCAGCTCACCTACGCCGCCGCGGCCAGGTCCGAGCGGGCCATGGAAGGCGACCGCGCCGGCGACCTGACGTTCTTCTCCTCAGCCTGCAAGTGCTTCGCCTCGGACACCGCGATGGCTGTCACCACCGACGCGGTGCAGCTGCTCGGCGGCTACGGCTACGTCCGGGACTACCCGGTGGAGCGGATGATGCGCGACGCCAAGATCACCCAGATCTACGAGGGCACCAACCAGATCCAGCGCGTTGTGATGGCCCGCCAAATCCTCAAATAACCCCGTGACCTGCGAGAACAGTCTCAAGATCAAGATCACTCGGAGGAATGCCGCCGCGTTCAGCTCATGATCAGGACCCGGACGATGGATGTTGTTCCGTGGCTGTTCCGTGATCATGAGGGATGCGGACCCCAGTCCCGACAATTAAGCGTCAATTCCCGGCACTTGGCTGAAACGCTCGCTGACCACAGTGCGTGCTGGTCAACACTCACGCTTACGGAGTGCCGGCGCACTTCGCCCCCGTCATCCACCTGCGGCATCTCAGTTCCGGGACGCTGTTCCAGACCTACGCCCGCAGTTTCGACCGGGTATGGGACCAGACTTGGAAGACCTTCACCGGCAAGGAGAAGCTGTAGCCGTGGGTGAACGTATCGACTTCCTCGATGACCCAGCAGCCCCGGAAGCCAACAGCGTCGTCCCGTCAGCCAACGTGATCGTCGTCAACGATGACAGCGAGATCCTGATGATCCGGAGGACCGACAACGGGAACTGGGCGGTCCCGGGCGGCGGCATGGATCTGGGCGAGTCGATCACAGACACGGCGGTGCGGGAGACCCGCGAAGAAACCGGCATCAGCTGTGAGATCACCGGGCTGGTCGGGATCTACACCAGCCCCCGGCATGTCATCCTCTACACCAGCAACGGCGAAGCCCGGCAGGAGTTCTCGGTCGTCTTTACCGCCCGGCCAGTCGGAGGGCGACTGCGGGCCAGCAGCGAGTCGGCCGAACCGCAATGGGTTGCTCCTGCCGCCGTCCCGGGCTTGCAGATGCATCCGTCGATGCGTCAACGCATCCAGCACTATCTCGACAAACGGCGCAAGCCCTACCTCGGCTGAACAGCGAGCAGCTCTTCAACCCGCCCCGCCGTAGCCAGAATCTCCGGGGCGGCCAGCTTCACGAATCGTGTGGCCTCGTGACCTGGACCGTACCGGCCGCGGATCTCGACAAGCCGATCAGCAGGCCGGACATAATCGCCGTCAGGGCCGGTCGTCATGTCGCAGTACAAGAGGGCATCTGCCAATGCCGGATCTCCGGGGGAGAACTCAACAGCCAGCAGCGCGCCCAACCCACGGACCTCAGCTTCAATCTGAGCGCACGAGTGGTAGGCCACGAGGCTTACCACCCGCGGATCGACATCCACGCTGCGAAGGAACCGCGCCCCATCCAGCGGGTGGAAGCCGGTGTCCACCAGCTCCGGGGCATAGCCGATGTCATGCAGCCACGCCGCAGCCACCAACTCATCGGGCAGGTCCAAAGTCTTCGCAACCCACCGGGCTCGCCGACCCACCGACCGGACATGCCGCCAGCGACGAGGCAACGAAGCCGCCAACCTCGCCTCGGCGAGGTCCTCCGCGCCGGAGACATCGATCACGACCTCGACTCTACCCAGCCCCCGAAGAAGGCCGCCCAGGTGCGAGAAGCGATGGCACGACACTACGACGGCACTTGACGTGTCGGGTGGCCTGGGCCGATGCGACTACCGGGCCGTGATGTACCGCCACGCTGCTCCGTGCCCCAATGTGTCGCAGATCAGCTGGCGGAGCAATGTCGCACGCCAGCCAACGGAGACACCGACACCGACGCCGTGTGAACCGACAACAGATCCGCGACAGTCGTCCGCCAACTGAGGCGCGACAGGGTCTAGCGCGACCTAGGCAGCCGAATGCCCGCCGCCGACCTTCCTGTCAGCCTATGAGCGGGTAATAAACTGCGCTGATGCCGAGCCGAGCCGAGATCGTGTCGTTCGACGACTCTCCGCCACCGCCGGGAGCCGATCCGTGGGTGCCCGGCGCGGCCCCGGACATCGGCATAGAGATAGCCGATCCCGATCCCACCTGGCCGGAACGATATGGCGACCTCGCCAGCCGGATTCGGGAGGCCCTAGCCTGGCGGGTGCTGCAGCTTGAGCACGTGGGCTCTACCGCAGTCCCGGGGTTGGCGGCCAAGCCCATCATCGACATCGACCTGACGGTCGCCGATCCTGGCCGGGAACAAGACTACATACCTACACTAGAGGCGATCGGGTTCCGACTGGCGATCCGCGAACCCTGGTGGCACGGCCACCGGCTGCTGCGAGCAGACGAGCCGCAGTGCAATCTGCATGTTTTCGGATTCGGTAGCCCCGAATTGATCAAGCACCGGATCTTCCGTGACTGGCTACGGGGCAACCCCGACGAGCGCGACCGCTACGCCTCCGCCAAGCGGGAAGCCGCCGCCCAGGCCAATGCCGAAGGTGAGCACGTCAACCAGTACAACGCCCGCAAACAGCAGGTCATCCGAGAGATCTACCACCGTGCGTTCGTGGCCGCAGGGCTGCTCGTCGAATGAGGTCACGGCCTCGTAAGGGCCCAGCGCCATACTGCACCTCCCAGCGAGGCATTCTCATAGCCCCGCAGCGAGCTCGATATGTCGCAGATCAGCTGGCGGACAACTGTCGCGCATCTACCGCCGAAGGACACCGACACCGACGCCGTTGCCTAGGTTCTGGTGATCGCTGACAGATCGGCTTCAGGTGTCGCTTGACGGTTTCTAGGGAGTGCGTATCACATCAGTCGCCGTCGTGGGTGGCTGTGGAGAGTCCGGGCGCTTCAGGCGCATCATATGAGTGCGCATTCGGGGCAGCGCCAGGCCGGCATGGAGTGGTCGCATTATCGCAGGGAGGGCACATGGAGGCCGCACCGAGCAGGACGGCGATGTTCGCGGCAGTGTCGCGGGGATTATTTCGCGTGGAGGAGACGCCGCCGTGGGTGCTGGACGACGCTCTGGCCTTGGTGCTCGTCGGCCCGGTGTGGCAGGAGCTACGCGACCAGGTAAATCCGCTGTTCCCCGGCCAGGTCGTTCGCGAGTCTCGCGCGGCTGTCTGCGCCCGCAGCCGGTATGCCGAGGACCGGCTGGCTGCTGGCGCCTTCACGCAGTACGTCATCCTGGGCGCGGGGCTTGACTCGTTCGCGTGGCGGCGCCCGGACCTGCTCCGCTCCGTCAGGGTGTTCGAGGTTGATCACCCTGCCTCCCAGGCCTGGAAGCTGGAGCGGGTCGGGGACCTCGCGCTTCCGCTCAGTGACTCGCAGGTGTTCGTCCCGGCTGATTTCGAGGCCGAGCCTCTTCGGGACGCTTTGCGCGCGGCCGGGTTCGACTGGGGCGCAGCCGGCGCTGTTCTCCTGGACCGGCGTTGCCCCCTATCTCACCGCGCAGGCGATCGAGTCGACGTTGCGCACGACTGCGGGGGCTGCCCCTGGCTCGGAGGTGGTGTTCTCCTACCGGGCCGAGGAGTCGGTGCTCGATGGCGTCGGCAGAGAGTTCATCCGGATCTACGCCCCGCTCGTGGCCTCAGTTGGCGAGCCGCTGCAGCCCGGCTGGCCGGTCATCGAGATCGAGCGGCTGATCAGCCGGTGCGGGCTGAAGGTCGTCGACCATCCAGCACGTGCAGACCTCGAACAGCGGTATTTCGCCGACCGGACCGATGGCTTGCGGCCCTACAACGTGGAGACCCTGGTCACCGCGCGGGTCACCTGAGCGCAAAGCACGGGAACGCCGCCCACGGGCGGTGCGACCGTGGCGTGATTGAGCCAGGCGACCTTGGTCACCGGGGCGCCACAGATGACCTCCATGACTACGTGATAGCGCTGCTCCAATGACGCTCAGCTTCACCATGGTCTGCCGATCTGTCTAGCCCATCACGGGGACGCCAGCGCTTTGCGCGCGTTAGCCGGTCTGGTGCTTTCCCGGATGGCTGCCGATCAACGCTGGAGCCGGAGCGGGGTCAGCGTGGAGCGCCCGCAGCGCGCCAGCGCGAGGACGAACGACGGTGACGCCGTGAAGGCCCGGCGTATCCTCGGCTGGCCGGGTCAGCGGTGCAGGCTCCCGGCTGTCACCGTGGCGGGCCGAAGAGGGATTCGCCGTCGCTGCCGCCGAGCAGGAAAATGAACCGGTCCAGGTCCTCGCGCAGCTGGCAGGTGTTGCAGGCCGGGTGGCCGGCGAAGTCTTCCAGCGACGCGCCGAGGCGGCTGGGATCACGGTTCAGCCAGTCGGCGAGGAACTGCAGCATCTCCGCCAGCTCGGCTGCGTCATTGGCGTTCAGGGTTACTGCGGCCATGGAATCGCCGCCTCCGCGGTGCCGCGTGTGCTCACTGCCGGGCTGGTCATCGTGGTTTCCTGCTTCCGTAGGCCTTGAACCGGCTGATCTCACCGGTGCCGTTTCTGGGCACGGCGGTGATCAGCTCGCCGTGCTGGTCGATGATGCGCAAGCTGGTGTCGCCGAGCTGAATGGTGGCAATCTTGTCGGCGTGGGGGAAGCCGACCTGGATGCGCTGCCTGGCGACCTGGATGCTGCCGCGGCTGGAGACCTTCCGCTGGACGGTCTGGGCCTGTGGCGGGAGTGGTTCTGGCCCGGCGAGGCGGACGCCCTGGAGCTTGTGCCGCTGGCCGGGCGGGATGGGGCACGGCAGGCTGCGCCACAGGACGCCGTCCTGGGTGATGACGTGCATGACCTGCCCGTCCAGGCGGATGCGGGCTCGTTGCCCCGCCATCGGGGAGCCGACCTGGATGGCCTGGTTGCCGAGGGTGATGATCCCGGCGGCGTTGATGAGCCGCTGCACTTGCACGCAGCTGGTCGCTGCTAGCGGTCCGGGTGCAGGCCCGGCTGGGGGCGGTCCGGCCGGACGGGCACCAGCGTTGCGGAGCCGGGCGAGGTCGACGGAGGACAGGCGGGAAGGCACGGTTTTGATCCGCCATCCGCCGATGCTCAGGTGCACAGTGGTGGTGTCGATCCAGAAGCTCACCGTCTGGCCGGTCCGGCTGGTGCCCAGCCAGAACTGCTGCGGTCCGATCGTCATGTTCCCCGAGGCCGGGACGACCCGGTCGATCTCGATGGCGTCCGGCCAGGTCACGGATCCCGCAATTACCGGTGCCGGAGCCGGTCCTGGCACCGCAGTGGTGACGGTCTCGAGGTCAGCCGGCGCCCACAGCGCCAGGCCGTCATCAGCGCCAGCTGAGGGCCGGAACTTATCAGCAGGACATGCCATGTCCAGGGACTGATGCGGCCGCTGGTGGTTGTACTCCTCCCGCCACTGATCGACCGCGGCCTGAGCTTCCTCCAGGGTGGCGAACGGCCCGGTGTCATCGAGGAACTCGTCCTGCAGGGTCTGATGCCAGCGTTCGACCTTGCCGGTCGTGGTGGGCGAGTAGGGCTTTGTGAGCAGCTGGCGGATGCCGTTGCGGCGGCAGATCCGCTCGAACAGCACCTCGGCCGGGCGGGGCTTGCCGAATCTTCCGGTGAACTGCTTGCCGTTGTCCGTGAGCACCTCGTCGGGGACGCCGTAGGTCCGCATCGCGGTGATGAAGGCGCGGCAGACGGCGCGGGCGGTGCCACGGCGCACGACGGTGGCGATCACGCAGTACCGGGAGTGGTCGTCAAGGCCGGAGATGAGCTTCAGCTCGGTGCCGTCGGTCAGGAATACCGACGCGGTGATGTCCAGCTGCCACAGCTGCATCGGCGCTTCCCGCTGCCAGCGCTTGTAGTCCTGACGGCGGCGCTTTCGCTTACGGGCCGGGACCAGGCCCCGGCGGACGAGAACCCGGTAGATAGTCGACCGGGACGGCACCGGTGCCACCTGGCCTTCGCCGAGCTCATACTGCAGTCGTCGCGGTCCCCACCGCGGATGCGCACCCCGGAGCTGGCAGATCATCGCCTCGACGTCCGCTGCGAGCTGACGAGGCTGGAAGTGCGGCCGGTGGGAATGGTCAGCCAGCCCGGCTAACCCCTCCTTCTGGTATTTGCCCAGCCATACGTGCACGGCCTGGCGGGTAACTCCGTAGCGGCCAGCTACCTCAGTGACCGGCGCCCCGGAGATGACTTCCATGACTGCGTGATAGCGCTGCTCCATGACGCTCAACTCCACGAGCACGGCCCGGCCACCCTCCGCCGCGAACAAGGTCACGACGAGGCATGCCCGAGCGGGCGGTGTCAAGCATCAGATGAAGCTGCCGTGTCAACGATCAGTCGGAGTCAGGCACCGGACGACCGACGCCGTGTCTGTGCAGACTTTCTGTACGTCTTCAAGGCGGCCTGGAGGGCCACTCGCGCCGCCGACATGGCGGCGCCGCACGCCGGTCGGCTGGCGCGAACCCTAGATCGTCCGGCCCGCCGAGACGTCAGACGATCACCAAGACAGTCCCGCAGGTGCAGAGTACTGGCTCCCGCTCCGTCATCGTCCGTGGGGGGGCAGAACCCGTCAAGAGCGCCTACGGCGTCGGGCTTCGCCCGCAGACCCTTGACTGAACCTGCCCGGCAGTCCCGGAGTTCGCAGCTATCGGGAGCCGAGGGAGGACTGAGCCAGAACATGTGACGGCGCTAGCGCTGCGATCGCACTTGACGCTTAAGCGTCAACCTGAGCCGCGCAATCCCTGGCCGACGGTTTTGAATCTAGCTAGTTCACACCGAGGTAATCGTCTGCTTGAGGCACCGCGAGCAGAGCCCGTAGCCGCGTGCCTTCGCCTCGCCCGCCGTCATCTGTTCGACCGGGCCTACCGTGACCGGCCGGTTCGTCGTGGCCCGGTAGAGCGAGCAGTCAATACTCCGGTGCCAACACCGGCCATGCATACTCACTCCTGATATCCGGAGGCTCATGTCCGGGAACCTGTCCCACCTGGCCAGCTGTTCGGGGTCTGGCTGGCTGTGGCCGATGGCCTTGCTCATGTGGCCCAGGCTACGATCTCAGTCAGGCAGCTCGCTAGATGAGGCCGAAGCAGTCGTAGAGGGCAGCCAGCTAGAGTCGTTGAAGACTTGCCGCTGAAGTGTCAGCGCAGCCGACAGCGGGGGCACTTTCGGGGCACATGACCTTGCGATCTGCCCGGAACTGATGAGAACCGCTGGGATCGCATCCGCAGGTCAAGCCGCACCTGGTCAGAATCAGCCGAGGTCACGGACCCTCTCGCACAAGACCCGGCCTACAGGCAGGCTCGGCCACCGCCGATCATTCGCTACGTCGGTGCGACATCAGCCCTTGAGCGCCTCCTGCAGCTCGCTGGTGATCTCGTCAGTGGTGGCCGCCACGGAGCGCTTCACGACCTTGGCAGCGCTAGTGAGTGCCTTGTCAACGCCCTGTTCAATGGTCGGCTCGCCCACCGCGATGAGCCCGGCCTGGTTGCCGGTGAGCGTCTGGGCCGCCTCGTGGAGTTCCTTGCGCGGCAGCGTCCCGCCGCCGAACATCTCCGGGATAACGCGGATGCGGGGGCGGTCCATCCGCTTGACGATGTGGGGCTTGCCGTTCTCCTTGTCGATGACGGCCGCGTCGTACTTGCCGATCATCTCGTCCTTGTGCATCTGCTCGATGGTGGTCAGCGCCGATACCGCGGACTCCACCGTCTCGTACGCTGCGGCATAAAGAACCAGCTGCTCTTGGTCGGCCATGGCATCTCCCCGTCGGATGGGCCGATGGACGAGTCCACGCTAACCGGCCCGCGCGGGCTTCCGCTAGACACAGCGGCACAAGTCACCCGCCGACCGTCAGATCACGGGCCAGGTCCAGGACGGCGCCGACAGCGGCGATCCGAGATCGATGGCCGCCATCAAATGCAGTTGACGCTGAACCGTCAAGCGACCAACCAGGTGCAGCAGCAGAGTTCAGCAACCGCAACGACCACAGCTGACCCTACTCGACCTGCGTCAGTCTGCTGACCTGCCTCAATGACCCTCATCGACCTCCCTGCCTCTCGATGGTAAGGAGACGGTCCGACGCTCGGTGACGTCAGGAGGTTTCATCCCCGGCTGCTCAGTGCATGGGCATGGTGCCGTGTGTCCCGGCGAATGCGGCCATGCCGACCACGATGACGATGATGCCCAGGGCCACCACCACCCAGCCGAGTATCAACCCCGCGAGCGCCAGGCCTGCCCCCTGTTCTCCGGTGCGCTTGATCTGGTGCCGGGCCACGTGGCCGAGCACGATTGCCGGGATGGTCGCCACCGGCCCGAACGCGAATTGCGCGACCCCGCAGGCCAGGCTTGCTATAGCCAGCCCGTTGGTTTTAGCCACCGGGACCGCCACGGTGGTGTTGGCCCCTGACGGCGCCATGGCCGCCCACACGGCAGGCAGGTCCATCACGAGCTGATCCAGGTCGGCGTAAGTGTGCGCGGACAAGGCGCGCTCCAGGCGGGCGTCGTACTCGTCCTTGGACAGCCGACCTTCGCTGTAGGCCGTGTTGAGGAATCCCACCACGCGGTCGCGGTCGGCGTCGGCGGCCCGCATCCGCCCCCGTTCGCCACCGGCGCCAAACGCCCCGGTGCGTTTGACGGATTGAATCACCTGGGGCACGGGCGTTCGTAGCCCGCGCTCATCGTCGGCGATCCGCTGCGACTTGTCGGCGCGCGGCGGAGTGCCGCCATCCGGGGAGAGCGTGATGTCATCGTCGTTCATCTGCACCACCCCCATCCTTACGTTGCACCCGGGGTGCTAGCGCGGCCAGTGCCGTTAGTCCCGGCGACAGTCCTGAGGAGATGACCGCTCACACTGCCGAGACATGGGTGCCCAGGCCGTCAGGCCCCCTGTGCTCCGTCTCTGTTCCGTCAGGTCCGGAAAGATAATGGAAGATGGCCATCAACAATCATCGAATTATTGCCAGGTGAAAGACGTGATCACGAACATGTGTGCTGATCGCAGATAACCATGCCTGACAACACCCAGATCTACGAGGGCACCAACCAGATCCAGCGGATGGTGATCGCGCGGCAGCTCCTCAAGGGTGCAGGGTAGGCCCCTGAGCTGGGATCTCTCTGGTGCTTCTGGCCTACCCGGGGCGGTTGATGGCGACGAGGGGCATGAACAGGT
Organism: uncultured Actinomycetes bacterium; assembly: GCA_963720645.1. Lineage (GTDB taxonomy): Bacteria > Actinomycetota > Actinomycetes > Streptosporangiales > Streptosporangiaceae > RYN-230. The sequence goes on along the minus strand of CAVRFX010000022.1, from coordinate 148,953 downwards.
CGTCCACGATCGCGAGGACCCGCTCCGGCGGGATCGGCTGGTAGGTCATCAGCATGTCGTGGCGCACCAGGTCGAACGGCATGGCCAGGACGGCCGGGGGGATGCGGTCGAGGTCGATCTCGCCGCGCTCGTGTGCCCGGACGAAGACCTGGTCTGACCGCAGCGGTCGGTCGGCCAGCACCTTCTCCCGCACCTGGGCGGGGGTGAGGCCGCTGCTGGCCAGCAGGCCGGAGAACACGGCGCTGACGATGGCGGCGAAGCTGACCCGCCTGCTGCTGAAGCCGCTGAGCAGCGCGATCATGTCACCGCGCAGGCTCCCGGTGTCGGGGATGTCGACGGGGTGCGCTGTGCCGTAGTGGCGGATGGCGGCGATCACCAGGTCGTCCTTGTTGGGCCAGCGCCGGTACAGCACCGCCACGCCCGTTTTCGCGCGGGCCGCGACCGACTCCATCGTCAGCCTGGCGAAGCCGGCCTCCACGAGCTCCTGCCACGCGGCCTCCAGCAGCGCGGTCTCCAGCTCCTCCCCGCGCCGCCGTTGCCGGGTCCGTTGCGCCTGCTCGGTCATGGCAGCCAGCTTAGCGGCCCGGGAGAATTAAGAGAGGCTTGCATTCCTTAATTGGCCGCCCTACTCTATAAGAGAAGGGTTCATTCCTTATGGAAGAGGACGGCATGGCAGCGACACCAGCCACACCAGCGAAGCCCGCGGCCGAGAAGCTGGACCCCGCGCTGGTCAGGACCGCCCTGATCCTCATCGTCGGCGGGCTGGCCGTCGTCTTCGATACCACGATCGTCAGCGTCGCCCTGCGCACGCTCTCGGTGAAGCTGGACACCCCGGTCACGACGATCCAGTGGGTGTCCACCAGCTACCTGCTGGCGCTCGGCATCGCGGTGCCGCTGTCCACCTGGGGCCTGGCGCGGTTCGGGGGCAAGCGGCTGTGGATGTTCTCCCTCGCCGTCTTCCTCGTCGGCTCGGTCGGGTCCAGCCTCGCGTGGGACGTCGGCTCGCTCATCGGCTGGCGGGTCGTCCAGGGCCTCGGCGGCGGCCTCATGCTCCCGCTGATGAGCACGCTCATCTTCCAGGCCGCGGGCGGCAAGTCGCTCGGGCGGCTCGTCACCTACGTCGCGCTGCCGGCGCTGCTCGGCCCGATCCTCGGCCCGCTGATCGGCGGCGCCATCCTGACTCACCTGAGCTGGCGGTTCATGTTCTGGGTGAACGTGCCGTTCTGCGTCATCGGCATCCTGCTCGCCTGGCGTTACCTGAACATCGACGCGCCCGCCCGCCCGGACCCCGCGGGCCGCAAGCCGGGGCTTGACGTGCCCGGGCTCGTCCTCATCGCGCCGGGCACCTCGGTCGTCCTGCTGGGCCTGGCCAACGCGGGCACCGCCGGCGGGTTCACCCACCCGGACGTCATCATCCCGCTCATCGCCGGCGTCGCGCTGCTCGCGGCCTTCACCGGCTACGCGCTGCGCAAGAGCCACCCGCTCGTCGAGGTCCGGCTGCTGGCCAGGCGGTCGGTCGCCTCCTCCAGCGCGGTGCTGTTCTTCTCCGGCTTCTCCCTGTACGGCGCGATGCTCCTGATGCCCCTGTACTACCAGGACGTGCGCGGCACCACCGCGCTCGGCGCCGGGGTCATGCTCGTCCCGCAGGGCATCGGCACCCTCTTGTCCCGAACCGTCGTCGGCAGCAACATCGACAAGTTCGGCCCGCGCGTCATCGCCCTGGCCGGCTTCGCCGTCGTCGCCGCCGCGACCGTTCCGTTCGCCCTGGCCGGGCCGCACACCAGCGAGTGGCTGCTCGCCGTCTGGATGGTCATCCGCGGGGTCGGCCTCGGGGCGGTCACCATGCCGGTGATGGTCGCCGGCTACATCGGCCTGGACAAGCAGCAGATCCCGCACTCCAGCGTGCTCACCAGGACCGCCCAGCAGATCGGCGGCTCGTTCGGCACCGCCGTCCTGGCAGTGATCCTCGAGGGCGCCATCGCCGCGCATCCGGCCACGCTGGCGGACGCGTTCCACGTGGCGTTCTGGTGGTCCGCGGGCTTCTCCGCGGTCGCCGTGCTGCTCTCCCTGTGGCTCCCCGGCCCCCAGCGGGCGCCCGAGGCCAGTCGCGGTAACGCCCCTGGCCGGCGCACCGATCCCGTCGGGGCCTAGTGGCGTCTCAGTGGCCCGGGAGGCAGGCGGGTGCGGTCAGCGCCGCTTGCTGCCGCCAGCGGCCGGGTGGCTGCCCGTGGTGCCGGCGGAAAGCCGCCGCGAACGCGTACCGGAAGGAGTACCCCACGCGCCCGGCGATCTCGGCCACCGGGGTGCCCTGATCCAGCAGTAGGTCGCGGCGGACCGGGCGAACACCCCTCCCGAGGCCTGGTTGGCTGATCATGGATTCATGAACGAAGCAGCCAGCCCGCATGGAAGGAGAAGTGACCGCATGAAGACCCCCATCCCCGATCTGGCGGACTTCGCCGCGCTCGACCCGTTCTTCCGGATCATCGAGAAGGGACTGGACGGCCTGGCCGGGCCCGGCCATTTCTTCGACCTCCTCGCCGAGGACATCATCATCGAGTACGTGGTGAGAACTCCCGGCTACCCGCCGCGGGTCGAGGGCCGCACCGCGATCGCCGAGCTCTACCGCCCCTACCGCACCATGATGGTCGTTGAGCGCTGCTCCGACCTGGCCGTCTACCACGACGCGGTCAAGGGCGTCGCGGTACTCGAATACACCTCCCATGGGCACGCCGTCGCCACCGGGAATCCGTACCACAACCAGTTCATCTCCGTTCTCACCCTGCGCGACAGGGAAGTCGTGCACTGGCGGGACTACCTCAACCAGGTCGCCGTATTCGACGCGCTCGGCTGGCCGGAGCACTGACCGCCGGCCCGCGCGGCACCGTCAGGCCCTGAGGTAGGCCAGGACGGCGAGGACCCGGCGGTGCTGGGCGTCGTCGGGCGGCAGGCCGAGCTTGGCGAAGACGTTGCTGATGTGCTTCTCCACCGCGCTGGCCGAGATCACCAGCCGCTGGGCGATGGCTGCGTTGGAATGGCCCTCGGCCATCAGGGCCAGCAGCTGCCGTTCCCGCGCGGTCAGCGCTCCCAGGACGTTGTCCCGGCGCTGCCCGGCCAGCAGCTGGGCAATCACCTGGGGGTCGAGCACCGTCGCGCCGCGGGCGACCCGGCCCAGCGCGTCCAGGAACTCCCCGACCCGGGCGACCCGGTCTTTCAGCAGATAGCCGACCGCGCCGGAGCCGTCCGCGAGCAGGTCGCCGGCGTAGGACGCTTCCACATACTGGCTGAGGACCAGCATGGGGGCGCCGGGCAGGTGCGAGCGGGCGGTGATCGCCGCGCGCAGGCCCTCGTCGGTGTGGGTCGGCGGCATCCGCACGTTGACGACCGACACGTCCGGACGGTGCGTGAGTACCGCCTCGACCAGGGCGGGGCCGTCACCGACCGCGGCCACCACCTGGTGACCGTCCTCGGCGAGCAGGCGGGTCAGGCCCTCGCGCAGCAGCACCGCGTCCTCGGCCACGACGATCCGCAACGGGCCGCGGGTGGCGCGGTCTTCCGGTGACCCGGGTGCTGCCCCGGGCGGGGTCAGCAGCACGGCAGTTCCGCGGTGATCGTCGTCGGGCCGCCGGAGGGACTGGTGACCCGCAGCCGGCCGCCAGCCGCGTGCAGCCGGTCGTCCAGCCCGCGCGCCGCCCGTGGCGGGAGCACGCTGTCGTCTGCATCAGCCGCCCACGCTATGAACTGGGCGTCAGCCGGGGAACGTGGTGAGCACCCGTTCTTCGTGGTGGGGTTACCCACAGGGCGTTCGATGGTCTCTACCTGGCGCGTCAGGCCCGTTCCAGAGCCTGCCGGTACCGCCGGCCAGGACGCCAGCCTGCAATGATCACGAAGTCCGGGTGGACTGACGCCAGGCTCGCCATCCGCAGACGAGCCGGGGGTGACGGCTTACCCTGGCGGGACGTAGGCCGGCCCGCGCGGCGGGATGCTGCGGGGATGCGGATCGCGATGGGGGCCGGGGGTGAGGTACTCGGCACGCCGGTGCGCCCGCAGGACATCGTCAGTGACGTGGTGGCAGCCGAGGCCGACGGGTTCCGGTCCGCCTGGACGGTGCATTTCTCGCGCGGTGTCAACGCGCTCGGGGTGCTGGCCGTGGCGGGCACCCAGACCAGCCAGATCGACCTCGGCGTGGGGATCGTGCCCACCTACCCCCGGCATCCGCTGGCGCTGGCCCAGCAGGCCGCGACGGCGCAGGCCTTCTGCGGCGGGCGGCTCACGCTCGGCGTGGGCGTATCGCACCGGCCGGTCATCGAGGGCCTGCACGGGCTCGCCTACCAGCGGCCCGCCGCGCACATGCGGGACTACCTCTCGGTGCTGGTCCCGCTGCTGCGCGAGGGCAGCGTCCGCTACCGCGGCACCTTTTACCAGGTGGACGGGGGATTCACGGTGCCGGGTACCAGCCCGGTAGCGGTGCTGGTCGGCGCGCTCTCACCGCTGATGGTGCAGGCCGCCGGGGAGCTTGCCGACGGTGTCGTGACGTGGCTGGCCGGGCCCCGCACGCTGGGGGAGGACATCATCCCCCAGCTGCACCGTGCAGCCGGGAACCGTGCGGCCGGAAACGGTGCGGCCGCGGGGCGGCCCGCCCCCCGCGTGGTGGCCGCGCTGCCGGTCGCGCTCATGCCTGGCGCCGGGACCGCACGGCGGGCCGCAGACGAGGTCTTCGCCCGGTACGCGGGGTTCGACAACTACCGCAGGCTGCTGGAGCGGGAGGGCGCCTCGACGCCGGGCGCCCTGGCCGTCACCGGGACCGAGGCCGCGATCGAGAAACAGCTCAGGCGGCTGGCCGACCTCGGCGTGACCGAGCTATGGCCCATCATCTTCCCGGTCGGCGACGACCCGGTCCGCAGCCGGCGGGAGACCAGGGCGCTCCTGCGGGACCTGGCCACCGCGGAGCCGGGAACGCCGGCGGGCCGCTTAGCCGATGGCTGCCCGGGTCGGCCCCGGGGCAGGAGCCGCTGCTGAGACCCACCCTGCTGCTCGCCCTGCTCGTGGTGAGCCAGGCGGCCACCTGGGGCCAGCACCCCCTGCGCGCCGTGGTCCTGGCCGCCGCCGGGGAAGGCTCACGCCGCGTCCGCCGGGCCGGAATCCCGCGGCGGTCCTCGCCGCCGCGGCAGGTGTCGTCTGCGCCGCGTTCGTATTCTTCGCGCTGGCCCGGGGCCGGGCTGATGGTCCTCACGGCGGGCATCAGCCTGACGCTGGGCCGTCATTCCGGCCCGGGCCGGGACAGCGGGTAGCCCGGGAAGGCCTGCTCAGGGAGGGTGCGGGCTAGCCGGGGAGCGGCAGCTCCGCCCAGATGACCTTCCCGCCCGCTTCCGACTCGACGCCCCAGCGAACCGCCATCGCCGCGACCACACCCAGGCCGTGACCGGGTGTGGCGGGCAGCCAGCGATTCCCGCCGGGATACCCGAGGGGAACGGTGTCCTCGACGCTGATCCGGAGCACGCCTTCGGACAGCAGGAGGCTGACGCTGAAGGCCGACGCGGCGTGCACCACCGCGTTCGTGGCGAGCTCGGTGACCACGAGAGCGGCGTCCGCGGCCAGCTGCTCATCACGCCACGGGCCGAGCATCTCGACCACGAAGGCCCGGGCCATCCGGGGGTCGTGCCGGGTCCCGCCGAACGTGCGGGCGGCGTCGGCCCAGTTGGCGCGGGGCGGGGGGTGTTCCGCCGTCACAGGATCCGCGGGGCGCCCGGCGTCCGCGGAGGGCGCCGGGGCGCCAACCACCCCGCTGTGCAGGCGGCAGACCTCACTGACCGCGCCTTGATGCTGGCTGCCCTCCACCGCCTGCCGCGGGTAGCCGCAGTACAGCGAGAACGGGACCTCCCGGCCCAGCTCGTTCCAGAAGCCCTCCAGCTCCAGCGCCGCGTTGACGTGACCAGCCGCCCAGAGCAGGGCGACGACTTCGCCGTACACCCGGACCGGCCCGGGCGCCTCGCCCGCGGCCAGGATCGCGGGGCGGATCTGGGTGTCGAATCCCGCCCGGTCAATCCGGCCCGCGCCAGTCAGCAGCTGCGCCAGCCGGCTGGCGTCCAGGGTGATCAGCGAGCCGCCCCGGCGGGCCGCCGCGACATCCACAGAGCACGCCGCCAGGCGGGCCTCGAACATGGCGCAGCGCTCGGGGGTGGCCACGATGACCGCCGCGCCCCCCTCGGCGATGGCGGCTGCGAGGTAGTCCCCGGCGCTGGCGACCAGCTCCTCGTCACGGTCGTAGAACTGCACGACATGACGGTGCGCGCGCAGGGCGGTGGAGCCAGATTCGCTAGACACGGGCCTTTCCCGTTGGCTGTCAGGCACCGGCGGCCTGACCAGGGTCAGGGAGCAACCTGCGTCGGGGATGGTATCCACCGGGGCGGCGAGTCACCGTAACGATACCCCGGCGACCTGGGATGAACCGCTGGACCGGCCGTGCCCTGCCCGGCTGGCGTTTAGTGCCCTAGGGTGCGGGCATGGGTCAGGGCCAGTCGTGCACCGGGCCCCCTGCCCAGGGCAGTCCCGCACAGGCCCAGCCCCGCGCGGGCCCAGCCCCGCACGGGCCGTCCGCACGGGCAGTCCAACGGGGCAGTCCCGCACGGGGCAGTCCAGCACGGGGCAGTCCAGCACGGGCGCAGCCCCGCACAGTCCTGCACCATGACGGAGAGGATCGGCTGATCAACGGCGATGACCGGGCCTGGCCGCGGTTCGGGCGCCTGCCGGGCGATCCCGGCGCGCTGGCGTCCGGTCAGCACCTGTGTGCGCTGTACCAGGATCAGGACGAGCGCCGCGAGGTAACCGCGGCCGTGATCCGCGGCGGGCTGGCGGCCGGGGACCGGGTGATGTACGTGGCCCCCGGGCCGCGGGAGGTGGCCCTGGCCCTGCTCGAAGCGGGCGGGATCGAGACCGGGCGGCCGCTCAGCGGCGGCCAGCTGCTGGTGCACAGCTTCGGCGAGATCTACGGCGACCCCGCCACCCTGGACCTGGCCCGGCTGGTCGGCACGTTCCGGGTGGCGCTCAGCCAGTCGCTCGCGGCGGGATTTCCCGGCCTGCGTATCACCGGGGATATGGGCGCCGACCCCTGGCCGCCCGGGTCACTGAACCAGCTCATCCGCTGGGAGCGCCTGGTGTCGCGGATGCTGGGCGAGGTCGGCATCGCCGCCACCTGCCAGTACGACCAGCGGCAGCTCGATCAGGCGGCAGCGGCCATCATCGTGGCCGAGCACAGCGCGGTGGCCACCCGCGGCCAGGAGCTGCCGCTGGCGCTGTTCATCGCCTCGGCCCCGCCCCCGGTGCTGCGGGTCGAGGGCGAGCTCGACCTGACCAATGGCGCGGCCCTGGCCCGGGTCCTGCGGGCCCGGCTGGCCGCCAGCCCGCGGCTGCGGATCGACCTCAGCGCGGTGACTTTCGCGGACGTCGGCTCGCTGCGGGAGATCTACCAGATCGCGGCCGGACTGCCGTCCGGCAGCCAGATCGCGCTGGCCAACGCGACCGAGGCGGTCCGGCGCGTTATCGACCTGGCCGGATTCCGGGCCGGCCGGGTGGTGATCGAATCATGAGCTGGCCGGCGGGCAGCAGCAGCGCCCACCGCGCGCTCCGGTACCGGGATGAGCCAGAATTCCGGGCCAGTGTCGGATCGTTCATCCAGGAGGGCCTGGACCGTGGCGAACGTGTCCTGGCCGCCGTCCCGGCCGGGCGGCTGGCCTGGATCCGGGCCGAGCTGGGCGGCGATCCGCCCGGCGTCGAGTTCGCCGACGCGCCCGGCTTCTACCGCCGGCCGGGCCGGGCCTCCCGGGCCATGGTCAACTGGCTGCGCCGGAACGCCAGCGACGGGCAGCGGGTCCGCGTGGTGGCCGAGCAGGCCCTGGCCCGCCGGACCCCCGCCGAGGTCACGGACTACGTGCGGATGGAGGCGGCGGCGAATGTCGTGTACCAGCCGTTCCCGGTCTCGATGCTCTGCCCCTACGACGCCCCGAGCCTCCCGGCCGATCTGCGGCCGGGGGTGGAGCGCACCCATCCGGAACTGCTCGAGGGCGGCCAGGTGGTACCCAGCCCGGCGTTCGCCGACCCGCGCGCGGTCATCCGCGACTACTCCGCCGTGGTCGAGCCGCCGCCCGGGGCGGCCTCGATCGGCTTCACCCGGGGTGACGACCTGGCGGGTGTCCGCCGCTTCCTGCGGGCGGAGCTGGGCAAGGCCGGCCTCGAGGGTGAGCCGGCTCAGCTGCTGCTGTTCGCGGCGGCCGAAGCAGCCACCAACGCGCTGGTGCACGGGGCGGCGCCGCGCCGCCTCTGGGTCTACCCGGAGGGCCCGGCGCTGGTCTGTCATGTGCGCGACGGCGGCCCGGGATTCGCTGATCCGCTCGCCGCCTACCTCGCCCCGGACCGGCACGCGACCCACGGTCACGGGCTGTGGCTCGGCCGCCAGGCCTGCGACTGCCTCGAGGCGGCGACGGACCGGACCGGCACGCACGTCCGGCTCCTGACCAGGCTGCCGGGCCCCAGCGGGCCGGAGCCCGTGTCCTAGGCTGAGAACGATTCGAGGAGCACGGAAAGAGGCACCAGGTGGACATCACGCAGCTGATCCTCGACGACCACCATGAGCAGCGCCGGCTGTTCGCGATCCTGGAGCAGATCGACCGGTCCGACACCGAGACTCTGGGCGCCATCTGGGACCGGCTGGCCGCGTTCCTCGATCTGCACGCGGAGGCGGAGGAGCAGATCTTCTACCCGGCGCTGCTGCGGGTGGGGATCCAGGCCCGGCGCAGCGGGACGGCGGAAGACGAGACCCTCGACGCGATCGGAGACCACAACGACATCCGCGACGCTGCCCGCGCCGCGGCGGACCACCCGGTCGGGAGCGACGAGTGGTACGCGGCGGTCGCCGCGGCCAACCTCGCCAACAGCGATCACATGGGCGAGGAGGAGCGGGAGGGCCTGACCGACTTCCGCCGGCTGGCCAGCCTGCAGCTCCGCCATGACCTGGCCGTCGCGTTCGCGGCCTATGAGGCGAAGCACTACGCAGGGGTGCCGCCGGTGGACAAGGACCCGCAGGAGTACGTCCGCGGGGAAGAGGAGCGGCAGGGCCTGCTCGACGAGCGCATGCCCCGGGGTGAGTCCCCGGACGACGGTGGCGGCGCCGACGGATCGCTCAGCATCGGCAGCCTGCGCACGCCCTGACCGCCCGGCCATGACCGAGCTGACCGGGGCCGAGCCGCCCGGGGGCGACCCGCCCGGGGCCGAGCCACCCGGGGCCGAGCCACCCGGGGCCGAGCCACCCGGGACCGAGCCGCGCGAGCCCTTCCGGCAGCTGCTCGAGCGGGCCCGGGACCTGGCGGCCCGCCCGGGGCGGGCCATCCTGGGGATCACCGGGCCCCCGGCGGCCGGCAAGACCACCCTGGCCGCGAGACTGCGCGACGAGCTGGGGGAAGCCGCCGCGTACGTGCCGCTGGACGGGTTCCACCTGGCCCACGAGCTGCTGGCCGGGCGGGGCATGGTGGAACGCAAAGGCGCCCCGGACACCTTCGACGCGGCCGGGTACGTGGCCCTGCTGCGCCGGTTGCGGGATCCGGATGAGGGAGTCGTGTACGCGCCGCGCTTCGACCGCTCCATCGAGGACTCCATCGCTAACGCGATCGCTGTCCCGCCGGACGTCCCCCTGGTCATCACCGAGGGCAACTACCTGCTGCTCCGGTCCGGCCCCTGGGTCCAGGTGCCGGGCCTGCTCGACGAGATCTGGTACATCGAGCTGGCCGAGGAAACCCGCCTGCGGCGGCTGGTCGGCCGCCACATGGAGTTCGGCCGGGACGCGGCCGAGGCCCGGGCGCGGGCTACCGGAACCGACCAGCGCAACGCGGTGCTGATCGAGGCCGGCCGCGACTACGCCAGCCTGGTCGTGTCACTGGGCCGCTCCTGAAGTTCGTTGCGGAGAAGCAGGCGGCGGAGGTGCGGCGGGTCAGGTGTGCGCGGTGGGCTGCTGCGCCGGCTGGCCGGCGATGAGCCCGGCGTACCAGCGCGCGCTGGCCTTGGGGATGCGGGCCTGCGTGCCGAAGTCGACCCAGACGAGGCCGAACCGGCGGCTGTACCCGTCGGCCCACTCGAAGTTGTCCAGCAGTGACCAGACGAAGTAGCCGCGCACGTCCACCCCGGCCTCGATCGCGGCCAGCGTCTCGCCGAAATGGCCGGTCAGGTACGCGACGCGCTCCACGTCATCCACGCCACCCTCGGGGTCGACGTAATCGTGGTACGCCGCGCCGTTCTCGGTGATGTAGAGGGGGAGCGGGGTGGCCTCGTGCACGCGGCGCAGGATCCGGCCCAGGCCGGCCGGGCGGGCGTCGATGCCGCCCGCGGTCAGCTGGGGAGCGCTCACATAATCCGCGGCCGGGATGACCCGGGCCTGGTGGTAGCGCTCGCCGGCGTCCGCGGCCACCAGCTTGGTCTCGTAGTAGTTGACGCCCAGGAAGTCGGCCGGCGCGGCGATGACCTCCAGGTCACCGTCGCGGATGAAGTCCACCGGGACCTGGCGCTGGTACCAGTCGAGCATGTCGGCGGGGTAGCTGCCGCGCAGCACCGGGTCGAGGAACCAGCGGTTCTCGTGGCCGTCCAGCCGCCGGGCCGCCGCCTGGTCCGCCTCGGAGTCCGAGGCGGCGTGGATGTCCGAGAGCAGGTGGGTGATGCCCGCCCGGGCCTGCGGGGCCCGGTCCCGGATCATGCCCATGGCCAGCCCGTGGGCGAGCAGCAGGTGGTGGGAAGCGGCGAGCGCGGAGGGCAGGTCGGCCAGGCCCGGCGCGTGCCGGGCCTGCAGGTGGCCGATCATGCCCGAGCAGAACGGCTCGTTCATCGTCACCCAGGCCGGGACGACGTCGGCCAGGCTGTCCAGCACGAGCTGCACATAGTCACAGAAGTGGGCCACGGTGTCGCGGTTCACCCAGCCGCCCGCGTCCTGCAGCGGCTGCGGGAGGTCCCAGTGGTACAGCGTGGCCATGGGCTCGAGACCCCGGGCACGGAGCCCGTCCACCAGGCGCCGGTAGAAGTCGAGGCCCTTCTGGTTGACGGCGCCGGTGCCGTCCGGCACGATCCGGGGCCAGCCGACCGAGAACCGGTAGGCGTTCAGGCCCAGGCCGGCCGCGAGATCCAGGTCCGCGTCGGCCCGGTGGTAGTGATCGCAGGCGATCGCGCCGGTGTCGCCGTGGGTCACGGCCCCCGGCGTCTGGCTGAACGTGTCCCACATCGAGGGCCCGCGGCCGTCTTCATCGGCCGCGCCCTCGATCTGGTACGCGGACGTGGCCACGCCGAACAGGAAGCCTGGCGGGAAGCGCATGGACACTGCCGACTGCTCCTTCACTGCGCATCAGGGATGGCTAGCTGCGGCGCCGTCGGCACCGGGGACACCGATAAGTTCAGACCTTATGCTAAGCCTTGAGTAAAGTCCGGTCAAGGCATCCCCGGCGGTGCCAGAGGGGCTGCTGATGCGCGGCGGGGCCGCCTGGCGGGCGGCCGGGGCTGCCCTGATGCGCCGACCGGGGCTGCCCTGATGTGCGGCGGGGCCGCCTGGCGGGCGGCCGGGGGCTGCCCTGATGCGCGGCGGGAGGTCAGCCGGGGGAGACCACGGAGCGCACCCGGCGGGGCTTCTCCGGGTGCCTGGGCGGGACCGCGCCCGCCGTGAGCAGGCGGGCGATCGGCAGCGTCGCGCCGCCGAGGGCGACCGCGTCCTGGCCCAGGTCCGCCGTGACGATCTCGACCCGGCTGAACGGCAGATGCAGCGCCCGGCGGGCCGCCGCGTCACGGATCTGCGGCAGCAGCTCGTCGCCCAGCGCCCGGCCGAGCCATCCCCCGACCACCACGCGCTCCGGGTTGAACAGGTTGACCAGGTCGGCGATGCCGGCCCCGAGGTAGGTGATGGTCTCGTCGAGCACCTGGGCCGCGGCCCGGTCGCTGTCCCGCGCGGCGATGATCGCCACGATCCGGCCCTCCAGCCCGGCGGGGCTGATTGCCGCCCGGCGCCGCTTCAGCTGCTCGTAACGGGCCGCGATCGCCCCCGCGCCGACATAAGCCTCGAGGCAGCCGTCCGCGCCGCACCGGCAGGTGCGGCCGCCCACGCACACCGTGGTGTGACCCCACTCCCCGGCGCTGCTGGTGGCGCCCCGGTACACCTCGCCGTTGCTGATGATGCAGGTGCCGGCGCCGATGCCGAGCAGCACGATGACCGCGTTGTCGGTGCCCCGGGCCGCGCCGAACCAGCGCTCGGCCTGGCCCAGGGTCTTGGCCCCGTTGTCGACGAGAATCGGCAGGCCGGTCCGGTCGTGCAGCATCGCCTCGAGCGGGACCGCGTGCCAGCCGACGCTCTGGCCGTGCACGACCGCGTCCCCGCGGTGCTCGACCAGGCCGGGCACGGCCACGCCGACGCCGAGGATGCTGCCGGGCTCCACGGCCGCCTCCGCGATCACGTACTCGATGCCCTCGACGATGTGGCTGACCGCGTCCTCGGGATCGAGCACGGACATGTCGGTGACCGACGCGTGCCGGGCCCGCAGGTTGAGCCCGAAGTCGAACAGCTCGACCAGGAACGCGGTCTCGCCGACGTCCACCCCGATCACGTAGCCGTAGCCCGGGTTGACCTGGAGCAGCCCGCGCGGGCGGCCGCCGTTGGAGTCCTCGAGCCCGACCTCGACCACGACACCCTCGGAGACCAGGGCCGCCACGAGGTTGCTGACCGTGGCCGGGCTGAGCCCGGCTACGGTCCCGACCTCCTGGCGGGTCAGCGGACCGTTGAGGAATACCTGCCACAGGGCACGGGACCGGTTGCTCTTACGGAGATCCCGCACGGTGGTTGTGCTGGGCCTGGGCATCGACCTGCCTCACCGAGGGAGGAACCGCGACGATGCGGCTGCTGACCCAGCTATTTTACGGCCCGCAATAAGCCGGCGCCGACGCATGGCCGGCCGCGAGTCGCACACCCCGACGCGCGCCGCCCAAGCCCGCCGCCCGCAGGTGCCGGGGCGGCGTCCGGCGCGACCCCGGCTGCCCTTCATGATCACGGTCAATTTCTGCCGCCGGGGCGCCCCTTATTGACCGCGATCATGGGAAGCGCCCGTCCCCGCACCCGGCTCCGCCCGTCCCCGCACCCGGCTCCACCGTCCCCGCACCCGGCTCCGCCGTCCCCGCACCCGGCTCCGCCCGGGAGGGTGACGGGTAGGTAACGAAACGGGAACGGAGACCGCCCCGACATTGACACCTGTCCCGCTCCATAATTTACGGCTTATAGGAAGCCGTAAAAGATCCCGCCTGCCCCTGCCCTGCAACCCCCCCCCGCACGGCTCTGCACGCTCAACGCTCGATTCCTGCACAAAGGCCCGGCGCGAGACCCGTGGTGTGCTCGCGGCGAATCCCCTGGAAGGACACCACATGAGACCGACGAAGCTGTCGACCCTGGCCTGTGCCGCCGCCGCGGCGGCCCTGTCCCTCGCTGCCTGCGGCAGCAGCGGCTCGAACTCCGGTTCCTCCGCCCATCCGACGCTCACCTACTGGGCCAGCAATCAGGGCACCAGCCTCCAGGACGACCAGCAAGTCCTGGCCCCGCAGATCGCCAAGTTCACCAAGCAGACCGGCATCAAGGTCAAGGTCCAGGTGATCCCGTGGACGACCTTGCTCAACCAGATCACCGCGGCCACGGTGTCCGGCAAGGGCCCTGACGTCCTGAACATCGGCAACACCTGGTCCGCCTCGCTCCAGGCCACCGGCGCCTTCCTGCCCTTCACCTCCTCGGTCATGAACACCATCGGCGGCTCCAGCCGGTTCCTGGCCGGCAGCCTGTCGGCCACCGGCGCGGCCGGCCAGCCGCCGACCGCCGTCCCGCTCTACAGCACGGCCTACGGCCTGTACTACAACAAGGCCGAGTTCGCGGCGGCGGGTATCAGCGCGCCGCCCGCGACCTGGACGGAGTTCGTCGCCGACGCCAAGAAGCTGACCAAGGGCGGGCACTACGGGCTGACCCTCGAGGCCGGCCAGATCCCGGAGAACGTCCACCTGGCCTTCGAGCTGAGCCAGCAGCAGGGCGGGTCGTTCTTCGACTCCGCGGGCAAGCCGACGTTCGACACCCCGCAGAACGTGGCCGCGATCAAGCAGATGATCGACTTCATGCAGACCGACAAGATCGCCAACCCCAGCGACGCGCAGTACTCCAAGGGCACCGAGGCGCTCACCGACTACGCCACCGGGAAGGCGGCCATGGTCTTCTGGCAGACGGCCTCCGGGTCGCTGGCCAAGCTGGGCATGAAGGCCTCCAACATCGGCGTCGCGCCGTCCGCTGCCCTCCCCGATGCCGCCGGCGCAAGAAGATCACCAGCATGGTGGCGGGCATCAACATCGCGATCTTCAAGGACACCAAGAACCTGCCGCCGCCGAGAAGTTCGTGAAGTTCATGACCAGCACGCCGGAGCAGGAGAGCCTGAACTACACCTACGGCTCGCTGCCCACGGTCCAGGCCGCGCTACAGCGACCCGGCCTTCAACACCCCGGCCGTGCACACCTTCCGCAGCATCCTGTCCACGACCGCCGCGCCCATGCCCGCGGTGGCCTCGGAGAGCCAGTTCGAGACCGCGGTCGGCACGGCGATCATCCACCTGTACGCCAGCGCGGCCACCGGCAAGACGTCACGCGACAGCATGATCGGGCCAGGCGCTCAGCCAGGCTCAGCAGCAGCTAGGAGGCTGACCCCTGGTGGTTGACACCATCCGGGCCGAGCAGGGTGTCACCGCGTCCGCGCCGTCGTCACCGCCCAAGCGGCGGTGGCGGCGGCGCGGATCGCTGCCCTACATCCTGCTGATCCCCGCGATTCTCCTGGAACTGCTCATCCACATCGTCCCGATGCTGGCCGGGGTGGGCATCAGCTTCCTGCAGCTGACCCTGTTCTACCTGCGGAACTGGCGGGCCGCGCCCGTTCGCGGGGCTGTCGCAACTACGCGGTCGCGGTGAACTTCTCCTCCGCGACCGGGCAGGCGCTGCTGCACTCGTTCACCGTCACGATCATCTACACCCTCATCGTCCTCGCCGTGGCCTGGCTGTTCGGCATGTCCGGCCGCGGTCCTCACGCAGCGGGCCTTCCGCGGCCGCGGTGCGGTCCGCACCCTGTTCCTCATCCCGTACGCGCTGCCCGTCTTCGCCTCGGTCATCACCTGGAACTTCATGCTCCAGCGGGACACCGGCATGGTGAACCAGCTGCTGCTGTCCCTGCACCTGGCGGGCATCCGGCCGTTCTGGCTGATCGGGCAGGACAGCTTCTGGTCGCTGGTCGTCGTGCAGCTCTGGCGCACCTGGCCGTTCGCGTTCCTGATCCTCACCGCCGGCCTGCAGAGCATCCCGGCCGACCTGTACGAGGCGGCGTCGCTGGACGGCGCCGGGCATCCTGCGGCCAGGTGCGGCACGTGACCCTGCCGCTGATCCGGCCGGTCAACCGGGTCCTGCTGCTGGTCCTGTTCCTGTGGACGTTCAACGACTTCTCGGTGCCGTTCACGCTGTTCGGCTCCGCCCCGCCGTCCCAGGCCGACATCATCTCCATCCACATCTACGAGAACTCGTTCGTCAGCTGGAACTTCGGCACCGGGTCAGCCATGTCCGTGCTGCTCCTGCTGTTCCTGCTGCTCGTGACCCTGGTGTACCTGGCGCTCGGGAGACGGGGGGCCGCCATGCATGAGCCAGCCTGGTTCCGCTGGGCCCGGGTGATCGTGCTGACCGCTGCTCGGCCTGTTCGCGATCGCGCCGGTCTACGTCATGCTCACCGCGTCGCTGAAGCCGCTCCCGGACGTCGAGGGCGCGTTCCGGTGGATCCCCAGCCACCTGACCCTGTCGCCGTTCGTGGACATGTGGCAGACCATCCCGCTGCTGACCTACCTGGAGAACAGCCTGATCGTGTGCTCGGTGGCGTCGGTGGCCTCGGTGATCGTCGCGCTGCTCGCCGCGTACGCGGTCAGCCGGTACCGGTTCCACGGCGGCAGGTGTTCTCCATCACGATCCTGTCCACCCAGATGTTCCCCGGCATCCTGTTCCTGCTCCCGCTGTTCGTGATCTTCGTGAACCTCAGCCAGGACACCGGCATCAACCTGTACGGCAGCCGGACCGGCCTGATCATCACAGTTGAGCGGAGCTTGAACCGGCGGCGGGCGCGGTCCGTGTACGGGATGAGCACCGGACGATGGAGTCGGCGGTCCCCGCGGCGCGCAGCGCCCCGGGGGCGGCTTCATTGGCATTGGCTTTCAGCTATTCTCGCCACCAAGGGTTATCTGCGGGCTCTCGGCGCCCCGAACCGGTTTAGGCGCCATTCCTTACGGAGTTATTACGGCCCTCTTGGGCGCCTTGACAACCAGCCTTCTCGTGGTCAGTAACCCTGCCCTGAGCTGCAGATACGCTGTTCAGGCCCAGGCTGGCGAGGGCCCGGGGCGGCCAAATATAAAAAAATCTTGATTCTTCGCCACATGGCACAACGGCAGGACTACTGTGATCGCCCGGGAGCAATACCCGATAAAAGGGAACGGTGTCGTGTCGTACCGAAGAAGAGTCTTTAGCCATGATCGCAAGTTTGAGCCGCGGTCACGGACCCGGCTCCTTGCGATAGTCGGGGCCGTGGCCGTGGTGGGCGGGGTCGGCGGGGCGTTGCTGATTCCGAACATGGGCAGCGTGTTCGGCGCTAGCAACGCTGCCAATGTGGCCGGATCCTGCGCCACGCCGTCGGCGGCCAGCACAGCGACCGGGACCACCGCGGCGGCCGCAGCCGCGCCGGCCAGCGCCGCCGCGACCGTGGCGCCCACGCCGAGCGGGACCGCGGCCGCGCCGGCCGCGACCGCCCCGGCCACCGCTGCGGCGACCACGGCGGCCACCGCCGCGGCGACCACGGCGGCCACCGCCGCGGCGACCACGGCGGCCACCGCCGCGGCGACCACGGCGGCCACCGCTGCGGCGACGGCGGCAGCCACGCCGACGATCTGCCCGACCGCCACGGGGACCGCGGCGGCCACCGCCGCGCCGACGGCCACCGCACCCGCCGCCGCGGCAGCCAACGTGTCCTGCGACATCATCGTGCCGGCGAACCCGCTGTCCGCGCAGGGCCTGTCCACGCCGTACCAGCTGACCGGCCCGAACGGGATGACCCCGCAGGCGTCCGGCTGCACCATGGCCAACTTCGGCAACCTCGGGGCGTTCGTCCAGGCGACGATCCTCAACCCCGCGACCGGCGCGCTGTCGGTCTACGAGCCGCTGGTCATCACCCAGGGCACCCAGCCTGCGGCCAAGCCCGTGGTGCCGACGCTGCCCGCGGGTGCCGTCGTCACCGTCGACTTCGGCTTCAACGGCACCAACCTGACCCAGGTCGGCGCCACCGGCACCGCACTGGCCCAGGGCCGTTGCGTGAACGGGCTGGGCGGGTCCATCTTCGGCCAGGTGTCCTTCTGCAACGGCACCCGGTTCTTCCGGGCCGCGCAGCGGGCCGAGGCGGCTGGAAGCCTGGTCGTTCCCGCGACGGGCATGGCCACGAAGGCAGCCGGAGTGGCCTGTCCCACGACCCGGAACTTCAACATGATCGACCAGGACCAGAGCGACAACGTGACCACGCAGTACCTGCTCACCGCCAGCGGGCAGACCGCGCAGTTCAACGCGGCTAACCAGACGGCGCTGACCGGGGCCACGACGATCAACAACGGCAGTGACAACGCGCTGCTGGACGCGTTCCTGGACCCGACGCTGGGCTGCACCCCGTTCACCGCGCCTGACCTGTCGCAGGCTGGCACGCAGGGGACCTCGCAGGCCCTGGACGAGCTGTCCGCGGCCAAGAACCAGACCGCGCCGATCGCGCTGGTTCCCGAGAACGACGAGATGACCTTGGTCAACAACGCGTTCAGCGTGACCAAGACCAACCTCTACCGTTCCAATGTCGGCCAGCCGCCGGTCTCCGCGGCCAACGACGCGGCCGACAGCCCGGCGAACTACTGCCAGAACATGGTCAACGTGCAGACGGCGTTCCTGAACGCCAACCAGACGCTGCTGGCCACCGGCACCTCGCCGGTCCCGGCGGTGGGCAGCAACCTGTTCACCTTCCTGGCCAACCGGCTGAACATGTCCTTCACCAACCTCAACTGCCAGAACTTCGGGCTGACGAACCCGGTGACGGTCACCCTCGACGGGAACGGCGCGGCCACCGCCGCGACGCTGAACGTCACCCAGCAGAAGGCGACGGCCGGGACTCCGGCGGGCACCGGCATGACCGGCACCACCATGCCGGCACCGGCATCGGATCGGCCGTAACCGCCGCCACCACCTGATGAACCCGTCCGGGATGTAACTGTCCCACCCTGATAGTCGGGTAGATCCCCGGGTGCGGTGGCCTCCAGATGCCCTGGAGGCCACCGCACTTGCCTGTGCGGAGATGGCGATGCAGGACGAGAACGGGGAGCGGACTGCACCACACCGGTTTCGCGGTCCCCATCGACGAGGCGCTCGCCGTGGCCAGGGGGATCCAGGCCGCCCATTCGCGCTGAATCGCCGGCGGCACGAACATTCACGTGAAAATGTAATGGTCTCGCCAGATGATAAATGCCGTGAATGACCGGCAGGCAATAGCTGGGCACGGAAGGCTCTGGCGGGAATATCAGCGGGCATGACAGGCGGGAAGCCGGGCGGTGGCGGGGATCCAGGCCGGCGGGAGCGGCCAGCGCACCGGAACCGCTCGCCGCCGCCACCGCCCGGGTCCGCGCGATGCGACAGGCCAGGCCAGGCCGCCAGGCGGGACGGTGGTGGCCCAGCCCAGGGTGTTGCGGACGCCCGCAGCTCGTGGCGAATCGTCGTAGCCTGCTCGCTCACGGTCACAGCGCCGACCAGGAAAAGCCAATTACCTGCGACGTAAGAATTACGCAAGACTTGCGCTGGCGAGCCTGCTGGTGCCTTAAGTGCACCACTTCTAAATCTTCCTCCTTGACCGGATGCCAGTCGTCTACGTTGGCCTTCTGAGAGCGTTAACAGCGGCATGGAGGTGGATTTAATGCGCAGCGGGCATTGGTCCCCATCGGGCGCGCCGAGGAGCCGGATCATGCTGATCGCGGTCCCCCTGGTCATCACGATGGCGGTCGGCCTGGTCCTCGGTCTGCACGTCGTCGGCCAGGGGAACGCCAGCCTGAAGCTCTCGGCCCAGGGTGCCGGGGCAGCGGCGGCCACGCCGTCCGCCACCCCGACGGCGAGTGCCACGGCCAGCCCGGTGGCCACGGCCAGCCCGGTGGCCACGGCCAGCGCGCCGGCGAGCGCCACGGCGACAGCGGCCCCCGCGGCTGCGGCTGCGGCTGCGGCGGCGGCCAACGTGAGCTGTGTGCTCATCGTGCCGGCGAGCCCGCTGACCGCCCAGGGCCTGGGCACGCCGTATCAGCTCACCGGACCCAACGGTATGTCCCCGCAGGCGTCTGGCTGCACCATGGCCAACTTCGCCAATCTGGGGGCGTTCGCCCAGGCCACGATCCTGGACCCGGCCACCGGCGCGCTCAGCACCTATGAGCCGCTGGTCATCACCCAGGGCACCCAGCCCGCGGCCGCCCCGGTGGTACCCACGCTCCCCGCGGGTGCGGTGGTCACCATCGACTTCGGCTTCAACGGCGCCAACCTGACCCTGAAGGGCGCCACGGGAGCAACCCTGGGCGGCGCAAAGTGCGTCAACGGCCTCGCCGGCTCGATCTTCGGCCAGGTGTCGTTCTGTAACGGCGTGGCGTTCTTCGCCGCGGCCAACAAGGACATCGCGGGTGGCCTGACCACGATCCCGGCCCTGGGGACAGCCACCAAGGCCGCTGGCGTCACGTGCCCGACCACGCGCAGCTTCACGATGATCGACCAGGACCAGAGCGACAACGTCACCACGCAGTACCTGCTCAACGCGAACGGGCAGACGGCTCAGGACAACGCGGCGAACACCGCGGCGCTGGCCGGGGCCACGACGATCAACAACGGCAGTGACAACGCGCTGCTGAACGCGTTCCTGGACCCGACGATGGGCTGCACCCCGTTCACCGCACCGGACCTGACCAACGCGGGCACGCCGGGCACGTCCCAGGCGCTGGACGAGCTGTTCGCGGCCAGAGACCAGGCGGCCCCGACCGCGCTGGTGCCGGAGAACGACCCGATGACGCTGGTCAACGGGGCGTTCAGCCAGCAGAAGACCAACCGGTACCGGACCAGCGTGGACCAGCCGGTGATCATGAGGGCGCAGACCGCGGACACCCCCGCCGCCTACTGCCAGAACATGGTCAACGTGCAGAGCCTGTTCCTGCAGCACAACCAGACGCTGCTGGCCACCGGCACCTCGCCGGTCCCGGCGGTGGGCAGCAACCTGTTCACCTTCCTGGCCAACCGGCTGAACATGTCCTTCACCAACCTCAACTGCCAGAGCTTCGGGCTGACGAACCCGGTGACGGTCACCCTCGACGGGAACGGCGCGGCCACCGCGGCGGCTATCAACGCCACCCAGCAGGCGGCCACCTCGATGACGGGCCCGGCAGGCCCGGCCAACCCGGTGGCCCTGGCCAAGCCCAAGCGCGGCCAGAACCCCGCCCACATGTGACCGAAACCCCTGGCGGCCGGCAGCCAGCCTGCCTGGAGGGCTAGGTGCGACCGCTCGTCACGCCGAGGCGGGGTGGCCCGACTGGGGCCGCCCCGCCTCGCAGGGCGGGCGGGGCAAACGGCAGGGAACCCGCGCTTCCGGGACGACACCCGCGTGTCGTGTCCCGGGGCGGCGGCGAAGGCGGTGACCACAGCTTGCCCTTCCCTTACAGCAGGTAATTGTTACGGTACGTGTTGTCAATTTGTGATCTACCCCACATTGCTGGTTGCCCAGCCGTCACAACTTTTTCAGCGGAAGCGGTTGCAGACCCCTCCCTCGCCTCTGGCAAGGTAGCGCCGATGGTTCAAGGGCTTCCGCCACGCACGTTCTTGGTGACTTAGTTTTTGCGGCTGGTATTGGCAGAAGAACTGGACCATGCGCTGCCCGCAGGCGCAGCGGTCTGCTCCAGGGTGTCTCGCCCCGGAGTTCGGCCCACGGAAGGACAGCCTTGTCAGAGCACCGGAGGCGAAGCCCCGGAAAACGACGGGCGGCACGCCGTAATGGCGTTTTGATGCCCGTCACCGCCACCGCGGTTACCGCGGTCACCGGAATCGCCATTGCTGGTTACCTGGTGGTTGTGCGGCCTGGCAATGTGCCTGATTCCGGGGCGGCCATCGCCGCCGCGGCCGTGTCCAGCAGCCAGGCCGTGGCCGTGCTCGAGCAGCAGCGTCAGCAGATGATCGTCCTGTCCGCCGCGTCGCACAGCATGCACCTCATCGGCGCCCCCAAGGTCGCCGCACAGCCCCTCCAGGGGGCCGGGGGAACCTCGGGAGGCGCGGGCGGTGGCACCACGGCAGGGGTCGCGGCAGCGCCGCCTGACCCGGGTACGGCGCAGAGCATCGCGTACAACATGCTCTCGTCGTTCGGCTGGAGCCCCAGCACGTACTTCAGCTGCCTGAACAACATCTACACCCGGGAGAGCGGCTGGCGGTACAACGCCGAGAATGCCAGCGGCGCTTACGGCATTCCTCAGGCCCTGCCCGGGAGCAAGATGGCCACCGCGGGCGCGGACTGGATGACGAATCCAGCCACCCAGATCAAGTGGGGACTGGGTTATATCCAGTCCCGCTATGGCGACCCCTGCAGTGCGTGGTCGTTCTGGCAGGCGCACGGTTATTACTGAGTAACTCAGAGTTAGCTCCGCTTTCCGCGCGCGCTTTCCGTCTCCGGTCACACGGCTTTACGTAGTGTGTATTGAGCACTACTTAGCGTTCAATTGCTGCCCTTCGTTCTGGTCTGCCTCTCTCGCACGAGTAACCAAAATCATCTACTTAAAGTAGTTCGACATGTGCGAATCGTCATTTCGTGACGTGAATCACAGAGCTGGCCCGGACGTCAACTGAAGGTCAGGATCTTGCTGTTAGAGCAGGTAAATCGATTCTAGGTTCGAT
Source organism: uncultured Actinomycetes bacterium (assembly GCA_963720645.1). GTDB lineage: Bacteria > Actinomycetota > Actinomycetes > Streptosporangiales > Streptosporangiaceae > RYN-230. The sequence goes on along the minus strand of CAVRFX010000022.1, from coordinate 126,918 downwards.
CTCTCGATGAGACAGTGTGTCTCAGGTCATAGCTTTCTTTTTGGGGTTTCGGGCAGAGCATATTGCCCGTATTGGGCATCGTGGGTGGTCGGAAGCACCCGGGCGTGCTTGATGGTTGCTCCCCCCGCAACCCGCCGCCCTGACCCGCGGCACGTCTGCACGCCGCTGTGGCCCCCCAGCACCCCTGCTGTGATCCGCAGTGCCCCCCCGGGTGAAAGCCGAGCGCACACGGTGCGCCCGATCGAAGGTCAACCTTGTCCATCCCCAGGACATTCACGTCTCATCACTTCAACCGGAAGCCCACCCGTCTCACGTCCGCGATCGCAGGATCGGCCGTCGCGGCGGCTGTACTGGTCGCCATAGGGGCCGCCACCGCTAATCCAGGCCCGGGCGCGCCCGATGCCTTCGGAACGGCCCTGACCGCGCAGGGCAGCACCAGCGCCCTCCCGGCCGCGGGGATCGCCCCGGGCCACGGGAGTGACACGCCAGCGGGCGCGGCTGGCCATGCCTCCTTGCATCTGGCGGGCGGCCTCTCCGTCGTGAGCGCCAGCGGCCGGGCCATCCTGGCCTCCGGCCAGCACGCCTCCGGCGCACGGGCGGTGGACCACGCCCACCTGGACAGCTCCGCCAGGAAGGTGCACCACGCCGCGCACCAGGCCCGGCATACCGGGCCATGCGCGTCGTCCACGTTGCACTGGTGGATCTGCTCCGCCGAGCACGCCCTGGAGCAGCACGGGGTATCCCGCGCGCGGCTCAGCACGGGCGCGGCCTACATCGTGGTACAGCACGAGTCAGGCGCGAACCCGCACGCGTATAACGGCTGGGACTCCAACGCGGCGGCGGGCCACCCATCCGAGGGTATCGCCCAGGTGATCGGGCCGACGTTCCACGCCTACGCGCTGCCCGCGCACCACAACATCTGGAACCCGGTGGACAACATGATCGCGGCCTTCCGGTACGCGATCAGCCGGTACGGCTCCATGAACAACATCCCGGGGGTCGTGGCGGTGCGGCACGGCGGGTCCTACATGGGTTACTGACCCGCGCACCGGCGAGGCGGGGCGTGCGGAGGTTCCGGGGGGTCGTCCCCCGGGCCAGCAGCGTTATGACCGGGGCCGGAACGTGCTCAGCGCGCTGCGGAACACGGGCTGGTTGGCCGCCCACGCGGCCTCGGGCGCCGATTCCCGCACATGGTAGGCCTGGCGGCCAGCCGGGGTGCTGATCCGGAACGCGATGTCCAGCACCTCCATCCGTCCTGCCCGGGCGGGCTGCCAGGTGAACTGCCAGGCCACCCCGCTCCCACCCTGGAAGATGAAGGGCCGCCCGCCGATGGGCTCGTAACCGGGGAAGCGGCCCTGCCGCAGCCCCTGGGCCAGCTGCCGGCGCACCTGGCCGGGGGCCGTCGCGCCGCCCGCGGCCGTGTGGGTAACCAGGATCGACACGTTGCCCGCCGGGCTGACGAAGTCGGTACCGCCTCCCCGCGGCGTGGTCCGCCACCCGGCCGGGACCGTCATCGTGAAACCAGCCGCGGACCCGGCCCGGGTCGCCGTCCCGCCCGGCGCCCCGGCCGGGACGCCGGTGCCGCCGCTCCCGTGGGTCAGGATCACCCCGGCCAGGATGCCCGCGCCCACGATGGCCAGCGCGCCGGCCACAGCCAGCAGCCCGCGGCGGCCGCGGGGGAGCATCGCCGCCAGCTCGGCCGCCAGGCCGCGCGGCCCTCCCGGCCCGCTCGCGCCATGACGCCCGGCGCGTGACCCGCCGCGCGGCTCGATGCCGCCCGGCGGCGGGCCGCCCGGCCAGGGGGTTGCGGCCCGGTGGCTGTCCGGCCATGGGGTTCCCGCCCACGGGTCGTCGGGCGATGGTCCGTCCGGCCACGGGCTGTCCTGCGGCGGGCTGGCGGGCCACGGGCCGTCCTGCGGCGCGCGGTCCGGCCACGGGCCGGCGGGCCAGGGAGCCCCGGGCCAGGCCACCTCACCGGGCGGGTCCTGGGTCTCCGGCCCGGCCATGGCCAGCTCCAGCGGGGCGGTCAGCAGCGGGGCGCCTGCCGCGGCGTGCGGCCGGCCGGCGTCCCGGGGGATGGGAACGCGAGGCCCGTTGGCGCTCCCGGTGGCCGGCCTGCTGCGTCCCCGGCGATGGGGGCACCCGCCCCGTCGCGGGCCTGCCGGCCGGTGTCCGCGGTACTGACCGCGCCCGTCCCGCCGGCGGCTCTGGCGGCGGCCAGCAGCCGGCCTACCGTGGCGGCGTCCGGGCGGGCCTGCGGCTCGCGGTTGAGCAGGGCCTCGATCACGGGACGCAACGGGCCCGCCGCCCGGGGACGTGGCGCTTCGGAGTTGGCGATGGCCGCCAGGATCGCGATCGAGTTACCGCGATCGTCGAACGGCCCCCGCCCCTCCACCGCGGCGTACAGGGTCGCGCCCAGCGACCACAGGTCAGAGGCCGGGCTGGCCGGATCGCCCCGGATCCGTTCCGGCGCCGTGAATCCGGGGGTTCCCATCACCATCCCGGCCTGGGTCAGCCCGCTGTCGCCTTCGAGGGTGGCGATGCCGAAGTCGGTCAGCACGACCCGGCTGCCGGGCCCGAGCAGCACGTTGCTCGGCTTCACGTCGCGATGCAGGATGCCGGCCGCGTGGGCACAGGCCAGCGCGCCGAGCACCCGGGCGCCCACGTCGGCGGCCTGATGAGGGCGCAGCGGCCCATCCTCGGTAAGAACCTGGTCCAGGGACCGCGCCTCGACCAGTTCCATCACGATCCACGGGCTGCCGTCCGCCTCGACGACGTCGAAGATGGTCACCACCGCGGGATGGTTGAGCCGCGCCGCGGTACGGGCCTCGCGCAGGGTGCGCTGGTGGAGGATGCGGGTTTCCTCGGTCATCGCCGAGCCCGCGGGCATCGGGCCGCGGAGCCGCACCTCTTTAACCGCGACGTCACGGTCCAGGACCGTGTCCCGGGCTCGCCAGACGGTGCCCATGGCCCCGCGGCCGATGGTGCTGCGCAGGAGGTAGCGCCCCGCGACCATCCGCCCCGTGCTGGCCGCAACGTGCATGACAGTGGACGATACACGCGGGATCCGCCGGGTTTCCTGTGAAGCGCGTGAGAATAGCACGTGTGTCGCGCCGGGGTTTCCTGACTGTCACCGGGCCGTGACGCGCCCGTTCCCGGCCGTGCAGCCGGGGCAGCGGCCCGCGGGCCGGGGACCCTACCGGCTGCCGATCGTGAGCAGCGGCGGCTGCGGCTCCTCGGCGAAGAAGTCGTTCCCCTTGTCGTCCACGATGATGAACGCCGGGAAGTCGCGGACCTCGATACGCCAGACCGCCTCCATGCCGAGTTCCGGGTACTCGAGCACCTCGACCTTGGTGATGCAGTCCTGGGCCAGCTTGGCCGCGGCTCCGCCGATCGAGCCCAGGTAGAACCCGCCGTGCTCGCGGCAGGCCGCGGTGACGGCCGGGGAACGGTTCCCCTTGGCCAGCATGACCAGCGAGCCGCCGGCCGCCTGGAACTGGCCGACGTAGGAATCCATCCGCCCGGCGGTGGTCGGGCCGAACGAGCCGGAGGCGTAGCCCTCGGGGGTCTTGGCCGGGCCCGCGTAATACACGGGATGGTCGGCCAGGTACCGCGGCATCGGATCACCCGCGGCCAGCCGCTCGGCGATCTTCGCGTGCGCGATGTCCCGCGCGACCACCAGGGGCCCGCTGAGCGAAAGCCGGGTCGCCACCGGGTACTTGGTCAGTTCCGCCCGGATCTCGCTCATCGGCCGGTTCAAGTCGATCCGCACCACGTCGTCGCCGAGCTCATCCTCGGTGGCCTCAGGCAGATACTGGGCTGGGTCGGTCTCGAGCCGCTCCAGGTACACGCCCTCCGGAGTGATCTTGGCCAGCGCCTGCCGGTCGGCGGAGCAGGACACCGCGATGGCCACGGGGCAGGACGCGCCGTGCCGGGGCAGCCGGATCACCCGCACGTCGTGGCAGAAGTACTTGCCCCCGAACTGCGCCCCGATGCCGATCTTCCGGGTGATGTCGAGCACCTCAGCCTCGAGCCCGGTGTCCCGGAAGCCGTGCCCTCGCGGTGACCCGCTGTCAGGGAGGGTGTCCAGGTACCGGGCGGACGCGTACTTGGCGGTCTTCAGCGCGTACTCGGCGCTGGTGCCGCCCACCACGATGGCCAGGTGGTACGGCGGGCAGGCAGCCGTCCCCAGCGAGCGGATCTTCTCCTCCAGGAACGCGTGCAGCGCCGCCGGGTTCAGCACCGCCTTGGTCTGCTGGTAGAGGAAGGACTTGTTGGCCGACCCGCCACCCTTGGCCATGAGCAGGAACTTGTACTCCTGGCCCGGGGTGGCGTAGATCTCGACCTGGGCCGGCAGGTTGGTACCGGTGTTCCGCTCCTCGAACATGGACAGCGGGGCCAGCTGCGAGTAGCGCAGGTTGAGCTGCGTGTACGCCTCGTAGATGCCGCGGCTGAGGTGCTCTTCGTCCTGCCCGTCGGTGAGGACCTGGCCGCCCCGCTTCCCCATCACGATCGCGGTCCCGGTGTCCTGGCACATGGGCAGCACCCCGCCGGCCGCGATGCACGCGTTCTTCAGCAGGTCAGCAGCCACGAAATGATCGTTGCGGCTGGCTTCAGGATCATCCAGGATGGCCCGCAGCTGACGCAGATGCCCCGGCCGCAGCAGATGGGCTATGTCCCGCATGCCCTCGCGGGCGACCAGCGTGAGCACCTCCGGGTCCACCTCGAGGAAGTCCCGGCCGAAGGCCTGGCGCCGGGTGATCCCGTCCGCGGTCAGCAGGCGGTAGTCGGTGGCGTCGGGGCCCAGGGGCAGCAGGTCGGTGTACGCGAACTCGGGCATCGTGAGCACGTCCTCGTAGCGGGTGTGGTGTCGGTTTCATCGTAGATCCGGCTCGCGGCCGGGGCGGCGCCCGGCCATGCGGCCACCTGACCAGGTGCGTCCCGGCGGGTCCAGTTGCATGGCCGCCCTCACCCCGGGTAAGGGTGTGCCATCCCGGCGGCGGTGGCGGTGAGCGGGTCCGGGTCAGGAGGGAGAAGGCCGTGAGCATTCCAGACGGTGATGACGGGGCGACCAGCGTCCCGGTCAGTGACGAGCAGGCAATGGTCCTGGATGAGGCGTCGCGCCAGCTCGAGCTGGCCGTGCATGACGCCCAGGTGGCCTACGACTGCATCGCGCTCGGCACCCTGGACCGGGCGCACACCAACGCGATCACCGCCCGGACGGCAGCCGACGCGGCCGAGACCCTGCTGCGCGCCGTGCTGGGCCGGATGCCCGAGCCTCCGGCAGGCCCGGTGTCCGAGCCCCCTGACTGACGGACGGTGGCTCACCGGCCCGCCCCCCGTCGTTAGCCAGGGCCTGCGTCGTTAGCCTGGGCCTGCGCCGCTGGCCTGCCTGACCAGTGTGCTCAGGAGCCCGAACGACTCGTCATCTTCGGCGCTCCCGGTGTGCGGCCGCCGGAAGCGGCTCACGTCCACGGCGATATCGGCGATGTCCCAGCGCAGCCGGTACAGGTCCAGCAGCAGGGGCCGAGGGGTGACACCGGTCAGGGCGGCGTACTCGCCCAGGATCGACCCGTCCCCCGGGTCGAGGCTCCACAGGTCACGCTCGGGCGGGGCGGTCAGGGCGGTGTCCCAGTCGATGAGCACCCACCCGCCGCCGGTCAGCATCGTGTTGCCGGGATGAGGTTCGCCATGGGTGAGGACGGTCCGGGCGGGCTGGGTGCGGGCGGTCGTCACGAGATGGTCGTAGCGGGCGAGGAGCCGCCGGATGGGCGCGGCATGCTCCTGGATCAGGCGTGCCACCGGGCGGGCGTAGGGTCCCACCTCCCGGACGTCGGCCCCGGGCTGGCAGGCGGCCTCCAGCTGGTCCCGGTGCGGCACGGCGAAGTCGTCCGCCAGCGCGCGCCGGCGGGCCGCGGACGGGGCGGTATGCGTGGCGGCCACCAGCTCGAGCAGGGCCAGCCGGTGCACGGGGGAGGAGAACGCCGCCCACTCGAAGCTCTGGCCGTGAACGAACGGGTAGACCGCCAGGCCGAACCGGGTGCTGACCCGCGCGAGCAGCTCGCCGTCCCGGGCCGGGACCGGCGCCACCGCGAACGCGGCGCCGCATTCCCTCAGGTCGGCGGCGGCAGACAGGGCCGCGCGCAGCCGCCGGAAGCCCGCGGTCAGCGGCTCGGCCTGCGACATCCGCTTGTTCTCCAGGTCATCGGCGGTGACGAACCATCGTGACCCGGCCTCGCCGGACACCTCCCAGTGGTGACTGCCCCAGCCAACCGGGCGGTACTGCATCGACCCCGCGCGGATGCCCCAGTAGCTCTCCAGCACGGGCCGCAGGGCGGCCTCGGGGAGGCCGGCGGGAGGAGTCAGCATCTGGCCACGGTAGGAGGCGGACCGCCGGAACGGCTAGCGGAATACGCGCCCGGGCCGGCCGGCGGTCACCTGGCCAGCCGCGGCAGCAGCGCGGAAGCCACGATCACGCCCGCGATAGCGGAGCCCAGCAGTACGGCCACGTCCAGCGCGAGGTTGGTCGGCACCCCGATGAGCAGCCCGCGCAGCGCGTCCACCTCGTAGGACAGCGGGTTGACCTTGCTGATCGCCTGCAGCCAGCCCGGCATCAGCCAGGTCGGGTACAGCGCATTGGAGCTGAAGAACAGCGGCATGGTGATGGCCTGCCCGATGCCCATCAGCCGGTCCGGCTCAGGGCCAGGCCGGCGATCGACATCGACAGGCAGGAGAAGAATGCCGAGCCCAGCACCACCACGCAGGCGGTGGCCAGCAGTTTGAACGGGTTATGGGTCTGCGCGACGCCGAGGATGGCGGACAGGACCACGATCACCACGGCCTGGACGAGTGAGCGCAGCCCAGCGGCATGGTGCTCCCTGCCACGGTGCTCCCTGCGACCGTGCTCCCTGCCACCGTGTTCCCCCACGTTGCGTTGTCCTGGCCCGTGGCGTGCTCGTCGTAGACGTAGCGGCCGCCGCGCAGCAGCGAGGCGCCGGCCGCGATGATCAGCACGATGATGGCCATGCTGAACACGATGACCAGGCCATGGTGGAACGGCCCGGCGATCAGGTGCGGGAAGAACTGCTTGCCGGTCAGCGTGGCCACGTTGTGGTCAGGCAGGTGAGCCAGCACGCCGGTCGGGGCGAGCAACTGGCGCACCGGGTTGTAGCCCAGGAACGTGGCGAACAGGCTCGCCACCGGCGGGGTCTGGCCGACCTCATGGGCGAGGGCGGCCGGCACGCCCTGTGACATCAGGCCCCGGGTCAGCGTGGTCGGCAGGGTACTGGACAGGCCGATGATCATCAGCGAGAAGAAGATGCCGATCGACAGCACGAAGCCGGAGTTCTGGAACGTGGCCAGCATGCCGGACGCGGCGCCGCGCTGGCGGGCGGGCACGCTGTTCATGATCGCGGCCGCGTTGGGCGCGGAGAACAGGCCCATGCCCACGCCGGCCACGAAGATGAGCGTTCCGAACGTGACGTACCGGAAGTCGGTGGGGATGAGCAGCAGCCCGCCGAAGGCTGCCGCCGACACGAGCAGCCCGCCCGAGGCGAACCACCGGGCCCCGTGCCGGTCCGACAGCCAGCCCGAGATGGGGCCGGCCACGATGAACCCGAACGTGAGCGGCAGCAGGTAGATGCCGGACCAGAGTGGCGTGTCCTTGTAGTTGTAGCCGTGCAGGATGAGCCAGATGCCCTGCAGCCAGATGATCAGCATGAATTGCAGGCCGCCCCGGGCGATGGAGGCGAGCAGGGTGGCCGCGTTGCCCGCCGCGAACGCCCGGATCCGCAGCAGCCTCAGGTCGAACATGGGGGACTCCACCCGCAGTTCGACGAAGCAGAACACCACCAGCAGCACGATCCCGCCGATGAGGCCGGTCAGCACGACGGGGCTCGTCCAGCCCATCACGTGCCCGCCGTAGGGCTGGATGCCGTACGTGATGCCGGTGAGCAGCCCGATCAGGCCGAGCGCGAACGTCACGTTGCCGAGCCAGTCGATGCGCGCGGAGGTCCGAATCCCGACCTCCTGGAGGCTCAGGTAGGACCAGATAGCCCCGCCGACGCCGATCGGCACCGACACGATGAACACCAGCCGCCAGTCCACCGCGGCCAGGATGCCGCCCAGGATCAGCCCGATGAACGTGCCCGAGATCCCGGCGACCTGGTTGATGCCCATCGCGGTGCCCCGCTGGTCGGCGGGGAACGCGTCGGTCAGGATGGCGGGGGAGTTGGCCATCAGCATCGCCCCGCCGGTCGCCTGGATGACCCGCCAGCCGATCAGCCACAACGCCCCGCCCGCCCCGGACATCGGATCGAACGGCAGGGCCAGCGCGCCCAGCGCGAACACGGTGAAGCCCAGGTTGTACATGCGCACCCGGCCGTAGATGTCGCCGAGCCGGCCCAGCGTCACCACCAGGACCGCGGACACCACCAGGTAGCCCATCAGCATCCAGAGCAGGTAGCTGACGTTGCCGGGGGTCAGCGGGTTGAGGTGGATGCCGCGGAAGATGGCGGGCAGCGAGATGATGACGATGGACGCGTTGGTCGTCGCGGACAGCATGCCGAGCGTGGTGTTGGACAGCGCCAGCCACTTGTAGTGCGAGCCACGCGGCGTGGCCGCCCCGGTCCCGCCCGCTCCGCCCTGGGCTCCACCGGCCCCACCGACCGCCCAGGCCCCACCGGCCCCGGCCCCACCAGCCCCCGCCCCGGCGCCGGCCCCGCCGGCCGCGCCGCCCCCGGGCATGCGGCCGTTCGCAGACTCACCCACGGCGCTCGCCCCCTCGTACTGATAGTTGCTAGCGGCAAACTAACAGGCATCCCAGCCAATTCCTAGCGGCCGCAGGAAAGGCGGCGAGGTCAGGCTGAGGCGGGGGAACCGGCCTCCGCGGTGGCCGTAACCTCACTCCGCGTCCCGCGGGTCCGGCCCGGCTCGAACCCGGCGGCCAGCGCGATGATGACCAGTGAGCTGCCCGTTGGACAGGTGGAACTTGCTCTGCAGGACGGAGACCCGGGTGACCACCACCGCGAAACACAGGCCCTGGACGAAGAACGCGGCGCTGGTCGCCATCCGGCCCTGGCGGTCACCGGCCTGACGCGGATCCGTGCCGTCCAGCTTCATGCGCCGCTCCCAGGCTCTCGAGCCGCCGGTGATGCTGGTCCGCGGCCGGCCCGGGCGGTCCGGGCTGACCCGGGGGCAGGGCCGGGCTCGTGCGGTCAGGGTAGGGATCGTGCCGGCCGGGCGTCAAGACGGCTATCGTCGGGGGTGTGAATCCCCGGCAGAGCCCGCGTGACCTGCGCGCCTCGGACGCTGACCGGGAGCGCGTGATAACCCTGCTCGCCGAGGCGGCCGGGGACGGGCGGCTCACGCTCGAGGAGCACGCGCACCGGGTGCAGCGGGCGTACACCGCACGGACCCTCGGCGACCTGGCCGGGCTGACCGATGACCTGGCCCTGCCGGGAGCACAGCCGCTGCGGCTGGACACCTCCCGGGCGGTCACGGCCTTCTTCGCGACCGAGCGGCGTGACGGCCGGTGGGTCGTCCCGGACCGGCTGGTGGTGACCGCCATCGGCGGGCAGGTCGTGCTGGACCTGAGGGAAGCGCTGCTGCAGGGGCAGCGCACCGTGATGTACGCCACCGCGATGGGCGGCCAGGTCAACCTGCTGGTCCCGGCGGGGATCACCGTCATCACCCGCAGCCTGTCCGCGGCGCTGCCCGGGGCCCGGCCCGATCCGCACCCGGAACCGCCGGTGCCGCCCGGGACTCCCGTCATCGAGTTGCACACGCTGACCGTGCTGGGCCGCATCCACGTCCGCACGCCGCGGCCGCGCCGGTCCGGCCTGTTCACCCGCCGCCCGCGCTGACCTCCGTCGCTGGCCTCCGGGGCTGACGCCCAGCCGGGCGGGTAAGCGCGGTACCCGTTCTGGGCGCCGGGCGCAGATCGATCAGGCCGGGCGGCCGGAGTCGGCCGGTCAGTTTGGACTATCGAAGTTAATGGAGCTGTACGCACGCAGCTTCCAGAGCTGGTGCTCACTGTGGATGTTGCGGATGGTGCCGGACCGGGCCCGCATGACGAGTGAGTGGGTGGCGGCGCCGCCGGCCCGGTACCGGACGCCGGCCATCAGCTCGCCGTCGGTGATCCCGGTGGCCGCGAAGAACGCGTCCTCCGACGTGACCAGGTCGTCAGTGGTCAGCACGTGGCTGAGGTCGTGGCCGGCCGCGAGGGCCTTGTCGCGCTCGGCCTCGTCCCGCGGCGCGAGCCGGGCCTGGATGACGCCGCCCAGGCACTTGATGGCGCAGGCGGTGATGATTCCTTCCGGCGTGCCGCCCACCCCGAGCAGCAGGTCGACGCCGGTGCCGTCACGTGCCGCCATGATCGCGCCGGCCACGTCGCCGTCGGTGATCAGCTTGATCCGGGCTCCGGCCTCCCGGACCTCGGCGATGAGCCGCTCGTGCCGTGGCCGGTCCAGGATGACCACGGTGACGTCCGAGGAGGAGCAGCCCTTGGCCCGGGCCACGGCGGCGACGTTGTGCGCGGCCGGGGCCTCGATGTCGACCACGTCGGCCGCGGCCGGGCCGGTGACCAGCTTGGACATGTAGAACACGGCGGAGGGGTCGTACATGGAGCCGCGCGCGCTGACCGCCAGCACGGAGATCGCGTTCGGCATGCCGTTGGCGGTCAGCCGGGTGCCGTCGATCGGGTCCACGGCCACGTCGCAGGCGGGGCCCGTGCCGTCACCGACCTGCTCGCCGTTGTAGAGCATGGGCGCCTGGTCTTTCTCGCCCTCGCCGATGACGACCACGCCGTTCATCGACACCGTGCTGATCAGGGCCCGCATCGCGTGCACGGCCGCGCCGTCGGCGCCGTTCTTGTCGCCGCGGCCGACCCAGCGGGCCGCCGCCATCGCCCCCGCCTCGGTGACCCTGGCCAGTTCCAGGGCCAGGTTCCGGTCCGGCGCGTGCCGCTCGACCTGGGCGACCAGGTCGGTGGGGTCCTGGGCCGCTGTCTGGTTCTCGGTCATCGCAGAGACCGCCTTCCCTGTGTGGCCGTGCTTCCCTGTCTGCCCGGTGGGGACGTGTTCCCAGAATGGACCCTGCCCCCCGATGAGGCCATGCCGTCATGCCCGGCACCTGACGGGCGGGCGTAACCTTGTCGCCTAGGGCGGCACACCCTGGCGCCACACGTGGGGAGCCCAACCGTGGGGAGCCCAACCGTCGGGAGCACTGCGCAGGCGGTGACAGGCGTATGACAACAGATGCTCCGCAGCCTACAGTGCGGCCCGCCGATCGCGGCGCGGCCACCAGGGCGGCCTTGCTGGCCGCCGCCCGCGAGGTGTTCGTCTCGGCGGGGTACGCGCAGGCCGGGGTCACCGAGATAGTCGCCCGGGCCGGTGCCAGCGTCGGCAGCCTCTATCACCACTTCACCGGCAAGGCCGACCTGTACGTCACGCTGTTCGAGGAGTTCCACCAGGGTCAGGCCTGGCGGGCCCGCCAGGCGGCCCGCGGCGCGCGTGAGGACCACGTGCACGAGCCGCGGCAGCTGTTCCTGGCGGCGGCCCGGGCCTATCTCGACGGCTGCCTGGCGGACCGGGAACTGTCCCGGCTGTTCGTCTCGGGGGACGCCCCGCCCGGGTTCGACCTGGTCATGCGCCAGCGGCTGCGCGAGTGGGCCGGCCGGAACGCTGACTTCTTCGCCCGCAGCGCCGAGCCGATGGATGAGGCGGTGGCGGTCGTGATGACCGGGGCCCTCATGCTCGCCATGGCCGAGGTGTCCCTGGACGACGACGCCGCCCACGCCCGGCGGCTGGCCGATGACGTTCTCGATGTGCTGTCACGGGTCGGTCCCGGGGTCCCGGGCGTGACCAGCCGGCTACGTTGAGCCTGTGAGCGCGGAGGCAGAGCCGACCGGGAACGGCGGAGCGCAGCCAGCCGGGGACGACGGCCCGTCGGCCACGCTCAGCTACGAGCAGGCCCGTGATCAGCTCACCGAGGTGGTCCGCCGCCTGGAGGGTGGCGGCCTGTCCCTGGAGCAGTCCCTGGACCTGTGGGAACGCGGTGAGCGGCTGGCGGCCGTCTGCGAGCAGTGGCTGGAGGGCGCCCGCGCCCGCCTCGCCGCGGCGATGACGGCGCGCGCACCGGAGTCCGCCGATCCGGACGCACCGTTTTAAAAATCTCCGCAACGAAAACCGTCCCCCCGGCTCCCTCCCCGCGCCCGGCTCCCTCGTGCTCACCCGGCCCGGCTCTCGTCAGGTCGGCCCGAGGTCCCGGGTATCACCCCTGCAGCCCCCATAACCCCACCAGCCCACCAGCGCCCCACCAGCCCCACGCCACGCCGCACACCAGCTTCGTGATCAACCGATTGGTGTTGCTATCACGACACCAATCGGTTGATCACGGCTCGCCAGCAGCCCGCGGGAGCAGCGCGGGCGCAGCGGTTGCCGCGGGCTGGTCAGCCGAGCGGGGCGCTGCGGTGCGCGGTGGGCGGCAGGGCCGGGGCCGTGGCCTGGCCTGGGGCGCCCGCCCGCCAGGCGGCCCGGACCGCCGCGGCGACCGTCCGCGCGTACAGCCGGGCCCCGCTGGGCTGCGGGTGCACCTCGTCCGGCCATAGCAGCCCGGTCCGGTGCTGGATGGCCGCGAACCAGTTGGCCGTGACCACGCCGGCGTAGCGGCGGGCGGCGGCGGCGATGACCCGGTTCACGCCCGCCTCCCAGGGCCGTGCCTCGTAGGTGTTGACCAGAACCAGGTCACGGTGCGGGCCGACCGCACGGACCAGCTGGCGCATCTGCTGGGTGGTGAACTCCCCGTTGGTGCCGAGCGCGAACACCACCACCCGGCGGAGCCTCCCGGAGGCCGCGAGGTGCCGCACGATCGACAGGCCCGCGCTGACCTGGCGGCTGACCTGGGCGTCGATGGAGATACCGGGCAGCGCGGCGGCGAGCTGGACCGCCGAAGCGAGCATGACCGAGTCCCCGACCGCGAAGACGCTGGAGCCGGTGACCCGGGCCGGGACGGCCGCGGCGGTGGTCGCGGCCGGGGGCGCCAGGAGGCTGGCCGCCGGGCTGGCCGGCGGGATCCGGCTGCCGGCCGGGTCCTGCTGGCTCACCGTGACCCCCTCGCTGATCTGCTCGGCCAGCCCGGAGGAGGCGCGGGCGTGCACCACCCCGTAGCCGGCGGCGCCTGCCACGGCCACGGCTCCCACCAGGGCGAGCGCGGGAACGGCCCGGATGGGTGAGCGGTGCGCCCCGGCCAGGGATCCGGTGACCATCCGGGCTCTGGCCCGGACTGTGGCCCGGAACCCGTCGCGGATGATGGGCTCCTCCACCCACCGCCAGGACACGGCGGCGATACCGGCCGAGAGTGCGATCTCGGGCAGCCAGATCCAGGCCGCCAGCCGCAGCTGCGGGAACGCCGCGGCGGCCAGGGCGATGACCGGCCAGTGCCACAGGTAGATCCCGTAGGACCGGACCCCGATCCAGCGCAGCGCGGACCGGCCGAGTGCCCAGCTGACCAGGCCGGGGCTCGCCGCGGCCAGCACCACGGCGCCGGCTGCCAGCGCGGCGGCCACCAGCCCGGCCGGGTAGAGCACCCGGTCGGTGCCATCGAAATGGCCCAGTGCCCAGGCCAGCACGGCGATCCCGGCCAGGCCGAGTGCGTCGGGGATCCGGGTGCTGTCGTGGCTGAGCGCCTGCAGCCGCCGCAACGGCCAGCTCAGCGCCAGCGCCGAGCCGATGAACAGCGCCGACGCGTGCGTGTCGGTGCCGTAGTAGACCCGGGATGGGTCGGCGCCGGGCACATAGACCAAGGCCATGGCCAGGGCGGACAGGGCCGCGCCGAGCCACGCGAGGCCGGCCCGGAGGCGCCCGGACCGGCAGGTCTTCAGGATCACGATCAGGAGCAGCGGCCATACCAGGTAGAACTGCTCCTCGATGGCGAGCGACCACAGGTGCTGGAGCGGGGGCGGCGGCCCGAACTGGGCGAAATAAGAGTGGTGGGCCAGCGCCTGCCACCAGTTGCTGGAGTAGGTGACGGCGGCGAGCAGGGCCGAGCGCAGCGTGGCCAGCTGGGCCGGCTCGACGACGGCCGTGGCGGCGGTCACCGCCACGAGCAGGACGGCCAGGGCGGGCAGCAGCCGCCGTGCCCGCCGGGCCCAGAAGTCGCCCAGGTCCAGCCGGCCGTGCCGGTCCCACCGGGCCACCAGCAGGTCGGTGATCAGGTATCCGCTGAGCACGAAGAACACGTCAACCCCGAGGAACCCCCCGGAAAATGCGGACAACTGCTCATGAAAAGCGATAACGGCAATAACGGCCAGAGCGCGCAGGCCATCCAGCCCAGGCCGCCGAGTCGTGGCCTGATCGGATGCCGCGCCTTTCAAGGCGTGGGTCGTCACGGTGCTGTTTCCCCCCCGGCTCACAGCAATGTTCAGAGTTCTCGCCCGTTCAATGGGGGAAGAAACACCGTGGCAGGTAATAAGTCCGCCGACGCTATCCTCGCGGACTTCCTCGACCTCGCCAGGCGGCCCGCCATTGGGGCCCGAGGTCAATGGGCCCGCGTCCCCAGGGCCTAGGGGCGGTTACGTGTCGTCGGCGACCGCGGTGAGCTGGTCGTCGGCGAACCGCAGCGTGAGCCGTTCCCCGGGCGGCACGTCCGCGGCCGCGCGCACCACGCTCCCGTCGGGACGCTGCACGATGGCGTAGCCGCGGCGCAGCGTGGTGGCGGGGGAGAGGGCCAGCAGCCGGGCCCGCACATGGGACACGTCGTCCCCGGCGCGGTCCAGGGTGGCGGACAGCCGCCGCCGGGCCCGCTCGGTGAGCCCGGTGATCAGTTCCTGGCGCCGCTCGATCTCGCGGACCGGTGAGGCGAGCGCGGGCCGGGACCGCAGGCCGTCCAGCCATGCGGTCTCCCGTTCCATCCGGCCGGTGAGGCACCGGCGGGCCCGCCCGCGCAGCTGGGCGATGAGCGCCAGTTGCTCGCTCACGTCAGGCACGACCCGCCGCGCGGCGTCCGTGGGGGTGGACGCCCGCACGTCTGCGACCAGGTCGAGCAGCGGGGTGTCCTGCTCGTGACCGATGGCGCTGACCACGGGGGACTTCGCGGCCGCGACGGCCCGGATCAGCGTCTCGTCGGAGAAGGGCAGCAGGTCCTCGATGGAGCCGCCGCCCCGGGCGATGACGATCACGTCCACCGTCGGATCGGCGTCCAGCCGGTGCAGCGCGTTGACGATCTCGCCGACCGCATACGGCCCCTGGACGGCCACCGGCTCGACCCGGAATTGGACTGCGGGCCAGCGATGGGCGGAATTGCGCAGCACATCCTTTTCCGCCGCCGAGTCACGTCCGCAGATCAGCCCGATCTTGCCGGGCAGGAACGGAAGCGGCCGTTTCCGTGCGCCCGCGAATAGGCCTTCGGCGGCCAGGGCCCGGCGGAGCCGTTCCAGCCGGGCGAGCAGTTCGCCGATGCCGACGGCGCGGATTTCGGTAGCGGACAGGGAGAAAGAGCCCCGATTGGTGTTGAAGTCGGGTTTCGCCCAGACCAGCACGCGGGCTCCCTCCCCGGGCGGCGGGTCGGTCGCGTCCAGCACCGTGCGGGGGCAGATCACCCGAACGGAGACCGCCGCGACCGGGTCACGCAGGGTCAGGAAGACAGTGTTGCCGCGCCGGGTGAGCTCGGCGATCTGCCCTTCGACCCAGACCCGGCCGAGGCGGCCGATCCACTCGCTGGTCAGCCTGAGGATGGTGCGGACCGGGACCGGTGCCTCGGGTGATGTGTCGAGCGCCATGGCGGCTGGCTGCGGCGGATTCTGCCGGCGGCGGCCGGTCTCAGCTGCCGTCGCTCAGCTTGGCGAGACGGCGCTCGAACATGGTGACCACCGCTGGCCGGCCCTCATGTGCCTTCTCGTAGTCGAGCAGGACGTGCACCTGAGTGGCATCGAGCACGCGCAACCGCGCCCGCAGGGAAGCCACCGAAAGCTGGTCGTAGTTGGGAACAGGCAGGATCTCCCCGGCCGGGGCGGACTGGGTGGCGGGCTCGGCTGGTGCGGGGGTAAGGACGCGCTCGGCGGGCGCCGCGGACACGGCGGGCTGCGGCAGCGGGCAGGCGGGCTCGGCCGGCCGGGAGGACGGGCTCGGCCGGTGCCGGGGTGAGGACGGGCTCGGCTGGTGCGGCTGGAAGGGCAGGCTCGGCGGGCGCCGCGGACACGGCGGGCTGAGCCGGTGCCGGGGGCAGGGCCTCCGCCGCGGCCGGCGCGGGCAGGGCCTCCTCGGCGGGCGCCGCGGCCAGCGCAGGCTCGGCGGGCGCCGCGGGTTCGGCGGGCGCCGCGGGTTCGGCGGGCGCTGCGGCTTCGGCGGGCACGGCTGGGACAGGCTCGGTGGGCGTGTACCCGGCAGCAGGGGCGATGGGCTCTGCGGGAGCCGGGGTGACCGGCTCCGGAGCGGGGGGCTCGGGGGCGGCGGGGGCTGAGGCGGCGGATGGCTGCTGGGACGACGCTGCCGGGTCCGGGGCACCTGCCACGGCAGAGGCCGGGGAAAGCCCCTCGTCATCCTGCTCCTCGTCCCCGTTGAGCAGCCTGACGTTGCCCGTCTTGTCCAGAGACCGCCACCGCGCGGTCCCGGCGTCCTGGGCGGGCTTCGCCGGGGATGCCTGGGCCGGGGGCTGCTGTGCGGGCCGGGCCTTCTGTGCGGGCCGGGGCTGCTGTGCGGGCCGGGCCTTCTGTGCGGGCCGGGCCTTCTGTGCGGGCCGGGGCTGCTGTGCGGGCCGGGCCTTCTGTGCGGGCCGGGCCTGCTGGGCCGACGCGGCGTCCGTGGCCTCGCCGTCACCCGAGAGTTGCTCCGCGGCCCGCGCCCGGAGCCGGTCCGCGGCCAGCAGGAGCTGGCCGACGGAGGCGAACAGCGTCCGCAACGCCTGCGCAGGGATCTCCTTGAGGCGGTCATTGACCTGCGGCAAAGGCATCTTGATCGTTCTCCTCGGGTATGTCCCGGCGTATCGGGCTCCGGGGCCCGCGCGACCCACGGCGCCTGCATTCCGGACGTTCCGACCCCTGGCGGCGCAGCGTGGGTCCGTGACAGGCACAGTCGTATCAGATCGAGCATGACACTGTCACGGGCGGCTGCCGGGCCAATTGGTGCTTCCCCGACGGCTATCGGTGAACCGGCAGCGAGCCGGTGCGGAGGCGGGGTTCCCGGGTGCGATGCCGGTGCCGCCCTGGCATGGGGCACGGCGGGCTCAACTACCATAGGGGACATGCCCGCGACTACCCGACGCGTACTGCTCGCCAAGCCCCGCGGTTACTGCGCGGGGGTTGACCGGGCGGTTCAGGCCGTCGAGACGGCCCTCGAACGCTACGGCGCCCCGGTCTACGTGCGTAAGCAGATCGTGCACAACACCCACGTGGTCCGGGAGCTCGAGACCCGCGGCGCGATCTTCGTGGACGAAGCCGACAGCGTGCCCGAGGGGGCCGTGGTGGTGTTCTCCGCCCACGGGATATCACCTGAGGTCCGCGAGGAAGCGAAGCGCCGCGGTCTGCGGACCATCGACGCGACCTGCCCGCTGGTCACCAAGGTGCATAACGAGGCCAAGCGGTTCGCCGCCCAGGATTACGACATCCTGCTCATCGGCCATGAGAACCACGAGGAAGTGGTCGGCACCACGGGCGAGGCGCCGGGCCGCATTCACCTGGTGGACGGGCCCGAAGGCGGCGCGGATATCCAGGTCCGCGACCCAGCCAGGGTGGCCTGGCTGTCGCAGACCACCCTGTCCGTGGATGAGACGCTGCAGACGGTGGCCGCCCTGCGTGAGCGCTTCCCGATGCTGGCCGATCCGCCCAGCGATGACATCTGCTACGCGACCCAGAACCGCCAGTCCGCGGTGAAGGAGATCGCTGCCGACTCGGACCTCGTGGTCGTGGTGGGGTCCGCGAACTCGTCCAACTCGGTCCGCCTGGTCGAGGTGGCCCTGGACGCTGGGGCTGCCGCGGCCTACCTGGTCGAGGACGCTTCAGCGATCGACCCGGCCTGGCTGGATGGGGTGCACACCGTGGGAGTGACCAGCGGCGCCTCCGTTCCCGAGGCCCTCGTCAGTGGCGTGCTGGAGTATCTGGCCGGACGCGGCTTCGGTGCCGTCGAGGAAGTCGAGGCCATCGAGGAGCGGCTCGTGTTCGCGCCGCCCCCGGAGTTGCGGCGTACTGCTCCCCGCTGAGGTCGCTGAGGTCGCGCCCGCGGTGACGTCCGGCCGGGCGTCCGCGGTCAGCGATAGCGTCGCGAGCCGGGCCGGTAGTCTCCGCGGCCGCCCGCAGCCCGCGGGCTCCCCAGCCGCGACTGGGTGAGATCAGGCCGCAGATCCCGCCGCAGGCTGGCGATGGACTGGGGGAGTCCGCGGATCCAGGCCACGATCAGATACGCGGCGACCCCCGCGAACAGCCAGGGTGCGACGTTGGCCAGGGTCAGCGCCGTCCCCTCCACCGTCGAGATGATCGTGCTGCCCTTCGCGGTGAGAGCCTTCACGCAGATGAGCGCGCAGAGGAAGAGCAGCGGCGGGCTGACCACCGCGGTCAGCAGATCCCGTGGCTTGGTGTACCAGGCCGCGGCCACGCTGCCGATCACGAAGCTCGCCCCGGCCAGCACGCCCCACTGGAGCCAGCTCGCGACCAGCAGGCTGAAGAAGAATACCGCGAGCATCCCCGCGACTGCGCCCCGCCCGGTCAGGGCGACCGCGCCGCGTTCCCCGGCGCGGTCCCGCTCTACCGCCAGGCCCCGCTCCGTGGCGTCCGGCGTCCAGTCCCCGTCGGCATCAGAAGGCGGCGCGCCCACATCCCAGGGTCGCCCCGCGTCAGGGACGTCAGGCGGCCCCGGCGACCAGGGGTTGGCCGTCCCGCGGGAGGAGCCGGAGCGGTGTGGTCCTGGCCGTTCCCGGGGCCAGGAGGCGTCGGGCCGTGGCTGGGACACCCTGTGCTCCCTCCCCGGCGCTGGCCGTGCCGATGACGGCGTCGCTGGCCACGCTACCCCGGCCTGACGCCCGATCTGGTCGATTGACACGCCCGTACGCCGGGATGCACTGCGGGCCCCGGACGCCGGGTAATGCATTAGTCACGCGTTTGACCAGGGAGCATTTTCCGTCGGTCCTGCGGTGCCGATCATGCGTCCCGCCGGGCCCAGTCCGGACGCGTCAGCCTGCCGGGCCGGCGGTCTCCCCCTCCTCTTCCTGCTCCTCAGCCGGGCGGGCGAAACGGTCCAGCGCCAGTCCGAGCACCGCGATCATGATCCAGAAGTAGGACGCGAGCACGGGGGAAACCAAGGCAACGGGGATGGACAGCAGGAAGACCACCGGAATGCGCGCGACCCGCAGCGCCATGTAGCGGCGCACCGCAGCAGACGTGCCAGGCACCAGCAGGTCCCTGGCGTAGCTCGCGTACAGCCAGACCGCCAGCTCGCCGAGCCCGGCGCATGAGATGCACACGGAGTAGAAGATCGTCGCGACCCGGTCCAGGCCGTCCGCGCTGCCGAGCAGGGAGGTCGGGTACGGCAGGAACGCGATGATGCCCAGGAAGAGCAGGTTGATGGCGATCACGGGCCGGTCGAGGGTCGTGATGTAGCGGAAGGTCGAATGGTGACCCATCCAGAACAGGCCGATCACCGCGAAACTGATGCCGAAGCTGATCATGTTGTTCTTGGCGGCACTGAGCTCGGCCGCGGAACCCGCGATCCCGGGCACCCGTATGTCGACGACCAGCAGGGTGATCGCGATGGCGAAGATGGCGTCGCTGAAGAACAGCACCCGGTCGTACTCCAGGTGACCGGACCGGGCCAGCAGGCTCAGCCTGGGCACGGGGGGCTTAGCTCGTGCCATTGCTGCCCCGTATCGCCATCACGTCCCCCGGTTCGGCGTCCGGGCGAGCCAGCTCCGGGCGGCCGGGGTCCGGGTGGGCCGGGCGCGGCCTGCCGGGACCCTGGAGGATGCGGCTGCTGGGGGACGGCCAGTTCCGGGGCCTCCGGCTCGGGCGCGGCGAGTTCCGGCGCGGCCAGTTCGGCGGCAGCCAGTTCGGGCGCGGCCCGCTCAGGCGCAGCCCGTTCGGGGGCGGCCAGTTCGGGGGCGGCCAGTTCGGGGGCGGCCAGTTCGGGGGCGGCCAGTTCGGGGGCGGACAGCGTCCTGGTGGCCTCCTCGATCAGGGTGGGAGTCTCCAGGTCCCCCTCCACCACGCCGAGCTGGTTCAGCTTGCGGGCGCTGACCAGGACCCGGCTCTCCAGCGACCCAACGGCCTGGTTGTAGGTGGTGACGGCGGAGGTGAGGGCGCGGCCCAGGCGGTCCATGTGCCGTCCCAGGCCGGAGATCCGCTCGTAGAGCTCGCGGCCCAGGTCAAAGGCGGCCCGGGCGTTCTCGGCCAGCGCGTCCTGCTGCCACGCGTACTGGGCGGTCCGCAGCATCGTGACCAATGTGGTGGGTGTGGCGATGTGGACCTTGCGTGCCATGGCGTGTTCCAGCAGTGCCGGGTCGTGCTCCAGCGCCGGGGCCAGGAACGCCTCACCGGGAATGAACAGCACCACGAACTCGGGCGCCGGGCTGAGCGCGGCCCAGTACGACTTCGCCGCGAGCCGGTCCACGTGCTCACGCAGGTGCCGGGCATGGGCATCCAGGCGCGCCGCCCGGACCGCCTCGTCCGAAGCCTCCGCCGCCTCCAGGTAAGCGGCGAGCGAGACCTTGGAGTCCACCACGATGTTCTTGCCGCCGGCCAGCCGCACCACGAGATCAGGGCGGAACGCGCCTTCGGCGGACTGGACGCTGACCTGCTCGTCGAAGTCGCACCGGGGGATCATCCCCGCCATTTCCACCACCCGGCGCAGCTGCATCTCCCCCCATCGGCCCCGTGCTTCCGGCCGCCGCAGGGCGGTCACGAGGGCCTGGGTCTGCGCCCGCAGATCGTCGGAACTCTGCCGGGTGATCTTCATCTGCTCGGTCAGGGCCGCATGGGACAGGTGCCGCGCTTCCTCGGTCTCCCGCAGTTGCGCCTCGACCTTGGCCAGCGTGTCCCGCAGAGGCTGAACCAGGTGCTCGACCGCGGCGCGGCGGTTCTCCAGTTCGCCGGCGGCGCGGGCGTTGGCCGCGCTCAGCCGGCCCTCGGCGATTTCCAGGAACATCGTGGCGCTGCGGTCGAGCGCCTGGGCGGACATGGCCTGGAAGCGCTCGGCCATCTGGCCGTCGATCAGTGCGGCCCGTTCCTGGGCGGCGCGCTCCAGGATGGCCGCCCGGTCCTGGGCGGCGCGCGCCCGCTCTTCCGCCGCTCTGGCCTGCCCGGTGAGGTCGGCGGTCGTGCTGGCCAGTCGTCCCCGCGCGTACAGGTAACCGATAGCGGCGCCGGCTGCGGCCCCCAGCGCGAGTAGGGCGAACATCCAGAAGACGTCCATGTTCGGCCATGGTGGCAGCGGGCACTGACAGTTTCCCGTCCGACACGCTGAGCTCGGGTCGCCGGCCAGGACCGGGCCCGGCGGGTTCACCCCGTGACCCGCTCTAGACTCACGCAGGTGAGTCTCTCGATCGGCATCGTCGGCCTGCCCAACGTGGGCAAGTCCACTCTGTTCAACGCGTTGACGAGAGCCAACGCGCTCGCTTCCAACTACCCGTTCGCGACGATCGAGCCGAATGTGGGCATCGTCGGCATCCCTGACCCGCGGCTCGCGGTCCTCGCCGGGCTCTACGACTCGGCCCGGATCGTGCCCGCCACCGCTCGCTTCGTGGACATCGCCGGCCTGGTCCGGGGCGCGTCGCAGGGCCAGGGGCTAGGCAACCAGTTCCTCGCGCACATCCGCGAGACCGACGCGATCTGCCAGGTCGTCCGGGTGTTCTCCGACCCGGATGTGAGCCACGTCGATGGTGACGTGTCGCCGGCCCGCGACGTTGACACCGTGGCAACCGAACTGATCCTGGCTGATCTGCAGACCCTGGAGAAGGCCGTTCCCCGGCTGGCCAAGGAAGCGAAGTTCGCCAAGAACCCGGAACGACAGCGGATGGCTGATGCCGCCGCTGCCGCCCAGGACATGCTGGACGGCGGCACGACCCTGTTCGCCGGGGCGGCCGCGGCCGGTATCGACCTCGCTGACCTGAGGGATCTTCACCTGCTGACTGCGAAGCCTTTCGTGTACGTGTTCAACATGGATGAGGCCGAGCTGGCGGACGAGGACCTGCGGGCCAAGCTGGCCGCTCAGGTGGCGCCAGCCGAGGTGATCTTCCTGGACGTGAAGACCGAGGCGGAGCTGGCCGAACTGCCCGAGGATGAAGCGGCGGAAATGGCGGCCGAACTCGGCATGGGTGAGCCGGGGCTGAACCGGCTCGCCCACGCGGGATTTGCCGCCCTGGGCCTGATGACCTTCCTGACCGCCGGGCCAAAGGAGGTCCGGGCCTGGGAGATCCCGGCGGGGGCGACGGCGCCGGAGGCGGCGGGCGTCATCCACACCGACTTCCAGCGCGGCTTCATCAAGGCGGAAGTGGTGGCGTTCGACGACTTGGTGGCTGCGGGATCGCTCACCGCGGCCCGGGCCGCAGGCAAAGTGCGCATTGAGGGCAAGGACTACGTGATGCGCGACGGTGACGTCGTCGAGTTCCGCTTCAACGTCTAGACTCCAGTCACGCCTGCGGAGGGTTGTCGTGGCCGATGCGCTGTTCGAGGAGCCGCGGCTAGCCCGGGTCTACGATCCCCTCGATCCTGACCGCGACGACCTCGTGGTGTACGCGGCCATCGTCGCGGAGTTCGGGGCCTGTAGCGTCCTGGACATCGGGTGCGGCACGGGCACCTTCGCCTGTCTTCTGGCCGGCCGTGGCGTTGACGTCATTGCCGCGGACCCGGCGGCCGCCTCGCTTGAGGTGGCCCGGGCCAAGCCTGGCGCCGAGCGGGTGCGCTGGCTGCGGTGCGACGCGGCCTGCCTGCCTCCGCTCCAGGTTGAGCTCGCGACGATGACGGGGAACGTCGCTCAGGTCTTCCTCACGGACGCAGAGTGGGACGCAGCCCTGCGGCGTGCGCATGCCGCTCTCCGGCCCGGTGGGCGCCTGGTCTTCGAGACCCGTGACCCGGCCGCCCGTGCATGGCGGGAATGGAATCGCGCCGGCTCGCTGTCGCGGGCCCGCGTTCCCGGGGTCGGCGCAGTCCAGTCGTGGGCCGAGGTGACCGACATCCGTGGTGACCTGGTGTCCTTCCAGTCGATCTTCGTGTTCGAGGCGGACGGCGCGGTCCTGACCTCGGAGACGACGCTGCGCTTCCGGCGGCGCGATGAGGTCGCCGATTCCCTGATGGCGGCCGGTTTCATCGTGGAAGATTTGCGTGACGCACCCGACCGGCCCGGTCGTGAGCTGGTCTTCGTCGCACGTCCTCCGGGCTGAGCCGCCATCTCTGCGCGCGATTCCCCGAGCCGCCCGGCGGCTAATCCGGTGTACGGCAGTGGTCTTGTGGGTGAGCAGTGAGATTCGTGCCTTCTGGGGCTCGATAAGCCGGGCGATTTGGGGACGCTAAGGCTCGGGAGAGTGGCGTATTAGAGTGCGTGAAGTCGCACCGCCGGCCGGCAATCGGACGGACCCACTGCGGCAGGGACCCAGACGGCAACACGTGCCAGACGCCCGTGCGACACGGGCGCTGCAGTGCTCGCCCGGGCCTCCCGATACCGCTAAGATCCCTCGTAAGGCATCGGGTGCAACTATTTTGCTGCGGGTTGCGGGGCACGCTGGCAGCTGCCAACCGAGAGTTCCTAGCCAACCTGCGTATCGACATCGTCGCAGGTCAGAGACCTACGATGGCAATCGTGGTGCTCTCGCACCGGTCAATGGGCGGTTTGTTTGCCCGCGCATCGGGCAGTGGGCCTCGCGAAAGGGGCTCCCGGGTCGGCGGGTTATGGCGCAGAATAGGGCGATAGACGGCATAGGAAGGCACCGCAACTCATTGCTGCGCGTGCGCAGGAACGGGCGGAGGTGCGATGGTTCGCCGGTCAACCGTTGATCGCAGTCCGCATTTGGCTGAGCACGGACTGGACTACGAAGCGGAGACCGAGTATTCCGGACGCGATCAGGGCAAGCGCTCGCGCTCCGGGCGAACCTGGGGCGGAGCGGGCGGCCGCTGGCTCGTCTGGGTCTTCCGCGGCGTCGCGTGGGCCGTCTTGCTGCTTATCGGGTACCGCGGCGTGGTTGCGATCCTGTCGAACGAGTCTGGCTCGGGGCAGGCGGCCCCGGTTGCGTCCACCCCGGCGGCCAACGGGTTCCCGGTGAGCCTCGCGGATGCCTACGCCATGCAGTTCGGGCAGGTGTACCTGAACTACGACCCGCACGACGCCGGCCAGCGTGCAGCCCATCTCGGCGCCTTCCTGCCTAGCGGATCGGACCCCCAACTCGGCTGGAACGGCCAGGGCACCTCGGTGCTGCAGTCCGAGCAGGTGGCCACCACTGACGTGCAGGACGCTCACCACGCCGTGGTGACGCTCCTGGCCAGGGTGAACGGCCAGCTGATGCAGCTGGGGGTGCCTGTCTACGCGTCCTCGGACGGGCTTGTCGTGTCCAGCGCGCCCGCGTGGCTCCCCGCGCCCGGGCGAGCCACCCTGCCCTCGCCCGCGAACTCTGGTACCGACTCCGCCACCCAGGCCGTGCTGACGAACCAGCTTCCGGCGTTCTTCCAGGCTTACGCCAGTGGTAATCAAGTGACGCTGGGCCGTTTCCTGGCCCCCGGCACGACGCTGGCCGGGCTCGAGGGTGCGGTGGATTATCACTCGATAGCTGCCATCAACGTCCCACCTGGCGGCACGACCCGCCATATCATTGCGACCGTCGTCTGGAGCGTTCCGGCCAGGTCCCCGGGGGGCCAGATCACTAAGGGCGGGGCGGCTGCCCAGCTCCAGATGAGCTATGCGCTCACCGTCGTGCAGCAAAACGGGACCTGGTACGTCCGGGACATCAGCGCAGCTACCGAGGCGCCGGGGTCGCCATGACCAGACTTCGAAGGCCGCACGCCTCCGCCCGGCCAGGCGTGATCCCCCTAACCCGGAGTAGTCGATGTCGTTCCAATCGCTGATCATCGCGGCCCCGTCGTCGCTCAGCACCTCGGGGCTCGTGAACTACCTGCAGGGGCTGTTCGGGCCCCTGTTCCTTGGGATTGTCGGGATCGTTGCCCTGTTCTTCTTGTTCACTCGGGAAATCATCCGGTTTGTGCAGTTCCTCGTGCTCGCCGTCGCGATTGCAGTGATCTTCTACACCCCGAGCATCGTGCAGACGCTCGCCCAGGGCATCGCGAACGCGCTCGGCGTCCACTGATCTCCGCCCCGGCCGGAAGGAGAGCACCCGGTGGACCTGCCCACCTACACCAGCATCTGGCGCATCGAAAAACGGCTCTACAAGCTGTACGACTTCAGGCTGCCGATGCCGGTTCCGGTTGGCCAGATCGCGGTGTTCGCGGCGATCACGGTCCCGTATGTGATCCTCCTGACCATCCTCGGGCTCCCCTTCAACCACACGCTGTTCTGGCTCTACGTACTGCCGCCGGGCGTGATCACCTGGCTCGCCACGCGTCCCGTGCTGGAAAGCAAGAGACTCCCTGAACTGGTCATTTCCCAGGTGCGGTACCTGGGTGAACCGGGTATCTGGTGCCGGATGGCTCCGCTCGCGGAGAAAGACGACGTCGTGGTCATCGGCAAGGTCTGGCGCCGGGATGAGGAGCCTCTCCGGTCGCCGGCCGCGGCCCCGGCCCTGGTGCCCGCCAACGCTCCGGCCGCCGCGCGGCGCCCGGCCCGCGTGCGTCCGGCGGCCGCCCGCAAAGCCGCCGCGCAGGCCGTCCCCGCCCATCCGTCCGGCCGCGTACCGGGTGCTGCTCCGGCGCCGCGACCGCGCACCGCAGGTGGGCGGCGCGGTCGTGCGACCCAGTGGCCCGCCATCGCGGCGGGCCCGGCGGGGCCGCCGCCGGTCACGGCGGCCGACGTACCGTCCGAGATAGCCCACGATGAGCGGCAGCCCCCGCTCCACCCCGCGCCGGCGGCAGGCCGCCATGCCGCCCGGCCAGCCTTCCCGAACGGCACGCCAGGTCTCCCCGCCGCAGCCGAGGACAAGATCGCCAGGCCGGCGCAGGCCGATGGCCTGGCGGCTCCGCCCCGGCCGCCTGCGGCGTGGCCAGCCAAGGACCCGCACGCTCCCGCCTCGACCGCGCCGGCCGCCCCCGCCTGGACTCCGCTGGTTCCGCCCGCCCCGGCCCCGCCGGTCTCCGGGAACTGGGCGATGACCGCGGGGCCCCGGGTCCCCGCGGCCGCGGATCCGATCCCGGCTGCGGCGGATCCTGTCCCCCCGGTCCCGGGGGACCCAGATCCCGGGGAACCAGAGTCCCTGATGGGGAGAGCCGATTCACTGGCCGCGCCAGAAATGGCCAGGCCAGCCTCGCCCGCGGTGAGCGTGCCGGCCCAGCCGGCCTCGCCGGAACCGCTGACCGGCATGCCCACGGGACCGGCCGGATTCTTCATCGGCCCGCTCCAGCCCGAGCCGGCGGACTCCGGGGACGCTGAGCCGTTGGCGGCACAAGGCGAGATGGCTGAGCATCGGACGGCTGATCCTGAGGCGCCCGTTCCTGACGCGCCCGCTCCTGAGGCCACCGGGGACGGGATGGCCGGGGCTGAGGTGGCTGAGCCCGCGGGTGCCGATGCCGGGGGGCCGGAGGACGAAACTGACGGGCCCACGGTGGCGGAGTCCGTGGTGGCCGGGCCTGCGGTAGCTGAGCCCGCGGATGCCGATGCCGGGGGACCGGAGGGCGAAACTGACGGGCCCGCGGTGGCGGAGCCCGGGGTAGCCGGGGCTGAGGGGGCGGGGGACGAAACTGACGGGCCTGCCGTGCCGGAGCCCGGGGTAGCCGGGGCTGAGGTGAAGGCGCCTGACGCAGCCCCGGACGAGGCACCCGACGCCGTGACGCCCCCCGCGGCGGCACCGGCATCGGCGCCGGAGGCGCTCCCCGAAGACGCCGCACTCGCCCAGCCAGGCTTCCAGCCTGAGCCGCACGCCCCCGGCGGCGCCAGTGAGCAAGCCGGGGCCGAACAGCCAGCTACACCTGACGACCTGGCCCCGGCAGACGATCCTGCCGCCGGCGACGTGGCGGAGGGGCACGAACTCGCCCCGGACGAGCCCGGTGCACCGGCCGGAGACGCCCACGAGGCTGGCCTTCCCGGTGAAGGCCAGCGAGATGAGGACGGGCAGGACGAGGACCTGCCGGGCGAGCCTGCCGCACCGGCCGCCAGCTCACCTCCGCCGCTCGCCAGCCCGTGGACGCCGCCCGTCGTCGTGGTCCGGGGTGGTTCCAGTGTCAGGCCGACGCTGGTGGAAAGGGCGCTGAGCGGCCCCGGCCAGCAGCGCGGTGGCATCAGCTGGCGGGAGCACGTCAGGGTCGTGCCAGGCGGTCAGGGGCCCGGTCGGCCCGACATGGAACGACGTGACCGCGCGCGGGTCCAGCTGTCGATCCACGGGCCGCGGCTGATCGTGGTGCTCGGATGCACGGTCGGCGCCGGCCAGACGGTGACGACGCTGGTCCTCGCCGACGTCCTGGCCAGCCTGCGCGGCGAGCCGGTCGCGGCCCTGGACCTCAACCCGGGCCAGACGTCCCTCACCGACATGGCCCGCACCTCCCCGGCGGGCACCGCCCGCGGCCTGCTCAGCGGGGACCCGCCCGCTGTGCCGGGCCAGCGCGGGCGGGGCCGCCTGGATCTCATCGCGCACGACTCCACTCCCGACGGCGGGCCGCGCTCGCCGACGCGGAATACGCTCGGGTGCTCGACGTACTGGCGTCCCGCTACCCGCTTACCCTGACGGACCCCGGCGCGTCAGCGGTGGCGCGTGTCCTGTCCGCGGCCGACCAGCTCATCCTGGTCGCCCCGGCCAGCTCCGACGCGGCCCGGGCCGTCGCGATGACGATGGAGTGGCTGGACGGGCACGGTTACGGGGAACTGTGCAACGAGGCGATCACGGTCATCAACGGAGTGAGCAAGCGCAGCATGGCCCATGTCGAGCAGGCTGAACTCGTCGTCCGCGGCCGATGCCGGGCCATCGTCCGGGTGCCCTGGGACGATCACCTGGGGGCTCCGCCGGCCAAGCAGGGGACCAGCGACGCTGCCGACGACGTGGAATCCCGGTTCGCCCAGCTCCGCCCGCCGGTCCAGCTCGCGTACACGGCCCTGGCCGGAGTGCTGGTCTCCGCGCTCGCGGTCGGGGTCAGCCGGTCCGCACCGCAGGGCGGCCCCCTGCCGCCGGACGGTGCGCCGCAACGATGGGCAGCCCGGTGAGCGCGGTCCGGCACCAGCTAGCGGCCCCGGGCCGTCAGGCCCGGGCGAGCGGCTGGCGGGCGGGGTGTGACCGGATGACGCGAACCCTTGGGAGGACACCGTGAGCGCCCGGACGGGAGGACGATCGAGATCGCGTCTGTCGCTGCGCTATTTCGATGACCGCATCCTGCTCACCGAGACGCATGCCTGGGCGTACTACCGGCTGCCGACCCAACCGTATGAGTTCACCACGCCGCAGGACCGGGAGGCCCTGGCCACCAACATCACGGTCGCGCTGGCCGCGATCCGGATGCCGGACGCCGAGGTCCATCTGCGCATCGTGCACCGTTCCTACCCCGCGGCTGAGTGGGCCGCCCAGCTGGACGCCACGTCAGATGGGGGACCCGGCTGGCGGGACTACCTGGATGAGATGTACCGCCATGTCTGGGCGAAGGACTTCTGGGCGAAGGAGGTCTACCTGGGTGTCCGGCTGGGGCAGCGGGGCATGCGCGCGCAGCTGGGCGGCGGGGTGCTCTCCGGGTTCCTCAACGCCTACCGGGCTGGCGAGCAGGCGATGGGTCTCGATGACGAGGCGATCCCAGCGGCCGAGATCGCCCGCTGGACCGAGCACGCCGAGCGGCTCGGCCGGGCGCTGGGGGCCAGCGCCCTCGCCGCGCGGCACGCGACGAGCGATGAGATCGCGTGGCTGGTCCGGCACACGCTGATGGGCACTGCGGGTGACCCGCGGCCGTCCGCGGTCCGGCGCCGCCGGTGGGGGGCCGGGGAGATCGAGTCGCTGTACGAAGGCCAGGTGCACAACGGGCGCACGCTGCTCCGCCTGGAGCATCCGGAGGGGGAGTCGTTCGAGGCGTTCCTGTCTTTTTCCCGGTTCCCGGACGTGATGTCGTTCCCGGACGGCGAGCCGTGGCTGCATTTCGCGGACTCGCTGCCGTTCCCGGTGGAGATCAGCTCCCGGATGCGCCTCATCCCGCCGGCCAAGGCCAGCAAGGATGTCGGCCGCCGGCTCGCGCACGCCCGGGACATGGACGCGCACATCAGGGAGGCCGGGGTGGATGCGCCGATCGCCCTGGCCGAGCAGATCGTCGCGGCCCGGATGCTCGAGCACGGCATTACCAAGGAGCGGCTGCCCTTCGTCTACGGCTGGCACCGCCTGGTGGTATCCGCCCCGACCCGGGAACTGTGCCAGCGCCGGGTGGAAGCGGTCGTCGAGCACTACCGCGACATGGGCATCGACGTGGTCAACTCGACCGGCGACCAGTTCTCCCTGCTGCGCGAGTCGCTGCCCGGGGACCGGGTCCGGCTGAGTTCGTACGTCCAGCGCCAGCCGCTGTACACGATCGCGGGTGGCGTGCCAACCGCCACGGTGGACCTGGGTGACCGGCCGAACAGCGGGCAGGGCTGGGTCGGCCCGTATATCGGCGAGACCCTCGGCCGGGCCCGCGCCGTGGTCCATTTCGATCCGCTGCTGGCCGCGGCGCTGAACCGGCCCACCGCGATCGCCATCACCGGTGAGCCCGGCGGGGGTAAGACGACGCTGGCGTTGCTGCTCATCCTGCAGCTGGCGCTGCGCGGGGTGACGGTCGCGGTGATCGACCCCAAGGGAGATGCGGAACCCCTGGTCCAGCTGCTGGCCGAGCGTGGCCGCAAGGCACGGGTGCTGCCGCTGGGTGCCGCTGCACCGGGCCTGCTCGACCCGTTCTCGTTCGGTGACGACCTGGCCGAGAAGCGGACCATGGCCACGGAAACCCTCCGCCTCCTGCTGCCGCGGATGAGCGAGGAGCGGGAGAGCGCGATGATCCAGGCGGTGGCCAGCGTGGCCAGCCGCGAGCGGCCGAGCCTGGGCAAGGTCATCCGGCACCTGGAGGAGTCCGCCGATCCTCCGTCCAAGAACCTCGGCGCGGTGCTCCGGTCCATGTCGGAGATGCGCCTGGCCCGGCTCTGCTTCGCGCCCTCGGGTGGCCAGCAGATCGACACGGCCGGCTGGACGACCGTGTTCACCCTGGCCGGCCTGACCCTGCCCGACAGTGCAGCAGGCCGGGAAGACTATTCCTACGAGCAGCGGCTCTCTGTTGCCCTGCTCTACCTCGTGTCCCAGTTCGCCCGCAGGCTCCTCAACGGAATCGATCGCCGGCTCCCCAAGGCGATCTTCCTCGACGAGGCATGGGCGATCACGGCGACGCCGCAGGGGGCCAAGCTGGTTCCCGAGGTATCCCGGATGGGGCGGTCCAGGAACACGGCGTTGATCCTGGTCTCCCAGAACGCGGGAGACCTGCTGAACGAGCAGGTTACGAACTGTATATCGGGGGTGTTCGCGTTCCGTTCGTCGGAGCGCGTCGAGGTGGCGAACGTGATGGCGCTGCTGGGGGTGGAGGCGTCAGAGGAACATAAGGCCGTGCTGCGGGGGCTCGGCAACGGGGAATGCGTTTTCCGTGATCTGGAAGGCCGGGCCGGACGGATCGGCATCGACCTGATTTCCGATGAGATGCGGCAATGGCTGGACACCAACCCCACCCGGGCCCGCCCGGCCGAGGGATCCGTGTCACCCGATGGCGACCCTGCCCCGGGCGCCGGGCTGCTCGGCGCGGCGCCGCCGGGCGAGCCCGCCAGGTGACCGGCGGACCCTCCATGCCCCGACCAGCCTCTCCCCCCAGGCTTCAGGAGCCCACCATGGCCGCAGTTCCCCGCCGGACCGCCAAGGTAGTCCGCGCAGCCCTCGCCGTGCCCGGTGTGATCATCGCCGTGGCCGGGGCGGCCCTGCTCGGGTCGCCGGCGATCGCGCAGGCGGCGGTGGGCGCGCCCGCCTCCACGGCGCAGCACGCGGTGGCCGCCCAGCATGCGGCGGAGGTGGGGCACGCCGCGATCGCGCAGCAGACGGCGGCGCGCACCCCCCAGACCCCGGCCGCCCCGGCCGGCATCTGCTCGGCGCCCGGGATTGGCGATATCGGCGGCCTGCTCGGCTTCTGCAACGCGGGGTCCAGCGGCTTAATAGGTGACCTCAACAACATCTGCCAGCCGTCCGTCCCCGCGCCGGAACCGGCGGCCGGCGGCATCGATTCACTGATCCGCCCGCCCGTCACCGGCGGGAAGCAGCCTGCCACCCTGTACGACAGCTACGGCATGGCCGGGCAGTCCTGGGCCGCCTACGACATGCAGTGCTCGGACATGACCTCGCTGATCGGGAACAGCGTCGCGGGGATGGTGTTCGACGCCTCGAAGGCGCTGGACCGGGTCACGATCACCGTGTACCAGTCCGCCGCGGGCGAGGGCATCCTGTCCTGGCTGACCAATGCGGTGGACCGGCTGATCACCAGCCTGGGCAACGCGATCTATTTCCCGTTCCTGGCCCCCGTGGTCATCCTCGGCGCCGATCTGGCTGGCCTGGCAGGGCCTGATCCGCAAGCGCGCCACCCGGACGATCGAGGGCACCATCTGGATGGTGATCGCCTGCGCGGCGGCCATCTGGCTCATCGGCCGGCCCGCCGACTTCACCGGCCTGGGCAAGACCGTGTCCAACGGGATCACCCAGACCCTGAACGTCGCGTTCGCCGGGCTGCCCGCCCCGGCTGGCGCCAACTGCGTCCCGGTGCAGGGCCACGACCCGCAGGTGACCACGGCCAACTACAACTTCACGGGTGGCTCGGGCATCGTGGACCAGAACGCCAACGAGCTGTGGACGGTGCTGGTCTGCAAGCCGTGGCTGGACGGAGAGTTCGGCACCACCGTGTACACCACAGGCAAGGGTGCCAAGCCCACGGTGGTCAACCAGTACGGCCGTCAGCTGCTGTGGGCCCAGGCCGTTGCCACCAACGAGACGCCCACCACGTCCCTGATCCAGGCCAAGCAGGACGCCTACGCCGGCATCGCCCAGTCGATCAAGCAGAACAACCCCGATGTCTACTCGCTGTTCCAGGGAAACCAGTACCCGACCCGGCTGGAGATCGCGTTCGCGGCCCTGTTCGCGGCGCTCGTCGCGGGCGTCCTGGTGCTGCTGATCGCGATCACGCTGATCATCCTGAAACTCGGGTTCCTGCTCTTGCTCGTGGCCGGGCCGTTCTTCCTCATCGTCGGGACCCACCCGGGGTTCGGCCGGGTGGTCGCGCTGCGCTGGGTCGAGATGCTGGTCGGTGTCCTGCTCAAGCAGGCGGCCGTGGCCCTGGTGCTGAGCATCCTGCTCTACGCGTACTCCCTGATCATGGGGACCAGTGACGCGGTGCTGCCCTGGGCACTGAAGATCCTGATGATCGCGCTGGTCACCGTGGCGGTGTTCATCTACAGGAAGCCGTTCGTGCACCTGTTCTCCGCGGTGGGATACGGCATGGTCGGCTCCCGCGACCGGGCCGACGCAGGGCTGGCCCAGGCGGGCAGCATGGCGCGGCGGAACACCATGGACGCCGCCAGCGTCGGTGTCCCCGGTTTTGCCGCGTACCGGGCCGCCCGCTGGGCCAGGCGCAACCCTGCGCAGGCCGCAGGTGTGGCTGCCGCCGCAGCGGGCGGCGCCGGCGCTGGCGCCGCGGCCGCGGGGGCCTCGGCGGCCTCCGCGGCTACGGTGGGCGCCGAGGATGGTGCGGAACAGGCCGGTGCGCCGGGCGACGGTACCGACGAGGCGTACCAGTCCGGGGCGGGCCGGGGCGGGCTGGCCGCCCGCGGCCGGGGCCGGGCGGCAGCGGCGGCCGAGGGGAGCACCCGTGCCGCGCCGCCGCTGGACCTGCCGGACCGGGACGCCGCCGGGCAGCCGCGTTCACCGTCGGGATGGGCCCGTTCCGGGGCAGCCGACGCCGCTGCGGGCCGGTCCCGCCCGGACGCCGGGAACCGGCCCGCGGGCCGCTGCGCCCCCGGGGGGCACTCCGGCCGGCGCAGCCCCCTCGGGTGCTCAGCCCAGCCGGGCAGCCGGTGCACCCGGAGCGCCGCCCCCCGCGGCGCCGGCCCAGGCGCGCCCGGGAGCAGCCCGGCAGCGCTGGCCCGGGGTCGCTCCGCGGCCGCCCGCGGCGGCGCCCCCGCCGTCCGGCGGCGGCGCTGGCCCGGGCTCGGCCCCATCCACCTTCGGTGCCCCCCCGGCACGCGGCGGATCCCCGTCCCGGGGAGGTGCCGCGGCCGGGGGCGGCACCTCCCCGGGCAGTGCGCCGCCACGGGGCGATCATGGGTCCGGCACGCCGCAGGTCCAGCCGCCAGGGCAGTGGCGCCTTCTGGGGCAGCCCGTCCCGGGGGACCGGCCAGGCCCGCGATGCGAGCCCGTCACGCGGCCCCTCCCGGAACGCGGCGCCACCGCTGCGGGCCAGGGACAACGGCTCCGGCAGCGGTTCGGGCAGCGGCTCGGGCAGCTGGCGCGGCGGCACGGGCCCGTCCGCGGCGCCGCCCTCCGGACGCGGGCCAGCCGCATCTGGCCAGGGCGGGAGCAGCCAGGCCAGCCCGGGCACAGACGCCAGCCCGCCTGGTCCGTTCTGGCTGCGGCCGGTGCGCCGGAAGAAGTAGCGGACTGACATGGACCTGAGCCCGGCCCAGCGGGTGCTGGCCTTCCTCGGCATTGTCGTCGTACTCGGCGGAATGGGGGCGTATCTGCTCATTCCGGGCGTGCGCTCGGCGCTGGGGCAGGGGCACCGGCCAGCCGCGGCGACGCCCAGCGCCACGGCGGCCGGCGGCGCGGGGACATCCCCGTCCACCCCGGTGGCCTCCTCCGCGCCAGTCGCGCCCGCCACCCCGGCCGGGTCGGCACCGGACATCTACCAGTGGCTGCCGTTCAGCCAGGCTGACCTGGCCAAGGCGGCCAGCGTCACGGAGGCGTTCGGGTCGGCCTACGACACGTTCTCCTACCGGGAGGGCACGTCCTCCTACGTCGCCCAGCTTCCGCGGCCTGGCCACCAGTGAGCTCAGCAGCACCCTGGCGCGCGCCTACGGTACGCCGGGCGTGGCCAGCCAGCGCACCGGGCAGCATCAGGTTTCGTCCGCCCGCACGGTGATCAACTCGATCCGGACCTTCAGCTCAGGCAGCCTGACCTTCGTGGTGACCATCGTCCAGACGATGCACACCAAGCAGGGAACAAGCCGCAGCACCGGGCATTACGCGATCACGCTGGCCGGCAGCGGGCAAAGCTGGCTGGCCAACGACATCGAGCTGGCCTCGGCGGGCAATTCGTGAGCTGGCGGTTCAGCTTCAGCACCGGCCGGCTCGCCGTGCTGGTGGCCATCGGGGTGGCCGCGTTGCTGGTCACCGCCGTGGCCGTGATCCCCATGGCGATGGTCGGCGGGGCCAGCATGCTCTTCGCCGCGGGCGTCGGGTGTCCTTCGTCCGGTACCGGGGCTACCACCCAGCCTGCGGTCACCACGCGCGGCCCGCAACTCCATCCCGGCGGACTACCTCGCCCTGTTCAAGAAGGTCGGGCAGCAGTACGGCGTGCCCTGGGTCCTGCTCGCCGGGATCGGCAAAGTGGAGTCCGACGACGGCCGGACCAGCCTGCCCGGCGTGAGCTCCGGGTCGAACGCGTTCGGCGCCGCCGGGCCGATGCAGATCGGCATCGGCGGGGCGTCTGGCAACACGTGGGGCGGCGCCCCGGTGCACCAGGCGTCCGAGACGGTCAGCGGAGTGGCCACCGACGAGAACGGTGACGGCCTGGCCAGCGTCTACCAGCCCGCGGACGCCATCGCGGGCGCGGCCAAGTACCTGCTCGCGCACGGCGTGCAGAACAACGTCAGCGGCGCCATCTTCGCCTACAACCACCTCCAGTCGTACGTGCAGACGGTGCTCTACTGGGCGGGCGTGTACAGCCGTGGCGGCTACACCGAGAGCAACACGACCACGGTGAGCGCGCCCGAGTGCCTGACCAGCGCGCAGATGACCGCC
The DNA here is from genome assembly GCA_963720645.1 of uncultured Actinomycetes bacterium. Classification (GTDB taxonomy): domain Bacteria; phylum Actinomycetota; class Actinomycetes; order Streptosporangiales; family Streptosporangiaceae; genus RYN-230. The sequence continues at coordinate 91,821 of CAVRFX010000022.1, read as the reverse complement.
GTGCCGAATCAGGTGGTCTCCACCGCGATCGGGTACGCCCGCGAGCAGCTGGGCAAGCCTTACCAGTGGGGCGGTACCGGCCCCGACGCGTTCGACTGTTCCGGGCTGGTGATGATGGCGTACCGGGCGGCGGGCATCAGCATCCCGCGGACCTCGCAGGCGCAGTGGGCCTGGGGACCCGAGATCCCGGCCAGCCAGGTCCGGCCCGGTGATCTGGTGTTCTTCGCGGGCTCGGACGGCACGCCGACCGCCCCGGGGCACGTCGGCCTGGTCATCGGCAAGGGCATGATGCTCGAGGCCTACGCGACGGGCTTCCCCATCCGGATCTCCGCCTACGGCACGTCCGCGGCGGCGGCGGGGGACGGCACCGTGGTCGGCTTCACCCGCCCGTGGGCTCACGCAGGCGTCAAGCTCCCGCCTGCCCAGTAAGGCGGGCAGCCGTCCCGGCGCGACCGGCCGGCGGATCAGCCAGGGGACACGTAAACGATCACTTTGGGTTCGCTTTGCCTGGCCTTCAGTGACGTCAACTAGCATGGGGCGGCCTCCGCAGGGGCGGCCGCCGGCGGTCCCCAGGTGATGCCCGGGAGACAAGAGACTCAAGGGGAGAGAGAAGAGTAGTGGCCCGTCGTCTCACCGTGCTGGGCACCGGTTATCTCGGTGCCACGCACGCCGCGTGCCTGGCCGGCCTGGGCTTCGAGGTGCTCGGCCTGGACAGCGACCCGGACGTGATCGCCGCGCTGGCCGCGGGAAACCTGCCGTTCTACGACCCCGGGCTGGGTGAGCTGCTGGAGCGCGGCGTGCGGTCGGGCAGGCTCCGCTTCACCACGTCCTACGCCGAGGCCGCGGACTTCGGCGACGTCCACTTCGTCTGCGTCGGCACGCCGCAGCGGCCGGACTCGGCCGGCGCCGACCTTTCCCACCTGATGAGCTGCATCGAGGCCCTGGCGCCGCGGCTGGAGCGGCCGTGCCTGATCGTCGGGAAGTCCACGATCCCGGTGGGGACCGCCGCGTGGCTCGCCGGGCGGGTGGCGGAACTGGGCCCCGCCGGGGCGCGGTGCCCGCTGGCCTGGAACCCGGAGTTCCTGCGCGAGGGGTTCGCGGTGGCTGACACGCTGCGCCCGGAACGCATCGTGGTGGGCGTGCGGTCCGCGCACGCCGAGGCGATCCTGCGCGAGGTGTACGCGGAGCCGATCGCGGCGGGTGTTCCCTTCCTCGTGACCAGCTACGAGACTGCGGAGCTGGTGAAGATCGCGGCCAACGCGTTCCTGGCCACCAAGATCTCCTTCATCAACGCCATGGCCGAGGTCTGCGAAGCGGCCGGGCGCGGACGTCACCGAGCTCGCCGGCGCGCTCGCCTACGACCACCGGATCGGCAGCCAGCTTGCGGCCTGGTCTCGGGTTCGGCGGCGGCTGCCTGCCGAAGGACATCCGGGCCTTCATGACCCGCGCCGCGGAGCTGGGCGTGCCTGAATCCGTCTCGTTCCTGCGGGAGGTGGACGCGATCAACGCCCGCCGCCGGTCCCGGATGGCCGGGCTGGCCCAGGAGCTGGCGGGCGGGTCGCTGGCGGGACGCAGGGTCGGCGTCCTGGGCCTGGCGTTCAAGCCTGATTCCGACGACATCCGTGATTCCCCGGCCCTGGCCGTGGCCACCGCCGTCCACGCCCGCGGCGCCCTCGTGACCGCCTACGACCCGGTAGCCATGGACCGCGCCCGGCGGGCGCACCCGGAACTGGGCTACGCCGACTCGATGCTCGGCGCGGCCGCCGATTCTGAGGTCCTGCTCCTGCTGACCGACTGGCCGGAGTTCAGCCAGGCGGACCCGGACGTCGTGGGAAAGGCTGTGGCCCGGCGGGCCATCGCGGACGGGCGGAACGCTCTCCCGGCCGCAGCCTGGCGGGCGGCGGGCTGGATCTACCGGGCTCTCGGCCGCCCCTGAGGATCAGCCTCAGCTGTTCGGCGCGCTGCCCGGCCCGCTCGCGATCGCCCGGGGTGCCCGCACCGGCCGCCAGGCCAGGACGCTCCCGACCTGGACGGCAGGCGGGCCCAGGACGTTGCAGAGATACCGGCCGAGCCGCGATTCGCGGCTGGTCACCGCCACGACCGCGCTCGGATGCCAGTAGGCCAGGGTGGACCTGAGCCTGGCCGTGGAGGGTGCGGCGTCTCCCCGCTTGCCCAGCCACAGGTCGTTGAGGTAGCTGGCGGTCCGGTTCCGGCCGCTATGGCATATTTCCGCCCGGCCGGTGGCCGGGTTGGGGGCGATGCAGTAGCCGCTGATCACCGAGAATGGCACGCCGGTGTCCGCCTGCCAGCGCATCACCGTGGCGGGCAGAACCGGGACGACGAGGACTCGCGCGCCGTTGGCCAGGTTCAGCCGGCTGAAGGCCTGCTCCCAGCCCGCCGGGGTCGGCGTGACCGCTGCGGTCTGCATGGGCAGCGGGATGATAGGCACGATGGCCAGGGCGAGGAGCACCAGGGCGGCGGTCTTCCGCCAGGCCGGGGCCCGCGGTGCTCCCGCGGCCGGGGCGGCCTCCGGGGCGGCCTGGGTATCCTCCGCCGGGGCGGATCGCCGGCGGGCGGCTGATTCCCGGGCCCGCCCCCACGCGAGATCCAGGGAGAACGCCAGGACCACGGCGGCGGCGCCGTCCGCCAGCAAGGAGAACCGGTTCGGCAGGCTCTGGTTCAGCAGCGGCAGCGCCTGCAGATAGTGCCAGGGGAGCAGGGCAGCCGGATAGTGCAGGCCACCCAGCACCACGGTGCGGCTGCCGAGGCTGAACGCCTCCAGGGCCGCGAAGGTCACGGCCAGCGCCCTGACCCGCAGGTCCCGCCAGAACCGGACCGCGGCCACCAGCAGCACGACCAGCATGGGCCAGCCCAGATAGGCGAAGTACTCGACCATCCGCACCGCATGCTGGTCCAGGTACTGCACCATGGCCTGCGAGTGGAACAGGAACCCGCTCGGCCCGTTGACGAAGTCGCCCGGCCGGTTGCGGAAATGCCCGGGGCTCCACGGGCTGCCATGCTCGGCGAGCGGCCCGCGGAACTGCACCCACAGCGGATACCCCGCGGTCACCAGCAGCACGCCGGCCGCGGTGGCCAGCCCGGTCACGGCCCCGCGGACCTGGCCTGGCACGTCACGCGGACGCGAGACCGCCAGGACCGCGACGATCACCAGGCCCGCGCAGACCGTCAGCGCGACAGCCTCCTCGGCGACGAACAGCTGCGCGGCGGTCAGCAGGCCCAGCCAGACCCCGGTGCGCACCGGGCGGCCGCGGCCGGTCACCAGCCTGAGCAGCGCGTCGATGATCAGCGGCAGCAGGACGGCGAACTGCAGGTGATAGTGGCCTATGGCTGCGATGCGCATGGCCGGCGAAAAACCGAAGATCGCGCCGCCCAGGGCCGCCGCGGGCAGGCTGGCACCCCAGCGCCGCAGGACCCAGAACATGGCGGCCGCGGACCCGGCGAAGCCCAGCGTCAGCAGCGTGGTGAGGGTGGCCTGCGGGCCGATGAGCAGGGTCAGCGGGGCGAAGAGCACTCCGGGCAGCAGGAACGAGGTGTTCCACATCAGGTTGATGCCCTGCGGTGCGTTCACCGCCGTGGTCACCAGGTCAGGAAGGCGCCCGTGCGCGATCGCGGTCGCTTCGTACCGGAGGAACCAGGCAAACAGGTTGACGTCGTGGGAGATGCCGACGGCCGGCACCACCTGCGCGCGGCCCGCCGGGTCGGCCCACAGATGCCAGGCCAGAACCACGGCGCCCAGCAGGTAACCACCCAGGATCAGCCAGGGGGCCACCCGGGCCGCACGCCCTGGCCGGCTGCCCCCTCCGGCCTGCCATGGCCAGGCTGCAGCCTGCAGCGGCCCGGCCGCACGCCGGACAAGACTCACCCCCCGCCTCCCGCCCGGGTGACGTGGCTGCGCGTTACGCGGACTGGCCGCGGCGCTGGGCCCGCTTCGACGTCATCCGGATGCGGGTCAGCAGCCAGACCGCCTGGACGCCGTCCTTCCAGGTGATCTTCTTGCCTTCCTCACGGCTGCGCGCGCGGTAGGTGATGGGCACCTCGAACGGCCGGATCTGCCGCGCCAGCAGCTTGCCGGTGATCTCCGCTTCCATGCCGAAGCCGTCGGAGGTGATGTCCAGGCTCCGGTACAACTCCAGCGGCATCAGCTTGAAGCAGGTCTCCAGGTCGGCGATGTAGGCGTTGAACAGGATGTTCGCGACAGTCGTCACGCCCTTGTTGCCCATGACGTACCAGAACGAGTAGGCCGAGTGACTGCCGAACGTCCGGCTGCCGAAGACCACCGTGGCCTCGCCGCGGAGCACCGGCTTGAGCAGTTCCGGGATGTCCTCTGGCTGGTACTCCAGGTCCGCGTCGAAGGGCTGGATGTAGTCGCCGGTAGCGGCCGCGGCCGCGGTGCGCACCGCGGCCCCCTTGCCCTGGTTGACCGTATGCCTGAGCTTGATCAGGCGGTCATCATCGAGGGCGTCAAGGATCTGCGATGTCCCGTCGGTGCTGGCGTCGTTGACTATCACGAACTCGACGGGGCAGGGGAAATCCACGTCCAGCAGCCGCTTGATCGCGTTCTGGACTGTCCCAGCCTCGTTGTAGACCGGCATCAGGATCGATAGCTTCACAGCGGTCGCCATCCTGTTGTCGCAAATTGGTCAATGGACTATATACCGAATGTGCCCGAAACTTTAGCGGAGCCAGGCAAAGTACCGGGAAAGGCACAGGCAATCATCGTTCACGCCTCCACACCACGACCCGGCCCACGCTGAAGCTGGGTGGCCCGAAAACCGTGGTCAGCAGCCTCCCAAGACGGGACGTACGCCGGATCACCGCGACCACCGCCGCCGGCCGCCAGCGCGCAACGTAGCGGCGCATCTGGGCCGCCGTCGGTCCCTTGGCCCGGCTGGAAGGATGCCACAGGGAGTCGATGGATCTCGCGATGGCCCGGGCTCTGCGGCCACCGTAGCCCATGGCCTTTCCGTTGCGGTTGGGGCCGATGAAGTAGCCGCCGTTCATCGAGCCGGGGTACCCGGTTTCGGCATACCAGCGCAGCGCCTGTGAGACGTGGCCGTACGGCACCGGTACCACGAGGATCCGGGCGTCCCGCGGCAGCGCCAGCCGGCTGAAGGCCGCCCGGTACCCCGCCGGGACCGCGGCGACCTGGGTGGTGTGGAAAGGCAGCGGGATCAGCGGCAGGACCGCGATCGCCGCGATCGCCACCGGGATACCCTGGCGCCGCCAGCGGGGCTGGTCTACCGCTACCGCGGACAGGGCCCGGTCGAGTGCGACCGCCAGCACCACGGCGGCCAGCCCGTCCGCCAGGATGGACAGCCGGTCCGGCAGCATCTGGCTGACCACAGGCAGGTGGGCCAGCCAGTGCCAGGGGAGCAGCGCCGGGGGGACGGTGACCCCGCGGACCACCTGCGTGCCGCCCAGGGAGAGGATCTCCAGCACCGCGCAGGCCACCGCGGCAACCCGGACCCGCAGATCGCGCCAGTACCAGACCGCCGCGATGATCAGCACTATCAGCAGCGGGTAGCCGAGATACGCGACGTATTCCGAGAGGTAGGCCGGGTGCCGTGCGATGGCGGCCGCCCCCGACGGCGTGTGCAGCAGCATGTTGCCGGCCGGGGTGACGAACGCCGCGGCCCGGTTCCGGAAGTGGTTGCCCTTCCAGGGGTTGCCGTGCTGGGCCAGCGGGCCATGGAACTGCACCCAGAGGGCGTACGCGCAGATCACGAGGGCGACCCCGGCGGCGACCGCCAGGCCGGTCACGCTCCGCCGGATCTGCCCGGCCACCGCCCCCGGCTTCATCACGATCAGGACGACGAGCACGACCCCGGCCGCCAAGACCGTATCGACCAGGAGTTCTTCCCCGATGTAGAACTGTGCCGCAGCCAGCAGCCCAAGCCAGATCCCGTTCTTGATGGGATGGCCCCGGCCGGTGACGATGCGCAGCAAAGCGTCGGTCAGCAACGGCGGGAGCACGGCGAACTCGAGGTGGTAGTGGCCTACCGCGGCCGCGAGCAGGGCCGGGGAGAACCCGTACAGTGCCCCGCCGAGTGCCGCGGGCCCGATCCGGACATTCCAGCGCCGCAGCACCCAGAACAGCGACGCCGCCGAGCCGGCGAAGCCCAGCGTGAGCAGCAGGGTCAGGGTGGTCTGCGGACCGGCCAGCAGGGTCACCGGGGTCAGCAGCACGCCTGGCAGCAGCAGCGAGGTGTTCCACATCAGGTTGATGCCGTGCGGCGCGTTCATCGCGGTGGTGACGAGAGCCGGCAGGCCCCCGTGGATCACCGATTCCGCCGAGTAGCGGATGAACCAGGAGAACAGGTCCACGTCGGTGACGTCTCCGACCTGCATACGCGAGGCGGGGTCGGCCCACAGCCGCCAGGTCAGCGCGACGGCGCCGAGCACGTAGAGGACCAGGACCAGCGAGGGCGCCCATGGCCGGGCCCGCGAACGCAGGGGGTCGGCGGGCGGGGACGGTTTCATCACCGAGGGGACGAGGTCCACCGCCACCTCCAAACGCCTGAGACCCGTGGCCGCCCGAACAAATCACCGCTTCATGACCCTATGCCGGATCCGTCCCTGCTGGCGCCAGCTTGACATGGGCTATACCGGCCCGCCCTGCGACGTCCCGCCGGCCCATGGGATCGCGCCCAGACCCTCCAGCAGGTCCCGCACCGGGCCTAGCGTCTCGTAGGTGAGCAGCACCGGATCGGCCGGTGAGGCCAGCGCGAGGGCGGAGCGGAGCGCGTCGTCCGGGCCCCCGGCGGTCAGGATGCGGATGTCCGGGCGGTGCCGGGTCAGCGCGCCGGAGATCAGCCGGGTCATCTCCCCGGCCTCACGCCCGCGCAGGTCCCGGTCCTCGTAGATCACCACCCGGCTAAACCAGGTCGCGACGGTGGCCGCGCTCTCCGCGATCAGGTCATCCCGGCGGTCCCCGGGCAGGGTGATCGCCGCGATGGGGTGCCCGCCCCAGGCCTCGTGCAGCAGGCCCCCCATGGACGCCAGCGCGGCCGGATTGTGCCCGTAATCCAGCACCACAGGCACCCCGCCGACCTGGTAGACGTTGCCGCGGCCCGGGTTCGATTCGGCGGGGGTGAAGGTGGCGAAGCCCCGCCGGATGTCCTTGACGCTCACCCCCAGCGCCCGGCATGCAGCCGCCGCGGCCAGCGCGTTGGCTACCAGGTGGGCCGCAGCCCCGCCGAACGACCCAGGCAGCTCGTCCGCGTGCAGCAGCACGGTTTCCTCCCCGCCCCGGGCCTCGATGAGCTGATGGTCGCGCAGCAGGCAGGCGATGCCGCCGCTCATCCGGTGCGCCATCACGACAGGACTGCTGGCGGACAGGCTGAAGAACCGGATCACGGGGTCCCGTTCGCGGACGGCGGGCCGCTGGGCCAGCCCGGCGGAGCGTGGGTCGTCGGCGTTGAGCACCACCGTGCCGCCGCGCAGGATCTCCTCCGCCACCAGGGCCTTAACGTCGGTCAGGTCGTCGAGGTCGTCAATCCCGTCGCAGCCGAGATGATCGGCGGTGATGTTGGTGACCACGGCCACGTCGGCGCGGTCGTAGCCGAGGCCGCGGCGGACGATGCCGCCCCGGGCCGTCTCCAGGACCGCCGCCTCGGCCGTGGAGTCGTCCAGCACCATCTCGGCCGACCGGGGACCCGAGGCGTCGGCCGCGTGGATCAGCCGCCCGCCGCAGTAGACCCCGTCGGTGGTGGCCATCCCGACGCGCAGCCCGGCCTGGCCGAGGATATGGGAGATCATCCGCACCGTGGTGGTCTTCCCGTTGGTGCCGGTCACGGACACGATCGGGATCCGCGACGGGGCACCCGGCGGGTAGAGGCGGTCCACGATCGCGCCGGCGACGTCGCGCGGCCGGCCTGCGCTGGGCTCCAGATGCATCCGCAGCCCGGGGCAGGCGTTGAGCTCGATCACGGCGCCGGCCTGCCGGGCCGGCGGGCACGCGATGTCGGCCAGCCGGACGTCGATGCCGCACACGTCGAGGGCGGCCGCGGCGGCCGCCCGGCAGCACATCGCCGCCACCTCGGGATGGATCAGGTCGGTCACGTCCGTGCTGGTGCCCCCCGTGGACAGGTTGGCGTTCCGGCGCAGTGCGACGACCTGTCCCGGCGGGGGCACCGACCCGGGATGCAGCCCCTGCGCCGCCAGGTGGGCCAGGGCATGGTCGTCGAGCGCGATCCTGGTCAGCGGCAGCGCGTGCCCCTCGCCGCGGCGCGGGTCGTGGTTGGCCTGCCGGACCAGGGCCTCGATGTCCTGGTCCCCGTCTCCGGTGACCGACGCCGGGTGCAGCCGGGCCGCGGCCACCACATGGCCATCTACGACCAGCACCCGGTAGTCCACGCCAGGGATGTATTCCTCCACGACCACCTCAGCGCCGCTGGTGCTGGCCAGGCGATACGCCTCCGCCGCCTGCTCCGGGGTGGTCACCCCCACGGTGACGTTGGCCCCGTGGTTGCCGTTGCGCGGCTTGATCACCAACGGGGCATCCAGGACGGCGAGGGCTTCCGCGGCCTCGGCGGCCGACCGGGCCACCACCCCGCCAGGCACCGGGACTCCCGCGGTGGCCAGCACCTCCTTGGCCAGCACCTTGTCGGAGGCGATGTCCACGCCCACTGCGGAGGTCTGCCCGGTGAGTGCGGCCCAGAGAAGCCGGCGGTGACAGCCGTAGCCCAGGCGGAGCAGGCTGAGGGCCCCGGTCCGCCGGACCGGGATGCCGCGCTCCCGGGCCGCCGCGGCCAGCGCCGCGGTGCTGACCCCGGGCCGGTCCGCCGCCACCGCACGGGCGATCCCGGCCAGTGCGTCCCGCAGCGCGGGCTCATGCTCGGCCAGGATCTCGGTCACGACCCGGATGGCCAGGGCGAGCAGGTCGCGCGGCACGGTGGAGGAGGCAGGCTCGTCCCGCGGGCATTCCATGATGACGTCGTAGCGTCCCTCGCCGCCCGCCCAGACCGTGCGCCCGAAATGCACCTCCCGGCCAGCCAGGGCAGACAGCTCGAGGGCCACATGCTCGGTCACGTGGCCGAAGTAGGTCCCCCGGGCCAGCGCGTCGAGGAAGCCGCCGGGGCGCCCGGCGGCGCAGTGATGCCCGGCCAGCCCGGGCAGCGCAGCGGTGAGCCGGCGGCCGAAGCCGGGGCAATCCGACGTTTCCTGGCCGGTCAGCCCGTCCAGCTCCAGCCGGGCCACGGCGACCGGCCGGGACGTGTAGATGTTCGGCCCGGACAGGCGGTGGCTGTCGATGAGGCGCACGGTGCTCCCTCGGTCGGTTCCTCGGCGGGGGCGTCGTGTCGGGCTGGCCCCGCTGCCATCAGCGGGCCCAGCAGCCAGCTCAGTAGCGGTTGTGGGCGGGCCCGATGCTGGGCGTCCTGCGCGCGATGTCGAACACGCACCCGGCTGGCATCAGGTGTAGCCGCACGTCGAACAGGGTGATGGGGTCGCAGTCACCGGCCGCGTGCACCACCGTGGACCGCTCACCGTCAGCCACGGTGGCGATCCCGGTGCCGAGCACCTCGAACGTGTCCCCGGCGACCAGGATCGCGGTGTTCTCGTCGATGCCCACGCCGAGGTGATCCGGGTCCAGCGCGACCGCGCTCAGCAGCCGCGGGAGCCGGCCGCGCTCCGCGAAGTGCATGTCGATGAGCATCCTGGGCAGCAGCCCGAGCCCGGGGCCGGTGCGCACCGTGGCCGCCGAGACTTCCGGGCCCTCGCCGCCGAGGATCATCGTCCGTCCCAGGGCGGTCGCGCCGGCGCTGGTGCCCGCGACGACCAGACCGCGGCCGAGCTGCTCGCGGAGGATGTCGTTGGCCCGCGAGCCGACCAGGGCCAGGATCCGGGACTGGTCCCCACCGCTGAAGAAGACCCCGGTGGAATCGCGCAAGGCCGAGACGGCGGCGTCGGAGTCGGCGTCCGCCCGGCCGCGAAGCCTCAGTTCCCTGGTCTGCTCGGCGCCGAGCTTGCGGAAGACCCGCTCGTACTCGGCGTGCACCTCGTCGGGAATCCCGGTCGCGGTGGTGACCAGCGTGATCCGGGCCTGATCGCCGCCGCACAGCCCGACGAACCGTTCCAGGACACCGGTGCCGCAGCACCGGTCTTCCCCGCCGCCGATGATCAGCAGGCGGCCCGCCGGGACAGCATTGTCCGCGTGCTCATCCACGGTTGCGTTGTTACCCAGCGTTACACTATGTGAACCAAACGTTCACATATCGTGCTGCTGGCCCGCCTGTGCGGCGGCGCTGCAGCGTGATGCCGTGGGCGGCCGGGCTACCGCGCCGGGCGCGGGAAGCCATCCGCCCGGGCCAGCCGGCCCTGGCGGGCGTCGCTGGGATGGCCGTTCTGGGCGGCCAGCCGTGCGCAGAACGGGTGACGGCGCACCGCCCGCAGGGTGGGGAGCGGGATCCAGGAGGTGCAGGAAATAGCCCGCGGATGGCCGTCGGAGCTGGCCCGGACCAGGGACTCTGGCTCGATCCTGGCCGCGGAACGCTCCGGCAGCCCGCCGCCGTGGCCGGACGGATCAGCGGGGGCCGCTGCCGGGATAAGCCTCGCATCCGGTTTGATAATGGCCGGTAATGAGAAAGGGCAATCCGGGTCATTATTGGATGCGCGTCAAATGATGATCCGCGCGCCGGTGCTGCGGAAGGCCTTTCAGGAAGCCCCGTAGCGGCAACAGGAAAGCAAAATGAGCTGACGGCCCCATGGCCGGCGCCGGCCCGGGCGGGCTGGCTTGGCCGGGTCAGGCCTCGCCGCGGCTGCGCCGGGGCATCCGGCGCGGCATCGGTGGCTTGGCCAGCTCCTCGGGGAGGCGCAGCAGCGGGTTGGTCGCGCTCGCGATCACCTGGCTGGCTGTTTCCATGATCTTCTGCCCCCGAGCCCGGGACGCGGACCTGAGCAGCTCGAAGGCCTGCCGGGGCCGGATCCGGTGCCGCTCCGCCAGCACCCCGATGGCCTGCTCCACCCGGACCCTGACGGTCAGGGCGCGTTCCAGCTGGGCGACGGTCTCCTTGAGCTGCTCGGCTTCGCGGACCTGCTCGGTTTCGCGGAGCTGGGCGGCGTCGGCGGGGCCGAACGGAGTCTCCTCTGCCCGGTGGGCCCCTGGCCGCGGACCCGGGCCGCGCGGGCGGGCGCCCGCTGCGGAGGACCCTGCGGCATCAGACCCTACGGCATCGGACCCTGCGGCGCCGGCCCGGGCGGCCGGCGGGGGCGGGGTGCTCACGCCGCCGAGCTGCCCGGTGTTACGGGCGGCCGCGTCCCGGGGGGGCGCGGGCGGGGCGGCAGCCGCGGCATCGAGGTCAGCCTGCTCCTCCGCGGACAGTTCTGCGGCGAGGAGGTCAGCCAGGACCATCGCGCTCGTCAGGTCGGGAACTTCCTCATCGCCGACGCGCCAGCCTGTGGGAGTGCGCCGGGCCACGGCGTCCATGGGGACGGTCGGGCCGTCGGTGACCGGGCCCAGGTCCCGGTCACTACCCCGGGCCTCCCCGTCTGAGCGATCCGTCATGCTCAGGCCATCCCCGGCTCCGGCCCGGCTTACACCGCGCTGGCCTGCACCTTCCTGGCCAGCGCCGGGCCGGCCAGCGGCGTGCCGGCCCGCACCGCCCTGGCTCACGCCGTCGAGCGCCGTGCCGTCGAGCGCCGTGCCGTCGAGCGCCGTGCCGTCGAGCGCCGTGCCGTCGAGCGCCGTGCCGTCGAGCGCCGTGCCGTCGAGCGCCGTGCCGTCCTGGGCTGCCGTGTCGTGGCGGTCTGCGCCGTGCCGGTACGTTCCGTCTGCGGGCACGCCAGAACGGCCGGCGCGCGCATGCGCGTCAGCATTCGTTTGGTCGTGCCTGCCACTCATAAGTTCGCGGCGAGCCCGCGCAGCCTCTCTTTGACCTGGGCCGCCGACGGATTGGTCATCGCCGTCCCATCGGAGAATACAAGAGTGGGCACGGTCATGTTGCCGCCGTTGACGCTTATCACGAAGCTGGCCGCCTCTGGATCGCGCTCGATGTTCGACCTCGGCTACCTCGATCCCGATCCGGGCCAGTTGGCTCTTCAGCCGTCGGCAGAAGGCGCACCACTGAGTGGTGTACATCGTCACCGGCTCTGACACGCAGCCGCTCCCATCGTCCTCAGGTTGGTTCCGACTGCTCAACACGCCGGACCCGTGCCAGCTTCCCGTTTCCGCGAGCGGTGTTCGTTATCTGGGCGTATGGGCCGGTCAGCGAGGCAAGAAACAGCGGCACCGGTGCACGCGGGCGCCGGTGTCGGCGGGATGCGGGAGGATGGCGCGCGGGAGGTAGGACGTGCGCGCAGTGGTGGGTGAGCCAGCCGGGCCGGATCCCGGCCCGGTGCCGGGAGGCGATCCGGAGGCCGTGCTGGCCGCGCTGGACCCGGAGCAGCGGCAGGTGGCCCTGGCCGTCACGGGGCCGGTGTGCGTGCTCGCCGGGGCGGGAACCGGCAAGACCCGCGCGGTGGCGCACCGGATCGCCTACGCCGCGCTGACCGGGGTGGTGGACCCGGCTCACGTGCTCGCGGTGACGTTCACCACCCGCGCGGCCGGGGAGCTGCGCGCCAGGCTGGTCCAGCTGGCCGGGTCAGGAGGAGGTCTCGAGCGGGTCCAGGCCCGCACCTTCCACTCGGCCGCACTGCGCCAGCTCACCCACTTCTGGCCCGCTACCGTGGGCGGGCGCCCGCCTGCGGTGCTGGATTCCAAGGTGAGCCTGCTGGCCGAGGCGGCCCGCGGGCTGCGGGTGAGCGCCGGGGTCGCCGAACTGCGGGATGTGGCTTCGGAGATCGAGTGGGCCAAGGTGTCCCAGGTGCGGCCGGACGACTACGCCGCATCCTCGGCCAAAGCGGGCCGCACCCCGCCGCTGGCCGCCGAGGTGGTGGCCCGGCTCTACGCCCGGTACGAGGATCTGTGCCGGGAGCGTCACCTGGTGGACTTCGAATCCGTGCTGGAGCTCACCGCGGCCATCCTCGCCGAGCACGGGCAGGCGGCCGCGGAGGTGAGGGACCGGTACCGCTATTTCGTGATCGACGAGTACCAGGACGTCAACCCGCTGCAGAAACTGCTCCTGGACAGCTGGGCGGGGGATCGCGACGACGTGTGCGTGGTCGGGGACCCGCGGCAGACCATCTACTCGTTCGCCGGGGCCACCGCCGCCTTCCTCACCGGGTTCACGGCCGAGTTCCCTGACGCCACGGTGATCGAGCTCGTCCGTAACTACCGCTCCACGCCGCAGGTCCTCATGCTGGCGAACCGGCTCACCGGCGCCGCCGGGCCGCGGTCGCTGGCCGAGCAGCTCCGGGCCGGTTCGCCGCAGCCGGGATCGGGGCAGTCCGGGCCGGGCCGGCCAGGATGGGGACGGCCGGATCCCGGGCGGCCGCGCCGGGCCGGGGCAGGCCGCCCGGCGCCCCTGGTCGCGCAGCGCCCGGCGGGCCCGGCGGCCGAGTTCGCCGAGTACCCGGACGAGGAGGCGGAGGCCGCGGCGGTGGCCGCGCGGGCGGACAAGCTGCGCGCCGCAGGGCTGGCGCCCGGCCAGATGGCGGTGCTGGTCCGGACCAATGCCCAGACGCTGGCGCTGGAGCGGGCGCTGGCCGAGCGGGGCGTGCCCTGCCAGGTCCGGGGCGCGGACCGGTTCTTCGACCGCCCCGAGGTCCGTAAGGCGACCGGGTTGCTCCGCGCCGCCGCGAAATCAGTCTCGTCTTCCGCCAGCGAGCCGCCGGCGGAAGTACGGCACATCCTGGCCGGGCTGGGACTCACCCGGGACGCCCCGGCGGGGCGCGGCGCCGCCCGGGAGCGCTGGGAGTCCCTGGAAGCACTGGCCCAGCTGGCCGCGGACTTCTTCGCGGCCCACCCGGAGGCCGCCCTGAGCGGATTCGTCGGCGAACTGGGGCGCCGCAGCGCGATCGAGCACGCGCCGGCCATCCAGGGAGTGACCCTGGCCTCGCTGCACGCGGCCAAGGGGCTGGAGTGGGACGTGATCTTCCTGCCCGGGCTGACCGAGGGCACGCTGCCGATCGTGTACGCGCAGACCGAGGAGGCCATCGAGGAGGAGCGCAGGCTGCTGTACGTGGGCGTGACCCGGGCCCGGGAGCGGATCTTCCTGTCCTGGTCGCTGGCCCGGTCCCCGGGCGGCCGGCGGACCCGCAAGCCGTCCCGGTTCCTCGGCAGCCTGCGGCGGTAAGCTGCCGATTCCCCCGGGCTCCTGCGGCGGGCAGGCCGCTGGTTCGGGGGCGGCACCTGCCGCGGTAGGTCCCACCCGGGCCGCTGCCAGGCACCCCGGACCGGTACCGTGCCCGCGTGAGCACGGCGCTGGAAAGCCTCATCGATCTGCTCGACCTGGAGCAGATCGAGGTGAACATCTTCCGCGGCCGCAGTCCCAGTGACTGGCGGCAGCGCGTTTTCGGCGGCCAGGTCGCCGGCCAGGCGCTGGTGGCTGCCGGGCGGACGGTGCCCCCGGACCGGCCGGTTCACTCGCTGCACGCGTACTTCATCCGGCCCGGCGACCCCTCGACCCCGATCGTCTACACCGTTGACCGGGTCCGGGACGGCCGGTCCTTCACCACCCGGCGGGTCTCGGCCATCCAGCACGGCGAGACGATCTTCACGCTTTCCGCCTCGTTCCATCATCCCGAGCCGGGTATCCAGCACACGGCGGCCATGCCCCCGGTGCCGCCCCCGGACACCATCGCCCAGCTCGCTGACGACGGGTCGCGGGCCGGGAACCCCATCGACCTGCGTTTCGTCGGGCCATCCCGGGTGGACTCCGGCGGCCAGCGGATCGCCGACACCGAGCACAACCTGGTCTGGCTGCGGGCCAACGGCGAGCTGCCCGACGATCCGCTGCTGCACGTGTGCCTGATGACCTACGCCTCCGACCTGACCCTGCTCGACTCGGTGCTGCGCCGGCACGGCCTGACCTGGGTGGATGGGCGTACCACCGGGGCCAGCCTCGATCACGCGATGTGGTTTCACCGGCCGTTCCGCGCGGACCGCTGGCTCCTGTACGACCAGGAATCGCCGACGGCCGCCGGGGCGCGCGGGCTGGCCTGGGGCCATGTCTTCACCGACGAGGGTGAGCTGGTGGTGTCCGTCGTGCAGGAGGGCCTGGTCCGCACCATGGCCCGGGCGGGCGGCGGCTCCTGAGCTCTGCGGGCCGGCCTTCGCGGTCCGGGCCTCGCTGGTCCAGCGGCCGGGCCTTCGCGGTCCGGCGGGAAGGGAGCCTCGCGGTCCGGCGGGCGCCGCCTCGCGGTCCGGCGGGAGGGGCCTCGCGGTCCGGCGGGCGCGGCCTTGCGGTCCGGCTACAGAAGTCGCCCAGAAAAAGAAGTTGCCCTGCCCGAGCAGGGTCCTTAGGCTTCTCTCTATGTTCCTCGGTGAGCTGACGACACCTTGACGGAAGGGGGTGGGCCGAGTGAATAGCAACGAGACCTTCATTCCGGTCGCGCGACCGCGCGCCGGGATTTCTGCTGCGTCGCTGGGTGCTCGCCCGTCCCTTGGTGCCCTGGCCGCCTCCTGCACAGCAGATATCCGTGAGATGGCGCCCTCGCGCGCTGCCGCGGGTGTTCGCATGCCGTGGCTCAGCCATGTCCCGGCGTCGGTCAAGCCGCGCCCCGGCTTCGCCCAGCACACGCAGAACAACTCCGCTCAGACGTACACCAACGCTATCGGCGCTGTCGCCACTGGCGACGGCCAAACGGGTTCGCTCCCAGCCTGGGATCCGGTCTAGACAGGCCGGCCTGGATCCCTCAAAAGGCCGCGGACCCGCTACCGGGTCCGCGGCCTTCGTCATGTCGGGCCCGCCGTTTTGTCAGACCCACGAGAGACGGTAAGACCAGGACGAGAGGGGTTGGACGATGTACGGGCCCGGTACCGCCGCCGTTGCTGCGGGCGCGGCGGGGTTCGAGGCAGTATCCGCACCAGAACCCGTGCGATCAGGATCAGGCCTGACCGAGGTCACTCGCGCTGTGGTGCCGGCGGCACGCACCGCGCAGCTGCCTTGCACGGATGACCCGGAGTTGTTCTTCGCCGAGTCTCCCGAGGACGTGGAGACGGCCAAGGCGCTCTGTGTCGGTTGCGCCGCCAGGATGGCCTGCCTGTCCGGGGCTCTGGAGCGCCGGGAGCCCTGGGGCGTGTGGGGCGGTGAGCTGTTCTTGCGCGGCGAGATCGTGCCCCGCAAGAGGCCGCGTGGTCGCCCACGCAAGACCGAAGTGGCGGCCTGAGTCGAGTCGTCGATCAGTTAGTCAGTCAGTGAAGACGGGCGGTTGAATCACCATGCACCCGATCAGCTATTCAGCGGAAAGGCATCGAGAACTACTGGACGAGTCCCGCCGGGACGCCCGGGCCGCGCAGGTCCGCGCGCTGCGCAAGGCCTCGCGCCGGGTGGACCGGGCTTCCCGGAAACTCGAGCGTGCCAAGGCCTCGGCGAGGCGCTTGCGTCACGGGTTAGGGCTGATGCCCTGAGATTCACCCTGTGAACCATCACGCGGGGGCGTGGGGGCGGCCGGAACCGGCCGCCCCCACGTGTTTCCGGAAGCAGGGGCTTACCGGCATCGCGCAGATGGACAGGCCCGCGGCCGAGGCCAGGGGACGGGGGACGGGGGCCAGGGGACGGGACCGGGCTAGCGCGGGGGCGGGGTGAGTGCCTCTTCGCTGCCTTCGGCGCCGCCGGCGAGCCGCGGATGTCGTCGCCCGCATCGAGCGGCGGGTCGCCCGCATCGAGCGGCGGGTCGCCCGCATCGAGCGGCGGGTCGCCTTCGCGCCGGTAGCCCGGCATCCACCGGATCATCTCGGACCGGAACGGCCCTTCGGACTCCAGCTGGCAGAGCACCCCGATGCCCTCGGTGGACACCCGGTGGATGAGAACGTAAGACGGCGGCAGATTGAGCCGCCGGCCGAGGTTCGAGGAGCGCGGGTCGGTCACCCGCGCGGCTTCACCGCGCAGCCACTCGCGGCTGAACCTGAACGTGTCCACCCGGGACGGCTCGGCGAGAGGGGCCAGGAAGGCGTACAGGGCATCGAGGTCAACCTTGATGCCCTCGCGGAGGAAACCCTGCTGGCGCAGCTCGTCTTCCGCCTCGCGGATGTCACCGTCGCCGTGCATGATCCGCAGCAGTTTGCCGATGAACGGCGGCAGCCCGTCCGGCAGCCGGTCCACGGCCCCGAAGTCCAGCACGCCGAGACGGCCGTCGGCGAGCATCCGGAAGTTCCCCGGGTGCGGGTCGGCGTGCAGCAGCCCGGCCCGGGCCGGCCCGGAGAACAGGAACCTGGTGAACAGGATCCCGGCGCGGTTCCGCTCCTCCTGGGACCCGGAGTCAATGATCTTGGCCAGCGGCGTGCCGTCCATCCACTCGGTGATGAGCACGTGATCCGTCGCCTGGACGACGGGCGGCACGTAAATGTCCGGGTCGCCCGCGTAGGCCTTGGCGAACGCCGTCTGCGACGCCGCTTCCAGCTGATAGTCGATCTCCTCGGCCACCCGGGCCCGCAACTCGTCCAGCAGCGGCTTGACCTCGAGCCCGGGCATGATGATGCCGAACAGCCGGGCGGCCCGGCTGAGCTGGTTGAAGTCGCTGAGCAGCGCCCGGCCGGCGCCCGGGTACTGGATCTTGACGGCCACCTGGCGCCCGTCATGCCAGACCGCGCGGTGCACCTGGCCGATGGACGCCGCCGCCCGCGGCGTGTCGTCGAACTCCGCGAACGCCTCGCGCCAGGACAGGCCGAGATCCTGGGCGAGTACCTGGTGCACCGCCTTAGCGGGCAGCGGCGGCGCGGATTCCTGCAGCTTGGTCAGGGTGGCCCGGTACGGTCCGGCGATCTCCGGCGGCAGCGCGGCCTCGAAAATGGACAGCGCCTGGCCGAGCTTCATCGCGCCGCCCTTGAGCTCGCCCAGGACGCGGAAGATCTGCTCAGCGGTGCGCTGCTGGATCTCTTCGGCAACGATCTCAGCAGGCCGGCCGCCGAGTCGCTTGCCCAGACCGAGCGCGGTCCGGCCGGCCAGGCCGGCGGGGAGGCTGGCCAGCTTCGCAGTCCGGGTCACGGCACGCCGGGGGAGATCATTCACCCTCCCATTCTCGTTCAGGATGCCGGCCGCCTGCTACAGCGGCACTCCGGATGCGGAGCCCAGCTTCGCCGGCGCCACTGCCAGTCAGGCAGCACGAGCTCCAGCGTGCCGTTGATCACCGCCGCCCCCGCGCTGGCCTGGTCGAGGAAGGCCAGCGCCTGCGCGGCGGCCTGGGCGGCTACCGACGCGGTCAGCACGGCCGCGCACGCCGGGGGATTCGGGGTCCGGCCAAAGGCCTGGGCCAGGATGAGCGGCCAGGCCGGGTCACGGTCGGTGCGGGCCATGTCCACGCAGCCCAGGCAGGCCGTCCGGCCCGGGACGACCAGCGGGCCGACCACGCCGATGGCTTCGCTGGCCGCCGCGGTCAGGTGGGCGACGCTGCCTGCCACCAGGGTGCCCGGTAACTCCGGCGGGTAGCCGTCGGCCAGGACAGCCAGGTCCGGCCGCCGCCCGCGTCCTGGCGTGCCCCGGCGCGCCCCGGCCGGCCGGCCGCCTGTCCCGGGGCGGCCGCCTGTCCCGGCCGGCCGCCTGTCCCCGGCCCGCCGCCTGCCCCCGGGCCGCCGACCGCCCCGGTGCAGCTGACCCGCCCGATGCCGGATGCGGCCAGCAAGCTGGCCAGGCTGGACGCCACCGGCCCCGTTCCGTGCACCCGCACGTAGGCGCCCTGCCGCCGGGCCAGCACGAGGGCGCCGCCGTCGGCATGGCCGAGGGCCAGGGATACCGTGGCCAGCTCACCGGCCAGCCGGGCGCGCAAGCCGTCGGGCAGCGCCCGCAACGTCGCCGCCGGAAAGTCATGCAGCGCGCCCGCCGCGGCTAACAGCCCGAGGACCCGCTCCGCCGCGTGCCGCGTGACCCCCTGGTCCTGCGCCGCGGCGAGCACCTGCCCGAGATCCCGGCTGCCGTCGAGCAGGCTGATCAGTGCTTGCGTGCCGCGCATCCCCCGCAGCGCGACCGCCCGCCTCGGGTCGATTCCTATCTGCAGGGTGTCCGGGTCGCGCCAGACCATCAGGAGCCCTGCCTTGATCGCCGGCCTCATGCGCGTGAGCCTGCCACGGCCGGCCGACATTCCTGGCCGCGCGAGCGGCCACGGTCTTCCGGGCGCAGCCAGCCCATCAAAGCGCCCTGTGGACAGGTCTGTGGATTTGCTGGGGACACCGCGGAGTGCTCCTGTGGATAGGGCGGGGACCGCGGTGAATCCCCGGGCCGCCAGCCGTTCAGGGTGCTCCCGGGCAGCCCAGTCTCCGTGCAACGCCGGTGGGCAGCCGGCTTCAGGCCGCCCGCCGCACCCGCCCGCCGCGGCACCCACGCCGCGCCTGGGTTGCGCCGCCGCCGTACCCCGGCCGGCGGCCCGCCGCGTTACCGCGTCAGTGCGCCGGCGGGGTGCCTTCCGGCCCCGGCCCGCCACCCGGCCCGTCCTCGCCGGCTGGGCCGTCTCCGTCCTCGCCGGAGGGCCCGCCCTCGGCCTCGTCGATCTCCTTGTCGAGCGCCGACAGCTCCTCGTCCAGCGCGGACATGTCCAGCGCGGGCCGCCCGGCCACGAAACCTTCCGGGTCGTCGAAGTCCTCGGCGGTGGGCATCAGGTCCGGGTGGGTCCAGATCGCGTCCCGCCCCTCGGCCCCGCGCACGTCGGTGAGCCGCCGCCAGATCTCCGCCGCCTCGCGCAGCCGCCGGGGCCGCAACTCCAGCCCGACCAGCGTGGCGAACGTCCGCTCCGCCGGACCGCCGGTGGCCCGGCGCCTGCGGATGGCCTCGGCGAGCGCGCCGGCCTGCGGCAGCCGGTCACCGGAGGCGTCTTCCACCACGGTGGCGACCCAGCCCTCGACCAGGGCGAGCAGGGTCTCCAGCCGGGCCAGGGCCGCCTTCTGCTGCGGGGTGTCCTCAGGCTGGAACATGCTGGCGTCCGACAACGCCTCGCGCAGCGCGTCCGGGTTGGACGGGTCGATCTGGGGCATCGCATCGCGCAGCGCCGAGGCGTCGACCGTGATGCCCCGGGCATAGTCCTCGACCGCGGCCAGCAAACGCGACCGCAGCCACGGCACGTGCGCGAACAGCCGGTGGTGGGCCGCCTCGCGCAGGGCCAGGAAGATCCGGATCTCCTCCGCGCTGATCGACAGGCCCTGGCCGAAATCCGCCACGCCGGCGGGCAGCAGCGCCGCCACGCCCTCCGGGCCGAGGGGGAGGCCGACATCGGTGGAGCTGACCACCTCGCGGGCCAGCCCGCCGACCGCGGCTCCGGTCTGGCCGCCGACCATCATGCCGCCGATGCGCTTCATCATGGCGCCCAGGCCGCCGGCCAGCCCGCCCATGCCGCCGAGGCCGCCCGTCATCGCCTGCAGCGCCTGGTTCAGCTCGGCGGGCATCTCGCCGCCCAGCTCCTCCGGGTTGCCGCCGATCATCCCGCCCAGGGCGTCGACGGCCTTCTCGGCGATCGGGTCGCACAGTGAGGACCACACCGGCAGCGTGGCCTCGACCCACTCGGACCGGCTCCAGGCCTGGGCGGTCCGGACCCCGCTGGGGAACGAGGTCGCCTCGTTCAGCCACAGGTCCGCGAGCTGGACGGCCTCCACGACCTTCTTGCGGTCGGCGTCGAGCACGCTCGGATCGCCCTCGGCCGCGACCGTCTGCCGGGCCACGTTCTTGGCCAGGTCCCAGTTGACCGGGCCGCCCTGCCACGCCATCAGGTCGGCGAACTGGCGCAGGGCATCAGCGAACTGCTGCGGGTCGCCAAGCGGCCCCAGCGGGTTGCCGCCCGGATTGTCGCCGGAGCCGCCCCCGGATCCGCCGGATCCACCGGGGCCACCCCGGCCGCCAGAACTCCCGGAACCGCCGGGCAGACCAAAGCCGAAGGGAGGATCAGCCATCTCCGCGACCTCTCAGGCAGGATGGAAGGGTCACAACCGCCACGTTATCCCGGGAGCGGCACACGTTGAGCACTGCACGGGCCCAGGTTCGCCGCGAGCGCACTGATCAGGAGCCACGTCCTGTCGTGGCCATCACCGGCGCGGCGCGTGGTCTGGGCCACGCCCTGGCCCTGCGCCTGGCGGCCGCGCCGGCGGTGCGCCGGGTCATCGCCATCGATGACCACCGCGGGGATGTGGTCGGCGTGACCTGGCGGCTGGCGGACGTCCGCGACCCCACCCTGGCCGGCCTGAGCGGGGTGGACGTCCTGGTGCACACCGACATCGACATGGCGGCGGACACCGATGACCGGGCCCGCCGGGCCTTCAACGTCCGCGCCGCGCAGACCGTGCTCACCTCGGCGGCCGCCGGGCGGGTCGGCCGGGTGATCCTGGTGACCAGCGCGATGGTGTACGGGGCCGCCCCGGACAACCCGGTGCCGCTGCCGGAGGACGCGCCGCTGGGCGTCGATCACGACGGGAGCGTGGCCGGCGACCTGCTCGAGATCGAGCACCTGGCCCAGCGCTCACCACGGTCCCACCCGGGCATGGCCATCACCGTGGTCCGCCCGGCCGCGCTGGTCGGCGAGGGCGTGGACACCCTCGTCACCCGGCATTTCGAGTCTCCCCGGCTGCTGACGGTGAAAGGCTGCGCGCCACGCTGGCAGTTCTGCCATATCGAGGACCTGGTCTCCGCGCTCGAGCTGGCGGTGGCCGGCCAGGTCGACGGGGCGTTCGCGGTGGGCTGCGACGGCTGGCTGGAAGAGGAGGAAGTCGAGGAGCTCAGCGGGCTGCGCCGGGTCGAGCTGCCCGCCGGGCTGACGTTCGGCACCGCGCAGCGGCTGCACCGGCTGGGGATCACCCCGGCCCCGGTCGCCGACCTGCGCTACATGGTCTATCCGTGGGTGGTGGACTGCCAGGCCCTGCGGGAGGCGGGCTGGCGGCCTGCCTACGACAACGCCGCGGCCTTCGGTGAGCTGCTGAAGCAGCGCGCCGGGCACCACGCCGTGGCCGGCCGCCGGCTGCCCCGCAAGGAAGCGACGATCACCGCCGCCGGGGCGACCGTGGCCGTGATCGGCACAGCGGCCATCGTGCGGGAGGTGGCCCGCCGCCGCAAGCGCAGCACCTGACCCGCGGGCGGCTGCGGGTCTGCTGCACCGCCTGCTTCTCCGCAACGAAAACCTCAACACCCCGGGCCAGGCCTCCAGGTTCAGGCGCTACCTTGGCTCCGTGACTGTGATCCGGCTCGCCGAGGTGCGGGACACACCGCTGTCCGTGGACGAGGTCCACGATGCCGTGGCCGACCCCTCAGCGGGTGGCATCGCCCTGTTCAGCGGCGCGGTGCGCAACCACGACCATGGCCGTGGCGTGCGGCATTTGTCCTACAGTGCGCACCCGTCGGCCGCGGCCGAGCTGCGCCGGGTGTGCGAGAAGATCGCCGCCAGCCACGAGGTGACTGCCATCGCCGCCGTGCACCGTGTGGGCGACCTGGCCGTGGGCGACCTGGCCGTCGTGGTCGCCGTCTCGTGCCCGCACCGCGCCGAGGCCTTCACCGCGTGCCGCGCCCTGATCGACGAGCTCAAGCAGACCGTGCCGGTGTGGAAGCACCAGGTATTCGGCGACGGCGAGAGCGAATGGGTTAACAGTGCGTAGTCTTCCCACCATGTCGCGCCGCACTGTGACCCTGCTCGTGGCCGGGATCGGCGTCGTCGCAGCGGCTCTCGTCGCGGCCCTGGTGCCCGTGCCGTACGTGATCCTCTCGCCCGGCCCGACGCTGAACACCCTGGGCAGGACCTCGAGTGGCCCCCTGATCAGCGTCACCGGGCACCACACGTACCCGACCTCCGGTCACCTCAACCTGGTGACGGTCTCCTTCCTCGGCGGTCCCGGTGACGGCTTCAACGTGTTCACGGCGATCCGCGCCTGGCTCACCCCGCACACCGCGGTGGTGCCGGAGCAGGAGCTGTTCCCGTCCGGGCAGTCGGAGCAGCAGGTCGTGCAGCAGGACACCGCGCAGATGGCCAGCTCGCAGCAGACCGCCCAGGCCGCGGCCCTGTGCACGCTCGGGATCAGGTTCACCACGCTGGACACCGTCACGCAGACCGAGAAGGGCCTCCCGGCCGCGGGGGTGCTGCACGCCGGTGACACCATCACCGCGGTGGACGGGACCCCGCTCAGCTGTACCCAGGACACCGGAACCCTGGTCCGCGCGCACCCGCCGGGGTCGGTGGTCACGCTCACGGTGCTCCGCCAGGGCACGGTCAGGCGCGTCCGGCTGAAGACCGCCAACTTCCAGGGTCACTCGGTGATCGGCGTTCTCGTCCAGGAGAGCTACCGCTTCCCGTTCTCCATCAAGATCAAAGTGGGGGATATCGGCGGGCCCAGTGCCGGGATGATGTTCGCCCTCGGCATCGTGGACAAGCTGACCCCCGCCAACCTGACCGGCGGGAGGTTCGTCGCGGGGACCGGTGAGATCTCGGCCAACGGCGCGGTGTCCGCGATCGGCGGCATCCAGCAGAAGATGGCCGGCGCCCGCGCGGCCGGCGCCACGGTCTTCCTGACCCCGGCGGCCAACTGCGCGGATACCAGGGGCGCCGTGCCAGCCGGGCTGCGCCTGATCAAGGTGGCCACGCTGCGCCAGGCCATCAATGACCTGACCGCCCTCCGGGCCGGCCGGAGCGTGCCGGGCTGCTGACGGCCCGGTTCTGGGTGCCTGCTGAACGTCAGCTGACCGTCACATGATCATCGCGCCGGCGCCGGTGACGCCTGGCCGGCCTGATCGGGGTACATTGGCGCCGCATGGCCCAGCATGCCTGACCGGCTGAGGTGTGGCCCAGGAACGGTGTGCCGGTGTGATCTGAATGGGGTAGGGCGGTGCCCAGGATGTGGCGCTCAGCACCGCGGGTAGCGCCCGACAGCATGTGAGGGGAGTGCGGTGTCTTTCCGGTCCGGATCGGCCCGGCCACCTGCCGGCCGCCCGTCTCTCGCCCATCTCCGCTGGCCCCGGCTCGTGCTCCCGGTCATCGTGGCCATCATCGCCTTCCTCGTGCTGATCACGATCGTGGCCGGGGTGTGGACCGATTTCCTGTGGTACCGGGCCATCCACTACTCCTCGGTGTTCGGGACGACGTACGGCACACGCTGGGCGATGTTCTTCGTGGCCGGCCTGTTCATGGCCGTGGTCACCGGGGCGAACGCGGCGCTGGCCTACCGGCTGCGGCCCATCTACCGGCCGGTACCCGCGCCCGGGCAGGGCGGGGACGCCTACCGGATGGCCATCGACCCGCACCGGCGGCTGCTGCTGGGGGTCCTGCTCGGCCTGATCGGCGTGATCTCGGGCATCACCGCCGCTGGCTCCTGGCGCACCTGGCTGCTGTTCGCCAACCAGGTCCCATTCCATCGGACAGATCCGCAGTTCCACATCGATCTGTCGTTTTTCATCTTCACCTACCCGTTCATCCGGATGGTGCTGAGCTACCTGTTCGCGGCGGTGCTGCTCTCGCTGGTGCTGTCCACGCTGGTGCACTACCTGTACGGCGGCCTGCGCATGCAGGGCCGCCGCCCCCGGGTCACGGTGGCGGCGCAGGCGCACCTGTTCGTGCTGTTCGGTGTCTTCGTGCTGCTGAAGGCCGTGGCGTACTGGGTCGACCGGTACGGCATCGACTTCTCCCAGCGCGGCGCGGTCACCACCGGCGCCTCGTACACCGACGTCAACGCGGTGCTGCCGGCCAAGACGGTCCTCGCGGTGATCGCCGTCCTGTGCGCGCTGCTGTTCTTCGCGGGCGCGGCCCGGCGCAGCGCGATGCTGCCCGCGGTCGGGTTCGGGCTGCTGGTGCTGTCCGCGATCCTGATCGGCGGCCTGTATCCGGCGATCATCCAGCAGTTCGTGGTCAAGCCGAACGAGCTGGCCAAGGAGACCCCGTACATCCACCGGGAGATCGTCACGACCCGGCAGGCCTACGGGGTGACCTCGTCCTCGGTCCGGGTCGCCCCGTACTCGGCGACCACCAACGTGTCCCAGTCTGCCCTGGATAACGACGTGAGCACGCTCCAGGGCCTGCGGCTGCTGGATCCCGACGTGGTGTCGCCCACCTTCCAGCAGCTGCAGCAGGTCAAGAGCTACTACCAGTTCCCGTCCAACCTCGCGATGGACCGCTACCCGCTGCCCGGGGCGGGCCTGCTGCCGCAGGACACGGTCGTGGCGGTGCGGGGCATGGGCGGCCCGCCGCCCGGGCAGGGCAACTGGATCAACACCCACCTGGTCTACACGCACGGTTTCGGGGTGGTCGCGGCCACGGCCAACACCGTGCAGGGCAACGGCAACCCGTCGTTCGTGGAGAGCGACATCCCGCCGCACGGGGACCTGGGCCTACAGCAGCCCCGGGTGTATTTCGGTGAGGGGCAGAACGCGTACGCGATCGTCGGCGGCCCGCCGGGCGGCCGCAAGCAGGAGCTGGACTACCCGTCCGGCTCGGCCGGCGGCCAGCAGAACAGCACCTACCACGGCAGCGGCGGCGTGGATGTGGGCTCGCCGCTGAACCGGCTGCTGTACACGATCAAGTTCCGCGAGCTGAACATCCTGCTGTCCGGGGCCATCAACAGCCAGTCGAAGATCCTCTACGACCGGCAGCCGCTGGCCCGGGTGGCCAAGGTGGCGCCGTTCCTCACCCTGGACGGCGACCCGTACCCGGTCGTCGCCAACGGGCAGATCCTGTGGGTCGTGGACGGCTACACCACCACCGGCCTGTACCCCTACTCGCAGCGGCTGAGCATGGACCAGGCCACGTCGACCAGCGACGCCCCGGGCGGCACGGTCGGCGGCCAGCCCACCGGCGACATCAACTACATCCGCAACTCGGTCAAGGCCGTGGTGAACGCCTACACCGGCAGCGTGACGCTGTACCAGTGGGACGCCAGCGACCCGATCCTGAAGACCTGGATGAACGCGTTCCCCGGGATCATCAAGCCGCAGGTCGGACATCCCCGCGGCCCTGATGCCGCACCTGCGCTACCCCGAGACCTGTTCGAGGTGCAGCGCCAGATCCTGACCCAGTTCCACGTCCTCTCGGCCCAGTCCTTCTACGGCGGGCAGAACTTCTGGGCCGTGCCCGACGAGCCGAGCACCTCGACCGGCTCCAGCAGCTCGCAGTCGGCCAGCCAGCCGCCGTACTACCAGACCATGGCAGATGCCCGGCACGCAGGCCGAGTTCTCGATGACCTCCCCGCTGGTCCAGCGCGGGCGGCAGAACCTGGCCGCGTACATGGCGGTGGACAGCAACCCGCGAGTCGCCCGGCTACGGCACGATCCGGGTGCTCCAGCTGCCCCAGGACACCGCCATCCTCGGCCCGCAGCAGGTGCAGAGCACGTTCGAGTCGGACCCGACGATCTCCTCCCAGCTGTCGCTGTACCGGCAGAACGGGTCCAAGGTCATCGAGGGCAACCTGATCACGCTCCCGGTCGGCGGCGCGCTGGTCTACGAGGAGCCGATCTACATCCAGGCGGCCAGGCACGACCGGCGGCAGCACCTCCGGCTCCTACCCGGTCCTGAAGCGGGTCGCGGCGTCGTTCGACGGGAACGTCGGGTTCGCGCCGACCCTGTCCGGGGCACTCAGCCAGGTGATCCCGGGGCTGTCGGGCCAGCCCGCCCGGCTCGTCCGGCTCCTCCGGCCCCGGCAGTTCCGGCAGCGGGACGGGATCGGCCAGCTCGACGGTGCGCAGTTTCCTGACCCAGGCCGAGTCGGATTACGCCAAGGCCCAGGCGGCCCTCAAGACCGGGGATTTCGCCAGCTACGGCAAGTACACCGCGCTGATGAAGAAGGCGCTGGACCAGGCCCAGAAGGCCGCCCAGGGCCACTCGCCGCCGTCGGCGAAGGCCACCCCCTCGCCGTCCGCGTCGCCGTAACCGGGGCCTTCTGGCCGGGCCGCCGGGGCCGTAGCATGGTCTAGACCATGGCGGGCTGCGCCGATGCCGCCGGCCTTGGCCGAGGCCGTGGCGGACATGAGCGCCGATGCTCACCGGCAGGCCGGCGGAGGGCGTACGCTCGGTCCTGACGGGACATTCAACAATGCTGAATTGGCCAGCTATCTGGCTACTCGGTACTGGCTAGCCGGTACCGGAGCACGCGCCCGCAGGCGGGGGGAAGGAGAAAGACTGCTCGTGGCACCTCGGGTGCTGGTTGACGCGACCGCCGTGCCGGCGGACCGCGGCGCGCTCGGCCGTTACGTGGATGGCCTGGTCGCCGCGCTGGGCGCGGCCGGAGCGGACCTCGCGGTGGCGTGCCAGCGGAATGACGAAGAGCGGTACGGCAGGCTCGTGCCCGAGGCGAGCATCGTGGCCGGCCCGACCGCGATCGCCCACCGGCCGGCCCGGCTGGCCTGGGAGCAGACCGGGCTGCCGCTCGTCGCCCAGCAGGTGAACGCCGACGTCCTGCACGCGCCGCACTACACGATGCCGTTGCGGCCCGGCGTGCCCGTGGTCGTGACGATTCACGACCTGACGTACTTCACCGAACCGGACGCGCACAACCCGGTCACGGCGACCTTCTTCAAGTCCGCGATCCGCACGGCGGCCCGCCGGGCCACCCGGCTGCTGGTCCCGTCCAAGGCGACCCGCGACGAGCTGGTCCGCGTGCTCGGCGCCGATCCCGACCCGGATCGATGTCGCGTACCACGGCGTGGACCACACGCTGTTCCACCGGCCTACCCCGGAGCGGATGCGCCAGGTGTCCGACCGGCTCGGCCTGCACGGCAAGCCGTACGTGGCCTACCTGGGCACGCCTGGAGCCGCGCAAGAACGTCCCGGCGCTGATCAGCGGCTGGGCCGCCGCCGTGGCGGACCTGTCCGATCCGCCCGCGCTGGTGCTCGGCGGCGGCAGCGGCTGGAGCGAGGAAGTGGACGAGGCGATCGCCGCGGTCCCCGCGCACCTGCGCCTGGTCCGGCCGGGCTACCTGCGCTTCACCGACCTGCCGGGTTTCCTCGGCGGTGCGCTCGTGGTGGCGTTCCCGAGCCGGGGCGAGGGTTTCGGGCTGCCGGTGCTGGAGGCCATGGCGTGCGGCGCGCCGGTGCTGACCACGCACCGGACGTCGCTGCCCGAGGTCGGCGGGGACGCGGTCGCCTACACCGAGCCCGACGCCGAGGACATCCAGGCGGCGCTGCGTGGCCTGCTCGACGACCCGGCCCGGCTGGAAGCCGCTCGGCGAGGCCGGGCACGCCCGCTCGCAGGAGTTCACCTGGGAGGCCTCGGCCGAGGCCCACATGGCGTCCTACGAGCGTGCAGCGGCGCAGGGCACGGGAGTAGCCTCGCTGCCCATGTCAGGCCAGCCAGAAGTGCACCCAGACCGCGAGCCGCTTGAGGCCATCCTGCTCGTCGGCGGCCAGGGCACCCGGCTGCGCCCGCTCACGATCGGCGACGCCCAAGCCGCTGCTGCCGACCGCGGGGGTGCCGTTCCTCGCCCACCAGCTCGCCAGGGCCGCCGCGGCCGGGATCACCCAGCGTGGTGCTGGCCACCGCCTACCGGGCCGAGCATGTTCGCCGAGTGCTTCGGCGACGGTTCCGCGTTCGGGCTGCGAGATCTCGACTACGTGCACGAGGCGGAGCCGCTCGGCACCGGCGGCGGCATCCGCAACGCGGCGCCGCGGCCTGCGCAGCGGCCCGGACAGCCCGGTGGTCGTGCTGAACGGCGACATCCTGTCCGGCCATGACCTCGGCGCGCAGCTCGACCTGCACGCCAAGGACGACGCCGCGGTGACGCTGCACCTGGTCGAGGTGCCCGATCCGGCCCGGTTCGGCTGCGTGCCCACCGACCCCGAGCGGCCGGGTGACCGCGTTCCTGGAGAAGACCCCGAACCCGGTCACCAACCGGATCAACGCGGGCTGCTACGTCTTCCGCCGGTCGGTCATCGACGAGATCCCGGCCCGGCCAGGTGATCTCCGTGGAGCGGGCGACGTTCCCCGACCTGATCGGCGCGGCGGGCCCTGGTGATGGGCTATCCCGGACTCGTCCTACTGGCTGGACGTCGGGCACTCCCGAGGCGTTCGTCCGCGGGTTCCTGTGACCTGGTGCTCGGCCGGCTGGCCTCCCGGCCTGCCGGTGCCCGGCGGCCCGGCGCTGGTGCTGCCCCGGGGCGCCACGGTCGAGCCCGGCGGCCGCAGGTGCGCGGCGGGACGGTGGTCGGGCGCGGGCAGCCAGGTCGGCGCGGACGCCCACATCGACGGGCAGCGTGCTGTTCGATGCGGCGCGGTGTCGGGGCGGGGCGCGGTGTCAGCGGCAGCGTGATCGGCGCGGGCCGGGGTCGGCGAGGGCACGGTCCTCGACGGCGTGGTGGTCGGCGACGAGGTCCACGTCGCCGCGGGAAACGAGCTGCGGGCCGGGCTCCGGGTCTGGCCGGGTACCAGACTCGGGCCGACCTGCGATCCGGTTCTCCTCGGACGGCTGACGCCGCGTGCCGGTTGCCCGCGGTGGAGTCCTGGACGGCCGCCGTGCCGGCGGTCGACAGGCGGCTGGGGCGTCGGACCCGGCGCCGGCCGTGGACCGGTGCGCGGGACGCCAGCCGCCGGCCGTGGCTGGCGATCCGGCCGGCACGCTGGAGTGGCGCGCCCCGTTCGTGCTGGACCTCCCGCGGACGCTGGGCGTGCACGCCCGCGGCCGCGGGGATCCGGCCTACCGGGTCACCCCGGACGAAGCTGAAGCCAGATCGATCAGCTGCAACGGGCTCGACCCGCTGCCAGTGGCCGCCGGCACGCTCAGCGTCGCCGCGGCCGGCACGGCGCCGTGCCCGGCCCCGCCGCCGGGCCGGGCCGCGGACGCTCGCCGGCCGGGACGACGCCGGACCGGGCCTGGCTGGCCGCCTCCGGGGCCGGGCCTGCGGGACCATGTCCGGGGCCGGGCCTGCCGGCGCCAGCTCCGGGGCCGGGCCGGCGGCCGGCTCACGGTGATCCGCGCCGCCGCCTGGGGACCGGGCGCGGCATGGCTGCTCGACGCGCTGCCCGGCGCATGCTCGGCGCCGACGACGACCCGGCCGCGTTCACCCCGGTGCACCCGCTGCTGGCCGAGCTGTCGCGGCGGCACCCGGGCGTCCGGGTCGGCCGGTCCGGCCCGGGTGCTCGAGGCACTGGTCCCGGCCGTGCTCGAGCAGAAGGTGGTGAGCCTGGAGGCCCACCGCGCCTGGCGCTGCCTGCTGCTCAGGTTCGGCGACCCGGCCCCGGGGCCGGCCCCGGCCGGGATGCGGGTCTTCCCGGCCGGCGCGGTCCTGGCTGCCGCATCCCGTCCTGGGAATGGCACCGGGCGGGGGTCGAGGCGGTCCGGGCGCGCACCATCGCCGCGGCGGCCGGGTGGCGGCCAGGTCGAGGAGATCGTGGCGATGCGCCGCGGCCGACGCCGACCGCAGGCTGCGGTCGCTGCCCGGGATCGGCCCGTGGACCTCGGCCGAGGTCCGGCAGCGTGCCTGCGGCGACCCGGACGCGGTCTCCGTCGGCGACTACAACCTGCCCGCCGCGGTGGGCTGGGCGCTGGCCGGGCCGGGTGGTGGACGATGCCGGGATGCTGGAGCTGCTCGCGCCCTACCGCGGGCACCGGTACCGGGCCGCCAGGCTCATCGAGCTGGGCGGCGCCCGGCCGCCGCGCCGCGGCCCGCGGATGCCGTGCGCGACTACCGCGCGTTCTGAGCCCCACCCGGCCCGCGCTCGAGGCCCTCCCGAGCCCGCCCCGGCTCGCTCGAGCTCCGCCCGAGGCCGCTCAAGCCGCTCAAGCCCGCTCGAGCTCCGCCCGAGGCCGCTCGAGTTCGGCCCCAGGCCGCTCGAGGCCCTCCCGAGCTCCGCCCCGGCCCGCTCGAGGGCCCTCCCGGGTGCCTGCGGAGACGCCCCGCTCCCCGTCGCTCCCTCACCTCGCCCCTTTCGTCACACCCGCCCCGCCATTCACCTGCCCCCTTCGTGATCAACCGATTGCTGTTGCTCCAGCAACACCAATCGGTTGATCACGAAGGACGGTGGGTGGGGTGGGCCGGGCGGGCTGGGAAGGGCGGGGCGTGACGGGCGAGGGGCGGGGCGTGGCGGGCGGGGGACGCGATGTGGCGGCGGGGGACGCGGTGTGGCGGGCGGCGGGCCAGGGGACAGGCGGGCCGAAGGGCCGGCGGGGCAGCACCTAGGGTGGGGAGGATGAGCGCTGACGCGCCTGCCCCCCGCAGCCCCCGCCCCGCGGCTCAGCCGGGCCGCAGCCGTCCGCCAGCGCCCTGCGCCGCGCCCTGGCCCGGGCCAGGGACGGCAAGGCGCTGGATCCCGCCGAGGCGGCCACCCTGCTGCACGCCCGCGGCGAGCAGCTGACCGAGCTGCTCAGCTACGCCGCCCGGATCAGGGACGCGGGCTGGCCGCCGCGGGCAGGCCCGGCGTCATCACCTACTCGACGAAGGTCTTCATCCCGCTGACCAGGCTGTGCCGGGACCGCTGCGGCTACTGCACGTTCGTGACCGTGCCCGGCCGGCTGGACAGCCCGTACCTGTCCCCGGACGAGGTCCTCGAGATCGCCGCCGACGGGGCCGCGCTCGGCTGCAAGGAAGCCCTGTTCACCCTCGGCGACCGGCCGGAGGCCCGCTGGCGGCAGGCCCGCGAGTGGCTGGACGCGCACGGCTACGACGACACGCTGTCCTACGTCCGGGCCATGGCGATCCGGGTGCTGGAGGAGACCGGGCTGCTGCCGCACCTGAACCCCGGCGTGCTGACCTGGCAGGACTTCCAGCGGCTCAAGCCGGTCGCGCCGTCCATGGGCATGATGCTGGAGACCACCGCGGAGCGGCTGTTCACCGAGCCGGGCGGCCCGCACTTCGGCAGCCCGGACAAGGACCCCGCGGTCCGGCTGCGGGTGCTGGAGGACGCGGGCCGCAGCGCGGTGCCGTTCACCACCGGGATCCTGATCGGCATCGGCGAGACGCTGGCCGAGCGGGCCGACTCGATCTTCGCGATCCGGCAGGTCGCCCGCGAGTACGGCGGCATCCAGGAAGTCATCGTGCAGAACTTCCGCGCCAAGCCGGACACCAAGATGCGCGGCGTGCCGGACGCCGAGCTTGACGACCTGGCCGCCACGATCGCGGTCACCCGGCTGGTGCTCGGCCCGGCGATGCGCATCCAGGCCCCGCCGAACCTGATCGGCGAGGAGTACCGGCTGATCCTCGCCGCCGGGATCGACGACTGGGGCGGCGTGTCGCCGCTGACGCCCGATCACGTCAACCCGGAACGGCCCTGGCCGCAGATCGACGAGCTGGCCGCCCGCACCGCGGCAGCCGGGTTCGACCCTCCGCGAGCGGCTCACGATCTACCCCGGCTACCTGCGCGAGCCGTGGCTGGACCCGCGGCTCGCCGCGCACGTCGCCGCGCTGGCCGACCCGGCCACCGGGCTGGCCCGCGAGGACGCGCATCCCGGCCGGGCTGCCCTGGCAGGAGCCGGACGGCGGCTGGGGCGAGGCGTCCGGCCGGACCGACCTGCACGTCACGATCGACACCGCCGGCCGGACCGCCGACCGCGCGACGACTTCGCCGAGGTCTACGGCGACTGGGCCGAGGTCGGCGACCCGGATCGAGCCCGTCCGCCCGGCGGGCGGCGCGGGCCGCGTCCGCCGGCGGCTGCGGCCGACGTGGCCGCCGCGCTGCGCAGCGCGGAGCGTGATCCGGCCGGGCTCACCGACGCCGAGGCGCTCGCGCTGCTCGACGCGGACGGCCCGGAGCTCGACGCGCTGCCGCGCTGGCCGACGGGCTGCGCCAGGAGGCCGCCGGCGACGACGTCACCTACGTGGTCACCAGGAACATCAACTTCACCAACGTCTGCTACACCGGCTGCCGGTTCTGCGCGTTCGCGCAGCGGCGCACCGACGCCGACGCCTACACGCTGTCGCTGGAGCAGGTCGGCGACCGGGCCGAGGAAGCCTGGGAGGCGGGGCCACCGAGGTGTGCATGCAGGGCGGCATCCACCCGGACCTGCCCGGCACCGCCTACTTCGACATCGCCGCCGAGGTCAAGCGGCGCTGCCCGGACATCCACGTGCACGCGTTCTCGCCGATGGAGGTGATGAACGGCTCGGCCCGCACCGGGCTGCCGGTGCGCGAGTGGCTGGTGCGCGCCCGCGAGGCCGGCGTCGGATCGCTGCCCGGGACCGCCGCCGAGATCCTCGACGACGACGTCCGCTGGGTCCTCACCAAGGGCAAGCTGCCGGCCTCCGCCTGGATCGAGGTGATCACGACGGCGCATGAGCTCGGCATCCCGACGACCGCGACGATGATGTACGGGCACGTGGACACGCCCGGCGCACTGGGTCGGGCACCTGCGGGTGATCCGCGGCATCCAGGAGCGCACCGGCGGCTTCACCGAGTTCGTGCTGCTGCCGTTCGTGCACGCCAGCTCGCCGATCTACCTGGCCGGGCTGGCCCGGCCGGGCCCGACCCGGCGGGAGAACCTGGCCGTGCACGCGCTGTCCCGGCTGCTGCTGCACGGCGCGATCAGCAACATCCAGTGCTCCTGGGTCAAGCTGGGTGCCGGACGCTCTGCCGGGACGTGCTCGCCGGGCGGCGTCAACGACCTGGGCGGCACGCTGATGGAGGAGACGATCAGCCGGATGGCCGGCTCGGCAGAACGGCTCCTACAAGACGATCAGCCAGCTCGCCGAGCTGGTCGCGCCGACCGGCGCGGCCGCTGCGGCAGCGCACGACGACCTACGGGCAGCCCGCCGCCGAGCGCCTGGCGGCCGCGGCCGCTGCCAGCGACGGGGTCTGCGCCTCGGTGCGCGGCCCGCGGGCTGCCGCTGGCCGGGGCCTGAGGTGGCCGCGCCATGCGGGACGGCCAGGTCAGGTCAGCGGCGGGCCCGGCCAGCCGGGCCTGCCTCGGGGCGGCCCGGCGCCGGATCGCGCTCACCGGCTGGGGCCGGATCGCGCCCTCGACCGTGGCGGCTGGCCGAGCCTGCCGATCCTGGGCAGGTCGCCGCCCTGCTGGCCGCCGCCCCGCCCCGCGGGCGTGATCGCCCGCGGCCTGGGCCGCAGCTACAACAACGCGGCGCAGAACGGCGGCGGCCTGGTCGTCGGGACCACCAGGCTGCGCCGCATCACCAGCCTCGACCCGCAGACCGGGCTGGTCACCTGCGAGGCCGGGGTGAGCCTGGAGCAGCTGATGACCACGGCGCTGCCGCTCGGCTGGTTCGTGCCGGTCTCGCCGGGCACCCGGCAGGTCACGGTCGGCGGCGCGATCGCCGCCGACGTGCACGGCAAGAACCATCACCGGGCGGGCAGCTTCGCCCGGCACGTGCCCTGGTTCGACCTGCTGATCGCCGACGGCGAGGTGCGCGGCGTGACCCCGGCGGAAGCCCCGGCTGTTCTGGGCCACGGCCGGCGGGATGGGCCTGACCGGCATCATCCTGCGGGCCATCCAGCTGAAGCCAGGTCGAGACGTCGCGGGTGCGGGTGGACACCGTGCGCACCGCCGACATCGACGAGACGATGGCCTACCTGCGGCGACCGACCGACTCGCACGGCTACACCGTGGCCTGGGCCGACTGCCTGGCCCGCGGCGGCGCGCTGGGCCGGTCGGTCATCACCAGCGGCGACTTCGCCGGCCGCCAGCGACCTGCCGCCGCGGGACCGCGCGCGACCCGCTGCGGTTCCGCCCGGCCGCCCGGCCGGCGCCCCGCCGGTGTTCCCGGCGGCCTGCTCAACCCGGTCACGGTCGCGCTGGTCAACGAGGCCTGGTACCGCAAGGCGCCGCGGCGGCGGGAACGGCGAGCTCCAGACCATCGGCACGTTCTTCCACCCGCTGGACGGCATCAGGAACTGGAACCGGGTCTACGGGCCCGCCCGGCTTCCGGCAGTACCAGTTCGTGGTGCCGTTCGGCCAGGAGGACGGTGGTCCGCCGGTCGCTGGAGCGGATCAGCGGTGCCCGCGCGCCGTCGTTCGTCACCGTGCTCAAGCGGTTCGGCCCCGGCCGATCCTGGCTTCCTGTCGTTCCCGATGCCGGGCTGGACGCTGGCGCTGGACTTCCCGGCCCGCACGCCGGGCCTGGCCAGGCTGCTCGACGAGCTCGACGAGCTGCGTGCTCGACGCCGGGGGCCGGGTCTACCTGGCCAAGGACTCCCGGGTGCGGCCCGGGGTGCTGGCGGGGATGTACCCGCGGCTCGAGGAGTTCCGCGAGCTCCGGGCCGAGCTCGACCCCGGCGGCCTGTTCGTCTCCGACCTGTCCCGCCGCCTGGAGATCTAGCGCGCCGGCCCGGGTCAGCCGGGTCAGTGAGCAGGTCCGGCGTCACAGCGGTGAGCATGAAGTTGGCCGGGTCGCGCGGGGGGCGGTCGGACGGCGGGGCCGCCGGGTGGCCGACGCCGACCGCGCCCATCGGCTCCCATCCGTCCGGCAGGCCGAGGGCGGCCGCCGCGACCGGTCCTGGCAGAACAGCGTGCTGGACACCCAGCACGAGCCCAGGCCCTCGACCGCCAGCGCGACCAGCAGGTTCTGCACGGCCGCGCCCGATCGCGACGACGAACATCGCCCGCTCGGCCGCGTCCCGCCGGCGTCCGGGTAGTCGTGGGCCGCGTCGGCGACCAGGCACGGCACGATGATCAGCGGCGCGCGGCGCAGCGGCTCGCCGCGCCGCACCCGGCGCGCGATCTGCTCCTCGGCTGAACCCGTCCCCGCGCAGGTCCTCGATCCATGCGGCGAGCATGTCGTCGAGCAGCGCGGTCCGCGCCGCGGCCGACTCGACGACCGCGAACCGCCACGGCGTGGTGTGATGCGGCGCGGGCGCGGTCAGCGCCGCCGCGACCGCCCGGCGCACCGCCTCCGGCGTCCACCGGCTCGGCGGTGAACTCGCGCACGGTCCGCCGCGCGGCCAGCACGTCGGCGGCGCCGAGCCGGAACATGTCCTCCGCGGCGGGCCGGATCAGCGCCGCGGCGCCCGGCCCGTCGGCGTCGGTGACCAGCCCGGCCAGGCCGCGGACGATCGCGACCGGGACCTGCCGGCTCTTGCCCTTGACCAGGTCCGCGGCCGCGGCGATCTCGTCCGCGACCGCCGCCACCGTCACCTCCAGCGGTTGCCGAAGGTGTCCGCCTGGCCGCGGTGGTCGCGCAGCGGCGCCAGCCCGGCCACCCCGATCGCCGTGTCGGTCTGGCCGGTCCGCCAGGGCCGGCCCATCGTGTCGGTGATGATCACGCCGACGCTGGCGTGCGCGCCGCGCGCGCAGCGCCTTGCGCAGATCCGGCGGGCCGAGCCGTCCGGGTCCGCGGGCAGCAGCACGACCGTCCCGGGGCGGTGTTGGAGTCGTCCACCCCGGCCGCGGCGAGCACCAGCCCGTGGCTGGGTCTCCGCGATCGTGGTCGGGCCGCGCCGGGCCACCACCCGGACGGTCTCCGCCTCGATCGCCTTGCTCCCGGTCGGCCGCGGATGACCCGGCCCTCAGCCTTGCTGACGATCTTCGACGTGATGACCACGATGTCGCCGTCGCGCAGCCCCGGCACCGCGTCAGCGATCAGCGCGCCGAGGTCGTCGCCGGCCGCGATCTCGGGCAGCCCGGGCACGCCCGGTGACCGTCAGGCTCCGCCGTGGCGATGGGGCCGCCAGGCCGGGGCCGGTCATCCGGCGAGCTCCCGGCCAGCTCGACCGCGGCCCGGGCTATCTCAGCGGTGGCGGCCAGGTCGGTCATGTACAGCGGCAGCGCCCGGACCGTGATCCCGGCCAGTTCGGGCGCGTCCGCGGCGGCCTTGTCCTGCTCGTCGACCAGCCAGCCGTCCAGCAGCCCGGCGCCGTAGTGCGCCGCCACCGCCGCGGCGGTGGTCTGCACCCCGATCGCGGCCAGGCATGCGTCGGCCATGCCGCGCACCGGCGCGCCGCCGATGATCGGGGACACCCCGACCACGGTCTTGGCCGCGGACCGCCTCGGCGATGCCGGGAACGGCCAGGATGATGCCGACGCTGACCACCGGGTTGGACGGCGGCAACAGCACGAAGTCGGCGGCCTCGATCGCCTCCAGCACGCCCGGCGCCGGCGTGGCCTCCGCCGCCCCCGCGGCGATGATGCTCGGCGGCCGGTACGGCCGCGTGCAGCCGCACCCACCATTCCTGGAAGTGCACGGTACGCCGGCCGCCCGTCGCCGGCGAGCACCACGTGGGTCTCGACCCGGTCGTCCGTCATCGGCAGCAGCGTCACGCCCGGCTGCCACCGCTCGCACAGCCGGCCGTGGTCACGGCGCGACAGCGGCTGCCCCTCGGCCAGCATGCTGGTCCGCGCGATGTGGGTGGCGAAATCCCTGTCGCCGAGGCTGAACCAGTCCGGCCCGGCCAGCCGTACCCGGCGTGTAGCTCCCAGCTCGCCCAGCACGGTGAACGTCTCGGCGTCCCGGCCCCAGCCCTGCTCCTCGCTGATGCCGCCGCCGAGCGTGTACATGACGGTGTCGAGATCCGGGCTGACGTGCAGGCCGAACAAGGCTGATGTCGTCACCGGTATTGCCGATGACGGTGATCTCGGCGGCGGGGACCGGCAGCCTTCAGCCCGCGCAGGAAGCGCGCGGCGCCGACTCCGCCGGCCAGCACGGTGATACGCATGCCGGAAGTCTTGCAAGCCCGGTGCGGCTGCTGGCCGGGACAGCCGCGAACCACCCGGGACAGCGCCGGGACCGGGGCCGCCCGGGCAGGCCGCCGGGCGATGCTGGGGTCCCAGGATTCTCGGCGGACTTTCCCGTCATCAGGGTCAAGCCGGCGGCCATTATCACGTATCCGCCTTGACGTACGGCAAGACACGCGGGTGTAATTTCATCCGTGTAATTCTCCGTGTCCTCGGGGGCAGGACGCGGACCGACGGGGTTTGGGAAGGGGTGGAGGTGCGCTGTGGCTGACGTCATCGTCCCGCTGGTGCACGACGAGTTCGGCGATCGGCGAGGATGATGCCGCGGAGCCGGGCTGGCAGGATCGGGCCCTTTGCGCGCAGACCGATCCGGAGGCGTTCTTTCCGGAGAAGGGCGGCTCCACCAGGGAGGCCAAGCGGGTCTGCCGGAGCTGCGAGGTCCGGGCGGAGTGCCTGGAGTACGCGCTGGAGCATGACGAGCGGTTCGGTATCTGGGGCGGCCTGTCCGAGCGCGAGCGCCGCCGGCTGAAGCGCGAGGCGGTCTGACCGGCCCGGCTGGCGGTGGCGGGCATGACGAGCGGTCCGGCAGCAGTCCACCGCCCGGGCGGCCTGCCCGGGCGCTGAGCACCGCCGGTCATGTCGGCTCGGCCGTTTCGCCGGGCATGACACGGTTCGGCAGTAGTACCGGGGCGTCTGCCGGGCCAGCCACCGGTGGCACGGCCTGGCCAGCCGGGCGCAGGACGTAACTGCCGCGGGCGCAGACCGCCGTGGCGTGCCCAGGCCGCGTGGCCGCCTGAAGCGTCCCGAGCGTCTGGCCGTCGCCGGATCGTCGCTTCGCGTATTGTGCAGCGGGTAGCCCGGGCCTGCGGGAACCGCGCCGCCGACGCTGCCGGCCCCGCGGGCGAGCCCCCGAAGAGCAAACGGACCCTTGTCTCCGAACGATACGTACCCCCAGCATGTCGTCACAGCGGTCGTCGTCGCGCACGATGGCGCCGCGTGGCTGCCGCATGTCATCGACGCCCTGCTCGGCCAGACCCGGCCGGTCCAGCGGGTCGTCGCCGTCGACACCGGCAGCCGGGACCGCAGCGGCGCCGTACTGGCCGGCCAGCTCGGCCAGGCCGGTCGTGTTCGGCATGGACCGCGGCACCGGCTACGGCGCCGCGGTCGCCCGCGCGCTGCAGCACCGGGCCGCGAACGTGCCGGTCCCGGCCCGTCCGGGCTGCCGGCCGCGGAGCGGATCGAATGGCTCTGGCTGCTGCATGACGACTGCGAGCCGGCCCCGGACGCCCTGGAGCAGCTGCTCCGGGGCGCGGCTCGAGATCAAGTCGGCGGCGGTCCTCGGCCCGAAGATCATGGACTGGGCCGACCGCGCAGGTAATCCTCGAGGCCGGCGTCACCATCGATACAGCCGGCCGCCGGATCACCGGCATCGAGCCGCGCGAGGTAGACCAGGGCCAGCACGACGGTGACCGGGACTCGCTGGCCGTCGGCAGCGCCGGGATGCTGGTCCGCCGGGACGTCTGGGACGAGGTCGGCGGCTTCGACCCGGCCATGACGCTGTTCCGCGAGGACGTCGACTTCTGCTGGCGGGTGCACGCGGCCGGCGTACCGGGTCCGGGTCATCACCGGCGCGGTCGCCTACCACCTGGAGGCGCGCGGCCCGGCGCCGGCGGGCCGTCTCGGTGTCCCGCCGGCCGCACCGGCTCGACCGGGGCAACGCGCTGCGCACGCTGCTCGGCAACCTGCCGTGCCGGCCGATGCTCGCGTCGCTGGCCGGCAATGTCGCCGTGTCGGCCGCTGCGCACGATCTTCTTCCTGGTCGCGAAGCGGCCGGCCGCGGCACTGGACGAGCTCGCCGCGCTGGCGTCCGTGCTCGGGCATCCGCTCCGGCTGCTCAGCGCGCGGCGGCAGCGCTCCCGCGGGCGCCGGGCCGCGTACGGCCGGCTGCGCGCCGAGCTGCCGCCCGGCCGCTCCGTGCGGCGGCTGGCCGAGTTCGCGCGCCGACGTCCTGTCCCGGTCGACCCAGCTCGACACGACCGGCAGCCATCATGCGTCGGAGGATCCGACCGAGGACGACTCGATGCTGGTCGACAACGGGCTGGCGCAGCGCGTGCTGACCAATCCCGGCGTGCTGCTGTTCGCCGGGCTGACCATCGTCGCGCTGGTCGCCGAGCGCTCGCTGCTCGGCCCGGGCACGCTCGGCGGCGGCGCGCTGATCCCGGCATCGGGCGGGGCGGCCGGGTCTGTGGCACGCAGTACCTGCAGGGCTTCCACCCGACCGGGATCGGCTCGGCGGCCAGCAGCCCCCCCGTACCTCGCGGTGATCGCCGCGCTCGCCACCGTCCTGGGCGGCAAGCCGTGGCTGGCCGTGGACGTGATCCTGCTCGGCTGCGTGCCGCTGGCCGGGCTGACCGCGTACCTCGCCGCCCGGCGGATCACCAGGTTCGGCGCCGGTCCGGGTCTGGGCCGCCGCGACGTACGCGCTGCTGCCGGTGGCGATGGGCGCGGTCGCCGCCGGCCGGATTCGGCACCGCGGTCGTCTTCGTGCTGCTGCCGCTGATCGCGCTCATCGCCGCGCGGATGTTCACCCAGCGGCCGCGGCTGGCCCGCCGCGCCGCCTGGGCGACCGGCCTGATCGTCGCGATGGCGACCGCGTTCGTGCCGCTGGTCTGGGTGATCGCGCTGATCGCGGCGGTGCTGGCCGCGGCTGGCCTTCCGCCGGTCCCGGCGCGGCATGGTGCTCAACCTGGCGATCGCCGCTGGCGGTGACGCCGGTGCTGCTGCTGCCCTGGACGCGTCCAGGTCGCCACCCACCCGTCACTGCTGCTGCTCGAGGCCGGCGTCCAGGCACCCGGCCTGGCCCGCCCCGGCCTGCCTGCCCGGTCGCTGCTGCTGCTCAGCCCCGGGCGGCCCTGGCCTGCCGCCGTTCTGGGTCACCGCCGGGCTGGCCGTCGCCGCGCTGGCCGCGCTGCTGCTGACCAGGCGCCGCGTGCTCGTCCTGGCGGGCTGGGGCGTCGCGCTGTCCGGCCTGCTGATCGCGATCGCGGTGAGCAGGTGCTCGGTGACCCCGCGGACGACGCCAGCGTCCCTGCCTGGCCCGGGGTGGCCCTCGCCGTGGTCGCCATCGGCATCTTGCTGGCCGCGGCCGGGGTGACGCCGCGGCTGCCCAGCCCGCCCGGCGGGGCGCGCACGCTAGGCAGCGCCCGCGGCCTCGCCGTGGCCGTGCTGGTCATCGCCGCGTGCTGCTCGCCCTGGCGGCGGCATCCTGGGTGATCAGCGGAATCCGCGGCCCGGTCGCCACGGCAGGCGGGCAGGTGCTCCGACTTTCGCCGTGTCTCCCGAACAACGGGCTGCGGCTGCGCACGCTGGTGCTGCGCGCTGAGCCCGGTCAGGTGAGCTACGCCGTGCTGCGCGGAACCGGCCCGTCGCTCGCCGACCCGGAGCTTGCCCCGGTGCCGCCGCGCAGCGCGCGCTGGGCAACGCCGTCGCCACGCTGGTCGCCCCGGCTGGCGGCGAGGCCGCCGACCAGGGCCAGACTCTGGCGCAGTTCGACATCGGCTTCGTGCTGATGCCGGCCCCGGTCAACCCGGCGCTGGCCCGGGTGCTCGACGGAGTGGCCGGACTGCGCCCGGTGAGCTCGACATCGGCATTCGCGCTGTGGCGGCTCGCGGACTTCCCGGCCCGGGTGCGGGTCGTCGAGGCCAGCGGCAAGATCGTGCCGCTGCACTCGGGCGCGGTCGGCGTGGCCGGCGCGGCCGCCCCAGCACCTGTTGACCCTTTATAAAGTTCTGAACAGCTATCCGGTAAACCAAATCCAGTTGAGTCTAGAATTCTAATACGATTAAAATAGCCGCGGAATTTATGGGTGAAACCTGAATGATCCAATAATTTCTTTGACAAAGTGTCAGTAAAAATTCTTTTCAAAA
Source organism: uncultured Actinomycetes bacterium (assembly GCA_963720645.1). Lineage (GTDB taxonomy): Bacteria > Actinomycetota > Actinomycetes > Streptosporangiales > Streptosporangiaceae > RYN-230. The sequence continues at coordinate 50,352 of CAVRFX010000022.1, read as the reverse complement.
AAGTCACAGCGGAATCATTAAATCGTTGATTAAGGCCTTCCGAACTAAGATTCACATTCCGATTAGAATCCAACGTACTACATAATTGATTTAAACTTTTCTCACCAGATTGGTCATTTAAAAATGTGCAAAGTGAAATGAAATCCTTTGCTTTTAACTTTCCTTCTCGTTGAATGAACCCTGTTTCCCTAGCCATTTTCTCTAAATACGTTGAAGAAAAAATCTCACCTATCGTATTAGAAAGAAACATAAACTCTGTACTCATGAACAAACATCCTTCCTATAATTTTGATAACTTATAGAAAATAAATACCCCTTAGAAAATAATCTAAGGGGGGGAATGTAACATATTAGCTTGATGGCTATGGTGCCTGACACCTTAATTGATTTGGGCGAAAACCATACGGTCTTTGCCGTTGATGTCATAGACGGTTTCTATTTGTGCGTTTGGAAAGGCCTGACGTAGAAGGTTTGCGACGGCATTGCTTTGTCCAGCACCTACTTCAAAGCCAACGAGTGCTTTTTCTTTTAATACAAAAGGAAGTTCTTCTTTGAATTTTCTATAGAGATCCAATCCATCTTCCCCCGCGAAAAGAGCTTGGTGTGGTTCATGATCTGTTACGACTACAGACATTTCTTCCTTATCGCTTACTGGGATATATGGTGGATTGGAGATTACCACATCAAACTTTTTTCCTTTTTCCAGAAAAGGTCGTAGCAAATCTCCCTTTTCAAACGTTAGCCCTGCCGAAAGTCGTTCAGCATTTTCTCTTGCAACACTTAACGCGTCTTCAGAAATATCACTTGCCGTTACATTTAGATCCGGTCGCTCTAATTTCAGAGTGATCGCAATAGCTCCGCTCCCTGTCCCAATATCGGCCACATCAATCGTTTTATCTTTTCCAAATAGGCTTTCTATCCGCTCGATGGCCCCTAAAACCAATTCCTCTGTCTCTGGACGTGGAATCAGTACATGTTCATTTACATGAAAGGACCTACCGTAGAATTCCTCAAAGCCAGTAATGTATTGAACCGGTTTGCCCTTAGCATGAAGAAATACTGCTTCTTTAAAAGAATCCGCAATAGAAGGATCCAGTTCTTCACGGAAATTGGCTAGTAACGTTGTACGATCCATATGTAAGAAAAAACGCAGCAATAATTCTCCCGCGTTTTCGTCCCGTTTCTTTTCTTTTAAAAAAGAAGAAGCCCAGTTGAGAGCTTCGTATACTTTTGCCATAGACTTAATCCTCTATGCTTTCCAATTTACTGGATTGTTCTTCAAGAATTAGTGCATCAATGATCTCTGCTAGCTTTCCTTGTAGGATTTGATCAAGCTTTTGAATCGTTAAACCAATACGATGGTCTGTTACACGGTTCTGCGGGAAATTATAAGTTCGAATCCGCTCTGAACGGTCACCTGTCCCAACGGCTGATTTTCGTTGCTGATCAACCTCTGCTTGCGCTTCCCGTTGAAACTTATCATACACACGGGCACGAAGGACCTTCATTGCTTTTGCTTTATTTTTTATTTGTGATTTCTCATCTTGACAAGATACAACCGTCCCCGTTGGTATGTGAGTGAGTCGAACAGCTGACATTGTCGTGTTAACGCTCTGTCCTCCTGGTCCACTTGAAGCGAACGTATCGACACGAATATCCTTGTCATGAATCTCAATCTCAACTTCCTCTGTTTCAGGGAGACAAGCAACGGTTGCCGTTGACGTATGAATCCGTCCACCTGATTCCGTTTCTGGTACACGTTGCACACGATGCGCGCCGTTTTCATACTTCAGCTTTGAATACGCACCCTGACCCGTAATCATAAAGATAATCTCTTTGTAGCCACCAACACCTGTTGTGCTCACATCAATGACCTCTGTTTTCCAGCCTTGGGATTCGGCATACTTGCTATACATATGGTACAGATCGCCAGCAAAAAGAGCGGCTTCATCTCCACCAGCAGCCCCACGAATCTCCATAATAACGTTTTTATCATCATTAGGGTCTTTTGGAATTAATAGTACTCTTAGACGAGCTTCAAGGTCTTCTATTTGATCTTCTAGTTCAGATAATTCCTCTTTCACCATATCACGCATTTCAGGGTCAAGCTTTTCATTCAACATCTCTTTTGCTTCTTTTATCTGCTCTTGTACCACTTTATATTCACGATACGCCACAACGGTATCTTGTATATCCGATTGCTCTTTTGAATAATCACGCAGCTTATTTAAATCATTGACAATCGATGGATCGCTTAATAGTTCATTCAATCGATCATAGCGATCTTCAACAGCTTGAAGACGATCAAACATTTTACACACCTCTTTTTTTCATTATATTACGCAAAGCGTAAGGCGCTCACCTAGCGTCTTTAAAAAAGAGCCGACCGTCGCCTGTAGCTGAACTTGTATCTATATTCAATAGGTTCTTTTCATGTATCTTTCAGGGCGTACCCAATGGGCCCTCGCCTTCCGGACAGTATTCTAATTATAGTATAGGCAATATCCTCCGTCAAAACCAAACTGAGGATCAAAAGGAGCTTGTTATTTATTCCCGTTTTCTTACTTTATACTTTTGTAGGACGATAAAAAGCAGGCGAGAATAAGTATCTGCCTGCTTTCATGTCATTTCTAACATTATTTTTGTTCTTGTTTAATTCCGTATTTTTTATTGAAACGGTCAACACGTCCGCCAGCTTCAGCGAATTTTTGACGTCCTGTGTAGAATGGGTGGCATTCTGAACATGTTTCAACGCTAATAGTTTCTTTAACGGAACCAGTTTCAAATTCATTGCCACAAGCGCATTTTACGTGTGCTAGTTTATAGTTAGGATGAATTCCTGCTTTCATTCTTTGTCAGCTCCTTCCGCCCTGAATCTCTCGAAACAGAGTTATCTATTACCGAGTAATAGAGCTATCTATTATCAAATAATAGTCACTCATATGTTTGATTCCTCAAACACACTCATCATATTATAGCAAGGTCTATTTACAATTGCAACTTCAATTTTCTTCTATTTTTTACATTTTACGACCGCTTAGCTTTCATTTCTTCACTTAAATGAGCGAAAAAGTCTTCATTTGATTTGGATTGTTTTAATTTACGAAAAAATTTTTCAGCAAAATCTGGTGAATCGGACATCGATTTGCGGATCGCCCATAGTTTATCAAGCTGGTCTTTTGGAATAAGAAGTTCTTCTTTTCGTGTACCTGAACGACGAATATCGATCGCTGGGAAAATTCGTCGTTCTGCTAAAGCACGATCTAGATGAAGCTCCATATTTCCTGTTCCTTTAAATTCTTCATAAATGACATCATCCATCCGTGAACCTGTATCAACTAATGCAGTTGCTAAAATCGTTAAACTACCGCCTTCTTCAATATTACGGGCAGCTCCAAAAAAACGTTTTGGACGATGGAATGCAGCTGGGTCAATCCCACCTGATAATGTACGGCCACTTGGCGGAATGACTAAATTATATGCACGAGCCAGTCGTGTAATACTATCCATTAGAATGACAACATCGCGTTTATGTTCAACAAGACGCATCGCGCGCTCTAACACTAATTCAGCGACTTTAATATGATTTTCAGGCACTTCATCAAATGTTGAGCTAACCACATCACCCGCAACAGAACGTTCAATATCGGTTACTTCTTCTGGACGTTCATCAATTAGCAGAACAATTAATTCAGCTTCTGGATGGTTGGTTGTCACGCTGTTGGCAATTTCTTTTATTAACATTGTTTTACCTGCTTTTGGCGGAGCCACGATTAATCCACGTTGGCCAAAACCTACTGGTGCAACTACATCCATAATTCGAGTGGAAATATTTTTGTGTGTTGTTTCAAGTTTCATTTGTCTGTCTGGATATAGAGGAGTTAATCCTGGGAAATGAACACGTTCTTTCGCTGATTCTGGATCTTCACCATTTACTGCTTCTACTTGAAGAAGTCCATAATAACGTTCATTTTCTTTTGGAGGACGAACTTTACCAGATACTTTATCTCCATTTCGTAAATCAAATCGGCGAATTTGTGAAGCAGAAATATAAATATCTTCTGAACTTGGAGAATAATTGATTGGTCGTAAAAAACCAAAACCCTCTGACTGAATAATTTCAAGTACGCCTTCCATGAAAAAGTACCCTTCCTGTTCAGCACGTGCCTTTAAGATCGCAAAAATTAATTCTTTTTTTGTTAACTTGCTGTAATAAGATACTTTATATTCTCGAGCTAATTCATATAGCTCTTTTAACTTCATATTTTCTAAACTTGATATTGTTAATCCCATGATTACACCACTCTTTTGAATTTTCAATATTCCCTCCATCGAGCAGAACATTCAGGTTAATCGTTTGAAGAGGAAAAAGGAAAGATTACATTTGATTTGAGGCATCTTGAAACAGAAGAATGTCTTTTACGTGAATTTTTGATTCAAACGAAGACAAAAACAATTTCTATTGTACCTTCTTAGATAAAGATGAATCAATATGTTTTTTTAGGAAAGGGAATGAAAGGTTTTTATATAAGAAAACCGCAACAGCTACTTGATTAGCTGTTGCCGGCCCATTAGTTTCATAGATATTGATATTTAAGGTTTAATAACTAAATGAGGTTTCTTTGCCAAACTATGTCGACCTTCAATAAATCGAACAGTTCCTGATTTTGCACGCATAACGATGGAATGAGTTGTTGCGTATCCATTTGCGCCACCTTTAAATTGAACACCTTTAAGTAATTCACCATCTGTTACACCCGTTGCTGCAAAAATTGCATCATCACCTTTTACTAAATCTTCCATAAGAAGAACAGTGTTCGGCTCAACACCCATTTTTTTACAACGTTCAATCTCTTCCTCATTTTGCGGAAATAATTTTCCTTGTAATTCTCCACCGAGACATTTTAAAGCAACAGCTGCAAGTACACCCTCTGGAGCACCGCCAGATCCAAATAGAATTCAACTCCTGTATGTATCGAACGCTGTGTTGATTGCTCCTGCTACATCACCATCTTCAATTAACTTAATACGGGCACCTGCTTCACGAATTTGACGAATAATTTCTTGATGACGTTCACGATTTAAAATGGTAACGACTACATCTTCTATATTTTTGTTTTTTGCTTTTGCAACAGCTTTAATATTATCGATAACTGATGCATTGATATCAATGACCCCAACTGCTTCAGGTCCGACGGCAATTTTTTCCATATACATGTCTGGTGCATGAAGAAGATTTCCTTGATCAGCAACCGCCAAAACAGCAAGAGCATTCCATCCACCCGCTGCTACGATTTTGTGCCTTCAACTGGGTCAACGGCAACATCCACTAATGGACCTACCCTGTACCTAGTTTTTCACCAATATAAAGCATCGGCGCTTCGTCCATTTCTCCTTCACCGATTACAACCGTTCCTTGCATCGGAACTGTGTCAAATACGTCACGCATGGCAGTTGTTGCTGCATCATCTGCTTCGTCTTTTTTTCCGCGTCCCATCCAACGAGCCGACTCTTGAGCCGCACCCTCTGTTACACGTACTAATTCCATTGTTAAACTTCTTTCCATTTCTGCTCTTCCTCCGATCCTTTTTTTCGCCTACTCTTGTAAACGAAATTAAGCATTTTTCATTTGTTCTAGCTCTTCATTCGTCAAACTTTCACGCCAAACAGTTGCTCCCAAGCCATTTAATTTCTCTACGATATGGCTGTAGCCTCTTTCAATATGTTCTATTCCCGTCACTTCTGTTACCCCTTCTGCCATTAAACCAGCAATGACTAGAGCAGCACCGGCTCTTAAATCACTTGCTTTTACTTTTGCACCTTGAAGCTGAACGGGTCCATTAATAACAGCAGAGCGTCCTTCCACTTTAATGTTGCGTTCATTCTTCTCAGCTCATCAATATGTTTAAAACGAGCACTATAAATTGTATCGGTTACAATACTTGTTCCCTCTGCCCTTGTTAATAGAGAAGTAAGAGGTTGCTGTAAATCAGTCGGAAAGCCTGGATAGACTAAGGTTTTAATATCAACTGACTTCATCTTTTGCGCAGGTCTTACATACATTTGATCGTCATTCACTTCGATTCCAACACCCATTTCACGAAGCTTTGCAATTAACGATTCTAAATGCTGTGGAATGACATTATCAATAAGTATGCCTTCTCCTGCTGCTGCCGCTAAAATCATATATGTTCCCGCTTCAATACGATCAGGAATAATCGTATGTCGACAACCATGAAGTTTTTCAACTCCATCAATTCGAATAACATCCGTACCTGCACCTTTAATTTTTGCACCCATATTTGTTAGCAATGTTGCTACATCAATAATTTCTGGTTCTTTTGCGGCATTCTCAATCACGGTTCGTCCTTTTGCACGAACAGCTGCCAACATAATATTAATGGTGGCCCCTACACTGACAACGTCCAAGTAAATACGTGCACCACGTAATTCATCGGCACGCAAATAAATCGCACCCTGTTCATTGGTCACCTTGCCCCAAGTGCTTCAAATCCTTTTATATGTTGATCAATGGTCTTGGCCCAAGATGGCATCCTCCTGGCAACCCAATCACAGCCTTTTTAAAACGCCCTAGCATCGCACCCATTAAATAATAGGAGGCACGAAGCTTTTTGACTTTTCCGTTTGGCAAGGGCATGGAAATCATCGAAGAAGGATCAACCGTCATATTATTATCCGTGAAGTCGACTTTCCCTCCAATTTCTTCTAATAGTCCTTTTAAAATCTGGACATCGGAAATATCAGGCAATCCTTCTATTGTCACAGGGGAATCAGCTAAAATGGTGGCTGGAATTAAAGCAACTGCACTATTTTTCGCACCACTGATCCGAACTGCCCCTTTTAGCGGATAACCGCCTGCAATCATTAATTTTTCCATTATGAACTCCCTTCCAAGACATTTTCTACAATACCACTCTAAGTCAAAATAACCCAATTGTTTCAGGGGGGAAATCGGGTAGGAAAATTCAAAACCCTCTTCTGCAAAACCCGTTAGCATTTATTATTCACAGTATAGAACGATCCATGACTTCCTACTGAAAAATACTTGTCCATTTTTTTAGATTGAAGTTCTTTACGAGCCCTACTATTTTTCTAGAGGCCCATTTTTATTCCATCCTTTATTTTACACAAAAAATAACCCTCATGCATTGAATTGGAAAATATTTTCTTTATGTTATCAAGTTTTCCAAAAAAATAAAAGATCAATGTAGGATTACTACGGACAATGGGGAAGGAGAAAAAGGTAATGTACGAGCTTCATTCTCTTTAAGCTAATGTTTTCCAATCAGCAAGAAGGGATTTTTTAATTTCTTCCATATTTGCAGTATCGATAAAAAACTTCATACATATACCCCTCTCATGTGGAAAAATTTTCGAATCGTTATTTCCCTATAACTTGGACATTCTTTAGTATACATCAATGGCTCTCATTATAATAATAATCTGATAAAGCAGACTATCAATTGTGGAGGTTTTTCTACGCACAAGATGAAGGCAGACATTTTGCATTTCGTCTGCCTTCATCCTTCCACCCATGAATGGTCACTTTAGAAATTCATTTGTATCCGATCAAAACGAAGAACGAAATACTATTACTCCAAATTACTTTTGGTAAATTCCCCCTATCAACTTGGCGTATTCACCACTTTTCAAATAATAGCATTCCTCTTTTTATACCGAGCTAGGTGATTCCAAGTGTTTTTCTACTGCTTTACGAATGTCATCAATATCAAATGGTTTAGCAAAATGGGTGATCGCACCTAGGTCCATCGCTTCCTGGATCATGTCTAATTCTCCGTAAGCAGTCATAATAATTACCTTAATGTCTGGTTGCACTACTTTCATTCTCTTTAAAATTTCAATACCATCCATTCCGGGTATTTTCATATCTAAAAGTACAAGACCTGGTGTATGATCATTAAGGATCTCTAGTGCTTGAAGTCCATTTGCTGCTTGAAATGTATCATAGCCTTCCTTTTGTAGAACTTCATTTAGTAAAATCCGAATACCAAATTGATCATCTACGATTAAAATTTTCCCTTTCATAAGTAGCACCTCTTTTTCTATATTAGCTTGTATATTCTATTGTACATTCGATATGTACTAAATTGTACCTATTTTAATATCCATATGATAACTTCTATGTTATTTTTAAATATTCCTGCTATTTTATAAAATTACTTCCTTAGTTTACAATATTATCATACGAATTAACTAATTAATTTGGAGGAGATCCTTTTTGTTAAAAATGTTTGCAACACAATTAAACGGTTTATTTAATAAAATTCAAGAAAATCAAATGGAATCGATTGAGGACGGAGCCCGCCTTTTGGCTCAAGCCATCATTGCAGATGGCACTATTTATATCTATGGTCCTGATGAGATGACTGCCGTTTCCAGTGAAGCTCTATTGGGCTTTGAACCCCTTAGCCACTGTGCTATTTTACAACCGGATGAACCATTGGAGCTCTTAGGGAATACGGATCGTGTTCTCCTAATTACTCGATATTCCTCACACCCAAAAGCTCTTCAATTGGCCAAACAACTTTCCGAAAAGATGATCCCTTTTGTTTCCATTTGCACACATATGGAAGAAAGCAGCGAGACTCTTTCCGAATTGGCGGATGTCCACATTGATTTGCAGTTAAAAAAGGGACTGCTCCCAAATGATGAGGGAGGGCGTATTGGATATCCCTCTTCCATGGTTGCCCTTTTTGTTTATTACGGCTTAAAATTTACCATTGACGAAATATTAGCCGAATACTAAGACAAACTTCATGAGTCCGCTTACGTAGAAAGTGAACCTATTTATGTTGGATCGCGCTAAAAATCTCATGTCTACTGTAACTTTATTGACAAAAAAGCCTTGTTTCCACTATATGAAACAAGGCTTTTTTCTTTCATAATCATTCGCGAGGGAATCATTATTGTTCTTTATGTTTTAAAGAGGCTCCGATAAATTCACGGAATAATGGTTGTGGACGATTTGGTCTTGAAATAAATTCTGGATGGAACTGTGATGCCACAAACCATGGGTGATCTTTCAATTCGATTACTTCAACAAGTCGTCCATCTGGGCTTGTACCAGAGAATACAAATCCGGCTTGTTCCATCATTTGACGATATTGATTATTAAATTCATAACGATGACGATGACGTTCATAAACCACTTCATCTTGATAAGCTTCATGCGCCTTTGTTCCTTTCGTTAGCTTACAAGGATATAAACCTAGACGCAGCGTACCACCAAGATCTTCAATATCTTATTGTTCCGGAAGTAAGTCAATAATTGGATGTGGAGTATCCGGATTAATTTCAGATGAATGTGCTCCTTCTAAAGTAAGAACATTTCGTGCATATTCAATAGATGCCAACTGCATACCTAGACAAATCCCAAGGAAAGGTCTCTTTTGTTCACGAGCATATTGAATCGCTGCAATTTTCCCTTCAATCCCACGGTCACCGAACCCACCTGGAACAAGAACTCCATCGACTTCATCTAATAGTTCAGACACATTCTCCACAGTTACTTCTTCAGCATTAATCCATTTAATATTCAATATCTGAATCGTGAGCATAACCAGCATGTTTCAAGGCTTCTACAACAGAAAGATAAGCATCTTGTAATTCAACATATTTACCAACAAGACCAATCGTAGTCTTTTTAGAAAGATGACGTACTTTTTCAAGAAGTGCTGTCCATTCAGTCATATCAGCTTCACCACAATTTAGTCCTAGATGCTTACAAACAATATGATCAATTCCTTGTGCTTGTAATGCAGGCGGAATCGCTAATAGATGATCTGCATCTTGACATTCAATTACGGCTCTTTTATCAATATCACAGAATAAGAGCAATTTTGTCTTTCATATCTTGTGTAATCGGCATTTCTGTACGAACGACAATAATATTTGGTTGAATCCCTAAACTACGTAATTCTTTCACGCTATGTTGTGTTGGTTTTGTTTTCATTTCACCTGCAGCTTTAATATAAGGAACAAGCGTACAGTGAATATACATCACATTATCATGACCAATGTCACTTTTCATTTGACGAATGGCTTCTAAGAATGGCAGTGATTCAATATCTCCAACCGTTCCACCAATTTCAGTAATGACCACATCCGCATTGGTTTCACGACCAGATCGGAATAAGCGCTCTTTAATTTCATTGGTAATATGAGGAATCACTTGAACCGTTCCTCCTAGATAATCACCGCGTCGTTCCTTTTTCAAAACAGCTGAGTACACTTTTCCAGTTGTGACATTACTGTATTTATTCAAGGTTAATGTCAATAAAACGTTCATAGTGACCTAAGTCCAAGTCCGTTTCAGCACCATCATCTGTTACAAAAACTTCTCCGTGTTGATAAGGACTCATTGTACCTGGGTCCACATTAATATATGGATCAAACTTTTGAATTGTTACGCTCACACCACGGTTTTTTAATAATCTTCCTAAAGATGCCGCTGTAATTCCTTTTCCAAGAGACGATACTACGCCGCCCGTTACAAAAATATATTTTGTCATGATTAAAATTCCCCCTCTAATACAGTTTGTACAAATTTACGCCTATTTAAAAAACAAAGGCATGTAAAGGAAAGATTATTTTAAAAAATAATCTTTAAACGGCAAAGCAAGCGGCACTGGTACTTCTTATACTGCGAAGCCAGACCACTATTTATATTGAAAAAATGATACTTCCTTAACCTATGGAAAAACAAAAGCGCCCCACTTACTTTTATCAAGTAAGGGAGCGCGACTCGTATATTTTAACCGTTCCTCTTTGTGAGGAGCCCAAAAATGATTCTACAAGTACTACATAAAAAAGTCAAGCTGATCTTCTATACCTCTTTGTCCTCTTTATCAAGATCATCATCTAACTCTTCATCTTCATCGATTTCTAATTCTACTTCCAATTCATCATCGATTATATCATCGTCATCATCGTCTAAGTCATCATCGAGAACATCAATATCCTCTATTAAATCGTCGTCATCTAGATCATCATCGTCGTCTAAATCTTCATCCACGAGGTCAAGTTCATCAAATATTTCTTCAGGATCATCAAATTCCTCTTCGACCACTTTCTTGGCTTTCTTCTTCTTTTTAGCCTTGGCTGGATTTACAATTTCCTCTACCACTTGATCAACTGGATACCAAACACGTAGCCCCCATTGATTATCTCCAATCGCTAAAAAACGGCCGTCAATATTTAACTCAGTATAAAACTGAGCAATTTTCGTTTTTGCTTGCTTGTCTGTCAAACCAACTAACTTTGAAATTTCATCAAGAATATCTTTAAAGGCAACCGCTTGTTTTTTTTCCACAAGTAATTCGTATGCTAGCTCTATTAAAGACATCTCATCTATCTCTTCTTTTGAATATTGGTAAACACCCAAAATCCGCACGTCCTTTCTATACTAACACTTTTCTCTTTTTAAGGACCGTTTCTTTACGAATCGCTTGACAAAGAGAAGGAAGTGCTCCTTTATCTCAAAATACATATTCTTCATTATAAACAAATTGTTGGTGTTTATGCTAGTTCTTGCTGTAAATTCTATCATATTATTTGTTCCTACTTCTGTTTTTACTAGCTTTCCCCCTAGTAGAATGCTTCATTTTATTAACGGGATTTGTGGTTGGTTTAGAAAATTCCTTTTTGGCGTATATAAAAAAATAAAGGGATAAAAGAATAAATGCAATGGCGCCAAGTTGTCGTTGATATAAATAAGACGAAACGGTCAATGCCCCCGCCCAAATGATTACCGTTAAAAACCGTTTCAAGTTCTTCACTTCCTGGATATATATTATGAAATTCATCAACATGACCTATATTCCATGGATCTCATCAACTTTTCAGATATATCGTTAACTTTTGGCCATTTATCCTCGATTTTTCAGATTGATCATCGACTTTTAGCCATAAATTGCTCTTTTCACATATATCATCGACTTAAGGTCCGTTATCAGAGGAAAGTCTTACTCTTAAAATCAGCGATTCCCCTTACCGCCATCCTAAGAAGATTATACTACCAATTATGTTATTTTTATGTAAATATTCGCGAAACCGTTGCATTATTTTTTTAAAATAGGATTTTTTCGCAAATCTTATCGATATACTCCCCCTAACGTAGTCCCCCTTCAATGCCTCCTATAATGAGCTCTGTTTGTAATTCAATATATTCTTCGAGTGTAAATAATTTTCTTAATTCCCAACGGCGAAATGCCCACATTTGTCCAAGAACATAAATATTATGGGCAGCCATTTTTATTTGCTTTTCTGTTAAGAACAGCTCTTTATTATCAACACATTCTTCCATCATTTGTTTAAAAAGATCAACCATCTCCAGCTCTTTTTTTAGCACATATGGGAGGGCATCCTTTGTTAAAGATTTAACTTCTTGATACATTACCAGAACTTCGTTTTGCATCTCATCCATCAAGCAAAAGAAGTTAGCTATTCCTTTTCGAAGCCCTTCAATGGTTCCCTGTTCCGTGTCCAGAACCTTTTGCAGTCTCTCCCTTACTTGATCATAGATTCGATCGCATACCAGATAGAGAACATCTTCCTTTTCCCGAATATATTCGTAAAGTGTCCCAATGCTAAAACCAGCAGCCTTAGCAATTTCCCTTGTGGTCGTTCGATGAAATCCTTTTTCGATAAACAAGTCCACTGCCCCATTAATCATCTGATCGCGGCGCTTTTGAATGAGACGTTCATCTTTCACTGAAGCATGTACCTCACGTTTTTTCACCATTTATCCACCGCCTGTCTGTCTCTTTTATTACTTATTTTCTTTCTGTGTCAAAAAGCCCTGTTAAAAATGGCCAGAGATTAAATGGGCAGTCCTTTCTAAAATGATAGAATAATCCCCATTGGTAGAAGTTTCTTTTGATTTGTAACAGGGCTATAAATGACTTTACGACTCCTTTGAGAAGCAACCTATCCCTAATAGACTCTTCTTGCCTCATCATGGTTAATCGAACTATTCTTTTGTTATCATTCGTGAAATAACCAGTCGTTGAATTTCTTGGGTACCTTCGTAGATTTGTGTAATTTTGGCATCACGCATAAACCGCTCTACCGGATAATCTTTTGTATAGCCATAGCCGCCAAACACCTGCACAGCTTCTGTTGTCACTTTCATGGCGGTATCCCCAGCAAACAATTTAGACATCGCTGATTCCTTTCCATATGGAAGCCCTTCTGTTTCTAACCATGCTGCTTGGTAGGTCAATAGTCTTGCTGCTTCAATACTTGTGGCCATATCCGCCAGTTTAAAAGCAATTCCCTGCAAGGCTGCGATTGGTTTACCAAATTGATGTCTTATTTTTGCATAATCGACGGCAGCATCCAGTGCTCCTTGAGCAATTCCTACAGCCTGCGCAGCGATACCATTTCGACCCCCATCAAGGGTTTTCATCGCTATTTTGAATCCATCACCCACTTGACCCAAGACATTTTCCTTTGGAATTTTACATTCTTCAAATAGAAGTTCGGTTGTCGGTGATGAACGAATGCCTAATTTCCTTTCTTTTTTGCCAACTGAAAAACCAGGGAAGTCTTTTTCTATAATAAAAGCGGTTGTTCCTTTACTCTTGCTTGTCGGGTCCGTGATTGCAAAGACAATATAAATATCAGCTACTCCGCCATTGGTAATAAAGATTTTTGAACCATTCATAACATAATGGTCATCTTCAAGACGTGCTGTTGTTCTCATTGCTCCTGCATCTGAGCCACTTCCAGGTTCAGTAAGTCCATAGGCACCTAGCTTTTCTCCAAGCGCCAACGGCTTCAAATACGTTTGCTTTTGCTCCTCCGTCCCAAATGTATAGATGGGCCACCCCGCAAGTGAAGTATGGGCAGATAAGGTAACGGCAGTCGATGCACATACTCGAGCTAACTCTTCGACGGTAATACAATAAGCTAAATAATCACTGCCAATTCCACCGTATTCCTCAGGCCATGGAATCCCCATTAATCCGAGTTCCGCCATTTTATCCATTATGTCCGAATCAAACCGTTCTTCCTCATCACGTTCAGAAGCTGTTGGCGCCACCTCGTTTTGGGCAAAATCACGTACCATTTTCCGAATCATTTCGTGTTCTTCGGATAATTTGAAATTCAAGACACTTCCCCCTTGTTCGTATATGGCCTGACTGAATATGGTGTCTAGTACCGTTCTTCTTTTTCGTTCCTACAAATGTTTGTGAATAACCATCCGCTGAATTTCACTTGTTCCCTCATAGATTTCCGTAATCTTGGCATCACGGAAATAGCGCTCAACTGGATTCTCCTTTGTATATCCATCGTCTCCAAAAACTTGTATGGCATCTGTTGTTACTTCAACCGCTGTTTTTGAGGCAAACAACTTCGCTATCGAAGCTTCTTTTCCACAATGAGATCCCCTTTGTTTCAAATAAGCTGCGTGGTAGACTAACAGTTTGGAGGCCTCTATATTTGTGGCCATGCCTGCGAGTTTAGACAAGATCCCGAAGTGTTTGTCAATGGGTACACCCTTTTTTATGATTTCTTTTGCATAGGTAACGGTTGCTTCCAAGGCGGCTTCTGAAATACCAAGTGCTTGGGCAGCAATCCCAATTCGACCAAACTCAAGATTCGCCAACGCAAGCTTAAAACCTTCCCCTTCTTTTCCAAGAAGATTTTGTGCCGGTATTTTCATATTTTCAAAGAGTAACGCTCTTGTCCTGGAACCTGAAAGGCCCATTTTATGCTCATCTTTTCCAAAAATTAATCCAGGGGTATTTTTTTCAACTATAAAAGCAGAAATCCCTCTTTTCCCAAGCTTGGGATCACTTACCGCGAAAACGATATAAAGATCAGCTTCCCCACCATTTGTGATAAATAGCTTTGAGCCGTTGATTACGTAATAATTACCCTGTTTGACGGCTCTTGTCTTCAGATTGCTAGCGTCAGAGCCTGCCCCCGCTTCCGTTAAGCAAAAGGCACCTAAATACTGACCACTGGCAAGCTTAGGAATATACCTTTGCTTTTGTTCCTCTGTTCCAAAATAAAGAATGGGATTTGTTCCGACCGATGTATGGACAGAAAGGATTACCCCAATCGTTGCACTCTTTTTCGAAAGTTCATGAATAGCAATGACATAGGATATAAAGTCCATCCCTGCCCCGCCATATTTTTCAGGAACCGGAAGCCCCATCAAACCGAGGTCACCCATTTTCTTCAGAAGATCTCTAGGAAATACCCCCTGTTCCATTTTATTGATATAAGGGGCAATTTCCTTTTCAGCAAAATGAATCACACTTTTTCTCATATCCTCTTGTTCTTCTGTAAAATGCAGGTCCATATGATCCCTACTTTCAACGGATGACTTACTATGAAGGCTTTCTACCTCTTTCGTTACCGTTTTTCCCCTTTGCAGCCTGCCTTGGGCACTTATTTCATCTTTAAACGATCAAGTCACCCTAATAATCTCAATTTCCCAAAGAAGAAACCGTTCACCTACCTACTCATTCTACTTTTCTCATCCAAAGTCGTTCAGTCTCTCTCCACTTCGATCATAATCGCATCACCCTGACCACCGCCGCTGCATATGGCAGCTATTCCAATGCCCCCTCCTCTTCGCTTTAATTCGTACATGAGGGTGATGATAATTCGTGCCCCACTTGCTCCAATTGGATGCCCAAGAGCAACGGCGCCCCCGTTTACATTCACTTTTGCCAAATCCAGCCCGGCAATCCTGGCGCTCGCTAATGAAACAGCCGCAAAAGCTTCATTTATTTCAAATAAATCAATCTCTCCTACGGTTTTTCCCGTTTTCTTTAATAACTCCTTGATCACCAGACCTGGCGTTTTTGGGTAATCCTTTGCTTCACCCGCCACTGAAGTCTGCCCCCTAATAAAGGCGAACGGCTGCTTATTTTCCCTTTTTGCTCTTTCCTCACTCATCAGCACCAATGCCCCAGCCCCATCATTAACGCCTGGTGCATTACCCGCCGTAATAGTCCCGTCCTTACCAAAAACGGTTGGTAGTTGGGAAAGTTTTTCTAGAGAGGTGTCCTTTCTCGGTGATTCATCATTCTCTACAACTAGCGGGTTCCCCTTCTGTTGCGGAATCTCGACTGAAATGATTTCTTTTGTAAAAATTCCCTTTTCTATTGCTGCTACTGCTCTTTTATGACTCCTTAACGCCCATTCATCCTGTTCCTCCCGGCTAATCTTCATTTCCTCAGCAATGTCATTTCCGTAAGTACCCATATGAACACCGGTAAAACTACAGCTTAATCCATCCTTCATCATCAGATCCGTAACAATGCGATCTCCCATTCTGTTTCCAAAGCGTGCATTCGAAAGTAGATACGGTGCATTACTCATCGATTCCATTCCACCTGCGACAATAATCTCTTCATCTCCTGCTCTGATGATTTGATCGGCCAAGGTCACGCTGCGCATACCTGAGGCACAAACCTTATTAATGGTTTCTGTCTTAACCTCCCACGGCAATCCTGCCTTTCGAGCCGCTTGCCGAGAAGGAATTTGCCCTTGGCCTCCTTGCAAAACATTGCCAATAATAATTTCTCCTACGTCTATGGGTGTGATCCTGGCTCGATTAATCGCTTCTTTTATCGCGATGGAGCCTAAATCAGATGCAGTCAGACTACTAAGGGACCCTCCCAATTTTCCAAACGGTGTGCGCACTCCACTCAAAATCACCGTATTCCCCAAAGTAGCGCCCTCCTTTATTAACTAAATTAGTAACAATTAAGATTTTTATGGCACTTCTTTTTCACCTGGATTCTATTTTTAAAGTTCTGGAATCACGTATGGATGGGACACTTCATCTCTCTTGAATCCAAATGATATCTACTTTTTATAAGTGAACGTTTCTAATACTCGGTTTAACCTGAGTACATGATTCATACTCTTGAAATTATATGAAAGCGCTTCCTGTATTTCTATTTTACTATAAATTATTTGAAAAAAGAAATAATTTAAGAAATATTCACTTACTTTATATATATATAATGATCCAAGTCAATGGGTGACTACCCAATCCTTTTAATCGATTACACCTTAAAACACAGGAGCAATCGGTGCATTCCCCGACTATTCCTGCGTTTTACTTCGATATTTCTACGCGCTAGTTAGGCTTAAAATTCTTTTTCGCCAAAAATCGATTTCTCTAATAATTCAGCGACATCATAGGTTTGAACGTTTCTGTCCACTTCTTTTGCTTTCGTTCCATCGGAAAGCATCGTTAAACAATATGGACAACCTGAACTAATCACAGATGGGGCTACAGCTAGTGCTTGCTCCGTCCGAGCCACGTTAATACGATGGCCTGTTTCTTCTTCCATCCACATTAAACCTCCACCTGCGCCGCAGCACATTCCCGTTTCTCGATTCCGCTCCATTTCCACAAGTGTTACACCAGGGATTGATTTTAAAATCTCTCTTGGTGGATCATACACATCGTTATAGCGGCCTAAATAACAAGAATCGTGGAAGGTTATCTTTTCATTCACTGCATGCTTTGGTTTCAATCTGCCTTCTTGTATAAGCTGTGCCAGTAATTCCGTATGATGATAAACTTCTACTTTCAAACCGAAATCTGGATATTCATTTTTAAACGTATTGTACGCATGAGGGTCAATCGTAACTATTTTTTCTACACCGTATTTCTCGAACTCACTTATATTTTTGGCTGCAAGATCTTGGAATAAAAACTCATTTCCAAGCCTTCTTGCTGTATCACCAGAATTCTTTTCGTTATTGCCAAGAATGGCAAATTTCACGCCTGCCTCGTTTAATAATTTCGCAAATGACAAGGCAATTTTTTGACTACGGTTATCAAATGAACCCATTGATCCAACCCAGAAAAGATATTCGAATGTCTCCCCTGCTTTGGATCGTTCCTTAACTGTTGGAACATGTACGTCTTCTCTCTCTGAACGCCAATTTTCCTTTTCTTTTCGGCTCAGTCCCCATGGATTCCCTTGACGTTCAATGTTCGTCAACGCACGTTTCGCATCTCCATCCAGTTTTCCTTCCGTTAAAACAAGATAACGACGTAGATCAATAATTTTATCCACATGTTCATTCATCACAGGACATTGATCTTCACAGTTCCTACAAGTCGTACAAGCCCAAATTTCTTCTTCCGTAATGACATCCCCAATCAAACTAGGATTATAAGCCCTTCCTACAGCGGCCTCTCCCGCCCCTTGACCTACGGATGATAAGGCGATCTGGTTGCCTGCTGTATTGGCAAAGGCAAAGGTTGGTACCCAGGGTTTCTTCGAGGTAACTGCTGCACCGTGGTTTGTAAGATGATCCCGTAATTTTACAATTAAATCCATTGGTGAAAGCATTTTTCCTGTTCCTGTTGCTGGACACATATCGGTACAGCGACCACACTCCACACAGGCATATAAATCGATTAGCTGATGCTGCGTAAATTCATCAATTTTTCCGACACCAAACGTTTCCATGCTTTCGTCTTCAAAGTCTATTTTCGTTAGTTTCCCTGCTTTTTCTAAACGGTTAAAATAAACATTCACCGGTCCTGCAATTAAATGGGCATGTTTGGATTGCGGTACGTAAACAAGGAAGGTAAGTAGGATCAATAAATGAACCCACCAGGCCATATAAAAAACAGCAATTGAAGCCGTCTCACCTATCCAAAAGAAGCTTATCGCGATGAGTGAAGCGACAGGCTCAGTCCATGTTCGATCATGAATATGCCAAATCATGCTCATCCCATTTCCTAGGAGCACGGATAACATTAATCCTCCAATAAAAATCAGAACCAGCCCTGATTTAAAGTTCCTTTTTAACCGTACAAGTTTTTCAATATAACGACGATAAAAGGCTATAAATACGGCCACTAAAATGATAAGCGTAACGATTTCTTGAAAAAGGGTAAACCCTGGATAAAGCGGTCCAAATGGCAAATGAGCACCAGGCTTAATGCCCTTTATAATAAAATCAATGGCTCCGAACTGAACAAGAATAAATCCATAGAAAAACATGAGATGCATGATTCCACTTTTTTTATCCTTTAACAATTTCTTTTGTCCAAAAACATTGACCCAAATTTTATTGAGCCTCTCTTTTACATTTTGTTCAAACTCCACTTTCTTGCCGAGTTTGATATACGCCGTTCTCGTCTTGATTAAATAGATAAAGAGACTCATTGCGTAAATGGTTACAAAAAGAAAAACAATAAAATTTATCCATAATATCCCATTCACTCCGTTTCATCTCCCCTTTTTAAAATGAGACTGAATTTTCTGATTTTATGATTAACTCTATTATATATCGAGTAAGCATTCAGTCAACTAATAATTCTCTCCTGTATGAAACATAGGAAAGGCTCTAATCGTACATACTATTAAAAAGCTTTATAATGATGCGCTGGGGGCAACTATCATTGGAAATTCTATCGACGATTATCGTTATCCTTTTACTAATAGTGGTTTGGCTATTTATTGATTTTTTCATGGGCAGAAAAAGACATCTACATAATCTAGAACATAAAACCTATCCGATACGTGAAAGCAATATCCAACTTTTCTCTTCAGGTCCTGAGCTATTTTCGGACCTTTTTACAGAGATGAAAAAGGCTAAAGCCCATATTCATATTCAATTTTATATTGTAAAAGATGATGATTTCAGCATAGAGTTCCTTACCCTTATTAAAGAAAAAGCAAGAGAAGGCATTGAAGTGCGACTTTTGCTCGATTGGATGGGAAGTTTAAAAGGAAAGAAGACGATTATCCATCAACTTGAGAACACAGATGTTGAGTATGCCTTTTGTCATGTTCCCAAGCCTCCTTTTCTCTTTTATACCCTCCAAGTCCGGAATCATCGAAAGATTACGGTCGTTGATGGCAAAATTGGCTATGTTGGTGGTTTTAATATTGGGAAGGAATATATTAATTTAGATCCGATCTTGAAGCCTTGGCGTGACTACCATCTGAAAATTCAAGGTGAAGGGGTTCAAGATTTACAGCGGGTGTTTTTTACAGATTGGGAAAAATCTGTAAACCGGCCGTTGCAAAAGAAAAGCACTTATTTTCCACTATTAGAGAAGGGAGCTTATCGACATCATTTCTTTCCGGCCGAAGGCTTTCATCTGGAAGATACCTTTTCAACCTTGATTCGCAGTGCTGGTCATTCAATCCTGATTGGCACCCCTTATTTTATTCCAGGAAAAAAGGTCTTTCATGAATTGATTGCTGCGGTGCAACGCGGTGTTAAATTGGAAATCTTAGTTCCTTCCAAAGCAGATCATCCCCTAGTTAAAGAAGCATCCTATCCGTATTTGCGTAGGCTGATTCCATTGGGCGCGACCATCTATCAGTATGAAAAGGGCTTTTATCATGCCAAAGCTCTACTAATCGATGATAAAATTTGTGATATTGGCACCGCAAACTTTGATAAACGAAGCTTTTATTTAAATTATGAAATCAATTGCTTTATGTACGATCAACACTTTATCGAACAAACTCGGGGTTTACTGGAAAAAGATCAAAAAAACGCGCGCATACTTACATTGAAAGATCTTAATCATATCAATCCATGGACCTACTGCAAGGAAGTTCTCGCTCATGCATTGTCTTTATTTTTGTAATCATGGCTCT
Organism: uncultured Actinomycetes bacterium; assembly: GCA_963720645.1. GTDB lineage: Bacteria > Actinomycetota > Actinomycetes > Streptosporangiales > Streptosporangiaceae > RYN-230. The sequence goes on along the minus strand of CAVRFX010000022.1, from coordinate 29,698 downwards.
TGTTGATGGTCTATTTGAAAGTGAGCGATATATGGTCCAAAGTGGATGATATATTCAAAAAGTTAACGAAATCTAGTCATTAGTCGACGTTATATCTCAAAGTTAACGATTTCCGACCCTTAAGTCGACCATTTTTGGAATGCAAAGTTGGCTATTCATTTTGGTACTTTAAGTAATAAAGGAGATCTGAACATGAAGATTCGATTTGGCTATGTGTCCATGTCCATGAATTTGTGGGATTCATCGCCATCAAAGACCATTACATTTACACGTTATAAACAACTAAACCCTGCTGAACGTAAAGAAAAGCTTCTTGAAGTTACTGCTACGAATCTAAACAATACGGAAAGGATGCTCCACTACAACATTGGGCATCAAATTGAACTTTACCGATTTTCTAGCTCCCTTGTTCCGCTTGCAACGCATCCCGAAGTTCGTTGGGATTTTCTCACTCCTTTTCGCGATCGGTGGAGAGGCCTAGGAAACCTCATTAAACAACATGGATTACGAGTTAGTTTCCATCCCAATCAATTCACCTTGTTCACATCACCTCGTGCGGAAGTAACACAAAATGCAGTGATCGACATGGAATACCACTATCAAATGCTTGAAGCCATGGGCATTGAAAATGAAGGTCTCATTAATATTCACATCGGAGGAGCCTATGGAGATAAAGAAAGTACGCTAGAACGATTTCGAGAGAATTTGAAAAGCCTCCCCTCCCATATCAAAGAGGTCATGACTCTTGAAAATGACGATAAGACTTATACTGCGGATGAAACCCTGAAAATCTGTCAACTGGAGGGAGTTCCCCTTTTGTTTGATTATCATCATCACATGGCAAACACTGGGGAGGCCTCTTTAGATGCCCTTCTACCCGATATTTTTAAAACTTGGGAAACCAGAAATCTGTTACCGAAAATACATATTTCATCACCTAAGTCTCCATCGACCTTTCGTTCCCATTCTGATTTTGTCGATCCCGATTTTATACAACCCTTACTTAAAAATCTACGTTCACTGAATCAAGATGTCGACTTTATGATTGAGGCGAAAAAGAAGGATCAAGCACTGCTAAAACTCGTTGAAGACTTAAGCAAAATTCGAGGGGTCAAACGAACGGGCGGGGCCGCTATCGAATGGAAATGATCTTTATTACTAGTTTCAAATAGATGGTGCCTGACACCGCAAAAAGACATTTGTCTTTTTCTGGTGTCAGGCACACTGAAAATGCGAAATAAGAGGCTTCCACAAATTGGAAGCCTCTCTTCTATTTACATTTTTTCTGGAGCTGACACACCGATCAAAGCTAAAGCATTTTTCATTGTAATTTGAACAGCTTTTATAAGAGCAAGGCGAGCTTTTGTTTTCTCGACATGGTCCATATCGAGAACCTTTTCTGCATTATAAAAGCTATGGAATGCGGACGCTAATTCATAAATATAATTTGTAATCCGGTGAGGCATTCTTTTTTCAGCCGCTTCTCCGACAGCTTCTGGGAATTCTCCGATCTTTTTCAACACGTCGATTTCTTTTTCTGATGTCATAGAAGAAAAATCTTGGTTAGGATTGAGAGTCAGGTTCTGCTCAGTCGCTTGGCGTAAAATACTGCAAATTCTGGCATAGGCATATTGTGCATAAAATACAGGATTCTCATTTGATTGTGACACAGCAAGGTCAAGGTCAAAATCTAAATGTGTGTCCGCACTTCTCATTGCGAAGAAGTAACGTGTCGCATCGAGACCAACTTCTTCGACAAGGTCTCTCATAGTGACAGCCTTACCTGTTCGTTTACTCATTTTCATTTTTTCGCCATTTTTATACAAATGAACGAGTTGAATAATTTCAACTTCCAGCGTATCCGCGTTGTTGCCAAGCGCTTGGATAGCTGCCTTCATACGAGGAATATAGCCATGATGATCGGCACCCCATATATTGATCAGCTTTTCAAAGCCACGTTCAAGTTTATCGCGGTGGTACGCAATATCTGGAGTTAAATACGTATAAGAACCGTCTTGCTTAATGAGCACGCGGTCTTTATCATCGCCGAAATCAGTTGAACGGAACCATGTTGCCCCGTCTTTTTCATAAATATAGCCATTATTACGCAAGTCTTTTAAGGCTTCATCAATTTTCCCATTTTGATAGAGAGATGTTTCTGAGTACCAAACATCAAACGGAACGCGGAAATCCTCTAAGTCCTTTTTCAACTTTGCCATTTCATATTTCATCCCATATTCACGGAATTGGTCGAAGCGCTCTTTTTCATCCATTTCAACAAATTTATCGCCGAATTCGTCTGCTAAAGTCTTTCCAATGCCGATAATATCCTCACCATGGTAGCCGTTTTCTGGCATCGGTTTGTCCATCCCAAGTGCTTGGAAATAACGAGCCTCTACAGAATTCGCCAGATTATTGATTTGATTTCCTGCATCGTTAATATAGTATTCTCTGGAAACGTCATAGCCCGCTTTCGCTAAAATATTACAGAGGGAATCGCCTACTGCTGCACCGCGCGCATGTCCTAAGTGTAGATCTCCCGTTGGATTGGCAGAAACGAACTCAACTTGGACTTTCTGCTGGTTACCAACCGTTGTTTCTCCATATTTGTCTCCAGCCTCTAACACAACTGGAATTAAGTCAGTCAAATAGCTGTTATTCATGTAAAAATTAATAAAGCCAGGTCCAGCAATTTCAATTTTTTCAATCGATGCTTTGGTGTTATCAAAATGAGCAACCAGCTCTTCAGCAATCATTTTCGGAGCCTTTTTAGCAATTTTTGTCAACCGCATAGCCATATTGGTTGAATAATCTCCATTGACCTTATCCTTTGGTATTTCTAGAATCACATCTGGAATTTGTTCTTCAGTCGCTAAATCTGCTTTCATAACGGCCGCTGCAATTTCTTGCTTTAATTTACTCTTTACTTGCTCGACGATATTCATGTTTATCCTCCTCAAAATCTATCGTTAAATGATATGTACCTGCAAGAGAACCATCCATTCTTAAATCATACAACAGATCAATCTCACCTTTTCTTACATGTTCATCAAAATTGTGGCTGATTCGCGTTGTTGAGGTTTTCATTTCTAACACCCCATAAGGACTCTCATAGCTGCCTATTAAGGTTTTATTTTTTTGAAAAGGAAGTCGCATCTTAACGGCTCCATTTCGTAAAATAGACCCTTCCTGACTAGATATCTTTACAACGGTATTAATCGCCAAATCTTCCTCCATCACTTCCTCATAACGAAGAAAGATGGAGTTCATCTTTTTATAGTATTGGCCAAAAGTTGTGAGCTCGTACGTCTCTGTATCCTGACCATTCCGGATCACTGTTTTAACTGTTATTTTAACAGGTATTTGCTCCGTTGGATTCGATGACAACGGCCATACACCCCATTTCTTTTCATATAACCTTATTAGTATAAGTTTTTTACCGATTGGTTTCAAGTTGAGAAAAGTGAGTATGTCACTATATTGATAGGATACAGCTTAAAGCACAGTATTTAACCACTTTCTGTCGTTTCTCTCGAGGCGAATCATTGCTTTCTTTACCATTATTATCTTTTCCTTCATATTTTGGGCATGAATCGGCTACTTTCTTTACCGTTTTAATCGCTTCCTTCCTGTTTCGGGCACGAACCGACTGCTTTCTTTACCGTTTTAATCGCTTCCTTCTTGTTTCGGGCACGAACCGACTGCTTTCTTTACCGTTTTAATCGCTTCCTTCTTGTTTCGGGCACGAACCGACTGCTTTCTTTACCGTTTTAATCGCTTCCTTCTTGTTTCGGGCACGAACCGACTGCTTTCTTTACCGGTTTTCACGCTTCTTTTTGCATTTCAAGTATGAATGGCCTCCAGATTTCTTTACCTAAATAAAAACAGAGACAATAGCTGTCCCTGTTTTACGATTTATTTTACAAATCCAAGCAACATTTCACGAAGTAGCTTACTAGCGGTGTTAACAGTTTGTTCAGAATGATCATAGACTGGTGCTACTTCAACAAGATCTGCTCCAACCACTTTCACTTCTGAACGAGCAATTTCATGAATGGAGGCTAGAAGTTCTTTTGAAGTGATGCCCCCACAATCAACGGTTCCTGTTCCCGGTGCATGTGCTGGGTCAAGAACATCGATATCGATCGTTACATAAACAGGTCGTCCTGCTAGTTTAGGGAGTATTTCCTGAAGTGGCTTATGTACATCAAATTTAAAAATTTGCAGACCGACTTCTTTTGCCCACTCAAATTCCTCTTTCAGTCCAGAACGGATGCCAAAAGAAAAAATATTCTGTGGTCCAATTAATCCAGCTGCTTTTCTAATCGGGGTAGAATGAGATAATGATTCACCTTCATAGTTTTCCCGTAAATCAGTATGAGCGTCCATATGAATAATGGCGAGATCCGGATACTTCTTGTACATGGCTTTTATGACTGGCCATGTTACTAAATGCTCTCCACCCATTCCCAATGGAAATTTATCGTCAGCGAGCACCTGATCGACAAACTCTTCAATGAGACCTAAGCTCTTTTCTGCATTTCCAAACGGAAGCGGAATATCTCCTGCATCAAAGTAGTTGATTTCATCTAACTCTCGATCCAAGTATGGACTATACTCCTCTATTCCAATCGATACTTCACGAATTCGTGCCGGACCGAAGCGAGACCCTGGTCGATAACTAACCGTCCAGTCCATTGGCATACCATAAATAACTACTTGGCTTTCATCATAAACTGGATGACTTTTGATAAATACATTTCCTGAATACGCTTCATCAAAACGCATATTTATTCCCCCTTTTTGTTTGCTTGGAACCTACAGTCCTTTATAGGGACTTCTTTTTTGCTTTTTCAACTACGTTCGGGCCACTATTTCTATCTAACTAATAGATCTGGCATCTTTTATTCCATTATAAGTCTATTTTGCCCCATACACTTAAATGCAAACACGAAAAAAGTATAGTGGAAACGGATCAAAATGAAAAGAAAAATTTACTAATTTGTCCAGAAAACGTTTAAAATCTCTCTCATTTTTCCATAATGATGATATATGTTTACTTTTTTAATACTTGTGCTATGATCATACCTATTTTCAAAGCGTCTTTCGCATTTCAGATTGTCCAGCTACAGCGGCTAGACCCTCGGGGTCATAAGCTGTTCCAATGAGAAGGTTAAAGAGCAACCTTCCCCTTGGCCCATCTTATGCCTGTCGACTTGCACAGGATGTGCTGACGTCGACATTCGCCACAGGACGTGGCGGTTTTTAGTCGACGTTCCTCGGATAAGCCGCTTTCGCATTTCAGATTGTCCAGCTGCGACGCCTAGCCGCTCGAGGTCTTAAGCCAAGTCGCGGCTGAGCAAGGCGTCTCCGCATTTCAGATAGGAGTTGATTCTTATGGAGATTATGACTGATCAGCGATTTCGAAAAACGATCAAATATTTTCGTGCCCTATTTATCATTAGCATGATCGCTGCTAGTATCGTGTTTCTTCTTTTCATTGGAATTTTCGCATATGCTAAAATACTAGGTCCACCCCCGCTTGCAGTGCCGCAATCTACCCTTTATTACGGTGATGACGGTTCGGTCATAGGGGAAAGCCATAATGGTCAAAAGCGATACTTGGTAAACCTTAACCAAATTAGTCCTTATTTAATTGATGCTACCCTTTCTATTGAGGATCAACATTTTCACGACCATAACGGCTTTGATTATAAACGAATTGGCGGAGCCTTACTTGCTGATATAAAAGCAATGGCCAAAGTGCAAGGTGCCAGTACCATCACCCAGCAGTATGCCCGTAACTTATTTTTAGAGCATGACAAAACATGGAATCGGAAATTGCATGAAGCCTTTTATACCATTCGTCTCGAAATGAATTATACAAAAGATGAAATTCTTGAAGGCTATTTAAATACCATTTATTACGGCAATGGGGCATACGGTGTTCAGGCCGCTAGCCAATTTTACTTTGGAAAAGATGCCTCTGAGCTCTCTCTAGCCGAAGCCGCTATGTTAGCAGGGGTTCCGAAGGGTCCGGGGATTTACTCACCACTCGCCTCTCTTAAAAAAGCAGAACAGCGTCAGAGGATCATCTTGATAGCCATGAAAGAAAATGGATCCATTAATGAAAAGGAAGTTGTTAACGCTGAACAGCAGCCACTCACCATCGTTGGCAAACACCCGCACACACAGCTGGTGACCGCTCCTTATTTTCAAGACGCCGTGAGGCAAGCTTTAAAAACGGAGTTACATCTTGACGACAGAACGTTGGCGCTTGGAGGGCTTAAAGTATATACCACCCTTGATCTCAAACAGCAAAAAATCGCAGAAGACATCATTGCTTCGCGAATGTCTGATGAATCCGATATCCAGATTGGTTTTATCGCCATGGATCCAAAGAATGGCTACGTTAAAGCCCTTGTTGGGGGACGCGATTATACAGAAAGTCCCTTTAATCGGGCGATCCAAGCGATTCGACAACCGGGTTCTACGATTAAACCACTATTGTATTATGCAGCACTTGAACAAGGCTTCACACCCGCAACGCAAATGCTAAGTGAACTGACAACCTTCCGTTTTGATAACAATCAACCGGAATATACACCTCATAATTTCAACAATCAATATGCAGAAGGTCCGATTACGATGGCCCAGGCTCTTGCCCTATCAGACAATGTATATGCGGTGAAAACGCATCTGTTTCTCGGTGAAAAAACCTTAGTGGAAACGGCCAAGAGGTTTGGCATTACGACAGATATGGCGGCCGTGCCTTCTCTTGCACTCGGAACTTCTGGGGTAAGAGTTATTGAAATGGCCAATGCCTATAGTCTTTTTGCGAATGGTGGAAAACAAGTCAGTCCGGTTATGATTAAACGGGTTGAAAATCATAAAGGCGAAGTCATTTACGAACAAAACCCTGAACCTGCGGACGTTTTACGGCCAGATTTAGCCTTTGTCATGACCCATATGCTGACAGGTATGTTTGATAAAAAACTAAATGGCTATGCCAGTGTAACGGGTAGTACAATCATCAACGAGATGACTCGGACCTATGCTGGTAAATCGGGCTCTACCAACACGGACAGCTGGATGATCGGTTATTCTCCACAACTCGTTTCCGCCGTTTGGACTGGCTATGATGATGGCCAAGCACTTGAACTCACAAGTGATAAAACCTATGCCAAGAATATTTGGGTTCAGTTTATGGAGGAGGCACTTGAGGGTACAACAGCTAAATCCTTTAAGCCCCCAAAGGGTACGATTGGCGCCTACATCAATCCTGAGAATGGAAAACTTGCTACAAAGAATTGTCCGATAAAACGATTTACTTATTTTACAGCAGGTACAGAACCCACTGACTATTGTACAGACCATTTATTTGACGAAGGAGAAGATCCTTCCCATGAGAAAAAAAGTCAACCTAACGACAAGCAACACGTCCCTTGGTTTAAAAAAGTATTACCTTGGACGTAAGAGTACTCTTACTCCCTTGGTCCTGACCTGAATCACAACTATTGGGATCAATGTATTTAAACATGCACATAAAAAAACAAGCTTAAGTTTTACGCCTAAGCTTGTTTTTCTATTTCTACTTTACGCTTGCAAATCCATTTTCAACTGTTCGGATGACCGTTCCCACATGCCTTGATCATGATTGATTAAAAATTCTCGTAGGATCCCTTTTGATGGGGCATCCATGTGTTCAACAATGATCTGTCGCTTAATGGATTTATCCATCCGATTTACATGCTCAGGCAATGATTTATACCCTCTTTTGATTTCTCGATCAACCGTCATTTCGCATGCTGTAACACCAGCATAATGGGGCCCATCTTCATTACGATCGATGGTGACCCACACAAGCCAAAATAGCTTTCCATTCGGAACTTCCTCTTTGGTTTTTAAAAATTTAATGCCCTTTTCGACACTGCTTCTTGCATGCATGGCTCCTACATCAATAAAAGCCTCACCTGCTTCAACATCAACAAAAACAGGTGACACATTATCCAGACTTAAAGTGCCTAATCCAAAGCTTTTATGTCCCTTCATAGGATCCACATTTTTTATGATATTAAATTCAACTTTCTTTTTCTTTTGCTCTTCTGCCATTTATGGATTCTCCCTTCATTGTCATTCAGGCGTATTTCTTTTTAGAAGGCTATTTTTCGCATAGATTGTTGTTTTTCGTATAAGGAACTACACACGTATTCATTTAGAGTTTCAGGGTATCTTTTCTCATAACTTTCACTCTTTGTTTTATGAAGATTGTAGGAATCATTCATCTTTGCATTCGAAAGCAACAAAGTTTAAGAAAAGAGCCTTTTAAAAAAACCAACCGTAGAAAAAGTCATTAAGACCGGTTATTAACCAAGGCAAAACGGTATTGAAAATCGGCTGGATGGTATATCGGTCAAGTGGCGTGATCACTAGGATTAGAAAAATCAGCATCCCATATTGTTCATATTGCGTCATTTTTGCTCGTAGGTCACTTGGCACAAGATCCTCGACGATGCGGTAGCCATCAAGAGGAGGCAAAGGAATCAAATTAAAAATAAATAAAACGGCATTCAGCTGGATAAATATATCGAGAAATTCCGGCACGAATGAAGGTAGACTCGCAGCTAAACCAAATGCCACCAATGCATACCACAGAATAAAGGCAAGACTGGCCATGACTAAATTACTTAACGGACCCGCAAAGGATACCGATACACCAGCAAGTCTAGGGTTTTTAAAGAAAAAACGGTTTACGGGTACAGGACGTGCCCAACCAAATCCAGCAATAAAAATTAAGATCGTTCCAAGTGGGTCCAAATGCTTCATTGGATTTAAGGTTAATCTTCCCTGATTTTTGGCTGTTTCATCCCCAAACTTCCAAGCGATAAAGGCATGAGCAAATTCATGAACGCTAAAAGCAATAATCAGGGTCAAAGCCACATAAGGAATCTTTTCCAACGGGTATGCTAGAAATTGCGAAAATGATGGTTCCAACCGCACATCTCCTTTTTCTTCTCTTTGTTTAAAAGTATACATGATTACTGTGCTAAAGTGAAAAACGAAGTCATGCATTATCTAAAAACGTTTTCTTTTTACAGACTTGCATATTGAAACTAAATATGGAAAACTTATCTATATTGGGTAATTAGACAAGGATTACCTTAACAACAATATACATATAATGGGGGAAAAACGAATGCCATATGTTACGGTTAAAATGATTGCAGGCAGAACCGATGAGCAAAAAAGAGCACTTGTTGAAAAGGTTACGGATGCTGTTGTCGAAACAACTGGAGCTCCAATCGAGGCAGTCACTGTATTTATTGAAGAAATGACGAATGATCACTATGCCGTTGCCGGTAAAAGACTTAGCGATCAATAATGAAAGCGTAAGCGCCTCGGTCAGCCGTGACAAGCTTAAGACAAACTGGGGGTGAGGTTTGCCCTTTAACCTCATCATCAGATTGGCTTAAGACCTCGAGCGGCTAGGCGCTGAAGCTAGACCACGCTCTAACTTTAAAGAATCAAATTTTCCTATCTAATGAAAAAAAGAGAAGGTTTTACCTCTTCACTGAGGAATAACCTTCTCTTTTAATGTTTCGATATATTGATAAGCACTATCGATTTCTTCAAACGTATAGCGCTGTTTACTTTTCAAGGTAAAAATCTTTTCTTGTACTTCCTCTTTCAGTAAGTTATCAAAGTACAATACGGTGGAAACAAGCTCGAGAAATCTCGCATTCTGACTGTTCATGTCTGTTAAACATTCTTCCAGATAGGGAATGTCAGCATGATCATTTTCAGATAAAAATTCAGATCCACTTCCCGTTAAGGTATAACGATATTGATAATAGCCACCCTTTTTTTCCTTTACTTCATCTAAGAACCCCATATCACAAAGCTCCTCCACTCGTAAGGTCAGCTCTTCTGAATACGGACCATAAAAGTGAAATTGAAACTTTTCCCCGAACGGGAAGGCTAATTTTTTTGCAATAAAAATCATTTTTTGAAGTTTTTTTCTACCGATGACTTCGCCAGAAGCAGCGATGGCCTGCATCACTTTAGCATGATCTTTTAACAACCTGTTTCATCTCCTACTACCCTAAATCCAAAAATAGCGATGCTAATTCTCTTCAATACCCAACATACTACGAATTTGTTTTTTAACATTCTTTTTCGAACGATCATCACTGATTAAATCAAACGGATAATAGAGCTTATGGTCCGTTCTTCGTTTTCCTGAAATGGCATCCACGATCTCAGATTCTCTCGATAATTCACGAATATCGCCATTGCCCATTAATAATTGAATTGGCAAACGTTCTTCTTCCTCACCGGGACGATAGAAATCATAAGGAAGATCTGAGGAAGAATCCACCACAAGGTAATAGTCAGGATCCAATCCAGCCTTTTTAAACAGTAAGGAAAGCTCTGAAAGTTTTTTATATTCTTTCGCTGGGTCAAACTCTACATATTTAAACAAATTTCGATTCATAAAACGGGTGCAAAGGTCCCGAAGAATGGGATCGTCCTCGTCTTGCCATATTTGAAAATAATACAAAATAATAGATTCATCTAGTTTTAAATAATCTGCTAACGTTACCCTCGCCTCAAACATAGAGTAGAAATGAATCGGGTTCGATTTAAACTCGTATTGTTGTTCATACAGATCTTTTGCACGATGCAGAATTTTTGTTAAAATGACCTCTGCACTACGTGTAACGGGGTGAAAGTAGACTTGCCAGTACATTTGATAACGACTCATAATATAGTCTTCCACCGCATGCATACCACTTTTCTTTATCACCACTTGATCTCCGTGAGGACGCATAACCCGTAAAATCCGTTCCATATCAAAATGGCCATAGCTGACCCCAGTAAAATAAGCATCTCTTTGCAAATAATCCATGCGGTCTGCATCAATTTGACTCGAAATCAAACTAACAACTAAATTATTTTTATATGTTTTTGCAATAACCTCTGCTACTTCTTTAGGAAAGTCGGCTCCTACTTTTTTTAAAACGGCATTAACCTCTGTATCTCCTATAATAATAGCTTGGCTAAAATACTCATGATCCAATTGAAACACTTTTTCAAAGGAATGGGAAAACGGTCCATGTCCAAGGTCATGGAGCAAGGCGGCACAAAGAGAAAGTAACCGTTCATTATGATCCCAATCAGGGCGACCCTCAAACACATCATCGACAATTCGACGTACAATTTCATATACCCCGAGTGAATGGTTAAAGCGACTATGCTCTGCACCATGGAAGGTCAGAAAGGTTGTTCCAAGCTGCTTAATCCTTCTTAAACGTTGGAATTCCTTTGTCCCTATTAGATCCCAGATCACTCGATCTCGCACGTGAATATAGCGATGTACAGGATCTTTGAATACTTTCTCTTCCATCAGCTTTTCTTCTGAATAGACCATCTTCTGCCCTCTCTCCCGTTAAACGTTTTACTTTTATCCCTATTATATCGTGTTTCATTGTCGATTCTCTACCACAATGAACAAAAACCCTCTATTTATTCGACAAAACTCTGTGAAGGCCGACAACAAGAAAAAAATCCCCTCCAACACAGTCGAGGGCGATTTTATTTTTTTAACTTCTTATTAATCTTTTCTTCAAGCTCTGCTTCTGATAAACCAGCTACAGGACGATTATTTACAAAAGCAAAGGTTTTCTTTCTCCCAGGTCCGCAATAAGACTGACAACCTATTTCGATTTTTGCCTCTGGATCAATCTTTTTTAACATGGGTATTAATGTTTTTAAATTCACTGCCTGACAATCGTCACAGACACGGAATTCATTTGCCATTTTCTCCCCCACCTCTTCTTATTTAGTCTTTCTATTTAAAAAAGCGCAAGACTCTTGCTACCTTCTTATTAACAAAGAAAAGTACAAGATTCGCTTTCTAATGAATAAATCTTTCATTGAAAATCCATTATAACCATAAAGCTTCCTTTTCACTATGTGGTATTGTACAGCTTCTTTACATGTATTGCAAGTTTCCAAAGTGGACTTAAGGCCTACTGGAATCCAACTGCAAACTAGCGAATATTTTTACAAAATCTACTATCCTTTTAATCACCCTGTATAAGTTTTCATGATACTGGACATCATGAAACTAACGATTTAAAAAAATAGTAAATAAATAAGGGAGTTGAAGAAATGAAAGTTCGTCAAGATGCCTGGACAGATGAAGATGATTTGTTACTTGCTGAAACAGTACTTAGACATGTGAGAGAAGGAAGTACACAATTAAATGCCTTTGAAGAAGTAGGAGATAAGCTTAATAGAACATCTGCTGCTTGTGGATTTCGCTGGAATGCCGTTGTTCGCCATAATTACGAAAAAGCTCTACAACTGGCCAAGAAACAGCGGAAACAAAGACAAAGGATCCTTGGAAATGATCAAAACGGGAAGAAAAAATTATTATATTCTCCTCCAGAGCCTAGTGTCGAGGAAATAGAAACGATTACAACCGTAGCAGCTTCTACTATGCCCGAAATGAACGAGATATATAGTATGGAAATGGCTGAAGAAATACCAACACCTACTTCTCTATCTACCATTCCAACCTCTATACCCGTTCATACGGAAGAAGTTTACAGTTCTGGGGTAACCCTTAACACCGTAATCTCTTACTTACAAAACTTGAATAGTTCCAATCTGCAGGTTGATATTTTTAAAAGTGAGAATGAAAGATTAAAAAGAGAATTGGCTGAGTTAAGAGGCAAGAATAAAGAGCTTGAAACGAAGCTTGGTCAAATGGAGCAAGATACGATCACCATTCAGGAAGATTACGAGACGTTAATGAAAATTATGAATCGAGCGCGCAAATTAGCCTTGTTTGATGAAGAAGAACGCCCAGCCACTACCTTTAAAATGGATCGTAATGGAAATCTTGAAAAAGTAGCTGAATGAATGCCAATCTATTATTTTCGTACAAAAAAAGCCGTAGCCATTCGCTAACGGCTTTTTTTACATGAAATCAGCAGTCCTTAGATTCCCTTTCAATTTCCCAACACATTTCTATTTCGCTCAAAAACCCGTTCATAATAGCTTTGAAATAAGGGAGCCTCTTCCGTTGTCAAGGATCCTGTAAAAAGTGTTCCTGACTTTGATTGTAACGCTTTTAAAAACATCAGCATGACGTCTTGGATCGTTAAATCGATCTCAAGCAGATCCGTTAAAGAAGACATCACATGCGGTACAATGTCTGGGTATGCATATTTGGTTTGCTCTTCTTTTTTACTGAGCTCATAAAAATGTTGAATCGTCTCAGCTCGCTCACTGCCACTGCCACTCACACAAAGATATATTTGCACGGCTACCCCTTTTCGGATCCGTCTTTGTGAAATCCCAGCAAACTTCTTACCATTTATACTCAGGTCATAGCTTCCCGGACAGTAAGAGCCGACAATTTCTTTAGCCTCTATCACATGGTTGTATTGAGCAAACATTTCCTTCACTAATTCCCACATGGCATCATAACCACGGTTGATATCAATTCCCTTTTCTTTTTCAGGAAAAATAAGAGATATATTTAGTACTCCTTCATCGAGAACCACTGCTAATCCGCCCGAATTACGAACAATCACCTCGTAGCCCTTTTCCTTTAAATACTGTATGCCCTCTTCAAGAAAAGGGAGCTTTGTGTCCTGAATTCCGAGCACGATCGTATTTCGATGCACCCAGGTTCTTGCCGTTGCTGGAACCAGCCCAGCGCCCACAGACGCACAAAGAGTATCGTCCATACCAAATGATTGGAGAGCACTTGTATAAAGAGCGGACAATGATTGATCAATCACTCTCCACTGTTCCTGAACTAATAAATCATGGGTCTGTTTCATCCATCTTTCTCCTTGTCCATATCCATTACATTATCTTTTATTATATCATGCTCACGTTTTAAGGTGAGAACGTCATAATAGGATACATCGTTATCCAATTTACCATGCCCTGCACAACAAAAAAAGAGCCAGTCTGCAAAAAGACTAACTCCATAATCTTTAACCATTCTTATTTGCTAAGAGCCTGTGCAGCTGTAATAAGAGCTAATTTATAGACATCTTCTTCATTACATCCACGAGATAGGTCATTTACAGGGCGATTAAGGCCTTGTAGAATCGGACCAACTGCATCAAAGTTCCCTAAACGTTGAGCAATTTTATAGCCGATGTTACCTGCTTCAAGGCTTGGGAAAACAAATACATTGGCATCCCCTTGAATTTCTGAATCTGGTGCTTTACTTTTTGCAACAGATGGAACGAAAGCAGCGTCAAATTGGAATTCTCCATCTAAAGTCAATTCTGGCTGGCGTTCTTTTGCTACTTTAACCGCTTCTGCTACTTTTTCTGTTTCATCCGATTTTGCAGACCCCTTTGTTGAGAAGCTTAACATTGCAACGCGTGGTTCAATGCCAAACATTTGAGCTGTTTTTGCACTTTCAATCGCGATCTCTGCTAAATCATTGCTGTCAGGGGCAATGTTGATGGCACAATCCGCAAATACATATTTCTCATCTTCACGAACCATAATGAAAACACCAGAAGTCTTGCTAACTCCTTGTTTTGTTTTAATAATTTGTAAAGCAGGGCGAACTGTATCAGCAGTTGAATGAGCGGCTCCACTTACAAGTCCATCTGCTTTATTTGTGTAAACAAGCATTGTTCCAAAGTAATTTTCATCTAAGAGAATTTTACGTGCATCTTCTTCGGTAGCTTTACCTTTTCGGCGCTCTACAAATGAAGCCACAAGTTCATCCATTGCAGCATAGTTGGCTGGATCATAGATTTCAGCAGCTTCTAAAGAAACATTTAATTCTTTCGCTTTCGCTTCAATTTGTTCTATATTTCCAACTAAAATAGGTGTTAATACTTTGTCTTCTGCTAAACGTCCAGCAGCTGTTAAAATTCTTTCATCTAACCCTTCAGGAAAAACGATTTTCATATTTTGTCCATTTAATTGGTCTTTAATTCCTGCAAATAAATCACTCATCATAGTACCTCCTAAAATAATTTCCATTTATAGAATACTCTACCGCCAAGAAAATTCAAGGAAATGAATGCTTAATTCTCCCCATCTTTAAATGTTCTATTATTTGGAAATATAAAATAATTAAAATAATTGGTCATAATCTTCCCTTTATACTATTTACTCCTTTTAAAATAATATCCCTCTCAGGTAGAAACTGCTTTATATGGTTTCATTCATGAGGTTATGGAAAAACTATGTTATAGTAGGTTTTGAAAAGGATTGTACTATAAAGGAGTGAAATAGATGAGTCAAGCAGCAAAAACACTCGAAGGTTGGTATTGCTTACATGATTTTCGCACGATTGATTGGACAACTTGGAAAATGATATCCAGTGATGAACGAGAGTCCGTTATCCATGAATTTCAGACTCTTTTGAACAAATGGAATCATAAGGAAAGTGAGAAAGAGGGAAGCCATGCCCTTTATACAATCGTTGGTCAAAAAGCTGATTTTATGATGATGATCTTAAGACCAACCATGGAAGAATTAAATGAAATTGAAACCGAATTTAATAAAACAAAGCTCGCTGAATTCACAGTTCCGGCTTATTCGTATGTTTCCGTTGTTGAATTAAGCAATTACTTATCTCCTGACGAGGATCCCTACCAAAATCCAGCTATTGTTGCAAGGTTGAACCCTATCTTGCCAAAAGCAAAATATGTTTGCTTCTATCCAATGGATAAGCGCCGTCAAGGGAATGACAATTGGTACATGTTACCGATGGAAGAACGTACCCAATTAATGAGAAGCCATGGGATGATTGGCCGACAGTACGCTGGTCTTGTCAAACAAATCATTACAGGTTCTGTAGGATTTGATGATTTTGAGTGGGGCGTAACGCTCTTTTCAGATGATGTCCTTCAATTTAAAAAATTGGTTTATGAAATGCGTTTTGATGAAGTGAGTGCACGATACGGAGAATTTGGTACTTTCTTTGTTGGAAATCTCCTTCAGGATGAAAAGATTCGTCCCTATCTTCATGTAAATTAATTCATTTTCGGGGAGCCTCTGGTATCAATCAGAGGCTTTTTTGTCTTGGTATAGAAGATAGATTCCTTTTGTGTTTTTTCATTAATTAGGCATATTCAAGCTGTTTTGACCATATCCATTTGTTAGTGAGTTTTATTCATTTCATTATCTTTTTCAGTTATCAAACTCGCAAATGGGAACCATGCAACCATGAACTTACAACCTACACCATATGTGGTCTATGCATAAGCTTAGTGATGAGAACATTTAGGAGGGGAATAGAATGAGTCAGTACTATAATCAATTTGGTCAATTTAGAACATATCCACCAAGTGGGTATAAACAGCAGCAACCATATTACGGTGCGCAACAAGGTGGTGCCTTTCCGCAAGGTCCAACTTTTCCACCTGGTACAGGAACTTCTCCATCAGCAGGACCACAAATACCCGGAATGCTCCCAGTGGAACAATCCTATATTGAAAATATTCTCCGCTTAAACAAAGGAAAATTGGTTACCGTCTACGCAACCTTTGAGAACAATACGGAATGGAATGCGAAAATCTTTAAAGGCCTCATTGAAGCTGCTGGGAGAGATCACTTGATTTTAAGCGATCCACAGACCGGGGAAAGGATTTTACTTCCAATGGTTTATCTTGACTACGTTACATTTAGTGAAGAAATTGAATATGAATATCCGTTTGGTGCAGCACCTAGTCTCTCCACCCATTCTCCACGGTAATCAAAACAGCACAAATGAATGGTTCTAGGAACGCTGACTAAAACACCATGGTCTGGTTATTTTTCTTATCCATGACTCACATCCTACTGATCGTAAGCTTTTGACGATACTTGGATGTGGTATGCTCCCGTCCTCGGATGGCTTTACTTAGAACTGAAACTAGATCCCTTTCTAATGATTAAAATTTACACTCAATCTTTTTGTATAATAAAGGAGTCTGACACAAAATCGGTCAGACTCCTTTGTTATGATCTTCTTAATCTAGATTCTTTTATCACTTCCCGACAGAAGACTCCCACTTCAAGGAATGAGAAGGGCTTTAGCCCAATGAGTAAATGGGAGATGAATGTCGTAGGTATTAGCCTAAATTGTTGAATGATTAGAACACTTGTGCTATTCTGTACTTGTAAGTTGTTCTTTGAAAACTGAAGATACGAGGTTGTGACAAGGAAAACGTCTGTCACGTAAAATCTTCAACGTTCAATCGCCTCCGCACGTACCGAAGTTGCGAAAACCAGCTAAAGTAGGACGTGTGGCGAGTTTAACGTACAAGATCTTAAGTAATCACCGTCGGGACGACGGATAGAGCCTGCTCAATAACTGAAGGATACTTCGGTGTTCGCAGGAATCTCCCGCTTCAAATTTCGTCAGAGATTAAGCGGTGAGTAGTTCAAAGATGTTTAACAGCAGCAATGATAACTAAAACCCAGGCAGTTAGAAATGCTACTCCTCCAATCGGTGTAATGGCCCCAAGCACACTTATTTGGGTGGCACTTAATACATACAAGCTTCCTGAAAATAAAAGAATTCCGATAAACATTAACCAGCCTGACCATGACAACAAACTAGAGGCTGGAACCTTTCCAAGTAGAACCCCAATGATTAACAACCCAACCGCGTGAAGCATTTGGTAGGTAACCCCTTTTCCCCATATTTCTATGTATTTGGGCTCCATTCTTCCCTCAAGTATATGGGCTCCAAATGCTCCAAATGCAACGGATAAAAAGGCATTGATTGCTCCTAAAATAATAAATAGTTTCATTCTCTTCTCCCCATCCCTTCTCTATTCTCATCATTCCATTATCTAGACATCTTAAAAATCAAACAAAGACTCTCCATTTGCACCATCTTCGGTTTTTAATCGATTTTGTAATGGAATTTGCGGAATCTGTTGAACTTGTGGAACAACCTGAATGGGTTCCAAAACAGGCTGTGCTGATACCATCACCCGTTTTTGCGAGACTGATTCCATTGTACTTCTTGAATATGATGAATCCTCTAATATAAGTTCACAAATGGCCTTAATGGCATAGGCACGCTCACGAATTTTCGCTTCAGAGTTCATTTTTTTTGCTTCTGTTAGTTCATCCCCGATTTTATCAAGCAACTTATTCACTGAAATATCCATAGTTACCCCCAAATCCTATATTAGTCATTAAACGAAACCTCTGCTCTTTTCACCTATTATTCTACATGACCTATTCATCTAAATACAGTCTAAATGCTCCAATAGTTGACAATTGTTGACGAAAAACAACTTGTTTCACGTGAAACATCTTTAAGAATCGACAGAATCTTTTTCTCTTATATGCCCATAATGGTTCACAAAAAATAATCCTCATTCCTCATTCTAGCTGTTAATGAATGAGAATGAGGAAAAAAGTAGATTATTACTATAATGATTCTATTATATCGACATAACCTTACTGTTAATAGGCTACTGTTTCGTTGTTTTCATTGCCGACTTTATTTCAGAAGCAGCCAGGAAAACAGCTAGATAAAGAAGACTTCCATCAGTGGGGATTATTCGACACATAGGGAGTGCTATAGGACGTTACGTACTTACTCTCTAAGTCTTAATGAAAGGGGCCTATTGCTTCATTTAGACTTGATCAATAAAAGAGGGATAAATCCTGTTAAATCCCCAAGATTTACTCCCTCTTTTATGCCTTGTCCTATAACTTTTAGATAGCCCGTTTTTCCTGCCATTTTGGAGCGTATGGTTTTTCGCCCGCTGATTTTAAGCTTGGAGCCTTTAATATTAGAGCAATTACGGATGAGATGATACACAAAATAGCAATCAGTTTAAACGTCGGTGCGAATCCTCCAAGGATTGAAGAAACAAAGGATGCAGATAAGGCGCCCAGTCCAAAACCTTGATAGATTACCCCATAATTTTGACTTTGATTTTTCAAACCAAAGAATTCAGCAACCACGGTTGGTAGTATCGTAATGTTCCCGCCAAAACAAAAGGCAATCGCTGCCACACAAGCAAAGAATATACCATAGTTTAGTTCCACCGTGCTTAAAACAATGACAGCAATCGCCGTTGTAAGAAGAGCACCTGATATCACTTTTAACCGACCGAAGCGATCTGATAATGTTCCAAGGATCACTCTTCCAAGAGTATTAAAAATTGCCACTAATGCCACCGCATTTGCTGCTGTTGCCAAATCTAGACCAGCCATACTAACACCAATATCTGCCACGATTCCAATGACGAATAAACCGCTCATACAAGCTGTGAATAAAACGACAAATAATAAGTAAGATTCCTTTGTACGAAGCATTTCCTTCATAGAGTAATCTTTCTGTCCTTTATTTAAAACATTTTGTGCCCCACTTGCTATTTTTGCTTCCTTCACTAAAAAAGAACCACCAACAAGCATGACCATCACGATTAATCCCCAGAATAAAAAGGCTTGAGAAACACCTACTGATTGGATAAAAAAACCATTAATATACTTAAAAACTAAACTTCCCATACCATAAGCACCAACAGAGATTCCAGCAATAAGTCCTTTTTTCTCAGGAAACCATTTTATTGCATTTGATAAAACGGTCATATAAGCGATACCATCTGCTGCACCTACCATAATTCCTGCAAAGAGATAAAGCGCCCATAATGAAGATACTTGCGAACTGATGATTAATCCAGCACCAAGTGTAATTCCAGCAAATACAATTAAGCGACGAAGTCCTATTTTCTCTTGAATCTTACTGGAAAACAATGTTGCAAATGCTAAAGCAAAGCTCATAATGGAAAATGTTGCGGCTACGGAATTTAACTCCCAGCCAAAGCTTGAGACTAATGGCTGATTAAATAAACTCCACGTATAAATAGTCCCTAGCCCCATTTGCACAATAATTGTTCCTAATACAATACGCCAGCGTCGATCTTTACTGTCTGTCATATCGATCTCCTCTTTTCATTCCAGTTTATAAGATAGGTTATTGTCGACAATTATCTTCCTCTTTCTATGGCTAAATTATACCACTGGAAAAAGTTATGAAAGGGCTTTCAGAACGAGCTGACGATATGCTGGAATGAATGACTTTTATATCCGCATGAGTTGTCGGAAGGCTTTTGTCTTGCTTCTGCTTACTGGAACTTCTGCATGCAGCTCGGTTAAACGAAGTAAATAGGTTTGGTTGAACCATGGAACAATCTCGTGAATTTTAGACAAATTCACGGTATATGATCGATGACAGCGGAAAAATAAATTTTGTGGTAACTTAGAATGAAATTCAGATATACTCATTGGCATGGTATATTCACCCTCAAGAGTATAGACAAGCGTCACTTTTTCACTTGCCTCCGCATAGTAAATATCATCAACATTTGTCACGATAATTTTGTCATTCTTCTTTAGATTAATGCGTTGGGCTATGTCAAAATGATCTTCCTCTTCAAGGGTTTGTTCCTTTACGATTATTTCTTTATTAGGCTGATTACTTTCCATTTGGTCACGTTGATAGGTGGCTTCAAGTTTTTTCAACATCGCAGCAATCCGCTTTTCGTCATATGGTTTAAGAATATAATCAAATGCCTCTAGTTCGAATGCTTGGGCGGCATGCTCTTTGTATGCAGTTGTAAAAATAATATAAGGTTTCTTAGCAAACTTACTTATATTGCTAGCTAATAGCATTCCATCAAGGGAAGGAATATTTATATCTAAAAAGATTGCTTCTGTTTCCTTTTCTTGTAAAAACTTCAAAACATCCAATCCATCATCAAAGCTGTCTGTTACATCAATTTCACTGTAAGTGGCTATTAAATATTCTAGTTCCTCGCGTGCAGGTACTTCATCTTCAACAATGATTGCTCTCATTCAAATTTCCCTTCTTTACGTCAAAATAAACTTCCGTTCCTGGTTTCAACCGGCGAATCACAAGACCTTCCCCATAGATCAGTTTGACTCTTTGATGAACGTTGTAAAGACCGATCTTTTTTGTCGGGACATCGTCATGATACAGATCTTGTATGACCTTTTCATCGATTCCAACACCTGTATCCATTACACGGATTCGTATTTTTTCACCTAAATTCTTTATCTCAATGGTAATAACTCCTGGCTCCTTTGTCTTTAGGATGCCATGCTTAATCGCATTTTCTACAAGCGGTTGAATCAGTAAGCTAGGAATTTTTAAAGTCACATCATCTATATCGTATTCAACTTGCAGACGGGTACCAAAGCGGGCTTTTTCAATTTCCACATAATCTTTTACCTGCTGCAATTCCTTATGAATATCAATCAATTCATCACTTAACTCCAGATTGTAGCGCATATAGCTAGAAAGATTAATGATTAATTCCCGTGCCTTTTCAGGGTTTCTTCGTGTGAGTGAAGCAATCGTGTTCAAGGAATTGAATAAAAAATGGGGGTTAATCGTCGTTTGCAACGCTTTTAACTCCGCCTTGTTCGCTTCTTCCTTAATCTGATCAACCCGAGACACTTCCATAAGCGTGGAAATGATTTGTGACAAACCAATCGCCATCGTTTGTAATGGGTACGTCATCTTATATGCCTTGCGAAAATACACTTTGAGTGTTCCCGTAACAATGCCCCTCTCTTTAAAAGGCATAATGAGAAAGTATTGAATTTCCGGCATATTATGTTCAGAGAGTTGATCTGAAATGGTAATCTCACCACTCTTTAATGCCTTCTTTGTAAAATCACTGATAATGGCTTCACCAATTTTATACCTTTCCGCCCCAAATCCAACATACGCTATTACATTTCGAGTATCTGTAATGGCCACAGCATCTGCATTAATTTCATCTTTAATAATGGTACAAATATTTTTTAATGATTCACTATTAATCGAACGGAAGTATGGTAATGTCTTATTCGCAATATCTAGTGCTAACTTCGCTTGTTTGGCTGCGACTGTTTCTTTTTCTCCTTCTACACTCATAACAAGCAACACAATCAATCCGATACTGACTTCACCGACAATCATAGGAAAGGCAATTTTTGACACAATGTCTCTTCCAACTTCAACTGGATCAGCCAATACGAGAATTAACAGCATGGTTAATGCTTCGCAAATCATTCCTGCTGCAATCCCGAAGTACCATCGGGCCGATTTCCTTATCTTTCGATTAATGTAGCCTGAGAGAATACCCGCTATGATACTCGTAATAAGACATGGGATTGAAGTAACCCCGCCGATATCAATTAAATATCGGTGTACGCCTGAAACCAGACCTGTTATAATCCCTACCCATGGTCCAAATAAAATTCCACCAGATATGACCGCGATGATTCGAACATTGACAATTGAACCTTCCACTTCAATTCCAGAGTACGTCCCAAAAATAGCAAATAAGCAAAAGATAAGTGTCATGATCAATAATTCAATTGGAGAGTGCTTGTCCCTTTGAAGGACCTCCTTAAACCGAGGAACTCTTGTTAAAAAAAATAAGCAAATTAACAGCAATGCTGCACGTTCGAATAATTGGATTAAGATCTCTATTGAACTTATTCATAAGCATTTCCTTTCTATCAGCCTATCCCTATTTCTTGAACAACCCATTTATTTTTGTTTTAGTTTATCTATTTCTTGCAAGTTAAATGCCGAAGGACGATTTCATCCTGATGAATCGTCCTTCGGTATTTTAACTATATGTCCGTATAATAGGCGTTTCATTATACATTCTTTTGCTCGTACCTTACCCAAGGATTCGATTATATAAAGTCTTCGCTGCAATTAAATCCTTCGTCCCATGAACGAGTGCCCTTCCATCCTTAAAGATTACCATGCGTTCCTTATTTCCCGTCTCAATCGATACTAAATAAGGATTGCCCTTCACTTCATATCCAATCGCCATTAACTGCTTTGATAACTCTTCTAACTGAATATCTAGCCTTTTCGGAGGTCGCACTTGGACGGTATCTCTTCCACAAAGAACCGTTGACTTTGTGAGGTTTTCCAATTCCAAAAATGGAAAAGTTGGGTCGGTCCCGCAGGATAGACAGGATTCATCTTTTGCTTTTGTCATTTTAATACTTGAATATTGATTTCGCCATAAATCAAAGCTGACAAAGGATGCTCGAACGGCCTCCCAATCTTCAACAAGGATCTTTAAGGCTTCTGCTATTTGATGGGAAACCACCATTCCAACAGCTGGAGAAATAATTCCCACTGTATCACAAGTCAATCCTTGCATTGGAATGGTTTTTAATAAGCAATTTAAACACGGCGTTTTTCCAGGAATAATCGTAAAGCTCATTCCATAGCTTCCTACACAAGCTCCATAAATCCAGGGAATATCCAATTTTTGCGAGATATCATTGATCGCTAGTCGTGTTTCAAAATTATCAGTTGAATCAATGATTAAATCTTTCCCTTGAGCTAACCCTGCTAGCATCTCCGGGTTTGCATCCCCTATTACTGCCTGGATCTGAACATCTGAATTAATCTCTCTAAGACGTTTTTCAGCTGCTGCAGCTTTCGGAAGCTTTTGTTCAACATCTTGTTCAGTATAAAGTTGTTGGCGTTGAAGATTACTTTCTTCTACATAATCCCTGTCAACAATTGTTAACTCGCCCACCCCAGCTCTTGTAAGCATTTCTGCATTCCCTGAGCCAAGCGCACCGGCACCAATAATCAGCACATGCTTCGAACGAATTTTGACTTGGCCCTCTTTTCCAATAGGAGAAAATAAGGTTTGACGGGAGTATCGTTCAGACATTATAGACACTTCCTTTTCTAATCAACCGCCACTAACTGGTGGAATAAAGGCGATCGTGTCGCCTTCTTGAATGATTTCGCTGTCAGGAGCAAATTCTTCATTTATAGCTACCATAACAGTGTCGAGTTTTTGAATATCATAGGTTTCAGAAATTTGTTGTTTGAATTCAGCAACGGTTTTCCCGTTTGCCTCCATTTCAATCCTTTCTTCACCAACTGCATCACGTAAATGAGCAAAGAACAGTACTTTATTCATTAAGATCACTCTCCTCAGGTTTCCCCGTTGGATAGGCCACTTTCTCTAATTGATCTCCTATCCATTCCTGACCGTCTTCCCAATGTTCTTTCTTCCAAATGGGCACAATTTGTTTAATTCGTTCAATGGCATATCGGTTTGCTTCGTAAGAATCTGCACGATGAGGAGTGGAAACGGCAATCACGACAGCAATATCAGTAATATCCAGCTTTCCAACCCTATGTGTAATCGCTACTTTGGAACCTGACCATTTTTCTTCAATTTCCTGTCCAATTTTTTCAAGCTTTTTAACAGCCATTGGTTCGTATGCCTCGTACACGAGGTAAAGAGTTTTCTTTCCATGGGTCAACTCTCTTACCGTTCCGATAAAGGTTGTAATCGCTCCTGCTTCACGTTGTACGACTTTGTCAATCACTGATTGAGTGTTGATCGGTTCCTGCGATATCTCAAAAAAGTTCATTATATTCATACCCTCCACTTATATCCTGAACCCCCCCCAAAATAACTGGTTTTCCTGGTCTGGTTGCGATGCCGTGCGTGAAAACTTCACCAAGTTCCTCAATTTTCACTTAAAGAACTTCATCTTTCATCCCAACTACCTTTATGTTTTGACATGTTCCAAGCCTTATGATATTCATCTGGGTTATTCATATTGAAAAAGTAAAATTCATCGTTTTTAAGTTCCAGAGATTGCAATAATTCTTTCTTTACTATTTTAACATGAATATTAGGTAAAAAATGTCTAATACGCAGTTGATTTTCTTCGAGTGATTGTGTAACCGCCACGTTTATATCTTTTCGATAGGCTGCAAAAAGGGGATGGAGCTGCCCAGAAATCTCTGGCACAGCCGCTTCATATTCTTCCAAATAAGATAGTAAATACGCCCCTAACTTCGTAGAGATAAAAGGCATATCACATGCAACAACAAGATTATGCGCATTTTTCGTTGCTGCTAAGCCTGCCTCAATTCCAGCAAGTGGGCCCTTTCCCTTCCGTTTATCTTCAATCATAGGGAGGTGTAAGAACTCATAATCTTCAAAGATGTTTGTTACAATAATAACCTCACTCACTATCTTTTCTAACCTTTCGACCATTCCCTCAATCACTGTTTTCCCATTTAATTGAAGCAAGGCCTTATTTGTACCCATTCTACTTGATTGACCACCTGCTAGAATGATAGCCGTAGTGTTCATTGCCTTCACCTCTTAGTTAGCGTTCTTTGCCTCTTCTTCCCCATATTCTTTTTCTTGTGCGATATAGTCTAAGTGGATCGTTTGTATATCTAATAATTCTGGGACAGGGACCTTAATGAGTTTTCGTGTATCAATAACTTTAGTATAGCTGTTCCATGCCTTACATGCATGAATGATCCACTTGCGGAAGAAGAGGGTAGGTACTCGTTTTCACTTTATCCTCTTTCACAATCGATTTTGTTGATAAAGTTGCCATCCATTTATCATATAATGCAATCTGGACGGCTCTTTTTGTTCATTATTTAATCATCTTTTTCATTTTAAGAATAAAATCACTAGCTATGTATAATCCTAGTTCTATTAACACGTAAACGACCAAATTACGAACTAATCACGTTTGTTTTTAAATAAATAGCTTACAATCTTAGTCACATGGATATCCAAAATCAGAAAAAATATAAAGGTGAAAAAAATCTTTTGTTATTAATCTGACTATTATAAGAATTCAGCAGATAATTGTTTCAAGTATATAAACTGATATAATAGATATGTTTCATTTTTAAAGTTAATCGGATACACGTAACTACAAGGAGGAACAAAGAATGTCCATGAAAAAGGCCTTAACCATTGCCGGTTCAGATACAAGTGGCGGAGCAGGATTACAAGCAGATATAAAAACATTCCAAGAATTAGGTGTGTATGGAATGACTGCTATTACCGTTCTTGCTACTATGGATCCAAAAAATAATTGGCACCACAATGTATTCCCAATTGCCATTGATGCATTAGAAGCACAATTAGACACAGCTCTTTCTGTCGAAATTGATGCAGTAAAAACAGGGATGCTTGCGACTGTTGAAACCATTGAAATCGCTGCCAGAAGAATTAAAGAATCAGGAATCAAGAATGTTGTGATTGACCCTGTTATGGTTTGTAAAGGAGAAGATGAAGTACTAAACCCAGAAAATGCCGATGCATTACGTGAAGTACTTACACCGCTTGCAACAATTGTGACACCTAACTTATTTGAAGCAAGTCAACTAGCAAAGACTGCTCCTATCAGAACAATTGATGACATGAAGAATGCTGCTGTTAAAATTAATGAACTTGGAGCTAAATATGTTTTAATTAAAGGCGGAAGTAAATTAAAGAATGAAAAGGCAATTGATTTATTATTTGACGGTAAAGATTTTAAAATTTACGAAAGTGAAAAAATTGATACTACTTATATCCATGGAGCTGGTTGTACGTTCTCAGCTGCCATCACTGCTCAATTAGCAAAAGGAAATACTGTTTTAGAAGCGATTGATGTAGCGAAAGATTTCATTACAGAAGCAATCCGCCACGGCTGGAAGCTTAATGAATATGTAGGTCCAACAATGCACGGCGCTTACCGTGTATATGGTGCTGGCCGTCTAGAGTCCGAACAATTTGTAAAATAAAAGTGCAGACTAGCTTTTCGGCTATACCCGCCAGATGCTGTCTGAAGCGAGATAGACTGTTAGAATCTTGAAGACCAGAGCGCTTGTTTTGGTCTTCAAGATTTTTTATTTAAAGTTTTTTGATTCCTCTCTATATTTAATATAGAAGTCATTAGTTTCGCTTTTTAGATGCTTTTTTAGTAAGATAGAAATATCTTTTTTAAGGCTCTTTTCTTAACCTTTGTTGCTTTTGAATGCAAAATGGACGATTCATACAATCTTCATAACACAAAGGGTGAAAGTTAGGGGAAAAGATGCCCCGAGACCCTAAATGAATACGTGTGTAGTCCCTTTTACGAAAAACAACAATCTATGCGAAAATGGTCTTTTTTTAATGTTGGTATTGGAAAGGCTTTGAAAGGAGGCATAGAAACATGAAACAGGTAATCGTAGAAACCGTACAAAATCAACTTGAACAATTTGCTAATCAAAATGTTTATGTTCATCTTGAAACAACAAATGGTGCATATGCTTCACATATCGATGAGAAATTTTTCTCCTCTGGAGCTTATATTCGGAATGCACTTGTACTATACGAAAGAGGCAAAATTACGGGGAACGGGCCTTATCGAGTTGGTTTGAAAATGCCTATTGGCTGGATTTATGCAGAGGGCATTACTCATTTTGAGATTGACCCAGCTGGTCGTTTATTATTAGCTGGACATGACTTTCAGGGAAGACTTGCTGTTTGTCTGGAAATTAGTCTAACCCCATTTGACTAAGACTGACACAGAGTCTGAAGTGAACAATAACACGTTTCTTATGACGAAGCTAGAAATATGAAGAAAATAATCCTCCTGAAGGGAGCAAGTCTAATGGAAATAGAAAAAGAACGGCAACTACTCGTTGTTTTTCCCCACCCTGATGATGAAGCATTTGGAGTGTCAGGAACCATTTCTGCCCATATTGAAAATGGGACCCCTGTTACATACGCATGTTTAACATTAGGCGAAATGGGCCGTCATATGGGCAATCCTCCTTTTGCCAATCGAGAGACATTACCTTTAATTCGAAAAAAAGAATTACAGAATGCTGCTCAGGCAATGGGTTTACAAGACCTTAGAATGCTAGGGTACCGGGATAAGACCATTGAGTTCGAGGATGAGGAGAAGCTTATTCAAGATATTACATCGATTATAGATGAAGTAAACCCATCATTGATTATTAGCTTTTATCCAGGGTATTCCGTCCATCCTGATCATGATGCTTGCGGAGCTGCTGTTGTCAAAGCAGTCGAACGCATTGATGCAAACCAACGGCCAAAGCTACATTGCGTTGCCTTTGCCAATCTTTGTGAGGAGGAAATCGGACAAGCAGATATCGTCAATGATGTTACTCAATTTGCCGAAAAGAAAATTGCAACTCTTATGGCTCATGAATCTCAAGCACAATTGATGATTGCCGATATGGATAAGAGTTACAATGAAGGTGATCCACTTGTCTTGGCTAGAATTAATTATGAGCGTTTTTGGACTTATACCTTTTAGTCGGGAAAAGATTCCTATTAATAATAAAAGACACGGTTTATCATGAACCGTGTCTTTTGTCGTTCTATCTTGGTATTTGTGATGAGTCTATTAAAAACTAATACGTAAATGTTGTTTCAACTGATTTAGTTCCTGCTTGATTGGTGCAATGGTAATCGATGATAAAAAAGTTACCATACTTTCAACCGCCATTTTATCATGCTGTTTTTCTACTGAAGTTTCGAGATGGTCCAGGACTTCAAAGCTCTTCATGATTTTACTGTTTCGTACAGGCATCGTCTCAAGTTTTACTCTAATTGTATTTAACAATTTGCCAACCACTTCTGTTTCTTGATTATTTTTTCCCATCTTGGACCCTTCTCCCTCCCGAATCAAACCATTTATAGGGTGAGTCATCTAAAAAGGCAGCCCATCCCTGTTTCAATCTTACCTTGATAACCATTATACCTAAGAACCATAAAAATAATCCATTAGAAAGGAGCTTTTATGTGAATTTTTTTGAATTTCACAGATGAAAACGTGTCTATAGTTTATTTACTGGTCTATGATGAGCAGATATTTACTAATCTTGTCCTCAGGATCCACGCTAATTTAGATATTTACTTCCCTCACGAATGCTCAATGCTGATAAAGAATGCGTTTCTATAAATTGCTTAACCGATGCCGGATTCGTTTTTGAGTATTCTCTCAATACCCATCCAATCACTTTTTGAATAAAAAATTCCTTACTCTCAGCATTTTGTTCAATATAGCGATATAGAAGTTCTTCATCTGTTTGGTCCTTGTATTTTAATTGAAAAAGAATGGCAGATCTTCTTAACCATAAATGATCACCATATGCCCAGCCATCAATCATTTCTTTTATGACCTCAGGATGGTCTTTTGCAATCTTTCCAACTGGTTTAGAGGCGAGCATATCAACTGTATCCCACCATGACTTCGTTGTAATCAAGAATTCAATGAATGACAGGTCTTTCTTACTAAGTTTTTTTAGTGATCTCTCCATATAGTCTAGTGCCGCATATTGATACTCTCTTTCATCTTGCTCCCAAAGTTTGATGACAAACTCTTGATGAAACTCTCCTTTTAAAATTCCAGTCTGTTGATAAAACTGTTTTATAATCCTATTTCTTTCAGGCTTCTTAATCCCTAAAAAAGAAAATCGGTCTTTCATATATTTTTTCATAGGTCCTGCTTGATGCTCATTGCGATTATTTCCAAAATGAAATTTCAACAATGCAATCATTTGTTCCATTGATTCCACTCTCACTTCTGATTTTCATGACGAATTCTTTTGCTTCACCGTAATTTACCGTTTGCCTGAGCTCTTAGCAAATACATTTGCGGCTACCCAAAGTAGTTTACATAATATTTTTAATATTGAATAAGCCAATCCTCAAATTTCTTAATGCGATTTGTATTATAGATACTTTATCCGTGAATTTCAACGTTTGATCCGTATTGATGTAATAATATTTAATTGTTCGTATTTCTCCAATTTTAATCAAAAAAAAGAGCACCTTTTAGGGTACTCTTTTTTGCCTGGCAA
>CAVRFX010000021.1:0-451209 GCA_963720645.1 uncultured Actinomycetes bacterium | reverse complement strand
GCTGATGCGCATCAGCGACGTACTTCGCGTCAAGGGCACCCAGGTCGTCACCGTCACCCCGGATACCACGGTGCGGCACCTCCTGGCGGTCCTGGCAGAGCACCGGATCGGTGCGGTCGTCGTCTCGCACGACGGCACCGCGGTTGACGGAATCGCCAGCGAGCGGGACATCGTCCGGGCACTGGCCCGGCGGGGCGCCGCGGTGATGTCTGACCCGGTCACGGCCATCTACACAGCCGAGGTGCACACGGTCACGCCGCAGACCCCTATCGACGAGGTCATGCGCATCATGACCGAGCGCCGGGTGCGGCACGCGCCGGTCGTGGTTGATGACAGCCTGCACGGGATCGTAAGCATCGGCGACGTGGTGAAGATCCGCATCGGCGAACTCGAAACCGAGCGAACCGCATTGACCAACTACATCACCGGTACCCGCTAACGCGCCGGCTCAGCCCGCAGACGCCGGCTAGCCACTGAGACGGGGTCCACAGCCAGTGCACAATGCAATATGGCGGCTGATGCCACCTGTGCGCCCGCTCATTCTGGCCTGCGCGTGGGCGGCCCAGGATCTGGCGGCGCATGCATGACCGCCGCTCAGCGCGCGTCGAGGAACGGCGTGATCAACGCGAGCACTTCGCCGGGCCGCCGTGTCACGCCCACGTGTGTGGTTCCGGGGAGCACTGCGAGTTGCGCGTTCGGCAGGAGCTCGAACATCTCCACCACGTCAGGCAAGGGTGAGAAGTCGCGGTCGCCGAAGATCAGCAGGGTCGGCACCTGCAGTGATCGCAGCTCGTCATCAGTCCACCCCGGGAACTCGTGCACCATAGTTGACGTTCTGGCCGCGAACTCGTCGAAGTGCGCGGGGTCGGGAGCGACCGCGTCGTAGGCGTCGCGCCACGCCTGGAAGTCGGCCGGCGTCGGCATGCGGTCGTCGCCGAGTGGCGCGCTCCTCTCGTAGTAGAGCTGCAGGCCGTCCACCGCTGTATACGTCATGCCGGGTATGACGAGTCCCGGCCCGCATACTCACCGCGAAGCGGTCGCAGGCCCGGAAAGCCTGCGAAGGCCACATGGTTGATACCCGCAGGACGGTAGCGCCGCTTGGCCTCCCGAGCGGATACTCAGGCGCTGCCTGGCGCATTCACGGCCGAGGGGGGATGCGCAATGTTCAGGTTCAGGCCTTTTACGGGCTTTCGTGCTCTGACTATGATTTTCGGGCTGGCAGGCTTGGTACTTGCCGCCTCGCCCGCGGTTGCCGGGCCAGCCGGTGCGGCGGCTGCGACCGGACCCAGTCTTGACTGGCCGCAGTACCTGCACGGCCCGCAGCACAGCTCGGTGAGCCCGGCGACGGCGTTCACGCCGTCGAACGCGGCGGCGGCCAGCGTGACCTGGCACTGGCAGCCGCCGGCCGTCGCGGGCCGTCCGGCCCCCAGCCTGGACGCGAGCCCGACCGTGGTGGCCGGCCGGGTGTTCATCGGCGCCCAGAGCGGCGGGTTCTACGCCCTGGACGAGACGACCGGCACGGTGGCGTGGAGCCGCCAGCTCGACACCGAGCCCACGGCGACCTGCGCGGCCCGCGGCATCACCGCTACCGCCGCCGTGCTGGCTGACCCGGTCACCGGCAGCCGCACCGTCTATGTGTCCGGCGCCCGCTACCTGTACGCGCTGAGCGCCGCGACCGGCGCGGTGGCCTGGAAGACCCGGATCGGCCCGGCCAGCAGCGCCGCCCCGGACGCGTACTACAACTGGTCCTCGCCGACCGTGGCCGGCGGGCACGTCTACGTCGGCCTGTCGTCGAGCTGCGACACGCCGCTGATCCGCGGCGGGGTGGTCGAGGTCGACCAGCACACCGGCCGCGTGCTGCACACCTGGCACACGGTGCCCGCGGCTCGGTCGGCGGCAGCGTCTGGTCCAGCGTCGCGGCCTCGTCCGGCGGGAGCGACCTGTGGGTATCGACCGGCAACGAGTGCGACCCCAGCATCGACACCTGCCCGGCCGGCAGCAAGATCGGGAACTCGCTCTCGATGGTGCACCTGTCCGCGTCGCTGCGGCTGCTGCAGGCGTGGCAGGCGCCGGGCACCGCCGGCCACGGCCATGACTGGGACTTCGGCTCCTCGCCGACCCTGTTCGGCAGCGGTGGCACGCCGCCGGACGTCGGCGCCTGCAACAAGAACGGCCGGTACTACGCGCTGGCCGCGAGCCCGCTCGGCCGCGCGCCGCGGTGGGCGATCCAGGCCGGCGCCCGGCCGCCCAGCTCAGCTCGTGCCTCGCCAGCGCCGTCTGGAACGGCCCGGCCGGCGCGCTGTACGTCGGCGCCGACGGCACCACCATCGGCGGCACCAGCTTCGGCGGATCGGTCCGCCAGCTGGACCCGCGCACCGGCGACCCGGCCTGGCAGGCCGGGCTGCCCTGCGCGGTCATGGGCACCCCGGCGCTGGACAGCGCCGGCGTGCTCGCCGCCGGCACGTACATTTGCCCCACCGGCGCCCCCGCGGGCGCCTACCTGCTCAATGCCACGACCGGCGCCATCCTGCGGACCCTCCCGGTCGGCTCGGGCCGGGTCTTCGCCCAGCCCGTCTTCGCCCAGCGCGCCCTGTTCGTCGCCACCGAGGCGCACGGCCTCTACGCCCTCGCGCCCTGATCCCAGCGGTGAATGATCTCGGACACCACCAGGCGACGACCTTATCCCGCCAGCTGGTGCCCCAGGGCAAGCCGCGTGGCCATCCGGGTGCGCCCGCAGCGGCGTTCAGCGCCCACCGGGTGGACGTGGCACCGCCGGGATACTGGCCCTGTTCGGGCTGACAGGCACGGTTGAACACGTGCACGCTGCCCTTGTTGTAGCCCCCGCCCGTCATCCCCGAGACTGATGCACTGAGCGGACGGACTGGTTACGGTCGGTGTTGTGGCTAGGAATCATCTGGCTGACAAACCCCCGTGGGGACCTCTGGCCGGAGCACTCGGTGAGCGGCAGTGGCTGGGCATCGTCATACTCATCGCGGGCACAGAGCTGGTCACGCTGGCCACGACCGCCAGGTCGCACCCTGCGCCGGGGCAGCACCTCGTCCTCGGACTCATTGTCTGCGGCGGCCCGATTGTGCTGCTGAGACGCTGGCCGCTGCCGGGGGTGGCGGTGGCGACCGCCGCGACCGGAGTGGTCATGACCTGGGGCAACGCCCCCTTGCCGTTCGGCATCATGATCGGGATCGCCGTGTACTCTGCCGCCGCGAGGCTGCCGCGGCGGGTGTCGATCCTCGCGGCCGTGGCGGCAGCCACGGCCCTGGCCGGGGTGATCAGCTACGAGGCAATCGCGAGCAGGTCCGCGCCCGTGGCCGCGGCGGCGGTGGAAGCCTTCGTGCCGCTGACAGCGGCCTGGTTCATCGGCGACAGCGTGGCGGCCCGCCGCCGCTACGTGGCCGGCCTGGCTGAGCAGGCGGAACGCGAGCAGGCTGCCGAGGCGGAGCGCGCCCGCCAGCAGGTCCGCGAGGAACGGATGCGCATCGCTCACGAGCTGCACGACGTCGTCGCCCATACCCTCGCGGTCATCACCGTCCAGGCCGGGGTGGGCAGGCGCCTGATGGCGAAGCACCCTGAGGAGGGGAGCACCGCACTCGAATCGATCGAGATGATCGGCCGGACGGCCCAGGACGAACTGCGGGTGGTCCTCGGACTGCTTCGCGACGAGGAGAGCGATGCGGCCGCGCTGACGCCGGCCCCGAGACTGGTGGACCTCAAGGAACTCACCGAGCACGTGCAGGCCTCCGGGACGCCCGTGGAGCTGCGGCTGTCGGGCGCCGACCGTCCGCTTTCCCCGGCGCTCGAGCTGTCCATCTTCCGGGTCGTCCAGGAGGCGCTGACCAACGTCGTGAAGCATGGGGCGGGAGCCCGGGCCGTGGTCGCCGTCACCGTTTCAGCCGGTCGTGTCCGCATCGAGGTCACCGACGACGGGGGAGCAGCCGCTCCTCCGGCGGGTGGCGACAGGCGGCCGGACAGCCCGGGCCCGGGCCACGGGATCGTCGGCATGCGCGAGCGGATCGCCGCGTTCGGCGGCTGGCTGGTGGCCGGACCGCTGCCCGGCGGCGGCTTTCAGGTGCTCGCCGAGATCCCGGCCGGAGGGGCGGGATGACGACCAGCGTTCTCGTCGTCAACGACGAGGCGCTGCTGCGCACCGCGTTCTCGTCACTGATCGACGCCGAGGATGACCTGGCGGTCGTCGGGCAGGCGGCCGATGGCCGGCAGGCGGTCGAGCTGGCCGCGAACCTGTCGCCCGAGGTCGTCGTCATGGACGTCCGGATGCCGGTCATGGACGGGATCGAGGCGACCCGGCAGATCAACGCTGGCCGGGGCCCGGACGGGCCCCGGGTGCTCATCCTGACCACCTTCGACCTCGACGAGTACGTCTTTGACGCGCTCCAGGCGGGAGCGAGCGGCTTCGCGCTGAAGAGCCGGCCGCTCGAAGAACTGCTGACCGCGATCCGCACCGTCGCCGCTGGTGAGGCACTGCTGGCCCCGAGCGTGACACGCCGGCTCATCGCACATTTCACCGACCGCGGCCAGGTCCCGGCCCGGGCGCGGCTGGGCCTGGACGAGCTCACCGAGCGCGAGCGAGAGGTGCTGTCGCTCGTCGCCCAGGGACTGTCGAACGCTGAGCTCGCGCAGACGCTGCACGTGACCCTGCCCACCGCCAAGACCCACGTGAGCAGGATCCTCACCAAGCTCGGTGCCCGCGACCGCACGCAGCTCGTCATCCTCGCCTATCAGTCGGGGCTGGCCAGGGCACTGTGAACGGTCTCCTTTTACGGCTCATCCGGCCAGCTGCTGCTCGGATGACCGGGTGTCATTCCCGGGACTGACGCGGCTGTGCTGCTCGCGCACGACGACAGCAGGTCGCGGATCGTTCACGATTACCTGCCATGAACGCAATCGGGAGGCGGACCAGCCACGATCGCACTTTCCTCGCCGTCTCTGGCCTGGCCCCGCTGGGCGCCCTGCCGCTGCGGGCCATCGCCGCCCCGGCCGGCGTCCACCTCGGCATCGGCTATCGTCCTGGGGGTCATCGTGCTCGGCGCACTGGGCTTCGGCGCGGTACGCCTCAACGCCCGGAGGGGCCACCGAGGCCACACAGGCAGCGGAAGCCAGGCACGCAGCGGAGGCCACCAGGGAGCGAGCGTGTCTCCCAGCCAACCGCAGGCGGCCAGCCCTGCCATCCCTTCCGCGCAGCCAGTCCGGGCACCGGCTCCGGCGGGCGGATGGGCCGTCGAGACCCACGACCTGACCAAGCGGTTCGGCGCGAACGTCGCGGTCGACGACGTCGAGTTGCTCGTCCCGCGGGGATGCGCGTTCGGCTATCTCGGGCCGAACGGCGCGGGCAAGACCACGCTGATCCGCACCCTGCTGGGCCTGACCCGGGCCGACGGCGGCACGATGTCGCTGCTCGGAGTCCCGGTCCCGGCCGATCGCAGCCAGGCCCTGGCCCGGGTCGGCGCGATCGTGGACGAGCCCCGCTTTCACCACCACCTGACCGGGCGGGAGAACCTCCGCCTGCTGGCTGCGGCGCGGGGCGGTGACGCGGGCCAGCGGATCGGGCCGTCGCTGGCCCGGGTCGGCCTCGCCGAGCGGGCCGGCGACAAGGTCGCTTCGTATTCGATGGGCATGCGCCAGCGCCTGGGGGTGGCGTCGTGCCTGCTGGGTGACCCGGAGCTGCTGATCCTGGACGAGCCGATGAACGGGCTCGACCCGGCCGGGATGCACGAGATGCGGGCGATGATCGCGAGCCTGGTCGCCGAGGGGCGGACCGTGATGTTGTCGTCGCACCTCCTGGATGAGGTGGAGCGCACGTGTGACGCGGTGGCGATCGTCGATCACGGGCGGGTCATCCGCCAGGGGCCGATCGACGAGCTGGTCCGCGGCGCGGGCAACCGCGTCCTCCAGCTCGACTGCGCCGACCCCGCGGCCGCGGGGCGGCTCACCGAGGAGGCCGGGATAGCTGCTGGCGTCGCCCTGGGTGAGCGGGGGCTGACCGTGACCCTCCCGGCCGGGGCGTCGCGGGAGACGGTAGCCGAGGTCAACCGGCGGATCGTCGCGGGCGGCATCTCGGTCTACAGCCTCCAGGAGGTCCAGGCTTCCCTGGAGGACTGGTTCCTGTCCGTGACAACCCGCCTCGGAGAGCAGTCATGACCGAAGACACCTCCACGGCCGCGGTGCGCCGGCCGGAGCCTGCGGGCGGATCACCGGCCCACGCCCGGCCGGACGCTCTCGCCCCCCGCCGCTATGGCTCGTGGCTGCCCACCTGGGGCCTGATCACGACCAAGCACCTCGAGCTGCGGAAGCGGCGCGTTCTCATGATCGTCGTCGCGGTGCTGACTGTGGGCCTGCCGGTCCTCGTCCTCGGCCTCCGGCTGCTGTTCCACGCGGTCGACCCGCACAGCTACGGCGCCGGCTCCCCCGCCGTATTCGGCTTCCTGTGTAATCCGCTGGCCGAGTTCGGCTTCATCATCGCCGCGACGCTGGGGGCCACGGCGGGAACATCGGACCTTACCGACGGGGTCTTCCGCCACCTCGTCACCACCGGCCGCTCCCGTCTCGCGCTCTACCTGGCCCGGATCCCGGCCGGCCTGGCCATCCTGCTCCCGCTTGTGGCCGTGGCCTTCGCCATGGTGTGCCTGGTCACCAGCTATGCGGGCGTTCCGCAGCCCACCGTGATCAGCATCAACGGGGTCTCCGTGCCCGCCCAACTCGGCCAGGCGCAGCTGGAAAACTGGATCACAGCGCACCCACAGCAGGCGGGCCAAGCATTCGCCAGCGAGCCTGGGCCTGGCCCCAAGGGCGGCGGGCCGGTGCCCGTTCCCACCGCCACCGCCGGCCCTGCACCGCGACATCGCCACGGTCTACACGGGCTACGTGTCCGACGAGGCCGGCCAGCTGAACCCGCCGGTCAACGAGATGGTCAAGATCGGGCTGTGGATCGAGCTCTACGTCGGCGTCGGGTTCATCGTCGGCCTCGGCCTCGGCTCCCTCATCGGCCAGCGCACCGTGCCCATCATCATCCTGATCGCACTCGAGATCATCGTGACCCCGATCCTCGCCGCCCACGCGATCCCCTATTTCCTGGACGGCCAGCGGCTCGTGGTCGGCATCTCGCTGGACCAGCTCCGGCCCGGCCTGGCCGTCGGGCAGGGCGGCCCGGGCGGCGGCGGCCCGGGCCCGGGCCGGGTGCTCTTCGGCGGGCGCGGCGCGCTGGACATACCGCCGATGCCCACCTGGGCGATGATCACCGTGATCGCCGGATGGATCGTGGGCTGGTCGGGAATCGGTGCCTGGAGGATGGTCACCCGCGACGCGTGAGAGCTGGGCCGCCACACACCGCGGGGGGCCGATACCGGACAACGCCACCGCACCAGCCCGGGCTGTCCTGACCCACCGCCGCGGTCACCCGCCACAGTTCGAGGGCCGGGGCCGGGGCCCGCGCTCGCGCGCGTAGTGGCGCGCCTCCCCGATCGTCGATGCCTGCACCCAGGCGTTGCAGGCGAGCTCCGCCTCGAGCCGTTCGCGCAGGTCGGGCGGATACGCCCCGGCCTGCGCGAGCGCCTGACGGCACAGCTCGACGGCCGGGTCGAAGCGGCCGCTCGGCCCGAGAGCACATGCGCCGCTGAGCGCAATCGCCCCGCGCTGAAGCGGTGGCGGCCGCGGCGACCGCCTGCCGAAGCGCGCCCGCTCGCCCTCCGGCAGGCTCGCGTACAGCGTTCCCGCGATCAGCGGATGCGTGAGGACGCCGCAGCTGTTCGCGCAGGCTGGCATCGGCCGTCCCGACAGCACGGACGTTGCGGGCCGCCTCGAGCCGCTCAGCAGCGGCCGCGCGCTCCTGGAGGGCACCTTCCGCAGCCTGCTGCCGGTGGCCCTGGCGCATGGCATTACCACGGAAACCGCCGCCACCGTGACGCTGGCGGCGGTTGACCGCGACGCGAACGACTTCCCCGGCCACGCGGTGCTCTGGCCGCTGCTGATCGGCGCCTGGAAACGCAAAGAATCCGGCGAATAAGGCTGGCTACCGTGGCCCGGCACGACTAAGTGCCCGCGCACGCCTATCTGGCCGATGCCCGGGACAACCCATCATTTCTCAAATTGTCCGCGCCACTCACCATGGCGGTCGCCGGCGATTGCCGCCCAGTGACAGCTCAGCCGAGCGTGCTCACTTCGGCTGGGGCACGATGCGGATGTAGGGCCGGGGTGCCTTCCAGCCCTCGGGGTAGATCGTCTTCGCCTCGTCATCCGAGACGGAGCCGGCGATGATCACGTCCTCGCCCGACTTCCAGTTGACCGGCGTGGCGACCCGGTGCTTGGCCGTCAGCTGGAGCGAGTCGATGACCCGGAGCACCTCGTCGAAGTTGCGGCCGGTCGTCATCGGGTAGACGAGGATCAGCTTCACCTTCTTGTCCGGCCCGATGACGAACACGTTGCGGACCGTCTGGTTGTCGGCCGGGGTCCGGGTGCCCGCGTCGCCACTGGTGCTGGCGGGCAGCATCCCGTACAGCTTCGACACGTTGAAGTCGCTGTCGCCGATGATGGGGTAGTTGGGCGCGGTTCCCTGAGTTTCCTCGATGTCGCTCGCCCACTGCTCGTGCTTCCCCGTCGGGTCGACGGAGAGCCCGATGATCTTCACATTCCGCTTGTCGAACTCGGGCTTGATCTTGGCCATGTAGCCGAGCTCGGTCGTGCAGACCGGCGTGAAGTCCTTCGGGTGCGAGAACAGGACCGCCCACGAGTCCCCGATCCAGTCGTGGAAGCTGATCGGCCCCTCCGACGTCTCGGCGGTGAAGTCTGGTGCGGTGTCCCCAAGCGAGAGAGCCATGTTTCTCCTTCGAATTGTTCTCTGGTGTCCCCTGCCGCCAGCTAGCTTGCCCTAGCGCGAGGCTGGTTTCAGCACATTACAAGCACACTTCGCTCATGTTCAGGCATGCCTGCCCCCAGGGCCCACGGGCAGCCCTGGCCGGACCCGGCCGGGTTGCGATCCCGGCAGTCGCGGGACCGTTTCCCCTCCTCTGCCGCCCCAACCGCGGCGCCCGGCCGTTCATCATCACCCCAGCTGCTCCCAGACCGCAATCGGGCGCCGCCCAGCGTCCTGCCGGAGCCGTTCCAGGAACAACACGACGGCAGCGGCCACCGTCCGGTGGGTCTGGTCGTTGAGCACGTCGTGCCGGCCCCGGTGATGCTGACCAGTTCAGCCGACGACGCTGCAGCGTACCGGTCGCGGACCTGCCCCAGAGCGCTGACCAGGTCGTCACTGCCGTGCAGGCCGAGAATCGGCATGGGCAGCCCGCCCAGGTCCGCGCGCTCCGGCCAGCCGGCCGGAACGGGCTCATACAGCGCGCCGCGGCGCAGGGCCGAGCCGGTCAGCCGCCCGCGGTGCGTGGGGCAGAACGTCCGGGCATCGAGTTCCTCCTCCCACGGGCCCGCCGGGCCAGCCTCCCGTCCCGCGGGCAGGCCGGCCAGCACCAGTGCGTCCACGGCAGCGCCCAGGTCTGACCGGGCCAGCATGACCGCGAAAAGAGCGCCCGTATCCGATCCGGCCAGCACCCGCGGGGCAGGCAGGCTGGAGTCGGCCAGCAGGCTGGCGACCTGCGCCCGGGCCAGCTCGGCGTCCACCGCCGGATCAGTCACCGCCCGGACCCGGTAAGCGTCACCGGCCAGCCGCCGCCCGAGCCGCTCATAAACCGCGGGCGTCTCTCCCCGGCCAGGAATCACGACCACGGTGCCGCGCGGGCTCAGGCTGTCGGGCTCATCCCAGGTGATCAGTGGAACCTGCTGGTCGGCCAGGGTCATCGGGTAACTCCTTGACGTAGCTTCAGATGGCCGGTGCGGCTCAGCAGCCGGCCGGGGCGACCGCAGCCGGCCGGGCGACCGCAGGCAGCCGGCCGCGGCCATCCAGCGGGACCCAGGGCGGGTTCGCCGGTTAACCGCGAGGCCCGCTTTCCTTTTTTTATGATCAAATTAGTAGGTATTCAGGAATGTGTCCAACCCAGACTCCGCCAGACGGGCTGCCGCGGACCCGGTCCAGTCCTGCCCGTGCGCCTTCCTCTCATCCGCCAGGCGGAGAGTCTGATACTTCGCTCTTGACTGCGTCGCGCACGGGGTGTAACAGATCGCCCGCGCGCCGGAGCCGGAACACCTGGCCCTGCGGGCCGCGTGGCTCCAGCTCGAACCCGGAGTCTGGGCATGGGAACGGACGCCAGCGCAAGGCGCTTGTTTCCCAAAGGAATTTTCCGTGGCCGCGGTGAACGAGCGGCTCTAGGCACGGAGTCTGCAGGTAGCGAGATCGGCGAGAAGCTGGTCGCGGAGAGCCTCCTCGTAGACGGCGGAGCCAGCAGCAGGAAGCTGGTTCCCGGCCGCCGCGCGGCCGTGCGCCGTGCGGGTATACAGGCAGCGGGCGGAGCGCGCTGCCTGAACCGGGGAAGATGGGTCCATGCAGGCGGCTAGCGGGAAAGGGCTCTGCGGGCGGAGCGCCGGGTTGGCAGGGGGCGTGTGGCGCGATGGAGAGTGAGCAACTGTTCTCGGCGGTCGAGGCCACCCGTGCTGCGGATGAGGCAGAGGATTTGCGGTTGCTGCAGTGCTACGAGCCAGTACTGCGCTTTACCCGGGGTGAGCTTTTCCTGCCGATGGCGGTCGAGGACTACCTGGAGAAGTGCAGCTTGTGGCGGTCAGCCCGCGTCCGGCGGTCGTGGGGCAGGCGCCGCCACGGGGAACGGGTGTGCGCGCCGGGCGAACTCACTCCGGCTCGTCTGGCTCAGGCCAGTGCGCCGCCGGGAGGCAATCTGTCGCTGCGTTTCGTGCAGCGCCCGCTGGGGTGGCGGGAGTTCCGCGCCTGGCGCCGCGCTGCGGGCCGTCCGCGGCTGGCCGCGGGGAGCAGCCGGCTCGCCGCCGTCGGCCTGCTGGGCCGGCTCATCGACGCGGTGCTGCGGTTGTCGCTGCTGCTGCGCGGGCGCGTGCCCGGCGGCACCGCAGCGGCGGCCGAGCAGACCTACCGGTCACTGGCCGACACGGACAGCTGCCCGTACTACGGCCGGGTCACCCGCGACCGGGGTTTCGTTGCGCTGCAGTACTGGTTCCTGTACGCGATGAACGACTGGCGGTCGACCTTTGGTGGCGTCAACGACCACGAGGCCGACTGGGAGCAGGTCACTGTTTTCCTGCCCGACCCGCCGGATCAAGCCGCCCGGCCGGCCTGGGTGGCGTTCTCCTCCCATGACGAGGCCGGTGATGATTTGCGCCGCCGGCCGGACGACCCCGACCTGCAGTGGCGCGACTCCCACCCGGTCGTCTTCGCTGGCGCCGGATCGCACTCCGGCGCCTACCTGCCGGGTGATTACCTGGTCACCGTCGAGCCGCCCACCCTCCGTCGCCTTCTCACCCCACTACGCCAGCTGGGCCGGCTGCTGCTCCCATGGATACGGACGGACGCCGGCGGCGCGTTCGGCATCCCGTTCATCGACTACCGCCGGGGCGACGGTCCCGGCGTGGGGCCCGGCGAAGCGAAGACATGGCGCCCGGTCCTCGTGGACGAGCAGACCCCCTGGCTGCATGACTACCGGGGTCTGTGGGGGCTGGACACCGGCGACCCGTTCGGCGGGGAGCGCGCCCCGGCGGGCCCGCGTTATGAGCGGGGTGGCTCGGTTCGGCAGTGCTGGTCGGACCCGGTGGGGATGGGCAGGCCTGGACAAGGAGGCACCCTCCCCCGCGGCAGACCGGCGGGCCGTGGCAGGCCGGATCGCCGAGATAAGCGCGGAGCTCGCCGTGGCTACGCAGGACGTCGAAGCCCGCGGCGATGAACTGCGCCGCGCCCGCGCCGGTGTCCGGGCGCTGAGCAGCTGCGGGAGCCCGGCGGATCCCACCACGCTGTCCGCATTGGAGAATTCCGTGGCGCAGGCACGGGCACGCCGCCAGGCACTCACGGAAGAACGGGACGCGCTGGTGCATGCCTCCGCCTGCGGCCTTCCCCGGGAGGAGCCGCACGCGCATCTTCGGCACCGGGCGCTGCCGAACGTCGACCAGGCCCGCAGCCGCAGCCGCGCGCTGCGGGTGTGGTCCAGCGTCTCGGCATCCTTCCTCCTGGCCGGGCTCGCAGTGGCTATCCTCGGCCATCTCGGCGCCCTGGTGCCCGCCTTGGGCGCCGTGACGCTTGTCATGCTGAGCGCGGAAGCGTTCGCCCGGCGTTACCTCGCGCAATTCCTCGCCGGCCTGATCGCTGTGGCTGCCGTGGCCGCTGTGGTCTGGCTGGCCGTCTGGGCCGCCGCAGGCCACTGGCGCTCGGCCATCGCAGCCGTGCTCATCCTGGCCGCCGTCGCCCTGCTGCTGGCCAACATCCGCGACTTCTTCATCAAACGCTGAAACCCACTGCCGCGGGGCCGTCCGGGAGCAGGGTTCAGGTGATGAGCGTGCGATTCACGGACTGGTTCCGCCCTTTCAACGTCGACAGGACACTCCCGCCCTACGCGGTCTCATCGGGCGCCATACGGGCTTAAGTCAGATGCGTCCGTGAGGTCGAAGAACCGGCGGACCCGGGACGAGCGGCGAGCCAGGCCCCGGAGCACGGGCAAGGAGAATGCGGCCTGCGAGATGCTCCCGTAGCGGTCATAGATGGCAGCGTTCAGCTCCATCGCGATGATGATGGCCCGGCCGAGGATGAAAAACCAGCCGAGTGTCACAACTGTCGTGCCGAAGGCGCCGTAGAGCTGGCTGGCGTGATCGAGGCGATCGGGCAGGTAAAGCTCGCTCACGGCGTGCATGACGGTGATGGTGAGCGCGACGAGCAGGCAGCCCGGCAGCAACGCGCCGGGATCCTCGGTAGCCCGGGGAAGGAGCATCGAAATGCCCAGCCATGCGATCGCGTAGATCAGGAGCGCGGGGAGAAAGGAGACGCTCGCGGGACCAAGGCCGAAGGACCCCTTGATCCTGCCGATGAGAATGGCGATCACCCCTATGGTGCAGACAAGCCCCGCAACAGCGCCCACCGCGCGGAGCCGGGCGCGGCTGCCTGGCGGCAGCCCCCATGCGGCCGCGCTGGCCGCATACAGCACCCGGCTCAGGGACCGTCCAGCAACCAAGACGCCCCACAGGCCGAGCAGCACCGCGAGCCACCGGGTAAGCCCGGGC
The DNA here is from genome assembly GCA_963720645.1 of uncultured Actinomycetes bacterium. Classification (GTDB taxonomy): domain Bacteria; phylum Actinomycetota; class Actinomycetes; order Streptosporangiales; family Streptosporangiaceae; genus RYN-230. Next base: position 438,069 of record CAVRFX010000021.1, on the reverse strand, counting down.
TGGTGAAATGCCATGCTGACTTGCTTGGCCAGGCCGCCGGAGATCCCGGCCGTCCGGTTCGCGGAACGCGCATCGGCAACGTCGGAGGCGAACCCAGCCACTCCGATCGTGAGGAGCAGCAAGGGCAGGAAGAAAAGGAACAGCCGGAATGCGAGCGCACTGCTCATCACCGATCCGGCCGCCCGCTGGTCCCTCCGGAAGGTGCCGACGACGACGTTGACAACGGGGATGCCCTGGTACCTGGCCAGCCATCGCTGGACCCTTGTCACCCCGCCCCGGGTCGCCGCGGCAAATCGCATGAAGCCCGTGCCGTCAGACACTGCGGCGCGATGCGGCCGCTCGCGGCGGGCTGACTTTCGGCGGCGCACGGTCATGGACTCACCTAAGCACCCTGGAGTGGCTTGGCCTCGACGCCGGTAAGGACTTCGACCCAAAGGCGTTCTCCGCAACCAACGTGAATGCGCGGCTCTCCCCGCTCGCGAAAGCCTGGTCTGGCTTCCAGGCACGGAGTCAGTAAGTGGCGAGATCCGCGAGAAGCTGGTCGCCAAGCGTCTCTTCGTAGACGGCGTGGCCAGTAGCGCGCATGGCTTCGATTAGTCCGGGATCCCACGGAGCCTTGACCGGCTCGCCCGTCAGGCGGACACCTTCGCTGGCCGCCGACAGGTAATCGCTCGCGCTCATACGCCAGGGCCGCCCGCCATAGCGGGTGAGCACGTCCGCCGCGATCGCCACACCCGGCCAGTCGAAGTCGCCGTGGTACCAGAGTTCGGCTCCGGCTCCGACCGCCAGACCCACTAGCCGGTGAAAGGCCGTGGACGGCCGTCCCTCAGTGCAGACCAGCGGCGGGCAAGCCGCACCCAGTTCCGCGCAGGCCCGGCGCAGCACCGCCGGGTTCTCGCACACGAAGATCCGCGGGCAGGAAACCTTGATCGGATGTGCTGCCAACTGGTGCAGGGTCACCTGGAATGGCGTTCCGTATCGCGCCGCGCTGGCCAGCCACTCGCCCAGTCCCTCTCCCGCCGCAGGCAGATTCAGCACCAGGACGCGGCTGGCCAGGTCATCGACCAGGACACCGGCCCGATCCCACAGGTCCCGCCGCTCCGCCGCGGACCCAGGGCGCGGGACGCCAGCCCGGAGCGCGAGGGCCCGCAGGACAAGCGTGCCCAGTCCCATTCCGTGGTTGAGTGCCTTCGTGTCCCCGGTGATCTGCGCGGCCAGCGCAGGCAGGGCGATCGGCCCAGCGCCCGCCGGACGTCCCTCCAGGAACTCCAGCACGTGGACTCCGTGAGCAAGGACCCCGACGTCGCCCTGGGTCGCCAGCCGGGTCAGCGTGCCGTCCTGGCGCAGCTCACCCAGCCACTGCCGGTACCAGTCACAGGCCAGATAGAGCGGGCTCGCCTCGGCCAGGGCGACCAACTCTGCCCGTGAAGCCGCCAGCGAGGCCGCAGCCGCGGGCCGGTTCCGCAGTGGCCCGCCCAGCTCCGTCAGAAGCGGCACCAGCCCGTAGCCGGTCGCACGGGAAACCGCCGCATCAAGGGCTTCCAGCGACACGGTCAGCCGCTTGGTCCCGGCCGACTGGTGCACGCCGGTGATCCCTATGATCGCCTTCCGCTCGGCGTCGTCCGGGCCGGCAACGCTGATCCGCCCGGTCAGGATCCCGCCGGTCCGCTCCAGCGACCTCCGGGCGGCGGCCAGCAGCCGCCGGTACTCCGGCCCCCGGTAGCGATCGGCGCCGCTGCTCACCCGCCATCCTCGTCGCTCTCGTCATCTGCCGCGTCGGCCGCATCGTCCGCGCCGCCGCCGGAGCCCAGCTGCAGCACGTCCCCCACCCCGGCAGGCACATACCGGCTCGGCCGGAACCCCAGCAGCTCCGCGGCCAGCTCCTCATTTCCCGCGAAGCCCGCGCTCGCGTCCAGCAACTGCTCCCCGTCCCACAACGCGAGCAGCGTCGACAGCGTGTGCGCGGCCTTGTCGTGCTGCATGTCGTAATGGGCGATGACCGGCACGGTCGGGTACGTGACCCACAGATCGTGCCCGGTCATGAACAGGTCTAGGTCGAACTTGACGGTCAGCCCGAGCAACTCCGGCTTGAACGTGTCGTCGATCCCGGCGAACGCCTCATCCAGCGCGATAAGCCGCGGGCAGTCAGGCTTCGAGCTCGAGTACAGCGCGTTGGCCGCGGCGAACAGCGGCAGGTGAATCGCGGCGGACTTCTCCCCACCAGACATCTCCGAGTGCTTCTTGCGGGTCAGCCGCTCAGCCGGCCGGCCCGGCTGCAGCAGCCGCAGCTCGAACGTGTGCCAGGACCGGTAGTCCAGCACCGCGGCGAGCACTTCCCGGTAGGTGTCCCGGGGGTTCGCGGCCCGGTGGTCGTGGATCATGGCCCGGAGCAGGCCGCGCAGCTCGGCCAGCCCGTCCGCGCCCAGGCCGGCCGCGTCCCGGTCTAGCAGCCGGGACACCTGGGCCTGCTGGTCGGTGAGCTTGTCGGAACGGACCCAGCGGATCCCGACGGCCATGCCGGACGACATCGGCTTGGACCGGGTGTCGGCGTCCATCTGGTCCACCAGGTCCTTGGCCGCCAGCACCCGCGAGTGGATCTGCTGGGCCAGCGCGGTGAGCAGCGAATCCTCGAGCACCGTGCGTTCGCGCTGCTCGAGCAGGATGCCCTGGTTCTCCACATCCTCCGCGATCTTGCGGGCGAAACTCGCGGCGGGCACCCGGCCCTCGTTGGTCACCACGTCCACGTAGAACGGCGCGTCCCCGGCCAGGTCGGCCTGGTACCCGTCCTCGCCGGACTTGAGCGAGGTCTCGAAGTCCCGGTACGCGGTCCACATCCGGTCCACGGTGCCCTTCAGCACCCCTTCGGTGACCGCGCGCCCGGCGCGGGTCGCGGCCGCGAACGCGTCCAGCACGCTCGCCGCGGCGCCGGGCAGCACCTCCCGGATCACCTGCTCGGGATCGGCTCCCTCCCCGGGCGCCTCATCCCCCGCCATGAGCCGGTCCACCAGTTCGTCACCAACCCGCTGCGGATCAGGCCATTGCCCAGCCGCGGGCCACGGGGCGCTCTCGGTCACCTCCAGCAGCGGCCGCAGATCTCCCTGCGTGTAGGGCTCGAACGCGGCCGCCTGCGTGACCAGCTCACCCATGGCCGCCGCCAGCGCACTGCGACCGTGCGACAGGTCCCGCTCCGCCCCGACGACCTTGTCGTGCGCGGCGGACTCCCGGGCGCCGGCCGCCTTCCGGTCCGCCCGGGCGGCAGACAAGCGGCTGTTCAGCGTCCAGGATCTCGTCGCGGATCTGCTCGTACTCCGCGCCGCTGGCCCGCTCATCGACGCTGAGCTTCTCCGCGCCGGCCACGTACGCGGCCTGGTTCTCCGCCAGGAGCTCAGCGGCCTCGTCGTTGTCGCTGGTGAGATGGCTGATCGCGATCCAGGCGTTGGAGCAAATCCTGCTCGATCGCGGCCATCTCCCCGCGGGTGCGGGCCAGGTCTTCGGCCGCGCGCGCGAAGTCGGCCACCGCACGCTCGACCGTGTCCACCTCGCTGGCGCTGGCCGGCAGACCCCGGTCAGCGGCGGCGTGCCGGAGCCGCCGCGCCCGGGCGTCCAGCTCCGCGGTAGCCCCGTCCAGCGTCTCCTGCGCCCCGGCGAGCCGGGCGCGCGCCCCGGTCCGCTGCCCCTCCGCGCTGGTGACCTGCCCGAGGGCCTCGGTCACCGGCGCGGTCTTAGGCAGCTCCTGCTGCGCGCGGCCCAGAGTCCGCGAGCAGGTCCAGCACCCTCTGCCGCTGGGCGGCCAGGTCCTCCCGCTGACGGCCCAGGTCCGCGATCAGCCGATCGAGCTCGGCGAGCCGGGCGCGGCGCCGGCTGGCCCGCGCAGTCGCCCCGATGTACTCCGGGGCGGCCTTGGGCCGGGCGCCCAGCTGCAATCCGTAGCTGTACTGCGCCCGGGGTGTCACCACGGCGGCTCCGCCCGCACCGGTCCCGGCCGGCTCCCGGGCACCGGCCGTCTCGTTCCCCCCGTTCACTTCGTCCGCAACGAAAACCGACCGCAGTACTCCCTCCACCACAGCCGGCGGGACCAGATCCTGATCTTCGGGGACGAGCACGTCGGCCAGCGTCCGGCCCGCGGGCCGCGCCTCGGGCGGGACCGCCAGCAGGTACCCGTCAGCCTCGGCCGCAGCGACCGCGGCCGTGGTCAGCGCCGGGTCGGGATGGATCCAGGCGGTCAGCATGCCCGCTCCGTACAGCGCGCCTTCGATCCCGGCGGCGTCCTCGGCCGCGAGCCCGTCGGCGAAGCGGACCAGCTGCCAGAGCGGCGCCCCGGGACGTCCTGCACGGTCGGCAGGCCGCAGGTCAGAGGCGGGCGGAGCGTCGTCGTGCTCGCTGGCGATCTTGTGCCGTTCCCCGGTCCGCAGTTCCTGCTCGCCGGCGAGCTGGGCTTCGGCGCTGGTGAGCCGCTCCCGGCGGCTGATCAGCGCGTCGACCCGCGGCTGGGTGAGCGTGGTGAACGTCTCGGTGAGCGTGGCCGCGTCCGGCTCGCCGACCCGGCCGAGGGCGTCGGTCAGCGTGTCCAGACCGGACTCGTCCAGGACCGCCGAGGGCTGGTCGCCGGCCCACCGGGCAGCCCAGCCGCGGAGTTGCCCGGCCACCTCGGCGCGGGCGGCGGCCAGTCCCTGCTCGGCGTCCCGGCAGGCCTGGTCGCAGGTCGTCGAGGGCTTGCCGGGCCTTGCCTAGTTCGGTCTCGGCGAGCTTGCGGGCCTGCTCGGACTCCTGCACCGAGGCGAGCCGTCGGCGGACCTCGGCGATGTCGTCGCGTCGCGCGGTGACCCGGGCCTTGGCCGTCGTGGCCAGGTCGGCGCCGGTGTCCGCGGGCTCGCCGTCGCGGAGCAGGCCCGCGCCGGCCGCCGACTCGGCCAGCGCCTGCAGGTGCCGGCCGAGGGCGCGGCCCAGCTCGTCGCGGTGGCTGGCGACCGCGTCGGCCTCCTGCTGCAGGCTGTCGACGTTGGCCCGGGCCGAGGCCAGCCGCTGCTGATCCAGGCCCAGCCGGGCCTTGTCCGCCTCCAGCTGGCTGCGGCGCAGCGCGAGTTTCTCGTGATCCTTGTAGGCGTCCCGGTCTTTCAGCGCCGAGAGCCGGGCCTCGAAGGTATCGACGCTGATCCGGGCCGACTCCCCGGCTTCCTTCGCTCGCTGTTCCTGCCTTCCGGCCGCGGCTGCTTCATGGACCGCGGTGATGATCGCTGCGACGTGCCCGGCGGCGGCATCCATCCGGGCCCTGACCTGGTCAGCCTGGTGCCGGGTGTGGGCGCGGAGGTAGGCGGTGTACTGGGTCAGGAAGGCGCGGACCGCCGCGTCGGCGGCGGCCAGGTCGTCGTACTGCTTCTGGACGGCGGCCAGGTTTTCGAAGTCGCGCGCGGCCTGCTCGACCAGGTCTTCGTCGACCGGGCTGAGGCCTGCCGACAGGGTGCCGGACACCTTGACCGGGTCGAGGTCCTTGGCCAGCAAGCGGCCGGCGCAGCGCGATCAGCAGGTCCAGCAGCTGCGTGTAACGTTCCCGGCCCAGGCCGAACAGCCTTGTGTCCACCGCGTCCTGGTAGGCGCCGCGCCGGTCACCGAACGAGGCCTCGCGGCCGAGGATGGCGGTGAGCTGCTTGGCGGTCAGCGGGCGGGAGTCCGCCGACAGCAGGCCGAAGTCGACGCCCATCCGCTGGTCAGTGATGAAGAAGGAAGGCCGGGCCCGCTCCCAGTTCTTGTGCGCGGTCAGGCCGATGACCAGGGTGACGGTCTCTTGCTGGTCACTGGGCTCTGTGGCGTTTGCGGGCTCGGAGGCGTCTGCGGGGTCTGCGGCGTTGGTCGTCTCTGCGGGGCGGCCGAACTCCATCCACACGTAGCCGTGCTCGGCGTCCTGCCCGCGGTACAGCAGGTTCGCTTTCATGGTGCGGTTCTCGCCGCTGAACGGGTCGAGCCGCCGCGCGTCCAGCCCGCCGTCCAGGACGAACGGGAACAGCACCTCGAGGGCCTTGGTCTTGCCGGAGCCGTTGTGGCCGCGCAGTGCCAGCCGGCCATCGCCGAACGCGAACTCCTCGTCGAAGTAGTCCCAGAGGTTGATGATCCCGGCCCTGGTCGGCTTGAAGCGGGCCAGCGGCGCGACGGCGCCGTGGGTGGCAGTCACGCGGATCCTTCCGTGGTGCTGAACAGGTCGAAGGCGCCCTGGCCGTCCCGGCGGGCCCCTTCGGGCAGCGCGGCAGTGATGTTGCGGTAGCGGGCCGCGGCGGGCAGGATCAGCGCGCCGCCGGGCAGGCACCGAATAAGCCGCAGGTCATCCAGCAGCCGCAACGCGGCGGCGAGCAGCCCCGCCGGGTCATGCTGCCACTGAGCGGTGAACGAGGCCGCGCCGAAGTCGGTATACAGGTCGGCGAGCATGCCCGCCAGCCTGGTCCGTTCGACGAAGGGGCCTGCAGCGGCGCGGGCCGGTCGGCGACCGCGTCGGCCTTCTCGCCGGTCCGGGACGGCGCGCGCACCGGGTCCTGATCTTCGCTGGCAGGCCCGGCCGGGCGCCCCGCGTCGATCCGGTCGAGCAGGGCCCGCTGGTCGTCGTCGATGGACGGCACCGGCAGCCGGGTCAGCGCCGGGCCGTCGTCGGGGTCCTCCAGCAGGTCGGCGACCTTGGCCAGCAGCAGGCCGGCAGTACGGTTGACCGCGCCACCGCGGCCCGGGAACCGCTGGTCGGTGAACGAGCCGGTCGGGTCGGCCAGCAGCACGCCCTCGGCCCGCCGTTCCACGACCAGGCCGGTGAGCCGGGCCAGGTTGTCGGCCAGGTCGGTGCTGCGCAGCGCGGCGGCCGTCTCCCCGTCGAGGGTCGCGTAGTAGGCGACCGGGTGCTCCAGCAGCAAACGCCGGGCCCGGCGCGCGGCCGCTTCCCGCTGGGTCGAGCGCTTCGCGCTGATGTCGTCCCCCTCGAGCAGCCCGGCCGCGCCGGGCAGGTGCTGGATCGGCCGGGCCGGGCGGAACAGCGCGGCGCAGATGTCGTGGTCGATGTCGTACAGGGCGTCGCCCCGGTCGGTGTCCCGGGCCCAGTTCTCCGCCGACCCGTCGGACAGCCGGAGCGCCCCGTGATCGGCCAGCCAGTCCAGCACGTCCACGACGGCGCGTTTGTGCTCGGTGATGGTCGCGTCGAAGCCGAGGCCGTCGATCGCGTTGGCCGTCGGGGCGAACGCGCGGACCAGGTCGGCCAGGCTGATCTCGATCCGTGAGCGCTGGAAGACGGCCAGGACCAGGCACAGGTAGGCGAGGCGGCGCCGGTCGAACGGCCGGCCGCTGCGGGCCGCGAACACCGACCGCTGGGTGTCGTCCACCGTGTCCAGCCGCCGGACCAGCCGGACCTGATGCGCAGTCGCGATCAGCGTGTAGCCGAACAGCACGGCGAAGTCCCGGGCCATCAGGTCGGCCCAGCGCAGCACCGCGGCGAGGGCGCCCGCCCGGGGTCTTGATGCTGTTATCAGGTCGTTGGTGAGCACGAGGCGGACCGCGTGCTGGTAGGAGCCGAGGTCGCTGGGCGCTACGCCGCGGCCGGCGGTGAGCTCAGTCATCGTGGCCCCCGCTCAGGGTGCTGCCGATGCGCCGGTGGGTGCCGACGGGGCAGCTGCCTGTGAGTCCGCCGGCGCGGCCTTCGTGGCGCGGCCGCGGACCGGGCCCCGGGCCGGGGCGATCTCGAGCCGCAGCCCAGGCAGGTGCAGCACCCCGTGCGCGGTCCGCACGGCGCAGCCGTCCGGGGACGGCACCAGCCGCATCACCATCACGTCGTTGCCGCCCGCGCCGCCGGTGATCCGCCCGGCCACCACCGTCCGGGCCTCCAGCGCCCGGGTCAGCAACGTCAGCAGCACCCGCGTCTGTCGCTCATCGAGTACCCGGCTCCCCCAGCCCCGAGAGTCGAGCAGTTGCCGGGCAGCCTCCTGCTCGGCCGCCCGCCGCGCCGCCTGCCGGCGCCGCAAGTCGGCCCGGACCCCGTCGCGGGCCTGCAACCGCTGCGGCACCCCCGGTGTCGGCGCCTTGCCCCGGCGGAACAGCGTGACCGCGACCTCCACCCCCGGCGCGTCATCCCAGGACAGCCGGGTCGAGATCAGGTCGCTGTCCTCGTGGACACCGCCCAGATGCCGGGCCCGGCGCAGGCCGAACGCCGCACCCACGAGTGCGTGCGCGGCATCCTCGTCAGCAGCATCGAACGCCCAGGCGGCCAGGTGACGCAACTGAGTGGCCCGGTTGACCCCGCCGCGCTGAGCCTCGGTGATCTGCCGGAGCAGCGCGATCACGCTGGACACCCCCGCCCGGGTGGCCGCGGCCAGTTCGGCAGCCCGCGATCCCTCGCCGTCAGCGGTGAACCAGGCCCGGACCGCCGCCCACCGGCGCCGCCAGTCGTCGAGCACATCCTCGTACCGCATCAGTGGGCGCTCGTCTGCTTCGGCGGCCCGGTTCAGCAGCGTAGCGAGCCCTGTCGCCTCGACCTGGATGACGGCCAGGGTCAGCCGGGGCAGATAGCGGTCCAGCTCCGCCATGAAGTCGCCCATGTGCGCCAGCAGCGCATGCTTATAGGCCAGGAACATCTCCGGCGACGCCTCGGTAGACCGCGTGATATCACCCAGCGTCAGATGGAAACGGGCCGACCGCCGGGCCATATCCTCCATCACCCGGTCCAGGCTGGTCAGCCGCCGCACGACCTCATCCCCGTCCCCGGCCCGGTTCGCTTCGGCCAGCCCGTTCAGGTCGCGCAGGATGTCCGAGAACACCAGCCGGGACAGGTTCGCGTCCTGGATCCGGGCCGCGAGCACACCCTCGACCGCCGAGTAAGCGCGGTGGCCCAGCTCGCTGAACTGGTAGACCGACTGCCGGTTCCGGTAACGGGCCAGGCTGCCCGCCCGCGAAGCATCCTCCAGCCGGTGCAGCAGCCCGTCGTCTGTGAGGTTGTCCAGCCGGTCCCGCAGGCTGGTCAGGTTGCGGGGCACGCTGTCATGGTGGGCGGCCAATTCGGCCAGCTCTTCGGCGACATCGTCGGTGTGGGCCTGCGCCACGTGGGCCGCGCGGAGCCGGTCCAGGGCGCGCAGGACCCAGAGGTAGGCAAGATAGTCCTCCCGCCGGGTGAAGCCGAACAGGCGGAACCGGTCGCTGACCGCGAGCGCGTCGAGGTTGAACGGGTCAGCCTGGTCATCGGGGATCGCCATCACGACGAGCCGCTCCCTGTCCGCATGGCTGTCGGGGCTTACGTTTCCCCATGATGGCATCCCGCCGCGGGTCCCGGGCGCGGCTGCCGCGATACACCAGGCCGACCGAGTGGACACCGTAAGCTTCCAGCATAAGTTTCTGCTCTAAGTTTATTGTGTAAGCCGCCCGGCTGCGGGTAGCGGAAGCCAGCCGGCATGAGGGGGCAAGCACGGGCCACCGGCTCGGAGCCGGTGGCCTGTGCACCCTCAGGCGCGGCAACGCCGCCCGCCTGGTGCGCACGACCAGCAGCGCTAGTCCTTGTGCCCTGCATCGAGCAGCACTGCCCGCCCGCCGCCGCGGCCCAGTTCGTGGCGGCAGCCCGAAATTCACTCACCCCGAGGAGATGGCCCGGATGACCGAGAACTACCCGACCGGAACCACACCGCCGCCGGCCAGCGAATGGCCCGAGACGGAGCAGGACACGGCTCAGCTGGCCAGGGATCAGGCATCGGACCTGGCTAACAGCAGTGTCCAGGCAGGAAAGCATGTGGGTGATGTCGCCCGGGAGCAGGCCTCGGGTGTCGCGGCCGAGGCCGGGCGCCAGGGCAGGAACCTGCTCGATCAGGCTCAAGGCCAGCTGCATGAGCAAGCCGCCGAGGGGCAGCAGCGGATAGCGAAGAAGCTGCTCTCGCTCAGCGACGAACTCCGCTCGATGGCCGAGAACTCCAGCCAGGGCGTGACGGTCAACCTGGCCCAGCAGGCAGCGTCACGGGTCCGTGATGCCGGGCACTGGCTGGAGAAGCGCGAACCCGGGCAGGTGGTGGATGAGGTGCAGTCTTTCGCACGTCGCAGGCCGGCCATGTTCCTGGTGCTTGCCGCAGGAGCGGGCCTGGTGGCCGGGCGCCTCACCCGGGGGCTGAAAGACGCGACGGCCGGCGATTCCACGGAAACGGCGATACCTGCGACCGCCCCCGGGCTTGGCCGGCAGCCGGCCCGGCCGGCTGACGTGGCTGGCTACCCGTCGTACGGCGAGGGCGTTCCGGCCGTGGTCACTGACGACCCCTATCGGGACACGCTGTGAGCCGCCCGGTCGAGCCGGCCGTGACGGCGCCTGACTCGCGGGCATCTGTCGGCGAGCTGTTCTCGGAGGTGGCGGAGGATCTCAGCACGCTGCTGCGCCAGGAGGTGGAGCTGGCCAAGGCCGAGCTGCGCCAGTCAGCCAGCCGGGCCGGAAAGGGAGCCGGGCTGCTGGCCGGGGCTGGGATCAGCGGCCACATGGTCCTGCTGTTCGCGTCGGTCGCCGCGTGGTGGGGCATCGGCGGCGCCACTGGCCGTGGCTGGGCAGCGCTGATCGTCGCGGCCATCTGGCTGATCGTCGCCGCGGTCCTCGGGCTGACCGGGCGCCGCGAGATCAGCGCCGTCCCGGGTGTCCCGCAGACCGCGGAGACAGTCAAGCAGATCCCCAATGCCGTACGAGGAAACGAGGGCACGTCATGACCAGCAATCCGGACCAGATCCGCGAGCAGATCGAGGAAACCCGCACCAACCTGAGCGAGGACGTCAACACCCTGGCCGACACGGTCAACCCGGCGCAGGCAGCAAGACGCAAGGCAGCCAGCACTCGTTCCGCGGTCCGGGGAGTAAAGGACAAGGTCATGGGCACCACGTCAGAGTCCGTCTCCAGCACCCGCTCCGCCGTGGGAGAACAGGGGTCGGCGGTCCGGGAGAAAATGTCGGCCGCCCAGGACAAGGTGTCAGCGGCCCCGGCCCAGCTGCGCCGCCAGACGGCGGGTAACCCGCTGGCGGTCGGCCTGATCGCCGTCGGAGTCGGCTGGCTCGTGGGCTCGCTTCTGCCGGCCAGCCCCGCCGAGGAGCGTGCGGCGGCGAAGGTCAAAGAGGCCGCCGCGCCGGCCGTGACCAGCGCAGCCAAAGATGCCGCGGCCAACCTCCAGGACTCCGCCCAGCAGGCAGCCGAGTCGGTCAAGGCCGCAGCGACCGACGCGGCAGCGACCGTCAGGGACGAGACCGCCAGCTCGGCGCACGACGTCCAGGACCAGGCCCAGGCAGCACGCGGCACCGTGACCGGCAGCCACCAGTAACACCGGCGGCTGCGCCGCCTGGCCAGGCTGGCCGGTCACGACCCTGGGTGTCCGGCCAGCGGCGTGACCCGGATCCCGGCCTGGCCGCGGCGCACCCGGAACCAGCCGCGCGACGACTAGTTAGGAGGGTCATCGCCGATGGCCAGATCACGAAGTGCGGGCAGCGATGCCCGCGAGGATGCACCAAATGACCCGACGGACCTGAGCGGCGGCTCCTGGCGTGACGCGGCCAAGCGAACGCTGCGGGAGTACAAGGACGATGACCTGCAGGACCGGGCGGCGGCGCTGACCTATTTCGGCATCCAGTCGATCTTCCCGGGCCTGCTCGTCCTGGTCTCCCTGCTCGGCCTGGTCGGCCACTCCGTCACCCAGTCGCTCATCACCAACGTCGGCAAGGTAGCGCCTGCCTCGGTTCGCACCATCATCAGCGACAACGTCACGCGCCTGCAGGCGAACCACACCGCCTCCGGGATCGTCGGTATCGTCGCGCTGGCCCTCGCCCTGTGGTCGGCGTCGAACTATGTCGCGGCCTTCATGCGTGCTTCCAACGCCATCTATGACGTTCCCGAGGGCCGTCCCATCTGGAAGACGGCACCGATCCGGCTCGGTGTCACCATCGTCACGATGGTCTTGCTGGTGGCGGCGGCCGTCATCGTGCTGGTAACCGGAGGACTGGCGCAGAAGGCCGGGAACGCGCTGGGCGTCGGCTCGGTAGCCGTCACGGTGTGGGACATCGCCAAGTGGCCGGTCCTGCTGGTCATCATCGGGCTGATCCTGGCCATCTTGTTCTGGGCGAGCCCGAACGCCAAGCACGGCTTCCAGTGGGTCAGCCCGGGTGGCTTCATCGCCGTCATCCTGTGGCTCATCGCCTCCGCACTGTTTGCCCTCTACGTCGCCAACTTCAGCCACTACAACAAGATCTACGGCAGCCTGGCCGGCGTCATCGTCTTCCTGATCTGGATGTGGATCTCCAACGTAGCCATCCTGTTCGGCGCCGAATTCAACGCCGAACTCGAACGCGGCCGCGCCGTCGCGGGCGGGCATCCCATCGAGGAGGAGCCCTTTTCAGAACTGCGTGACGACCGGAAGCTGCGGAAGAAGGAGAAAGGCAGCCGCGGAGCCAGGCGGCGCAGCAGGCAGGCGGCGCGGTAGGCCGGGGACCAGTCCGGACGTCCCGGCAGACCTTAAGATGATCAGCAGGCGAGCAGCCGGCAGGTGGTCCCGATCGCGCTGGCCGCTGAGCACAGCTGTCGTCTCGAGGTGAGGTTCGGTGACACAAGCGCGGACCAGGCCCGGCCGCCGGAGCCGGCCCGGCCGGGGCCTGTCGCTGGACCGGATCGTCACGACCACCCTGGAACTGGTGGACGAGCAGGGCATCGGGGCCGCGACCATGCGCGCGGTGGCGTCCCGGCTGGGAGTCCGCTCGATGTCGCTGTACCGGTACGTGGCGGACCGCGACCAACTGCTTGACGCGGTCGTGGAACGCATCGTGAACGAACTCGGAGACGATCCTGAGGTCCAGCTGCGCCCGGCAGCAGGCTGGCGCCCGTACCTGACCGGGATGGCGCATGGGGTACGCCGCTACGCCCGGGCGCACCCGCACGCTTTCCCGCTGGTGGCCACCCGCCCGCCGGGGGCTCCCTGGGTTAATCCGCCCCTCCGGTCGCTGCGCTGGGTCGAGTCGATGCTGAGCGGCCTGGCCGGCGAGGGGTTCACCGACGAGCAGGTGCTGTTCACCTACCGCACGTTCAACAGCTTCCTGCTGGGCTACCTGCTGCTGGAGACCAGCGCCATGGCTCTGCAGGACCCCAAACCGGGCGACGGGTCCTTCACCAGCGCCGACACGAGCCCGGACGACGGACAAGGGACGGCCGGGCAGGCCGCCGCCAACCCGGTCCCCGGCGGACTGAGCCCAGCCCGCTCGGCTGAGCAGCGGGAAGCAGTCCAGGACGCTGACAGCCCGCGCGAGCTGATCGACCCGGCGGATGAGATCGACCGCCGGCGCTTCCCGACGGTGTACCGCCTGGCGGCAAGACTCGCCGAGGACCGCTGGGAACGAGAGTTCGGGACTGGCCTGGAGGACATGCTCGACCGCATTGCGGCCTTCGTGGCCGGGAGTCTTGATTCCAGCCACGGCTGACACGCCAGCAGGTCTGGGCCGCCGGCGCCCATTCCGGCGGCTGTGAAGGGCAGCTACTTTCCAGGTTTTATCACCCGGGTCGGCGATCTCAATGATGTGCGGCGCGCCCCGGACCTCAGCTGGTCGGTGGGTCAGTTTCCCGCTGCGCCACCCGCCGACGGCAGGGCCTCTCCGGAGGCTGCGGCGACTGACCTGTCGATAAGGGGCCCGGGAAGGCCTGATTTCTCGCCATTCCATCGCACCCACTCGGGCAGAAGCGCTCTGGCGGCGGTGGTCACTGGGTCATCGATGAAGTCCTCATTGATCTGCTCCAGCCGGGATCGTGCCCGGTGCGGCGAGACGGAGTGCCTGGTCCCGGGAAGCGTCCCTTCGAGCCACACCTCGGCTAGCATCTCGGCTGCCTCGGGATCTGGTGGGCTGCCGTGCCGGCGCAGGTGCCAGGCCGTGAACTCCCCCGCCATCGGCTCGATGTCGAGGTTGCGGTACAGCGACGTCGCTTCTGGCAGCGGCATCCCCCGGCGGCGCAGCGCCTCCGCCAGGTCCATGTGGCGCCGGTTCGCCCGGAGCCAGTTGTCCAGCACTGCCCGCGGTTCGGATCCTTCCACGAGTTCTTCCTCGAGTTCCAGGTAGGCCAGGCAGGACAGGCGGTCCGCCGTCTCGACCGGACTCGGCACGGCACCGGCCGCTGCCTCGCCGGCACGCGCCCGCCACGCCGCGGCGGCCTGCTGCACGTCATCGAAAACGCCCGCGCTGGCCAGCCTGACGAACTCGCACGCGTCGATGTCGAACAGGAATACCGACGGGTCAGTGCCACCGGGATATTGGAAACCCGCGATCACCGCGAAGCGGCTGCCGTACACATCATGCATTTCCCACACCTCGCCGGTCGCCGCGATCCCCGGGAGCAACCGCAGCCACTCCGGCTGCTGCGCCGCGGCGGGCAGTTCGTTGCGCACCTGGGCCAGCAGATCCTCCGCGAAGGACCGCAGCCCAGGTGAGGCGATGGAGGTGAGGCCGTACAGCAGCCGCACCTGTGCCTGGTCTGCCGCAGCCTCGGCGAGTTCCTCGATGAGCCAGTCGAACCACAGGCCGCGCTCTTCCTCACGGACGGCGCGGTAGAGCTCGGCACCTATCAGCTCCGCCGTGGCCTGCTCGAGTTCCCGTGGCCCGCGCGCTGTCATGAGGATGCTTGCCTGATCGATGACGGCCTTGATCGATCTGTCAAACCAGGCCGGGCGCTCCGGTTCCATGCTGGACATCAGTGCTCTGGAAAGGAGACGGCCCTATATCAAACACGAGGTCGTCAGGCATGATGTCCGCGGCGCTGGGCCGCCCGGGACCGCGATTGTTCTTCCTGGCCCTGGCCTTGGCCCTGGACTTGCTCTTCGGCTTACCTTTGCGGCCACGGGACACAGGCATACGGGCCATTGTAGGAAGATCCGCTCCCGGGTCGGGGCACTATCAACCGGGCAGCGCCGCCGCTCGGATGCGTTTCCGGGGTTGGCCGACAGGCTCTGGCCGCGTGGGCTCCGCAGGCACTGTCCCCGTGGCCTAGTGGGTTAAGGGATGCGGCCACGGCCAGCGAACCCCGCCTCAGCCCACAGTGATACAGTAAGAGAGTAGGAAAATCTGATTTGCTTGGAGCACCTCATGGGCATACCTGCGGCCAAGATGGAACCAGAGCCTCGCCTGAGGACCAGGGCCAAGGTCCGGCCCAAGGCGCAGCTCACTTTGCCTGAGGAGATCCGCCGGGCGCTCCACATCGGTGAGGGCGATGAGGTGGAGTTCGCGGTACTCGACGACGGGACGGTCACGATCCGCGGCTATGTGTCCATCCCCACCGATCAGGCGTGGTTCTTCACGCCCGAATGGCTGGCCGGGGAGCGGGAAGCCGACGAGGACATCGCAGCCGGGGGCGGGACCATCCACGAGTCCGCCGAGGGCATGTTCGGTCACCTCGATTCGCTCGGGTCAGCGGATGGGTGATGCCTACCTTCGAGACGCTCCCCAGGTTCGAACGGGACTGGAAAAAGCTCACGGCACAGCAGCAGGGGACCTTTCGCAAGGTTGTGACCGAGGCCTTCGTGCCCGACCTGGCCGAGCCTGACAGGCCATTCCGCCCTGGGCTGCGGGTCAAAGGCGTGACCGCCCACCCCGGCGTGTTCGAGATGACCTGGGACAACGACGGCCGCGCAACGTTCAGCTACGGCGACGAACGAATCGCTGGCCAGGCCCACATCATCTGGCGGCGCATAGGAACCCACGCTATCTTCACCCCGCCGCCCGGCCCATAGCCTCATCCACTTATCCAGGCTGACGGCGACAGGTCACGGCGTACCCAGTCGCTCGATGCCGGTGCCGTTGGCGGTGCCGCACCCGGTCGGCTCCACGAGCTTGCCGCTGTTGACGTTGGTGATGGTGTACGGGGTGCCGGTCACCGGGAAGCCGCTGCTGACCTGCTGGTAGCCGGCCGCGACGACGCTGGCCTGGACCGCGCTGTCGGTGGCAGCGGACGGGTAGCCCGCGGTCATCACGCCCTCGAAGAACGCGCCGTCGGATCCGTTGCTGTTGTCACCGCCGGTGCCCAGGATGACAGCGCCCTCCTGGTGCATCGGGGTGTACCCGCCGATATCCGGGAGCGGCCCGCTGTACTCGGTATTCACGCCGCCGGATTGCGCGTTGGCGTCCTTGATCGCGTACGTGGTCGTGCCGTTGTTGACACTGCGTGTTAGCGCTAACACCCTGGCTCCCTGGCCCTGCCCTTCGCGGCCGGGTGGATGATCGGCGGCACCTGGCGCGCCGCACTGGCCGCGCTGCTGTGGGCGGGCCTGGTCCGCGTCGCCGTGCTGCAGCACATCACCTGGAGCGTCAACTCACTGTGCCATGTCTTCGGCACCCGGCCCTTCGCCACGCGCCGCCACGACCGGGCCACCAACCTGTGGCCGCTCGCCCTGGTGTCGTTCGGCGAGAGCTGGCACAACATGCACCACTCCGACCCCGCCTGTGCGCGGCACGGCGCCGAGCGGGGGCAGGTGGACATCTCCGCTGGCCTGATCCGGATACTCGAGCACCTGGGCTGGGCCACCGGCGTGCACTGGCCTGACCCCGACCGGCTGGCCGCCCACCGCCGCAATGGCGCCACCGGACCGGCGGGTCACCACATCCCCGGCATCCGCGCTGAGGTCACGGCCGGGTTCGTGCCCCCTTTTCCCTAACGATCCGTTCGGGAAAATGGGGCAGGAACCAGGCTGAATCCGGTGGCGGCCAAACCCCGCGGCGCAGCCCGGGCCTGGTGACCGGACCATGCAGCAGAGGGCGGGGGAAGCTTGGCTGACCCCTGGCGGTGGAAGGCTAGCTCCATGACAGAAGACAAGCCGAAGCACATACCCAGGCTCAGGCCCACGGCGGCGCTGGATGAATTCATGGCCACGGTCCTGCGCCACCTGCGCATGGGCCAGGGCAGCCCCCTGGAAGAGCTTGGCCTGGAGAAGTCCGCGGAAGAGCTGCGGAACTGGCGGCCGGACATCCCCGGTTCGGGAGCACAGTAACCGTCGTGGTCGCCGGCCAGGAACGCGGCCGCCCGGCCGCGCCAGGCCGCCGTTCAGCGCGGTTCTGGCTGCGTCGTGGGGGCAGACTCCGGCCAGCCGGCCCGGCTGACCCGGCGACGGCCGTCCCGGCCGCAGGCGCGGGAACCTCCGGGCGGTCCATGGTCAGCTTGGATGGCCACCAGTTCCAGCGGCCGAGCAGCACGACCGTGGAGGGCACCAGCAGGGTCCGGACCAGGAACGTGTCCATCAGGATCCCCAGGGCCAGGCTGATCGCGATATCGCGGAACTGGCTGCCGCCCGCCCCGCTGCCGGCCACCACGCCGAACACCACGAAGGTGCCGGCCAGCACCAGGCCGGCCGAGGTCACGGTCGTCCCGGTCACGCCGATGGCCTTGACGACCGCCTCACGCAGCGGCAGCTTGTGCGCCTCTTCCCTGATCCGGGTCATGACCAGGATGTTGTAGTCCTCGCCGAGCGCGAGCAGGAAGATGAACATCAGGAACGGCAGGAAGAAGACCAGACCCTTCTCCCCCCGATGTTGACGAACAGCAGCACGGAGAGCCCGAGCGCGGCCAGGTAGGACAAGCCCACCGACGCGATGAGGTAGAGCGGGGCGATCAGGCTCCGCAGCACGAGCGCCAGCAGGAACCCGATGACCACGATGGCGAGGGGGATGACCCGGACCAGGTCGCTGTTGGACACGGCGCTGATGTCGTAGAGGGCCGGCGCCTCGCCGCCGACCGCCGAGTCGGCGGCGCCGATGGAGGTGGCCACCCTGGTGACCTCGGCGCGGATCGCCGGGACGGCATCCAGGGCGGGCGTGCCGCCGGGATCGCCGGCCTTCAGCCCGACCGAGAACTGGACCGTCCGCCCGTCGGCGCTGATGAAGTTCGAGGTGCTGCGGTACAGCTGGTAGATCGCCGGCGGCACCTTGCCGGCCAGGGCGGGTGGCGGGACCGGCGGCAGGGCGTTGGCCGGGCCGAGCCCGGCGTGCAGCCGGGCGTAATCGGCGGGCGGCAGCGTCAGCCCGCTCGGGTTGAGCGGCCCGGCCACCGTGGTGAACAGGCTGCTGGCCTTGAGCTCGCTGGTCGCCTTGGCCAGGACCTGAGGATCAGTCCAGACCGGCTGGCTGAACTTGAAGATCGGTGAGGTCGGGTTGGCGGCCGACTCCGGGAAGTACCTGGTCAGCAGCAGCGTGCCCTTCGCGGAGTCGCTGCCGGCCGGCGGGGCCGTGCTGCCGCCGAAGCCGGACGCGGTGTAGCCGAGGACGGCCAGGGCCAGGCCGCCGAACGCCACCACGCCGATGGCCAGTGTGGTCCCGGGGCGGCGCACGATGCGGCCGGCCACCCGGCCCCACACGCCGACCCCCCCGCTGCCCTGAATGCTCCACGGCAGCAGCTTGGGCTGGCCGAACATAGCCTTGAACAGCGTGCGCTTCATCGCCAGCAGCGACAGGCGGATCGACAGCAGCGCGGGCAGCAGGGTCAGGCCGGCCAGCAGGGTGACCCCGATCGCGATCGCGAACGGGATGCCGAGGTTGGAGTAGAACGGGAAGCTGGCCGCCAGCAGGGTCAGCACCGCCGCGATGACCGTGGCGGCCGAGAACGTGATCGACTCGCCGACCCGGGTGACCGACTCGATCAGCGCGGTCCGCGCGGCCGGGCGGGGCCCGGCGAAGTCCGAGAGCAGGGACCGGAACAGGCCCTGCTCGGGTGCCCCGGCCATGCCGGTCACGTCGTGGCCGGCCGCCCGCAGCTCCTCCCGGACCCGGAAGACCAGGAACAGCCCGTAGTCCGTGCCGGCGCCCAGCACCAGGACGATCAGCAGGAACTGGGCGAGCGGCGATACCTGCAGGCCGTGCTTGGCCGCCTCGGCCACCAGCGGACCGGAAATGAGCACGGACAGCAGCGCGGGCAGGACCGTGACGATGGCGAGCGTCAGCGACCGGAAGATGAGCACGAGCAGCACGATGATGAAGATCAGCGACAGGTCCTGCACCTTGTTGCCGGTATTGCCCGACGCCTTCTGCTGGTCGACCTGGACGGCGACGCTGCCCGCCAGGTGGACCCGCAGCCCGGCGGGCAGCCCGGCGCTGGCGATCTTCGCGCGCATGCCGTCGATGAGGTCCTGCTGGTAGTTCTGGTTGCCGCTGTTGTTGGCGGCCAGGGCGAGCAGCTGCACGGCCTGGCCGTTGGCGGAGCGGCCGACGTCGAGCACCTTCTTGATCCCCGGCACCGAGTGGAGCTGGGCCTGCAGGGACGTCACCGCGCTGACGTCCGCCGCGGTCAGCGGCCCGGTGGTGGTCGCCGCGATGACCGGGACCGGGAGCAGGTTCGAGCTGCCGAACGGCGCGGACAGGTCGATCGCGTGCTGGCTCGGCGCGCTGGCGGGCAGGAACTTGGAGTTGTTGCTCTGGGTCACGCTCGACAGCGACGGTAGCTGCGTCACGGCCGCGATCGCGCCGAATACCCAGATCAGCAGGATCAGCCAGCGCAGCCGGACAGCCCACCGGCCGATGGCACCGAAAATCGTATCGACGTGCATGGACAACGAGCCTATTGCCCGCCGCAAGTCAATTCGTGACCGCCACGGCCGGATGACCTCATTCTCAGGTCCGTTCTCCCGTCCTAGCAGGCGGTCAGCCAGTCCGGGAGCCGATCATGTCGGCAGCCGGCGCGGCAGCCCGCCGGGAAGGGCCTGGCCGTACTGGTACTGGCCGGTGGTCCCGGCCTGATCGCCCTGTCCTGGGTGACTGAACGGTTCCGTCGGTGACTGTGACCCGATGATCGGGTCCAGGCCGGAGTCGTACCCGCTGTCCCCGGCCACCCCGGGCCCGGCGGTGCTGCGAGCACGCCAGCATCGCCAGGCTGGGAGACCCGGGTCAGCCGCTGTAAGGCAGGAAGCAGATTCCGGAGTAGGGGGTCTTCCCGCCGCACATGTTGGCCTTGAACTGGTTGTCGCTGGCGACCCACAGGCCTGCGCTGGTCAGCAGCATGTCGTCCGCGCCCTGGCCACGGCTGCGGCTGTAATACCCGGCGCTGCCCGCTGAGTTGAGGTACAGGTTGCCGTTCGCGGGGTCGAGCCCGGCCAGGCCCGGCGCAGAGTAGGCAGTGGGACCTTCCGCATCGCAGTCGTCCGGGTTCATGAACCAGCGCTGGTGGCCGCCGAAGTAAACGGCGTTTGTATCGGCAGCAGCTGAGAACAGGGAGTCACAGCCGGTGTAGTCCACCCACTTGTGTGTCACCGAGGTCTGGGTAGACGGGAACGCCGCCGCGGCGTCGCACAGCCCCGTGCGCGGCGTCGCCCCCACTGGGTAACCATTGGGATGGTAGCCCGTCGTGGCGATGTAGATGGTGCTGTCATCGGGCGACCATGCGGCCGCCTGGATGTAGAACGGCTCGATTGTGGCGCACTGGTAGGGGTAGGCGTTGCTGCTGCCGTCGAACTCTGGCGAGGTCCAGCCGGTCACGGTAGCGGTGGAGCCGCCGACGTTCAGCATGAACATCTGTTCCCGCTGCTGGCCGCCGACCGACGTGAAGTCGCCTTCCACCAGGTCCAGGGTGCCGTTGTGGCTGAGCTGCTGGTTGTAGACGCGAGTGGGATTGGTCCCGGCGTAGGAGTAGTTCCCGGAGATGTTGAGGTGCAGGAAGTTGTCGCTCTTGCCGGTGGTGGGGCTGACGCTGACCATGTATGGGTCGGTCGTGTCGCCGTTGAGGCCCTTGAACATGCCGCCGACCAGCAGGTGATTCCCGACGGCCTGCATGGTCTGCACGGTGCCTGAAGCGTTGCTACCGAACGTGCTGACGACGTTGCCGGTGGTGGTGTTGATCTCGGCGATGTTACTCACCGTGGTGCCGTTGATCGACGTGAAGTGACCGCCGATGTAGGCGTCCGCGCAGTTGCCGTTGACGAAGGCGATGGTGTTGATCACGCCGTTGTCCTTGGACGAGGTGCCCACGACGTCAGGCGCCGAGCTCGTCACGGTGAACGGCGAGGTCGCACTGAAGCTGACGATGTTGTTGCGGCTGTAGGTCGTGCTGCCCTTGATGATCGAGCTGAAGGTCCCCACCGCGTACATGGTGTTGCCGCACTGCACAATCTGGCGGACCCACTGCAACGGGCTAGATATGTTCGGGTCCAGGTGTGGGGTGCCAGTGGCGGGCGTGGCCGAGACCACCCCCGTCGGCGGCTGCTCACCTCCCACCCCTGCCTGGGCTGGGGCGAACTGAGTGCCAGCAACCCAGCGGCGCTAGCTGCCGCAACAATGAATTTGCGCACGTTGCCCTCCCGTTACCCCCACCTGGCGACCAGTTGCGGCCGCGTGGGCGCGCAAAGAGGCCTCCTAGCTGGTCTCGCGGTCTGGGACTCGGCAGGCAGGCTATGCGTCTTTAAACGCCCACTATCCTCAAGCTTGGAGATTACGCACCGAATCGGCGAGGGCGCAAGGGAACCGCACGGGTCTCCCGCCAGCGCATTTTCCGGCGCAGGCAGGCCCGGCCGCAGACCGCGGCCCGACCCGGCCAGCCCGCGCGCCGCCGCCTGCGCGGTCACCGTCGCCTGTGCGCCTGGCCGCGCAGGCGGCGTCAGAACCCCAAGCCGCTGTCCCGAGGCTGGCGCAACGCGAGCCTGGCCAGCCCGCACCTGCATTACCTGCGGCGCGGAACAATACCCGTCCGACCCTGCAGTGCGGCAAGTGCCTTTATGTGTCAGGCACTCATAGCTGCTAGCTGCGCGCGGTGCGGCACCGAGATTGCCGGACAAGCGAAAAGTGCCCGGCCTGCAAACTGATCACCACGAGAATCTGTGAGACGTATGGGCGCGAGCACGGCGATAACAAACGAGTTTGCCCCCACGCGGCAACGCGGATCCAAGGCGCGGGCGGCGTGGTCAACTTCCCGGCCCCGTTCGGCCCGAGGAAGCCGGTGACCACGCCCGGCTCCACCACGAAACTCAGCCCATCGATTGCGGTCTTATCCCTGTACCGTTTGGTCAGGCCGTCAATCTCGATCATGGTGCGCCCTCATCTCAGTCGTTGCTGATGACCAGGACGCTACGGATCCCGCGGCCTGCGGGGATCTGTCCGGGGTCTGCACTTCCCGGGGGACCTAGGTCTCAGGGCATAGGCCCTGTGGCAGCACGGGCCCCGCGTTTCCGGCTGCACTGACCCGCCGCTGCCGCTAGCATTGCCGTCTCTTTACCCGCTCGGGTGGGTGCGCTGGCAGCGACGCAGAGGGTCGATGTGAGGTTAGACGCAGGCCGGATAGCGACCGGCCGGGAGAATCGGGTCAGCGATACCCGGGGCCCGCGGATTTACCTGCATGTCGGCGAGCCGAAGACCGGCACGACCTTCCTGCAGGATGCGCTGTGGGCTAACCGGGCCCGGCTGGCCGCCCGGGGCTGCAGCTGCCGGGTTACAGTGACCGCGACCATTCGCGGGCCAGCCGGGACCTGCGGGAAACCCCCCGGCCCGCGTCCGACCCGGCCGATCCGTGGACCGGCGAGTGGGACGTCCTGGCGGGCCAGGCGCTGCGCGCCCGGGAGCGGGCGGTCATCTCGAACGAAGTGCTGGCGGCGTCCAGCCCGCAGCAGGCCGACCGCGCCGTGCGGTCACTGCTCCGCGCGGAGGTGCATGTCGTGGTCACCGTGCGCAACGTCGCGGCCCTCTTGCCCGCCGAGTGGCAGGAGGCCGTCAAGTGCCGTGGCACCGCCGGATGGGAAGCGTGGCTCGACGCGGTGATCGCCGCGGAGGGGGCCGCTGACCGGCGCCGCCGGTCGTGGTTCTGGCGGGTCCACGACACGCTGGCCATCCTGGACATGTGGTCGCGGCACATCCCGCCGGACCAGGTCCATGTGGTCACCGTGCCGCATCAGGATCCGGGGAACCTGCTGTGGACGCGGTTCACCGCCGCCATGGACGTCGACCCGGGCGGCTGCGACGTAGCCGGGGGACGGCGGAATTCCTCGCTCGGCTACCCGGAAAGCGAGTTCCTGCGCCGGATGAACGAGGGACTGCCGGCGGAGATGCCCGACTGGTTCTACGCCCGGGAGATCAAGCAGATCCTCGCGCACGGGGCCCTCAGGGACCGCCCGCAGCCCGGCCGGCTGATGCTGCCCTCCCGCCACGCGGCGTGGGCGGCGGAGCAGGCCGACATCCTGCTGGCGGGCCTGCGCGACGCCAAGTACCACATCGTTGGTGACCTCGCGGACCTGCGCCCGGCCGACGCCGCCGACCTGCGCCCGGCCGACGCCGCCGACCTGCGCGCGGCCGGCGCCGCCGCTCCTCACGCCAGCCCGGCTGGCCATCCAGCCGCCGAGCCGGCCGAGCAGCAGCTCGACGCGGCCGTGCAGGCCGCGGTGGCCCTGGCCGGCCGCTACTACCAGGCGCTGTACCCGGTCCGGCCGCGAAAGCCGCACCGCAGCGCCCGGCAGAGAGCCAGCGACATCAAGTGGGCGATACTGAACGGTCCCGCGGTCAAGCGGGTGCTCCGCCGGGCGAGTCATCGGGCCGCGGTGCGGCGCCTGCGGGTGCTCATCTGGAGCGTGCTGATCCGCCCGGCCGCCGCCCGCGGCCCTAGCCGCCGGCCTGGCCGTCAGCGCCTCAGATACCCAGTTCCTGTTCGAGCCACGTCTTGCCGCGGGTGCGGGCGGCCAGCCGGACGCCGCCGAGCACGGCGCTCAGGCGCTCCGCCGCGGCGTCCGCCGCGGCGACGGCCTCCGATCCGGCGTCCTCCAGGAACCGGCAGACGATCGCGCCGCCTGAGTCCTGGGCCCAGCCGCCCACGACCCTGCCGTCCCACCACAGGCTGGGGCCGATGTTGCCGGTCTGGTCGAACAGCCGGGCCCCGTGCTCACCGAGGAACCACGCCCGCTGCTGCCAGCCCATCGGGGTGGAATCCAGCGCCGGCAGCAGCGCCGCCCACGGCCCGGCCGACCCCCTGTCTCCTCCGCCGCCGGCTCCAGGTCGTCGGCGAGCGCGATGCCGGGCGGCCATCGAGATCCACCTCGGCCGGCTTGAGTTCGGTGAGCACCCGGCTGACCTGTGTCTTCCCCCAGCCGGTCCACCAGCGGAGGTCCTCGGCGGTGGCCGGGCCGTAGGCCCGGAGCCAGAGCCGCGCCAGTTCCACCTCGGCGGCCTCGGCCGGCCAGCCCGCCAGGCCGTCCGGGTACCACAACGACAGCGGCGACCACTGGTACTGGTGCGAGGTCCAGGAGCCGCGCGGGCGGCCCCGCACCACGTGGCCCTGCGCGGCCAGCAGGAAAAGCACGCGGCTGGATACGTTCTGCCGTCCCTCGTAGCTCTTGCCCCGGGCCAGCACGATCTGCGTGCGCAGCCGCTGATCGTCGGCCGCGAGTTCGGCGGCCGTCGCCTCACCGCGGGCGGTCAGCGCGCTGAGCGCGGCCTGCTCCACCTCCGCCAGCCAGCCGTCTGGGTCGCCGGCGACGCCGGACTCGGCCACCCAGGACATCAGTTTGCGGCGCTCGCGGGCGGCGACCGCGCGGGAGCACGCGGCCTGGATCAGCGCGGCGATGTCCAGCGGGGCGGCGAACACGGTGCGCCGCATGCCCAGCAACCGGATCAGCGTCCTGTCCTGGTACAGGGCCTGCTCGACGGACCCGAGGCCGCCGCTGGCCATCCTGGCCAGGATGCCGAGGTACACCGAGGACGGATCCGTGCCGTGCACGGCGACCAGCGACCGCGCTGCCTCCGCGGGGTCGCTGGCCAGCGTGCCGGGAGCCAGCCGGTGACGCAGGCCCAGCCTGGCCCGCCGCTCCCGCGTCCCGATCCGCATCGTCACCACCGGCGGTCCCGCGGTCCCGCCGGCTGCTCAGTCCCTGGCATGACCCGAGTATCGCCCCCCAGCGCGCAGGAATACGCCACCGGCCCGAGGGCAATTGCCTGCGCATGAGTGGCTTCAAGAACTTCATCCTCCGCGGGAACCTGGTCGATCTCGCGGTCGCTGTCGTGATCGGGGCGCAGTTCAGCAGCCTGGTCAAGCAGTTCGTCCAGTCGTTCATCAGCCCGTTGCTGACGCTGTTCGGCGGCCACGGCAACTTCGACCACCTGGCCTTCACGGTCGGCAGGGCCCGGTTCACCTACGGCGCGTTCCTGACCGAGGCCCTGTCGTTCCTGATCTCTGCGGCCGTGGTGTACTTCCTGGTCGTGCTGCCCGTCAGCCGCATGCTCAGGCTTTTCGAGCGGGACCATGCCGCCACCGAACGGCCCTGCCCCCAGTGCACGATGAGCATCCCCGTCGCGGCGCGCCGGTGCCCGCAGTGCACGGCGGACATCACCCCGGCCACCGAACAGCCCCAGTCAGTCATGATGCCGCCCCGCTAGCCGCCGGGCTCGCGGCGGCCTGCAGTCGGCTCAGTCCTCAGCCCCGAGATAACTCCAGACCTGCGGGAACTGCCCGATGCCCAGGGACCGGCAGATCTTCTGCGCCGCCATGCTGACGCCCTCGGTGAAGGTGGGGAACGCGAGCTGCAGCTCGGCGACCTGCCCGATCGTCATCCCGGCCGCCATGCAGGCCGCGACCGTCTGCACGGTCTCGGCCGAGTATTCGCCGAGCACGTGGGCGCCGAGGATCAGGTGGGTCCGCCGGTCCGCGATCAGCTTGCAGAACCCCTCCGGCCGGCCGTCCGCGATGGGCCGCAGCAGGTCGTCGTAGCGGGCGATGCCGACGATCACGTCGTGCTGCGCGGCGGCTTCGGGCTCGGTAAGGCCGACCCGCCCGTACTCGGGGTCGGTGAAGCTGCCGCTGGGCACCACGTCGTAGGTGGCGGCCCGGGTGGGTCCCAGGATGGCGTTGGTGGCGGCGAGCCGGCCTTCCATCCGCGCGGACTGGACGAGCATCGACCTGCCGTTGACGTCCCCGGCGGCGAAGATGTGCGGCACATTGGTCCGCAGGTAGTCGTCGACGGGGATCACGCCCCGGCCCGGCGTGGACGCCGGCCGGCGCCGAGGGCGAGGTGATCGACGCTGGCGGGCCAGCCGACGGCAAAGAACACGGCGCCCGCCACGACGTGGCCCGCCGCGGTGCCGCTGCGGTAGGCGACCTGGATCGCGTCACCGTGCCGCGCGGAGGCTCTCGACCCGGGTGCCGGTGTGGACGCTCATGTCGCGGGCCCGGAAGGCAGCCGCCAATTCCGCCGCAACGGTGGGATCGGCGGCAGGCACCAGCGCGGGCCCGGCCTCGAACAGGCTGACCACGACACCCAGGTCGTCCAGGATGGACGCGATCTGGCAGCCGGTATCGGCCCCGCCGACGACGGCCGCCTGGGCCGGCAGCGCAGCCAGGGAGGGAATGTCCTCGTAGGTGAGGGCCAGGTCCGCGCCGGGAATGGGCAGGCGGCCGGCGTGGCCGCCGACGGCCAGGATGATGCGGTCCGCGGACCAGGTGCGCCCGTCGCCGGCGGCCAGGGTGTGCGGGCCGGTGAAGCCGGCCGGGCCGAGGTCCTCGATCAGGTCGATGCCGTGCCGCCGGAGATGGCCGGCCACGTCCTTCTTGTCGTGGGCGTAGCGGGCCACCCGCTCGCTGCTGGCCATCACCGCGGGAAGGTCTGGCACGGGCGGGGGGCCGTGGAGGCCGAACGCGGCCCAGGAGGACCAGTCGCGGGCTAGCCGGGCGGTGCGGGCCAGCGTCCGCACCGGCGCCGGGCCGCGGTTCAGGCTGGTCCCGCCGACCGGCCCCGCTTCGAGCAGGGTGACCCGGGCGCCGAGCTCGCAGCCCTGGAGGGCCGCGGTGATCCCGGCTGGCCCCCCGCCGACGACGATCAGGCTGCCGCCGCAACTCATGGACACGCCCCGGGCGGGTTCACGGTACGGTCACCACCTCGCCCCGGCCCTGCGGTCCCCTGACGCGCTGATCTCAGTCTGACTGCCATGCCGGGATCTGTCACCGGCATGAATCTGCCATAAAGCCCTCTTTGCCTTTTCGCCATCCCCCGGCAACGGGGGGATTCCTGCCCGGTCATTTCCCGGCCGCACGTTGTTTACCTGTGACCGGATTGGGACGGCGGTGAAAGAAGAATGACGGCCTTGATGTTATGCGGGACGGGGTGTATTCCTGAAACGAGGCTGATCATGCCGGGCGCCGACGAGCTGTGCGCACGACGGAGCAGCCTGGCTGCGCTGCTGCAGGAGGACGCGATCGCCGGGGGTGGCATGCGCGGAACAGAGCCATGAAAGCGGTCGCGGTTTTCCCGGGATCCCAGGACGTCAGGCTCGTCGAGCGGGATCCGCCCCGGCTCGCCCAGCCTGATCAGGTCATGCTGCGGATGCTGGACATCGGTATCTGCGGTACCGACAAGGAGATCTGCTCCTTCGAGTACGGGACCCCGCCACCCGGTGATGATTACCTGGTGATCGGGCACGAGTCGCTGGCCGAGGTCGTCGAGGTGGGAACGGCCGTCGAGCGGCTCGCGCCGGGGGACCTGGTCGTCCCGTCGGTGCGCCGCCCGTGCCCCCGCCCCGGGTGCCTGGCCTGCCGCAGCGGGCACCAGGACTACTGCTACACCGGGGACTTCAGCGAACGCGGCATCAAGGACGCCCACGGCTACATGGCCGAATACGTGGTCGACCAGGAGCAGTACATGAATGCCGTGCCGCCGGATCTGCGGGAGATCGCCGTCCTGGCCGAGCCGCTCACGATCGCGGAAAAGGCCCTCGCGCAGATCTTCTGGATGATGCAGCAGCGACCGCCCTGGACCGACCCGGAAACCCCGGCCGGGGAACGCGGCACCGGGCTTTCGGCGCTGGTGCTCGGGATCGGGCCGGTCGGGCTGCTGGGGGCGATGGTGCTGGTCTCGGCCGGCTTCACCACGTACGTGTACTCACGCGAACTGCCGCCCAGCCCGCGGATCGACCTGGTCGGCGCCATCGGCGCGACCTACGTCTCCTCCCAGGCCGCCACGTTCGGGCAGCTGGCGGGCCAGATCGGCAACATCGACCTGATCTACGAAGCGGTCGGGCATTCGCACTTCGCGCTGCAGGCGCTGAACGTCCTGGGAACCAACGGCATCTTCGTGCTCACCGGTGTCCCGGGCCTGCAGGCGTTCGTCGAGGCCGATCCAGCCCGCCGGATGAGGGAGATGGTCCTGAAGAACCAGGTGCTGCTGGGCACGGTGAACGCCGGGCCGGACGCCTTCGCGGCCGCGCTCCGCGACCTCGGCCGTTTCCGCAGCCGCTGGCCGGCCGTGGTGCGGACGCTCATCGCCGGACGTTACCCGCCGGAGCAGGCCCACGACCTGATCCTCGGCCGGCCGGCCGGCATCAAGACTGTCATCGCTTTCGGGACGTAGGGAAAGGGACGCAATGCCTGGGAATCCGCTGGACGGACAGAACCCCGCCGACCCGGCCTCCCTGACCGCCGAGGAGCAGCGGCTGCAGGAGGCCCGGGCGGGCGTTCCGTGGCGCGCCTGGGGTCCGTATCTCAGCGAGCGCCAGTGGGGCACGGTCCGGGAGGACTACAGCGACAACGGCGACGCGTGGTCCTATTTCAGCCACGATCAGGCCCGGTCTCGCGCGTACCGGTGGGGCGAGGATGGGCTCGCCGGGATCAGCGACGATAAGCAGCGGCTGTGCCTGGCGCTGGCGCTGTGGAACGAGCGCGACCCGATCCTGAAGGAGCGGCTGTTCGGCCTGACGAACAGCGAGGGCAACCATGGCGAGGACGTCAAGGAGTACTACTTCTACGTCGACAACCTGCCGACGCACAGCTACCAGCGCTGCCTCTACAAGTACCCGCAGGCCGAGTTCCCCTACGACGACCTGGTGGCCGTCAACCGGACCCGGTCGCGGCAGGACATGGAGTACGAGCTCATCGACACGGGCGTCTTCGACGAGGCCGCTATTTCGATGTCGAGGTCGAGCACGCCAAGGCCGGCCCCGAGGACATCCTGTGCCGGGTCACCGTGCACAACCGCTCGTCGGAGGCGGCGGCGCTCCATGTGCTGCCGACGCTGTGGTTCCGCAACACGTGGTCGTGGCTGAGCGATGCGCCGAAGCCGCAGCTCGCGCGCGTGCCAGTCGAGCGCATCCGGTGGTCAGGGCCGAGCACCACGAGCTCGGCGTCTTTCTATCTCCACGCCGAGCCGGACGCGACGCTGCTGTTCTGCGAGAACGAGACGAACGCGGAGCGCATCTGGGGCACCGAGCGCGACGACCCCGTTCGCCGAAGGACGGCATCGGCGAGCACCTCGCTGCACGGCGCGGACACGGTCAACCCCGACGGCGAGGGAACGAAGGCGGCGGTGCATGTCCGGCTCGACGTGCCGGCCGGCGGGCGAGGCCAGCATGCTCGTGCGGCTCAGCCGGAGGGCCCGGAGACGCTCATGGCGCCCGTTCGCCGGCGCCGACGAGCTGATCGCGCAGCGGCGGGCCGAGGCCGACGACTTCTACGACGCGATCACGCCGACCGCGGTTGACGACGACGCGAAGGCGGTGATGCGCCAGGCGCTGGCCGGGATGCTGTGGTCCAAGCAGTGCTACTACTTCGACGTCGACCGCTGGCTGCGCGAGCGCAGCGCCCACCCGCTGCGAGCGCCGACGCAACGGGGGAGCCGCAACGAGTCGTGGTTCCACATGGTCAACCACGACGTCGTGTCGATGCCCGACAAGTGGGAGTACCCCTGGTACGCCGCGTGGGACCTGGCCTTCCACTGCATTCCGCTGGCGATGGTCGACCCCGACTTCGCGAAGAGCCAGATCGACCTGATGATGTCCCAGGACTACCTGCACCCGAGCGGCCAGATGCCGGCCTACGAGTGGAACTTCGGCGACGTGAACCCGCCGGTGCACGCGTTCGCGACCCTCTTCCTGCAGAATCTGGAGTCGGAGCGCGGCGAGGTGGATCTGCCGTTCCTCCAGGAGTGCTTCGCGCGGCTGCTGGTGAACTTCACCTGGTGGGTCAACCGCAAGGACCCCACCGGCCGCAACGTGTTCGAGGGCGGCTTCCTCGGCCTGGACAACATCGGCGTGTTCGATCGCAGCGCCGCCCTGCCCACCGGCGGCCGGCTGGAGCAGGCGGACGGCACCGCCTGGATGGCGATGTTCAGCCAGAACATGCTCGAGATCGCCCTGGCCCTGCTCGAGCACGACGACAGCTACGAGGAATTCGTGCTCAAGTTCGTCGAGCACTTCTTCTGGATCGCCGCCGCCGTGGACCCGATCGGCGAGCACCCGGACGAGATGTGGGACGAGGAGGACGGCTTCTTCTACGACGTGCTGCGCCTGCCCGACGGCACCGGGCACCCGGCTCAAGGTGCGTTCGCTGGTGGGCCTGCTGCCCCTGTGCGCCACGACGGTGATCGAGGCCGACGTGATCGAGCGCTACCCGCAGATCGCCGCGCAGGTCCGCGGCTTCCTCGAGCGCAACCGGGACCTGCTGGCCAACATCGCCGACCCGCTGGCGCCCGGCGTCCACGGCCGGCGGCTGCTGTCCCTGGTGAACGAGGAGAAGCTGCGCCGGATCCTGGCCCGGATGCTCGACGAGGAGCGTTTCCTGGGCCCGCACGGGATCCGCTCGATCTCGCGCTGGCACCTCGACCATCCGTACAGCTTCGATGCCGGCGGGGCCGAGCATCGGGTGCAGTACGAGCCGGCCGAGTCGACCAGCGGCATGTTCGGCGGCAACTCCAACTGGCGCGGGCCGGTCTGGTTCCCGATCAACCTGCTCCTGATCCGTGCGCTGCTCCAGCACTACCGCTACTACGGCGACGACCTGAAGGTCGAGTGCCCGACCGGCTCGGGGACGATGATGACGCTGTTCGAGGTGGCGCAGGAGCTGTCCCGCCGTCTCGCCGCCACCTTCCTGCGCGACGAGCGACGGGCGGCGCCCGGTCTACGGCGGGACCAAGCTCTTCCAGGAGGACCCGCACTGGCGGGACCTGATCCTGTTCTACGAGTACTTCCACGGCGACAACGGGGCCGGACTCGGCGCCTCCCATCAGACCGGGTGGACCGGCCTGGTCGCCCGGCTGATCCAGAGCCTCGGCCAGTTCGACGCCGCGTCCGTGCTCGAGGACCACACCTGGCCGCTGGCCCGGCCCTACCGGCGGCTCGCCGCCGAACCAGTCGGGGACGTCACCACGGCCCGCGAGGCACGCGGGATCCGGGAACCGGAGACCTCACCCTGACCGCACGCGGCGCCCCGGCCAGGCGCATGATGGCATCAGGCGCCGAGGGGAGGACCGGCGATGAAGCCAGACATCCGCGTCCGCCGGGTGTACGACCCGCCTGAACCCCAGGACGGAACACGCGTGCTGGTGGACAGGCTGTGGCCGCGCGGGCTCCGCAAGGACGCGGCCCAGCTGGACGAGTGGGCGAAGGACGGGGCGCCGTCCTCTGAGCTCCGCTCGTGGTACGGGCATGACCCCGCGAAGTTCGCCGACTTCTGCCGCCGCTACACCGAGGAACTCTCCCGCGGCGCGGCCCGCGCGGCCCTGGAGCACCTGACCACGCTGGCCGCCGCCGGCCCGGTCACCCTGCTCACCGCGACCCGGGACACCGAGCACAGCCAGGCCGCGGTTCTCGCCGGGCTGCTCCGCCACCGGGCCGCGGCCGAGCCCTCTACCGGCGGCGACGCCGCCTGCTGGGCCCACCTGGTCTGCCCCGAGTGCGGCGCCATCACCACCGAAGGCCATCGTCCAGGCTGCACATCGGCGTAACCGCCAGCGTCTAGCGGCTTTGCCAGCTCGGGCGCCTGCGCGCTGCCTCATAGATCGTCTGCATCTGGCCAGGCTGCAGCGCAGGCCTTTGCCTGCGTAACCAGTGGCGCAACGCGCGGGGCGAGGGAAGCACAGCGACATCGGCGGGGCCGCCGCGCCGGACCGTGACCCGGCGGGCCCCGACGAACACAATGGCCGGCTGGACCGGCACCTCCAGGCCGGTGGCCCGGCCCAGGAGCCGACTGGCCCGGGCCGCCTCGCTGCGGGACTTCGGCAGGTAGTCAACGGGCTGGCCGCCGACGGTCAGCCCGTAGTCGCCGACCCAGACCGCCGCCGCGGTGGCCTTGGTGTTCACGGTCACGACCCCGAACGGCCCGATGATCACATGGTCGATGTCAGCGCCGCGCCGGCCGACCGGCACGGCGTGCAGGACGTGCCATCCATAGCGTGCGGCCCACCGGTTGAGCTGCCGGCCGACGGTGCGTTCGCCGCGGGCCCCGGCCGCGAACGACTGTGCTGAGGTGCGGATGCCGAGCAACGCGGCGGCACTGGTCAGCACCCGGTGCTCACGCCGCAGTTCCCGGGCCCGGGCGCTGGCCGATGCGCCCGGGACGTTGCGGGCCAGGTCGTCCCAGTCCTGCTCGTGCGCCGCCGGGCCGGGCCGCGAGGCCGGCGGCGAGGCCATGGGCTGGGCATCTGAGCGGTCTGCGTGCGGGTGCTGGCGTGCGGCTGCGCCGGCCTCCGGCGGCAGCACAGGCTCGGCGATCTGCCCCGCGAGGGCCAGCCGCTGGCACTCGGCGCGCACCACCGCCCAGAATTCATCGCGCCGGTCCGCCTGGCTGATCTGGAACCGGCCGGTCCGCGGATCACACCAGCCGACCGGCTGATCGACCTGCGGAGACGTAGATGCGCACCTGGCCGTAACGCCGCCAGACCCGCGAGCTCAGTGGGGGCATGATCGCCTCGTGAACGACTGACAACTGTCAGTGGGATCCTAGAAGTTCCGGCCCGGCACGGCTAGCGGGGAAGGCCCGGGACACGGCCAGCGTCACCCTCCGCCCGGTCAACCCCGAGGCCAGCGTGCAGACGTTCCAGCGCACGGATCAGCTACGCCGACGGTGGCGCTGGGCATGACGCCCGGGCAGGCGATCGAGGCCGCCACCGCGACCGCGCCGCGCACTCTCGGCCCGCAGGCGCCGCGCAGCGGCGTCCTGGCCGATGGGTACGACGCCGACCTGATCGCCGTGGACGGGGACCCGCTGGCCGACATTTCCCTGCTCGCCGACCCGGACCAGATCACCGCCGTCTGGGTCGGCGGACGCCAGGTTAAAAGCGAGAGGTGACCATTCAGCCGACAGCAGAATCCGGCCGTGGCGGCTGGGGTTCACGCCCGGCAGACGCTCCTGACCAGGCAGGTAAGCCTCGCCACTCGTCTCGCCTGTCGCCTTATCCGCGCTGACTGTTGGCGCTGCCGGTCACCATTCGCCGAGGATGGCGATGAGCCACTCACGACGACTGGCGCCCGCCGACAGACAAGGCCGCGAGGCGCCGTCCCCGCCCACACCGGAGCCATGACGAGCAGCCAGCCCTCAGCCCACGCCCGCCGCGCCGCCGCGGGAGGCATCCGCGCCGGCCGGACCGGCCCCCGGGGCTCCCGCGGCCTCGATCGCGACCTTGATGAAGCGGCGCACGGCCGGGCTGGTGTCCCCGGCGCGCCAGGCCAGGCACAGCGGCGACCCGGGCACCCCTCTGCTCGGCACGAACGCCAGGCCCGGCCGGGCATGGAACGTCTCGGCCGACGCGGGGCACAAGCTGACGCCCCGGCCGGCGACCACGTACTCGCGCCACTCGTCGATCGTGCGGGCGGTGGCCCCGATGACCGGCCGCCCCCCGCTGGGACGCGGGCTGACGAGCCAGTCGTCCCGCCACGCCGCCGGGTCGCAGCCGTCGGTGGCCAGCGGCGCGGCGATCCACGGCAGCGTTTCGGTGTCGCTCAGCTGGAGGCACTCCCGCCCGGCGAGCGGGTGGCCAGCAGCAGCACCCACACCCGGGGCTCCTCGGCCAGGGTGGCCAGCTCGATGCCCGCGGCGCGGATGGGCGGGCGGACGAAGGCCACGTCGGTGCTGCGGTCGAGCAGGCCGCCGGCCGGATGGGTGAGCTCGGACGAGTGCAGCCGGATCTCGACCGCGGGCTCCTCCCGCTGGAACGCCGCCAGCAGCCGGGTCGGGAGCTCCCCGCCCGCCGCGACGCTCAGGCCGACGGGCAGGACGCCCTGGATGGCCAGGGCCGAGTTGCGGGCGGCGGAGGCGGCCCGGTCGAGTTCGGCCAGGGTGGAACGCGCACCGTCCAGGAAGCTGGCCCCCGCGGCCGTGACCGACGCCCCGCGGCTGCCCCGCTCCAGCAACCGGACGCCCAGGATGCCCTCGAGCTGCTGCATCTGGGCGCTCAGCACCTGCTGGGTGATGTGCACGCGGCGGGCGGCCGCGGTGAAGCTGCCCTCCTCCGCGACCGCGACGAAGTAACGCAGGTGCCGGACCTCGATGCCCATCGCGGCCGATGGTACCCGCCGGGACCCGGATCGGACGGCCTGGCGTCCGCGCCCCGTTCGCGGGCAGGACCAGGAAGGTGAGCTGCGCGAGGCCGGTGAAGGACCAGCACGGCCTATCCGTGGCCCCCGGGCGGGCGGGGTCACGGGCCACGACGACATCGGGGAGGACTCATGAGTACCGACCGGGCCAACCAGGCCGCCACCGCGCCGGACCACGAGGCTGCTGCCACCGCCGGTGGCGAGGGCCGGCTGGCCCGTCTGCTGGAAACCCGGGGCGGGACCGCGGCCCCAGAGGCCTCGTTCGTCATCGAGCACCGCGAAGCCCTGATCTACATGCTGTGCCAGGCGGCCGAACTCGAGCACGGGATCATGTGCCAGTACCTGTTCGCCGCGTTCTCGCTCAAGGAATCCGAGGACGAGGGGCTGACCCCGGAGGAGCTGGCCGCGGTCACGCGCTGGCAGCGGCAGATCCTGAGCGTGGCCGCGGGAGAGATGCTGCACCTGGCCCTGGTCCACAACCTGCTCTCGGCCATCGGCGCCGCCCCGCACCTGTCCCGGCCGAACCTGCCCGCCCCGGCCGGCCACTACCCCGCCGGGGTGCAGCTGGCCCTGCTGCCGTTCGGTGACCAGGCCCTGCGGCATTTCATGTTCCTGGAGCGCCCGGAGGGCATGGACCTGCAGGACGCCGCGGGCCTGGCCGCCATGCAGACCGCCATGCCGAGCGTGAACCCGCGTGACATCGTCCCCACCGGCCAGGATTTCGCCACGGTCGGGCATCTGTACCGCTCGGTCGAGGCCGGCTTCCGGCACCTGACCGAGAAGTACGGGGAGGACTGGCTGTTCACCGGGCCGCCCGGCGCGCAGGCCACCCCGGCGCTGTTCGGCTGGCCCAACCTCCTGCCGGTCACCGGGCTGGACAGCGCCTGCGCGGCGGTCGAGGAAATCGTGGAGCAGGGCGAGGGCCCGCGAGGACACTGGCGCGACGCGCACTTCGGCCAGTTCGTCGCGATCCTGGACGAGTACGAGCAGATGCGGGAGGCCAACCCCGGATTCGAGCCGGCCCGGCCGGTGCTGGCCGCGAACGTCCGCCCGCACGACCGGGCCGGCGCCGTGCCCGTGATCACCGACCCGCTGACGGCGCGGGTCACCGACCTGTTCAACGTCAACTACGAGATCCTGCTCCAGCTCTTCGAGCGGTTCTTCGCGCACACCACCGAGACCGACGCCCAGCTCAAGGTCCTCGCGGACGCATCGGTGGCGCTGATGGTGCAGGTGATCAAGCCGCTCGGCAGCCTGATCACCACGCTGCCACCCGGCCCGGCGTACCCGGGGCGCACGGCCGGGCCCAGCTTCGAGCTGTTCTACGAATCCGACTACCTGATGCCGCACCAGCACGCGGCCTGGGCGCTGCTGGCCGAGCGGCTGGACACGGCGGCCTGGCTGTGCAGCGAACTGTGCGCCGGGCGCGGCACGGCCGTCGCGGCCCAGCTGGAACCGGTGCTCGGCGCCATCCGCCAGATCGCCGCGGCACTGGCCGCACACCTGGGTGCCGCAGCCCGCAGGCCGCCCTGGCGTCGGCTGGGCCGAGGCTGCTGGCCGCCGACATCGACGCCCTGGCCATCGCGGCCACCAGGATCCTGGACGGCATGCCCGCCGGCCCGAAAGCCCCCGCGCGAGGCGCGCCCGCGCGGCCGCAGCCGAACTGCTCAGCCGCGGCCCGCAACCTCCCGGGCCCCGGGGGCCGCCCCGCGGCCGGGGATCCTGAGGCCGCCGCCGCGGCCCGGGCGGCTGCGGGAGGCGGTGCTGGCGGCGACCCGGCTGCGGGCCGCTCGGCCGGTCCGGCAGCTGCCCTGCCGAGCTCACCGAAGCGGTCGCGGCCCTGCAGGACGTGCTGCTCCGGGTCGCGCCCCCCAGTCAGGAACCGGCGTGGCGCGACGATCTCCGGCAGGCGCAGTCCGCCCTGCCGCCGTCGATCCAGGCCGCCCGCAACGGCCCCTACCTGGTCACGAACGTGCCCACGGTCCGCAGCCACCTGGGGCTCACCACCCAGGCGGCACCGCAGCTCGCGCTGTGCCGCTGCGGCGCCTCCGCGGTCAAGCCCGCCTGCGACGGGACCTGCCACGCGAACGGGTTCAGCGACGCGAAAGACCCCGCCCGGGTCCCCGACCGCCGCGACACCTACCCCGGCCAGCAGGTGACCGTGTTCGACAACCGCGGCATCTGCCAGCACTCCGGCTTCTGCACCGACCGGCTGCCAACGGTTTTCCGATCAGATAACGATCCGTTCGTGGCTCCCAGCGGCGGCCGGATGGACGAGATCATCCGGGCGACCCGCGATTGCCCCTCCGGGGCGCTGTCATACGCGCTGGGCGGCACCGAGGCCCGCGCCGACGTGGACGGCCACGGTCAGCGGCCACCCGCGATCGAGATCACCGCGGACGGCCCGTACCGGGTGACCGGCGGGATCCCGCTCGAAGGCGCCGACGGGAAGCGGGTCAGGCACGCCCACGGCGCCTCGGCTGAGCATTATGCGCTGTGCCGCTGCGGGCACTCGCGGAACAAGCCGTTCTGCTCGGGCATGCACTGGTACGTAGGATTCACCGACCCGCCCCGCCGCCCGAGCCCGACCCTGTTCGAGCACGCCGGCGGCCTCGGCCCGCTCACCCGGGCCGCCCGCCTGCTGCATGAGAAGCACATCCCGGCCGACCCGCTGCTGGCGCCGGTGTTCGCGGACATGCCGGTGACCAGCCGCAGGCCCTGGCCGGGTGGCTGGCCGCCGCCCTCGGCGGCCCCAGCGCGGCACGGGGCGGGCCGCCTGCCGGGGCACCCGGCGCGCCGCAGGCCGCGGCATCCGGTGGGCTCCCGTACTCGCTGCTGTCACCCGCCGGGCAGCCGGTCACCGCCGAGCAGCGGGCGCGCTGGGCGGCCCTGGCCAGCCGGGCCGCCGATGAGGCCGGGCTGCCCGCGACCCGGGGTTCCGGTCCGCGCTCGCCTCCTGCCTGGAGTGGATCTCCCGGGCGCCGGTCCCGTCACCGTCCGGCGGCGCTCCGGCGCCGGTACCGGTCTGGGACTGGGGGCCGGGCGGCCCCCCGCCCCCGGGAAGAAGGAGGACCCCGGCGCAGCCGCGGCCCAGCCGGTCAGGCTGCCAGCTCCCGGCGAGCCGGTCAGCTTCGGCACGCACATCAGGCCGCTGTTCCGTGACCGGGACCGCCAGTCGATGAGCTTCGCCTTCGACCTGTGGTCCGCCGACGACGTCCGCGCCCACGCCGCCGGCATCCTGCAACGGCTCCAGGACGGAACCATGCCCTGCGACGGCGCCTGGCCCGCCGACCAGATCGCCGTGTTCCAGCGCTGGACCGAATCCGGCATGCCGTCCTGAGCTTTGTGATGGCCCATAACAGCGTGCACGCTCGTTGATCACGCCCTGCGTCACATTTCACGCCGAACGTGCGCATTTCCGGGCAATTTGCCCGTTTCGGCGAACGTTCGGCGTGAAACGCGAACCGGAGGAGCCAATGTGACTCGTGGGACCGGGCGGTGCGGGCTGGGTCAGCCGTGCGCCGAAGCACACGAATCCGGCCGCCGTCTCTCGCCTCAGGGCCGCCGCGAGGGCGGCGGCCGGTGACCGGCCGGCCGTGATCGCCTGGTGGTAGCCGACCATGCTGGCCATCGCCGTATCGTCAGCGACCCTGGCGACGCTGGCCACGACGGTGCAGGCGCCCGCGGTCAGCAGGGCCGTGACCATGCCGAATGTCTCGTCGCCGGGGCGCATGTCCGTCAGCCCGAGGTCGCAGGACGACAGCACGACCATGGACGGCGCGCGGGCGGCTCGCTGCAGGTCATAGCCGAGCAACGGCCCGCCGGCCAGTTCCAGGGCGAGAACAGCGCGTTCTCGGCCTGGTGCTGGCCGTGCGCGGCCAGATGGGCGATGTCGGCGGTGCCGAGCGCGGCGAGGGTGGCGGCGGGCGTCGCGGCGGCCCCGGTGAGGACCGAGGCGCCCGGGCGGAGCGCGGCGATCGCCCGGACCTCCGCGTCGCCGCGGGTATTCCCCGGCCCGGCCACGAGCAGGGCTGCGCCCGGGCCGCCCCGGCCGCGCTCGCGGCCCGCCCCGGCGGGCCCGAGCCTGGCCCTGGGCGTGCCAGGCGGTGGCCGACGGCGCGACCGTCACCGGCCGGCCCGCGCAGCCGGGCAGCACCGCCCACGGCACCGTCGCCAGGATGCCGGTCGGGACCACGACCAGGTCGCGGTCGCCCACGTCACCCAGCAGCGGGCCGAGCACGGCAGAGGCGAGCGCGGCGGCATCGCGCCGCGTCGCGGCGGCTACGGCCGCGGCGAGCCTGCCAGCTAGCACGCGGCCCGCCTGGGCGTCCAGGTCGGCGCGCAGCCGCAGCACGGCCTCCTCGGCGGCGGCGTACCCGCCCACCGGCCGCAGGCATGCCGAGCCATCGACGACGACGAGCGCCCGCAGCATCGGGCCCGTCACGCAGATATTTAACGAGGGCCACGCCGGCCAGGCTTCCCGGATCTCGCTGAGCGGGGCGAGCGCCGGCCTCGGGACGCCGCGCTGGCCCGGTGCCGTCCACGACTGCTCGCGGACGCTGCGCTGCAGCGTATCGACCCGGGCGCGCAGGCCGCTGGCCGGCTGGCCGGCCAGTTCCCGGCCCGCAGCGAGTGCCGGGCCTGCCGCAGCTCCTCAAGTGCTGCCGCGGCGGCCGGGTCGTCCGGCGGCCGCGGCGCAGGCAGCAGCAGCGCCTGCGCCCTGGCGCGTTCCGACCATCGGTACACGGCGGCCGGTGACCCGCCGGCCAGCGCCGCAGCGAGCCCGGCGCGGGCGAGGTCCTGCCCGTGCACGGCGGCGCCGGTCTGCAGGTCGAGACAGCCGAACTGGGCGCGATGCCGGTGCAGGGCTGCCATCCCGGCCAGCAGCTGCCTGGAGGCCTCGGCGCGCTGCCCGCCCGCCGCGGCCAGCTCGGCCCGCGCCAGCCGCCACAGCAGCCGGGTGTCCAGCCGGTCGACCCGGCCTGGCGGCCCGTACCGCGCCGCGATCCTGGCTGCCCGGCCGGACTGGCCCGCCCTGATCAGCGCCCTGGCCGCCACCAGGCTGGCCACCCTTGCGTCCTCCGGCAGCCCGAGCGTGCCGAGCCGCCCGGCGAGCGCCCGCCCGCGGGTCGCGATCACGGCCGGGTCCCCGCCTGCCGCCGCGAGGTCGGCGCGGAGCTCGAGCAGCGACGCCAGCGCGGCGCGGCGGGCGTTGTCGCGGCCGAGGAACCGGGCCCGGGCGAGCCGCGCCCACCGCGCGGCGGCTTCCGGCCGGCCGGCCAGCAGGGCGGCTTCCGCGCGGACCTGCACCGCGTCGGCATACGTGTAGCTGAGCCGCTGAGCCGCGGCCTGCCCGGCAGCGCGGCCAGCTCACGTCGGCCTCGGTGAACAAGCCGGCCGCCACCAGGGCGCGGGCCCGCTCCACCGCGAGGCTGGCCAGCCGGCCCGGCGCCAGCAGCTCATATTCGGGGCGGGCCGCGGCGAACGCCCGCAGCGCGGCCGGCAGGTCACCGGCCACGACGTCCATGCAGCCGAGATTGACCCTGGCCAGGGCCGCGTGCAGGGCGAGCCCGTTGCTGGCCGCGACCTGCCCGCAGCGCCGCAGGTCGGCCCGGGCCAGCCGGACGTGGCCGGCCTCCAGGTGCACCAGGCTGCGGTTGTTGAGCGCCTTGACCAGGTCGAGCGGGCTTGACTGCCCGGTGCCCGGCTGCCCGGTGCCCGACTGCCCGGTGAGCAGGGCTACCGCCTCGTCGTACTGCCGCAGCGCCAGGTCGTTGCGGCCGCTGCGCTTGAGCAGCAGGCCGCGCTGGGCGAGCAGGACCGGCCGCTGTGCCTGCGGGATGCGCCGTTCGGCCTCGTCGAGCAGCCGGAAGCCGGCGTCCACCCGGCCGCGTTCCGACTCCGCCCAGGCGAGGCTGATCAGCAGGCGGCCGCGGATCTCGGCGACGGCGGGGGAGTCGCCGGCTGGATCAGGCCCGATCAGCCGCAGCCCGGCGCGTAGCTGGCGGGCGGCAGCTGCGGGCCGGCCGTTGTCGCTCGACGCCAGGGCGGCCGCGTGCAACCGGGCGGCCCGGTCGGCCAGCGGCGCCGCGCGCACGTCAGAGGGCGAACGCCGGGGTAACGACCCGCGGCGCGCCGCCGCCGTCCGGCGGCTGCACAAGCAGCTGCGCGATCCCGTGCGGGACACCGTCGAAGGCGAAGCGTCCGGTCGCGTCCGCGGTCACGATCCGGGGCGGGGACGGCTCCGGCACCCGCAGCTCGACCCGCAGCGCAGCGGCGGGCGCCAGCCAGCCGTCGATCCGGACCAGGCCGTCCGGGCGGTCCACGATCGTGATCATCACGGCGCGGCTCTCCGCATCGAAGGTTATCGTGCGGGCGCGCTCGCTGCCCCCGGCGCGCTCGCTGCCGCGGGCGCCGGACCCGACGGCCAGCTGCTCGCCGAGCCGCGCCACCTCCGCGTCCAGGCCATCAAGCGCGATCGCGAACGAGACCCGCTCGTCCAGGTCGGCGGGCGGCGGGTCGAGCAGCGCGTGCACCGCCGCCAGCCGGTCGAGGATCGCCTGGTCCGCATCGTCAAGCGGCAGGTCGGCGGAATCTGTCATCGAGCGCTCCAGCCCGGATCGGCCAGCAGCATCTCGCGCAGCTTGGCCAGGCACCGGCCGCGGGTCGGGCCGATGCTGCCGACCGGCATGCCGAGCGCCTCGGCCACCGCCGAGTAGTCCGGCCTGCCCACCTGCGCGACGATCCGCAGCAGCCTGCGGCAGCGTTCCGGCAGCCGCTGGAAGTGCTGCCACAGGACCCGGTCCCGCTCGTCCGCGAGCAGCCGGTCGGCCGGGCCTGGGCCTTGGTCAAGTGCCGACTCCAGCTGCGCCGCGCCGTCCGGGGCCTGCCTGCGGGACAGCTCGCGCACCCGCCATGCCTCACGGCGGGTCGCGGTGGCGAGCCAGGAGGTCAGCGCGTGCGGAGACCGGATTTCGTGCAGCCGCCGCAG
The DNA here is from genome assembly GCA_963720645.1 of uncultured Actinomycetes bacterium. Lineage (GTDB taxonomy): Bacteria > Actinomycetota > Actinomycetes > Streptosporangiales > Streptosporangiaceae > RYN-230. The sequence continues at coordinate 396,848 of CAVRFX010000021.1, read as the reverse complement.
CAGCTCGAGCCAGGTGGTCTGGACGACGTCGGCGGCCTCCTCGGCGGTCAGGCCCTCGCCCCGGGCCACATGCCAGAGCAGCGGGTTCAGCTCCCGCACCACATCGCTGAGCGCGCCGATCTCGCCGTTCCTGGCCCGCTCAAGGCGCGCGGCGACGCGGGCCGCGCGGTCGGTCCCGGCGGGTCGCGTCCCGGCGTGGCCGGTCCCGGCGTGGCCGGTCCCGGCCTTGCCGCCACCGAGCGTCACAACGGTCATGCTACGGCCCGGCGGCCGGCTCCGGGAGTGCCTGGCCCGCGGACACCAGCGTCGCCAGCTCCCCGGCCGCGGTGGCTGCGGCGAACGAGGTGCCGCTCCACCACGCGTACCCGTTCCCGGTAGCCGGGGTGGCGAACGGGTCGACGTCGCCGGAGCGCCCCGCAGGCTGGTCCCTGCCGGTGTCCTTGGTCGTCAGCGGCATGATGCTGATGATGTTCGTGCCGTTTCCCCACTCCCTGACCCATGGCCCGGAGTTGCTGTACGGGGCACGCTCGGTCGGCGTTGCGAGTGCGCCGACGCTCAGCACCGACAGCTCCGGATCAGCGGCGAAGGCTGCCGGGTAGACCGGGAGCTCGGAGCCGTCATTGCCTGCCGAGGCGACGATCCGCACCCCGCGGGAGCTCAGCCGCTGGATGTGCGCCCTGATGCTGCCCAGGTCACCGTCACCGGGGTCAGCCTGCCGCCCGAAGGCCATCAGCACGACGTCGACGGTGACCTCGGGATGATCTGCCAGCCAGGTCAGCGCCCCGGCCACGTCGGCCTCGCGGAGCTTGCCCGCGCTGTTCATCACCCGCATGGACAGCACCTGCGCGCCGGGTGCCGCCAGCCGGATGCGCCCGGCGACGAACGTGGCATGGCCCAGGTGACTGCCGTAGTTCGGGCCGGGCAGGTCACCCGGCGGTGCGTCGTCGTCGGCAAGCACCGGAGCCGGCCACCCGTACTGCGCGGCATCGACCCAGAACGGCGGGCTGCTATCCGGGTCAGGCAGCCAGTCATGCTGCTGCACGCCGCTGTCCAGCAGCGCGATCACTGGCGGCCGAGCGGCGGCCACTGCGGGCCTTCATGTCGTACGAGGGCGCCGGGAGCCACGCGATGGTCCCGTGCCCGCTCTTCTTCCCGCTGGCGTCGAACAGCTCGGTGTCCCTCGCGCCGTGCTCGACGGTGCCGGCGATGAATTGCAGGTCCGGGTCGTTCGTGGTCATCGCTGCTCCGACGTCGAGCGGCTCCCCGACGGCACTGCCGCCTGATCCATGAGTGGCCGCACGACCCGCCGAGATACATCCATGGTTCGACGCGGCGCCGGCCGCTGGCTAGCCCGGCCCGCGCCATGGAGCGGATTCCAGGCTCCATTCATGCACCCGGGCCCGCCGCCGGTCCCCGTAGCTGGCAGTGCGCGGCATCCACGCGCGAGCAGAAGGGACCAGGCAGATGCAGCAGAATGGCAAAAGCTGATGTCTCGATGGTCTGCGGTCGGGCACGGGGTCGAACGCAGCGGGGTCTTCGACCCGGGCTATCGGCACCCACGGGCGGCAGGAACACCAGGGAAGCGTTCCAGGTCTGCACGTTGCCCTGGCCGCGATGCGGCGTTCCGGACTCACCGTGGTCAGTGAGACCGCCCAGGGCGCCTCGCACGATCCTGACTTCCGCGGGTCGCGCCGCGGCGGCCCCAGCTCCAGCCCCGGGTGGCGATCGAGGTCCACTTCGACTGGTCGGGCGGGGTGGACGGGTTTCGGTGACGTCTCGGCGCCGGGCCAGGCTCTGGCCCAGCACAGCGCGGGCACGGCGTTTACCGCCCGGCACCTGCCCTGGGCGGCCGATGTGCGCCGCCCGGACCTGTTCTTCCTGAACAGCACGGACATGCCGCGCTTATCCCGCGGAGATCCGCCGGGTGCACGACTACCCCGAGTCGGAGAACCGGGCGCAGGGCGAGGCCCTGGCCGAAGGCACCTGTGCCTTCCTCGGCCACGCCTTCCGGCCCCCGCAGGGGCCGGACGCCAAGCCTGTGTCCCCGCCGGGGCCGGACGCCAAGCCTGCGCCCCCGCCCGGGCCGGACGCCAAGTCCCAGCCTGCGGGTATGCCCCGGTGACACCACGCAGCCCGCTGCTGGCCCCGGCCTCCGTGCTCTCTCCGCGCGGGCCGAGCACTACCTGCAGGCACTGCTGCACGGCGGGTACAGCGCCGGTGACGTCACCCGGATCGTCGGCCTCTACTACACGACGGCCACGGCGGCCTCGGCCTTGACCCGCTGCTGGCCGTCGCGCAGATGACCGAGGAGACCGCTCACCTCACCTCGTTCTGGTCGCAGCGCCCGCGGCGGAATTTCGCGGGCATCGGGGTCACCGGCCAGCCGGGGCGCCGGGTCGTCGTCTCCCGACCTGAGGACGGCGGTCCGCGCGCACACCGGCCGCCTGCTCGCCTACGCGCTGCCCAGCGGCACGGGGAGCCCGGCGCAGAACCAGCTCATCGAGGAGGCACTGGTGGCCCGCCCGCTGCCGCCGCAGCTGCGCGGGGCCGCAACCACGCTCGGCGGCCTGGCCGGCACCTGGGCGCAGGACCCGCAGTACGCGGCCAAGCTGGCTGCGGTCGCGAACGCCATCGGCACGGACGGCCCGTGAGCATCGTCGGGTGTACGGCCACGGCCCGCCCGCTGGCGCCTGCGGTCTGGGCGGGCGGGCCGTGCAGGCTTTCTACGCCTCGGTGCTGCTCGCCACGGTGGCCGCGGCCCTGCTGCCGGCGGTGCTTTCAGCCGCACAGCCGGATCTTCCTGCTGAAGGCCGCCGCCATCGTGATGTTCGCCTCCCGCCCGGGCTGCTGTACGTGCAGTTCGTCCGGTTCAAGGGGCGGAGCCTGTACGACGAATATGTCATCAACCTGTTCCGCCTGAGGATCGACCGCTACTGCAACCTTCCCGCGCTGCCCAGGCACACCAGCTACTTCGCCGAGTGGCTGGCCGAGCACCGGAAGCTGGCCGACCCGGGCCGGGACAACCTGTACCGGCGCAAGTTCGAGGCCGTCTACGGCGAGCAGGCGGTCAGCACGCGCGAGCTGTTCGCCGACCCGCGCGAGCCGGCCTGCGCGCAGCGAGGGCTTCTACCCGGTGATCCTGGCCACGGCCCTGCTCAGCCTGGGCTGGGCCGTGGTCGTCCAGCCGGAGATCTACCACGACTTCAACCTGCTCGGCCACCTGCCCTTCAGCGGGCAGCCGCACCTGCCGTACCAGGCCCTGCAGTTCGGCTTCATCGGTGCGTACTGGTTCATCCTGCAGGACCTGACCCGCCGGTACTTCCGGGCAGGACCTGAAGACCGCCGCCTACGTCAGCGCGAGCGTCCGCCTCATCGTGGTCACGATCACCGTGGCCACGGTGGCGCTCGCCCCGGTGGGGCCGCCCGCACGGCTGGACATCCTCGCCTTCTTCATCTGGGTGTTCCCCCAGATCGGGTGCAGGTGCTCAAGGCCGGCCTGGGCAAGCTGCTCAGCCACGCCGTTCCTCCCATGACCGCCAGGTTCCCGCTCAGCGACCTCGACGGGCTCACCGTCTGGGATCAGGCGCGGCTGCTGGAGGAGGGGATCGAGGACGTGCACGCGCTGGCCACGGCGAACCTCGTGGACCTGCTGCTGGGCACCCGGGTGCCGGTGAACACCCTGATCGACTGGGTCAATCAGGGTCTGCTCTGCCTTGTCGGTGCCCCAGGAGTCCGGCGGCCGCCAGCCCCGGGAGGGCCTGCGGGACGCCGGCATCAGGACCGCGACGGACCTGATCCGGGTGTGGGACTCCACCCCGGCCGGGGGCCCACCTGGTCCGGGCCCGCATCGCCACGGCGCTGGCCGGGGACGAGGAGACGGGGACCGCCGCGGCCGAGGCGATCCTCGCGGCCCTGGCCGGAAACCCCAACCTGCAGCACGTGCAGGCCTTCCGGGGGCACGACTGGCTCGCCGCCCGCGCGGATAACGCCAGCTAGCGGCAGGGCGGGATGCTCTGCTGGTTGCGGAACAGGTCGTGCGGGTCGTACCGGGACTTGACCCTGACCAGGCGCGGGAAGTTCTCGCCGTATACTCCCGCCGCCAGTCGGAGATGAGCCGGTTGGGGAAGTTCTGGGAGCTCCATCCGGCGTGTGCCGGAGAGCACGTCCATCACCTCCGCGGACCACTCGACCAGCCGCCGCCCCACCGGCCCCGGCGCCCCGTTCGGCCAGACGGTGGTCGGGCGCCAGAGGGTCATCATGCCCCGGTGCACGTAGGCCGTGGCGGTGCGCGGGACCCGGTCCACCACGTCGCCGCCGACCCAGCCCAGGTTCCAGACGGAGCCGTGCGCCTCCGGGGTCCGGGACGGGCAGCGGGCGACCAGGTCGATCATCTCCTGGACGGCGTGCTGCGGGACCGGGCGGTCGGCGTAGCGGGAGATGTCCCCGAACGAGTGCGGCGGCGACGGCTCGTCGGCGAACGTCTGCTGGGCCTCCCAGAACGGCATCTCGCGCAGTTCCAGCTCGCGCGGCATCCCCGCGGCGCGGAGCATCGGCTGGATCAGGTCGCGTAGCTCGTCCAGCGGGCCGATGTACTTGCCGCGGGTCCACACCCACATCGCCTCGCGTGGGCGGCCGACTCGACCGGGGTGGCCTGGGCCAGCAGCACGGCGTTGAACGCGGCCGGGGCCCTGCGGAGGATCTCTCGAAGGCGGTGAACGCGGCGACGCCGGCCTTGGCGCCGCGCCACCAGGCCAGGTAGTAGCTGACCGTCTTCCTCGGCACGTCGAGCAGGTCGAAGGTGAACGACGTGTTGATGCCGAAGCTGCCGCCCGCGCCGCCGCGGCAGGCCCAGTACAGGTCGTCATGGTGACGGGGGCCGATGTCCAGGAGGTCCCCGTGCGCGGTGACGATCCGGGATGACCGGAGGTGGTCGGCCGTCAGGCCCGCCCAGCGCGTGTTGTAGCCGATGCCGCCGCCGAGTGTGAGGCCGCCGGCCCCGACGCCCAGGCAGGTGCCGACCGGCAGGAACAGGTGGCCGCCCTTGACCGCCCGGAACAGGTCGCCGTTACGGGTCCCGCCACCCAGCGTCGCCGTGCCGTTGGCCTGGTCCACCTGGACGGTGTTGAGCCTGCCCATGTCGATGAGCAGGCCCCGGGTCGTGGAGAACCCCGCGTAGCTGTGGCCGCCGCCGCGGGCCACCGGCCGGACACCGTACCGGCGGGCCCAGTTGACGCAGGCGACCACGTCCTGCTCGCCGGCGCAGACCGCGACGGCCATCGGGCGGATCCGGTCGTAACGGCCGTTAGCCGGGGCGCTGGCCTGGTCGTAGCCCCGGTCGCCGGGAGCAGCAGCAGGCCGGCCAGTGCCCGGCGCAGCTTGCCCAGCGGCGGCCGGTGCGCCGGGGCCAGCGCGGCCACTCCCGCGCCGGCGCTGCCGCGCAGGAAGTCCCGGCGATCGACGATGCCCATTCCGTTCCCCCCGCCCTCGGCCACGCCGTGACATGTACCTGATCACCCGGCCGGCCCCCCGAGCCGGCCTGCCGGGTGACCTGCCTAACCGGCCGCCCGGCGGACCACCTCGACGGCCGACATCATCCCCAGGTCCTCGTGCGAGACCATGTGGCAGTGCTCCACGAACTTGCCCGCGTAGTTGACGAAGTTCGATTCGAACGTCAGCGAGTCGCCGGACCGTTTGGGCAGCACGAACGTGTCCCGCCAGAGCGGCGTGCGCAGCGCCCGGCCGTTGATCTTCGTGATCTTGAACGGGTTGGTGTGGATGTGGAACACGTGCGCGTGGTTCATGAAGTTGGGGTCGAAGGCGTTGACCAGCGTCCATTCCTCCGCGGTGCCGAGCGGGATCCGGTACGGCGGCCGGGCCGGGTCGTACGGGACGCCGTTGACCCCGAAGGACAGGAACGTGTGGTCCGGCTTCCGCTGGACCGTGAACGAGAAATGCCGCTTCCGGGCGATCGGCAGGATCGGCGGATCCCAGACGGGCAGCGAGTCCGGCAGCCCCATCGGGCGGCCGTGCCCGGCCACGTGCAGGGTCAGGATCGTGCGCGGCCGGAGTTCCTCGTCGAACGCCGGGAACCCGGGCATGGCCATGCCCGGCCCGCCCATCCCCGGCCCGCCCGCCTGCCGGCGACCGGCGACCCGCCCATCCCCGGCGGCCCGCCCGGCGACGCGGCCGACCCGGGCATCCCCGGGATGTCCGGGTCCTGGGAGGAACCCGGCGTCAGGACCAGGTCGTAGGTGCCCGGCCGCCCCGCCCGCACCAGCAGGTTGACCCGGTTGCCCGCCGACATCATCACGACGCTCGTGGTGTCCGGTTCCGCCAGCGTCAGGCCGTCCCAGGCCAGCACGTGGAAGTCATGCTTGCGCAGGTGCAGCGACATGAAGTTGCCCTCGGCCGCGTTGAGCAGCCGCCACCGCTGCACCTCACCCGGGTACATGGTGACCCGCGGCCTCAGCACGCCGTTGACTGTGTACAGGGCGTGGGCCCGCGGGAAGAACGCCTCGTGCGGCTTCGGGTCCGGGATCGGGTCGAGGAGCTGGTAGTCCTCGCCGACCTCGATCGACTGCAGCACCATCACCCGCTCGCGGGCCGCCCGGACTTCCTTCACCCGGTCAATCTCGCCGCGGACGATGAGCAGGCCGGCCATCCCGGCCCGGAGCTGCTGGGTGACCCCGCCGTGGCGGTGCGGGTGGTACCAGTTGAGCCCGCCCGGGTGATCGCCGGGCACGGGTATCTCGTAGTGGTGATCGCGGCCGGGCGGGATGTCGATGAACACGTTGTCGGCGTTCCCGGCCGGGGAGACGTGCAGGCCGTGCGTGTGCAGGTTGGTGTGGGTCCACTCGTGCGGCCGGTCCATCACCATGTGCTCCGGCGGCGGCAGGTACGGCAGCCGGTTGCGCAGATGGACCCTGAGCGTGTCCCCGGCCCGGATCTCCCAGGTGTGCCCGGGCACCACCTTGTTCCAGGTGTAGGTCCGGACCAGCCGGGGCGCGCCCATGTCCACGGCCGCGGGCACCGCGGTCAGCCGGACATCCAGCGACCCGCCGGTGCTGCGGAGCACCCGGGGCTGCGGCAGCTCCCGCGGCCGCCGGTCCGGGCGCCGGGCCGGCGACCCGGCCCGCGCCGAAGCCCGGCCCGCGGACTGGCCCTCCAGAACCCCGGCCGCGAGCGTCGCGCCTGCGGCGCCCAGCCCGTACCTCATCATGCGGCGGCGCGACATCGGATCCGGCACCGGTTCACCCCCTCAGCCTGAATGCTGAGGGCAATCTAACTACTACTCTTAGTAATTCCTCGGCAGACCAGCCCGGCGCGTCGCCGTCCGGACGGGCTAGTCCTGGCCCTCCCGGTCAGGCCTGCGACTGGTCCAGGTCGATGAGCGCGATGCCCACATCAGGGTTCATGACCTTGCGCAGCTCGGCCGGGTTCTCGGTCACGGTGAGCTCCAGCGTCGGGAACACGTGGCCCGCGAGCAGGTGCCCGCCCCGGGTTGTCCCGTCCCGCAACCCCAGCACCACGTGGATGTTCAGGCTCGGCCCGTGCTCGCCGTCGGCCACGTCACCGATCAGCGACAGGACCTCGGCCTGCTGTCCACCTCGATGGGGCGATGCTGCTTCGTCTCGCGGTCGAACCAGCCGAGGGTGGCCCGCTCGAACCCGCCGACGCCGGTGATCTGCGACGCTTCGAGGTCCTCGGCGCGCGCGAAACCGGCCAGCACGGAGACCGCCTCGTCGCCCGGGTCGCACACCACCACGTAGGTGATGACGTCCGCGTCCCCGATGATTTTCGACTTCATCCTGTGCTCCCCCTCCGGGCCCGCCCGCCCCGGCGGGGACCCGCCGGTGGGTCAGGGCCTGCCTCTTACGTCGATCCCGTAGATCTCGGCTTTGTAGGTCCCGGCGGGGTCCGGCGGCAGCCTGGTCAACCACACCAGCAGATAACGGCCTGTCGCGGGACGGGCCAGCGTCATCCTGATCACTCCGCCAGGGCCGGCCGAACGGGCGACCCGCGGCATGTCCGCGAAGACCGGCCGGTCGCCGACGCGGATCGCGAGCTGGGCCCCCGCGGCCGGGCCGAGGGTGACCCGGACCCCGGTGATCGTGACCGGGCGCCCCATGTCCACGAGCAGGCCGGTGCCGGCGTACAGGTTCCCGAATTGGGCCGTGGTGTACCAGTCGGTGTGCCACGCGGTGCCGGGCAGGCCGTCGATCGCGAGGTGCGCGTCCTGCGGATCGTCTCCCTGGCCCAGGCCCCCGCGCGCGCTGAACGCGGCCGCGCGCACCGCGGGCATCGAGCGCGGGCGGGCCTGCGCCGGGGACGGCGGGGACGGCGACGACGCGGCGCCGGACGGGCTGGGGCTGGCCGCGGACCGCGCGGACCGCGCCGCGTCCGGGCTCCCGCCGGATCCGCTGGCCTGGCTGGCCCGGTCGGTGCTGTTCGCGGCCACGGTCAGGCCCGGGCCGCGGCTTCGGCGATCCCATCAGCTGGTACCCGACGAACGCGAGCGCGATGAGAACAGCCGCCACCCCGAACACCATCATGAACGCGGGCCGCCGGTGCCACTGCGGCCACTGCCGTTGCGGCATCGAACGGTCGAGCAGCTCGTCGAGGCTGGTCGCGGCGACCGGGCCGGCCTGCCCGGTGGTCCCGGTCATACTCCTCGATCAGCGGCTCCGAGTCGGTCCCGACGACCTCGGCGATGTCGCGGATATTGCCGCGGGCGTAGAAGTCGCCGCCGCACATCGAGTAGTCGTCGGCCTCGACCCCGCGGATGATCAGCGGCCTGATCCGGGTCTGCTCGCTGACCTGGGCCACGCTGAGACCCGCCTGGTGACGGGCTCGCGCCAGGGTCTCGCCGATGCTCATGAGACACCTCCCCTGCCCTCGGGCCCGCGTGCGGCCGGGAACGCACGGCACTGGTCCATGTCATCATCATCGCCGCTGCCGCGCTCTCTAATCGTGAGCATGGCCACGTGGCCCGGTGGCGAGCGCTGACTCCGCCGCGAGCACCGCCTCGTACCGGCGCTGGACATCGTCGCGGTCGGCTTTCTCCGGGACCGACCGCTCGCTGGATCGCACGATCATGGCCGCCTGTTCGAGCAGGACCCGGCGCTGCCCGGCGTTCGACGTCTCGGCCATGATCTTGGCCAGGGCCTCGAGCTGGCGGATCATCACCGCGGGCATGCCCAGGCTGGCCTGGCGGATCTTCTCGAACGCGCGCTGCACCAGGCGCTCTGGCTCGGCTCCGCGGTGATGACCCGGATGAACCCGTCACCGTCGCGGTGCGCCCGGGCCGGATGCCAGCCGCGCCGTGATTTTGCAGAGGCTGTCACCCAGCCAGTCGACGCAGGTCAGTGCCGTGAACGTGTCGTTGACCGCCTGTGACAGCGCCCGGATCGCGATCTCGACGAGCTGGTCGATGCCGAAGGAGATGTCCTGGGTCAGGGTCCGGTACGGCCCGGTGACGTGAGCCCGCCCGAGCGCGTCGCTGACCCGGCCTGCGGCCTCCGGCGGCCACACCGCGGCGAAGGGGTGGCCCTGGACGAGGAAATGCCCGGGCCGGTACTCCAGCGCGACGACCGCGCCCGACTCGGCGGCGATCTGCACCAGGTTCCGGTGCCGGATGTACTGCAGGTAGCCGCTGGCGGGCGCGCGTACCGCCCCCCGCCCTCCTCGATGCGGAGCACGCAGTTCCGCCAGCGAGGGGCCGGCCTTCGGCCAACGACAGGCCCAGCGAGCTGTCCGGGCCGCCCTGGACCTCGACCGCCACGGACAGGTCGCCGGCGATGCTCGCGATCACCTGCGGCAGCTGGATCGACGTCGCCGTGTGATGGATGAAGTAGATCAGCACGGCCATGTCGGCGACGATCAGTGTCAGCGTCACCGTGACCCCGATGTGCGGCACGAAATCCCCGCGCGCCCCCGGGCCGATCGACACCAGGACCAGCACCGCGTACACGAACGTCGCGACGAAGGTGCCGAGCGTCAGCTGCGTGCCGCGGTCCCGGATGAAGTTCCGCAGCATCCGGGGCCCGAACTGCGTGGACGCGAGGGTCAGCGTGACCAGGATGATCGAGAACACCACGCCGACCACCGTGATTACGGCCGCCGCGATCGCGGTGAGGATCTGCCGGGCCCCGTCCGCGGTGCCGCTGATCACCCACGCGGGCAGGCCGAATCCGCCGCCGGTAGGCGGCCTGGTCCAGGCTCGTGGTGACGGCGAACAGCGCGATGGCCCCGAGGACCTCGATCCCGGGAACCAGCCACAGGTTTGTCCGGAGCACGTCCGCGCGCCAGTGAGCACCGAGTGCCGACGACGGGCTACGTCCGCGCATGTCGAGCCCCCGCCCCGAGCGACACCGACCGGGCTTCCCGGCTCACCGCGCCCGACTATACCGCCGGTGACTCAGAGTCACGGCAGGCCGCGCAGCTCGATGCAGGCCAGCGCGACGTCGTCGCCCAGCGTCTCACCCTGGGTCAGCGCGCTGAGCAGGCTCTGGCACCATGCGGCGATGTCCAGGTCGAGATGGCGGCCGGCGGCCCGCGCGAGCCCGCCGAAACCGGTGTCGATCGGCTCCGTCCGGCGCTCGATCAGCCCGTCGGTGTACAGGACGAGCCGGGTGCCCGGTTTCACGGCCACGGTGGCCTGCGCGGGCGTGTCCCCGAATCCGAGCGCGGCGGACCGGCCGCCTTCCAGGTAGGTCACGGTGTCGCCGGCCAGCAGGGGCGGCGGGTGACCGGCGCACGCGTAGGTCAGGGCGCCCCCGGCCGGGTCGTACTCGGCGTACGCGACGGTGGCGAACGGGGTTCCGGTCAGATCCGGGCACGCCTGGTCGAGGGCGGCCAGGACCGCCGCGGGACCGGCCCCGCTGCGGGCGGTGTAGCGCAGCAGCAGCTGCAGGCGGCCCATGGCGGCGGCCGCGGCCAGGTCGTGGCCGACCACGTCCCCGGCGGCGCACCCGATCCGGCCGCCGGGCAGCTCGAAGACGTCGTACCAGTCGCCGCCGACCTCGTGACCCTGGTTGGCCGGCCGGTAGCGGGTGGCGATGCCGGCCCGGGGAGCTCGGCCGGGAGAGTGGGCAGCAGCGCCGCCTGCAGCTGGTGCGCCGCCTCGTACTCGGCCTCGTACAGGCGCGCCCGTTCCAGGGCCTGCCCGGCCAGCCCGGCCAGCGTCTCGGCGATCGACACGACGTCGTCCCCCGGCGGCCCCTCGTCCGCGAACCCGAAGGCGAGCGCGCCGATGGTGCGCCCGTCCGCCCGGACCGGGATGTTCAGCAGGCTCGAGGTGCCGGTCGCCTCGTGGGTGTAGGCCACCTCCGGGAACCGGGCGCTGATCTCCGCCAGCGAGGCCAGCGCCAGCGTCTGCCCGGTGCGCACGGTCCAGCCGACCGGGGTGCGGTCCGCGTCCCGGACCGGGATCTCCGCGAAGGCCCGGCCGATGTCGCCCGGGAAGTCACGCGTGGTCCGGGTGCGGAGGACCTCGCGCGCGTCGTCCAGGATGGCCACCACCCCGTGCCCCGCGACCAGGCTGAGCCCCTCGTCGGCGAGGATCCCGGCGATCTGGTCCGACGTCACCGCGGTGGCCAGGCCCGCGGTGACCGCCTGCAGGGCCTGCAGCCGCAGGCGGGCCGCCTGCTCGGCTTCCAGGAGCCGGGCCCGGGCCAGCGCCTGCGCGGCCGACCCGGCGACCCCGGTGATGAAGGCCCGTTCCGTGGCGTGCAGCACGCGGGGGGCGGCCCAGTAGGCGGCCAGCACGCCGGTCACCTGGTCACCGGTGATCAGGGGGGCGGACGCCAGCGCGCTGACGCCGCTGTCCCTCCGGGTGTCTGGCCAGGTGCGGGAACTCCTCGTCGAACACGCGGGGACCAGGGTAGAAGATCAGCTCGCGGCGGCGCCAGGCGCGGGTGGCGGGCGCGTCCAGCGTGGTCGGGAACTCCCGGAACTGCGCGGCGGCCAGCTCGGGGATCCCGTCCGTCAGGACCGGGCGGATGGCCTGGCCGCCCGGCAGCACGTCCAGGATGGCGGCCCCGCTGGCGCCGAGCGACCGCCGCAGGTGGCCGACCAGCGTCCGGGCCACGTCGCTGACGGTGATGTCCCGGGCCAGGTCGGTGGCCAGGGCGGCCAGCCGCTCACCGCTGCCGGTGAGCAGCTCGGCCTCGGGCAGCGCGGTGGCGTCCCGGACGAACGTCACCCAGGTCAGCGGCTCGTCGCTGAGAAGTGCGCCTGCCACCTCGACGGTGACCCGGGTCCCGTCCGGGCGGCGGTACTCCTTGAGGTGGGGCCCGTAGCTGCCGTAGGCCCTCAGCTCCGCGATGCCCTCGGTGTCCAGGTCCGTCCACTCGGGCGGGGTGAGCGTCCGCCAGTGGACCCGGCCTTCCTCCAGATCCTGGCGGGTGTACCCGGCCAGGCGGAGGAACGCGTCGTTCGCGTCCCGGACGCCGTCCGGGGTGGAGGTGACCCGGCCGATCAGGTTGGCGCTCGCCATCCGGCCCAGCCCGGCCAGCGCGGCCAGCGGGCGGGGGGTGGACTCGCGGCCAGTCTCGGTGGTCACTCACGGCCTTTCGGGACAACTGACGACGATTGGGCGGGCCTCCAGGGATGGTAATCGCCCAGGATGCGGGGACGTGGCGAGCCGGGCAAGTGACGAAGGTCCCCAGGATCACGACCGGGGCCCGTTGCCGCGTGGCGCCGCGGGCCCGCCGGTGCCGGGCCGTGGCGGCGCCGGCCGCCGCTATCCGGACGATCGTCCGTCCCGGGGCGCCCCATCCTGGCTGTGGCCTGGGGCGGGCCGCTCGCCCGACCGCACCTCGGAGTAGGGCCGCGACTGCCACAGGGCCCAGTCGGCCGAGACGTCCCCGGCCGTCCGCAGCAGCAGCGGAAGGTACTCCCCGGTCAGCCGCCCGACGCTGGTCTCGGCCGCGTGCACGGTCACGTTCATGGCCGCCCGGACCGCCCCGGTGCCGTCCCGCACCGGCGCGGCGATCGACCGGATACCCGGCGCCAGTTCCTCGTCGGCCAGGGCCCACCCGCGGGCCCGGATCGTGCACAGCTCCTCGCCGAACGCCCCCGGGTCCCGGGGCAGGAACCGCGGCAGCCCGGAGCGGCTCGGCTGGGCCAGCACGCCCGCCAGCTCCGCGGGGTCCAGCGCCGCGAGCAGGACCTTGCCCTGGGACGTGTAGGCCGCGGGGAACCGGGTCCCGATCTCGACCCGCAGCGTGATCAGCTTGGGCACGGCGACCCGCGCCACATAGACGATGTCCGAGCCGTCCAGCTGGGACATGGACGACGACTCGCCGGTGCGGGCGACGAGCCGCTCCAGGTGCGGCCGGCCGACTTCCCACAGGCCGAGCGAGGCCACGAACGCCATCCCCAGCGACAGGACCCGCGGGGTGAGGGAAAACTGGCCCTGGGCCAGCCGCACGAACCCCAGTTCCTCCAGGGTCAGCAGCAGCCGCCGCGCGGTCGGCCGGGCCAGCCCCGAGACCGCGGCGACCTCGCTCAGGGTCATCCGCGGCCGCTCGGCGCTGAAGCACTGCAGCACGTCCAGGCCGCGGGCCAGCGACTCGACGAAGTCGGCCCCTTCACCACGACCAGCCATGCCCGTTCTGCTCCTCGTATCGCCCCAGCGTGCGTCCTTGACAGTGTTACGTTTGCGCGGGCATCGTACTGCCAGGTGCCGCTATGCGTACATCCGTCCGCATCTGCGGGCCGGTTTCGGGACAGCCAAGGGAGCCGCTGCGTGAGCAACGACGTGCCTGCCGCAGAGACCGACGTCCTGGTGGTCGGCTCGGGTCCCGGCGGGGCCGGGGCCGCACTGTTCCTGGCCACGTACGGGACCCGGACCATGGTCATCACCAGGTACGGGCACCTGTCCGATACCCCCCGGGCCCACATCACGAACCAGCGGACGATGGAGACGCTGCGCGACATGGGCCTGGAGCAGCGGCTGATGCGCGAGGCCACGCCGTGGGAGTGGATGGGCAACACCACGTTCTGCACCAGCCTGGCCGGTGAGGAACTGGGCCGGATCCCGTCCTGGGGTACCGACACCCGGCGCCACCACGACTATGAGCTGCAGAGCCCGTGCACGATGCTGGACGCCCCGCAGACCATCACCGAGCCGGTCATGATGCAGGCGGCGCAGGCCCGCGGGGCCAAGGTCCGGTTCGACACCGAGTACCTGTCGCACGAGCAGGACGACTCGGGCGTCACCACCCAGGTCCGGGACCGGCTCACCGGCGCGACGTACGCGATCCGCTCGAGGTACCTGATCGGGGCGGACGGCGCCCGGAGCAAGGTCGCAGCCGACCTGGGCCTGCCGTTCGAGGGCCCGGGGGCGGTGGCGGGCGCGCTGCACATCATCTTCGAGGCCGACCTGAGCCGGTTCGTGGAGTACCGGCCGTCGGTCCTGTACTGGATGGTGCAGCCCGGCGCCGAGAAGGAAGGTGTCGGGCTCGGCGTGCTGCGGATGATCAAGCCGTGGACCGAGTGGATGCTGATGTGGGGCTACGAGGTCGCGGCCGGCCCGCCGGAGATCACCGACGAGTTCGCCCGCGAGCTGGCCGTGAAGCTGGTCGGGACGGACGACTTCGAGATGCGGGTCACGTCCCGGCTGCCGTGGACGGTCAACCATCACTTCGCCACCACGGTGGCCCGCGGCCGGGTCTTCTGCGTCGGTGACGCGGTGCACCGGCACCCGCCGACCAACGGGCTCGGCTCCAACACCTCGATCCAGGACTCCTACAACCTGGCCTGGAAGCTGCACCACGTGGTGGCGGGCCTGGCCCCGTCGCTGCTGGACTCCTACAACGCCGAGCGGGCCCCGGTGGCCCGGCAGATCGTGGAGCGCGCCAACCAGAGCATCGCCGACACCGGCCGCATCGTCGCCGCGCTGGATGTGGACGACACCACCGATGTGGGCAAGCTGAACCGCCAGCTCGCGCTGCGCCGGGCGCCCGGCCCGGAGGGCGAGAAGATCCGCGAGAGCCTGCGCGAGGCCATCGCGTACAAGGCGTACGAGTTCGACGCGCACGGCGTGGAGCACAACCACCGCTACGCCTCGGGCGCGGTCGTCCCGGACGGGACGGCGATGCCGGCCTTCACCCGGGACCCGGAGCTGTACGCCCAGCCGACCACCTGGCCCGGCGCGAAGCTGCCGCACACCTGGGTCACCCGCGCGGGCCGCCGGGTCTCCACCCTGGATCTGGCCGGCCACGGGATGTTCAGCGTGTGGACCGGCATCGGCGGCCAGGACTGGCTGGACGCGGCCGCGGCCTTCAGCGCGGACACCGGCCTGCCGGTCAGCCCGGTCTCGGTCGGGCCGGGCCAGCCGTTCGAGGACCCCTACGGCACGTGGGCCGAGCTGCGCGAGATCTCCGACGGCGGCGTCCTCCTGGTCCGCCCCGACCTGTACATCGCGGCCCGGCACGCCAGCGCGCCCGACTCCCCCGGGTCAGCGGCCCGCTGGCTCCGTGACACCCTCACCGCGGTGCTCGGCACCGTCCTCGACGAATGATCATTTTTCATTTACTGTGAGTTACGGACCGGGCTTTCAGCTGGGCTAATGCTGAGTCTGGCTGGCCGGTTCACGCACGGAGAGATCGCATAGGTACGTCGTTTCTCAACTCGCGCCGGGGGGGGTGGGCGGGTTGGACGATCTGCAACCTGGGGACCCACGGCGCATCGGACCGTACTGGCTGGAGGGGCGGCTGGGGGCCGGGGGGATGGGCCGGGTCTATCTGGGTCGTTCACCGGGCGGACGGCACGTCGCCGTCAAGGCGATCCGTGCCGAGCTGGCCGAAAGCGCCGATTTCCGGACCCGGTTCGCGCGGGAAGTGGCTGCTGCCCGGCGGGTGAGCGGCATCTTCACCGCTCCGGTCGTTGACGCTGACCTGGATGGGCCCGTGCCGTGGCTGGCGACGTCCTACGTCGCGGGGCCCTCTCTGGCCGATGCCGTCGCCACCAGCGGCCCGCTGCCGGGCAGTTCAGTACGTGCGCTGGCCGCGGGACTGGCCGAGGGGCTGAGCGCCATCCATGCCGCCGGTGTGGTGCACCGCGATCTCAAACCATCGAACGTGATCGTCGCGGATGACGGGCCACGGGTGCTCGATTTCGGCATATCGCTCGCCGCGGAGGCGAGTGTTCTGACCCAGACGGGCATGGTCGTCGGCACGCCTGGGTTCATGTCTCCGGAACAGGCAGACGGTCATGGGTTGGGCCCCCGAGCGACATCTTCAGCCTGGGTGCGGTCCTGGCCTTCGCGGCCACGGGCCAGGGACCGTTTGGCACAGGATCCACGGCCGCCCTGGTCTACCGGGTTGTCCACAGCGAGCCTGATACGGGTTCACTGCCTGACGAGATCCGGCCACTGATCGAGCAGTGCCTGAACAAGGATCCCTGGCACCGGCCCACGGCCGACCAGGTTCTCGCTGAGGTCAATGCCGGCCAGCCTGGCGCGAGCCCGCCGCCCGGTCCGGCCGTCGCGCCCCATCGAGGGCATCCTCCCGGATACGCGCCGGCGCACACGCCCGGGGCTGACACCCCGGTCACGCAGGCCAGCACCGAACAGGCGGTCCCACGTTCACCTCCCGTAGCCACGCCGTTCTCACCGACGATGACGTCGGCCCATCAGCCCCCCGCGAACAACGGCGAGGCCACCGCACCGGGGCCCCGGCGACGGCCGCGGCGATGGCTGATCGCCGGCGGAGCAGTTCTCGTGCTCGTGGGCGCCTCGGCAGGGGCCTACTTTGCGGCCAGGGCCGATCACGTGAACGCGGGCGCGGCAGCCGGGGCGAGCAGCGCTCCCGGGGCGAAACCACATCACCCAGCGGCTTCGGCCAAGCCGGCGAATTCGCCAGCCCTGCACGCGTCCGCGTCGGTGGGTCAGTCTTCTGCAGCTGCCACCCAGTCTTCTGCCTCAGCCGTGATGGCTGCGCTCGGCTCGTACCTGGCGCAGAGCGCGTCAGTGCGGCCAACCGTCCAGGCCGCCATCGACGGTGTGCAGACCTGTTCTGAGACCCCGTCCAGCGGGAAGGCTGCCATCCAGCAGGCCATCGGCACGCGCCAGCGGATCATGGACGGGCTGCAGAGGCTGCCGCCGTCCGCCCTGCCTCAGGGCAGCCAGCTGATCAGCGAACTGTCCGCGGCGATGCAGAACTCGATGCACGCCGATCGTGACTACCAGAACTGGATGGCTGATTCTGCGGCGGCCGGCGGATGCGGATCAAATCCCGCCCAGGACCCGAACTATCAGGCGGGCCAGAATGCCTCGGTCCAGGCGACCGTGGCCAAGAATCGTTTCCTGAACATCTGGAACCCGATAGCTCCCGGCTACGGCCAGAAGACCTATACGAGCACGGACTTCTGATGTCCCGGCTCGCGTGGGTCCTCTCCCTCATCACCGTGGTCCTGGCAGGCTGCGCGGGTGCGGGCCCGGAGGTGACTCATGCGTTCACCAGATCGTCCAAGACCCCGGAACCTCCTTCGCGCAGCCCGGCGGCGGCACCGCCGGCCTCGGCTCACGCTTCCGGGAGATCACCGGCGCCCGCCCGGCCGACCGCTCGCGGTCTTCCCGGTCCAGCCTGGCGGCAACCATTCCCCACCCGGGCCGGTGCCGATGGCCAGTGACGGCGGGCCCGGACGATTCCCGCCTACCTCAGCCGGAAGACTCGGCGGGAAGGTGGTGCTGGTGGATCCGGGGCACAACGGGGGGAACGCAGCCGCGCCGGCCGTCATCAACAGGCTGATCTGGAATGGCCGTGAGCGTGAGACCTGCGACACGACCGGCACCCAGACCGACGGGGGCTACACCGAGGCCCAGTTCAACTGGAACGTCGCGCTCTACGTGACGGCGGATCTCCGCGCTGAGGGGGCGACAGTCGTACTCACCCGCACGTCGAACACGGGAATCGGGCCATGCGTGACCCAACGGGCCGCCGCAGGCAACCTTGCGCACGCCAGCGCAGGCGTCTCGATACACGCTGACGGTGGTCCCGCGGGCGGGCGTGGGTTTGCCGTCCTTGAGCCGGTCGCCGATGGGATCAACAATGCCATCGTCGGGCCCTCGGCCCGCCTCGGCGCCGATCTCCGCTCGGCGTTCGCCACGGGCACCGGCGAGCCAGTCAGCTCCTACGACGGGGTGGACGGGATCCAGCCCCGGGACGATCTGGCGGGAATCAACCTGTCCACCATCCCCAAGGTATTCATTGAGTGCGCCAACATGCGCAATGCCGCGGACGCCGCACGTGTCACCTCTCCCGCCTGGCAGGCGCGAGCTGCCCGGGCGATCGCCACGGGCCTGACCACCTTCCTCACTGCCCGGTGAGACCCGGGGCGAGAGTCAGCCGCACTCGGCCAGGGCCTTCAGCGCGGCCAGCTCCTCCTCGAGGATGGCGCCGACCGCGGCCCCGTCGGTGCCGGGCGGGACCGGCAGCGTCATGATCACGACGCTGCCGCCGCCGGGCCTGGGGACGACCCGCAGGTAGGCGCCGCCTTCGCGGCCGGGGGCGATCTCGCGGAGGTAGTCCACCGTGCCCGCTTCCGGGTTCACCGCCGTGCGGACCGCGAATTCCCGGCCGTCCTTGACCGCACGCCAGCGCGAGCCGCCCGCACTGGTGACGGCGTCGGCGAAGCCGGGCGCCCAGGCCGGGAGCCGGCGGGCGTCGGACAGCAACGCCACCACGGAGGCGGGCTCGGCGGCCGTTGCGGTGGCACCGGTCCGCGTCCTGTCGTCCATCCTCACGACCGTACCCGGTGGCTAGGCCGGGGGCTGGCGCTGCTCCAGCGCGGCCAGCCGCAGCTCCAGCTGGTCGATCCGGTGCCGCAGGATCTCCAGCTCCGCCTGGTCCGCGAGCCGGCGCTCCGCGGTCCGGCGCAGCCGCGGCGATGCCTCGGCGCGGTCCGCCACCGTCGCCAGCGGGACCAGCCGCTGCGGGCCGTGCGGGCCGTTGACCAGCCGCGACGGGATCTGCCCCGAGCGGTACCAGGTCCGCAGCGCGGCCCGGGACGCCCCGGTCTCGGCCGCGGCCCGCTCCAGCGTCACCCAGTCCGAGCCCTCCAGCTGGGCAGCCAGCTCGAGTTCGAGCTCCCAGTCATCGAGCCGGTCTTCCCATTCCACCGCTCCACCTCCACCGCGCGCCGCGCAGCTGCGCTGAGTTCTCCGCAACGAAAACCATACTATTAGCATGGTATTGACAGGGTCTAGCCCTCCGGGCGACAGTGGGGCCATGTTCGAGCGATTCACTGACCGAGCCCGCCGCGTCGTCGTCCAGGCCCAGGAAGAGGCCCGCGGGCTGAACCACAACTACATCGGCACCGAGCACCTGCTGCTCGGACTGCTGGAGCCCGGTGGCATCGCCGCCCAGGCCCTGGACCGGTTCGGGATGACAGCGACCGGCACGCGGGACGAGGTCAAGGCCCGGGTCGGTGCGGGCAGCGAGCCGCCCAAGGGCCGCATCCCGTTCACCCCCCGGGCGAAGAAGGTCCTCGAACTCGGGCTCCGCGAGGCCCTCAGGCTGAGCCACAACTACATCGGCACCGAGCACATCCTGCTCGGCCTGGTCCGCGAGGCCGAGACCCAGGCCGGTACCCGGGAGGGACCGGGGGTCGCCGCGCAGATCCTGACCGAGCACGCCGGTGACCTGACGGCCGTCCGCCAGGCGGTGCTCGATCTGCTCCCGGCGGCCGAGGGCCTGCATGGCCGCCGCTGGCTACGGCGGCGCACCGAGGTTCCCCCGGGTGCCGGGCCGGAGGAGTCTGGTGAGCCGGGCGAGTCCGCGGGGATGCCCACCACGCCGGCCGGGGATGCGAGCCTGGCCGAAGCGGCCCGGCTGGCCGGCGGCCAGCCCGTCGGGTCCCACCATCTGCTGCTCGCGGCGCTGGCCGATCCGGACAGCGCGGCCGCCAGGACCCTGACCGCGCTCGGCGTGGACCTGGATCAGGCCCGTCAGGCGCTCCGCAGCGCGACGATTGCGGGCACCAGCGATGAGCAACCCGAGGAACGGGGCCGGCGTGCACATGGTCATCCGTGTCACCGGCGAGAGCCTCGCGATCGAGGCCACCGACCCGGCCATCGTCGCCCTGGCCCGCGCGGCCATCGAGGCCCTGGGCGGCCAGGCCCAGGAGGCCGGCCTCATCCGTGGCGACCAGCCGGGCAGCGCCGGCCTGGGCCAGGTGTGGCTGGCCTTGCGCGACAGCCTGGAGGACATCCGCGAGCGTGCGGCCCGCGGTTCGGATGACTCCGGCGACGAGGAAAGCG
Organism: uncultured Actinomycetes bacterium; assembly: GCA_963720645.1. GTDB lineage: Bacteria > Actinomycetota > Actinomycetes > Streptosporangiales > Streptosporangiaceae > RYN-230. The sequence goes on along the minus strand of CAVRFX010000021.1, from coordinate 376,582 downwards.
GCCCGGAGCAGGGCCAGCCCGCCGCGTAAGAAGCCCGGGGGGCCAGGTGAAGGCGCGGCCGCGCCGGGTGTCCCCGGCACCCAGGCGCGGCCGCGCCAGCTCGATGGCGCCCCGGCCGGGACCAGGTCAGGTCCCGGCCGGGGACGGCCCCCGTTACCCCGGGGCTGAGCCCGGGGCTGGCGGCAGGTCGGTGTCGATGTGCCCGAGCGCGGCGTGCAGGGCCCTGAGGTCAGGCCGGGGGACCGACGCAGGGTCCCGGTAGCCGGCCACGTGCTCGTGCTGGTTGGGGTCGCTGACCGGGCTGCCGTGCGGGCCGGTTCCCTGGTGGGCCGCCCGCGCCGCCGAGATGGCCTGGTCAGCGGCGGTCAGCGGATGACCCGCCCGGGTGATGGCGCCGATAGCGGTCCGGTGCGCCTGGCGGCGGCTGACCGCGATGCGGTGCGGGATGAGGTCGGCCTGCTCCCGCATCTCGCGGGCCTGGCCCAGCGGGCCGCTGACCGCGGCGGACAGGGCGTTCAGCCGGGCGACCTCGCGGGAACCGTCCAGCGCGTGGATGGCCACCACCAGGAAGTTCGCCATGACGCTGACCACCGCCACCGCCAGCGCGATGATCAGGGCCGTGGTCCAGGCGCCGCGGCCGAGCGCGTAGAGCACCTCGGCGCGCATCCGGACGAACATCAGCGTGGCCAGGACCGCGATACCGGCGGCCGAGAACCAGCAGGCCACCTTGGTCAGGACGTCGAGCTCGGTGAAGGCCACCGCCCCCGAGTGGTCCTTGTAGTCACGCAGCCGGTGGCCTGCGAACGCCAGGAATCCGTACGACAGCACGGTCACCATGGCCGCGAGCAGGATCGCGAAGACCAGGCTGGCGGACAGGGGGCTGGCCCAGTCCACGTCGGTGATGCCCGCGAAGAAATACAGCAGCAGGCTGACGTTGACCAGCAGGACGAGGAGCGGGATGCGGCCAATCCACCAGGGCAGCCGGTGATGCTTGCGCGAACCGCGGGCCGTCTCGTCCTCGATCTGCCTGCGCAGGGCCGCCTCGTCCTGCTGGGTCTCCGAGACCGGGCGATGCCCTCCGTCGGGGTGACGGACCCGGACCGCGGACCGGTAGGCGGCCCTCGTGTACAACTCAGACTGGCGGGCCCGCAGGCCGTCCGCTCCCCTGGCTTCGCGCTCCAGGCGGCGCTGGGCCCTGGCCAGCTCGGCATCGGCGCCGGCCTTGCCCACGGCCTGGATGGCGGTTTCACCGTGGGTGGGGCGGCCGGCGTCCCGGCCGCCGCCGATGTGGTCGTCCTCGGCGACGAGAACGGCGACCGCGCGGCGGTGGGACAGCCGGCGGCGGGACAGCAGCCTGCGGAAGCCGCGGCGCACCCGCGACTGGGACCGCCGCCGGGCGCGCTGTTCGCGCGCGGCCGCGGACAGGTCGCCGGCGGCCTCGCCGGCCAGCGAGTCCTCGGTGAAGGGATCCCGGGGAAGCCCGTCGCCGGTGGCCCGTCCGTCCCTGGGCGCCGGGACGACGAGATCGAGGCCCGGATCGGCGGCGGGGTGGCTGTCGTACTCGTTCATGCTCATGTCTGGCCTCCGGGGTCAGGCGGTCATGCGGCCGCGGTCTGAGGGATGAGGAGGATGACGACCCGGCGCAGGGTGGCGCAGACGGCTTCGTCGAGCTGGCCTTGCCGGTAGCAGGCCCGGCGGGTCAGTCCCGCCGTGCCGAGCCCGGTGACCTGGGTGATCCGGCCGGGCGGCAGGCCCAGCACCTCCAGGCGGTTACGGACCGACAGGGCCCGGGACCGGGACAGGGACAGGTTGTAGGCGGCCGAGCCGCCGTCCGGTGAGGCATATCCGGTGATGGAGACGAGCTCGTGGCGGCGCAGGGCCCGGCCGGCCAGCGGCCGGAGGATGCCGTCCGCGCCCGGGAGCAGCCGCGCGCTGCCGAACGCGAACAGCTCGTCGGCCGGGACGCTGACCCCGGCTGAGTGACGCGGCCCGGTGACCGACACGACCTCGGGAACCGGCACCACCGGGACCGGCGTGGTGCTCCGCGACGGCGGATCCGGGCGGATGGTGGTGTCGGTGGTGCAGGCCGCGGCCCCGGCAGCGCGGCAGATGGCCAGCCAGTAGGCGGTAAGAGTGGTCCGCTGCGGCTGCGGCAGGGAAGGCTGGTCGCCGTTGACGTCAGCCAGCCCCGAGAAGTCCAGCCGCCAGCCTGCCAGCCGCGGCAGCAGCCCGCGCCGCTTCAGCTGCCCGGCGACGGCGGCGGGGTTCGCATCCCAGCCGACGTCCCGCAGGTTGAATCCGCCCGCGGTGGACAGCCCGGACGACAGGATGAGCAGGGTGCCCGGACGGGAGGTGGCCCGGACCGCCGTTGACATCATCTGCAGCAGGTCGAACGGCCCGGTGGCGGCCTCGGTGCGGAGCAGCCGCTGCACCCGGTTCACGTTCTGCTCGAGCAGGTAGTCGCGGCGCGGCCCGTAGTTGACCTGGCCGTCGGCCCGCAGCGGGGTCAGGCCCATCCGGGTGGGCTGGCCGGTCGCCGGGTTGATGACGTAGGCCGCGCCGCGGGTGCTGGTGGCCCCGGCGTGGTAGAGCAGGGCCCGGTCGGCGGCGGCGAGCACGGGTCCGGGCTCGTTGGCGGTGGCGCTGGGCAGCACCACCACGGTCTCGGGGACGTGGCTCGGGGCCTGGCAGCCCGTGACGAGCAGGGCCACTGGCCCGGCCGCCAGCACGAGCAGGGGCCCGGCCAGCCGATGGCGGAGACGAGTCATCCTGACCTCCCGGTGGGGAGCGAGGAGCGTGGAGATGGCCCGGAGGTGTACGGGCGTCGGCGCGGATACTCGGGCGGCGGATAACGGAGTGCGCCGGGCGCGGGAAACCCGGCGGGCTGTGGCCTCATGTCCATGGGTGCGGGCGCCATCGGGATTCGCTGCCGGGGCCATGGGACCTCCTGCGGTGTCGCTCCCCAGGATGACAACTGTCATAGCTGCCGTCAACTGTCCGTCAACTGTCTTCGACAAATTGACGTATCTTGACAACGGACCGCACCTCTGCATAACTACTTGTCGGCTATGCTGATCATCTCCCTATAACCGGTCTTTCCGATCTCCTAAGAAGGAAAATGTCCGAGCCTCTCGACCCTGTTGCGGCGGGCGTCGCGTCCCTGCTCAAGAGCCTCCGGACGCGCACCGGGCTGCATGAGGACCGGCTTACCGGCACCGAGCTGCCGCTGGATACGCTGACCGGGCTCGAGCGGGTGCAGGCCTTCGTGGTCGCGGGCGACACCCCGGAGCAGGCGATCGTTCGCGCCGTGCGCGAGGCGGCCAGCTCCCTGGATCCCACGCTGAGCATCGTGGCGGATGTGAGCCTCAGCCTGGAGCTCTCGCCGGCCGCCATCGCGGAGGAACCCGACCTCTACGCGCCGGACCTGGGACGTCGCCGGAAGGCGCTGCTGGCCAGCTGGAACCGGCTGCACGAGCTCCGGGCCGTGCGGCCCGCCGGGCGGGCCCCCTCACCCCGGGCCCTCCGGCTGGACGTCGAGACCGAGGCCCTCGCCGCGCTGGCCACGGCCCTGACCGAGGCAGGCCACCCGGACGGGCTGGGGCTGCCGGCCGACGGCATCCCGCCGGGCCGCGCGGCGGTGCCGCCCGCCGCGGGCGGCAGGCCGGCCAGGGACGCGGCGCCTGCCGGGGGCGCACCGGCCGCCGAGACGGCAGCCCCGCTCCCCGCGGCGGAAAAGCGGGTCTTCGGGGCCGAACTGCGCAAGGCACTGCGATCGCGCGCCGCGAGCGTCGACGACGCCGCCCGGAACCTGGCCCTGTCCCCGGCCCAGATCGGGCGCTGGGAAGCGGGCCAGGACTTCCCGACCGACGAGCAGGCCAGGGCGCTCGATGACTACCTGACGGCCCGCGGCGCGATCTACGGGCTGGCCAGGAAACTCCGCACCAAGGCCGTCCGGGCCCGGCACGGGTCGGTGCCACCTCGCCTCGCGGTCTCCTCTGCCCCCTCATTGCTGCAGGTGTTCGAGAACGTCGCGGAAGCGCTGCGGGCCAGCCTCACCCGGGACGAGAGCGGCAACCCGCAGGGCTGGCCGCACGATCTGCGCCGGCTTGGCGGCCGGGCCACCGCGGCCTCCACCGCCTACGGCCTGCGGGCCATGCTTCTCCTCGAGGGCTCCCTCGCCCCGGACCTGCTCCCGGTGGCCGCCCGCCTCAAAGAGCGGGCCGGCCCCGGCGGCGGATACGCGGCGCAGACGCAGCGCGCGCCGCGGCCCGAGGTGACCGCGGCGGTCCTGGAGACCCTGCGGCGGATCGACGGGACCGCTCCCCTGGATGACCAGCTGGACCGGATGAGGAGCAACATCGGGGACTTTGAGCGGGGCAGGCCCTACATCCTCACCACGATCCTCGAGGCCAGCCAGCGGCTGGCGCCGGACTCTGAGCTGACGGCCTCCCTGGTCGAGGACCTGCTGGCCGCCCGGCGCCCCTACGGCGATGCGCTCCTGTGGCCGGAGAAGGTCGAACCGCTGCTCATTTCCCCGGACCCGTCGATTGCGCACACCGCGCGGGCCGTCCGGGCCCTGGCCCAGGTCCAGGCCGTCCGTCCGGCCGCGCAGGTCCAGGAGGCGCTGGATCAGGCGGCGGCCTGGCTGGTCGGGCGGGATCTCGGGAACGTCAGCGAGATCATCGACCGGCCGCTCGAAACGGGGATGGAGACGCTCTACACCCGGCACTTCACCGCCCCCTGGGTGGTCAAGGCGCTCGTGTCCGTGGGCCTGCCCGCCAGCCACCCGGCGGTCAGCGATGCGGTGGCGTGGATCTGGGGTGGCTACAGCGACACCGCGTCGCTGTGGAGCTGGAACAACGGCGACCTGCCCATCTGGATGACCTACGACGCCCTCGACGCCCTGCGGCTGGCGTCCCTGGCCAGTACCGTCCGGCCGGGGCGAATTCCGGGCTAGTGACGGGACGTCATCATCGCAATCCATAATGCGGCCAGGCGGGCCGCGAGTTACCCGAACCTTAACCAGGACGGCATCCCGGCGACTCGGGCCCGTAATGCACCGGGCCGTTTCCCGCATTACGGCGATATCGGCCTCACGTATCTCAGCGAAACGTCCCGGCGGATGATCAACAACTACTACGCTGCGGCGTGTGCTCCTGTGCGACCGCAGCCGGCACGGGCACAATTCAAGGTGTTGAGCTGGGAAATGGGCATTGACCCGGCAGCAGCCCCGGCGCACTAGACGAGAGGGACCTTCGTTGAACCCTGGCAGTTCGCCGGCGGCCACCGGGCCGGCCGGGCACGGCATCCCGGGTTACCGGCCGTGATCCCTTCGGTGGACTGGTGGATCACCAGCCGCTGCAACCTGGCGTGCGACTTCTGTTACGGGCCGGAGCCCGGACGGGACCCGACCGGACTGCGCGACGATATCCTCGCGCAACTCAAGGATTCATCGGCCGCGGCGGTGACGTTCTGCGGAGGCGAGCCACTCCTGGTCCGCAAAGTCGATGAATACGCTGGCATTCTCGCCAGCGCCGGGAAACGGACGGTCCTGAACACCAACGGCTCGCTGCTCGCCAGGCGGGTGGACCAGGGATTCGGGCTCGGCTCTTTCGATGTCGTGGGACTGTCCATCGACGGGTCCACGCCCGACGTCCACCGGGCCATGCGCGGGCCCAAAGCCGACCTGGCCGAGGCGCTGAACGCCGCGGGACTGGTCGTCCGCGAGCCGGGCACGAGGCTGAAGATCGGCACCGTGGTCAGCGCGGTGAACGCCGGCGACCTGCACGGTCTTGCGGAACTCATCCGGCTGCTCCAGCCCGACGTGTGGCGGCTCTACCAGTACAGCAGCCGTGGCGGCCAGAACACCGGCCAGCAGCGCCATCACCTGGCCGGCGAGGAGTTCCTGGGTTTCGCTGAGCAGGCCGCCAGCCTGGTCGCGCCCGTGCCGGTCGCGTTCTCCACGGAGTCCCAGACGGCCGGCTGCCTCATCGTCGACCCGGCGGGCACCGTACTGCGGCCGGCCGGATCCGACTACGAGGAAAGCGGTAACTGCCTCAAGGAGCGGCTGGACGACATCTGGGCCAGGAGCCCGGCCCGCTCCCTCGTCACCAGCAACAAGCGATGGCTCTCCGTCCTGCCCGCGTGACGGCCGCCACGGGGACGGAAATTGCGGCCGGAATTGCGCGGCTGGCCAGAAGCCGGGCCTTTACGGCGCTAGTACTAGTGCACGCGGCGAGGGACAATGACGGTCCAGCAGGTTCCCGGCCGAATGCCTGGGTGCCGCGGTTACTGAGGAGTTAAGTTGAGCATCCCCGCTGGCTTGACGCAGAAGAGCCCCAGAAATGCCCGGCCCGGACGCTTACCGCCGAAGTCCCGTTCACCGGGACGACACCCCGCTCGTTGACCTGGTCCTGGTCGGCCACGTCGGCTGGGCGACGAACGAGAATGCGCACGGCACCGGGGCTTCCCTGGGCGGATCCGGCTACGCGGCCGCGTATGCGGCCGCCACCCTGCTGAAAGGCCGTATCGGCCTGGTCGCCCAGATCGGCCAGGACCTCAATCTGCACGGATTGCGCGGTCTCGGCCTGGATCTCACCGGGCTGGCCGTCTTGCCGGGCGCCTCGGCCAGGTTCCACATCAGCCGCGTTGGCGAAGGGCCCCGGATCTTCGAATCTGTATTGGGAGTGGCGGCCACCCCGCGGTTCGGCACATTCCCCGAACCGTATTTCCGGGCCGGGCATGTGCACCTGGGCACCATGCCGCCGGGCCAGCAACTCACCTGGCTGAAGTTCCTGCGCGATCACGGATTCCGGGCGCCTATCTCCGTGGACACTTTCGAGCATTTCGTCAGCACCGAGCCCCGCGCCTCCCGGGAGGCATGCGACCTCGCCGACCTGATCTTCATCAACGAGGCGGAGTACCAGGGCCTGTACCGGGACAACGAGATCCCGAAGGCCCCGACGGTCCTCAAGCACGGGCCGCGCGGCGCGGACTACATCGCGGACGGCATGACCCACGCCGCATCGGCGATTCCTGCCGTCCGGGTGGTGGACGACACCGGGGCCGGGGAGATCCTGGCCGGGGCCTACCTCGCCCTCCGCGCCGACGGGCGGTCAGAGGCGCAGGCCCTGGGCTACGCGGTGCGGGCGGCCAGCCGCTCGGTCACGGAGTTCGGGGTGGACGGCCCCCATCTGACCGGCGAGCTCACCGCCATCCGCAAGGAACTGCCGGCCGCCGGGCCCGCCTGACCGCCCGCCCGAGGGGCACCGGGCGGCCGCCTTTGAGCTGACCACCCTGGCCTGGATCCGCTGGCGGTTCTTCAGCACCGGCTTCCTGCGCTCGTTCGTGTCGATCGCCCTCGGCGGCGCGATCATCGCCAGCGTCAGCGCCGCGCTCGGGGCGGTGAGCTGACGTGGCGGTCCCCTCCCCGCTCGGCCGCCGCCAGACCGTGGCCGCGCTGCTGACCCTGACCTTCGTGACCGGACTCGTGGACGCCGCCGCGTTAGCTGCTCTGCAGGTCGCGCCGGGCGAACCGCCAGGTACCGAGAGCCGCGGCCACGACACCGATGCCGAGATAAGTCCCGGCGATCCGCCAGTCCGGATTCACGGCCGGGGCGAGGGCCATGTGCTGGAGCAGCGAGGTATCCATCAGCCAGTGGTTGAGCTTGATCGCCGAGCCAAGCATGTCCAGCAAGAACGCCCAGCCGAGGATTCCCCAGCACACCACCGGCGTCAGCCGGGGCACGAACCCCAGCGCGCCCACGCCGATCCCGAGCAGCGCCACCGCCGGGGCCGTGGCGTTCAGGCCGGCCAGCAGCAGGTCGTGGAACGCGAGCCCGGCGTGCTGACTCGCCGCGCCCACCCAGAACCCAGCCCCGCCCAGCAGCCCCGCGAGCACCAGGACGGCCACGATGAGAGCCGTCCGCCCGGACAGCCAGCGTTCCCGGCTGACGCTGCGCGCCACCAGGTTGTCCAGGTACCCCTCGGCCTCGTCCTCCCGTACCCGGCTCATGGCGCTGGCCACGTACGCCATGATCAGCGTCATCAGCACCAGGAATACGACGCCGGCGTAGAGCCGGGCCCCGGTCAGCTGCACGTGCTTCATCGCCGCGGTGGTCAGCGTGCCGGAGAACCTGCGCAGCATGCTGGAGGACGCGAAGGCCTTGCCCGCCGACCTGGCCAGGGTCCCGTAGAGCCAGCTGGCCACGGCCACCGCGGCCAGCCAGCCGGCGACCGAAGCCCGGGACAGCCGGAACGCGAGCGCCACCGGCGAGCCGAGCAGCGCGGTCCGCGGCGGCGCGGTGTCCTTATCGGCGAGCACGCTCGCGCCGAGATCTCGTTGGGCCAGGTAGACGGTGGCCACGGCGCACAGCGCGATCAGGCCGGCGATCGGGAGCAACCAGAGCGGCTGCACATCGCTCAGCGGCCGCAACTGCTCGACCCAGCCGAGCGGGCTGAGGATGACCAGCCAGTGCGCGCTGGACGCGGAGTCGCCCAGGGCGCGCAGCATGAAGGCCACGCCGAAGACGGCAGCGGCCAGGCTGGCGGCCCGGGCCCGGGTCGGCATCAGCTCGCTGGCCAGCGCTCCGATGGCGGCGAACTCGGCGGCCCCGGCTACCACCGCCGCAGCGAGCCACAGGCTGTGGGCCGGGCTGATCCCGACGCTGGGCCGGGTGCCCGCGGCCGCGGTGAACAGGGCCGTGACCCCGTACATGGCCAGGATCCCGGCGCCCAGGCCGGCCAGGGCGTTGCCCGCGGCGCGGCGGGCAGTGGTCTGGCCGGCCAGGAACGGCTCCCAGCGCCCGGCTACTTCCTCGCCGCGGACGGTCTTCGTGGCCAGCAGCAGCCCCCAGATCGCGCCGACCATCGACGCCACGCCGATCACGCGCCAGTCCGCGAACCCGGCCCGGGTGGTGATCCGGTGGGTGCTGCCGAACAGGGCCTTCAGCCCGGTGTTGCTGGCCAGTGAGTTGAGCACCCGGTCCCGCTGGGCCGCGGTCGGCCCGAGGGAGTTGAAGCCGGTCACTGTCGAATACACGTAGAGGCTGAACACCGCGCCCCACGCGGCGCCGGCCTTCAGCGTGTGCCGGGCGATGAACCGGCCTGCGGCCAGTTGCGGCAGCCGGTACCGGGTCAGCGCCTGCTGGCCACGGCCGGCCTCCGGCGCGCCCGCCAGCCCTGGCCCTGGGCCAGCCTCGTGGCCAGCGGTCGTGCTAGCCACCGGAGGCCGCCTCGTTCACGCGCTCCTGATCGCCGTAGATCGACAGGAACAGCTCCTCCAGTGACGGTTCGCGGCTCAGCAGGGTCTCCGGGCGAGCAGCCGCCAGCACGGTCAGGAGCTCAGCGATGGGGCCGCGAACCTCGCAGGTCAGGGTGTGTCCTGCGACCCGTACCGCGCTCACCCCGGCGACCGTGTCCACCGCGGGTGGCGAGCCGGGGAACGTCGCCTCGACCGTCACCGCCGAGAGGTGGCGCATTTGCGCCAGCGTGCCGATCTCGGCCAGCCGGCCCGCGCGGAGGATCGCGACCCGGTCGCACAGCGCCTCGACCTCGGACAGCACGTGTGAGGAGAGGAATACCGTCTGCCCCCTGGCTTTCGCGGTCAGGACGCTCTCCCGGAACGCCTGCTCCATCAGCGGGTCGAGGCCAGCCGTGGGCTCGTCGAGGATGAGCAGGTCCGCCCGGCTGGCCAGGGCGGCGATCAGGTTGATCTTCTGCCGGTTGCCCTTGGAGTAGGCCCGGACCTTCCTGGATGGGTCGAAGTCGAATCGCCTGACGAGTTCCTCGCGGTAACTGAGGTCGGTCTCGCCGTGCATCCTGGCCAGCAGGTGCAGCGTCTCCGCCCCGGTGAGCGACGGCCACAACGTCGCCTCCCCCGGCACGTAGGCGACACGGGCGTGCACCGCCACCTTGTCGTCCTGGGCGTCCAGGCCGAAAATTCGCGCCCGGCCGGAGGTGGGCCTGATCAGCCCGAGAAGCAGCCGGATCGTCGTGGTCTTGCCCGCGCCGTTGGGCCCCAGGCAGCCGAGCACCTCACCCTCGTGCAGCTGCAGGTCTAGTCCTTCGAGCGCGACGACCTGCCCGTAATGCTTGGTCAGTCCCTCCGTGCGCACGACGGCCTGCGCCGTCGCCGCGCCGGGATCCACACTGCTCAGGGCCGTCGGCATGCCCCTGCCGCCCCTCGCCTGGTCGCTGGGTCCGCTCTTTCTGCCAGGCTCGCCGTCCGGCGTGCACCCCGGTAAGGACTTAAGGTCCCGGCGGCACGGGGCGCAGGTCACCTGCCTGGCGCGCCGTCACATGGCCCGGGATGCGCCGCCGCAGGCTGAAGAGTGCCGCGTCATGCCCTGGTGCTGTTCCGGCGGTGATCGTACTCTCCCTAGGGGGCGACCCGCCCCTGTCGCCAGGGCGTCGCGCCCCGCTCGCCCTCAGACGGGAAGGACCGGCATGCAGCGCTCTTGCCCCCGGATGCGGATGGCCCTGGCTCTCGTCCTGGGCCTCCCGCTGGCCGTGGCCACGACCGCCGGCGCCGCCGTCCCCCGGGGCCACGCCGGCCTCCACCGATCCGTCTACGCGCCCTACTTCGAGACCTGGACGAAGGACAAGCTGCCCGCCGCGGCCAGCGCCTCCGGGGCCCGTACCCTGACCCTGGCCTTCCTGCAGGCCCCCAAACGCGGCTCGTGCTCGGTGACGTGGAACGGTGACACGAAGCAGCCGGTCAGGCCCGGCGGCCGCTACACCGCCCAGATCGCGGCGCTGCGCGCGATGGGCGGCTCGGTAGTCCCGTCCTTCGGCGGCTACAGCGCCGACCAGGGCGGCACGGAGATCGCCGACTCGTGCCGCAGCGTGCCCGCCATCGCCCGGGCCTACGAGTCGGTGGTCACCACCTACGGGGTAACCCACCTCGACATGGACGTCGAGGCCAACTCGCTGAGCAAGCCGGCCGGGATCGCCCGGCGCAGCGCCGCGCTCCGGCTGCTCCAGGACTGGGCCGGCCGGACCCACCGCCACGTCCGGATCACGTTCACGCTGGGCGTCGAGCCCTGGGGGCTGCCCGCCAACTGCCTCGCGATCCTCAAGAGCGCGGTGGCGCAGGGCGTGCGGTTCTCGGTCAACATCATGGCCTTCGACTACTACATCAAGGCCAGCAAGACCGGCATCGAGATGGGCACCGCGGCGGTCCAGGCCCTGTACGGCACGCACCGCCAGCTCGGGCGGCTCTACCCGGGCCTCAGCCTGCCGCGGCTGTGGACCCTGGAGGGCATCACGCTGCTGCCCGGCATCGACGACTACCCGAAGAAGACCGAGGTGACCTACCTCAGCGACACCAGGGAGGTCGCCCAGTTCGCCCGCGCCCACCGCATGCCGCTCGTCTCCATCTGGGCCCTCCAGCGCGACAACGGCCGCTGCCCGGGCACCATCGACAGCAACTCCTGCTCCGGCATCCGCCAGCTGCGGTGGGCGTTCAGCCGCCTCCTGGAGCGCTACGCCGGGATGAGGTAGGAGCCCAGGTGGGCGTCGAGGGCCCGCAGCCCGGCCGGGCTGGCCAGGGCCGCGAACAGGCCCGCTGGGCCGGCTCCGATAACCAGGACGTGAGCATCCCCCGATCCCCCCATACCGTCCCATTAGACGTCATCGTCACGCAGGGCACCAGGTCCAATGCGGAGAGATGCCGGGATAGGCCCAGCTCAGCGGTCCAGGATGCGCAGCCGCTGCGGGTCGTACAGCGGCGCGGCCTGCAGCCGGACGGGGACGTCCCCGGCCGGGGTGCGCACCCGGAAGCCGCCGTTCTTGAGCCAGCCGGCGGTCACCCCGCCGGCGCACTCGACCTGGGCCAGGCCGACGGCCCCGCCCACCGTGTAGCCGTAGGCGGCGGCCCGGACGTAGCCCACCCACTCGTCGCCGAGGAACAGCGGCTCGTTGCCGAACAGGTCGGCGGCCGGGTCCTCGGCGAGCAGGCTGACCACCCGGTGCCGCGGCGGCCCCTGCTCGCGGGCGGCCAGCAGCGCGTCGCGGCCGGTGAACCCGCCCCGCTTGTCCCAGGCCACCGCGAAGCCGAGTCCGGCTTCGAGCGGGTTGTCGGTGTTGTCGATGTCCACGCCCATGTCCCGGTAACCCTTTTCCAGCCGCAGGCTGGACATGGCCGACAGGCCGACCAGCCGGAACCCGAGGTCGCGGCCCGCGTCCGCCAGGTCGTCGTACACGCCGGCGGCGTACTCGGCCGGCACGTGCAGCTCCCAGCCGAGCTCGCCCACGTAGGTGACCCGGATCGCGAGGACCGGCGCGTACCCGACATGGATCTGCCGCGCGCTGAGGTACGGGAACGCCTCGTTGGACAGGTCGGCGTCGGTCAGCCGCCCGATCAGCGTCCGGGAGGCCGGCCCTGCACCGACAGCAGCGTGGTGCCCGAGGTCACGTCGGTGACGGTGAGGAACTCCCCCGGCCGGGTGGCCCGCCTGATCAGCGGCTCGATCCGGCGGTGGATCAGGTCGCTGGCGATGACCAGGAACTTCTCCGGCTCCAGCCAGGTGACCGTGACGTCGGCGGCGATGCCGCCCGCCTCGTTCAGCCACTGGGTGTAGACCAGCCGCCCGGTCCCCGCGGTCACGTCATTGGCCGAGAGCCGGCTGAGCACCGCGGCCGCACCCGGTCCCTGGACGAGGAGCTTGGCCATCAGGCTCATGTCCAGCAGGCCCACCTGCTCACGGACCGCGGCGTGCTCGCGCCCCACCACCGCATGTGACGCGGGCCGGCCCCAGTCCAGGCTGGGCTCCGGCGCCTCGCCGGGGGGTGCGTACCACTCGGCGAACTCCCAGCCCGCCGAGGCCGCGAAGTGGCCGCCGGCCGCGGCCAGCCGGTCGTGCAGCACCGACCGGCGCACATTCCGCCCGGTGGATGGCTTCCAGGACGGCCAGACCGCGTCCCCGAACAGCACGCCCAGCTGCTCCACGGTCCGCTCGGCCCGGAACCGGCGCGACGTCTCGTAGCTGTGCGTCCGGTCGATGGCGACACTGGTCGCGTTGACCGGCGGCACCCCGTCCACGATCCAGTGGGCGAGCATGCTGCCCACCCCGCCGCCGGACAGGATGCCCAGCGAGTTCAGGCCGGCGGCCACGAAGTAGCCGTCCAGCTCGGGGGCGGGCCCGAGCAGCGGCCGCACGTCGGCGGTGAACGACTCCGGCCCGCAGAAGAAGGTCCGCACGCCCGTGTCCGACAGCACGGGGATCCGGTCCAGCGCCGGGCCGAGGAAGGGCTCCATCCGCTCCCAGTCCGGAGTTATTTTCCCAAACGAGAACCCGCCGGGCACCCCGTCGAGCGACCACGGGGCAGCGACCGGCTCGAAGAGGCCCACCAGCATGCCGTCGCCCTCGGGCCGGTAGTAGCCGTAGTTGTCCGGATCCTCGATGACCGGCAGATCCGGGTCCATCCCCGGCACCGTGTCGGTGAGCAGGTAGTAATGCTCCGCGGCCTGCAGGGGGACGGAGACGCCGGCCAGGGCCCCGAACTGGCGGGCCCACATGCCCGCCGCGTTGACCACGACCTCGGTCTCGATCCGGCCGGCGCTGGTGAGCACGGCGCACACCCGCCGCCCGCAGGTCTGCACCCCGGTCGCGGCGACGCCTTCGACGATCCGGACGCCCAGCTGGCGGGCGCCCTTGGCCAGCGACGTGGCCACGCCCACCGGGTCGGCCCGGCCCTCATCGGCGACGTAGAAGGCGGAGAGCACGTCGTCGGTGCGAGCCAGCGGCCACAGATCGGCCAGCTCGCGGGGCGAGATCTCGGTGTCCTCGACCCCGAAGCCGGCCATCCAGGCGGCCTCCCGGCGCAGCGCCTCCTGCCGCCGGGGGGTGGTGGCCAGCGAGATGTGCCCGACCGGCCGGAAGCCGGTCGAGTGCCCGGTCTCCTGCTCCAGCCGCGCGTACAGGTCGCGCGAGTAGCGGCTGAAGAACAGCGCGGTCTCGTCCGTCATCCCGGCGGAGGTGATCAGCCCGGCCGCGTGCCACGTCGTCCCGGCGGTCAGCTGGTGCTGCTCCAGCAGGACCACGTCGGTCCAGCCCAGGTGGGCGAGGTGGTAGGCGATGCTGCAGCCGGTCACCCCGCCGCCGACGATCACCACCTGGGCCCGGTCAGGCACAGTCCCGCCCGGGGTCTGCGGATCGATCGTCACATCTGCCTCCAAGTCGGCGCTCACCTGGCGTTATGCCTAGCATGGCGAACGGCGCCCGGTCCAGGCCGCCCCGGAGCCGGGGGCCCGCTGGAAATTTGCCGAGCGGCCGGAGCAGCAGGACCGGAGGTCAGGCGTTTCTTGAGTGTGAAGCCTGAGAATCCTGGCGCGGCCGCCGAGGTGCACCTGGCGGGGGCGGCGGGGGCGCCGGGCGCCGGGGGACCCGCGGCCGGGCCGGACAGCGCGGCGGCGGCGGTCACGGCGCTGTACGAAGCCAGCGCCCTGGGACTGATCCGGATGGCCTACGTGATGCTGGGTGACCTGCCCGGCGCCGAGGACGTGGTCCAGGAAGCCTTCTACGGTCTCTACCGGCGCTGGGACCGGCTGGCCGACACGGCGGGCGCGACGCACTACGTGCGCACCTCGGTGCTGAACGGCTGCCGCTCGGCGCTGCGCCGCCGGGCGGTCCGGCGCGGGTTCGTGCAGCGCGGGCCCCTGGCCGATCCGCCGCCCGCGGTGTCCGCCGAGACGATGGTGCTGGTCGGCGAGGAGCGCGAGGACGTGATCCGCGCCCTGCGGCAGCTGCCGGACCGGCAGCGCGAGGTCCTCGTCCTGCGGTTCTACGCCGAGCTCCCGGACGAGCAGATCGCCCGGGTGATGGGCATCCGGCCGGGCACGGTCCGGTCTACCGCATTCCGGGCGCTCGACGCCCTGGGCCGGGCCCTGAAGGAGATGCCATGACGCGCACGGGAGGGGGCCCCATGACACCGTTCGAGGACCGGGTCCGGGATGCCATGCGCGCCAAGGCCGCCGAGGTCCCGCCGGACGCGGTCCCGCCGCTCCGGCTGCCGGGCCGCCGCCAGTCTTCCTTCTCTCTCCCTCACGGCGGCAGGAAGAGAGCAGGAGGACTGGCGGGCCGGGCCGGGGCCGGGCGGACGTGGGCAGCGCCCCTGGCCGCCGCCGCCGGGGTGGCGGCCGCCCTGGCGGTGGTATTCGCCCTGACCGCTGTGATCCATTCCGGCCGCTCCGCGAACGGCCAGCCGGCCGGGCTGGCCGCCCTGCCCCGCTACTACGTGGCGCTGAACTTCACCGGCCCACGAGGGTGCTGCGGGGCTGGGCTCGCCGCCCCGCAGACCGACGCCGTCGTCCGCGCCACCGCTACCGGGCGGACCCTGGCCGCCGTGGTGCCGCCCCTGCCGTACGGCACGTTCGTCGGGGTCAGCGCGGCGGCTGACGATCGCACGTTCGTCCTCGCCGCGCAGGAACTTTCCCCCTACCCCCCGGTCAACCAGGGGAAGCTTCCGGTGCCCGCCACGAAGTTCTTCCTGCTGCGCTTCGATCCTAGCCGCGGCGGTCCGGGCGCCACGGCCACCCTGACCCCGCTGCCCATCCCGGTCGTCCCGGTCGGCACGGCGGTCAGCGACTTCTCCCTATCCCCGGATGGCAGCCGTCTGGCCATGGTGGTCGGCCGGGCTGACGTGCGCCGGTGGTACCTGCAGAACCTGAGTATCTACAACCTGGCCGCCGGGACGCATCGGACCTACCGTCCGGCCGGCGTCGGGTACCCCCCTTCGGAAGGCGACCATGCGGTGCCGATCACCCCGAACACGCTCTCGTGGGGGGCCGATAACCGGACGCTGGCCTTCGTCTGGCGCGCGTGGACTGGTGGTGGGGGGATGCGGCTCCTCGACACCGACCGGCCCGGCTCAGGGCTGCTGGCCAACAGCCGGGTCGCCATACCCTGGTCCCGCACCACGTCCTGGACCCAGATTCAGCTGACCGCCGATGGGCAGGCGATCTTCGCCAACGTGAACAACCCCTATAAGGGGGGGAACATCGAGCATCTCGCGGAGTTCTCGGCCCAGACCGGCAAGCTCGTCCGGGTGCTCAACGTGATCAAGGACATGGCCGTGGACGTCGAGCAGATCCACTGGATGAGCCCGTCCGGCCGGGTGCTGCTCGTCACCGACGCGCTACGTGGCCGCTACCACTCGAAGGCGCACTTCGCAGACGTTGACGCCGGGATGCTGGTGGACGGCCGCTACACGCCACTGCCCTGGTCCGAGAACACCTTCACCGCCGCCTGGTAGCAGCATCTGGCCCTTTTTGCCGGCCACGGAACAGCGTTAATCGCTCAGAATCACAGGCGAAATGCGGAGGGCGAACGGGGAATGCCCGGGCGCCCGGCCGGGGCCCACTGGACCGGACACGATTTGAGGCATCTGCGAGGATATTTCTGCTACAGAAAGTTTTGGCTCTATTACTCAGGGTTAAAGTTATCCTGCCGGGTTGCGAACACGCTCCGTTATGATGCCTAATTGTTTACTTAAGCGACATGCGTTGGTGGGGACCTGGCATGGGGGAATCAATGTTCTGTACTAGTTGGCGCGCCAAGACAGCAGCAGGCGCGGCCGCCCTGGCGGCCGGCATGATCTGGGGCGCGGTGCCCGCATCGGCCGCGACGGGGCCACCGTCCACGACCCCGGCGTACAACACTCCGCAGCTGGCCAGTACCGGGACGACCGAGCAGGTCCGGCAGATCGCGCAGTGCGGGAACACCATGTACGCGGTGGGCACGTTCACCGCGCTCACGCAGGGCGGGACGACCTTCCCCCGCAACAACGTGTTCAGCTTCAGCGCGTCCAAGCCGTACACGATGACGTCCTGGAACCCCAACGTGAACGGGATCGTCAACGGCATCACGTTCAGCCCGGACTGCTCCACCGCCTACCTGGGCGGCAAGTTCACCACGGTCGGCGGGGTGGCGGCCAAGAACCTCGCCGCGGTCAGCACCTCGAGCGGGGCGCTCATCACGAGCTTCGGGCACAGCGCCAGCGGCCAGGTCGAGACGCTGCAGTACTACAACGGGCACATCCTGACCGGGGGCTACTACACCGCGGTCAACAACAGCAGTGCTAACCCGTACATGACCAGCCTCAACCCGACCACCGGCAAGGATGACGGGTTCATCCACCTGGGCATCTCCGGGAACTACCAGTTCCCCGGGGTGTCATCCAACCCGACCCGGGTCTACAACCAGCAGCTCAGCCACAGCGGAACGCTGGACCTGGTCGAGGGAGACTTCACCTCGGTCGGCGGCCAGTCCCGGCAGCAGATGTTCATGCTGAACCTGAGCGGCTCGACCGCAACGGTCACCGGGTGGACCTCAGCTGAGCTCAACACCAACTGCAACTACAACGAGTCGTTCTACGCCCAGGCCGCGGCCTGGTCGCCGGACGACTCCACCATCTACGTCGCGACGACGGGGTACAAGCCGAATGGCACGCCGGCCGGGAGCTACCCGCGGACCGGGCCATGTGACGCGGCCATCGCCTACCCGTCCACCCAGACCAGCGTCACGCACACGTGGATCAACTACCCGGGCTGCGACTCGCTGTTCGCCGCCGCGGCCGACTCGAGCACCGCGTACTTCGCCGGGCACGAGCGCTGGTCGTCGAACCCGAACGGCTGCGACTTCGCGGGCCCCGGGGCGATCGCCGCGCCCGGCATCGAGGGGCTGAACCCGGCCACCGGCGCGCTGACGTACAACCCCACCCGGGGACGCGGGATCGGCGCCGATGACATGCTGATCACCAGCGCGGGCCTGTGGATAGCCAGCGACAATTTCGACGGCACCACCCAGTGCGGCGGCCTGTCCAACCGGGCCGGGATCTGCCTCCTGCCCTACAGCTAGACACGATTGAGGTGGTGAGCTGAGCGCGGACGCGCTCGCCAGCCGGGCGGGCACCAGCATCGTCCGGGGAAGCCCGCGAGTCGTCTACCTGGCCGGCCTCGGCCGCAGCGGTAGCACCCTGCTCGAGCGGCTCCTCGGCCAGATGCCGGGTGCCCGCCCGGCTGGCGAGGTCGTGCACATGTGGCTGCGCAGCATCAGGGACGACGAGCGCTGCGGCTGCGGCCAGGCGTTCTCGGCGTGCCCGTTCTGGCAGCAGGTCGGCCGGGCGGCCTTCGGCGGCTGGGACCGGGTGGATGTGGACCGGGTCATCCGGCTGCGGGCCCGGGTGGACCGGGCCCGGTTCCTGCCCCTGCTGGCCTCCGCCCCTGGCCGCAGCCGGCTCCAGCCTGCCCTGGATGAGTACGTGGAGTACTACCGGCGCAGCTACGCTGCGATCAGCCAGGTCAGCGGGAATCCGGTTGTGATCGACTCCAGTAAGCACGCCTCGCTCGCGTTCTGCCTGCGTAGTTCGCCTAGTGTGGACCTGAGGGTCATCCACATGGTCCGCGACAGCCGGGCCGTCGCCTACTCCTGGAGCAAGATCGTGGACCGGCCGGAAGCGACCGGGAGCCAGATGTCCACCTACCGCCCGGCCAGTGCGGCGTTGCGGTGGAACCTGCAGAACAGCGCCCTGCAGCTGCTCTCCCAGCTCGGCACGCCGACGCTGCGGGTGCGCTATGAGGACTTCGTCCGGGCCCCGGCGGCCACGCTCAGCGAGATCGCCGCGTTCGCGGGGCTGCCCAGCGGCCCGGACCCAGGGTTCCTGGGCACCGACGGGCCAGGCCGCTGGTGGGCCGAACTGGCAGCCACGCACACCGCGTCGGGCAACCCGATGCGGTTCACCACCGGCCGGGTCCCGATCCGCTACGACGGCACCTGGCAGACCGCGATGCTGGCCGCTAACCGGCGCACGGTCACCGCGCTGACGCTGCCCCTGCTGATGCGGTACGGCTACCTGCGCGGCACCCCATGAGCGGGTGGAAGGCGGGCGGCAGATCATGGGCCCCGTGACCGGCTGGCGGCGGGTGGCGGCCATCTCCGCGATCGCCGCGGTGGTGGTCGCGGCCGTGGTGGTCGCCCTGACCGTCGGCCTGGGCTGGACGGGAAAGCCGAAGGCCCAGTCCACCCCGGAGCCAGCGCTCCCCAGGATGCCGGTGGCCATCCCGGCGCCCGCCCGGGGAGCCTACTTCGGCGCCTGGGTTGACCCGACCATGTACGGCCAGCATGGCCACATTGGCGCGGTGCGCGCCCTGGAGGCGCAGATCGGCCTGCGGCTGGACATCGTGCACACCTACCTCAGGCAGCCTGCGCTGTTCCCCACCCCCAGCGACCTGGCCTGGGTCCGCCAGGGCAGCATGCTCCTGGTCTCCTGGGCGCTGAACGACAGCAAGGGCATCGCGGCGGGCGAGTGGGACGCGGCGATCCGCCAGCGCGCCCAGGAGCTCAAGGCCCTGGGCAAGCCGGTGTTCCTGGAGTGGCGGTGGGAGATGGACCGGCCGAACATCCGCTACGAGGTCGGCTCGCCCGCAGACTACGTCGCGGCCTGGAAGCACATCCGGCAGATCTTCGCCGAGGAGCACGCCACCAACGTGGCCTGGGTGTGGTGCCCCACGGCCCGCGGCTTCGCCAGCGGCCATGCCCAAGCCTTTTACCCGGGAAACGACGAAGTGGACTGGGTCTGCGCCGACGCCTACCCCAGGCCCGGGACGCAGGCATCATTGGCCGACATCATCCATCCATTCCTGGCCTGGGCCGCGCGGCAAAAAAAGCCCATCATGATCGGCGAGTACGGGGTGCCGCAGAGTTACGGCCCGCAGCGCCGCGCGCAATGGCTGCACGACGCCGAGCAGACCGTCGTGCGCGACCCTCAGATAAAAGCCCTGCTCTATTTTGACTCCAACATCACCGGACCCTCACCGCTGACGAGTTACGGGCTGGACGCGGGCCCGCTGACCGCCTTGCGCGACATCGCCGACAACCGCTATTTCAATCCCCGGGGTGTGCCGGTGAACCGGAACTGAGGACGCCGGGCTCGCCGCGCAGCCGCGCGGCGTAGCGCGACAGCGGAGGCAGCAGCCAGCTGCTCACGTCGCCCAGCCTGGCTCCAGCCTCAGCTGCGCCATCGCAGGTGTAGCGCGCAGCGATCTCGAGCAGGTACAGGGCCGCCACGAACACCGCCGACCCCGGCCTGACCCCCAGGGACCCGAGCCTCATCGGGGCAGTGAACAGCGCCGCCTCGGCGGCGGCCAGTGCCCCGGCTCCGTTGCTCCGCTCCACCGCCCCCTGCAGCTGGTAGTGCAGGGCGTCGTAGCCGATGGGCACGCCGCTCTCGAACCGCTCCCAGTCCCAGACCAGCACCCGCCCGCCGGAAAACGCCATGTTCCACGGGGTCCAGTCGCCGTGCCACGACCCGAAGGCCAGGCTGGTGACCTCCGCGCTGGCTTGCATATCCGCCATGACCCGCAGCAGCGCCTCCGCCGGCTCGCGATCACCACACGCCTCCAGCCGCGATCGCAGCCCGCGCCAGTAGCCACTCTGGCCGACCGGCACGATGGTCACTCCCGCCGCGGTCGCGAGTTCCGCCATGGCCGACGTCAGCGCGGCCGGGGTCACCGCCCGTCCTGAGCCTCTCAGCGGCGCCTGGACCAGGACCTCGTGCTCGCGCCACTGGCCGTGGTGCAGAAGCCGGGGCGCCTCCAGGCGGGTCAGCCCGGCCGCCTCGAGCACGCCCAGTGCGTCCGCCTCGGCCCGGACCAGGTCCCGGGTCAGGTCAGTAATGCCCACCTTCGCGAACCCGAGCAGCCCGCCGTCCGGGCCGAGCAGCTCCAGCACCGGCTTGCGGTTCGCCCGGGGCGGCCCGATGCGCAGGCTGACCACCACGTCCTGGTCCAGGACCTTGCACAGATAGGACACGACGTCCGCGTCCGGCCCTTCCCCGGACCGCCCGATCGTGATCCGCTGCGGCAGCACGTCGGCCAGGCCCAGCTGGGCGCCCAGGGCCAGGCCACGGAACCTCAGCCGCTGGCGGCCGACCGCGGACGACTTGTAGTGGCGGAGCGCAGCCGCGGCGGCCCGGCGCGGCCGGCGGGGCAGCAAGAGGACGGCCCTGGCCTCGTTGGGGAGAATCAGGAACTCGGCGTGCCCGCCGGCCCGGCCAGTGCGGCCGGGCTGCGAGCCCCTCCCGCGGCGCTCGATGCGCGCCGGCTCGGGCCACAGGACAGCCAGCGTTTCCCACAGGTATCCGGCGCGGTCGGTGGCCCGCCCGGCCGGCTCGGTCAGCGTGGCCATTGCGGTGCCCAGTCCAGCAGCTCGGCCAGCCGCTTGTTATGGGGGGCGAAGTGGTCGTCCAGCATGCGCTGGATGCCCGCGTCCAGCGGAGCGCCCGGGCGCGCGTTGTGCTGCCCGAAGCTGGCCGGATGGAAGGGCTGCAAGCCGAGGAAGTCCGTTACCTCACGGAACTCCTGCTCGGGACGCTCGAAGAACGCCTCGCTGTCCATGACGTGGACCTGCTCGCGGGGAAACAACCCGAAGATCCGCTCCAGCTGATCAGCATAGTGACCACGATGCGTATATGAGTGGTGCCGGTGCGTGAAACTCTCGTACGCCGGGTCGTCGCGCATCCGGTCGATCTCGCCGATGAGGCGGTCGTCCTCCAGCTCCAGCGCCTTCTCGAAGCTCTCCCACTCGAAGCCACGCGCGTACTCGTGCTTGTAGGCGGAGAAGGCCCGCTCCACGGGATCGCGGAGCATCACCACCAGCTTGACCCCGGGCAGGTCGCGGGCGAGCCGTTCCATCGCGAACGGGTGGTAGATGTAGTACCCGCTGGCCTCGAACGTGATCGGGCCGCCGTGACGGGCCGTGGCCGCCTGGGCCATCCTGGCGACCGGGAAGTGACCCCGGTACCAGCTCAGGCCCCGGTAGTAATTCAGGTCGAAGAAGTTGATCCCTTTATGGAAAGCAGGCCGCACTACCTGCGGATGCGCCATCAGCGCCCGGAACAGCGACGTGGTCCCACAGCGCTGGGCGCCGATCATGATAAAGCCAGGCTGCAGCCGCAGCGGCGCCGTCGCCGTGCCCACCTGCAGGTACGCACGCCGGCCAGCCCTCCGGACTGGCTCAGGTGCGGCCTTGCGCACGGACTTCATGAAACTCCCACCTCGTTTCCTTCTTTGTGCCGGGACTAAGCGAGCCCCCGGCCGACCAGCCGCGCGGCCCGCAGCACATGCCTGCGGTCCACGCCGGTCATGATGTGCGCCACCGCCAGGTAGCCGTACGGCGACGCGGGCCACCGGGCAATGGCGGTGGCCGCGTACCGCAGCGCCCGTCCCCGCTGGCCGAGCAACGACCGGGAGAAGGCGATCTGCCCGAGCACCCGAGCATGGCCACGTGGTGATGCCTCGATCTCGGGGTGCCTGGCCAGCAGGTATTCCAGGCCTGCGGCCGTCACCTCGGCGTTGCCCGGCCACCAGGAGCCGCTGTCCTTCCGGATATCGGCGAGCGGCGCCAGCACCGCCCCGAGCCGACCGACCCGGGCCACGCGCAGGATCCAGTCGTAGTCCTCGGCGTAGCCGTTCGGGATGTCCTCGTCGTACAAGCCTGCCTTGGCGAACACGTCGCGGCGCATGACCAGGGTCGAGGAATGCAGCTCCTTGACCCGGTTGCGCAGCAGCAGCCGCTGGCTTATCCGCTCCGCACGGGCCGGCCAGGGAATGATCCGGCCGTCGGGCAGCATGAGCCGGATACCCGAGCCCACTACGAGCAGATCGGGCTGGTCGCGTAGCAGGCCGATCTGGGCCTGGAGCTTGGCCGCGTGCCACACGTCGTCGTCGTCGCAGGTGGCGATGAAGGCGCCGCGAGCCTCGGCCAGGCCGGAGTTACGCGCACCGGCCAGCCCCGGCGTGCGCTGGTTGGTCATCACCCGGACCTGGTGATCCGCCGTGCCCAGGCTCGCCAGCGCCGGGTCAGCGGGCTCCTGGTCGTGGACGACCAGGCACTCGATGGGACCGGGGTAGGTCTGGCCGACGACCGAGGAGAGCGTCGCGCGGACCAGGTCCGGCCGTCCCCGGGTGGGCAGGATCACCGACACCAGGGGCCAGGGCCCCGGGCCGCCGCTCACCGGTTCACCCGCGCCGCCGGCTGCGTCCGGGCGGTCACGGCCTCAGGATCTCCCGTGGCGAGTTCCTCGGGGGTGCGCGCCGGGCCCATGACCAGCCGGGTGGCCAGGACGAACAGTGCCAGCAGCAGGATCCCGTAGAACCAGCCGCTCAGCACGTCAGTGGTCCAGTGCATGCCGAGGTAGATACGGCTGTAGCCCTCGTCGAAGGCCAGGGCGGCGACCGCGGCCCCGGCCCAGATCGCGGTTACCCGGCGCCCGCTGAACTCACGCCACAGGAAGTAGGCGATCAGCCCGAAGAACACCACGCTGCGCTCGGATCCGCCGGAGGGGAACGTGCCGTGCGGGAATCCGGGCGGACCGACCCGGTGGGCGACCAGGTGGATGCCGTGCGTCAGGTAGCGCTGCAGCACGGTCAGCACGATGAACGCGAACGCCGGCAGCCATTTGTACCGGCGCCAGGTGACCGCCAGGCACACGGCCGCCGCCGCCACGGCCATCCGGGTTGACCACGAGTCGCCCGTCTTGGTCGCACTATTCATCACGCTTTTCCACACGTGGATCCGGTGCGCCGCCACCCAGTGGTTGATGGGCTTGTCGATGGACGGGCCACCGTGCAGCACGAGCTGCCCGAGCAGGGCCATGATCCCGAAGATCACGGCGGTCCCGACGATGATGACCCCGAGGAAGAGCAGGGCCTGGCGGACGGCTCCCCGGATCGATGCGCTCCCGTCCGCATCATCGAGGGCCGGGCGGTAACCCAGCCATGGCAGCGCGGCCGAGCCTCGGCCCGGCCGGCGCGGCGCGGGCCCGGCGGGCCAGCAGTACCGCCACGGCGAGGATGACAGCCATCCCCGCCGGCCAGATCAGGAAGAGCAGTATCTTGGCCACGTCGGGCCACCTCCTCGTACCGGTCGTTGCTGAGCTTGCGGGGTACGTGTGCGCCCAGGGCGCGGGTCCGGGCAGCAGGTCAGGAACATCAGTCAGCCACCCGCCCGGCGGACGGCCACGTGCGTACCCCGCCCGGTGAAGATCCTGGTCAGGCGCGATGCCCCCGGCAGGGCCGCCAGCCGCAGGCTGTCCCGGAACCGCCACATGCCCACGGCCTGGACCAGGCATCCGGCGGCGACCGCGCTCACCGAGGCGATCCCGCCCCGGCCGAACCCGGCCCGCACGGCCAGCGGGATCACGGCAAAGCTCAGGACGGCCAGGCCGGCCGCGATGAACGTGCCGTGCCCGAACGGGTTCAGCCGCTTCGAGATGGCCAGCTGGGCCAGCGGGACCAGGTTGGTGATGATGATCGCGACGGCCCACCCGATAGCGGCGCCGGTGATCCCGTACCGGGGAATGAGCAGCACGTCGAGGCTGACGTTCACGACCACGGCCGTGATGCCGTTGGCCAGGCTCCAGCTGCTCCGCCCGGTCGTGATCAGGACCATGTCGACCTGGCCACACGCCGTGGCGACCAGCATGGTCAGGCCGAGGATGACCATCACCATGTCCCCGGCCCGGTAGGAGTGCCCGAAAATGCTGAGAACTTCTGGGCCGTAGATCACGGCGAGCAGGTACAGCGGCCAGGTCAGCACGATGAGCCAGGCCGTGGTGGCCCGGTAGACCGCGTTGGCCCCGCGCCGGTCGTCGACCGCGAACAGTTCGGCGAACCGTGGCTGGGCCGCCTGGCTGAGCGCGGAGTTGGCGAACTGGCCCGCGACGAGGAAGCGGGTCGCGGCGGTGTAGATCGCGGCCTCCGCCGGTCCCCGCATGATGGCGACCAGGACGATATCGATCCGCTGGATCGTGATCTGGGCCAGGTTGGCCAGCGCGCGGGGCCCGGTGAACCTCCAGAATCCGCGGGAGGACGCGCTGCCCACCCCGGCGCCGGCGGTGACGGCGTCCCCGGGCCGGGTGCCCGCTCCGCTGGCCGGGCCGGCGCCGTTGCCCCCCGCCCCTGCCGTCGGCTGCGCGCGGCGCCGCACCCGCCGCAGCCAGAACCACCCGGCGGCGGCGGCGGGCACGTAAGGCAGTGCCCACAGCGGCGCGAGCAGCGCCATGCTGCCCACCGAAATCGCGATCATGACTCCGATGAGCTGGCCGCTGGACCGGCCGATCTTGTCCACCACCACGGTGGGCCGCATTTCCCGGTACCCGCGGCTGGCGCCGAGCAGGGTGTCGGACAGGGCCGCGAAGGGGAGGGCCAGCGCCAGCGCCCGGAGCGAGTCCGCTACCAGGCCAGGACTGGCTCCCGCCTTGCCCAGATGGCCGCTCAGCAGGAGGTGCGCCAGCGGCCGGGCGAACAGCAGCAGGCCCGCCATACTCGCCAGCGATACCGCCACGACGGGGACGATGGCGGCCCGCAGGATCGTGGGTACGCGGTCCTCATGGCCGAGGCGGCGCAGCCGCGCGATGAAGTTCACCAGCCCGACCCACGCGCCCAGCCCCGCAGCGGACTCCACGATCAGGAACAGCGAGATCGCGGTGAAGAAAGCGCCCGCGACGGGCTTGCTGTACTCGCGGGTGATGACCACCGTGAGCGCGAGGGTGGCGACCGCCGCGACGAAGGCGCCGATCAGGTTCAGGGCACTGCCCCGGGCCACGTCCTTCAGCCGCGGCCCGGGCTGGCCCGAATTACGGCCTGCCACGGGCAACGTCGTCGCGCCCGGCCGGGTGGCCGCCATCACGAGCCCAGTTCCCGGGCCGGCACGCGGGTCGCGGCACCCGGAGCCAGTCCCGGAACGAGACGGGCCAGTTCTATTCCTGATCCTGCCGCGGCCTCCTGGCGCCGGGCCCGGTCATTTTTCCAGAGCATGGCGTAGGAGAGCATCAGGAAGCCGAGCGGCGACCCGGTGGCGGTGTAGGAAATCATGAAAATGAACATCAGGAGCAGGACCAGCACCCCGGCCAGCCCGTAAGGCGATCTGTCCCGCCAGTACCGTCCCACCCCGTAGGCGAAGAAGCCGAGGTACAGCGCGGCGCCCAGGAAGCCGTTGCAGACGAACAGCAGCCACAGCTGCCCATTCCCGCCGATGGTGCCGTTACCGCAGGTCGGGCACTTGACCGAGCGCCCGACCGAGACCGACTGCACGCTGCCCTGCTGGTGGCGGGTATCGCCGAAGCCGACGATCGGCGACGCCAGCGCGTCCTTCACGGACGTGACCGCGAGCGACCCGCGCCGCGAGTCACTGGCCCCGTTGGCGAGCCGCTGGCTGATCATGCTCTGCAGCGGTGTCGCCCCGATCAGGATGCCCGCGATGGCGAGCGCCGCGATCAGGCCGCCGAGCACGGCCAGCCGTCCCGTGGCGGCCATACGGACGGCGATGTAAACGACGGCGAAGATCAGCCCGAGCCACAGCCCGCGGTCCAGCGAGTAGATGATCGGCACGACCGCGATCGCGCAGCCTCCGAGGGCGACCAGCCGCTGCCTGCGCGTTCCCTGGAACCACCACCGGGCGATCAGCCAGGGCAGCAGCAGGGCCACGCAGTTACCCCAGATGTTCGTGTAGGCGAAGGGCGCGTCAGGCCGTCCCGAGGTACCCAGCACGCTTTGCACCTGGGCGAAGGCGGGATGCAGCTGCGCCTGCAGGATCTGGTTGCCGGCCTGCAGCCGGTTGGGGACGATCGCGGCGAGCGGCGACGTGAAGTGAAGGTGGGAGAAGAAGGCTCCCAGCAGGCCACCGGCGATGGTGTACAGCCCCACCAGCCCGAGCAGCCAGGCCAGCCGCGCGCGCGGCAGTTCCCGCTCGGTGAGGTTGCCCACGAACAGGAGCATGACCGTGTTGCTCAGATAGCCGACGAAGCGCACGACGTAGGAGATGACCCGGTTCGAGACCGGGCTGGCCAGCGTCCCGGGCGCCTTGGCTGAGAGCGCGGCTGCCCCCACCACCACCACGAGCAGGAACAGCAGCCACAGGCCGAAGCCCGGGGGAACCCGGATCTTGCGGTTCCCGGTCGCACTCCAGGCGTACAGCCGGGCCGCCATCGGGATGGCCAGCAAGATAAAGATGTAGTCACCGAGCCCCAGGGCCCACCACAGCGGGAACCCGGCCAGCAGCGCGGTCACCGGCCACGCCGGATGGCGGGCCAGCCAGCTCGCCCGGGACGGCCGCCGCAGGCCCGGCTCCGGAGGACCGGGGAGCTCCTCCGGGCGGGGGGTCAGGACCGCGGTCTGCGTCATGACCGGCCTCCGCCGGTTTGCGTCCGGGTGCCTGGCGGGGCCAGGATCACCCAGGTAGCTCCGCGCTGGAAGCCGATGGGGGTGTTACCCGCGTCGAGGTAGGCGGTGACGTCATGCAGACCCGGCTTGGACCAGGTGCCCTTGACCGCCGTCCCGCTGCTGCCGGCTGCGGTGGCCGTCCCGGACAGGATCAGCGCGGATCCCGAGCCGATGACCCGGGCGCTGGTCGTGGTGAGGCCGTACTTGTGGCTGAGGAACACTGTCTTGTACGGGACGTCCTGGACCACGACGTTCGCCACGCGCACCGGGCGGTCCGCCGGCCACCTGCTGCCAGGCGCGCGCCCGGGGGTTAAATCTCCACACCTGGGTGGCCTGGCCCGGGGCGGTGACCCGGAGGACAGAGGTCCGCCACGCGCCCCGGCCTGGCAAACCGCGGCGCGTCCCCGACGCTGGAGCCCTGGTAGGTGAACAGCTGCGGAGGCGCGCTATCCCGGGCCGCCTGCCGGACCTGCCCGGTGGACACCATCGGGCCCTGGGCAGCGGGATGGTACAGCGAAGGGTGGCCGACGTAGCCCACGTCCAGCACCGCGGACTCATCCAGGACCCGGATGAACGAGGGCGTCCCCCCGTCGTAGGCCGCCAGCGGGTGCAGGACAGACAGCGCTTGCCCGTCCATGGGACGGGTCTGCCCGACCGGGCCGACGGACGCGGCGTCATGGGACTGGAACACCGCGATGTAGCGCAGCGGCGAGGCCAGTTCCTCGTAGACGACGTCAGCCGATCCGAGCCCCTGCGGCTGGCCGCCCGAGAGCGGCACGGCCACCGCGGGCCGGCCCGCGGCACGGCCCCCGGAGGCGGGCAGCCCAGTGAGCGGAGCCAGCCACGTGCGCGGCGCGTGGCTGGGCGAGGCGCTGCCGCCGGCCGCGGGCGTGGCCGTGCTCGCGGCATGCTGCATGAGATCAGCCCCGGTGGACTCGCACCCGGCGAGAGCCAGCCCCACGGCTATGACGGCGACCGGCACAGCACCGCGCATCGATGTCGCCCACCTCGCCGGCATCAATCAGTTCCCGCCGCGCCATCCGCGACGTCGG
Source organism: uncultured Actinomycetes bacterium (assembly GCA_963720645.1). Classification (GTDB taxonomy): domain Bacteria; phylum Actinomycetota; class Actinomycetes; order Streptosporangiales; family Streptosporangiaceae; genus RYN-230. Next base: position 348,310 of record CAVRFX010000021.1, on the reverse strand, counting down.
CATGCGCGTGGGCAGTCACGGTGGCTTCACCCGGTGTTCCCTGGGCCGGGTCAGGCCAGGAACGGCCAGGGTCCGCGGCCTCCGCCCCAGGGCCGGGGACAGGCTTGCGCAGCCGGACCGACCCGGAGGACGGCGGGCCGGGCTCGCTGGCCGACGCTGCGGGCAGGCGAATCCGGGGCACGGCGACCAGGCCGAGGACCGGCGCGCCCAGCCGGGTGATCCGCCGGTAGGAGTCCTCGACGTCTTCCCGCCTGGTGGTGGAGATCTCCACGGCGAGAATCGCGGCGCCGCAGTACTCAGCCAGCGCGAGACTGTCCGGCCCGGCGCTGCTGGCCGGAGCCTCGATGACCGCGTAGTCAGCGCTGATGCGCAGCTGCTCGGCCAGGACACGTGCCTGCGCGTGCGGCAGATCGTGCAGGTCCTCGCCCAGGACCACGACCCGGAGCCGGGGGAACCCGGCCGGCTGGAGGGCGACCTCCTCCACGGACAGCTCCCCCGCGGCCAGCTCCACAGCGGCCCGGGCGTCAAGGCGCCGCGACTCGGGCACCCCCAGCAGGCCGGTCGTGCCCTGGCCGCTCGGGCAGACCAGGATCACCGCCGACTGGGTCCGGGTCATCGCCACGGCCAGATTCGCCGCGACCACCGAGGCGGCGGAGCCAGCCGAGGCCCCGGCGACCAGGACGAGCTGTTGATCCTGGCCCAGCGCCGCGGTCGTGGTGCGGGCCAGCTCACCGAAGTCCTCCCCGGCCGATGACCGGGGGGCCGCCAGCGGCTCCCGGTCAAGCTTTTTCGCGGACACGGTGAGCAGCATGGGCGTACCGAGCTGCCCCAGGCTCCTGGGGTTCCTGACCCGGGTGTCCCGCTTGTCCCAGGCGAACGCGATCAGCAGCCCGATCAGCAGCCCGGCCACCAGCCCGCTGGGCAGGATGACCGTCTTCTTGGGAGTACTCGGCTTGGTCGGCGGCGTGGCCTTGGTGATGATCGATCCGCCCGAGGCCGCCGCGCCCGAAGCGGACAAGGCGGCGGACTGGTTGGCCAGCGCCCTCAGCTGGCTGGCCGCCGTCTGCAGCTGGGCCTGGGCACTGGCCCGCTGGGGCGAGTTCACCGGCAGCGACTTGCTCTGGATGGACAGCTGCGCGGTCCGCTTCTCCAGCGCGTTCAGCTGGCTCTTGATCGTCTTCATCTCGGCGCCGTTCGTGCTGGCCGCGGTCGCACTGCGGTTCGCCAGGTAGGCCGCGGCAAAGGCGTTGGCGCAGGCGGCCGACTGCTGGGCGGACCGGGCCGTGCAGCTGATCTGAAGCACCGAGGAGTTCGCCGGGACGACGACGGAGATGTTCTTCAGCAGGGCCGCCGGGGTGAGCGACGAGCGAAGATCGTGCCCGGCGATGACCGCCACGGACGTTCGACTGGACGATCTGCACCTCGGTGTCGAGATTGACCGCGTTGTTGGTGCGGCCGCCCGCTACCGCTCCGCCGCCCTGATTCTGGCTGATCCCGGTCGCAGTGACGTTGACCGTTGACGCCGCGGTATAGCCCTTGGGGGACACGGCGATGTACGCGCCAGCGGCCAGGATGCCCACGCACGCCAGGACCAGGATGATCCACCAGCGCCGTCGCAGCACCTCGAGATAGCCAGCGAACTCGAAGGAGTCCGCCTCCTGCGACACGCCCATGCCCGGCACCTCTCCCCCTGCGTGCCCCCAGAGCAGGCGGATGCGCAGCGCCGCCAGTTCCCCGCTCGGTGACAAGTTAACTAACTAGATCTGAACACACCCTAACAAGCAACTCAATCTACGGAGAATCGGCAATCGTGTCTATAGCCATATTGGTTAGCCGCCCTCACCCAAACAGGTGAGTTGCCGCCGGGAATCACTCCGGCCCGGAGGCACCAGGCCGCCGGCCTGCCATCCCGGCCTGGCATTCGCGAGCCTGCCGCGTAGCTTGATGACCACCCGGACGCTGCCCTCAGAATCTTGCACACGGCCGATTACTGAGAGTTATAAGGGCTAATTAATTCTGTTACTGAGCGCACCATAGTCATCACATTCAGTGATGGAATCCTGGTCGCCCCGTGACGTCAGCCATCCCCTGGTCAGCATGGGGTCATAGAGCCTGCCGGACGGACACCCTGGCCTACCCCCATGCATGAGACGTGGCCTAGCACCCCGCCACCCCGCATAATTATTTGTTACATCCTACTAATTCGATCGGAATAATGCATTCTGCCTACCTGCCGTTTTCCGCCGGCCGCCGATGCCCGGTTATGGCTGGTCAACCCGGCGACTTTCCGGAACATCCCAGCTGCTGCACGAAACGTGAACGCCCGGTTACAGCCTGCCCCGTTTGCAGTAACGCCGCGAAACTAGGACCCGCGGTCCCTTATGCAGCCCATGGTTTTGTCTTACGATGACCAGCGTTGCGTAAATAGCCAGCTACCTCTGCATGCACAAGAGGTAAATACGGCGCCTGCAGCGAGCCAGTGGGTATTGGGGGTGGGGGCATGTCTCGGTCGGCAGTCGCGGGTCGCCGTGGCCTGACGAAGGCGGCTGAGGCTGACTCTCTCAGGGCCCGGGCCGCATCGGTCTGGGTGAGCCGCTATCTGGTGCTGGCGGCCATGGTCGATGTGACCTGCGCCCTGCTGGCCGGGGTGGCCGCGTACGAGATCCGGTACCACGCACGGATCGATCCGCCGGACGTGTACCTGGCGCTCACGTTCACCCTGCCGCCGCTCTGGTGCGCCGCCGTCGCGCTGTCCGGCGGGTACGACAGCCGCATCGTGGGCGCCGGGGCCGACGAGTTCCACCGGATCCTGCGCGCGGGCGTGAGCCTGACGGCCGGCGTCGCCATTTTCTCCTACGCCACCAAGCTGGACCTGGGCCGTGGCTACGTGGTGCTGGCCCTGCCTTCGCTGACCGCCTTCGACATGCTCGCGCGGTACGCGCTCCGCAAGCGGCTGCACCGCCAGCGCCGCCTCGGGATCTGTACCCGCCGGGCCGTGGTGGTCGGGCCCGAGCGCACGGTGACAGAGATGATCACCGCGCTGGGCCGGGACAACTCACACGGCCTGCACATCGTGGCCGCCTGTGTGCCCGGGGGCCGGCGGCGCCGGTCTGAGATCGCGGGTGTCCCGGTGTCCGGCGGGATGGACAGCGTGACCGCGGCGGTGCACCACTTCCGGGCCGACACGGTCGCCGTGGTCAACTGCGTGCAGATGGACAGCGTCCGGCTCCGTGAACTCTCCTGGGCCCTGGAAATGACCGGCACGGACCTGTGCGTGGCCCCGGCCCTGATCGACCTGGCCGGCCCGCGCACCACGATCCGGCCGGTCGCGGGACTCCCGCTCGTTCACCTGGATCATGCCAAGCTCACCGGTCCCCAGCGCATCGTCAAAGGGATCTTCGACCGGACGCTGGCGGCGTCGGCGCTGCTCCTGCTCTCACCGCTGCTGATCGCGGTCGCCTGCGCCATCCACTTCTCTGACGGCGGCCCGGTCCTCTTCCGCCACCTCCGGATCGGCAAGGACGGCCACCCGTTCAACGTGTACAAGTTCCGCAGCATGGTGGTTGACGCCGAATCGCGGAAGGCGGACCTGGAAACCAGGAACGAGGTGAACGGGGTCCTGTTCAAGATTCGCCGCGATCCCCGGCTCACCCCCATCGGCGGGTGGCTGCGCCGCTGGTCCATCGACGAGGTTCCGCAACTGCTCAACGTGCTGCGCGGGGAGATGTCCATGGTGGGCCCGCGCCCCTGGGCTGCGCTGCCCTACGAGAAAGCGGTCGGCGCCGAGGACCATGTCCCGCGCAGGCTGGCCGTCAAACCTGGCCTGACCGGCCTCTGGCAGGTGAGCGGGCGGGCCAACCTCCCCTGGGAGGAATCGGTCCGGCTCGACCTCCGCTACGTGGAGCACTGGTCGCTCGCCCTGGACCTGCAGATCATGTGGAAGACCGCCCGGGCGGTCGCCCGCGGCACCGGTGCCTACTGAAGCCGCGACCCTCCTCCGCGGGCAGCTAGTCCGCCGCCGGCCGCCTCAGCTCGGTCACGCGCCGTTAGCCTGCTCGTGCCAGGTGCGCAGAAACGCCTCAACCAGGCCCTCGGCCCGTGACCGGGTCTCCACCGCGGGCAGGCCGCGCTGGGCGAGAGAGGCCAGGGCGTCGGCCGCCTCGTTCAGCGGATGACCCGTATGCGAATGCACGTGCTGCAGCCGCATTTCCGGATGCTGCGCCATGATCCCGGCCAGCCGCACCAGGGTCGGTGCCGACTGCGGGCCCCGGCGCGGCAGCAAGCTGTACCCGTCGGGCATCCGCTCGATCCGGCCGCGCTGCCAGGCGCGCAGGTACCGGATCGCGATCGTGCTGTCCAGCAGCAGCTCGGGCGGCCGGGGCCGGTCGGGGCCCTCCAGCAGAAACGCGACCGCCCGCAGCTCGGCCACCAGGACCGCGGCGGGACCCGTCGGGTCGTGGCGATGCCCGGGCGCCCACCGGCTCAGTCCCCAGGAGCCGTCGGAGACCACGCAGGCAATACCCGCGACGCCGCGCTTGTAGCTGGCGTCGGTCGCCGCGACCCGCGGACCGGCGCCGCCGTATCCCTTGACCTTGCCGTACATGGATGGCTAGCGACTCCGGCCTCGGTTCAGTAACTCTCCCAGCGCCAACCTTCATATCTTCACAGATGATCTTCCCACCGGCCCCCGCGACGCCCTTCTTTGGCGACCGCGGGCGGCCGCGCCCGCCGTGGACCGCTGTTTCACGGGAGGCCGCCGCCCACGAACGTGTGAGTGAAGCACCCCATTTGGCCGGCCCTGATCGCCGCGCCGGATGGGATGGTTGAGCCAACACGGATAGCAAATGAGCGTGGGAGAGGCTTCCGAAGTCTACGTATGTGAACCGTTAGCGACACTCAAGCGTCTTTCAGGTAAGTTGTCGCAAGTACTGAAATCGGCATCAGCCGAGGCCAGGGCCACGGGGCCCGCCTGGCTGATGCGGGGGGTGGAAGCATGCGGAAATATCTCATTGGCGCGACCGTGGCTGCGGCGTCGGGCCTTATGGCCCTCAGCATCCCGGCCGCTCAGGCGGGAGTGGGGGGTGAGCAGCCACCGTCCGGAGTGGTGTCGGCCACCCCGGCCAGCGGCACTCCGCACCTGAAGGCCAGCGACAACAATCCCATTCAGCAGATCCGCCAGCTGGTGCAGTGCGGCAACACGATGTACGCGGTGGGCTCATTCTCAGAGATCATCAAGGGCAGCACGACGTACACGCGCGAGAACATCTTCAGCTTCTCGGCCACCAAGCCTTACACGGTGACGAGCTGGGCTCCCGATGTGATCGGCACCGAGGGGAACACCCAGCAGAGCAGCGACGCGATCAACACCATCGCGTTCGTCAACGGCAACTGCGCCGACGCCTACATCGGCGGGAAGTTCACCTCGGTCAACGGCACCGCCGTCAGGAACGTCGCCGAGATCGACACCACCACCGGCAACGTGGTCAGCACCTTCGGGAGCTCGGCAGACGGCTCGGTGCAGACCATGCTCGGCGTGGGCAATCATCTCCTGGTCGGAGGGGACTTCGACGTACTCAACGGCGATAAGGCCGACCCGTACATGGTGAGCGTGAGCCCCACCACCGGCAAGAGTGACGGGTTCCTGCACCTGAACATCTCAGGCAATTACCAGTACCCGGGCGTGGTGGCCAACCCGACGCGGGTCTATAACCAGCAGCTCAGCCACAGCGGCACGCTGGACCTGGTCGAGGGCGACTTCACCTCGGTCGGCGGCGTCCCGCGGCAGCAGATCTTCATGCTGAACGTGGGCGGTTCCACCGCCACGGTGACCGGCTGGACCTCGCCCGAGTGGGACGGCAGCGATCCCGCCCAGCCTTACCAGTGCGCGACCGTCGAGCCTTTCTACATCCAGGCTGCCGCCTGGTCACCGGATGATTCGAACAGTCTACATCGCCACGACCGGCTACCACGCCAACGGCTACCCGGTCGGGCAGACGCCCCGCCAGGGATTGTGCGACGCCGCGGCGGCGTTCCCCGCCACCCAGACGTCGGTACAGCACGAGTGGGTGAACTACACCGGCTGCGACTCGCTGTACTCAGCCGCCGCGGACGCCAATGCGGCCTACATCGGCGGGCACGAGCGGTGGTCGATGAACGCCAACGACTGTGACGCTCTCGGCGCCGGCGGTTACAACGCCCCCGGCATGGAGGGCCTGGACCCGGCCAACGGCAACTTGTACGTCACTCCAGACGGGAGCGCGGGCTACTACAGCCGGGACCGCGGCTTGGGCGCGGACGACATGCTGCTGACCAGCGCCGGGCTGTGGATCGCCAGCGACAACCTTAGTGGCAGCCAGAACTGCGGCCCGGCCACCAACCTGTCGGGCATCTGCTTCCTGCCCTACAGCGGCTGAGTGATCGAGCGGGACAGGGCCCCGTCCCCCGGCGCTGCCGGGGGACGGGGCCCTGCGCCGTCACTGGCCAGGAACCACGGCATCACCCAGGCGCCGGAAACCGGCTCTGGCCAGCGTTCACGGTCTGCTTCAACGGGGGAATCCCCAACACCACAATCTCTTACGCAACTGCGGGGTCTCCCCCGGGAGACCCCGCCGGAAGGCAGCACGAAAATAGGAAGCTGTAACGGATGGATCAATTGGGGCGGTTGATGTTTAATCGTGCCCCAGGATAGTATCTTGCGGTCTGGGAAGTTTCCCGGAGAGATGGCCCACCGGTGTCCAGGACTACGTGGGCTCGGGGGAAGGAAGCTTAATTCAATGGAACGTGTACTGATCACTGGCGGGGCGGGCTTCATCGGCTCCCACCTGGTTCGACTTGATGGTGGATTCCGGCGCCAGCGTGCTGGTTGTTGACGACTTCCGGCTCGGCCGGCCAGCACACCTCGAGCGGGTCATGTCCACGGGCCAGGTTACTTTGCTGGAAGCCGACATCAGAAGCGCTGACGATCTGCGGCCGGTGGCCGACTTCGAGCCCGACACCGTCTTCCACATGGCAGCGCTTCATTTCATCCCTTACTGCAATGCGCACCCGCAGGAGGCCCTTGACGTCAACGTGCTGGGACTGGAAAGCGTTATCCGCGCCGTCCGCTCCGCGCCGCTGGCGTCATTCGTGTTCCCCTCCAGCGGCGCGATCTACGGATTCGGCGACGAGCGCTGGCCAGAGAGCGCCCCCGCCAAGCCCGACGAGATCTATGGCATCTCGAAGTGGATGGGCGAGCAGATCGTGGCCCGTTTCCACGCCGACCGCCGCGACGTTCGCACCGTGGTGGCCCGGTTGTTCAACACCTATGGCCCCCGGGAGACGAACCCCCATGTGCTTCCGGCGATCGTAGCGGCCATGCGCGCGGGCCAGCCGATCGAGCTCGGCAATCTCTGGCCGCAGCGCGACCTCATCTTCGTGACCGACACGGCGAAGGGGATCATCGCCACGGCCCGGGGGCGTGGGTTCGACGTCTTCAACGTCGGGACGGGCACGGGGACCACCATCGGCGATGTCCTGGCCACCATCGAGAGCATCCGCGGCGAGGCGCTGGACGTACGGGAGAACCCCGAACGCAGGCGGCCCGGAGATGGGCACCTGATCGCCGACCCCGGCAAGCTGATGACCGCAACCGGCTGGAAGCCCGAGTACGACCTCAAGGCCGGGCTTCGTGAGCTGTTGGCATTCGAAGGGCTCCTGTGAAGCCCGGGGAGGACCCGATCATGACCCAGCCCGCTGGAGACGAGTCGGCCGCCGAGGCCCGGGCCAGTAAGCGGACCTTCCTGGAGATCGGCTTGTCCTGCCTCACCGATGAGGCCTTCCTCAACGCTGTCCGCGAGGCGGTGAAGAACCGGTCCCGGCTGACTGTGTCGTTTATCAATCCCGACTACGTGTTGCGAGCTCATCGCACTGCCGGGCTGATCGAGAAGATCAACCGCTTCGACGTGGTGCTACCGGATGGGTGGGGCGTCGTCTTGGGCGCGCACTGGGTCGGCCTCCCCGTACCCAGCCGACAGGGGAATGGCAGGATCTGCCCTCTGGTGTTTGCAATGTCAGCCGAGCACGGGTTCCGGAACTTCTTGTTTGGGTGCGGCGAGGGAGTCCCGGAGCGGGCGGCGGCGAACGCGACAGAAGCGTTTCCCGGCCTGCCCATCGCCGGAACGCTGCACGGTCACTGGGACATCATGCGCGGGCATCCCGGAGCCTTCGACGAGTCCGACGTGTCCATGATGGTTGAGACCATCAACGCGGCCCAGCCTGACATCCTGCACGTCTCCATCCCGACGCCGATGCAGCAGACGTGGGTGTGGGAGGTGGCCGACCGGCTCGATGTGCCGGTGATCATCACCGGCGGCAGCTACCTCGACCATCTCGCAGAGGCCGTGGACTGGTATCCGCACTGGATGGAGAAGATGCGGCTGAACTGGGCCTATCGCCTGTACCGGGACCCGCGTCGGCTATGGAAGCGATACACCTTTGACCTCATGGCGTACGGCCGTATGGTGCTCAGGCAGCGTTTGACCCAGGGACGGCGGGCTACTTCAGCCTGATATGTCGGCCAGGGCGTACGGCTCGATCTGGACCGTGCCCGATGCGGCGGACGTGCTGGTCTCGGTTGACCCGGGTCCGGTCACCTTCGTCGCGATCGACGGCGCGGTGACCTGGGTTACGGTCAGCGCGCCCGGGAGGATGGCCGAGACGTTCACCGTGACCGGCTGCGAGGACAGGTTCTCTAGCAGCGCCTCGGGCCCGCCCTGCGTGGTGAGCACCTGCCCGAGCAGCGCAGGCGCCCCGGTGGTGCCCAGCGCCGGGCTGGGGGAGAACGACAGCACCTGGGTCGCAGAAGCGCGGTGGAACGCGGACTGGATCATCGACAGCGTGGTTCCCACCGCGCTGAGCGCGAGCCGGACGGTCGCGGGGCCGCCGCTGCCGAACCCATGAGTACTGCTGAAGATGGGGGCAAGGGCGGTGCCGACCGTGGCGTCCAGCCCGGCGTACGTGATGTCCGGGTCCCCCGTGAACAGGAGCGCCTGGGCCGCCGCGAACAGGCCGTGCAGCCAGGTTCCCTGGAACACGTGCCCCGGCGTCACGTCGGCCAGGTTGAATTCGGTGACCCACACCGGAAGCTGGTCGGAGTGGAACAGCGCCAGTTCGTGGGCCTTGAGCTTCTGGAAATGCAGGTACGGGTAGGCCAGCACGGTCGCGGGTGATGACGAAGCGTCGGAGACCCGGAGATTGTCGTGGATGGTCACCGCATCCTCACCTTTGAGCAGCGGCAACACGGTGGCATTCCAGCTACTTCGCCGCGGCGCGACGCCGATGACGTCGTTCGCGTCGGTGGCCACCGCCGCCACTTTCACTCCCGGGAACGCGCTGTGCAGGGCGGAAATCCAGGCGTTCATCTGCGTGGCATAGTCGGCGGCGGTCGGGAACCGCTCGGTGTAGTCCTGGCCGTCCGGGCCGGTGCTGATGTAACCACTCTGGTAGAGCTCGTTCCCGAGCTCCACCATCTTGACCGGCAGCCCGTCCCCGGCGGCGGACCGCAGGGCTTGCAGCTGCTGGTCCAGCTGGGCGGTGTTTTCCGCGGCGGAGCCGATCGCCCCGTTCAGGGTCACGGTGTTCAGGTCGAACAGCGGCGTGGCCCCCGCTGCGGCCAGGCCGGTGCCGAACACTGGCAGGGCGTCGTTGACGGCCTGAGCAGGCTCACCTGGCCATTCACCTGGCTGGAACCAGCCGTCTGGCCACGACCAGTAGTTCGCCACCGTCCCGCCCGGGTAGCGGATCACGCCGGGCGCGAACTTCTTCAGGACGGAGTCGAAGGCAGAATCGTCCCATTGCGGGCCCGTGGTGTTCACGCCGTTCAGCCCCAGCAGAGTTGGCATGACCGTCCGCGCCGGGCCGGTCGCGGTGACCTTGACCGTCGTGCTGGCCAGGTTCGCCCTGACCCCGGTGACCCCGAATGCGGTGGTCAGCAGGCACGCACAGGTCACCGGCAGCGCCGCCAGCGCCCGGCCGGTGGCTATCCGCATCGGCGACTCCTTCGAGGGAGCTGATCACTCCGGTCAGGTGGAGAGTACCCGCGCCTGGACCGGAGCCGCTCAGGCGGCACGCGGGCTGGCCGGCGTCTCGCTCCCAGCCCGGCTGCTGGCCGCCGTGGGTGTCGCCGGGATGGCCTCCTGCCCGCCAGCCTCGGCCACCGCCTGCCGGGCCGCGGCCTCACGGGCCAGCCGGTGCGCCTTCCACTCCGGATGGGCACCCACCCAGTACACGAGGCCGAGCCACACGCCGAGGGCGGCCAGCATCACGATCGGGACCACGATCAGCACCCCAATTGAGCCGGTCATGTCGAGCACTCCCCTCCGAGAGGGTCGCCTGCGGGCCCTTCCGGGCCGCATCGCCCGGAACGCGTCCCGGAGCCTCTCGATCCCAGTTCACAGGGGCGGGCGAGCCCGGAACAGGGGACCGGCGGTCCTGCGGCCGGGACTTTCGGCCCTGCCTGCCGCCGGGCCCACCGTGACCGTTGCGGGGTCGGGGGGAGTTATTACGGTTCCCGGACCCCGGACGGCCTGGGCCCGGGATTCGGCGCCCCCGCCACTAACGTCGTCAGTGCGGCCAGTTCCATGCCGCCCATGACCGCCCGGGAACGTTCCGGAACGGTCATCTGGATGCACGGAAAGGGATTCTCGGTGAGAACCAGATACGACGGGGAAGACGCGCACGTGCGTGGACCCAGAATGGCGGATCCAGAATGAGTTGACGTACAGTCGTAGCGGCGATCGGCGTGGCTGCCGTCGCGGTGGGCGGAGCGGTCGGCGGTGTTTTCGCCGTGACCGGGCACTCCAGCGCGCACTCCAGCGTCAGCCTCTCGGCCAACTCGCACCGCGAGCATCACCCGCGCGAAATGCGCATGGCACGCGGCTGGTCGTTCAGCAAGCTCAACAACAGCAATGACCCCACGTTCAACCAGCTGCTGGGCATCAATAACCGCGGCCAGATCGCCGGCTATTTCGGCTCGGGCGCCGCAGGCCACCCAAACAAGGGATACGTGCTCAACCTGGGCCGGCCCTCGTCATTCACGAATGAGAACTTCCCCGGCGGGATCCAGACCCAGGTCATCGGGATCAACGACACCGGGGTCTCTGTCGGGTTCTGGTCCACGCAGAACACGAAGAGCCAGACCAACAACAACTTCGGGTTCTACGACTGGCATGGCCAGTTCCACAGCGTCACCTTCCCCACCCGCAACAACGCAAAGCCCCCGGTCAACCAGCTCCTGGGCGTGAACGACTCGGACATCGCGGTGGGCTTCTTCAACGGGGCGCAGGGCAACAGCCACGCCTACGCGTACAGCATCCCCGGCGGCTGGTTCCACCGGATCAGGATCTCCGGCGCGGTCAGCTCGACCGCCTCCGGCATCAACAACCACGGCGACATCGCCGGCTTCTACACCGGCCGCGGCGGCGTCACCCGGGGCTTCCTGCTCGGCGCGCACGGCCACCTCTACCGGCTGAGCGTCCCCGGCGCGTCCTCCACCATGGCCTTCGGCGTCAACGACAACCGTGAGGTCGTCGGCACCTACATGGTCGGCAGCGGCAACAACGCCAAGTCGTTCGGGTTCATCTGGGCCCGGGACTTCGGATTCCGGACCGTCAACGACCCGCGTGGCTCCGGGGCCACCACGCTCAACGGCATCAACGACGCGGGTGCCCTGGTCGGCTTCTACACCGACGCCAGGGGCAACACCGACGGCCTGCTCGTGGCCCACGGCCACTTCCGGGCCCCGCTCGCCCCGCCGCTGACCACGATGACCCCGACCACCACCCCGACTACCACACCCACGGTCCAGCCCACCTCGGCCACGCCGGCCCCGGTGCCGACCGGGACGGGCCCGACCCACTTCTGACCCTTCCTGGCCACAACGGCACCCATCCCCCGCAAGTCTCGGCGGGCTGGCCCGGAACACCCTGCTCCCGGGCCAGCCCGCCGCGTTGTGCCTCAAACCTCCCGGGCCTGGTCAGGCGGAGAGCGCCGGGACCTGCCCCGCGCTGGCGGTGCGGATCACGTGCCTGCGGAACAGTTCCGCCGCCGGCAGCAGGCGCCGCTCCGCGGACCAGGTCAGGGTCAGGTCACGGACCGCGCCGGCGTCCAGGATCTCGCAGTAGGCGAGCGGCCCGGCCGCGGCTTCCAGGGTTCCCGCCCGCGGCGCGGGGACGATGGCCACGCCCAGGCCCGCCGCGACGAAGCCGCGCACGGTGGACAGGTCGTCCCCCTCGAACACGACGGCCGGGCGGAACCCGGCCTGCTGGCAGAGGTCGTCACCGAGCTTGCGGAGGGCCGAGGTCGGCCGCAGGCTGACGAACGGCTCCGCGGACACTTCGGCCAGGTGAATGCGCTGCCCGGCCCGCGGGTGGTCCCGCTGGACGGCCAGCCGCAGCGGCTCGATCGCGATCAGCCGGGTCCGCAGCGCAGCGGTGCGGGCCCGCCGGGTGCCGATCTCCAGGTCAGCCAGCCCGCCGTCCAGCGCCGCGGAGTGCACCTCGTCGTGAACCTGGGTGAGCTGGAACGTGACGTGCGGGTGGGCAGCGCGGAAGCTGCGGACCAGATCCGGCACCAGCCAGGTGCCCAGGGACTGCTGGAACGCGAGCGCGACGGTGCCCGTGTCCGGCTCGATCAGCTGGCTGACCGCGGCGATCCCGTCGTCGAGCTGGTGCAGCATCGCGTCCACGTGCCGCTTGAACACCGCCCCCGCCTGGGTCAGCCGCAGCGTGCGGCCGTGCCGGCGCAGCAACGGCGTGCCCACCTGCGCCTCGAGCCGGGCCAGCGCCCGCGACACCCCGGACTGCGTGACCGACTCCAGCTCGCTGACCTCCGTGACCGTCGTGCCGTCGGCGACCTGCTGGAACCAGCGCAGCGCATCCGTATCCACATCCATGACCGTAGGTCATGGATAACGGTGTTTCCATTCCGCAACGAGAACCACTGGGTCAATTAGGGCCGAATAATGTGGGTGTTCCGGGCAGGTACTCCAGGACTGGGCAGGCGGAGGAGGCTGGCATGGCGGAGCAGCCGCTCAGCCGGGTCGAGCGCGCGCTGATCGGCGGCGCGGAGATCTACACCGCCGGGGCGAACCCGGAGTGGGCCGGGCCGCGCTGACCGGTGGCGGCCGGTGCGGCCCTTGGCGGCCGCTGCGGCCCTGAGCGGCCGCTGCGGCCCTGAGCGGCCGGGCCTCCGAATACCTGGCAACCGATCAACTGGGGGCACGTCCGCATGTCCGACACCAGCCTGCTGAACGTCATCGTGGTCGGGGCCGGGCTGGCCGGCCTGGCCTGCGCGGCCGATCTGGCCGCCGCGGGGGCGCCCGTCACGGTCCTGGAAGCCTCGGACGCCGTCGGCGGCCGGATGCGCACCGACCGTGTGAGCACCGGCCGTGTGAGCAGCGGCCGCCGGGCCGGCTTCCTGCTGGACCGGGGCTTCCAGGTCTTCAACACGTCCTACCCGCAGGTGCAGCGCCGGGTGGACCTGCGGGCCCTGCAGCTGTCCCCGTTCACCCCCGGGATGCTGCTGCACACCGGCGCGGGCCGGCTGCGGTTCGCCGACCCCACCCGGCGCCCAGCAGACCAGGGCGACCTGGTGCGCGGCCGCCTGGCCGGCCCGGGCGGCCTGGCTGCCCTGGCCGCGCTCAGCGCGCGGGACATGCTGCTCCCGGCCCGGCTGCTCACCCGCGCGCCGGATCACAGCACGCTGGCCGCGCTGGCTGGCGCGCGCATCCCCGGGGAGCTGATCGAGCGGATGTTCCGGCCGTTCCTGGCCGGGGTGTTCCTGGAGGATCAGCTGGAGACCTCGGGCCGATTCTTTCACCTGGTCTGGCGGAGCATGCTGCGCGGCACCCTGTGCCTGCCGCGCCGCGGCATCCAGGCCGTGCCCGAGCAGCTGGCCGCCGGGCTGCCCCCCGGCACGGTCCGGCTGGAGACCCCGGTCCGCGCGCTCACCGGCCCCGGCGTGCTGCTGGCTGACGGCCGCGAGCTCCCCGCGGACGCGGTCGTGGTCGCCACCGGGGCCGCCAGCGCCGAGGCCCTGCTGCCCGGGCTGGCCGTGCCGGACACGCGCACGGTCACCACCGTGTATCACGCCGCCCCGGCCAGCCCGCTCGCGGAGCCGACCCTGCTGGTCGACACCGAAGGCGAGATCCTCAACACCTGCGTCCTGTCGGAGGTGAGCCCGGGCTATGCGGCCGGCCGGGCGCTCATCTCCACCTCGGTCCTGGGTGGTGGCGGCGCGGACCGCGAGCCCGCCGTCCGGGCCAGGCTCGCCGACCTGTACCAGACCGACACGGCCGGCTGGGAGCACGTGGACAGCTACACCATCGATGGTGCGCTGCCCGTCATGCTGCCCCCGTGGCCGCTCAGCCAGCCGAGCCGGGTGGAGGTCCCGGCCGGCACTGGTCCCGGTGGCACTGGTCCCGGCGGGACTGGTCCCGGCGGGACTGGCCCCGGCGGGACTGGTTCCCGGAGCGCGGGCGCGCGAGACCCGCGCCGGTACGTGTGCGGCGACCATCGCGCGAGTGGCTCGGTCCAGGGCGCGCTGGCCTCCGGTGCCCGGGCCGCCCGCGAGGTCCTGGCCGGGGAAGGGCCGGCTGCCCGGCGGCGTTGCTGACCGGTGGGGAGTAACGGCCTCGCGCCTGGCGACCGCGGGCGGGCCACCGACGAAGGTGAGGGTATCCATGACGCTGCCGTATGACACCACGCCGAAGTTCCAGGACTACGCCCGGCCGGAGCTGCTGGTCAGCACCGGCTGGGTGGCCGAGCACCTCGGCGATCCCGGGCTGGTGGTCGCCGAATCCGACGAGGACGTGCTGCTGTACGAGACGGGGCACATCCCGGGCGCGGTCAAGCTGGACTGGCATACCGAGCTGAACGACCCGGTCACCCGGGACTACGTGGACGGCGCGGGGTTCGCGCGGCTGATGTCACAAAAGGGCATCTCGCGGGACACCACGCTCGTGCTCTATGGCGACCGGAACAACTGGTGGGCGGCGTACGCGCTGTGGGTGGCCACGCTGTTCGGCCACCCCGATGTCCGCCTGCTGGACGGCGGCCGGGCCAAGTGGATCGCCGAGGACCGCCCGCTGAGCACCGAGACCCCGGAGCGGCCGCGGACCGACTACCCGGTGGTCGAGCGGGACGACTCGGCGATCCGGGCGTTCCGTGACGACGTCCGGGCCCACCTCGGCCAGCCCATGATCGACGTCCGCTCGCCCGGGGAGTACAGCGGCGAGCTGCTGCACATGCCGGACTACCCGCAGGAGGGCGCGCTGCGCGGCGGGCACATCCCCGGCGCCCGCAACGTCCCCTGGGCCCGCGCGGCCGCGGACGACGCCACGTTCCGGCCCCGCAAGGAACTCGAGGCCATCTACGGCGGTGAGGCCGGGCTCAGCCCCGCCGACGACGTGATCGTGTACTGCCGGATCGGCGAGCGGTCCAGCCACACCTGGTTCGTCCTGCACCACCTCCTCGGCTACCCGGCCGTGCGCAACTATGACGGGTCCTGGACCGAGTGGGGGAACAGCGTCCGGGTTCCCATCGCCCAGGGAGACAAACCGTGACGGCCACGCTCAACCCTCGGCTGCAGGACATCGTTGACGAGTTCGCGGCGGTCCCCGGCCAGCAGAAGCTGCAGCTGCTGCTGGAGTTCTCTGACGAGCTGCCGCCGCTCCCGGCCCGCTACGCCGAGCACCGCGACCGGCTGGAGCCGGTGCCGGAGTGCCAGTCGCCGCTGTTCCTGGCGGTCGAGGTGGCTGACGACGGCACCGCCCACCTGTTCTTCGACGCGCCGCCGGAAGCACCCACCACCCGCGGGTTCGCGGGCATCCTGCAGACCGCGCTGGACGGGCTGAGCGCGGCGGAGATCCTGGCCACTCCGGCCGAGTTCACCACCCAGCTCGGCCTGTCGGACCTGGTCAGCCCGCTGCGGCTGCGCGGCATGGCGGCGATGCTGGCCCGTATCAAGCGCCAGGTCCAGCAGCAGCGGGGAACGTAGGCCCGGGGGGCCCCGCGCGGAGCGCGCCACGAAACGGGCGGGACGCCCGGCCACCCACGCCCGGTGGCCCTGGACCTGCGGGCCCCCGCTTATGGGCGCCCGGCGGGTGGAGGTGGCCTGATCCTCATCGCCGTGACCGCGTTCCTGGCCCGCCGCCTGCGCTGAACCCCGGACCACCAGCACGGTCCTGCAGCTACCTGCCTTTCGTTGTTGCAAGTAAATTGCAGTAAGACCTACCCTGGTGCCACGATCCCGGCAGGAAGGTGGCCCGATGGCTGATCAGCGCGCCCGGCTGGCCCGGATTCGCGACGGGCTGACCCCGCGCGAGTGGGCCCGGGCCGGCGCGATGCTGCTGACCGTCGTCGGCCTGAACGTGGCCGGCTGGGTCATGCTCGCCATCGCGGTCAGCGGCCACTTCCACATCAGCAAGACCGAGACCTTCGGCTTCACCACCGGGATCCTGGCCTACACCCTCGGCATGCGGCACGCGTTCGACGCCGACCACATCGCCGCCATCGACAACACCACCCGCAAGCTCGTCAGCGACGGCAAGCGGCCCCTGTCGGTGGGGTTCTTCTTCTCGCTGGGCCATTCGAGCGTCGTGTTCGTGCTGGCCCTGGTGCTGAACTTCGGCATCAGGGCGCTGAACGAGCAGGTCAGGAACTCCAGCTCGCACCTGCAGTACACCACCAACATCATCGGCACCCTGGTGTCCGGCGTCTTCCTGTTCCTGATCGCGGCGATCAACGTGGTGATCCTGGCCGGGATCGTCAAGGTGTTCCGCGGGATGCGGTCCGGCCGGTACGACGACGACGCCCTGGAAGAGCAGCTGAACAAGCGGGGCCTGATGAACCGCATCCTCGGCCCGCTGGCCCGCCGGATCGACGCGCCCTGGAAGATGTACCCGATCGGCTTCCTGTTCGGCCTGGGCTTCGACACCGCGACCGAGGTCGCGCTGCTCGTGCTGGCCGGCACCGCGGTCATCGGCGGCCTGCCGTTCTACGCGGTGCTGTCCCTGCCGATCCTGTTCGCCGCCGGGATGAGCCTGTTCGACACGGCGGACGGCTGCTTCATGAACTTCGCCTACGACTGGGCGTTTGCCCGCCCGGTCCGCAAGGTCTACTACAACCTGACCATCACCGGGCTGTCCGTGTTCGTGGCCATGTTCATCGGGGCGGTCGAAGTGCTCGGCCTGCTCGGCCAGGATGGTCACCTGACCGGCCCCGGCTGGCGGTGGCTGGAGGACTTCGACCTCAACAAGGCCGGATTCGTGATCGCCGGGGTCTTCGTGCTCACCTGGGTGGTGGCCCTGGCCATCTGGCGTTTCGGCAAGATCGAGCAGAAGTGGGATCTGGCCCTCGAATCCGGGCGCGCCGACTAATCTCCCCCGGCCGCCTGCTTCCCGCCAGCAACTGCAGGCGCTCCTGCCAGCTGGCCGCCAGCGAGTTCATCCAGGACGCCGTGGCGGCGCGGCGGCGCGGGCCGCCTGCCCGATCGCGGCGGCGGCATAGGGTGGGGCCCTACGGGGAGCCGTGGATCTGGCGGCAGCGGCAAGGTGCGGAGGAGATCACGTGGACGTTGAGCGGGCCCGGGCCCTGCTGGCCGCCGAGCGCGATGAGGTGCAGAAGCTGCTGGCCGAGACCGACCGGGCGGGCCGCGAGGACCGGGACAGCGAGGACCAGAGGGACGCCGACATCGCCGACCCCGCGCAGTCCCTGACCCAGGAGGGCATGGACGACGCGATCGCGGAAAGCCTGCGCCACCGGCTCGCCGCCCTGGACCGGGCCGAGCAGCGGCTGGCGGACGGCACCTACGGCCGGTCCGTGCTGAGCGGGAAGCCCATCCCCGACGAGCGGCTCGAGGCCTACCCGGCCGCCGAGCTCACCGTCGAGGAAGCCGCCGCCCGCGAAGCCGCCGGGCAGTAGCCCGCGGCGGCCCAGCAGGCCCGGCGCGGCAGGCCGCGGGATCGGCGGTCAGACGCGGTCGAGGTACGGGGGGAGACCGAACCGATCGAACAGGCTGCTGTCGGTGGCGATGAAGTGATGGATGTGCGTAATCCGGCCGCCGGACATCTCCGGGACCTGGATGCACCAGGGCACCAGGCGGGTGCCGTCCTCGCTGGGCTTGTACTGCCCGAACGCGGGTGAGGCGTTGGCGGTGACGGGGACGAGCCGGGACCCCCCGCAGCCGCTGCCCCATCCGGTGTACCAGCCGTGCAGCTCGTCCCGGCCGCGGATCCACATCTCGAACGGCGGCATGGAGATGCTGGCGTCCTCGTGCAGCAGCGCGACGAGCCGGTCGATGTCGTAGCGCTGGAACGCGTTGACGTAGCGGGCCAGCAGGTCCCGGTCCTCCTCGGCCAGCTGCGGCGACGGCCGGTCCTCGGCCCGGTCGCTGGCGGCCATCGTGGCGCGGGCGCGCTGCAGGGCACTGTTCACCGAGACCACCGTGGTGTCGAGCAGGTCGGCCACCTCGGAGGCCTGCCAGCACAGCACCTCACGGAGGATCAGCACGGCCCGCTGCCGGGGCGGCAGGTTCTGCAGGGCCGAGATGAACGCCAGCCGGATGGTGTCCTGCAGCACCACCCGCCCGGCCGGATCCGTGTCCGGCGGCAGCGGGCTGTCGCCCGGCAGCGGCTCGACCCAGGCCGATTCCGGCAGCGTGGCCACCGGCTCGGTGCTGGAGGGCACCGGGGCCGACAGGTCCATCGGCAGCGCCCGGCGCTTGCGGCTGCGCAGCATGTCCAGGCAGACGTTGGTGGCGATCCGGTACAGCCACGACCGCACGGCGGACCGGCCCTCGAACCGGTCGAAGGCCTGCCAGGCCCGGACCATGGCCTCCTGCACGGCGTCGTCGGCGTCGTGCGCCGACCCGAGCATCCGGTAGCAGTACCCGGTCAGCTCCCCCCGGTAGGTTTCCAGGTCATGAGTGGCAGTGTCGGTGGCGGCGATCTCGCTCACGCTCCTCCCCGTCCTTGGGTGAACGAACCTACCCACCGCCGCCAGCTCTGGCCACTGGCCGCGGGGCCAGTGCGCTGACGGCCTCTGTGCAGTGTGCCACCGGCCTCCGACAATTCCCGTGGACGCGACCGTGGCTACCTCCAGACTATGACGGCCGGGAGGTTGGACTGTGACTCTCACCAACCGCTCGCGGGCCGCGTGCGGCGGCCCTGGCTTGCCTAACCGCGGCCGCTCGGGGAGGCTGATCATCAGCGGCTCGAACGCATCGCCCGTCCTACGCTGCCCGGAGCCGCCGGGCCTGGCCAGAGGCGCAGCGGGAGCCGCAGGAAGATCATGCCGACTGCCCAGAACGGATCGCCGCGCGCCGGATCACCCGGCCCTGGTCTTCCGCGCACGGCAGGCATCCGGGACGTAGCCCGGATGGCGGGCGTCTCGGTCGCCTCGGCGAGCTTCGCGCTCAACGGCCAGCCGGGGGTGGCCGATGACACCCGCCGGCGCATCCTGGCCATCGCGGAGCAGCTCGGCTACCGCGCGAACCCGCAGGCCCAGGCGCTGCGCCGGGGCCGGACCACCACCTACGGCTTCGTGGTGCGCAACTTCGCCAACCCCTTCTTCCTCGAGGTGCTCTCCGGCGCGGAAGAGGTCGCGGGCGAGGCCGGCGCGACCCTGCTGGTCCTGGACTCGCGCTATTCACTGGAGCGGGAGCGCCGCCACCTGCAGGAGATGGCCGCGCAGCGGCTGGCCGGGCTGGCCATCGCCCCGGTCGGGACCGGCGAGTCGATCCAGCTGTGGCACGACCTGCGGCCGGGGGCTCCCGTGGTGGCGCTGAACGCGTCGGCGGCCCGCATCACCGGCGTCTCCCGGGTCCGCCCGGACAACGCCGCCGCGGTCGAGCTGCCGCTGCGCCGGCTCGCCGAGCTGGGCCACACCTCGGTGGCCTTCCTGACCGCGCCGCGCCGGCTGATGGCGGACCCCGACCGGCTGCGCCACTTCCGGCGGCTGAGCCGGGCCCTGGGGCTGCGGGCCACGGTGCTGTACTCGCCGCTGACCATGGGCGACGTGCAGCAGGCCACCCGGGCGGTGCTGGCCGGCCAGGACGGCGGCCACCCCGCCCCGACCGCGGTCATCACGAACTCCGACTACACCGCGCACGCGGTCTACAAGGCCGCACGTGAGCTGGGGCTGCGGATCGGGCCCGGGGTTTCCGTGGTCGGCCACGACGACCTGGCCACATCCGAGCTGCTGGACCCGCCGCTGGCGACCATCTGGCTGAACCGGCGGGAGATGGGCCGGGCGCTGATGCTGCGCCTGCTGGGGCGGGTCCCGGCGGAGGATTACGTGGCCCCCGTGGAACTCGTCGAGCGGGCCTCCATGCAGCCGCCGGTGGCGCCCTCCCCGGCCCGGGCGGCAACGCACCGGCCTGGGGGTTTTGCCGCCCGGTGAACACCAGTTGGCCCCCGCGCGTCAACTCGGTAACGGCTCTTGACGCCCCTGCGGCGGGTACGTCAGCATACCGGCAGAACTAAACGTTTAAGGTCTTTTGTCGGGTGCTGTCGCGGGGGGGTCCGCAGACCTCCTGAGCACTACTGCGTGGTGGGCGCTTAGCTTCCGCGGGCCCGCTCAAAAGTGGGATAGCCAATACAGGAGGCAATTTCCGGTGAAATCTCCCTACCGCTTTACCCTCCTGGGCGTGGCGGCGCTGGCTTTGGCCGCCGCCGGGTGCTCAGGGAGCTCATCCCCGTCGTCCAGTGGCGGGACCAACTGGGCCACGGTCACTTCCGCCAGCGGCGGCGGCGGAATGAGCAAGCTCATCGCCGCGGCCAAGAAAGAGGGCAAGCTCAACGTCATTGCCCTGCCCCCCACGTGGGCCAACTATGGAACCATCATCAAGGACTTCAAGGCCAAGTACGGGATTACCGTCAACTCGCAGAACCCGACCGGCAGCAGCCAGGACGAGGTCAACGCGGTCAAGTCGGAGAACGGCACCGCCAAGGCACCTGATGTGCTCGACGTGGGAATGGCTGTCGCCTTGGTCAGCACCAGCCTGTTCGCGCCGTACAAGGTGAGCACCTGGAGCGCGATCCCGGCCGCCCAGAAGGACGCCAACGGCTTGTGGTACCAGGACTATGGCGGCTACATGTCCATCGGCTACAACTCCGCCAAGTTCGGCACGGTCACCTCGGTCAGCCAGCTGCTCGGCTCCAAGTTCAAGAATGCGGTGGCGCTGAACGGGAACCCGACCGAAGCCAACGCCGCGCTGTCCGGCGTGATGATGGCCAACCTGGCCGAGGGCGGCTCGGCGAGCAGCATCGCCAAGGGCGTGAACTTCTTCCACCAGCTCAAGCAGGCCGGTAACTTCGTCCCTGTGCAGGCGACCAACGCCACGATCAAGGCCGGCACCACGCCGGTCGTGATCAACTGGGACTACCTGAACACCCCGAGCGTGGTGGGCCAGGGCGCGAACTGGAAGGTGTTCGTGCCGTCCAACGCCATCCTCGGCGGGTACTACGCGCAGGCCATCAACAAGAACGCCCCCGACCCGGCGGCCGCCCGGCTGTGGGAGGAGTTCCTCTACTCCCAGGCCGCGAGCGGCGGGCAGAACCTCTGGCTGCAGGGCGGGGCCCGGCCGGTCGAGCAGCTGACGATGGCCAACAACGGCTCGCTGGACAAGGCAGCCGCCGCGTCGCTGCCGAAGGTCGCCGGGACGCCGGTGTTCCTGACCGGGACCCAGGCCACCAACGCCGCTACCTACCTGGCCTCCAACTGGGCCCAGGCCGTCAAGTAAGCAAGTAGTCAAGTAAGCAAGTAACGGAGGGCGCGTGGCCGTCGCTGCGACGACTACGACCGGCGCCCGGCCCATTCGGGCCGGGCGCCGGCTTCGGCTGGACTGGCTCGGCACCGTTCCCTTCCTTGGCTACGTCGGGGTGTTCCTGCTGCTGCCGACCGGCATCGTGATCTGGAACGCGGTCCGCAACCCGACCAAGCGGCGGGCTGGACCTGGCCGGCCTCAAGCTGCTCGGCAACTCCGCGGTGCGCAGCTACTTCGTCGGCTCGCTGCAGCTGGCCGCGATCAGCGCGGTGGCCGGGGCGGTGCTCGGCGCGATCCTGGCCTACGCGGTGGCCTCCGGGAACCCGGAGGGGGTGATACGCCGGCTCTACCTGGCCGCATCGGGCGTGCTGGCCCAGTTCGGCGGGGTCACCCTGGCCTTCGCGTTCCTGGCCGCGATCGGCCCGACCAGCGGCCTGCTGGCCCACGCCAGCTGGTTCTACGACTTCCCGCAGGGCATCGGGCTGATCTACATCTACTTCCAGATACCGCTGATGGTGCTGGTGTTCCTGCCCGCCATCGACGGGCTGAAGGTGCAGTGGCGGGAGGCCACCGAGAACCTCGGCGGCTCGACCTGGCAGTACTGGCGGCATGTCGGCATCCCGCTGCTCGCGCCGGCCTTCATCAGCGCGACGCTGCTCCTGTTCGCCAACTCGCTGTCGGCCTACGCGACGATCGTGGCCTGGGAGAACCAGATCTCCTACACCGTGCCGCAGCAGATCTACATCTCGATCAACAGCGAGGTCGGGCTGGCGTCCAACGAGGGCGACATCCTCGCCCTGGGCATGGTGGTCCTGGTCGCGATCGTCATGACCGGGTACGCGCTGCTGCAGCGGAGGGCGGCCCGATGGCTGCGCTAACGTCGGTCGGCGAGACCCCGCTCACCGAGCAGGGGCCCCGGCGCCGCGGCATGGCGGCCAGC
This sequence comes from uncultured Actinomycetes bacterium, assembly GCA_963720645.1. Classification (GTDB taxonomy): domain Bacteria; phylum Actinomycetota; class Actinomycetes; order Streptosporangiales; family Streptosporangiaceae; genus RYN-230. The sequence goes on along the minus strand of CAVRFX010000021.1, from coordinate 325,569 downwards.
CGCCGCCGGAAGCTGAACCTGTTCCGTTACGTGGTCTTCACCCTGTTTGCGCTGTTCTTCCTGCTGCCGCTGTACGCGATGGTGCGGTTCTCGCTGGAGGGCAAGAAGCCGGGCACGTTCTCGGTGACGGCGTGGACCCAGATCGTGTCCTACCCCGGGCTGCTCAGCGCGATCGAGATCACCCTGGAACTGGCCGTCATCACCTGCGCGGTGGTGCTGGTGCTGCTGGTGCCGACCATGATCTGGATCCGGCTCCGGGTGCGCGGGTTCTCCCGTGCGTTCGAGTTCCTCTGCCTGCTGCCGCTGACCATCCCGGCCATCGTCCTGGTGGTCGGCCTCGGCCCGATCTACAACCGGATCGAGCACTACAACCTGTCCGCACTGCAGCTGTTCTGGGTCTACGTCATCCTGGCGCTGCCCTACGCCTACCGGGCGCTGGCCACCGGGCTGGACGCGATCGACGTGACCACCCTGGCCGAGGCCGCCCGCAGCCTCGGGGCCAGCTGGTTCACCGTGATGTGGCGGATCATCGTGCCGAACATGCGGGCGGCGATCCTGAACGCGCTGCTGCTGACCGCGGCCCTGGTCCTCGGCGAGTTCACCCTGGCCGAGATCCTCAACTACATCAACCTGCAGGTCGCCCTGTTCAACATCAGCCGGGAGACGGCCAACGCCGGGGTGCTCTTCTCCACGTCAGCGGCCGCGCTGCTGTTCGGCTTCGTGCTGCTGCTGATCCTGTCCTTCGTCGGCCGCCGGCGCAGCCGGGGATGAGGAACACACCGTGAGCTCACCAGTCACCAGCCCCAACGGCAGCGCTGGCCGGACCGCGGTCGAAGTCCGGATGGACGGGCTGACCCGCCGGTACGGCGCGGTCACCGCGCTGGACGGGCTCGACCTGACCCTGCAGCCAGGCGAGCTGGTCGCCCTGCTCGGGCCGTCCGGTTGCGGCAAGACCACCACGCTGCGGCTGCTGGGCGGGCTGGAGGACGCCGACGCCGGGCGGATCACCGTAGCCGGCCGGGACCTCACCCACGTGCCCGCGAGCAAGCGGGACATGGGCATGGTGTTCCAGGCCTACTCGCTGTTCCCGCATATGACCGTGCAGCAGAACGTCGCGTTCGGGCTGCGGCTGCGCCGGATGGCCAAGCACGAGCGGGACAGGCGGGCGCTGGAGATCCTCGAGCTGGTCGGGCTCACCGAGCAGGCCGGGCGGTACGCCCACCAGATCTCCGGCGGGCAGCAGCAGCGGGTCGCGCTGGCCCGGGCCCTGGCCATCGAGCCCCAGGTGCTGCTGCTGGACGAGCCGCTGTCCGCGCTGGACGCGAAGGTCCGCGCGCAGCTGCGGGACCAGATCCGGCGGATCCAGCTGGAGGTCGGCATTACTACCCTGTTCGTCACGCACGACCAGGAGGAGGCGCTGGCCATCGCCGACCGGGTCGGGGTCATGCGTGAGGGCAAGCTGGAACAGCTCGCCTCGCCCACCGAGGTGTACTCCCGCCCCGCGACCCCGTTCGTGGCCGAGTTCGTCGGGCTCACCAACCGCCTGGCCGGGACCGTGAGCGGGAGCACGGTAACGGTCCGTGGCCGCGACCTGCCGCTGGTCGACCCGGGCATCCCGGCCGGCCCGGTCACCGCGCTGATCCGGCCCGAGGCGGTCACCCTGGCCCCGGAGAGCTCGGCCGGGTCCGGCCCGCTGGCCGGCACCGTGATCGCCATCACCTTCCTGGGCGCGACCAGCCGGGTCACCGTGAACCTGGGCGACACCACGATCATGGCCCAGCTGCCGACCTCGGACGCGACCGAGCTCAGTGCGGGCAGCTTCGTCGCGCTGACGATCAGGCCCGACCCGGTGCTGGTTTCCGTTGCGGAGAATGAAGCTTCCGTGGCTGCGAGCGGGGCTTGAGCGCAGGACGCCCGCCACTGACCACCCACCGCCGGCTCGCCCCGGGCACGGTGCTGCGCCGCGGGGCGAGCGCGCCGTACCGGGCCGTCGAGATCATCGGCGGCGAGCCGCACGTACGGCGGGATGACCTGGGCGGCGCGCCGCCGGCCGCCAGCCCGCCCGGCGCGCGGCCGCTGCTGTGCCTTATCCACGTCACCGACCTGCAGCTGGCCGACGTCCAGTCACCGACCCGGTTCGAGTTCCTCAACCGCTTCTTCGCCGACCCCCGGTACGCCGGCCTGGTCCCGGTGCAGCGCCCGCAGGAGGCCCTCACCCCGCACGCGGTGGACGCCACGCTGCGCACGGTCAACGCGCTGCGCGGCCCGGCCACCGGCCTGCCGCCGGCGCTGGCCGTCACCACCGGGGACGCGATCGACAACGCGCAGTGGAACGAGGTCCAGGCGTTCCTGGCCCTGTTCGACGGCGGCCGGGTCAGCCCGGATTCCGGCGGCCCCGGCTACGCCGGGGTGCAGGCCCGCGACTGGCCGGACGACATCTTCTGGAAGCCGGATGGCGACGGCCCGGATGGCCCGGACTTCTTCCGCCGCGAGCTCGGCTTCCCGCATCACCCGGGCCTGATCGAGGCGGCCATGCGGGAGTTCACCGCGGGCGGCCTGGCCATGCCCTGGCTGTCCTGCTTCGGCAACCACGAGGCGCTCAACCAGGGCGTCGGCATGCAGACCCCCGGGCTGGCCGCCGCGCTGACCGGTGACCGGAAGCCGACAGCGCTGCCCGGCGGGTTCGACAGCCACGCGGCGCTCGAGCTGTTCACGGTGCGCCCGGAGGCGTTCATGGCCGGGCCGTCCCGGACGGTGCCCGCGGATCCCGGCCGGCGGGCGGTCACCCGCCGCGAGTTCGTGGCCGCGCATTTCCGGCCGGGAGCCCGCCCGCTCGGGCACGGCTTCACCGACGAGAATCTCCGCCACGGAACGGCGTACTACGTCCATGACACGCCGGCGGCCCGGTTCATCGCGCTGGACACCAACTGCCTGGCCGGCGGGGCCGACGGGTGCCTGGACCGCCAGCAGGCCCGGTGGCTGGAAGACCGGCTCGCCGAGGTCCACTCGGCCTACCGGGGACCGGCCGGGGAGGAGGTCCGGACCGGGCAGGACGACCGGCTGGTCATCCTGTTCTCCCATCACGGCGCCGACACGCTGACCAACACCCGGGGCTGGCATCCCGGGCCGGGGGGCGAGCCCCTCATCGGCGCGGCCGAGCTGGTCGCCCTGCTGCACCGCTTCCCCAACGTGGTGCTGTGGCTGAACGGCCACACGCACACCAACGAGGTCCGGCCGCGGCGCGACCCGGGCCATCCGGGCCGGGGGTTCTGGGAGGTCACCACCTGCGCGGTGGTGGACTGGCCGTGCCAGACGCGCCTCGTGGAGCTGGCCGACGCGGGCGGCCAGCTGTCCATCACCTGCACGATGGTGGATCATGACACGCCGCCCGGGCCGCGGATGCCCGCCAGCATGTCCCTGGCCACCGTCGACGACCTGGCCGCGCTGCACCGTGAGCTGGCCGCCAACATCCCGTTCGGCGGGGAGCACCCGGGCCGGACCGGGGCCGTCACCGACCGCAACGTGGAGCTGCTGATCAGCCCGCCGTTCCCGCTGGGCCGCCTGCCCGGCATCTAGTGGTCCCGCGATCACCGGGCCCGCCTATCATCGGGCCGGTGCGGCGTGATTCCTCGACCGTGGTGGTCCTCGTGGGAGCGGTGACCGAGCCCCTCCTCGCGACCCTGGCCCGGTCCTCCAACGTGTCCCTGGTCCGGCCCCCGGACGAGGAGAAGGACAGCCTGACCGCCGCGGCCCTGGCGCTGGGCCAGGCGGCGCGGCGGACCTCGCCGTACGTCGTGGTGCCCGCCGACCCGCTGGCCGGGGTGGCCGCGGAGTGGGCCGCGATGTGGGACCTGACCGCCGGGCCCGGCCACGCCGCCGCGTTCGAGGAGCGTGCCGCCGCGGCGGTGGCCGCGGCGCGGGCCGCCCGGTTCGAGCTGCCCGACTATTACCTGTGCCTCACCCCGGGCGTCACCCCCGGCGTCCCCGCCGGGCAGGACGACGGCACCGGCCTGTACCTGGGGCCGCTGCGGGCCGCGCGGCCGCGCCGGGTCGAGGCGGTGGTCACTACGGCCGGGGACGAGGACGCCGAGCGGGTCCTGCAGGCGCTCCGGACGCTGCGGCACAGTCCCTGGTGGCCGCCGGTGGATGAGCTGACCGAGGGCGCGCGGCATTTCTTCGCCGGCCGCCTCGGTCCCCCCGGCTGATCGCTTTACGTGCACAAACGCCGGGAATGGGTGACACTGGAGGGCCAGGACCCCGGCGTCATCCAGGCCAGCCGGGCAGCGCATGACCCGGAGGCCGACGGTGACCGCCACCACCCCGCCACGAGCCAGCCCCGCGGCAGGCCGGTTCTACGACGCCCGGCGCGGCATCTACTACACCAAGCCGGTGATGCGCGGCTGGCTGCACCTGCTCTGGTTCGGGGTGTCCCTGGTGGTCAGCACGGTACTGCTGGCCCACACGCCGGGCACGGTCCGGCTGCTCAGCTTCGGCGTGTACGCGGTCAGCGTGGGCGCCCTGTTCGGGATCAGCGCGCTGTACCACTGCGGCACCTGGTCCGAGGCGTCACGGCAGCGCCTGCAGCGGCTCGACCATGTGATGATCTTCCTCCTGATCGCCGGGACCGCCACCCCGGTGTTCATCCTCGCCGCGCCGGGCCCCCCGGCCGGGCCGGCCTGATCCTGCTCTGGGTGCTCACCGCGGCCGCAGCCGCGATCCACCTGGCCTGGATGGACGCGCCGGAACGCCTGGTCGGCGGCACGTTCCTGGCCCTGGGCTGGGTCGCGGCGCTGGCCCTGCCCGCGTTCTGGCTCCACTCCGGGCCGGTGGCCGGAGGGCTGATGATCGGCGGCGGCCTGCTCTACACGGTGGGTGCCCTGTCCTATCACCGGCGCCGTCCCGACCCCTATCCGTCGGTGTTCGGCTACCACGAGGTCTTCCACGTGTACGTCTGCGCGGGCGCCGCCTGCCAGTACCTGGCCATCGCGGTGTACCTGAGGTAGCCGGGCGCGGCACAGATCCGCAGATGCGCCTCGTTCATGACGCTCAGTGTGCCGCGCCCGCCAGCACCAGGACCAGCAGCACCGTGGCCGTGCTCAGCTCGATCATGGCCCCGAACACGTCGCCGGTCATCCCGCCCAGCCGCCGCCGCGCGGACCAGCGCAGCAGGACGGCCACCGCGAGCGCCCGGCCAGCGCGGCCAGCAGGCCCCGGGCCGCGGCCGGCCCGCCGCCCAGCACCAGCCCGCCGGCCGCACCGGCCCAGCCATCCCGCCGCGGCCGCGGCCCGGCCCGCGGCGCTGGTCCGGCCGGCGACCAGGGCGCCGAACCCGGACGGCCGCGCCGACGGGGCCCCGGTGGCCAGCACCACCGCCACCCGGCTGGTCACCGCGGCCAGCACCAGGCCCGCCGCGCCCGGCGCCGCGCGGCAGCGAGGCCAGCGCGGCCACCTGGACCAGGAGCACCAGGACCAGCGCGGCTACCCCGATCGGCCCGGCGTCGGACCGGCGCATGATCTCCAGCGCCTGCGTCCGCCGGGCGGCGGCTGCCCAGCCCGTCCGCGGTGTCGGCCAGCCCGTCCAGGTGCAGGCCCCCGGTGAGCAGCGCCAGCAGCATCGATGGCCAGGGCCGCGCCGAGCAGCTGCCGCTCCGGCGACGCCTCACCAGCCGCAACGAAAACCATCGCCCCGCCGCCAGCCAGCCCCAGCAGCAGCCGATGACGGGCAGCCAGAAGACGGCCCGGGCGGCCGCTCCCTCGTCCAGGTCCCCGCCGGCCCGGCGGGAATGACCGTGAACAGGCTGAGCGCGAGCCGCCAGGCCGGGACGCGCGGCGGCGCGGCGCCCCCGGGGCCACCGCCGGGCGCGCTCACCGCAGCCGCCGGGGGATGCCGGCGGTGCACAGCCAGACCTGCTGGCAGTGCGCGGCGACCCTGGTGTTGAGCATCCCCAGCTCGTCGCGGTAGCGCACCCCCGACGCGGTGCCCGGGACCACCCCGGACCCGACCTCGTTGCTGACCGCGATGACCGTCCGGCGGGTGGCCTGCCAGGCGTCCAGCAGCCCGTCCACCCGCGCCGCCAGCGCCTGGCCGGCTCCGGGCGTCCCGGACCACAGGCCGCACTCGTCCATCACCCCGGCCAGCCAGGTGGACAGGCAGTCGACCAGGACCGGGGTGGCCAGCTCCGGCGGGTGAGGCCGGGGCAGCCAGGACGGCTTCCAGGTCCCGGGTTTCCAGCGTGGCCCAGTGCGGCGGCCGCCGCTGCTGGTGCAGGCGCACCCGGGCCGCCCACTCCGGGTCGCCGTCGCCGGCAGGGCGCCGGTGGCCACGTAGTCCACCTGGTCCCGCCCGGCCAGCAGCCGTTCCGCGGTCACCGACTTGCCGGACCGGGCCCCGCCCAGGACCAGGACCCGGTAGGACCGGGGCCGGCGGGGCAGCTCCCGGCCGGGGAAATCCCGCCGCCGGGCGGTCCAGCTCATCCCTTCTCGCCGGACACGCCCGCGCTGTCGAACGTCGCGACGTCGCGCAGCACCCGGGCCGCGGCCGCGACGACCGGCAGGGCCAGCGCCGCCCCGGAGCCCTCACCCAGGCGCAGGCCGAGGTCGAGCAGGGGGTGCAGGCCCAGCGCGTCCAGCGCCCGGCGGGCCCCCGGCTCGGTGGACAGGTGCCCGGCGAGCAGCGCGCCCAGCACGTCGGGGGCCAGCGCCCGGGCGGCCAGCGCGGCCGCACAGGCGATCACGCCGTCCAGCACGACCGGGACCCGCAGCGCCGCCCCGCCGAGGATGAACCCGGCCAGCGCGGCGTGCTCCAGGCCCCCCACCGCCGCGAGGACGCCCAGCGGATCGGCCGGATCGGGGCGGTTGCGTTCCAGCGCGTGATGGATCACCGCGACCTTCCGCTGCCAGGTCGGGTCGTCGATGCCGGTGCCCCGTCCGGTGACCTCCTCCGGCTCCGCGCCGGTGAACACCGCGATCAGGGCGGCCGACGCGGTGGTGTTCGCGATGCCCATGTCCCCGGTCAGCAGGCAGGAGTTGCCCGCCGCGACCAGGTCCCGCGCGGTCTCGATGCCTATCTCGACGGCGCGCAGGGCCTCGTCCCGGGTCATGGCCGGGCCGGCGGTCATGTCGGCGGTGCCGGGCCGGACCTTGCGGGGCAGCAGTCCCGGGGCCGCGGGCAGGTCCGCGGCGACGCCGACGTCCACCACGCAGACCTCGGCCCCGGCCTGGGCGGCGATCGCGTTGACCACCGCCCCGGCGGCGAGGAAATTGGCCACCATCTGCGCGGTGACCTCCTGCGGCCAGGGGGTGACGCCCTGGGCGTGCACCCCGTGGTCGCCCGCGAACACGGCGACCACGGCCGGCTCGGGCAGCGGCGGCGGGCACTCCCCGGCCAGCCCGGCCAGCTGCACCGACACCTGCTCGAGCACGCCCAGCGAGCCGCTCGGCTTGGTCAGCGACTCCTGCCGCTCACGGGCCTGCGCCACGGCGGCGGCGTCCAGCGGCCTGATCGCGGCGACGGTGTCGGCCAGCAGGCTGGCAGGCTGCCCGCCGGGCAGGCCGCGGTGGCCCCACTGCCCGTCGTGCACCGCCCAGGCCAGCGGCCGCCGCCGGGCCCAGCCGCTGAGCACCAGCTCCGGGGCGGGCGGGAACGCCTCGACGTGCCCGACGCACAGGTAGGCGACGACCTGAAGGTGCGCGGGCAGGCCGAGCGCGGCGGCCAGCTCACGCTCGTCGAAGAAGCTGACCCAGCCCACCCCGAGGCCCTCGGCCCGGGCGGCCAGCCAGAAATTCTGCACGGCGCATGCGGTCGAGTACGCCGCGACCTGCGGCTGGGCGTGCCGGCCCAGCACGTGCCGGCCGCCCCGGGTCGGGTCACAGGTCACCACGATGTTGACCGGGGTGTCGAGGATGGCCTCGACCTTCAGGTCGCGGAAGGCCCGGGCCCGCGGCCCGGGCAGCCCCGCCGCGAACACCTCCTGCTGCCGCAGGGCCAGCGCGTGCACCCGTTCGCGGACGGCCCGGTCGCGCAGCACGATGAAGTCCCAGGGCTGGCTGAGCCCGACGCTGGGGGCCTGGTGCGCGGCGGTCAGCACCCGGGTCAGCACGTCGTCGGCGATCGGGTCCGGGCGGAACCCGTTGCGGATGTCGCGGCGCGCGGCGACCACCTGGTACAGCGCGTCCACGTCCCCCGCCGGGAGCGCGGGGGCCGCGGGCGGCCGCCCTGGGCCCGGCCCCGCCGCCGGGCGGAAAAGGTCCTGGTCCTCACTCATGCCTGCTCCCCGCTCGTGCCGTGCTCCCCGCTCGTGCCGTGCGTCCCCGCTCATCTGCTCCTCCTGCCGTGCACCGCGTGCACACCGTGCGCGATGACCGCCGCCAGCAGCAGCGCCGCGCTGCTGACCAGCCGCGACAGCCGGACGGCCCGGGTGATGTCCGCCGCCGCGGGCGGCGCGCCGTCACCGAGCAGCCCGCGCTGCTCAGCCCGCCCCTGGTAGCTGTTCCGGCCGCCCAGCCGGACGCCGAGGGCGCCCGCGAACGCCGCCTCGCACCGGCCCGCGTTCGGGCTCGGATGCTGGGCTCCATCCCGGCGCAGCGTGCCCAGGGCCCGGCCGGGATGGCCGCCGACCGCGGCCGCCAGAGCCACCGCCAGCAGCCCGGTCACCCGGGCCGGGATCAGGTTGACCGCGTCGTCGAGCCGGGCCGCGGCCCACCCGAACCGCTCGTAGCGCGGGCTGTGGTGGGCGATCATCGCGTCGAGGGTGTTCACGGCCCGGTAGCCGAGCAGTCCGGGCAGGCCCAGGACGGCTCCCCACAGCAGCGGGGCGACGACCGCGTCCGAGGTGTTCTCGGCCAGCGACTCCACGGCCGCGCGGGCCAGCCCGGCCACGTCGAGCTGCTCCGGGTCGCGCCCGCACAGCGCGGGCAGCATCCGCCGCGCCGCGTCCACGTCGCCGGCGTCCAGGGCCCGGGCGATCGCCAGGGCCACGCCGCCGAGGCTGGCCCCGCCCAGCACGGTCCAGGTGGCCAGCGCGGTGACCGCGGCGGTGGCCGCCGGGTGGCCACGGGTGAGGCGCTGCGCGGCCAGCCCGGCCACCGCGACCGGGGTGACGCAGGCCGCGAGCAGGGCCGCCCCCCGGATCCGGCTGTCTGCCCAGAGCCGGGCCTCGGCCCGGGCGGCCGCGTTGCCGAAGGCCGCGACCGGGTGGGCGCGGCGCGGGTCGGCCAGCACGGCGTCGAGGGCCCCGCCGAGCAGCAGTCCCGTAGCCCGCGGCCACGACGGCACGATCATCGGCTGAGCCTTCCCCGGGGTAACCACGCCCCGCAGGCACGGGATCCGGCGGCCGGAGTCTCCTGGCTCCCGGATCGAAGCTCCTCCCGGCCTTCCCACCGCGGCAGCGGTCGTGGCCCGGTACGGGACTCGCTCCCCGGTCACAGTGGCGGGACCGCGCCGGTTTCGCACCGGCTTCCTGCCCTGCCGTCGGCGGAACGAAGAAAGAAGACCACACCCCGCTACCGCCGTCAAGCTGGCCCTGGCCGCGACCAGGGCGTCCGCACCGGCCCCCCGGTGCACCGCCCCGGCCGCCGGCCGCTCCGGCGCGTGGCCGGCCCGGCGCGCGGAGGCCGTTTTGCGCGGGGACCTGCGGGTAGCCCGGGGACATGCGGAGCTGGGGAAGGCGCACGCCAGGCTCGCGCCGCGGCCCGGCCGGCCCGGGGGCACGGTGAGCACCGACGCGTCCCGGGCCGCCGGGGATTCCGCGCACACCGAGCCGGACCGGCCCGGCGAGACCGAGGCGCAGCGGGACGACCGCAACACCATGGAGTTGCTCAACGAGCTCCGGGTGGTCGGCATCGGGGTCCAGGTGCTGTTCGGCTTCCTCCTGTCGATGCCGTTCACCAACCGCTTCAGCAAGCTGTCCGGCGCGCAGCGGGACCTGTATCTGGCCACGGTGACGCTCGCGGCGCTGTCGACCGCGCTGCTGGTCGCGCCGGTCGCCTACCACCGGCTGCTGTTCCGGCGGCACGAGAAGGAAAGCCTGGTCCGGGTGACCAACGTGATGGCCATCGCGGGGCTGGTCACGGTCGGGCTCGCGGTGTCCTGCGCGGTGCTGCTGGTGGCTGGTTTTACCGCCCCGGGCGCACCCGCCATCGTGATCACCGCGATCGTCGTGTGCGCGTTCGCCGGGCTGTGGTTCGTGCTGCCGCTGTCCCGCCGGGATCGTGACGACCGGGGGGGAGGGCCGGGCCAGGACCGGACGTCGCGGCCCACGCTCTGAGCGAACGCGGCCGGACGGGGGTGATGGAAGCTTTGCGCCTGTTCATACGATGGGTTCATGGAGTGGCCTACTCGTGAAGCTGAGACCCGCCTGGCGGGAACATGACCACGCCGGCGCCGGACGGCCCGGCCCGCACCGCGATCCTGACCGTTGATGACGATCCCGGGGTGTCCCGGTCCATCGCCCGCGACCTGCGGCACCGCTACGGCGAACAGCACCGCATCGTCCGCGCCGAATCAGGCGCGGCGGCCCTCGACGCGCTGAAGGAGATGCGGCTGCGCGGCGACGAGGTGGCGGTGATCCTGGCCGATTACCGGATGCCGCAGATGAACGGCATCGAGTTCCTCGAGGAGGCGATGAGGACCTACCCGGCCGCCCGCCGGGTGCTGCTCACCGCCTACGCGGACACCAACGCCGCGATCGAGGCCATCAACGTGGTTGACCTGGATTACTACCTGCTCAAGCCGTGGGATCCGCCGGAGGAGAAGCTCTACCCGGTGATCGACGCCCAGCTGGAGGCGTGGCGGCTGGAGGACTACCAGCCCGTGCACGTGACCAAGGTGGTCGGGCACCGCTGGTCGGCGCGGTGCACGGAGGTCCGCGAGTTCCTCGCCCGCAACGAGGTGGCCTACCGCTGGTTCCCCTCCGACGAGCCGGACGGGGAGCGGCTGCTCGCCGCGGCCGGGGCGGACGGCCGGACGCTGCCCCTGGTCATCACCCCGGACGGGGAGACCATGGTCGCCCCGAGCGACTCGGAACTGGCCAACCGGGTCGGCCTGAGCACCACCCCGGCCAAGGACTTCTACGACCTGGTCGTGATCGGCGGCGGCCCGGCCGGGCTGGGCGCGGCCGTGTACGGCGCGTCCGAGGGACTCAAGACCGTGCTGGTCGAGCGGACCGCGACCGGCGGGCAGGCCGGGCAGAGCTCCCGGATCGAGAACTACCTCGGGTTCCCGGACGGGGTGTCAGGCGCGCAGCTCACCACGCGGGCCCGGATGCAGGCCCAGAAGTTCGGTGCCGAGGTCCTCACCACGCGGGAGGTCGTGGGCCTGGAGGTCAAAGGGTCGGCGCGCGGCATCCGGTTCGCGGACGGGGGCACCCTCGGCGCGCACAGCATCATCCTGGCCACCGGGGTCTCCTACCGGCAGCTCGGCGCGCCCGGGCTGAGCGAGCTGACCGGCCGCGGCGTGTACTACGGCTCCGCGCTGACCGAGGCCTCGGCCTGCATCGACCAGGACGTCTACATCGTGGGCGGGGCGAACTCGGCCGGGCAGGCCGCCGTGTACCTGTCCCGGCACGCCAAGTCGGTGACGCTGCTGGTCCGCGGGCCGTCGCTGGAACGGTCCATGTCCTACTACCTGATCCAGCAGATCGGGGAGATCCCGAACCTCACGGTCCGGACCTGCACCGAGGTCATCGGGGCGGATGGGGACGGCCACCTGGAGCAGCTGACCCTGCGCAACACCTCCGGCGGCAGCACCGAGGTCGTGGACGCGCAGATGCTGTTCGTGTTCATCGGCGCCGCCCCGCTCACCGACTGGCTGGACGGCGTGGTGGTCCGGGACGATCACGGGTTCGTCGTGGCCGGCCCCGATCTGTCCGTGGGCGGCCAGAAGCCGCCTGGCTGGCGGCTGGACCGGGCCCCGTACCACCTGGAAACCAGCATCCCGGGCGTGTTCGTGGCCGGTGACGCCCGCGCCGAATCCGCCAAGCGGGTCGCCTCCGCCGTCGGGGAGGGGGCCATGGCCGTCATGCTCGTGCACCGTTACATGGAGAAACTTTGACCTGCTGGGGCACAGTCCGCGATCCGGCCGCCGGCCATGGGAATTCGGCACGCGCTCCGGTGAGTTGACGACACTGGGCAACGTACTAGCGATCGCCGACACTTCTGAGGAGGTGATGCGGCGTCCTGGCCCGCCTCCGGGCGGGTATCTCCATGCCGCGATCTCATGACCCAGCAGATCCAGCCAGAACCGGCCACTCAGCCGCCCGCCGCGACGACGGCCGGCGAGCCCGCCAGCGGCCTGCCCGCGGCGGGGCGGCAGACGCTGCCGTGTGACGTCGACGAGCTGCGCAGCCTGTTCCTGTTCGAGAAGCTGGACGACGAGCAGCTGGGGTGGCTGTGCCGGGAAGGGCGGGCCGAGCTGTTCCCGCCGGGGCCGGTGTACGCCGAGGGCGAGCCCGCCACCTGCTTCTACGTGCTGATCGAGGGCACCCTGGTCATGTCGCGGCGGATCGGCGGCGACGACGTCGAGGTGAACCGCAGCTCGGGCCGGGGCGTGTACACCGGCGCCTTCCGGGCCTACCTGGGCGACCGGGTCCCCCAGGTCTACGACAACTCGCTGCGGGTCACGGTGCCCTCCCGGTTCTACGTCCTGGACGCGGACAAGTTCGCGGCCATGATGAGGGACTGGTTCCCGATGGCCGTGCACATGCTGGAAGGGCTGTTCTTCGGGATCAAGAACGTCCAGCAGCAGGTGGGCCAGCGGGAACGGCTGCTGGCCCTGGGCTCCCTGTCGGCCGGGCTGACCCACGAGCTGAACAACCCGGCCGCCGCCGCGGTCCGGGCCACTTCCACGCTGCGCGACCGGGTCGCCGGCATGCGCCACAAGCTGCGGCTCGTGGCCAGCGGCCGGTTCGACCCCGCCGCCCTGGAGACCCTGATCCGGCTCCAGGAGGAGGCCGTGGAACGGGTGGCCAAGGCCCCGGAGCTGAGCCCGATGGAAGCCTCGGACCGTGAGGACGCCGTGGGTGACTGGCTGGAGGAGCACGGCATCAGCGGCGGGTGGGATCTTGCGCCCACCTTCGTCCAGGCCGGCCTGGAAGCCGCGTGGCTGGACCAGGTGGCGGCGGTGGTGGACGACGGCACGCTGGAGGCCTCGATCCGCTGGCTGAACTACACGGTCGAGACCGAGCTGCTGATGAACGAGATCGAGGACTCCACGAAGCGGGTGTCCCACCTGGTCACGGCGGCCAAGCAGTACTCCCAGCTGGACCGGGCGCCCTACCAGGTGGTTGACGTGCACGAGCTGCTCAAAAGCACGCTGATGATGCTGCACGGCAAGCTCGGGGACGGGATCACCGTGGTCAAGGACTTCGACCGCAGCCTGCCGCCCATCCCCGGCTACCCGGCGGAGCTGAACCAGGTCTGGACCAACCTGATCGACAACGCGGTGTCCGCCATGGACGGCCACGGCACGCTGACCGTGCGCACAGCCCGGGACGATGACCGGGTGCTGGTGGAGATCGGTGACACCGGGCCCGGCATCCGCCGCGACATCCAGAGCCGCATCTTCGAGCCGTTCTTCACCACCAAGCCGGTCGGCGAGGGCACCGGGCTCGGGCTGGACATTTCGTACCGCATCGTGGTGACCCGGCACCATGGGGATCTGCGCGTCGAGTCGGAGCCCGGGAACACCCGGTTCCAGGTCCGGCTGCCCATCACCGCCAGCGAGGCCGATAGCGTGATCACCCCGGGTACCGAGACGCCGGGTACCGCCACGCCGGACGGCAGCACGCCTGTCACGCCGGCCGGCACCACGTCCGCCACCGTCGAGGAGAGCTGAATGGCTGACATACCGGGCCTCGACCCGACCGTCCCGCCGAGCGGAACCGGCTGCGCCGAATGCGAGGCGGCCTCCGGCTGGTGGTTCCACCTGCGCCGGTGCGCCGAGTGCGGGAACATCGGCTGCTGCGACAGCTCACCGTCCCAGCACGCCAGCGCGCACGCCGCCGCCACCGGCCACCCGCTGGTGCGCAGCTTCGAGCCGGGCGAGTCGTGGTTCTGGAGCTACCCGGAGGAGCAGTTCTACGACGGCCCGCCGCTGGCGCCGCCCGAGCATCACCCGGCTGGACCAGCCGGTGCCCGGCCCGGCCTGCCGGGTCCCCGCCGACTGGCGCCGCCACCTGCACTAGCCGCGCCCACCGCGGCCCTCACCGGGCCCGCCCTGCCACTCCCGGCCGCGCAATGGCAAGCTAGCCGCATGGGCATTGTGTCTCCAGGATTCAAGGGCCGCGCGCGAGACGAGCGTGAGAAGCTCCCGCCGGGGCAGTATCTCGTCACCGACTTCCCGGTCCTGTCCGCCGGGCCGACCCCGCGGGTGAACACCGGCTCGTGGGAGTTCCGCATCAGGACCGAGACCGGCCAGGTACACAGCTGGGACTGGGCAGCATTCCGCGCGCTGCCCAGCGAGGAGATCACCGTTGACCTGCACTGCGTGACGAAGTGGTCCAAGCTGCACACCCCGTGGCGTGGCGTATCGCTGGACACGCTGCTGGCCGACGCGGAGACCAGCGCCGAGTACGCGCTGGCCCGCAGCTACGGCGGGTACACGACGAACCTGCCGCTCCAGGACCTGCTGGACGGGCAGGCCTGGGTGGCGTACGAGTACGACGGCGAGCCACTCGAGGCCGAGCACGGCGGCCCGGCGCGGCTGCTCGTCCCGCACCTGTACCTGTGGAAGTCAGCCAAGTGGGTGCAGAGCATCGACCTGCTGGACAAGGACGAGCCCGGGTTCTGGGAGAGCCTCGGCTATCACAACTATGGAGACCCATGGCGCGAGCAGCGGTACTGGGGCGACTGACCTGGCAGGTGGGCACGGTGGCGGACATCCGGGAGGAAACCGCCACCGCCCACACCATCACGGTTGACGTGCCCGGCTGGACCGGGCACACCGCAGGCCAGCACGTGGACGTCCGGCTCACCGCCGCCGATGGCTACTCCACCCAGCGGTCGTACTCGGTCGCCTCCGCGCCCGGCCCCGGCCGGCTGGAGCTGACCGTCCAGCGGCTCGAGGACGGCGAGGTGTCCCCGTACCTCACCGACGTGCTCAAGCCCGGCTTCCCGCTGGAGCTGCGCGGCCCGATCGGCGGCTGGTTCGCGTGGAACCCGGCGGCGGCGGGCCCGGTGCTGCTGGCCGGCGGGGGAAGCGGCGTGGTCCCGCTGATGTCGATGATCCGCGCCCGCGCCTCGGCGGGCAGCCGCGCCCCGTTCCGGCTCGTGTACTCAGTCCGCAGCCCGGAGACCGCGCTCTACACGGCCGAGCTCGCCCAGCGCGGCCAGGCCGGGGACGGGCTGGAGGTCACGTACGTCTACACCCGCAGCGCCCCGCCGGGCGCGCAGGTGAGGGCTGGGCCTGGCTCAACCCGGTGGTGCTGGCCGCCCGGGGCTGGACACCGGAGGCCGCGCCCGCGGTCTTCATCTGCGGCCCGACCGGATTCGTGGAGGCCGCGGCCAGCCTGCTGGTGAAGGCGGGCCACGATCCCGGCGTCATCAAGACCGAACGTTTCGGACCCTCGGGAGGCCAATCGTGACCACGCACCTGGACGGCAACGCGCTCGCCGGACCACTCGGCGAGGTGTTCGCCGTTGACATCACGACCGCGGTGGGCCAGTGCACCACGTGCGGCACCAGCCAGGCGATGGGCCAGGCCCTGGTGTACACCGACGCGCCCGGCCTGGTGGCCCGCTGCCAGAGCTGCGGCGAGGTGGTGCTGCGGGTCACCCGCGGCCCCGGGCGCGCCTGGCTGGACCTGCGCGGTGTGCGCTGCCTCGAGCTTTACCTGCCCGGTGAGTGATCAGGATCAAGGCATGAGCAACCTCCCCCAGCCCGCCGACCGCCGCCACCTCAGGGTTTCCGACGCCGACCGGGAACAGGCCGCCGAGCTCCTGCGCCAGGCCGCGGGCGACGGCCGGATCACGTTCGACGAACTGGACCAGCGGCTCGAGGCCGCCTACGCGGCCCGGACCTACGGTGACCTCAGTGAGGTCACCGCCGACCTGCCGGCCCCGGAGAGCAGCGGCCGGGGGCACTGGACACCGCCCCGGGCCGGTTCCCGGCGGCCCGGATCGGCGGGGAGCCCGGGTCCGGGGTTTCCGTCGCGATCCTGGGCGGCGTGGACCGGGGCGGGGCGTGGGTGGTTCCGCCGCGGCACAGCGTGGTCGCCGTGCTCGGCGGCGTCCAGCTCGACCTGCGGGAAGCGCGATTCAGCCAGCGAGAGGTCACCATCGACGTCTTCACCCTGATGGGCGGGGTGGACATCACCGTGGGTGAGGACGTCGAGGTGGACGTGTCCGGATTCGGCATCATGGGCGGCTTCGACCACCGGGCCAGCGGCCCCGGCCTGCCCGGCGCGCCCAGGGTGCGGGTGGTCGGGCTCGCGCTGATGGGCGGGGTCAACGTCCGGCGTGGCCAGCCGAAGCCAGCCGGGAACCACCGCGATCGCCACCGGGACCACCACCACGACCACCACCATCACCGGGAAATCGGCCCGGTCGCGGACGGCGACCAGCCTCCCGGCACATCCCCGCACATGTGATCGCGCAGACATTTCCCCGGGCTGCCTGGGCGGCCAGGCATCCTCCGCATTCCCGCCCGCACGAGCCCGCTATCCGCCTTGGCGCGGGAACGGCTCCCCGGCCACCTGGTGTCACGCCATACTGGCTGCTGGAACGGCGTCGGCCACCCAGGGAGCGATGATGACCGGACATTCCTTCGTGCCTTTGCCCGGCAGCGAGCGCGGTTCGCTGCCGGAATCACAGGAACTGGGCGCGGTGGATGAGTCCCAGGAGATCGAGGTGACGCTGGTGACCCGGCGCCGGGCCGCGCTCCCCCGGGATCTGGTCGAGGGACCCGGCACCCTGACCCCGCAGCAGTTCGCCGAGCAGCACGGCACTGACCCGGCCGACCTGTCGCTCGTCACGAGCGTGCTGGCCGGGCACGGCCTGCGGGTCACCGAGCGCCGACGCCGGCGCCCGCCGGGTCACGGTGCGGGGCACGGTCGCGGCGCTGTCCGCGACGTTCGGGGCCCGGCTGCGCCTGGTCCGCTCGCCGGACCCTGGTCGCCGGGCAGGCCACGGTCGAGCACCGCTACCGCGAAGGAGGCCTGCAGGCTCCCCGCCGAACTGGACGGCATCGTGCTCGCCGTGCTGGGGCTGGACAACCGGCCGCAAGCCCGCGCGCACTTCCGCCGGGCACCGGCCGCCACGGCCCGGGCCGGTGCACCCGCGGCACCGGGTGGCGCCGCTGCTGCCCCGGCCGCGGCTTCCACGTCCTACACCCCTCCCCAGGTGGCCGCAGCTGTACCAGTTCCCGGCGGGCACGGACGGGACCGGCCAGACCATCGCGATCATCGAGCTCGGCGGCGGGTTCGCCAGCAGCGACCTCGATCCCTACTTCGCCGGGCTGGGCGTCCCGGTCCCCTCGGTCACCGCGGCCAGCGTGGACGGCGCGGTCAACCAGCCCGGCCAGGATCCGAACGGGGCGGACGGCGAGGTCCTGCTGGACATCGAGGTCGCTGGCGCGGTCGCCCCGGGGGCGGCGCAGGTCGTCTACTTCGCGCCCAACACCGACCAGGGTTTCGTGGACGCGGTGACCACCGCGGTGCACGCCACGCCCACGCCCACCGCGGTCAGCATCAGCTGGGGCCAGTCGGAGGACTCCTGGACCGCCCAGGCCCGGACCGCCCTGGACCAGGCCATGGCCGACGCGGCCGCGCTGGGTGTCACGGTCTGCGCCGCGGCCGGCGACAACGGCAGCGAGCGACGGGCAGAGCGGCATCCACGTGGACTTCCCCGCGTCCAGCCCGCACGCGCTGGCCTGCGGCGGGACCAGCCTGCACGGCAACGCCGCGACCGGCGTGATCAGCTCCGAGACGGTCTGGAACGACGGGGCCTCGGGCGGCGCCACCGGCGGCGGGGTCAGCGACGCGTTCGGCGCTCCCGTCCTGGCAGGCGGCCGCGGGCGTGCCCGCCCCGGCCGGGGCGGCGGCGGGGACCGCGGCGGGCCGGGGCGTCCCGGACGTGGCGGGCTGCGCGGACCCGGCTACCGGCTACCAGGTCCGGGTGGACGGGCAGTCCATGGTGGTCGGCGGCACCAGCGCGGTAGCCCCGCTGTGGGCGGCGCTGATCAGCCGGCTGGCCCAGTCCGCCGGGACAGCCGTTCGGCCTGATCCAGCCGCAGCTGTACACGGGCGTGACCGCGGGCGTGGCGGCGCCGGGCTTCCGCGACATCACCAGCGGCAGCAACGGCGCCTACGCGGCCGGGCCGGGCTGGGATGCCTGCACCGGGCTCGGCTCACCGGAGGGAAGCACCCTGCAGGCCACGCTGGGCGCCCGGCGCAGGCCCGGGGCACCCGGCGCTTAGCCCGGCTGGCGGCCCAGGGTGGCCGGTGCCCCGTAGCTCCGGAGCACCTCCGGGACGGCCACCATGCCCCCCTCGTCCTGGAAGTTCTCCATGATCGAGAGCAGCGACCGGGCCGTGGCGCCGGTTCCGTTGAGGGTGTGCGCGAAGTGCAGCTTGCCGTCGCGGCGGAACCGGATGTTCAGCCTCCGGGCCTGGTAGTCGGTGGTGTTCGAGCAGGAGGTGATCTCCCGGTAGCGCTGCTGGGCCGGGAACCACGCCTCGATGTCGTACTTCTTGGCCGCAGGCGCGCCGAGGTCCCCCACCGCGATGTTCATCACCCGGTAGGGCAGGCCCAGGGCCTGGACGATCTCTTCCTCGTGCGCGAGCAGTTCCTCGTGGAACGCGGCCGACTGCTCGGGGACGCAGTAGACGTACATTTCCACCTTGTCGAACTGGTGGACCCGGAACATGCCCTTGGTGTCCTTGCCCGCCGCCCCGGCCTCGCGCCGGAAGTTGGTGCTGAATGCCGCGTACTTGGCGGGCAGCTGATCCTCTTCCAGCCGCTCGTCGGTGTGGATGCCGGCCAGCGCCACCTCCGACGTGCCGGTCAGGTACAGGTTGTCGCGTTCCAGGTGGTAGAGGTTGGACTCCTCGGTGGGCAGGAACCCGGTGCCGTACATGGCGCGCTCGCCCACCAGCACCGGCGGCAGCACGGTCATGAAGCCCTTCCCGGCCAGCCGGTCCAGCACGAACCGGTACAGGGCCATCTCGGTCGTGGCCACGTCACCGAACCGGTAAGCGAACCGGGACCCGGACAGCCGGGCGCCGCGGGCCATGTCGATCCAGCCCTCCGGGCCACCCAGATCAGCCGCGTCCCGGACCGGGAACGGGAACTCGCGCCGCTCACCCCAGGTGCGCAGCACCACCGAGTCGTCCTCGGACAGGCCGTCCGCGGCGGCGGGGTCGGGCAGGTTGGGGATCCGGGCCAGCAGCTCCTGCCGCCTCCGCTCGGCCCCGGACCGGTCGGCCTCGGCGGCGTCGAGTTCCTTCCGGAGCTGCCGCAGCTCGGCGAGCTCCTCCGGGCTGGGCTTGGCCCCCCGGGACGAACGCTTCTGCGCGGCACGCAGGGTCTCGGCCCGTTCGGTCAGCTCCCGCCAGGTCTGGTCGGCGGCGAGCAGGGCATCGAAGTCGTCGGCGGCACCACGCCGGGCGAGCGCGGACCGGTAGCGGTCTGGCTCCTGGCGCGCGGCCCTCAGGTCAATCACGTGCGCGAGTCTAGCGGGCACACAGGGCGATCCGGTGCGGCATGGCACCTGCCCCGGGCTGCCCGCTGCCGTCAGCTGCCCGTCAGCCGGCGAGCGTCGAGGCAGACCAGCCCCCAGGGCCGGTCCGCCACCCGGGTCATGACCAGGGTGGCCCGGCGGGAGCCGGTCAGCTTCAGCTGGCGCTGCAGCTGGCCCACGTCGCCGGCCAGACCCCGGCGGCGGATGTCCAGCGCACCGACGTCGAGGGCACGCAGCCGGGCGGGCAGCCGCTTCTGGTTCCACGGCCCGGCCTCGATGACCTGCAGGGTCCGCGCGAACGGGGTGCGGACCCCGGTATCCGTGCACAGGAACGCGATCCGCTGGTCGATCTTCCACGCCCCCAGCTGCCGGGCGAGCTCCTCGACCAGCCCGGCCCGGGTGACCGCGGGGTTCGGGTCGAGGAGGAACGGGCCGGGCGGGGCCACCGGGACCGGCGGCCCCGGCTCGGGGGTGAGCGCGTGGCCATCCGGCAGGATGGTGGCCCGGGTGGCCGGGCCCGCCAGGGACGGTGACCAGGCCACCGCC
Organism: uncultured Actinomycetes bacterium; assembly: GCA_963720645.1. Taxonomy (GTDB): domain Bacteria; phylum Actinomycetota; class Actinomycetes; order Streptosporangiales; family Streptosporangiaceae; genus RYN-230. The sequence goes on along the minus strand of CAVRFX010000021.1, from coordinate 305,353 downwards.
TCCTTGAGGTCCCGCCCGACCGCGACGAACTCCAGTTCCCAGCCTGCGGGCACCGCGTCCCGCGCGATTCCCGGGCGCGGCCTTGATGCCCAGCCTGCCGACGCGGCCCGCCAGGTCCACGCACCACTCCAGCGGCGGCTCGCTCGCGCCGGGGCCCAGCCGGCGCTGGCCCGCCCGCCGCGCCGGGTCGATGAACACCGCGTCCACGCCGGCCAGGTCGGCCTCCCGGACGTCGGCCCGGGTGGCCCGCACGCGAGCCGGCCACCCCGTAGGCCGCCGCGTTCAGCGTGGCCATCCGCAGGTGCAGCGGATCCCGGTCCACCGCCCGGACCTGATGCCCCCCGGCCAGGGCGACCAGGTCGCCCCCGATGCCGCAGCACAGGTCGGCCACCTCACCGGCCGCCGCGAACCGTTCCTGCCGGTGCCGGGCCACCACCTCGGCGGAGGCCTGTTCCAGGCCGGCCCGGGTGAAGAACATGTCCAGCGCCCGGCTGAACTTCGCCCGGGCCGCGAGCCGGAGCTCGTGCTGGGCCAGGGCCGCCGCGGCCAGCGCGGGCGGGTACCTCGCGCGCAGCCGGGTGCCGAGCGCGCAGCTCGGTGCCCGGGGTGAGGGCCTGGTCGCGCAGGGAGGCCAGCAGTTCCTTGCCGGGCCCGCTGAGCAGGGCGTCAAGATCCGCCGCACTGGTCATGGAGTGGCCGGGGTCCGCGGCTGGCCCGCTGCCCCCGGCTCACCCCGCGCGTCCCCGGTAGGCGCCGCGTTCCCGGTGAGCCCGGTCGCCGGTGGCCCCGCGTGCCCGGAGCCCGCCTCCCCCGCCGGGCCCGGCGGCCGGGGCTGGCCGGACCGGGTGGCCAGCACGGAGCCCGCCAGGATGAGGCCGAACGCGGCGATGATCTCCGGGGTGAGCGGCTCGCCGAGCACGCCCACCCCCAGGACCACGGCCACGGCCGGGTTCACGTACGTGATGACCGTGGCCCGGGCCGGGCCGACCTCGGCGATCAGCTGGAAGAACAGCACGAACGCGAGGGCCGTGCAGACCAGCGCCAGCCCGGCCAGGCTGGCCAGCACCGCGGCGGACGGGACGGACCGGGGCCAGGTCAGCGCGGCCGCGGGGGCGTAGACCACCGCCGCGAACCCGAGGCAGACCGCGGTCACGCCCAGGCCGGGCAGGTCAGCGAGCTTGCGGCTGGCGATCAGTGGCCCGGTGGCGTACCCCAGCGCGGTGAGCAGCACCAGGGCGACCGACCACAGGTCACCGTGCAGCGCGCCCGGCCCGGCGAGCAGCGCCACCCCGGCCAGGCCGCCGAGCAGGCCGGCCCAGCGCAGCGGGGTGAGCCGCTCACCTCCTCCGGTGAGCCGGGCCAGGGCCACCCCGATGATCGGCACCGACGCGATGAGCAGGCCGCTCATCGAGCTGGACAGCCGCCGTTCCGCGGCGGACAGGAACAGCCACGGCAGGATGATCTCCACGCAGGCGAAGACGGCCAGCCAGCGCCAGCGTCCCAGCAGCGCCCGGACCTGGCCGCGGTACACCGCGAGGGGCAGCAGCACCACGGCGCCCCCGGCCACCCGCGCGAAGACCAGGACGGGAACCGAGACCCCCCCGTCCGCGACTTTGATCAGGAGGTAAGGCACACCCCAGATCAGGCTCATCGCCGTGAAGAGGATCCAGCCCCGGCGGCTCACAGCGCTTCCCCGGATGTTCGCGCCGCCCGGAAAGAAAGATCCCACCGCACACTCGGCCGGGCCTGACGGCCCGCCCTCCCGAGCCGGTACCGGACGCCGCTCACCAACGTACCTCCCGTCGTCCCGCTGGCAGGGTACCCGGAGATACCGATTTACCCGGAGATGCAGACACCGAGGGGTCCCACCCGGACGCAGAGGGCGCCCGGGTGACCGGGCGGCAGCGCACCGGGGCTGGCCGGCGGCGCCGGTGAGGGTACGGCTGACGGGCTGGGAGACGGGGCAGGCTGCGAGGCGGACGGCAGCACGCCCCCCGGGGCCGACCAGGTACCGGTGGGCAGCGGCACCCGGCGGGCCGGGCGCGCGGAGCCGGACGATCCGGGCCCCGGCTGCCCAGCGCCGTCACCGGAGGCGGCCGCCTCCGGGGACCCGCCGTTCTCCCCGGCGGGCGCGGCCGGCACAGCCGCCGGGGCGCTGGCCCCCGCTCCGGGGGACCGGCCCGGCCCGCCGGTGCCCCGCGCCGCGGACGGCGCCGGGCCGGCCCCGGCGGGTGGCCGGGCGGGACGGGGGCTGAAGCGGACCGTCACGGTGACGAAGAGGGCGTAGCAGACGACGACCGCCGCCACGAGGGCGGCCAGGACCGCTGACCCCGCGGGGTGGCAGCGGACCGCGGCCAGCCCGTTGCACCCGGTGGACTTCGCGATGTCCCTGGCGACCGCGAACGCGACAGCGCTGGCCCGCAACCGTGGCCCGTGCCCCAGCCGTGAGGTACGGATTAACCTGCGCAGGGCGTCCCGGCGCTGGGCGGCTGACAGGCCGGGCAGCAGATAGATGACCGGCCGCCCGCCGCAGCTGCGGACGTCGGCGTGGAGGCCGTGAGGCAGGTCGGCATAGCGGATCTTGATCACTGGCGGACCCTCGTGCCGTGCGGTCGGGGTTCGCCCATCCCCCCACCTGGGAACAGGCTGTGACGACGCTATCACGCTGAAGAACCGCTTTCCGGGTTAATAGGGGTCGAGACTGTACGCTCAGGCCATGCAGCGGATCCCGGAGGGCAGCCCCGGCGACCTGGCCACGGCCGGGCGGCCTGCCCCCGCGCCAGCCAGGGGCCCGGGGCGCCGCGGCGGGCTGCGGCGGCACTGGGCCCTGCTGGCCGCCCTGGGCGGCGGGGCCGCCCTGGCCGCCGCGTTCCCTCCCGTGGGCATCTGGCCGCTGGCGGCTGCCGGGCCCGCCCTGCTGGTCATCGCCCTGTACCGGCAGGGGCTGCGGGCGTCGTTCGTCATCGGGCTGGTCTTCGGGATCGCGTTCTTCGTGCCGCTGCTGTCCTGGCTGGTCAACGTGGCCTGGTACGCGTGGGCGGCGCTGGCCATCGCCGAGGCGGTGATCTTCGGGCTGCTGGCGGTGGGGCAGCGGCTGCTGCTCGGCCTGCCCGGCTGGCCGCTGGCGGTGGGCGGCTGGTGGGTGGCGGCCGAGGCGATGCGGGCCCGGTGGCCCTACGCCTTCCCGTGGGGCCGCCTGGCGATGAGCCAGGCGGGCGCGCCCACTGCGGGGTGGGCCGCGATCGGCGGTCCCCCGCTGCTGTCCTTCCTGGTCGCGGTGACCGGGGCGATGCTGGCCTGGCTGGTCCTGCGCGCCGTAAGCCGCACCACCCACCCCGCCACCGGCCCCGCCGCGGGCTCCGCCACGGGCTCCCGCCCGGCCGCGCCGCCGCCGCCTGCTGGCCGCCGCGGCGGCCACGGCGGCGACGGCCGGGGTCGCGCTGGCCGGCAGCCTGCTCCCGGTGGACGGGGCCGGGCCGGGGCAGCGCATCGCGACGGTGGCCGCGGTGCAGGGTGATGTCCCGCACGCCCGGTCCCTGCCGGACCTGCTGCGGGCCAGCACGGTCACCCAGAACCACGCGGCCGCGACCCGGGCCCTGGCCGCACAGGTCGCCTCGGGCACCCGGCCCGCGCCGGACATGGTGATCTGGCCGGAGAACTCCACCGACCTGGACCCCGCCCAGTACCCGGAGATCTACGCCACGATTGCCACCGCGGTCGCCGCCATCGACCGGCCTGTCCTGGTGGGCGCGCTGCTGCAGAACCCGCTCCGCAACACGGGCCAGCTCTGGCTGCCCCGCCAGGGCCCGGTGGCCGTGTACGTGAAACGCCAGCTGGTCCCGTTCGGGGAGTACATCCCGTTCCGTGGCCTGCTCGCGCACATCACCTCGCTGGTCAGCCTGCAGCCGGTCAACTTCACCCCCGGCCACCGGCCGGTGGTGTTCCGCCAGGGCGCGATCCGGCTGGGTGACGTCATCTGCTACGAGATCGGCTTCGACGGCCTGGTGCGGTCCGAGGTGACCGCGGGCGCCAACCTGATCGCGGTGCAGTCCAACGACGCCACGTTCGAGGTGGACGGCCAGTCGGGCGAGTCCACCCAGCAGGTGGCCATGGCCAGGATCCAGGCGATCACCTCGGACCGCGCCATCGTCTACGCGTCCACGACCGGGGAGAGCGCGATCATCGCCCCGGACGGCGCGGTGCTGGCCCGCACCGGGCTCTGGCGCCGGGCGGTGCTGGACACCAGGGTCCCGCTGCGCAGCGGCCTCACCCTCGCCAACCGGCTGGGCGGCTGGCCGGAGGCCGTGCTCACGGCGCTGACCATCCTGGCCCTGGGCTGGGCGATCGCCCGCGCGGCCACCTCGACCCGGCGCCGCGGCGCCGGCGGTTCCGCGTCCGGATCCACGTAACGCACGCGTCACGGATGGGGCCGGGCTGACCCGGCGTCCCCGCATGGGCTGACAATGGTACTCATGGCAGCATGGCGGGCCTTCGCCAAGCCTTTCCGGTACGCGGCGCTGGCGGCAGGCGCGCTGCCGGCCCTGGCCTTTCCCGAGCTGAACCTGGAGTTCCTGGGCTGGTGCGGGCTGGTGCCCGCGATCCTCATCATCCAGGCCGCGCCGTCCGCCCGGGAGGCCGCGGTGCGCGGGTGGTGGCTGGGCGCCGGCTTCATCCTGGCCTCCCTGTACTGGCTGATCCCGAGCATCGGGCCGGCCCTGCTGCTGGTGGCGGTGGTGTTCGGGGCGTTGTGGACGGGGTTCGGGGTGGCGGCCTGGGCCCTGCTGCACCCACCGCTCCGCCCGGCCCGTGCGCTCGCGGCGCTCGCCGTGCTGCCCAGCTACTGGGTGTTCACCGAGTGGGCCCGGTCCTGGCAGGGGTTCGGCGGCCCCTGGGACGTGCTGGGCGCCAGCCAGTGGCAGCATCCCGCGGTGCTGGCCCTGGCGGCCGTGGGTGGCGTCTGGCTGATCAGCTTCGCCCTGGTCGCGGCGAACACGGGTATCACGATCCTGCTGCTGGCCCGGGACCTGGCGGTGCGGGCCGCGGGGGCCGCCGGAGTCGCGGTGGCGCTGGCCGCGGGACCCGTGGCCTTCGCCCTTACCGCGGCCGTGCCGCCGGTCCGGTACGTGACCGTGGCCCTGGTGCAGCCGGGTATCACCCACAGCAAGCATCAGCGGGTGGATGCGAGCCTGCAGATGTCCGGACGGCTCGGTACTAGCCAATCCGGTGCCGGCCAATCCGGTGCCAGCCAATCCGGTGCCAGCCAATCCGGTGCTGGCCAATCCGGTGCCTCCCGCCCGACCTGATCGTCTGGGGTGAGAGCAGTGTCGGCACCGACATCGAGCGCCAGCCGGCGCTTTTCGGCCAGATCAGGCGGCTGGCCGCGGACACCGGCGCCGAGGTGCTGGTGAACCAGGACGCCTCGCTGCCGGACGGCGCCCGCTCCAAGGTGGCCCTCCTGATCGGGCCGCACGGCCTGATGGGCTCCTACACCAAGACCCGGCTGGTCCCGTTCGGCGAGTACATCCCGCTGCGCGGCGTGCTCGGCTGGCTCGCCACGATCAGCCGGGCCGCCCCGAGCAACATGGTCCCGGGCGACGGCGCGCACCTGGTGCACGCCACCGACCGTCTCGGCCGGCCATTGCCGCTCGGCGTGCTGATCTGCTTCGAATCCGCCTTCCCCGACATGTCCCGGGTTAACGCCGACCTGGGGGCCCAGCTCATCGTGTACCAGACCTCTGACTCGACGTTCCAGGGGAGCTGGGCGCCCGGCCCAGCACGCGGCGCTGAGCGCGGTGCGCGCCGCGGAGACCGGCCGCCCCGTGGTGCAGGCCGCGCTGACCGGGGACACGGTGGCGTTCGACGCGCGCGGGCGGCTGCTGGCCCTGATGACCGCGCGGCAGCGGGGCGTGACCGTGGTCCGGCTGGGACTGCCCCCGGCGGGCATGCGCACCCTCTACGACCGGCTCGGCGACTACCTGCCCTGGGTGGCGACCGGCATCGTCGTGGTGGCCGCAATCACCGGTTTTCTGCTGGTTCGCCGGGCTCCCGGGGGACGGGTACCTTGGGACGGCAATCCCCGGCGTGCCCGATCCGTCTCAGCAGTGGGTGCTTCGCCCGGGAACAGCCGGGGTAGCCACCACTAGGGCGAGTGGCCAGCAACAGGAGGATCGGCAGTGCGGCAGAGCGACAGGGCGGACGGCCAGACGCGCACCGGGGCCGCCCGCCAGGGCAGGACCGCCGGATCAGGCCGCTGGGTCGCGATGATCGCCGTGACCGGCGTGGCGGGCCTGCTGACCGCGGCCTGCTCCAGCGGGGCACAGTCCCCTGGCACCCCTGCGGCCTCGCGCAGCGCGGCCAGCGCCTCGGCCTCCGCAGCCGCCGCGGACCTGCACATCAGCCCGGGTGACGGGCACCACAACGTCAACCCCAGCAAGGGGATCAAGGTCACCGCGGCCAGCGGCACGATCAAGACCGTCACCGTGACCTCGGGCCACCAGACGGTGGGCGGCTCGTTCAACGGCGCGCACACGGTCTGGCGGAACCACTGGGCACTGCAGCCATCCCGCAAGTACATGGTGCGCGCCACCGCGGTCAACTCCTCCGGGACGGCGATCACGTCGACGAGCAGTTTCCGCACGCTCACCCCGGCCGCCTCGGACACGGCCATGATCTTCGAGGGCTACAAGCAGTCCTACGGGGTCGGGATCCCCATCCGCATCACGTTCAGCTCCCCGGTGACCAACAAGTCCGCGGTGGAGAAGTCCCTCCGGATCAAGAGCTCCAAGCCGGTGACCGGGGCCTGGTACTGGGACGGCGACCAGACGCTGTACTTCCGGACCATGAACTACTGGCCCGCGAACACCACGGTCTCGTTCAACGGGCACCTGGACGGGGTGGAGGCCTCCCCCGGCGTGTTCTTCACCGCCGACCTCACCCAGACCTTCGACATCGGGCCCTCACTGATCGTGGTGGCCAGCACCAAAACCCACTACCTGAACGTGTTCTACAAGGGCAAGCTGTGGGGCCACTGGCCGATCAGCACCGGGCGCCCCGGCCTGGACACGGTGGACGGCACCTACATCACGCTGGAGAAGGGCAACCCGGTGCGGATGGTCGGCAACGGGTACAACGAGCTGGTCAACGACGCGGTGCGGTTCACCTACAGCGGGGACTACCTGCACTCGGCGCCCTGGTCCGTGGGCGAGCAGGGGAACACCAACGTCAGCCACGGCTGCGTGAACCTGTCCCCGGAGCACGCGGCGATGTACTACAACCTGGCCACGCCAGGCGAGCCGGTGACGGTCACCGGCAGCCCGCACGCAGGCAAGTGGGACGACGGCTTCACCGTGTGGTTCCTGACCTGGAAGCAGCTGCTGAAAGGCAGCGCCACGGGCGAGGCGGTGCAGGTCACGCCGTCCGGCAGCACGTTCGTCAGCCCGTCGTCGGTGACGCAGACGCCGGACACCTCCCGGCTGGGCGGCGCGAAGCCGGACAACTACGCCGCCCAGTCCTGACCAGCCCAGTCCTGACCAGCCCAGTCCTGACCAGCCCAGTCCTGACCAGCCAGTCCTGACCAGCCCAGCGCGGCCCGGACCTAGCTGCCGTCCTCCGCGTGGTACCTGGCCAGCAGCGCGAGTTCCTCGGGCTTGCGCGGGAACAGGGCGAACACCAGGGCCGCGCCGAGCAGCACGCCGAGGATGGCGGCCGTGTAGGCCCACTGGTCACCGGACAGGAACGCGCTCCTCGCCGCCGCGGTGATCTGGCTGGCGTACCGCGGGTAGCGCTGGGCCACCTGCTGGGCGCCGGCGAAGGACTTCTCCAGCTGGCTCTGCACGCTGCTGGTGATCCGGCCGCGGTCGGGCGCGCTGGCCACCTGACGGGCGATGGCCCGGGCGTAGCCGGCCGTCAGCAGCGCGCCCAGGATCGACTGCATGACCGCGCCGCCCAGGTCGCGCTGGAGGTCGGCGGTGCCGGAGGCCATCCCGGCCCGGCGGGTGGGGACGGAGCCGGTGAGCGAGTGCGAGGCCGGCGTGCCCGCCAGGCCCACCCCGGCGCCCAGGAACGCGAACGCCAGCCCGACGACCCAGTACGGGCTGCCCTGCTTCCACAGCAGCAGCATGGTGAGGAAGCTGAGCAGGCAGAACACGTAGCCGGTGAGCAGCGTGAACCCTGACCCGCGGGCGTGGGTGAGCCGGGCCGACAGCGGCGCGAACGCCACCATTCCCACGGCCGCCGGGAGGATCGCCGCCCCGGCCCGCAGCGGCGAGTAGCCGAGCACGTCCTGCAGATACTGCTGGCCCACGAAGATCGCGCCCATCAGCGACCCGAAGACGATGATCCCGCCCACCGCCGCCACCCAGAAGATCCGCCGTCCCGCCACGTGCAGGTCATACAGGGGCGGCCGGGCCCGGCGCTGGCGGAGGAAGAATCCGGCTCCCGCGGCCAGCGCGACCAGGGCCGTGCCGAGGGCCAGGGTTCCCGCGCCTGGTACCGGCGCGAAATTGATCGTTACGACCAGGCCCGCAACGAAAACCATCGACAGTACCCCGCCCAGATTGTCCACCGGGTCGGTGGTCTCGTTGACGTGTGACGGCACGCAGGCCAGCGCCAGGATCAGGGCTACCGCGGCCAGGGGGAGGGTGAGCAGGAAGGCCGATCCCCACCAGAAGTGCTGCAGGACCAGGCCGGCCAGCAGGGGCCCCAGGGCTGTGATCGCGCCGCCGATACCGGACCACAGGGCGATGGCCCTGATCCGGGCGGGTCCCGACCAGAGCGCGGTGATCAGGGCCAGGGTGGTGGGGTAGGCCATGCCCGCGGAGATCCCGCCGAGCAGGCGGCCGGCCAGCAGCACCCCGGCGTCGGGGGCGTACGCGGCCATCAGGCAGGCCGGCACGGACAGCAGCACGCCCGCCACGAGCATCATCCGGCGGCCGTAGCGGTCGCCCAGCGCCCCGAGGTAGAGCACCGACCCGGCCAGGCCGAGTGAGTAGCCGAGGGCGATCAGGTCGAGCGCCGTCTGCCCGGTGTCGAACGCCCGGCCGATCTCGGGCAGTGCGACGTTGGCCACGGTGAGGTTCAGGTTCGCGACCGCGGCCACCACGATCAGGGCCACGAGGACCAGGGACGCCTGACGCGGCGCCGTGCCCGCACCGGTGCTGCCCCGCGCGGTGGCTGTGGCCAAGGTCCCTCCCCCGGGGGCCGGGGGGGCCTGGCCAAGCCAATCAGGTCATGGGAGCCGCGCGTCATCCCTGGCGGGTGAAGTGACCAGCCCCCCGGGCCCCGGGTCCGGGCCGCCCGGGTCAGGACGGCCAGGGTCCGGGCCGCCCGGGTCCAGGTGGCCGGGATCGAGGTGGCCCAGGTCCGGTGGGTTCGCCGGCCACCGGCGGCCCAGGCGGCTGGCCACCTGCTGGACCGCCCCGGCCGTCCACGCGGCCGGCCGCGGGGTGGCCCCGTCCACCAGCCCGTTCCAGTACAGCGACCAGGTGCCGGCGAGGACCCGGCGGACCGCGGGCGCGGTGAGCACCCGGACCCCGGCCGACGCGGCGCGCGGGCGGCGCAGCAGGGTGGCCTGGAGCGCCGCGGCTCCCGGCAGGTAGCGGCCGAACGCGGCCGTCACCGCCCCGGTGTAGGCCGCGGCGGCCTGCCCGGGACCGGCCAGCAGGGCCTCGGCGGCCAGCCGCGCGCTGACCATGCCGGGGCCGATGCCCTCACCCTGCAGCGGGTTGATCAGCCCGGCCGCGTCCCCGGCCAGCAGCAGGTTCCCGGCCGCGGGCGGGGTCCCGGTGCCGCCCATCCGCAGCCAGCCGCCGGTGACCGGACCGGGCCTGGCCTCCGGGGCCAGGTCGCCTGAGGCGCGCAGCAGGGCGAGCAGACGGTCCAGGTCGCCGCGCAGCCGGGCCTGCCGCCGCCGGGTACCGAGGCCCACCCCGATTCCCACGTTGGCCTGCCCGTCGGCGCCGGGGAACAGCCAGCCGTACCCGGGGTAGATCCGCCACGGCGCCTGGTCCAGCAGGACCAGCAGCGGCAGCGGCACCTCGGCCGGGATGTAGGAGCGGATGGCGAAACCCCACAGGGCGCTGCCCGGGTCAAGCATCCCGGCCAGCCGGGCGACGGGGCTCAGCGCCCCGTCCGCGCCGATGAAGGCGTCCGCGGCGAGCCTGCGGCCGTCGCTGGTGATCAGCGCGCGGATCGGGCCGCCCGGCGCCCGGTCCACCCCGCTGATCCGGGCCCGGATGGGTTCCGCACCCGCCTGGAGCGCGGCGGCGCGCAGCGCGTCGTCCAGGATGACCCGGGGGATGACCACCCCGTGGCCCGGATAGGTCCGGCCGGGGAAGGCCGGCAGCCGCGACCGGTGCCCGGACGGCCCCACGACCAGCAGGTCCGCGCCCTGGCCGGCGTCGGGCACGGACACGCCCAGCTCGTCGAGCAGGCCCACGCCGCGTGGCCCGACCAGGTCACCGCAGGCCTTGTCGCGGGGGAAGGCCGCCTTGTCCACCAGCGCGACGCGGGCGCCCCCGCGGGCCAGCACCAGCGCGGCCACGCTCCCGGCCGGGCCGGCCCCGGCCACCACCACGTCGAACGCGGCCCGGCGGGATGGGGCCTGGCCTGATGAGGCGCTGGCCGAGGGGGCGCGGCCCGGCGGGGCCCCGCTCATGGGAGGGGCACCATGGTCACCGGGCCAGGACCAGGGCCACGGCCAGGGTGCCGGTGGCCCACGTGAAGTAGCGCAGCGCACGCTCCAGCGGCGCCAGCAGGTCGGCCCGGCCGAGTTCCTGCTGGCTGCCATCCCGCCAGGTGACGCGGACCGACACCGAGGCAATCCGGCGGCGCAGCGCGCGGGCCGGGGTACTCAGCGAGCGCTGCCCCATGGACAGGAAGAACGCGGCCGCCGCCGCGACCAGCACGGGCGGCGGCAGCGTCCAGTGCTGGGCGTAGGCGCCGACCAGGACCGGGAACGCACCCCAGGCCGCGCCGAACCAGAAGTCGCTGTGCAGGACGCCGCCCAGCAGTTCCAGGTTGTACCCGCAGACCAGGATCGCGCCGGCGATCACGAACGGCAGCAGCCGCAGGCCCCCGTCGATCAGGCCCATGACGATCGCGATGGCGATGGACACCCCGGCGGTGACGGCGAGGACCACGCTGCTGATGCCGGTGCCCAGCGGCCGGCCGTTGAGCTCGTCGAGCGCGTGCGCCCCGATCCCCACGGCCAGGAAGAACGCGAGCATCGTGGCGGCGAGCCGCCAGAGCACCGGGTGCGGCACCAGCGCCGCCCCGATCGCCACGTAGGACAGATGCCAGAGCGTGTACGGCGGGTGCAGCAGCGTGAGCCAGTCGCGGAAGCCCCCGGTGCCGCGGCCCATGGCGTAGAACGCGGTCTTCTCGGTCCGTGAGCTCACGAAACGGGTCCTCCGGCCGCCCCGGCCTTGCGGCCCCACATGACCAGCCCGCCGCCCAGGCTCATCACGCTGACCCCGATGTCGGTCAGGCCCGCCGCCCGCCAGGCCGCAATGTGATCGTCGAGGGAATGGCGCCGGTAGTGCACGGAGATGCTGGGCCCGAGAAAGCGGCCGACCCGGTACCAGGCCGTGCCGCCGGTCAGCGCGCCGAGCACGGGCAGGGCCAGCCGGGTGTAGCACCACCAGGCCAGCCGCCAGGCGGGCTGCGGGGGCACGTAGAACTCCAGGCTGGCCAGCGTGCCGCCGGGGCGCAGGCAGCGGGCCATCTCGGCGACGGTCGCGGCCGGGTCGTCCACGTAGCGCAGCAGGTAGGAGAAGGTCACCGCGTCGAAGGTCGCGTCCGGGAACGGGAGGTCATCGGCGCGGCCGACGGCGAGCCGCACCCGGCCGCGGCCGCCGGGACGCCGGGTCCGGGCCACGCCTGCGCGGAGCATGGGCTCGTTCAGGTCGACCCCGACCACGCTGGCCCCGGTCCGGCCGGCCACCGCCAGCGCGATCCCGGCCGGCCCGGTCGCCACGTCCAGCGCCAGGGCCGGCTGGCCGGCTGCGGTGCGGCTGACGACCGCCCGGCGCCAGCGCCGGTCCTGCCCCATGGAGAGCAGGTAGGCGAGCCGGTCGTAGCGGTCAGGCAGCCCCTCGAACACGGCGCGCGCCACCGGCTCGCCACGCAGGCGGGCATCCTGAGCAGGTGCGGCGGTCATCGAGTGCCGGGCTGAGCCAACGGGGCGCTCCAGTGCTCAAACTCAAGGTTGCATGATCCGTGCCACGTACTGGGATCGTCGCATGCGTGCCCGGGATGGGCAAGGATGTCCCGCGGGCCGTCGGGGTGTCCGAGGCCAGAAACCCAGCCCCCGCGGCTAGCTGGCCTCGGGCAGGCGGGTTCGCGGCCTGCGGCCGCGGCCGGACGCCTGGTCAGCCCCTGTCCTGGGGCGGCCGCTGCGGCCGTTGCGGGGGCGCGCGCCGCGCCCGCGCTGGCCCCGGCCAGGCTGACCGGGACCGGGCTGTCCCCGGCCAGGCTGACCAGGGCCGGGGCCGGCTGCGCGTTCCGGGCGGGGCGGTGGCGGCGGGACCGGGGTCCCGGCCGTCGCGATGTCGCGGACCGCCGGGGCGCCAGGCTGCACCTGGTGGCGCGCCGGGCTGACCCCGGCCGCCTCGTGCAGCCGCGCGACCTCGCGGACCTGGCCGGGATCGACGAGGGCGAGCACGGTCCCGGTCGCGCCCGGCCCGGCCGGTGCGGCCTGAGCGGTGCAGGTAGTCCTTGTGGTCGTTCGGCGGGTCGAAGTGCACGACCAGGCCGACGTCGTCGACGTGCAGGCCACGGGCGGCCACGTCGGTAGCGACCAGCACCCGCGGGTAGCCCGCGGCGAACCCGTCCAGGGCGCGCTGGCGCTGGTTCTGGTTGAGGTCGCCGTGGATCGCGGCCGCCTCGACCCCGGCCCGGGTCAGCTGCTTGGCCAGCCGCCCGGCGCCGTGCTTGGTCCGGACGAAGATCAGGGTGCGGTCCGGCCGCCCGGCGATCTCGGCGGCGATCGTCACCTTGTCCGCCGCGGGCAGCACGAACACCTGGTGATCCGCGGCCTGGCCCGGCTCGGTCACCGGGGCGACGGCGTGCAGGGCCGGGTCGGTCAGGTACCTGGTGACCAGCCGGTCCACGTCCCGGTCCAGGGTGGCTGAGAACAGCATCCGCTGCCCGCCCGCCGGCGTCTCGTCGAGCAGCCGGGTCACGGCAGGCAGGAAGCCGAGGTCGGCCATGTGGTCGGCCTCGTCCAGCACGGCGATCTCGACCTGGGCGAGGCTGGCTGCGCGGCGCTCGAGCAGGTCGATGAGCCGCCCGGGCGTGGCGACCACGACGTCCACGCCGCGGGCGAGCTGCTCGATCTGGCGGCCCATGGGGGCACCGCCGTACACGGTGGTGACCCGGACGCCGAGCCGGCGGCCCAGCGGGGCGAGCACCTCGGCGACCTGCCGGGCCAGCTCCCGGGTGGGGACCAGGATCAGCCCGCGCGGGGCGCGCGGCTGGCGGGGGCCCGCGGCATGGGCCAGCCGGGCCAGCAGGGGCAGGCCGAAGGCGAGGGTCTTACCCGAGCCGGTCTGCGCCCGGCCGAGCACGTCCCGGCCGGCCAGCGCGTCGGGCAGGGCCCGGGCCTGGATGGCGAACGGCGCGGCGATGCCCTGCTCGGCGAGCGCCGCGACCAGCGGGGCGGGCAGGCCCAGCTCGGCGAACGTCGTCGCGGCCGGGGCCGGCGCGCTGAGCGCCGCGGTCAGGGCGCGCTCGAGCTCGGAGACAGGGGGGGTACGGGGCGGGGCGGGCCGGTGCGGCCTGCCCTGCTGAGACGGCCTGCGCGGGCCGGCCGAACGGCCGGGGCGGGCCGGCCTCCGCCGCCGGTGACCGGCGGACGAGCCGGATCCCGGGGCAGCGGGGCGCTGGGGCACGGTGAACTCCATCCATGATTCGGGGGCCGCGCCGCGGGACCAGCGTCACGACAGCGGCGAACCAGGGTGGGTTCACCGGGAAGCGGACTGCTCACAGATGCGACCACGCGGGCCACTCGCCCGCGGAAGTGACGGCATCGTTAGCCGCCTGATGTCTCAACCCTATCAGCGGGCTTGTTCTTCCCCCGGCCCCGGGGCGGCGGGCTTTCCCCTTCCGCATCAGGCTTCTCGAAGTAGCTGACCGCCAGGTAGGCGGCCACGAAGGCCACCACCATCCCGATCAGCAGGGCCAGTTCGGCGGTGGGAATGATGTGCTCGTTGCTGAGCAGGAACAGGATCCGCCTGATCACCGCGACCAGCCCGACCACGATGAAGGGCTGCGCGGCGAGGCGGTGCGCGCGCAGCGACAGCACCACCGTGTGCACGATCTCGACCAGGATCAGCACCAGCAGGACCCGGTCGAGCAAATTGATGGCGGCGATGGCGATCGTGCGCTTCTGCACATCCTCGACGAAGCTGATCACCCCGGACACGGCCAGCGTGGCGGCGAGAACGATGAGCACGACGCCCACGGCCACGGAGACGAAGTCCTGCGCGTGCTCCAGGGCCCAGATCGACGCGGCGACCGCCGGGCGGGGAGCCGGCTGGGCCGGCTCCGGCACATGGCCGTCACTCATGGCTGCACCACGGCCGTCACTCACGTCTGTGCTTCTCCAGGGCCGCCGCGTGGTCCGGAACGTAGGTCTGCATTTCCCGCGGCACCCGTACGTAGCCCTTGGCGGGCGGCCGCGACGGCAGCTCCAGCGTGGTCCGCTGGACGTCGTGGTAGGGGATGGTGGTGAGCAGGTGAGCGATCATGTTGATCCGGGCCCGCCGCTTGTCGTCGCTTTCCACGACGTACCAGGGCGCCTCGGGGATGTCGGTGTGCAGCATCATCTCGTCCTTGGCCCGGCTGTAGTCCTCCCACCGGGTAACCGACTCCAGGTCCATGGGAGACAGCTTCCACCGCCGCATGGGATCTTCCAGGCGGGACCGGAACCGCTCCTGCTGCTCGGCGTCGCTGACCGAGAACCAGTACTTGCGCAGCAGTATGCCGTCCTCGACCAGCATCCGCTCGAACAGCGGGCATTGATGCAGGAAACGGGCGTAGTCCTCCTTGGAGCAGAACCCCATCACGTGCTCGACCCCGGCGCGGTTGTACCAGCTGCGGTCGAACAGGACGATCTGGCCGCCGGCCGGCAGGTGCTCGACGAAGCGCTGGAAGTACCACTGGGACTGTTCCCGCTCGGTCGGCGCGGGCAGGGCCGCGATGCGGGCGATCCGCGGGTTGAGGTACTGGGTGACGCGCTTGATCGTGCTGCCCTTGCCCGCGGCGTCGCGGCCTTCGAAGATCACGACTATCCGGGCTTTCTCGGCGCGGACCCACTCCTGGGCCTTCACCAGCTCGGCCTGGAGCCGGTAGAGCTCGGTCTCGTACAGGTGGCGCGGCAGCCGCTCCGCCTTGGCGGCCTTCGCGGCCTTCGCGGCCTTGGCCGCCTTGGGCTGGTGATTCCCACCCGGTGCGGACACCACCGTCTGGTCTTTGCGAGCCATAGGATGCACCCCCTGGGCGTACAAGCACTGTGCTGGGAGTCAACCACGTCACCGTCGTCGTGACGACCCTCCAGCCGGGTCGCGGCTCAACCGGGCCCGGCCGGCGCGGCGAGCCGGGCCGCCACGGCGATCAGGTCCCGGACCGGGCCGGGCGGCGGCTGCGGCGCGCCGGTCCAGACCGCCCGCAGCCTGCGGCCCAGGTCCAGGCCCGGAACCGCGATCACGGCCAGCAGCCCCGCCGCCACGTTCTCGCGCACCGCCAGCAGGCTCAGCACGGCCGGGCCCGCCCCGGCCTGGACCGCCTGGCGGACCGCGGTGGTGGTGCTCAGCCGCAGGGCGGGCGCGGCCAGCTGGGTGCCCGGGCCCAGGCAGGAGGCGAGGGCCGCGTGCAGCGACTCCCGGGTGCCGGACCCCTCCTCCCGCTCGACCAGCGGCGTGGCGGCCAGCTCGGCGGGGCGGACCGGGGACCGGCGGCGGGCCCACGGGTGGTCCGGGCGGACCACGACGGCCAGCCGGTCGGCAGCCACCACCCGGGACCGCAGTCCGCGCGGCGTGGCGGGGCCCTCGACGAAGCCGAGATCCACGCCGCGCTCCGCGACCATGCCGGCCACCGCCTCGCTGTTGGCCGCGAGCAGGGTGACATCGGCGGGCTGGCGGCCGGCCCGCTCGTACTCGTCGCGCAGGGCGACCAGCCAGGCGGGCAGCAGATGCTCCGCGATCGTGAGGCTGGCCGCGACCCGCAGCTGGGCGTCGCGGGCCCGGCGCAGGCTGGCGATGCCGCTGTCGAGCTCGCCCGCCTGGGCTAGCAGCGGCGCGGCCCAGTCCACCAGCAGCGCCCCGGCCGGGGTGAGCCGCGACCCCCGCGGATCCCGGTCCAGCAGGATCGTGCCCACCTGGGCCTCCATCGACCGGAGCCGGGCGGATGCGGCCTGCTGGCTGATCCCGGCCTGCCGCGCGGCGGCCCCGATGCTGCCGTACCGGGCCACGGCCACGAACAGCTCCAGGGCGGCCAGGTCGGGAACGTGCGGGCTCAACGGCACGACACCACCATAACCAGGGACACAACCGCGTCCTGTGGGCAGCCACAAGCTCCGGTTGTGGGTTGACAGGGACGAGGCCGCTACCGGGACGGCCCGGCCTGGCGGACGCTGGTGTTATGACCGCGAGCACCGCCAGCCGTCCCGCCCCCGCCCGCCTCGAGCCGGACCGTCACGCCCAGGACCGCACTGATCCGGGCCAGGCCCGGCAGGCCGGACCGGTCCAGCCCGGCCGGCCCGGGCCGCTCCGCGACCTGGACCGGCCCGCCGATGCCTTCGCCAGCCTGGGCCCCAACTGGTTCGCCTCGGTGATGGGCACCGGCATCGTGGCCACGGCAGCGGCCACCCTGCCGGTCCAGTGGCCGGGGCTGCGCGGCTTCGCCACGGCCATCTGGCTGCTCGCCGCCGGGTGGCTGCTGGTGCTGGCCTCGGCCGAGATCGTGCACTGGACCCGGCACCGCCAGGCCGCGCTGGGCCACGCCAGAAATCCGGTCATGGTGCAGTTCTACGGGGCGCCGCCGATGGCGCTGCTGACCGTGGGGGCGGGGGCGCTGCTGCTGGGCCCGGCGCTGATCGGCGCGCACGCCGCGCTGGTGATCGACGCCGTGCTGTGGCCGCTCGGGACGCTGGCCAGCCTGGCCAGCAGCCTGGCCGTGCCCTACCTGATGTTCACCCGGCTGCGGGCCGCCCCGGACGCCGCCTTCGGTGGCTGGCTGATGCCCGTGGTCCCGCCCATGGTCAGCGCGGCCACCGGGGCCCTGCTCATCCCGCACCTGCCCGCCGGCCAGCCGCGGCTGACGCTGCTCCTGGCCTGCTACGCCATGTTCGGGATCAGCCTGATCGCGAGCATGGTGGTGATCACGCAGCTGTGGCAGCGGCTGGTGCGGCACTCGATCGGCCCGGCCGCGATGGTGCCCACCCTCTGGATCGTGCTCGGCCCGCTCGGGCAGTCCATCACCGCCGCGGGCCTGCTCGGCGCGGCCGCCCGGATGGTCCTGCCCTACCCCTACGGCCCGGTCTTCCAGGCCTTCGGGGTCGTGTACGGGGTCCCGGTGTGGGGGTTCGCCGTACTCTGGGCCGCCCTGGCCACCGCGATCACGATCCGGGCCGCCCGGGCGCGCCTGCCGTTCACGCTGACGTGGTGGTCGTTCACGTTCCCGGTCGGCACCCTGGTGACCGGCACCACGATCCTCGCCCTGCACACCGGGGACGGCGTGTTCCGCTGGGCCGCGGCGGGCCTGTACCTGGCCCTGGTGGGCGCCTGGGTGCTGGTCAGCGTGCGTACCGTCGCGGGCGCCTGGCGGGGCAGCCTGCTGCGCGGGGCTCCCCCGGTGATGGCCCCGGATGGGCCGGCGGTTCCGCGCGGATGAGGTAGCCGCGCTCACCCGGATGGGGGAAGGGATCGCCAGCCCGCCTGCCTAGGCTGGTGCCCTGGTCGGCGGCGGGGGGACACAGGGCATCTCCCGAGGGGGACGCGTTGCGGCAGGCTCGGAGGCCACGCTGGTGGCCAGGCGGTGGCCCGTGCGCGCCTGGTCTGGCCCGCGTGCTGGCCGTCAGCCTGGCCGTGCTGACCCTGATCCTGCCGGTATGGGTCCCCGCCCAGGGTTCCGCCGCCGCCGGCTCCGCCTTCGGCCCCAGCCCCGGCCCCGGCTCCGCAGGACACGCACCGCGCACCATCGTGACGCTGACGTTCGACGACGGTGACGCCGACCAGGTGGCCGCGGCCCGGGTGCTGCACCGCTACCGGCTGCCCGCGACCTTCTACATCATCACCGGCGCCGTCGGGACACCGGGCTACATGACCCTCCCCGACCTGCGCCGGCTGGCCGCGGAAGGAAACGAGATCGGCGGTCACACCGTGTCGCATCTCCGGCTGACCGCGCTGACCACGGCCGAAGCCCGGCGGCAGGTCTGCGACAGCCGCTCCATCCTGGCCCGCTGGGGATACCGGGCGGCGTCCTTCGCCTACCCGGGCGGGGCGGTCAGCCCGCGGGCCGAGGCCATCGTCCGCGGCTGCGGCTACACCAGCGGGCGCGGCGTGGTGGGACTGCGCGCCCCCGGGTGTCCCGGCTGCGCCCGCACCGAGAGCATCCCGCCGCGCGACCCGATGGCGCTCCGCACGGCCGGGGAAGTGGACAGCTCGTGGACGCTGCGCGACCTCGAGCGCACCGTCACCGCGGCCGGGCAGCACGGCGGCTGGCTGCCGCTGGTGTTCCACCATGTGTGCGGCGGCAGCCGGTGCGGCGGGCTGGCCGTGCGGGCCACGATGCTGGACACGTTCGCGCGGTGGCTGGCCCAGCGGCAGCGGCTGGGCACCGTGGTCCGGACCGTGAGCCAGGTGACCGGTGCCCCGGCCCGGGCGACGCCGCGCGTCGCGCCGGCCTCGCCGCACGGGATCGTCAACCCGTCGCTGGAGTCGGTCGCCCCCTCCGGTGCGGTGGGCGCGTCGCTGGAAACCACGTCCGCCGCCCCCGCCAGTACCCCGCGCTGCTGGATGGACGGTGGCTACGGGCGTAACACCGCCCGCTGGCAGCGCACCACGGACAGCCACGGGGGACACTGGGCAGAGCGGCTGACCATCACCGGCTACCACAGCGGGGACGCCAAGCTGCTGCCCCAGTTCGACCTGGGGCAGTGCTCGCTGCCGGTCCGGCCCGGCCGGTCCTACACCCTGGGGAGCTGGTACCAGTCGACAGCCCAGACCCAGTACTCGGTCTACTACCGGACCTGGTCGGGACGCTGGGTGTACTGGACGTCGAGCCCGTACTTCGCGGCCAGCCCAGGCTGGGCCCAGGCCCGCTGGGCGACGCCGCCCGTGCCGGCCGGGGCCAGCGGGCTGAGCTTCGGCCTGGCCCTGTTCTCCGCGGGCTCCCTGACCACTGACTCCTACAGCTTCACCGCGACCCCGCGCGGACCTGACCCGGCGGATCGTGGACTGGGTCCTGCTCGCGGCCCTGTTCGCGGCCGGCCTGGCCGCCACGGCGCGGATGGTCCGGCGCCGCTGGCGGCACGCTAAACCGGCACCGGCCGGCCGGAAGCGGGTCACCTCGTCATCGAGCAGGCGGTAGCGGACCGCGTAGGAGGCCGCCTCCAGCCGGGAGTGCACGCCGAGCTTGGTCATCAGCGACTGGACATGGGTGCGCACCGTGGCCTGCGAGACCCCCAGCTTGGTCGCGATCCCGGCCGTGTCCAGGCCCTCCACCAGCAGCTGGAGGCACTCCCGCTCGCGGGGGGTGAGGAACGCGGCCAGCCGGTGCGCATCGTCCTGCTGGGCCGGCAGCCGGGCCGGGATGGGCTTCGGCACGTCGACCACCACCTCGCCGCGCTGCACCCGGTCGATGGCCCGGGTCAGCGCGGACACCCCCGCGGGTCTTGTGCAGGTACCCGGCCGCACCAGCGTGCAGGGCCTGGCGTATCCCCTCGGTGTCCGGGTCGGCGCTGAGCACCAGCACCTTGGTCTGGCTGCTCGCGGCGAGCATCTCGCTGATAGCCATGATCCCGTCGTCCCCGGCGAAGTGCCGGTCGATCAGGCACACGTCGGGCTGGGTCTGGCGCACGGTCTCGATGGTGTCCGTGACGCTGCGGGCCACGGTGACCTGGTAGCCGCGCTGGCGCAGGACGGCGGACATCGCATCCAGGAAGACACTGTGGTCGTCCCCGATCACGAGCCCGGTCACGGGATCACCTGGCCGTGCCCGCCGGGAGCCCGGACGGCCGGAACGGGCCGCACCGGCACCACGACCCGGACATGCGCGCCGCCCGGGCTGGGCGCCCGGATCTCCAGTTCGCCGCCGCACGACTCGAGCAGCGTGGTCACCACCCCGAGCCCCAGCGAGGCCGCCCCGGGCGGCCCGTGGCCGAACCCGGGGCCGTCATCGATCACGTCCACCGCCGCGCGGTCACCCGCGGCCGAGACCGTCACCCCGACCCGGCCGTACGGCCCGGCGGCCCGGGCCGCGTTGTCCACCACGTTGGTCAGCACCCGCCACAGCAGGGCCGGGCTGGCCTCGACGATCACCTCCGGCCCAGGCTCCAGGACCACCGAGGTCTCGTGCGCGATCCGGGCCAGCTGGGTCACCTGGCCGGTCAGTGAGCGCAGCCCGACCTCGGCGACGGCCGGCACCCCGGCGCCGCCCGGGATCTGCTGGGCGATGATGTCCAGCAGCCTGGACATCTCCAGCGACAGCAACTCGAGCCGGGAGCCCGCGTCCCCGGGCAGTTCCACATCCCCGCGCACCGCCTCGACCAGGTATGACAGCGTGGTCATCTGATGGCCAAGATCATGCAGCAGGCCCCGTACCGCCAGCGGTTCCTCAACGTCTGACCGCCTGCGCCCCCGGCCCCGTCGCCGTTCCAACGACGGATCCACTTGTTCCCCCCGACTATTTTGTTCCCCCCGGCGCTCCCGGCACCCCCCGGGGTGGCAGAGCCAGGTTCGTAAACCCGCGGTCCCTCCCACCCTGCACATTACTGTCCGGCGTTGACTGGTCACCGGATGAGGCATTACGGACAGTTAACCATGCCGCGGCCAGGCTGCGGCACCCCCGGCGGAGTATGCCGCCGTGAGCGCCTGGCGCAGCGCCTGCTCGCCGAACCGCTGGCCGAGCCGGGCCCGGGCCGCCGCGGCCATCCGTGCCGCAGCGTCGGGTGAATCCAGGAGATAACGGACAGCGTCCGCCATCAGGGCGGGACGGCCCGGCGGAACGAGCAGGCCGGTCTCGCCGGGTACGACCACGTCGCCGACCGCGTTCACCGCGGTCGCCACGACCGGGATGCCGCACACCATGGCCTCGACCACGACGGTGGGCAGCCCCTCGTAGCGGCTGGGCAGCGCAAACACGTCGAAGGCGGGCAGCAGTTCCGGGACGTTGCCGCGCTGGCCCGCCAGCACCACCCGGACACCGGGCGTCTGCCGGGCCTGCGTGGCGACGCGCTCGGCCAGTTCCCCGTCACCGACCCAGACCCCGGTCACGTCCGGCCGGCCCAGCGCCTGCAGGGCGCCCAGGAAGTCCTCGGGCGCCTTCTGGTAGGTGAGCCGCCCCACCGCGCCGACCACGGTCGCGTCGCCGGGCAGGCCGAGTGCCGCCCGGGCCCGGGCCCGGGCACTGCCGTTCGCGGCGGCACCGTTCAGGCTGCCCTCGTGACCGTCGGCGACCACCCCGATGGTCCGGATCCGCTCGGGGGAGATCAGCCGGCGCCGGACCGCCTCGACCGCCACCCCGGTACCGACGCACAGGGCCAGGTCGGTGAGGCGGCCCAGGCGCCGCTCGACCTGCACGTACGCCTGCCGCCGCGGGGCCGTCTGGAACTCGTGGAACGGGAAGCCGTGGTAGGTGTGCACCAGCCGGGGCACCCCGGCGCGGTGCGCGGCCAGGCGCCCGAGCACCCCCGCCTTGGCCGTGTGGGTATGCACGATGTCGAAAGGCCGGCGGTCCAGCAGGTTCCGCAGCCGCGCCAGGGCCCGCAGGTCGCTGCGCGGCGCGATCGGGGCCCGCAGCGCGGGCTCGGTGATGACCTCCAGGCCGGCCGCGGCGGCCTGGTCCAGCAGCACCGGGTCCCCGCTCCCGGTGATGAGCGTCATCTCGAAGCGATCCGGGTCCATGCTGAGTATCCCGCGCAGCGCGTGCTGCCCCGCGCCGCCCTCGAGCCGGGTGATGATGGTGGCCACTTTCCTGGCCGCCACGGGCTTCCCGGCCAGCGCGGGGACGCTCATCCGTCCTTCCGTTCCGGGGCCCGCAGGCGGCCCGGGCCACCCGGACCGCCTCCAGCCGGCTGTGCACGTCGAGCTTGGCGAAGATGTTCCGGGTGTGCGTCCGCACCGTGTCCGTGGAAATCAGCAGGTCCTGGGCGATCTGGCGGCCGCGCTTGCCGTCCATCATGCTGAGCAGGACATCCCGCTCCCGCGGGCTGAGCATGTCCAGCACGCCCTCGTGCTCACGGGCCCGGCCGACGTCGGCGCGCAGCTCGGCGAGGATCGCGCCGAGCATGTCCGGCGGGAACCAGGAATAACCCTGGCACACGCCGCGGATCACGGTTTCCAGCTCGGCAGCGCCCTGCTCCTTGGCCACCCAGGCCGAGACCCCCGCCCGGGCCGCCTCCACGCCGTGCGCGATGTCGTGGTCCGCGCTCAGCACCACGACCCTGGCCTCGGGCCGGGCCGCGACCAGGCCCGCCAGAACCTCCCCCACCGCCCCGCCGAGCGGCTCGACCTCGATCGTGATCACATCGGGCCGCAGCCCGCGGACGATCTCGAGCAGGTTCGGGTCGGCGGTGGTACACCGCCCGGCCACCCACAGGTCCATGGCCGCGGACAACCGGGAGGCCAGCGCCTCGGTGACCATCAGATGGTCATCGACCAGCAGTATCCGCACGGGGTCCATCAGCTCACTGTGCACCGCCGCGGCCGGCCTGTCCTCACCCAGATACATGACTCGCCTCCGCCACCCGTGCCGGGGATTTCAGTGTGTTTGCCTGCACCGCGCCCGCCGCACCGGCGCCGGCACCGGGTTTGCCTGCACCGGGTTTGCCTGCACCGGGTTTGCCTGCACCGGGTTTGCCTGCACTGGGTTTGCCTGCACTGGGTTTGCCTGCACCGCATCCGACGGCACCGCACCCGGATCGGGCTCCGGGGACGCGGCCTCCGCCGCTGCGGGGCTGCCCGCGGGCTCGACCGCGCGCCGGGCCGGGCTCTTCCACCGGCCGCTGGACCGGGACAGCCACGCGGCCGGGATCGCGTACAGGCCGATGCACGCGTCGAGCATCCGCAGGAACGGGAAGAACACGCCGAGCAGCAGCAGCCGCGGCTGGCGCTCGAGGATGGCGACCGCGCAGGTGAGCAGGTAATCAGGCAGCACCACGCCGAACAGCACCGCGGTCAGCGTCACGTGCGCCGCGACGAGCGTGTGCAGCTCGCCGAAGCCCGGCCAGGACAGCGCGTCGCCGGCCAGGTCGGGCACGGCCAGCACGATCAGGGCCAGCGGAAGCAGGAAGAACAGCAGGCTCGAGGTGATCAGCTCGATCAGCAGCAGGGTGAGCATCGCCGTGAACAGGTTGGCCCGCGGCGGGTGCCGGCGCACGGTCTGCCACAGCCCGACCGCCCACCGCTTGGTCTGCCGCACGTAGTCACGCAGGTTGTCCGGATCCTGGGTGACCGCTACCGCCCGGAGCGTGAACCCGACCTTGCCCAGCCCCTTCTGGTACACCTCGAACGTCATGTTGAAGTCCTCGATCACCAGCCCGGGCGGGTTCATCTCCATCTGGGGCAGGACGTCGGTCCGGTACAGGCTGGCGAAGCCGGGCACGATGGGCGTGGCGTTGGATCGCAGCCAGGTCTGGCCGAACTTCAGTGCCCGCTGGCCCACGGCGTAGATCCGGGTACGGTGACCGACCAGCACCTTGCCGCCGAGCGTCATCCGCCGGTCGCGGGCGGTCCGCACGCAGCCGGCCACCGCGACCACCTGCGGGTGGTCGAACATGGGCAGCGCGGCCGCGAAGTAGCCGGGCTCGACCCGGGTGTCGGCGTCGAGCAGCATCACCACCGGGAACCGCCGGATCAGGCCGAAGCGGCCGATGGCCTCCTCGAGCGCCCCGGCCTTGCCCACGTTCTCCTCGGTCTCGATCACCCGGGCTCCGGCCTGCCGGGCGATCTCGACCGTGGCGTCGGTGGAGCCGTCCGAGACCACGTGGACGTTGCCCCGGGGCACCAGGGCCATGATCGACCGCAGGCTCTCCCCGAGGACCAGCGCCTCGTTGTGCGCGGGGATGAGCACGGCCACGTCCGCGGTGGTCAGGGGGCGCGGGCGGCCGGGCTGGGCACCATCGGCCGTGACGGCCATCAGCGTTTCCCCGTCCTCCCTGTTGGCCGGGCCCGCGCCGGCCAGCCCCCTGGCCGCCAGGCCCGGGCTGGCCAGGCCGGTGACGGGCAGGCCGGCCGCGGGCAGACTCGTGCTGGCCAGGCCGGTGATCCTGGCGTGCCCGCGCCGCCGGCGGCCCGCCACGGACTCGCCCAGCCGGATCAGGCCCACCGATCCCCAGAGGGCGAAGTTGGCGCCCAGCACGAACACCGCCAGCACCCACCAGGGCATCATGGCACTGCCTTCGCCGTGCTGAGCGCGTGCGGACCGGATGTCGGCAGCACGTGGCCCAGCGCGGACCAGGTGCCCGTGTCCTCATATCCGTACATCCACAGATACACGCCGCCGATCTGGGCGCCCTGGGCCGCGTCGAACTTGGCCCGGGAGCTCGCGGCGTTCTCGAACCACACGGTGTGCTCGCGGCCGGACGCGTCCCGGTAGCGGAACCACGGGGCCTGGCTCACCTGGTCGTAGTGCGCCGTGGCGTGGTACTGCCGGGACAGCCGCAGCGCCTGGAGCCAGCTGATCCCGGTGGCGTGGTGGCCGACCCAGTCGTAACCGTAGAGCGGCACGCCCAGGATGATCTTGCTGGCCGGTATCTGCGTCCTGGCGTAGCGCAGCACCGCGCGGACCCAGCTGATCGGGGCCACCGGCCCGGGCGGGGAGCTGCCCCAGTGGTAGTCGTAGGCCATCAGCCGCACCTGGTCGGCGGCCCGGCCGATGGCCGCGTAGTCCTGGGCCAGGTTGCGCGGGTCGGTGCCCGCGTTGGTGGTCTTGGCGAACACCGCGACCGACAGCACCTTGCCCCGGGCGTGCAGGGCGCGGGCCAGCCGGGTGACGAACGCGGTGAACGCCTGCCGGTCACCGGCGCGCAGGTTCTCGTAGTCCAGGTCGATCCCCGCGTAATGCTCGCGTTCCGTGAGCGCCACGATGCTCGCCACCTGGGCGGCCATCAGCCGCGGCGAGTGCAGCATCCGGCCCACCGGGGCGTAGGACCACTTCCCGGCGGTGATGTTGGCGATGCTCGGCACGATCAGCTTGCCCGCCGCCCGCAGCCGGGTGATCTCCGCCGCCACCGACGCGGCCTGGCCCGGTGGGTACTGCGTGCCGATCCGCCCCGAGCTGCTCAGCCCGTACATCCACGGCGACACCTCGGTCACGTCCTGCCGGTGGCCGAGCACGACCGTGGTGCCGTGGCTGATGTTCCAGTACGGCATGGACGCCACGACCAGCGTGTGCCGCGGCGCGCTGCCCCGCAGGTTCACCATCGTCAGTCCCACCAGGACCGCCCCGGCCAGGACCACGGCCAGCCACGCGGCACCGGCGAACCGGTGCCGCGGCCGCTCCGGCACCGTCCCGGATGCCGCGCCGCCGCCGGCGGGCGCCTTCGCGGTCCCGGCCCTCGTGGTCTGGGCTGTCCTCGTTCTCACCAGGCTCTCAGCTCTCAGCTCTCAGCTCGCTGCGGCTGCCGTGGCCTGTCCGGCCAGCTGGTCGTCGATCACGGCCTGGATGATGTCGTCCAGGCTCCGGGTGGCCCGGAACCCGACCAGGTCGGCGGCCAGGGTGCAGTCCGGCACCCGGCGCTGCATGTCCTCGTAACCAGAGCCGTACGCCTCCAGATAGGAGGCCCGCTCGATCCCGGCGCCGGACCCGGTCGCGGCGATCACCCGCTCGGCCAGGCCCTCGATCGTGACCTGCTCGGTGCTGCCCAGGTTCACCGCCCGGCCGCAGGCCCGGTCCGAGGCGATCAGCCGGGTCAGCGCGGGCACCACGTCGTGCACGTGGCAGAAGCAGCGCACCTGCTGGCCCGTGCCGAACACGGTCAGCGGCTGGCCGGCCAGGCCCTGCCGGACGAAGCGCGGGATGACCATCCCGTACCGGCCGGTCTGCCGCGGCCCCACGGTGTTGAAGAACCGCACGATCACCGCGCTCAGGCCGAGCTCACGGACGTAGGACTCGACCAGGCTCTCGTCGATCGCCTTGGCCTCGGAGTAGCTCCACCGCGACTTCAGCGGCGAGCCGAGCACCCGGTCGTCGTCCTCGCGCAGCCCGATCTTGGTGTTCTTGCCGTAGATCTCGCTGGTGGATGCGACCAGCAGCCGGGCCCCGCTGCGATGCGCGGCCTCGACCACGTTCTCCGTGCCGCGGATGTTGGTGCGCAGGCTGTCCAGGGTGCGGTCCCGGATCACGAACGCCCCCACGGCGGCAGCCAGGTGAAACACCCAGTCCGCCCCGGCGCTCAGCTCCGCCACCGTCGCGGCGTCCAGGATCGACCCCTGGACCAGGCGGAAGGACGGATGGCCGGCCACCGGACGGAGGTTCCCCAGCCGCCCGGTGCTCAGGTCGTCCAGCCCGGTCACCTGATGGCCGGCGGCCAGCAGTTCCCCGGTGAGGTGCGAGCCGATGAACCCGGCCGCGCCCGTGACGAAAACCCTCATCGTGTGCTCCCCGTGCTCGTCCTCGGCCGCCAGATCGTCCTCCCTCAGCCGCCGGCGGCTGGCCAGCTGCTCGTACAGGTCATCGATCCGCGCGGTGACCGCCTCCACGCTGTACTCCTTCTCCACGGCGGGCTCGGCCGTCCGGGGCCGCTGCCCCGCCGCCACCTCGTCCGCCATGGCCGCCCGCATGCCCGCCACGTCCGACGGGACCCGCCGGGCCCGCCCGGCGTCCAGGCCGTCGAGCGCCGGGCAGGTGGTGTAGAGCACGGGGGCCCCGTTGGCCAGGGCCTCCAGCACGGACAGGCCGAACGTCTCCTGCTTCGAGGACGCCACGAACAGGTCCATGGCGGACAGCATCGCGGACACGTCGTGCCGCTCACCCGCGAAGATCACGTGGTCGGCCACACCGTGGGTGCGGGCGGCCTGCTCCAGGTGCTCCTGCTCGGCGCCCTTGCCCACGATCAGCAGCTTGACCTGGTCGGACAGCAGCGCCGAGGCGGCCTCGATGACCAGGTCGAACTGCTTGTTGGGGTCGAGCCGCCCGAGCACGCCCATCAGGTAGACGTCCGGGCCGACCCCGAACTCGGCGCGGATCCGCTGCCGGGCCGTGTCGTCGAACGCCACCCGCTGCAGGTCCACGCCGTTCGGGATGACGGTCACCCGCTTCGGGCGGACCCCCCACTTCTCCAGCCGTTCCCGGACCGTCCCGGAGACCGCGATGGTCACGTCGGAGAGCATCTCGGTGGCCAGGTACAGGGCCCGGACGCCCCGGGTCATCTTCCGGCGCTCCAGGTGCGTCTCGCCGATCGAGTGCTCGGTGCTGAGCACCACGGGCGTCCCGGCCAGCCAGGCCGCGGACCGGCCGTACACCTGAGAGCGGTACAGGTGCGCGTGCACCACGTCGTAGCCGCCGCGGCGGATCAGCCCGCGCAGCCGGAGCAGCGCGGATACCTCCGTGTTCCGGGTCATCCCCACGTCACGGACCTGGCCGCCGTCGGAGCGGATCATGTCCGCGACCGGCCCCGGGTTGTAGAGCGTGACGACCTCGCTGTCGTGCCGGGTGTGCTGCAGGATCGAGCGGAGCTGGAGTTCGGCGCCGCCGACCCCCAGGCCGGTGATCACGTGCAGAACCTTCATGTCATGTCCCCCCGCGCTTCTTCGTGATGGCCTCGGCGGCGATGCTGGTCACGGTGCGGGCCAGCACGGCCAGGTCGAGCCAGAACGACCAGTGCTCGATGTAGTAGTTGTCGAACCGGGCCCGGTCGGTGATCGAGGTGTCCCCGTTCAGCCCGTGCACCTGGGCCCAGCCGGTCAGGCCGGCGGCATCCGCTGCCGCCCGGTGTAGCCGGGCACGTCCCGGCTGAACTGCCGGACGAAGTGCGGCCGCTCCGGCCGCGGGCCGACCAGGGACATGTCCCCGCGCAGCACGCTGGCCAGCTGCGGCAGCTCGTCGATGTGGGTGACCCGCAGGAACCGCCCGAGTGCGCCGCACTGCCCGGCAGCCACCGACCAGGACGTGTCCGGGTCGCCGTGCCGCCCGAGCGTGCGGAGCTTGACGATCTCGGCGAGGTTTCCCTGCCCGACGACGCGGACCTGGCGGAACAGCGCCGGGCGGCGCAGCGTGAGCCGGACGGCCAGGCCGGCCAGCAGCACCAGCGGGGCTGTCACGGTGAGCAGCACCGCCGCGGCCAGCACGTCGAACGAGCGCTTCACGGCCCGGCCGAGCGGCGCCTGGGCCGCCCAGGCCGAGCGGCGCAGCGGGACCAGCGGGACACCCCACACCTCGTCCAGGCGGCCACCGGGCAGGGCGGCGGTGAGCCCGGGCGTCCGGGGTGCCACGCACACGTCGGCGCCCGGCACGCGGGGCAGCCCGCCGCAGGAATCCCCGGGCGCGCACACGATCACCCGGCTGATCCGGGCCGCGGGCCCGGTGGGGTCGTCCAGCATGGCCACGGGACGCAGTCCCAGCTCAGGGTGCTCATCCAGCAGCCTGGCCAGCTCCAGGGCCTGCGGGCCGTCGCCGGCCACCAGGGCCCGCTCGGCCAGCCGGCCACGCCGGTGCGCCGCGCGCAGGCCCGCCGACACCGCGACCCGGGCCACGATCAGCAGCGCCGCGGCCGTGACCGCGAGCCGGAAGGCCTGCCCGGCGGTCAGCCAGGGCAGCAGCGCCACCGCGGGCAGCGCGGCCGCGGCGATGATGCGCCCGGCCTGGTCGGCGACCCGCAGGCAGATCCGCAGCCGGTGCAGGTCGCCGGCGGACAGCGCCACGAAGACCAGCGCCGCGTAGGCCCAGGCCGCCGCCGGGAATCCCGTGCTCAGGGCCGCGCAGGCGAGAACAGCCCCGAGGGCCGCCGCGTCGGCCAGCGGCATGGCCACGGCCGCCGCGATCGCGCCCGGG
Source organism: uncultured Actinomycetes bacterium (assembly GCA_963720645.1). GTDB lineage: Bacteria > Actinomycetota > Actinomycetes > Streptosporangiales > Streptosporangiaceae > RYN-230. The sequence continues at coordinate 276,145 of CAVRFX010000021.1, read as the reverse complement.
GGGACACGCACAGCGGTGGCTCCGACTTTCGCGTGCCCCAGCGACCCCCCACCGACCGCTCACCCGGGCCTACGGCCCAGGCTCGCTCGCCGGTCTGGGGCACGCTCACTGTGCTGGCTTCGATGCTCGCGTGCCCCAGCGGAACCCCCACCGACCGCTCACCCGGGCCTACGGCCCAGGCTCGCTCGCCGGTCTGGGGCACGCTCACTGTGCTGGCTTCGATGCTCGCGTGCCCCAGCGGAACCCCCACCGACCGCTCACCCGGGCCTGCGGCCCAGGCTCGCTCGCCGGTCTGGGGCACGCTCACTGTGCTGGCTTCGATGCTCGCGTGCCCCAGCGGAACCCCCACCGACCGCTCACCCGGGCCTGCGGCCCAGGCTCGCTCGCCGGTCTGGGGCACGCTCACTGGCCGGCTCCCACGGCCACGGTGGCCCGGCGAGCCGACGAGCCGGCCAGCCGCCGGCCCACCGTCCGGGCCGCGTGGTCCGCGCCGTACACGAAGCGCATGACCGGGCCGAACGTGGGCGCCACTCCCGGGCCGACCATGTAGAGCCCGGGTGCGCTGGTCTGGTAGTCACGGTTCACTGCGGGGGTGCTGGCCACGGTCCGCAGCCGGCCCCGCAGCTCCTCATCCAGGAACGTCAGGCGGCCCAGGTCCGGCCGGTACCCGGTGGCCGCGATGACGTGATCGGCGGCCACCTCCGTGCGGTCACCCGCGCCGCGGACCAGGCCGAGCCGGACCCCGTCGGACCCGGACGCCGCCCACTCCAGCGCGAGGCCGGTCAGGACCGGGAACTCACCCTCGACCCGGCCGCGCAGCCAGCTGGCCCCGGCGGGCCCGAGCTTGGTCCGGGCCCGGTACACCCGGCTGCTCTCGGGCAGATGCCGGAACACCCCCGGCTGGGTGGAGTAGAACCAGGTGCCCCAGCCCGACCCCAGGCCGGCCTCGGGCTCGCGGAGCCGCTGCAGCAGCGGCCGGTCCGGCGCCAGCGGCGCGCCGTTCCAGACCACCTTCTGCTCGCGCATCACGATCTGGACCTGGGCCCCGTGCTCGTGCAGCAGCGCCGCAGACTCGAGGGCGGACTGCCCGGCCCCGACCACGACGACCCGCTGGCCGGCGAAGGCCGCCAGGTCGGTGTGGGCCGAACTGTGCGTGCAGGCGGTGGCGGGCAGACCGGCCAGTTCGCGGGGCAGGTACGCGAAGTGCTCCACCCCGACGGCCACGACCACCTGGCGGGCCCGGAGCGTCTCCCCGTCCCCGAGCGTGAGCTCGTAGCCGTTCCCCGCCGGTGACACCCCGGTGACCAGGATTTCCTCGACGTCCAGGTCGGCGGCCGACTGGAACCACTGGCCGTAGGCGACGAACGTGTCCAGCGGCACGGGCAGGCCGTAGTCCGCGTAGGGGCGCCCGGTCGCCCGGCAGAACGCGGCCAGGGTCAGCTGGCCGGCCGGATCGGACAGGTTGGAGGCGAACCCCTGGGACTTCAGGAACATGCCCTGGGGCATGCACGCCCGCCACAGGTGCATCGGCAGGCCGAACTGCCGGACGCTCAGCCCGGACCGGCGCAGGTGCGCCGCGACCGACAGCCCGTAAGGGCCCGCCCCCACGATGGCCACATCGGTGGTGCCGTTCATACGTTTCTCCCCCGTGCGTTGAGATGCTGTGCGTTGAGATGCTGTGCGTTGAGATGCCGTGCGTTGAGATGCCGTGCGTGGAATCTAATCAGGTGCGCTGAACTTCGCGGTTTCCCCGGCGGCCCGCGTGGCCCGCGGCCCGGGACGGTAACGGGGCCCGTCCGCGGCGCGCAGCAGCACGGACGGACCCCGGGTCTGGGTGCCGCCGGCGCCGCGGCTGACCGCGCGCCAGGCCATCCGCGCGCACATCAGGCCGAACGGCCGGAGGTCGTCACGGGCCAGCCAGGCGAGCTCGTCCGCCCGGCGCAGCGACGCCGCCCAGGCCCGCAGCCCGAGCTCACCCCGGCGCCAGTAGCCGGCCGCGCCGAGCGGGTCGTAGTTCTCGACCAGGAACCGCCGGTCCCGGGTCATCTCCCCGGCCGCGGCCGGCTGGCCGGTAAGGTCCAGGTACGCGGCCCGGGCCACGTTGACGCCGGTGCCCGTGGTGAACAGGCGGAACTGGGCGCCGAGCCGCGGGTTGAAGTCGAGCAGCTTGTACTGCGCGTCCCGCGGGTCGAAGCGCAGGTCGAGGTTGACGATCCCGCGGAAGCCGATCGCGGCGGCCATCGCGGTGACCTGCTCCGTGACCCGGCTGTTCGGCACGGCCCGGCCCAGCGTCGTCAGCCCGGCGTAGGCCGGGTAGGAGCGGTCCTTGACCCCGGTGAACGAGGGCGCGCAGCGGCCGGCGGAGTCGATGTAGCCGTGGAAGAACCAGTCCTGGCCGGGAGCCGGCGGGATGTACTCCTGGAGCATGAGCCCCGTGCTCGTCTCCTCAGCCCGGGCACATACCTCCCGCAGTTCCGCTGCGGTCCGGATGATCGTGGTACTGCGCAGCCGCTGGCCCGCGTGCCCCGCGCCCCGCCAGGGCGTGGTGAGCTTGGCGATGAGCGGGAAGCCGGCCTGGCCGGCGAACTCCGCGGCCTCCCCCGGTGACCAGGCCAGCATGGCCCGCGGGGTGGGCACCCCCAGGTCCCGGCAGAGCTGGAACATCGAGTACTTGCCGGCCAGCGCGCGGGGCAGGTCAGCGGGGGGCCGCGGGAACGCGAACGCGTCCCGCAGCGTGTCCCCGTGCTCGGCCAGGAAGATCGCGCCCGCGTCGTCCGTCGCGTACAGCACCGCCCGGCGGCCGATCCGGCTGGCCAGGCTGAGCAGCCCCGATAGGGTCCGTTGCGGATCATCGGGACGTGGCTGCCAGAAGAAGCGGCCGGACAGGTAGCGGGAACTCGCGGCGGGAGCCCAGGGCCCCTCGTGCACGCCGTAGACCGGCACGCCCAGCCGCCCCAGGCTGCGGATCACGCCCAGGCTGCCGTGGTGCAGCATGTTCTGGTCGAACTTGAGTACCACCGCCGGGGTACTCCAGTCCGCCGCCCGCAGGTCGGTGATCATGGCGTGGTCCTCACACCACCACGCGGTGCGCCGCGCTGGAGAACTGGTAGGTGGCGTCGAGCACGACCGGGACGTCGTGGGCCCAGGCGTAGTCCAGCCCGGGGTGCAGCGTGTGCACCACGGCCAGGTCGAAGTCCGGCCCCCGGGGGGCGGCCACGCTGCGCATCTGGCTGCCATCCGGCCGGTCGAGCACCGGGATCAGCGGGTCGTAGTAGGAGACCTCGGCGTGCTCCCGGATCAGCCCCTCGATGATGGGCAGGGCCGGGGACTCGCGCAGGTCCCGGACGCCCGCCTTGTAGCTGACCCCGATCACGACCACCCGCGCGCCGGCCAGCGGCCTGCCCGCGGCCGTGATCACCTGGCCGGCCCGCTCGACCACCCGTTCCGGGCGCGTCGCGATCGACTTCATGGCCTGCTCGATCAGCGGCGAGGCGTGATCCTGCGCGTTCAGCTGCCAGAGCAGGTAGTGCGGGTCACACGGAATGCAGTGCCCGCCCACGCCCGGCCCGGGGAACACGCCCAGGAATCCGTACGGCTTGGTGCCCGCGGCCAGGGTGACCTCGATCGGGTCCAGGCCCAGCGCGCCGCACGCGTCGGCGAACTCGTTGGCCAGGGCCAGGGACACGGCGCGGAAGATGTTCTCGTAGAGCTTGGTGGCCTCGGCGGCGTCGGTCGAGCTGACCAGGTACACCGAGTCGGTGAGCCGGCCGATGATCTCGGCGGCCCGCATGGTGCAGTCCTCGGTGGCCCCGCCGACCACCCGCGGGGTCTCGCTCTGCAGGTGCGCCGAGTTGCCCGGGTCGATCCGCTCCGGGCTGAACGCCACGCTGATGTCCGGGCCGGCCTCCAGCCCCCGCTGCCGCAGCGGCTCGGTGAGCAGCTCCCGGGTGGTGCCGACGTAGCTGGTCGAGGTCAGGATGATGACCTGCCCCGGTACCGCATGCCGGACCACGGTGGCGCATGCGGCCTGCAGCGCGCTCAGGTCCGGGGCCAGGGCGGCGTCCACCGGGGTCGGCACGCAGATGATGACCGCCTCGGCGGCCGCGGCCGCGGCCGGGTCGGTGGTGAGCTCGAGGCTCCCGTCGGCCAGGGCCGCGGCGAGGCGCTCCTGGTCCGCGCCGGTCAGGTCGGCCTGCCGGGAGGCGATGTCCCGCAGCCGCCGTTCGCTGACGTCGATCCCGATGATCCGCGGGCTCTTGCCGTGCAACTCCACCGCGGTCGGCAGCCCGACGTACCCCAGGCCGACAATGGCGACCGACCCCGTGGTAATCGCGGACCGCGCCGTTTCGAAGGTCACCAGCCTGGTGTGCAGCTGGCTCTCCCGTCCATTGACCGCGAGCGAAAGGTGATGCTCGGCCACTATGCCCCCCGGGTGATTCCGCCGTCTGATGGTCCGACTGTGGCACCGGACTCACCCCTGTGGGTCACCTAAGAGGGGTAGCCGGCCTACGCTGAGTGACGGAAATTCAGGCGGCGCGGGCCGCCCGGGCTAGCACCGGCGCCAGCCGGCGCTGCCAGGTCAGCCGGTGCCGGGCCGTCTTGGCCCACAGGCGCGGCGCGGTGTCCGCCTCCCCGATGTAGGTCCGCGGCAGCGCGTGCCGGCCGGTGCAGGCCGACGGCCAGATGGCGCAGCCGTAGTCGTAACCGGTGTCCCGGACCCGGGCCACCGCGCCGGCGTCGAGGTCGCCGTAGGGATAGCAGAACCCGCCGACCGGCTTGCCGGTGATCTCCTGCAGGATGCGGCGGCTGCTGCCGACCTCCTCGGCCAGCGCGTCCCCGGCGCCGGGCAGCCGGACATGGCGCAGCCCGTGCGAGCCGATCTCGATGCCGGCCTGGGCCAGCGCCCACACCTCGGGAGCGTCCATCAGCCGCTTACGCGGCCCTTCCGGGTCCCACGCGTTGTCGCCGCCGAGCCGGCCGGCGATGACGAACACGGTCGCACCGAAGCCATGCTGGCGCAGCACCGGCAGCGCGTGCCGGGCGAAATCGGCGTACCCGTCGTCGAAGGTCAGCCCGACCAGGCCTTTCCCGCCGCCCGCTGCGCGCGCGGCGAGCAGGTCCCGGATGGACACCCCGCGCAGCCCGCGCCGGGCCAGCCAGCGCATCTGCTGCGCGAACCGCGGCGGGCTCACCGTCACCAGGTACGGGTCAGCCTGGTACGGCTCGATCGAGTGGTACATGAGCACCAGCGGCATGCCTGCGCCCGCTGTATTGTTCCCCCGGATCAGGCCGTCATTAATCACCTGCGTCATCAGTTACCCCCCATGGCCCCCACCGGGGGCCGCCCGCAGGTCAGGCAGCCCCGTGCTCCTGCAGGTTATGGGCGGGGAATTTGAGGTAACTCCTTTCTTCGGCCGGTTTTACGTACCCCATCTGGGGGTGGCACGGATTAATCCCGGCTAATCCATTGCGGTTAATCCATCCGGCCTATCCGGGCCGGCCGGCCCGGGAAATCCGCGGGGCGTGCCGGACACTGGGTCCATGAGCTTCGCCGACGCCTGTGGAGGTATCCCGTGCGCATGACCCCGGAGACGATCTTCACGTACGGCGCGCCGCAGCTCAAGTTCGGTCCCGGCGCCTCGGACGAGATCGGCTTCGACCTGAGCCAGTTCGGGGTGCGGCGGGCCCTGGTCATCACCGACCCGGGGGTCGCCGCGACCGGCATCCCGCAGCGGGTCGCGGACCAGATGGCCCGGTTCGGCATCGAGGCCGCGGTGTTCGACGGCGTGCACGTGGAGCCGACCGACGAGAGCATGGACGCCGCGATCGGGCAGGCCCGGGCGGACGGCCCGTGGGACGCGTTCGTCGCGGTCGGCGGCGGGTCGAGCATCGACACCGCCAAGGCCATCAACCTGCTGCTGACCAACCCGGGCGGCCTGATGGACTACATCAACGCCCCGGTCGGCCAGGCCCGCGCGCCGGTCCACCCGCTCAAGCCGCTGGTCGCGGTGCCCACCACCACCGGAACCGGGTCGGAGAGCACCACGGTCTGCGTGCTCGACGTGCTCTCGCTCCAGGTGAAGACCGGGATCAGCCACGCCCGGCTGCGGCCGTCGCTGGCCGTCGTCGACCCGCTGCTCACGCTCACCCAGCCCGCCGGGGTGACCGCCTCGTCGGGGATGGACATCCTGTGCCACGCGCTGGAGAGCTACACCGCGCGCTGGTACACCAGCGTGCCGCGCAAGTCCCCGGAGCAGCGGGTGCCCTACTGCGGCGCGAACCCGGTCTCCGACATGTGGTCGGAGAGGGCCCTGGGCCTGCTCGCCACCTCGTTCCGGCGCGCGGTCCGCGACGGGGGCGACCAGCAGGCCCGGACGGACATGGCGATGGCGGCCACGTTCGCCGGGATGGGGTTCGGCAACGCGGGGGTGCACATCCCGCACGCCTGCGCCTACCCGATCGCGGGCCGGGTGAAGGGCTTCCATCCCCGGGATTACCCGGCGGCCGAGGCCATGGTGCCGCACGGCATGTCGGTCGCGCTGACCGCGCCGGAAGCGTTCCGGTTCACGTTCGGCGCCGCCCCGGAGCGGCACCTGCGCGCCGCCCGGCTGCTGGCCCCGGAGGCGGACCGGCCGGCGGACGACGCCGAGTTCCTGCCCCGGGTGCTCACCAGCCTGATGCGCGACATCGGGATCCCGAACGGGATCGGCGCGGTCGGCTACGCGCCCGGCGACATCCCGGCGCTGGTCGAGGGGACGCTGACGCAGCAGCGGCTGCTGGCCTCCTGCCCCCGGCCGGTGACCGGCGATGACCTGGGCCGCATTTTCAAACGGTCCGTGGAACTGTGGTGACCCGGGTGAGCGGCCTAGGTGGAGATCACGGTCACGACGGTGCGGCCGATCTTGATCTTGTCGCCCTTCTTCAGCCGCTGGGAGGCGTGGATGCGGCGCCCGTTGAGCCAGGTCCCGTTCCTCGAACCGAGGTCTTCGACGTACCAGAGGCCGTGGGCCGTGCTGAAGCGGGCGTGCTGGCCGGAGGCGAAGTCGTCCCTGATGACGAGCAGGCCCTGCCGCCCGGCCATGAAGTCGCCGTAGAACACGAGGCGCTCACCCGCGGCCTGGATGACCAGGGACTGGGCGGGCGTCGCCTCGCCGATCGTCTCGCCGCCCGGGCTGGCGACCGCGGACATGGCGGCCTGCCACGCCCGGCGGTCCGGCTCGGGGATGTCCTCCCAGGGTGGAAGGGGCTGCGGGTGGGCCGCCCGGTGGGCTTCGTAGGCGGTCCGGGCGAGGGGTTCGGGGCCGGTGCTGGTCACCCTTCGATACTAAGAAGAACTGGCGGTCAGGACAGCCGCCGGGCCGCTATTCGTCGGCCACGATCGAGCCCACCCGGGCCGCCAGGCCGGGATCGCGCGAATTGAGGAGGTACGCGTAGATGGCCGCCACGACCAGGACGACCAGGGCCGCGTACGGGAACCAGTCGTACGGGGTGGGCTGCCCCGGCTTGGCCAGGTAGTAGAGCGGCACGATGATCGCGATGGCGCCCAGCCCCGGCAGGACGGCGTGCCTGACCGGGCTGAACTCCTGCGGCCGGAACTTCCGGTAGTAGAACGGCAGGGCCAGGTTGGCCAGCAGGTACACGACCAGCACCAGGATGGTGCCCATCGTGGACGACTCGGCGAAGAACGTGATCGGGTCGAGCGATCCGGTGGTGCCCGCGACCAGGTGCAGGAAGGCCCAGCCGCCGATGATGAGCCCGGAGATCCCGACGAACGTGAAGATGGCGTTCATCGGGGTGCGCCGGGCCGCGTTGACGTGGCCGATCCAGCCGGGCAGCAGCCCTTCCCGGCCCGCGTTGAACACCAGCCGGGCCTGGGAGTTGGTGCCCGCGATGAGCGCGCCGAGGGTGGAGGTCATCCCGGCCAGGTAGGCGAAGAACGCCAGCACGCCGATGGTGGTGTCGGCCACCGAGATGAACGGGATCGGCGCGGCGCCCAGCTTGGTCACGTTGTAGCCGAACCCGCTGACCGTGGCGTAGGCGAACACGATGTAGCTGACGGCCATGATCGCCACCGAGGTGAACACCGCCCGGGGCACGTTGCGCCGCGGGTTATCGGTCTCCTCGGCCAGGGCGGCCGAGTTCTCCCAGCCGATGAACAGGTAGATGGCCAGCGGGAACCCGGCCGCGAGCCCGGAGAACCCGTTGGTGATGTGGCTGGGCTCGAACGGGACCGCGGACAGGTGGCCGCCGTTCTTGATCAGGGACGCGACCGAGACGACGACGAGGACCAGCATCTCGAACGCGAAGAAGAACCCGGCGATCTTGGTGGACAGCCCCACGCCGCGGATCATCATCAGCACGGCCAGCGCGGTGAGGATCACGGTCAGGTAGCCCCACGGGATGTCCACGTGCGCGTAGCGCTGCAGCGTGATGGACAGGAAGCCGCCGGAGATCGCGATGACCGACGCCATCGCGATGATGTAGCCGACCCCGCAGAGTAAGGCGGTGGTGACCGCGCTGGTGCCGCCGAAGGTCTTGCCGACGAACGTGATGAAGCCGCCGGTGGACGGCTGCGCCCGGGAGAACTGGGCCAGCGTGTTGCCGAGCAGGGCGATCGCGATGCCGGCCGCCACGATCGTCAGCGGGGAGGCGACCCCGGCCGTGATGGCGAGGAACCCGAACCCGAAGTAGAAGCTCATCGCCGGGCCGATGTTGGCCATGGTGGCGGCCGAGATGTCCATGATGCCGAGCGCGCCCCGGTGCAGCCGGTGCTCGTGCCCGGTCTCGCCGACCGGCGGGCTCTTACTCTCGCCGTAGGGAAGGGATTCGGTACCGCTCATGGTGATCCTCCCAGCCGGCCTGGATCAGGTGGGCAGAACGTAACTCACCGGAGACGATCCGCACAAGGAGGGCTGGTTCACGACATGGTGACCGGTAGATCTCAGTTACGACACGATGTCTTTGCGCTGGAAACGCCGGAACGCCAGCGCGAGGAGCACGATCCCGTAGCACCCGCACACCGAGGCGCCCTCCAGCATGCCGCCCCAGGTGATCTGCGGTTGCACGGCGTCCAGCCAGGCGAACTGCCAGTGCGACGGGAGGATCTCCCGCCAGGATCCGAGCGCGGTGACCTGGTCGAGGATGGCGGACAGGATCATCAGGCCCACGGCGCCGCCGACCGCGCCGAGCGGGGAGTCGGTGGACACCGAGAGCAGGAACGCGATCCCGGCCACCGCGATCTCGGTGACCAGCACGTACCCCACGGCGATGAGCATCCGGGCCACCGCCTGGCCGGCCGGCAGCTGCACCCCGGTGCCCGGCAGCCGCAGCGGATGCCAGCCGAACGCGGCCGTCCCGGCCACCAGGGACATCAGCGGCAGCGTGATCACCCCGACGCTGGCGTAGGCCAGCGCCACCGCCAGTTTCTGGCGCAGCAGCCGGGCCCGCGGCACCGGCGCGGCCAGCAGGTAGCGCAGCGACGACCAGCTGGCCTCGCTGGCCACGGTGTCCCCGCAGAACAGGGCCACGACCACGACGAGCAGGAAGCCGGCCGACACGAACAGGCTGAACGCCGCGAAGTTGAGGCCGCCCTCGGTGGCCACCGTGACCAGCCCGGGTGTCCCGTTGCCCGGCGACGCCGGTCCGCTGATCTCGAACGCGGCGACCAGGATCCAGGGCAGCGCGAGCAGGACCGCGAAGGCCACGATGGTCCTCCAGCGGCGGAGCTGGCGGACGAACTCGACCCGGAAGGGCAGCGTGTGATGGCGGCGGTAGCCCCGGGCCCCGACGGTGCCTGGGCCCGCGGTCACTGGTCACTCCCGGATGCGCCGATGAGGTCCAGGAAGGCGTCTTCGAGGCGGCGGCCCGGGCCGATACGGTCCACCGGGATCCCCGCGCCGACCAGGGCGGCGACCACCGCGGACGGGGCGACCCCGTTGGGGTGGACGACGACACCGTCCGGGTGGGTCTCCGCGGCCTCGATGCCGGCCAGGCCGCGCAGCACCGTGACGGCGCGCTGCGCCTGGGAGGTGCCCACGACCAGGGCCGCGCCGTCGCCGGTGATCTGGGTGACCGGGCCGGCCGCGAGACCGCGGCCCCGGTGCATGACGACCAGGTGGGTGCAGGTCTGCTCGACCTCGCCGAGCAGGTGGCTGGACAGGATCACGGTCCGGCCCGCGGCCGCGTACCCGAGCAGGGCATCGCGCATCTCCCTGATCTGCGGCGGGTCCAGGCCGTTCATCGGCTCGTCCAGGACGAGCAGGTCCGGGAGGCCCAGCATGGCCTGGGCGATGGCCAGCCGCTGGCTCATCCCGCGGGAGTAGGACCGTACCCGGCGGTCGAGGGCGGCGCCGAGCCCGGCGATCCGCAGGACCTCGTCGAGGTGCGCTGCGGCCGCGGGCCGCCCGGTCGCCCGCCAGTACAGGTCCAGGTTGGCCCGGCCGGACAGGTGCGGCAGGAACCCTGGCCCCTCCACGAACGAGCCGAGCCGGGACAGCGCGGGCGCGCCGGGGCGGACCAGCTGGCCGAAGATCGTGATCGTCCCCGCGTCCGGGTGGACCAGGCCCATCAGCGCGCGCAGCGTGGTGGTCTTCCCCGCGCCGTTCGGGCCCAGCAGGCCGAGGATCTGGCCCCGTTCCACGCGCAGCGACAGCCCGTCCACCGCCAGCTGGCCGTCCCCGTAGCGCTTGGTGAGGCCGGTGATCTCCAGGGGGACATCGGCGCGGGGCGCGGGCACCGGCGCGGCGCGGGACGGCGGGACACGCGGACGTGCCCGGGGCCGGGCCAGGAGGATCACCGCCGCCGCTGCCAGTGCCGCGGCCGGCGCCGCCCACGTCCACCAGGGGACGCCGCCGCCCGCGATCTGCAGCGCCGGATCGGACGGGACCGACAGACCCGGCCCGGCCAGCGCCACCCGGTAGGCCGCGGCCGCCGGCGAGGTGGCGTAGCCGAAGTCGGTGCTGGTCAGCACCAGGCGGAGCCGGTGTCCCGCGGCGAACTGGTAGTCCATCGCGGGCAGGGTCACGGTGACCGTGCGGCCCGGGGCCGCCCCGGTCACCCGCACCGGCGCGGCCAGCTGGAACGGCAGCGTGGCGTTACCGGCCTGATCGACGTCGTACACCGCGGCGAACACGGTGATGTCCGCGGCGCCGCCGACCCGGACCGCCACGGTGGCGGAGCCGGTCTGCCGCAGCGGGGCGGCCAGCGGGGCCGAGGTGAACGCGGCGCTCTGGCCGGGCATCGGCAGCCCCACGCCCAGGGCGCCCGTGCCCACGCCGCCCGTGCCCAGGCCTGGCAGCACCGACATCGATGGGGGGGCACCGCCGGGCGGGTTGATGATGGCCTGGGCAGGGCCCCGGAGCGGCACCGCGGTGTGCCTGGTCCCGGCCAGGCCCGGGTAGCTGGGCGCGGTGGCGACGCCCAGCACCTCGTTCCCGCTCGAGGGGTCGTAGCCCAGGTCGCGGGTGACCGCGAAGGCCGGCTGCCCCGTCGCCGCGGCGGGATCTGCGGGGGACCACCGGCGCCGGGGGGTCAGCCACCGCTGGAACCAGCCGATGGTGAGCTGGGTGATCCGGCTGGTCTCCTGGTTCCCGCCGTCGTGGCCGCCCGCGAACCACACCATGTCCACCGGTGCGCCGTTACGGCGGATGGCCTGGTCGTTGGCGTTCGCCTGGTCCAGGCCGAACAGGGAGTCGTCCTCGCCCTGGATCAGCAGCGTGGGCACGCCGATCCGGCTGGCCACGCTCGACGGGCTGGACCGTTCGAGCAGGGAGATCGCCCGCGGGGTGGCGCGGCCGAGCGTGGCCACCTGCTGGTACATGGCACACAGTGCGGGCAGGAAGCGCCCGCAGAGCGCGGCGGGCCCCGCTGTCCCGGATCCGGCGGCTGTCCCGGACCCCGCCGCCGTCCCCTGGGTGAAGAGCAGCCCGGCCCACTGCTTCTTGAACACGCCGTCCGGGAACAGCGCGCTGGCCAGGTTGTACCAGGTGGCCTGGGGCACGATCGCGTCGATCCGGTGGTCATAGGCCGCGGCGAGCAGCGCGATGGCCCCCCCGTACGACGATCCCGTGATGCCCACCCGGGGATCCCCCGGGCCGTCCAGCCGCACCCGCGGCTGCCGGGCCAGCCAGCTGACCAGCTGCCCGACGTCTTTCACCTCGTAGCCGGGCGAGTCGAGGGCGACCTGGCCGGTGGACCGGCCGAATCCGCGCGCGGACCAGGTCAGCACCGCGAAACCCGCCCGGGCCAGCTGCTCGGCCTCCGGCCGGACCGCGTCCTTGGTCTCCCCGAACCCGTGCGCGAGCAGTATCGCGGGCACCCGGCCACCGCCGGGCGGGGTGAAGAACGTGGCGTCCAGCACCACGTGCTGGTCGCCGCCCGGGCCGTCGGTCACCGGGATCCGCAGATTCTGCGCCGTGACCGGCACCGGCTGGCGGATCACCACGACCAGCACCGCGATCACGGCCGCCAGCAGGACGGCCGCGGCCGCCAGCGCGCCGAGCTTGCGGCCGCGCCGACGGCTGAGAAGATTCATGACTGGACGGTAGCAACGCGGCGCGGATCCTCCGGGCCGGGTCACAGTGAGTTCTCAGCAAGCCAGGGGGGCAGACCATGGGGATCGGTGGGCCAGGGGCGAGCCCGGGGCGGCTCCGCTCGTTCGACCCGCTGCGGGTGGCGGACCTGGAATTCCGCGCCTGGGTCGGCTACTACCGGCGCGACTGGCCCGGCGTGCTGCGGGCGTCGGTGGGCCTGGTCCGCGCCGGGTTCGGGATGGACTGGGTGCGCACCCTGCACGGCGCCTGGCTGGTGCTGCGGGCCAACCAGCTGTGGGCGCCCGCGGACAACGACCCGGAAGGCGCCCGGCGGTGCATGCGCCGCTTCTACGGCCTGCTGAAGATCAGTTACGGCGAGCCGCGGGACGTGCCGGAGGCCGCCCGGCTGGAGGTGGACTGGTGGCGGGTGCACCGGCAGCGCCAGCATGCGGCGCAGCCCATCGACGGCAACGCGGCGGACGAGCTCGTCGAGGCGCTCACCCGGCTGTACACGTTGCTCTATGACGAGCCGGCTGACGCGGTCCGGCCCGCCGCGGTGTACCGCACCGAGGCCATGGACCTGTCGGACCAGTGGGTCGCCGAGGGCTGCCGCGCAGACAGCCCGCTGCTGGCCCGGGAGCACGCGGCCCTGGTCCGCTCCTATGCGGCGCTGCTCGCCGCGGTGCACCGCTGAGCCGGTGCGTGCCGCGGGCAGGTTGTTAACGCATTGTCTTGCCGCGGTTACTCTGGAACTCAGTCACACGCCACCGGCCCACCCCAACGCCGGAGGAGCGGATCGATGCCCTCTGACCGCGCCAGTCAGACCATCAGGCGCCGCAGGCTCGCCGCCGAGCTACGCCGCCTGCGCGAGCGCGCCGATCTGACCGGGGATCAGGCCGCCGAACTCCTCAGCTGGTCCGGGTCGAAGATCAGCCGGATCGAGACCCACCGGATCGGTGTCAAGCTGGCCGATCTCAGGAAACTCTTAGACCTTTACCAGGTTGAGCCTGCTCACCGCGAGCAGGTCCTGGCTCTGCTGCACGAGTCGGCCTCGTCCAGCTGGCTCGAATCGGCGACCGCGGGACTTCCCGCGGACTACGCCACCTACCTTTACGCCGAAGCCGAGGCGGACGCCGTGTGGATCTGGGATCCGCAGATTGTTCCCGGTCTCATCCAGACTGATGCTTATGCCCGGCACGTGCTGGCCGGGTATCAGGACATGTTCAAGCTGCCACCGGGAGACGCGGAACGCCGGATAAGGATAAGGCGGCGGCGCCAGACCCAGCTATTCGACCGCCATCCGCCGCTGAGCCTGTCCGTCGTCGTTGACGAATCCACCCTGTACCGGAGGTTCGGCGACGACGCGGTGATGCGGGCGCAGCTGCTCCGGCTGGAAGAACTCGCGGCGCTGCCCAATGTGACGCTCCGGGTTCTCCCGCTGACCGGTGCGCACCCGGTAGGCACCGGCGCCTTTTCGTACCTGCATTTCGACCCGGTTCATGACATGCTGCTCGGCGACATGGTCGAGGTCGAGCACCTCACGGGCGCCTACTACCTGGAGAACGACGAGCACGTCTTCCGGTACCGGGTCACGTTCGAGGCACTCACCGCGACCGCCGCGGGCAAAGAGCAGTCACGGGCGATGATCAGCGCCGCGGCGCGCACCCACTGGGCAGCAGGCGACCCGGCTTAGTCCTTGAGGGTACGCAGGAACGAGGCCCAGTCCGCGCGGTCGAACACGAGCACGGGGCTGTGCGGGCCGGCCTTGGAGTCGCGCACGCCGATCTGGGCGGGCGCAAGGTCGGCTACTTCCACACATGAGCCGTTATACGCACTGAACGTGCTCTTGCGCCACGTGACGCCAGCGGCGGAACCTGGGACAGACTTCGCATGATCCTCGGCCATTGCTACCTCACCACTGAATCCCCCCGGGACAAAGCCAGGGGTGGATAACGACGGGATGTCTTAAATTGCGGCAGAAACCTGGGCCGGACAGCCCGGCGGCGCCGAGGGTAAAGCTAGCGCCTGTGACTCCAGTGACGCGCGTTTTTCCGTTAACAGATGGCCGGCAGGTCAGCCCGGGCCGCGGGTTTGCGGGCTTCAGCCGCATATGCCCAGCTCCGGGCCCAGTGGTTCAGCCCCGGCCAGTCAGCCCCCGCCAGTCAGCCCCAGACGTCGGCGGCGACCTTGACGATGAGCTCGAGCTTGGCGACTTCCTCGTCGTAGCTGAGGGTGTTGCCCTCGACGGTGGACGAGAACCCGCACTGGCCGGACAGGCACAGCTGGTCCAGCGGCACGAACCGCGCCGCCTCGTCGATCCGCCGCTTGAGGTCGTCAGGGTTTTCCAGCTGGCCGCGCTTGGTCGTCACCAGGCCCAGCACGACCATCTTGCCGGGCGGCACGAACCGCAGCGGCTCGAACCCGCCGGACCGCTCATCGTCGAACTCCAGGAAGAACCCGTCCACGTTCAGCTCGCCGAACAGCGCCTCGGCCACGAAGTCGTAGCTGCCGGAGGCGGCCCAGGAGGACTGGAAGTTGCCCCGGCACAGGTGGGTGGTCACGGCCATCCCGCCGGGCTTGCCGGCCAGCGCCGCGTTGACCTGCTTGATGTACCGCAAGTGCAGGTGCTCGGCATCGTCGCCGCGCGCGGCGATCTCGGCCCGCTGGGCCGGGTCGTTGAGGTAGGCGAGGCTGGTGTCGTCGAACTGCAGGTAGGTGCAGCCCAGCGCGGCCAGGCGGGCTACCTCGTCGGCGTAGGCCGCGGCCAGATCGGTCCAGAACTCCTCGATGTCCGGGTACACGGCCGGGTCGATCATGGCCGGGCCGCCCCGGTAGTGGACCATGTTGGGCGACGGGATCGTCTGCTTGGGCACGGCCGTGGTCACGACCGACTTCAGGTACTCGAAGTCCGGGCCGAAGATCGTGTGGTCCAGCCCGACCTTCCGGGTCACGGTCAGCGCGGCGGGGGTGTACTCGATGTCCCCGGCCGGGTTGTGGAACTTGACCGACAGGTTCCCCGGCGCCTGGCCGATGCCGCCCAGCTGGTAAATGAAGTCCATGTGCCACGAGGCGCGGCGGAACTCACCGTCCGTGGCCGACTGCAGGCCGACGTTCTCCTGCATCCTGACCACGTCGGCGATCGCGGCGTCCTCGGCGGCCCGCAGCTGCCCGGCGGGGATGCGCCCGGCCGCGAATTCTTCCCGGGCGGCGAGCAGCCCGGGCGGCCGGAGCAGGCTGCCCACGTGGTCGGCGCGGAACGGCGGCGTGGTGCGAGCGCTCATGATTCTCCAGTGCGTTAAGGCCCGCGGCGGACCGTGCTTCAAGCGGACCGTGCTTCAAGCGGACCGTGCTTCAAGCGGACCGTGCTTCAAACAGCCTGTGCCTCGACCAGCGCCCGCTCCACGAGGACCCGGGCGAGATGCTCACGATAGGCCGGGCTGGCGTTGATGTCATCGCCCGGGGTGGTGCCTTCGGCGGCGTGCGCGGCGGCCTCCGCGGGCGTGGCGCCGGCGGCCAGCGCACGCTCCACTCCCGCGGCCCGGACCGGCGTGCCCGCCATGTTCACCAGCGCGACGGCCGTGCCCTGCACCGCGACCCCGACGATGGCCCAGTCGATGGCCCGCTTGGTGAACTTCTGGAAGGACCAGCCGGCCGCACCCGGCGCGGGCACCGGGACCCGGATCTCGGTGAGCAGCTCGTCGGGTTCCAGCGCGGTCTCGAACAGGCCCTGGAAGAAGTCGGCCGCGGCGATCTCGCGGGTCCCGGACGGCCCGCGGGCCACCAGCGTGGCGTCCAGCGCAAGAACGGTGGCGGGCAGGTCGGACGCGGGGTCGCTGTGCGCCAGCGTCCCGCCGATCGTGCCCCGGTGCCGGACCTGCGGGTCGCCCACCTGGCCGGCCGCGTGCGCGAGCAGCGGCACGGCCCGGGCCAGCACGCCGGAGTGCTCCAGGTCGTGGTGGCGGGTCAGCGCCCCGATCGCGATGTGCCCGTCCTCCTCGCGGACGTAGCTGAGCTCCCGCACCGGGCCGAGGTCGATGAGCACCTCCGGCATGGCCAGCCGCAGTTTCATCAGCGGCAGCAGCGAATGACCGCCGGCCAGGAACTTGGCGTCGTCGCCGTGCTCAGCGATCAGGTCGAGGGCCTCCGCCACGGAATCCGCGCGCCGGTAGGCGAACGGCGCGGGAATCATTAACCCAGCCCTTCCTCGGTGCCGGAACTCCGCCGCGGCCAGCACCGCCCGGACGATGTTGTGGTAGCCGGTGCACCGGCACAGGTTGCCCTCCAGCCCGGCCCGGACCTGCGACTCGGTGGGGTGCGGGTTCTCCCGCAGCAGCGACACCGACGCCATGACCATGCCGGGGGTGCAGAAACCGCACTGCAGCCCGTGCTCGGCGCGGAACGCACGCTGCATGGGGTGCAGCTCGCCACCGGGGCCGGCCAGCCCTTCCACGGTGGTCACCTGGCGGCCGTCCGCCTGCGCCGCGAGGAGCGTGCAGGACTTCACCGACTCGCCGTCCAGCAGCACCGTGCACGCGCCGCAGGAGGTGGTGTCGCACCCGATGTTGGTGGCGGTCAGGCCGGCTGTCTCGCGCAGGAAGTGCACGAGCAGCATCCGGTCCTCCACGTCGGCCGCCACCGGGGCGCCGTTGACCATCACTGTGACCTTCACGCGCTGCCTTTCGCCTCGTTGATCGCCGCCCAGACCCGCTGCGGCGTGGCCGGCATGTCGATGTGCCGCACCCCGAGATGGGCGACCGCATCGATGACCGCGTTGTGCACGGCCGGGGTGGCGCCGATCGTGCCGGCCTCGCCGATGCCCTTGACCCCGAGCACGTTGACGCTCGTCGGGGTCTCCATCGCGAGCAGCTCGAAGGACGGCAGCTCGGTGGCGGTGATCGCCGCGTAGTCGGCCAGCGTGCTGGTCAGCGGGTTGCCCTCGCTGTCGTAGCGCATCTCTTCCAGCAGCGCCTGCGCCGCGCCCTGGGCGATGCCGCCGTGCCGCTGCCCTTCGGCCAGCACCGGGTTCAGCACCTTCCCGGCGTCGTCCACGGTCACGTGCCGGATCAGGGTGGCCTTCCCGGTCTGGGTGTCCACCTCGACCACGGCCAGGTGGGCCCCGAACGGGAACGTGGGACTGGCCGCGCGAAACTCGACGTCGGCGGCCAGCCCGGCCGGCCCGGCCTGCGCGGCCACCTCCGCCCAGGTCAGCGCAGTGTCCGGGTCGCCGCGGACCTGCCAGGTGCCGGTGGCCGTGTCCAGCTCCAGGTCCGCCTGGCTGGCCTCGATCATGCCCGCTGCCACCTGACGCGCCTGCTCCTTGACACCGAGCGTGGCCTGGTGGACGGCGGTGCCGCCGAGCTGGAGCGAGCGGGAGCCGAAGGTCCCGACCCCGGTGGGCACCTGGTCGGTGTCCCCGTGGATGACGGTGATCCGGTCCATCGGGATGCCGAGCTGGTCGGTGACCAGCATCGCGAACGCGGTCTGGTGGCCCTGGCCGTGCGGGGAGCTGCCGGTGTACACGGTGGCCGCCCCGGTGGCGTCCACCACCACCCGGGACGTCTCCCCATCTCCGTCCCCGGCGGTGATCTCCACGTAGGTGGCCAGGCCGATGCCGAGCTGGACCGGGCCGCCCCCGGCGCGCCGGCGCGCCTGTTCCCCGCGCAGCTCCTGGTAGCCCGCCCCGTCCAGCACCGCGTCCAGGGCGACCGCGTAGTCACCGGTGTCGTAGACCGCCCCGTTGAGGGTGGTGTACGGGAACGCCTCCGGCGGGACCAGGTTGCGCCGCCGGACGTCGGCCGGGTCCATCCCGATCTCCGCGGCGAACAGGTCCACGGCCCGCTCGATCGCGGCCGTGGCCTCCGGCCGCCCCGCACCCCGGTAGGCGCCGATCGGCATGGTGCTGGTCAGCACCGAGCGGAACGCCGCCCCGCAGTACGGCAGGTCGTACACGCCGCTGGCCATCAGCTGGGTGAGCCCGGGCAGGAAGGTGGCGCCCCGCGGGTAGGCCCCGGCGTCCTGGACGATGTCCAGGTGGTAGGCGAGGATCCGGCCGTCGCGGCGGCCGCCGATCGTGATCGTGTGCCGCTGCGCCCGGCCGTGCACCATGCCGAGCAGGTTCTCGTTCCGGGTCTCCACCCAGCGCACCGGGCGGCCGGTGTGCCTGGCCGCCCAGGCCACGATGATCGTGTCCCGGTCAACGGCGATCTTGGCGCCGAAGCCGCCGCCCACGTCGGGGGCGATGACCCGGACCGCCGCGGTGTCCAGCCCGACCGCCCTGGCCACCGCGTCCCGGGCCAGCTGCGCGTTCTGGGTGCTGGCCCACAGCGTCAGCCTGCCGTCCGCCCAGCGCGCCGCGGCCGCGCGGCCTTCCAGTGGCAGCGGCGCGAGCCGCTGGTTGGGGAACGTGCGCTGGACCACGACCTCACAGCCGCCGAACGCGTCCGGCGGGGCCGGCTCGCCGCCGGACCCGATCACGTTGGAGTCGGTGCCGTCGAACAGCAGCGTGCCGCCGGCCAGAGCGTCGTCGAGGTCCACCACGGCCGGCAGCGGGTCGTAGTCCACGCTGACCAGCTCGGCCGCGTCCTCGCCGTGGTAGCCCTCCTCGGTGACCACGATCGCGACGGCCTCGCCGACGTAGCGGACCCGGCCGGCGGCCAGCAGCGGTTCCGTGGTCGGCCGCGGCCGGCCCGGGGGAGATCGTCCATGTCGGCCGCGGTCAGCACGGCCACCACGCCCGGGGAGGCCAGCGCCGCCGCGGTGTCGATGCCGGTGATCCGGGCGTGCGCGATCGGGCTGCGCACGAACGTGATCCGGGCCGCCCCGCCCAGCTCCGGGATCCGCAGGTCATCGGTGTAGACGCCGCCCTGGGTGAGCAGCCGGGGGTCCTCCGTGCGCACGACCCGTGTACCCAGAATGCTCACCGTGTCTCCTCCGGTGTTCGCGCCGTCCGGCGAGCAGAACCCCACCGGCCGCTCGGCCGGGCCTGACGGCCCGCCCTCGCGAGCCGGAACCGGACGTCGCTCACCGTGCCTCCTCCGTGTTCGCCCTTACCCTAGACATCCCCGTCGGCCCGGCCAAAAGCGGCATACCCGCCCAGAAGCCCCTCGGCCGCGGACAGGTCGGCGTCCAGCGGCCGGTCGGCCGTGCGCGGGTCGAGGACCGCGTCCGCGGCGTCGAACGCGGCCCGCAGCGGGCCGCCGGCGGCCGGGGCCCGATCCTGCATCCGGAGCACCCGCACCGCGGCGGCCAGCTCGCAGGCCAGCACGGCCCGGTAGGCGGCCAGCGCGTCGGTGCTGGCCCGGGCCGACTGGGTGGAGAAGCCGGCGTGCTCCTCCACGCCGCGCGACAGCACCGCGCTGCCCAGCGCGGCCGGGGTGGCGGAGCGGCGGAGGTCGGCCACCGCGGACTGGGCGACGTACTCCAGGATCATGATGCCCGAGCTGGCCGGGGTGTCCGCCGCGAACGCCTGCAGGCCGGTGAAGGACGGCTCGACCAGGGTGCCCAGCCGGGCCGCGGACAGCGCGGCGGTCTGGAACAGCGCCGCTCGGGCCGAGTCGAGGGCCAGCCCGACGTAGGCGGCGTGGAAGTTGCCGTTGTGCCAGACCGTCCCGCCGCCGGCGTTGACGAGCGGGTTCTCGCTGGCCGCGTTGAGCTCGCCGGTCACCACCCGGGTGGCGTACTCCAGCGAGTCGGCCGCCGGGCCGTGCACCTGGGGAAAGGCCCGGAAGCCGTACGAGTCCTGGATCCGGGCCGGCTCGTACCCAGGCCTGTCCAGCAGCGTCCGCACCCGGCGGGCCACCCGCTGCTGCCCGGCCGGGCGGCCCCGGTGCACCGCCGGGGCGTAGGGCTCCAGCGAGGCGCGCACCGCGAGCAGCGACAGGGCGGCGATCACCACCGCCGAGCGCACCAGGCCGCCCAGGTCGTGGCAGGCCAGCGCGGCCTCGCCGAGGGTGGCCGCGTTGCTGCTCATGAAGCCGGGTGCCTCGGCCGGCCGGAGCGGGAAACGCGGCGGCGGCCCGGTGCCGGTGCGCCAGGCCCGCTCGCCGATCAGGCACAGCCCGGTGGAGGCCAGCGCGGTCAGGTCGCCGGTGCCGATGGCGCCGTACAGCGGCACCGGCGGGGTGAACCCGCGGTTGAGCGCGTCCGCGAGGACGTCCAGCACCGCGGGGTTGACCCCGGAGCCGCCCGCCCCGATCTGGTTCAGCCGGGTCACCAGCATGGCCCGTCCCAGGCCGGCGGGCTGCAGCGGGCCGGACCCGGCGGCGTGGCTGCGCAGCAGCCGCAGCCCGTGGCCGGCCAGCTCCTCCCCGGCCAGCCCGACGTTGCGGTTCGCGCCGACGCCGGTGGTGCGGCCGTACACCGGGCGGCGGGCGGCTACCTCGCGGGCGGTCTCCCAGGCGGCGCGGGCCGCCGTGACCGCGCCCGCGCCGATCGCGACCGGGGCCTCGTCCCGGGCCACCGCCACGACCCCGTCACACGTCAGCGACGCGCCGTCAATGATGATGCGTGATCGGGTCATGGGCCGCCTGCGGTCTTCGTTGCGGATGTCCTTTTTGCCGTTTCTGCCGGGCCGGCAGAAGTCGCTGACCAGGGAGAATACGTGACGTCATGGGCCGGGCTTTACGTGGCCGCCAATTTGCGCATTTCGTGCGGCGGGCGTCGCTAGCATGATCCGCTGATGGAGGTGGCGCGATGACCGCCCGCGGATCCCGTGGCTCGTCCCTCGCCGTCAGCGTGCTCGTGACCCTGCTCACCGTGGCCGGGGCCATCGTCCTGGTCGTCCGGCTGCCCGGGCGCGCCGGTGAGATGGCCGACAAGGCCGCGGCGCAGCCCCTCGCCGTCAGCGCCTCGCCCGCGCCGGCCTCCCCGGGCACCAGGCCGTCCCGGGCCGCCGCGTCCCCCACGGTCAGGCGCCACCGCAAGCCGTCCCCGAGGATGACCGCCACCACCCCGGGCCCGGCCCCGTCCCCCTCCCCGTCCGCCACGACGGCCCGGCCGGGCACGGCTCCGGCTCCGGCCGGCTCGTCCACGGCCGCCGGGCAGGTGCTGGCCCTGATCAACCAGGCCCGGGCCCAGGCGGGTCTGCCCGCCTACACGATCAGCTCCGGCCTGGACACCAGCGCCGGCCGGCACAACGCGGTGATGGCGGGGGGCTGCGGCCTGTCACACCAGTGCCCGGGCGAGCCGGACCTGGGCGCCCGGAGACCGCGGCCGGGGTGGCTTGGACCGCGGCCGGGGAGAACATCGGCGAGGGCGGCCCGGTGGCGGACACCGGGGCGGCGATCACCCAGATGGCCGTCGGGCTGACCCAGAGCATGCTGGCCGAGAAGCCGCCCGACGACGGCCACCGCCGCAGCATCCTCAGCTCCGCGTTCACCCACGCCGGCATAGCCGTGTTCCGCGACAGCTCCGGCACCGTGTGGATGACCCAGGATTTTTCTGACTAAGACTGCCCGGGCTGGTGGGGTGCGCCCGCGCGGGCCCCGCCCGGGCCCCGCGCGGGCCCCGCCCGGCCGCCCGCCGCGGCCGGTCGTACCGTGGAAGAGCCAGCTAACAGCGCGCGGCCTGCGGGAGGACGGCGATGCGGGCGATCACCGTGAGCGAGTTCGGCGGTCCTGAGGTCCTCAAGCCCGGCGAGGTCCCGATGCCGGAACCCGGGCCGGACGACGTCCTCGTCCGGGTCCTCGCGGCCGGGGTGGGCCCCTGGGACGCGTCCATGCGCCGGGGCGGCTGGACCGGGCCGCTGCCCTACATCCCGGGGGGCGAGTTCGCCGGGGTCGTCCAGGGTGACACCGGCCAGGACGCGGGGCTGGACGAGGGCGCGCCGGTCTACGGCTATCCCGGCCTGTCCGGCTGTTACGCCCAGTACGTGCGGTGCCCGGTCGAGCAGCTCGCCCCCATCCCGGACGGGCTCCCGGTGACCGACGCGGCCGGGCGCCCCCATCGACGCCCTGACCGCGCACCAGGGGCTGACCGACGTCCTGTCCGTGGGCCGCGGTGACGACGTCCTGATCACCGCGGGCGCGGGCGGCCTCGGGCACTTCGCCGTTCAGATCGCCCGGATCCTGGGGGCCAGGATCGTGGCCACGGCCAGCCCGGAGCATCACGAGTTCGTCCACCACGCGGGGGCGGCGGTGGTCATCGACCACACCCGGCCGGACTGGCCCGACCAGGTCCGGGACGCGACCGGCGGCGGTGCCCAGCGGGTCCTGGCCTGCGCCGCCCCCACCCTGGAGGGCGCGGCCCGGGCGGCCCGGGACGGGGCGACGATCGCCACCCCGGTGCACGCCGGGCTACCGGAATCCCGCCGCGTCACCTGGCAGGCGTACGACGGCCAGCCGAGCGGCAGCCGCCTGATCCGGATGGCCCCGTGGTTCGACGACGGGCTGCTGTCGGTGCAGGTCGCGGCCAGGTACTACTACGAGGACGCGGCCAGCGCGCACCGCCGGATCGAGGCAGGCCACACCCAGGGCAAGCTGGTCCTGATCGTGGACGACGACCTGGCCCTGGAGTGGGAAGTCTGACGGCCCGGCCGGTGCTGAGCCGGGCCTGCTACTCGTCGTAACGGGTAGGCGGGAACGGATCAGTCTTGGGCCTCAGCTCGCCCTCCTTCTCCTCCCGCTCGATCTCGTCCCGTTCCTCCCGGTACGGCTCGGACTCGGTGATGTCCGTGGGCACCGGATCGTCGGTGGCCGGCGGCACCTCATCCGGGTCGTAGGGGTCGATCCCGGCGTCGACACGCTCCTCTTCGGTCAGCTCGGCGAGCTGGTCGTCGTCGGGCCGCGGGGGCAGCCCGCCGTGCTCGCGGCGGTCCCGGTGGAAGGCCGACGGGTCGGCTGGCGGCGGGTCGGGCAGCTCGCTCATGGCTCCTCCAGGGGTAGGCACAAGACTGTGGATCATCACGTTACGCCCGTGCGCCCGGGCAGCACCCCGGGGGGACGGGGCCTGCGGAATCAGCCGTACCGGGAGATTGTTGTGAGGAAGTTCACCTCTTAACCGGAAGTAATGAAGTCTGTGGCTGAAGACCGCAAAGCAAAGGGCATCGTCGTCCGTGGCGCTCGTGAGCACAACCTGAAGGATGTGTCGCTGGAGCTGCCGCGGGATTCCATGATCGTGTTTACCGGGTTGTCGGGGTCGGGGAAGTCGAGCCTGGCGTTTGACACGATTTTCGCGGAGGGGCAGCGGCGGTATGTGGAGTCGCTGTCGGCGTATGCGCGGCAGTTCCTGGGCCAGATGGATAAGCCGGATGTGGATTTCATTGATGGGCTGAGCCCGGCGGTGTCGATCGACCAGAAGGCGGCGTCGCGGAATCCGCGGTCGACGGTGGGGACGATCACGGAGGTGTATGACTATCTGCGGTTGCTGTATGCGCGGGTGGGGCGGCCGCATTGCCCGGTGTGCGGGCGGCCGATCGCGCGGCAGACGCCGCAGCAGATCGTGGACCGGGTGCTGGAGCTGGCGGAGGGGACCCGGTTCCAGGTGCTGGCGCCGGTGATCCGGGGCCGTAAGGGCGAGTACACCGAGCTGCTCCGCGAACTGCAGCTCAAGGGCTACACGCGGGCCCGGATCGACGGGACCATCCTCCGGCTCGACGAGTCTGCCGCCCGGGCACCACAGGCACTGGCCCGGCACGAGCAGCACACCATCGAGGTCGTGGTGGACCGGCTGGCGGTGAAGGCGGACGCGCGGCGGCGGCTGACTGACTCGGTCGAGACCGCACTGGCCCTCGCCGATGGCGTCGTGCTGCTGGATTTCGTGGACCTGCCCGCCGATGACCCGCACCGGGAGCGGATGTATTCGGAGCATCTGGCGTGCCTGTATGACGACTTGTCGTTTGAGGAGCTGGAGCCGCGGTCGTTCTCGTTCAACTCCCCGTGGGGGGCCTGCCCCGACTGCACCGGGCTGGGCACCCGGATGGAGGCTGACCCGGAGCTCTTCGTCCCCGACCCGGACCGGACGCTGGCCGAGGGCGCGATCGGGCCGTGGAACGGCGGCCCGTCCCGGGACTACTTCTCCCGGCTCATCGAGGCCCTCGGCGCCGCGCTGGGCTTCGGCATGGACACCCCGTGGTCCCGGCTCCCGGCCGCAGCCCAGGATGCCCTGCTGCACGGGTACCCCGAGCCCCTGCACGTCCGGTTCACCACCGCCCGGGGCCGGGAACGGTCCTACGACGCCACGTTCGAGGGCGCGATCCCGTTCATCGAGCGGCGGCACGCCGAGGCGGAAAGCGACGCCGGCCGCGAGCAGCTCGAGGGCTTCATGCGCGAGGTGGCCTGTGCGTCCTGCGGGGGCACCCGCCTCAAGCCCGTCGCCCGGGCGGTGACCGTGGCCGGCCAGCCCATCGCCGGGCTGTGCGCGCTGCCCGTGGGCGAGCTGGCCACCGTGCTGCCGTCCCTGACCCTGACCGGGGCGGACGCGCAGATCGCGGCGCCCATCCTGGCCGAGATCGGCACCCGGCTGACGTTCCTGCTGGACATCGGCCTGGACTACCTGTCCCTGGACCGGGCCGCCCCCACCCTGGCCGGCGGGGAGGCGCAGCGGATCCGGCTGGCCACCCAGATCGGGTCGGGGCTGGTGGGGGTGCTGTATGTGCTGGATGAGCCGTCGATCGGGTTGCATCAGCGGGACAATCACCGGCTGCTGGAGACGCTGACCCGGCTGCGTGACCTGGGTAACACCCTCATCGTGGTGGAGCACGACGAGGACACGATCCGGGCCGCGGACTGGGTGGTGGACATCGGCCCCGGCGCCGGCGAGCACGGCGGCGAGGTCGTCGTGTCCGGGCCGGTCAGCGACCTGCTGGCCAGCGCGGACTCAGTGACCGGGGCGTATCTGACCGGGCGCAGGGCCATCCCGGTACCCGCCGTCCGCCGCCAGCCGGAGGCCGGCCGGGAGATCGTGGTGCACGGCGCGAGTGAGCACAATCTGAAGAATGTGGATGTGGCGTTCCCGCTGGGGTGTTTCATCGCGGTGACGGGGGTGTCGGGGTCGGGGAAGTCGACGCTGGTCAATGACATTTTGTACCGGGCGCTGGCGCGGGAGCTGCATGGGGCGCGGACGGTGCCGGGCCGGCATGTGCGGGTGACCGGGATGAGCCAGCTGGACAAGGTGGTGCATGTGGATCAGGGGCCGATCGGGCGGACCCCGCGGTCGAACCCGGCCACCTACACCGGGGTGTTTGATCATGTCCGGAAGCTGTTCGCGGCGACCACCGAGGCGAAGGTCCGCGGCTACCTGCCGGGCCGGTTTTCCTTCAACGTCAAAGGCGGCCGCTGCGAGGCGTGCTCCGGCGATGGCACGATCAAGATCGAGATGCAGTTCCTGCCCGATGTGTACGTGCCGTGCGAGGTGTGCCACGGCGCCCGGTACAACACCGACACCCTGGCCGTGCACTACAAGGGCAAGACCATCGCCGACGTGCTGGACATGCCGATCGAGGAAGCCGCCGCCTTCTTCGCGGCCATCCCGGCCATCCACCGGCACCTGAAGACCCTGACCGAGGTCGGGCTGGGTTACGTCCGGCTCGGCCAGCCCGCGCCGACCCTGTCCGGCGGCGAGGCCCAGCGGGTCAAGCTCGCCGCCGAACTGCAGCGCCGCTCCACCGGCCGGACCATCTACGTCCTGGACGAGCCCACCACCGGGCTGCACTTCGACGACATCCGCAAGCTCCTGGGCGTGCTGGGCCGCCTCGCCGACGGTGGCAACACCGTCATCGTCATCGAGCACAACCTCGACGTCATCAAGACCGCCGACCACATCATCGACCTCGGCCCCGACGGCGGATCCCGCGGCGGCCACATCATCGCCACCGGCACCCCCGAACACGTCGCCCGGGTGCCCGGCAGCGCCACGGGCCGGTACCTGGGCGAGGCTCTGGGCGTCCGGGCGGCCGCCTGATCCCGGGAATACCCGGGGGGGCTTCCCGGTTGACGTGGTTGCGCTACGGGGCACAGCGGGCCCGGCCGCTAATACGGGCCGCTCTGATAAAGGCGCCCGGCCGCGCGGGCAGTAAACGTCTTCCGCCAATCGGATGGCCGTGTTTGCCCGGCCGCGGATTTGTCCGCCCACAGCGAAAGATAAGTCCGCTGACGGCGAAACAGTTCCCGGAAACAAACCTGGCCGCCCGGCGTTGAAGCGTAAACGACAAGCTGAATTCTCAGGAAGTGAGCAATGAGCGAAACACTCGCCCTGCCGGTGCTGCCGCTGGACGACTCAGTGGTGCTGCCGACCATGGTGGTGCCGCTTGACACCTCCGCCGCGGAAGCGCGCGCCGCGATCAGCGCCGCGCAGATGTCCGCCTCGGTGCCGGGCGCGGCTGACGCCACCCCGCACGTCCTGCTCGTCCCCCGGCTCGAGGGTAAGTACTCCGCGCTGGGCACGCTCGGCGCCGTCGAGCAGACCGGGCGGCTGCCCAGTGGCGAGCCCGCCGCGGTGATCCGCGGCCTGTCCCGGGTGCGGATCGGCGTGGGCACCACCGGACCTGGCGCGGCCCTGTGGGTCGAGGGCACCGTCGTGGACGAGCCGCCCGCCAGCGCGCGCGCCCAGGAACTGGCCCGCGAGTACCGCGGGCTGGCCGCCACCATCCTGCAGAAGCGGGGCGCGTGGCAGGTCGTGGACGTGCTGCAGCGGATCACCGACCCGTCGGCCCTGGCCGACAGCGCCGGGTACGCGGGCTACCTGTCCATGGAGCAGCGCAAGCAGCTACTGGAGACCATCGACCCCGAGCAGCGGCTCGAGCTGCTGACCGGGTGGGCCCGGGACCAGCTGGCCGAGCTGGACGTCGCGGAGACGATCCAGAACGACGTCCGCGAGGGCATGGAGAAGCAGCAGCGTGAGTTCCTGCTCCGCCAGCAGCTGGCCGCGATCCGCAAGGAACTGGCCGAGCTGGACGGCGAGCCGGGCACCGAGGAAGAGGACTACCAGGCCCGCATCGAGGCCGCCGCGCTGCCGGAGAAGGTGCACGAGGCCGCGATGAAGGAAGCGGCCAAGCTGGAGCGCGCCTCAGACCAGTCGCCCGAGGGCAGCTGGATCCGGACCTGGCTGGACACGGTGCTGGAGATCCCGTGGAATGAGCGCACCGACGACGCCTACGACATCGGCGGCGCGCGGGCGATCCTCGACGCGGATCACGCCGGCCTGGATGACGTCAAGGACCGGATCATCGAGTACCTGGCCGTGCGCAAGCGCCGGTCCGACAAGGGCCTGGCCCTGGTCGGCGGGCGGCGCAGCGGCGCGGTGCTGGCCCTGGCCGGCCCGCCCGGAGTCGGCAAGACCTCGCTGGGCGAGTCGGTGGCCCGGTCCATGGGCCGCAAGTTCGCCCGGGTGGCCCTGGGCGGCGTCCGGGACGAGGCGGAGATCCGCGGTCACCGGCGCACCTACGTGGGCGCGCTGCCGGGCCGGATCGTCCGGGCCGTCCGCGAGGCGGGCTCGATGAACCCGGTCATCCTCCTGGACGAGGTGGACAAGCTCGGCGCGGACTACCGCGGCGACCCCACCGCGGCGCTGCTCGAGGTGCTGGACCCGGCGCAGAACCACACGTTCCGCGACCACTACCTGGAGGTCGAGCTCGACCTGTCGGATGTGCTGTTCATCGCGACGGCCAACGTGCTGGAACAGATCCCCGGCCCGCTGCTGGACCGGATGGAGCTGATCCAGCTGGACGGGTACACCGAGGCCGAGAAGGTCACGATCGCCCAGGGCCACCTGCTGCCGCGGCAGCTGGAGCGGGCCGGCCTGGAGGAGTCCGACGTGACGTTCACCGCGGCCGCGCTGCACAAGCTGGCCGGCGAGTACACCCGCGAGGCGGGCGTCCGGTCCCTGGAGCGGACCATCGCCCGGGTGCTGCGGAAGATCACCGCGCAGGTGGCGGGCGGCACGGCGACACTGCCCGTGACCGTGGACCAGGCCGACCTGCACGGCTACCTGGGTCACCCGCGGCACACGCCGGACTCGGCGGAGCGCACCGCGGTGCCCGGCGTGGCCACGGGCCTGGCGGTCACCGGCACCGGCGGCGACGTCCTGTTCATCGAGGCGTCACTGGCCGACCGGGAGACCGGCACGACCGGCGTCACGCTCACCGGCCAGCTGGGAGACGTGATGAAGGAGTCGGCCCAGATCGCGCTGTCCTACCTGCGCTCGCACGGCGCCGAGCTGGAACTGCCGGTCGGCGACCTGAAGGACCGCGGCGTGCACGTGCACGTGCCCGCGGGCGCGGTGCCCAAGGACGGGCCGAGCGCCGGGGTCACGATGACCACCGCGCTGGCGTCCCTGCTGTCCGGGCGGCTGGTCCGCTCCGACGTGGCCATGACCGGTGAGGTCTCGCTGACCGGCCGGGTCCTGCCGATCGGCGGGGTGAAGCAGAAGCTGCTCGCCGCGCACCGGGCCGGCATCACCACGGTGCTGATCCCGAAGCGCAATGAGCCGGACCTGGAGGACGTGCCGGAGAACGTCCGGGAGCAGCTCACGGTGCACCCGGTGAGCGACGTCCGCGAGGTGCTGGACCTGGCCCTCGAGCCAGGGAACAGCGCGCAGGCCCGCCACCAGGCGGCCGTCGCGGCCTGATCCACGCGGCGCCGCCGGAACCGGCCGTCCCCCCAGGGGGGCGGCCGGTTCTTGCTGGCCCGGTCCGGGGCGCTAGGCCCGGACCTCACTGAGCAGGCGCCGGGCCGCGCCGCCGGTCAGCGCCTCCCAGGCGGCCCCCGGCAGGCCCGGGGCGGCCAGGCCGTCCAGCAGCTCGGTCACGGTCAGCCCGGTGTTGGGCGCGTCCGAGCCAAAAAGGATCTTGCCTGCCAGGGCGGCCAGCTCCGCGGCCGGCGGCCGGACCGGATGGTGGATCACCGGGGTGAGGTCGGCGTACACGTGCTCGTGCCCGGCGACCAGCCGCAGCGCGGCCCGCGACGCCGTATGCCCGCAGTGCGCGATGATGACGCGGGCCCCCGGGTGGCGGCGGGCCACCTCGGCCACGGGCTGCAGCTCGGCGTCGTCCGTGTGGCCGTCGGCCGCGTGCCCGGCGTGCAGCACGACGGGCAGGGCTACCTCCGCCGAGTACGCCCAGACCAGGTCGAGGCGCGGGTCGTCGGGGGTGAAGTCCCCCACCGAGCAGTGCAGTTTCAGCACCCGCAGCCCCATGTCCTCGACCGCGCTGCGCACGATCGTGAGCGGCTGGTCGTCACCGGGGTGGACCGTGCAGCCGCCGGTCACCCGCACCGGGCCGCCGCGCAGCGCGGCGACCAGGCCGGCCATGGACTTGTTGAGGTCGGCAGCCGAGCCGGGGCGGCGTGCGTAGGGCAGCGACCAGACCTCGCTGACCCCCTCGGCGGCGAGCCGGTCGCACACGTCCCCGGGGTCCGCGGGGTAGGCGAAGCGGCCGCTGTCGATCCCGTAGCGGTCGAAGAACCCGCGGATCGCGGCCTGCAACCGGGCCGGCAGCAGGTGGACATGCGCGTCGACCACGTTGCGGCGCATGTCGCCGTGCATGTCGCGGGGTACGTCACTGGGCACCCGTCTGGTTTACCCCGTGCGCCGGACCGGTTGACATCCAGGGTCACGCGATGACCATCGACCCCAGCTTGGAGCCGCCGCTAGCATCCAGCCAGAGGATGCGCAGGCTCTGGACCTGGCCGCCCAGTGACGGCCATGTCGCCCTTCGGCAGATCGAAGTAGAGCCTTCCGTGGACGGAGTCGCCAGGGTTGACCTGGTTTAGGAACACGCCACCGCCGTTTCCGCCGTTCCCATCGATGTCGGCTGACGAGCTGGCTGAGGACTGGCGGCGTGAAGGTCGATTTAATGTGTCTGTACGGCCTGCCGGCACACGAAAGTCCCGCCGCCCAGTGCTGGACGGCGGGACTACGGGACTACGGGGATGGCAGGGCGGTGCGCCTGCCCCGGGTTCAGCTGTGCGTGAGCCCTGGCACGATCACCACGGGGCAGGGGGCGTGGTGCGTGACCTGTGCGCTGACTGAGCCCATCAGCAGGCGGGCGAAGCCCCCGCTGCCCCGGGCCCCCACGACCAGCAGGTCCGCCCCGGTCCCGGCCTTGATCAGCTCGGCCGCGGGCGAGCCGCTGACCGACCGGACCGTGACGGCCGGCGCCTGCTCGCCGAGCGGCGCGGCGGCCTTGTCGGCGCCCTCCTGCGCGGCGGCCAGGGCGCGGGCCTCATCGGCCTCGTCCTGCGGGTAGGTGATCGGCGTCTGGGTCCAGGCGCTCATCGCCACCGGGTGGACGGCCAGGACGGTCAGGGGGGTGTGCCGCAGCGCGGCCTCTCTCATCGCCCATTCAAGTGAACGCTGGGAGTGCTCTGAGCCATCGACTCCCACGACGATTCCAGGCATGGCCCCTCCTGACACGAGCAATTCACCGGGCCCGGCGGGCGGCCGGTCTCCCGGTCCTTCTACTGCCGACCCTAGATCCGCGGCCGGCGCCGGGTTAGGGGCGCTGCGCCCGCTGGCAGGGGACGTTTGGGCACGCCAGCGGGGGCCATGGTCCCGCGTGGCCGGCGGCTGCCGCGGCTAGGGTGTTCGGCACGGGCAACTGCGCGCCGAGGGGGCTGTGATGGACAAGCAGGACAAGAATCAGGGGGCAGCGGGGGGAGCAGCCGGCCCGGCGGAGCCGATCCGGGTGTTCCTGCTGGATGATCATGAGATCGTCCGGATGGGTGTCCGCGACCTCCTCGAAGCCGAACCCGGCATCACCGTCATCGGCGAAGCCGGCACCGCCGCGTCCGCCCTGGCGCGCATCCCCGCCCTCAAACCCGACGTCGCCATCCTCGACATCCGCCTCCCCGACGGCGACGGCGTCTCCGTCTGCCGCGAGATCCGCTCCAAAATGCCCCAGCTCGCCTGCCTCATGCTGACCAGCTTCAGCGACGACGAAGCCCTCTTCGACGCCATCATGGCCGGCGCCGCCGGCTACGTCCTCAAGCAGATCCGCGGCACCGACCTCGTCGGCGCCGTCCGCACCATCGCCTCCGGCCAGTCCCTGCTGGACCCCGAAGCCGCCAGCCGCGTCATGCGCCGCATGCGCGACCAGGCCACCGCCGCCGACCCGCTGGCCGGCCTCACCGACCAAGAACGCCGCATCCTCGCCCTCATCGGCGAAGGCCTCACCAACCGCCAGATCGGCGACCGCCTCTTCCTCGCCGAGAAAACCGTCAAGAACTACGTCTCCGCCCTCTTCGCCAAACTCGGCATGCAACGCCGCGCCCAGGCCGCCGCCTACGCCGCGCACGTGTTCAGCGAGCAGAGCTCCCGGCGCGAGCACCGCGACGGCTGAGCTCCCGCGGCTGGGCCGGGATCACGGGACTGGCCACCGCGGGGCTGGCCAGCACGGGACTGGCCAGCACGCGGCTGGTCACCACCACCACCGGGCACGGCGCGGCGCGCAGGCAGGCCAGGGCCACGGGGCTGACGGGCTGGTGTCCGCCACCGCCCGGCGCCGCCGTCAGGCCCCCGAGCACGAGCAGTTCCGCGCCGCACGCGCGGTCTAGCAGCACCTTGGCGGGCAGGCCCTCGACCGCCTCCAGCCGCAGGGCCGGCCGGTCGTCAGCGGCCAGGCCCGCCGCGTGGTACGCGTGCCGGACCGCCGAGGCGAGCAGTGCCTCCGCCGCGTGACGATCAGCTTCCCGGCCTGCAGCCGCCCAGGGCCCGGGGGCGTAGGGGGCACGTCCACGGGCTGCGGGCTGCCAGGCGTGGACCAGCTGCAGCACGGCTCCCCGGAGCGTGGCCTCCCGGAGCGCCCAGCACAATGCGGCGGCCGAGGCCGCCGATCCGTTGATCCCGGTCATGATTCGCGGACCAGCCGGCCTGGCCTCGCCCGTCATCGCATGATCCTCCCCCGCCAGCCTGGCCTGGCCGGGGGCGGCCGCACCAAGGGCCAATGGCCCCGCTTCCCGGGACCTCAGGCCGCTGCGAGCGGGGGCGCAGTCCGGCCAGGATCAAACCAGCGGCACACAAGATCGGATCGCCGGCCGGAAGGAGAGAGACCGTGACTGCCAAGCACGACACCAGAAGCACCGGACCGGGCATCGGCAGCGGCGGGACCGCGCCGGCGACTCAGGACCCGGGCGATCTGAGCGCCCGGGTGTGCCAGCGGCGCAGGGAGCTCAAGCTCACCCAGCAGGAAGTTGCGGCGCGAGCCGGGATGAGCGTTCCGTATCTGGCCTACCTGGAAAACCATCCGGCCAGTCCCACGGGGGCGGCCCTGCGCCAGCTGGCCGCCGCGCTGCAGACCACCCCGGAAGCCCTGCTCGGAGCGGGCCATCGCCGGCCGCCCGGGGGCGGCCCGGAGGGCGAGCGGCCGCGGCTGCAGTCGATCGACCCGGCCGAGTGCTACGAACTCCTGGCCGCCGGCGGCATCGGGCGGGTCGTGTTCGACACCGTCGACGGCCCGGTGGTCCTGCCGGTCAACTTCGGCATGGCCGGGCACACGGTGGTGCTGCGCACGGGCGCGGACACCGAGCTCGCGGCCCGGCTGGACTGCCAGGTCGCGTTCGAGGTGGACCGCCTCGATGAGGCCATGAGCCAGGGCTGGAGCGTGCTGCTCGTCGGGCACGCCACCGAGGTCAAGAAGGAAGAGCAGGTCCGCCGCCTCGAGGCCCGCACGCACGTGCAGCCCTGGGCCGGAGGGGCCCGCGACGTGTACGTCCAGATCCATCCCCATCGGGTCAGCGGCCGGCGGATCGGCAGCTGACCTGACCGTCACGGCCCGGCCGGCGCAGCCTGACCCGCCGGCTGGGCCGGTTCGGCTGGCCTGGCCGCCTTTGACCGCCTGCCGGTCCCGGCCTGCCCGTCTGGCTTGCTGCCCCGGTGGCGCATGGGCTCGTCATGGGTCCGGCGCACGGGTTCCCGCCCGGTGGGCTGGGACGGGCGGGGCCGGGCGGCCTGCCGGGGGATGTCCCGGGTCTCCGGCTCGCCGGGTGCCACCGTGACCGGCGTCCCGTGGTGGGTGATCTCGAGCGGTGGTCCGGCACCGTCGAGGATGTAGGTGACGCTGGCCGGCATGACCTCGACCCGCAGGCTACGGCCGCGCAGTACGACGGTGAACGTGAGCCGGGTCAGCGCCGCGGGGAGCCGTGGCGCGAAGCTGGGCGCGTGGCCCGGCCGGTACCGCATCCCGCCGAACCCCTGGACCAGCACGAGCCACGCCCCGGCGAGCGCCGCGATGTGCAGGCCGTCCCGGGTGTTGTGCTCCAGGTCGGCCAGGTCCATCAGGGCCGTCTCGGCCAGGTAGTCGTAGGCCAGGTCGAGGTGGCCGGTGTCCGCGGCGACGATCGCCTGGCTGCACGCGGACAGCGAGGAGTCCCGGACCGTGAGCGCCTCGTAGTACTCGAAGTCCCGGGCCTTTTCCTCGTCGGTGAACTCGTCGGGGCACATCTGGATGGCCAGCACCAGGTCGGCCTGCTTGACCACCTGCTTGCGGTACAGGTCGAAGTACGGGAAATGGGCCAGCAGCGGATACTCCTCCGGGCTGGTCCGGGCGAAGTCCCACACCTGGTGGTCGGTGAACCCCTCCGCCTGGCAGTGCACGCCGCGCCCCGCGTCGTAGGGCATCACGACGCCGTCCGCCGCGGCCCGCCAGGCGGCCATCTCCTCCGCGGAGACCCGCAGCTCCCGGGCCCGCTTCGGGTAACGCTCCGCGACCGCGGCCGCCGCCCGCAGGTTCCGCGCGGCCATCAGGTTCGTGTAGATGTTGTCGTCCGCGATCGCGCTGTACTCGTCCGGCCCGGTGACCCCGTCGATCCGGAACGTGCCGCCCCCGTCGTGATGGCCGAGCGAGGCCCACAGCCGGGCCGTGTGCACGAGCAGGTCACAACCGGTCGTTTTCTCAAATTGTTCGTCGCCGGTCGCCTCGGCGTACTGGGCCGCCGCGTTTGCGATGTCCGCGTTGACGTGGAAGGCGGCGGTCCCGGCGGGCCAGTAGCCTGAGCACTCGGCGCCGCTGACCGTGCGCCACGGGAAGGCCGCCCCGCGCAGCCCGAGCTGGGCGGCCCGGTCAAGGGCGGCGGGCAGGGTGCTCTGCCGCCAGCGCAGCTCATGGGCTGCGGCGTCCGGGACGGTGTGGGTGAGCACGGGCAGCACGAACGTCTCGGCGTCCCAGAACGAGTGGCCGTCGTAGCCGTTGCCGGACAGGCCCTTGGCCGGGATGGGCCGGCCCTCCGCGCGGGCACCCGCCTGGAGCACGTGGAACATGCCGAACCGGGTCGCCTGCTGGATCTCCTCGTCCCCCTCCAGCTCCACGTCGGCCCGGGCCCAGAAATCGTCGAGGTAGGCCCGCTGCTCCTCGGCCAGGCGCTCCCAGCCGTCCAGCACGGCCACCTCGAGCGCTCCCTCCACCTGGTCGCGGAGGGCGGGCCGGGACCGGGTGCCCGACCAGCCGTAGGCCACGAACTTGACCAGCCGGAGCGGCTCCCCCTGCTGGAGCCGGGTGCCCACGGTGAGCCGGGCCAGGTCCGGCCCGGTCTGCGTCCAGGTGCGCGTGTCGGCGTCGCAGGCCACCGCGTGCTGCATCGCGGCCGCCACCGTCAGGCCGCTGTGCCGGGTCTGGTGGATCAGCCCGACCCGGCCGTCCATGGCGCCGTGCTCCACCGCCTCCAGCGGCGCCTCGAGCACCGCCGCGACCCGGGGGTCCCCGCCGGGTGGTGGCAGCTCCTCGTTGGCGACCAGCTCGGACTGGACCACCACGCGGACCGGGCCGTCCAGGGACTCGACCTGGTAGCTGATCGCGGCGATCGAGCGCTGGGTCAGCGAGACCAGCCGGACCGAGCTGACCCGGACCCGGCGCCCGGCGGGCGACACCCAGTCGGCCCGCCGGGTCAGCGTGCCCGCCCGGAAGTCCAGCACCCGCTCGTGGCCGAGCAGCTCGCCGTAGCGGATGTCGAACGGCTCGTCGTCAACGAGCAGCCGGATCAGCTTCCCGTTGGTGACGTTGATCACCGTCTCGCCGGACTCCGGGAAGCCGAAGCCGGCCTCGGCGTAAGGCAGCGGGCGCCGCTCGTACACGCCGTTCAGGTAGGTCCCCGGGAGACCGTGCGGCTCCCCCTCGTCCAGGTTCGCCCGCCACCCGATGTGCCCGTTGGCCAGCGCGAACACCGACTCGGTCTGGGGCAGCATCTCGGGGTGCAGGGTGGTCTCCCGCAGCACCCAGGGCTCGACGGGGAACGCCGGGTGCTGGATCACCGCTCGCCCAGCAGCTCGGTCTCCGGCCACGCGGCCGCGTGCACCGTGGCCGTCCGGGTGAGCACACCGTCCAGGTCGAGCAGGCAGCCTCGGCTGCGGTCAGGGATACCCAGCACACCCGTAGCCTATGCCGGCGAGCAGCCGGGGACGCCCCGGGACCAAAGGCCCTGCCGGGGCGGCCGGGGCACAGCGATCCTAGACAGGACGTACTCGTCGGTCAGCGAGGATCGGAGAAGGACGCCATGGGCGATCTGCGCCTGACACCGCGGCTGGCCGGGCTGCTCGTGGAGGCTGCGACCACGGCGCCGTCGTTCCGCAACACCCAGCCGTGGTGCTTCCAGGTGAGCCCGGACGACCCGGTTATCGAGCTGTACGCGGAGCCCGCCCGGATGCCGCCCCAGGCCGACCCGGACGGGCGCGCGGCGCACATTTCCTGCGGGGCGGCGCTGTTCAACCTGCGCCTGGCCGTCACCTGCGCGGGAGCCGAGCCGGTCACCCGGCTGCTCCCGGATCCCGCCGAGCCCCGGCTGCTGGCCACGGTGCGGCTGGCCGGCCCGCACCGCCCCCGGACCCGGGAACTCGACCTGTGCGCCGCGCTGTGGCGGCGGCACTCCGGCCAGGTTCCCCGGACCGGGCCCCCGCTGCGCCCGTCGCTGCTGGCCGCGCTGGCCGAGGCCGCGGCGCTGGAGGGCACGGAGCTGTTCCCGTGCGGCGAGGAGGCCTTGCTCGCGACCGCCGCCAACGGCCGGGCGGACTGGCTGCGGGCCGGGCAGGCGCTGGAACGGCTCCTGCTGCTCGCCACCCAGCACGGCGTCGTCGCCGGCCCGCTGCATGAAGCGCTGGACGTCCGCGTCCGCCCGGCCGGCCGGGGACCCGGCCTGGGCGGCCGGCATTCGCAGCTGACGCTTAGGATGGGTTACGGACGGCCCGGACCGGCCACCCTCCGGCGGCCGCTCGCCGAGGTCCTCCGGGTCGCCGCACCCCTCGTGGCGCGATGACCTACTGCGCGCCCGCGACCCCGGGGGGCCGTAGCGTGGTCTCCGTGACCGCCCTACTGGACGGCGAGCCGCTCCCGGCCATCCCAGCCTCCGCCGGGGCCCTGATCTTCGACCGGGCCGGGCGGCTGCTCATCCTCAAGCCGGTCTACAAATCCGGGTGGACCATCCCGGGCGGCGTCATGGAGGCCGGCGGGGAGACCCCGTGGGCGGCCTGCCAGCGTGAAGTGCACGAGGAATGCGGCCTGACCGTGCACCGGGGCCGCCTCGCGTGCGTGGATTTCCGGCCGCCCCGCCCGGGCAAGCCAGGCGGCCTGCGGTTCCTGTTCGACTGCGGCGCGCTGCCGGACAAAGACCTCGCCGCGATCACGCTGCAGCCGGAGGAAATCTCGCAGTACCGGATCGAGCCGCCCCGGGCCGCCCTGGACCTGCTGCGCAAGCCCATCCGGCGGCGGGTCAAGGCCGCGCTGGCCTCCGGCGGCCTCTGCTACCTGGAGAACGGCCGGGCGGTGCCCGGGGTGGGGCGGCCCAGGTGAGGCGATAGGCCGCACCCGGGCCTTTGGCCCCTGACGCCCGGGAGCAATGTCCCTGCCCGGGCGGGCGGCCGGGGTGCGACGCTGGAGACATGTTCCGGAAACACGTGCAGCCAGGCGCGACACAAACCGCCGCCCAGCGCGCTGCCGCCGCCGGGCATCCGGCCGGCAGTGCCCTGCGGCCGGTGAAACCGGCGCCGGGCCGGCCGCCACCACCCGGTCCTGCTGCTGCCCGGCGAAACCACAGGTCAAGGTCATCATGCCGGCCACCACGACCCGGCCCCACCCGGTGGACCTGTGGCTCTGCGGGCACCACTACCGCGCCTCTCAGGCGGCACTGGCCCAGGCCGGGGCGGCCGTCCAGACCCTCGGCCACGACGCGGCCGACTGGCTGACCACCGCGGCCCTGCCGGACCAGGCGGCTGATTAGACCCCGGTCCGGCGCTAGTCCCCGGGAACCGAGACCACGGGGCCGTGCGCGTGGCTCAGCACGGCATGGGTGACCGAACCGACCCCCGGAACGCGCGAGTCACCCGGTGCGTGCCGCCCCAGCACCACCAGGTCAGCCCGGGCCGACGAGCCCGCCAGGACGCGGCCCGGGTGCGCGTGCATCACTTCCCAGCGTGCCTCCACGTCCGGGAACTTCTCCCGCCAGGTGCTCACCGCGCTCTCCAGCCGGGTGTTCTCCTCCGCGGCCACTTCCGAGTGCCCCGGCACCGACCACGACCAGGCGTGCAGGACGAGCAGCCGCGCCTTGCGCAGCGCCGCCTCCTCGAAGGCGAACCCCAGGGCGGCCGCGCAGTGGGCGGGGTCACGGACCCCGACCACGATCTCGCGATGCTCCGCCGTGATCTCCTCGCGGGCCACCACGACCGGGACCGGGGCGTGCGTCGCCACATACCTGCTCACCGAGCCGAGGATCATCGCGCTGAATCCGCCGGCCCCCCGGGAACCCAGGACCAGCATCGAGGCATCCTGGCCCGCCGCGACCAGGACCTCGGCCGGCGACCCCTCCAGCAGCTGCGTCTCAATCCCCAGGTCCGGCTCCAGCGCTGCGGCCTGCTGCGCCGCCGCGGCCAGGGCCCGGTTCATCGAATGCTCAATCATGCCGGCCACCGTGTCAGGGGTCGCCGGGTTAGGGGCCATCCGCGGCGGCAGCACCGGGATGGCCACAATCCGGAGCGGCGCCCCGCGGAGCGCCGCCTCGCGGGCCGCCCACTCCGCCGCCCGCAGCGACTCCTGCGAACCATCCGTGCCCACAATTACTGGCTTCATCGCCATGGTTGCCCTCCCAGCGGCTGTCCTTACCCTGATCATTATCCAGCCTGGCCGCGAAGGCGGCAGAAAGCCACCACCCTTCGGCCTCAGCCCGCCCGGAGGCGTCGCCGCCCCCGCGGGACCAGGGTCCTGGGATCCCGGGCCCAAGGACCCTGCCTGCCATGGCGAGAACGGAGCACCGTAGCTGTTGTGACACCCGCCGTGCGGGGACCAAAGGGCGGTGGCAGGCCTGCCGGGAGCTGACGGGATGAGGCGGTCTCGTGGGACCGCAAGACCCACCGTCGCCAGGACGGAGATCCTCCCGGCGCCACACAGGTCCGCGGTGCGGCGGGTGCCGCCGAAGGCCCGCGCTGAGCGCGGGCCTTTGGCGTGACCGCGAACCGGCCGGAAGTCCCGGCCTCACGGTCACCTTCGTCCCTGGCCCGGCTGCCCCGGAGGGTGTCTGCTAGAAGCAGGTGCCAGCCTCCGAGGAGAGATCATGAACAAGACGATCCTGCTGGCCGTGGACGCTGCCCGCCACGTTCAGGCGGCCGCGGACATGACCCGTGAGCTGAGCAAGGACAGCGGTGACCAGGTCGTGGTCCTGCACGTGCACGAGTTCGCCGTGGGCCGGTTCGGCCGGATCCGGGTGGACTGCGCCGACGGTGAAGGCGAGCAACTCGTCACCGGCATCGTGAATGACCTGCGCTCCGCGGGAATCTCCGCCGACGGATACATCCGCGAAGCCGAGTTCGGGCATATCTCCCGGAGGATCCTGGAGATTGCCGACGACCTCGACGCCCGGATCATCGTGCTGGGCGCACGCGGGCGCCACGACCTGCCGCATCTGCCGCTGGGCAGCGTGTCCCACCGGCTGCTGCACGGGTCGCACCGGCCGGTGCTGATCGTGCCGCGCCCGGCCGCGCAGGCCGCCGTGGCCAGCGCAGAGCCGGCCCGGCAGGCCCAGACCGCCCGGCCCGCCGAGACGGCCGCCGCCGAGTGATCATCCACGGACCCCGCAAGAGACTACGGTGAGTACCAGCGGGCCAGCGCCTGGCCCGCTGGCCGGCGCGGAAGGACACCGATGGATCTGACCAGCCGCTACCTGGGCCTGGACCTGCGCAACCCCCTGATCGCCTCCGCGTCGCCGCTGGCGGGCACCGTCGACGGGGTCCGCGCGCTGGCGGACGCCGGGGTGGCCGCCGTGGTGCTCCCGTCCCTGTTCGAGGAGGAACTCGAGCGTGAGATGGCGCGGAATGAGGCCCTGGCGGACGCGGGCACCGAGAGCTTCGCGGAATCGCTGTCCTACTTCCCGGCCGAGGCCGAGGCCGAGGTGATGCCCCGCCGCTACCTGAACCTGGTGGAACGGGCCGCGGCCGCCGTTGACGTGCCGGTCATCGCCAGCCTCAACGGGGTCACGACCGGGGGGTGGACGGACTACGCGGCGTCCCTGCAGGACGCGGGCGCGGCCGCCATCGAGCTGAACATCTACCACCTGCCCGGCGACCCGATGATCCCGGGCCGCGACGTCGAGCAACGCCACGTGGAGATCGTGACCACGGTCAAGGCCGTGGTGACCGTGCCGGTGGCGGTGAAGCTCAGCCCGTACTTCAGCTCGCCCGGGGAGATGGCGCTGCGCCTGGACGGGGTGGGCACGGACGGCCTGGTGCTGTTCAACCGGTTCATCCAGCCCGACATCGACCCGGAGGCGCTCACGATCACGGTGGGGTTCGGGCTGTCCAACCCGGCCGAGGGACGGCTGCCCCGGGCCTGGATCGCCCGGCTGGCCGGACGGGTCCGGGCCTCGCTGGCCGCCAGCACCGGGGTCAGCGGGCCGGGCGATGTGGCGGCCTACCTGCTGGCCGGCGCGGACGTGGTCATGACGACGTCGGCGCTGCTGCGGCACGGGCCCGGCTACGCCGCTTCCCTGCTCGACGGCGTCGAGGCGTGGATGGAGCGGCACGGGTTCGACAGTGTGGCCAGCCTGCGCGGGAAGCTGGCCGCCCCGGCCGACATCGCCGGCTCCGCGTACCAGCGGGCCGGCTACGTCAGCACGCTGCGCGCCGCCAACCAGGGGCACGGTCCCTGGTAGCGGGCCCTCACCCGACGAGGCGCTGGCCCCGGTCCGCGCAGATGGCGATCGGGCACTCCGCGTAACTCAGGCAGACCGGGACCACGTCGCCGCCGAGCGGGTTCCCCGCCTCCGAGCGGGCCCGGGCCCCGAGGACGAGCAGCTGCGCCCCGCGGGCCAGGCGGACCAGGACCTTGCCCGGGCTGCCGTGCTCGACGCGGCGCAGGACCGGCACGCCCAGCGGCGCGGGGTACTCGCGGGAAAGGATCTGCTCGAGCCAGTCCAGTCCGGCCGCCTGCCCGCTGAGCTCCGGCGGACCCGGGTTGACCAGGACGATCTCCAGGGTGGCGGCCATGTCGCGCGCCTCGGTCACCGCCCGGTGCAGCGCAGCGATCGAGTTCAGCGACCCGTCCAGCCCGACCACGACCCGGCGCTCGGTCACGGATGCGTTCATGTCACCCCTCCTCCGCCTAGTCCCAGCCTGCGGCCGGACGGGCCGGGCCGGCAGGGGGCGCAGGCCCCGTAGCCAGGGGACGTTGGCCCTGCGCTGCCTCACCCCGGCGCGGTCACCCGACGCCCAGCAGGCCCCGGTGCTGCCAGGCCAGCCGGAGCAGGGCGGCCCCGGCGGTCTGCAGCGGCACGTCCCCGCCGGTAAGGCGGTCCACGCTGGCCCGGGTGAACGGGATCGCGGCCGAGCCGTCCTCGGTGACCACCCGCCCTTCCGCGTTCTGCGTCACCAGGCCACGGAACATCCGGTCGAACACGGCGGCGTCGAAGACGGCCACGGTCAGGATGTCGGTGGCCAGCGTCAGCGGGTCGACCCCCAGCCCCAGGCAGCTGACCCGCAGCGTGCCGGCGTCCCGGGCGGCGGCCAGTTCCTGGTGGAACGGCCAGCGCCCGTAGTCGAGCCGCCCGCCGCGGGTGGGGTACTGTTCCGACCCGCCCAGCAGTTCCTCGCTGAACTCGCGCGTCATGCACCGCCACAGGCTGAGGTCGTGCTGCTCCGC
Organism: uncultured Actinomycetes bacterium; assembly: GCA_963720645.1. Taxonomy (GTDB): domain Bacteria; phylum Actinomycetota; class Actinomycetes; order Streptosporangiales; family Streptosporangiaceae; genus RYN-230. The sequence goes on along the minus strand of CAVRFX010000021.1, from coordinate 234,580 downwards.
GGCCGGGGCCTCGGACACCGGCTGGAAGATGCCCGCGGGCATCACCTGGTAGAGGCCGCCCGCGTGGTTCACCCGCGCCGGGTCCCGCCAGTGCAGCAGGAACGACGCCGCGCCGCCGGGGGCCAGGCGCAGGGTCAGGGTGGTCACGGCGGTCAGGGCGCAGCGGCGCGGCAGCGCGCACGGATCCCCCACCGAGGCGCGCAGCGGCAGGGCGGTGAGGTCCACCGGGCTGCCCGACGCCCAGGCCTGGGTCAGCTCGTGCGCCACGGCGTGGCCGACGTTCACCGCGTCGAAGTACCGGGCCGGGCCGAAACGCAGCGCGGCCGGGATCCCCCGGGACGCACCGGCGAGCTCCGCGTCCAGGAGCCGGTAGCAGACCCGGTTCTCCAGCAGCGCCGGCCGGTCCAGCGCCTCGATCGCTGCCGCGTACGCAGGGTACGCCGCCCCGTTCCCGGGCCGGGGCAGGACGTGTGCCGCGGCCGGGCCGGTCCCGTCCGCGGCGGGCGGCGGGGGCGCGCTGACCCAGCCGAGCTCCAGCTCAGTGAGGTCCAGCGGGCCGGAGGGCAGCCATCCCGGCCAGCACAGCAGGTCGCTGCCGGCCACCCGGGGGAGGTCCGGGTACAGGCCGGCGGCCAGCGCGGCGAGCTCCAGCCGGTGCTCGTTGAGCAGCCGCCTGATCCGGCGCCAGCGCGTGGCCTCCGTGGTCAGCGACCCGGTCCTGTGGTGATCGTCACCATCTGGAATATCACGCACCGGAATACTCTCCCCCCTCACGGCGCTCAAGCGCAGCGGGAGACCGTAGCCGCCGCCCCCGGGGGTCTCGAGCACGAACACGTCTCCCGGGCCCACCTGCACGCAGTCGCACCCGGTCAGCGCGGTCACCTGGCCATCGGCCCGTTCCACCCACTGGTTCCCGAGCTGGCCCGGGGCCCCGCCCGCCATGCCGTACGGCGGGACCCGCCGGTGGCTGCTCAGCAGGCTGACCGTCATCGGGGCGAGGAACCGGATCCGGCGGCGGCCACCGTCACCACCCGGCCACCGCCCGGTGCCACCGCTGCCCCGGCGGATCCCGAACGATTCCAGCCTGACCGGGAAACGCCACTCCAGCACCTCCGGGTCGGTCAGCCGGGAATTGGTCATGTGCGTCTGGACCACCGCGGTACCGCCGAACCCGTGGCCGGCGCCGGAGCCGCTGGCCACGGTCTCGTAGTACTGGTACTCCTCGCTCCCGAACGTGAGGTTGTTCATGGTGCCGGATCCCTCCGCCATGACCCCCAGCGCGGCGTACAGCGCCCCGGTGACCGCCTGGGACGTCTCCACGTTGCCGGCCGCCACCGCCGCCGGGTAGGCCGGGGCGAGCAGGCAGCCGGGCGGGATGATGACCCGGACCGGCTTGAGGCAGCCGGCGTTCAGCGGGATCTCGTCGTCGACCAGGGTGCGGAGCACGTACAGGACCGCGGCCATGGCGACGGACGAGGGCGCGTTGAAGTTGCCCGGCAGCTGCGGCGAGGTGCCGGTAAAGTCGATCTCCGCGGTCCGGGCCCGCTGGTCCACCCGCACCGCCACCCTGATCACGGCGCCGTTGTCCAGTTCGTAGGCGCACTCGCCGTCACGCAGGCGGGCGATGACGCGGCGCACCGCCTCTTCCGCGTTGTCCTGGACGTGACCCATATACGCGGTGACCACGTCCAGGCCGAAGTCACCGACCAGCTGGCGCAGCTCGGCGACGCCCTTCTCGTTCGCCGCGATCTGGGCGCGCAGGTCGGCGAGGTTGGCGCCGGGGTTGCGGGACGGGAACTCCGCCGAGGTGAGCAGGTCCAAGGTGGCGGACTCGCGCATCTCGCCGCGCTCCACCAGCCGCCAGTTGTCGATGAGCACGCCTTCCTCGTCCACCCGGGTGCTGAAGGCTGGCATGGAGCCCGGCGTGATCCCGCCGATCTCGGCGTGATGGCCCCGCGACGCCACGAAGAACAGGATGTCCCGGCCGTCCGGGCCACCAGCCGTGTCCGGGCCAGCGCCGCTGAACACGGGGGTGACCACGGTGATGTCGGGCAGGTGCGTACCGCCGTGATAGGGATCGTTCAGCATGAAGACGTCGCCCGGCTTCATGGCCCCGCGGTTGCGGCTGATGATCATCTTGATGCTCTCGCCCATGGAGCCCAGGTGCACCGGCATGTGCGGGGCGTTGGCGATGAGGTGGCCCGCCGCGTCGAAGATCGCGCAGGAGAAGTCGAGGCGTTCCTTGATGTTGACCGAGTGCGCGGTGCCCTGCAGCCGGACCCCCATCTGCTCGGCCACGGACATGAACAGGTTGTTGAAGATCTCCAGCATGACCGGGTCGGCACCCTGGTGTTCACCGGGGCCGGCGCCGGGTTGCCCCGGCCGGCCACCGGGCCGGGTCAGCAGCAGGTCGCCCCGGCCGGTCACCGTGGCCTGCCAGCCCGGCTCCACCACGGTCGTGGCGAAGTCCTCGGTGATGAGGGCGGGACCGGGAACCACGCGCCCGGGCCGCAGCGCGCTGCGCGGCAGCAGATCGACCTCGGCCCAGCCGCCGCCGGTGAACATCCGGACCCGGGCCGCGGGCGGCGGTTCCGCCGCCCCGGGGGTAGCGGCCGGGGCCACGATGGCCGGGGCGTCCGGGTAATCATGGCTGCCCCCGCTCACCTCCACCGACACCGCCTCCACGATGACCGGCTTGTCACGCATCAGGAACGAGAACCGCTGCCGGTAGGCCGCCTCGAAGGCCGCCATCATCGAGGCGTGTTCCCCGAACGGAACCGTTAGGGCGGTGTCGGTGCCCAGGTAGCGCAGCTGGGCCCGCCGGGCGCAGCGGACCTGGCCGCCGGGGACCCCGTCGGCGGCCAGGTCGGCCCGCCCGGCGGCTTCCAGATCCCCCGCCACCTGGTCCAGCCGCGCCATCAGGCCCGCGGCCAGTTCCTCCTCCACGGCCGCCTCGCGCATCAGGGTCACGTCAGCCAGGCCCATGCCGTAGGCGGACAGCACCCCGGCCAGGGGGTGGATGAGCACCTCGGTGATGCCCAGGGCGTCGGCGACCGCGCAGGCGTGCTGCCCGCCCGCGCCGCCGAACGTGGCCAGCACGTACCGGGTGATGTCGTAGCCGCGCTGGACCGAGATCTTCTTGATCGCGTTGGCCATGTTGGCCACCGCGATGCCGAGGAACCCGGCCGCCACCTCCGCGCCGCTGCGCTGGTCCCCGGCCTGCCCGGCGATCCGCCGGGCCAGGGCGTCGAAGCGGCCGGCCACCAGCGCCGCGTCCAGCGGCTCGTCGCCGCCCGGCCCGAACAGCCGGGGGAAGGAGCCGGGCTGGACCCGGCCCAGCATCACGTTGGCGTCGGTCACGGTGAGCGGCCCGCCGCGGCGGTAGCACGCGGGTCCCGGGTCCGCGCCCGCCGAGTCCGGGCCGACCCGGTACCGGCTGCCGTCGAAGGCCAGGATCGAGCCGCCGCCGGCCGCGACCGTGTGGATGCTCAGCATCGGCGCGCGCATCCGGACCCCGCCCACCTCGGTCTCGTACTGCCGCTCGAACTCACCCGCGTAGTGCGAGACGTCGGTCGAGGTGCCGCCCATGTCGAAGCCGATGACCCGGCCGAAGCCGGCCGCGGCGGCGGTGCGCGCCATGCCGACGATGCCGCCCGCCGGGCCGGACAGGATGGAGTCCTTGCCGCGGAAGCGGTGCGCGTCGGCCAGCCCGCCGTTGGACTGCATGAACAGCACCCGGGTGCCGCCCAGCTCACCGGCCACGCGGTTGACGTAGCGGGCCAGGATCGGGGACAGGTACGCGTCCACGACCGTGGTGTCCCCGCGGGAGACCAGCTTCATCAGCGGGCTGGTCGTGTGCGACTCCGAGACCTGGGTGAACCCGATATCCCGGGCGATCTGGCCGATCCGGGCCTCATGCGCGGGATAACGGTAGCCGTGCACGCAGACCACGGCCACGGCCCGCAGCCCGCCGGCGTAGGCGGCCCGCAGGTCCCGGGCCGCCGCCTCCTCGTCCAGCGCCACGATCACCTCGCCGTGCGCGCTGACCCGCTCGGTCACCTCGATCACCCGGCTGTACAGCAGTTCCGGGAGGATGATCTGGCGGGCGAAGATGCGTGGCCGGTTCTGGTACCCGATCCGCAGCGCGTCGCGGAACCCCCGGGTGATGACCAGGACCGTGGGCTCACCCCGGCGCTCGAGCAGCGCGTTGGTGGCCACCGTGGTGCCGAGCCGGACTGAGCCGATCCGCCCGGCCGGGATGGGCTGCCCGTCCGCGACCCCGAGCAGCCCGCGGATCCCGGCCAGCACCGCGTCGTCGTACCGGCCCGGGTCCTGCGAGAGCAGCTTGCGGACGGCCAGGCGGCCGTCCGGGCGCCGGGCGACCACGTCGGTGAACGTCCCGCCCCGGTCAATCCAGAAGTCCCAGCGCCCGGTCATCACCTCGCATCCTAGAAGGACGGGCGGTGATGACCGGGCGGCCCCGGCGGCCGGGCCCGCTCAGGCCGTGGCGGCGGCGGTCTCGCCGGTCCGGGCCTCCTGCTCGAAGATCTGGGTGATCTCCTCGACCGAGCGGCCCTTGGTTTCGGGCACGAACCGGTACACGAAGCCGATAGCGATAATGCACAGCCCGGCAAAGCAGGTCAGCACCCAGCCCAGCCCGATGCCTGACTGCCACACGGGGAAGGCCTCGATCAGCGCGAAGTTGGCCAGCCAGTCCACGGTCGCGCCGGTGGACGCGGCCCGGCCGCGTACCGAGGTCGGGAAGACCTCGCCCTGGAGCAGCCAGCCGGTGCCGCCCACGCCGATGGCGAACGAGGCGATGAACCCGGCCAGGCCGATCATCACCACCACGATCCGCGGGGTGGCGTTGAACCAGGTCAGCCCGGCCGCGGCAATCAGGGCGAATACGGCCATGCCGATGTAGCCCCCGATGGCCAGCTTGCGGCGGCCGATGCGGTCGATCCAGCGGAACGCGAAGTAGGTGGCGCCCACGTTGACCACGGTCAGCATCGCGGTGACCTCGACTCCCGCGATGGTCTTGGCCACCAGCGTATTGCTGCCCTGGAACAGCGGTCCGAGCACGTGCGGGCCGTAGTAGAGCGGCACGTTGATGCCGGTGATCTGCTGGAAGATGAAGAACACGCAGACCACGAACAGGGCGCGGCGCACCCCCGCGGTCCAGTTGCTGGTCCGCTTTTCGCGCCGGTCGTCCTCCTCCAGCTGCCGCGCGGTGTATTCGACGTCCGCCAGTGAGACCTCGGTGCCGAAGCTGCCCAGCGCGGCCTGGACCCCCTCGTACTTGCCGTGCCGCATCAGCCACCGCGGCGACTCCGGCATCTTGGTCCGCAGGGCCAGACCGATCAGCGCCGGGACGGCGCCGATGCCCAGGATGAGCCGCCAGTCTGTGCTACCGGCGCTACCCGGGGCCAGCTTGAGGATGATGAGCGCGACGATGTAGGAGACCAGGATGCCGACCGTGATCATCCACTGCTGCAGCATGCTCAGCGCCCCGCGGCGGTTCCGCGGCGCGTACTCGGCGATGTAGGCGGTGGCGATGGCCGAGTCGGCCCCGATGGCCAGGCCGATCAGGGTCCGGGCGGCCAGCAGCACGGCCGCATCCGGGGCGATCGCGGATAGGATAGCCCCGGCCGAGTAGATCGCCGCGTCGGTGATGAGCAGCGCCTTCCGGCCGAACCGGTCAGCTATGGGGCCGGCGCAGATGGCCCCGGCCGCCGCGCCGAGTGAGGCCCCGGCGACCAGGTAGCCGGTCCAGAAGCCGTTCAGCGGGTAGGGCACGAAGTTGAGCGCGGCCCCGATGTTCGAGGTGTCGTACCCGAACAGGAAGCCGCCCAGGCAGGCCAGGATGGTCAGCTGCCAGTAGAACCTTGTGGGTACCCGCCGGTCCAGTTCGGCGAGTACGTTTCTTCCGCCAGTCTCGGTCTGCGTCATCGTCATCGACCTCGCTCCGTGCTGAGGCCGGTCAACTCACCGCAATCCGCCAGCTCAAACCGGTGCCGGGCGATCATCCAGGTCAGGGTCGGCCGGATCACCCCGAACCGGGCCGTGCTGCCGGCCAGACTGAGCCCATGAACCCGTTGATCGTTCACCGCTGGCTGTACGAGCGGACCGGGGGGCGCGTCGGCCACCGGCTGCCCGGCGGCGCGCGGTGCGCCCTGCTGCAGACCACCGGGCGGAGGACCGGCCAGGCCCGCACCGTGCCGCTCGTCTACGCCCGGGACGGCGCCGACTACGTGTTCGTCGCGTCCAACAACGGCTCGGACCGGTCTCCGGGCTGGCTGTACAACGCGGAAGCCCGCCCGGAGGTGCAACTCCAGGACGGGCCGCTGCGGATGCCGGGCATGGCCCGGGTGGTACCTCCCGGCGACCCCGGCTATCCGCGGCTGTGGCGGCTGGTCAACGAGGCCAACCACGGCCGGTACGACCGGTACCAGGCCAAGACCAGCCGGAAGATCCCCGTCATGGTCATCACTCCTGGCCCGCCGCCTCCTGCTGATCCTGGCGCGCCGCCTGCTACTGAGCGGGCTCCAGGATAACCACGGGGATCTGGCGGGTCGTCTTGGTCTCGTAGTCCGCGAAACCCGGGTAGGCGGCCTTCTGCGCCTCCCAGATACGCTCCCGCTCCGCATTGTCGGCCACCCGCGCGACCAGGTCGACCGTGTCGGCGCCGATCTCCGCGCTGACCCGGGGATTGGCCAGCAGGTTGTGGTACCAGGCCGGGTTGGTCGGGGCGCCCGCCTTGGACGCGAACACCGCCACCCCGTCCCCGATGTCCTGGTACATCACCGGGGTCACCCGGGGCTGGCCGGTCTTCGCCCCGACCGTGTGCAGCAGCAGCAGGGGTGCCCCCTCGAACGGGCCGCCGACCTTGCCCCCGTTGGCCCGGAACTCGGCGATGATCTTGCTGTTCCAATCCTCGGCTTCCGCCACTGTCACTCCTTCAGGCTGGGGGCGCGGGACCGGCGAGCCACGCGCCGGTGCTCTGCTCGTGCCAACGTTCCCGGCTGCCCGGGAAGTCCCGGGCTAACCGCACCCGGGCGGCTCATCATGACCCTCAACGCCCCGATGCCTGTCGTTACTTAGTGTTATTGGCGTGTTACTCTTCGTCAATGCATGCTCACGGAACCGCGCCCTATACCGGACCGGACCTGGCCCGGTACCGGGACGCCGTCGCCGATCTGCTCATCGAGATCGCCGCCCATACCGGCCCGGCCGATCTCGCCAAGGCGGAAAAGGTCCTGACCGAACGGCTGGCCGAGCCGGAGTTCGCCGCCGTACTGGCGGCCAGCCCCGAAGGCCGTCCCGCGGCCGCTGGCCGGCTGCTCCGCGAGGTCCGCCATTACCAGCCCGGCGACCGCAATTGCGCAGCCGATCTGGTGGCCCATATCCGGATTCACCTGTCCGCCCTGATCGACGTCATGTGGTGGGGATCCGCCCGGGCATTCGTGACGGATCCGGATCTGCTCCACTCGGCTGAGCTCGTCGATCTCGAGCCGCTGCGCCGCGCCGGGGAACTGCATTTCCGCTACCGCCGGCAGGCTCGGACGCTGCCGGTCCGCGCGGTCCGCGCGGCCGACCGCCGGCTGCGGCCCGACCGTACCCCCCGCACCGCGGGCCTGCGCTTCGCCCGGGCCCGGCGGGAAGCGCTGACCCTGCTCAACCAGCTGGCCATCGACTTCGCCGCCGCCGCGCCGGGAGCGCCCCCGCTGTGGGTCACCAGCCTGGCCCGGAGCATCGAGCAGCAGCGCCGGCTGCGCGCCCTGGGGTACACGGCCACGCTGCCCAGCGCGCACTGCGCCGGATACGCCATGGACATCGAGATGTCCTGGTTCCGCCGCTTCGGCGCGGCCGGGGTCCTGGAAGGGCTGCTGCGGGAGCGCCAGCAGGCGGGTGAGGTCAACGCGATCGACGAGGGGCAGACCTGGCATCTGTGCCTGAGCCCGGCCGCCGTCGCCGCCAGCGCGCCAGACCCCCGGGCCTGACGCCGTGTGCGGCATCGCCCTCATCCTCGGGCCGCGCCCGGACCGGGAGACCTTCCGCCAGATGATCGGCTCCCTGGCGCCGCGCGGCGAGGTGGAGGAGACCCTGCTGACCGGGCGCCTGCTGGCGGGCACCCAGCGGCTGCGCATCGTGGACGCCGAGCGGGCGATCCAGCCCTTCACCTCCGCCGACGGCCGGTGGGTGCTCTGCTACAACGGCGAGGTCTTCAACTACCGGCTCCTCCAGGCCGAGCTGACCAGCCTGGGCCATCAGCTGCGCACCGACAGCGACACCGAGGTCGTGCTGGAGGCCTTCCTCGAGTGGGGCGCGGGCGCGGTCAGCCGGCTGCGCGGCGAGTTCGCGTTCGCCCTGGCCGACACCGCGGCCGACCGCGTCTATCTGGCCCGCGACCCGCTCGGGGTCAAGCCGCTGTACTGGTCCCGCCGGGACGGCTGCCTGCACGTGGCGTCCGAGATCAAGGCGCTCACCGGGCTCGGAGCCCCGGTCAGCGAGGTCCCGCCGGGCCATCATGGCTGGGCCGAGGGCGGCTGGGCCCCGGCCGGCTGCCCCGGCGCAGCCACCGGGCCGGCCCTGGAGCCCTACGTGGACCTGCTCCGGCTCGGTGACGACCAGCCGCCGGTCACCGATCCCGACGAGGCCGCCAAGCTCGTCCGGGCCGCGCTGGAGGACAGCATCCGGGTGCGGGTGGACACCGGCCTGACCGTCGGGGTGATCCTCTCCGGCGGGCTGGACAGCACCCTCACGCTGCTGCACGTCCGCGAGATGCACCCGGACTGCGTGGCGTTCACGATCGGCGCCCCCGCCAGCGAGGACCTGGCCTACGCGCGCCGCCTGACCGCCGAGCTGGGCGTGCCGCACGAGGTGATCGAGGTCCGGCCGCGGGACATCCGGCTGGGCGACATCCGGGAGGCCATCCGGCTGGGCGAGCTGACCGAGTACGGCGACATCATCAACGAGGTGGTCTCGGTCCCGCTGTTCCGGCGCATCCACCAGCTGGGCGTCAAGGTCGTGCTGTCGGGGGACGGATCAGACGAGCTGTTCGGCGGCTACCCGATGTACTTCCGGGCCAGTCCCGGGCAGGCCCGCAGGCTGTTCCAGCACAAGATCCGCAACCTGTGCCGGACCGAGCTGCAGCGCCTGGACCGGGCGAGCATGGGCCACGGCACCGAGCTGCGGGTGCCATTCCTGGACCTGTCCCTGGTGGAACTGGCGATGCGGATACCGCGGGAGTTCAAGCAGCGGGACGGGCAGGACAAATGGATCCTGCGGGAGGCGTTCGCGGACCTGCTGCCGGACTACATCAGGAGCCGCCCGAAGGACATGATGTCCTACTCCTCGGGGCTGCATGAGCGGGCCCGGCTGTTCAAGCCGTGCTACCCGCGCCTGTACCGGTCGTTCGGTTACGGCCTGCTGGAGCCGATGCGGCGTGATTTCGACACGGTGCTCCAGCGCAGCGGGCATGACCTGGACCGGGCCATCGCCGACAGTGCGGCCCGGCCGGACAACACGCTCGCGGAACGGGCCCGTGACCTGGCCGGCGCGGCCCGCTGGAACGCGGTGCTGGCCGTGCGTGACCGCCGGGAACGGCTTACAGGCCGGTCATGACCCGGGCCGGATCAGGGCCCAGACGACCTTGACGGCCCGCTCGTCCGGCGCGGTCCCCGGTGGCTGGCGGGCCGGGTAGTAGTAACCCCAGCGGCTGCTGACCGCCTCCACCATTAAAAGGCCGCGGCCGGTTTCGCCGTCCTGGCTGACCTGGCCGGGCACCGGCGGCGCGGTGACCCCGTCCCAGACTTCGACCAGCACCTGCCGCCGGTCGGACGCGAGCCGCAGCCCCAGCGGCTGCTGCCGCCCGTCGGCGCCGTAACCGGGCCGTCCCGCGACCGTGTCGGTGGAGGCGCGCAGCGCGTTGGTCATCAGCTCCGAGACGATGAGTTCCACGCTGTCGTCCAGGCCGGCCTGCCCCCACTCGGTGAGCACCAGCCGGGCGTGCAGCCGGGCGCATGGCACCGCGCCGGGCAGCGGGCCCAGTTCCAGCCGGGACTGGAACGGCCACTGCGCAGGCCGGCCCGGCTCATCCTGGGTCCGGTCGTCCTGGGTCCGGCTGTCCTGGGCCAGGCCGTTCTGCAGGTGGTTCTGGGCCGGGCCGTCCTGGGCCGGGGCGGCGACCGGGCCGTGGTAGCTGCCCAGGCTGTACTGCCCGGACGCACGGTGCTGGCCGGTCGCGGGCGGCCCATAGAAGTGACCGCGGGCGGGCGTGCTGAACTGGGTGTCGCGGACCGCGAGTCCGTGCGGGCCAGCGGGAAAAGAGAAGCCGGAACGCTGTGCCGGGAATGGGCCCGTACCCGTCCGGGGCATCTCGCGGATCACCTCGCCGGAGTCGGATACCTCAGCGGTCAAGTACCGGCACCCCACGAGAGCGGGCGCGTATCATGCATCGCAGCATTGTGCCCCAGCATGCATCAAGCCACGCCGTTGTGCAAGATGCTTAACCGTATTATGCGATTCCCCATTCTATCGTGCGGAACCCGCCCGCACCATGGCCCAGACCCGGAGGCATGGCACCATGGCCGCGAGTCCCAGTCCTACGGTCCGGCGCAAACGGCTCGGCATCGAGCTCCGGCGGCTGCGTGAGCAAGCCCGCTTAACCTGCGAAGACGTCGGGCAGCGGCTCGACTGCTCGGGGACCCGGATCAGCCGGATGGAGACCGGCCGGATCAGCGTCCGCCCGGGCGATGTCCGGGAGCTGCTGGAGATCTACGGCGTCCTCGGCGACGAAGCCGACGCGCTCGTCCAGCTGGCCCGCGAGGCCCGGCGCAAGGGCTGGTGGCACACGTACGGCCGGGTGCTGCCCACCTGGTTCGAGCCCTACATCGGCCTGGAATCCGAGGCCGCGGCGCTGCGTGACTTCCAGTGCATGGTCGTGCCCGGCCTGCTGCAGACCAAGGAATACGCCCGGGCCGTGCTGCGCACCGCACCGACCGCGGGCCCGGCCGAGGACATCGACCGGCAGGTGGCGCTGCGGATGGACCGCCAGGCCACCCTCGACCAGCAGGACCCGCCCGACCTGTGGATGGTGCTCAGCGAGAACGTGCTGCGGGCCCAGGTCGGCGGCCCGGACGTGATGCGCACCCAGCTGGGCCGGCTCATCGACGTGGCCGGGCAGCCCAACGTGACGCTGCAGGTCCTGCCATTGCGGGCGGCGGCCCAGGTGCAGCCCATCAGCCCGTTCACTATTCTGGAATTCCCGCAGGCCGCGGATCCTGCCGTCGTCTACCTGGAGCACCTTACCGGCAGTCTTTTCCTGGAGAATGCAGACGAGGTCCGGCGCTATACAGTCGTGTTCGATCACCTCCGTGCCGAAGCGCTCGGCACGGGCCAATCCATCGACCTGATTGCGCAGGTGGCCAGGGGATTCAACTAATTATAGTATGAACTAATAAACCTAGTAAGAAGTGATCGGGTAAGCAGTGACCGAGACAACGCAAAGGAGGTGCGGGATGACCCCCTCAGGCATCGACCTGTCCCGTGCCAATTGGCGTACGAGCAGTCATAGCGGCGGCAATGGCGGCCAGTGCGTCGAAGTCGCCCGGAACCTGCCGGGAGTAGTCGTGGTGCGCGACTCCAAGGCCAGGCAGGACGGCACGCTCGTGTTCAGCCAGGCCGCCTGGGCCGGCTTCCTCGCCGGCCTCAGGCAGGCTCCGCCCGGCGGGTAACCCGCCGGCGGAGCAGGCCTCGCGGGCCTGGACCAGGTCCTGGACCTGGTCCAGGCCCGCGGCCGCACGTGGCCCGCCGGCCGCACGTGCCCGCAAGATCAGTTCCCCGGATCGACGCCCCGGGGAATCAGTGCCCCTGGTCGATCCGGGCCAGGACCCGGCCGTACTCGGCCAGGTGTCGGCTCTGCTTGAGCTGGGCGTCATGAATCACCCGCAGCGTGGCAATGATCCCGTCCAGGGCCTGGCCATGCTCGGCCAGGCTGTGGCTCTGCCCGACCTGGTCGTCGCGGAGGGCCTGGAGCAGCTGGCGCTGCGTGCCGAACGCGGTGCTCAGGTCGGCCACGTCCCGGTCCACCATCGCGAACAGGCTGGCGGCCCGCAGGCCGTCGTTCTGCGCCTCGGCCAGCGCGGAGACCTGCACCTCGAGGCTCTCCAGCCGCTGACGGATCTCGTCGAATTCGTGCACCGCTCGCCTCCGGCCCTGGCTACCGACAATCGAGCTTAAGGCGTTCCCGGGACACCGGCGGCCCGATTGGCCGCACCGGCTCCCGGCGCCGGGTCAGCCCAGCTGGTCCCGGAGACGCGCGAGCACCTCCGTGGTGGGCGTCCCCCGCTCGGCCCGCACGCAGAGCTGGTCCATGACCGCGGAGTAGTGATCGACGTCGCGCCGCTTGTCCAGGTACAGGGCGCTGGTCAGCTGCTCCAGGTAGACCACGTCGGGCAGTTCCGGCGCGGCGAAGCGCAGGATGCTGAACGACCCGGCCGCTGCGGCGTGGTACCCGCTGCGCAGCGGCACCACGTACAGCGCGATGTTCGGCTGGGCGGCCAGCTCGATGAGCCGCTCCAGCTGGGCTTCCATCACCCCGGGACCACCCTGCCTGCGGCGCAGCGCGGTCTCGTCCACCACGGCCCACAGTTTCGGCGCCCGCGTGTCGGGCCGGGACAGGATCTGCTGGCGCTTCATCCGCAGGGCCACCCGCCGGCTGATCTCCTCGTCCGGGGCGGCCAGGTGGCCACCCCGGATCACCGCGCGCGCGTACTCCGGGGTCTGCAGCAGGCCGGGCACGAACTGCACCTCGTAGGTGCGGATCCGGGACGCGGCCGCCTCCAGCCCCACGTAGAACTCGAACCAGCCGGGCAGGACTTCCCCGTACTGGTGCCACCATCCCCGGCGGGCGGCCTCCACGGCCAGCCTCAGCACGCCGGCCCGCTCCGCCTCCCCGGTCACGCCGTACAGGGTGAGCAGGTCGGCGAGGTCACGCTGCTTCATGCTGACCCGGCCGTGCTCCAGCCGGCTGATCTTCGAGGCCGAGGCCCGGATCACCTCGCCCGCCGCCTCGCACGTGATGCCGTGGGCCTCGCGCAGGCGCCGCAGCTGGCTGCCGAGCGCGATGCGCAGCGCGGTCGGGCCCCCGTCCGCCGGGTCGTCAGGCCTGGTGGTCGGTACGGGTTCATCCTGCGGCACGGGGCTGGGCATCGGGACTCCGGCTCGTGTGGTGACGGCCCAGTGTCCCACTACCGTCCCCCGGATCGCTACGTGCGGACAGCACGGGAAGCAGCAACGTGCAGGGGTCAGCGGCCTCGTGCAGGATTTGCAGGTCCACCACGACAAGCCGGGTCGCCGTGGCCGGCGGCTCACCGGAGCCGGTGTTGCGGGCGAACCGGGGATGCGCCCCGCCGGAGACCTGGAGCCGCAGCCGGTGCCCGGCCGGGAACCGGTGGGCGGCCCCGCTCATCGGCACGGTCACCGGCGTGACCGGGTCCGGGGTGACCGGGTCCGGGGTGACCGGGTCAGGGGTGACCACGTCGCACCGCACGATGCCGTCGCACACGTTGCGTGAACGCCCCCGCGGGTCCACGTCACACAGCCGGGCGAAGAGGTCGAAGTGCCTGCCCGAGGCCCGGACCCGGATCCGGGCGCTGACCGGACCGACCACGTCGAGCGGCGCGGCCAGCGGTGCGCTGGTGAACACCAGCACGTCGGGCCGGGCTTCCAGGGCCCGGTTGTCCGCAGCTCCCGCCTTGCTGGTCAGCAAGGGGCCGCCGACCGACGGGGTCGGGTCCGCCGGGTCGTAGCGGAACGCGGAGATCCCCGCCTGGGCGGGCGGCTGGGGGGTCAGGCTGCCCCCGGCGCCGGGGTACCAGGCCTGGGGGATCAGCCCCGGCGGCGGCCAGTCCGCCAGGTCCCGCCACCCCCCGGCGCCTTCGATGTACACCCGCACGGGGTGGTCTTCGTTGCGGAGGTCGTGGCTTTCACCGTCACCGGTGTAAGCCTGCAGCCAGCTCAGCGCCTCGCCCAGGACGACGGGAAGGGCCTTGCTGAACGCTGACGCGTGCGTCCACGGGCCGATGACCAGCCGCACCGGACAGCCGGCCGCGCGCAGCCGGCCGTACTCCTCCAGGACCGGGACCAGGCAGGCGTCCCACCAGCCGGTGAGCAGGCTGACGGGAACGGGCGCCATGGCGCCGGGAGGGACCTGCAGGCCGGCCCAGTACGGGTCGTCGCGGCCCGGGTGGGTCAGCCACTCCTCCAGCCAGGGCACCCGGCCGCCCAGGGCCGGCGGGTAGGCGCGGATCAGCGGCAGTTCCCGGCCGACCCGGCGCATGCGGCGCTGCGCCCGCAGCCCGGTCCGGATCACCGCGGCCATCCCGTGCTCGAAGCCCAGCGTCGCGGCGGTGGCCACCAGCACGTTCTCCAGCGCGAGGGCACCGCCGGGGTACACGAACTGATACGGCCCGGACATGGCGACCTGCACGACCATGGCCCGCAGTTCCGGGGGCTGCTGCGGGAATCGACGCGGTCACGATGCGCAGGGTCGCCGCTGACCTGGGCATGGGCACGATGTCGCTGTACAACTACGTGCCCTCCAAAGAGCACCTGGTCCAGCTGATGATCGACCACGTGAGCGGGGAATACGAGTACCCGGACCCGCCCCCCGGCGCACGGGCCGCGATCCTGGGCCTGGCCCGGCAGGGACGCGACATCACCCGGCGCCACCCGTGGCTGCCCCGGGTCATGCAGCGGCCCCCGGTGATCGGGCCCTGCGCGCTGCGGTACGTCGAGTACTTCCTCGGCCTGCTGAGCGGCTCAGGCCTGGACACCGGGGCCAAGATGGAGATCCTCGGCATGGTGAACGGGTTCGCGATCTCCTACGGCGGCGTTCAGGCGGCGCTGGCCGAAGAGCGCACCCGGACCGGGGTGACCGAGGAGGAGCAGGCCGCGGTCCAGGTGGCCGGCCTGGTGTCGGCGGCGGCCAGCGGCCGCTACCCGAACCTGGCCACGGCGCTCGCCGGGCCGCCCCCGCCGCCCCGGGACGCGGACGAGATCTTCGACCGCTGCGTGCTGCGGCTGGTCGACGGGGCGCTGGGCCGCGCGCCGGGGGACGGACTGACCCCCCAAGAGGGGTCATGACGCCTGGTTGACGAGCGCCTTAAGATCATGTCTCGTAATACAGGTCGAGGACGGGTATCTCCTGTTACCCCTGTCACCGGGAGGGGGGGTCCGCGGTTAGGGGTGAGGGGGGAGATGCCCGTCCTCGACGGCTCGATAGTACAGGTCGCATTTGGTGGGTGCCGCCCGTCCTGCTCTAGCGTACTTCTCCCGGACTCGTCCGACATACTGCTTGGCGGTCTCTTCACTAATGCACATTCGCCGGCCCACGGACTTCATCGGCATGCCGGCGGCGTAAAGCTGCAGGGCCCGCGTTTCCTGGGCGCTTAGCACGGGCAGGCCCGGGGCCTCGTCGGTGGCGAAGATGTAGGCCAGCCGGGGCGAGATCCAATCCTTTCCCGCGGCCACGGCCTTAATGGCCGACCGAACCTCTGTAGTCTCTTCGTTCTTAAGTACATAGCCGAGTGCGCCGGCCCGGATCGCCTGCCGGACCGCGGCCGGCTTGTCCGAGGCGGACAGGACCAGCACCGCGGGGCCGGCCGCGCGGATCACCGGCGAATGCCGGGCCCGCCGCCAGGTTTCCGGGTTCCAGGTCTGGGCCAGCTGACCGCGAACTCACGTCCGTGATCAGACCCGGCTCGGGATCAGAGGGCCGGGTCGGGATCAGAGGGCCGGGTCGGGATCAGAGGGCCGGGTCGGGATCAGAGGGCCGGGTCGGGATCAGCTGCTGAAGGCGGCGTCGAAGGACGCGGCCGGCGGCTCCAGGTCGAAGTGGCGCAGGTAGGCCAGGGCCTCGGGGGCACCGGCCAGCCGGTCCATGCCCGCGTCCTCCCACTCGACCGAGATCGGGCCGGAGTAGCCGATCGAGTTCAGCATCCGGAACACGTCCTCCCACGCGACCTCGCCGCGCCCCGCGGACACGAAGTCCCAGCCCCGCCGGGGGTCGCCCCAGGGCAGGTGCGAGCCGAGCCGCCCGTTGCGGCCGTCGAGCCGCTTGCGGGCCTCCTTGCAGTCCACGTGGTAGATCCGGTCCGGGTACGCGCCCAGGAACGCCACCGGGTCCAGGTCCTGCCAGACGAAGTGGCTGGGGTCGAAGTTGAGCCCGAACGCCGGCCGGTTGTCCACCGCGTCCAGGGCCCGCCGGGTGGTCCAGAAGTCGTAGGCGATCTCGCTGGGATGCACCTCGTGCGCGAACCGGACGCCCTCGGCGTCGAACACGTCCAGGATCGGGTTCCAGCGCCGGGCGAAGTCCGCGTAGCCTTCCTCGATCATCTCCGGCGGCACCGGCGGGAACATGGCCACCGTGTGCCAGATCGAGGAGCCGGTGAACCCCACCACGGTCTGCACCCCGAACGCGGCCGCGGCCCGCGCGGTGTCGGCCAGCTCGGCCGCGGCCCGCTGCCGCACCCCCTCGGGCTCGCCGTCACCCCAGATCCGGGCGGGCAGGATGGCCTGGTGCCGCACGTCGATCGGGTGGTCGCAGACCGCCTGGCCGGCCAGGTGGTTGGAGATGGCCCAGCAGCGCAGCCCGTACTTGCCCAGCAGCGCGTGCCGGCCGCCGAGGTAACCGTCCTCGCCCAGCGCCCGGTCCACCTCGAAATGGTCACCCCAGCAGGCCAGCTCGAGGCCGTCATAGCCCCAGTCGCGGGCCAGCCTGGCACACCTCTTCCAGGGGCAGGTCGGCCCATTGCCCGGTGAACAACGTGAACGGTCGGGACATCATTGGCTCCGGGTGGTTTTCGTTGCGGAGATTTTTGGCTCTTAAATTTTTCCCGGGGATCAGACCGGGGTCCACTGGCTGCCGGCCGCGGCACTGGCCCAGACGGCGTGCAGCACGTGCTGGACCTGGAGGCCGTCCGCGAACGAGGGCTCCGGGTCGGTGCCCTTGGCGATCGCGATGACCAGGTCGCGGACCTCGTGGGTGAACGTGTGCTCCCAGCCCAGCACGTGCCCCGGCGGCCACCAGGCGGACAGGTACGGGTGGCCCGGCTCGGTGACCAGGATGCGCCGGAACCCCTGCGTCGCGGGGTCCCCGTGATCGTCGCAGAACTCCAGCTCGTTGAGCCGCTCCAGGTCGAAGGCCAGGCTGCCACGGGACCCGCTGACCTCGATCCGCAGCGCGTTCTTCCGGCCGGTGGCGAACCGGGTCGCCTCGAACGTGGCCAGCGCCCCGGACTCCAGCCGGGCGGTGAACGCGACGGCGTCGTCCACCGTCACCGGCCCGGTACGGCCCTCGCCGCCGGGCACCGGGCGCTCGGGCACGAACGTGGCCAGCACCCCGGAGACTCCCGAGATCAGCTGCCCGGTCAGGTACTGGGCCAGATCCACGACGTGCGCGCCCAGGTCACCCAGGGCCCCCGAGCCGGCGTGCTCGCGCTGCAGCCGCCAGGTCAGCGGGAACGCCGGGTCGGCCAGCCAGTCCTGCAGGTAGCTGGCCCGGACGTGCCGGATCTCGCCGACCCGGCCGGCCGGCGATGAGCTCACGGGCCAGCGCGAGGGCCGGGACCCGGCGGTAGTTGAAGCCGACCATGGAGCGGACCCCGCGGGCCTGGGCCCGGGCAGCCGCCGCGGCCATCGCCTCCGCCTCGGCCACCGAGTTGGCCATCGGTTTCTCGCACAGCACGTGCTTGCCCGCGTCCAGCGCGGCGATGGAGATCTCGGCGTGCGAGTCGCCCGGCGTGCACACGTCGATGAGCTGGACGTCGTCGCGCTCCAGCAGCGCGCGCCAGTCGGTCTCGGCGCTGGCGAACCCGTAGCGCCGGGCCGCGGCGGCCGTCGCGCCCGGATCACGGCCGCACAACGCGGCCAGCATCGGCCGCAGCGGCAGGTCGAACGCGTGCGGGGCGGTGCGCCAGCGCCTGCGAGTGCGCGGCGCCCATGAACGCGTAGCCGACCATGGCCCACGCCCAGCGACTCCGTCATCGGATCCCCTGCCTGGTCGTTCACTGGATGCCCCGGTCGTGCGGATCCCAGTCCGCGGGCAGCGCGTCCGGGGCAGCGAAGGTGGTGCGACGCGCTCGAACGTAGCCACCGCCACCGACCGCGCGACAGACTCCATGATGTCCAGCACGTGCAGCGCCAGCTCACCGCTCGCCCGGTGCGGCGTCCCGGCCCGGATGGCGCGCGCCATGTCCAGCACGCCGAGGCCCCGGCCCGCGGTCGGCCCGGCCGCCGGGACCGTCTCCCAGTCGTCCGGCCGGTCGCGCGGACCCGCATGTCGCCGTCGAACCGGTTGGGGTCGGGCAGCGACAGCGTCGCCTCGGTGCCGGTGATCTCCACGAAGCCGTGCCGCCGCAGCGGCGAGTCGAAGCTCAGCACGATCGTCGCGGCCTGGCCCTGCGCGTACCCGATCAGCGCCGCCACGTGGGTCGGCACCTCGACCTCGAACGCGGTCCCGGCCCGCGGGCCGGTGCCGATGACCCGGTCTGGCCTGGCTGCGCCGGCCGAGCGCGGCGACTTGCTCCGCCGGGCCGAACAGGGTGGCCAGCGTGCTCAGGTAGTACGGCCCCATGTCGAACAGCGGGCCCGCGCCCCGCCGGAACAGGAACTCCGGATCGGGTGCCAGCGCTCCGGGCCGGGCCCCTGCATCAGCGCCAGCGCGCGTGCGGGGCTCGCCGATCGCGCCGCTGGCGATCAGCCGCCGGGCGGTCTGCAGCCCCGCGCCGAGCACGGTATCCGGGGCGCAGCCGACCCGCACGCCCGCCGCGGCCGCCGCGGCCAGCAGGCCCGGCCGGCGCGGTGTCCAGGGCAGCGGTTTCTCGCTCCAGACGTGCTTGCCGGCCGCGACCGCCGCCGCGCCGACCTCGGCGTGCGCGGCGGGCATGGTCAGGTTGACCACCAGCTCCACGTCCGGGCTGGGCCAGGCCTCGGCCACGGTGCTGCCAGCACCCCGGCCACGCCGTACCTGGCCGCCTGCAGCCTTGGCCCGCTCCAGGTCCAGATCGGCGCAGATCAGCACGCGCAGGTCCGGGAACGAGGTCAGGTTGCTGGAGGTACTCGTCGCTGATCGTGCCGCAGCCGACGACGGCCACGCCGACCGGGGCGCTCACCGGGCCCGCGGCCCGCCGGACCGGCTCAGCCGGCCGTGCTCGGCCAGCCAGGCCAGGCTGTCCGCGACCGCGGTCATCATGTCCGTCGCGCACCGGTCCAGTTCGACCATGCGCCACGCGGCCGGCGGCGCGGCGGCCAGGATCTCCGCGACCGGCATCCGCCCGGCCCCGACCGCGGTCATCGGGTCGTCCTTCGTCACCGGGCCGTCCTTGACGTGCAGGTAGCCGACCCGCCCGCCGAGCCGCCCCAGCAGCGCGGGCACGTCCTGGCCGCCGACCGCGGCCCAGTACGTGTCCACCTCGAGCAGCACCGCCGGGTCGAGCCAGGCGGCCAGCACCTCCAGCGCCGGGGTCCCGCCCGGCCGCAGGGCCAGCTCGTGATCATGGTTGTGGTAGCCGAGGCGCAGGCCCTCGTCCGCGAGCCGGGCCGCCATCGCGTTCAGTTCCGCCGCCACCGACCGCACGCCGTCGAGGTCGGCGAACCTGCTCGGGCGGCAGGTAGGGGACGATCACCGTGTCCGTGCCGAGGACCCGGGCCGCCGCCGCGACCAGGCCGGCCTGCTCGCCGGCCGGGGTGGCGTGCACGCTGCACACGGCCAGGCCCGCGGCGGCCAGGTCCGCGGCCAGGCCGGCCGGGTCGTCGAGGATGCCGAACGGCTCCACGGCCGCGTAGCCGAACCCGGCGATCCGGTTCAGGACGCCTGCGCGGCCGGCGGCGAGCTGCTCGCGCACGGTGTAGAGCTGCAGGGCCGGGGGGTGGCCGGCGGCGGGGTGGCCGGGGTTGCTGGTCGTCACGTGCCTCAGGCTCCGGTGCGTCAGTACATCAGCGGTTCGGACGGTGTTTCGGGCAGGGTCGTCGGGAGGTGTTGCGGGGCAGTCGTTTCGAAAATTGTTCGCTACTCCGGTTCAGGCTAGATTCGGCCGCCTGGCCGGTCAATACCCCAGTGACGCGGCCCGCCGATCGCCCCGCCGGGTTACCCTGGAGCGGCCCGAGTTTCGAAAACGCCGACGCCAGAGGAGCCGCCGTGGCCCGCGACACCGGCCGCAGCACGCTGGCGGGCATCGCGGCGGAGGCGGGCGTGTCCGTGTCCGCGGTGTCGAAGGTGCTCAACGGCCGGACCGACGTCGCCGCGGCGACCCGGACCCGGATCGCCGCTCTGCTCCGGCGCGACGGCTACCAGGTCGCTTCCCGGCTCGGCTTCGGCGTCGCGGACCTGCTGATCGCCAGCCTGCACACCCCGTGGGCCGAGGAGCTGCTGCACGGGACGGTCCAGGCCGCGGACGAGGCCGGGGCCAGCGTGGTGGTCACCACCGTGGACTCGCCTGGCGGCTTCACCGCCTGGCTGAACCGGGCCGCGGCCCGGGGCACCGACGGCGCCCTGCTGGTCCTGAACCTGCCGGACAGCAGCGAGCTGCAGCGGCTGGCGGCCGCGCGCATCCCGCTGGTGGTGATCGACCCGCCGGAGGAGCCGGGCCCGGGCATCCGGTCCGTGGGCACCACCAACTGGCAGGGCTGCCTGACCGCCACCCGGCACCTGATCGAGCTGGGTCACCGCCGCATCGCGATCATCGGCGGCCCGGAGCACCTGTGGTCCAGCCGCGCGCGGCTGGCCGGCTACCGCGCGGCGCTGGAGGCGGCCGGGCTGCCCGCACAGCCTGCGCTCATCCGCCGGGACCAGTTCTGCGCGGAGGGCGGCCGGCGGCAGGCCCGGGACCTGCTCGCGCTGGCGGAGCCGCCCACCGCGATCGTGGCGGGCAACGACGCCCAGGCTTTCGGGGTGCTGCAGGCGCTGGGCGAGCGGGGGTTGCGGGCCCCGGAGCACCTCAGCGTGGTCGGGTTCGACGACGTTCCGGTCGCCTCATGGGCCACTCCCGCGCTCACGACTGTCCGCCAGCCTCTCGCGGCCATGGCCGCGACCGCGTTCCGGATGCTGCGCACGCCGGGCACGGGCTCGCCGGGCCCGTCCGGCGGCGGGGGAACCGCACCACATTGAGCTGGCTACGACCCTGGTCATCAGGGAAAGCACCGGTCCGCCGCCCAAGGTTATATAAACGTCATCCCGGCCGTTTAACCCGTTTTCATGCGCTAGTCTGCCCCTGGTTCCCGCTGCGATCAGGAGTTTTCCATGTCACGTCTTTTCCGGCGGCGGCCCCTCGCCGGGCTGGCCGCGCTCGTCGGTCTGGGCCTGCTCGCCGCAGGCTGCAGCGGAGGCGGAAGCAGCCCGGGCGCCCCGGGCGGGCTGGAGAAGACCAACCTGAACGTGGCCGCGGTCCCGGCCATGGACTCGGCCGGGCTGTACATCGCCCAGCAGCGGGGCCTGTTCGCCGCCGAGGGCCTGCACGTCTCGATCCTGCCGATCACCAGCGGCCAGACCGCCATCGCCAACCAGCTCGCCGGCCAGCTGGACGTCTCGGTCGGGAACTACGTGTCCTACATCCGCGCGAACAACCAGCCGAAGGATCCGGCCGACTTCCGGGTCCTGACGCCCGGCTCCATCATGCAGCCCGGCAACCAGGAGATCATGGTGCCGAGCACGTCGCACATCACCACGGTCTCCCAGCTCGCGGGCAAGCGGATCGCCGTCAACGTCACGAACAACATCGGCACCCTGCTGGTCAAGTCCGTGCTCACCGATAACGCGGTGAACCCCGGTTCGGTGCACTTCGTCCCGGTCAAGTTCCCGGACATGGCCCGCGCCATGTCCTCCGGCCAGGTCGACGCCGCGTGGCTGCCCGAGCCCTTCGTCAGCCAGGACGAGGAGTCGATCGGGGCCGTGCCGCTGGCCGACTCCAACCAGGGCAGCACCCAGAACATCCCCATCAGCGGGTACATGGTCACCGCGACCTGGCTGAAGAAGTACCCGAACACCGCGGCGGCCTTCCGCACGGCGATCCTCAAGGCCCAGGCCATCGCGGCCACCAGCCCGGGCGCCATCCAGCAGGGCATGGTGAGGTACGCGGACACCACGAAGGAAACGGCCGCGATCGCGAACGCGCCGGAGTTCCCGACCCAGCAGAACGCGGTCCTGCTCCAGCGGCTGGCCGACCTGATGCTGAACTTCGGGATGCTGCAGCAGCACTACAACGTGAACCAGATGATCGTGAAGCCGTGACGTCAGGCGGCCCAGCCGGGGTCCCGCACCTGCTGAGGTGCGGGACCCCCGTGTTTTCAGGCCATCCGGGCTGAGGCCAGCGTGTCCACCGAGACTTGCCAGAGCAGCGCGGCGTCGCTGGCGTCCAGGGCGTAGGTGTGCTGACCGTCATGTTGCCCCAGTCTCGCTCGGCGGCGCGGTGATGTCGTGAGCCCCCGCCGCCCATGGGTTCCCTGCGGGAGACCCGCCGGTACGATGGAAACGGAGGAGCCTCCAGTACGACTCCCAGGCTAAGCGGAGCTTCCTCCGTTTAGCAAATCAGACCGTATCCCGAGGAGTGCGCCGTGGCGGAGACCATGGACCGGCCGATGCGCGCCGACGCCCAGCGCAACCGGGCGCGGCTGCTGGAGGCGGCGGTCCGGGCCTTCTCCCAGGATGGTCCCGAGGTGACCCTCGACGCGATCGCCAGGGACGCCGGGGTCGGCATCGGCACGCTGTACCGCCACTTCCCCACCCGCGAGGCCCTGGTGGAAGCGGCCTACCGCAGCGAGCTCGCCCGGCTCGGCGACGCGGTCCCGGAGCTGCTCGGCGAGCTCCCGCCCGACCAGGCCACCCGCCGCTGGATGGACCTCTTCGTGGACTACATGACGACCAAGCGCGGCATGGCCGATGCGCTGCGCGCGGTCATCGCCTCGGGCCGCAACCCCTACGACCACAGCCGCGGCCGGCTGATCGCCGCGATCACCACGTTGCTGGAGGCGGCGGGGGCGGCCGGTACGCTGCGCCGCGACATCGAGCCCGCCGACGTACTGGCCGGCCTGGGCGGCGTCTCCCTGACGGCCGGTGAGCCAGCGCAGCGGGAGCAGGCCTGCCGCCTGCTTGACCTGCTCATGGACGGCCTGCGGTACCAGCCCGCCCGCGGCTGACCCGGGCGTGCGGCAGGACTCCGCGATCAGCGGCCCTGCCGCACCCAGCCCGGAGCGGGCGGATCAGTCCGCCACGCCGGTCAGCCGCTGAACCCGGGTATGCCCGTGCCGGCCACCGTGGTCCGCACGTGCAGGTAGACGGGCCCGCTCTTACCGCACGCCCGGAACCTGAAGGGAACCTGGAGCGACCTGGTGGCACCCGGCGGGTAGACGCGCAGCGCCACCGCCGTGGTCTGGCCGCAGGACGACGGCGGGAAGTTGCCCACGTCGGTGATCTGGAGCACGGCATGGGCGGTCGCACCCCGGCCCAGCGTCACCAGGCGGGTGGGGTCGGCGTGATCCCGGCCTGCCGCGCTGCCGAGCTGGTGGCCGCCGCCGGCCAGGGCGGAGACGCCCGGGAAGCCGTACAGCGTGCACGTGTGGCCAGAGGTGTTGGACAGCTCCAGCTGGTAGGCGGCACCACCGGCGTAGCCGTTCCCCGGGATGCCGAGCCAGGCGGTGAGCGAGCCGGTGCCGCACCTGGGGAGCGCGGCCGCCGAGGCGGACCGCGCCGTCAGGCCTGGCTTCGCCGGGCTTCCGGATGCGGCCAGGGCGGCAGTCGGGATGATGACCGCCGCACCGGTCAGGGCCAGGGCAGCCAGGCCGCGCCGCGCTGCGCGAGTAATTGGCTTCATGTCTGCTCTCCTCGGGTCCGCGTCTCCCGTGGCCCCTGGCCGCGGGGATGACCAATCTCGTTAGCTAAGACGGCACATCCGCAGAAATGGTTGGAAGCGGACCTATCTGGCGCTGGCCAGCCCGGCGGCCCAGGCCGGGCTGCGGGTTCTGGTCACCGAGGACGACGAGGTGCTGGCGAGGACGGTAGCGGCCGGGCTGCGCCGGGAGGGAATGGCCGTTGACGTGGCCCTGGACGGCGCCGCGGCCCTGGAACATGTGGCGGTCAACCGCTATGACGTGGTGGTGCTGGACCGGGACCTGCCCGGCGTGCACGGCGACGACGTCTGCCGGGCCCTGGCCGCGGGCCGATCCGAAACCCGGGTACTGATGCTCACCGCGGCGAGGTCGGTCGGGGAACGGGTCGAGGGTCTCGGACTGGGTGCCGATGACTACCTGCCCAAGCCATTTGACTTCGCGGAACTCGTGGCCCGCATCCGGGCCCTCGGCCGGCGTGCCGCCGCCTGTCCATCGTCAGGGCCGTCGCCACCGCCCACGCCGCCACCATCACCGCGCAACCCCGGCCCGGCGGCGGCCTGGCCATCGACGTCGCCTTCCCTCCGCCAGCCCCGCCATAGACCCGCCGCCCGCAGGCCGGACACGCGGAACGCACTCCTGTGTTTACCCGTCGGCTCAGGGGTTAGCTGTCACGCGTCCCGCGCCGCTGGCCCCGAAGGAAAACGCCCCGCCCAGCCCCCGGGCGACCACAAACGTCCCGGGCAATGGCCTTCCCCTGGGCCATTGCCCGGGGCCGCACCGCGCAGCCCCGGCCCGCGTCCGCGAGGTGCCTGGGGGTCAGCCAGAGGTGCGATACTTGTCGGCTATGTCCACGTGGATCTTGAAGGACTCTGCGCCCGGACCCGGCCTGCGGGTCGCCGTCAAGGACCTCATCGACGTCGCAGGCCTCCCCACCACGGCGGGGAGCCGCGCCATCGCCGAGCAGGCCTCGCCCGCCGCAGCCGACGCGCCCTGCCTGGCCGGCTTGCGGGCCGCGATCGGCCGGGGCGAGGCGCGGCTGGTCGGCAAGACCAACCTGCACGAGCTGGCCTACGGGATCAGCGGGATCAACGCGGCCTTCGGCACGCCGGTCAACCCGCTCGATCCGCTGCGGGTGCCGGGCGGCTCGTCGAGCGGTTCGGCGGTGGCCGTGGCCAGCGGCGAGGCCGACGTCTCGTACGGCTCAGACACCGGCGGCTCGATCCGGATCCCCGCCGCGTGCTGCGGGATCGCCGGCCTCAAGACCACGTGGGGCCGGATACCGCTCACCGGCGTGTGGCCGCTCGCGCCGAGCATGGACACCGTGGGGCCGATGGCGCGGGATGTGGCGGGCCTCGTCGCCGGGATGCAGCTGCTGGAGCCGGGGTTCTCGGTGGCGGCCCCGGCGCCCCTGGTCGTCGGGCGGGTCGTGATCGGTGCCGACCCCATCATCGACGAGGCGGTCGACGCGGCGCTGGCCACGGCCGGCTGGGAAGTGGTCCAGGTCAGCCTGGACGGGCTCGACCGGGCGACCGCCGCCGCGATGACCGTGCTCGACGCGGAGGCCTGGGCGTCTGACGGGGTGCACGCGGACCGGGCCCCGGACAAGATCGGCCATGACGTGCTCGCCCGGCTGCGTGAGGCGAGCACCATCACCCCCGCGGCGGTCAGCGCGGCCCGGGAGCACGCGGCGCACTGGCGGGCGGCGCTGTCGTCGCTCTGGGACCGGGTTGACCTGCTGGCCCTGCCGACGCTGCTCGGGTTCCCGCCCCTGCTGGAGCGGTCACGGGAGATGGTCCGCATCCGCGGCCTGACCTCTCCCGTCAACCTCGCGGGCGTGCCGGCGCTGGCCCTGCCGGTACCCACCGGCGGCCCCCTGCCCGCGAGCATCCAGATGATCGGCCCGGCGGGCGGCGAGGAGCGCCTGCTCGCCGCGGGAGCGGTGCTCGAGCGGGCCATGCTGGAGCGGCCCGGATCGCGGGCAGTGGCCTTATCGGGGGCGGCTTACGCGCTGGCCTGGACGCTGGGTGGCGGGCTGATCGCCCAGCGGATGCCGCGGATGACCGCGTGGCCCGCCGGGCGGACCACCGCGCGCTCGGTCAGCGGAAGGTGCGGCAGGTACAGCGGGCGCCGGGCCCAGCCGGGCAGCAGCGACGTGGCCGCGGCGGCGAGGACCCCGTACGGCGCCCGGGCGACCAGCGGCAGCGGGGGCGTGAGCAGCAGGAACCGGGCCGCCGCCCGGGCCTCCGCGGTGCCGCGCAGTTCCGCGCGGTACTGGCTGATCCGGGCGGCGAGCTCGGCCTCGGTGCGGGGCGGGTCAGGTACCCCGAGCTCGATGGCGATCCGGGCCACGTCCGCCACGTACCCGTCGCGCCCGGCCTGGTCCAGGGGCTCGGCCCCGTACCGGGTGTGCGCCCGCAGGAAGCTGTCCGCCTCGGCGATGTGCACCCAGGTCAGCAGGTGCGGATCCGAGGCCGCGTAGGGCCGGCCGTCCGGCGCGGTCCCGGTGACCCGGCGGTGGATGGCCTTCACCCGGTCGGTGGCCGCCTGCGCGTCGCTGGCCCGGCCGAACGTAGTGACGGCGAGGAAGTAGCTGGTCCGCTGCAACCGTCCCCACGGGTCACCCTTGTAGCCGGAATGCGCGTCCACGCCGGCCATGGCCAGCGGGTGCAGAGACTGGAGCAGCAGGGCGCGGATACCGCCCACGAACATCGACGAGTCGCCGTGCACGCGCTGGACGGGACTGTCGTCGGCGAACCACCGGTCGCCCTCGGCCTGGTGGATGACCCGGCGGTGATTCGGTCCCTCGGGGCCCGCGACCTTCTCGAAGATCGACGCGCCGATACGGCGCCGGACAGAATCGGCCGCAGCTTGCACTCTCATGCTCCCAGTATCACCAGGGGCGGCACGTGCCCCGCCGCCTAGGCTGTCTCCTTGTGATACCGGGTTTGCGAACTGTTCTTTTGCGAGCCCCACGGCACATGTGTTGTCATGGTGGTACAGAGCGTAACTGTCCGGCACCCCGGGGGCCTCGGGATCGGATATGCCGTCCGGAAGGGGAACCGCCGTGCCTCGGCTCGCCGCTCGCGAGATCAGCCGCATCGAGACCACCTACACCAGCGACCTCGGGACGTTCACCTGGGCCTGGGTGGTGCGCGCCGACGGGGAAGTCCAGTACCGGCTGAGTCACGTCGATGGCCGCAAGGAACGCAACCCCTGGCGGTCCGTCTGCCGCTTAACGGCGGCCGAGCGCCGGGTGGTCGGTTCCGACCGGGGCCGCGCAACTGATCTGCTCGTCCGCCTGGCGCGCGAGCGCGGTCACTTTCCCGTCGGCAAGCGCAGATAACGAAGACCAGCTGGCGCCAGACCTGTCGTGAACACCCCTTCATGAACTACTGTTCATGAAGAATCGTTCACGATGGGAGGCGATGCCGGATGACCGACGTGGCAGCGCGCGGGCTGCCCTTCTCGGCCAGCGAGTCCCTGGACCGGGCCACCCTGACCTCCCCGGGAGGGTTGCTGCCAGGGGGTTTGCTAGCACAGTGGGGCGGCGGGCTGATGCTGCTCGCCTATGCGGTGGCGTTCGCCGCCGCCGCGGTGCTCATTACACTCAAGCGCGATGTCACCTAGGAAACCTGCCGTGCTTCGCGACCGCGACGGGGAGAACCTCCGCGAGCACCTGATCTCCACCGCCGCCCGGCTCCTGGACCAGCGCGGCAGCGCCGGGCTGGCCGTGCGTGACATCGCCCGGGAAGCCCAGGTGGCGGACGGTGCGCTGTACAACTACTTCGAGGACAAGGAAGACCTGCTCGCCCAGGCCCTGATGCACCACGTCGGCACGGTGATGAACGAGACCCCCGGGATGCCGGAGGCGGGCACCGCCAGCGTGGCCGAGAACCTCACGATCTTCATCGACCTGGGCATGGAGTCGCTCTACCGGGTGGCGCCCGCGTTCGCCGGGCTGATGTCCCAGCCCAACGTGCTCCGCCGGTTCCACGCGATGGTCGGCGGGGACGCCGCGTTCGCGGCGCCCGCCGGGGAGGAGAACGCTGATGCCGGGCCGGCCCGCGGGTCTGCAGAGCCACCCGAGCCCCGCAGCCTCCCCGAGATCCTGCTCCGGTACCTGCAGGCCGAACAGCGGCTGGGCCGGATCGACGCGGAGGCCGACCTGGACGCCGCCACCTCACTGATCGTGGGCGCGGTCCACGGCCAGGTGCTGCCGCGGGTCCTGTTCGCGCCGCCCGGCAGCCGGCCCCCCACCCCGCCCGGCCTCGCGGCGCAACTCGCCACGACTGCCCTGCGCGGCCTGGAGCCCCGGGAGCACCGCCACCCGGCGTGACCGTGGCCGGCGTGCCGAACCGGTCCCCTGCGGGCGCTCCCAGGCGTCCGGGCCCGGCGGGTCCCGGGCGTGCCGGGACCCGCCGGGCCCGGTTGAGGCCGGCCCGGGGTTCGCTCAGATCCCGCAGGCCGAGGCCACGGCCTCGGCGGCGGCCTCGCGGTTGCCCACCGCGGGGATGCCAGCCCGCTCGAAATCGGTCACGTAGATCGCGGCCGCCGCGGCCGGGGAGGACGCGGCGTTCAGCGCCGGGATGTACTGCGACCAGATCTGGTTGAAGGTCAGGATCGCCGCCAGCTGGGTCTGCAGGTCCGCGGCGGGGTTCCCGGTCACGTACCCGCCGGGCAGGGGCGTCCAGCCGATCAGGCCGCCACCGCCGTCACCGACCGACTCGGGGTTGCCGCCGGACTCCTGCCAGATGTTCCCGGCGATCCCGGCCGCCGCGTTCCCCGTGTACCCGTGAGAGGTCAGGAAGTTCACGATCGCCGCGTAGTTGGCCGGGACCATCCCGCTGGCCGAGCCCGAGCAGGACACGCCGTGCCCGCTCACCGCGCTGGTGTCCGACGCGCGGCTCCCGGTGGTCCGGGACGACCTGCTGGCCGACGCACCAGTGGCCGGGGAACTGCTCGCCGGCGAGCTGCTGGCCTGCGACGGGGCGGCCGTCATGCTGCTGGCGGCCGTGCTCTTCGCGTGCCGGGCCTGGTAGGTCCCGTTGCGGACCGAGGCGGGCGGGTCAGCCGGGGCGCTGAGCACCTGCCCGGTGTAGATCAGGTTCGGGTCGCTGATCTTGGCGCGGTTGATGTGGTAGAGCCACGGCCAGTCGCTGGCGTGACCGTAGAACCGCTGCGCGATCCCGCTCAGCGTGTCCCCGGTGCGGACCGTGTAGGTCCGGGCCGCCTCGCGCCCGGCGCGCGGGGCCGCGTCCCGGGAGACCAGGCGGGCGTGGGTGATCTGGTGCGCCCCGCTGGCCTGGCCGGCGCTGGCCGGCGGCCGCGGGCGCTGCGGTGGAGGCGAACGGGGTCTGCGGGGCGGCCGCCAGCGCGCCCACCACCGCCACGGCCGGGGCGGCCTGGCCGGCCCGCCGGGCCACCTTCTGCGCCTGGGAGGGCGCGGTGTGCCGTCCGGTCCTGCGGAACTTCCTGCTGCGCGACTTTCCTGCTTTCAAGATCCTGCCTTACGCCGATCCCGCGCCCAGCTACGCGGCAACCTGCGCCTCTCACCGGGCCTGACATTCGCTCATCGGGCAGCATGGCAGCACAAGAGTCTCAACGTGTACCAAATCGGACAAAAAGTAGATATGAGCTAGGACGCGGCCGTTTCAGGGACGATCGGGTAGCAAACGCTCAGCCCGCTTCAGCGTCTCGCGCAGGTTGACCTCGGCAGTCAGCTCCAGGGCCTCGGGGATGGTGAGCCAGCGCAGCGGCGCGTCCGGCCCCTCCGGCACGACCGCAGCCGGAGTCGAGGTGGCCAGGAAGAAGCGCACGTCAGCGTGCTCGTGCGCGGGATCATTCCGGGCCGCGGGCACCGAGACGATGACTACGTGCCGCACGTGCGGGTCCGGCCACGGGACCAGATCGGCCAGGCCGGTCTCCTCGGCCGCCTCGCGCTCCGCGATGCCGAGCGGGTCAATCTCGCCCGGGTCGCCGTGGCCGCCGACCTGGAGCCAGGCCTGCTGGCGCGGGTGCCAGCGCAGCAGCACCCGGCCGCTGGCCGGGTGGACGATCAGCGCGGACCCGGTGACGTGCAGGGGCAGCGACCGCGGGTACGGGTCCGGCGTGCGCTCGAGGAGCGCGCGCACCCTCGCGACGTCCGTGGCCTCAGCCTCGCCGTCCGGCTGGTAAGTCTCGAGCAGATCCTGGATCGACGTCACCGGCGCAACCTACCCCAGGACGGCACCCGGCCCCAGGGAAGCGCCGGACGGCCGGCTACGGGAAACGGCGCAGCCCTGCCCGGCCTGCTGCCGGGCAGGGCTGGCGCGTCAGGGCACCGAGACCGGGACGGCGGCCCCGGCTTCGGCTTCGGCCGGGTCCGGCACCTCAGCAGGCTGGCGCAGGCTCCGGACCGTGACCGGCGCCACAGCCACTGCCGTCGCGGCGATGACGGCCAGCACCAGCCAGGTACCCACGTGGCCCCACTCCCCGAGCAGCAGCAAGAAGCCGGGAATGGTGCAGGTGGTGAAGGACAGGATCAGCGTCAGCCAGCCGGCCGGCGCCGTGAGACGGGTCACGCCCATCGCGAGTACCAGCCAGAACAGCGCCCACAGCACCGACCATTGCAGCCACAGCAGGCCGATCGTCGGGTCGTGGAACTTGACGATGTTGGTGATGCCGAAGGCGGCGGCCATGATCGCCACCCAGGCCGAGTACCAGCCGAGCCCGACGAGCGACTGGCCCGCCAGGTTGCTGATGCCCACGTACAGGTAGGTAAACCCGAACAGGAAGATCCCGGCGTCGAGCAGGATGTCGCTCAGCGTGGGAGCCGTCGCGATCAGGTAGAACGGGATCGCGACCTGCAGGGCGCCGACGAACAGGTTGAACGTGGCCGCGCCCTTGCCATCGATCCGGCCGAGGAAGAGCAGGCCGTTGACGAACAGCACCGCCCCCACGAACATCAGGCCCACATCGGACATGTCCAGCTCCTAAGTGTGCGGTTGGCTAGTTGTACGAATCGACGGGTGGCAGGGTGTCGTTGAGCAGGTAGTCGCCCGCGTGCAGGAGCTTGAAGTCGAGCGGGTTGTGCAGCGACAGCGTGCGGGCGTTGCGCCAGTGCCGGTCGAAGCCGTACTTCTCCAGGACGCTGCCCGCGCCGCACACCTTGAACAGGTACGACCCGTTGAACAGGGCGGCCTCGGCGGCCGCGTGCCGCGCCTGGCCAGTGACCAGGGACGCCTCACCGCGGATGCGGGCGTCACCGAGATGCGCGACGGCCTCGTCGCACAGGTCGGCGGCCCGCAGCGACAGCAGTTCGGCGGCGTCCACGGCGGTCTTCATCTCGCCGACCCGCAGCTGGGTGTAGAGGTCATCGACGGCGCGCTCGGCACTGCTCTCGTACCAGACCCGCGCTTTCGTCCGGACGAACTCGACCGCGTCGTCGAGCGCGTTCTTGGCGATGCCCACGAACACGCCGGTGTGTACCGCCTGGTAGTTCAGGGAGGTGATGTCCCCGCCGCCACCGCCCTCAGTGTCCGGGCTGCCGAGGATCAGCTCGTCGGGGATCCACACGTTGCGGAACTCGGTCGTTCCGCTGGCCGTGGTCCGCTGGCCGAACCCGCTCCAGTCGTCGTGGATCGTCACGCCCTCGGCGTCGGTCGGCGTGTAGAACACCCGGACCTCGTCGGTGCCCTCGATGCGGCACGGGCCGAACGTGAGGTCCCCGGCCAGGCTGCCGGTGCAGTAGAACTTGCGGCCGTTCAGCCGCCAGCCCGCACCGTCCCGGGTGATGGTGGTCTTGAAGTCGTTCACGCTCTTGGTGCCGACCTCGGAGTACGCGTTGGTGATCCACAGCTCGCCGCTCGCGAACCTCGGCAGCCACTTGGCCTGCACGTCGGGGGAGGCGAACTCCTGCAGCAGCCGGATGCCGCCGGTGTGCAGCTGGTACATCTGGCCGATGTTGGAGTCGCCCGCCGAGATGGCGATCACCACCCTCATCAGCTCTGCGAACGTGCCCCCGTAGCCCCCGTATTCGCGCGGGACCATGAGGCCGAGCAGGCCGGACGCGCGGAACGCCGCGCACTGCTCGTACGGGAACGCCCGGTCCCGGTCCCGCCCGGCGGCGCCTGCCGGAACTCGTCGCGCAGTCGTTCCGCGACCCGGACCGGATCGTCCAGCTCGATACCCGGAAGCGGGGTGCTCCGGCTGGCCGTGCCCGGGCCGGTGGCCGGGATGCCAGTGCTCTCGGTAGTCGTCACGGCAACGTCCTTTCTAGTGACACAGGGTGAGTTGATGAGGTCGTGGCGAGACCGCCGGGGGCCGGGTGGGCCTGCTCAGGGTCCCGCGGGCTCCGTTACCCGAGCGACGCGTAGCTGCCGCGCCAGAACACGAGCGGGGCCGCGTCGTCGCCGCTCGTCTCCACCTCCCGGACCCGGCCCACGACGATCTCGTGGTCGCCCCCCTCGAGGCGGTGCTCCACCGTGCACTCGAGGCTGGCGATCACGCCGTCCAGCCGCGGGCTGCCGGTCCGGCCCCGGCGGTGCCGGACCCCGTCCCAGGCCGCGGCCAGGCCCCGGCGGGCGAAGTTGGCCGACAGGTGCTGCTGCCGCGCGCCGAGGACGTTGACCGCGAACGCGCCGTGCGCCAGTACCGCCTCCAGGGTCTGGCTGGAGCGGTCGAAGCAGACCAGGATCAGCGGCGGGTCCAGCGACAGCGAGCTCACCGCGTTGGCGGTGGTGCCGACCGGCTGGCCGCCGATCCCGACCGAGGTGACCACCGTGACGCCGGTGGCGAAGTGGCCGATCGCGTGGCGGAAGTCCGCGGCCGGCAGGTCACCGCCGGCCACCCGCGGGTCAGTGGTCGTCATGGTCAGAGCTGCCCGTGGTTCGGCGGCAGGACGTCGTTGAGCAGGTAGTTGCCGACATGGTGATACTTCCAATCGACGGGGTCGTGGCTGGCGTGGGTGCGGGCGTTGCGCCAGTGCCGGGCAGGTCGTGCCGCTCGTCGGCCGCGCTCGCCCCGGCCAGCGCGAACAGGTCACTGGCCACCTCGACGGCGACGTCGCTGGCGAACGCCTTGGCCTGCGCGACGGCGATCGAGCCGCGGGCCGCCGCCGCGGCTCGCGGGGCACGCGGCCCACCTCCTCGAGCGTCGCGGCTGCGGCGCCGAGCAGCGCCTCGGCCGCGCGCACCTGGGTGGCGAGCCGGCCGAAACGGTGGATCGTGTGCGGGTCGGCGCGGCCACCTCGGCCCAGCCGGCCGCGGGTGGCCTCGAAGAACGGCCGGGCCCGGGTCCGGACGAACTCGCCCGCGTCCCGCAGGGCGCCGCCCGCGATCCCGACCTGGATCGCGGTGTGCACCAGCTGAGCCCGCGCGCCCAGCTGCTGCGGCACCTCGAACGCCCCGCCGTACGGGATGACCAGGCCGGGGTCCACCGGCACCTGGTCGAAGACCGCCGAGCCGCTGACCGTGGCGCGCTGGCCCATCACGTCCCAGTCGTCGCCGACAGCCACCCCCGGGGCGTCCCGCTCGACGAAGGCCAGCACCAGGCGGCCGTCGTCGTCCAGGGCGCTGACCCCGATCCAGCGGGCCGAGATCGCGCCGGTGCAGTAGTACTTGCGGCCCTCCAGGCGCAGGGTCTTCCCATGCGGGCCGTGCGGGCCCTGCACCAGCCGGGTCTTGAGATCCTGGGCGTGCTGGCCGCCCCGCTCGGCCAGGCCGTTGCCCAGCCGCGCCCGGCCAGCACCTCCGCGAACAGCCGCTCCTGCTGGGCCTCGCTCCCGTGGGTCGCGAGCACGTCCACGAACAGGAAGTGGGCCTGCGGGATCTGGGCGATCGCCGGGTCGGTGGCCGCGATGATCCGGATGACCTCGGCCAGCACCACCGGGGACAGGTCCGGGCCGAAGTGGGCGGCCGGGACCGTGATCCCGAGCAGCCCGCTCGCGTCCAGGGCGGCCAGCTCGGCGTACGGCACCGCGCCCGCCCGGTCCCTGCCGATCACGCCGCTGGCGATCGAGGCGGCGTAAGACCGGGCGGCCGCGAGCGCTTCCGTTGCGGAGAAGAAGACCTCAGCCCGGCGCGGCGGGAGCGGTGACGCTCATGGCGCGCCCACGAGGACCGGATCGGCCGCCGACAGGCCCGCGGCCGGATCGGGCACCGCGGCCGGGTCCAGGCCGGCTTCCACCTCGAGTGCGCGGACGATCGGGAGCACATCCCGGCCGAACCGCTCGATCTCCTCGTGGTAATGCAGGAAGCCGGTCAGGATCAGGTCCACGCCGAGCTTGCGGTACTCGACGATCCGGGTCGCCACCTGCTCGGGGGTGCCGATCAGCTGGGTGCGGAACCCGTCGTTGTACTGCACCAGGTCCTCGAACGAGGAGTCGGCCCACATCCCCTTCTTGTCGCCGGTGGACGCGCCGGCCTGCTGGACCGCGGCGCCGAACCCCTCGACCGCCTCCACGTGCGCCTTGGCGATGATCTCGCGCAGGGTGTCCCGGGCCTCCCGCTCGGTGTCCCGGACGATCACGAAGCCGTTGAGGCCGAACCGCGGCCCGTCGGTGCGTCCCGCGGCGTCCGCGATCTGGCGCAGGTCGTCCAGCTGCTCCCGGACCCCGTCGAAGTCCTTGCCGTTCGAGAAGTACCAGTCGGACAGCTGGCCGCCGTTGCGCCGGGCCGCGGAGGAGTTGCCGCCCTGGAAGATCTCCGGGTGCGGCCGGCCTGGCCAGGACAGCGGCTTGGGCTTGAGGCTGAAGTCGCGGATCCGGTAGAAGTCCCCGGCCAGGTTGGCCTCGTCCTGGGTCCAGATCCGCTTGAGCGCGAGGATGAACTCGGCGGTGCGCCGGTACCGCTCGTCGTGCTCCAGCCATGGCTCGCCGAGCTGGCGGAACTCATCCTTGAACCAGCCGGACACCACGTTCACCGCGACCCGGCCGCCGGACAGGTGGTCGGCGGTGGCTACCCACTTGGCCAGCACCCCGGGGTGCCACAGGCCGGGGTGGACCGCGGCGATCAGCTTGAGCCGCTCGGTGGCCATCAGCAGCGCCAGGCTGAAGCTGGTCGACTCGTGCTGGAACTCGGCCCCGTAGCTGGCCGTGTACCGGACCTGGCTCAGCGCGTAGTCGAAGCCGGCCCGCTCGGCCAGCCGGGCGAGCGTGCGGTTGTAGCCGAACGACCAGTCGGTGCGCTGCTCGATCGTGCTGGTCACCAGGCCGCCGCTGACGTTCGGCACCCAGTAGGCGAAGCGGAGTGGCTCCGTGGTCAGGCCCGGGGTCGGGAGAGTGGTCATCGCATAGCCTCCAGAGGGTTAGTCGTCTGATTCGGGGGACGCCATCAGCCCGCGGCGCCGCAGCTCGGGGATCAGCCCCTCGCCGACCTGGTACGCCTCTTCCAGGTGCGGGTAGCCGGACAGGATGAACTCGTCGATGCCGAGCGCGTAGTACTCGGCGATCCGCTCCGCCACCTCGTCGTGGCGGCCAACCAGCGCGGTGCCCGCACCGCCGCGGACCAGCCCCACGCCGGCCCACAGGTTGGGCGACACCTCCAGGGCGTCGGTACGCCCGCCGTGCAGGGCCGCCATCCGGCGCTGGCCCTCGGACTGCGAGGACCGCTGGATAGCCTGCGCCCGCTCGATCGCCGCCGGGTCGAGGCCGTCCAGCAGCCGCTGGGCCTGGGACCACGCCTCGTCCGCGGTGTCCCGGGTGATCACGTGCAGGCGGATCCCGAAGCGCAGTTCCCGGCCGGCCTGCTTGGCGCGCGTCCGCACCGCGTCCAGTTTTTCCGCCACGGCCGGTGGTGGCTCGCCCCACGTCAGGTACACGTCGGCGTACCTGGCCGCGACGTCCAGCGCCGGGGCTGACGACCCGCCCAGGTAGATCTCGGGCCAGACGCGGGCGGGGATGATCTGCCCGCGGCGCACGTCGTAGTGCCGTCCTTCGAAGGTCACCGGGTCGCCGCGCCACAGTTCGCGGACGATGTGCAGGAACTCACCCGCCCGCTCGTACCGGGCTTCCTTGCCGAGGTGGTCGCCGAACCGCTGCTGCTCCACGTCGTCACCGCCGGTCACCACGTTGAGCAGCAGCCGGCCGCCGGAGATGCGCTGGTAGGTCGCGGCCATGTGCGCGGCCAGCGTGGGCGACATCAGTCCCGGCCGGAACGCGACCAGGAACTTGAACCGCTCGGTGACCTGGGTCAGCCCGGCGGTCATGATCCACGCGTCCTCGCACCAGGAGCTGGTCGGGGTGAGCGCGCCGGTGAAGCCGAGCTGCTCCGCGGACCGCGCGATCTGGCCCATGTAGCCGATGTCCGGCGCGCGCTCGGTACCGCCCTCCGCCGCCCGGCTCCCCGCCGCGCCGACCGCGTTGCCAAGGCTCAGGTCGGTGCGCGAGTCACCGTTGGTGGGCAGGAACCAGTGCAGGACTACTCCCATGGGCGGCGGCCTCCTCCGGGGTCGTGACGGCTCGGCGGTGGTTCGGTGCTGCGGTACCGGGGCGCTGGGGTATCAGGACACTGCGGCACTGCGGTCGGCCGGTTTGCGGGACGCGGGCCGGTTTGCAGGACGCGGCCGGTGGCGGCGGACGACGGCGTCCGCAGTGACGGCGGCGGGCGCCCGCACCAGGCACCAGGCACCCGGATCCGGCACCAGCCCCAGGCACCCGCACCCGGCACCAGCCCCGGCACCAGCACCCGGCACCAGCACCCGGCACCAGCACCCGGCACCAGCCCCAGGCGTCCGTATCCAGCACGGGTACCAGGCGTCCGTATCCTGCACCGGCCTTCTTTCCTCATTTTTCGATCGATTTTATAGGGAAATAGCGAGATGGGATAGGGGTGGACGGGGATCAGGGGACGGCTTCCGGGTGCCGCCCGTCGGCCGGTTCCGCTGGGCTGGTTCCGCCGGGCCAGCGCTACCGGCCTGGCGGGCCGGCGATCCGGGCGGGCGTCCCGGCGAGGCCGGGACCAGCGGAACCAGCTTCAGCATGCGGCCGGCCCGGCCGACACGTCCAATACCGATCGCCGGGGGCGTGGTAAGGTTTTCCTATTAAAACGATCGCTATCCTGGAGTTGTCAGGCACCGGGTGAGAGGGGTCGTGTGCGGATCGAGCAACTTGAATACGTCGCCACGGTGGCCCGGCTGGGCTCGTTCCGCCGCGCCGCCGACGAGCTGCACATCTCCCAGCCCGCACTGAGCGGCTCGGTCCGCAGCCTGGAACGGGAACTGGGCGTGGACCTGCTTGACCGCGGGCGGCACGGAGCACGGATGAGCGACTCCGGCCGCGAGCTCTTCCCGTACATCCTGACCCTGCTCGACTCGTTCGACCGGCTCCGGCACGCAGCCGGCGAGCAGCACGGCAGCGTCCGGCTGGTGCGCTTGGGCACGGTCAGCGCGGCCACGGCCCCGCTGCTCGCCCCGAGCATCCAGGAGTTCCGCCAGAGCCACCCGCTGACCCAGGTCGAGGTGATCGGCGCACAGCAGGCCGACATTCACCGCGGCGTCCTGGAGGGCCGCTTCGACCTGGGCCTGGTGAACTACCTCGACGGCGACGACCTGCCCCCCGAGCTGGAGACCACCCCGCTGCTGCGGGGCCGCCCGGTCGTCGTGCTGCGCGCGGACAGCCCGCTGGCCGGGAACGAGGCGGTGCGCACCGCCGACCTGCTCGCCGAGCCGCTGATCGTGATGCGATCGGGTTATGTCATGCACCGCTACCTGCACCGGCTGCTGCAGGGCCGCCCGCCGGCGTTCTCCTACTCCACCGACGGGGCCGACATGGGCAAGCTCATGGTGGCCGAGGGGCTGGGCCTCACCGTGCTCCCGGACTTCAGCGTGATCGGTGACCCGCTCGAGCAGCACGGGGTGATCACCTGGCGGCCGCTGGCCGACGACGAGACCGGCGTGGAGCTGGTCATCCAGCGGGCCAGGTCCGGCTCTCCCCCGCTGGCCGCCCGGGATCTGCACGGGATCTTCGTGGCGCGGGCCCGGGCCCACACGGCCGCGCACCCGGCCAGCTCCCCGGCCGGGGACCGCCCGCCTCTCAGCCGCCCGAACGGGGACGGCCAGGGGACCCGACGACGCCGGGGGAAGACCCGCGTTCGCTCATGATCTCCTGACGGCCGCCGATGGTGGCCGGGCCCTGGCCGCCGACACACAGCGACGCGGCGGCGGTGGCCAGCCGGATCGCCTCCGGCACCGGCCGTCCCCGGAACATCTCGGTGGTCAGCGTGGCCGCGAAGCAGTCACCGGCGCCGGTCGGATCGACCAGGGTGCGCACCGGGTCCGCGGTGTACTCGGTGGAGCCTTCCCGGGTCAGGACCTCGCAGCCCCGCCGTCCCCGGGTCACCACGCCCAGGCCGCCGTGGCGCGGTACCGCGGACAGCAGCTCGCTCACGTAGGGCGCCTCGGTCTCGGACACCACCACCACATCCACCACTGACGAGACGGCCGCGGGAAAGCCCCGCGGCACCAGCTCGATGCGCGCACCGATGCGATCCCAGCGCCTGACCAGCCCCTGCGGAGTGAGCAGGACGAAACGTGACCGGCATTCCGTGGCTAGCCTTTCCAGCGATACTTCCTGGGCCACGGGCGCGATATGGAGAATGTCACTGCCCGGTATATGGCCAAGGTCGCCGATTTCACCGGCCCAGCCTTCCAGCCATTGTTCGCGCGAATCACCAACCGAGACGTTCCGGAACATCGTGGCCGACCCGGCGGGCTGCAGGTGCAGCCCGACTTCCCCGGCGTAAGGCTGCCAGTACGGCCCGAGCTCGGCTCGATTTCCCCGCCCCAGGATCTCGGCGCTAAGCCCGAGGCGGGCCGCCTGCAATGCGGAGTAGACTACCGATCCGCCCAGCACGAAAGAACCCCCCGCCTGGACGTCCAGGGTTGGGTTACCCAAAGCAAGGTAGTCTAGGCGCACCGTGATCCGCTCGTAGATTGGCCGATGGGACTCGATGCATAGTACATCAGTAGATAGTGGGCAACAACGTAAAGACAGCCTGGTCACACTGCCTGCGGAATTGCTGCCCACGGCCACCGGAAGGAACAGCGGCGGGCCAGCGAACGGTCTCCTGATCGGGGTGGACGGCGGGGCCACGAAGACTCTGGCCGCAGCGTATGACCTGGATAGCGGCGCGGTCTCGGCGGCAGAAACCGGGCCGAGCAATCCCGAGGCGGTGGGCTACGAGGCTGCAGCCGCTTCTGTTAGTGAGGCAATTAGCGCGGTCCTGCGGCCTGCCAGGCCGGTTTCCGCGGCAATACTCGCTGTCGCCGGAATAGACACTGACGCCGAACGGAAACGCCTGTTGTCCATGGTGGCCGGGCTCAGCGCGCCGGTAATGCTGGCCGTCAATGACGTCGTCGCCGCGTGGGCGGCGGGCTCGCTCGCCTCGCCCGGTATCGCCGCCATCTCCGGCACCGGCAGCAATACGTTCGGGGTTAATTCCCACGGGGCCGCATGGCGCTGCGGGGGGTGGGGGCATATCGCCGGCGACGAGGGTTCCGGGTACATGGTCGCGGTGAATGGGATCCGGGCCGTCCTCGCCTACCGGGACGGAAGAAATGAATGGACGTCGCTGGTCCCGCGGCTGCTGGACTACTACCGCCTGCAGCACATCGAGGATATCAAGCCAATCATCTACCGGGATTTCGACAAGGCCCGGATCGCGGCCTTCGGCGCGCAGGTGGCCGAAGCCGCCGATGAGGGCGATGAGATGGCTGCCCGGGTATTCCGGCAGGCGGCGGCCGACCTGGCCGCGCAGATCAGCGCCGTCTACACGGCCCTGGACTTCGGCGGCCCGGCGGAGGTCACGCTGATCGGCAGCAGCTTCCGGGCCGGGGAGGTCTTCCTCGGCCCGCTCCGGGAGCAGCTGAGGCATGTGACCGGGGGCCGTGATTTCGCGGCTCCGAAGCTGCCCGCCGTCGGCGGCTCGCTCTGGCTGGCGGCGCGGGCCGCCGGGGCGGAGCAGCGGATGGACGCCCGGGCCCTGGCGGCGGCCCTGCGGGATGCGGAAGATCAGGATTTCCTGATCACGCCGCAGTAGATGCTGCGCCCGGCGCTGACGCTGTCCCGGGACCGCAGGACCTGGCCCGCCCGCTGCGGCGGCCGGTGCCCAGCCCGGCCCAGCCGGCCCGGCCCGTCCGGCCGGCCCGGCCCGGCCCGGCCGGCGGATGGTCAGTCGAAGAACTCAGCCCGGTCCACGGCGGTGGCCACGTCCGCGGGCAGCAGGCCGAGCCAGCGCCGGGCGATCTCCTCGCGATGCTCCGGCGGCACCTCGCCGACCAGCCGCAGCCGCGAGATGCCGCCGTCGGGATAGATGTCCAGCCGGACCAGCCCGGTGGCAGCGTCCCCGGGGGCGGCTTCCCCGGTGCCGGTGTCTCCCGTGACGGCTTCCCCCGTACCGGTGCCTCCGGCCCGGGCACCCTCCGGCCCCCACGTACCCGGCCCGGATCCGGAACCGGTGCTCGGTGTCCGGGATCAGCCGGGTCCGGGGCAGCAGTTCCGCGCCGGAATCGGCGTCGCTGAGCCGGGCGTGACCGGGCGCGTTGCCGGCGAAACGGCTGGTGTCGATCACGGCGTGGTGCAGCACGCCCGGCACCGCCAGCCGCACGACCAGCCAGTCGTGCCCGTCATCGCGACGGCGTGCGGTCTCCCAGCCGTCCGACATGACCTGCGCCCGTCCCGGGGCCAGCGCGTTGGCCGGGGCGGAGAAGAACATGTTGCTGCACGCCTCCACCCGCCCGCCTGCGCACGTCGCGGCCAGGTTGACCCGGCCGCCCAGCCGCCGGGGATCGGGCACCACATCGCCGTAGACCCGCAGCCTGGCCACGCCCCCGTCGGGGTGGATGGTCAGCCGCACGTGAGTGACGAGCCGGTCCGCCGCGCTGACCGGCACCAGGTTGGCCCGGTCGCCCCCGAGATCCGTCTTACCGGCCAGCGGGGTCCAGGCGGCGGCCCGCATCTCGGCCGCCGTGGGGTAGCCGAGCACCGTGGCCCCATCGACCGAGGCGGACGGCGGGTAGTTGCCCCGGAAGTGCGCGGTGTCGATCGTGACGGCGCGCACGATAGCGGGCACGGCGAGCCGGATGATGACGAAGTCCTCACCGGGCTCCCGGCGGCGCCGGGTCTCCCAGCCGTCGTAAATCTTGCCGCGGACCCCGAACTCCGCCGGGTCGTGGGCTGGCGGCCGTGGGTCGATGAGGTTGTGCGCGTCCGCGTAGAACTCGTCGCTGGCGTAGAGCACCGCCCCGCCCAGCGCCCGGCTGGCCACGTCGGGCAGGAGGCGGACGTCCGCCTTCCCGGTGCTGCCCGGGACGGCCGGGCCGTCCGGTCCCGCCACGCTGCCCGGTCGGGCCGCGGGATTGCCGGTCACGACCCGCCTCCGTGCACCCCGCCGGTGGCGGTCACGCCCTCCGGGCCCGTCCTGGCCGCGCCCACTGCCGTCCCGCCGGCCGAGCCTGTCCTGGCCGCGCTCGCGGCAGCCCCCACGGCCGTCCTGATCGCGCCCCTGGGCGCACCGGCTGGCTGGCCGGCCAGCCACGTC
Organism: uncultured Actinomycetes bacterium; assembly: GCA_963720645.1. Classification (GTDB taxonomy): domain Bacteria; phylum Actinomycetota; class Actinomycetes; order Streptosporangiales; family Streptosporangiaceae; genus RYN-230. The sequence goes on along the minus strand of CAVRFX010000021.1, from coordinate 193,184 downwards.
TGGCGGACCACGCCGCGCAGGGTCCGGCCCGCGTACGGGGTGACCGGGCTGCGGTGCCGCAGAGCGGCCGGGTCCACCACGAACTCCTCGTCCGGCGCGAACACGCACAGGTCGGCCCGCAGCCCGGGGCTGATCGTGCCCCGGTCAGCCAGGCCGGTCAGTGCGGCGGGTCCGGCGGCCATCCAGGCCGCCACGCGATCCAGGCCGACGCCGCGCCGGGCGGCCTCGGTCCACACCGCGGGCAGGCCGAGCTGGACCGACGCGATGCCGCCCCAGGCCGCACCGAAGTCCCCGGTGTCCAGCCGTTTCGCCGCCACCGGGCACGGCGAGTGGTCGGACACGATGCAGCCGATCGTGCCGTCCAGAAGTCCGGCCCACAGCGCCTCACGGCTGGCGCCGTCCCGGATCGGCGGGCAGCACTTGAACTCGGTGGCGCCATCGGGGACGTCCTCGGCGCGCAGCGTGAGGTAGTGCGGGCAGGTCTCGGCGGTGACCGGCAGCCCGGCCGTCTGGGCCGCCCGGACGGCGGGCAGCGCCGCCGCGCTGGCCAGGTGCACGATGTGGGTCCGGCACCCGGTCCGCCGGGTCCGCTCCAGCAGCATCATGATGGCCCGCTGCTCGGCCTCGGGGGGCCGGGAAGCGAGGAAGTCCGCGTACCGGCGGCCGTGCGCGGCGGGCGCGGCCGCGATCACTTCCGGGTCCTCGGCGTGCGCGATGAGCAGCCCGCCGAAGCTGGCGATCTCGGTCATGGCCGCGCCGAGCTGGGCCCGGTCCAGCGGGGGGAACTCGTCCACGCCGGAGGGAAGCAGGAAGCACTTGAACCCCACCACGCCCGCGTCGTGCAGGGGGCGCAGGTCGGCGACGTTGCCGGGCACGGCCCCGCCCCAGAACGCCACGTCCACCGCGAGCTGGCCGGCCGCGGCGGCCTGCTTGGCGTGCAGCGCGGGCACGGTCACCGTCGGCGGGATGCTGTTCAGCGGCATGTCCACGATCGTGGTCACCCCGCCCGCCGCGGCGGCGGCGGTCGCGGTCGCGAACCCTTCCCACTCGGTGCGCCCCGGCTCGTTGACGTGCACATGGCTGTCCACCAGCCCCGGCAGCAGTACCTCGTCCGGGGCCAGGGTGAGGGTGCCCGGCGGCGCGTCGCCGTAGCCGGCCAGCCCGGTGATGACCCCGCCGCGCAGCAGCACGGTCGCGGGCCGTTCCCCTCCGGGCGTGACGACCCGCCGCCCCCGGATCCCGGCGACCTCACCCACCCGCACCTCCCGGACGGCCGCTGGCTCAGCGCGGTGCATTGTGTGCGCTATGACAGCAAAAATGCACCGCGCTGACGATGGGGGCCACGGGTTGAGTCTCGCACAGGGGGCTCTGAGGGGGGCGTGGCGCTAGGGTCGGCGGGATGAGGCACTGCGACCCGGGGTGGCCGGGTTGACCGGCGACGGCCAGGCGACCAGCGCCGGGCGCGGGCCCGGCGCGGGCCAGGTGACTGGCGCCGGCCAGCTGAGTGGCCCCGGCCAGGTGACTGGCCCCGGGCGCGTGCCCGCCGCCGACCTGGACCGGGCCACCGCCGCCACGGCCGCCAGCCTGCTGCGGCCGGCCTGCGCCAGCACGCGCTGGATCGGGCGGCTGGTCAGCGGGCGGCCCTACGGCACGCTGGATGCGCTCGTGGCCGCGTCCGACGCCGCGATCGGCGCACTGGGCTGGCCGGACATCGAGCAGGCCCTGGCCGTCCACCCGAGGATCGGCGACCACGCCGAACCCGACGGCGCCCGCGCGGAACCGGAGGGCGACCACGCCGAACCGGAGGGCGGCCACGCGGAACCCGGGGGCGGCCGCGCGGACACCGAGGCGGCCTGGTCACGCCAGGAACAGTCCGGCGCCCGGGACGCCCCTGCGGACGTGCTGGCCGGGCTGCGGGCCGGCAACGCCGCTTACGAGGAACGGTTCGGGCATGTGTTCCTGATCTGCGCGACCGGGATGTCCGCGGCCAGCATGCTGGCCGCGCTCCAGACCCGGCTGGGCCACGATCCCGCGGCCGAGCGCGAGGTGGTCCGGGACGAGCTCATGAAGATCGTCCGGCTCCGGCTGGCCAAGGCATTCCGATGATCACCATTCCGGCGACCACTGGTCCGCTGACCCTAGGAGGCATGACCACGGCATGAGCATCTCGACGCACGTGCTGGACGCGACCACGGGACGGCCGGCCGCCGGGCTGGAACTGGCCCTCAGCCTGCAGGACCGCGGCCACTGGCAGGAGCTGACCCGGCGCCGCACCGACGCGGACGGGCGGGTCAGTGACCTGGCCGCCGGCGCGGGGGTCACCGACGCCGACTCCGATGCGGGCCCCGGCATCTACCGGATCATCTTCATGACCGAGGCCTACCTGAAGGCCCAGTCCCCGGCGGCGGAGACGTTCTACCCGGAAGTCGTGATCATCTTCCGGGTCACCGATCCGGCCGAGCACCACCACGTGCCGCTGCTGCTCAGCCCCTACGCCTACTCGACCTACCGCGGCTCGTGAGCCGGGTGCCGGGGCTCGTGAGCCAGCGCCAGAGCCCGTGAGCCGGCCCCATGCCTCACGGCGCTCGCCGCGGGTAGAGACATTCCAGTGCAGAAAGGAGGCGGCGTGACCGCACCCGTGGCTATCGGTGACTGTTACGTCGCGACCGTTGACCCGGCGGGCCGCGAGTATCCGTCCGGGCACGTGGTCATGGACCAGGGCACGGTCGTCGCGGCCGGGCCCGGGCCGGTGCCGCCCGAGTTCGCCGGGGCCACCCGGATCGACGGCTCCGGGCGGCTCGTCACGCCCGGGCTGGTCAACACCCACTCGCACCTGTACCAGTGGCTCACCCGCGGCTACGCGACCGACGCCACCCTGTTCGGCTGGCTGGAGACGCTGTATCCGATCTGGGCCCGGCTGACGCCGGACCTGATGAGCGCGGCCGCCGCGGCCAACCTGGCCTGGCTGGCCCTGACCGGCTGCACGTCCAGCATGGACCACCTGTACGTGTTCCCGGCCGGCGCGGGCGACCTGCTCGAGGCGGAGATCCTGGCCGCCCGGCGGATCGGGGTGCGCTTCCACCCGACCCGCGGCTCGATGAACCTGGGGGAGTCGTCCGGCGGCCTGCCGCCGGACTCCGTGGTCGAGGACCACGACACGATCCTGGCCGCCTCGCAAGCCGCGATCGACCGCTGGCACGACCCGGCCCCGGACTCCATGACCCGCATCGCGGTCGCGCCCTGCTCGCCGTTCACGGTGACCGGGGAGCTGATGCGCGACTGCGCCGCGCTGGCCCGCGCGGCCGGGGTGCGGCTGCACACGCACATCGCGGAGACCGCGGACGAGGAGCAGTTCTGCCTGGACACCTTCGGCCGCACGCCCGCCCAGTACGCCGAGGACCTGGGCTGGCTGGGCCCGGACGTCTGGCTGGCCCACTGCGTGCACCTGTCCGATGAGGCGGTCGGGCGTTTCGCCGCGACCGGCACCGGCGTGGCCCACTGCCCCACCTCCAACGGCCGCCTTGGATCGGGTATCGCGCCGGTCCGCAAGCTGCTCGACGCGGGCGCGCCCGTCGGGCTGGGTGTGGACGGCAACGCGTCCAACGAGTCGGGCCGGATGATCGACGAGCTGCACCAGGCCATGCTGGCCGCCCGCTACGCCGGCGGCCCGCAGGCCCTCAGCGCCCGGGACAGCCTGCGGATGGCGACCATGGGCGGGGCCCGCTGCCTGGGCCGCGACGCCGAGCTGGGCTCGCTGGAACCCGGCAAGGCGGCCGACCTGGCCGTCTGGCGGGTGGACCAGCTGCCCGGGGCGGGCATCGCCGACCCGGTGACCATGCTCGTGTTCGGGGCACCCACCCTCGAGCACCTGTTCGTGGGCGGCCGGCCGGTGGTGACGGGCGGCGAGCTGCGCACCGCCGATCCTGCCGAGCTCGCGGCGGCCGCGGCCAAGGCGAGCGCCGTGATCGCCGGAGCCCCGTGACCGGACCCTGACGCCCGTGGACCTCGACACGATCACCGACTACCGGCCGGCGCCCGGCGCCCTCTGGCAGCCGGGCGACGCCTGGCTGGGCGGCGGAACCTGGCTCTTCTCCGAGCCGCAGCCCGGCCTGCGGCGGCTGCTCGACCTGCGCGGGTTCGGCTGGCCCCCGCTGACCGAGCGCCGCGGCGGCCTCGAGATCGCGGCGACCTGCACGATCACGGAGCTCGCCCGGTGGCGGCCAGCCAGCCTGCGGACCGGCCCCGCCGCCTGGGCCGCGGTCCCGCTGCTGCGCCAGTGCTGCGAGGCCCTGCTGGCCTCGTTCAAGGTGCAGAACATGGCCACCGTGGGCGGCAACCTCTGCCTGGCGCTGCCCGCCGGCGCGATGACCTCCCTGGCCGCGTCCCTGGACGCCACCGCCACCGTGTGGTCGCCGGGCGGCGGCGTCCGGGAGATCCCGGCCACCAGCTTCGTCACCGGCCCCGGGACCACGGTGCTGAGCCCGGGCGAGCTGCTCCGCTCGGTCACGCTGCCGGACGCGTCACTGCGCAGCCGGACCGCGTTCCGGCAGGCGTCGCTGTCCCGGATGGGCCGGTCGGCGGCGCTGGTCACCGGGCGGACCAGCGGCCCGGGGCTGGTCATCACCGTGACCGCGGCCACGCCCCGGCCGGTCCAGCTCCGGTTCCCCGGCCGGCCGTCCCCCGGGGAAGCCGCCGCCGCGCTCGACCGGGCCGCGCGGGACCCGGCCCGGCTCAGCTGGCACGACGACGTGCACGGGGCACCGGCCTGGCGGGCCGCGATGACCCGCCGGTTCGTCGCCGAGGTCGCAGCGGAGCTGCGCGAGGACAGCACGGCAGCGGAGCTGCGCGAGGACAGCACGGCAGCGGAGCTGGGTGACACCCCGGGAACGCCGCCATGACCCTGCGCATCAACGGCCAGCCCGCCGGCACGCAGCCGCGGCCCGGCCAGTGCCTGCGCACGTTCCTGCGCGAGGAAGGCTGGCACGGGGTCAAGAAGGGCTGCGACACCGGCGACTGCGGCGCCTGCACCGTGCACGTGGACGGCGTGCCGGTGCACAGCTGCATCTACCCGGCGATGCGCGCGCGCGGCAGCGACGTGACGACGGTCGAAGGGCTGGCCCCCGGGTCCCCGGCCACCGATTTCCTGGCCGCCCAGGCCTTCCAGTGCGGGTTCTGCACCCCCGGGATGATCATGACGGCGGCCGCGCTGACCAGCGAGGACCGGGCCGACCTGCCCCGCGCGTTCAAGGGCAACATCTGCCGGTGTACCGGCTACGGTTCCATCGCGGACGCGCTGGCCGGCCTGCCGCGGGCCGGCGACGGCCCGGTTGTCTCCGCAACGAGCGCCCCGTCCCCCGTGGTGCCGGCCCGGCCCGCGGCCCCGGGGCCGCCGGCTGGCCCCGGTTACCCCGTCGGCGCGGGCCTGCCCGCTCCGGCCGGCCCGGACGTGGTGACCGGCCGGGCCGCGTTCACGCTGGACACCACGATCCCGGGACTGCTGCACATGAAGCTGGTGCGCTCCCCGCACGCGCACGCCCGGATCCGCTCGGTCGACCCGCGCGCCGCGCTGGCGCTGCCCGGGGTGGCCGCGGTGTTCAGCTACCCGGACTCGCCGCCGGGACGCTACTCCACCGCCCGCCACCACAACCCGGGCGACGACGCCTGCGACACGCTGCTGTTCGACCGGACCGTGCGGTTCGCCGGCCAGCGCGTCGCGGCGGTGGTCGCCGACCGCCCGGACACGGCCAGCCGGGCCGCGGCCCTGGTCCGGGTGGACTACGACGTGCTGCCCGCCGTCCTCGGCCCGGACCAGGCCATGGCGCCCGGCGCGCCGGTGCTGCACCCCGGGATAGCGCCCCAGCCGGGCGTGAATGACCCGGAACGGAACGTTGCGGCTGAAGTTCACGGCGGAACCGGGGACATAGCCGCAGGTTTCGCGGCCGCGGCCACCACGTACGAGCAGACGTTCCGGGTGCAGCGGGTGCAGCACGTGCACCTGGAGACCCACGCCACGATCGGCTGGATGGACGGCGGGCGGCTGGTGCTGCGGACCAGCTCGCAGACCCCGTTCCTGACCCGCGACGCGCTGTGCGGGCTGTTCGGGCTGGAGCGCAGCCAGGTCCGGGTGGTCGCGGCGCGGGTCGGCGGCGGGTTCGGCGGCAAGCAGGAGATGCTCACCGAGGACGTGGTCGCGCTGGCCGTGCTGCGGCTCGGCCGGCCGGTGCAGCTCGAGTTCACCCGGGAAGAGCAGTTCACCGCGGCCACGACCCGGCACCCGATGCGGATCACGGTCCGGCTGGGGGCCCGCCGCGACGGCACGCTGACCGCGCTGCAGCTGCGCACGGTCGCGGACACCGGCGCCTACGGCAACCACGCCGGCGGCGTGCTGCACCACAGCAGCAACGAGGCGGTCAGCCTGTACCGCTGCCCGGCCAAGCGGGTCTGACGCGTGGGCCGCGTACACGAACACGGTCCCGGCCGGCGCGTTCCGCGGGTACGGCCTGTCCCAGACCGTGTTCGCGGTGGAATCCGCCCTGGACGAGCTGGCCCGCATCCTCGGCCTCGACCCGCTCGCCGTCCGGCGCCGGAACGTGGTCCGCCCGGGCGACGCGCTGCTGTCGGTCAGCGACCAGCCCGACGACGTGGAGATCGCCTCCTACGGGCTGGCCGAGTGCCTGGACCTGGTGTCGGCGGCGCTGGGCAGCGGGCGGGGGCTGCCGGTGCCCGCGGGGGACGGGTGGCGGGCCGGGACCGGTCTCGCGGTGGCCATGCTGGATACCGTGCCGCCCGGCGGCCACCGGGCGCACGTGCGGATCGCGCAGCGCCGCGGCGGCGGCTACCGGCTCTCGGTCGGCACGGCCGAGTTCGGCAACGGGACCACCACCGTGCACCGGCAGCTCGCCGCGGGCGCGCTGGGCTGCGGCGTGGACGACATCGAGATCGTGTCCGCGGACACCGACGAGGTCGAGCACGACACGGGGGCGTACGGGTCCACCGGCACCGTCGTGGCCGGGATGGCCACGCTGCGGGCCGCCGGGACGCTGGCCGGGCTGATCGCCGGTTCCGGGCCGGCGGCAGGCCGGACGCGAAGCTGATGGAGGCCGAGGGGACGTGCGACGGCCGGGGCCGCTCGGTCACGTTCAACGTGCACGGCTTCCGGGTCGCGGTACGGCCCGCGACCGGCGAGATCCGTATCCTGCAGAGCGTGCAGGCCGCCGACGCGGGCACGGTCATCAACCCGGTGCAGCTGCGCGGCCAGATCGAGGGCGGCGTGGTCCAGGCCCTCGGCGCGGCCTTGTTCGAGCACGTCGACATCGACGGGACGGGACGGGTGACGACCCGGACGTTGCGGGAGTATCACGTCCCGGTGCTGGCCGACGTGCCGCGCACCGAGGTGTACTTCGCCCGGACCGCCGACCCGCTCGGCCCGCTCGGCGCGAAGTCGATGAGCGAGGCCCCGTTCAACCCGGTGGCCCCGGCCCTGGCCAACGCGGTGCGCGACGCGACCGGGGTCCGGATCACCGACCTGCCGATGAGTCCCGACCGGGTGTATCTCGCCCTGCATGACGGCTAACCACAGAAAGGCCTGCGCCCATGGTCCAGCTCGGAGCAAACCGGTACGGCAAGGCCGAGGTCCGGGTGATGCGCGTGGCCCGCGGCGCGGGTCCCGGCGGCGGCGACCTGATCAGGGACTGGAACGTGTCCACCAGCCTGTCCGGCGACCTGGCCGCCGCCCACCTGACCGGCGACAACTCCGCGGTGCTGGCCACCGACACGCAGAAGAACACCGTGTACGCGTTCGCGCAGCGGCTCGGGCCGGTGCCGCCCGAGGTGTTCGGGATGGAACTCGCCGCGCATTTCACGGGGACCCAGCCGCAGATCACCCGGGCGCGGGTGACGATCGAGGAGTACGGCTGGGCGCCGGTCGGCGAGAGCAGGACACTCGTTCGCCCGGACCGGGGAGCTGACCCGGGCCTGCCGGGTCACCCGCGACCGCGGGTCCGGCGTGAGCGTGGTGGCAGGGATCGAGGACCTGACCCTGCTGAACACCACCAACTCCGAGTTCCGGGGGTTCCCGCGCGATGAGTACACGACGCTGGAGGAGACCCGGGACCGGATGCTCGCCACCCAGGTCAGTGCCTGGTGGCGGTACCGGGGCCCGGTCTACCGGCTCCGGCCTGGGTGGCCGGCTCCGGGCCCGGGTCTGCGGGCTCCGGGCCCGGGTCTCCGGGCTCCGGGCCCGGGTCTCCGGGCATGGACTGGGACGCGGCGTTCGAGGTCGCCCGGGAGGCGACCCTGTCCGCGTTCAGCGAGACCTACAGCTACTCGCTGCAGCAGACGCTCTACGCGATCGGTGAGCGGATCATCGAGGCCGTCCCGGACGTCTGCGAGGTCCGGCTGGTGCTGCCCAACAAGCACCACTACCTGGTGGACCTGGCCCCGTTCGGGCTGCCCAACGACAACGAGGTCTACCACCCGGGAGACCGGCCCTACGGCCTGATCGAGGGCACCGTCCTGGCCGACGACGCCCCCGACGCCGGCCCCGCCTGGACCTGACGCCGCGGCGCGGATCCGCCCTCCGCCCGCGCCTCCGCCGCGTCATGGAGCCCTCCGCCGCGTCATGGAGCCCTCCGCAGCACCATGGAGCCCTCCGCCGCGCCACGGGCCCTCCGCAGCCCCGGCCTTCCACCGCACCGCCGCGCCACGGGCCCTCCGCAGCGCCATGGAGCCCTCCGCCGCGCGCCACGGCTCCTCCGCCGCGCGCCAGGCTCCTCCGCCGCGCCACACCCGCCCCTTCAGCCCCGCCTCCCCCACACAGCGTTCGTGATCAACCGATTGGTGTTGTCCTGGCAACACCAATCGGTTGATCACGAACGGGACTTGCCCTGGCGGGGGCGCGCAGGCTGCCGCGGCCCGCTCCAGCTCGCGGCCGCCGCTCACGGTCCACGTTCGCGGCCCCCGCTCGCGGCCCCCGCTCGCGGCCCTCAGCCTGTGGCTGGGATCATCCTGGCGTGAGCGACGATCTCTGGTGGGCGATGCCCGTGCTGGCCGGGCGGCTGATCCGGCTGGAGCCGCTGGCGCTGGAGCACGCGCCCGGATACCTCGCCGCCGCGGGCCGCAGCGAGCAGGGCGCGGAGGTGTTCCGCTGGCTGAGCCCGCCGGGCGGTGCGCTGGCCCAGCCGGTCACGGTCGACGACGCGGCCCGGCACATCGCCGACGCCGTGGCCGCGCGGGCCCGGGGTACCCGGCTCCCCTACGCCCAGATCGACGCGGCCACCGGGGAGTTCGCCGGCACCACGTCGTTCTACGAGGTGAACCCCGCGCTGCGGACGCTGGGCATCGGGCACACCTGGCTGGGCCAGCGCTGGTGGCGCACCGGGCACAACACCGAGTCGAAGCTGCTGATGATGACGTTCGCGTTCGAGACCCTCGGTGCGGTCCGCGTGGTCTGGCACACCGACATCTTCAACACCCGGTCGCAGGCCGCCATCGAACGGCTCGGTGCGGTGCGTGAGGGCGTCCTGCGCAAGCACCGGCTGCGCTACGACGGCAGCTGGCGGGACACGGTCCAGTACGCGATGACCGACGACGACTGGCCCGCCGCGAAGGCCGCGCTGGCCGCCCGGCTCGGTTAGCCGGAACGGCCAGCGGGACCGGGGCTAGCTGGAGCCGGGCTGGCCCCCGGACTCACGCAGCTGGTGGCTGTCGGCGGCGGCCAGGTCACAGCCGTAGATCCGCTTCAGCTCCGCGATCACGCCCAGCGTGGGCACCCCGAAGGCCTGCTCCCCCTCGAACGCGTGCAGCACGATGCCTTCCAGCAGGTCGCCGAGGGACAGATCGAGGTACTCGGCCAGCCCCTTGAGCACCTTGAGCAGGCTGCGCTCCATCCGGACCCCGGTCTGGACGCGCTCCACGGTCGTCATGTTACTTTTGTACCATGGTACATAGCGTGTCAGATCCCGCACCCCGCGATCCGGATCCGCTGCACCGTGTCCGGCTCAGCGGATCGGTGCGGCTGCCAGCCGGCTACGAGCCCGCCCTGTTCCTGTTCACCCCGCGCGGCGAGAAACTGTGGGCCGACGGCTGGGACCCGCTGTTCCCGGCCCCGGCGGACGACGACACGGAGCCGGGCACCGTGTTCGAGACCCTCCACGGCGAGCAGCGCACGACGTGGGTGGTCTGCGCCCGGGAGCCCGGCCGGTCCGTCCGCTACGCGCGCATTGCCCACGGCCGGGACGCCGGCACCGTGACCGTCACCCTGGACGACGGGGCGGCGGCCTCCGGCGAGCCCCGGGTAGCCACCGTCGACTACGACCTCACCGCGCTGACCGGCGAGGCCGCCGCGGGCCTGGCCCGGTTCGCGGCCGGTTACCCGGAGTACCTGCGGCACTGGGAAGCGGCGATCGCGAACGCCACCCGAACCGGGAGGCCCCAGGACGCCGGTCGTGCCGGATGACGGACCAGGCCTGTTCACGATCGGCCATTCGAACCAGGCCCTCGACCATTTCCTGAGCCTCCTGCAGCGGCACGGTATCGAGGTCCTGGCCGACGTGCGCACCGCGCCCTGGTCCCGCTACGTACCGCATTTCAACGCCAAAGCGCTCGGCGCGGCGCTGGCCAGCCAGGGGATCGATTACATCCCGCTCGGCCGGGAACTCGGCGGGCGCCCGGCCGGTGACGAGTTCTACGACGATCAGGGCCATGTGCTCTACGGCCGGCTCGCCGCGAGCCCGGCGTTCCAGGATGGCCTCGACCAGGTCCTGGCCCGGGCCCGGACGTCGCGCATCGCCCTGCTCTGCAGCGAGGAGGATCCCGCCCGGTGCCACCGCCACCTGCTCATCGGGCGGGTGCTCCGGGAACGCGGGGTAGGCCTGTCCCACATCAGGCGCGACGGGCGGATCGAGACCGAGGCGGAACTGGACGCCCGGGAGGACGGCGGCCCCGCCGCCGACCTGCAGGCCAGGAATGACCCACAGGCGACCCTCTTCGATGACAGCCGGGGAGACGACGACGGAAGAGGAGCCGACCTGTCGTGGAGATCTCCCGGCCCGGTTCCTCGCAAAAGGCCGCCGCCCAGCCCTCCGGCCCGCTGAACGGGAGGTCTCCCGTCTCTGGGCAGCCGCGTCAGACTGCGGAATCCAGGTCGGCCTGGGCGGCGGGGCGGCGGCGGGCCCAGGACCCGGTGATGTGCTCGTACATAGCGGCGTTCGCGCCCGCGGCGTCTCCGGCGCAGATCGCGTCGAGGATCCGGCGGTGCTCGTCGATCGTCTCCTCGAGGCACTGGCACGGGGCGGTGGGCCAGCTCACCCGGCTCGGCATGTTCCGCGACGGCGCTGCTGCACTGGGCACTGCGTCACGGGCCACTGCGCCCGGCCACCCGGCGCCGGAGGATACTGCCCCGGGAGACGCAGCCGAGAGAGGATGACGATGGGACAGCTGACAGGCCTGCGCGCGCTGGTCACCGGGGGGGCGTCCGGGCTGGGCGCGGCGATCGCCGCGGCGTTCACGGCCGAGGGCGCCGCCGTGGTCGTGCTGGACACGGCGGACACGCCGCCCGCGGGGCTGCCCGCCGGGACCGGCTACGTGCAGGCCGACGTGACCGATGACGCCGCGGTCCGGACCGCGGTCGACGCGGCCGCCGGCCGGCTGGGCGGCCTGGACCTGCTGGTCAACAACGCCGGGATCGGCGCCCAGGGCAGCGTGGCCGACAGCACCGACGAGGAGTGGCGGCGGGTGCTGGACGTGAACGTGATCGGCACCGCGCGGGTGTCCCGCGCCGCCTGGCCCTACCTGCGCGAGTCCGGCCGCGCCGCCGTGGTCAACACGGCCTCGATCGCGGCCACCGCCGGGCTGCCGGACCGGGCGGTGTACTCGGCCAGCAAGGGCGCGGTGGCCGCGCTGACCCGGGCCATGGCCGCCGACGGGATGCCCGACGCCATCCGGGTCAACGCGGTGAACCCCGGCACGGCCGACACGCCCTGGGTCACCCGGCTGCTGGACGCGGCCCCCGACCCGGACGCGGAGCGGGCCGCGCTGGAGGCCCGCCAGCCGCACGGGCGGCTGGTCACGGCGCAGGAGGTGGCGGCCGCGGTGGTGTACCTGGCCTCGCCCGCGGCCGGTTCCACCACCGGCACCGAGCTGGCCGTGGACGGCGGGATGGGCGGGCTGCGGCTGCGGCCCCGGGCATGACTGAGTCCCGGGCCGGAACCGGGCCTGCCCTCGACGCGCACGTGCACGTGTGGGACCTGGCCGTGCGGCCGCAGCCGTGGACCGACGGCCTGCCCGCGCTGCAGCGCTCGTTCGGGCTGGACGACGTGGCCGCGGACCTGCGCGCGGCCGCCCAGGACGGCGTCATCGTGGTGCACACCGTGGCCAGCTTCGACGAGACCCGCGAGCTGCTGGCCCTGGCCGCGGCGCAGCCGCTGGTCGCCGGGGTGGTCGGCTGGGCCGACCTGTCCGGCCCGGGCACGGCCGGCCAGCTGCGCGCGGCCCAGGCCGGGCCGGGTGGCCAGGCTCTGGTGGGCGTGCGCCACCAGCTCCAGGAGGAACCCGACCAGGAGTGGCTGGCCCGGCCGCAGGTCCGGGCCAGGCTGCGCGCCGTGGCCGCGGCCGGGCTCGCCTACGACCTGGTCATCTCGCCGCACCAGCTGCCGCTGGTCACCGGGACCGTGACCGCCCTGCCGGAGGTCCGGTTCGTGCTGGATCACGCGGGCAAGCCGCCGATCGCCTCCGGGGAGCCGGGCGGCGGGGGCACCCGGCCCTGGACCGGGGCGATGGCGGCCTGGGCCGCGGACCTGCGGGCGCTGGCGGCCCGGCCGAACGTGGCGGTCAAGCTGTCCGGGCTGGTCACCGAGGCGGACTGGGATTCGTGGACGCCGGGGCAGCTGCGCCCGGTCATGGAGTACGTGCTGGAGCAGTTCGGCCCGGCCCGGACCATGTTCGGCTCGGACTGGCCGGTGTGCCTGCTGGCGGCCAGCTACGCGGAGGTGGCCGCGGCGGCCGCAGCGGTGCTGGACGGGCTGGGCGCCGCGGAGCGCGCGGCCGTCCGGGGCGGTACCGCGCGGGCCTGGTACCGGCTGGATGAGCACGGGACGCGATGAAGCAGCGCCCGATCGGCCTGACCGGGGCCCGGGTGACCACGCTGGGCTTCGGCGGCGCCCCGGCCGGCAACCTGTACACCGAGAGCACGGACGCCGGCGCCGTGGCGGCGGCTCCGTGGTCAGCGGGATGCGCAGCGGCGGGCAGGTGGCCGCGGTCCTGGACCGCTTCGCTACCGTGGTCCCGGACGAGGCGTGGACGGAGCTGGATGCCTGCTGACACCGTGCTGGACATCGACCTGGCCTACGGCCGCCGGGGCCTGCGCATCTCGCTGCCCGCGGACCGGACCACGGTCGTAGCGCCGGTCCATCACCCGGCCGCCGCGGACGTCCCCGCCGTCCTCGCGGGCGCGCTGCGCGAGCCGGTGGCCGGGCCGCCGCTGCGGGCGCTGGTCCGCCCGGGGCAGTCGGTGGCCGTGTCGGTCTGTGACGTGACCCGGCCGCAGCCCCGCGAGGCCATGCTCCGCGCGCTGCTCGCCGAGCTTGACGGCCTGGCCGGGCCGGGCGACCTGACCGTGCTCATCGCGACCGGCACGCACCGCGGCAACAGCCCCGGCGAGCTGGCGGAGATGCTGGGGCCCGAGCTGGCCGCCCGGCTGCGGGTGATCAACCACGACGCCCGGGACGCCAGCATGCTCACCTGGTGCGGCGAGCACGGTGACGGGGTGCCGGTCTGGCTGAACCGGCACTGGGCAGCGGCGGACGTGAAGATCACCACCGGGTTCGTGGAACCGCACTTCTTCGCCGGGTTCAGCGGCGGCCCCAAGCTGGTCGCGCCGGGCCTGGCCGGGCTGGACACCACGCTGACCCTGCACGACGCGCGGCGGATCGGCAGCGAGCGGGCCACCTGGGCGGTGTGCGAGGGCAACCCGGTGCACGACGACGTGCGCGCGATCGCCGCGGCGACCGGGGTGGACTTCGCGTTCGACGTGGTCCTGAACCGGGAGCAGCAGGTCGTCGCGGCGTTCGGCGGCGAGGTGCTGGCCATGCACGCCACGGCCCGGGCGTACGTCCGCGAGGTATCCATGCGCCCGGTGGACGGCCTGTTCGACGTGGTGGTGACGACCAACGCCGGGTTCCCGCTGGACCAGAACCTGTACCAGGCGGTCAAGGGCATGTCCGCGGCCGCCACCGTGGTCCGGCCCGGCGGCCTGATCATCTGCGCGGCCGAGTGCGCGGACGGGTTCCCCGATCACGGCTCGTTCCGCGCGGAACTGGCCGCGGAGCCCACCGCGGACCGGCTGCTGGCCTCGATCGCGGCCCGGACCGAGACCGTGCCCGACCAGTGGCAGGTGCAGGTCCTGGCCCGGGTGCTCCGCCGGGCCCGGGTAGGCGTGCACGCGTCCGGGCTGAGCGACGCGGACCTGCGCAGCGCGCACCTGTTCGCGGTGCCGGACATCGCCGCGGCCGTCGCCGACGGGCTCGCCGCGGCCGGGCCGGGCGCGCGGGTCTGCGTGCTGCCTGAGGGGCCGCAGACGATCCCGTTCGTGAGCGCAGACGACCCGGTGGGGAGCCCGGTGTGACCGACTTCGATGCAGATCGCCTGCTCCGGGACCTGAAGCAGCGGATCGCCCGGGAGGACCGGCTGGTCACCGCCTACTCGGGCGGCGCGGACTCGGCCCTGCTGGCCGCCGTGGCCCACCAGGTGCTGGGGTCGCGGGCGCTCGCGGTCACCGCCGTGTCGGCGAGCCTGCCCGCCGCGGAGCGGGCCGCCGCGCGGGACTTCGCCCGGTCCCGCGGCCTGGCCCACGTCGAGGTGTGCACCGACGAGCTGGACCGGCCCGCAGTACCGGCGCAACGGCGCGGACCGCTGCTTCCACTGCAAGAGCGCGCTGTTCGACGCGGTCGCCCCGGTGGCGGCCGCGATGGGCGCGCGGATCGCGCTCGGCACCAACCTCGACGACCTGTCTGACCACCGGCCCGGGCAGCAGGCCGCCCGCGACCGGGGGCGGTGTTCCCGCTGGTCGACGCCGGGCTCACCAAGGCGGCCGTCCGCGCGGTCAGCCGCGAGCTGGGCCTGGCCACCGCGGCCAAGCCCGCCGCGGCCTGCCTGTCGTCCCGGATCGCCTACGGTGACCCGGTCACCCCGGAGCTGCTCGGCCGGATCGAGCAGGCCGAGGACGCCCTGCACGGGGCGGGTTTCGGCGTCTGCCGGGTCCGGGCGCACGCGGCGGGCAGCGTGGCCCGGATCGAGGTGCCACCGGAGGACCTCGGGCGGCTGCTGGCCCGGCGCGAGGAGATCACCGCGCTGGTCCGGGCGGCCGGCTTCGTGTTCGCCACCGCGGACCTGGCCGGGCTGCGCAGCGGCAGCTTGAACGCGCTGCTGCCGCTGTCCGTGGTCTCAGATCCCGGGCGGGCGAGGCGGGCTAGCGGACGCGGACCAGGCCGGGCCGGGACGGACGGGCCGCCCCGGCGGCCCCGGCGGCACTGCCGCTCGGCTTCGCCACCGTCGACCTGGACCGGGCCCGGCGGCAGGGCCTGCCGGAGGTGATCTACGCCCCGGGCAAGGAACCCGGCCGAGATCGCGGCCATCGCGGCCGCGCTGCTGGCCCGCACGTCCGGGCCGGTGCTGGTCACCCGGCTGGAACCCGCCGCGGCCGGCGCGGTCGCCGCGGAGCTGGCCGCCGCCGGGGGCAGGCGGCGGGAGACTATGACCCCGCGGCCCGGCTGCTGTGCTGGCGGCCCGCGCCGCCGGGCGGGTGCCGGGTGGCGGTGGTCACGGCGGGCACCGCGGACGGCCCGGTGGCCGACGAGGCGGCCGCGGTGGCCCGCGCCACCGGCCTGCGGGTCACCGAGTTCCGCGACGTCGGCGTGGCCGGGCTGCACCGGCTGCTCGCCGTGGCCGGGGACATCGGTACGGCCGATGTGGTGATCGTGATCGCGGGCATGGAAGGCGCGCTGGCCAGCGCGGTGGCGGGCCTGGTCGGCGTCCCGGTGGTGGCGGTGCCGACGTCCACCGGGTACGGCGCGGCGCTGGACGGCATCACCGCGCTGCTGGCCATGATGACGTCCTGCGCGGCCGGCGTGTGCGTGGTCAACATCGACTCCGGGTTCGGCGGCGCGATGGCCGCCTACCGGCTGGCCTTTTCCCTGGGCCGCCAGTCCCGGCGCGCGCAGGGTCCCCGGGACGGGCCGGGGGTGAGCGGGCCGTGATCTTGTGGCTGAACCCGTTCTCGGGGATCTCCGGCGACATGCTGCTCGGCGCGCTGCTGGACCTGGGCGCGCCGCTCGGTGCGGTCCGGGCGGCGGTGGCCAGCACCGGGCTTGCCGGCTGGGAGCTGACCGCCGTGCCGGTGCGGCGCGCTGGCCTGGCCGCCTGCCAGGCCCGGGTCCTGGTGGACGACGAGGTGCCCGCGCGGCGGGCCGCGGACCTGCTCACGCTGGCCCGGGCGGCCGTGCCGCCGGCCGCGGCGCAGCTGGCCGCCGCGGCCATCACCGCCCTGGCCGAGGCGGAGGGCCGGATCCACGGCGTCCCCGCCGGCGACGTGCACCTGCACGAGCTGGGCGGGGTGGACACGGTCGTGGACACCGTGGGGGTGGCCGCCGCGCTGCACGCGCTGCGGGTGAGCGCGGTCTGGTCGGCGCCGCTCGCGCTGGGCGCGGGCGTGATCGAGATGCGGCACGGGCGGTTCCCGGCGCCGGCGCCAGCCACCGTGGCCCTGCTGGAGGGTGCGCAGGTCAGCGGGGTCGGCGGGGCGACGGGGGACGGCGCCGGGGAGACGGTCACGCCGACGGGCGCTGCGCTGCTGCGGGCGGCAGGCTGCCGGTACGGGCCGATGCCCGCGATGCGGGTGAGCGGCAGCGGCTACGGGGCGGGCGGCCGGGACGTGCCTGGGCGGCCTAACGTGCTGCCCGCCCTGCTCGGCGAGCCCGCCGCTGACGACGAGGCGGCCGGCCGGCCGCCGGGCCCGGCGAGACCCTGATTATGGTCGAGACGACGGTCGACGACGTGACCGGCGAGCTGCTCGGCGACCTGCCCGGGCTGCTGCTCGGCGCGGGCGCGCTGGACGCCTGGATCACGGCGGTGACCGGGAAGAAGGGCCGCCCAGCGCACGTGGTCACCGCGCTGTGCCGGCCCGGGGATGACGGGCCGGTCCTGGCCCGGCTGCTCGCCGAGACCGGCAGCCTGGGTGCCCGGCGCCATCAGGTCCGGCGCCAGGCGCTGCCCCGGCCGGGAGACCGAGGTGACCGTCGGGGGGCACCGGATCCGGGTCAAGATCGGCCCGCACCGGGCCAAGCCCGAGCACGACGACGTGGCCGCCGCGGCCGCCGCCACCGGCCTGCCCGCCCGGGTCGTGGCCGAGCAGGCCCTCAGCCAGCTCGGCCCCGGCCCGGGATAGCGGCTCAGGCGTTCAGGTAGGCCAGGACGGCCAGCACCCGCCGGTTGTCGTCCTCGGAGGCGGCCAGCCCCAGCTTGGTGAAGATGCTCGTCGTGTGCTTGCTGACCGCCTTCTCGGTGACGAACAGCCGCTGCGCGATCGCCACGTTCGAGCGGCCCTCGGCCATCAGCGCCAGGACCTCGCGTTCACGGCCGGACAGCCGGGTGACCGGCTCGTCACGGGCGCGGCGGCCGAGCAGCTTGCTCACGACATCGGGATCCATCACGGTCCCGCCCGCGGCTACGGTCCGGATCGCGTTGACGAACTGGTCGTCGTTGAAGACCCGGTCCTTGAGCAGGTAGCCGACCGCGCCCGACTGGTCGGCGAGCAGCTCCCGGGCGTACAGCTGCTCGACGTACTGCGACAGCAGCAGCACCGGGAGCCCGGGCACCTGCTGGCGGGCGGCCAGCGCGGCCTGCAGGCCGTCGTCGGCGAACGAGGGCGGCAGCCGGACGTCCACGACCGCCACATCCGGCCGCTGTTCCAGCAGCGCGCACAGCAGGCCGGGCGCGCTGTCCACCGCCGCCGCGATCTCGAAGCCGTGCGCCGTGAGCAGCCGGGTCAGCCCGTCCCTCAGCAGGAACAGGTCTTCGGCGACAACAACGCGCACGGCACCTCCATGGCGATCATGGTCGGCCCCCCTGGCGGGCTGCTCACCGCCAGGATGCCATCGAACGCGCGCCAGCCGCTGTTCGACGCCGCGCAGGCCGGTGCCCCGGGCCGGGTCCGCGCCGCCCGCGCCGTCGTCGGCCACCTGGACCCGCAGCAGCCCGCCCGTGTGCTGCATGCGGATGTGCACCCGGCGCGCACCGGAGTGCCGGACCGCGTTGGCCAGGGCCTCGGCCACCGCGAAGTAGCAGGCCGACTCGACCGGCGCGCTCAGCCGCCCGGGCAGGTCGATGTCCAGGTCCACCGGGAATGGGGTGTCCAGGGCGAGGGCGCGCACCGCGTGGCCCAGGCCACGGTCGGCCAGCACCGGCGGGCAGATGCCGCGGACCAGGTCACGCAGGTCGTTCAGGGCCCGCAGGGAGGTCTCCCGGGCCTCGGCGACCAGGGCCAGCGCGGCCTCCGGGCGACCCGGCAGCATCCGCTCCACCGCCCGCAGGTTCATGCCCAGCGCGACCAGCCGGGCCTGGGCGCCGTCGTGCAGGTCGCGCTCGATCCGGCGCAGTTCGGTGGCGGCCGCGCCCACGGCCAGATCCCGGGTCTCGGTCAGCCGCTGCACGCGGCCCTCCAGCTCCAGGGCCCGGCCGGGCACCAGCATCGCGCGGGCGTGCGCCCCGATCGTCCGCGGGACCAGCCACGCGGCCATCACGAGGAACGCGCTGGCCTCGGCCCCGGCCAGCATGGCCGTCTGGCGGGTGGTGACGACGATGAGGCCGTAGAGCATCCCGGGCCGCTCCAGCCCCGGCAGCGACGGCCAGCTCGCCGCGATCATGAAGCCGCGGACCGCGAACGCGGTCAGCGCCACCGGGACCAGGTCCGCGGCGGTGACCGGCCACCGGGCCGCCGTGACGATGGACGCCAGGACCGCCGCGACCGTCCACAGGTGCACGCCGAACACGGTCAGGCCGAGCAGCGCGACCGGGATCAGGAGAATGCCCCAGCGATTCTCCAGCATCCGCCGCCGCAGCGAGATCAGCAGCCCGGCGGCGTGGGTCCGCAGCGCCGGCGCGCTGCGGGGCAGCAGCCACAGGCCCAGGGTTAGCAGCAGCAAGGCCAGCGGGACGAGCAGGCCACCGGGCCACAGGCCGCCGCCGTGGCTGATGTGGACTGTCCCCCTCCCCCGGCTGGCCAGCATCTGCCAGGGCGCCCCGGCGGGCGTGTCGATCTGGATCCTGGGCCCCGCCGAGATCGTGACGGACGGGCCATTGGGCCCCATATACCAGTTAACGGGCGGGCCCGCGGCGGGCCGGGCCGCCGGGCTGGGCGGCGGCACGGCGCCGAAGCGGGTGATCACGGCCTGACGGCCCCGCCCGGCCAGCTGCCCGGCGATGGCGGTGATCCGGCCCTGGCGGGGCGGCCCGATCAGGCGCTGATGGATCGCGCTCAGGGCGGACACGCTCCAGAACCCCGAGCCGGGCTGGGTGGCGGCCACCACGAGACCACTGATCCCGGCGACCACCATGGTGACCGGCAGCAGCGCCGCGGCGATCACGGGCCTCCAGAACGCCACGAACAGGGCCAGCAGCACCACCGCGACGGTCCAGGGGTGCACGCCGAACAGCGCCATCCCGATCGCGGCCACGGGCACCAGGAAGATGCCCCGGCGCAGGTAACGCATCAGCCGGGTGAAAACCCGCCACACGACGGGAACGAGGATCCACATGTCACCCATCGTGACCCTGACGGGGGTCCCGGCGCTATGGGGCCGTACCTAATTGAGGGGTGGGCCTGGGCCTACCCGGCCGGTCACCGCGGATAATGCCGGTCACCGCGAATAATCTGCGCACCGGCGGGGTGCGGATGTCGAAGCTGGCGCGGTGGCTCCGTCCTAGGACCAGGAGCGCCGCCCAGGCGCCAGCCGGAAGGAGTGCCCATCATGGACTGGAAACTGGAAGTGGTCGTGGTCCCGGTCACCGACATCGACCGGGCGAAGGACTTTTACCTCGGCAAGCTCGGGTTCCATCTCGACGCCGATACGCAGCCCGCACCGGAGATGCGGGTGGTGCACATGACGCCACCCGGATCGGCGTGCTCGGTCGTGATCGGCCCCGTGGTGATCAGCGCGGACACTGCCACCGGGACGGGGGCGCATCTCCAGCTGGTCGTCGGGGACATCGACGCGGCCCGGGCCGAGCTGGCCGGCCGCGGCGTCGAGGTCACGGAGGTCCAGCAGCTCGACCCCCGCGACGGCGGCAAGTTCATGTTCTTCGCCGACCCGGACGGGAACCAGTGGGCGGTGCAGGAGGTGCGCGAGCGGGTCGGCGCGCCGCTGGGCTGACCTGGCTGAGCTGGGCACCCGGGTAGCCGGGCCCGGTGTGGCTGTCCAGGGCACGGCGGACCCGCCTCAGCAGGGTTCCCTCGGAGAACGGCTCGGCCCCGCGCACAGCCTGCACCCGGCCCGGGCGTGCGCGCTGATCCGGGAGACCGCGGAGCGGGCGGTCAGGGGCGCGGCGGGAGCGCAGCCCCCGCCGCTGGGCCAGGCGGTGCTGGAGCTCTCGGTGCGGACCACCGACATCGCGGAGGCGGCCAGCTGGGTCCGGGGAGTGGAGCGCACCGGGCCGCGGGAACTGCGCTGCACCGGGGACGACCCGCTGGCCACCTACCGCTCGTTCTGCGCGGCGATCCTGCTGACCCGCGGGATCGCCGAGACCGTGTGACTGAGCGCAGCGGTGACGCCGGCCCGCGGCGGCCGCCCGGGAGGGGGTCAGGCCCGGACCCAGGCGTGGCCCAGGGCCGGCTCCAGCAGGTCGAACGCGCGGGCCGCCGCCGCGGCGAGCACGGCGCAGATCTCCGGCTTCAGCTGCCCGGCCAGGCTGCGCTGGCGCGCCTCCGCGTACAGCACCCGGTGCACCGAGGCGAGCAGCGCGGCGGCCAGCCGCAGCTGCGGGCCGTCAGCCCCGGTCTCGGCGGCCATCGCGTCGCCGAGCGCGCGCTCGCGCAGCAGCAGCATTTCCCGCTCGCGGGTGGCCAGCACCGGGCTGGAGGCGATCATCCGGGCGAAGGCGGGACTGGACAGCCCGAGGGTGACGTCGGCCCGGGTCACCGCATCGGCGTAGTCCCGGCGGACCGCGGTCAGCATGCTCTCCCCCGGCGCGCGGCTGGCGACGACCCCGGCCAGGTGCCCGATGACCGCCTCGGCACGGTCGAAGACCAGGTCCTCCTTGCGCGGGAAATAGTTGGTGACCGTCATCTTGGCCACCTCCGCAGCGTCAGCGACCTGGGAAATCGTCACCTCGTCGAAGCCATGCGCCACGAACAGCCGGGTGGCGATGTCCGAGATCGCCCGCCGGGTCTCCTGCTTCCGCCGTTCGCGGAGTCCGGATGTCATGCGCCCAGCCTACGCTTAACTTAGGATGAACACAAAATTAGGTTTGACATAAGTTTATGCCCTGCCTAGCTTGGTGCCCATGCTGGCCGAGCGCGCCGCCCGCCTGGCGGGCGCACGGCCCCGCCGGGGCGGCCCGCGCACCCGGTGGATCCGGGCGCGGATGCACTATTGTGGCGTTGATTCCGGTCCCCCACCGCGGTATCCGCTTGGCCAGCGAGGAGCGTTCCCATGCTGCGTGACGCGGCTGCCGTAACTCGCGGCTCCTAGATGCTGGCGCTGGCGCGGGGACGGTCGGCCGTCCGCGCGGCACCCTGGCCGGCCGGGTGGCTCGTCCTGTGTTCCGTCCCCGCGGCGGCGGCCCTGATCGGCCTGGCCACGATGGGCGCCGCGGCCGGGCAGCTGCTGCTGCCCCTGCTGGCAGTGCCGCCGGCCCTGGCTGGCATCGGCGCGGCCACTCCGCGCCGCCCGCTGGCCTTCGGCGCCGTGATGCTGCTGGCCGCGATCGTGACCGCCCCCTTCACCACCACCGCGGAACTGCCCGTGGTGACCACGGTGTCGGTGCTCGCCGTGACCGTCATCAGCGCGCCTGGCCCGCCGTCCCGCGGCACCACTGGAGGAGTTCGTGACCGCGGTGCTGGCCGAGATCGACCCCGCCGCGGGCAGCCTGACCGTCTACAACTGCGGTCATCCCCCGCCGTTCGTGCTCAGCCCGGGACAGGATGCCCGTGGTGAGGGCGGGGCCCGCCCGCCGCGGGTCACCACGGTGGACGTGCCGGCCCCGGCCCTGCCGCTGCGGCTGATGGCCCTCGGCGGCACGTCCGGCGCGGAACGCACCGTGGCTCTGCAGCCCGGGGACGCCTTCCTGCTGTACACCGACGGGGTGACCGAGGCCCGCGATGCGCACGGGGAGTTCTACCCGCTGGAGGAGCGGGCCGCCGCGCTGGCCGCCACCCCCGGCAGCCAGGACGGGGATCTGCTGAACCGGCTGCGCGATGACCTGATACGGCACGTCGGCGCGCCGCTCGATGACGACGCCGCGCTGCTGCTCGCCCGGGTCACCGGCGAATGGGGCCGCTGATCCCGGGGGTCACGGCCCCGCGGCCAGGAACGTCCCGGGACTGAGGGTCACCAGGGTCGAGGTCGAGGGCGCGGGCACGCTGCTCGGGGTCGCCGTGCCGATCGGTGTCGACGGCGCCGGTGTGGTCGGTGCCGAGGTGGTCGGCGGCGGCGAGCTCGGGGTGGGCGTGCTGGGCGTGGGTGTCGGCGAGCTCGGGGTGGGCGTGCTGGGGGTGGGTGTCGGGCTGCCCGACGGCGTCGGGGACTGGCTGGGCGTGCCGGGCGTGGACGGGGGGGCCGGCGATGCGGACGTGGATTGCGCCGACGTGGACGGCTGGGCGGTGGCGGCCACCCGCGCCACGGCGGCGCTGCCGCCGTTGGGCCCGTCACCGCGGGTGGCCGCGACGGGGCTCTGCCGGGGGCCGCTCGGCGCCGTGCTGTGCGTGGCCGCGGGCGGGGCCACGTCGGGGAGCTGATCCCGGACCGGCGCGGGCAGCGTGGCCAGGGTCCAGGCGATGAACCCGATCGCCGCCAGCCCGGTCGCGGCCAGGGCCCCGCGGGCGGGCAGGCTGGTGCGGTTCCGCGCCCGCCGCCGCGGGCCGGGGGGCGGCGGGAGCGGGGACCAGGCCGGGGGCGGCGGGACGCTGGCGGCGACCGCGGGCCCGGGCCCGGACAGCGCCGCGCCCGCCAGGAGCGCACCCTCCGCCCCGGGGACGGACAGCGGGGCCGCGGCCGTGCCATGCCGGCTGAGTGCCTCCGGGCTGGACAGCAGCACCCGCAGCTGCTCGGCCCGCAGCGCCGCATCCCAGGCGGACGGCGGCCGGGCCGCGGGGTCCTGCCGGGTCAGCTCGGCGACCAGCGCCGAGACCCCGGGCGGCACCGACGCCGGCAGCGCCGGCATGCCCTGGTCGAGATGCGCCAGGGCCACCACCAGGGGCTCGCCGGCGAACGGGGGATGCCCGGTCAGGCACTGGTACGCGACGACGCCCAGTGAGTACAGGTCCGTGGCGGGCGACGCGGGCGCACCGGACACCCGCTCAGGCGCCAGGTAGGCGGGGGTCCCGATCAGCATCCCGGGCTGGGTGACGGTGGTATCCCCCACCGCGCGGGCGATCCCGAAGTCCGTGATCTTGACCAGGCCGTCCGACCTGACCAGCAGGTTGCCGGGCTTGACGTCGCGGTGGACCAGGCCAACCCGGTGGGCGGCGGCCAGCCCCCGGGCCGTCTGGGCGACGATGTCCATCACGTCCTCGGGCGGCAGCGGCCCGTCGTCCAGGATCCGGGTCAGGGACAGGCCTTCCACCAGCTCCATGACCAGGTATCCCGGCTCGGGGGCTACCGCCTCCCCGTAGTCAAAGACCTGGGCGATGTTCGGGTGCGACAGCGAGCCCGCATGATGCGCCTCGGCCCGGAACCGGGCCAGGCCTTCCTCGTCGTCCGCGTGCTCCGGCCGCACCACCTTGATCGCCACCCGGCGGTCGATGGCCAGGTCGGTACCACGCCAGACCTCCCCCATCCCCCCGGTCGCGATGAGCACGTCCAGCCGGTAGCGCCCCCGAAGCACAAGCCCAGGCATCCCCACACTAAGGGAGCTACCCGCCCACGTGATGATCACTCGTCACGGAACGGTACTGAACTCCCTTCGTTAGATCACGTCGCGGCGGCGGTTGGGCGCCGGGGGTTGACGCATCTGTCCAGATAGGCAAGCCTAAACGGCTATTCAGAAGGTTTCCCGGTCAGTCCGGCGGGGCGGACCCCGGGGCGGTCCCAGGAACGAGGGTGGGCGGATGAAAGGCCACGGTCAGCTCCCCGGGAAATCCCGGCGGCTGCGGGCGGCACTGCACCCGCGCCGGCGGAACCCGCGCGGGCGCCGCCAGGCGGCGGCGCTGATCGCGGCGGCGGCCGCCGTGGCGCTCGTGTCGGCCGCGTGCGGAGGGGGCAGCGGGGGATCCGGCAGCTCGGTCAAGGACGGCGGCGTGTTCCGGCTGGGCAGCAACTCCAGCATCGACTCGCTGAACCCGTTCGTCGCGTTCCAGGGTGACGCCTATGTGACGTTCGAGTACATCTATCCGATGCTGGTCCAGTACAACACCCAGCTGCAGTTCGCGGCGGACTTCGCGCGCAGCTGGACCGAGAGCCCGGACGGGAAGGTGTGGACCTTCCACACCCAGCCGGGCGCCAAGTGGTCCGACGGCAAGCCGCTGACCGCCGCCGACGCGGCCTGGACCTACAGCACCATCCTGAAGTACCAGGACGGCGCGACGGCCAACTCGGCCGGCTACGTCGCGCACCTGAAGAGCGCCGTCGCGCCGAACGCCACCACGCTGGTGCTGACCTACAAGCGGCCGGTGGCGAACGTGCTGTCGCAGGTGCAGCAGGTGCCGATCCTGCCCGAGCACGTCTGGGCCAAGTACGCCACCGGCAACGGCAAGGCGCTGACCCGGTTCACCAACAACGCGCCGATCGTGTCGGGCGGCCCGTTCATCCTGACCAAGTACACGCCGAAGGAGATCGCGCTGTTCAAGCGCAACCCGACGTTCTACGGCCCCAGGCCGCACATCGACGGCTTCGGCCTGCAGTTCTTCCAGACCACCGACGCGATGATCACCGCGCTGAAGAGCAACCAGCTGGACGGGGTCGAGGTGGTGCCGCCGACCTCGGTGGCCACCCTCAGATCGGCTCACTTCGTGGTGCGGTCCAGCCCGGGCGTCGTGTTCGACGACTTCATCATCAACGCCAACCCGCAGCAGGAGGCCAGCCACAAGGAGCTGCTGAACCCGCTGCTGCGGCAGGCGTTCGACGACGCGATCGACCGGCAGGCCATCGTGAGCACGTCCCTGCTCGGTCACGGCGAGCCCGGAGCGTCGATCATCCCGCCCGCCACCGGCCACTGGTCCGACCCGGCGATCAAGCCGGCTGCCGTTCGACCTGAGCAAGGCGAACCAGCTGCTCGACCAGGCGGGCTACAAGATGGGGCCGGGCGGCGTCCGGATGGCCAACGGCCATCCGATGTCGTACACGGTGATCATGCCGACCGACATCCAGAACAGCTACGGCCAGCGGTCGTACCAGATCATCCAGGGTGACTTCAAGAAGATCGGCGTGCAGCTGAACCTGAAGGTGCTGGACGACTCGGCCGCCTACAGCGCGATCACGGCCAACAGCTACAAGAACTTCGAGATCTCGATGTGGGACTGGTACCCGCTGACCGACCCGGACTTCATGCTGTCCGTGCTGACCTGCGGCTCCTGGAACGTCTGGAACGACACCGGCTACTGCAGCAAGGCCTACGACAACCTGTACCAGGCGCAGAGCGCGGCCACCAGCCCCGCGAAACGGCAGCAGATCGTTTACCAGATGCAGCAGATGATCGCGAGCGCCAAGCCGTATCTGGTGCTCGACTTCCCGGACGCGATCGAGGCGCACTCCACCGCCTGGGCCGACCTGCCGCTGGTCGCGGGCATCTCCTGGAATTCGATGTCCAAGATCCCGTTCGAGAGCGTGCACCAGGCGGGCTGAGGCGGTGCGCAGCGCGGATTACGTCATCAAGCGAGGGTTCTTCGCCCTCGTCACCGTGTTCGTGGCGATCACGATCAACTTCTTCCTGTTCCGGGTGCTACCGGGCAACGCCGTGACCAACCTGTCCCGGGTGCCGCACTCCACCCCCCAGCTCCGGCACGCGCTGACCGTGGAATTCGGCCTGGACAAGCCCAAGTGGCAGCAGTACCTCATCTACCTGCGCGAGCTGGCCCACGGGAACATGGGCATCTCGTTCACCTACCAGCAGCCGGTGACCCATCTGCTGATCGCGGACCTGAAGAACACGATCCCCATGGTGACCGTGGGCACCGTGGCCGCCATCGTGGTCGGGGTGGCGACCGGCGTCTTGTCGGCCTGGCGGCGCGGGACGGTGCCGGATCACCTCAGCACCAACGGGGCGATCTTCTTCTACGCGTTCCCGACCCAGTGGCTCGGCCTGGTTTTGCTGATCATCTTCGCCGGGTACCTGCCCGCCGCCGGGATGAGCGATCCCTTCCTGTTCGGCGCGGAGCCGTTCTGGCCGCACCTGATCGACATCGGCAAGCACATGATCCTGCCGGCCGCGACCCTCATGCTGACCGCCTACGGCAGCTACACGCTGGTGGTCCGGTCCTCGATGCTGGAGACGCTCGGTGAGGACTACGTGCTCACCGCCCGGGCCAAGGGACTGCCCGATCGCCGGATCGTCCGGCGGCACGCGTTCCGCAACGCGCTGCTCCCGATGGTCACCCTGGTCGCGCTGGACCTCGGGTACATCGTCGGCGGCGCGCTGCTGATCGAGGTGATCTTCAGCTGGCCCGGCATCGGGCTGGCCATGTACGACGCGATCGGGCAGCGCGACTACCCAATGCTGCAGGGCGGCTTCCTGATCCTGACCTTGGCCGTCATCATCCTGAACTTCGCCGCCGACCTCATCTATTTCCGCCTGGACCCGAGGATCTCGCAGTGACCCTGCCCCTACAGGACCCGCAGCTCGCCGTCGAGGCCGAGGGCCAGCCGTCAACGCGCGGCGGCTTCCTCCGCACCGTGCTGCGGGAACGCAAATCGGCCGTCGTCGGCCTGTCGATCATTGGCTTCTTCGTCCTGCTGTCAATCGTGGCGCCGTACATCGCGCCGTACAGCATCACCCAGCAGACCTGCGCGGTGTACGCGCCGCCGTCCAGCGCGCACTGGCTCGGCTGCGACGACGGCGGCATCGACATGCTCAGCTTGCTGATGCAGGGCGGCCGGATCTCGCTGGTGGTCGGGTTCGCGGCCACCCTGGTCGCGATGATTATCGGTGGCGGGGTCGGCATCCTGTCCGGGTACTTCGGCCGCTGGATCGACATCGGGCTGATGCGCATCACCGACTACCTGCTGGTCATCCCGGACCTGGTGCTCATGATCGTCATTGCTGACGTCTGGGGGGCCAGCCTGTTCCACGTGATCATGGTGATCGGCATCCTGGAATGGACCTCGACCGCCCGGATCATCCGGGCCCAGGTGATGAGCCTGCGGGAGCGGGTGTACGTGAAACGCACCCGGGCGCTCGGGGCCAGCAACGCCCGGATCATCTGGAAGCACATCCTGCCCCAGGTCGGCCCGCTGCTCATCGCCAACACGGTGCTCACCATCGCGATCGCGATCTACCTGGAGACCGCGCTCGCCTTCCTCGGCCTGGAGGACCCAACGGTCGTCAGCTGGGGCACGATCCTGGAGAACGCGTTCCAGCGGACCGCGATCAGTTCTGGTGCCTGGTGGGCCATCGTGCCCGCCGGGTTCGTCATCGCCGCCGTCATCGTGGGCTGCTTCCTGTTCGGCCAGGCGGTCGAGGACGCGCTGAACCCGCGGCTGAAGGCGGCGAACCTGTCGGTGCACCGGTGGCGGCTGCGCCCGCTGGTCGGAAGGGGGCCGGACGCGATTTGAGCCTGCTCGAAGTCAACGACCTGCACGTCTGGTTCGACCTGCCCCAGCGCTCCCACCACGGGGGAGGCCAGGTACACGCGACGGCCGGGGTGAGCTTCTCACTGGACCCGGGCGAACGCTTCGGCCTGGTCGGCGAGTCCGGCTGCGGCAAGACCACCACGATCCTGGCGCTGATGGGCCTGCTGCCGCCCAACGCGTCACTGGCCGGGCAGGTGCGGGTGGACGGCCGCAACATCCTGGCCGGCGGGGAGGACTCGGTGCGCGCGCACCGCTGGACCGATATCGCCATGGTCTTCCAGGGCGCGATGAACGCGCTGAACCCGGTGAAGAAGATCGGCTGGCAGATCGCCGAGCCGATGGCCTACCACGACATCGCGCACGGCGCAGCCGCCCGGCGGCGGGCCGGCGAACTGCTGGAGCTGGTGGGTATCCCCGCGGCCGCGGGCGAGCGGTACCCGCACGAGTTCTCCGGCGGCATGCGGCAGCGGGCGTCGATCGCGATGGCGCTGGCCTGCGACCCGAAGATCCTGCTGGCCGACGAGCCGACCACGGCCCTGGACGTCATGGTCCAGGCCCAGATCCTGGACCTGCTCACCCGGCTGTCCCGCGAGCTGGGCCTGGCCCTGGTGCTGGTCACCCACGACCTGCCGGTCGTGGCGCAGGTCTGCGACCGGGCCGCGGTCATGTACGCGGGCGAGATCGTCGAATCCGCGCCGATGGAGGAGCTCTACCATTCGCCCCGCCACCCCTACACCCGGCTGCTGTTCGCGGCCACCCCCGATCTGTACGGAGAGGATGAGGTGGTGTCCATTCCCGGCTCCCCGCCGCGGCTCGACCGGAACCTGCACGGCTGCCCTTTCCGGCCGCGCTGCGATTCCGCGTTCGCGCCCTGCGCGGACGAGCACCCGGCGCTGCGCGCCGTCGGGCCCGGTCACGATGCCGCCTGCCATCTCACCCGCCAGCCCGCCGGGCAGGCGCCGTGAGCGAGGCACCGCTGCTGGACGTCGACAGCCTGGTCACGCAGTACCCGGTCCGGCGCAGCCTGACCGCCCGGCTGGCCCGCGAGCCCCGGCTGCAGGTGCACGCCGTGGATGGGGTCAGCTTCTGTCTGGCCCGCGGCGAGATGCTGGCCCTGGTCGGCGAGTCGGGCTGCGGCAAGACCAGTACCGCGCAGACCATCCTGCGGATGGTGAACCCGGCGTCGGGCAGCATCCGGCTGAACGGCACCGACATCACCGGGCTGTCCCAGCAGCAGATGCGCCCGCTGCGGCGCAAGCTGCAGATGATCTACCAGGACCCGTACGAGTCCCTCGATCCCCGGTTCCGGGTCCAGGACGCCGTCGCGGAGCCGATGCTGGTGCACGGGATCGGCAGCTCCCGGGCCGAGCGCCGCGACCTGGTCATCAGCGCCCTGGAGCGGGCGGGACTGGTCCCGGCGGAGCAGTTCCTGGACCGCTATCCGCACGAGCTCTCCGGCGGCCAGCGGCAGCGGGTCACGATCGCGGCCGCGCTGGTGCTCGGGCCGGACCTGCTGCTCGCCGACGAGCCCGTCTCGATGCTGGACGTGTCGGTCCGGGCCGGCGTGCTATCGCTGCTGGACGGGCTGCGCCGGGACGGGGACATGGGCATTCTCATGATCACCCACGACCTGTCCACGGCCGCGCACTTCGCCGACCGCATCGCGGTCATGTACCTGGGCCGGATCGTGGAGCAGGGCCCGGCACGGGAGGTGGTCCGCAACCCGCAGCACCCCTACACGCGGGCGCTGCTGTCCGTGGTGCCGAACCGCGATCCCCGCCAGCGCAGCACGCCGCAGATCCTCCAGGGTGAGACGCCGAACCCGGTGGACATCCCGCCCGGCTGCCGGTTCCACCCGCGCTGCCCGTTGGCGGAGGACCGGTGCCACCGCGAGGACCCCGTCCTGCGCCCGCCAGCGGCCGCGGTGGCGGCCGGCCACGAGGCCGCCTGCCTGCTCGCCTGAGCGGTGTCCGCCATCAGCGCGGTGCATTGTGTGCGTCCAGGCGCACACAATGCACCGCACTAACGGTCCTATCGGCTGGGTCACGCGGATGCGGCGCCCTCCAGGGCCGCTGCGGCCAGGACGCCCAGGGTGGGCAGGTCGTAGCCGCCTTCCTGGATCAGGACCGTGGGGCCCAGGACGGCGAGCCGCTGGCCCGCGGCCCGGTATCCGGCCTCGGTGACCCGCAGCGGGCTCTCCGGGTCGGCCGCCGCCGCGTCCAGGCCCAGGGACACCACCACGGCCCCGGGGCCGAACGCACGGGCCTCGTCGCACAGCAGGTCCAGGGCGGCCAGCCAGCCGTCGTCGCCGGTCCCGGGGGCCAGCGGCAGGTTCCGGGTGAAGCCCGCGCCCGGCCCGGCGCCGCGCTCGCCGGCGTAGCCCAGGTAGTGCGGGAACCAGCCCGCGCCCGGGTCGACGTGCAGCGACCCGTACCACACGTCGGCCCGCTCCCAGAAGATCATCTGGGTGCCGTTGCCGTGGTGCGCGTCGATGTCGAGGATCGCGACCCGGGCCGTCCCGGCCGCGCGCAGCGCCTCGGCCGCGACCGCGGCGTTGTTCAGGTAGCAGGACCCGCCGTACGCACCGCGGGTGGCATGGTGCCCGGGCGGGCGGCACAGCGCGTAAGCCAGCCGGCGTGCCCCCGCTGACCAGGTCCGCGGCGGTCTGCGCGGCGTCCGCCGCGCCCCGGATCGCGGCCCAGCTGCCCGGGCCGACCAGTGTCATCGTGTCGTAGCAGTACAGCCCGGCCCGGCCATGCACGGCCGGCGGGATCCGCGGCGGCAGCCCGGCCAGCAGGCCCGGGGTGGGGAACACGTAGGGCACCACCCGGTCCCGGCCGTACCCGGCGGGCAGCCCGGCCGCCTCCCACTCCTCCCACACCGAGGCCAGGTAGGCGAGCAGGGCCGGGTCGTGCACCCGGCGCAGGATCGTGTCGTCGTGCCGGCGCGCGGCGATGACAGGCGCGCCCGCCGCGGTGAGCGCGTCGCGCAGAACCAGCGCCCGGGCCGGCACTTCGGTGCCGGGATCACGCTGGCCCAGCCACACCTCGCCGCCCGGCTCGTGCCGCAGGCAGTCCTCGCTCCACACCACCGGAACCGGCAGGCTCACCCTCACCCTCCCCAGGCGGCGCGGCGGCGGTTACCATCGCGGGATGCCGCGCGTTTCTGATCTTGGCATCACCGTCGGGCTGCTGCCACCGGGCCCGACCGGCTCGGTGCTCGACGTACCCGGGGCCGGCCTGGGGCACGCCACCGTGTGGCGGGACGAGCCGCCGCCCCCGGCCGGCCGGGGCACGGCGCGGACCGGGGTGACGGTGATCGACCCGGGCGGAGACCTGTTCCGCTTCCCCGTGCCGGCCGGCGGCGCGGTGCTCAACGGGGCCGGCGAATGCACCGGGATGCTGGCCGCGCAGGAATGGGGACTGGCCGAGACACCCGGTGTTCCTGACCTCGACCATGCAGCTGGGCCGGGTCTACGACGCCGCCTGCGAGCTGCTCATCGCCGAGCAGCCCGCGATCGGCGACGAGGACGTCATCATCCCGGTCGTGGCCGAGTGCGACGACAGTTTCCTCAGCGAAAGCCGCCGGATGCAGGTGCAGCGGGACGACGTGCGGGAGGCCCTGGCGGCGGCCAGGGCATCCGCCGGGACCACAGTGGCGGGCGAGGGTGCGGTGGGAGCGGGAACCGGGA
Organism: uncultured Actinomycetes bacterium; assembly: GCA_963720645.1. Taxonomy (GTDB): domain Bacteria; phylum Actinomycetota; class Actinomycetes; order Streptosporangiales; family Streptosporangiaceae; genus RYN-230. The sequence continues at coordinate 161,504 of CAVRFX010000021.1, read as the reverse complement.
TGAGCTGCCTGGGTTACAAGGGCGGCATCGGCACCGCGTCCCGGCTGGTGCCCGGCGGGGCGACGGTCGGGGTGGTCACGATGACCAACTTCGGTGACCGGGAACGGCTCACGGTGGCCGGGCGGCCAGCCGGCCGGCTGCTGCCGGATCCGGCCGCGGGCGCCGGGGACGCCGCCGGCGGCCACGCCGGGGCAGGCGCCCCGCCCGGCCAGGCCCGGCCGGGCCGGCGGGCTCGTGCATCGTGGTGGTCCTCACCGACGGGCCGCTGGACGCGGTGGCCTGCCAGCGGCTGGCCCGCCGGGCCGGGCTCGGTCTGGCCCGGGTGGGCAGCACCGCGCACCACGCCAGCGGGGAGATCTTCCTGGCCCTGGCCACCGGGCTGCGCGCCGCACGCGGGACCGCCCCGGCCCGGTCCCCGGTGACCGGCAGCGCGCTCGACGACTACTTCGCCGCCGTGGTCGAGGCCACCGAGGAGGCCGTGCTGAACAGCCTGCTGCAGGCGGAGACGGTGACCGGCCGGGATGGCCACACCTCCTACGGGCTGCCCGCCGGCCCGCTGCGCGCGCTGCTCGCGGACAGCCCCGGGGGGCCGGCGATGACCGGCGGCCCGCCGGTCGCGCCGAGGCGGCCCGCCCCGGGCGGCGGCCCGGACGCCGACCCGTACGCCTGGATGCGCGACCGGGACCGGCCGGAGATGCGGGCCTACCTGGCCGCGGAGCGTGGCTACTACGACGCGCAGACCGCGCCGCAGCATGGGCTCCGGGAGGAACTGTTCGCGGAGATGGCAGCGCGGCTCCCCCCGGCCGCGGAGTCGGCCCGCTGGCGCCAGGGCGGGTCCTGGTACTTCACCCGGACCGTGCCCGGCCAGCAGCTGGAGCAGTTCTGCCGGGCGGCCGGCCCGGACGGCCCGGGCGAGGTCCTGCTCGACGAGAACCTGCTGCTGGGGGACCCGGCTGCCACCGGCAGCTACGCGGAGCTGGGCGTCCGCGAGATCAGCCCGGACGGGCGGTACCTGGCCTACTCGGTGGACTTCGACGGCGACGAGGTGTACCAGCTGCGGATCCGCGACCTGGCCACCGGCACCGACCTGGCGGAGCGCATCGAGCGGACGTACTACGGGCTGGCCTGGGCCGCGGACTCCCGGGCGCTGCTCTACGTGGTCACCGACGAGGCGTACCGGCCGCACGAGGTCTGGCGGCACGAGTTGGGCACCGCACCCGGCCGCGACACGCTGGTGTACCGGGAGGACGACGAGCGGTTCGAGCTGACCGTCCGGGCCACCCGCAGCGGGGCCTGGCTGCTGATCGAGACGGCGTCCCGGGATACCACCGAAACCCTGCTGATCCCGGCCGGGGACACCCGCGCCGAACCGGCCGTTGCGGAAAAGAGAAGGCCGGGCACGGAGTACTACGCGGACCATGCGGACGGGCCGGGCGGGGGCGAGCTCTACCTGGTCACCAACGCGGGGGCGGCCGAGTTCCGGCTGGTCCGGGCCCCCGTCAGCACGCCGGGCGTGGCTGCGTGGACCGAGGTGATCGGGCCGGCCGCGGGCACCCGGCTGGTGCGCTGCGACGTGTTCGGCCGCCACCTGGTGGTGGAGCAGCGCCGCGGGGCGCAGACCCAGCTGCGCGTGGTGGACCGCGAGACGGGCGCGCAGTATCTCATCGGGGCGAGGCTGACCGGGCGGGGCTGACCGGGGCGGGGCTGACCGGGGCGGGCGGCCCGGAGCGGGCCCTGGCCCTGGCGGTGAACCAGGAGTACACCGCCAGCGCGGTGACCGTGCGCACCGAGTCGCTGACCGAGCCGCCGTCCTGGCACGACGTGGACCTGGCCAGCGGCCGGTGGGAACTGCGCAAGCGCCAGGAGGTGCCCGGATACGACCCGGCGGGATACGTGACGGAGCGGATCAGCGCGCCCGCCGCGGACGGCACCCTGATCCCGGTCACCCTGGCCTACCGCCGCGGGCTGCGCCGCGACGGGTCCGCGCCCGCCCTGCTGTACGGCTACGGCGCCTACGAGGCGTGTTCCTGGCCGGAGTTCAGCGTGGTCACGCCGAGCCTGCTGGACCGCGGGTTCGTGTACGCGGTGGCGCACGTGCGCGGCGGCGGCGAGGGCGGCCGCCGCTGGTGGGCCGAGGGGCGCCTGGACCGCAAGCGCACCACGTTCACCGACTTCATCGCGGCCGCCGACACGCTGGCCGGCGACGGCTGGGCCGCCCCGGACCGGATCTCCTCCCGGGGCCTGTCGGCCGGGGGGCTGCTGCAGGGCGCGGTGTTCTCCATGGCGCCGGGCCGGTGGCGGGCGGTGGTCGCCGAGGTCCCGTTCGTGGACGTGGTGACCACGATGCTCGACCCGTCCATCCCGCTGACCATCACCGAGTGGGACGAGTGGGGCGACCCCCGCGACCCGGCCATGCGCGACTACCTCAGGTCCTACAGCCCGTACGACAACGTGCCGGCCGGCCCGCGGCCCGACCTGCTGGTGACCGGGAGCCTGCACGACCCGCGGGTGCTGATCCACGAGCCGGCCAAGTGGGTGGCCCGGCTGCGGGCCACCGATACCGGGGACGGCCGCATCCTTTTCCGTCCGGAACTGGGCGCGGGGGCGCACGTGGGCCCCGCGGGCCGCTACGACCAGCTGCGCTACGAGGCCGAGATCGTGGCCTTCATCCTGACCGCGGCGGATACGTGCTAGCTCGGGGACGCCTCAGAGCCCGAACGCGGACTGAAGTCCCGCGTACCCCTCGGTGGTAGGCAGCCGGGGCAACCCGAGCAGGTCCTCGGCGGTCCCGAGCAGGCTCAGATGGTTGAAGTAGCTCGCTGAGCTTGTGCCCGGAGGGGTGTACGGGGACATCACGATGGTGGCAACGTGACACGAGGGATAGCTGGCGGAATCCGCATGCGCGGCGTCCCAGCAGGTCTCGCCATTCACCTTGTCCGCACCAGTACCTTCGTCCGAGGTAATGAACACGACGAGCTGGCCACTCTGGTAGGCCGCCGACTGCTGGATGATCGGAATCCATTCCTTCAGCCAATCATCCCCTACCTTGACGGAACAATCGTGCATATCATTGCACCCCCCCGGCGTGACGAAGCTGAATGCGGGCAATCCGTCGCTGCCAGGGGACAGCGCGTCCAGGAGGTTTCCCGAGCTAGTCGTGCCGAGCGGCACGTCCCAGCTGGAGCAGTTCGCGGGGACGGGCGACGACGTGTAATACGCCGGCGGCGCGTGCCGCACATAGTAGAACTCCCCGGTGCTGCCATCCGCGTTGACATACGCCGTGTTGTCGTAATTCTTTTTGTCGCAGTTGGCCGGCATCGCCTCGGCATACTCACGCCACGTCTGCCCGGCGGTGCTGAGCTGGGAGAAGATTGACGCTTGCGGCTGCGGGCATCCGGAGGGCAAACAATCGGCGCTGGTGGCTTTCCCCTGCACAGCCCCTGAGGTCAGGGCTATATAGTTGGACGTCAACGGATGCGAGTAATTGTGGTAGTTCGCGGCAAGCCCGCAGTCTGGAATCAGGGTCTGATTGATGTAAGGTGCCGACTTATTGCCGACAATGGAGCCATACGACTTATTCTCGAACAAGATGAACATGACGTGAGTGACCGTGGCCGGCTGCGTGCTATCCAGGGCACCACACAAGCTGGTAAAGCTGTCCGCGTGGGCGCCTGCCGGGTCGGCCTGCGCTCCGGCAGCCGGCATGAGGCCGAGACAGGTCAGTACCGTCAGCAGGGCCGCCAGTGCGGTCCGGTAACCCATTCTCGTCACGGGAGCCCCCCTCAGCCGTTACGCACTTCACCGTACGCCTGCCGCCCCGCAGAACGAAAGAGCACGCTCGACGAGCCGCCACCCGTGCTCAGTGATATGGGTGGTCCCGACACGCCGGCGCACTCTGGCCGGCCACCAGGGGACGCTGCGCGAGAGGAGGAGACTGCGATGCGCGGGCTCCGGGATAAGAGAGTTCTCATCAGCGGGGGCAGCAGCGGGATCGGCAAAGCGGCCGCCCAGCGCTTCCTCGAGGAGGGAGCCCGCGTGTTCTTCTGCGGGCTCGACGCTGACGAGGTGGATGCGGCGGTCGCCGAGTTGAGGGAATTCGGGACGGCGTCCGGGATTCCGGCGGACGTCAGCCGTGAGGAGGACGTGACGCGGCTGGTCGGCGCGGCGGGCGAGGCGCTCGGCGGCCTCGACGTTCTGGTCAACAACGCCGGGATCGCGTGGCGGGAGCCCTTCCTCGCGATTACCCCGGCTCACTGGGACCAGATCATCACCGTGAACCTGCGCGGGATGTTCCTGGTCGCGCAGGCCGTGACCAGGGTGCTGGTGGACCAGGGCCGCGGCGGGGTCATCGTCAACATGTCCTCCACGAACGGCCTGGGCGGCGAGGCAGACTACGCCCACTACAACGCGTCCAAGGGCGGCGTGCTGCTCCTGACCAAGACCATGGCGGTCGAGCTCGGGCGCCATGGCATCCGCGTCAACGCCCTGTGCCCCGGGTACATCGAGACACCGCTGAACGCGGCCATCAGCGCGGACCTGGGCGGACAAGACTACGCCGACGCGTACGCCCGGGGCAGCATTCCCCTCGGGCGCCCTGGCCGGTCAGCTGAGGTGGCCGCGGCGTACGCCTTCCTGGCCTCGGACGACGCTTCCTTCATCACCGGCGCCGAGATCGTCATCGACGGCGGGCAGCTCGCCGTCATGTGAGAATGCCGACCGTCACGAACTCACGCGAGGAGAACTGATGACCCACCAGGCACTGACCAGTACGGCGCTGCCGGCCCCCGGCGGTGCGTACAGCCATCTCACCCAGGCGGCCGGCCTGGTTTTCACGGCCGGCTTCGGGCCGCACGACCCGTGAACCGGGGATGTTCCGGCGGGCATCGAGGCGCAGACCGAGGCAGCAATCCGCAACGTGGAGCGGGCGCTCGCCGAGGTCGGCCGGGACCTCTCGCACGTGCTCAAGGCGACGGTGCACCTCGCCGAGCTCGAGCGTGACTTCGCGGGGTTCGATGCCGCCTACGCCCGGATGTTCCCCAGACCGTTCCCGGTGCGCACCACAGTGGGCTCCCGGCTGCTCGGAATCCTCGTTGAGATCGACGTGGTCGCGGCGTCTGCGCCGTGAGGCGGTGGCCCGGATCTGCGTCCGGCAGGTTCGGTGGCGGACGGGCCGGAGCGTCACCAGCCGGGCCCCTAGAAGCCGGTCCCCTCTAGAAGAAGGTCCGGATCACGCCGGTGATGCGGTCCTCGGCATCGAGCACCGGGATCCACCGCCACTTGTCGAAGGTGGTGCACGGATGCGAGATGCCCAGGCAGAGCTCGTCGCCGGGGGCGAGCCGGGAACCGGCGGGGACGGACAGCACCGTGTGCTGATCGAAGAGCCGGCTGACCACCGACCCGCCGGTCTCGAGGTCCGTCCCGCCGGCCGCGCGCCCGTGCAGGACGACGGGATGGCCGGCATCGAACGAGATGTCCCGGCGCCCGATGCCCAGCACCGCGGTTGCGGGCTCGGGCCGGGAGAGCACCGGTGCCCAGGCTTCGAGGGCCGGCTGCAGGACCGGCACGCCCGGCGTATTCCGTGCGGAGGGCGCGATGCGGCTGTACAGCCCGTGGTCGTGGGTGACGTAGCACCCGCTGCGCAGGATCAGCTTCCAGCCGCCGCTGCGGCCCAGCACATCCACGACCACGTCGAAGTAGGCGGAACCGCCTGCGGTCACCACCGGCGGCTGCGCGAACTGCCCCGAGGCGGCGAGCGACTCGGCCAGCTGGCCCAGTTCCCCGCAGTACGCCCGCGCCTTGCGGGCCGTCTCGCCGGGCGTGGGGGCCATCAGGGAGCCCTCGTAGCCGGCCACCCCCGCGAGCTCGAGCCGCGGCGCGCGGGCGACGGCCGCCGCCACGGCGAGGGCCTCCGCGCTGGTGCGGCAGCCGGTCCGGCCGTCCTCGTGCCCCAGTTCGACGAGCACGCGCAGCCGCTGCGCGAACCCGCAGGCCGCCAGGATGGCGTCCAGCCGCCCGGCTCCGGTGACGCTGTTGACGTAGCAGAGGAAGGAGAACTGCCCGCCGGCGGCGGTCAGCTCGCGGGCCACCCAGCTGATCGACGCCTCATCCACGAGCTCGTTGGCGAGCAGGATGTCCCGCACGCCGAAACGCCGGAAGACGCGGGCCTGCGAGATCGACGCGGCCGTGATGCCTGCCGCGCCCGCATCCAGCTGGGCCGCGAGGATCTGCGGCGCCATCGTGGTCTTGCCGTGGGGGAACAGGCTGACGTCGTGCGCCGCGCAGTAGGCGGCCATGGCCGAGATGTTGTGCCGCAGGGCCTCCTCCCGCACCAGGACCCGCGGCGTGCTGAGCAGCCCGGCGTCCGCCCGGGGGCGTTCGCGGGCCAGCTGCCCGGCGGTCACCGGCGACTGGTGCGCCGGGCCGCCGAAACCCTTCTCCCACGCCTCGATGGGCCAGTGGCGCAGCGCGGCGACCTGCTCCTCGTCGTACATGGCACCGTCATCAGCGGGCCATCCCCGCGAGCTCAGCCGCTGACTCCGCCGGTCGGCCAAGGGGAGCGCACCGGCCCGGCATCAGTGCCCGCCTCCTGGAATGCGGTATCGGCTGCCGGACTCTCAGGCTCGGAGAACCAGCGCGGCGGCTCGGCTAGGGCCCTCTGGCCGCTGCCAGTACTGTGCGCCTCCTCATCGGGAAGACCAAGACGTCTGCGGTTAGCCCGGTTGACTCCGCGCAGCACCACCTCGGCCATCGCCAGCTTGGCGTCCAGCGTGGCCCCGGCGACGGCACCAAGATCCAAGGTCACCCGGTTGGCGAGCGCCTGGTCCCACGGAGTGGCCACCACCGACACTTGCGTCCCCTCGAAGCCCTCGCGGATCCGGGTCAGCCAGCGAGCCTGCTCCGGGTCGTTCTCGCTGAACTTATCCACCACGATCGTGGCCTCGTCCATGAGCCCATTCAGGTGCCTCCTTTCCCGCTCAGTCAGCGGCCTGTCCTTTTCGCCGTCATAGTTCCGGTACCGGCTGAACACCTGGTCGATGGACCAGAAGCCCAGCTGTGACGCCTCGGTCACGAACACGTACTTGTCACCATGCAGCAGCGTGCCGACCTGAAGGTGGGAAAACAGTCCCGTGCCGCCATCGTTGATGACGATGTTGGACATGCACTGGAGGAACTCCAGCACCGTCAGGTACTCATGCTCGCCAAAATCGATCCCCACGCACTCGTCGGCGGTGTCGCCACGGATCACGGCCACACCCTGTAGCCAGGCGACTGCATCGCGCAGATCCGCGTAGACCTTGATGCTCGCGTCCGTACACGCCTGGTAAAAGCCCCGGATGGACAGCGTCCGCTGGCCCGGCGGCAGCGCCTCGACCGGGACTCCGCCGAGCCTGATGTATCCATGAGGCATGTCGTCGTTGCTGTCGGCGAGTATGACGCGGTCGGCAGGCCGTGCAGCGGCGTAGATCGCCGCGAGCGTCACCGCCACGTCAGTCTTGCCGGTTCCACCGAAGCCCGAGCCCAGGGTGATCACGCCCGACTTGAGGGACGGCTTCCGGATGGCGGCGACCGTCTCGCGCCGCCACTGCGCCACCGCCTCGCGCTTGGCTCGCTCGCGCCGGCCAGGAGGAATCACCAGCCTGCGCTTGAGCGCCCGCCTCGAGACAGAGCCCCTGATGCCGTCTTGCGCCGGGGCAAGATCACTGAGAGAGGACGGGGAGGGCGCGAGCCAGCCAGCGCGGTCGCTGCCGGGAAACCCGGTCCACCATGACCCCAGTTCGTCTGGGTACTGGGACATCGCATCCCTCCAAAGTCCGAGTGCGGTCTAGGTCAAACTAGCCCACGTCCTGGGACGGGTCCCGTGCGAAGGGCAGGCAGCAGCGCAGGATGGCTCCGCCACGGCCCGGGTAGCTCCAACACAACGTGGAGACCGGCGATCCCTCCGCGGCCCACGAGCAGACCACCATCTCGCTCCGCCGCTAGGAGGCCGGTGCCCGCGCGCTGGGAGTCCTCACCGACGCGTGGCCGGCCAGGGCCAGGGCCGCCGCCAGGCCGGGAGAGCTCCCGGTGCCGCCGGGTGCGCGGGTGGACAGCGCGCCGGCCGCGCAGCCGAGCGCGGCGGCCTCGGGCAGGGCCAGGCCCTGCAGCAGGCCCGCGATCAGCCCGGCGTTGAAGCAGTCGCCGGCCCCGGTCGCGTCGACCGGGACGACGGGCGGGACGCTGACCCGGTACCGCCGGGTGCCGTCGGCACACAGCGCGCCGCGCGCCCCCAGCTTGACCACCAGCCGGGATCCGGCCGCGGTCAGCACGGGCACCGCCGCGGCCAGGTCCGGCTCGCCGCTCAGCCGGACCGCCTCCGCCTCGTTGGGCAGCAGCAGGTCCGCCCGGGCCAGCGCGGCGGCGAGCCGGTCGTCGCCCCACCGCCCGGACGGATCCCAGTTGGTGTCCAGGGACACGGTCGCCCCGGCCGCCTGCGCGGTGGCCATGACCGCGGCCAGGCCGGGCCCGAGCGACTCCTCGAGCAGGAAGTACGAGCTGATGTGCACGTGCCGGGCCCGGCCGAGCAGCGCCGCGGGCACGTCGGCGGCGGTCAGCGAGCCCACCGCCCCCAGAGCGGTCAGGATGGCCCGGTCCCCGCCGTTCGACAGGGCGACCGTCATCCCGGTCGGGCAGTCCCGGCGGACGGCCACGGCGTCCGTGGCCACCCCCTCCCCGGCCAGCTGGTCCAGCATGAACTGGCCGGCGGGATCGGCGCCCACCGCGGCGACCAGCGCGACGCTGAGGCCGAGCCGGGCCGCGGCCACGGCCGTGATCGACGCGGAACCGCCGACGACCAGCGACATGCGACGGCACCAGCTTCTCCTGCTGGCCGAACGCGGGGGTCACGTCGTCGCCGAGGACGAGGACGTCCGGGTTGCAGTCGCCTACGACGACGAGGTCGAGAGGCCCGGCTGCCTCAGGCGGTGACAACGTTGACCCCCGCGTCCTCGAGGCGGGCCGCCTCCTCGGCGGCGATCCCGGTGTCGGTGACCAGCACGTCGATCTCCGCGGCGGTGCAGATCCGCGCGAACGCGCGCCGGCCCACCTTGGAGCTGTCCGCGGCGATCACCACCAGCGCCGCCTGGCGGGCCATCAGCCGGTTGGTGCTGGCCTCGCCCTCGTGGTGCGCGGTCGCGCCGGCCGCCGCGTCGATCCCGTCCACGCCCAGGATGGCCACGTCCAGGGTGACCTGCTCCAGCACGCCGGTGGCCAGCGGCCCGGTCAGCTCGTAGGACTGCGGCCGGGCCACCCCGCCGGTGGTCACGATCTTGATGTGCTGGCGGACCGCCAGCTCGGTCGCGATGTTCAGCGCGTTGGTCACGACGGTGACGGCGGGCGGCGGCACCTGCGAGTTCAGGTCCGACCGGGTGGCCAGGGCCCGGGCCACCTCGGTGGTGGTGGTGCCGCCGTTCAGCCCGGTGACCTGGCCCGGCCGCACCAGCCCGGCCGCGACCGCCGCGATGCGCTGCTTCTCGGACGGATGCCGTTCGCTCTTGTACCGCAGCGGCAGGTCGTAGGTCACGCCCTTGGCCACCGCGCCGCCGCGGATCCGGGTGAGCATCTGCTGGCTGGCGAGTTCGTCCAGATCCCGGCGGACCGTGGCCTCGGACACCCCGAGCGCCTTCGCGGCCTCCTCCACCTGGAGCTGCCCCGCCACCGCGAGCAGCTCCAGCAGCTCATTCCACCGCCGATACCGGGTCATCGGCGCCTCCGATCACGTGCAGCAGGCGGGCGACCTCGGCCGCGACCGCATCGCGCCCCGCCGAACCGTACCGCCGGGGATCGACCATTCCCGGATCACCATTCAGGCACGAACGGACCGCGGCGGTGAAGGCCTTATTCAGCTGGGTCGCCACGTTGATCTTCGTCATTCCCGCACGGACCGCCGCGGTCAGGCCGGCGTCGGGAACCCCGGACGAGCCGTGCAGCACCAGCGGCACGCTGACCGCGTCGTGGATCTCCGCGATGAGCCCCAGGTCCAGGGCCGCGTCGCGGGTCAGCATCGCGTGCGAGCTGCCGACCGCGACCGCCAGGGCGTCCACCCCGGTCGCCGCGACATAGGCGGCCGCCTCGTCTGGCCGGGTGCGGGCCAGCGGCGAATGCACTCCGTTCTTGCCGCCAATCTCACCGAGCTCGGCCTCGATCCAGAGGCCGCGGTCATGGCACCACCGGGCCATGGCCGCGGTGGCCTCGACGTTCCGCCCGTAGGGCAGGGCTGACGCGTCATACATGACCGACGGCAGCCCCAGCCCGGCCGCGGCGTGCACCAGGTCCTCGCGGGTGGCGTGGTCCAGGTGCACCGCGACCGGCACGGTGGCCGACTCCGCGACCGCCAGGCAGGCCCGCGCGATCGGCTCCAGCGCCCCGTGGTAGGCGGCGCAGTTCTCACTGATCTGCAGGACCACGGGCGAGGCAGCCGCCTGCGCCCCGGCCACGATCGCTTCGGCGTGCTCGATGCCGATCACGTTGAACGCGCCGACGCCCCGGCCCGCGGCCTGCGCCGACCGGATGATCTCCGCCATCCCGGCCGCGGGCATCAGCAGGCCTCCCGTCGCACGGCGCCGGCCTCATCGGGTTCCGCGCGCGTCACCGTGACCCCGGCCCGCACCGTGGCGTAGTCCGCCGGGCTGAACTCCCCGGCCACCGGGGCCAGCGCCACCGCGGTGCCGAGCGCGACCGCGTGCCGCAGCCGCTCCTCCCACGGGTATCCCAGGGCCAGCCCGTGGGCCAGGCCCGCGGCCGCCGCGTCCCCGGCTCCGGTCGCGTTCCCGGCCACCACGGCCGGGGGGGCCGCCTGCCAGCAGCCGTCGCCGGTGTCGGCGTGCAGCCCGTCCGCGCCGAGTGAGACCACCACCGCGGCCGGGCCGGCCGCCCGGAGCTCCCGGGCGGCCGCCGCCACGGCCGCCCGGTCCAGGCCGGCCCGGGCGAGCCGGGACGGGACGGCCCGGCCAGGGACCGCCCCGCGAACGTCTCCAGCTCGGCCAGGTTCGGCTTGACGATGGCGGGGCCGGCCGCCGCGCCCAGGCGCAGCGCCTCCCCGTGCGCGTCCAGCAGCACCGGCACCCCGGCGGCGGCCGCCGTCGTGATGAGCTCGGCGTAGCTGGCGGGCGGCAGCCCCGGCGGCAGGCTGCCGGACAGCACCACGGCCGCGCACCCCGCGAGCGCGGACGCGTACCGGATCAGGAACTCCGCGTACCCGTCCGGCGTGATCCGCGGGCCCGGCTCACTGAACAGGGCCGCCTCCCCGGTCCGCCCGTCCACGACCGTGAACGTCCGCCGGGTCTCGCCGCGGACCCAGGTGAAGGCCGCGGGCACGGCCAGGGCGGCCAGCTCCGCCGTCACCGACTCGCCCGTGGTCCCGCCGATCAGGCCCATGACCAGGACCTCGGCGCCGAGCGTGTGCAGCGTGCGGGCCACGTTCAGCCCCTTGCCGCCCGGCCGCGCGTGCACCGCGGCGGGCCGGTTCACCCCGGACCAGTCGACGGCCGGGACGTGATGGGTCACGTCCAGGGCGGGATTGAGGCAGACGACTGCGATCACATGAACCGCCTGTTCAGGTGAGGATGACCGAGCGGGCCAGGTTGCGCGGCCGGTCCGGGTCGAGCCCGCGGGCCCGGGCCAGCGCCACGGCCACCCGCTGCACCCGGACCAGCTCGGCCAGCGGCTCCTCGTCGCTGAACCAGGCCGTGCCGCCGGCCGCGGCGATCTCGGCGCCGAGCCCGTCCGGCGGCGCGCCGAACGCCCACACGATGCTGCCCTCGCCGGTCACCGCGACCGGGCCGTGCCGGTACTCCATGGCCGGGTACGCCTCGGTCCACATGCCGGCCGCCTCGCGCAGCTTGAGCGCGGCCTCGTTGGCCAGGCCGTAGGTCCACCCGGTGCCGAGGAACGTGAACTGGCGGGCGGCGAGCAGGTCCGCCGGGAGCGGCGCGGCGAGCACCCGCTCCGCCGCGTCGGCGGCGGGGCCGGGGTCCACCCCCAGGTTCGCGCGCAGCAGGGCCAGCTCGGTGGTGGCGAACCGGGTCTGCACCACGGATTCCTCGTCCGCGAAAGACAGGTCGATCACGGCGTCAGCGGCCTGCGGCACCGGGGTCCCGGGCACCGCGGTGATCGCCACCGTGGGCACGGTGCCGCGCAGCCGTTCCAGCAGCTGCACGATCTCGGTGGTGGTGCCGGAGCGGGACAGGACCAGGACCCGGTCGTAGGCCCGGCCCAGCGGCATCTCGGACGCGGCGAAGGCATCGGTCTCCCCGTGACCGGACGCCTCCCGGGCCGCCGCGTAGGACTGGGCCATGAACCAGGAGGTGCCGCAGCCCGCCACCGCGACCCGTTCCCCGCGGGCCGGCAGGACACCCGCGACGTCCGCGGCCAGCTGGCCCGCCCGGCGCCAGCAGGCGGGCTGGGAAGCCACCTCCTGCTCGGTGCGGCCTCCGCTGGCCACGCCTTCCGTCATCGCGGGCTCATCAACCGCGGGGGCCTCCTCGCGCATGCTTGCTTCCTCTTTTCTCTGGGTTCTGCTCGGGGTTACGGCTCAGGTCCCGGCCAGGCCGGTCGAGGCCACCGACCGGATGAAGTACCGCTGGGCCAGGAAGAAGATGATCAGCATCGGCACCAGGCTCATCACGTTGGCCGCCATCAGCAGGGTCCACTCGGTCGAGTGCGCCCCCTGGAACGTGGCCAGGCCCAGCGGCAGCGTCATCTGGTTCGTGGAGGTGATGGCGATCAGCGGCCACAGGAAGTTGTTCCAGGAATCCAGGAACGTCAGCGCGGCCAGCGTGGCCAGCGCCGGGGTGGCCAGCGGCAGCACGATCTTGATCAGGACGGTGAGCCGGCTGGCCCCGTCTACCCGGGCGGACTCCTCGTACTCCAGCGGGAGGGTCCGGAAGAACTGGCGCAGGAAGAAGATGCCGAACGCGGTGGCCGCGTTGGGCAGGATGAGCGCGCCGATGTGATTGATCCCGACCGCGGCCAGCACGTGCACGCCCAGCCACTTGGTGATGATGAACTGGGGGATCATCGTGACCTGGAACGGCACCATCAGCGTGGTCATGATCACCGCGAACAGGGCGGCGCGGCCGAGGAAGCGGAACCGGGCGAACGCGTACCCGGCCAGTGAGCACAGCACCAGGTTGAACGCCACCGTGAGCACCGCGACCACGGCGCTGTTCACGAAGAACCGCCCGAACGGCGCGCTGTCCAGCGCGTCCGTGTAGTTGGCGAACCGGAGCACGTGCGGGATGAGCACCGGCGGGAAGTGCAGCGCCTCGGTGGTGGTCTCCAGTGAGGTGACCACCAGCCAGAAGAACGGGAAGATCAGCACCAGCGTGGCCGGGAGCAGAACCAGGTGCCACGGGCTGAACGGCAGCCACCGCCGGCGGCGGACGGGGGGGACGCCGCCGCCGGCGGAGGACTCGATCCCGCCGCGGGCGGGCGCAGAGGTCGCTGTCATTTAGGACCGGTAATGCGTGAATCGCCGGCCGACCCGGAACTGGATCGCGGTGACCACGAGGATGATGAGGAACAGGAAGTAGGCGATGGCCGAGGCGTACCCGAAGTTGAAGTTCACGAAGGCCTGCTCGTAGAGGTAGTAGACGAGGACCGTGGTGGCGTTGAGCGGGCCGCCCTGGGTGCTCAGGTAGACCTCGTCGAACAACTGCAGCGCGTTGATCGTGAGCCACACGGCGAGGAACAGCGACGCCGGGCTGAGCAGCGGCAGGGTCACCCGGCGGAACCTCCGCCAGGCCGTGCACCCGTCGATCGAGGCCGCTTCCAGCAGCGCCTGCGGGACCCCCTGCAGGGCGGCGAGGTAGATGACGACCGAGAACCCGGTCCAGCCCCAGATCGTCATGATCACGATCACGTACAGCGCCTGGGACGGCGAGTTCAGGAATTGCTGCTCCGGGACCCCGATGAGGCTGAGGAAGTAATTGACGACCCCGTAGGAGGGGTCGAACAGCCAGATGAAGACGATCGCCTCGCTGATCGTCGAGATGGCCATGGTCGCGTAGGCCGCGGTCCGGTAGAAGGAGATGAAGCGGATCTTCCGGTTCATGGCCACGGCCAGGAACAGCCCGACAACCATTGTCCCCGGCACGAACAGCGCGGTGTAGATCAGCGTGTGCTGGATGGCCTGCCCGACGATCGGGTCGTGCACCAGCTGCCGGTAGTTCTTCAGCCCCACGAACGGCGTGCTCGGCGTGAGCAGGTTGGACCGCTGGAAGGACATGATCGCCGACCAGACGATCGGCACCGCGCCGAACAGCAGGATGATCGCGACCCCGGGGGTGACGAACGTCCACCCCGCGAACTGCTCGGACGCCGTCACCCGGCGGCCGGCCGCCCGGGCCCCGCCGGGACGCCGGGCCGGCCCGGGTCCGGACGTCTCCGGCGGAGGATGATTCCCGAAGCGGCCACGTCAGCCGGCGGCCAGGATCTGGTTGACCTGCTGCGCCGCGGAGCTCAGCGCCGCCTGGGGCTGGCTCTTGCCGAGCAGTACGGACACGATCATGTTGCCGAGGACCTGGGAGATCTTCGGGTACTGCGGGATCTGCGGCCGGGACTGCTTCACGTTGGCCAGGTTGGCCACGAACGCGCTCACCCCGGGCAGCGTGGAGTCCATCTGCTGGCTGAAGCCCGCCGCGTTGCCCACCGACTGCCGGGTCGGCAGGTCCCCGGTGTGCAGCGACCAGTACTTCACCTGGGCGGGCGCGGTGAGCCACAGGAGGAACTTCTCCGCCGCGGACACCCGGGTGGCCCCGTTGTTGAACACGACCCAGTTGTCCGGCCCGGAAATGGTCTGGTGACCGGCGGCCGAGCCTGGATAGGCCGGCATGACCTGGACGCCGTCGTGCACGTTGGGGAACGCGGACAGGTCCCAGGGCCCGGTGACCACCATCCCGATCTTGCCCGAGTTGAACAGGTTGGCGTACGCGGAGTCGGTCGGGTCGAGGTACATGGACTTGTCCGTGACGGCCATGGTCCGCAGCGTGTTCAGCGACTGCAGCCCGGCGGCCGAGTCGAACGCGGCCTTCTTGTTGTCGGCGGTCAGGATCTGGCCGCCGGCCTCCCAGAGCAGCGCCTCCCAGTGCCACACCGTGTCCTCAGAACCGGGGGTCACGTAGGCGGTGCCGAACTGCTTGCTGGCCGGGTCGGTCAGCTTCTTCGCGTCGGCCATGAACTCCGACCAGGTCCAGTCCGGGCCCGGCGGCGTGAGGTGCGCCTTGGCGAACAGCGTCTTGTTGTAGACCACGGCCAGGTTGTCGACCAGGGCGGGGACGCCGATGACCTTGCCCTTGACCGTGGCCACGTCCCGCTCGCCGACCCAGAAGTCGTTCCAGTTCACGCCCGGGCGCTTGACCACGTTGGTCAGGTTCACCACCTGCGGGATCTGCGCCACGTTCGGCGCCCACGAGCCGTAGAGGTAGGCGATGTCCGGCGGGCTGCCGCCGCGGACCGCGGTCAGCACCTTCTGCAGCGTGTTGTCGTTGTTGACGTACAGGCTGCTGACCTTCTGGCCCGGGTGCTGGTTCTGGTACTCGGTCACCAGGTGCGCGAACGTCTTGGCCTCGGCCCCGGTCCAGCCTTCCCAGATCGAGATGGTGGCACCGCCGCCACCGCCGCCGCCGCTGTTGCTGTCAGTCCCGCACGCGGCCACCCCGAGGGCCAGCGCCGTGAGTCCTGCGAGCGGACCTGCCAGGGTGGCCCGCAGCCGGTACCTAGCCATGCTGCTCTCGCTTTCCGGCCCGGCAGTACTTCCGACCCTGCGCGGCGACCAAATTTGCATGAAGTCGTGCTGTTTCGCGCAATATTGATCGATCGGCGTAGTGGGTGTCAAGCCCCGTGCATCAACCCGTTTCCAGGTCGTGCCGCACTTGTAACTCGGCATGTAACGGGCATATTCGGCCTCGCTACGGGCCGCGACGACGGCCGGCGCCGTACTCTCGCCCGCCGGGCGGGGCCCCAGAGCACCGGCCGGTTTTCGTTGCGGAGTATGTATGCGCGCTCTTGCGCGCAAACCAGGTCAATGGAACACTACCGAGCTGTGATCAAGGTGACCTTTGTCGGCGCGGGCAGCATCGAGTTCACCCGGAACGTGGTGACTGACCTGTGCAGTTACCCCGAATTCCGCGGCGGGCTGCATCTGGCGCTGTACGACATCAGCGCGGAACGGCTGGCCCACGCCGAGCGGCTGGCCCAGCGGATCGCCGCCCAGACGGGCGCCGCCGCCACGGTGAGCGCGACCCGGGACCGGCGTGAGGCGCTGGACGGCGCCCGCTACGTGATCAACGAAGTGCAGGTCGGCGGCTACGACGCGACCCGGGCCGACTTCGACATCCCGGCCCGGTACGGGGTGCGCCAGACCATCGGCGACACCCTCGGCATCGGCGGGATCTTCCGCGGCCTGCGCACCATCCCGGTGACGACCGCGCTGGCCCGCGACATGCACGACGTCTGCCCGGATGCCTACCTGCTCAGCTACAGCAACCCGATGGCCATGCTGCCCTGGTCGGTGTACGAGGGCACGCCGTTCACCCGGGTGTTCGGGCTGTGCCACTCGGTCCGGGACACCCAGGCCTTCCTGACCGGGCTGGTCGGCGCGGACACCGACCGGGTCCGGTTCCTGACCGCGGGCTTCAACCACCAGGCGTTCGTGCTCCGGTTCGAGCAGGACGGCCAGTCCCTGTACCCGCGGCTGGCCGAGATCATCGACGGGTCGCCCGAGCTGCAGCGCCGGGTCCGGGTCGAGATCTACCGCCGGTTCGGCTACTTCCCCACCGAGTCCAGCGAGCACTCCGCCGAGTACGTGCCGTGGTTCATGCGCCACGACGACCAGATCGAGCAGTTCCGCATCTTCGTCGGCGACTACCTGGCCCGGTCGGAGGAGAACCTGCGCGAGCTGGAGTCGCTGCGCCGCGCGCTGGCCTCGGACGGGCCGCTTGATCTGGAGCCCAGCCACGAGCTCGCGTCGCTGTTCATCCACTCGCTGGAAACCGGGACCGAGCGCGAGCTGCACGTGAACATCCGCAACGGCGGGCTGATCACCAGCCTGCCGGACGCGTGCTGCGTCGAGGTGCCCTGCGTGGTCGGGGCGGGCGGCGCCAAGCCGGTCCCCGTCGGCGCGCTGCCGCCGCAGCTCGCCGCGCTGAACCGGACCTTCCTGAACGTGGTCGAGCTGACCGTCCGGGCCGCGCTGGAGGAGTCGCGCGACCACGTGTACCAGGCCGCGCTGCTCGACCCGAACACCGCGGCCACGCTGACCACGGCGCAGACCGTGGCCATGTGCGATGACCTGTTCGCGGCGCACCGGGACCTGCTGCCCGCAGCGTTCGCAGGCTGACCGGCTCCCGGGCCGTCCCCGGGCTGGACACACAGGAGGGGTCATGCGCCTCGGTCTGATTCACCGGCCCGGGCGGCCCGCGGGGCTCGCGGCGCTGATCGCCGGGCTGGCCCTCGTGCCGCTCACGGGCGTCGCCCCGGCGTCGGCCGCCCGGACCGCGGGCGGCGCGATCGCCGCGGCCAGCCCGGCGCTCCCGCCACCCGTGCACCGGGGCACGCTGCGGATCACCGGCGAGCCCCGGGACGGGGCCGTGGTCACGGCCTCGGGGCTGGCCTGGCACGCGCCCCGGCTGCCGCACGGCGACCGGCTGCTCAGCTTCGAGGTCGCGTACACCTGGCAGAGCTGCGCGCCCAGCGGGCGGCACTGCCGGGCCGCCGCGGGCACCACCGCGGCCCCGTTCGCCGCCCGCCGGTACCGGGCCGGGCACGCCGACACGGGACGGCGGCTGCGGGTCACCGAGACCGCGGCCGAGGTGGTGCAGACGCAGGCGCGGGACTTCACGTTCCGGGTCATCAGGCGCTCGGTGAGCCGGCTGGCTGGGGCCGGAGTCCGCGCGTACCGGCGGCATCAGCGCCCGGTTACTTATTTCCGCAACGGAACCCCGGAACGGCGCACCGCCTCGGCTGAGGAGTATTTCCAGGTCAGCGCGCCGCACTACAACGCCGGGGACGGCAAGCCCGTCCAGCAGTACCGGGTGGACCAGGGCCCGTGGCGGCCGATGCCCGCCAATCACGTGTTCTACACCGGGAAGCTGGCCGTCGGCCCGCACCAGGTGGGCGTGCGCACCGCGAACCGGGCCGGATCGACCAGCATCCGGTACGGCTGGCAGGTCGTGCCGCTGCCCGCGCCGCTGGCCTGCCGGCCGCGCGCCGGGCAGGCGTGCTGGTACCCGCCGCATCTGGCCGCCAATCACCGGCCGATGCGCTGGGACTGGCAGATCGGCCGGACCACGCCGCTGAAGCGGACCGGGAAGCATGCGGTGGACATCTACGACATCGACGGGTTCCTCACCACCCGCGCCGAGGTCGCCGCGATCCAGGGCCGCTGGCCGGCCAGCACGCTCGCGCACCCGAAGACCGTCTGCTACCTGGACCTGGCCTGGGAGGACTACCGCCCGGACGCCAGCTCACCGTCGCGGGGCGGCCTCTTCCCGGCCGCCACGCTCGGCAACGTGTACTTCGGCTACCCCGAAGAGCGGTGGGTGGACTTCCGGCAGCTGGACGCGCTCAAGCCCATGCTGCGCGAGCGGATCGCCATGTGCGCGCGGAAGGGGTTCTCCGCGGTCGAGCTGGACGACATCGACAGCTTCGACCCGCCGTCCACGACCGGGTTCCGGCTTACCCCCGGCGACGCGCAGAACTACCTGGCCTACGCGTTCAACCTGATCCACGCCGACGGGATGACCGGGCTGTGGAAGAACTCGCCCTTGCTGTCCTGGTGGGGGCGGCAGTATTCGGACGGGGCCGTGCTGGAGGAGTGCTACACGTACCACCAGTGCACCGCAGCCCAGCTGCGCGGCAGCAGCCAGTACGGGATCACCTGCACCGCGCTGTCCGGCGCGACGCCGTGCGGCTGGGACGACTTCACCACGGACAAGACCGCGGCCCAGCCCACCGGCAAGTGGGTGGGCGACGCCGAGTACGGGGCCGATCACTACGTCTGCAACCCCGGCCAGACCGGGCCGAAGTGCGGTGGCCCGCACGCGTACGCGGCGTTCTGCCGGACGCTGTACGACCCGCCCCTCGGCTTCGCGGCGGTCAAGTTCGACGTGAACCTGGACGGCAGGGTGTTCTATCCCTGCCCGGGCGGATCCTGAGCCGCAGTCCCGTCCGGAGGTCCGTTGGCCGGGCCCTGGCCGGCGTCCAGGCTGGCGGGGCCGCCGGCCTGGACGCGGCCGTCGTCCAGCCTGAGCACCTCGTCGGCCAGGTCGATCAGCGCCTCGTCGTGCGTGGCGACCAGCGCCGTGATGCCCTCGGAGCGGACCACGGTCAGCAGCAGGCGCATGATCTGGCGGCCGGTCTCCAGGTCGAGCTGGCTGGTGGGCTCGTCGGCGATCAGCAGCTCCGGCCGCCCGGCCAGCGCCCGGGCGATCGCGACGCGCTGCTGCTGGCCGCCGGACAGCTCGTCCGGACGGTGCGCGGCGTGCTCCGCGAGCCCCACGATGCCCAGCATCGTCGCGACCCGGTCCTCACGGGCCCGGGCCGGAGCGCCGGCGATGCGCAGCGGGACGCCCACGTTCTCCGCGGCGGTCAGCATCGGGATGAGCCCGAAGGACTGGAAGATGAACGCGACCGTGCTGCGGCGCAGCGCCAGCCGGTCCCGTTCCGGCATCGCGGTCACCAGGTGGCCGGCCACCTCCAGGTGACCCGCGGTCGGGGTGTCCAGGCCGCCGATGATGTTCAGCAGCGTGGTCTTGCCGGACCCGGACCGGCCGCAGACCGTGACGAGGTGGCCGCGGCGGACCGTGAACGACACCTCGCGCAGGGCCTGGACAGCGGTGTGCCCGCTGCCGAAGGTGCGGGACACCCCGCGCGCCCGCACCATCTCACTCACGGGCTGGCCTTCCGGCCGGGCCGCTCGCGGGTGGTACCCGGGCCGGGCCGCCTCATGAGCCGTTCTCCCGGTCGGGCCAGACCCCGATGTGACCGGGCTCCTGCTGCAGGCGCACCCGGTCCCTCATGCCCAGCTCCTGGGTCATCTCGCGCGGCAGCTGGACCCGGCCGGCCCGGTCCAGCACCGCGTACTCGACCGCGTGCCGGGTGGCGTGGCCGTGCTCGTCGGCGCGGTCGTGGCGGAGCGTCTCGGTACTGGTCCGGCCGTCCCGGATCGCGATCGTGCGCCGCACCTCGGACGACACCGCCGGGTCGTGGGTCACGACCAGCACGGTCACGCCCAGCTCCGCGTTGACCGTCTGCAGGGCGGCGAACACCTCGCGGGCCGTCGCGCTGTCCAGCTCGCCGGTCGGCTCGTCGGCGAGCAGCACCCGGGGCCCGTTGGCCAGCGCGGTGGCGATCGCGGTGCGCTGCTGCTCGCCGCCGGACATCCGCTCCGGCGTGCGGCCGGCGCAGTGGGCCACGCCCAGCATGTCCAGCAGATCCGCCGCGCGCCGGGCCCGCGGCCGGCGCCGCATCCCCGCGAACCGCATGGGCAGGATGACGTTCTGCCGCGCGGTCAGGTACGGGAGCAGATTCCGGGCGGTCTGCTGCCACAGGAAGCCCACCACGGCCCGCCGGTAGCCGAGCCGGTCGCGGGGGGTCATCGCGGCGAGGTCGTGCCCGGCCACCCGGGCCCGTCCCGCCGTCGGGCTGTCCAGCCCGGCCAGGATG
Organism: uncultured Actinomycetes bacterium; assembly: GCA_963720645.1. Lineage (GTDB taxonomy): Bacteria > Actinomycetota > Actinomycetes > Streptosporangiales > Streptosporangiaceae > RYN-230. The sequence goes on along the minus strand of CAVRFX010000021.1, from coordinate 140,804 downwards.
TTCATCAGGGTGGACTTCCCGCTGCCGGACGCCCCCACGATCGCGGTCAGCTCACCCTCGGCGACCAGCAGGTCCAGTCCCTGGAGCGCCTGGACCTCGATCCCTTCCGCGGCGTAGATGCGGACCAGCCGGTCGCACACGATGAGAGCCCCCTCACCGTAGGAAGCATCGGCACCGTAGGCGGTACGGGCGTGCTCCGCCTCGGCGCCCAGCTGGCCGAGTCCCGCCGCCGGCGCGACCCCGGCGGCCCCCGTGGTGGGAGGTCCCGTGGTAGGAGGCCCCGTGGTCGGAGGTCCCGTGGTGGGGGGCCCCGTGGTGGGGCCCTCCCCGGGAGCTGCGTCTGTCATCTGCCTCGCCTCCCCGTCATGGTCAGCCATCCGCCGTCTCACCGGCCCGCAGGGCCCGGGCTGCGCCACGGCCCCGGGCCAGCCTGCCGGAGACCGCCAGCGTCAGCGCGCCCAGCACCAGCAGCGCCGCCGCGGCGACCGCGATGGCGGCCGGGTCGGCGCGCAGCGGCACGGTCACCGGGGTTCCGGTGAACGCCGCGAGGTTGACCGCCGGGCCGACCAGGGGGACCATCAGCAGCGCGCAGACGGTCCCGCCCACGGCGGCGGCCAGGATCGCGGGCAGCGTCTCGACCGCCATGATCCGCCGCGACTGGGCCGCGGCCAGGCCCATCGTGCCCAGCCGGGCCAGGGTCAGCTCCCGGGACCGCGCGCCGAGCACCTGGGTCAGCAGCACGACGAGCAGGCTGAACCCGCCGGCCGCGGCGGCTCCCTGGGCGAACGAGACGAACCCGCCGTGCGGCAGGGGCGCGCCCGCGATCGCGGCCAGCAGCCGGGAGCGCAGCGTGACCTGGGCGCCGGGAACGGCCTGATGGGCCGCGCGGAGCAGCGCCGCCTGATCGAGCCGGGGGCCGGTCACCGCGACGACGGTCGGGGCCGGGGCCCCCGGGCCCAGCGCCCACCGGGGCACGACCGCGAACTGGGTGCCCGCGGCCCCGCCCGCGATGGCGGCCACCGTCCCGGCGACCCGGATGCGCAGCTGCCGGCCGGCCACGTCCAGCCCGCTGCGCGGGCCGAGGATGCCCTGGGCCGCGGGCGAGACGAGGGCCGGCACCGGCCTGCCCGGCGCCGCCGGCCGGGCTAGCGCCGCGGCCGGGAACGGCGGGCCCGGGGTGGTGGCGGCCAGCGCCGCGTACTGTCCCGGATCCACGATGACCACCGGCAGCTGCAGCCCCTGGCCGGACGTCCCCTGGGCCACCGCTACCGCGGCCGAGCGCCGGACGCCCGGCACCGTGGTGATCCGGTGCTGCGCGGCGGGGGCGATCCCCGCACCGACGGCGGGCACGGTGACGAGCGCGTCCGCGCCCGCGGCCTGCCAGGACGCCGTCACGTCGGCCTGGGCCACCGCGCCGCGGGCCATGCCGGCGAAGGCGATCACCGCGAACGCGAGGACGAGCGCGAACGCGGGCAGCACCCCGGCCGCCGCCGCGGCGCTGCCGCGCGCGAAGCCGACCAGCAGCACCACCCCGCGGCGCCGCCGGGCCAGCCGGGCCAGCCGCCGCAGGACCACCGGGTAGGCCCGCATGACCAGCACCGCGACCGGCAGGGCCGCGAGCACGGGGGCCGCGCTGGTGAACAGGTCCACCTGGCCGGGCGGGGGCAGTCCCTGCTGGCGGAGCAGGATCAGGCCGCCAGCGGACCCGAGGACGAGCGCGGCGTCGGCGACCAGGCGCCGCCTGGCCGCGGCCCGGCGGCGGCCCGGCGGGGCGGGCGCCGCGGTGCGGCGGGGGGCGCGCTGCTGCCACGCCGCCAGCAGCGGCGGGCCGGCCAGCGCGGTCCCGGCGATCAGGCCGGCCAGCCACCACGCGAGCCGCGAGGCCGGCCCCGGGGTCACCGCGACGGCGGCGACCGCCCCGAGGGCCGCGGCCGGCAGGACCACGGCCGCCCCGCTGCCCAGCGCGACGCCGGCGACCTGCCGGAGCGAGGCACCGCGGGCCCGCATCATGGTGAACTCGCCACGGCGCCGGGCCGCCACCAGCCGGGCCCCGAGCAGCACCACCACCGCCCCGATCACGGCCAGGCTGACGAACATCAGCGACAGCACGCGCTGCACCGCGTCGTCGGTCGCCACGAACGACGGCAGCGTGGCGGCCAGGCCGCTGCTCAGGCTGACCTGGACGGTGGCGGCCTGGCCCGCCGACGTGTTGAGGCTGGTGCTTACCCCGGCCACCGCGGGCAGGTAGCCGATCGCCAGCAGCGCCCGGGCCAGGGCCGCCGCCTGATCGGCGGTGACCCCGCGCAGGGTCAGCGGGAAGCTCCAGATCGCCCGCAGCGGCGCCTGCGTCACGTAGGCCTGCTGAAGGGCCGGCAGTTCGGCGGCGGACACGAACGCCCCGGTGCTCAGGTACGGCGCGGAGTTCGGGGTGGGATAGGTCAGCAGCGGCGCGGCCGCGACCGGGTCGACGGTCCAGAACGAGGAAGCTGGGCGGAGCGGCCGGATGATCCCCGTGACGGCGATGACCTCGCCCGCGGCCCGCAGCCGCGAACCGGGGTGCAGGCCGAACCGGCCGGCGGTGGCCTGGGTGACGGCGACCTGGAAGGTCGCCGGGGCGGTGCCGCCCGCCCCGGCCTGCGAGGCCGGCGAACCTGGTGCGGCGGCGCCGGGGAGTCTGGCCGCGGCGGGCAGGGAACCGGCGACCAGCCGCGCGTTGCGGCCCAGCCCGCTGCGGTAGAGCAGCTCCAGCTGGGGCGGGGCCAGGGTGGTGGCCCGGGCCCGGCCGGCCACGGAGAACTGGCTCGAGCCGCTGGCCATGCCGGACCACTCGGCGGCGGGAGGCGCCAGCGGGAGGCTGTCGCGGCGCAGGCCGGCCGCGAGCTGGCTGCGGGCCGCGTCCAGCTGGGTCGCGCTGAGGGCGTGGCCGGTCAGCCCGCTGATGGTGGCGTCGGCCAGGACCGTGGTCGCCGTCGAGGACAGGCCGCGGAAGCTCCGCTGCAGCACCGCTGTGCGGTAGCCGAGGCTGGCCCGGGGCACGGCGACGGCGACGAACACGCCCACCAGGACCAGCAGGGCCAGCGCGAGGCTGGCGGCGGCCCCGGTCCCGGCCAGGGCGGCCGCGCCCGCGGCGATCCGCCGTCTCATCCGCTCTCCCCGGCCCGGAGCCCGGCCGCGGGATCGGGCCGGTACGCGCCGGCCGCGGCCGCGGCCACGACCGGAACCGCGGCGATGCCCAGCGCCAGCAGGGCGGTCCAGCCCAGCGGGATCACCACGCGTACCGGCGGGAATGGGGCACTGCCGCCGGCGGTGAGAGTGACGGGGGGGATCAGCAGGTAGGCCAGCGCGGCCCCGATGATCACCCCGGCCACCGCACCGGGCACGCCGAGCATGAGCTGTTCCAGGGCCAGCTGCCGGGCCCGCGCGGCCCGGCCCACCCCGAGGGCCTCGAGCAGGGCGTGCTGCGGGCGGCGTTCCCGGATCGTGGCCACCACGCTGACCACGGACCCCAGGCAGGCCAGCAACCCGGCCGCCGCCGCGACCACCAGCAGCGAGCGCTGGGGGACGTTCGGCAGCGGGTCGCCGAGCAGCCGGGCCGCCGATCCGGCCACGGTCACCACGGTGGCCCCGGGAGGCAGCCCAGCCGGGGGGCCGTGCGTGCCGCCCACCCACCACTGGGTCACCGGCAGCGGCGGCTGCGACTGCGCGGCAAGGGCCTGCTGCAGCCAGGCCTGGTCGATGATCACGGCGGGCCCGGCCCCCCCGGTGGCCGGGAAGGCCCGCACCCCGGCCACGAGCCGGACCGGGACGTTCGCGTTTCCCACCGGCAGCGGGACGACCTCACCGAGGCGAGCCCCCGCGGAGCTGAGGAACGCCCGGGTCGCGAGCACCGGGACCGGCAGCGGGGGAGCCCCGGCACTGAGCACCAGCTGGCCGGTCACCGGCCGCGGCGGCAGCCCGCTGCGCTGGACCAGGTGCCCGGCCCCGACGGTGAACGTCAGTGCGGCCCCGTCCCCGCTGGCCCGCCAGGAGGTGACGGCAGGCGCGATCCCGGGGGCCTGGGGATTGGCGAGGTCCGCGGACGCCGCCGCGTGCCACGGGACCAGGGCGGCTGCCCCGGCGAACGGCGGCGGGAAGCCGCCCGAGGTCCGCGGGGATACCGCCAGGGCATGGACGGCCAGCGTGGCGCGGGCGGCCGCGCGGCGCTGCTCGGCCCGCCGCGCCGCCGCCTGGGCCGCCGCGCTGGGGCCGGCCGGCGCCGGGAACCCGGGCAGCTGGTAACTCACCGACAGGCCCAGCAGCCGCAGCGGGTAACGGGCCCGGCCCGCGCCGAGAGCGCCCACCAGCTGGTGGACGCGGCCGTCGGCGGGCAGCGTCCCCGCGGGGACCGTGTAGACCGCACCCGAGCCGTCCTCCACGGACAGGCTGACCACCCCGGCGCGCGGCCGGCCGGGCCGGGCCGCCGGCTGCGCTCCGTGCGGCGGCAGCAGGGCAGCCCCGATGGCCAGCCGGGCGGGACGGCCGGGCAGGGCCAGTCCCGGCCCGGCGGTGCGCGGCGTGATCTGCCGCCAGAGCCGGGCGGCCGGCAGGCTGGACAGGTCCGGCCGCAGCAGCACGGTGCCCGCCGCCTTCGTGGCGTCGAGGGCCAGGACGGTGAACCCGCTGTCGGTGGCCGCGACCGGCATCGCGCCGCGGGCCCGCCCGGGCGGGCCGCCGCCGCCGAGCGGGAGGGGTGAGGCCAGGCTGACCCGGACGTCCGCCCCGGCCGCGAACGCGGCCTGGTCGAGCTGGGACTGGCGCCAGCTCTGATGCTGGGCGAGCACCAGCGTGCCGGTGGCCACGGCGAGGACCACGAGCAGCACCGGGCTGCCCTCCCGCACCGCCCGCCGGCTCACCTGCCAGCTGGCCAGGGCCGCGGTGAGCCGCCGGCCCCGCGCGCTCAGCCGGTCCAGCAGGCGCGCGGCGGCCGGCAGGACCCGCAGGGGCAGCAGGGCGATCCCGGCCAGGGCCAGCACCGGGGCCACGGCGAGCACGGGGTCGATGCCGAGCGTGCCCCCGGACAGCCGGGGGGCGGCGGAGTAGCGGCGCAGTTCCCAGAGCGCCAGGACCCCGAGCGCGATGAGCGCCGCATCGAGCCCGGCCCGGGCCGTGGCGGCCAGCACGGCCGGCCGCCCCCGGCGGGCCCGGGCGGTGCCTGGCGTGACCGGGCGCAGCGACGGCCACATCATCACCGCGATGACGCCCGCCACGATCACCGCCGCCGGCCACCAGGCCCCGGCGGTGAGAGTGCGGCGCACTGCGCCGGGCAGTCCTCCCGCCAGGCGGCCGGCCGGGAGCCCGGCGGCCGGCATGAGCACGTCCGCGAGATAACTGCCCGCCACGATCCCGGCCACCGCGCCGGTCAGGGCCAGCAGGGCCGCCTCGGCCAGGGTGGCCAGCAGCAGCTGCTCCCGGGCCGCCCCGCGGGCCGAGAGCAGTGCCGTCTCCCCCTCGCGCTGACTCGCGAGCAGCCGCGCGGCCAGCGCGGCCGCGGCGGTGGCCAGCAGCAGCAGTTCCAGCGAGCCGATCAGCAGCAGCGACCGGGACACCACCAGGCTGCTGGCCAGGGCACCCAGGATCCCCGGCAGCCCCGTGGTCACCTGGAGGCCGCCGAGATCCGCCCGGCCCCGCAGCTCGGCGACCACGCCGCCCAGCCGGTGCCCCAGCCCGCCGGCGCGGCCGGGCGGGATGGCCGCGGTGTCCACGGTGATCAGCCAGGACGCGGCGCTCACCGGCAGCCCGCCAGGCCCCAGCGCGGACGCGTCGGCGAGCATCGGGCCGTAGGTGACGAACGTGCCCTGGACGAGCTTTCCCGAGATCCCGAGCAGGCTGAGCCGCCAGTACGGCGCGGCCGGGTCCCGGGGCCGGAACAGGCCGGTCACCGTCAGCCGCACCGGCGTGCCGGTCAGGCTGTCCGGCAGCACCAGGACCTGCCCGACCGAGAAGTGGAGCAGGCGGGCGGTGGTCACCGGCAGCGCGACGCTGAGCGGCGCACCGGGGCGCCGGGGCCCGGGCCAGGTCCCGGCGGTCAGCGTGACGTGGGCCCGGACCCCGCTGAGCACCGCCGCCTGGATCAGCGGGGGCTGGGACGCGCCGGGCGGCCGCGGCAGCGCCAGCTGGTCCGACCAGCGCCCGGTGGCCAGCGCGAACGGGACCGTGCCCAGCGCCGACCGGACCAGGGAACGGATGACGGGCTCGTCGGCGCGCGCCTGTGCAGCGCCGAACTGCCCGCTGACCTGGATCGGGGTAGCCGGGGCGCGGGCCAGCCGGGCGCGGGCCGCCGCGGGGAGCGCCCGCCCGGCGAACCCGGCCAGTCCGGTGGTCACGGTCACCGAGACCAGGATGGCCAGCAGCAGGCTGGCGGGCAGCAGCGGCGCGGACCGGGCGCGATTCAGGACGAACAGCACCCGGGACCCGCGCGCCGCCCCGCTGCCACCGGGCCGGGGGACGGTGTCGCGCACGTCCGTCCCCAGGCTCCGGCCCATACTGCGGACGCTACTGAATGACTGCGGGACCGCCCGGGCGCGCCGAGGGATGGTTACCCGTTTGGCGCGTAATCGTTGTCAAGGCCCGGCTCGCCGGGGCGGGGCACGGCAGGCGGCCCGTCGGGCGGGGCCGGCCGGTGCCCGTTGGGCGGGACGGATTCCTGCCCGTTGGGTGAGGTGGCTGGTACAGGGCCGTCGGCGGCCGGGCGCCCGTTCTCCCACGGCCGGACCCGGGCCAGCCAGTAGCCGCCGCCGCCGAGCGCGACCACGCACAGGATCCAGCCCAGCGCGGTCGTGCCGACCCCCACGTACTTCAGGCCCGACGCGAAGATCACGAAGGTGATGATGGGCCGGATGTAGCGGTCCGGCGCCCTCGACGAGAGATAGGAGCCGATCAGCACCGCGGGCACGCTGCCGGCCACGAGCGACGCGGTCACCCCGAACTGGACGGTCCCGAAGATCAGGGCGCCCAGGGCGGCCGCCGCGGTGAGCGGAACCGCCTGGGTCAGGTCGGTGCCGACCAGCTGCCCGGCGCTGAGCAGCGGGTAGAGGAACAGCAGCAGCACGATCATCAGTGACCCGGAGCCGACCGAGGTCAGGCCCACGATCACGCCACCGATCATGCCGATCAGGATGGTCGGCACGGGGCGCACGTTGATCTTGTGCACGGTGCCGATCCGCTGGTTGCCGGACCGGCGGTCCAGGATGTAGCGGAACACCATGGCGGCCGCCCCGACAAGCAGCGCGGTGCCCAGGGCGACCTCGACGTGCTTCTGCTGCGCAGAACTCCCGCCGAGCAGATGCAGCAGGTAAGCACCGACGAACGCCATCGGCACCGAGCCGACCACCATCCAGCCGACCAGGCGCAGGTTGACGGTGCCTTTGCGCAGGTGCACCGCGGCGCCGACCGGCCGCATCAGCACGGCGGCGACCAGGTCGCTGGAGATGGCCGCCGACGGCTTCACCCCGAACAGCAGGATCAGCATCGGGGTCATCAGCGCGCCGCCGCCCGCCCCGGTCAGCCCGACCAGCAGCCCCACGACCGCGCTGCCCAGGACGATATAGGGATTGAGGGTCATCGCTGGCTCATCCTTCTCCCGGACTGGCCGAATTCCTATTAACAAAGATTCAAATATAGACATTGCGCGGCCAGCAGGGAAGAAGGCCCCCTGCCCGAATCGCCGGACCCGGGCCGGCCGCGTATTACCTATAATCAGAAACAGTTTAGTAGGAAAAAGAATGGCGTCCGGCACGATTCAGCCGGGCCTGGACGTGGCCTACGCACCGGCGGCCGGCGCGCGCCCGTCCGTTCCAGGGCCCCGGCACCGGACACGCCGCGCCGCGAGCGCACGACGGTGCCCGCATTCCCGGCCGCGTCCAACGGCCCCCGGAAGGCTCGTATTAAACTGAGTACTCAGTCAGGCGACGGGATGGCCGCCCGCCGAGATCGCCGGACGCCGGCGTTACGGAGCTCTGAGATGGCAAGCACGAGGACCTGGTTCGAGACCGTTGCCGAGGCCCAGCGCCGCGCCAGGCGCCGGCTGCCGAAGTCGGTGTACATGGCCCTGGTCGCCGGCGCGGAAGCCGGGGTGACGATGAACGACAACGTCGGCGCGTTCTCCGAGCTCCGGCTCCGGCCGCACGTGGCCGATCTGCCGGCCACCCGTGAGCTGGCCACCACCGTGATGGGCCAGGAGGTCAGCCTGCCGGTGCTGCTCTCGCCGACCGGGGTGCAGGCCGTGCACCCGGACGGTGAGGTGGCGGTGGCCCGGGCGGCCGCCGCCGCGGGCACGGCCATGGGCCTGTCGTCGTTCGCGTCGAAGCCGGTCGAGGAGGTCGGGAAGGCCATCAGCAAGCTGCTGTTCCAGAGCTACTGGGTGGGCACCCGGGAGGACATCCTGGCCCGGGCCGAGCGGGCCCGCGCGGCCGGTGCCAAGGGCCTGATCGTCACGCTGGACTGGGTGTTCGACTCCCGGCGGGACTGGGGCAGCCCGTGGATCCCCGAGCACCTGAACCTCGAGGCCATGGTCCGGCACATCCCGCAGGTGGCGATCAGGCCGGCCTACCTGGCGCGCTGGATCCGCAGCGGCTCGCTGCCCGACCTGGGCGTGCCCAACCTGGGCGCCCGCGACGCGCAGGTCCCCACGTTCTTCGGCGCGTACGGCCAGTGGATGGGCTCGGCCCCGCCGACCTGGACCGACCTCGCCTGGCTGCGGGAGCAGTGGGGCGGCCCGTTCATGATCAAGGGCATCACCCGGCCGGACGACGCCCGCCGCGCCGTCGATATCGGGGCCACCGCGATCTCGGTGTCCAACCACGGCGGCAACAACCTCGACTCCACGCCCGCCACCATCCGGTGCCTGCCCGGCGTGGCCGACGCGGTCGGCGACCAGATCGAGGTGCTGCTGGACGGGGGGATCCGGCGGGGCAGCGACGTGGTCAAGGCCCTGGCCCTGGGCGCGCACGCGGTGATGATCGGCCGGGCCTACCTGTGGGGCATGGCCGCCGCCGGCGAGCGCGGCGTCACCAACGTGATCGAGATCCTGCGCCAGGGGGTCAGCGAGACGCTGCTGGGCCTGGGCAAGGCCTCCATCCGCGACCTGTCACCCGACGACGTGATCGTGCCCGACGGATTCGCCGTCGACCGCAAGCTCTGAGCAGGAACGCCGGAACGGAGCAGCCCTCATGGGCGGTGAGCAGCCAGAGCATCCTGAGCAGCCTGTTTCGGCCGCGGCACACGGCCGGGCCGCTGCGGGCGGCCGGGCGCCCGCTGACCGCGCGCCGGGCGGCCGCACCGCTCGCGGGCGGATCCTGGCCGCGGCGGAGCGGCTGTTCGCCGAGCGCGGCTTCGACCACACGTCCACGGCCCTGATCGCGGCGGAAGCACGCGTCCCGCAGGGCCTGATCTTCTACCACTTCAAGACGAAGATGGAGCTCCTGCTGGCCGTGATCCGGAAGGACCAGGCCGCTCTCCTGGACGGCCTGCTCCCGGCGGCCACCCCGGATGAGAGCCTGAGCCAGGCCGTGGCCGCGCTGTGGCGGCACCTGTCCGGCGTGCTCGGGCAGCCCTCCCCGGTGCGGAAGATCATCATCCAGGAACTCGCCGCCCACCCGGAGATCCGCCAGCGGGCCCTGGAACTGCACGAGCAGATGGCCGCGCTCGTCGCCCGCTACCTCGCCCGGGCCGCCGGGCACCCGGGTGACCCGCTGCCCGGGGATGAGGCCGCCGCCCGGCTGCTCACGATCGCGGCCGGGATGGCTCCCCTGCTCGGTGAGCCCAGCCTCACGCTGATCCCGCCCGCCGCCCTCGCCGCCCTGATCAGCGACGGCCTGCAGCCCCGGCGGACCACGAGCGCCGGCCGCTAGGACGCACCGGCCGGCCCGGAGGTGGCCTCAGCCCAGATGGCGCCCGAAGAAGCTGAAGACCTTCTCCCAGCCGTCCATCGCGGCCTGGGGCCGGTACGCAGGCGTGTGGTAGTAGAAGAAGGCATGTCCCGCCCCCTCGTAGCGATGGAACTCATGCTCCTTGCCGTGCCGCTTGAGTTCTGCCCCGAGGAGATCCACCTCCTGCGGGGAGGGGTGCGAGTCGTCGTTGCCGAACAGGCCGAGCAGGGGCGCCTCGAGCTGGGGGATGTAGTCGATCGGCGGCACCGGGCGGGCCGGGGATAGATCCTCCTCCGTCATCACCACGCCCCCTCCCCACAGGTCGGCCACCGCGTCGAAACCGGGCACCTGGGAGGCGGCCAGCAGGGCATGGCGGCCACCGGAACAGGTGCCGATGATCCCCGCTTTCCCGGTGCTCCCAGGGAGCGCGCTCAGCCACGTGAGCGCGGCGGCGCAGTCGGCCACCACGCTGTCGTCGTGCACGCCGCCCTGGGCGCGGACCGTGGCCGCGACGTCGTCGGGGGTGCCGTGCCCGAACCGGCAGTACAGGTCGGGGCAGATCACCGTGAACCCGTGCCGGGCGAGCCGGTCGCAGAACTCCCGGTAGAACTCGTCCCAGCCAGGCAGGTGGTGCACGGCGACGATCCCGGCCCTGGGCTCCTGACCGGCCGGGCTGGCCACGTAGGCGTGGATGTCCCGGCCGTCGCCACCGGGATAGGTGATCACCTCCGCCGCGATGCCCGCGGGAGCATCGGTGCGGAAGGAATTCCACGTACCTGGTCCGCTCATGACACACCACCGGCCCCTCAGGGTGACCACACCCGCCGCAGCCACAGGACGGCCTTCGACGGGTGCCAACCTTAACCGGGGGCCCGCCGGGGCCGGTACCCCCGGGGGCCGCGGGCCGGCCGTGGTAGGAAGAGACGTGATGGATACGCCGGAACAGCCGGCCAGCACCGGACCCCCGGACCCGGACGACGAGCCGGTCCTGCCGGTGCAAAGCCGTGAGGACACTGACGCCGGCTGGGGTGAGCCGGCCGAGCCGGACGACGACGAGCGCCTGCGCCGGGACCGGCCGCCGCACTGGGACTCGGTCTAACCTGGGCCGGGACGGCCAGGTCAAAGGCTTCGACGGCCGGCAGCGCCAAGGCGACCACAGCGCGCGCAGGCAGAGTCCCCGGCGGTCTGGGTCATCCTGCCTGTGGCAATCGTGGCAGGATCGGCCGGCCAGCCGGTAACCAAACTCCGCGGTCGCAGAATAAAGCGCCGGATATACGGTAAGGCGCCAATGACGCCGTGTGATCGCGGCGTCTGAATAGGCCGGCGCCGCGCTCAGCAGGAATGGGATCCGCCGGAACGCGGGCGCCCCCTGACGCGATCGGGCGCTAATACATCCAGGCCTTGGGCTTGGTCTTGGTGACCACCGCGTCGGGACCCGCCGGGCGGGCATGAGTACCCGGGTGCTGGTGGGTAGCTACCCGCGCTGGACCAGCGCCGACATGCCCCGGCAGGGCCAGGGCCGCCGCGCCGAGACCGCCCAGGGTGAGACCGAGAACAAGAATCCCGCTCGCCATCCGGCGGCGCGCGATTCCTGCCGGGGGCGCACGGTGCGCGCCTCCTGGCGTCCCGCCGGCCTGCCTTAATGACCTATGATTCTTCATAGTAGGATGTCCCCTTATCGGTGACTTAGACATCAGGCCATCTGCGGGTGCGAAGCTACACCCCAATGCGTCACCAGATATGCCATTTGGCGTAATCCAGTCGATTACCCCAGGTGTGGCCCGGGATACTGCGGCGGCGGGGTGATCACCGGCGCCGCATATCCTTAACCGCTAAGCCGCTAAGCCGCTAAGCCGCTAAGCCGCTAAGCCGCTCTCGCAGATCCCGGCCGGGGAGTGGCCGCTGCGGCAGGGCCACGCGGACCCGCAGCGTAACGGGCATCACTCATCCGTTCAGCAGGACGCGCCAGCCTCACCGGCCACATTGATCGCGCCCCCGGGAATGGCACCGCCGCCCGGCGAGCCGGCGTGCGCCTGCAAAATGCACTTCAAGTTGCACTTCAAGACGCACTTCAGAATGCAGAAATGCAGTCAGCGGGCCGGTGTATTCCGTCATCCCTTCCAATGTCCCATGGGATTCGCATGAGATCGCCGCATAACGGGTATCCACACGGCGCAGCGTTTTCAACTACATCTCTTTCGGGCACCAGCGGCGGGACCGGTCCGCAGCTTCGGGAAGACGTAGGGCGATCATGGAATTTCGCGTGCTCGGGCCGATTGAACTGTGGTCGGCTGGGCAGCAATGCGATCTTGGGCCGACGAGGGTGCGATGCGTCCTGGCCATCCTCATGCTGACCCCGCGCACTTTAGTGCCGGCTGACGTTCTCATTGACCGGGTCTGGGATACGCATCCTCCGCCCAAGGCGCGGGAGAGCCTTTCGGTCTACATCACCAGGCTCCGCGGGACCCTCCGGCAGGCCCTGGGGGAGAGTATCCGGCTGACGGGGCGCGCCAGTGGCTACGAGCTCGACGTCAACCCGGCAACCATCGACCTGCATCAGTTCCGCCGCCTCCGCCGCGAGTCGGACGCCCGGGCCGCCCGGGGCGACTTCGACCACGCGGCCTCGCTGCTGCGTGAGGCAGACACGCTCTGGCGCGGTCAGGCGTTCGCGGGAATCCGCGGCGACTGGGTGGCGCGGATGCGGGACAGCCTCGAGGAGGAACGCCGCGCGGCCATCGTCAAGCGCATCGAGTGCGAGCTCGAGCTCGGCCAGCACGCCGACCTGGTCGGCGAGCTCCGCCACCTGCTGGCCCAGTACCCGCTGGATGAGGCGTTCATCGCTCACCAGATGACGGCCCTGTACGGCAGCGGCCGGCCGGGCGAGGCCCTCAGCCTCTACCGGGATGTCCGCGACCGCCTCATCGAGGAGCTGGGCACAGAGCCCGGGCCGCTGCTGTCCGAGCTTCACCAGCGCATCCTGCAGCATGACCCCCAGCTGGCCCTGCGGACCGGCCGCCCGCGCCAGGGCCGGATCTCACCGCCGGACACGCTCCCGCCCGAGACGGCGGAGTTCATCGGCCGCAGCGAGGAACTCGAGCTGCTCACCGGCGCGCCCGGTGACGCCCCGCGGGTCAACGTCATCGAGGGCACGGCCGGAGTCGGGAAGACCGCGCTGGCGGTCCGGGCGGCCCGCACCGTGTCCGCGCAGTACCCCGACGGGACCTTCTACCTCAACCTTCATACGCACGATCCCGGGCACCCGTCGCTCGACGCCGGCGAGGCCCTGCACCGCCTGCTCCGGATGCTCACCGCGCCCGCGACCCAGATCCCCGACGCTCCCGGTGAGCGGGCGGCGCTCTTGCGGGCGCAGCTGGGCCGCCGCCGCGCGATCGTGATCCTCGACGACGCGGGCCAGCACGACCAGATCCGCCCGCTGCTGCCGGAGACCGGCGAGTGCCTGATCCTGATCACCACCCGGCGCACGTTCCCCGGCCTGGAGGGCGCCCGCTCGCTGACCCTGGAGGCCCTGCCCGTGGACGACGCGATCACGCTGTTCCGGATGGTGGCGGGCCCGGGTACACCCCACGATGACGGGGAAGCCGCCCAGGCCGTCCAGTTGTGCGGGCGGCTGCCGCTCGCGATCCAGCTCGCGGCGGGCCGGCTCGCGCGGGACTACCCGCCCAGGATCGGGGACCTGGTCGAGGAACTGTCGCACTCCCCCGCCCGGTCGGGCGCGGGCTCGGCCAGCCCGGAAGTGATGTCCGCCTTCGACCTCGCCTACCGCTCGCTGGACCCGGGCCACCAGCGCTTCTTCCGCCGGCTCGGGGTGAGCCCCTGTGCGTACATCAGCCGCCCGGCGGCGGCCGCCCTGGGCGGGACCACCCTCGCCGAGGCGGACGAGGCCCTCACCGCCCTGCTCGATCACCATCTGCTGGCGCGGGCGCCGGCCGGCCAGTTCCGCTTCCACGACCTCATCCGCGGATACGCGGCGATGCGCGCGGCACACGAGGATTCCCGGCCCGAGCAGCGGCAGGCGGTCGGCCGGCTCCTCGACTACTACCTGCGCACGGCCGACGAGGCTGACCAGGTCCTGCACCCGTTCCGGCGCCGGATGACGGTCCCGCGTCCCCGCCCGGCTGCGGCCAGCACGGCGCTGAGCAGCCAGCAGGACGCCACGGGCTGGCTGGAATCGGAGTGGCGCAACATCCTGCAGGCCGCGCACTACGCGGGGCGGCACGAGTGGAAGGAGAAGTGCGCCGACCTTACCCACGCCCTGGCGGGCTTCATGGAGATCCGGGCGTTCTGGGACGAGGCGATCACGGCCCACACCCTGGCCCTGCAGGCCGGCCGCGACCTGTCCGACCCGGCCCGGACTGCACGGGCGTCGCTGGAACTGTCCGAGGTGAGCCAGCAGACGGGCCGCTACGAGGCGGCGCTGCCGCTGGCCGAGGACGCCGCGGCCATCTGCCGGTCGCTGGCCGACCGGCGCGGCGAGGCGGATGCCCTCGACCAGATCGGCATGGCCCATCAGCGGGCGGGACGTTCCCGTGAGGCGCTCGCCTATTTCCGTGAGGCACGGATCCTGTACCGGCACACCGGAGACCAGGACGGCGTGGCCACCACGCTCAGCCATTCCGGGATCGCCTCCTGGCAGCTCGGCCGCTATCCCGACGCCCTGGAGCAGCTGCGTGCGGCGCTTTCGGCCTACGGCGAGGTCGGCGACCAGCGCGGCCAGGCGAAGACGCTGAATAATCTGGGCCGAATGCAGCTGTATCTCGGCTATCACCGGGACGCGCTGGAGGGATACCAGAAGTCACTGGAGATATTCAGGCGGATAGGCGGGGCGCAGAACGAGGCGATCCTGCATCACAACATCGGCGCCGTTCATCACTACAAGGGCAGTTACGAGGACGCGCTCACGTCTTATGGGCGCGCTCTCGCCATCTACCATGAGATCGGCGACCTGCTCAACGAGGCCGGCGTCCTGAATGAGATCGGCGCCGTCTACCAGAGCGCGGAGCGCTATGACGAGGCGCTGATTTACCACGAGAAGGCGCAATCGATCGCCGGGGACATCGGAAACCTGAACCAGCAGGCAACGGCCCTGCGCGGGATAGCCGGGGTGTGCCGCGGGTCGGGCCGGTACCCGGAGGCTTTCGACCATTACCAGACCGCGCTGCGGCTGGCACGGGAGATCGGTGACCCCTACGAGGAGGCCAAGATCCTCGAGGGAATCGCGGAGACGACGCTCGGCGTGCGGCGCCCTGACGCGGCACGGATCGTCCTGCGGCAGGCCCTGGATATCTTCGAGCGCCTCGGCGTGCCGGAGGCAGAGTCGGCGCGGATACGCATCGAGGCCATGGACCCCGCCTTCAGCGGCATCCCCTAGCTTAGCTAGTGCCGTGTCAGGCACCCTTTGCCCTCCCCTGCAACGGCACGTGAGGGACACTGACTGCGATGAGTGAAGTCCTGTCGGCGCTAGGGCGCCGCGTCATCGTCACCGGGCTGGCCGGGTCCGGGAAGAGCACGTTCTCGCTCGCGCTCGCGGCCAAGACCGGCTTGCCGGTCATTCATCTTGACCTCCACTTCTGGAAGCCCGGCTGGGTTGCACCGTCGGAGACCGAGTGGCGTGAGAAGCAATGTGGCGTGCTCGCCGGCAACGCGTGGATCGCTGACGGCAACTACCACGAGACGCTCGATCTCCGGCTCGGACGCGCGGACACCGTTGTGTTTCTCGACCTGCCCTGGTGGCTTTGCGCAGGACGCGCGTTCCTGCGCGGCTTCCGAATGCCGAGCGAGTTGCCCGAAGGGTGCGGCTATTCGGCCTGGCTGCGGTTGCGCGATGAGTGGGGTCTGGCTGTCCGCATCTGGCGAAAACGCTGGTCAGAGCCCGAGCGCGAACACGAAATCATTTCGCAGCACGGTCAGCATGTGGCCCTTCACGTGCTCAGATCCAAGCGGGCGGTCGGGGAATTCCTCGACGGTCTGGACGCCGGCTACGTGGAAGCCGACGACGGTTGATCGGACGCCGAGTGACTCGCCCCTAACGCCCGGCCCGTTCACGGGCAGGCCGGCACGCCCCCGCCTGATCTGTGACCTGGACGGCAAGCCAGGCGTCAAGGTGGCTGCAACATGTTCGCCCGGGTAGCTGGCGCACGCTGAGAGCGCAGTTCCGGCGGCGGAAACCACCGGCCGCCCAGCGAGTGAAAGGCACCTTCCATGCGGGTGCGAGCGCAGGCGAGCGTCGGGCGATGAGGCACCTCCTGTCCCCTGCGGTGTGGGGCCTCCTGGCCGGGCTGACCGGCCTGGCCGGCTACATCCCGTACCTCCGGGACGCCTGGCGGCGGACCAGCGACCCTGATCCCGCAGCCTGGCTGATCTGGACCGTGGAGTACAGCGTGCTGCTGGCGGTGCAGGCCGCCCAGCATCCCCCCTGGGCGGCCCTGTGCCTCGCGGCCCTGCAGCTCGCCGGCACCGCCGCGGTGCTGGGGGTGCTGGCCGTCCGTGGCGGGTGGCAGTTCGGCCCCGGACGATGGGTCCTGCTCGGCGGGACGGTGGCCGTCATGGGGGCCTGGCCCTTCGCGCACGCGCCGGGCCTGGCGATGTGCCTCGTGCTGGGCGTGGAGGGCACCGCCATGGTCCTCGTCATGGTCAGCGCCTACCGGCATCCGCGCAGCGAGACGCCCCTGACCTGGCAGGCGTTCATCCTGGCCGGCCTGCTGGACCTCCCCGCCCTGGGCGGCCACGCGCCGCGGCTGCTCTACGTCTACCCGGCGTTCTTCGTGGTCATGGGCTCCGGGGTGCTGATCGCCGCCGCGCTCGGCGACCGGGCCTTCCGGGTGCCGGCACCGCGGCCGCGTCATCTCCCGCAGGCCCGGGAGCCCGCCTCGGCGCTCCGGCCGGCCTGCCCGGCCGTTCAGTGGGAGATACTCCGCGCGGCGCCGCGCGCGCTGTCTGCTGCTGGCTGGCCGCAGGCGGTGCCGCGGCTGTCCCGGCCGCAGGCGCGGCCGTACCTCGGCCAGCCGCTGCCGCCCGAGGATGGCCACGTGCAGGCGGGGCCGCGGGTCAGCCGGCCGCAGGCGCGCCCCTACCTCGGCCAGCCGCAGGCGCGGCCGCATCCCACGCACCGGCCCGGGCTACTGGAGGGCAGCCTGGGTGATGGTCGTCGCGGTCCGGACGAGGCTGGCGATCGCGTCGTCCGGGGTGAGCCCGGCCAGATCGGTCAGGACGAAAAGGGCCTCCGCGCTGACCACGGCGGCGAGGTCGCGCTTGAGCTGGGCCAGGCCCGCAGGATCCGTGGCCACTAGCGGCCCGTCCAGCGGGGTCAGGGCCTCATCGATCAGCCCGAAGCGCAGCCCAGGCCGGATGGGGGCGAGTTCGGGGTGGGTGATGGTGGCCGCGATCATGGCCCGGACCGCCCCCTGGTAGGCAAGCACGCCGCGCAGCAGGAACCCGCACGCGAACGCGACGCGCTCGGCGGGGTCGCCGGAGTCCGCGACCGGGGCCAGCGCCTCGGCCGGGCTGGGCCACATCCCGGGAAACGCCTCATTCAGGAGGGCGGCCAGGTCGGGGAAGTAGCGGTAGGCCGTCGCCTCGGAGACCAGCGCGGCCCGGGCGACCTCGGGCATCGTCACGGGGGAACCCGAGCGGATGATCTGGCGGCAGGCCTCCACGATGGCCATCCGGGTCCGCCTCTTCTGGTTGGCCCGCCCGGTGCTCTCTTCGAGGATCATCGGTTCCTCCCCGGCTCATGTGCTAGTCAACCCTCTTCATGATAGTCAACTTGCACAAAGGATGCCAGCTTCCTATAGTGATGACAGTTCACTCTCACGAAGGGGGCATGATGATGACCCAGGTCTCAGTGATCGGGCCGGCGGACGGCGAGGCGATCGTCCTCGGGCCGACCCAGATGCGCATCCTCGAGGACGGGCACACCACCGCGCACCGGCTCGGGATCGGCGAGATCACGCTCGCCCCGCACACCGAGGGACCGCCGCAGCACCGGCACGCCCGGCACGACGAGGGTTTCTACGTCGTCTCGGGCACGGCCCGCTTCACGGTCGGGGAGACGGACCACGAGGCACCCGCGGGCACCCTGGTGATGATCCCGCCGGGCGCCCCGCACACGTTCGCCAACCCGGGCGACACGCCGGCCGTGCTGCTGAACACGTTCACGCCCGACCTGTACGTGCAGTACTTCCGGGATCTGCGGGACATGATCGCCGGCGGCCAGGACGTCAGCCCCGCGGCAGCCATCCAGGTGATGAGCCGTTACGCCACGGTTCCGGCCACCGACTTCGCCTAGCCACTCCCCTCCCAGCCACCCAGGCCTCCCCGACAAACCCAGGAGACACTCATGACCGCCACCACGTATACCGTGACCCCCGACGGCACCGGCCCGGTGGACGTGACCGTCGAGGAGCACGGCGAGGGCCAGCCGTTCCTGCTCCTGCACGGCGGCGGCCCCGACACGGTGGCCCGCTTCGGCGAGCTGCTCGCCGCCTCCCGGCAGCTGCGGGTGCTCGTCCCGGTCCACCCCGGGTTCGGCGGCACCCCGCGTCCCGGGGCCCTGCACACGGCCGGGGGGCTCGCCGCGCTCTACACCGCGCTGCTGGACCAGCTCGGCCTGGATGACGTCACGGTGGCAGGGAACTCGATCGGCGGCTGGATCGCCGCGGAGATGGCCATCCTGAACTCACCCCGGGTCAGCCGGGTCATCCTCATCGACGCCGTCGGCATCGAGGTTCCGGGCCACCCCGTCGCGGACTTCTTCTCGCTGACGATGGACCAGGTGTTCCAGCTCAGCTTCCACGACCCCGGGCCGTTCCGGATCGACCCGGCCACGCTGCCGCCCGCCGCGCAGGCGATCGCGGCGGCCAACCGGGCCGCCCTCGCCACCTACGCCGGAACCGCGATGACCGACCCCACCCTCGCCGGGCGTCTCGCGTCCGTGGCGGTGCCGGCCCTGGTGCTGTGGGGCGATAGCGACCGGATCGCCGACCCCGGGTACGGCCAGGCGTTCGCGGACGCCATCCCGAAGGCCCGGTTCGAGCTGCTCACCGGCACCGGCCACCTGCCCCAGGTCGAGACCCCGGAGCAGGTGCTCCAGGCGATCAGCTGAGGCCAGCGGCCCGCGCGGGCCAGCCCGTCAGGCCAGGGAGCCCGGCTCAGCGCTCCAGGCGCAGCGCTAGCTTCGGGCACACCCTGACTGCTTCCCGGGCGTCCGCTACGAGAGGACCCGGCACGTCGGCCCGGATGACCGGGAAACCCCAGTCATCGAGGGTGATGAGCTCGGGCAGGATCTCGGCACACAGCCCCCGGCCATCGCAGGCGATGGGGTCAACCCGGAGCCGGCGGTGGGCGGTCATCGCGGGCGCCGGGGGGGCACGGGCAGGACCGCGCCCGTCCGGGTTGCGCAGCACCAGCCGTCCGCGTGCTGCTCCAGTTCGCCGCCGAACACGCGCAGTGCGCTGCGGATCAGCCCCACGGCGCCGTCCGGGTGACTGCACGCGCCCCGCCCGTCCACCTGGCCGAGCCACCGGCGCAGGGTCGCGAGGCTGGACGTGCGGCCCTCGGCGAGCCGCTGGACCTCCCCGGCCACCGCGTCCAGGCCGAACAGGCAGGGACCGCACTGGCCCGCGGACTCGTCGGCGAGATACCGCACCACCCGGGCTGTCTCGGCCAGCCCGCAGGCATCGGCCGGGAGGGCCGCGATCAGGCCAGCGCCGGCGCCCGCACCCAGCGGTGCCAGGCCCGCGGCCGAGAAGGGCAGGGATGCGGCGGCGGCCGCATCCACCCAGCGGCCGAAGTAACCGCCTAGCAGCAGGGCCTGAAGCGGCGCGGACGCACCGCCGGCCAGGCTGAGCACCTCGCTCACGGGGGTGCCGATCGCGATCTCGTGCACGCAGGGCTCGTTCACGGCCCCCAGGATGGTCACCAGCATCGACCCTGGTTCCCGCGTGGTGCCGAGGGTGCGGAACCACGGGGCGCCGTACCGGCCGATGAGCGCGAGATGGGCCAGCGTCTCGACGTTCTGCACCAGTGTCGGCTTCCCGCCGAGCCCGCGCTCGGACAGCCGGGGCGGGGTGGCTGTCGGCGCAGGAACACCGCGCTCGATCCAGTGCACGACCGCGCTGGCCTCCCCGGCCACGAACCGGTCCGCGCCGGTCACCACGCGGATGCGGATCCGGTCGGAGCCTGCGCGGCGGCGCTCGGCGACGGCCTCATCGATGATCTCCCGGACCGAATGGTGGACGACGATCACGGCCTGGCGGGCGCCCGCGATCGCCGCGGCCAGCACCGCCCCGTCCAGGACGAGGTGCGGTGACCGGGCCAGCAGGACCTTGTCCTTGGCGCTCGCGGGCTCACCTTCGGTGCCGTTGGCCACGACCACAGCGTCTGCGCGGGCCGCGACCGCGGCCAGCTTCCGCGCCGTGGGAAAGGCAGCCCCGCCGCGGCCGGTGAGCCCGGACCGTTCCACCTCGTGGAGGAGCGCGGTCCGGGCCGCCCGGTCCAGGCGGGCGGGCGGGGGCGGCCCGTAGCGGCGGAGGTGCCCGGCCAGGCTGGCCGGGCCGGCCGCGAAGCCGGCGGGCAGCAGGCGGGGGAGCTGGCCGGCGGGCAGCCGGCTGGCGGGCCCGGCCGTGACCGGGGCGGGGCGGGGCGAGACGTCGTCGTAGGGACGCACTACCGGAGGGCCTCTTTCCGCGGGGTGAGCCGGTCGAAGCTGGCCGATGGCTGGCCGGCCAGCCGGGGGTGCCGGATGTTGCCCAGGATGCGGGCCAGGACGGCGGTGGCGACCGCGACCGCGCATCCCCACTCGGTAAGCGCGACCCACCACACGCCCAGGTCGCCACCGGCCGTGAGGG
The DNA here is from genome assembly GCA_963720645.1 of uncultured Actinomycetes bacterium. GTDB lineage: Bacteria > Actinomycetota > Actinomycetes > Streptosporangiales > Streptosporangiaceae > RYN-230. The sequence goes on along the minus strand of CAVRFX010000021.1, from coordinate 120,034 downwards.
AGTGCACGAACGCGACCGGCCACGCCAGGTAGGCCAGCCAGTGCACGGCGCGCCAGGCCCGGTAGCCGAGGCGGGCGCGGATCAGGCTGGTGATCAGCACCGCGCCGCCGAGGTCAACCGCGAGGGTGCCCAGGCCGATGGCCAGGGTCCGGTACCCGGACACGAAGGGCAGCACGGTGGCGGCCCAGCCAATCGTGACGAAGGGATCCAGGATCGCGGTGAGCACGTGCAGGGCCAGGAAGGCCACCGAGAACAGGGCGAGCGTCCGGTGCACCTCCGCCGTGGCGAACCGCGGCCAGCGGCGCGGCGCCGAGCCCAGCCGCGCCGCCACACCGAGCACCACCACGGCGCTGAAGAGGACGAGCAGGGCCAGCCCGCTGGCCCGGGACACGAACCACAGGCCCTGCGATCCGGCCACGGCCGCGGCCGCGCTCATCGTGCGCTCCCGCGTGGCCCCGCGCCGCGGTAGACGCGGGTGCCGGCCGGCGGGCTCAGCAGCCCGCCCTCACCGGCAGGCCACCCGCCGGCGTAGTGCAGCGCGCCGTCCTGGCCGACCAGCCGGGCCGGGAGTCCCGCCGCGGCCAGCCACTCCTGCGCCCGGTCACCGGCGACGACCGCCGCGGTCGCGGCGGCGTTGGCGTCGGCGCAGGTCGCCGCAGCCACGCTCACCGTCCGCCAGGGGCCATCTGCCGGCAGGCCGGTCCGGGGATCCACGATGTGATGCATCACGCGGCCGCCCCGCCGCCACCGGCGGCAGGTGATGGATGAGGTCGCCACCGCGCCGCGCTCCAGCCGGACCAGCTGGACCGGGCCCGGGCCGCCCGGACCCGGCTCGTCAGCCACGAGCACCGGCCACCCGCCGGCGGGCGGCGTGCCGGCGATCGCGATGTCGCCACCGAGGCTGACCAGCACGCCTCCGGTGCCCCGGGCAGCGGTGCGTCCCGCGGCGGCCTGGACCGCCCGGACCGCACGGTCGGAGCCGAGGCCCTTGGCCGTGGCCCCCAGGTCGAGCAGCACCCCGGCGGGCAGGCGGAGCAGCGGGCCGTCCAGCCGCACCGACTGCCAGCCCGGGACCGGGACCGGCGCGGCGGGAGGATCAGGCCGGGCCGGATCGAGGGCGGCGAAATCACGGTCGTAGCCGAGCGAGATGAGTGCCGCGCCGACCGTGGGGTCGGCCAGCCCCCCGGTCCACGCGGCCGCGGCCAGCGCCACGCCGACCGCCTCGGCGAGACCGTCACTGAGCATGTACAGGCCCCCGCCCGAGCGGTGCAGCCAGGAGATCTCCGAGTCCGCCCGGAACCTGCTGGCCTGGAGATCCAGGACGCTCAGCACCTCGTCAACGGCGGCCATGGCCGGGCCGGCCTGCGCGGGCGGCCACACTGCCAGCCGGGCGGTCGTGCCCAGTGCGCTGCGCTGCGCCACAGCGACCGTGGTGTCCCCGGTATCGACCAGCCGCCAGGTGGACGGCGGGACCCCGGCGGGTGCGATCGTCGTGGGTGCCATAGTCATGGTCACGGCCCCTTAGTTGTCGTGGTACGCCGGCACGTGCCGGACGTGGGTCACGACGGTCCTGCCGTTCACGGTGTGCGTGGTCGTGGTGACCGTGACACCGGACGCGCTGGTCGTCGCGACCGAGTGCGAGACCTGCGGGCCGCTGGCCCCGTGGGCCGTCGCGGTCGTGGCCCCGGCGGCCGTGGTGGACGTGCCGGCGGTGGTGGCCGCCGGGGGGAAGGCATGGTGGGCCAGCGCCACGGTGGCGGCCCCGGTCCCGGCGAGCAGCGCGGCCAGGGTCCAGTTGGACATCCGCCGGGCGTGCCGGATACCGTCCCGCCGGTCCGCTGCGGGCTGGGCGCGGGAAGCCCAGTCACGCTGATCAGGGTCCCCGGGCGCCGGTCCCCCGGGCTCAGGTCCCCCGGGCTCAGGTCCCCCGGGCTCAGGTCCCCCGGGCGCAGGGTCGCCGAATCCAGGCAGCGGCACCCGGCCGCCGCGGTCTTCACGCTCGGCATCCATGGTCGCGTTGTCCTTTCCGTTGGTCGCCGCCGGGATCTGCCCCGGCTGCCTCATCGTGCGGGGGCGCCGATGAACTGGCCGTGAGAGGACGATGTGAGACCTCACATCGTCCGGCGCGTGGCTTTCATCGTTTTCACATCTGAGCTGCGTACGCTCAGTGGCCATGCGGGTCCTGGTGATCGAGGACGAGGTGCGGATGGCGCGCCTGGTCAAGCGGGCGCTCGAGGAGGAGGGCCACGCCGTCAACATCGCCGGGACCGGGCCGGACGGCCTGTGGATGGCGACCGAGAACCCGTACGCGGCGATCATCCTGGACATCATGCTGCCGGGCTTCGACGGATTCGAGCTGTGCCGCCGGCTGCGGGAGGCAGGCATCTGGGTCCCGGTGCTGATGCTCACCGCCCGCGACGAGATCGGCGACCGGGTCCGGGGGCTGGATGCGGGCGCTGATGACTACCTGGTCAAACCGTTCAGCCTGCTGGAACTCGCGGCCCGGCTGCGGGCACTGACCCGGCGCGACGACCGGCGCCGCCCGGCGGTCCTGGCCGAGGGGGACCTCAAGCTGGATCCCGCCAGTAAACGGGCCTGGCGGGGCGGCACCGAGATCGAGCTGTCCCCGAAGGAGTTCTCCCTGCTGGAGTTCTTCCTCCGCAACCCAGGCACGGTCCTGACCCGGTCCCAGATCATCGAGGCCGTGTGGGACTTCGCCTACGACGGCACCTCCAATGTGGTTAACCAGTACGTGAAGTACCTGCGCCGCAAGGTGGACATCCCGTTCGGCCGCGAGGACATCCAGACCGTCCGCGGGATGGGTTACCGGCTGCGCCACGAAGAGCCGGCGTAGGGATGTCGATCAGGCTCCGGCTCGCCGTCGTGTTCACCGCCGCTGCCGCCCTGCTGTTCGTCCTGGGCGGCTGGCTGTTCGTGGCCGAGCTGTCGGCGTCGTTGCTGGGCTCGATCGACACCCAGCTCGGAAGCCAGCTCAGCCGGGCCAGCCGCTACCTCCCGGCCGCCGGTGCGGCGCCCGGCCGGCCGTCCCCGGCGGCGGGCAACCCGGCACCCGGCGAGTACGTGGTCCAGGTCATCGACCCGGCGGGCCGGGTCCGCGGCGGCAGCCCAGACGCCGGGACCAGCCCGCTGCTCGGCCCGGCCCAGATCCGCCAGGCCCGCCACCACCCGTTCGTGCTGACCCGCCGGGACGAGGACGAGCACGAACGCGTCATGGCCGGCCCGCTGGCACGGCACCCGGGGTGGGTCGCGGTGGCCGGCGTCAACCTCGAGGCGTTCGACCGCACGCGCCACGACGTGACCCGCGAGCTGCTGATCGCCGGCGTGCTCTTCGTGGCCGCGGCCGGGCTGGGCGGGTACGGGCTCGCCCGGGCGGCCCTGTCACCCGTCGAACGGCTGAGGCGGGAGGTGGCCTCCGTCTCCGCGCGCGACCCGGCGCCCGGCCTCCAGGTGCCCCGGACCCGCGACGAGATCGCCGCCCTCGCCATCACCATGAACGAGCTGCTGGGCCGGCTGCAGGGAGCGCTCGCCCGGCAGCGGGCGCTGGTCGCGGACGCCAGCCACGAGCTGCGCACCCCGTTCGCGGTGCTGCGCGGTGAACTCGAACTGGCGGCCCGGCCGGGTCGCAGCAAGGAGGAACTCGCGGCGGCGGTGGAGCACGCCGGAGAGGAAGCTGCCCGGCTGGCCCGCATTACCGAGCAGCTGCTGTTCCTGGCCCGCAGCGATGAGGACCGGATCCAGCCACGCCTGGAGCGGACGGCCATCGGCCCGCTGCTGACCCGCAGCGCGGAGCACGCGGCCGCGCGCGCCCGGGCCGCTGGCGTCTCCGTCGTGGTGGACGCGCCCGCCGGGCTCACGGCCGAGGTCGATCCGGATCGCATCCGCGAAGCCGTGGACAACCTGGTCGACAACGCGCTCCGGTTCGCCCCGGCCGGGACGGCGGTGGCTGTCTCTGCCCGGGCGGACAATCCGGGCCTGGTCATCGAGGTCCGCGACCAGGGCCCCGGCTTCCCCGGGGAGTTCCTGCCCCGCGCGTTCGAGCGGTTCGCGCGGCCGGACACCGGACGCGCCCGCAGCGACGGCGGCGCGGGGCTGGGCCTGGCCATCGTGCGCGCGATCGCGCAGGCGCACGGGGGCCGGGCAAGAGTCCGCAACCTGCCCGGCGGTGGCGCCGTCGTCACCCTCGAGCTCCCCGGGCACACGGCGCCCGGCTGATCACCGGCCTTCACGCCGTCTCCACCCCCGCCGCACAGCGAGTTCAGACCGGCCCGGTTGGCTGAAATCACCGTGCATACCGGCTACCGGGCAGACCGGCGGCCTGAAGGGGAGATGGCAGTGGCGCCACTGGACCTGCGTCCGGCGCGGCCGGGACGGCAGCCATGAACGTGCCCGCCTGGGCCTGGGCGGCGTTCGGCGGATTCGTGCTCGGGGTCCTGGTCCTGGACCTGTTCGTGCTGCACCGCCGGGCCCGGGAGACGTCCCTGCGGGAGGCGGCGGCCTGGAGCGCGGTGTGGGTGAGCGTGGGCCTGGGCTTCGGCGGCCTGCTGTGGTGCTGGCAGGGCGGCGGGACGGCCGAGGCCTATCTGGCCGGCTACCTGATCGAGAAGAGCCTGTCCGTCAACAACATCCTCGTCTTCGCGTTCATCTTCTCGGCGCTGCAGATCCCGCCCCGCTACCAGCAGCGCGTCCTCATGCTCGGGATCCTCGCCGCCCTGGTCATGCGGGGCGCATTCATCGCCGGCGGTATCACGCTGCTGGAAAACTTCCACCCGGTCATCTACGTCTTCGGCGCCCTGCTGCTCTACGCCGCGGTCAAGATGCTGCGGGGCGGCAGCCACCCCCAGCCCCAGCGCCAGCATCGTCCTGCGCGGCCTGCGGCGGATCCTGCCCACCTCCGGCCGGCTGCACGGCCAGCGGTTCCTGGTCCGGGAGGGCGGCCGGGTGCTGGCCACCCCGCTGCTGCTGGCCCTCATCATGATCGAGACCACCGACGTGATCTTCGCCGTGGACTCGATCCCCGCGATCCTGGCCGTCACCACCGACACGTTCGTGGTCTTCACCTCGAACGTGTTCGCGCTGCTGGGCATGCGGGCGCTGTACTTCCTGCTGGCCGGGGCCACGGCCCGGGTCCGCTACCTGCGGCCCGGGCTGGCCGTCATCCTGGTCGCCGTGGCGGCCAAGATGCTGCTCGCCGACCTCTACGAGTTCCCCGTCTGGGCCTCGCGGCGTTCATCGCAGCCGTCCTGGCCGTCACCGCCGCGATGTCCCTGCGTGATCTAGTGCTGCTCCGGCGGCGCGGACCTGGGCAGCAGCCAGACCAGGCCGAGGTCCAGCAGCGCGATCGCGGCCACCACGGCGACGCTGACGGTCATCGCGTGCGCGGCACCGTGCTGGGCCCGCTGGCTGAAGTACACCGTGGTGACGATGGCCGAGCCGATGGCCGCGGCCAGCTGCTGGACCGCGCTCAGTGAGCCGCTGGCGCTGCCGGCCTCGGCGGGAGCCACGTCGCCGAGCGCGACGTCGTAGATGCTGCTGAAGCAGGCGCCCATGCCGAGGCCGAGCACCAGCAGCGAGGGGGCCATCACCCACACGCTGACCCCGGCGCCCTCGGCCAGGACCGTGGCCCAGACGCCGCCGGCCCCGGCGATGGTGAAGCCCAGGCCGATGATCACGAGCACCCGGCCGAGCTTCCCGGCCAGCGGCCGGCATACGAAGGACGCGACGATGATGCCGAGAATGAGCGGCCCCAGGGCTATCGCGGCGTGGGCGGCCGTGAGCCCGAGGGCGGTCTGGTAGAAGAGCGACAAGACGTAGGCCAGTCCGTTGACGGGCCGCGAAGAACGCCAGGCCGAGCAGCAGGCCGGCGGTGAAGCCCCGGTTGGCCAGCAGGGAGGGCAGGATGAGCGGGTCGGCCGCCATCCGCTGCCGCACCCCGAAGGCGGCGAGCAGCACGGCGCCGGCGGCCAGGCAGCCGATCGGCACCGCGGTCCACCCTGCGGTCGAGCCCTCGATCAGCCCGTAGATCAGGCTCAGGCGGGGGGGCCGGGCCGGGGGGTCTGGAGGATTCCGCTGATCAGCACGCAGAAGGCCCACCGCAAGCGGTCCGGGCCCTCGCCGGACATGAGCTCCGCGCCGAGCGCGGCGATATGCGGGAACGCACTGGCGGGCGCCTCGCGCAGCGCCACCACCAGCGCGTCTTCCTCCTCGCCGGCGTCGATCGCCCGATGGCGGGTGCCCTGCTCGGCGGCGGTGGACGTCGCGAAGTGCAGCAGGAGATCCACCGCCCAGGCGGCCCGCGCCGGGGGTACCCCGCCCGCGTCGAGCAGGGCCAGAATCCCTTCGGCCAGGCCGAGGCAGGCGGGCCCGTTCGGCCGGGTGACCAGCGCCGACTGGGCCAGGCCGGGTTCGGTGAACAGGATGTGGATGTAGGAGAACAGGACGGTGATCAGCCGCTCCTGCCAGTCGCCCGCCGCCGTGACCGGGGTCAGGTCGACCTGACCGAGCAGGTCCTCGAGCATGGCCGCGTGCAGTTCGGCGGTGTTCCGCACGTAGACATAGAGCGACGCCGGCCCGGTGTCCAGCTCCTGGGCCAGGCGCCGCATGGTGACCCGGTCCAGCCCTTCCGCCTGCATCACCCGCACGGCGGCGGCGACGATGCCGGCCCGGGTCAGCGCGGGCTTCGCCGGCCGCTCACGGCGGCTCACGGGAGGACGCGGGTCAGATGCCATACCCGCACGATAGCGAACATGTTCGTTAGAAACAGGTTCGGGACGAACATGTTCGCCAGATTCCGCGCGCCGCTAGCGCCCGGCTCGCGCCGCCAGCGCACAGATAACGAGGACCAGGACCGGGCCGGGTGAACCCGGGACGCGCGGGCCTCAGCCGCGCGTTCCCTGGGCCAGCTCCAGCAGGGCATGCAGGTCACGGGCCGCGAGCAAGGCGGCCACCCCGGCCATCAGGACGATCACCGTGCTGGCCGCGAGGAGGATGGTCTGGCGCCGCGGTGGCGCGGTGAGCAGGGCGGCGACGCGGCGCGGCACCGGCCCGGCCCAGGCCAGTGAGACCCGCGGGGCACGGGACCCGACGATCCCGAGGACCATCCCGGCGCCCCGGCGGCGCCGGGCTCCGGTGAGCCGCGGCCCGGCCAGCAGGGCGACCTGGCCGATGGTCTCGGCGACCAGCCTGCGGTCGCTGGTCACGGCGGCGGCGTGCTCGTCGGCCCAGCGTTCCACGGTGTAGTCCACCGAGCGGGCCACCGGGAGCAGGAGCGGATTGGCCGCGGCGGCCAGCCGGGCCACGGTGGTGAACAGATGATGCCGGCTGGCCAGGTGCGCCTGCTCGTGGGCGATCAGGGCGGCCCGGCGGCGGCCGTCCAGGCAGTCCAGCAGCCGGCCGGAGACCACGATGCGGCCCGGCCTGCCGGGCAGCGCGTACGCCTCGATGGCCGGGCCGGGCAGCACGACGATGCCGTCCTCGGCGTGCAGCCCGGCGGCGCGCCGGTACGACCGGGCCAGGGCCCGCGCCCGGTTGCGGACCATGATCGTGACCGCCACGGCGGCCCCGGTCAGGGCCAGCGCGGCGGCCACCCCGGCAGCCGCGGGAATCGGGGCACCGCGCCGCATGACCTGCTGCGAGTAGTCCCCGGCCGCGGCCAGGAACGGCGCCCCGGCGGCGGCGGCGTAGGCGGCGAGCAGGGCCAGCGCGGCCAGGCTGCACGCCGCCAGGGCCACGGCGGCCGTCGTGAGCAGCCAGGTCGCGTGGCGCGGTTCCAGCCGGGCGGCCAGCGGGCGGGCGGCCGCCCCGGCCAGCGCCGGGACCACCAGGGGCAGGCAGAGCAGCCACATGTGCCTAGTCCTGCCTGCCGGCCCGGCCGGGATCGCTGTCTTCCGGGCTGGCCTCGCCGGCCAGCAGCTCACGCAGCAGCCTTGTGTCCCGGCCGGACAGCCCGGAGACAAACCGGCTGAGCACGGCGTCGTGGTCGTTCTCGCTGCTGAGCACCTGGCTCATCCGGCTCGCGGCCAGGCTGGCCTCGTCCACTGGCCGGTACGTGAACCCGCGCCCGGCCCGCTGGCGGGCCAGCAGCCCCTTGGCGTGCAGCCGGGACACGATCGTCACCACCGTGCTGTAGGACAGTTCCCCGCGCGGCCCGCCGGGCGGGCCCGGGGGCGCGAGCCGCTGCCGGACCTCACCGGGACTCAGGGGCCCGTCGGCCGCGCGCAGGATGGCGAGGATCTCGGCTTCCAGCGCGCCGGCGGCGCGCCGCTCCGCGCCCCGTTCCGCGCTGGCCGGGCTGCGCTCCGCAGCCGGCGGCCCGGCGGGCACCGGGCCCGCCGACGGTGGCCGGGGATCCGCACTGCCCACGCTGGCCGCCTCCCCTGCGGCCACCCACGCTCTGCCGCATTCCCGTGCGGCCACCGGTGCAGCCGCTTCTCACCCTGAGGTAGCATCTACAAATCCTGTAGATGCTCTACAGTTGCTGTAGAACCCAACGGGTTCGAGTATGCCACCCCGGCGTCCCGCCCGGCGAGCCGAGCATCGCGTCCGCCGGCGGCCGGGGCGCGGAGCACCGCACCGATCCTCAGCGAAGGGCCTGGCATGACCCACCTGACCTACCTGGAGGCGGCGGTCGTCGGCCTCGTCCAGGGCGTGACCGAGATGTTTCCCGTCTCCAGCCTCGGCCACAATGTGCTGATCCCGGCCATCATCGGCGGGTCCTGGGCCCGTGACCTGAACGTGGCCTCGCCCGAGTCGCCTTATCTGGCCTTCGTCGTCGGGCTGCACGTCGCCACCGCGATCGCGCTGATCATCTACTTCTGGCGGGACTGGGTCAGGATCGTCGGCGGCTTCTTCACCTCGATCCGCGACCGCGGGGTCCGCACCGTGGACCAGAAACTGGCCTGGATGATCATCCTGGCCACCATCCCGGTCGGCCTGGTCGGCCTGCTGTTCGAGCACACGTTCCGGGTGATCTTCGGTAAGCCGATCATCGCCGGGATCTTCCTGGCCGTGAACGGCCTGATCCTCATCGCCGGGGAGCGCTACCGCAGCCGCGCCTCGCTGGCCGCCGACGCGGAGGTCGCCGCGGAACGCGAGCCGGGAGTGGTCCCGGCCCGGGAGCCCGAGTTCGTGGGGGCGGCCCGCGCCCGGGCCGGGGACCGCGTACCCGCCACGGGCCGGGATCTGCGTGCGGCGGAGCAGGCGGAGGCGGTCGAGGCGGACCGGCGGCTGGCCCGGATGCCCCTCTCACAGTCGGTCGTGGTGGGATCCGCGCAGATCCTGGCCCTGCTGGCCGGGATCAGCCGGGACGGGGTCACGATGGTCGCCGGCATGGCCCGCGGGCTGTCCCGCGAGGACGCGGCCCGGTTCGCCTTCCTCCTGGCCACGCCGGTCATCCTGGCGGCCGGGGCGCTGAAGATCCCCGACCTGCTCGGCCCGCTCGGCAACGGCATCCGCGGCCAGATCCTGCTCGGCAGCGCGGCGTCCGGCGTCGGAGCCTACCTCTCGGTCCGCTTCCTGCTCCGGTACCTGCGGACCCGGACCCTCACCCCGTTCGGGGTGTACTGCCTGATCGCGGGCCTGGCCTGCGTCCTCTACCTGGGCCTGGTGAAGTAATGCAGCACCTGATCGCCACCTACGGGTACGCCGCCATCTTCCTGCTCATGCTGCTGGAGTCGGCGTGCATCCCGGTTCCCTCCGAGCTGATCATGACGTTCGGCGGGGCACTGGCCGCCGGGGCCGTCCCGGGAACCTCCCTCAGCCTGGTGGGCGTGATCATCGCCGGCCTGGCCGGCAACGTCGCGGGCAGCTACGCCGCCTGGGCGGCAGGCCGCTACGGCGGCCAGGCCGCGCTGCGCCGCTGGGGCCAGCGGCTGCACGTGCGTGAGCACGAACTCGACCGGGCCAGCCGGTGGTTCGACCGCTACGGGCCGCGGGCGGTCCTGATCGGCCGCCTGCTGCCCGTCATCCGGACCTTCATCTCGCTGCCCGCGGGCATCGCGGACATGGACCCGGTCCGGTTCGGGATCTACACCACCCTCGGCTGCATCCCCTGGACCGCCGCGCTGGCCTGCGCCGGTTACGCGGTCGGGGCCAACTGGGAGTCCATCGTCAGTGCCTTCAAGGGCCCGACCTACATCATCGCCGCCATCGTGGTGATCGCCCTGGCCATCGCCGTGTGGCGTTATCTGCGGGCCCGCCGGGCCGGGGCCGCCCGGGCGGGCGCACCCCCCTCGCACCGCGCGACCCCCCGCTGAGCCCCGCCGCCCTGGGCATGGCGGGGCTCATACCCCCGGTGCCCGGCCGCCGGCCAGGGCGGCGGCTTCCGCGGACCCCCGGCAGGCCAGTTCGTCGGCGCGCTCATTCTCCGGATGGCCCGCGTGACCCTTGACCCAGAACCACTCCACCGTGTGCGGGCGGGCCGCGCAGTCCAGCCGGGTCCACAGGTCGGCGTTCTTGACCGGTTTCTTGTCCGCGGTCTTCCAGCCATTACGTTTCCAGCCGGGGAGCCACCGGGTGACGCCGTTGCGCAGGTACACGCTGTCGGTGTGCACGTGCACCACGGACGGCCGGGTCAGGCTCTCCAGTCCCCGGATCGCCGCCATGATCTCCATCCGGTTATTGGTGGTCGCGGGCTCCCCGCCGTAGATCTCCTTCTCGTGGCCGCCGTACCGCAGGATGGCACCCCACCCGCCCGGGCCCGGGTTGGGTGAGCATGCACCATCGGTGAAGATCTCGACGAGCCCGGCGGTCGGTTGCGGCATACCTGGTGACCCTATCGACGGCGGCCGGGTCAGGCTGGCATCCGTCCGGCGATCTCTGCCGCGCAACGGTAGCCGCTGCGCAGCGCGCCTTCCATGTATCCCTGGAAGTTCACCGAGGTGTGCTCCCCGGCGAAGTGCAGATTCCCGCTCCGGCGACCCTGGATGCCGTTGAACGCGGTGTACTGGCCGGTCTTGAGGTAGGAGTAGGCACCCCCGGTGTGCGGGTCACCTGCTGACCAGGCGTAGTACGCCCGGCCGTTGTAGGCCTGGCGGACGCCGGGGAAATTCTGCTCGAAGCAGGCCAGGAAGTCGCGGGCCATGGCCTCGGGTGCGGGGCCTTCGTAGGAGGTGAGGCCGTAGCGCCGGCCGAGGGCGGCTCCCGTCTCGCCGCCGGGCAGCGCGATGAGGATGCCCGCCTCACCGGGCTGGTCCACGGTCGTCTCCCAGCCGCCCTGCACGATGCCGTCCGTGTACAGGTTGCCCGTCCAGTGATCGGTGTTCCACACCCGGCGCGAGAACTGCATCGCGATCTTCGCGTTCGTGCCGAGCGGTTCCTCACGGATGGCGCGCAGCTGCGGGGCGGGCAGCTCGATGCCGCGCAGCTCCACCTCGCGCAGCTTGGTGAACGGCAGGGCGAGCACGACGTGATCGGCGTGCACCTCGTGCGTGGCGGTCCCGCAGGAGAACGTGCACGTGTACCGGCCGTGCCCGCGGCTGCGCACCGCCACGAGGCGTTCCCCCAGCCGGACCGCACCCCCGGGCAGGCCGCTGATCAGCCCCCGGATGAGCTGGTCGTTGCCCTCCCGGATGTGCCATTTCTCGTCGGTGGCCGACAGCTGCGGGCTGCGCCGGGGCTGGCGGCCGCTCGGCACGCTGTCGTAGGTGCCGAGCAGGTAGATCAGGTTCAGCGCCGACTGCTCCGCCACCGGGCCGCCGTACTCGTCGAGCAGGATGGCCACGCACAGCCGGCCGAAGTCGCTGCCGAGGCCGCCGGGAATGTTCTGCTCGATCCATTCCGTGGCAGGCGTGTGGTCCCAGCGACGGCCCCAGGCCGTGTTCGTGCCGAGCAGGGTCGGCCAGGGGGCCTTGACGAACGCGGCGTCGTGGAACAGCCGCCACCCCCAGTCGTGCCACTCGCGGTCCAGCGCCGCCTGCGGCCAGAACCGGCCGTCGAAGCGGAAGCGGTAGTCCGACGCCCGGGTGTGCGGCGGATACGCGCCGACGTTGTCCAGGGTGAGGCCGAGCCGGGCGGCGAGGCGCCGCACCGCGGTGTGCTCACTCGAGATGAACTCGCCGTGCTCCTCGGCGTACTGGCCTTCGGCGAAGAACCCGCGGAGGGTGTCGATGCGGCCGCCGGCCCGGGCCGGGTTGTACTCGTAGACCTCGCTGGCCACGCCGTGCCGGGCCCACAGCCGCAGGGCGCAGCCGAGCCCCGCGATACCCGAGCCGATGATGGCCACACGCGGATGCGGGCGGGCGGCCGCCCGCGCCAGCGCCGGCCGGAGGGCACCGGCCGGGACCGCCGCGGCCAGCCCGGCCGCCGCGGCGCCGCGCAGGACCTGGCGCCGGGACAGCCGGCCGCCCGGACCGGCGCCGGGCGCTCCAGCCTCGTGTTCGGCCAGGGCGCTGCTGGCCTCGCCGATGTCACATCCGGTCCGGCGGGCGTAACGGCGGGCGGCCTGCGCACGCCGCAGCGCCCGCGCGGCAGGCGATGACCCGAGTTCCATGGCGACCCCCACCCGTACCATAACCGGCATGCCGAATCTGCTCGATCGCTTCAGCCTCGCCGGCAAGGTCGCCGTGGTGACCGGCGCGTCCTCCGGCCTGGGCGCCGCGTTCTCGGCCGGCCTCGGGGAGGCGGGCGCCGATCTCGTCCTCGGCGCCCGCCGGGCCGACCGGCTCGCCGTCACCCGGGACACCGTCACCGCCCTCGGCCGGAGGGCGATCGCGGTGACGGCCGACGTGTCGTCACCGGGCGACTGCCAGGCGCTGGCCGACGCGGCCATGGCCGAGTTCGGCCAGATCGACATCCTGGTGAACAACGCGGGGGTCTCCTCCGCGGCCCCGGCCAGCCGCGAGACCCCCGAGGCCTTCGCCCGCGTGATCAGCATCAACCTCAACGGCTGCTACTGGATGGCCCAGGCCTGCGGCCGGGTGATGCGGCCCGGCAGCACCATCGTGAACATCGCCAGCGTGCTCGCCCTGACCACCGCGGGCCTGCCCCAGGCCGCCTACACCGCGAGCAAGGCCGGCCTGCTCGGCCTGACCCGCGACCTCGCCCAGCAGTGGGCCGGGCGGAAAGGGATCCGGGTCAACGCGCTGGCCCCGGGCTTCTTCCCGTCCGAGATGACCGAGGAGTACCGCCCCGGCTACCTGGACGCGCAGATGGGACGGATCCCGATGGGGCGGACCGGCGATCCCGCCGAGCTCACCGCAGCCCTGATCTTCCTGGCCAGCGACGCGAGCAGCTACGTCAACGGGCAGACCCTGGTGGTTGACGGCGGGCTGACGATCACCTAGCCCCGCCGCGGGCCCGGCCCCGCGATCGGTTCACGGCGGGTAAGCCAGCCCGCCGATAGGACCGTTTGCGGGCGCAGGGCGGTCGCGGTCGAACCGCCGCGGGTGCGCGCACGTGTCCATGGTTGTGCGGATAGATCGCGTTGAGGCCTAGGGCCATGCTGCTCCTCCGGTTAGCGGCCTACGTACTGTGGATTCCCGGCGGATTCGCCATCATGGCGGCGGTGATCCTGCCGGTCGTCGGGTCCGGGCTCTCGCGCCGCAGCCGGGACGCCGCGCCCTGGCCGCGGGTCGGCTGTGCGCAGGTCCGGGCCGGGCCAGATCCCCTGCACGTGCACGGCAGCAGCGCAGCCGGGCCGCGGGGGCTGCTGTCGGGGCGGCTGTCCGGAGCTGAGTGCGTCTGGTACCGGGAACGGGTCCTGCGGCGGTACATGGTCACCCGGATCCGCTACACCAGCGATGACTGGATGGAGGTCGACGAGGAGGTCGAGGAGCAGATCTGGTCGTCGGACACCGGCCCGTTCGGGCTCAGCGACGAAACCGGCCGCGTCCTGGTCGCCCCGGCGTTGCTGGACCACACCCTCAACGCTTTCGGCCATCCCGCGCAGCGGGTGCTCGACGAGATCCGCGAGGAGGGCGGCGAGCCGTGGCGCTACCGGTCCGGGCCGCTGGGCGTCCTGCTCGACGACGGCGTATTTCCCCGCGACCTGCTCGACCAGTTCGCCGGGCCCGGCGCCCGGACCACCGGCTACCGCGTCTGTGAGGACATTCTCCGGCCCGGACTGACGTTCCACGTGTTCGCCGTGCCAGGCGACCTGGACGGCCAGCCCATGATGGCGGAGCGTTACCGGGATGTCTGGTCGGTCTCCGCCAGCCCCGTGCCGGCGGCCCTGGCCCAGGGCGGACGGCGGGCGAAGGCGTGGGCGGTCCGGTTCGGCGTCGCCGGCCTGGCGCTGTTCGCCGCGTCGGCGTTGCTGCTGGTCGGGGCCGGCCACCCGCCCGGCTAAGCCGGCGGCGGCCGGCACCCGTTCGTGAGCAGCCTGGGGGCCCCGGCGCTCGGGTTCCTCAAGACCGCCGCGACCGGCATCGCCGCCACGATCACGATCTTCGTGCTGTCATTCCTGATGGTCCGCTCATCTTCTCCCGCACCGTCCAGCTCAACCCGCTGACGGTTCTGATCGCGATCCTGGTCGCCGTCGAGCTGGCCGGCCTCCTGGGCGCCCTGCTGGCCATCCCCGTCGCGGCCATGATCCAGATCGTTCTCCGTGACGTGGGGGAGCGTCATCGCGGCTGGCGCAAGCCCGGACCCCCGGCCGGGGAAGGCTCCGCAGCGGGCTCCCAGCCACCCGGTGCCGGCGCAGCGCTCCCTCCCGGGTAGGGATTCAGGGACGCCCGGCGGCAGCCAGGCCCGCGGCCCGCGGCCGGGCGGTGGCAGCCTGGGAACGCCCGTGACCAGGGCCGTCGCATCCCCGCCCGGCCACGGCCCGGGCGCCGGGAATACTCCCAGATTGGTTGACAAATCCGGCGGACCTGGGTTAGGCAGTTCAGTGCTGTGGGGAACCGGCCGGCCGGGGGTGCGCTGACCAAAGGCCGGCCACCGGGCTCGCCGTTGACGCCGGGCCGGGATGACTCGGGCCCATGGCGCTAGCCCGGCCCAGGGGGAAGGTGGGGCACATGAGGTCATTCAAGGCTGGCCTGATCACGAGTTCGCTGGTCGCACCGTTGGTGGTGGCGGGGGCGATGCTGGTGCAGGCCGGCCCGGCCGCGGCAGGCACCAGTTCGCCGGGCCACGGCCAGCGGACCCTGTTCGTGTCCAAGAACGCGAACCCGGCCGGGGCCGGCCAGTCTTGCCACTCGGCCAGGTACCCGACCATCCGGGCCGCCCTCAGGGCGGCCCGGGCCTGGTCGGCCGTGGTGGTCTGCCCAGGGGTCTACCACGAGCAGGTGGTCATCAAGAAACCCGTGGCCCTGATCGGCCTGCGGGCCACCATCGACGAGACGGGCGTCACGCCGAAGTTCGTGGTGAACCCGCCCGGCGCCGGGAGGCTGCCCATCTTCGCCGGTGTGGTGACCGTCAGCTCCAACGTGCGCATCCAGGGCTTCACGGTGAAGAACGCGCTGGGTGAGGGCATCCTCGCCGGCGGGGTGCGGGGCACCATCAGCCACATCACCATCACGCACAACGTGGTCGTGCACAATGACCTCGGCGGCGGCGTCCCGCCTGCCTCGAGCTACTTCGAATGCCAGGCACAAGGGCAGATTCCCGGTGACTGCGGGGAGGGTGTGCACTTCCTGTCCGTGGCGGATTCCCAGGTGAGTGGCAACCTCATCGCAGGCAACTCCGGTGGCGTGCTGCTGACCGACGAGACCGGCCCGACCCATAACAACGTCATCGAGAACAACATCGTCACCCGGAATGCCACCGACTGCGGGGTCACCGCGCCGGGTCACAACCCAGCCGCACTGAACAAGCACGGGCAGCGGCAGCCCGCCGTGGCTGGTGTCTACGACAACGCCATCGTGCACAACGTGATCACCGACAACGGCCTCAAGGGCGAGGGCGCAGGTGTGCTGTTCGCCAACGCCGGGCCGGGCACCGCGTCGTACGACAACCTGGTCGCCGACAACTACATTGCGGGCAACGAGCTGTCCGGGGTGACCATGCACGCGCACACCCTCCCGCCGGGGCAGTTCGAGGACCTCAGCGGCAACAAGATCATCGGAAACAAGATCGGGACGAACAACACCGGCGGCGATCCGCTGGACGCACCCGCCTCGCCGGCGGACATGAAGACCACCGGCGTCCTCGTGTTCTCCGGAGGCATCCCGGTGCGGACGGTTATCGCGCACAACCACATCTTCGACAACAAGATCGGCATCTGGCTCAGTAAGCCGGTGCGGGCGTTCGGCCTCGGCACGAACTCCTTCCACCACGTGAGGAGGCCGGTCTCGGCTGGCCACTGAACCAGCGGTGCGGTAAACCGGGGGCGGACCCTGTCACCAGGGGCCGCCCCCGGCGATCTCCGCCAGGCGGACATCGCCGCCCGAGGGACCTCAGCCCAGTCGGACACCCGGGCCGCGAGCCCGGCCCCGCCATTCGGCCGCCCGGCTGCCGTCGCGTTCCAGAATGACCGGGTCCCTGCTGCGCATCGCCGGGTCCCCGCGCCCTGGCCGGAACAGCAGAGCAGCCAACGCTGAAGCGATGGCAAAGAGACGGCAATCCTCAGGGTAACCCAGCCAAAAGCTCACGGTCCGTGCCCTGATGCGGCACGTCAGGCGGCCAGGCAACGTGGCAGGTACCGGCGAAACCGGTCGCCAGTGGCTGCGCGGGCTTCCGCCCACGTATCAGGCCGTCGTCGCGGGGCCCTGGTGTCTTTCCTGCAGTGACCAGCTGGACCGGGGCCGCTACGCGGTAACCCCCTTCGGCGGCTAGCACGAAGACCGGCCGCGGACATGCTCGCCCCTGCCGCCGGGATTGGGCAGGCCTAACCCGCCGGGATTAGGCCCAACCCACGCCTCCCGGCCGGAAACGGGGTATCAGAACGACAGCGTCTGCCTCTTATATGACAGAGATCGGCACTATACGGGACGGCCGTTGCACCTGACGGTCAGCGGGACCATTCTGGAGGACGCATGGATGCGACGAGCGGGGCAGCACCCACAGCGCAGGCTAAGGACGAGTTCTTTGCGGCCAGCATGCACATGTTCCACGTCACGGGGTTCCCGCAGCAGCCCGGTGTGCTGATGCAGCGGGCGGACGCGCCGCACGGGGCACGGCTGGATGTGTGGCGCACCGACCCGGCCGACGATCGGCACATCCCCGGACCCGGCGCCGGGGGCGTCGCGTTCAGCACTCCGGGCTTCTCCCTCGTGAACAGCGGCAACCGCACCCTGCACGCCCCGAAGAGATCATGGAAAATCACCCTCAAGCACAACGGCGACCAACTGGCCGGAATGACGTGCGTCAATCTCAAGTCCATGTACAACGATCCCTCGCAAATGCGGGAGGCGCTGGCCTGGCACCTCTTCCGCAATGCAGCCGTGCCTTCGGCCCGGCACACCTACGCAAAGCTCGGATTCGACACGACCTACTACGGCCTCTTCTCTGTTATCGAGCAGGTCGACAGGAGATTCCTGAAAGATCACTTCGGTGACAACGACCGTGGCAACCTCTACAAGGCCTACTGCGGGGACGTCGGATGCGCGACCCTGGAACACCGGGCCGGCCCCGACGGTGACGACAGCGGGCGGCAGTATTTCACGGCCGCCGACGATGAACGTACCTACCGGCTCAAGACCAACAAGGACGACCGGGACGCCGGCACCTACGATGACCTGGCCAAGTTCATCAGGACGATCAACGGCACAGGGCTTCCTGGCGGGGACGGGCGGTTCGACACCGATGCCTTCCGGGAGTCGGTCGACGGCATCATGAACGTGCACGCCTTCCTCAGGTGGGCGAGCGTCAACGTGCTGCTCGGCAGCTGGGACAACTACTACGCCACCCCATCCAACTACTACCTCTATAACTCCGGGCGGCTGGGCGCTGAAGACGACTTCATGCACTCTCCCTATTTCACGTTCATCCCCTGGGACTATGACAACTGCCTGGGTATCGACTACTTCGGCACGCAATGGCAGTACACCGATATCCTCGATTGGCCGGGAAACACCAAGCACTACTGGCGCGAGCACGCAACGTCACGCATTCCGCTGGTACAGAACCTGCTGCGCAACCGTGACTACCGCCATTACTACCTTGACTACACCGAACTCCTGCTTGACACCCAGTTCAATCCGGACGCGTTCGGCGAGCGGATCGCGGCCGACTCCGACGACGGCCTGTGGGGCCGCGTGCACCAGGCCGCCTACCTCGAATCGGCCACGCCGTACGGCCAGCCGTACACCGGCCGCCAGTTCACCAACGATGAGGTCTACCTGAGCGGCTGCAAGCAAAACGAACTCCGGCACGGGCAGGAAAAAGCCGAGGGCATCGTCCATTACGTCCGCATGCGGCGCGACAGCGCGCGCCAGCAACTGGAGCAGGTGCGGAAGACGACACCGCGCGGCACAGGCGAGGCGGCCTTCCCCGCCACCATGGAACCTCTGCCGCGGGCGTGACGGGACGAGCCGGGGGGAGGCTGGTCATGGCGGCGACGCAAGCACCGATGCAGCAGCTTGAACTGGTGAAAGAAGCCAAGCTCTTCGACATCCTCGAGGGCAGGCTGGATCCGCGGCTGGAAGCCAGCGGCGTGCTCGCCAGGGACGGGCTGTTTTACGTGATCTTCGACAATCTTCCGCACATCGCGTGTCTCGGCGCCGGACTATCCGCAGCCGACACGGCCAATCACGTCATCGAACATGACCGCGGCCACCGCCGGGGCTTCGAAGACATCGCGTATGACTCACAGAACGGCCGGTTCTACGTCCTGATCGAATCGCTGCCCCGCGCCCGGGCGAAGTTCATGGCCGCGGTGCAGGAGTACGACATCAACTTCGGCTATACCGGCACGGCCTGGCTCGACTTCCCGCTCGACCGGCCGAACAAGGGGCTGGAGGGCCTGACCTGCGTGCACCGCCAGGGACGGACGTACCTGCTCGGGCTCTGTGAGGGCAACCGGTGCCAGGGAGGGGCGGCAGGCCGCGTTCCCGGGGGCGGGCGGATCCACGTGTTCCAGCGCGGACGCCATCACTGGGACCGCGTGGCCAAGATCCGGCTGCCGGAAACGGTCCGGTTCGTGGACTACAGCGGCGTCGCCGTGAACGGCGACCGCATCGCGGTTATCTCTCAGGTCTCATCGGCGCTGTGGGTTGGTAACCTCGCGTCATCCAGCTGGCAGGTCACGGGGGCCGGCACGAGCTACGCGCTCCCGAGACATGCCGACGGCGGCATCCTGTACGGCACGGCCGAGGGGGTGTCATGGATAGCACCGGACCGGGTGGTCATGGTCTCGGACAAGGCCAAACCAGAACAGGACCCCCGCTGCCGGGCCAAGGATCAGTCGATCCACATCTTCCGCATCCCGGCTCCGGCCCGCCCCGGGCCGCGGGATCAGGCTGGCGGCCGTCCGGCGGATGATGAGGATAGCTCAGCGATGTCCTGAGATAGCAGCATCGCATTGTCACTCAGCACCGAGAGCCAGTAGTTCATCCGCTCGGCGTTGGTGGTGTCGCGCCAGTGAGGAAACAGCGATGCGGCGTCAGCGAGCGGCAGCCGGCCTTCGACCTGGTGAATCTCCAGCGTGAACGATACTCCCTCGGGCCGGCCTGCCCCGATGGCTGCGGACACGATGGCCGCCAGGCCAAGGGGCCCGTACATCATGTTCAGTGATTCGCGGCCTTGGTAGCTGAAGGGGATGGGGAGCCGCACCAGGAAGCTGAAGTGATCAGCCAGGCCTGGGATGAGCGGATGCCCGTCGTGCAGGTGGAAGTGCACGTGCTTGCCGAGCCGGCCGATCGCGCGGATGACGTCGAGCAGGTCCCCCGCGGCGTCTTCGACCGCACCCTGAACGTCTGCGGCCAGATCAGGCAACCGGCCGTCCCCGGGGCTGAGATCCCTGAGACTCAGCCCCGGATGGCGCTGCGCGAACCTGGCCGTCGCCTGCCTGATGCCGATGTGGCCGACGTCGATGCAGCAACTTACCCGCTCAGCGTCCTGGAGCCGCTCCGCCACCTCGACGAACCAGGCTGGCTCCAGGCCGACGGCGTACTCGAGAAAGACGACGGGACCACCCGGCCGCTCACCCAGGCGCGCATCGAGTTCGCGCATCACGGTCAGCAGGCGGTCCGTCTGGGCCTCCATCTCACGGTTGTCATGAACGACCACCCCCCCGATCCGGCCGGCGAACCGGTCGGTGAATTCCGCGATCACGGCGCGGCTCTGCTCGTGCAGGACATTGATGCGGCGGTTCAGGTGGACCACCGGCAGGTACGGATGGGGCGGTACGAACTGCAGAACATGATCAAGCTCGCCGGGCGTGTCCGCGTACACCTCAGCGGCCAGGCCCGTCTGGGCGAACCGGAGCCCCGCGAGCTTGAGGAGCGCATCGTCGCCCGCGACGCGTCGCTGGAACAGGGCATGAACGGGCACGGCCACCTCCTGGCCGGTGCTGGTCCCCGCCGCGCCGGTTCCCGCACCACCCGGCCGGGCACGATCCATGATCTTCACCCCACGCCGTCGTAGTTACCGGCCCCCGGGTCGCGACCGACTGCCGCAGGACGGCGATGACTCATCCTCCACTCAACCATGGCGGGCGGCCGGGTGGCAGGCGGGATCGCCGGGCGGGTGCTGGCCACCGTGAGCCGCGCTGGTGAGCCGCGCCAGTGAGCAGCGCCGGTGAGCAGCGCCGGTGAGCAGCGCCCCGAATGCGGTCGCCACGGATCGGATAACCGGGCCGGCCCCTTTGAGTTAAGGCGCTTAGTACTTATATAACCGTACTTTCCAGTGACCTGTGCCCTGGGGACATAGACGGCACGCTTGCCAGCGCCGTCACCGAGCTGCCGCCAGGAAAAGAAAATTTCCCATTAGATGGGGGCAGCACGAAAGCCTCTTCCGCCTCCACGGCATCATGGCCGCGCCGCCACATGGAGCACATCGGCCAGCAGCCCGAGGTTAAATGTCACACCCCGTTAACACGTCAAACCGGCGACCGTGGGTACCTTGGATCCCGTTGCGAATGGCACGCCAGGACCTCATCAGGGAAACGCCGCGCCCTCGAGGAGAGGGCTGAGGGGTAAAGGATCATGAGCGAATCGCATTATTCCGTGCCAGCCGTACCGGCGCCGGCACGAGAGCCGGCGCGGCAGCCGGCTTACCAGGAGCACGCCCGCTCCTACGATCACCGGACGAGCGCTTTCCAGGACTACCGCCAGGCAGTCGTCGAGGCACTCCCCGTCCGCCCCGGGCAGGTGGTCCTCGACGTGGGATGCGGGACAGGGCTGTGCCACGGCTCGCTCCTGGACAAGGTCGGTCCCCAGGGCAGCGTCGTCGGCATCGAGGAGTCACCGGAAATGGCGGCGGTGGCCCGCGAGCGCATCGAGCAGGAAGGCTGGGATAACGTCACGGTCGTGCAGTCCTCGGCCGAGGATGCGCAGATCACGCTCACCGCAGACGCCGCCCTGTTCTGCGCCGTGCACGACATCCTGCAGTCCCGGGACGCGCTCCGGAACGTCCTGAGCAAGCTGCGTCCTGGTGCCGGGGTGGCTGCCGGCGGCGGCAAGTGGGCCGCAGCATGGATGGTAGGCGTGAACCTGCCGGTGACCATGCTCCACGCCCCGTATGTGCGGAGCTTCAAGGGGTTCCAGCGGCCGTGGCGGCATCTCGAGCAACTGCTCGAGGACGTGCAGGTCCGGGAGCTGGCCCTCGGCAGCGGCTACATCCTGACCGGCCAGGCGCCACCGCGGAGCCGGTCGGCGGTCCTTGATCGCTGACCGTGGACCCGCTGGGTTCAGGGTGCCTGGTGGGCGCAGGCGCTGGCGGCCGGTGGGTGCGGCGTGCTGCCTCGGGCTGGCCCTGCCGACCAGCAGGCCTCGAGCAACACACGGGCGAATGAGTGCGGCGCGTTGATGCATGCTCCGTGACCGGCGTCCACGCGGTGAACCGTTGCGCCGGGGATCGCCCGGGCCAGTTCAAGCTGGCGGCCTGGGGGCACGACGCTGTCCTGGGCCGTGATGACCACGGCGGCCGGCACGTCCACCTGGCTGATCCAGCGCTCGGACGTGAACCCGTAGACGGCGTGCATGGCCGAGATGGTGGTAGCCAGAGTGGTCCGGCTCAGCTGGGCGCGGGCCCACCTCGCTGTCGCCGGATCGTCAACGGGGCCCAGCAGCGCCAGGCCGAAGAAGTCGGCACTCAGCATATGCAGCATCGGGTTCCACTGGAGGGCGGCGGCCATCGCCGGTACGGCGAGCGCGGCCATCTGTTCCGCCGGTGATCCGCGGACGTTGCTGGCGGTGGAGCACAGCACCAGGCCTGACAGCAGCGACGCATGCCGCCGGTACAGGAGCTGGGCCACCATGCCGCCCATGGAATAGCCCACGGCAGCAAACCGGGGGATGCCGAGGACACCTGCCAGCGCGGCGACATCGTCAGCGCAATCCTCCAGCCGGAACCGGGAACGCAGGGGGATCCCGTCACCATGCCCGCGCAGGTCGGCGGCGACGACCCGGAAATGCCGTCCGAGCGGCGCGAAGACCTTCCCCCAGTTCAGCTCGGCGGTGCCCGCCACCCCGTGGATAAGCATCAGGGTTCCCGCGCCCGGCGGCCCAGCGCATTCCCAGACCCGCGTCGTCCCGCGGCCGGGCAGTTCCACCAGCCGGGTCAGCGGCTTCGCGGGTACGCACGGCCCGTCAGGGACGCTCATAGGTTCGTCCTCGGTAACTCAAACCACGCCACCAAGGTCTGGAGCGACGTCCCCAGACCGCCCGACGTACAGCGGTGCCCCGGCGATCAGAACAACTGCTCTCTGAACATACGCTCGGCGGATCACCCAGGCAACAGCCACGCCATCGGCACACCGCTCCCCGTGAGGCGGGGTACGTGCCGCAGCGGGCCTTGAGTCACACGAAAAGGCGCCGGGTCACGATTCCGCGGCACGTGCCGTCGCCTAGCCAGAGGGCAAAGCGATCGCCGATATCGAGGTACTCACGGAAGTCATTACCGTAGAGGACGATGCTCACGATGAGGTGATGGTCGTCAATCCACGGCGAGCCTTCGCCGTTATTCGTGGCCAGGGCGCTGAATACCTGGCTGCCATGGGTCTGGTGATGCTGGCCCCGCAGGACTATGCGCCGTGTCTGGCCTGGTGGCAGCCGAACCGACCCCGGCCTGCCGGGAGGGTCCAGACTGAGCAGCGCCTGGAATTTGTACATCATCATCCTCACCCCCGTGGTCCGCTGGGGAACTGCCTGGAGTGCCGCGTGCGGATGCCCTCTCGCGCGGCGCGGGATGAGGCAGGCGCAGCTGAGTATGTATCGTACCACGATATTAATTTCCAGCGGGAGGTCGTGGCACCGGGTGCGCGCCCGGGATGAGCCACCTCGCCACGGCCGGGCACATCTGCCCCGCCGAGGTTCCGGCGGCGCACCCTTGACAGCCAGGCCAGGGGTCCGCTTAGGTAACCCTAAATTAGGTTTGCCGTGAATCCGGCGGCAAGTAGCCAGTCCCGCCGCTCGGGAAAGCCGAACAGCTAATCGGCCGTTTTCCGTGCCGGCCGCGAGGCGGCCTCCTGCTTCTGGCCGGCCGACTCCAGGCATAACGGTTGCGCTCGTGGGCTTATCCCAGGTCAGCGACTCTATGGGGCCGTTAAACCAGTGCCCCCTCGGGCAACGGATCCTGGCGCTTTCCAGCGGCCCATCGGATGACGAGACGGCATAGCGGTCAATCACCTCAGCCGGAAGCCCGCACCTCACGGCGCCATGCTCATCCATATACTCCGGGCAGTCCATGAAAATCGCGGCGGCATCCACTGCTATCCCCCGTTCGGTCAATGCCCGCCGCGGCGCGCCGGACGGGCACCTGGCGGCACACCCCCCAGCTGGCCGGCCCCGGCAGCCCTCTGTCCCCGGGCCGCAGCAAGCCTTTTGAAGGAAAGAGGGATCGCCGGGTCGCCTGATACATCCAGGTTGGGCCCGGCGCCTGGCTGGCAGGTACCGGAACGGTTCGCTAAGCAGGGACGCCTGGGGAGGACGGGATCAGCCTTCGCGGCCAGGGAGCCGGCCGAGAATCTCCTGCAGCATCTGGCCGTGCGCATCCAGGGTCTGGCGGATGGCACGGGTCTCTTCGTGCACGACGCTGAGCAAGTAGGCCACGGCGTCGATCTTGGCTGGAATCGCGTGCTCGACCTGCTCTTCTAGCTGCTCGACGCGGCGCTCCAGTTCCTCCAGGGTGGCCATGGCCCCACCCTAGCCTGTGCCGCTTTTCCCGGTTAGCGATCTAGATGGCGAAGCCCGGACGATCCGCGCCGCTCCCGGCACGGCGTCATAATAACTTTGGGTAGTTAGAAGATTGCTTAATGTAACTGAATCGCCTGGGCACCCGCACCGTGCAGGCCGAGAGACCGGAGAAAACATGACCACGCCAGCCACCGGCACAGGGGGACGATCGAACATCGCCCGGAGAGCGGTACTGGCCTCGGGAGCCACGCTCGGTGCCGGGCTGGCGGCGGCCGGGCCCCTCCTTCCCGCGGCCGCCGCGTCCCGCAAGCCCCCTGGTAGCACGGATCCGCTCGCCTTCTTTACCGATCCGAGCATGAACCTCCAGGCGCTGTTCACTGTCGGAGCGGCGGGATACGGGGCCGCTGATTATGGCGAGGCGGCCACCGCCTTCAACGGCGTGCACCGGGGCGGCAACACCTACGACGCCTACTACAGCTCCTTCCGCTCCATGGGACTGCTGGTCAGCGGGTTCGCCCAGGAAGCCCTGGGCCGCCGGAACCACCCCGCCGCCCGCGGGGCCTTCCTGCGCGCGGCCAGTTACCTGGCCAACCCGCTCTACTTCGCGATCGGCACCAGTCATCCGCGGCGGTCGCCGGCGACGGCCTACCGGGCGATGAACGACAACTGGGTTCTGGCCGCGGGACTGCTCGAGCCAGCCGCGGAGCGGGTCCAGATTCCCTATGGGCGCACCAGCATGCCGGGCTGGCTGCTGTGTCCCCCGGGTGCCGGCCGCGGAGCAGGCGGCCCACCATCATCCTCAACAACGGCAATGACGCGCAGAACATCGGCCTGTACGTCTACGGCGCCGCCGAGGCGGTGGCGCTGGGGTACAACGCGCTCATCTTCGAGGGTCCCGGTCAGGGCTCCATGCTCTTCCTGCGGGGGATACCGTTCCGCCCCGACTGGGAAGCGGTCATCACCCCGATCGTCGATTACCTGCAGGCCCGCCAGGACGTCAACCCCGGCCGCATCGCGCTGATCGGCTGGAGCCAGGGCGGTGCGCTGTGCGCCCGGGCCGCGGCCTTCGAGCACCGGCTCGCGGCGCTGGTCCTGGATCCTGGCGTGTCGGACTTCCTGACCGCGTTCAACCTGCCGAAGCAACTGGTTACCCTGGCCCTGTCCGGCCACGGAGCCGAGGCCGACGCGGAATGGGCGAAGATCTTCCGGAAACTCCCGGTCAGCATCCAGTTCCTCTTCACAAAATCCACCTACCCCTTCCTCCAGCCGACCTTCTCCGCGCTGATCCGGTCCCTGGTCCGCTACGGCACCGCGGCCTACCTGCCGAAAATCACCACGCCAACCCTGGTTACCGCCTACCAGGGGGACCCGAGTTTCCCTGGCCAGGGCGCCGAGGTCGAGAAGTTGCTCCGGTGCACCAAGTCCCTGCACATGTTCACCGCAGCCGCGGGGTGCCAGTTCCACTGTGCCCCGATGGCACCCCAGCGCCGTAACCAGGTGATCTTCGACTGGCTCGGGAACATCCTCTGACCGCTCCGCGCTCGCGCCCGGCCAGGAGGCCGGCCTGGTCGCTGGCCACGGTTCGGGTGCGCCGGTGCCCGTGACCGGCCCGGCCAGTTACAGGCCGCCGAGCAGGTCGCGCAGCGCCTGGGTGTAGCTGTCGAGTGCCGCGCGGCCGTGGCCGGTGAGGGCCACCGTGGTTCTGGACGCAGACCCGTTGCCGGTCTTCTCGCTAGTGAGGTAGTCGGCTTCTTCGAGCTTGCGCAGGTGGATGATCAGGTTGCCGGGGGTGAGGCCGATCATGTCCTGCAGGCGGGTGAAGGACAGCGTGTCACCGTCGGGCAGTGCCGCCAGCGTCGCGACTATCTTCAGCCGGGTCGGGACATGGATCAGCGGGTCGAGCTCGTCGGTGGTCATGGCCGGACGACGCTGCGGCGCTGTCGCCAGACGATGACGGCGGCGTGGCCCAGGAGGGTGAGGCACAGGCCGACGCCGGCGACCGCCCACGCCCCGGCCGGTCCCGCGGACAGGGCGACGGCGCCGGTGACGGCGACGGCGAGCCCGATACCGCAATTGAGCCAGTCAGCCCGTGACGCCGTGATGCCCGCCCAGGCCAGCCCGGCGGCAATCAGCGGCACCGTGACCGGGTACAGACCCCAGACGACCGCGTTGCTCACGCCGGCGACAGCCATCGGTACCAGGGCCGCGTATACGCCGATCCATATCACCGCCAGGACGGCGATCTCGGCCGGGCGCAGCCGGGTTTTCCCGCTCAGCCCGGCGGTCGCCCGGCGGGCCACCGTGACTGTCGCGATCAGGTTGAGCAGCCCGAAAGCGACCACGACGGGGATGATGGCGGCGGTCGGGTGCTGGTAGGGGTGCTGCCCGCGCACGTTCAGCCAGACCGCGCCGAAGACGGCCAGGGCCACGACCGCCCTGATCACCAGGAGCCACGGCTGGGCGGGCTCCAGCTGGCGGCGTGCCTGCTGGGTGGTCTGGTCCAGCAGGGCGGCGGCCTGCCGGGGGTCGAAGTTCCCGCCGTTCCCGGCGGCGGTGGTGTCAGGTGCAGGGTTCATGGTGTTTCCCTCGATTGACTCTATGCCATAAAGTACATCCTGCTTTACGGCGCAAAGTCAAGAGGCTGAGCCGAGAACTTTATGACGTAAAGTCAAGCGGCGAACCGGCGGCCGGGCGAAGCAGGCTACGGAGCCCTCAGGGTCGGCAGCCGGTACCGGCCAGCGCTGCGGGAGGCCCGCGACCAGGCGGTCAGCTCCGCCCGTCATCGACGCCGGGGTGTGGCGCTCAGGCACGGATTCCGCCAGGATCAAGGCATGGAAGCATCGGGGATGCGACGCCTCGTGCAGAGCGTGCTGCTGGCGGCCGTACTCCTGCTGGCCGGATGCCTCGTGGCCGCCTGCGCGCAGAGCGCCCGCGGCGCGGTCACCACCTCCTCGCCCAGCGCAGGCACGCCGGCGGCGCCCACCGCCCAGCCCTCATCAACACCGACCGCCCACGCCAGCCCACGGCCGCGCCGAGCACCGCCACGGCCACCCCGCACCGAGCACGGCGAGCCCACGCCGAAGCTCGTCCAGCGGCTTCAACTTCAACCTCACCTGGTTGTGGGTCGTCCTCGGCGCCCTCGTCCTCCTCGGCATAATCCTGCTGGCTACGCGCTCTCCTGCACGTGCCCGCCCCTCTGGCGCGGCGGCCGGCTGGCATTCGAGGGCCGTCGATGCGTATGCCAAGGGCGCGGCCTTCGACAGTGCGGTGCGCGCGGCCGAACGGCAGGGCCTGTCCGCCGAGGCGGCCAGCATCCACTGGGCTGACCTCCAGCGCCGCGCGGATGACCTCACCGAGGCGTTGTTCGCGATGCGTGAGACCGCACCCACTGAGCACCGCCGGGTTCAGGTGGAGAATGCCATTCTCTCGCTGCGGGCTGTCCGTGACGTTGTGGACGACCAGCGTTCCCCGGGGGGCGCCAGCTCACGGCAGGGCGGGGCCCTCCCTTCCCGGCTGTCGGCTCTTGAGTCGTCTCTCAATGCCCTGCGGGTTCCGGACGACCGTCTTGCGTGAGGACTTTCCAGCCCGCCCGCAGGCGCCGGCAGCCCATACTCGTGACCCGGCGGCGCGTGCGGGGGCCAGGAGCCTGCCGGGGATGAAATCAGTGCGGCGTGCCCTGAGGCGATGCGCGGTGGTCATCTCCCGCCGTGCTGCGCTGTGCCGTGACGAGAGCCGCGACCGTGCTTGCGCGAATCGGCCGCCCGAGTCGTTCGTAAATGGCCTGGTATTCACGCTCAAGGGCTTGACGTTGGCCCGCTGAAAGCCGGGCGTAAAACGACATCGTCCGGACGAGAGCATTGAGCTCATCAGGAGTGTGCTCGATGAGCTTCGGCATGACGGCCACCTGAACATCACCGAACAGGCGGGCGGCATAATCGTGCCCCAGGTCGTAGCTGCCGAGCCAGGCCCATACCTCTGAGATGTTGCCCCGGCGTTGCTCCACCCCGGCGAGCGTGGCGTCGAGATCCCGGTAGGCCGGCCAATGAGCGGCAATGTCCGGGGCGACCTTTCCCATGGCAGCGAGAACTGCTTCCTGATCTTGCTGGCTACGCGGCTCCTCAAGTCCGAAATATTGCACGAGGGCGAGCGTTCCGCCGGGAACAAGCACGTCAGCGGCCTTCCGCCAGCTAACCTCAGGGTCAACCCAGTGAAACGCGGACGCGGAGAACACGGCCTGAAACTGGCCGCCGGGAAGCAAGGCATCCTCAAACCGAGCGTTCACAAATTCCACCTGGCCGGCACCTTCCAGGTTCTGCCTGGCCAGCGCCATGAGGCTCTGGCCGGGTTCGAGTGCCGTGATGTGCAGGCCCCGGGCGGCAAGGCCGCGCGTCAGCTGGCCGCTTCCGCACCCGACCTCAAGCACATGATCACCACTCCCGATCCCGGCGACCCGGCAAGCCTGGTTGACGAGTTCGTCAGGGTAAGCCGGGCGGTGGCGATCGTACTCAGCCGCGATCTCATCAAAAACCTTGCCGTAATGACGTGCGGCAGATTCTGGCACCCGGGTCATTCACTGGCCTCCGTTCATGCTTGTTACCGTGATCGTCATATCATGGCCGCGGTCCCAGCTCCGGCGCCTGATTTCCCCGGCTAAGGCGCAGGCGGCAATTTCCTGCGTTCGGGTCCGCCCGGAATCTGCGCCCGAGGTTAAGCCTTGCCGAGCAGGGCACGGGCCATACTGGTGTGCGTGACCAGGCCGTGAATCATCCCGCCGCGGATCGCCGCGTGAACCGCGGCGCTCTTGGAGACCCCGTAGGCGACCGCGATGACGGACGGGATCTTGGCCAGCACGTGCCCGGGGGTCACGATCATGCGGCTGTCCAGCCCCGTCGGCACCGGACGCCCGTCCTTCCCCAGGAAGACCCCGGCCATTTCAGCGATCACCCCGAGCCCGGCGATGTCCGCCCGCTCCGCCGGGCTGCACGCATCGTAGATGGTGGACAGCGCGGGCGCCCAGGCACCGATCGCGACCATCGCGATCGTCACTGACGAGACCAGCGCCAGCGCGTCGGCGACGTCAGCCTGCCTGCGGATGGCGGCCGCCGTCTCGGCATCGTCAAGGATCATCGGCGCGTAGAAGACGTGCGCGGTACCGCCGCCGATCCGGGCCACGGAGCGCACCAGGTCGAGCAGGTCCCGGCCGTCCGGCGGCGGGACCGCGCCGGTCAGCTGGACGATCGGGCAGGGCGGCATCCGGGTCAGCGCGGCGGCCAGCCCGCTCAGCGACCGCGCCCAGGACAGGCCGTCGCGATCGTGTCCAACTCGCAGATGCAGGACGCGATCAGCCTGTCGCACCTGTTCGAGAGCGAGCACCCGGGCATCCACCTGTCCTTCATCTCGCTGCCGGAAAACGAGGCCCGGGCCAAGATCACCGCGGACGTGTCCACCCAGGGCGGCGAGTTCGACGTCGTGATGATCAGCAATTACGAGACGCCGATGTGGTCCGCCAACGGCTGGCTGACCAACCTGCAGCCGTACATCAACGCCACCCCCGGCTACGACGCGAACGACTTCCTGCCCCAGCTGCGGGCCACCTTGTCGCACAAGGGGGACCTGTACTCGGTGCCGTTCTACGGCGAATCCTCGTTCCTCATGTACCGCAAGGACCTGATGGCCAAGGCGGGCATCAAGATGCCGGCCCGGCCCACCTGGACCCAGGTGCAGAAGATCGCCGCGCAGATGCATAACCCCAGGAAGGGACGGACGGGCATCTGCCTGCGCGGTGACCCCGGATGGGGGGAGAACCTGGCCCCGGCGGACACGGTGATCAACTCGTTCGGCGGCCGCTGGTTCAACCCAGCCTGGCAGGCCCAGCTGACCAGCCCCGAGGTGACCCGCGCGGTCAGCACCTACGTGTCGATGCTGCAGAAATACGGCGAGCCGGGCGCCCCCGAGGCGGGCTTCTCCGAATGCGCCACCCTGTACGGCCAGGGGGACGCCGCCATGTGGTACGACGCGACCTCCGCGGTCGGCGTCATCGAGGACCCGCAGAGCAGCAAGGTGGCGGGCCGTAATGGATACGCCTGGGCCCCGACCCAGGATGGCCGCCCGTCCGGCTGGCTGTACACCTGGTCGCTGGCCATCCCCTCCACCTGCCCGCACAAGCAGGCGGCCTGGGACTTCGTCGCCTGGATGACCTCGAAGTCCTACATCAGGACAGTGGGCAGCAAGCTGGGCTGGTCGCATGTGCCGCCGGGGAGCCGCTTCTCCAGCTACCAGATACCGCAGTATAAGAAGCTCTCCGCGGTCTACGGCCCGCTGACCCTGCAGTCCATCAACGCCACCAACTCGGCGCACCCGACGCTCAAGCCGGTGCCCTACACGGGGGTCCAGTTCCTGGACATCCCGGAGTTCCAGGATCTGGGCACGAACGTCAGCGAGCAGCTCAGCGCGGCCATCGCCGGCCAGCAATCGGTAGCGACCACGCTGTCCCAGGCGCAGTTGTACGCGCAGGCGGTCGGTGACACCTACCGGCGCACCTGATGGCCGGCCCCTGCTGCGCAGAAAGAACCCCACCCTCCGGGAGGCCCCGATGACCGCGATCGCCCCGCCGGTTGCCGCCGCGCGGCCCGCGCGCGCCCGCCCCGACCGCCGCCGCCAGGGGTGGGTACGCCGGGCGCCGCTGCTGCCCGCGCTGGTTTTCACCATCATCGTCACCCAGCTGCCGTTCGTCCTGACGCTGTGGTACTCGCTGCAGTCGTGGAGCCTGGTCCGGCCCGGCTCCGAGCACTTCGTCGGGTTCGCCAACTACGTGGACGTGTTCCAGGACAGCCAGTTTCGCACGACCGCGCTGAACACGGTCATCATGACCGTGGGCACGGTCCTGATCGCGATGGTCATCGGCGTCGGCCTGGCCCTGCTGCTGGACCGGAAGTTCCTCGGCCGGGGCATCGTGCGCACCCTGCTGATCACCCCGTTCCTGGTCATGCCCGTGGCCGGCGCGCTGCTGTGGAAGACGGTCATGCTCGACCCCACGTTCGGCATCGTCAACTTCCTGCTCCGGCCGTTCGGCATCGGTCATTTCAACTGGGTCGGCAGCTTCCCGCTGGGCTCGGTGATGATCGAGATGATCTGGCAGTGGACGCCGTTCATGATGCTGCTCGTGCTGGCCGGGCTGCAGAGCCAGCCCAAAGACATCCTGGAGGCGGCCAGCACGGACGGTGCCCGGCCGCTGCGGATCTTCCGCGAGCTGACCCTCCCGCACCTGCGCCGGTACATCGAACTGGGCATCGTGCTCGGTGCCATCTACGTGGTCAACGAGTTCGACGCGGTGTACATGATGACCCAGGGCGGCCCGGGTATCTCCAGCGCCAACCTGCCCTTCTACATCTACCAGCGGGCCTTCCTGGGCTTCCAGGTCGGCCAGGCGGCCGCGATGGGCGTGGTGGTGGTCATTGCGACGATCATCATCGCCACCTTCGCGCTGCGGCTGATCTTCACCTCGTTCTCCGGGACGGAGCAGGCGGCATGACAAGCGCAGACATCAGCACGGCGGAAGCGGGCGTCGCCAGCGCGGCCCCGCGGCGAGTGGCGCCCAGGAAGAAGCGCGGCAACAGCATCACCCTGGGCATCGTCGGCTGGATCGTCGGCATCGTGTTCTTCTTCCCGGTCCTGTGGATGGTGCTCACGTCCTTCAAGACCGAGGCCCAGGCGTACACCAATACCCCGCACCTGTTCTTCTCGCCCACCCTGTCGCAGTACAAGGCGGTGTTCTCCAGCGGCATCTGGCCCTACGTGGCGAACTCGGCGTTCGCCACCATCGTGTCCACGATCCTGGTCCTGCTGCTGGCCACCCCGTGCGCGTTCGCGCTGTCGCTGCGCCCGGTGCGCAAGACGCGCGATGTGCTGTTCTTCTTCATCAGTACCAAGATGCTGCCGGTGGTCGCGGCGATCATCCCGATCTACATCGCCGCCCGTGATCTGCACATGCTGGACAACATCTTCACCCTGGTCATCCTGTACACCGCGATGAACCTGCCGATCGCGGTGTGGATGATGCAGTCATTCTTCCTCGAGGTGCCGGGCGAACTGCTGGAGGCGGCCGAGATGGACGGGGCGCCGCTGCGCCGGACGGTGACTGAGGTGATCTTGCCGGTGGTGGCGCCTGGCCTGGCCGCCACCGCGCTGATCTGCTGCATCTTCTCCTGGAATGAGTTCTTCTTCGCGGTGAATCTCACCGCGACCCAGGCCGCTACGGTACCGGTGTTCCTGGTCGGCTTTATCTCGTCTGAGGGCCTGTACTTCGCCCAGCTGGCCGCGGCGGCGACGGTGGCGACCCTGCCCGTCATCCTGGCCGGGTGGGTGGCGCAGCGCCAGCTGGTCCGCGGCCTGTCCTTCGGGGCCATCAAGTAAGCGCAGGCAACTGAACACGGGAGTCGATCATGGCTGAGGTCACGTACGACAGCGCGACGTGCATCTACCCGGGCGCGGAGCGGCCAGCGGTGGACGCGCTCCAGCTGGCCATCAAGGACGGCGAGTTCGTGGTCATGGTGGGCCCGTCGGGTTGCGGCAAGACCACGGCCCTGCGGATGCTGGCCGGGCTGGAAGAGATAGACGACGGATCGATCCGCATCGATGGCAAGGACATGGTGGGCGTGCCGTCCCGGGACCGGGACATCGCGATGGTGTTCCAGAACTACGCGCTCTACCCGAGCAAGACCGTCGGCGAGAACATGGGCTTCGCGCTAAAGATGCAGGGCGTGGCCAAGGACGAGCGCGCCCGCCGGGTCCGGGAGGCGGCCAAGCTGCTCGACCTGGAGCCGTTCCTGGACCGCAAGCCGCGTAACCTGTCCGGCGGGCAGCGCCAGCGGGTGGCCATGGGCCGCGCGATCGTCCGTGAGCCCAAGGTCTTCTGCATGGACGAGCCGCTGTCCTTGGACGCCCAGCTGCGGGTGTCGACCCGGACGCAGATCGCCGAGCTGCAGCGCCGGCTGCGGGTGACCACCGTTTATGTGACCCATGACCAGGTGGAAGCCATGACCATGGGTGAGCGGGTGGCGGTCATGCGGGCCGGGCAGCTGCAGCAGTTCGCCTCGCCAACGGAGTTGTATGACCGGCCGGCGAATGTGTTCGTGGCCGGGTTCATCGGCTCGCCGGCCATGAACCGGTTCGAGGCCACCGCGGATACTGACGGCATCCATCTGGGCACCGCCACGCTCCGGCCGGCCGACGCCCAGCTGCGCGCGGCCGGGGGCCACGGCAAGCTGATCATCGGAGTCAGGCCTGAGCACCTGACGATCGGCGACGGCGAGCTGACGGTCAGGGTCGTGCTGGTCGAGGACCTGGGCAGCGACTCCTACGTCTACGGTCACCTGGCCGACGACCCGGCGAGCAATGTCATCGTCAGGTCCGGCCGGGAGCACCCCCGGCACGGGGACACCGTCAAGGTCGGGGTGGATACCACTCACCTGCACATATTCGACGCGGCCACGGGGCTGCGGGTCGGCGAATGACAGCGTCACCCGCCGCGAGCCAGCCCACCGGGAACGATGGCCATGACCGGCAACCCTGAGAGGACATGATGCGTGCCGCTATCTGGGAGGCACCTGGCCAGCTCAAGATCACCGAGGCCGCCGACCCGGCGCCGCAGCACGGCGAGCTGGTCATCCGGGTGGGCATGTGCGGCATCTGCGGCACTGACCTGCACATCGCCGACGGTGAGTTCCCGCCCACGCCGTACCCGATCATCCCGGGCCACGAGTTCGCCGGCCGGATCGTGGCCCGCGGCGCCGGGGTTCCCGGGGACTGGCCAGAGGGTGCACGGGTCGCCGTGGATCCCTCGCTGTTCTGCGGGCACTGCCCGGCGTGCCGCGGCGGGCGCGGAAATCTGTGCGCGAACTGGAATGCGGTCGGGGACACCGTGAACGGGGCGTTCGCCGAGTACGTCGCCGTGCCCGCGGTCAACGCCTACCGCATCCCGGACAGCGTGGATGACGCCCAGGGTGCACTGATCGAGCCGCTGTCCTGCGCCGTGCACGGGCTGCGCCGCCTCGGCCCGGTCCTCGGCCATGACGTGCTGCTGATCGGCGCGGGCACCATGGGCCTGCTGCTGCTCCAGTTGCTCAACCACGCGGGCGCCCGTTCCGTAAGCGTGGTGGACCGGAAGGCGGCCCGGCTGACGGCGGCCAGGGCCGTCGGCGCGGCCAGCGTCGCCGAGGATGTCTCCGCGCTCGATCACGGCTCGTTCGGGGTGGCGGTGGACGCAACCGGGGCCCCGTCCGCGATCGAGGCGGCGTTCGGCGCGCTCGATCGTGGCGGCCGGCTGCTGATCTTTGGCGTGGCCGGCGGCGACGCGAGCGTGTCACTGTCCCCGTTCCGCATCTACAACGACGAGATCACCGTGCTCGGGTCGATGGCCGTGCTGAACAGCTTCGGCGCGGCGGCCGACCTGATGGGGGCGGGCATCATCGAGACCAGCCCGCTGCTGCGCCCGCCCTTCGCCCTTGACCAGTTCCCCGAGGCGCTGGCCAGCGTCCGCAGCGGCGAGGGCATCAAGCTCCAGGTGGCGCCCGCGGCCTGAGCGGCTGGCTGCTGGCGGCAGGGCCTGGACGTCGCACGCGAGCGAGCCGGGGAGCCACCTCGGTGCCCGGTCCCGCCGGAGAAGATTCCACCCTCACGGCACCTTTGGGTGACGTCACGCCCCCGTGCCGCTCCATAACGTGCAGGTCACGGAATCCCCATCGGGATGCCGGCCTGGCACCGAACTGGAACGCAACGGAGAACCAGCTGATGACGCACATCACGGACGCCACGCCCACGCGGGTGGTCATCGTCGGGCCCGGCTTCGCCGGGATGCATGCCGCGCGGCGGCTGGCCCGGCTGGCCGGGCACCAGGTCGAGGTGACGCTGATCAATCCCACCGATTACTTCCTGTACCTGCCGCTGCTGCCCGAGGTCACGGCGGGGGTCCTGGATCCGCGCCGGGTAGCCGTGCCGCTGCGCACCGCCTGCCCCGGCGCCCGGCTGCTGCTCGGCACCGTGGACCGGATCGACCTGGCCAGCCGCCGGGTCGAGTTCACCAACCCCGAGGGCAGCCGCGGGGCGGCCGTTTACGACCGCCTGCTGGTCACGGCGGGCAGCGTCAACAAGCTCTTGCCCATCCCGGGGGTGGCCCGGCACGCCCACGGGTTCCGGAGCATCGCCGAGGCTCTGTACCTGCGCGATCATCTGCTGCGCCAGCTCGAGCTGGCGGAGGCCTGCGAGGACCCTGCTGAGCGGCAGGCTCGGTGCACCTTCGTCGTGGTGGGCGCCGGCTACACCGGAACGGAGGTCGCCGCCCACGGGCAGCTGCTCACCCGGGATCTCGCGCGCGGCCGTGACGGCCTGCGCGGCCAGCAGATCCGCTGGCTGCTGATCGACCGCAGCGCGCACGTGCTCCCCGAGCTGTCGCCCCGGCTCGCCGAGACCGCGCACCGGACGCTGGCCCGGCGGGGCGTGTATATCCGCACCGGTACCACCATCGTCGAGGCCACCCGCGACGGCGTGCGGCTGTCCAGCGGCGAGT
This sequence comes from uncultured Actinomycetes bacterium, assembly GCA_963720645.1. Classification (GTDB taxonomy): domain Bacteria; phylum Actinomycetota; class Actinomycetes; order Streptosporangiales; family Streptosporangiaceae; genus RYN-230. The sequence continues at coordinate 84,283 of CAVRFX010000021.1, read as the reverse complement.
TCGTGCCGACACGGTCGCTGATCTGGTGCGTCGGGGTACGTCCCGACCCGCTGATCGAGCCCCTCGGGCTGCCCACGGCCAGCGGCCGGCTGATCGTGGACAAGTACCTGAACGTGCCCGGTCATCCCGAGGTATTCAGCTGCGGTGACATCGCCGCCGTCCCCGACCTCGCCCGCCCCGGCCAGATCACCGGCATGACCGCGCAGCATGCAGTGCGGCAGGGCAAGCTCGCGGCCCGCAACATCACCGCGTCCCTCGGCCTCGGCACCAGGCGCGCCTACCACCACCGTGACCTCGGATTCGTGGTGGACCTGGCTGGGGTCAAGGCGGCCGCCGATCCGCTCGGGGTGCCGCTGGCCGGCTGGCTGGCCAAGCTGGTGACCCGCGGCTATCACCTGCTGTCACTGCCAGCCAACCGGGTGCGGGTGGCCAGCGACTGGGCGCTCGACGCCGCACTGCCACGCCAGTCCGTGCAGTTCGGGCTGGTGCGGGGGAGCGCCGTGCCGCTCAGCACGGCCGACTCGGGCGCACCCCGCGACGTCGCCGCCGTGTCGGCCGGTGCGCCGTGACCCAGGCCGGCTCCCCGACCCGGTGGGCCGGGCCCAGCCCGGTCACCGATCCTGCCGGCCAGCCTCCTGACCGGCACGGTGCTCGCGTCCTGGCCCGGCCGCCTCGCCGCGACCCGGCTGGCCGACCGCCGGGTCTTCATCCTGCACACGCTCGCCCGAGCGGCGTAACCATCATCGAGACACCGGGGAAGGAACATGGTGAGTAACAGATCTGGCTCTGCGACCGACACCAGAGTCCGCCGTGCGGCTGGCGGCGAAGCCGGGGCGGACCACGCAGGCCGGGGCCCGTTCGCCGGACTCGGGAGGGTGGTGGTCCGCCACCCGTGGCGGGTGATAGCGCTGTGGGTCATCGCCGCGATCGCGGTGATCGCCACATCGCCTGGCCTGCCCACCACGGCCAGCGAGAGCAGTTTCCTGCCGAAGGGCTACGAATCGATCCGGGCCGCAAACCTGCAGGACAAGGCGTTTCCGCAAGCAGGCCACGTGACCAGTGCCGCGGCCATCATCGTGTTCGCCCGTGCCGACCATGGACGGCTGACCAGCGCCGATTCGGCGAAGATCGCCACGATCGCCGGGGCGCTCACCGGCAGGCACATCCATGACATCGCGGGCGTCACGGCCGGACCCCCGTCACCGAACCACCTGGTGCAGACGGCGCTGGTAGCCATGCCCAACGGTGTCGTCAACGGCACGGGGACCGCAGCCTGTCCTCGGCCGGCATCCCGAGCACCGCCGAGTCACAGACGGCACTGAAAACCCTGGAGAGAGGGCTGCCGCCCGGCGCGACCGACCCGACGGTCGTGCTCTTGCACAGCTCATCGGGCCAGCCGCTGGCCGCGCCGGACGTTACCGCGTACGAGGCGAAGCTCAAGACCCTGCCCGGCGTCGGCTCGGTCGCGCCGCCCGCGGTGAGCTCCGACCGGGCCACCGCGGCCTACACGGTGACGATGTCGTACAACCCGCAGTCCACGGCCGCGGTGACGGTGATGAAGAGCAAGCTGAGGCCTGGCGCCCACGCGGCCGCGCCAGCAGGCACCTACGCGCTGGTCGGCGGGACGACTGCGGTATTCGCCGACATCCAGCGGGCGGTCAACCACGACTATGCGGTGGTGTTCCCGGTCGCTGCGGTCATCATCCTGGTCATCCTGGCGCTGCTGCTGCGCAGCGTGGTAGCGCCCTGGTACCTGATGGCCTCGGTCGGCCTCGGGTTCGGCGCCACCCTGGGCGCCAGCGTCCTGGTGTTCCAGGGACTCGCCGGCCAGCCCGGGCTGGTGTTCCTGCTGCCGGTGTACATGTACCTGTTCGTCGTCGCGCTGGGCACCGACTACAACATCCTCATGATCGCGCGGCTTCGCGAGCAGGCGAGGGACGGCATGCCGCCGCGGCAGGCCGCCGCCATCGCGTTGCGGCACGCCGGGCCGGCCATCGCCGCGGCCGGGCTGATCCTGGCGGGCACCTTTGCCTCGCTGACCCTGGCCGGGAACACGATCTTGTCGCAGCTGGGATTCGCCGTGTCCTGCGGGATCGCGCTCGCCGCGTTCGTCATGGCCATGTTCTTCTCTCCCAGCCTGACCGCGCTCATCGGGCGCCGCGCCTGGTGGCCAGGCCACGCAGGGCGGCATGAGGGCACCTCAGCGCGGAGCGCGGGCGGTTGATGGGTCCGCGGGCCGGAAGGACAACAGGGTGGATGACGCCGACGGCAAGGAGACCAGCAACCGGCCAGCCCGAGCCCGGGCCCACTCCGGTAGGTACTGCGCAAACAGTGGTTCTTGTGCATTGATGTATCCGGCTGGTCCGTACAGGGTGATTATGGACTGCCGGTACTCACGGGAGCCAGATCATGAGGAGACGTCCGCCGCCAGCACACGCCGCTCGCCGTCGGCGCGTGCTGACCCCTCCGCTCGCGATCGGCCTGGTGGCGCTGGTGGGGACGGGCATCGGCGGGGCGTCATGGGCGGTTTCGCATGGGCGGGCCGCCAGGGTAGCCGGTTCGCCGCCGGCCGGCGCGAGACCGGTGGCGGAAAAGCGGGAACCAGCGAGTGCCCCGGCGGCAGCCTGCCACCACGCGAAGGGGCCGTTCCGCGTCAGCGGGACGGTCGTCACCGGCCCCACCGGACGGTACATCCCGTACGGGATCAATCTCACCGGGCTGGCCCACACCGACTACGCGGCTCAGATGGCCCAGGACGAGGCCGACATCGCGGCTGCCGCGGACGACTGGTGCGCGAACACGGTCCGGTTCCAGGTCCGCCAGGCGAATCTGGTCAGCATCACCGGCCACATCAACCAGGCGTTCCTCTCCGCGGTCACGACCGAAGTGCACTTCGCAGAGCGCCGCGGCCTGGTCGTGGTGCTGAACCTCCAGTGGCAACTCGACCACGCCAGCCTCGTGGAGTCCATGCCGACGCGGCGGAGCGAAGCCTTCTGGGACTCCATCGCCTCTCATTTCGGGACAGATCCTGAGGTGGTGTTCGACATCTTTAACGAGCCAGCGCAACGGGCCCCGTGCGGCTGGGCGTTCTGGCACTACGGCGGCGACTGCCGCGGTCACCACTACCTCGGGATGCAGGCCCTGGCCGACTACGTCCGCGCCCGGGCGTCGAACCTGTTCTGGGTCGAGGGGATCAGCGCGGGCAGCCTCCTGAATGAAGCGTGGCGTTACCACATCACCGGCGACGGGCCCCTCGAATACAGCGAGCACCGCCCCCCGGCACCGCATCAGCCCGGAACGTGGGACTCGGAGTTCGGGTACATCGCCAACAGCGGGCACGCCCCTGTCGTCGAGGGTGAGTGGGCCGACTACGCCCGGCCCCGCGCACCGTGGGCATGCTGGGACGACGCGCCGGTGGCTGCGCCCCGGTTCCTCCGCTACCTGCAGGCCCACAAGTTCGGCCTCATCATGACCCTGCTCGTCAGGGGCCAGCTCCTCGAGACCGGGAGCCTGAACGACCCCACCCGCTTCCGGAGCAACTGGTCGTGCACGGCCGGTCTCGACCAGGGCGTGGGCCACCAGGCGCAGCAGTGGTTCGCCCGGCAGAACGGGTAATCGCCCGGCGCCTCAGCCCGGGGCCTAGGAGTAGTCGGCGAAGATGCGCCTGGCCGCACCGTCCACGGTCATCGTTCCGCCGTGAGGGATGATCCATTGCGGCCGGGTGTGCCCGAAGGGGATGCCGACACACACGACGGCCTGCGGGTTGTAACGCTGGATGAGCCCGACGATCACATCGGCCTGCTCGCGGCGCAGGCGGGCCCGCTCTGCCTCAGCTGGCCGGCGGGTGAAATCGGCTACGGGGGGACGGGCCACCAGCACGGCGCTGACCGCGCCCAGGATGCCTCGTTCCCCGAGTGAGCGCACTATCCAGCCAACGTTCCGGGCCGGAAGAAGCTCCTCGGACGTCTCGAGGAGCAGCACGCCGCCGCTGAGCACGTCGGCCCGGGCGGGAAAGCGACCGGCGGTGAGTATCCACTCGATTACCTCGAGGCATCCACCCCAGGTACGCCCTGTGACGGACCGTCGCGGACCGTGCCAGCTCCAGGGTTCAGCGGGCTCCCGCTCGCCAAAGGACGTCAGGGCGCGGGGGTCTGCCCAGTCGACGCCGACATCCTCGGACTCGCCGGGGCTGGTCAGCTCGACCGACCCGCCGGTGAGCAGCGCGGCACGAAGCGACACCGCGTGAATGTCATCGACACGCGGCCCGGGCCCGAGGTGGACCTGAGACGAACCTCCATAGAAGCTGGCCACACCGGCCGTCCAGAGCCAGTTATGCACGTTCGTGTTGTCGCTCGTTCCGAGGAGCGGTTTCGGATCGTGGCGGGCGAGATCGGCGTCGAGGTGCGGGACAACGGTGATCTGATCTTCGCCGCCGACGACCGCGAGGATGGCGCGGATGGCCGGGTCGGCGAACGCTGCGTTGATGTCTGCCGCGCGCGCCTTCGGCGAGGCGCCGAGCTGCCGCGTCGTCGGGAACTCGACCGGCACCAGCCCGGTCACTTCAGTCAGCCGTCGCATGGCTTGCTCGTGGACTGCGGGAAAGGCACCGGGCGCAGCGAACGACGGCGACAGCACCGCGATCAAGTCCCCGGGCTGGGCCTTCGGCGGGTGGGCAAGCTCGTGGGCCACGTGCTCATCGAAGCAGATAAGACCCGGGTCCAGGGGAAGGGCGCCTCACCGCGTCGTCAGCTCTCCCTTGGCGAGGGCATCCCGGTCCACGTCATCGAGCGAGGTGACCACCAGATCGGCGGCGGCCGCCGCCAGCAGGCCGGCGTCATCGGCCCGGGAGATGCCGATCGCGGCCATGCCGCCGGACTTCGCGGCCTGGACTCCGGAGGACGCGTCCTCGATCACCATCGCGTAGCGAGGCTCGACGCCGAGTTCATGCGCTGCGGTCAGGAAAATCTCGGGATCCGGCTTGCCGCGGGCGAAATCGCGCCCCGAGACGTCCACGTCGAAGTAGTCCAGCAGCGTCTGGCCGGGCCGCAGCGTCGGCGAGGAGATCCCGTGCTCGGCCGCGAACGTGTCGAGCCGGATCTTGCGCAGGAACAGGCCCGCGTTCTTCGACGACGACGCGTCCGCGATGCGCAGCCCGGCATCCTTGACGGCGATGACGAAACGCAGCGCGTCTGGATACGCGGTGAAGTCGCCGGCCTCGATGAGGCGCACGACCATCTCCTGCTTGCGCTGCGCGTACTCGGCGACGCGCGTCCCCGCATCGGGCACGTGGAAGTAGTCGAGGGCGGCGCGGGCCCCGGCCATGCGCGGCTTGCCCGAGACGTACTGCTGGTAGACGTGGGGCGTGAACGCGTCCGGCGACCACGTCGTCTGGTCGCGGATGTCGCGCCAGCCGGACTCCATCAGCTCGCGCAGTGACTCGCGCCACGCCTTTTCGTGCGGCGAGTCGACCAGCACTCCGTCGACGTCGAAAATCGCTCCCTGGAACTTCGGCACGCGGCCTCCTTTCAATCCTGGGCCGAGCGGAGGGGCCGGGAAGGCGCCGTTGCGTCGTCCCGGCTGAGCTCGAACACGGTCCTGTCGCCGACGCCCAGCTTGCGAACGTCGCCGCGGACGGCGGCCTTCACCGAATGGCTCCCGCCCTCGGCTTGCAGGGCCAGCGCCAGCTGGTCGTGGGTCAGTGTCACCTGGATCGGGGTCTGCCGGAACTGCATCGAGAACGACAGGCTGTCGAGCCGGCGCGGCAGCCGGGGATCGAAGCACAGGACGCCGTCGCTGATATAGGTGCCCGCGTAGCTGCGCTGCATGAGGTCGAGCGTCCCCGCCATGACACCCATGTGGATGCCTTCCTTCGTCGTGCCGCCCTGAACGTCCTCGGCATCGCTGCGCAACGCGACCATGAACCGCTCCCACGAGCTCTCCGGGTCGATGGCGGCGAGGACCCCGGCATGGGTGACGAAGCTCAGAGTCGAGCCATGCGAGGTGCGCCGGTCGTAGTACGCGACGTTCCGCGGCATGGTGTCGAGACCGTAGCCGTACCCGAGCCGCCCGAAAATCTCGCCCAGCTCCTCGTCCCTGAACAGGAAGAACAGCATCACTGTGTCGGCCTGTTTGGTGACCTTGTAACGGTTGGGATCCTTGCCCTCCGCACGCAGGATCCGGTCAAGCCGCTGGATGTTTCCGTACTTCGCGCGGTACGTGTCCCAGTCCAGCTCCTCGAGGTCCTCGTAGCCCTCGAACTGGCTGATGATCCTGTCGTCGTGGAACGGGACGAACATCCGGCGGCTCATGTCACGCCACACCGCCAGCTCGTCGTCGCCGATGCCCAGCCGCTCGCGCAACTCCTCTGCCCGGCTTGAGGGGAGCAAGACCAGCAGCTTGCCGGCGACGTCGCACAGCCACGCCACCATGACGTTGGTGTACGCGTTGTTGCGCAGGCCCCCACGCGGCGCGTCCGGGTACTTGTCGTGGAACTCGTCGGGACCCATCACACCATGGATCTCGTAACGCTCACGCTCCGGGTTGAAGTGCGTGATCGACGCCCAGAAGCTCGTGATGCTCAGCATCATTTCCGCGCCATAATCACGGAGGAACGCCTGGTCATGGGTGGTCTGGAAGTACCGCCAGATGTTCCAGAAGATCGCCGCGTTGACGTGCCGCTGGTTACGGCTGAGGTCAGGCTCCCAGCGGCCCGACATGGGGTTGAGATGAACGCGCTGCGTCTCCTCGGTCCCCTCGCTACCGCTCTGCCACGGGAACATCGCGCCCCGGAATCCTTCCTCCCGCGCCGCCGCCCGGGCCTCGCCTATCCGGCGGTAGCGGTACATCAGCAGTCCTCGCGTGACTTCCGGCAGGCGGACGTTGAAGAACGGAAACGCGTAGAGCTCATCCCAGAACACGTGCCCGCGGTAGGCCTCGCCGTTCAGGCCGCGGGCGGGCAGTCCCGCGTCGAGGTCGGCGGTGTTCCGTGAGCAGACCTGCAGGACGTGCGCGATGTGCAGCCGCAGCAGCAGCTGCACGCTCTCATCTCCGGACACCTGCACGTCACACACCCGCCATAGCTCCTCCCACGCCGCGGCGTGCCGCTCGAACGAGGCGCCGAAATCGGTGTGCCGGGCCACCGACTTGGCCGCCTTCACCAGCGTGTCGCTGACCGCCTGGTCCCGCGACGTGAAGAACGTCACCAGCTTCTCGATTCGCGTAACCTCGCCCTGGCGTACGTCAAAGGCCAGGACCTGCTGGATGTAGTCCTCCATCTGGTAGAGCCGCCGCTCGACCTGGACCGGCTGATCACCGCGGAACACGCGGGTGCGGGCCGCGTGGCTGACGTACAGGTTCGACTGCCGGGTCTCGGCCTTCAGCGCGATAACCTCGGACCCGAGTGTCCGCGGGCCCACCGGGTTCAGGTGGCGGGCTTCCAGTTGCTGGTAGCGGGCAACCCCGGCGTTGCTCACCCGGCCATCGATCGCCGTGACCATCTCGACGCGCCCCGACCAGTTCCCCGGGACGAGCGTCCACTCGATCCCCCCGTGATGGGCGTCGGCCATGCTGACGAAGCGCCGGCTGTGCAGGGTCGTCTCACGGCCCTCATGATCGCGGAACAGAAGGTGGCGGACGACCGTCGCGAACCGGATGTCAAGCTCATGGCGGTAACCGAGCAGCTCCACGTCGGCGAGCCGGATCGCGTCCCCGCCCTCGATACGCAACTGGAGGACCAGCCAGTTCGGCAGGTTGACGAGGTCCTCGTTGAGCACGGGCAGGCCACCCAGGATCGTGGTCTCGCGGTTGTAACCGCCGTGCACGTACGTCCCTGGATAGTGCACGCCGTCGGCGTCCTCCCACTCCGCCGCCCCGCGTGCGCACAAGTAACCGTTGCCCGTCGAGGTCAGCGCCTCGCGAAGGCCCTCAGCCTCGGGATCAAAGCCCTCATACGCGAGCAAGAAACCGTCCACGGCACCCTCCTGGAGGGTGTACCCAGCCCGTACCCGCGAACCCCCATGGGCCCCGGATGTTCCACCGGCGGCCCGGAAGATAGCACCGGGATTGGCACCTTGGAGTGACGCCGGAACCGGCGAGGGCTCATAACGTCGCGTCCACAGCCAGAACTCAGGCGGCGACCCAGCCCGGGCGGCATACTCCGCCGCTCAGATCACCGCTGTCGCCCGGAGATCATCCAACTGGAGGAACCATGAGCTGCAGGCGCCAACATACCCTCGTCACCGGAGCGTCCTCCGGCATCGGCCGCGCCACGGCGCTGCGCCTGGCCGCAGAAGGCCAGCACGTCTACGCCGGGGTCCGGAATCCCGCTGATGGCAAGAAGCTGGCCGACGCGGCCACGGGGGGCGAGCTCACCCCGCTCATCCTCGACGTCACCGACGCCGGCGACATTGCTGCCGCGGCCAGCGCCGTGGCCGAGCACACCGGTGCCGCGGGCCTGGACGGCCTGGTCAACAACGCCGGGATCGGGCTGGCCTGTCCCGCGGAACTCCTGCCGCTTGACCTGTTCCGGCGGCTGCTGGAGATCAACGTGGTGGGCCAGCTGGCCGTGACTCAGGCATTGCTGCCGTCGCTGCGCCGTGCCCGCGGCCGCATCGTGATCATCAGCACGATCGGGGTCCGCTTCAACCCGCCGTTCGCCGGTGCGCTCGATGCGGCCAAGGCCGCGCTCACCGCGGTCGCGGACGCGCTGCGCCAGGAGCTGGCTCCCTGGGACGTGCGGGTCGTGCTCATCGAGCCGGCCAGCATCAACAGCGGCGCCGCCGACAAGGTCACCCGCGACGCCGCCGCGGCCATGGCCGCGGCCCCGGCCGAAGGCCGTGCTCTGTACGAGGACACGTTCGCCAAGATGATGGCCGTCATGCAGCACCGCGAAGGCAACGGCAGCCGGCCGGACGTCGTGGCCGCCACCATAGCCCGGGCACTGACCCGCTCTCACCCTCGGAGTGTCTACCTGACCGGGAAGGACTCACGACGGCTGGCTATGCTCAGCCTGCTGCCCGCGCCCGTCCTGGACGTGGCTCGCCGGCGCGTCTTCCGGCTTCCGGCCCCCGGCTCGCTGGCCTCCTGAAGGCGCTCAGCGATGAGCACGAAGTGGACCGCGGCGCAGCTTCCCGGTCAGTCCGGACGGACCGTCATCGTCACCGGTGCCACCAGCGGGCTCGGCCTGGTCACCGCCCGCGAACTGGCCCGCGCCGGCGCCCGGGTCGTGCTCGCTGTCCGCGATCCCGCCAAAGGCGAGCGCGCCGGAGCGGTCTGCCCGCCCTCAACCAGGCCCGGGCCGAAGCCGGGCTGGCGCCGCTGCGGGAAGCGCGCGAGCTCATGGGCACGAGCAGCCGCATACTCGTCTGCACCAGCCCAAGCTTTGACTTTGCGCCCAGCGCGATCCCGGGGAACGCCCGGTATGCCGGGCCCCAGCTCGACGACGCGCCCAGCGCGGTTTCCCGCAATCCGTGGGCCATCCCCTCCGGTCGCCCGCTCGTGCTGGTCGGGCTGAGCAGCACCGTGATGCGGCAGGAAGGCCTGCTGCAACGGATCGCTGACGCGCTAGGGCAGCTCCACGTGCAGGGGATCATCACCACCGGGCCAGCCGTGGACCCGGCACTGATCGCGGCTCCGCCCAATGTGACCATCACCCGGTGGGTGCGCCACGCCGATGTCCTGCCCGACTCCTCGGTGGTCATCACTCACGGCGGCCACGGCACCGTCATGAAAGCCCTGAACGCCGGGGTACCGCTGCTGGTCGTGCCGCTGGACCGCGACCAGCCGGATAACGCGGCCCGTGTGGTCCACGCCGGCGCGGGCATCCGGCTGCGGAAGAATGCCCGCGTCGGCGCTTTGCGCGCGGCCACCGCCCGGGTGATCGGGGACCCTCGCTATCGCGCGGCTGCCGTACGGATGGCGGCCCGGCTGGCTGCCGAACGCGACGACAACCTCGTCGTGGACGAACTGGAACGTATCGCTGCGGGACCGTGCCCGCGGATACCGGCGGACGTGGGCCCGCCTCTCCCCATCATGGGCGGCATCGCGTGCGGACCCGGGTCAGGGTTATGCGGCAAAATGCCTGGGAAGAGCAGTTGAGACTGGTCTCCATGGTGCCGTAACCGCGGGCGGCCAGCAGAGTCGGCGAATCCGTCCAGCAGCCAGCAGGGGGAGGCGGGAGGCGCAGGACGTGCGCGTTAGCGATGGCTGAGTCCCCCGCGACAGCCCCGGCCCAGGCTGGGGCAGCAGAGCGCGATGCCCTGCTCGCCACCAAGCTGCACCTGCCCGGATCGCGGCCTGGACAGGTACCGCGCCCGCGGCTGACGGACCGGCTCGATGAAGGCCTGGGGCACGGGCTGGTGCTGGTCTGTGCGCCGGCCGGCTACGGCAAGACGGCGCTGCTGGCCGACTGGGCCCGGCGCCGTCCGCCCCCGACGGCGTGGCTGTCGCTGGACAGCGGGGACAACGACCCGGCCCGGTTCTGGCGTCATGCGGTGGCCGCGATGGACCGGGTGCACCCGGGCCTTGATGGGCGGCTGGGCCCGCTGCTCGGCCCGCCCGCACCCGCTTCCTTCGAATCGCTGGTGACCACGCTCATCAACGAGCTGGCCGCTGACCCCCGTGCCGATGGAGTGCTGATTCTCGACGACTACCACGTCATCCAGTCCCCGGCCGTACACGGATCGGTCGAGTTCCTGCTGGAACACCGGTCGCCCGAGCTGCACTTGCTGCTGGCCAGCCGCACCGACCCGCCGCTGGCACTGGCCCGGTTGCGGGCCAGCGGGCAGCTGACCGAACTGCGCGCCGCCGATCTGCGGTTCACCGCAGATGAGGCGGCAGGACTGCTGAACCAGGTGAGGGCGGGCCCCGAAGGCGCCCTGCCGGATACGGCCGTGATCGCGCTGACCGGCCGCACCGAAGGCTGGGCCGCTGGCCTCCAGCTCGCCGGCCTGTCGCTGCGCGGGCAGCGCGACGTGGCCGGGTTCGTGGCCGCGTTCACCGGCAGCAACCGCTACGTGCTGGACTTCCTGACCGAGGAGGTGCTCGAACGACAGCCCGAGCCGATCCGCACATTCCTGCTGGAGACCTCGGTACTGGGGCGGCTGTCGGGAGAGTTGTGCGATGCGGTCACCGGCCGCACCGGCAGCCAGGTGCTGCTGGAACAGATCGAGGCGGCAGGCCTGTTCCTGGTGCCGCTGGATGAGGTGCGCGGCTGGTGGCGCTACCACCACCTGTTCGCCGACCTGCTCCGGGCCCGGCTCCAGGCCGAACGCCCGGCACAGGTGACGCAGCTGCAGCGCAACGCTGCGACCTGGGCCGCGGAGCATGGGCTGGTCGATGACGCGATCCAGCACGCGGTGGCCGCTGGCGAGATGACCTGGGCCGCGCAGCTGATTGAGCAGAACTTCGACGCGGTGCACAGTCAGCGCGGGGAAGCAGTGACGGTTCAGCGGTGGCTGGCCGGACTGCCGGCCGGCCTGGTCCAGTCGCGGCCACGGCTGCTGCTGGCGGAGGCGATCCCGATGGCCACCAGCGGCCGCCTGGCCGCAGCGCAGCAGCTGGCTAAGGCGGCGGAAGCGGCCTACCCGGACGGGACTGAGGAGCCATTCGAGCCGACGATCGGCCCGGCCGGCAGCCTGCTGGCCAATGTGCCCGCCACGATCGCGCTCCTGCATGGCTACCTGGCCCAGCTCCGGGGTGACATGACCGGCACCGCCGAGTTCGCCTCGCAGAGCCTGGCCGAATCCCGGGACGGCGAGTGGCTACTGCGATCCATCGCGGAGGGACAACTGGGGGTCGCGGCGTGGCTCGGCGGTCAGCTGGCCGAAGCCGAGCGCGCGTTCACCGACGCGATCACCGGGAGACAGGCGGCCGGCCTGCCAACCTGGCGCGCGTGGGCCAGCTACGAGCTGGGCCGGGTCCAGCAGTCGCAGGGACGGCTGGACGCGGTCACGCAGACCTGCGAGGAAGCGCTGGAAGCCGCGGCCGCGGGCGGCCAGGCGCCGCTGCCAGCAGCCGGCCCGGCTCATGTCGGGCTGGCCGAAGTCGCCTACCAGCGCAACGATCTGGACGGTGCGCTGCGGCACGTGGGCGAGGGCATCGCGCTGTGCCGTTCGTTCGTGTACACGGTGCCGCTGGCTGCGGGCCTGACCACGCTGGCCTGGGCCCGGCAGGCTATCGGCGATCCCGCCGGTGCGCTGGCGGCGATCAGCGAAGCAGTGCAGGCCGCCCCGGGGCCACCGGGGCTGGTCAACCCGGTTCCAGCGCAACGGGCCCGGTTGCTGCTGGCCCAGGGTGACCTGGCCGGAGCGCAGCGGTGGGTCCAGGAATCCGGTCTGGGCACCCACGACGATCCGGCCTACCCACGGGAACCAGGCCACCTGGTGCTGGCGCGCGTCCTGCTGGCCAAGGGGCTCGCCGGCCAGGCTCTGTCGCTACTGGACCGGCTGCACGCGGCGGCTGCAGCCCAGGACCGGATGGGCAGTCTCATCGAGACGGGAGCGCTGCGGGCGCTGGCGCTAGCGGCGGGGGGTGATGAGCGGGGAGCGGTGACCGCGCTGTCCGACGCCCTCGTACTGGCTTGCCCGCAGGGTTACATCCGGGTCTTCGCCGACGAGGGGCTACCGATGGCCGCGCTGCTAGGCCGGCTGATCGCGGCCCAGCGGGCGGAACACACCGGAGCCCGCCACGTCCCACTCGGCTGCCTGGCCCGGCTGCAGCGCGCCTTTGACACCGGGGCCGCCCCGGCTGCTCCGGCAGGACGGGCCACCACCATGATCCCGGGCATCGTCGAGCAGCTGACCAGCCGTGAGCTGGAGGTGCTGGGCATGCTCGCCGCGGGCAGCTCGAACCGGGCCATCGCCCGGGAACTGGTGGTCTCCCTGGACACGGTCAAGAAGCACGTCGGCCACGTGCTGGGCAAGCTGGGCGCGGCCAACCGCACCGAGGCCGTGGCCCGGGCCCGGCAACTTGGCCTGATCCCCTAGCGTCTGAGCTGGGTTCAGGACCAGCGGGCGAAGGCGTCAGTTGATGTCGAACTCGTTGCCCTCGGGGTCCTGCATTCCCATCGCGTAGTGATCGAGGCCGTCGGCGGTCAGGGCTCCGGTAATCGTGGCGCCGAGATCCGCCAGCCGCCTGGCCTCGGCGTTGACCCGCTGCGTGCGGGTGGCGAGCGGGACCGAACGGTCGGCCGGGCCGACGCCGCCACTGACGTGGATGTCGAGGTGGAGGCGGTTCTTGACCACCTTGGCGTCCGGCTCCACACGGAACCAGATGCGGGGGCCGTCACCGCGGGGATCGATGATGCTGTCCGTGCCGATTCCCAGCTCGCTTTCGGGCAGCCCGATGTCGCGCCGCCAGTCGTCCCAGGTAGCGAACCCTGCGGGGGGCGGCTCAAGCACGTATCCCAGGGCAGCCGCCCAGAAGCGGGCCAGCAGCTCAGGGTTCCTGCAGTTGACGACGAGCTGGAATCGGGCAGGCATCATGCTCCCCTCGGCTCAGCAGCGGCGGCCGCGCCGGTCACCATGATTTCGCGCACATGCACATTACGAGGGGAAGCCCAGGCGGGCCGGGCCATCTGTGAGTTGCGTGGGCACGGCGCCGAGGCCTCCTCGGCGCCGCGCGGGAGCCCGGCCCGGGGCGCCGCTGCCCCCGATACAGGACACCCCAGGCCGGGGGCTACCTCAGTATTCGACGCCGGCCACCCCGGCGGATGTACAAGCAGGAGTCTTCTGCGGTGCGTACCCCGGGCAGGGCTACATGGCCGCGACCGGCGCGGACCCCTGCGATGAGGCCGGAGCCGCAGCGCTGGCGCCCATCCCCAGGGCTCTCGTCAGCCACCAGGCCAGTCACGTCTACCGCGCGGAGCTGACATCGGCCGGCCAGGGCTGCACCCCGAACGGACACCGGCCGGGGACGGTGGCTCGTCGGTGGCCCCCGCATGCTCGTGGTGGTGGTCCTCGGGACCAGCTGATGGCGGCCCGGGCTGCCGCGCCGGGCGTATCCAAGGGCCTTTCCCCTGCGCCAGGCCGCTCCCCTGCGCCAGGCCGCGCAGCGAAGAGTGTCCCGCAGCCTGACGACGCCCGCCGCGGGGGTGGCGAGGCTGGATCTGCCTCGTTCAGCCACGTAGGAAGGCTGCCTGGCGGACCCGTCATCGACCTTGAAGGGAAACACCCTGATGTCCGCCCTCACCGCCCCGACAGCACGCCCCGATTCGCCGGCCAGCCCGCCCGGCCCTCCCAAGCCGGCCTGGTCCGCCCAGGCTGAGGCGGCGCGTCCCGTCCCGGCGCCGTGATGGGACGGCTGCTTCGCCCGGCCGCCTCAGTCCTGCTGCCGGCGGAGCCAGACGCGGAGGCCGGTGCGCACGACGAAGATCTTGAGACTCCCGCTGAGGTTGCCCACTCGGCAAATAGCAAAGAGAACGTAATCCTGCAATAGGCGAATGGTCAAGTGACTATCGGCCTCCGTGCCGATGACACGCAGCCACCAACCCTGACCACCTGTGGAATGCTCAGCGCGGCTATATCTTGCTAACGCATTGGTTAGCATCGGCGCTGGGGTAATCCTATTCTGGGATAAGCAGGTTGACCTGTTCTGCGGCCCAGGCGCCCTGGGCCCGATTCGTAACCGGGCTGCCCGGCCACGGCCACGAGGTTGGTGGCATCACCAACGCGGGCGGCACCGACGGCTGGGTGAAGCGCTTCCAGGTGGCGTTGGTGTTCCGGGGTGAGCTCGCCGGATGGCGCGTGCTCGCGGCCCGCCGCGCCGCCTCGGGCTCCCTTGTTTCGCGGGCGGATCGCGCGTAGCTTCAAAAAAGGAAGTCGCGCTCGTTTATCCACGTGTAGACGAGATTAATATTCTGGCTGCTCCGGACCTCGGTGGCGCCTCGCGCTCAGTTAACTGAGGGAAAATATGGCAGCACCTTTCCGTCAGTGGTTCCCGCTTTCTGTCTCCTGCGCACGAGCCATCCTGCGGTGCCGCGGCCAGCCCGGCAGGTCCGCGGAGACGGGGGCGGATCGCTGGCGAACTCACCGCGTGCTTCCGCACTGGCTCCCTCCGGCCGAAGGGCCGCGCGCGCGGGGGCTGGAATCGATGGGATGCGCGGCGCAGTGAGCGAGAACGCCGAGGCGGTGACCTCCCGGGACGGCATGGACGGCCTTGCGCCGGGCGGCGCCGTGCAGCCTGCGGCGCGCCGGCGCCGCCCGACCGGCGTCCCGCCGCCGCTGCCGCACCCGGTCTCAGTCAGCACCCGGGCCTGGCTGGTCGCCGTGGTTGTCGTGCTGGCCGGCGCGATCGTGGTCTCGCTGCGCGCGCCGTCGCTCCGGCTCGATGATCAGGCCAACGCCACGGTGCTCCGGTTTTTCGCGCGGGCGCGGACGCCGTGGCTGACCGACGTCGCCAACGGGATAGTGGCGGCCGGCTCTGGCTGGCGGGCGACGGTGGTGGGGGTGTCGGCGGTCGTTTTGACGATGGTCTTCCGGCGCTGGCGTCACCTGCTGGTGTTCGTGTGCAGCCTGTTCTTCCTCGAGCTTGCCATGCAGTTGATCACCGATGGGCTGCAACGGCCCCGCCCGTACGGCGTGCCGATCATCGCGGGCTGGGCGGGATACTCGGCGCCAGCGCTCGCGGTGGGGATCCTCACGCTGTTCCTCATGGGCGTCACCTACTGCCTGGTCGTGCCTGGGCGGCCCCGCTCTTATGCGAAGGCAGCCATCGCGGTCATCGTGACCCTGTTCTGCCTGGCCTACCTGTACCTGGCTGTGGATCACGTAGACGATGTGCTCCTGGGTGCGGTGCTCGGTGTCGCGATCCCGGTCACCGCGTTCCGTTTTTTCACACCGAACGAGGTGTTCCCGGTCACCTACCGGCGCGGCAACACCGCGCACGTAGATGTGACCGGCCGCCGCGGTGAGGCAATCCGGCAGGGCGTCCGTGACCAGCTCGGTGTCGCCGTGACCGAGATCATGCCGGTCGGGCTGGAGTCCTCAGCCGGCTCCACGCCACTGCGGCTGCGGGTTGACGGCCACCCGGAGGAGTACCTGTTCGCCAAGCTGTACACCAAGGGACACGTTCGCGCCGACCGCTGGTACAAGCTGTGGCGGACCATCCTTTACGGTTCCCTGGAGGACGAGCACCCCTTCCAGACGGTGCGGCGCCTGGCCGAGTACGAGGACTACGCCCTGCGCCTCCTGCAGGATGTCGGGATTCGCGTGGCCAGGCCTTACGGCATTGTGGAGATCACCCCCGAGCGGGAGTACCTGGTGGCCACCGAGTACTTCGACGGCGCGGTGGAGATCGGCGACGCCGACGTCGATGACCAGCTGATCGACCAGGGGCTGCGCCTGATCCGCAGACTCTGGGACGCCGGGATCGCTCATCGCGACATCAAGCCCGGCAACCTGATGGTCCGCGGCGGGCAACTACTGCTGATCGACGTGATGTTCGTCCAGGTGCGCCCGTCGCCATGGCGCCAGGCGGTCGACCTGGGCAACATGATGCTGGTCCTCGCGGTCCGCACCAGCCCCGGCCGCGTCTACGAGCATGCGCTGCGTTACTTCACCGAGGCCGAGCTCGCCGAGGCGTTCGCCGCCACCCGCGGGGTAGCCAGCCCGACGCAGCTGCGCGCCTTCATGAAACGCGATCCCCGCGACCTGCTCGCCGAGTTCCGCAAGCTCGCCCCGCAGCGGCGGCCGATCGCGCTGCAGCGCTGGAGCGCCCGGCGGGTGATCCTGGCCGCGGGAATGCTCGCCATCTTCGCCGTGCCGACCATCTTCGGCGTCGGCTTGCTGCTGCCGACGAGCAACCCGAGTACGCACGTGCCCGGCTGCGGCACCGGCCATGCGATGATCCTGGCCGCCCAGGCGGTTCCCTCGGCAGCCTTCCTGCCCTGCATCGGGGTTCTCCCGTCCGGCTGGACGGCGGCCAACGCCGAGATCGACAGCCGGAAGGTCACCTTCTGGCTGGACTCCGACCAAGCCGGCCCGACAGCGGTGACGATCACCCTGACCGCCGCCTGCGACACCTCGGGAGCCCGGCAGATTCGCTCCGGCCAGCCAGGCACCCGCCTGTTCGAGCGCCCGGCGACCCTGGTCCCGCAATACTCCGATGTTCGCTACTACACCTTCCCCGGCGGCTGCGCGACTTACCAGTTCCGCTTCGCGCGAGGTGCGTCCCCGGTCCTGGCCGCCGCAGTCGACAGCGCGCTAGCGTTTGTGCCCCGGTCTGACCTGGTCGGCTATGTGCGGCGCACCGCAGGCCTTGCCTTGTGCGGGCGAGGTGCCCCATGCGCGGGATGACCCGGCCAGCCACAGCCCTCCAGGAGCACGCGCTGCTGGCCAGCCCCCGCAGGGCCGCCCTCCTCACCGCGGGGGTGGTGACCCTGACGGCAGTGGTGTTCGCTCTGGTCGCCCAGCACGGCACGCTGGCCGGCATCCAGCAGCTGGATGATGCGTGGCTGCGGCTGATGATCTCCGGACGGACGCCGGCGCTCACGGTGATCGCGAAGATCTTCAACGTCCTCGGGCTTGTGTACGTCACGCTGCCGGTGCGGATCGCCGTGGCCGCGTTCCTTGCCCTGCGGCGCCGGTGGTGGCATCTGGCCGCCTTCACCGCCGCCGTGGTGATATCGGAGGTGCTGATCGGCCCGCTGAAGGGGATCTACGACCGGGCCAGGCCGCCGGGGTCACTGGTCGCCACGAGCGGCGCGTCGTTCCCGTCAGGGCATGCCGTCGCCGCGTCGGTCACTGCGGTCGCGGCGGTCATCGCCCTGGTTCCCCCGGGCAGGCGGCGCACCCTGTGGGGCGCGGCCGCGGTGGCGTTCTCGATCCTGATGGGACTCTCCCGCGCCTACCTGGGCGCCCACTGGCTGTCCGACGCCACCGCCGGGATCTTGCTCGGCACATCCTGCGCCCTGCTGACCGCGCTGGTAACCGGCCTGCTCCAGCAGCGGCAGCAGAAGCTGCGTGGCCAGCGGCCTCGTGGGACACAGCGCCTGGCTGCTGTCGCCCAGCCAGACCCCGCCGAGAAGGGATGGGGACGGATATGAGCCGCAACCGTCCGGCCGATGCGACCCGCCGGGGGGACGAGCTGACGGCCCCCGATGAGCCGCGGATCGGCGCTGCGGCACCGAGCACGAAGGATGTACGGCGGTTGCTGCCGTCCTCTCGTTACCGTCATCCGGGCGACGTTATCCGCCTCATCATCAGCGGCCTGGTGCTGGCCGGGACGCTCGCAGCAGTCGCGGTGACCCCTGGCCGGCTGCTCCGTCCCGGCGCTCCTGCCGTGGCCTGGCCCGGCGCTGACCCGGCCGGGCACCTGCTCTCTGCCGTGCTGCAGGTGGCCTTCGTCGTCGCGGCCGCCGGGGTTGTCGCCGCGGTCCTGCGGCACCGCCGGTTCCGCCTGCTGGGCGGCCTGATAGCCGGCGCTGCCGCAGCCGCCGGCGCGCTTGCGGGCATCTTGTACCTGGCCGGCGACCAGCACCCACCTGCGGTAACGGCCGCTGCCGGGCACAGCTCGTTGCTGGCCAGCGCGGCGTTCCCCGGACCGCCCATGCTCGCCGCGGCGGCAGCGGTGAGCGTGGCCGCAGCTCCGTGGCTGAGCCGTCCCTGGCGCCGGGCGGCCTGGATAACGCTGGGTGCGGCGGCCGTCACCCGGCTGATCACCGGCACTGTTCTGCCAGCCGAGCTGATACTGGCGCTGGCCGTGGGGGTGACCGTCGGCGCCGGCGTGCTGGTGGCATTCGGCGTGCCCGACCGGCGGATGGGACCCGACGGGATCGCAGCCGCGCTCCAGTCCGCCGGCCTGCCAGTAGCCCGCGCCGAGCCGGCGGATGTCGAGGCGAAGGGCTCCCGGCCGTTCGTGGCGGTCACGAGTGACGGGCGGCAGCTGTTCATCAAGGCCCTCGGCTCGGATCAGCGTGACGCAGACCTGCTCTACCGGGCATACCGGTTCGCCCGGCTGCGCAACGTCGGTGACACCTGGCCCGCCGCCTCGGTCATCCGGGCGGTCGAGCACCAGGCTCTCATCGGCGTGATGGCCGAGCGGGCCGGCGTCCGCGTCCCCGCCGTCGACCGGGTGATCAAGGCCGGCGACGGGACCGCGCTGCTGGTCATGGAACGAGTGGACGGCAGCTCACTCGGCCAGCTCCCGGTGCGGCGGATCAGCGACGACCTCCTCCAGCGGCTGTGGGCCGAAGTGGACAGGCTGCACCGGGCCGGGATCGCCCACCGGTCACTGCGAGCGGCCAACGTGATGGTTGACGGTGACATGCGGCCATGGCTGACCGACTTCAGCTTCTCCGGGCTGACCGCCACCCAGCGGCAAAAAGACCTCGACCTCGCCGAGCTGCTGGCGTCGCTGGCCACCCTGGCCGGCGCGGACAGGGCCGTGTCCAGCGCCGCCACAGTCATCGGCAGCCAGCGGCTGGCGTCCGCGGTGCCGTTGCTGCAGCCGCTGGCCCTGTCGGCCGCCACCCGGCACGCCGTCGCCCACGACGACGGCCTGCTCGCGGCGACCAGATCCGCCGCCGCGGCGGCCAGCGGGCTGAACGAGCAGCCGCTGGCCCGCCTCCAGCGGGTCCGGCCCCGTACCCTGCTGGCCATCGCCGCCGCGGCCGGCGCCTTCTACTTCATCCTGCCCCAGCTGGCGCAGGTGAGCAGCAGCTGGCAGGCCCTGCAATCCGCGCACTGGGCCTGGCTGCCCGTCATCATCGCCGCCTCGGCCCTGACCTACGTGGCCAGCGCGGCCGCGCTGATCGGCGCCGTGCCCGGCCCGGTACCGTTCTGGCCTGCCACCCTGACCCAGGCCGCCTCATCTTTCGTCAACCGTGTCTCCCCCGCCAACGTCGGCGGCATGGCACTGAACGCCCGGTTCCTGCAGAAATCCGGGGTCTCACCCGGGGCCGGCGTCGCGGCGGTCGGAGTCAACGCCCTGATGGGGGCCGTCGCTCACCTGATCCTGCTCGTGATCTTCTTCACCTTGGCGGGCCACCGGATGGCACAAGCGTTCAAGCTGCCGCCGGCCAGCAAGCTGCTGCTGATCCTCGCCCTCGCGGCCGCGCTCACCGGGATCGTGCTGGCCACCCGCCGAGGCAGGCGGTTCGCCGCGACCCGGCTGCTGCCAGGCGTGCAGTCCGCCGCGGCGAGCCTGCGCACGGTCGCGGCGAGCCCCGTCAAGCTGACCCTGCTGGCCGGCGGCTCCGCGCTGATCACCCTGGCCTACATCGCCGGCCTCGCAGCCTCGGTACAGGCCTTCGGCGGCGGACCCGGAATCACCGAGATCGGAGCCGTCTACCTCGGCGCCGCGCTCATCGCCGCCGCCTCCCCCACCCCCGGAGGCCTCGGCGCTATCGAGGCCGCCCTGGTTGCGGGCCTGACCGGCGTGGGCCTTCCCGCAGGGCCCGCAGTCTCAGCAGTTCTCACCTACCGGCTGGCCACCTACTGGCTGCCCGTCATACCCGGATGGGTCTCCCTGCGAATCCTGCAAAAGCGAGACTACATATGACGCCGGCGGGGCAAGCGAAGGCAGTCTCAGGCAAGTTCTGCGCAGCGTCACTCAGGGAGCGTCCTGCAGCCTCGGGAATGATGGCTGATACGCGCCAGGAGGTATCGAGATGAGTATTGCGCTGATCATCGTCATAGTTTGCTGCTCTTCGCGGTTTTGAACTTCGCGGTTAAGGCGCGAACGGGCTCTTTCCTGATAACTCCGTCCTGGTGGCGTGACAAAAACGGCCGGGATACGTCTGGCTAGACCGGCGGCCTGTGACAATGCGCATGGCCCAGCACCATGCGGAGCCTGCTGCGCCGGCGGGCACCAGGACCGCGGCGCGCCATGGCCCCGGCAGACCGCGGGCCGGTTCGGCCAGGACGGTACACCGGATGGGTATAGAAGACAGTCATGGACAGACGCGCGCTTGTTCTGGGTGGCGGCGGTGTCACCGGCGTTGCCTGGGAGATCGGCGTGATCGCCGGGCTGGCCGGACTGGGCATCGACCTGGCCGCAGCTGACGTGATCATCGGGACATCGGCGGGCTCGGTTGTCGGCGCTGACATGACCTCCGGGCAAGAGCTTGAGGTGCTGTACCAGGCCCAGCTCGCGCCGCCGGTTCCCGAGCCTGCTGCCCGGATGGGCTGGGGCGTCATCGGCAGGCTGCTGTGGGTCATGAGCACCAGCCGGGACCCGGTGCGGGCGCGGGCGCGGATCGGCAGCTGGGCGCTGGCCGCGCGCACCATGCCCGAGGCCGCGCGGCGCAAGGTAATCGAGGCTCGGCTGCCCGCCAGTGACTGGCCTGCCCAGGCCTTCCGGGTGACCGCCGTGGACGCCCGGACCGGCGAGTTCGTCGTGTTTGATTCCGCTGGTGACGCCGGCCTGGTGGATGCGGTTGGCGCCAGCTGCGCGGTGCCCGGGGTCTGGCCGCCGGTCACCATCGGGGACCGTCGTTTCGTGGATGGCGGTGTGCGCTCGGTAGCCAACGCCGACCTGGCGGCCGGATACGAGCGGGTGGTTATCGTGGCCCCGGTGGCCAAGGGCCTCGGCCACATGACCAGCCCCCGCAGGCAGGCTGCCAAGCTCAGCGCGGCCGGAACCCGTGTGGCGCTGGTGCAGCCGGATCGCGCGGCTGGGCACGCTATCGGGCGCAACGTGCTTGACTTGTCGCGCCGGGCAGCAGCGGCGACGGCCGGCCGGGCACAGGCCGCCGCGGAAGCGGCTGCGGTCCGGGCCGTCTGGCAGGCCGATGGTGGGCCGGCTGCCTCCTAGCCGTCAGGCCGGCGGCTGGGGGAGCGCCCCAGCGCTTCGTCGGTGCCGGCGAAGCAGTGGTCGCAGGCCGCGACGGTGATATCGCCGGTACCAGACGCAAGGGCCGCCGGCCCGCCGCCGACTCTGGCCGATACGGCCAGGAGAACCTGGCCGGCCACCACCCAGAAAGCCCGGCCAGCCTGATCCCGGGCAGCGCGGCTCAACCCGCCCGCCAGCCGGAAGGCTCAAGGCGCCTCGGGGGCCCGGGGGTGGTGGGCGCCGCCGTGCGCGCCGAACTCGAAAGAGTTGACAATGTCAAGCAGTTCGCGGCCTGCCCGCTGCCAGCCATAACGGACGAGCGGCTCGTGCAGCCCCGTGACGCTGATCGCGACCGGCGGGGTGAGCGGGCCGAAGACCAGTGGGACGCGGGCCGCCACGCAGGCCAGGCCGTCCTCGCTCTCCTGATCGTCCAGCGCCCACCCCCTCACGCGCACCTCGTCAAGCGCGCGGGCCAGCTCTGGCGCGGTGGTTAGCGTGTGACTGGTCCGCTGGGCCAGCGGACCATGCTCGGCCACCCAGTCCCGGACGGCTCCCGCGTCCGGGAGCGCGTCAGCAAGCAGCGCCTTCCCGACCCCGGTCGCGTGCGCCGGGTTACGGCCGCCGATAACCGACGTGAGTCGCACGGCGATGTCTGCCTCGACCTTGTCGATGTAGGTGACCTGCGCGCCTTCGAGCACGACCACGTGGCAGGTCTGCCGGAAGTGATCACGCACCTTGGCCGCCAGCGGGTGCAGCAGCCGTCGGAGGTCGAGACCGGCGTGGAAGGTGAAGGCCGCCTCCAGCACCGCTGGGCCGAGCAGGTACGGGCCCCCTGGCTCGGGCTGGCTGGCGTAGCCGCGGCCACGCATCGCCGTCAGCGTCCGGTGCAGGGAGGGCTTCGGGATGCCGGTGCTCGTCGAGATCTCCAGCAGGCTCGCGCCCTGCGGCCGGCCGCCCAGGAAGGTCAGGACCCGCATGGCCCGGTTGACCGCATTGTGGATCGACGGGCCTTCGGGGGACTGCGTGGTTGACGGCATGGCTCTAAGCATGCCATTCCGCTAGAAGAAATGCTGGTCTGCTCAGCGGATTGAATGTTACTTTACGTCCAGCGTTTCCCGTAGGCCGGGCTCCGCCCCGGCGAGACAGGCAGGGGTGGCGAGATATGAGACGTTGGCGGGCACTTATCGCAGTCGCAGCGATCGCACTCGCAGGGGCCAGCACCTTGGCCGCACCAGCCGTGGCGGCATCGGGCGTCTATCAGCCGGCCCAGGATACGGACTGGCAATGGATGCTCAACGGCACCCTCAACACCAACAACGCAACGCAGATGGGCACGGGGATCACCGCCTGGAACGGGGACACCCCACCCGGCGACAATCCGAAGCTGTACGACATCGACGGCATCGAGAACACCGCCAGCACCGTCAGCACCCTGCACGGCCTCGGCGACCACGCCATCTGCTACATCGAGGTCGGCACCGCGGGCAACTACTACACCGCCGCCCAGGAAGGCATTCCGGCCACCTACTACGCCCAGCTCAAGAACGCGGGCGACCTCGGTAACAAGCTTTCGGGCTACAAGGAGTACTTCATCAACATCAACGCCTCGTCGGCGGTATCGATCATCGAGGCGATGATCCAGCAGCAGTGCTCGGCCAAGGGCTTTGACGCCGTCGAGACCGACCTCGACGAGACGTTCAATAACAACGAGGGCACAACCGGATTCACGATCACGCAGGCCAATGAGGAGACCTACCTGGAAACCCTGGCCAACTACATGCACGGGCTCGGCCTGGGCTGGATCGCCAAGAACCTTGACGACACCGGGAACGCGTCGTTCGTCAACGACATGCAGCCCTACGCGCAGGGCATGATCAGCGAGCAGTGCAATCAGTACAAGACGTGCAGCTACCTGAGCTCGTTCGTGTCGGCCGGGAAGTGGATCGGGAACGCCGAGTACAAGGACGACCCCGGGACGTTCTGCCCCACCGATAACTCGGCCAACATCAACGGCATCTACTTCCCGAACAGCAACCTGACCGGGCCGCGCCAGCCCTGCCGGTAGGCAGCAGCCCCGGCCAGCACGAAAGGAAGCTGAGGTCCCGGCCGCCCCTGACCGTCTGACAGAACGGCCAGGGGCGGCCGACGTCCAGCGGCCTCCCCGTGGGCCACGCACAGGCCAGACGTTGACCACCAGTGATCGCTCGGGGGGCTGGCGGTCATTTCACCAAGGACGGCGGGCCATCGAAATCCAGGCGCAAGCGGTGCGGTGAACCGCTTGCTCACTCCGATTCCGTCCGCCATATGTCCGTAGTCACTGCTACGCAGCGGCACATCACGAAACACGGCGGCACTGCGGCAAGAAGGCCTGCGAGACCGGGAAACTCGCAGTCCAGTCATATCCGGCTATCTGCGACTTCCGGCATGACATCAACGGCCGGCCTGCCACGGGTTGATCACTTCGACTCCCGTCCTGCTGAAGTCCGCCAGATTGCGGGTAACCAAGGTCATTCCCTGCGCTCGGCAGATCGTGGCGATCTGCCCATCGAACCCGTCTATCGGCAGGCCCAGTCCATCGCGTTGGGTCACGACCAGCGCATACTGCCCCGCCGCCGCCGTATCGAAGGGCAGCACCTGCTCGGCGAAGACCTCGAAGATCTCCGCCGCCGCCGACCGCAGGACTTCCTTGCAGCGTCCTCAGGCAGCCGCTCGATGCCGCCTTGAGCGCGGGCAGCAGGCCGACCAGCGCGTCGATGAGCAGCGCGGCGGTCAGCCCACCCGCCCAGGCCTGGACCGCCCAGCCCTTGGCGTGCGCGTAGATGGCGGTGGCCGCCACCCCGGCGGCTACCCCGGCCGAACGCGGATCACACGAGCCGGGGTCGCTGTCCTGGCCACGCATCGTGGGCCGCAGGTGCCTGTGCCCTGCCGCGGTTGGCGACCCGCTGTACGGGCACCCCTCCGACTGGGTCATGATCTGCGGGTTTGCGGGTAGCGGCGGGGTATGCAGCGCAGTGAGGTGATCGGGCGTACGCGGCGAGGCGGCGCGAAGGCGTGGTGGTCGCGGCTGCCGGCACCGTTTCAGCCTGCGTCGTCCGGGCCGGTCCGGTACTGGCAGGACCGCGGCCGAGTGGCTGCCAAATGCGCCCTAGCCGCGATGGCGGCATGGGCGCTGGCCCGGTACGCAGCGGGCCAGCAAGACCCATACTTTGCTCCTCTTGCGGCGCTGCTGGGCGTATCCCCCACGGTGGCCCGGTCTTTGCGCGAGGGGCTCCAGTACGTGGCCGGGTTCGTGCTCGGCGCCGCGCTGTCGATTCCGGTGGCCCTGGTGCTGGGTCCGTCGATCGCGGGCATCGCAGTAGTCGTGCTGGCCGGGGTGGTGATCGGCAGCTGGCGCCGGCTGGGAGGGCAGAGCACGCAGGTTACCTTCACGGCATTGTTCGTGCTGCTGATAGGCGGCTACCAGCCGCTGCACTATCTCACCCCCCGGCTCATCGACGTGGGCATCGGGGTGGTCACCGGGCTCGCGGTCAATGTCCTGGTGTTCCCGCCCCTGCAGCTGCGCCCGGCCGAGCACGCGGTCCGGCAATGGGGTGATGATGTCGCTGCCGCCCTGGACGACCTGGCCGGCGCGGCGGCCGACCAATACTCCCCGGGGAAGTCCTGGCCGCTGCACGAGCGGCAGCTCAGCGGGGCGGCGGAGCAGGCCCGCGCCGCTGCGCGGAACGCGCGGGAAAGCCTGCGGTGGAACCCGCGGGCCAAAGTCGAGCGGGCAGTGCCGCGGCCCGACGGCGTGGTGCTCGATTCCCTGGAGGAACTGACGGCCCGGACCCGGGCCGTCGCCCGGGTCCTGATGGACACTGCCGCCGGAGACGAGCCGCTTGGCCTCCCGGCGTCATTCGCGAAGAGTTACGCCGCGATGCTTCGGACGCTCACTGGCCCGGTCCGCCAGCTGGCCGACCTGCGATCTGCTCCGCCGGACCGCGACGAACTGGCTGGCGCCTCCGGCTGCCAGGACCACCTGGAGCGCCAAGCCGCGCAGTTCGCCGGCCGGCAGGAGGGGAACGCTGCCCGGCACCTAGCCGACCTCAGCAGGCAGCTCGTCAATGAACTGGTCCGCAAATCAGGCGACTGCAACTGAGCGGCGAAGATCGCCCCGCAGCAGACACAGCCCGCTGTGCGTGCCTCGGCGCGCGCTCCGGTTCACCCTGAGTTCTCTACTGCGGCCATCAGTCCGGCCAGATTGTCACAGCGAGCTCGGCGAAGACCGTGCGGAGCCGGTGACTTGAGGGGACGTGGGTGGCGATGTCGTGGTGGCCGCGGCGCAGATTCTGTACACAACGCATGACCGGCGGCCAGGTGGCGCTCACCATCCGGAGTCCCGCTCGCGCTGACCTCACTACCAGCAATGCACCCTGCATGTATTGGATCCACGGCGGTGGGATGGTCATGGGCGACCGCTACTCCCAGATCGATATCCCGCTCGACTGGCTCGCCAGCTTCGGTGCGGTCGTCGTCGGAACGCCGGGAATATGAGCCGTCAATGCCTACCCAGGAGTCGTATCGTGCTCCGGGCCACCAGCAGGCGGCTGGCCTGATGTCGGCTGGGCCGCCGCGGACGGTCCACAGCCAGCTGACGTTGCCGGCACCCTGGCGGCGGAAACAGGTTGACGATGTGCCGCCATGCCGGGGTGGCGCCGTGCCGGTGATCAGCCCGGGCGAGCATCAGCTCAGCCATCAACGGCCGACCCCCGCCAGCCGGACGGACCACAGCCCCGGCGCGCCACCTCCGTGACTGGCGGATAAGGCACAAGCGGAGGATGATTTCCTGCGGGGAGCTGCATTCAGGTTCATGCGGAGGGGGACATGACCAGACGCCATTTGGCCACTGCGCTGCCAGGGCCGGGAAAATCATGACGTCCCCGGGGTCGGGCCAGCCAGCCGAAGCCGCCCAGCCAGCTGCTGGCACGAACCAGCCGCCCGTTCAGCGGCCTGTGGTGAGCCCCTTGCTGACTTCGGCAGTGGACGACGCGACGCGGGAAAAGCTCGTCTATACCATCGACGACCGGCAGGCCGTCCTTGTCGAGCTCAGCCTGTCAACCGGTGCGCCCACCGCCGACATTCGCGACCAATTCAGGGACGTTTTCCACGCCGCCTTCGCACAGGACCCGCAGCAGCCACCTGATCCCATACCGATCTCCGCGAATTACATGCGGTGCCTGCTCACGCCGGACGAGGTCACGAAGCTAGCTGACCAGGACACGGCCCGGCCGACGGCCGCACCGCCACTGAGCCGCACCATCTACCGGATCTGGCCCGACTACGTCGTGCGGGCCCACATCGACCGCTCGGCGACCACCATCAAGGCCGACGCCGCAACCCGTACCTACGGGACAGCGGGAACCGGCGTCGTGTGGGCGGTCATCGACTCCGGCATCGACAAGGATCACCCGCACTTCGCCGGGGGGACCCTTACCGATGATTCGGTGGCGCACCTGCACCGTGACTTCACCGGCCTGCTCTCGGCGGGTGGCACGGTGCCCGATGACCCGGCGACGGCCCTGACCGACCCGGTCGGGCACGGTACGCACGTGGCCGGCATCATCGCCGGCGCCGCTCCCACCGACCCGAGCAAGGTTCTCATCGCGGCGAACCAGCCCACCAGCGGCGACCTGCCGTCCTGGGTCAGCCGGACCCTCGATCCCGGGCGGACTCTGAGCGGGATGGCGCCAAAGGCTCACCTGGTCAGCCTCAGGGTGCTCAACGCCAACGGCATCACGGCCAGCAGCGTGGTAATCGCCGCGCTCGCCCAGGTGCGGACGTTCAACTCGGACGGCCGCCAGCTGCTCATCCACGGGGTGAACCTGTCCATCGGCTGCGAGTGGTACCCCGACGAGTTCGCCGCCGGGCAGAGCCCGCTGTGCCGCGAGCTGGACCAGCTCGTCGGGACCGGGGTGGTGGCGGTGGTCTCGGCCGGCAACGATGGGGCGGGCGGGACGATCACAGGCGGCAGCTCCGACGTGCACGGCCGGCTGTTGACGATCACCGACCCGGGCAACTCGCTGCACGCGATCACCGTCGGCTCGACGCACCGCTACATGCCGCACACCTACGGCGTGACCTACACCTCGTCCAAGGGCCCGACGCTGGACGGGCGGCTGAAGCCGGACCTGATCGCGCCGGGTGAGCGCATCACGTCGGCGGCCACCGGCGCGCTGGTCGAGGGCGTCACCCTGCTGCAGAGCACAGAGGAGGGCGTCGCCCGCTATATCGAGGACAGCGGCACCTCGATGGCCGCGCCGCACGTGTCCGGAGCGATCGCGGCCTTCCTGTCGGTGCGGGACGAGTACATCGGCCAGCCCGACGAGGTCAAGCAGCTGTTCATGAGCAACGCCACGACGCTGGGCCGGCACGAGTTCTTCCAGGGCGCCGGGCTGGTCAACCTGATGCGCGTGCTGTCCAACGTCTGATCACACCCCCCCGGGAGGGCAGTATGACTGATATTGCGGGGCTGACCTACTACGAGCTGGACTTCAACGCCGACGGCACGCTGAGCTCCGACGGCGGGCTCCCGGCGGCCGTGCAAGTAGGCGGCATCCAGGACGTGTACGTGCTGTCGCACGGCTGGAACAGCGGCGTCGACTCGGCCCGCAACCTGTACCAGGCGATGTTCACGCTGCTGGCCGGGATGATCCCGGACAAGCTGGGCTCGAGCTGCGCGGTCGGCATCATCTGGCCGTCGCTGCTGTTCCCCAACGACGACCCGGCCACGGCTCAGCCGATCCCGTCCACGGGCCAGCAGATAGCCGCCGCTATCGCGCCGGCGTTCCCGGCGCAGCAGCAGAACGTCGCTACGCTCGGCCAGCTACTGGACCAGCGGCCGCAGGACCCGGCCGCGCTGGAGCAGTTCCACACGCTGGCGTCCGGCCTGGTCACTACTCCCCCGCTCGCGCCCGAGGACTCCGGTCAGGCGGCCGCCATCACCGGCGACACCGCGGCCGTGTTCGGCAACGCCGCAGCCATGTCGAAGACGCCCGGCTCCAGCGCGCAGGGCCTGCCGAACCCGTTCAGCGGCCTGTGGAACGGCGCCGAAGAGGTGCTGCGCAGCATGTCCTACTACGAGATGAAGAACCGGGCCGGGGTTATCGGGCAAAGCGGCCTCGGGCCGATGCTGGGGAAACTCGCCGCGGCCAACCCCGGAATCCGCGTCCACCTGATGGGGCACAGCTTCGGCGCGCGGCTCGTCTCCTACTCGCTGTCGGGCCTGCCGCCGGCGGCGACCGGCGCGAACAGTCCGGTCAAGACCCTGCACCTGATCCAGGGCGCGTTCTCCCACTTCGCGTTCGCGGCCCCGGTGCCCGACCCGCTGGTCCTCGGCCCGGGCGCACTGTCGGGCTTCATCCACAACGTCAACGGCCCGCTGCTGTGCACGTTCAGCGCCGCCGACCGGGCCGTGGGCTGGTGGTACCCAGCCGCCAGCATGCTGGCCCACCAGGACACCGAAGCCGCCGCCGACCTCACCTACCAGTGGGGAGGCATGGGCCACGACGGCTACCAGCAGCCGCCACCGGGCGGGATCCAGATCCCGCTCGCGGCGCAGGGAACTGAGTACGGCTTCCAGCCGGGCCTGTTCTACCTGCTCGACTCCAACGCCGTCATCAAGACCGATCAGTCGCAGTTCAGCGGAGCCCATAGCGATATCCGGCATCCGGAAGTGGTCTGGCCGGTGGTCGACGCCTCGCGCTGACACCCGCCGACGCCAGGAGCTCGGGCCCGGACCGGCGCCCCCGCATCCGCCGGTCCGGAGGCCTGAAGCTCCTGTGTACCCATTCAGGGGAGCCAAGGCGCCAACTGATACATCCAGCGGGCAGCCCGCCCGGGGAGCGCCCGGCTGGCCTGATGCGCAAGCCAGCCCTCGCCGATACACCCTGCGGCTTACGTGGCGCCTGCGCTCAATTTGTTATATATGGGATGGCGCAGTAGATGCGGGATGGCTATAGTATTCCGCGCAGTCGGTGAAGCGGATGAGCTCCTGCCCGAATGGATTTGCCGGACTTGGCGACACTGAGGCAGTTTCCGCGTATCTCATTCTTCACACCGGTCCGGCTCAGGGGGGCGTCGTGCTGAGTTCAGGGATCATTGATCTAGCCATCGGGCTGGCCTTTGTCTTCGGCGTTATCGCCGCCCTTGCCTCTGTGGCCACCGAGTTGATCTCACGCTTCCTCGGGCTGCGCGGGGCATACCTGCTCGGTGGCCTTCGTGAGCTCCTTGACAGCGAGCAGGTCCGGACGGACCTGACCAGGGCAGAGAAGGACTACGACGCCTGGAAGAACATCGTGACTGGGACCTCCACCGAAAAGAAGCCGCAGTCTGCAACCGGTGCGGTGCTCGGCAGCCCAATCCTGCGCAGCCAGGGAATGGTCGGCGACATCACCAGCCGGAAGCTGCTCGTGCAGGCAACCAAGCCGGGCCGCCCTAGCGTGAGAAACATCGAGCCCAAGAAACACGCGCCGCGCAGCAACCGCCGGAGCCCGCAGAAACGCGCGCCGCGCAGCGATCTCCGGAGCCTGCCCGCCTACATTTCCCCCACGGCGTTCGCTGATGCGGTGATCGACTTGCTGGTGCCCAAGCCCACCGCGCAAACCACTCCCGTCGGCCAAACGACCGCCACCGGGCAAACGACCTTGGATACCGTCAAGCAGTCCCTTCAGAAGATCATGAGCCAGGACCCGATGCCTGAATACATGGCGCCGCTGATGCCGCTCATGACCTCAGTCAATACGCTGGTCACCACCGCTGAGGACGACATCACGTCGGTCCGCACCTCGATCGAGAACTGGTACAACGACCACATGGACCGCGTGTCCGGCTGGTATAAGCGGCACGTCGCCTGGTTCACGATCATCGCCGGCGCGATCCTGGTCATCCTGCTCAATATCAACGCGATCACCATCGGGCGCGCCCTGTACAGCAACAGCGTCATCGGCTCGGCCGTGGCCACCGCGGCGGGGAATCGCCCACCCTGCACCACGGCGGACTCGACATGCCTTGGGCAGCTCCAGACCGACCTGGCGACCGTGGCCCAAGCCGGGCTGCCGATCGGCTGGGTCACGGTCTCCGCCTGCGCCGAGGCGCGCCCGGCCTGCAACTGGTGGCAGGCGCGGGGCATTACCAGCACCACGGGCAACTCCGCCTGGCAGATCCTGCTCGTCGTCGTCGGCTTCCTGATCACGATCGTGGCGCTAACGCCCGGCGCGCGGTTCTGGTTCGACCTGCTGGGCAAGCTGGGCACCCTCCGCTCGACCGGCCCTAAACCCACCTCGTCCTCGAGCTGACCCACCCACATCGGCCGACGTTTCAGTCTTGAGCGCTACCACCTCGTCCAGCCCGCTGAGATCCCGAGCAGTGCCTGACCGAGCAGTGTCCAGAACAGGATTCGAGCCTGCGGCCTACTGCTTAGGAGGTCGTCTCGGCCGCCTCCGCTGCCCGCATGTTCCCAGGCCGGCACCATATGAGCTTGTCCGGGAGTGACCGCTGTTCGCCCTGGTTCACTGCCCTATCGGGCAGGCAGCGGGCCGAGTTTCTGCATGGGGTGCGACTCAGGTCGGCCTCGCGCGGGGGTTGTGCGTTGAATAAGTGTGGGAACCCAACGACAGGACTTCGCGGAGCGTGGGCTACAGCCTCCGGCTGCCCCGCGAGCAGCGATGAGACTCCGCCGCCCGCGGCGCGCCAAGCTGCGCACCCGGGTGCTGTTCGGGGTGCTGGCCGTCACCCTGGTCGCGCTGGTCGCGTTCGACGTGGCCGCGGTCAGCGCGCTGCGCGGCTACCTGCTCAGCCAGACCGACCAGCAGCTCAGGCAAGTGCTGAGCCTGTACCGGGTGCTGCCGGCCAACCGGTCGGTCACGCCGGGGCTGTATCCCCGCCACTCCGTGCCGCCCCGGGAAGTCAGTGGCAAGCCCAGGAAGGAGATCACCGGGCCGCGGGCCATCCTGCCGGGCGCGCTTGGGCAGTTCGAGGTGGTGACCGTGAACCACAGCAGGCCGACTCTCTCGATCATGGGCGGTTACCAGCTGCAGCCCCGGGTTTCCGTCCCGTATCTTCAGACGCTGGCCAGGAGCCATGCGGCGGTGACCCTGACCGGCCTGGACGGGACCACCCAGATCCGGCTGATGGCGGTGTCCTTCCCCGGGTACGGCCTGGTGTACGCCACCACCAGCCTGGACCACGTCAGCAAGACCGTCGGCCAGCTCGAGCTGATCCTCATCATCGGGTCGGCGGCCGCCGGGGCGATCGCGGCCGGTGGTGTCGCCTGGGTGATGCGCCGCGGCTTGCGGCCGGTCGAGGTGATGGCCGGCCAGGCCGACAAGATCAACGCCGGCGACCTGACCGACCGGGTCAGCCCGCACGATCCGCGCACCGAGATGGGCCGGCTCGGCGCCGCGCTGAACGGGATGCTGGCCCGCATCGCTGACTTCGTGGCCGAACGGGAGGCCAGCCAGGACGCGACCCGCCGGTTCTTCGCCGACGCCAGCCACGAACTGCGCACCCCGCTCGCCTCGCTGCGCGCCAACGCCGAGCTGTACCAGCAGGGCGCGCTGCCTCGCCGTGACCAGGTTGACGAGGCGATGCGCCGGATCACCCTGGAAGCCCAGCGGATGGGCGGGCTAGTGGACGACATGCTCAGGCTGGCCCGGCTCGATCACCAGCCCGGCCAGCAGTGCGAACCCGTCGACCTCGGCGCGCTGGCCACCGAGTGCGTGCAGCGGGCCCGCACCGCCAGCCCGGACTGGACCTGGCGCTGCGACGTCACCGGTGGCCTGGAGGTCACCGGTGACGCGGAACTGCTCCGCCGGGCCATCGACAACGTTCTCGCCAACGTCGCGGCGCACACGCCCGAGGGCAGCACCGCCATCCTCACCGCGACCGGGGACGGGACGCATGTGGCCGTGGAGGTCACCGACGACGGCCCCGGCGTCCCGGCGGACCGGCTTCCCCGCATCTTCGACCGCTTCTACCGAGCCGGGGTCCCGTCCCGTCGGATGGGTTCCGGCCTGGGGCTGGCCATCGCGGCGGCGGTCGCTGCCGCGCACGACGGCCACGTGACCGCGAGGCGGGGCGAGCCGCACGGGCTGCGGATCTCTCTCATCCTGCCCACGGGCAGTCAGCACGCCTCCCTGGCCCGGGATGACGCTGATGGGCAGGTCCATGCGGCGGCAGCTGAGGATGCGACCTCACCCGCCCGGACGTGATGGGTCGCCCGAACTGACCAGGACATTCCCGGTGCCTGCGGACTCAACCACTGCTCAACCACACACGGCGACCTGAGCCAACCGCTCCCTGCACTCGCAACCGGCTGACCTGCTCGAACTGAGAACTGCATATGGCCGGATCGAGCAGCAAGCTCTCCTCCAGACCGCTCCCTTAACGTAAGAGACCCGGCCCACCGGACCGGGCCTGAGCTCCGGATTCACTGGGTGGCAGGTGTTGGGTTCGAACCAACGTAGGCTAAGCCGACGGTTTTACAGTGAGCCCATCCCAACCCACCGGAATAGCCGCTGACCTGCTGGTTCTCCATTCTCCATCGCGTGAAGACCGCGTTCTGCCCGCCCCGCGTCCGTGCATGTCGAGTGGCCCAGGTCAGCGCGACGCACCTTCTGGATCATGTCCTATGAGGTCCAGCCGAGTCCTACTGCATCCAATTCTGACGCCGCTGCCCTGCTGTCCCGCGGCCCGGCCAGGCAGGCATTTTGGAGCGGTACAGGCTTCCGTGTATCCGCCGCGCTCGACTTCCCGGTACGCGGCCGGGTCCGGCAAGGCGGCGCGGGGCGCAATGTATCAGCTAGGCATCGGATGCCTCCGATCTGATGAGGCCGACCAGGATGAGGAGGGCCAAGCATGTTGGCCCGCCTCTTGATGCCGGCGGTCAGACCGGCTCGAGCAGGGGGATGCAGTGGACGTCACCAAAGGGGCAGCGGAGAAGGCCGATTTCTTCGACGCCAGCATGCACATGATCCATGTCACCGGCTTCCCGCGCCGGCAGGGTGTGCTGGTGCATCCGGTGGAGGCGCCGCACGGCGCACGGCTCGATGTGTGGCGGACGGACCCTACCGATGAGCGGCACATTTCCGGGCCCTCAGGCGAGGGCGCCGTGTTCAGTACGCGGACCTTCTCGCTGGCCAATAGCGGAAACCGGACGCTGCGGGCCCCGAAACCGTCGTGGAAAGTCAGCCTCGCACCCGGCGAAGGCGGCGAGCGGCTAGCCGGTATGGCACGCGTCAATCTGAAGTCGATGTACAACGATCCTTCGCAAATGCGCGAGGCGCTTGCCTGGCATCTATTCGGTCGCGCGGGGGTGCCGTCGCCGCGGCACACCTACGCGAGGCTGGCCTTCGATGGGAGGTACTTCGGCCTGTTCGCCGTCATCGAGCAGGTCGATAAGAGATTCCTGAAAGATCACTTCGGCGCGAACCACCGGGGCAACCTGTACAAGGCGTACTGCGGTGATGTCGGGTGCGCGACGCTGGAGCACCGGACCGGCCCGGACGGTGACGATAGCGGGCGCCAGTACTTCACGCCAGGCAGTGACGACCTCACCTATCGGCTCAAGACCAACGAGGACGCCCCTGAGGCCGGCACCTATGACGATCTCGCCAGGTTCATCGCGGTGATCAACGGTGTGGGTCTGGCCGGTGGCGCCGAGCGGTTCGAGACCGACGCTTTCCGCCAGTCGGTGGACGCCATCATGAACACGCACGCGTTTCTCAGGTGGGCGAGCGTCAACCTGCTGCTCGGCAGCTGGGACAATTATTTCAAGACCCCATCCAATTACTATCTCTACAACTCGGGGCAGCCAGGCGCAGCAGCCGATTTCATGCAGTCGCCCTACTTCACATTCATTCCCTGGGACTATGACAACTGCCTGGGGATCGACTACTTCGGCACGCAGTGGCAGTACACTGACATTCTTGACTGGGCGGGCAACACCCGCCGCCAACGGCGCAACCACGGCACGTCGCGCATTCCGCTGGTGCAGAACCTGCTCCGAAACCGCGACTACCGTCAATACTACCTGGATTACCTGGAACACCTGCTCGATACTGAATTCAATCCAGACACGATCAGCGCAGTGATCGGCGCCGGCTCCGGCAACGGTCTCTGGGCACGTATCCGCCAGGCGGCCTACCTCGAATCAGGGACACCTTACGGACAGCCGTTCACAGGCCGCCAGTTCACCAACAACGAGGTCTACTTGAGCGGCTGCAAGCAGAACGAACTCAGGCACGGCAACGAGAAGGTGGAGGGCATCGTCCACTACGTCCGGATGCGGCGAGACAGCGCACGGCTGCAACTGCAGCAGCTGAGGAAGACGACGCCACGCGCCACCGACCCCGCGGCGTTCGCACCCACCCCGGAAAACGCCGCCGCGGCGGGCGCGCGCTGACGCGACCCGTCGGGGCTCAGCAAGGCCGACCGTGACTGCCACGCAAGCACCTGACAAGCAGCTTGAACTGGCCCGCAAGTGAAGATCTTCGACCTCCTCGAGCAGTTCGAGCTAGACCCGAGGTTCCGCACAGCCGCAAGGGCTCCGCGGACAGGCGCATGCACGTTCGGGCCGCCGCGACGCCCTACGGAACGCAAAGAGCCACCCGGCGGGCTGCCTCTTCCTTACCCGGGGCTGGATGTATCTGCATTGGCTGAGCCTGCTCTGTACGTTTGGGGAGGAAACCTCCCCCGCGTCGGACCTTTGCTGCGCTTAGTGGCCTGCATATCCGGCCAAGGGCAGCGCCCGCGAGATTGGAGGAAACGCGTGAGTACATGGTTTCATCACTGGATAATCGTAGACTTCTACGATCCGATTTGGCCTAACATCGCGGCATCGATTCTATGCGCGGTTTGGGCCGTGCGCAGGGTCAAGATTCACCTCAAAAGGCATCACCAGATCATGCTGAGCCACTTCGCATGTCTTCACGAGAAGACCGCCGACCCGAATAACGAGCAGTCTTCCGCTCGGCGGCTGGCCGGCGTGTCCGGCCCGTAAAGCAGCTTCGATGCCATCCGGTTGAGGGCGGTGGCGGGCACCAGGGTCCGGACACGTGTGAGCAGCGCGCCACGCGATGCTGGTGGGTCTTCGTGAAGATCTTGCCGGTCAGAGTCATGATCATGGACATGGGGCCAAACCGACCGCCTTCCGCTTTCAGGGTTTAAGGATCATGGTTTGAGACGGGTCGCTGCGGTCTTCTCTCCTGCTCAGCGACTTGCGATCAACCCTGAACGACCGCGTTGTCCATAGATGTATGAGACTAGGAATGAGACTGCCCAGATCGGTCTGCCCACGGTCGTGAACGTGGCCGCGGTGCGAGTCACCGCCCTTAAGTGTGGCAGCCATCAGGAGCCTCGCTTGGTTAGCCGCTGGCCATTGACGGAGCGCTGAGAGTTATGACGCTCCGTCCGGTTTCGAACGACAGCCGGCCTACGGGTACCACCCATTCGGCCCAGGCCTGCAGTGGCTCGGGGAGCGGCAGGCCAGCGGCGGCAGCGTCTGCGGTGAGCTTATTCAGTGCGCCGATCAGCTTTATCCAGTGGTGGGCCTCCGTCTCGGTGGTGAGGGACCCGAGGAGTTCGCTGCTCCAGTGGTCGCCGGTGTGCTCCGGACAGATCCGTTTGAGGAACTGGGGCCAGCTGCAGGTGTCGGGGCCGGTACTGGCCTGGTGCAGACGGGGGAAGAAGGTGGGTGACAGGTCGGGGAAGGCGATGAGGATGCCGAGTAGGGCGATCCCTGCCCGGTAAGGGTGGTACGTGGTGCCCTTCCGCGTCTGAGTTCGTGCACCAGAACCCGAGGAAAATACCCGGCCACTTGATGGGTAAGTTGATCACCCTTCAGGAGGCAGGAGATCATGCAGAACCCGGGAACAGGATCTACCCCCAGGTCTTCCCGCAAGCCCAGGAAGCGGCTGGCCCCGAGCGAGAAGTACGAGCTGTTCATCCAGGTACTCACGCAGCAGGCTACCCAGCGGGAGGCCGCGGAGAAGTACGGCGTGGACCGCTCGACGGTGGTGCACATCTGCCGGACCGCCAAGCAGGGCGCGCTGGATGCGCTCGCCGCGTCGGTACCTGGCCGGCCTGGCATGACAGCCGAGCAGGCCGAACTGGCCGAGGCCAGAGCCGAGCTGGAGCGGCTGCGGGCGACGGTGACCGAGCAGGCCGTGGCGCTGCACCTGAACCAGGGAAATCACGTTGGGACTGACCGCCGGCCTGGTCCCGCCCCGGGTGGACGGGAACGTCAAGGCTGGCCTGCTCGCCCTGATCGATCACGCCGCGGAGCAGGGCGGCTGGTCGCTGCGCCGCTCGTCGGCCGCTCTGGGTCTCGATCATGTGCGGGTGCTGCGCTGGCAGGCCCGCGCGGCCGCTGGCCGGCTCGATGATGCCCGGCCCGGCCCGGAGCAGGCGGCCCATGCGCTGCTGGGCTGGGAGCGGGAGGCGATCTGCAAGCTGGCGGAGGAGTGGGGCGAGGTGGACCAGTCACACCGCAAGCTGGCCCACCGCGGCTCCCGGCTCGCCGTCGTGCACGCCAGCGAGTCGACGGTACTGCGAGTGCTCGCCGAGGCAGGGATCCACCTGCCCTCAGCCCCGCCGCGCGAGCCGCGCCCGGCCCGGCCCTGGCCGGAGTGGGCCGAGCTGGTGCCCGGGGTGATCTGGATCTACGACTTCACCCACTTCACCCGGGCGAAACGCTGCGCGGTCGCGGTCCTGGATGTGGTGTCCCGGTACTGGCTGGCCACCGTCGTGTCCGCGGAAGAGTCCTCCACCCAGGTGGAGGTCGCCTTCACCCGGGCGCTGATCACCGACGGCAAGGAGCAGCTGCTTGATGACGACCTGCTCGCCGAGCTCGCGTCCGGGGAGATCCCCGAGGGCGATGATCGGCTGCCGGTGCTGGTCGCGCTGTCCGATAACGGGCCGCAGATGACCAGCAAGGCCACCGCGGCGTTCATGGCCGGCGCCCGCATCGCCCAGCATTTCGGCCGGCCGTCCACGCCCAACGACCAGGCCTGGGTCGAGTCGTTCTTCGGCCACCTCAAGGGCGAGTTCCCGCACCTGGAGAAGACCCGCGACCCCGGCGAGCTGGAAGCCGAACTGGACCGGCTGCGCACCCACTACAACACGATCCGGCTGCACGAGGGCATCGGCTACGTCACCCCCGGCGACGAGCACCACGGCCGCGGCCCCGCCATCCGCGCCGCCCGCCGCACCGGCCTGAGCGCCGCCCGCGAAGCCCGGGTTGCAGCCCGCCGCGCCCTACGACAGGATCACCCATGAGCCCCCATCAGCGGCCGGGTATTACACCTGAGAACTGGTGCATTTTTCAGACGCACCTCGGTGCCGCTAGCCGCGCGGTCGTGACCGCTTGCAGATCTTGTTCGTGCTGGCTGGCTCGCAGGGCGTTGAGCAATCCGTAGCTGTTCACTAGCCGTTTGGATGGACCGGGGGGTGGTGACGAGCGGAGGGCCCAGCAGGCCTATGAGCGTTGCCTCGTCCTGGGTAAGGGCGAGCGGGTCAAAGCGCTCCTCTACCGGTGCGGCGGGGAGTAGGAGCGGCTGAGCCTTGCGGTTCTGACGGCGGCCGGATCAGCATCGGCCGGTGCCGGAGTGGGAGGCGGCTACGAACCGGAAGGGTCGGGGACTGCGCCGGTCGCGGAAAAGCCAGCAGCAGCGGGGGTGGAGGCGGTGAGGGCGTCGATCATGCTGGTGTAGCCGATCTGGTCAACGGGCGAGAGGGTGAAGGGAATCTGGAAAATTTTCTCGAGGTACTGCATCGGGGTTGATCCCCAGCTGCCGTCGCGGCTAGTGCCAGCGGGGTTAGTGGTATCCGCTGCATCTCATTGTCCAGCCAGCTGCAGAGCCGGACGAAGATCATGTACGGGAAGCGAAGGGACACAGCCAATCATCATGCATCCGCTGCGCTGGACATCGGTGCAGTTCACCGGCCACGCAGACTTGTGGCACCCCACAACACGGCCCGGATGTTGGCCCGCCGGGCGGACGGTCCTGCCGCGCATGGTTCCGCCACGGACGGATTCTCGGCACGCACACCCGCCGGGAGGGCGGCTGGCGCGTGCGGGCAGCGGTTA
This sequence comes from uncultured Actinomycetes bacterium, assembly GCA_963720645.1. Taxonomy (GTDB): domain Bacteria; phylum Actinomycetota; class Actinomycetes; order Streptosporangiales; family Streptosporangiaceae; genus RYN-230. The sequence goes on along the minus strand of CAVRFX010000021.1, from coordinate 45,393 downwards.
CGGGCGGCCGGCTGCGGCAGGCAGGGGCCGGTCGTCCAGGGCCGGGACATCGTCCGGAACCGGGCGGCCATCATCGTGGCTAGCGGGGCCGCGGCTGGCAGGGCGCGCGGTGTGGGGAACGGCGCGCATCTGGCGGACGTCGCGCGGGATCAGCGCCAGCAGCGAGACGCCGATGATCAGCGCGGCGGCACCGTACTGGGTCGCCGATACCCCGATCACGCTGGCGATCGGGCCGGCCACGAGCGCCCCGGCCGGCATGGCCATGACGGACCCGAGCGCGTCGTAGGACGAGACCCGGGCCTGGATGCGCGGCGGGATGTTCCGGGCCAGCGCGACAGTCCACTGGACCATCATGATCTCCATCGTGATGCCGAGGGCCAGCGACGCCAGGCAGACCAGTGGCAGCGGCCAGGGCCCCGCGAGCGACACCGGCGAGAGCGCGATGGCCCCGCCGATCACCACGACGAACAGCATGGGCCGTCGCGGCGTGAACCTGAGCGAGACCAGCCCGCCGACGATCAGGCCGATCGACTCCGAGGCGGTGATCGCGCCCCAGCCCGCCGCCCCGCCAAGGTGGGCGAGGGCGACCACGGGCCCGAGGACCTCGAACGAGCCGTACCAGGCCATGAGGATCACGCCGAACTGCGCCACGATCACCCAGAGCCAAGTGTGCGAGCGGAATTCCGACCAGCCCTCCCGCAGGTCCCGGAGCATGCTGCTCTCCTGGACCCGCTCGTGCGCCGTCACGCGCAGGCTCAGCATCAGCGGCACGGTCCCGAGCATGCCGGTCCCGCACGTCAGCAGCGCCCAGCCCGGCCCGAACGCGGTCACCGCCAGCCCGGCCAGCGCAGCCCCGGCCATCTGGCCGCCGTTCATCGCCATCCGGCTGATCGTGCTGGCCTGCTGCAACAGCCCGCCGGGAACCAGCCGGGGCAGCAGCGCCTGGGAGGCTGGGTAGAAGATCGCCATGCCCGTCCCAGTCATGGTCTCCAGCGCGATCATCTGCCAGAGCCGCGGATGCCCGGTCAGGACCAGGATCCCGAAGGTGCCCTCGCCCAGGGCGATCATCAGATTGCCCGCAATGATCACCAGCTGGGGCCGGACCCGGTCGGCGATTACGCCGCCGACCAGCGTGAAGATCAGCGATGGCAGGATCTGCGCGGCCAGCACCAGGGACAGGTCGAAGGTGGACCCGGTGGTGTGCAGCACCGCGAACGAGACCCCGACCAGCGAGAACCCATAGGCAGCCGGGGCTAGCAGGCGGTCGGCCAGCAGCAGCCGGAAATCACGGATACCCAGGACGGGGAAGCGCCGCAGCGCTCCCGGCGGACGGCGCGCCAGCGCACGCGAAAACACCAGAAACTCCGATCAAAGCAGGTCAGCCGCCGACACTAACGGGCCGGGCAGCTAGTCGCCAAGTGATTTAACCCCGCTGGTGATCAACCCGGGAAACGGCCCGTCTTCTTCCGGCCGTGCGCGGCCTACCCCTTTGACCCACTACAGACGTGATGGGCAAGATCGGAGGCACGGGCGCGCGCGGCAGCGCCACGTGAGCCGGGCGAGAGGAGCCGATGCGTCGCTGAGCATCCTGGGCACGCGGGTCCTGCGGACGGAGGACCCGCGCTTCCTGACCACGAGCGGGGTGTATACGGAGGACGTCCTCGCCGGTGTGGCTGATTTTCAGCCGGTGGCCGTGCCTGGTTTCCCGGCTGTCCGCTGACCAGCACCAACCCGCCGCTACGACAGGAAGGACAAACCCCGGGCCCGTGGAATCCCGCCCCGTCATTCGCCAGCAAGCCGTTTCCCATGCCTGCCTGCCGCAGTGATCGGCACTTGTCCGCGCACGACTTCGCCTGGTAGGCGGTCACTTAGGTTTGGCAGCATCTTCGACAAGGTCACGGCCTGCTCACCATCTACGACCACTGCATATCCGGCTGCGACCAGATCGCCAGCCAGCCGCTGGCCCACAAGAACCGGCGCGGACGCCAGGTATCCCGTCCGTCATGCGTCCGTGCCACAGCTGGATTCAACGGGACACAGCTGGACCTGAAACCTCCGCCCAGATCCGATTAGACGTCTGTGACCTGCGGCAATGCCGGTCAGGGAGACCTGCTCTACGGATTACGGCCCCAGGTAGGCGATCCTGGGCGCTCCGGTCCCCCAAGCCGCTGACCAGGCCGGGATCTGGCCCACAACTGGCCCACAGCTACCGGGAACGGTTTACCGAACCGCTCCTGGACACGCATCAGGCCCGGCAGCCGGGAACACCGGCACCGGGCCTAACCTGAGGTTTTGAGTGGCAGGTGTTGGGTTCGAACCAACGTAGGCTAAGCCGACGGTCTTACAGACCGGCTATTCCTGCCCATCGGAATGCCCGCTGACCTGCGGATTCTCCATTTCACGCCGCGTGAAAACCGCCTTCTGTCCGTCTGGCCTGAGTCGTGCCACGCGGTTAGTGACCCTTTCCCAGCCGGTCGAGGATGGCGCGTGCTGGTCCGGTGAGCTCGGGGTCCAGGGTCATGCGCTGGCCGTTGATCTGGATGGTGGCCGAGCGTGCGGCGCGCAGGGTCTGGACGAGTTTCTTGATGCTGACGCCGGCCTGGTGGTGCAGGTAGCGGCTGACGGCGAGGGCGGCGAACACAACGGTCAGGTGCGCCTCGATCGCCTCTCGCTCGTGGTGGAACACCGGCCGGGCCCGCAGGTCTGACTTGGTCATCCGGAACGAGGCTTCGACCTGCCATAGGTCGTGATACGCCGCGATCACGGCGGCGCCGTCCATGACGGCAGGGGCGAGGTTGGTGACGTAGCCCTTCAGGCCGGCCAGTTGCCGGGCCCGGTCGATGGTGGCCTGGTCCAGTTCCTTCGAAGCGCCGGTGACCTTCAGGAACCGGGTCCGCGCCAGCGGTGCCTTCCCTGCGGCGACCTTCTCCGCGCGGGCGATCTGAGCGTTGATGGCCTTGTCGTCGCGCTTGCTGCGCTTGAACAACCACTGGCAGGCCACCCGCCGCACCCGCTCGTGCTTGCCCGATCCCATGGCGCGCAACGACTCCAGGATCTGCCCGTCGGTGAAGTAGTCCCCGTGCCGGGCGAAGTGGTCGGCCAGGTCGTAGGGCGCCTTGGTAATCCTCGACCCGACGATGAAGGAGAACCCGGCGTCCTCGATCGCGTTCAGATTCGCTGCCGACAGCATCCCCGCATCGGCTACCACGACCATCCCGGCCACTCCGTGACGGGCCTGGAACGCGCGCAGGACCGGCAGCAGCGTGGTGGTCTCGGCGGTGTTCCCCTCAAACAGATGGACCTCAAGCGGGAACCCGGACGGGTCGACCAGCAGCCCCACCTGGACCTGGGGATCGACCCGGTGTTCCTTGCTCATCCCGACCTTGCGCAGCGCGTCCGGGCCGGTGTCCTCGTCGCCGGTCTCGAAGTGCAACGTCGTCACGTCATACATGACCAGCGCCCCGAGACCGCCGGTGGCGGCCGCATGCGCGGTGCACGCCGTGGCGAGCAGACCTCGGTAATCCCGGTCCTGGCACCGCTTCAAGGACCGGAACAGCGTGCGCAGGCCCGGGCCGGCGCACCGATCTCTCCCAGCACCCGCAGGCTGTCCGCCTTCGAGGTCGGCTCGACGATCCGGGCCAGCACCATCGCCCGGAACGCCTCGTCACCCAGGACGTCGAACCCCAGGTGGGAGTACGCGTCGCCCAGCACCCGCCACAGCAGCAGGGACGAGGTCGCCACCACCCGCCCCTCGGGCAGGCCGACCCGCGCGCGCTCTCGCGGCTCTCGCCGCTGACGGCAGGCCGGCGCCGGGAAGCGTCCAATCGGCCACGTCGGCCATCCGCGCCGGCACCGCGCCGACCTCACCCAGGTCCAAGGCAGCCTGGCCGTGGAGCAACCGGTCCCGGGCCGCCGCGACCAGCAGGGCTAGGTCCTCGTCGGTGTGCGCGGACCCCACGTGCTCGATACCCAGCACCTGCCGGCCCTGCCGCTTACGACCTGGACCGCGACCGCCCCGGACTTCGTACGCACCTTGCGCACGAACCGCGAGACCACCCACCGACCCTAACCGCCACAGCGCCGTTAGTGACCCCTTTCGCTCCCCGACAGCCGAGAAACACCAGGTAACAGCCGTGCACCCGAAAGTGGATCTACGAGGTGGCACGAGTCAGGTCTGGCGTCCGTAGTCCCGGAGTGTGCCTGCTCAGCGCGGCGCATCTTTTGGATCATGTCCCATGACGTCCAGCTGAGTCCTGCTGCATCTAACTCCACCATTGTCACCCTGCCGTCCCCGGCTTCGGCCGCAGGGCCGTGCAGGTACCTCAGGACAATCATCTCGCCGGGCGGGACAGCGGTCGCAGGGCTACCATGACTCTTGCTTGACAAATCTAGCAAACTGCGTACTATGTAAAGCAGAAGATGAAAGCCCGAGAGAGACAGGACCCCGAAGGGGAAGAAATGACCGAAACCCGCAGCACCGGCCAGGAAATCCAGACAGAGGTCCTTGGCGCGGTCCGCAAGAGCGAGGAAATGCTGGTCAACGCGCTCAAGGTCTGGGCTGAGGCAGTCCAGTCGATCACGCCGTCCATCCCGATGCCCAACCTGCCCTACACCGACAAGCTGCCCAACCCCCAGGAGTTCGTGGCCAGCACCTACGACTTCGCCGAGCAGCTGCTCATCTCCCAGCGGAAGTTCGCTGAGAGCCTGCTCGAGGCCATGAAGCCACTGCTTGGCGCCGGTAACGGCACGGCAGCCAAGAAGGGCGCCACCAAGTAACACCCTGCAGGCGCGGCGAGCCCGGGAATCCCGGCCCGCCGCGCACCTGCACGCTCAGTTGAAAAGCTCCAGGGAGCCTTCATCCGCACCCTCCGCAAAGCCCGCCAGCTCGCGGACCATACGGGTCGTCTCGATCTGGCCGGAGTCCCTTTCCGGGCAGATCGACGGCGCACACAGACGCCGGCGACATCGATCTGGGTCCGATGTCGCGGCCGGTCGAGGTCACTAGCCACGCCGGATCGGTCCTCGGCCCGGTCTTGGCTGCCGGGGCGCGGGAAGATCTTCGGCTTGTGGACTTGAGCTGATCTTCTTGATTGTCACCCGTTCTGTGTCGCTGCTGGGCTTGTCGCGGCGGGAGTGGTGGTGGAAGGACGCCGAGATCCTTATGCTGCGCCATCAGCTCGCTGTGGCTGAGCGCGAGCGCCCTCGCGCTCATTCGCATTTGACGTGGCCGGACCGGGCGTTGCTTGCCCTGCTGGCCGGGACACTTCGATCGACCGTCTCGCCGCGATGCGGCTGATCGTCACCCCGGGCACCATCTTGCGATGACACCGGGACATCGTCCGCCGCCGGTGGTCGCGGCGGTCGTCCCATCCAGCGGGGCGCTCACGGTTCTCCCGCTCCAGCTCCGCGACCGCTGCTGATCCTCCGTCGTAGTTCCCGGCCGCGTCCCGCTGTCGATCTCGGCCTGCCTGACCCAACCGCGCAAAGCCTCGGGGTGAACACCCAGCTGACGGCCCAGCCGGGCCAGCTCACCATGGCCCTTGCCGTCCCGGGCACGGGATCTCCAGAACCATCTTCACCGCGCGCTCGCGCAGCTCATCAGGATACTTCCGCTGTGCAGGCATGACTCTGCATCCTTCCAGGGATCAGAGCCACCAAGATCCCCGGGGCGGTCCAGATTGGAGGGTCCATCGGGGAGGATGACTGCGCAGGCATGGACCTCGGGAAGCGATCAGGCTGGTGTGGTAACCGCCATGATCATCCCATGGGCCGTGCCCGGGCCGCCACATCCTGATCACCGGCCCGCTGCGACCTCACCAGTGACCGTCAGAAAGACTTTGCCGACCCCTGAGCCCGGGCCGGTTGACCTGCCGCTAGCCGCCGAGCCAGCTTGGTCGCGTCGGCCTATTCAACTACAATATCGGTAGATAAACTAGACTTGAGAAGCGTTCTGTGAACGCCTGAGATGCGGCTCAGTTACAACGAGGAGCGGTACGTGATGCCCTACCGGCTCCCGCCGGTGCTGGTGCCTCGCTGCGGTTGACCGTGACCGAGCGGGGTCGACGAGGAAGGCAATGTACGTAGCCCGCTCGACGAAGCGAAGGTGCTTGCTACCGCCGAGCGCTTCCGTGACGCCGGAGTGGGGCGATCGCGGTCTGCTTCCTCTGGTCGTTTTCCTCTGGTCGTTCCTACTGCCCGGGCGCGAGCGTCGCGCCGCTTGCGCGGCTCAAGCCGCAGTGCAAGCGACGGCCAGACAATCAAGATAATAGGAGGATAGTTAGCTGGTATGAGCGAGTATTGGGACGAAGCACTGGAGACTGCGCCGCGCGAGGTGCTGGAGCAGAAACAGCTTGGCGACCTGAAGGAGATCACGCAGTTTTCATACGACCACGCACCGTACTACAAAAGGTCATTTGACGATGCCGGCGTGAAGCCGTCGGACATCCAAGGCCTGAAAGACCTTGAGCGCTTCCCGTTCATCAATAAGAAGACGCAACGCGACTCGCAGGGCATCGGCTCTTTCCTCGGCGAACTTGCGGCTGTCCCCGAAGACGACGTCATCTTCGTCTCCACCTCGTCGGGATCGACGGGCGTGCCGACGATGAGCCCGTTCACGAAGAAGGACTTCGACGAGTGGCAGGACGTGGAGAGCCGCCTGTTCTGGATGGCAGGTATGCGCAAAAATGACCGCTACATCCACGCGCTCAATTTCTCGCTCTACGTCGGCGGCCCCGACGTCATTGGCGCGCAAAACCTCGGCGCGCTCTGCATCTGGGGCGGCACGCTGCCGTCCGAGCGTCTCATTTTAATCCTCAAGCAATACAAACCCACGGCGATTTGGACGAGCCCGTCTTATGCGTGGCACCTCGGCGAGACCGCGACGAAGACCGGCGTCGACCCAAAGAAGGACTTTGACATCAAACGCATCTTCGTCGCGGGCGAGATGGGCGGATCCATCCCCGCGACGCGGCGGGCCATCGAGCGGCTCTGGGGGGCGGACCTCTACGACTTCTACGGCCTTTCCGACATCTTCGGCGCCTGCGCGGCCATGTGCGAACACCACGACGGCCTGCACATCGCGGAGGACCACATCCTCGTCGAGACCGTCGATGTGGACACCGACGAGATCCTGCCGCCCGGCGAGCGCGGCGAGCTGGTCTACACGACCCTGCGCAAACACGCGCGCCCGCTCATCCGCTTCCGCACCGGCGACATCGGCCGGTTTGTGACCGACAAATGTGCGTGCGGCCGCACCCTCGGGCGCATCTACGTCGACGGCCGCAAGGACGATATGTTCATCGTCTCTGCCGTCAACGTCTATCCCTCCGACATCGAGTTCGTCGTGCGCGGCCTCGAAGGCGTCACAGGCGAGTACCTCATCCGCATCACGGAGGAAGACTTCACGGCGCGATATGAGGTCACGATCGAAAAATCCCATAACAACCCCGAGCCCGATGAGCCTGTCGCGGAGCGGGCTTCGACTGCCTTGAAAGCACGGATCGGCGTCAAGCCGCAAAAGGTCATCGTGCTGCCCGACGGCTCCATTGAACGCTCGACGCACAAAGCCAAGCGCATCATCGACGAGCGCAAGAAAGAAGGCTCCTCCTGAATGGGTAGCTGTCCGCGGCGGTTGACAGCCTGCCTCGGGAGCGGCGGCCGGAATAAGAAATAACCTCTGAGTTCCCCAGGGCTTCAGCAGCCTGTCTAGGCCCAGGATCAGTATCTTGTCTGCCTTGATGACACAAGTTCTCTGCTTGATGGGCAGTGTTGCGTTGGCTGATCGCGGCGGGAGGGAGACTGATGTGGTGGCGTCGTCGAGCTCATCATCCGCGCGGATCCCGGCCGCCGGGCACGCGTTCATCCAGAATCTTCGCCGCGGCCACTATGAACTCGCCACCGATGTCCCCGCCCGCCACCGGCTCCACGAAGCCTTCGACCAGCTCACGATGGCTATCTGACCAGCCGATCGTCCCCGTCAGCGCGGTCCATCATGCGTACCAATCGGCCAATCCAACACTGCCGTGGTCGGCATTCCCCGCGCTGCCGTGAGGCGGGCTCGGCTGGGATCAGGAAGGATGAAGCGGACGGCGCGATCGGAATCAGTGCGCCGGTTCCCGACCGAGTGCGGCGGGCGGCCTTGGGATGACAGGGGTGACCATGGCAGAGTTCCTTTCCGGCGAAGGCATCAGGCTGGCCTACGACACTGCGGGCGCGGGTGATCCCCCCATCATCTTCGTGCACGGGTGGTCATGCGATCGCTCGTATTTCGCGCCGCAGTTCGAGCATTTCGCCGTGAGCCATGCTGTCGCCGCCATGGACTTGCGTGGGCATGGCGACAGCAGCCGGCCCGATCCAGGCCCTGGCTGCTATGACATTGACGTCCTGGCCGGTGATGTGCTCGCCCTTGCCGGGGCGGCCGGATTCAGCAGGCCCGTGCTGGTCGGCCACAGTCTCGGGGCATTGATAGGACTGGCCTGTGCTGCCCGGCCGGGAGCCATCCGCGCCTTGCTGATGGTTGAGCCAGCGCCGATCACGAACACGAAGGCCAAGGCGTTCTTCCGTGACTCCTTTGCCGCCGTCCGCGCGGATGACGACAGGTCGTGGCGCACCGCCTTCATCGAAGGGATGTTCCTGCCCACCGATGCCGCCCGCCGGGAAGCCATCATCAAGGAAATGCGTGGAGTCCCCCCGGGGATCGCCGCCGCGCTCATGCGTGCCATGGGCGAGTTCGACGGCGCTGGCGCTCTCCGCAGGACCAGTGTCCCGGTGCTTTCGATCGGTTCGGCCGTCCCTGCCAACAAGTCAGCTGATCTGCGCAGCCTCTGCCCGCCGATCACTATCGGCCAGACTGTCGGAGCCGGTCACTTCATCCAGCTGGAAGTCCCCGAACAGGTGAATGCCATGATCGAACGATTCCTCGCCATCAACGAGCTATCCCCACATGCCTAACAACTTCGCCACCACCAAGTGCAAATCCGGACGGTGAGGCCCGGCGGGAGCTCTCCATCGTGCTGGCCTCCCGTGCGGCGCCTGCCAGCCGACGCCCAGCGATGAGACATCCGAGGCCCTGTGCGTGCCGAGAATCCCGTCCACCGCTCTGACCAGCAGGGTTGCTCGCCGACGCCCCGCCCGTGAGGATCATCGATCATGTGCCTGCAGTTCATGTCCCTCCTGGCCATGCGGCTAGTGCGGTGTCCATGAACGTTGGCCGGGTCTGAGTCATGCGGCTTTGGGCCGGGGGCGGCCCCAGCGTTGCTGGCGTTCGCTGCGGATGCGGGCGCGTTCGCGGCGCTGGGCGGCGAGGATGCCGGGGTGGCGGGCGTTGGCGTTACGCCAGGCCAGGTAGTCCTGCAGCTTCCGGGCCAGCACCGTGTGGTTCGGGTGGTTAGAGGCACCCATGGTGAAGGTGCGCAGCGGGCCGAACTGCGCCTCGATTGGGTTGGCCCACGACGCGCTGGTCGGCGTGAAACACAGGTGCACCTTGTGTTTTCGCGCCCAGGTGCGGATCGGCGGGGTCTTGTTCGCGGACAGGTTGTCCAGGATCACGTAGACCGGGGCGCCGTCGGGCCGGGCCGCGCGGATGGACTTCAAGGCGGCCAGGGTGTGGTCACCGCCTTTACGGCGGCGGGTGATACCCCAGAGCTGGTCATCGCCGAGGGAGTAGCAGCCGTGGAAATACCGGATGCCGTGGGTGCGGTGGTAGGTGGCCGGCAGCCGGGCGGGTTTGTTCTGCCGGGCCCAGGTGCTGCCATGGACAGGCCGGATCGATAACGGCCCGAACTGGTCAAACGCGAAGCACCGGCCGGGGAACCGGCTGGTGACATGCTCGATCCGGTCCAGCTTGGCGTCCTTGTCCGGGTCGGCGGATTCCTTCCAGGTCCGGGTGCGCTGGAAAGAGATGTGCCGGGCATGCAGGATCTGCCGCAGCCGCTCCCGCCCGATCCGCACCGGGCGCGCAGCCTGGCCCGCGAGGTAGGCGGCGAGCTTGCGCAGGCTCCAGTGCGTGAATGGCAAGCCCAGCTTCTCCGGGCGCGTGGTGGCCGCCGTGACGATGAACTCCACGTCATCGCCGGTGATCTGGCGGGGACGGCCTCCCGCCCAGTTAGGGTCCAGCGCGGCCAGGCCCTTCTCGTTGAACAGGTGAATCACGCCGCGGACCGTGTCCTCGTCCGCGGCTACCAGCCGGGCGATCGCCGTCGCCGGAGTCCCGGCCGCGGACGCCATGATGATCATCGCCCGGCGGACCCGGATCGACCCGTGCTTGCCGCGGCGCACGATCTGCTGCAGCCGCTGACCCTCCTGATCCGTGAGCCGTCTCGCCCGGACCGGTTCCGCCATCGCCACTCCCAGACTCGATTCCATGCCAGGAAGCGAGTCTGGCCCGGCGCGGCAAAGCGGGAGCGAAGACTCACACAACACGGGGAACGTTCATGGACAGCGCACTAGCAGCGTGGCTGCGGCTATCCCGGCGCGAGGAGACATGGAAGACCGCAGAGATCTTGATCCTGCGCAACCAGCTCACCCTCCTGCAGCGGCGGCAGCCGCTCCGCCCGAACCTGAACTGGGCGGACCGGGCCCTGCTTGCGACCCTGCTCAGCAGTGATACCGAAAGCACGCCGCCACGGGCTGTGGCTGCTGGTCGCCCCGGACACGATCCTGCGCTGGCACCGCAACATAGTCCGCCGCCGCTGGGCCACTAGGTTCAGACGCGGCAACACCGGTCGCCCGGCCACCCGGCGGAACATCAAGGCACTGGTCCTCCGGCTAGCCCGCGAGAACCCTGAACGGGGCTACCGCAGCAGGATCCATGGTGAGCTGGTGTCCACGCGATCTCCGGCGCGCCGGATATCACGTTAAGTTCGCGCGGAACTTTCCGGCCGTTAAGGTACTTCGTAACACTTTCGAACCCGATGTTGGCCACGAATATTGCGTGAGCCGCGTTTCCTAGGTCCGCGCTGAGCCCGGCGAACCCGCAAGCCTGACCGAGCGGCAAAGGCGCGGTGTAATACTTGCTTCGACCCACAGCGATGCCGGCATTTCCGCCGAGTGCCTCCGCGGGCTTCCGGAGGTATTCAATGCCAGGCAACGCCCCTGGATCGCCCCAGATGCCGCGAGCGCGGCGCTCGTCGCCGAGGTCATCCGCCGCTGCCCGTCCGGGGCCCTGCACTACCAGGCACCAGGCCTTCCCGGCGAGCAGCCGGATGTCCCCACCACCATCCGCGCCGCCGGGCATGGCCCTTTCCCTCGTCCGCGGCGACCTGCGGATATACGCAGCCGACGGCCCGGTGACCGATACCCGGGCGGCACTTTGCCGGTGTACCCGCAGCAGCCGCCCGCCCTTCTGCGATGCTGCCTGCGACGACCCCGAGCCGTCAAGCCCGGCAGATCGCCCAGAACAACAGCGACCGTGATCGGCCAGGACAGCCCGTCCGCCCTCCAGCGCCTCGCCGGATATGAGATCAGCCGTTCCGACCAAGGCCCGCGGGAGCAGACCCCCTTCGGGCCCGCACGCCCCCTACGTGCGCAGCGCCAAAGGATTCCAGCGGCCCTGGCAGCTCCTCGAGCAACTACTCGAAGACGTGCACGTGCGGGAGGTAGCGCTCGGCAGCGGCTACATCCTGACCGGCCACGCACCGCCGCAGACCGTCAGCGATTCTTGGCCGCTAGCGGAGTAGCCGGCGGGTTCAGGGTGCCTGGCGCGGGCCGGCCGCGTCAGGCTGGTGTGCGCAGCGCGCTGCCGCGGCCAGGCTCTGCCGACCAGCACGCTTCGAGCAAAGCGCGGGCGAACAACTGCGGCGCGTTGATGCAGGCCCCGTGACCGGCGTCCACGTGGTGCACCGTCGCGCCCGGGATCGCCCGGGCCAGCTTGAGCTGGCGGCCTGGCGGCACGACACGATCCCGGGCCGTGATGACCACCGCGGTCGGCACATCGACCTGGCTGAGCCAGCTGTCCGACGTGAACTGACAGACGGCGTGCGTGGCTGAGATGGTGGTAGCCAGGGTGGTCCGGCTCAGCTGGGCGCGGGCCCACCTCGCTGTCGCCGGATCGTCAACGGGGCCCAGCAGCGCCATGCCGAAAAGCTCGGCGCCCATCAGGTGCAGCATCGGGTTCCATCGCAAGGCGGCGGCCATCGCCGGTACCGCGAGCGCGGCCAGCTGCTCCGCCGGTGATCCGCGGACGTTGCTGGCGGTGGAGCACAACACCAGGCCCGACAGCAGCGACGCGTGCCGCCGGTACAGTACCTGGGCCACTATGCCGCCCATGGAATAGCCCACGGCGGCGAACCTGCGGAGATTAAGGACACCTGCCAGCGCGGCGACATCGTCAGCGCAATCCTCCAGCCGGAACCGGGAACGCAGGGGGATCCCGTCACCATGGCCACGCAGGTCGGCCGCGACGACCCGGAAATGCCGTCCGAGCGGCGCGAAGACCTTCCCCCAGTTCAGCTCGGCCGTCCCCGCCACCCCGTGGATAAGCATCAGGGTTCCCGCGCCCGGCGGGCCAGCGCACTCCCACACCCGCGCCGTCCCGCGGCCGGGCAGTTCCACCAGCCGCGCAAATGGCATCGCTGCTTCCCCAAGCATCCGACGTTTCTCCTTTCGCTGCGCGCCGGGCTCAGCCCAGCCACTTGGCGCATGGACGGCCTGCGTCAGGTTTGCGGGATTGCGGGAGCCCCCCTTGCTCGGCCACCGCGGCGCGGGCAGCGTCCCCGGCTGCGTCGTGTTGACCTGGTCGGCGAATGTGGCCGGAGCCGGAGCCGCGATCTTCTCCTGCCAGGAGCACCGGGAGCATCACTGACAGCAGCCATCTCTCCAGGGCGTCTATCCACAGATGCGGCGCGTACCACCTGCGCTCGGCCTGATCCCACCGCGCGCCGATCCGCTTGGCCTGCCGCCTTGGCGACCGCGTCAGCAACGGCCTTGGCGCAGCGCATTCCCCTGAGCGCGCGCAGCCATGACGGAAGATCGCGGCGATATGGTCGCTGGAGCGTTCAATGCCGACCCTTCGCCCGCCGCTGGCCCGGGGCCCACAGGTCCTGTTCTGCGACCCAACGGCACCCGCCCGGCGGCGAGCTGGCCCGCCTGCCGCTGCGCGGGTTCCGCTCGCCCGTTCAGGAACGCTCATCAGGCTCTTCCTCGGTAACTCAACCACGTCACCAAGGTCTGGAGCGACGTCCCCAGACCGCCTCGACTACAACCGTGCCCAGGCGATCAGAACAACTGCTCATTGACCATACGCTCAGCGAACTACCCGGGCAACGGCAGCGCCGTTGGCCCCGCAAGCACGCCAACGTGATCGGCGTCTCCCGCCGCGTTTCAGCCCGCCATCCTGGATACCGTCACGACCATCATTAGGACGATCACAGCTACCCGGCGGTGGAGCTGATCACCCCGGGCTGGACCGGCACCCGGACCCGGGTCTGACCTGCGAGTTTGATAGTGGCAGGTGTTGGGTTCGAACCAGCGTAGGCTAAGCCGACGGTTTTACAGACCGCCTGTTCCCGTGCGGTCATATAGCCGCTGACCTGCCCAGACTCCGGTGATGGGAATCAACGCTGCTGATCCTGTCCGTCATGCGTCCGTGCTTAACCGGGGCTCGGGTGGCTTGAAACACGGACGGGAACGGACGCCGTCCCAGTCTCGGCCGCTGCTCGCCAGGCGGCCACCATAGCTGCGGCTAACTTCACCTCTCAGCCAGAACAGACTATAATTCTGGTCTATGACAGTGCTGCCCTTGTCTGAGGTGAAGGCCCGGCTCTCGGAGATAGCCGACGAAGTCGGCCGCACCCACGAGCGAGTCCACATCACCAAGAACGGCAAAGACTACGTCGTCCTGCTCGCAGCCGAAGATCTTGAGTCCATCGAGGCGACGCTCGAGTTGCTGTCCGACCCGGCGGCGCAAGAGCGCATCGCCCAATCTGGTGACGAGATCGCTCGTGGAGAAGGCCTGTCCATCGCTGAAGTGGCGAGATCCCTGGAAGAACGTTTCGGGAAACGCCGACCGTGACCTACCAGGTCATCATCGCTCCGACCGCAGCTCGCCAGCATCACGACCGGCTACCCGAAGCTGTCGCGTGGGCCTGTTTCGAGTTCATTCGCGGCCCCCTCAGCGAAGAGCCGCGCAGGGTCGGCGCCCCACTGCGCAAACCCTTCGAGGGACAATGGCGAGCCCGGCGCGGCGAGTACCGCATCCGCTATGCGATCGACGAGGACGCCAGCATCACCCACATCCTCGACATAGATCACCGACGTAACGCCTACCGCTCCTGACCTGACCGGCCCGCATAAGCGAACCTGTACCGGCCGCAGACTCGATTGGATAGCTGACCTGCGCTGCCGCCGGCAGGCCGGACATTGTGATGGTTGGCCGGGCGCGTGTAACTCAAGATCGTCAACGTGCCGGCCTGACCGATCCTCGGCCTGGGCGGCGTGCTGTCACAGGTGACAGGGCGAAAGTGGCCAAAGTGCTGGTTCTGAGTACTGCCGCCCTGCCTGCGCCAGCGACATGCTCGCCGAGTGCCGAATCAATCGAGAACCCGTCCTCCACGGACTCACCGACGAGTACCACATCGCAGCCTGCCCGTCCCGCACAGCTACAGAAAGACGCAGGTCAGCACCCGAATCGTATTTTCGAGCCTCACAGGTTACCGTAGCAGCGGGTAGTGTCGCCGCAATGGTGAACGCTCGAGACCTGGTGCGCCGCGACGCCGACGCTGACAGCACGTTCGGCGACGGTCGTCCGGCCTGGCTAGGCCGGTTGGACAAGGTGCGCAACGTAGTCCGGCAAGAGATGATCTCACGCCAACTGGACAAGCACCTGCGGACGCATCCGGCGCGAGTCCTCGATGTGGGTGCCGGGCAGGGAACGCAGTCCATCCGGCTGGCCCGCGAAGGCCATCAAGTGCTCGCGGTCGAGCCCGATCGCGACATGCGCGCCGTCTTCCGGACCGAGCTAGGCACCGAGCGTGCGGAGGTGCAAGACCGCGTCGAATTGCGAGACGGTTCTATCGGCAGCCTCGCGATGGCAACGGGCGGCGAGGTCTACGACGCGGTGCTGCTGCTGGGGGTGCTGATGTACCTGCAAACCAGTGAGCCGGTCATCGCCGAGCTCGCAGCACACGTCGCGCCGGGCGGACTTCTCGCCCTCGCAGCACGCACCACAACCTCCGCGGTCTGGCGTCCGGCAGCCCGACAAGACTGGCAGGCGGCCCTCGCGGCATTCAACGAACACGACCGCGCCCTGGCCGAAGGACGTGACATGCGCTACATCAACGAAATTGGCGCACCGGCACGCGCTGACGACCTCGACGCACTCACGACCACCGCGGCCTCGTACGGACTAGGGCTGGAAAACTGGTATGGCGTGCGGATCGCCATCGACCAGCAGGAACTCGACCCCGCGCCGCCGTCCGATCCTCGTCAACTGGCCGCGCTGCTCGACGTCGAAGAACGCCTGGGCGCCACCGACCCGTACCGACAGCTGGGCCAGCTCGCGCATCTGATCCTGCGCAAGGCAAATATCATCACGGCAGGCGACTGACGACTCACAACTTTCGGGCTCGGGAAACGATCACCTGGGCTTCCCCTGGTCGAGCATGCGTTGCAGGAATGCGAGTGCGATCGCAGCGGCATATGGGCCGTCGAGTGCGGTGTTGACCCAGCCGACATCGTAGTCGGACAGGACATCGCCGACGGCGAGGAGCCGCTGGTGAGGCTGCCACAAAGACACCCTTCCGTCGACGGCATGCTTAACGAATATCGCCTGGTCGCATGACGTGGACGAGGTTATCGGCACCCACAGTGCCCCAGGCGGACCCGCGAAGACATGCACCGGGACGCCGGATAGAAGCCAGAGTGGTGGCGTGGATGTGCCTCAAGTCATGCAGGTGCGCGTGCGGTAGCTGATCCTTCAGGGGCAATAAGGCAGGCCCACAGTGAGGACCAAAGCCCATGACCGGCCTGGCATCCCTGGCGGTACGCCTGGAGCGGAGGTGGGAACTGTGATCACCGTGCTTACCGTTGATGCAGCACTCCAGCACGTCTACGCGATCATACGCGAGCAGGCTGACCGGGGCTATATCACTCCTACCGAGCGGGACCTCCTGATCGATGGCGCCATTCTGCTCGCCATGCACGTTGACGACCTGGCCCTGGATGGTCGTGTCGGCTCGCACTCCGGCTGGCCAGAAGGGCCGCTACCGGAACCGGTTGGGCGGCACGAACGACACGTGGCCGCGGCAGCCGCCTGAACTGACGCATCGTCCGGGCGCTACTCAGTAGCGTGACCGTTATCCCGCGTCAAGCGGACGGAGCGCTCGCCTGACCTTCTCACCCGGCACCGTCGCCATCCCGAACCGAAGCACACGTGCCATGACTGATGTTGTGCCGCCCGGTGCGGGCGGTGAACAGGACTCAGCCCACATGAGCGAGACCATCGAAACCTGGCCAGGTCGTTCCTACCCCCTCGGCGCGGCCTACGACGGCGCCAGGACGAACTTTTCGCTGTTCTCCGAGTTGGCAGAAGGCATCGAACTCTGCCCTTTTCGACCACGACGGGGGCGAGCAGTGGGTCGTTCTCGAGGAAGTCGAAGCCTTCTGCTGGCACGCCTACCTGCCGACGGTGACGCCCGGCCAGCGCTACGGCTACCGGGTGAGCGGGCCGTGGGCGCCCGACAAGGGCCAGCGATGCAACCCTGCAAAGCTGCTTTTTGACCCTTACGCGAAAGCGATCGAAGGCCAGGCCGACTGGGATCAGGCCTGCTTCCCGCACACCTTCGGTAACGACACCTCACGCAACGACGACAGCGCCGCCCACGTGCCCAAGGCCGTGGTCCACAAGCCCTACTTCGACTGGAGGAACGACCGGCCCCCATATATCCCGCTCCAGGAGTCTGTCATCTACGAACTGCACGTCAAAGGGTTCACCGCCAGGCATCCCGGCATCCCCGAGGCGCAGCGGGGAACCTACGCTGGCCTGGCCCACCCCGTCGCAATCGAGTACCTCACCAGACTCGGCATCACCGCGGTGGAACGCGCGAGTACGAGGACTTCTACAACAGGCACCGGCCGCACCGAACCCTGAACCAGGCCGCGCCGCTGCGCCCGCTGCCCGATGGCGCCATTTACCTGGATCGGTTCCGGGGCCAGCGGCGTGACCGTGCCGGAGGCGTGATTCATGAGTATCGCCAGGTGGCATAGGTTCTTGGCACCCACAAGTGGTGCTGTGCGTCGATGAGAAAAGCCAGATCCAGGCCCTGGACCGGTCCCAGCCGGTGCTGCCGATGATGCCCGGCATGCCAGAGCACGTACGCACGACTACCTACGGCACGGCATCACCAGCCTGTTCGCGGCCTTCAATATCGCCGACGGCACCGTCATCAGCGAACTGCACCGCCGCCACCGGGCGATCGAGTTCCGCAAGTTCCTGGCCGCCATCGACAAGGCGGCTCCGGCTCCGCAGCCGTCGCCTAATATCGGCTGCCCCACAGCCCTGGCAGCAGTGTTGCAGCGGCGGGCGGGGGCGAGCTGATCGCTTCCCCTGCCCAGCGGGGCGGCAGATGGGCTGCTTTGCTTGTGTGCGGATCCGTATGTCTGTTTGGGTTACTGGTGTGCTTGATGACACCTTCCCGCTGCGGTGGGCAGGCCGGCAGGCGGTCCTGACCCTGCCGGAGCACATCACTGTCTCCAATGCCGGCCAGATCCGCGAGGAGCTACTGGCGGTGATCAACGGCGGGGCTGCTGCCGTGATCGCGGACATGACCGCGACGCTTTCGTGCGATCACGCTGGCGCGAATGCCGTTGCGCGCGCCTATCAGCGCGCGGTCGTCAGCCGCACCCAGCTGAAACTGGTAGTCACCGCCCAGACCGTCCGGCGGGTCCTGGGCATCGAGGGACTCGACCGCCAGATACCGATCTACCCGACGCTGGAAGCAGCCATCGCGGCGGATGCACCTGCTGGGCAGTTCCGTCCCGGCGAGCGTGCCGGTACTCGCGGATCAGCTCGCCAGTTTTTCAGGGCGCGTCAGAGTGGTGTGGGGCCAGGGTCTGCGGCGATCACCCCGGCGCTGCTGTGGCAGCTGATCGACGCCTTGGGCGATGGCCTGGCGCTGACCGATGACGACGGGCGGATCGTGCTGGCCAACCGGCGGCTGGCGGACATGCTCGGATACGGGCGGGACGAGCTGATCGGCCGCCCAGTCGAGGACCTGGTCCCGGCCGACCTGCGCGCCGCCCACCGCGGCCACCGCGCCACTTATGCGCGGGAGCCCTCGCCCCGCCCTATGAGCGACCGGGCGCGGCTTGTCGGCCTGCGCAAAGACGGCGCCACGGTCCCGGTCGAGATCAGCCTCAGTCCCGTGCCGACCGCAACCGGTCATTTCACGCTGACCGTGATCCGGGATGCTACCGAGATACGCAAGCGCGAGGATCTCGCGGATCTCGCGTGGGCGGCCGTCGCCGAGCAAGCCGACCGCAGCCAGGAACTGCTCGACCGTGTTGTCCGCAGCCTCTATCAGGTCGGTCTGAGCCTGCAGGCCGCGGCCGACCTGCCCAGCGATGTGGCCCGGGAGCGCATCACCGACGCTCTGGCGCGCCTGGACGAGACGATCCAGGACATCCGCGATCACGCCTTCGCCAGCCGCGGCCAGCCCCCGCCCAGCCCCGCGCCGCCGAACGGGGCCAGCTAACCAGGACCGCCCCCGTCCTCAGATACCTGTCCCGGTCGCAGCTGTCGAGGGGGACCTATGGTGTCTGGATCAGGGACCTAGGTCCGCATTCGGCTCTCCGCCCGGCGGGTTGACTGATGTGATGTTCGTCGGCGACGAGGTGCGCCTGGAGGTCGGCTTCGCCGCGGCCCGCGCCCGGCTGGCCAATCTGATTCACGGCAACCCGCTGAAAGACGCTTCGCAGGAAGCCTACAGCGGGGCTATCACCGGCCTGGAGCGGGTCGGCCCCCTGGGCTCGGCGCCGGGGGTATCCCGGCTGGTCGAGGTGCACTTCCGGGATCTGGTGGACCACGGCAAGCGGTGCGTCCTGACACTGAGATGGGAAGCCACCGGCCCGGGCGGCAGACTGTTCCCGGCCCTGGACGCTGACATCACACTGACCCCGGCAGGGGAACACGCCACGCTGCTCACGCTCGCCGGTGCTTACCGGCCGCCGCTCGGCGCAGTCGGCGCCAGGCTTGACCAGGCGATCTTGCGCCTGGCAGCCACCGCGACCATCCGGACGTTCATCGGCCGCGTCGCAGCCGCCATCACCCACCCGGCCGGGTCAGCCGAACTAGAAAGCGCCAATGGGTGCTCTCAGGCCCCATGGCCACCACCCGCACCCGAAACACCCTAGGCCGAAGTTACGGTGGGTTCGGGGCCTGATCGGCGCTGTTGCGTTGGGCGATCTCTGGGCAGCGTTGATGCGTAGTACACGTGGTCGGCTACAGCGTCAGCGCGAGTTCATCGAAGATCGTACGGAGCTTGTAGCAGGCGGGGACGTCGGTGGCGATATCGTAATGGCCGCGGCGCAGATTCTGCACTACGCGTGACCTGTGGCCAGGATTGGTACTGAAGAATGACGCTTCAGGCCGCGCATCGGCCGGAGCCGAGCCTTCAGCCTGTACCGCTTCAGAACTCGCCGCAGAGGCTGTGACCTGCGGTTTAGCCGGATTACCATGTTGCGGCAGGATGGCGGTTTGTGCCTGTGGGTGCCGAGAATCGCATCCACGGCTCTGAATCAGCAGAGTTGCTCGCCAGCGCTCCCCCGTGATGATCACCCATCATGTGCCTGCGGTTCGTGTTCCTCCTAGCCACGCGACTAGCCGCGTGGCTGCGGCTGCCCCGGCGTGAGGAGGCATGGCACAACACAACAGAGCCGCTGGGACTATTCACGACTTCAGTGCTTTCGCGACTGCATCGAGGATTCCGCGGACGTACAGCAGCGCATCGTCGATTGATATCCCTGCCTGGCTGGCCACCTCCAGATTACCTTGTGGTCCTTTCAGGGTCACAAGGTACACATAGGGCTGCCCGTGCTCCTTATGGTAGCCCACACGCAACATTGGGACCGTCGGGCCAAGATCCACATACCTGACGTCTTCCGTGTCCTTGCGTAGCTCGGCTAGCTGCCCGGCGACCTGCAGTTCGTCCTCTTCGTCTTGCCGTCGCACCTCTGCGGGCAGGTCCTCATCTTGAGTGGCTTCCGTGTCCTTGCGTAGCTCGGCTAGCTGCCCGGCTACCTGCAGTTCGGCCTCTTCGTCTTGCCTTCGCACCTCTAGGGGCAGGTCGTCATTTTCAGTCATGGCATGTCCTCTTTTCACCCTGGCCACCCCGGAGCCTGGATAGGTCCGAACAGAGCCCGGCGGCCCGACCCGGGCCAGGCCGGAGTTCCCTTCGCTGTAGGCCTCGGCCGAGGCGCCGCCGCGGCAAACCGCCGCGGATCAGATTCGCCAGCCTGCCCGGGCGGTACCGAAGCTGACATCCAGCACACCTCATCGTCGGCGAATACACCAGAAGTAAAACGAGCCAGCGGCTCACCCGGGCAGAGGCATAGGTCCTTGCCCTCATGGACATCTTGCCCGGCCATGACACGATGGATCTCTGGGGATCCTCAAGACCAGCGGCATCAACCCCGCCCGGCGACGGACCGGGCCGACCTGGTCACAATTCCTGCACTCCCAGGCCGACGCAATCCTGGTCTGCAACTTTCTTATCGGTCGACCTGCTCCGACGGCACCCAAGCCCATGTCCTCGCCGTGATAGAGCACGCGACCGGGCGCACTCCTGGACCGCACCCTTATCTGGAACCAGGCCTATCTGCGGGCTCCTAAGCGATTACGAGACCCACCATAATCAGCACCGGCCGCATCGCTTCCTGCGCGGCGCCGCGCCGCTGAAAGCGCTACCCGAACGGGCCGATCTTGCGCACTACCGCGTCCGGAGGCACGCCCGGTTCGCTGGGCTGATCCACGAATATCGGCTGGTCCCATGACATGGACGAAGTTTTCGGCACGCACAGGCCGGCTCGGGCGCGGCGGCGCGCACGGCCGCCAGTTCCGCGGCCATGGCGTCGGCGTCCGGCGAGTGGAACGACCACAGAACCAGGGTCACGCCGACCGGGCTAGCCGCGATCAGCTCCGCGCAGTCCCGGCCGTCACCCCCAGCCGCACCTCCCAGTCCGTACCGGCCATCTCCAGCGCGGCCAGCAGGGCGTGCAGCCCATAACTCACGGCCCTGCGGTAACGGACCACCACCCGCACGTCAGCCACGGCGCCAGGCTATCGGGGCCGCCCGCGGGCGGGCCGGGCGCACGCGGAGGCTGGCTCGGTCCGCCCATAGCCAGGACAATGGAGGCAGAGCGGGCCCGCCGGACCGGCACGCCACGAGAACGCCGGCCCGACCGGGCCCGGGCCGGGGGAGAGCCGGGTGGGTTCCGGGCGCGCTGTCGCGAGCCGGATGCCCGCCGATTGGGGAGCATGATGGTTGCGCGCAGGACCTGGCAACCGGGCGCGATGGGCGCCCGTGAGACGCTCGCCGCCCTGCTCGACCGCGGGACGTTCAGTTCCTGGGACACCCCGCCTGCCGAGGCCAAGCAGGATCCGGCGTATGCCGCCGAGCTGGCCACCGCCCGGGACAAGACCGGGCTGGACGAGTCGGTGATCACCGGCTCGGGCCGGATCCGGGGGCGCCCGGTAGCGGTGGCGGCGTCGGAGTTCGCCTTCCTCGGCGGCTCCATCGGGGTAGCGGAGGGCCAGCGGCTGGTAGCGGCCATCGACCGGGCGGCCGCGCAGCGGCTCCCGCTGATCGCGCTGCCCGCCTCGGGCGGGACACGCATGCAGGAAGGCACGGCCGCCTTCCTGCAGATGGCCAGGATCACCGCGGCGATCGGCGCGTACCGGGCAGCCCACCTGCCCTACCTGGCCTACCTGCGGCATCCGACCACGGGCGGGGTGTTCGCCTCCTGGGGATCGCTCGGGCACATCACCGCGGCCGAGCCGGGGGCACTCATCGGTTTCCTCGGCCCGCGCGTGCTCAGCACCCTGCACGGCGCCCCGCTGCCCGAGGGCGTGCAGACCGCCGAGAACCTGCACGCCTGCGGCCTGGTCAACGCGGTGGTCGAGCCGCGGGAGCTGGCCGGGTTCGTTGACAGCGTGCTGGCCGTCACCGCCGCGCGGCGACGCAGCGTGCCCCGGCCGCCAGCCGGCGAGGTCCAGCCGTCCCCCGCCTGGGAGTCGGTGCTGCGCACCCGCAGCGCCGGCCGGCTGGCGTGCACCAGCTGCTCGCGGCGGCCGGCGTCGAGGTGGTGACGCTGCAGGAGAACACGATCGTGCTGGCCCTGGCCCGGTTCAGCGGCAACCCGTGCGTGCTGGTGGGGCAGGACCGGCTGGCCCCCGTCCCCGGGCCGGCCGCGATGAGGCTGGCGCGGCGCGGCATGCGGGTGGCCGCGGAGTTGCGGCTGCCGCTGGTGACCGTCATCGATACCACCGGTTCCGAGCTGTCGCAGCAGGCCGAGGAGGGCGGGCTGGCCGCCGAACTGGCCGCGACCCTGGCCGAGCTGGTCAACCTGGACGCGCCCACGGTGTCGCTGCTGCTCGGCCAGGGCGCGGGCGGCGCGGCGCTCGCCCTGTTCCCCGCAGACCGGGTGCTCGCGCTCCAGCACGGGTGGCTGGCGGCCCTGCCGCCGGAGGGCGCCAGCGCCATCATCTACCGCGACACAGGGCATGCGGCCGAGCTGGCCGCCCGGCAGCGGATCTGCGCCCGGGACCTGGCCGCGGACGGCCTGGTCGACACAGTGATCGCCGAGGATCCACAGCAGCCCGGGCTGGCCTGCGAGCGGGCCGCCGCGGAACTAGCCTGGGAACTCGGCCGGGTCGCCGCCGGCAGCGACGGGGCGGCTCGGCTGGCCAGCCGGCTGGCCCTCTACCGCCGGGCCGGCGCGGCCCGCGGCTAACCGCAATGCGGGGGAATTAGAGGCCGCTGGCGTGTGTCAGGCGGTTCGGCTTTCCGCACATCCCGAACCGGGCAATCGGGGCGATGCTGGCCGTGCCCGGATCGAGCGCTCCCATCAGTCACAAGTCGGCGACCTGGATCCATGGCCGTGCTTTCAGTCCTTGTGCGTGCGATTACCCTGCGTGGCCGGCGCGGCCCAGCGGGCACTCGCTGTTCGTCGCCGGCTAACGGCGAGGGTGGGCCTTGGGCGATCACGGGCTAAGCCGACGGTTTTACAGACCGCTACACTCAGCGCGGCCACATATACCCTCACCTGCGGAAACGGCGTCAACAACGATCACCCCGGCCGATCCTGTCCGCCATATGTCCGTGCGGTCGGCCGGGCCGGGCAGGTGAAACTGCGGACAGGCACGGACAGCGTCCCCGTAAGCCCACTACCAGCACTTTCACCTGATTACGGCCTGAGACAGGCTTGGCGCCTGGCCGTCAAAGCCGTGATGACCCGCCCCGCAGTCCGCGCAAGCGCCTACGCCGGACGGTTCGCGCTCACCGCTAGGACCGGGGTCCCTGACCAGATGCTGCTCTTCGGCGACTGTCGTCTGCCATCGATCCTGGCTTAGCACGCTGCCAATACAGCGCAAGACGACCCTATCCGCAGTTGCCAACCCGGCCCGGTCGGCGGATCACCCGCAGTGCCCGCGGCGCGTCCGGGCGCCGGGGCGCTGACCAGCCGGGAGATCACCGGATCAAAGGCCACCGGCCCAGCCAGCTCCAGCCGGGCACGCAGCGCCGCGACATCGGCCTAGCAGTCGCGCAGCGCCAGCGACATGGCCAGGTCTGTGAGATCTTCCCCGGGTCATGCGCCGCCCGCGGCGCCCGCCACCGGGCCAGCCGCCGGTCAGCCCACGGCTAGGACAAGCGGGTCCGCAGTGATCAGGTACAGCCAGCCGCGCATGCAGCGTGACGTCTTCCCCTCGACCTCCTGCCTGGGGCCCGGGGATGTCAGGCCGCCGGATGCTGCAGGCCGTCGGCTTGCTGTTTCTCCTCGCGCAGGACTGCCTCGCCGTCAATGTGGAAGTGGATCTTGTCGCTGGCCAGGCCCAGGATCGGTATGTCGAAGCAGACACCGAAATCGATGCGGTGGATCTGGCCGGCCGCGGAGAAGGCGACCCGGGTGCCACCCTGAGGGTCGGGGCGAAAGCCGACGAAGTCGAATTTCAGCGACACTGGCTGGGTCACCCCGCGGACGGTCAGCTGGCCATCGACGATGAAGTCCTCGCCATGGCGCCGTATGCCGGTGGACCGGTAGGTCATGGTGGGATAGTCGCGGATGTCGAGGAAGTTGCCCGAGCGAATGTCGTTGTCCCGCGTTCCGTCGCCGGTGTTCAAGGAGGTGAGCTCGACAGTGGCGGTAGCGGAGGATTGGAGCGGGTCTTCGGCGGTGACGATCCGTGCCGTGAACGTGTCGAAGTGCCCGCGGACCTTCAGTACCCCCAGATGCCGGGCCGTGAAGCCAATACGAGTGCGGCCAGGATCAATGTCCCAGGTAGCTGCTACATAGCCGGGGATTCCGGCAGTCGGCGTGGTCATCGGGCCTCCTCACCAACACGGCTCACAAGCGCCGTCCTACTTACACACTCGCCTGACAGCAAAGTGCCTGCTCAGGGCCAGAGGTCCCGACGTTGGCGGGCCGATCGGCGGCCACTGCCAGGCCAGGAAAGGCACCCGTACTGCCGCCGCGATGGGGCGTGCCTGTGTGCGCTCGAAGAGCAGGAGTACCGCCCCGGCTAAGAAGCAGATCACGCCCGCGAAGGTGCCCAGGTTGGTCACTGGCGTGCAGAGCAGCTGTGTCCCCTACGGCCTCGGCAGTCCCGCCACCAGCCGCCGAGCAGCAACCATGCGGTCGTGTACCGCTCCAACATTGTCGTGGGGATGCCTGAGCTGCGGGTTCATGGAGTGGTTCAGGCGGCTCGGTGGTACTCGCTGATCACGCCACCGAGGACCCTCCGGCGCTGAAGGGGCGCGTCCAGCGGCACGACGACCGTTGTAATGCCCGGCGTAGGCCCGCAGCGCTACGCGGAGATGGCTCACCAAAGGCCAGCAGCCGGTGCGTGCACTCGGCCCGCACCGTCTGTTCCCAGCGTTCGGCACAACAGTTGCCTGGGGTGCCCGTGGAGGAGCCTTCACGGCCCTTACGCCCTCGCTGGCGAAGGCCTCATCGAACGCACCGGTGAACCTGGCGTTGTGGTCCCGGATGAGGCACGCCATGAGAAGTCTGGCCCGGGCGGCCGTAACGTCTTGTGCTCGGGTCTTCCATGCCAGGGGTTCCGGGGGCAGAGTCGGTGCCGGGGGGGTGGGATGAGGGTTCTGACTGCCCGGCGGATAACTGGCGGCGTGGCGGCGGCATCGGTCGCGCTGATAGCTGGTGCGCTGGCGCTGGCGTATGTGGACCGTCACTGGATATCCGCCAGCATGACCGGCTGGGATGATGTCTTCGGGCTGGTGACGGACCTGGCCCTGCCCCTGGTGGGCTTCGTCTTGGCGTCCCGGCGGCCCGGGAACCGGATCGGGTGGCTGTTCCTGGCGGCGGGCCTGGCGCTGGCACTGCGGGCGTTCGCGCACCACTACGGACTGCACGCGCTGGTCGGGGCGCCCGGGTCGCTGCCGGGGGGCCGGGCGGCCATGTGGGTCTCCAACTGGATCTGGTTGATCCCGCTCGCCATGCTGGCCTTCGCGTTCATGCTCTTCCCGACCGGGCGGGTGCGTTCACCGCGGTGGCACCCGGCGGCGTGGTTCGTGGGCGGTGCCTTCGCGCTGGCCACGGCGGACGCGATCGTGACCGCGACCCGCATCTGGTCGCACCCGTTCACCACGTCGTTCCGCCAGATGGGGAACCTGGCCGTGGTGGCTGTGACGTACGTCTTCCTATTCGCCGCGCTGGCGGTCAGCGTCACCGCGCTGGTGGTGAGGTTCGCCCGGTTCGACGGGTGAGGAGCGGCTGCAGCTGAAATGGTTCGCCGCGGCCGCGGTGCTGGTGCTCGTGACGTTCGCCGCGACGTTCCCGGTGAATTCGGGGGTCGCGAACCTGGTGGGGGACCTGGCGTTCCTGTGCCTGTTTGTGGCCGTCGCCGTCGCGGTGCTGAAGTACCGGCTGTACGACATCGACCTCGTGATCAGCAAGGCGGTCCTGTACGGCTCGCTGGCGGTGTTCATCACCGCTGTCTACGCCACCCTGGTCGTCGGCGTGGGCACCCTGGCCGGCGACACGCGCAGCCCGCTGCTGGCGGCGCTGGCCGCCGCGGTGGTGGCGGTCGCGTTCCAGCCGGTGCGCCAGTGGGCGGGGCGGCTGGCGAACCGGGTCGTGTATGGCCGACGGGCCAGCCCGTATCAGGTGCTGTCGGAGTTCGCCCAGCGCATCGGGGGCACCTACGCGGCCGGGGACGTGCTGCCGCAGATGGCCCATATCGTGTCCGAGGGGACCGGCGCCGAGCAGGTCGTGGTATGGCTGCGGGTGGGCGACCAGCTCCGCCCGGAGGCCTCGTCAGGCCGCGCAGGGGAGGGCCCAGCGCCCGCAAATGCGCTGCCGGTCGACGGGCAGGCGCTGCCAGCCCTGCCTGACGCCGATCTGAGCGTGCCAGTGGCGCATCAGGGTGACCTGCTGGGCGCGATCTCGATCTCGATGCCCAAAGACGAACCGCTGCGCCCGGCCGGGCGGCAGCTGGTCACCGACGTCGCCTCTCAAGCCGGCCTGGTACTGGCCAACGCCGGGCTGATCGAGGACCTGCGCGCCTCCCGGCAGCGCCTGGTCACCGCCCAAGACGAGGCCCGCCGGCGGCTGGAACGCAACATCCACGACGGCGCCCAGCAAGACCTGGTCGCCCTGGGCATCAAGCTCCAGCTCGCGGAAATCACCGTCGCCGAGGACCCAGCGCAGACCGGGCAAGTCTTCGGGGACCTCAAGACGGACACGGCGGGTGCACTGGAGAACCTGCGCGACCTGGCCCGCGGGATCTACCCGCCGCTGCTGGCCGACCTCGGGCTGGCCGCGGCGCTCGACGCACAGGCCCGCAAGTCGCCGCTGCCGGTGGCGGTAGAGGCGGACGGGATCGGGCGGTTCGGGCAGGACACCGAGGCGGCGGTGTACTTCTGCTGCCTCGAGGCCTTGCAGAACACCGCCAAATACGCCCACGCGTCGGCCGCCCGGATCTGTCTTCAGGCGCACAACGGGACGCTGCGGTTCACCGTGTCCGACGACGGCGCCGGCTACGACGCCCCCCGCACCCCGCTCGGGTCGGGCCTGCGGAACATGGCCGACCGGCTCGCCGCGCTCGGCGGCCAGCTTGAGATCCACTCCGCCCCCGGCCAGGGCACCACCATCACCGGGCACCTCCCCATCCCCGGCGCCAGTGACGGCCCTCAGCACGCGATAGCCGCCAACTAACCCAGCCGCCTGCCGGCCCATGACCACGCGCTGATCTCGATAGGCGCGCAAGCCAACGTCCGCGCCGCTTGCCGGTGACCAACTCTTCACCCGAGGACGGCTGACCATGGAAATCGGCGGAGCAAGCGGTTCGGCGAACCGCTTGCTCCGCCCCGAATCCGTCCGCCATATGTCCGTTACCACTGCTACACGGCGGCTCACAGCGGCACATCATGAAACACAGCGGAACAAGACAGAGAAGGCCCGCGAGGCCGGGTATCCCCAGCTCACGGGCCGTTTCCGCAGGTAGTGGCAGGTGTTGGGTTCGAACCAACGTAGGCTTAGCCGACGGTTTTACAGGGCGTCGGCAGGAAGGATCGCAAATGCTTCCTGAGCTGCTCTAACAGTGAATTCTGACACGGCAGGGCTGCCACTCAACCGCTCCTCAGCCACGGGGCACTGATCCAGTCCAGCCTTGTCCGGTTGCTTCCGGCTTCCCGCGGTGGGATTTAGCCCCGGGATACCTGCGGCTGATCATCCTCATTTCGTCGAGGTCCTGGTGCGTGGGTGCCGGGTGGCCAGCTCGGCGGCCAGCCGGAGCATCGCGGGCCGCTCTGAGGCGGCGGCCGCTTGCGCGCCAGCTTCGCCACCGCACGCCGGGCCAGATCGGCATACTCCTCGTCGAGGACAGCCCGGCACGCCGCGTCGGTGATGGCCACGATCTCATCAGCGACCAGCCGCAGCGCTCTCGGCACCCTCAGTTCGTTAAGATCGATCATGGCAGCCCCGGCGCTCGCTGCTCACCGCAGCCGTCCGCAGCTGCAGCATCGCGCGCCTCCTTCCTTGCCGCAGCCGGCCGCGCCCTCTCTCAGCCGACGTGACGGCCTGGGGCCTTTCCCGGCCGAACCTCTTGAGGTAGAGAACCTCGATGAACTGAGGCAACGGCGCTTTCACGGTTCCTGCCGGTGGGTGGCGATCTTGCCGAGCTTGCGGGGTTCAGGCCGAGTTCGCGGGCCATCTGCACCTGCGCATGCGACAGGTGGTACTGCTGGCGCCTCAACCCAGGCCTGCGCCTGGGGCGGAAGGGACTTCGGGAACTTCCCCATGCCCTTCAGCCCAGCCAGTGCCGATAGGCCTCAATCCACTGCGTCCCAGCAGGCGGCGGCTCTGGAAGCGGAAGATCCAGCACCCGGACCGCATGGCGGATCCCGCCACGGGCGCACATGGCCAGGATGCTGTTGCCCTCGCCAAGGCCGATGTGCTCCACGGTGACCTCAACACCCAAGACACTGGTCACGAACGGGATCTTCAGGTTGTCCACGATCATCGCGTGGAACCCCAGCGCCTGCTCATCATCGCCGAAAGCGTCAACCGTAGCTTCCCCGGTCATCGCTGCAAGTTCTGCTTTGCTCAACACAGCCACCGGGCAAGCGTACCGAGGCGCACCGGGACCGATCCTCCATTCTGATGCAGGGACAGGGGGACGGCCATTTTCAGAACGGTTCTGCCTCCAGGCACAGGACCGACCCGGTTCGAGGTTCGCTGACCCGCTCCACAGCCAGAAGAGGCCTCGCCCCGCACCCACCGGGTCCGCCGTTCGGTTACAGAACGTTCACACCCCCTGAGCTGCCGACGATCACCACGCCAGTGGCCTGTACCGCAGTTGCGCTACGTGGGGGTACACTGGTGATGAGATTAGGAGATGATCATGGCTACCAGCACATCGTTTCGCATCAGCGATGCCGCCAGGACCCAGCTCGCTACACGCGCGGCCCGCGAGGGCATGACCGCTACAGCTCTGCTCGACCTGCTCATTGTTGAAGGCATTGACCAGCTCGACTACCCGGGGATCATCTTCCGGGGCCCCGCACATGACCGGCGCGCCGCGCTCGCCGCGGGCCCCGACGTCTGGGAAGTGATCGCACGCCTTCAAGAGCTCGACGGCAGCGAGGAACAGCGGATCAGCCTGCTGAGCGCAGAATCGGATCTGCATCCCCGGCTGATCAGGATCGCCCTCGACTACGCCGCCGAGCACCCCGCCGAGATCAGGGAACGAATCGAGCGGAACCAGGCCGTGGCAGAGCGAAGCCGCAGCATGTCCCAGCAGCGGCAGGCGCTGCTGGCATGACTGCCTTCCTGCTCGACGAGATGTTCCCCACAGGCACAGCAGTGATGCTGCGCGAGACATACGGTCATGACGCAGTCCACGTCGCCGAGATCGGCCTTCGCGGTGCCGAGGATGCCCATGTGGCGGCGACCGCCCGGGCCGAAGGCCGGGCGGTCGTCACCGAGAACGTCGCGGACTTCGCGTCCGAGCGCGACATCGTCCTGGCATTCGTGCTGAAGAAGAATCTGCCTGCCGGAGGTGGGCAGGCCGCTGCGCTGGCGAAAATCCTCGACCACTGGGCACAGGATCACCCAGAGCCCTACCTCGGCCACCACTGGCCGGCCACGTAGTACTTCAGTCGAGCTGAAGCCTCGTCCCGGCTCCTGCCGGTACTCCCTTATTTTCAAGCACTGTCTATAGATGATCAGGGAGCCGCTGCGCCGCCGCGGCTGCCAGCATCAGGCCGTCACGCGCCTGGCAGAAACCGAACGGCCAGGCCGTACCGTGGTTACTGCCGGCCGATGCCTTCAGGGCGAGTTGATACCCGCGCCCCAGTTCCCCCATACGGCGCCTCGTGCCGCGTGTTTCCTGGCGGGCGTTCCGGCACCACGGGCGCTCCGTTAGTGCGGATATTGGGACCGGACCGCCTGGAGTGTTGACCAGGATTTTAGAATGTGGCTCATTTTCCGCCCTGTATCGTTCACCTGCGCGTTGAACTCTGCTGCGCCGCAGGTCACTTGCAGCGCGTAGACATCGCTTGTGAACATTTACAGTGTGCGTAAATTTGCCTGGCTGGGCGCCACGGTCGCCACAGCGGGCGTGCTGGGTATAGCCGGATGCTCGAGCTCAGGCTCGGGTTCCGGCTCCTCGGCCAGCGCCAGCGCCTCCTCTAAGACTCTTAGCGTTAAGCAGATAGATTTTGGCACGACGCTAAAGCACAGCTTCCTACCGAACGGCAAGGGCACCGCGAAAACAGAGCACCTGACCCAGCCTGACGACCTGGTGAGCCTGGGTGGCAACATCTATGTCGGGTTCCAGAACGGCGTCGGCTCCCAGGGCGAGGTGGCCCCTTCCGGCAACCTGGACAGCACTCTGGTCGAGTTCACGCCGAGCGGTTCCGTCGTGAAGCAGTGGGACCTGGCGGGCAAGATCGACGGGATGGGCGCCGACCCTGCGACCAGGCAGATCATCGCGACGGTCAACGAGGACTCGAAATCCAGCGTGTACACCGTGTCCGGCGGGACCGTCACGCACTACGCCTACTCCCCGTCGCCACTGCCGCACCTGGGCGGCACCGACGACGTCGCGGTGTTGAACGGGAAGATCCTGATCAGCGCCTCCGCGCCGGGCACTGGCGGCAAGGCGCCGGCGTCCGCTCCGGCGGTGTACGCGGTCACGCTGAACTCCGGGACCAAGACCGCCTCAGCCGTTCCGTTCTTCGCTGACAACGCGACGGCCACCGGGGTCAACACGGGCCAGAAGGTCACCCTCGCGCTCACGGACCCAGACTCGAGCATGATCGTCCCGTCGAGCGTGCCGCAGTTCGGCAGCGAGTTCATGCTGAACGCCCAGGGCGACCAGGAACTGATCTTCTCCGGGGCCAGTGGCCAGAACCTCAAGGTCTTGAAGATCTCTCAGCCGGTCAACGACACCGCCTGGGCGACCTCGGCCAACGGCACGCTGTACACGACGGACTCCGGGGCCAACACGCTCGATACCATCACGGGCGCGTTCAAGCCGGGAAGCGTCTTCACCGCGGTGGCCCCCTGCAACGCCAACAGTGCCCCGACCGTCTGCCCTGCTCCCCCCAAGTACCCGATCAACACCCTGGGCACGATCAACATGAAGACCGGCGCGGTCAGCAATGTTGTCGTCAACGGGATAGTCGCCCCCAAGGGCATGATCTTCGTCCCATAACACGCACGGCCAACCCGGCGGGGGCCGCCAGCATACTGGCGGCCCCCATCCCCTGTTCGAACGCGCTCAGCAAAGAGAAGCGAACCAGACGTCGCCCCCCAGGGTGGCTACCCGGCAGGCGGGCGGGACCCGGGGCACCCGGCTGACCGTGGCCGTTCCGCCCGATGGGCCGAGGCCGGTCGCACCGGCCGGGGTTGCCGGTGCCGACGGTCAACATTGCCTTGACCAGTGACGTGATGCTGGTCAGCTTGGCCGGCACCGGGTTGTTGCTGAGCTACCCGTCGCCGAGGTTGCCGTCGCTGCCCTTGCCCCAGGCCCACACAGATCCGTCCAAGACCACCGCATAGGCAGTAGCTCCGCCGGTGGTGAGGCTGGTGACCCCGCTCAGGTGGCTCAGCGACACCGGGTACACCCGGAAGGCCTTGTGCCCGTCTCCCATCTGCCCCGGCCCCGCTGCCCACCCCGGCCATCCCGCCGATCGCGTGGATGCCCACCACCCCGGCCGAACCGACCGCGACCTCCACCAGCTGCTCCAGCTCTCGCTGCCGCCCGGTGAATGAGGCCACTAAACACGGCGGCACAGCAGCAAGAAGGCCCGCGAGACCGGGAAAACCCATCTCACGCACCATATCCGCAGGTGGTGGCTGGTGTTGGGTTCGAACCAACGTAGGCTAAGCCGACGGTTTTACAGACCGCTTCACCCCACCCCTCGAAATGGCCACTGACCTGCTCAAACTCCCAGGTGGATCATGTGGATAGCCGGCCCTGTCCGCTATATGTCCGTGCCGGCAGTGACGTGAAACGGCTGACACCACGGACAGGCACGGACAGCGTCCGTGCAAGCCCGCTACCAGCACGCTCACCTGATTGCTGACCTGGGATGGGCTTGCCAGCACAGGCGTCGAAGCCGTGATCATCCCGCCCAGAAGCCCGCGCGCGATCGCCTGCCCCGAATGGTTCGTGTTCACCGCCCGGACGGAGGTCACCGACCGGATGCTGATCTTCGGTGACCGTCACCTGCGGTCGATCCTGGCTGAGTTCAAGGCCCACTACAACGGAAGACGATCCCATCGCAGCCGTCAGGTCCTCCCTCCCCGGCCCGACCACCCGATCGCAGGCCCTTCCCGGGAGCGGATCAAGCCCTGGTCAAAGACGGTGGCCGAATTCTGGCGCCCCACAGGCCTGGCCATCGACGCAGCGACCGGGGTCTTGGTCGCCATAGCGCACCGGTTGCCCGCACGCGTGCACCCTGCGCCAGCTCTCGCTTCCCCAGGGTCGGCGAGGCTGCGCGATGCGGCGTGGGCTCCGCGCTGTTGTCCGGTGCCGTGCGCCGCTACGGTAGACCTAGAATGTCACCGGCCCAATGGAGGCACAGATGACGGTTGCCACGCTGTCGTCACAGCAGTTAACCCAGGCCCCGCTTTCCTACCGGAAGAACGTGGCGATGCTGCGCGTCCCGCAGCTGGCAGCGCTGCAAAGTGCGTTCACGGCCAGCATGGGCGTCGGCGACGACCGCGGATGGCAATATTGGGCCGGTATCCACGGCTTGCCGCTGCCGATGTATTGCCAGCACCACACCCCCCTCTTCCTGGCCTGGCACCGTGCTTACCTGTATTACTTCGAGCTCTCGCTCAAGGAGTTTGAGCCGACGGTGACGCTGCCGTGGTGGGATTGGACGTCGTCGTGGTCGCATGAGGTGGGGGTGCCGCTGCGGTATAGCGACGCCGAGGCTGGCGGCCAGTCGAACCCGCTGGCAGGCGGGCCGATCAACGCGCTCGCTCAGCAGCAGGCGGGCCCGGGCGCTCCCGGCCACACCTCACGTGACCCCGGCAACCCAGCCGCCCTGCCGACGGCTGACCAGATCAGCGAACTGCTGGGCCGCGGCGACTTTCTGGACTTCCAGCAGCAACTGGAGGCCTACCACGATGCGGTGCACGTGTGGGTGGGCGGCACGATGGCCGAGATCCCCCTCGCCGCCTACGACCCCGTGTTCTTCGCCCACCACACGATGATCGACCGGGTCTGGCGGCTGTGGCAGCTGCGCCACCCCACCGCGGGTGTGCCGGGTGACCTGCTGGACGAGGCGCTGCCGCCGTTCAACATCACAGTTGCGCAGACGATAGACGTTACCGCGCTGGGCTACGACTATGCCTCGTTCTCGTCTCGGACCACGATTGGCGGGTGAGCGGAGTGGCGATCACCTTCGAGCTGGAACTGCCTACGGGCGCGGCCCGGCCCGAGCACCCCCGCGCCGACCTGACTTTCTATGGCCTAGACCACAGCGGCCCCAGCTACGAGGTACGGGTTTTCTTCAACCACCCGGACGCTGACGCGGACACGCCGCTGACCGACGGGGCCGGCTTCGCCGGCAGTTTCGCCGTGTTCGGCCATGGTGGCTGCTTCGGCGAAGAAGGGCACTGCGACGTACGGCCACCGGTCAGCGTGTTCGACCGGCGCCTGCCCCACCAACTGATGCCGATGGTCCGGGTGCTGACCGTCACCGGCGCGATCGGCGAGCTCATCCGCGCTGACGCGCAGACGGTCACGGTCACCGCCGTGCCCGTGGTCCGCAACTCGCCACTGGCCAGCGCGGACCAGGCGGCCGATGTGCTCGTGATCGACCAGGCCGCCCTGCACACCTACGAGTAGCACTCCCGATCGCATCGCCGACCTGGATCAGTTCCGGGTTCAACGGCGTGACCGCGTGGGGGGCGTGATTCATGAATATCGCCTGGTGGCGTAGGGTTTTCGGCACCCACAGCTGCGCCATCAGCTGCCGTGGCCACTGATGAGCTTTCTCACTGATGCCCATCAGCGAGGAGTTCTTCGGCAAGCTGGCGCGGTCTACCAATTCCGGCACATCGAACTGCAGCACCGGCTCGCCATCCGGCTTGATCAGGGACCATGAGCAGATCGCTAATGGCGCGCCAAGCCGATGACGTCCACCTGGGGGCTCTGAACCATCGGCAGCGAAGCACGATCAAGTCGCAGGCCGGCCCTGTGCCGCCCGGAAACTCGACAGCTGCCGTAGCGGAGGCCCCGGTGCCGGACTTCACGGCCACGTTCGACGCGGTTCTCGCTGATGCCGGGGTCCGGACCGTGCTCTGCAACGTGGCGACGCCCCGCATGAACGCGATCGCCGAACGCTGGATCGGCGGATGCCGCCGCGAGGTCCTGGACCGCACCCTCATCTGGAACCAGAGCCACCTGCGGCGGATCCTGCGCGAGTACGAGAGCCACCATAACCAGCACCGCCCCCACCGGGCGCTGGCCGCCGCTGCCCCGCTGAAACCGCTACCCGAACCGGTCGATCTCGAGCAGTACCGGGTCCGAAGACAGGCTCGCGTCGGTGGTCTGATCAACGAATACCGCCTGGTCGCATGAGGTGGACGAGGTTTTCGGCACGGACAGCTGATTCCCCACCTGGCTGACGGCACCAGCATCGTATTCATCGTGTCCGCGGTCGAAGACATCGACCGCAAGCCCGCCTATCGCGCTGGCTACCGGGGCGGGCGTCCGATGAAGGCGTCCAAGCAGGTCTCCGACCCGCAGTTCGCGGACCGCTACATCGCCGAGACGGGCGCCCTGCTCGCAACACTGCCCGCGGCCTCGAAGTAGCGAGGGCCTCCCCCAAGTGGGCTTCCCGCTGGTCAGCCGGCAGCTGCGCGGCTTGCCGGTGGCCATCCGCGCGGTGCCGGGGCTGACGAGCTTGTCCAGGGCGCTGGCGACCGCGCCGGCCGACCGGGTGAGTACCTTGCCGATCTGGTGCGGGGCGGAGGCCGTGCCCGGGAATTTGCGCAGGTGCTCCTCGACCAGGTCGCGGAGCGCGCCGACCCGGGTGAGCAGCGAGTCAGCGGCAGCCGCGAGCCTGCGCAGTCCGTCCGCTTCCTCGGCGATCAAGTGCACCTGGGGGTCGCGGCCGACCTTGCAGATGGGCGCCTTCCCGTGCGGGTCGGCGTGAGTAATGGTCGCCCGCTGACCGGACGCGACCCGGCCGAGTCCGTGGTCCTCGCGCGCTGAGTCGATCGGCGCAAAGCCGATCTTGTAGCCGTCGAGCCGGGGATCGGCATGTACGGGAGGGCCTTGCTTCGATGGGCCTGCACGCATCCGCACAGGAGTTTCGATTCTTTCGAATTGAAGTTACACTTGTGTGGAGCGAGGAGGAACACCGTGACAGCCACGACCGAGTCCGGGGTGGTTTTCCCACCCGAGAACCTGGACACGCTGCTCGATCTTGCCCGCTTCCTGGAACTGCACACCGAGGCCGCACTCCTGCTCGGGCCGGATGGGGAGCAGGCTCCGCTTCCCCGGGAGATCTACCGGATCCTGGTCAAGGTCGTCGAAGCCTTGCGCGAGGGAAAAGTGATCACTGTCGTGCTGCAGACCCAGCGGCTCACCACCCAGGAGGCCGCTGACTTCCTCGGGGTCAGTCGGCCCACGCTGGTCAAACTCCTTGACCAGGGAAAGATCCCCTACGAACAGCCCGGCCGGCACCGCAGGATCCTGTTCTCCGACCTGCTCCGCTACATGGAACAGCGGCGCGAGGAACGCATGGCGGCCCTGGACCGGATGACCGAAGAGGCCAGCTCAGCTGGCATCTACAGCGGCCGCCCGGAAGACTATGCCGCCGCGTTGAAGAAGGCCCGCAAGCGCCGAGCCCGGCAGGACGATTCCTGACATGACCAGATATGCGGTGGTCCTCGACGCCTGTGTGCTGGTGCCTATCGCGCTCGCCGACAGCCTGCTCCGCGTCGCGGAAAAGGGCTTGTACCGTCCCCTCTGGTCAATCCGGATCTTAGGAGAAGCCCAGGCAGCCATCGAGGAGATCCATCCCGGCATTGACGTGCAGAAGCGATTCGCTGACATGCGTGAAGCCTTTAATGATGCTCTGGTCACGGGGTGGGAAGAACTCGAATCCGGGATCGTCCTGCCTGACAACGATGACCGCCACGTTGTCGCCGCAGCCTGTCGGGTTCCAGAACTCGGCCAGTGGTCTTGACCTGGGCTTCTACGCGGCCCGCTCGTATTCGTTGAGGAGGCCGCCGAGAACGGGTCGGCGCTTGATCTGCTCCCGGGAGAGGTCGGCGACGGGGTGATCGGGCCGGGGCGGGCGGAGTTCCCGGCTGCGATGGGGGCGTCGTCCGTTGTAGTGGGCCTCGTACTCGGTCATCACAACGAGCAGGTGTCGTTCGCCGAAGATCAGCATCCGGTCGGTCACCTCCGTCCGCGCGGTGAGCACAAACCTTTCGGCATAAGCGTTCGCCTGAGGGCTCCGGGGCGGGATCTTCACCGCCTCGATGCCTGCGCTCGCGAGTACCGCGTCGAGCGATTCGGTGAATTGCCCGGCCCGGTCGCGGACCAGGAACCGGAAGTCCGCGGCCCGGTCACCGAGGTCCATGAGCAGGTTGCGGATCTGCTGGGTGGTCCACGGGCCGTCCGGGTGGGCGGTGACCCCCAGGATGTGCACGTAACGGGAGCCAACCTCCATGACGAACAGGCAGTACAGGCGGCGGAGCGTTACCGCGCAGTCCACGTGGAAGAAGTCGGCGGCCAGCATGGTCGCGGCTCGCGCGTGCAGGAACTGCCGCCAGGTCGTATCGGTATGCCGAGTCGGAGCCGGCGGGATCCGCGGCGCCTTGAGTACCCGGCGGATCGTGGAGGTGCTGACCCGGTGACCGAGTTTCAGCAACTCACCCTGGATCCGCTGGTACCCCCACGAAGCGTTCTCGGTGGCGAGCCGCTCGATCAGCGCGGCAATCTCGGCGCTGACCGGCGGCAGGCCCGTCCGGTTCGGGTAAGTCCACTTCTTTCTGACCAGGCGGCGGTGCCACCGCAGCACGGTGGCGGGCGTGACTAGCCGGTGCGCTCGCAGCCTTCTGGGCAGGTGCTGGATCAGCGCGGCGAGGACCGCGCGGTCGGCCCAGTCCAGCCGGGGCCGCGGAGTGGCGCGGCGCAGCACGGCGACCTCGTGCCGCAGCACCAGCAGTTCCGCGTTTTTCGACGCCGATGAGCGGCCGAGCAGGACCAGCCAGCCGCAGACCCGGATGAAGATGAGATAGAGCAGACGGAAGGACACGGACGATCATCATGGCCTACTGCTGACCTCGATGCATCGCTGCAGCTCACAGCCCAGGCAGACTTCTGACACCCCCACACGGGATATAGCTCGGCTGCAGCCCCAGTCCGGGGAACACGGCATCCGCCGCGGCTCGGAGCCGAACTCCCGGGCTCCCCTGAACGCCTGAAGACCCCACTGAGGCAGGTAGTGACCTGCGGATACTCCGCAGCTGACCGAGTGAAATCCCCGTTCTGTCCGTCTGGCGTCCGTACCTTTGGAGCGCGCCTAGTCACTGCGACGTAGGTTCTGGATCATGTCCCGTGAAGTCCAGCTGAGGCCAGCCACAGACCGATGCGGCGGAAGTCAGAGGTGACAGAACAGCCCGCGTCAGTGGGCAACCCGTAATAGCAGCTTGGGAATGTTAGGACAGGTGGGGTCCTGAACCAGCTCCCCCGCAGGTTGGCGGACCTGTCGGCTTGTCCGTGGGTTTCTCACAGGTGACCTAGCAGATCCGGCACAACCTCACACAAAGGCACACGGCTACCCAGGCGGGCCGGCCGTGTCCGACTTCGAGCGCACCCGACGGATCAGCCAACCCGC
This sequence comes from uncultured Actinomycetes bacterium, assembly GCA_963720645.1. Taxonomy (GTDB): domain Bacteria; phylum Actinomycetota; class Actinomycetes; order Streptosporangiales; family Streptosporangiaceae; genus RYN-230. The sequence continues at coordinate 7,351 of CAVRFX010000021.1, read as the reverse complement.
GCCCACAACAGCGCCTCCCGCGAGAATAATTGGACCGGCTACGGGGCCAGCACCCAGTCCAGCAGCGAGGACCAGTCCCGCCAACATCGCTTTCCCGGCGCCGGGAGGGACCTCGCCTACTTCTACTTCTGCGTGGGGGTCGTGGTGAACGGGTGTGTTGGGGGGAAGGTTGTGGTGAACCCCCTGATGATGATGGTGCACTTGTCCGTGATGATGGTGCACTGGTCCGTACATGATCCGCTCCTTCCCAACTATTTCCGCAGCTTACCCCCGTGATCTCAAAAGAAAAAGGGCGCGTGGGTCGTGTTCGGGTCAGCGAATCCCATGTTCTTCCCTGGAGGATCACGGCGAGATATGGCACCGGAATCACAGCCGCGCAGGTGAGGTAGAAATGGATGGAAAGTGCTTGGCCATGAGGTCACTGTGGCACAGGGATACCCGGGTGAAGCTTCACTTCACAGCAGCATGCGCCACTACCAGTACCGATCACGGGTGACATTCGGTCCAGGCGGCCGAACAGTTCCCTCACCCGGTGCCCGAGCCGCTCTGCGATCACACTGGTCCGCTCGCGGCTATGTGCCTCCCGAAAGCGCCCTGTGCTGGTCGAAAACTCCGTTACCGGTTCTGGCCTGGACTTTCACGCGGCGGGCCGGTATTCGTTGAGCAGTCCGCCCAGACGCTGCCGGCGTCGGATCGTGTCGATCCGGGTAGGGACCGGGGTCATGTCCGGGTCTTCGGGAGCACGCAGAAGCATTCCGTCGCCTTGGTGGCTGCGCCCGGTGTTGTGATGGGCGACGTAGACGTCGAGCACCTGGTGCAGGTGGTGTTCTCCGGTGATGAGGATCTGGTCGGTGCACTCTCGGCGGATGGAGCCGATCCAGCGCTCGGCGATCGCGTTGGACCGCATCGTCAACTACACCCGTTTCAGATGATCGATACCGTCGGGCACGGGTGACGCACCCGTTTCATCCGCTGTCTGGCCGCGACTTCGAGTTGGTCGCGCACCGGCAGAACTGGGGCGAAGACCGGGTCCACCTGCACGACGAGAACGGGCAGCTGTTCTCGCTGCCAGCAGGATGGATTGACGTGGCGGCGGCGGACCTGTTCGTGGTGGTCGCGGCCTGTACCCTGACTTGGCTCACGATCGAGGATTCTCAGCGGGCGGTTGGCTGTGACCTGCGGGTTCCTGGGTTCTGGTGACTGGATTTGCGCACTAATCCGGGGTCGTAGAGTGGCCCGGTGCCGTATGTGCGGACGGTGAGGACGGCGTCGGGCGCCACCGCGGTGCAGATCGTGTACTCCTACCATCGCGGGTCGCGGCAGATTGAGCACATCGGTTCGGCGCATGGTGACGCCGAACTGGAGCTCCTCAAGGCGGTCGCGCGGCAGCGCCTGGCGGCCGGGCAGGGCGTGCTGGATCTCGGCCCAGGCTTCGGCGGGGACGCGGGCGGGCCGCTGCCGATCACGTCCTCGCGGATGAGGCATCTGCTGGATGCCCTGGCCCGCGGCTATGACGTGCTGGGCTTCGGGCGGGCTGCCAGCGGGGACGAGGTGTTCCGCGATCTGGTGCTGGCGCGGATCATTGAGCCGGTCAGCAAGCTGGACTCGCTGCGGGTGCTGGAGGAGGCCGGGGTGGCGCCGGCGTCGTATGCCACGCTGAAGCGGCGCCTGCCGGCCTATGCGAAGGATTCGTGGCGGCGCAAGCTCGCGGCCGCGTGCGGGGCGCACGCCGGCTGGGCCCGGCCAGCCTGGTGCTCTACGACGTCAGCACGCTGTATTTCGAGACCGATGCCGGGGACGGGTTCCGGGAGAGCGGGTTCTGCAAGGAGCGGCGGCTGGAGCCGCAGATCACCATCGGGCTGCTCACCGACGCTGCGGGGTTCCCGCTGGCGATCAGCGCTTTTGAGGGCAACATGGCCGAGACCAAGACGATGCTGCCAGTCATCGAATCCTTCATGACCGCCCACCAGCTGCCGGACGTCACGGTCGTGGCGGACGCGGGCATGATCTCCGAGGCGAACCAGAAGGCGATCGAGGCGGCCGGGCTGTCGTTCATCCTCGGCATGAAGATCCCGCACGTCCCTTACGCAGTCGCCCAGTGGCGGCGCGAGCGCCCGGGCGAGGAGATCCCCCGACGGGCACATCTTCACCCAGCCCTGGCCCGCTGGGCCGTCCGGCAGTCGGCGTGATCAGGTCATCTATTACCAGTACCGCCACGACCGGGCCCGCCGCACGCTGCGCGGGATCAGCGAGCAGGTCGCCAAGGCGGAGAAGGCGGTCGCCGGGAAGGTGCCGGTCAAGCGCAACCGGTTCATCCAGCTAACCGGCGGCGCCCGCAGCGTGAACCGGGAACTGGAGGCCAAGGCCAGGGCGCTGGCCGGGCTCAAGGGTTATGCCGACATCTCGGTTATGCCGAGGTCCGGGGGCCCGGTCCTGGTGATGCTCGGGTCTGGGGCGGTCTCGTCGGCATAATCACAGGCTCTGGAGCCAGGCGATCAGCGGGTCGTCGGGGCGGTAGTCCCCGGCGGGGCTGTCGGGTTGGCGGGTCCGGTCAAGGGCGGCGCGCTTGAGGTTCATGTCTGCGTGCAGGTAGATGCTCGTGGTGGTGATGGACTCGTGGCCGAGCCAGAGTGCGATCACGGCGCTGTTAACGCCCGCCTCGAGGAAGCGCATCGCGGCGGTGTGCCGGAGGGTGTGAACGGTGACGTGCTTGCCTGCGAGTCCGGGGCTGGATGCTGCCGCGCGTCTGATGTGCAGCGCCAGGCGGTGTTGAACGGCGTCGGCGGACAACGCGTCTCCTCGGGGCCCTGGGAACAGCGCCTGTCCGGGGCGGGTCGCCCGCTCGTGGAGGTAGGACTCGAGCACGGTTGTCGTGGCGACGGTCAGCGGCGTGGTGCGGTTCTTACGGCCCTTGCCGGCGCAAGCGACGTGTGCGGCGGTGCCGAGGTGGAGGTTGGCGGCTTGCAGGCTGGTGATCTCGCTGAGCCGCAGCCCGGTCTGGATCGCCAGGGTGAACATTGCCCGGTCCCTGCGGCCGGTCCAGGTGCTGGTCACGATGGCGTCCAGCAGCGCCTGGGCTTCGAGGCTGGTCAGGAATGTCATCTGCGGCTTCGGGCTCTTCTTCACGGGGATGGCGTTGATCCGGGCGATGGTCTCCAGGTGGTCGGGTGACCTGCCGGCGTGGAAGGCCAGGACTGACTTGATCGCGGCCAGACGCAGGTTGCGGGTCGCGGCGGCGTTGCCGCGTTCCTGTTCGAGGTGCTCGAGGAAGGCGACCACGTTGGCAGGAGTCGCATGGGCCAGCTGGAGCCGGTGGGCCGGCACGTGCACCTCGTCGGACAGGAACGTCAGGAGCAGTTTCCAGGTGTCGCGGTAGGCCCGGATCGTCGCGCCGCTCATGGCGCGTTGGTTCACCGCGTAGGCGGTGAAGTACTCCTGCAGGATCGGTGCGAGCGAGCTCATCAGGACCGCCCTCCGCCCCGCCTGTCAGTGTCGGGTTCAAGTAGGACGGCCGCGAGGGCGGCGACCTCGGGTGCGGCCTGCAGATACCAGTAGGTGTCCGCCGGGTTGGAGTGGCCGAGCCAGACCGACAGAAGCGTCAGCGTCCGAGCGGGGTCACGTCCGGCCCGGTAGGCGTCGATCATGGATTGGGTCGCGAAGGTGTGCCGCAGGTCGTGCGGGCGCGGGCGCGCCCCGGCCCGGCGGGCGAGGCCCGCGTGCTGGATCATCTGATGCAGCGCCTGGTGCGCGGTGCGCTCATGAACCGCAGAGCCCTTGCTGGTGACGAACACGGGACGCCCGGGTGCGACACCGAGGCGGTGACGGACCGGCAGCCGCAGGTAACCGGCGACGGCCCGACATGAGCTGGGATGCAGCTGCACGAGACGTTGACGGCCGAACTTCGCGTTCGCGATCAGGACGACGCCGTGGCCCAGGTCGAGATCGCCGACGCGGAGCTGGAGCACTTCACCGATCCGCATCCCGGTGACCGCCAACACCCCGACAAGCGTCTTCATCGTGGCCGCGCGCAACAGGGTGAACAACTGGTCCGTGACGCCCATCAGGGCTTGGACGTCCGCGTCCGTGAACAGATACGGGGTGGCCCGTCGGGAACCGCCGGGACCTTGCCGGGTTCCCGGCACGCCGACCGGCAACCCGGAACCGGAGAGATAGACCGCGAACTGCCGCACCGCGGACAGCCGGTAGGCCAGCCACGCCGGCGCCGCCCCGGCGGGGCTATGCGCCCAGGCCAGAGCCTGCGCCTGGGTGAACAGCCGGCCATCAAGGCGCCCCGGGGGCAGGGCGTCGGCGAACTGGTTCAGCAGCCGCTCGAGCTTCCGGCTCGGCTGGAAGCCGCGGGCCGCGCGGAAGGCCAGGTACTCACTGACCAGGGACGACAGCTCACTCATGACCAACCGCCTTGCGGCCACGGCCGGACCAGCACCGCCAGCGACGGCTGGTCGAACGAGGCGTACATCTGGCTCACCTGCGCGTTGGCGTGGCCGAGCAACTCACCAACCTCCAACAGACTTCCTCCGGCGACCAATACGGCCCGGGCAGCCGAGTGCCTCAGCCGGTGGGCCCGCACGACCCCGAGCCCGACGCGGGCGGCGTGCCGGGCCACGACCTGCGTCACCGCGCGGCTGGTCATCGGCCTCGGCGCGCCCCGCACCTGCACGAACAGCTCCCGGCAGGTTGCGCCCGCCGGACGTCGCCGCAGATACGCCACGACGGCGGGGCCGACGTCTGCCGGGATCGGAAGCCGAAGCCTGCCTCCGCCCTTGACCTTGGCGGTCACCAACGCCGCGGGCCAGTCGAAGTCGTCCAGGCGCAACCCGGCGACTTCACCGGCACGCAAGCCCAGCCGAGACAGCAGCATCAGCAGCGCATAGTCGCGCAGACCCACCATGGTGCGACGATCCGGACTGGCCAGCAGCCGGTGAAGATCCTCCGCGGCCAGCGCACGAGGCAGCCGACCCGACCGGCGTGTGATCACCGGGCCGACCGCACCGGTCAGATCATTGGCGGTCCATCCCGACAGCCATGCGCATCTCAGGAACGCTCTGACGGCCGTCGCCATCAACTTCATCGACTGCGGCGCATACCGACCGCCCAACTGCGTGACATACGAGCGGACCCAGCCCGCCGACAGGCTCCCGAAATCCACCGCGCCCGTCGCACCGCGGACCTCGACCAGCATCGCTCGGACGTGCCGCACGTAGCACTCCCGAGTCACGACCGACACGCCCTTGCTCACCAGCAAGAAGCGCTCGAATTCTTTGATAGCCGAGTCCAACGGCACCCGGCGCCCGACGGACCCACCAGCAGAATCGCTGCTCATGTCTGGGAACTCCTTCCTGATCAGGAAGGCCAGAGTCCCCTCACGGCCACGCGACCCGCGATTATGCCGATGAGACCGCCCCAGACCCGAGCATCACCAGGACCGGGCCCCCGGACCTCGGCATAACCGAGACGTCGGCATAACCTCTCAGCCCGGCCAGGTCCCTTGTGGGGGTGTCAGAAGTCTGCCTGGGCTGTGAGCTGCAGCGATGCATCGAGGTCAGCAGTAGGCCATGATGATCGTCCGTGTCCTTCCGTCTGCTCTATCTCATCTTCATCCGGGTCTGCGGCTGGCTGGTCCTGCTCGGCCGCTCATCGGCGTCGAAAAACGCGGAACTGCTGGTGCTGCGGCACGAGGTCGCCGTGCTGCGCCGCGCCACTCCGCGGCCCCGGCTGGACTGGGCCGACCGCGCGGTCCTCGCCGCGCTGATCCAGCACCTGCCCAGGAGGCTGCGGGCGCACCGGCTAGTCACGCCCGCCACCGTGCTGCGGTGGCACCGCCGCCTGGTCAGAAAGAAGTGGACTTACCCGAACCGGACGGGCCGGCCGCCGGTCAGCGCCGAGATTGCCGCGCTGATCGAGCGGCTCGCCACCGAGAACGCTTCGTGGGGGTACCAGCGGATCCAGGGTGAGTTGCTGAAACTCGGTCACCGGGTCAGCACCTCCACGATCCGCCGGGTACTCAAGGCGCCGCGGATCCCGGGCTCCGACTCGGCATACCGATACGACCTGGCGGCAGTTCCTGCACGCGCGAGCCGCGACCATGCTGGCCGCCGACTTCTTCCACGTGGACTGCGCGGTAACGCTCCGCCGCCTGTACTGCCTGTTCGTCATGGAGGTTGGCTCCCGTTACGTGCACATCCTGGGGGTCACCGCCCACCCGGACGGCCCGTGGACCACCCAGCAGATCCGCAACCTGCTCATGGACCTCGGTGACCGGGCCGCGGACTTCCGGTTCCTGGTCCGCGACCGGGCCGGGCAATTCACCGAATCGCTCGACGCGGTACTCGCGAGCGCAGGCATCGAGGCGGTGAAGATCCCGCCCCGGAGCCCTCAGGCGAACGCTTATGCCGAAAGGTTTGTGCTCACCGCGCGGACGGAGGTGACCGACCGGATGCTGATCTTCGGCGAACGACACCTGCTCGTTGTGATGACCGAGTACGAGGCCCACTACAACGGACGACGCCCCCATCGCAGCCGGGAACTCCGCCCGCCCCGGCCCGATCACCCCGTCGCCGACCTCTCCCGGCAGCGGATCAAGCGTCGGGCTATCCTCGGCGGCCTCATCCACGAATACCGTCGCGCCGCGTAAGAGCCCAGCTCGAAGGCTGGTAGCCGAGTTCTGGAACCCCACAGGTCTGCGTCATCCTGGGCTGCTTCCCTGTGCCCATGGTGGAAATCTACATAGGGCCTCGCGTGCGGCGGCGAAGACACGCCTGGCGGGCCGGTTCCTAGTCGCTGAGCCCCGCGTGGCCACGTTGTCCTGGCCGTCCGCCCAGACCCGCAGACTGCCCCGCCGATCGCCTGGTGCAGCAGCTGGGCGGGCGTGCTGCCCGCGGTCGAATCGACCAATGCCCCGAGCCTTGCCGCCTCGCGGTCCGACTCCTCGACGAGATGCCCATACACGTCGATCGCGACGTAGGCGCGCAACTCCCACGCGCTGCCTCTCCGCGGCAGGTTACCCTCACGGCGCCTCCTCAGAGGCCCCCGCTACTGACGTCTCAGTAGTAGGTCCGGGCTGACTGCGGCGCCCAGACCCTACTGCTGTACTTTGCTGCTGTAAGTCGCCTCAGCGGCCTTCTCAGCTGTTCGAAAAGCACCTCTGACCTGGGTGGAGTTAAGCGGGCTCGAACCGCTGACCTCTTGCATGCCATGAACCACCAGGAGGGTCACCGGCGACGCCGTACGCTGCGCCAACTGCGGAAACACTAACTCACGCGAGCTGAACCTGACTCAGACTGACACTCGCTAACACCATTCTGCCCCTCAAAGTGGCCCCCAGAATTATCTT
>CAVRFX010000020.1:0-93667 GCA_963720645.1 uncultured Actinomycetes bacterium | reverse complement strand
TGACGATTTCACCGCCACCATGCTGGACTTCACCGGCGGGCATGGCGCCGACGTCATCCTCGACATCATGGGCGCGTCCTACCTGAGCCGGAACCTCGGCGCGCTGGCCTCCTGGGGACGGCTGGTCCTCCTGGCCACGCGGGGCGGCAGCCGCGGCGAGATCGACCTGGGGCTGATGATGCGCAAGCGCGCCAGCATCGTCGCCGCGACGTTGCGGAGCCGGACCACGGAGGAAAAGGCTGAGGTGGTCGCGGCCACGCGGAACCACATCTGGCCGCTCATCAGTGCCGGAAAGGTGGTCCCGGTCATCTGCGCCAAGCTGCCGATGGCCGACGCCGCGCAGGCGCACCGGCTGCTGGACGACGGTTCGCACGTCGGGAAGATCCTGCTGGTCAACTGATGCCCGGCCAGAGTTCAGGGCCGCTTCATGCCCCCCTGGCGCAGTTACTATCCGGAAGGCGCAAGACTAGGAGCATGAGCGAACGCAACCCGGAGGCCAGCCAGGGCGCCAAAGTTGTGGTGGTCGGCCCCGATGGCATCACAGTGGACGCCGACGGCGGCGAGGACGAGAATACGGGCGAGCGGCCGGTCATGGAGATGGTCGAGCAGCCCGCCAAGGTCATGCGGATCGGGAGCATGATCCGGCAGCTGCTCGACGAGGTCCGGGCCGCGCCGCTGGACGAGAAGAGCCGGGCCCGGCTGCGCGAGATCCACCAGAGCTCCATCAAGGAACTCGAGGACGGCCTGGCCCCGGAGCTGGTCGACGAGCTGGAGCGGCTGTCCCTGCCCTTCGCCGACGACTCGGTACCGAGCGAGGCCGAGCTCAGGGTGGCCCAGGCTCAGCTCGTCGGCTGGCTGGAGGGCCTGTTCCACGGCATCCAGACCACGCTGTTCGCGCAGCAGATGGCCGCGCGGGCGCAGCTGGAGCAGATGCGCCGGGCGCTGCCGCCGGGCATGATGCCCGGCAGCGCCGAGGAAGCGGCGGGCCCGCAGCAGGGGGCCCGGGGGTCCGGCCCTTACCTGTAAGACCGGCTGGGCCGCTACCGGTAAGAGCGGCTGGGCCGCCCCAGGTCAGACCCGGCCATAGCGCAGCCGGGACAGCCACGCCGCCGCCTGCGCGAACTCCCCATCCGAGGTACCGGGCCGGACGTGCGTGCGGCCCCCGTCGTGCCGCGGGTAGCTGCCCAGGAACCGGACATCCGCGCAGACGCGGCGCAGGCCCATCAGCGCCTCGCCGACCCGGGCGTCGTCCACGTGCCCTTCACAGTCGATGAAGAAGTAGTACCTGCCCAGCCCGTCGCCGGTCGGCCGGGACTCGATGCGGACCAGGTTGATGCCGCGCACCGCGAACTCGGTGAGGATCTCCATCAGCGCGCCCGGATGGTCCTCCCGCAGGAACGCCACCAGCGAAGTCCGGTCCGACCCGGTCGCCGCGGGCAGCGGGCCCGGCTGGTTGACCACGACGAAACGGGTCACCGCGTTCGCGTGATCGTGAGTTCCGGGGACCAGCACGGCGAGACCGTACATGCCGGCCGCGAACTCGCCGGCCAGGGCCGCGTCGAGCTGGCCCTCTGACACCTGGCGGGCGGCCTCGGCGTTGGACGACGCGGGCCGCCAGGCCGCGTGCGGGAGATTGCGCTCCAGCCACCGCCGGCATTGGGCCTGCGCCTGCGGATGGCCGCCCACCGTCGCGACCTCACCGAGTTCGGTGCCGGGCCGGGCCAGCAGCGCGAACGCCACCGGCAGCGGCACCTCCGCGCTGATCACCAGATCCCGGCCCGTAGCCAGCTCGTCGAGGGTGGCGGTGACCGCCCCCTCCACCGAGTTCTCGATGGGCACGATGCCCCGCTCCGCGGACCCGTTCCGCACCGCATCGAGGGTGGCCTGGATACTCACGCACGGCATGGCGTGGCCCGCCGCGCCCGGGTCGAAGGCGAGCAGCGCCGCCTCGGTGAAGGTTCCCTCAGGTCCCAGGTAGGCGTACTGCACCGGCTTGTCGCCTGAGGGGCCCGGGTCGGTCGGCTCGCGGGAGTCGCTGCGGGACAGTGCGATCACGTCACCTTCGCTGGATGGCCGCTCACGCGGGAGGGCTGCGCGGAGCTCACGGGCTGCGCCTGCCAACGGGCGTCCCGTAACAGTGCGTGAGAATACCAGCGGCCGGGGGTGGTGCCCCGGGCGCCGGCGGCCGGCGGGAACGCCGCCCGGGCGCCGCGCCCGCGACATTTCACGTAAGCGGTGCAGGTAAACCGGGCAAATCACCCTCCGGAGTGCACCGTTTACGTGAAACGTGGGTGCAGCCCGGCCCGGCTTCCGTTGGTCTCGTGGTATCGTGATATCTCGATATCAGCGAGAGGTGGCCTGATGCGGACCAAGAACATGGTGCTGCGGCTGGATCCCGGGCTCGCCGAACGACTCGAGGCGGTGGCCGAGGTCGAGGGCCGGTCCGTGTCGGACGTGGTGCGCGAGGCGATCGCCGCACTGGTGGAGGAGCGGCAGCGGGACGAGCGGTTCATCCAGCTGCTGGAGGACAACGTCGCCCGCCATCAGCGGATCCTCGAGATGCTGCGGGACGAGCGGTGATGACACCGCTCGACCTGGGCGCCCTGGGCGTCATCGCCGGGCGCGTCCTGGGGCTGGACGCCATGGACGCGCTCGACCTGATGGATGTCGCCGCCGCCGAAGCCGCCCTCGCTGAGGCGGAAGCCCCTGGACCCCGGCCGGGCCGGGCCTCATCCGCCGGAACGGGTTCGGGCGATGCCGCCAGCGACCCGGCGGACCGCGCGGCCGGCCTGCTCAGCGCCCTCATCCGGCACCGCCCACTGCCCCGCGGTAACGAGCGGGCCGCCATGCTCGCGATCATCACGTTCCTGGCCATCAACGGCTGGCAGGTCGATCTCGAGCCGGCCGAGACCACGGCGGGCCTGGTCGCCGACCTGGCCGCCGGACGGCGGTCCGCCACCGACCTCGCGGCGTGGCTGGCCCCCCGGATCTCCGCCTACTGCGAACCAGCCGTTCCCCTGTCACCAGCCAAGGAGGCTCCGATGCATGGATGGCTGCCGAATCTGAGGCGGAACACCCGGCGCAAGGGGGACCTGACGTTCCGCCGGTTCAGCCCGCGGGCCCGCGAAGTGGTCATCTCGGCCCAGCAGGAAGCGCGGGCGCTGCACCACGGGTATATCGGTACCGAGCACCTGCTGCTCGGGCTGCTGCGGGACCGCGACGGGGTGGCGGGCCGGGCCCTGCACGTGCTGGGGATCAGCCCGGAGGCCGCCCGCGAGCAGGTCCTCGACATCATCGGCGAGGGCCAGGCCGAGCCGGCCGGGCACATCCCGCTGACGCCGCGGAGCAAGAAGGTCCTGGAGCTCGCGGTCCGGGAGGCCGTCCACCTGGGTCACCTGCACGTGGGCACCGAGCACATCCTGCTCGGCCTGGTGCGCGAGGGAGACGGGGTCGGCTGGCATGTGCTGCACCGCCTCGGCCTTACCGTCCCCAAGGTGCGCGACCAGGTCCTCCAGCTGGTGAGCCAGGACCGGCAGGCGCCGAGTCACGTCATCACCCCGCCCGGCATCCGGGACTACGACACCCGGATCGACCTGGCCCGGCAGGCCAAGGACGCGGCCGTCAACGCCAAGGATCTCGACCGGGCCGCGGCCGCCCGCGATAGCGAGAAGGAGCTGCTGGCCGAGCGGGAGCGCCTGATCGCGCGCTGGTCGGCCGGGGTGGACGTGGCCACGCTGGGCCGGGAACTCGACTGGCTGCGGGGCGAGGTGAACCGGCTGCAGAGGCTGCTGCTGCAGCACGGCATCGAGCCCGGCCAGCCCGGCCCGGCGCCCGGAGGACCCCACCCAGCAAACCGCCTGACCAGCCCGGCGGCGGGGCCCACGGAAAGCGGCGCCGCGGAAGGCGGGGCCGCGGCTCAACGGTCTGGCCCCGGGTCAGCGGTCCAGCCGCGGGTCAGCGGTCTAGCCGCGGGACGGCGGCCGCGCCCGCGCCGCCGCCCGCCGGGCTTTGTGCAGCACGGTCTGCACGGCGGGCTCCCGGGCGGCCAGCGCCCCGGCCACGCCCGCGAACTGGCGGGCGCGGTGCACTTGCGCGCGCCAGTCGCCGCCGGTGGCCCGGTGCGCCATCGGCACCTCCACCTCGGTCACCCGCAGGCCCCGGCGGAGCAGGTCGATGGTCATGCCCGTCTCTGCGCCCCAGCCCGGGGCGAGCGGGCGGGCGGCCTCGAACGCGGCGCGGGTCAGGCACCGCTGCCCGTTGAGCGGCTGCGCGGGCAGCCAGCCGGTGGCCCGCCTGATGCCCGACCCCGACAGGGCGACCACGAAGCCGTGCCCGCCCGCCCGGACCCGCTCGGTGAACACCGCGATGGTCATGTCGGCCAGGCCGTCACGCACCGGCTGCACGAGCGCCGCCGCGTAAGCCGCGGACTCAGCCAGGTCAGCGTCGAGGAACAGCAGGTGCCGGGGCACGGCGCGATCCTCGCTGCGCTCCAGCAGCCCGACCGCCTCGGCGCCGGTTTCCATCGCCGCGCCCTTACCGCGGGTGCGCCCGTGCCGCAGGACTATCGCTCCCGCATTTTCCGCAACGAAACCCGTGTCGTCCCCGGACCCGTCGTCCACGACGACGAGCATGTCGGCGCCGGGGACGCCTGCGGCCGCTTTCAGGGTCGCCTGGATGCGTTCGGACTCGTCCTTGGCTGGAATGACGATGGCGACGTCACCGCTCGGCGGCATGCGCCGATCCTAGTGGCCAGGAGCCTGGTGGCCGGGCACAGATACCGGCGCGTGCCTACTGGCCGGAAACCGGGGCGCCCTCGCCGGTCACCGTGAACACCGACTCCAGGCCGGTCACCTGCAGGATCTTGCGCACCGCGGGCCGCGGGCCGCTGAGCTCGACGTTGCCGCCGTGCTCGCGGGCCATCCGCTGGGCGGCCAGCAGCACGTTCATGCCGGTGGAGTCGCAGAAGTCGACCCCGGACATGTCCACCACGAGCCGCACCGGGTGGTCCACGTTCAGCTGCGAGAGCAACTGGCTCTGCAGCCTCGGGGCGGTGTAAAGGTCGATCTCGCCGGACAGGGCTACAACGACGTGGTCACCCTCGCTGCGACTCGAAACCTTTAGCTCCACGAGCGGCACCCTACCGCCGCCATGCGCCGAGGACCAGATGCTTACGGAGAGCACACGGTTAAATCGCAGGCGGACTGGGCATTTCTGCGCCAAGCTGGAGAGGAACCGACCTGTTGCCGGCACCAGCGAGGCGGAGCCCCCGGGATGTACCCCTTGCCAGAGCAGCCAGAACCCAAGACGGCGACCCTGCGGCCGCTACCGAATGTGGATGCAGCCGGGCCGATACCGCTGTCCGCGCCCCTGCCGGACATGCTGGCGGCACCCTTGCCGGCTGAGCCGGTGACCACCGGGCCCGTGACCGCCGGGCCGCTGGGCACCGGGCCGCTGGCCGCGCCGCTCGCGGAGGACATGCTGCCGACCGTGCCGGGGGTGCGGCCTGGTGATCCCGGCCCGGCGTACCCGGACCCTGCCCCGGCCCCGGGCCCGGTGTCCTGGGTGGCTGACGTGGAGGGGCAGCGGGCGCGGATCCGGGCCGACATGGAAGGGCTGCGGTCCCGGGCCGCGGGCGCGTCATCCTGGCTGGCGAGCAGCCGGCACTACACCCGGCTGATCAACCGCGAGGGCGTGGTCCCGGTGAGCGCCCGGATGAGCCCCGGGGACCTGGCCTTCCTGGCTGAGGCGCGGGAGCAGATCCTGCAGTTCACTGAGCTCGCGGGCCGTCTCATCGATCTGCACCAGCCGCTGGACGCGGGCGGCATCACCACCGACCCGAGCAGTCCCATCCGGCGCTGCCGGAGCTGCATGTGGCGCTGGCCCTGCCCGACGTTCAGCATCCTGGCCGAGGTGGTGGACCGGCCGCCGTCCGCCTGACCCGGGCCTTACCGGGCCTGGACCAGTTGCTGGGCCAGGGCGTCCTGGGCTTCGGGGGGCTGGACGCCCAGGCCGTGAGGGTTGCTCACCGCGGGCACGGGTCGCGGGCACGGGGCCAGGTCAGGACGGGTGGCCTGGCCCGCAGGCGTACCCGGCCCGGCGGCCCGGGCCGGCCCGGCGGCCGGGTCCCTGGTCACCGCGCATGACATGCAGCGCGGGCCGCCCCGCCCGCTGCCCAGCTCGCTCGCGGGCACCGGGATGACCTGGACCCCGGCCGCGGCGAGCCTGGCGTTGGTCTCCAGGTTCCGCTCATCGCAGACCGCCAGCCCGCGGCCGAGGGACAGGGCGTTGCCGCCGTCGTCCCACTGGGCGCCGTCCCACGGGCGGCCGTCCCACGGGCCACCCGGGCTGGTGCGCGGATCCAGGCCGGTGTCGATCACGGTCAGCCGGTCGATGCCCATGGCCTGCGCCGCCGCCGCCATGAACGGCTGGGGCCGGGACACCCGCAGCCCGTCGCCGCGCGGCGTGATCGTGTGCACGGTCAGCGTGTAGGCGAGCGCCGGGTGCATCACGATGACACCGCCGTCGATCACGGTGCAGATCGTGTCCAGGTGGGGGGCGCCCGTCCGGTGGATCGGCACCGCCAGCACGGTGTGCGCGAGCCCGGCGAGGAAGGCCTGCCGGGCGAGCCGTTCCACGCCCGCCGGGCTGGTCTGCTCGCTGACGCCCACCGCGATCACGCCGGGGGCGAGGAGCACGATGTCCCCGCCGGCGATCGGCTCCAGGTCCGGGCCGTAGAGCATCTTGGTCCCGGTGAACCTCGGGTGGTGGGCGTACAGCACGGCCAGGAGCCGGGCTTCCCGGCCCCGGGCGCCGAGGCTGGACACCGCCACCCGGTCCCCGATCCACACACTCGAATCCCTGGTGAACATCAGGTTGGGCAGGGGGTCGATGACGAAATCATGCCGGTCGAGGAGCTCGTAGACCACGCCGCGCCCGGCGCTCAGCTCACCAGGGGTGACGCCGGCGATGAGCGCCTGGGCGAGCGTCTCCGGATCGAGGCCCTCCAGGTGGTCCCGGACGGCCGCGCGGAGATCGTCGCCGAGCCAGCGGTCATCCAGGGCCGAGCTGACCGCGGCCTCGCGGGCGGGCGCGTACTCGAGCGCGTCCTGCAGCAGTTCGGTGACGTAGAGGACCTCGACGCCGTGGTCGCGGAGGACCTGCGTGAACGCATCGTGCTCCTGCTGGGCGCGGGTCACCCAGGGCAGCCGGTCGAACAGGATGCAGCCGCGGCTGCGGGGCGAGATACGTTTCAGCTCGGGGCCCGGACGGTGGACGAGTACGGTGCGCAGCCGGCCGGCCTCACTGTCCGCGCCGTGGGTGTAACTCACAATTCCCCCCGCCCGTCATCCACGCCCCCGCGCACGGATGACCCCTCGGAGGGAGTATCACCACTTCCGTGGCCGATTACGCATCCTCATTAAATGATCACTAGACGTGTTCATTACGCCGCGGCTGCCGTCCCGCGCCGTCGAGGCCGCAGCCCGCCCCATCCGCCGCGGCCGGCCCGCCCGCCATCCCGTCCAGCTGGCCGTCCAGCTGGCCGTCCAGCTGGCCGTCAACCGCGCCGCCGGCCGGGCGGCCAGCGGATGCGGCGGTACCGCCGGGACCGCCGCCCCGGGGCCCGGCGGTGCCGTCCCGCGGGGCGGGCAGGACCGCCCACACGGTGGTGCCCCGCTCGTCCGCGCGTACTCCCCAGCTGGACGCGAGGTGCTCCACGATGCCCAGGCCGCGGCCGCCGATCGAGGACAGTGACGGCCGCGACGCCCGGGGCCGGGTCATGCTGCCCCCGTCGCTGACGATGACCTCCACGGTGGAGGCGGAGAGGATCCAGGCCACCCGGATCCGGGCGTCAGGCAGCGGCCGGGCGTGCAGGATCGCGTTGCTCAGCAGCTCGCTGGTGACCAGGGCGGCATCGGCCACGGCGGTGGCCGGGAGACCCGCCTCGCGCAGTTCAGCGGCGATCCGGCCGCGGGCGACGGCGACGCTGGACGGGACACATGGGAGCAGAACGACGCTCGCGGCCCTCACCTCCCTGCGCGCCCCGCCCCGTGGCCGCGATAGTCGCCTTCCTCCTGCGAGCGGGAATGCCCAGCCAGCGGGCCTGGGAAACCGGGTGGGCCGCCCGGCGGGTGAATACGTCCCAGGGCACTGGCGATCCCGTTTAGCATGAGTGGCACTACTGTCGCCGCAAGCAATGTGGTCGCGGGGGGCGGCCGGGTACCTGCGTCCTGCGGCGGCGCGGGCCAGCAGGGCTGGCCCGCCGGACGGGACGCTGGACGGGGTGAACCAATGGACCGAGCGGGCCGCGACCCGCGGGTTCCGCTGATCACCGCCCGGAGCGCGATGCAGTCGCCCGCCGCGGCGGCAGGAAGCGCGGGTGCGGGAAGCGCGGGAGCAGGAAGCCCGGCCGCGGAGAGCGCCCCGGCTGATAGCCCCGCGGCGGATACCGGGACAGGCGCCGCTGACCCGCGGCGGCGGGTGCTCCGGGTCTTCATGGCCCATCCGGCGGCGGGGCAGCTGACTCTGCTCGTCTGCTACCTGGCCGCGGGTGTGGCGGTGACCTGGCCCCGGGCCACCTACATCACGGGCAGGCTGCCGTCCATGCGGGACTCCGCCGCCTACGTGTGGGGTTTCTGGTGGATGGCCCGGCGCCTGAGCCACCTGGCCAATCCCTGGGTCACCAATCACATGGCGGCCCCCGCGGGAGTGCTGCTCGGTTACCACACGCTGATGCCGCTGCCCGGCCTGCTGCTGGCCCCGGTCACGCTGATCTTCGGGCCGAGCGTCTCGTACAACCTGCTGGTCATCCTGGTACCCGGGCTGCTGTGTTACGCCATGTACCGGGCCGCCCGGCTGTGGATCCCCAGCCAGACCGGGGCGATCGCGGCCGGCGCGTTCTTCGGCCTGTCGGCGATGCTGGCCCAGGAGGACTGGTACCACATCAACATCGCCGTCGGGGCGCTGTTCCTCCCGCTGGCCCTCGAGGCCTCGGTGCGGCTGCGCCGCAATCCCGGCCGGCGGCAGGCCATCATCCTCGGCGTGGTGGTGGGCGCGGCGGTGCTGACCGACCCGGAGTCGGCCGTCCTGACCGGCATCCTGGTCGGCCTGGTGCTGCTCCCGTGGCTGCTGTGGCGGCCCTCGGTGAGAAGGCTGTGGCCGGCCGCGCTGGGCGCGCTGGTCGCTGCGATCGTGGCCGGCCCCCAGCTCGCCGCGATGATCCACGAGCAGGTGCGGGGCGGCCTGCAGATCGACGCGCAGCTGCTCGGGGTGACGGACAAGCTGTACGGCGTCGGCTTGCCCGGCATGTTCTCAGCCACCCCGCGGGTGGCGAATTTCGGGCTCACGGCCCTGGCCCAGCCGTTCCTGCACAGCCGGGATAACGAGGGGCTGCCGATGTTCGGCGTGACCCTGACCGCGCTGGCCCTGATCGGCCTGGTCGTGGCCTGGCGGCAGCGCCGGGCCTGGCAGCTCGCGGTGCTCTGGGCCGGCTGCGCGGTGCTGGCCCTGGGCATGTCACTCTGGGTCGCCAAGCGCCAGTTCATCCCGTGGATGCAGGACTGGCACGGGGTGCGGGTCTCGCCGCTCCTGCCCTACACCTGGTTCGTCCGCATCCCGGGCCTGTCCGCGTTCCGCGAGGCCGACCGGATGGCCATCCTCGGGCTGGTCCCGGCGGCCCTGCTGGCCGGCATGGCGGTGAACTGGATGCGCTATCACGCCAGACCGCTGATCGCCGTGGTGATCGCGCTGGGCGTGCTGGAGCTGGGCTACGCGGGGAACCCGAAGATCGGGACGATGCCCACCGCGTACCACCAGCTGGACGGGCCGATTGCCGCCGATCATTCCGCGTCGATCGTGGTTGACGTGCCGTACGGGATGCGCGGGGGCATTCCCGAGTACGGTGGCCGGTTCGCGGCCCCGGCCCTGGTCATGGCGACCGCGGACGGGCACCCGCGGTCCGTCGCCTACGTGTCCCGGATCCCGCAGTCCACCCTGAACGCAATCAAGCACCACGCGTTCTACTCGTGGCTGATCAAGACGCAGCACTTCACCTTTCCGCCGGTCACCGCGCCGCTCACCGCAGCCGCCCAGCAGTCACGGCCGCTGTTCGCCAGGAAACTGTCGTCCTATACCCCGCTGACCGCGGCCGAGGTCGCCGCCGGGCGACGGGACGCCCGGACGATGCATATCGGGTGGGTCGTGGTGTGGTACTCGAATCCTGCCATTGTGCAGTATTTGCATCAGACGGGTTTCCGCTTTGCCTACCGGGCCGACGGAGTCTCGGTTTACCGGCCCGCCCGGTGAACGCCAGAGACGCTGGCCCGGGAAACGGGGCCGGGCCGAGTCTGTGATCCCGGCGGCCCGGCTGGTCGCGGGCACCCGCTGCGCACCAGGTAGCGGCGGACCTGGGCCTGGACGCCAGGCCGGGCCCAGCCGCCCCGGGCGGGGGCAGCCGCCCCAGGCCGGGCGCCCTGAAGGCGTGCCAGCGGGCTACTCCTATTCCGGACTTTTACTTCTCTTCGCGGTCCGCATGGGACATTTAGTAACTATTACTCGCTCATTCCATCCGCTTTGCCGGAACTTTCTCGCTTCGTAATAAATCTATTCTATCTTCGTAAGTACAATTGCTCTTCTAGCCGGGCAGCATGCTTCCATAATCAATGCGTCAGCACGGCTAGTGGGGCGGACAACAAGAACGGGGTGACGATGGCCCACGCGGGCGGGGACCCGCCGGACCAGCCGGCCTCCGGTCAGATCAGGACCCTGCAGCCGGACAGGCGCACGCCCGGGGCCCGGGAAACCGGTGGGCGTTCCCTTCCCGCAGGACCGGCCGGGGTAGCGGGACTGCCGCAGCAGCCACCAGCCGTGGCGGCGCCAGGCCGGGACGCTGGCTCCGGCACGCCCCCGGCGTGGTTCACCCGGCTCGCGGAACACCGGCTGGCAGCCCATCTGGTCCTGCTGGCGGGTTATCTGGTCACCGGGCTGGCCGTCACCTGGCCGCGGGTCACCTACCTGGCCGGACGGCTGCCGGCCCTCCGGGACGCCGGCGGGTACGTCTGGGACTTCTGGTGGGTCGCCCGCCAGGTGTCCCAGCTGTCCAGCCCCTGGTCCACCCGGTACCTCGCCGCGCCGGTGGGCGCGGATCTGGGCTATCACACGCTGATGCCACTGCCCGGCCTGCTGATGACCCCGGTCACGCTGGCCTTCGGGCCGAGCCTCAGCTACAACCTGCTCTCGATCCTGTGCCCCGGCCTGCTGTGTTACGTGATGTACCGGGCGGCCCGGCTCTGGCTGCGCACCCAGCTCGGCGCGATCACGGCCGGGGGCTTCTTCGGCCTGTCCGCGATCCTCACCTGGCGCAGCTGGTACGAGGTGAACCTGGCGCTCGGGGCGCTGTTCCTGCCGATGGCGCTGGAGGCCGCGGTCCGGCTGCGCCGCCGGGCCGGACGGCGGCAGGCCATCATCCTGGGCGTGGTCATGGGGGCGGCCATCCTCACCGACCAGGAGTCGGCGGTGCTCGCGACGATCGTCGCGGGCCTGGTCCTCGTGCCATGGCTGGCCCTGCACCTGTCGGCGGCCCGGCTGCGGGCCGCCGCCCTGGCCGCGCTGACGGGCCTGCTCGTCGCCAGCCCGCAATTCATCGTGATGCTCCAGCAGGCTTCGGCCACCAGCACGCCCGCGTCACGGGCCGGGCTGCTCGATGTGAACTACGTGGCCTCGGGGGCGTCACTGCAGGAGATGTTCGCGCCGTCCCCCGGGTGGCCGACTACGGTCTGACGGCCGTGAGCGAGTACTACCACCACGGTCCCTACAGCATCGTGATCGCCGCGTTCGGGGTCGTGCTCACCGCGCTGGCCCTGTTCGGGATCGTGGTGTCGTGGCGGCGGCGGCATGCCCGCTCCCTCGCCCTGCTCTGGCTGGCCTGCGTGCTCCTGTCGCTGGGCTCGGTGGTCTGGGTCGGCAGTCACTACTACGTGCCGCTGGCCTCGATGGTGCACGGCGTCCGGCTGTCGATGATCATGCCTTTCACATGGTTCACGCGGATCCCCGGGCTTTCCACTTTCCGGGAGGCCAACCGGTTCACCGAACTCGCGCTGATCCCCATGGTGCTGCTGGCCGGGACGGCCGTGGAGTGGATCCGCGGGCACGCCGGGGTGGCGGTGATCCCGGTCCTGGTCCTGGCCTTGCTGGAGACCGGCTGGTCCGGGAACCCGGGCATCGGCAGCATGCCCACCGCGCTGCCCGCGCTGGACCGCCCGATCGCCGCCCAGCACACGAGCTCGATCGTGCTGGACGTCCCGTTCGGCATCCGCGGCGGCATGCCCGTGATCGGGGACGGGTTCGCACCGGAAGCGATGGTGCTGGCCACAGCCGACGGGCACCCGCTGGCCGACGCGCTCATCTCGCGGATCCCGATCGGCACGCTGAACGGGATCGAGCACAGCCCGTTCTACGCGGCCGTGCTCAGCGCCCAGGGCGGCACGCACCGGACCACGAGCGCGCAGTTCCAGGAGGCGAAGGTCAGCGCGCGGCGGATGAACATCGGCTGGGTGCTGGTCTGGCGCCGGGCACTCCTCCCTGCAGCCCCTGCAGCGGCTGCTCCGGGTGACCGGCTTCCGGCTGGCCTACGAGGCCGACGGGGTGCTGGTCTACCGTCCGGCCCGTGATCTGACCCCGGCCCGTGATCTGACGCGGGCCTCGCCCGGGACCCGCGCGCGGCCCCGCGGCTGACCCGGTCAGCCGCGCGGGACGTCGGCCAGCTGCCCTTCCGCGGCCAGGCCGCGGATCAGCCCGCGCAGGCCCGAGGCCAGCCCGGCCCGCTCCTCGGCGGTGAGTGCGGCGAGGATCCGGGCCTGCCGGGTCTGCCACGCGCTCCACACCCGCGCCGCGACCCGGCTGCCTTCCGGGGTCAGGTAGAGCCGGATGTACCGCTGGTTCGCCTCGTCCCGGCCGCGCCGGACCCAGCCCTTGCGCTCCAGGCCGGCCGCCAGCCGGCTCACCGTGCTCTTCTCCAGCCCGAGCAGGGTGCCGAGCTGACCCTGGGCGATGCCGCGCGCGGCTACCAGTTCGATGAGCGCGCGGGCCTCGGACGCCGAGAGGGCCGGGATGGGCGGCTCAGCCGGGCCAGCCTCCAGGCGGTCCGCCTCGCGCGGCCCTGCTTCCCCGTTGCCCGGGCCCGCAGCCTCCGGGCCCACCACGCGGAGCAGCTGGCCGAGCAGGCGCACCAGCTCTGAGTCATCAGCGGACAAGTTCACGTAACAGTTGTACCGCACAACTGGCCGGATGGTACGTTTCCAACGTGATAGTTGCCCCGTACAACTCAGGGTCGGGTGGCGTGCGGGCGGCCGGGCCGGACGGCCGTGCGGGCGCCCGGGACGCCCCGGCGCCCCCCGCATCCGCTACCGGATCGGCGCCAGCCGGCCCGCGGCACCCCGATTGCGCCGTAGGCTCACGGTCGTGACAAAACAGGGCCGGGTAAGTGCGCCAGGCCGGCTGAGCGGGCCGGTCGCGGGGGGCGACGGTGCGGCCACCACCACCGCTGAGCCACAGAACACGCTGCTGCCCGACGAGCCACTGCGTGATCTGGCCCTCCGCCACGGGCTCAAGCAGACCGCGGTGCGGCCACCGCTGCGCGGCTACGCGGCCGAGCTCTGGCAGCGGCGCTATTTCATCAGCGGCTTCGCCACCGCGCGGAACATCGCGATGTACACCGAGGCGCGGCTGGGGCAGCTATGGCAAGTGCTCACACCGCTGCTCAACGCGGGCGTGTACTTTGTCATCTTCGGTCTGCTGCTCCACGCCAGCCGGGGCGTCCCGAACTACATTTCCTTCCTGGTCACCGGCGTTTTCGTGTTCAACTTCACGCAGCGGGCGTTCATCACCGCATCCCAGGTGATCAGGGACACGCTCCCGCTGATCAGGGCACTGTACTTTCCACGGGCCTGCCTGCCGCTGGGCTACGTGCTGATCGAACTGCAGCAACTCGTCCTGTCCTTCGCCGTGCTCATCGTCATCGTGCTCATCACCGGTGAGCCAGTGACCTGGTACTGGCTGCTGATCATCCCTGCGCTGATCCTGCAATCGCTGTTCAACGTGGGCGGCGGCTTCATCCTGGCCCGCTGGGGGGCCAGCTTCGACGACGTCAGCCAGTTGCTGCCGTTCCTGGTCCGGACCTGGCTGTACGTCTCGGGCGTGCTGTTCAGCATCCAGACCCTGGGCAGTCTGCGGGCACACCACAAGCTCACCTACCTGCTGCAGATCAACCCCGCGGCGGTGTACATCTCGCTGATCCGCAACGCGCTGCTCGCCACGCAGCGCCAGGCCATGCCCGGCTCCAAGCCGTACAGCAGGTTCATGTGCCAGCAGTACTACGCCCACCTGAACGACAAGGCGTACGTGTTCAACAGCGCCTACTGCCACCCGGTCGTGAGCCAGACATCCCTGTGGCTGTGGGGTGCGGGCTGGGCGGTGGGGGCAGTCGTCGTCGGCTTCGTGTTCTTCTGGCGCGCGGAGGCGAGGTACGGCCGTGGCTGAACGCCCCATGGTGGTAGTGGATGACCTGCACGTCGTCTACCGGGTGTACGGCGCGGGCCGCGACAAGGGCACGGGCGCGACCGCCCTGCTCCGGCTGATCAAGCGCCAGCGGCGGCCGTCCATCCGCGAGGTGCACGCGATCCGCGGGATCTCCTTCGTGGCCTACCGGGGGGACGCGGTCGGGGTCATCGGCCGCAACGGCTCGGGCAAGTCAACGCTGCTGCGCGCCATCGCCGGGCTGCTGCCCGCCGAGCAGGGCGCGGTCTACACCGACGGCCACGGGGCCCTGCTGGGAGTGAACGCGGCGCTGCTCGAGGACCTCACCGGCGAGCGAAACGTGGTGCTCGGCTGCCTGGCCATGGGCATGACCACGCAGGAGACCAAGGAGGCCAAGCCCCGGATCGTGGAGTTCTCCGGGGTCGGTGACTTCATCAACCTGCCGATGAAGGCCTACTCCACCGGGATGGGCTCCCGGCTCCGGTTCGCGATCGCCTCGGCCAAGAGCCACGACATCCTGCTCGTGGACGAGGCGCTGGCCACCGGAGACGCCGAGTTCCAGCGCAAGAGCCATGCCCGCATCGACGAGCTGCGCGAGCGGGCCGGCACGGTGTTCCTGGTCGCGCACCAGCTGACCGAGATCGCCGAGACCTGCAACCGGGTCATCTGGCTGGAGAAGGGCCAGATCGTGAAGGCGGGCGACGACGTGCCCGGAATCCTCGACGAGTACCTGGTGGCCTCCGGCGGGCAGCCCCGGTTCCGCGAGGCCGCCGCGACCGCCAACTACCCCTCCGGCAGCTAGGCCGGTCGCGGGCTGGGCAGGCCCCGCTCAGGAGCCGTCCCAGCGGCCAGGCAGTCCGGGGATCCCGGTTACTTGAAGGCGTTCACCCCGCTGGGCACGCCCAGCCCGGTCGGGCCGTCGTAGCCGGACCCGGCCATGCACAGGTACGACCCGCAGCTCCCGTTCGAGCCGATCCTGATGTCCCGCAGGCCCGCCGTCGCGTTCAGGTACAGGGACCCGGTCGTGAATCCCTTGGGCGGCGCGCCGCCCGCGTTGGCCAGTGCGTAGACGGCCGCGATGATCGGGCTCGAGGCGCTGGTCCCGCCGAGCTGCTGCCAGCCCTTCGGCAGGCCCTGACCCGACGGAGGGGAGGAGTCGTAGACGGCTGGCCCGGTCCGCGGGTCGGCGTCCGCCGCGACGTCGTTATCGATCCGGTTCGCGCAGCCGCTGCTGTACGACTGCTGCCAGGACGGCTGGGCCTCCACGAGCGAGCATCCGGAGCCGGTCCCGTCCTTGGCTCCCTGACTCCAGACCTTCTCCTCGGTCCGGGTCCTGCCCTTCATCCACAACGTGGTCCCGCCGACCGCCGTGACGTACGGAGAGACGGCCGGATACTGGATCCCCCACCCGGAGTCGCCGGAAGCAACCGTGATCGCCACGCCCGGGTGGTTGAAGTGGCTGTCGTAGTTGCCCTCGGTGTTGAACTCGGACCCGCCCCAGCTGTTGGAGATGAACTTGGCTCCCAGCCGGACCGCGGTGTCCTCGGCGGCGCTCAGGGCGCCGATTCCCGTGTTGTTCGCCTCGACCAGGATGATCTTGCACTTAGGGCAGATTGCCGAGACCATGTCCAGGTCGAGCGACTCCTCCTCGGCCCAGCTGGAGCTGCCTTTGGGCAGCCAGGCCGTTGTCCCCTTCTGGTTGACCACCCGCAGGCACTTGGTGGACATCTTGCAGGCCCCGAGCCCGTAGTAGCTCCGGTACCTGGCCAGGTCGCCGGTGGCGTGCGTGTCGTTGTAGGCGTCCACGATCGCGATCGTGCCCTTGTTGGACGCCTGGGCGGCCTGGCTCAGCCCGTACGCGGCGCGCAGCTGCTCTGGCGACAGCGTCCCGGACGCGGGCCGGCTGGCCGTCAGCGCCGAGGACGCCGCGGAGTGCACCACGATGGAGCACTGCATCACGCCGGGCGTCGTGGGCTGCGGGCAGACCTCCGAGAAGCCACGGGCCAGGTGGATCGCATGACGCGCCCCCACGAACCGGGGCGCCGCCGATGGCCCCGACGCCGCGGTGTCGGGTCGAGGCGGCAGGCCGGCACGGCGGCCAGCCCGGTCACGGTCAGGCCCGCGGCGGCCGCGAGCACTCCCGCCCACCGCGGGAGCACGACTACTGGCATGGATCCTCCAGGGGGCACGCGGGCACACGCCCCGGGACGGGGCCGGGAAGGCCGGGATTGGAGCCGGGAGCTAAGGCAACGCGCGGTCCACGCGGTCTGCTCCGGGAAGGCACCGTAGATTCATACCACTTTTCCGGGATGCGCCCGGTTGGCTTGGCCAGAGGTATACGGAGCGTTCAGCGCGCCAGCGGGATACGCCGGGTCCAGCGGTGCGGATGGGGCGCGGTCAGCGGTCAGCGGTACGCAGCTGGACCAGCATGCAGGTCCCACCGGCCTCGCGGGATGAGGCCGCGACCTCGCCGCCCTGCGCCCGGGCCAGCTGGCGCACGATGTACAGGCCCAGGCCGATGCCGCCGAACCGGCGCCGGTCGCCGGTCTCACCCTGGACGAACCGCTCGAAGATCCGCTCATGGTCACCGGGGGCGATGCCGATGCCCTCGTCCTCCACCGTGACCTCGATCCAGTCTCCGGCGAGCCGGGCGGCCACGGTGACCGTGCCGCCGCCCGGAGAGTACTTGAAGGCGTTCTCCAGCAGCTGGCCCACGATGATGTCGGTGGCCATCGGGTCGCCGTAGGCGGACGGCAGGCCGTCCGGGATGTCCGCGGCCAGCGTGTGCGCCTCGGACAGCGGGCGGAACGCGACCGCGGTCCCGCGCAGCAGGGCGGCCAGGTCGAAGGGCCCGTTGGTCACGGTGAGCTGGTCCGCGCCGGCCCGCGAGCCCAGCAGCAACTGCTCCACCAGCCGCCCCAGGGAGCCGGCCCGGTCGGCAATGGTCTGCACCGCGGCGCGGCGCTCGGAATCACTCAGCTTGTCCCAGCGGCTGGCCAGCGTGCTCGCGAAGCCCTGCACTACGGTGATGGGGGTCCGAAGCTCGTGGCTCGTGGTGGCCAGGAACAGGTCCTTGGCCTCCTCCAGTTCCTTGGCCGCGGTGACGTCGCGGAAATCGATGACGCGCTCGTCCCGGCCGTCCAGGTCGTTGCAGAGCACGTCCAGCCACCGGCCGTTGGGAAGCCTGTGAGTCAGCTTGCCGTCGGCCGGTTCCGGGACCGGGAACGGCGGTGGCCGGCCGGTGACCTCCACGGCGGACAGCCCGGTGAGCTCGTGCGCGGCCGGGTTCCACTGCCGGATGAAGCCGTCGGTGTCCAGCACCGCGATACCGTCCGCGCTAGCGTCGATGACCGCCCGCTCATGGGCGCGCTGGCGCACCACTTCCTCAAAGGCCATCGCGTTGCTCAGCGCGACGCTGGCGTGGCCGGCCATCAGCTCGAGCAGTTCCAGCTCGACGTGCCCGACCTCCCGCCCGCTGTACAGCGCGTAGAGCGCGCCGTATGGCCGGCCGCCCACGTGCGACAGGCTGAGCGCGATCGTGTGCAGCCCAGGCAGCGCGGACCAGATCAGGTCATCGAAGTCACCCGATTCCCCGGTGGCCATCATCACGGTCTGGCCCGACCGCATCAGCTGGCCGACCAGGCTGGTCTCCAGGTCGGCGCTGCGGCCGCGCAGGCTGGAAGGCAGGCCATCCATGCTCACCAGGCGCAGCTTGCCGTCCTCGATCAGCACGAAGCCGCCAGCGTCCGCCGTGGTCAGCTCGCGCAGGCTGGCCGCGATCCGGTCCAGCACCGCTTCCAGGTCACGCTGGGCGTTCATGTCGGCCACCACGTCGCCCAGCCGGCGGATCACCCGGGCGCGCTGGGCGATCTGGTACTTGGCCGCGTCATCATCGCCGTCACGGTGGCAGACGTTCACCCAGCCGAGCATCTCGCCGTCGCGGCCGGTCAGCGCGCTGATGTCGATGCGCAGGTCGATCAGGGTGCCGTCCTTGCAGGCCCGGCGGGTCGCGAATGAGATCTGGCCGCCACTGCGCACCCGCTCCAGCACCGCGTTGTGCTCGGACTGGAGTTCCTCGGGAATGGTTGGCGGCCCCAGGCCGAGCACCTCGCTCGCGGGCCAGCCGAACATCCGCTCGGCGGCCGGGTTCCACAGCAGGACGGTGCGGTCGGTGCTGAACGCGACAATCGCGTCGGCGGCACTCTCGATGACCGCCCACGCTGTCGCGTCTACCCGGCTCTGCCCGGTTGCCTGTTCCAGGCCCACGACATCATGGTGCCATCCCGGGACGATCCTGGCCCGTCATTGACCAACGCTGCCCTGGCCTGGCTTGAGCAGGTACAGCTCAGCGGGTACAGCTCAGTTTGGTACAAGCCGCCGGGCAGCGCCGGTCCGGCCGCGCTGGTGTAGTCCGGCACAGCGGGTCCTGGCCGAACGCCACGCTGCTCCCGGGCTCACGGGTGGATCCAGCCGGACGTTGTCCTGAGGCCACCGCCGCCGTTCCACAGCTCGAACCCAAGGTCGGCGCCTTCCCAGTACGAGCCGGCGTTCATGGCCGCGTGCTGGACGGCGTAGTTGAGCAGCGGCTGGATGGGCATCTTGCTCCAGCTGGTGATGTTGCGGGTGCGCATAAAGATGACCTCGGTCCAGGTGAATGGGCCGCTGGCGGCGGACTCGGTCCAGTACCACCAGTTGTGCCCGTCCTTACGGATCTTCACGGCGCGTGGTGAGGGTTTCAGGCCCTGGACGTTCTGCCAGAACATGACCTCGGTGACCGGGGCCGTGAACTGGGGGGTGGCGGAGAACCACAGGTCAGCCCCGGTGTTGTACTTGGCGGTCTTAGCCACCCCGGTGTGGCTGGTGGTCCAGGTGATCGTCGAGCCGGTCATCTTGGTGACCGGTTTCGCGGCCCAGCCTTTGGTGCAGTCCCCGAGAGCGTTAGGGTCGGGAAACTCGCAGCCGCGGGCCAGGTGCGGGTAGGCCGCTACCCGGTTCTGCGCCGGCGGGGGTGCGGTCTGCGACTTGACGGTGAAGCTGACCGTGCCGTTGGGCTGGTTGAGGCAGGCGTTGCCGCCGCCGAAGTTGTCGGGGCTCCTGATCCAGTCTGTCCCATTCACGGTGATGTGCTGGTAAGGCGCGCACACTGCCGCGTGAGCAGGAGCCTGCCCGGTGAGCACGCCGCCCGCCAGCGCGAAGGTGCAGACCCCCGCGATGAGCAATCTAACCGGAAGCCTTCCTGCCTGGTTCATGTGCTTCTCCTTCGGCCACCAGTATCGCGTCGGCCTGCCGGTTCGATGCCGAGCGCTCCCATCAGAAGCTTCAGCCGGTCCGCGGACATCGGCGGGTCAAGGAACGCGGCCAGCTCGTCAGGGGTCATCAGTGCGTCCGTCATATGACCAGTCCACCGTTCCACACAAGTACGGCAGTTCCGCTGATCCGTGGGTGCAGCGGGTGCGCGACACAGATGTAGGTGAGCCGGGGAAGCGCAGGGTGCCGAGGTACTCTGGAAGTGTCAAAACTTCCAGAGGAGTGCTGATGACGGAGCCGTCCCTTCCTGACCTGGAGCAGCAGCGTGAACAGCTGTATGAGCGGCTGGCCGGCACCGGCGATTTCCGGCCAGGCAGCATCAACGCCACCTACCGGCGCTGCGGCAAGCCGAATTGCGCCTGCGCGCGGCCCGGTCATCCGGGGCACGGGCCCCGCTGGCTGTGGACCCGCTCAGCCGGGGGCCGGACGCGCACCCGCCAGCTGGCTGCCGCCGAGCTGGAGAAGGTCCGCGCGGAGCTGGCGGCCTATAAGGAGTTCACAGCGCTGAGTGAGCAGATCGTGCAGGTCAATGAGGCGATCTGCGAGGCTAGGCCGGTCCCGCTGCCCGCCCAGGAGCCCCCGGCCGGGCCGGGTGGTGAAAAAGGGGGCTCTCCGCCCGGCTCGCCGCGGCGTTCGCGGCGGAGGCCGCCGCCGAGGTAGAGCGGCTGGCCGGGCTGGCCGCCCGGTCGCTGGGCACCGGCGGCGCAGGCCTGGAGGCGGTGGAGCTGGCGATCCGCAGCGCCATGACCAGGCTGGGCGCTGGCTTACTGGAAGACCTGCTGGCTGCTGATCCCGGCTACCGCGGGCCCCGGGCAGAGTGCGGGGCGGGGCATCAGGCCAGGTTCGTGTCCTACCGGGCCAAGACCATCGATACCGTCCTGGGCCCGGTTGACCTGCGCCGCGCGTACTACCAATGCCCTGGCTGCGGGCACGGCGTGGTTCCCAGGGACGCCGAACTCGGCGTGGGGCGGGCCTCGATGTCGCCGGGGCTGGCCAAGATGACGGCCCGGGCGGCAGCCGCGGTCCCGTTCGCCAAAGCCGGCCGCCTGCTCGCCGAACTGGCCGGCATCCAGCTGACTGCCAAGCGGATCGAGCGGTCCGCCGAAGCCGGCGGCGCCGCTGCCGCCGCGGCCATCACCGCCCAGGCGGGCGCGATCTGCTCCCGCCAGGTGATCCCTCTCCCGCCCCCGGCGCCGCTGCCGGACATGCTGTATCTCGCGGTCGATGGCACCGGGGTGCCCATGGTCGCGGCGGAGACCGAGGGCCGCCCCGGCAAAGGCGACGATGGCCGGGCGCACACCCGTGAGGTCAAGCTCGCCTGCCTGTTCACCCAGACCACCCTGGACAAAGACGGCCACCCCATCCGCGATCCGGGCTCGTCTACCTACCTGGCCACCTTCGAACCCGCCGCCCGCTTCGCCCGGCTCGCAGACGCCGAAGCCCGCCGCCGCGGCGCCGAGCACATCCGCCAGCTCGTGATACTCGGGGATGGAGCCGTATGGATCTGGAACATCGCCGATGAGCTATTCCCCGCCGCCACCCAGATCGTCGACCTCTACCACGCCCGCGAGCACGTCCACGACCTCGCCGCCCTCGCCACCCGCCTGCTGCGCAACAGCCACCCTGACTGGCTCACCGAGCGCCTCGCCGAACTCGACGCCGGTGATATCCCCGCCCTGCTCGCCGCCGGAGGGGACCTGAAGTTCACCGGCTCGCTAGCCCGCGAACGCGACAAGCAGCTGGCCTACTTCGAGGTCAACGCCCACCGCATGCGCTACGCCCACTTCCGCGGCCTGGGCATGTTCGTCGGCTCCGGCGCCGTCGAAGCAGGCTGCAAAGCCGTCATCGGCCAGCGCCTCAAGCTCTCCGGCATGCGCTGGGCCATCCCCGGTGCCACCGCCATCGCCACCCTGCGCTGCCAGGAAGCCAGCGGCCGCTGGGAAGAGATCTGGCAGCGGCCACACAACCAGACGACCGCAGCAGCACCCGCCATCTGCCAGCGGCAGCACACTCAGACCGCCGCAGGCTAACTCGGACTACCTACGAAATTGGCGCACACCCGGGTGCAGCTCTTCCATTCCATCAGGCGGCCGCGCAGTGGCCAGGCCGGTCAGGCCGAGAGTGGTCGCGGCGACGGAAGGCGACCCTTTCCGGCCGGGCCTGCCGGTAGCCTCGCAGCGTCAACGGCCACGAAGCACCTACGAACGGGCAGACCGGTCTTGCACGCGGCGCCGCCGCGGGAACCGGCAGCCGCCGCGGAGCGTCACATGGGCATGAAATTCTCCTTGCGGCACGCACGGTCCGGCGCGGGATACCTCCTGCCCGCCGTCCTGTGCGTGATCACGGCGGCCGCCTGCGGCAGCGCGACCGTCGCGGGCTCGTCCCCCAGGCCCTCCGCCCCCGCGGCCAGGGTCTCGCTCACCGTCGTGGTCACGGCGACCCCGGGCGCCACGCCCAAACGGTGGACGCTGCGCTGCGAGCCGACCGGCGGGACAGATCCCGACGCCAAGGCCGCCTGCCGTGAGCTGCTGGGCGCCAAGAACCCGTTCGCCCCGATCCCACGCGGCATCATGTGCCCGATGATCGTGGCCGGGCCGCAGAAGGCCACGGTGAGCGGCACCTTCTTCGGCCAGCATGTCGACTCGGACTTCTCCCGGGCCGGATGCGAGGGCGTGCGCTGGGCGAAGCTCGGCGCCGTCTTCGGCCCGGTCGGCACCGGCACCGGCGCCGCCTCCGGCTCACCCGTGCACTGACTGGGCAGTCATGATCAGCGAGCGCTGGATCGCCCGACACTGATCAGGCCGCACGCGATCAGCCAGGCTGGCGAGCCAGCCCTGATGAGCCGGGCTGGTGAGCCAGCATCGATCAGCGGAGCAGCCGGGACATCCGGCGGTCGGCGAGCGGTTTGCCGCCGGTCTGGCAGGTGGGGCAGTACTGCAGGGCGGAGTCGGCGAACGAGACCTCCCGCACCGTGTCGCCGCACACCGGGCAGGGCTGGCCAGCCCGGCCGTGCACGCGCAGCCCGGACTTCTTCTCGGCCTTCAGGTCGCCGGCGGCCAGGCCGGCGGACCGGTCCACCGCTTCCCGGAGGGTGGCGGTGATGGCCGCGTGCAGGTCCCTGACCTCGTCCTCGGTGAAGCTGCTGGCCAGCTTGAACGGCGACATCCTGGCCGCATGCAGTACCTCATCGGAGTAGGCGTTGCCGATCCCGGCGATCACCTTCTGGTCCCGGAGCACGCCCTTGATCTGGGTGCGGCGGCCGGCGAGCATCCCGGCCAGGGCCTGCACCGTGAACGAGTCGGCCATGGGGTCGGGGCCGAGCGCGGCCACCCCGGGGACCTCAGCCGGGTCGGCGACCAGGTAGACGGCCAGGCGCTTCTTCGTGCCCGCCTCGGTCAGGTCGAAGCCGGTGCCGTCGGTGAACCGCAGCCGGAAGCCGAGCGGGCTCTTGCCGGGGCGCGGAGGCGTCTCAGGCAGGTTTTCCCGCCAGCGGAGCCACCCGGCCCGGGCCAGGTGGATGACCAGGTGCAGGGGGCCGTCGGCGGTCTGGTCCCCGTTGCCGCCCGGGGCGGCCCCGGCCACCAGGTCCAGGAACTTCCCGTGCCGCCGGGTGTCCGTAATCGTCCGGCCACGCAGGGCGGTCAGATCGGGACGGTAGGTCTTCAGGACCGAGATAGCCGCACTGTCGGCGCGGTCGATGACACGCCCGTCGGCCCGCTCGCGCAAGAACCGGGCCAGCGACTCCACCTCGGGAAGTTCCGGCATGGTAACGATTCTGCCTGGTGTCCCGGCGTGATCGCGCCACCGCCGGCTGACGGATCGTTATGACACCGATAGCTACCGGTCCGTAGTCATGCAACACTGGCCCCGTGATCATGAGCTGGCGGGGGTGGAGGAGCACCGCCGGAGGCCCGGGAAGAAGGGCACCGGAGCGCCGGAAGGCCTTGCCGGTATGGGATAAGGCTGATTACTTGTTTAATGAAAACTAACGTAGCTTGCGGTACGTCACCGGTGAGCGGAGCATGGATTCACAAGGATGAGAAGCCATGGACCAGGCAGAGCCTCAGCCCCTCCCGGGCCAGCCTGAACGGCCCGCCCCTGGCGCTGCCCAGCCGGGTGGCGCCCAGCCGGACGGTCCCCAGCCGTTCAGGCCTGCTGACGTGCCGCCAGGCGGCCTCCCCCGCAGCCAGCGTCCCGGCCTCCGGCCGGCCCGGACCGGGGGCCGGCGCAGCCCGGCCCGCGCCGCGAGCCGCTGGCTGACTGCGGCCCGGCGACCGACCTGGACCATCCCGTGGTGGCGGGCTACGACGGATCGGAGTCCAGCAGGCATGCGCTCGCCTACGCCGCGGGTATGGCCCGCAGGCTTGGCCGCCCCCTCCTCGTCGCCTACATCACCAGCCCCAGTATTTTCTGCGAGCCGCTCAGCGGCCAGGTGATCGCGCCGGTCCGGGATTCCGGCGAGACCCATCGCTGGCTGCTCGCCGAACTCGACGAGGTCTGCGACCGGGAGGGGCTGGATGTGAGGATCGTCACCCGCCAGGGCAGCCCGGCCCGCGAACTCGCCGCCGCCGCCGATGAGTTCAGCGCGGACGCGCTGGTCATCGGCGCCCCGGCGCGGGTCTGGCATCGTGCCGCCGGGTCCGTGCCGGGCTGGCTGGCCAGGCACGCGCACTGCCCGGTCATCGTGGTCCCCTGACCGATCAGGCCGTCAGCGGGTCGTAATAGTGGGCGTACTGCCAGGTGCCCCGCTCGACCAGGGCCTCATCCGACAGGCCGCCACGGGGCGGGGTGCCATCGGGCTGGCGGGCACCCGGCTGGCGGCCGTCAGGCTGGAGCCGGCGGCCAGAAGGCCGCTGGCCGGGACGCCGGCGGGCGAGCCGAACCGGCCCGGCTCGAGGGAAGACATATCCACTGCCGGGCGGCCGCCGGTGATCCACCGGGCCAGGGCTTCCCCGATCGCCGGGGACGAGGAGAACCCTGATCCGTTGCAGCCGCTGGCCACCCACAGGCCCGGCACGTCCCGCACCGGGCCGGCCAGGAAGCGGCCGTCCGGGCTCATCGTGAACAGGCCGCCGCGGTGCTCGGCCACCATCCCCTGGCGCACGGCGGTGTGCGCGGCCGGCACCAGGTCCGCGACCTGGGCCGCCATCGCGTCCAGCACGCCGCGGTCCAGCGGGACGTCATCGGTGTCGAACCCCGGAGCCTCGCCGCGCGGATCGACCGGCAGCGGCGCGGCCTCGAACCCGCCGAGCATCAGGCCGCCGCGGGACGGCCGCAGATACACCGCGCAGTCCAGGATCCTGGTGATCGGCGCCCCGGCGGGCACACCGGGGACGGGGCCGGTCACCAGCAGCTGGTGCCGCACCGGTGCGGCCGCCACCCACGCCCCGGCCAGCTCACCGACCTGGCGGACCCAGGCCCCGGCGGCGTTGACGACCACCCCGGTGTCGATGCGGCGGGCGCCCGTCCGCAGGCCGGTGATGGCCCCGGCACTGCTGGTCACGGCGGTCACCGGCTCGTCCGCCAGCACCTGGGCCCCGGCCCGCCGGGCGGCCTCCAGGTAGGCGTCGATCAGGGTCCCGGGTTCCTCGATGTACACGTCCTCGGGGCACCAGACCACATCCTCGTCCCCCGCCGGGCGGTAGTACCCGCCCGCCCGGCTGGCCGCCTCGGCCGGGCTGACCTCAGCCAGGTCCACCCCCCAGCGGCGGGACTGGGCGAGCTCAGCCGCCAGCAGTTTCTTGTGGCCGCCGCTGCGCGCCACGAGCAGGCTGCCCGAGGCCGCCACGTCCAGGGGGACGGCTGCCCACTCGCTGAAGTGCCGGACCAGGTCGATGCTGCGGCGGGCCAGGTAGGTGCGGACCTCGTCGCCCTGCACGGATTTGAACAGTCCGGCCGCGCGGCCGGACGCCTGCGAGCCGGGGGTACGGCGGTCAATCACCACGACGGACCGGCCCTGCAGCGCCAAATGGAGGGCCGTGCTCAGCCCGAGGGCGCCCGCGCCGACGACAGCGACATCTGCCTTCATGACCTGACCCTCGCGAAACAGGAAACGGTTACGCGGGCCCGGTGGCTGCAGGAGTGGCGGCTGCAGGGAGTACCGGTGGCCCGGTCCCGGCACCTGGAAATGCCAGTGGCCTGGAGGTTACAGTGCAGTCTCCTGACCTGGCCAGATCGGCCCCGGCCTGGCGGCCTGGCGCATAAGCTCTGCCCAGTGCGCCCTACCACGTGTTCCGGCACAACCACCAATGTTCAGCACTACCAGTGGGCGAGGAGGGATTTGAACCCTCACGTCCTTTCGGACACACGGACCTGAACCGTGCGCGTCTGCCGTTCCGCCACCCGCCCTACGCAGTGAGTCAGGTTAGCACGTCCGCAACAGCACCCTGAGCGCCGATACCATCGGATGCGGATAGGGGAAGGAGGTACCCCGGTGGGAGTTCTCAGTCGGTTCGAGCGCAGGCTCGAGGGCATGGTCGAGGGTGCCTTCGCGCGGGCGTTCAAATCCGAGCTGCAGCCAGTGGAGGTTGCCAGCGCGGTACAGCGCGAGATGGATGACCGGGCTGCGATCGTGGCGCAGGGCCGCACGCTGGTGCCGAACGATTTCGTGGTCGAGATCGCCGATACCGACTTCGACCGCCTCGAGGTCTACGCCGACAGCCTCGGTGTGGAACTGGCCACACTGGCTCGCGAGCATGCGCGCGAGCAGGGCTACTCGTTCGTGGGGCCGGTGCGGATGCGGTTCGAGGGGGTTCCTGACCTGACCACGGGAACGTTCCGGATCCGCTCCGGCGTGATCCGGGGCACCACGGTCGAGGGAGGGAGATCCGCAGGCCGGCCAGCGACCTGCCGCGGATGCCAGGCTCGTTCGGAGGCCGGCCGAGGCTGCTGGTATCGGGCCCGGAGCCGGGTCCGGACGGCAGCAGCCAGCGGACCTATGAGCTGAACGCGCCGGTCACCATGCTGGGCCGCGGCACCGACTGCGACCTGCGGCTGGTCGACCCCGGTGTCTCACGCCACCACGCCGAGCTGCGGGTCGAGGACGGCGAAGTCGTCCTCGTCGACCTGGGCTCCACCAACGGGACCTTCGTGAACGGGCAGCCGGTGCGGCGCGTGACACTGGCAGATGGCACGCAGGTGACCCTCGGACGGACCACGCTGGTTTTCCGCCGGGACGGTGTCTATTGACGCAGCCCCGGCAATGGCCGCAATCCCGGAACTGATCCAGTCCCGCGCCGGGCCCGACCCCGACTCCGCACCCCCGAAAGGCCGCAACGGCGAGGCACCCAAGGACACATCAAGCCGATGAGCACGCTGACCCTCCTCCTGATCAGGCTCGCCTTCCTGGCGGTCCTGTGGCTGTTCGTGATCACGGCGGTCGGTGTGGTGCGCACGGACCTGTTCGGCCAGTCCCCGTCGAGCCGCAAGCAGAAGCGGCAGCGGCAGAACGCCCGGCCCCGCCCGGCCAAGCCCGCCCGCCCGGCCCGGGCCGGCCGCGCGAGCCGCAGCGGCTGCTGGTGACCGGCGGCTCGCTGTCCGGAACGACCCTGCCGCTGACTGAACAGCAAATCACCATCGGTCGGTCAAATGACGCCACGCTGGTCCTCAACGATGACTACGCTTCGAGCCGACATGCCCGGCTGTTCCCTCAAGACGGTCAATGGATCGTCGAGGATCTCGGGTCAACCAACGGCACCTACCTCGACCGGCAGAAGGTGACCCAGCCGACCCCGGTGCCGACAGGCGTGCCGATCCGCATCGGCAAGACCGTTCTGGAATTGCGCAGATGACACTTGCACTCCGGTACGCGATCCGCTCCGACGTCGGTCTTCTCCGGGAGGGGAACGAGGACGCGGCGTACGCCGGGCCCGGCTGCTGGCCGTGGCCGACGGCATGGGCGGTCATGCCGCCGGAGAAGTCGCCAGCGCGGCGGCCATCTCGGCCCTCTCCAGGCTCGACGACGACGTGCCCGGCACCGACCTGCTGGACGCGCTCGCCGACGCGGTGAGCGACGCGAACCACACCCTGCACAACATGGTGGTGGCCGACCCCTCATTCGAGGGCATGGGCACCACGCTCACCGCGATGCTGTGGTCCGGCGGCCGGGTGGCGCTGTGCCATATCGGTGACTCCCGTGCCTACCTGCTGCGCGATCGTGAGTTCCACCAGATCACGCACGACCACACGCTGGTCCAGACGCTGGTGGACGAGGGCCGGATCAGCCCCGATGACGTGGCCACCCATCCGCAGCGCTCGATGCTGCTGCGGGCCCTGGATGGCCGGGCCGACGTGGAGCCGGACCTGACCCTGCTGGAGGCCCGGCCCGGGGACCGCTACCTGCTGTGCTCCGACGGGCTGTCCGGGGTGGTCAGCGAGGAGACCCTGCACAAGACGCTGGCCACCGTGGCCAACCTCGACGAGGTCGTGCTGCAACTGGTGGAGCTGGCCATCCGGGGCGGCGGGCCCGGACAACATCACCTGCATCGTCGCGGACGTGGTGGACAGCGCCACCACGTCGCTGCCGCCCAGCGATGCCTCCGTGATGGTGGGCGCGGCCTCCAACGGCAGCGGCGGCCCGCACTTCCGCACGGACAGCCCGGCCGGACGGGCCCACCTGCTCACCCGCACCGCCCCGCAGGTCGCGGTGGCGATCGCGCACGACGATCCCTGCGCCCCAGGCGCCGGACGAGCCTGAGGACGAGTACCAGCCCCGGCGGCGCGGCGCTGCCGCTGGTCAAGTCCGCTCTGGTGATCCTGCTCGTCCTCGTGGTCGGCGGTGCCTACGCGGGCTGGCGGTACACCCAGACCCAGTACTACGTGGCCGCGGACGGCGGCCAGGTCGTCATCTTCCGCGGCATCAACCAGAGCGCCGCCGGGATCAACCTGTCCAGCGTGGTCAGCCGGTCCGGCATCCCGGTGGCCGGGCTGCCCGCCGCCATGGCCGCGGACGTGCAGGCCACGATCCCGTCGGATCACGGCCTGGCCGGCGCCCAGAGCATCGTGACCAACCTCCGATCGAACTACGTGCGGTGCCACAACGCCGTCCTGGCCCTGCAGAAGTGGGAAGCGACCCCAGCGAGGACGGTCAAGAAGAAGGTCAAGAACAAGACCATCACCACGCACGTCAGGCAGCCGAAGCCCACCATTCCGGCGGACTGCCCCGTACCGGGGAGCACCGCCACCGGGACGGGAGGAACTTCTTGAGCGCGATCACCACACCCGGAGGGCATCCGCTGGGTGCCGACGCCGGGGCCGGGCAGGGCAGCCAGCCGCGGCCGCTCCCGCGCCGCGGGGACGGCGCCGGACCGAACTGCTCATGCTGGTCTTCGTGGTGGGCGTGGTCCTGCTCGCGTACGCGAACGTCGGGCTCGGGCTGAACGGCAAGATCCCGGCGGGGATGTTCGAGTACGGCCTGGCCTTCGCGGTCCTGGTCGGTGCCGCCCACGTGGCGGTGCGGCTGGCTGGCGCCCTACGCCGACCCGCTGCTGCTCCCGCTGGCCGCGCTGCTCAACGGCCTGGGCATCGTGATGATCTACCGCCTGCAGGAGGCCGGGCGGGGCGGCAATCCCGGCGTCGTGGTCAGCACGATGAGCACGTCCACCACCGCGCTCCAGGTGTTCTACACCGCGATCGGGATGGCGGCCTTCGTGGCCGTGCTCGCCTTCATCCGGCAGCCCCGCACCCTGCAGCGGTACACCTACACGCTGGGCGCGATCGGCCTGGTGCTGCTGGCCCTGCCCGCGGTGCTGCCCGCCAGCATCAGCGAGGTCCCGGGTACCGCCGCCAAGATCCAGATCGCTCTCCCCGGGTATCGGGAGCATCCAGCCCGAGGAGTTCGCCAAGCTGGCGCTGGCCGTGTTCTTCGCCGGCTACCTGGTGGCCAAGCGGGATGTGCTCGCGCTGGCCGGCCGCCGGGTGCTCGGCATCGACCTGCCGCGGGCCCGGGACCTGGGCCCGGTCCTCATCGCCTGGGGCGTCAGCCTGGTCGTCCTGGTCTTCGAGGGCGACGTCGGCACCTCGGCGCTGTTCTTCGGCCTGTTCGTGGTCATGATGTACGTCGCCACCCAGCGGTCCTCCTGGCTGATCATCGGGTTCCTGCTGTTCGTCACCGGCTCCCTGCTCGCGAGTGAGCTGTTCGCGCACGTACGGGAACGCTTCGTCATCTGGCTGCACCCGTTCAACTATGTGCACACCTTCTCCTACCAGCTGGTCCAGGGGCTGTACGGGATGGGCTCCGGCGGCGTGCTGGGCCGCGGGCTGGGCCAGGGCCAGCCGTACATCACCCCGCTGGTGCAGAACGACCTGATCATCACCGCGTTCGGCGAGGAACTGGGCCTGACCGGGGTCATGGCCCTGCTGCTCATCTACGGGCTGATCGTGCAGCGCGGGCTGCGCGCGGCGATCGCCGTGCGGGACCCGTTCTCGAAACTGCTGGCGGGCGGGCTCTCCTTCGTGGTCGCCCTGCAGGTCTTCGTGATCGTCGGCGGCGTGACCCGGCTCATCCCGCTGACCGGCATCACCACGCCGTTCCTGTCCCAGGGCGGTTCCTCGCTGATCGCCAGCTGGATGGGGATCGCCCTGCTCATGCGCATCAGCGACACCGCCCGGCGGCCGGCCCCGCAGCCCATCCAGGACGAGGGCATGACCCAGGTGGTGCGGGCCGGATGAACCGTGCGCTGCGCCGTGTCTCGCTGATCTGCCTCGTGCTCTTCGTGGCGCTGCTGGTCAACGTGAACTTCGTCCAGGGCTTTGATGCGAGCAGCCTGGCCAACGAGCCGGGCAACGGCCGGACGGTCTCGGCGACGCTGCAGTTCCAGCGGGGCTCGATCGTCACGGCCGACCAGAAGGTCGTGGCGTTCTCGAAGATGAACAAGAACTTCGGGGAGTACCAGCGGCACTACCCGTTCGGGAAGGTGTACGCCCCGGTCACCGGCTATGACACGCTGTTCAGCCAGACCGGGATCGAGGGGGCGGCGAACAAGGACCTGGCCGGTACCGATCCCGCCCTCGAGGTGCACAACCTCATCGACCTGATCAGCGGGAAGCAGAAGAAGGGCGCCACGGTCGAGCTGACCGTCAACTCGGCGGCCCAGCAGGCGGCCTATGCCGCGCTGAAGCAGTCCGGGAGGGAGAGCGGGGTGGTGGCGATCAACCCGCAGACCGGGGCGATCCTCGCCCTGGCGTCCTATCCGACCTTCGACCCGAACCTGCTGGCCACGCTGGACGGCAACAAGCTCAATACCAACGACAAGCGGCTGCTCCGCGACCCGGCGCACCCGCTGGTCAACAACGCCATCAGCACGACGTTCCCGCCCGGCTCGACCTTCAAGATCGTGACCAGCTCCACCGCGTTCGCGACCGGGAAGGTCGCCGACCAGAACACGCAGGTCCCGGCGCCGACCAGGCTCACCCTGCCGGGCACGACCACCCAGCTGATCAATGACAACGGCTCGGCTTGCGGCACCGGCAGGGTGTCGCTCATCTACGCGTTCACCGTGTCGTGCAACACCGCGTTCGGCGCTCTTGGCTTGCGCCTCAGTGGGGCCGCCCTGCGGGCGCAGGCCAGCAAGTACGGCTTCAACGACCCCAACATGACCCTCGCCCCGGGGATGCAGGTGGCCCAGAGTAACGTCCCGCTCTACACGGACCCCGCCCAGAGGGCCGGGGGGGCCATCGGCCAGGAAAGCAACACGGTGACCCCGCTGCAGGAAGCGATGCTGTCCGCCGCGGTGGCCAACAACGGGGTCCTGATGAAGCCTTACCTGATCCAGAAGGTGACGGCCCCGGACCTGTCGGCGGTCCAGACCGCCACCCCGTCCCCGCTGAGCACCGCGGTGACCCCCAGCCAGGCGGCACACCTGCAGGCGATGATGACCAGCGTGGTCCAGTCGCAGTTTGGGACCGCCCACGCCACCGCGGGAACCCAGGTCACCGGGGGAATCACGATCGCGGGGAAGACCGGGACCGCCCAGAACGGCATCAACAACTCCGGCCTGGACGACGCGGTATTTACTTGTTACGCCCCGACAACACAACCGCAGATCGCTGTCGGCGTCGTAGTTAAGGGAGGCGGCTTCGGTGCCGACGCCGCCGCACCGATCGCAGTGCAGGTCATCAAGGCCTACCTCGCCTCCCAGGGGAAGGGGTGAGCCCCGTGATCACGGCGGACGCCGCGACGCGGATCGACTGGCCTTCCGCCCGCGGTGGTGGCCTCAGGCGGCCACCGCCGCACCCGATGGACGGATAACGATGCAGGACGGTTACTGACGTGCGAGACATGACACAGCCACGGCTCCTCGGCGGCCGCTACGAACTCGACGGCGTCGTCGGGCGGGGCGGCATGGCCGAGGTCTACCGGGCCCGGGACATCCGGCTGGACCGCATCGTCGCGGTGAAGACGCTCCGCGAGGACCTGGCCCGGGACCAGACCTTCCAGGCCCGGTTCCGGCGGGAAGCCCAGTCCGCAGCCTCGCTGAACCACCCGTCCATCGTCGCCGTCTATGACACGGGCGAGGACATGGCTGGTCCCGACGCACGTCCCGTACATCGTGATGGAGTACGTGGACGGCCGGACCCTGCGCGAACTGCTCCGCGACGACCGGCGGCTGCTTCCCGAGCGGGCGCTGGAGATCACGGACGGGGTGCTGCGGGCGCTGGACTACAGCCACCGGAACGGGATCGTGCACCGGGACATCAAGCCCGGGAACGTGATGCTCACCCGGTCGGCCGAGGTCAAGGTCATGGACTTCGGCATCGCCCGTGCGGTCAGCGACGCCCAGGCGACCATGACCCAGACCGCCCAGGTGATCGGGACCGCGCAGTACCTGTCGCCCGAGCAGGCCCGGGGCGAGCGGGTGGATGCACGCAGCGACCTGTACTCGACCGGGTGCCTGCTGTACGAACTGCTCACCGGGAGGCCGCCGTTCACCGGCGATTCCCCGGTCGCCATCGCCTACCAGCACGTCCGGGAAAACCCGATCCCGCCGTCACGCATCGACCCGGAGATCCCGGCCTGGGCCGACTCCATCGTGCTGAAGGCGATGGCCAAGGACCCGGCCGAGCGCTACCAGTCCGCGGCCGAGATGCGCACCGACATCCAGCGGGCGCTGTCCGGCGTGCCGGTGGCCGCGCCTCCGCAGGCGACCGAGATGTACGCCCCCGGAACCCAGCGGATGGGCCCGAGCACGATGATGGCCGGGGCCGCGCCGACCGGCGCGATGTCCCCGTACGGGCCCGGCGAGGACGGGTACGACGGCGGCGGGAACGGCGCGGCGGCGGGCCCTGTGGTGGATCCTGGGCAGCATCGCCGCCATCCTGATCATCGTGATCGCCTACCTGCTGCTCAGCGGCGGCAGCGGGAAGACCGGCGCAGTGCCGTCCGTCGTGGGCATGACCCAGAGTAAGGCGGTGGCCGCGATCAAGAAGGCCGGGCTGAC
Organism: uncultured Actinomycetes bacterium; assembly: GCA_963720645.1. Classification (GTDB taxonomy): domain Bacteria; phylum Actinomycetota; class Actinomycetes; order Streptosporangiales; family Streptosporangiaceae; genus RYN-230. The sequence continues at coordinate 60,395 of CAVRFX010000020.1, read as the reverse complement.
ACCGAGGGTGGTCAATGTGGCCTCGCCGTCGGTCAAGGCCGGCCTGGTCACCCAGACCAGCCCCCCGTTCGGGACCAAGGTGGCGCCGAAGAGCGTGGTCACGCTGGACGTCTCCACCGGGCCGAAGAAGATCAGCGTGCCCAGGGTGATCGGCTTGTCGGAGGCCGATGCCCAGAACAAGCTGCAGAACTTCCACGTGGTGACCAAGACAGCAGCGAACTCCACCCAGCCCGCCGGCACGGTGGTGCGGCAGTCTCCCGATCCCGGGACGATGCTGCTCCCGAACAGCACGGTGACCATCTACGTCTCCGGGGGCGGGACCCAGGTCCAGAACACCGTCGGCGACCCGAAGGCCACCGCCGTCTCGATCCTGCAGAACCAGGGGTTCAAGGTCCAGGTCATTACCGCGGCGGGGCCCGCCAACTCCACCCCGGGCAACGTGTTCCAGCAGACCCCGTCCAGCGGGACGCTGCCCCAGGGATCGACCGTGACGATCTACGTGGCCTCGACGCCGACCCCGACGCCGAGCGCGACCACCCCGACGCCGACCCCGACGCCGAGCGCGACCACCCCGACGCCGACCCCGACGGGTACCACGGCGTCCGGGGCCACGAGCACCCGCACGCCGCGTCTCTAGGTGGTGTCCCGGCGTTACACTCGGCAGAGCTACTGACCAGGAGACGACCGTGCCGAAGTCCCGCGTGAGAACCAAGGCGGTGTACACACCGCCGCCGAAGCGATCGGCGTCGAAGAAGGTCAGCCCCCGCTGGCTGGTACCGGTCATGCTGGCCTGCCTGCTGATCGGGCTGGCCTGGATCGCGGTGTTCTACGTGACCCAGGGCACGTTGCCGGTCGGGGCCCTGGCCGACTGGAACCTGGTGGTCGGCTTCGCCTTCATCATTGCGGGTGTGGTGCTGTCCACCAAGTGGCGCTGAGCACGGCGAGGCGGGGCGCGCCGGAGGCGTGTTCCCGCCCGGCGATGGGGGGGTTCCGGGGGGTCGTCCCCCCGGATACACAGCGTTAGCGGAAGCCTGCTGCCACTAGCTGGCTGTCGCGGGTGATCACGGCGGCGACCAGGATGGCGAGCACGATCAGGGTCGCGGCCCCCTGGAACAGGGCCCGGTGCTGCCGGGGCGCGTAGGCGTAGGCCGCGGTGACCACCGCACCCGTGATCAGGCCGCCCACGTGGTCCTGCCAGGCGATGGACGGGACCGCGAAGCTGATCGCCAGGTTGAGGACGATCAGGAACACGATCGCCCGGCTGTCCAGCCGCAGCCGCCTGGAGAGCACGAACCAGGCCCCGAACAAGCCGAAGATGGCGCCCGACGCTCCCAGCGCGGACTGATTCGGCGGGGCGTAGAAGAAGTACAGCACCGAGCCGCCGAGCGCACTGAGCAGGTAGATCGCCAGGAAACGCAGGTGCCCTAGCCACCGCTCCAGGGCCGGTCCGACCAGGATCAGCGCCCACATGTTGAAGATGATGTGCGCGGGGCCGAACCCGCTCAGCCCCGGCTCGTGCAGGAAGGCCGACGTAATCAGCCGGTACCACTGGTCATGGGCCACGCCCACGGTCTGGTGGATGGTGGGATCGTACGCCGCGCCGATCATGTCGTAGTAGTTGACGATACGCGGGTAGACCCACTCCACCAGGTAAAACAGGACGTTGAGGCCGACGAGCACCCAGGTGACCGCCGTCCCCGACGTCACCCGGCCGCCGAATACCGCCGTGGGCTGCCGGACGCCGCGGTTACTTTCCCGGACGCATTCGACACAATGCTGCCCGACCGGTGCGGCACGCAGGCAGTCAGGGCAGGCTGGACGCCCGCACCGGCTACAGGAGAGATAGGTCTCCCGGTCCGGATGCCGGAAACAGGTAGGTACCGGTGCGGACGCCTCAGGGCCGGGCGCCGGGAACTCGTCCACTGTTCAGCCTGCGGATCTGGCTAGCCCGCGGTTTCCGGAGTGTCGGCGCCGCTGATCTCGACCGACTCCAGCACCACGTCCTTGGCCGGGCGGTCCCTGCGGTCACGCTCCGCGTGGCTGATGGCGTCCACCACGTCACTGCCCTCGATGACCTCGCCGAAAATGGTGTGCTTGCCGGTCAGCCAGGGGGTGGGGACGGTGGTAATGAAGAACTGGGAGCCGTTCGTGCCGGGGCCCGCGTTGGCCATGGCCAGCAGGTACGGGCGGTTGAACGAGAGGTCCGGGTGGAACTCGTCCCCGAACTGGTATCCGGGACCGCCGGTGCCGGTGCCGAGGGGGTCGCCGCCCTGGATCATGAAGTCCGGGATCACCCGGTGGAAGATCGTCCCGTTGTACAGGCTGGCCCGGCTGGGCTGCCTGGTCCGCGGGTCGGTCCAGTCCCGGGATCCCTCGGCGAGCTCGACGAAGTTGCGCACCGTCTTCGGGGCCTGATCAGGGAAAAGCCGGACCACAATCGTCCCCTGATTCGTCCGCAGAGTCGCGGTCAGCGAGTTTGTCATAAGTGGAATCCTTGCACGGCACGCCCGGTCATTAGCCGTTTCCCGCCGGACGCTTCCTGCCGGACGGCTTTTGCCGCCGGGTCATCCACTCCTGACCTTACGGCGCTCCCGGCGACGCTGCGAATCGGGCGAGCGGGCCCGGCAGCCCGGGTCGGTTTTGGTTCAGCCCGGTTTAGCCCGGGCACAGGGGGAAGGCAGGGTTGAGCGCTGCCGCCCAGGGAAGTGAGTGGGCGGGGGAGCTGTCCGGGGATGTTCGGAGGTTAATGGTGTTTTCAAGAAGTAGCAGTCAGGACGTAAAGTCCCGGGCCGCAGCCGGGAAGGCGCGCATCCAGAGTCGCGCCTACCAGGCCAAGGCCGGGGCCGTGCGCGCCCAGGGGCTCGCTCGCCAGGCCACGACCCAGGTGGCGCCGCTGGCGAAGAGCGCCCAGGAGACGGCGGCCCGCGGCCTGCTCGAGGCTCGGGCCTGGACGGCACCGCGGGTCGAGGCGAGCGGCGTGGCCGTGCAGGAGCGGCTCGCTCCGGCGGTGTCGGCTGCCATGGTGACCGCCGCCCGGCGGATCCAGCCGCCCAAGGCTCAGCGGCGTCGTCGCTGGCCGTTCATCGCGGCGGCGGTCGTGGTGCTGGGTGCGGGCTGCGCTGCCGCCGCCCAGATCCTGCGCAGCAAGCCGGACACTACGGTTATGGCGGACCCGGGCCCGGTAACTGCGCCGCCCATGCCGCCGACCACGCCGGCGGACCACCAGGAAATGACCGACGCGCACCAGGACGTGAACGGGCAGGTCAGGACGCCCTGACCGGGGCTTAGCGCCAGGGCAGCGGGTGACCAGCGAGGCTGGCGCCCGCTGCCCTGGCGTTCGTTCCGGCCCCGTTCGCTGCGGGCCGCCTGGGTCCTGGCGGCTGGCCCGGCATCTAGGCAGCGACCTGGAGCCCGGGAATCTGCAGCGAGTTCGAGGAGATGTAGGGCTGGCTGGTGGTCACGTTGGTGAGCTTGAGCGGGACCAGCGGGGTCACCGAGTTGAGCAGCTTGAGGATGGTGGCCAGCGGGCTGCTCGGCGTGATCGTCACCGGGACACCCAGCAGGGAGCCGGACAGCTGGGTCGCGTACAGCACCACGTTGCCGGTGAACTGCATGGATGTGCCGCTGGTCACCGACGAGACCCCGCCCTGGGTGACGGTCAGCGTGGGCGCGCCGTCGAGGGTGAGCGAGTTCATGGTGAACTCCATCATGGGCACGGTCGTCCCGCTGGCCGTGGGAATCTGCGCCACTCCCTTGTAGGACGCGCCCAGCAGCAGCGCCGACCCCGTGACCAGGGTGAACTGGGCTTCGCTGACCTGCAGGCCCCCAGCCGCCGCAGCCTTCACCGAGGACGCTTTCCGGCCCTTGGGGGTCGCGCTCGGGCTCGGCGACGGATCCGCCGTGGGGCTGCCGGTAGGCGATGCGCTGGCCGACGGGGCCGGGCAGGCGGAGCCCGTGGGGTCCGGGGACGGGCTCGGGGACGGGCTGCTGCTGGCCGAGGGACTGGGTGACGGGCACAGGATCGGCACGGGGATGACGCAGCCGGGATGGCTGGCGGCCGACGGCTGCGCCGCGCTGGCCGCCTGGCCGGGCAGCATCAGGCCGCCCAGGACGAGCGGCATGACCGCGAGGGCGAGTCTGCGTCTCACGGCATCCACCTCGCCTCGTGGTCTGCCCCCGACGCGCCAGCTCCCTCCCGCGACACTCGATCGGCCCGCCCGGCAGTAGTTTCCGGGGCGGGCCCGGGGTCCAGCAGCAGGCCCAGGCCTTCGGACCGGGGCCCGGGCCGCCGTGGCCGCGGACGGTGCTGGCCAGCCAGCCGGCCAGGCCCCGGGGTCCAGCCAAAGCTGAGCGAGGCGCCTGTCACGCCGAGCAGCATGCCCACGAAGAAGCCGCCCAGGTTGGTGGCGACGAAGGACGCGACGGCCAGCAGGACACCGGCGATCGCGTAGAAGATCCGCTGCACCGGGTGAAACCAGATCAGCAGGCCGCAGGCCACCAGCAGGCCGCCGATGAGCACGCCGAACACGCCGCCGATGCCGATGTAGATGACGACCTTGACCGATCCGTGGGCCAGCACGCTCAGCAGCGGGATCGCGAGCAGTTCCAGGCCGGCCAGCACGAGCAGCAGTCCGCCCCAGAACGGGCGGCTGCGGCGCCAGGCCCGGAACGCCTGCCAGGCGGTGACCGCGCGGGGCGGCGCCTGCGGTGTGCTGGCCTCGGGCGGCGGGGGCCCGCCCGGCCCGGCCGGGAAGGCAGCGGTCTCTTCGGCGCCAGGCGGCCCGGCCGGGTCCTCACCGGGCTGGGGTTCGTTGGGTCCGGACTCCGCCGGGCTGGATCCGGCGGAGCCCGTACCGTCCTCGGGGATGTCCACTAGTAGCAGGCGTTTCCGAAGGTGAGGTTGAAGCCGGGCAGGGTGAACAGCCGGCGGTGGTCAGCCAGGTGTTCTGCCTGAGGTCGTCGATGGTGACCGAGTCGGCCTGCTGACCGAAGCCGCCCGAGGGCCCGGTGACCCCCGGAACCTCGTTCAGCGTCCCCGCGTCCTGGCCGATGACGATGTTGTTGAACGTGGCGTCACCGGACAGGTTGTCGGAGTCAACAATGAGGTTGCTGGCCGTCGCAGGCGTCCCCCGCCGCCGGCGGTGATCCGCAGCGTGATCGGGCCGACGCTGACGCTCTGGCACAGGTTCGCGAGCGAAGCGGACTTGATGGCGGAAATGGCTACCGGATGCTGGCCGCCCTTGCTGTCCGTAACCGCGCCGCCGAACTGCTCGAAACCAGTGCCTTTCAGCTGGCTGGAGCTGACCTGGAAGGCACTGCCGGACACCGAGATGGAGGCCGCGAGTACGCCTTCAGTCGTTAATGCGACCAGGACGGCCGCTGCCGCCATGGCCGGGATGAACAAGATGGCGAACCGTCGCCAGCGCACCCGGCCCTGGGGGGCCTGCTCGGCGGGGTCCGCAGACGTGCTGGTGGAGGGGGGCATGGCGGCTCCTGGCACTGGTGTCCGTGGTGCCAGACACACTGCGGGGTTGCGTACCGGCACCGTTGTCGGGTCGCGAACTGCAGCGGGTGAGATATGCCACAGCGGAGCGATTTGATGGAAGTTACCGCTTGGTAGCAATGCCGGTCAAGCCGCATTCCATAACAAATTAGAGGGCAGCGCCCGCTCATCGCCGGAGGGTTTCCCTGAGCTGGGGTGTCGGCGGCATCGGGCAGAATGCGTAGTGTGCTACTGAGCGATTTGGTGCGCACGTCAGAGGCGGTGTCGCTGGCGTCCGGCCGCCGGGTCAAGATCGACGAGATCGCCGGCCTGCTGCGCCGGGCGGCCCCGGAGGAGATCCCGGTGGCGGTGGCGTTTCTCTCTGGCGAACTGCGCCAGCGGCAGATCGGGGTGGGATACGCGGCCCTGGGCGGACTGCTCCGCCCGGCCGCCAGCGACCCGGCTCCCGGCGACCCATCCGCCAGCGACCCGGCTCCCGGCGACCCGGCCGCTACCGGGATGGGCGCCACCGAGCCGGCTGACCCCAGGGCGGCCGGCCGCGATGCGCCGGGCAGCGGCCCGGGCGCGGCTGCGGGCCCCGGGCCGCTGACCGTGACCGAGACGGATTCCGTGTTCGCGGCGATCGGGGCGACCACGGGGACCGGGTCACAGGCCGGGCGGCGGAAGCTGCTCGAGACCCTGTTCGCCCGGGCCACCCCCGCCGAGCAGTCCTTCCTGACCCGGTTGCTCGCTGGCGAACTGCATCAGGGTGCGCTGGAAGGCGTGATGACCGAGGCCGTCGCGCGGGCTGCCGGGGTGGACGCGGCCGAGGTGCGGCGGGCGCTGATGCTGGGCGGCTCGCTGCCCGCGGTGGCGGAGGCCGCCCTGTCCGCCGCCAGCGCCGCCCGTGGCGACCAGGCCGGGACCGGCCCGACCGCGGCGCAGGAGTCCGCGGACAGCGCGGCCTCGGCGGCCGCCCTTGCGGCGCTCCGGTCCTTCCGCCTGCAGGTCGGCCGGCCGCTGCGGCCTATGCTCGCCGCCTCCGCGCCGACTGTGGCGGCGGCCTTCGACCGGGTGTCCCCGGCCGCGGCCGAATGGAAGATCGACGGCATCCGGATCCAGGTGCACCGGCAGGGCGCGGTGGTCCGGGTGTTCACCCGGACCCTGGACGACATCACCGCCCGGCTGCCCGAGATCACCCGGGCCGTGCTCGCCTCCCCCGCCGAGGCCCTGGTCCTGGACGGCGAGGCGATCGCGCTGGACCCGGAGGGCCGGGCCCGGCCGTTCCAGGTCACCGCGAGCCGGGCCGGCACCCAGGCCGTGCCGGGCCAGGCGGGACCGGACGTCCCGCTGACACCGTTCTTCTTCGACCTGCTGCACCTGGACGGGAGGGATCTCGTCGACGAGCCCGCGACCATCCGGCACGCGCTGATGGCGGAGGTCCTCCCGGCGGACCTCCGCGTGCCGCGCCTGGTGACCGGGGACGTGGCGGAGGCCGAGGCGTTCTTCGCGGATGCGGTGGCCCGCGGGCACGAGGGCGTGGTGGTGAAATCGCTGGACGGCCCCTACGCGGCCGGCCGGCGGGGCAGTGAGTGGATCAAGGTCAAGCCACGGCACACGCTGGACCTCGTGGTGCTGGCCGCCGAATGGGGTCACGGCCGCCGCCGGGGCTGGCTATCCAACCTGCACCTGGGGGCCCGGGATCCGGCCGGGGGTTTCGTCATGCTCGGGAAGACGTTCAAGGGACTGACCGACGAGATGCTCCGCTGGCAGACGGAACGGTTCCTGGACATCGCCGAACCGCCCGGCCAGCGTCCACCGGGTGACCTCAGCGACGCCTGGGGCGTGCTGCGGGTCCGCCCGGAGATGGTGGTGGAGATCGCCTTCGACGGCGTGCAGGCCAGCCCCCGCTACCCGGGCGGCCTGGCGCTGCGCTTTGCCCGCGTGCTCCGCTACCGCCCGGACAAGCAGGTGGGCGAGGCCGACACGATCGACGCCGTCCGCGCGATCTGGGAGGGCCGGATTTCGGGTGACCGGGACTAGGCCGGACCAGCCGCTGCCGCGCCAGCTAAACCCCAGTTCTCAGCGGATCCTGAGAGGTTAATCCGATTGCGCACCGAGTTTCGGCGGCCCTAATGAGGCATACGGGCCGCTCAGGTCCGTCTCCGGGAGCGGCGACGCTCCCGGATCCCGATCCTCAGGGAGAAGACCGTGAGAATCAGCCGACCGCTCATCGGCACCGCCATCGGTGCCGGCGCCCTCGGGGCCACCCTGGCCCTGGGACTGACGATGGCCAGCGCATCCACCAGCACGGGCCCCTCCACGGTGACCTCCCGCTCAGCCGCCACGACGTCCTCCGCGGCCACCCCCTCGGCCACGCCGAAGCCCGCCCAGGGCAGCGGTCACAAATGCCCCGGTATGTCCGGCCGCGGGGCCGCGCAGCACAGCATGCAGCAGGGCTGACCAGCCCCGGTTGGCGCTCTCCGGATCACCCGGCTACCGGAGCCCGGGATACCCACCATCCCGGCGCAGCTGACCGGGCCCCCTGCCCGGGCGGGCCCCGCTCCCACCGTCCCGCCCGGCAGGGGGCATCCCCGGCCGGCCCGGGAACCCGGGCCAGCGAACCACGCGGACCGGCCAGGAGAACCGCCGGGACCGCTCAGAGTCCCTCGATCGCGGGCAGCCGCCGCGCCTCGATCGCGTTCAGCAGCCGCTGGTAGTCCAGCTCGTTCTGCTCCGAGTAGGCCACCCCGAACTCCTCGATGGCCCGGTCGAACCGGTCGCTGGAGCCCAGGTAGCCGGAGATCATCGTGGCCCGGCCGGTCCGGGCGTGCGCCCGGGCCAGCGCCCAGCCGCACAGGCCCGCGTAGTAGGTGAGCTGCGGGGGGTCCATGGCCGGCACGTTCATCGCGCCCTTCATGTCGCGCAGCTGCCGGACGTAGTACTCCTTGGGCTCGGCGCCATCCACCCGGAGCCCGCTGGTCCAGCCCAGGAACGGGTCCGCGGCGGCCTGCATCAGCCGCTCACCCCGGACCACCCGCTCTCCCTGGTGGTCGTACTCGCTGGCCCCGGCGAACGGGGCCAGGACCGATTCCTGAGCCTCCTTGAGCTGCAAGAACAGCGGCTCGTCCGGGCGGTCCCCGAGCAGCAGGAACACGAAGGCCTCGGTGCCCACCGACCCGACGCCGACCACCTTGCGGGCGAAATCGCCGAAGTAGTAGCGGCGCAGCACCTCGCGCCGGTCGGCCTGCAGCGTGTCCTGGTACTGCTGGACCGCGCTGTGGAGCTCGGCGGCGATCTGCGGGGCCTGCTCGACCCCGAAGCGGACCACGACCGGCGGGACGGGCTTGATCCGGTACTGGCCGTCCACCAGGTGGCAGAGCTTCTCCAGGGCCTGGACGCTGGTGTGCCGGTAGGCCCGGTGGATGTCCTCATGGCGCCGCCGGGCCGCCTTGGGTGACTGGACCGCATCGAAGAGCTGGGAGACCTGGTCCACGTCGATCCGGGAGTACCAGACGTCCAGGAACCGCATCTGGGCGAAGTTCTCCATCTCGGTGCGGTACATGTGCGCGCACCGGCGGACCGCGGTCCGGACGGACCGGATGCCGAACCCGTTCTCCCGGGCGGCGACCGCCACGCTGGCGGCGAGCCGCTTCACGTCCCAGTCGAACGATGCGGGCAGAGTCTCGTCGAAGTCGTTCACGTCGAAGACCAGCCGCCGGTCCGGCGCCGCGAACATGCCGAAGTTCAGCAGGTGCGCATCCCCGCAGCACTGCACCCGGATGTCCGAGGTGGGCAGATGAGCCAGATCCCAGGCCATCGGCGCGGCCGCACCGCGGAAGTAGGCGAACGGGGAGGCGGCCATCCGGCCGTGGCGGATCGGCACCAGGTCAGGCACCCGGCTCTTGGCCTGCTCCTCCAGGACCGTGACCGGATCCGGCCGGCCCGGTGGCGGCGACCACTCCGCGTGGCTGGACCTCGGCACGAACTTGCGCCGCTCCCGGCCCAGCTGCCGCCACTCTTCCGGCGTGAGGACCTCGTGTGCCTCGGACAGTACCCCCGGCGAAATCTTGCCCATGCCTTTGTTACCCCCCCGGACGTCCCCGGCAGGAGCCACGTCCCTGCCCGTCCTGATTAGGCCCAGGGTACGTGGTGCCCTCCGGGCTGCCCGTCCGTAGGGTGGTGCAGTGCCCCCTGACTGCCTGGCCGACCTGCCCTACGCCGACTCCCTGACGCTGCACCAGGGTGACCTGTCCGCCGGGGAGAACTACGAGGGCGTCCATTTCGACACCCTGGTCCTCGACGCGCCCCAGGCCCCGGGCAGCCAGTACCTGGAATGTGCGTTCACGCAGGTCACCATCACCGATGGGCAGCTGCGCCGGGCCCGGTTCAACGACGTATGGCTGCGTGGCGTGCGGCTGACCGCCACCGAACTCACCGACAGCACCTGGATCGACGCCACCATCATCGGCTCCGCGGCCGCCGGGATGATCGCGCACGGGTCGCGGCTGCGCCAGGTCACGTTCCGCGGCTGCAAGCTGCACGGCGTGAACTTCCGCGCGGCCACGCTCACCGAGGTGACCTTCGAGGACTGCCTGCTGCGCGAGGTGGATTTCGGCGGGGCCACCCTGCAGCGCTGCCAGTTCCCCGGGTCGGAGCTCCGCGAGGCGGATTTCAGCCAGGTCACCCTGGACCAGGTGGACCTGCGCGGCGCGGAGCTGGGCATCGTTATCACCCCGGGCGCGCTGAGCGGGGCGACGATCACCCCGGCTCAGCTGACCCAGCTGGCCCCGCTGCTGGCCGAGCACGCCGGGATTACCGTGGCGTGACCTCCGCCATCCTGGACCAGTCGGTGCCCGGGATCGTGGTGTTGATGATCTGCGGCGTCTCGGCCACCGCGTCGGGTGCCCAGGCGACGAACTTCTTGAAGTGATCTGAGTTGACATGTGCGGCGGCCGCGTCGTCATCGAACGCCTCGACCAGCACGAACTGGTTGGGGTTGTCCACGCTCCGGGACCACTCGAAAAAGATGTTGCCCGGCTCGGACCGGGTGCCCTGGGTGAATTCCTCCACCTCAGCGAGCCAGTTGCCGCTGCGCTCGGGCTTGACGGTCCACTTGACGACGATGAAGATCATGGATGCCCCCTTCGGCATCGATCGTGGCACGACCGAGCCCGAACCGGCTCGCAACTGGTCAGCATGATCTTACAAATGGCTGGTCAGGCCAGCGTCTCAGGCTGCGACGTCCGGCTCAGGGCCGGCCTGCCTCGATCAGGAAGCGCTGGGCGTGCGCCACGAACGGCCCCTCGGCCTGGATCTTGCGGTGCAGCCTGCGCAGCTGATCCCGGTAGCCTGCCACGGTAAAGCCGGGCACCGTCCACAGCACCTTGCGCAGGAAGTACACGACCGCGCCCACGTCGTTGAAGACCGTCCGCAACGCCTGCTCGCGCAAATCCGTGACGATCAGGCCAGGCCGCCTCAGCCTCCGCCGCGACCCGCCCGGCGCGGCGGGCCTCGCTGACGGGCTGCGGGCCCATCATGAAGTCGGTCAGCTCCCGGTTCGACCCTGCCCCGACCTGCTGGGAGAAGAAGGTGCCGCCCGGCCGGAGCACCCGGGCGATCTCCGGCCACACCAGCTCGACCGGATGCCTGCTGACCACGAGGTCGAAGGAGTCCGCGGGGAACGGCAGGGCCGCGTCGTCGGCCACCTGGACCACCCGGGCGCCCAGCGGGGCCAGCTTCCGCCGGGCCAGCTCCACGTTCGGGGGCCATGACTCGGTGGCGGCCAGGACGGGCGGCGGCGCCGGGATCCCGGCCAGTACCTCGCCGCCGCCGGTCTGGATGTCCAGCGCCGCGCGGGCGCGCCCCATCCGTTCCGCCATCATCCGGGCGTAGCCCCACGGCGGGCGTTCCTCGGTGGCCCGGCCCTCGAACCAGGAAAAGTCCCAGCCCGCCACCGGGACGGCCTCGCCCTCGGCGACCAGCCTCGCGAACTCCGGATCGTCATCCACGCCCAGCACAGTAGGCAGCGACCGCCCCGCGGTCGAACGGGTTATCGGGTCCCTGGCGACTCTTCCCGTGCGACGGGCGTCTGGGAGGGTGTTTTGTCCGGTTCGGGCGAACCGTATCCGGGAAAGTGCGCCCGATCACCCTCGGGCCCGATCACCCGGGTCAGGCTAGCCGCGGCGGGAATCCGCCGGTGGCGATGGGCCCCCAGCGCTCGATCGTGACCCGGATCAGCGACTTGCCCTGACGCTGCATCGCGGCCCGGTACTCGTCCCAGTCGTCGTGCTCGCCGGCGATGGACCGGAAGTACCCGACCAGCGGCTCGAGCGCCTCAGGCAGGTCGAGTACCTCGGCGGTGCCGCTGAGCTGCACCCAGGCCCCGCCGAAGTCGTCCGACAGCACCAGCACGTCAACCTGGGGGTGTCGGCGGGCGTTGTGCGTCTTGGCCCGTTCCGGGTAGGTCGCGATGACCACCCGCCCCTCGTCGTCCAGGCCCGCCGTGACCGGCGAGAGCTGGAGGGTCCCATCCCGTTTCGTGGTCACCAGCACCACATGGTGCCGGCCCCGGACGAAATCGAGCATCTCCTCGCGGCCGACGATGTCGGCGGTGGCTATCTGGGGGCTCATGGCGTCCTCGGCATGACGCCCATCGTAAAGCCCGGCCCGGGGGTGCCATGCTGGCCAGCATGTCCCAGCCTGACACCCCTCCCACCCCCACCAGGACCCTGAGCAATAGCGATTTCCGGGTCCCGCGAGAGGACCGTTATTTCGAGGATTACCTGCCGGGCGCGGTCTATGAGTACGGATACCTGACCGTGACCGAGGCGGAGATCCTGGATTTCGCCCGGCGATTCGACCCGCAGCCGATGCACATCGACCCGGGATTCGCGGCGGGCGGGCCGTTCGGCGGCCTGATCGCCAGCGGCTGGCATACCGCGAGCATGATGATGCGGCTGTTCGCCGACCATTACCTGTCCCGGGTGGCCAGCCTCGCCTCGCCCGGTATCGACGAGCTGCGCTGGCCCGCTCCGGTGCGGCCGGGTGACCAGCTGCGGCTGCGGACCACGATCGTGGAGGCCCGGCCGTCACGCTCCAAGGCGGGCCGCGGCCTGGTCCGGACCAAGGGTGAGCTGATCAATCAGGACGACCGGACCGTACTGGACCTAGTGGCCATGAACCTGCTGATCCTCCGCGAACCGGGGGCTCAGCCATAATGACCGGGTGACCGCGCGCACCCCGACGATCGTCGCCACCAGCATCGGCTTCCAGCCCGCCGGCCACGGGCCCCGGGACTTCCGGCTGGGCCCCGCCTACGGGTACGCGGCGTCGCTGGCCCGGGCGGGCGACAGCCCCCGGGTCTGCCTGGTCGCCACGGCCGTGGGGGACTCGGCGGAGGTCCTGACCATGCTGTACTCGGCGTTCGGCCGGGCCGGGTGGCGGCCTAGCCACCTGGCGCTGTTCGCCGAGCCCAACGTCCCCGACATCACGGAGCACCTGCTGGCCCAGGACGTGGTGTGGGTGATGGGTGGCAGCGTGGCCAACCTGCTGGCGTTGTGGCGGCTGCACGGCGTGGATCAGGCCATGCGGGCCGCCTGGGACGCGGGGGTGGTGCTGATGGGTGTGTCCGCGGGCTCGATCTGCTGGTTCGAGGGCGGCACCACCGACTCGTTCGGCCTGCCGCTGAACCCGGTGACGAACGGCCTCGGCTTCCTGCCCTACTCCAACAGCCCGCACCACGACGCCGAGGAGCAGCGGCGGCCGGCGATTCACCGGCTGATCGGGGACGGGACCCTGCCCGAGGGTTACGCGTCCGACGACGGCACCGGCCTGGTCTTCGAGGGCACCACCCTGGTGGACTGCATCTCCGAGGCCGCGGGCGCGAGCACCTGGCACATCACCCGCCGCGGCGACGGGACCGTCGAGGAGACCGCCCTCCCCACCCGGCTGCTGGCTCAGTAGCGGGTGTGCATCCGGGTGCGGACGTCGGACAGGGTCTGGGCGGCCAGCGCGCGGGCCCGCTCGTTACCGTCGGCCAGGACCTGGCGCAGGTATCCCGGATCCGCCGCGGCCTCCCGCCGCCGGGCCCGGATCGGGCGCAGCCGCTCGTTGAGCGCCTCGGTCAGCAGCCGCTTCAGCGCGGCCGCACCGCCGTCGCCCAGCCCGGCGGCGATCTCCTCGGGGGTGGTCTCCAGGCATAGCGCGGCGAGCTGCACGAGGTTGGAGACCTCGGGGCGGGACTGCGGCTCGTAGGTGATCGTGCGCTGGGCGTCGGTCCGGGCCCCGCGGATGAGGCGCGCCGTCTCATCCTCGCTCGCGGCCAGCGCGATGGCGTTGTTCCGGCTCTTGCTCATCTTCTGGCCGTCGGTCCCGAGCAGCAGCGGAGCGTCGCTGAGCAGGGCGTCCGGGGCGGTGAAGTACGGCTCCGCGGGGCAGTAACGCTCGTTGAAGCGCCGCGCGATCGTCCGGGTGAGTTCGACGTGGGGAAGCTGGTCCTTGCCGACCGGGACCAGGTTGGCGTGGCAGAACAGGATGTCAGCCGCCTGGTGCACGGGGTAGGTGAACATCAGCGCGCTCATCGACGAGCCCCCGGCCGTTCCGAACTCCTCCTTCACGGTCGGGTTCCGGCCCACCTCCGCCACACTGACCAGGCTCAGGAACGGAATCAGCAGCTGGTTCAGCGCCTCGATCTGGCTGTGGGCGAAGATCGCGGCCCGGGCCGGGTCGATGCCCACCGCGAGGTAGTCCGCGACCTGGCCGAGCACGTCGGCCGGCAGGGATTGGGGGGCGTCCCGGTCGGTGATCGTCTGATAGTCCGCGATGAGCACCATGACGCCGACGCCGAGATCCTGGAGGCGGACCCGGTTGAGCAGGGTGCCGAACAGGTGGCCGACGTGCAGCGGGCCGGTGGGACGGTCACCGGTGAGCACCCGGAACCGGCTGGGATCGTCCCGGATGGAGGCGTCGAGGTCGGCACTGCGCTGGCGGGCCAGCTGGACCGAGAACGGTTCCGCGGGTGCCGGCGGGGCGGGAAGAGTACTGGCAGGCACGGGGCCTCCTGGGGAACAGGCCTCCGGCCGCGACCAGCCGTGACACGAAACTGGCCCGCCAGAGGCGGGCCATCGGACACACGAGACAGCTACCGCCTTACTGCGGCCACCACCCCATGAATCGCGTCATGCCCCGATTATAGCCCGGGCCAGCGGCGGGGGGCCGGGCCGACCGGCCTTGGTGGCGGACCGCCCGGCCCTTGTAGCGGACCGCCCGGCCCTTGTAGCGGCCCGCCGGGGTAGCGTGCGAGGGTGGGACGGGCGGTGATCATCGGCGGGACCGGGGCGATCGGGCGGGCCACCACCCGGCGGCTGCTGGTGCTGTTCCTCGCCCACCGCGGCGCCGGCGTGGACCACCCCACGGCCGCCGCCAACGTCGCCGCGCTCATCGAGCTGGCCGCAGGCCGGCCGGGACGGCGCATCCTGAACGCCGCCGACCCGGACGCGCCCAGCGCCCTGGGGATATCCCGGATCGTCGCCCGCCACCTCGGGCACACCTGGGAGGAAGTGCTCCTCGACGGCCCGGACGGCACGGGCCTGGGCCGGCACCCCTGGGACAGGCCGCACCCGTTCGTGCTCGACATGGCCGCCGCCGCCAGCCTGGGGTACACCCCGGCCGGCGACTACGCCGCCACGGTGGCCAGCGAGGTGGACTGGCTGGTGACCGCGGCCCGCGGCGGCGAGGACGCGGATCTCATTCCCGGGCCCGGCGACAGCTACTTCGCCCCGTTGCTGGACTACCCGGCCGGGGACCGCTGGCTGGCGGCCCGGGCAGCCGGCGCCAGACGGGCAGCCGGCGCTGGATGGGCAGCCGGCGCTGGACGGCGTGGCGAGCCAGCATGAGCGGACTGCGGATGCTGGTGCCCGGCCCGTGGATCGAGGATCCGCTGGCGCCGTACGCGGAGGTGACGCGGTCGCGGCCGGACGGCCGGTGCTGGGTGATGGCGCACATGGTCGGGGGCCTGGACGGCTCGGCGGCGATCGGCGGCCGGGTCGGTGACCTGTCCACCGCGCCGGACGCCGAGCTGTTCCGGCTGATGCGGGTGCTGGCTGACGTGGTGCTGGTCGGCGCCGAGACGGTCCGCGCCGAGCACTACGGGGCGGTGCGGCTGCCACCGGAGCGGGCCGCGGCGCGGGTGGCGGCCGGGCGGCCGGCCACCCCACCGATCGCCGTCGTCACCCGGTCGCTGGACCTGGACTGGTCGGCCCGGGCCTTCGCGGACGCGCCGCCGGACGCCCGGACCCTGGTGATCACCTGCGCCGCCGCCGACCGGGCCCGGCTGGACCGGGCGCGGCAGGTGGCGGACGTCATCGTGGCCGGCCGGGACCGGGTCGATCCGGACCTGGCCCTGCGGCGGCTGACCGAACGGGGTCACCGCGTCGTGCTCTGCGAGGGCGGCCCCACCTGGCTCGGCGAACTCGTCGCGGCGGACCTGCTGGATGAGCTCTGCCTGACCCTCGCCCCGCTGATGGGCGGGGATCCGCTGCCAGTCGCGCTCGCTCCCCCGGGAGCCCCGCTGGCGCGCTTCTCACTGCGGCATGTGCTGCGCAGCGAGGGCGAGGACGCTGACACGCTGTTCCTGCGCTACGAGCGAGGTACCGATGTCCCGTGACGTGTTCACCAGCATCATGTCGTCCCTGGACAACCCGCTGGTCGTGGTCACCACAGCGGAAGGCCACGAGCGGGCCGGATGCCTGGTCGGTTTCCACGCCCAGTCCAGCATCGCCCCGGACCGCTACTGCGTCTGGCTGTCCAAGGCGAACCACACGTACCGGGTCGGGCTGCGCGCGACCTACCTGGCCGTCCAGTTCCTCACTTCGGACGACCTCGCGCTCGCCGAGCGGTTCGGGACGCTCACCGGCGACGAGACCGACAAGTTCGCCGGGCTCCGGGTGAGCCCCGGCCCCGGCGGGGTGCCGGTGCTGGAGGACTGCCCGCACCGGCTCATCCTGCGGCGGGTCGTGCTGCTCGATGAGGGTGGCGACCACGTGTGCGTGACCGGCGAGCCGCTGGCCGCCGAGAGCAGCGGGCCGTTCGAGCCGCTCCGGCTGTCCCGCGCGGGGCACCTCACGCCGGGGCACGCCCCCCAGGAGCGGCCCGAGCCCGCCGACTGAGCGCGCCATGCCGCGCGGCGGAGCCGGGACCGGCCCGGCCGGCGGAGCCGGGACCGGCCCCGCCCGCTGAGCCAGGTGACCGGCTAGCCGTCGCGCGGGACGAGGTCAACCTCGATGATCGCACTGCGCTGGCCCGGGCGCGCAGCACCACCCGTGGCCCGTGGTCAGGGACGAGGCGCAGCACGGCCCTCGTACTCGGCCAGGGCAGCCTGCGCCCCGGGGTGCGCCCAGAGCAGGACACAGAGCGTGCGGGGTATCACATCACTCCTCCAGCAGCCGTTCCCACATGATCTCGTCGTGCCAGGCCCCGCCGGTGAAGATGCGCGAGCGGGCGATGCCGATCGGCAGGAAACGGTTCTTGCGCAGCACGTTCTGGGAGGCGATGTTCTCGATCTGGGTGAAGGCCTCTGCGCGGTGCAGGCCGAGGTCCCGGGTCATCAGCCGGGCGACCAGGTCGACCGCCCGGGTGGCGTGACCCTGCCCCTGGTACGGGGTCGCGACCCAGTAGCCGATGGACGCCTTCCGCCAGGCCCGCTGCAGGATCTCCTGAACAGTCACCTGCCCGATAACGGTCTGACCGGCCACGATCACGCCGGGCCAGGACTCGCCGTCGCGGTGCCGGGCCAGCATCCGCTCGATGCGCCGGCGCTGCCCGTCCAGGGTGAAGTAGTCCGGCGGGTAGGCCGGCTCCCAGCGGCCCATGGTCTCGCGGTCGCGGCGGATGTGCTCGGTGATGGCGCCGGCGTCGCCGATGGTGATGAGCCGGATGCCGGTGACCACGCTGCCCACAACCCCCGACCCTATTAGTCCCCTTCCCCCGCCGCCCGGCCCCGCCCACACTCATGATCCCGGTCGATAGCTGCCACCTGGCGCCCCCTATTGACCGTGATCACGGTCAGCGGTCCGCCCGGCTCGCCTGCTCCTTCATGATCGCGGTCAATAGCTGCCACATGGCGCCCCTTTTTGACCGCGATCACGGTCGGGCGGCAGGGGGCGGGGGGTGGGGGGTGGGGGGTGGGGGGTCAGGTTAGGGAGGCGGAGCGCTTCTCGTCGGGATCCTGGGGGGCCAGGCTGGCGGGCAGGTGGAGGGTGGATCCGCCCATCAGCGACGGGGTCGACTCTCCGGGGTAGTACCGCAGTTCGAGAACCCCGCAGTTGGGCACCGGGTACAGGCCGGTGAAGGCGTGGAAGCGGCTCATGTCGTCCGGCCCCGGGTCGGCTGCGCCGGTCAGCAGGAACCAGGCCACGGCGCGCATGAAGATGCCGTGGGTGAACACCGCCACCGGCCCGGTATCCCGCGCGCCGAGCCGGCCGAGGAAACCGGTGACCCGGCCGATCAGCCCGGCGAACGACTCCGCCCCCGGCTCGGCGTGCCGGGGGTCGGCCCGTTCCCAGTAGGCCCGGACCTCGGGTTCGCGCTCACGCGACGTGGTCGCCTGCCCGTCGAGGGCCTGCAGGTAGGAGAACTCCTGGACCGGCCATTCCTCCCAGACCGTCCCCGGGTACCGCTCGATCGTGGGCTGCGCGGTCTGCCGGGCCCGCAGGTACGGCGACGTCACGATGAGCTGGGGCGGGTCCGCGAACACCCCGGCGACGTGCTCCGCCTGACGGCGCCCCTGCGCGGTCAGCGGAATGGCGCGCCAGTCAGCCGAGGGCAGCCCGGCGTTGGATTCGCTCTGCCCATGCCGGATCAGCCATACCCGGACCACATCAGCCTCCTCGTTCGTCACCCCGTTACCCTGGGCCCTCCGCACAAGTGTGACGTTTGACTCGGTATGACCGGAGCGGCAGGCTGGGACCGGCCTGGCCCGGTGGCGGCCCGGGACGGGAACCGGATAGGCCATCGCCCGCAGGCTGTCTGGGAGGAACCATGTCGTGGTGGGCCCGGGTGGCCCGGTGGGGCCGCTCCTACCGGCTCGACATCATCTGGGTGGCGTTCGTCGGGATCAACCTGGCCGCGATGCGGCTGCTGCCCGCCTGGCAGACAATCCCGTTCCTGGCTATCTGGGTGAGCCTGACCGCCATCTACGGGCTGCGGCTCTGGCGGCTGCAGCCGACGATCCTGACCGTCGCCGCGGTCACGCTCGCCACCGGGGGCATCGTCGTGGTGCAGGTCCTCAAGGGCCAGCAAGATGCCGACTACCTGGCCGAGGTCCCGCTGATCGCGCTGATGTTCCTGGTCATGGTGTGGCACGGGCAGCGGCGGGTGGCGGCCATGCAGGAGCGGCTCGCCGCGATGGAGGTGGTCCAGCACGTCTCCCAGGAGAACCTGCGCCTGCTGGAGGAACAGCAGCGGTTCCTGCAGGACGCGTCACATGAGCTGGGCACGCCGATCACGGTGGCCCTCGGGCACGCCGAGCTGATGGAACGCGCCGCGAGCGAGACGGTGCTGGCCGACGACGCGCGGGTGGTGGCGGGCGAGCTGAGGCGGCTGGGACGGATGGCCAGCCGGATCCTGCTGCTGGCCTCGGCAGGAAGCCCGGGCTTCCTGCGCCCGGAGCCGGTCACCGCCGAATCGCTGCTCGGCGGCGCGCTTGAACGCTGGGGTTACCTCCCCCGCCAGTGGCGGCTCGGCCCGGTCACCGAGGTGACGGTCGTGGCCGACCGGGACCGGCTCGCCCTGGCCCTCGACGCGCTGCTGGAGAACGCGATCGCGCACACGGCCAGTGGGGCCGAGATCGAGGTCAGCGCCCGCCGGGAGGACGGGCACGTGGTCCTGATGGTGGCGGACTCCGGCACCGGCATCGCCCCCGCCGACCTGGACCGGATCTTCCAGCGGTTTGCCCGGGCCAATCCCCAGCGGAGCAGCGAGGCGGGCGGCTTCGGGCTGGGCCTGGCCATCGTGCAGGCCATCGCCACAGCCCATCACGGCTCGGTCCAGGTGCAGAGCACGCCGGGCCGCGGCTCGTCGTTCGAGCTCGTCCTGCCGCTCGGCCCGGCCGCGGCCCCGGCTGCCGCCACGGCGACCACCACGGTCAGTGACCCGGTCCCCGAACCGGTGATGACCGCGTCCGGGCCTGGGTCCCGATCAGCACCTGACGGGTCCGCACCGGATCGATGACGTCGCCGATCTCGAACGCGCAGGACGAGCAGCCCGGGCGGGCTAGAGGTGGTGAGTGGCCAGGCGGGGGCCGCCACGGCGGTGGCCGCCCCCGGCCGCCCGCAGGGCGGGAATAGTCTCGGCGGTGACGAGCCCGTGCTCGGCGGTGAGCTCGTCGATGATGGGGAACGCCGCGGCGATCCGGGCCGGGCTGTCGATCACGATCGTGACGGCGGGCACATGCCGGCCCAGCTGGAAGATCCGGTCGCCGTGCGGCGCGTGGTCGCCGTGGAACCCCCAGATCCCGCGGAGCGTGGTCGCGCCGCTGATCCCGGCCGAGCGCAGCCGCCGGACGAGGGCGCGGTGCAGCGGCTGCCCCGCGTGCTGGGCCGCTTCGGAGCTGACCACCATGAGCTTGCGCCAGAGCGCCATGCCGTGTTCGTCGGCGCCCGGCAGCGGATCGGGCGGGCCGAGGAGCTGGCCGTCACGCTTGCAGACCTGGACCCGTTCCATGGTGGCCAGCGGGCGGCGGAGCAGCGCGCCGAGCTCGGGCAGTACCTGCGCGATGCGGCCGCCGGAGCCCACCGCGATGACCATCATGGGCACCTCGGCGTTGCGGCTGAAGAACCGGGCCCGTTCCCGGCGGCCGTGCGCCGTGCCGTCCACGCCGAGCAGTGCGGTAGCGCCGTCAACGCCGCGGCGGTGCAGCAGGTCGCAGACCGCGACGAAGGCGGGGACCCGGTAGATCCTCTCCTGGCGCCCGAGGTACACGGTGAGCTTGCCCGGGCCGGCCGGGTCCCCCGGCAGGTCACCAGGCACGGGGGCCAGGGCCGCCCGCCGGCCGTCCCGCCAGGCCCGGCCTCGCCGGTCAGCAGCCGCGCCCGTTCCAGGGTGACCAGCCCGGCGCGGTTGAGTTCGAGTGTCGGGCCGAGCACCGATTCGATGCGCGAGCGGCTGTCCACGGCGATCGCGGTGAGCGGCAGGTCCTCGGAGAGGGTCAGTGAGCGGTCGGTGCGGAGGTGGTGCTTGAGCCCGAACCCTTCGGTGCCCCGCAGCAGGATGCTGGCCGCGATCTCGTGCCGCCCGTACAGGTCGATCAGGGCGTCCGCGGTGAACCGGCCGCCGGTCCGGTGACGCTCACCGAAGTAGCTGGTCAGCTTGATGGCGTCGGCGCTCATAGGTGGGCTCCGATCAGGCGGCCCAGCGCCGCGGCGGCGACACCGAGGACGAGGCTGACGATCACGTTCGCCGCCGCGCGGCGGAACTGGCGTTCCTCGGCGAGCCGGTCGGTCTCGAACATCCAGGTCGAGAACGTCGTGTACGAGCCGACCGCGGCCGTGCCGGCCAGCAGCGCCTGGTCGTGCCCCAGCGCCAGCCCGGTAAGGAGCCCGAGGATCATCGCACCGGATACGTTGACGGCGAGGGTGCCGAAGGGGAAGTCACGGCCTGCCGCCGACGCCACCAGGCCGTCAGCGAGGAAGCGGACCACCGAGCCTGCCCCGCCGATGAGGATGACCGCCGCCCAGATGAGCATGCTCACGGCAGCCGCCTCACCGCAGCACCCGCACGCGCCGGACGAGGGCGGTAGCCAGGTAGATCGCGGCGTACCCGGCCGCTACGCTGGCGGCGGTGTAGCCGAGGGCCAGGCCCCAGTCGTGCGCGTCGAGCATCTTCAGGATCTCCACTTGCATGGTGGAGAACGTGGACAGGCCGCCGCACAGCCCGGTACCCAGCAACGGCCGGCGGTAGCTGGACAGCGGCAGCCGCTCCTGCAGGCGGGTGACGAAGTAGCCGAGCAGGAATGCGGCCACGACGTTGACCGCGAACGTGGGCCACGGCCACGCGGTCGCCGGGTGCGGGAAGGCCTCGGCCAGCGCGGCCCGCAGCAGCGTACCGAGGGCGCCACCGGCGAAGATGGCGGCGACCTCGCGGCGGTCGATCCGGGGCAGGGCCAGCCGGGCGGGCCGCGCCGGGGGCGGCCCGGGGACTAGTGCGAGGGCCACGCCCGCCAGGGGTGACGGGTCCCGGTCCGGGCCAGGCGGCCCGCCGGGGCCGGACGTCAGGTCAGGCAATGCGGATGGCCTCCGGGCACAGCGGTCTGAGCAGAAGCCATCAGCCGGAAGCGGTTCGGGAGGCCACGACCTCCGCGTCTGGGCATCATCTGACCCGTTCAGGATACCGAACCGGCAGCACGCCCGGCCGGGGCCGGGGCCCGGCCGGGGCCGGGGCCCGGCCGCGGCGGACCGGGCCCAGGTGGGGTGGATGGCCGGCCAGGCTGAGCCGGTCAGGACCGGGCGCTGGCCTGCTCGACGGCGGCCTGGATGGCCTGGCTGTCCGCCGGGACCGCCATCCCCGCGACCAGGACGGTCGGAGTCGCTTCCACCCCGGCGGCGACGGCACGGTCGGTGACGTAGGGCGGCCAGTCCAGATACGGCCTCTCGGTCACGCAGGAGGCGAAGGCGGGCCCCAGCCCGGCAGCCTGGCCGAGGGCGATGAGCTCGGTGTCGCTCAGCCCGGCGCCGCCCTCCGGGGGCTGGTTCACGAACAGCTCGTGCAGGTAGTCCGTGAACCGGTCCTGGTCCGCGGCACAGCCGGACGATGCGGCCGCCCGGGTCGAGTAGTGCGTCGTCGAGGCCTGGTCGAGGAAGTTCATCGGATGGTAGGCGATGCTGATCTGATGCCCGGTCACCAGGGCGCTCAGCGTGGGCCCGGACGACAGCTCGAAGCGCCGGCAGAACGGGCACAGGAAGTCGATGTAGGCGTCAACCCGGACCGGGCCGTCCCCGACGACGACCCCGTCGCCCTCGGGCGTGGCGCCGGCCGGGACACGGGGCGGCATGGACGGGACGGTCACGGGACCCTCCGGCATGATCGGCGGTCTGGTGGTCCTGCCAGCATCACACAGTCAGGCCGACCGCCCTAGCCAGGCTGACGGTTCCGGCTGGATCACCTGGTCCGGGATGGACCGGCCGTGACCGCCGGGCGCGGACCGGACGTCAGCGCCGTCAGCAGCCGTCGTAGGCGGTCCAGTTCGAGGCGCCCCCGGCGTTGATCGCGTTGTCGAAGATCTGGTCCTGGTAGGAGGGGCAGGCCACGCCGAACTCACTGGCCGCACCGCCGTACTTTTCCCAGGTGCCGATCTGGAACTGGTAGGCCCCGCCGCCGTTACCCGGGCCCCAGGCGTAGCTGCCGCCTTCTTCGGCGTTGCGGATGCAGACCCCCAGCGGTGAGTGGGCGGGGTCTGAACCGCCGCTGCTGGAGCTGGCGGCCGGGCTGGGGCTCGTCGCCGGCTGGGCAGCAGCCTTCTGGGCAGCCTGGGCGGCCTGGGCGGCCTTCTCCTGGGCGGCCTTCTTCTGAGCGGCCTTCTTCTGGGCGAGCCGGACCGCGGCGAGGTGGGCGAGGTACTTGCGCCGGATGGTCCGGGCGTTGTCGCGGACGATCCGGGCGGCCACTTCGTGGTGCGAGTCGATCATCATGTCGTCGCTGGTGAGGCTCGACGCGGCGCTCGTCTCCGAGATCGTGCTGCCGTGCGAAGGACGGGCCGCAGCGGCCCCCGGCGATCCACCCGTCAGGAACACGAAAGCCGCAGCCACGCCGGCGAGCGTCGCTGCGGCCAATACCGGGACGCCGACCCTGAGGGCGGGTCTCCTGGTTGTCCTGGGCTTGGAATGACGGGGTGCTGGGGGCATCCCACTCCTGTCCGCGAGACCTCGCGTTCACCCGGCGAACTGGCGCCAGCGGAAGCCGGCGTCAGGTGGCACGGGGAATGCCTGTCTTGCCGGAACTTACTGGGACCTGAACGGCAGCGCAGGAAAACGCCGAAATAGGGCCTTAATGGACCCTAATCGTGGTGGCTCCCGCCGACGTGGCGGACCGGGTGGCCCGGCGCCGGTGATGAGGCTGGCCGGGGGCTGATGAGAGGCGCCCGATGTCATCCGCGACACCGCGGTAAATCCGCGTCTGATCAGCGATTACGCCGCTCACGCTGCCGGTCGCGGCGGATGGCGTCCTCCAGCGCGGCGAGGCTGGCCGTGAGGTCCTCCCGGCGGTACTGCTCGACCCAGGAGCGCAGCAGGACAGACAGTGGAGCCGGAAACTGGTAATAGGACTCGACCGAAACTCCGTGGATCTCGGCCAGCTGCTCCCGCACGGCCTCCCGATCGGAGCCCGGCCGGAGCGTGATCAGGATCCGGACCTCCCCGTCATGCCCTGATTGCTCGTCAACATCGGCGACAGGCAGGGCCGTCGTGCGGGCCAGATCGGGATGCGAGTCAGCCCAGGGGCGGGAGGCCGCCCGGTTGACGATCGCGTGAGCCACTTCCGTGGCCATCACCCCGTGGGGCAGCGACTCGATGACTAGATGGGCGGGGCGGGGCGGGACCGGCCCCGCGCCCCCGAACGCTACGAGCATCCCGCCCGGGGCCCGCGGCGGCGGATCCGCGGGAGCCTCGGGGACGGGCACACCGGTGACTGTGATCCGGCCGGTCTCGCGGAGCGCGACCCGGCGGCCCCGCGTCAGCGCGGCGATGTTCCCGGCCATGGCGCAGCCGGTCACGGAGAAGGGCGGCCCGGCGATGCTGATCACCTCGGCGTCCGGGACGCTGGGATCATCCAGCAGCCGCCGCAGCGCCGCGAGCACCCGGAACGGTTCCAGCGCCGGCTGCGAGCCGCCCCGGTAGGTGGTGCCATTGATCAGCCCCAGGGGGACCGGTGCCAGCCGGGCGGCCTCGGCGTCCAGCACGAGCTGGCCGGCGTACGACGGGCGGCACTGCGTATAACCCGGCCCGGCCGCCGCCGGGAAACTCCGGTCCCCGATATTGCCCATCGCGACCACGGCGCGGACCGGGATGACCCACGGGCGGGCCAGGTCGAGCAGCACCTCGTACGCGTACCGCGGCCCGAGCCCGATGCGTTCCTCGATGCCGGCCAGGACCCGCGCGGACCGCACGTAGGACCGCGGGCGGCTGGCGGTCGCCTCCTCGAGCGCCCCGAGGACGGCCAGGTCGACCGGGGCGCACCCGCTGCGTTCACTCACCGCTCAGGTTCCTGGCCGCACGATAGGGCGCACGGGACCACCCTAGCGACGGAGGCCCACAGCGGGGCCGCCTGCTCGCGGAGCTTGACTGATTAGACCAGTCTGTCTATTCTTTGAACAGACCTGTCTACTCAATCGATGTGAGGACCCATCATGACCGAGCAGGGCGGCACCACGTGCCGCACAGCCGTCACACCGGCCGCGGGCACCCACCCCGGGAACGGTGCCGGGCCGCGGGGGGCCACCCGTCCCGGGGATTGGCCGGTCCGGGGGCCACCCGTCTTCGGGGGGCCACCCGTCCGGGGATTGGTACTGGTCTTCGGGGGGCCACCCGTCCCCGGGGCGGCGGGACCGTCACCGCGGCCCCGGTCCGCACGGCCGGTACCGGTGCGGTGCGGCTGCCCGCGCCCGCCGCCGCCCCCCTGGCCCGGGGGCTGACCGGGCGGCCCGGCACTGCTCCTGCTGGCGTCGCTCGATCGTGGCCCTGCTGGCCGCCTCCGCCGCCCCGACGCCGCTGTACGCGATCTACCAGGCCCGCTGGGGCTTCACCCCGATCACCACCACGATCGTGTTCGGCGTGTACGCCGTGGCGGTGCTCGCGTCCCTGCTGACCCTGGGCAAGCTCTCTGACCACGTCGGGCGGCGCCCGGTGCTGCTGGCCGCGCTCGCGGTCCAGGCCGTCACGCTGCTGGTGTTCGCCACCGCCGGCGGGGTGCCCGCGCTGCTCATCGCGCGGGTCGTGCAGGGCCTGGCCACCGGCGCGGCGCTCGGCGCGATCGGCGCGGGCCTGCTGGACGTGGACCGCGAGCGGGGCACCTTCGCCAACGCGGTCGCCCCGGGCATGGGCACCGGGTCGGGCGTGCTGCTGTCCGCGCTGGCCGTGCGGTACCTGCCCGCTCCCACGCACCTGATCTACCTGGCCCTGATGGGCGTGTTCGTGATCCAGGCCGCCGGGGTGGCCCTGCTGCGGGAAACGGTGACCCGGACCCCGGGAGCACTCGCCTCGCTGCGCGCCGGAGATCAGGCTGCCGCGCGCCCTGCGCGGCCCGCTGCTCACCGCCACGCCGGTGCTGTTCGCCGTGTGGGCGCTGGGCGGGCTGTATGGCGCGCTCGGTCCCGCGCTGGTGCATGCGCTGACCGGGTCCCTGGACGTGGTGCTGGGCGGGCTCAGCCTGTTCGTGCTCACCGCGGCGGCCGTCATCGCCATCGTCGTGCTGCGCGCCGCGAGTCCCCGGACCGTGATGCTCACCGGGATCCTCTCCCTGATCACCGGGGCCGCCGTCACCATGCTGGGCCTGGGCATCACGTCCACGCCCCTGTTCTTCGCCGGCACCGCGATCAGCGGGGCCGGATTCGGCAGTGGCTTCCAGGGCGGCATCCGGACCGTCGTTCCGCTAGCCGCGCCGCACGAGCGGGCCGGGGTGCTTTCCCTGCTCTACATCGTGTCCTACCTCGGCCTGGGCGTGCCCGCGGTGGTCGCCGGATTCGTCATCGTGCATGGCGGCGGGCTGACCGGGACCGCCCTGTTCTACGGCGGCGCGGTCATCCTGCTCGCCGCGCTGGCGCTGCCCGGCCTGCTGCGCGGCCGCACCGCTTCCGCCGCGACCCCCCCTGGGCGATAAACTGGACAGAGCTGTCTAGAGGAGATGACCGAAAGTGGCTGTGAAGAATGCGGCCCGGCCCTCAGCACGCGAGCGCCTGCTGGCCGCCGCGAACGAGCTGTTCTATGAGGAGGGCGTGCACACGGTCGGCATCGACCGTGTCATCGAGCAGGCTGGCGTGGCCAAGGGCTCGCTCTACAACACCTTCGGCAGCAAGGACGAGCTGATCCGCGCCTATCTGGAAGCCCGGCACGTGACCATGGCCGAGCGGATCACGCGGTACATCGACCGCTTTGACACGCCGCGCGAGCGCCTGCTGGGCGTGTTCGGGGCCCAGGGCGAGCTTTTCGCCGAAGGGACCTACCGCGGCTGCGCGTTCGCCCGGGCCAGCGCGGAATCTCACCCCGGCGACCTGGTGGAGCAGGCCACCGAGGGCTACCGCGCCTGGGTGCGCTCCCTGTTCACCCGCCTGGCCGAGGAGGCCGGCGTGCCGGACGCGCCGGGGCTGGCCCGCCAGCTGCACCTGCTCTACGACGGCAGCGGGCTGTCCGCGCGCATGGACCACGATCCCACCGCGGCCGCGGCGGCCCGGACGGCCGCCGCCGCGCTGCTCGATGCGGCCCTCGCGGCCACCCATTCTGGCGCCGGGCGCGCGACCGCCTAATCCGGCAGCAGGGCCAGGCGGAGCTGCCGCAGCCGGCCCGGGTCGGCAATGACGTCGATGGCGGTGATCCGGCGGGCGGGGCTGACCGTCAGGGCCAGCACGACCTGCAGACGGCCGGCGGGCGCGAACACGATGCCCACCGAGTCATTCACCAGGGCCAGCCGGGACTGCCCGGCCCGGGCTGAGGACGCGAACGCACCCCGGGCGACCGCATCCACGCCGCGCAGCCGCACCGGCCGCCCGGACGGGATCGCCGCGGCGTCCCCGGCCAGCGTGACCTCATCATCCAGCAACGCGACGAGGGCCGCGAAGTCGCCGCCGCGCGATGCGGCGAGGAACGCAGCGGCCACCTCCCGCTGACGGGCCAGGTCGGCAGCCCGGTCCGGGCTGGGCGCCCCGCGGATCCGGCGCCGGGCCCGGCTGGCGAGCTGCCGGGTCGCCTCCGGCGAGCGCCCCAGCACGGCCGCCACCTCGGTAAACGGCATCGCGAACATGTCGTGCAGCACGAACGCGAGCCGCTCGGCCGGGGTCAGCGTGTCCAGCACGACCAGCAAGGCCAGGCCGACCGAGTCCGCGAGCAGCGCCTCGTCCTCCGGGTCACCGGCCGGGCTGGCCGGGACCGGGGCGCCGCCGGCCAGCGCCCCGGTGCTGGCGCCGGCCGCCGGCTCCAGGGCGCCAGGCCACCCGCCGCCGACCGGTTGCTCATGGCGGCGTGACCGGAGCATGTTGAGGGACACCCTGGCCACGACCGTGGTCAGCCAGCCGCCGAGGTTCTCCACCTCGCTGGTGTCCGTGCCGGTCAGCCGCAGCCAGGTGTCCTGGACCGCGTCCTCCGCGTCGCTCGCCGAGCCGAGCAGCCGGTAGGCCACCGCCCGCAGGTGGCCGCGGTGCTCCTCGAAGGCGGCGGCCAGCCAGTCGTTGTCGGTCATCTGTTCGCGTTCCCTCGGTGCCGGTGTCACCCACACTGACACCCCGCACCGGCCGGACGTGACACGTTGATGGCCGCCAGGCAGGCATGACCGGATTCTTATCGCAGGCAGCGTTCCGGGGTGCCGGTGGCCGGGGTGCGTACGCTGTGGGCCGTGCTGCATCCCGGGCCGGGCCTGACCGTCATGATCGGCGCGGTCGTGGCCGCGGCGACGCGGTGCTGATCTTCCGGGTCAGCGCGGCCGGCCCGCACCAGGCCGCGGCCGTGGTGACCCAGCCCGGCGCACCGTACGGAATCGCCGTCAACCGCCGCCGCGGGCTGGTGTACGTCACGCTGACCGCGACGAACCGGCTGGAATCCTTTCGCGTCTCGGGCGCCGGGCTGGTGCCGGACCAGACCTGGCCCACGGTCCGCCAGCCCAACAGCGTGGCCGTGGATGAGGCCACCGGCCGCGTGTTCATCGCCGGCCGGGGCAGCCAGCTGGAATTGATCGACCCTGGGTACCCGCGGCGCACCGGTCGCGCATGAGGCCCGGCCGCGCGGCATCCGGAGTTTCCCGCCGAAGCCTCCCGGTAGAGGCCTGGGGTTCACCGCCTGGCTGCCTGCCCGGCCCAGGATGTGAGCGGATCAGGGAGTGCAGGCTGATGGCCGTCAACGGAGAGCTCAGCGACGTGGTACACATCTCCGCCCATTGCGACCACTCACCAGACGCGGAACCAGTTACCTACGCCAGTTACGCGGGGGCGCTGTCCGGCTGCGCCGAGTACGCCGAGTTCGATATCCGCAGGACGGCCGACAACGTCCTGGTCGTCTACCACGATGGGCGGGCCGGCCGCGGCGGCCCGCTGGTGGCCGACCTCGAATACGCCGAACTCTGCGACCACCTGCGCTACGTGGTTCCCCGCGTGGACGAGGTGATGGCGCTGCTCGCGGGACGCCTCATCGGGCATCTCGACCTGAAGGAAACCGGCTACGAGTCCGAGGTCGTGACGCTGGCCTCCTCGATCCTGGGCCCGGGCAATTTCATCGTCACCACCCTCGAAGACACCTCGGTCGCCACGATCAAGCGGTCATTCCCCGGGGTCCGGACCGCGCTGTCGCTGGGCCGCAGCCTCCGCGGGGTGCCGCGCCGGCGCTGGGCGGCCGTGCGGCACAGCGAGCTGTTCCCCCTCCCCCGGATCCGGGCCTGCGGCGCTGACTGGGTGGCGGTCAACTACCGGCTCGCGCGGCTGGGCGTGGCCCGGACATGCCACCGCAACGGCATCGGCATCATGGTGTGGACCGTCGACCACGACATGCTGATCGACCAGTTCCTCAGCGACCAGCGGATCGACGTCCTCATCACCAACCGCCCGGGCCACGCCGCCCGCCGCCGGTCCGAACTGGGCCGCGACGTCGCCGCGGCGCTGGGCGAGTCAGCCACCACGGTCTAGCTACCCAGCCTGCTGCCCCGCCCAGCCTGCTATCCCGCCCGGCCCGCTGGCCCCGGGGCCGGGTGCCAGTCGGCGGCGAGCATGCCCAGGATGACCTCGTCGGCGAAGCGGCCGTTGACCCACGCCGAGCGGCGCAGGCTGCCTTCCGCCACGAAGCCGGCCCGGGTGGCCGCCGCGATCATCGCGGCGTTGTCGGCCAGCGTCTCAGCCTGGAGCCGGTGCAGCCCGAGGATGGCGAAGCCGTACCCGCACAGCACCCGGACGGTGTCGGTGCCCAGGCCGCGGCCGCGGAACCCCGGCCGCAGCGAGATGCCGACATGGGCCGAGCGGTTGTGCACGTCGATGCCCCACAGCAGCGCCTCACCGGCCAGTTCGCCACTGGCCAGGTGCACCACCGAGAACGTGGCGCTGTCTTCCTCCCGGCCCGTCACCCGGTACGGAGACTGGGCCGCGGTGGCCGGGATCGGCCGCCAGGGCCGTGTGTCCGCCCGGACCCTGGTCGTCACATCGTCATGCAGCTCCGCATGCAGGATCGCGACGTCACTGTCTTCACGGGCCCGCAACCCGGCCACTTCCCCGCGCAGCATGCGACGTTCCTACCGGACAGGAGGCGGCACGGCAATCCGGTTTCCCCCGCGGCCGCCACCGGTCAGCAGCGGGTGGCTGAGCAGCCGGAAGTTCAGCAGCCACGAGCCGCGCTGGCGGCGGGTTCGGCCACGGTGACCCGGACGGGCGTGCTGGCGGACCGGGAACGCACCTCCAGGGGGATGCAGCCGCGCAGGCCGGTGACGTAGCCCTCCCAGAACATGGTCAGCCCGGGTGCGTAGCTCTCCGGGATCCCGGCCCCGCCCGGGACCGGCGAGCAGCCGGCCAGCGTCAGGCCGGGAGCACCCTCGGCCAGGGTGTAGGGCTTCCCGTTGGGGTTGAAGCCGGCCAGGAACCGGAACCGGCCGCGGGTCTGCGGGGCGGCGGACACCACCGCCGTATGGCCGTTCTCGACCGCGATGATCATGGCGGAGCCGGCCACCTTCGCCGTGCTCAGCCGGTGACCGCCCGGCGCGAGATCCGGCCCCAGCGCCGGTAGGCCCGCTCGTACGCGCCCTGCAGCAGGTCCTCGGCCTCGGCCCGGTTGCCGCCGGTCAGCAGCCTGGCCATGGTGAACAGGCGCGCCGACGAGCCCGCGACGAAATCCTCGAACGACGAGTCACCGACGCCGATGACGTCGTCGGTCGGCCCGGCCTCGCCCATCACCGACCACGCTGCAGTGCCCACATAGTTATTGCACGACACGGAGGGCGGGAAAGTTGAGTGGGCTCACGGACGCTGTCCGGGCCAGCCGGGGGCCGGGGGACGCCGGGCCGGCAGACCTGGTGATCCGCCTGGGGGCAGCGGCGCATACGCTCGGAGGTCATGAGCCTCGAGGGGCCGCCGGCGGCCGCGGTGCCCGGGCTGGTGCGCAGCGACCCGCACCGCCCCGGGATCACCCGTGCGCGTACCGGCGGCGGCTTCCGGTATCTCAGCCCGGCGGGCGCGCTGATCACCGACGGGGAGACGCTGCAGCGCATCCGCGCGCTCAGGATCCCGCCCGCCTGGGAGAGCGTCTGGATCTCGCCGGAGCCGCGGGGCCACGTCCAGGCCACCGGCCTGGACAGCCGGGGCCGCCTGCAGTACCTGTACCACCCGCTCTGGCGCGAGCAGCGTGATGCCCAGAAGTTCGCGCACATGCTGCGCTTCGCCAGCGCGCTGCCCGCGCTGCGGGAGGCGGCCGAGCGCGATCTGAGGCGGCGCGGGCTGAAGCGTGACCGGGTCGTCGCCGGCGTGGTCCGGCTGATCGACCTCGGCCTGTTCCGCCTCGGCAGCGAGAGGTACGCCGAGCTGGACCACCACTACGGCGCCACGACGCTGGAGAAGCGCCACGTGCGGGTGACGCGGGACGGCATCCTGTTCGACTACGTGGCGAAGTGGGGCAAGGAGCGGACGATCTGCGTCACCGACCGGGTGGTCCAGCCCACCGTCCGGGCCCTGGCCGAGTCCGACAACGGCCGCGAGGAGCTGTTCTGCTACGAGCACGACGACGCCTGGCACCGGCTCCACTCCCGCGACGTGGGCACCTACATAGCTACCCAGGCCGGCGGCCACTTCACCGCCAAGGAATTCCGGACCTGGAACGCCACCGTGCTCATGGCGCTGGTGCTGGCGAACGCCGGGCCCGCGGCCCCGCAGAGCCGTCAGCGGGTCATTTCCGCCAGCGTCCGCGAGGTGGCGCGGGCGCTCGGGGATACCCCGGCGGTCGCCCGCTCGTCCTACATCGATCCCCGGCTGATCAGCTGGTACCAGGCGGCGGGAGAACTCCCCGAGATCCCGCCGCTGCCGCCCGTCCTCCCGGCCGCCGCCGGGACCGAGATGGCGATCGCCGCGTTCCTGGCCTCCTGCGGTGACGGCGTGGGCCCCGGCGGGGATCCCGGCCCGCCACCGGTTCAGGGCCCGGGCAGGGGCGGCCCCTGACGCAGCCGGGAGCACCCGCCCGGGTGATCGCCGTCGCGGGAGCGCGCCGTCCCGGCGGGGCCGGCGTGCTCCCCGGCGGCCCGGGTTCAGGTGCCGAGCTTGGCCAGCTCAGCCTCCACCATCGCCTCGTGTTCCTCCTCGTCGCGGCGGGCGCTGGACGGCTTCCAGCGGCCGCGCAGCAGCGGGATGCTGGCCAGGAAGAACAGGAACCCGCCGAAGCACACCCAGTACCAGGTCTTCCACTGGCCGGGGGCCTGGGCAGCAGCCTTCTGGACCGCGGCGCCGTGGGCTTTCAGGTACGCGAACACCTGCGGCGGGACCTTGGACAGCGCGGTCAGCTGGGCCGCGTAGGGCGCGACCGCCGCCAGCTTGGGCGCCGCGGCGATGACGCCCTTAATGGCGGCGCCGTTCGCGCCGATCGTGGCGAGGATCGCGGTTCCCTTGGCGCCCCCGCCCGCGGCGGCGACGGCCTGGGCGGCCAGCTTCGGCGGGATCGCGGCCGGGTTGGGGTAGGCGGCCAGCGTGGCGAACAGGGCGGGATTGGCCTGGATCACCGCCAGTTCAGGCGCGAACCTCTGCGCGTTGGCCAGCTGGGTCTTGTACGCCGTGGCGGTGGCGACGACCTGCGGGTGGGTCTGGGCGAACGCGATCTCGCTCTTGTACTGGGTCGCGTACGCGGACACCGTGGACCCGTAGCTGACCAGCGGATTCACCGAGTTGATCAAGGCCGGGGATGATCAGGAAGGAGAGGAAGACCGTCACCCGGACGATCCAGCCCCAGATGGCCAGCCCGGTGGCGACCAGCGCCGGGTTACGGGTCTCGACGGTCTCGGTGAAGCTGGCCATCCACGGCGTATAGGTGGCAGTGGCACTCACGCGGTCCCCGCAATCGTCGTCGATCCTGAGTCCGGGGGCCGCCCATCTCGGGTCGGCGCGGCAGCTCCATCGGGGCGGGCATCCGTGACCGCGCCGCTGCCTGACGCGGGGATGCCCTGGTAGGTGGGCCAGACGATGGTGTCCTCGCTGCGCTCGGCCACCGCGTAGAGATAGGCGGACCCGGTCGTGCCGTCGGCCGCCATGGCCCTCACGAGGATCGCGGCCTGGGTCCCGACGGGGGCGCCGGCGCCACGGCCCAGCTGGTCCGGGCGCAGGTCAGCCAGGGCACGATCGGCTCCAGGCCGGAGCTGGAAGACCTGCTGGTCGCCCTGCACCTGGCCGTCCTCGCCGCCCGGCCCATGGACGGGGGCCGCGGGCTCAGGGCCGGCCGCACGGGGCCTGGCCGTCCGGGAACCGCGTCGCCATCCCCGGGAGGAAGAGGCCACGCAGGCCCGGAAGGGGACTGACCGGCGGGGGCTTTCACGGGCCCGGCCGCGGGGATGAGTACGCTGCGGGAGGATCAAGGACGGCACATCCGTTAGAGAAAACTGCCCGCCCCGCAGTGAGCTCGGGAGTTGACATGCCGTGGTTTCCGGACTTCAGCAGTGCGGTGGAGCTGGCGCGCCGGGAGACCCGCGCCGCCGGCCGGGCTGATCCGGTCGGGCAGTACTTCACCGCCCTGAACGAGGGGGACGCCCGCGCCCTGGAGACGGCGTGGCCCGGGGAGGTCGTGATCCACGACCCGCGCGCCGGTGAGGTCCGCGGCCACCATCAGCTGCGCGAGTTCGTCGGCCGCAACAAGTCCTGGCTGGCCCGGCAGCACGCCCGCACCGAGACGGTGGCCTCGACCGTGGCGGGCGGGCGGGCCGTGGTCGAGCTGCTGGCCCACCTGGACCAGGATGGGCAGGAGGTGTCGTGGCCGCTGGCGGTCGTCGCCGAATCACCCGACGACCTGTCGGTGGTGTTCCGCACCTACTGCAGCCAGTGGCCGGTGGACGGGCGGCGCCATGTCCGGCCACCCATCCTCGGGCCGGGCCCCGCGCACCCCGGCGACGTCATCGGCCGCTACCAGGCCGCGCTCGGCGCGGGGGATCCCGACGCGATCGTCGCCACCTTCGCCGCCGACGGGTATTACCGCGAGCCCATCGGCCCGCACTACGCCCACCGGGGCACCCCCGAACTCCGCTCGTTCTTCACCAGGTGCTTCAGCGCGGGCGGCGGCATCGGCCTGGAGCACTGCGCCGTGACCGACGACGGCGTGCGCTGCGCCCTGGAGTACAACTGCGTCCGCTGGGGCCGCCACGACCTGCCGGCCCAGGCGGGGATCGCCGTCTACGAGCGCGGCCCGGACGGGCTGCTGGCCGCCGCGCGCGTCTAT
Organism: uncultured Actinomycetes bacterium; assembly: GCA_963720645.1. Taxonomy (GTDB): domain Bacteria; phylum Actinomycetota; class Actinomycetes; order Streptosporangiales; family Streptosporangiaceae; genus RYN-230. The sequence continues at coordinate 26,285 of CAVRFX010000020.1, read as the reverse complement.
GACGACGTTGACCCGCCCGTCGGGCGCCCGTGAGGCTTACGAGCGCGGATCGTCCCCCGATCCGGCGGGAGGCGGCCAGCCCATTATTCACCGGCCCGCGGAACCAGGTCTAACGGGAACCAGGGCTAACCGGGACCAAGGCCCGTTCTTTGCGGCACAACTGCCCCTAGCGCACAGTGCGCGGGTAAGGGATCGTGGAGGGTCCCGTAGGCAGGCGTGCTGTATCCCGGGGCGCCAACGCCCCCGGGGGGATGATGCAGGACTCTGGCACTGCCGTATGGGGGCACCTGATGACGATGACGGCCCGGCGCTGGCTCGCCCGCGCCTCCTTCGCCCTGACGCTCGCCGCCGTGGTCCTGCTCATCGCCGTGGCCGGGTGGCGCAGCCTGACGCTGGTCATCTTCGCCGCGGCCGGGGGGTGCGCTGTCGTGGCGGGCGGGTACTGGTTCCTGGCCAACCGGGGAGTGCGCCGGTGGCTGGCGGCGGTCCTGGTCATCGCCGCGCCGGTGGTCATCCTGGTCTCGTTCGCGGTGCACCACCTGCTCTGGGTGGCGATCGTGGCGGTGGCGCTGATGCTGCTGGCCGCGGCGGCCGCCCGGGCCGCGCTGGGCCCCGGGGCGGCCCCGGGCGGCCGCCCCGCCGTTCCGGCGGCCCGGCCGGAGCGTGCGTTCCTGATCATGAACCCGAGGTCGGGGGGCGGGAAGGTCGCCCGGTTCGGGCTGAAGGAGAAGGCCGAGGCCCTGGGCGCTCAGGTGGCGCTGCTCGACGGCCCGGGAATCGTGGACGTGGCCGCGCTGGCCCGCAAGGCGGTGGCCGACGGGGCTGACCTGCTCGGGGTGGCCGGGGGTGACGGAACCCAGGCCCTGGTGGCCGGCATCGCCGCCGAGCATGACCTGCCGTTCCTGGTGATCAGCGCGGGGACCCGCAACCACTTCGCGCTCGACCTGGGCCTGGACCGCGACGACCCCGCGGCCTGCCTCGCCGCCCTCACCGATGGAGAGGAACTGCGGATCGACCTCGGCCTCATCTCCGGTCGCACGTTCGTGAACAACGCGTCGTTCGGGGCCTACGCCGAGGTCGTCCGCAGCCCCGAGTACCGCGATGACAAACGCGGCACCACGTTGCGCACGCTGCCCGACCTGCTCCAGGGCCACCAGGGGGCCCGGCTGTCCGCCCAGGCCGGCAACGTCACGGTCGAGGGACCGCAGGCCGTGCTGGTCAGCAACGACCCCTACGAGATGACTGATCTGGCCGGCCTGGGCCGGCGCGCCCGGCTCGACGCCGGCACGCTTGGCATGGTCGCCGTCCGGGTGGACAGCGCCGGGCAGGCGATCGGGCTCATCCGCCGGGGCCACGGGCAGGGCCTGACCAGCCTCACCGCGGATGAGGTCGTCGTGCGCGCCGACGTGCCGGAAATCCCGGTCGGCATCGACGGTGAGACGGTCATGGTGCCCACGCCCGTCCGCTGCGCGATCCGGCCGGGCGCGCTGCGGGTGGTCGTGCCCAGGCAGCGGCCCGGTGTCCCCCCGCCCAAGCCGCCCCTCGAATGGCCGCGCCTGCGCGGGCTCGCCTCGTTCCGCCATCAGGCCGCGATCCCGGCCGCGCGATCCTAGGGATACGCCCCGCGACGTGCCGGAGGCGTTCGCCCAGGCGGACGCGGGGTCGTCCGCCGTGTGCCGCGGGAGTCAGCCCATGGACTTGGCGCCGTCCAGGGCTTCGCGGATGATGTCGGCGTGCCCGGCGTGCTGGGCGGTTTCCGCGATGATGTGCAGGAACACGCGGCGGGCCGACCAGCGTCCGCCCGGCTCGAACCAGGGGGCCACCGGCAGCGGCTGCGCGGCGTCCAGGTCGGGCAGGCGGGCGGCCAGCTCGTCGGTCCGCCGGGCCACCTCGTCGTAGCGGGCCAGCACGCCGGCCAGCGTCTCGCCGGCCAGCAGCTGGAATTCAGCCACCCGCTCCGCCCAGTCATCCTCGGTCATGCTGGCGAAATCACCCATTGCCGACGGGCCCTGCACGATGAATTCCGCCCAGCCCTTCTCCACGGCCGTGACGTGCTTGATCAGGCCGCCCAGGCAGAGCTCGCTCACGGTGGTGCGCTGCCGGGCCTGGTCGTCGGTCAGGTCACGGGTGGTGAAGCGCAGGAAGTGCCGCTGCTTGGCCAGCATCGCCAGGAGGTCGGCACGCTCGCCGCTGACGGCGGGGGTTCCGGCCGGGCCGCTGGCCGCCAGGTCGCCGGTGATCGGGGTGCTCGTCATGTCTGCGCCTTTCACGGTGGGGACGCCGGGATTCTCTTCCCGTCTGAGACCACGCTAGGGCCAATAGCGGCCACTTTCTGACCTTAATTACGCGATGATGGAAACATGGCGAATACGAGCTCACGCTCGCTACGGCTCCTGTCGCTGCTGCAGGGCCGCCGGTACTGGCCCGGCGCTGAGCTGGCCGGGCAGCTGCAGGTCTCGCCGCGCACGCTGCGCCGCGACGTGGACCGGCTGCGTGAGCTGGGTTACCCGATCCAGGCCCAGCGCGGCGTGGACGGCGGGTACCAGCTGGCCGCGGGCGCGGCGCTGCCACCCCTGCTGGTCGATGAGGACGAGGCCGTCGCCCTGGCCGTGGGCCTGCAGGCGGCCGCGCAGGGTGCGGTCGGGGGGATCGAGGAATCCTCGGTCCGTGCCCTGGCCAAAGTCGTCCAGGTCATGCCGGCCCGGCTCCGGCGCCGGGTCGAGGCGCTGAGCGCGATGACAGTCCCGGCCAGCTGGGGTGGTGCGGCCCAGGCCACCGTGGATCCGGGGATCCTGACGACGGCCGCGCTGGCCTGCCGGGACAGCGAGCGGATCCGCTTCTGCTACACCGCGGCCGCCGGGCAGCTCACCGACCGGCAGGTGGAACCGCACCGGCTGGTCCTGCTCGGCCGCCGCTGGTATCTGGTGGCCTACGACCTCGACCGCCACGACTGGCGCAGCTTCCGCCTGGACCGGCTCGCCGCCCCCCATGGCACCGGGGCCCGGTTCCGGCCCCGGGCGCTGCCCTCCGCCGACGCCGCGGCTTTCGTCCGGGACGGCATGGGGAACCTGACCGCCAGCTACGACGTCGAGGTCCTCGTCGCGGCTCCCGCCACGGCCGTCCGCGAGCGGATTGGCCGGTGGTCCACGGTCGAGGACATCGGCGCCAGCCGGTGCCGGGTCAGGATGACCGCCGACTCACTCGACTGGCCCATCATGGCGCTGGGCATGGCCGGGGCGGATTTCCGGATCGTCTCCCCGCCCGAGCTCCTCGACCGGGTCCGGCACTGGGGACGCCGGTTCAGCCAGGCCACCGCGGCCACACGGTGATACTGCCGGCGTCATCTCCGGCGTGCCCGGGGTCCGGCGGCCCCGGGGTAGCCGGCCGCGGCGGGCCTGGCCGTGGTCGCCCGCCGGAGGATGGGCCGGGGGTCACCGGGCGACCGGGTCCCAGCCGCGCAGGTGCTTGACGGACTGGCGGTACTCCCACTCGATGGCGTCTTTGAGCAGGTGGGCCAGGTGTCCGCCGCTGGTGATGCCGGCGATGTCGGCGACTCCGCGGTGGGGGCCGACGGAGACGACGAACCCCTTGTCATGAAAGGTGAACGCCTCCAGCGGCTGGCCCTTCAGCTCCGCCTCCAGGTTCCGGGCCACCGTCTCACCCTCCTCCAGCGCCACCTGCGCCAGCGAGGGGAGCGCGTGCCCGGTGCGCGGATCGGTCACCGAGGCGAGGTCGCCGGCGGCGTAGATCCCGGGGTAGTCCAGCACGCGCAGGTACTGGTCAACCTTGACCCGGCCGTTGTGGCCAGTCGGCAGCCCCGAATCGGCCACCAGCCCGGGCGCTTTCACCCCGCCCGCCCAGACGAACACGCCACCCTGGATCAGCTGGCCGTCCTTGAGCCGGAAGCCCTCCGGGGTCGCGGCGGCGATCGCCGCGTTGGTGCGGACCTGGACCCCCAGGTCCGTGAGGATCCTGGTGGCCTTGCCGATCAGCTGGGGTGAGGAGCCGGCCAAGAGGGTGGGGCCCGCCTCGACCAGCAGCACGGCGGGCCGGTCACGCGCCAGGCCGTGTCGGCTGGCCACCTCGGGCAGCATCTCGGCCAGCTCGCCGGCCAGCTCGACCCCGGTGGCGCCGCCGCCACCGACCACCACGGTCGCCAGGCGGCGCTGCCGGTCTGGGTCGGCGGCGGCCGCGGCCACCGTGAGCGCTTTGGTAACCGCGTCCCAGACTTGCTCGGCGTCGCTGGCCGAGTACAGCGACAGCGCACGCTGTTCCAGGCCGGGAATGGCGAAGTCGTTGGGCCGGCTGCCGAGCGCGAGCACCAGCCACCGCCAGCCGACCGGGCCGCCCCCGGTGAGCAGCTGCCAGGCCAGGTCGACACCATTGATCTCGGTCTGGACGAAGCGGACCCGCTTGGCCAGCATGTCCACCAGCGGGACGCGTACCGCGTCGGCGGCGCGGGTGCCGCCGGCGACGCGCGGCAGCTCGGTGAGCACCAGGTGGTAGTCGTGCCGGTCGACCAGGGTCAGCTCCACCTGGGGGTCGCTGTGCAGCTTGGCCGCCAGGCGCTGGGCAGCGTGCAGCCCGGCGTAGCCTGCGCCGGCGAACACGATCGGGCCGCTGCTCCCCGCGGTGGATTCATTCACCGCGTTCTCCACGGGTCTTGCCCCCTTCCGGCTCTGGCTCATGACAGATCCTGTTCCAGTATCTCCGGGCGGCAGGGCACGGCCGGAAGCCCCCTAGGACTGGCTGGCCAGCCAGTCCTCGATGAGGAATTTCCCGATTGAGTCCACCCGGTACGGGCCGCCGGCCGAAGGATCCGCGATGCGGTCCCGCAGTTCGGCGGCGGTAAACCAGCGGGCTTCCAGCACTTCGCGGTGGTCGGGGCGGATGGTGCTGGCGAGGGCCTCAGCAGTGAACCCGACCATCAGGCCGGCGGGGAACGGCCACGCCTGCGACGCCTGGTAGGTGACCCGGCCCACGGTCACCCCGGCCTCCTCCGCGACTTCACGGCGGACCGCATCCTCGAGACTCTCCCCGATCTCCACGAAGCCCGCCAGCGTGCTGAAGCGTCCCGGGGCGGCCCCGGCGTGCCGGCCCAGAAGGCAGCGCGCGGGCTCACCGGGCAGCTCCACCAGCACGATCACCGCCGGCTCGATGCGGGGGAACAGCAGCTTGCCGCAGCGGCGGCAGATCCGGTGATGGCCGGCATCCCGCGAATCCGCCGGTCCTCCGCAGGAGCCGCAGAACCGCTGGCTGCGATGCCAGTGCGCGATTCCGCGCGCATAGGCCACCAACCCTGCCGTGGCCGGCGTGACGGCACTGACCAGGGCTCGGATATCCATCACCCCGTCCGCCCCGGCCAGCGCCAGCACGGCCGGTTGCTCCGAGGCGGAGACGTCGGCGGCGAAAACCGCGCCGCCGCCGTCCAGACCGAGAAAGACCGGGCCCTCCGCGGCGGCCAGCAGGTCCCCCGCATCACGCCGCCGCATTATCATCGGCAACCCGTCACGGACCAGGCACTGATCGCGCCACAACGGGATCACCCGGGTGCTGTCCTCGCCGAGGATCCTCGCCACCCAGTTCGGGTCGCCGCGGGCGGCGGCGGCCCGGTCCAGCCTCAGCCCGCTGTAGTACATGGTGGACGCCATGCTCACCCTCGGTCGTCCGGGCCGCAGGACGCTGCCCGCAGACGCAGTTCGGTGACCACGTGCGCGACATGCCGGGCCGGGTCGCCGATGTTGTTGACGACGAGCCGGCCGGGAAGCTCCGGCGGCCAAGGCTCGTAGCGGCGGCGCCGCACCTGGGCCCAGGTGGGCACGCCCTGCCCGGGCATCTCTGGCTCGCGCCCCTGGACGCGGCGGCGATGCTCGGCCACGTCGCTGCATCGCACCTCAACGAACTGCAGCGCCGCGCCGGTCCGTGCGGCCAGCGCCACCCACCCGGTCCGCGCCGCGGCCACGCCGTTCACGGCGTCGGCCACCACATCCCGGCCATCAGCGAGCTGGTCGGCGGCGACCCGCTCGGCAACCACGTAACCCACCGGGTTGTCCCGGTAGGGCATGAGCGCCGAGACGATAGCCGATTCGATGGTGTCGATACGCAGGTAGGTTGCGCCGATGGCGCCTGCTACCCCGCGGGCCAGCACGGACTTCCCCGAACCCGGGAGCCCGGCGAACACCACCAAAAGCTTCACCCCCGCACGCTACCGGGAGGGCCGGCTGCGGGCCCAGGTCGCCAGACGCGGATTCCGCAGGACTTGGCCAGAAGGCCGGGGAAAGCCGGGGCGGTGTATCAGATCGGTGCCTGAGGGCTCTGTTGGGTATGAGAACCAGCGAACCCGTGTGGCCCCCAGGAGTGGGGTGACCATGGACCTGGGCGGGGATCCGTACCCGCCGGGATAGGAGCGGGCAGATGAGGGTGACCCGGAACTGGCGTCATGGGTGACGACCAGGTGGTGGCAGCGCTCGTGGCCCGGGCGGCCGGGCACGATCAGGACGCGTGGAACGAGCTTGTCGAGCGTTACTCTCCGATGGTGTGGGGAATCTGCACCCGCTACCGGCTGAGCAGCCAGGACATCGAGGATGTGAATCAGAATGTATGGCTGCGGCTGGTCGAGCACCTGGAGAATCTGCGCGAGCCGGCGGCGCTGCCGGGCTGGCTGGCCACCACGACCTCCCGTGAGTGCCTGCGCGTGCTGCGGGCCGGCCGCCGGTATGACCGGTTCAGCCCGGCACCGGACGAACTGCCCGACGATCCCATGATTGAGGACGAGATCATCGCGGCGGAGCGGCAGGCGGCCCTGCGCGCAGCGTTCGCGGAACTTCCGCAGCATTGCCGGCAGCTGCTGGCGATGTGCATGGGTGAAACGTCCCACTCCTACGCTGAGATCAGCGTCATCCTCCAGATGCCGGTGGGGAGCATCGGCCCGCAGCGGGGGCGGTGCCTGGAGCGACTGCGCCGGTCGAGATCCCTCCGTGCGTTCACAGACGATGAGATCGCGGGCCCCTCGGTGGGATGCCCTGGAGGTGAGCCACGTGCGTGACCGCTGGGACGCCGAACAGCTGCTGGGAGCGCTCCGCGAGGCGATGAGGGCCCGGGAGGCGGTCCCGCCCGGATTGGTCGAGACGGCTAAGAGCGCCTACGCGTGGCACAACATTGACGCCGAACTCGCGCAGCTCACCTACGATTCCCGCCGCGACGAGGACCGCAGCGCCACCGTCCGGTCCGAGACCGCCTCGATCCGGGCCCTCACGTTCACCTCAGCGCACACGACTATCGAGCTTGAGGTCACCGGGGACTCGCTGCTTGGCCAGGTCATGCCGCCGGGAGAAGGAACGATCGAGGCACAGACCCGGGAAGGCGTGACCACGGCCGCCACGGTTGACGAGATCGGCTGCTTCTCCATCGAGCCGATGCCTCCCGGGCCCTTCCGCTTGCGATGCCGCACGACGCGCGGCACGGACGTGATGACGGGCTGGATTACGTTGTGATGGATCAGGCCGCGCCCAGCATCACCAGGGACTCGGCGGTGGCCTGCAGCATGGGGTCCCCGGAGACAGCATGCCGCGTGCGGTACAGCGACTCGGCGAGGGTCCGCCCCGATCTCAGCTCGCGGTGCAGGCCGACCATCACGGGCACGGCGGCGTGGTCGTTCAGCGGCCCGAGGGCCGCGATGATCCCGGCCGTGCCCAGCGGCAGCAAACTGCTGACCAGGCCCAGCAGCTCATCGGCTCCGGCTGGCACGCCGGCAGCGGAGTCACAGCTGGACAGGACCATGCGGTACGGGGCGCTGCGCAACTGCTCGAAGTCATAAACGGTCAACGGCCCGTCGTGCATGCGCAGCGACGAGAACAGGGGGCTGTCGGCACGGAAGACGCCGTGCGCGGCAATGTGGGCCAGCCAGGCCCCGTCCAGCGCGTGCAGCACCTTCGCGGCCGTGGCGTGCCCATCGGCCAGCATCGTGACGTCGTCGTAGAACCCCGCCACCACCGGAACCTCCGCGCCGTCGGTGACAAGTCCCGGGCCCCGGGCGAGGAGGACGCGGCGGCGGCCTGGCGGCCGGACCTGCCGGGCACGCATCCAGGCAGCCGCAGACGGGGCGACAGCGACCACGCACTCGCGCAGCGCGGGCAGAAGTCCCCAGGGGATCGTCTGCAGTTTTCCCGGCGGGACGATGACCACGGGCTGGTCCCCCAGGTGCCGGGCCGCCGGGCCGAGCAGCGCCGCCTGGAGTTTCGGCCCGGCCGCCGTCAGGATGGCCAGCGCACTCGCCAGGTCATCCCCAGGCCGGCTGCGGGCCAGCCGGCGCAGGGCGAAACGGGAGAAGTCGGCGGCGCGGGCAGCATCTGCCGCGCGCCCCGCGGTGAACTGCCGCACCCGCCCCGCCCCGCACAGCAGCACGTGCAGGGTGCCATCGACCTCGATGATCTCAGCCAGCTGGCCGCTGCCCAGCTCGTCGAGCAGTTCCGGCACCCGGGCCACCGCCTGGCTGGGGCGGGCGGCACCCTGGGACCGCAGCACCCGGCCGCGCACGGCGCCCTCCAGCCGGGTCCGGTCATGCTCCAGCCTGACCTGCTCCCGGCGAACAGATGCGGTCGGGTGATCCTGGCCCCGCGTCCTGTCCAGCCGCTTCATGACGTCGCGCAGCGCGGCCAGGTCCGCATTGAGTTGCACGTCCGCGAGCGGCCGCACCGGAGGGACCGCCAGGGCGGTGGCCCGCCAGCGCTCACTCCAGGCGAGCAGGAGCCGCGGCCGGTGCATCCGCACCGCCTGGCGCTGGCCGAGGGCGGCCAGCTCCGCACCGTGCGCGGTGGCCTGCGCCCGCAGCTCCGACGCACCGAGGGTAAAACGGTGTTCGTCCAGGACCGCCAGCCCGTAGCCGCAGGCGGACATCATCTGCCGTGTCTGGCCAGCGGCTTCGGCCCGCAGCGCCTCACCCAGCCAGCCACTCGCGCGGGACAGGGCGGGGCCGCGGCGGCGGCTCTGCGCTGCCGCGCGGAAATGACGGTTGGCGTCATCAGGCCGGCCCAGGTCCAACGCCACCCGCCCGGCCAGCAGGTGCGCGCGGGCCACGTCGCCCGAACCGGCCAGCTCCAGGCCGGCGGCTGACCGCTCAGCCTCGCGAAGCAGCCGGGCCGTCGCCGGGCCCGCCGCATATCGCGCCTGGGCGAGCACGGCTGCGGCGTGGGCCTTCCACCAGGCGCTCTGATGGGACCGGGACAGGCGGTGGGCGGCATTCGCCCAGTCGAGGGCCGCCTCCGGCTGCCCTGCGGCCAGCGCGCAGTTGGCCGCCATCAGCAGCAATTCAGCCTTCTTGGTGGACCGCCCGCGGATCCGCTCCATCTCAGCGACCGCGGCGTCCGCCTCAGCCAGCGCATCGTCGGCCAGCCCGGCCGCCAGCAGCACGGCGCACCGGTCAATGCTGATCGCCATCACCGGCACCCCCAGCGGCCGGACCCGAGATGCCGCCTCATCGAGCAGGGAGAGCGCCGCCGGGAGGTCTCCCGACGAAAAGGCGACCAGGGCACGATTGAGCACCGTGTAGCTGGCGTCCAGCACCTGGCTGGTCCTGGCGAACCAGCGTTCGGCGGCGCGGAAATCATCATCCGCACGGGCTAGGAGGCCCATCGCGACGTAAACCAGACCGCGGGCGTTCAGCGAACGGGCGGTCCAGAGCTCATCATCCGCGCGCCGCAGCACGGTGACGGCTTGATTGAGGTCGCGGAGGGCTGCCGGGTACCGGCCGAGGGCCGTGAGCACAATTCCCCGCCGTTCCAGCACCCGGGCCGCGATTACCCCGCGGGACAGCCGGAGGGCGCGGTCGAACGCGGCGAGCCCATCCGCTGTACGGCCGGCGTACACGAGTGCTACGCCCAGCGTGGCGAGCACGTCCGCCTCACGTTCAGCCGAGCCGGTCCGGCGGCTCAGCCGGAGCGCCTCACGCACCTCGCGGACCGCCGCGTGAACGTCCCCGAACTCGCGCAAGACGATCCCGGCCGCCTGATGTGCGACCGACGCGTCGTGCGCGTCGGGATGCCGGGCGAGGACCGCCCGCGCCCTGGCCTGGGCCTCACGGGGACGGGAAAGGGCCAGCGGGAGCAGGCCATCCACGTCGCGTGCACCCGGCCCGGCCACGCGGCTACCGGCCGCCACGACCTTCATGCTAGATCCCGATATTCAGCTGGTCCAACGGTAATTCCCCCGTTGCGGGCCCTGGGCACGGCAAACCCTGCTCAGTGGCTATTCGTAATAGTAGAGATACAAAGAGTAAGAGAGGAGGTCAGGCGTCTGCAGGCAGTTTTCGGCGGGCATGTATCAAACCGGGCGCGCGGCGCTCTCCTGACAAAATGCCCGGGCAGTGAACCGTGCTCGTCCCAGGCCACAGCCAGCGGGCGCCGATCTCGCATCCGGGCACCGGCAATGGCCATGTTCAAATCTTCGGGAGGGGATCGTGAACGGACAAGATGGCCGGCAAGACCTGATGTCACAGATCGTCAGGGAGCAAGTCGGCCGCATCTCGGCTGAATTCTCCACTAAGCGGGGCATAACCGTTGAAATCGCCACGGTCGCGGGCTCCGCCTTCATGTACGCCACCGACCAGATCCTCGTCCGGGACAATGATGTCCAGCGAGTCCAGCGGATTCTCACGAAGGCAGCCAGCGGCAAGGCTACCGAGCCGGTCATTCCGGGCATCCAGCTCTTCCGTTTCGGCCCGAAAGGTCCGTACCTGACCCGGCCTACGGTGCCCGACGTCCTCGAGCAGATCGAACGGGAACTGGGCCCGGGGGTCGCGGCTCCCGACCACATCCTGACCGTCGCGCCGGGGGAGGCCGGTCCCTGCCCGGCCACCGAACCTGAGGAAGTGTATTTCGAGATCGAGCCCTTTCCCGGGGTCCGCCTGGACGAGGACGGCAGCGACGGCAGCGGGGTGCGGGTCTATGTCGCCGACACGGGACTGCTGGCCGACACGACGTCCCACTGGTGGCTGAGAAGGGTTCGCGGCGAACCGGATCCGCTCGAGCCACGCCCCGGGGAGATGATCAAGCCCTACGCGGGGCACGGGACGTTTGTCGCGGGGGTCCTGCGGTGCATGGCACCGAAGGCGGACGTCTTCGTCTCGAACGCCTTCAAGGTCGCGGGCAGCACGCTCGAGTCGGATTTCGTCCGGGATCTCGCCGGAGCGCTCAACCACGGGGTCGACATCTTCAACCTGTCGGTTACCACGCCGACCAGGAAAGATCTGGAGCTGCTGGGCTTCGAAGCATGGCTCACGCTCCTCGGCCAGCACCCGGGTGTCGCGTGCGTGGTCGCCGCCGGTAACGACGGCAAACGGGGAAAATTCTGGCCGGCCGCCTTCCCCGGAATGGTCTCCGTGGGTGCCCTGGCCGGGGACTGGCGCAGCCGGGCCAGTTTCAGCAACTATGGCGACTGGGTCAAGGTCTACGCCCCCGGCAGAAACCTGATCAACGCCTACGCCACGGGCACGTATGAGTGCATGGATGCCCCCTACACGGGCCAGCTCAGGGAATTCTTCGGCATGGCCCGCTGGAGTGGCACATCCTTCTCCACGCCGATGGTGACGGGGCTCATCGCCGCCCGGAAATCCCGCACCGGCAAAACGGCCCAGGAAGCCGCGGACTCCCTGCTGGCCGACGCGCAAGCCCAGGCGAGGCCCGGCGTCGGCCCCATTCTCCTGCCGTACAACAACGCATTCGGTGAAATCTGACCGGCCTGCAAGCACGCGGCCCGCGCCCGCCTCACCTGGCGGGTGCGGGCCGCGTGGCTGGCCGGTCAGTTGGTCTCCACCACGGTCTTCCTGATGTCGATCGGGGTGGACTCCGCGTAGCCGAACATCTCCGAGAGCTTCTTCGGGTCCCCCGTCGGCGAGTGGCTGATAGCCGCGGTCAGCTTGTACAGGCCTTCTTGCGGCTGAGGCGGGGCGATGTGGAAGGTGTGCTCGCAGGAGAGAGTGCCGGCTGCGCCCTGGATGGGGACGACCGCGGGACCGGAGATGAGCCCTTGCATGGTGCCCAGCCCATCCATGTTCTTGCTGTACAGCGTGACCACCCAGTAACCGCCGACGACCGGGGTCGCGGCGCCGCTGAGCTGCCAGGTGAGATGGACGTCGAACTCGTCATCCACCTCGAGCAGCGAGGTCTTCTCGTTGTTCTCGGCGGGGTCGAGCACGTCCATGCCGGTGACGCGGCCGTCCAGGATGCCGGCCACGGGGGCGGGCCTGAACCCCGGTCATCTGGAAGCCACCCGCACCGCCGAGGCATCAGGGCCACCGGGCCCGTTCCGCCTCGTTCGCGGGCAGCCCCTCCGGACTCCGGGCCGGCGTCTGCGGGTGGTCGTAAGTTCCACCCTGGGCGAGCTGGCCGACGAGCGGGGAGGCGGATCATCGCGTCGTGGCACGCTGTTGCCGGCGGTGGCTGGCCTGCCCTGGCCGGGTGGGTGGTGCCGCAGCCAGGAGGGTTGCTTCGATGTTGGGCCAGGGAAGGCCTGGTGGCAGGAGGAGCATGGCGATATCGGCTGTGTGGTCCCAGGGCTGGAGTTGCTCGCGGACCTGGCTGCCGGTTCCGTAGGCGGCGAGCTGGTCGAGGATGACCTGCGCGGCGGCGGGCACGTTCCCGTGCCGTGGGCTGGGCCGCGGGTTCGCGTCGAGGATGGCTCTGACCTCGGCGGCGTAGCCCTGGCCCGAAAGGGACCGGGCGTAGACGTCACCCATGGCGCTCACATACCAGGCGGTGCAGGCAGCTGCGATGGTCCGGGCCGTGGCCGGGTCTTCGTCGGCCACGGTGACAGGCCCGGTGGCCACGGTGAGGGACCGTGCGTGTGGTGCGGCGGCGTGGCGCAGCCGGGCGAGCTCGGCAGCCCGGCTGGGGAGGCGGTCGCGGGCGACGAGTGCGGGGATCCAGCCGTCGGCGAGTTCGGCGGCCACCTTGGTCGTGTGATGGCCGAGCGCGGCGACCCAGATAGGAACGTGGGGGGCGGGCGGCTGGCCCAGGTGCAGCGGCCGGGCGGCGGAGGCGTGGTGGAGCTGGGCGGGCTGCCCGGCGAGCAGCGCGCGGACCTCGGTCACGACGTCGCGCAGCTTCCGGGCCGGGTGCTCGAACGGGGTGTCGTGGAAGCCCTCCGCCAGGGCCCGGGTACTCGCGCCCAGGCCCAGCACGTAACGCCCGCCGGTGATCTGGTGCAGGGTAGCGGCGGTCATCGCCAGCGTTGCCGGGGTACGTCCCCAGATCGACAGGACGCCGGAGGCGAGCCGGATCCTGGTGGTATGCATCGCGATCTGGGCCAGCACCGGGGCCGAGTCCAGGCCCCAGCCCTCAGGCACCCCGAAGAGCTCATAGCCCAGTTCGTCGGCCAGAGCAGCGGCCCGGACGATGACATCCCGCCTGGTTTCCATCGGCGTGAGGGCAACGCCGCGCCGGTGCCCGGTCATGACGCTCCTTCCGCGGCCGGGCCTGGGGCTGGGCGCGGCACGGTAAGCCATACGGCCTCGGCCACGGCGAGGACCTCGCCGCCGGGGCCGAGCAGCGCCGATCCGGCGGTGAGCTTGCGGCCGTCACGCCCGGCTGGCCAGGCGATCACCCGGCATTCGCCGCCGGGCGCAGGCAGCACGGCCAGCCTCGCCGTCATGCGGCCGAGGAGAATCAGGTCTTCCTGGCCGAGCCCGGCAGCCTCAGCGGCGGCGATCCCGCTGGGGCAGTCGAGTGCCGCCCAGACCACTTCAGGCCGTACCCGCCCGCTGGCGTCCGTGATCGACGGGTCCGGCATCCACGGCGCCGCCCACAACGCCCGGCCACTCACCGGCCCGGGGAAGATCCGCAGCCCGTCACCCGGGCGGCGGCTGATCCCGCACACAAAACAGCCGGGGAAGACCGGATCCTCGAAGTAGCGCGCGCGGCCGGCCGCCCTGCGCGCTTCCGGCGCTGAGACCGGGCCCGGGATCTCCAGCGCCGGCAGGCCCGCAGGCGACGTCGCCTCGGCGATCAGCGTGCGGCCGTCGCGGACCCGGGCCGAACCCCCGCGGTCCCGTTCGACGGCCAGGGGGGTATCGAGCGGAGGTGGCCGCCGCAGCGTGACGGTCACCGGGCCATCGACGTAGGAGGCAATGCGACCGCAGACGTAGCCGCCGTTCCCGCTGCCCGCGGGGCCCCGGAAGCGGGACGGGACAATCAGCGCGGGTATCTTGGCCGGCGGCTGCGGGTGCCCAGCGGCCGAAGCAGATCCCGGGCTCGTGGCGTACGACATGATCTGACGGTAAGAGCGCCCCGCCGGGGGCGGCAATCGGGTGAACTACCGGCGGCTTCGCCGCTGCGCCGCGGGGCGCGCCGTGCCGCTGGCGTGTGCGTCGGGGAAACTACCGATCGGTCAGGGACGCAGCCGGTGCTCCTCGCCCGCGCCGCGATCCGGGATGAGCACGGCGACCACCTCGCGCCCAGCCCGGCCCCGGTTTTATGTCGTGATACGATAGGCGTTCGCCCTGTATGTCCCCGGAACGGTCACGTTCGGGGGCAGATGGGAGGTGGCGGCTGCATTGGAGCTAACCGCGTCCGAGCGGGATGTGCTGCTGGCCACCAAGCTGCATGTACCCGCCCCGCGGCCAGGGCTGGTGCCGCGGCCGCGCCTGACCGAACGGCTCGCTGACGGCCTGGGGCGAGGGCTGCTGCTGGTCTGTGCGCCAGCCGGGTATGGCAAGACGGTGCTGCTGGCCGACTGGGCCCAGCGCTGTCATGTCCCGGCCGCGTGGCTGTCGCTCGACGGCGGGGACAACGACCCAGCACGGTTCTGGCGTCACGTCATTGCGGCGCTTGACCGGGCGCGTCCGGGGGTCGGAGAGCGGGTCGGCCCCCTGCTCGGCCCGCCCGCGCCGCTATCCTTCGGGCCACTGGTGACGGCGCTGATTAACGAGCTGGCCGAGCCCGGCGGGGACGAGGTGCTGCTGGTCCTGGACGACTACCACGTGATCGGTACCGAGCCGGTGCACACCTCGGCCGGGTTCTTGCTGGAACACCGGCCGCCGGGGCTGCACCTGGTGCTGGCCAGCCGCGCAGATCCGCCGCTGCCACTGGCGCGGCTGCGGGCCCGCGGGCAGCTGGCCGAGCTGCGCGCCGGGGATCTGCGGTTCACTCCCGGCGAGGCAGCAGCGCTGCTGGCCCCGGTAGTGGCCGGGCCCCGGGCGGAATTGCCCGAGGCGGCGGTGGCGGCGCTGGCCGAGCGGACCGAGGGATGGGCGGCCGGATTGCAGCTGGCCGCGCTGTCCCTGCGCGGACACGACGATGCCGCCGCCTTCGTGGCCGCATTCACCGGCAGCCACCGGTACGTCCTGGACTACCTGGCCGAGGAGGTGCTTGAGGGGCAGGACAAGCAGGTGCGGACGTTCCTGCTCGAGACGTCGGTACTCGACCGGCTCAGCGGCCCGCTGTGCGACGCCGTCACCGGCCGCGAGGGCAGCCAGGCGATGCTCGAGGACGCGGAGCGAGCGGGCCTGTTCCTGATCCCGCTGGACGACGTGCGTGGCTGGTGGCGCTATCACCACCTGTTCGCCGACCTGCTCCGCGCCCGCTCGCAGGAGGAGCAGCCCGGCCGCGTGCCGGCGTTGCACCGCAACGCCGCGGCCTGGTACGCCGGGTGCGGGCTGGCCGACGACGCCATCGGCCACGCGGTCGCCGCCGGCGAGACGCTCTGGGCGGCCCGGATCATCGAGCAGCACTTCGACATGGTCTATAACATCCGCGGCGAGGCGGCGACCATCCACCGGTGGCTGTCGGTCCTCCCCGCTGAGATAGTCAGGTCCCGCCCCCGGCTATTGCTGGCTCAGACCCTGATGGCCGCCACCAGCGGCCACATCGAGGTCGTGGAACCGCTCCTTGATCAGGCTGAGTGCGCGCCTCCCGGCTGGATCGATGAGCCGTTCGAACCGACAGCCGGCGTCGCGGCCAGCTTCCTGATCAATGTCCCGGCCACGATCACGCTCCATCGCAGCTATCTCGCCCAGCTCCGCGGCGACGCCGAGGCCACAGCCGTGTTCGCCGCGCAGGCCCTGGCCGAGAGCAAGCCAGAACAGCGGATGCTGAGCGCTTCCGCGCGCGGATTCCTGGCCGTGGCCGAATGGCTGTGTGGACGGCTCACCGAGGCCGAACGTGCCTTCGCGTCCAGCGTCACCGCATGGCGCGAGATTGGCCAGCTCACCATAACCGCGTGGGGCTACTACTCGCTGGCCCTGGTCCGGCGGGCCCAGGGCCGTCTGGACGCCGCCGCGCTGACCTGCGAGCAGGCTCTGGACATCCTCGTCACCGCTGGCCGGCCGCCGCCAGCTGCCGGACCGGGCTACGTGGGCCTGGCCGATATCGCCTACCAGCGGAACGAACTGGACACGGCGCTGCGGTACGCCACCGAGGGCATCGCCCTGTGCCGCCAGTTCGTCTACACCCCCCCGCTGGCCAACGGCCTCGCCACCCTGGCGATGATCCGGCAGGCCACAGGTGATCCGGCCGGGGCGCTAGAGGCGATCACCGAGGCCGAACAGGCCTCACCAGGCCCGGCCGGCCTGCTCAACCCGGTTCCCGCCCAGCGGGCCCGGCTGCTGCTGGACCAGGGTGACCTGGCCGGAGCCGCCCGCTGGACGAAGGAATGCGGCCTGACCGCGGACGACGAACCGGACTACGCCCGGGAGCCGGGCCACCTGGTGCTGGCCCGGTTGCTGCTGGCCCAAGACCAGCCCCGGAAGGCGCTTGAGCTGCTGCAGCGGCTGCACGCGGCGGCGGTCAGCCAGCACCGGGCCGGCAGTATGGCCGAGACCGGGGCACTGCAGGCGCTGGCGCTGGCAGCTGCCGGTGATGAGGCCGCTGCGCTGGGCGCGCTGTCCAGCGCACTTACCCTGGCCTGCCCACGGGGTTACGTCCGCCTGTTCACCGACGAGGGTCCGCCGATGGCCGCGCTGCTGAGCCGGATGATCGCAGCCCAGCGGACAGACCACGCCGTCACCCGCAGCGTCCCGCTCGGCTGCCTGGCCCGGCTCCAGCGCGCGTTCAGCGCTGGTCGCCCTACGCCGGATGCGGCCCGGGGCACCGCGGGGCAGCCGGGGATTGTTGAGCCTCTGACCGCCCGTGAGCTGGAGGTGCTCGGGCTGCTGGCGGCCGGCCGGTCGAATCAGGCTATTGCCAGCCAACTGGTGGTCACCCTCGACACCGTCAAGAAGCACGTTGGCCACCTACTGGCCAAGCTCGGCGCGGCCAGGCGTACCGAGGCCGTCGCCCGGGCGCGGGAACTGGGCCTGATCCCGTGACACGGGTCCTCATCGCGGGAGCGGACTGCGTGTGGCGCCGCGGCGCAGGCAGTCCCTGATGCCGATCGGGTACTGGTGGACGGTCGCGTTCATATCGTGGGGCGTCGCGTGCGCGCTCACCCGGTGGCAGCGGCTCGGCTCGTTCAGTGCCATCCCCGCGCTGCTCGTCAGCGAACTGCCGTTCATCGCCGGGTATCTGCTGATCGCGTCAACGGTGCTCGCGTTCGCCGATGGCGACCTCGGCTCGCCGGGCGGCGCCGGCGGCGCCGCGGTCGCACTGTTCGCGCTGGCCGGCCTCATGGTCGTGGTGCGCCGCGCGATGCGCGCACACGCGGCACTGCACAACGCCGGCCAGCCCAGGCGGCCGTGGGCCCGCATCCTGCGCGCCCCGTTCTTCCCAGGCCGGCCCGACGTGATCCGGGTTCGCGACCTGGCCTACGGCGACGGGCCGCGGCGGACCCTGGACGTATACCACCGCCGCGACCGGCGGCCCAGCGCGCCGATCCTGCTGCACTTCCATGGGGGCGGCTTCTACTCCGGCAACAAGGCCCGCGAGGCGCGGCCGCTGATCCGGCACCTGGCCAGCCGGCGTGGTTTCGTCTGCGTGAGCGCCAACTACCGGCTGCAGCCGCACGTGACACTCGCCGACCAGGTGGCCGACGTGCGCGACGCGATCGCCTGGGTACGGGCCCATGCCGCGGAGTATGACGCCGAACCCGGCACGCTGTTCGTCACCGGCAGCTCGGCCGGTGCGCACCTGGCCATCCGGGCGCTGGCCGAGGGCGAGACCGGGATCGCGGGCCTGATCTGCCGCTACGGCTACTACGGCAACCTCGCGCCGCGCGGCGAGATGCCACCCATGCTCGTGGTGCACGGCGAGAAGGACATGCTGGCCCACCCGTCGGGCGCCCGCGCCTTCGTGGACCGGGTCCGCGCGGTGTCGAGCCGCCCGGTCCTCTACGCCGAGCTACCCGGTGCACACCACGACTTCGACCTCTTCGAGTCCATCCGGTCCGCCGCCGTCAGCCAGGCGGTGGAGCAGTTCACCGCCAGGTGCACAGGGCTGGGCGGCTGAGGGTCCGCTCTCTGCGGGTGGCGCCGTGGTTGACCGGGCCCGCCGACTGGCCGGGGCAGCGTGGTGGTCCTGGCCGGGGAGGCAGGCGTTGCCAAGTCGCGCCTGCACGGCAGGCCCATCGGTCCCGCACGCGGTTGAGGGCTTCTGGTCGGGACTTCCGGCCCTGACCAGGCTCACCGGGGACGGCTCAGGGTCAGGAGCGTGAGCAGCGCTGCGCGGGCCAGCCGTAGTGACCGGCCAGACCGGCTGTCTGTGCTGCGGCGGCGGGGGTGGGCCGCCCGGTGCCGGTGGCAGCCATCGGAGCCGGACTTCGCGGTTGCGGGCGTCACTGTCGTGATACTCGCCTGGCGCACGCCGAGGACACAGCCATGAGGAAAGCCGCAGGAACCTGCCTCAGCGGAGCCGTGGCGCTGGGCGCGTACGCTCGCTGGGTCCGGCCCCGCGTGTTCAGCTGGGGTGCGACCGGTGAGGAGGCGAGCCGGCCGATGGCCGGTGATGATCTGTGCCCACGGCCGCAACTGAACGCCACCCGGGCGGTCACCGTCGCCGCCGGACCGGAGGACATCTGGCCCTGGCTGGTGCAGTGGGGCTGGAACCGGGCCGGCTTTTACAGCTATGACCTTCTGGACAACCTCGGCCCGCCCAGCGCCCGGCAGATCCTGCCGCAGTTCCAGCACCTGGCCGCCGGTGACTGGGTGCCCATGGGCGGCAAGACGACCCCCTACACCGCCTACCGGGTCGCCCGGCTCGAACCCGGCAGGCTGATGCTGTGGCACAAGCCTGGCGGCAGCTGGCTGTGGCTGCTGGAACCGGAGAGCGCCGGGTGCACGCGGCTGATCACCCGGCTGCGCAGCCAGTACGCGTGGGCCAGGCCCACCATCGTGACCGAGCTGATCTTGATGGAGGTCGGTGACCCGTTCATGATGCGCAGGTGCCTGCTCGGCATCAGGCAGCGAGCCGAGCGCCTCGCGGCCGAACGGCGTCGGGAGAGGGCAGCACGGCCCGCCGGGCGGCAGCAGCCGGTCGCAGGAGCAGACGACCGCGCGTGATCCCTGTGATGCCCGCCGCGATCGGGGGCCCGCGGATTTGCCGGAGTTGAGGGGAGACGTCGTGGTAGTCCAGCCCGGATCGTCACCGCAGTCGTGCCGGCCGGGCCATTCGGCCCGGGCGGGGCGGGGCCCTTGGCCCTGGTTTTGCGGCCTGACGGCTGAGAGGGTCGCGAACTGAGGTGGCTCTGCGGCCACGCGATCTTTGGGAATCGCGGCCCGGGCCGATGTGGGGGAGAGGGTCATGGCTGACACCCAGGAACACGCGCAGGTCCAGGCCGTCGGCCACGGCACGGCCGGCTGAGAGCGCGAAATGTGTCGCTGGCTGGCCTACTCCGGGGAGCCGCTGCGCCCATCGGAGTTGATCTTGCACCCTAAGCACTCGCTCATTGCGCAGTCGCTGGATTCTCCACTGGGAGCCGAGACGGTCAATGGTGATGGCTTCGGCTTCGGCTGGTATTCAACGGGGCCCGGAGCGGGGAACGTTCCCGGGCTCTTCCGCAGCGTCGAACCCGCATGGAATGACCAGAACCTGCGTGAGCTCACTCAGGCCATCGAGTCCCCGTTGTTCTTCAGCCACGTTCGCGCCGCGGCCGGACCGCCGATCCAGCAGACCAACTGCCACCCCTTCCGCTTCGAGAACTGGCTGTTCATGCACAACGGCGCCCTCGCCGGATTCGGCTCGGTGAAGCGCGACCTGACCTTTGCCGTCGACCCGTCGCTGTACCCCCACATCAAGGGGACCACGGACTCTGAGGTCTTGTTCCACCTCGCTCTGACCCTGGGTCTGCGGGAGGATCCCATAGCTGCGATGGCCAAGGCCATCCAGGCGGTGGAGTCGGCCGGTCACGAGCACGGAGTGAAGTTCCCGATGCAGGGGACTGTCGCAGTCTCCGATGGCACAAGCCTGTGGGCCTTCCGCTATTCCTCGCAGCGGCAGACGCGAACCCTGTTCCACTCTGCCGATATCGCCACGCTGCAAGAGATGTACCCGGACATCGAGCGGCTGCGGGTCTTCGGTAAGCGTGCCCACGTCGTGGTCTCCGAGCCGCTGAACGACCTGCCCGGGGCCTTTGTCGAAGTTCCCGAGTCAACCGTCGCTGTCCTGGACGAGTCCGGCTACCACCACCACCCGTTCCTGGCCGGCGAACTGTAGCGGCCCGCCGGGAGCCTTGCGCGGCGTAACGGCGTGACCCAAAGCGGCGCGTGGCCGCCGATGGACCCCACATTTGAGGACCTCCGCCCCTGAACAGGCACCTTTCCGCCGCCAGAGTGTTGAAGGAGCAGGCCGCGGGCCCACCAACCGTGTCCGCTTCGCCGGCTGCCCCTTCACGGGCGGGACCGGTTCCGGATCAGGTTGACCAACGACGGCTGGAGGGGTCCCGGGAGGAATCTGCATTTGGAGGTCGTCATGACGTCGGCAACTATGAGGCCAGCCAGCGATGCAGGCGGGCGGCACGCGGAAGGTCACGGCTACGGCCTGCTCCTGTTCGCAGCCGTCCTGCTGCTCGTCGTCGGGTTCTTCAACATGCTCTACGGCATCGCCGCGATCGCCAACTCGCATGTGTTCGTCGCCAACGCGCATTACGTGATCGGAGACCTGCGCGCCTGGGGATGGGTCACGCTTATCATCTCGGTCCTGCAGCTGGTCGCGGCGGGCGGGATCCTGGCGGGCAACCAGCTGGCGCGCTGGTTCGCGGTGGCCGTGGTCGGTCTTAACGCCATTGCCATGATGTTCTTCATCCCGGCGTACCCGTTCTGGGCTCTGGTGATCATCGCTGCGGACGTGGTCGCGCTCTACGGGCTGTGCGCCTATGGCAGCCGCGCCAACGTGGAAGCCGTCTAGCACGCAGTGCGCTGATCGGCTGCGACCCGAGACCCCGGGGGTGCCCTTTAGCACACGGCACCCTCGGGCCCGTTTGAGTCAACGCCAGGCCAGTGCGGTAGACGGGAGGGACCGGGCCACGACAGACAACGTGCCGGTGAGCCGGACGGATGGGCCGGGGAAGCATGCGTCCGCGCCGGGGGTGAGCAGCCCGGCGACCCATCCGACCGATCCGGCGTCGCTGGGGCCTGCGTTCCCGCGCACGCATCACGTGCTCATGCTTGAGTTCGGGGACCGTAAGGACTTCGATGACCCGCGCCGGGAATGGCGGCGGCTGTTCTCGGAGTTGCTGGGTACCTTCGCGCTGGTCCTGGCCGCCGCAGGGGGAGGGCTCCTGCACGCGAAGGGGCAGATCAGCCTGGCTGCGGCGGTCGTCGCCCCAGGCCTGATGGTAACGGCGATCATCTTGTTCATGGGCGCGGTGTCCGGCGCGCACCTGAACCCGGCCGTGTCGCTGGCGTTCGCGCTGCGCGGGGACTTCCCGTGGAAGCGTGTCCCGGGCTACATCGCGATCCAGCTCACCGGCGCGACGCTGGCCTGCCTGTTCCTGCGCTGGGTGTTCGGGAACGTCGAGCATCTCGGAGCGACTCTGCCAGGCCCGGGATACCAGCCCTGGCAGGCCCTGCTGATGGAGATCGTGCTCACCGCGCTCCTGGTCAGCGTGATCCTGGGTACCGCATCCGCCGCGCAGAACGTCGGCGCGATCGCCGCGCTCGGCGTCGGCGGCTACATCGCCCTGGCCGGCCTGTGGGCAGCACCGGTCAGCGGCGTGTCGATGAACCCGGCCCGCTCCTTCGGCCCCGCCCTGGTCAGCGGGGACTGGAGAAGTTACTGGGTGTACCTGGTCGGCCCGATCGCCGGTGCGCTCATCGCCGTCGGCTCTGCCATGGTGCTGCGCGGCCGCGGCGGTGACGTCATCTCGCGTGCGGCCGGCTCCGGCGTGCTGGATCAGGGCGCCCTGGCCGCCAAGGCGAAACTGGCCGAGGACATCGACCAGGGCAAGGTTGTCCCCCCCGGCATCGCCGACACCGCCACAGAGCGGAGCGGGCCATGAGCGGCGCCTCGCTCACTAGATGCGGGCACGGTCACAATCACCCGGGTGTCCGCCAGCCCGGGCCGTACGCGGTGGTACATGGCAAAAGTTGCATGCCATGCTCCTGGTTATGCGGAGATCTGCGTGGTCCCCGCTGCACTGGCTGGATCGACGATTACGTGGTCACGGTGAAGATCATCGCTTTCACGCGCCTGGCACGGACGCGGCGTCGTCGGCGCACGCAAAAGATCCGGCGTATGCGCGCCGTGAGCTTATTAAAGCGCCACGAACCGATGCCAGAAGGGGCAGCAGCCAGTGAAACGGAATATTCCTTCCTCTTCCTCACGCACCCAGCCCACCACGTGCGGTGTGTACCAGCCCCTGAGGCCCTCTTCTGCCGATCGCGCCATGAAGAACCTGGCCTTCCGGGGCTTCGATGCTGATCCTGCGGGAGATGGTCGCCATTGTCTCCCTGCCCCTTCCGCGGATTTCTGCGGCGGGTCCGGATCAGCGCCTGAACAGGTCCTGGCCGAGCCGAGGCCGACGCCAGCCAGGGTCTGTCTTCTCGTCACTCCCGCCTGTTATGGCACAGGAGTCAGTGACTAGTTTGCTAACTGCTCATCTGCCAGTCACCCACGCTTCAGTTCGGGGCCAGTTGTCATTTTCCAAGGTGAACAAGGTGAACGTGGCGGGGCTGTAATCATCACCCCGTTGGGGTGGTGAACGCGTGCTGCCGGACATATAGACAGGGGTATACGGGCGGACTCCCAATGTTAGCGGGCGCCAAGATCATCTCGGCAGAGGCCGGAACGACACAGGGTCAGAGCGGTAAATCGGAACGTGATGGGGGCTGGCAGTGGGTGCTGAACGGGATCGGATAGCTGGATTCGGGCGGCTGGAAGAGGGGCTGCGGCAGCCGGGCACCGAGTGGTACCGGTGGGGCCCGTACGTGAGCGAGCGGCAGTGGGGCACGGTGCGCGAGGACTACAGCGCCGACGGCAACGCGTGGGATTACCTGCCGCATGACCAGGCCCGGTCCCGGGCCTACCGGTGGGGTGAGGACGGGCTGGCCGGGTTCTGCGACATCGAGCAGCGGCTGTGCCTGAGCCTGGCGCTGTGGAACGGGCGGGATCCGATCTTGAAGGAGCGCGCGTTCGGGCTGACCGGCCCGCAGGGCAACCACGGCGAAGACGTAAAGGAGTACTGGTGGTACCTGGACGCGGTGCCCAGCCATGCCTGGAACCGGTGGCGCTACCACTACCCGCAAGGCCCGTACCCCTATCAGGACCTGATCGATGTCAACGCCGGACGGAACCGGTACCAGCCGGAGTATGAGCTGCTGGATACCGGCGCGTTCAACGACGACCGGTACTGGATCACCGAGGTGCACTACGCCAAGGCCGGCCCGGATGACCTGCTGATGGCCATCCAGGTCACCAACAAGGGCCCGGACGCCGAGACCTTGCATGTGCTGCCGACGGCGTGGTTCCGTAATACCTGGTCCTGGGGGGATGACGAGCCCCGGCCGGCCCTGCGGGCATCGGGGGACCAGTCGGTCACGATCGACCATCCGTTCGCGGGCACCCTGGAGCTCACCGCCGCGGCCGGCCCCGACGGTGCCGGCCCGCAGCTGCTGTTCTGCGAGAACGAGACCAACCTGGCCGGGTTGTATGGCGCCGAGCCGGTCACGCCCTATCCCAAGGACGGCATCAACGACCACGTGATCCACGGCGCGCCAACGGTCAACCCCGTCGCCACGGGGACCAAGTGCGCGTTCTGGTACCAGGTCACCGTGCCGCCGGGCCAGACCGCCGAGCTGCGGCTGCGGCTGCGGCCGGCCGCCGGCGGGAAGCAACGCACCAAGGCGCAGGCGGACCCGCTCGGCAAGGACTTCGATCAGGTGATGGCGCAGCGCAAGGCTGAGGCCGATGAGTTCTACGCCGAGCTGACGCCGGCCAGTGCCAGCGCGGATGAGGCGCTGGTGCTGCGGCAGGCGTCCGCAGGGATGCTGTGGAGCAAGCAGCTGTTCTATTACGACGTCGCCCGGTGGCTGGACGGGGACCCGACCCAGCCCGAGCCGCCGGCCGTGCGCAAGAACGGGCGGAACTCCAAGTGGCGGAACTTCGACGGGTTCGACATCATCTCGATGCCGGACAAATGGGAGTACCCCTGGTTCGCCGCCTGGGACCTGGCCTTCCACACCGTCACCCTGGCCCACCTGGACCCGGCGTTCGCCAAGTACCAGCTGATCCTGATCTGCCGGGAATGGTTCCAGCACCCACAGGGGGCGCTACCGGCCTATGAATGGGACTTCGGCGACGTCAACCCGCCAGTGCACGCGTGGGCGGCTCTGCAGGTCTTCGCCATCGACGGCGGCCGCGACCTCGGCTTCCTGTCCCGGGTGTTCGACAAGCTCCTGGTCAACTTCACCTGGTGGGTCAACCGGGAGGACGCCAACGACAACAGCGTCTTCGAGGGCGGCTTCCTGGGCCTGGACAACATCGGCCCGATCGACCGCTCCCACCTGCCCGCCGGCTACACCCTCGAGCAATCCGACGCCACCGGCTGGATGGGCTCCTACGCGCTGGCGCTGGGTGCTATCGCGTCTGTGCTAGACCGGTCCGGCGAGCGTAACGGCCAGGATCTGGTGCTGAAGTTCCTGGAGCATTTCGCGGGCATCCGCAGCGCCCTGGACCAGCAGGGCCTGTGGGACGACACCGACGGCATCTTCTATGACCGGCTGGTCACCCCGTCGGGCTACAGCGTCCCAGTCAAGACCCGGTCGATGGTCGGGATCATCCCGGCGCTGGCCGCCGGGGTCATCGACGGTGACATGCTGCAGAACGCGCTGACCATGAAGAAGAAGTTCTCGCGGTTCCTGCAGAAGGAGGGCGTCGGGGATATCCAGAAACTGGCCGAGACCCCGCAACTGCGTGGTGCGGAGGCCGGCCAGCGGCTGCTGCTGTCGGTGGCCCGGCCGGGCCAGCTGGAGCGGCTGTTCACCAAGCTGTTCGACGAGAGCGAGTTCCTGTCCCCGCACGGGCTGCGGGCCCTGTCGGCCTACCACCGCGATCATCCGTACCAGTTCGACGCTGAGGGCTACCAGTCCTCCATCGACTATGAGCCGGCCGAGTTGACCACGTCCATGTTCGGCGGCAACTCCAACTGGCGCGGCCCGATCTGGATGCCGGTTAACTATCTCGTGGTCGAATCGCTGGAGCGCTACTACCGGTTCTATGGCGATGAATTCGAGGTCGAGTACCCGCCAGCTCGGGCAAGCAGCTCACCCTGGACCTGATCATCGCGGACCTGCAGGACCGGCTGATCTCGCTGTTCATCCGGGACGGAAACGGGCGGCGGCCCTGCTTCGGCGGAACCGAGAAGATGCAGACCGACCCGGCCTGGAAGGACAACCTGATCTTCAGCGAGTATTTCCACGGTGACAACGGCGCCGCGATCGGCGCCTTCCACCAGACCGGGTGGACCGGCCTGATCGCCGACGTGATCCTGCGCCGCCACGGCGCTGTACGCGCCCTCGGGGATGTCCTGCGCGACCCGGGAAGGAAGGCCCGGCAGTGACCAGCAGCCAGACCACCACCGGGCCGGCACGGTCCCGGCCCCCGTGGTCTCCCCCGATGGCCACCCCGCAGCGCTGCCCGGCAGCCTGTTCCCGCTGGGCGCCACGCCCGGCGAGCACCTGGGCCTCGCGGGCACGAACTTCGCGCTCGCCACCAGCGTCGCCACCAGCGTCACCTTGTGCCTGTTCGATAAGGCCGGCACCGAAACCCAGATCCCGCTGGCGGACAACGACGCCGACATCTGGCATGCCTTCGTGCCCGGCATCGGCCCGGGGCAAGCCTACGGGTACCGCGTCAGCGGGCCCTGGGACCCGGCCCAGGGCCTGCGGTGCAACCCGGCCAAGCTGCTACTCGACCCCTACGCCAAGGCGG
>CAVRFX010000019.1:0-688878 GCA_963720645.1 uncultured Actinomycetes bacterium | reverse complement strand
ATCTCTATCGCGAGTAACTGACCAACGCCGGCGAGCGCCTGCAGGGTGCGGACGACCAACACGGTCGCCTGGGCCGCGGCGAAGGCCTGCACCCGCTGGATGTTACCGTGGGTCACGGTCTGGGCGTGGTCTCAGGCGGCGCGGATGAACCGGCGCAGCTCGTCGCGATGGCTTTCGGACGCCCATGCGGCGAGGAACAGATCGAGCCACCTCTTCGTGTCCCCGGCCTTCGGGGGATCTTGGCCGGCCGGCACCAGTGACGGATCGGCAAGCAGCTTCGGGCAGTCGATGAGGATCTCGCGCGACCGGCGCCCGAAGTCCTGTAGGTCGTCGCGGTTGATCGCGCCGTCGAGCTCGGCCACCAGCCCGGAGACCCGCTCCTCCAGGTCGGCCCAGGTGATCGTGCCGCTCCCGGGATCGCTCACCCTGAGGCCGCTGGGCTGCTGCTCGAGCGCTCGATGGTCGGTGCGACGAGCTCGCGGATGGTCACCCGGCGCACGGCATAGGTCCGCGATGTCGTGCCCGGTCCAGTAGCCGTACCACTCCGATAGGTCCTGCCAGCGGAACGAGTACGCGAGCCCACGCTGCTGCAGCGCGCCGACGAGCCGTCGGCGCCGATCCCGGTACTGCCGCTGTACCTGCTTGAGGCGAAAGTCGGCGCCACGGGTTGCGACCGCGGTGAGCAACGCCGCCTGCCGCTCGACCTCGTCGATGAGCGCGCCGACGGTGGACAGATCGGGCTCCGGCTCGCCGCCGAGGGTTCCGGGTACACGCCGTCCATTCTCGGCGACGCACGGTGCCCTGCCTCGTCGAGCGTCGATCCGTGCCGTCTCGCCGTAGGCCCACCGTCTTCGTCTCAGGCCGTCGAGAAACGCGTCGAGCAAGAGCCGGACCGCAACCCGCTCCTCCTTGCGGGCCGGGTCCTGGGGAGTCGCCAGCACCATCCCCATCAACTGCTGCCGCAGGACGGTGAGAGCGAGCTCAGGACCGAGCGGAGGCGGTTCGCGGCCTCCGAACGCACCAGCTCGGCGCGCTTGACGGAGCGACGACGACCACCCGGTGGCGCCAGAGTAGTGGAACACTGGCCTCGTGGATTCTGCTCAAACGGTCGTTTTTGATCAGCTCGGCGGTTGCGATCTAGTCCTGGACAGGGTCTACAAAGGTGGGAGTGCGCGCAATGCGGCAGACGATCCGCTGGCCAGGCTCCTGCCGGGAGTAGGTAACCAGGGCGGGTTCCGCCCGATGGGGAAAGCTGCCAAGGATGCCGTGCGGCTGGTAGTCCTGTACACATCTGGTGCTGAGCCGGATTGGCCCGATGAACTCGATCCCTATACCGGCGCCTTCACCTACTTCGGCGACAATCGGTCCCCTGGCCGCGAGCTGCACGACACCCCGCGCAAAGGCAACCTGCTGCTGCGCACCGTCTTCGAATGCGCACACGCCGGCCCCGCCGGGCGAGCGAAGGTGCCGCCGTTCCTGCTGTTCGACAAGCCTGGCACCGGCCGCGACGTCCGATTCCGAGGGCTTGCTGGCACCGGGCTCATACCGGATCAGCGGCGAAGAAGACCTGGTGGCGGTCTGG
This sequence comes from uncultured Actinomycetes bacterium, assembly GCA_963720645.1. Taxonomy (GTDB): domain Bacteria; phylum Actinomycetota; class Actinomycetes; order Streptosporangiales; family Streptosporangiaceae; genus RYN-230. The sequence goes on along the minus strand of CAVRFX010000019.1, from coordinate 687,296 downwards.
CGCACGACCAAGGGCCAACGATTCCAGAACTACCGCGCCCGGTTCACTGTTCTGGACACCAGCATCACCCGACACTGGATCCGCGAACTCGCGGCCGGCGAACCTCTCGGCCTCGCACTGCCCTGCCAGCTGGCGTGCCTGGGTAGAGACAGGGAACTACATCCCATTGCTGGCACCGCCCACGGTCATCATCCGCCGCCGCGACCAGCAAGAACCAGCTCCAGCCGACAAACCCCTGATCGACCTGGTGTACAAGCATTTCAAAGACAGGCCGACCGACTTCGAGCAGTTCGCCGCCGACCTATGGCGAGCCAGCCAGCCCAACGTCGATAAGATCGACGTGACCAGGCCCTGGCGGGACGGCGGACGCGACGCCGTCGGTGACTATCTCCTCGGCCCCGGCAGCGATCCGGTCGCCGTCGAGTTCGCGCTGGAAGCCAAATGCTACGCACCAGGCCATGGCGTCGGCGTCCGCGAAACCAGCCGCCTCATCTCCCGGCTCCGCCACCGCCAATTCGGCGTCCTGATCACCACCTCCCACCTCGACACTCAGGCCTACGCCGAGATCCGCGAAGACGGCCACCCCGTCATCGTCCTCGCCGGACGCGACATCACCGACATCCTCAAAACACAGGGGCTCAACAACCCCACCGGCCTACAGCGCTATCTGCACGAGAACCACCCACCGTGACATTCTGTCCGGGGCTGTGATGCCGGTGACGACGGTGTAGGAGTTCGTCGCCGTCCCGGCCCGCCCGCAGCCCCGGGTGCACGACCACGTAGCCACCGGCCTTCAGCCGGGCAATTAGGCGACGGACCGTCCGGTCGCTGATGTTGGCCTTGCGGGCGATCGTGGCCGCTGATGACGAGCACCCGGTGCCGTCGCACGAGCACGCGTCAGCCAGCGCGAGCAGGACCAGGCGCTCGTTGCGGATGTCCGATTCTGGGAGCGGAATGGGAGCGGCGAACGTCCGTCAGGCGCGCCAAGGAGCGGTCTGCCGCACCGACCCGGTGTCGCTGACCTGCGCAGACGCCCGCAGACAGGCCGTACATAGCCCTGCGAACCTGGTTCAGGACGAAGAGCACCCGGAATCCAATGCGCCGCTATATCGCGAAGCCCGAAGCGTTCCGGCGCGGCATGGCCGGACGTTCCTTGCCTCAGGCAGCCTGCCGCGGATACCCGGACACCGGGGTTGGTGGTGGTATTAACTTCGGCTTGTGACTGTGGTGTGGGGGTCTGACTCGGGTGGGCAGTGGCAGCCGCTGACTCCAGCGCTGTACCCGTCGGAGGCGGCGCTGCATGATCTGGTGGAGCAGGCACCGCAGATGCTGCCGCTGGCCGGGTCGCCGCGGCTGACGATCTTGGGCAGGGAGGTGCGCCTGGGCGCTGGTTACGCAGACTTGCTTGCGGTGGAGTCCTCAGGGCGCCTAGTCGTCATTGAGGTGAAGCTGTCGGGTAGTCCCGAATCACGGCGGGCGGTCGTGGCGCAGGTGCTGTCGTATGCGGGATATCTGCAAGGCCTCGATCCTGGCCAGCTCGAATCCCAGGTGCTGGCCTCGAAGCTGGGCCCGGCAGGTTCGGTGCTGGCTGCCGTGGAAGCCGATGACCAGCAGCATGCGCTGGACCGGGATGCGTTTCAGGAAGGCCTGGCCCGCACTTTGGCTGAGGGCAGCTTCCGGCTGGTCATCGTCTTGGACAGCGCCCCCGACGAGCTGCTGCAGGTGGTCGGCTACCTGCAGCTGATCAGCGACAAGATCGACATTGACTTGGTGACGGTCACCGCCTACGACTCGGGCGGGTCACAGGTGCTCGTCCCGCAGCGCATCGATCCCGGGCGCCGGGTGCGGGAATTGTCTGACGCGCAGGTCAACGACCGGCAGGCAGGTGTGCTCTACCCCGGCTCGGCCCAGTTCCGCGCCAGCATCGCTGATGCCCCCGCAGAACGGCGTGCCCTGCTCGAGCACCTCGCGGACTGGGCCGACACGCTCGAACGCGACGGTCTGGTCCGGCTGTCCAGCTATCTGGGCAAAGGCGGCGGCATGGTCACCCTGCTGCCCCGCCTGGCCAGCGACAACGCGGGGCTAGTGACCATCTACAACGATCACAATTCCGCCTACCTGCAGTTCTGGCGAGGCGTCTTCGAACGCCGCGCACCGCTGTCGATCCCAGCCGTCGAAGCCGCCGCCGGAACCGAGCTGAGACAGGGAAACTGGACCCCCAACGTCTCAGACGAGCTCATTGACGCGGTAACGCATGCCTACCGAGAAGCCGTCGGCAAGAATACAACAGACCTGTAGAGCGCCACGCCGTACAGCAGGCCCGAGTGGATAGCGGCAGATGAGCGCGTCGTCCGGATTGGCTAGCTAGAGGTGACCAATGAGCTTTCGAAAAATCCGCTTTAGGTCAAAGGGTGACCTGTCACGCCTACGCGATCCAGTGACCGTGAAGGTCCGCCTCGGGCGGGACCTTTTAGAGTGGGTCCCGTGAAGGGCCGCCAGTTCCTGAACGTCGTGCTGGAATGCCGGCTTCAGGATAGTACTCGCGGCGAGCGTACTGACCGGAATCCCAAGCTCGGCGAGGAGGCGCACGCGTATCACCCATGTGAGTACTTGGCCTAGCCGGTGCTGTACTAGGACCTCTGGCCCTTGCACGCCTGGATGAGATACGTGAGTGCGGGTGGCTACGGCCAAACCCGCCAGATCTGGTACCGCCACCAGCAAATGCTCTCCCACGTCCTCAGTCGAAATAATCAGCTCCTCAATGAGTTGCGCGAGTGGCTTGTCGTTGCGCCTGATAAGCCTTTCCACCCAGCAGACGATCTCCTGGTCGAGCTTGGCTTTCTCCAAGGCTGTCAGCACAGCTTTGACGCGTCGGCGGTGGTCCTTCCGTGACTTCTCCCGGGTTTCCCCCGTCGCCTTGGCGACTGCTTCGGCACTTTGGAAGATGGACCCATACCAGTGGCGAGTGTATATGAACGGAGCATAGTAGGGTCCGCAGAACTGTGTGACTGCATCTGGAAATTGGCCGTACAGCTGGAGCCATTGCTTGATGAATACCGCGAACGGCAGTGGCAATGCCTTGTACGTGAGCAGGGTAGGAGAGTCATAGCTGTCCAGGTGCGATAGTGAGCCGCTGCGCGGCGGCTGGACGGCCTTGAAGGCTACGTCCAGGGCCGACTCCCGCGGGCCCTGAGCAGGCGATCTCACCAGCATCGCTTCGATGCGGACGGCTCGGCCAAGGCATACGACCAGCAGGTCCTGCAAGGGCCTTACCCACTCGTCGAGGATCTCTAGGAGTGATCTTGGCTTCCCGGTGACCTCAAACGCGCACCACTGATCGAGATGAACTGCGGTCTCCCCGTGATGCCCGTCAGCACCAGTGATCAGCCGGATAGTGGCGCCATCATCCAGCTTGGCAGTGGCAAGTGCGTGCTGCGCAGCATCGATGGTGACGAGTGCGTCGGTGAGGCTGCTGCGAAGTATGGCAGGAGGGCGCATCCACGGCATTAGATAGTCGAGCACCACAGTTACCTGGCTGAAAGTGTCTTGGGTGACGAGACCGCCAATGAGAGCGAAGGCCGCGGACCAGGTCTCTGCGTCCAGCCCCGGCATACTGAGGCCACTCACCTGTAGCAGGGTAACATCGCCATACGGATGGCGCAGGCGGCCATGCACTGTTGGCTCGGTCGCCCACTCCGGTGAGCTAGTGATGACCCCGTTCTTGGGAGAGGCAGGTGGATAGAGAGACCCGTCAAGCTGGAGCTTGATTCCGTCCTCATCGAGGGTCAGACTGCCGTGGACCACACGGCCGGAAGCCTGAGGGAGCCAGAATCGCCCGGTTGCAGTGAAGAATTTCACTCACTCAGAGTGGCACGACCCGCCAGCGTGTGCTGCCAATGCGGATGGGTTATTCCGATGATCGACCCGCTTCCCGGCTGGTAGCCGGGCAACCCTGCAGCCACCTGCATCGCGCCCCGCGCGTCACCTAGACGACCATCGTCCGGTCGGCAGCAACGCAATATGGGCGGGATTGCGAACGACTCCAAGCGAGCGGCGATCACGTTCCGCATCCCATGCGCCAACGCTACCCGTCGGCCCCCACATCTCCTGAGGGCGCGTGAAGTGGAAATCGCGCTCGCAGCGAACCAGGTCGCAGTCGCACAGGTCCCGAAGTACCTCATCGCGGCTATTTGTGTCTTCCAGTCGGCGGCCATGACAGAGCGCCCATCGCCAAGTAATGAGAATGAGTGCTAGATGGGCCGTTGGCGAAACTAAGTTGTGACTAGGCAAGTCGTCCCAGTCGCTGTCTATTGCAGAAGGTTAATAATCTCCACAGGAACCCGGAAGCCGTCAACCCAGCCGGAGCCATGCACCATCTTGTCGTACACCGGCAAGAGGATATCGGTGGCCTCGGCAGGCAGTTGACCCGAGTCACGCAATTCCTGAACAAGACGGTTGACCGGACGAGTAAATCCCCTGAGCTGCCGGTCAGGATCGTACTCACCGAGTACGTAGACTTCCTCCCGGCTGATGTACCCACCTTTCTGTGCCGCGAGCCGTATCGTCGCCTCTTGCACCGGGCCCACTGTCGAAAGCTTCTCCAAGAGGGACGCCAGCGCCTGGGCTGTCCAGCCAGTTTCCTCCGTCGTCTCCTGAACCCGAGCTTCCTCCGTTCGAGTCGTACGTTCGACGTCTTCGACTGAGCCTTTCCCAACGGTGACAGCCAGCGCGTCGGCATAAGTTAGAAGCATATCCGGACGGATCATATACAGCTGCGTGCCGCAACGGCGTGTCAGCTCTCGCGCGAGTTCGATATGAGGGCCTCGCGGGAAGCTGCCTTCGTAGCGCCACCAGTCTCTCTTGACGTCGCCCGTTACGAACACAATGTCGAGCTTACGTCGCGCTCCCTCGCAGAGTACCTGTTCCCATACTAGGTAATCGCCAGCTGCACCTTCTGAGCCAACTTCTGATTTCCTGGCGTCAGCAAATCCAGGTGGCTCTCCTGCCGCTACTCGTTTCTGGCCCTCGGCAACAGCTGTCGCATAGTCATGGGGGTTCATCGGCTGCCCAACATGCCCTTCAAGGGCTGGCTCAAGTAGCGCCAGCACCTTGTCATTTATGGTATTTCTGGCTCGTGCTACCTGGTCGGAATCGACGAGGTCTTCTATGAGGCTCTGCGCCTTGTTGAACGCTTCGGTCAACTGCTGCTCCACCGCACCTGCGTCCTGGGCCGTAAGCGCCGCCCTGTTAGACCCAGACGCGAATAGTTTCCTTGGCAGAGTTAAGCTGTTTCTCAAGGTTATCGATGCTTTGCTGAACTTCAGTCAACGGGCTGGAAAGTGCGCGCTCCCGATTGCGCCAAAACTCCTCTAGGACCTGATGCGGCACCCAGAACCGATCGCCCAGAGCTTGTATTACGTCAATGATCGAAGCTCGGGTTTGATCATTGTAGCGGTATAGATTTAGAAGAACATTTGTATCGAGTACGACAAGCGCCGTAGTTAGTGCATGACGATATTGTTCATCTGACGGGGTCCGGTACCCTTCAAACCCTTGATAGAGGCCACCGCTAGGCGTGCCTGCGAGCGCATCCTTATTACTGCTTTCCACTCGAGCGATCCTAGTCATCACGATGCCCCCATTGCACACACCTCGCGGACTTTGCTGCAGCAGCGCTGCTCGTGGCTCAGTCACGCACTCTTCTCGGCATTATGTGGGTGACCTTCGGTCACCTGCGCCCTTTGGGCCACATAATGCCTGATCATGCAGGTGATCGAGGCGCAGTGCTCTTGGTCTTGGCGCCTCACGATCACCTCCATATCAAGCATGAGAGTGTGCTCCTGACCGCGCTCCGCGGTGTGCTGTCGCGCCGGACTCAGATCCGATCTTCGATTCAGCTCGGATGGTAAGCGCCTACGATTCGCCGCTGTTCAAGATCCTATCCATGACCTCGGCACCAGTTGTGATCACCGGGCGTAGCTCATGCCGGTACACCAGCTCTGTGGTCGCCGAACGGTTGTGCCCAGCCAGGCGAGCGATCTCCTCCACGGGCACTCCGCCAGCTGACATAAGGGACACGAACGTGTGACGCAAGTCCCTCGGCGCCCACCCTTGACCCAGCCCTGCAGCTTCAACGATCTTGCGGAACTCGCGTCTCACGTTAGCCGCGTCCAGCGGCGTCCCGACGGCAGAGGTGAACACAAGGTCGTGATCTTGCCACAGCGCGCCGGCTGCCAACCGATCCTCGGCCTGGCGCTTTCGGTGTTCTTTCAGCGCCTGAACAGCGGTGATCGGGAGCGCCAGCGTCCGCCGTGATTTCGGCGTCTTGGTGTCGCCTCCTTGCCGCACGGAACGCCACACCGCCACGGACCGCGGACCAGGCGGATCAGCGTCCGGCTCCCCGTCCAGGTCGAACGTGATCCCAACGAAGTTCCCTGGCCTCCTCGGTCCGGATGCCGACTGTGAGGCTCAGCACGACGTATGCATTCAGACGGGACTTCGCGGCTGCCGCCAGCAGCTGGCGCGCCTGATCGAGGGTGAAGGACCTGCTCGGCCGTCCCTCCCGGCCTTTCGGCGGGTCAACCAGGGTGGCCACGTTGCGGTGAACAAGATCGTGCGCCTCGGCGTACCTGATCGCTCGCGCCAGCCCGGTACGGGCAAGCTGGAGGTACCTGGTCGAAACCCTGTCGCTCAGCGCCTCGAGCCCGGCACGGACGTCGCCCGCCGTCAGTTCCCGAAGCGGCCGGGATCCGATGAGCTCGAGGAGCGGCGCCGTGGCTTCCCGGTTCACCGCCACGGTGCGCTCTGAGCGTCCCGGTAGTCCCTCGCGCAGCCAGTCGTCTACCGCCTGCCGGACCGTGTACGTTCGCGAGGTGCGCAGGCCACGATCCAGCTCGTCATGCAGCATCTTGAGCGAATCACTGACGGCCGTCTTGGTCTTGCCCGACACCTTGCGGCGGATGCGCTTACCGTCCGGCCCGTAACCGAGGCTGATCACCCCGCGCCAGCGCCCCTCACAGCGCCGGTGGTGGCGTAAATCGCGGCACTCAGTGCCCTCGTGATCAAAGTAGATCGCGTCCTCGCCGCGACCTCTTCGTTTGGCTCCCATGCCGGGGAGCGTAACACTCAGGCTCCCGCTTGGGCTCCCGGCTCTCGCGTCAGAAGAGCTGATCATGTCCCTGAGCTGGTGGTCAGGGGCGGGGTCGAACCGCCGACCTTCCGCTTTTCAGGCGGACGCTCGTACCAACTGAGCTACCTGACCGTGACGGACCACCGCGACACCACCACCGCGAACGGTCTCAGCCAAGCGGTCCTGACGGGACTTGAACCCGCGACCTCCACCTTGACAGGGTGGCGAGCTAACCAGCTGCTCTACAGGACCATCAGTGCCGGCCAACTGGCCGACGGTGCCCCCAACGGGATTCGAACCCGTGCCGCCGCCTTGAAAGGGCGGTGTCCTAGGCCACTAGACGATGGGGGCCAGTGACGGCAACCGCCGCCGTGACCCTTGGCGCCCGCCGTCGGGGACTGCCCCAGCATAGGGGACAACAGGCGCTCCCGCCAAAGCGTTCCCTTCAGCGGGCCGCCAGCCAGCCCGGGCCACACGGCCAGCCGGCCCGGGTTCACACGGCCAGCCGGCCCGGGTTCACACGGCCAGCCAGCCCGGGACACGCGGCCAGCCGGCCCGGGACACGCGGCGGAACGGTCCGGGACACCGTACGGCGGCGGCCCCGCCACGCCGCGGAGGGCGGCCGTCAGACCTGTCCCTACGGAAATCCATACCTGTCCCCGCAAACTCTCCCGCCACTCACGCTCAGGACTCCCCGCTGGTCACGGCCCACATGGCTGCAGGTCCCGCACAAGTCCGACCACCGGCCCCAAGACGATCATGCAGGAACCCCTTGCGCATTTCCCAAAAATTCGACACGGTAAGCAATCGACTCACGACTCAAAGTCACTACTGCTGGTCATCGAACCGGGCGTCACAGACGCACATTCGATGACACAGCGTGAAGGAAGGATTGCGGTCCGCTCCAGCGACTCCCCCGGACGCCGGAGAGATGCCGCAGACCACAGCAGAGAAGAGCCGCCCGTGCACAACGGAGAGCACCCCCCGCTTTCCCGGAGGCCGACACACGCATCGCGGCCGGGCCGGCACCGGCAACCCGGCGACCAGCCGGTTAGCTACCGCGACGTCTTCGCCGTCAGCGAGTTCCGCGCGCTGTGGTCCGCCCAGGCGCTGTCCTGCGCGGGCGATCAGTTCGCGCAGGTAGCCATCGCTTTCCTGGTGTACGCCCGGACCGGATCGGCGTTCCTGACCGCGGCGGCGTACGCCCTGACCTTCCTGCCGCCAGTGATCGGCGGGGCGGCCCTGTCCGGGCTGTCCGACCTGATCCCCCGGCGGCAGATGATGATCGCCCTGGATCTGACCCGGGCCGGGCTGGTCGCGCTGATGGCCCTGCCCGGCCTGCCGTTCGCGGTGCTGTGCGCGCTGTTCTTCGCCACCGTGCTGCTGGGCACGCCGTTCTCCGCGGCCCGGTCGGCGCTGCTGCCCGACGTCCTTCCCGGCGACCGGTACCCGCTGGGCTCGGTGATCGCGAGCCACACCAGCCAGCTGAGCCAGATCGCCGGTTTCCTGGTCGGCGGCGGCCTGGTCGCGTCGCTCGGGCCGTACCGGGCCCTGGCCCTGGACTCACTGTCGTTCAGCCTGTCGGCCGGCATCCTGGCGTGCTGGGTACGGCCCCGGCCGGCACCGCCGCGCAGCGCCAGCCATCCCTCGCCCTGGGAGATCACCTGGGACGGCGTAGCCGCCGTGTTCGGCAGCCCGGCCCTGCGCACCCTGGTGCTCTTCGGCTGGCTGGCCGGCTTCACCGTGGTGCCAGAGGCCCTGGCCGCCCCGTACGCGCGCGTCCTCGGCGGCGGCGCGCCGGCCATCGGGCTGCTCATGGCGGCCATGCCGGCCGGCACCGTGATCGGCGGGTTCGTGATCGGCCGGCTGCTGCGCCCGTCGGACCGGATGCGGCCGATGGGCTGGCTCGCCATGCTGTCCTGCGGACCGCTGATCTTCAGCCTGATCCATCCGCCGCTGCCGGTCCTGATCCTGATCCTGGCCCTGGCCGGAGCGGGTGGCGCCTACCAGCTGGCGGCGGCCGCGGCGTTCGTGACGGCGCTCCCGGCCGCCCGGCGGGTCCGCGCGTTCGCCGTCGCCCAGACTGGCCTGCTGGCCGCGCAGGGCCTGGGCATCCTCACCGGCGGGGCGGTCGCGCAGCGGGTCGGCGCGCCGGGAGCGGTCGCCCTGGCCGGGTTCATGGGCCTGCTGGCCGCGGCGGCCCTGGCCACCGACTGGAGCCGCAGGCACACGGAGCTGATCGGGATCCTCGAGAGCGGGCGGGTCGCCGCCGCGCTCGCCGCCGCGCCCCCCGTAGCGCCGGCCGTGACCGGCACCGCCGCCGCACCCTCCGTCCCGGCAGGCCCGGCCCGGGCGGGAAGGGCCCCGGCAGGCCCGGCCCGGGCGCGGCCCCGGCAGGCCCGGCCCGGGCGGCACCGGCGGCGCCGCTACCGCCGGGGGAGCCCCAGCCGGCCGGGCACCCCGTACTCAACCTGCCGGTGGCCGAGCGGGGCACCGGCCTGTCCGCACCGCACCAGCCCCCGCAGCCCGCCAGCCCCCCGCAGCGCGCCAGCCCCCCGCACCGCAGCAACTCACCGCACCGCCACCGTGGCCCGGACACCCACCGTGGCCGGCCGTGCCGCCGTGCCCCCAGCCGCCCTCAGCTCCCGCGGAAGCTGATCACGACCTGTCCCAGGGCGGCCGCCGCGGGTCGGCCCACCGGGCTTCCCGTGACCTGCCCCTGCGCACCCGGCTAGCTGCTACCCGTCTTCTTGATCAGGTTCTCGGCGATCGACGCGCCCTCCCCTTCCTCTGGGATGACCACCCACGCGGCGAGGTACACCAGTGCGAAGACACCGGCCGTCACCAGGGTGAGCGCGAGGAAGATCACGCGGACCACGGTGGCATCGATACCCGCGTACTCGCCGATCCCGGAGCAGACCCCAGCCAGGAGCCGACCTTTCCGTGTCCGGACTAGCCTCTTGTTCCCATTGGCCTCGTTCATGCCCCGATCATTCCCGGTCCGGCCGGATCCAGACAGCGGAACGCCGCACGCATACGCTGGGCGCGGGAGTTAGTGGATGACCGGAAGGACCCGCCATGCCCACGCACGCCGCCGGCCAGCCCGGCCACGATGTCGACCTGCTGCGTATCGACCAGCAGCTGAGCTCCGATGAGGTGCTGGTCCGCGACACCGTGCGGGCGTTCGCGGCGGACCGGGTGATGCCGCACATCGCCGACTGGTTCGAGGCCGGCACGCTGCCCCGTGAGCTGGCCCCCGAGCTCGGCAAGCTGGGCCTGCTCGGCATGCACCTGACCGGCTACGGCTGCGCGGGGATGGGCCCCGTGGCCTACGGGGTCGCCTGCCGGGAACTGGAAGCGGCCGACTCCGGGCTGCGCAGCCTGGTCTCGGTGCAGGGCTCGCTGGCCATGTTCCCGATCTGGAAATACGGCTCCCCGGAACAGAAGGAGGAGTGGCTGCCCCGGATGGCGGCGGGTGAGGCCATCGGCTGCTTCGGGCTGACCGAGCCTGACCATGGCAGCGATCCGTCCAGCATGAAGACAAAAGCCATCCGCAACGAAAACCAGTGGGTGCTCTCGGGATCGAAGATGTGGATCACCAACGGGTCGGTTGCGGACATCGCCGTGGTCTGGGCCCAGACGGAGGAAGGGATCCGGGGCTTCCTGGTTCCCCGCGGGGCCCGCGGGTTCACCTCCCGTGCCATCCACAAGAAGATGTCGCTCCGCGCGTCGATCACCGCGGAACTGCACTTCGACGACGTGAAGCTGCCGGCGGACGCGATGCTGCCCGGGGTCGTCGGGCTGAAGGGACCGCTGTCCTGCCTGTCCGAAGCACGGTTCGGCATCCTCTGGGGAGTGACCGGCGCGGCCCGGTCGTGCCTGGAGACCGCGGTGGACTACGCCCGGACCCGGGAGCAGTTCGGCCAGCCGATCGGCGGGTTCCAGCTCACCCAGGGCAAGCTGGCCTGGATGCTGGCCGACCTGTCCCGGGCCCAGCTGCTCGCTCTGCACCTCGGCCGGCTCAAGGAGGCGGGGCAGCTGACCCCCGAGCAGGTCAGCCTGGGCAAGATGAGCAACGTGCGGGCGGCCATCGAGATCGCCCGGCAGGCCCGGACCATCCTCGGCGCCAACGGGATCACGCTGGAGTACCCGGTGATCCGGCACGCCAACAACCTGGAGTCGGTCCTCACCTACGAGGGCACCGAGGAGATCCACGCCCTGACCCTGGGCCAGGTCCTCACCGGCATCAGCGCCTACCGCTGACCCCTCACCGGAGTGAGAGGGCGGCCAGGGCGGCGTTGACGATCGAGCCGGGGTCCAGGTCGTGGGCCCGGTACAGGTCGCTGACCGCCCCGGACTGGCCGAAACCGTCCACGCCCAGGCTGACGGCGGGCACGCCCAGGGCGGAGCCGAGCCAGCTCAGCGTGTGCGACGCCGCGTCGTGCACGGTGACGATCGGCGCCCGGTCACCGAACACGCTGCGCAGGGCTCCCGGAATGGACGGCACCGTGGCGGTACGCACCCCCTGGCGCAGCGTCCGCTGCCAGGCCCGGTAGAGCCGGTCCGCCGAGGTGACGTCCACCACGTTCGCGGCGATGCCTTCCTCGCCCAGCTCGGCCGCGGCCGCCAGGACCTCGGGCAGCACCGCGCCGCTGGCCGCGAGATGGACCATGGGCGTGCCGTCCGCCGGCGGTCCCGCGTCCACCAGCCGGTAGGCGCCGGCCAGGACCTGCCGGCGCAGCACCGCATCGCCCAGGCGGTCCCGGGCCGCCTGGAACGGCTGCTGGTCCAGGCCCCGGGTGGTGAGCCGGAAGTAGTACGAGCCGTCCTCCATGACCGGCGTCCCGTCCCGGGTCGGGCCGAGCGCGGCCGCGTTGGCGGTGGCGATGCCCTGCAGCGCCCCGCACAGCAGCCAGTCCAGGGCGGTCGCGTAGGCGGGCTCGATGAACGTGACGCCGGGGAGTTCCAGCCCGACCGAGGGGGTGATCGTGGACTGGTGCGCGCCGCCCTCGGGGGCCAGCGTGACCCCGGACGGGGTGCCCGCCACGACGAACCGGGCGCCGGAGTACACCGAGTAGATGAACGCGTCGAGGCCGCGCAGCACGAATGGGTCGTAAACCGTGCCCACCGGCAGCAGCGGCTGGTCGGACAGATCCCAGGCCAGGCCGAGCTGGCCGAGCAGCAGGAACAGGTTCATCTCGCTGATGCCCAGCTCGATGTGATGGCCGTCCGGCCCCTCGGCCCACTTCAGCACGGCGTCCTCGCTCCACGACCGGCGGGCGTCCGGGCTGAAGACCTTGGTGCGGTTGATGAAGCCGGCCAGGTTGGTGGACGTGGCCACGTCGGGTGCCGCGGTGACCAGGTAGGGCGCCACGGCCTCGTCGCGGGACAGGTTGACCAGGATCCGGCCGAAGGCCTCCTGGGTGGACAGCGGCCTGCTGGTGCGCAGGCCGGTGGCGTCGGGCACGGTCACCGCCGCGGGGCCCGGGTCGCTGGCCGGGCCGCGGGGCGGGCGGGCCAGGTGCTCCCGCCGGGCGGCCGCCCACTGGCCGGCCGGGGTCATCGGGTCGAAGCGGTCCCATTCGGTGTCCGCGGTCAGCCCCAGGCGGGCCCGCATCTCGTCCACCTGGGCCGTGGTGAGCAGCGCCGAATGGTTGCGGGGGTTACCGGCGATCGGCAGGCCCCAGCCCTTCACCGTGTACGCGAACACCACGCTCGGCCGGTCCTTCTCCGCGTCGCAGGCCGCGAACGCGTCGAGCAGCGACCGCAGGTCGTGCCCGGCCAGGTCGGTGACCAGGGCGGCCAGCTCGTCGTCGGCCAGGCCGGCGCAGAACCCGCGCACGGCCTCCGGCGCGCCGTCCAGGAAGCGGGCCCGGATGCCGGCCGGGGCCAGGCCGAACAGCGACTGGTAGTGCTCGTTGGGCAGCGCGTCGATCCAGTCCCGCAGCACGGCGCCGCCGGGCCTGGTGAAGGCCTGCTGGAGCGCCGCGCCGTACTTGGCCTCCACGACGTGCCACCCGGCGGCGGTGAACTGCTGCTCCCACTGGGCGATCCGCACCCCGGGCACCACCCGGTCCAGCGACTGCCGGTTCAGGTCCACGATCCACATGACGTTGCCGAGCCCGTCGGTGGCGGGGTCGGCGACCGCTTCCCAGATGTTGCCCTCGTCCAGTTCGGCGTCACCGATCAGCGACACGAACCGGCTCCGCGACCGGGGGCCGAAGTGCGCGTCCACGTACCGGCGGGCCACCGCGGCGAACAGTGGCGCGGCCGCGCCCAGCCCGACCGACCCGGTGGAGAAGTCCGGGCCGTCCGGGTCCTTGGTCCGGCTCGGGTACGCCTGCAGGCCGCCGAACGCGCGCAGCGAGGGCAGGTAGCCGCGGTCCAGGTTGCCGAGCAGGTACTGGATCGCGTGGTAGGCCGGGGACGCGTGCGGCTTCACGCTCACCTTGTCCGGGGCGTCCAGGTACGCGAAGTACAGCGCCGTCATCACGCTCACCAGGCTGGCGCTGGAGGCCTGGTGCCCGCCCACCTTCACGCCGTCCCCGGTCTCGCGGTCGTGATTAGCCGCGTTGACGATCCGGGTGGCCAGCCACAGGACCCGTTGCTGGATCCCGGCCAGGACGTCCAGATCGACCTGCTCGGCACTGCTCACGGTCATGGCTCCACCCCAGGGGACGTGCTGGTCTGGCCAGCTTCGCATTCCCCGCCCGCACCTGCCAGTCCCGCCCTGAGACGATGGACCCATGATCGGCTCCCCCCAGGTGACCCACGACCCAGACCGCGGCGTGTTCGAGTACCGCGCGGGCGATTTCGTTGCGGAGCTTGTGTACCGGCTGCGCGGCGAACGGATGGTCCTGCTGCATACCGGCGTCCCGGCGGCCATGGAAGGACACGGGGTCGGCGGCCAGCTGGTGCGCGCGGCGGTGGGGTACGCGGCCAGCCAGGGGCTGACCGTCGTGCCGGCCTGCCCGTTCGCGCGGGCCTGGCTGGGACGGCACCCGGACGTCGCGGCCCAGGTCCCGATCGACGCGCCGGCGCTAGCGGAGGATGCCGTGATGGTGCCGGAGTACGGCCGCATCCTGGCCGCCGTCGTCGGGCTGTTCCTGATCGTCATCGACTGCATCAGCCTGGTCGGGACGCTGATCGTGCCCCGCCCGGTCGGCGGGAGGCTGATGATCTGGGTGGACCGGGTCGTCCACGCCGGGTTCCAGCTGATGACTGCGCCGGTCAAGAACTACCACCGGCGCGACCGGATCCTGGCCGCGGAGGCCGCCACGCTGCTGATCTGCCAGCTGCTGGCCTGGCTGCTCGTGGCGTACATCGGGTTCGGGCTGCTGCTGTGGCCGTTCATGCCCGGCGGGGTCACGCTGTCCTTCGATAACGCCGGGCCCGCCTTCTGGTTCTCCGGCGACTTCACCGAGAACGGGGCCGCTGTCCGCCTCATCCTGTACGCGGCTGCCCTGATCGGGCTGGTCACGGTCACCCTGCAGATCGCCTACCTGCCCACCCTGTACTCGGCCTTCAACCGCCGGGAGACGGACGTCGCGCTGCTGAACGCACGGGCCGGGGTGCCCTCGTGGGGCCCGGAACTGCTGGCCCGCACCCACTACGCGCTGGGCTCGGGCGCGTCCACCATCAACACCCTCCCCGACCTGTACGACCAGTGGGAGCGCTGGGCCGCCGATATCGCCGAGAGCCACACCACGTACCTGCCGCTGGTCCGGTTCCGCTCACCCCGGCCGCTGTCGTCCTGGGTGACTGCCCTGCTCGCGGTGCTCGACTCGGCCGCCATGTACCTGGCCCTGTCCCCGCAGGCCGCGCCCACCGTGGCGGCCCGGCTGTGCCTGCGCGGCGGGTTCCAGTGCTTCACCGAAGTGGCCCGGGCCATGGGGCTGGACGTGCCGGAGATGGCTGATCCCAGCCAGGGCATCAGCCTGACCTACCAGGAGTTCCTGGAGGGGATCGCCACCCTGGAGAAGGTGAACTTCCCGGTCGAGCGGACACCTGAGGACGCCTGGCCGGACTACGTCGGCTGGCGGGTCAACTACGAGCAGGCCGCCTACGCGGTGGCTAAGGCCGTCGACGCGGTCCCGGCGCAGTGGTCCGGCCCGCGGCGCCATCCCCATAAGCCGATTCCGCCCATCCGCCCGCGGGCCTGACTCGCCCCGGGGCGCCCGCCGCTACGCGGATCATCGCTTCAGTCGGTACGCTTCGTCCCACGGTGCCGGCCCCGGCCGGTCTCCGGGGCGTTAGCTCAATGGAAGAGCAGCGGACTTTTAATCCGTCGGTTCTGGGTTCGAGCCCCAGGCGCCCCACCAACGGCCCCACCAGCAGGTGCTCAAGGTCAGCATCCTCGTCCTGCCCAAGATAACTATGTCAGCGGAATTCGGACACGTGTTCGATAGTCTGGCCTGGCACTTTTGCGCCCCTGGGTATGATCGGCCGGGACGGGACGGCCCGGCAGGACTGGTAATCACGCGGAGGGATCGGGGGATACCCCATCGCGGGCCGCCGGGCCGCCCCGCTAAGCACGCTACCCGGCAGTAGTTCATGCCCTAGCCACCTAAACCGTGAGCTAAGCCACAGGCTTAACGAAGGCCCCCCGGGGCGTCAACCTTGGTCATCCTGATAGGTGCCATGGCTGTCACGCGGCACCGGGAACGAGCTCCCGCGCTGGTGCCCGGAGGACCCTCCGGAGGCGATTCACGGCGGTCCGCCGCGTGCGCGGCAGCCAGCGCTCAGCTGGGCCTTCGGACCGGAAGGTAGGGGCGAAAGACCCGGTGATAAATCCTGGCCAGTGGTCTAGACCTATAAGAAGAGAGGCAAGGTCAGAGCAGCAGTGAGGTAGGCAGAGATCGTGAGTGCAACTATCGAGTCGAGCCGGACAGACACCACTGACATCCCCGCCAGCCCGTGGCAGGACTTCGCCACTGGCCGCTGGACGGACCGGATCGACGTCCGCGACTTCATTCAGGCCAACGTCACCCCGTACACCGGTGACGCGGCGTTCCTGGCCGGCCCGACCGAACGCACCAGCGCACTGTGGTCGCGGCTGACCGCGATGTTCCCCGACGAGCGGACCCGCGGCATCTACGACGCCGACACCCGCACCCCCGCGTCGATCACGAGTCACGCCCCTGGCTACATCGACCGGGAGCAGGAGCTGATCACCGGGCTGCAGACCGACGCGCCGCTCCGCCGCGCGATCATGCCCAACGGCGGGCTGCGGATGGTGGAGAAGAGCCTGGCCGCCTACGGCTACACCCTCGACCCGGCCGTCCGGGAGATCTTTACCCGCTACCGCAAGACCCACAACGACGGCGTCTTCGATGCCTACCCGGCTGACGTCCTCGCCGCCCGCCGCTCCCACGTCATCACCGGCCTGCCAGACGCGTATGGCCGGGGCCGGATCATCGGCGACTACCGCCGGGTGCCCCTCTACGGCGTCGACCGGCTGATCGCCGTCAAGCAGGCCGAAAAGGCGGCCCTGGACGGCTACCCGTCCACCGCCGAGATCATCCGCGACCGCGAGGAGCTCGCCGAGCAGATCCGCGCGCTGGGCGAACTGGCCGAGATGGCCGCCTCCTACGGCCACGACGTCACCCGCCCCTCAGCCACCGCCCGGGAGGCGATCCAGTGGCTGTACCTGGCCTACCTCGCGGCGGTCAAGGAGCAGAACGGCGCCGCGATGTCGCTCGGCCGCACCTCGACCTTCCTCGACACCTACCTCGAGCGCGACCTGCGCGCGGGCCGGCTCACCGAGCAGGAAGCGCAGGAGCTGGTCAACGACTTCGTGATCAAGCTGCGGATCGTCCGGTTCCTGCGCACACCCGAGTACGACCAGCTGTTCTCCGGCGACCCGACCTGGGTCACCGAGTCGATCGGCGGGCTCGGCCGCGACGGCCGGCCGCTGGTCACCCGCACCAGCTTCCGTTACCTGCAGACGCTGTACAACCTGGGGCCCGCACCCGAGCCGAACCTGACCGTGCTGTGGTCGCCGGCCCTGCCGGACGGGTTCAAGCGGTTCTGCGCCCAGGTCTCCGTCGACACCAGTTCCATCCAGTACGAGTCCGACGACCTGCTGCGGGCCCGGTGGGGCGACGACACCGCGATCGCCTGCTGCGTCTCGGCGATGGAGGTCGGCAAGCAGATGCAGTTCTTCGGCGCCCGGGTCAACCTGGCCAAGACGCTGCTGTACGCGATCAACGGCGGCCGGGACGAGAACAGCGGCGTCCAGGTCGGCCCCCCGCTGCCGCCGCTGACCGGTGACGTGCTCGACTACGACGAGGTCGTGGCCAGGTTCGACACGATGATGGACTGGCTCGCGAAGACCTACATCGACGCGCTCAACGTCATCCACTACATGCACGACAAGTACGCCTACGAGCGGCTGGAGATGGCGCTGCACGACTACGGTGCGCTGCGCACCATGGCCTGCGGCATTGCCGGCCTGTCGGTCACCGCCGACTCCCTCGCTGCGATCAAGTACGCCACCGTGCGGCCGGTCCGCGACGACACGGGCCTCGTGGTCGACTACCGCACCGACGGGGAGTTCCCGGCCTACGGAAACGACGACGACCTGGCCGACGACATCGCGGTGGGGCTCGTGCGCACGTTCATGGACAAGGTCCGCCAGCACGAGACGTACCGCAACGCGGTGCACACCCAGTCGGTGCTGACCATCACCTCCAACGTCGTCTACGGCAAGCACACCGGCAACACGCCGGACGGCCGGCGCGCCGGCGCGCCGTTCGCCCCCGGGGCGAACCCGATGAACGGCCGCGATCAGCACGGCCTGGTGGCCGCCGCGCTGTCGGTCGCGAAGCTGCCGTACAGCCACGCCGAGGACGGCATCTCCCTGACCGAGACCATCACCCCGGCCGCGCTCGGCCGCACCCCCGCTGAGCGGATCGGCAACCTCGTCGGCATCCTCGACGGGTACGTCGCCTGCGGCGGGTACCACATGAACGTCAACGTGCTCGACCGCGCCACCTTGCTCGACGCGATGGATCACCCCGAGCGCTACCCGCAGCTGACGATCCGGGTCTCCGGGTACGCGGTCAACTTCGTCCGGCTCACCCGCGAACAGCAGCTCGACGTGGTCAGCCGCACCTTCCACGGGGCAGTCTGACCATGACCGCCGCTATCGCAGACCCGCCGCGGGCAGCGGCCGGGGCGGCCGGGATCACCGGTTCGGTGCACTCCTGGGATCTGTCCACCGGCGTCGACGGCCCCGGCACCCGGTTCGTCGTGTTCACCGCCGGCTGCCCGCTGCGCTGCGTGTACTGCCACAACCCGGACACCTGGTCTGGCCGGAACGGGCGGCGGATGAGCGCTGCCGCCGTGCTCGGCCAGGCCAGCCGGTACCGGCAGTTCATCAGCGCCGCCGGTGGCGGGCTGACCGTCTCTGGCGGCGAGCCGCTGCTGCAGCCCGCGTTCACCCGGGCCATCCTGACCGGCGCGAAGGAGCTCGGCCTGCACACCGCGCTCGACACCTCCGGCTACCTCGGCAGCCGTGCCGACGACGCATTGCTGGACGCCACTGACCTGGTCCTGCTCGACATCAAGTCGTTCGACCCGGCCATCGCCCGGCGGGTGACGGGCCGCAGCATCGCCCCGACGCTCGCGTTCGCCCGCCGTCTCGCCGCCCGGCACCAGCTGGTCTGGGTGCGCTTCGTCCTCGTCCCCGGCTGGACCGACGACCCCGGCAACGTCGCCGCGCTGGCCCGGTTCACCGCGTCCCTCGGCAACGTCGAACGGGTCGACGTGCTCCCGTTTCACACGCTCGGCGCGCCCAAGTACGCCGCGCTCGGCCTGGACGACCCCTGCGCGGGGGTAACCCCGCCTGCCGCCGGCCAGATCGCCCAGGTCCGCGCGGCGTTCACCAGCGCCGGCCTGCCCGCCGTCTGACTAGCCAGCGCACATCCGGCGCCGCTCCTCACCCCTGGTCGGCTCCGGCCTTCAGGTCCTTGAGCTCCTCCAGCACTTCTTCGGTTACCTCGGCCAGCTGCTTGGCCTGCTCAGCAGCCGCCCCGGCCTGGGCCTCCGCAGCCCGGTCGGCCTCTTTGAGGGCCTCGTTCTCGGCCTTGATCTCCTCGACCGTGGCCTTCGCCTCGTCCGACTGCAGGCTCACGCCGGCCGGTGCCGCCTGAGCCGAGAGGTCCGTGTGCTCGCTCGATGTCGTCATGGCCCGGAAGGTGTCCCGGGATCAGCCGTCTACTCATGGTCAGGGGCCTCAATTCGGGCCGAGTCGGCACCGGCTCGGGCACGGGAGCCGCGGGGCCCGGCGTCCGGGTTTCCGGGGCGAAGAAGCCGAGCACGGCGGCCAGGCCGAGGACCACGGCGGCCAGCCCGAAGGCGGCGCCGTAGGAGGCCGTGTCGACGAGGTATCCCGCCGTCACCGGCCCAGCGACGGTGCCCGCGTCCCCGGCCATCTGATACGACGCGACCACGGTGCCGCCCTGCCCATCGAGGATGTCGCCGATCATGGCCGCGGGCGCCACGTCGAGCAGCCCCGAGCCGATCCCGAGGATGGCCAGCGCGGCCAGGTAGCCGCCGAGCCCGGGCAGCAGCGCCAGCATGGCCATGCCCGCCGCCGACACCGAGCAGCCGGCGATGATGACCGGCCGCCGGCCGAACCGGTCGGCCACCCGCCCGGCGGGCAGCAGGGCCGCGGCGTTCAGCACCGCGACCACCAGGAACCCGATGCCGGTCCACACCGCCGACCGGTGCAGCGAATCACGCACGAACAGCGGCACGATTGCGCTGCGTACCCCTACCGCGCCGAACCCGTCCGCCAGGTTGGCCGCCGCCGCCGCCCGGTACGCCCGGCTGCGCAGGGCGCGGCCGATACCGGCGAACGGCGCCACCCGGCGCGGGTGCCGGACGTCCCGCCGGGGCGGGTCCCGCAGGACGGCCGCGGCGATGACGGCGGGCACGATGAGCAGTCCGCCGTAGATGAAGAACGGGGCCCGCAGTGACCAGGCGGCCAGGAGCCCGCCGATCGCGGGGCCGCTGATGCCGCCCACCAGGAAGCCGCCCGAGAACAGGCCGCTGGCCCGCCCCCGCTGATCGCCGGGCACGCTGACGAGGAGCAGCGTCTGGGCGCTGACGCTGAACATCGCCGAGCCCAGGCCGCCGATCCCGCGGAGCACGATGAGCTGCACGAACGATCCGGAGACTCCGGCCAGGATGCTGCTCGCCGCGACGACGCTGATGCCGGCCGCCATCACCCTGCGCTCGCCGAACCGGTCCACCAGCCAGCCTGCGGGCAGCGCCCCGAGCACCCTCAGCAGGGCAAACGCGCTGACCACGCTGGCGGCCGAGGCGGTGCTGACCCCGAAGTGACGGGCGAACGCCGGGATGTCCGGGGCGACGATCCCGAACCCGAGCGCCACGGTGAACGAGACCGCCGTGAGGATGGCCACCTCCGCCGGCATGCCGTGAAAGGGACCGCGATGATGGCGGGACACCAGGGCATTCTCCCAGGTGGCACCGTCAGTCCCCGATGGGCGGACCTGCACCGGATTCGGGAGGGCTGGCGCGAGCCGTTCCATGCTCGATCCGCGGCCCGCCCTGCGATGTACTGCGGGCATGGCTACCCTCCATCTTCCCGCCTACGAATACCGGGACTTCGCCTCCCGTCCCACGGACACCCCGGTGTTCCATGCGGTCGAGCAGAAACTGCACGCCCGCTGGCTGTTCGATTCCCGCCTTCCGGTCCCGGGACCGGCCGCCCGCCGGCCTGCCCCGCGCCGCCGCCACGCCAAGGCCAGTCACCGGGCCCAGCCCGGGAGGCAGGAATGAAAAGCCGCGGCCAGTGCGGGGCGGCTCAGAGCTTGCGGAGTGCGTCCAGGACCCGGCTCAGCACCTCCGGAGGAGGCGGCTCGTAGCCGGGCCCACCCGGTGGCAGCTCCGGTGCCTGCGGGGACTCCGGCGATCGGCGACGGGGCAGTGGCCGCATGGTTTGCCGCGCCAGCGCCTCCTGCAGCAGGGGCGCCGGCAGCAGCACCGGTTCCGGCGTCGGTCCCGGCTGGCCTGTCTCCTGGTCCGGTACGGCGGGCTCCTCTGCTGAGCGTAGCGTGCACGGCCGGGCCGCGTTCCAGATCGCACAACGCTACCGGGGCCGTCAGGGCGGGACCGCACCGGGGCCTCACGGGGTACGGTCTCCCGCAGGGCATGGCCACCAGGGTGGAAGGCGTCCGGTGAGTCCGGGCCGCCCGGATCGTCTGGGCTGAGAATCCAGCCCGGCCCCGGCCCGGCCGGCCGGGAATGAAGCAGCCGGAAATGAAGCGGGACAGACGGACCGGCGCTGACGCCGGCGAGAGGAGCGGCTCCATCATGTTCGCGAACACCAGGGCCTTCAGCGGCTTCGCCGTGGACGACCTGCCGGCGGCACGCACGTTCTACGGTGAGGTGCTCGGCATCCCCACCTCGGAGCGCAACGGCCTGATGACGCTGCACCTGGCGGGTGGCCGGGACACGCTCGTCTACCCGAAACCCGGTCACGTCCCGGCGGCGTACACCATCCTCAACTTCCCGGTCGACGACATCGACGCGGCGGTGGACGAGCTGACCGCGCGGGGCGTGACGTTCGAGCGCTATGACGGGCTGGCCCAGGACGAGAAGGGCATCAGCCGGGGCTACGGACCCGACATCGCCTGGTTCCGCGACCCGGCCGGCAACATCCTGGCCGTGCTCCAGGAGACCCCCGCCGGCTAGCCACTCTAGGGTGGCTGGCATGGAATTCCAGGACGTGATCCGGCGCACGGCGGATGGTGCGCCACTACGACATGGCCCGCCCGGTCCCCCCGGACGTGGTGGACCGCATCCTGCAGAACGGCCTGCGCGCGCCGTCCGCCGGATTCTCCCAGGGCTGGGCGTTCCTCGTGCTGGACGATCCGGCCGCGTGGCCCGGTCCCGGGCCGCGGCGACGCCCGCGGACGGCCCGGAAGGATGGCTCGCGGCGCAGGTGGAGGCCCCGCTGGTCATCGTGCCGCTGTCGAACAAGGACGCCTACCTCGACCGCTACGCCCAGCCCGACAAGGGGTGGACGGATCGCAGCGACGCCCGGTGGCCCGCCCCGTACTGGGATATCGACACCGGGTTCGCCTCCCTGCAGATGCTGCTGACCGTGGTCGATGCCGGGCTCGGCGCGTGCTTCTTCGGGCTCCCGCCGGACCGGATCGGCGCCTTCCGCGCGGAGTTCGGGGTGCCACCCCAGTTCTCCCCGATCGGCGCTATCTCGGTCGGCTACAGCGAGGAACCGCCCCGCGATCTGCGCGACCGGCGCCGGCCCGCGGCGGAGGTCCTGCACCGGGGCCAGTGGGGACAGCCTTTCAGCGCGGGCTGAGCCCGGGCCGGCCGGACGCGCCGCCCGCCCGGCTGCCTAGGAGCGGGTGCTGAACAGGTGCTCGCCGTGCCGCCCCGGGCAGCCAGCTCAGGGCCTTCTCGAAGTGCACGGTGGTCGCGTCCTGGCCGTCGCCGGTCAGCTGGAGGTTGTCGGTCACCGCATCGATGATCTTCAGGCCGCGGCCGTGCTCGGCGGTCGGCGGGACCGGGTCGGCCGAGGGTGCGCCCAGCGCGGTGGCCGCGGGGCCGGCCTGCATGCCGTCAACGGTGTTGACCACCTCGATGACGCACCGCCCGTCCCGGGCCGTGGCCAGCACCTCGTACTCGAAGCCGGGACCGGCGTGCTGGACGACGTTGGCGCACGCCTCCCCCAGGGCCAGCGCGATGTCGGTGCGGGTGTCCGGGGTCACGCCGAGGGTCTCCAGGCAGCTATCGAGGACCTGGCGGCTGACTGGCACGCTCGCGGCGTCGCGGGGCAGGAACAGCACCATCTTGATCTCCACGTCATCCACCTCCGGGGGCAGGGGCACCGGCCATGGGCATGCCCCCTGCCATTTCCCTGCGCGGACGATCTCTAACTCACCGGCCGGGCACCCGGACCAGCAGCGCGCCCGGCCGCACCGTGACCGTGAGGGACCGGCCCGGGGTGATGACCTCCCCGTCCACCTCGCGCGGCAGCTCGGCAGCCGCCTCGATCTCGACCCGCCGGGCCCGGTACCGTTCCAGGTTCGGGTCGTCGTGACGGCTGCCGGTGACCACGCGCCGGGCGACCAGGCCCCAGCCGGGCAGCCCGGCGGGGGCGAGGATCCCGACGTCGAGCAGCCCGTCGTCCAGCCGGGCGTCTGGCAGCAGCGCGAAACCGCCCGGCAGCAGCCCGACGTTGCCGATCACCACGGACCTGGCCAGCCGGGCCAGCGGCGGCCCGCCGTCCAGGCGCACCGTGAACAGGCGGCGGCGGCCGGCCAGCCGGGTCACCCCGCCGGCCGCGTAGGCCAGCCAGCCGAGGTGGCGCTTGAGCAGGTCAGGAGTGCCGCCCACCACGGCGGCGTCGAGCCCGATCCCGGCCATGGCCGCGAACAGCAGCCCGTCGGCCCCGGCCAGGTCGATCCGGCGGTCACGGCCGGCGAATCCGGCCGCGAGGGCGGCGTCCAGCCGGGAAGGCAGGCCCAGCGCCCGGGCGGCCAGGTTGGCCGTGCCGCGCGGCACGATCGCCAGCGGCACGCCGGTGCCGGCCAGGGCGTGCGCGCAGGCCCGGACGGTGCCGTCGCCCCCTGCCGCCACGACCAGCCGGGCCCCCGCCGCGAGCGCGTCCCGGGCCAGTCCCAGGCCGTGGTCGGCGGGGCTGGTCTCGGCGAAGGATGGCTGCTCCCAGCCCGCCGCTCGTGCCGCCAGGCAGCACTGACGCCGGAACCGGGACAGATCCCGGACCCGGCTGCGGTTGATGATGATCACTGCGTGGGTCATGGGGCTGGATCAGGCTAAACCATGCCGCCGCGGTCCGCGGCGGCGCACCGCGCGCCTCGCGCATCCCATGCCGCACCGCGCCGCGCGCAGGGCGCGGGGCAGGCGGTAAACCGTGGCGGCCACCGGGGGCGAGAGCCTGGTAAGCAGCACCGCGGTGCGCAGCAGCCGGTCGGCCCGCTCGGCCAGGAACTGCTCCAGTTCCGCGACCGCCCGGTTAGCGGCGCCGGATCAGCATCTCCTCGTCCAGGCGCCAGGTGCGGCGGCCGTCCGTGGAGACCTCCCCGGTCCACCGGAAGGATTCCGGGGCGGGCCCGGGCGTGATGTCGCGGAAGGCCCAGCGCTCGGCTGGCTCGTCGTCCAGCCCGTCGAGGATGATGTCCCCGCCCTCGGGGTGGCCGATGAACCGGCGGACCCGGCCGTTCAGCGGGTCGATCCAGGTTGACCGCCACGCCCCGAGCGACGGGTCGTAGAAGCGGAGCGTGGTGCCGTGGAACGGCCGCAGCCCGGGCGGGGCCGCACCGGACGAGGGCACCCGCCAGACGTCCTGGACGGCCCGCCCGTCCAGGACCCAGCCGAAGTGCAGGTCGCCCCGCATGGTCGCCGGGTTACCGTGCCGGTCGGTCCCGCGCCATTCGATGTCCCACGCCCCGATGAACCGCCCGAACAAGGCGAGCGGCGCGGCCAGGTCCGGATCCGGGCCCTGGCGTGCAGCGCTCCGGTGAGATCTGCCGGGCGGACCGCCGGATGCCCCTCGGATGCCTCCATGCCGACAACGTATCCGCGGGTGCCGCGGCCGGTCGAGCCGATTACCAGGTGGGCCGGAGCGGGCCGCGCGGGGCGATGCGGAGCAGGTCGTCCTGGAGCTCCCGGAGCCGGTCCTCGCCCAGGACGACGGCCCATGGGCGCACGGTGTCGGCGATGGCCGCCTCGGCGGCCCGGGTGCAGGCCCAGCCCCGGTCGGTCAGCGTGATCAGCCGGGCCCGCGCGTCGACCCGGGTGGCGGCTGCGCCGGACGTAGCCGCGGGCGAGCAGCTCGTCCACCAGCTGGGCCGCGGCCTGCCGGGTGACGCCGAGGTGCTCGGCCAGCTGGGTGATGGTCGCGCCGTCCGGGGCGAGCCGGGCGAACGCGAAGCCGTGCGCGGGACGCAGGTCATCGAATCCGCGGGCCTGCACCCCGGCCGAGATCCCGTCCACCAGGGCCCGGCCCGCCGACAGTAGCCCGACGGCCAGGGCCTGAGGGTCATGATGCTGCATCCACCAAGCTTGACAGATTAGGCAAGTAGCTTGAGCATATAAGCAAGCTGCTTGCCTATATCCGGGAGGACCGTTTCATGCCCGTCATCCACGCGTCCGAGTCGGCCGTGCATCAGATGCACGGCACCACGTTCACGTCCTACGCCAGCCCGGCCCGCGGCAGCCGGGAGCTGTGCGCCTGGCGGATCGAGATCCCGGGTGGCACCGAGGGGGTGCCGCACCACGTGTCCCGGGAGGAGGTGCTGTACGTGCTCGGCGGCACGCTGCGGGTCAGCGTGGACGGCGAGACCGGCGACGCCGCCGCGGGAGACGTGGTCCTGGTGCCGGCCGGGGCCCGGTTCGGGGCCAGCAACCTGTCTGCCGGGCCGGTCACGGCCTGGGTCACCACGACGGTCGGGTTCGCGGGTGTCCTGCCGGACGGATCCTGGTTCACTCCCCCGTGGACCACGTGACCGCCGGAACGTCCCGTTGCCCGGCGGCCGGGAACGCCGGGTACCCTCACGGTGAGTGGACAAGGCCAGCGAAGACCAGGTCAGCGCGGAGGTGGCGGGCGAGGCGCCCGGCCCGCCCCTGGACTGGGCGTTCCCGCGGTATCCCAGGCCCCTCACCTGGGGCCTGCTCCTGCTCCTGGCCCTGCTGACCCTCGGCGTGCTCGTGCACGGCCCGCTCACCGGCCTGGACGAGCGGATCCGCGCGGGGGTGCTGGCCCGGGCGGCGTCGCCCGGGTGGCGGTGGCTGGGCGACACCCCGCACCGGCCCGCTCCGCTCCTCACTGACCTCGGCATGACCACGGTGGCCGTGCCGGTGCTGGCGGCGGTGGCACTGGCCCTGGCCATCCGGCGGCACACGTTCCGCCCGGTGCTCATCGCGCTGACCGGCGTCGTGCTGCTGATGGCCACCGTGATCCCCGCGAAGATCATCATTGGCCGGCCGGGCCCGGGCCTGCCCGCGGTCATGCCCGGGCAGCTGGGCGCCTTCCCGTCCGGTCACACGTCCACCGCGTGCGCGGCGCTCTCGCTCGCGGTGGCGATGCTGGTGGCCGGCCAGCCTGCCGGGTCCGCTACCTGGCGCTAGCCGCCTGGCCGTGCTGTGGCTGGCGGTCGGGGCCGCGCTCGTGTGGTGTGACTATCACTGGTTCACGGACGTGGTCGCGGCCTGGGCCCTGTCCGGGCTGCTGATCGAGCTCACGTTCTGGATAAACCGGCCGCGCAGGCGCCCGGGGTAGCAGGAGCGGGGTGGCCAGGAGGAGCAGGCGCAGCGGAAACCGTCCCCCGGTACCTGGCGCTGCGCGCCTGCCTGGCCGCCAGGCCGCCGGGCCGGGGCGGCGGTGCCAGCTGGACACCGCACTGGGCGCACCAGCCCGCACCGCCGCGCCCGCCCGGCCCGGCGGCCAGGCCCGCTACCGCCGGCCGGCTCCGGGCCAGGGCAGCCGGTACGCACGGTAGGTGTTGACGCCGGCCGGGAACTCGGCGTTGAACAGCAACCGCCCGGACGGGCTGATTCCGAGATGTAGGGCAGGATGCCCCAGCCGACGAACAGGTCCCGGTTGCGGGCCGTCTGCACGTTGCCCTGGGAGGCAGCGGACAGGCCCTCAGGCTGATTGTCCGAGGCGACCAGCGCGGCTGTCCTGGCCCGCTCGTCGAGCCGCACCGTGATGGCCCGGCTGTACGGCAGCTCCGGGGTGCCCGACGACTCGTTGTCGAAGAAGCTGTACGTGTCGTGGCCGAGCGCCTCGGGGTCGTGCTGCCATGCGAGCGCCTCGCCCGCGCTGTCCAGCACCTGCCCGGGCGCGGCCTTGACGGCGAACGAGCTGTCCACGGGCAGCGGAGGCGGGCACAGGGTTCGGGGACGCAGGACTCGGGGACGCCGGGCCCGGGGACGCCGGACCCGGGGACGCAGGGCTCCGGGACGCAGGCACCCGGAAAGCCTACGGCCGGCGTGGCGGGTTCCGCGGCGCCCCCGTGAGGCACCGCACCCGGCCAGCCGGCCGCCAGGCTCGCGGCGTGACCGCCTCAGCGCATGAGGCCGGCCAGCATGTCGCGGTAGCGGTCGGTTCCCGGAGCAGCGGGCGAGCCGTTGCCGGGCTGTGGCCCAGCCGGGCCGACGGCCGGGATCCCCGGGCGCGCCGTCCCCGGACGGGACATGGCGGGCCGTGAATTGGCCGGCGCTGGCCATTCCCTGCTTCATGCCCGGCTTCATCGCCGTGCCCGCCTTCTTGGCCAGCGCCGGCTTCGCGGCCAGCCCCGGCCGGGCCGTCGTCCGCGGCTTGACCGCGGTCCGCGGCTTCGCGGCCGTAGCGGGCTTCGGCTTCGCGATCGCCCGCGGCTTCACCGCGGTCCGCGCCTTCGCCGCCGTAGCGGGCTTCGGCTTCGCGATCGCCCGCGGCTTCACTGCGGTCCGCGGCTTCGCCGTGGCCGCCTTCGGCTTCGCGATCGCTCTCGGCTTCGCGGGCGCCTTCGGCTTCGCGGCCGCCCGGGCGGGCCGCGACGACGCCGGCTGCGCGCCGAGGTCGTGGTCCGGGACCGGGACGCCGCCGTGGACGCACCAGCCACGGTGCGGGACCTGGCCGCAGTGCGGGGACGGGCGGGCGCCTTGGGCTTCGCGGCCGGCCGGGTCTTGGCGGCCGTGGCCGTCCTCGACGTCGTGCCGGTCGCGCGCTTCGCCGTGGTCCCGGCCTTCGCGATCCTGGGCTTGGCCGTGGTCCGGGCCTTCGCCGTCGTGCGTGGCTTCGCCGTGCTCCTGGGCTTCGCCGTGCTCCTGGGCTTGGCCGTCGTCCGCGGCCTGGCCGCGCTCTTGGGCTTGGCCACGGTCCGGCTCCGGGTCCCCGCCGAGGCGGACGCCGCCGGGGCCGAGACCGTCATGGCCGCCCCGGTCAGCGCCTTGGCCGCCGACGACATGGCCTTGGTCGCCGTGTTCATGGCCTGCATGGCGCTGGACATCGTCTTGGTAGCGGTGTTCATCGCCTGCATGGCGGTGGACATGGTCTTAGCCGACGACGTGGCCTTGGTGGCCGCCGCCGCCATCTGGGTTGCCGACGAGGCAACCTTCACGGCCGCGGACGACACGGTCTTCGCGGCGGCTCCTGTACTCCTCATGCTCCTCGCCCCCGTGGCCGCGCCACGCATTGGCCTGGCGGCGGCCGCCTTCGTGCTGGTCCTGGATTTCCGATTGCTGGCGGCATTCTTGGCCGCACTGCTGCGGATCGCGCCGGTACGCGCGGTCGCCGCTGATTTGCGGCGAACACCCGTGCGTGCCGTGGTTTGCACCGGCATTGATCTCCCCCCGTAATTGATCAATTACGCAGAGCTCTATTCCACGATTGGCGAGTTCTTACACCACCGCAGAGAAAGTGTTCATCGCACCGTGTTCATGACCGTGTTCATGACCGCCGGGAAAGGAACAGCGCCAGTTCGGCCGCGGAAGGCGCGGTAGCGGGTCCGCGCCGCGTTACCGAGATAGCCGCCGCGGCATTGGCGCGCCGGGCCGCCTCCGGCGGTTCCGCACCGGTGGCCAGCGCCGCGATGAAGGCGCCCGTGTGGGTATCGCCCGCCCCGTTGGAGTCCAGTTCGGTGACTCGGAAGCCCGGCACCGCGAGCGGGTTCGTTGCGGAAGAACAGGACAGCAGGCAGCCGTCCGGTCCGTGCGGACCAGCACCCGCGCACCGGGGCGGCCGTCACCGGCGAGCCGGGCCGCCAGCGCGCGCAGCGCCGCGGCGGGGGTGTCAGCTCCGGTCAGTGCCGCCGCTTCGCGCGCGTTGCAGGTCAGCCAGTCGGCCCGGCGCAGCACCTGGCCCAGCGCCTCCGGCGGGATGGACATCACCAGCGGGCCCGGGTCGAACACGACCGTGGCCGCCGCAGGCAGCCGGGCCAGCCAGCCGATCAGCGCGCCGCGGTTGCTGGGGTGCACGAGCCCGTAGCCGGACAGGCCGGCCGCGTCGCCAGGCCGGGCGATCACGCCGGCCAGGTCCGCCGCGGTCAGCGTGGCCTCCGCGCCGGGGCTGGTCACGAACGTCCGCTCACCGGTGTCGTCCACGACGGCGACCACCACGCCGGTGTCGCTGCCCGGCGTGGCCGGCTGCAGCACCTCGATGCCTTCCGCGGCCAGCCCGGCGCGGGCCAGGTCGGCGAACGGCCCGGTGCCGTGCGCCCCCGCGTAGGCCACGGGCAGTCCCTGCCGGGCCGCCGCGGCCATCACGTTGAACCCGCCGCCCGGGGTGAGCCGGGACCGGCGGGCCAGCACGTCGCCGCCGCGGTCCGGCAGCGCCGGCACGTCCAGCACGATGTCCACCACGACGTTGCCCAGGTACAGCAGTCGCTGGATCGTCATGAGCCGCGGACGGCGAGCAGGGCCGCCGCCACCTCGTCCAGCCGCAGCCCGTTGACCGCGCTGACCGTGACCCGGGCCTGCTCCGGGAAGGCCGCCGCGCCGTGGCAGGCACCGCCGATCGCGCCGGTGATCGCCGCGATCGTGTCAGTGTCCCCGCCGGCCGACGCCGCCATCCGGCAGGCCAGCCACGGGTCGCCCGGGGCGGCGGCCAGCAGGGCGAACGCGGCGGGCACCGACTCCTGGGTGGCCAGGCTCGTGCCGACCAGCGTGTCCACGAGGTCCAGCACCTCGCCCGCGGGCCGCCCGGCGGCCAGCCCGGTGGCCCAGGTGATCCGGGTGGCCACGTCGGCGGCAGCGACCCACCGGCCGCGGCCGGCGGCCAGCCGGGCGGCCGCCACCGCGGCGCCGATCGCTTCCGGCACCGTCGCGCCGCCCACGCCGGCGCTGACCGCCGCGGCGACCGCGGCTGCCCCGGCCAGCGCGACCCCGGTGTTGTGGGTGACCCGGCTGGCGGTCACCACCCGCCCGGTCAGCAGGCCCGGGTCCCCGGCCGGGGTGGCTACGCCCACCGGGGTGATCCGCATGGCCGCGCCGTTCGTGGTGCCGGCCCGGCCGGTCTCGGTGACCGGGGTCCCGGCGAGCAGCGCGGCCAGGGCCCGCTTGGTAGAGGGGCCGAGCAGGCTCAGCGAGCCGCGGGCCCGCATGTCCTCCTCCCAGGCGAGCAGGCGGCGGGCGAACTCCGCCTCGTCGACCGTGCCCTCCCCCTCGATGATCAGTTCCGCGAGCAGCAGCGCCTGCTCGGTGTCGTCGGTGACGGTCCCGGCGGGCAGGCCCGGGGCGAGCGGCTGGTCGGCCGCGCCGGGGCGGAAGTCCTCCAGCAGCGCGCCGTACCGGGCCACGATCTGTCGCCGCGGCAGCGACTCGGTGGGCATGCCGAGCGCGTCGCCCACAGCCAGCCCGTACAGCGCGCCGGCCGCGCGGTCCTGGAGCTGCGTCATCCGCCCAGCACGGCATCCAGGCTGGTCACCTCGACCAGGGGCGCGTACAGGCGGAGGATGTCCAGCGCCTTGTGGTGGCTGTCGTCGTCGACTCCCGCGCACGCGTCCGCGACCACCTGGACCGCAACGCCCGCGTCGGCCGCGGCCACCGCGGTGGACAGCACGCAGCAGTCCGTGGAGACCCCCGCCAGCACGAGCTCGTTCCCCGTCCCGCCGGGGCCGGCCGCCCGGACCCGCCCGGCCAGTTCCGGGCCCCACTTGCTGAACGTGGCCGTGTCCACCGTGGGCCCGGCGCCCCCGGCGAACTCGGCGGCCAGCTCGTAGATCCCCGCGTCCGGCGGCTGGAGCGCGAACGGCCACGCCTCGTAGTAGCGCTGCCAGGCGCCCGACGGGGTGGCGGGCGCGACGAACCGGGTGAACACCACGTCCGGGCCGAACGCCGTCACCAGGTCGCGGACCGGCTTGACGATCTCGCCGAACCGGGGGGCGAGCCAGGGACTGCCCGGCTCGCCGAACACCCGCTGCATGTCGATGACGGCCAGGCAGCCAGGGGGATGACTCATCCGGCCGCCGCCGGGGCGAGTACCGGCCGGGCCTCCTGGGCCCGGACCGGCGCGACGTCGAACGCCCACGCGGCGGCGAACCCGAGGACCAGCGCGACCAGCACGCCCAGGTTGGCGAACGCCCAGGCGCCGGACTTGCCGCCCAGGCCGAGCGGGCCGAGCAGGTAGCCCTGCCAGGTGAGCCAGCTGGCGTAGCTGTTGGTGACCAGGCCCCAGCCGACCACGGTCGCGACCACGATGATGGCCAGCGGGGCGAACCGGACGTCACCGTAGCGGCCGCGCGGGTCGTACAGCTCGGGCTCGGAGTAGTCCTTGTGGCGCAGCATGATGTCGGCCAGCATGATCCCGCACCAGGCGGCGATGGGCACGCCCAGCGTGATCAGGAAGCCCTCGAACTGGTTCAGGAAATTGTGCGCGACGAAGACCACATAGATCGTGCCCAGCACCATCACGGTGCCGTCGATGAGGGCGGCCGCGTACCGCGGGATGCGCAGCCCGAGGGCGAGCAGGGACAGGCCGGAGGAATAGATGTCCAGCACCGAGCCGCCGACCAGGCCGAGCACCGCCACGATCGCGAACGGGACCAGGAACCAGGTGGGCAGCAGGGTGGTCAGCGCCCCGACCGGGTCCGCGCCGATCGCGCTGCTCAGCTTGGCCGACGAGCCTGCCAGCAGCAGGCCGAAGATCAGCAGGAAGATGGGGGCGATGGAGGAGCCGAACGTGGTCCAGCCGATCACGCCCCGGCTCGAGGAGCGGCGCGGCAGGTACCGGGAGTAGTCCGCGGCCGCGTTCACCCAGCCGAGCCCGAACCCGGTCATCACGAACACCAGCGCGCCGATGAACTTCTGCGGCGACCCGGCCGGGATGGCGGACACCGTGTGCCAGTGGATCTTGTCGGCCACCAGGATGATGAACACCACGGTCAGCACCCCGGTGACCCAGGTGATCACCGACTGCATGCGCATGATGAGGTCGAAGCCCATCACCCCGCCCGCCACGGTCAGCGCGCTCACCACGATCAGCGCGATCACCTTGACCCCGGTGCCGCCGCCCCAGCCGAGCCGCTCGAACACGGTGGCGGTGGCCAGCGTGGCCAGGATGATCAGCACGGTCTCCCAGCCCACCGTGAGCAGCCAGGAGATCAGCGAGGGGAGCTTGTTGCCGCGGACCCCGAACGCGGCCCGGCCCAGCACCATGGTCGGCGCCGAGCCCCGCTTGCCGGCCACCGCGATGAACCCGCAGAGCAGGAACGAGACCACGATCCCGATCAGCCCGAGCACGACCGCCTGCCAGAACGAGACGCCGAAGTCGAGCACGAACGCGCCGTAGCCCAGGCCGAGGACCGACACGTTGGCCGCGAACCACGGCCAGAACAGGTCGCGCGGATGGCCCTTGCGCTCCGCGTCCGAGATGACGTTGATGCCGTTGGCCTCGATCTGCAGCGGTCTCAGCTCCGGCTGAGCGCCTTCGGCGGTGGGGTTAGTCATGGCGAGCCCCTTCGTGGGAGAAGGACCAGGGGGAATCGGAGGGTAGGGACGAAGCCGGGTGCCGGTATCTGCGGCGCCACGCCGCCACCCCGGCCAGGGCGCCGGCCGCCAGTGCCCCGCCGGCCAGCAGCAGCGCGGAGGCGGCGAGCAGCCTGCGGTCAACCCGGTCGGCCCGGCCGCGGCCCGGTCGGCCCGGGAAGCCGGCCGGCCGGTGCTGGCCGGCGGTGTGCCGGCCTGGCTCGCGAGCAGCCGCTCGACGTTGCCGGCGAACTGCTCGACGAGCCGCTGGCCGACGTCGCCGATCGCGCCCGGCGCGTACTCGGCGACCTTGCCCCGGATCATCAGGTCGGCGCTGATCAGCACGCGGGTGCTGGCCCCGCGGGATTCCACCCGCAGGGTCACGCTGGCGTCCGCCCGGCCCTGGCCGCCGCGCTCCCATCCGGACGCGTGCAGCGTGGCGGTGCCCGCGTTCCGGTCGGCGGTGTCGAGGTGCACGGTGCCCGCGTAGACCGCCTGCACCGGGCCGATCCGCAGCTGCAGTTCCCCGGCGTACGTGCTCTCCGCGACTTCGCCGATGAGGCGGCTGCCCGGCAGGCAGGCGGCCACGGTCCCGGCGTCGAGAAGCGCGTCCAGGACCTCGGGAGCGGGCCTGCCGATCCGGATCGCGCTGGTCAGCTGCACGGGTCTGCGTCCTACCGGTCCATGATCGCTTTGCGCTGGGCTCCGTCCACCGGGATGTGGGCGCCGTTGACGAAGCTGGCCCGGGGCGAAGCCAGGAAGGTGACCAGCGCGGCGACCTCATCGGGCTCGCAGATCCGGCCCGCCGGAATGGACTCCTGCGCGAGCTGGTGCGCCCGGTCCTGGGTCACGCCCTTGTCGCGGGCGAACGCCTTCTCCAGCGTGTCCCACCGGTCGGTGTTCACCGGCCCCGGGTTCACCGTGTTGATCCGCACCCCGTAGCGCCCGTACTGCTCGGCGACCGACGACGCGAAGTTGATGTCCGCCGCGTTGGCCACGCCCGCGGTCATCTCCCAGTAACTCGGCTTGAGGCCGTCGTTGCCGACGACCAGCACGATCGAGCCGGTACCCCGCTCGCGCATCTGCGCGATGACGGCGCGGACCGAGCGGACGTAGCCCATGAACTTCAGGTTCAGGCTGGACATCCACTGCTCTTCGGTCAGGTCCTCGAGCAGCCCGCCCGGCGAGCTGCCCGCGCAGGTCACCAGGATGTCGACGGGGCCGAGCTGGTCTTCGGTAGCGGCCACGCAGCGCGTCACATCCGCGGTGACGCTCATGTCCCCGGCCAGGGCCAGCACCCGCTGCCCGGTGGCGGCCTGGATTTCCTTGGCGGTGACCTCCAGCGGTGCGGCCGTCCGCGCGGTAATGGCGACCGTGGCGCCTTCAGCGGCGAGATGCTCAGCGACGTGCCGGCCAATCCCTTTGCTGGCGCCGGTGACCAGGGCCACCTTTCCGTCCAGCTGAAGATCCACCGCAGACCCCTTCCAATGCCCTGGCCGGCCGCTTCCGGGTAGCGCGCTGGCGAGATGGTATACCAAATATCAGTTTGGCGGAAGGCTCGCGGCCTGGCCATATATAACGGACATATCGTTCAGCACCTCCAGGCGCCCGGAGCGCTCTCCCCTGCACCGACGCCCCTCGATGGCTGATCACGGCCGCCCCGGGCCCCTCTCTCCCCCGGGCACAGCCCCCGGGCCTTCCCTCCCCCGGCATAGCACTTTTCCCGCGGGCCGTGCGCACCAGTGTCCGGTTTCGACCAGATCGGGCGCACCGTCCGCGGGAAAAGTCGATCGATCAGACGGCTGAATCGGGTGGAGACGGTGGCGGCCCTAAGGTCCCGGCGCCGGGGAGGGTGGGCCGGTGAGCGCGGCCCGGTTCAGCTTGCCGAGCTGATTGCGGGGCAGAGCGTCCAGCGTGAACACCTGTTTCGGGCACTTGTAGGCGGCCAGCAGCGTCCGCGCGTGGGTCATGAGCTCCGCCTCCAGCCCGTCCGGGCCGACCGTGGCCTCGCCGCTTGCGCCCCGGCGAACGTGGCCCCGGCAAACGCGGCGCCGGGCCGGGGCACGACCCAGGCCGTCACCTGCTCCCCCCAGCGCGGGTGGGGCAGCCCCGCCACCGCGGCCTCGGCCACGGCCGGGTGACGCTCCAGCGCGATCTCGACCTCGCGGGGGTAGACGTTCAGCCCCCCGCTGATGATCAGCTCCTTGCTCCGGCCCCGGATGACCAGGTGCCCGGTGGACGGGTCGACGGCCCCGAGGTCCCCGGTGCGGAACCAGCCGTCCGGCGTGAAGGCGGCCGCCGTGGCCCCGGCATCGTGCCAGTACCCGGAGAACACCTGCGGGCCGCGCAGCTGGATCTCGCCGTCGGCGCCGGGCGGCGCTTCCCGGCCCGCGGACCAGATCCGGCACTCGACCCCGGGCAGCGGCAGGCCCACGGTCTCCGGGCGGGCCCCGCCCAGCGGGTGCGAGACGTCGAGCCCGCTTTCCGTGGTCCCGTAGCGGATCAGCGGCAGCTGGCCGAGCAGCGCGGGCAGCCGGGCGGCCAGGACCGGGCTCAGCGGGGCGGAGCCGCAGACCGCGAGGCGCAGGCCCTGCAGGGGCGGAGCTCCGGGGACCGGGCCGGCCGGGCCGCCGTCCGCGGAGCCGGCCATCGCACGGTCTGCGGCGTCGAGCAGGGCCTGGTAGGTGGCGGGCACGCCGAACAGCACGGTCCCGCCCTCGGCCCGCACCGTGGCGATGAGCTCGTCGGGGTCGGACCTGGACCGCAGGTGCGCCGTGGACCCGGCGATCAGCGTGGCGTGCACCCCGCCCAGGCCATGCTGGTGGAAGAGGGGCAGCGCGTGCACCAGCACGTCGCCAGCGGTCCAGCACCAGGCGGCCATGGCCCCCCGGATGGAGGCAGCCAGCTGCCGGTGGGTCAGCGGGACACCTTTGGGCCGCCCGGTGGTGCCGGAGGTGTAGGCGAGCAGCGCGATGTCGTCCGGGGCGGGCAGGTGCCGGGCCGCATCGCGTGGCCGTCCCGGCGGCCCATCGCCCGTCGGCACGGCCGGTGGGCCCGCAGCCAGCGTGGCCAGCCGCCGGGCGGGGCCGGGATCGGCGACCGCGAGCCGCGCGCCGGAGTCAGCCACCAGGTGTTCCAGCTCAGACGCCGTGTAACCAGGGTTGGCTAGCACGACGACCACGCCAGCCCGCAGGGCCCCCAGGTACCAGCGCAGGAAGCCCGGGCCCGGGCCGGCGGCCAGCAGCATCCGGTCCCCCGGGGCCAGCCGGGCCGCGAGCCATGCGGCAGCCTGCCGGGCACCCGCGTCGAGCTGGCCGTGGGTGACCGGCTGGCCGTCCACGCTCACCGCGACCCGGTCCGGCACCCGCCGCGCCGACGCAGCAGCCAGCAGCGGAATCGTGCCCTCGCCCCCCGCAGCGGCCAGCCAGGGCCCGCAGGCAGCGGGGCGGCAGGCGGAGGACCCGCAGGCAGCGGGCCGGCAGGAAGAGGGCCGCCGGCCGTCGCACCCAGGTGAGTCCGCCATCCGTGGCGGCTCCAGGCGCGGGCCGACGTCCAGTCCGTCATGGGCTGCCCCACGCCGCCCGGTTCGCCGCGCGCTCCGCCTGCAACCGTTCCAGCAACCCGCCCGCCGACGTGATCAGCTTGACGCTGCCGGTCCCGGCGGTCCCCCGCGCCAGCAGCTCCCCCGCCAGCTCCGCCGCGGCCTTCCCCGGCTCCTCCTCGACCCGGTTGACCAGGCCCAGCCGCAGCGCCTCGGCAGCCTCCACCCACCGGCCGGTCAGGGTCAGCTCCAGCGCGGCGCCCCGGCCGGTGAGCGCGGGCAGCACCCAGGCTCCCACCGCCAGGTCGCGGCCAGGTGGCCCGGTCCAGCGGAAACGGGCGCCCGGTCCGGCGATGCGCAGGTCGGCGGCCCCGGCGAGCTGGGCGCCGCCGCCCACGGCCGGGCCCTCGACCACCGCGATGACCGGCCCGGCGCGGGTGATCATCGCCTCGTAGCACTCGTAGAGCAGGTCGGAGACCACGACCCGCTCGCTGTCCGGCACGCTCAGGTCGGCACCCGCGCAGAACGCGCCGGGGTCGGTGCTCTCGATCAGCACCGGGACCGCGGGGTCGGCGCGGACCGCCTCCAGCAGGGCGCGGGTCATGGCGGCGTCGAGCGCGTTGCGGCGTTCCGGGCGAGCCAGCCGGACGCGGAGGAATCCCGGCTGCCCCGCCCCCGCAGAGCCCGGCGAGCCCCGCCAGCCCGGGGATCCCGGGGAGCCCGGCACGCCCGGGGATCCCGGGGTGCCTGCCGGGGCCATCTCGAGCAGAACACACGGGTGCGGCATGGGCAACTCCCCGGCAAAGCACCACCAGCGACGTCGTTGACATATGGTATACCAAATCGGAGTGGCTCCCCCCGGGAGGAGGCCGGTTGAAGCCCGCCCCGTTCAGCTACCACCGCACCCGCTCGGTGCCCGAAACCGTCGCGATGCTGGCCGAGCTCGGGGACGGGGCGAAGATCCTGGCGGGCGGGCAGAGCCTGGTCCCGATGATGAACTTCCGGCTGGCCCGGCCGTCCGCGCTGGTGGATGTGACCCGGATACCCGGGCTGGAGTATCTGCGGGCCGGTCCTGACGGCCTGCGGATCGGCGCGCTGACCCGGCACCGCACCGTGGAACTGTGCCGTGACCCCGCGGTGCTGGACGGCTTCGGGGTGCTGCCCCGGTCGGCCCGGTGGATCGGGCACTACCCGATCCGGGCCCGCGGCACGTTCGGGGGCAGCATCGCGCACGCCGACCCGGCCGCCGAATGGTGCCTGCTGGCCGTGCTCCTCGACGCGAACGTGGTGCTGGCCGGCCCGGCGGGGACGCGTTCCGTCCCGGCCTCCGAGTTCTTCGACGGCTTCTACACGACCAGCGCGGAGCCGGACGAGATGGTCACCGAGCTGCACTTCCCGCGGCCCGCCCGCCATGCCGCGCTGACCGAGTTCGCCCAGCGCCAGGGAGACTTCGCGGTGGTCGCCGCGGCCGTGTCGGTGGAGTTGCGGGAGGCGGCGCCCCAGGCCTGCCACACGGTCCGGGTCGTCCTGGGCGGTGTCGGCCCGCTGCCGTTCGCGGTGGACACCGCGGACCTGGCGGGCCAGCCCGCGGCCCCCGCTACCTGGCGCGCCGCCGGTGAGCTGGCCGCGGCGCAGATCGACCCGCCCGCGGACGGGCACGGCAGCGCCGCGTACCGCAGGAAGCTCACCGCGACCCTGGTGGAACGGGCGCTCATGGACGCGAGCGCCGCACCATGACCTGGGTGGGCGCGGCCGTGCCCCGCACCGGGGACCGGCGGATGCTGCTGGGCCGGGGCGTGTTCACCGGCGACCTGGACCGCACCGGGACGCTGCACGCGGCGTTCGTGCGCAGCCCGTTCGCAGCCGCATCCCTGGGCACCATCGACGCCTCCGCCGCCCTGGCCCTGCCCGGGGTGGCGGCCGCGTTCACCGCCGCGGACCTGGGCGACCCGGCGCTGCTGGCCGTGCTGGAGCGGCCCGAGTTCGTGCCGACCCCGCTGCCGTTGCTGGCCGTGGGCCAGGTCCGGCACGTCGGCGAGCCGGTGGCCGTGGTGCTCGCCGAGGATCCGTACCTCGCGGAGGACGCCATCGAGCTGGTCGACGTGGACTGGTCCCCGCAGCCGGTGGTGGCCAGCCTGGACGCCGCCACCGCCCCGCACGCCCCCCAGGTCCATGACCAGGCGCCCGGTAACTGCCTGGTTGACCTGACCATGTTCGACGACGAGCGCGCTGGCGGGCATCTTCGCCGCCGCACCGGCGGTGGTCACCGCGACCGTGCGCAGCGGCCGGCTGGCCGCGCTGCCGATGGAGGGCCGGGCCTGCCTGGCCGAGTGGGACGAGCGGGACCAGCAGGTCGTCATGCACGTGTCCACCCAGGTGCCGCACCAGGTCCGGTCCGCGGTGGCGCAGGCGTTCGGCGTCGCCGAGCACCGGGTCAGGGTGATCGCCCCGGACGTGGGCGGCGGGTTCGGGCTGAAGTGCGTGGCCGGCCGGGAGGAGGTGACCCTGGCCGGGATCGCGATGCGGCTGCGCCGCCCGGTCGCGCTGGGTGGAGGACCGGCAGGAGAACCTGACCGCCTCGTTCCACGGCCACGAGCAGCGCTACCAGGTCCGCGCGGCGTTCGGCCCGGACGGCCGGATCCTGGGCCTGTCCGCCGGCATCGACTGCGACGTCGGCGCGTACTCCGCGTTCCCGTTCACCTGCGCGGTCGAGCCGCTGATGGCCGCGACCGAGCTGCCGGGCATCTACAAGGTGCCCGCCTACCGGGCCCGGGGCCGCGCGATCGCCACCCACAAGGCCACCGACCGCCCCCTACCGCGGCGTGTCCCGGCCGCAGCTGGTGCTGGTCATGGAGCGGCTGATGGAGAAGGCGGCCCGGGAGCTGGGCCTGGACCCGCTGGCCGTCCGCCGCCGCAACATGATCGCCCCTGGCGAGTTCCCGTACACCAGCTGCAACGGCATCACCTACGACGAGGGCAGCTACGCGGAGTCCCTCGACCTGGCCGAGAAACGGGTCACCGAGGCCGGCTGGCCCGGCGAGCGGGACCGGCTGCGCGCCACGGGGCTGCTGGCCGGGATCGGCTACTCGTGCTTCTCCGAGCGGACCGCCTACGGCACGCCCACGATGTCGCAGCGGCGGATGCGGATGACTCCCGGCTACGACACCGCCATGGTCCGGATGGATCCCGTCCGGCGAGGTGATCGTGACCACCGGGACCTGCGGGCACGGCCAGGGTCACGAGACCACGTTCGCGCAGATCGTCGCCGACCGGCTCGGCGTGCATCCAGCCCAGGTCAGGCTCCGCCAGGGCGACACCGACCTGGCCGCCTACGGCTGGGGCACCTGGGGCAGCCGCTCGATCGTGATCGGCGGCGGCGCGGCCCGGCGGGCCGCGGACGGGGTCGCCGCGCAGCTCCGGCAGGTGGCCGCGCACCTCCTGGAAGCCAGCCCCGGCGACATCGAGCTCGGCGGCGGCCAGGCCGGGGTCCGCGGTGACCCGGGCACCGCCGTCGCCGTCAGCGAGCTGGCCCGGATCGTGCACTTCCAGGCGCACCGGCTGCCGGAAGGACTCCGGTACGGGCTGGAGGCGCGCGAGTCGTTCGACCCGCCGGGCACGTTCTCCAACGCGTGCCACGCGGCCCTGGTCGCCATCGACCCGGGCACCGGCGGGATCCGGGTCCGCCGCTACCTGGTGGTGGAGGACTGCGGGGTGGTGATCAACCCGGTGATCGTGGACGGGCAGGTCCGCGGCGGGGTGACCCAGGGCGTGGCCGCCGCGCTGCTGGAGCAGGTCCGCTACGACCCCGACGGGCAGCCGGGCAGCGCCACGCTGATGGACTACCTGGCCCCGACCGCGGCGGAAATCTGCCCGATCGACGTCGTTCACCTGGAGACCCCGTCGGCGTTCAGCGAGACCGGGGCCAAGGGGATGGGCGAGGGCGGCACGATCGGCGCCCCGGCCGCGGTGCTCAACGCGGTCAACGACGCGCTCAGCAGCTCAG
Organism: uncultured Actinomycetes bacterium; assembly: GCA_963720645.1. Lineage (GTDB taxonomy): Bacteria > Actinomycetota > Actinomycetes > Streptosporangiales > Streptosporangiaceae > RYN-230. The sequence continues at coordinate 647,159 of CAVRFX010000019.1, read as the reverse complement.
GCAGCGGCTCGGCCAGCGGCTCAGGCAGCGGCCTGGACCACATCCCGGTCCGCCCCTGGGACATCCACGCGGCACTATCCGGGGGGGACCCGCGATGAAGGACACCCACCTGATCCGGGTCCGGGTGAACGGCCGGGAACACGAGCTGGCCGTGGAATCGCGGCGGACCCTGGCCGACATGCTCCGGCACGACCTCGGCTACACCGGCACCCACCTGGGCTGCGAGCACGGCATCTGCGGGGCGTGCACGGTGCTCGTGGACGGCGTGCCCGCGCGGGCCTGCCTGATGTTCGGGGTGCAGGCCGACGGCCGGGACGTCGCCACGGTCGAAGGCCTGGCCGACGGCGAGGACCTGTCCGACCTGCAGCAGGCGTTCAGCGACCGGCACGGCCTGCAGTGCGGGTTCTGCACCCCCGGGTTCCTCATGCTGGCCGAGGGCTACCTCGCCGAGCAGCGGGCCCCGGACGGGCCAGGCGGCGGCGAGCCGGATGAGGACGCAGATCCGCGAGCTGGTCGCGGCGAACCTGTGCCGGTGCACCGGCTACCAGGGCATCGTCGAGGCCGTGCTGGAGACCGCCCGCCGGCGGCGCGCCCGGGAGAGCCAGTGATCGGCGCGAGCATTCCCCGCAAGGAGGATCCCCGCCTGCTGCGCGGCCTGGGCCGGTTCGCCGCCGACTTCACCCGGCCCGGCCAGCTGTGGGCCCGGGTGGTCCGCTCCCCGGTGGCGCACGGCCGGCTCCGCGCGGTAGGGACCGCCGGCGCCGCCCGCCAGGACGGGGTGATCACGGTGGTGACGGCGGCCAGCCTGCCGCCCGGCCTGGCCATCCCGGTCCGGCTCCAGGTCGCAGGCGCCGACCTGAGCGGCTACCTGCAGCCGGTGCTGGCCGCCGGCGCGGTGCGCTACGTGGGTGAGCCGGTGGCGGTGGTGGTCGCCGCGGACCCGTACGCGGCCGAGGACGCCGCCGAGCTGGTCGATCTGGACATCGACGAGGCGCCCGCGGTCCTGGACGCCGAGGCGGCCGCCGCGCCGGGCGCGCCGAGGCTGTTCCCCGGCGGCAACGTGGCCGCCGACTTCACCCTGGGCTACGGGGATGTGGCCGCGCGCGTTCGCCCGGGCGGACCGGATCGTGGAGATCGAGGTGGAGATCGGGCGGCACGGGGCGGTCCCGCTGGAGCCGCGGGCCCTGCTGGCCGACCCCGACCCGGCCACCGGCCGGCTGTCGGTGCTCGGGATGACGAAGGTGCCGGTGTTCAACCGGGACCTGCTGGCCTCGCTGCTCGGCATGGATGAGACGCTGATCCACGTGCACGCCGTGGACGCGGGCGGCGGGTTCGGCGCGCGCGGCGAGTTCTACCCGGAGGACTTCCTGGTCCCGTGGCTGGCCCGGACGCTCCGGCGGCCGGTGATGTGGGTAGAGGACCGCGCCGAGCACCTGGTCGCGGTGAACCACTCCCGGCAGCAGGTCCACCGGATCGCCGCGGCCTTCGACACCGGCGGCCGGATCCTCGGGCTGCGTGACGACGTGGTGCACGACAACGGCGCGTACTGCCGCACCCACGGGATCATCGTGCCCGAGCTGACCGTGGCCATGCTGCCCGGGCCGTACCGGGTCCCCGCCTACCGGGGCCGGGTCCGCGTGGTGCTGACCAGCAAGACCCCGTGCGGCACGTACCGGGCGCCCGGCCGGTTCGAGGGCAGCACCGCGCGCGAGCAGCTGCTCGACGTGGCCGCGCACGAGCTAAAAATCAGCCGCAACGAAATCCGCTCCCGCAACCTCCTCCGCGCCGGCGAACTGCCGTGCCAGCGCCCGATGAGCACCCTCGGTACGGATGTCGTGCTCGACGCGGGGGATTATCCCGCGCTCCTCGCGGCCGCCCAGGCCGAAGCGAGCCGGCTCGGCTACCGCGACGAGGTGGAGCGGGGCCGGCGGCGGGCCGGCTGCGCGGGCTGGGGGTCGCCGCGTTCCTGGAGAAGAGCGGGCTCGGCCCGCAGGAGACCGCCGACGTGGTGGTCAGCCGGACCGGGGCGGTGCACGTGTTCTCCGGCGGCACCTCGCTGGGCCAGGGCATCGAGACCGTGCTGGCCCAGATCGCCGCGGACGCGCTGGGCGTGGACCCGGACCAGGTGAGCGTGGTCAACGGGGACACCGACCAGCAGCCGTTCGGCGGCGGGTCGTGGGCGTCCCGGTCCACGGTGGTGGCGGGCAGCGCGGTGCACGCGGCGGCGGGCGCGGTCCGCGACCGGGCCGCCGAGGTCGCCGCGCGGATGCTCGAGGCCGCTCCCGGTGACCTGGTCAGCGCGCACGGGCGGATCAGTGTCCGCGGTGATCCCGGCGCGTCCATCACGCTGGCCGCGGTGGCCCGGGCCACCGCCCCGGCCAGCCCGTACCTGCGGCCCGGGGAACCGGCCGGGCTGTCCGCGCGGCGCCGCTTCGAGGTGACGCACATGACCTACCCGTACGGGGTGCACCTCGCGGTGGTCGACGTGGACCCGGGCACCGGCGGCGTGCGGGTGCTGCGCTACCTGGTCGCCTACGAGGTGGGCCGGGCGGTCAACCCGGCGCTGGTCGCGGGCCAGCTGCGCGGCGGCGCGGCCCAGGGCATCGGCGGCGCGCTGCTGGAGGAGTTCTGCTATGACGAGAACGGGCAGCCGCAGTCGGCCACGTTCATGGACTACCGGATACCCACGGCGGCCGAGGTACCGCCGATCGACGTGCTGATCACCCAGGACTCACCGGCGCCGGGCAACCCGCTGGGCGTGCGCGGCGCGGGCGAGGGCGGGGTGTCCGCGGCCGGGGCCGTGCTGGCCAGCGCGGTCCGGGACGCGCTGGGCCTGCCCGGCAGCGTCGGGCGGCTGCCGCTCACCCCGGCCCGGGTGCACGAACTCGCCACGAACGGAGGCGGCCGATGACCACGGCCAGTGCGGGCATGCACAGCACGGGCAGTGAGCCGGGCCCGGTCACCCCCGGGCCCGGCTACGTGAGCAAGACCGACATGGTGGCGGCGCTGATCCGGGAGCAGATCATCACCGGGGAGCTGGCCGCCGGCGAGCAGCTGCGGCAGCGGGACCTGGCCCAGCGGTTCCAGGTCAGCCAGACCCCGGTCCGCGAGGCGATGCGGCGGCTGGAGTCCGAGGGCCTGGTGATCGGGGACACGCACCGCGGGTTCACCGTGGTGGAGCCGGACGACGGCCGCATCGAGGAGAACTTCCAGATCCGCGCGGCGCTGGAATCACTCGGGCGCCTCGCTGGCCGCCCGCAAGATCGACGCGGCCGGCCTGGCCCGGCTGGAGCAGCTGAACGACCAGATGCGGGCCATGGCAGAAGAGGACCCGCGGTATGCCGCCCTGAACCGGGAGTTCCATTTCAGCGTGTATGAGTACGCGCGGAGCCCGCTGCTGCTGTCCCTGATGCGGCTGCTGTGGGCGTCGCTGCACGGCGGCCCCAAGGTCGCCCGGACCCACGCGGAGTCCGCCCGCCAGCACGATGTGATCCTGGCCGCGCTCCGGGCGGCCGATCCGGCGGCCGCGGCGGCCAGCACGTACCAGCACATCATGGGGAGCCCGGACCGCCGATGCTGAACATGACCACCACGGGCATCACCACCCCCGACGGGGTCAGCCTGCACGCCGAGAGCACGGGCCGGGGCACGCCGCTGCTGTTCCTGCACGAGTTCGCGGGTGATCACCGGAGCTGGGAGCCGCAGGTCCGGTTCTTCTCGTCCCGCTACCGCTGCGTGACCTACGCGGCGCGGGGCTACCCGCCGTCCGGCGTGCCCGCCGATCCGGCCGCCTACTCCCAGGAGCGGGCGGTGGCCGACGCGGTCGCGGTGCTGGACGGGCTGGGCATCCCGGCCGCGCACGTGGTCGGCCTGTCCATGGGCGGCTTCGCGGCGCTGCACCTGACGCTCCGGCACCCCGGCCGGGTCCTGTCCACGGTGGCCGCCGGGGCCGGCTACGGCGCAGCGCCGGACCGGCAGGCCGCGTTCCGCGCCGAGTGCGAGGCGATCGCGGCGGCGTTCGAGCGCGACGGGGCCCGGGAGGTCGCGTCGTGGTACGCGCTGGGCCCGGCCCGGGTGCAGTTCCAGAACAAGAACCCGCGCGGCTGGGCCGAGTTCGCGGACGCGCTGGCCGGGCACTCGGCGCCGGGGTCCGCGCTGACCATGCGCGGCGTGCAGGCGGGCCGGCCGTCGCTGTACGCGCTGCGGGACGAGCTGGCCCGGATCGGCACGCCGCTGCTGGTGCTGGCGGGCGACGAGGATGACGGCTGCCTGGACGTGGCGCTGATGCTCAAGCGGACCATCCCCACCGCGGGCCTGGCCGTGCTGCCGCGCACCGGGCACACGGCCAACCTCGAGGAGCCGCACCTGTTCAACCAGGCCGTGGACCGGTTCCTGGCCGCCGCCGAGCGGGGCGCCTGGCCGGCCCGCGATCCCCGCAGCCTGTCCCCCTCGACGACCGGCGTCCCGGGCCCCCCCTCGTGATCACGGTCAGGATCTGCCCCATAGCGCCCCTTATCGACCGCGATCACGGACGGCGGTGACCCGTGAGGCCCATCCTCGGCCGGCTTTCGCCGCGGCGGCGGCTGTTCGTGGCGGGCGTGGCCGGGCTCGCGGCGGTGATCGTGGTCGCGGTGCTCGTGGCGGCGCTGGCCGCCGGCGGGGGCGGCGGCGCTGCCCCGGTGGCAGGCCAGCCCGCGCAGGACCGTCCCGGGCCGGTGCTGCTCGTCCCGGGGTACGGCGGGAGCACCGGGTCGCTGTCGGTGCTGGCGCGCCGGATCCGCGCGGCCGGGCGGCAGGCGACCGTGCTGCATCTGCCCGGTAACGGCACCGGCAGCCTGATCGCCGACGCCGGCGTGCTGAACACCGCGGTCAACCGGGCCCTGCGCGGCGGCGCGCCGTCGGTTGACGTGATCGGCTACTCGGCGGGCGGGGTCACCACCCTGCTGTGGGCCCGGGACGACGGGGGCCTGCGCAAGGCCCGGCGGGTCATCACGCTGGGCTCCCCGTTCCACGGCACCCAGCTGGCCTCGGCGGCCGAGGCGTTCGTGCCCGGCGCGTGCCCGGCCGCGTGCCAGCAGCTGGTCCCGGGCAGCAAGCTGCTCAGCCGCCTGGACGCGACGGCCGTGCCGGCCCGGCCACGCTGGCTGTCGCTGTGGACCACCGACGACACGACCGTCACCCCGCCGGACTCCGCGCGGCTGGCCGGGGCGCTCAACGTGCCCATCCAGTCGGTCTGCCCCGCCGCGGCGGTCAGCCACTCCCAGCTGCCGACCAGCCCGGCCGTTACCGCCATGGTGCTGCAGGCCCTGGGGTCCGGCCCGGCCCGCGCTCCGACGGCCGCCGACTGCGGCTAGGCCTCCTGCCCGGCGGGCCGGCGCCCGGTCGCCATCCAGACGCCGCTGGCCCCGAACGGCTGGATGGTGTACCCCAGCGCGGACAGCGTCTCGGCGAGCGCCATGTTCATGATCTCCTTGGCCGCCTCGCATTCCGCCTCGCGGGCCGGGTCCAGCGCCAGCAGATCGTGCACCGCCCAGCTCACGATCACCGCGCCCGCGCCCGCCGGGTCCGCCCGGACCGGGACCGGCCGCACGCAGACGCCGCCGATCCGCCGCTGCGGATCCCAGCCCGCGCAGTGGTGCACCGGGAAGCCCCCCTCGACCAGCCCGCGGGCGATCTCGCGGGCCAGCTCCCCGGCCGGCCCGGCGGGCAGCGGCCGGCCGTCCGCGGCGGTCGGCCGGGCGGCCGCCGCGGCCAGCTCCCCGCACTCGGCCAGCGCCCGGACGGCGGTCAGATCCCGATCACCGCGGGGACACGCGGGCCCCCGGTCCGCAGCTCCCCGGCCGGCCGCCGAAGCGGACGGGATCACGCTCAGACGCCGCCCCATCGTCACGATCACGCCTCCCGCACCGAAGGAAATGACCATTACCGTGTTCTCTTGATGACCCGATAATTACACCCAGCGCGCTTTTTGATTCAATAGGCGGCTCATGCGCACATCCGGGTGCCATCACCCGCACTTTCCGGTGCGTTAGCCGGGATCCGCGCGGCCTTCCGGAAGCATCGCGACCAGCAGCCACAGGCGGGCCGACAGCGCCGTGAAGACCACGCTCACCTCCGCCGCGCCCTGGCCCGGCCTGAATCCGCACCTGGTAGAGCTTCCGCGGGATTTCCAGGTCATGGCGTTTCCACAGGTCCCGGGCCTCCTGGCCGGTGGCGAGGAGGCGGTCGACCAGGACGGCGAACCGCGGGCTGGCGACGTTCCGCGCGTACTGGTACCTCAGCCCGGCCACGGCCGCCTGCCGGTCGCCGTCCACGTCGGCCAGGACCTGCCGGGCCTGCGGGCTGAACAGGTACAGGATCAGGTTCTGCTGATCGGGCGGCACCTGATCGAGGTACTCCCCCACCCAGCGGGTCATCGCCGCGTTGCGGGCCAGCACGGTCCACATCTCGTCGGTGATCGCCGCCGGCGTGGGGTCCAGCCGCCGGACCAGCTCCCGCAGCGCCGGCGGCACCACCGGCGGCTGCGCCGGGAATCCGGCCGGCCGGGCCGGCATGGGCGGGTCGTGCCCCAGGGCCAGCACGTGCAGGGCGGAGCGCTGGGCGCCGGTCATGCGCAGCGCGGCGGCGACGGATTCGACGAGGCGGACGCCCGGTTTGCTGATCTCGCCACGCTCGAACGAGGCGTAGTAGCGGGAGCTGATCCCGACCAGGTCGGCGACGTCCTGCTGCCGCAGGTTGCGCTCGTGGCCTGCCGCGTCCCGCCTCACCATCCTCGACCGGCAGCTCAGCAGGAGGTCGCTGAGCTCGCTCCGCCTTCGCCACGCGGCCTCAGCCGGTCCGCCATCGCGCCGCTCACTGTCCCCGGGCAGGTACCTGCCCGTGCCCGCAGCGTGATGGGAACTCACAGTTCCGGCCTGCCCCCGGCGGCTATGTTTTCCTGGACGACTATGAGTCGCTCCCAGCATCGCGATGATCGTCTTCCCACCTGGCCACCGATGCCGCTGGACCGGACCCGCCGTCACACTACCGGCCAGTGGCGTGACCGGAAAGGCGGGTGCCGTGGCAGATCGCCCTGCGGAGTACGGCGCAGACCGGCGGGGGGCCCGTTTTGAACTGGCAGCACTTCATGCGGTTTCTGGCCAGCATCAGGGGGCGGTGGGATCTGGCCATTCTGGCCAATCTGGCCGAGGGGGACGCCCGGCCCACCGATCTGCTGGACGCGATCAACGAGCAGGCCTGTGACGGGCACCAGCTGACCTGGAAGGTCATGCGTGACCGGCTGCGTCATCTGGAGGACGCGGGCTACGTGAGCCGCCGCGAGGTACGGCGGTTCCCGCGCGAGACGCATTACTGGGCGACCGAGTTCGCCCGGCGGCTCGTCGCGGAGCTCGACTCGCTGGACGCCTGGTTCGCGGCGAACGCCCCGGCCCCGCAGGGGGCCGCAGGCCCGGAGGCACGGTAGCGCCAACGCCAGCGCGGCCCGCCCGCTGCCCTCGCCCGGGTCACCGGACGGCCATTGCGGGACCAAAAACTCATCCGCACTTCAAAGTAATATCAGGATGAGTCGCGGCAAAACGGCCAGCGGAATGATTCCCGCTGGTGACATATTCGCCACCGTTCATTACCTTATTGGGGGTACACCCCGGGGGGAGATTGCGGTGCACGATACGGCGGGGCACGCGTGTGGTTAGCCAGCCCGTTAGCCAGCCCCGGCGCGCCCGCCGGCGCACATCGGGCGTCACGTCCAGCCTTCGCCGCGCATGCCAGCCACCTCCTCCCTGGCGGAAGCCACCCGGCTAGGAGCTCGGATTCATATGCCCAGAGCGTAACAAATGGGCGGTAATGCTATTACGATGAGAAATCGGACCCTCGCTTATAGTCACCGATGGCAGGCCTGGGCCCTTCCCGGCTGGTTACTGGCCTTCATCGCGGCCGTGATGGCCGCGGACCTGGCGGTCATCGCGCTGTGCGCCGCGTCCACCCGGATCCACGGCGCCGACCTGGAGCTCGCCGGGGTCCTGCTCGCCTGCAACCTGCTGACCGTGGAGCTGACCCGCCGCGCCGGTGAGCCTGCGGGCCTGGTCAAGGACGTGCACGCGATCTGGGAGCTGCCGCTGGCGCTGCTGCTTCCCCCGCTCTACGCGCTCCTGGTGCCGATCCCGCGGATGGCCCTGGTGCAGTGGCGGGTGCGGTCCACGCTGGTGCACCGCCGGGTGTTCACCGCCGCGGCGGTCGGCCTGTCCTATGGCGCGGCCTCGGCGGCGTTCCATCTGATCTCACCGCTGGCCGTCGCGGCCGCCCCCGGCGCCCAGGCCCGGGTGCTGGCCTGGACGCTGGCCGCGGCCGCGTGCGGCGTGCTCAAGTCCGCGGTCAACAAGGTCCTGGTGATGACCGCGGTCAAAGGGTCCGACCCGGCCGCCAGCGTGCGGGAGAACCTGTTCTCCCGCGAGCCCCTGTTCCACGACGCGGCCGAGCTGTCGGTCGGCCTCATGGTCGCCCACGCGGTCACGGCCAGCCCGTTCCTGTCGCTCGGCGCGCTCCCGTTAGTAGCCCTGCTGCACCGCTCCTTCCGGCACGCCCAGCTGGTCGAACGCGTCCCGCATCGACACCAAGACCGGGCTGCTCAACGTCGGCACCTGGCTGCGGGAAGCCCGGCTGGAGACCGCGCGGGCGGCCCGGGCCCGGATCCCGCTCTCGGTGGCCATCGCCGACATCGATCACTTCAAGAACGTCAACGACACCTTCGGCCACCTGGCCGGGGACGCCGTGCTGGCCGCCGTGGCCAGCGCCCTGAGCGCGCTGCTGCGCGACGGCGATCTGACCGGCCGGTTCGGCGGCGAGGAGTTCTGCATCCTGCTGCCCGGCACCGACGCGGCGGAGGCCCGGCAGATCACCGAGCGGCTGCGGGAGAAGATCTCCACGATCGTCACCCCCGTGGCCGGCGGCGCGGGCAGCCAGGTCACGATCTCCGTCGGCGTGGCCGCCCTCGGTTCGTCCCGCCGCGACCTGGACGAGCTGCTGGCCTCCGCCGACCATGCCCTGTACCAGGCCAAGGAGGCCGGGCGGAACCGGGTGTGCGTGCTGGCCGCCAGCCCCGGATGACCGCCCGGCACCCGCGGCTCAGCTGGTGATGTCCTTGGTCGCGAAGTGCGCCCAGGACGCGGCCAGGAACACCAGCACGTACACCCCCTGCACCGCGAAGCCCCGCTCGATGTTCCGCCAGACGATCGGGTCGCGGAAGAAGTCGATCCAGGCCAGCCAGTACCGGGTGGGCAGGTAGGGGTTGACGGCCGAGGCGGAGTTGAGCGTGACCAGCACCTCGCTGGTGATCAGCGCGGCCAGCGCCCCGAGGGCGGCGCCGAGGGCCGAGTCGGTGATGGTGGACAGGAACAGCGCGATCGCGCCCACGCCGAGCATGGACACCGCGATGAAGGCGACCGCCCCGACCGTCCGCAGCGCGATCTCCGCCGGGGACAGCCCGCTGCCGGACAGCGAGGTCGCCGCGATGTTGGAGGTGGTCAGGCCGCCAGGCGTGGCGGCCACCGGCGCCGCACCGAACAGCGCGATGCCGGTCAGGTAGGCGGTCACCGCGACCAGGATCACCGCGGACAGCGTGAACACGATGAGCGCGATCAGCTTGGCGCCCAGCAGCCTGGTCCGCCCCACCGGCCGGGCCAGCAGGTACCGCAGCGTCCCCGAGCCCGCCTCGCCCGCGATGGAGTCGCCGGCCACGACCGCGACCGCCACGGGCAGGAAGATCGGCAGCACGATCGCGAGCGCTGCGGCCGGGTACAGCGACCCGCTGGACAGCACCGCGGACAGCAGCGCCGGGCCCTGGCCCGGCGGCGGGGCGAGATGGGTGACCGCGACGAACACCGCCACGAGCACGGGCAGGCCGCACAGCAGCGCGAGGCTCACCCAGCTGCGCGGGCGGCGGGCCAGCTTCACCAGCTCGACGCGGATCACCGGTGGCCGCCCTCCCCAGGCCCGATCCGGCCCCTCCCCGACACGGTCAGAACCTGAGCCGGTGACCGACAGCACCACGTCCTCCAGCGACCGCCGCTCGGCGGCGATCTCGGTGACCCGGACCCCGTGAGCGACCAGGCGGGAGTTGAGCGCGGCGGTGTCCGGGTCCGCGATGACCAGCCGGCCCTGCGCAGCTCGATCTGGCCGTCCAGCACCTCACGGGCCCGGTCGGTGTCGGGGGTGCGGACGATCGACCGCCCGGTCAGCGCGCGCAGCGTGTCCAGGTCGTCCTGCCGGACCAGCCGGCCGCGGTTCACGATCCCGACCCGGGTGCACAGCTGCTCGACCTCGCTGAGCTGGTGGCTGGACAGGAAGACGGTGGTGCCGGCCGCGTTCAGCTCGATCAGCAGGTCGCGGATCTCCCGGATGCCCTGCGGGTCCAGGCCGTTGGTCGGCTCGTCGAGGATAAGCAGTTTCGGGGTGCGCAGCAGGGCGGCGGCCAGGCCGAGCCGCTGGCGCATGCCCAGGGAGTACCTCTTGACCGGGCGGTTGTCGATGCCGCCGAGGCCAACCCGGTCCAGGGTGTCGGCGATCCGGCTGCGCCGGGTCCGGCGGCTGCCGGACTTGCCGGCCGCGTCGATCAGGGCCAGGTTGGCCCGGCCGGACAGGTGGCCGTATGCGGACGGGCCCTCCACCAGCGAGCCGATCGAGGGCAGCACCTCGGCGGCCCGTTTCGGTACCGGCTGGCCGAGGACCGAGATCTCGCCGCTGGTCGCGTAGACCAGGCCGAGCAGCATCCGGACCACCGTGGTCTTCCCGGAGCCGTTGGGCCCGAGGAACCCGTACCGGTCACCCTCCCGGACGTCCAGGTCAACCTGGTCCACCACGAGCAGGGGGCCGTAGCGCTTGGTGAGCCCGCGGGTGACGATCATCGAGGGAACCTGTGCCTCTGTGACAAGTCGGTGACCAGGGCGCTGGCCGAGTTCTCCAGTACGGCCGGGGTCACCGCTCCGGTGAACAGGAACACGGCGTGGTGGAACCCGGCCCTGACCATCAGAACGGACAGCAGCGGCGTGCGGATCAGCACGCTGGCCGGGGCCGTGCCCGGGGCCCCTCCGGCTGCCCCTCCGGCTGCCCCTCCGGCTGCGCGGAGCGTCACGCTGTCCGCCCCGGCCTGGATCGCGGCGTTGAGCGCGTCCGTGCCGACCCCGCGGGGCAGCGGGAGCAGCACGAACCGGGAGAACCCGGTGCCGTAGACCGCCACCCCCGGCGGGCTGCCCGGCAGGGCCACGTGGCGCAGGCCGCCCAGCTGCGGCGGGAACGGGGTGCCGTCGCTGTCGCCGTCACCATCGCCGTTGAGCACGCCGTCCACGTCCGGCAGCCGGGTCGTGGTGAGCCCCACGTTCGGTGCCGGGTGCGGGATGACCGCGGTAAGGTCCGGCTGGGCCCGGCTCAGCTCGAGAAACGTGCTGATCAGCACGGGCTGGCCAGGCTGGTGACCGGTGCCGCGGCCGGAGATCTGCACCGCGACGGGAAGCCCGCTGGCCGGGTCGGCCCAGATCTCGACCGAGCCGATCGTGGTCCCCGTCCCGGCCGGGACCAGCCGCAGGCCGGCCGCGTCCACGCCGGCGATGCGGCGGTCGGGGAGCCGCGAGATCCGGTCGCCGCGGCCCGCGGTGTCCAGCAGCCGCCGGGCCAGGTCGGGCGGGAGCAGGTCTGGGGCCCGGGGCAGCCGGACCGGCTCGGCCCCGGTCACCTGGGTCAGCAGGTTGGTCCCGTAGTTCCACAGGTACGTCACCCCGCCGTCGGCGTAGGTGTCACTCTCCCCGGTCCCGGTCACGTCGTCGGCCCGCCAGTACGCCGGGGAGTGGTACCAGACGTACTGGTCGGTGGTGCCGTCCAGCAGCAGGCTCACGTTGTGCAGGTCGGGAAGTTCCGGCAGGCCCAGGTTCACGGTGCTCTCCGCGTATCCCTGGTACGGCACGCGCGCCGAGGCCAGGATGCGGGCCCGCAGGGCCGGCGCGCTGATCGCGGAGGCGGGCACCGGGAGCGCCGCGATCACCGCGGGCAGGGCGCACAGGAGGGCGGTCCCCCCCGCCACGATTGACCATCTGCGCCAGGCCCCCCGGCTCGGCCCCCGCACGGACGGCAGTCTCACCGGCAGCGCCGCATCGCCGCTTCTGCCACCCAACCAACGTACGTCGGGGACGCGCCCAGCGCATCCAGGCAGGCCTCCCGTAAGGTGCCCATAAGGACAGCGTGCCCATAAGGACAGCGCACGAGGAGGCGGCCCGTGATCCTGGTGACCGGAGCGACCGGACGGGTCGGTTACCGCCTGCTGGAGGCGCTGGCTGACGCCCGGGCCGAGGCGATCGCGATGGTGCGGGTGGAAGCCAAGGGCCTCGACCTGCCCGGCCCGGGCGAGAACCTGGTCGGCACGCTCGACGAGCCGCCGGCCGCGGAGCAGCTGCAGGCCTTCGACCGGGTCTTCCTGCTGAGCCCGTCCGGCGAGGCCCAGGCCGAGCTGGAAATCATCTTCACCGACGCGCTGGTCGCGGCGGGGCACGGGCCGCATGTGGTGAAGATGGCCGCCGACGGCTTCACCGATCCCGGCTGTGATGTGCGCTTCATGCGCAGTCACCGCGAGATCGCCCGGCACCTGGACGCGACCGGCCTGCCGGTCAGCTACCTGGCCCCCGCGCCGTTCATGGAGATGCTGCGGCCGGCCGCCCCGGCCATCCGCCAGGAGGCGACGCTGTACGCCCCGGCCGGCCACGGGCACGTGGGCTTCGTGGCCGCCGCGGACGTGGCGGACGCGGCCGCCGCGGTGCTGACCAGCCCGGTCCCCGCAGCCGGTGACGAGGCCCGGGTGTTCACCCTGACCGGCCCCGAGTCCCTCACCTATTCGAACGTGGCCAGCCGGATTTCCGAGGTGTTCGCGCGCCAGGTGCGCTACTCCGACCTGCCGGAAGACCGGGCCCTGGAGGAGCTGCTGGGCTCCGGCATGGCGCCCTGGGAGGCCGAGGGCATGCTGGAGCTGTTCGCCTGGATCCGCGCGGGCGGGGCGGGCCAGCTCACCTCGCACGTGCGGGAGGTGACCCGGCATGCGCCCCGGGGGCTGACCGACTGGCTCGAAGGCGAGCGGGCCACGTTCCTCGAGCCCCCGGCGGACAGCCCGCCCCCGGCGTACTAACCGCGCCGGGACGGCGGCGGGGGGCTCTGGTCCGGGGGAACGAAGTCACCGTGGCGGTGCACGATCTTCCATTCGCCGTTCTCCCGGCGGAACACGTGGGTCACGCGGAGCACGTTCTCTGCGACGGGCCCCCCGTCGATGGACAGCCAGGAGCGCTCGAAGCCGACCGTGTAGGCCAGGTCCCCGCTGAGTCCCGCGGCCACCAGCGCGGAGCCCCGCGGGTTCCGCTGGGTGCTGGTCAGCGAGTCCGACGTTGAGACCGCCGATCCGGCCTGGGCGCGTGACTCGTTGCGCTCCTGGACCCGCGACCGCGTGGCAGGCTGGTCGGACCTGCGGCCGCAGTGGTCCGCCAGGGCATCAAGCCTCGAGCGCCCACGTCGATTCCGGCACGAGGCCTGGCTGGCGGCCGCGCCAGCGATGGCCGATGCGGGCGTGAACCGGCGGCTCAGTACCAGCCGTAGGCCAGCTCGTGGTCCCACGCGACGCGCGGGCGCCCGTAGCGGCCCTTGATGTAGCGCAGCCCCCAGCGGATCTGGGTGGTGGCGTTGGTGCGCCAGTGGTTGCCGCGCTGGCCATCTTGCTGCCCGGCACGGCCTGCGGGATGCCGTATGCGCCGGAGTACGGGTTCTCGGCGTACTTGTTCCAGCCGCTTTCCCGGTTCCACAGCTTCCACAGCGGCGTCCACTGCCGCTTGCCCCAGCCGAAGCGGGGCATCATCCGGTGGGCGGTGCGGTAGTTGGCCTGGCGCTGCGAGATGGCGGCCGAGGTCAGGGTGGCGATGGGCCGGAAGGTGGCCGGGGCCGCGGCGGCCGCCGGGCCGGCGCTGGCCTGGGCGGTCGCCGCCGGGGCGGCGGGGGCGGCGCTGAGGGTGATGACCGCCGCGGTGACGGCACTGCCGGCCGCGGTCATGCTCAGGAGGAGTTTCGGATACGTGCGAAGAGCCCTGATCGAGGACAAGGGGTACCTTCGGTCGGCGCGGAACACGCGCACGGCTGTCACCCGGGCACATGCCAGCTACCAGCGGAAATTGCGGGGAGGGGCAGCGGCGTGCGGACGTGACGCGGGGACAGGGCGCCGGGCGGCCTCGGGGGCGGCCATCTCACACGCAGGGTGCTTGCGCCCCTAACCATGCCGGATACTTGCCGCGAACATGACCAAAACCGGAAATAAAGACAGTATGAAATAGGTCACACAGGGCGCTCTCGTGGTCACACGCGGCGGCCGTGGCGCTCCCGCGATGCGGGCCGCGGTCGTCACGCGGGCGGGCCGCGGTCGTCACGCGGGCGGGCCGCGGTCGTCACGCGGGCGGGCCGCGGTCGTCACATGGGCGGGCCGTGGCGGTCCCGGGGGGTGACGGGGACCACCACGGCCGCCTGGCGGGACACGCCGGGATCCCCGGTCAGCCCGCCGTCGTGGCCGGCGGCTGGCTAGTACCAGCCGTAGGCCTGCTCGTGGGACCAGGCGCCGCACGGCGAGCCGTACACCGACCGGATGTACCCCAGGCCCCAGCGGATCTGGGTGGCCGCGTTCGTCTGCCAGTCCGCGCCGGCGCTCGCCATCTTGCTGCCCGGCAGGGCCTGCGGGATGCCGTAGGCGCCGGACGACGTGTTGCTGGCCGAGACGTTCCACCCGCTCTCCGCGTTCCACAGCGGCTGCAGGCAGCTGAACTGGGACGCGGACCAGCCGTAGGACCCGAGCATGCCCTGCGCGATCTGCTGCGGTGAGCCGGAAGGAGCGGCCGGCCGGGCCGCCGGCGCCGGGGCCGCCGCGCGGGCCGCCGCGCGGGCGGCAGCCGTCCGGGCCGCGGCCCGGGCCTGGGCCGCCTTCCTGGCCAGCGCGGCTTTGCGGGCCTGCTGCCGGGCGATGGCCTGGCGCACGGCGGCCTGCCGGGCCGCCGCCTCGCTGGCCTTGAGCTGCTGCGCGGACCTGGCCAGCCCGTTGTCCCGGGCCGCCGCGCCGGTCAGGGCGCCGGCCTGCGCGGCTGACCCGGCGAAGGAGGCGTCGGCGACGCTGGCCGACGCGGCCGGGAAATCGCCCGGCCAGGCCGCCACGGTGCCCGCGGCGATGCCCGCCAGGGCCAGGGCCGAGCCCGCGGCGATGAGGGTGATCCTGGGGGTCTTGCGGTACGGGGCCTTGCGGTTGAGGGCCTTGCGGTTGAGGGCCTTGCGGTTGAGGGTCTTGCGGTGGTGAGGAGCCCGTCGGCTGAGGGACAACGTGAACCTTCGGTCGGGCGCGTTCGCGCCAGGGGGATTCCACCCAGGGCACAGGCCGGCCACCCAGGGGGTGCGGGGGCGGGGCCAGCGGCGCCGGATGCGGCGCGGGGGCAGGGCGCCAGGCCGCTCAGAAGGCGGCGTTCATCGCGGACACAGGGTGCTTGCGAGGTCCCAGAATGCCCGAGATCGCCCGGGGCGTGGCCGGAACGCGGCACCGGGCCCTATGAAAAGGATCACAGGGAAAAAACCGTTTGAGCAATAAAATGTCTCGCCAGACGCCCCCATTTCAGGGTTCTCCCGCTGCCCGCAGCGGTCAGGAAAAGGCGGGGATAATCTCCCGGCCGTACGCGGCGAGCGTCTCGGCGGGCTGGTCGTGCATCAGGTACACGGCGAACTGGTCCACGCCCATCCCGGCCAGCTCGCGCAGCCGGTCGGCGTGCGCGGCGGCCGGCCCGAGCAGGCAGAAGCGGTCCACGATGGCGTCCGGCACGAAGTCCGTGGACGGGTTCCCGGCCCGGCCGTGGTGGGAGTAGTCATATCCCTGGCGGCCCTTGATGTAGTCGGTCAGCTCGCGCGGCACCGCGCCGCCCTCGCCGTAGCGGGCGACCAGGTCGGCGACGTGGTTGCCGACCATCCCGCCGAACCAGCGCAGCTGGTCCCGCTGGTGCGCCAGGTCGGTGCCGACGTAGGCGGGCGCGGCCACGCAGATCGTGATGGCGTCCGGGTCCCGGCCGGCCGCGCGGGCCGCGTCCCGCACCGATCCCACCGTCCAGCGCGCGATGTCCGGATCGGCGGTCTGCAGGATGAACCCGTCCGCCTGCCGCGCCGACCAGGGCCAGCGCCTTGGGGCCGTAGGCGGCCATCCAGATCTCCAGCGACCCGTTGCGTACCCACGGGATGCGGATCGGCGCGCCGTGCAGCATCACCTCGCGGCCCTCGGCCAGGTCCTTGATCACGTGCATCGCCTCGGCCATGGTGGCCAGCGTGACCGGCTGCTGGCCGATGACCCGGCGGGCCGAGTCGCCGCGGCCGATGCCGCACACGGTCCGGTTGCCGAACATGTCGTTCAGCGTCGCGAACAAGGACGCGGTCACCGACCAGTCCCGGGTGCCCGGGTTCGTCACCATCGGGCCGACCATCAGCTGCGAGGTGGCCGCCAGGATCTGTGAGTAGATGACGAACGGCTCCTGCCACAGCACGTGCGAGTCGAACGTCCAGCCGTACCGGAAGCCCTCACCCTCCGCCCGCTGCATGGTCTTCACCACGCCCCGGAACGGCGGGTCGGTCTGCAGGACCACGCCGAAGTCCATCTGTCCCCCCGTCAGTTCAGATCAGGTACTGAGACAGGTCACGGCGCAGGAACTGGCCGTGGCCGGTGCGGCCGTGGTACTCGCCGCCGCCGATCACCAGCTCGCCGCGGGACAGCACGGTCTGCACCTGCCCGGTGATCTCGAAGCCCTCGTAGGCGGAGTAGTCCACGTTCATGTGGTGCGTGCCCGCCGACAGGACCTGCGTGGCCCGCGGGTCGTACACGACGATGTCCGCGTCCGAGCCGGGCGCGATGATGCCCTTGCGCGGGTAGAGCCCGAACATCCGGGCCGGCGTGGTGGCGGCCACCTCGACCCAGCGGGCCAGCGACAGCTCCCCCGCTGCCACCCCCTGGTGCAGCAGGTCCATCCGGTGCTCGACGCCGGGGATCCCGTTGGGGATCTTGGAGAAGTCGCCGCGGCCCAGCTCCTTCTGGTCCTTGAAGCAGAACGGGCAGTGGTCGGTGGACACCACGGACAGGTCGTTGGTGCGCAGCCCGCGCCACAGCGAGCCCTGGTGCTCGCGGGGCCGCAGCGGCGGTGACGCCACGTACTTGGCCCCCTCGAAATCCGGCCGGGCCAGGTCGTCCAGGGACAGGTACAGGTACTGGGGGCAGGTCTCCGCGAACACGTTCTGGCCGGTGTCCCGGGCCTCGGCGACGGCCTGGAGGGCCTGGGCGGCCGACAGGTGCACGATGTACAGCGGCGACCCGGTCACCCCGGCCAGCGTGATGGCCCGGTGGGTGGCCTCCGCCTCGAGCTCCGGCGGCCGGGTCAGGCCGTGCTGGACCGGGTCGGTCCGGCCCGCGGCCAGCGCCTGCGCCACCAGCTGGTCGATCGCGATGCCGTTCTCGGCGTGCATCATGATCACGGCGCCGGTCTCGGCCGCCCGGGTCATGGCCCGGACGATCTCCCCGTCGGTCGCGTAGAACACGCCCGGGTAGGCCATGAACATCTTGAAGCTGTTCACGCCCGCCCCGATGCAGCTTTCCATCTCCTTCAGCGTGGTGTCGTTCACGTCGGAGACGATCATGTGGAAGCCGTAGTCGATCACGCAGTGGCCGTCGGCCTTCTCGTGCCACTTGTCCAGCGTGGCCAGCAGCGAGCTGCCCTTGGCCTGGACCGCGAAGTCCACGATCGTGGTCGTGCCGCCCCAGGCCGCGGCCCGGGTCCCGGTCTCGAACGTGTCCACCGAGAACGTGCCGCCGAACGGCATCTCCATGTGGGTGTGCACGTCGATGCCGCCGGGCAGCACGTAGAGCCCGCTGGCGTCGATGACCTGGTCCGCCGACCCGCCCCAGGCCACCGAGGTGGCGCTGCCCGGGGCGGCCAGCGCACTGATTTTCCCGCCCTCGACCAGCACGTCCGCCGGCGTGGCACCCGAGGGGGACACCACGGTGCCGCCCCGGATGAGCAGGCTCATGGCGTCACTCCCTTTCCCGGCGCAAGCCGGTTCACGGCTGCACCAGCTTTCCGGGCGCAAGCCGGTTCACGGCTGCACCAGCTTTCCGGGCGCGAGCCGGTTCACGGCTGCACCAGCGGGCCGTACTGGTCGGGGCGGCGGTCGCGGTAGAACTGCCACAGGTCCCGCACCTCGGCCAGCTGGTCCATGTTCAGGTCGCGGACGATCACCTCGTCGTCGGTATCCGACGCCGCCTCGCCGACCAGCTGGCCGCGCGGGTCGACGAAGTAGGTCTGCCCGTAGAACTCGTTGTCGCCCAGGGGTTCCACGCCGACCCGGTTGATCGCGCCGATGAAGTACTCGTTGGCCACGGCGGCCGCGGGCTGCTCCAGCCGCCACAGGTACTGCGACAGGCCCGCGGCTGGTGGCCGAGGGGTTGAACACGATCCGGGCCCCGGCCAGGCCGAGCGCCCGCCAGCCTTCGGGGAAATGCCGGTCGTAGCAGATGTACACGCCGATCCGGCCGACCACGGTGTCGAAGACCGGGTAGCCCAGGTTCCCGGGCCGGAAGTAGAACTTCTCCCAGAACCCCTTGACCTGCGGCAGGTGCGTTTTGCGGTACTTGCCCAGGTAGGTGCCGTCCGCGTCGATCACGGCCGCGGTGTTGTAGTACAGCCCCGGGTGCTCTTCCTCGTACATGGGCACCACCAGCACCACCGAGTGCTGGCGGGCCAGCTCGCACATCAGCTCCGTGGTCGGGCCGCCGGGGATGGCCTCGGTGTAGGAGTAGTAGTCGGCGTCCTGCACCTGGCAGAAATAGGGCCCGTAGAACAGCTCCTGCAGGCAGACGACCTGGGCCCCGGCGGACGCCGCCCGCCCGATCGCGCCGGCCGAGGCCCTGATCATGGAGTCCTTGTCACCCGTCCACTGCTGCTGGACCAGCCCGGCCCTGATGATCTCGGCCACTGCGCGCTCCCCTCGACGTTGGGACAATCATGGCCCGCCGCCCGGCCGGCAGGAAGCCCCGGGTGCTAGGCCTGCGGCGGCGGCAGGGCCAGCGGCGGCCGGCGCTGGCCCCGGACCACGTGGATGACCGCGTTGATCAGGGCCAGGTGGGTGAAGGCCTGGGGGAAGTTGCCCAGATGACGGCCGGTCCGCGGGTCGATCTCCTCCGCGTACAGGTCGAGCGAGCTGGCCAGCGACAGGAGCCGCTCGCACAGCTGCTGGGCCCGGTCCTTCTCGCCGATCTCGCAGAACGCCGAGACGAGCAGGAACGAGCAGATCGTGAACGTCCCCTCGTCCCCGGGCAGGCCGTCATCGGTCTCCTCCGGCCGGTAGCGCACGACCAGGCCGTCCACGGTCAGCTCGTCCGCGATGGCCAGGATCGTGGCCCGGACCCGCGGGTCCTCGCGGGGCAGGAACCCGGTCATGGGCAGCAGCAGGAGCGAGGCATCGAGCGCCTTGGTGTCGTAGTGCTGGGTGAACACCCCGCGCTCGTCCACCCCGTGGGCCAGGATGTCGTCCCGGATCTCGTCGGCCGCCTCGGCCCAGGTCTTGGCCAGCGAGGCCTCGCCGCGGGCCAGCGCGGCCTGCGCGCCGCGCTGCACCGCGGACCAGCACATGAGCTTGGAGAACGTGAAGTGCTTCGGCTCGCCCCGGACCTCCCAGATACCCAGGTCGGGTTCGCGCCAGTACTTCAGCGCGCACTCCACCTGGCGGCGCACCACCCGCCACATCCGGTCGTCCAGCCGCTGCCAGCTGCCCAGCCGGATGTGGATGGCCT
This sequence comes from uncultured Actinomycetes bacterium, assembly GCA_963720645.1. Classification (GTDB taxonomy): domain Bacteria; phylum Actinomycetota; class Actinomycetes; order Streptosporangiales; family Streptosporangiaceae; genus RYN-230. Next base: position 627,295 of record CAVRFX010000019.1, on the reverse strand, counting down.
GCAGCATCGTGCCCCAGACGTCGTGCTGGCGCTGGGTGTAGGCCTCGTTGCCCACCCGTACCGGCCGCGCCCCGTCGTACCCGCTGAGATGGTCCAGGATCTGCTCACCCAGATCCCGTTCGCCGTCCACCCCGTAGACCACCTGGACCTCGTCGTCGCGCTGGGCCAGGTCGGCGAGGAACCAGAAGAAGTCGTCGGCCTCCCAGTCGAAGCCGAGCGCGTACAGGCTCCACAGCGTGAAGGCGGAGTCGCGCAGCCAGCAGTAGCGGTAGTCCCAGTTGCGCTCGCCGCGCGGGACCTCCGGCAGTGACGTGGTCGCCGCCGCCACCATGGCGCCGCTGGGCGCGAACGTGAGGCCCTTCAGGGTGAGCGCGCTGCGCTGCAGGTAGCGGCTCCACGGATGGTCCGGGAAGCGGCCCCGGGCCAGCCAGTGCTGCCAGTGGTGGGCGGTCCACACCAGCCGCTGGCGCGCCTCGGCGTAGGTGAACGGGGGGGCATGATCGGTCCAGGACAGGGCGCAGAAATGGACCTCGCCCTCCTGCATCCGGGTCCTGGCCATGGCCCGGCCGCCCTCGAACCCCAGCCGCATGTCGGTGGTCAGGGTGAGCGGGACCCCGGGCGCGTCGAGGGCCGGGCGGCAGATCCCCTGCCCGTAGCTGCGCTCGGTGTAGGACCAGGTCCCCTGGTAGCGGCCGTAGTCGAAGACCGGCTCGCACTCGAACGTGACCTGGACCTCGCCGGTGACGCAGCGGATGGTGCGCAGCAGCACGTGGTCCGCGTCGTAGTCGGTGGGGGTCCGGCGGTGCGTGTGAGACAGCTCGTTCTCGTGGTGCCACGGCCCCATGATCAGCGCGTCGCGCACCACCAGCCATCCGGTCGGGGTGGCCCAGCTGGTCTCCAGCACCATGGTCCCCGGCAGGTACCGGCGGGCCGCCGGGACCGTGATGCCCTCCGGGCCGAGCCGGAAACCGCCGGCCGCGCGGTCCAGGATCGAGCCGAACACGCTCGGCGAGTCCATCCGGGGCAGGCACAGCCATTCCACGTTCCCGCTCGGCGCGATGAGCGCGGTGGTCTCGCAGTCGGACAGGAAGCCGTACTCGCCGATCGGCGGGAACGGTGAATCGTCGGCGGCCACATCCACCGGGCCGGGAGTCGCCATGTCCAGGCCATACCAGTCCTCGACCGCAATCTCCCTGCCCCCGCGGTCACCCAGCGCGCTCATCTGATCGGTATACCCTCCCGGCGACGTTCGCGCAGGTCACCCCCGGACTTAGCGCCCCGTTCTTCAGGGCCGCTCCCCGTGCAGCCGGGCCACGTAACGGTCCGCGGAACGCCGGACCGCGGCGGCCCCGTCGGCCACGACGACCCGTCCCCACCAGCCGCCGTACACCCGGTCAAAGGTGAAACGCTCTGTCCGGCGCGCGATCTCGAGCACGGTCGCCTCGTCCAGCGGGATCAGGTTGGGGTAGCTCCACATGAAGCTGACCCAGTCCCGGTCCTGGACCACCGTGATCGTGTCCCCGGTCAGCAGGACGCCGCGGCCGCCGGACCCGGCCGGCCAGTGCAGGACGGCCGCGCCGTCGAAGTGACCGCCGATCCGGGCCACCGTGACGCCGGGCACCGGCTCGGCGTCGTCGCCGAACAGCTCGATGCGCGGTGAGGGCCGCTGGATCCACTGCTGGTCGGCCCGGGGATGAGGACGCGGGCGTCGAAGGCGTCCGCGAAATCCACGTGCGCCGCGTAGAAGTGCGGGTGCGACATGCAGATCGCGTCGATGCCGCCCAGCTCGGTGATCCGGGCCCGGGCCGCCTCGTCCAGCAGCGGGACGCAGTCCCACAGGACGTTGCCGTCCGGGGTGCGGACCAGCAGGGCCCGCTGGCCGATCCCGACGGCCGACTGCACCCCGATGCCGGTCAGGCCCGGTTCCTCCTCCCGCACCTCCACCGCGTGGTCCCGGGCGATCTCGGCCATGGTGGTCCACTGCTGGCCAGCCCAGCCGACGTACTGGCGCTCGTCGTCGCAGATGGGGCACTGGCCAGGCGGCTGCGGCGTGTCGGGTTGCTGGACGGCGCAGGTGCGGCAGATCCACGCGGGCATCACGGGCCTCCTCGTATCGTGACCGCCTCCACAGTAAGGTGATCACATGCGGCGGATGATGATCACCGCGGTGGGGGCTGCCCTGGCGACCAGCCTCGTCGCGTGCGGCAGCACCACCAGCGGCAGCGGGTCCGGCAGCGGTACCAGCGCTACCACGACCAGCTGTACCAACGCCTCGATCCAGAAGTATCTGTACACCAAGGGTGTGCTCACCGTGGCCACCGACAAGCCGGCCTACCCGCCCTGGTTCTCCGGTAACAACCCCGCGAACGGCAAGGGCTACGAGAGCGCCGTGGCCTACGCCGTGGCCGCCCAGCTGGGCTTCAAGAAGTCCCAGGTGAAATGGGCCTATGAGCCATTCAACGACTCCTACGCGCCCGGCCCGAAGAAGTTCGACTTCGACGCCAACGAGATCTCGGTGACCCCGGCGCGGGCCCAGGCCGTCACGTTCTCGACCAGCTACTACAACGTGCAGCAGGCGCTGGTCGCGCTGAAGGGCACCCCGATCGTCTCCAAGCACACCCCGGCCGACCTGAAGAGCTACGTGTTCGGTGACCAGGTCGGCACGACCAGCCTGGCCTTCATCAACAGCCAGATCCAGCCGACCCAGACGCCCAAGGTCTACGAGTCGCTGAACGACGTGAAGCAGGGCCTGCAGACCCACCAGATCGCCGCGCTGGTGGCGGACACGCCGACGGCCCAGTACATCTCCTCCTCGGAGATCAAGAACTCGCTCATGGTCGGCCAGTTCCCGTCCACCGGCGAGCACTTCGGGCTGCTGTTCCACAAGGGCAACCCGCTGGTGGCCTGCGTTGACAAGGCGCTGGCCACGCTGAACCGCAACGGCACGCTGGCCGCCCTGGAGAAGAAATACCTGCAGGTCTACCTGAGCGTGCCGACGATCAAGCCCTGATGGTCGGCCCGCCCCAGACCTCGTTCGGCGAGCCCCGGCGCGGCTCGCGCCTGCTGGGCAGCGGCCGCGGGGCGGTGGCCGTGTCCACCGCCAGCACCCTCGTGGTCCTCGGCGCGCTGGCCGTCCTGTTCCTGCTGGCCCCGGGCAGCGCCGCGGTCCGGCAGACGTTCTTCAACCCGGCCGACATGTGGAAGTCCCTGATCGGCGACCCGCGGCAGGGCTACTACTCCGTGGGCGAGGCGCTCTGGCTGAACATCCGGATGTTCCTGGCCGCCGAGGTCCTGATCCTCATCGTCGCCCTGGTCATCGCCGTCGTCCGGCAGACGGACAGCCCGGTGATGTTCCCGCTGCGCATCGTCAGCACCATCTACGTGGACGTGTTCCGCGGCGTCCCGCTGATCCTGGTCATCTTCGCGATCGGGTTCGGGGTCCCCGCGCTCAACCTGGCCTTCGTGTCCAGCCAGTCCGCCGCGGTGTACGGGGTCGCCGCGCTGGTCCTGTCCTACTCGGCGTACGTGTCGGAGGTGTACCGGGCGGGGCTCAACTCGGTGCACCAGAGCCAGGTCGCGGCGGCCCGCTCGCTGGGCCTGTCGCAGCCCGCCGCGCTGCGTTACGTGATCCTGCCGCAGGCGGTGCGGAACATCATCCCGCCGCTGCTGAACGACTTCATCAGCCTGCAGAAGGACACCGCGCTGGTCGGCATCCTGGGCGCGATCGAGGCCAACAAGGCGGCCGAGATCTTCAGCGACACCGTGTTCAACTACTCCAGCTACGTGGTGGCCGCCATCTTGTTCCTCATCCTCACGATCCCGCTGGCCCGGTTCACCGACCACCTGATCGCCCGGGACCGGCGCCGCCGCCTGGCGGGGGCGGCCACGTGAGCGCGGGGGCGGCCCCGTGAGCGGGGGCGGCCACGTGAGCGCGGAACCGGCGGCGGCGGAGGCCCCGCTGGCCGTCCAGATCGAGGGCCTGCGCAAGTCGTTCGGGACCAACCTGGTGCTGGACGGGATCGACCTCAGCGTGGCCTCGCACGAGGTGATCTGCCTCATCGGGGCGTCCGGCTCGGGCAAGTTGACGCTGCTGCGCTGCATCAACCTGCTCGAGCCCCTGGACGCCGGGCGGATCCTGCTCTGGGGGCAGGACATCACCCGGCCGGGCATCGACCAGAACCGGGTCCGCCGGAACGTGGGCATCGTGTTCCAGGCCTTCAACCTGTTCCCGCACATGACCGTGCTGCGCAACATCACGCTGGCCCCGGTCAAGGCGCTCGGCGCGTCCCGGCGGGAGGCCGAGCAGGAGGCCCGGGCGCTGCTGGAGCGGTTCGGGCTGCTGGACAAGCAGGGCGACTACCCGGACCGGCTCTCAGGGGGACAGCAGCAGCGGGTCGCGATCGTCCGGGCCCTGGCCATGCGGCCGCGGCTGATGCTGCTCGACGAGGTGACCAGCGCCCTGGACCCGGAACTGGTCTCCGAGGTCCTCGACGTGATCCGGGAACTGGCCGGCAGCGGCATGACCATGCTCATCGCCACGCACGAGATGACCTTCGCCCGGGACATCGCGAACCGGGTGTGCTTCCTGGCGGGCGGCCGGATCGTGGAGCAGGGGCCGCCCGCGGAGCTGTTCACCAGCCCCCGGGACGAGCGCACCCAGAGGTTCCTGCGCCGGATCACCGACGCCGGGCGCCTTTAGCTCATCACCCATCCGCCGTCCACGACGAGCAGCTGCCCGGTGATGAACGAGGTCTCCGGGGCGGCCAGGAACAGGGCCGCGTTCGCGATGTCGGCGGGCGTCCCGCGCCGCTTGACGGCCTGCTGCTCCAGGATGAACGCGTTGTAGGCCTCCAGGTCCGGGTGGATCGCCTCGGCTGCCGTGGGGAAGGCGCCGGGGGCGATCGCGTTGACCGTGATCCCGTCCGCGCCGAGCTCCCGGGCCAGCGCCCGGGTGAGCCCGACGAGCGCCCCCTTGGACGCCACGTACGGCACCAGGAACGGGGTGCCACCGAAAAATGTGATGCTGGACACATTGATGATCCGGCCGTACCCGGCGGCCCGCATCGCGGGCAGCGCGGCCTGGGCGCAGACGAAGGCCGCGTCCACGTTGACCCGCTGGACCGCCAGCCAGTCCTCGGTGGAGTAGTCCGCGACCTCCTTCCTCGGGTAGATCGCGGCGTTGTTGATCAGCACGTCGAGGCCGCCCTCGCGGGCACCGAGGCCGCTGATCAGCTGCCGGGTCGCGGCCAGGTCGGCGAGGTCACACGGGGTGAACCAGGCCCGGCCCGGGCCGCCGGCGGCGGCGACGGCGGCGTTGATGCGGTCCGCCACCTCCGCCCCGGGGCTGGCCGGCAGGTCCACCACCGCCACGGCCGCTCCCTCGGCCGCGAACGCGGCCGCCATGCCCGAGCCGAGCCCGCCCGCGGCTCCCGTGATCACGACCGTGCGGCCGCCGAAGCGCATCCGGGCCCTCCCGTTAAGCGATCATCTGAAGACCTTCTTAGGATTGAGATCACGGTAGTCCCCCGATGCACACCAAGGGGGCCGCACAACGTTCATGAAGCGCACAGCGGGATCGTGGCCCGGCCGGGAATTCCTGGCCCACCGCGGGCTGATCACGCTGTCAGCCGTGGCCGCGATGGCCGAAGCGGCGCTGCTCTGCTGGCTCGCGCCGCCGGCCCGGTCGCTGGCCGGGCAGGTCACCGCGGTGGCCCCGCTAGCGGTTTTCCACGATCTGCGCTGGATATACGGATATGACCGGTCCTGGCTGGGGTTCGCGGTGCTGCTGGCCGCGGTGCTGGGGATCCGCTCCGTCCTGAACGCCGCGCTGGCCCGGCTCGCCTGGCCGCGGGACGTGCCCGTGCCCGGCTGGGGAGACCTGGTCCGGTCCTCGACCGGGCTCACCGCGGCGGCCTGCCTGCTGCTGTCGCCCGTGGCGGCGATGGCGCTCGGGGTCGCGATCCTGCCGTTCTCCTGGCCGTTCCTGGCCACGGTGCCGGTCCTGCTGCTCATCTCGCTGCCGCTGAGCCACGGCGGCATCCTCGGGTCCTGGTGGCGGACCCTGCCGCCGGTCCGGGCCATGTACTGGCTGCTGGCTGACTTCGTCACGCTGTCCGTGGTGGCCGCGGCGATCGGGCGGCTGCCGGTGACCGCCGCCATCGGCGTCTGCGGCCTGGCGGGCCTGGCCAACGCACGGGCCTGGTTCGGGGTGACCCGGGCCGTCGCCCGCCGGGAGGCCAGCCGCCGCCGGCTCGTCGGCGTGGTCAGCCGCCATCCGGCCCCGGTGCTGCCGCTGTCGGTCCCGCTGGCCCCGGTGGCCATGGTGCTCGCGCTCGCCCTGGTGGTCGGGCTGACCCGGCTCGCGTTCGTGATCGGCAACCCGCCGCGTCACTCCAGCCTGGCGGTGGTGGGCGCGGCCGGCGCCGCCATCGGGAACACCGCGTCCGGGAACACCGCGTCGGGCAGCTCCAGCCCGGCGAGCGCCTCCGCCAGCAGCGTGGCACCCGGCCGTGCCACGCGGGATCCGGTGCTGGAGATCCGGGGCTTCGGGTCGGCGTGCTGCGCCTCGCCCCGGTCCCTGCGGCCGGTCTCGCCCGGCGCCCTGGTCCAGCAGTTCTCCTACCGCGGCATGACCGGGTCCGGCCGGCCGCTCCCCCAGGGCAGCGCGGCCAGCGACCTGCCCCTGACCGAACTGGGGAGCCGCATCGCCGCCCAGGTCAGGCGGCTGCACCAGGAGACCGGCCGGCCGGTGGACATCATCGCGGAAAGCGAGGGCACCCTGGGCGTGGACGCGATGCTGGCCACCCACCCGGGGCTGCCGCTCGGCTCCGTGGTGATGATGAGCCCGATCGTCGCGCCCGGGCAGGTGACCTACCCGGGCGGTGACGGCCGCGAACTGGTGCCCGCGGACGAACTGCGCGCCATGGTCTGGTTCGTGGGCGGCCTGTCCCCGTTCGGGTCGTACGGGGCGCAGCGGCTGATCGATTCCGTCGACGAGGTGGGGGCCAGGTTCGCTGCCTCCGCCGCCCGGCATCACGCGGTGCGCTGGCTGCTGCTGGTCCCGCTGGCCGACGCGGTCACGCTGCCGGTCTGCCCGCTGCCCACCGACGTCCGGGTGGTGCCGGCCCTGCACGGCGACCTGCTCGGCAGCCCCCCGGTGACGGTGATGGTCCGCGATTTCCTGGCCCACCAGCGGGTCCCGGAGCCGGATGGGTATAAGGCCACCGCCGAGATCGTCGCGGCGGCGGCGGCCGCCTGGCGGATGCCGGTGACCACGGTGCCCCGCCACGCCTGCGGCCAGTAGCCCAGGCCAGACGCCCTGGAAAGGGGCCCGATGAGCAGTCAGGGGGCGGGTACCCGCGCCCAGAGCCAGGTCGTGTACGCGGCCGGCCTGGTCCAGGGCATCGTCCTGGTCACGTTCCCCGCGGCCAGCACCATCTTCACGTCAGCCAGCTCCTACGGGCTGTCCAGCAGCCAGTACGGGGCCATGTTCCTGCCGCAGGCGATCACCGCGGTCGGATCTTCGTTGCTGCAGGGCAACCTCAGCCACCGGCTCGGCGGGAAGCCGGTGTACCTGGCCGGCCTGTGCGCCAACCTGGCCGCCATGATCCTGCTGATCGGCAGCCGTTTCGCGGAGGGCAGCCAGCCCGTGGCCTACCCGCTGCTGCTGGTGGCCACCGCGTGCCTGGGGGTGGGATTCGGGCTCACGGTGCCGTCCATCAACACGTTCACCGCCGCGTTCCACCCGGACACGGTGGACCGCTCGGTGCTGGTGCTGAACTCGCTGCTCGGGCTGGGCACGGCGCTGGCCCCGGTGTTCGTGGCGATCTTCGGTCCTGCCGTCGCACGCCCCGGTGGCCGGCGTCGCGGCCTTCGCGCTGGCCGGATTCGGCTGTTCGGCGCTGCTGCCGCTGACCATCAGCTTCGGGCAGGAGAGGCTGGCCGGCATATCGGCGGTGGTGGCGGGCCTGGTCATCGCGTTCTACCAGCTTGGCTACGGGATCGCCGCGTTCGGCGTGGGGCCGCTGCGCCGGGCCGGGCTCACGCTGCCCGACCTGTACGGCGTGAGCGCCGTGGTGGCCGTGGCCCTGGGCGTGCTCTCGCTGGCCGTCGCGCACCGCCGCCCGTCGCCGCGGTCGCTGCATCCCCGGCCGCAGCCTCTCGGGGAACCCCGGCCCACTCCGGAACTCGTCAATTAGGCAGCACGGGGACGAGCCCGATGCTGTGGCACTCCTCGCAGAGATGGCTGAAGCACGGGATGTCGCCGATCACCCAGGCCGCCATGGCCGTCGCCGGGGCGGTGCAGATCTGGCAGCGGGCGGGCTTGGCGTCGGCGGCGAGCAGCAGCGCCTCGGTGCAGTCGCCGCAGGTCAGGGACCTCGCCGGGAGGTACCAGAGCGGAGGCTGATCCGGGTGCGGGCACCGGGGGAGAGTGCCCGCGGCCAGGATCTCGGCCGCCGCGTGCTGGAGCCTCCCGGCGGGGGAGCCGGACAACGGCCGGCCCTGGTAGACCCGGGCGCCGGACACGTCATCAGGCATGCCGGTCACCTCCAGGGCCACATGCAGGTCCGCGTCACATCTGGGCAGGAACGTTGCGAAAGTACCGCAAACCGCACGGCCCGGGTGCGGAAAGCCGAGACTCGCGAGTCAGCCCCGGGCGCCGGTCTCCCCCGCCGCCGGGTCCCGGGGCTCCCCGGGCGGCGCCTCGGCCTCCAGTTCCCGGCGGGCCTGTTCCAGCTCCTGCCGCGCGGCCGGGTCCGGGGCCGGATAGTGCGGGTCGATGTCGATGAGCGTGTGCGCGATGACCGCGGCCGCACACAGCCGGGTGAACCACTTGTGATCGGCGGGGAGCACGTACCAGGACGCGCATTCGGTGCTGGTGTGGCTCAGCATCTCGGCGTACGCACGCTGGTAGTCGTCCCAGTACCGGCGTTCGCGCACGTCGCTGGCGGAGAATTTCCAGTTCTTGCCGGGCTGGTCGATCCGGCGCAGGAAACGCCTCCGCTGCTCCTCCCGGGACACGTTGAGGAACATCTTGACCACCCGGATGCCGTTGCCGGCCAGGTAATGCTCCCAGTCGTTGATCTCCCGGTAGCGGCGTTTCCAGATATCGCCGGCCCGGCTCTCAGGGGGAAGCTTCTCGCTGCCGAGCACCTCCTTGTGGACCCGGGCGACCAGCACTTCCTCGTAATGGGAGCGGTTGAAGATGCCGATCTCGCCGCGGGCCGGGAGCTTCCGGGCGTGCCGCCACAGGTAGTCGTGCCGCAGCTCCTCGTCCGAGGGCTGCTTGAAGCTGGACACCCGGACGCCCTGCGGGTTCACCCCGCTCATCACGTGCCGGATCGTGCCGTCCTTGCCCGCCGCGTCGAGGGCCTGCAGCACGACCAGCATGCCGTAGGTGTCCTGCGCGGCCAGCCGGTCCTGGTAGGCGGCCAGCAACTCCACTCCCTGGCGGAGCAGGTCCTGCCCGTCACCCTTCTTGCGGACGCCGAAGCGCGCGCCGGGGTCGAAGTCCCGGGACAGGTCGACGCGTGAGCCCGGCTTCACCCGCAACGGCTCGATCAGGCCCCTGATCCACCCCGCCTGCTGATCGGTCATCCGCGGTCCTTCCGCTCGAGTACGTCGATCGCGCCCGTTGCGCCGGCCGCGCCCGTTACGTCGATCGTGCCAGCCCTGGTAGATCATGGTGAATGTGGTGGACCCGATCCAGGTCCGGAACAAGGTGATTCCGGCCGACGAGCTGTCCTGGCGGTTCTCCCGGTCATCCGGGCCCGGCGGGCAGTCGGTCAACACCAGCGACAGCCGGGTGGAGCTGTCCTACGACGTGGCGGGCTCGTCGGCGCTGGGCCCCGTGCTCAGGGAACGCGCGCTGGCCGCACTGGCGGACCGGCTGGTCAACGGGGTGCTCACGGTCAGCGCGTCCGAGCACCGGTCCCAGCTGCGCAACCGGGAGGCCGCGTCCCGGCGCCTGGCCAGCGTGCTGACCGCGGCGACCGCCCCGCCGCCCGCGGTCCGGCGGCCGACCAGGCGGACCCGCGGTTCGCAGGAACGCCGGCTCGCGGCCAAGCAGCGCCGGTCCCAGATCAAGCGGCTGCGGCGGTCAACCGACGACTGACGGCCCGGGGCGGGCTGCTCAGCTGCGCCGCAGGCCGGTCACGGTCACGGCGAGCCCGCACAGCGCGATCAGCGGCCCGATCAGGGCCCACAGCGTCACCCCGGTCATGACGCTGCCCTTGATGAAGCCCAGGCCTTGCAGCGTCCAGACCACTCCGGCGATGACGATGAGGGAGCCCGCGATCGCGAGGAAGATCCTCCACATGTGACCGGCCCCCTCTGCTGAGCGCTGGTCCGCCCAGTACCGTCGCCCGACACTGCCTTCGCGTCACATGGCGGCGGGCAGTCTCACCCAGGCCCAGGAATTTCTTCTCTCAAATTATTCTGGGCTAAAGGCCACCGAAACGTAAATAAGTCGCCGGTCTCAGCTTGATGTACGGCGGACGGCCGTCAGGAGCGGCTGGGCGAGGGCTTAGCCGTGCCGCGGTTCCCGCCATGGTGGCCGGCCGGGGTGGTCCGGGCAGGTCGGGGGTGGCCGATGTCGTCTGGAGCAGGGCGGGCATCGCCTTGAGTGCCTTGGCGAACGCGGCCTTGTACTCCCGGACCCCGGCGTTCAGGGCCTGCTGGTTGGCGCTGACGAACTGCTGCTCGTAGCTGGCCTGGACGGCGAAGTAGATCCCGGCCAGGTCGCTGCTCAGCGTGCAGTCCGCGTCGGCCACGGCCATCGCGATCTGCGCCTTGTTCTGCGCGGCGGTCGGCGGGCCAGGCGGGCCGCTGGGGTTCTGCCCCGGGCCCGACCCTTGCCCAATACTGTGTTCAGCGCCTGCGCCCAGAACGTTTCCGCGTCGGGGGAGCTGAACCCGTTCTTGGCCATGCAGGCCGACCAGTTCCGGTCAGCCTTCTTGAACTCGCTGTCTTCGACCACGTCCGTGCTGATGTAGTTGTTCAGCGTCTCGATGATGGCCATGGAGTGAGCGAACTGGGCGTTGTTGAAGTTCTCCATGATGTTGAAGCACTTGCCCGCGGCCGCTTGCGCCCCGGCGGGCAGGTTGCCGAACGGCCCGCCGCCTCCAGGCCCGCCACCTCCCGCCTCACCGCTTCCGCCCAGGAAGCCTTCCTGAGCCGCCAGCGCGGTCCCCACGTAGCCCCACGGCCCGTACGCCTGCGGGAAGCCCAGGCCGCGGTTGGTGCGGGTCGGGTACGGTGCGTCGGCGGCGTACTGCCCGTAGCCCGCATCGTTCATGCAGGCGGTGTGCAGGGCGTCATAGGTGTCACCGGGGGCCAGCCCGTCGTTGTCGGCGGCGCCGAGGGCGGCGTCGGCCGGGAAACCGATCGCAGGATAGGTTCCGGGCGGCGCGACATTGTTGGCGGGGCCGTTGTCCGCCACCGTGACCGTGGTGTCCTCAAGGACGGTGAACTGATGCGAGATCTGGCCCGCTCCGGTCGCGGTCAGCCCGAGCACGGCGACGAAGGCACCCACGCCGAGGACGGTGCCGAGCATGGTCAGCCCGGACCGGCCCGGCCGCTGCACGATTCCCGCGATCGCCTCGGCCGCTGCGTCCCGGAGGGTCAGCCGGGGCGGCGGCAGGCCAGCGCCCGGCCTAGGCATGCCCGGTCCCGATCGGCTCGGACAGTATCCCGTCACTGATCGCCACGGTCCGGCCCGCGTGGCCGGCCACCCCTGCATCGTGGGTGATGATCACGATCGTGAGGCCGCCGGAGTTGAGCTGGTCGAGCAGTTCCATGAGCGTGGCCGCGTTGCGCGAGTCCAGGTTTCCCGTCGGCTCGTCGCATAGCAGCAGGCTCGGCCGGTTGACGAGCGCCCGCGCGATCGCGACCCGCTGGCACTCCCCGCCGGACAGCGTGGTGGGCAGCGCGTCGAGCCGGTGCCCCAGCCCGACCGCGCCGAGCGCGCCGGCCGCCGCCTGGAGCCGGGTGCTTCGCGATGTCCGGTTGTACAGCTCGGCGAGCAGCACGTTCTCCAGCGCCGTCCGGTAGGCCAGCAGGTGGAAGGCCTGGAAGACGATCCCGATCCGCCTGCCGCGCAGCGCCGACCGGTCCCGGTCGGCAATGTGCTCGTGTCCAGGCCGTCCAGCAGGTAGCTGCCGGAGGTGGGGGAGTCGAGCAGCCCCAGCAGGTGCAGCAGCGTGGACTTGCCCGAGCCGGACGGCCCGGTCACCGCGACGTAGTCGCCCGCCTCGATCACCAGGTCGGCCGGGCGCAGCGCACGGACCGGCGGGGGGCCAGGGTAGGTCCGGGCGAGTCCGTGCAGTTCGATCACGGGCGCGGTCATCAGCCGCTCACGACCACGCGGTCGCCGGCCGCGAGCTTGGCCGGTGTCACCGGGGTCACCTGGACATAACCGTTCTCGGAAATGCCTGGGGTGACCGCGACCTGGGTCTGCTTGCCGCCCGCGCCAGCCACGGTGACGTAGCTGGTGCCGGACCCGGTCGTGACGATCGCGGCGACCGGCACGGTGAGCACCGGCCCCTCGGTCCGCCCGGTAGCGACGGTGACCAGGACGTTCTCGCCATTCAGTGCGGCGGGCAGCGGGCTGGACGGGCTCACGGTCAGCGGGATGAAAGGCGTCGCGCCCGGGTTCGCAGCGCTGCCAGAATTACCCGACCCGGCCGCCCCGGTGGACCCGGAACCAGCGGACGACGAGCCAGTGGACCCGGAGCCGGCGGACCCCGCGGAGCTTGCCGAAGCCGCGCCGCCCCCCACGTTCACGATCGTTCCTATCGGCGCTATCGTCGTCGCCGTTCCCACGTCGGTAATGGTCCCGGCGGCGCGGATGCCGGTCACCTCATCGAAGATCTTCACTTTCAGGCCCCGCTTGACCTGGGCGGCGTAAGCGGGCGGCAGTTCGCCGGTCAGGGCCAGTGATCCGCGCGCGGCAAGCTCCAGGAACGGCTGGCCGGGCTGCTGGCCTTTGGCGCCGTTCACCGCGATCACCTTGGCCGGCAATGACGGCATGAAGATCACATCCGTTATCGGGACACCGCCCGCTGCCTCGAGATGTACACCGCCCCCGCCGAGCCACTGCCGGCCCCCGAACCGCCGGCCGAAGATCCGGTACCCGCCGCTGCCGCATCCGCTTCCGGGGCCGATGGGTAGACGTCGTACTGCGTCCCCGGGTACACCACGCCGCGCATCTGGACCGACGAGGTAAGGATCTGGGAGACGACCTTGGCCGTGGTCACCGTCGGTGGCGGCGCCGCGGTATCCGCCGCAATCTGCTGCGGCGACTTCACGAACGCGGAGCCGATCAGCCCGCCGATGGCCAGCAGGGCCGCCCCGCCCGCCACCCAGAACAGGGCCCGGCGGCGCCGGGTGAGCCGTGACCCGCGTACCGCCGGCCGGCCGTTGCCGCTGGGTCCGCTCTCCGTTGCCTGGGAACCAAGCTGGGTCACGAGATCCTCCCTGGGCCGCGCGTGCCACCGGGGTTTTTCGACAAGGTGGATGACGCCGGGATCCGGCACGGGTCACATCTTCTCGTGCAGGCCGCGGGCTTATGGGTGCCTATGGGTGAGTCCCGCACGGCAAAGTTGCGATCACCTGCCAGGCCATCCTGACCTGCCCCGCGACGCCGCGCCATGGGCTGGCACCTACAACCGCAGTGGGCCTGGGCCTACTTGCGGCTGTTCAGGTCCGCCCCTGATGACCACGCCGGGAAGGTAATTAGCGGAAGGACTTGCGCCCCGTCATGATCACCGGAATCGTACGGCGTGTCTGGTCATGGCTCGCCAGCGGCCAGCCATACTTACGGGGCGCCATTCGTGATCGCGAATCGGAGGATGGGGCATGCTGAAGGGCTTCAAGAACTTTCTGATGCGTGGTGACGTGATCGTCGTCGCGGTGGGGCTGGTCGTCGCGTTGGCGTTCAGCGGCCTGATCCTCGCCTTCACGACCGACATCATCAATCCCATCGTGGCCCGGTTCCAGGGCGGCTCGTCGCAAGGCCTGGGGATCCAGCTAGGCCAGGACCACAACCCGAAGACGTTCGTGGATATCGGGGCTTTCATCTCCGCAATTATCTATTTCATCATTTTCATCGCCGTGGTGTACTTCCTCATCGTCGTGCCGTACAAGGCGGTTCAGGCCCGCCGCGGACAGGTGGTCTTCGGGGATCCCGCGCCGGTCAAGACCTGCCCGGCCTGCCTGTCCAGCGATCTGCCCGCCGCCGCCAGCAAGTGCAAGTACTGCGGTACCGAGCAGCCCGCCACGGCCTGACCCCGGCGGCCTGACCCCCGGCTGACCCCGGCGGCCTGACCGCGGGTCACTTCGCGTCCGCGTAGCAGTCCACGACCGCCGTGGTCACGGGGAACCGCACCGGGGTCGCACCGAACACGAGGCGGCCGGCTTCCTCGGGCCGCGTCGCCGATGGCCTCGACCACCTCCGGGGCCAGGGCCCGGGGGCAGTGGACGATGACCTCGTCGTGCTGGAAGAACACGAGACCGGGTCCGTCCAGCGGCCCGGACTCAGGCCGCCCAGACTCAGGCATGGCCGCCAGCCGCCGCGAGGCCGGCCAGCAGGACCAGAGCCCAGTCGGCCGCGCTGGCCTGCACCACGAAGTTGCGGGTGAACCGGCCGCGGGCGCGCAACGAGCGCCGGGCCCGCTGGTCATCCGCGCCCGGCTCGTCCGCCGACGCGGTGAGGCCCCGCCACTCAGCGGACGGCGGCGGGCAGGACCGGCCGAGCCGGGACCGGACCACCCGGCCCTCCTCTCCCGCCCGCGCGGCGGCCTCGACGTAGGCGTCGGCCCGGGGGAAACGCCGCCGGAGCACGGCCAGCAGCTGCGAGGCCTCACCACCGGCCCCGCCGTACATCGCGGACAGCAACGCCACCTTGGCCTTGGCCCGGTCCCCGCCGAACGCCCCGGCCAGCGCCTGGTACAGGTCGCCGGACCCGGCCGCCTCGGCAAACGCGTGATCACCGGCCAGCGCGGCGAGCACCCGCGGCTCCAGCTGCGCTGCGTCCGCGACGACCAGCACCCAGCCGGGATCGGCCACGACCGCGCGGCGCACCACCCGCGGAATCTGCAACGCACCACCGCCACGGCTGGCCCACCGGCCCGACACCACCCCCCCGACCACGTATTCCGGGTGGAACCGGCCGTCCCGCACCCATTCGTCCAGCCAGGCCCAGCCGTGCGCCGCGTGCAGCCGGGCCAGTTCCTTGTATTCGAGCAAGAACGGAACCGCGGGGTGGTCGATGCCCCGCAGCACACCCGAGCGGGTGGACGGGACAGGGACGCCGTCGGTGGCGAACGCCTTCAGCAGCTGGGCCGGGGAATCGGGGTTGACCGGGCGGCCGCCGAACGCGGCGGAGATCTGGGCGGCCAGCCCGGCGAGCCGCGGTGGCGGGAGGCCCGGCCCGGGCCGGGGACCGAGCAGGCCGGCCAGCAGGGCGTCATGCACGTCGGCCCGCCAGGGCATCCCCCGGGCGCTCATCTCCGCCGCGGCCAGGCCGCCGGCCGACTCGACCGCGGCCAGCAACCCGAATCTGGCCGGGTGCGCGTCCGCGGCGATCCGGCGCACCTGGTCCGCATGCTCAGCGACCAGGGTGGCGAGCACCTGGCGGGCATCGTCGATCCCCGGTTCGGCCGGCCCGAACAGGGTCGCCTGCCCGGCCGCCCGCGGCGCCGGGCCGGCTGGCCGGCTGGCCACGGAAGCGGCTCCGGCTGGCTGCCCGTCCCGCGCCAGCAGCAGCGCGCCGGTCAGGGAAACGTCGTGGCAGCGGTCCACCCGTGCTCCGGCGCGCAGCAGGGACGGGTAGACGGCGGATATGTCCGCCCAGACCCAGCGCACGGGCTCACCCGGCACCGTCCCCCCGCGCCCGGACCCGGCGCGCTCGTAGTCCGCTACCGCAGCCGGGAAGTCGTTGACCAGGATGGGCGCGGCGTAGCCGCTGCCGTCCTCGGCGAGTTCCTGCAGGAGGGCCGTGCGCCCGGGCCCGGCAACCACCGCAACCCGCACGTGCCCGATTCTCCGCCGGCCTGCCGACAGTGTGTGCCGGGGGTGCGGAATTCGCTGGTGTCTGGTCCCGGCCCGGTCCCTGGGCAGGCCGGGCCGGAACCAGACGTCTTCACCCTCAGCCTGAGGGTTGTCCCTGGTTGCCGTCGCCTGGGCCGAAGAAGCGGTTACCGAGGCGGGACAGGTCGATCATGCTGGTGACGGTGGCCGTGGAACCGCGCACGGTGGCGGTCAGGCTGACCTGGTCACCCACCTTGACGCTGCTGAGGCCGCCGTTCCCGGCGTTCACCGGGGTCGAGCCGTTCACCCGGTAGGTCTTCGTGTACTTGTCGGCGCTGACGACCGTGACCGATGAGCTGCTGATCGCGGTGACCTTGCCCCGCTGGACGTCCTCGGTCTGGAAGCCGCCACCGGACACGGGCACCACGAGGGTGCCGTGCACCGGGGCGCCGGAGAAGCCACTGCCGATCCCCCCGCCGAAGAACCCGCCTGTCCTGCCGGGCGGTGGGACCGCGGGACGCTGGGGCGCGGACGAGGCGGAGGGCGAGGGACTGGCCTGAGTGGACGTGGAGTCCGCGGCCGGGCTCGCGGAACTGCCGGAAGTCGCGACGGCCGCCCCTCCCGCACCAGCGAGCAGGGCTACGGCCGCCACGGCCACCAGGGTCAGCGGATGCCCGTACCGTCGGCTGGGCGGGGGCCCGCTCGCGGGTGTCACAGCAGAATGCAAGCGCCCCGACCTTAGCGATTGCTGAGGATGTGCTCAGGAATGCCTGCCGAGGAAGGCGACGAAGCCGGCCTCCAGGGCCTTCGCGACGCGCTCCCGGAACCGCGGGCTGGTCAGCCGGGCCGCGTCGGCGGCGTTGCGCATGTTGCCGCACTCGATGAAGACCTTGGGCACGGTGGAGAGGTTCAGCCCGCCGAGGTCGGTGCGCACGTCCAGCCCCCGGGTGCCGACGTAGTCGGAGTACGGCTCGCCGGTGATCCGGTGGTAGGCGTTCCTGATGTCTACGGCGAGCCGGCCGGATGACCCGATGACCTGGGCGTCCGGGGCGCCGGTGATACGGCCCGGCGCGATCACCTCGAACCCCGTCCCCGAGGGCGGCCCACCGTCGGCGTGGATGGAGATAGCCGCGTCCGCGTGGGCCCGGTTGCCGATCGCGGCGCGCTGGGTCACGCACGGTCCGACACCGTCATCGTTGTGGCGGGTCAGGACCACGGTGGCCCCCTCGGCCCGGAGCAGCCGGGCCAGGCGCATCGCCACGTTGAACGTGAAGGCGTGCTCGGGGTATCCCGCGTCAGTCTGCGCCCCCGCCGTGTCGCAGGCCTTCCATTCCGTGATCACGTTGACCAGCCGGTCGATGATCGCCGGATGCGACCAGTTGGCGCCGTTGTGCCCGGGGTCCAGAGCGATGACCTGCCCGGCCAGGGGCTGGGCCGTGGGGGTGGGCGCGGCGGTGCTCAGCGGGACGTTGCCGGGGCGCGGCCCGGTAGGCGTCGCGCCCGGCGTTCCCGCGGCCTGCCCCGTGCCGCTGGCTCCGGCGGTGGCCGCGACCCCAGCCGCGGCGCCCGCCCCGGCGCTGGACGGGGACTGGCCGGCCGCGGGCAACGCCGTGCCGCCCGCTCCGGTACATCCGGCCAGCCCGGCGGCGGCCAGGAGCGCGACGCCGGCCAGGACCAGGCGGGCCGGGCCGGGCACGGGTAAAGCCGGGCCGGCCACGACGCCGCATCATCCGGGACTCCCGCCAGCTGGACATGAGGGCCGCCGGTTCGGTCAGGCCCGATCCAGCACGAGGGTACTCCGCTAGCTGACCCGCTCCGCGGCGGTTCCGCTGCCGCCGAGGCGGGCCTGCTGCCGGCCGCGGGCCACCGCACCGCCCGCGGTCGCCCAGCTGGCCAACCGTGCCGCGGCCTGCCCCGGAAGCTCACCGGCCGCCCATCCGGCCAGCTCCGCGGCCATGGTGTCGGAGATGCTGGCCCGGCTGGCGGAATCCGCCGGGCGATCCGCGGCCGCCGTCGGTGCCTCAGGCGCATCACTGGTGGGCTCGGCTGCCGGCCCGGGGTTCCTCCCCCGGGCCAGCCGGTGCGAGGTCCTCTCCGGCTGCATCCGGCCGCGCGTCCCCGCTCACGCTCGCCGCCCCGCCCGCGGTTGACCCCGTCTCGGTTGACCCCGTCTCGGTTGACCCCGCCTCGATTGTCGGCGCTCAGATCAGCGCCAGAGTTGTCCCCGCCTCGCGAGCCTTCGCCACGCCCGGCCTCGCCGCGCCCGGTCTCGCCACGCCCGGTCTCGTCGTGGCCGCGGCTGTCGGCGTGCGCCTCACCGGCTGGCAGGTCGTCGGCTCGCACGTCCGTACCGATCGCGTCCTCATCGCGCCCGGACCTGTCCCGCGCGGGCCCATTGTCCCCGGACCCGTCCCGGCCAGGCTCATCGCGCCCGGACGCGCTGAGCGTGTCCAGAGCGCGTGCGCCGTCCCCGTCCCGGCCGTCCCCGTCGTCGTCCCGGCCGTCCGCGTCCAGGCCGGCCGCGGCGGTTCCGGCAGCAGCCGGCGCGGCACCGTCGTGCTCCGGCTCACCGTTACGGGGGCCCCCGTTCAGGGTGTCCCTGGAGGTGTCCGCGGGCTCGCCCGCGCCGTATCCGCCGGGCGCCCGGTAGCCAGCCGCCACGCCGAAGTCTGCGGGACCCCGGTAGGAAGCGGCCGGGCCGTAGGGGCCATCGGGGTCGTAAGGCTCCCCCGTGTACGGAACGGCCGGCGCCTCACCGCCGACGGACGCCTCATCCCGGGCGGCAGGCGCACCTCCGGCATCAGGCGCACCCCCAGCGTGGGGCGCACCCCCGGCGTGAGGCGCACCACCTGCGTAGGGCGCACCCCCGACGTAAGGCACGCCATAGGGCGCGCCCAGGCTGGACGGCCCGCGCTCACCCGCCGGCCTCAGCTCGCCGCCCGGCCGGAATCCCTCACCGCCCGGCCGGAATCCCTCACCGGCCGGGAAACTCTCACCTACCGGGAACTCACCGTCGTCCAGGAAATCGCCGGGTGCCCGGAACTCATCGGACAGCCCCAGTTCGCCGGGCAGCTTCAGGTCGTGAACCCGCTCGGGCTCATCGGGCCGGAGCAGCTCCCCTGCGGTCTCATCGGGCCGACCGGGGCCCAGGTCGAGCGGCAGCTGAGGCTCGTCCGGATGGCTGGGCCCGGCACCGTTGAGCTGTTCCCGGCTGTCGCCGAACTCCGGCGGCCAGCCCTGCACGGGAATCCGCCCGCGCACGTCCTCGAGCAGGCTCTGGTCGTACCCGCGGTCCTGGTACCCGCGGTCCTGGTACCCGCGATCCGCATAACCACGGTCGGCGAAACCACGGTCCCCGTAACCACGATCGGGGTAACCACGGTCCGGATACCCCTGGTCCGGATATCCCTGGTCCGCCCCGGCGGGACGGTCCGCCGCGAACGCGCCGGGGACGGCCGGCCGGTAACCCGGGTCGATGGCCCGGGGCAGGCCGTCCGGCCCGCTGCCCGCGCTCTCCTGCAGCAACGCCGCGAGCCGCTCGGCGTCCTCGGCGTTCACGCCGAAGACGACCCGGGGCCGCCCCCACGGCTCCTCGATGGAGTACCCCACGTAGCTGGAGACCGGCGGCATGGGCTCGGCCTCCAGGCCCTGCGTGGCCCGCCACCGCTCCCACGCCCGCTCCAACATTGTCGCGGCGCGTTGCGCGCGAGATACCAGCCTTGGGTCAGGCATTGTGCGATCCTCCCCTGAGAAGCGGTGCCGCGCCGGCCCCGCGGGTCACCGGCGGGCGGCGGCATCACGCCCCGCCCCGGAACGTGCCCCCGCACGCGCCGTGACATCGGGGAGGCGGATGCCTGGCGAGCCGCCCTCCCCCCCTGGCTGGCGGCCGTGCCAGCCAGCCGTGGCGCTGGCGAGCAGCAGACCTGGCTAGTGGCAGGGACCAGTATGGCGGACCTGGGCTCCAGGGAAGGGCAGTTACAAAAAGTTAGACCGTGACTACATTTAGTAGTCACGGTCTCGCCACCCGTGCCCGGGAAGATTGTGGTTCCCCGTCTGGGAGATGACCCAGGATCGACCCCGGCAGTTCTCTCGAACTCCGGCAAGCGACCTGCGCGTGTGCCGCTCGCCGGCCCGGCTCTGTCCGCCGGGGCCGACCCCCCCTCGTGTCGTGCTGTACTGCGTGGTACTGCGTGTACTTCCGGTACTGCGTGTACTGCGTGTACTGCTGTCGTGCGGGCCTACTCCGAGCGCTGCTGCGGGATCCCCGCGAGGAGCGCGCGGACCTCCGTCTCCCGGTACCGGCGGTGTCCGCCCAGCGTCCGGATTGAGGTCAGCTTTCCCGCCTTCGCCCAGCGTGTCACCGTCTTGGGGTCAACGCGGAACATTGTCGCGACCTCAGCCGGGGTCAACAGCGGCTCGGCCTCGGGTGTACGTGCAGACATGTCTACGGCCTCTCCTCTTGGACCAGTTTGCGATCCTGCGGTTGTTCCTGTGCCTGGCTCCTGGTGGAGCCTGCCGTGGATGTCCTATATGGCCCACTGAGACCATATTGCCATCACCAGCGGTGACAAGTCGACCACCAGGAGCAAAGATTCTGTGACAGGTCGCCCCCGTTGCTCCACTGTTATGCGTCACGCTGCGTGATTCTAGCGACACGTATCGTTGCAACGGGTGGAATCTGGAAAGTCGTCCTCTGATAGTCAGTTGGCGGCTTCGAGTGACTCCAGCGCCCGCCACCTGCTGCGGAGCCGCTGATAGAGCACGCTGGCCAGGTCCTGCTGGCCTTCCCGGCTGGCGCTGATGGCCGCCGACACCTCCGCGACCGACTGGTCGGCCCGCAGCGAGTCGTCATCGAGCAGGTACACGAGGCCGCCGTAATCCAGCTCCACGACCGAATGCGGATGGAACTCCTCCAGCCAGCGGCCGATCTGGGCGATCTCCACCGTGGCCTGCCACGGGCCGAGGCCGCCCCGGCCGCCGGACTCACCCGTGTCAGCCCCGCCGGCCGCTGCGCCGGGCGGGCTCGTTAAGGCGTCGCCGCTGGTGCGCCGCAGCGCGTTCAGGGCCCGGGCGATCCGCCGCCGGGCCTGGGACATGGCCGTGGCGTAGATCAGCGTCCGGGTCGCCGCGGCGGTCGCCGGGCCCCGGCCGTCGGCCTCGGCGGCCCCGCCCAGCACCAGCCACCGCTCCTCGGGGGCGAACGGCACGAACCATCCGGGGGGAACGGCCCAGGTGCAGGACTGGATGAAGACCCGCAGCGACGACGCCTGGCCCTGCCAGGAGGCGAAGTCACGCAGCGCCTCCTCGGCCTGGCCCGCCGCGAACGCGTCGGCCAGCAGCGGGCGCGCGGTGGAGCGCAGCCGGGCCAGCTCGAGCCAGGACCGCAGCCGGGTCTGCCAGGGGCAGATATAGGTGACACCGTCGGCCCAGCGGACATACGCCTGACCGCTCTCCCGCCGCGGGGCCGCGATCGGCGGGGTGGCGATCAGCCTGCTGAGCGCCTCGGCCTGCTCCGTGTCCAGCGCCGCCGCGCGGCGTGGCCGCACCGCGGAGGCCGCGTACTCCGCCCAGTACCGGCCCTCCGCATCGCTGAACGCGGAGAGGGGCTCATAGACGCGCAGATAGGCCGCGTAGGGTCGCACGTTCGCATCGTGGCACGCGCGCGTACCGCGGTACATGTCCTGCGGATAACGACATCGTCACTGGTCCGCCGCAGCGATAGTGTCAGATGCGGGACGGCCCCACCCCAGGCCGCCCGGCCTGCCGTTTCCGCAGGTCAACGCACCCATAGAACGCGAGAGGCAGTCACTACCGTGACGAACGTGTTCCCCCCTCCGACCGCCGTGAACTCCAGTACCGATCCGCGGCACGAGCAGGTCGTCTTCTGCCAGGACCGGCACAGCGGGCTGAGGGCCATCATCGCCATCTACTCGACCGCGCTCGGCCCCGCGCTCGGCGGGACCCGGTTCTACCCCTACCCGGACGAGGACACGGCGCTGGCCGACGTGCTGAACCTGTCCCGGGCGATGGCCTACAAGAACGCGATAGCGGGCCTGGACCACGGCGGCGGCAAGGCCGTGATCATCGGCGACCCCGCCACGCAGAAGTCCGAGGCGCTGCTCCGCGCGTACGGCCGCTTCCTCGAGTCACTGGGCGGCCGCTACATCACCGCGTGTGACATCGGCACCTACAGCGAGGACATGGACCTCATCGCCCGGGAATCGGGCTACGTGACCGGCCGGACGGTGCCGAACGGTGGCGCGGGCGATTCCTCCGTGCTCACCGCGTTCGGGGTGTTCCAGGGCATGC
Source organism: uncultured Actinomycetes bacterium (assembly GCA_963720645.1). Lineage (GTDB taxonomy): Bacteria > Actinomycetota > Actinomycetes > Streptosporangiales > Streptosporangiaceae > RYN-230. The sequence goes on along the minus strand of CAVRFX010000019.1, from coordinate 604,957 downwards.
GGGCCGCTGCCGAGCACCGCTGGGGCAGCCCCAGCCTGGACGGGCGCGTGGTCGGCGTGGAGGGCGTGGGCAAGGTCGGGCGGCGGCTGGTCACCCTCCTGGCCGAGGCGGGCGCGTCGGCCGTGATCTGCGACGTGAGCCCGGATGCGGTCAGCCGGGTGGAGGCCGCCCACCCGGGCGTGCAGGTGGTGCCGGACCGGGCCGGGCTCCTCGCCCAGCCGCTGGACATCTACGCCCCGTGCGCGCTCGGTGGCGCGCTGGACGATGACACCGTGGCGACCCTGCGGGCCAGCGTCGTCTGCGGCGGGGCCAACAACCAGCTGGCCCACCCCGGGATCGAGAAGCTGCTCGCCGACCGGGGCATCCTGTACGCCCCCGACTACGTGGTCAACGCGGGAGGCGTGATCCAGGTCTCCGACGAGCTGGCCGGGTTCAACTTCGAGCGGGCGCAGGGCCGGGCCGCCCAGATCTACGGCACGACCAGGCAGATCTTCGCGCTCGCCGATACCGAGGGTGTCCCCCGGCGGTCGCCGCCGACCGTCTGGCCGAGCGCCGGATGTCCGAGGTGGGCAGGCTGCGGGGGATCTGGCTAGGTGGGTGAGGCTTCGCCTGCCCTCCCGGGAGGGACATCCGGCCGGGTCGCCGGGCAGGAATTGATGAGGGTCAATCAGGCCTGCTCGCATCCTGTAGAGGCGCTTACGGCGCAAAGCAGGTACGGTTGGATCTGTACGCAAGCTGGAAGCGCGTCGCACCTCAAGCGGTGAAGTGGCGACGGGCCGTCGCGCATGCGTAAAGCCGTAAGTCATCAGCGCAGGGAGCAGGAGCCCGAGAGTGGCTCCGCATGTTCGAGGGGGTCGAGCCAATGGGGCGCGGCCGAGCCAAGGCCAAGCAGGTAAAGGTGGCACGCCAGCTGAAGTACAACAGCGGCGGCACGGACCTTGACCGGCTGCGGACTGAGCTGGGTGTCGGCAGGGACGATGGGGAAACAGATGGTGACCCCTACGTCGCGGGACGTTACGCGGATGACGCTGACGACGATGATGCCGACGACGAAGACGAGGACGACGATGACCTCGGCTACAGCAACGGGTCACACGTGAGCAGGTCGGAGCGGGCCTGAGGGCCGGATTCCGGAGGGCCTAGCCTGCCCACTGGATGCCGCCCGGCCAGCCGGGCGGTTCCCGTGCCGGGCACGATCTCGCCGAGCACCCACGCCGGGATGCCGCGGCCGGTCAGCATGCCGATGCCGCGGTCGGCGTCCGCGCGGGCGAGCACGGCGGCCATCCCGACGCCCATGTTGAACACCTGTTCCATCTCGGCCGCCGCCACCCCGCCGCGCTCCGCGAGCAGCCCGAATACGGCTGGTGGCCGCCAGCTCCCCCGGTCCAGCACCGCGTCGGCCCCCGCGGGCAGCACCCGGGCCAGGTTGGCGGCCAGCCCGCCGCCGGTGATGTGGGCGTAGGCGTGCACGTCGCAGCCGGCGGCCAGGGCCAGGCAGTCGCGGGCGTAGATGCGGGTCGGGGTGAGCAGCTCGGCGCCCAGGGTCCCGCGGATCCCGGGGAACTCGGCGGCCAGGTCCAGCCCGGCCCGGTCCAGCACCCGCCGGACCAGCGAGAAACCGTTGGAGTGCAGGCCTGAGGAACCCAGCGCCACCACCACGTCGCCCGGCTCCACCCGGTGCGGGCCGAGCAGGTCATCCTGGTCAACCACGCCGGTGGCCGCGCCGGCCAGGTCAAAGTCGTCCGGCCCGAAATGACCCGGATGCTCGGCCGTCTCCCCCCCGATCAGGGCGCAGCCAGCCTGGACGCATCCCTCGGCCACGCCGGACAGGATGGCCGCGGCGCGCTCGGGCTGGAGGGAGCCGAACACCATGTAGTCGGTCATGAACAGCGGCTCCGCCCCGCACACCACCAGGTCGTCCACGACCATCCCGACCAGGTCGATGCCGACCGTGTCGTAGATCCCGAGCCGGCTGGCGATCAGCACCTTGGTGCCCACCCCGTCGGTCGAGGTGGCCAGCAGCGGCCGCCGCATCGTGGTCAGCCGGGTGGCGTCGAACAGCCCGGCGAACCCGCCCAGGCCGCCGATCACCTCCGGGCCGCTGGTCCGGGCGATCGACGCGCGCATCAGGTCCACGGCCCGCTCGCCCGCGGCGATATCCACCCCCGCGTCACGGTACGAGCTGGTCATGACAGGACCGGAGGGGTGATTTCCAGCAGGTGCTTGCCCCGCTCGGCCTCCGCGACCGGGATCGGGTACTGGCCGTCGAAGCAGGCCCGGCACAGCCGGGCCGCCGGGATCGTGGTCGCCTCGGTGAGGCCGTCCAGCGAGATGAAGCCGAGCGAGTCGGCCCCGATCGAGTCGCGGATCTCCTCGACCGTGGAACTGCCCGCGATCAGCTCGGCCCGCGTCGCGAAGTCGATCCCGTAGAAGCAGGGCCAGGCCACCGGCGGGCTGGAGATGCGCACGTGCACCTCGGCGGCGCCCGCCTCGCGGAGCATGGCCACGATGGCCTGCTGGGTATTGCCGCGGACGATCGAGTCGTCCACCACCACGACCCGCTGCCCGGCGATGACCTCCCGCAGCGGGTTCAGCTTGAGCCGGATGCCGCGCTGCCGGATCGTCTGGCTGGGCTGGATGAACGTCCGCCCGACGTAGGAGTTCTTGACCAGGCCCTGGCCGTAGGGGATGCCGCTGGCCTGGGCGTATCCGATGGCCGCCGGGGTGCCCGACTCCGGGACCGGGATGACCAGGTCGGCCTCGACCGGGTGCTCGGCGGCCAGCATGCGGCCGACCTGGACCCGGGTGGCCTGCACGCTGCGCCCCGCGATCGCCGTGTCCGGGCGGGCCAGGTAGACGTACTCGAACAGGCAGCCCGCCGGGTGGGGGCGGGCGAAGTGCCGCGACCTGACCCCGCGCTCGTCGATGGTGACCAGCTCGCCGGGGTCGATTTCGCGGACGAACGACGCACCCACGATGTCCAGGGCCGCGGTCTCGCTGGCCACCACCCAGCCGCCGCCAGGCGGCCCAGCACCAGCGGGCGGAACCCCTGCGGGTCGCGGGCCGCGTACAGGGTGTGCTCGTCCATGAACACCAGCGAGTACGCCCCGCGCACCAGCGGCAGCGTGGCCAGGGCACTGTCCTCGACGCTGGCCATCCGCGGGTCGGCGAACAGCGCGGTGAGCACGTCCGTGTCGGTCGTGGCCCGCTGGCCGGCCCCCCGCGCTCCCCGTCCGCACCGCTGGCGATCGCGGCGAGCTCGAGGGTGTTGATCAGGTTGCCGTTGTGGCCCAGGGCCAGGCTGGCGACCGGCGTGGACCGGAACGTGGGCTGCGCGTTCTCCCAGGTCGAGGCGCCGCTGGTGGAGTACCGGCAGTGCCCGACCGCGATGTAGCCGCGCAGCGTCGACAGCGCGGCCTCGTCGAAGACCTGGGCCACCAGGCCCATGTCCTTGTACACCACGATCCGGTCACCGTCACTGACGGCGATGCCGGCGGACTCCTGGCCCCGGTGCTGCAGGGCGTAGAGACCGAAGTAGGCGAGCTTGGCGACTTCCTCACCGGGGGACCACACGCCGAAGACTCCGCATGCGTCCCGAGGAGGCCGGTCTCCGGGATCCACGTCGTCCGTCAGTCGGCCATCGGGGTTGACCACGCGGTCATTCTAATGAGGGCGGGGCGCTGGTCGTACCGCGCAGTAGCGGCAACCACCGGGACAGGTCGGCCCGCGGCCCACTGGCGCTGACCAGGCCGGCCTCCCGGGCCTGGGCCCAGGACAGCCGGCCCAGGGCCAGCCTGACCCAGGTCACGGGGTCGGTCTCCACCACGTTCGGCGGGGTGCCGCGGGTGTGCCGCGGCCCGGTGACGGCCTGGACCGCGGCGTACGGCGGGACCCTGACCTCCACCGCGCGGCCGGGCGCGTCGGAGGCCAGCAGCCCGAGCAGGTGGGTGACCGCGGCCCGGATCGCCTCCCGCTGCGGCTCCGCGCCCGCCTCCAGCGCCCCGAGCACCGCGAAGGCCAGCGCCCGGCCGAGCACCGCGGGCTCGGCCGGGCCCGCCCACGGATCCTGGCCCAGCGCCAGCCGCTGCGCGTCCAGGGCGGCGAGCAGTCGCTGGGGATCGGGGCGGCGGGGAGGCATCAGGGCCTAACGTACCGTGACCCGAAACTTCATCATCCGGGACACCGCGTAGACGACCGGGCCCGCTGGGTGACGTTATATATCGTGTTTTGGGCGATTTCCTGATACGGCTGGCCTAAGCCGCCCGCAGCCAGTAATCGTCATGCTTATGGCAGGGATTCGCGGTCCTGGGCGACGGGGCAAGGACAGATCGCGGGCCACAGCTGCCGTCCTGATCAGCGCCACCGTGGTGCTGGCGGTGCTGGTCGGCGTGGGTGTGGTCGCGTTCCTGCATTCCCGGGGCAGCAACACCGCGCAGCGGGGGCAGGTCCGGCTGTCGAACAAGATCACCAGCCAGCAGTCGGTGGGCCTGGCCAACCTGGGCCGCACCGGCCAGGCCGGCTCCTCGAGCTCGTCCGCGACGCTGCTGTCCGGCGGGCCGGGCGGGCTCCTGTTCACCCGCAGCCGCGGCGGTGGCGAATCCGTGCAGCCCACCCAGCAGTGGCAGGCCGACGAGATGGGCGGCGGCGGGCTCGTCCTGCTGTCCTCCTCGACCGGGCAGTGCCTGACCGCGGTGGGCAGCGGCTCCCAGGCGACCGCGCAGCTGGCGCCCTGTGACACCCGTCTCGACCAGCGCTGGTATCACCCGTTCGAGCACACCGACGCGCAGGGCCGCGACTACTGGGCGCTGCGCAGCGCGTCCGACGGGCGCTGCCTGGCGGTGGGCACCGCGTCGGCGGGCGGGTCCGTCGTGACGGAAATGCAGAAGTGCGGTAGCGGCAAGCCGTGGCAGCAGCTGGTGATGTTCTGGTCAGCGTTCTGAAGGGCTAGCCAAAGAGCGCCGGGAGCGTCCCCGCGTGGGCGGCGGCGAGTTCATCCACGTGGATGCCGAAGCCGTCCCGGACGACCAGGCTGTCCCCGCCGGCCACGCCGAGCTCGGTGGCCGGCACCCCGTGCCGGGCGGCCAGCGCCGCGAAGGCCTGCTCGCAGCCCGGCCGGACCGCGACCACGGCGCGCGCCGCCGACTCGCTGAACAGCTGGGTGAACAGGTCGCCCGGCAGCGTCACCTGGCAGCCGACCCCCTGGTCCAGGCAGCATTCGGCCAGCGCGATGGCCAGGCCGCCGTCCGACAGGTCGTGCGCGGCCTCCAGCAGGCCGTCCGCGGCCGCCCCGGTCAGCACGTCAGCCAGGGCCCGCTCGGCGGCCAGGTCCACCTCAGGGGGCCGCCCGCCGCAGTGCCCGTGGGCCACCTGGGCCCAGGCCGAGCCGCCGAACTCGGCCGCGGTCCGGCCCAGCAGCACGATCGGCGCCCCCCCGGTGCGCAGCCCGATCGGCACCCGGCGGGTCACGTCGGCGTGCACGCCCAGCACCCCGACCACCGGGGTGGGATGGATCGGGGTCTCGTCGGTCTGGTTGTAGAAGCTGACGTTGCCGCCGGTGACCGGGACCCCGAGCGCGGCGCACGCGTCGGCGAGCCCGCGGACCGCCTCGCTGAACTGCCACATGACCCCGGGATCCTCGGGCGAGCCGAAGTTGAGGCAGTTGGTCACCGCGAGCGGCACCGCGCCGGTGGCGGCCACGTTCCGGTACGCCTCGGCCAGCGCGAGCTGGGCCCCCGCGTAGGGGTCGAGCAGGCCGAACCGGCCGTTCCCGTCCATGGCCAGCGCGATCCCGAGGCCGGTCTGCTCGTCGATGCGGATCACGCCGGCGTCCTGGGGCATGGCCAGGACCGTGTTGCCCCGCACATGCCGGTCGTACTGCTCGGTGACCCAGCTCGTGTCGGCCAGCCCGGGCGAGGCCAGCAGGGACAGCAGCGTGGCCCGCAGCTCCGGGCCGCCCTCCGGGCGGGGCAGCGCGGCCGGGTCACCGGCCAGCAGCGCGTCCTGGCTGGCCGGGCGCTGGATGGGCCGCCGGTACACCGGGCCCTCGTCGGCCGCGCTGGCCGGCGGGATGTCCACCACCTGCTCACCGCGCCAGGTCATCTCCAGCCGGCCGGTGCCGGTGACCTCGCCGATCACCGTGGCCAGCACCCCCCAGCGGGCGCAGACGGCCATGAAACGGCCCACGTTGGCCGGCTCGACCACGGCCATCATGCGTTCCTGCGACTCGCTCATCAAGATCTCGGCCGGGCCGAGCGCCGGGTCGCGCAGCGGCACCAGGTCGAGGTCCACGTGCATGCCGCTGCCGCCCCCCGCGGCCAGCTCGGTCGTGGCGCACGCGACGCCGGCTGCGCCCAGGTCCTGGACGCCGGTCACCAGGCCGGCCGCGTACAGCTCCAGGCAGCACTCGATCAGCAGCTTCTCCATGAACGGGTCGCCGACCTGGACGCTGGGCCGCTTAGCCGCCTCGCTACCCCCGAACGTCGCGCTGGCCAGCACGGAAGCGCCGCCGATGCCGTCCGGGCCGGTCCGGGAGCCGAACAGGATGACCTTGTTGCCGGTCCCCCGGGCCGCGGCGAGCTTGAGATCCTGGTGCCGCATGACCCCGACGCACAGCGCGTTGACCAGCGGATTCCCGCGGTAGCAGGGGTCGAAGGCCAGCTCGCCGCCGATGTTGGGCAGGCCGAGGCAGTTGCCGTAGAACGAGATGCCGGACACCACCCCGGGCAGCACCCGGCGGGTATCCGGCGCGTCCGCGGGCCCGAACCGCAGCGAGTCCATCACCGCGACCGGGCGGGCCCCCATGGCCAGGATGTCGCGGACGATCCCGCCCACGCCGGTCGCCGCGCCCTGGAACGGCTCCACGTAGGAGGGGTGGTTGTGCGACTCGGCCTTGAACGTGACCGCATACCCCTGGCCGATGTCCACCACGCCCGCGTTCTGGCCGATTCCGGCGAGCAGGGCCGCCGACGGCGGCGCGGTCTCGCCGAAGCGGCGCAGGTGCACCTTGGACGACTTGTAGGAGCAGTGCTCGCTCCACATGACCGAGTAGATGGCCAGTTCGGCGTCGGTCGGCCTGCGGCCCAGCAGCTCGCCGATCCGCGCGTACTCCTCGCCGGTCAGGCCGAGCTCGGCGTAGGGCTGGGGCTGGCCGGGGGTGGCGGCCGCGCGGCCCACGGTGTCCACCGCGCTCACGGGGCCTCCCGGGATGCTCGCGCCGCCCGGCGAGAAAAACCGCACCGACCGCTCGGCCGGGCCTGACGGCCCACCCTCGCGAGCCGGAACCGGACGGCGCTCACTGGCCGGCCATCTCACGGAGCACGGAGGTGAAGAAGCCCAGACCGTCGGTGCCCGGCCCGGTGAGCGCGTCGATCGCATGCTCCGGGTGCGGCATGAGCCCCACCACGTTGCCGGCTTCGTTGCGAACGCCCGCAATATCCCCAACGGATCCGTTCGGGTTCCCCCCCGCGTACCGCGCGACGACCTGGCCGGCCATGGCCAGCCGGGCCAGGGTGGCGGGATCGGCCACGTAAGCCCCCTCGCCGCTCTTCAGCACCACTCTGATCTCCTGGTCCTGGGCGTAGTCCGCCGTCCACGGGGTGCGGGTGTCCTCGATCCGCACCCGGACCACCCGGTCGATGAACCGCAGGCCCGCGTTCCGGGTCAGCGCGCCGGGCAGCAGGTGGGCCTCGCAGAGGATCTGGAAGCCGTTGCAGATGCCCAGGACGGGCAGGCCCGGCCCGGGCGGCCGGGATGAGCTCGCCCATCACCGGCGCGAACCGGGCGATGGCCCCGCAGCGCAGGTAGTCGCCGTAGGAGAAGCCACCGGGCAGGATGACGGCGGCCAGGCCGCGCAGATCGTGGTCGCCATGCCAGAGGGGGACCGGCTCGGCGCCGGCCCGGGCCACGGCACGCGCGGCATCGGCGTCATCCAGCGATCCGGGGAAGGTAATGACGCCCACGCGGGCTGTCATGAGGCGTCCTCGCAGCGGGGAGAGCGGGGGTTGGTCCTGCCTGCAGGTTACCGTGCCGGGGCCGGTGCCAGGCCAGCTGCGTGCAGGTCAGGTGCTAGCCCTGCGGGTCAGCCCGTGTCCCGGTCAACCCTTGCCGGGTCAGCCTGCTCGCAGGGCTGTCCGGGGAACGGCGCGTCGTCCCGCCACGCCATCCGCTTCTCCAGGGAGACCACGGTGCCCGTCCCGGGCCCGCTGCTCAGCGTCACGTCGTCCACGCAGGCCCGCATGATGGCCAGGCCGCGCCCGGACTCCGGCAGCAGGGCGATCATCTGGTCCTCGGTCAGCGGCTGCCCGGCGGGGCGCCACCATCCGCCGGACCGCGGCGCCCGGCGGGCCGCGGCGGCGCCGGCCCGGCGGCGGAACCGGGCCGGGGCGTGCACGGCGTCCATGATGGGCAGGCGCGGGCCGGCACCAGCAGCGAGTCGAGGCCGCGCTGGTCGTTCAGCACCTGGATCAGGCAGCCACGCTGGCCGATCCGGGCCACGACCTCGTAGCGCGGGCCGGGTGCCCCGTGCTTGAGCACGTTCGTGCAGGCCTCGGTGACCGCAAGGAGGAGGTCGCTGACCCCTTCCTCATCGGCCCCGAGCCGGCGTAGTGTGTCGCCCAGGACCCTGCGCATGACGGGCACGCTGAGTGCTTCATGCGGAAACACCAGGCAGAACTCAACGTCCACAATCGACTCCTCGGCGCGTCTCATGTGAGCCCGCATCCGCCCTTCAGGTCCCTCATCCCGTGTTGGTGCTGGCCACTTGTGACCTTTCCCGGCCCTGGCGCGGATAATCGTGAACTCTTAGTGTTATGTAGTTGGGCTCAGGCATCTGGCCGGCTGGCCAGCCGGCTCCGGGGTCAGCTCTCGTGCAACGTGAACTCCTCGATTACCGGGTTGGCCAGGAGTTCGCCGGCCAGCTCGGCCACCCGGGCCAGCGCGGACTCGTCCGCGGGCCCGCTGAGTTCCACCTCGAACCGCTTGCCCTGCCGGACTCTGAGCACCTGCCCGAAGCCGAGCCGGTGCGCCGCGCTGGCGATCGCCTCCCCCTGCGGATCGTGGATCTCCTCGCGGAGCATCACGTTGACGACGATTCGGGCCACTGGTTCCCGCCTCTCCTGAAGTCTGGGTTCGTGCTGAGCAATACCAGGTTTTCCGGGACAGAGCCCCGTCTGCCACGATGACCTAGTGAACCCCACCACCATGGGGCATCGTGAACCTCCACCACCATGGGGGCTCGTGAACCCCACCACCAGAGGGAGTGGCACGTGACCGTCGACGCCGACGGTGCGGTCACCGCACCGGGAAGCCCGGGAGGCCTGGACCGGCCGCCGGGACCACGCACCGAAACCATCCAGCTGCTCACCCCCGAGGGTGAGCGGGTCGAGCATCCGGACTACCCGCTGGAGCTCACCACCGACAACGTGAAGGAGCTCTACCGGGACCTGGTCCTGGTCCGCCGGATCGACACGGAGGCCATCGCCCTGCAGCGGCAGGGCGAGCTCGGCATCTGGGCCTCGCTGCTCGGGCAGGAAGCGGCCCAGGTGGGCTCGGGCCGCGCGCTCGGGCCGCGGGACATGGCCTTCCCCACCTACCGCGAGCACGGCGTGGCCTGGTGCCGCGGGCTGGACCCGAGCCGGCTGCTGGAGCTGTTCCGCGGGGTCAGCCACGGCGGCTGGGACCCGGCCGCGCACCAGTTCCACCTGTACACGATCGTGATCGGCGCGCAGACGCTGCACGCCACCGGGTACGCGATGGGCATCCAGCGCGACGGCGCGGTGGGCGAGGACGGGGAGGCGGTCATCGTCTACTTCGGGGACGGCGCCACCAGCCAGGGCGACGTCAACGAGGCGTTCATCTGGGCGTCGGTGTTCAACGCGCCCGTCGTGTTCTTCTGCCAGAACAACCAGTGGGCCATCTCCGAGCCGCTCGAGCGGCAGAGCCGCATCCCGCTCTACCAGCGGGCGAGCGGGTTCGGCTTCCCCGGCCTGCGGGTGGACGGCAACGACGTGCTGGCCTGCCTGGCGGTGACCAGGAAGGCCATGCAGGCGGCCCGGGAAGGCCAGGGCCCCACGCTCATCGAGGCGTTCACCTACCGGATGGGTGCCCACACCACGACCGACGACCCGACCCGGTACCGGCTGGCCAGCGAGCTGGAGGCGTGGAAGCTGAAGGACCCGATCGAGCGGGTCAAGGCCTACCTCGTCCGCACCGGCGCCGCCGACGCAGCGTTCCTGGAGGGGGTGGACGCCGAGGCGGACGAGCTGGGCGGCCGGGTCCGCCAGTCCTGCCTGGAGATGCCGGACCCGGGGCCGCTGGCTATCTTCGAGAACGTCTACGCCGGGCCGAACGCGCTGCTGGACGCGGAGCGCGAGCAGTACGCGGCCTACCTCGACTCGTTCGCCGGGGAGGAGGACCGATGACGGTCTTGACGCTGTCCAAGGCGCTCAACGCCGGCCTGCGCAGGGCCCTCGAGGACGACCCCCGCGTGCTCGTGATGGGCGAGGACGTGGGCAAGCTCGGCGGCGTGTTCCGGGTCACCGACGGCCTGCAGAAGGACTTCGGCGAGGACCGCGTGGTGGACACGCCGCTCGCCGAGTCCGCCATCATCGGCACCGCGATCGGGCTGGCGCTGCGCGGCTACCGGCCGGTGTGCGAGATCCAGTTCGACGGGTTCGTGTTCCCGGCCTTCGACCAGATCGTCAGCCAGCTGGCCAAGATGCGGCTGCGCTCGCTGGGCCAGCTGACCATGCCCGTGACGGTCCGGATCCCGTGCGGCGGCGGGATCGGCGCGGTGGAGCATCACAGCGAGTCCCCGGAGGCGCTGTTCGCGCACATCGGGGGGCTGCGCGTGGTGGCCTGCGCCAACTCCACGGACGCGTACGTGATGATCCAGCAGTCGATCCGCTGCGACGACCCGGTCATCTTCTTCGAGCCGAAGCGCCGCTACTGGGACAAGGCCGAGGTGGACGCGGCCGCCGACCTGGCCGGCGCGCTGCCGCTGGACCGCTCCAGGATCGTGCTGGACGGCACCGACGTGACCCTGCTGTGTTACGGCCCGATGGTCCGGACCTGCGTGGAGTCGGCGGTGGCCGCCCGGGCCGAGGGCCGCTCGATCGAGGTCATCGACCTGCGGTCGCTCTCCCCGCTGGACCTGGAGACCATCTGCGGGTCGGTGCGGCGCACCGGCCGGTGCGTGGTGGCCCACGAGGCCCCGGTCACCGGCGGGCTGGGCGCGGAGCTCGCGGCCCGCATCACGCAGGAGTGCTTCTACCAGCTGGAATCGCCGGTGCTGCGGGTGGGCGGCTTCTCCACCCCGTACCCGCCGTCGCGGCTGGAGGATCACTTTCTCCCCGACCTGGACCGCGTGCTGGACGCCGTGGACCGCACCTTCACCGTCTGAAAGGGGGTCGCTGATGACCGAGTCTGTTACCTACCGGGCGCCGGGAGTTCCGGCTCCCCGATGTGGGCGAGGGGCTGACCGAGGCGGACATCGTCACCTGGCGGGTCAAGCCGGGCGACACCGTGACCGTGAACCAGATCATCGTGGACATCGAGACGGCCAAGGCCGTGGTCGAGCTGCCCAGCCCGTACGCGGGCGTGGTGGCCGCGCTGCTGGTCCCCGAGGGCCAGACCGTGGACGTGGGCACGCCGATCATCGCGGTGGACGTGCCAGGCGCCGCGCCGCCGCCGGGCGGCCCGGCACCCGCCGCTCCCGCTGCCCCGGCCGCCGGCCGCCACCCCGGCGGACGACCCCGCGGCCATCGCGGCGGCCGGGCCGCGCCCCTCGTCTGAGGATCTGATCCCGCCGGTCCCCCCCGCCGAGGAACGGCAGGCCGTGCTGGTCGGCTACGGCGTCAAGGCCGGCGCGACCACCCGGCGGGCACGCAAGGCACCGGCCGGGAACGGTTCCGTTGCGGAGACCGCGCCCGCCACCGGCAACGGTGCGGCGGGCGGCCACGCGAGCGTGCTGGCGAAGCCGCCGGTGCGCAAGCTGGCCCGGGAGCTGGGCGTGGACCTGGGCGGGCTGGCCGGCAGCGGGCCGGGCGGGTCCATCACCCGGGACGACGTGCAGCAGGCGGCCGGGGCGGCCGTCCCGGAGGCGGCCGCACCGGGAGCGGCCGGGCCGGCGGTGCTGCGGGAAGAACGGATTCCCATCCGGGGCGTGCGCAAGCACACCGCGGCCGCGGTGGCCGCGAGCGCCCGGCAGGCCCCGCACGTCACCGAGTTCCTGCAGGTCGATGTCGAGGCCACGGTCGAGGCGGTGCGGCGGCTGCGGGACCTGCCGGAGTTCGCCGGAGTCCGGGTGTCACCGCTGCTGCTGGTGGCCCGGGCCCTGCTGACCGCCGTCGCGCGGCACCCGATGATCAACTCGACCTGGGACGAGGACGCGCAGGAGATCGTGGTCAAGCACTACGTGAACCTGGGCATCGCCGCCGCCACCGAGCGCGGGCTGATCGTGCCCACCATCAAGGGCGCGCACCTGATGAGCCTGCCCGCGCTGGCCCGGGCGCTGGCCGGCCTGGCCGACACGGCCCGGGCGGGCCAGGCGTCACCGGCCGACCTGACCGGCGGCACGATCACGATCACCAACGTGGGCGTGTTCGGGGTGGATGCGGGAACCCCGATCATCACCCCGCCGGAAGCGGCCATCCTGGCCTTCGGGCAGATCAGGGACGCACCCTGGGTGGTGGACGGCCAGCTCGCGGTGCGCAAGGTGACGACCCTGTCGCTCTCGTTCGACCACCGGATCATCGACGGCGACCTGGGCTCGGCCGCGCTCCGGGACATCGGGGCGATGCTCCACGACCCCCTGCGCATGCTGGCGTGGGGCTGACCGGAAGGGATCACGGATGTTCCGGCACGTTGTGCTGTTCACGTTCACCCCGGAGACCACCGGGGAGCAGACGCAGGAACTCGCCCGGCAGCTGCGCACGCTGCCGGGCACCATCGGGCAGATCAAGGCCTACGACGTGGGCCCGGACGCGGGGATGAACCCGGGCAACTACCAGTTCGCGGTGGTCGCGGACTTCGACAACGCGGAGGACTACCTGGTGTACCGGGACCATCCGGTGCACCGGGACATCATCGGGAAGTACGTGACCCCGATCGTCAGCCAGCGCGCGGCGGTGCAGTACTCCTTCTAGAACGCCTCTTCCGGCAGCTCCATCAGGTCCAGCGTGGTGGTCTCGGCGATCTGGCGCTCCACCGCCAGCCGGGGCAGCACCGTCTCGGCGAAGAACCGCGCCGTGGCCAGCTTGCCCTGGTAGAACGCCTGGTCGCGGCCCGCCCCGTCGTCCAGGGCGCGGATCGCGACCTCGGCCTGCCGGGCGAGCAGCCAGCCGATGAGCAGGTCGCCCAGGGCCATCAGCAGCCGGGTGCTGTTCAGCCCGGCCTTGTAGACCTCGGCGGGCTGCTCCAGCGAGGCGAGCGCGTACCCGGACATGGCCGCGACCATGGCCTCGACGTCCGCGACCGCGGCGGACAGCGCGGCGCGCTCGGTCTTCAGCCGCCCGTTCCCGGCCTCGCCGGCCGCGAACTCCTTGATCTCGCCGAGCACGGCGCCCAGCGCGACCCCCTGGTCACGGAGGGTCTTGCGGAAGAACAGGTCCATGCCCTGGATCGCGGTGGTGCCCTCGTAGAGGCTGTCGATCTTGGCGTCCCGGATGTACTGCTCGGCCGGGAAGTCCTGGATGAAGCCCGAGCCGCCGTAGGTCTGCAGGGACAGCGTGAGCAGCTCGTAGGCGCGCTCGGAGCCGACACCCTTGACGATCGGCAGCAGCAGGTCGTTGACGCGCACGGCGAGGTCACCCGGGCTGCCGGGCCCGGTCCCGCCGCCGGCCTTCGCGATCTGCACCGCGTCCTGCCAGGAGGCGGTGTACAGCACCAGCGCGCGCATGCCCTCGGCGTACGCCTTCTGCATCATCAGCATCCGGCGGACGTCGGGGTGGTGGATGATCGTCACCCGCGGCGCGGTCTTGTCCGTCATCTGGGTCATGTCCGCGCCCTGGACCCGCTGCCTGGCGTACTCCAGCGCGTTCAGGTAGCCGGTGGACAGCGTGGCGATGGCCTTGGTGCCGACCATCATCCGGGCGTGCTCGATGATCAGGAACATCTGCCGGATGCCGTCGTGCACCCCGCCGACCAGGGTGCCGACCGCCGGGCGGTCCGCGCCGAAGGTGAGCTCGCAGGTGGTGGAGGCCTTCAGGCCCATCTTGTGCTCGACCCCGGTGACCCGGACGCCGTTGCGCTCGCCGAGCTCGCCGTCCGGGCCGACCAGGTACTTGGGCACCAGGAACATGGACAGGCCCTTGGTGCCCGGGCCCGGCGCCCTCGGGGCGGGCCAGCACCAGGTGGAAGATGTTCTCGGACATGTCGTGCTCGGCGCTGGTGATGAACCGCTTGACGCCCTCGATGTGCCAGGTCCCGTCGGGCTGCTCGATGGCCCTGGTCCGGCCGGCCCCCACGTCCGAGCCGGCTTCCGGCTCGGTCAGCACCATCGTGCTGCCCCACTTGCGGTCGATGGCCTGCTGGGCGAACCGCCGCTGCTCCGGGGTGCCGATGGCCCACAGCACCTGGGCGAAGTTCGGGCCGCCCGAGTACATCCAGACCGCGGGGTTGGCGCCCAGGATGAGCTCGGCCACCGACCAGGCCAGCGTGCGCGGGGCGGCGATCCCGCCCAGCTCCGCCGGGAGGTCGAGGCGGAACCACTCGGCGTCCATGAACGCCGCGAACGACTTCTTGAAGCTCTCCGGCATCCGCACCGACGCGGTGTCCGGGTCGAACACCGGCGGGTTGCGGTCGGCGTCCGCGAAGGACTCGGCGATCGGGCCGGCGGCCAGCCGGTTCACCTCGTCGAGGATGCCGCGGGCGGTCTCCTCGTCGACATCCGGGTAGGGCTCACGGCCGAGCAGGTCCTGGCGGCGCAGCACCTCGAACAGGTTGAACTCGATGTCGCGCAGGTTGCTCTTGTAGTGGCCCATAGGCCGCCCCCATTCCTCAGCAGTCCAGGTGCTTCCATGGCTGCTACCGGCGAGTAACAAATGCCATGATACCCGTTGGTAACCGGGATCGCCATGGGCGCCGCGGCGGATCCCGCGGCCGGTCAGCGGATCGGCAGGATGTTCACCGCACGGGCGATGACCAGCGCGCCCAGCGACGAGCGACACCGCCGACTGGACCAGCATGGTGAGCTTGGCCCAGCGCGCCAGCGGCATCACGTCGGTCGGGCTGAACGCGGTGGCGTTGGTGAACGACAGGTACAGGTAGTCCACGAACCGCGGCTCCCAGTCGGGCGGGGTCAGCTCGCTCGATCGTCATCTGCGGGAACAGGAAGTCCAGGTACGGAAGGTGCCGTGGGCCCGGTGCACCGGGCCGCCGCGGTCGAACTCCCAGTACCAGAGGGCGAACGCGATGACGTTGGTGACCCAGATCGCCGCGCCGGAGGCGAGCAGCGGCCCGGCGGACTCGGGGCCGTGCCGCCCTTGATGATCTCCCGGATCAGCAGCACCGCGGATGCCGCGTTGGCCGCGTGATCAGCAGGATCAGCACGATGCTGGCCCAGCGCACGAACACGCCCCGCCGCTCGATCCGCACCGGGTTGGCGACGGCCAGGCCGACCAGCACGCGCCCTCCAGGACGGGCAGCAGCCACCTCGGCAGCGGGCGCAGGGCCAGCTGGCCCGGCAGCAGCCGCTGCAGGACGATGGCGATGATCACGCTGATGGTGACCGGCCAGCGGTGCTCGCCCGGGGTGCTGCGCCGCCAGGCGGGCACGACCTTGCGGACGTCGCCCGCGGCGCTCGTGCCCGGCCAGCTCGGCCTGGTGCACCAGCGCATACCAGACCGGGTTACGGACCCGGCCGGGGTGCGGCGGGCGGAGCATCCGGCTGCTGCCGACCGGGCGCGGCGGCCGGGTGCTGGCCGGTGTCGGGCCCGTCGCGGGGAACCACCTGCAGGCGGCTCTGGCTGCATCTACCCATTGTTGACCCGGCCGGTTCCATGCTTCGGTGTCCGTTCGCCTTACATTCCGCACGGGCCCGAGCTCCCACAGCGAGGTGAACCATGGCGCTCGGCTGTCAGCGAAGAGCACCTGGAGCTGGCCGCGCGGTACGCGGCTGGGCCGAGCGGCACTGCCCCCCGAGGTGTCCGGGCCGCCGCGGACGGCACCGACGGCGGCGCGGCGCAGTACCGGGCGTGCTCGGGCCCGCCTGGCCGGGCAGGGCCTGCTCGGCCTGCACCTGCCGGAGGAGTCCGGCGGCCAGGGCTTCGGGCTCCGCGAGCTCGCCGTCGCGCTCGAGGAACTGGGCCGCGCCCTGGTCCCGGGCGGCTTCCTGCCCACGGTGCTCGCCAGCGCGCTGCTGGCCAGGTCGGCGACCGGCCGCGCGGCATGCCGGGCCGACTGGCCAAGCTGCTGGCCGGCCTGGCCGACGGCTCGCTCTCCGGGGCCGTCGCGCTGGCCGCCGGGCTGACCGGCCGCCGGGACCGGCGGCGGCCTGATCATCGACGGCGAGTCTGGCCCGGTGCTCGGCGGAGGCCATGGCCGACCTGCTGATCCTGCCGGTGACCGGAGCCGACGGCGAGGGTGGGCCGTGGGCGGCCGCCGACGCGACCTGGCCGTCACCAGCGGCTCGACAGCCTGGACCTGACCCGGCCCGCTGGCCAGGGTCGCGGCCGAGCCGGGTCCGCGGTGCCCGCCGACCGGGTACTCCCCGGCATCGACCGGGCCGCCATCACCGGCGTCGCGGCAACCCTGTTCGGCGCGGAGGCGTGCGGCATCGCGGACTGGGCGGTGCAGACGGCGGCGGAATACGCCAAGGATCCGGCACCAGTTCGGCCGGCCGATCGGCCAGTTCCAGGGGGTCAAGCACCGGTGCGCCCGGATGCTCACCGCGGCCGAGCAGGCCGCCGCGGCCGCCTGGGATGCTGCGCCGCCTGCGCGCTGCGACGCCGGGACGCCACGGCGCCGCAGCGCGGACTTCGCCGCGGCCGTGGCGGCGGTCATCGCGCTCGACGCCGCGGTGTCGCTGCGCACACGAGTGCATCCAGGTGCTCGGCGGGATCGGCTACACCTGGGAGCACCCCGCCCACCTCTACTACCGGCGCGCGCTTTCGCTGCGGGCGCTGCTCGGGCCCGTCGGGGGCGTGGGCGCGAGCGGGTCGCCGAGCTGGCCCTCGGCGGCGCGCGCCGGCCCGTCCGAGGTCGATCTGCCCGACGCGACGCCGAGCTTCCGCGCACCAGATCCGCGCCGAACTGGCCGCGATCGCGGCGCTGAGCCCGCCGGAGCGGACACGCCGCGGCTGGCAGCCGGGCGGCTGGGTGATGCCGCACCTGCCCCGGCCCTGGGGCCGCGCGGCCGGGCCGCTCGAGCAGCTGGTCATCGCCCAGGAGATGAAGGCCGGCCGGGCTGCGGGCCGCCGGCCCTGCTCATCGGCGCCTGGGTGGTGCCCGCCCTCGTCCAGTACGGCACGCCGGCCGCAGCAGGAGCGTTTCCTGCCCGCCACGCTGCGGGGCGAGCTCACCTGGTGCCAGCTGTTCAGCGAGCCGGGCGCCGGCTCGGACCTGGCCGGGCTGACGACCCGGGCGGAACGGGTGCCGAGCGGGCGGACGGCGGGCTGGCGGATCACCGGCCAGAAGATCTGGACCTCGCTGGCCAAGGAGGCGGACTGGGCCATCTGCATCGCCCGGACCGATCCGGCCGCGCCGAGGCACGACGGCATCAGCTACTTCCTGGTGGACATGACCTCACCGGGCGTGAGGTCCGCCCGCTGCGCGAGATGACCGGCGACGCCCTGTTCAACCAGGTCTTCCTGGACGAGGTGTTGGTGCCGGACGACCTGCGTGGTCGGCGAGGTCGGACGACGGCTGGCGGGTGGCCAGGACCACGCTGGCCAACGAGCGGGTGTCGCTGTCGCGGACCTGGACGTTCGGCTCCGGCATCGCCGGAACTGCTGGAGGTGCTGCGCGGGCTGGACGAGCAGGCCCGGCAGGCCTGGCTCGAGGCGGCCGGGCGGCTGGTGTGCCGAGGGCCACGCGATCGACCTGCTCGGCATGCGGGTCACGCTGAAGCAGCTGTCCGGGACCGAGCCGGGGGCCACCGGCAGCGTCCGCAAGCTGCTCGGCATGCGGCACGCCCAGCAGATCGCCGAGTTGTGCTGGGCCATGCAGGGCGCCCGGCGGCAGCCTGCGCGGGGCGGGCCGTCCGGCCGGGCGGCTCGACTGGGCCCGGCAGGTCCTGCTGACCCGGGCGCTGACCATCGGCGGGGGGACCACCGACATCCAGCTGAACATCATCGGCGAGCGGATGCTCGGCCTGCCGCGCGACCCGGAGCCGCCCGCGGGGTAAGACGCCGGTCACGGTTGTCACCGGCAATCCCCCGGACACGCCGGGCCTCCCGGCCAATTGCCGGTCGCCGCGCTAGCCTACTGAGAGGCCGGGCATCTGGGGGGCCGATGACCGACAACGGCGACGGCGCGATGGGTGGACACCGTGAACCTGGCTGGATGGCCGGTTCCGGTTCCCGTCATGCGCCCGGGGCGAAGCCGGGCGCCCCACCCGGCGCCAGCCCGCCGCCGGGTGTCCCGGATGCAGCCAGTGAGCGGGCCGGGACAGCCAGCCGGGCGGGTCCGCCCAGCGCCGCTCCCCCGCCCCGCGCCGGGCGGCGGACCGGGCCGTCCACCGCGCAGCAGCGCCTGATGACCCGCATCGCCGCGGGCCGCAAGGCCAGGCAGCGCCGCCTCATGCTCACCGTGATCGGCGCCCTGTCCGCGGTGGTGCTGTTCATCGCCGGGACCGCCTGGGGCTTCACCAGCTACATCAACGACACGATCGGCCGGGTCAACGCCGGCACCGCCGGGCACCCCGGCGAGCGGGCCGCTGAACGTGCTGCTGGCCGGGGTGGACCAGCGCTCCGGGCTGACCCGCCACCAGCAGCTGGCCCTGCACGTGGGCCGGGCGGTCAGCTCCAACTCCGACACGATGATGCTGATCCACGTGTCCGGCGACCGCAGCCGGGTCACGGTCATCAGCCTGCCCCGCGACTCGTGGGTCAACATCCCCGGGCACGGCATGAACAAGATCAACGCGGCCTACGGGCTGGGCGGCCCGCAGCTCGTGGTCAAGACCGTGGAGCTGAACACCGGGCTGACCATCAACGACTTCATCCAGGTCAACTTCCTCGGCTTCGTGAAGGTCATCGACGCCCTGGGCGGGGTCAACATCTGCCTGCCGTTCGCGGTGGACGACTCCTACAGCGGGCTGCACCTGTCCAAGGGGGTGCACCACGTGAACGGGATCACGGCGCTGGAGTACGCCCGGGACCGCCATTCGTTCGCCACCTCGGACCTGGCCCGGATCCAGGACCAGCAGCGCCTGCTGTCCTCGATGCTCACCGAGGCGATCAGCTCCGGGACCCTGGCCAACCCGGTCAAGCTGGACCATTTCCTGCACGCCGCACTGTCCGCGATCAAGGTCGACCAGGGGCTCAACGTGGCCGCGCTGGCGGACCAGATGCGCGGCATCTCCCCCAGCCACGTCCGGTTCATGACCGTGCCGCTGTCGAACTACAACTACCAGGCCCCGGACGGCCAGCTGGCGGTGCTGTGGGACACGCCGGAGTCGCGGGCCCTGTTCAGCGAGCTGAAGAACGACCAGCCGGCCACCAAGCCGAAGCCCGTGCCCCGCAGGGCAGCCAGGCCCGAAGCTGCACCGCAGCCAGGTGCCGGTCGAGGTCTGGAACGGGACCCTGATCGGCGGCCTGTCCGCCAGCACCGGCGCCGACCTGGCCCAGCTGGGCTTCCCGGTCAAGGACGGGCTGACCTGGCCGGTGCACGACATCAGCCAGACCCTGATCGAGTACCCGCCCGGGCACCTGGCCGCGGCCAAGCTGGTCCAGAAGGTCATCCCGGGCGGCTCACTGAAGCAGGTGAAGGGCCTGGCCAGGGTGCGGGTGCTGCTGGGCGCCACCGGCTACTCGGTGACCTCGGGGACCACGCCCACGCCGACCCCGGGCGCGACCTCCACCGGCGTGCCGTCCGCGACCGCCGCCCAGAACGCCTGCCGCTGACCTAGCTGGCCGGCGGCGGGTTTTCCGGCCCCGTGCTCCCCGCTCCGGTGCTTCCCGGCCCCGGGCTGCCCGACGCCGTGCTCCCCTGCCCCGTGCTCCCCGGCGCCGTGCCGTCCGGGTCGCCGAGACCCTGGGACGCCTCCTGCCGGGACAGCGCCTCCACCAGACGGTCGATCTTGTCCTTGCTGTCCGGGGTGCCCCGCCCGGTGCGCTCGGCGTAGACGGTCGCGCCCAGGTCGCGGAACATCGCGTCAGCCCGGCGCTTCGCGTTGGCCTGGTCCAGCTTGACCTTGCCCTCGCGGGCCGTCTCCTGGGCTATCTGGGCCAGCTGCGTGCCCTGCGCCCGGACCTTGTCCATCAGTCCCATGACTGCCTCCGCCAAAGTTCTCCGCAGGTTGCCGCTCTCCAGACAGCAGGATATGCCGCGTGCCCGGGCCCTCAGGATGCGGCCGAGGGCGGTTTCCTAAGCAACTGCGGAGAGTAGCCGGACGAATGTGAACTGTCGGGAGGGACCAGGTTAATTCGGTTGTTCTCCCCGCACTGGCGAACATCCGGACCTTACAATCCTGTGAAGCCCCGCCCGGTTCGTTCCGTTCATGCCTCACGTCCGGGCCCGTCACTGGCTTCCGGATGGAGAAAAGGGTCGCGATGGCTGGCGTCATCGAACGCAGGGGGGAGTCCACCGCAGCGCCGCGGCACCGTAAGACCGGCAACGCGGTCCGGCCGGCCTCGCGCGGCGCCCTCGCCCCCGTCCTGCCGGCCCCGCCGCTGGACAGCGAGAA
This sequence comes from uncultured Actinomycetes bacterium, assembly GCA_963720645.1. Lineage (GTDB taxonomy): Bacteria > Actinomycetota > Actinomycetes > Streptosporangiales > Streptosporangiaceae > RYN-230. The sequence goes on along the minus strand of CAVRFX010000019.1, from coordinate 584,115 downwards.
GTACGCCTACGTCAAGCGGCATGCCTGGGTACTCACCCTCTGCTCGCTGCTGAGCTTCCCGCCCCTGGTGTACAGCCAGGTGCGGATGATGCAGGGCTTCTCCTGGTTCTGGTGGTACGCGCCGTTCGTGCTGCTGGGCTTCATCTGCTTCCTGCTGCCCCTGCTGACCGACCGCCTCGGCCGCTCCTTCGACCTCGGCGAGCACGAGCGGCTGGTGAGCGCCTGGCGGCCCTCCAGGTACCCGACCGTCGACGTCTTCCTCCCGGTGTGCGGCGAGCCGGTCGAGGTGCTGCGCAACACCTGGATCCACGTCGCGGAGCTGTGCCGGCACTACCCGGGGCGGGTCACTCCCTACGTCCTGGACGACTCGGCCAGCCCGGAGCTGAAGGCGATGGCCCGCAGTTTCGGCTTCGCCTACGCCACCCGCCCGGACCGGGGCTGGTACAAGAAATCGGGCAATCTCCTGTACGGCTTCGAGATATCAGAGGGCGAATTCATCCTCCTGCTCGACGCCGACTTCGCGCCGCGCCCCGACCTGCTGGACGAGACGCTCCCGTACATGCGCGCTTTCCCGGACACCGGGATCGTGCAGACCCCGCAGTACTTTCACATCACCGACCGGCAGACCTGGGTCGAGCGGGGCGCCGGTGCCGTCCAGGAGATGTTCTACCGCTCCATCCAGACCGCCCGGGCCAGGAAAGGCGGGGCCATCTGCTGCGGCAGCTGCGCGATCTACCGCAGGACCGCCCTGGAGGAGAACGGCGGGATGACGCTGGCCGAGCACTCCGAGGACCTGCGTACCGGGTTCGACCTGCAACGGCTCGGCTGGCGCCTGCGGTACCTGCCGATCGCGCTGTCCACCGGCAACTGCCCGGACAATGTCGTCGCCTACGCCAACCAGCAGTACCGCTGGTGCTGCGGCACCCTGGGCCTGCTCAGCACCAGGAAGTTCTGGCACGTCAAGCTCCCCGCCTACGAGCGGCTGTGCTGGCTGAGCGCGTTCACGTACTACCTCTACACGTCGGTCTACACCTTTGTCGGCCCCGCTCTGGCCGTGGCGATGCTGCTCGTGGTGCCTGATCTGATCGCGTACCGGAACCTGATCTACCTTGCCCCTTTCCTGATCTATCTCGGCATCATCTTCCCGGCCTGGCATCGCGCTCCGTTCCGCCTGGAGGCGTGGTCGGTCAAGGTCGTCGTCGGATGGGCGCACATCTTCGCGTTCTGGGACCTGGTGCGGGGCAAGCCCAAGGGCTGGCGGCCGTCGGGGGCGTCCAGGCACGACGGCAAGCGGAGGCTCTGGATCGGCCTCGTCGGCTGGAGCGCCACGGTCTCGGTGCTGTGGGCCAGCCTGGCCCTGTGGCGCATGATGACGATGAACCCGTACAACTTCTTCCTGCTGTTCATCCTCGGCGTCTTCAACGTCGTGACCGTGGGCCGCGTCCTCATCCAGCCCCGGGCCGGAGCCTCTACGTGACGAGGAGGCCGGCAGCGGCGTTCCTGGCCGGACTCGCGCTGAGCGTGGCGCTGGCGGGCTGCGGGTCGTTCCTGGCCCGGGCCGCCGGCGTCCAGGGCACCGGGGCCGGTTCCGGGGCCCAGGCCGGCGGAGGCTCATCCGCCACCGCACTGCCGTACGACATCTCGGGTCTCCTCGACCCGCGTCCCGGCAAGTTCCTGGGCGTCGAAGCCCCGGGGGTCGCTGACTCGCTCGCGCCCGTGACCAGGTTCGCCCACAGCGTGGGCCGGAGGCCGAACGTCATCGGCGAGTACGTGGCCTGGAACACCCCGTTCCCCGCGCGGCCAGTCACCCGGGCCTGGTCGTACGGGGCGCTCTCCTACCTGGCCTGGGAGCCCTTCGACGTCAGCATCCAGTCCATCGCGCAGGGCCACAGCGACGCGTACATCACTCAGTTCGCCGCGGCGGTCCGGGCGCTGAACCTGCCGGTCGCGCTGAGCTTCGGGCATGAGATGAACGGCTCCTGGTACCCGTGGGGCACCCGGCAGACCACCCCGGCCCAGTTCGTGTCCGCGTGGCGCCGGATCCACGACCTGTTCACCCGGGCGGGCGCCACCAACGTGATCTGGGTGTGGAACCCCAACGACATCTACCCGGTCCCGCAGGTCCCGCTCAGGCCGTACTACCCCGGGAACGCCTACGTCAACTGGATCGGCATCACCGGATACGCGGCCACCACCGGGCCGCAAACCTACGGCAGCCTCTACGCTCCCACCGTCAGGGAGATCAGGGCCTTCAGCCGCAAGCCGTTCATCATCGCCGAGACCTCCGTCGAGACCAGCCCGGGCGAAGTGGCCAGCGCGCGGCAGGTGATCATCAGCACGGTGGCCGAGCACGCCGACGTGCTCGGCCTGATCTGGTTCGATTACAACAAGAACGGCGTCGATTGGCGGGTCGAGTCACGTCCCATCCTCCGGGCTGCCGTCGCCAGGGATGTCGCGCGACTCCGGCTTCAGGACGTCAAGCAGCGATGAGCCCGCGGCCGGCGAACCGGCGGCCGACCAACCCGGCGCCAGCGGGCGGCTCCCCGCCCGGTCCATCGCGGCGGGCCAACCGCCCGTTCACCCGCAATGACGCCGAGACCGTCATGCTTCCCGCGTTCAAGATCGGCCCTGAGGCCGCGGCCGGTGACAGCCCGGTCGAGGCGCCCGCCCGCGACACCGTGCCGGACGCGAGCAGCCCGGCCACCCGCCCGCCGGGCCAGGCACAGCTCGGGCGCCGCCCGGCCCCCCGAGTCCAGCCGCCGCCGGACCTGGGTCAGCCGCGCCGTCCTCCTCGCGATCCTCGCCGTGCAGGCCGTCTTGTCGTTGCGCATGCACAACACCGCGTTCGAGGATGAGGCCCTGTACCTGTCCGCGGGACACCAGGAACTGGCCCACCTGCTCTATGGCGTGCCGCTGCCCAACGACTACGCCTCGTTCTTCTCCGGCTCGCCCGTGCTGTACCCGGTCCTGGGCGCGCTCGCGGACACCTGGGGCGGGCTGGCCGCCGCCCGGCACGTCAGCCTGCTCGCGATGCTGGCCGCCACCGGCCTGCTGTACTCGCTGACCCGCAGGCTCTTCAACGAGCGGACCGGCCTGTGCGCGGCGGTGATCTTCTCCGTCACCGAGTCAGCGATCTTCCTCGGGAACTTCGCCACCTACGACGCCCCGGCCCTGTCCCTGCTCGCGCTGGCCGCGTGGATCGTGGTCCGTACCGCGTCCTTCCGCTGGCCGGTGTACCTGCTCGCCGCGCCGGTGGCGGCGCTCGCCGTCGGCACCAAGTACGCCGCGCTGCTCTTCGTGCCCACGATCGTGGTGCTGGCCGCGGTAGCGGCGTGGCCGCAGCGCGGGCGCCGGGCCCTCATCCCCGCGGTGGCCCTGGCCATCGCGATAGCGGCCTGCTCGCTGCCGCCCTGCAGCTGGGCGGGCCGACTACCTGATCGCGGTGAAGAGCACCACCACGGCCCGGGCGCACGGCACGACACCGGTGATGACCCTGCTGAAGGACTGCCTCCTGTGGGGCGCCCTGCCCTTCGCGCTCGCCGTGATCGGCACCGTGGCCTACGCGCTGCGGCCGACACAATGAGCCCGGTGAGCACATCGCGCCCGCCGGAGCCGGCTGCGGCGGATAACGCTCGGCGTCGTGCTCACCGGGACGGCCCTGCTGGCCCCGGCGGATCAGATACACCTGCACACCGCCACGTCGTTCCAGAAGCACATCGGATTCGGGCTGTTCTTCGCCGCGCCCATGGCCGGGGTGGGCCTGGCCCGGATCATCGGGGATCACTTCCGCCGTGCCCAGGTCGGCGTGGCGATCTGGGGGCTGGCCCTCATGCTGGGCATGGTGCAGGCCAACGACATCTTCCACTCCTGGGCCGACGCACGGCCGCTGGTGGCGGAGCTCTCGCGCTACCTCGAGCCGCACGCGCACTACCTGGTCGAAGCGGCCGAAGTGCCGACGTATTACCTCATGCACAATCCGGACGCCAGGGCTTCCCAGTTCGTGTCGACGTACTTCATCTCCTACACCGGCCGGAACGGGATCACCCTGACCGGGAACGCCGGGTTCGAGGCCGCCGTCCGGCAGGGCTACTTCCACGTGATCGCCTACGACGACACGGTGACCGTGCCGCTGGATAACATCCTGGCCCGGATGCTGGAAGCCGCCCCCTCGTACCGGCTCGCCGCGGCCCTGCCCAACTCCGACGGCCTGGGCACCTACTACATCTGGGTCCGGCGCTAGCAGACGGCCGGGTCAGACCAGGGCGGATTCGCTGATCCCCGCCTCACGGATGATCGCGGCCAGCATCCGCTGGTGCTCGGGGATCAGCGCGCCCTGGTGCTTGACGGTCAGCTGGGCGGCCCGGGCCAGCACCGGCTGGTCCACCGCGCTGAGCGTCGCGTCGAGCAGGGCCCAGGACAGCTGGTCCAGCGCGGGGCGCAGCACCGCGGGATCCTCGGTGCGCTGGCACGCCTCCTCCAGGTCCCGCAGCCGCCGGTCCAGCTCCGGCCCGGGCGTCACGGCCAGCGGGAACGCGTCCACCATGCCGCCCGGCATGGCCTGCGCCGTGGCCGCCTCGAAGGCGCTGAGCAGCGGGCTCACCTCGCCGGCGGTCAGCGGGTCGTAGAGCCCGGGGAACGGGATGGGCTCGTACCCGCGGTCGTAGCCGCTGATGTAGATCGGCGTCGCGGAGCCGGTCCGGGCCAGCACGCCCAGGGTCACGTCGAGCAGGGTGACCGGCCAGCCGAGGTCGGTGATCGCGTGCACGCGCAGCTCGCCAGGGCGCGCGCCCAGCCCGGCCGCCAGCAGCAGCTGGGCTGACTCGAGCGCGGACTCCCCGTAGAAGCCGATCTCCGCACTGTGCAGCCGGATCACCCCGCCCTGGCACCAGTCGAGCAGCCGGCCGTGAATGATCGAGTTGTCAACCACGTGGGTGAACCGCGCGGTCGAGTAGGTGGTGCTGCCGCTGGCCGACGCCGCCGCCGCGACCAGCCACTCGGCCACCCGCTTCGACGCCGTGTAGACGTCCGGGGAGTACGGGCGCAGCGCCTTGCCGGTGGACGCGCAGACGACCTGCGGGATGCCGCACTCGGCCGCGACCGTGATCACGTTCTGGGTGCCGAGCACGTTCGTGCTCAGCGTCCGGTGCACCTCGTACTCGGCCAGGCCCGGGTCACGCTGCGCGGCCACGTGGAAGACCACGTCCGGCCGGATCTCGCCGAACACGGCCGCGAGCCGCTGCCGGTCCCGGATGTCGGCCTGCACATACTCGGCACCGGGCAGCCGGGGGTACCGGTCCGTCACGCCCCGGCCGACGCTCACCAGCCGCGTCGGACATCGGAGCTCCACCTGCTGCATCAGCCTGGAGCCGATACAGCCGGTGCCGCCCACCACGACCACGGTCTTGCCGCGCAGCCAGGCGTCCAGGTCGTCGTCCGGCAGCGGCAGCGCCCGCTCGCTGATGGCCAGGAACCGCGCGTACTCCTGCTGGGCGTCGGGCTTGGCCTCGAGCAGCGCGCGGGTCAGTTCCTGCAGGCGGGCCAGGGACGCGTCGTCCAGGGTCTCCCTTCCCGGCGGTACCGCCTGACGCATCAACGCAACGATTCCGGGCGCAGTTAGCACCGCTGGCCTCCAGTGAGCCTTCCTGGCGTGGTCGCGGGGTGGTATCCGGGGCTGGCGCCGGACCGGAGCAGCATGTCAGACGTACCGGGAGCACTGCGCAGGTAACAGAAATAGTTAGCCGCAGGAAACACTCCGGCGCCCCCCTGGGTGTTCCCTTACAGTGAGTAATCGGGTGTCATGAGTGACGCACAGGAATACTACGGCAAGCCGGTCCTTTACGCCCGAGAGGGGCATATCCGGCCGGAGGGGGCGCGCCGGACGGTTTTCGTTGCGTAGAAATGGCCGTCAGCCAGGCAGGTTTGCCTCGATCGCGGCGACCAGCGCCGGGTCCTCCGGGTCGGTCTGCGGACGGAACCTGGCGATGACCGCCCCGTCCGGGCCGACCAGGAACTTCTCGAAGTTCCACTGGATGTCACCCGCTTCGCCGTCCGCATCGGGCACGGCGGTGAGCTCGTCGTACACCGGGTGCCGGCCCGGCCCGTTGACCTCGATCTTCTGCATCAGCGGGAAGCTCACGCCGTAGCTGGCCGAGCAGAATTCAGCGATCTCACCGGCCGTGCCCGGCTCCTGGCCGCCGAACTGGTTGCAGGGGAAGCCGACGACCGAGAACCCGCGGTCGCGGTACGTCTCGTGCAGCCGCTCCAGCCCCTCGTACTGCGGTGTAAGGCCGCACTTGGAGGCGACGTTGACCACGAGCAGGGTGCGGCCCGACAGGTCGCCGAGGGAGGCGGGCTGGCCCGCCAGGGAGGTGAGCGGGATGTCGTGCACGGTCACGGTGCGGTTCCTTCGCTGTGGGGCGGGAAGATGAGAGTCCTCATTCGACACGTGCAACAGCACGCGGGCCGGGCTCATGCCCGCCCAGGACGGCGAGGTACCCGGTGAAACCAGCCCCCGATGCCCAGGACCCGCTCACCCGGCTCGACCACATAGTCGGGGCGGCCCCCGAGCCCGAGAACGCGGTCCTGACCGACGACGCGAGGCTGGTGCGCTGGGCCGGGCCGTCGTTCGTGCTGTTCTCGCTGATCCTGCTGCCCTGGATCGCGTACATCGCCCGGTCACTGCCGTCCCGCCAGCTGTCCTCCCACTACGACATCGCCTGGGCCGGGTTCGACGTCATCCTGCTCGCCGGGCTGGCCAGCACGGCGTACTGCGCGCTGCGGCGGTCCCGGTACCTGACCACCGCGGCGTCCGCGACCGCCACCCTGCTCATCGTGGACGCGTGGTTCGACTGCATGACCACCCCGGCGGGCCAGCGCTGGCAGTCTTTCCTGCTCTGCGCCGTGGTCGAGCTGCCGCTCGCCGCCGTGTGCCTGTGGCTCAGCTTCCACACGCACCAGATCGCCGAGCGCCGGATCCGGCTGCTGCTCCGGCAGCGCCGCGGGCGCGGCACGCGCAGCCGTGCATGAACCGGCGATGCGGGGGCACCTGGGGGGCGGTTCTTCCGGTTCCGAGAGCGGAGACAGTGATGTCCTCATCGTCAGCGCGCGTGTCCATGAAGGCCCGCCGGGCCACGGACAGCCGCGCGGCCCAGCTGCTGGCCCGCGCGGGCCTGACCGCCCGGGGCGTGATCTACATCCTCATCGGCATCGTCGCCATCCTGGTCGCGATCGGCCAGGGCGGCCACCAGGCCGACCAGCAGGGCGCCCTGCAGCTGCTGGCCAGCCAGCCTTTCGGCGCGGTCGCGCTGTGGCTGCTCGCCATCGGCTTCGTCGGCTACGCACTGTGGCGGCTCAGCGAGGCGGCGTTCGGCGTCCCCGGTGAGGGCAACGGCGCGGGCCCCCGGCTCAAGTCACTGGTCCGGGCGCTGGTCTACGCCAGCTTCGCGATCCTGACCTTCAAGATCATCCTGGGCAAGAAGGCCAACCAGGCGGGCCAGCAGAAGGACTTCACGGCCAGCGTCATGCATCACACCGGCGGCCGTTTCGCGGTCGGGATCGTCGGGCTGATCATCGTGATCGTCGGCCTGGCGCTGGTGGTCGAGGGGGCCAGGCACAAGTTCATGAAGCACCTGCGGACCGGGGAGATGAGCCCGCAGACCCGCAAGACGGTGCAGCGGCTCGGCACGATCGGCACCATCGCCCGGGGCCTGGTGTTCGCCCTGGCCGGCGTGCTGGTGGTCGACGCGGCCATCACCTACAACCCGTCCAAGGCGGCCGGCCTCGACAAGGCGCTGCACACCCTGCGCAACCAGCCGTTCGGTGAGTTCCTGCTGATCATCGCGGCGATAGGCCTGATCGCGTTCGGGGTCTACGGGCTGGCCGAGGCACGCTGGCGCCGGGTCTGAGCCTGCTGGCGGGGGCCCGGTAGAGTACCGCTCACTGCCATCGGTAATGAGCGGGAGCGAGCGTGGCCATCTCGTCCGTGGGACGGTTCCCGTTGAACGAGGTCACCGAGGGCGACTGCCAGAAGCTGATCGCCGACCTGCCGGACGGCTGCATCGACATCGCGGTGACCAGCCCGCCGTACTGGGGCCAGCGCACGTCCGGGGGCCGCGGCGTCGAGGCCGATCCGCGGGCCTACCTCGCCGAACTCGCCGCGATCTTCGCGGCGCTGCTGCCCAAGCTGAAGCCGGGCGGGCTGCTCTGGCTCAACATCGGCGACGCGTACAACACCCCGGTGAACTGGCGTACCGGGGACCACTCCTACAGCACGCTCGGCCCGGGCCGGACCGGCCTCGACCCGGCCAACTCCGCGTATGTGAAGCCCCGGCACCGGCGGAAGGCCTTCCTGGACTCCCGGGAGCCGTGGCTGCGGTACGGGAACCTGCTCGCCCTGCCCTACCGCCTCGTGATCGCGATGTGCGACGCGGGCTGGCTTTTCCGCGGCGAGGTGATCTGGCGCAAGCGCAACCCGATGCCGGAGGGAAAGTGCCGCCGGCCACACCGCCAGCACGAGACCATCTACCTGTTCGCCCGCGAGGAGCAGCATCCGTTCCGCACGGCCCCCCCGGTCGGCTCCGTCTGGGAATTCAGCAACGAGAAGCTCACCGGGCTGAGGCACTTCTCCCGGTTTCCTGAAGAGCTCCCGCGCCGGTGCATCCAGGCCTCCGGGACGCTGGGCGAGGACGTCATCGTGCTCGACCCGTTCAGCGGGTCGGGCACGACCGGCGTGGCCGCCCGCCAGCTGGGCTGCTCCTACCTGGGGTTCGAGATCGATCATGAGCAGGTCGTGGCGGCCAACGAGCGCCTCCGGGCACCTACGGGACCGCAGTGACCGTCCCCGGAGCGGTGGGTGCGCCTGGGGCGGCGGATGCTGCGGCGGCGGCAGGCGCGGCGGCGGCAGGTGCCGCGTCGGCGGAGTAGTCCGCGGGCCGGGTCTCGTCGTACCCGTCCGTCACCCCGAGGGCGCGGAAGACGAGCGTGAACCCGGCCGCGACGAGCAGGTTGATGAACACCGCGGTAATGGCGATGTAGGTGGCGTGCCCGAACACCGGAGCCGTGGACGCGCCGAAGTGCTGCTGGCCGCCGCCGGGGGTCTGGTACGCCTGGATGGTGCCGTAGGTCAGCCCCACGGCCCAGCCGATGATCAGCGCGAAGCGGTGGAACCAGCGCGTGTACAGGCTGATCACGACGGCCGGGAAGGTCTGCAGGATCCAGATCCCGCCCAGCAGCTGCAGGTTGATGGAGAACGTCTTGTTCAGCTCGAGCGCGAACCCCAGCGCGCCCACCTTCATGAACAGCGAGGCCAGCCGGGCCACCCGCGTCTCCTGGGCCGGGGTGGCCCGGGGGCGGAAGAGCTCCTTGTAGATGTTGCGGGTGAACAGGTTCGCGGCCGCGATCGACATGATGGCCGCGGGGACCAGCGCCCCGATGACGATGGCCGAGTAGCCGACACCCGCGAACCAGCTGGGGAACATGTGCTGGAACAGCAGCGGCACGGACAGCTGCGCGTTGCCGTAGCCGGCCGCGACACCGGCGTTCACGGCCGGGGTGGCCCGCGCCATGTAGCCCAGCAGCGCGATGAGGCCCAGCACCAGCGAGTAGGCGGGCAGCATGGCCGCGTTGCGCCGGATCACGTCGCGCTGCCGGGCGGCGAAGACCCCGGTGACCGCGTGCGGGTAGATGAACAGCGCCAGCGCGGAGCCCAGCGCCAGCGTGGCGTAGGCCCATTCCCCGGCGGGCAGCACGATCAGGCTGCCGTACGGCTTGCCGGTGGCCGGGTTGACGGTCGCGAGGTGAGCCGACGCGGCACCGAAGATGTGCCCCCAGCCGCCCAGCCGCCCCGGGATGTAGATGATCGCGACGATGACCGTCACGTAGATGAGCGCGTCCTTGACGAACGCGATCAGGGCCGGGGCGCGCAGCCCGGCCAGGTAGGTGTAGGCGGCCAGGATGACGAAGGCGATGACCAGCGGCAGGTTGGCGAGGAACGTATTGGGTGAGTTCGTGCCCACGCCCATGACGGCCAGCACCGATTCGATGCCCACGAGCTGGAGCGCGATATAGGGCATGGTGGCCAGGATCCCGGTCAGGGTCACCGCCAGCCCGAGACCCTGCGAGCCGTACCGGCCCCGGACGAATTCGCCGGGGGTGACGTAGCCCCGCGCGCGGGCCACCGACCAGAGCCGCGGGCCGAAGACGAACACGATCGGGAACACCATGATCGTGTACGACAGCGCGTAGAACCCGGCCGCGCCGGTGGCGTACACCAGCGCAGGCACGGCGATGAACGTGTAGGCGGTGTAGAGGTCGCCACCGAGCAGGAACCAGCTGATGAACGTGCCGAACCCGCGGCCGCCCAGGCCCCACTCGTTCAGCTGCATCGGGTCCTCGGCCGGCCGCCACCGGGCTCCGGCGAAGCCGATCAGGGTCACGACCAGGAACGAGGCGGCGACGATGGCGAACGAGACCACGTTGACGTGACTCACCGCTCCGCTCCTGCCTGACCTGGCGTTCCGCTGTCCTCCGCAGCGGGCTTGGTGCGCAGGAGCATGTAGCAGAGCCAGCAGGCGATGGCCACCACGGGCACCCAGAGCAGCTGGTACCAGTAGAAGAAGGGGAAGGGGCCGAGCTTCGGCAGGGAACGCGCGTAGATCGGCACGACCAGGGCGCCGCCGATGGCGGCGAGCAAGAGGCAGGTGACGATGCCCCGGATGAGCGGCCTGGGGACCGGTCTGGTGTCCGGGGCGGCGGGCTGGGCCATGGCGACCTCTCCAGATGGGTAACGCGCGCCAAGGCCCGGCCCGCTCCGCAGGCCTCAGCGTGCAAAGGATTGCGCTATGAGGTGGTCCCGGGCTAATCGTGCACCGTCACCGGCCCGGCAATGGTGCTTTTCCGCGCATTGTTCGCGTGCTGCGCCATAGCGGGCAGGCAGAGGCGGGGGGTGGCGGGCCGGGGTGGCGGCGGGCCGGGGTGGGCCCGGGGTGGCGGCGGGGGCGGGCCCGGGAAGGGGGACAACCTCCCGGGAGCCTCTCCCCGCGGGCCATGACGTCTCGATGCGAAGGAAAAGCAGATGAGGAAGGCATTGGTTGTGGCCGCAGCAGTTCTCCTGCCGTTCTTAGCAGGGTGCCGGCCGCGCAGGCACAGACCCAGGCGATCTGCGGTAACGGCGGCTCCGGTTACTGCATCAATGCCTGGGATGGCGGCCCGGGCACGTATCTGAGCGTAGGCAGCTCTGGTGCTACATGCTGGGGTGGGTCAGGCTTGTAGAAAGGCGTACCGATCAACGGGGGGTACCGGCATGACCGCGGCCGCTTCGCCTGGCCCGGGACTTCCCGACCTGCGGCGCCGCCGGTACGTCACCGACGGCGGCATGGAGACTGACCTCATCTTCCATCACGGTGCCGACCTGCCGGAATTTGCCGCTTTCCCGCTCCTCGACAGCCCGGAGGGCAGGTCGCGGCTGGAGCTCTACTACGACGACTACGCCGCGATCGCCGCGGCGGCCCGGGCGGGCCTGATCCTCGAAGCGCCGACCTGGCGGGCGAATCCCCGCTGGGGAGCACGGCTCGGCTATGACGCGGAAAGCCTGGCCCGGGTCAACCGGGCGGCCATCGCCCTGCTGGACCGGCTGCGCGCCCGCTACACCCTGACGGTCGCCGACGTGATCATCAGCGGCATGATCGGTCCCCGGGACGACGGATATTCGGCGGGTCAGCGGCTCGACCCTGCCGAGGCGGCCGAGTATCACGGACCTCAGCTCGCGGCCTTCGCGTCGGCCCATGCCGACATGGCCGCCGCGTACACGCTCACCGACGTCGGCGAGGCCATCGGCATCGTGCAGGCCGCCCGCACGGCCGGGCTTCCTATCGCGATTTCGTTCACGGTCGAGACGGACGGCCGGCTGCCCAGCGGCACCACGATCGCGGACGCTATCGCCGCCGTTGACCAGGCCGCGCCGCCCGACTACTACCTGATCAACTGTGCCCACCCCACTCATATCTCCCAGGGGCTGGGCGACGACGGCCCGTGGCGCCGCCGCATCGCCGGGATCCGGCCCAACGCGTCCACCCGCAGCCACGCCGAACTCGACGAGGCCGAGGAGCTCGACGAGGGCGATATCGGCGTGCTCGTGGCCGCCCAGGCCAGGCTGACCCCGAAGCTGCCGGCCCTCTCAATCCTCGGAGGCTGCTGCGGGACAGATCACCGGCACGTCGCCGCACTCTGGGCTGCCCAGGGGCGCTGATCCTGCCGTTATCCGTACATTGAGTTCGCAAGACCGGCCGCTCTTCCCCGGCCGGTATCCCGGCTACAGCCCGGTTTGGGCGATCAGGCGACCCGAGTCGATCGGCCGCGCGGAACGCGGCGTAGTCCCGCTCGTTCTGGTCGGCGTACGCGGCGGAGAAGTCTGCGATCGCCCGGTCGAAAGCATCACTCTTGCCCAGGTAGGAGGAAATGGCGATGCGGTCGCCCCAGCGGGCATGCGCCCGGGCCAGGGTCGCGCCGCAGATACGCGAGTACAGGGTGGCCCCGGGCGGGAGCATGGTGTCCACGTCCGCGCTGCCCTTCCAGTCCTGGAATTGGCGCACGTAGTAGTCACGGGTCACGCCGTCCAGCCCCTTGATGCGCTGCCAGCCCAGGAAGATGTCGGTCGCGCCCTGCATCAGGCGCTGCCCGGCTACGACCCGCTCGCCATGGTGGGAGTATGCGCTCGCGCCCAGGAAACGCTCGAGCACAGACGCTTGCGCCTCCTTGACCTGCAGGAACAACGGGTCGTTGTGGTCCCGGCCGAGCAGCAGCATGATGTAGCAGCGGGTTCCGACGCTGCCTACGCCCACGATCTTGTGGGCCACGTGGGCGTAGCGGTACTCCTCGACCGGGTGGTGCTGGCGGCCGAGCGTGCGCCGGTAGGAACTGAGCAGATTCTTGATCAGCGGAGCCGGGTCCTCCCATTCCGACCCGGGCTGGATCAGGTCCTCGATCGGGATGATGAGCGGGGGGTCGGCGACGATCCGCAGTTCACCGTCGACCTCGTCGGCCCGCTTGGCGAACACCCGCGTGCTGTCGCGGGTACGCGCCTTCGCCACCATCTCCTCGGTCGCCCGGGCCTCCTTCTTGCTGACCCGTTTGACGCGGACCTCCTTGTGGACCAGCTTGAGCAGCATCCCGGCCTCGAGGTGCTCGTACCAGGCCTCCAGGGAGCGCATCCCGGCCGCCTCGCGCATGCGGTCCCGGTACTCCTTCACCCCGGCCATGACGATGTCCCGGCGGTCGGCGGGGCTGAAGCCGCGGTCGCGTCCCATCACCTCGAAACTCGCCGCCAGGCGCTTGACGTCCCATTCCCACGGGCCGGGGAGGGTCTCATCGAAATCGTTGATGTCGAACAGCATCTGCCGCTCGGGCGTGCCGAACAGGCCGAAGTTCGACAGGTGCGCGTCACCGCACAATTGCACGGTGACCCCTGACTGAGGGGTCGCCGCCAGATCCGCCGCCATGATCAGGGCGCCGCCCCGGAAGAACGTGAAGGGAGAAACCAGCATCCGCCCGTACCGGATGGGGACCAGCTGGGCGACCCGGCTCTCCGCCTGCTCCGCCGAGCAGCGCGACCGGATCTGGGCGGTCCGGTGCGGGTGCCCACCGCCCGTGGCTCGACCTCGGGGCCTCCTTGCGCGCGGTCCGGCCCCTGGCCACCCGCTGATCCACGGTCAGGTGGGCCCGCCTCCATGCCGACGCGAACGTGGAGGCAGCCGCGTGCGTGGTCCCGGCCCGCGAGGTCTGACCCGGGTGCGAACGCTCTTCCATGAGGCCTCCGGCCGTGTTCGTCAGCGGTCCGAACGGGCAGATCAGCGCAAGGTCGAAGGCGCCATGTAGTCATATCCCGTGGCATGTCATGACCTTGGCCTCCATCAGCGTAAACCAGCCCCTGCTCAGAGCCGGGGACCGAGTCGCGGGACGTGGTACCCGGGGATCCCTTCGTGCTGGCCAGGCGGCCGGGGCCGGGCAAGCAGCGGGTGTTCAGGGAGCTCGTCCTGTTGCGGCGGTCCCGCGGCTGGAGCTTCCGGCAGCAGAGTCGCTCCCCTCCCCACGTTTCAGCCGGTCCTGCGGGGAAGGAAAACGTCATCATCCGGCTGAGATGGGGTGATCCAGATGCCGTGGTGGGAGGCTCTTCTCTTCCTCGTTGTAGTGATCTTGGCGATCTGGGGATTCGTGAGCCTGGTTGGTTTCAGAACGCGATCTTTGACCCGCCGGACTCACCGTACGGCCCAGGACATGTACGGCCAGTTTGCTGATTCTCCGCGTAAACAGCGCAGGTACGCCAAAGAGCACGGCGGCGAATGGCGGAACGAGTAGCCGAACCGGAGACAGCCCTCGCCTTTCGGGGATCAGCCCTCCGGCTCTGAGTCACCCTCCTCAGGTGCGTAAGGACCCAGGCGGCGGCGTAGCGCCCATCGCTTGTACGCCTTGATGGGATGCCTGAGTGACCGGAGCAGATCCGGATCGACGGGACCGAACTGGCCGACAGGGAAGCCCAGGACGCGCTGCGGTTCCTCACCCTGCCTGGCATAGGGATCCGCGTCGCGCGGCATCCCGAGGACCGTGTTTCGTTCCTCCTTGTCGCTCGCCATCGGGCAACCTCTCTGGTGCCGGGGCTGCCCTGACACCCGCTTAAGCAGACGTCTTCAGCATGACGCCACTGGTTAGCTGATGCAACGACGGCCAGCCTGCCTGGTCCTTCGGCCGGTTCCTCCCGGCCACGGCGACGGCGACGCGCGCGGCCACACTGGTGATCGCGACGATCCGCGGGCTGCTGCTCGACCTGCTCGCCACGGGTGACCGAGACCGGGTCCAGGACGCGGCCGAGAGCTTCCTCGCCACCCTCGACCAAAGGCGCGACGTTCAGGTTACGAGCAGGCGAAGGCCAAGCTCCGCTGCCTCGAGAGCGACGAGGTCGTGATTGCGCTCGGCCCACCGGCCTGAGACAAGATCATCACGGAGGCTGCGCACGGCCCGCTGCTCGGCCTCCGGCCCGACTCGGGCCCACACCGATACTCCGCGACGTACATGATCGTCCAGGTATGCCTCGGGCCGGCGCCAGTAGGCCTCGAAGAAGCCGTCAGCGCAGTCCCATGGAACGAGCACCGGCTCCATGCGGGCTCCGATCGCGCGGGCCTGCTCGGTCAGCGAAGGCCGCCCTGCGAAGAGGTCAGCGACCTCAGGCAGGTAGTCGCGGGTAAGCCAGAACCGGCGAAGCCATCCGGTGTCACTGTCGTCGATCGTGAACACCACGACGCGGCGAGCCACGCGCCGCATCTCGCGCAGGCCCGCGATCGGGTCCTGCCAGTGATGAACGGTGGAAAAAGCCATCGCGGCGTCGAAGGACTGGTCCTCGAACGGAAGTCTCTCCGCGACGGCAGCCACGCACGGCGCTGCGCCTGCGGGGCGCTGCGCACGCATGAGCGCTGACGGTTCCACCGCGGTGACGTCACGACCGGGAGGCTCGTAGGAGCCGGTGCCAGCCCCGACATTCAATACCGTCCGCGCATCGCCGAGCGCAGCCCAGACGTTTGCGGCGATCCGCGGCTCGGTGCGCCGCGTCACGGTGTACGTGGCTCCGATGGTGTCATACAACTGCGCGCCGGACATGTCGCTGCCTCCCTGGCGGTCACCATCCCCACGCCGCGCACGTGAGCAGGCGTCGCCGCCCTGGATACATGGTCCTTGCGCACCATAATGCTGGGTGCCCTTTATCGCCCAGGCCATCTGGGGGTCCCGGCGGCCCGTCGGGCGCCCAGGCCAGCACCGCTCGTGTCCCGCCCAGCGCTAGGTGCTAGGCCCCGCTAGCTGACCACGGGAGCGCTTCTCGTGCTGTGAGGCGAGTATCTGGGCAGCGGCAACCATCAAAGCCGTAAGACAGAGAGGTGCGAACAGGAGAAGCGCCGGACCACCGGGGGCGAACGTGGCCACCGTCATCATGACCAGCGCAATGACCACACATCCGCGGGCCTTGGCTGCATGGCTCATCGTCGGCCGGCCCTGGGCGCGGGCCGGGTTCCTCGGCGGCTGGTCTGCGATCTGCCTGGCGGGGATGTCGGCGGTGACTGCGGCCAGTTCCGCATAAGTCCGCGACGCGAACGCCTGGCCTACCCGCGCATCAAACTCGTCTTTGGTAACCCGACCATCGACAAACGCGGCCTTGAGCATGTCGATGACGTGCTCGCGGTCAGCATGGGACGCCCTGAGGCGGCCGCGGCTCGCCATCTGGCCTTCCGGCTCTGCTGTCACCGGCACCTCCCCCACCAGCACGGTGCGGCGAAGCATAGCGCGTCGGCACCGTGGTGGCCAGCCCGCAGCCGTGACGGCCGAACGGCGGGGCGGGCAGGCTGACCCGGTCCGCAGAACTGACTGCTGGGCCTGTGCTGCCCGGGCTTTGGCGGCTGGGCTTTGGCGGCTGGGCTGGGTCCGGTCCGGCGGGGATACCGGCCAGTGACCGCGACTAGCTCCGCCTGAAAGTGACTGTGCTCCATATCACGCTTGAAACGGGGCCAAGGCCTCTAATGCCGGAACGCCCGGAGGTGTATGTGTGCAATGAAGGAAGGGAGGTCGTGATGGCCCTTCATCCGCACAGGCCGCACAGGCCCCACGTTGTCCGCCATCTTCTGGACCGGTGGCACCGCTGGTCGCCGTACGCATAGCCGCCGTCGATGCGCGAGGAAGGCGAGAGCCTATGAAGCTAGAGCCCGAACCTTTGCGCGCAGCAAGAGTGCCCCGGTAACTTCTTGAGCCGGGGCACTCGCACGGCTGGGGGCCGCATGCTGCCAGGGCAGGGTCGATGATCTATCGGCTACGGTCGGCGTATGCCTAACACGAAGCTCCTGGCTGACGGTAATCAGATGACAGTTGACGAGGACGAGTCAGAACTCGCTCAGGTGGACGTGTCTGCCTACCGCACCATCCGGCTATCGGTCGACAATTGGGTGAACAGCCCGGCGCCTGTGGTCATCGGTGTTTCGCACGTTGACCAGCCGAACACGATCAACGCCAATTTCATCACGGCTCTTGACTCCTTTACCGTCCCGCCAGGCGGATCGGTCAGCAGGGTGTACGAGGTCCCGGGTGAGGTGGTGGCGTTCCTGGCCAGCCCGGAACACCCCCCGCTCGCTGGCATCGAGATCGACTTCACGGTCTACGGCCGGGCCGACTGAGGCAGCGGGTCGCCGAAGTAACGTTCGCCTAGCGTGTGAACTGGGAGTTTGGGTGGTGGGCCTAGATGAGGTCGAGCCATCGACCTCATCCTTATCAGTTCAATCCCGGCCGGTGTCATGCAGCCGTGGCCTCGGCCGGATCGTCTGATGGGGGGCGCAGCGGTTACCCGCACTCGCCGCACGCCATCCGCCTGAACCAAAGCTGGGCCTGCGTGGAGCGGGTGACGAGGATCGAACTCGCACTATCAGCTTGGGAAGTTCAGCGGTTACGGCTGCCAGGAGCGCTGACCAGGCGTCCCAGAGCGGCCCCCCACCGGAGGTGCACCCCGGTGGCCCGCGGCCTCTGGTCTCCCCCCCTGCTCTTTGTTAGCGTTTGAGTGCACTCGGGGGAGGTGCCGTGGCTAAACGAGTTGTGCTTTTCATCCTCGGGGGCGTACTCCTGCTGATCGGGGTGCTGGCCGCGATCGGCGGCGGCGCGCTGATGGCATTGTTCGGGTCGAATGACACCTTGAGTTCGGGCGTGCAGCAGGTGTCGACGCCGACCCGCGCCCTGGTATCACCGGCTGGCTCGATTCAGGGCGCATCCGGAGCGCAGACCGTCTTTGGCAAGGTCCGGTTGCGTATCACGGCCACGCCGTCCGGGGCCGGGCATCGCCTCTTCCTGGGCATCGCCCCGGCGGGCGCGGTGGACCGCTATCTCAGCGGGGTCAGCCATGATGTGGCCACCGACGTGTCTGTCACGCCGTTTCACCTGACGCTGACCCGCCACGGCGGCACCGCCACGCCATCGCCGCCCGGATCTCAGTCGTTCTGGGTGGCCAAGGCGAGCGGAAACCATCCGACCCTGACGTGGACCGTTACTTCGGGCTCCTATCGGCTGGTCGCGATGAACACCGACGCTGCCGCCCCGGTGGCCTTCACCGGAGGGCTGGATTTGACCATCCCGCACTTGTTCGGGATCGGTATCGGCCTGCTCATCGGCGGCATCGTGCTCATCCTGATAGCGATCGCGCTGATCGTGCTTGGTGCCCGGTCCCGGCCCCGACCGCAGGCCCAGCCCGTTCCCGACCAGGCGTCCGGGCCATAACCAGACCGGGACGCGCCGCCCGCAGGAGCTGGAATCGGCGGGGGTTCACAAGACCGCCCGCATGGCGAGACCCTGACCTGGAGAGCACCGGCGCAGGCGTGGACCAGGACGCGCCCGGCGCTGGCGGCGTAGCGAGCCTGGCCACCTCAGCGGCAGCGCAGCCTGGTAGCTGCCAACCCTGGTTAATGGCCCGCTAATGGCCCGACGACGAGTCAACCTACCTTGGAGAGGCCAGGGACCCGCGTCGCCGCGTGACCGGCCAGGAAGCAGACCGGGACCGCCACCACCGCCACGACCAGGAAACTCAGCTCCGGTGCTAGCGCCAGCGGCACGCACAGTACCATGATCGCGGTGAGCACCAGTGGGTGCAGGACATACGTCGCATAAGATGCCCGCCCGGCCCGGGCGCGGAGCAGGCCATCGCCGGTGCACCGCGCCTGGATCATGGCCGTGAACCACACGGTGAAGGCGACGGAGATGATGCCGTAGAGGACCGCGTTGAGCATGACCAGCCCGCCCGCGCCGTGCAGGGCTGACCCAAGATGCCCGCGTATCTTTAGGGATACGGCCAAGGCCACCCACAAGGCCGCCGCCGTAAGCGCGGTCCAGCCGAGCCGCCGTGCTCCGGCGGTCAGGTGCTCCAGGCTGCCCGCCTCACCTGCCCACACCCCAAGGGCGAACAGCCCCGCTCCTTGGGGCCACAATCCCCATTGCGCCTTCAGGAACGTGTGGGCGTCGCCCAGCGGCCACCGCTGCCACGCCAGGAAGGCGGTCACCGCGATCAGGAGGGCAGCAGCCACCATTGCCTGGGCCCCGGACGCCGCTGCCCGGCTGGTAGCGGGTGCCAGCGCCGCAGCAGAGCATACGCCAGCGAGAAGGCCAGCAGCGCCGCCACGAACCACAGCGACCCCACCTCGTACGGGCCGCCGGACTCGGGCGGCACGCCCCAGTAATGTGCCAGAGTGGGGTGCTGGTTCCGGCCGAGATCACCCAGATAGGCGGCTACAGGGATTGAATTGCTGGGGTTACGCTCGACGGCGGAGAGCCAGCGCCGGAATGGTCCGTCAAGGCGGGGGAACCACCCTGGCAAGACCGGCGCTTCCGGGAGGACAGGGAACTGCCGGGACTCCGTCATAGCGGACCGTGATGGGATGGTGCCGGTGACCTCCCGGCCGGGACCGCGGACAGGCCGGGCGGCCCGCCGTCTCACGCCGGCAGGCCGCCCCGGCGACGGGCCCCGGCTGCTGCCCCGGGCCCCTCGCCTCTTTCGCGGGCTCTGCGATAACCAGCGAAGGGTCTGTTGTCTACTATGAGTTCCAGCTCGTGGGCGAGCTGCCGGTGGTCACGGTCTGGGACATGAGCGGACCGCCGTTGCGCACCCGCAGGTACAGGCCGGTCTTAACATTCTTGAACGTGAACGGGTTAGTCCCGGCATAGATCCACAGCTGGCTGGCGAAGCCATTGCCGCCATTCCCCGCCGGCTCCAGCACGACGTCCCCGCCCGCCGTCCTGCTGGTCAGGGCCAGCCCCCTGTTGATGAGGAGGAGCTGGTGGGACACCACTGTGCTGTTGCAGTGGACCCACAACGTCGTGCCGTTTTCCATCGGCTTCAGGATCGCGGCCGAGTCGGTCATGAGCTTGTTAGGTGTCCCCAGGAAGTAGTTGACGCCACGCGCGGTGACCCACGAGTACTCCCCGGTGTCGTTCGTGCAGGTGGTGGCCCGGTGGCCGGTGGCCCCGTGGGCGGCAGCCGCGCCAGCGGGCGCCGCGAGCGCGGCGCTGGCGCCGAGTAGCGCGACGGTCACGCCTGCTGTAAACAGTCTCCTGATCATGAGAATCTCTTCCCGTGCCAAGGCAGGAATTGGCGCGGCCCCCATGCGATCCTAGTTTGGCGTTTTCATGCGGGCCGCTTCTGCCTCCGACGCTCTCCATTATCGGGAGTCGCCACTAGTCCAGTAGTGTCGTTCTACTCCAGAAAAAGGACCTAGGTCACAAAAAGGACCTAGGTCACCTCGGCTGATTCATTACAGGGTTTGATGGCTGAGGTCTGCCCTGTCTGCCTGATCACAGTCGGCGCGCCTGCATGATCCTTGACGGCGGTAGTTCTACGCCAAGGGTATGAGGTACTCGGATGGTGGTGGCCTGACCGCCGCGGGGAGGGTGCGGCGGGAAAGGGTGCGGCTGGCAGCCGCAGCGATGTTCGGGCAGGACATGAATCCGGTCCAGGTTGCCCATGAGATGCGGGTGAGCACCAAGTCGGCCTATCAGTGGCGACGGCGGTGGCGGGCTGGCGGCAAGACGGCGCTGGCTTCGAAGGGCGCGGGCGGGGCGGTATGCCGGCTGTCTGCCGCGCAGCTGGCCCGGCTGCGGGCCGCCCTGGACCAGGGCCCGGCCGGCCAGGGCTGGGCTGAGGACCAGCGGTGGACGCTGGAGCGCGTCACCACGCTGATCGGGCAGCTGTTCCATGTCCGCTACACCCTGCGCGGCACGTCGTACCTGCTTCACCGGATGGGGTTCACCCCGCAGGTCCCCGTGCACCGCGCGGCCGAGCGCGATGAGAAGGCGATCGCCACCTGGCGGGACGTGACCTGGGTCAAGCTCCGGGGCTAGCGGCGGCGACCGGGGCGTATTTGTGCTTTGAGGATGAGGCCGGGCAGTCCCTGCGGCCGCCGAAGGCCCGCACCTGGGCCCGCCGCGGGTGCACGCCGGTGGCCGTGGTGTCCGGGAAGGGCTCCGGGCGGGTGTCAGTGGCAGGAATGGCCTGCTACCGGCCTGGTGCCCGCAGCCGGTTCTTCTACCGGACCCGCATCCACACCGGCCGCAAGGCCGAGCGCCGGTCCCTGTCCGAAGCCGACTACGCCGGCCTGATCACCGCCGCGCACACCCAGCTTCATGCCCCGCTGATCCTGTGCTGGGACAACTTGAACACGCACCTCAGCGGCGTGATGCGCACTATGTTGCAGGCGCACCGGGACTGGCTGACCGTCGTCCAGATGCCCGCCTACGCCCCCGACCTCAACCCGGTCGAGATGTCATGGTCTCAGTGCGGGCTGCGTAGGTCTCCTCTTGCATGGTTATCGGGCTCCTTGTCCTTCGAGGTGCCGATCGGGTTGGTGTCGCCGGTCCAGCGGCACCGGTTGTGGTAGCCGGCCGGGAGCTGGTGCAGTGCGCGGAGACGTGCGACCTCGACCGGGCTGGCGGTGATGATCCACCGGCAGGGCGGGCGGGTGTCTTGCCGCCCGGTGATCCAGCCGCGTTTGAGCCATCCGAACAGGGTTGCCGCCGGCATCCCGATCTCGCGGGCGAGGGTGGCCAGCCACCATTGGCCGGGCCCGAGGATGCCCTGATCGGTGCGGTGGTCATGATCCAGGCCGGGCCGCAGGCCCAGCCGGCGGATCAGGTGCTGGATCTCGCCGTCGTGGAAACGTTCATGCTGGCGGGGCGTGCGGAAGCCCTCCGCTGCGAGCTGGCCGGCGATCGCGGCGTTGCCCAGGCCTTCCCCGGCCAGTGCCTTGATCCGCTCAGTCAGCGCCGGATAGTACGACAGCTGGTCGATCCGGGCTACCGGGCGGAGCAAGGCGGCATGGGTCTGATGGCCGCCGGCCAGGTCACGGTGGCCTGGACGCGCTCGGTGGCGCCGTCGGCGGTGACCTGGACGGACTCGACGACGGCGCGCAGCAGCCGCTTGCGGTCCGCAATGGTGGTCGTCGGCGCGGCCCACAGCGCCGGGATGTCAGCGGCCAGGGCCCGGATCGCGGCCAGTTCGGCAGGCGACAGCCGGGCCGGCCGCTGCCGCTGATACCGCTCGTACTCCTCGCCTAGGTGCGCCCGCTCGGCCAGCGCGGCTTCCCACTCGCGCTCGAGCTGGCGGGCCACGAGCCGGTTCTCAGGCTCGGCCAGCTGGTACTGGCGCCGCGCCCGGCCGCAGGCGAAGTCCGCGCGTTCCAGGCGCTGCTGCCAGATCCGGTGGACCTCGCCCCGCCGGATCTCGGCCTGCCGGGCAGCGGTGACCGACAGCTCCAAGGCGGCGGGGGCCAGCGCCGATAGGAGCTGGGCGACGACATGGTCGTCGAGGAACTGTGCGGCCATCTGCTGGCAGCGCGGCTCGCCGTAGGTGTGATGCCGGCGCTGGCAGCTGTAACGCCCGGTCAGCCCCTGCCGGCTGGTTTCGTAGCTCACCTGCATCCGGTGACCACAGATCCCGCAGACCACCAGCCCGCCCAGCAGCGCGGGGCCTTCGCGCGGCGCGCCCAGGCTCTCCGCCCGCGCCCGGTTGGCGGCCATCCGCGCCAAGTTGCGCTCGTGCTGCTCCACGCTGATATAGGCCGGCAGAGCGCCCTCGATACGCACCAGCCATTCGCCGGCATTCAGCCGCCGCACCCGGCCGGAATGCTCGTGCCCGGGCAGCCGCCGCGACGGGTCCGTGCGGCTGCGCCCATAGGCGTAAATCCCCGCATACGCAGGGTTGCGCAGCATATTGACGAGGCCTTGCTGATGCGGTGCCCGCCAGGCCACTTCTCCCCTGCCGGGGCCCGACCGCTCCCGCATCCCGATCCGGACCTGGTGCCCGGCCAGGAACCGCAGCACCGCATGCACGGTGCCCAGCTGCCCGAACAGGCCGAACACCAGGCGGATGACCGCCTGGACCTGCTCGTCGGGGTCGAGGGCAACCTCGCCGGAGGGCCGGCGGACATACCCGGCCGGCAGCGGGACCGCCAGCTCCCCGCGGCTGGCCTTGGCCAGCCGGCCAGAAGCCATCCGCTGCCTGATCAGATGCAGCCCGGCCTCGCTCATCGTGCCCTTCAACCCGAGCAGAAGGCGGTCGTTATACCAGTTCGGATCGTAAACCCCGTCCGCGTCGGCCAGCAGTGCCCCAGACAGCGAGCACAACTCGATCAGCTGATGCCAGTCCCGGCCCGCGCGGGCCAGCCGCGACATCTCCAGCCCCAGCACCAGCCCCACATGCCCCATCGTGATCTCCGCGACCAGCCGCGCGAACCCGGGCCGCCCGGCCGCGTTCGCCGCCGACCGCCCCAGGTCCTCATCGATCACCATCACCCGCGAAGCAGCCCAGCCCAGCGCGACCGCCCGGTCGGCCAGCCCGTACTGCAGCCGCGTCAACTCGCCATGGTCGGCGACCTGCTGGCGCGACGACTGCCGGACATAGATGACCGCCAGCCGGTCACGATGCCAGCCCTGGATCTTGCTATCGCCGTGCTCACGCGTCAGCACCGTGCTCACCGCCGGTCCCCTCCGCTGCTAGCCCGGCCGAGACCGCCCACCGCTCCAGGAGCATGCCCAGTAACCCCAGAACATCCTTCCGGTTCGCCTCCGGAAACGACGTCCACAGATCCCTCACCGAGACTTTCGTCAGCGCCGCCATGCGGGGAGGACGCCCACGTCCGCGCCCTCCACGACGCCCCGCCTCCCTCCAGCCCCCGTGCCCGCAGCCGCTCAGCCCACTCCGCCAGCTGAAGCAGGCCCTCCCTGCCGATAATCGGCGTGCTTACACCCGGCTGTCCAACGATGCATGCACCATGGCAAACCGACTGAGGGCGCCTGGGCGAACATGAAAAACAGCCTCGGCAACCTGGGCTCCTGCAGCACCCCCGCCTGCTGGCCGCGATCATCAAGAACCGGCTCAAGCGCATCCAGTACCGGCCCGCGCTGATCGACGGCTTCCTACGCCAGACCGGACTCAGCCTCGAACCCGAACCACCGTAGATTCCAGACCCTGGGCTTTCAACCCCTGTAGCCTGATTGACTCCTCTTCACCTTGGCTAATTGCACGCTAATTGCACGGCGATCTTGTGGAGCTGGAGCGTCTCCGGAGACCGCCGTTTATGGCGTGATGTTCTGGTTGATGTGGAAGAGGTTGCCTGGGTCGTAGGCGCGCTTGACCTGGACCAGCCGGTCGTAGTTCTGCCGGTAGTTGTCGCGGATCTTGTCGTAGTCGTCGTCTTGCATGAAGTTGATGTAGCCGCCCGGCTCGGCGTACGGCGTCAGCGCCTGGTAGTAATCGCGCACCCATTGGATCCGTTCGGCGTCCTTGGTGGGGTCGGTCCAGGCGGCGAGGAAGACCATGCCGTATCTGGCGTCACGGTAGGCAAAGGCGGTGTCGGCGGCCCTGGGCGGTGGCACGCGCCGTTGATCGGGTACAGGTGCATCGTGGCGCTGACCTCGGGGACCCGCGATCCGTGCTCGGCGTGGACGGCGATGGCCTCGGCGGGCAGGTCTTTGACGAAGGCGCCCTTCCAGTAGGCGCGGATGCCCTTGGGGTAGAGGGCGTCGAACGCCGCGTTGAGCGCCGGGTAGGGCAGCGGCCCGGTCCCGTTGGCCACCACCGGGGCAACGTCGAGGAAGGGCTGCATGGCCTTCTCGGCCTGCTCGAGCGGGCCCGGCCCAGTGCACCACGGCCAGGCAGAGAGTGTCGCCATGGCGGTTTTCCGGGATGAAGGGCAGGGGCGGGGCGATCTGGAAGGCCGGGAACCCGCCGAACTGCTCCGGCGCGTCCTGGATGAACTGGTCGAACATGGAAAGCAGCGCGCGGCGTCCTCCAGGTTGTAGAAGATCGGCCCGACGAACACCTGGTCCACCTCGTGGAGCCGGTACTCGAGCGACGTCACCACCCCGAAGTTGCCCCCGCCCCCGCGCAGGCCCCAGAACAGGTCCTCGTTCTGCTGCGCGCTGGCGGTGACGAACTTCCCCTCCGCCGTGACCACGTCGGCCGAGATCAGGTTGTCGATCGACAGCCCGCAGGCCCGCGCCAGGTAGCCGATGCCGCCCCCCAGGGTCAGGCCCGTGATGCCGGTGGTGGAGATGATCCCGCCCGTGGTGGCCAGGCCGAACGCGTGGGTGGCGTGGTTGAAGTCCCCCCACGTCGCGCCCGCGTCCGCGCGGGCTGTCTTGTTTCGCGGATCCACCCGCACCGTGCGCATTGGCGCCATGTCAATGACCAGGCCGCCATCGTTGGTGCCGAACCCCGGTCCGCTGTGCCCCCCGCCGCGCACCGACAGCTCCAGCCCGTCATCACGGGCGAAGTTCACCCCGGCGATCACATCGGCCACCTGCTCGGCGCGGAGCACGGCCAGCGGGCGCTTGTCAAACATACCGTTGTGCACCACGCGCGCCTGGTCGTAGCCTTCGTCGCCAGCGGTGAGCACCTGGCCCCGCACGCCCTCGCGCAAGGGCCCGACACTGATCCCGGTGCTCGGCCGCTCGACGGTCGCTTCTCCCATCGTCCTCTCCGCTCTTTATCTTTAGTCCGGATCGACCGCGTGTTCGCCAGCTCCGACAGGCTGACGGGTTCGTTCGCGGTCATCGTTGCGTCTTCTTGGTCACCTTGAGTCAGCAGATGACAGGCGGAGGCGTATTGTCTATACGAAGAACTCCGTAATGTCGCGGGGGGGTCATGGCGACTCGGAGTACGGTGCGCGCGGCCTTGGCCACGGTTGAGGCCGCTGACGCTGCGACCAGCCTGGCCGATCTTCCCGGCCTGCTGCTGTCCCCGCTGGCAAACCTGGTCGGCGCGGACTCGGTGCTCTGGACCGAGCTCGATCAGGCAGCCAGGCTGGACCAGGCAGCCGAGCTGGATCAGTCAGCCGGGCGGCTGCCCGGCCGGATCACCAGCTATCCGGGACTGCTGCTCGACGAGGACGCGGCAATGGCCCTCGAACAGCATGCGCAAGTTTTCCCGCTGATGTGTCATACCCGTCCCGGCGGCGACGGCCGGCCGATCCGCCGGTCGGACCTGCAGAGCATGCGCAGCTTCCGCAGCAGCGGTGTCTACGCCGACGTCGTGCGGAAGATCGGCATCGACGAGATGCTCGCCTTGGCGCTCAAGCCGGGGAGCCTGCACGTCTGCATCTCACTGAACAGGACCGGCCCTGACTTCACGCCCGCAGCGGTCGATCTGCTCACCCGGCTCCGGCCGCTGCTGACTCGCCGGATCGCGCGGCTGGCAGCCAACCGGGCTAACCAGCTGGCCGTCGGTGAGGGGGCCGCCTGGCCGGGCCGGGCAGACCTCACCCCCCGCCAGGAGCAGGTGCTTCGGCTTGTGGCAAGCGGCCTGACCGATGCCGCGATCGGGCACCGTCTCGGCTGCAGTCCCAGAACAGTGGACAAGCACCTAGAACACATATACCGCAGGCTCGGCGTCTCCTGCCGCGCCGCCGCCATCGCCGCCGCTTGCACCGCGCTCATGAATCCCCCGGCAGTGGACCGGCCATCACGTAACGCCGTGAGCACGGACCGCTTAACCCGTGTGCGGACCTGGCTTATTCGGTCGCGCGTCGGTTCTGCGGCTGGGCTGGTCGCAACGGGGCTCATGGGGTGGAGTTGCGCTTTCAGCTCGCCCTGCTGCATACGCCCCCTGGCAAGCCGGCGCAACCAGATACAGGTCAGAGTCAGTTTCGCTGGTCTTTACGAGGCACCCAAGCAGGATTCGAACGTGGCTGACCTGGGCTTTGCAGTGGAGCGGGTGACGAGAATCGAACTCGCACTATCAGCTTGGGAATCCCACCGATCTATGCTCATGGGACCGCTGAGCAGCCACGACCGGGCGCCGTCGGTACCCGTGGCTGACCCTCGTTATCGTGGCTAATTGCACGCTTAATTGCACGGTGATCTTGATAGGGCTCGGAGCAGTTGCAGCTGCTCAGCTTGCCTGGGCCGTGAGCTGGGAGACACGCTGGGGACTGATCCCCAGCAGGGCGGCGACATCGCGGACTGACAACCCCCGAGCAACCAGCTCGGCGGCGGCCTGGCCAGTGCGCGTAGCCGCAGCGGCGGCGAGTTCGTCGGCCTCGCGGCGTCACCGGCGGACCTCTCGCGCGGTGACGTCGAGGCTGGCATCACCAGTGTGGTACTCGTAGTCGAGCACAAGGCTGGGCATCACCTCATCGGGGAGGTCGGCGGCCAGGACCACAACCTCTCGCACCGCTTGGTCTAGGGTTGGCAGGCTGCGAGCGTAGGTATGAGCGCCTTCCAGGGAAGGTACGTCAGCGAGCCAGTGGCCGTCCCCACGGGTGACGACTACGCGAAACGTATCGGCGCTCATCGCAGCCATCCCTTTCCTAACGCCACCTCAAGATCTCGCTCGATGGCACGTAGTGTCCCCGTGGGGATGTCACCCGCATGCTGCGGGACGGTGGTCGCTACCTTGACCTGTGCCCCAGCGTCATCAGTGAAGGCCACCACATAACGTCGGTGCGACCCGACCTGGCGGACCACGACACCGCCCAGCCGTTCGATCTTCCGGTTCACCTCGCGTGCCTTCACCAGAATATATCTAGCGACTAGACACTGCAACTGTCAAGCGGATAGACACTTATACTAGAGGGCGGGTAGGACCAGACGTGATCGGCACAGGCGCGGAGGACGGCCCCAATCAGATTGTGTAGGCGCGGTAATCGCGGTCGCCGTTACGGCCTGAGCCACCGGCCTGCGGGTGCGGGCCAGCTGACCGGCATGCGGCGCCGCGCCCCTAGGGCTTCCGCCCGGCAGGGCGCGGCAGGCCGCCGCCCCACGGTCCTGCGGATTGCCCACCGCTCCCCGCTCTTGGCCTGCTGGCGCTCGTTCCGCATGTAACGCATTTTCCCCGATGATTACGCGCTCACTGCGGCCGATCCGGCCAGGCGGGCCGGACGGCTGGGTGGACGCGATCAGCCTGCACGTCTGCTGGACGGCACCCGGATCAAGACCCTGCCGTCCCGGGTCGGAGTCGCTGAGCTGTCCCGGCTGGCCGCCAGCGGCGCCCGCCTGGCAGGTCCATCGCCGCTGCCTGCAGGCACTGGGGCGGTGATCGAGGTGGACCGCACCGTCAGCGCCACCGGCCTGGTCAGCCTGGGCGACCAGCAGGTCGGTGTCGGTTCGCCGCTGGCTGGGCAGCGGATCACGCTCCGGATGGAAGGACCGTTGATGGCCGTCCTCGGCCTCGACGGAAGCCTGCTGCGCACCCTGGCCTGCCCCATCCCGGCCGACCGCCGTTACCGGCTGCGCGGCGCCCGCCGCGCCCGGTCCCTGCCACCCCAGCCGGGCGGGCCCATCACCGTGCAGCGGCGGGTGTCGTCCGCGGCGGGCTCATGGCCGCCCGCCAGAAGATCCACGCCGGGATGATCCACGCGGGCAAGACCGCCACCGTGATCTGCGAGAACAACTGCTTCCGGGTGGTCATCGACGGCGACACCGCCGCCGTGGTGCCCCGCACCACCACCAGCGAAGTCCACCGTTACAAAGCCAGCACCTCCGGCAAGCGCTCCCCGGCCCGGCTTACCCCCGAAGGACGATGATCCCCATGCCCGACTTCAAGCTCGACGCCGTCAACGCCGCCGAACTCGCCGAGATGCTGCAATTCCTCAGCGAATGGCCAGCCCGCGATCCCGGCCGCCTCAGCGCCTCCCTGGCAGAATTCGCCGGCCACCCCCGCCTACGGCCTGGCCCAGCTCCGTGCCGACTTGGAGCGGTTCGTCTTCCTGCTCGGCGGCAGCGACGGCGAGCAACTCTTCGGCCCGCTGCCGCAATAGCTGCAATGGGTTAGCGATTGCCCTTTGGCCACAGCTGCACGCTTTGCGCAGCCGCATCCAAGATCAGCTGCGCGCCGAGATCGGCCCGCGCCTCGGCGATGCCAGCCGCCGCCCACTCGCAGGCGAAGGTCACCGGCCCACGCGGCGGCAGCGGCCACACCCAGTAACTCCAACTCCGGTAACGCAGGCCACCACCCAGGCCGACCGGCATCAGCACCATGCGGGGCTCGGTGCCCGGTGCGAGCGCAGGCCCACGGCCGAAGCTGGCGGCCTTCCTGCCGTCAGCGAACTGCGCGCCGATATGAGCCGATTCCTGCGGCGCCATATCCCCGGATGCGGGCGGCTGGGCGTGACGGAACTGGGCGCTCATCCAGAACTCGAATCCAGCCCGGAATGCCCACACCCCGATGACTGCCACCGCGACCGCCTCGGTCCGCGCCAGCACCAGCGGGCCGGTCGTAACGGCACAGGGAAACTCGGCCACGGGAGGATCCCAGATGCTGCCCCGCAGCCGGTGCGTATCTTGGTACGGCACGTCGTCGAAGAACCCCATCCGCCGAGACTGGCAGCTCAGGGAACTGGCAGCAAGAGCACCCCGGCAGACACGAAGACGCCAGCCTTTCCCCGGGCCGGCCGAGCCTACGCCGGGCCTTGCGCGCCTCAACGTCGTTCGTCCTCGCGCTGGCGCGCTGCGGGCGCTCCACGTTGACCCCCCGCCGCGGCTCCGGCGTTGACTGGCACCTATCCCGGGGAAACCAGGGCCGGGAAGGCGCTGCCGCGCTCAAGCGAACGCGCTGCGAAAACGTCTAGAGCGTGTCAAGGATCAACTGAAGCCGATCCGTCAAGGATCAAGTGAGGCTAGGCAATTGGCGCAGGGTTTCCTGTCCTCCGTCGGTAGATGCGCGACAGCCGTCCGCCAGTTGATCTGCGATACGTCGAGCGACAGCATTGCGTGACGGTGCGTCTGTAAGCGCGCTGCTCGTGCAGCCTCACAGCTGGGATCTCAGCACGTCGAACTCGCAGCCTGGCGAGGACGGGTCGAAGCCGTGCTCGACCAGCCAGCGGCCCGCCAGCAGGCTTCGCAACGACCACCCCGCGCGGATCACGTCGAGGTTAACGCCGCCGCCGTAGCCAGCGACGACGTCGCCAAGGTGCTCCTCGTGCCCGAGCGTCAAGCTGGCGAGGTCATAAAGGGCATCGCCCTGGCCCGCCTCGGACCAGTTGACCACTCCGGTGATCTCGTCACCGTCGACGAACACGTGGGCGACCTGCAGGTCGCCGTGCGTGAACACCGGTGTCCACGGCCGGAGCGCAACCTCGGCAATCCGGCGGTTGCGTGTGACCAGGTCAGCGGGAAGGACTCCGTTCGTGACGAGCCACTCGCATTCGCCGTCGAGTTCCGATGCGATCTCATCGAGGCTCCAGCCGGGCCATGGCGGCAGCGGCGCGTCGTGCAGCATCCGTGCGGCGGCACCCGCCGCGGCCCACGCCGCTGGCGACGCGGTCAACGGCTCGCCGAGGCGGCCGAGTGCCGTCCCCGGGAGGGCGGCGAGCGCGAGCACGGGCGGCTTTCGCCACAAGACCTCCGGAGTCGGGACTGGCGCCATAGCCATCGCCTCGACCTCGACGTCGGTGCGCGTCTGATCGGCGTCGATCTTCAGGAAAACGTCGCCGACGCGCAGGGTCGCGCGCTCGTTATGCGCGACGACGACATCAACCTCCTCCACGCCGGCCATTGTCGCGGGATGACCACCGGCGTCGCCACGGGTTTATGGGCCACAGCACCACCCGCGCAGCACTCATCTACCAGCACCGCACCTCCGAGCGCGACAAGCTCATCGCCGACGCCATGGGCAAGCTCGCCAGGGCAGAACTGCGGCAACACGAAAGGCCATCGGGCACGCAGCGGGCACGGAAGCCCAAGCGGGCATCATGACGCCAGCGACGGATACCGCTGATCATGGCCCTGAGCTGGGCGGAAGCTGTGGAGCGGGTGACGAGAATCGAACTCGCACTATCAGCTTGGGAATCCGACCAATCCGGCATGCTGGAGCCGCTGACCAGCCAGGCCGGGCGACCGCAGGTGTCCGTGATTGACCGCCGACCACCCTGGCTAATTGCACGCTAATTGCACGGCGATCTTGGTATGGCTCGGAGCAGTCGCGACAGCTCAGCTTGCCCGGGCCGTGAGCTGGGAGACGCGCTGAGGACTGATGCCGAGGAGGGCGGCGACATCGCGGACTGACAATCCCCTGGCGACTAGTTCGGCGGCGACCCGGCCGGTGCGGGTGGCAGCAGCAGCAGCGAGTTCGTCGGCCTCGCGGCGTAGCTGGCGAACCTCCTGCGCGGTGACATCGAGACTGGGATCACCGGTGTGGTACTCGTAGTCCAGCACGAGAACGGGCATAGCCTCATCGGGGAGGTCGGCCGCCAGGACCACGACCTCTCGCACCGCCTGATCCAGCGATGGCAAGCTGCGAGCGTAAGTGTGAGCACCTTCCAGGGACGGAACGTCAGCGAGCCAGTGGCCGTCCTCACGGGTGACGACTACGCGATACGTATCGCCGCTCATCGCAGCCATCCCTTCCCTAATGCCGCCTCTAGATCTCGCACGATAGCGCGCAGGGTCCCAGCCGGGATGTCGCCCGCATGCTGCGGCACAGTAGTCATCGCCTTGGCTTCCACCCCAGTGTCATCAGTGAAGGCCACCACCCGGTTCACCTCGCTCCTATGCGAGTGGCCTCCCACGTGGAGGGCTTCACCCGATAGGCGCCGATCACCGCCCGGAGCAGGAGCCGTCAAGGGCCTGGTCCGCAGGACTTCCAAGATGCTTTGGCCGCGGAGAGGGTCGATAGGCGTGAGGGGTTGTGCGAGCGGGCAGGATGCGGCCAAAGGATCTTGGAACCCTTGACGGCTCCCGTGGAGGGCTGATACTCCCGCGCCGGGTGAAGGCCGCCCCCCGACCTCACGTACTAAGAGCCTGTTTGGAAACCGTCCATGTAGGCGGCGTGTGACGGTTTGTCAGGTCCTGCGGCGTGTCGTTCCGCCGGGATGAGGGCGCGGGTCCTCATGATCCGGGTTTGTGACAGCCAGGAACAGAGGAGGACCCGCCCGTGCCCAGCGTATGCGGGCCGGGTCCGGTGATGACGGCGCCTGGGCGGCCGGCGGGCTGGTGCGATGCCGCTGCTGCCCGGACGGCATCAGCCGTAGCACCCGGGTACCGCGGTATCCGTCGGACATGAGCGACGCCGAATGGGCGGTCACCGAGCCCACGCTGCCGGAACCCGCCTGGAAGCAGGGCCGGGGCGGCCGCCCGGCGCAGCGCTGCTGCCGCGATACCGTCAACGCGATCCGCTACCTGGTCAGGGAAGGCATCAGGTGGCGGGCGATGCCCGCCGACTTCCCGCACTGGCGCAGCGTCTACGACGCGCTGGACGGCTGGGGAGAATCCGGTGCGACCGAGGCGATGCACGATGAGCTGCGCCGCGCCTGCCGCATCGCCGCGGGCCGCGAGCCCGAGCCCACGGCTGCGGTCATCGACTCCCAGTCGGTCAAGGCCGCCGAGACCGTCGCCGCGGCAAGCCGCGGGTTTGATGCCGGCAAAAGGGTGCAGGGCCGCAAGCGGCACATCGCCGTGGACGTTACCGGCCTGCTGCTGACCGTGCTGATCACCGCCGCCGGGCTGCAGGACCGCGACGCCGCCAGGCCGCTGCTGTGGAACTTGAAGAAGGCATTCCCCGCGGTCAGGCTTGTCTGGGCCGACGGCGGCTACGCCGGCAAGCTGGTCACCTGGGCCAAGACCGCGCTCAAGCTCACCCTCCAGATTGTCCGGCGCCCCGATGACCTGCACGCCTTCCAGGTGCTGCCCCGCAGGTGGGTCGTCGAGCGGACACTGGCCTGGATCACCCGCTGCCGCCGCACCGTCCGCGACTACGAGCGGCTGCCCGCCCACCACGAGTCCATCGTCTACTGGGCCATGATCATCACCATGACCCGCCGCCTCGCCGGCGCTCCCCGGCCCCGCCTCGCGTTAGTACTGCCGCGGGGCCAGGCAATGCGCGGGCTGGCGAGTAGGTTGCCTGGCATGACCAACGCGCATGAAGTCGTCGCAGCCTCCTGGGCCGCGGCAGAGGCCCGGGACTGGAATGCGTTCGGCGCACTGCTTGCCGAGCAGGTCGTGTACGAGGCGCCGCAGTTCCGGGAGCGGGTTCGCGGGCGCACCGCGTACGTGCGGTTCAACGTCGAGGGTCTCCCCGGAGACTGGCATCTCAGCGTCGAGCGGATCGTCGGGGAAGGCCACCACGCGGCGAGCTGGCTGGAATTCTCCGATGCCGGTGACCGCTACCCAGGAGTGTGCTTCTTCGACCTGAATGAAGAGGGACAGATCGCCCGGATCACCGACTTCTGGCCCGCCCCAGCCGAACTCCCGGACAGCCGTGCTCATCTGGTCGAACGCTACTGAGTTTCCAAACAGGCTCTAAGAGACAGGTGTGGTCACCGTCGGACCGCGGTCTGGGGTGGTGTCCCCATGCAGGTCTACCCCGCTGAGTGATCAATGTCCACGGACGGCAGGTCTTTCACCTGGTGTTTGGTGAGGCTGAGATGGATAAGAAGAGTCCCGATCTTAGTCACAGCGCCGATCGGGACAGCCACTTCCTTGCGGCCCCACGTGTGCCCCTCCTGGAGGAGCACGTGGGTTACATAGCGGCCGCCAGGTTCCACGACCAGTCCCTGGACCTGCCCTATCTCGCCGTCGGTCGCACAGACGGTCAGTTCGCGGCGTATGTCTACCTCGCCGGACGGGACGGCGTTGACGGTGACTTCCTGC
Source organism: uncultured Actinomycetes bacterium (assembly GCA_963720645.1). Classification (GTDB taxonomy): domain Bacteria; phylum Actinomycetota; class Actinomycetes; order Streptosporangiales; family Streptosporangiaceae; genus RYN-230. The sequence continues at coordinate 550,476 of CAVRFX010000019.1, read as the reverse complement.
GGGGCTTCTGGTCGGCCAGGGCCGCGGTCGGGCCGGACCTCGGACGCACCGGGAATCCCGAAGACTCCGGGGGACAGAGAAAGAAAGCTCACGCTAGGGGGGGAGTGGGACTCTTGGGGCCCGCTGGGGTCGAGGTCCGGCACGACCTCGGTCTCCTGGGCGGGTCGGAGCCCCTGGAACTCGGCTAGGGTGCAGCGCAGCCGGATCTGACCCGTCGTAGCGTCCACAAGGTCAACAGGAACAAGCCGCCCTGGGCCATTCCGGTGCTTCTGGTTGACTACGAGATGAGTGACCTCCCGGGCGACCGGGTTGACGATTATGCGGCTCACATGACCGCAGGCTCCATCGCTGCAACTGGCGTCGGCCCCGATCCTGAACGGCATCTTCCGCGCCATAGCCACCCTCCTCATTTCCTTGGACCTTAACAAGCCCAGCCAGCAGCAGCGCCTCTAAACTCCCGGCCCGCGAACAGCCGCACCTGACCGAGCATTCGCCAGGCCACCGGTAAGCCGTGCAGACGGCCACGCGGCGCAGCAATGTGCACGAGGCGTGAGCCGGTCAGGTCAGCGCGACCGCCAAGGCTGGGGCGGCGCGGACGCGCCGGGCGGGGCCTCCTCAAGGCCAGAGCCCGGCGCGGGGAGCGCCGGACGCGGTGCCGCCTTGACAAGATGTTCGCCTGGCCGTACGCGGTGCGGTCGATCGGTACGGAAGGTCTGCATTTTCACGATCTTCGGCATACGGGCAACACGTTCGCGGCGGCCAGCGGTGCGCGCCTGCGGGATCTCATGGCGCGGATGGGGCATGACAGCGAGCGAGCGGCCATGATCTACCAGCACGAGGCGCGCGGCGCAGATCAGGCGATTACAAGCGCGATCGACTCTCACGTCCAAGCCGAGCAGCGCGGCGACGATGATGACGACGGCCAGGCGGGCGTGCTCGCGCCCACAGGCACGGAAGTTCAACAACTGCCCAGCAGAGGGAACGGGCCACGCTCGGGATACCGGCGCTGACCTGCAAGGAAGCTTCTGGAGCGGGTGACGAGAATCGAACTCGCACTATCAGCTTGGGAAGCTGACGTTCTACCATTGAACTACACCCGCAACGCCCGCCAGGGCCCGTCCGGGCTCGCTGACGCCGCCCCGACATAGTACCGGAAGCGCCGACCGCCAGGGTGTGCTCAGCCGGTAGGTTGCCAGGGTGCTCCTCTCCGACCGTGATATCCGGGCCGAGGTCGATTCCGGCCGGGTCCGGCTCGATCCGTACGCACCCGAGCTGATCCAGCCCTCCAGTATCGACGTGCGGCTGGACCGCTACTTCCGGGTCTTCGAGAACCACCGCTACCCGCACATCGATCCCGCTGTCGAGCAGCCTGACCTGACCCGGCTGGTCGAGACGGAAGGCAAGGACCCGTTCGTCCTGCATCCCGGGGAGTTCGTGCTCGCGTCCACCTACGAGGTGGTGACGCTGCCCGATGACGTGGCGGGGCGGCTGGAAGGCAAGAGCTCGCTGGGGCGGCTCGGCCTGCTGACCCACTCCACAGCGGGCTGGATCGACCCCGGCTTCTCCGGCCACGTGACCCTGGAGCTGTCCAACGTGGCCACGCTCCCGATCAAGCTCTGGCCCGGGATGAAGATCGGCCAGCTATGCCTGTTCCGGACCAGCTCACCGGCGGAGCACCCGTACGGCTCGTCCCAGTACGGCTCGCGCTACCAGGACCAGCGCGGCCCCACGCCGTCCCGGTCCTACCTCAACTTCTACCGCGCCGACGTCTGACCGGGAAGGCCGCCTCAGCCGAGAGGGTCGAATTTTCCCTTTTTCGCGACATCCAGGAAAACGGCCCAGTCGCGCCGGGTATACATGAGAACTGGGCCGCCCGGGTCTTTGGAATCACGCACGGCGATCATGCCGTCTGCGTCGGCCACTTCTACGCAAGCGCCATTGTTAACACTACTTTGCGCCTTACGCCATTTCGGTTCCGATGGATTAACAGACATGCGTTCACCTAAAGTCCGCGAGTGTTTAACTCCCACCTAGACCATCGGAGAATCTCACATAGCTGAGGCCTGCAACCCGACTCTTAATGCAACCAGTCAACCCAACCCAGGTGAAGACCGCACTTCTTCCAGCCAGGCGCGACCCAAGGCCCGGAAGAAATACACATAAACCCTTACACAGGGCTTCTAGCTCTGGGTCGGGCCGACCCTCCTTTTGATCTAGCCGTTCAATTAACGGATGGTACTCCAGGATGAGAGTGCACCGCGCTACGAACCGCCGACTTGCAACGGGGTCGGTACCCCAAGATCGCGCAGGATGGCGTAACGAGCCGGAAAGCGCCTATGTCCAGGCCGCAGAACGCAGACGGGACGCTTAAGCTCACCTAACGGAGGCACGGCACCACTAGGAGTATCGCGGAGCGGTGAAAGCTACTTGCCCTTATTCGCATAATAATCACGCATCTTCACAAACAGTTTCCCCGTCTCGGCTGGCCTCAGCGAAAGCTCCCTTCAACCGCTCGAACACTTCCTTGTATCGATGGAAGTCTTGCCGGCCGCTCCAGATATATCTGGCCCACCAGCCCATCAACATAGACAACCCCTGGTACTGGGTCCTCAAATTCCAGGATGACGAACGTACTATTGAGCGCGGGATGTGAACCAGCGCTGTACGGCAGGATCCGGACGTCAACCTGTGCCATCTCATTAGCCGCGATCATGTGCTGCAACTGCTCACGCATGACTCCAGGGCCGCCCACCACGCGATGCAGCACCGCTTCATCAATGACGGCTTTGAGATGTGGTGGCTTCTGGCGTCTCAGGACTTCCTGGCGCAGCCAGCGCGACTCGATGCGCTGGTCGATCACCTCAGAGTTGAGCGGCGGTATAGCACTGACATGGACCGCCCGGGCGTAGGCAGGGGTCTGCAGCAAGCCCGGGAACGCGCCCGGCTGGTAATCACTGATCAGGACAGCCGCCGCCTCCAGGCCGACATAGGTGGCGTAGGGCAGGTCAAACGGCTGCCACCATGCTTGGTCACGGCCTTCCCTGGCGAGATTGGCCAGGTGGTCGCGCTCCGCCTGGGGCACCTCGTACAGGTCACAGAGATCCCGGATATCCCGGGCACTCGCACCGCGGGCGCCGGTCTCCAGGCGGGAGATCTTGCTCGGCGAGCACAGGAGCCGCTCCGCGACCTGGTCAACGGTGAGATTCGCCTCGGCCCGGTGCGCTCGCAACCTGGTACCGAGCTCGCGGCGGCGAACAGTAGGGCTGCGGACTCCAGTCACTCCAGTCACGTCTCCCTCCCTAAGCGTCACCCGTCTATACCCAGCACAGGGTCAAACAGCTATCAAAGTCTAGCCAGAAGTGGCACTTGCCAATAGACGATTAAGATCACCATTTTTGACATACAGAAAGTATTCTCAAACCAGGCTAGCCATCCAAGCGGGCCAGGGAGCTTAACGGGTGTCACGTCGCTCGTTGGTGGGCACCGAGATCGGCAGCGGAGAGGAGGGATATTGAATCCGCCACATTACCGCATTGCACCAGACAGGACGTAAGCCTGGATCGCACGGTCGGCCAGCATAATGCGCCGCGCGGACGCATCATCCATGGCTGCCAAACGAAGCGGGACCGATGCTGTCACATCGGTCCCGTTGCAAACACCAAACCCGCGGCTCAGGCAAGAGCGAAAGGATCAGTGCTTTGTGTAACCCTAGCATCGGCATAGCCAAATACAAGGTCTGGGTCATCCCAATCATTCGGCTAACCCGGACCCGGATCGGCCAGTACCTGCACGCCGACGCGGACGTGCTGGCCCAGCGGCATGGCTGGCAGGTCACCCCGGTACACCGGGGCCTCGGCCGGCGGTACCGGGATCCGCGTTTCGACTGCTTCCTGGCCCGGGCGGCCCGCGCCCCCGCCCCGGACGGCACCGGCCATGCATAGGACACGGGCGCACCGGCGGAGCGAGGCGTGGCTGCTGGCCGAGCTGGAAACCAGGTTCCGGCCGGGCCGCCACGCCACCGTGCCCGGCTACCTGTGGTGGTGGCGCTATGAACTCGGCATCGTGGCGGCCCTGGCGGGCGCGCTCATCGTGCTGGCCCGCGCGCTAGGTACCGGGCCGACCGTCCTGGGCACCCTCGCCACCCTCGGCGTGTGCTGCTGCTGGCCGCCCACCCGGCACGCCGTCGTCACCGCGGCCTGGCGGATCATCACCCCGCACCGGCTGCGCGCGGGGTTCGTGCAGGCCCGCATCCACTCCCGGAGCGGACGCCTGCCGGCCATCCTGCGCACCACCCGCCAGCCGTTCGGTGAGAGAGTGCGCCTCTGGTGCCCGGCGGGGATCGTGGTGGCGGATCTCCGCTCGGCCCGGGACATCCTCGCGGCTGCCTGCTGGGCGGCTGACATCCGGGTGACGGGGGACGCGGGCCACGCCCACCTGCTCACGCTCGACGTGATCCGGCGCGCCGGGCCGCCGGAGGTCCCGCACCATCCGCCAGACCAATGTTCCCGCAACGAGGACCAGTCCCGGCAACCCTTCACGATGCCGAACTCACCCAGGGGCCGGCCGGCGCCGACTACGGCTAGCCGGCCGACGGCCCGCCTGCCCCGCGGCGGACCGGGGGGTGCTGCCGGGCTTCCCGCAGTGCCTCGCGGAGCGCGTCGCACTCCGCCTCCAGCGCCCTGATCCGCTGTTCCAGCTCCAGGACCCGGCGGATCGACTGCAGGGTCATCCCCTCGTCGGCCAGCCGCACCACGTACTGGACCACGGTGATCTCGTTGCGGGTGTACCGGCGCTGCCCGCCGCTGGACCGGGACGGCTGCACCACCCCGAACTCGTCGAGCCGGCGCAGGAAGGCCTGCTGGATCTCGAGCATGGTGGAGACCTGCCCGACGGTGAACAGGGGCAGGTTCTCGTCATCGATCGGCAGCGACGGCATGACTGTCTCCATAGTGAACCGCGGGCCCGGACAGGCTGGCTGTCCGGGCCCGGCGGATGTGAATCCTACGGCCGGCGCTCCCCGGCCCCGGGCTCATCGCCCGGGCCCGCCGGTCAGCGCGTTGCGAAGTGCTCGATCAGGCGGTCAGGCCCTTCGGCGCCTCGGTCTGGATCTCGACCTTCCGCGGCTTGGCCGTCTCGGCGAGGGGCACCCGCACGGTCAGCACGCCGTGCTCGTATCCCGCCTCGACCTTCTCGGAGTCGATCGCGTTACCGAGCCGGATCCGGCGGGAGAAGGTGCCGGTCACGCGCTCGCGGACGTACGGCTTCTCGCCCTCGGCCAGCTCCTCGTCCCGCTTGGCGCTGACGGTCAGGACACCGCGGTCCACGGTGACCTCGATGCTGGCGGGGTCGATCCCCGGCAGGTCGAAGCGCAGCACGAGGCCGTCCTCGGTGCGGGTGGCGTCCATCGGCATGCCCGCGGCAGTGCCCGTGCGGAACGAGGACCAGGCCGGGCCGAACGCCCGGTCGATCATCCGGTCGAAATCCCTGGTGAAGGGGTCAAAGGTGGTCAGCAACATGAAGCTCGCCTCCAGGCAAGAACAAGAACTCATCTCTGAGTCCAGGTTACTACATTTTCCATTTACAGGAAACCTCTGAGTCAAGTTGGATATTTCTTCAATCCCGGAAGACGGGCCAGCAGGCTGCCCGGCCCCGCGGCGATTCCCCGTTGCCCGCTTGACCTGGGAATCACCCTGCCGGTGATCAGTAATCGCTACTATCCGTGATTACTGATTACTGAGCGCATCCGAACGCGGGGCCAGCGGATGGCCCACGCGAGGGGGCAGACCCGGGGGACGCAGCACCATGGACACCATCGACGACATCTCCGGCCTGGTCAGCATCGGCCAGCTGGCCAAGGCCGCGGGCGTGAGCAGCCGGACCATCCGCTACTACGAGGAGCTCGGGATCCTGCCCGAACCGCGCCGGACCAGCGGCGGCACCCGCAAGTACCCGCGCGAGTACTGCGGTTACATCGAGACCGCGCTGGCCCTGAAGGATCTGGGCTTCCGGCTGGAGGAGGTCAAGCCGCTGGCCCGGCTGGCCCTGGGCCGGACGATCGCGCCGGGGCAGCGGGCCAGGGCCGCCCAGCTGGTGGAGGACCGGATCCAGGCGCTGGACCGGCAGGTGGCGGTGTTGCGCAAGCTCCGCGACTGTGTGGATCGACCCGGACGGGACGGCCAGGCTCGATCCCGCTCGATCTGCGCACGGGTTCGGTGGCCTGGCCGGCCTTATGCTCGTTACCAGTGGCCGACCCGGCAGCCCCCAGTGCCGGCCGCCCGGAGCGAGCTGCGGAGGCCGGGATGACGAGTGGGATCATCCTGCTGGTGCTCATCGCCGCCCTGCTGGCGTTCTTCCTGTCCCGGGCGCGGCGCGGCTGGGGATGGGCAACGCCACCGGCCGGACCTGGGCGTCACCATCATCGCCATCGTGATCGGCCTCCTCGTCCTGTGGGCCTTCCAAGAAGGGACACTAAGGATCGCCGGCGAGGCGGGGCGCGGCGAAGCCGTGTCCCCACCGAGAGCCGCTCGGCGCGAAGCGGCGACGGGGGTCAGGGGCCGCCCCGGATAGTCGCGCCGCAGCGGCATCTCGAACCAGACCGCCTTGCCGTCCCGGGTCGGCCGGGACCCCCAGCGGGTGGCCAGCTGGTCGACCAGGTACAGCCCGCGGCCGCCCTCGTCGGTCTCCCCCGCGCTGCGGATCCGCGGCAGCCGCATGTCGTTGTCGAACACCTCCACCCAGACCGCGTCGCGGCCGCGGCGCAGCCGCAGGCTGAACGTCTTGCCCTGCCGCGCCCGGGCCTTCGTCACCCGGCTCGGACGGGCGCCCACCCGGCCACCAGGCCCGGCATGGCCCTGGGTCCGCGGCCCCGCCACTTCCAGGGTCGAGTGAGTGCCGGGGTGCCCGCGACGTGGCCGTGTGCAGCACCACGTTGGTCACCACCTCGGAGACCAGCAGGCAGGTCAGGCCCGACCTGCTCGGGCTCCATGCCCCAGGACTCGGAACGTCGCCTCGGCCAGCCTGCGCGTCTCGGATACCTTGATCGGCTCGGCCGGGAACGTGCCTTCCCAGGAGGCCAGGTCCACCGGCGAGGTGCGGATCGCGACGATGGCCATGTCGTCGTCGATATCCCCGGGCACCGCTTCCTGCGCGGCCTGCGCGATCTCCTCCACGTCACCGTGCGCCACCCGGCGCACCGCCTGGTGCAGCATCAGCCGGGCGTCGTCCTCGGAGTAGTGTGCCCAGCCCGTCCGGGCGGTGCCGCCGGTCGGTCAGCCCGTCGGTGTACAGCACCAGGCCCGGACCCGGCCGGGCAGATACCGGGTCTCCTCCCGGTAGGTCGGCAGCCCGGGCAGCCCCTTGCCCCGCACGCCGAGCAGCACCCCCTTGTGCTCCATCTCCAGCTCGCCGACCTCGCCGCCCACGATGAGCAGCGGCGCGTCGTGGCCCGCGTTGGAGAAGGACAGCGTGCGCGACCACGCGTCATAGACCAGGTAGGTGCAGCTCACGATGGGCGGGTCCGGGCTGAGCGAGCCGTCCGGGCGCGCCTTGGCCGGGCTCAGCGTGCGGCACCAGTCATCGAGCTTGCGCAGGATCTCCGCGGGCGGCTTGTCGTCCTGGGCGAACGCGCGCAGCGCGGCCCGCAGCTGGCCCATCACGGCCGCGGCCCGGGCCCCGCGCCCCTCCACGTCACCGATGACGATGCCGACCCGGCCCGCGGACAGCGGGATGATGTCGTACCAGTCGCCGCCCACCTGCGTCTGGATGCCCTGGCCGTGCGTCTCGAGCGGCTTGGCGGGCACGTAGCGGCAGGCCACGTCCAGGCCGTCCAGTGCGGGCAGGTCCTGCGGCAGCAGGCTGGTCTGGAACGCCAGCGCGGTGCGCCGTTCCTCCTCGAACAGCAGCGCGTTGTCGATGGCCACCGCCACCCGGCTGGCCACCGCGCTGAGGAAGTCGCGGTCGTCCGCGTCGTAGTACTGCTCATGCCGCTTGGTCAGCCCGGACAGGGCCAGGCTGATCACGCCGAGCAGCTCGCCGCGGGCGACCAGCGGCGCGGCCACGACCGAGCGCAGCCCTACCTCCTCGGCCGCGGCCAGGCTGGCCGGGCTGGGCGCGCGCGGCGGCTGGATCTCGTTCGAGGTTCTCGACCAGACGGCGTCCAGGCTGGGTCATGGCCTGCTGGCAGAAATGACCCTCCGGGTACCTGATCGGGTCCCCGACCCTGGCCCAGCTGCCCGGCGGCGGGACCCAGCCGCCCGCGTTGGTCTGCGCCCGGCGGACCAGCTTGTCGCCCTGGACCAGGTCGATGAGGCAGTGGTCGGCGAACTGCGGGACCAGTGTCTCGGCCACCTGCCGCAAGGTCGTGGTGAGCTCGAGCGACCCGGACAGCTGCTCGCCGATGCGGTCCAGCAGCGCGACCCGGTCCCGTTCCCGGCGGCTGCTGCGGCGGCTGGCCTCGCGCGCGATGATCACGATGCCGTCGATCGAGCCGGACGGGTGCCGCAGCGGCATCGCCTCGGCGCGGACGAACACCCGGGAGCCGTCCGCGCGGATGACCGCGAACGTGCCGTCCCCGTCCCGGCCGCGGAGCACCTGCTTGGCCAGTTCGGCCGCCTTCCTGGCGTCAGCCGCCGGTGAACGCGAGGGAGAGCACCGGCTGGCCGAGCAGCTTCCCGTCGGCGGGGAAGCCGAACAGCCGGGTCGCGAACGGGTTCGCGTAGAGCAGATTGCCCAGCGGGTCGGTGACCACCAGCGCGGCGGACGATCTGGCCAGGATGGTCTGCGCCGGCAGGTACGACTCGTAGGCCGGATCGGCCCAGTCAGTCACCGGGGCCACCTTCAGCGCCTGGTGACGAAGACGTGGGCGCCACCAGGCGGGGCAACTCCGCTGTGACACTGCCGACCCTGTCCTCACTGGTCACCCGCACACCATCGTCACTGGCCGCGAGCGTGACCTCGCGTCCGGGTTGTATCCCGATCCGCTTGAGTTTAAGCATGAGCGAGGGGTCACTCTGGACTTGTTCGCTGATCCTGCGCACCGTTACCGGCGCGGCGAGGCTTGCCGCGACCGCGGTCATCGCCTCGGCCTGCTCTTGGCCCGCGGCCTCCGCCCGCTGCTGCGTGTCCGTTGCGGCACGCCGAGCTCGTCCAGCCCGGGGATGATGTTGCCGTGCGGGCAGCAGACCGGGTAGTCCAGCAGCTGCACCAGCCTGCCGCTCGACGTTCTCCGAGATCACGTGCTCCCAGCGGCAGGCCTCGACGTGCACCTCTTCCCAGGGCAGCCCGATGACCCCGACCAGCAGGCATTCGGCCAGCCGGTGCTTGCGCATCACCCGCATGGCCAGGGTGCGGCCGGCATCGGTCAGCGCGAGCTGACGGTCACCCTCGACCTTGACCAGCCCGTCCCGCTCCATCCGGGCCACGGTCTGGCTGACCGTCGGCCCGCTCTGCGACAGCCGCTCGGCGATCCGCGCGCGCAGCGGGACGATGCCCTCCTCTTCCAGCTCGAAGATGGTGCGGAGGTACATCTCGGTGGTGTCGATGAGCCCGTGCACCGTGTCCAGGCCTCCCTCCTCACCTGATGCTACGGCGACAAACGCTCTACTTCCCACGTCTGCCCGCTGCGCCGGTAGCGGAGCCGGTCGTGCAGCCGGCTGGGCCGCCCCTGCCAGAACTCCATCATCTCCGGGTGCACCCGGTAGCCGCCCCAGAAGTCGGGCATCGGCACCGGCGGTCCCCTCCGGCCAGCGCTGCGCCAGCTCCTGGTACCGCGCTCTCCAGTTCGGCGCGGGACGGCAGCACCGACGACTGCCTGCTGGCCCAGGCGCCACCTGCGAGCCGTGCGGCCGGGAGTGGAAATAGGGCTCGCTCTCGCTGACCGACAGCGCGGTCACCGGCCCTCGATGATCACCTGCCGCTGTATCGGGTGCCAGGGGAAGAGCAGGCAGGCACGGGGTTCCCGGCCAGGTGCGGCCCTTGGCCGAGGTGCGGTTGGTGTAGAAGACGAAACCCGCGGGCCCGTACTCCTTGAGCAGCACGGTGCGGGCCCGCGGCTGCCCGCCGGGGAGACGGTGGCCAGCACCATGGCGGTCGGCTCGGGCAGGCCCGCGCGTCGAACACGGCCGTCCATCCACCGCGATCGAACAGCACCGAGCGGGTCGGCCGGGGCGGTCTCGAGGCCTCCGCGCAGCGGGATGAGGAACGGTTCCACGGGAATGATCCTCACACATCGGGCACTCCCGCGCCGTGGGGCCGTCCGCAGTGCCATGGCGTGCCGGGCTAGCGTGGCATGTGTCACGCTCGAACTCATAGCCGATTATGGTTCGAGCAGGGTTGACTTGACCCGGCTGGCACCCCCGGGTCGCCCGGGAGCGGCATCAGCCGTCGCCGGTGCCACACCCCGGCACAGCTCCACGACGGCACACAAGGACACGGAGGTCCAGCACATGTCCGATTTCGTGCCTGGGCTGGAAGGCGTTGTCGCCTTCGAGACGTCCATCGCCGAGCCCGACCGGGAGGGCGGCGTCGCTCCGCTACCGGGGAGTGGACATCGAGGAACTCGTCGGCCACGTCTCCTTCGGCCACGTCTGGGGCCTGCTGGTGGACAACGAGTTCGCCCCTGGGCTGCCGCCGGCCGAGCCTTACCCGATCCCGGTGCACTCCGGCGACATCCGGGTGGACGTGCAGAGCGCGCTGGCCATGCTGGCGCCGGCCTGGGGCATGCACCAGCTGCTCGACATCGATGACGAGCAGGCCCGCGACGACCTGGCCCGCGCCTCGGTGATGGCACTGTCCTTCGTGGCCCAGTCGGCCCGCGGGCAGGGGCTGCCCCCGGTCCCGCAGCACCGGGTGGACGAGGCGCGCACCATCGTCGAGCGGTTCATGATCCGCTGGCGCGGCGAGCCCGACCCGCGGCACGTCAAGGCGGTGGACGCCTACTGGACCTCCGCCGCCGAGCACGGCATGAACGCGTCCACGTTCACCGCCCGGGTCATCGCCTCGACCGGCGCCGACGTGGCCGCCGCCCTGTCCGGCGCGGTCGGCGCGATGTCCGGCCCGCTGCACGGCGGCGCCCCGGCCCGGGTGCTGTCGATGATCGAGGAAGTCGAGCGGACCGGCGACGCGGTGAAGTACGTCAAGGCCGCGCTGGACCGCGGCGACCGGCTGATGGGCTTCGGGCACCGGGTCTACCGGGCCGAGGACCCCCGGGCCCGGGTGCTGCGCCGGACCGCCAGGAACTCGGGCGCCCCGCGTACGAGGTGGCCGATGGCCCTGGAGGACGCGGCCCTGGCCGAGCTGCACGCCCGCCGGCCGGACCGGGTGCTGGCCACGAACGTGGAGTTCTGGGCGGCCATCGTGCTGGACTTCGCCGAGGTCCCGGCGCACATGTTCACCTCCATGTTCACCTGCGCCCGGACCGCGGGCTGGGCCGCCCACATCCTGGAGCAGAAGCAGACCGGACGGCTGGTCCGGCCCAGCGCCCGCTACGTGGGCCCGCCGTCCCGCCCGGTCACCGAGCGTGCCCGGCGCCGACCAGGTGCTCGACGAGGTCTAGACCGGGAGACACCGCAGGCGCCCCCGAGCCGCTCGGCGACGCCGCCGGCGTGCGCTCGGCGAGCCCCGCCTCGGCGCGAGCGGCCTCGCCGGGGCTCCGGGGTCGTCCCCCCGGGATAGGCTGGCTCGGCGTGACCGACATCGTCATTCCCGCTGAGCCTCAAGCCGGCCGACGGGCGCTTCGGCTGCGGTCCGTCCAAGGTGCGCCCCGAGCAGCTGGCGGCGCTGGCCGCCTCGGGTGCCAGCTACCTGGGTACCTCGCACCGGCAGGCCCCGGTCCGGTCGCTGGTCCAGCGGGCCCGCGAGGGCCTGGCCGAGCTGTTCGCGGCTGCCCGACGGGTACCAGGTCGTGCTGGGCAACGGCGGCACCACCGCGTTCTGGGAGATCGCCGCGTTCGGCCTGGTCCGGCAGAAGTCGCAGCACCTGGCGTTCGGCGAGTTCTCGGCGAAGTTCGGCAAGGTCGCGCAGGCGGCCCCGTGGCTGGACGACCCGACGGTGATCGCCTCGCCGCCCGGGACCCACCCGGTGCCGCGCGGCGAGACCGGGGTGGACACCTACGCGCTGACCCACAACGAGACCTCCACCGGCGTGGCCATGCCGGTCCGCCGCGTCCCGGCGGCCGATCCCGGGCGCCCTGGTCATCGTGGACGCGACGAGCGGCGCCGGCGGCCTGCCGGTCGAGCTCGGCGAGTGTGACGTGTACTACTTCGCGCCGCAGAAGTGCTTCGGCTCCGACGGCGGGCTGTGGCTGGCGCTGATGTCCCCGGCCGCGCTGGACCGGGCCGCGCAGATCGCGGCCAGCGGCCGCTACATCCCGGAGTTCTTCTCGCTGCCGGTCGCCATCGACAACTCGGCCAAGCAGCAGACCTACAACACCCCGTCGGTGGCCACCCTGCTGCTGCTGGCCGAGCAGCTGGACTGGATGCTCGGCCAGGGCGGCCTGGGCTGGGCGGTGGAGCGGACCGCCGACTCCTCCTCCCGGCTGTACACCTGGGCGGAGAAGGCGCCGTACGCCACCCCGTTCGTGACCGACCCGGCGCAGCGGTCCCAGGTGGTGGGCACGATCGACTTCGCCGAGGGAGTGGACGCCGCGGCCGTGGCGGCGGCGCTGCGGGCCAACGGCATCGTGGACACCGAGCCGTACCGCAAGCTCGGCCGCAACCAGCTGCGGATCGGCATGTTCCCGGCCGTGGACCCGGCCGACGTGGAAGCGCTGACCGCCTGCATCGACTACGTCATCGAGCGGCTGTAGCCGCTGCCGCGTGTCCGCTAGTGCGTGGCGGCGGCCTTAGCGCAGGACCGCGCCGATCAGCGCGCCTGCCACCAGGATCGCCAGCACCAGGGGCAGCAGCCAGCGGTTTGTGCGGATCACAGCTGGCAGCCTATGCCAGCGCCGGGTGGGCACGGCCGCGACACGCAGCGGCCAGCTGCCCAGGGTCTCGTACCGCGGCCGGTCCGTGCGGGCCGGCCGGCCCGGCAGGTGGCTGCGGATCAGGTAGATCTCTCCGCGCGGTCCACGGGCGTGCCCGTGTACCCGGACAGGCCTGCGACCAGCGGCCGGGCGTCCACCGGTTCCCGGCACCGGGCCAGGGTCAGATGCGGCTGGAACCGCCTGCCCTCCTCCGCCGGAGGCGCGCCTGCGCGCCTGCGCCCCGGCCGCCACCGAGGCGGCCAGCGCGGCCGAGCGCGCGCCGCTCCCCCTGCACCCCGGTCCACAGCACCCGGGCCCGGGCCGCGCCCGGGAACGCGCCTGCCCCGCCCAGCGAGACGCGGCAGGCACGGATGCCGGGCCGCGGCCCGCTCCAGCCGGGGCATCAGCCGGGTCGCCGCCGTCTCGTTCACCTCGCCGAGAAAGGCCAGCGTGAGGTGCCAGGCGTCGCGGCCGGTCCAGCGCAGCGCAGGCCAGGCCGCCGGAACGGCGCCACCGCCCCGTCCAGTTCGTCGGCCGCACTCATCCGGGACGCCGACCGCGACGAACAGCCTCATAGATCATTCGTAGCACCAGCCACCGGGCCCGGCCCGGGCGGTACCACAAAGCCCCCGCGCGGCAGCACAAAGCCCCGCCCGGCCCGAAAACGCGTCAGGCGACCATCCGGGCCAGTTCGCGGCCGGACGCACCGCGTAGTCCCGCACCGCCACCCCGCGGCGGCGGGCCAGCAGCAGGCCGATGACCGCCGCCGCGGCCGCCGAGATGGCCCCGCCGGCCAGCAGGCTCATCCGCGGGCCGAACTGCTCGGCCACCCAGCCGACCAGCGGCGACCCGAGCGGCGCGCCGCCCAGGAAGACCAGCATGTACAGGCCCATCACCCGGCCGCGCATGTCCTGCGCGGAACCGAGCTGGACCACCGAGTTGGCCGCCGTGTTCAGGGTCAGCAGGATCAGCCCGGTCGGCACCAGCATGGCCAGGAACAGCCAGAACGACGGCATCAGCGCGGTGACCACTTCCGAGGGCCCCGAACGCGAACGCGGCGATCACCAGCAGCCGCATCCCGGGCTTGCCGCGGCGGGCGGCCAGCAGCGCGCCGGCCAGCGCGCCGGCCGCGAACACCGCGGAGGCGACGCCGAACGCGGTGGCCCCGGTGTGGAACACCTGCCGCGACATGAGCGCGTTGGTCACCTGGAAGTTCATCCCGAAGGTGGCCACGAAGAAGATCAGCACCATCGGCATCAGCAGTGCGGGCCGGGCCCGCACGTAGGCGCAGCCCCTCGCGGAGCTGGCCCGTGTGCCCTCGGCACCGGGTCGCCGGGTGCAGTTCGCCGGGCCGCATCAGCTTGAGGCTGATGAGCACCGCACCGTAGGAGGCCGCGTTGAGGAAGAACGCAGCCGGAGTGCCCACCGCGCCGATCACCAGCCCCGCAGCGGCCGGCCCGGCGATCCGGGCCAGGTTGAAGATGGCACTGTTCAGCGCGATGGCGTTAGGCATATCGGTCTGGCCGACCATCTCGGTCACGAACGCCTGCCTGGTCGGGTTGTCCACCAGGGTGGCCAGGCCGAGCCCGAAGGCCAGCGCGTAGACCTGCCAGATGCGGACCGCGCCGGTGACGCGCCAGCAGGCCCAGGATGAACGCGAGCAGCCCCATGGCCGTCTGGGTCAGCATCAGGATGCGCCGCTTGGGGTACCGGTCCGCGATCGCGCCGCCCCACGGGCTGACCAGCATGGGCAGGAACTGCAGCCCGGTCGCGATGCCCAGCGCGGTCCCGCTGCCGTGGGTGAGCTCGAGGACCAGCCAGTCCTGCGCCACCCGCTGCATCCAGGTGCCGCTGTTGGAGACGACCTGCCCGATGGCGAACAGCCGGTAGTTGCGGGTGCCCAGCGACCGGAAGGTGCGCAGCCGCGACGCCCGCGGCCGCGGGCTGGCTCAGGACTGGCTGAGCTTCTCCAGGATCGGCGCGGCCGCCCGCAGCGTCGCCCGCTCCTGCGCGCGTCAGCTCGTTCAGCCGCCTGGCCAGCCAGGCGTCCCGGCGGCGGCGTGCCCTGCCACCAGTTCCCGGCCCGCTGGGGTCACGGTCAGCACGACCTGGCGCCGGTCGGAGGCATGCGCGGCCCGCGTGACCAGCTGCCATTCCTCCAGCGCGGCGATGACCCGGGTCATCGACGGTGGCTGCACCCGCTCGTGCCTGGCCAGCTCGCCCGGGCTCATCGGGCCGTGCTTCTCCAGCGTCGCCAGCGCGGCGAACTGGGTGTCCGAGAGCACCGGCTCCACCTGGCCGGGCGCGGTCCGCTCGACCCGCAGCCGCCGGGCCAGGCGGCTTACCGAGATCCGTAGCGTTGTGGCCAGGCCCGCGTCGGACCTGGTCGGCGAGGATGTCATTATCATTAGCCTGAGTCATTACTTTTGCTAACGATATGCGAGCCTGCGGCATTCCGTCAAACCGTTAGCAGAGGCGAACGGGTGGCACCCCAAGCAGGGCGTGGGACCAAGTACACCATGCGAAGAGCCCGTTAGCCTGGAGGTGACCAGGAAACTCCGGCCCGCGCCGCCGCCGCTCGAGGCCAACGACCAGCTGGTGACCGCGGTCATCACCGGCGGCCTGGGTAATCGGCCTGATCAGCGTGCTGGTGTTGCGCGACCACCTGGCCCCCAGCCAGCGCTGGTGGGTGTGGACCTGCGCGGTCGGGCTGTGCCTGGGCCTGTTCGGCGCTGTGGTACGTGCCCCGGCTGAAGCGGTCCCGGGTCAGGCGGCAGGCGGAGCGCCGTTCCCAGGCTGGGGGCTCGAGTACCGCCTGAGTGGCCGCGCTCGCACGCGGGCTAGTTGTGGTCCAGCGGCTCGAACACGTCTCCTCGACCGAGACGCCGGGCATGTCCACCAGGTCGTAGCCGAGTTCGTCGATGACCGGGCGCAGCGGCTGCTCCGCGGACGGCGCGATACACCGCCTCGGAATGCGCACCGCAGCCATGATCGACGGAGACGACCCGGCCGTCATCGGGCGCGTACTCGTTCGCGCAGACGCCGAACACCCGCCCCAGCGGGCCGCCCAGCCGGACGAAGAAGCCGCATCCCGCAGCACAGCCCCGGGGCGGCACTGGCCAGCGGCGTCTTGGGCCCGTGCTCACTGGTGTACCAGCGCAGGGCGGTGTCATCCCGGCCGATGGCCGACAGCACCCGGGCCCGGAGCGGCCGGTCCTCGAGCCCGCCGTGGCCGTGCCCTCCGCCCCTGCGGGCGCGACCGCCACGGCCGCCACGCCGGTGCGGTCTTCCGTTTCGGCGTCGTCCAGGTCATCCGGCTCGTCGGCGAGCGGCCTCGGCGGACGGGACCGGGACCAGGTCTTCGGGCTCGGCCCCGGGCATGGCCCAGGCTCGTCTCGCCCCAGTCGGCGACCCCGTCGTCCCCTTCCAGCGTGGCGGCTCGGCACCAGCCGGGCGTCATCCGGCGGCGCGGGCAGCAGGTCCCCCAGCCCCAGATCGCCGGGGCGCAGCCGTTCCCGCCAGGGCACCCAGTCCGGGGCCAGGATCGCGTCCGGACCCGGGCAGCAGCAGGCTCTCACTGACCGTCACATTCTTGGCCCGCGAGGCGCGGGCCACGGTGACCGCCCAGCACCAGCCATGATAGGCGGGCTCCAGGCAGGCGGAACAGATGCGTAACCACCCGGTCACCGTCCGCCGTTACGGCGAGGTGCTCGCCCACGCCCGGCCGCGACCCGCCATCTCCTCGGCCGCGCCCGCGCCAGATCTACCGCCTGCGCACAGGCCTCATCCGGCTCCTTGGTCCGTCCGCCCAGTGGCTCACGGTGAGCAATTGTCCCCCATTCACGCACCCGCTGTGCGTCAGAAAACTCATTGGCCCGGTGCAGTCTGGCCGCAGCGGGGCTTACCCCTCTGAGAACGCAGAATACTGGGAGCATGGGAGTGTCCGGTGCGCGGCCGCAAGCGAGGCGGGCAGCCCGCGGTTTCGCGTCCGGGCTGCGCTCGGCCGGGCAGGCCGGCGCGTCCACGGCCCGGGGCACCGGGCGGGTCATCCGCCGGATGACCCAGGCGTCCGGGGCCGGGCCGGACCGGCCTGGACCGGCTCATCGAGCTGACCGCGGCGGGCGCCGCCGCCGACGCGTTCGTGGCGGTGGCGCTGGCCGGGACGCTGTTCTTCAGCACCTCGGTGGACCAGGCCCGGGGCCGCATCGCGCTGACCCTGCTCATCACGATGGCCCCGTTCGCCGTGCTGGCCCCGTTCATCGGGCCGATGCTGGACCGGGTCCGGGACGGCCGCCGGTACATCATGCTCGGCACCCTGCTGGCCCGCGGCCTGCTCTGCTGGGGGATGGCGGGCGCGGTCCAGCACAACGACACGGTGACCCTGCTGCCGGCCGCGTTCGGCGTGCTCGTGCTGCAGAAGGCCTACGGGGTGACCCGCAGCTCCGTCACCCCCCGGCTGCTCCCGGCCCAGATCACGCTGGTGTCGGCGAACGCGCGGATCTCGCTCGCGGCGCTGATCGCCTCCACGGTCGGGCGTCGGCGTCGCGGGCGGGGTCTCGTTCCTGGCCGGCGGCGGCACCGCCGGCGGCGCCTGGGCGCTGCGGGTCGGCACCCTGGTCTACCTGGCCGCCATCGCGCTGGGCATCAGGCTGCCCAACCGGGTGGACCAGCGTGAGCCGCAGCCGCCGATCTCCCGGTCCGGATGGCCCCGGAACCCGCCCCGGCTCGGCGCCGCCGGCCCCAGGCGCCGCGGCCCACGGGCCCAGCCTGGCCCCCGGTCGCGACGCTGCCCGCCGGGCCCGCTGCCGGACCCGGCGCCGCTGCCCGTGCCGGGGCCGCCGGCGCCAGGACCTGCGGGACGGCCGAACGGCCGGCGCGGCCCGTGGCGGCCGGGGCACCGCCACGGCGCGCCCGCTGGGCTGCCACGCCTGCGCAGCGTGGGCCCGATCGTGGGCGAGGCGATGCGCGGCAACGCGGCGCTCCGCGCCTTCTCCGGCTACATGATCTTCTTTCTCGCCTTCCTGCTGCGCACCGTGCACTTTCCCGGCACCAGCGACAAGCTCGCGCTGGCCGCGATGATCGCGGCCGCCGGGGCGGGCGGGTTCATCGGCACCGGGATCGGGGCGCTGCTGAGGGCCCGCGCCCCGCACCTGATCATGTTCATGATGCTCTGCGCTCCACCGTGATCACCGCGGCCTGCGCCGCGTTCTTCGGCCTGTGGGCCGCGCTCATCGTGGCCCTGGTCGCCGCGTTCGGCCAGGTGCTCGCCAAGCTCGCGCTGGACTCGATCGTGCAGCGCGAGATCCCCGAGGAGATCCGTTCCTCGACCCTGGCCGCGTCGGAGACCATCCACCAGCTGGCCTGGGTGGCGGGCGGGCTGGCCGGGCTGGCCATGTCCATCACGGACAGCGGGGTGGCCGGGCTGGCCGTGCCCGCGGCGGGCCTGGCCGCCACCACGGCGCTGCTGCTGGCCAGCCGGCGCCGCCGCATCCTCGCGGCCCGGGCCGCGGCGGCCCGGGTGCCCCGCCATCCATGATCCCGGTCAGTAGCTGACCCATAGGCGCCCCTTCCTGACCGGGATCATGGAACCCGTCCGGCGAGCCCCCGGACCCGGTTGCGGCTGGGGCGGCTTAGGCTTCGAGGTCGTCGGCGACGGCGCGGAGCACGGCCGCGATCTTCTTGCCGTCGCGGGCGTCCGGGTGCCTCCCCCGCCGGTAGGCGGCGGACACCCCGTCGAGCAGCTTGATCAGGTCCTCGACGATCACGACCATCTCGTCGGGGCTCTTCCGGCTGACCTTGGCCACCGTCGGGCGGCGGCTCGAGCAGCCGGACCTGGAGGGCCTGGACCCCCCGGCGCCCCTCGGCCACGCCGAATTCGACCCGCTGGCCGGGCCGCAGGGCGGTGCTGCCCGCAGGCAACGCCGTGGAGTGCACGAAGACCTCACCCCCGTCGTCGCGGGTGAGAAAGCCGAACCCTTTGTCGGCGTCATACCATTTGACCTTGCCAGTGGGCACGGACCTGACCTCATGCGGTAGAGCGGGCGGGTGAGCGGGCGCAGAAAGTAGCAACTCTAGGTTATCGGTCCCACCCGGCGTACGTTAGCGGGGACGCTGCCAGGGAGGAAGGGTCCGTAGGCGCGGGCCGCGCCGCAGCCGCCAGACGAGATAGGCCGCGCACAGCACGCAACCTGCCCGGATGCTGAGTCCGACGTCGTGCCGCGAGGCGTGGTAAAAGGCCGAGAAGAAATTGCCCGGGGACGTCCCGGCGCGGATCAGCAGGACCGCGAACGTGACCAGGAGCGGCCCGGCCAGGGCGATCCACTTGTCGCGCGCGTCCCAGCGCCGGGACCGGAGCGCGACGAGCCCCCCGATCAGCCAGAACGGGAACGGGAGGATCAGGCCGCCAACGCCCAGCAGGATGACCGAAACGGCCTCCAGCGGGTTCTTGCGGGCCAGGGCCCATGCTTCCGCGAGGACCGCCGGGGGCGGGCGGCGCCGGGCCGCCGGGGGTTCTTCCGTCTCGGTGGCCTCCTCCATGCCGGGGACGATCGACTGCGGCCCGGTCTCGCCGGGTGGCGCGTCGGCGGCGCGGGGGCGCATCCAGCCCGGCGGGGATTTGCCTGGCTCCGGCCCGGCCTCGTCCGGGGCGGCCGTCTCCGGCTCGTCATCGACCAGCTCTCCCGGGGCAGGCTCCTCCAAGACCGGCTCTCCCGGGACGGGCTCTCCCAGGACCGGCTCCGCCAGGCCCGCGGGCACCTCCGGGACCGGCTCAGCCGGGACCGGCCCTCCCAGGACCGGCTCCGCCAGGCCCGCGGGCACCTCCGGGACCGGCTCTCCCGGGACCGGCTCTCCCAGGACCGGCTCTCCCAGGACCGCGGCGGGCACTTCCGGGGGCGCCGCAGCCTCGGGCGAGTCCGCCTGGCGCGGCACGGCGGGAACCGCATCCGGCTGCGCAGCGTCCGCGGCCGGGCCTGCGGGCTTCGGCGCCTCCGGCCCGGACACCCCCCGGTGCGGCCACGGCCGGGGCCTGTGCGCCTGGACCGGGCCAGGGCGGCGGCCGTCGGCCGGGGGTGGCGGGGCAGCGCCCCGCCGCGGGGCCTTGGCCGGTTTCCAGAGTGCGGGCGGGGCCGCCGCCGCTCCCCGCCGCCGGGCGCTGTAGAGGCGCTCGCGCTCCCGCTGGGCGAGATCCTCCGGGTCGCCCAGGGTGGTCAGCGCGCTCTGCACCTCCTCGGCGTCGGCCGACGCGAGCGGGCCGACCTGGGCCTCGATAGCCGCCCGGGTCCGGCCGACGAACAGCAGCCGGTCACCCTTCGGCAGGACCTTCGTCGCCGCGGACGAAACCCGTCCGAGGTAGTCACGGATCATCTGCTGAGCGGACGGCGGCGGAGCTGAGCGGCGCCTCATGCTTCGTTAGTCCTCTGCAATCGGGGCATTATGGACCCGGCACAGTACCAGTTGGCCAATGCCGGCAAAGTTATAGGTACCCGCCGATACCGCGAAACCGCCTGGTGATCCGGCCAGAACACGCTGACCCCGGGGAAGCACGCCGATTTTCCGGGCCGGAGCAGGCCAAAGGGGCGGCCCCGGTGATCCGGGACCGCCCCTTCGGTAGGTCCGGGCAGGCGGCGCGCCGCCTGCCAGGTGGACTCTGGCCAAGCGGGGAGCTAGCTCCCCGGCCGGGTCAGAAGTCCATGTCGCCGCCGCCAGGGGCGGCCGGCGCCTTCTCCTTCTCCGGCTTCTCCGCCACGACCGCCTCGGTGGTGAGGAACAGCCCGGCGATGGAGGCCGCGTTCTGCAGTGCCGAACGCGTCACCTTGGCCGGGTCGATGATCCCGGCCTTGAACATGTCGACGTACTCACCAGTCGCGGCGTTGAGCCCCTGACCGGCAGGCAGCGTCTTGACCTTCTCGACCACGACGCCGCCCTCGAGGCCGGCGTTCACCGCGATCTGCTTGAGCGGCTCCTCGACGGCGCGGCGGACGATGGTCGCCCCAGTCGCCTCGTCACCCGTCAGCTCGAGCTTCTTGAAGGCGCTGGCCCCCGCGTGCAGCAGGGCCACGCCACCGCCAGGGACAACGCCCTCTTCGACGGCGGCCTTCGCGTTGCGCACCGCGTCCTCGATGCGGTGCTTGCGCTCCTTCAGCTCGACCTCGGTGGCTGCGCCGGCCTTGATGACGGCCACGCCGCCAGCCAGCTTGGCCAGCCGCTCCTGCAGCTTCTCGCGGTCGTAGTCCGAGTCGGTGTTCTCGATCTCGGCGCGGATCTGGTTGACCCGGCCGGAGATCTGCTCGGGGTCACCGGCACCGTCCACGATGGTCGTCTCGTCCTTGGTGACGACGACCTTGCGGGCCCGGCCGAGCAGGTCGAGGTCGGCGTTCTCGAGCTTGAGACCGACTTCCTCGCTGATGACCTGCGCACCGGTCAGGATGGCGATGTCACCGAGCATGGCCTTGCGCCGGTCACCGAAGCCGGGCGCCTTCACCGCGACGGACTTGAACAGGCCGCGGATCTTGTTGACGACCAGGGTCGCGAGGGCTTCGCCCTCGACGTCCTCGGCGATGATGGCCAGCGGCTTGCCCGACTGGACGACCTTGTCGAGCAGCGGGAGCAGGTCCTTGTTCGCCGACGTCTTGGAGTTGGTGACCAAGATGTACGGGTCGTCGAGGACTGCCTCCATCCGCTCCGGGTCGGTGACGAAGTACGGCGAGATGTATCCCTTGTCGAAGCGCATGCCCTCGGTGAGCTCGAGCTCGAGGCCGAAGGTGTTGCTCTCCTCGACGGTGATGACGCCTTCCTTGCCGACCTTGTCCATCGCCTCGGCGATCATCTCGCCGATCGCGGGGTCGCCGGCCGAGATGGAGGCCGTCGAAGCGATCTGCTCCTTGGTCTCCACGTCCTTGGCGAGCTTGGACAGTTCCTCGCTCACCCGCTCGACCGCGGCCTCGATGCCCCGCTTGAGGGACATCGGGTTCGCGCCCGCCGCCACGTTGCGCAGGCCCTCACGGACCAGCGCCTGCGCCAGCACGGTGGCCGTGGTGGTGCCGTCGCCCGCGACGTCGTCGGTCTTCTTCGCTACTTCCTTGACCAGCTCAGCGCCGATCTTCTCCCACGGGTCCTCGAGCTCGATCTCCTTGGCGATGGACACGCCATCGTTGGTGATCGTGGGAGCGCCCCACTTCTTCTCGAGCACCACGTTCCGGCCCTTCGGGCCGAGGGTTACCTTCACGGCGTCCGCGAGCTGGTTCATACCGCGCTCGAGGCCGCGCCTCGCGTCCTCATCGAACGCGATCATCTTGGCTGCCATAGGCTCCAGTCCTCCCGGGACTTGGTGGCTTTTGTGTGTGAATCGGACCGACGCCCGCGACGGCCGACCCCCCGGCGGGCAGTCCCTTCCTGCCGCCGGCGAGGCCTCATCGCCCCGATTCCCGCCCTGGAGTTGTCACTCTCATGCCGAGAGTGCCAACGCCTTGTTTAGCACTCTCGGCATGAGAGTGCAAGCTGGAACCACCCACCCACGCGCCCGCCTGCGGCCGCAGCCGGCCAGCCGGGAAAGGGGGTGGACCAGGTCCAGGGATTCCCGCAGCAGGGCCTGGCCCTGGGGGACACCGGAACGCTGACAGCGAACACGCGGCCGCCAGCCGCCGCGGGCCAGCCTAGCGGCCCGCCTGGCGCCCGAAGGCGCTTGTGGTCATGCCTCAGGCACGCACTACCTGAGGGGGTGGGCCCGGGTGCACCCCGGGCCCCTGATGGCCCGGCACCCGTCACCCGGGCACCGGGCCATCAGCCGAACTGCGACGCCGAGCTCACACAGCCCGGACGGCCTCCGCCTGCGGGCCGCGGTCACTCTGCGTGATCTCGAATTCGACCCGCTGCCCCTCTTCGAGGCTGCGGTAGCCATCCATCTGGATGGCGGAGAAGTGCACGAACACGTCCCTGCCACCGTTGACCGCGATGAAGCCGTAGCCCTTGTCCGCGTTGAACCACTTGACGGTGCCCTGAGCCATTACCCAACAACTCCCTAACTCCGCTCGGGCCTCGGGTTCCACCCTTGCCTTTGCGGAACCCGTCGATCGCGGCGCGGGTTAGGCGTTGGGCAAGCCAGGCTTGCCGTTCGCCCCGACCGACAGCGACCGGACACGACCTTACCCCGTGCAGTGCGCCTTCGGGACCTGTAACTCCCCGAACTCAGCCGGCCCGGTTCCCCCATCTGGCCAGGACCCTTGGACGCTTACGCAGATCCTGGGCGGAAAACTGACGGTGCGGGCCGCCCGGGATCATCCGCCCGCAACGGCAGGAATCACGGACACGTGCGCGCCCGCCGGGACCGGCGTATCGAGCCCCTGGGCGAACCTGACGTCCTCCTCGCCCACGTACACGTTGACGAACCGGCGCAGCTGGCCGGAGTCATCCACGATCCGGCCCCTGATGCCCGGATAGCTGGCGTCCAGGCCGGCGATGACCTCGCGCAACGTCCCCGAGTCGGCGGTGACCTCCGCCGCGCCGCCGGTGTAGGTACGCAAGATGGTGGGGATACGGACGGACACGGACATGCCGGGCCTGCCTTTCCGGGGAACGCGAGACCAGCTCGCAGGGCTGAAGAGTCCTATAGTGCCGGGCCGCCGGACGGCCCGCCCAGCGCGGCCTCGAAGGCCAGGAAGGCGTCCAGGGTGGGGCGGATCGCCGGGGGCGTGCTCACCGCATCGGCGACGGCGTCAAGCGTCTTGAGGCCGTCACCCGAGTTGATGATCACCGTCTCGGCCGCCGGGTCGAGCTGGCCCGAGGCCAGCAGGCTGCGCAGCACACCCAGGGTCACCCCGCCGGCCGTCTCGCCGAAGATGCCCTCGGTGGCGGCCAGCAGCCGCATGGCCGACACGACCTCCTCGTCGTCCACATCGGCCACCACCCCGCCGGTACGGCGCACCACGTCGAGCACGTAGGGCCCGTCGGCGGGGTTCCCGATGGCCAGCGACTTGGCGATGGTGGCCGGCCGGACCGGCTGGACCACGTCGTGGCCCTGCCGGAACGCCTCGGCCACCGGTGAGCAGCCGGTGGCCTGGGCACCGAACACCTTGTAGGGGGTGTCCGGCACCAGGCCGAGGCTCACCAGCTCCCGGAACGCCTTGTCGATCTTCACGAGCTGGGCTCCGGAGGCGACCGGCACGACGATCTGCTCGGGCAGCCGCCAGCCAAGCTGCTCGGCGATCTCGAACCCGATGGTCTTGGAGCCCTCCGCGTAGTACGGCCGGACGTTGACGTTGACGAACGCCCAGTCCTCGCGCTCGTCGGCGAGCTCGGAGGCCAGCCGGTTGACGTCGTCGTAGCTGCCCTGCACCGGGACCATGGTGCCGCCGTACACGCCCGTGGCGATGATCTTCTGCGGCTCGAGGTCAGCCGGGATGAGCACGACCGAGCGGATGCCCGCCCGGGCTGCGGCCGCCGCGACCGCGTTCGCCAGGTTGCCCGTGGACGGGCAGGCGAGGACCTTGAAGCCCAGTTCCACCGAGGCCGCGAGTGCGACGGCCACCACCCGGTCCTTGAAGGAGTGGGTCGGGTTGGCCCGCTCGTCCTTGACCCAGAGACGGCGCAGGCCGAGCTCGCGTCCCAGCTGGTCGGCCCGCACCAGGCGGGTCCAGCCCGGCTCGGTGTTGGGCGTGGCGGCCACGTCCGGGGCCACGGGGAGCAGGCTGGCGTAACGCCAGATGCTGGCCGGTCCCGCCTCGATCGCGGCCCGGTCGATCTTCGGGTAGTCGTAGCGGACCTCGAGGGGCCCGAAGCACTCGGCGCAGGCGTGGGTGGAGCCCAGCGGATAGGTCTGGCCGCATTCCCGGCAGCCCAGGCCGGTGGCGTAGCCGAACCGGGAGGGCGCATGCGAAGCGGGGGTGGATGCGAGTGGTGTGCTCACGTGGCGAGGCCTTTCTCCTCATCTGCCCCAGCGGCCGGATGGCCGAGGGCCGGACTTGGCACCTGTCACGGGAATGGCCTCGCGGGCACACCTCACCGTGATGGTTGCCGGGGCTTCACCGGGCCGTATCCCTCCACCCCTCTGGATGAGCGTTATGAAGTTGTACTCGTCACTCTAACTGATCGCGCGCCAGCGCTCCCCGGCCGATCCGGCTAGCCTCGCGTGCATGGACCAGAGCGGTGGTCACCCGCCCGACGGCGGGGCGGGGCGGGGCAGCACCAGCCGGGTGCTCATCGCTTCCAACCGGGGGCCGGTCTCCTTCGCGGTCGGCGAGGACGGCTCGCTGGTGGCCGAGCGGGGCGGCGGCGGCCTGGTCTCCGGGCTGTCCTCGGTCAGGGATCACGCGGACGTGCTGTGGGTGTGCGCGGCGCTCAGCGACGCCGACCGGGCCGCGGCCCGGTCGGTCCCCGATGGGCGGATCGACGCCGAGCTGACCCCCGGGAAGTCAGCCGTCCGGATGCTGGACATCCCGGCGGCCACCTTCCAGCGGGCCTACAACTCGGTGGCCAACTCCACGCTCTGGTTCGTGCACCACATGCTGTTCGACACGGCCAATCAGCCCTGCTTCGGGATCGCGTTCCGCCGCGAGTGGGAGTCGTTCCGCGCCTACAACGCCGCGTTCGCGGACGCGCTGGCCGAAGGAGCCGGGGCGGCGGGGAGCCAGGGACCGGTCAAGGCGATGGTTCAGGACTATCACCTGCCGCTGGTCCCGCGGATGCTCGCCGAGCAGCGGCCCGACGTCCGGATCGCGCATTTCTCGCACACTCCGTGGGCACCCCCCGACTACTACCGGCTGCTGCCGGACGAGGTGGGCCGGGAGGTGCTGGACGGGATCCTCGGCGCGGATCACGCCGGCTTCCTGTGCCAGCGCTGGGCGGACGCCTTCCTGGACTGCTGCGCCGAGTTCCTGGACGCGGCGGTGGACCGGGCCGGCGGCACCGTCCGGTACAAGGGCAAGCTGACCTCGGTGGCCGTGCACCCGCTCGGCGTTGACGCGGACGAGCTGCGCCAGCGGGCGACGGCCGCCGACGTCCAGGGACAGGTGGCGGCGCTGACCGCCGTCACCGCGGGCCAGCGGCTGATCGTCCGGGTGGACCGCACCGAGCTGTCCAAGAACATCGTCCGCGGCATGGCTGCCTACCGCGAACTGCTGCTCACCCACCCGGAATGGCGCGGCCAGGTGACCCATCTGGCGTTCGCCTATCCGTCCCGGCATGACCTGCCCGAATACCGGGAGTACACGGCGCGGGTCCAGCGGATGGCCGGCGAGATCGAGGACGAGTTCGGCACCGACGCCTGGAACCCGCTGATCCTCCAGGTCAACGACGACTACCCGCGCTCACTGGCCGCCTACAGCCTCGCCGATGTGCTGCTGGTCAACCCGATCCGGGACGGGATGAACCTGGTGGCCAAGGAAGGCCCGATCCTGTCTGAGCGTGCCTGCGCCCTGGTCCTGTCCACGGAGGCCGGTGCGGCGGCTGAACTGGGCGGCGACGCGCTGCTGGTGAACCCGTTCGATGTCACGCAGACCGCGGAGGCGCTGCACCGGGCGCTCACCATGCCGCAGGCCGAGCGGGCCCGGCGGGCGGCCAGGCTCGCGTCGGCGGCCGCGGCGTTCCCGCCCAGCGCCTGGCTCCAGTCCCAGCTCGACGCGCTCGCGGAGTAATTTCCCCGGTCCGCTTGGCGGGGCCGCCGGGCCGCTTCCCGGGGCCGCCTGGCCGCTTCGCGGGGCCGCCGGGCCGCTTCCTGGGACAACCCGCGGGCCGCTTGCCGGGATAATGAGACGCCTGGAGCCGTACGCGGCCGCCGGTCGCCGGATTGCCGCCGGTATCGCCGAATTGAGGTGGTGTGAGCCAGTGAGCGGGGTGGTGGCCGCGGTGCTCACTGTGCTGTCGTTGCCGTTCCTCGTGGCGCGGGCGGCGGGCGGGCGGCCCCCGAATCCGGGCCCGAAGCTGGCTGCCCTGGCCCCGGTGGGAACCGTGCCCGCTCTGGCCGGGGCCGTGCTGGCCGGGCTGTCCTCGTGGTGGCTCACGCTGATCCTGGCCGTGCCCGCGCTCATCCTGGTCGCCTGGCAGCTGCCGCCGGTCCGGCGGGGCCGCCGGGCCCGGGAGCCCGGGCCGGGTCCCGGTGGCCGGGCGGCGCCGCTGCGGGTGCTGACCGTGAACGTCATGGGGGGCGCGGCGGACGCGGAGGCCCTCGCCGCCACCGTAGCCGCCCTCGAGGTGGACATCCTCGTGGTCCAGGAACTGACCAGCGGGCTGATGCTGCGCCTGGCCCTGACCGGCCTGGCGGACCTGCTGCCGCAGTCCCAGCTCGAGCCGCGCGAGGGCTCCGCCGGCAGCGGGCTGTGGACCCGCTGGCCGCTGACCCCGCTCCCCCCGGTGGACGGCCTGATCGCGGCGGCTCCGCGGGCCCGCATCGACCCGCCCGGCGGCCCGGCCGTCACCGTCACCGTCGTGCACCCGGTCGCCCCGGTGGCGGACCGGGAACATCGGTGGCGGCAGGAGCTCGGGCTGATCCAGTCGGCCCTGGCCGGCACCGCCGGCCCGCAGCTCGCGGCCGGGGACTTCAACGCCAGCCGGGACCACGCCGCGTTCCGTGCCCTGCTCCGCTCGGGCTTCGTGGACTGCGCCGACGCCGCCCGCCAGCGGCCCTGGCCCGGCTTCACCTGGCCCGCGGACCGCCGCTTCCCGCCGCTGATGCGGCTGGATCATGTGCTGGCCTCACGCCCCGGGGTCGTGGTGCACGAGGCCCGGATCGTCCCCGTGCCCGGCACCGATCATCAGGGCATGCTGGCCGTCCTCCAATTCTGCTCCGCCGGCTGACCGATCCCCGGCTGGCAGACCCCCGGCTGGCACACCCCCGTGCCCGGCACGGGGGGCCGTCATCCGGGCTGCTGCGCCGCAGCCGCGCCGGCCAGCGCACCGAGCAGGGCCACGACGCCGTCCGGCCCGTCCACCACCAGGTCGGCCGTCTCAGCCAGCGTGGTCACCTCGGCGGAACCGCTGAACACGGTCAGCCCCGGCGTGCCGCCGTCGCGCAGGGCGCGCACCGCGCCGAACGCGGCCACGTCGCCCAGGTCGTCTCCGCAGAACATGACCGCCGACGGGTGCCGTTGCGCCGCGAGGGTGCGCAGGGCCTGCCCCTTGTCCATCCCCTCGGGCCGCAGCTCGATCACCATCCGTCCCGGCTCGACCGCCAGCCCGTGCCGTGCGGCCAGGCCGGACAGCGGGCCGCGGAGCCGGTCCAGGGCGGCCTGCGGGTCGGCCGCCTGCCGGGTGTGCACCGCGACCGCATGGCCCTTGTCCTCGATCCGCGTCCCGTCCGGCGCGCCGGCGCTGGCCAGCAGGCCGGGCAGCTCGGCGCGGGCCGCCTCGACCCCGGGCAGCGACGGCGGCGACTCCAGCCTCCCGTCCGCCCAGCGCTCGAGGCCGTAGTGGCCGAGCACGGTGAGGCCCGGGACCGCCTGGAACCCGCCCAGCTCCACGGCGGACGCGGCGGGACGGCCGGTGATCACCGCGAGGGTGCCGACCGCCGCGGCCACCTGGCGCAGGGCCGGGACGGCACCGGGGTGCGCCCGGGCCGCGGCGGGGTCGGCCACGATGGGCGACAGCGTGCCGTCGAAGTCCAGCGCGACGAGGGCCCGGCCCGGGTCGGCGAGCAGCGCATCCAGCCCGGCCCGCCCTTCCGGGGTGACCGGCGACGGCAGGCCTGGCGTCCCGCTCACCAGGAGGAACCGTCGCGGCGGTCGGGGCCGGCCGAGCGCATCCGGTGCCGCCTGGCCCGCTGCCGCCGCAGCCGGGTCACCAGGGCCGGATCGAACACGAGCGCCTCCGGACGGTCGATGAGGTCGTTGAGCAGCTGGTAGTAGCTGGTCGCGGTCATGCCGAGGGCGTCCCGGATCTCCTGCTCCTTGGCCCCGGGCGACCGCCACCAGCCACGCTCGAAGGCGAGGACCCGCATCTCGCGTTCGGACAGCGCCGCCATCTGCCCTCCAGTACCGCGCCCGCAGCTTCATCCTAGGGCGGCTCTAGCCGGTGTGCCCATGACCCCGTACGCTCTGCCTTCGTGGCTTCATTCGACTGCATAACGTTCCTCACTGACTACGGGCTGGAGGACGGGTTCGTCGCGGCCTGCCACGGGGTCGCCGCCCGCATCGCGCCCGGCATCAGGCTCATCGACATCACCCACCTCGTGCCCCCCGGTGACGTGCGCCGCGGCGCCGCGGTGCTGGCCCAGACCATCCCCTACCTGCCGCCGGGCGTGCACGTCGCGGTGGTCGATCCCGGTGTCGGGACCGCCCGCCGCGGGATCGCGGTCGCCGCCGGGGAGTCTGTCCTGGTCGGCCCGGACAACGGCCTGCTGTCCTGGGCGGTGGCCGCGCTGGGCGGGGCGACCGCGGCCTGCCAGCTGACCAACGGCGAGCTGTGGCTGCACCCGGTGTCGCCCACGTTCCATGGCCGGGACATCTTCGCCCCTGTCGCGGCGCACCTGGCGGCCGGGACTGACCTGGCCTCCGCGGGCACGCCCATCGACCTGGCGGACCTGGTGACGCTGCCCGCGCCGACCAGCCGGGTGCACGATGGCGAGGCCGAGGGCGAGGTGATGTCGGTGGACCGCTTCGGCAACGTCCAGCTGTCCATCGCGGCCTCGGACGCCGACCGCCTGGGACTGGGGTTCGGATCCCCGGTGGTGGTCCGCTGCGGGCGGCGCCAGCTGACCGTGCCGTACCGGGAGACGTTCGCCGCGGTGGCACCGGGGGAGATCGTCGCCTTCACCGACAGTGCGGGTCTCATCTCGCTCGCCGTGAACGGCGGCGACGCCGCGGAACAGCTCGGCCTCCCGCCCGGGGCCCACGTCCGGCTGTCCGCGGCCATGCCCGCCTGAGCCCGTCCTGGCTCCGCCGCTCCCGCCTCCGAACCGTCCCGAACGTGGCAGAATGCCCGGGGGACGATGGGAGGATCAGCGCATGGCGCAGCGGCTCCGGAGCCGGGCGACGGCGGCTGTCGCCGCAGGTCTCGCAGCGACCTGCATCGGGGTGGCAGCGGCGCCCGCGTTCGCGGACACCGTCCGTAACCAGGAGTGGTGGCTCACGTCTTTGCACGTGACCAAGGCCTGGCTGTCCAGCCGGGGCACCGGCGTGAAAGTGGCCGTGCTGGACACCGGCGTTGACCCCACCCAGCCCGACCTGGCCGGCTCGGTCATCACCGGACGGGATTACACCGGCTCCGGCCGGACCGCGGGCGGCCCGTTCTGGGGTGTCCACGGCACGGCGGTGGCCAGCATCATCGCCGGGCACGGGCATGGCCCGCACCACGCTGACGGCATTATCGGGGTGGCGCCGCAGGCGCAGATCCTGTCCGTCCGGGTCACGCTGGAGAACAAGGATCCGCTGCTGGCCAACCCGGCCGTGGTGGCCGCCCTGCCCCAGGCCATCGCCCGCGGAATCAGCTACGCCGTCCGGCACGGCGCCCAGGTCATCGACCTGCCCCTCGACCCGGCCGCGCAGGCAGGCGGGACCACCCAGGGCGGCAGCCCGGCAGAGCGCAGCGCGGTCGAGGCGGCGCTGGCCAAGGGCGTCGTCCTGGTCGCCCCGTCCGGGGATAACGGCGCCGGGACCGACACGGTCAACTACCCGGCCGCCTACCCGGGCGTGATCTCGGTCGGCGCGTTCGGCCCGGGCTTCGTCAAGGCGCCGTTCACCAGTCATCAGCCCTACGCCACGCTGACCGCGGCGGGCAACGGCGTCATCGCCGCCAACGGCCCGACCGCGTACGCGAAGCTGAGGAGCACCAGCGCGGCCAGTGCCGTGGTGGCCGGCATCGCCGCCCTGATCCGGTCGCAGTTCCCCACGTTCACGCCCGCTCAGGTCAAGCAGGCCCTGATCAGCGGCACCGTGTTCCACCACAAGGACGGCCGGACGGACGGCTCCGGGTTCGGCACCGCGGACGCGGACGCCGCCCTGCTCGCCGCGGCCAAGATCAACGCGACGCCGACCAGCTCAGCGTCGCCGGGCCCGGCGGGCAACCCGACCCCGCCCGCCGCCCCGAAGGTCCACGTGCCCACCAAGAGCTTGTGGCAGGCCGTGCGCGTCCCGGCGCTCGGACTCGCGGCGCTGCTGCTGCTGGCGCTCATCATCCTGATCAGCGTGCGGGTCCGGCAGCGCCGCGCGCTCGACGCCCAGCTGGCTCCGTTGCAGGCCGCGGCGCGGGCCTCGCGGACCCAGGCGGCCGGCATGACCGGCATGGGCAGCCCGGGACCTGGCTACGGGAAGCCCCCGGGCAGCCGGGCGCCGGCGAGCAGCGAACCCGTGGGCAGCGGCCCGGCGAACTTCGGGCTGGACAGCACCGGCTTGGACAGCGCTGGCCTGGCTGGGGCCGGCCTGGCCGGCGCCGGGGTGGCCGGGGCGGGGCTGGCTGGCTCTGGACTGGCTGGCACCGGGGCGGCGAGCGCGGGCTATGGCTTCGCCAGCAGCGGGGCGCCCGGCGGCGGGCCGGGTGGCGCCGGACGGCCACTGCCAGGCTCGATGGCTCGCCCGGTCGTCAGCGGCAAGCCCCCCTGGGAAGAAGACGACAACCGGCTGGCGCCTCCGCCAGCCCCTGCGCCGCCTCCTGCGCAGCCTGGGCGGGGCGCGGGCAGGTTCCTGCTGCCCGGCCGCGGGCTGGGCAGCCTGGACGCTGCAGGCGGCCAGGCGGCGGGCGGCCCTGCGGACAGCGGTGCGGGCGGCGCCCGCCCTGGCCGCGACAGTTCCGCCACCGGCCGGTCCGCCGGGAGCGACAGCGGGAGCACCCTGAACCTGGGCGGCTGGAGCCTGGGCAAGCCCGGCAGCGGCGGCACGGGGCGGCCCGTCACGGGCCGGCCGGTCACGGGCCGGGCTGCCGCCGGGGCCGGCCATGGAACCACAAGCAACGGGACCACGGGCAGCGGGACCACGGGCAGCGGGACCACGGGCAGCGGGACCACGGGCAGCGGGACCACGGGCAGCGGGACCACCGGCCACGCAACCCCGGGCAGCGGAACCACCGGCCACGCAACCCCGGGCAGCGGAACCACCGGCCACGCAACCCCGGGCAGCGGAACCACCGGCCACGCAACCCCGGGCAGCGGAACCACCGGCCACGCAACCCCGGGCAGCGGGACCACCGGCCACGAGACCACCGGCCACGAATCCCCGAGGGCGGGGAGCGCAGGTCCCCGGTCTCCAGGCCCGCTGGCCGGGATCGGCGGCACCGGCTCGAACGGGGCCGCGGCTGCGGCCCGGGCCCGCTTCGGCCCGTCACCGTTCGAGGATCCCTCGTTCGAGATCCCGACGGTCAACCCGTCCGCCTCCGGCGGCTCTCCCATCGACGACCTCGCGTTCGGCGCGCCGGCCCCGGGCACATCGGCCCCGGGCACATCGGCCCCGGGCACCCCGGCATCAGGCCGGCCCGCACCGCGCGGCGCCGCGGAGGCAGACAGCCCCGGTCCGGGTGCGGGGAACGCTGGCTCGCGCGCCTCAGGCCGCCACGGAGCGGCGCGCGGCGCCGCGGGCGGGAACCGGGCCAGCGGTGCAGCCGATCCGGACGCTCCGGCCGGGGGCCGGGCCGGCGATGCCCCGGCCCCCCCGATGCGTCCGCTCGGGTCCGTGCCCCGGCTGAACCCGGCGCGCGCTTCCAGGCCCAGTGGCCACCCGCCCTGGGAGCCGGCCGAGAAGCCGGCCAGCGAGCTGCCGTGGATGGACGCGCCCGCCTCCGGTCAGAGCCGGCTGGTGCCGCCCCGGCGGTCCTTCCCCGCAGGCCCCGACGGACCGTCCGCCGGAGCGGGCGCCGGCGGTCTGGGCGCCGGCGGTCTGGGCACGAGTGAGGCCTGGCCAGCCCGCCGGCGGCCCCGCCGAACCGCCGCCCATGACCGCCTCGGGGCTGGTCCGGCGCAGGCCGAAGAGCCAGAGCCCGTTCCCCGACCTGGAAGGTCCGCCGCCGGGGCTGGAGCCGCCAGCCGACAGCGATCCCGGCCCGGAGGCCGAGGAGCCGCGGCCCATGTACTCGTGGAATCCCTCCGACACCACGGAAGCCTTCCCCGTGGTGCCTCCCCCGGGCGACTCGCGCCCCGGCTAGCCCGCCAGCCGGCCAGGGACGGGTCTTACCCGGGGGACGCGTGGCCGGTCATCTCAGCCTTGCGGACCGACGCGTACATGGGCACGTACTCCTGGCCGGACAGGTCCTGGATCGCCTGGATGACCTCGTCGGTGATGGCGCGGCGGGCCCTGCCCGGGGCGGTCCCCTGGTAGGCCTCGAACGTGAGTGGCTTGCCGATCCGCATCGACACCTGATGCAGCCGGGGCACCGCGTGCCCAGGCGGCAGGATGCGGTCCGTGCCCATCATCGCCACCGGGATCACGGGCAGGCCGGAGTTCATCGCGAGCCAGGCCACCCCGGTCCGGCCACGGTAGAGCCGCCCGTCCGGCGAGCGGGTGCCCTCGGGGTAGATGCCGAACAACTGCCCGCTGCGCAGCAGGGCCAGCGCCGCCTCCAGCATGTCCTGCCCGGCCCGGGCCTGCGCCCGGTCCACGGACAGCTGCTTGGTAGCACGCAAGTACGTGCCGGCCAGCCGCTGGGAAACGCTCCGGCCGGTGAAGTACTCCGACTTCGCGGCGAACGTCAGCGGCCGGTCGAGCATCAGCGGAAGGAAGATCGAGTCCACGATGGACAGGTGGTTGGAGGCCAGGATGGCTCCGCCCTCGGGCGGGATGAACTCCAGGCCGGTGATGCGGGGGCGCCAGAGAAGACGCAAGAGCGGGCCGGCCACAACCCTGGACAGCTGGTACTGCACCCGATAACTCCCGGAATGTCGATCCGCGTGGCTGCTCAAAGATATCCGGGGCCAGCGGCAGCCGACGCGGCTCGGTGATCATCATGGTCCGGCCGCCGGGCCGGGCGGGCCGGTTCCGCGGGACGCGCCGGCCGCGACCGGTCAGCTGGCGCAGATGTTCTGGCTGGCCGTCCGCGACGAGAAACTGGGTGAGGGGGTGGGGGTGGACGTCTGGGTTGTGCCCGCGGTCTGGGTCGTCGTCCCGTAGTTACTGCCCAGCACCAGCACGAGCCGGTCGCTGGAACCCGGGACCTCCTGGATGGCAGAGCCGGGCACCTTGGCCTCCAGCAGCCTGGCCTGTGCCCCGTGGCCCGCGTGGTACCTGATCACGGTCTCGGTGACGTCCTGCGCGGACTCCTGGGTCATGCTGGTCACGTGGAAGCCCTTTTGCGTCAGCAGGAGGCCGACTGAGTCCTGCAGCCCGAACTGCGCGGTCCCGTTGCGGACTGAGACCGAGACCGTATGCGGCGACATCCGGGGCTTCCTGGCCTGCTGCACCGTCGCGTCGCTGACCGGGATGTCGTTCCGGAAGTCCTGGAAGATCGTGCTGTCCACGGGCTGGGTCCACATCACGTTGGCGGTGTCGGTCGGCACCACCAGCTGGCGGGGGTAGGTCGGCAGGGTGAAGAACGTGACCTGGCTGGCGGGCAGGTTCCGGACGCTCATGGCCAGGTCGTAGAGGCCGTGAATGCCGCCGAGCTGACTGTCGATCGTGATCGACTTGGTGGCGGCGTTCAGGAAGTTGTAGATGGCGATCGGGTTCAGCAGCTTGCTCTTCACCCGCTCCACCAGCGATGACATGAACGCCTGCTGCAGGCCGATCCGCTCGAGGTCGCTCCCGTTACCCAGGGTGTAGCGGGCCCGGACGTAGGCCAGCGCCCCCAGGCCGTGCAGCAGATGATGACCGGGCTTGAGGTGCAGGCCGGATTTCGGGTCGTCGATCGCCGTCGTGTTGCACTCCTCGACCCCGCCGAGCGCGTTCACCATGTCACGGAAGCCCATGAAGTTGATCGACACGAAGTGATCGATATGGATGCCGGTGTCCTGCTCCAGGGTCTTGATCGTGCACGCCACGCCCAGGTCGGTGTGGTTGCCGTCCAGGTTGCCCAGCGCGAAAGCCTCGTTGATCTTGAACGTGGTCGGCGAGGACGTCTGGCCGTTGCCCATCTTGCAGGCCGGGATGTTCACCCACGAGTCACGCGGGATCGACATCACGTTGACCCACTTCCGGTCCGCCGCGACGTGCATGATCATCAGCGTGTCGGACTGGTCCGTGTTGAGGTTCTGGCCGAAGCCGCGGCCCTGGCCGTTCCGGGTGTCCGAGCCGATGATCATGATGTTCTCGGCCTGCGGGTGGGTATCGACGGGCTGGGTGCCGAGTTCGCCGGAGATGTTGACCTGGTGGAGGTTGCCGTTCAGGTGCCGGTACACCGCGTAGGCGCCACCCAGGGCCAGCAGCACCACGACCGCGACGCCCCCGGCCGTCCAGGCCAGAATCTTCTTCTTGCGGCCAGGGTGGCGGCCTGCTCCGGCCGGTGCTGCACTGGCCGGTGCCTCGCCGGCCGGTGCTTCACCGTCCGGCCCGCGCTCGGGCGGGTCCTCACTGCCTGGCGCATGCCCCCGGCCTGGACCAGGCTCGCCCATGTCGGGACCAGGCCCGTCCGTGTCAGCCGGCCCCATGCGTTCTCACCCCATACCCAGATCCGGTGGGGAGCTCGTGCCGTGCCTGCGGGCTGCGCGGCGGTTGCGGAGCGTCACACCCGGGGGCACAAACCATCCCACTCGGCGCAACGTAGTACCCCTACGGATAGTTTCACCGTCCACTACGTACCCACCTGAGGGCAAATAGTCGCGTTGAGTGGGAGTAACGGTCAGTAACTGTTTTCGTGATCAGAGTACACGTCGTGGTTTCTGGTGCTCTGGGTGGCACCACGCTATTTAACGGGGTTGATGTCCTGGCCGGCCTCCGTGAGGCCCGTGGTGGGCTACGGCTGCCTCCGCTCTACCGCGGCCATTCCTCAATATCTATAAAACCGATCGGCATAATGTATTAACACCTCCCCGGGCAGCCGGGGGAAATCACACCCGCCCCGGCTCCCCGTAGGGTCGGGGTCATCAGCACGACACCGCGAGAGGATCCGCCGTGCCCGCACGCGAGGCTGAGCCATTGCCGGTTCTGCAGGCCCTGCACTCGACCCCGGCCCGCCGCTACCTGTCCGCCGAGCCCATCCCGGACGAGGTCATCTGGGCCGTCCTCGACGCGGCGGTGCGCGGCCCGACCGGCGGAAACCAGCAGGGGTGGGGCTGGGTCGTGGTCACCGACCCGGCGATCAAGCAGCGCGTGGCCGGGTGGTACCTGGAGGGGTGGAACCGGGCCTACGGCAGCCGGCGGGACGAGATCCTGGCCGCGCCGCCCGGCCCGGACGGGCTGACCCCGCGCTCGTTCCTGGCCGCCGAGCACCTGGCCCACCACATCGCCGACGCCCCCGTGTGGATCTTCCCGGTGCTGCGCCACGCGGCCGAAGCGCGCAGCCCCCGGCTGGGCAGTTCGATCTACGGGGCGGTGCAGCAGCTCATCCTGGCCGCCCGGGCCTACGGCGTGGGCACCACCCTGACCACGCTGTACTCCGGCCACGAGGATGAGGTGCGGGATCTGCTGGGGCTGCCCGGGGACGCGCTGACCATGGGCCTGCTGCCGCTGGGCTACCCGGCCCGGGGTCGCTGGGCCCAGCCGAAACGTCGCCCGGTCGAGGATGTGACGCACTGGAACCGGTGGGGAGCCAGCCGTCCCCGGCCGCCAGCAGGAGACGCCGGCTAGACCGTGGCTAGATCGCTCAGATCCGGGCCGTTACCCCGGACCTGATAGACGCCAGGCCGGATCTCCCGCGACCAGGCCAGCACTCGCTCCGCCACATCACTGGGCCAGGACGTGCCTGCCGTCCACAGCACGCCCATGAGAACGTCCAGGTGTGGAAGCGGCACCGCGGAAAGGTCAGCATCCGACGCGTCAACCTGAATCCAGGCGAGCTCCCGCGCCGGGTTGAGTATCGTGCAGAGGTGCAGGTCGGCCGCTATTCCCCGGATCAGGGTTCTGGCCTTCCCGTAATCCTGGGCCAGCTTGCGGGCACCGAATAGGGCCGAATCCAGGGCGTCCTCGGCAACAGCATGACTACGGGCTATCTCAAGGCCGAAATCATTGGCCAGGACGCAGGACCTGGCCAGCAGCGATCCAAGCTCCTCGATCCCGCTCAGGGCGCGGCTGATGACCTCCGTGAACTCGGCCACGCTGGCATGCAGGCAAGACGGATCTGGGGGCCATGTCTTCTAAGTGGCCCAGGAGTCTAGGCATCGGGGAACAAGCCAGAGTGTGCTTGTCTCGCCCTGGAGGACTGGCACCATGCGTAGCGGTGCTCGTTGACGAGGTGGGAGGCGAGGCGTGGGACCCGGGAGACTGCATGCGCTCATCGACGGCGTCTTCGCCATCGCTTTGACCCTGCTGGTCCTGGATCTGCCCCGGCCCGCCCACTCCACCCAGCTCGTCCACGATCTGCTCCACGCGTGGCCCTCCTATGTGGCCTACCTGGTGTCGTTCGTGACCATCGGCATCGTGTGGATCGAGCATCACGGGATGATGGGCGCAGTCCGCGGCATCGACCGGCGGTTTCTGGAGCGGACGCTGGCCTTCTTGCTGTTCATCTCCATCCTCCCGTGGCCGACCGCGCTGGCCGCCGACTACGCCGACCAGGCTGTCCCCGAGGCGCGAGCGGTGGCGGTCCTGTATGCGGCCACGATGCTCATGATGGGCCTGACCTTCGCCTGGGGATGGCGCTATCTGGTGACCCATCCGGACCTGGTCGCCGAGCCCGCCCGCCCCGCCCTTCCGGCCGGGGCGCACCGAGCGCTGCTGGGCAGCCTGGTCTACCTCATCGCCATCGCCGTGGCGTTCCTCAGCCCCGCCGCATCCTTCGCCATCGACGCCCTCGTGGCCGTCTACTTCGCAGTATCCAGGAGCAGGGTGCCGGGGCTGATTGTCCGGGCGGCGCACCCGGATGAGCACGGCTAGATTCCCCGGGCCATTCATGACGGAGAGAGCCGGTGACCAGGATCGAACTGGTGACCTGCCGTTTACAAGTTTGAGGACGCGTCCAGCTAGGTCGGTCGCCCCGCTGCTGGCACCGTGCAAGACAGTGTGCCGGTGTCCGCCAGGGTCCGGACTCTAGGCTGCACGTTTGGCTGCACAGCCTGGCTCTCGAACCCGCGGATTAAAAGACGGGCGCGGTTCGATCTCTGCGCTCTGAGCGACCGCGTTATCGATTATCGCCTTACTGGGCAAAGAATTCGGTGAGAACAGGAGCGATCACTTCGGGGCTGACCACATGGCTCTGGCCTGCCAGGGTGCGCAACTCCGCGCGTGGTATCGCCTGGGCGAGCGTTCGGGCAGTTTCGACCATGAAGGGATAGCTCGCGTCGCCATACATCACGAGCGTGGGCACATTGACATGTACCGCTCGCTGCGCGGGTACCGATGCGTCGTTGCCCAAGATGGCGGCATGGTCATAGCGGAGCGTCGGCGCGAAGGCTTCCATGCCCGGCCAGAATGGCGCCTTGCGCATGCTGTCGATCTCGTCGGCGGGCACTCCGGTGCACGCCATGAACAGGGCTACCGCGTCGCCGTGGCGACCTGCTGCCAGCGCTTGTGTGAGCTGGCTGATGTAGTTTCCCCATGCCTGGCGGGCGGCGGGGTCATCGTTGTAGGGAGGTTCATACATGGCGAGCTTGCTGACCTGGGCACCAAGCGCCACTGTCGCTTCGAGGCCCAGGGACCCGCCCGAGGAGTGGCCGTACACGCACGCTGTGCCGCCCGCGGCATCGATCAGCGCCGCGAGGTCCTCGATCTCCCGGTCAACCGCGTAGGGCTGGGTGTCGCCACTGTCGCCCCGGCCACGGCGGTCATAGCAGTACACGGTGAAGCGCGCCGACAAGAGCCTGGCTAGGTCCGGCTTGGAGCCCGACGAGCGGGCCTGCATGGCGCCATCGACCAAGATCAGGGCCGGGCCTTCGCCCTGCCTGTCGTAGGCGATCTTGGTGCCATCCGTTGAGCGGACTATGTCCATGGCCATCTCCTTTATGTGGTGTCCTACTCTGCCCCGTCTGTTGGGCGTCATTCCGAGTGAGCGTGTAGGGGGCGGCTGACGACATCGGGGGTGGACGGCGGTTGGGCAGGCCTGGGTGGCTTGCCCCTTTTCATGTCCGGCGACAGCGTGAGCGGGTTGCAGGGGAGACCGGCCCTCCCGGTCGTCTGGGTCCCTGTGAGTGGCTGTCGGGTCTAGGTTCATGCATGTCCAGGTAAAGCAGCACAGCATCACCAGAGTCGTTGGTCACGATCGTCACTGTCCGGCCGGTTGCCCGGGCGGTGGTGATGAGGTCGGTTGCTCCCTCGGTCGGCCTGGCCGTGATGACCGCTTCGAATTCCAGCCGGGGTGAGTTCGCGGTGGGCAAGCTCGGCTGCCTCGGGCTGGTGGCGGGCGATAATCCGGAATGCTTCCAGCGGGTCAGCCAGGTCTTGCACCAGCGCCGCGTAGGGCGATGCCTGCGGCCGATAGCGCCAGGCGGAAGTCATGCGCAATGGCATAGCTCGGGGTGCCCGCGAAGATGTCGCAGACCGGGCCGTCGAAGTCGAGCAGCAGATGACGACTCCGGGCGGCGATCTCTGTGAGCCCGGATTGTGACCTGGCTGTCACTGCGGCTGATCGTTGCTGACGGTGGCCCACATGCTGTCAAACCATGCCTGGGCCTGGTCGATGTACTGGCCGCCGATCGAGTCGAGCTGGTCGGTGCGCTCGTAGTGGAACAAGGTGGCGTCCTTGCCCATCGGGTCAAACATCGGCACGGCCTGGCCGTGCAGGGTCACCCTGTGCTCAGTGATCGGGTAGAAGCCGAAAAACGCTTCATCCCCGTTGAGGATGTACAGCTTGAACATCGGCGTAGCCCTGTGCACCCGGACCTGCGCGCTGGCGCTGTGCACCAGGCCGAGGTCTGCCAGCTCGGAGACCGACTCGGCGATGGCGTCCGTGTGGCGGCGGCTGATCTGCTCGGCGCGCTCGCGGAAGGAGGGCTCGTCGTCGTGGTCGGCGACCCTGCATGGGATGGCCCACGGTTGTGCGGCGTCCGGGATCATGATCCGGATCGTGATGCTCTCGGGGCGGAGCTGCCCGATGCGGATCTTGTCCAGCGGCTCCTGGAGGACGCCGTGCAACGTCTCGCCGGAGAATCCCGCGAAGTCAACTGACACTTTGGGCTGCTCGAACGCCCGCTCAACATGCGGGCGCAAGGCGACAGCCCGGGAGGAGCTCGTGTATCGCAATGTGGCGAAGCTGGTCCGGCCCTCCTGGTGTGCAGCGTGCAGAGGTGCGTGTTCTTACCGTCGATGAAGCTCGGCGGCTCGTTGCACTGATCAAGGGCGACCGGTTCGAAGCGCTGTGGCTGTGTGCGTTGACGTTGGGTCTGCGCAAGGGCGAGCTGCTGGGGCTGCGCTGGGCCGATATTGACTTCGCGCCTAGGACGCTCAGGGTTCGCCGCGCACTTCAGCGGGTGGACGGGCACCTGGCCCTGGTGGAGCCGAAGACGCCGCTGTCTCGCCGGACGGTGCCGGTGCCAGCCACCACTCTGGCGGCTCTGCGGTCACGCCGTGTGCAGCAAGACGGTGAACGGGACGCGCCGCGGGAGCTGCGTGGGCAGAGTCGGGGCTGGTCTTCACCACGCGGTCAGGTGGGGCGGTGGATCCGCGGAACATCAACCGGTCGTGGTACGCGGTCAGGGACCAGGCCGGGCTCGGCTCGGTGCGGCTGCATGATCTTCGTCATTCGTGTGCTTCGTTCCTGCTGGCTGCTGGGGCGTCGCCTAGGACAGTGATGAAGACGCTTGGGCATAGCCAGATCGGGCTGACGATGAACACCTACACGCATGTTCTTCCGGACATCGAGAGGACAGCTGTCGATGCTGCGGCAAAGACCATCTTCGGCTGATCGAGCCTGCGGGAGAGGCTGTTGGCTGCACAAGCTGGCTGCACTTCCGCAGTCGTCATCGTTCAAGCGTTCGGAATCAGGCCTCCACGTAGAGCCGGTGACCAGGATCGAACTGGTGACCTGCCGTTTACAAGACGGCTGCTCTGCCAACTGAGCTACACCGGCGGGCTGGCTGAATCGTAGCCGACCGGCACCGGGGCCTGCGCTGCTGCAGCGCAGCCAGGGCATCTGCCGCCCGCGGCCCGGCCCGGCGCCCGGTGACTTCTCGTCACCCGGGGGGAGCATTCCGCGGATCTTCGTCCCGCTGGGGGGAGCCAAATCTTCGCTTTACCACGTACTATCCGGCTAACGCGGTCGCAAGGTCACATGGTCACAAGGTGGTGGGGCGGATGACCGGACCCGTACCGAGCGGTATCGATCAGATCGGGCTGCTGCCCGGCAGTCACGTCTGCGCGTTCTACCGCGGGGACACCGATCGGGACCGCCTGCTCAGCGGGTACCTCGGGGCGGGGCTGACCGCCGGGGACAAGTGCATCTGCGTCGTGGACTCCGCGGACACCGCGCAGCGGCTGGAGTCGCTGCCCCGGGCCTGCGGCGAGCCGGGGCCGTACACCGGCCAGCTGGACATCCACCTGCCCGAATCGACGTACCTGGCCGGCGGGGAGTTCACCACCGGCGACATGCTCACGTTCTGGACCGAGAGCATGGTCAAGGCCGCGATCGAGGGGTACACCTTCTGCCGGCTGGCAGGGGAGATGACCTGGGCGCTGCGCGACGCGCCGGGAGTGGAGCACCTGGTCAGCTACGAGTCGGAGCTGAACCGGGTGACGCCCGGCTACCCCGTCATCGTGCTGTGCCTGTACGACCTGGACCGGTTCAGCGGCGAGGTCGTGGTCAACGTGGTCAAGACCCACCCGCAGGTGCTGGTCCAGGGCATCCTCGTCGAGAACCCGTACTACGTCGGGCCGGATGAGTTCCTCGGCTCCGCGGAGCAGGAGGCCGCGAACCCCAGGTCGGCGAGTGCCTGACCGGCCGCGCGAATGACCGCCGAGCAGACGACGAGGAACGCGGGGGCCGGGGACACCGCGGCCGTGGTGCGGCTGCCCCGGCGGCCCGCCGGCGCGGGCGGGGCCGGCGGCGCCGACCTGCGCGAGCGGCTCGGTGAGTTCCGGGCCCTGCTGGTGATCTCGCTGCTGATGACCGAGTCGGTCAATGAGGAGCAGATCCTGGAACTCGCCGCGTCCAGTGCCCCGGGACTGGGCCCGTGGCGGATCGAGGGCTACGGCTTCACCGACGGCCAGTGGCGTCCCGGGCCGGGCCGGCCGTCGGCCGCCCCGGCCGGCCTGGCCGTGCAGCTGGCCGGGCAGCTGATCGCGCTGGCCAGCGCGGGCGGGCCGGTGGAGCTGGCCGGCCGTCCCTGGGCCTGGGCCTACCCGCTGCGCGGCGTGGGCGGCCTGCTTGGCCACCTGGTTGCCTCCTGCGACGAGGAACCCTCCGCCGAGCAGCGGTTCATGGTCCAGGTCATCGCCCAGCAGACCGGGGTGGCGGTCTCCAACGCCCGGCTGCACGCCCGGGAGCGCGCCACCGCGGCCGAGCTCGCCGCCACCAACGAGGCGCTCGCCGAGACCGTCACCACCCTGCAGCGCAGCATGGCCATCCACCAGCGCCTCACCCGGGTGGCGGTGTCCGGGGAAGGCCAGCCAGGCATCGCCAGGGCCCTGCACGAGCTCACCGGGATGCCGGTCGCGATCGAGGACCGCTACGGCAACCTGACCGCCTGGGCCGGCCCGGGCCGGCCGGACCCGTACCCGAAAGAGTCCTTCGCCAAGCGCGAGCACCTGCTCCGCCGGCTGATGCGGGCCAGCTCACCGACCCGGGACGGGGAACGGCTCATCCTGCTCGCCTCGCCGCGCACCGACGTGATGGGGGTCCTGGCCCTCATCGACCCGCAGCGGCGCGCGGACCACGCCGACCTGGTCGCGCTGGAGCACGGCGCGACCGTGCTGTCCATGGAGCTGGCCCGGCTGCGCGGCATCGCCGACGCGGAACTGCGGCTGCGCCGTGACCTGGTCCATGACCTGCTGGCCGGGACCGACGATGAGAGCGCGCTGACCCGCGCCGAGGCCCTGGACTACGACCTGCGGCGGCCGCACCGGGTCGTGATCGTCGAGGGCAAGGGCCGGGCCCGGGCCCACGACGCCCTGCTCAGCGCGGTCCGCCGCGCCATGCGCCAGGCCCGGCAGGAGGGGCTGTTCGAGACCTGGTCCGGCAACGTGGCGGTGATCACCGCGGGCCAGACCGACTGGGAGCAGCTGCGCCGCGCGATCATGTCCGACCTCGGCAGCCAGGTCTGCGTGGGGGTGGGCGGCGCCGCGGCCCGCCCCTCCGAGCTGACCCGCTCGCTGCGCGAGGCGGGCCTCGCGCTGCGGCTGCAGAAGACGCTGCTGCCCGGCGACAGCGCCTGCGAGTACCCGAAGCTCGGCATCTTCCGGATGCTGGCCGCCATCCCGGACCTTACCGACGTGGACTCGTTCGTCCGGGAGTGGCTCGGCAGCCTGCTCGACTAC
This sequence comes from uncultured Actinomycetes bacterium, assembly GCA_963720645.1. Classification (GTDB taxonomy): domain Bacteria; phylum Actinomycetota; class Actinomycetes; order Streptosporangiales; family Streptosporangiaceae; genus RYN-230. Next base: position 507,113 of record CAVRFX010000019.1, on the reverse strand, counting down.
GACGCGCGCCGCAAGGCCGAACTGGTGCACACGCTCACCCAGTACCTGGAGCACGGCGGCAACTATGACGCCACCGCCGCCGAGCTGTCCGTGCACAAGAGCACGCTGAAGTACCGGCTGCAGCGGATCCGCGAGCTCACCGGGCTGGAGCTGAACGACCCCGACGTGCACTTCAACCTGCAGCTCGCCACCCGCGCGTGGGGGACGCTGCAGGCCCTGGGCCCCGCCTCGCCAGAGCGCTAACCCGGCGAGGGTGACACCCGGGCCGTTCTTCGTCCCCCGGTGACCTGCCCCGCCCGTGCACCGCTGGCGATGCTGAACAGGCAGCCCGCCACCGGCATCAAGGGGTCACTGATGATCGACGTACGCAACCCGCCCGACGGATTCAGGTCTTTGCGGGCGCGGATCGCCGCGCTCGGGACGCTCGGCGAGCGCGACCGCGGCGCGGACGGCGCTCCCCTGACCGTGGGTGAGTGGGCGCTGCTCATCGACGACATCGTGGACCACCCGGCGGACAACACCGAGGGCCTGTGGAACGTGGCCGGCCCGGACGAGGACGACCGCGAGTATGACGCGATCTTCGTGGGCGGCGGGGCGAGCGGCCGGTTCGGCTCGGCGTTCCTCCGGGCGCGGGGCGGCCGCCAGCTCACCATCGACGCATGGCCGTTCCTGGGCGGCTCCTGCCCGCACCAGGCCTGCGTGCCGCACCACCTGTTCTCCGAGGCGGCCCGGGAGATGGACCTGGCCCGGCACATGCAGGGGCGGCTCTGGTACCCGCCGTTCGACGAGAAGCGGGCCAGCATCCTGGAGATCGTCGAGCTGTTCAAGGCCGGCCGGATGTACCCGCACGCCATCATGAACTGGCAGTCCAAGGAACAGCTGGACATGGAGTTCATCCTGAACACCCCGGCCACCATCATCGACTCCCGCACGGTCGAGGTCGAGGGGCGGCGGTTCTCCGCGCGGAACCTGGTGCTGTGCACCGGCGCGCGGACCCGGTACCCGGACGTGCCCGGCATCCGGGCCAAGGGCGTCTACGACTTCGCCACGCTGATCGAGGACCTGGACTACGAGCCGAACCGCTGCGTGATCATCGGCGGGTCGAAGGTCGCGCTGGAGTACGGGTCGTTCTTCCAGGCCACCGGCTGCCAGACCACGATCCTGACCCGCAGCCCGCTGATGGAGACGGCCAGCCTGCACCACGTGGACGCCGGGATGCGCGAGTACGTGGTCGCGATGATGGCCGACCGGGGCATCGAGATCATCGAGGGCGCGGAACCGATCGAGGTGCTCGGCAACGGCAAGGTCACCGGGGTCCGCTACCGCGAGCCGGGCGGCGAGGTCCGGCAGATCGACACCGATTTCGTGTTCGTCGGCACCGGGGAGCGACCCGATCTCAGCATGTACACGCCGCTGGGGCTGGCCACCGACGACCGCGGCTTCGTGATCGCGGACACCCACATGCGCACCTCGGTCCCGGGCGTGTACGCGGCCGGCGACCTGGTCGGGCCGCCGATGGAGATGTTCAAGGCCCGCAAGTGCGGGGTCGGCGCGGCCCGCAACATCATGGGCGAGGACTACGAGTTCGACTTCACCGAGTACCCCGACTTCCTGCACACCACCTACGAGGTGACCTGGTGCGGCCTGTCCGAGGCGGAGGCCCGGGCCAAGTACCGGAACGTCATCAAGATCCAGATGCCGCCGGACGACGCGGACCCGGAGACGTTCGCGCTCCCCGCCGCCGAGGGATCGATGCTGTACGCGTTCACCCGGCCCATCCTGTCCGGCTGGCTCAAGCTGGTCATCGACGCGGACAGCCGCAAGGTCCTCGGCGCGCACCACGTCGGCTACGGGGCCAAGGACGCGTTCCAGTACATCGACTACCTGATCCGCCGGCCCGAGGGCTTCACCATGGATGAGATGGCCGAGCTGAACGAGCTGTTCCTCAACCCGGAGCACTTCATCCAGCTCTGCCGGCTGCGGGCGGGCCAGCTGAATCCGGTGAACCTGTGAGTGATCCCCGGGTGGCCGTGGTCACCGGCGGCGCCTCCGGGATCGGGCTGGCCACCTGCGGGCGGCTGACCGCCGAGGGCTTCGCGGTGGCCGCGCTGGACGTGAAGCCGGACGGCGCGGCCGGGGCCGCGGCGATGACGCTGCCCTGCGACGTCACCGACGCCGGCGACGTGGACCGGGCCATGGCGGAGGTCGCCGGGCTGGGCCCGGTCGACGTGCTGGTCAACAACGCGGGCATCACCGGGTCCCAGGCCGCGGCCCGCTGCCACGAGACCCCGGTGGCCGAATGGGACCGGGTCCAGGCGGTCAATGTGCGCGGCCCGTTCCTGTGCAGCCGCGCGGTGCTGCCGTCCATGATCGCCCGGGGGTCCGGGCACATCATCACGATCGCGTCGGTGGCCGGGCTGATCGCGTTCCCGGGCCGGTGCGCGTACACCGCCTCCAAGGGCGCGGCGCTGATGCTCACCCGGTCGATCGCGGTGGACTACGCGGCGGCGGGGATCCGGGCCAACGCCATCTGCCCCGGCATGGTCTACACCCCGATGACCAGCTGGCGGCTGGACCAGCCGGAGCTGCGGGCGGCGGTGGAGGAGCGGATCCCGGCGGGCCGGGTGGCCGAGCCCGCGGAGATCGCGGACGCGGTCGCGCTGCTGGCCTCGGGGCGGCTCGGCTACATGACCGGCCACCCGCTGGTCCTGGACGGCGGGATGTCCGCCCTGTGAGCGCCGTCCGGTGCCGGCTCGCGAGGGTGGGCCGCCAGGCCCGGCCGAGGGGCGGGGTCCGGGGCGCCGGACGGCGCGAACGCCGGAGGAAGCACTGTGAGCGCAGGGAGCACGGCGGACGGTTTTCGTTGCGGAGAAGAAGGCGGGACACGATGACGGGCAAGCTGGCCGGGAAGACAGCCGTGGTGACGGGGGCGGGGTCCGGGATCGGGCGGTCCGCCGCGGTCCTGTTCGCGCGGGAGGGGGCGGCGGTCGCGGTGGTGGACCTGAACGCGGACGCGGCCAAGGACGCGGCGGAACAGATCGCCGCCTCCGGCGGCACGGCGCTCGCGGTCGCGGCCAATGTTGCCGACCGGCTGCAGGTCGCCGCCGCTTTCGAACAGATCCGCAACGAATACCGCCGGGTGGACATCCTGTACAACAACGCCGGCGTGAACAGCAGCGGGTCGGTCGTCGACGCCACGGAAGACGACTGGGACCGGAGCTTCGCGGTCAACGCCAAGGGCACGTTCCTGTGCTCCCAGGCCGCGGCGCCGTCCATGGTGGCCTCGGGCGGCGGGTCGATCATCAACCAGGGCTCGGTCGCCGCCCTCGTCGGCATCGCGAACTTCGCCTCCTACTGCGCGGCCAAGGGCGCCGTGGTCGCGCTGACCCGGTCCATGTCCGTGGACCTGGCCCCGCGCGGCGTGCGGGTCAACGTGATCTGCCCCGGCACCGTGTACACGCCGCTGATGGAGCCGATGCTGCGGGCCCGCGGCGGCGGGGACATGGAGGCCGGGCTGGCGCTGACCGTGGCCAAGTACCCGATCGGGCGGCTCGGCACGCCGGAGGAGATCGCCGCGGTGGCGCTGTTCCTGGCCAGCGACGATTCCTCGTTCCTGACCGGCTCGGTGATCACCGCAGACGGCGGCATGACCTCCCAGTGACCCCCGGGCACCCGGGTGGCCGAATCTGCCCCGGGCAGACCAACCTGTCCTGGCGGGACAGGAACAGGCGCGGGGTTTGTCCCCGGGCTCCGTTAGTTCTGCCCCCCAACTGATCTACGCTCCGGGTGACCTGATCCACGGGGCGGTGAAACGTGGGCCCAGTCGGGGCGAGCAGAGCTGAGGCACCGGTCGGCACATACCGTGACGAGCTCGGCCTGCTCCGCAGCCAGCTGACCAACCTGCGGGCCCTCCTCGTGCTGTCCATCCTGATGACGGAGAGCGCGGACGACCAGCAGATCCTGCGGCTCGCCACGTCCGCGGCCGCCTCGCTGGGCAGCTGGCAGATCGCGGGCTTCGTGATCGGTGACGCGTGGCAGGCCGGCGGCCGTCACTGTGGCGCCCCCGCCCCGGAGCTGGCCGCCGAGCTCGGGTCCCTGCCCGAGACCGGCGGCCCGGTGACCAGCCTGGACGCCGGGTGGGCCTGGGCGTACCCGTTGCGGAGCATCGCGGGACGGCTCGGCTACCTGATCGTGCACGCCGCGCAGGAGCCCGCGGTCGAGGAGCAGTTCCTGGCCCAGGTGCTCGCCCAGCAGACCGGCGTGGCGGTGTCCAACGCGCAGCTGCACCGCCGGGAGCGCGACACCGCGGAGCAGCTGGCCGCCACCAACGGGGCGCTCGAGGGGACGGTGGCCACGCTCCGCCACGGCATGACCGTTCACGAGCGGCTCACCCGGGTCGCGGCGGCCGGCGAGGGCGCGGCCGGCATCGCCGAGGCCCTGCACGACCTCACCGGGCTCGCGGTCGCGGTGGAGGACCGCTACGGCAACCTGTCCGCGTGGTCCGGCCCGGACCGGCCCGCCCGGTACCCGAAACCCCCCGCCTACGAACGGGAGCAACTGCTGCGCCGGCTGATGACCGCGGGCCGGTCGGTCCGCGACGGCGGCCGGGTCGTCGCGCTGGCCTCACCGCGCCCCGGCGTGCTGGGGCTGGTCGCCCTCATGGATCCCGGGCACCGGGCGGGCACCACGGACGTGATGGCCCTGGAGCACGGCGCCACGGTCCTCGCGGTCGAGCTGGCCCGGCTGCGCGGCATGGCCGACACCGAGCTGCGGGTCCGCCGCGAGCTGGTCCAGGACCTGCTCACCGGCACCGACGACGAGAGCGCCTACCGGCGCGCCGAGGCGCTGGGCTACGACCTGGGCCTGCCGCACCACGTCGCCGTGCTCGAGGTGGCCGAGAGCTCGCCGGCCCAGGAGGAAGTGCTGCACGCGACCCGGCGGGTCCTGCGCCACCAGCATCTGCCCTGCCTGCTGGGCAGCATGGCCGGCACGGTGGTGATCGTGGCCGCCGCCGGGGCCGGGGCCGCCGGGGCCGGGGCCGGGGCCGCCGGGGGCGGGCAGGCGTCCGGGGGCGGCGCGGACTGGGAGGCGCTGCGCGCCGGCATCGTGGCCGAGCTGGGCGGCGGCCGCTGCCGGATGGGTGTCGGGGACGCCTGCGCCCGGCCGTCCGAGCTGTCTCGTTCGCTGCGTGAGGCCCGCCTCGCGCTGCGCATGCAGAAGGCGTCCGCGTCGGCCGCGCGAACCTCGGTGTTCGCCGACCTCGACGTGCTCCGGATGCTCGCCGCGACCGGCGACCTGACCGACGTGGAGGCGTTCGTCCGCAAATGGCTCGGCACATTGGCGGCCTACGACGAGCGCAAGCACACCGAGCTGGTCAAGACGCTGATCCAGTACCTCCAGCACGGCGGCGGGTACGAGGCCACCTCCCGGGCGCTGTCCGTGCACCGCAGCACGCTGAAGTACCGGCTGCAGCGGATCCGCGAGCTGACCGGGTTCGACCTGGGAAACCCGGAGACTCACTTCAACCTGCAGCTCGCGACCCGGGCCTACGTGACCCTGCAGGCCCTGGGCGATACCCCCGGCTGAGCCTGGGCGTCGCAGGCACGGCGCTCAGTTGGTCCGGCCAGGACGAGGCTGTGTGCGCGGCACCGCCGTAGCGTCCTGACCATGGGCGTCCCCGATGACCTGGAGCTTTTCGCGCAGATGTGTTTCCTGCGCCATTTCGAGGAACGGGCCGACGTGCTGTACCGGCGGGGCCTGATCCACGGCCCGGTGCATCTGGGGCTGGGCCAGGAAGCGGTGGCGGTCGGGGCCGCGGCCGTGCTCCGGCCCGGCGACTACTCGCTGGGTACCTACCGGGGCCACGCGCACGCGCTGGCCCGCGGCGCCCCGGCCGACGCGGTCCTGGCCGAGCTGCTCGGCCGTGAGGGCGGGATCTGCGGCGGCAAGGGCGGGTCGATGCACATCACGAGCGTGCAGCACGGCTACTACGGCTCCTACGCGATCGTCGGCGCGCACCTGCCGATCGCCTGCGGGCTGGCCTGGGCCTCGACGATCCAGGGCACCGGGCAGGTGACGGTGTGCTTCTTCGGCGACGGGACGACGAACATCGGGGCGTTCCACGAGGCGGTCAACCTGGCCGCGGTGTGGCGGCTGCCGGTCGTGTTCGTGTGCGAGAACAACTGGTACATGGAGTACACGCCGATCGGCGACGTGATCCCGGTCGCGCTGCCCGCCGCCGACCGGGCCGCCGCCTACGGGCTGGACCGGATCGTGGTGGACGGGAACGACGTGTCCGCGGTCCGGCAGGTGGTCGGCGACGCGGTCCGCGCCGCCCGGGACGGCGGCGGGCCGAGCCTGGTCGAGGCGCAGACCTACCGGCTCAAGGGGCACTCGGCCGCGGACGGCGGCGCGTACCGGCCGGCCGAGGAGGTCGCGCGCTGGCGTGAGCGGGACCCGCTGCTGCGCGCCCGGGCCGCGCTGGCCGCCGCGGGCACCGCCCCGGAGAAGCTGGACGAGATCGACGCGCGGATCAAGGGTGACCTGGCCGAGCTGGCCCAGCAGGTGCTGGCCCGGCCCGCCCCCGACCCGGCCGGGGCCTGGACCGACGTGTGGAGCGATGGGAGCTGGCAGTGGCGGAGCTGACCTACCGGCAGGCCGTCGCCGCGGCGCTGGCCCAGGAGATGGCCCGCGACGGCCGGGTCGTGCTGCTCGGCGAGGACGTCGGCTCCGGCGGCGTGTTCAAGACCACCGGGGGCCTGCGTGAGCGGTTCGGGGCGGACCGGGTCCGGGACACGCCGATCTCTGAGCAGGCCATCGCGGGCGCGGCCATGGGTGCGGCCATGGCCGGGCTGCGGCCGGTCGCCGAGATCATGTTCTCCGACTTCTACGCGACCTGCTGGGACCAGGTGGCCAACGAGATCGCGAAGGTCCGCTACATGACCGGTGGCCAGGTCAGCCTGCCGCTGGTGCTGCGCGGCGCGAACGGTTCCGGCGGGCTGGGATTCGGCAGCCAGCACGGCCAGTCGGTGGAGAACTGGGCCATGACCGTGCCCGGCCTGAAGATCGCCTCCCCGTCCGGCCCGGCCGAGGCGTTCGGCCTGCTCGCCGCGGCCATCCGGGACGACGACCCGGTCATGGTGTTCGAGCACAAGGCGCTGTACGGGCGCAAGGAGGAGATCGGCGACGGCGAGCACGTGCTGCCGCTCGGCCGGGCCCGGACCGTGCGCGCCGGGCGGGACGTCACCCTCGTCGGGCTGTCCATCACGGTGGGCACCTGCCTGGCCGCCGCCCAGGAACTGGCCGCCGCGGGGATCGAGGCCGAAGTCATCGACCTGCGCACGCTGGTGCCGCTGGACGCGGCCACGGTGCTCGGCTCGGTCGCGCGCACCGGGCGGCTGGTGGTGGTGGAGGAGAACCCCGGCCAGCTCGGCTGGGGTGCCTCGATCGCGGCGATCGCAGCCCAGGAGGCGTTCGGCTCGCTGTCCGCCCCGGTCACCCGGGTCAGCGGCGGCAACGTGCCGCTGCCGGTGGCCGCCTCCCTCGAGGCCGAGGTGGACGTATCGGCTGCCCGGGTGATCGCGGCGGCCCAGTCGGTCGTGAGCGGTTCACCGATACCGATCACCTAGTGAAACCGGGAGTCCGTATCCGGCAAGGAGGCCGAGATGCTCATTGGCCAGGAAGACATACTGCTGCCCACCACGATGGTCGGCAACTACCCCAACCCGCGCTGGTACGACGGCTACGCGCACTCGAAGCTGCCGCCGGGAGCGCTGGTCTATGACTCGCTGACCCGCGAGGCCTACGAGGACGCCATCCTCGCGGTGGTCCACGACCAGGAGTCCGCCGGGCTGGACATCATCTCCGACGGCCGGGTCCACGGCGGCGACAGCCCATACGCCCAGGTCGTCTACCACTACTTCGAGCGGCTGCGCGGGTACGAGATCGACGGGCCGCAGCTGGGCCTGCCCATCTACTCGACGCTGTTCTCCCCCACCGTGGTGGGGGAGGTATCCCGGCGCACGTCCTTCGCGATGCCCACGCTGCGCGCGGTGCGCAAGGCCACCAGGAAGCCCGTGAAGATCTCATACCAGGGCATCCACGTGCTCGCCGCCGCGTCCAACGACCAGTTCTACAAGGACATGAAGGTACTGGCGACCGCGATCGCCAAGGCCTACCACGAGGACTTCCTGGAGCTAGCGGACGCCGGGGCCGAGATTATCCAGCTGGACGAGTTCCTCTGGCCGTACGAGATGAGCGACTGGCAGGTCGAGGTGTTCAACCTGGCCGTGGACAACGTCCCGGGGGTGCAGTTCTGGGTGCACACCTGCTGGGGCAACTACGGCGGCACCCCGGGCTACCTGCCGGACGAGACCGAGCAGGAGTACGGCGCCTACGTGCTGGCCAGCCGGGAAGCACACGCGCCCGCGCCCGATCGGGCCTACGGCATCTTCCCGAAGGTCAAGGAGGCGCACCTGACCGCGCTGAACTGGGAGGTCGGCCGCACCGGCCCGGACGATCTCAAGCCGCTGGCCGAGAACAACTGGGACAAGGACTTCGTGGCCGGGGTGATCGATGTGAAGTTAACCATCACCGAGACCGCGGGCGAGGTCGCGGACCGCATCCGGCAGTGCCTGGAGTACGTGCCGGCCGAGCGGCTCGGGCTGACCACCGACTGCGGCCTGGTCATGCTCCAGCGGATGACCGCGCAGAACAAGCTGCGCGCGCTGGCCGAGGGAGCCGCCATCGTCCGGGCCGAACTGGGCCAGGGCGCAGGCTGAGCAGCGCCGCAGCTACAGACAGAGAATCCGTCAGCAGGAAGGTAGAAGTTCATGGAGATTCGCGGCGAAGACGTGCTGCTGCCCGTTTCGGCGGTATCGGCGTTCCCCCGGCCGCACTGGCTGCAGGGCCGGGTGCTCGGCTCGCTGAGCGAGCCGGTGTACCGCAGCCACAACCTGCGGGTGGCCTACGAGGACGCCTGCCATATCTGCGCGGACGAGCAGGAGAAGGCCGGGCTCGACATCCTGTGCGATGGCGCCCAGTACTACGAGTGGGAGGCGCCCGGCTTCCAGCTGGAGCCGATCTTCCACTTCATCCCGGAGAACCTGGGCGGCTTCCGGCCGTACGGGCCGCCCGGTGAGGGCGCCAAGTACCGGCCGTTCTACCAGGCCGTGGTCAAGGACAAGATCACCTGGGAGCGGCCCATCTTCGAGAGCGTGGTCATGACCATGCAGAACGTCACCGACAAGCCGTTCAAGGTGGCGTTCCTCGGCCCGGCCCAGCAGAGCGTCATCGTCAAGGACGAGTTCTACGGCGACCAGACCGCGGTGGCCCGGGATCTGGCTATCGCGCTCAACCAGGAGCTGAAGTACCTGGTCAGCATCGGGCTGGAGGCGGTGCAGCTGATCGACGTGCTGCCGCCGTACACCACGGACATGTGGCAGATCGAGATGCAGAACATCCTGTTCGACGGCGTTGACGCGATCAAGTTCTGGCACGTCTGCTACGGCAGCGTGGACGGCCAGCGGGACATCTTCGACAACCACGCCGCCTCGATGATGCCGCTGTTCAAGGAGTCGCCCGCCAACGTGATCCACCTGGAGTTCACCAACAAGGGCTTCGACGAGCTGGAGGCGTTCCGCGACTTCCCCACCGACAAGGTGCTTGGCGTCGGCGTGGTGGACGCGAAGAACCTGCAGGTCGAGACCCCCGAGCAGATCGAGGCCCGGATCCGGCGCGGGCTGGAGGTCGTCCCGGCCGACCGGCTCCTGGTCGCGCCGGACTGCGGGCTGGGGTACTTCAGCCGGACCGCCGCCTACGCCAAGCTCCGCAACATGGGGCAGGCGGCCGAGGCTGTGCGGAGCACCCTCTGAGGCGGTAACGTCGGCCCCAGGTGGCAGCAGTCACCTGGGGCCGGGCTCCAGGGGAGGGCAGGCATGACCGCAGAAACAGCCCGCGACGTACTGGGCCTGGAGCTGCGTGTGGGGGATCACATCTGCGGGTTCTACCGCCAGCCCTCCGAGCGCGACGACATCCTCATCCCGTTCCTGGTCGAGGGACTCGAGGCGGGCGACAAATGCACGTGCGTGGTGGACAGCTGCACGCCTGATGACGTGCTGGCCAGCATGGCCGAGCACATCGAGGTTGACCCGTACGTGGCCGACCGCCAGCTCGAGGTGCTGGACGCCTGCGGCACCTACCTGGCCGACGGCGGCTTCCTGCCCGAGCGGATGCTGAAGTTCTGGGAGGGCAAGGCCCGCCAGGACCCGCGCCCGGACGGCCCGGCCCGCGCCCGGAACATCGGCGACATGAGCTGGGCCCACCGCGACGAGGCGGTGGTCAGTGACCTGATCGGCTACGAATCCGAGCTCAACCGGATCATGTCGAACTTCCCCCAGGTCAACCTCTGCCTCTACGACCTGACCCGGTGCTCCGGCGACCTGCTCATGGACGTGCTCAGGACGCACCCCAAGGCGCTGCTCGGCGGCATGGTCATCGACAACCCGTACTACCTGGAGCCGGACGAGTTCCTGGCCAGCCGCCTAGATCGTGGCAACTGAGCACCGTGGCAACTGGGCACCGTGGCAACTGGGCACCGTGGCAACTGGGCACCGTGACAGCTGGGCACCGTGACCGCTGAGCCCGGCATGGCCGCTCCCCCGGCCGCCGCGCGGATCCCGGCTGAGCGGACCCACCACGACGACACCGTCATCGACGAGTACTGCCTGGCTGGCCGGCAAGGACAACCCCGCCACGATCGCGTTCCTGGAAGCCGAGAACGCCTACACGCAGACGCTGACGGCGGCCCAGGCCCCGCTCCGCGACGCGATCTTCGGCGAGATCAGGGCCCGGACCCAGGAGACCGACCTGTCGGTGCCCACCCGCAAGGGCGGCTGGTGGTACTACGCCCGGACGGTCGAGGGGAAGCAGTACGCGCTGCACTGCCGGCGGGCCGTCCGGCCGTCGGATACGGGACCGCCCGAGGCTGGGGATGGCGGGCCGCTGGACGGCGAGGAGATCCTGCTCGACGGGAACGAGCTGGCCGGCGACGGGCAGTTCTTCTCCCTCGGCGCGTTCAGCGTGAGCCCCGACGGGCGGCTGCTCGCCTACTCGACCGACTTCGCCGGCAGCGAGCGCTTCACGCTCCGGGTCAAGGACCTGGTCACCGGGGAGACCGCCGCCGACGAGATCCCCGGCACGTTCTACGGCGCGGCCTGGTCGGCCACCGGCTCGGCGCTGTTCTACGTGACCGTGGACGAGGCGTGGCGCCCGTACCGGGTGTGGCGGCACGTCATCGGGACCCCGGCCGCCGACGACGTGGTGGTGTTCGAGGAGGCCGACGAGCGGTTCTGGGTCGGCGTCGGGCTGACGCGCAGCGAGCGCTTCCTGGTCATCAGCACCTCCAGCAAGCTGACCAGCGAGGTCTGGCTGCTGGACGCCGCCGACCCGGACGGGGAGTTCACGGTCGTGGCGCCGCGCCGCCAGGGCGTCGAGTACCAGGTCGAGCACCAGGTGAGGGCGGATGGCACCGACCGGCTGCTGATCCTGCACAACGATCACGCGGAGAACTTCGAGCTGGCTCAGGCCGGGCTGGCGCCAGGACATGCGCTGCTGCCCGACCGGACGGCGTGGACGCCGCTGGTACCCCACCGGGCTGGCACCCGGCTGCTCGGGGTGGACGCGTTCGCCGACCACCTCGTCATCTACCTGCGCAAGGACGGACTGACCGGGCTGCGGGTGCTGCGGGCGGACGGCCGCGAGCACGAGATCGCGTTCCCGGAGCCGCTCTACCGCGTCTCGCCCGGGGCGAACCCCGAGTACACCGCACGGTCCTACCGGCTGGACTACGGCTCGCTGGTGACGCCGGACTCGGTGTACGACTGTGACACGCGCACCGGTGAGCTGACCCTGCTGCGGCGCCGCCCCGTGCTGCCCCTGCCGGGCGGGGCCGGGTACGACCCGGCCGCCTACGAGCAGCACCGGCTGTGGGCGGCCGCCCCGGACGGCACCCAGATCCCCATCTCGCTGGTCTGCCGCGCGGGAATGCCGCGCGACGGCCAGGCACCGTTCGTGCTGTACGGGTACGGCAGCTACGAATCCTCGATCGACCCGGGCCTCTCCATCCCCCGGCTGTCCCTGCTGGACCGGGGGTTCGGCTACGCGATCGCGCATGTCCGCGGCGGGGGCGAGCTGGGCCGCCGGTGGTACGACGACGGCAAGATGCTGAACAAGATCAACACCTTCACCGACTTCGTGGCGTGCGCGCGGCACCTGACCGCTGCGGGCTGGACGTCGCCGGAGCGGCTGGTCGCGCGGGGCGGCTCGGCGGGCGGGCTGCTGGTGGGCGCGGCGCTGAACATCGACCCGGGCGCGTTCGGTGCCGTGGTCGCCCAGGTCCCGTTCGTGGACGCGCTGAGCAGCATCCTGGACCCGTCCCTGCCGCTGACGGTCACCGAATGGGAGGAGTGGGGCGACCCGCTGCACGACCCTGAGGTCTACCGCTACATGAAGTCCTACTCCCCGTACGAGAACATCGCCGCCGGCCGGGATTACCCTCCGGTGCTGGCCGTCACCAGCCTCAACGACACCCGGGTGCTGTACACCGAGCCGGCCAAGTGGATCGCCCGGCTCCAGGCGGAGGCCCGCGGCGGCCCGTTCCTGCTGAAGACCGAGATGGCTGCCGGGCACGGCGGGCGCAGCGGCCGGTACGACGCGTGGCGCGAGGAGGCCCTGGTCCTGGCCTGGATCGTGGCCACGGCCGCGCCCGCCTGAACCGGCTGAGCGGGGTTAACGCCCGTAGACGCGCCAGTGCTCGCCGAACAGCGCTTCCTCGCTGATCGTCTTCGGCTCGATGGGCCGGGACACCCAGGTGAGGTTGACGAAGTGCCGGGCGTTCATGTTCTCGGTCGTGATGTTGCCGCCCCAGGTCCCGCAGCTCAGGCTGAGCGTGAACGGCAGGCCGTTGCGGGGGCTGCCCGCTCCCTCGTTGAGGTTCTGGTTCACCAGCACCCGGGCGGTCCGGGTGGTCATGGCCAGCTGGTCCACGTGCGCGTCCAAGCTGGTGTGGATGCCGCAGGTATGACCGAGCCCCTGGTGGGCGGTGATCGCGTTGACCAGGTCCGCAGCCGCGGAGATGCCGCCCTCGTACCGGTAGACGGCCAGGACCACGGACAGCTTCTCGCCGGAGAACGGGTGGTCCGGGCCGGCCCCCGTCTCCTCGACCAGGATCATCGGGCAGGCCGAATCGACCTCGAAGCCGGCCAGCCCCGCGATGTGCGCCGCAGACTTCGCCACCACGGCGACCGCGGGGATCGGGCCGCCATCCGGCCACATCACCTGGCGCAGCGCATCCTTCTGCGGCGCGTCGCAGAGGTGCGCGCCCGCCTCGGTCAGCCGCCAGAGCAGCTCGTCGTACACGTCCGCGTGCACGACCAGCGCGTTGTCGGCCAGGCAGCTGGTGGCGTAGTCGAAGGTCTTCGCGGTAAGGACGGCGGCCGCGGCGTCGGCCAGGTCGGCGGTCTCGTCCACCACGTGCACGGCGTTGCCCACCCCCACCCCGTAGGCGGGCGTGCCGGAGCTGTACGCGGCGCGCACCATGCCCGCGCCGCCGGTCGCGACGATCAGGTCGGCCTGGCGCATCAGCTCCTGGGTCTTCGCCAGCGACGGCGCGGGCAGCGACTGGACCAGGTCCGCGGGCGCGCCCACCTGCTCGCACGCGTCCCGCATGAACCCCACCACCGCCTCGGTGGCGCCCGTGGTCCGCGGGTGCGGCGCGCAGATGATCGCATTCCGGCCCTTGAGCGCGAACAGGGCCTTGACCGGCGGTGTCGCGTCCGGGCCGGTGGTCGGGATCAGCGCGGCGACCACCCCGACCGGCTTGGCGATCTTCACCAGCCCGGCGGAAGGCAGCTCCTCCACCACCCCGACGGTGCGCAGCCCGGTCATGTCGGCCAGCACGCCGGTCACCCGCTTGTTGATCTTCGCGACCTTGTCGGCGTAGTTGCCGAACCCGCCCTCGTCCACCGCCGCCCGGGCCAGCGCCTCGGCGTGGTCCTTGCGCACCACCGCCCAGGCCACGGCGGTGACCAGCTCGTCCACCTGCTCCTGGGTGTAGGACTCGATCGCGCGGGCCGCCGCGCGGGCCCGGGCGACGACTGCGGCGACCTCACTGGCCGCGGTGCTGGCCGCGGTGCTGGCCACCGTGCTGGCCGCCGTGCTGGCCGCCGTGCTGGCCGCCGTGCTGGCCACGGTGCTGGCCGCCGTGCTGACTCCCGCCGCGCTGGCCGCCGGGGGGCCGTCGTTGCTGCTGCTGCGCTCCGTCATGCAGACCAGCGTGACGGCCGGCGGCGCCGATTCCACTGTTCTGGCGGGGCGAGCCTGCCCGGCTTCTTTGTCCCGGCAAGACCTGACTGCGGTGGCGGCCCGGCCCGCATGCTCGGTGATACCGGGTACCGAGGTGATGGGAGCACGGGTGGCACGGCTCGTGGTGATCGGCGGCGGAGCCGCCGGGATGTCGGCCGCCTCGGCGGCCCGCCGCGCCGACCCCGGACTGGACGTGGTGGTCTGCGAGGCCGGCGGCTTCGCCGCCTACGGCATGTGCGGGATCCCGTACTACCTGGGCGGCACCGTGCCGGAGGCGGAGAACCTGCTCGCCTATCCCCCCTCTGTCTTCCGCGAGAAGCGCGGCATCGACCTGCGGCTGCACACCCGGGTCACCGGAATCGACACCGCCGCCCGGACCGTGCGCCTGGCTGGATCCGGCGGACCCCTCGCCTGGGACACGCTGGTCGTCACCAGCGGCGCCGACCCGGTCCGGCCGCCGGTACCCGGCCTCGACGAGAGCCGTGTGTTCACGATCCGGTCCCTGGACGAGGCCATCGGGCTGCGGCGGCTGCTGGCCAGCGGTGCGGTCCGCCGGGCGGTCGTGGTGGGCGCCGGGTATATCGGCCTGGAGACCGCGGAGGCGCTGGTCAGCGCAGGCGTGGACGTGGACGTGGTGGAGGCGCTGCCCGGGGTGCTGGGCACGGTGGACCCGCCCATCGCCGCGCTGGCCCAGGCCGAACTCGAACAGCACACGAGGCTGCGCCTCGGCGCGCGGCTGGAGGCCGTCGACCGGGGCAGCACCCCGGACGGCTGCCTGGCCGCCGTGGTGGACGGCGAGGAAATCCCCACCGACCTGGTGGTCATCGCGGTAGGCGTCCGCCCGGCCACTGACCTGCTGATCCAGGCGGGTGCCCGGCACCTGCCGGACGGTGCGGTGGTGGTGGACGCCGGGATGCGCACGTCGCTGCCCGGCGTGTTCGCGGCCGGCGACGCGGTCGCGCTGCCGCACCTGGTCCTGGGCCGCCCGGCCTGGGTGCCACTCGGGCCCGCCGCCAACAAGACCGGCCGGGTGGCCGGAACCGTGGCGGCCGGCGGGACCGCCTCGTTCCGGGGAGTCGTCGGCACCGCGGTAGTGAAGATCTTCGGCCTGGAGGTGGCCCGGACCGGGCTGGGACTGGCCGAGGCGCAGGCGGCCGGGCTGGACGCCGTGGCCACCGACGAGGTCTCCCGGTCCCGCGCCAAGTACTACCCGGGCGCCTCCCCGCTGCATGTCCGGCTGGTGCACACCCGGGACGGGCGTCTGCTCGGCGGGCAGCTCGCGGGCCGCGAGGGCGCCGCCAAGCGCGTGGACGTGCTGGCCACCGCGCTGCACGCGGGGTTCAGCGTGGACGACCTGGCCGCACTCGATCTCAGCTACGCCCCGCCGTTCGCGCCGGTCTACGACCCGGTGCTGACCGCCGCGATCAAGGCCGCCCGCGGGCTGGCCGCCCTCACCGCCGGAGGATCCCCATGAGCCTGCACCCGCCGGGCGACAAGCGGGCCAGCCTGGCCGACGCGGCCGCCCTGGTCAGCGACGGCGCCCTGGTCGCGCTCGGCGGCGGGCTGTCCGCCCGGCTCCCCATGGCCCTGGTCCGGGAGCTGGTCCGGCAGCACCGGACCGGCCTGCACCTGGTCGGCTCGGCGCACAGCATCGACGTGGACATGCTGGTGGGCGCCGGGGCGGTCCGCCGGTGCGAGGAAAGCTACGTGGGCTTCGAGCAGGACCTCGGGCTCGCTCCTGCCTACCGCCGCGCCGCCGAGGAAGGGACGATCGAGGTCGCGGAAAGCTGCTGCGCGACGATCCTGGCCCAGCTGAGGGCGGCCGAGATGGGGGTGCCGTTCCTGCCTGTCCGGGGGGTCCGCGGCTCCGACATCGTCCGGTTGCACCCCGAGTACGCCGAGATCACCTGCCCGTTCACCGGGGAGACCCTCGTCGCGGTGCCACCGCTGCGTCCCGACGTGACCCTGCTGCACGCCCCGTCCGGTGACCGCTACGGGAACCTGCACCTGGAGCAGCCGTACGTACTGGACGAGCGGTTCGCGTCCGCGTCGCGGATGGTCGTCGCGACCGTGGACGAGCTGGTCTCCACCGAGCAGGTGACCGCGGCCGGCGTCACGATCCCCGGCCACCTGGTGGCGGCCGTGGCGCACGTCCCGTTCGGGGCGCATCCGGCGTCCTGCTACCCGCGGTACGCCTACGACCGCCGCCACCTGCGCGAGTACGTCGAGGCGGCCCAGTCGGGGCCCGGGGATCTGGAGAAGTACCTGGCCACCTACGTCCAGGACAGCGAGGAGAGCTACCGCGGCGCGATCGGCGCCGACCGGCTTACCCAGCTGGCCGGCTGGTCGAAGTCCACCGAGGCGTGGCAGGAGCTTTTCCCGGCCGCGGGAGGCACCTCATGAGCTGGACGATCGATGAGTGGTTCGTGGTGGCCCTGGCCCGGACCATCCGGCCGCGGGAAACCGTGTTCCACGGGTTCGGCAGCCCGTGCGCGCAGGTGGCGATGCACGTGGCCCGGCGCACCCATGCCCGCGACATGCTGCTGGTCGAGGGGGCCATGTACGCGATCAACCCCGACCCGCCGTTCATCCCGCCGACCAGCAACGACGCCAGCCTGAGCCGGGGCGCCGCGTACAGCATGCGGTTCGAGGAGTTCTTCGACGCCGCGGTCCGCGGTGACGTGGACCGGATGTTCCTGTCCGGCGGGCAGATCGACGGGTACGGCAACACGAACGTCACCGCGATCGGGACCGGGGCCCTCCAGGGCGCGCAGCCGAAGGTGAAGCTCGGCGGCGGGGGCGGCGGCTGCAACCTGTCCGCCACCATCGGCCACCTCACGGTCTGGACCACGCGGCACCGCTCCGGCCGGACCCTGGTCCGGGACTGCGACTTCGTCACCGACATGGGGCACCGCACCCGGCTCGGCACCCGGGCCGAGCTGGGCTTCACCGGCGGTGGCCCGCAGTGGCTGGTCACCGAGCTGGGCGTGTTCGACTATCCGGACGGGCAGGCGCGGCTGGTGCAGGTCTTCCCGGACGTCAGCGTGGCCGAGGTCCGCGCGGCCACCGGGTTCGACCTGCAGGTCGCCGGCGACCTGCGCCCGGTCGCACCGCCGTCGGCGTCCGAGCTGGCCGCGGTCCGCTCGGTGGACCCGCTCGGGGTCCGCAGGTCGGAGTTCTCGCCCAAGGAGCTGGCCCGGGTGTTCGAGCCGGATCACGGCCCGGGGTGCGCATGCTGAACGGCCGCGACGGCCTCGCCGCCGTGTTCACGCCGCGCCGGGTCGCCCTGGTCGGGGCGTCCGACCGGGCAGGCTCGGTCGGACGGCTGCTCTGGGACAACCTGGCGGGCTTCCCCGGCGAGGTGGTGCCGGTGGGGTCCGCAGGCCACGTCGGCGGCCAGGTGGCCTACCCCGGCCTGCGGGACGTCCCCGGCGAGGTGGACCTGGCCGTGGTGGCCACGCCCGCCGCCACCGTCCCGGGCATCGTCCGGGCCGCCGCGGCCAAGGGTGTCGCCGCGGTCGTGGTGCTCAGCGCGGGTTTCGCGGAGACCGGTGCCGAGGGCGCACAACTGCAGGACGAGGCGGTGGCCGCGGCGCGGGCGGGCGGGGTGCGGCTGGTCGGTCCCAACTGCTTCGGGGTGCAGAACGCTGATCTGCCGCTGAACGCCTCGATCGCGGCCGGCGCGCCGCGCGGCGGCGGGGGCGTCACCATCGTCACCCAGTCCGGGTCCTACGGGATGGCCGTGCACGCGCTCGGGCAGGACGAGGGCCTGCGGGTGGCCAAGGTGTTCGCGGCCGGCAACAAGGCCGACATTACCGACGCGGAACTGCTGGCCTACCTGCGGCAGGACCCGGACACCTCGGTCATCTGCCTGCTGCTGGAGTCGATCACCGGCGCGCGCGGGTTCTTCACGGAAGCGTGCCTGACCACGCCGCGCAAGCCGGTCATCGCGGTCGTGGGCGGGCGGACCAGCGCCGGGCAGCGGGCCGCGATGTCACACACCGCCGCGCTGGCCACCGACGACGCGGTCCGCGACGCCGCGCTGCGCCAGGCCGGCGTGGTCCGGGTGCGCACCGGCCTCCAGGTCCTCGACGCGGCCCGCGCCCTGTCCAGCCAGCCGGTGCCCCGCGGCCCCCGGGTGGCGGTGGTCACCAACTCCGGCGGCACCGGGGTGGAACTGACCGACCTGCTGGCCGACGAGGGTCTCGTGGTCCCGGAGCTGAGCGAGCCGCTGCAGAAGGAGCTGCGGGCCATCATGCCCGCCTACGCCAGCGCGCGGAACCCGGTTGACATGACCCCGGCCTGGAAGCTGTTCACCACCGTGTACCCGGGCGCAATCGAGCTGCTGGCCCGGTCGGGTGAGGTCGACGTGGTGGTGCCGGTGCTGCTGCAGCGGTCCGCCTCGGCCGAGGTCGCCGTGGCCGTCCGGGACGCGGTGGCGCGGCTGCGGGCGGACTCGGTACCGGTGCCGGTCTACGTGTGCTGGGTCGCGCCCCGGGCGGCCGATGAGCACGCGCGGGTGCTGCACGAGGCGGGAGTCCCGTGCTTCCCGTGGCCGGAGCGGACGGCGCAGGTCGCGGGGGTGGCGGTGCGCTGCGGCGCCGGATTGCGGGCCGGTGAAACCCAGCCGCCCGGTGGTAAGGCCGAAGCGCCGGATGACTTGCATGCACCAGAGCGGGGGGTGCAAGACCGTCAGACGCCCCGCCCCGCGATGGCTCGCCAGCCTGCACCGTTCCCGGCCGCCGGACCAAGCGGTTTCCTGCCGGCCGAAGCCGCGCGCGACCTGCTGGTGGCCAGCGGGATCACGGTCATCGGGACGGTGGGGTGCCGCAGCGCCGCATCTGCGGCGGCTGCCGCCGACCACCTTGGCTATCCCGTGGTGGCGAAGGTGGATCACCCGGATCTGATCCACAAGTCCGACGCGGGCGGCGTACGGCTCGGACTGGGGTCCGGCGCGGAGGTGGCTGAGGCCGCGGCTGAGCTGCTCGGGCTGGCCAAGGGAGCGCGGGTGCTGGTCCAGCACCAGCACGAGGGCGTGGAGCTGCTGGTGGGCGGGGTCCGCGACCCGGAGTTCGGACCGATGGTGATGACCGGGCTGGGCGGGGTGCTGGTGGAGACGCAGCGGGATGTGCGGCTGGCCGTGGCCCCGGTGGATGTCCAGCAGGCCCGGGCCATGCTGTCGTCGTTGCGCGGCGCCGCAGTCTTCAGCGGTCTGCGCGGCAGTCCGCCGGTACACCTGGGTTTCGTTGCGGAGATTATCGTGGCCATCGGAGACCTTATGGTTGCGCACCCGCAGATCACCGAGCTGGACCTGAACCCGGTGCTGGCCGGCCCGGACGGGTGCGTGGCGGTGGACTGGCGGATCCGCACGGAGTAAGGGACGGGGCTCTGGCCGCGGCCGCGGATCGCCTCCTCAGGCCCGGTCCAGCGGAAAGCGTCACCATGCGATCGATAATAGATTCGATATTAAGATGCGGGATAGGGCATTGTTCGATAGTGTTGTCGTGCACGCTAGATCCCGGTCCGGGCGGGAGGTGATCCGGGTGTCAGCGGACTCCGAGCACTACCCGGACCAGCCTGCCCACGGTCAGGTTCCTGACGGGGAGATGGCCGACTTACCTGTCCCGGGAGAGCCCGGCTGGTACCCCGAGCCAGTCCCGGGAGAGCCCGGCAGGTTTCCTGAGCCTGTCCCGGGAGAGCTGGCCGGGTACCCGGACCCCGTCCCGGGAGAGCCCGGCTGGTACCCCGATGACGCCTATGACGACGGCTCAGCCCAGCGTGCCGCATTCGCGGACGGTGGCTGGGCCGACACCCTCGCGCCCGACCCGGTCCTGGCTACGCTGGTCGATCTCGTCCAGCGCGACGACCTGGACAAGCTGGACGATGATCAGCTGACCGGCGTACTGCAAGCCGCGAACCGGCTGGCCGCGTGGTCGGCATCGGTCCGGGTGGCGGTGGTGTCCGGTCTGGCCGCCCGCCGCGAGCGGTCGGGCCGGAAGTCGGGGGACTGGCGGCCGTTTGACCATGTGGATGACGAGGTCGCCGTCGCGCTCACGGTGACCCGGCGCAGCGCCGCCCGGCTGCTGGACCTCGCCCTCGGCCTGGACCGCCTGCCGCTGACCCGCGCCGCTCTGGCGGCGGGCCTGATTGACGAGCGGCGCGCCGAGGTGATCGCCGAGGAAATGGCGGGGCTGGATGATGAGCACACCGCGGCGGTCGAGAAGCTGATCATCGGCCGGGCACCAAAATTGACGAGCGGGCAGCTGCGCGCACTGGTCCGCCGCGCGGTCCTGTCCGCGGACCCGAAAGCCGCCCGGCGCCGCAAAGAGAAGGCGCTGCAGGACGCCCGGGTGGAGGTGTTCCCCGAGACCTCTGGCACCGCCGCCCTGGCCGGCCGCGACCTGCCCCCGGCCGATGTGCTGGCCGCAGACAAGCACCTGACCGCGCTGGCCCAGGCGATGAAGGCCGCCGGGCAGCCCGGCACCCTGGACATCCTGCGCGCCCGGGCCTACCTGCACCTCCTGTCCGGCCAACCCGCCGCCACCCTCATCCCCGCTACCGCCACACCCGGCGGCGCACGCAGCGAACCTCCCCGGGGCGGCGGCCCGCAGGACGCTCCTCGCGGTCCGGGCGGCGGTGCGCACGACCCTGCGGCATCTGGCTCCAGCGCTTCCGGCGGCCCCGCCCCGGCCGGGCTGCGCGGCACGGTCAACCTGATCATGCCGCTGTCCACCTGGCTCGGCTGGACCCAGGCTCCCGGCGACGTACCCGGCTACGGCCCGGTGGACGCCGAGGACTCCCGCACCCTGGCCGGCCGGCTCGCCCGCAGCCCAGGCAATCAGTGGTGCGTCACCCTGACCAGCTCCGACGGGCATCCCGTCGCCCACGCCTGCGCCCGCCACGGCCCCCCGGGCACCGGGCAGCCGGCCAGCCCCGGGGTCGCAGTGGCGGGGCTCGGTTGCCCAGGGCAACGGGCCAGCCCCGCCAGCCCGGTCCCAGACTGGCTACGTGGCCTGGCCTTCACCACCCTTGAAACCGGGACGTGCACCCACCCGCGCCAGGCACGCGGCTACCAGCCCAGCCCGTCACTGCGCCACCTCATCCAGGTCCGCAACCCCACCTGTACCGGCCCCGGCTGCCGCCGCGCCGCCACCCGCTGCGACCTGGATCACGTGACCCCCTACCACCAGGGCGGCAGGACGTGCGAATGCAACATGCATCCCGCCTGCAGGCACGATCACCGCACCAAGCAAGTCCCCGGCTGGACCGTCACCCAAGACGAGCCAGGCACGCTGACCTGGACCACCCCGGGCCACCGCCGCCATGTCACTACCCCCGCCGAATACCGGGGATAGACGCCAGCTGGGCCCGCGTCCCCGGCAAGCGGCCTCAACCGGGATGGCAGACCCGTCAGCGTGCCGCATGTTCATCACCGCCGCCCCCATGCTCCGCCCGCGAGCGCCGTACTCCAGCTGCAGCCGCAACCAGGGTGGCCTGGACGCAGGCCGATGTCCGCCAGCGTGACGACCTCGCCAAGCTCGTCACGCTGGCGCGCGAACAATACGGGAGGCTCGACGTCCTGATCAGCAACGCCGGCGTGATGCCGATCTCCCCCTCGACGATCTGCGTGTCAACGAGTGGGACCAGATGATCGACGTCAATATCAAGGGCGTCCTGCATGGCATCGCCGCGGCCCTGCGCAAGGAGTCGGGCGGCAAGGTCCGGGTCACCGTGGTCTCACCGGGCTTCACCCGGACGAACTTCGCCGACACGGTGACGAACGCAGAAGTGAAAGCCCAGCTGGAGGCGTCCAGGGACACGTTCGCGATGCCGCCCGGGGCGGTCGCGAACGCCATCGCCTTGGCGATCGAGCAGCCAGACGACGTCAACGTCAGCGAGATGGTCATCCGCTCCACGGCGCAGGCATAACGGCGCAGGCAGGCCGGGCGGCCCGGCCGGCCCGGACCGGCTCAGCTCTGCCGGCCGGTCAGGGCCACGGTGACGCCGACGCCGATCATGGCCAGGCCGCCGGCCCCGCCGACCAGCGCGAACCGGCGCGGGGACCGGGCGAACCAGGCCCGCAGCCTGCTGGCCACCAGCGCCCAGGTGCTGTCCGACACCAGCCCGATCATGATCGACACCAGAGCCAGCAGCAGCATCTGCAGCGGGACGTGACCGGCGGCCCGGTTCACGAACTGCGGCAGCACCGCCCCGAACAGGATCAGCGCCTTGGGGTTAGTCACCCCGACCAGGAACCCTTCCCGTACCGCCCGCCGGTCGCTGTGCGCCTGTGCGGCCTCGGCGAACGCCCCGGCCAGCGAGCCGCGCCGCCGGAACGCCTGGATCCCCAGCCAGATCAGGTACAGCGCGCCCGCGAGCTTCAGCACCGTGAACACCTGCGCCGAGCGCTGGACGAGCGCCCCGACGCCGACCGCCACGCAGATCGCGACCACGTAGTTGCCCGCGGAGTTGCCGCACACGGTGGCCAGCGCGGTGCGGCGCCCGTACGCGAGCGCCCGGCCCACCACGAACAGGACGCTGGGACCCGGGATGACGATGAGCACGAACGAGGCCAGCGCGTAACCGAGGAGGCTCGAGGTCGAGATCACGCTACCGACAGTAACCCGGCCCGGGATTTCTGCCCCGGCGTGGGCAGCAGCAGGCCGAGAACGGTCCCCGGGTAGGGAAGAAACCCGCTGGTCGTCCTGCCTACGCTCCTGGCACCTAACGACGACCACGCAGCCGCTGCACCCATGCAGCCGCTGCGCCCACGCAGCCGGAGCTGCGCAACCGGAAGGAGCGACGATGCTCATCGGCGGTCAGGACATCTTGCTGCCCACGACGATGGTCGGAAACTACCCCAATCCACGCTGGTACGACGGGCACGCGTTCGCCACCCTGCCCAAGGGTGAGTTCATCCACGACTCGATCAGCAAGGAAGCGTTCGAGGACGTCGTGGGTGCGATCGTGCGCGACCAGGAGGCGGCAGGCCTGGACGTGATCAGCGACGGGAAGGTTTACGGCGGAGACTCCCCGTACGGCACGATCCTGTACTACTACCTGGAGCGCATGTCCGGGTACCGGCTCTCCGGGCCGCCGATCGGCCTGCCGATCTACTCGACCCTCTTCTCCCCCACCTGCGTCGGGGAGATCAGCCGGGAGGTCCCGTTCCACCTGGTCAACCTGCGCGCGGTCCGCAAGGCCACGAAGAAGCCGGTCAAGGTGTCCTACACCGGCCTCGGCGTGATCGCCGCGGCCACCACCAACCTGCACTACAAGGACACCCGGGAAGTCGCGATGGCGCTGGCCAAGGCGTTCAACGAGGACTTCAAGGAGCTCGCCGACAACGGCTGCGACATCATCCAGCTCGATGAGTTCGTCTGGCCGTACGGCATGGGTGACTGGGAGATCGACGCCCTCAACGCCTCCGTCGAGGGCGTGAACTGCGAATTCTGGGTGCACACCTGCTGGGGCAACTACTCCGGCACGCCCGCCTACTTCCCGGACGAGACCACCACCGAGTTCGGCGCGTTCGTGCTGGACAAGCGGGCCTCCGACGCCCCGGCCCCGGAACGGGCGCACGCGATCTTCCCGCACGTGCTCAACGCGAACATCACCGCGCTGAACTACGAGGTGGGCCGGACCGGGCCCGATGACCTCAAGCCGCTGACCGACAACAACTGGACCAAGCCGTTCGTGGCCGGGGTCATCGACGTGAAGTCCACCGTCACCGAGAGCGCCGACGAGGTCGCCGACCGGATCAGGCAGGTCCTCGAGTACGTGCCCGCCGACCGGCTGGGCCTGTCCACCGACTGCGGGCTGATCAACCTGCCCCGCATGATCGCCGCGGGCAAGCTGCGGGCGCTGGCCGACGGCGCCGCCCTGGTCCGGGCCGAGCTCTAAGGCCCGCCTTTGCTGGCCCCGGGGGGCCCGGCCGCCCCCGGGGCCAACGAAACCGCGAAACCTCACCCTGCCAGGACAGCGAAACCCCGGTCTTCGCGTGCCTATGGTGCGACCACACGCGAACGAGCGGGAGGCGCACCGTGCCCGAGTGTCCCAGCTTCCTCCAGCTGCCGGCCCGCCCAGCCAAACCCCGGTCCCGCGGGGTCACCCACGTGCTGGACACCGGGCTCACCCCGGAGGCCACCCGGGCCTTCCTGGGCCAGGCCGGGCACCTGGTGGACATCGTGAAGGTGGGCTGGGGCATCGGGTACATCGACCCGGCGCTGGAGGAGCGGGTGGGCATCTGCGCGGATCACGACTGCCCGGTCTCGCTGGGCGGGACGCTGCTCGAGATAGCCGCGGCCCAGGACCGGGTCGGGGAACTGCGGGACTGGGCACTCAAGGTCGGCATGACGCACATCGAGGTGTCCAACGGGCTGCGGGCGCTGCCGGCCAGCCGTAAGCACGCCCTGGTCCGCGAGCTGGCCGCGGACTTCGTCGTGCTCGCCGAGACCGGCGCCAAAGAAGGTAACTACCCGCCGACCCCCGCCGAGTGGGCCCAGGAAATGGCCCGCGACCTCGATGCCGGCGCCACCTGGGTGATCGCCGAGGGCCGGGAGAGCGGCCGGGTCGGGCTCTACCACGCGGACCTGGGCGTCCGCGAGGACCTGGTCACGGGCATCCTGGACTGGATCCCCCAGGACAAAGTGATCTTCGAGGCGCCGGACAAGGCCCAGCAGGCCTGGTTCGTCCGGCAGTTCGGGGCGGACGTGAACCTCGGCAACGTCGCGCCGGCCAGCGTGCTGTCACTGGAGACGTTGCGGCTGGGGCTGCGCGCCGACACGGCGTCGGCCCGCGCGCTGCGACCAGGCGCCCTGACGTGACGGGGAAGCTGACGTGACCGGGAGGCCTGCCGTGACCGGGATCCTGCCGTGACCGGGATCCTGCCGGTAACCGGGATCCTGCCGGTAACCGGGATCCTGCCGCTAACCGGGGTCGTGCCGTGATCGCCGAGCCGGCCCCCAACACCATCACCCGGCCCTACCGCGGCCTGTCGGTGCAGGACGTGGACATCCCGCTCACCCCGGCGGCCATCGCGGACCTGCTGCGCGGCCGGGAGATCTACCGGCGGACCGCGTTCCTGGTGCTCCGCCACGGTGACCAGACCGCGCTGGCGGCGGTCCGCCCGGCTGACCCCGGCCCGCTGTTCTCGCCGGTCGCGGAGCTGCGGGTGCTGTCCGGGCCGGACACCACGGTCTGGATCACCGACCCGGGCACGGACGTGGGCAACGCCTCCTCGCTGGCCGCGGCCGCGCTCAGGCATCAGCGCGACGGCGTGCTCGCCTACGTCGTGCAGGGCACGTTCGAGCACGTCAACTTCATCTGGCGGCCCGCGCCGGTCCGGGTCAGGGTCACCGAGGTCATCCCGCCCCAGCCGCCGAAACTGCTGGCCATGGCCGGGCAGGTGGCCGCCTACGACGAGGACCTCCCCCCCATGGACCTGGCCCTGGACGCGGTTGACGTCGCGGGACTGATGGCGGCGCATCCGGCCCCGCACTACCTGCTGCCGTGCCGGGGCAGCGGCGTGCCCGCCGAGGGCGACGTGAGCTTCCTGGACACTCATCCGCCCTACCACGAGGACTGGCTGCTGATCGGCTGCGAACGCTCGCGCCAGTTCCACCAGCATTTTTACGCAACGCAACCGTCCCGGGTCGATCTCTGCCCCCGGGCCAGGGTCGCGGCGGCCGGGCCCGGCGAGCGCATCCTCACGAAATGCTGCCTGCTGGAACGCGGTATCGAGGTGGACGGCACGACCGCCGTCGTTCCGTGGGGCGCCAACCTGGACGAGGTCCGGGCCGCGCTGCGCGCGCTCTGCGGGGTGCCCCCGGTCGGGGACCCCCCGGTCGGCGACGGCCCGGTCCGGGAGAGCCCGGTGCGGGAGAGCCCGGTTACCGGGGTCGCGGAGGGGGCCGGCGGTGAGTAGCGCCCACCCCGCCGACTCAGCGATCTTCGGCCACCTGTGGACCACACCGGAAGCCTCCGCCCTGTTCACCGACGAAGGCCGCACCCAGGCGTGGCTGCAGATCCTCGCCGCGCTGGCCCAGGCCCAGGCGGACGTGGGCCTCGTGCCGGCGGCCGCGGCCGAGGCGATCCGGGCGCACGCCGACGTCCGCCTGATCGACCTGGACCTGGTCGCGAAGCAGACCCGCGAGACCGGCCACTCGACCATGGGCCTGATCCGCGCGCTGCGCGACGTGCTGCCCGAGCACGCACGCGAGTGGGTCTACTACGGTGCGACCGTGCAGGACCTGTCGGACACGTGGTCCGCGCTGGTGTTCCGGGCCGTGGGGGACATCGCGGCGCGGGACGTGACCCGGATGCGGGACCGGGCTCTCGAGCTGGCCGGGGAGTACCGGGACACGCCGATGTGCGGCCGGACGCACGGGCAGCCGGGCCTGCCGATCACGTTCGGGTTCAAGGCGGCCGTCTGGGCCGCGGAACTCGACCGGCACCTGGAGCGGCTGGGCCAGGGCCGGGCCCGCTGGGAGGTCGTGCAGCTCGGCGGGGCGCTCGGGAGCATGGAGTTCTGGGGGGAGCGGGCCCTCGGCCTGCTGGACGCGTTCGCCGGGCAGCTGGGCCTGGGCGTGCCGGTCGTCCCGTGGATCACGGCCCGGGACGGGGTGGCCGAGTTCGCCTGGCTGCTGGCCGCGATCTCGGCGACCGCGGGCAAGATCGGCAACGAGGTGTACCAGCTGCAGCGGCCGGAGATCGGGGAGCTGCGGGAGTCTTTCACCCCGGGCACGGTCGGCTCGATCACGATGCCGCACAAGCGCAACCCGGAGATCTCCGAGCACCTGGTGACCCTCTCCCGGGTGATCCGGGCCCAGGCCGCCGTGGCCCTGGACGGGATGATGTGCGAGCACGAGCGGGACGGGCGGGCCTGGAAGGCCGAGTGGCTGCTGATCCCGGAGATCTCGATGGCGTTCGCGGCCTGCGCAGGGTCGGCGGCCCGGATGCTGGACGGGGTGCGCGCCGACCCGGCCCGGATGCTCGCCAACATCGACAGCCACCGGGGCTACCTGCTGTCCGAGCCGGTGATGCGGGCGCTGGCCGGCTCGGCAAGCATTCCGCGCACGACAGCGTGTACGCCGCGGCCATGCACGGCCTCGACTTGGGGCAGGACTTCCGTACCGCGCTGCGCACGGACGCCAGGCTGGACGCCATCCCCGACGCCGAACTCGACGAGCTGCTGCAGGTGGGATCCTCGCTGGGCTCGTGCGCCGCGTTCGTGGACCGGGTCCGGCGGGAGTGCGCCGGGCCATGGCGGTAGATGTGGGGGGCCGGGCTGGCCTGGCGCACCGGGCGCGGGTGGACCTGGTCCTCGCCCCCACCCCGCTGCACCCGGCCCCGCGGCTGTCCCGCGAGCTGGGCGTTCCGGTCCTGCTGAAAAGAGACGACCTGACCGGCGCGGGCCTGGGCGGCAACAAGCTGCGCGGGCTGGAGTTCCTCATCGCCGACGCGCTCGCGCACGGGTGCGACAGCCTGGTCACCGGGGCCGGCCCTCAGTCGAACTGGACGATGCTGGCCGCCCTGGCCTGCCTGCGCTCCGGGATCGAGCCGCACGTGGTCTGCTACGGGACCGGGGCAGCCGGGCGGCCCGAGGGCAATCTGCGGCTGCACCGCTGGCTCGGGGTGGACGTGCGGTTCACCGGGGCGGCGGAGCGGTCGTCGGTGGACGCGGGCATCGCGGCGGTCACCGCCGAGCTGCAGGCCGCGGGCCGGCGCCCGTACCCGGTGCCCCGCGGCGGCGCGACGGCGCTGGGCGCGCTCGGCTACGTGCGGGCCAGCGTGGAACTGGCCACCCAGCTCGACGGGCTCGATGAGCCGCCGGCCGGGCTGTGGCTGGCCACCGGATCCTGCGGGACCCAGGCCGGGCTGGTCGCCGGCGCCGCCCTGACCGCCGCGCCGTACCAGGTGGTGGGCGTGACCGTCAGCAGGCCCGCCGGCGAGTGCCGGGCGCGGATCCGGGAGCTGGCCGCCTCGGCGGCCGCGCTCGCGGGCATCGGGGCCAGGCTGCCCGAGCCGGACGTGCGGGACGGCTGGACCGGGCCGGGATACGGCATCGCGTCCGCCGCCGGGCAGGCGGCGGCGCGGCTGGTGGCCAGGACCGAGGGCGTGTTCCTGGACCCGGTGTTCGGGGCCAAGGCCATGGCCGCGCTGATCGACGCATCCCGGGCCGGCCGGGTCCAGGGCCCCCAGGTGTTCCTGGTCAGCGGGGGCGCGCCCACGCTGTTCGCCGGATCGGCCCTCGACGGGCCGGTCCTGGCCGGTTCCGCGGGTGACGGGTGATGACCGGCGGCACGGCCCCCGAGGGCTATCTGGGCACGGCGGCCCGGATCACCAGCGGGCCCGCCCCGGAGCTGGTCGAGGCCGGGTACGCACTGGAGATCGCCGACGCGCCGCTGCTGCACCGCGGGCTGACCCTGGCCGACCTGGCACACCTCGCCGAGCTGGTCGAGTGCGGCGCGCTCACCCGCGCCGAGGCGGCGCCGGTGGTCACGGTGCTGCTCACGCTGCTCGACTCGCCCGCGGCCGAGTTCCCCTACGACCCGGTGTACGGCGACGCCTACAACAGCCGGGAACGGGAACTGGAACGCGAACTCGGGCCCGCGGCCGGCCGCCTGCACCTGGGCCGGACCCGGCGTGAGGCGGGCCGGATCGCGTTCCGCCTCGCCCTGCGGGACCGGCTGCTCAGCCTGCACGCCGACGTGGCCACGTTCGCCCGGGCGGTCGCGGACCAGGCCACCCGGCAGTCCGGCACGCTGTGGGCGGACACCACGTACCTGCAGCCCGCCCAGCCGTCCACGTTCGGTCACTATCTGGGCGGGTTCGCCGAGCAGGCCGTGCGCCACCTGGACCGGCTCGAGGCCGCCTACGGGCTCGCCGACGTCTCCCCCGGCGGGGCCGGCGGGGTGGGCGGGACCCGGCTGCCGCTGGACCGGGGCCGGCTGGCCCGCGCGCTGGGCTTCGGTGCGGTGGGCCCGCACACCCGGGACGCGATGTGGTCCGCCGACGCCCTGGCCGACGCGGTTCTCGCCGCGGCCCAGGCGGTGGCGCACCATCAGCCAGCTCGCGTCGGACCTGGAGATCTTCGCCAGCCCCGTGTTCGGGTACGTGACCCTGGACGCCTCGCTGTGCCGGGCCAGCGTGCTGATGCCGCAGAAACGCAACCCGTACGCGCTGCCGGTGCTGCGCGGGGGCGCGGGCACGCTGGCCGGCCGCCTGGCCGGGCTGCTGGCGACCGGGCTCACCCCGTCGGCGCGCACCGACAACTGGCTGTACGCCTACGGCGAGGTGGCCGGGGCGCTGGACCTGGCGGGCCGGCTCGTCCGCCTGGGATCCGCCGTGGTGACCGGGCTGACCGTGGACGCCGGCGTGCTGGCCGAGCAGGCGGTCAGTCATTTCACCGTAGCGGCCGACCTGGCGGAGGAGCTGACCCAGCGCTACCGGCTCGATTACCGCACGGCTTACCGGGTGGTCGGCCGGGCCGTCGCGGCCACGATGGCCAGCGGCGGGGACCAGCTGACCGTGCCGGTCGTGCGCGCCGCCGCGGTGCAGATCACCGGGGCCGAGCTGCCGATCACCGCGGACCTGCTCACCGCGGTGACGGACCCGGCCCTGGCCGTGGCGGCCCGCGACGCGCCGGGCGGCGCGAGCCCGGGCCGGGTCCGGGAGCACGCCCGGCGGGTGCGGCGGCGGGTCGGCGCGGCCCGGCAGTGGAACGCCGCGCGCCGGGCCCGCGAGGCCGAGGCCGAGGCGGCGCTGATCAGCGCCGCCCGGGCCCTCACGTCCGGGGCGTGAACACCGGCTACTCGCGCGTCCAGTGCGGCCGGCGGAACATCCGGCCGATCCGGTCGTGCAGCGCCGACCCGGTCTCCGCCAGCATGTTCACGTGATAGACGGGCGTGCCGTCCGGCTCCGGCAGCAGCCCGACGTCGGAGTGGTCCAGGTCGCACCGGATATAGCCGGCGGTAATGGCGGCGATCTTGTCAGCGTCGACGAACCGCAGGCCGCCCGAGTGTGACGTGTGCTCGAAACCGCGCGCCGCGGTCTGGTGGCCTTTGCTGAGTTCCTTCTGGATCTCGCGGCCGGTGAAGGCTCCCCCGCCGACCCAGACCACGATCCCGTCGAACAGGTCGAGCTGCGGGACCTCGAGGACGTGCTCCAGGATGCCGAACTGCTCCTTGTCCCGGGTGAGCACCGGGATGCCCGGCGTCACCGCCTCGTAGGAGACCAGGAATTCATCTTCCACGCCGACCTCCCGATATCGGACCCGCCACGCTGCGCGAACCGACGCTACACGACATCCGCGGACGCCACGGGTCAGCCGTGGATCAGCACCAGCCCGGGCCCGGCGCCGGGGGTGTCAGGACCGTGGCCGATGGGTTCCCACCCTTCCCGCTGGTACAGGGCCATCGCGGGCGTCGGCTCGTCCTGGGTGATCAGCCACGCGCCGGTTTTCGTTGCGGAAAGGAGAGTCCGGAGCAGCTGGCGGCCCAGTCCCGCCCTGCGGTACCACGGGTGAACGGCGAGCAGGTAGACCGCGAACCGGCCGTCCAGGCGGTCCGCCGCATCGCCCAGCCGGTCCTGCAGCTGGGCCGCCCAGTCGTCAGCCTGCTCGGCCCACCGCCAGCCGTGCCCGTAGGCGAACCCGGCGAGCCGGCCTGCCGGGGCCCGCGCGGCCACGGCCTGCAGATCGGGCCGCCGCAGCCGGGCCGCGTACAGCCGGGCGCACCCGGCGGCGGCGGCCCTCGACTCGCGCAGCGGGCGGCCGCAGGTCGCCGCGTAGTACAGCGCCCCCACCTCGGCCGCGCTGGGCACCTGCCCCCGGCCGCAGCGGGTCACCTGGATGCCCAGGTCAGCCACGGACGGCCGGCTCGGCGGGCACGCTCGCCACCTCGACTTCCCAGCACGGCCAGCGGTCGAGCACCCGGAAGCCGAGCTGCTCGTTGATGGCGACCATGTGGTCGTTCCCGGCGGCGTTCCGGGTCATGATCCGGGTCAGCTGCGGCTCCTCCACGGCCAGCAGGTCGACCATGGCCAGCTTGACCAGCAGCCCGAGGCGGTGCCCGCGGTGCGCGCCAGCCACCGCGGTCAGCTCCTGGAAACCCCACTCCGGCAGGGCCGGGTCCGCCGAGACCTGGGTCAGCGCGGCCAGCTCGCCAGTGGCCCGGGCCGTCGCCGCTATCACGTAGGGCGTCAGGCCCATGGCCGCGACCCGGCGCTCGTCCAGCCGGACCCGGGCCACGTCCCAGGCCTGCGCCTCCTCACCGGCTTCGCGCGGCGCGTCGGCCAGCGCCTCGTTGACGGCGGCCACGCCCGCGACCGCGTCGTCGGGTGCAGGGCCGCGCCAGGACCTCAGCGCGTAGCCGCGGGCCGCGGACTCAGCCTCGGCCCGCAGCCGGGCCCGGCGCTGCGCCGGCAGCTGATCCAGGTCGAGCACCCGCCGCATCGCCGCGATCGACGGCCGGGCCTGCAGCGTCCCCGCGAACGCCGCGCCGGGCGAGCCTTCCCGCGCCTCCAGGTCCAGAACGGTCCGGCCGGCCTGGTGCGCCCGCCCGGCCGCGTGCCGCAGCAGCGCCGTGCCGCGGCCCTCGCGGCGGCGGGCGCCGTGCACGGCGAGGTCCAGCGAGGCCCGGTGCCGGTTCTCCCGCTGGGGCAGGCCGAGCTGGTACCAGCCGCACGGCTCACCCGACTCGTCCCGGGCCAGCCACGTTTCCACCGGGTCCTCGGTCCAGCCCAGGGCCAGCATGCCCGCGAACGCGGTCCGCGGCATCGCGGGACCGAGCGGGTCATCGCCCGGCTGGCCGCTCAGGTAGATCTCATGGCAGGCGCGTACCGACGCGGTGTCCCGCCCGGCATCGAACCGTTCCACGTTCATGGGCCCAGCTAACGCCGGGACACCGGCCGCACGCCAATGGTTTACCCGGCGCCCGGCGGGCAGGCGGACCCGGTCCACGGGCAGATCGCCGGATCGTAGTCGCGGCTGGCCAGGCCGCGGAGGAAGTCCGCGTTGCCGCCGAAGTCCTCGTTGATCCACCGGGCGGCCACGAGCACGGAGACCCGGGCTGCCCCGGCAGCGCGCAAGGCCAGCACCGCGGACTGCGCGTGCCCGCCGCGGGCCCAGGTGTCGTCCACCAGCAGCACGTGCGCGCCCGCGGGCAGCGGTGCGGCCGCGCGGAAATGCCCGGGATCGGTGTCCCGCGCGTACTCCACGTCCCCGGCGGCGCCCAGGACGGCCTCGGGCCCGGGCGCTAACCGGCCGGCGATGGCGTGCAGCGGATGCTCACCGGGCTGGGCGGGCAGCGACGGCACCGCGGCCCAGTGCGTCACCGGCCCGCCGAGCCGGCCGGCGCAGCCGGCGTGCCGGGCCAGCCCCAGCAGCACGAGTAACGTGACGATCTGGCGGTGCTCGGGCACCGGCGGCCGGGCCTTGTAGCCCTGCATCACATAGCCGGACTGCCGCCCGGCCACCGCGTAGGTGAGGAACCCGGTGGCGTCCGCGAGACCGGCCCGGCCGCGCCGCCGCTGGCACTGGTAGCACAGCCGGAACCCGGCCGCCGGCGTCGCGCACACCGCGCAGGTCACCAGCTCCTGGCGGACCGGGTTGCGCAGGTACCCGCCGGCCGTGGCCACCAGGGCCGCGCTGAGCCGGGCGACCACCTCCGGGACGGCCATGTTACGGGGGGGCGAGCCGGCGCAGCGCGGCCCCGACCGCGGCGGGCTCGGCGATCAGCTGGTCAACGGTGTCCAGCACGGCCTGGAGGCTGCCCGCCACGTGCACCCCGGGCGGCCGGCCAGCGCCCGGGCCCAGTCGTTGCGCTCCGCCACGAGCGAGGTGAGGATCACCGGCCGCCCGTGCTCGACCGCGATCCGGGCCTGGGCCCGCGACCCGCTCCGCTCACCGGCCTCCACCACCACCGTGGCCAGGCCGTACCCGGACATGGTGGCGTTGCGCATCAGGAAGTTGTGCCGCTGCGGCGGCGCGTCCGGCCAGAACTGGGAGAGCACCAGGCCCCG
The DNA here is from genome assembly GCA_963720645.1 of uncultured Actinomycetes bacterium. Lineage (GTDB taxonomy): Bacteria > Actinomycetota > Actinomycetes > Streptosporangiales > Streptosporangiaceae > RYN-230. Next base: position 473,729 of record CAVRFX010000019.1, on the reverse strand, counting down.
CGCGGCGATCTCCTCCTGCAGGCCCCGGTTCCCCGCTGGATAGGCCCGCGCAATTCCCGTTCCGATAACGCAGACCGTCCGCCCGCCCGCGGCCAGCGCGGCCCGGTGGGCCGCGGTGTCGATGCCGAGGGCGAGGCCGCCCAGCACGGTCACGCCACGCGCGGCGAGTCCGCCGGCCACCCCGGCCGCGATGCCCAGGCCGCGCGGGGACGCGTCCCGGGACCCGACGACCGACACGGCCACGTCGCCCGGGATCAGGGCGCCGCGGGCGAACAGCACCGGGGGCGCCTGGTGGATGCCGCGCAGCCGGGCCGGGTAGTCCGCGTCGAGGATGCTGAGCAGCCGCCAGCCCCGGTCCGCCCAGCGGGCGATCTGCTGGGCCGCCGCGGCCAGGGGCTCAGGTTCGCCGGGCGGGCCCATCAGGACCGGCGGCACGAGCCGGTCCCATACCGTCAGGGCGCTGCCGGCCTCCAGCACCGCGGCGGTGATCCCGGCCCAGCCGCGCTCCCCCGGCCGGTCCCGGAGCAGCGCCACCAGCGCCGCCCGCTCCCGGCGCGCGGCGCCCTCATCCCGGCCGCCGACCACCAGCCCAGGGTACGGGGATCTGCCCCGGGCGGGGGGCGGGGTCGATGCCCAGGCAGCCGTGGGCCATCGTGTCGAGCAGTTCCTCGAGCCGGCCGGGAGCGAGCCCGCTGCGGAAGAACAGCGTGGACTGGATCGCGCCGATCGCCGCGTGCACGGCCAGCCGCAGCTCCCCGTCGGCCAGGTCGGGCCGCAGCGGCGCGAGCAGGTGCACCCACTCCTCGATGTACAGCCGCTGCCGGCGGCGGAGCCGCCTCCGGTCCTCCGCGGGAAGCAGGTGGGACTCACGGTGGTAGACCATCAGGACGGTCCGGTCCAGCAGGGCCACCGCGATGTGGTCGCGGACGAGATCGGACAGGCACTGGCGGTCATCGGCCGAGGTGGCGATGATCTGCGCGGCCCGGGTCATCAGCCGGTCCATCACCTGGTCCAGCAGGGCCACGAGGATGGACGCCTTGCTGCCGAAATGGCGGTAGATCCCGGAGCCGACGATGCCCGCCTCCGCGCCGATATCGGCCATGGACACCGTGGTGAACCCGCGCCGGGAGGCCAGGTCGGCGGCCGCGTCCATGATCCTGGCCCGCCGCCCGGGATCACGCCGCCGCCCGGGATCACGCTGGCGCGGGGAACGTGCGCTGGCCATCTAGCCAGTCTGGCACCTGGCCAGCTAAAGTCCTAGTGAATCTCCGATCACTTCGATGGAGCAGGCGTGGATTTCGCCGAACGTGCCGAGCACCGTGACCTGCGGGCTGCCGTAGCGTCGATAGCCAGTGGCTTTGGCCCCCAGTACTACGTGCAGCACGCCGCTGAGCATGCGCCGTGCGACGAGCTGTGGGCCAAGCTTGGTGAAGCTGGATTCATTGGCGTGAACATCCCGGCCGAGTACGGCGGCGGGGGCGGGGGCCTCACCGAACTCGCCCTGGTCTGCGAGGAGCTCGGCGCGCAGGGCACCCCGCTGCTGCTGCTCGTGGTCTCGGCGGCCATCTCGGCGGAGGTCATCACCAGGTTCGGCACCGGCGAGCAGCGCGCGGCGTGGCTGCCCGGCCTGGCCGCCGGCACGGCCAAGATGGTGTTCGCGATCACCGAGCCGGACGCGGGCTCGAACACCCACCGGCTGTCCACCACCGCCACCCGGGACGGCGACGGGTGGGTGCTGCGCGGCACCAAGTACTACATCTCCGGCGTCGACGAGGCACAGGCCCTGCTGGTCGTGGCCCGGACCGGGCCGCCGGCGCCAGCCAGTTCCCAGGGCCGCGACGGGGCCCCGCTGTCGCTGTTCATCGTCCCGGCGGATGCGCCGGGGCTGGAGCGTTCGGTGCTCCCTGTTGACCTGATGCTGCCGGAGAAGCAGTTCACGCTGCATTTCGACGACGTGCGGGTCGGTCCCGGGGCGCTGGTCGGCCGGGAGGGCGAGGGGTTCCGGCAGGTCTTCCACGGGCTGAACCCGGAGCGGATCACTGGCGCCGCGCAGTGCGTGGGGATCGCCCGCTACCTGCTGGGCGCCGCGTCCCGGTACGCCCGCGAGCGCCAGGTGTGGGACGCGCCGATCGGCGCCCACCAGGGCGTGGCCCACCCGCTGGCCCGGGCGAAGATCGACACCGAGCTGGCCGCGCTGATGATCCGGCGGGCCTGCTGGCAGCACGATCACGGTGAGCCGGCCGGCGAGTCCGCCAACATGGCCAAGTACGCGGCCGCGGAAGCCGCCATCGCCGCGGCGGACGCGGCCATGCAGACGCACGGCGGGAACGGGTTCGCCACCGAGTTCGGGCTGGTGCCGTACTGGGCCTCGGCCCGGCTGCTCCGGGTGGCCCCGGTGAACCGGGAAATGATCCTCAACTACGTGGCCCAGCACAGCCTGGGCCTGCCCCGGTCCTACTAGGTCTCGCGGCCGGGCCGGGGCAGCACACCCAGGGAGACGCCGTGGACCTCGCGCGCAACCTCATCCAGCGGATCAACGTGGGCGACTCGCTGACCCGGTCCGCCGCCACCCGGCCGGGCCAGCTCGCGGTGGTGGACGGGCCGCGGCGGTGGACCTACGCGGAGCTCAGCGGGTGGGTGAACCGGCTCGCCCACGGGCTGGCGGGCCGCGGCTACCGGCGGGGTGACGCACTGGGCCTGGCCTCGGCCAACAGCGCCGAGTTCCTCGCCGTCTACTACGCCTGCGCCAACTGCGCCTGGTGTGCGTGCCCATCAACCTCGGCTGGCGGCCGGACGAGGTGGCCTACGTGCTGGACCACTCCGGGGCCCGCGGCCTGGTCGCCGAGAGCCAGCTGGTGCCGTACGTCCGCGACGCCGTGGTGAAGGTGGCGGCGATCGCCGACGTGTTCGTGGCGCCCGGCACCGGCGCCGGGTACGACATGGAGCCCGCCGACCGGTCGTGGTCCACCCTGGACGACCTGGCGGCAGGATCTGGAGCCGCGGCGGAACCGGAGTGCTTCGTGGACGACCGGGACGCGCTCAGCTACCTGTACACCTCGGGCACCACCTCCTTCCCGAAGGGCGTGGTGGGCACGCACGTGGCGATCTACCTGGAGTCCATGTCCAGCGCGCTGGATTCGGGGTGGAACAGCGGCGACCGGTTCGCGGCCATGATGCCGATGTTCCACACCGCCCAGCTGAACGCGTTCTGCACGCCCGCGGTCATGGTGGGTGCCACCATCCACGTGCTGCGCGGCTTCGACCCGGGGGTCCTGCTCGACCTGATCGAGCGGGAGCAGATCACCCAGGTGTTCGGGCTGCCGATGATGTTCCGGGCCATGCTCGACCACCCCTCGTTCGGCGGCCGGGATCTCTCCAGCCTGCGCCGCGCGGTGTACGCCATGGCCCCCATGCCGGACCAGCTGATCCGCCGCTGCCTGGACGGTTTCGGCTGCGATTTCGCGCTGCTGTTCGGGCAGACCGAGATGAGCCCGGTGACCACGCTGTTCCGCCCGGAGCACCAGCTCTCGCACCTCGGCGCGGTGGGCACGCCGATCACCGGCGTGCAGGTCGCGATCATGGGCCCGGACGGGGAGCTGCTGCCCCCCGGTGAGCAGGGCGAGATCGTCTACCGGGGCCCGAGCACGATGAGCGGGTACCTGCACAACGAGGAGGCCACCGCCGCGGCGTTCTCCCGCGGCTGGTTCCACTCCGGGGACGTGGGACGGTTCGGCGAGGACGGGGTGCTGTGGTTCGCCGACCGGTACAAGGACGTGATCAAGACCGGCGGCGAGAACGTGGCCTCGATCGAGGTGGAGAAGGCGGTGTACGCGGCCGAGCCACGGGTGTCCGAGGCCGTGGTGGTCGGGCTGCCGCATGAGCACTGGACCGAGGCCATCACCGCCGTGGTCGTGCCCCGGCCCGGCGAGACCATCGACCCGGCCAGGCTGCTGCAGGCGCTGCGCGGCGAACTGGACGGCTACAAGGTGCCGAAATCAGTGATCGTGGTGGACGAGCTGCCCAAGACCTCGACCGGCAAGATCCAGAAGAACGTGGTCCGGGAGCAGCACGCCGCGCACTACGAAGCCTGACCGCCGGCCCCTGATGCCTGGGCCCTCACTTCCGGGGCTTGTACCTGAGCCGTTTGCGGGCCTGCTCGCTCTTCCCGCTGCGCTCGTTGGCCGCGGCCGCCTCCCGGGCCGCCTCCAGGTCGGCGGGGGTGAGCAGGCCGTGGGTGAGCAGGTACTCGGCCAGCTCCCGGGGGTGCCCGCGTTCCTTCCAGATCAGGCCCTGGAGCTGCTTCTTGTAGTCGGAGATGGCTCCCTCCCCGCTCAGGTCCAGGGCGATGACCACGTCCATCATCGGCACCGGCTGCGCACCGGGCAGGCCGAGGAGGAGCTCCTGGTAGTGGTAGGCCATGGCCATCCGGGCGGCCGCGTTCCGCGCGAACCAGGCCCGCACCCGGTCCGGGGCGTCCGGCCGGGGCGGGCTGCCCCGGCGGCCCGGCGGCCCGTTCGGCTGGACCCTTTTCTCCTGGGTCTCGGGCTGCTCGAGGCCAGGCACGCTCGGCGCGGCGCGATCGTCCGCCGCCTCCAGCCGCAGCGGGAGCACCCAGTTACTCACGCTGACCAGCCAGGTCCCGGCCTCCAGGACCACCGGCAGCGTCTCGAAGTGGTTGGCCGGGGCGACCGGCAGCACCTGCCGGGCCGCCTGCTGCACGGACCGGTGATCCACGGGGCGGCCGGGGGTATGCGGGGCCAGGTAGACCGGGTAGCTGGGGTCGCGGCTGAACAGTTCCCAGCGGTGGTGCACGTAGCGCAGCCCGGCGCAGCGCGGCGACCGGTGCAGGGCGAGGTCCTGGTTGCCGCTGAGCACGCCGCGGTCCAGCCAGGTGATCTCGTCGGGCGGGCAGTTCACCCACGCCCGACGCCCGGCTGACCACAGGAAAAGCTGGCTCACCGCCACTATTGTGCCGTCCCCGGCTGAGTAGGTCGCCGGTATGACCGGGCCCGGGCCCCCGCCGGGGGGTCAGCGCGGGTCAGCCGGGGCACTCACCCGATCTGCACCCGGGACGCGGGGGCCTGCTCGTTCGTGCCCCAGCGGATCACGTCGCCGTCGTGCAGCGGCTGCTCCCCGGCGGCCGCGGTACCGTTCAGCGTCATCCCGTTCATGCCCAGGTTGGCGACCCACCACTGGCCGTCGGAGTAGGTGAACCGGGCGTGCTCGCGGGACACCGTGGGCACGTCGGGGAGGCCGAGCTCGACCGCGCCGCGGCCGGCCCGGGCCCCCGACATCCGGGTCTCGCAGACCTGGCCCCCGGTGATCAGCCGCAGCGCCGGGATCATGCTGCGGGCCGGCTCGGCCACGGTCGCCAGGCCGCCCCCGGCGGCGGTGGCCGCGGTGGCCGTCGTGGCCGCGGTGGCCGCGGCCACCGCCGTCGCCGCGTCGGCGGCCCCCGCCGGCGCCGACGCGGTCCAGCCGTCACGGGCGAAGGGCCAGCCGGTCCCGGTGCCGGCGGCCATGGGTCCGGTGCCCAGGTACCCGGGGACGGGCGGAGCCTGCTGGAAGCCGGACGGCGCCGCGGCGCCCAGCGGCCGCCCCTGGCGCAGCTGGTAGCGGCCCTCCGGCACGGACGGATCGCTGATCAGGCTCACCTCGACCGGGCCCGGCCCGGCGAGGCGTGCGCCGTGCGCGGCTACCTGCTCGCCGTACACCTCGGCCGCACTCGCCTCGACCAGCCCGATGTCCATCCGCTCGCCCAGCGAGCCGACGTCACGCGGGTTCAGCCTCAGCTCGACCGAGGTGGGGGCGAGCAGCGCGCCGCTCGGGGTGACCACGAACACCTCAGGCAGGTGGCGCAGGGCGAGCTGCAGCACCTCCTGGCCGTCACGCCACGGGCGGGTGGCGATCTGGCGGACCCAGGGATGATCCCGGGTCACCCCCAGGGCCCGCAGCGCCAGCACGGTCACCACGCCGAGCACGGCCAGGAACAGCAGCACGAGAGTCCCGCCGACGAGCGACCCCGTCACGGTCCACAGCACCACCCAGCAGACCGTGACGGCCGCGGCGAGCGCCCACCGCCTGAGGTTGCGCCGCGGTGCGCCGGGCGGCGTCCTGCGGGGCATCTGGCTGCGGGGCACCGGGGCACGGGAGGGCCGCGGGGGCGCCTCCATGCGATCTGACATCACACCGTCCTTGCGCGCAGGCCGCGGCGCGGCCGTCTGTTCGTGCTCCCACGATGCGGACGCGGGCCCGCCCAGGTCAACGGAACCGGCCCAGCTCCCAGACATCTGGAAATTTCCGCTGCCCGGTTTGCGCCGGGACGGGCGTGGCTGGTGGGGGCGGTGGGACTACCCCTCAGGGACCCGCCAGGCGGGCGGGCGCTTCTCCAGGAACGCATGGATGCCCTCTTGCGCCTCCGGCGAGGCGAACAGCCGCGCGGACAGGTCCGCCATCGCGGCGGACTCCGCCGCGAGCCGCTGCCGCCGGCCGCGGGTCAGCAGCCGTTTCGTCTCCGCCGCGCCCTGCGGGGAAGTCTCCCGGATCTCATCCAGGAGCCGTCCCAGCGCGGCGTCGAGGTTTTCGTTAGTGGAGGCGATCGTGATGAAGCCGGCCTGGACCGCCTCCTCCGGGCCGAACGTGGCGCCGGTCTGGTAGTAGCGGGCCGCCGCGCGCGGGGTGAGCAGGTCCTGCGTGGTCAGGGAGATCATCGCGGGGGCCACGCCGATCCGCGCCTCGGTGAACGCGAAGGAGGCGGTCTCGGCGGCCACGGCGAGGTCGCAGGCCCCGACGATGCCCATCCCCCCGGCCCGGACATGCCCCGTGATGCGCGCGATGACCGGCTTGGCCGCCTCCACGATCGCGGTGAGCAGGGCCAGGATCGCGGTGTTGGCCCCGGTCATCGGCTGGCTCCCGGCCTCGGCCAGGTCGGCTCCGGCGCAGAACACCCGGCCGGTGTGGGTGATCACGATGGCGCGGGCCGACGGGTCGGCGGCGGCCTCGGCGAGCCGGCCGGACAGCTCGGCCACCAGCTGGCGGGACAGCGCGTTGCGGTTGTGCGGCGAATCCAGGGTGAGGGTCGCTACCTGGTCACCGACGCCGTAGTGCACGAGCTCGCTCATCCGGGCCTCCCGGCGCCGATCGTACGCCGACCATGAGGGACCCCCCGGGCGGGCTGGCCCGGGGGGTCCCCGTTGTGCCGGCGAGGCTCTATGCGGTGAGTCTCGCCGTTGCTCCCGGCCGGCCCGCAGGCCGGCCGGAGTCCTCAGTCGGCCGGGCCGTTGCCCAGCGTCACGGTGGCCGTGTGCGACTGGCCGGCCTGGTCAGTCCAGCCGATGCTGACCTTGTCGCCCGGGTGGCGCTGGGCCAGGGCTGCGGCGACGTCCGTGTCGGCCTTGACCGCGTGACCCGCCACGGAGGTGATCACGTCGCCCTGGGCCAGCCCGGCCTGGGCGGCCGCCGACCCGTTCAGCACGCCGGCCACGGCGGCACCGGTGGCACTGCCGGTGGAGCTGCCGTACCCGCCGCCGTAGAAGCCGCCGTAGCCCGGGGTTGCGGAGCTGCTGGAGGGGGAAACCTCCACGCCCAGGAACGCGGTGGCGCCGATGTGCACGGTGGACGAGGCCTGACCCGCCTCGATCTGGTCGGCGATCGTGGTCGCGTGGCTGATCGGGATGGCGAACGCCTGGATGGCCGTCGGCTGCGACTGCGAGCCGAACGCGGTGGTCGAGATGCTGCTGGAAGCGGCCGTGTTCATGCCGACCACGTCGCCCTGGGTGTTGACCAGCGGGCCGCCGGAGTCACCCGGCTGAATGCCCGCGTTGGTCTGGATCAGGCCGTGCAGCCGTTCCGCGTTGCCCGCGGACTCGTCCGAAGCGGTAATGGTCCGGCCGGTCGCGGTCACCTTGCCGGTGGCCACGGACGGGGTGCCGCCCTTGCCCCCGGCGTTACCCAGCGCGACCACCTTCTGGCCACTCTGCACGCCGGAGGAGCTGAGGCTGACGGTCTGCAGCCCCGAGGCGTTCACCAGCTGGAGCACGGCGACGTCGTGGGTCTTGTCGTAGCCGGCCACCTTGGCGCTGTAGGTGCGCCCGTTGCCCACGTCGGTGACCTTGATCGAGGTCGCGCCGTCGATCACGTGGTTGTTGGTCAGGACCTCGCCGGTGGAGGTCAGCACCATCCCGGTGCCGGCCGCCTTGCCGTTCTGGTAGCCGAGCGTGGACACCACGTCGACCAGCCCTGGGTCCACCTTCGACGCGATCTGGGCCGTGGTCAGCGTCGTCGAGCCGAACGCGTTCACCGCGCCGAGTCCCACGATCGTGAGGACCGCGGCCATCCCGGCCGAGGCTCCGGCCAGCATGTACCGGCGCCGCCGGTGGCGGCGGCCGTCGGGCTCTCCCGGGCCGTTCCCGCCCGGGCCGGACCCGTAACCGCCGGGCCCGTAACCACCCGGGCCGTAGCCACCCGATCCGTAACCACCGGGCCCGTAACCACCGGGGCCGTAGCCGCCGGGGCCGTAACCGCCGGGCCCGTAACCGCCGGGGCCGTAACCACCCGGGCCGTAGCCACCCGATCCGTAACCACCGGGGCCGTAGCCACCCGATCCGTAACCGCCGGATCCGTCACCGCCCGGCCCGTGACCGCCGTCGCCGCCCGGCCCGCCGTAGCTTCCGTAGCCGCCCTGCCCGGTTCCGGCGTATCCCGGCTCCCCGTAGACCGTGCTCATCTGGGAACGCTCCTCAGTAGTTCATCGCCCTTTTTCTGGCTCGCTACTGATGGTCGGCTTCGTACCTGAAGGTCACCTTTAAGGACTCTCAGCCTGTCCCGAGGCTTTCCTGAACGCTTCCTGAACGCTCGGCTCAGCCCGCGAGCAGCCTCTCCGGCTGCTTATGGCGGCGGCCCCCGACCAGCCGGACGTGGTACAGGGACCGCCAGCCTTTCCCGCTGAGCAGGAACTCGCCGGGGGCGGGCAGGGCGGCGACGCCGTTGAGGAAGGCCTGCGGATCACCCCAGTGACGTTCCCCCGCGGCCCGCGCGTCAACGATGTCCACCACGTCGCCACTGTCCGGATCGATGCCGGCCAGGTACGGCCGTGGCGCGACGTTGGCCCACACCCGGCCGCCGGCCCACTCCAGGTCGTTGAGGCCGCCGATGCGCTGGCCGCCGATCCGCACCACCAGGAGGCCGAGCGGCATCAGCGTCTGCGGGTCGCGGCGGACCAGTTCGCTACTCCCGTCGCTGGTCAGCAGGCAGGTACCCGCGTTGCAGATGCCCCAGCCCTCCCGGTTGTAGGAAATCGTCTCCAGCAGGGTGAGGCTGCGCAGATCCCAGCGCAGGGCGACCCGCTCCCGCCAGGTGAGCTGCCAGAGGTGGCTGTTCACCCGGCAGATGCCCTCGCCGAACAGGTCCGGGGGGAGCGGCGCGGCGGCGTCAACCTGGTCCTGGCCGAGCCGGTAGCGCCGCACCGTCAACTGCCCGTACTGGCCGGTGCTCTCCCAGACGGTGCCGCCCTCGGTGATCAGGCCCTGGGTGAAGCCCTGGCCCGGGTGCGGCAGGCGGCGCAGCACCTTGAGGCGGTGAAACCTCGGCACAGCGGCACACCTCCGTCATTGGCCCGGCGCCGTGGCCCCCGCGCGGCAGCCCGATTATGCCGCGCGTTCCCCCGGCTGGCCGCGGCGGCGGCCAAACCGGGCCAGCCCCGGCCGCAGTGGCTTGTCGGTGTACCCGCCGTCGGCCAGCCCCGCCCGCCGCTCGAACACGTTCCGGGCGCCGAAGTCACCCGTCATCCCCCAGGACACCCCGGCCGCGAGGAAGTACAGCGGGAGCATGACCAGCCCCCCGCACCACGCGTACTGGGTGGCGTGCCGGGCCTCGTGGGCGAGCAGGGCCTCCCTCGAGGCGAGGGCCGCCCGGTCGGCGCGGGCCAGGATCACGTTCCCGACCGTGAACGCCGGGGCCACCGGGACCGGAAGCCGGTACCGGGCTCCGATGAGCAGGCCGTCGGTGCCGCGCCCCAGCCGGGCCCGGCCGGCCGCGGCCACCAGCAGGCCGGCCAGCGTGGACCCGTTGACCAGGTTGGCGGCCAGGCGCACCCGGTAGGCCGTGCGCACGCCGGGTCAGGACCCGGCTGCCGGACCCGACCCGTTCCCGTCCCGGGTGTTCAGCGGATCCGGGTCCGGCGCCACGAGCCAGCCGCCCGGGCCGGGCGCGGTCAGCACCGGCCGGGGGATCTCGGGCATGTTCAGCGGGATCTGGCTGTGCTCGCGGTGCGCGACCGCAGCGCCCCGGTGATAGTTCTCCAGCTCCTCGATCAGGGCCGCGTCCGCGTAGGGACGGCCGTCCACGAACGGCCCCGGCTGCCTCTCGATGACCGCCACCACGTCCTCGCCGGTCAGCGTCTTGTGCGTCTCCAGCGCGTGGGCCAGCGACAGGACGTGCGCACGGTTCTCGGTGATGATCTCCCCCACCCGGCCGAGCAGCCCGTTCAGGTTGTCCTCGATCCGGTCGGCCAGGGCCCGGCGCATTTCCGCCTCAGGGTCCTGGCCCTTCTTGCTCCGGCCGCCCTGGCCGCCGCCCGGGGAGCCGACCTCGAGCCGCTTCGCCGTCGAGTAGGACGACACCGTGGATCCCATGCCCCAGAAGCCTTCCATGAACGAGGCCACGGTGGTCGCGGACTCCAGGTCGCCGGAGACCCCGGAGGAGCTGTCGTCGCCGAAGAACATCCGCTCCCCGGCCAGGGAGGCCAGTGAGACCAGGATGTCGGTCTCGTATTCGCTGCGCCACCGGGTGAACTGGTCCTCCGGGGGGATGCTCGCCACCATGCCGAGGTAGTCGCTCCCCTTCTCGATGGTCGCGATGTCGATCTCCATGTGCTGCCGGGTGCGGTACGCCACCAGCGCGTGGCACGCCTCGTGGATGGCCACCGCGTGCCGCTCCCGCTCGATGTACTCCACGTCCTCCGGGGGCCCGAGCTCCTTGAGCTGCTTGGCCCGGATGACGTCGCCCCAGGTGATGACGTCCCGGCCGGCCCGGATGGCGGTGATGAGCGCCTCGTTGACCAGGTCCTTGATGGTGGCGCCGGTCGCGTACGGGGTGATGGTGGCGAGCTTGTCCACCTGCTCCGGGGTGAGCTCGTGCCGCACCTTGGCGAAGTAACCCTCGTAGGTGCGCACCCGGCCCGCCTTGGACGGGTAGCCGACCTTGTAGATCGCGGTCGATGCGGCCCGGCCGGAGCAGCGCCTCGTCCAGCGCCTCCGGCAGGTTGGTGGCCATCATGACCAGCATCCGGTACTTGGGCGGCGGCTTGGGGCGCATGCCGAGGAGCCGGCGGACGTAGCGGTTCACGAACCCGCGCGGCTTCTTCAGCCCGGACAGCTCGGTGAGCAGGGCCTCCAGCGTGCCCATCCCGCCGCCGCCGCCCATGCCCATGCCCATCATCTGCTTGTTCCGCCGGGTGTCCGGCTCCTCGCCTGCCGAGGACGGAGGGCCCGGCCGGCGAGCCGCCACTGCACATCGTCGGACAGGTAGGAGAAGCCGTGGCAGCCGCCCGCCTGCCACGCCGCGGGGGTGGCCCGGCCGCCGCGCGGAAGTTCGGGCCGCCCTGGGCACAGCGCGCCGCGGCGGCCCAGCGAATCGGCCTCGTCGAAGAACACGATCACGCCGCCGTACCGGAGGGCCAGGCGGCGCAGCTTACGGAACAGGGACTTGACCTTGAGGATACCCGACGCCCGATGAACATGTTGATGAACGCGCCCGGGTCCACGAACACGTAGGGGCTTGCCTGTCTCGCCCGCCACCGCCTCAGCCATCAGCGTCTTGCCGGTACCGGGCGGGCCCCAGAGCAGGATGCCGCCGGGCACGTAGCCGCCGCGGGCCTCGATCTGCCCGGGTCCTCCAGGTAGAGGATGTTCTCTTTCACCCGCTCCAGGACGTGGTCCTGGCCCCAGACGTCGGTGAACCGGGTCTTGATGTCGTCCGGGTAGTACACGTCCACGCCGCCCCGGGACAGGAACCAGAAGATCGCGGCGAACTGCAGCACGACGACCAGCAGGATGACCACGAGCTGCAGCACGAACGGCAGCGCGTGCCAGATATAGGACGGCATGTGCAGCAGGGCCACGATCGGGTCGGTGTGCGTCACCTTCCCGGCGACCACCCCGATCACGGCGATCCAGAGCGCCCAGGTGAGCAGCCGCCAGAGGCGGAACCTGGTCCAGTCGGTCAGCCTGCGATGAGTGGTGCGCTCGACGCCGCCGAAGAAGGTCACCGTCCAGAACCGGTGGTAGGCCGCCCAGTGCTCACTGATCAGGAAGTGGATCTGGCGCAGCAGTTCCAGGCCGATCAGGACGAACACCCACAGACCGGACCTGGCCTCGATGCGCACCGCGTCGCTGAACCCGATCAGCGGATTGGACGCCATCGCCGACCAGACCAGGATGAACCAGATCAGGATCAGCAGCAGCAGGAACTTGATCCGGTCCCACAGCGGCAGCGGCTTGCGCGTCGGCCGGTCGTCATCCCGCGGCCGCCCGCCGGGCGGCCGCAGACCCTCGGGATTGCCTGCCGGGGCCATCGTCATCATGGGCTCCTGACCGTGAAGGAGTTCATCACCGTGTCGATCTGGCTCTGGTGCTTGCTGTAACAGGAAGCCAGGCAGTGCACGAGCAGCAGGTAGACCTCGGTGTCATCCGCGTTCGTCAGGGCGACCTGGTCGAAGGTGTTGGTGCCGATGCCCGGGTAGGTGTACTGGAACGTGACCCGGACGCCGTGCACACCCTGCCCCGGCGTCATGGTGGCGTCGCGCAGCAGGTGGAACCCGGTCAGCGGGAACCCGCTCTTGGCGTCGGCGGCCCGGGCGGCGGCCGTCACCGGCAGGAAGAAGTCCCGCAGTTCGTTGTAGGACAGGGCATTCGTGGTGGTCTGGTTGAGCGGCGCGACCACCGAGTACACGAAGGGCGCCGCGTCCGTCGCCCCGAGCACGTGATCCGCCGCGGGCTTGAGGTCGGCGTCATAGCCAACCGTCCACACGCTGCTGTCCGGGGTGGTCTTGGTCGCGGCGGAGAGCGCCGAGCTTTTGATCTGGCTCCAGCCGTCCGGCACCTTGAAGTAGGTGTGCGCGCTCGAGTTCGTCACGTAGGTGAACTGCGGGGCCGCACATCCGGACACCAGGAGCGCGAGCACCGTCAAGCCCAGCCCGATGGAGCGGCCCCGGCTCATGAGCCCTCTTTCAAGGCGGCCCCTGCTCATGCACTCTCTCCTACGGCCAGAAAACGTGTGCCATGTCCGTTATGCGTTCGTGTCCTACAGGGAGTATCGCCTCCCAGGACGCCGCCTGGGTAGACGGGATCCCGATTAGCCACGTGCCTGTAACACGTGGAGACTTGGCCTGCCGGCTCACCAGCGGGCGCGGCGGGGTTCCCGGGAGGTAGGAGTGAACGGTGCCCAGGCGCTGGTCCGCACCCTGGCTGGCAGCGGGGTGGAGGTCTGCTTCAGCAACCCCGGCACCTCGGAGATGCACTTCGTGGCCAGCCTGGACGCGGTCCCGGAGCTGCGCGGGGTGCTCTGCCTCTTCGAGGGCGTGGCCACCGGCGCGGCGGACGGCTACGGCCGGATGACGGGGCGCCCCGCGGCCACCCTGCTGCACCTGGGGCCGGGCCTGGCGAACGGCCTGGCCAACCTGCACAACGCCCGGCGGGCCGGCACCCCGGTGGTCAACGTGGTCGGTGAGCACGCCACGTACCACCAGCGCTTCGACGCGCCGCTGGAATCCGACATCGACTCGCTGGCCCGGCCGGTATCGCGCTGGATCCGGCGCCCGGCCCGCACCGCCGACGTCGCCGCGGACGCCGCGGAGGCCGTGGCCGCGGCCCAGGGCCCGCCCGGTGGCGTGGCCACGCTGGTCCTGCCCGCCGACGTGTCGTGGTCCGGCGGCGCCGGGCCCGCGCCACCGGTCCGGCCCGGCCACCGTCCGTGGTCCCGGACCCGGTGATCGGCGAGGCCGCCGGCGCGCTGCGGGGCGGCGGTGGCCGGGTCATCCTGCTGGGCGGCGCCGCGCTGCGCCGCCCCGGGCTGGAGGCGGCCAGCCGGATCGCCGCCGCGACCGGGGCGCGGCTGCTGGGCGAGACCTTTCCCGCCCGGCTGGAACGCGGCGCGGGCCTGCCGGGCCTGGAACGGCTGGCGTACCTGGCGGAGTTCGCGCAGGCCCAGCTGGCCGGGACCGAGCAGCTGATCCTGGCGGGCGCCCGGGCGCCGGTGTCCTTCTTCGCCTACCCGGGGCTGCCCAGCTCGCTGGTGCCCGGCGGCTGCCAGGTGCACACGCTGGCCCGGCCGGGCGAGGACGTGTGCGGGGCGCTGGCGTCGCTGGCCGGGCGGGTCGCCCCGCGAGGCCGGCCGCGACCCGCAGCCGGCGCACCGGCCCGCCCTGCCCGGCGGCGGCCTGACCGCCGAGACGGCGGCCGCGGTCATCGGCGCGCTGCTTCCCGAAGGGGCGATCGTGTCCGACGAGGCGAATACCTCCGGGCTCTCGCTTCCCGCCGCGACGGCGGGCGCACCCCCGCACGACTGGCTCACGCTCACCGGCGGCGCGATCGGCCAGGGCCTGCCGGTCGCCACCGGGGCGGCCGTGGCCTGCCCGGACCGCAGTGTGCTGGCGCTGGACTCGGACGGCAGCGCGATGTACACGATCCAGGCACTGTGGACGCAGGCGCGGGAGGGGCTCGACGTCACCACGGTGATCTTCAGTAACCGCCGCTACGCGATCCTCGACCTGGAGCTGCAGCGGGTGGGCGCGGTGGCGGGCGGGGACGCGGCCCGCAGCCTGCTCGACCTGTCCCGCCCCGACCTGGACTTCCCCGCCCTGGCCTGCGGGATGGGAGTCCCGGCGGCTCGCGCGGCCAGCGCCGGGGAGTTCGCGGGGGAGCTGCGGCGTGCGCTGGCCGAGCCCGGCCCGCACCTGATCGAGGCGCTGCTCAGCCCGCCGGGGTAAGCGCCGCAGGAATGCGCCGAGCCCCGGCCGGGATCGGGGTCCCGGGCCGGGGCTCGCGTGGCTTCTCTCAGCCGTTCATTCGGGGGCGTGAGGAGGGCCGGTGTGACCGGAATCAGGTGTAATAAAGACCTGCCACGATCAGAACGGTGTCTGATCAGCAGCCGTCGTAGGGTGCCCACGGCGAGGTGCCGTCCTGGGCGTACAGGCGCTGGAACGCCTCGTTCTGCTGGGCGACGGACGCCGACCCGGCGGTACCCGAGTAGCCGAGGCTGGCCCAGGTGCTCGGCAGGATGCCGTACAGGCCGGCCGACGACGCGGTCGGGTTGTTGCCGGACTCACGCCAGGCCACGCACTGCTGGAACGACGACCCGCTGCTGCCGGTGCTCGCCGAGTACGTGCCGGAGCTCGCCGACGTGCCCGAGCTGGCCGATGAGGTGCCCGAGGTGGCCGACGAGGTGCCGGAGGTGCCCGTGCTGGCCGATCCGGCGTCCGACGTGTCCGAGCCCGCTGAGGACGTGCCCGAGGCCGCCGGGGCCTGGTAGTAGGTCGGGGCCATGGGGGTGATCCCGGAGCGGCCGTCCGGCACCTTGATGATCTGGCCCACGTAGATCAGGTTGGGGTTCTTGATCCAGCGGTTGGCCGCCTCGACCTTGCTGAGCGGCACGCCCGCCGAAGCGGCGATGCCGCTGAGCGTGTCACCCGCCTGCACCGTGTGCGTGCTGGCCAGGGCCTGCCCAGCGGCCAGCCCGGCCATGACGATGCCGGCGCCCGCTGCCGTAATTATCCGCGTTTGTACCTTCATGAAGCTCCTTGTCCGGATTCTGGTCACAGCGGCCCAACGTACGCAAGGCCTGGTCAGGGACGCAAGTCGGTCCGGAGCAAGATCGCCCGCCTGTGAGCCGGAAGCCCCTGCGGTTACTGGGCTTCCGGCTTTTTCAAAAAAAGTTTGTGATGCGGTATAAGCGGGTATCGATCATGGCCGGCTCAGGAACGCCCAGCTCGCCGGGCCGCGCCCCGCACGCCGTCTCCTGGCGGGCCACCCCCGGGCCGCTCAGGCCCGGGGCGATGCGTGTCCCCGCGCCCCCGCGGCCGGAACGGCCCGCGCGGCCGCTGCCGCCCGGTCCAGGGGGACCGGCCGGTCCCGCGGCCCCGGGGCCGGCCGTGACCACGGCCCGGGCGGAGGAAGCCAGCGGGGTGGTGCTCAGCCGCGGGAGCGGCGGCCGCCGGGCACCCGCGGCCCGCGGCGGGCAGCCGGCAGCGCCGGCCACGGCGGCGGCGCGCACCGTGCCCGCCCGGCAGGTCGAGATGGCCCGGCGCCCACCGGAGACCCAGCACGTCCTCGGCACTGGCCACGGGAACGGCACCGGCCACGGGAACGGTGCTGGCCACGGAGACGGTGCTGGCCACGGCCGGCGCCTGCTCAGCTGGCGCCTGCCCGGCTAGTACCTGACCAGCTGGCACCTGACCAGCTGGCACCTGCCCGGCTGGCGCAGCCACGACCGGGGCAGCCACGGCCGGGCGGCCGGCGCGGCGGCCACGCCGCCGCACGCTGCTCAGCGCGATGCCGCCGAGGATGGCCGCACCCCCGCCAAGCTGGGCCGGGCCGGCCGGGTTACCGAAGACGACGACACCCGCCACCGCACCGACGAGCGGCTCGATGTTGAGGAACGCCCCGGCGGTCTCGGCCGGCAGCCGCTCTGGCCGAACGCGAACAGGGTGAACGGGAGCAGGGTCCCGCCCGCGATCAGCGCGGCCACGGCCAGCAGGCTGGTGACGTGCGCGGGGGCGGAAGGCATGCTCTCGGTCAGCGCGCTGAACGGCGCCGTGACCAGGACCGCGCCCAGGAACTGCACCGCGGTGACCGCGATCGGGTCACGGCCGCGCAGCAGCCGGGTCTGGCCGACGGTGAAGACGGCCGAGATCAGGACCGAGGCCAGCACCATGCCGTCGCCCGCCAGGTCCGCGCCGCCACCGCCGCCCGCGGCGACCAGGCCGACCCCGGCGAGCGAGACGGCGAAGCCGCCCCAGGCGACCGGGCGCGCCACGCTGCGCTGCCACACCGCCGCGATGATCGCGACCATGACGGGGGCGGTGCCGATGAGCAGCGCGGCATGGCTGACACTGGTCCGGGTGATGCCGGTGTTCTGCAGCAGGACCGTCCCGCCGTACCCCGCCGCACCCCACGCCAGCACCCCCGGGCTCCACGCGGCCCGGAGCCGCGACCGGGGGGTCGCGGCGAGCAGCACGGCAGCGGCCACCGCGAACCGGATGGCGGTCAGCCACCCGGGCGAGAGCCAGCCCAGGGCGATCTTGGACAGGGGAACCGTGCTGCCCCACAGCAGCCCGGCGACGGTGAGCGCCACGAGGGCGCGACGGCGGTCGAAGTTCATGCCTCCAGGATGCGTCCTCGTCGGACAGAATTCGCCGTAGCACGCCTCTGGTCAAATATTATTCAGTGCTATGGCCGTTAACCTTGACGAAGTTGACATCAAGCTGCTGACTGCGCTGCAGGCCGACGCGGACCGCACCAACGTCGAACTGTCCCGGCTGGTGGGGCTGTCCCCGGCGGCGACGCTGCACCGGGTGCGCGCGCTCAAGGAGTCCGGGGTCATCCGCATCATCCGGGCCCAGCTCGACCCGGAGGCGGCCGGCTTCCCGCTGCAGCTCTACGTGTTCGCCGCGCTGGGGCGGCATGACCCCCGGGCCACCCGGATCTTCGAGGACCAGGTCCGGGCGCTGCCGCAGATCATCGCGGCCGACAACCTGGCCGGCGAGATGGACTACCTGCTCAGCATCGTCGCCCGTGACGTCGCTGATCTGCAGGAGGTACTGACCCGGCTGTCCACCCGGGGCGGCCAGCGGCTGATCACTTACCTGCGGCTGGCCGAGATCAAGCCGCCCTGCGGGCTGCCACTCGACCCGGACACGACCGCGGGCAGCCGCGCAGCGCGTCAGCGCCGGCGGCTGCCCGCGGACCGGGCGGAACCGGGCGCGCTCAGGACTTGAGCTGGTCGATCTTGTCCCGGAACAAGGTGGTCGCGATCGTGGACTTGCGCGGCTGCCCGCGCAGGAACGCCTCGGCGAACTTCACCGCCTGCTTGTACTCCACCTTGCCGGGCAGCGGCGGCTCGTCGGGGTTCACGTTCACGTTGACCAGGGCCGGCCCGTCGTGGCTGAGCGCCTGGCTGATCGCGTCCCGGACCTCACCGGGATGGCTCACCTTGAGGCCCAGCGCGCCGTTGGCCGTGGCGATCCCGGTGTAGTCCGTGAACGGCTCCGAATGCCGGACGCCGTACTCGGGGTAGCCGAGCACCATCTGCTCCCACAGGATCTGGCCGAGCGAGTTGTTGTTGTTGATCACGATCTTGACCGGCAGCTTGTGCTTGATGGCCGTGATGAACTCGGCCATCAGCATGGAGAACCCGCCGTCGCCGACGTAGCCGATGACCTGCCGGCCGGGGAACGCGTGCTGGATCCCGATCGCGTAGGGCAGCCCGGGCGCCATCGTGGCCAGGTTCCCGGACAGGTAGAACTGGCGGTCGGCCCGGATGTGCCAGTGCCGGGCGGCCCAGGTGGCGATGGTCCCGCTGTCACAGGTCAGCACGGCGTCGTCCGCGGCGAGCTCACTGAGCACGCTGACCAGGTACTCCGGGGCGATCGGATTCCGCGCCCCGTCCTGCAGCGCGGCCATCTTCTCCCGCCACTTGCCCATCTGCTTCTGGTACTTCTCCAGGAATGAGGTATCAGCCCGCTGCTTGAGCAGCGGCAGCAGGGCCTGCAGGCCCTCCCGGGCGTCACCGACCACCGGGACCTCGGTGGGTACCCGGGAGCCGGCCCGGGCCGGGTCGGCCTCGATCTGCACGATCCGCGCCTTGCCCGGCTCCGGCATGAAGTGGGTGTACGGGAAGTTGGTCCCGACCATGAACAGCGTGTCCAGGTCGTTCATCAGCTCCTCGGAGGGCGCGGTACCCAGCAGGCCGATCCCGCCGGTGGTGTAGGGCGAGTCGTCCGGGACGGCGGCCTTGCCGGGCAGCGTCTTGATGACCGGCGCGCCCAGCGTTTCCGCCACCGCCAGCAGCTCCTCCCGGGCGTGCAGGGCACCCGCCCCGGCCAGGATCGCCACTTTCTCCCCGGCGTTCAGCACGTCGGCCAGCCGCTGCAGGTCCTCCTCCCGGGGCCGGCCGGGAGCGTCCAGGCGGATGGGCGCGGTCGCCGGGGGCCGGGCCGGGCCGACCTCCGCGTAGGGGTTCTCCCCGGCCTTGGCCACCTGGAGGTCGTTGGGCAGGGTCAGGTGCGCCACCCCGCGCCGGGCGTAGGCGGTGCGTATCGCGATGTCCACGACGGCCGGCAGCTGCGCCGGGTTGTAGATCATCTGGTCGTAGACGGCGACGTCCTCGTAGAGCCGGTCGAGGTTCACTTCCTGCTGGTAACCGGTGCCGAGCACGGACGTTTCCTGCATGCCCGTGATGGCGAGCACCGGCATGTGGTCGAGCTTGGCGTCGTAGAGCCCGTTCAGCAGGTGGATCCCGCCCGGGCCGGACGTGGCCAGGCACACGCCGATCTGCCCGGTCGCCTTGGCGTGGGCGGTCGCCATGAACGCGGCGGCCTCCTCGTGATGGACCAGTACGAACTTCACCCGGTCCTGATGCCGGCGGAAGCCTTCCATGATCCCGTTGATGCCGTCGCCCGGGATCCCGAACACGGTGTCCACACCCCAGTCTGCGAGCCGCTCGACCAGGGCCTCGGATGCTATCTGTGCCACCTGCGGACCTCCAGCTGATTGTGGTTAGGGCGGCAGGCGAATCCGCCCCTTCCCGGCTGTCCGCAGACGGGGCCGCCAAACATGCGGGCCCGGCCTGCCTTCCCGGATACGCAGGTTTGGCCGCCCGGACCGCAGGTAGCTGGGGGGCAGGTACCCGGCGGCCCGCGGGCACACCGGGCGGGCACTACACCGAGGCAGGAGGATGGGCGTGATGGGCGGAGCAGCGGCGGATCCCGCCGTGCAGGGTCTCGACGCGGCGGTCTACGTGGTGCCCACCGACGAACCTGAGGCTGACGGCACCCTGGCCTGGGACAAGACCACCCTGGTCCTGGTCACGGCGCACGCCGGGGGCCAGCAGGGCATCGGCTGGAGCTACGCCGCCGCGGCCGCCGCGCCGGTGGTGACCGGCATCCTCTCCGGGGTCGTGGCCGGCCGGAGCGCGCTGGACGTGCCCGGCGCGAACGAGGCCATGGCCAGGTCCCTGCGCAACGTGGGCCGTCCCGGCATCGGGGCGATGGCTCTGTCCGCCGCCGATATCGCCCTGTGGGACCTGAAGGCCCGGCTACTCGGCTGCCCGGTCACCAGCCTTATCGGCCGGGTCCGCGACGATGTGCCCGTCTACGGCAGCGGCGGCTTCACCACCTACGGCGAGGCGCGCACCCGCGAGCAGCTGACCACCTGGGTGGGCAAGGACCGGATCCCCCGCGTCAAGATCAAGATCGGCGAGTCCTGGGGCAGCAACGAGCCGCGTGACCTGGCCCGCGTCGCCCTGGCCCGGGAGGTCATCGGGCCGGACACCGAGCTCTACGTTAACGCCAACGGCGGTTACTCCACCGGGCAGGCCGTGCGGATGGCCGACCGGATGGACGAGTTCGGGGTCACCTGGTTCGAGGAGCCCGTGTCCTCCCAGGACACCGGTGGCCTGGCGACGATCCGGCGGCAGGTCCGGCCCGACGTGACGGCGGGTGAGTACAGCTGGTCCCTGGCCGATTCGGCCCGGTTGCTCAGCGCGGGAGCGGTGGACTGCCTGCAGCTCGACGTGACCCGGTGCGGCGGCATCACCGACTTCCTGCGCGGCGCCGCGCTGGCCGCCGCGCACAATGTGCAGGTTTCCGGGCACTGCGCGCCGAATCTGCACGTGCACGCGGCCGCGGCCGTGCCCAACCTGCGGCACCTGGAATACTTCCATGATCACCAACGGATCGAGCGGATGCTGTTCGACGGGACGCTGGATCCGGAGGGTGGCGCGATGACGCCCGATCCGGGCCGGACCGGCCTGGGGCTGGAGCTGCGGTCCGCGGACGCGGAGCCCTATCGCGCCGGCTGAGGACGGGGCACCGCCTGGCCCGCAGCGAATACTCCGCGCAACCATGTTTATCTCCTGTGCAGGGGGCATCCTCGGGAGGTACTGATCCCCCGCAGGATTCTGAGGTGATAGACGTGGAGGCTGCGGTCCCCCTCGCGCCCACGCCACCGGCCGTCAACCCAGCAGCGCAGGACGACGGCGAACTGCTCGAACTCGTTCACACGCTGCCGGCCGGATCCAGGCGGCGTTCCGCCGCCTGCGAGGCCCTGGTGCTGCGCTACCGCTCCCTGGTGCGCTCGTGTGCCCGCCGGTACCGGGACAGCCCGGAACCGGAAGAGGAGCTGATGCAGGTCGGCTACGTCGGCCTGCTCAAGGCCATCAACAACTTCGACCCGGCGTTCGGCGGGAATCTGGCCGCCTACGCCCAGCCGTGCATTTCCGGCGAGATCAAGCGGCACTTCCGTGACAAGCGCTGGCAGGTCCACGTCAAGCGGCCGGTGCAGGAACTGCTGCTCCAGGTCCGCAAGGCGCGTACCTCCCTCGTCCAGGACCTGGGGCACGTGCCCACCGACGAGGAGGTGGCCGGGCATCTCGGGGTCAGCCTCGAGGAGGTCCGGGACGCCAACCGGGCGGACATGGTCTTCCACCCGCACTCGCTGGACGCGCCCATGTCAGCCGACGACGACGCGGCCACGCTGGGTGATCTGCTCGGCGGGGAGGATCCCCAGGTGGAGCGGACCCTGGACATGCAGGCGGTGTCCACCCACTGGAACGAGCTGCCCGAACGGGAGCAGCACATCCTGGCCATGCGCTTCTACGGCAACATGACCCAGGCTGAGATCGGCCAGCAGCTGGGTGTGTCCCAGATGCACGTGTCCCGGCTGCTGGCCAGGGCCCTCGACTACCTGCGCGAGTGCCTGCTCGGCCCGGAGCAGCGGGTCAGCTACCGGTAGATCCGGGCGGCCGGGGCTGCAGCCCGGCAGGCTGCCCGGGAGCTGCGCCGCCGAACACGGCGGCCAGCCGGCGCAGCGGCTGATCCTGCGGGCCGGGCTGGCCGGGACGGGTCCCGAACAGGGAGAGCGTGACCGTCACGGGGCCCGAGTGGTGCACGAGCGTGACGCAGCAGCGCACGCCGCGGGCCAGCGCGGCCGCGGCGTAGCCGGGCCACCGCTCCTCACCCAGCGTGTCCGGCGACCAGACCGGCGCTCCGCTGGCCACGGCCGCCGTCACCGGCCCGCTCCCGGAGGCCTGCTCGATGGTGGCGAGTTCGGCCAGGTCAGGGTGGCTGGCGGCGAAGACGGCCGGAACCCCGTCCCGCCACAGCGTGGCGCTGGCCCCCGAGCATCCGGCCACCCCGCTCACGGCCAGCCTGACCAGGTCGTCCAGCGCCTCAGGCGCGGACACATCCCGGGCCGGCCCGCGGCGAGGTCCTGGCGGGCGGTGCGCCGGGCTCACCCGGCGGTGCGCTGGCCCCGCGGAGCAAGGACGGAGCACGGTGCAGCAGGCCGGCGGCCTGCTGCACGAGGTCGGAGTTGGCCATGGCTCCCTCCGCCCCATTCCCGGCAGACGGTCGTGGCCCGGGTACCGGGTTACTCCCGCTTCATCCTCCCACTATCTCCGGGACAGGGCATCCGCCCGGCACGGATGCGGCTCGCCCGCGTGGCATCGTCGTTGTATGCCACGCGGGCGAGCGGTCAGGCCCGGCCCGGGTGCTCAGCCGCTGGTACCCGGGCCGGACGATCAGGCGTCCGCCGGATGCAGGAGGACCTTGGTGAAGCCGTCCGCCCGCTGGTCGAACTTCTCGTAGGCGCCCGGCGCCTCGGTCAGCGGCAGCTCGTGCGACACGAGCAGCGAGGGTGTCGCACGGCCCGCCACGATCAGGTCGCGGAGCTGCTCGTTGTACCGCTTGACCGGGCACTGCCCGGTGCCCATGGCCTGCCCCTTCTGGAAGAACGTGCCGTAGTCGAAGCCGATCCGGCCCTGCTGGGCACCCTCACTGGCCGCCCCCGGGTCGCTGGGCACGTAGACACCGACCACGCCGATCCCGCCGGTGGTCCGGACCGACTTGACCAGGCTGTCCAGCACGATCTCCGGGTGTTCCTCGCCCGCCGGGTCATGCGCCTGGTATCCGACGGCCTCAATGCCGCGGTCGGCGCCGAGGCCGTGGGTGGCGTCCATGATCTGCTCGGCGGGGTCGCCGTCGGCCAGGCTGACCGGGGTGGCGTCGAACCGCGCCGCCAGGTCCAGCCGGTCCTTCTTCATGTCCACCACGTACACCTGGGAAGCGCCGCGCAGGTAGGAACTGTGCGCGGCGAGCAGGCCGACCGGGCCCGCACCGAAGACGACCACGGTGTCCCCGGGGCTGACGCCGGCCAGCACCGCCCCGTGGTACCCGGTCGGGAAGATGTCCGACAGCATGGTGAAGTCACGCTCGTGCTCGGTTCCGGCGGGCAGCGGGAGCAGGTTGAAGTCGGCGAACGGCACCCGCAGGTACTCGGCCTGGCCGCCCTGGTAGGGGCCCATCTGGGCGTAGCCGTACGCGGCCCCGTCCACCCCGTCGGTGGGGTTCATCCGCAGGCAGAACGAGGTCCAGCCGTCCACGCAGTTGCGGCAGCTGCCGCAGGCGATGTTGAACGGCACGGACACCCGGTCACCCGGCTTGATCCAGGTCACGCCCGGGCCGGTTTCCTCGACGATGCCCATGTTCTCGTGGCCGAGGACCTTGCCCTCTTCCACGTTGGTGCGCCCTTCGTACATATGCAGGTCAGAACCGCAGATGTTGGTCGTGCTGATCCGCACCACCGCGTCATTCGGCGCTTCGATCCGCGCGTCGGGGACGTCTTCGACCGCGACCTTGAACGGTCCCTTGTACACGACGGCCTTCACGGCAACCTCCTGGAAGGTGCTGTTGGTGCCTGGGTGCCCGGCCGCGCTTCCGGGCCGGGTGGGGAAGTACCCCACTCCGCTGCCCCCGTCATCCGGGGTGAAACAACAGGGCGTCAGCCCGTATCCGGGACCACCAGGACCGGGCAGGGCGCGTTACGGAGGACGTACTGGCTGCCGAGCAGCCAGCTCATCACCTTCTCGCCGCGCGAGCCGACGACGAGCAACTCGGCGCCCAGGGTGCGGGCCGCGTTCACCAGGCTGCGCCCAGGCAGGCCCTGCACGACCCGCAGTTCCACCTGCGCCGCGGCACGCCCCAGGGCGCCCAGCGTCGCTTCGCGCAGCACATCCTCGGCGCGGGCACGCTCCTCATCGGCAGTACGCAGCGTGCTGCCGACCGGGCGCGCGGCCGGGGCCGCGGCGATGCCGTCGGCGGTGTAGGCGGTCACCGCGATGAGCTTGGCCTGCCTGAACCCGGCTTCCTGGGCGGCCGCGCGGATCGCCGCGCGCGAGCGGGCCCGGTCCTGCACCGCCACGACCACCGTCATCGTGATCCCCTCCCCCCGGCCCGGCGGCCGCCGCGGGCCGCCGCGGTGCGCCGGTCGTTTTCCTTCTGGATGGCGGCGGCCAGTTCCTGCTTGGTCATGCGGGACCGGCCGGTCACGCCCAGCCGGCGGGCCAGCCCGAGCAGGTGCTGCTTGCTGGCGTTGGCGTCAACCCCGCCGTAGCTCTCGCCCGACTGGCCGCGGGGGCGGGCCGACTGCTCGTCCGACGGGCCCTTAGCCCCGCCCGCCTTGGGCTCCCAGTGGTCCCCGACCTTCTCGAAGCTGTGCTTCAGCGCGCCGAACGCGGTCCGGTGCGCGCGCTCGCCCTCGCCGTACTCCCCGACCGCGCTGTCGTGCGCCCTGACCCACGTCTCCTGGGCCTTCGCCGGTGATCGCCGCAGCGTCAACGGCAGTTCCTCACGTCCTGGCATCAGGCTCCCCCTCAGGATGGGCCGCCGCGCGCGCCGGCCTGGAGCAGGCCCGCGGCGCGGGCGGCGACGGCCATGATGGTCAGGGCGGGGTTGGCGCTGCCCTGGGTGGGCAGCACGCTCCCGTCGGTGATGTAGAGGTTGGGCACCGCGAAGGTGCGGCAGCGGCCGTCCACCACGCCGTGCCGCTCGTCGGCGGCCATCCGGGCCCCGCCCACGAGATGGGCGAACCGCTGGATGGTGATCACCTCGCTGGCCCCGGCCGCGTGCAGGAGGTCCTCCATGACCCGCTGCGCCGCGTGCAGGAGCTGGGTGTCGTTGTCGCATTGCGAGTAGGAGAACCTGGCGACCGGCAGGCCATGGCGGTCGGTCTCCTCATCCAGCGTGATCCGGTTGCCCGCCTGGGGCAGGAACTCGCACAGCGCGCCGAGGCAGCACCAGTGCACGTAGTCGCTCATGTAGTCGCGCAGGGCGCGGCCCCAGTGGCCCTGGGCCGCGACGTGCTCGGCCCAGGTGATGGGCAGCGGGGACACGTTCTGGATGGAGAACCCGCGCCGGTAGGACTGGGCCGGATCGGTTTCGTAGAAGTCCTCCGAGCTCACCTCCGGTGGCGGCGCCTTGTACATCCGGATCTCGTCGTCGAACCGGCCGGCGGTCTGCGGTGCCCCCTGGACCATGAGATAGCGCCCGACCTGGTCAAAGTCGTTACACAGTCCGTCGGGAAAACGCCTGGAGGAGGAGTTCAGCAGCAGCCGGGGCGTCTCGATCGAGTAGCCGGCCACGGCGACCATGCGGGCCCGCTGGAACCGCTCCCGGCCGCCGCGTACGTAGTGCACCCCGGTGGCCCGCCCGGTGCGCTCGCCGACGCCGATCCGGGTGACCATCGCATCGGCCCGCACCTCGCCGCCGTGAGCCAGGGCATCCGGGATGTGGCTGACCAGCGGTGATGCCTTGGCGTTGACCTTGCAGCCTTGCAGGCAGAATCCCCGGTAGATGCAATGAGGGCGGTTGCCGAACCGGCCGTTAGGGATGGCAACTGGTCCAACCTTGGCGGTAATGCCCAGCTTCCGCGCACCGCGCAGGAAGACCTCGCCGTTGCCGCCGACCGGGTGCGGGCGGTGCGGGTAGCCGTGCGGGTCGCCCCAGGGCCAGTGTTCCCCCGCGACCGGCAGTTCCTCCTCGATCGCCTGGTAGTACGGCAGCAGGTCGCCGTAGCCGAGCGGCCAGTCGGCGCCGACCCCGTCCTGGGTGAAGGTGCGGAAGTCACTGGGATGGAAGCGCGGCGTGTAGCCGGCGTAGTGGACCATGGACCCGCCCACGCCGCGGCCGGAGTTGTTCGACCCGAGCGGCACCGGATCGGTCCCGGTGATCACCCGGGGCTCGGTCCAGTACAGGTGGTGGGACCCGGCCTCGTCGCTGAACCAGTCGGTGTCCGGGTCCCAGAACGGCCCGGCGTCCAGGGCGGCCACCCGCCAGCCGGCCCGGGCCAGCCGCTGCAGCATGACGGAACCGCCCGCCCCGCACCCCACGATGACCAGGTCGATCTCGTCGGTGTCGTCGAACCGGCGCATGTCGCGGCGCAGCCCGTGGTTCGTCCGGCTGCCGTCGTTGGGCAGCAGCCACGCGGATTCGTTCCGCTGACGGACCTGGGTACTCATTCGCCCTCCCGTACCGGGTCCTCGGCCGGGTGGCTGTCCGCGGCCTCGAACGGCTCCCGCCGTCCCACTCCCTTGTTCTTGTAGCCGCGCGGGTAGGCGGGCCCGGGGAAGCCCATCTCGTTCCAGGCCCAGGGATGCGCGTAGAAGGCGGTGCACGCGTAGCGGGTCCACAAGCTCCAGACCCGGGCGGCCGGCAGGCCGTGCCAGTCGCCCGAGCCGAGGTCCTGCAGCGCCTGGATCACGGCACGCTGGTCGGCCGCCGGGCACTCGGCGAACGCCGCCGCGTACTTCACCTGGGCGTCGGCGTCCAGGTACGCGAGCGTGTCCCGCCAGGCCTGCCCGTCCTCGGGCATGTCGGCGTACCGCCATCCGTCGGTCTGCGCTTCGGCCAGCCGGGCGTCGATCATCGCGGTGACCGGCAC
This sequence comes from uncultured Actinomycetes bacterium, assembly GCA_963720645.1. Classification (GTDB taxonomy): domain Bacteria; phylum Actinomycetota; class Actinomycetes; order Streptosporangiales; family Streptosporangiaceae; genus RYN-230. The sequence goes on along the minus strand of CAVRFX010000019.1, from coordinate 446,742 downwards.
CCGCGGTTCCGCATCCTGGCCGAGGATCAGGTTGACCAGCGCGGTGGCCGTGGCCTCCTCGGCCGGGCTGAAGAACCGGGGCGCCGGCGGCGGCGCCAGCCGTGACTCGACCACGGCCGCCGTAGCCGCATCCCAGTGCGGCAGCTGGGACATGACGTCGAAACCGGGGAAGCGCTCCGGGCCGCCGCCTGGCGTCCTGGGGCCTCCGGGCTCAGGCGGGCGGGCCGGGCCCCGGGTCACTGCTCCCGCCGCAGGATCGCGGCCAGCAGGCCCATCCCGCCAACCATGGTGACCAGCAGCGGGGCCAGCAGGGGCGGCCCCATCTCCAGGTTGTACCGGGCGTTGGCCCAGCCTCCCGGCTTCTGGGCGATACCCCGGGCGTGCAGGTAGGTCCCCTGGACCCCGTTCGCGACGATCGCGGCGGAGGCGACCGGCAGCGCGGTCTTGGCCAGCCGGCGGCTGAAGAACCCGGCCACCCCGGCGGCTGCCCCGACCGGGCCGAGCGCGACCGGAATCCACATCATCTTGTTGCCGAAGCTGGCGCTGTCGTGCTCAAAGAAGATCTCGGCCGCGGTGACCAGCGCTCCCGCGGCGGTCAGGGCCGACAGGCTGCGCTCGAAATGCCCGGTCTGGACGTTGCGGACCATCCGGTCGATGCCACGGACCGGAGCACCCGTGCCGCCGGGCCGGCGCGTCAGCGATTTCACTCGTCTCCCTCCCACGGATCACTGGCTGAGCCGTCTCTAGTCCGCCCGGCTACCCCGGTCACGGCGCGCTAATCGCTGCGGGGTGTAAAGCGAGCGAGCCGGGGCAGCGGATGAGTCTGCGGCCAGGCACGGCGGCCGCCGGCCAGCAACCGTCCGGAGGGATCATGAACCGCACCGCGTTGCTGGACCGCACATCGGCCAGCCGGCTGCAGGACCTGGGCCAGCAGCTGCGGGTTGACTCAGTGCGGGCGAGCGCCGCCGCGAACTCGGGCCACCCGACGTCATCGATGTCGGCCGCCGACCTGATGGCCGTGCTGCTCGCCCGGCATCTCCGCTACGACTTCATCGACCCGCATGCGGCCGGTAATGACCATCTGATCTTTTCCAAGGGGCACGCCTCCCCGCTGCTGTACGCCCTGTACCGGGCCGCGGGCGCGATCGGCGACGACGAGCTGCTCGGGTACCGCACCCGGGGCAGCCGGCTGGAGGGACACCCCACCCCCGGGCTGCCCTGGGTCAACGTGGCCACCGGCTCCCTCGGGCTGGGCCTGCCGGTCGGCGTCGGCCTCGCCCTCACCGGCCGGTACCTCGACCAGCTGGGCTACCGGGTCTGGGTCCTGTGCGGGGACAGCGAGCTGGCCGAAGGGTCCATCTGGGAGGCGTTCGAGCACGCCGCCTACCACGGGCTGGACAACCTGACCGTGATCGTCAACGTGAACCGGCTCGGCCAGCGTGGTCCCACCCGGGACGGATGGGACACCGCGGCCTACGCCCGGCGGATGGCCGCCTTCGGCTGGCACACGATCGAGATCGACGGGCACTCGGTAACCGAGATTGACCGCGCGTACGCGGAGGCCGCCGAGACCACCGGGCGGCCCACGGTCATCCTGGCCCGGACCCGCAAGGGCCGGGGCGTGGCGGCGGTGGAGGACGCCGAAGGCGCGCACGGCAAGCCCCTGCCCGACCCGGACGACGCCATCGCGGAACTGGGTGGCCCCCGCTCCGCCCGGGTAGAGGTGCGGCCTCCCGCGCAGCGCCAGCGGCCGCACGCGTTCCCGGCGGGCCAGCTGCACCTGCCCGGCTACGAGGTCGGGTCGCCGGTGGCGACCCGGGACGCGTTCGGCGAGGCGCTGGCCGCCCTCGGGGCCGCCCGGGCGGATGTGGTCGTGCTGGACGGTGAGGTGAGCGACTCGACCCGCACCCAGTACTTCGCCGACGCGCACCCCGAGCGCTTCTTCGAGTTCTACATCGCCGAGCAGCAGATGACGGCCGCGGCCCTCGGCATGCAGGCCCGCGGCTGGACGCCCTACCTGGCCACCTTCGGGGCGTTCCTGACCCGGGCCTACGACTTCCTGCGCATGGCCGCGGTGAGCCGGGCCAGCCTGCGGGTGGCCGGCTCGCACGCCGGGGTCTCGATCGGCCAGGACGGGCCGTCCCAGATGGCGCTCGAGGACCTGGCCGCGTTCCGTGCCCTGCACGGCAGCACCGTGCTCTACCCCTGTGACGCCAACCAGGCGGCCCGGCTGACCGCGGCCATGGCGGATCGCGACGGCGTCAGCTACCTGCGGCTGACCCGGGGCCGTACGCCGGTCATCTACGAGGCCGGTGAGGAGTTCCCGGTGGGTGGCAGCCGGGTGCTGCGCTCCTCGGCGAACGATCAGGTGACGATCGCCGCCGCCGGGATCACCGTGCACGAGGCGCTGTCCGCGGCCAGCCAGCTGGCCGCGCGCGGGGTGAGCGCCCGGGTGATCGACGTCTACTCGGTCAAGCCCATCGACGCGGCCACGCTGCGCCAGGCCGCCCGGGATACCGGGCGCATCGTCACGGTCGAGGACCACTGGCCGGAAGGCGGCCTGGGGGACGCGGTGCTGGAGGTGTTCGCGGACGGCACGGATGAGGCCCTGCCCATCGTGCGCACCCTGGCCGTGCGGGAGATGCCCGGCTCAGCCAGCCCGGAAGACCAGCTCGCCGACGCGGGCATCGACGCCCGGGCCATCACCTCCGCGGCCCTCACCCTGGCCCGCGCCTGACCCGGGCCGGCCACCCCACCCGCACCTCCCCCGCCCCGCAGGCCCCACGGGCCCCACAGGCCCGGTGGTCCGGTTCGTGATCAACCGATTGGTGTTGCTCTAGCAACAGCAATCGGTTGATCACGAACCAGCCTGGTGACGGGAGGGGCACGTGTGACTGATGAGGCGGCCCCGGGTGCGGGCGGCCCGGGTCACCCGGCGCGGGCACCCACGGTGCTGGCGTCCTCGGCGGTGAGCGGGCTGGCGATCTCCTCCAGGCCCTTGCGCTCGGCCTTGACCCCGAGGATCACCTCGACCAGCCCGGCCAGGATCATCAGCGATGCGCCGGTCGCGAACGCGATCACGGTGTCGCTGACCTTGCCCGTGCTGACCAGCGAGGAAAACAGCAGCGGGCCGCTGATCCCGCCCGCCGCCGTGCCGATCGCGTAGAAGAACGCGATGGCCAGGGCCCGGGTCTCCATCGGGAACACCTCGCTGACGGTGAGGTAGGCCGCACTGGCCCCGGCCGAGGCGAAGAACAGCACGACGGTCCAGCACGCCGTCATGGTGACCGCGGTCAGATCGCCGGCGCCGAACAGCCACGCGGTGACCAGCAGCAGGACGCCGGACAGGATGTAGGTGCCGGCGATCATCGGCTTGCGTCCGACCGAGTCGAAGAGCCGCCCAAGGATCAGCGGGCCGAGCAGGTTGCCCACCGCGATCACCGCGAAGTAGTAGCCCGGGGACGTCTTGACGTGGAAGAAGACGGTCAGGATCTGCGCGTAGCCGAACGTGATCGCGTTGTAGAGAAAGGCCTGGCCGATGAACAGGGAGAAGCCCAGGATCGTCCGCCGCGGATAGCGGGCGAACATGGTGTGCGCGATGGTGACGAACCCGATGGACTTGCGCTGCCGGATGGTGATCGACTGGCCCGGCTCCTCCAGGTGCGCGCCGGTCTCCTCCTCGACCCGGCGCTCGATCCCGGCCACCAGGTGTTCGGCTTCCCGGTCACGCCCGTGGATGAACAGCCAGCGCGGGCTTTCCGGCACGTTCCGCCGGACCAGCAGGACGACCAGGCCCAGCACCACTCCCAGCCCGAAGCACACCCGCCAGCCCCAGAAGACCGGCAGGTCGTTGGTGGCCGGCACGCTGACCAGGGCGCCGACCGCCGCGCCCGCCCAGAAGGTGCCGTTGATGATGATGTCGATCCGGCCCCGGTGCCGGCTCGGGATCAGTTCGTCGATGGCCGAGTTGATCGCGGCGTACTCGCCGCCGATCCCGAACCCGGTCAGGAACCGGAACAGGAAGAACCACCAGGGCGCGAAGGAGAAGGCGGTGAGCGCGGTTGACGCCAGATAGACCCCCAGGGTGATCATGAAAAGCTTCTTACGGCCGAACCGGTCGGTGAGCCAGCCGAAGAACAGCGCGCCGATGCAGGCCCCGGCCACATACGTGGCCGCACCGAACCCGGTGATCTGGCTCTGGGTGATGTGAATGCCGCTGCCCGGCATGCTGATCTGGCCGGAAATCTGGCCGACGATCGTGACCTCGAGGCCGTCCAGGATCCAGACCGTGCCCAGTCCGATAATGATCATCCAATGCCACCGGGACCAGGGCAGCCGGTCCAGCCGCGCGGGCACCTTGGTCTTGATCGTCCCGGTCTGTACGTCGCTCACGGGGCTGTCCTCTCCAGACCACCCGAAGCCGCCCCATCGCAGCCCCGGCCACGCGCCCCGCTACCCGCGCCCCGGGCGGTTATTCGGGCGCTAACTGCGGAGCCGCTCCGCGGCCACCCCGGCCAGCCGGCCGATCTGGGACAGGATGCCGAGCTCGCGGAAGCCCAGCCGCGGGCCAACCCGGCTGCGCACCACGGTGATCGCGCCGCATGCCCCGCCGCCCGCCAGGATCGGCCCGACCGCCACCGACCGGGCGCCGATGACGCTGGCCACGGGACGGCCGTCGGGCAGCCCGCCGAGCATCCACTCGTCGTCGATGGACGCGCGGACTTCCGGGGTGCACCGGCTCACCGCGGAGCTGATCACCGGGCAGGACCGCGCGGCGACCTCGCCCAGCGCCGCGACCAGCCCCGGGTCGGGGTCGCGGGCGGAAACCGCCCGGCGCGGCGGGCTGGACAGGAAGTCAACGAAAACCCAGTCGGCGAACTTGCCGCTCAGCGCCTCGGCCATCGTCGAGCGCAGCTGCGCCTCGGCGACGGCGGTGACCGCGGCCACCGCCGCGCGGGCCATGGTGTCCAGGCCGATCGTCCACGCGGTAGCCAGCCGGAGCAGATCATCGCTGGGCACCAGCCCGGCGGCCCAGCCGCCCGGCTCGTTCGCTACTGGCCCGCCAGTTGTCCTCATCATCGGCCCGTCGCTGGCGGCCGGCCACCGCTGGAGCCGGCCTCGCGTCTGGATCTTCACCGTCGCAGACTGCCCCGGGAGAATCGCCTCAAACTGAAGGGCCAGACGCGCGAAAGGGCTGACATGCTGACTGACCAGGAGGCGGAGGAATTCCGGATCCGCCAGCTCGTCGAGAAGTGGGCGCTGACCAGGGACGCCGGCGACTGGGCCGGGTTCTCGTCGGTGTGGCACGAGGACGGCTGGATGACGGCCACCTGGTTTCAGGGGCCGGCCGCCGATTTCATCCAGGCCAGCCGGGACGGGTTCGCCGCGGGCGTGAACATCCTGCACTTCCTGGGCGGATCCCGCTGCGAGGTGACCGGGAACCGGGCGGTCGCGCAGACCAAGATGACGATCCAGCAGCGCGCCGCGGTGCACGGCATTACCGCCGACGTCACCTGCACCGGGCGCTTCTACGACTTCCTGGAGAAGCGCGCCGGGGCCTGGGGCATCGTCCGGCGGCAGCCCATCTACGAGAAGGACCGGCTCGACCCGGTGGACCCCGGGGCCCGGCTCACCCTCGACCCGGGACGGCTGGCCCGGTTCCCGGACGGCTACCGGCACCTGGCCTACCTGCAGTCCGGGCTCGGGTACCGGATCGCGCCCCGGCTGCCCGGCCTGCGCGGCCCCGACGTGGAGCGGCTGTACCAGGAGGGCCGGGACTGGCGGGACGGGTCCGCCACGCCGGGGAGCCCGGCGGCCAGCGGCCTGCTCTCCCCGCCGGGCTGAGGCGCGCCCGGCCGGAGCACCTGGCCAAGGCACCCGGCCCAAAGCCCCGGCTGCAGCGCCCCGGTCAGAGCTCGATCGTGGTCCCCACGTCGATCCGGGAGAAGCTGTCCTCCTTGCCGCACATGGGCAGGAAGCTGTCCAGCACCGTGAGGCCGACGTCGCCGAACAGGGCTTCATGGATCACGTACCCGCGCTGCGGGGCGACCTCGCGCGCGTAGTCGATCATCTCGCCGGTCTTGAGCCACGGCCCGCTGGCGGGCAGCAGCAGGGTCTGCACCGGGTCCTGGGGCACGGTGAACGAGTCGCCCGGGTGGAAGACCGAGCCGTCGATCAGGAACCCGGTGTTCTCGATCACCGGGATGTCCCGGTGCAGCACCGCGTGCAGGTGCCCGTAGGTGTGCACGTCGAACCCGGCCGCGGTGAACATGTCACCCTCGTCCACCGCGTGCACCTGCTGGTTGCTGAACCCGGCGAACTCGCTGGCCACTGACGCGTTGGTCCACAGCTGCAGGCCCGGGTCCGCGGTGAGCGCGGCGCGCAGCCCGTCGGCATCGAAGTGGTCGAAGTGCTCGTGCGTGACGAGCACCGCGCTGGCCCCCTCCAGGGCCCGCGGCATGCTCCACGCGGCCGGATCGATGACCAGCGTGGCCCCGTCCTTCTCCAGCCTGACGCAGGCGTGCTCGAGCTTGGTCAGCAGCATGTGGCCCTCTCCCTGACTGAGGCGGATGACTGAGGCGGATGACTGAGGCGGATGACTGAGGCGGATGACTGAGGCGGATGACTAGAGGCGGATGAGTAGAGATGGATGACTGAGCCGGATGTTGATGACCTTACCGGGCCGCGTCGCTGCGCAGCCGGGCGCCGCCATGCCACGATGGTGCGCGCGCGTGAGGCCGGGGGCGGACCCGGGCGAGGGCTACATGGCCACCAACGACCAGCTGTTCGGCAGTGACACCGGCCCCGCGAGCTCTTCGTTGCAGCCGTCGAATGACGGCTTCATCAAGGACTTCGCGTACACGCTCGGGTGGCAGGCCCGCGAGGGGTGGTCGATCCTGCCCGGCACCACCGCCGGGAACATCATGGGCTGCTTCACCCCGGAGGCTCTCCCGGTGCTGTCCGGCCTGGCCAAGGGCTATGCCGTCTGCGATCACTGGTTTTCCTCCGTGCCGACCGAGACGCTGCCCAACCGGGCGTTCGCCTGCGCGGGAACCAGCCAGGGGCACATGGACGACAAGACGCACACGTTCACCTCGCCGTCCATCTTCGGGCTGCTGGAATCGCACGGGGTGCCGTGGGGGATCTACGGCTACGAGGCGCAGCCGCTCACGAAGGCCACGTTCACCGATATCAGCGGGGCGGCGGCGAGCCATTTCGGGGTGTTCACCGACTTCACCGCGGCGGCCGCGGCCGGGACGCTGCCCGGGTTCACCTTCCTGGAGCCCAGCTGGAGTTCCACCGGGAACAGCCAGCACCCGAACTACGACGTGGCCCTGGGCGAGCAGTTCATCCACGATGTGTACGAGGCGCTCCGGGGCGGTCCCGGATGGGCGCAGACCCTCCTGGTCATCACCTACGACGAGCACGGCGGCTGCTACGACCACGTGCCGCCGCCATCCGGCGCGGTCCCGCCGGACCAGGACGCGGGCGAGTTCGGGTTCGACTTCACCCGGTTCGGGCTGCGGGTCCCGGCCGTCCTGGTGTCACCCCTGATCGCGCCGGGCACCGTGTTCCGGGTGCCGGCGGGGAGCACGCCGCTGGACCACACGTCGATCCTGAAGACGGTGCAGCAGCGCTGGGGCCTGCCGTCGCTGACGGCCCGGGACGCCGCGCCGGGGTTCGGCGACGTGCTCACGCTGGCCACGCCCCGCACGGACGACGCCCTGGCCGGGGTGACCGTGCCGGTCGCGGCCGGGCCGGGCCCGGCGGCCGGGCAGCCGTCGCATCTCCAGGAGATCCACGCCGAGCTGGTGTCCCGGCAGTTCCCGGCCGGGGTGTCCCCCGCGCCCGGGTTGGCCGGCCCCGCGCCGGCCACCGCCGCCGCGCTGTCCAGCTACATCCGCGCCAACGCCTGACCCGTCAGCGGGGCGCCCGGGCGCCGACCGCCATCCGGGTGGCGAGCTCGGCGTCGATCTGCTGCGCGGCGTCCTGCAGCCGGGGCAGGAACTGCTTTTCCAGCGTGCGCATCGGCACCCGGGCCGCGTGCGCGCTGGCGTTGATGGCCGCGACCACCCGGCCCGAGCTGTCCCGGATGGGCACCGCGATCGACCGGACCCCGGCCTCCAGTTCCTGGTCGACCGCGGCCCAGCCCTGCGCGGCCACCGTGACCAGGATCTGCCGCAGCTCGGCTTCATCCACCACGGTGCGCTCGGTCAGTTTGCGCAGGCTGGTGCGCTGCAGGTGCGCGTCGAGCTCGCTGGCGGGCAGGCTGGCCAGCAGGACCCGGCCCATCGACGTCGGGTAGGGCGGCAGCCGGGTGCCCACGGTCAGCGCGATCGTCATGATCCGGTTGGCGGAGGCACGCGCCACGTACACGATGTCGTCCCCGTCGAGCACGCTCACCGAGCAGGACTCGTGCAGTTCCTCGGCGAGGTCCTCCAGGTGCGGCTGGGCGATCTGGGCCACGCTGAACGACGACAGGTACGCGTACCCGAGCGCGAGCACCCGGGGCCGCAGCGAGAACTGCCGTCCGGTACTCCCCACGTAGCCGAGCTCCTGCAGGGTGAGCAGGAAGCGGCGGGCCGCCGCCCGGGTCAGCCCGGTGCGCTCGGCCACCTCGGACAGCGTCAGCGACGGACGCTCGGAGGAGAAGCACCGGATCACGGCCAGCCCCCGGTCGAGGGACTGGACGAAGTCCGTCCGGCGGGCGGGGGCAGCCGGGGCGGGGGCAGCCGGGGCGGCCGACCCGGTTCCCATCCCGGGCTCCTCCGGCTGCTCCACGGGGGCGCCACGGCCAGATGTGTTCACATTGCGAACGATAGCGCGCGTACCGGCCCGGCGCCAACGGCCGCCGGGGCCCGCGGGCTCAGGCCCCGCGCCGGGGCAGGCCCGCCGCCTGGTACACCGCGTCGATCACGGTCATGTTGGCCACCGCGTCCTCCGGCGTGGTGAGCACCGGATCCCCGTGCCGCACCGCGGCGGCGAACGCCCGCAACTGGTAGGTGTAGCTCGGCTCGCCGCTGACCCGCTCCCGCCGGGTGTAGCCGTCGGCGGACACGGTCAGCCGATTGTAGCGCTGCGGCGAGACGTAGTTGAACACCCGCATCACGCCCGCGTCACCGACCGCCTTCGCATCCAGCCGCAGCACCTGGCCAGACCACAGGGACGCGGTCATCCGGCCCAGCACCCCGTCGTCGAACCGGAACGAGGCGGACATCGCCCGGTCCACGTCCGGGCCGTGCAGCCGGGCCCGCGCGGACAATACCTCGGGCTCGCCGGGGCCGAGCATGCGCAGCCAGTTGATCGCGTAGCAGCCGGCGTCCATGGTGGCCCCGCCGGCCAGGGCGTAGGAGTAGCGGATGTCGGAGAAGCGCGGCAGCGGGAAGCACAGCGAGGCTTCCAGGTAGCGCAGCGGCCCGATCTCCCCGCCCAGCACCACGTCCTGCATCCGGCGGGCCAGCGGGTGGTAGCGGTAGTGGAAGGCCTCCATCACGACCAGCCCGGACGCCCGGGCCGCCGCGGCGACCCGGGCCGCCTCGCCGGCGTTCGCGGTGAACGGCTTCTCGCACAGGACATGCTTGCCCGCCTCGATGGCCCGCAGCGTCCACTGCGCGTGCAGCGAGTTCGGCAGCGGGTTGTAGATCGCGTCGACGGCGGGATCCTCGATCAGTTCCTGGTAGGAGTCGTGCACCCGGCGGATACGGTGCTTCACCGCGAAGCGCCGGGCCCGCTCGGGATCACGCGCGGCCACGGCGGCCACCGTGACCTCGGGGATCTGGCGCGCGGGCTTGAGCAGCGCGCCCGGGGTGATCCGCGCGGCACCCAGCGTCCCGATCCGCAACCGGTCCACGGTCACCTCTCCTCGCGAGCTCTCAGTGAGCGCGGCGGGTGGCTACCTCGTGCAGGGCGATGCCGGCCGCCACGCCGGCGTTGAGCGACTCGGTCGCCCCCGCGATGGGGATCCGCACCAGGACGTCGCAGCGCTGCGCGACCAGGCGGGACAGTCCCCGGCCCTCCGAGCCGACCACCAGGACGAGCGGGCCGTCGGCCACACCCAGGTCGCCGATGTCGGTGTCGCCCTGGGCATCGAGACCCGCCACGAACAGGCCCGCCTCCTGGTAGGAGGTGAGCGCGCGGACCAGGTTCGGGGCCCAGGCCACCGGCACCCGGGCCAGGGCCCCGGCCGAAGCCTTCCAGGCTCCCGCGCTCACGTGCGCGCTGCGCCGGGCCGGCACCAGCACGCCGTGGCCGCCGAACGCCGCGACCGAGCGGACGATCGCGCCGAGGTTGCGCGGGTCGGTGACCGCGTCCAGCGCCACGATCAGCGGTTCCTCGCCGCGGGCCCGGGCCCGCTGCAGCAGGTCGCCGGGATGGGCGTAGTCGTATGGGCGGACCTTCAGGGCCAGGCTCTGATGCACGGCCCCGCCGGTCAGCCGGTCCAGTTCGGGGCGGCCCGCCTCGATCACCGGGATCCCCGTGTCGGCGGCGAGCCGGATCACCTCGTTGAACCGCGGGTCGGAGCCGTCCCGGGGGCCGGCGTAGAGCGCGGTGGCGGGCACGTGGGCGCGCAGCGACTCCAGCACCGCGTTGCGGCCGGCCACCACCTCGGGGGCGTCGCCCGCGCCGCGGGCCCGGTCGGCCGCACGGCCGCCCCGCTCGCCGCGGTCGGCCGGACGTCCACCCCGCTCGCCGCGGTCGGCCGGACGGCCACCCCGGTCCGCGGGCCGGTCAGACCGGGAACCGTCCGGGGGCGGCGCGCCGCGGCCCGCACGCCCGGCCGCCTTCGCCGCCGCGCGGCGCTGCGCCGGGTGGCCGGGCCGCAGGTGAGCGGGCGGGGTCGGCCCCTTGCCCTCGAGTTTCCGCTTGCCGTAGCCACCGGTCCCGGGCCGCGGTTTGCCGGACTTGGTCCGGCCGCCCCGGCCGGGCTGGGCCGGTCCGCCCTCGGCGGCGCCGCTCACCGCTTCAGCTCCCAGCGCGGTCCCTGCGGGGTGTCCTCGATGAGGATGCCCGCCGCATGCAGGTCGTCCCGGATCGCGTCGGCGGCCGCGTAGTCGCGGCGCTCGCGGGCGGCCTGCCGCTGCGTGAGGGCCACCGTGACCAGCGCGCTGACCACCGCGTGCAGGTCGTCACCCGGGCTGGCCGACGCCCAGGGCTCAGACAGCGGGTCGAGGCCGAGCACGGTGAGCATGGCCCGGACGTCGCCCAGCGCGGCGGAGGCGGCGGCGGTGTCGCCCGCGGCCAGCGCGTTGTTGCCGGCCCGGACCGTGTCGTGCACGACCGCCAGGGCCTGCGGCACGGCCAGATCGTCGTCCATGGCGGCCCGGAACGCGGCAGGCAGGTCGGCGCCCGCCCCGGCCTGCGGGCTGATCTCCGCGGCCCGGGTGACGAAGTTCTCGATCCGGCGGTAGGCGGCGACGGCCTCATCCAGCGCTTCCGGCGAATACTCGATCCCCGAGCGGTAGTGCGCCTGCCCCAGGTAGTACCGCAACTCCACCGGGCGCACCTGGGTCACCATGGCGTCCACCAGCAGGGAGTTGCCGAGGGACTTGCTCATCTTCTCCCCGGCCACCCCGACCAGCCCGTTGTGCAGCCAGTACTGGGCGAAGCCGTCTCCGGCGGCGCGGGACTGGGCGATCTCGTTCTCGTGGTGCGGGAAGACCAGGTCCAGCCCGCCGCCGTGGATGTCGAACGTGGGGCCCAGGTACTTGGTGGCCATGGCGGAGCATTCCAGGTGCCAGCCGGGCCGGCCCGGGCCCCAGGGGGTGTCCCACGCGGGCTCGCCGGGCTTGGCACCCTTCCACAGCGCGAAATCGCGCGGGTCACGCTTGGCGTCGTTGGGCTCGGTGTCATCGGCGGGGCGCATGTGGTCCACCCGCTGGCCGGACAGCGAACCGTAGGCCGGGTACGAGCGGACATCGAAGTACACCCCGCCGTCGGCGGCGTACGCGTGATCGGTGCCGACCAGCCGGCGCATCAGCGTGATCATCTCGGGCACGTGCCCGGTCGCCCGGGGCTCGACGTCCGGGGGGACACAGCCCAGCACCGCGTACGCGCGGCTGAACGCCCGCTCGTTGCGCTGGGCCACCAGCCACCAGGGGACCCCCTCGCCCGCGGCGACCCGGATGATCTTGTCGTCGATGTCGGTCACGTTCCGGCAGAACGTGACCCGGTACCCGCTGGCCCGCAGCCAGCGGGTGAGGATGTCGAAGACCACGCCGGACCTGATGTGCCCGATGTGCGGCGGTGCCTGCACCGTGGCCCCGCACAGGTACAGCGACGCCTGGCCGGGCGTCACCGGCGTGAAGTCGCGCACCGTGCGCGCGGCAGTGTCGTAGAGGCGGAGCGTCACGCAGCAAGGCTACGGGATCAGGCGGCCTGCCCGGGCGGCCTGGCGCCCGGCGGCACGCCACCCGGCCTGCCGCGGGCGGCCCCGCGCGGTGTCCCGGCGGCGCAGGGCCGGCCCGAGCGCCACGGCCGGCCCGCGCTCGGCCGGGATTGCCCGGGTCCGGCCCGGCTTGCAACACGCCGGGTACCTGGGCTTGCCTCGAATATCCCCAGTCCACGGGCCATACGCAATATCGTCTCCCTTGACGTTAGACAGCAGAGACAGGCGTGAGATAGCCCCGGCGTTCCTCGCAGACGGCAAAGATCGCGCGGGCGGGCCCGGGCCTGCAGGCGGCCCGCCTTCCGGTCCGGCCTGGCCACCCGTGCCGGTGGCCGATTCCCAGTCCCTGGTCGTGGCCGGGAGTCACAGAGCATCACCGCAGGAAGGACGTAGTAGCCCCGATGAACGGCAATCCCCGAGCGAACGGCTCACGGGGGCATGACCCCTACGCCGCGCTCCGCCTGATCGCGCTCATTGCCGCGATCGCCGGGGTCATCGTGCTGGCTGCGGCCGCGTTCGTGCTCTCCTACGGGGGGGTCCACAAGATCGCGCTGTCCGCCGGGGTGTCACCGGGCATGGCCCGGATCTTCCCCGTCATCTTCGACGCGATGCTGGTGGTGTCCTGCGCCGCGGTGCTGTCGCTGCGCGGCGCGAACTGGTGGCACCGCACCTACGCCTGGCTGACCACGCTCGTGCTGCTGGCCGCGGTGGCCGCGGCAGATGCGGTGCACGCGACCGGCACCCACATCCCCCGCAAACCCGCCGCCGCGACCATCGCCGTGCTCCCCTGGGTCCTCCTGCTGGTGGCGTTCAGCCTGCTGCTGTCGATGCTGCGGCAGTTCCGCCGCACCCGGGCCGCCGGGGCCAGCGAGGCCGTGACCGAGGCCGCCGGGCAAGTCCCGCTGCACGCGCCGGACAGCGCGGACAGCAGGGCACCGGAAAGCCGCGGGCTGGACATCCTGGAGTGGCGCGGCCCCTCCCCGCAGGTCGCGCCCGCCCGGACCGCGACGCAGCCGAGCGCCGTACGCACGGCCGTGGGCACTGTGCTGGCCCGGGAGAGCGTCCCGGGCCCGTCCACGCCGGGTGGATCACCCGGCCCGGAGCCTGCTCCGGCCGCCGGGCCGGCTGCCGCTGGCCGCACCAATGGGGCGCGCCCGGCTGCCGCTGAAGAGCAGCCGCAACGAACACCTCTACCGCCCGCCCGGTCTCCCGGAGGTCCGGAGCAGCAGGCGGTACCCCCGGAGCCGCCCGCCGGGCCGGGGCCGGGAGCCGCCGGGCCCGGCCCGCAGCCGGCCCCTGCCTCCGGGACGGCGGGCACATCCGCGCCAGCCGGAGTGGATGGCGGCGCACCCGAGAGCAGCGTGCCCGCTGAGCCGGATCCCGCTGACACTGCCCTGGCTGACACTGCGACCGGCTGACACTGCGCCGGCTGACGCTGCAGCTGACACTGTGCCGGCTGACACTGCCGTGGCTGACGCCGCGCCGGCTGGTCCCGAGCCTGCCGATACCGAGACTGCCGATACCGAGCCTGCTGACACTGGGCCTGCCGATACTGGGCCTGCCGACACTGAGCACCCCGGGGCTGAACACCCTGAGCCCACCGGCCCGGAGGCGGCCGGCCCCGAGCCGGCTGAGCACGGCCTCGAGGACCAGCAGCGGGCTGACCCCGAGCCCACCGGAGAAGAGCAGGCCGTCCAGGAGCAGGTCGCACTGGAAGAGGACGGCGGCGAGGAAGCCACGGCCGGCCCCGCCTCGGCAGAACAGGCGGATGGGGTGCCCGGTGGCGGCCAGGATGAGCCGCCACGGAACCAGGAGCGCAGCCGCCGGCGGGCGAGCCCGCTGCTGACCAGACGTCCGGGGCCGCAGGCGGATCCATTCACGTGCCGCACCAGCCCATGCCGGCGCCGGTACCCGCTCCCTCGCCGCACTTCGACCGGCTGAGGAGCACCCCGACGCCGCCCGAGGATGAGCCTGACTCCGACGCCTGAGCCCGGCGCCTGACCCCGGCGCCGGCCCGTGCCCCGGCGGGACGCCGGTTACGCTGGGATCGTCGTCGCCGGACCAGCCCCGGAGGAGCAAGAACTGTGGCACGCAGCGCCGAAATGACCGAGCTGACCTCCGAGGCGGAACTGCGGGAGCTGCTCGGCACGCCGAACCGGCGATCGGCCACCAAGGTGCGCTCCAGCTTGCACGAGCGTGACCGCGAATGGCTGGCCGCGTCCCCGTTCTGCCTGATCGCGACGTCCGCGGCGGACGGCCGGTGCGACGTGTCCCCCAAGGGCGACCCGCCGGGGTTCGCCAGGGTCCTGGACGAGCACCACGATCGCGATCCCGGACCGGGCGGGCAACAAGCGGTTCGACGGGTTCCGCAACATCTTCAGCAACCCTCGGGTCGGGCTGCTGTTCCTGGTCCCGGGCCGGGACGACACGCTGCGCATCAACGGGCGGGCCCGGCTCATCCGCGAGGCCGCGTTCTTCGACGACATGCTCGTCCGCGGGAACCGGCCGCGCCTGGCCCTGCTGGTCGAGGTCGAAGAGGTCTTCACCCATTGCGCCAAGGCGTTCCTCCGCGCCCAGCTGTGGGACCAGCAGACCTGGAACCCCGGGATCCTGCCCTCGGTGGCCTGCATCACGAAGGATGTCCAGCCCGACACCGAGGAAACGCTGGAAGAACTGGAGCGGCACTATGGCCCCAGCTACCGGGAACTGCTCTACCCGGCCGGCTGATCGGCCGGCCAGTCCTGGCGGACCACCAGGGCGGTGGCGACGGCCGCGATGCCCTCCCGCCGGCCCGTCAGGCCCAGTCCGTCCGTCGTGGTCCCGGACAGGCTGACCGGCGCGCCGCCGAGGGCTTCGGACAGGACCTTCTCGGCTTCCTGCGCGCCGCGGCGACAGCCGGGGCGCTCGCCGATGACCTGGATCGCGACGTTCCCGATGACGTATCCAGCCCCGGCGACCAGGGCCGCGCTGGCCTGGAGCAGCGCCGTACCCGGCGCCCCGGCCCACTGCGCCTCGGCGGTGCCGAAGTTCGCGCCGAGATCACCGAGTCCCGCTGCGGACAGCAACGCATCACAGGCGGCGTGCGCCGCCACGTCACCGTCAGAATGACCCGTCAGGCCCGTCTCACCCGGCCAGAACAAGCCCGCCAGGTAGAGCGGACGCCCAGGACCGAAGGGGTGCACATCTGTGCCCACTCCCACCCGGGGCAGCCCGCTCACCATGTGCGCGCCGCCGCGAGATCAGGAGGCGAGGATCTCGTCGAGCAGCGCCTCGGCCTTGTCCTCGTTGGTCTTCTCGGCCAGCGCGAGCTCGCTGACCAGGATCTGACGCGCCTTGGCCAGCATGCGCTTCTCGCCCGCAGACAGGCCGCGCTCCCGGTCCCTACGCCACAGATCGCGGACCACCTCGGCTACCTTGTTCACGTCACCCGAGGCGAGCTTCTCAAGGTTAGCCTTGTACCGCCGTGACCAGTTGGTCGGTTCCTCGGTGTGCGGGGCGCGAAGCACCTCGAACACCCTCTCAAGCCCTTCCTGCCCGACAACGTCCCGCACGCCCACCAGCTCGGCGTTGTCAGCAGGAACGCGTACGGTCAAGTCACCCTTGTCGACCTTGAGAACGAGGTACGTCTTGTCCTCACCCTTGATCGAACGGGTCTCGATCTCTTCGATGCGAGCAGCCCCATGGTGGGGGTAGACGACCGTGTCGCCGACCTTAAAAGTCATGTGGCACATACCCCTTCCGCTAAAGCAATGTTAGCACGACCAACGGGGTTCCTTACCTGTCGTTCACGTTAAACGTGCAGGTCAATAGGCGTTTTAGGGTCTCAGAAAGCGCCCGGCGGGGCGTGTCGGAGAGCGCCCGGCCCCCGCGGGGCGCCCGGCACGCGATCGCCGGGTTCCGGCTGGTTTCCGGTAGATGGCCTTCCCGGTGGCCCGTTGCGGGCTTTCTCCCGGTTCCGCGGCCGCTGCCAGCGACGGGTTTGCGGGCGTTCCGGCGGCCTGAGCCAGGCCCGCCGCGACCCCCGCGCGAGGCGCCGGGGGACGAAGCTGTCTCAATCCGCTGGTGGCCGCCTGCCGGGAACGCTGGGGCAGGCACATACTGGAGGGCAACGAGTCCGCGCACGCCGGAGAAGGATGCTCGTGAACAGAGGTGGGGATCCGGAGCGGGACGACTACGGCCTGCCCCCGGTTGACATCGAGATCCCGGACGACGCCCGGGAGCTCGACCGGGATATCCAGGCCTACCGCCGCGAGCTGCGCATGCAGCGCAGGCACCGGCTGATGCGGCGGCTGGGCGGCCCGCTCACCCGGGACGGCATGGTCCTTCCGCTGCTGGCCAGCTGCCTGGCCCTGACCTTGCTGGCCGGAACCCTGCTCACGATGTTCACGGCCAGGCGCGCGGTCCCTGGCACGCTGCAGACCACCAGCGCTCCGCGGCGGTCCAGTCCTGCGGTGGGCCAGGCCGGCAGCCTGCTGCCGGACGCCAGCGTCGTCATCGCCGGCTCGGCCAGTCCCGCAGGCTGCGCGACCTCCGGCCCTCAGTCCTCGCGCTGGTCCCGGCCCGGTGCCAGTGCGCGCGCAGCGGCCCGGCAGCTGAGCGCGCAGGCGGCGGCCGCGGGCGTGAAGCTCTACTTCGTCGCCGCTGCCGCCGGCGGTGGCGCAGGCCCGGGCGCTGGCCCGGCACAGCCGGCTCGGCGCTGACCACGTGATCAGGGACACGCATGATGCCATGGCCAGCGCCTACCAGCCGGCCGGGCTGACCGCGGTGCTGGTGGACAAGGACGGCTCGGTGCGCGGCATCCAGCAGGGTCTCGGCCCGGCCCTCCAGCTGGAGGGATCCCTCAAGGCCGCTGAACCGGGCCAGCCCGGAGGGGCTGGATGACCCGGACGCACCCGTGGTGCTGGCGGGCCAGGCCTGAGGACGCCGCGGCGGACGGCGGGACGGCGCCGTCCTGGGCGCCATCGCGCGGGTCCGGCGACACACCCGGCCCGGTGACCGGCCGGGCGACCCGCTGCCGATACGCTTTCACGCGTCCCAGGTGCATCTCACACGAATACGAGGAGAGCACGTGATGCTCCCCCAGAGCCGTCCTGCGGCGCGGCCTGCGGCCGCGGTCCGATCGTCCCGGCGGGGCCGCGAGCCCTGCGCCGCGCCTGCGCGGCGGCGTCGCGCTGATCCCGGTGCTGGCCGGATGCGAGGCCGGCGGTAACGCTCCTGTCCTGCAGTGGCACCCGCCGACGAGCGGGGCCTCCGCGACGATCAAGGAGGGCCCGGGCAGCTCGCCATCCGCAACGCGTTCATCCTCGGCGCCCCGGCGAACGCCACCCTGCCGGCGGGCAGTTCCGCGGGCCTGTTCGTGGCGCTGGTCAACACCGGGCCGCGGGACCGCCTGATCCGGGTCAGCGCGCCAGGCGCCGCCACCTCCGTCCCGCTGCCCGCGCGGCGGGGTGCTCCTGGAGCGGGCCCGCAGCGCGTTCGCTGACCGGCCCGGCGCCCGAACTGCTCCTCACCGGCCTGACCCGCAGCCTGCTGGGGGGCACCTACGTCAAGGTGCTGCTCACCTTCCTGAGGGCGGGCACGATCAGCCTCGACGTCCCGGTGATCGCGAGGGCCAACTCGTTCGCGACGTTCTCGCCGGCCCCGACGGCGTCGCCGACGCCCAGCGCGACCGCGAAGCACAAGCGCGGCCAGGGCAGCGCCACCGCGACGCCGTCGCCCGGCGCCACGCCCTCGCCACCGCCACCGCGTCGGCTACGGCCACCCCGTAAAAGCCGTTGCGGAGGTTGTGAATTGCTAGCTGCCCGGCTCGAACTTGTAGCCCAGCCCGCGGACGGTGATGATGTGCCGCGGGTTTCCCGGGTCTGACCTCGACCTTGGCCCGCAGCCGCTTGATGTGCACGTCGAGGGTCTTGGTGTCCCCGACGTAGTCGGCGCCCCAGACCCGGTCGATCAGCTGCATCCGGGTGAGCACCCGGCCGGTGTTGCGCAGCAGGACCTCGAGCAGCTCGAACTCCTTGAGCGGGAGCTGGACCTGCTCGCCGCGCACGGTCACGATGTGCCGGTCCACGTCCATCCGGACCGGCCCGGACTCCAGCGTCGCGACCGCGGCGTCCTCGGGCTCGCCGCGCCGCCGGAGCACCGCGCGCATCCGGGCCACCAGCTCGCGCGACGAGAACGGCTTCGTGACGTAGTCATCCGCGCCCAGCTCGAGGCCGACGACCTTGTCGATCTCGCTGTCCTTCGCGGTCAGCATGATCACCGGGACGCTCGACCGCTCCCGGAGTGTGCGGCACACCTCGCTGCCGGGCAGGCCGGGCAGCATCAGGTCAAGCAGGACCAGGTCCGCGCCATCGCGGTCGAAGGTCTCCAGCGCGTCCGGGCCGGTCGGGCAGACCGCTACGTCGAAGCCCTCTTTGCGGAGCATGTAGGACAGGGCGTCACTGAACGACTCTTCGTCTTCCACGACGAGCACCCGCGTCACGTCACAGCCTCCCTGGCAGATGGTGCTGCTGGTGGCAGGGGGCTCCCGGCCGCAGCGCGTGGGCGATTCGCAACCGGCAGGCGCAGGGTGAACGTCGACCCCTCGCCTACCTTGCTCCGGACCGTGACCTTGCCGCCGTGCGCGGCGGTCACGTGCTTGACGATGGCCAGGCCGAGCCCGGTGCCGCCGGTCGCGCGGGAACGGGCGGGGTCGACCCGGTAGAAACGCTCAAAGATCCGTTCCAGGTCACGCTGCGGGATGCCGATCCCCTGGTCCGTGACGCTGATCTCGGCCACGTCGTCGGCGACGCGGTGGGTGGTCACCACGACCCGGGTCTTCTCCGGGCTGTAGGCGACCGCGTTCTCCAGCAGGTTCCGCAGCGCGTTGACGAGCAGGTCCTCGTCGCCCATCAGGACCAGGCCGGGATCCCCGTCCGCGGCCAGCTCGATGCCGTGGGCGCTGGCCTTCATCCGGCACCGGTCCAGGGCCTCGGCCACCACGAGGGACGACATCCACCGGGATGGGGTCGGGGATGGGCTCGGCCGCCTGGATCCGGGACAGGGTGATCAGGTCCTGGGCCAGCTTGGTCAGCCGGGACGCCTCCTGCCGCATCCGCCCGGCGAACCGGCGGACCGCCTCGGGATCGTCGGCGGCATCCTCGACCGTCTCGGCCAGCAGCGCCAGCGCCCCGACCGGCGTCTTGAGCTCGTGGCTCACGTTGGCCACGAAATCGCGCCGGACCTCTTCCACCCGGCGGCTCTCGGTCTGGTCCTCGGCCAGCAGCAGCACCAGCCCGCCGCCGCCCACCCCGGAACCCAGCGGGGCCACCCGGACCGCGAAGCTCGTGGTCCGGCCGCCGAACTTGGTCCCGGAGACCTCGATCTCGCCTTCCCTGATCTCGCCGTCCCGGCGGACCTGGCGGGCCAGGGCCAGCAGTTCCCCCACCATCAGGCGGTCGCCCTTGACCAGCCCGAACGACCGGGCCGCCGAGCTTGCGCGCAGCACCCGGTCGTCGCTGTCGATGACCACCGCCGACGAGGAGAGCACGGACAGGACCGCCGCGATACCGGCCGGGAGCCGGGGAGGCTGGCGTCGCTGGGCGGACAGGTCCGCGACCGGGAGACCCCTGGCCGCCTTCCGGATCTTCACGATGGACAGGCTCCTGTTCTGGGGCCTCGTCCCGGGTCGTCCAGCCCGGTGGCCCGTCCAGCCACGTTCACCGCCACCTGCACGCACACACCTCAATGGTATGCGGGAGCAGCGCAGATCGCCTCGGGCCGGTGCCGGCCCGACGTCCTGTTCCCCATCTATTCATGCCGCAGCCAGCCCCGCGTCATGCCCGATTTGTCCGGGGGTAAGGCATGGGCCGGACATACCGGCGCAGGCCGTCCCGAAGCTGGCCGCCCGAAGCCGTCCCGAAGGCCGTCCCGGAGCGTCAGCGTCCCTGGTTGGCCACGGCCTGGGCCGCGGCCGCGGCGGCCTGCGGGTCGAGGTACCGGCCGCCGCGCTCCTTGGGCCGGAAATCGGCGCCGATCTCGTACACGAGCGGGATCCCGGTCGGGATGTTGAGCCCGGCGATCTCCTCGTCGGAGATGCCGTCCAGGTGCTTCACCAGGGCGCGCAGCGAGTTCCCGTGCGCCACCACCAGCACCGTGGCGTCGCCCGCGAGGTCCGGGACGATGACGTCATGCCAGTAGGGCATCATCCGGATCAGCACGTCCTTGAGGCACTCGGTGCGCGGCATGAGCTCCGGCGGGAGCAGCGCGTACCGGGGATCTCCCGCCTGGGAGTACGGGTCGTCGTCGGGCAGCGGCGGCGGGGGCACGTCGTAGGACCGGCGCCACAGCATGAACTGGTCGTCGCCGAACTCCTGCCGCGTCTGCGCCTTGTTCTTGCCCTGCAGCGCCCCGTAGTGCCGTTCGTTGAGCCGCCATGACCGGCGTACCGGCAGCCAGAGCCGGCCTGCCTCCTCGAGCGCCAGGTTGGCGGTCTGGATGGCCCGGGTCAGCACCGACGTGTGCAGCAGGTCGGGCAGCACGCCCGCCTCACGCAGCAGTGCCCCGCCGCTGGAGGCTTCGGCGGCGCCCCGCTCTGACAGGCCCACGTCCACCCATCCGGTGAACAAGCCTTCCGCGTTCCATTCGCTTTCTCCATGCCGCAGCAGCACCAGCGTCGCCATACTGCTGAGCTTAACGGGCGGGAACCGGCGGCGCGCTGGGCCCGAGGGCCCCTGAGGATGGCCTTTCGGCCCTGGCGCACCCGGGCCCGGCCAGCCGGCGGCTGCCCGGCCAGCCGGCGCGGCCCGGCCAGCCGGGCGGACGCGGACAGCCGCAGCCAGGCCAGCATGTGCACCCGACCAGGCAAGATGGCCCGCAGGGCCGGGAACACCCCGCGCTATCAGGTGGTTGATCAGTCGGAGGTGCATGCCCGTGCCGCGACGCTTCCCCCGGCGGATCGCGACCGTCAGTGTCCATACCTCGCCGCTCGAACAGCCAGGCACCGGTGACGCCGGGGGCCTGAACGTCTACGTGGTCGAGGTCGCGAAGCGCCTGGCTGATCGCGGGGTGGAGGTCGAGATCTTCACCCGGGCCGTCTCGCCAGACGCACCGCCGGTCGCCGAGCTTGTTCCCGGCGTGCTGGTCCGGCACGTGCGGCCGGCCCGTTCGAGGAGCTGGACAAGGCCGATCTGCCTGCCCAGCTGTGCCAGTTCACGTTCGAGGTGCTGCGCGCGGAGGCCGCGCACGACCCCGGCCGCTACGACCTGGTGCACGCGCACTACTGGCTTTCCGGCCAGGTCGGGCTGGTGGCCCGGCAGCGCTGGGGCGTCCCCCTGGTGCAGTCCATGCATACGCTCGGCCGGGTCAAGAACGCGGCCCTGGCCCGGGGTGACGCGGCCGAGCCGGAGATGCGGCTGCGCGGTGAGACGGAGGTCGTGTCCACCGCCGACCGTCTCGTCGCCAACACCCAGGAGGAAGCGCTCCAGCTGGTGGGCCTGTACGGGGCGGACCCGGCCAGGGTCTGGACGGTGAACCCGGGAGTGGACCTCGCGGTGTTCCGGCCGGGCCCGGCGGCGAGGCCCGGCGGAGGCTTGGCTTGCCCGCAGACGGGACCGTGGTGGTGTTCGCGGGCCGGGTGCAGCCGCTCAAAGCACCGGACCTGGTGCTGCGGGCCGCCGCCCAGCTGGTCCGGGACGATCCGGTGCTGGCCCGGACGCTGACGCTGGCCTTCGTCGGCGGCCCGAGCGGCACCGGGCGGGCCGACCCCGACGGCCTGAACGAGCTGGCGCACGACCTCGGTATCGGCGGGCTGGTCCGGCTCGAGCCACCGTGCCCCCAGCGTGAGCTGGCCGACTGGTACCGGGCCGCGACCGTGGTCATGGTCCCGTCGTACTCGGAGTCGTTCGGCCTGGTCGCGGTGGAGGCCCAGGCGTGCGGCACGCCGGTGATCGCGGCCTCGGTGGGCGGGCTGCGGACGGCGGTCAAGCACGGCGAGTCCGGCCTGCTGGTGAACGATCATGATCCGGCCAGCTATGCGCGGGCGCTCCGCGAGCTCGTCACCTCACCCGACCTGCGGGAGCGGCTGTCCCGCGGGGGCGTGGCGCACGCCTCCAGGTTCGGCTGGTCCCGTACGGTTGACCGGCTGATGAGCGTCTACGCCGGGGCGATGAGCAGCGTCGGGACCCCCCAGGACACCAGGCCGGCCAGCGTCACCCGAGGATGAGGACCATGACCGATCCCGCGGATGCCTCCCCGCCACCCTCTGCCCAGGCAGGTGCCGCGGCGGCCATCGAGGCCGCCCTGGAGGAGCTGGCGCTGGGCTGGGACAGCCCGCAGCCGGGAAGTTACCTGGTCAAGCTGGAAGGCCAGCACAAGCTGGCCACCATGACGTGGCTGATCGCCGGCCGGCACAGCCTGCACGTGGAGGCGTTCTTCTGCCGTCAGCCGGACGAGGATCACGCCCGCTTCTACCGGTTCCTGCTCGAGCGCAGCGGCCGGATGTACGGGGTGCATTTCGCGCTCGACCCGGCCGGGGATGTGTACCTGGTGGGCCGGCTGCCCCTGGCCTCGGTGAGCACCGCGGAGGTGGACCGGATCCTGGGCTGCGTGCTGACCTACTCGGACGAGAACTTCGACCCGGCCCTGGCCATCGGCTTCGCCTCCTCGATCCGCAAGGAGTGGGCGTGGCGGGTCAAGCGGGGAGAGAGCCTGGCCAACCTGCGGGCCTTCGCCCGGCTGGCCGACCCCGAGCACGAGTGGGCCAGCGGGGGCTAATCACGATTTCACGAGGCGGGAGATGGCCTCCGCGGCCTCGCGCACCGATTCGCGGCCCTCGTCGCCGCCCGCCCGGACCGCCTCGGTCACGCAGTGGCCCAGGTGCTCCTCCAGCAGCCCCAGCGCCACCGCCTGCAGGGCCCGGGTCACCGCGGAGACCTGGGTGAGCACATCGATGCAGTAGACGTCCTCTTCCACCATGCGCTGCAGGCCGCGCACCTGGCCCTCGATCCGCCGCAAGCGCTTGAGGTAGGCGTCCTTGTCCTGCGTGTAACCGCGCATGCAGCGAGAATACGCTGCCCGGCCGGCCGACCCCAGGGCCTGCCAGCGAGGAAGATCACGATCTTGAGGAAGCTCGCGGGAGGCCTTCAGCGGACCATCAGCTGCACGCGCTGCACTGAGGCTCGCGACGTACACTGCCTCAGACCGGATCGCCGGGCGGAAGAGGCGGCCGACCAGGAGGAGTGCCCATGCGGCGCGATGACGTGCGCTTCGCGGTCGCCGCGCGTGAGGACGGCCTGCGCCGGGTACGCCGCCTGACGTTCCGGATCGGCGCGGCGGGAGTCGTCTGCTCGGCCGCCATCGCGGTCGCGTTCAGCCACCTGTCCGGCTCCGCCGCGGCCAGCGGCCAGGCGTCCACCAGCGGGACCGCGGGGTCCGGCCGGGCCGCGGGCAGCGGGACGGGGGGCGCGGGCAGCGGGACGGGGAGCGCGGGCCGCTCCGCCCCGGGCGGCACGCAGCAGCGGGGTGGCTCGCTGCAGGTCCCGGCGCAGAACGTGGCCCCGGCCCAGGGGCCGGCTAGGGAGTTTCGGGGGGCTCATGACCGCAGCGGCCGCCACGGGGCCGGCCGCGGGCCCGCTGGCCGCCGCCGTGGCGCACCTGGGCGGCCCTGAGGCGATCGTGGTCACCTCGTCTACCCCGCTGTGGTACATCACCCGGGCCACCGGCGTGGTCGCCCTGGTCCTGCTGACCACCGGGATGGCGTTCGGCCTGCTCATCGCAGTCCGCTTCGAGGGCCGTCAGTGGCCGCGGTTCATCACGATCGGGCTGCACCGCAACCTGTCGCTGCTGGCGCTGGCGTTCACCGTGGCCCACGTGCTGACCACGATTACCGACAATTTCGTGCCGATCGACCTGCAGGACGCGTTCGTCCCGTTCATCTCGCCGTACCGCCCGCTGTGGCTCGGGCTCGGGGCGATCGCCTTCGATCTGCTGATCGCGCTGACCGTGACCAGCCTGCTGCGGGCCCGGCTCGGCCACCGGTCCTGGCGGCTGGTGCACTGGACCGCGTACCTGTGCTGGCCGGTGGCCGTCCTGCACGGCCTCGGTACCGGCAGCGACACCCGCACCCGGTGGGTGCTGGTGGTCACCCTGCTCTGCGTCGTGGCGGTCGCGGGCCTGACCGGGTGGCGGCTGGCCGACGGCTGGCCCGCGCAGCCGAAGGTCCGCGTGGCGGGCGCCATCGCGCTGGTGGCCGTGCTGGCCGCGGGCGGCGCCTGGCTGATGACCGGCCCGCTGCGGCCCGGCTGGTCGCTGCACGCCGGGCTGCCTGCCCTCACGCACATCTCCCGGGCTGCCCCATGACCGCGCTGCGCAGCGCGGGGCCGGCCACTTCCTCCCCCCCGGCCAGCTGCCCCGGCTGGTGGCTCCGGGACCGCCGCTGGACCTGGCGGCCCACATCGCCCGCTACGGGCCCCTTCCGGCCCAGCCGGTGCAGCCAGCAGGACCGGCGCAGCTGATCGGGGCCGTGCAGCGGTCCGGGCTGGCCGGGCGGGGTGGTGCGGCGTTCCCGGCGGCCCGGAAGATGCGGGCGGTCGTGGAAGCGGCGGCCCGCGGCCGCGGGCGGCGGCGCAGCGGCGCGGCGCTGATCGCCAACGGGGCCGAGTCGGAGCCCGCGAGCGGCAAGGACGCGATCCTGCTCCGCCAGTCGCCGCACCTGGTGCTGGACGGGATCGCGCTGGCCGCCGGCGCGGTCGGCGCGGCCCGCGCCTACCTGTGCGTCGACGGAACCGATCCCGGGCGGCCCGGCCGCCTGCTGGCGGCGGTAGCGGAGCGCGGGCAGGCCGCCTGGCGGAGGAGGAGGTCCGCGTCGTGGTGGTCCCCGGCGGTTACGTGGCCAGCGAGGAGTCGGCGCTGGTGAATTTCCTCAACGGCGGCCCGGCGGTGCCGCTGTACGTGCCGCCGCGGCCGTTCGAGCGCGGGGTCGGGGGCCAGGCCACGCTGGTGAATAACGTGGAGACGCTGGCGCACATCGCGCTGATCGCCCGGTACGGCCCGGACTGGTTCCGCGCCGTCGGCGCGGCGGAGGCCCCCGGATCCGCGCTGGTGACGGTGGGCGGGGCGGTGGGGCGGCCCGGCGTCTACGAGATCGGCCTGGGCCTGCCCGCCGGCCAGCTGATCGAGCTGGCCGGCGGCCCGTCCGAGCCGCTGCAGGCGCTGCTGGCCGGCGGGTACTTCGGCGGCTGGCTGCCCCTGCCCGGGGGCGCCGGGGCGGCGGTCAGCGCGCCCGGGCTGCGCTCGGCCGGCGCCTCGCTCGGCGCGGGCGTGGTGATCGCGCTGCCCGCGGCCTGCTGCGGGCTGGCCGAGACCGCCCGGGTGCTGCGCTACCTGGCCGGGCAGAGCGCCGGCCAGTGCGGGCCGTGCACGTTCGGGCTGCCGGCCATCGCCGACGCCCTGGCCCATATCGCCTGGCAGGGGCGCGATGAGCGGGCCGCGGAGTGGCTGCGGTCCCTGCTGCCGCTGGTGGATAAGCGGGGCGCCTGCCACCTCCCGGACGGCGCGGCCGCCCTGGTCGCCAGCGCGCTGCGGGTGTTCGCCGCCGACCTGGAGCAGCACGTCAGCCGGGGACCCTGCCCGGCCGCCCGGCGCCCGCCGGTGCTGCCCGTCCCCCGCGCTCCCGGCGGCCGGCCGTGAGCCACGTCCTCAGGCTGAACCCGATCGCCTGCGACGCCCACGGGGTCTGCGCCGACCTGCTCCCCGAGATGGTCAGCCAGGATCCCTGGGGCTACCCGGTCATCGCCGCGGGACCGGTCCCGGCGGAGCTGATGGAGCACGCCCGGCGGGCGGTCGCGTCCTGCCCCACGCTGGCCCTGCGCCTGGAACGGCAGCAGCACCCGCGGCGCGCCCGCTGAAACACGGGCCAATCCGGGGGTAAAGGAAGATCACGGCGGGGCGCCCCCGCAAGATTCTGCTGTGCAGGATTCCGATTATCGGCGTGGTCCAGGGTAGGGTCGCCGGGGTGGCGTACAGCCAGACTGATCGCAGCGGAAGCGAGGAGGTGACGGCCGTGCTCGGCGATCCTTCCAGTACACACCCGGCGATCACGGCCAGCGCGACGGGCCGGGTCGCCGGGCGGCACTCCTCCCGATCCCACCGACCGCTCGCCGGCTTTCCGCGGCAGGGGCGAACCCCCTAGCCAGGCCGAGCCGACGGGCCCAGGAGGCTGCTGTGTCCGATCGGTTCTTCCTCAACCACAACCGCGATCCCGCCCGGCGGCGGCGTGACCACACTCCGCTGGCCCGCCTGATCCAGCCCTCTGAGCGCACCATCACCTCACGCCAGCTCCGGCAGGACATCGTGTCCCTGGCCGGGCTGATCGGCCGCCCGGTCCTCAACCAGGCCGGCGAAGAGGTGGGCCGGGTCGCCGACGTCGTGGCCAAGGTGCACGGCGGGGAAACCTACCCTCCCGTCACCGGCCTCGTCATCCGGGTCGGGCGGCGGCGGGCCTTCATCGACGCCTCGGCCATCGACCGGATGCACCGCCGTTCCGTCACCCTGCGCACCGCCCGCCTGGACCTGCGCGAGTTCCAGCGGCGTGAGGGTGAGGTCCTGCTGGCCCGCGACATCCTGGACCACCAGCTGGTGGACACCGACGAGATCCAGGTCATCCGGGCCGCCGACCTGTACCTGGCCCAGGTGGGCGACCCCATCCACGTGGTCGGCGTGGACGTCAGCCTGCAGACGCTGCTGCGCCGGCTCGGTCCCTGGCGGTTCCGCTGGCATCCGACCCCGGACCGGGTGATCGACTGGGCCGCGATCGAGTCGTTCGGCGCGGATTCGGCCGAGTCGCCGTCGGCGGTGAAGCTCCGGACCCCGCACACCGCGCTGCGCAAGCTCCGGCCCGCCGAGCTGGCCGACGTGCTCGAGGGCCTGGGCCGGCGGGACCGGCAGGAGCTCATCGAGAGCCTGGGCCACGATCTGGCCGCGGACGCGCTGGAGGAGATGGAACCGCAGGAGCTGACCGCGCTGCTGCGCGAGGTCGAGCCGGAGCAGGCCGCCGAGCTCATCGCCAGGATGGAACCGGACGAGGCGGTGGACGCGCTGCGTGACCTGAACGACGAGGAGCAGAGCGTCCTGCTCGCCCGGATGCCGCAGCAGGTCCAGCGCGAACTCGTCCGGCTGCTCGGCTATCCAGGCGACGAGGCGGCGGGGATCATGACCACTGTGCTCGCCTGCGCGTCGCCCGACGAGACCGTGGCGCAAGTCAGTCAGCGGCTGGCCGAACAGGCGCTGCACCGGACCGAGATCGACTCGGTGGCCGTACTCGATGAACAAGGACGGCTGCTCGGTGACGTCTCCGCTTTCGACCTGCTGGTCAGCGACGGCGCCCGGCGCCTCGGCGACCTGATCGACCCGGACGACACGCTGATGACCCTGCGGCCCGAGGACGACCTGGACACGGTAGCCACCGAGCTGGTCGAGTCGCGCCGCTCGTCCCTGCTGGTGGTGGACGACGACGGCCGCCCGCTGGGCCGCATCCTGTCCGACGATGTGCTGGACGCCCTGGTGCCGGGGCATGGGCGGCTGCACTTCCCGAGGCTCCTCCAGTGATCCGGGGTTTCCGGACGGCGCGAGCGTCCAGGGAGACGGAGACACGGATGAGCACACGCGAGGAGGATGCCTCCGCAGAGCGGGACCCACCCCGGCCCCGGGCGCGCAACGGGATGACCTCGCTGACCCGGGTCCGGGCGGGCGGGGTCCGGCTGATCCGGTCCCGGCGGGGCCGGATCTGGATGATCCTGGCCATCGCCGGTCCCGGGGTGGTGGCGGCGAACGCCGGCAACGACGCGGCCGGGATCGCCACCTACGCCTCCGCCGGGTCACAGTTCGTGTACCGGACCTTGTTCTTCATGGTGCTGGTGACGTTCGCGCTGGTCCTGGTGCAGGAGATGGCGGTCCGGCTGGGCACGCACACCGGCAAGGGCCTGGCCGCGCTGATCCGCGAGGAGTTCAGCCTGCGGCTGACCGGGGTGGCGCTGTTCTGCGTGCTGCTGGCCAACACCGGGCTGGTGGTCTCGGAGTTCGCCGGGATCGGCGCGGCGTTCGAGCTGCTCGGCGTGAGCCGGTACGTGATCATCCCCATCGCCGCGGTCGCGATCTGGGCCCTGGTGGTGTTCGGCTCCTACCGGTACGCGGAGCGGATCTTCCTCATCCTGTCGCTGGCGTTCCTCGCCTACCCGATCGCGGCCATCCTGGGCCACCCCAACTGGGCCCAGGTCGGCAGCAACCTGGTCATCCCGCACTTCCTGTACACGAAGAGCTTCCTGCTGCTGGGCGTGGCCCTGATCGGCACCACGGTCAGCCCGTACATGCAGCTGTACGCGGCGGCGGGCGTGGTGGACAAGGGCGCCGACGTGGACGACTACCCGCGGGCCCGGATCGACGCGATCTCCGGCGCCGTGTTCGCCTGCATCATCTCGATCACCATCATCATCGCCACTGCGGCAGCCATCGGCGGCCGCGGCCCGCTGACCTCGGCCAAGGAGGCCGCCGAGGCGCTCCGCCCGGTGGCCGGCGCCGGGGCCGAGCTGCTGTTCGCGTTCGGCCTGATCGGCGCGTCCGCGCTGGCCGGCGCGGTGGTCCCGCTGTCCAGCGCCTACGCGATCAGCGAGGCGGTCGGGGTGGAGCGGTCCATCTCCCGCCGCTTCACCGAGGCCCGCCTGTTCCTGGGCCTGTTCACGGTGCAGGTGATCATCGGCGCGGCGCTGGCCCTCACCCCGATCAACCTGATCACGCTGCTGATCGGCACCCAGGTGCTGCAGGGCATCGTCACCCCGGTCATCCTGGCCTACATCCTCATCCTGACCAACCGGCGCAGCCTGCTCGGCAAGGCCGCGAACGGCCCCCTGTTCCGGACCGCCGCTACCGTGTGCACGGTGGCGATCTCGGCCATGAGCCTGCTGCTGCTGAGCTTCACCGTGCTGGGCTTCTTCGGCATCGGTTAACGAGGCGGTCAAGGCGCCCCCGCTAAGGGTGCGTTAAGGCCCGGCTAAGCGGCATCCCGCGGGGTATCAGCCGTATGCCCGGCGTATGCCCCGTTGGTCAGGGCTGCTTCAAGGCAGTGGTATGAAGGCCAGGTCAGGCAAGTGAAGGGCACCTCAGTTGGCGATGCGCAAGGCAGTGGGCTTCCTCGGCAGGAGCGACAACCTGCCGGAAGGCGTGGGGTACACGCTGAAACGGCGGCTACTCGGCCCACCCATGGTCAACCAGGAGCTCGACGAGCAGCGGCTGTCCAACGTGGCCGCGCTCGGCGTGCTGGCCCCGGACGGGATCTCCTCCTCGGCCTACGGCACCGAGGAAATCCTGATCGAGCTGCTCAAGGGCGGCCTGGCCATCACCGCGTTCACCCTGATCCTCCCGCTGACCGGGGTGGTCCTGTTCGTGATGGCGCTGGTGGTGCTGTCCTACCGCGAGGTCGTCATGGTCTACACCCGGGCCGGCGGATCGTACGTCGTCGCCCGGGACAACTTCGGGCCCAGGGTGGCCCAGATCGCCGCGGTCGCGCTGCTCATCGACTATGTCGTCACGGTGGCCGTCCAGGTCGCCGCGGGCACCGCGGCGGTGGCCTCCGCAATCCCCGTCCTCAATAACTCGACCCTGATCACCGTCATCTCGATCGCGATCGTGATCTTGATGTGTTACGGGAACCTGCGCGGCATCCGCGAGGCCAGCCAGTCGTTCGCGGTGCCCACCTACCTGTTCTCCGCCATCGTCCTGCTGATGATCGTCACCGGCCTGGTCCGGGAGATCTTCGGCGACCTGCCGCGCAACCCCTACCCGCTGCCCGGGCAGTACACCGGCCACCACTCCTACAGCGGCCTGATCGCGTTCGGGATGGTCTTCGTGCTGCTGCGCGCCTTCGCCAACGGCGGATCGTCGCTGACCGGCATCGAGGCCGTGTCCAACGCGGTCAGCGCGTTCAAGCCTCCCGAGGGCATCAACGCCCGCAAGGTGCTGGTCACCGAGGGCCTCATCCTGGGCTCCCTGGTGGCCGGGATCTCCTGGCTGGCCCACGCGACCCACTCCGCGCCGTACACCGGCGGCGTGCCGACCGTGCTCGCCCAGGAGGCCCACGCGGTCTTCGGCCGCCACGGGGTGGGCGAGGTGCTGTTCGTGGCCGTCCAGGCGGCCACCGCGCTGATCTTGTACACCGGGGGGAACACCAGCTTCAACGGGTTCCCGTTCCTGGCCAATTTCGTGGCTGAGGACGCGTTCCTGCCCCGCTGGCTGACCAAGCGCGGGCACCGCCTCGTTTTCTCCAACGGCATTATCGTGCTCGCCGTCTTGTCCTGCGCCCTGCTCGCCGGGGCCGGCGCCAACGTCAACAGCCTGGTGCCGTTCTACGCAATCGGCGTGTTCACGGCGTTCACCATGGCCGGGTTCGGCATGGCCAAGTACCACCACACGCACAAGGAGCCGCACTGGCGGCGCAAGCTGGTGATCAACTTCTCGGCGGGCGTCACGGCGCTGATCGTGGTGGCCATCTTCGTGCTGGTGAAGTTCACCGAGGGCGCCTGGCTGGTGGTGATCGTCTTCGCGATCGGGGTGCCCGGCCCTGATCCGGCTCAACCGCGAGTACGGGATGGAAGCGCAGGTCCTGGAGCGGATCAGCGACCGGCCCAAGCCGCCCCCGGCGCCGAACTACACCCGGCGGACCGTGTTCGTCCTCGTGGACAGCTTCGACCTGGCCACGATCGCCGCGCTGCGGTACGCCCGCAGCCAGCGGCCCACGACCCTGCGCGCGGTCCACTTCGTCATCGACACCGCCCAGGCGGACGCCCTGCGTGAGGAGTGGACCCGGGCCGGCATGGATGTGGTGCTGGACTTCATCGACTGTCCCGACCGGAGGATCACCCGGGCCGCGGCCGAACTGGCCAGCGCGGAGGCGGCGCAGCCGGGTACGCAGGTGACGGTGGTGCTGCCCCGGCGGAGCTACTCGCCGCTGATGGGCAGGCTGCTGCACGACCGCACCGCCGACAAGATCGCGGCGGTGGTGAGCCGCATCCCGCACGCCGCCGCGACCATCGTCCCGTTCGACGTGCAGAGCAGGCTGGAAGTCCTGCACGCCCGCCAGGTCGCGCAGGCCGAGCAGGCCCAGCAGGCCCAGCAGGCCACCGAGGCCAAGCTGACCCTCAAGGCCCTCGCGGAGCAGGCCAGGGCCGGCGGAGCGGTGACGGCGCCGCAACCCGGCGCGGCCCCCGGGCCAGCGAGTGCGAGCGCGGGGGCCGGGCCGGGGACCGCCGGCGCGGGGGTCTCCGTCCCCGGGACCGGGCCGGGGACCGCCGGGCCGGGCCGGGGCACCGGGGACGGCGGCCCGGCGGGCAGCGACCCGGCGGGCAGCGACGGCGCCGCCGGGGTCACGGACCCCGCGGCGGGACTGCCCCCGGTCACCGCCGCGCCGCCCGGGCTGCGCCGGATCCTGCGCGGACGGCGGCGCGGCGATGACCAGCCGCCCGCCGGGCCGCCCGCCGAAGAGCACCGCAGCTACGACCGGCCGGTCCCCCCGGCCGGGGTCAACCCGATCGGCTCGCTGGCGCGGCCGGGCCGGGCCACGGTCGAGGGCCGGGTCCGGGCGGTGGAGATCCGGCCTGTGGAGCGGAACTCCGTGTTCGCCGTGGACGTCTCCGACTCCACCGGCGACCTGACCGCCCTGTTCTACGGCCGGTCGCATATCCCTGGCGTGGTGTGCGGGGCGCGGGTGCGCTTCCGCGGGCCCGTCGGACTGCGGGAGGAAGGCCCCATCATGATCAACCCGGCCTACGAGTTGCTGTCGGGGAGTGCCACCCGGGGCACTCTCGGGGAAGACTCTTCAGGCGGGAAGCCGCCCGGCCGCGGGCGGCACGACGAGGGGCAGGACGCCTGACAGGGGGCTTCCAGCGATGATGGCCGGCGGAGGGCACGCGCACGACCACGCCCTGACGGCCACCGGGCGGCACCGCGGCCGGCTGGCCGCGGTCATGGCGATCACGCTCAGCATCGCCGCCGGTGAGATCGCCGGCGGGATCTGGTCCGGGGCCCTGGTGCTGCTGGCGGACGCGGCGCACATGGCCGCGGACGCCGCCGGGGTGGGCCTGTCCCTGCTCGCCGCGCACTTCGCCAGCATGCCGGCCACCGCAACGGCGCACGTTCGGCTACGCGCGGGCGGAGATCCTGGCCGCCACGGCCAACGCGCTCCTGCTCCTGGGCATGGCCACGTTCATCGTGGTGGAGGCGGCCCGGCGGCTCACCGCGCCGCCCCCGGTGAACACCGGGGTCATGGTGGTGTTCGGCTTCATCGCGCTGGCGGGCAACGGCGCGTCACTGATCCTGCTCCGCCAGGCCCAGGCCGAGAGCCTGAACGCCCGCGGCGCGTTCCTGGAGGTCGCCTCCGACGCGTTCGGCGCGCTGGCCGTGCTGGTCACCGCGGCCATCATCGCCGTGTCCGGGTGGACCCTGGCTGACCCCATCGCCTCGCTGGCGGTCGGCGTGCTGATCCTGCCCCGGACCTGGCGGCTGCTCCGGGACGCGGTGGACGTGCTGCTGGAGGCCAGCCCGCGAGGCATCGACCTGAGCGAGGTACGCCAGCACATGACGGGGCTGGACGGCGTCATCGACGTGCACGACCTGCACGCCTGGACCATCACCTCCGGGCTGCCCGTGCTGTCCGCGCACGTCGTGGTGGACCCCGTCACCCTGGCCTCCGGGTGCGGCCCCGGTCTCCTCGACCAGCTGCAGGAGTGCGTCCGGGGTCACTTCGACGTGGCCCACTCCACGTTCCAGATCGAGCCGGCCGGGCACGCCGACCACGAGCCCTCGGTCCACGACTGAGTCCAGGGCGCAAAGGTCGGGCCCCGCCAGGGATTGCGCCCGGGAGGCCTACTGGGTAGTAATAAAAACGAGGACAGCCCCTTCCCCGTCTTCCGGAGGCTGCCGTGGGCACCTACGACCATTACGCCACCCCCGTCCCGCCCGGAACCTGGGATGTCCCCGCGTCCGGCGCCACCCGGTTCAGCTGGGAGTACGACGACGGGCGGAGCCGCCTGCTCGACCTCTACCAGCGGGGCAAGGACAAGCAGTGGGACGCGTCCAAGCGGATCGACTGGGACCTGCCCGTCGACCCCGTCAACGTGATGGCCACCCCCGACGAGTTCTGCCCGATCTACGGGTCACGCCAGTGGCAGGTGCTGAACCAGGCTGAGCGGGACGAGCTCGGGCACCACCTCGGCTCCTGGCTGTTCAGCCAGTTCCTGCACGGCGAGCAGGGCGCCCTGACCGTGGCGGCCCGGATCGTCGAGTCGGTCCCGGACATGGACTCCAAGTTCTACGCCGCGACCCAGACCATGGACGAGGCCCGGCACGTCGAGCTGTACCAGCGGTTCATCCGGGACAAGATCGGCCTCTACTACCCCATCAACGAGGACCTGGGCCGGCTGCTCGCGGACGCGCTCAGCGACTCGCGCTGGGACCTGCCCTATCTCGGCATGCAGGTGCTGATCGAGGGCCTGGCCCTGGCCGCGTTCGGGGTGCACCGCGACATCGCCGCCAATCCCCTGGTCAAGCAGCTCCTCGCGTACGTGATGCAGGACGAGGCCCGGCACGTGGCGTTCGGCCGCCTGGCGCTGCGCGACTACTATGCAGGGCTGACCGAGGCCGAGCGGGCCGAGCGCGAGGAGTTCGTGGTCGAGGGCTGCTACCTGATGCGCAACCGGTTCCGGGCCCAGGAGGTCTGGGAGCGGATGGGCTACGACGTGGGCGAGTGCCTGGAGTTCACCGAGCACTCCCCCATCCAGCAGGCCTTCCGCACGCTGCTGTTCAGCCGGATCGTGCCGTGCGTGAAGGACATCGGCCTGTGGGGCCCGAAGGTCCGGCACGCCTACGCCGACCTGGGCGTGCTGGACGCGGCCGGGACCGATCTGGACGCGCTGATGCGCGACGACGAGGACATCGCCGAGCGGGTGGACGAGGAGAAGGCGAAGTACGCGGCCGAGATGGCGGCGCGCCGCGCCGAGGTGGACGGCGCCATCGCCGACGCGGAAGGGTAGTCGCCGGGTGACAGTGGGGCTAACCACCCCCGCACTGTCGTGCGGCCTTCCTGTGCCCCCTGGCTGCGGCACAGGATAGGGGGGCCATGATGATCACGCGCGGGCCGGGAGGCTGATCCGCGATGCGCCCGTCACCGTGGTCCCGGTGCTCCTGCTGGCCGCCGGCTGTGCCGCGGTCATCCTGGCCGGGAACCTGCTGGCCTCGGTCCCCGCGGCGGTGGCGGCCCGGACCCCGGCCGCGGGCACGCTGCGCACGGAGTAGCGGCCCGGAGGCCGCTACGCGGCGGGCGTAGTAGCGGCCCGGAGGCCGCTACGCGGCAGACGGAGCAGCGGCCCGGAGGCCGCTACGCGGCAGACGGAGCAGCGGCCCGGAGGCCGCTACGCGGCGCACGGAGTAGCGGCCCGCGGGCCGTCACGTCACCAGCAGATGGCCGGGGCCTGGCGGATGTAACCCGGCTCCGTCAGCGCGCCGATCATGAACTGGGCTACATCGGCGCGGGCGATCCTGGTCAGGCCGGGCGGCGGGTAGCGGTCGCGGATCCGGTACTCCCCGGTGCCCGGGACGTTCACCAGCCGGGTCGGCCGGACCAGCGTCCAGTCCAGCGCGCTGGCCCGCACCACCCGCTCCATCTCCCGCACGTCTGCGAATGGCCGGGCGAACATGGGCGGGAGGATCATCTTCACCAGCGGATTGGCCTCGGGGTCTTCCCTGATGAAGGCTCCTGCGGCCGACACGCAGATCAGCCGCTGCACCCCGTGCTTCGCCATGGCCTGGGTCACCACGGACGCGGCCGACGCCAGCAAGCCCGGGGTCTTCGCGCCCCGCGGTCCCAGCGCCGACAGCACGGCGCCGGCGCTGGCCACCACACCGGCCACGGCCTCCGGGTCGGTCGCGTCACCCTTGGTGACGGTGACGCCCGGCCGGCCCGGCACGGCGTCGGGGCGGCGGGCCAGCACATGCACCGGGTAGCCGGCGTCGACGGCCCAGCTCAGCAGGTACCCGCCGATCCCGCCGGTGGCGCCGAGGATCGCCAGCCGCTCCGGCCCGCGGCCCGCGCCATGGCCCGGCTGGGCGGCCGCGGTCATGCCGGGTCTCCCGCCCGCACCTCGTGCTGGCCAGCCGGCACCTCGTGAGAGCCGGCCCCCGCGGGCACAGGACGGTGCCGGCCTGCGCCCCGGGGCAGCAGCAGCATCAGCAGGAAGCTCAGGCCGAACACGCCCACCTGGAACCACAGGGTGCGCTCCACCGAGGCGGCGAAGTCGTCGGCCACGGCCGCGCCGCCTGCGCGGGCCAGCACCGGGCGCGCGGCGGCCGGCAGCGCCCGCTGGCCGCCGGGGGCCCGGCAGGCCGCCGGCGTGACCGTGGGGTCGGCGGCGACCAGGCGGTCGTGCAGGCAGCCCCGGAACTGGGTGACGATGGGCCCGGTGTAGCCAGCGGGCACGCCCGCCGACACCAGGCCGGTGCGCAACTGCGGGGCCACCGCGGCCGCGGCCGGCCCGGACTGGCTGCCGAGCATGCCGAAGAAGATCACGCCGATGACCGCGATGCCGATCGAGTTGCCGACCTGCAGGCCGGTGTTGAACACCCCGGACGCCGAGCCGGCATCCCGGTGCGGCACGCGGGCCAGCACGATGTCGGCCAGCGGCGCGATCACCGCGCCCAGGCCGAGACCCGCGGCCACCAGGGCGGGCAGCAGGTCCCCGGTGGTCACCGCCGCCCCGTAGTGGTGCACGGTGGCGATCAGGCCGGCCATGCCCGCGGCTATGACGAGCGCCCCGGCCATGGTGACCCCGCGGCCGAACCGGGGCGCCAGCCGCGCCGCCGCCCCGGAGGAGACCAGCACCCCGGCGGAGAAGGGCAGGAACGTCAGCCCGGCGTGCAGCGGGCTGAACCCCAGGCCGAGCTGCAGGAACAGGGTGAGCACCAGGGCGAATGAGGCGATGCCGAGGAAGAACGTGACGGCCACGCCCATGCCCGCGCTGAACGCGCGGTCGGTGAACAGGCTGAGCGGCACCAGCGGCGAGCCGTCCCGGCGGCCCTTGAGCCGCTCGTACCAGGCGAACACGGCCAGCACCGGCAGGCAGAGGGCCATCGACACGTACGTCCAGGCCGGCCAGCCGAGCTGGCGCCCTTCCACCAGCGGGTACAGCAGGAGCAGCAGGGCCGCGGAGATCAGCGCGACACCTACCGGGTCCAGCCGCGGCGGGCTGGCCGCCTTCGACTCCCGGACCAGCACCGCGGCCGCGGCGAAGGCGATGACCCCGACCGGGACGTTGATCAGGAAGATCGTCCGCCAGCCCAGCCCGAACAGGTCGTGGGTGATGAGCAGCCCGCCGAGCAGCGGCCCGCTCACGGTGCCGAGCCCCGCGGTCACGCCGAAGCCCGCGAGGGCCTTGATCCGCTCCCGGGGCGGGAAGATGACCTGGATGACCGCCAGCACCTGGGGCACCATGATGGCGCCCATGGCCCCCTGGGCGACGCGGCAGCCGATCAGCATGCCCGGCCCGGTGGCGGCGCCGCACAGCGCGGACATGACCGTGAAGCCGGCCACCCCGATCAGGAACAGCCGTTTGCGGCCGAACGTGTCGCCCAGGCGGCCGCCGGTGATCAGCACCAGCGCGTAGGCCAGCGTGTACCCGGCCAGCGCCCATTGCACGTCCGCGTAGCTGGCGTGCAGGTCCCGCTGGATGGACGGGATGGCGATGTTGACGATGGACACGTCGAGCAGGTTCATGAACCCGGCCAGCAGCAGGATGATCAGGGTGAGCCAGCGGCGCGGGTCGGCCTGGCCGGCGGTCTCGGGTGGTGCCAGGATCTGTGCATCTGATGACATGATCAGTCTCCGCCTCGACTGGAGGTCTCCCAACTACCGAAGCAAATTAGCATCTTGGCTGTCTATTGTCTAGGCTGCTTAGATAATAAGGGAGTTGAAGTATGCCAGAGGACCAGCCGGGCCCGGCCGGGGATCCCGGGGGGGCCGAATGGAATGTGCCCTGGGCCGAGCCGTGGGCGGCCACCGAGCCCGAGCGGGCCGAGCTGGCCGCCTCCTTCGGGGCGGCCATCCGGAAGACCGGCTCCCTGATGCAGCTCATGAATCAGGCCGCGGCCGACCGGATCGGCATCAACCCGACGGACCTGAACTGCCTGAACATCCTGAGCTTCAGGGGCCAGATGACGGCCGGCGAGCTGGCCCGGGCGACCGGCCTGACCACGGCGTCGATCACCGGCGTGGTGGACCGGCTGGAGGAATCCGGCTACGTCCGGCGGGAGCGCGATCCGCGCGACCGGCGCCGGGTGGTCATCCGCCTGGTGCTGGAGACCGCCCTGCGCGACGTGGCATCGGTGTTCCTGCCCATGATGCGTGACTGGCAGCAGATGGCCGCCCGCTACAGCGATGACGAACTGCGGCTCATCGTGGATTTCTACGACCGGATGGAGGAGGTCCTGCGGGACCACCTGACCCGGCTCCGCGAGGCCTCCCGGGACGCCGGCTGACCCGGTGCCCGCAGCTCCCGGCCGCCTGCGGTGCTGCCCGCCGGGACCTGGGCGGACAGGAAGGCGCCCCTGGTCCGGGGGGAGGGATCAGGGGCGCCGTGGTTCAGCAGGGCGGTCAGCCGCCCTGGCTCTGCACGTTAGCCGAGTGAGCCTGCCTGTGCGCCGGATTCGGGGGGACGGGCACCGGACCCGCGGGACCGGGCCCGGGTCGCGCTGCGGTCCGTGCACCCGGCGATGGCCCGGCGGGAGGACACCCGCCCTGGCCGGGCAGCTGCCTGGCCAGGGCGGGCCTGATGAGCCGGTCCCCCGTATCATCGTTGGGTCCCCCACGGACATGATCGCACGCCTGCCCACCGCGCCTCCGCCGGGGGGACGGCGAGTCGGGCTGCGGATTCCTGGCCGACCGGGAATGTCAGGATCCATCCGGGCAACCCGCGCGGCCCGGCTCCTGCCGGGGCCGGCCCATCCGGCCCGGGTATCCGGGATGGCAGCGGAATCTGAGGTGACTGACCCGGCCGCCAGCTGATCGAATAGGGCCGTGCGGGACCTGGATTCTCAGCTGAGCTTCCTGCGGGAGGCAGACGGGCTCAAGGCCGTGCTCAGGCAGAGCAGCATCCTGGACGGCACCCGGAAGGAGAACTCCGCCGAGCATTCCTGGCATCTGGCGCTGATGGCCCAGGTGCTGGGCGGATACGCGCCGCCGGGTACCGACCTGGGCCGGGTCACCGCCATGCTGCTCATCCATGACCTGGTGGAGATCGATGCGGGCGACCTGTTCGTGTACGCCGACGCCACCGCCCAGGCCCGCCAGGAGGCGGCCGAGCACGCCGCCGCCGACCGGATCTTCGCCCTCCTCCCCCCGGGGCAGGGACGGGACATGCGCGCGCTCTGGGACGAGTTCGAGGAGCGCCGCACGCCCGAGGCCAGGTTCGCCCGGGCCCTGGACCGGCTGCAGCCGATGCTGGCCAACTACTACCTGGGCGGCGGCACCTGGCAGGCGCACGGGGTCCGGGCCGGCCAGGTGCTGGACAAGGTGGCGCTGATCGCGGACGGCTCCGCCGCCCTGGGGCAATTCGCGCGCGACCTCATCGACTCCGCGGTCCGGCAGGGCTTCCTGCGCCCGTGAGCGCGGCCTGGCCGTGGATCACCCTGCGGCACCCTCGATGACGTCGGCGGCGCGGCGCAGCCCCTGGCGGCCCTGGATCACGGCGGCCGCGCGGGCCAGCCGATCCCGCAGCGCGGTGTCCCCGAGCAGCCGGCCCAGCGCGCCGTCCAGCTGCGCGTCGGTGAAGCGGTAGGTGTCCAGGCGCACCCCCAGGCCGAGCTCGTCGACGCGCTGGGCGTTGTCGTGCTGGTCCCAGAACAGCGGCAGGACGATCATGGGCTTGCCGAAGTGCAGGCACTCGGTGGTCGTGTTGTTGCCGCCGTGGGTGATGACCAGGTCGCTGAGCGGGATGACCGAGGCCTGTGGCAGGAACTCCGCGCCGTGCATGTTGGGCGCCAGCTCCAGCTCGGCGTGCAGTGGCCCCTTGGACACGACATAGCGGTGCGGGGTGGCGGCCAGGCCGTCGATGACCCGCCGCATCAGGGCCACGTCGGCCGATCCCAGCGAGCCGAGCGAGAAGTAGATGAGCGCCCCGCCGCCGGACGCCAGCGGCTCGGGCAGCGTGAACGGCTCGTCGGTCTCGCGTACCGAGGAATCCAGACGGTGCCAGCCCGCCCCCAGCGCCCGGGATCGCCGGTAGTCGGCGAGCTCCGGATAGATGTAGAGGTTGGCCTGCCCGGGGTGGATGAATTCCAGGTCCGGCAGGGGCGGCGCCCCCTGCGCGGTGACCCAGTCGCTGAACTCGGCCCACATGTCCCGGTGCACCCGGCCGTATTCGGCCCGGAACTCCGGCCACCCAGCCTGGTTCCCGGCCGGGTAGCCGGAGAACGCGGGCGGGAGGGCCGGGTCGGTGATCTCGAGCGGGTTGCAGGAGACGATCCTGACGAACGGGACCCCGGCGGTCAGCAGCGCCGGGAAGCTGATCACGTTGTCTTCGACGATCACGTCCGGGCGGGTGCGGCCCACGATCTCGGTCAGCTGCTCCTGGCAGTACCGCGCACCGCTGATCAGCTCCGCCCAGACCGGCTTGATCCAGGTGTCCAGCTGCTCGATCGTCGGCTTGCGGAACTCTGGCGCGGTGCTGGCGATGAACTCCTTCCAGAACGCCCCGGCGTCCTGCTCACCCTCGGGGGGCGGGGAGAGGTTGACCAGGTCCTCCTCGAAACCCAGGGGCTCCAGCCGGCCCTTCCAGGAGGCCTCGGCCGCGAACAC
The DNA here is from genome assembly GCA_963720645.1 of uncultured Actinomycetes bacterium. Taxonomy (GTDB): domain Bacteria; phylum Actinomycetota; class Actinomycetes; order Streptosporangiales; family Streptosporangiaceae; genus RYN-230. Next base: position 406,492 of record CAVRFX010000019.1, on the reverse strand, counting down.
CACCCGGTGCCCGCGGCGGCGCAGCACGTCGCCGATGCCGATGCAGTTGTTGGTCGGCCCGTACGCGCTTTCCGGCATGAACAAGACGGTCAGGGGCCTGCCGGGCATGCGTGCTCCCTCGAGGACGGCGACGGTCGGTTCAGCCCAGTATGTCCGGAACGGCCGCCGCTGCGCCGGTATCCCGGCCGGGCGCCCCCTTGTCCGCAGCCGGGTGCTCCACCAGCGCCAGCACCCGGTTGGCCATGAACCTCGCGGTCCGCACCACCGTGCCGCCCCGGGTCACCTCCATGACCTCCACGACGCCGCGCCCGGTAACCACCTCGACGCGGCGCCCGGCCCGCGTGGCGCTCACCTCGTAGGTCCGGGACGTCCCGCCGGCGTCGATGACGATCTCGACCCGGTCCCCTTTCATGGCGTGACCCTCTGGGCGCACATGCCAGTTTTGTACCCGCCGCACCCCGAGCCGACTCCCCGCTCACCAGTCCCGCTCACTAGTGCCGCTTACCAGTGCCGGACCGGCGGCGGCCGGATGGCTCAGCGGATGGCCCGCGCCGCCCAGCGGGCTCCGTAGCGCTCCACGATCAGCCGGAGCCCGAAGCACTTGGACAGGTTGGGCTCGGTGAGCACCTCCGTGACGGGCCCGGCGGCCAGGACCGAGCCCCGGCGCAGCAGCATCGCGTGGGTGAAGTCCTCGGGAACTTCCTCGACGTGGTGGGTCACCATCACCATCGTGGGCGCCAGGGGGTCACGGGCCAGCATCGCGATCCGCCGCAGCAGGTCCTCACGGCCGCCGAGGTCCAGCCCGGCGGCGGGCTCGTCCAGGAGGAGCAGCTCGGGATCGGGCATCATCGCCCGGGCGATCTGCACCCGCTTGCGCTCCCCCTCGGACAAGGTGGTGAACCGGCGCCTGATCAGGTGGGCGCAGCCGAGCGCGTCCAGGAGCTCGACCGCGCGGGTCACGTCGGAGGATTCGTAGTCTTCCTTCCAGCGGCCCACGATCGCGTACGACGCGGTCAGCACCAGGTCGATCACTTTCTCAGCCGGCGGCACCCGGTCTGCGAGTGAGGCGCTGGCCAGGCCGATCCGCGGCCGCAGCTCGAACACGTCAGTCTCGCCGAGCCGGCTGCCCAGGATCTCGGCGCTGCCCTCGGACGGGAACAACTGGCTGGCGATGACCTGCAGCAGCGTGGTCTTCCCGGCTCCGTTGGGGCCGATCACGACCCAGCGCTCGTCGTCGTGGACGGTCCAGTCCACGTCGCGCAGCAGCATGGACCCGCCGCGCCGGACGCCGACGCCGCGCAGCCGCACCACCTCGTCGGACATCCAGCTCCCTCCGCCACCGCACACGTGTGAGTCTGAACTTACGTCATGCCGGGGCGGCCAGCCCAACCGTGCGCACCCGCCACTGCGCCCCGGGTAGCGTGGGGCAGCGATGGACGCCGCGCAGCCCACCCTCCTGGTGACCCTGACCGGCCGGGACCGGCCCGGGGTGACCTCACGCCTGTTCTCGGCCCTGGCCAGCCACCAGCTCAGCGTGGTTGACATCGAGCAGGTGGTCATCCGCGGCCGGCTGGTGCTCGGGGCCCTGCTCGGCTGCCCGCCCGATCCGGACCTGACCGCGATTCACCGGGCGATCCGGGCCGTCGCCGCCGATCTGGGGCTGGACGCCGAGATCACGATGGGTTCCGGGGAGCCTGCCCGGCGCCGCGGCCAGCTCCACGTCACGGTCCTGGGCAATCCCCTGACTCCCGCGGCGGTAGCGGCCATCGCCGGCCGGATCGCCGCCAGCGGGGCCAACATCGACCGCATCGACCGGCTCGCGCACCGGCCGGTGACCTGTATCGACTTCGACGTGTCCGGCGCCGACCCGGAATCGCTGCGGGTGGACCTGGCCCGGGAAGCGACCCATCAGGGGGTCGACGTTGCCGTCCAGCGCGGCGGCCTGCACCGGCGCGCGATGCGCCTGGTCGTGATGGACGTGGACTCCACCCTGATCGCGGCCGAGGTGATCGACCTGCTCGCGGCGCACGCGGGCTGCGCAGGCCAGATGGCCAAGATCACGGAAGCCACGATGCGCGGCGAGCTGGACTTCGCCACCTCGGTCCGGGAGCGGGTGAGCATGCTCGCCGGGCTGGACGAGTCCGTGCTCGGCGTGGTGCGGGGCGAACTGCGGCTGGCCCCGGGCGCCCGCACGCTGATCCGGACACTGCACCGGCTCGGCTACCGGTGCGGGATCGTCAGCGGCGGCTTCAGCCAGATCACCGACCCGCTGGCCAGGGAACTCGGCATCGACTACGCGGCGGCCAACACGCTGGAGGTCAGTGGCGGCAAGCTGACCGGGAGGCTCACCGGGCCCGTCATCGACCGGGCCGGGAAGGCTGACGCGCTGCGCCGCTTCGCGGCGCAGGCCGGCGTGGCGGTCAGCCAGGCGGTGGCGGTCGGCGACGGCGCCAACGACCTCGACATGATCGCGGCCGCCGGCCTCGGGGTCGCCTTCAACGCCCGGCAGGTGGTCCGGGATGCGGCCGACGCGTCGGTCAGCGTCCCCTACCTGGACACGGTGCTGTACCTGCTGGGCGTTTCCCGGGATGACGTGGAGGACGCGGACGAGGGCGACCTCACGGCCGCGGCCGGGCATCAGCCCCGCGGGAGCACGGAACCGCCCTTGGGAGTCCAGTAGCCGGCCAGCGAGCCGGAACCGGGCGCGACCTGGTCCCAGCCACCGCGGAAGCCGAGGACGGCGGCCGCCGAGGTAGGGAAGCCCAGCGCGGTGTCCCGGGACAGCCCGGCGGCCCCGGCCAGCACCTGCACCAGGTCCCCGGCGGCCGGGTTGTGGCCCACCAGGGCCAGGATCGCCACCTCGGGCGGTGTCTCCCGGGCGATCCCGGCCAGGTCGCCGGCGTCCGCGTGGTACACCCGCTCGTCGTAGCGCTCTATCGCGCCGTCCCCGTCCGCCCAGGCCAGCTGGTCACTGGCCAGCTCCCAGGTTTGCCGCGCTCGGGCCGCGGCCGAGCAGACCACGAGATCCGGGCGCAGTCCCTGATCCCGGATCCAGGTGCCCAGGGTGACCGCATCCCGCAGGCCGCGGGGGGCGAGCGGCCGGTCGAAGTCCGCCGTTCCCTCGGGGTAGGCCGATTTGCTGTGCCGCAGCACCAGCAGCGTGCGCCGGATGGTGCTCATCACCCGAGTATGGCAACTGCCGGTGCCGTTCTGCGACAGATCCCCCGGCCACGGGGATGGCCGGGGGATCAGTCAGGCTGCGAAGCGGGTCAGCCCGTGGTTTTCGCGGCCGTCTCGCCTTCGGCGCCACCGGTGCTGCCGGCCGGGCCGGCCGCCCCCGCGGCCGGGCCGCCCGCGGCCTCGGGCAGGCCAGGCGTGCCACCCGTGCCGGCCACACTCTCGGCGGGCGGGCCGCCCGCCGCCACGCTGGTCGAACGCCGCTTGGAGATCACCACGGCGGCCACCACGATCCCGATCGCGACCACGGCCACTCCGGTGCGGAGCCCCGGGTTGTGGCTGTACTTGACCACGCTGGTCGCGACCAGCAGCGAGACCAGGTTCATGACCTTGATCAGCGGGTTGATGGCCGGGCCCGCGGTGTCCTTGAACGGGTCACCGACCGTGTCACCGATGATGGTGGCCTCGTGCGCCTCGGAGCCCTTGCCGCCGTAGTTGCCGTCTTCCACCAGCTTCTTGGCGTTGTCCCAGGCGCCGCCGGAGTTGGCCAGGAACACCGCCATCAGCGCCCCGGCCGCGATCGCCCCGGCCAGGTACGCGCCCAGCGGCGCGTAGCCGAACGCGAAGCCGACCGCGATCGGGGTGAGCACCGCCATCAGGCCGGGCGTGGCCAGCTCACGGAGCGAGTCCTTGGTGCAGATGTCCACCACGCGCCCGTACTCGGGCTTCTCGGTGTAGTCCATGATGCCGGGGTGGTCGCGGAACTGCTTCCGGACCTCGTAGACCACCTGGCCCGCCGCCCGGCCCACCGCCATGATCAGCAGGCCGGCGAAGTAGAACACGACGCACGCCCCGATGATGACGCCAACCAGGACGTTGGGATGGTCCACGGACAGGCTGAACGTGCCCCCGTTAATGCCGAGCGCTTGTACCACCGTGGTGCGGAACGAGCCGAACAGCGCGGTGGCGGCGAGGACCGCGGTGGCGATCGCGATGCCCTTGGTGATGGCCTTGGTCGTGTTGCCCACCGCGTCCAGCTTGGTGAGCACCTGGGCGCCGTCGCCGGTCACGTCGCCGGACATCTCGGCGATGCCCTGCGCGTTGTCCGAGACGGGGCCGAACGTGTCCATCGACACGATGACGCCGACCGTGGTGAGCAGGCCGGTGCCGGCCAGCGCCACAGCGAACAGGGCAATGGTCGCGTTACCGGTGCCGAGCAGGAAGGCCGCGTAGACCGCCCCGCCGATGAGCAGCGCCGAGTAGACCGCCGACTCCAGGCCGACCGAGATGCCGGACAGGATGACGGTGGCCGCGCCGGTCAGTGAGCTTTCCCCGATTTCCCGGACCGGCTTGCGGTTGGTCTCGGTGAAGTACCCGGTCAGCAACTGGATGGCGCTGGCCAGCACCAGGCCGATGATCACCGCGCCGATGGCCAGCAGCCGCGGGCTGCCGCCGTGGGTGAGGATCGCGCGGGCACCGGGGCCCGTGATGCCCTTGAAGTCGCTGAACTTGGACGGCAGGTAGAGGAACGAGGCGCCGACCACCAGCACTAGCGAGATGATCGCAGAGACGAAGAAGCCCCGGTTGATCGCGGTCATCCCGCTGCGGTCGCCCTTGCGCGGCATCGTCACGAAGATCCCCGCCACCGCGGTGATCACGCCGATCATCGGGATGATCAGCGGGAAGACGAGGCCATCATTGCCGAACGCCGCCTTGCCCAGGATGAGCGCCGCGACCAGCATGACCGCGTAGGACTCGAACAGGTCGGCGGCCATCCCGGCGCAGTCACCCACGTTGTCACCGACGTTGTCGGCGATGGTGGCCGCGTTCCGCGGGTCGTCCTCCGGGATGCCCTTCTCGACCTTGCCGACCAGGTCGGCGCCTACGTCGGCGGCCTTGGTGAAGATGCCGCCCCCGACACGCATGAACATGGCCAGCAGCGCCGCGCCGAAGCCGAAGCCTTCCAGCACGTTCGGCGCGTTCCCCTTATAGATGAGCACCACCAGCGCGGCGCCGAACAGGCCCAGGCCCACGGTGAACATGCCCGCCACACCGCCGGTGCGGAACGCGATCCGCATGGCCGGGCGCTCACCCTCGAAGCCAGCCCGCGCCGCGGCCGCCACCCGGACGTTGCCGCGGACCGCGAGCGACATGCCGGTGAAACCGGTCAGGCCCGAGAACAGCGCCCCGACGAGGAAGAAAATGCTGCGGCCCCAGCGAACACCCGACCCATCGGCCGGGAGGAGCAGGAGCACGAAGAAAATGACCACCACGAACACACCGAGGGTGCGGAACTGGCGCCGCAGATAGGCGGCCGCGCCTTCCTGGATCGACTTCGCGATCTCCTGCATCCGCTCGGTTCCCTGGCTGGCCGCGAGCACCTCACGGACCAGCAGGGCTGCCACCGCGAGGGCAAGCAGGGCGACGACGCCAACGATGACAACCCAGGTGAGGTTGGAGCCGCTGACGCTCACCGCACCGCTTCCGGCGGCAAGACTAGACCTCAACATCTGTCCTCCTAGACAGTGGCACATGGCCTCCCGGGCGTGGCAACGCTGTCCCGGCTATCGGCTAGCCGGCCTGGACGCATGGGATAGGCACCGTGCCCAAAAGCAGTGCCGGGAGTCTACGCACGTAGGCCACCGGACCTGAAGCTGGGGGTCAGACCCGGAGCGCGCGAGAGCAATTCACCCAGCACAGGTAATCACATTATGGCCGCCGGCAGCAGTCAGGCCCGCAGTTCCGGGTGCTCAGCCGGGGCCGCAGGGCATCCGTCAGACGGCGCCCTGGGATGGCCAGCTCATCGTGATGCTGAGGCCGGCCGGGGTGCGGGCAAACTGGACGTCGTCGGCGAGGCCCGCGATCACGGCCAGGCCGAGGCCCTGCGGGGGATCGGGATGATCCAGCGGGGTGGTCCCGTTCGGCACGCCGTTACCGGGTGCCGGCCAGCCCGCGGGGTGCGCGGACGGGCTGCTCCCGTCCTCCTGCCCGGTCGCGGCCGCGTCCGTGACGACCACCTCGAAGCGCCCCTTCGCCCCGGTCAGCTCGACACGGACCGGCTCATCAGGGCACTGTGCCTGGTGCGCCTCGACCGCACGGGAGCACGCCTCACCGACCGCGAGGCGGACTTCGTCGAGGAGGGCTTCCTCGACGCCGCTCCGCCGCGCGACCGCGGTGGCGACCAGCCGTGCCGTGCGGACATGCACGGGCAGGGGCGTGAAGCTCATTTCGACGGTGGCCATGGCCGGATCCGGGGCTCGATCAGCCGCTACTTCTCCGACTTCCGGGCCGTGATGGCCTCGTCGACCGTGTCATGGATACCGAAGACCTTGGTCAGGCCGGTGATCCGGAAGATCTTGAGGATGCGCTCCTGGGTGCACACCAGGTCGAGAGACCCGTCGTGCGCCCGGACCCGCTTGAGCCCGCCGACCAGGACGCCGAGCCCTGTCGAGTCGAGGAACTCAACCTTCTCCATGTTCACCACGAGCTGGTAGTGCCCGTTGTTGACCAGTTCGATGAGCAGCTCGCGCAGCCGTGGCGCGGTGTAGACGTCGATTTCACCCTCGACGTTGACAACCTCGATCCCATCCCTGGTGTGGTGGTCAAGCTTCAGGTCCACAAATCCTCCTGCGCCATACAGCCTTCGTCTGTCCGGGCGATCCGAGCGGCAGCGCAGCGCCCCCTGGGGAGGGCAGCTGGTCCCGTCGCGCATTCAACCACGCTCTGAGGTCATGTCTACACGAGTTCACGCTTCGAGGCACCTCGCGTACAGATGTCACACTGGGAGCCAATGACTGCGCTCACTCCGCTCGTTCCCGGCGAGCCTCCGGTCCGGCCCGGTCCTGCAGGACCCGGTCCCCTGGAACCGACCCCGCAAACACCAGGCCCGGCTGCCTCGTACCCCGCCGGGCGAAGCCGTCCCGTCCAGCTCGCGGAGGCCTCCCCCGCCGACCTTGTGCTGCGCCGCGGCGCCGGGTCGGGACGACTGATTCACGTAGAGTACATCCCCGCTCGCGAAGGGCAGCGGGCAGCCTGGCCAGGATGGGTGCCTGCCGCGGTCACCGGGGCGTTCTCCCGCCGCGGCGTGCCGGCGCCCTGGGCCCATCAGGCGGCGATGGCCAACCTCGCCCGGGAAGGCCGGCACGTCATCATCGCGACCCCGGCCGCGTCCGGGAAGTCGCTGGGATACCTGCTGCCCGCCCTCACCGGGATCGGGGAGGGCGGCACCGCGCTCTACCTCGCGCCGACCCGCGCCCTGGCCGCAGACCAGCTGCGGGTGATCAGCGAGCTCGGCGTGCCGGGTGTCCGGCCGGCCGTGGTGGACGGGGACACGCCCGCGGCAGCGCGGGACTGGGCCCGGTCTCATGCCAATTACCTGCTGACCACCCCGGACATGCTGCACCAGACGCTGCTGCCCCGGCACGCCCGCTGGAACGGCTTCTTCCGCCGGCTGCGCTACATCATCGTGGACGAGTGCCACACCTACCGGGGGGTGTTCGGCTCGCACGTCGCCCAGGTGCTGCGCAGGCTGCACAGGATTGCCGCGCATCACGGCGGGCCCGATCCAGCCCGCCCCGGGCCGGGACCGCTCTTCCTGCTGGCCTCCGCCACGGTCAGCGAGCCCGCCGGGTGCGCGTTCCTGCTGACCGGCCAGCAGGCGGCGGCGGTGACCGAGAACGGCGCGCCCTGCGGGCCGGTCACGTTCGGCCTGTGGGAGCCACCGCTCACCGGTGCGCGCGGCGAGGCCGGCGCACCGGTGCGGCGCAGCGCCACCAGCGAGGCTGCCGCGCTGCTGGCTGACCTGGTGGCCGAGGCGGTCCCCGCCCTGGCGTTCACCCGCTCCCGGCGCGGCGCCGAGGCCGTCGCCCTGGGCGCGCGCCGGGCGCTGCGCGAGGCGGGAGCCGCTGCGCACAGCGGCCGGGTGGCGGCCTACCGGTCCGGCTACCTGCGCGAGGACCGGCGGGCCCTGGAGGAGGCGATGCGCAACGGCGATATCACGGGCCTGGCCACCACGACGGCCCTGGAACTGGGGGTGGACATCAGCGGCCTGGACGCGGTCCTCATCGCCGGCTGGCCCGGTACCCGGGCGGCGCTCTGGCAGCAGGCCGGGCGCGCGGGCCGGGCCGGGCGCAGCGCGGTGGTCGTCCTGATCGCCCGGGATGACCCGCTCGACACCTACCTGGTCCATCATCCGGATGCGCTGCTGCACCGCCCGGTCGAGGCCACGGTCCTGGATCCCGGGAACCCGTACGTGCTGGCCCCGCACCTGTGCGCGGCCGCGGCGGAACTGCCGCTGACCGACGGCGACCTGGCCTCGTTCGCCCCTGGAGCCCGCGAGGTCGCGGAGGCCCTGATCCGGCGGGGGATGCTCCGCCGCCGCAGCGGCGGCCTGTACTGGACGCGGCGCGGCCGCCCGCCGCGGGCCGGGCTGCGCGGATCGGGCCGCCATCCGGTCAAGATCGTGGAACTTCCGACCGGGCGCCTGGTGGGCACGGTGGACGAGCCCTCCTCGCATCTGCTCGTGCACACCGGGGCGGTCTACGCCCATCAGGGCGAGCTCTACCTGGTGGAGGAGCTGGATCTGGCGGCCGGGGTGGCCCTGGTGCGCCCCGCAGATCCCGGGTACTCCACGGCGGCCCGCCAGGTCACCGCGATCGAGGTCACCAGGGAACTGCGCCAGGCCAGCCTGGGCCGCAGCGGCGGCGTGCATTTCGGAGACGTCCAGGTGCTCCGGGAGGTGGTGGGGTTCGTCCGCCGCCACCCGGAGACCGGACGGCCGCTGGGCGAGTTCCCGCTCGCCCTGCCGCCGCAGACGCTGCGCACCAGGGCGGTGTGGTGGACCATCCCGGCGGACGAGCGCGCCCGGCTCCTGGACCTGGGCCTGGACCTGCCCGGCGCGGCCCACGCCGCCGAGCATGCGTCGATCGGGTTGCTGCCGTTGTTCGCCGCCTGCGACCGCTGGGACGTCGGCGGCGTTTCTGCTGATCTGCACCCGGCGACCGGGGAGCTGACGGTTTTCGTCTATGACGGGCAGGATGGGGGAGCCGGCTTCGCGGAACGTGGTTACGGCGCGGCGCCCGAGTGGCTGGGCGCGACCGCAGACGCGATCCGGGGTTGCGAGTGCCTGGCCGGATGCCCGTCTTGCATCCAGTCGCCCAAATGCGGGAATGGCAATGAGCCCCTTTCCAAGGCGGGCTCAGTCATCCTGCTGGAGCGACTGCTGGCCCGCGGCGGGGCCGGTGCCGCCGGGACAGGGCCGCCGGGGACATCCGGACAATAGCCCGGGACCAGGAGTATGACGCGGGCCAGTTCGGAGGAAGGGGGCGACCCCCGCCGGGGGGGAGAGCGGGGGTCGCCAAACGGTCCGGCTCCGGGGGGGCAGAGCCGGGCCGCTGCACAGTAAAGACTACGTGTATCCGGGCCAAGTTACCAATCGGTCACGCGACGCAGACAACGGAAACGTGCTTTCGGTCATAGGCTCGCTTGCCGTGTCCAGTTCCGCCGAGGCCGGGCGCCGGCCGGCCGCCGCCTTCTTTGACCTTGATAAGACGATCATCGCCAAGTCGAGCACCCTGGCTTACGGACCTTCGTTTTACCGGAATGGCCTGATCAGCCGGGGTGACGCGGTCCGCGGCGCGGTCGCGCAGCTGCTTTTCAGCCGGCATGGGGCCAGCCACGACCGGATGGAGCAGATCCGCGCGCACGTCAGCCAGCTGTGCCGCGGCTGGCCTGCCGACCTGGTCCGCGAGATCGTCGCCCGCCACCTGGATGAGCTGATCGTCCCGTATGTCTACGACGAGGCGCGGGCGCTGCTGGGCGCGCATCGCGCGGCCGGCGAAGACGTGATCATCGTCAGCACCTCGGGGGTGGAGATGGTCGGCCCGATCGGGGCCCTGCTGGGCGCGGCGATGGTGATCGCCACCCGGATGGAGATCGTGGAAGGGTGCTACACCGGGCACATCGACTTCTACGCTTACGGCCCGGCCAAGGCGGATCAGGTCAGGGAACTCGCCCGGGAACGCGGTTACCGGCTGGCTGACTGCTCCGCCTACAGCGACTCGATTACCGACCTGCCGATGCTGGAGGCGGTGGGCCACCCTCACGCGGTGAACCCGGACCGGGCCCTGCGCCGGCTGGCCCTGCTGCGCGGCTGGCCCGTCCTGGCCTTCAGCGCCCTCCCGCCGGCCCGTCCGTGAGGCTCGCCCGGTGGGGTGGCGCCCAGGAATGTGACGTGGCGGATCGATCAAGATGAGGAATCGGTCATGCCCGGGGCTTGGCCCGCCAGCGGATCCGCCGTACAAAGGTCACAGGGAACGTCCTGGCACGGCGGCCGGGTACCCACGCGACCGAGGGGCCCAGGTAGCCGGCCGAGGTCGGGCTGTGGCGGCGGGTCCGCGTCCGCGGAGGACGCGGGGTAGCCGCCGCGGCCCCCCGGCATGACGAGGTGCGCGCTTTGGTAGCCCGGCCCGCCGTGTCAGGCTAGACCCCCGCCGATCATGTTCGCTGCCCGCCGGAACTGGCCTCACCCGGCTGCGGGCGCCCCACGCAGCGGCCCGGAAACCGCCTTCGCCGGGGCCATTTGGACACGCGCGCAGAAAAGCGGGAAGGCCGCGCGGAGTGATCCCGTGGTAATCCCGTAAGATCACTTGCCGGGGGAAACTGATGTTGCCGGGATAAGGAGCAATTCCTGGCGCCTCGCGCCCGGGATGGCCCGGCCGCGAACCCCCGCACGCACGCGAATCACCGGTGCGGAAGACTGAACGGCAGGATTGCGCGCGAGGGGAGTGTGCAGGTGATGGCCAGATCCGCGGCACCGGGGTCACTCGGCAATGGCACCGAGCCGTCAATCGGTGATCTCGTCGCCCAGGCGATCAGGGACGTCACCCAGCTGGTCAGGTGCGAACTGGCGCTGGCGAAACTGGAACTGCGCGACGACGCCAAGCGGCTCGGCCTGGCCGCCGCGCTGCTCGCGATCACGGCGTTCACCTGCTGCCTGATCCTCGTGCTGCTGTCCTTCGCCTTCGCCTATGGCCTCGTCACGCTGGGTATCTGGATCTGGGCCGCGTTCCTCATCGTGGCCGGCGTGTGCCTGCTGCTGGCCGCGGTCGCGGTCCTCATCGTGATTGTCAGGGTGCGCGGCGTCAGCGGGCTGAGGAAGACGAGGCAGACCGTTCAGCAGGACCTGGCGCTCCTCAAGCGGGACGATGACACCGCCGCCCGGCCGGCGGTCGAGGCAGGCTGATCTGGTGACTTTCCGGGGCGAGTCGGCGGTCTACGCCGAAGGCCCGTGGTCGCATCGTGCGGTGAGCGCGAACGGGACCCGGCTGCACGTCGCCGAGAGCGGTGACGGGCCGCTCGTGCTGCTGCTGCACGGCTTCCCGGAGTTCTGGTGGACATGGCGGGAGCAGCTGGCCACGCTGGCCGCGGCCGGTTACCGCGCGGTCGCCCCGGATCTGCGCGGCTACGGCGGCAGCGACAAGCCACCCCGCGGCTACGACCTCGTCACCGCCGCCTCGGACGCGGCGGGCCTGATCCGCGCGCTCGGTGAGGCCAACGCGGTGGTCATCGGGCACGACTGGGGCGGGCTGGTGGCCTGGACCATGGCCGCCTACTACCCCAAGGTGGTGCGGAGGCTGGGTGTCATCTCGATGGCGCATCCGCTGCGGATGCGGTCCTCGATCGTCACCAACCCGCTGGGCCAGGGCCGCCGCAGCGGTTACGCGTTCGGCTTCCAGGTGCCCGTGCTTCCGGAGCACAGCCTGGTCCGGGATCACGCCGAGCGGGTGGGCCAGATGCTGCGTTCCTGGTCCGGGCCGGGCTGGCCGGACCCCGAAACCGAGCGGCGCTACCGGACCGCGATGTGCATCCCGTCGGTGGCCCATTCGGCGCTGGAATACCACCGCTGGTTCGTCCGCTCGCGGGTCCGCCCGGATGGCGTCCGTTACGCCCAGCGGATGCGTGCCCCCATCCAGGCCCCCACCCTGCATCTGCAGGGCGCGCTCGACACCTGCGTGCTGCCCGCCACCGCGCGGGGCTCCGGGCGGCACGTCGACGGCCCGTACCGCTGGCGCCTGCTCGACGGGGCCGGTCACTTCCCGCACGAGGAGCAGCCCGACCGCTTCGACCGCGAACTCCGCGGCTGGCTGGCCGACCCCGAACCTGAGCGATGACCGCGGGCGCGGGCGGGACAGGCCGCGACCGTGACCCGGCCGGGCGGCCGCGGAACGCGCGTCCCCGGGACGCGCTGGGGCGCCCGTTGCCGCGCGGCGCGGCCGGCGCGGACCGTGTGCCCGATGACCTGGCCCTCCCCCCGGCGCAGGCGCTGGAACTGGCGCAGCGGCTGCTGGAGGAGGACCGCCCCTTTCATGCGCACGAGGTGCTCGAGGCATCGTGGAAACAGGCCCCGGACGCGGAACGGGAACTGTGGCGCGGGCTGGCTCAGATCGCGGTGGGGCTGACCCACGCGCAGCGCGGCAACGCCCGGGGGGCGGTTGCGCTCCTGCGCCGGGGGGCGGCCCGGGTCAGCGGGTACGCGACCGCCCCGCCGCACGGCATCGACGCCGCGGGCATCGCCCGGGCCAGCAGCGACCTGGCCGCCCAGATCGAGGCAGCCGGCGGCACCGCCGTGATCACCCCGGGCCGGGGGATCAGCCTGACCCGCGGCGGGACCTAGTCACACGCCTGGGTGGAGACCTTGGTCGTCGCGCTGGCGGCCGCCCTGGCGTCGCTTTCCACTTCGGAGGCGGTCAGCGCGTAGCCGGTGTCCTTCACGCCCACCGCCGCGGCGAACACGACCCCGTCCACCTGGCCGTCCGGTGCCAGCAGCGGGCCGCCGGAGTTGCCCGGCTCGACATCGGCCCGGATCGAGTAGATCTGCCGGGTGACTTCCTTGGACTGGTAGATGTCCGGTGCCTGGGCGAGCTGATCGTCCCCGATCCGCGCGGGCACCACGGTGAACGGGTGATCCCGCGGGTAGCCGGCCACGATGGCCTGGTCACCCAGGTTGGCCGGGCCGGCGAAGTCCAGGGTGCGGGCGTTGAGCTGGGGCACGTAGAGGACCGCGAGATCACGCTGCGGGTCGAACAGCACCACCTGCGCCTTGAACGAGAGGCCCTGCCTGGTGGTGACGGTCTGGTGCTGGGTGACGCCCGCCACGACGTGCGCGTTGGTGAGGACATGGTGGGGTGAGATCACGAAGCCCGAGCCCTCGATCCGCCGCTGGCAGGTCGGCGCGACCCCCATGACCTTGACGATGCTGTCCCGGGAACGGGCCAGGCCGGCCGAGGCCAGCACGGCCGGGTTGGGCGGGCCCACGGTCAGCGCCGGCTCGGCGCCGAGCGCGCCGAACACCTGGACATACGGGCCGCTGGCCAGCAGGCTGCGGAAGTCGGAGAACATGGTCCGCGCGCCCGACGGCATGACCCCGTCCACCGCGTGCAGCACGGCCGAGCGCTGGACCTGGGCGGTGACCATGGCGAACGGGGCGTTGACCACCGCCGAGCCGATCAGCCAGGCGATGAGCAGGACGGAGAGCACGCTGACCGCCGCCCCGGCCACCGAGTCGATCAGGGTCGCCGGGCGCCAGTGCACCCGGGAGCGCACCGCGGCGCCGATCGCGGAGGCGAGCAGCTGGCCGATCATGGCCGCCACGAACACCGCGACGATCGCCACCAGAGCCTGCTGGGCCGACCCCTGCACCAGGGACCGGGCGAGCGCGGGCGCAAACGAGGCACCCACCGCCGCTCCGCCCAGGAACCCGGCAAAGCTCAGAATTCCGACGATGAAGCCCTGGCGGTAACCGGCTACGGCAAAAGCCGCGGCGAGCGCAATCAAGATCAGGTCAAGCAAGTCACCCGACACCAGCCCACCGTATAGCGCGCGGCCGGATGATTCGTTCGCAGCGCGGTATTAGCCGCGTACAGCGACGGTATTAACTCCCGGCGGCCAGGGCCTCCGGCGGCAGCTCCTCGACCCGGCCGTGGTCCCACGGCCGTTCCCATCCGCCCAGCGTGAGCAGCCGGTCCACCAGGGCCGCGGTGAACCCCCAGACCAGCATTCCGCGCACCCGGAAGGCCGGCCCGGTGAAGCCTGAGGGATGCCGGATCGTTAGCCGGCGCCGGGGATCGCACAGCTCGGAGAGCGGGACCCTGGCGACTGCGGTCACCTCCGGCGGGTCGGCGGCCGCCACCGGGACCGGCCGCCGCCACCAGGCCAGGACCGGGGTGACGGCGAACCCGCTGTGGGGGATGAACAGGTCCGGCAGCACGGCGAGGACCTCAACCCCGGAGGCCTGCACGCCCGCCTCCTCGGCCGCCTCCCGCAGCGCGGCCGGGACCGGGCCCCCGTCGGCCTCGTCGATCGCGCCACCGGGGAACGCGGGCTGCCCGGAATGACGCCGCAGCCCGGGACCGCGCTGCACCAGCAGCAGGTCGGGCCCGTCCGGGCCCATGCCGAAGAGCACCAGCACCGCGGAGGGGCGGCCCCCGCCCGGCGGCGGCCGCAGGCGCGACGGGACGGCGGCCTCGCCCGGCCGCCACGGCCAGGTCGCGCAGCCAGCGCGGCGGGCCCAGGGTGCCGTCGATGCTCTCCATGGGGTCCACGGCACTCACGAGAACGGGCCCGTCTTCACCAGCGCGCGGGCCGTCTTCTCATCCGTAGGGCCTTCTCCGTAGGACGGGCACCACCGGGCGACCCCGCAGGCTCCGCAGGCGGGCCTGCGGGCGTGGCAGACGCGCCTGCCGTGCCAGATCAGCCGGTGCGACAGGATGGTCCACTCGGACCGCGGGAAGAGCGCGCCGACTTCCTGCTCGATCTTGTCCGGGTCGGTCTGCGCGGTCCACCCGAAGCGCCGGGCCAGCCGGGAGAAATGGGTGTCCACGGTAATGCCGGGCACGCCGAACGCGTTGCCCAGGACCACGTTCGCCGTCTTCCGGCCGACCCCGGGCAGGGTGACCAGATCCGCCAGCCGGCCCGGGACCTCGCCGCCGTACCGGTCGCACAGGGCCTGGCCCAGGCCGATGAGGCTGTTGGTCTTGGCCCGGAAGAACCCGGTGGACTGGATGATCTTCTCCATCTCGGCCCGGTCGGCCGACGCGTAGTCCGCGGCGGTCCGGTACCGGGCGAACAGCACGGGGGTCACCAGGTTGACCCGCTTGTCCGTGGTCTGCGCGGACAGGATGGTGGCGACCAGCAGTTCCAGCGGGGAGGTGAAGTTCAGCTCGGTGTGGGCATCCGGGTAGAGCAGGGCCAGCTCGCGGTTGATGCGCCGCGCCCGGCGGACGAGCGCGGTCCGGGAAGGATCAGGGGTCACCCTCCCAGCCTATTGAGCGGCCATGCCATCCAGCCAACGGCGCGGTGCTCCGGGAGTGCCGCGGCGACGGCCGCTAGGCTGCGGCCAGGCATGACGATGAGTTCCGTTATGCTTACGAAGAGCTTCCGGGGGGGCCATGGCAGCTGCACGAGTCGCCTCAGGCGCGGCGACGCCGATCATGTCCGGGGCGGGCCTGGCCTCGATGGTGCGGCGGAACTGGCTGCTGGCCGTCCTGCTGGCCGCCGGGCTGGTGCTGCGGATCCTCACCCAGCTGGCCTACCATCCCGCGCTGCTGTTCATCGACTCGATCAAGTACCTGTTCGGGGCGTACGCGGGCAATGACCCCCCCGGCTATCAGCTGGCCCTGAAGCTCTTCCTCCAGGTGGGCACGCTGCCCATGGTGGTGGCGGTGCAGCACCTGCTCGGCCTGGCCATGGCCGTGACGCTGTACCTCATCCTGCGCCGCCGCAGCGTGCCGCGCTGGCTGGCCGCCCTGGCCACGGCGCCTATCCTGCTGGACGCCTACCAGCTCCAGATCGAGCAGTCGATCATGCCCGATACGGCGTTCGAGGCACTGATCGTCGCGGGGCTGGCCTGCCTGCTCTGGCGGCCCCGGCCCCGGCTGTGGATGGTGCTCGCTGCCGGGCTGGCCCTGGGCGCGTCGGCGACCGTCCGCCAGGTCGGCGAGATCTTCATCCTGCCCGCGCTGGTCTACGTGCTGATCGCCGTCCCGGGCTGGCGCGGCAAGCTGATCAAGGCCGTCGCGCTGGGTGCCGCCTTCGCGCTGCCCATCCTGGTGATCAGCTTCCGGAACTACGTGGCGATCAAGCATTTCTCGCTCGCGCCGTACGCCGCGGGGACGATCTACGGGCGGGCCGCGGCCGCCGCCGACTGTGCCACGCTGACCCTCCCCCGTACGAGCGGGCGCTCTGCCCGTCTCCCGCCCAGCAGGCCCGCGGCCCGGACTGGCTGGATCACGGGGCCACGTCGCCGATCAAGTACGTGGCCCCGCCGGCGGGCATGCACCACGTGCCGATGGCGGCCAACTTCAGCCGCCGCGTGTTCGAGCAGCAGCCGCTGCGGATGGCCAGCGCCATCACCAAGGACGCGGTCAAGCTCTTCGCCGCGGCGCGGGTCACCTTCCCCGGCGACACGTCGGTCACGCGATGGCAGTTCCAGCGGGCTTTTCCCCTGTACCCGCCCTACATCACCGATGCGCACGGCCATCTGCGGTTCGCCCAGCTCAATCCGGCGGGCAAGGTCAAGGTGATCGCGAAGGGGCGGCGTTTCCGCGACCAGCCGACGGTGAACACGGGGCTGGCCGGGTTCCTGCGCGCCTACCAGCTCGGCGGCGGCTACACCCCCGGGCCCTTGTTCCTGTTCACCGCGCTGGCCGGCCTGGCGGGCACGATCGGCGTGCTGCGCCGCCGGGCCTCGCCCGCGCAGCGGGCGACGGCCACCGCCTGCCTGCTCACCTTCCTCAGCGCGGTGGCCGTGCTGCTCGCCTCGGACCTGTTCGAGTTCAGCTGGCGGTACCAGCTGCCGGCCCTGGTCACCCTGCCCCCGGCGGGAGCGCTCGGCATTACGGTGATCATCGGATACGCCGCGGCCCGGCGCCGGCGCGTCCCGCGGCAGGTGCCCGGCCGGGCACGCCAGCCAGCGTCCGTGCCCGGGGCAGGCCGCCACGGATCACCGCGCAAGGAGTCACCGCGCAAGGACCGGGCGTCGGCCAGCTGAGCCAGGCTTATTCAGGGTCCTGCCAGCCCGGGCGGGGCCCGAACCGGGCCGAGGCGATCCACACGACCAGGGCCAGCGGGACCAGCAGCACGACCGGGAGCAGCGCGGGCAGGTCGGCCGTGACGAGGGCGGAGGCACAGGCCCCTGCGACCACGGCGGCGAAGATGCCCAGGCTGCGGGCCAGGCCGTTGGGCTTGTGCCCGGTGACCAGCGCCGAGACCACACCGGTCATCGTGCCGGTCAGGTAGGTCGTGGAGATCTCGCCCAGATGGCGGATGGTGGCCGCCTGGACGCCCATGGCGATGCCCGCGTTGGCCAGCAGCATCTGCTCGCCCATCCCGGACGGGTGGCCGTGGGCCAGTTCCCAGCCCACGCAGAACACCGCGAGCACGAAGAACTCCAGGCCGAGCGCCACCGTGAGCCACGACGGCCAGATCTCGCGCTGCGCGATCACCGCCGGGGCCGGCGGCCGCGCCAGCCCGCCATCCAGCGGCCCGCCCGCCGGGCCGACAGGGGTGCCCCGATGGCCACGCCCGCCACGTAGCTGGCCAGCGCCACGCCGCAGTTTTCCGCCAGCGCCCCGTCGTGGGTGCCCGCGGCGACGCCGAGCAGGACCAGGGTCCCGGTGATCACGCTGCTGAACACGTGACCCAGGTGCAGGAAGGCGGCGGCGTCAACCCCGCCGGTGGTCACGGTGAGCACGACGACCAGCAGATCCCGGGCGCGTGAGCGCCAGTCCGTAGCCACGGTCAGGCCCCTACGCGGCGTGCTCGCCGGTGATCGCCCGCCGGAGGTCGGCGACGCGGTCGGCCAGCTCGCGGGCACCACCGCCGCGCGTCAGGGTCAGGTCCGCGGGGAGCTGCCCTTCCCGCACGCTGCGGGCCAGGTCGCGCAGGGCGTCGGCCAGCTGCTCGGCGTCGCGGGGGCGGGGACGCTGGCTGGTGACGTCGCCGCGCACGGCGGTGGCGGTCACGGTGTCCGTGACCTGCTCCAGGGCGGCGACGGCGGGCCACAGCCGGGCCGCCCGCCTGCTCACCGAGGGTGGCTCTGCCATCGTCCGCTGAAACTCCGTGCGCAGGTCGGATAGGGCTCGGTAGGACTGGCGGCGCAGCGCCGACCGGCCTGGCTGGCCGAGGAGCGCCTGCTGCGTGTAACGGGCCACACTATCGAGCGCGATGGCCAGCTGTTCCGGCAGGTGCGCATGCCAGCTCGAGGGCCAGGGAGCGTACCCGACCAGGAGCACGATGGCGCAGCCGAGCGCGGTGTCGATCAGCCGGTCCAGGGCGAGCGGCCAGCCGGCCGGATGCAGCAGGTCGATCAGGATGACGACCATCGGCGTCAGGAACGTGCTGAACAGCCCCCAGTTGCGGTCCCGGCCGTAGGGCAGCAGCCCGGCGAACACCGCCAGGGGGATGAGCAGCAGCGGCCCCGCCGGGATGATGACGAGGATGATCGCGCCGAGAACCGCGCCGACCATGGTGCCGATGCCCCGCTGCAGGGCCCGGGCGAACACCGAGCCGAAGTCCGGGCGCAGGACGATCGCGACGGTCAGCACCACCCAGTAGGAGCGCTGGACCGGGAGCGCCTGGCTGAGCAGGGCGGCGGCACCGACGGACAGCATCAGCCGGACCACGAAGATACGGGTGAGATGGCCGCCCACTGTCCCGGCGAGTGAGTCCCGGACCCGCTCCCGCAGCGGCGGGCGCGGGGGCGGCGCCTTTCCCTCGGCGGGCCGTTTCCCCGACACCAGGTCGGCCGCTCCTGCCACCGCGTCCGCCAGTGCCCGGCTGCCGGGCGTCGGGCCGCCGCCCGGCCGGACTGAGGTCACCGGCGTGCCGTACTCGATGGCGCCGCCGATCGCGTCGATCGTCGCGATGAGCTCCGCGGGAGCCTGCGCGCCCTCGTGGACCAGGGTGACCGCCGCCTCGGTGAGCGGATGCGTCTGGCGCAGCAGCGCGGCGATGCGGTTCAGCTCAGGATCCCGGCCGCTGCTCCGCGCCCGGCGGGCGGACAGGTGGTCCCAGGCCTCGTTCAGGGCGGTGACGACAGCCTGATGGGCCGCGGGGAACTGCGCCGTGCCAGCGGCCCGGAGCATGCTGGCGATGGCGCGGTAGACAGCGGCGGTGCTGCGCTGCTCCGGGGCATGCGGCGCGGTGACCCACCCGGGCACCAGCAGCACCACTGCCCATCCCACGCCGCTGAGCATCAGCAGCGGCGGCCACCACCAGGGCCGCAGCGCCCCGAGCGGGCCCGTGCCGAGAATGGTGTAGACGAGCAGCTGGAGGCCGGTGATGGCGGCAGTGGCCCCCATCGCGCTCATCAGCGCCGAGATCCCGGCCACCAGGACCAGGACGGCGATCACGACCCAGCCCTGGCCGTGGACCACCTCGCCGAGCAGGAGGCCGGCCGCGCCGCCGAAAACGCCGGCCGTGGCCATGCGCCGGATCCGCGCGGGATAGGGGCCGCCCCGGTCCACGACCGTGCCCAGCAGGCCGCCCATCGCGCCGAGCAGGCCCGCGGCCTGGCTGCCCAGGGCGTAACCCAGGGCCAGCGGCCCGCAGACGGCGAGCGCGGCGCGGATCACGGCCGGCCACGGCACGGGGGCCGGTGCCGGCCGGACCACCTCGGCGAGCCACGGCGGCACCGCCGTCGCGGCGGACGCGGCGGTCGCGGCGGCAAGCTTGCCCGGCTTCCTCACCCGGGGCCGGCCAGCACGCTCAGGGAACGGCTCACCAGGTAATGGTGCCAAACCCGCGGGGACCAGGCGGGCCGGGGCATCTTTTACGGGCTACCGCCCCGCCCGGACGGCGTCAGGCTGGTTCCGGCCAGCGGTACCTGGTGGCGGCGCCGCCGTCGATGCGGACGGTCCCGGCCGGGTTCCCCGTGTCCCGCCAGATGGTGTAATCCCCCGCCCGGAGGGCCGGGTACACGGCCGCGTGGCAGGAGGCCTGCCCAGCCCGGCGCTCCCGGACCAGCGCGTGCGTGCGCCCCTGCGGGTCCTGGCGCGGGCTGACGTGGATCTCCTCGCCCGCCATCCGCGCGGGGGTGATGATGATCAGCGCACCGACGTCGCCGCCGATGTCGAGCACCACGCTTCCCGGGCCCGACGGGCCGGCGCTGGCTTCGGTCACGGCCCCGCCTCAGGACGGGTTGTAGTAACCGCCGTAGGGCACCCCCAGGTACGGGAAGGTACGCAGGTACGGCTTCTTCACGTCCTCGGGGGTGAGGCCGTCGGTGATCACGCCCGCGGCCGCATCCGGCTTGTAGGTCGGGGAGACCAGCGGGTAGGTGAGCCCGGCGATGGCGCGCAGCTCGATCGTCACCACGTCATCGAAGACCCGGCGGCCGTTGGGATAGCCGGCCAGGTCGCCGCCCAGCACCCCGAGGATGTTCGGCTTCCTGGCCGGCCTGATGGCGGTGTTGAGCCGGAGCATGTCAGCCAGCACCGGACCGGTGTGATTCTGGAAGCCCTTGATCAGGCCGGCCGGGATGCCGGTCAGCAGGATGGCTTCCAGGTCAGCGCGCGGCTTCCCGGACCTGGCCAGCCCGGCCAGATGCGGGAACACCCCCGGGTAGAGGCCGGGCAGCAGGCCGGCCAGCTCGGGGTGGGCGACGTAGGAGGCGAACATCTCGTCGTAAACCGGCGGCTGGGTGTTCCAGAAGTTCTTCTTCCCGAGCGGGATGAGCACCTCGTTGACGAGCGGGTTGCCGAGCCGCGAGACCTGCCGGAACGGGCCGCTGCCGGTGCTGGTTCCCTGGTCGGCGTCCCAGATCCGGACCTGCCGCCTGCTGGCGCTGGTCCACACCCCGATGACCGCGCGCGGGTCGCTCTCGTCCCGCGCGCCGGAGCCGGTCAGGCTGGCGATCGGCACCTGCAGGGCGATGGAATGCACGTTCAGCTCGTTGGTGGCGTTCACCCCCGGCGCGGGCTTGCTGAAGACGTGCATGCCGTATTTGGCGTGCAGCTGCTGGAACGGCCGGAGCGTGGCGAGGTCGAAGATCGACCCCAGGTTGACGTAGAACCCCTCGGCGCGCTGGCCCGCGAAGACCTTCACCCCGCCGGGCAGAGAGTGGACCGCGCTGGCCGCCAGCGTGGCGTACCGCGGGGTGGACAGCGGGCCGATGTTGCACGGCGGGCAGGCGAGGCCGCTGCCCAGCGGCCGGGAGGTACCGCCCGCGACCCGGGTCACGGTGTAGAACTGCCGGCTGTTCCAGTTCGGGCTGCCCAGCGACCTGATCGGGCCCGTGTTGTAGAGGAACGTGCCCGGATCCCTGAGCACGGTCTGGAACTGGAACTGGTAGGTGATGTCCGGCAGTCCGTCGCCGTCGTTGTCGACATGGATCTCGTACAGGACGTCGTCACCGAACTCGTAGAAGTTCGGCCCTCCCGCCGGCTCCTGGAGCGGGATGTAGTTAGCGATCAGCGTGACCGTTGAGGGCCGGTCCGGGCTGACGAACGCGTAGACATCGGTGCTGTCCGCGACCGGATCCTTGGAGATCTCCGGCGCCTCGCGGTGCGATGACATGGTTTACCTCACAGCTAGTCATGGGCTGGCCGGACGGCGGAAGGCCAGCGGCCGGGATCAGCGGGATGCCGCTACTGGCTGGCGCGGACGAGCCGGGCGGCGAGGGCTGGATCATGCAGCCGCGTCTGGGTGGTTCCCGTGAAGATGTCCATCTCGCCCGTGTGCGCGTCGCGCACGTGGATCACGAGAGGGCCATCTGTGCCGCCCGGCCCGCCGGCCGGGTCCGGGGTCGCGGTGGCGGCGGAACGGGCCGTCCGCCCGGCGTGCCGGGCGGACGGAGCGGGCCGCGCGGCCGCGGCGGCGGGGAGCGCGGCCAGCGCACCGCCCGCCATCAGCCCGGCCGCGCTGGCGCCGGCGGCGGTACGGAGCATGACCCGGCGGGACACCGGGCCGTGGTGGGCCTCCGGATCTGCTCCCGGGCCCGGCATGTCCTCGCGATGATCTCCAGCCATGGCTGTCCCCCCGGACGCGGTGGGCCCGCCGTGGATGCGGCGGGCCGACGGCCTGCGGCTGGTCCGGCAGCGAACCGCGGCTGGCTCGCACCATGCCGCCTACCCGTCACGCTCAGTATTCGCCTTGATGACTTTCCGTAATTGGAGGAGCGCGCAACGTTACTGAAACGTGACTCGCCGGGTGCGGCCCGGGGTCATCCGCCGGGCTGATGATCAGGCGGCGCGGCGCTCGTCGCGGCTGGGCGCCAGGCCGCCGGTGATGATCCCCCCGACTCCGCTGGCCACGCCGCTCAGCCCGTTCTTGGCCACCAGGCCAAGAACGCCCTGAGCCACCCCCACCCCGTCGGCGACTATCCGGCGCACCTCGGGGGACGTCCTGATGGCGTCCAGCGATTTGCGGGCCCGCTCCATGCCGTCGCGTCCCTGGCTGACGCCGGTCAGGTAGCCGGCGATGAACCCGATGATGGTTTCCATAGCTGTGCCTGCCTCGCGTAGACCTGCGTGGCCGGGCGGGACGATCGGCCCGCCCGGGGCGCGCTACATCTCGCGCAGTTCCAGATAGCGCTTGATGTCGGGAAGGGACTGGATGACGGCGGCGAGCACCGCAGCCATCAGCATTGCCTTAATGAGCCGGCCGATCATGGTGGTCTCCTCTGCCAGTAGATGCGGATGTGGTGGCTAGCCGGCCCCCAGCGGCTCGACCTCGTCGGGGGCGAAGTACAGGAAACGTCCCTGCCCGCGGTGAATGTCCGCGTCCGGGTCGTCGTCAGGCAGCAGCGCCAGGTGGGCGTGGCCGTCCACGTCGAACAGCACGGCCTCGACCAGCGCGGTCCGCCCGGCCAGGAACAGGTCCTGCGCGTCCGCCCGGCGGGCGCCCGGGCACATCCGGACGCGGCTGCCCCGGGCGACGCGGGCCCCGGCGATCATGACGTGATCGGTTTCCGGTGACACGGAGCGGTCCGCACCCGGATCCCACCAGGGCGCCTGGCCTGCGATGGCCGGATCGACCGGGGCCGCCCCGGGCTCCCCAGGGGCCGGTGCCGCCGCTCCCCCGGGCTGCGCCTGCGGGGGTTCCGTCCACTCCGGCACGGCCGCGGGGCCGGCCGGGTCCCGCCGGCCGGGTTGAGGTACCGGATGGCACCGTGCATGCGCTCGAGCATCTCGGGCGGCAGGTGGTCGACCCGGTCCATCAGCTCCGCCGCCCGCGGGTCGGTGGCCCGGGCGGCCCGCTTCTCCTCCTCGGTCAGGGTCAGCGTGCGGAGGGTGAGGATCTCGTCGATCTCCGTGGAGTCGAACAGCTGCCCGGCGCTCTCCGCGGCGATCTCGGCATGGTCGTAGAGGATGACCGGGGAGGACAGCATCAGCTCCGCGCAGTCCGGCGGCCCGGCCAGCACCGGCCAGGTGCCGGTGTTCACGCAGCGGCCGACGTCGGCGGCCGCCCACTCGGGCGGCGCGGTCATGGACAGGAACCGGCTGCCGGGCGCCGCGATCAGGCAGTGCGCGGCGATCAGCGCGTAGGGCAGCCCGTCCGCCCGGCGGGCCAGCGGCCCGGGCGGCTCGGTGCGGTTCTCCAGCACCACCCGCAGCCGCAGCGCCCCGTACGGCCCGGGCATCCGCTCGGCGCTCAGCCGGATCACGCCATGCAGGGCTTCACTCTGCCGGACCAGCCGCCCGGCGGGCACGCCTCCGGGCCCGGCCAGGTCCTCGTGCTCGGTGCCGCCCGGGACGGTGAACCCGGTCACGGCTTCCCCGCTGAGCAGGTCGCCCAGCGGCGCGGCCGCCTCCTGCTCGCACTCGGCCGCCTCGTCCCACGCCGTGTGCTCGACCCCGCCGGCCTGCAGCGAGTCCACCGCCCGGAACCCGGACCCGGGCGAGCCGGCCAGCACGGTGCGCCGCCGCAGCTGGAGGAACCGGGCCAGCACGGTGACCGTGGCGCCGGCCGGGCCTTCCAGGATGCACTCGGTCTGCGCGGCGGACGGCTCGTGCTCGTCGACGGCCCGGTAGGCCGGGGGCATGAGCACCCCGAACTGGAAGCGCTCCTGGTTCTTCTGCGCCGACGCACGGTAGGGGTAGAGCAGGTAGCCCTCGTACAGGATGGCGTCGGCGACCTGGCGGGCCTGCTCGAGATGGGCCGGGTCGATCCGGCCGCGGGATTTCACGACTCCTCCCGGCCCGCCCGGGCGAGCAGCGCGAGGACGGTCGCGTCCCAGGTGGGCAGGGCGTGACGGCTCTTGAACTGGCCGAGCTCGTCCAGCGTGTGCCGGCTCATGGTGATCCACGCGGTGTCCGGGAAGTGCGTGTCCACGGCTTCCCGCCACTGGCTGACCGGCAGGCGGAACGTGGTCTCCTTGCTCCACGGCACCTGCTGGACCCGCAGCCTCCCGTCAGCCGAGCCGAAGATGGTGCCGCTGAACAGCAGCAGCAGCGGGATCTCGCCGTCGTCCAGCGAGCTGAAGTAGCGTGTCGAGGCGATCTGCAGGTCGTAGGTGAACGGCACCGGCAAGGGGACCTCGATGCTCCCGCTGAACCCGGGGACCATCGTGGAGAGCGTGGTGAACTGGAGCGGCTTGAGCGTGTCCGCCCAGCGGACCCGCTCGCCGAACAGGTCGTGCAGCCGCTCCGCCTCGGCGTCGGTGTAGGGCCGGCGGAACGGCTCGATGCGGATCTGGGTGCGCAGCGCGATCGCGTCGATCTTCTCCCCGGACGTCTCGCTGATCCGCAGGTCCAGGTCGAACGAGGGCACCGCGGCGAACCGGTCGACCCGGGCGCCGATGCAGTCGAACACGAGCTCAGCCATTCCCGGGACCCTGCCCGGCTTCCCGAGCGTGCTTCCGCACCCCGGCCAGGAAGTCATCGATGCTGGCCCTGGCCTCGCTGCCGCCGTCGAAGCCTTTCCACAGCGTCCGCATCCGGCCGGCCAGCTCGTAGCACACGTCGATGGGCACGATGAAGTACTCCGCCTCGGACGCGTGGCTGTCCCGGCACAGCAGCACGGCCTCCACGTCGGGTTCCGCCGCGCCCAGCAGCGGATACGCGGCGGCCAGGCGCTGCCACGCGGCCAGGTCCAGGGTGCATTCGGTGGCGCCGGCCGGGCTCGGGTAGAAGCCGCCCAGGCCACGCGCGGAGCTGTTCAGGAAGAACGCCAGCCCGACCGGGATCTGCAGCTCGTCCCATTCCATGGCGGACATCGGCCGGGAGGAATCCCGCAGATAGCGGTCTGGGACAGATCTATATCTTCCCCGCCCGGCTTGGGGCGCGGTGAAGAGCAGGTAGCAGGCCCGGCAGGCGCAGGCGAGGCTGGACTGTTCCAGGTCCGCCACGTGCCCGTGCCCGGACGGTATGCCGGTGGCGCAGAACTCGCAGTGTTCCTCGGGGTCGTCCTGCGGGCCTGGGGTGCTCCCCCGGGCGGCCTGCAGCGGACCGGGCAGACCCTCGGGCGGAGCAGGCGGTCCGGGCGGTGCCGGGGACGGCGCACCCCGGGCACGCGCCGGAGCCGGCGGCCCGACGAACTTGCGCAGCCCTGATGGCCTGCTCATGACGGGATCGCCTGCTGCGGCGCCGTGACCGCGACCCTGACCCCCTGGCTGTCGGCCAGCAGCGGGAGCGGATCCAGGTGCACGCCCTCGTCGTCGACGCCCCGGCCCGCGGACCGGACGTCGTACCGGGCCCCGCAGCCGGGGCAGGCCAGCTCGCCGAGCGTGAGCGTTCCCTCGGCGAGCGATATCCCGCAGATCGCGCAGGCATCACGGTAGGCATACAGAGTGCCGCGGACCGAGCAGAGGAGCACCCGGGTCCCCGCCACCGCGGCGATCACTGGCCTGCTGCTGGGTGGCCCGATGTCCGGGATGGTCACCCACCTGGCGTCGCCCGCACCCGCGGCGGGCATCCCGTCCTGCCCATCCGCCCCGGGCGGACGGCGGCCGATCTGCAGCAGCGTCTCCGGTCCTGGCGGCGCCGTGACCCCCTCGACCACGACGTCGGTGACCTCAGGCGCTGCGTCCTCGATCGCCCCCTTGATCGCGAGCTGGACGGTCACCGTGGAGGACGGGCAGCCGTCACAGCTTCCCTCCAGGCGGAGCTGGGCCACCCCCTCGTCGGTCACCCCCAGGTACGTCACCCCGCCCGCGTGCGAGCCGAGGTAGGGCCGCACCCGGTCCAGGGCACGCTGGATCCGGGTGTCCACGTCCAGCGGGTGCAGGTCGTGCAGCAGGAAAAGGCTCTCGACCAGCGGGTCCTCGAGGAGACGGTCAAGCACCGCAGCACCCGCCGCACCTTCCGCGCGGAGCGCGGCCAGGATGCGGCTGAGGCCGTCGCCGTAGAGTCCGAGCAGCAGCCGGACCAGTTCCTCGGCGGCCCGGGCGGTCGCTTCCCCGCCCTGGGACTGCAGGATGCCGAGCAACTCCTCGACGCGTGCCCCCACCTGCCGTGCGTCGGCCATCCGCCTCGCCTCTGTCTGGCTGAATCTGTGCCGGGCTGGATCTCCGCCTGGCTGGACCTGTGTCGGGCTGATTGGTTCTGGCTAAGTCTGCAGCGCCCGGCACCTGGCACCCGGGTCCCGCCTGGCCGGCTGACCAGGCAGGACCCGGAATGCGGGGCGCGCTCCGGGGCGGTGCGGTTCCCCGGAACTCCCGCGTCAGGTGGCCAGGGTCGCCGCCGTGGGTGTGTGGACCTTCTCGAGCAGCTTGCCGTTGCCGAGATACATGTGCACACCGCAGGGCAGGCAGGGATCGTAGCTGCGGACCGCCCGCATCACGTCGATGCCCTTGAAGTTCTCCGGGGAGTTCTCCTCGAAGATCGGCGTGTTCTGGACCGCATCCTCATACGGTCCCGGGGTGCCGTAGCTGTCCCGGACACTCGCGTTCCAGGGGGTCGGCGGGTACGGGTGGTAGTTCGCGATCTTCCCGTCCCGGATCACCATGTGGTGCGAGAGCACGCCCCGCACCGCCTCGGTGAACCCGCAGCTGTTCGCCTCGTCCGGGACGTCGAACGGCTCCCAGGTCTTGGTGTGCCCGGCCCGGACCTCAGCGAGGGCCTTCTCCATGAAGTGGAGGGCAGCCGCGGCCGCGTAGGCCTGGAAGTACGTGCGGGCACGGTCCCGCTCGATGGCGTTGGAGAGAGGCCGTCCTTCCTTGTCGTACGGGATCTTCCACTCGAACGTCACCTCGGGCTTGGTCACCGTCCGGGGCAGGTTGATCAGGACGCTGTTCCCGGTGGACTTGATGTACCCGATGTCCACCAGGCCGCCCTGCGCCGTTGCCCAGAGCCGGGCAATCGGGCCGCCGCCCGTGTCGGCGGCCAGGTAGTTGGTGCCGTCGAACCAGCGCGGGGACATGACCCAGCTGTACTTGTCGTCGAAGTTCCGCTTCTGCGGCCGGGGGATCGTGTGCTGGTTCCACGGGTGCCTGCGGTCCACCGGGTTGCCCAGCGGGTCGCGGGTCACGAACATCTCCTGGTCTTCCCAGTCCTCGTAGTAGGAGCTGCCGAGGAGGATGCGGATGCCCAGGTTGATGTTGACCAGGTCGTTGGTGAGCAGCTGCCCGTCCCGGATGACCCCGGGACTGACGAACATCTTCCTGCCCCAGTCGCTCATGTGGTCGTAGCGGAAGTCGCAGTGCTCGGGGTCGTTGAGGCTGCCCCAGCAGACCATGTCCGCGCGGCGGCGGCCGACCTCCTCATACCCGGGCAGCGCCTCGTAGAAGAAGTCGAACAGGTCATCGTGCATGGGCACGACGCGCTTCATGAACTCCACATAGCGCATCAGCCGGGTCAGGTAGTCAGTGAACAGCTGCACCGTGGGGGTGGTGCCCACCCCGCCCGGGTAGAGCGTGGACGGGTGCACGTGGCGCCCTTCCATCAGGCAGAACATTTCCCGGGTGGACCGGCTCACCTGGAGCGCCTCGCGGTAGAACTCGCCTTCCAGCGGGTTCAGGGACCGCATGATGTCGCCGATGGTCCGGTACCCGTGGTCCCCGGCGTGCGGCGCTTCGGTGCTGTTGGCCCGCTCCAGGACGCCGGGGTTGGTCTCGCCGACCATCTTGGCGCAGAAGTCCACCCCGACCAGGTTCTCCTGGAAGATGTTGTGGTCGAACATGTACTCGGCGGCCTCGCCGAGGTTGATGATCCACTCGGCCAGGTGCGGGGGGCGCACCCCGTAGGCCATGTTCTGGTTGTAGACCGAGCACGTCGCGTGGTTGTCGCCGCAGATGCCGCAGATCCGGCTGGTGATGAAGTGCGCGTCGCGCGGATCCTTGCCCTTCATGAAGATGCTGTAGCCGCGGAAGATCGACGAGGTGCTGTAGCACTCGATGACCTTCTTCTGCTTGAAGTCAATCTTGGTGTAGATGCCCAGGCTCCCCACGATGCGCGTGATGGGATCCCAGTTCATCTCCACGACGCCGGTGTCTTCGGCAGTAGTCATCGCTCTTCCCCTCGGTACTCAGCGGCGCCGCGGCCCGCTCGGCCCGCGCCAGTAGTCGTTACCAGGTACTGCCGGTCACCAGGGCTTCTGATAGCCCGTGAGGAGGTCGCTGCCCCTCTTCCGCCACTTCGGCTCCTCGTCCGCCGTCTTGGCGGTGAAACCGCGGAGGGTGCGGATCACGGTGCCGTACAGGGTGCTCGCGGTCGCGGATACCTTCGAGCCGGGGGGTTCATCCATGAACGGCATGAACTTGTCCGGGAAGCCGGGCATGGTGCAGGCGATGCAGATCCCGCCCACGTTCGGGCACCCGCCGACCCCGTTGATCCAGCCACGCTTGGGCACGTTGCACTTGACGACCGGTCCCCAGCAGCCCAGCTTGACCAGGCACTTGGGCGAGCCGTACTCGTCCGCGAAATCGCCCTGCTCGTAGTAGCCGCCGCGGTCACAGCCCTCGTGCACGGTCGCGCCGAACAGCCAGGTCGGCCGGAGCGCCTCGTCCAGCGGGATCATCGGCGCCTGGCCCGCCACCTGGTAGAGCAGGTAGAGGATCGTCTCCGAGAGGTTGTCCGGGTGGGTGGGGCAGCCGGGCACGCAGACGATCGGCAGGCCGGCCTTGGACCGCCAGTCCCAGCCGAGGTAATCGGGCACCCCCATCGCCCCGGTCGGGTTGCCCGCCATCGCGTGGATGCCGCCGTAGGTGGCGCAGGTCCCCGCGGCGAGGATCGCGGTCGCCTTCGGCGCGAGCCGGTCCAGCCATTCGTTGGTGGTCATCGGCTGGCCGGTCGCGGGGTTGTTCCCGAAGCCGCACCAGTACCCTTCGGGCTTGATGGCCTCGTTGGGGATCGAGCCCTCGACCACCAGCACGAACGGGTCGAGTTCACCCCGGTCCGCCTTGTGCCACCACTCGATGAAGTTGTCCGCGCCCTGCTCCGGGCCGCATTCGAAGTCGATGAGCGGCCAGTGCACGGCCACCTTGGGCAGCCCCGGCAGCGCCCCCAGGACGATTTCCTCGATGCTGGGCTGGGTGGCCGCGGTCAGCGCCACCGAGTCCCCGTCGCAGCCGAGTCCTCCGTTCATCCAGAGGATGTGCACCACGGGCTCGGCCGCGGACTGCGCCGAACCGTCGCTGGTCTCCGTGGCAGTGGCCATGACTGGCCACCCCCTCCCTGTGATCTGGCTGGCTGGGACCTAGGTGATCCAGCCGGCCGGGGGTCCGGCGGGCAGGCCGGCTTGGCGAGCGCAGCAGGGGCGGCAGGCACCGTGACTGCGCAGGATGCGGGGTCCCTCGCCGCGGAACAGGCCAGGGACGGCAGGGTCGTCAGGGGCACGGGGTGGGCCTGACCTGGGCTCCGGCGTGGCGGCGCCAGCAAGAGCCGGCCGCCTGGCGGTCCCCGATGACCGCCTGGCGACCTGAACCACGGTGAGCGCGCGAGCGCCAGGAAGATGGTTCATAGAGGCCTTGCCTGCATCATGCGCAGGTGCCGTCATGCTAAACCCGTCCACCATACGTATCAAGGCAGTCGCGGCAGGTTGCCGGACATAAATGTCCATCCGGTCCGGACATAGCTGGGTCCTCGTCCTGGGCGGCTGGCGCCGGACGTCTCCGGGCCGCCGGGACACCGCCCCGGGCCAGCCCATCCAGGACGCGCGGGCCTTTCCTGCGGCATCGTCCTGACCAGTCAGATTGCCGCCTGGCCGGTAAATTGAGTGCCCGGCCACGGCCACGCGATCCGACACGGACGCGTACTCTGTGTTCAGACTGGTCGGGTTTGCGGCCAGGACGGGCCGGAGGAGACAGTGGCGGAACTGCCCAACGGAAACGGGGACGGGTCCATCGAGGTCGTCCCGGTGGTCGTGCTGTCCCAGACATTTCCGGCCCGGCCGTCCTGGATCCCGGAGATCCGCGATTTCGTCCGGCGCTGCCTGGCCGAGTCACCACTGACCGAAGAGGGCAACCGCGGCGTCAGCGAGACCGTGTTCCGGGCGCTGCTCGACGCGGCCGGGCCGACCGGGGCGATCCAGGTCTCCTTCCGGATCTTCCCCGAGCACGTCGAGGTGGACGTGCTCCACTCCAACCAGCCGCCAGCGGAGGTAGGCAGGATGGCGCCCGCCGCCGCCGCCCGGCCGCCCGCGGCCGGGCCCAAGCCGGGCGGGTCCAGCGGCCCTCGACGTTCGCGGACTGGATGTCCACCGCCCTGCGCCGTGAGGGCCTGACCCAGGAAGCCGCGGCCCGGCAGCTCGGGGTCTCGGTCAAGACGGTCGGGCGCTGGGTCGGCGGCGAGACCGAGCCGCGCCTGCGCGACCTGCGCCGCATCCAGGAACTGTTCGGCGAGCTCCCGTTCCCCTGATTTCCCTGATCCAGGGAGTGTCCCCGCTCGCCGGGATACCCCCCGCGGGCTCCCCGGGATGTCCCCCGCGGGCCCGGGCCGGCCCATCAGCCGATCCGGCCATCAGCGGGCAAGGCCTTCGTCACCGCCCCGGACCATAGGCGACCGGACAAGACTGTCTCATCTCAATGGCTGGACGTCCCCCCACATGTGTCCTACGGTGCTCCCATGGCCCTTCCTACGGGACGCTACCGGCTGGGTACTGAGAGCGGCCGGATCGTCCTGCGCACGTTCCGCGATGGCCTGGCGGCCACGGCCGGCCACGATCTGGTCATCGAGCTCCCGCGCTGGTCAGGCGAGCTGGTCATCGACGACGATAAGGCCCCGGAATCACTCGAGGTACGCATCGACGTCGCCGCGCTGGTGGTCCGCGAGGGCACCGGCGGCCTGAAGCCCCTGACCGACCGGGACCGGCAGGAGATAGCGGGCACCGCGCGGCGGCTGCTATCCACCGACCGGCATCCCGAAGCTGTCTTCACCGCCACCCGTTTTGAGGTGCCGGGTGACAACGGGGTCATCGAGGGGAACCTCTCCATCCGGGGGGTGACACGGCCACTCCGGCTCCAGGTGAGCCAGCCTGAACCGGGCAGCTACCGGGGCACCGGAACGCTGGTGCAGTCGGCGTACGGCATCAAGCCGTACACCGCGTTCTTCGGCGCGCTGAAGGTGCGTGACGCAGTCGATATCGAGGTAAACGCGAGCATTTCCGGGTCGGCGGACGACACCGGATGACCCCGGCTTGCCCCGCGGCCTTGCGGAGCCGGGCCGGGGGAAGTAAGCCAGAAGGTACACCCGGGGCCGCCGGTCCCGGGGGGCGAAAACTCAGCGGGAACAGCCGCGAGGAGATGAGCGCAGCGCCGTCTGCACCGGTAGGGGACAACGAGGTCGCCAGGCTCTTCGAGCGCCGGGCGGCGTCCGTGGATGAGCTCGCCGCCCACGCGGGCACGGTGGCGGCCGCCTGCCACGACATGGCCGTCCGCTTCCACCAGGGAGGCAAGCTGGTGGTGTTCGGCACCGGGGCGTCCAGCACTGACGCCCTGCACGTGGCCGTGGAGTTCGTGCACCCGGTGATCGTCGGCAAGCGCGCGCTGCCGGCCATCTCGCTCACCGCCGACGCCGCCACGGTCACGGGCATCGCCGAGCGCGAGGGGATGGGCGCTATCTTCGCCCATCAGATCCGCCACCTGGCCACCCCGGCGGACATCGCGCTGGGCCTGTCGGCCGACGGGAACTCCGAGAGCGTGCTGAACGGGCTGCTGACCGCGCACGGCATGGGGATGCTGACGATCGCGCTGGCCGGCGCGGGCGGCGGGATCATCGGCAGCAGCCCCGCGGTGGATCACGTCCTCGTCACGACGGCATCGGATCCGCGGGTGATCAAGGAGGCGCACGTGACCGCCTACCACGTGCTCTGGGAGCTGGTGCACGTCTTCTTCGAGCAGCCCGGCGTGCTCGGCCCGGCGGCGGTCTCATGAACGAGCCCCGGCCCGGTGTTCCGCAGGCGCCTGAATGCCACGACGAGGTCTGCATCACCTGCTCGGACACGGCGGTCGCGGTGACCATCGCCCGGCTGCTCCCGGACGGCCTGGCCGTGGTGGACACCGGGGCAGGCCTGGAAGAGGTCAGCGTGGCCCTGGTCAACGCGGCGGTCGGCGACACCATCCTGGTGCACGCGGGCGAGGCCATCGCGGTGGTGCCGGCATGACCCCCCGCCTCACGCCCCGCATGACGCCCGGCCTGGCGGTGATGCCGCCATGACGAAGCGCGGCAGCGGCCAGGACAGCGCGGCAGCGATGGAGTCCCTGTACCCGTTCCTGTACTCGGGCGCCGCTCCTGACCTCGACGCGGTGCTGGCCGAGGTGCGCGCGTCCACCGTGGCCAAGACCCGTGAGATCAGCGAACTGCGCCGGGTGATCGCCGGCCGGGACGCCGCCAGGCTCACCGCCTGCGCGGGGCAGATGGCCGCGCGGTTCGCGGCCGGCGGCCGGCTGCTGGCCTTCGGCAACGGGGGCAGCGCCACGGACGCCCAGCAGCTGGCCACGCTGTTCCTCGATCCCGGCCCCGGGGAGCGCGCCCTGCCTGCGTTCTGCCTGGCCAATGACATCGCGGTCGTGACCGCCCTGTGCAACGACGTCGGCGTGGGCGTGGTGTTCGCCCGCCAGATCGCCGCGTTCGGGCAGCCCCGTGACATCGCGATCGGCCTGTCCACCAGCGGCAACTCCGAGAACCTGATCCGCGCCCTGGACGAGGCGGCCCGCCGCGGCCTGCTCACCATCGGCATCGCGGGGTACGACGGCGGCAAGATGGCCGAGCTGGACAGCCTGGACTACCTGTTCGTGGCGCCGTCATCCTCGGTGCACCGGATCCAGGAGGCGCAGACCACCGTGTATCACACGCTGTGGGAGCTGACCGTGGCGGCGCTGGCCGGGACCGGCACCGGGGCCGGCACGGAACCGGCGTCCGGGACTGGGACCGGGACCGGGACCGGGTGACCGGGATGGCGGGGGACGGGATGACGGGGCGCACGCTGGTCGCCTGCCTGGGCAACATCTTCCTCAGCGACGACGGTTTCGGGGTCGAGGTGGCCAGGCGGCTGGGCCGCCAGCACCTCCCCGAAGGAGTGCGGGTCACTGACTACGGCATCCGCGGCATGCACCTGGCCTACGACCTGGCCGAGGGATTCGACACGACGATCCTGGTGGACACCGCGCAGCGCGGGGACGCGCCCGGCACGGTCTACCTGATCGAGCCCGAGCCGCAGGGCGGCCAGGGCGACGCCGCGTCGCTGACCCTGTTCAACGCGCACGGCATGCAGCCAGACCTGGTGCTCAGCCTGGCCGGCTCGCTCGGCGGGGATGCCGGGCGGGTCCTGGTGGTGGGCTGCGAGCCCGCCACCCTGGAGGAGGGGATCGGGCTGAGCGCCCCGGTCGCGGCCGCGGTGGACGAGGCCGCGGCGATGGTTACCAGGCTGGTCACCGCCGGCCAGCAAACCGGAAACAAGGGGTGATCGCATGTGCCTCGGCATCCCGGGCGAGGTGATCGAGTTCCTGCCCGATCAGCCCGACCTGGCCAGGGTGGACGTCAGCGGTGTCCGGCGGGTCATCAACGTCGGCCTGCTGGCCGACGACCTGCCCAAGCCCGGCGAATGGGTCCTCATTCACGTGGGGTTCGCGCTGTCGAAGATTGACGAGGCCGAGGCAGCGGCCGCGCTGCAGTTCCTGGAGGGAATCGGCCAGGCCTACGCGGACGAGCTGGAAGCTCTCCAGGCATCCCAAATCGAGTAGAGGGGGCAGTGATGCGCTTCGTTGACGAATTCCGCTCTGCGGACAAGGCGCACGCCCTGGCCGCGAAGATCGCCGAGCTGTGCGAGCCCGGGCGGCAGTACAAGCTGATGGAGGTGTGCGGCGGGCACACCCACACCATCTACAAGCACGGGCTCGAGGATTACCTGCCCGAGCAGATCACGCTGGTGCACGGCCCCGGCTGCCCGGTCTGCGTCATCCCGATGGGGCGGGTCGACGACGCGATGGCGCTGGCCGCCCAGCCGGACACCATCATGACCTCGTTCGGGGACATGATGCGCGTGCCGGGCAGCCACGGCTCGTTCTTCGACGCCAAGGCGCAGGGCACCGACATCCGGATGGTGTACTCACCGCTGGACTCGCTGAAGGTCGCCCGGCAGAACCCGGACAAGCGGGTCGTGTTCATGGCGATCGGCATGGAGACCACGACGCCGTCCACCGCGATGACCGTGCTGCGGGCGGCGGCCGAGGGGCTCACCAACTTCTCGATCTTCAACAACCACGTGACGATCATCCCGGCCATCAAGGCCATCCTGGACTCCCCCGACCTTCGCCTCGACGGCTTCATCGGCCCGGGGCACGTGTCCACGGTGATCGGCTGCCGGCCGTACGAGTTCATCGCCCGGGACTACGGCAAGCCGGTCGTGGTGGCCGGGTTCGAGCCGCTGGACATCCTGCAGTCCATCTACATGCTGATGCTCCAGCTGTCGCAGGGCCGCAGCGAGGTGGAGAACCAGTACACCCGGGTGGTGCCGTGGGACGGCAACCTGGCCGCCCTGACCGCGATCAACAAGGTCATGGAGCTGCGCCCGTACTTCGAGTGGCGGGGGCTTGGCTTCATCTCCCATTCCGCCATGCGGGTCCGGCCGGAGTACGCCGCGTTCGACGCCGAGCTGCTTTTCGAGGTGCCCGGGGTGAGGGTGGCCGACCCCAAGGCCTGCCAGTGCGGTGAGGTGCTCAAGGGCGTGCTGAAGCCCTGGGAGTGCAAGGTGTTCGGCACCGCGTGCACGCCGGAGACCCCGATCGGGACCTGCATGGTGTCTCCCGAGGGCGCCTGCGCCGCGTACTACAACTTCGGCCGGATGAACCGCCGCCGGGTTGTGGAAGTGAGCATCTCATGACCGGCACCGGCGCCGGCCAGGGCAGCTGGGTCGACCAGGCCCTGCGCGAGCACGAGGAGCACGGCGGGCCGGCCATCTCGGCGGCCGGCCACCCGGCCGGCGAACGGGAGCAGCAGGTCCTCGACCGGATCGACCGGGCCCGCAAGCGCCGGCCCCGGGTCCGCGAAGAGCGGATCACGATGTCGCACGGCTCCGGGGGCAAGGCCACCCGGACCCTGGTCGAGGCCGTCTTCCTGGATGCGTTCAGCAACCCGCTGCTCGAGCCGCTGGAAGACGCCGCGCAGTTGCACCTGAACGGCTCCCGGGTGGCGCTCACCACCGACTCCTACGTGGTCTCCCCGCTGTTCTTTCCCGGCGGGGACATCGGTGACCTGGCCGTTAACGGCACCGTGAACGACCTGGCGGTGTCCGGCGCGACCCCGCTCTACCTGTCCGCCGGCTTCATCCTGGAGGAAGGTTTCCCGGTCGCCGACCTGGTCCGGATCGTGGCCTCGATGGAGGCCGCCGCCCGGGTCGCCGGGGTGCAGGTGGTCACCGGCGACACCAAGGTGGTGCAGAAGGGCAAGGCCGACGGCTGCTACATCAACACGGCCGGGATCGGCGTGGTCGAGCACGAGGTCTCCCTCGGCGTGGCGAATGCCCGGCCGGGGGACGCGGTGATCGTGTCCGGGCCGATTGGCGAGCACGGTGTGACGATCATGCTGGCCCGGGGCGAGCTGGACATCGAGGCCGACATCACCTCGGATACGGCGGCGCTGAACGGCCTGATCGCTGACCTGCTTTCCGCGACCACCGGGGTGCGCGCGCTGCGTGATGCCACCCGGGGCGGGGTGGCCACGATCCTGAACGAGGTCGCCGCCGCGGCGGGGGTGGGCGTGCTGGTCAGCGAGGACGCCATCCCGGTCACCCCGGTGGTGCGCGGCGCGTCCGAACTGCTCGGCATCGATCCCATGTACGTGGCCTGCGAAGGCCGGCTGGTCGCCGTGGTCGACGGCGGCGAGGCGGGCAAGGCCCTGGCCGCGCTGCGTTCCCACCCGCTCGGCGCGGACGCCGCGATCATCGGCGAGATCACCGCGGACCCGCCGGGCATCGTCCTGCTCAAGACGGCGTTCGGCGGGACCCGGATCGTGGACCTGCTGGTCGGTGACCCGCTCCCCAGGATCTGCTGACCAGCGTGCACGAACTGGCGATCACCGAAGGGGTGGTGCAGGCCGTGACGCAGCGGCTGCCCGGCACGCCCATCGCCTGCGTGCACCTGGAGATCGGAGCCATGTCCGGGGTGGTCGCGGATTCCGTCCGGTTCTGCTTCGAGCTGGTCACCGAGGGCACCACGCTGGAGGGGGCCCGGCTGGACATCAGCGAGCCGGCCGCCCGCTGCCGGTGCCGGGACTGCGGTGGCGAGTTCGAGCCGGACGGGCCGATCGCGCTGTGCGGCTGCGGCAGCGCCGACGTGGCCGTCCTGGCCGGCCAGGAGCTGCGGATCACGTCGGTGGAGGTGGTGTGACATGTGCGCGACCTGCGGCTGCGGTGTCGCCGGGGTCCGGGTGTTCGGCCCGGGCCAGCTCGGCGCGGACGGAGCCGCCCCCGGACCCGGTCACCAGACGGGTCATGTCCACGACCTCGGACCGGACCATGAGCACGGCCACCAGCACGACGACGGCCACGGCCACCAGCGCGACGACGGGCACGGGCACGGGCACGGGCACGGGCCGGAAAGCCGGACGGTGGAGATCCAGCAGAAGATCCTGGCCAAGAACGACCGCCTGGCCGCCGACAACCGGGCCTGGCTCACCGCCCGCGGCATCCTCGCCGTCAACCTGATGAGCTCCCCGGGGGCCGGCAAGACGACGCTGCTGGAGCGGACCGCCCGGGAAGCCGGCGCCCGCCTGGGCCTCACCGTGATCGAGGGGGACCAGGAGACCACGCTGGACGCGTCCCGCATCGAGGCGGCCGGCTGCGCCGTCGCGCAGATCAACACGGGTGCGGGCTGCCATCTGGACGCGAGCATGGTGGCCCGCGGGCTGCGGGCGCTGGACCCGCGTCCCGGCTCGGTGCTCGTCATCGAGAACGTCGGGAACCTGGTCTGCCCGGCCCTGTTCGACCTGGGCGAGGCGGCCCGGGTGGTGCTGTCGTCGGTCACCGAGGGCGCGGACAAGCCCATCAAGTACCCGCAGATGTTCCGCGGCGCGGACCTGGTCCTGCTGACCAAGGTGGACCTGCTGCCCTACGTGGATTTCGACCCCGGGCGGCACGCGGGGGACCTCAGGATGATCAGCCCCGGCGCGCAGATCCTGCCGGTCTCGGCCACCACCGGCGAGGGCCTGGCCGCCTGGTACGGCTGGCTCGGCGGGCGGTCCCGCTAGCCCCTGCCCGCACAACGGGCATTTTCTTCCCTAACGGTCCGTTCGTCCCGCCTTTTCCGCAGCCTGACGACACGTAAATGGCCCGTGAATCAACGGTCAGCAATTATCAGTGACGTTCCGGAGTCAGGCGGGATTCCAGTCGAGCCCGAACCACACCGCCGTCCCGCGGGTGGAACCGTCGCGGTAGGCGTGGTGGCCCCACCAGGCCGCCAGCGTCTGGACCGTGAGCAGGCCGTGCCCGGATTCCGCGAGCCTCCCGGGCGGCCCGGCCGCCGGGGTGGGGGTGGACTCGGAGCCGTCGTCGAGCACGGCCACGCACGCGGACGACTGGCCGCGCCACACGAGGACCTGGAATGTCCCGCTCCGGCCGCTGCGGGTGTGCCGGATCGCGTTACTGGCCAGTTCGGACGCGCAGAGCAGCGCGTCGTCCGCCACCGGGCAGCCGTCGAGGACCCGGGCCACGAACCGCCGGGCGTGGGCCACCTGGGCCGGCCTGCCGGGGAACACGCGCCGTTTCGGGGTGGTGACCAGCCAGCCGCCGTGCCAGGCCAGCTGGGTCAGCCAGCCAGCCGGTAACGCGTGCGGGGGGACACCGCGCGGCATCGGCGGCGTGAAAGCCGTCGTGTCCGGAGCCGCGCGGGCGGCGGTTGGTGAGCTACCCACCATGACGCCTCTCCCCACCGGGATGTGGTATAGACCGTTTTGCCTTCCCCACTCTGCCGGTAACCGATGCGGTTTTGCTAGAGCCTGGATGCACAAAAGCCATAATCAATTCGTAAATGGCTCGTACCGCTGCCGTCCGCGGCCCGGGGGGCCTGCTCACATCCGCGGCCGTGCTGGCCGCCCCGCTGGCCCGGCCCGCTGGCCCAGCCCGGCTCTTCCCGTGCCGCCGGGCCCGCCCCGAAGGTGGGATTAACACCACCGAGATCGGCGGCCGGACCCGGTATCAAGGGAGGAGTGCGAGGAGTACCTGACCGGGGGTGCGGGATGAGGGGCACGGCGCGACATGGAGGCACCGATGAGTGACGGCGCCAGCGGTGTGCGCCGGCTGGGCCCGGCCGACCATCCGCACCTGCGCCCGCGGGCTCGTCATCGCGGTCCTGGCGGTGCTGCCCGGCATCCCGCTGTTCTTCGCCGCCGTCGCCTCCCTGCCCCTCCTGGCCGTGGGGATCGGGGTGGTGCCCGTGCCGATGACCCTGCTGGCCGTGCGCGACCGGGCCAGCCAGCAGCGCCGCTTCGCGCGGGAGTGGTCACGCGTGAGCATCGCCACGCCCTACCGGCCCCGCCCGCACGAGGTCAGCAACGGGCTGATCGGGCGGCTGCAGCGGTGCAAGTGGCTGCTGACCGACCCGGCGACCTGGCGGGACCTGCTGTGGACGCTGGTCAACGCGCCGGTCGGGGTGGCGCTCGGGGCGCTGCCCGCGTTCCTGGTCTTCGTCGGTGGGTGGACGCTGCTGGCTGATGCCGGAACTTTGCTGTTCGGATGGTGGAACACGGCGCCGCCGGGTTTCTGGCTGCAGGTGTTCCTCCTGAGCGCGCTGCCGACCGGCGTGCTCGCCGGTCCCCGGATTCTGAAGGCCCACGCCCAGTTCAGCGCGGCGCTGCTGGCCCCGACCCGCAAGGAGCTGGACGCACAGCTCGGCCGGGTGAACGAGTCGCGCTCCCAGGTGGTAGATGCCTCCGCGGCCGAGCTGCGCCGGATCGAGCGCGACCTGCATGACGGGGCGCAGGCCCGGCTGGTCTCGCTGGGCATGAGCATCGGCCTGGCCGAGCAGGTGCTCCGGAACGATCCCGACCTGGCCCTGAAACTGCTGGCCGAGGCGCGGGAGTCCAGCGGCCAGGCCCTGACCGACCTGCGCCACCTGGTCCGCGGCATCCACCCGCCGGTGCTGGCCGAGCGCGGCCTCGAGG
This sequence comes from uncultured Actinomycetes bacterium, assembly GCA_963720645.1. Classification (GTDB taxonomy): domain Bacteria; phylum Actinomycetota; class Actinomycetes; order Streptosporangiales; family Streptosporangiaceae; genus RYN-230. The sequence goes on along the minus strand of CAVRFX010000019.1, from coordinate 366,788 downwards.
GCGCCGTCCGGGCGCTCGCGCTGACCGTTCCGCTCCCCGTGGACCTGCGCATCGAGCTGCCGGGCCGGCCCCGGCCCCGGTGGAGTCCGCCGCCTATTTCGCTATCGCCGAGGTCCTGGCTAACGTGGTCAAGCACAGCGCCGCGCGGAGTGCCTGGGTGCTGCTGGAGTACAACACGCAGGCGCGGCTGATCGTGAGCATCGGCGACGACGGCACCGGCGGGGCTGTCCCCCGCATCGGCGGCGGGTTGCGCGGTATCGAGCGGCGGCTGGCCGCGTTCGACGGGGTGATCGCCGTAACCAGCCCGGTCGGCGGCCCGACCGTGGTGACCATGGAGCTGCCGTGCGAGTTGTCCTCGGCGAGGACCTGACCCTCCTGCGGGACGGGCTGATCCGGCTGCTCACCGCGTACGGCATGGAGGTCGTGGAGGCCGCGGACAACGGGCCCGCGCTGCTGCACGCGCTGATCACCCACCGGCCGGACGTGGCGGTGGTGGATGTGCGGCTGCCCCCGACCTTCACCGACGAGGGGCTCAAGGCGGCGATCGAGGCCCGGGCCCAGGTGCCCGGGCTGCCGGTGCTGGTCCTGTCCCAGCACGTCGAACCGCTCTACGCCCGCGAACTGCTGTCCGGTGGCAGCGGCGGCCTCGGCTACCTGCTCAAGGACCGGGTCTCGGACGTCCAGCGATTCATCGAGGCGGTACGCACCGTGGCCGGCGGCGGCACCGCCCTGGACCCCGAGGTCATCGCCCAGCTGCTGGCCCGCCGCGCCCGCGACGAGCCCCTGAGCCTGGCTCACCCCGCGGGAACGCGAAGTGCTCGCCCTGATGGCCGAGGGACGCACCAACGCGGGCATAGCGGCCCGGCTCGTGGTCACCGAGAAGGCCGTCAGCAAGCACATCAACAACATATTCACCAAGCTTGACCTGTACCGGGGCGGGGACGACAACCGCCGCGTGCTGGCCGTCCTGACCTACCTCAACGCCTGAGGCGGCAGGCCGCCGCCGCTCAGGCAGCGGTCCGGTGCTGGAACAGCCAGGATGCCGCCGCGAACGACACGACCAGGATGCCGGCGCACCAGGCGCACGCGATCCACGCCTCGTGGCCGACGGCCGCGCCGGTCGAGGTGTGTCCCATCCACAGGCCGCGCATGGTCTCCACGATCGGGGTGAACGGCTGGTGCTCGGCGAACCCGCGCATCCAGGCCGGCAGCGTCCGGGCGGGCACGAACGCGGTGCTGACGTAGGGCAGGAACATGAGCACGAACGTGAACGCGTTCGCCGCCTCGACGCTCCCGGCCAGCAGCCCGACCGCGGCCGCCAGCCAGGACAGGGCGAGCACGAACAACACGATCATCGCGGCCGCCGCGACCCAGCCTGCGGGCGCCGCGGTGGGCCGCCAGCCGACGCGCCAGGCCCACGCCGATGACCAGGGCGGTGGCGTCAGGTTGCGGGCCAGGCTGGCCACGACGTGGCCGACCAGGACCAGGGAGCTCGCGATCGGCATGGACCGGAACCGGTCCACGATGCCGTTGCACATGTCGGTGGCCACCGCGACCGCGGTCGTGCCGGCACCGAACCCGGCGCACAGCACGATCAGGCCGGGCACCACGTAGTCGACGTAGGCGCCGCCGCCGTCGAAGGCGCCGCCGAACACGTACACGAACATCAGCATCAGCACGACGGGCAGCATCAGCGCGGTGAAGAACGCCTCCGGGTCACGCAGCGACCGGCGGACGCAGCGGGTGACCATCACCCGCGAGTCGGTGAGCGCGTAGGCCATGCTCATCGGGCCATCTCCTTCGGTTCGGCGTGGGCAGCGCTGGCCGGCAGCGTCGGTGACGGACAGGAACACGTCGTCCAGGCTGGGGCGGTAGGTGGACACCTTGTGCGCGGGGGCGCCGGCGGCCTCGAGCCGGCCCAGGAGCCGGAAGATCTCGCTGGCCGTGCCCTCGGTGGCCACGTCGATGGTGTGCAGCCGGTGGTCGGTGCGCACCGGGTCGAGGCCGCCGAGCGCTCGTTCGTAGCCGGCCAGGTCGGCGAACTGCAGCCGGACGACCTCCGCGCCCAGCCTCGCCTTGAGCTCGTCGGGCGTGCCCTGGGCCACGACCCGGCCGTGGTCGAGCACCGCGACCGTGTCCGCGAGCTGGTCCGCCTCCTCCAGGTACTGCGTGGTCAGCAGGACCGTGACGCCCTCGTCGGCCAGCCGCCGGACCGTGCTCCACAACTGCTCGCGGCTGCGCGGGTCCAGCCCGGTGGTCGGCTCGTCGAGGAACAGCAGCGCGGGCGGGCGATCATGCTGATGGCGAGGTCGAGACGGCGCCGCATGCCGCCGGAGTACTTGGCGGCCCGCCGGTCGCCCGCGTCGGCGAGATCGAACTCGGCCAGCAGCTCGGCGGCCCGGGCCCGGGCCGCGCGCCGGGACAGGCGCAGCAGCTGGGCCATCATCTCCAGGTTCTCCCGGCCGGTCAGCTTCTCGTCCACGGCCGCGTACTGCCCGGTCAGGCTGATCGACCGCTTGACCCCGACCGGCTCGGTGAGCAGGTCGTGCCCGGCGATGGTGGCCGTCCCCGCGTCGGGGCGCATCAGGGTGGCCAGGATGCGGACCATCGTGGTCTTGCCCGCGCCGTTCGGGCCGAGCAGGGCGAACACCGAGCCGGTCTCGATCGCCAGGTCCACGTGATCGAGGGCCCGTGTGTCCGCCGAAGGACTTGCTGATGCCCTTGGCTATAACTGTGTATGTCATACGCTGTAATGTATATGCCATACACAGTTCTCGTCAACCGGATATCCGCCGCCCGTGAGGACGCCATCCCCGTAAGGTGGCGGGATGAGGGAGGAGCCGATGCCAGCCCAGGGTGCCAGGCAGCCCGGGCCGCCGGGGATGCCGGGCGCCCCCAGGGCGCGCCGTCCCCGCCGCTGCCCCCGGGCCTGGACCTGCTCTGGGGCCGGCGCGGCCGGGGCCAGCGCGGCCCGAAGCCGGGCCTGTCCGTCGAGGCGATCGTCGCGGCGGCCATCCGGATCGCCGACGCCGAGGGGCTCGAGGCGGTGTCGATGGCGCGCGTGGCCAAGGAGCTCGGGTTCACCACGATGTCGCTGTACCGGCACGTCACCAGCAAGGAGGAACTCCTGCAGCTGATGTGGAACGCCAGCGCCCAGGGGGCCGAGGACCTCGATGCTGCAGCGGCGACGGCTGGCGGGACGCGGCTGCGGATGTGGGCCATGGTCCAGCGGCGAGATGCTCGACCGCCACCCGTGGATCACCCAGATGCCGATGGCCGCGCCGCCGATGGCCCCGAACTCGCTGGCGTTCGTCGAGCGTGGGCTGGAGGCGATGGACGACACCGGTCTCACGGACGCGGACAAGCTCCGGGTCATCGGCCTGATCAGCTCGTACACGCTCAGCGAGGCCCGGATGGCCCACGACGCCGCCCGGGCCGCCCGCCAGGCCCAGGCCGCGGCGGCCGGGGGTGCGGACGTGCCCGCCTGGACCTGGGAAGGACTGGTCCGCGAGGTCGTTGACCAGCAGACCTACCCGCGTTTGCACCGGCTGGCCTGGTCGGGCGGAGTCGGCGACGACCCGTCAGGCTTCGACGAGCAGGAGGAGTTCCTCTTCGGCCTGGACCGCATCCTCGACGGCGTCGAGGCCTTCATGGCCCGCACCCGGGGGTCCGCCGGCTGACCCCAGCCCGCCCGCTCGTGGTCCCGGGCCGCGACCGGAGCGGGCTGATCCGGCCGCCCCGCGCCGCCACTCACCGCACGCGGGCGGCGATCGCCCGCGCGCACTCCAGAGCCTCGGCGTGGGTCGTGTCCACCTGCAGGCACCGGGCGATCCCGGACTTTCCCGAGCTGGACCCGCCGTTGAGCACGATCACCTGAGTGGCCACCGCGCCACAGTACGGGCTCGCGCGCTCCCCCGGTGCCGCCGGCACCCCCGGGTGGTGCTCGTCGAGCGGAACGCACCGACCGGGGCGGGTTCACTGATGGGGCCCCGTGTCCGGGGCTGATCCGGCCAGGCCCGATCCGCCGGGCGTGACGAGACCGGTTTCGTAGGCGAAGACGACGGCCTGGGCACGGTCGCGGAGGTCCAGCTTGGCCAGGATGCGGCCGACGTAGGTCTTGGTCGTCTGCTGGGCGATGACCAGGGTGTCGCTGATCTCGGTGTTGGATAGACCGCGGGCGATCAGCCGCAGCACCTCGGACTCGCGGTGGGTGAGCGCCCCGGGCGTGGCCGGGAATGGCGGGTCCTGGCGTGGCTGGCGGGCGAAGTCGGCGATCAGCCGCCGGGTCACTGCGGGGGCGAGCAGGGCGTCACCGGCGGCCACGACGCGGACCGCGTGGGCCAGTTCGGCAGCGGTGGCGTCCTTGAGCAGGAAGCCGCTGGCGCCGGCCCGCAACGCCTCATACACGTAGTCGTCGAGGTCGAACGTGGTGAGCATCAGCACCCGCGGCTGCTCCGGGCCGGCTGCGGAGCCGAGGATCTGGCGGGTGGCCTGCAGGCCGTCCATCACCGGCATCCGTACGTCCATCAGGATTACGTCGGGTCGCAGGTGGCGCGCCAGGCGGACCGCTTCGGCGCCGTCAGCGGCCTGGCCCACCACCACCAGGCCCGGCTGGGCGGTGAGTACCGCGGCGAAGCCCTCCCGCACCATCGCCTGGTCATCGGCGATGAGGCATCGCGTGGCCGCCGCGCCTGCCGCCGCGCCGGCCGCCGCCGCGCCGCCCGCCGCCGGATCGTCGGCCGTCATGCCGTCTTACCGAACGGGAGCACCGCAGACACCACGAAGCCGCCACCGGCTGACGGGCCGGCCGAGAGCGAGCCGCCGAGCAGCGCTACCCTTTCACGCATCCCGGTCAGCCCGTGACCAGCCCCGGGTTCGCCCGGGGACGGCCCGGCGGGCCCGCCAGGCCCGTTGGCCACCCGCAGCTGGACCGCTCCGGCATCGTGGCCCACCGACACGCTGACCGCCGCCCCGGGCGCGTGCTGGCTGGCGTTGGACAGGGATTCCTGCACAATCCGGTACGCGCACAACGCCACGCTGGACGGCACGTCGCTCATCGCCGGGGGTACGGCCAGCTCGACCGCAACCCCGGCGCGGCGGGCGGCATCGACAAGCGCGGGCAGGTCGGATAGCTGAGGCTGCGGCGCTAGCCCGGCGGGCTGGTCGTAGCGCAGCACGCCGAGCAGCCGCCGCATCTCGGCCAGCGCCTCGCGGGCCACCCCACTCAGCGAGCCGAACTCGGCGCGGGCTGATTCGGGCAGATCGCTGAGACGGTAAGGCGCGGTCTCGGCCTGGACCGCGATCAGCGACATGTGATGGGCGACCACGTCGTGCAGTTCCCGGGCGATCCGGGTGCGCTCTTCCAGCACGGCCCGCCGCGCCCGCTCCAGCTCGGTGCGCTCGGTCTGGGCGGCCAGCGCCCGCGCGGCACCCCACCTGGAACCAATGCTGTCCACGGCGATCGTCCCCGCCGTAAACAAGATGGTCGCACTGATCGGGCCATTCAAGTTCGGCAGGTCCCGCACTAGCCACAGCCCCCAGGGGATGAGGCTCAGCGCCCACATCCACCACAGCACCGGCCGCCGGTAGCGGACCCCGGCCACGCAGTACACCACCAGCAGCACGAGCACCTGCGCCGGGCTCCATGGCCAGCCTCCCCACCACTTACCGGGTACCAGCGGGGCAAGCAGCAGTGCGAACCACCCGATCCGCCAGCCCAGCAGCGGATAGCGGGCCGCCAGCAGCAGCGGCACCGCCACCACTGCCACGGCTAGCAGCATCCGCGCCATGCCGAGCGGGGAGCTGAGCGGCGTGGCAGGGACGCCGAGCTGCGCGTGCATGCTGGCCAGATTGACCAGGCACAGCGCCAGCGTCGTCACGCTCAGCGCCATGTACGCCCGGCGCCGCCATGGCGGGTGCCACCATGCCGGGGGCGCGTCCGGGCCCGCGAGCACCTGGATCAGCCCGCGCCACGCCTGGCGCGCCACCAGGCCGGCGCTGCCCGCCGCCCGTGCGTAGCCAGGCATCCGTTTCACGATGTCAGCGTAGGCCGCCAGTGGCCACCGCTCATCACTCCTGCATGGTCATACCTGGGTATGAGCTCGCCCGGCCGCCAGGCCGGACTACCTGCGTGGTATGACCACGGATCCGGCTCCCTGGTGCGATGACCGGCACCGGCCCAGCGGACAGCCTTAACCACGGTGCTTCTTTTTCGCATCGCCCCTGTATCTAAGCGCTTCCGGGAGGCGCATCATGAATGTCGAGATCACCGGGCTGACCCTGCGCTTCGGCCGCACCATGGCGGTGGCGGGGGCGGACCTGCAGGCCGGCCCGGGAGTGTTCGGGCTGCTGGGCCCCAACGGGGCGGGCAAGACCTCGCTGCTGCGGATGATGGCGACGGCGGTACCGCCAACCTCGGGCCGGCTACGGCTGCTGGGCCGCAATCCGGGCCGCTACGGTCCGCGGCAGGAGATCCGGCGCCGGCTCGGGTACCTGCCGCAGAACCTCGGCTATTACCCCGGCTTCACCGTGGCGGAGTTCGTGGAGTATTTCGCGCTGCTGAAGGAGATGCCCGCGACGCGGGTTCAGGCCGCGGTGGCGGCGGCCGTCGAACGGGTCGAGCTGGGCGGCAAGGCGAAGGCCAGGCTTCGCACCCTGTCGGGCGGGATGCTGCGCCGGGTGGGGATCGCCCAGGCCATCGTCAACGAGCCGGAGTTGCTGCTGCTGGACGAGCCGACCGCCGGGCTGGATCCCCAGCAGCGGATGGTGTTCCGGGCCCTGCTCCGCGACCTCGGACAGCGCGCCACGGTCGTGGTCAGCACCCACCTGGTGGAAGACGTCGGCGCGGCATGCGCCCAGGTCGCGCTCATGGACCAGGGCACGATCGTGTTTCACGGCACCCCGGCTGACCTGGTCGCCCGCGGCGAGAACGCTGCCGCGGAAGACCGGGCCATCGGCGATTCGCCGCTGGAGCGCGGGTACAGCGCCGTCCTGGCCGGAGGCCGGTCATGACCGCCACGAACGCCCCGGCCGTCTCCCGGCCACCGCTGGCCCCGCGTCGTCCTGCACTGCTGACGGCCCGGCTGCTGCGCCTGGAGCTGCGCCATAACGCGATGCTGTGGATGCTGCCGGTGGTCTTCGCGCTGTTCTGGCTCACCACGTACCGCAAGACCATGGCCATGCCGCCCCTGTGGAACATGCGCGCCGTCAGCCTGCAAAGCGGCGCGATTCTGGATTTCATCATCCCGGTGGTCGGCGCGGCAGCGTGGATGGGGTCCCGGGAGGCCCGCCGCCACACCTCCGAGCTGATGAGGATCACCGCCCGGCCGCGCTGGGCCCGGCTGCTGCCGACGTGGGCCGCCACCACCTGCTGGGCCCTGGTGGGTTACCTGGTCTGCCTGGCCGTCCTGTACGGGATGACCGCGCACCAGGCCAGCTGGGGCGGCCCGCTGTGGTGGCCGGCCGCGGTCGTGGCCGCGAGCCTGCTGGCCTTCTCGGCGCTGGGGTTCGTCGCCGGGGCTCTGCTGCCGAGCCGGTTCACGGCACCGCTGGCCGCCATCGCGGCGTTCTTCGTGCTCGCGCTCAGTACCGAACTCATCGTCGGCAGCCAGTCGTACTGGCAGGTCTCGCCCGTGGTCGCCGCCCCCTGGGACGTCGGATCGAACGCGAGCATGGCGACCTTTTACCCCTACGTTCCTGACCTGGCGATGGCCCAGGTGATGTTTCCCGCGGGGCTGACCGTGGCGCTGCTGGCGGCCCTGGCTCTGCCGCGGGGCTCCGGCGGGCGGCGCTTGCGCGCCGCCGCTGTGGCGGTCACCGCGGCCGGCCTGGCGGCCGCCGGGACCGCCGTCGCGCTGACCGGAACCGGCCAGCTGGACAGCCAGGGCATGATCGCCATCCCGGCCCTGCATGATGCGGCCAGCGACCGGCCGATCCACTTCACCCCGGTCTGCAGCCATAGCGCGATACCGGTCTGCCTGAATCCTGCCTACGCGAGCTATCTCCCGCTCACGGTCACCGCCCTCGGACCGCTGCTCAGCGAGGTGGCCGGCCTGCCGGGCGCACCGGCCCGCATCAGCCAGGCCGCGGCAGCCTACCGGCAGGGAACCGGTAACTCGGTCAGCATCGGGCTGGCTGGCCCGGCTATCAGCGGCCGGCCACCGGTGTTCCGCCTGCTTCTTCCGGTCCAGCTGGCAGGACCCGCCCTGACCACCAGCCAACTGGCGGCCCAGATCCGGTCGAGTGCCGGGCTCGGCATGGTCTCCAGCATCGTCGGCGCGGGCCGCCACCCGTCCCTGGCCCAGCAGGCGGTGCTGGCGGTCCTGGCCCGGGTGTCCGGACTGCCGGAGCCCACCTCGCCTCCCCGCAGCACACCGTCGCGTATCCGGGAGCGCGCGGCGCCGGGCGCGCCCGCGCCAGAGCCGGCCCCTGGATCACCCGCCTACGCCGCCGCCCAGCGGTTCGCGGCGCTGACGCCGCCGGCCCGCCGCATCTGGCTCGTGGCGCACCTGCCCGCGCTGCGGGCGGGCCGGATCACCCTGGCGCAGCTGCCATGACCGCCGACTGGGCAGGCCATGTGGAGGCGCCGCCCGAACGAGCCCGCGAGGCGCCGGCCGAAGGGGGCCGCCCGGCGGGGCGCGCCCAGCCAGTCACGGCGCGAGTGCGCCTGGTGCGGCTGTATGCCACCAGCCGGCGGGTCCCGCCGGCCGTGGCCGCGATAGCGGCGTGCGCCATCGGGCTGAGGATCGCCCTGGTCTGGCCCTGGGACACCTACGGCGCCCTGCAGCTGCCGCTGGTGTTCGAGGCCGGAGCCGCGGCCGCCATCACCCTCATCACCGCGAGCCGGCTCGGCGAACCGGAACGGGTGGCCGGCCGGTGGCTGCCGTTCCTGCGGCTGGCCACCGTGCTGGCGCTGACCGCGGTGGCGGTCGGCGCGCTGGCCGCCGCCGGGGCCGGTGCGCACCTGGCCGGTGGCACCCTGGACGTACTGCGCAACGTGGCGGGAATGACCGGTATCGGCCTGCTGTGCGCGGCCGTTCTCGGCGGCGGCCTGGCCTGGGCCGGCCCGACCGGCTACCTGGTCGTCGGCGTGTACGCGCTGTACACGCAGTGGCACCACCCGGCGCTGACCACGCCGTGGATCTGGCCGGCCCGGCCCGCGCACGACCTGGGCGCGGCGATCTGCGCCGGGCTGGTGTTCACCGCCGGGATGGCGGTCTTCGCGGTGCGCGGAGCCCGCGATCGTGCCGACGAGTGACCCGCGGCCGCGCCCGGCCCGAGGCCCCGGTCCCTGCGGGCTATTGTCAGGCCCATGCGGACCCTGGCGGTGATCGGTGCGGGCGCGAAGGGCATCGCCATCGCCGCGAAGGCCCGGGCGCTCGCCGCCGCGGGATTCGACCCACCCCGGGTGGTGCTCGTCGAGCGGAGCGCACCGGCCGCGGACTGGATCGGCCGGCAGGGCTACACCGACGGCTCGCTGCCGCTGGGCACCCCACCCGAGAAGGACGTGGGCTACCCCTACTCGCCGAGCTGGGGTGCGGCCTCGGGTGCGGTGACCGACGCCATGATGGCCTACAGCTGGCCGCGGAACCTGATCGCCGGGGGCAGCTACGCCGACTGGGTGGATCGGGGCCGCCTCCGGCCGACGCATCGCGAGTGGGGCGCGTACCTGCATGAGGTCGCCGTGAAGAGCGGGGCCGAGGTCCTCGCTGACGAGGTGACCGCGCTGGAGACCGAGGCCGGCCGCTGGCGGCTGGGGCTGGCCGGCGGCGGAACGCTCGAGGCGGATGGGGTCGTCGTGACCGGCCCCGGCCCGCCGGTCACCGTGCCCGGCCAGCCCGCCGGTCACCCGCTCGTCCTGGACGGCCGCAGCTACTGGCAGCACCTGGGTGACCTGGGCCGCCGGGCCCGGAACATCTGTGTCATCGGCAGCGGCGAGACGGCCGCCTGGGTCGTGATCACCCTGGCCCGGCAGTGCCATGAGCATTCCGCCATCGACGTGCTGACCAGCCGGGGTGTCCTCTACTCGCGCGGCGAGAGCTACGACGAGAACCGTTTCTACTCCGATCCGGGCGACTGGCCCCGGCTGGCCGAATCGCATCGCCGCGAGTTCCTCGAGCGCACCGACCGGGGCGTGTTCTCGGTCCAGGCCGAGGCGACCCTCAATCAGCTGCGCGGCTTCCGCACGCTGGCCGGCCGGGCGCTGCATATCGAGGCCGCCCAGCGGCAGGTCGTGGTCACCATCGGCTACGGGGAGGATCGGGAACGGGTCGCGTACGACCTGGTGGTCGTGGCGCGCGGTTTCGACGGGCACTGGTTCGAGGGCCTGCTGGGCGGGGAGGCCACGGCCCGCCTCGCTGCTGCCCGCGCCGGGGATGAGCTGGAGCGCCGCATCGACGTGAACCTGGCTGTGGCGGGCCTGGAGCCGCCGCTCCACCTGCCGGTGCTGGCCGGGCTCGCCCAGGGGCCGGGCTTCCCCAACCTCAGCTGCCTCGGCCTGCTCAGCGACCGCGTCCTGCGCCGCTACGTCACGCGGCCGGCCGCGGCCCCGCAGTTCGCCGAGAGGAGCCACCATGCCTGAGCCGGCCTACGGCGCCTGGGAACACGACGACTACGTGCATCGCACCGTAGTGCTGCCCGCCGGCCTGGCCGAACGCCTGGCCGCCGAGGCCGGGCGGCGCGACATCTCGGTGAGCGACCTGCTGGCCGAGTACGCCGAAGCGGGCCTGCGCACCCAGGCCCCAGATTCCTGATTACGCCCGCCGCGCGCCGCCCCCGCGCCCCGGACCGGCGCGGTCGGGGGAAAAGCGGCACACTGGGCTGGTGGCTGGCAACGTCCGGACCTCCATCCGGGTCGAGGGTGTGGTGCAGGGAGTCGGGATTCCGCCCGTTCGTCTACTCCCTGGCCACCCGGCTGGGCCTGGCGGGCTGGGTGGGCAACGACGTGGACGGCGTGTTTGCCGAGGTCGAGGGGCCCGCGGAGCAGATCCGGGACTTCCTGGCCGCGCTGGAGCGGGACGCGCCGCCGCTGGCCCGGGTCGAGCGGGTCAGCGCGCGAGCCCATGGCCCCGGATGGGCGGGCCGGCTTCGCCATCGTGGCCAGCGACACGGGCGGCCCCCGCCGCGCGCTGGTCTCCGCAGACAGCGCGACCTGCGCGGACTGCCTGCGTGAGCTGGCCGACCCGGCCGACCGGCGGTTCGGCTACCCGTTCATCAACTGCACGAACTGCGGGCCCCGGTTCACGATCGTCCGCGACGTGCCCTACGACCGGCCGCTGACCACGATGGCGGGCTTCACCATGTGCGCCGCGTGCGCGGCGGAGTACCACGACCCGGCTAACCGCCGGTTCCACGCCCAGCCGGTGTGCTGCCCGGCCTGCGGGCCGCGGCTGCACCCTGCTGGACGCGGACGGGACAGAACTGTCCGGCCCGGACGGGGCCCTGGGCGGCGCGGTGGCCGCGCTGGGCGCCGGGCAGGTGCTGGCCGTGAAGGGCCTCGGCGGTTACCACCTGGCCGTGGACGCGGCCAGCGACAAGGCCGCCAGCCCTGCTGCGGGCCCGCAAGCACCGGGAGGACAAGCCGTTCGCGGTGATGGCGGCGGACCTGGCCGCGGTCCGCGCGCTCTGCGAGGTGGACGACGTCGCCGCACGGCTGCTGACCAGCCCCCGCCGGCCGATCGTGCTGCTGCCCCGCCGCGGCACCGCCCGGGCCGCGCAGTCGGGGGGCGCGGACCCGGCCCAGCTCGCCGCCGCCGTGGCCCCGGGGAACCGGCAGCTGGGCGTGATGCTGCCCTATACCCCGCTGCATCACCTGCTGCTCCGCGACTTCGGCCGCCCGATGGTGCTGACCAGCGGCAACGTCTCCGACGAGCCGATCGCTTACCGGGACGGGGACGCGCTGGCCCGGCTGGGCGGCATCGCGGACGCCTTCCTCACCCACGACCGGCCGATCCACATCCGGACCGACGACTCGGTGGTCCGCGCCGTTCCGCGGCCGGGCAGGCCGTGCTGCGCCGCTCTCGCGGCTACGTGCCGGAGCCGCTGGCCGTGGCCGGCCGTTTCGGGCGCCCCGTGCTGGCCTGCGGCGCGGAGCTGAAGAACACCTTCTGCCTCGGCCGCGGGGACCGGGCCTTCCTCTCCCAGCACGTGGGTGACCTGGAGAATTACGAGACGCTCCGCTCCTTTACCGAGGGCATCGAGCACTTCCGGCGGCTGTTCGACGTGACGCCGCAGATCGTGGCCCACGACCTGCATCCCGACTACCTGTCCACCAGGTACGCGCTGGAACAGGACGGCTGCGTGCTGGCCGGCGTGCAGCACCACCACGCGCACGTCGCCTCCTGCCTGGCCGACAACGGCGAGGCCGGGCCGGTCATCGGCGTGGCCTTCGACGGCACCGGCTACGGGACGGACGGCACGATCTGGGGCGGTGAATTCCTGCTCGCCGACCTGGCGAGCGCGGAGCGGGCCGGGCACCTGGCGGGCGTGCCCATGCCCGGCGGCGCGGCCGCGATCCGCCAGCCGTGGCGGATGGCCGCCGCCTACCTGGACGCCGCCTTCCCCGGCGGCCTGCCCGCGGGCCTGGACGTGGCCAGCCGGAACTCCGGCCCGTGGGCGGACGTGCTCGCGCTGGCCCGGCGGGGGGTGAACGCCCCGGTGACGTCCAGCGCGGGACGGCTGTTCGACGCGGTCGCCGCGCTGCTGGGCGTCCGCGACTCGATCAACTACGAAGGCCAGGCCGCCGTCGAGCTGGAGCAGCTGGCCGCCACCTCGCGGCACGACCCGTACCCGGCGGCCATCACGGACGGCCCGGCCGCTGACCGTGGCGGGCTGTGACCTGGTCCGCGCGGCCACCGCGGACCTGCTGGCGGGGGTCCCCCGGGAGATCATCGGCGCCCGGTTCCATCAGGGCGTAGCGGCCATGATCGGCGAGGTCTGCGGGCTGCTGCGGGACCGGTCCGGGCTGGGCACCGTGGCGCTGTCCGGCGGGGTCTTCCAGAACCTGCTGCTGCTCGGGACCGTCGTGGACCTGCTGGAGGGCATGGGCTTCCGGGTCCTGACCCATTCCCGGGTGCCGCCCAATGACGGCGGGATCAGCCTGGGACAGGCTGTGGTGGCCGCGGCGTGGGACCGGGCGGGGAGGCTGGACTGATCCCGTGAGGACTGACCTCATGCCCGTGGGTGAGCTGGGCCAGCAGGGCCCGGGCCGCCGGGCTGGGGTTCTCCGAGGCCGCCGCGGCGACCCGCCACTCGGGGAGATCCCCGCGCAGCGCCGTGACGTGAAGCTTGTGGCGCTTCTTGGCCGCGATCGGGGCCGGGACGATCGCGATGCCGAGATTGTGGCCGACCAGGTCGAGCAGCGTGTGCACGTCGTTGACTTCGAGCTCGACGCGGTGCGGCAGGCCAGCCGCGGCGAAGGCCCGGTCGGCCAGCACCCGTGCTCCCCAGTCGGGCTGGAATCCGACGAACGTGAACCGGTCCAGCGCGGCCAGGCCGACCTCATCGGCGGTGGCCAGCTCGTGGTCCGGGTGGCAGAGCATGACCAGCGGCTCCGCCGCGAGCGGCGTCATCATCACGCCGCGCGGCGCCGGGCCGGTCACGGCCACCAGGGCCACGTCCAGGCGGCCCGCCGCCAGCAGGTCGGTCAGCCGGGCCGATCCGCCGAACCGGAGCCTGACCTCGACCCCGGGATGCCGGGACCGGAACCGGGCCAGCTGGGCCGGGACGTCCACCACCCCGAGGCACTGTTCGCCGCCGACGCTCAGGGTCCCGCGCAGCACCCCGCGCACCGCGGCCACCGCGTCATGGGCGGCGGCCACGCTGGCCAGCGTCCGGTGCGACTCGGCGAGCAGCACCCGGCCCGCCTCGGTGAGTTCGACCCGGCGGGTGCTGCGCACGAACAGTGGCGTGCCCAGCTCGGTCTCCAGCGCCCGGATCGACGCGGACAGGCCGGACTGGGAGATCTGCAGCAGCTCCGCCGCCCGGGTGAAGTGGGACTCCTCGGCGACCGCCACGAAGTGTTCCAGCTGGCGCAGCTCCATGATTAAGCAATCCTAGAGGATAAAGCGATCAGTTCCAGATGTTGGACAGATGAACCTGTCTCGCCGAGCATAGACGCATGAGCGAGACTCTGACGAGGGTTCCTTTCGGGCAGACGGACATGACCATCACCCGGGCCGGCTTCGGCGCCTGGGCGATCGGCGGCGGGGGCTGGGCCTTCGCGTGGGGAGATCAGGAGGACGACGACTCGGTCGCCGCGATCCGGCATGCGGTCGAGTCCGGGATCAACTGGGTGGACACCGCGGCCGTGTACGGCCTGGGGCACTCTGAGGAGGTCGTGGCGCGGGCGCTGCGGGATCTGCCCGCAGCGGACCGCCCGTACGTCTTCACCAAGGGCGGCCTCATCTGGGACGAGTCGGACCGGTCGAAGGCGCCCCGCCGGGTGGGCAACCCAGCCAGCCTGCGCCGGGAGGTGGAGGCATCACTGCGCCGCCTCGGGGTGGACCGCATCGACCTGTACCAGCTGCACTGGCCCGCGGAGGACGGGACGCCGCTGGAGGAGTACTGGCAGACGTTCGCGGACCTGCGCCAGGAGGGCAAGATCCGGGCCGCCGGGCTCTCCAACCACTCCGTGGCCCAGCTCAGCGCGGCCGAGGCGGTGGGGCACGTGGACTCGCTGCAGCCGCAGTTCAGCCTGATCCACCGGGACGCCGCCGCCGAGCTCATCCCGTGGTGCGCGGCCCACGGCACCGGGGTCATCGTGTACAGCCCGATGGGAGCGGGGCTGCTGACCGGCGCGTTCACGCCAGAGCGGGCCGCGAACCTGGACCAGGGTGACTGGCGCAGCCGCAGCAGCGACTTCACCGGCGACGGCCTGACCCGGAACCTGGCGCTGGTCGATAGGCTGCGGCCGGTCGCCGACCGGCTCGGCGTGAGCACCGGCGCGGTCGCGGTGGCCTGGACCCTGGCCTTCCCGGGGGTCAGCGGCGCGATCGTGGGCGCCCGCAGCCCGCAGCAGGTAGACGGCTGGCTGGCCGCCGCGGACCTGGTCCTGGACGACAAGGACCTCACGGAGATCGCGGCCGCCGTCGCCAGCAGCGGCGCCGGCACCGGCCCCTCCCGCCCCGCGTAGCCGCGCCGGGCTCGTGATCAACCGATTGGTGCTGCCCCAGCGACACCAATCGGTTGATCATCGGGCATAGACGCTGGGTCAGCGCAGGCGCCAGACGGTGGTGAGCTTCACGTCGGCGTCCTCGATGACCCGCTCGACCGGGACGTCATAGGTAGTGACCTGGTCGAAGCGATCCCGGGGCAGGTAGGCCCGGCCCGGGTCGCCGACCAGCACGAGCGCGCCCGCCCGGCTGGCCCGTTCCAGGAACGGCAGCATCAGGCCGGCCATGTCCCGGTCGTAGAACGCGTCACCGGCCAGGACCACGTCCGCGGCTGCCACGCACGGGGACGCAACCCCGGGGGCCGGAACGCCCGCGGACACAACGCCGGGCCGGGCCGGGTCCGGCCGGGCCGGCTCCGGCGGCTCTGCCCCCGGCGGCTCTGCCCCCGGCGGCTCCGGCCCCGGCGGCTCCGGCCCCGGCGGCTCCGGCCCCGGCGCGTCCAGGAGGTCGCCGACCGTCGGCTCCAGCCGGACCCGGTTGACCCCGGCGTTGAGCGTGATGGCCGCGGCGGCCAGCGGGTCGGTCTCGCTGGGGGTGACCGACGCCGCGCCCGCGGTGGCGGCCGCGATCGCCACCAGGCCCGACCCGGACGCGAGGTCGAGCACGGCCCGGCCGCGCACCTGGCCCGGATGGTCGAGCAGGTACCGGGCCAGCGCCTGGCCGCCCGCCCACGGGAACGCCCAGAAGGGCGGGGGCAGCTGCTGCTGGCCGGTGTCCCGCTCGATCCGCTCCCACAGCCCGAACGCGTCCCGGGCCAGGTACAGCCGGATCTCGGGCAGCAGCGGCGGCGCGGCCAGCCAGGTGTTCGCCCGGATGAACGCCGCGGGGGCCAGCAGCGGTGACTGGCGCTTCAGCCCGGGCCGCCCTGTCCGCCAGCGGGCCGTTGGTGCCCGCCCGGACCCGCCTGCCCACCGGGGCCTCCCGGCCGGCCGGGCCGGTCGCCGGGACCGGCCTGGCCGTCGAGAAGGCCGTAAGCGACCGCTTCGGGCACCGTCAGGTACCGTCCCCGCCGGGCATCCGCGCGGATCTCGTCCACCTCACGCCCGGTCACCTCGGCCAGCCGGATGTAGAGCGAGTTGACCATGGTCTCGACCTGCTCCTCCTGCCCGCGGACCTGGGTGGCCGTGCCGCCCAGGCTCAGCCGGGGCTCGGTGAGGCCGAGCACCGCGCTGGGATACCCGCGGCGCTGCCCGCATGCGGCGAGCACGCCCAGGGCCGGCCGCTGACCTGGCCGGCCACGTACGCGGTGACGGGGGCCCGGAGTACATCCAGCACGCCCATGACGGTCAGCGCGGCCGGCAGTTCGGCGGTCAGCCCCTGCAGCTCGAGCCGGACCGGCCCGTCCCCCTCGGCGTCCAGGGTGAGCAGCTGGGCGCTCAGCACGCTCGCGGCCGGCCCGTCGAGCGGGCCCGACGCCATGACGATGCGCTGCTCGAGCAGCCGCTGGTAGAGCCGGCCGGGCCAGTCACCCTGGTCGGTCCAGACCCGGGAGGGCGGCACGTCCGGGTAGCCGGGCGGCTCCCGGTCCGGGGCGGGCCAGCCGGGCGTCCCGGGCCAGCCCGGGCCGCCGGGGCGGCCAGGCCGGGACGGCGGGCCGCCGGGTCCCGGCTCGCCGGGCCGCGGCTCTCCGGGTCCGGGTGGGCCGGGCCACGGGCGGCCGGGCGGGAACGAGTCAGCCACGGGAACGGTCATGGGGGTCCTCCTGTCGCTGTCCAAACGGCTGGTGCTGCGCAGCGGGCGCGAGCGGGCCGGGCGCGGGCCGCAGCCCGGGTGAGCCGAGAGGCCACGGCGGGGCGGCTGGCCCGGGCATGGGACCGGGGCCGCGGCCCGGGTCGGGGTCCGGCCAGGCCGCGGGCCGCTGCCCCGCGGGCGGCGGGTCCTGCAACCGCCAGCTGATCTCGCCGCCGATCGCCGCGGCGTAACGTTCCAGGGTCGAGGCCCGCACGTCCATCCCGCCCGCCTCGAGCCGGGCCACGGCCGACTGGGAGGTGCCCATCCTGGCCGCGACCTGGGTCTGGGACAGCCCGGCCGCCTGCCGCTGTGCAGTCAGCTCGCCAACCAGCCGGCGGCGTTCGGCAGCCATCCGGCGCAGGGCCATCTCACGGAATCCGGGCAGCCGGGGCAGGCCCGGCTCATCCTGCCCACCCGGCTCACCGTCCGCTTTCGCAGGCCCCAACGGTCCGCCCGCCACGCTCATACCGTTAACGATATCTCATTAACGAGATAATGCCGCCGTGCTACGCCATGGACGGATCCGGATCCGGGAAGGCTCCGGAGCCTCGGAGCCAGAGCCGAAGCCCCGGCCCCGAAGCCCCGAAGCCCCGAAGCCCCGAAGCCCCGAAGCCCAGCCGAAGCCCCGAAGCCCCGAAGCCCCGAAGCCCCGAAGCCCCGAAGCCCCGAAGCCCCGAAGCCCCGAAGAGACATGAGCACTCCCCGTCCTCACACACATGTAACTTGAAGTAACAGTTACTTTTGGTAGCATCCTGGACATGCGGACCCGGGAGGACACGCCACCGCGGCGGCGCGACGCCCGCCGCGACCGGTGGACGGCGCACCGCGCGCGGCGCCGCGAGGAGTTTGTGGCCGCGGCCCTGCGCGTGCTGAGCCAGCACGGGCCCGAGCTGCCGATGGACGCGGTGGCCGCGGAGGCCGGCGTGACCAAGCCGGTGCTGTACCGGTATTTCGTGGACAAGGCGGCCCTGGTCCGGGCGCTGGGCGAGTATGCGTCGGCCCTTCTCCAGCTGCGGCTGGTGCCCGCGCTCACCGCGGAAGGGCCGGCCATGGCCCGCATCCGCGAGGGAGTCGGCGCGTACTTCGCGATCATCGACGAGAACCCGCAGCTGTACTGGCTGCTAGCCCGGCACGGCGGGGCGGACAGCAGCCCGGGGCCCGGCGTGGTCGCCCGGCAGAAGGAGTTCATCGCCACCACGCTGACCGGAGTGTACGGCGATTACCTGCGCAGCTTCGGGCTGGATTCGGGGGCCGCCGAGCCGTGGGCGTTCGGCATCACCGGCCTGGTGCAGAGCACCGGGGAATGGTGGCTGGACCGCCGGTCGATGAGCCGGGCCCAGGTCACCGACTACGTCAGCCAGCTGATCTGGTGGGCGCTGACCGGGGTACTCCGCGAGGCCGGGATCACCGCCGATCCGGACGCCCCGGTGCCGGACGGCCGCCCCGTGCTGGCCCTCCGCGCCGGAAACCTGGCCGCCAGCTCCCGGAGGTCACGGTGACGGCCAGCGCCGGATCCCGTCCGGCGCACGTCCGGGTAGCCGTCATCGGCGCCGGGTTCGCGGGGATCGGGGCGGGCATCCGGCTGCTCCAGGCGGGCCAGACCGACTTCGTCATCCTGGAGCGGGCCGACGCGGTCGGCGGTACCTGGCGCGACAACACCTACCCGGGCTGCACCTGCGACGTGCCGTCCCACTTGTACTCCTACTCGTTCGCGCCGAACCCGGACTGGTCGCACAGCTTCTCCCGGCAGCCCGAGATCTGGTCCTACCTGGACGCGGTGACCGACCGCTACGGGGTACGCCCGTACATCAGGTTCGGGACCGAGCTGGCCGAGGCCCGCTGGGACGGCGGCTCGTCCTGCTGGCGGCTGCGCACATCGCGCGGGGACCTGACCGCCGACGTGGTCATCGCGGCGGCCGGGCCGCTGTCCACGCCGTCCCTGCCGGACATCCCGGGCCTGGACACGTTCCCCGGCCGGGTCTTCCACTCGGCCCAGTGGGATCACCGGGCGGACCTGGCCGGCCAGCGGGTCGCGGTGATCGGCACCGGGGCGTCGGCCATCCAGATCGTGCCCGCGATCCAGCCCGTCGCGGGCCGGCTGACCCTGTTCCAGCGCACCCCGGCCTGGGTCATGCCGCGCCGCGACCGGCGGATCTCCGAGGCCGAGAAATGGCTGTACCGGCAGGTCCCGCTGACCGAGCGAGTGGTCCGCCAGGGCCTGCACGCCAGCCGGGAGGCCCTGGTGATCGGGTTCGTGAAGCAGCCCCGCCTGCTCCGCGCGGCCCAGCGGATCGCGCTGCGGCATCTGGCCCGCTCGGTGCCGGACCCGGACCTGCGCGCCCGGCTGACCCCCCGCTACATGCTCGGCTGCAAGCGGATCCTGCTGTCCAACAACTACTATCCCGCGCTCACCCGGCCGAACACCGAACTGGTCGCCGCGGGCCTGGCCAAGGTGGACGGGAGCACGCTCACCGCCCAGGACGGCACCGCCCGCGACGCCGATGTGATCGTGTTCGCGACCGGATTCCAGGTCATCGACATGCCCGTGGCCCGCCGGATCACCGGGGCGGACGGCATCACGCTCGCCCAGGCCTGGGGGGAGGACATGCGGGCGCTGCGCGGCACCACGGTCGCCGGGTTCCCCAACCTCTGCCTGCTGATCGGTCCGAACACCGGCCTGGGGCACAACTCGCTGATCCACATCATCGAAGCCCAGCTGGATTACACCCTGGACTACCTGGCCGCGCTGGACCGGCTGGGCGCGGCGGCGCTGGACACGAAGCCGGAGGCGGAGCAGCGCTGGTGCGATGACGTGCAGCGCCGGATGGCCTCGACGGTGTGGGCCACCGGTGGCTGTGTCAGCTGGTACCTGAACTCCGCGGGCCGCAACCCGACGCTGTGGCCCGCGTCGGTCGGCCGGTTCCGCCGCGCCACCCGCCGCGTGGATACCGGCGAGTACCGGGTGATCCCGGCGGCCGGCGCGATGACCGGCCACGTGTCCGGTGCGGCCCTGGTCCCGCCCGAGCCGGTGCACCGGACGCGGGTCACGTCCCGCGGCGGGGTGCGCCTGCACGTGGAGATCCACGGGGCGGCAGACAGCGCCGCGCCGACCGTGGTGCTCATCCACGGCTGGACCTGCTCGATCCCGTTCTGGGCCCCGGTGATCCGTGCGCTGCGTGACGACCTGCGCGTGGTCGCCTACGACCTGCGCGGGCATGGCGCAGCGACCAGGCGGGTCCCGGCGGGCTGCACCGTGGATGCCCTGGCCGACGATCTCGAAACGGTGCTGGACCACGCCCTCCCGGCCGGCCAGCAGGCCGTGCTGGCCGGGCACAGCATGGGCGGCATGACCATCATGGCCGCCGCGCTGCGCGAGCGGGCGCTGAGCCGGGCCCGCGGCGTCCTGCTCGCCTCCACCGGCTCCGCGAACCTGATCGCCGACGCGCTGGCCTTCCCGGCCGGTGCGTTCATCCCGCCGTTCGTGATGCTGCAGCACCGGCTGCTGACCTCGGCGATGCCGCTCGGCCCGTTCAGCCCGCTGACCCGGCCGCTGCTCGGCTACATGACCCTCGGCCCGGACGCGCCCGCCGACGTGGAGGCGGCCAGCGCGGACATCATCACCGCCTGCGACCGCCGGTCCCGGGCCGCCTGGGGACACGTCCTGGCCGGCCTGGATGTGACCGAGGGGGCGCGCCGCCTCGACGTGCCCGCGCACGTCCTGGTGGGGGCGGCGGACCGGCTCACCCCGCCCGTGCACGCGCGTCGGCTGGCCCGGCTGCTGCCCCAGGTGGCCGGGCTGACCGAGCTGCCCCGGATCGGGCACATGACCCCGCTGGAGGCGCCCGGGGTGGTGGCCGGGCTGATCCGCGAGCTCGCCGCGGGCAGCGGGGCGCCCGCGTGAGCGGCGCGGCGCCGGCGCCGGGGCGGCTGCACGGCCGGACCGCGGTCGTCACCGGGGCCGCACGCGGCATCGGCGCCGCGCTGGCCCTCCGGCTGGCCCGCGAGGGCGCCTGCATCGCCGCGGTGGGCCTGGAACCCGACAATCTTTCCGCAACGAAGACCCGGTGCGCCGTTCATGCCCCGGCGCGGGCCTGGACGGCGGACGTGACCGACCACGACCAGATGCGCGCGGTGGCCGCGGAGGTCAGCGCGCATTTCGGGCGGGTGGACGTGGTCGTGGCGAACGCGGGTATCGGGATCGGCGGCGTGTTCGCCGACTCCGACCCCGCCGTTTTCGACCGGGTGATCGGCGTGAACCTGGTCGGCTCGGCGGCTACGGCCAGGGCCTTCCTCCCGGCGCTGGCCGGCTCGCGCGGGTACTACCTGCAGGTGGCGTCGCTGGCCGCGATGGTGCCGGCCCCGCTGATGACCGCGTACTGCGCGAGCAAGGCGGGGGTGGAGTCGTTCGCCCACGCGCTGCGGGCCGAGGTGGCCCACCAGGGGGTCGGCGTGGGCATCGCCTACCTGTCCTGGACCGACACGGACCTGGTCCGGGCGGCCGACGAGGACGAGGTCATGGCCCGGTTCCGGGCCCGCCTGCCCTGGCCGGCCAGCGCCACCAGTCCGCTCGAGCCGGTGGTGGAGCGGATCACGGCCGGGATTGCCCGGCGCGCGGCGCACATCTACGCGCCGCCGTGGGTCCGTGCCCTGCAGTGGCTGCCCCGCGGGGCGGTGCCCGCCATGGTGACCCGGAGAGGGGCGCGGGAGGTGGCCCGGCTGGCCCCCGAGCTGGTGGCGACCGCGGCGGGCCGGCGGCGGCCGCTCGGCCCGGGCGGCCTCGCGGCCCTGGGCCGCCCGGCTGAAGACGCCGCTCCCGGCCCGCCCGGCTGAAGCGGCCGGCCGGGACCGCCTGGCCGCCCCGTCCTCCGGCATCCCGGGCGGGGGACCAGGACCGGCCGGTCTTCGTTAGGGAACGAAAATCAGGCCACCTGCGGATGACCTTCCGCGGCGGCGAGCGTGGCCGCCGAGGTGCGCATCGCGACGTCCAGCGCCGGCCGGCGGCGGCGCGGGTCCATGAGGTTGACGCCCATCGCGGCCAGGTCCTCGGGGCCGGGGGTGAGCACCGTGACGCGGGTCCCGGCGGCCCGCAGCACCTCGGCCTCGCGCAGCAGCGAGCGGGTGACCAGCCGCCGCACCCGGCGTTCCAGCCGCTCGGTGGTCCGCCCCGGCCGGTCCGCGACCACGCTGGCCATGGGGGCGAGCACCCAGACCTCGTCCAGCCCGGCCCGGGCCAGCGACCGCAGCGACGTGGAGGAGCGGACGCCGCCGTCCACGTACCGGCGGCCGTCGATGACCGCGGGCGCGTACCAGCCCGGGATCGAGCAGGACGCGACCACGGCGTCGGCCAGCGGCACCCGCGGGGCGCCCTCGCGGCCGAACATCACCCGGCGTCCGGTGGCGTAGTCCACGGCCACGATCCACGTCCGGCCGTCCGCCCAGGACTGCGGCGTCCAGCCCGCGGTGCGGCGGGCCTGGTACTCGCCGAGGGCGGTGACGGTGGCCCGCAGGGCTTCGTGGCGTCCCCGGCCGCGGGGCAGCCAGGCGCTGGCCCCGACTCCCGGGTGGATGGTGTGCGGGGCGAGCAGGGTGGTGAGCATCAGCCGGGGCGACCCGGCCCGCAGCTGCGGACGGGGCGGCAGCGGGCCCTCATCCAGGTCACGGACGCCCGCGTCACGCAGCAGGGGCACCGGGTCGCCGTGCTGCATGGCGGTCATCTCGTCCAGGGTGACGCCGCAGCGCAGCGCGGCGGCGAGGACGCTGCCCGCGCTGGTGCCCACGATCAGGTCGGCGTCGCCGAGCGGTTCCGGCAGGCGTTCCTGAAGGGCGTGCAGGATCCCCGTCATCCAGGCCGCTCCCACCACCCCGCCGGCCCCCAGCACGAGGCCGGTCCGCTGCCGGGACCGCCGCGAGCCGGGCTGGACGCTGCCGGTCCGCCGGCGGATGCCCCCCGGCACCCGTTGCGCAGCCATGGTCACCTCCTGACCCGGCCCCCGGGCGCTCGCCCCCCCCGGGACCACACCCCCGGGGTCCGCGCCTGTTACTGCCGGGTAAATCTCAGGTATACCCGCATTAACCAGCGGCTATCCCAGCTCCGCCAGGCCGCGGCGGATGCCCTTGGCCAGGACGCTGAGGTCGGGCACCGCGTCGTAGTCGGCGGTGATCCCGAACGTGAACCGGTCCAGGTAGGAGAAGATCGCGATGGAAATCCGCACGTTGTCGCCGATCGGCACGTACGGGTAGATGCGGTCCAGCCTGCGGCCGAGCAGGTACAGCGGCAGCCGCGGCCCGGGGACGTTGGTGGTGACCGTCTGGACCAGGGGCTGCGGAAGCTGGAAGGCGGTGCGCGAGCCGAGCGCGAGCAGCGTGGGGGCGGCGAGGCCCAGCATCCCGGTGAGGACCTCCGCGCCGACCGCCTGCGAGGTGCGCTTGAGCTCGTCCATCTGCTCGCGGATCAGCTCCAGCCGGCGCAGCGGGTCGGGCTCCCCGGCGGGCAGGTTGGCGAGCACCGCGGACACCCGGTTGGTGATCATGCCCTGCTCGTCCTCGGCGCGGACCGAGACCGGCACCAGGGACCTGACGACCAGCCCGTCAGTCAGCTCGCCACGCTCGTCCAGCAGGTCACGGAAGCCGCGGGTGATGGCCGCGAGCAGCACGTCGTTGACCGTCCCGCCGTGCGCGGAGCGGATCTCCTTGATCCCGGCCAGCGGGGCGGTGCCCCACGCCCACCGGCGGTTCGGGCCGATCGGGCCGTTCAGCGAGCTCGCCGACGGGACCGCGAGCCGCCGCGCGCTGGCCGCCAGGCCGCGCCCGTAGCCCAGGACCTCCCCGGGGGGCAGCAGCGGCACGCGGAGCAGCCCGGTCAGGCCGGACAGCTGCCGGGCCGACGCGATCGTCGCCTCGCGCAGGCCGGCCGTCATCAGGTCCAGCATGTCCGGGACGGGCTCCGGCGTCCACGCGGCCGGGGCCGGGCACTCGGCGTCGGGCGTGACGTCGAAAATCGCGGTCATCAGGTCGTTGCCGCCGATGCCGTCCACCACGCAGTGATGCACCTTGGACAGGATCCCCCAGCGGCCGCCTTTGAGCCCTTCCAGCAGCCACGCCTCCCACAGCGGCCGGGCCCGGTCCAGCCGGGTCGCGAAGAGCCTGGCCGCCAGCTCACGGACCTGGCGTTTCCCGCCCGGAGCCGGGACCGCGGCGTGCCGCACGTGGTGGCCGATCTCGAAATGGTCGTCGTCCACCCACATGGGGCGCAGGACCTCCAGCGGCATGGTCCGCACCACCTGGCGGTACCGGGGCACCCGCGGGAGTTTCGCGGCGATCAGCCGGGTCAGCTCCTGGTACGTGGGCGCGGGTCCCTCGAACAGGGCGAGCGAGCCGAGGTGCATCGGGACGTTACCGTGCTCGACGTAGAAGAATCCGGCGTCGAGTGTGCTCATGCGTTCCATGGCCTGCCCTTCCCTCCGACGGCTCGCGGCCGGCTCCTGACGGTGCTGCTCATGGCCGGTTACGGCCGAATCGCTCGTGCGCGTCCACCCATTCCTCCGCGACGACCGCGGAGCCCAGCGAGATCTCGCCGCACAGCACCGTGGCCGCGACGATCTCGGCGAGCTTGCCGGCCTGGCCCGGGCCGTAGCAGCCCAGCAGCTCCAGGCATTCGCGCTGGGTGGGCAGGCCGGTCCCGCCGCCGCAGGTGGCGACGATCAGCGCCGGGATGGTGATCGAGTAGTAGTAGTCGCCGCCGGGGAGCAGCTCCGCGTGGGCCAGCGCGGCGGAGGACTCCGCCACGTTCGCGATGTCCTGCCCGGTCGCGAAGAACAGCGCGGTGATCGCGTTGGCGGAATGGTTGCCGTTGTTGTTCACGCCGGCCATCAGGCCACCGAGGTTGGAGACCTGGCGGGCGGCGAACATGGCCTCCGGCGTCGTGTGCATGATCTCCCGGATGAGGCGGGCGGGGATGCGCGCCTCGGCGACGACCCGCTTGCCGCGGGTACGCAGGATGTTGAGCTGCGAGCTCTTCTTGTCCGTGGCCAGGTTGGACTCCAGGCAGAAGTGCCGGATACCGGGGTAGCTGGCCCGGATCCAGGCGCACGCCGATGCGGTGGCCCGGCCCGCCATGTTCTGCCCGGCGGCGTCGCCGGTCGTGAAGTTGAACCGCAGGAACAGGAAGCGGCTGGCGGTGAACTGCTCGACATCGCGCAGGTGCCCGGTGTGGGTGGTCGCCTCGGCCGCAGCCTTGATCGCACCGAAGTGGGCGGTGACCCAGGCGCCGAACGCCCGCGCCTCCCGGGCACTGTCGAACCCGAACGCCGGGGCCCGCTGCATGACGTCGTCCATCACGGTGGCCCGGACCCCGCCCGCCCGGTACAGCAGTTTCATGCCCCGGTTGTAGCTGGCCACCAGGGTGCCCTCGGTGGTGGCCAGCGGCACGTAGAACTCGCCCCGGGCGTGCTCGCCGTCGACGAGCAGCGGCCCGGCCACGCCGACCGGTATCTGCGCGGTGCCGATGAAGTTCTCGATGTTGCCGGCCAGGCCCGCGGGATCCAGGCCGTAGCGGCCCAGGTGGCGCTGGCGGGTCCCGGTGGCGTCGCTGAGGAAAGCGATCCGCTGCGCCGCGGCCGCGCGGGTGTAGTCATCCGGCAGGCGGGGGATCCTGCCGCCCTGCGCGGTAGGTGCCGTCATGCCGGCCTCCTTTGCTGGCTGGAACCCTGCTCGCTGGACACCTGGGCGCTAGACCCCGGCCCGCTGGATCCCGGCCTGCTCTGCCCCGGCACGCTGGACTGGGGCCTGCTGGACGGCCTGCTGGACTGGGGCCTGCTGGACTGGGGCCTGCTGGACTGGGGCCCGCTGGACTGGGGCCCGCTGGACTGGGACCCGCTGGGCGTCTGGCGGGATGAGCTGGTCTTTCAGCACCTTGCCGAGGGAGTTCTTAGGCAGCTGGTCGCGGAACTCGAACCGCCGGGGGTACTTGTAGGCGGCGATCCGCTCCCGGCAGTAGGCGTGCAGCTCGGCCTCGGTGACCGTGGCACCCTCCCGCACCGTGACCACGGCCATGACCTCTTCGCCCAGCCGCTCGTGCGGGATCCCGATCACGGCCGCCTCGGCCACGGCGGGGTGGGTGTGCAGCAGGTCCTCGATCTCGCGCGGGTAGACGTTGTAGCCGCCCCGGATGATGAGTTCCTTCTGGCGGCCGACGATGAACAGGAAGCCGTCCTCGTCGAAGTAGCCGAGGTCGCCGGTGTGCAGCCAGTCCCCGGAGAACACGCTGGCGGTGGCCTCCGGGTCGTTCAGGTAGCCCTTCATCACGTGCAGCCCGCGGGTGACCACTTCCCCGATGTGGTCCTTTCCGGGCGGCAGGGGCCGGCCCTCGCCGTCCCACACCTGGGTCTGCGTGCCCCAGATGGGCTTGCCGACGCTGTAGACGCGGCGCTCGGTCTCGCTGATGTTGAACGTCGTGGTGGACGCGGTCTCGGTCATGCCGTAGCCCTCGAGGATCAGCACCCCGAAGCGCCTCTCGAAGGCGTCCAGCACGGGGGCCGGGATGGACGCGCCGCCCGCGATCGCGATCCGGAGCGACGACACGTCGTAGCGGTCCAGCTCCGGGTGCTCCAGCAGGGCGATGAACATGGTGGGCACACCCTCGAAGATGGTGGCCCGGTCACGCTGGATCGCGGTGAGGATCGTGGTGGGGTCGAACCGCGGGATCAGCGACATGGTGCAGCCGAACCGCACGCAGATGTTCAGGATGCTGGACAGGCCGAACACGTGGAACAGCGGCAGCACGGTGATGACCACGTCGTCGGGCCGCACGCCGAACAGGCGCCCGGGGATGTCGGCGTTCATGTAGAGCTGGATGTGCGTCAGCATGGCGCCCTTGGGGCGGCCGGTGGTGCCGGAGGTGTAGACGACGACCGCGGTGTCGGTCAGCGCCCGCGGCGCCAGCAGGTACCCGTCCGCGGGCACGGCCAGCAGGCGCTCAAACGGGAGCACCCGGACCGGCTCCGCGGGACCCGGGGCCTGCGCGGCGTGGCCGACGGCGTAGACCGTGTTCACGCCGGCCGTCCCGGCGCCCTTCACCGCGTCGCCCAGGATCCCCTCCCAGGTGATGAGCAGTTTCACCCCGGAGTCGCTGAGGTGGAACGCGATCTCCGGCGGCTTCAGCATCACGTTCAGCGGCACCACCACCGCACCGGCCTTGAGGATCCCGAAGTAGGCGATCAGGAACTGGGGGATGTTGGGCAGCTGCAGGCCGACGAGGTCACCAGGGCTGACCCCGGCCGACTCCAGCCCGGCCGCCAGCCGGGACGACAGCGCGTCCAGCTCCGCGTAGCTGAGCTGACCGCCTTCGTACACCACGGCGGCCCGGTCCGGGGAGGCGGCGGCCGTCTCCTGGAGAATCACTGCGAGGTTGAAGTTCATGATCCTTCTCCTCCCCGTGTGCGCCCATGGCGTGGGCGTACCGGCCGGGACCCGGCCCTGGTGCCCGGCCTGGCGGACGTGCGTGCCGCGGGCCCAGGCTCCGCCAGGGAGCAGACACCCGTCCAGGACCAGCCGTGGTTCCGGACGTGGTTACCGGCGGGAACGAAGCCACTGCCTGGCGAGCCTGGCCCGCTCATTCCAGCGTGCGGCGGCCAGGACGCCCTGGATATGGGCGTCGTTCCCGAGTTGCCGGGACTTTAGGCAGCCGGGGCGGGCGGCGGGCCGCCGGTGCCGGGGACGGGCCGGCCGGTGGCGCGGTAGCGGAGGCCGCGGCCGCGGCGGCGCCGCGGCCGGCCGGGCCGAGCCATTCGCGGATCTCGGTCGCGCACGTCTGCGGGACTTCCAGCTGGGGCACGTGGCCCACGCCCGGCAGCACGACGAGCGACCACTCCGGGTGGGCGCGCGCCACCATCCGCGCCGACGCGACCGGGATCAGCCGGTCGAGGGTCCCGTGCAGCATCAGGACCGGGCACCGGATCGACTTGAGGGCCCGGCGGTAGGAACGCCCGGTGATGTAGCCGGCCGCGGACACGACCGACCGGGCCGCGAGCGTGAACTCACGGTCGGCCTCGGTGAAGCCGTACCGCCTGCGCGCCACCTCGACGTGCTGCTCCACCACGGCCGGGCTGACCTGCGACGGGTCAGCGCAGACCGTGCTGAGCACCCCGGCCACGAGTTCCTCGGGGGAGAACCGGCGGCGCCGGCTGATCATCCGCTGGCTCAGCCCGGGAACCATGTTGGCCAGGAACATCATGACCACGGCGGGGTCGGGCCGGACGGGCATGAACGGCAGCGCCGGGTCGAGCAGGATGAGCCCGGCCACCGTGCCCGGCGCGGCGGCCGCCTCACAGAGGGAGATCATCCCGCCCATCGAATTGCCCATCAGGATCACCGGCGAGCCGGCCACCGCCTCGATGAACTGGTGCAGCAGGGACCGGTTGGAGGACACGTTGACGCCGCGGCCCGCGGAGCGGGTGAAGCCATGTCCGGCCAGGTCGGGCGCCAGCACCCGGTAGCGGCTGGTCAGCAGCGGCGCGATCGCCGACCAGTTGACCGCGCAGCCTTCCAGGCCGTGCACGGCCACGATGACCGGGGCGCCCGCCGGGCCGCCGTAGTCGAGGTAGTGCACCGGGCCGCCGAGATCGACCCAGCAGGACTCGCCCCCGAACCGCAGCCCGGTCGCGGGCGGCGCCCCGGGGAACCAGCCGGGCCGTCCTCGGTCGTCTGTGCCATCGGGCTAACCCTCCCGCGTCCAGGGCATCCGGCTACTCCGTCCCGGCCATGGCCTGGACGCCGCGGATGAACAGGTCGATGCCGAACCGGTAGTGGAAATCCGGGTCGTCGCAGTCGGTCATCGGCTCCGCCGCCTCGACCAGGCACGGGTAGCGGTCTGGCGGCAGCATGGCCAGCCGGATCCGGTTGCGCCGCTGCTGCTCGGTGCGCTCGCCCTCACTCAGCGACGGGCCGTACCCCGGCTCGCTCATGGCCAGCATCAGCCCGGTCCACAGCCCGTTGCGGGCGATCGTGCTGGCGTGCCGCGGGTCGAAGCCACCGCGGCTCAGCACTTCCAGGGTGACCTCGATGGCCTCCAGCGCGGCCGGGCTCTGCTTCTCCCCCGCCACCAGCAGCTGGGACGCGCTGGGGTGCTCGCGGAGCACCTGGACCAGCGAGTCCAGCAGGGCGCGCAGCTGGTCGGGCCAGGGCGCGGCGTCATCCACGTCGGTGTCGATCTCGCTCCAGAACTGGTCCGACAGCCCGTTAAGGAGCTCGTCCTTGTTCCGGAAGTGCCAGTACAGGGCCATCGGGGTGACCCCGAGCTCCTGGGCCAGCCGCCGGATGGTCAGCGCGTCCAGGCCCTCGGCGTCGGCCAGGGCGATGGCGCGCCCGACCACGGCGGCCTTGCTCAGCCGGGGCCGCTGCGGGTCCGCCTGCGCAGGCGTGTCCGCCGGCGCAGGCGTGTCCGCCGGCGCCATGTCCTGAGCAGGTCTCGTAGCCATCACTTGACAACTATACGCCGTACAAGTCATCCTGTCAGCACGACATGTACGACGTATAGGAACGACGTACATGATCGTCGTACAGGATCAACGTACAGGTGTGTCGTCCCAGGAGGAGAGGGCCCGTGTCCAGACGCTGGTGGGCATTGGTGGCGGTCGGCTTGGCCACCTTCATGACTTATCTCGACAACAACGTGACCAACGTCGCGATCCCGACCATCCAGCGCGACCTGCACCTGTCCATCGCGGGCCTGGAGTGGGTGGTCAGCAGTTACATCCTGGTCTTCGCCGGGCTCCTGCTGGTCGGTGGCCGGCTGGCCGACGTGTACGGCCGGCGGCGGCTGTTCGTGGTCGGGCTGTCGGTCTTCACGCTGGCCTCGCTCGGTGCCGGGCTGGCCGGCAGCGGCGGCGTGCTGATCGGGGCGCGGCTGCTGCAGGGCCTGGGCGCCGCCCTCATGGTGCCCACCACGCTGGCCATCATCGTGGCCACGTTCCGCGACCCCCGCGAGCGGACCCGCGCGGTCGGCGCCTGGGCGGCGATCGGGGCGCTCGCCCTGGCCTTCGGCCCGCTCATCGGCGGGTTCATCAGCCAGCATCTGCACTGGGGCTGGATCTTCCTGATCAACGTGCCGGTCGGCGTGATCACGATGGGTATCGCCCTGGCGTCCATCCGCGAGTCCCGGGACACCTCGGCCGGCCGCCACCTCGACGTGCCCGGGCTGGCTGCCTCCGCGGCCGCGCTGTTCTCGCTCACGTATGCGCTCATCGAGGGGCACGACAAGGGCTGGACGTCCGTGACGATCCTCGGCGCGCTGGCCCTCGCGGCCCTGGCGGGCGGGGTGTTCACGCTGATCGAGTCGCGGACCGAGCACCCCATGGTGGAGCTGTCCCTGTTCCGCTCACGGGCGTTCAGCGGCGGCACCGGGACCATGATGCTGTGGGCGTTCGGGATCTTCGGCATCTACTTCTTCACCTCGCTGTACCTGCAGGGCGTGCTGGGCTTCTCGCCCACCAAGGCGGGCCTGGCCTTCGTGCCGATGGCGCTGTGCATGGCGGTGTTCGCCGGGGTGAGCGGGCCGGTCTCGGCCCGGATCGGCGCACACCGGACCGTGGCGGCCGGTCTGGCCCTCAACGCGGTCGGCCTGTTCCTGTTCTGGATGCTGGGCCGGGGGGCCACGTTCGGCTCGCTGATGCCGGGCTTCGTGCTGTTCGGCGCAGGCTCAGGCCTGATGAACGTGCCGCTGACCAACGCGGTCCTGGGGTCGATGCCGCAGGAGCGGTCCGGTATGGCGTCGGCGCTGCTGAACAACTCCCGGGAGGTCGCCGGGCTGCTGGGCATCACGGTGATCGGCGCCGTGCTGCGGTCCCGGCAGGGGGTGGCGCTCAGCCACGGGGTGCTGCCAGCTCCCGCTTTCCTGGACGGCTACCACGCCGGCCTGGCCGTGACCATCGTGCTTATCGCGGCGGGGGTGGTCATCAGCTACGCGGCGCTGCGCGGGCTGCCCGGCACGGCACCGGCCCTGGCGGCCGTGCCAGCGGACGGTCCGGCGGCCGAGGCTGCGGCAGGACCGGCGGCTGAGGCTGCGGCAGGTCCGGGGGCCGGGGCCGCGGCTGGTGGTCCCGAACTGGCGGGCCGCCGGTCATAGCCCCCGGCTGACCCGGCTGGCGGTCTCGTCCTGCCAGCCGGGTCCCGGGCTGGCACTCTCGATCCACCAGGTGGCGCCGGCCGCGACGTAGGCCGGCGCCACCAGGTCCACGTCCCCGGACTCCCGCTCCAGGTCGGCCCACACCGCCAGGTCGAAGCCCTCGGCCGTGCCCCGGACCGACCAGGCCTCGTCCCGGACCAGGGCAATGTCCGCCGGGGTGGGCCCGACCAGCGTCACCTGCCCGTCCGGGCTCACCGAGCGGCGCAGCGGCACCATGCCGTCCCAGCGGCAGGCCCGCCGCACCGGCCCGGCAGCGGGCAGCACCCCGCCAACCCAGACCGGGATGCGCGGCTGCTGCACCGGCAGGGGACTGAAGCGCACCGGGTCCAGCGTGAAGTACCTGCCCTGATAGGTGAACCGCTCCCCGGTCCACAGCCCGGCCAGCACCTCCAGGCCCTCATCCAGGCGTGCGGCGCGCTCCCGCGCGGCCGTGGGCTCGTGGAAGATGCCGAAGTCGCCGTAGTCGGGCGAGCCCAGGCCCACGCCCAGGACGACCCGGCCCCCGCTGAGCCGGTCCAGGGTGACCGTCTCCTTGGCCAGCTGCCAGGGCCGCCGCCGCGGCACCGGGGTAATCATCGTGCCCAGTCGCATCCGCGACGTCCGGGTAGCCACGACGGCCAGGATCTGCCACGGGTCCAGGATCGGCGGTCCCTCGCCGGCGTCGCTGAACACGAGATGGTCCCAGAGGAAGAAGCCGTCGAAGCCGGCCCGTTCCGCGGCCTCCCCGAGACCGATCAGGTCGGCGGGATCGGCGGCGAAAGGCGGGACGGCCAGGCCCCGGCGCAGCGCGTTCATGGGCACGGGTTCAGCAGATCCGGGAGACCGGTGAGGTCCCGTCCGCCCCGGCCAGCATGAGCTTGAGCCCGGCCGGGCCTCCCCCGCGGACGGCCAGGTGCTGGACGGCCAGGTCGCGCTGGGCCGCGGGATCCCCGCCCCAGGCGCGGATGCAGGCCTCGGGGGCCAGGTTGGCCAGGGCCAGCAGGGCGCCGGTTGTCCCCATCGGGCCGGCCAGGGCCAGGAACCCGGCCGAGCCGACGTAGGTGCCGCCGGGGTACCGGGTCAGCTCGTCCAGCAGCCGGTCCGGGCTGCCGGAGGAGTCCTTGATCCCGGCCACCGGCAGCGTGGCCAGGCTGTCCACCGGGATGTCCGCGCAGGAGAGGAAGGGATTGTGGTACGCGAGCACCGGGCGGCCGTCCGCGGCCTCGCGGATCGCCGAGAAGTAGCCCGGCAGGTCCGCGCAGCGGGGCGGGCACCAGGTGAGCATGGCGTCCGCCCCCGCGGTCACCGCCGCGCGGGTCAGCCCGGACGCCTGGCGCAGCGAGGGGGCGCCGGTGCCCGCGATCACCGGAACCGCGGCCGGAACCGCGGCCCGGACGGCCTCGATCAGCTCAGTACGCTCCCCGCCGGTCAGGGTGCCCGCCTCCCCGGTGGTGCCGTTGACCAGCACCGCCGCCACACCCCGCCCGGCCAGGCTGGCGGCGAGCTTGCCCGTCGAGGCGGGGTCGATTTCGCCGTCCGCGCCGAACAAGGTGACCAGCGCCACGCCCACTCCGCTGAACAGGATCGCTGAACTGGATTCCGCCATCGCCGCCTCATTCCGGGCCGTCAGCGCACTGGGTAGGTCCAGGCTACGTGGGCGTTCCCGTCCCGGCGAGAGCAGCGGCGGCCGTGCTGCCGTGATGAGCAATACGGTGGTGGGCAACGGCTGGCGGCACCGGTGCCGCGGGCCCAGGCAGCGGCGCAGGGGCGCCGGGGGACTCGGTGAGCAGCTACATGCCACGGACTGGTCAGGTGCGCTGGGGAATCATCGGCACGGCCCGCATCGCCCGGAAGGCGTTCGTGCCCGCGGTAGCGGCGGCCGGCGGCGAGGTCACCACGGTGGCCGGCCGGGAGCTGGCCCGGGCCCGCGAGTACGCGGCGGAGAACGGCATCGGGCAGGCGGTGCAGGGTTACCAGGCCCTGCTGGGCGACCCGGATGTGGACGCGGTCTACATCCCGCTGCCCAACGGGCTGCACGCGGAATGGACGATCAGGGCACTGCGGGCCGGCAAGGCGGTGCTGTGCGAGAAGCCGCTGTGCGGGAGCCTGGACGAGACAGAGCAGGTCCTCGAGGCCGCCCGGGAGACCGGGACTCCCCTGTGGGAGGCGTTCGTGTTCCCATTTCACGAGCAGATGGCCAAGATCCGCGGGCTGATCGCCGATGGTGCCATCGGGGACCTGCGCGAGATCCAGTCCAACTTCCACTTCGTGCTGGACCGGCCGGACGACTTCAGGCTGCGCCATGGCCTGGCCGGCGGCGCCCTCAACGACGTCGGCTGTTACCCGGTCCGGCTGGCCGTGGAACTGCTGGACGGTGAGCTGGAGTCGGCCTGGGCCACAGCGGTCCTCGGCGGGGACGGGGTGGATGTGGACCTGCAGGGCAGCCTCGGCTATTCGGGCCACCAGCGGCTGACGGTGTCCTGCGGCTTCCTGCGCAGCGACGACCGGTTCGCCCGGCTGCTCGGCACCGCCGGGCAGATCCACATCACCGATCCCTTCCATCCCGGGCCGGACGACTCGTTCACCCTGTTCGAGGAGGGCAAGGAACCCCGGGGCTACGCTTCGACCGACGAGGTGCCGTCCTTCACCGCCGCGGTCCGGCACATCCAGCGGGTGGTCCAGGGCCAGGAGGAACCCCGGCATCTGGCGGTGGACAACTCGCTGCCCACCGCCCGGGCCCTGCACGCGCTCCACGAAGCCGCGGACCAGGATCAGCAGCCGGGCGGGGGCAGCCCGGGTGAGTAGCCTCCAGGTGAGCCGCCGGGTGAGCCGCCCCCGGATGAGTGCCTCCCGGGTGAGCCGCCGCGGAGCCGGACCGGCATGACCGGCGTTGGTCCCGGCGGGCTGCCGCCCCGCGCGGCGGCGGCCATCCGGGACGCGCTGGACGCCGAGCGGCAGGACACCCAGGCCCGGATCACCGCGCTCCGCCGGGAGTTCGACGGCATCGTGGAGTCGTCCGCGGGTGTCGCCACCGACGACGAGCATGATCCCGAGGGCGCGACGATCGCGTTCGAGCGGGCCCAGCTGGCCGCCCTGCTCGACCAGGCCCGCGGGCATCTGGCCGAACTGGATGACGCCCTCGAACGGCTCCGGCAAGGCCGCTACGGGGGGTGCGAGCGGTGTGGCCGGCCGATCGCCGCCGGGCGTCTGGCCGCCCGCCCGGCCGCCCGCACGTGCATCACCTGCGCTGCCGCAGGGTAGCCCGCCGCCACACACGCGGGCGGAGCCGGGAACCCGTTGCCATTGCGTGCCGTTTAGGTCACGCTAAGTAACCACACCGCGCCACTCCGACGCAGCCTGAATTTACTATTGTCCTTTTGGCGAGATGATTCTTATAATCGCTGCTAACCAGAATGGATGGGGGATCTCTCGCCAACTAGGCGGGACGAGGGGGCTAGAGATGTCATTCGCGTGCCCGCAGTGCGGCTTACCGCTATACGACGAGGACGCATTCTGCGGGAACTGCGGACGGCCGGCCGGAACGCGGGCCCGCGATGGCTCCGGCGGGCCCGCCGCAGAACAATCTGCCCCGCAATCCTGGTCTGCCCAGCGCCCGGATCCGCCCGCCGGGAGACCACCAGGGGAACCGCCGCGCTTCGCCGGTTCCTTCCCCGGCCAGCGCGCTGACCAGGTCTACGAGCCGGACCTTGACCCGTATCAGGGCAGGAGACGCCAGCACGACGATGGTGCGGCCCGGATCCGGGCCGACACCCGGGCCGCTCCCGCCCAGGGTGGTGGGTCAGCCGCTCAGGTCCCGGTCCGGGAGATTACCCGGATTGACGCCAACGCCGATCAGCGGCTGAGCTATGCGGAGACCTCGAGCGAGCCCACCTTCGACCCGCTGCGAAACTCAAGGTTCGGGTGGCAGCTCGCGCGCCGATTCGCCCTATTCTTCGCTATTGGTGCGATTATTAACTTCCTGCTGTCCCTGTTCTTCTCGCTCGTTTTCATCGCCACTCGCGATACCTCTGTGTTTGAGGCGGACTGGGTGATCGGCCTCCTGATCGGATTGGGATTGCTGGTCGCCTATGCGCTCATGCCGGTTCCCGCCTTGCTGACGCAGTGGAGCCGGCTGCTGAGCTTCCGCGCCGATGTGGCGGACATCGCCTTCGAGCACATCGCCGCGTCCATCGACAGCCACGACACCCCGTCTGATTCCTTCGCGCCGCGGACCCTGATGCCGCCGGGCGAGGGCATCCGGAAATACCTGGAACTCCGTCGGGGTGTCTTCACGGGCTTCATCTCGTGCTTCGCGCACGGGCGTGACCTGTATGCGGGCTGGTCGTTCTGGATCTACATGTCCCCGCTGCGCTGGGTCCAGATGCGGATCGGGAGGTACATCCAGGACAGGACCGGGCGTGGCAATGACATGTACCAGACCCTCCGTTACGACTCGACCCGGGCCACCGTCGCGGCGATGCACGCCTGCACCCTGGAGGGACTCGACGCGGCCATCCGCACGGTGGACCCCGAGGGCGGGCTGCTGGGATCCGCGGCGCCGGTACCGGCCAGCTGACGCCGTGTCGCGACCACCAGCCACAGGGGAGCGCCGGTGAATTTCTGCACCCGATGCGGCCATCCATCCCGAGGCTCCACGCAGTTCTGCACCCATTGCGGAGCCCGGCTGCGCGCGGCAGGCGACCGGAGCGCGCC
Source organism: uncultured Actinomycetes bacterium (assembly GCA_963720645.1). Classification (GTDB taxonomy): domain Bacteria; phylum Actinomycetota; class Actinomycetes; order Streptosporangiales; family Streptosporangiaceae; genus RYN-230. The sequence goes on along the minus strand of CAVRFX010000019.1, from coordinate 331,016 downwards.
GGTTGCGGAGGATGTCGCCGCCACACCAGCCGCGCCTGACAGCGCCAGGCCTGAGGCGACAGCGCCTGCGCTCCCGGTCACTCCCGAGCCTGGCCGCCCCGACCCCCACTGGCCGCAGCCCCGCTGGCCAGAGCCGGAGCCGGAGCTGGAGCCTCGCTGGTCGGGGCCAGAGCAGGAGCGTGAGCCTCACTGGTCTGCGCCAGAGCCGGAGCCGCAGCCGCCGACGTTCGCGCCGGCCGCAGGCCCGTCCCTCGCGCCTGCACCCGTTCCGGCTGCCCCGATACCCCTCCCGCCGGTTACGCCGGCCGGGGATTTCCCTCCGGATGATCCTCAGGGTCATCCCGGGCCGTGGCGGCGCCGGCGATTCCCGGTCTGGCTGCCTGTCGCGGCCGCTCTCGTGGTCGTCGCCGGGGGGCTGGCCGCCTGGTACCTGACTGGCTCCCACCACGGGCCGCCGCGCGCGGCGGCCACTTCGTCCTCCGCGAAGCCGTCCGCGGACGGCGGGTCGGCGCAGGCCGCCACGGCGGAACCGTCCACCGCACCCCCCAGCCCCGGCGCGTCCGCGGTGTCACCGACCGCCGCGGTCAGCGCGACGGCGCCGGCCGGGGGTGCCCAGGGGGCCGGGGGCAGCGCGGTGGTGGCACTGGGCCCGGGTGTATCGGGCGAGCCCGCGGCGGCGCCCATCGCGGCGTTCCTCGGCCAGTACTTCGCTGCGGTCAACCACCACGATTACCAGGCGTACATCAGCCTCTTCACCCCGGCCGGCCAGCAGGGCAAGACGCCGGAGGCCTTCAGCTCGGGCGCCAGTACCGCACGTGATTCCAGCGAGACACTCATCGCGCTGGCACCAGCCCAGCACGGGAAGACCGCCGCGACGATCACCTTCGTCAGCCACCAGGATCCCGCCCAGAGCGCCACCCACACCGCCTGCACCACCTGGGAGATCACTCTCTACCTGCATCCCGCGGGCGCGTCGTACCTCATCGGGGTGCCCCCGGGGACGTACCACGCATCCGCGAAGGCCTGCCGCTGAGCGCGGCGCCGCGGCGGTGAAAGCACCGCCCCGGGGATGGTTCGACGCGGCGGTGGCGGGTTAGCCTGGCCCGGGACCGGCGGAGATGACCCGCTGCCGGGCCGCAGGCCCAGCAGGGGCGCCAGGCGAGGGCCCGCGAGCGGGCCGGGAGAGAGGCTGCTGAGTGCGCTACCGCAGCGACCAGTGGTACGGCGGGAACGACCGGGACTCCTACATCCACCGGGCCTGGATGCGCCGCGGCCTGCCGCGCAGCGCGTTCACCGGGCGGCCGCAGATCGCGATCGCCAACACCGCCTCCGACCTCACCCCCTGCAACAAGCACCTGAACGAGGTGTCGGCCAGCGTCCAGGCGGGTGTCTGGGAGGCCGGCGGCATCCCGCTGGACATGCCGGTGATGTCACTGGGCGAGACCATGGTCAAGCCCACCGCGATGCTGTGGCGCAATCTGGCCGCGATGGCCGCCGAGGAGATGATCCGGGCCAACCCGGTCGACGGCGTGGTGCTGCTCGGCGGCTGCGACAAGACGATCCCGGCGCTGCTCATGGCGGCCGCCTCGGTGGACCTGCCGGCGCTGGTGGTGCCCGGCGGCCCGATGCTCACCGGCCACTTCCGCGGCGTCCCGCTCGGCTGCGGCACGGACGTGTGGCGGCTGTCGGAGGAGGTCCGCGCCGGCAACCTGTCCGAGCAGGATTTCCTGGCCTCGGAGTCGGCGATGATCCGCAGCAAGGGGCACTGCAACACGATGGGCACGGCGTCCACGATGGCCTGCATGGCGGAGGCGCTGGGCATGACGCTGCCCGGGGTGGCCGGCACCCCGGCCCCGGACAGCCGACTCCTGGAGTCTGCGCACGCCAGCGGCAGGCTGGCGGTGGAACTTGTCTCCTCCGGGCGCACCCCGAGCCAGGTGCTGAGCGCAGGCTCGTTCCGCAACGCCATCGTGGCGCTGGCCGCGATCGGAGGCTCCACGAACGCCGTGGTGCATCTGCTGGCGATCGCCGGGCGGGCCGGTGTGCCGCTGACCCTGGATGACTTCGACGCGATCGGCGCGGACGTGCCCCTGCTGGCCGACCTGGCCCCGGCCGGGAAGCACCTGATGGATGACCTGTACCGGGCGGGCGGCCTGCTGGCGGTGCTCCGCGAGGTGTCGGACCTGCTCGACCCGGACGCGCTCACGGTCAGCGGCCGGCCGCTGGCCAGCCACCTCGGCGAGGCGAGGACCTGGGATGAGACGGTGATCAGGCCCCGGTCCGCGCCGCTGCAGGAGAAGGCCGGGATCGCGGTGCTGCGCGGCAGCCTGGCCCCCGGCGGCGCGGTGATCAAGCCGGCCGCCGCGACCAAGGAACTGCTCACCCACCGGGGCCCGGCGGTGGTCTTCGACAGCATCGAGGACCTGCGGGCCCGGCTGGACGACCCGGCGCTGGACGTCACGGAGGACTCGGTGCTGGTGCTGCGGGGCTGCGGGCCGCGCGGTTACCCGGGCATGCCCGAGGTGGGCAACATGCCGATCCCGGCCAGGCTGCTCGCCCGCGGGGTGCGGGACATGGTGCGGATCAGCGACGCCCGGATGAGCGGCACCGCCTACGGCACCGTCGTCCTCCACACGGTGCCCGAAGGGGCGGCGGGCGGCCCGCTGTCCCTGGTCCGCGACGGCGACCCGGTCGTCCTCGACGTTCCGGCCCGGCGCCTGGACCTCGATGTGCCGGCCGCGGAACTCGCCCGGCGCGAGCCAGCCCCGGCCATGACCGCGGCCCTCCCGGCCCGGTCCCGCGGCTGGGAGCGCCTCTACATCGAGCACGTCCTCCAGGCCGACCAGGGCGCCGACCTGGACTTCCTGGTCGGCTCCACCGGCCACGAAGTAACCCGCGACTCCCACTGACCCCGCCCCGCCGCGCGGCGGCGCGCCGCGCGGCGGCGCGCCGCGGCGGGGCGCTACGCGTCACGTATCAGGTTCAATACCTGACACATAGCGCCCCCTTCTGACCGTGATCATGGAACGTGGGGAACCGGGAACCATCAGAGGGCGGCGGACGCGGCCTCGATCTCGCCTTCGAGATTGGCGACGGCGTTCTCGACGGCCCGGGGCCGGACCCTGCTCAGCACCAGCATGTAGACGACGCCCGCGCCGATCAGCGCGATCGTCAGCCAGGGCAGGTAGCTGTACGGGGCCGGCTGGCCCGGGCGCAGGTCACCCCAGATCGGGATGGCCAGCACCAGGACGCCGATGACCGGGGTGACCACCCAGGCCCAGGCGTTCTTGCGTACCCCTGCCCGCCGGAACCGGGCCCACTGGACGATGAGCGCGATGTTGGCCATCAGGTACATGAGCACCAGGCCGAGGATCCCGTACGTGCTGAGCAGGCCCACGGCCGTCCCCGGGTCGGTGAACGCGGTCGAGATGACCCCGATCGCGATGCTGGGCGCCACGAACGCGATGGCCGCGGCCCACGGGGTGCGGAACCGGGGGCTGACCGAGGCCAGGCTCCTGGCCCACAGCCCGCCCCGGGCCCCCGCGAAGATGACCCGGGCCGTCTGGGTGTTCGCGGCCACGTACGAGCTGGTCACGCTGGTCAGGAAGATCCAGGTGATCAGCGGGGCCAGCGGCGAGATGAACCGCGACGCGGCAGTGTGGAACGGGTTCGGGTCGGCCACCAGCGCACCGATGTGGCCCGGGCCGAACGCGATGATCAGCGCGTAGGAGCAGAACACGTACAGGATCCCGCTGATGACCACCGTGCCGATGACCGCGAGCGGCACGTTGCGCCGCGGGTTGCGGGTCTCCTCGGCCAGCGGCGCGGCCGCCTCGAACCCCCCGAACGCCAGCACCGCCAGCGAGAACGCGATGAAGATGTCCTTGGTGCCGGCGCCGCCCGGCCAGTGGAACGGCGTGGCGGAAAGGCCCTGTGAGCCCCCCTTGGCCAGCACGGCAATCGCGAGGGCCAGGAGCAGCACCACCTCGAACGCGTAGAGCACCACGGTGGTGCGCACCCCGAACTTGAGGCCGAGCACGACCGGGGCGACCACCAGCACGCCGTAGAGGATGGTGACGATCTGGGTGATGCCCCAGATGTGCGGGTCGTTCAGCACGTTCTGCACGATGTACTGGCCGACGAAGATGTAGATCCCGCCGAACGCGATGATGTAGCCGAGCAGGGTGATCACCCCGACGACGACCGAGGTCCGCACGCCCATGGCCCGCGCGATGTAGGTCAGGACGACCGGCACTGGGGAACACGCCGGAGAACAGGGCCAGGCTGGCCGCGGTGGCGATCAGCCCGACCATGCTGATCAGGAAGACCAGCGGGACCGAGGCACCGGCGAAAGCGGCCATCAGCCCGGTGGTGAAGAACAGGTTGAAGGCCGGCGCGACCTGGGCCAGGCCCGGCATCAGCACGCCGAGCAGCCCGATCTCGCCGCGGGGCAGCGTGGCCCCGGCGGGCCGGGGCGTGGTCGCGGTGCTGGTGCCCGCGAATGAGTCGGCGTCGCCGCCGGCGGCGCCGACGGGTCCGCTGTTCATGGACATAAGTCACCCTTTCCGTGGCGGCGGACGAAATCGGCAACGGCGTTGTTGAAGGTGGCGGGGTGTTCCCACAGGCAGGCGTGGCCGCCCCGGACGGTCTGCCATTCCGCGCCGGGGATCGACTTGTGCAGTTCCTGGGACAGCGATACCGGGATGAGGATGTCCTGCTCGCCGGCCAGGACCAGGGTCGGCGTGGTGATCCCGGCCAGCCGCCCGGTGGTGTCGTGCTGCTGGATCACGGCCAGCTGGGCCAGGTAGGCGGGGACCGGCTGGTCCATGTACCGCATCGCGGTCTCGAACTCGGCGAGCTCATCCGGCCTGTCGCTGAAGAACTCGGTGGTGAACGCCCAGAGCGTGACGTCCCGCATCACGAACGGGATCCCCAGCACCGGCGCCGCGTCCGCCCACATCGCGAACATCCGGGAGCAGAACGGCCCGGGCGCCGCGTACGTGCAGGCCATGATCACCGACCGGAGGTCCTCCGGGTAGGCCAGCGCGTACTCCTGGACGATCATGCCGCCCATGGACACCCCGAGCAGGTGGAAGCGGGTAATGCCGAGGTGGTCAACCAGGGCCTTGGCGTCGTCGGCCAGCAGCCGGGACGAGTATGGCCCGGCCGGCTTGCTGGTCCGGCCGATGCCGCGGTTGTCGAACATCAGCAGCCGGTACCCGGCAGCGGTCAGGTCGGCTTCCTGGAAGGCCCAGGTCTCGAGGTCGTCGGCGAGGCCGTTGACCAGCACGATGGTCTCGGGCCCGTCCCCGGCGACCCGGTAGTGCACGTCGATCCCGTTCACGGCGGCAAAGGGCATGGGCTACTCCTGTGGCTCCTGTGCGTTCCTGTGGTGGCCCGGCCCGCAACATGACCCGGGCGTGCAGCTCGCGCAGCATGGACTCGGTCAGGGAGAAATGCTCGGCGGCCAGCGCGGCCGCCTGGTCCGGGTTCCCGTCGACGACGGCCTGGGCCAGTACCGGGTGCTGGTGCAGCGCCCGGCCGCGGACCTCAGGGCTGTAGGGCTCAGCCTCGAACCCGAAGCTGATGTCGTGCCTGATGCTCAGGCTGAGGTTGGTCAGGTGCGGGTTGTGCGTGGCGTCCGCGATGGCCCGGTGCAGCGCCAGGTCGGCCATCCGGGAGGAGTCGCGGTCCTCACCCGCCCGCTCGTAGTCCGCCAGCGCGCCGCGGATGGCCTTGACGTCGGTGTCGGTCCGGCGCAGCGCCGCGGTCCGGGCGATCTGCTGCTCGATGACCTGCCGGAAGTCCAGCAGTGACTCGAGTTCCTGCCACTCGTTGCTGAGCGTGCGGCGGATCATCTCGGCGGACTCCGGGCCCCAGCCGGACGTCACGAACGTGCCGCCGGACCGGCCCCGGCGGACCGTGACGTACCCCGCCTCGGCCAGCCGGGCGATCGCCTCGCGGACCGTGGCCCGGCTGACGCTGAGCATCGCGGCGAGTTCGCGTTCGGTGGGCAGCCGCTGGCCGGGCACGAACTGGCCGAGGGCGATCGCGGTCACGAACCGCTCGGCGATCCGCTCGCCGGTCGTCCGGACCGTCATCGGGCTGAGCAGCCCCTGCGGCGGCGGGTTGTCCCGCTCCGCGGCAGGCGGCGTCCGCTCGGCCCCGGACGGCGTCCGCTCGCCAGCACCACCGGTCATGGCGTGCTCGCCTTGGGCAGGCCGCCCGCCGCGTAGTACCCGGCCAGGAAGCGGGCCAGGGTCCGGGCTCCCGCCACGATGCTGTCCAGCTCGACCGCCTCGTCGGTGGCGTGGATGTTCCGGGTCCGCGGCCCGTAGGCCAGCGCCGGCATGCCGTACTGGTTCACGTAGATGCGCGCGTCGGTGGTGCTGCCCAGCACGAACCGGCGGGGTGGATGCCCGTGCGCCGACTCGTGCGCGGCGGCCAGCGCGGCCGCCAGCGGGTGCGACCCGTCGAGCAGGTAGCCCTCGGCCCGGAAGCCTGACGCGCGCACCTCCGGGGGATGCTCCGCGAGCCAGGGGTCGGCCGCGGCCGCGGCGGCCACCGCGTCCGCTACCCGTTTCAGCGCCTCGTCGGGCGTCCAGCCGGGCGGGAACCCGACCCGCACGCCCAGCACGGCCTGCCCGGGCACGCTGGATGGCCAGTCTCCCGCGCGGAACGTGCCGACGTTCACCGCGCAGGCCCCGTTCACGTCCGCGAAGGGCCCGTCGAGCTGCCGGGCCATCTCTTCCTCCAACGATCTGACCGCGGCCATCAGCCGCCACGCCGCATCGACCGGGTTGACGGCCCGGTGCGCTGATTCGGCGTGCGCGGGGAGCCCGCGCACGGTCAGCTCGGCCCAGAGGATCCCCACGCCGCCGAGCAACAGCCCCAGGTCGGTCGGCTCGAGGAGGACGGCCGCGTCGGCCAGCACCCCGGCGCGGGCTGCGGCGAGCGTCCCGTTGCCGGTGCATTCCTCCTCGATGACGGAGGCGAAGCTGAGCCGGCCCCGCAGCCAGCCGGGCGCGGCGGCCTGCAGGGCACCGAGGGCCAGCGACGCCAGCGCGAACCCGCCCTTCATGTCACCGGCGCCGCGTCCCAGCAGCCAGCCGTCCCGGCGGACCGGCCGGAACGGAGGCGCCGACCACAGCGGGGCCTCGGCCGGGACCACATCGATGTGCCCGTTGAGGAGCAGCGACGGGCCGGGCCCGGCACCCAGGTGCCCGAGGACGTTGCCGCGTCCCGCATACGGCCGCTGCGGCACCCCCGCGACGGGGTCGGCCGCGATCTCCTCCCCGATGGGCTGGACCGAGGTCTCGAAGCCCAGCCGGTCCAGCTCGTCGCGGACGACCTGCTGCGCGGTCATCTCGCGGCCGACCGTGCTCGGCGCGGCCACCAGCCGCTCCAGGAATCCGAAGGCGTCCTCGGCACGGTCGTCGATCGCCCGGTCGAGGGCGCTCAGCAGGGCAGGATCCAGGCTCGACGGATCAGGGTGACTCAGCACAGGCCATCCAAAAAGACTAAAGGTTGAGACATTAGACCTTTTAGCCCGGCCCCCTGTCAACCCCCCCCGCCAGCCCCACCCCCGCTCAGACGCGGCGCCCTCCGCCCGCCGGCCCGATCACGCCCGCCCCGCCGGATCACTTCCGTCCCGTTCGATCACACCCGCCCCGCCGGATCACTCCCGCCCGGCCCGACACGCGCGCCGCTCGCCCGTGAGCCCGCCCCTCATGATCAGGTGCAATATGTGCCACATAGCGCCCCCTTCTGACCGTGATCACGGTCGCTGGGGCTCGGGGGGCTCGGGGTGGGCACGGAGGGCGGCGATCGTCCACCCGAAGGCGGGCACGTGCGGCTGGAACGGCGGCCAGCCGTTGATGATCCCCATCAGCTGCCAGTACCGCTCGGCCCGGGCGTCGGTGAACACCTCGAGTTCGTGCCGCAGCTCCGCACGCCGGTGCTCAGCCTGGGTTCCGGCCAGAATCCGGTCCAGGATGGCCGCCCCTTCGGCCGAGTCCGGGCCCACACCCTCAGCGAGGGCAGCCCCGGCGTGCTGCATGACGCGCTCGTCCAGGCCGGCCATCCCAGCTCGAGCCGGGCCACGGCGGCCGCGTCGTAGCGCCGATGGTCACGCCCGGTGCGCCCGGCCGGCGGCACCGCGCCGATGTCGGACCAGTACCGGATGGTGCGGACCGGCAGCCCGGTGCGCTGGGCCAGCTGCCCGATGGTCAGCATCGTGGTGGCGTCCATGCCTGCGAGTCTGGCTTCTCCAGCCGCTGGAGATGCAAGCCCTTTCCGCCCGGGCCCGTCGCCCCGCCCAGCCACCCGCCCGGGGCTCCCCGCCACGGCCTGCCCCGCCTGCGGGAGTGGCCACCCGGTAGGGCACGCTGGGGCGGGTGAGCCGCCCGCAGCAGGGAAAGAGGATCATCGACAGTTACCGGGGGTGACGCTCAACGATGTCCGGACACAACGCCAAGCCAGCCTGGTTCGACCCGGAGCTGGCCACGCTGACCCGGGACCGGTTCTCCGATCCTGCCTGGATGTACGAGCGCAAACTCGACGGCGAGCGGTGCCTGGCCTTCCGCGACGGGGACCAGGTGCACCTGATGACCCGCAACCGGAAGATGGTCAGCAGCACCTACCCCGAGCTGGTCGAGGCCCTGGGCGCCCAGCGGTCCGATGACTTCGTGGTGGACGGCGAGGTCGTCGCGTTCTCCGACGGCCAGACCCGCTTCGCCCAGCTGCAGCAGCGGATGCAGATCGGCCGGCCGTCCGCGGAGCTGCTGCGCACGGTGCCGGTCCAGTACTACCTGTTCGACGTGCTCTGGGCGGACGGCACCGACCTGCGCCCGCAGCCGCTGCGGGAACGCAAGCGGCGGCTGCACCAGCTGCTGGACTTCGCCGACCCGCTGCGCTTTACCGAGCACCGGGTCGGTGACGGCGTTGAGTTCTACGCTGAAGCGTGCCGGCAGGGCTGGGAAGGACTCATCGCCAAACGGGCCGACGCCCCGTACGTGGGCGGCCGGACCAAGGACTGGCTGAAATTCAAGTGCGAGAACAACCAGGAGTTCGTGATCGGCGGGTACACCGACCCGCAGGGCACCCGCACCGGCCTCGGCGCGTTGCTGCTGGGCGTCTACGACAGCGATGGGCAGCTCGTCTACGCGGGCAAGGTCGGGACCGGCTTCGACCAGCAGACCCTGCGCCGGCTGCACGACGAGCTGTCCGCGCTGGAACAGGAGCGGAGCCCGTTCGACCGGGGAAACCCGCCCCGGGCCGGGGTGCACTGGGCCAAGCCCCGGATGGTCGCGCAGATCGGGTTCAGCGAATGGACCACGGCCGGGCAACTGCGCCACCCCAGGTTCCAGGGACTGCGCCGGGACAAGAGCCCGGCCGACGTGATCCGGGAGGTTCCGCAAAGTGGCTAGCACCACCACCCGCGAGCAGGTGAAGGTCGGGCGGCTGACTGTCGCGCTGACGAACACCGGCAAGGTGCTGTTCCCCGGCGACGGGATCACCAAGGGTGACCTGATCGGCTACTACCGGGCCGCGGCCGAGCACATGCTGCCGTACCTGCGGGAGCGCCCGCTGGCCATGGCCCGCTACCCCGACGGCATCACCGGGGAGCGCATCTTCCAGAAGAACGTGGGCCGGCACTTCCCGGACTGGATTCCCCGGGTCGAGGTCGGCAAGGAGGGCGGCGAGCTGTGCCAGGTGGTCGCCAGCAAAGCGGCGGACCTGGTCTACCTGGCCAACCAGGCGTGCATTGAGCTGCATCCGTTCCTGAGCCGGATCGAGCGGCCCGCTCACCCAGGCCAGCGCAGCGAGCCGGGCGAGGCCAGCCCGCCGGACCAGCTGCACCGGCCGGACATGCTGATCTTCGACCTGGATCCCCCGGACACCGCGCATTTCGAGGCGGTCCGCACCGCGGCGCTGCGGCTGCGCGAGATTCTCGAGGGCGACCTGGGCCTGGCCGCGTTCGTCAAGACCACCGGAAGCAAAGGGCTCCACGTCCAGGTCCCGCTGAACGGCCGGGAGGAGTTCGACCCGGTCCGGGAGTTCGCCCGCCAGGTGGCCGAGCTGCTCGCGGCGGCCGAGCCTGACCTGGTCACCGTGGAACAGCGCATCCAGGCCCGGCAGGGCCGCGTCTACGCGGACATCATGCGCAACGCCTACGCCCAGACCGCGGTGGCCGCCTACTCGGTCCGGGCCCGGCCCGGCGCCCCGGTTGCGACCCCGGTGAGCTGGGAGGAGGTCGCCGACCCGGCGCTGCGCGCGGACGGTTTCAGGCTGCCCGCCATGCCGGACCGGCTGGCCCAGCTGGACAAGGCCGGCGACCCGTGGGCGGGGATGTCCCGGCACCGGCAGGGGCTGACCCGGCCGCGGCGCCTTCTCGCGCGGCGCCACCCGTGAGCCGTCGCGGGTCATGAGAACGAACAGACCGTTAGGAAAAATGGAGGCATGCATGACGATCGGCGAACTGCTGGCGGAGGCGTTCGGCCGGGTCCATGGGGTGGTGCTGGGTGCCGTGCGCGGGCTGAGCGAGGACCAGCTGGCCCTGCGCCCCGACGGCCACGGGAACTCGATCGCGTGGCTGGTGTGGCACCTGACCCGGATCCAGGACGACCACGTCGCCGGGGTGGCCGGCACGGGGCAGGCCTGGACCGCGGAAGGCTGGGCGGACCGGTTCGGGCTGCCGTTCCCGGCGGCTGAGACCGGCTACGGGCACAGCGGCGCCGAGGTCGCGGCCGTCCGCGCGTCTGCCGACCTGCTCGCCGGGTACTACGAGGCGGTGCACGCGCACACCATCGCGTATGTGCGGGGCCTGAGCGAAGCCGACCTGGACCGGGTCGTGGACGAGCACTGGGATCCGCCGGTCACCCTGGGAGTCCGGCTGGCCAGCGTGATCTCCGACGACCTGCAGCATGCCGGGCAGGCTGCTTACGTGCGCGGGCTGCTGCTGCCGCCGCGCTAACCGCTCAGGCCGGGCCGAACAGGGAGTCGAGCGCGGCGTCGATCGTCCCGGCCAGCGGCCCGATCTTGGGCAGCACGGGTTCCGGCGGAGTGGCGTCCACCGCGTCGCACTCGGCCAGCGCGGCCGGGGTGAGGAACCGGGTCAGCTGCCCGTAACCGTGCCGGTCGTCGGAAGCCATCCGGTGATGGTGCATCCGCAGTGGCGCGTACAGGTAGAGCTCGTCGCGGGCCCGGGTCACCGCCACGTAGAACAGCCGCCGTTCCTCTTCCAGGCCGGCCCGGCTGGACAGGGCCATGTCGCTGGGCACGGCCCCGTCTACCAGCTGCAGCAGGTGCACTACCGGCCACTCCAGTCCCTTGGCGGAGTGGATCGTGGACAGGACGAGGTAGTCGTCGTCCAGCCGCGGCGGCCCGGCCAGGTCCGACGCGGACAGCGGCGGGTCGAGGGCCAGCTCGACCAGCGCGTCGTGCAGCGACGGCCGGGTCGCGGCCGCGTCCACCAGGCGTTGCAGGTCCGCGATCCGGATCCCGGCGTCGGGATAGCGCTCGCGGATGGGGGCGTCCAGCGCGGTCAGGATGCCCGCGGCCCGGTCCGCGGTGCGCTCCCGTCCCGCCGCGTCGGCCAGGCAGGACATGGTGTCCGCCACGGCCGGCCGGGCCCGCGGGGGCAGCACGTCGGCGGCGGCCTTCCAGTGCTGCCACAGCTGCGGATCGCCCAGGCCCAGGGCCCCGATAAACCGGCGGGCGTGCACGGGCCCGATCCCCTCGTGCAGCCGGAGCAGCCGGAACCAGGCCAGGTCGTCGGCGGGGTTGGTCACCACCCGGGCGGCGGCCATGAAGTCCTTGACGTGCGCGGCCTCGGTGAACCGGATGCCGCCGTACTTGACGAACGGGATGCGCCGGACCGAGAGCTCGATCTCCAGCACGTCGCTGTGCTGTGCGGCGCGCATCAGCACGGCCTGGTCGCGCAGGTCGGCGCCGGCCTCGCGGGCTTCCAGCACCCGGCCGCAGATCTCCCGGGCCTGGGTCGCCTCGTCATGACAGCGGACCAGCTGGGGACGCGCGCCGGTCCCGCGTTCCGCGCGCAGGGCGAGCTCGAGGCCCTCGGACTGGGGGCGGACCACGTTGGCCAGCTGCAGCACCGCATCCTTGGAACGGTAGTTGCGGGCCAGCCGGATGACTTCCAGGTCCGGGTAGTTCGCGGCCAGCGTGCGCAGGTGGGCCGGGTCAGCGCCGCGGAAGGCGTAGATGGCCTGCGCGTCGTCGCCCACGCAGGTCAGGCCCGGGCCGCCCGGGCGCAGCAGCCGGACGATGTCGGCCTGGACCGCGTTGACGTCCTGGTACTCGTCCACCAGGACGGCGTCGAACATGCCGCGCAGCACCGGGCCCGCGGCCGTGTCGGCCAGCGCGGCCCGCCAGAGCAGCAGCAGGTCATCGAAGTCGACCAGCCCGTGCTGGCGTTTGTGCGCGGTGTAGGCCCGGAACAGGCCCGCGAGCTCGGCCTCGAAGCCGGCTACCCACGGGAACTGGGCTTTGATCACCTCCGGCACCGGGGCGCGGGTATTCACGCACCGGGTGTAGATGTCCGCGCAGGTACCCGCCCGGGGGGCCCGCCGCTGGCTGGTGACCAGGCCGTTCTCGGCGCGCAGCGTGTCCATGAGGTTGGTGACGTCGGGCGGGTCGATGACGCTGAACTCGGGCGGCAGCGAGAAGGACTCGGCGTGCGCCCGGATGATCTGGTGGGCGACCGCGTGGAAGGTCCCGCCGACGACCCGGTCGGCGGCGCCCGCCCCGCGCGGGGTGACCCGGGCCAGCATGTCGTCTGCGGCCCGCCGGGTAAACGTCAGCAGCAGGATCCGGCTGGCCGGCGTGCCCTGGCTGCGCAGCCAGCCCGCCCGGGCGACCAGGGTCCGGGTCTTGCCGGTCCCCGCGCCCGCCAGCACCAGGAGGGGCCCGCCTTCGTGCGTGGCCGCCCGGCGCTGGTCGTCGTTGAGCCCGTCAAGGACATCTGCCGGTTCGAACATGAGGACGAATGTATCGGGCGGGGCCGGCCGGGGCGAGACCCCACACCGGGGAAATCCGGCTGACCCCGGGTGCCGCCCGTGCGCGGCTCCGGCTGATACGTCCCCCGCGCCTCAATGAGGCTCGCCAGGCACAATTTTGTGTGCAGCCGAAAACTTTCTGCCACCGGCAATCCATTCAGCCTGGGCAAGGCCGGTCCCAGGGCTGGGTTTCAGGCGGGCCAGCGAAGATGGCGCCGATCTGAGCACAATCTGCGGTGATGCTGGGTGATACTTGACAAGAATTGCCGGGTCTTTGCTGGGGGGAACAGGTTCGAAATGGCGCCCCGGGAAGCTGGCTGTGATGGACGGCTCGCTCACCTAGGGTCACCGAGGAGTGGGCATGCCCAGTTCAGCCGTCCCGAACACCGACCTGCCCGGCCCGTGTGTGGCCGGCGCGACCCTCTTGCTCTGCGGTGGATGTGGCACCAGCGCCGTGATCGAGCAGGACGAGCACCACTATGGGGGGCTGGTGCGCAGCTTCCTCGGCCACCACGCGGGATGCGGCAACGCGGTGCAGATCACCAGGATCCGCCCGGAGAACGGGTGACGCGGCCTGCGGGCTAGCCGCCGTGCTGGGCGCCCGTGCTGGGCGCTGCGCTAGCCGCCGTGCTGGGCGAAATCCACCGGCGGCAGGTCCTGGACCTCCTGCTTGCTGATGTTGAGCCGGATGGTGTCCCCGACCCGGGACACCGCCTTGATGGGGATGGCCACATCCTTGCGGCCCCACAAGTGCCCCTCCTGCAGCAGCACGTGCGTGACCTGATGGTCGTGAGGGTCGACGACCAGCCCGTGGATGCGCCCGATGCGGCCGTCCGTGGCTTCGACCGGGTCACCGCGCCGCACCTCGACCTCGCCCAGGGGGACACGGTCATAGGTGACGGTCGGGGAGAACCCGGCTGTCCCGAGGTCCACGCCGCCCGGCAGTCCCGCCCCAGGGTTGAGGCCGTAGTAGGGCCAGGCGACCACCTGCTCGGGCCCGTAAGCCGCGTACCCGACGCTGCCCGGGATGAACTGCGTTTCCTCGGCCGGGTCGAGTTGGTCGAAGGCGTCCAGCGTGCAGTGCAGCAGGACCTCAGGCGACGCGCCCTCAACCAGGTTGACCGGCACCAGCCGGGCGAGGCCCGCACGGTGCTTCGGCTCGACGACCAGGTGGGTGACCATGTTGCTCACGGGGTCCACCACCACCCGGGACACCTCGCCACACGCCCCGTCGGTGCAGCGGGCCTCGGTCCCGATAGTGAACTGCGTCGTGTCTGACACGCTGAGCCTCCGTCATCTCCGGCTGGACCCCACAGCAGTGCAGGGCCCGGCTACACACAGTAGACACCAGCGTGATTGCGTGGAGGGGACGTCCAGAAGGACACGCGTCAGGGGCCGGCAGGCAGGCCGCGGGCGGCCCGGTGATTCGCCGCCGCGCGAACCGTCATAGGGATAACGACACGCCATCGACCCGGACGGGAGAGTGCCATGCCGCGAATCACCCCGAACCTGTGGTTCGACACCGAGAGTGAGCAGGCCGCCGAGTTTTATGTCTCGGTGTTCCCTAACTCCCGGATCGTCAGGACGTCCTACTACGGAGAGGCCGGGCCGCGGCCGGCGGGTACCGTCCTGACCGTCGATTTCACCCTGGACGGCCAGGAGTTCACCGCGATCAACGGCGGCCCGGAATTCACCTTCGACGAGGCGATCTCCTTCCTGATCCATTGCGCCGACCAGGGGGAGATCGACTACTACTGGACCCGGCTCTCCGACGGCGGCCAGGAAGGCCCGTGCGGCTGGGTCAAGGACCGCCACGGGCTGTCGTGGCAGGTCGTCCCGGCCGGGTTCGAAGAGCTGATGTGTGACCCGGACCCCGGACGCCGCGATCGGGCCATGCGGGCCGTCCTCGGCATGAAGAAGCTCGACGTGGCCGCGATCCGGGCCGCCGCTGACCAGGAGTAGCCGCCGGCCGGTGCCCTTCACGTGATCGACTACGGGGCATGAACGGGGACAGGGACTGGGACTGGGCCGGCCCGCCGCTGGATACCCGGCCGCTGTTCCCGCGGGAGCGGGCCGAGTTCCTGGGCCTGCTGCGGGACCTGGAGGCGGCCGACTGGCGGCGGCCCACCGTCTGCCCGGGCTGGCGGGTGCACGACGTGGTGGCGCATGTGGTCCACGACTACATCCGGAAGCTCTCGGGCCTGCGGGACCAGCACCTGGCGCCCGGTCCGCTGCCCGCGGAGAGCCTGCCCGGCTTCCTGCACCGGGTGAACCAGGAGTTCGTGGACGTCGCGCACCGCTGGAGCCCGCGTGTCCTGACCGATCTGCTCGGCTACCTCGGACCGCAGCTCGATGAGATGTGGGCGTCGCTAGACCTTGGGCGGACCGGTGAGGCGGTCTCCTGGGCCGCCCCGGGACGGCCGGCCCCCGTCTGGCTGGACGTCGCCCGCGAGTACACCGAGTACTGGGTGCACCAGCAGCAGGTCCGGGACGCGGTGGGCCGTCCCGGCGCGGACGATGAGCGGCTGGCCGCAGCGGTAACCGACACGTTCCTGCGCGCCGTGCCGCACGCCCTGCGGCATGTCTCCCCGGAACCGGGGACCTGCGTGCACGTCGCCGTGACCGGCCCGGGCGGCGGCGACTGGACGATCGAGCGGTGGCCCGGCACCTGGGCAGTGGGCCGGGGCTCGCCCGCGCAGCCTGCCGCCGCGCTCGCCCGGCTCTCGTCCGGGTGCCTGTGGCGGGTGGCGACCCGGGGCATCACGGTGGAGGATGCGCGAGCGCAGACGGCTATCTCGGGAGATCAGGCCCTCGGGTCGGCGGTGCTGAATCTGGTGGCCATCATCCGCTGACCGGGATGCCCCGGATCATCCCCCAGGCTGCCGGAGCGTTTTCTCGAGCCATGAGTGCAGCATCATCAGCCCGCTGACCGGCACGGCCACCACGCAGGCGAACAAGGCCACGGCGATCGCGATCATGGCGATATCGGTTCCGGAGTTCAGCAACGCCACACCGACCGCCAGGCTCGGCAGCACCACGGTCGCACAGGCCCACGCCCGGACTATCTTTCGCTCGCTCGATACCGGGACGGGTTCGGTTCCTGGCTGCCCTGTGCCGGGCGGCTCGGTTCCTGGCTGGCCGGTTCCTGGCTGGCCGGTGGCTAGCTGGCCGGTGGCTAGCTGGCGGACGGGCTCCGGCGGCTCGGCTCTCGTGAGCCTGACGGGCAGGTCGGCGGTCAGCGCGCTCAGGTCCGCGTAGGTCCGTGACGACAGCACCCGGCCGAGCCTCAGGTCGAGTTCGTCCTTGGCCAGGCGGCCCTGCACGAACGCGGCCTTGAGGACGTCGATGACCTGCTCGCGATCGGCATGCGACGCCCGGACGCAGCTGTAGCTGCGGCCTCCCGCGCCGGCTGCTCCTTCGTCCCCGGGCCCGACCACCACTGGCGCCTCCCCGTGAGCACGACGTACGGAAAGCGTAACCCGGCTGCCCTCGGCCTGGGCAACCCCTCCGGCACGGCAGCCTCCCCGGCTAGGCAACCTCCCCGGCTGGGCCACCCCGGCATGTCAGCCGATCCTGCGGTAGGTGAGGGCGAAGTCGTGGCTCCAGGTCGCCCCGTCGAGGGACTTCTCCCACACGCCGTTGATCGTGGTCCGGTCGTCGCTGAACGTCCCGGTGAAGCGCTGGCAGAAGTCCAGCGGGGAGACGTCCGGCGCATCCCGCGCTAGCCGCCACACCCCGGCGTCGAGACTCATGGCGTAGCGCCGGGTGACACCACGGGAGTCGTAGTAGTGCTGGGAGTAGCCACCGTTCTGCAGGTCAGCGCAGACGACGATCAGGCTGTCTGGCGCTTCGGGTACTGGCACGTGCGTGCGCTGCATCAGGAACTGGCCGTCGAGGATCCACTCGAATGTGGCCCGTGCCTGCGGCCCGGCCTCATACGCCGCATCGGGGAAGCGGGCTTCCAGTGCCCACTCGCCGACGAAGACATCGAGGCGGGCCAAGGCGTCGGGTCGCTCTGGCTCGGACATGATGAGTCCTCTCCGTGCGGGCGGCGCTCGCAGGTGCAGACGCGCCCGGCCCCGGCGAACTCATCGTTCCCGTACTGGCGGCGTCCAGGCTGCGGCCGAGCTGTCCCCTTGGGGGAAGGTTAATCCCGTGCCGGGTCCTTGACTCTCCCGCCAGGGCCGGCCCGATTCTGGCTCAGCCGAGACAGATAGGAGCCAGGCCATGAATACATCGCCGGCCAGCCGGGAAGCTGGTCCCGCCGAGCCCGAAGCGAAGGATCTTGCCGGCCGGAGGGCACTCGTCACCGGAGGAACGCGCGGTATGGGCGCGGCCATCGCCGAACTGCTGGTGGCGCGAGGGGCGCATGTCATCGTGACCGCCGCGAGTACCTGCGCCGCAAGCTGCCTGAAATTCAGGACCGCTCGCGCGCCTTCGGCGCCATCCCCATCGACGCCAGGCAGCCCCTCGACCAGGTGGTGGACGCCATAGTCTCCCACTCCACCTACGGGCGCGGGCTTGACGCGGCAGCTGTCATCGAGGCGGTGGCCAGCAACCCCCGGCTGCGGGCGTTCACCGGCCACGGCAGCATCGAGACCCTGCCGGCCCGGCAGGCGCGGCGGCAGCTGCTGCTGGAAAAGATCGCACAGGCCTTTCGAGCCGGGCGTGCGCTACTCAGAGCGCCGGGTCAGCCTGTTCCTCGGTGCCCTGCACGCCGACTATGCGGCGCTGCGCCGCTATCTCGTCGATGAGGAGTTCCTGTCCCGCTCCGGTGGCCAGTACTGGCGCAGCGGCGGCACTGTGCTCCCGTCCCCGCCGGATGAGCCCCGGGCTCGGGCAGTCCCCACCGGGCCGTGATGGCGGGTCCGAGCCCGGGGGCAAGTCGGGCACGCCCGAAAGTACTAGCGGCCAGCGGTTTACAAGTGTGCGGCGCGCGCCCGTGGCCGGATCGATGCGCTGACGCCCCCGACAAGGCTCATTAAAAGTGATATCATTTTGATAAGTGATCGGGTGGCCGACACCACAGGTGACAGGAGGCATCCCGATGAACGCACCCAGCGACAACACCGCTGCGAAAGGTCTGCGCGGGTGGTGGGCATCTCCCCCGCGATCCGGCATACGGCGCGCCATCGTGCCCTGGGAGTACCGTCACCTCCGCGCCTCTGGGGTCACGCGTATCGCCGGTGGCAGCGTCCTGGCCGTCGGCGGCGTCCTGCTCCTCTCGTACGGCGCCTACGGATGGGCAGCCCCGTTCCTGGTTCTTGCGGCGCTGAATCTCGCGGGTGGCTACTGGTACATCACTATCGCTCGCTCCGAGTCTGCCCCGGCCTGAGCTGAGCATGTCCCCCGGCGGACAGGGCGCCCCGCTGTTCGCAAGAAGGCCCCTTCCATGATCGGAAGGGGCCTCTCAGGTCAATGAGGATGCGAGCCAGTTGACGCGCCCGGCGGGAAGGACCCGGTCGTTCTCACCTGGTGTTGTCAGCCTTTGTCTTCGCCGGGCCGGTCATCGAGCGTTACGACATCCGTGTCGGGCCGCGGGACCGCACGCCGGCCGCTCGCCTTTTGCCAGTAGACCTCCTTGCCCAGCAACGACTCACCGAACCGGTCGAACTCGGCGATCACCTTCTGCGTTGCCGCGATGATGGCCTCCCGGGTTCGTTCGCTCAGCTCGTCCAGCTGCCGGGATACCTCAGCCTCGAGGTGGGCGGCAACCTCGTCCTGAGCCAGGGCGCGCAGCTCACTCTTGGCCTCGCGCACCGCCGCCCGCAGATCCTTCGTGGCGGCATGGGCTTCGCGGACCATCTCCCGGCACTCACTAACCGCCGCTTCCAGTCGGTCGAGTTCGCTCACGGCATCCTCCTCGCTCATCCTCTGGATCGGGGGCTCGTTCCAGTTTGGGTGGGCAATGGACCTGAGCACAACGCGGTGCGGGCCAGGTGACGCTTGAGTGCTATGAGCAGGATGGGAAGCCGCGGAAACGTTAGACCGTAGGGATCTGCTGGTAAGTGAGGCTCGGCTCTGACTGATTGCTGTGGGCAGATCCATTAGCAAGATCATCAAATGGTCACGCAGGGCCTGTCAGCAGGGGCCACCCAGACCGCTCCGGCGCGCACAGCCGGCCGGCCGCGAGCTCATCGTTCTAGACTTTGCCTGATCGTAAAACTGAGGGAGCCACGCGTGAGCGCCGAAGCGTCTGAACTGGTCAACATCCCCCGCGCTGAGCTGGATGCGCTGAAGGCTGAGCTGAAGCGACTGCGACGGGAAGTCGGGCGTGGGGTGGCCAAGGGCTACATTCAGGCGGACCCTGGCCCGGGCGACGACGCACCTGCGTACACCCGTGAGGAACTGGCTGAAGCATGGGGAATACGTGACTGATCGGCTGGTCCGCTTCCCTGGCACTTCGTGGCAGCAGATCGAGGCCCTGCCGCAGCCGCTGCGGTGGACGGTTCAGCGCACGATCTTCCACTTGTTAGACGAGCCGGTCCCAGCGCTGGCGGATCCTTTCCCCCTTAATGACCCGTTGCCTGGCGCCTACGAGTTGCACCTGCCCGCCGACGACGTGACAATCTGGTACACCGTCAGCGAGCACGAGGGCCTCGAAGTTATCAGCGCGCAGCACGTGAGCCTCGACACGTAGCGTTCCACCCGCCGAATGTTGGTCAGCGACTAGTCCGGGTTCCACCAGGGACGCTTCCGGCGACCTCAGTCCCGTGGACGGCGGTCTTCAAGGCGCTCGCTGATGGATACCAGCCTTGTCGCGGCATCGAGCCTCATCTCAGCTTGGAGGGTCTCTAGTTGCTGTTCGATGTTTACGAGCCTTGGTCCGATGTTGGCGGCGATCTCCTGACGAAGATATCTAGCGCAGAGGAACATCCCTGCCAGGAAGCCGATCAGTACTCCCAAGAAGATCTCCATTGTGACCACCGCCTGCCTGAGCTGGAGGATCCTCAGGACAAGTATCGGTCAGCCCGGAGCTGAAGGCAAGGTCTCAATCTGCGAGGTGGCAGATCGCTGGTAAACAACCTGCTCAGGGCGGAGGTCTTGACATGATCGTAACCTTGACATACTCCTCGCGATATGCTGTTGCATAGTGCAGTGTGTAGGCTGCCGTCATGCAACCTGGCAGGTCGCGCCTAGGCTTCCAGGAAGGTGTCGAGCTAGCTGAAGGACGGCCGTGGCCCTCAGTACGAACCCGCTAGTAGAGCGTCGCCGTGTCCGGGACGAGCTCAGGCAGGCACGTCAAGATGCGGGCCTGACGCAAGAGGCGGTCGCGGAGCAGATGGACTGGTCGATGTCCAAGATCATCAGGATCGAGACCGGTGCTGTAGGTATCTCAACGAACGACCTTACCGCGCTTCTGCGTCTATATAAGGTTAAGGACCCTCAGCGAATCAAGGATCTCATAACACGAGGCAGAGCGGGCAGGAAGCCTACATGGTACAGCAAATACCGCCAGATCCTGTCGCCAGTCTATTTTCAGTACATCGAATATGAGACGGCAGCTTCGATCATTCGGTCATACGAAGAGATCCTGGTTCCCGGCCTGTTGCAGACAGAAGAATATGCGACTTCTATTATGCAGCAATACAGACAGGACTTCGCCGCCAAAACGGTGAAGACCCTAGTCGAGGTCCGCATGCAAGACGCCAGGAACTACTGCTGGGACCGACCCAATCCTCCACTGCTATTCTTTATCATGGATGAGGCTGTAATCTCGTCGACTCCTTGGCGAGGATCAACTACGGAAAGCGCAGCTAGAAAAGCTCATTAGCATGGCCGACAGACCCGAAATTACAATCGAGATCGTACCCTTCACCGCCGGTCTTCATCGCGGGATGTCCGACACGTTCAGCATTCTCGAGTTTCCCGGATCTTCTGAAGACGTCATATACTTCGAAGGCGTTCGTGAATCGATTTTTACTCGTGACGCTAGCGAAGAGGTCGCGGCCTATCGCGAGATTTTCGAAGATTTGAGGAATATCTCACTCGGCCCAAAAGGCACGCTCGACTACTTGAAAACTGCTGCTAACGAGATCCGTTAAGCGGCGATGTTCAGACAATCAGGTAGCAGCATCAACCTGAAGGGGAAGCATGCATGTATGATTTTCCAGCTAATCTAATATGGCAAGTCAGCTCGCGGTCAGCGGGCGGAAACTGTGTGGAGGTCGCAAGCAGCAAGACCGCCGTCTACGTCCGGGACACCAAGAACCGCGGCCGAGGAGCACTGCCTTTCCCTGCTCTCGCATGGGAAGAGTTTCTCCACGCAGTTCGAACGGACAGCATTACCTTGAAGTAAGTATTTCCGCGGCTTATGGCCCGTTGCTCCTCGGCGAAAGACTCGATTCTTAACGGCCAGCCTTACGTGAGGTTCCTAGGTCGCGATCATCGCGATACGGGACCAATGGCACGAATGACGATTGGTTCAACCGCGATAGGTGGCCAACGGCCCCACGGTCGTGATTGGGGCCCCAGTTGTGCGGCTCCATTGTTGCACTTCCTGCTCCACGCAGTCGGCGGGCCCGGGGACTCGCGCCCCGGGCCCCTTTTAGTACCCGGCGCCGGCCAATCTCCGTCATCTCTCTCCTGTAGTCCTTGACCGCGTCCCCGACCGCCGCTTTGTAGCGGATTCGGGCGAATTTCAGGCCAAGCAGGATAAGGAAGTAAGGCACAACTTAAGGGGTACATACGAAGGCCCGGACTTGTCGCGCGTGAACCACTAAGCGCCGCGTTGCTCGTCGTCGCACACGGGCAGTGGCCGGATTGCCCCGTAACGTATATACTTCGTGCACAGAGATCCACAACGGGGTGGAGTTGGCCTTACGCGCCTCGTGCGGATGGCCGTAACGTTGCTGTGCACTATCAACGTCCGCGCTGGCATCGCGTACTGGCTGTGCCGTAGGTAGAAGGCTTGATCTGAAGGGTGTGGCACGTGGCTCGGCTGCGCGGGAGAGTTCAACAGTCCCATAAAGTAGAATTCGTCACAGATACGGAGCGCACCCCCATTGTCTGGCACAAGAGCTCGGCGTCAGGCCACAATGGCAACTGTGTCGAGGTAGCGCTCGTCGACGACTCGATCCTTGTCCGGAACTCACGGGATCCATTCGGCTGTGTGCTGTCATTCACACGCCGGGAGTGGACAGCTTTTCTTGAGGGCGTCAACAATGGCGACTCATGCTCGATCAGGCCAGCAACGCCACCTTCTGATATTTGACATGGGCCAAACGCGTCCATAGTCGAAAAAAGGATCTCTGTTCACCTGCCAGTCATGCGTTTGTCTATCGCATGGATGGCCAAGTACCCGGCCGCTGCGGATTCCTAACATCGGAGTGGTCGATACCCTCCTTGCTGTCATTCAGCGTCACACACATATAGTATGCTGGGCGCCTGAGTAATGCAGACGTCGCCGCAAGAAATCCCAACCAACCAGGCCGACGGCCGTCTGGAACCTTAGCGTTAAGCCCCCACTGTTAGGGCGTGTTTCAAAAGTGGGCTTAGCTGCCTGACGTGATCTGGAGATTCCCGCATGTCGCTGCCTATAACGGGCGAGGCCTCCAGTAGATGAGTCAACGACCAAGAAGACCATCTGCACGGAGACCTCGTGGCCACCTTAGCGGTGAGCGGGCGGAGAGAGCGGAGCGACGCGCAGTGGGCGCGACTGCCCGCCGGAACACGCGAAGGGCACGCTGATTGACGGCATCCGGTGGCGGGTGCGGGCGGACGCGGAGGGGCTGATCACCTAGGATGTGTCCGTGGATTCCACGGTGGCCCGAGCGCACCAGCCCGCCGCTGGGGCGGAAACGGGTGATCTGTAGGCGGGCCGCCGGGCCGGGGTGGTCATTGAGCGGGCTCAAGCGCAACCAGGCGGTGGCTACCCATTACGATGAATTCGCCACCCGCTACGGAGCCACCTTGCGCATCGCCGCGATCAACGAGTGGCTCCCCCGCCACTCATTAAACACGCCCTAGCAGGCTAGTTAACACCAAAGAGGCCCCTTCCATGATCGGAAGGGGCCTCTGACGTGGGAGCCGCCTATCGGAATCGAACCGATGACCTACGCATTACGAGTGCGTCGCTCTGACCGACTGAGCTAAGGCGGCAAGCCGCCATCCGGCGGCCCACCGAGTCTACCGGTCTGCCCACCAGCCCGTGTCCCGGCCGCGGACCCGCGCCGGTCAGGGGCAGACGGTACCGGTGCGGGGCACGGCCAGGTCCAGCAGGTACCGGTTCACGATGCCGTCCACGCAGGAACTCCCGCGCATGTAGGCGGTATGGCCGTTGCCGTCCCACCCCAGCAACACCCCGGAGCGAAGGTCCCCGGCCAGGGCCTGGGCCCAGCGGTACGGCGTGGCCGGGTCCCGCTTGTTGCCGATGACCAGGATCGGCGGGGCACCCGCCGCGCGGATCGACGGCCGGGGGTAGGCACGGACCGGCCAGTACGCGCACGGCAGGCTGCCCCACATGATCGGGGCCCCGAAGGCCGGCGCGGCCCGCTGCGCAGTGGCGGCCGCCGCCCGCCAGCGGGCCAGCCCGGCCGGGCTCCCGGCGGGCCAGGGCCGGTCCAGGCAGTCGATCGCCATGTTCGCGTCGGCCAGGTTGGTGTACTGGCCGCTGGCGTTGCGCTCCCAGAGGGCGTTGGCCAGCTCGACCAGCACGGTCGCGTCACCGCGGAACGCGGAGCCCAGCGCCTCGCGCAGCGTCGGCCAGTACGCCTGGCTGTACAGCGCGGTCGCGATCCCGTTCAGCACCACGGCCCCGTCGGCCCGCTGGCTGGACAGGTTGTTGGCCAGCGGATGCGCCGTGGCCTGGCTGACCAGGGCCTCGATCCGCCCCACCCCCGCCGCGACGGAACCACGCCCCAGGGGGCAGCCGGCGCGCGCGACGCAGTCCGCCACGAACGCGCGCAGCGCGACCTCGAAGCCCTGCCCCTGCACGATATTCATCCGCAACGAAGAGCTGCCCGGGTCGATCGCCCCGTCCAGGACCAGCGCCCTGACGTGGGAGGGAAAGAGTTGTGCGTACCAGGTGCCCAGGTAGGTGCCGTAGGACTTGCCGAGATAGGTCAGTTTCGGGTCGCCGAGCGCGGCCCGCAGCACGTCCATGTCGCGGGCGGCGTTGCGGGTGCCCACCCACGGCAGCAGCGTCCCGGACTCACGCTCGCACCCCCGGGCGAACACTTTCGCCTCGGCGACGACCGGGGCGAGGTGGGCGGCCCCGGTGAGGTTTTCGTTAGTGGAGAAGTACGTGTCCAGCTGGGGGCCGGACAGGCAGTGCACGGCGGGCTCGCTGGCGCCAACCCCGCGGGGGTCGAAGCCGACCACGTCGAAGCGGGCCCGCACCGGGGCGGCGATCTCGGTGCGGGCCTGCATCGCGTAGCTGATGCCGGAGCCGCCGGGGCCGCCGGGGTTGACGACGAGCGAGCCGATCCGCTTCGCGGGGTCGGTGGCCCGCAGCCGGATCACCGGCAGCGAGAACCGCCGCCAGCCGGGCCGGCGGTAGTCGAACGGGACGAGCAGCCGCGAGCACTGGAAGACCTTGTCGCAGGGCTGCCACCGCAGGGTCTGGGCGTAGTACCCGGCCAGGGTGGTCGGCGGTGGCCCGGCCGGCTCGGCGATCGGGACGCTGGCCTGCGGGGTGGCCGCCGCACTGGAGCCGGGTGCGCCGGCGGCCGGGTGGGCGGCGCCGGTGCTGCAGGCCGCGAGCACGACGGCGGGCATCCCGGCGGCCAGCGCCAGGGCCTGCCGGCGGCGGCGCCGGATCGGGAAGGCCACGGGGCGAGGCTACTCGGCGGGGGTGGCGGCGGCCTGGTCGCCGTACTTGGCCTCGTAGGCCTGGCGGGACCCGCAGACGCTGGCCTTCGGGCAGGCGCACTTGCTTCCGTCGCGGGCCAGCTTGACCACGATCTTGTCGCCGGGCACGCTGTGGCCGGTGACGACGCCCGGGCCCTCGGGGGTCTCGACGGAGGAGCCGATGCTGGGGGCGTCCTTGCGGAAGTCCTGGTAGAGCGGGTGCTCGTACTTGAGGCAGCACATCAGGCGGCCGCAGGCCCCGGCGATCCGCAGCGGGTTGACCGGCAGCTCCTGGTCCTTGGCCATCCGGACCGACACCGGCTCGAAGTCCTTCAGGAACGTGGAACAGCACAGGTCACGGCCGCACGGCCCGATGCCGCCCTGCAGCCGGGCCTCGTCCCGCGGGCCGATCTGGCGCAGCTCCACCCGGCCGCGCAGCCGGGCGGCCAGGTCGCGGACGAGGGCCCGGAAGTCGACCCGGCCGGGCGCGCTGAAGTAGATGGTGTACACGTTGGGATCGTCAACGTAGTCCACACCGATGATCTTCATGGGCAGTCCGTGCTCGCGGGCCAGACGGCGGGCGGCCACCCGGGCCTCGGCGCGGCGGCCCCGGTTGGCCTCGTCCCGGGACAGGTGCTCGTCGGTGGCGAGCCCGGCGCACACCGGCAGCCCGTCCACGTCGTCATCCACCCACTGCGGGGCCCAGATCACGTCGGCCACCTCGGGCCCGGCGTCGGTGGGCACGAGAACCTTGTCGCCGACCCGGGGCGTGAGCGGCCCGGGGTCCAGGTAGTAGAGCCGTCCGTAGCGTTCGAAGCTGACGGCCATCATCATGCCCATGGGGGCCAGGTTACGGGGGGATCACGAGATCCGCTGCTCCGGGCGCCTGATTTCGCAGGGTCTGGGAGGTCGGGGGTCAGGTGTGCCCAGGTGCCCGGCCCGGCCGGCGGGGAACGACCGGCCGCGTCAGGCGGGAACCGCGTCGGTGCACTGGCACTCGACCAGCGAGGGCGGGAGGATCCGGGCCAGCACTTCCCGGTGCACGGGTGCGGCCTCGGCGTGACGCCGCTGGCCTTCCCCGGTGAGGGTCACGTAGATGCCCCGCCGGTCCTCGCCGCACAGCGACCGCTGGACCAGGCCGTTCTTTTCCAGCCGGTCGATCAGCCGGGACAGGGCACTCTGGCTGAGGTGGACCGCGTCGGCCAGTTCCTGGGCCCGGAACTTGTCCTGCGGGCTCTCGGACAGCCGGTCGAGCACCTCGAACTCGCTGACGCCGAGGCCCTGGCGGGCCAGTTCACGCTCGAGCGCGGCGTTGGCCGCCGCGTGGCTGGCCGCGATGGCCCGCCACGTGCTCACCAGCGTCTCGTCCGTTGCTCCGCCCACGAGCGCAGGATAGCGCGAAGCCAGACTAGATGCAACTACATTAATTGCAGTTGCATCTAGTGCTTGTACATGCATATGGTCTAGCTCATGGAGTCACCCAGCCGCACCCAGGCGGCCTCTCCCTCCCTGTCCCTTCGATCCGAGGTGGCGCGGGCCTCCCGCCCGGTGGGCGGGTCCCAGCAGCAGGCCCCCGCGGGCACGCAGCAGGCGCCGGCGGGCACGCGGCAGGCGCCGGCGGGCACGCAGCAGGCGCCCGTGGGCACGCAGCAGGCGCCGGCGGGCACGCGGCCGCCAGCGCCGCCCGCACGGGCTGGTGACCAGCGCTGGAGCCCGCGGCTGTGGGCGATCCTGATCGTGCTGTGCGGAGCCCTGTTCCTCGACGCGCTCGACGTGTCCATGGTCGGCGTCGCCCTGCCGGCCATCCGCGCCGACCTCGGGCTGTCCACCTCGTCCCTGCAGTGGGTGATCAGCGGGTACGTGCTCGGCTACGGCGGCTTGCTGCTCCTCGGCGGCCGGGCCGCCGACCTGCTCGGCCGGCGGCGCGTCTTCCTGGCGGCCCTGGCCCTGTTCGCGGTGGCCTCGCTGTTCGGCGGGCTGGTCAGCAGCGTTGGCCTGCTGATCGCTGCCCGGTTCGTCAAGGGCATTGCGGCGGCGTTCACCGCTCCCGCCGGACTGTCCCTGCTCACCACCGACTTCCACGAGGGCCCGATGCGCACCCGGGCCATCAGCGTGTACTCGGCCTTCGGGGCGAGCGGATTCTCGCTCGGCCTGGTGCTGTCCGGCCTGCTCACCGAGGTGAGCTGGCGGCTGACGCTGCTGGTGCCCGCGCCGGTGGCCCTGGTCACGCTGATCGCCGCGTTCCGGTTCATCCCGCGCGCTCCCGCCTCGCGGGAACCCCGCGGCAGCCGCCGGTTCGACATCCCCGGGGCGGCGACCGTGACCGGCGCGATGCTGTTGCTGGTCTACACCGTCGTCTCGGCTCAGCAGGCCGGCTGGGGGTCGGCCCGGACCGTGGGCTCGTTCGCGATCGTCGCCCTTCTCCTCGCCACCTTCGTCATCATCGAGCGGCGCAGCGTGGACCCGCTGGTGCCGCTGGGCATCTTCCGCTCCGGGCCGCTGACCCGGGCCAACATCGGTGCGCTGACGCTGTTCGGGTCTTACGTTTCGTTCCAGTTCCTCGTCACCCAGTACCTGCAGACCCTGGCGTCCTGGTCCGCGATCGCCACGGCGCTCGCGTTCCTGCCGGCCGGCGTGATGGTGGCGGTGCTGTCCACCCGGATGAGTGCGATCATCGGGCGGTTCGGGACCGCCCGGGTCTCGGTGCTCGCGTTCGCCAGCCTGGTGGCCGGCTACGCCGTGTTCCTCCGGGTCGGCGTCCAGCCTGACTACCCGTCGGTGATCTTGCCGGCGGTGGTGCTCATCGGCATCGCGTTCGGCCTGGGCTTCTCCGCGCTCAGCCTGGCCGCGACCGACGGCGTGGCCGACGCGGAGCAGGGCCTGGCGGCCAGCCTGTTCCAGACCTCGTTCCAGGTCGGCGGCGCGATCGTGCTCGCGGTCGTGACCGCGGTGGTGGACGCCGGGGGGGCCAGCCGGATCACCTCGGCGCAGGCGACGCTGGGCGCCTACCGGCCCGCGCTGGCTGTCATCACCGTGGTGTCAGCGCTCGGGGCGGTGACCGCGCTGAGCGGCCTGCGGTCCGCCCGCCGCGGGCTCCGGCCGGCGCCGGTCCCGGTGCCCGCCCCGGTTCGCGTCCCGGCGGCAGGACTGGAACCGGCCATGGTGACGGAGGCCGTGCTGGACGGGGAGGTGGACCTCGTCACCGGGACGGCCCGGGAGGTGGAGGAGGACTGCGCCACCCCGCTCTGCCTGTGACTTAGAGCAGCGCTGTCCTGAAGTGCACCCAGCCGCGTGCCGCCCAGCCCTGACCGGCTGGGCGGCACATGGCCGCGCAGCGGCACGTGGCCTCCGGCCGGGGACGGCAGCCGCCGGACTCGGGTCACCAGGCTTCGTCGGCGTCCGTGCCGTCGCGGGGCCACAGCTGTACCAGCCGGCCGTGGTGGATCCACCCGTTGAACCCGTTGTTGTAGCCGGCCCCCCCGCTGATGCCCCCGTTGAGCAGCCAGTGCTCCCTCGCAGCGTCGGCGCTGAGAACCAGGAAGTGGGGCGCGCCGACGATCTGCGAGGTCGGCCCCAGCAGGCGGTGATAGAGGGTGGCCACGTTCTGGCCGGTCGCGACGGAGATCATCTCGACCGACAGGTTGTCCGGAGCCGCACCGCTGACCGCGTGAGAGCCGACCACCGCCCCGCGGAGCACCACAGCCGTGAGCGCGGTACCGTCCGGGCTGATCAGCGCCTGCGCGAGATAGGGGAACCGGGCCGACTGGCGCAGCAGCATCCGCCCGCTGTCCAGCCGCCCGCCGGCCACCGGGTTGAGCGACCGGGCCTCCGCCGCCCAGGAACCGGACCGGCAGATCGCGTTCGTGAACGTGGTGGCCCCGCGGCACCACCGCCCGAGGAACACCAGTTCGTGGCCGCTGGCGGTCCAGGACAGGTTCTGGACCGTGAACGAGGCTCCTCCGAGATCACGACCCGTCCCCCGCCACACGGTCCTCGCGCCGGTCGCCGTGTCGATACCGACGATGTAATCGGCGTCCGGCGTGCTGGAGCCGACGAAGGTGAAGGCCACGGCCACCTGCGACCCGTCGGGCGTGGCGGCCAGCGTGCTGGCTTCCCACTGTCCCCGGCCGAGCACGCCGCCCGGCAGTGCGGAGAACCCGGACACGCGGCCTTCCCGGGTCACCCTGAACTGGTAGACGCGTTCCCCTCCGCCCGGCACGAAGGCGGCCACGAAGAACCGTCCGTTGCGCGCCGAGGCGACCGCATCGGTCCCGTACCCGGTGATGTGCTTGACGATGGGGACGGGGACCGTGCTGGTCACCGCGCCGGTGGCCGTGGACCGGACCACGGGACGGGGATCCCGGCCGCCGTCCAGGCCGGCTTCGACAGTAGTACCGCGGCAGCGCCGGCCGCAGCGGCTGAGAAGCCCGCCCCGGACCGGCCGACCCGGCTGCCCACGGCCAGCGCCACGCCCACCACCAGGACGATGCCCAGCGCCGCGGCGGCCGGGGCGAGCCACGCGGGCTGACGTCGCCGGGCCGGCGGGGCGATGAGCGGGCGGAGCGTCTCCTGGGGGACGGCGCGGGCTGCGGCGGTGAGCGCGTCGGTCAGCCGGTCTTCGGTCCTGGTCATGCTGGCTCCCCGAGCTCGCGCGCGAGGGCGGCGATCCCCCGCGCGGCGGTTGACTTGACGGTGCCGGGTCTGACCCCCAGGATCGCCGCGATCTCGGCCTCCGGCAGCCCCAGCCAGTAGCGGAGCACCAGCACCTCGCGGCGCCGCCGGGACAGCCCGGCCAGGGCGGCCAGCACCTCCCGGCGGTCCTCGGCCAGCAGGGCCTCGCTCTCCGCGGATCTCTGGGTCACGTCCGCCGCCGTGGCGTCGCGCGCGCCCCCGAAGCGGCGCGCGACAGCCCGGCGGCGCAGCGCACTGCGGCAGCCATTCAGGACGGCGGCCCGCACGTACGCGGGCGCACCGGCGGGATCCGGCAGCCGGTCGCGGGCACACAGGCGGGCGAACACGTCCTGGACGATGTCCTCAGCGGACGCCCGGTCGCCGGTCATCAGCACGGCCAGCCGGACCAGGTCGGCATGGTGCTCGCGGAACAGCGCGGTCACGCTGGCCCCGGAGTCAGCCACGGACGAGGCGCCCGGTCCCAGCCCGCCGGCCTCCCCAGATCTGGTGGCTCATACCTATTGCACGCGCGAGCCGCCATTCCGTTGCCTGGTGATCACATCAGCGCGGTGCATCGTGGTTGCCATGACGCACACAATGCACCGCACTGACGTGCTTAGCGAGTTATCCACAGGAGGAGAAAGTCGTGTGGCGGCGCGGCACCCGGCCCGGGCAGGGTTGAGCCATGGCGCGAGAGCTTCCCCGGGATTCCCGCGAGCTGGCTGACCTCCAGCATGGCGTGCTGTCGCGGGCCCAGGCCCTGGAGGGCGGGATGAGCCCCGGAACGGTGAGCTGGCGGTTACGGAGAGGCCAGTGGCAGCGGCTGCACGTCGGTGTGTACGCCACCTTCAGCGGCCAGCCGGATCGTGAGGCCATGGTGTGGGCGGCATTGCGCCGGGCGGGCGCAGATGCCGTGCTGAGTCACCAGACCGCCGCCGAATTCAGCAAGCTGACCGCTGCGCCCAGCACCGTGATCCACCTGACCGTGCCGAGGGACCAGCACGTACGGCCGATAACCGGGGTGATCGTCCACCGGTCGAATCGTGTCGCGCAGGCCCGGCACCCAACCATGAACCCGCCCCGCACCCGGATCGAAGAGACCGCACTGGATCTGGCCGTGGCCAGCAGGAACCTGGACGAGGCGCTGGCGTGGCTGGCCCGCGCCTGCGGCGCCCGGCTGACGACGCCGGACCGGCTTCGCGCAGCCCTGGACGCACGGACCCGGGTGCGCTGGCGTGAAGCCCTGACCGCCGGCCTGGACGACATCGCCGGGGGCGCTCATTCGGCACTCGAGCTCCGCTACATCAGCCGGGTCGAGCGGCCACACCGGCTGCCCCGGTCTCAGCGCCAGGTCCGGGCCGTCCGGGGCAAGCGCACCGAGTACCGGGACGCCCTCTACACCGAGTACGGGGTCGGGGTGGAGACCGACGGCGCAGTAGCGCACCCGCCGGAGGCGCGCTGGCGCGACCAGCACCGCGACAATGCGGCCGCGGTCAACGGGATCACCACCCTGCGCTACAACTGGGCCGACGTGACCCAGCGTCCCTGTCACGTCGCGGCCGAGGTGGCCCAGGTGCTCCGTCAGCACGGCTGGCGCGGCCTCCCCAGCCCCTGCAGCCCCTCCTGCCCCGTCAAGGACTGGCCGCGCTCATAGCGCGGTGCATTGTGCGTGCCAGGACGCACACAATGCACCGCGCTGATTGACGAGAGTCAGCCGTGCAGGAGGGCCAGGGCCATTTCCTCGACGGCCAGGAGGGGGGCCACGTTGAGCTCGAGGCGCTCCCGGCAGGTCATGATGGCTTCCATCCGGCGCACGGTGGACTCCGGGGCGCTGGCCGCGGCCAGCCGCCGGACCTCCTCTTCGTGCCCGGCGCTGCCCAGGTCAACGTCGGAGCCCAGCTGAACCACCAGGACGTCACGGTAGAAGGCCGCCAGGTCGAGCAGCGCCCGGTCCAGCGCGTCCCGCTTCAGCCGGGTGGCGCGGGACTTCTGCCGGTCCTCCAGGTCCTTCATGGCCCCGGCGGAGCCGCGCATCGCCTTGGCCACGCCCTTGCCGGTCGAGCCCTCGCCGAACGCCTTGCGCAGCGCCTCGCGCTCGGGCGTGTTGAGCTCTTCGGCGACCGAGGCCGCCTCCTGCTCGGCCGCCTTCACCAGGCCCGCGGCCGCGCTCAGCGCCGTGCCCAGGCTGGTGATCCGGGCCGGGAGGCGGAGTACCTCGGCGCGGCGCTTCGCCGCCTCGGGGTCGGTGGCCAGCCGCTTGGCCCGGCCGACGTGTCCCTGGGCGGCCCGGGCGGCGGCCAGGGCCCGGGCCGGATCGACGCCGTCGCGGCGGGCGAGCACCTCCGCCACCGCTTCCGGCGGCGGCGTGCGCAGCGTGACCACCGGCAGCGGGACCGGATCGTCGTGACCAGCTCTTCCGCGGAGGGAGCGCAAAGCAGCCAGACCGTTCGCGGGGACGGTTCCTCGATCGCCTTGAGCAGGGCGTTGGCCGCCTGCTCGGTGGCGCGGTCGGCGTCCTCGAACACCACCACCTGCCAGCGGCCGCCCGACGGCGCGCCCGCGGCCCGCAGCACCAGGTCCCGGGTCTGCCTGACCCCGTAGGACAGCCCTTCCGGCTTGACCAGCAGCAGGTCGGGATGGGTGCCCGCGTGTACCTGATGGCAGCTCGGGCACTGCCCGCAGCCCGTAGGGCGCACAGCAGCGCGGCCGCGAACGCGCGCGCGGCCACCGACCGGCCCGATCCCGGCGGCCCGGTGAACAGCCAGGCGTGCGTCATGCCCAGGACGTGCTCGCCGCGGAGCAGCCGGGCCGCGACGGCGGCGGCCTCGTCCAGCTGGGCCACCACCTGCTCTTGGCCGACCAGGTCACCGAAGACCGGCGCGCCGCTCACTGTTACGTCCCCGTCCATCCTTAATCGACGATAGCCGGGAAACTGCCCGTGTTCGCCTCGGCCATCGGCGGGATCGGGTCAGGCAGCAGGTCACGGACCCGCTCCTGGATCGCGCGGCTCACGTCCTCCGGCGGCTGGGACGCGTCGAGCACCAGGTAACGGCCGGGGTTCTCGCGGGCCAGGCTGAGGAAGCCGCTCCGGACTCGCTCGTGGAAGTCCAGCGGCTCAGCTTCGAGCCGGTCGGCCGACCGGGCCCGGCGGCCGAGGCCGTTCGCGGGCGGCATGTCGAGCAGCACGGTGAGGTCGGGGACCAGCCCGCCGGTGGCCCACTGGTTCAGCTCGGCCACCTCCGCCGTGGACTGGTTCCGGCCCGCACCCTGGTAGGCGAGGGAGGAGTCCACGTAGCGGTCGGTAACCACGACCGCGCCGCGCTCCAGGGCGGGGACGATCACGCTGGCCACGTGCTCGGCCCGGTCCGCCGCGTAAAGCAGGGTCTCGGCCCGGGCCGACAGGCCGGTGTGCGCGGTATCCAGCAGCACCGCGCGCAGCCGCATGCCGATCTTGGTCGCGCCCGGTTCCCGCGTGGTGACCACGTCGTAGCCCTGGTCACGCAGCCAGATGGCGAGCAGCCGGGCCTGGGTGGTCTTGCCGGCTCCCTCACCGCCCTCCAGCGCGACGAACACGCCGTGCGGGACGGACGGCGCCACCTCGTAGCCGTTGACGTGGCCGGGCACCGGCTGGAACTCCTCGCCCCGGACCGCGGACACCAGGTCGTCGCGCAGCGGCACGCCCCTGCGGTCGTCCATCTGCCGGTAGGAGACCACGCCGACCCAGACCGCGATCGCGGCGGCCAGCAGCATCACGCAGTTGTAGCCGATCCCCTCGTAGTTGACGTGGCCGATGCGCAGGCTCCCGGCGCCGGACACGCCGCGGAACAGCGCGGTGAAACCGGCGGCCACGAACGGGGCTACCGCGATCACGCTGAACAGGATGACCCGGATGGCCGAGTTGAGGAACGCGAACGTGCGGCCCCGCGTGTCGTCGTCCACCTCGAGGCCGACGATCGTGTAGCCGGTTACGTAGGCCACGCCGGCGCAGGAGCCGAGCAGGACGACCAGCAAGACCGTAACGACCAGGTTCGGGATCAGCGCGATGAGCGCGAGCGGGATCGCCGCGCTGACGATGCTCAGCCCGAACAGCCGCCGGCGGCTGAAGCCCCTGAGAATGCGCAAGCCGAGGAACATTCCCCCGGCCAGCCCCACGAAGATCGCGGCGAAGACGACGCCCCAGCCCGCGTTGCCGCCGTGCAGCGTGTTCGTGATGTACGGGTAGCCGAGCCCGACCACTACCCCGCCGGCGGCGAACGCCCCGACCATGCCGATGACCAGGCCGCGCACCACCGGGGTGCGGCCGATGAAACGCCAGCCCTCCCAGATGGTCTTGGCCACCGAGGGCGCTGAGATGTGCGAGCTGAACTGCCGCTTGGGGATCTCCCGCAGCGCGTAGATGGTCAGCGCGGACACCACGAACGTCGCGGTGTTGAAGTACAGCGCCAGGTTCACCGGGTTGGTGGTGAAGTAGTGCGACAGTCCCTCGAGCGCGCGGCTGACCAGGGACAGCAGGCTGAACACGATCCCAGCGATCGGGGCAGTGCCAAACGTGGTGAACAGGCTGTACTGGTTGGCCTCTTCCAGCCGGTCCGGGGGCACCAGGTTCGGCACCGAGGCGTCCTTGGCCGGCGTCCAGAACAGAGAGACGCAGGACGCGAGGAACTGCACCACGTAGATCCAGGTCAGCGGGTTAGCGAAGTGGATCGACAGGTCCAGCGGGATAGTCAGGTACAGGACCGCGCGCAGCACGTCGCCCACGATCATGTTGATCCGGCGGTCCAGCCGGTCCGCGACGGCGCCAGCCAGCGGCCCGAGCACCAGGGCGGGCAGCAGCGACACCAGCCACACCCCGCCCACCGCGCTGTACTGCGCGGCGGCGCCGCTGCCGGCCAGCGCATACGCGAGCGACGCGAGCGCGACCAGACTCAGCCAATCCCCCAGGCTGGACAGCGAGGTCGCGATCCACAGCCGCCGGAACGGCCTGATGGACAGGACGTTGCTGCGCCGCTCGCGCGATGGGGATCGGAAGTTCACTGGGTCAGGGTATCCACACCAGAGGGGCCCGCGTGGCCTGCAAGCTCGCGAAATGTCCGGCAGCTACAGCATTGCCGGGCGTCCACGGCCCAGGCGCGCCCGGCCAGGCTGCTGCCCGCAGCGCCGGGCGCACCCACTCTAGGTCCGGCTGGGCTTCTTCGGGGCGGCCTTCTTCGCGGCAGGCTTCTTGGCGGCCGGCTTCTTCGCCGCGGTGCGGCGACGCGGGGCCGAGGGGGCGGCCGTCCGCCGCTCGGCCAGCAGTTCCGCCGCCCGCTGCGCGGTGATCGACTCGACCGCGTCACCCTGGCGCAGCGAGGCGTTGGTCTCCCCGTCGGTCACGTACGGGCCCCAGCGGCCTTCCTTGAGCACCATCGGGCGCTTACTGGCCGGGTCCTCGCCCAGCTCCCGCAGCGGCGGGGCGGCGGCCGCACGGCCCCGGCCGCGGGCCTTCGGCTGCGCGAACAGTTCCTTGGCCTCGGCCAGGGTGAGCGTGAACAGCTGCTCCTCGCTCTCCAGCGAGCGGCTGTCCGTGCCCTTCTTCACGTACGGGCCGTACCGGCCGTTCTGCGCGGTGATCGGCTCACCGTCCAGTTCGCCGATCGTGCGCGGCAGCGTGAGCAGCCTGAGCGCGTCCTCCAGCGTGACCGTGTCCAGCGCCATTGATTTCAGCAACGACGCGGTGCGCGGCTTGCTGGAGTCGCCCTCGGGCAGGACCTCGGTGACGTACGGGCCGAACCGGCCCGCCTTGGCCACGATCTCCCGCCCGGTGCCCGGGTCGGTGCCGAGCGGGAAGTCGCCGCTGGGCTGGGCGAACAGCTCCTCGGCCCTTTCCGGGGTGAGCTCGTCCGGCGCCGTGCCCTCGGGCACGTTCACCCGCTGGTCGCCGCGCTCCAGGTACGGCCCGTAGCGGCCGACCCGGACGGTGATGTCGGTGCCGGCCAGCGGGAACGAGCTGACCTCGCGCGCGTCGATGTCGCCCAGGTCGCTGACCAGTTCCTTGAGCCCCTCCTCGCCCTCGGCGCCGAAGTAGAACCGGCGCAGCCACGGCACCCGGGCCGCCTCGCCGCGGGCGATCGCGTCGAGGGCGTCCTCCATCCGCGCGGTGAAGTCGTAGTCCACCAGCTGGGAGAAGTGCTGCTCCAGCAGGGTGATCACGGCGAAGGCCAGGTACGAGGGCACCAGCGCGGTGCCCTTCTTGAACACGTACCCGCGGTCCAGGATCGTGCCGAGGATGTTCGCGTACGTCGAGGGTCGGCCGATCTCCCGGTCTTCCAGCTCCTTGACCAGGGTGGCCTCGGTGTAGCGGGCCGGCGGCCGGGTGGCGTGCTCGGACGCGGCCAGCTCCAGCGCGTTCAGCGCGTCGCCCTCGGCCAGCGGCGGCAGGCGGCGCTCCCGGTCGTCCCGGTCGCCGTCGTCGTCCGCGTCCTCCACGTAGGCCTTCAGGAAGCCGTGGAAGGCGATGATCTTGCCCGACGCGCCGAACTCGGCTTCCTCGCCCGCGGACGAGCGGCCGGCCACCCGCACGGACACCGACTCCCCGGTGGCGTCCTTCATCTGGGAGGCGACGGTGCGCTTCCAGATCAGCTCGTAGACGCGCAGCTCGTCGCCGGACAGCCGCGACTGCGCCGGGGTACGGAACGAGTCACCGGCCGGGCGGATCGCCTCGTGCGCCTCCTGCGCGTTCTTCACCTTGCTGGTGTAGACGCGCGGCGCGTCCGGCACGTACTCCGCGCCGTACAGCTCCCGCGCCTGGCGACGGGCGGCGTCGATCGCGGTCTGCGAGAGCGTCGTCGAGTCGGTCCGCATATACGTGATGTGACCGTTCTCGTACAGGCGCTGCGCCACCGACATCGTGTACTTGGCCGAGAAGCCGAGCTTGCGGGACGCCTCCTGCTGCAGGGTGGTGGTGCGGAACGGCGCGTACGGGGAGCGCCGGTACGGCTTGCGCTCGACCGACTTGACCGAGAAGCCGGCGCCCTGGAGCCGGTCCCGCAGGTCGGCTGCGGACATGTGGTGCACCACGCCCGGCGGCATCGCCGATGCGCCGTGGCCGGCGTCCTCGGCCGAGGTCCCGGACAGGTACAGCGCATCGCTATTGCGCAGCTCACCGGACGGGGCGAAGTCACGGCCCTGGGCGACCCGGCGCCCGTCCACCGCGACCAGCCCGGCCGGGAACGAGGACGTACCCTCGTCTCCGGCGCCGTCGGCCCGGGCGAAGACCCCCTGCAGGTCCCAGTAACGCGCGGCGCGGAACGCGATCCGCTCGCGTTCCCGGGCGACCACGAGCCGGGTGGCCACGGACTGGACCCGGCCCGCCGACAGCCGGGGCATGACCTTCTTCCACAGCACCGGTGAGACCTCGTAGCCGTACAGCCGGTCCAGGACCCGCCGGGTCTGGTAGGCATCGACGAGCCCGGCGTTCAGCTCGCGGGGGTTGTCCACGGCGTGCGCGATCGCCTCCGGCGTGATCTCGTGGAAGACCATCCGCCGGGTCGGGACCTTGGGCTTGAGCTCCTCCAGCAGGTGCCACGCGATGGCTTCGCCCTCGCGGTCCTCATCAGTGGCGAGGTAGAGCTCGTCGGCGTTCTTGAGCAGGGACTTGAGCTTCGAGACCTGGGACCTCTTGTCGGCATGCACCACGTACAGCGCGCCGAAGTCATTATCGACGTTGACCCCGAGCCGGGCCCACGGCTCCTTGCGGTACTTCTCAGGGATCTCGGCGGCCTTGTCCGGCATGTCACGGATGTGCCCGATGCTGGACTCCACCACGTACCCCTTGCCGAGGTAGCCCGCGATGGTCCGCGCCTTCGCCGGCGACTCGACGATAACCAGGCGGGTACCCCCGCCGTTGCCCGCGGCGTTGTCCTTGCCCGCCGCGCGTTTCCCGGCGGGAGGTGTCCTTGCTGCCACGCATTCACCTTCTAGCCCGGCGCCTGTGCCCGGCCCGGTCTTGTCTGTTGCTCGATACTGCTTCCGAAACCCTCAGCCTGCCAACTTTCAGCCTGCTGACCCTGCTGCCTGGCCCTGGGGGCTTGCCAAGCCTCCCGGGTCAAGTGTGCGTGCTGAAACCCGCCTGCCCAACCCGGCCCTGCTTCTGTCCAACTCCCCTGCTTCTGTTCAACCCCGGGGGCCGGCGTGGGTGTTCCCTTACCCACCCCGGGCGCCCCGGACAGCCCGGGCCGGCGAATATTTCGCCTCCGCCGATTGAACCACCGCGTACGCCGCGCACAATAAGAGATGATGGCCGAGTACTCCTACCTCGTGCTGTACCTGCCGCGAGGAACATCACGGGACGCCGCCCGGCGTCTGCTGACGGACCACGCCGAGTACGGCGAGTGGGAACTGGCCAGACTCCGCCTGTTTGCAGACGGCAGCAGGAAGGTCACCCTGCGGCGGCCGATCATACGCCCCGTACTGACCCTTTGACCAACACTTGCCCATCAGCGCCCCCGCGTCCGGGCCGATGGGCAGCCCGCAGCCAGTAACACCCGGGGGCTCCCTGCCGGTCCCGCGTGATCCTTCGGCGGATCATGTGGGGGTGGGCGGACTGGTTCTCGTTGCGGACCTTGAAGTTCTCGGTTTTGACGTTTTGCCTGCGTGACGCGCACCTCCGTCCGGGGAGCGGCGGCGGCCACGGCCAGGGGGCACTGCGGGGGGCAGCTTCCGCTGGCTGTGGCCGCCTGGGCGGGGTAGCCACGCCGGTCACAGCGATCTTCCACAGCTCCGGGCGCCGGCAGTGCCCGGCCACGTCGCGCCCTACCCGCGTATCACGCGGGTTCGCACGCGCGGCCCCCGGTCGTTCTCCGGCTCCGGATCAGCAGGCGAATACCCTCGCCGTCACCGGTGCTGTGCGGGCTGGCGCGTCAGGGGCTTGCCGGATGTCCCTGCTCCCCCTGGGTGGACAGCCTCACACAATGCGTCACGTTAACACTACCGAGTGTGCGCTTATGGCGATTCGGCGAAAACCGATTCCAGATGGGCAGGGGCGCGCACGGTCAGCAGCGGTCGAGGAAGCCATCCAGGACGCGCGTCCCGAACCGGAGGGCGGACACCGGGACGCGCTCGTCGACGCCGTGGAACATGCCGGAGAAGTCCAGGTCAGCGGGGAGCCGGAGCGGCGCGAACCCGAAGCAGCGCATGCCGAGCCGGCTGAAAGACTTGGCGTCGGTCCCGCCGGACAGGCAGTACGGGACGACCTTGGCCCCCGGATCCTCGGCCAGCAGGGCGGCGGTCATCACGTCACACAGGTCGCCGTCGAACGTGGTCTCCAGGGCGATGTCGTGGTGGATGAACTCGCGCCGCACGGCCGGGCCGAGGAGGCTGTCCACCTCCGCGAGGAACTCGTCCTCGTAACCCGGCAGGAAGCGCCCGTCCACGTCCGCGGTGGCCACCTGCGGCACGACGTTGACCTTGTATCCCGCCTGGAGCACGGTGGGGTTGAGGGTGTTGCGCAAGGTGGCCCCGGTAAGCCGGGACAGTGACCCGATCTTGTCGATGACCTGCCGGTATGCCTCCGGCCCGTACTCGATGCCCAGCGCGGCGGCGGCCTCGGCGAGGAACGCCTCGACCGACGGGGTGAGCCGGACCGGCCAGTCGTGGCGCCCGATCCGGGCCACGGTCTCGGCCAGCTCGGTGACCGCGTTGTCGGGCTGCAGCATCGAGCCGTGCCCGGCGGTGCCGCGCGCGGTCAGCCTGAGCCAGGCCATGCCCTTCTCGGCCGTCTGGACCAGGTAAAGGCGCTGGCCGCCGAGGGTGACGCTGAACCCGCCGACCTCCCCGATCGCCTCCGTGACGCCCTCGAAGAGGCCGGGATGGTTGTCCACCAGCCAGCTCGCCCCGTAGGAGCCGCCCGCCTCCTCGTCGGCCAGGAACGCCAGGACCACATCGCGGGGCGGACGGCGGCCTTCCCGCATCCGTTGGCGGACGACGGCGAGGATCATCGCGTCCATGTCCTTCATGTCCACGGCGCCGCGGCCCCAGACGCACGCGTCGTCGCCCTCCTGGTCGTCCTGGTCGTCGATCTGGCCCGAGAAGGGGTCGACGCGCCAGTCCGCCGCGTCGGCCGGGACCACGTCGAGGTGCCCATGGATGAGCAGGGCGGGCCGCTCCGGGTGCTCGCCCGCGATCCGGGTCACCACGCTGGTCCGGCCGGGCGCGGACTCCAGCACGGCCGGCTCCAGGCCGACCTCGGCGAGGAGCGTGGCGACGTGCTCGGCCGCCTGCCGTTCGCCGGGGCCGGCGTTATCGCCGCGGTTCGAGGTGTCGATCCTGATCAGGTCGCTACACAGGCCAGCGACCTCGTCCTGGGCGGTGGTGTCGTGGGGGCCGGAGGAGGCGGGAGTCTGCGTCATCACCCCATGGTCGCACCTGGCGCAGCCGGGGTGGCGGCTCAGGGGCGGGGCCGGCAGGGTGGCTGCCAGCAGGGCGAGGCTGGTAGCAGCAGCGTCGCATGGGGTTCCGGCCGGGAGGCGGGCCGGAGGGAGCGGTCGGCGGCTTCGCCGGACGCGGCAGGATTTGCTATCGTGAGGCGGCCGACCCGGGCGATACCGTGGTCTGGCATACGTCCGGGTGGCGGAATAGGCAGACGCGCTAGCTTGAGGTGCTAGTGCCCTGAAAGGGGCATGGGGGTTCAAGTCCCCCCTCGGACACCAACCTTAGCTTGTTCTTTAACCTGCGCGTTCGCGTCGTGCTTTGAGCGTGCGGTCCCTCTTCGTCTTTTTTCCCACGTCGTGGCGGGGTGCCGGGCGGCGGTTCTTCGACCCTGGCGGCCGGCCGGGTCCGGGCTGGCCGGGTTTCGGCGCACCGGCCAGGCAGGGCAGGGTCGCGTGGATGTTCCTAAACCCCCGGCGGACCCGGGCCGGGGTCAGCCGGCCGGGCGGGGCGGGCCGTTCCCACGGCAGGCGCAGGTCTGCCGCCAGCGGCCGGGCGAGGCGGAGCTGGGCGTAGGCGGTGATGACGATCCAGGTCCACCGGTCCGCTGCCCGGGGGTCGCGCAGATTCGGGGCGGTCCAGCCCAGGACCTGCTTGAACAGCCGGAACGTGTGTTCAAGATCGAAACGGCGGAGGAAGGCCTGCCACAGCCGGTCTGCGTCAGCGGGCGAGGCGCCGGTGACCGAGCACCACAGCCATACGGGCTTGGGATGGCGGTCGCCGGGCAGGTGGTCCACTTGGAGGCGGATCAAGGTGCCCTCGATCACCGGCAGCGGCCCATCATCGGCCAGCCAGGCGGAACGGTGGGTCAGCCGGGGGTGCAGCCGGTCCCACGCCTGCGCGGCCGCGGTGCCGTAGCGGGTGGTTGCCGTGGTGGTGGTCACGGCCGGGTCCGGCCAGGTGGCGGGGTCAGCGAGAGTAAACTCCCGGCCGTGCCGCGGCGGGCGGCCATGGGTGCCAGGCTGGCGGGCCGGCACCGGGAAGTGCAGCACCCGGTCGGAGCGCAGCCGGCCCAGGATCTCCACCGGCAGGTCAGCGAGCTGGTGAGCCAGCCGCATCGGGTCATACCCCGCATCGAAGATCACCAGGACCGGCGGGTCCCCCTGGCGCCAGT
Organism: uncultured Actinomycetes bacterium; assembly: GCA_963720645.1. Lineage (GTDB taxonomy): Bacteria > Actinomycetota > Actinomycetes > Streptosporangiales > Streptosporangiaceae > RYN-230. Next base: position 289,961 of record CAVRFX010000019.1, on the reverse strand, counting down.
GCCCGGCGGCGATCAGCCGGGTGATCACCTCACGGACCTGCGCGGCGGTCACCTCAGCCTCATCGTCATCGGGGCCCAGGCGGATCGCATCCAGCACCGCGGTCCAGGACGTGCGGCCCGGCTCCAGCGCCGCCACCACCGAGTACGGCCAGCCCGGGATCATCTGCGCCTGCCCCTTCCCGCGGCCATAGACATGGCAGAACAGGCGGTCCGGGCTGGTGGCCGCGCCGGGCCGCAGCCAGTTACTCACATCCACGGCCAGCATCAGCCGCCCGTCCGCCGCCCGCGGTAACGGCAGCCCGGCCAGGGCCCGGCGCAGCCGGGCGACCTCGAGCCGCCCGCTATTGACCGCGTCATACAGTGCGCCGTGACCGCGGCGGTGCTCCGGCGCCAGCGACAGGCCGGCCAGGCTGCGCACCGGGCCGTGTGCGCACAGCACCGCGTCCGCGAGCTCGGACAGCTCATCAGCGCGGGCGGTCAGGCAGGCATGGAAGTCGCGGCGGAACCGCGCCAGCACGGCGCGTGCGAGTGGCCCGCCACCGGCGTTCTCTGGCAAGCTGTTCATCACGGCCTTCGATCGTGATCATGCTTCTTTGGCGAGAACACATGATCATGCGGAGGCCGTACTCATGCACCGCGACACGCCGGGACACCCCGGCAGAAGGCGTACGAAACGCCCAGGTCACAGCCGGGCAGGTTAAAGAACAAGCTTAGGGCGTGTTTCAAAAGTGGGCTGAGTGGCCGCCGTGATCTAGAGATTCCTGCGTGTCGCTGCCTGGTGACCGATGAGGTCTCCGGTAGATGAGTCAACGACCAAGAAGCCCATCTGCACGGAGACATCGTGGCCACCTTAACGGTGAGCAGGCGGGCGGACCTGACGGACGCGCAGTGGGCAGTGCTGGGGCCGCTGCTGCCCGGCGGGAACCGGGGCCGCCCCCCAGAGCACGCGAAGCGGACGCTGATTGACGGGATCCGGTGGCGGGTGCGGGCCGGCGCGCCGTGGCGGGATGTGCCGCCGGCCTACGGGCCGTGGCAGACGGTGTATGGCCTGTTCCGCCGCTGGCAGCGCAACGGCACCTGGGGGAAGATCCTGGCCGGGCTGCAGGGCCGGGCGGACGCCGGGGGGCTGATCACCTGGGATGTCAGCGTGGACTCCACGGTGGCCCGGGCGCACCAGCACGCGGCCGGGGCCCGCCGAAAGGGTGACCTGCAGGCCGGGCCGCCCGGCGGGGTGGTCACCGAGCCGGATGATCACGCGCTGGGGCGTTCCCGGGGCGGGCTGACCACCAAGGTGCACCTGGCCTGCGAGCAAGGCCAGAAACCGCTGTCCATCCTGATCACCGCGGGCCAGCGTGGTGACAGCCCGCAGTTCCAGGCCGTGCTGGAGGGCATCCGGGTACCCCGCCCCGGGCGGGCCCGGCCCCGCACCCGCCCGCACCGGGTGCTGGCGGACAAGGCCTACGGCTCCCGGGCCAACCGCGCTTACCTGCGGCGGCGGGGAATCCGGTGCACCATCCCGGAGAAGGCCGACCAGATCCGCCACCGCAAGAACAGGGGAAGCGCCGGGGGCCGCCCGCCTGCCTTCGACCCTGCGCTTTACAAGCTGCGCCACGCGGTGGAGTGCGGCATTGGCCGGCTCAAGCGCAACCGGATCGTGGCCACCCGCTACGACAAGCTCGCCGTCCGCTACCAGGCCACCGTGCACATCGCCGCGATCAACGAGTGGCTCCCACGCCACTTATGAAACACGCCCTAGCCTGCATCTTTCGTGATCTTGGGTGGGTGGCCTGAGGCTGCGGCCGTGGCCGTGTTTTCAGTGGCCGGTCAGCGTGGCGGCCCGGCTGTCGCGCCGGGCGGGCGGGGTTCCACGGGCCCGCGGGATGGTCCTTTCTGGTCGCAGGGATGGTTCCGGCTGGTCAGCCGGGTGCGAGGGCCTGGAGGCGGGTGATTGCGGTGGTGATCTCCCCGGTCCAGGGCCAGCTGGCGGCGAGGCGGAGCTTGAGGCGGCGGCTGCCGCGGACGATGCGCCCGGCGCAGGTGAAGAGGCGCAGCCGCAGCCGTTTCGGTTCCCATCGGCGGGCTTCGCCGGTGAGGGCGAGCATCTGCATCCAGGCGAGCAGGTCGCAGGCCAGGGAGACGATCTCGCACCACACCTGGTTCTGGTCAAAGCCCTGAAGGGGAAGGTTGCGCAGGCCCGTGTCCTTCGCGCAGCGGATCCGGTCCTCGCATCTGGCCCGGCGGCGGTGGCGTAGTTCCAGATCAGCCAGCTGCCCGCGCTTCGTGCTGGTGGCGAAGGCGGTGAACCGGTGGCCGCCGATGTCGGTGAACCGCAGCTGCGCGCCGGGGTGAGGGCGTTCCTTACGGACGATGACCCGCATCCCCGCCGGCCAGGAGGACAGGTCCAGCAGGCCGGTGATCTCCGCGACCCAGGCGCCAGGCCGGACCTGGCCCCTGGCGTCATAGGCCGGGGTCCACGCGGCTGCGGGGACCTTCAGGATGGCGTCCTGGACCTCCTCGGTGATCGTGAACCCCACGGAGTAGGCCAGCCGCCGGCCGGGCTTGGCCAGCCAGGTCAGGAACCCCTGGGTGCCGCCGCCGGAGTCAGCGCGGATCAGCACCCGGCGGCGCAGGCGGCGGGGCAGCTGCGCCAGTCCCAGGCGGGTGGCCTCGATGTGATCAGCCGCGGTATTCGAGCCGGCGTTCCCGGCCCGCAGCATGATCGCCAGCGGCTCACCGGAGCCGTCCGGGCCGTGATCAGCGAAAACGGCCAGCGGGTGATGACCGTAGGTCTTCTTCCACGTGGGCATGGCCTGCTCCTTCTCCGAGCAGGAGGTCACGATCGTCGCGTCGATGTCTATCGTGACCAGCCCGCCGCCGGCGCCGGGCGCGGCGTCGCCGGCCAGGTCCCAGGCCCGTTGCCGGGCAGCGGCCCGCGCGGCGCGGATGGCTTTCAGCGCCCGGGGCGCGTCCGCGGCCAGGCGGGCCACCAGCCGGGAGACCACCGGGTCAGAGGCCACCGGCCCGAAGAGTTCCGGCTGCGCCCGCAGCATCGCCACATCCGCCAGGCAGTCCCCGCCCAGTGCCACGGCCACCGCCAGGTCTGTGACCATCTTCCCCGGGCTGTGCACGGCGCGGGCGGGCCGCCACCGTTCCAGCGCCTCCTCCAGGCCGCGGCCAAGGCCCGTGACCCGCAAGGCCTGAATCAGGAGCAGGCCACCGGCCTGGGAGACGATCCCGGTGCCGTCACCAGACACCACGGTCTTCGAGCTGCGGGCGGTAGGCTGCATACGGAAAGTGCCTTTCGAACTGGTGCGGACAGGTCTCTCGACAAGCCCTATTCTTCCAGGTCAAAGGCACTTTTCGTGTCTAAACGATCAAGCTTGGACCATTGTCAGGCGAAAGCCCCAGGCTAGGCACGCTGGCGCCCCAGCCCCCGGACGCAGGGACCCGCCTCAAACGCGCGGCGCCACCGGCCCGAGTGCGGCCACCTAGAACCTGACCACGGCTCGGCTCTTCTGAAGCGGGCCGGCCGCCACGGCCTGCGAGCAGTTGCCGAGGTTCACCGTCCACACCGGGCGCGCCGGTATTCGCGCGCTCAGCATGAGATAGAGCAGGGCTGCAGAGTGGGCAGCGAGCGCCATATGACTCTCCGTAGTTCAGTGATCACGGATCGCACATAGCTAGACATTCCATTACGGGCATCCTAATCTTGCGTGAACGTTGCAAAACGAGTGGAGCGGCACGAATGCGGGAGTTCGTCGGGCGGCAGAATGAGATATCAACCTTCATTGCGATGCTGGTCGGCGAATCCGAGAGCCGTATATTCAACGTCACAGGATTCGGAGGGATCGGCAAGTCGACACTCGTGGAGAAGTGTGGGCTCATCGCCAAGGAGAGCCATCACGCGGTTGCGCTGGTGAACGCCCGCCGCCTTACTGACCCAAGCGAAATCCATAACTATCCGGCCGCGGTCGAAGCGATCATCGCCCTAGAGCAGGCTCTCAGGGAGGGCGGCTGCGACCTTCGTGATCTCAGGGAGAGACTAGAGCGTTACCGTCGCCTGTACCAACAGCTCAGTGAAAAGTTCGCTGGTGCCGAAGCGGCTGCGGTCGCAACGATTCTTCAGGTTGGCATAGCGACGATCCGCGCTGGCGCCACTGTCTTCCCGGTCGCGGCGCCGCTCAACGCCGTTCTTACGCCCGAACTCGCAACAAAGGTGAGCCAGGCAATAGCCAGGTACCGGCAGAATGACCGGCGGCTGCTCAATCAGCCGGTCGAGGTCCTGACGGCCTTGCTGGTGGCTGGACTCAACAAGCACACACGTGAACGCAACAAGCGAGTTGTTCTCATTTTCGACGAGTTTGAGCTGATACCTGTTGCCGTTGAGCGATGGCTAAATCAATGCTTTACACAAGCGTTTGGCATCCTCGACCCCCGCATAATGCTTGTCGTTGCGAGCCGGTTCCCAATTGGGCAGGACTGGATAGCACGTGGTCAAAGTGGCTCACCGTCCGCCATAAGACATGTCCACCTGCAAGGCTTCAGCAATGACGAGGTGGTCGAATATCTTATGCGCTCCGGCACCGGCATTGAGGAAGCCGCAGCACGGCGGCTCGCATCCAGGCTTGGAGAGGCATATCATCTACCACTCGCCCTTCGCCTGCTTGTGAGCGATTCTGACTATCTGACTGAATCAAGGCGACAGCCGCGACAGCTCGGGATACTGGCTGATAACGTAGTGGACCGGCTACTCGATGATCGATACACCAATCCAGAACAGCGGCGGACAGCCCTTACCGTAGCGGTTGCCCGCAGGTTCGACAGCTCGCTTATCCTAATCCTTGAGCCCGACCTCGACCCCGCCAAGGCCCACGGTCAAATGGAGTGGCTGACGCGGCAGCATTTCGTCAACCCGCACGCCGCCGTGTACTCATACTATGACCTGGTTAGGGGGATCTTCCTGAGCCACCTGGAAAACACGGACCGGCAGCGCCTCGACGATCTTCACGAAAGGCTCTGGCATCACTATGAGCAACTGCTCGCGCGCGGCGGGCACGGTGAGCGAATGCGAAACATGAGCGTTGAGCTTGCATATCACCAGTTGTCCTGTTCCCGCGAGGATGTGCTTGCCGAAGCACTGAAACTGTTGTTCCAGTATCTTCCGGCCGCCTACGAGTACAGCCTCGCCTGGAGCCGGATGCTCCGCCAGGTGATCGACGAGCGCAACGACGACCTGCTTCCAGCAGACCGGGACCAGCTGGACCGCCTGGCAAGCATGCTGGAGCGGTCCTCCCAGCTGAGCGTCCCGTCGGGTGGATCCGAGGCTGAGCGGACGGCGGATCCGGCGCTCAACATCCTCTTTTCAAGTTCCTTTGACGACTCTCTGCCGCACGTGACAGGAGCCAACGCGGAACTCTGGCTGGCCTACTTCGAGTCCCGCCTCAACATCGTCGTCGGAGGGCATAATGAACTCAGCCAGGCGCTACGCGAACTGTCTCGTGTGTGGGATACCGCGCAGGACCTAATAGCCTACGGCGCGAACGAGAATCTGCTGACGTTTCGTGTAGCGTCTGACATCGCCGATATTTACACCAGGCGCGGCGACCTGGCTAATGCTCTCGACTACAGCCGCCGGGCCGTAGCCATCGCCGTTTCTGACGATGCCCCGATCAGGCGGGCCTTCGCGCTTTACCAACTGAGCAACAATCTCAAGCGGCATGGTCACTATCGCTTGGCGCTGGAAAACCTATCTGAGGCTATCGATCTCATACGGCACCATCCAGGCCAAAACACCAACTACTACCTGGGCCGGATGCTGCTGGACAAGGCAGTAACGCTGACCTACGTCAACGACTCCCGGGCTGCTGAGGAAGCGTACGAAGCCAGCCGCCAGTACTTCAAAAAGATCAGCCCCATGAGCTATGCCGAACTGTCGCATCGCCTCGGCTGGCTCAAGCGGGTCCGTGGTGACCTGGTGGAAGCGCTTGCCGACCATATGACCGCGATCAAGAAGTTCCGGGAGGTCGAACGCGGAGCTTGGCACCACCGGCGACCGGCCGTCACACATAAGCTATCCGATGGCCAAGGCACTGCATAGCATGGGCAATGTCTACGGGGAGATGTGCCGTCATGATGAGGCGCTGGCCCACTTCGATGAGGCGTTGCAGTTGTTCGACCGCCAGGACGGTGTGCGCCACGAGGCAATCGTCCGCAAAGACCGAGCCTGGAGTCTTTTCATCAAGCAGGGCCCGCTCGACGCGGAAGAGAACCTCATCCGGGCGATAACAGATCTCGGTCCGCGTAGCACAGAGCGTGAGCGCCCAGCGGTCAATTCAGCGACTCATCTGGCCGAGGGCTGGCTGATGCTATCCACCATACGGAGCCTGACCCGCAGATTCCGCGAAGCGGAAGAGGCTGTCGAGCGGGCCGCGGCGCTCATCGGCCGGGATGAGAACGTGTCGCTTCTGCACCGGGTCCAGCTGCAGCGTGCTCTTATCGAAGCGCTGCGTGGCCGGCGCGAGGCTGCCACGTCGCTAACCACGAAGGTGATCGAGGCCGCGACGGCGCAGGAGTCACCACAATGGATGCTCGCCGCCAGGGCGACTCTCGTTGAGGCGGTCGCCGCGTCGATCGCTGGCGACGTCGAGGCCCAGCGCTTTCTCGTGACCATGGCACGGCAGCAGGCTGGAGGGTGGAACGAGTTCGGTCCGGTATCGATCGACGAAATGTGGGCGATCCTCACCGAGACGATGCCCGAGCCGGGGACTGTCCCAGCCGACGAGTCACCGAGCACGGGCGCGGCGCCCGAGCCCACCAGTCCGGCCGACGAGATGATTGACATCTATGATGAGCAGCGCAGACCGCTGGGCCAGGCATCCAGCCGTGTTGCTCATACGCTTGGGCTGTGGCACAGGTCGTTCCATTGCTGGATCGCCCGCCGTGGTGACGACGGCAGGTACCTTGTCTTGCTGCAACGGCGCGGCCCTTACTCGCTAGCCTTCCCCAACTTCTTCGATATGAGCGCCGCCGGGCACTACCGAGCCGGCGAGGGGATCGAGGGAGGTATACGCGAGTGCCGCGAAGAGCTGAGCATCTCCGTCGATGCTGCCGACCTTCAGCCGATCGCCAGCCGCCTAATCAATGAAGAGCTATCGAACGGCACAATAAATCGCGAGTTCCAAGACATATATCTTTTGCGCCGCCCCGTGCCTGCTAATCAGTATCACCCGAACTTCCCCGAAGTAGGAGCCCTCGTCGAGTGCTCGCTCAGCGAATTGATCCGCCTGGTCAACGGCGATCTTGACTCCGCCGCTTACTCTGGTGTCGAAATCGACCCTGACACCAGGGAGGCCATCCCCATCGGGGGGTCCATGGCCCGAGAGGACCTCATCGCCGAGTCCCGCGCCTATCACCGTCGGGTCCTGCGCGTCATCAGCGTAGAACTGGAACGCCAGCTTGACGGTCCATTAACGCCGAGCATGTTCAATCCATCTGAGCAGCTTGATGACGGGTCAGTTTGGACTGTGATCACGTGACCGCAGCGACGGTGATCGGGGATGTTTTCTACGATCATGTAAGCGATCTGAGCTCAGCCGCGGAGGTTCTGCCCGACGTCATGCAGACCGACTTCGATGCCGTGTCGGGCATCGCGGGAGTAGTAGGCGGCAGCGCCGTGCAGTTCGCCCTCGCGGCTCTCGCGGAAGGCTTCGCGCCGGTCACGGTCATCGGGAAGGTCGGCTCCGGAGACCACGAATACCAATTCGACTTCGCAGGCGCGATGGCGCGCAACACCCTGATTAATGCAGGCATCGAGGCACTCTTTGCGATTGACAAAACGGACGGCACTGGGCAGGCGATAATAGTGTACCTACCGAATGACCATAGATTCATGGTGTCAGATGTGGGTGCGAATGGAACATTCGGTAGTGACGACATCCGTGCGCCGATGCTCGAAGCGGTTACGCGGGGCGGCGGCCTGGTGCATGTATCGGGTCACGCTCTCGTGCAGCAGGGCAGGCGGGCTGCAATACAGGAGCTCGTCAAATCCGCGACGCTGGCCGGCGCGACCATCGCTGTTGACATCGTCCCCCACGACATCGACCGCTTTGTGCGCCCAGCGGAGATCCACGAAACTCTCTCCTGCGCGGACTGGATCTTCTGCGCAGAGTCAACTGCGCGGCGCATGCTGGAGGTGAGCGCGACTGCCGGAAGACAGGAAGTGATCGGGAGACTCGCCACGTTCGCGAACTCGGTCGCGGTATTCTCACACCCGGGCCAGGCGACAGTTGCGCGCGGCGAAGCACAGCGGCTGCACAACTTTGATTATATTCCTGGTGCTTCCAGCCGAGGTCAGTCGGCACACTCACAGGCGTCGCTTCTCGCGCACTACTTGCTGCCATAGAACGGCGGTGACAATACCTATGGTACTTGAGCATAAGTCAATCATTCCCTATGACGAGGTAGACTTGACTATGGACCTTTGCGGAATACCGCTGAGCGGCCCGCTTATGCTTGCATCCGGAGGTTTAGGAGAATCCGCTGAATCGCTCTGTCCGGCGCAGGAGACTTCCTGTTCCGCAGTCGTTACGAGAACGGTTCGCGAGACTATACCGGTGGAGCGTGAGGTATTTCCGAGCCCTCACCTCGCGCTTGGTCCACAGCGTAACTGGCTGCTCAACTGTGAATGGGGCAACCTTCGTGAGCTCGACTACTGGATCCGCACTGGCATCCCGCAGGCGGCTCGCCGAGGTCCTGTCGTGGCCAGCGTCTCCGCTCGCGATATCGCAGATTGCGGCCGGACCTGCCGACGGCTGAGCGAAACGGCCGCCGTGCTGCTGGAGGTCAATTTCTCCTGCAGCCATGCCGGTCAGATATACGGCCGCATTCTTGACGATCCTGACTACGTGGCCACCGTGATCCGGGAAATCAAGCGGGTCAACGAGGCGCCGGTCATCGCGAAGCTCGGCTGGAGCCCGGTCCTGGCCGATGTGGCGCGTGCGGCCGAGCAGGCAGGCGCGGACGCGATAGCGGTGACCAACTCTATCGGGCCCGGGTTGGACATCACTATCGACGACGGGCGGCCAAGGCTCGGCATCACTGGTGGCTTCGGCGGAATGAGCGGTCAGGCGATTTTCCCAATAGCTCTTGAGTGCGTCAGTCGCGTCGCCAATGCGGTATCTATCCCAACCGTCGGCGTCGGTGGCATCACATCGGCTGTGGACGTCATCAAGATGATCATGGTTGGCGCCCAGTGCGTCCAGCTGTACACCGCACCGATGCTCCGCGGGTTCCGCATCTTCGACCGGATCACGGCTGACCTCGTGGCATACTTGGCCCGGCATGGGTACCGGTCACTAGGCGAGATCCGGGGCTCGGCAACGGAGCACCTGCGGAGACCGTCGCATCTGAATAAGCGGTTGCCGGTGGTAAACGTTGGCCGCTGCCAGCCGTGTGGCGCTTGTGAACGCATCTGCCCCACTGGGGCGATAACCGTCGCCCACGTCGCCGCCGTCGACGAAGCTGCTTGCATTGGCTGCGGGATCTGTATCGACGTCTGCCCGCCCAGATTCGATGCACTTTCGCTCCAGGATGACGGCCAGTGATCCGGCAGCTGGACCGGCCCGCAGGTTCGCGCTGGTCACCGGCGCTACCCCCGGCATCGGTCGGCTTTCGCCGAGCGGCCGTCTGAGGTCCCTGCCGGGCCGGTGGTCAGCATCCAGGCTGAGGGGAACACCGGCCCGGTCGGCCTCACCACGCTGTCGTCGGCGGAGGCTGCCCGGGTCGGGTACGCCCTGCTGCGCGCCGCGGCGACAGCCGACCAGCTCCAGCTGTTCGCGCTGGAGAACTCACGCAACGACCCGCCCCGGCCACGCGCCTGGAACCCGCCCCCGCGGACCGTCAAACCCGCCGGGAGCAGGCCCTGATCTGGGCCCGCTACTTCCAGTCCAGGACCGGGCACCGGGCGCGGTTCCGTAACTGGCCGCTGGTCGCCCGAGTACGCGAGAACGCCTTCACCGACGGATACGACTACGGCAACGCCTGCTGCGCCAACCGGATCGACTGGGACACCGCGGCCGGGCTTGCGCCGTGGCGGAGCCCCTCGCGGATCCGCGCGGGGCTCGATGAGGACAGCCCGTATCGCCAGGATCCGCCGCGCGGCACCGCCCCCCGCAGCCCGCACGAGCTGGCCACGGTGACCAGCAAGCCGGCGACCCATGCCTGGGGCGCCTGGATCACCAGCCGGGCGCGGGAGCTGTAGATGGAGTGGAGCGAGTGGCCTCTTCTCGTCACCCGGCGCACCTACCGGCGTGACCGGCATGGCCGCCCAGGAGAACTCGTTTGACCTCGGCCTGCGGGTCGGGCCGGGCGGGGTCGTCAGGCAATGCGGCGTTGACCGCCTCCCGGTCGGCAGCGATGGCCTCCTCCAGGTCCGCAGCCTGCCCGATGCGCTCGAACCGGATCTGCAACGCGCTCCCCGGGTTAGACAGATACCTGGGACGGTCGGGGTCGCCTGCCGGGGTGACATGGGTTGCCTCCCGGAAAGCCCACACCGCCTCGTCCGCGGCTGCCAGATCCCCGGTCCGCTCAGACAGCGCCCATACTGCGATCCCAAGGTTTGTGAGGCGCACAGCACGGTCGGGATGGTCAGCGGGGGTGGCGGCAACCGCCTCCCGGAGACCCTCCATCGAGTCCGTCAGCAGCGCTATATCTACGGTGCGCTCTGCTCGGGCCTCGGTTCCGGGATCCAGCAGGTGTCCGACCAGCTCCCGCACGCTTTCGATCTCCAGTTGGCGGGCGAGCGGCGCCAGCGGTCCCCCACTCGCTCCGCGCACCAATATTTCTCGCAAGAGATGAGTGGCCAGCTTCTCTGTCAGCAGCGCCGCCGAGACGCCGAGCGGCTCGGATGACGACCCCGTTGCCTCAGCCAGGTCATCCAAGGATGCAAGCTGCCCAGCCATCTCTGCCTGGAGCGCCCGGAAGAGCGTCGTGTACCTGATCGGGGAGGATGTAGGGGGCGCAGGGTCACGGAAGGCCGGGGCAGCCGCCAGCGGCATGCACGCCTACATCGGGCACGGCCTGGCGGGCGGCACGCGCCGAGCATGGGCGCCAAGAACCTGCTCGGCCTGCCCTGGCGGGTTGCGCTCGCCCTCCAGGACGACGGCTGGACCATCCGCAACGCGATCGTGTAGCACAAGCCGAACGCGATGCCCGAATCGGTGCGCGACCGGCTGAACTGCCGGTATGAACTCGTGTTCCTGCTCGTTAAGTCGCGCCATTACTGGTTCGACCTGGATCCCATCCGCGTGCCGCACCTCACCGTCACTCCCCAGCGGCAGCGCGGCTTGGCGGTAACCGGACGGCACCCGGGAGACGGTACGCGAGGCGGCACCCGACCGAGCCGAGGTCATCCGGGCGGGACCCGACGGGGTGCGGGCAGGCCAAGCGGTAGCCGTCCACCGAAGTACGGCCCGCACGCTCAAGAGGTCATCGGCGCACGGCGCTACGGCACCGGCCGGCACAGCCGCGGGCATCCCAATGGCCGCAACCCGGGTGATGTGTGGTCCATCCGCACGCGTCCGTACCGGGGTCCGCACTTCGCCGCCTTCCCTGTCGAGTTGCCGACCCAGTGCATAAAGGCCGGATGCAAGCCAGACGGCATCGTGCTCGATCCGTTCTGCGGCACCGGCACCACTGGCCTGGCTGCACTCGCCCTCGGTCGGCGGCTCACCGGCATTGAACTCAGCTCAGCGTTTGCCGCTCTGGCCGCCGAACGGCTTCGGCATGCTGTCGCCCGGCAACCGGATGGCACAGAGGGGGAGCGGAAATGACCGGCATGCGGCCAGCCGCCGAGCCCGGCATGCCGCCCGCAGCGCAGCCCGGCAACGGCGGCACTAGCGCGGCAAGAAAGCCTCTTACCGGCTGGCGACAACAGCCCTGCTCACACCCTCCCAAACGACGGCCGGAGGCATACCCTCGCAGGCCCGGTGCAGGGTCGGGCCGCGCACCACGGCGGACGCACCGGCACGGTGATAGCCGAAGACCCGTCCACGTGGAGTTGCCGGACGAGCCGTCCGTGCTCACCCCGGCAGCGGCCCGGGCCCTGCTCCGATTCCTGCTCAAAGCACACGCCGCCCAGCAGGCCGCTAACGGCGGCCAGGAAGGGAAGGGATGACTATGGCAAAGCGCACGATCCGGTTCGCGTCCTGGGAACGGGTGTCCACCGAGGACCGGCAGGACCCCCAGTCCGCTGCGACGACGCGCCAGATGATTGCCGACTGCGACGCCAAGATGGCCCGCTACCGGGCCGCGATCGACGCGGGTGGTGACCTGGAGGAGATCACCGGCTGGATCAACGAGGCCAAGGCCGAGCGGCGCCTGGCCGAGGCTGCGCTCCGAGCGACCTACTGCGCCCCAACGGCTGACCCAGGAAGAGATCAAGGCCGTCGTGGACCGCTTCGCCAGCCTGGCCGCCGTCGTCCGGAACGCTGACCCCGGCGACAAGGCCGAGATCTACCAGGGACTGAATCTCGTGCTGGCCTACCAGCCAGAGGCACGCACGGTGCGCGCGGAAGCGCAGCTCAACACGGATTCCCGTGGGGCTAGGGCGTGTTTCATAAGTGGCGTGGGAGCCACTCGTTGATCGCGGCGATGTGCACGGTGGCTTCGTAGCGGACGGCGAGCTTGTCGTAGCGGGTGGCCACGGCCCGGTTGCGTTTGAGCCGGCCGATACCGCACTCAACCGCGTGGCGCAGCTTGTACAGCGCGGGGTCGAAGGCGGGCGGGCGGCCCCCGGTGCGGCCTTTGTTCTTGCGGTGGCGGATCTGGTCGGCTTTCTCTGGGATGGTGCACCGGATTCCCCGCCGGCGCAGGTAAGCGCGGTTGGCCCGGGAGCCGTAGGCCTTGTCAGCCAGCACCCGGTGCGGGCGGGTGCGGGGCCGCCCCGCGCCGGGGCGGGGCACCCGGATGCCCGCCAGCACGGCCTGGAACTGCGGGCTGTCACCGCGCTGGCCCGCGGTGATCAGGATCGACAGCGGTTTCTGGCCCTGCTCGCAGGCCAGGTGCACCTTCGTGGTCAGCCCGCCCCGGGAACGCCCCAGTGCGTGATCAGCCGGCTCGGCCACCGTCCCGCCGGGCGGCTCGGCCTGCAGATCACCGCGCCTGCGGGCCCCGGCAGCGTGCTGGTGCGCCCGGGCGACGGTGGAATCCACGGACACATCCCAGGTGATCAGCCCCTCCGCATCGGCCCGGCCCTGCAGCCCGGCCAGGATCTCCCGCCAGGTGCCGTTGCGCTGCCAGCGGCGGAACAGGCCATACACCGTCTGCCACGGCCCGTAGGCCGGCGGCACGTCGCGCCACGGCGCGCCAGCCCGCACCCGCCACCGGATCCCGTCAATCAGCGTGCGCTTGGCGTGCTGTGGGGGGCGGCCCCGGTTCCCGCCGGGCAGCAGCGGCCCCAGCACCGCCCACTGCGCGTCCGTCAGGTCCGCCCGCCTGCTCACCGCTAAGGTGGCCACGAGGTCTCCGTGCAGATGGTCTTCTTGGTCGTTGACTCATCTACCGGAGACCTCATCTGTCACCGGGCAGCGACACGCGGCAATCTCTAGATCACGCCGATCACTCAGCCCACTTTTGAAACACGCCCTAGTACGTGAGCGCCGCGGGCGGCCAAGGCGATGGCCGTAGCCTTGCCGATCCCGCTCGTCGAGCCCGTTACCAGAGCTGTCTTGCCCCTCAGGTCAGTCATGTGACGTCGCCCTCTCACTCCAGAATGAGTTGTGCGACTCACTTTTACAGGTCGGTACTGGGTTGTCAAACCCAAAATCCTGCTAGCATAGGTGCATGGCCGAAGAGACGAGTGACCGGCCGAGGCTCACCCACAAGGGAGCACGCACCCGGGCACGAATAGTGGAGGAGGCCGCCGCCCTGATCCATGAGCGCGGGGTGGCGGGCACCACCTTGGAAGACGTCAAGATGGCGGCGGAAGTCAGCGGCTCTCAGATGTACCACTACTTTCCCGACAAGAACGAGCTCGTGCAGGCGGTCATCGACTACCAAGCCGACGCCATCGTCAATCGCCAGCGGCAGGCGCTCGGCAGCGCGAACGGAGTCGAAGCCTGGCGGAACATGGTGATCACCGCAGCGAAGCGCACCAAAGCAAAGGGGGGCTGCCAACTTGGCTCGCTCGTTGGTCAGCTCGCCGAGAGTGACCCCGAGGCCCGAGCGCTCATCGCGGCAGGGTTCGATCAGTGGGCAGCCGCCATCGGCGATGGACTCAGATCCCTTCATGCCGATGGGAAACTCCCGTCCGGCATCGACCCGGGCGACCTCGCCACTACTCTGCTCGCCACGCTTCAAGGAGGACTTCTGCTCGCTCAGGTACTTCGGGATCCCAGTCCATTCGAAACTGCTATCGACACCCTATTTACCCTTGCCATCGGCAGATGAGTTCAAGCCGGGTTCGTCAACCTCATGAACCTGCTCACGGCTCTTGGATAAAGCAGTTGCGTGAGCACTATGTGCTTGTTGACCGCTGCCATTGACTGTGCCGGACACCTCGTTGCGCCCGGTCGGTTGCTCCGCTTCTCCCTGGCGGCCCGAGAGATGGCTCGCTTCCTGGAGGGCGTCGCCGAACATGACTTCCGGCTCAGCACACAAACAGGTCTGCAGATACACCCAAGCGTGGGGGAATGGGGTCGATCCCCCCTCTGCCTGGAACCCCTCCATCGGCGAGTGACTCTCGTCCCGCGGATGCGCTGGTGACAGGGATATTTGACCCGCACACCCGGCGCGGCGCCGGGGCGTGAGGTCAACCGCAGGCCGGCGGCAGGCCCATGAAAGGTCCATCAGCAGCCCGCGCGGTGCACTGTCATTGTCCCGGGGCCTGGCACGCGGCCGTGCCAGGAAGTCCTGGCCGCGGGTGAGCGGTACCGGCGGTGCCGGCGGGCAGTCACCCGCCGGGCATGTGCGCCGGCCCTCCGTGCCCGCGGAGCCGCCGGCTGCGGGGGTTCATCTGCCTGCCCTCCGGGGCCCTGCTGCTCCCCCGCGGCCGGGCAGTCCGCCACTTCGTGCGGCCTCGCCTCGCCTTCATGTCACGTCTCGCCCTCATGGGGGCGTGATGAAACGTGGCCGGCGCAGCTGTGAGTTGTTCGCTGCGCCCGCCAAGGCTGGCGCAGCGCCCGGGCAGCCCGGTGGCTAGGAGAAGAACCGGGTGCCGGGCCCGGAAACGGGAAGCCGGCGGCACCGTTTTCCCGGCGGCCCCGGGCAGGGACAACCGGCCGGGCGGACGTCGTCCCCGGGGCACCACCGGCGATGCCACCGCAGCTCACCCCCCAGGCAGCGCAAGTCCGGTATCCCGCACGCCGCGTGCGGGGCGGCCAGCACAGGACACGGCGTGGCCACTGCGGCGGGACTGGCACTACAGGAGGTGATGAGCAAGTCAGGTTCCCGGCGCTTCCCCGTGACCGTCACCCATCTTCCGGTCACCCGCTGCCAGATATGCCACCACACCATCGCCTGCCGGCCCGGGAAGGCCGGCGATGCCCTGACCGGGCACTACCGCCAGGCCCACCCCGCAACACCCGGCCTGCCCTCCTCCCGGCAGCCAGCCACACGCAGATCGCCCACCGACCGCAAGACCCGCTGCCCGGCAGCGGCCAGCCGGCCCGGCAGCACCACCCCACAGACCCCCAGCGGTCACCAGCCGCAGCCAACCTGATCTTCCCCCCGCAGCACGGACACCGCTGGTGTGGGGTCAGGCGCTGGGGCCTGGCGGACGGTGGAGGTTCTCGAACGTGACGGGGCTGTGCATTCCGATACCGGAATGGCGCCTGTAAGGATTATACCAGCATTCTATCCACTCGAATATGGCACTCGCAAGCTCTTCCCGGCTTTCCCATGCCCTGATGTCCAGAAGTTCCAGCTGCATCGTATGCCAGAACGATTCCATCATCGCATTGCCATAACAATCACCGACGGTGCCCATTGAACCGAGCAGCCCGGCGTCCCGGAGCCTTTCCCTAACGCCCAGGAAGTATACTGGGCGCCGTGGTCGGAATGCAGGATGGTTGAATCGCCTCCCGGCTGCCGGCGGGTCACGGCCATCGCCAGGGCGCTGACCACCAGGTCGGTATCCTGGCGCTTATCTATGGACCAGCCGATAATGCGCCGGGAGTAGGCATCCATCACCGCCGCGCAATATAGTTTCCCGTCCGCGGCGGCATGCTCGGTGATGTCGGTCAGCCACAGGCGGTCCGGCGCTTCCGCGGTGAACTGGCGGCGGACCAGGTCCTCCTCCGTGGCAGCGTTCACCAGGTTACGGCGGCCCCGGCGCCGGTAGATGCCCTGCAGGCCCTCCTCGCGCATCAGCCGCTCGACCCGCTTGCGGTTCACCTGCATGTCCTTCCCGAGGCGCAGCTCGGCATGGACGCGGGGCGATCCGTAACTGCCGCGGGACTCAGCATGGATTTCCCGGATTATCTTCACCAGCTCCTTATTGCGCAGTTCCCGCGGCGGCTCGGGGCGGCCGAGCCAGTCGTAGAATCCTGATCTCGATATGTTCAGCACCCGGCAGGCCACCGCGACTGGTACTCCATCGTCGGCAAGCTCATGGACCAGCGGGAAGATTACTTTGGGAGAACATTCTCCCGCGCGAAATAGGCAGCCGCCCGCCTCAGTATCTCGTTCTCCTGCTCCAGCAGCCGGTTACGGCGCCGAAGCTCCGCGACTTCTTTCTTTTCGCCGCCACCCAGGCGGTCACCGCCGCCATTCTCCTCAGCTTCGGCCTGGTGCATCCAGTTACGCAGGCAGGATTCGCTGATGCCGAGGTCCTTGGCGATCTTGGAGACTGGCGTGGTGCCCTGACGGGCGAGCTCGACGGCGCGCTGCCGGAACTCCAGAGGGTGTGGTGCAGGCATACGGACATCCTTCCTGGTGACCGGAGGTCACCTCAGGTCGGGTGTCCGTGCTACGGGGGGAAGCTCAACCCACAAAGAGGGCATGCGCGACATCCGCCCCGGCGCGGCGAGGCGCTTTGCTGCGGCGACCAACCGGGGTGTGCACACCAGGCCGACCTGGTGCACCAGATCACCTCCAGGCCGTGCCGGGAAACATCCGGATCTGCTTGATATGCAGGGTGATCGTGAGGCGCCAAGACCTAGAACACTGCGCCTCGATCACCCGCATGATCAGGCATTATGTGGCCCGAAGGGCGCAGGTGAGCGAAGCTCACCCACATAATGCCGATGTGAGTGCATTGCACAAGCATGCGATTAGAGCTCGCTAAATTCGCCCGAAAACTCCTGCGAGACCTAGGCAAAAGAGCAATGCTCCCAGAAAAGCGGCGACGAGATGAGGCAAGGCTACGTGAGCGAATAGCAAGGGCGACTTGCCAGGGTTGTCATTGACGTCCTCCCAGCGCCTTGGCACGCGTGGATCTCCTTTAGAATGCCCTCCTCGGAGCCGTGGCCACGCCGTGTACCAACTCCAGTCAATGAGGGGGGACGATACCGGGCCATGCTCGATATCAGCACGATAGAGATCGTACGCTGCTACCTCGATGTCCCCCATGCGCGGGTAGTAGCGCATCTGCTGCAGCTTCGTTGATCCCTCGATGAGCCAAAAGGCGACGCCGCTCGCCGCAGCCACAAGAAAGAGCCCATAGTGGTTCTGCTGAAAACCCAAGGCGATGGCGGCGAGACTAAAGGTAACGCCCCAACCTTTGATAGTCAGCAGCCTTTGATCGAAGCTGGCTACAGTATCTGCAATCTTGTAGTACTCCGCCTGTAGGTCATCGTGCAAGAATTTACTACGCTCGGAGGTCGTAAGGGAGCCTTCGGTGCCGGTGTTCGACATGCCTCTTCGTCGCCTCCTTGCGCTCGATGGCAGAAGTCTATTGACTTGCGAGGCTGGGTTCACAGCGTGAGACGCGCGCTTCTGCCGCAAGTGGTAGATGGTCAGCCGTGTGGCGTGCGCCTGAGGTGTCTTGCGGCATCTGGGTGAGATGATCTGGTTGGTGACCGATGACGGCACCCAGGCGGGCCGTGCCCGGGCACCTGGTGTGGCGCAAGACCTGCCTGCGGCTGGCTGTTCTGGGCAAGGACACGGTGAGCAGGCCATGATCAGGGGCGTCCATCACTTCGGGCTGACGGTTCGTGACGTTGACGCGAGTGCGGCTTGGTATGGGGAAGTGCTCGGCTTCCGCCGCGCGGGCGAGTTCACGGCGCCTGACGGGGCACGCCGTAAGGTGTTTCTCCGGCACGACGGCCTGCAAGTCCGCCTGGGGCTCACCCAGCACCGGAATGGCAGCCAGGAGGCGTTCGACGAGACGCGCGCCGGCCTGGATCACCTGGCGTTCGCCGTCGCGGACCGCGAGGAACTTGACGCCTGGGCGGCGCGGATGACAGACGCCGCCGTCGTCCATTCCCCGGTCACGGCGGCGAACTCCGTACCAGGTGCCGCCGTGCTCGTCTTCCGCGACCCGGACAACATTCAACTCGAGTTGTTCGCCGAGCCACCGTCATAGACAGCTGGCTTAGCCTCGATCCACCGCGTAAATGGGGGCGGTTGCTTCAGGCGGAGCGGCCGGCCGGGTGTGATCTTGGGGCCGACGCGGGCGTGTCTGGCTGTCCGCTCACCCTTCTGCGGTGTGTCCTGGGTTCGCTTTGGTGGCAGGGACTGGCGGCCGTAGGGCCTGCGGGGTGTGGTGACCGGGTCTGGGCTGGTCAGGCCGCGGCGGAGGGTGGCCCGCAAGCGGCCTCGAACAGGTTCATCCATTCGTGCTCGCGGTGCCAGCTGTCTGGCAGGTGCAGGGTGAGGTGGCCGCGGCCGTGGCGGGCGGTGCGGGCGGCGACGTGGATGAGGTCGCGGCGCAGGGTGGCGCCGCGGGCTTTGGCGCAGGTGAGGCTGGCCAGGGTTCCGGCGGCGCGCAGCAGGTTGCAGCTGATGGCAGCGAGCGCGAGCCAGGCGGCGTTCGCGGGGAAGGAGCCTGAGGGCGGGTGCGCGAGGGGGCCGTCGGTCCAGTCGGCGAAGACCTGCCCGGCCTGGGCGTGGCCGCGGTGGTGCTCCTTGGCCTGGAGCATCACGAACGGGGAGTCGGTGAAGACGGCGTGGTAGCGCCAGGCGGTGAACAGCTCGCCCTGCCCGGCAGCGCCCGGGGTGTTGAGGTCGCGGACGCGGCGGACGATCAGCCGGCCGGTGATGGCCTGCCCTTTCTTCGAGCCGAAGGCCGTGTACTCAACCTCGGCGGCCTGCGCATCGGAGACCCAGCGGCCCAGCTGGTCATCCCAGATGGCGCGGGGATAGCGGATGGGTGTCCAGGCGTCTTCCCCGATAGCGGCGATCGCGGCCCGGACCTTGGGGTCGGTGCGCACGGTGACGGAGAAATGTGCCCCGGCGCGGCGGGCGGCCTGGACGGCCGGGGAGCCGTAGAACGCCGAGTCCATCCGCACGATCAGCGTTCCGGTGCACCCGGCGGCGCGGGCGGTAGCCGCCGCTTCGGTGATCATTGATGCGGCGCCGCGGGCGGAGGAGGCGTTCCCGCCGCGCAGCCGGGTGCCGGCGATCACCGGGGCGGCCAGCGGCGTGCAGATTGTCCTGGCCAGCACGTTCAGGCCGCGGACCAGCAGGCCCTTGCCCTGGATCTTGGTGAACCCGAACGCTGCGCCCTGCTTCGCGTGCCCGTAGACCCGCTTCTGCTGCGAGTCGATGTCAATGAACGCGAGCACGTCCGCGCTGGGCAGCAGCGGTGCGCGGCGGGCCAGCTCCGCCAGGAACTGCCGGTGGACCTTCTGCAGCTGCAGCACGTTCCCCCAGCTGAAGGACCGGAGGAACGACCCGAGCGTGGACGGGGCCCGGATCCCGCCGAACAGCGCCGGCATCGCGCCGTGCCGCAGCAGGGCCATGTCATCGATGCTGTCCGCCCCGGCGACCATCCCGGCGGCCAGGCACGCGACCTTTAGGTGCGCGTTCACACCGCACCTGTGCCGCGATCCGGACATGCTCTGCCACCAGGCCCGCGAGGCCTGCCCGCTGCGCCAGGGCCATCACCGGGACCAGACCCGCCCGCGACACGAGATTCGGGTCATCAAACGTCGCGTGGATCTTCGCCAGCTCATGCAACAATGCCGGGTAGCCCCGGTGCGTTTCCGCAGCCGGGGCCCCCTCAGAACCGTGCGTGCCAGTCGTCCCGGCACACGGCTCAAGCAAGCCGCCAGGGCGTTTCAGGATTGAAGCTGTGGTTCCGGGTTCCTGCGCTGGCGGGCGCTGAGCCCGCGCTGGCAGGATGCGTGGACGAGGCGGGTTGAGTCATCGTGCGGCGGGCGTGGCCACCCGTGGTGGACGAGGTAGCTGGCGGCTATCGCCCTGCGGGTGACGTGCAGCCACCACTGCTCCCATTCGCCGGGAGACTGGGGCGGCTGCTCGGCGGACAGCAGGGGGTCTCCGCATAGCGGGCACTGCCCGTCCTGCCTGGAGAGCAGGCGCAGGTTGTATGCGTCCAGCGGGGGCCTGACCTTCTTCCGCCGTTCGGCCCAGTAGCCGGACAGGGCGGGATCGTCTGGAGATGCCGCGCCCTTGACCGGGATGTGCCGCTCGATGCGGGTCCAGGAGAACTTGACCAGGTGGGCGCTGCTGTCACGGTCGCCGAATACCCAGTGGTCATTCCTGAACTTGCTGAACTTGCCGAAGTACCGGGTGACGACCCAGCGCACCGGCTTGTTCGGGTGGCGCCATCGTGCCCACTTGTAGAGCAGACTCCACGTATAGGAGTCCAGTGCGCTGAAGATCTCCGATGAAACCACCGGCCGGTAGTAGGCCGTCCATCCCCGGATGACGGGGTTGAGCCTGGCGATGATCGCCATCGCGTTGCCGCCGCGCAGGGTGCGCGTCTCGGCCGCGAGCCGTTCCCGGAGCCTCGTGACGGCCGCCTTGGACGGCTTGATCAGCAGCTTGCGGCGGTAGCGGCGGACGTTGAACCCGAGGAAGTCGAAGCCGTCTTCGAGGCGGACGATTCTCGTCTTCTCCTCGTTGAAGGCCAGGCCCCGGGGTGCCAGCCATTCCGCGAGCCGCGCCCTGACCTGCTCGGCCTGCCGCTGGCTGTGGCAGAGCACGGTCACGTCGTCGGCGTACCTGATCGCAACCGGCGAGCCCGCCACGGTCTCCCCGGCGTGAACGCCGGATGTCTTGCGGCGGACCCCTGCGGCCTCCTCCAGCCCGTGCAGTGCGACGTTCAAGAGGCACGGACTGATCACGCCGCCCTGTGGAGTGCCCCCCTCGGTCGGCGTGAAGCCCTTGCCTGCCTCGAACACCCCGGCCTTCAGCCACCCGGAGATCATGTCCCTGGCGGGGAACGATCCCAGCTGGCCGAGAAGGAAGGAGTGGTCGATGCGGTCGAACGCCGCCGCCAAGTCTGCGTCCAGTGCCCACGTGCGCTTGGCCGCTGGCCCCGCGCACACGTTGTAGATCGCGCCGATCGCGTCATGGCAGCCGCGGCCCGGCCGGAACCCGTAGGATGCGGGCTCGAACCGGGCCTCCCACTCAGGCTCCAGCGCGTTGCGGACCCGTGCCTGGTGGCAGCGGTCCACGAGCACGGGAATCCCGAGCGGCCTCAGCTTCGCACGGTTTGATGCCTTCGGAATGTAAACGCGCCTGACCGCGCGGGGCTGCCACGACGTGATGGACTGGTGCACTCGCTCCGCCACCGCCGTCCTGGCCTCGGAGGTCAGCGCGACCTCCCCGTCAACCCCTGCGGTCCTGCGCCCGGCATTGCGCTGCGTCACCTGCCGCACGCTGACCAGCGTGTTGGCCCGGCTCCGCAGCATCAGCTTCTGCAGGTTCCTGACCTTCGGCCAGTCCTGCTCCTGGGACGCCTTGAAGATCCGCTGCCGCAGTCGCCGTACCTGCTCCTCCTGCTCCCGCCAGCGGACCTTGTCCCACTGCACGGGAACGTCGCGGGGCGGGTCCTCCGGTCCGTTCGCTCTGGGGGCGGCCTTCACCCCGGTGATGGCGGGGACGCCCCAGCGGCCGCCCTCCCATACCGGGGTGGTGAAGCTGTAACCCGTCATCGCGTCTAACTTGCCCTTCGGTTCCGGTGATCACGACCGCATCGCCTCAACAGCTCACCTGCCTCATGTCAGCGCGCTTTCGCGCCCGGGCACCAGGCCCGGTATCCGGCCGGTTATGCCGCGCCCCCGGCGGGAGAGCCGGGAAGGACGGCGCGGATTTCCCGCTGCCTTCCGGCCGCCGGCATTCGCTTCTTGGGCATCCTGTCCCGCCCGGGGCTTCCGCCCCTCTTGCGATCGGCCTACCGCGCCGCCGGAGGCGGCGCGGACCCGAGCGGGGTTTCCATGTTCCGCACGTGTGAGACGCGACCGGGTCCGGGCGCCCTCTATACCCCGGGGACGGCGGTGCCTCACGGGCACGTGTGCATCCCGCGCCCGCCGCCTGCCGCCTTGCAACGGCCGGTCCCTGTCACCCCGGTGTCACAACCCGTCCCGGGATGTCTCTCTCACGAGGCATCAGCAAGGGTTCACTGGCGTTCGCCCCTCCCGGCCATTCCCCTCGCCTGTGGCTCCCAGACGGAACGGGACCCCTCGGGCTTTCCCCCGGGCTTCACACCCGGCCGGGCAGGACTCGGCCGCGCATGCCGGGGCGGGGACAGGCCTCAGGCACTGACCTGGAATAACGCCATCGCCATCAGCGACCTCCTTCGGCGCATTCACTCACAACGAGCGACATCACGTCGCAACGCACCTGCGAGGTGTCCTCTCCAGCTTGACGGCGGAAGCGTAAGGAACTCCCATCGTCCCAGCTCAGAGGGCGCCTTTCGCGTCGACGCGCCCGGATGGACACTCATTTACACGGTGGATCAAGGCTAAGCCGGGTGTCCACCGAAGCGGGTACGGTCCACACCGCTGGCTGACCCTGCTCACTTGGCTGGCCGGGGTCGCCTGCCTGATCACCCTGTGGACCTCCTTCGGCGCACCCGCCCGGGGCAACTTCACCGGCAGCGACCCCGGGCAGGCCCTGCTCAGCACCGCTGGTGGGCCGGTCCGGTTCGAGCAGCACATCAAGCCGCTGTTCGGCCGCCGCGACCGCCAGTCCATGCAGTTCGCGTCTGGCCTGTGGTCCCACGCCGACGTCAGCCAGCACGCCGAGGCCATCATCGGCCGGCTGGCGGCCGGCACCATGCCCTGCGACGGCCCCTGGCCAGGGGCCGCGGCCACGAGTCCGGCGATCTGGGGCAGCCGGTTGCAATGTCCCTGCAAACCCCCTGGCCCACGATGGGCGGCAAGCCGGAAGGCGAGCGGGGGAGGCTCATCATGGCTATCGGCCCGGATCAGCCGCGACCAGCCGCCGCCCGGCCCGTGCGGCTGGGGTTGCGCGCGAACTGGCCGCAGTCCACGCTGCTGGTGCTGGTGCTGGTGCTGGTGGTGAACGTCTTCGCCGACGGCATGGTCGGCCTGGAGCGGGCCACTACCAGCCTGGTCGGGACCCGGGTGTTCCACCTGTCCGGCTACCTGGCGGTGCTCAGCTTCATCATCGCGTTCGGCGTCACCAAGGCGCTGACCAACCACGCGGCAGGACCGCTGACGGCCCGGCAGACCCGCAAGGTGCTGCTGGTCGCCGGCCGGGCCGTCGGCCTGCCGGTCCGTTCCTGCTCGCCTGGGCCCCAGCCTGGGGATGGATCGTGGCCGCGCAGGAAAAAACCGACGTCTTCCGCCGCTGGGTCCACGCCCGGCAAACCAGCCTAAAGCCGAGCATGAGAAGAGAACCTCCAATGACCGATCTCCCCAGCAATTGCCGAACGCCAGATGCGGCCCGGTCGCCTGATCGGGCCTGGATCTCATCGGCCATGACCGGCAGAGGATCTCAGTCTGGCGGGCCTGTGATGGCAGCGGTCACCGCAGGTCCCGCCGCCGCCGGCCGCCCGTTGCAGCCGTCGCGGCCGGCCCGGCGCCCGGAGTTCGATGTCATGCGTGCCTTCGTAGTGGCCGGGCTGGTGGTCTTCCATTCCGCCGTCGTGTTCGCCTCGGGCGCTTCGTGGTTTGTGAAGGATCCGCGGCCTGACGCCGGGTTCACCGTCTTCTTGCTGTGGGGGTCGTTGTGGGGAATGCCGCTGCTGTTCCTGGTGTCAGGGATGGGTGCGCGCTATGCGGTGCGGACCCGCCCGGCGGCGGCGTTCGCCCGGGAGCGGCTGGCCCGGCTGGGGATCCCGTTCGCGGTCGGCCTGGTGCTGCTGGTGCCACCGATGTTCTACCTGGCACGGCTGGGCCAGCCAGCCTTTCACCAGCCGTACTGGCGGTTTTGGCTCAGCTTCGTCAACGTCCCAGCCATCGCGCGGGGGCTGCTGCCACGCGGGTCGTGGACCTCGGGCGGTGTCAGCTTCGACCCCGCGCACCTGTGGTTCCTGTACGTCCTGCTGGTTTTCTCGGTCGCGCTGCTGCCGCTGTTTGCCTACCTGCGGGGCCCGCGGGGGATGCAAGTCACCGGGCGGCTGGCTGGTTTCGCCGAGCGCCATGGTGGCGTCGTGGTGCTGGCAGCCGCGGTCCCCATGATGGTGACCGAGGCAGTGTTCGGCCCCGATGTCAACACCGGAGGCTGGGAACGCGCGGCATATGTGTTCCCGTTCCTGTACGGGTTCCTGATCGCCTCCGACCCGCGGGTGGAGGCGGCGCTGCGGCGCTCCCGCTGGCCGGCCCTGGCAGTTGCCTGCACGGCGACCGGGGCACTGGTGGCATGGGCGGGTGCCCTGACCGGATCGGGCGCCGGGCTCAGCGGGGTCCCGCCGGGCTGGAGCGCGCTGCAGGGCCTGGCCGGCTGGGCGTGGATCGTGGCAATCATGGGGTTCGCCGGGTCAGCGGCCGCGCGGCCTCACCCCGGCCCGGGCACCGCCAAGGGCAGGGCGGGCGTGGCCGGTAGCCGGCTGGCCGGCCGCGCGGCCCGGTATGTGAACGAGGCTGTGCTGCCCTTCTACCTGCTGCACGAGCCGGTTATCGTGGCGGCTGCATGGCTCATCGTCCGCTGGCATGCGCCGGTCGCCGGGAAGTACGCCGCGCTGGTCATCGTGTCCTTCGCCGCGACCCTCGGGCTGTACGAGACACTGATCCGGCGGTTCCGCCCCACCCGGCTCCTATTCGGCATGAAACCCCGCTCCCCTAACGGATGAACGCTCCCCGGTGCCCGGCGATACCGCAGCCATGCCGCTGACGCACCCGTACCCGCGCACCTTCACCTCGCAGCGCTGCAGAAATCAAGCGCACCAGCGTCCAGGCGCAACTCATGGTCGCAGGCGCCGGCTGGCTGACCCCGGCGTCCGTCCTGGGCCGGCCAGCCATGGCCGGCTGCTCTGGATGTTCTGGCAGCACGAAACCCACAGCCCGGTTGGCAAGGCAGTCCGTCTGGGGCGGGGCGGGTTCGTCCTCACGGTGTCGCCGGCAGACCACCACGCGCCCAGGGCAGAACGGCTTGTTACGCTGACGGCAGCGACGCACCTCCACAAACCCAGCTGAGCGGTGCCGGGGTTTTACGATGCCGGCTTGCCGGGTTGCTCCGGAGGGCAAGTTCTGTGATCTTCTGGGCGATGACGGGCGCCTGGTCTTGTTGGGGAAAAGCTCGCCGGGCACGATGTGCAGGCCTGCGAGCCCGGCGGCGGCGCACGCAATAGCTGGAAGATCTGCACGTCGGCAATCGAACGATCTACGCGGCCGCCGCAGGCAAGTTTTCGGCACTCGGGAGCGGTGGCTGGCTGATGGGCTCAGCTCCGTGCGGTACACCGTGGTGACCTGGTGTGATCAGGGTGGGCGTCTTATCGTGGGGTTTCTCGTAATTCGCTGGGGCCTCGGCTGACCCAGCATCGGGGCCTCAGCCGGAGTCCCCGGAGGTGCCTCATGGCCACCACGATCCCGTCCGCCGCTCTCGTCCCGGTCGCGCAGGTGTTCACCAACACTGAGCGGCTGGCATTAGCCGGTTTCCTGGCCGGATACAGCGGCCTGACCCGGCAGGCGTATGAACTGGACCTGCGCCAGTTCGCCAGTTGGTGCCAGCAGCATCAGCTGCACCTCTTCCAGGCCCGGCGCGCTAATATCGAGTTCTTCGCCCGCGACCTGGAAGCCCGCGGCCGGGCCCGGGCCACCATCACCCGCCGGCTGTGCACCATCGCCGGGTTCTACCGGTACGCCGTCGAGGAAGAACTCCTCGACCATTCGCCCGCCGCCCACGTTCGCCGACCCCGGCTGGATTACGAGTCGCATGCCACCGGCCTGGACCGCAACGAGCTCGGCGCCCTGCTCGTCGCCGCCGGTCTTGGCCCGCCGGCGGAGCATGCGCTGATCTCGCTGCTGGCCATGAACGGACTGCGGGTCTCCGAGGCCACTGGCACGGATATCGAAGCGCTCGGTGTCGAGCGCGGCCACCGCACCCTGGTGACACCCGCAAGGGCGGCAAGGTGGTCACCGTCCCGCTGGCCCCGCGCACCGCCCGAGCCATCGACCTGGCCATCGGCGAGCGCACCGGCGGGCCGCTCTTCCTGGCTGCCGATGGGCGCCGACTGGACCGGCACGGCGCCGGGCGGATCGTCCGGCGCATCGCCCGCCGCGCGGGAATCACCAAGACCGTCGGGCCGCACACGCTGCGGCATGCATTCATCACCGCCGCGCTGGATGCCGGGGTCCCGCTGCGCGATGTCCAGGAAGCCGCATCGCACGCTGATCCGCGGACCACGATGCGCTATGACAACTCTCGGGTATTGCATCGGGCGGGAGAGAATCCGGAGGTCACGAGGTCGCGATGGTATCGGAATAGCGGTCTGGGTCTTCAGGCTCCGGCTGTCTGACCAGGCATGTCTGTGGGGCGATCCCTTCTGATGGTGAACCGCCCGCCGGACGGTCGAGGCGATCAGAGGGTCCTCTTCAAGCGCATCGAGGAAGGGACGGGGTGCGGCAGCTGGACTCCGACTCCCGGGCAGGCTATTCGGACAGTTCCAATACCCGACTCCGCCAGTACGGGCCCGCACCTCGCTGGACCGCCACGCCACGTGTATAGTCGCCGCCTACGTCGCCGGGGCCGCCCGGTAGGCCGTCTCCAAGCTGGTACGTCTCCGCCTGGCCGGACTCCGGCCAGGCGGACCGGCACTGGAACACCGAACGTGACACCAGAAGAACTCGCGAACCGCCGTTACGTGCGACCAGCCTCCTTTCTGGCCCAGTCCGTCCGGCGACCAGACGGAGTGATCTGATTTCAATGCCGTGCATCCTTGGTGATTGCCGATGCTGCCATTCGGGGCTAAAGCCTGCCATGTTAGGGACCGTTGGCACTTTCGCCTGATTGTGGCATGCCGCACGGTTAATGGTGGCGGCGTCGGCCGTTCTGGCAGATTGCCGCAGGCCTGGGGTACGGACGGGATCGCAGGAAACCACGCCAACGCTGGGGCTGGTCCCGGGACCGCATCTGATCACCGTCTGCCAGGACTCCGGTGGTTCCGGGCCATGAGCAGGAGGTTTTGCCATGCATCCGCGTAGTATCCGCATTCTGGGTTTGGCTGCGGCGACATCTGCCACGTTAGCCCTGGCCGGTGCCGGGACTGGCACTGCCGCCGGCGCTGCCGTCACCCGGGCCGCAGCGGCACATCCGGTGACCGCTTACGTCGCCAGCGGCTCGGGCGTGACCCCGATCAACACCGCCACCAACAAGGCCGGCAAGGCGATCAAGGTGGGGGTGAGCCCCTTCGCCATCGCGATCACGCCGAACGGGAAAACTGCCTACGTCGCCAACCTCGACTCGGGCACGGTGACCCCGATCCGGACCGCCACCAACGCCGCGCTCAAGGCGATCAAGGTCGGGCCGGCCGGCCGCCATCGCGATCACCCCGGACGGGAAGACCGCCTACGTCGCCAACGACGGCGTCGGGGAGGTACTCGGGCACACGGTGACCCCGATCCGGACCGCCACCAACAAGGCGCTCAAGGCGATCAAGGTCGGGAACGCCCCCGGGCCCATCGCGATCACCCCGGACGGCAAGACCGTCTACGTCGTCAACATCGCCTCAGGCTCGGTGACCCCGATCCGGACCGCCACCAACAAGGCGCTCAAGGCGATCAGGGTCGGGAGCTTCCCCTTCGCCATCGCGATCACCCCAGACGGCAAGACCGCCTACGTCGCCAACGAAAACTCGGGCACGGTGACGCCCATCAGCACCAGCACCAATAAGGCCGGCAAGGCGATCAAGGTCGGCACCGGCCCGCAGGCGGTCGCGATCACCCCGAACGGCAAGACCGCCTACGTGATAAACCGCGGCTCCGGCACGGTGACTCCGATCCGCACCGCCACTAACAAGGCCGGCAAAGCGATCAAGGTCGGGCGCAGCCCCACTGCTGTCGCTATCACTCCCAATGGGAAGACCGCCTACATCCTTAACACCGGCATCGGCGCGACGCCCGGGGACACCGTGACCCCGATCCAGACCGCCACCAACAAGGCCGGCAAGGCGATCAGGGTCGGGAATCGCCCTGGGGCGATCGCGATTACCCCAAACGGGAAGACCGCCTACGTCGTCAACGATGATTCAGGCACGGTGACCCCGATCGGGACTGCCACCAACACCGCGCTTAAGGCGATCAAGGTCGGGAGCGATCCCACCGCCATCGCGATCACGCCGTGACGACCGGACAGCCGGGGCCGCGCCCAACCGTGGCCGGCCCCGACCACCCAGGCACCTGATGTCGCGCCGAATGGCCAATCTGTGTGCGGCCTGGCGCTGACATCCGACCGCAGAGAGTCGCAAGTAATCGGCGTTCGGCGCGCCTTGGCCCGGTTAACGACCATGTGATCGATCACTGCGTGATCACTAGTCCATGGGGGTTCAAGTCGGTTTCATGGGGGGTTCGAGTCGGTTCCGCGGGCTGTCAACCTTGGTTCTGGCCCCTGAATCATTCCGGGCCAGCAGCTGCCCTAGATGGCAGGCAGCGTTTCTGCACGTCAGAGGGTATACGGCCCCGTCCGTCTGCTGGAGATCAACCTCGGCGCTGTAGCACATAGGGCAATGTGGGGATACGGGGTCGTTCCCCCCTCGGACACATGGGGGTTCAAGTCCCTAGGGACACGACCCTGGGCCAGGATCCGGCCGCCTCAGCAGGAACACCTTCCGGCTGGCCCGGCGGTGGCCAGGGAGGTCCGGCGGGTCCTGGGCCCGGCGTCCGGGGCGGTCGTCCAGGACATCCAACACCCAGCTCAGGGTCACGCTGTGCGGCCTGACCGCGCTAGACCTGTCCGGCCGGACCCGGCTGGAGCTGGCGTTCGCGTTCCTGCTGGCGGCCGCGGCGTCTGGCCTGGTGCTGGCGCTGGGACTGACGGGCGGCGGCGCAGGTTCGCGATCGCCGCCGCGCTCGGCGCACGTTCCCGCCAGCTCGCCTCGTTCGTGCAGAGCGAAGCTATCTTCGTGACGATCGGGGGCGCCCTGCTGGGTGCTGTCCGGCTGGGCGCTGTCGTTCATTATCACCAAGATCCTCACCGGGGTGTTCGACCCGCCGCCGCACCTGTTCGTCCCGTGGGCTTATCTGGCCGCTCTGGGCGGCGTGACCTGCCCGCGGTCGTGGCTACCGTGACCAGCGTCATCCGTGCGCGCGGGCTCGCCGCCGACATCATGCGGGACCTCTGATCACGCAGGTGCGGGCTGCGGGCTCTTGCTCGCAGCCCGCATCCGGCGTAACGCGTTACGTGCCCCTCACGCCGGTGAGGGGCACTGGACGCCGTTGCACTCGTACTGCACGTTCCCGGGCGCGTCGGCGTGGCCACCCGGGCAACTCCCCTCAAAGGTAGCCCTGCGAAAGGCCGCCGATCCCCAGCCGGTCATCGCTGCGACAGGTACTTGATGCTGCCGAGGACGTGGTCCCGGATTATGGCAGCGACCCGTTCCTCATCCCGTTCCTTGAGCGCGCTCACGAACTCCGCGTGCTGCTGGACCAATTCCTGGTGCGGCCGGCCGGCTTGCGGACCGTCCGGGAAGGACCGCCACAGCAGCCTCATGAGGAGAAGAAGCATCGGCGAGCGCGCGCACTCGTAGACCCGGAAGTGGAACTGCCGGTTGAGTTCCGCCAGCCGTTCATCATCCGGCCGGCAGGCGGCGACCTCCTGGTAGAGAGCCTCGATCTCAGCCAGGTCGCCATCGGTCATCTTGGCCACCGCGAGGCTGCCGGCCAGCGCCTCCAGGGCGGCCAGGATCCGGTAGTTCTCCTCAAGCTCCTCCGACTCGGTGTGCGCGACAGTGGCCCCCCGGTGCACGTCGGTGACCACGAGGCCCTCCGACTCGAGCCGCCGGAGCGCCTCGCGCACCGGCGTGTAGCTCACGTCGAACTGTTCTGCGAGGTCGCGCTGCCGCAGTGGCGTGCCCGGGGACAGCTGGCGGTCGGTGATGAGTTCCCTGAGCACGTCGGCGACCATGTCACTCTTGCTGACGTACTTGCCCCGTGCCCACTCGGTCATGGCTTTCCGAGCCTATGTTGGGCGCGGCGAGGACTGGGGACCGTGCGTGGGCGGCCCCGGCGGGGACTGCGCGGCCGCGGATTGGCCGAGAAAGACCTCGCGGATGTCGGGTCGGCCGCGAATCTCGCTGGCCAGGCCCGCGATCTCGACCCGTCCCGCGACCAGAATGTAGGCCCAGTCGGACACCCCCAGCGCCTCGAACGCCTTTTGCTCGACCAGCAGCACGGCCGTCCCCGAATCGGCCAGGCGGCGGACCTGGTCCCGCAGCACCGACCGGGACAGTTCCGGCGACAAGTTGGAGGTCGGCTCGTCGAGGACGAGAACGGCCGGCTCCAGCATCAGGACCCGCGCCACCGCGAGCATCTTCCGTTCGCCGCCGCTGAGCTTGCTCGCCGTCCGCGACCTCATGTCCGCCAGCGCCGGGAACGTCAACAGCACCTTGTCCATCCTGGCCGCCAGCTGCGGTTTCGAGAGCAGGTAGCCGCCCATCTCCAGGTTCTCGGTCACGGTCAGGGTGTCGAACACATCCTTGGTCTGCGGGACAAACCCCAGTCCCATCCGGGCGAGGAGATGCCCACGCCAGTTCGTTATGTTCCGGTCATTGAAAGTGACTGTGCCCGTCATTACCGGGAGCCGGCCTGTCACGGCCTTGAGCAGGGTGGACTTGCCGGCGCCGTTGGGCCCGATGATGGACACCACCTCCCCCGGCCCGACGCTGATGCTCACGCCCGAGACAATCGCGGAGGCGCCGTATCCGGCCGCGACGTCGGTGAGGCGCAGGACCGCGGGGGGCCGCTCCTGCCCGCCCGGTGCATTATCCGATGAGGTAGGCATCCAGCACCTCTTGATCGGAACGGACGTCGGCCATCGTTCCCTGCGAGATCACCCGTCCCTGGGCCATCACGACGACGGGGTCGCAGAGCCGCTCCACCACGGCCAGCTCATGCTCGATCATCAGCATCGTGAGTCCCTCGCCGATCAAGTCGGCCAGGTGCTGCTCGATCCTCCTGGCCAGGGACGGGTTCACGCCGGCCATCGGCTCGTCGAGCAGCAGCAGCGCGGGATTGGCCATCAGCCCGCGCATCAGCTCCAGGAGGCGTTTCTGGCCGCCGCTGAGGTTCCCGGCGTACTCTTCCTCCTTGGCGGACATGTCGAAGCGGGCCAGCAGCTGCCGGGCGCGCTCCACCGTTGCCCGCTCCTGCGGCCGCCAGTACCGCTTGCCGAGTGCTGCCTGCCACAACGTCTCGCCTCGCTGGCCAGGCGCCGCGATCAGCAGGTTCTCCAGCACAGTCTGCGCGGCGAACTCGCTGGACATCTGAAAGGTGCGGATGATGCCGCGCCGGGCCACCCGGTAGGACGGCAGCCCGGTAATGTCGTGCCCCTGGTAGGAAACCGTCCCAGCGCTCGGCTTGAGCGCCCCGGCGATGATGTTGAGGACGGTCGACTTCCCGGCGCCGTTGGGCCCGATCAGGCCGGTGATCCGGCCGGGCAGGACGGTAAAGGACGCGCCGTTCACCGCGTGCACGCCGCCGAACTCGCGATGCAGATCCTGAACGGTCAGTACCGGGCCGGCGGCCTCGCTCATTCGCCGGTCCTCACGGGCACCTCTTCCTTGGCGGCCGCCGGGAAGCGCCGCCGCCGCTCGGGAATCACCCCACGAGGCCAGAACCACAAGAAGACGAGGGCGAGCGTCCCGACGACGATCCACTGCAGGGCATCGATGAGCCCCGGCGGCCCGAACTGGGGCAGGAACCGGGTGGCCTCGAGGAAGGCGACGGGGACGAGCAGCGCGCCGACCATGACGCCCAGGTTGTTGCCGGAGCCGCCCACGATGACGGCCGTGAAGTATACGAAGGTTTCCGCGTACAGCCAGGAACCGGGGGACCAGGCGGAGATGAACTCGACCAGGACGGCGCCGCTGATGCCGGCGATCACGCCGCCCAGGATGAACGCGAGCATGCGCAGCCCGGTGACGTTCTTGCCCAGCGCCGCCGCCGCCTGCTCGTTGTCGCGGACCGCGCGCAGCGCGCGCCCGAGCGGCGAGCTCGTCACGATATGCACGAGCCAGTACACGCAGACGCAGATCGCGGCCGTGATGCCCACGAACAGCCACTGGTAGCCGATCGGCGAGAGGTTGACCAGCGTGGCCAACGGCTTGGGCACCAAGGCCAGCCCGTTCGGCCCGTTCACCAGACCGACCTGGTTGGTGGCCAGGCTGGTCGCGATCAGCGACACCACGAGCATGACCATCGCCTCGTAGTCACTGCGCAGCCGCCGGACGGTGACGCCGCCGACCAGCGCCGCGAGCAGGCCGCCGACCAGCCCGGCCGCCAGGATCGGCAACGGGAAGGGCCAGTGGGCGCCGCCCACGTACTCCTGGAACCCGCCCTGGCTGACGGGCTTGGCGGGCCCGATGGTGAGCACCGCCGCGGTGTAGGCGCCAGCGGCCTGGAAGATGATGTAGGCGAAGTTGACCAGCCCGGCCACGCCGAACTGCAGGTTCAGCCCCCAGCACGCGATCACGTCGACGCCGAGGTAGATCAGCACCGTCGAGATGTAGAACTGCCAGGCGATGCTCACGCCGCGACCTCCTTGCGGGTGGCGACCTCCGACAGGATGCCCTGCGGCCGGGCAAGGAGCACGATCACCAGGATCACGAAGGCGACGACGTCCTTGTACTCGGGGTTGAAGATGGCCGCTGCGACCTCACTGGCGATCCCGATGACCAGGGCGCCCAGCATGGCTCCATAGGGCTGGCCGATTCCGCCGAGCACCGCGACGGCCACGATCGGGATCAGGAACTCCGAGCCGGTCGTGTTGGTGAACGCGGTCACGTTCATCACCAGGATGACGCCGGCCAGGCCGCACAGCGCGCCTGAGATGGCCCACGCGATGTCGATGACCCGGTCGGTGGCGATGCCGCAGTTGCGGGCGAGGTCTGGATCGGTGGCGGTGGCGCGCATCGCCTTGCCGAGCTTGGTGTAGCGGAGCAACACGTGGATGACGAGCATCGCCGCGACCGCGATCCCGATGATGGCGAGCTGAACGGTGGTGAACACCATCCCGGCGATGTGCACCGACGTGGGCCGGGGCATGTGCAGGCTGAAGAAGTTGGCGCCGAAGATGGCGAGCAAGCCATTCTGCACAATGAGGCTGGCCGCGATGGTCACGATGATCATGCCGAACAGCCGTGTCCCGCGCCGGACGAACGGGGTGTAGAGGTACCGGTTCAGCAGCACGGAGAAGACGGACCCGAACGCCGCGCCCGCCGCCAGTGCCAGCCACACGCTGAGGCCGGCACTGGTGACGAGGTAGGCGACGAACGCGGCGGCGGTCATGATGTCGCCATAAGCGAGGTTGAGGATGTTCGTCACCCCGAACTGCAGGGTGAACCCGACGCCGGCTACCGCCAGGATGGAGGCGGTGACGATGCCGAACCCGATCGCGGGCACCAGTGTGTTCATGGCCGCCGTCCCGTACGTGCCTGGCTGCCGCCGCCGGCCCTCATGCCCCGGTCACCGGCTGAGCGCCGCTATCTGCGCCGCCGATACCGAGCCGACCACCACGAGATTCCCCTTCACGTACCGCGCGGCCTCGAACGCCCCAGTCGAGTTGTGCCAGTGGTTGAACACGATGGGACCGCCCGCGCCGACGTACTGGATCTGCTTGCCCGCCGCCAGCGCGGCCTTCCCGGCGGCGTAGCTGGTCACGACCGTTTTGTCGGCTGCTGGCTCGGTGACCTTCATGACGTCCTTGTTGAAGACCGCCGGGTTGGTGCTCTTGGCCGCGAGCATGGCCAGGGCCATCACGTTGACCCCGTCGTAGTAGGTCATCGAGTACGGGTCGCTGCTCCACTGGCTGGGCTTGGGCACCTGCGACCCCGACCCGAGCACGGCCTTGTTGTAGGTCTGCCAGGCCGGCCCGCTCGGCGGCGCGTACGGCTGCATGCCCTCGAAGTACCTGGCCATCGACCCCGCGCCGATCGCGCCGTTGACGGCCTTGAGCCACGGCGCCTGCAGGCTCACCTCGGTGCCGATCACCGGCAGCAGCCCGTGCAGCTGCTGCAGCTCGGACAGGAAGGTCGCCCCGGTCTGCGGGTCCACCTCGGTGAAGATCACCTGCGGATGAGCGGCGATGATGCTCTCGACCTCGCTGCGATAGGAGCTTTGGTCGAGCGCGAAGGGCTTGTTGTACACGATGGTCCCGCCGAGCTTGGTGAAGGCACGGACCAGCGTCGGCACGTCCGACTGGGCGCCCGCGTCGTTGCCGAACACCGCGGCCCCGCGGGTGTAGCCCGCCTTGTGCGCCCAGAGCGCCATCGCGTAGCCCTTGACGTCGTCGGCGGGCGTGATCCGCCAGAAGTAGGCATCCGTGGTGTGGTCAAAGGCGGCCTGGCCGGTGTCGACGAACATCGGCACGTGCCCGGTGTTCAGCAGCGGGACGGTGGCCAGCGCCTCATCGGAGCTGGGCCCCAGCACGCCGACCAGCGATGTCTCGGTCGCCATCATCTTCTGCGCGGCCGGCACTGCGTCGGCCGGGTCGCCCCGAGTGTCCTCCTGGACACAGCTCATGTGATGGCCGAGCACCCCGCCGTCGGCGTTGATCAGTCGGATGGCGGGGACGCAGCCGCCGTTCATCTCCGGTCCGAATGCCGCGTCCGGCCCGGTGAAGGGGTTGAACTCCCCCACCACCAGCATCGAGGCCGAGGAGCTGCCGCCGCCCGAAGAACCGCAGGCGGCGACGGAGAGGAGGGCGAGCGCCGCTCCCAGTGCTGTCACGGCAAGTCTCATAACGCACCTCCGGATGATGAGCCGCCAGCACCGCAGCACGTCAGGGTTATCAGGCGTCCCGGCGGGGCAGCAAGGCGACGGCCTCGATTTCTACCAATGCATCGGGGATGGCAAGCGCGCTGACCTCCACCAGCGTGCCCGCCGGCCGGGCGTCGCCGAAGTAGCAGCGGCGCACCGTGTTGACGGCCGGCCGGTCGGCCACGTTCAGCAGGTACACCCCGATCCGCACTACGTCGTCGAAGGTGGCACGGGCGGCCCGCAGGACGGCGCCCACGTTGCCAAGCACCTGTTCCGCCTGCCTGACCACGTCGCCGACGCCCACGAGGTCGCCGTTGGCGTCGAGCGGGAGCATGCCCGAGACGTAGAGGAACCCGCCCGCCTCGACCCCGTCGGTGTAGTGGCTGATGGGCTCCGCCAGCTGCCCGGCCAGCCGGATCCGCCTCATGAGGGATCTTGCGACGTGTCGAGGATGCGGATCATGAGCGGGCTCGGGTGGAACCCGTTGCACGGATTGAGGTCCTGCGGGCAGGCGGAGACCGACACGATCGAGTCCATCAGCGTCCGCAGCACCAGCTTGTCCCCCGCCTTCCCGGTCGGGATCTCGTTGCCGAACGTCCGGTCCGGGTGGATGGGGGCGTTCTGGAAGAAGTTGAACGGATCGGGGATCTGCCACTCCGCGATCCCCCACGGCTCCAGCGCCTCGGTGAAGTTCGTCCGGCAGCTCCGGTGGCCCTCAACCCCGTAGTCGAGCCGGTAGCGCCGGTCGTCGCACATCGAGGTGATGATGTCGTTCCGGCCCACGTCATCACGGATGATCTCGAACATCGGGTGCCGCCAGTTGCTGTCCAGGCGGTCCCCGGCGACTGCGGTCAGCCGCAGCAGCGCGGACCGGGTGTGCGTGGTGGACAGCCACTCGGTCCGGTTGCGCTCCGCGAAGGCAACGAAGTCTGCGACCTGCTGCCCCTGCACATCGACGATCTCCACCAACTGGCCGGCCCGGGCGACAAAGGCCGCGCCGTGTCCGCCGGGAATCAGGATCTCCTGCAGCAGATCCGGCCCCGGCACTTCGGCCACTAACCGCGCCGCGCCGTCCGCCGACCCGGCCCCCACGGAGGCTTCATCACTCATGGCGAGGATTGTGCGTCATATACAATCCGGGGTCAAGTAGAAACTATTATGGCGATGAGTGCAGGCAGTGCAACGAAAAACGCAGCGACAGTGAGAAGTAACTCTCTCCGAAGCCGTTTGCATGGCCACGGTAGCGAGCACGTACCGCCGATCCGGGGTGGTCTGTCGCTGCGTCGATCGGACGAGCGGCTGCGCGCAGAACTCCCCGCTCTGGCATGCCTCGCGACCGTCGCGATCTCTAGCAAGAACGTACCGAACGGCGCAGCGGGGCACCGGTCCAGGCAGGGATCCGGGGCGAAGTAGCGTGGCCTTCGTGGCGGTGAATGCGGAGCAGGCCGAGGACTGGAACGGAGCCAGCGGCCGAGAGTTCATCGAGCAGCGTGAACGGCATGAGAGGATGCTGGGCCGGCTGAGGGTGCGGTTGCTCGCCGGCGCGCAGATCCAGGACGGGGAGAACGTTCTCGACGTCGGGTGCGGCTGCGGTGAGGTGACCATCCTCGCGGCGCGCGCCACCGGCAGTGGTCATGCTCTCGGCGCGGACTTTTCCCGGATCCAGGTAGCCGAAGCACGCCGGCTCGCTGCCGCTGCTGGCGTCATTAACGCCAGGTTCGAGGTCGCCGACGTCCAGGTGCACCCGTTCGGGACCGGGATCTTCGACGTGGTGCTGAGCAGTTTCGGTGTGATGTTCTTCGATGACCCGGCGGCGGCGTTCGCCAACCTGAGGAAGGCGCTGCGGCGCGGCGGCAGGCTGGCGTTCCTGTGCTGGCGCACCCGCGAGGAGAACCCCATCTTTACCTTCGGGTTCGCCGGGGCCGCGGCGATACTCGGCCTCCGCGAGCTACCCGGGCCGTCAGCTGCTTTCTCCCTCGCCGACACCGGCCAGGTGGGCGCGTTACTGAGCGACGCGGGGTTCAGCGGCATCGAATGCAAGAAGGCGGACGAGCCGATGCTCGTCGGCCGCGACGTAGACGACGTGCTCGAGTACGAGCGTGCCTCCCCGGCAGCCACCGAGATCCTGGCCGGGCTCAGCCCAGCACAAGCCGCCGAGCTGACCAGGCAGGTCCGGGACCGCCTGGTGGCGTACGCCTCGCCAGATGGCGTGGTCATGCCCGGCGCGGCCTGGCTAGTCACGGCCCAAGCTGTTATGAACCGGCCCTTTCGCTGAACCGCATCCATCGCTTCGGTTCACGCGAGCGGCGCCACCATCAGCTGATCTGCGTGCCTGTAGCGGGCCGAATCGAAGAACTGCTCCAGAACAGGCGGCTCAGTACGCCCGGGTTTGAGATTCCCGGCCGACGATCTGCTCAGCGCTGGACATCCGGTTGTGCCACGACAGCCAGCCACGATCCGGCACGTCATCTGACGGGTGACCGGTAGCTTCCGAGAGCCCTTGGCCCGACGCTCGGTGACGCCTTGTAGTTATCACATCTGATATCGTCAATTTCATGGCGGGAAGGCTTCCGGACCAACAGCCAGCGCGGCGAGACTCTCTTTCCGAGGCCAGCCCTGAACTGCTGGCCGTGCTGGAGTCCGCGTCGCGTTTGCAGCAGATGGTTCCCGATGCGGTGCTCGTGGGTGGGTCGGCCGCCGCCCTGTACGCAGGTCATAGGGACTCCTACGATCATGATCACGTTCTCGCTGACCTGAGGGAACGGTTCGACGTCGTGCTGGAGGCTCTTGAATCCGAAGGTGAGTGGGTGACCAACCGGGTGGTCCCCGGAAAGGTGATCCTCGGGCAACTGGGGGACATCGAGGCCGGCGTGCGCCAGATGATTCGCACCCGGCCGCTGGAAACCACGCATGTCATGCTGCCGTCGGGACGCGTGCTGACGGTTCCCACGGCAGAGGAGGCTCTACGGATCAAGGGGTTCCTGATCGTGCGGCGGAACCAGACCCGTGACTACCTGGATGTCGCCGCCCTAGCCGATCGTCAGGGCCTTCATGAAGCGGCGGGAACCCTGGCCAGAATCGATGACTACTACGCGGACCAGCACGGCGGCGGCCGAGGCATCGCGGCGCAACTAATCCGCCAGCTCGCCGATCCCCGCCCGAAAGACTCGTCCGTAACGGGGCAACTCGGCGCGTACCGGAACCTGGCGCCCCGCTGGACCGACTGGGATGAGGTGCGCTCGGTGTGCCGGCAACTGGCCGTCGAGATGCTCGAAGCAGAGGTGTAGCCCATGACCCTGGCATTCCGCAACCTGACCATTAGCCCCGACGCTCCCGTTTCGTCCTGGCCCACCGAGGGCGTGCAGACCGCACTCGAACGGGGTGACCTCGCCGACTGGCACCGAATCACTGCCGAGGTCCGGGCGGATCCCTGGGGCAAGACCGCACGCCAGGTGGAAGAGGTGCTCAGCCACTCACGCCCCTATGGCGTCGCCGAAGCCATGGAGACGGTGCTATCCCGCGCCCGTGAACGAGCTGAGGCCGGCGAACGCGCAGCGATCGCCGCCGAAATCACGGAGGCTGTTAAACGTGCAGGACTGAGCCGGGCGGCGTTCGCCTCCCGGATTGGGACCTCCGCCTCGCGGCTGTCCACATATACCTCCGGCAAGGTAACGCCCTCCGCCACGCTCTTGCTTCGGATTCGCCGCGTAGCCGACCGGGAATCCGGGTCGTGAGTGGCTATTCATCAGAGCCTGAACCGGAATCTGCGACTACTCCCATCTGAACCAAGGAACTACGGGCCGGACCGGCCGGGCGCAGCGAGAGCAGTTTGGAGACGACTTCGGGGTCCATCTCTGGCCGCCGTCGATGTGCAGGCTCTCGCCGGTGATCTCGGCATTCATCCGGACTCCTCGGCGGGCATAGTTGACGGCCAGTGAGCGGGTGACCAGTCCCCCTCTGGGTCCGTGGTTTGACCCACTTCGATCAGGTGACCGTCGGGATCGCGGATGTAGCAGCGCTTCTCGTACTGGTGCTGTTTCGGCGGCGTCAGGAATTGAGCACCCCGCGCGCTCCATTCGGCGTACACGGCCTCGATGTCTTTGACCCGGATATTAAGGAAGCTGCTGACCCGGTCGGGGTCGCGTGGCGTCTCCAGGGTAACCGCCGGCTTGTCGTCGGTCGGGCCGCCACCGGCATTGATGACGATCCAGCTGTTGGCTAGCGCAACATTGATAGGCTCTGGGCCGAAGACCACCCGGCCGCCGAGTACTTCGGTGTAGAAGCGCCGAGAGCGCTCGACATCGTCTGAGACGATGAAGTGGGTCAACACGATTCCCTCTGGGGGCGTTGGGAGCTCGGCCATCTGGCACCTCCACTGGCTAGGTCTCACACCCCACTGTGCGACGGGCCCGCAGCCGACGTTACTACGAGTTAAGCGTTCGATCTCCTTCCACGTCCGCGTGGGGATCCGGACCGCAGGCGGCGGCAGAGGCGGTGCTGACTCCGCAGTGTCGAAAGTTAAGCGCGATTCAGCTGCGGTGCGACCTGGGCACCGATGTTCCCTGCCCTGGCAACGGTGATTGGCGGGCTCACCCCGGATCCGGCCGCCCAGCAGCGCGTGTTCGCCATGCTCCATCGTTGAAGATGGTTTATGCGTATGCGGGGTAGCGTCTGGGAGTGTGACCGGAAGAGAGCTAGGACGGGCAGGGATGCTGACGGAGTTCGGCGGCCTTTCGACGCCGCTGGTGGCCGATGCCTGTATCCGCGCGGGAGTGCCGCTGCGGGTCGCGCCGCCGGGAATCGGCGCCGTCGTCCCTGGACAGCGGGTCGCCGGACGGGCGCTCCCGACCCGCCACTACGGCAGCGTTGATGTGTTCTTGGAAGCGTTCAGCGGCGCCGCCCATGGTGACGTCCTGGTCGTCAACAACGGCGGGCGGGAAGATGAGGCGTGCGTCGGCGATCTGGTCGTGCTGGAGGCACAAGCGGCAGGGGTCGGCGCGGTGATGGTGTGGGGACTGCACCGCGATACGCCGGAACTGACCCAGATCGCCCTGCCGGTATTCAGCTACGGCCACTGCCCGGCCGGCCCTGTTCGCCTCGATGAGCAAGAACCATCCGCGCTGGCCAGCGCACGGTTCGGGGCATGCCTGGTCACCCGCGACGACGTCGTATTCGGCGACGACGACGGCGTGGTGTTCGTCGCGGCCAGCCAGGCTGGGGAGGTCCTGGCCGCAGCCCGGCAGATCGGCGAGGTCGAGCGGGATCAGGCCCGTAAGATCCAGGCGGGTCAGACCTTGCGCCAGCAGACAGCCTTCAGCGAATACCTGGCGCGGCGGGCAGCCGAA
Source organism: uncultured Actinomycetes bacterium (assembly GCA_963720645.1). Taxonomy (GTDB): domain Bacteria; phylum Actinomycetota; class Actinomycetes; order Streptosporangiales; family Streptosporangiaceae; genus RYN-230. The sequence continues at coordinate 249,337 of CAVRFX010000019.1, read as the reverse complement.
CCGTCCTACACCTTCCGGCGGCACCTGCGGCGGATCGGCGGTGCCATCGAAGAGTAGGCAGCCACGACGGCCAGCTGCCACCGGCGACTCGCCCGGACTGGTGGTCACCCACCACGTCGCGCGCCGGTCAGCAAATGCGCACCGTGCTATAGGTCCCCAGCGCCGCGTGAACGCGCTTCTGCCGCAGTGAGACTGCACACCGAGCGCCCGAACTGGATGTTCTGCGAGTCCAGGCACTATCGGCCCAGCGCGATCCTTATGCGCCAGAGTCGGCGATCGGCGCCTCATCTGGAGCTAGGTCTGCGAGTCCAATTCGCCTGCCAGTCCTGACCGTTTGACCAGCCGGCCCCATCGCTCGTGCCGCCCATGCTGGCGGCCGATGTCCCTGCCGGAGGGCAGCGAGCCGTCAGCGCAGCTGTTGGCCAGCGCCCACGGCCACGCCATCACCTCCGCTTCCCGGCCGCCCTGCCGTCCCCTTCCCATCGGGCCGCCGGACATCGAGTCGGCCAGCCGATGACGCGGCTCATGGCCGGCTTTGGACCCCGCCCGACCTCTGCCGGGACGTGCGGCCCTCGGCAGTGCGACGCACCTGGCGCATGAGCAGTCGTAGGCCGTGATCAGGGCTAACGACAGCCAACTGGTTATCATCCGCCCTGCGCCCGGGGGCTCGGCGACCGCAGCGTCGCGGCCAGGCCCGAAGGACGGCCCCGCGGCATAGCCCGGTATTTCAGTACGTGATGCCGGGGAACTGCGCGCGGGCGTGCTCCAGTTGGTCGGCCCACTCGCGGGGCCAGCCGAAAGCGCGGGCGGCCTGGCCGCTCATGTCGGCGGCCGCGGCACCGCTGGTGAAGTGGATGTACTCGCCCCAGTTCATCCGCCGCGTGTAGGTGCCGCCGGAGTCGCGTGGGAAGTGCCGGGCCAGGTCCCGGAAGAACCTGTTCATCACCTCCGCCTGCCCGCAGTCCCGCCATAGCGGGTAGAACCAGTCGCGGAACCAGCGGGTCCCCCGACGAGGAAAATCGTCGGTGTTGCCGGTGAACCGGCGGTAGACGCCCTTGGCCTCGCGGTCCATGCCCAGCGCCGTGTAGAGGTCATAGATGTAGAACTCGGCCCACTTGCTGTCGCCCCAGATCTCATACGCCGGTGAGCCATGGACGCCGTTGTTTGCGCTCTCCACGGAATGCCCGATCTCATGAGCGGGCAGCTCGCGAGCGAGGGTGTTGCCCTCCCGCCAGGTGTCCAGCCCGCAGTCGCTGACGTTGTGGTAGTCGTGCACCGGGCTGATGTAGTAGCCCGCGTGGCCGCCGCCGTGCCGCCCGGCGTGATGGATGGAGTAGATACGCGGGTCGGACCCGAACGCGTCGCCGTAGGTTGCCTTCGAGTACTGCCAGGTCACATTGATGAACCGGGGCAGCCACCGTACCTCAGCCCAGCGCACGTCGGGGTCTGCGTAGATCGCGCAGTGCTCGTCGCTGTGGTACAGCCGGAGCAACTGGCGGTGGTCGAACCAGTGCTCCTGCCAGGTGGCCGGCGGGTCAGCCAACGGACGCTCCGACTCTGCCTCCACCAGGTCTCCCACCTCTCCGGGCACTGCCCGGCGGGTTTCGTTAGGCCCTCATCAACGCGATCGTATGGCCAGTGAGCTCGCCGGTCGTACCTTTGCATCTGCAACGGCGTGGAGGGCGTTCTTGCCACGATCACGCTGGCGCCGAGATGTTCACGCTGGACAGCCACCTGGCTACGTTGCTCGGGCAGCCCGCTGAGGTAGACGAATTCTGCGGGGTCGCGCGCATACCAGCAGCTCCCCAGACCTCCGGACCCGCCCGACTATTCGGCCGCCGCCAGCATAAGGTGGGCCGGGCGATAGCCTGCCCGTAACGCGGCGAGACCGGACTTCCACTTGAGTGATACGCACAATGTCGCCGTTATGCCCGCTCGCGGTGGTATGCATTCCATGTTTATCGCCGCGCCGAACTGGATGTTCGGCGCGGCGATAAGCGGCGATAATAGGTCGGCGACATGACCCGCCAGTGCGCTCGGCCTATGCGCCTACCGCGGCTGAGACCTCCGGTAGCGGCGGCCGATCAGCCGGTAGCCGACCGAGCCGAGAGTGTTGACCACGCTAGAGATCCGCCAGAAGGTCCTACTCCCCGGACCTACTGTGCCGGCTGCTGCCGAATGTCCCGCCATGTCCAGGCCGCGGCCAGGCGTGCCCGGTCAGGACCAGCACCACGACCCGGCTGGACTTGCGTTCCATGGCTGGTCATTCCTCCAGTGAGCCAGCGTGCGGATGAACGCCATCACGCTGGACCGCGGCGATGAAGCCGTCCGGATCGACCAGGCTCACGATCAGTTCGGTGACCTTCATCCGGCGGAACAGGGTGCTGAGGCTGCGCTCGGTGTGGCAGGGCGGGTCGATCTCGATCTCCACGAGGCCGTCAGCCGAGCCGTTCGCCAGCCAGCTGCCGCCCTTGGCATGCACGCCGATCGTTCCTCTCGTGTGATGTGAGGACCGGGCGGTCCGGCGGACGGAGGCGCGCGGCACGTCAACCTTGAAGTCGGCCATCCGGAGCCTGAGCTCGCCAACGTCAACCTCGATCCGCCCTCCGGCCGGACCCCCGCCGAGCAGGGTGTCGGCCCAGGTGGAGATCGGGCCCATATCCTTATAGCTGATCGCGAACCATTCCGGTTCCCCGGCCGGATCGCTGCTATTGGCTGCCCGGAACTCCCTGATGACCTCGCGCCGGGCGGCGGCGTATGACTCGCCGGTCTCCGCCATGCGCCTGCGGGCAGCCGCCTTGATCTTGTCGTGCGCCATCGTTTCCTCGATCCGGTGGCTTCGTCCCGGCGTCCAGCCACCGCAGAGTGATCACGATGTGAAGGAAAGAAACCCACACGAGGGCTGCGCCGCTCTTGTCCTCAACCGCTACCGCCAGCGCCGGGCCAGGGGTACTCGGAGACAGGCAGGTGTGTTAGCTGCCACGACAAACAAGCATAGCCCCGTAAAATGACAGCTGCCAGGTGCCCAGCCGTCCACGCACCGCCCCAATCGTCCTGCCGACGGCACGACCCCACCATGCCTCCGCAGCCGAGACCAGACAGCGGCAGAACACGCGGTTACGTGCTGCCCGACCCAGTACTCGCCAGCCACTGGGACCGAGCCAATAATCGGCGTTATGCGTGTGTTCCCCGCCTATCCACAGGCCGGCTGCGCTTACCGCCCGTATTGACCGGGGCTGGCGGCGAGGGGACCGGCACGGTGCGAGCTGCGCGGTGCGCCGCCCATTCAGCCATCGGCGGTGGACAGCCAGGACCTGGCATCGGCAGCGCCAAAGCCCTGAGTAGGCAGGCAACCTGACGGCCGATGCCGCCAGGGGAGAGCGCCCGGCGCAACTGTTGCCGTCGCGTAGGTGTGAGAACGATGAGCACACTGATCCGCACCGACCAGGTGCCAGCGGGTTGCGGCCGTCATTTCCTGGACAAAGTCGAGACGGTCGGCCTGGGGGATCTGACCTCGCAGTTCCTCCTGCAGCTGGCCCGCAATGTTGATCACTACAGCCCGGCGGAAGCGGCGCGGCTGTCGGCCGCCGCGCTGGAGGTGCTGGCGACGCGGCTGGCGCACGAACTTGAGGTCGGTGACTGGGGCACGCCGGAGGCCCGCAGGCATGCCCTGCTCACCACGGTTCAGGACCCTCGCCCGGTTCAGGGCCTCGGCCACGCCGAGCCTGGCCCGCGGCCCGCGCGCTGGCCGGCCCCGGTGGCGCGGGCATGACTCCGAACCCGCGGCCCTACGAGGCGGGAACGTCCAGACCGTCAGGCCGCCGAGGACTGAGATGCACACCGTGGCCAACTGCTGGCGGGTGGCGGGACGCAGGCGACCGCACGCGGGTCACTGGCGCCCTGCGGGCGCACCGCCGGCTGAGCCGGGTCCGGATCTGACCGTGAGCCGGATGCGGTAAAGGCAGGCAAGATAACGGAAGACCGTTGGCCATTCACCGGGCCGGATTGCCCAGTCGTCTGGCGGGCGAGCACCACGAGTCCTGCCGACGTGACCAGCACCGCCAGGGCCGCTACTGCGCCGCCCAGGACGCCGAGCCGGGCCGGCTCGCCAAGCAGCAGGTTGCCCGCGGCCAGGCTGGCCACCGGGGTGACCACGGCGATGACGGGCAGGCTGATCATCGGTCGCCCCGCCTGGTACGCAGTCTGGGTCAGCAGCAGCGAGCACGGACCGCCCAGCATCAGGGCGTAGGTCGCCCAGGAGCCGGCCATGCCGGCCAGCCCATCGCTGACAACATGCGAGAACGCCATGGTCACGACGGCCACCGCGGCGTCGGCCAGCCCGGCGGCCACGGCCAGCAGAACCGCGCGGCGGCGGCCGGCGGCAGCAAGGCCGGCGGCAGCGAGCGGCACCGCGCACGTGGCCAGGCAGGCCGCGGCCAGCCCGGCATGCCCGGGAATGCCCGCGGCACCCGCGTCGCCACCGGCGGGCGAGGCCAGCGCGACGAACGAGCCGATACCGGCGATGACGGCCAGGACCGCGGCCCAGGCGGTCCAGCCCAGCCGTCGGCCCGACCACAACCGGACCGTGGCCACGCTGAACAGCAGGGACGAGGCGACCAGCATCTGCACGATCGTCAGCGGGCCGGTGCGCAGCGCGACCGCGTGGGTGGCGAATCCGCCGAGCTCGACGCCGATGCCGAGCAGCCACCACGGGCGCTGCACCAGTAGCAGGAGCAGCCGGGGCCGGCCCGCCGCCTGGCTGGGCGTCGCGGCGGCCTGGCGCTGCTGCAGCGCGGCACCGGTTCCGTAAAGGACGGCCGCGATCAGCGCCCACACGAGGGCCGTCACCGGAACACGCCAGGGCAGCCAGCCGGTGACGCCGCACCCGGCGGGGCCACCGCCGCCGGGGGCCTCTTCGTTTTGTCTCTCGTTGCGAACAGCGACACGCGATCGACGGTATCGACGCGATACATCGCAAGTCATCAGGGATCCCCCCGATATCCCCCGGGATATCCCCTTACCTTCTTGTGTCTGCGCTGCTGGAGGGGCCTGAGTCGTGACCCCGCTCAGTGCCCGGTCACAGCGATCACCGTGCCGGCCAGGATCGAGCAGCCACGAGGCGTGGCCATGAGTTCCTCGGCAACCAGGACCGCATGCACCCGCTCCAGGCTCTGGCGGCGGCGGAACTCCAGTTCCGGGCCCTGCTGGCGGACCGGCGCCACCGAAGCCTGCCGGGTGCACCACTGCGCCAGCATCGGCACGGACCGCTCGTCTGCGTGGTCGAGAGCCACCAGCAGCGCCGCTCAGCGCGCGGCGGCCGCCTGTGGCCAGCGCGCGGTGGACAGCGCTGCGGTGGGGACGGGGCGCGGGTCAGCCGGTGGGCGTGGGTGACGGGGCGCCCGAGGCCGGCGGCGTGGTCGGCGGGGTCACCGTGGGCGTGGGTGTCCCGGTGACGCTGGACGATGGGGACGGCCCCGGCGACGTCGTCGCCGGGGTCGGTGTCGGCGTGGGGTCGGCGTGGGCGAGGTGGAACTGGCCGACACCGTCGGGGTGGGGCTGGCGGACGTGGTGGCCTGGCCCTGCGCCGGGCCGACCAGGTTCGGCGGCTGCACCGGCTGCCTGCTGGGGGTGAGCATGAGCACCAGCGCCGCGACGATCACGCCCGCCACGGCGATGGCACCGCCGGTGGCCGCCCCGGCCGCGAACGCGCGGCGGTCCCGCCGGGCCTCGGTGCGCCGCCGCTCGCGCAGCCAGTCGGGCAGCGCCGCCCGCTGCGCGGCCCAGCTGTTGACCGGCGCGGCGGCGAAGCCGAGGGTGGGGAACAGCAACAGGCCGGCCAGCAGCGGGCCGCTCAGCTGGTACCACTTGGACAGCGCGGCGGCGATGCCCGCCGCGCCGAGCAGCGCCAGGGTTATCTCGGCCCAGTTCGCCCGCAGCGCCTCCCACCACCTCGCCTGCTCGCTGGTCTTCGGGGTGCGCAGGAAGGCGGCCTTGCGGGCGATCAGGCCCAGCACCGAGGCCCGCGCCACCACCAGCGAGGTGGACTGCCAGATGAAGAACGCGCCGAGCGCGTCGCGCCACGACGCGCCGGTGCCCCGGCGGAGCAGCGCCACCGCCCGGACCAGGCCGAGGACGACCAGCACCGGGATGGTGGCGACCAGGAACGTGGTCAGCTTGCGGAACAACTCACCGCCGCCGAGGGCCAGGTTGGCCGCGCCAGCCAGCAGGAAGACGAAGAACACCAGGCCGAGCAGGTCGCCGTACCACTGCAGTCCGCCCGCCGCGTAGGACCAGCGCTGCCCGGCGGTCAGGTGGTTCTGGTGGGTCCGGCGCCCGGGCAGAAGCGAGCGCCAGTGCATCCGCAGGATCTGGACGCCGCCGAAGCACCACCGGTAGCGCTGGCCCTTGAGCGCCTCGAAGGTCAGCGGCATGATGCCGCGGCCGAAGGTGTGGTCCACGTGCAGCCCGTCCCACCCCGCGCGGAGCAGGCGGAGGGAGATCTCGGCGTCCTCGGTGATGCACCACTCGTCCCAGCCGCCCAGCTCGTCGAGCGCGACCCGGCGAATCAGCCCCATCGTGCCGGCGAAGATCGCACCGTCGTGCTCGTTGCGGGCCGGCTGAGAGACGGCGAAGAAGTACTTGTAGGAGTAGTACAGCCGCCGGTAGTAGCGGGCCTGCTGCCAGCCCCGGTAGTCCTGCGGGCACTGCACGAACCCGATCCACGGGTCGGTGAACGCGGACGCGCAATGGCGCAGGAACCCCGGCTCGATCTGGTAGTCAGAGTCCACCACGCCGATGATCTCGGCCCGCGGGTCGGTCAGCTGGCGCAGCGCGTAGTTCAGCGCCCCGGACTTGTAGCCGGGCCAGTCCGTGAGATGGGCGAACTTGACCCCGTGCCGCCCGCACCACTCCTGTACCGGCCGCCACAGCTTCTCGTCGTCGGTGTTGTCGTCGATGAGGATGACCTCGTACCGCGGGTAGTCCAGGCGCAGCAGCGCGCGCAGCGTGTCGATGACCATGCCAGGCGGTTCGTTGTGCGCGGGCACGTGCATGCTCACCATCGGCAGGTCCTGATCGGCGGCGGGCAGCACCAGCCCGGGAATGATCCGGCGGCGCCACCGCTCGGTGCCCAGCGCGTCGCAGATCTCCCACAGGTACGCGCACGACAGGACCGCCGCCACCACCTCGAACAGCCACAGCAGGACGCCGCCGGCCGTGCTCGCCGTTCCCATGTGGCTGGCGAGCGTCCAGTCCAGCGCGAACGTCAGGTAGACGACGAACAGGAACACGCTGGTGGCCCAGCACAGGTGGGCCCGCGCCGTCCACCGCCGGGTGGCGGGGAGCCAGATGGCGCTGGCCACCGCCAGGCCGGCAGCCCCGGCCACCAGGTGCGGCCGGGACACGCCGAGCAGGAAGAGCGCGGCCGCCACGACCGCCGCCAGCAACAGCGTCCCGGCGACCGTCAGCGCCAGTCGGCGGATCTCCGGCCAGGCCCCGGAGCGGCTGGCCAGGGGCCGGATGGGCAGGAACAGCAGGGCCGAGCCGACGGGCGCGGCGAGGATCGCCGCCAGCAGGAGCGCGGCCAGCATCGCTGCCCCTAACTGCCCGCGGCCACGCGGACTGAGAACGAGTTGGTGGCCAGGCCCGCACCGCGGAACCACAGCTCGAAGCCGGCCTCGACGGCGATCAGGTACCAGGAGGTACTGATGGAGCCGCGGCGCACCGCGTCGGCCACCAGCGGCGCCAGGTCCAGGTGGCGGACCGACGTGGCCGGGCTGGTCATCACGTAGGTGATCATGTTCCTCCTGGCGCCGTGGATCACCCACACGTCGTAGCGATACCCGCCGACGACGAGGCCGCTGACCACCACGACGCCAGCCGGGTGGATGGGGCCGTGGATGACGAGCCAGACCATCAGCTCGGCACCGTCGGGCCGCCCGCTGGTGGCCGGCGTGCGGTTGAACCAGATGTCGTACGCCGCGTTGTAGATGCTGCTGCCACCGGGCTGGGTGGTGTGCCAGCTGGTGGTGACCGAGCCCGGGCGGATCCGGGACACCTGGATCGGCAGGCCGCTGCGCGCCGTGCAGGCCCCCCAGTGGCAGCCCTTGTAGATGAACGGGTACCCGCCAGGTGCGCTGTTGGAGCGGTTGTCGATTGCGGAGTGCGTCACCGTGAAGCTGGCGTTCCCGTCGGTGGTGATGCACTGCGCCGCGGTCGACGCCCACTCGTTGTTGTTCACCCAGTAGGCGCCGCCGCTGACCGGCGCGGCCTGCGAGTGGCACAGTGTCATGGTCGTCGTCGTGGCCGTCGGGGCCATCGTGGAACAGGCCGCCGCCGCCACGCCCAGCAATAACGTGGCGGCAGCCGCGCAGGCGTAGCCGCGCGAGGCCATGTCACACCCCTGGCCTGTGTCGGGACCTTCACCACGCTTCATCATCGCCGCGGCGACGCCGGGAACGACGCGGCCGTAGGGCCCCTTTCCGCTGACGGTGGTCACCGGGGTATCCGAGCTGCGAAGTGGGCGCGGCGCCGGCACTGGCAGGTTCGGGACGTTGGACTCTGACCTCGGTGTGCAGCGCGCGCAAGAGTTGATGTGGATGCCCGTGACGAGAGTCTGGGGGCCGGTCATGAACATTGCTTATTACCATGCTTCGAAATTCGGGATCATGTCCTTCACGCATACCCAGACCGGCTGACCGGCACATCCCGGTCAGGCGCCCGGCAGCCGGAGGAAGGCAATGGCCAGGATCGCGGGCGGGATCGTCATCGGCCGACCCGTCGATGTGGTATTCGACTATGTCGCTGACCAGAGCAACGAGCCGCAATACAACCCGCAGATGATACGGGCGGAGAAGATCAGCCCAGGGCCGGTCAGGATAGGAACCCGGTTCCCCTCGGCAGTGGCATCCAGGGGGCGCACCGTGGAGATGCTGATCGAATGCACTGGTTACGACCGGCCGAAGTTTTTCGCCACCACGACCACGATGACCCAGGCCGACATCAGCTACACGCTCAGGTTCGAGCCCACATCTGCCGGCACCCGGATGCGCTGGTCGGGGCAGGTGCAGCCCAAGGGCGCGTTCCGGCTGCTCGGGCCCATGATCACCTGGCTGGGGCGCCGCCAGGAACAACGGATATGGATGGCCCTGAAACAGCACCTGGAAAGCACACCGACAGGCCCAGCCCCGGCAGCGCCGGACAGGCAGTGACCACACCGGGCGGCAGGAACAGCGCACGAATCAGGACGGGGCCTTACTGCGGTGCCGCAAGGCCCCCGGCGACATGCTCGGCGAAGAACGCGAGTACCCGCCGCCAGGAATCCGCCGCCGCCGCGGGGTGGTAGTTGCGCCACTGGTCATTGAAGAAGGCGTGCTTCGCCCCTGGGTAGACCTTCAGATCATGCGGCGTGCCGGCCGCCGACAATTCCGCCTCCAGCACGCCTGCCGCCTTGGTGGTGAAGTCTTTCCCCGGCCACGACCCCACGACCGGGCACAGCCGCCGGAGAGCCTCGCGAGGTCTGGGCGCAGCACCGTAAAACGGGGCGATAGCAGCCAGCCGGTCATCGGTGCACGCCCACGTCAAGACGATAGAGCCGCCCAGGCAGAAGCCGACGGCGCCGATCCGGGACGCATCCACACCCGGGTACGCGGCCAGGGCCCCGAGCGCTGCCTTGAGGGCGGGAACACCGTAGTACTGCAGGTTCCCCGCCATCGCGCCAGTGAACATGCGTGCCATGCACATGGCCCGGTTGTGGCGCCCGAACAGGTCGGCCCCGAGCGCCGCATAGCCCTCGGCAGCGAACCGGCGGCAGATCTCCCGGATGTTGTCATTGAGCCCGGAGGCCTCATGGACGACAACCACCCCGGGGAAGGGGCCACGGCCATCGGGGAGGGCCAGGTACGAGGAGCCGAGAGACTCAATTCGCATAGCCAAATTCTGCGCCACTGATGCCTGCCGGCGCATGAGACCATCGGCCCTGACCGGGAGGGACCATCGTTCCCGGCTTCAGCGTGGTCCTGGGGAACTCCAGAATTTGTCCTCGTTTTGCTGGTCGCCCTGGAACTCGCGGAAGTCCACGGCTTTAGTACCCGCGACTCGCCAGACATGCACCTCGGGAGACGACCATGACTGGCCGTGGCGTTCGGCCGCGACCGTGCATAGCACGACCACCCGGTCCTGCTGGGCGAGGATGTCCTGGACGTCGATGGTGAATGTCCCGCCGGAGAGCTCCATGGTGGCGGCGAAGAACGCCCCGACTTGGTCGTGGCCTTTGTAGTCCCCGGACAGCGGGCTGGAGCCGGGGACGTGCCAGGTGATGTCCTGGCCGAGCATCTCGAGAACCGTGGTGAGGTCTGCGCGGGAGAAAGCCTCGTAGCCGCGGCGGATCAGCTCGGCGTTCTGAGCAGTCATGTTGGGCCTCCTTCACTAGGTGTGACCCAACTGTGCGGCTAGCTGGCCCCGGTTCGCGTCTGGGTAAGCACCCCGAGAATTTCTCCGGCGAGCGCCCGGGGGAGCTCGTTTCGCTGCGAGATCCCAGGTTTGGCGTAGGCGTGGGCGAGGTGGGTCTCGACGGTCTTTGGAGTCACGTAAAGGCCGTGCGCGATCTGCCGGTTGGTCCGGCCCTCCGCGGCCAGCCGCGCGACGCGCAGCTCGCTCGGGGTGAGGGCGTCCACGCCGTGGCGGCGTTCCCGCCGCGGGCGGCCACCTGCGGCGGTCAACTCCTCGCGGGCCCGGCCGGCGAGCGGCCGGGCCCCGCAGCCGACCGCCAGGTCAAGCGCTTGGGCGAGAGGGGGCCGGGCAGCGACTCGCTGCCCCGCCCGCCGCAGCGCTGCTCCCAGTTCGGCCAGGGACTTCGCTCGCTCGAGCAAGGCCGGGGAATCCTGCAGGACCTCGACAGACTCGCCCAGCAGCCGCAGCCCGGCTGTTCCGCCTTGCGCCAGGCCCGCGACACGCAAGGCGATCCCGAGCGCTGGCCGCCCGCCGAACACGCGCGCGTCAGCGAGCTCGGACCGCGCCAGCGCCCGCGCGCGTTCGCGCTCACCGAGAAGCAGCAAGGCCTGGGCGGCGCCGGAACGAGCGTGCAGGTAAGCGACATCGCGGATGTCCACGCCCCACAGATAAGAGCTGAACATCGCCATGCAGGACTCGAAGCAGGTGAGAGCTTGTTTGCCATCTCCTCGCGCTAGGTTCAGCCCGCCCATCGCAGCCGGCGCCAGCACGCTGACCACTCCAGGGGATTCCGGAGGGACCCGTGCCAGGAGTGCCCGTGCCTCATCGAGTTCCCCTGCCTCGACGGCGGCCTCGGCAACTATCCCCGCCACTCCCATGCCGGCCGCGAAGTCGCCTTCCTGCAGGACTCCCAGCGCGATACGAGCGGCCCCATCGGCCTCGGGGAGGACGCCGAGCCGCAGCTTCAAGAAGCCCAGGGAGCTGTAAGCCGCGATGAGCCCACGGGCGCTGCCGCTCTGGCCGACCGCCTCGATCATCGCGGGCAGTGCCGCATCGACCAGCGCGAACCGTTCCGCGGTGATCAATGTCCACAGCAGCGCGGCGCGGGTGTCCCAGTTCCCCGCCATGGGCGCCGCGGCGAGCAGCACATAACCGAGGGCGTCGGCCTCTGCACTGGGCTGGCTGGTCAGCACGCTCGCCATTCCCCGGGCGACGGCCAGCGCCTCAGCCGTGTCTTCCGATGGAACCCGGGCCATCAGCCCGCCGATGACCGGGGCGACCCGGGACGCTCGGCGAGCATCATGCATCCCGGCGACCGCGAGCTCAGCTTCCAGGCGCGCGGCCAGCACCGGATCCCGGTCACCCAGCTCCGCCAGTGCCCGCTCGGTGACATCGACAGCCTCGACCCACCGGAACAGCGCCGCATAGGCCTGAGCGACCTCATGGGCAATCTCGGCCCGCTGCCGCGGATCCCGGGTCAGCGCGAGCGCTTCCTCCAGCCACCCGAAGGCGCTCTGGCGGCCGGCGTTCGCATCGGAGGCTGCCAGTTCGCGCAGCACACCCACACGCTCGCCGGGCGGCGGCGGCTCGGCGAGCGCCCGGCGCAGCAACTCCCCGGCCTCCCTCGGCGCGCCGGCGTCCATCGCGGCCCGCGCCGCCCGCCGGAGATACTCGGTGACCCACCTGTCTGCCGTCGGCTGCACATGCATCAGATGAACAGCCACCTGACCAAGCGCGGCACCGTCACGGTCAAGCTCACGAGCGGCGGACCTGTGCGCGGCATGGCGTTCGTCGCTCCCCAGCGATGCCTCCACCGCCGCCCGCACGATCGGATGAAGAAAACACGGCGGATCGGCGGTGGCCAGCACCTCGACCCGGACCAGCCCAGCCGCCAGCTGGATGGCCGGATCAACATCCAGCCCCGCCATGGCAGCGGCATGGCGGATCTGACCGCCATCTCCCAGTACCGCAAGCGCCCGGGCCAGGCCGAACGCGCCAGGATCCAGCCGCCGGATCCGCGCCTCGACGTGCCGGGCTATCACATCACTTACCGGGCCGGACGCCCGATCCGGATCAGCGAGGCCCACCGCCAGGTCCCGGGTCTCAGCGCGCAGCAGCTCATGGAGATAGAACGGGTTCCCCCCGCTCGCCTCCAGCAACGCGTGGCACCGCGCGTCCGGGGTATCAGCTCCCATCGCGGCCCGCACCAGTGCCGCGACCCCACCCGGGCTGAGCAGCGCGGGGCGAATCGTGCGTGCCATCGACCTGACCGTCAGCAGGGCACCCTCCCGGCTCACCGGCTCAGCCGGCCGCAACGCCGCCACCACAGCGACTTCGGGTCCCTCCAGCCTGCCCACAAGATAGGCCAGCCACCGAAGCGACGCGGCGTCCGCCCAGTGAGCGTCGTCCACCACGACCAGCACCCGCTGATGGGCGGCCATGTTCACGGTCAGCCAGTACAAGCCGTGCACCAGGGCGAACAACCGGTCATGTGCGCCGCCGGGGCCGTCCTGCCCGGCCAGCAGCCCACCCACCGGGCCAGCCGGGCCGGCCAGCAACCCGGCGCGGTCCAGCGGATTCGCCGAGGCCAGCTCGCGCTCGAACAGCTGACGAACCACCCCGAAGGCAAAGCCCGTCTCCAGCTGGGCGCCACGGGCACGCAGCACCCGCCTGCCCCGCCGCCGCGCGCGCTCGCAACCCTGCTCTACCAGCGAGGTCTTGCCTATCCCGGCGCCGCCTTCGACAACCACGGCGCCACCATCCTCGAGTAGCGCGTCAAGGACCGCGAGCTCCCCTTCCCGTTCCAGGAGCACACATCAACAGTAGAACCGCACATCAAGCCCACGGCCGCGGCCCCGCTCGCGGTTCCCTGACTGTCCCGCGTACATAGGCAAAGGCAGTGCCGCACGGTGCGGGCTTCCGGCCGGGGTGGAAATGCGGTACTCGGTCAGATCGACCGACGGGCCTGGAAAGCGCCAAGATCAGGTGCCCCCGTGGCCACTGGTTCAACGGGCCCATCGAGTCCCTCACCGGACCAGGGAAGCCGGCCGGGGCCGCTGTATCAGGCAGCCAGATGCAGCGTCTGATCATGGGGGGCCGCGCTATCCCGATCATGCGGCCAAAGCACGGGAGAACGCCATGCCCAGGCCGCGGTGACCACACCCGGCGAGCGCCAGCTGGCGACGGCCGCCACGCGATCCAGCCGCATAAGCCAAGCACGAACACGGGGGAAGGCAGATGCGCATTCTGCTGATATCGAGTGCCTACAACAGCATGACGCAGCGGATCCACGCCGAGCTCGCCGACCGCGGCCATGAAGTGGCGGTCGAGCTCGCGCTCAGCGATCAGGTAATCCGGGACGCGGTCAGCCATCACGATCCCGAGCTGGTCATCGCGCCGATGTTGACCACGGCGATTCCCGCCGACATCTGGTCGGCCCGGCCCTGCTTCATCGTCCACCCAGGGCCCCGAGGTGACCGCGGCCCGTCTTCACTGGACTGGGCGATCATGGACGGTGCCAGGCGCTGGGGTGTGACCGTGCTCCAGGCGAACGCGGACATGGACGCCGGAGACATCTGGGCGAGCGTGGAGTTCACGATGCCGGGCTGCTCGAAGAGCTCCCTGTATCGCACCGAAGTCGCGGACGCCGCGCTGGAGGCGGTGCTGCTGGCGGTAACGCGGTTCGGGGAAGGCAGTTACCGGCCTGAGCCGCTGGACTACAGCCGTCCCGGCGTGCACGGGCAGTGCCGTCCGCTGTGCCGGCAAGAGCACCGCAGGATCGACTGGGCGGCCGAACCCACGTCCTCTGTGGTGGCCAAGCTGCGGGCGGCCGATTCCAGCCCCGGCGTCCTCGACATCATCGGCGGCCGCGAGTACTTCCTGTTCGGCGGCTACGACGACGACGGGCTGCGCGGTGATCCGGGGGCGATCATCGCCCGGCGGGACGGCGCGGTCTGCCGGGCAACCGTGGACGGAGCGGTCTGGATCCCGCAACTGCGGCGGCGCCGGACGCCGGGCGGCCCAGCTACCTTCAAGGTGCCGGCCACGCTGGCGCTGCGCGGACTGATCGCGGGCGTGCCCGAGGTCCCGGCTCCGCTGACGGCGCCGCCGGGCCGGCACACGTACCAGGAGATCAGCTACCGCGAGTCCGGCGGTGTCGGCTATCTGGAGTTCTCCTTCCCCGGCGGGGCCATGAGCACCGCTCAGTGCCGTCGGCTGCTGGCTGCCTACCGGCACGCCCAGGCGCGGCCGGTGCGGGTGATCGTGCTCGGCGGAACACGGGACTTCTTCGCCAACGGCATCCACCTGAATGTGATCGAGGCTGCCGATGATCCGGCGGGAGAGTCCTGGCGCAACATCAACGCCATCGATGACCTGGTCGAGGCGATCCTGACCACCACCGACCGCCTCACCGTGGCGGCACCCGCAGGTAACGCCGCCGCCGGGGGCCTGATGCTCGCGCTCGCAGCCGACCTGGTCTGGTGCCGGGCCGGCGTGGTCCTCAACCCGCACTACCGGCTGATGGGGCTGCACGGCTCGGAGTACTGGACCTACACCCTGCCCCGCCGCGTCGGCGCGGAACAGGCCGCCCGCCTCACCGAAGCGTGCCTGCCGGTCAGTCCTGCCTCCGCACTGCGATGCGGGCTGGTCGACCGGGTGATCGAGGGAGGCGTAGCCGACTACCGTGCGCGTGTGGCCACCCTTGCTAACCAGCTGGCCCGCAGCCCGGATTACCCAGCCCGGCTGGCCGCCAAGGCACAACAACTGGCCGTGGCGGAGAAACAGCAGCCGCTGGCCGCCTACCGTGCCGCCGAGCTAGCCATCATGAGCCGCAACTTCTCCGGCCCATGCGAGCCCTACGCCCAGCTGCGGCGTGCGTTTGTCTACAAACACAAGCCTGCGCGAACACCACCCCACCTCAGCCGCCCTCGGCTCCATTTCCGCCCTTCCCGGCCGGGGCGACGGGAAACGATCGGCATCCTTGGCAGCTAGCCAGTTCCGTATCCGCCGGGACGCCGCCCGCACGTACAACATGGCGCCGGTGCCGATGTCGAGGAACCGGCGATGTTGTCCTTCGTCAGCCAGTAATCATCGATTCGCGCATGATGCGCGATGCTGGTATCAAAGGCGGGTGGTTCACCTGAACTGGCAGCGCGGTGTCTCTCCAGCCGGCGGATGAACCGGGATGGCCGGGATTGACCGAGTACGAGTTCTAGTGTGCTCGCCATCCTGTGGGCGCTGGCCTCGGCGATCGGGTACGGCGCTTCGGACTACGCGGCTGGGCTCGCCACCCGCGCGGCCAGTGTCGTCCGGGTGACCCTGCTGGCCGAGGCGGCCAGCGTGCTGGTCCTGCTGCTGGTCGCGCCGTGGGTCAGCACGCAGGCGCCGTCGGCGGCGTCGGTGGTCTGGGCCGCCGTCGCCGGGCTGGGTGGCATCCTCGGCGCGATGACGCTCTACCTCGGCTTCCGGCACGCCGCGTTCAGCGTCGCCGGGCCGCTCAGCGCGCTCGCGTCGGCTGGCTTCTCGGTGCTGGCCGGGCTGCTGTTCGGTGAGCATCCCAGCGGGCTGGCGCTGGCCGGGATCGCGCTGGCCCTGCCCGCCATCGTGGCCGTGTCGGCCAGCCCGGGCGGCGGGCCCGCGGGCGCGGACTCGGGCTCCCGGGCCGCTGGGACGGCGTACGGCCTGGTCGCCGGGGCCTGCTTCGCCGTGCTGTTCATCGGGCTCAACCGTTCCGGCACGGGGCATGATTTGTGGCCGCTGGTCATCGCCCAGGTGACCGGCCTGATCGCGGTGGGCCTGATCGCCGTGGTGACGCGCGACCTGAAGCCGCCGCCGCCGCGGGCCAGCTGGCTGGCCATCCTGGCCGGGATCACGGGAGCGGCCGGTACCGCCTGCTACTTCGTCGCGACACACGAGGGCCTGCTCGCGATCAGCGCCGTCATCACGTCGCTGTACCCGGGGTCGACCATCCTGCTGGCCCGGGTGCTGCTGGGTGAACGGCTGACCAGGATCCGGCTGGCCGGGCTCGGACTGGCCGCTGCGTCGGTGGCGCTGATCGCGGTCGGCGGGTCCGGCTGACCGCGCCCCCCAGGCACCCGGCCCGCTTGCCCGGCGCTTGTATACTCGGTATATTCCCCGGCAAATCGCCAGGGTGTGGAGCCATGAACGTTCATTTTGCCCTTCTCGCGCTGCTTGCTGACGGACCGAGGTCAGGCCCGTGGCTCCGCGAGGAGCTCGCGGCCGATCCCAGCGGCGTGCTTCCGCTGACCGCCCGCCGGGTGTACCCGGCCCTAGCCCGGCTCCAGCGGGCCGGGCTGGTGGAATCCGGCGGAGCCGCGGCGGACGATCCGCAGCAAGAGTTCCGGATCACCGCCAGTGGGCAGCGGGAACTCACCGGATGGCTGCGCAGCGACGCCAGCTCCGGCGCCCCGCCCGGCGATGAGCTAACGCTGAAGATCCTGCTGGCCGGGCAGGTGCCCGGCACCGACGTGCGCGAGGTGATCCAGGTGCACCGCCGGTACCTCATCGAGCTTATGCAGCGGCGGACCCGGGCCAGGGAAGATGAGGCCGGGCAGAACCTGGGCCGCGCCCTGGCCAGCCATGCCGAGCTGTTCCGGCTGGACTCGGTGATCCGGTGGCTGGACGCCGCCGACCAGCTGCTCGGCCCAGGCTCCGCCGGCCGCACCGCCAGCGGGCCGCCCGGCTGACCACATCTGGGCCTCCGACGCCGACCGGGAACGGGCCGTAGCCAGCCTCGGCGACCACTTCGCCCAGGCCTGCACACGCGCGGAGCTGGACGAACGACTCACCACCGCGCTGAGCGCACGGACGGCTGACGACTTGCGGCGCCTGATGTCCGACCTGCCATGACGCGCTGGCGCTGTTGCGCGGGCCGACGGCCGCCCGGCCATCGCGTGCCCCTGCCCGGATCGCCGGCCGGGAAATGAACGGCCGGGGCAGCTCGAGGGGACAAGGCATGAACAGAAGGTAAGTACATGAATGAGAGCAAGGTGGCCACGCTGGTCAGAAGCGGTCCTGCGGCTGGCCTTGCGTGTTCAGTTCGCCAGCCAGCCCCGATCGCTTCAGCTGCCGGTCGCGGCGGGCCCCTGGCGGGCCAGCCACTGATCGAAGGTGGTCGGCGTGAGCACGGCGCCTGGTCCCGGCAGCAGCACCTCACCGGCCATCTCCACCCCGAACGGACCCCGCCAGGTCGGGACCAGGCGGAGTGACTCGCCGCGGGCGGCCAGCGTGCGGCGGGCCATGTTGACCAGGTCCTGCGGCTCTGGTCCGGCCAGCTCGGTCATCCCGGCGGCAGCGCTCGGAGCGCGGCCGCCGCTACCGCCTCGCCGATATCGGCCGCGGCAGCCGGCTGCACCAGCAGCGGCGGCATCTCAGCCACCCCGCCGTGGCGGGTCCAGCTCACCACCATCGCGGCGAACTCGTGGAACTGCGTGGCCCGCACGATGGTGGCCGCCACCGGGCTGCCCATGACGAGCTCTTCCTGGAGCCGCTTGCCCGCGTAGTGCCCATTACCCGCTGATCCGGTCAACGCCGACGATCGACAGGGCCACGTGATGCTCCACGCCAGCCTTCAGCTCCGCGGCGAGCAGGTTGCTGGTCACCGTGCCGAAGAAGGCGCGCGCCTCCATCCGGGCTGGTCGCAGGGGTGTTGGTCACATCGATGACGGCGCGGACACCGCGCAGCGCGGCCGCCAGCCCGTCCCCAGCGACGAGGTCCACCCCACTGGCGCGGGCCAGGATCACGGTCTGGTGCCCGGCGCGCCGCAAGGCCTCCGTGGCATAACGCCCGACCAGGCCGGTCCCGCCGGCAATGGCCACGCTGGTCATGATGAACGCCCTCTTTCGGTTGCTCGCGCCGCGGATCGTGGATGTTCACGGGGCCCAGTCGAGCACCGGCGCCAGGGGCCAGCGCGCAAGCCAGCCCGCCGATCCCCGCGCCGGCAATGACCGCTTTCATGTCTGCCTCTTCCTAGCCGGGTCAACTGCTGAAGAGCACCTGCTTCGCGTAAGCGGTGTCGAGGTACTCGGTGACCGCGCTAAGACGTCCATCGACGACCCGGAAGACACCCGCATAGTCATTGTCGTAACAGCGGCCGTCACGGGTCCGGGCGTGGGTGGTCCATTCGGCGACGGCATACTCGCCGTCGGCGATGATCCGGTGAACGTCCTGGACCACCGGGACCCCGGCATCGAGGCGGCCGAAGATCCGGGTGAAGAACCCGTCCATGATTCCGTCCGGCCCGATCCACGTCCCCGACGCCGGCAAGGTGCCGCGCAGCGTCCAGGTGGCATCGGGGGCCAAGGTCTTCCTCAGCGTGTCCATGTCACCAGCACGGAGGGCGCTGAAAAAGCCTTTCACCACCGCGCGGCTGGCTTCGGTTGAGATTTCCGGCATGGGTTTCTCCTCTTGTGAGGCGGCTTCTGGTCGTGCCAGCAGCAGCCTGCCCGGACGGCGGGCGCGGGACATCCGCCAGGTGGCCGATCCCCCTCAGGTATTCTGCGGACATCCGCTGGCTGGCCGATGTTCCCGCAGCCCGGCCACCGGCAGGCTAACGGTGTCCCGCGGACCAGCTTCAGTGAGGAGACACCGCATGCCTGCGCCCATCTCATCGTCCAGCGCCCTGACCGTGCTGCTCGTGCAGCAGCCACCGGCGGTGCCGTCGCCGGCCGAGGTGATGACCATGACCGTCGAGCTGCCCCCAGGAGATCCGGGCACGCCACCGCACCGGCATTCCGGGCCGGTCTTCGGATACCTGCTCGAAGGCGAGATGACCTTCGAGCTCGAAGGTGAACCCGAGCGGGTGATCGGGGCCGGGGAAGCCTTCTGGGAGCCGGGCGGCGACGTCATCCACTACCAGGCGGCGAACCACCTGCAGGACGCGTGGACCAGGTTCGTCGTCGTCATGGTCGGCATCCCCGGCAAGCCGATGCTGACCCTGGTCTCCGACGCCGAGCTCGAGCAGCGTCGCGGCGAGCGCGCACCTGCGCCGGCCTGGTTCCGCTGAGCACCAGGACGGCAGAAGGGTACTGACACCGGAGGCGCGCCCGCGCCGCTGGGGGTCATGGCCGAGCTGGACGTGATCCGCACCCCGGTCAGCGGCTGCGGGTCTTCGTTAGTTTCACGCGGCGGGAACCGGCCGGTGAGCGGGAGGCACCCGGGATGCCGGCCATCTGGCCGATGTGTGCCCCACCGGTCCCGCCGCAGGCTAGCTGCTGCCATGCCAGCGATGAGGAAAGAGAAACAGTGATGCGAGCGCTGATCGCAACCGGACAATCGGAAGCACTAGTAACTCTCGGTAAGGCCGAGCGGCCCCGGCCCCGGCCGGGCGAGGTGCTGATCAAGGTGGAGGCGTTCTCGGTCAACCGCGGCGAGATGTTCTCCCTGCAAGACCGGGGCCCAGGCTGGCGCCCGGGCAAAGACGTCGCGGGGGTGGTCGTGCAGGCCGCAGCGGACGCGGCCGCGCCCGGCCCCTGGCCAGCGCGTGACCGGGCACCCGGAAGAGGCGGCTGGGCCCAGTACGCCGCGGTCCCGCTCAGATCCCTGGCGGTGATCCCGGACAGCATCTCAGCGATCCAGGCCGCCGCGCTGCCGCTGGCCGGGCTCACGGCGCTGCGGCTGCTGCGGCTGGCGGGGAACATTACCGGGCAGCGCGTCTTGCTCACCGGTGCCTCCGGCGGTGTCGGCCATTACGTCACCGAGCTGGCCGCGGCTGCGGGCGCGGAGGTCACGGCAGTCACCGCGTCGGCTGAACGCGGCCGGCGGCTGGCCGAGCTGGCGCAGCCGAGATCGTGCACGACGTACCCGAAATCGGCCGCATCGCCGATTGGGCGGACACCGCCGCGACCCTGACCGACCTG
The DNA here is from genome assembly GCA_963720645.1 of uncultured Actinomycetes bacterium. Taxonomy (GTDB): domain Bacteria; phylum Actinomycetota; class Actinomycetes; order Streptosporangiales; family Streptosporangiaceae; genus RYN-230. The sequence continues at coordinate 229,009 of CAVRFX010000019.1, read as the reverse complement.
CGCCAGCGCCGTATCCGCGGCAACGCTGTCCTGACCGTCTCCTAGCGTGTGCGGCCGGGCGCCGCGGAGGCTGGCTGGGCCGGACGGCGGCAGGTTTCCCTAGGCGAGGTAGGCGCTGAGGATGGCTATGTCGTCGTCGCGGTCGTTATGCGGGACGGCCTGCTCAACGAGGGCGTCACACAGGCTGGCCGGGTGAGGGGGGAGGGCGGCCTTGAGCGCCGTTGCGAGCCGGGCAATCCCGGTGTCGAACGTCTCGTCGCGCCGCTCCACGAGCCCATCGGTGAACAACACCACGGAGCTGCCGGGGGCAAAGGTAACCACCTCCTCGGGACGGTTGTGCGGTTCCAGGCCGAGGAGCAATCCCGTGGCCTCGTCGAGCAGACTCACGGTGCCGTCGGGCCCGCGCAGCAGGGGCGGCGGATGTCCGGCGAGGCAATAGCGGAGGGTTCTCGCGGCGGGGTCGATGACGACGGCTGCCGCGGTGGCCAGCGGTTCTTTGACCGTGCTGCACAGGAACCGGTCCAGGGCCTCGAGCAGGGCTGCGGGTCCGTGGCCGGGGGCCAGCGCGCGGGCGGCGCTTCGCATCTGCCCCATCGTGATCGCAGCCTCCAGCCCGTGGCCGGCGACATCGCCCACGATGAGCGTTACCTGGCCGTCGGGCAGCAGCACGGCGTCATACCAGTCACCGCCGATGCCGTAGCGGGTCTCCGCGGGCAGGTACGAGCCGCCCAGGCGCACCCCCGGGGGTTCGGGGAGGGTGTCGGCCAGCAGGCTGCGCTGCACCGATATGACCAGTTCGCGGTCGCTGTCGTGCTGGATCGCCCGGCTGAGTGCGTCGGCGATGACCGAGCCCAGGGCGGTGAGGGCGATCTGGTCGGGACCGTCGTCCAGCGGGTGCGCCCTGCTGAAGACGAGGGTCAGGACGCCGAGTGTGCGCCCGCTGCTGCGCAGTGGCACGGCCACCCAGGCCTGCTGCCCGGGGATGTGCTGCCCGAGGCGCGCCTCGGGATACTCGGCCGCCAGGTCCGCGGCGGTCGGCACATAGACGATCGCTGACGTCTCCAGCGCCCGGCGGGACGGGGAGAAGTCCGAGAGCGGGTATGTCCGCCAGTGGGCGAGAAGCGGCTCAGGCAGGCCGACCGCGCTCACGGTCACCAGGCGGTCAGGCTGCTGCTGATCCACGAGGACGAGCCGGGCAGCCGACGCCCCGAACGGCAGCAAGCCGTGCTCGAAGACGGAGGCTGTCACCTCGGCCAGTGAAGCCGAGGCCACCAGGGCGCCCATCATCCGCTGCAAACGCTCGGTGCGCTGCCGTGCCGCCCGCTCAGCCTCCAGCCGCTGGGCCCGCCCGAGAGCGTCCCCGGCCAGCTGGGCCACGACCCGGACCTCGTCCTTCTGGGCGTCGGTGAAGGCCTGCGCCGGGGCCCAGGCCACGCCCATCGCCCCGATCAGTCTCTGATGCTGATCGCGCAGCGCCAGGGAGGCTGCCGAAGCCAGTCCTGCCCCGATGGTGTCGTTGAGCAGGAGCGGGTAACGGGCCTCGGCGTCGGACCAGGACGGCAGCCAGATTTCGCGTCCGGAGCACAGGACGGCGCCCAGCGGGGTGGAGTCGTCGACCGGGATGGCCGGGTGCCACCGCGTGAGGTCGTCGCTCAGGCTTGACGCGTTGTACAGATGCGCCGTCGTGGCTCCCGCGTCCAGAACCGCGATATTCGCGAATTCGGCACCCGCCGCGACAGCTCCCTCCTCCGCCATCACCCGTGCGACCTCATCCGCGGTTTCGGCCTGGGACAAGGCTCGCACCAGATGGCCGAGCAGGATCGTAGACGATGCCCCCGGCTGCTCGTCAGCGCCCGGCACAGCAACCCCCGTTACATCCGGCCCCTGGATGTTCTTGGTCTCAGCAGCCGAGCTCCCCAACGCTCCGGTACACCCCTCCGGACCCCCCCGAACTGGACTTTCGCTGGTCTCCGTAACATACCGTAGCGTTGCTGTCACGTCGGCGTGAGGTGACGATGGCAGGCGGCGCTGACCATCGCCGACTTTCCGCTTGGCGAATTTTGTCATCTCGTTGAGGGTTTTGTCTTGCTAAAGGGGTTTCCGGCGATTCCTTCCAGCACGTCTCAGCTGCCCGCATGGCGACGCGACGCGCTCCGCAGCACGAGGCTTCTCTCGGCGGCGGGCACGCCGGCGGGCAGGCCGGCTTCAGCGTCCTCACGCGCGGCCCTGTCGTCACGGGAGCGGCAGGCGCTTCCTGGCCTCCTCGTAGAGGTCGGCAGGAAGCGGTCCCCTCTGCGCGACAGCGATGTTGCTGGCCAGGTGGACCGGGTTGGACGTGCCGACGATCGTGGTTGACAGGCCTGGGTGGCTGAGCGTGAAGCTCAGGACGAACTCCATGCTGCTCATGCCCGCCTCGCTCAGGACGCCGGCGATACCGGAGCTCTCCCAGTTCCGCTGGCCGACGTGGGGGTCCTGGCTGAGCGGCCCGGCCTGCCAGTTCTTGTCCTCCGAAGCGGCGCCGCGCGCCGCGCCGCCCCGGATGAATGTTCCCGCGCCCGCGCCGGCGGCCTCGGTGATGAGTTTCTCGTGATCGCGCTGGACCGCTGAGTACGGGATCTGGAAGACGTCGAAGACGCTCATCGCGATGTGATCAGGCAGATGCGGCAGGATGCCCGACATGCCGATGAAGCGCACCTTGCCGTCGGCCTGCAGGTCCCTGAGCGTCTCGACCGTGTGGTTCTCCTCGAGCGCCGCCTTGCTCGGTGACATGTGCACCTGGACCAGGTCGAGGCGGTCGGTGCCCAGGCGCCGCAGCGACTGCTCGACGTCGGCGCGGACATTCCCGGGGCTGTAGTCATGCGGGTAGGGCGGGGGCACGTCGGCCGGGGACTCGAGCGGGCACCCGCATTTGGAGGCGAGGAAGAACTCGTCCCTGCGGTGGCCGATGTAGCGGCCGATCAGCTCTTCGCTGCGGCCGTAGTCGGGCGAGGTGTCGATCAGGTTGATGCCGCTGTCGAGGACCGCGTTCAGCAGGCGGCCAGCGTCCTCGTCCGCAATCTCGGGACCGCGTGGCCGTCCTCTCAATTCCATGGCGCCGTAGCTGAGAATGGTCACGTCCGCGCCGGTTCCCCCGAGGGGCCGCTTCATGATCGCCATATTTCCTACTTTATCCCTGGGGATCCCGGGCGCGCCGTGCTCGCGCCGCGCGACGCGCTGGTGCTGGCCTGGGCTGACCAGCCTGCTCCGTGACGAGCCGCGCAACTTTGGCAGGTGGCTGGGAGCACACGCCTATCTGTGGCCGAGCGCTATCAGCTATTTGTGGCCGAGCGCCATCACCGCGAGCAGCTCGTAGCAGATATGGGCGGCAGCCACAGTGGTCATCTCGGCGTGATCGTAGGCCGGCGCGACCTCGACAACGTCCGCGCCCACCAGGCGCGTCCCGGCCAGGCCCCGCAAGATGCCGAGCACCTCCCGGGAGGTAAGGCCACCCGCCTCGGGGGTCCCGGTTCCGGGCGCGTGGGCCGGGTCGAGCACGTCGATGTTGACCGAGACGTACAACGGCCGGTCCCGCACCCGCTCGCGGATGGCGGCGACCACGCCGTCGATGCCGATGCGCTCGATCTCCATGGCGCTGACCGTCCGGAAGCCGAGCTCGGCGTCTTCTTCCAGGTCGCCCGGGCCGTACAGCGGCCCGCGGATGCCGACGTGGATGCTGTGCTCTTCCGAGAACAGTCCCTCCTCGGCGGCGCGCCGGAACGGGGTACCGTGCGTGAGCGGCGCGCCGAAGTACGTCTGCCACGTGTCAAGGTGGGCGTCGAAGTGAACGAGTGCGACCGGCCCGAACCGCTGGCTGGTCACCCGGAGCAGCGGATAGGCGATGGTATGGTCGCCGCCGATCGCGAGCAGGTGCGCGGCCCCGGCGAGCAGCCCGGCCGCGGCCGCCTCGATCTGGCCGATGGCCTCCTTGATGTCGAACGGGTTGCACGCGATGTCGCCTGCGTCCGCAACCTGCTGAGCGCCGAACGGCGCTACCTGCAGGCCGGGATGCCAAGGGCGCAGGAGCCGGGAACCCTGCCGGACCGCTGCAGGCCCGAACCGGGCACCAGGACGGTACGACGTGCCGCTGTCGAACGGGACGCCGACCACGGCCACGTCGCAGCGCCCGACCTCGTCCCGCCGCGGCAGCAGCGCGAAGGTCGGCGGCCCGGCGAAGCGGGGCGTCCGGCTGGCGTCGATGGGGCCGCGCTCGGCCCCGGGCTTGCCCTCGGTGCCCGTCAACCTGACCTCCTGCCTCCGCGATGGCAATGCGGCCACGCACCACGAACGTGCGGCCTGATCTGGCGCGCCTTTCACGGCCCGGAGTACCAGACAACGTCACCCGACGGCAACAGTGCCGGGAACAGAACATGGCCTTGAACTTGGGCTGGCCCACAACCTACGGTGTGGTCATGCCGCAGGATGGCGTGATCCGGGTGGAAGACCTCCTGCGCTCCCCCGCGCTGCAGCTGCGCCTGATCGCGGGCGAGCCGGGCACATCGCGGCGGGTCGCCTGGGCGCACGTGAGCGAGCTTGAGGACCCGACTCCCTGGCTTTTCGGCTCTGAGATGATCATGACAACTGGGATCGCCCTCCCGCGCAGCGCCCAGCGCCAGCGTGCCTACCTGGAACGCCTCGACGACGCGGGGGTGGCGTGCCTGGCCCTGTCCGAGCAACTCCAGGTACCCCCGCTGACCCGGGCTTTCCTGGCCGCTGCCGACGAGCGTGCTTTCCCGGTCGTGGAGGTCCCGCTTCCGGTGCCGTTCATGGCAATCTCACAGGAGGTCGCCGCCGCGGTGCAGGTTGACACCGGCCAGCGGCTGAACGCACAGCTGCAGGTCTTCGGGGCCGTCCGGTGGCTGGCCGCGGGTGACCTGAGTACCCGGGAAATTTTCGCCCGGCTCGAGCGCCTGTCCGGGTACCGGCTCTACGCATGCACCACCGGGCGGGGACCCCTGCTGGACGGGGTGCCTGCTCCGCCACCGGACCACGCGAAGCTCATACCGACCACGCCGGCCAGCCCGCCAACGGTGCCGGGCGGGTATGTCCTGCCCGTTTCCGGAGCGCGGGGCACCGTCGGCTACATCCTGGCCATGGAGGCTGCCGACGCCGTTCCGGCCGGTGTGTCGGTGGTCCAGCACATCGCCACCGTGGCCGCCCTTCAACTCTCAATGCAGGCACACGAGAGGGAGACGATCCGCCGTGAAGGCGCGGAAACGCTGGCGGAGATGCTCCGCGGCGCGCTGGACACGGCCGTGGTGACCCGGCGGCTCGCCATCCACGGGTTCCCCCCGGACGCCAGGCTCGTGCTGGCCATCGTCCGGCCAGCAAACGCGGGCGCCGATGGCGACGCCGTCGCAGACACGCTCGCCCACGGCCGGTTCCCGCAGCTCGTCCTGCAGCAGGAGGAGGAACTCTACGTGCTGATTCCCGATGACCGGGCCGCTAGGGCGGCGCTGGCCGGCAGCGGCACCGTCGCAGGGACCAGCCTGCCTTTCCGGGCCGGGGCATCGCTGCGGGTGGCCAGGCGTGAGGCTCAGTGGGCCATCACCCGTGCCGTGGAATCGGGCCGGGACGTGGTCAGCTACGGTGACGACCGCACCGGACGGTGGCTGACCACCGACCCGGCGGATCTCCAGACGCTGGTGGACGACGTGCTGCGCGCCGTCATCGACTATGACGACAGGCACAGCGGGGACCTCGTGCCGACGATCCGCACCTGGCTCGAGCATGATCGCCAGACCGATAAGGCCGCCAGGGCGCTGCATATTCACCCGAATACGCTGCTCTACCGGGTGCGGCGGTTCGAGCAGATCACCGGGCGTTCCCTGGCCTCGACCGAAGCGCTGGCCGAGACGTGGCTTGCGCTGCGGGCGGCCGCGACTCCGTCGTCCCGGTTACCTTGTGGGCTGTAACAGCAGACACCGCTGATTCTGTGCCGCGCACTATTGACTCGCCGATACGTCGTCCCCCAACGTTGCGTTATTAACCGCAGGCCGCATTCTTTGCACAAGAGAAGAGCTTGCCGTGGCTACTAAGGACGAGTCGCCAGTACGCACGCAGAGGCCGGGCATTCGCGGCATCGAGACACGCTCGATCGATTGGATCCCGGACAACGAGCGGCACGGCAAGGTCTGGCACCAGGCGCCGCTGTGGTTCCTGGGCAACTTCCAGTACTTCACCATCCCGATTGGCTTCATCGGGCCCGCGTTCGGCCTGTCCCTCGGGTGGACGATCGTCGCCGGCACGGCGGGGATCCTGGTGGGGACCCTTTTCATGGCCCTTCACGCGACCCAGGGGCCCACCCTTGGGCTCCCGCAGATGATTCAGTCGCGCGCCCAGTTTGGCTTCCGGGGCGTCATCGTTGCGCTGTTCGCCATGCTGTTCACGTACATGGCCTTCAACGTGGCCGACCAGGTGCTCCTGGCGCAGGGTCTGCACGGGGCCTTCGGCTGGAACGCCAACCTGGTCGCGATCGTGGTCACCATCGGTGCCGCGCTGCTGGCGATCTACGGCTACGACTGGGTGCACCGCGTGTTCCGCTCGATCCTTTACCTGCTGCTCCCGCTGGTGGCGATCATCACCATAGGCGTGATCTTCGGCAAGGCCGGCAGCGTGGTCAACCACCACGTCTACGGCTTCAACTGGACTGGTTTCATGGCCCAGTTTTCCGCCGCGGCGGCCTACAACATCACCTACGCGGGCTACGTGTCCGACTATTCGCGTTACCTGCCGCGCGACACCCCCCGGGGCAAGATCATTGGCTATGTGTTCGCTGGTGCCGCAACGCCGGCGATCTGGCTGATCGCCCTGGGCGCCTGGCTGGCTGTCCGCCTGGGCGCGACCGACGGCCTGGTCGGCCTGCAGACGGCCGGCAATAACGTGATCAGCCACCTCGGCGGGGTAACCGGGTTCCTGTCGGCCGTCGCCCTGGCCGCGACCATGGGCATGAACGCCTACGGCGCGATGCTGACGACCCTGGCCGGGGTGGACAGCTTCCGCAAGGTCACTCCCACGCGGCGCGCCCGGGTGATCACCATTGTGGTCCTGACCGTGATCTGGTTCCTGATCGCCAAGGCGATCACCACCACCGCGGTCGGCGTCGTGGACACCGTGCTGACGCTCATGCTCTACCTGCTGGTGCCGTGGACGGTGACCAACCTGATCGACTTCTTCTTCGTGCGGCACGGCCATTACGCCATCATGGACATTTTCCGGCCCAACGGGATTTACGGGATGTGGTCGTATCGCGGCCTCATCGCCTACGCCGCCGGGTTCGCGGCCGAGATCCCGTTCATGGTGCTGCTCAACCTGGTCACCTTGAAGAGCTACTACACCGGGCCGCTGGCTAATGACCTGAACAGCGTGGACATCTCCTGGATCGTGGGTGCGGTGGTGACAGCGGTGGTCTACCTGCTGGTGACCCGCAACCTCGACGTCGGCGCGGAACAGGCGGCGATCGCGCGCAGCGACGCTGAACTGCACAGCATAGACTCGGCCGCCAGTACCTGAGCGGCGCCGCCGCGGCGGTGGCGCCGCGGCGGTGGCGCCGCGGCGGCGTGGCGCCGCCGGATCAAGCGGTGGCGCCGCCGGATCAGTCAGGACCGGAGGAACTCCAGGAGATCGGCGTTGATCGTCGGGGCCTCGGTGGTCGGCATGCCGTGCGGATAGCCGTGATAGGTCTTGAGCGTGCCGTGCTGCACGAGCTTCGCGGACAGCGGCCCGGAGTCGGCGTAAGGAACGATCTGGTCGTCGTCGCCGTGCATCACCAGCACCGGCACCGAGATCTTCTTGAGGTCCTCGGTGAAGTCGGTCTGGGAGAAGGCGACGATGCCGTCGTAGTGGGCCTTCGCCCCGCCCATCATCCCCTGCCGCCACCAGTTCTCGATGATGGCCTCCGAGGATGTGGCCCCGGGCCGGTTGAACCCGTAGAAGGGGCCCGAGGGCAGCGCCCGGTAGAATTCGGACCGGTTGGCGGCCAGCTGGGCCTGCAGATCGTCGAACACGCTCTTGGGCAGGCCGCCCGGGTTGGCCTCGGTCTGCACCATCAGCGGCGGCACCGAGCTGATCAGTACCGCCTTGGCGACGCGGCTCTCACCGTGCCGGGCGATGTAGCGCACGACCTCGCCGCCGCCGGTCGAGTGGCCGATGTGCACGGCGTCATGGAGATCGAGGTGCGCGGTCACCGCGGCCAGGTCATCGGCGTAGTGATCCATGTCGTGACCGTCGCTGGTCTGCGTGGACCGGCCGTGCCCGCGCCGGTCGTGGGCGATGACGCGGTAGCCGTGCTGCAGGAAGAACAGCAGCTGGGTGTCCCAGTCGTCGGCTGACAGCGGCCAGCCGTGGCTGAAGACGAGGGGCTGGCCAGAACCCCAGTCCTTGTAGAAGATCTCCGTGCCATCGGTCGTGGTGATCGTGCCCATGCGCTCGCCTCCGTGTGGTCCGCATGACGGAAATTCCCTACTCCCAGGGTAAAGATCCCGGTCGTCCCGGCTCTGGGCAGGTAGCTGAGTGGGTCCGGCGCTGCCATTCCTGGGCCAGCAGCTCATAGGAACGGACCCGGTCGGAATGATCGTGGGTGATCGTGGTGATGATCAGCTCATCCGCGCCGGTCGCCTCCTGCAGCACGCCGAGCTGCCCGGCGACCTGCTGGGGTGAGCCGACGAACTGGGTGTCCAGCCGGTCGGCGACCAGCGCCCGGTCCTCGTCAGCCCAGGCATGCGCGCGCGCCTCATCCGGGCCCGGGAACGCGATCGCGCCGTCGCCCGAGCGGATGCTGCGGACCCACAGGCCGTAGCCCGCCGCGAGCTCACGGGCGGTCGCCTCATCCTCGGCGACGACGACGTCCGCGGAGACACTGATGTAGGGCCGTTCGAGCTCGGCGGAGGGCTGGAACGCGGCGCGGTAGCCTTCCACGGCCTCAAGCACGGTGGCCGGGCTCACGTGGTAATTGGCGGCGAACCGGAGGCCGTTGGCCCCGGCAACCTGTGCGCTCTCCCCGCCGCTGCTGCCGAGGATCCACACCTGCAGGTCCGCTCCCTCGCCCGGGATGACGTGCGCCTCGGCTCCGTCGGCCGAGACGTAGCTGCCCCGGAGCAGGGCCAGGATGTCCCCGACCTGCTCCCCGTAGTCCTGCGGCTGTGCACCCGGCTGCTGCAGCAGCGACTTCTGCAGCCGGAACCGCGGTGATCCGAGCAGGTGCTCAACCGAGAACCGGGGCGGGATGCGCAGCCCGTTCGGCGTCCGGCCGTCCACCACGGGCGTGGCGCCGACCAGCGCCGGCTCCGGGCTGCGCCGGGCTGGCCGCCCGCCGGACCGGCCGAGGCCGAGATCGAGACGGCCCGGGTGCAGCGCGTCGATGAGGCCGAACTCCTCGACCGTTGACAGCGCGGTGCGATGGCCAAGCTGGACCGCGCCCGACCCGATCCGGATGGTGGACGTCGCCGACGCGGTCAGCGCGAGCACGACGGCGGGGGAGGTGCCGGCGACACCGGGATTGAGATGGTGCTCGGCGAACCAGTAGCGGGCGTAGCCGAAGCGCTCGGCCTGCTGGGCCAGGTCGATGCTGTTGCGCAGCGCCTCGCCGGCCGTGCTGCCGGAGGTGATCGGCACCAGGTCAAGCACGCCGAGCGGGGTGGCGGCGGACCGCGGGCCGGCAGCTTTCATGACGCCGCCCGGGCGGCGGAGGAGCCGGTGCGCACGGGCGCGAGCCCGAGATGCTCGCGCAGCGTGCTGCCCGTGTAGTCGGCACGGAACACCCCGCGCTCCTGCAGCACGGGCACCACCGTGCCCGCGAACTCATCGAGGCCGCCGGGAGTGATGTGCGGGACGAGGATGAACCCGTCGCTGGCGTCGGCCTGGACGAACTGGTTGATGGCCGTGGCCACGCCGGCCGGCGTGCCGATGAAGGACTGCCGGCCGGTGACCTCGATGATCAGCTCGCGGATGGACAGCCCCTCCGCCGCCGCCTTCGCGCGCCACTGCCGCGCGGTGGCCAGCGGGTCGCGGTACATGCGGACGCTGGCGCGCCCCCGGGCGATGGTGTTCTCGCCCGGGCTGGGGTCGATGTCCGGCAGCGGGCCGTCCGGATCGTAGCCGGACAGGTCCCGGTTCCAGAGCTGCTCGGCGAACTTGATCGCGGTCTGCCCGCTCACCTGGGCCAGGCGTACCTCGCGGGCCAGTTCCTGGGCCTGCGCATCGGTGTCGCCGAGCACGAAGGTTGCCGCCGGCAGGATCAGCAGCTGACCGGGGGTGCGGCCGTAACGGGGCAGGCGGCCTTTGACATCCGCGTAGAAGGCCTGGCCGTCCGCGAGCTGGCTGTGCCTGCTGAAGATCGCGTCCGCGCTGGCCGCGGCGAACTCGCGGCCCTCGTCGGAGTCGCCTGCCTGGAAGATGACCGGGCGCCCCTGCGGGCTGCGCGGGACGTTGAAGTGGCCGCTGATGTCGAAATGCGCATCCCGGTGGGCGAAAGCCCCGGCGTCGGCGTCGGCGAGGAACACGCCGGACTCCTGGTCGGCGATGATCTCGTCGCCGCGCCAGGAATCGAACAGCTCGCAGGCTGTGTCGAGGAAGGTCCGGGCTCGCTCGTACCGGGCGTCCTGCGGCAGGAAGCCGCCGCGCCGGAAGTTCTCGCCGGTGAACGCGTCCCACGAGGTGACGACGTTCCAGGCCGCGCGGCCGCCGGACAGGTGGTCGAGGCTGGCGAACTGCCGGGCCACCTCGTACGGCTCGTTGAAGGTCGAGTTGATCGTGCCGGCCAGGCCGAGCCGGCTCGTCACCGCGGCGAGCGCGGCCAGCACCGTGAACGTGTCGGGCCGTCCCACCACGTCGAGGTCGTAGATCTGGCCGTTCTGCTCGCGCAGCCGCAGCCCCTCGGCGAGGAACAGGAAGTCGAACTTGGCCCGCTCCGCGGTCCGCGCCAGGTGCGCGAACGAGCTGAAGTCGATGTGGCTGCCTGAGCGCGGGTCGCTCCACACGGTGGTGTTGTTCACCCCGGGGAAGTGGGCGGCGAGGTGGATCTGCTTGACCGGCTTGGTCACGATGGGTCCTTCCTGGCCGGTGATCAGGGGATGGCGTAACGGCTGGCGGGGCGGGGCAGCCCGAGCCGCCCGCGGAGGGTGGCGTCCGGGTAGGACGTGCGGAAGGCACCGCGGCGCTGCAACTCCGGCACCAGGGCTCTGGTGATCGCCTCGAGGTCATGGCCGATGGTGCCGGGACGCAGCCGGAAGCCGGACAATCCGCTGGCCTGCCAGTCCTGCAGCAGGTCGGCCAGTTGCGCCGGCGTCCCGGTGAAGGTGGCCGCGTCGCTGCTGTGCTGGTCGCCGGCGAGCTCGTCGAGGCGGGCCTTGCGGCCGGCCGCGGCGGCCGCGTCGCGGTCGAGGTACACCAGCAGGTCGGCGAGGACGTGCAGCGTCTCCCCCGCCCGGCCCGCGGCCTCCTGCCCGGCGCGGATCTCGGCGACGATCGCCCGGGCGTGCCCGGCGTCGCGCGGTGTCACGTAGCCGATGTCCGTGCTGCCGGCCACCAGCCGGTACGCGGGGCCCTGGTGCGCCAGCGCGCTGACGACGGGCTGGCCCTGCGGCGGCCGCGGGGTGATCGACGGTCCCTTGACGCTGAACCGGGGCCCGGCGAAGTCGATGTAGTGCAGCTTGCCGCGGTCGACGAAACGGCCGGTGCGCACATCCCGGATCTCGGCGTCGTCCTCCCAGCTGTCCCACAGCCGCCGGACGACTTCGACGTAGTCAGCGGCCTCGCCGAGCAACTCGGTGGCCAGCTGTTCCGCGGCCGGCCCGGCGGCTGCTCCCGGGGCCGGCCGGGAGAAGCCGCGGCGGCCGACGTGCGCGGCCTCGTCGTGCCGCGCCGAAACCCTGACCTGGACTCCGGCCCGCCCCGTGCTGACGTAGTCGAGCGTGGCGATCGCCTTGGAGATGTGGAACGGCTCGGTGTGCGTCACGACGACGGTCGGCACCAGCCCGATGTGCGCGGTGAGCGGCGCGGCCCTCGAGGCGATCAGCACCGCGTCGAGCCGTCCGCGGACCTGATCCGTGCGCCGGTCCGGGCCGTCACGGCGGGTGGACTGCAGGCTGAGGCCGTCCTCGATCGTCACGAAGTCGAGCAGGCCGCGCTCGGCCTCCTGGATCAGGTCGACCCAGCAGCGCGCCGACAGCAGCTCGCCCGGGCGCGCCCCCGGCTCGCGCCATGCGGCAGGATGCCAGCCGGTGCCGTCGAGCGCGACGGCGAGATGCAGAGGGGGACGTGGTGCCGCCATGGTCAGGACTCGCTCCCGTTCCGCCGCCCGGCGTGCCTGCCGCCGCGGGCTCCCGCCGCCGCGGGCTCCCGCCGCCGCGAACTCCCGCCGCCGCGGCTCTCGATTCTAGGCTATTCCTATCTGGATTATCGAATATGACCCGGGCGGCCTCGAAGGCTCCTCCGGAGGACCGCGATGATCCTAAGCTCGTCACATGGCCAGGTACTTCGACATTCATCCGGCCAACCCGCAGCGGCGCGCGATCATCAAGGTCGCCGACGTCGTGCGCGCGGGCGGGGTCATCGCCTACCCGACGGACTCCTGCTACGCGCTCGGATGCCAGCTCGGCAACCGGGACGGCATCACGAGGATCAGGTCGATCCGCCACCTCGACGACCGGCACCACCTGACGCTGGTGTGCCAGGACTTCGCCCAGCTGGGCCACTTCGTGTACGTTCCCAAGTCGGTGTTCCGGGCCATCAAGGCCGCGACGCCCGGCAGTTACACGTTCATCCTGCCCGCGACCAAGGAAGTGCCGCGCAGGCTGCAGCACCCGGGGAAGAAAACCGTCGGGGTGCGGATCCCCCGCCACGTGGTGACCCAGGCGCTGCTCGCCGAGCTCGGCGAGCCACTCGTCTCGAGCACCCTGCTGCTGCCCGGCGAGGATGAGCCCATGACCCAGGGGTGGGAGATCGCCGAGCAGCTGGAGCACGCCGTTGAGGCGGTGATCGACTCGGGCGACTGCGGCACCGAGCCGACCACGGTGATCGACTTCTCCACGCCGGAGCCCGAGATCGTGCGCCGCGGGGCCGGCGACACATCCGGCTTCGAGTGAACCCACGGCCCACGGACCTCACCGGCGCCGCCGCCAGCACAGGCACAGGCACAGGCACAGGCAAGGCACAGGCACCGATGGCGGCCAGGAGTTATAGTCGGCGGTCCCGCACCGGCGGGTCCAGAGACGGGGGTGGCGATGGCAGCGCAGCGGGCCGGCGGGCCGGAATACTCCCCCGCGAGCGCGCTCCAGCAGCCGGCGTGGCCTGATCATGATCGGCTTGATGCGGTGGTGCAGAAGCTGGGCACACTGCCGCCCCTGGTGTTCGCCGGGGAGTGCGACCAGCTCCGGGAGCGCCTGGCCGCGGTAGCGCGCGGAGAGGCGTTCCTGCTGCAGGGCGGTGACTGCGCGGAGACGTTCGCCGGGACGACGGCCGCCGCAGTCCAGGGAAAGCTGCGGACGCTGCTGCAGATGGCCGTGGTCCTCACCTATGCCGCCAGCGTGCCGGTGGTGAAGGTCGGCCGGCTGGCTGGCCAGTTCGCCAAGCCCCGGTCGGCCGCGACGGAGGTCAGGGACGGCGTGGAGTTTCCGGCCTACCGGGGAGATGCGGTGAACGGCCTGGAGTTCACCGCCCTGGCCAGGACCCCCGACCCGGGGCGGCTGCTGGAGGCCTATCAGTGCTCGGCGGTGACCCTGAACCTGTGCCGGGCGTTCGCCAGCGGCGGATATGCGGATCTGCGGCAGGTGCACGCCTGGAACCAGGACTTCGTGGCGGCCAGCCCGGCCGGGCAGCGTTACGAACGGCTGGCGGGTGAGATCGACCGGGCGATCGCGTTCATGCATGCCTGCGGCGTCAACGCAGAAGAGTTCCGGGCGGTCGAGTTCTACTCCAGCCACGAGGCGCTGCTGCTGGACTATGAGCGGGCCCTCGTCCGGCGCGACCCGCGCACCGGCCAGCATTATGACCTGTCAGCCCATCTGCTGTGGATCGGCGAGCGCACCCGCGACCCCGCCGGGGTGCACGTCGCCTTCGCCCGGTCCATCCGCAATCCGCTGGCGGTGAAGATTGGCCCCGCCACCAAGGCGGACGACATCCTCGCCCTGGCCGGGGCACTGGACCCCGACCACGAGCCCGGCCGCCTGACCCTGATCACCCGGATGGGCGCCGGCCGGATCGCTGAGGTCCTGCCGCCTCTCGTGGAGCAGGTCACCGCCAGCGGCATCCCGGCCGCCTGGGTGTGCGATCCGATGCACGCCAACACCTCCACGACCGCCAGCGGCCGGAAGACCCGTGATTTCGACGACGTCCTCGCCGAGGTCGCCGGCTTCTTCGAGGTCCACCGCGCCCTGGGCACCCATCCCGGGGGCATCCACCTCGAATTCACCGGGGACGACGTCACCGAATGCACCGGCGGCGGGCACCATCTCACCGAGGGCGACTTGCATCATCGCTACGAGACGGCCTGCGATCCGCGCCTCAACCGAAGCCAATCCCTCGACCTGGCGTTCCTGGTCGCGGAGCACTACCGCCAGCACACCGCCGTTCACCCGGCGGCCAGCCCACCAGGAAAGCGTCACGGGGACTGACCAGAGCCGCCAGCGACCGCCATCAGGACACGGCGAGGACGATGGCGTGCAGGGCCAGCCCCACGCCCGCCCCGACCACCGTGCCGTTGATACGGATGTACTGCAGATCGCGGCCGAGCAGCAGTTCCAGCTGGCTGGATGTCTCGGCAGCGTCCCACCGCTCGATGGTCCCGGTGACGAGCCCGGCGAGCTCATCGTGGAACTGATCGGCGACCGCCCTGGCCCCGGACTCGACCATGCGGTTGACGCCCTCCTGAAGGCGGCGGTCCCACCGTAGCCGCCGCCCCGCCGTGACCAGGGCCTCGGCCAGCCGGCGGCGCAGCTCGGATTCGGGGTCGCCCGCCTGGATCCGCAGCCCCTCCTTGACCTTCTGCCAGAGCGACGAGGACCAGTCCCGCAGGCCGGCGCTGCCCAGGACATCGCGCTTCAGGCGCTCGCCGCGCGCCCGCAGCTCCGGGGATGTCTCGAGCCGGTCGGGCAGGCCGGCGATCCACTCCTCGAACTGCTGCCGCGCCTCGTCGTGGGGATCGGCGGCCATCGCCGCCAGCCGCTGGCGCAGGCGATGGTACATGCGGTCGAACACCCGCCGGTACACCGCCTCGGGCACCCAGCGGGGCGACTCGGCCTCGAACAGCTCGCACAGCTCGTCGTAGTGGCCGGCGAGATAGCGGTCGGCGCCGGACAGGATCTCGTTGAAGAGCTCGGTGTGGTGGCCTCCGGCAATGATGATCCGCAGGACCCGCCCGGCGAGCGGCGCCGCCTCGATGGCATTGACCGCCCGGGTTAGCTCGGTGGTGATAACGCGCTGGACATCCTCATCGCGGAGGGTCTCGGCCACGGTGACGACCAGATCCGCCGCCCGGCCGGCGAAGCGGGCGGCGTTGCCCTCGTCGGCCATCCAGGCCGCCAGGCGGGGAACCAGGCGCGCGGCGCGGATCCGCTCGCCCAGAACGTCGGCGGTGAGGAAGTTTTCCTGCACGAACCGGCCGAGCGTGGCCGCGAACTGGTCCTTGCGCTCGACGATCAGCGCGGTATGAGGTATCGGCAGGCCCAGG
Organism: uncultured Actinomycetes bacterium; assembly: GCA_963720645.1. Lineage (GTDB taxonomy): Bacteria > Actinomycetota > Actinomycetes > Streptosporangiales > Streptosporangiaceae > RYN-230. The sequence continues at coordinate 213,309 of CAVRFX010000019.1, read as the reverse complement.
GGACGGCGGAAGAGGGCCGTGACCGCGAACCAGTCGGCAACGCCCCCGACCATGGAAGCCTCCGCGCCGGCCTGGACGTAGCCGAGCAGAACCCCGTGGGCACCGACCACGGTCACGACCGCGAACAGAACCGTCACCCCGGCGAGCAGGGCGGTGGCCCGCCGCCGGGCGGCGGCCAGGTCGCGGGCGCGCAGGGCCGCCGATTCAGGCCCAGGCCCGGGTATCCGCGAGGCGGACATCGGCGCGGTAGGTTCCATCTGGCAGCCCCCGGTCAGCCCGCGTGGCAGGCGGAACACGACAATCAGACCCACCAACGATATTGACCAGGCTCACGCCCAGGCCGGGCAGGCTGCGCGCGCCGTCACCGCCGGTTACAAGATCGATTTCTCAAAACGACCGGCCCGGGCACCAGCGTGGCCGCCGGGCGGGCCCGGCTGAGCGCCGCCGCCGGCTTACGTGCCGAGGTACCTGAGTACGGCCAGGACCCGCCGGTGATCGGTGCCGGTGGGCGGCAGGTCGAGTTTGGCGAAGATGTTCGTGACGTACTTCTCCACCGCGCTCGGGCTGACCTTCAGCTCGGCGACGATCCCGGCGTTGGAACGCCCCTCGGCCATGAGCCGCAGCACCTGCAGTTCCCGCGGGGTAAGGGCCGATACGAGGTTTCCGGGTCCCGCTGAGGGAAAGACGTTAGATTCGGTGCGCGGGATGAGCCGGTCCGTGCGGGCGGAAGCCTGTGCGCGGCTTCCCGGTCCCTCCCGGCGGCCATGACGATGGCCAGCCGGGAGACGGCGGGAGGGACGAGGGGCCGAGTCATGCAGCCGTTGACGAGCAATGATCCCCCGCAGATCGGCGGGTACCGGCTGCGCGGCCGGCTCGGTGCCGGCGGCATGGGACGGGTCTACCTGGCCTCGACCCCGGCCGGCCGGCCGGTCGCGCTCAAGGTGGTCAGGCCCGAGCTCAGCGAGGACCAGGTGTTCCGGGCCCGCTTCCGCCAGGAAATCCAGGCCGCGCGGCGGGTTCACGGGCTGTACACCGCGCAGGTGCTTGACGCCGACCCGGCCGCCACCCCGCCCTGGCTGGTGACGGCCTACGTGCCGGGACCGTCCTTGCAGGAAGCGGTGACCGGTAACGGGCCGATGCCGGAGGACATGGCCTTCCGGCTGGTCGCCGGGGTCGCCGAAGCCCTGCAGGCCATCCACTCGGCGGGCGTCGTGCACCGGGATCTCAAGCCGTCCAACGTGCTGCTCGCGCCGGACGGCCCCCGGGTGATCGATTTCGGGATCGCCCGGGCGCTGGAGGCCACCTCGCTGACCCGCAGCGGCATGATGGTCGGCTCCCCGCAGTTCATGGCACCCGAGCAGATCCTGGACAAGCCCGTCACCCCGGCGATCGACGTGTTCGCGCTCGGCTCCCTGGCGGCCTACGCGGTCCTGGGCCGCCCCCCGTTCGGCGAGGGTCACGCCGCGGCCGTCTCGTACCGGGTGCTGCACGAAGCGCCGGACCTGACCGGATGCCCGGCACAGCTGCGTCCCCTCATCGAGCGCTGCCTCCGGAAGGAACCCTCCGCCCGGCCTGCGCTCAGCGAGATCCTCGGATACTGCCTGGCCCGCACCGCTGCACCCGCCGCGGCCTGGCCGTCCCAGCCGCCCCCCGCCCCGGCCGCCCCCGCGGCGGCCGCCACCACCCCGGGCGGCATGGCCCCGGCGCCCAGCACCCCGGCCGGCATTACCCCCGCGGGCGAGGCGGCCGGACCGCCTCGCCCCCCGGCCGGGAAGCCGGCCCGCGCCCCGCAGCATCCGCCCGCGGGGCGGGCGTCCGGGCGGCCGGTCCCGCCGAGCACCATGATCAATGCCATGCGGCTCATGTACGCGGGCGCGGCCCTCGCCGCGCTCGGCATCCTCGCCGCCCTCGCCACGGTGCCCGCCCTCAGGACGGCAGTCCGGCAGCAGTACCCGGACGCCGGCTACGGGGGGGTAAGCGCCGCGACGACCGGCGCGCTCACGGTCACGATCGCCGGCGGCCTGATTAGCGTCGGCGTGTGGCTGGCCGTGGCCAGGAGGACGAGGCGGGGACGGCCCGGGGTGCGGGTCGTGTCCACCGTCTTGTTCGTCCTCGACAGCCTGACGGTCCTCGGTACCCGCTCGCACGGGTTCCTGACCCCGGCGACCTGGATGACCGGCGCGACCGAATGGGCCGTCGGCCTGATCGTCATCGTGTTCCTGTGGGACCGGCGGTCGACCGCCTATTTCGCCGAGCTGCAGCGGGCCAGGAAGCAGGCGTCCCCCCAGTGGGGTGCCCCACCCCCGCCGCAGCCGCAGGCGATGCAGCACCGCAGGCCCTGACCCCACCGTTTACCGGGTGATACCGTGTACCGCGTTACAAAAAGCGCCATTGCGCAGCCATTCCCTCGTGAACCGGGCGCCCAGGCCACATGCATTCAGAGCACGGTCCAGGCGGGACAGGTCCGCCGCCCTCCCGCGGCCCTTCCGCTGATGAGTCCAGCGTCGGATCTGCGGCGGCGCGGATGATGCTGGGCAGCCAGCTCCGGCGGTTCCGCGAGGCGGCGGGGATCACCCCCGATGCCGCGGGATGGCACATCCGGTCGTCACGATCCAAGATCAGCCGCATGGAGAACGGGCGGGTCGGCTTCAAGGATCGTGACCTGCGCGACCTGCTCAGGCTGTACGGCGTGACCGACCCGCAGGTCACCGGCGCGATGCTGGCCCTGGCCGGGCAGGCCCACACCCAGGAGTGGTGGGCGCACTTCGGCGATGTCCTGCCGGGCTGGTTCGAGCCTTACCTGGGCCTGGAGGCGTCAGCTTCCCGCATCCGGTCCTTTGACCTGCAGTTCGTTCATGGCCTGTTCCAGACCGAGGCCTACGCCCGGGCGGTGACGGCGCTCGCCGGGCGGGGTGTCTCCCGGGATGAGATCGACCGGCGGGTGGCGGTGCGGCTGAAGAGGCAGGAACTGCTGACCGCGGCGAAGGCGCCCCGGGTGTGGTCGGTCATGGACGAGGCCGCGCTCCGCCGCCCGGTGGGCGGGGTCCCGGTGATGCGTGGCCAGCTCCGGTGGCTGACCGAGATGGCCCAGCTGCCCAACGTCACCCTGCAGGTCGTGCCGTTCGCGGCCGGCGGCCATGACGCCGCGGGTGGCTCGTTCACGATCTTGCGTTTCAGCGAGCGGGACGTTCCCGACGTGGTGTACATCGAGCAGCTCACCGGGGCCCTCTACCTGGAGAAGCCGGCCGCTACCGACCATTACCTCGACATTATGAACCGGCTGAGCGCCACCTCGCTGGACCCCGGCCAGACCATACTTTTCCTCGACAACGTCCGCCGCGAGCTGCGGGCGTAGACGCACCGAAATCAGGCACATACCGCCGGCCACAGCGGCCGGGCACCTACCGGGAAGGGCACGAGCTGATGAGCAGGCAGGACGTCTCCGCGAGCCGCCAGGGTAGTGACACCGCGGCGGCCGAGCCGGCGTCCTTCGACATCACCCGCGCTCATCCCGCCCGGGTCTACGACTACTGGCTCGGCGGTAAAGACAACTACGAAGCGGACCGGGAAGCAGCCCAGCAGGTCATCGAGGCCATCCCCAACATCCTCGCCGGTGTGCGGGCCAACCGGGCGTTCCTGCGCCGCGCGGTCCAGTACCTGGCCGGCGAGGCCGGGATCCGGCAGTTCCTGGACATCGGGACCGGCTTGCCGACCGCCGAGAACACGCACGAGGTGGCCCAGGCGATCGCGCCCGAATCCCGCATCGTGTACGTGGACAACGACCCGATCGTGCTGGCTCACGCCCGGGCCCTGCTGACCAGCACGCCGGAGGGCGCGACTGCCTACGTGGACGCCGACGCCCGCGATACCGCCACCATCCTCGAGGCCGCAGCCGGGCTCCTCGACTTCAGCCAGCCCATCGCCGTCATGTCGTTGCTGGTGCTGCAGTACGTCCCGGATGAGGATCGCCCGCACGAGATCGTCGCCCGGCTGATGGACGCGGTGCCCTCGGGCAGCTACCTGACGATCTCGGACACGACGACCGACATCGACACCGAGCGGGTCACCGACGGCACGGCCCGGCTCAACGCCCGCCTGGGCCCGGCCCAGTCCACGCTGCGTACCCGCGAGCAGATCGCGCGCTACTTCGACGGCCTGGAACTCATCGAGCCGGGGATCGTGCCCATGCCGCAGTGGCGGACCCTGCCCAACCCGCTCGTGATCCCCGTCTTCGCCGGCATGGGCCGCAAGCCCTGACGCGCCGCGGTCCCGGCTAACCCGCGGCCCCGGCGGCCCGTGCCACCGGACCCGCGCCGCCGGCTAAAAAGGTGATCATGTCCCCGCCTGACCTCACCTTCGGTGTGCTCGACGGGACGGAAGCTGGCGCCCACGCGGACGAACTGCAGGCCCTGCACGCCGAGGTGTACGCCGGCCCGCCGCGCGGCCGGGACGGGGCCGCCGATCGGTTCGCGGGCCGCTTCCGGGTCCAGCGGCGCCAGCCGGGCTACGTGCTGGCCGAGGCCCGTCGTGGTGAGTACCTGGTCGGGTACGCGTCGGGTTTCCCGCTCCGGCCGTCCACTTCCTGGTGGCGGCACGTGACCACCGGCCTGCCGGAGGAGGTGACGGCCGAGCATCCCGGCCGCACGTTCGCGCTGTGCGAGTTGCTGGTCCGCGCGCCGTGGCGGCGCCAGGGCATCGGCGCGGCCCTGCACGACCTGGTCCTGCGGGACCGGCCGGAGGAGCGTGCGACGCTCACCGTCCCGCCCGCCGCCGCCCCCGCGCAGGCCGCCTTGCGGGCCTGGGGCTGGCGCAAGGTCGCCCGGACCCGGGACGGCGGGCCCGGCTCAGCCGTGTGCGACGTGCTCGTCCTCACCCTTCCCGGGGCGGGATGAAGGACCACCCCGGAAGACACCACAGGCCCGCCGGGACGGGCTTCCCCGTCCCGGCGGGCCTGCGCGTGCTGCTGGCGGGCCTGCGCCCGGTCGTTACTGGGTGACCGTGTCCGCGCGGTGCGGCAGCTTCCAGCCCGGCCGGGGGAAGTGGCAGGTGTAGCCGTTCGGGTACTTCTCCAGGTAGTCCTGGTGCTCCGGCTCAGCCTCCCAGAACGGCCCCGCGGGCTCGACCTCGGTGACGACCTTGCCCGGCCACAGGCCGGAGGCGTTGACGTCGGCGATCGTGTCCTCGGCGACCCGCTTCTGCTCGTCGCTCGTGTAGTAGATCGCCGAACGGTAGCTGGCCCCGATGTCGTTGCCCTGCCGGTTACGGGTCGTCGGGTCGTGGATCTGGAAGAAGAACTCCAGCAGGTCCCGGTAACTGATCTGGTCCGGGTCGAAGGTGATCTCGATGGCCTCAGCGTGGCTGCCGTGGTTCCGGTAGGTCGCGTTGGGCACGTCGCCACCGGTGTACCCGACCCGCGTTGACAGGACGCCGGGGCGCTTGCGGATCAGGTCCTGCATGCCCCAGAAACAGCCACCGGCCAGGATGGCCTTCTCGGGATTGGCGCTCATCGTGTTGCACTCCTCATGTCGTCGGTCTGGTCGAACAGCGTGCGGTAGGCCCCGTAGCCTTCCGCCTCCAGGTCATCCACCGGGATGAAGCGCAGGGCCGCGGAGTTGATGCAGTACCGCAGGCCGCCCTGGTCGGCGGGCCCGTCGTGGAACACGTGGCCGAGATGGCTGTCCCCGTGGGCGGACCGGACCTCGGTCCGGATCATGCCGTGGCTGAAGTCCCGCTTCCTGACGACGTTGCCCGGCTCGATGGGCACCGTGAAGCTCGGCCAGCCAGACCGGCTGTCGTACTTGTTCACCGACGCGAACAGTGGCTCCCCGGAGACGACGTCCACGTAGATGCCGGGTTCCTTGTTGTCCCAGTACTCGTTGCGGAACGCCGGCTCGGTCCCCTTTTCCTGGGTGACCCGGTACTGGTCCGGCGTGAGCTGGGATACGGCCTGGGGGTCCTTGTGGTAGGTGTCGGACACCTCAGCTCCTTCGCTTGTGGCCCCACTGGTGGCGGGGCACTACATACAGCACAGCGTTACAGAGGGCGGGCCTGTTCCCGGGCCCGCAGGCTCACCCGGCCCGGGGATCCGCCGGTGACCAGCGGCTGGGGCGCCGGGCCCAGGACCCTCGATCGCCAGCCGGCGGCGGAACGCGATTGCGTCCCGCGGACCTATCGGGGAAGGTTGGGTCCCATGCCGACACGCCTGGTTCATCTCGTGGCCGACGCCAACGACCCCGGCCGCCTAGCCCGGTTCTGGTCGGGCCTGCTGGGCTGGGAGATCGCCGACGAGGCACCGGACGAGGTGGACGTGTGGCCAGCGGGCTACAGCTATCCCGATCCGGCCGCCGTGCCGATGGTCTTCGTCCCGGTGCCCGAGCCGAAGGCCGGCAAGAACCGGGTGCACCTGGACCTGGCCAGCCACTCGGCGGCGCACCAGGCCGACCTGGTCAGCCGGGCCAGGGACCTGGGCGGCGCCCCGGTGGACATCGGCCAGGGTGACGTGCCCTGGGCCGTCCTGGCCGACCCCGAAGGCAACGAGTTCTGCGTGCTGGAGCCGCGGGACGTCTACCGTGACACGGGCCCGGTCGCCGCGATCCTGACCGACTGCGCCGATCCGGCGGCGCTGGCGCCGTTCTGGGCCAGCGCCGCGGGCTGGGAGATCACGCGCACCGAGGACGACATCGTCGGGCTGCGGTCGCCCGCAGGCACCGGGCCATACCTGGAGTTCCTCCGGGTCCCGGACCAGAAACTGGTCAAGAACCGGCTGCACCCCGACGTGGCCCCGTACCGGGGTGACGACCAGGCGGCCGAGGTGGCCCGGCTGCGGGCCGCGGGCGCGGCCCTCGCCGACGTGGGCCAGGGCGGCGCGGTGTCCTGGACGGTCCTGGCCGACCCCGAAGGCAACGAGTTCTGCGTGCTGTCCCCGCGCTAGCGGGACAGGATCAGGCCGAGACCAGGTCGCAGACGAAGATGAGGGTCTCGCCCGGGGCGATCGAGCTCCCCGGCCCCCCGGTCGCCGTAGGCCATGCCGGGCGGGATGATGAGCTGGCGGCGGCCGCCGACCTTCATGCCCTGCACGCCCTGGTCCCAGCCGGCGATGACCTGCCCCACGCCCAGCTGGAACTGCAGTGGGGCGCCACGGTTCCAGCTGGCGTCGAACTCCTCGCCGGTGGAGTACGCGACCCCGACGTAATGCACCTCGACCGTGTCGCCTGCCTTCGCGACCGCGCCGTCGCCTTTCCAGACGTCGGTGATCTGGAGGTCAGCCGGCGGCTCGCCGCCGGGGAAGTCGACCTCAGGCTTGTCAATGCTCATGGTGGCGTCTCCATACGGAACGTGATGCGGTCGGCACAACGACAGCGCAGTCTACGTCAGGCCGCCCGGCCTCAGGCCCGGGCGCGGCCAGGGCGTCGTCAGGTCATGGTCACGCCGCGGTCGCGGCGCCCGAAGGGCCCCAGCCGATGGCCGGCGCGATGTCCCGCGCAATCGTGCCGAGAATGCGGGCGTTGTAGGCCACCCCGAGCTGGTTCGGCACGGTGAACAGCACCGTGTCCGCCGCGCGGACCGCCTCGTCCGCCGCGAGTTCCGCGGCGATCTGGTCCGGCTCCCCCACGTACGTCCGGCCAAACCGGGAGCGGACTCCCTCCAGCAGCCCGATCTGGTCCTCGTGGGCCTGCTCGCCGAAATACGTCCGGTCGATATCCTCGGTGATCGGCAGGACGCTGCGCGGCACGGTCTCGGGTGATCCCCGGCTGACCCCGAGCTGCAGGCGGCCGCCGCTGATCAGGTCCGCCGCCGCGGCTTCCTCCGCCAAGTGCAGCGGGCTCTCGTACCGCATGTCGATAACCGCGGTGCCGATCTCGATCCGGCTGGTCCGGGCCGCGATGGCGGCCAGCGACCGCCTCCTCGGTGGAGAACGCGGGGTACCCGGCCTCGAACGCCGTGGACGGGAACACCGGCACCCGGTGGTCCAGCGCGTTCGCCGACCCGCAGTGGCTGGAAGTGGATCTGGGCTCCTCGCAGAGCATCTGCCAGGTGACGCTGACCTGGGAGGCCGCCTACGCGACCGCGTTCGGCATCCAGACCTCTGCCGACGGCACGAACTGGACCACCATCTACTCCACCGCCACCGGCACCGGCCGCTATGTCCGCATGTACGGCACCGCCCGCGCCACCCAGTACGGCTACTCGCTGTGGGAGTTCGGCGCGCACTGAGACCGGCACCCGGTCGTCCGCCCGGCGGCGGTCAGCCGCCGGGCGGGACGACCACGCTGTCGTCGGTGGCGTACGGGATGAAGCTGCCGTGGTGGGGGTTGGGATCAAGGGGCTTGCCGAGCGCGGGGAAGGCCCGCTGAGGGCAGGTGGTCCGGTCGCACACCTTGCACCCCGGGCCGATCGGGACCAGTGCGGACGGGCTGCCCAGATCGAGCCCGTGGGAGTACACCAGCCGGTGCGCATGCCGCAGGTCGCAGCCCAGGCCGACCGCGAACGTCTTGCCGAGCGTGCCGTAACCGCCGTAACGCCGGGAGACGGTCCTGGCCACCCACAGGTAGCTGCGGCCGTCAGGCATCTGGGCCAGCTGGGTCTGGATCTCCCCGGGATGCACGAAGGCCTCATACACGTTCCACAGCGGGCAGGAGCCGCCGACCCGGGAGAAGTGGAAGCTGGTCGCCGACTGGCGCTTGGAGATGTTGCCCGCCCGGTCAACCCGCACGAAGATGAACGGCACCCCGCGGGCCCCGGGGCGCTGCAGCGTGCTGAGGCGGTGCGCGACGGTCTCGTAGCCCACGTCGAACCGCCGCTGCAGCAGCGCTATGTCATACCCTGCCGTCTCCGCGGCGTCCAGGAAGGGCCGGTAGGGCAGGACCAGGGCGCCCGCGAAGTAACTGGCCAGGCCGATCCGGCACAGCATGCGGGCGTCGCCGCCGGACAGGTTGGCCTCGGTGACGATCTGGTCGATCTCCGCGGACAGCTCGACCGAGGCCAGGTGGGTAGCCAGCTGGAAGGCCCGCTGGCCCGAGTTGAGCAGCGGGGACAGCGTCAGCACCCGGGCCCCGGGATCGTAGCGCCGCTTGACCTCCTGGTCACGGTCGGGAAGGTCGGCCACCCGGATGCCATGCCGCCGGGCCAGCCGCTCGGTGATCCCGGCCTGGGTGTTGCCGATCTTGAGCTCGGCCTCGGCGAAGATCCGCTCGGCCGCGAGGTCGAGCGTGGGGAAATAGTTCCTCCGCGCGTAAAACAGCTCCTGCACTTCCTCCTGGGCCATCGGCGGCGGCACCGACATCGAACCCGGCTCACCCGCGTCGATGCGGGTCATGATCGTCTCGTTGACGTCACGCCCGTGCCGGTACCGGCGGTGCAGCTCGATGACGTACCGGCCGACCGCCGGCATGGCCGCCGCCAGCTCACGGATCTCGGCCATCGAGATCTGCTCGCCGACGGACGGATCGGTCAGCACGTCACGGAGCTGCGCCACGAGCCGGTCGGCGTCCTCGGTCGAGAACTGCTGCAGGTCCGCGTCGAACACGCTGGCCAGCTTGAGCAGCACGGAGGCCGTCATCGGGCGCTGGTTGGATTCCAGCTGGTTGACGTAACTAGGGGAAATGCCCAGCGCGCTGGCCAGGGCGGCCTGGGTGAGCCCGCGTTCTTCCCGGAAGCGGCGCAGCCGCACGCCCACACGGGCTTTGGTGACCACCATCACACCCTGTCTAGAGAGCTTCGCATTGCGTATTGATCATCGTCGCTGGCCTGCATTTCCCGGACCTGCGTGACTAGTCGCGCAGGTCCCGCAGGCCTTAACCCCGGTAATCGGTCTAGACCACCGCTCATTGTCTTCACAAGAGTTACAGAATAGCCAACTGAGCGCCACAAAGTTCCACACATGCAGGTCTACCACTCCGCCGGACTTTGAGTGCATGTTGTTAAGGTAGGTTCCGGTCTCCTAGTGGACCCGACGCGAGACGACTGCGGGTACCGGCCGGCGATTGGGAGGACATCCTGTGAGTGACGCTATTCCCGGACTGCAGCAACCGCCGACAGCACATAGCGGGCTGATTGACTGGGTGACACAAATCGCCGCTCTTACCCAGCCCGCGCGCGTGCAGTGGTGCGACGGCTCCCAGGAGGAATGGGCACAGCTCACCAGCCTCCTGGTCGAGCAGGGCGCCCTCCTGCCGCTCAACCCGGACCTGCGGCCGGGCAGCTTCCTGGCCCGTTCCGATCCGTCCGATGTCGCCCGCGTCGAAGACCGCACGTTCATCTGCTCGGAGAAGGAAGAAGACGCGGGGCCGACCAACAACTGGATCGCCCCGGCCGAGATGCGCGCGACCTTCGCCGGCTTGTTCGCCGGCTGCATGGCCGGCCGGACCATGTACGTCGTCCCGTTCTGCATGGGCCCGCTCGGATCGAGGATCTCTCAGCTCGGCGTGGAGATCACCGACTCGCCGTACGTGGCGGCCTCGATGGGGGTCATGACCCGGATGGGCGCCCCGGTCCTGGAGGAGCTCGGCACGGACGGGTTCTTCGTCCGGGCCGTCCACTCCGTGGGCGCCCCGCTGCAGCCCGGCCAGGAGGACGTGCCGTGGCCGTGCAGCACGAACAAGTACATCTCGCACTTCCCCGAGACCCGGGAGATCTGGTCCTACGGGTCCGGGTACGGCGGCAACGCGCTGCTGGGCAAGAAGTGCTACGCGCTGCGGATCGCCTCGGCGATGGCCCGCGACGAGGGCTGGCTGGCCGAGCACATGCTCATCCTCAAGGTCACCCCGCCGCAGGGCGAGGCGAAGTACGTCGCGGCGGCGTTCCCGTCCGCGTGCGGCAAGACGAACCTGTCCATGATGCGGCCCACCGTCCCCGGCTGGAAGGTCGAGACGATCGGCGACGACATCGCCTGGATGCGGTTCCACCACGATGGCAGGCTCTACGCGATCAACCCGGAGGCCGGGTTCTTCGGCGTTGCCCCCGGGACCAGCGAGCACACCAACCCCAACGCGCTGCAGATGCTGACCAGGAACACGATCTTCACCAACGTCGCGCTGACCGATGAGGGCGACGTGTGGTGGGAGGGCCTGACGGACGAGCCGCCCGCGCACCTGACCGACTGGCGGGGCCAGGACTGGACGCCGGATTCGGGCCGACCGGCCGCCCACCCCAACTCGCGGTTCACCGTGGACGCGGCCCAGTGCCCCTCGATCGCCCCGGAGTGGGACGATCCGGCCGGCGTGCCGATCTCGGCGATCCTGTTCGGCGGCCGCCGGGCCACCGCGGTGCCCCTGGTCACCGAGGCGTACTCCTGGCAGCACGGCGTGTTCATGGGCGCGACCATCGCCTCGGAGAAGACCGCCGCGGCCGAGGGCGCGGTCGGGGAACTGCGCCACGACCCGTTCGCGATGCTCCCGTTCTGCGGCTACAACATGGGCGACTACTTCGGCCACTGGCTGAAGATCGGCGGCATGACCGACCCGGAGAAGCTGCCGCGGGTCTACGCGGTGAACTGGTTCCGGAAGAACTCCGACGGGAAGTTCGCCTGGCCCGGGTTCGGCGAGAACAGCCGCGTGCTGAAGTGGATCACGGAGCGGCTGAACGGGGAAGCGGAGGCGCAGGCCACGCCGATCGGCAACCTGCCTGCCGAGGGCTCTCTGGACACCGCCGGCCTGACCGTCAGTGACGAGGACTTCGAGGTGCTGCTCACCGTGGACGCGAACGCGTGGCAGGAGGAAGCCGACCACACCCGGGAGTACTTCACCACATTCGGCAGCCACCTGCCGGAAGCACTGTGGGACGAGCACGAGGCCCTGCTGGAACGGCTCAAGACGGCTTAGCGCCAGCCTCGCCTGGGGGCTGGCTATGCGGGGCGCCAGCCCCCAGGCGGAGGTGGCCGGGTCGCTAAGGCCGGGCTGCCCGCCGGGCACGGGGGGTGGCCGGGCGCCGGCCAGCCCGGCCCCGCTCGAAACGGTGGAAAAGCAGCCAGGCCAAGGTCAGCGCCGCGGCAAAGACTGGCAGCCAGGCCAGCCGTTCCGCGATCCAGAGCGCACCCGACGGTGCCGTCAGCAGGCCCGGAAGGCGCCCGGCCATCGCCCCGGCCATGGTTACCGCCAGGAACGCGGACTGGTGCCAGAGGAACAAGGTCATCGCGGACAGGTTGGCCAGGGCCACGGCGGCCCAGGCCAGCGGGCGCCGCATCAGCCGGGCCAGCCAGGGCCGCAGGAGCAGCGCGAGGCCGACCTGCGCCACGCCGAAGGTGACCGCGGCCAGCGTGGGCGGGTTCAGGTTCGAGATCGCGGCCCCGTTCACACCCACCATGCTGGCCGGGTATCCCGCCCAGCTGACCAGCACCGCGGTGCCCGCAGCGCCGGCGGCGAGCATGACAGCGGGGACTTTCCAGCCGCGCAGCGCCCCGCGTGCCCACGCGATCCCGAGCAGGTAGGGGACCAGCCAGCCGGCCGCGACGTTGACCCAGCCGATCCAGCCGGGGGCGCCGAGGCCGAACCGGGCCAGGTCCACCCCGGCGACCGCGGCGGCGGGGATGAGCGCGGCCGCGGCGCCGCACCGCCGGACCAGCGCCTCCGCCAGCGGGGTCAGGGCGGTGAGCCCGGCGAACACGCCCAGGAACCACAGTGGGTCCAGGACCAGCGTCAGCAGGGTGCGGATCGTCCCGTGGCTGACGCCGCCGAGGATCATCGCCGCGGTGAGCGGCACCCAGACGGCGGCCAGCACCGCCACCGGGCGGCCCAGCCGGGACAGGCGCCCGCGCAGCCAGGCCAGGTAGCCGCTGGCCCGGGGAGGGGAGGCGCGCCGGAGGCGTGTCCTCGCCGAGCCGGCCAGCCCGGGGGGTCCGGGGGGTCGCCCCCCCGGGCTGGCAGAGCGGGCGGCCGCGTACCCGCCCACGAAGAAGAAGATCGCGAGGGTCTGGAAGACCCACGACACCGGGGCCAGGGCGGGCAGGGCCGCCAGCGGGCTGGTGTCGTGCAGCCGGGCACCGGACGGGGACCGGGTCAGCACGAGCGCGGTGACCAGCCAGTGGCCGAGGATGACCCCGGCGATGGCCAGCGCCCGGAGCGCGTCGACGCTGCGGTCCCGCCCGGCCGGCGTGGCCGCCTCGATGCGGGCCGCAAAGTTCCGCATGGCGAGGCGGGGCGCGCCGAAGCCGCGTCCCCGCCGGGCCAGCCAGCGCGCGGGGGGTTCCGGCGGGGCGTCCCTCCCGGCCAGCGGCTGCGCGGAGGGGTCCACAGCGGCGTCCCGCCGGGCCAGCACCGTCATGGCGTGACCTTCCCCGGCTGGCCCAGCGCGATGTAGGCCAGGTTGCGCAGCGACGCGCTGCCCGGTTGCAGGTAGCCGCTGTGCCCGTCGTCCCCGCAGCTGAACCGGCGGGCACCGAAGGACGGCGCGGTGGGGTCCGCGCCGAACCCGATCCCCAGCAGCCGGACGTGGGGCACGTCGCGGATCCAGTCGCCGGCGTCCCGGCCGGCCCACACCCGGGCCGTCGTGTGCAGGGATCGCACCGAGGAGGCGTCCATGCCCGGGCTGCCGTACACCGCGATGTCGGTGACGGGCAGCTGCGGCGCGGCCAGCCCGCACACCACCGATCCGTAGCTGTGGCACAGCAGCGCGACCTGGTCGCCCTGCGCGGCCAGGCTGAGCACCAGGGGCCGCAGGGCCTGGGCGCCCTGCCCCGCGTTGCCCGACGTGAGGACGGCCGGGCTGAGCAGGCTCGGGGTGCGGTAGCCGAGCCAGGCGATGACCGCGAGCCGGGCACCGGGATCGACCCGGCGGGCCTGGGCGGCGAGCGCGCGGGCACCCCCCTGCGGCGAGGCGGTCCCGCGGGAAGCGAACGTGCTCAGGGACGTATCGGAGCCGGGCACGAGGATCACGACCCGGCGGGCGGTGGCCAGGTTCCCGAGGACCTCGACGGCCTCACCCGGGCCGTCCGGGTCGAACCCGAGCAGGTGCTGGTGACGCAGGCCCGCCAGCGCACGGGCCTGGGCCAGATCACCGGAGCGGGCCGCGGCGGCAGCCGCGCGTGCGACCGCCCCCGAGCTGGCCGCGTAGCGGGCGGCCAGCGCCGCCGGGGTCAGCGCGGGCAGTGACACCGGCGGCTCGGGCGGGGGCTGCGGGTTCACCGCAGCGGTCAGCGTGACGGCAGCGGCAGCGGCAGCCACCGTGAGAGTGGCCACACGGCGCAGTCTCATGGCGTGTCCTTCCTGGTCCAGTTGGTGTGCTGGCCAGAAAGCTACGGACGCGCCCCGGTAGCCGGCGTCACGCTGCGGAGCCCACCTGGGGGCTGCTCCTCAGGTACCGGCGGCCGGACCCGGCAGGGCTATCCGGGCGGGCCTGTCCCCTACCTGAGTAGGGGCAGGCAGATACCCCGCACGGGTCACGAAAAGGCCCGGCCTTCGCACTTACGCTGAGGTCATGAGTTCTGGGGCCTCGCGCCGGGAGGCAGCGGTCACGGCTGGGGCCACGGGCGCGGCCAGGATCCGGTCCGTGGTCCGGACGGTGGTGGCGACCGGGCCCACCGACCCTCCGTCGCCCCCTCCGGCCTGGCGGCAGCGCCTCCAGCTCGGCCCGGTGGACCTGGTGTTCCTGGCCGACGTCGCGCTCGCGCTCATCCTCTGGGGTGCCACAGATTCCTGGCTGAACACGCAGAACGGCCGGCACGGCCACCCGTTCGGCACCGAGATGCTGCTGCTGTTCGCCGCCGCGCTGGCCGCGCCGCTGGTGCTGCGCACCCGCTTTCCCGCCACGGCCTGGGCCGCGTCCGCGGTGAGCCTGATCTGGGTATCCGCAGCCATCGGTCCTCGCACGCTGTCCACCACCGTCTACCCGGTCGCCGGGGTGCTCGTCTACGGCCTGTGCCTGTACGCGGTCGGGGTGCGCGGCAAAGGCTGGTTCGTGCTCTGCGTGGCCGCGATCACCGTGCTGGGCGCCATCGTGGTGGACGCGCAGAGCAGTGCGGGCGCCATCCTGGCCTCCATCCCCCTGCTGAGCGGGGCCATCGTCCGGGCCCGGCGGAGCGGCCGCACCGAGCTCGCCCAGCAGGCCCGCCGCCTCGAGGGCGAGCGCGCCCTGCTCCTGGAACGCCAGCGCATCGCCCGTGAACTGCACGACATCGTGGCCCATCACATGTCGGTGATCGCTATCCAGGCGGAGGCCCCGCGCAAGGTCGCCAACCCTCCGCCGGAGCTCGCGGAAAGCTTCGCCGATATCCGGGCCAGCGCACTGAGCGGCCTCGACGAGCTGCGCCGGCTGCTCGGCGTGCTGCGCAGCAGCGGCGCGGACATCGCACCCCAGCCCGGCCTCGCGGAACTGGAAGGCCTGCTGGACTCCGCGCGCAGCGGCGGCGTCCGGGTAACGTCCTCGGTCAGCGGCACGGCCAGGGCCCTGCCGCAGGGCATCGACCTGTCCGCCTACCGGATCCTGCAGGAGGCCCTGAGTAATGCCATGCGGCACGCCCCCGGCTCCGCGGTGCGGGTCGAACTCGCCTACGCCCCCAGCGCCCTGGTGATCAAGGTGCGCAACGACGCGTACCCGGCCCAGGACGGGGACTCCGGCGCCGCCGGGCACGGCCTCATCGGCATGCGGGAACGGGCGGCCATGCTCGGTGGCCAGCTGGAGGCCGGCCCGACGGAGGACGGCGGTTTCCTGGTCACCGCGGTCCTGCCGGATACCGGGGACCGCAAGGACGGTGGGCGATGACCGTGCGGGTGGTGATCGCCGACGACCAGGGCATGGTCCGCTCCGGGCTCACCATCCTGCTGAACAGTGAGACGGACATCGAGGTCGTGGGCGAGGCCGTGAACGGGCAGGAGGCGGTCACCCGCGCTATCCAGCTCAGGCCCGACGTGATCCTGATGGACGTGCGGATGCCGGTGATGGACGGGCTGCAGGCGACCCGCCAGATCACGGCGATGGACGAAGGCCCGAGGGTCCTGGTCCTGACCACGTTCGACCTGGACGACTACGTGTACCAGGCGCTGCGCTGGGGGGCGAGCGGCTTCCTGCTCAAGGACGCCTCGGCCCGGGAGCTCGCCGAGGCGGTCCGGGTCGTCGCGGCGGGCGATGCCCTGCTGTCCCCCAGCGTGACCAGGCGGCTCATCGCCGAGTTCGCGCGGATGGGAGCGCCCCGCGGCCCGAGCCGCAAGACCCTGAACGATCTCACCGAACGGGAGACCGAGGTGCTGGCGCTGGTCGCGCGGGGCCTGTCCAACGCGGAGATCGCCGGCCGCCTGGTGGTCGCGGAACAGACGGTGAAGACGCACGTCAGCCGGGTCCTGATGAAGCTGGGTCTGCGCGACCGCACCCAGGCCGTGGTGCTCGCCTACGAAACCGGGCTCGTCCAGCCCGGCGGATGAGCGGGCCCACATCCCGGCGGGGCCGGGACGCCGCCTTCGCCGCCGCCTGGTCGGCCGCCCTCACCGCCTACAACAACCTGGCCGGACGGCAGCGCTGGCATCAGAGGTGGTACCCGCTGGCCAATCTCGGCGCGGCCGGCATCGCGCTGGCCGCGGCCGCCGCCAGCGGCCTGACCGCCGCCGACCTCGGGCTGGGGCGCGGCCGGCTCGGTGCGGGACTGCGCTGCGGCGCCGCGCCCTCCGGCGCCCTGGCGACGGCCTGGGTCATCCTGGCCGCGGGGCCGGCCACCCGGCCCGTCCTCGCCGATCAGCGGATCACCGGCCTGACCTGGCCCCAGGTCGCCTACCAGGTGACGGTCCGCATCCCGGCCGGCACCGTGCTCTGGGAAGAGGTGGCGTTCCGCGGGGTGCTCCAGGCCGCCGTGCGCCGGGTCCTCCCCCAGCCGGCGGCCATGGCCGTGACCAGCGGGGTGTTCGGGCTCTGGCATGTCCGGCCCACCGTCGAGGCGCTGCGGATCAACCAGCTGGCGGCCGGTCGCCGGGCGGCTGCGGGGTCCGTCGCCGCCGGCGTGGCCGGAACGGCCGCGGCCGGCCTGCTGCTGTCCTGGCTGCGGGAACGGTCCGGCAGCCTGGCCGCGCCGGTCCTGCTGCATCTCACCGCCAACTGCGGCGCGGCGCTGGCCGCCCGTGTCGCGCACGGAATATCCCCCACCCCAAAGTAGTTGCACGTTCAAGTAGATGAGCTTGGGCAGCGCTCAGTCAGGGCAGGGCTCAGTTGGGGCAGCAGGGAGCAGCGATGCAGTTCGGGATCTTCACCGTGGCGACGTCACCCCGACCCGACGACCGGCCGGACGCCCACCGAGCACGAGCGGATCAAGGCGATGGTCGCGATCGCCAAGAAGGCCGAGGAGGTCGGGCTCGACGTCTTCGCGACCGGCGAGCACCACAATCCGCCGTTCGTGCCTCCTCGCCGACGACCATGCTCGGCTACATCGCCGCGCCAGACCGAGCGGCTCATCCTGTCGACCGCGACGACGCTGATCACGACCAACGACCCGGTGAAGATCGCCGAGGACTACGCGATGCTCCAGCACCTGGCCGACGGGCGCGTCGACCTGATGATGGGCCGCGGCAACACCGGCCCGGTCTACCCGTGGTTCGGCAAGGACATCCGCGACGGCATCCAGCTCGCCATCGAGAACTACCACCTGCTGCGCCGGCTGTGGCGCGAGGACGTCGTCGACTGGGAGGGCAAGTTCCGCACGCCGCTCCAGGGCTTCACCTCGACGCCGCGGCCGCTGGACGGCGTGCCGCCGTTCGTCTGGCACGGCTCGATCCGCAGCCCCGAGATCGCCGAGCAGGCCGCCTACTACGGCGACGGGTTCTTCGCCAACCACATCTTCTGGCCGCATCGCAGCACTTCAGCGGCATGGTCGACGCTCTACCGCCAGCGGTTCGAGCACTACGGGCACGGCACCGCCGACCAGGCGATCGTCGGTCTCGGCGGCCAGGTCTTCATGCGGAAGAACAGCCAGGACGCGGTCGCGCGAGTTCCGCCCCTACTTCGACAACGCCCCGGTCTACGGCCACGGCCCCTCGCTGGAGGACTTCATGCGCGAGACGCCGCTGACCGTCGGCTCGCCCGCAGCAGGTCATCGAGCGGACGCTCGGCTTCCGCGAGTACTTCGGCGACTACCAGCGCCAGCTGTTCCTGATGGACCACGCCGGGCTGCCGCTGAAGACCGTGCTCGAGCAGCTCGACCTGCTCGGCGAGGAGGTCGTGCCGGTGCTGCGCCGCGAGTTCGACGCGCTGCGCCCGGCCCACGTGCCGGACGGCCCGACGCACGCGGCCCTGCTGGCGGCGGCGCTGGCCGGGGCCGGCACCGCAGCGGCGGACGAGCCCGGGGCGGATGAGCCCGCGACGGCCGGGGCTGTCGCGGCCACGCCGGAGCTCGAACGAGCCGCCGATGACCACGCCACCATCGCCGTCGTCTCGGCCGGGCTCGGCCAGCCGTCCTCGACCCGGCTGCTGGCCGACCAGCTGGCCGCGGCTACCGCCGCGCGCGGCTGCCGGCGCGGGACCAGGGTCGAGATCGACGTCATCGAGCTGCGGGACCTGGCCCACTGACATCGACAACCGCTGCTCACCGGCTTCCCGAGCCCGGCGCTGCGCGACGCGATCGAGCAGGTCCTCCGGGCGGACGCGCTGATCGCCGTGACCCCGGTGTTCAGCGGCTCCTACAGCGGCCTGTTCAAGTCGTTCTTCGACGTGCTCGACCACGGCGCGCTGGCGGGCAAGCCGGTCCTGATCGCGCGCGACCGGCGGGACGGCCCGGCACTCGCTGGCGCTGGAGCACGCGATGCGCCCGCTGTTCACCTACCTGCGCGCGGTCACGGTCCCGACCGGCGGTCTTCGCGGCGACCGAGGACTGGGGCGCGGCGGCCGGGGACGACCGGGGCGCTCACCGCCCGCATCGACCGCGCCGGCGAACGAACTGGCCGCCCTGGCCGGCGGCCGGGAGCCGGAGGCCGAGGCGGACCCGTACGCGTCGGTGACCCCGTTCGAGCAGCTCCTGCACGGCCACTGAGCGGCCGCCCGGGGCGCGGCCGCTCTGCCGGTCTCGCACCCCTGGGCTGCCCCGCATGCACCCCGGCCCGCTCCAGCTGCACCGCGCCGCAGGCGCCGCTGGACCGCAACGCATGCCCCTCCTTCAGGACTTTATTTAAAAGTCATAAAAACGGTTATCGGGATCTTGGAGGTCCGTCTCCCCTGGGAGATGCTGTCGAACGGAGCGCGGTAGCGCTGGTGCTGCCGGCAGAAACGGACCGCTGATGAACCTGAGACACCGCCAGGCCGACTACACGGGGACCAGCGAAGCACGGGCCGGCGAAGCACGGGCCAGCGAAGTACGGACCCGGCAGGCGCGCAGCCGGACAGGCCGCCTGCGGCGACGGGCACTCTCCGGGGCCGCCCGCCGGCTCCGTCGCGCCGTGGTGCTGGCCGCCGCGCTGATGGGCGCGGCTGGCTTGCTCGCCGCCCCGGCCTGGGCGGCGCCGGCCCAACCGGCCTCCCCCGGGCACGCGTCCGCAGCGGCCGGCGTCAGCCCCGCCGCGCACCTGGCCGGCGCGCCGGACCTGGGCCCGAACGTCTACGTCTTCACCCCGGCCATGCCGCAGAGCCAGATCCAGGCCACGGTCGACTGCGATCGCCAGCCAGCAGGTCTCCAACCAGTTCGGCACGCAGCGCTACGCGCTGCTGTTCAAGCCGGGCACCTACGGCACGGCGGCCGACCCGCTGAACTTCCAGGTCGGCTACTACACCGAGGTGGCGGGCCTCGGCGCGTCGCCGGACGACGTCGTCATCAACGGCACGATCGACGTCTACAACCAGTGCGTCGCCGCCGGACAGCTGCATCGCGCTGGACAACTTCTGGCGCTCGCTGTCCAACCTGACCATCAACGTCACCGGCCAGATCCGGCTGCCAGACCGGCGACTTCTGGGCCGTGTCGCAGGCCGCGCCGATGCGCCGGGTCCACGTCAACGGCGGCAACCTGTCGCTGATGGACTACTGCACGCGGGCCCGCCGTTCGCCAGCGGCGGCTTCATCGCCGACTCGGCGTTCGCCGGCGGCACCGTGATCAACGGCTCGCAGCAGCAGTTCATGGTCCGGAACAGCAACCTCGACGGCTGGAGCAACGGCGTCTGGAACCAGGTGTTCTCCGGGGACATCGGCGCGCCGGCCCAGTGCTTCCCGCCGCAGCCTGGGCGGCCCGTACACCACGCTCGCCACCAGCCCGGTGACCGCAGGAGGAGCCGTTCCTGTACGACGGACTCCGCCGGGCACTACAGCGTCTTCGTGCCGGCCGCTGCAGCACAACTCCGCGGGCACGACGCTGGGCGGGCGGCGCCGACCGCCGGCACGTCGATCCCGATCAGCAAGTTCTTCATCGCCAACCCGACGGACGCCGGTGCAGGCCGATCAACGCGGCGCTGGCCCGGGCCGGAACCTGATCCTCACCCCCGGCTCTACGACCTGAACGGCGCCGATCGTGGTCAACCGCGCCGACACCGTCGTGCTCGGCCTCGGCTTCCCGACCCTCGTCCCGCAGAACGGCACGGCGGCCATGCAGGTGCGCCGACGTGCCCGGGGTGAAGCTCTCCGGGCTGATCTTCGACGCCGGCCCGGTGAACTCGCCGGTGCTGCTGCAGGTGGGCGGCCCGGCTCGCGCGCGCGGGACGCGGCAGCGCGACCGACCCGACGCTGGTGCAGGACGTGTTCTTCCGCATCGGCGGCGCCACGGCCGGGCAGGCCACGACAGCCTCGTCGTCAACAGCTACAACGTCGATCCTCGACGACATCTGGGCCTGGCGGGCCGACCACGGCAACGGGCGTCGGCTGGACCGGCAACACCGCCGACACCGGCCTGATCGTCAACGGCGACGACGTCACCGCCTACGGCCTGTTCGTCGAGCACTACCAGAAGTACGAGGTGATCTGGAACGGCGCAGGGCGGCACGGACATCTTCTTCCAGAACGAGATGCCCTACGACCCGCCCAGCCAGGCGGCCTGGATGGCCGAGCCCGACCACGGACGGCTACCCGGCGTTCGTGGTCTCCGCCAGGGTGACCAGCTTCACCGGCTACGGCATGGGCAGCTACTGCTTCTTCAACCAGGGCGTGCCGATCGATCGGCCACCGCGTTCCAGGTACCGGACGCTGCCGGGCGTGCAGCTGCACGACCTGCTCACCCGGTTCCTGAACGGAGTCGGGCGGCATCGAGCACGTGGTCAACGACACCGGCGCGGCGGTGGACTCGGCCAGCCCCGGCCCGAGCTACGTGGTCAGCTACCCCTGACCACGACCCCGGTCAGCAGGCACTGACGGCTGACCCGCCGGCTCAGCGCAGGCCGCCGGGCAGCCCCATCGTGCGATCCCGCTATGCTCCGGCAGCATGGGCGCTGACCAGGACCCCGGGCCGGACACGGACCAGCTGCCCACGTTCGAGGAGATCTACGTCCGCGCGGGTGACGACCTCGGCGCGATCCCGTGGGCCGCGCTGGCCCCGAACCCGGCCCTGGTGGCCTGGCTGGACCAGCAACCGTCCCCGGCCGGCGACGCAGCCCTGATCATCGGCTGCGGCCTGGGCGACGACGCGGAGGAGGCCGCCCGCCGCGGCTACCAGGTCACCGGCTTCGACCTGTCGCCCACGGCGATCCGGCACTGCCGGGAGAGGTTCCCGGGATCGGCCGCGGACTACCGGGTCGCGGACCTGTTCCACCTTCCCGCCGCCTGGGCGGGAACGTTCGGGCTGGTGGTGGAGATCCGCACGCTGCAGTCCCTGCCACCGCCGCAGCGCGCAGCCGCCGCCGCGGCCATCGCGGCGGCGGTGCGGCCAGGCGGCCGGATCTTCGTCCGCTGCCTCGCCCGCGACGACGACGAGCCGCCGGTCTCACGCCCCTGGCCGGTCAGCCGCAGGGAACTACGCGGCTTTACCGCGGCGGGCCTGCGGGAGACCGGGTTCGCCGACCAGCCGCCGTGCCGCCGCACGGCCGGTTCTTCACCGCCACCTACACGCGGCCCGGGCCCGCCTGACGCGCGGCGCCCTCATCTGCGAGGCGGCCGGCATTCCCGTGGCTGAACCCTTCCGTCATCCGGCCCGTTGTGGTCTGGTAGATGGGGGTGAACACACCGATGGGTTCCAGCCAGGCATCGAAAGCCGCCTGGCTCACACCAGGCCGGCGCAGCCAGGGCCACGTCGCCCGGGCCCGCACGCTGACACTGAACAGTTAGATCTCCCCGGCGCCGCTGGCTCTGCGCCAGCACGGGTCCCGCTGTTGCCGCCAGGCGGCCGTTCCTGCAGGCACGGCCGCACCGGCCGCTGGCCGACGATGCAGCATGCCTTGAGGGGGAGGAACGATCGCCATGCGCTTTACCCGCAGACTCGCCACGCTGATGATCGGGGGGATGACGGTGGCCAGCGGGCTCACCGCCACCGGGATCACAGCTCCCGCCGCCTACGCTGGCCTGCCCATTCCGGGCCTGGTCAGCGGCACGGCCAGTCGACATGACTCCCGCCGTCCCGGGAGGAGAGTGTTACCTTGCGACCCAGCAGGACCAGTGCCGCCGCGTGCTTGTGCTCAAGCAGGTGGGCGACTGGATCTACGCAGGCGGGATCATCAGTACCGTGACCGACCGGATAACGGGCGTCACCACGTCCGGCTACCACAACATCTTCAGGTTCAGCGCCTCCACGCACAAGGTCGACACCTCGTGGCAGCCGCAGTTCTACTCATCGGCCCAGACCGGCGGCTCCGCGTACCAGGACTCCGCGGTGACCGGGATCGCCACCGACGGGGCAGGCACCCTCTACGTGTCCGGCAGCTTCAGCAAGGTCGCCCCGGCGCCAGGTGCGGCAGGCGTCACCCGCCGGGGGGTCGCCGCGATCAACGTCAGCGACGGCTCGCTCAGTCGTTCAACGCCCAGGTCTGCACCGGCGGGGGCGGCTGCGTCGTGAACGACGTCGAGTTCGTCAACGGCATGGTCTGGCTCGGCGGGAATTTCACGCACCTGGCCGGGAAAGCTGATCACCGCGCTTGCGCTCGTCAATCCCGCCACGGGCGCGCTCACCGGCAGCCAGCTTGGCGTCTCCGGCGTCGTCACTCCCAACGTGTCCACCAAGGTCGCGCAGATCGCCATCAACCCGCAGCAGACCCAGGCAGCGATGATCGGCAACTTCTCCTCGGTCGGCGCCGTGACGCACAAGGAGGTGGCGTCCTCGACATCACCGGGACGGGCGGGGCCACCATCAACTCGTGGAACGACCCCACGAACCTGAACGCCAGCAACTCCACGAACTGCAGCTGCCAAGGACACCTGGGCCCGCGGCGTGGA
This sequence comes from uncultured Actinomycetes bacterium, assembly GCA_963720645.1. GTDB lineage: Bacteria > Actinomycetota > Actinomycetes > Streptosporangiales > Streptosporangiaceae > RYN-230. The sequence goes on along the minus strand of CAVRFX010000019.1, from coordinate 190,067 downwards.
CCTGGGACCCGACCGGCACGTTCTTTGACATCGCGGCCAGCGGCGGTGGTGGCTTCGACGCCTTCGGCGCGCATGGCGCGCTGTGCGACGCCTTCTCCCGGTTCAAGAGCGACGGAAACGCCAGCACGCCGCATCCGCTCATCGTGAACGTGACCGGGTTCGACTCGCTGTTCACCGTCGTGGACACGGGCGACGTCGCCTACACCGGCGGGCACAACAAGTCACTCAACCACGCGGTGTACGTCAACGGCGCGAAGGTGAAGGCCAGCCAGGAAAGTCACTACGGCATCGGGGCCATCGACGTGAACCCCGCGGACCCGGGCTATGGTCGTGCCATCACGAGCTTCAACAACTCCACGGCCACCGGCCGGGGGCAAGGCTGGGCAGCATCGCTGAGCACCAGCGCCGGCATCTACCTCGGTGGCGACGCGCAGGTCGTGGGCAGCGACACGACCATCAAGCGCCTTGCCTTCTTCCCGGCCGGATAGCGGCTCCGCGGCGCACAGGCAGCGGCCTGCCGTCACCAGGGGTCTGGTCCCCCGCGAATACCGGATCTAGGGTGAACAACCGAGGCCACATGATTCCCGGGAGGGTCAATGAAGACCAAGGCCGCGGTACTGCGCGGGGTAGGCCAGGACTTCGAGATCACCGAGCTCGACCTGGATCCCCCCAAGGCGGGCGAGGTTCTCATCCGGTACGTGGCCGCCGGACTATGCCACTCCGACGAGCACCTCCGGCACGGCGACATCGTGCCCCGCTTCCCGATCGTGGGCGGGCACGAGGGCGCCGGAATCATCGAGGAGGTCGGGGAAGGCGTCACCGGGCTGAAGCCTGGTGACCACGTGATCTGCTCGTTCCTGCCCGTCTGCGGGCACTGCCGGTGGTGCTCGACCGGCAAGTCCAACCTGTGCGACCTGGGCGCGACCATCCTGGACGGCATGCTGCCCGATGGCACCTACCGGTTCCACGAGAACGGCGATGACCTCGGCGGCATGTGCATGCTCGGCACGTTCTCGCAGTACTCGACCATCTCCGAGAACTCCGTCATCAAGGTGGACCCGGACCTGCCGCTGGACAAGGTGGTGCTGATCGGCTGCGGGGTGCCGACCGGCTTCGGCTCCGCGGTGCACGCCGCGGCGACCGAGCCCGGCGACACGATCGCCATCTACGGCATCGGCGGCATCGGCATCAACTCGGTGCAGGGCGCGGCCCTGGCCGGCGCGCGCAACGTGGTGGCCATCGACCCGCTGGCCAACAAGCGCGAGGCCGCCGAGCAGCTTGGCGCCACGCACAGCTGCGAGACCGCGGAGCAGGCGCAGGAGCTGATCACCCAGCTGACCAGGGGCGTCGGCGCGGACAAGGCGATCGTCACCGTCGGGGTGGTGACCTCGGAGGTGGTGACCAGCGCGTTCAACGCGATCCGCAAGGGCGGCACGGTGGTGGTGACGGGCCTGGCCGACCCCACCAAGAACACCATCGAGCTGCCCGGCGCGATCCTGACCCTGTTCGAGAAGCGCATCCAGGGCAGCCTGTTCGGTTCCGGCGACCCGTTCGCCGACATCCCGAGGATGGTCGAGCTGTACCAGTCCGGGGACCTGAAGCTGGACGAGCTGATCACGTCCACATACACCCTGGACCAGGTCAACCAGGGTTACCAGGATCTGCTGGACGGCAAGAACATCCGCGGTGTCATCCTGTATGACTCATGATCCGGGACGGCTCATGACCGGGGCCCGCGGCTGAGCCCCGCGGGATGACGCAGCGCACCGGCCCGCCGCCGGTTGTCGGCCTGCAGCGGGAGCGTGAAGTGCTCACCGTCGCGCTGGCGGCGGGCCGGCACGTGGTGATCGAGGGGCCGCCCGGCACGGGCAAGTCCACCCTGCTGCGGGACATCGCCCGGGAGTCGGGCACGGTCGTGGTCTTCGCCGAGGGCAACGCGGAACTCACCCCGGCCCGGCTGATCGGGCAGTACGACCCGGCCCAGGTTCTCGCCGAGGGCTACGTCGCGGCCAGCTTCACCGACGGCCCGCTGCTGGCGGCCATGCGCTCGGGGGCACTGCTCTACCTGGAGGAGTTCAACCGGGTCCCGGAGGAGACCCTCAACGTGCTGATCACCGTGCTCACCGAAGGTGAGATCGCGGTCCCCCGGCTGGGCACGGTGCGGGCGTCCGGGGGTTTCCGGCTGGTCGCGGCCATGAACCCGTTCGACGCGATCGGGACCGCGCGGGTCAGCCACGCCATCGCCGACCGGATCTGCCGCGTGGTCCTCGGTTACCAGGACGCGGCGGCGGAGCGGGAGATCACCACCGGGGTGACCGGGCGCCGCGGGCCGGTGGCGGACTTCGCGGTCACGCTCACCCGGGCCACCCGGGAGCACCGTGACGTGCGGATGGGCTCCTCGGTGCGCGGTGCGATCGACCTGATTCTGCTGCTGGACGGCCTGATCCGGCTGCGCGGCGAGCCGCAGATGACCCGGGCGAGCGCCCGCGACGCGGCGCACGCCGCCCTGTCCGGGCGGATCCGGATCGCCGACGGGTGCGAGCGGACGCCGGAGTCGGTACTCGACGAACTGCTGGACGGGCTCTGGCCGGACGGCGCTGCCGCTCCGCTGCCCGGCCACGGAACGCCCGGTGACCCTGACGCGGGGTCCCTGGACGGCCAGGGAAAAGCTGACCGCCTGCCGGCCGCCCCGGCAGGCGGCCGCCGGGACCAGCCCGGCCAGGACCGGCCCGGGCGGCGGCGGGTCTCGGCGTCCGCGGCCCGCCGCGACCGGGGCCGGGGCCCCGCCCGGCGCAGCATCAGCCGGGCCGAGCTGGCCGCCCGCCACCCGGTGTTCGCCGAGGTCTCGCCCCAGCTCGGACGGCTCGATGAGGAGGCGTTCGCCCGGCTGCTGGCCGGCGACCCGGATACTGCCGTGACGCTGCTGCCCGACCTGGCCCGCGCGACCGACCGCGAGCTGCAGGCGGCGGCCCGGCGGCTGGCCGCGCAGATCTTCGTCCGGCTGGCCCGGGCGGGCCAGCAGCCTGCCCGGGGCACCCGCCACCTCGGCCCCGGCCGGACCGAGGGGGATCTCGACCTGGACCGGACCCTCGACCGGTGGTCGGGTCGCTGGCCGCCCGGATCAGACGACCTGATCACCCGCTCCTGGCGCGCTCACCGCCGCGCGCTGTGCCTGCTCATCGACAGCAGCGGCTCGATGTCGGGTCTCGCGGTGGCCATCGCTGCCATCGCCGCGGCGAGCGTGGTCCTCGCGGCTGACGGCCGGCTCGCTCCCGCGATCATTTGTTTCCGCAACGACGCCACGCTCCTGCACCCCGAGGGCACGCAGGGCGCGCCCGGGCCGCTGGTGGGTGGGCTGCTGGCCCTGCGCGGCCACGGGGTCACCGATCTGGCGGCCGCGCTCCGCGCGGCGGCCGCCCAGCTGGCCGCCGTGACCGCGGACGAACGGGTCGTGCTGCTGCTGTCGGACTGCCTGCCCACGGCGGGCGGTGATCCCGCGCTGGCCCTGGCCGGGATCAGCCGCCTGCACGTGCTCTGCCCGCTGCCGACCGCGGAATCAGAGCGGGCCGCCACGGCCCTGGCCCGCCGCGGGCATGGCCTGAGCCAGCCCGTGCGGACTCTCGCCGACGTGGCGCCCGCCCTGACCCGCATGCTCGCCTGAGCATGCGCGCTCAGCGAGGGCGGCTACGGCACCAGGTAGGTACTGAAGCCGTTCGCGGTGGAGTTCAGCGGCCCGGCATTCGCCTCAGTCACGCTCCCTGGACCGGTCATGATCAGCGGGGAGGTGGTGAAGTACCCGGAGAACCCGTACTTGGTGCCCTTGTAGTTGGTCAGCTGGCCACCGCTGAACGCGGCCACCTTGACCTGCGCGGAGGGCGGGGTGAAGGCGGGCGGGCTCCACGGGGTGTCGCCGTACTCGCTGCCGATCCGGACCTCCTTGAAGGAGATACCGGTCCCGATGTTCATCGTGAACCCGGAACTGGTGCCCGCGGTCACGTCGTTCACGGTAAAGGTCAGATCGCCATTTCCGGTGTTGTAGAAGATCTCTTCCTGCACGGAATGGCCGAATGGGTAGCTGACCGCACCGCTGGTCCACGAGGCCGGCGTGCCCGAGCAGGGATTGGTGCCGGCGGTCGCGCACACCAGCGCGTGCGTGGAGTTGTTGAACACCGCCACCGCCGGGCTGTACGGGCTGGTGGTGGTGGAATCGGACACGCCGAGGACGTAGACGGCGCCGCCGCCCCAGAACTGGACCGACTGGCCGAGCCCGGCGACGGAGGCGCTGTACTGGCTGGCGTTGCGCAGGTACACGGTGGCCTGGGCGTAGCGGAACTGTGCCCCGGTGAACTGGTACCCGGCTTGTTCCTTGGTCGGGGTGACCGGGCCGGTAGCGGCGCTGGCCGCGGTGAGCGCGAGGACGGATGGGACGGCCAGCATCGCCGCCGCGGTCGCGAGGGTTAAAGACCTGATGAGCCTGGACATGGGAATCCCCTTTTCCCGGCGACCATTCAGGGTCGTCGTTGACCACTGTCGGGAAAGGCCTACCGCATCAGGGTCAGGACAACAAGGGCCCAACGCCCCTTCTTGGCTGTCCCGGCACGCGGGGCGGGCGGGGCGGGGGCACGCTGTCCAGGAGTTCCCGGGGCCGGCCGAGCCGGTCCTCGCGCTGTGAGCGCATCGGCTCCGCGAGATCCAGGGACGTGAACGTCGGCCGGCCAGTCGGCCGGAGTGTACCCCGCGGCCAGGTCGCAATGGTGCAGCTCGACCTCGACCAGCCGCCGGGTCAGCAGCTGCGCGGCGGGGAACGGTGCCGAGCCCAGGACCCGCACGCAGCGCGGCCACGCATCGTCGGGGAGCTGCCGCGCCACGGTACGCAGCGCCATCGCCGAGTCGGCTACGTCCGCCACGAGGTCCTTCGCCTCCTGGGCCGCAGCGCGCTCGATGCCGGCCGCCCGGGCCTCCGCGCTGGCGTACGCCGGGCGGTCCTCTCCGTCCCGGGCCCCGATCAGCAGGGCCCGCATGGCGTCCGCGCCGCGGGCCAGATGGGCCAGCACATGGGCCCGGGTCCAGCCGGGCAGCAGGGACGGCTGCCGCAGGTCCGGGTCGGCGATCACCCGGGCCGAGCCCAGCAGCCGCTGCGTCGCGTCGTCGATCTGGCCCAGGAGCTGGCGTTGCGCGGCGTCCATCCGCCTACTGTAAGCAGCCCGCGAGCGGCGGGGGCAGCCCGGGGATCAGCGCGGTGCATCGGGTACGCCAGGACGCGCACCAGGCACCGCGGTATCGCGTGCGCCAGAACCCCCCGCCTGCCCCGCGCTCGCGCGCCAGATCCCCCGGCTGCACCGCGCTGGTGACAGCCGTCCGCCGCAACGCCCGCACCAGCGGGCCCCTTGACTTTGCACCTCAAAGTATTCTAGCTTTGCACTACAAAGTCATAGGCAGGCCCGGTCAAGGAGGCCGAGATGAACGACGGCACGGACGCAGGCGAGGGAACACAGATGGGCGTTCAGGAAGCGGCACTCATCATGCAGGAGGCGGGCGACCGTGCCCGGCACGAGTTCCGGCTGAGCCACCGGGCCAGCTTCACCGCCTGGGGGGTGGCTCTGCTCTGCGGGTACGGCGCGATGTGGCTGGCCCTCCGGGGGCAGCAGCCGTTCCACGGGCCAAATCCCGGGGCCTTTGCCGCGGTGACCCTGCTGGCCAGCGGGGCCGCCATCGCGACGGTGGCCCAGGCCAGGTCCGAAACCGGCGTGGGCGGTGTGTCGGCGTGGCGACGGCGCATCCACTTCCTGTCGCTCATCGCCGGGCTCGCCGCGATGTTTGCCCTGGAGGGTGCGCTGTACCGGGCCGGGGCCAGCCGTACCGTGATCACCATTTTCGAGGCGGCGGCGCCGATTCTGGTCGCGGGGCTGTTCTACCTGGCCAGCAGCGCCCTCTGGCTGGACTGGCCCGTCTCGGGCCTGGGCCTCTGGCTGCTGGCCGTGGCGGCGGGTGGCGCCTTCGCCGGCCCGGTGGGGATCTGGGCGGTGGGCGCGCTGGCCGGCGGCCTGGCGTTCCTCTTGGTGGCAGCCTTCGAGCCCCGGCTGCGCGGCGCATGAGCGACGATGACCTCGACCAGGTCATCCACGCGCCCGCCCGGCTGCGCATCGTGGTGACGCTGGCGGCACTGCACGACGGCGACAACCTCTCCTTCACCCGGCTGCAGGAACTGATCGGGCTGACACCCGGCAATCTGATCACCCACTTGCGCAAGCTCGAGGACGCCGGGTACGTGACCACCCACAAGAACGGCAGCGGCGTGACCGCGCGCACCTCGGTCGCCCTGACCCACAGCGGCCGGGCCGCCCTGGACCGCTACACCGTGGTGCTGCGCCAGCTTCTCGACTCGGCCCAGCCGGATTAACGGGGTGCCTGGTGCGCCGCCGGCGGCGCACGATGCACCCCGATCATGAAACGGCTGCGGCTGGGGCCGCGCACTTCGTTTCCCGTGGAACCGGATAGGTTGAGCCCTGGACAGGTCGCTCAGCCGGGATTCGGGGGGGTCCCGCCGCTGACCACTGCAGGTGCGCCGCCTGGATGACAGCGTCCAGGGTGGCAGACGGGAAGGCACGAGCCAATGAGCAGCCAGGACCTCCCCCCAGGCCGCGCGGATCACGACGACCCCGCGGCGGAGAGCACCACGGGCGAGTCACTGTCCTTCGACACGTCAGTCGCTCACCCGGCCCGGATCTACAACTACTGGCTGGGCGGGAAGGACAACTACGCCGCCGACCGCGAGGCTGCCGAGCAGGCCATCAAGGTCACCCCCGACATCCTGCCCGGCGTCCGCGCCAACCGGGCCTTCCTGCGCCGCGCGGTCGAGTTCGTCGCCGGCCAGGGCATCCGGCAGTTCCTCGACGTGGGTACCGGCCTGCCGACGGCCGATAACACCCACGAGGTGGCGCAGGACGTCGCACCCGAGTCCCGCATCGTCTACGTGGACAACGACCCGATCGTGCTGGCCCACGCCCGGGCCCTGCTGACCAGCACGCCGCAGGGCGCCACCGCTTACGTGGACGCCGACGCCCGGGACACCACCGCCATCATCGAGTCGGCGGCCCGCGTGCTGGACTTCACCCAGCCGGTAGCCGTCATGGCCCTGATGGTGCTGCAGTACATCCCCGATTCCGATCAGCCGCAGAAGATCGTGTCCGAGCTGATGAGCGCGGTGGTACCGGGCAGCTACCTGGTGATCTCCGATACCACGACCGATATCGGCGACGGGGCCAGCCGGGTCGCCTCGAAGATCAATCCGCGGATGGGTCCCACCCGGCTGACTCCCCGCCCGCGGGCCCAGATCGCCGCCTACTTCGAGGGCCTGGAGATGGTCGAGCCCGGGCTCGTGGCGATGCCCGAATGGCGGGGCGAGGCCAACCCGCACGTCGTCGTCAACGCCTTCGCCGGTGTAGGCCGCAAGCCGTAGCGCGCGGCCCGGCGAACCGGCCGCAAGCCGTAGCGCTCAGACTCCCATCTCGGCGGGGATACGGCCCGACTTCACCGCCCGGGCCAGGGCATCGTAGTCCCGTTCGTTCTGGTTGGCGTAGGTGACGGAGAAATCGGCGACGGCCGTGTCGAAGACCTCGCCGCGCCCGAGGTAGGCGCCGATCGCGATCCGGTCGCCCCAGCGTGCGTGCGCGCGGGCCAGCGTCGCCCCGCACATCCGGGCGTAGAGTGTCGCCCCCGGCACGCGCATGGTCTCCACGTCAGCGGAGCCCTTCCAGTCGTGGAACTGCCGGATGTAGTAGTCACGGACCTGCCCGTCGAGGTCGGTGACGCGGAGCCAGCCGAGGAAGATGTCGCTGGCCGCCTGCATCAGGCGCTGCCCCACGACCACCCGCTCGCCGTGCTGGCGCAGCTTGCTCCGGCCCGCGAATGGCTCGAGCACGGAGGGCTGCGCCTCCTTCGCCTGCAGGAACAGGGGATCGGTGTTGTCCCGGCCCAGCATCAGGAAGATCCAGCACCGCGTGCCGACACTGCCGACGCCGACGACCTTGCGGGCCATGTGCCCGTACCGGAACTCCTCGATGGGGTGGTGATCGTGGGCGAGCGTCCGCCGGTAGCGGGCGATCAGGTTCCGCACCGAGCTCTCGGCCTGCTCGCGCGCCCTGGCCGTCAGCAGCAGGTCCTCGATCGGGGTGATGATCGGAGGGTCGCGGACGATCCGGAGTTCGCCCTCCACCTTCCCCGCCCGCCGGGCCATCACCCGGACGCTGTCCCGGGTCCGCGCCTTGGCGATGTCCCGCCTGGCTTCCCGGGCCTCTTTCTTGCCCAGCCGGTCGCGGCGGACAGCCTGGTCGATGCCCTCGTGGATGGCTTCCTCGTCCAGATGGGCGTACCACGCGTCGAGGGTCTTCATCCGGGCCGCCTCGCGCAGCTGTTCCCGGTACTCGCGGACCCCGGCCACGATGCCGCGCCGGTCGGCCGGGGAGAATCCCAGGTCGCGGCCGGCGATCTCGAAGCTGGCCGCCAGCCGTTTGACGTCCCACTCCCAGGGCCCGGGCAGTGTCTCGTCGAAGTCGTTGATGTCGAAGATCAGCTGCCGCTCCGGGGAGGCGAACACGCCGAAGTTCGACAGGTGCGCATCCCCGCAGAGCTGCACGGTGATCCCGCTGCGCGGCGTGGCGGCCAGGTCGGACGCCATGATCAGCGCACCGCCCCGGTAGAAGGTGCCCGGCGAGACCAGCATCCGGCCGTACCTGATCGGGACGAGCTCGGGAACCCGGGTTGCCGCCTGGTCCTGCAGCAGCGTGACCGGGTCCGGGCGTCCCGGTGCGGGCTCCCAGCGGGCGTGGCCCGACCGGGGTGCCTCGCGCCGGGCCGCCCGTCCCCGGGCGATCCGGTCGTCCAGGCTCAGGTCCGCCAGCCGCCACCGCGGCGCCGTCCGTCCCCGCCGTGTGCTCGCCGCCACGCTTCCCGCGCCCCCCGGTGGTCTCGACAGCAGCAGCGTTCCCGGCGCTGGGGCGCGCTAACCGTGACACCGAACCGTTTGAGACAGGATGGTGGTGGTTTGCCCGGTTTTACCGGGGACGGATCGGCCGCCGTGGCTGGCCCGGCCTGGTCAGGCCGGCCGGATCAGCCGGGATGGGTCAGCCGGCGCCCCGCACCCGGAAGAACATCGTGGGGTGCCAGTAGGCGTTCCAGTGATGCCAGCCGATCCGGGTCCCGGAGTTGAGAGCACCGAACGTGTGGCCAGGCCGGACGTAGAACTCCACGTGCCCGGTGCCGTAGAAGGCCAGGTCACCGCGTCGTGCCTGGCGCTCGCTCTCCCGGATCAGCCGCCCGGAGCCGAGCATGGCGGTGGTGGACCGGCCGAAGCGCAGGCCCTCACGGGCGTAGGCGGACATCACCGCCCCGGAGCAGTCGTAGCAGCTGGGGCCGGTGCCGCCCCAGCAGTACCAGTGGCCCGCCATGTGCTGGTAGGCCCATACGTAAGCCGCCACCCGCGGGGCCCTGGACCCGGCGGAGGCGGCTTGGGAGGTGGTGGCGAGGGGGATCGCTGCTAGGGATGCCGTCGCCATAAGCGTGATCAGAAGTTGACGGAGAACGGGATAGCTGCCCACAAGGGGCTCCCAGATTGCAGGGTGCCTTCCGCTGCGCTGGCCACGGGTTCACGGTGACGAGCGACACTCAGCCGGAAAGCCCGACAAGCACAGCACCCTAGCCGACCCGGAACCGTTAGCACGGTATTTGGGCGGCATTAACCCCCACTTACCCCCCAGCCTGGCGCACCGGACTGAGGGGAAAGTGGGGCCTGAGCTGGACTTACGAGCTGCGCTCCCAGGCGACAGAAAAACCGCTGCCGCTACCATTGAGGGCCCCGGGCTGGGCCTTGACGGCGCCGGCCGAGTCGATCATGGTGATCTCGTCGTCGGTGAAGGACGAGATGACCCCGGATGCCGAGCCCTCCTTCACCGTGGCACCCGATTCGGTCCAGCTGCGGAAGTTCGGCAGGGGGTACACGCCGCTGCTGCCGCTGGGCGCCTCGGCGATCCACTCGGCGCTGGAATTGGCGCATCCCGAGCAGGACTGGGTCGTGGAAAAACTGTTCCCCGAGCGACTTGAATCGGTCACCTTCAGGGTATAGCTGGTACCGCTGCGGACCACCGAAGCCGTGATGCTATCGCCCGCGTGAAGGGTCGAGCCGACGACCTCGGACAAGGAACGCCCCAGGTAGGAGCCCAGGGCGAAGCAACCGGCCGTGACCGCGACGTACGCCATCGTCTGGCCGAACAGGGCATGACTGCGGTCCCGGTCCACCGGGCCGACGCCGCGGATACTCAGCGAGTCGCTCATGTGATCACCTTGCCAGCGGGCGCCCCTGATTGTCTTCACCAGGATGGCCAGCGCGGGCTTGCCTGGGCATTGTGACGGGTCCGCTCCCTTCCGTTGCCGGCCCGGCGGCGGCATGCTGGAAGCGATGCCAACGCCAGAGCGGGGGCGGCGGCGCGGACGCGGCAAGGGACAATCTTGAAGTACACGGTGCGAACGGCCGACGGCAGACGACTTTCCACCCAGGCGAGCGGCGACCCCGACGGCAGACCCGTCTTTCTCCTTCACGGAACACCAGGAAGCCGGTTAGGCCCGCACCCCCGGTCCTCTGTGCTGCACCGGCTGGGCGTCCGGCTGATCTCCTTTGACCGGCCGGGCTACGGCGGATCAGACCGCCTGGCCGGACGGCGGGTCGCCGACGCGGCCGCTGACGTGCTGACGATCGCGGACGCCTGCGGCCTCGACCGGTTTTCGGTGGTGGGGCGCTCCGGCGGCGGCCCTCATGCCCTCGCCTGCGCGGCCCTGCTACCTGAGCGCGTGACCAAGGCGGCCGTCCTGGTCGGGCTGGCCCCGCACGGGGCTGACGGGCTGGACTGGTTCGACGGGATGGCCCAGTCCAACGTGCTTGAGTTCACCGCGGCGGCCAACGGGTACGAGGACTTCGCAGCTCACACAAAAGCGGTGGCCGAGGAGATCCGGGCCAACCCCGCCAGCCTGATCGCCAGGCTCTCGGCCGAGCTCCCTGACCCAGACCGGCGGGTCGTCGCAGACCACGGCATCCGGTCCATGCTGATCGAGACCTACGCCGAGGCCCTGCGAACCTCCGACTTTGGCTGGATCGATGACGCCCTGGCCTTCTGCTCGCCCTGGGGCTTCGACCCGGCCTCGGTGACCGTTCCCGTCCTGCTGTGGCACGGGGACAGCGACGTCTTCTCCCCGGCCAGCCACGCCCGCTGGCTGGCCGACCGGATTCCCAGCGCCGCCGTGGTCGTCCAGGCCGGGGCAGCGCACTTCGGCGCGCTGGACGTGCTCCCGGACATCCTCCGGTGGCTGTCCGCCGACCGTCCCGATGATCGCACCCTCAATCACCGGCGGCCCCTCGATCATGGGTTAGTGCGGCACGCGGGTTCGGCTGGTCCTGGGTAGGGACCAGATCTGGTGTCGCGCTCAGATCTGCTGTGGTTCCAGGTCACGGTTGACCCGCTGCCACTTGAGAAGCTGCGAGGAGTCCGGGTGACTCGCGCCGAGGACCCGGGCCAGGTCGGCGAGGACCCGCGCCCGGAGTTCTTCCGCCTCGCGGTCCTGCCCTCCCTCACGCAGCGATACGGCCAGGTTGGCCTCGCAGACCAGGGTGTCGGGGTGGTGGCTGCCTAGCGTCTCACGCAGGAGCGCGATGGTCGGGCGCTCCAGCGCCTCGGCCGAGCCCGGATCGCCCGAGTCACCCCGGCAGTTGGCCAGGTTCACGGCGCTGGACAAGGCCAGCGGGTGCCGGTCGCCAAGCTTGCGGCGCATCCGGGTCAGCGTGTCGTCGGCCAGCACCAGCGCCTCCGGCACGCGCCCCAGGCACCGCAGGTAGCAGGCCAGGTTGTTCGCAGCCACCAGCGTGTTCGGGTGATCGTCACCCAGACTGGCCTGGTGCGCCGCTTTCACCCCGGTCACCAGGTCCAGGGCCCGCGGCATGTCGTCAACCGCCGCGTAGTCACAGGCCAGGTTCAGCGCACAGGATTGCGCGTCCGGTGAGTCGCTGCCGTAGCGCCGTTTGTAGCGCTCGTAGGTGTCCCGGGCCAGCGTCATGGCCTCGGACTGCTCGCCCGCCTTGCGCAGCGAGACGGCCAGGCTGGCCGCGGTGAGCAGCGTCTCCGTCATGTCGTCGCCGAGGACTTCCCGGTACCTCTCCCAGGTGTCACGGAGCAGGTTCAGTGATTCCCGGAAGGCGCCCGCCGCCCGCAGGTCCAGGGCCAGGCTGGCCACGGACAGCAGGGTGTTGGGATGCTCCCGGCCCAGCACCTGCCGCTGGCGGTCCAGCGTTTCCTCGTCCAGCCGACGTGCGGTGAAGCAGTCACCCACGAGCCGCAGCGAGCTGCCCAGGTTATGGGCGGCCGCCAGGGTCCGCTGGTAGTCCTCGCCGAACTGGTCTTTGAAGCTCTCGTAGGTTTCCTGGTCCAGGGCGAGCGCGGCCTGGAAGTCACCCAGTGCGCGCAGGTCCGCGCCCAGCCCGTTCGCGGTGATGAGCGCGTGCGGGTGGTCCGGCCCGAGTACCTCGCGCTGGCGCTCCAGGACGTACGTGTCCAGATCGCGGGCGTCACTGAAGCGGCCCTGCGAGCGCAGCACGTTCGCGATATGGAACTGCAGGTGGAGCGTCTGCGGATCGTCTGACCCCAGCTGGTGGCGCCACAGGGTCTCCAGCCGGCTGGCCAGGGCCAGGCAGGACTCGAACTCCCCGTGCTTCCACTGGTACCGCACCCAGTCGATGAGCAGCTGGCGGGTTCGCGCATCGTCACATTCCTCCGCCACCGACGGGCCCAGATGCGGCCAGATGATGTTGTAGGTCGACCAGTTGGCCGGATCGTCGGTCTCGCCCTGCCGGGGCCGGGCCCCCACCAGGATCTTGTGCACCTCGTGCCGGGCCTCGACCTGCTCCTCATCTGTCATCTGCGACCGCATCACCGCTTGCACGAGCCGGTGGATCTGCAGCGAGTTGCTGCCCTGGTCCACCTTGACCAGGGCGAACCGGCTGATGTCCCGGATCACCCGGCCGAGCATGAGCTTCTCGCTCAGCGTCTCGTCGAACGGCAGCAGGGACTGGTTCATCTCGTCGCTGTAGAGCAGGTCCATGGAGATCGGGCCCGGTGAGAAGAACGCGCATAGCTGCAGCAGCCGCACCGCCGCTGGCGACCGCTGCTTCAGCCGGTCGAAGGACAGATTCCAGGTCGCAACGACTGGCATGGGGTAGTCCGGCGGCTGGTTCAGCGCCAGGATCCGGGTGGACTGGGTCGCCAGCTGCTCGACGTACACCCGGGCCGGCATCCCGGTCTGCTCCAGCCACGCGCTCGCCTGCTCGACGGCCAGCGGCAGGTGACCCAGCGCGTCTGCGACCCTCTTGGCGTCCGCCAGGTCCAGCTCCGGGACGTGCCGGAGCAGGTGCCCCACGCTCTCGTCCCGGGTGAAGACGTCTACTTCGAGTGGTTCGGCCGAATGGCTCCAGGCCTGATTCCGGGAGGTGATGAGGACATGTCCCGATCCGGTGGGCAGGTAAGGCTCGAGCTGCTTGGGGTCGTCGGCATTGTCGAAGATGAGCAGCCAGTGCGGGGTGGTATCACGTCGCAGTTCTTCCAGCGCCGTCTCGGCGGCCTCGGCCACGTTGTCGCCCACCTTCAGGCCCATCTTCCGGGCCAGGTCCGCGAGCGCGCCGCTGGTCTCCTCGGCGCGTTCCGAGGGCACCCACCAGACCAGGTCGTAGTCGGCCATGAAGCGGTGGGCGTATTCCAGCGCGAGCTGGGTCTTGCCGACGCCGCCCAGCCCGTACAGGGCCTGCGCGACCACCACCGCCCGGCCGCCACCGGCCAGCTTGTCGCGGAGCAGCTCGAGCGTCGCCCCGCGGCCGGTGAAGTCGGCGTTCCGGGCCGGCACGTTCCAGACCGGCGGGATCGTGCCCGGGAATCTGGGCTCCTCCGCCTGGGTGCCCGTCCTGCCTGCGGGCTGCGCGGGCCGGTCGAGGGCCCAGAGCAGCTTCGCGGTCGCCTGGGCCGCGTCCATCCTGGCCAGGTCAACCACCGGATGCTCGTTGAATGGCTCGGTGATCCGGATCTCGCTGATCCGGACGGGGATCAGCTGGCGGTGCGTGTCGGCGGCATCCGCCGAGGACAGCGTCTTCCACAGGGACCTGGCGTCCGGGGAATGCAGGTACGCGGAGGACAGCACGGCGATGGCGCGGGGCGCCATCTGGAGTTCACGCTCGGCCTGGATGCTGCCGCGGGCGTCGCCATCGCCACCGCCGGCCGTCAGCACTGTGCTGCGCGGCAGGACCCGGAAACCCGCCCGGGTGAGCACAGCCTCGATCCAGTCCGCCCACATCCGGTCCTCGGGCACGTAGCTCAGGTAGACCTGAGTGGATGATGCGGGCTGCCGCCGGGCGAACGCGTCCTTGTACTGCAGGCGGAGGTCCTCGGCAATCGGCAGCATGGTACTCACGTGCCCGCCGGTGACGGCGTCGGTGATCCGCTCGAACGACGAGAGCAGGGAGGCGGGCGAACCTGGATCGTCCCCGAACGTGGCGAGGGTCTCCTCGAAGGCATAGAACGGCTTGTACGGGACCTCCACCGAGGCCCAGTACATGGCCGAACTCTCCGGGGTCATCCCGGCCGGGAACCCCTCGAACTTCATCCGCGCCAGGGCCCGGCCGACGTCGAGCTTTTCCTTCTCGCCATCCTCGATGCGCATCGGCACCGGCAGCACGCGGATGTTGCGGTCCCGGTACCGTCCGCTGATCTGGCGGGCAACATTGGCGGCACCCTCGATACTCTGATCGCTGAGCGTGAAGCAGATAGTTAAGACATCGGGGAGTTCGATCGTGCAGATGTCGGCCACATCGCTCAGCCCGGTGCGGCTGTCGATCAGCACGTAGTCGTACTTCTCTTTCATGTCCTCCCGCATGGCCCGGAAAAACCGGCCGCCGCCGAGCCGGTCATAGAAGTTATCCCAGTCCAGCGAGCAGACCGCCGCAGAGTAGTCACGGTTCTGCCGCCCTGCCGAGAGGAAATCCAGCTTGCCGCCATCCGGGAACGACCAGTCGAGCGACACGGCGTGCCGTTCTATCCGCGCGAATTCCAGATGCCAGTCATCGCTGCGCCGCCCGGAGTCAACCGCCGCCGAAGCATAGTCATTGATGATCTCGATCACGCCGGGGGTGGCACTGACCGTGGATTCGTCCAGGAAGGGATGGAAGAACTTGTGCAGGCCCGGTGATTCCAGGTCCCAGTCAACGGACAGGACGCGCTTCCCGTTGGTAGCCAGTATCCAGGCCACGTTGGCCAGCGCCATCGTCCGGCCGGTGCCGCCCTTATATGAGTAGAACGTGATGATCTGGCCCTGGCTGGTCTCACTCATCGGCCTTCTCCGGGATCGTTATGATCGGCTCTCCTCAGCCGCGGGCGTTCGATGACAGGACCTGCGGGTGGATGGGCGGTCGCTTCTTTACGGAATCTCTTCAGCATGATCATCGTCATCTCAGGCAGGAGCTGGCCGAAATCCTGGAGCGTGGGAATCCCGTTCGCGGCCATCTGGCAACGGCGGGGGACACCGGCCAGCTTGTTCCCCAGGTACTGCTGCAGGCTCGCGAGAAGGTCATCTCGCGCCTCATTCGTCCCGGTGTCCTGGCTGCTCCAGGGCACGAGCACGCTGACCCAGGGTTCCTCCAGCCGGTCCAGGCGACTGAGCTGTCCCTGGTGCTTGGCCGACAGGCTCACCCAGGGATCCACCAGGCACAGACTCGGAGGTACCGGCCACCTGGCGCTGGTCCAGTTGGTGGTGTCGTCGTCGAAGGCTCCGACCAGCGGCTTGAAGTCCAGGCACTTCTTCGCCAGTTCCTGGGCGTAGTCGGCCAGCGGCTGGAGGCAATCCGGCCGGTACGGGCTCCAGGTATGCGGGGTGTCGCCGTAGTAATCGGGTGACCGGCCGGGCGGGAGCGTGGAGGTGTCGTGGGCCAGCACCGCGATCTGGAGCTGGCCGTCCGCGGTGCGCCGGACGCTCGCCGGGCCGAACGCACTCGGCAGCGAATCAAAGTCCGCCTTCGTGGCGTGCTGAACCACGGTCTCATCGGCAAAAGGAACGCTCTCGTCGCCGATGGCGATGATCCGCTCGGCGAGCCTGTGCACCGCCCGCTGATAGTCAGCCCGGTAATTCTGCAGTTTCATGATCCCGTAGAAGCCCTCGGTGCAATAGCGTTCACCCAGGAACTTGTGGTCGAACTGCACGGACTGCGCGACGTAGGGCAGCTTGTCCCGGGGGAGCCTCGTCCACAGGGCAGGCACGATGGCGTTGACGACCTGGCGGCCACGCGCTCTGTGGGTGATTTCCCTGCGGGCGAACGCAAACCATTCCCGGCCGCAATTGTCACTTTCGAAATACCGTCGCGAGTAAAGAGGCACGAAAGCCCGGCATCTCGCCAGTGCCGTCGTCAGCTCGGGGGACCACTGGGCGCCGATCTGATTTTCCCGGTCCATGAACCCGGCCTCCTCGGGCCGGGCATCGGTCATTTGTAATATGGCGGAGCACAGGTCCTTGTAGAGCTTGTAAACCCAGCGGTCCGGATCATCGCGATCAGATGGGTCCCGTTTAGGTGTCCGCGCGTAACTGAGGAAGAAGTATGGCCTGTCGTCTCGCCCTGAACCCATCGGCGCCATATCCCCCTATCACGCCAGCCCCACCAGTCCCCATCGTGCGGCCAGAAACCATTTGCTACTCTAAAGCGCCCAGGCGAAATGATGATATAGGAGATTTCTGCCAGTTACCAGAGGGTACGTTCGGCGGTCAGGAACGGCGGAAGAGCAGCACCGGCTGATCAGCCGCGGTGTCCGGCACCATCCGCCGGGGAGTCCGGGGAGAAGGCCGACGCCGTGCCGCGCATCTCCTGGACGAACCGCGTCCCGAGCGGTGTGAGCGCACCCGAGTCCAGCAGGGTGCCGATGGCTTCCGCGGCTTGCGCACCGCATTCGCGGAACCGGCGCCTGGCCGCATCCCCCGCCGGGCCGGCCTCACGCTCCTGGCTCACCCGCCAGAAGTCCGCCATCGCCAGGTGAGCGTAGGCGCCCTGCAGGAGTGCTTCAATCCGTGCCTTACCTTCACCCCACGGCACGGGAAAAAGGCGGTCGTCGTCTCCGTCGTACAGATCGTAGAGATCGAGGACCGCACCCAGCTTGGCCAGCTGAAACTCCTCGATCAGCAGCAACGCCAGGCCGCCCGGGCCGGCTGGCGCCGCGACGGCCGCCGCCCCGAAGGCATGCCTGCCCAGCGCGCTGGGCTGGCGCCGGCCCGGGATGTCGGCGGCCGGCGTCAGCGTGGTCAGACCGGCAGCCAGCGCCGGGGCGTACGGTGCGTGCTTCTGCTGGATCTCCTGCCACGCGGCTTCGAAGTCGCGCTGCCAACGGGCGGCCTCGGTGGCCGTCAGCCGCGGCGCCGGCGGCCAGCTCCCGCAGTCCCGATAGGGGTCGATGTCGTCGAGAGCCACCCGGACCCCGCCCGCGCGCAGCATCCGCACTGGCTGCCACTCACCTGACCTGCTGTTGCCGGGTGCAGCAGCGGCGTGGCCCATCCCGGCCAGCAGGGCGGCCCGGTCCAGCGTCCAGCAGGATTCGCCGACCCTGATGATGACGCTATTGCTGATCACGCTGACGCGCGCCATTCCCGGGCAGGCCACAGTCCCCCCAGCCTCTTCCTGCAGGCCCAGGAGGAGCCGGCCGAGCGTGGGCAAATGGACGGACTCCTCGATGACCGGGACCCTGACCAGCGCCCCCGTCCCGGCGCAGGCCGCGGCCACGGCCGCGACCGCGCCCAGATAGCCCAGGGCATCCTGGAGATCCAGGTCCTGCCCGGGCGGGCCATCCCCGGCCAGGTTCAGCTGCTCCAGGCAGTGCACGGCCCAGACCCGCAGGTACGGGTGGCCCAGGACGGCCTCCAGGGCGCCGGGGTGCTCCCGATCGAGGGTGGCCAGCAGATCCCAGGCGATCCGCAGTTCGTCCTGGACCGCGGCGGGGGCGGCGCGCGAGCCGGCCGCCGCCTGGTAGACCGCGCCCAGCAGGCCGCGCATCAGGCTGCGCTGGCCCTCGATGAGCCGGGCCACCGCTGTGGCGTCACCGGCTCCCGAGGCCAGGCTGCGCAGGTCCGGATCGCTCATCGAGTGGACGCTGGTCCCGGCCAGGCCCGGGGTATCCCCACCGAGGCTGCGGCTCACATGGGAGATCAGCGCCAGCAGATCAGGGCAGTAGACCGACGGGTTGTCGAAGCCGTTCTGCGCCCGGTACCGGTGGGTGTACAGGCCCCCACCGCAGCTGCTCACCACCGGGCACTCCTGGCAGACCCGCGAGAGGGCGGTTACTCCCTGCTGCCGCGCCACGATTCCCGGATGCCGGGCGACGGCGTCAATAGCGTGGTCGAAGACGTTCATCCCGGTCTCCGGCGCGCCGTCGAACGCCGCCTTCAGCGAATCGACCTGCTCGTAGCTGCCGTCGGTCTCGATCACAGCGAGGGCGGCCGCGCCGAGGCCGAGGGCCTCGGTATAGCTGGGCCCGCCACGCAACGTGGACACGATCGAGTCGAAGGTCCGGATGCGCGCAGGACGGCCGTCCGCCAGCCACCGATCGAAGATGGCGATCATCCAGTCGGCGTATTCACTGTCCGAGGCGGGCGTGCGGGCCGGCGGGTAATCCCACGTCGCGTGCGGCAGGAGGAAATCGATCCGGGGGGGCCGCAGCTCCATTAACGAGTCGTAGACCACCAGCGGATCATTGGCGATGTCGATCGTGCACAGCAGCCCGGCGTACAGCGTCCGGAATCGGCCGTCCCGCAGCAGCCTGATAGCCCGGATGACCTTGTCATAGCTGCTGCGCCCGTCCGCGTACCGGCGGTGGCGGTCGTTGGCGGCCCGGTCCCCGTCTACCGAGATACCGACCTTGACGCCATTCTCGGCGAAAAGCTCGCAGAACTGCTCGTCGAGCAGGACGCCATTGGTGTGGATCCTCAGGTCCAGGCGGCAGGTACCGTTCAACGCCGAACGGAGCTCCGCGGCGATCCGGCCGAGCCGGGCGCGGCCCGCGAGCAGCGGCTCCCCGCCATGCAGCACCACCTGGACGGTGGGCAGCCGGTGGGCAGCCGCATGCTCCGCGATGCGCCGGGCCGTCTGCGAGATGACGTTGTCCGCGATGACCGTGGGCCGGCCACGCCAGCTCTGGTCGGCGGCCTCATAGACGTAGCAATGGTCGCAGGCGAGATCACAGCGACTGTGGACCTTCAGGACGAACTGGCTCAGCGGAACGGGCGCGCTGCCCATGCCAAGCCCCCGGGCTTAGATGGCGGAACTGAAGGCCGCGCCGCACGCCGCGGCGGCCGTGGACCTGGGAAGCACGCGCTGCACCGCCCTATCGAGGGCCACCGGCGCCAGGGCGGGCATCTCCTCCAGCGGTATCCCGCGGAGATCTGCCAGCTCAGACGGAACGTCCATTCTCGTACCGTCAGTAGTCTGCATAGCGCGCCAACCAATCTAGGCCCACAGGGCTCTGTATGAACCAAAAATGTCCGCTTTGCGCGGGATATCCGAATTTGTTTTTGGGCACAACGAGTAACGGAATCGGGCCCAACGCTATCACTCACAGTAACCACTGGGCCCATTCGGGGGGTGCATGGCCAGACGGAACTTTGATTCGCCCCCCGGGGCATGGGCCGGTGACTCCCGTGGCCCGGGCGCCACCGGCTAAGTATGAGGCACGAAGCCTGTATGCGCCGCAAAATGTTCCACGCGCGTGGCCACTGTAACCGTATTGCCACCAATGACTCGCGGTCACGAACACCACCGGGGGTTTCCGCTCGTTCGGCTGGCCGGGCGCGCGGCTGGCTGACGCGGCCAGCACTAGGCGCTAACGCCGTTCTGTGACACCGTGACGTGAAGGCGGCCCGGCCGCTGCAGGCACGAGAACACGCATCGTTGGTGTCACGACGGTGAATGGGGACCCTGGGATCAGAGCCCGGCTGGCCAGGGCCCGCCCGACCCGGCGGGCCACGTGGGTGGTGCCGGCCCTCCTCGGCAGTGTTGTGACGGGATACCTCGCGTGGGGGGCGTGGGTGTCGGCTGCCGACCGGCACTGGCTATACCAGACCCAGGCGTGGTGGCGGATCTGGCTCCGCCCCGGCTACGTTCCCAGCCCGCTGGTCTTCACCGCGCTGTGGCTGGCGGCCCTGCTGTGTTACTGGTACCCGCGGCGGCTGGCCCCCCAGGTGGTGGGCATCACCACGGTCGTGGCGATGGTGGCGATCGGGGGAGTTCTCACCTCGGCGTCGCTGGCCACGTGCCGGGCCGGCCAGACGCCGGGCGCGGTGGCCGGCTGGGTGCTCGACATGTACGTGGGTAACCCCCCGTCCTTTCCCCTGGGCGCCTGCAACGTGCCGCTGCCGCTGGCCTATCAGGTCGGCGGCCCGGTCTGCCTGGGGGCGACGCTGACCGGGGCGCTGACCGTGGCGGCGGTCCTGTGGCGCCAGCCAATCGACCGGATGCGGGCCCGGCTGGTCCGGGACGCGACCATCCTCACCGGGCTGGACAGCATGACGATCCCGGTGCTGCAGCAGCTCGCGCAGACCTTCCGGCCCGGGAGCATCGTCGTGATCGAGCCGGACGCCAGCCATCCGCTGCTGGACGAGGCCCGCGCCACCGGGGCCCGGGTCATGGTCGGCCAGCCCTCGTCCCCGAAGGTGCTGCTGCCGGTCATCGCGGGCCGGCGCGGCTGTGCGCTTCGGCGGCTGTACGCGCTGCGGGGCGACGTGGCCGGCAATGAGGCGGTCCTGGACGCGGCCAAGATCGTCCTGCGCCGCTACCAGCCCGACCCGGACCGCCAGCCGCATCTGGTCGCCCGCATCGACGATCCCCGGCACGCCGATCACTGGCGGGGCTGGCACAGTGGCCAGTCCAGCCGCTGGTTCGAAGACGCCCTCAGCGCCTGCGAATCGACCGCCTCCGGCCTGCTGGACCAGGTGTTCCGCACCGAGGCGAGGCAGTTGCTGCTGTGCGGGGACAGCCTGCTGGCCCTGGCCATCCTCGGTGAACTGGCCCGGCGGGCCTGGGAACGGCAGGAACTCGCCGAAGCCGCGGCCCGGGCCGGGGCTGATCATCAGGGGCCCGCCCCGCTGCCGGTGCAGCACGTGCTGCTGCTGGACCGGCGGGCCGAGGACCTGCGCCGCGAATACCTCGCCACCTCACCGCCGTCCGTGGTCCGCGCCCTATGCGACGTGCGGGCCGAACCGCGCTCCTGGCTGGACGGGCTGCTCGCCATGCTGGACGCCATGCCCGCCGCGGCCGCGGCCCGGACCACCGTGGTCGTGGCCGACGGGCTGGAAGAACGCGGCCTGCACGAGGCCGGGCGGGTGGCCCGGCTGCACCCGGGTGTCCCCGTCTTCGTGCCGTCCTCCGGGGGCGCGGGCACGACCGGCGCGATCTACGACCTGCTGCACCCGTTCCAGCGGACGCTGCTCGTGGACGGGAAAGTGCCCGAGGACACCTGGACCAGGGTGGCGCGCCACTGGCACGAGTGCTACCGGCTCAGTCACCCGCCGGCGCCCGGCAACCCCCGGACGCTGACCAGCCAGCCCTGGGACCGGCTGGACGAGTTCATCCGCCAGGACAACATCCTCCAGATCCGCAGCATCATGACCGCGGTCGTCAGCCGTGGCCGGCGCTGGGTCCCCGGCCGCGCGGTCGCGCCCGGCAGCTTCATCGAACTCAGCCCCGGGGACCTGGAAGCGGTCGCCCGGGCCGAGCACACCCGCTGGTACCGGCGGCGGCGCACCGCCGGCTGGTCGGCCGGGAGGCAGGCGGACAGCATCCAGGCGGCCGGCATCCAGCCGGACGGCACCAGCCCGCTCGTCAACAGCCTCGTGCTGCCCTGGGCCGAGCTTCCCGAGGCCGACCGCCGCCAGGCCATCGATTACCTGCGATTCCAGCTCGCGCAGCTCGAGGATGTGGGCTTCATGGCGGTGGTGCCGCCCGGCGGCCCGGCCGGTGCGGCCGACTTCCAGCGCATCGGGACGGTGCGGGCCCGGCGCCTGCATGCCCGCCGCCCCTGGACGCGGCGATCCGGCGACGAACTGCAGGGTGACGCCGGGGACTGGCGGGTGATTGACGACGCTGGCGACGAGCGGACTGTGCGCGACCTGGCCTTCCGGGACAGCCACGCGCCGCTGGGCGGTGATTCGTGGCGGCGGACTGGCACGTTCCGCGCCTGGCAGGTCAGCGAGACCCTGGTCCTGCGGACGATGGAAGGACGGGCCCTGGCCCAGCCCGGGGACTGGGTGGTGGAAGGCAGCCGGGGAGAACGCTGGCCGGTCTGCGACGAGCAGTTCCGGCGCACCTACCGGCCCGGGCCTGCCGGGTCGCATCCCCGGGTCCCTGATCAGGCCGGCGGCCACGCCGGGCTTCACCACCGGGCCGGCGGTCAGGAAGCCGCGCCGAGCAGGGTCTCGATCCGGCTGAGCTGATCGCGCAGGCTGGCCACGTCGGCCTTGGTGGCACCCTGCTCGCTGCGCTTGAGGCTCAGGACGAGCTGCCCGCCGGGCTCGAGGACCCCGTCCTGGATCTCGCTCACGTCGTCCCCGTTCTGCATCCGGACCGCGTGATCGAGTTCGCTGCGCCGCACGCCCAGGTGCACCATGGCCCGCTGGATCACGTGCCCGTCACGGATCACCGTGGTCGGCCGCCCGTCGAAGATGCGCGCCGCGGTGGCGTTGCTGGCCACCACCCGGTTCACGATCGCGTTCACCGTTACCAGCGTGACAGCGCCGACGACCCCGCCGGTCAGCGAGGTGTCATTGCCGATGACCGCGTTCTGCACCACGTTGGACAGCAGGAAGATCACCACGAAGTCGAACGTGCTCATGTTCGAGAGCCCGCGCTTGCCGGTCAGCCGGAACAGCACGGCGATCAGCGCGTACACCAGGACGGTGCGGAGGATCTTCTCCGCGAACGGGATCTGCTCGATGAACATGGCGTGCCACATCCCGGCCTCCAGGCTGCTCGGGAACGGGCCCGCGCCCGTTCTTCCCGAGCACCCTAGAGTGACCCGCCGCCCCTCAGGTGTGCCACTGGGCAGCCAGCCACGCAGGGTTGACGATCCAGACCCCGAGGGCCAGGACCGCCCCGGACAGGATCGGGTCGATGACCAGCAGTTCCGGCAGGGTGCCGGTGGTGAAGGCCAGCGGCTCCGGCAGCAGGCGGAAGCGCTGCCGGGACCAGGGGTAGCCGAGCATGCAGCCCGAGTCGGTCAGCATGTCCCCGGTGATGTGGGTGGCGCAGCCGAGCAGCACCGCGAGGGGGATGAACCGCAGGCCGTACCCGTACCAGACCGCGGCGGCGGCCACCGCGATCCCGCCCAGGTCAGCGACGTGACCGCGGGCGATGTGCAGCGCCTCCAGCGCGGCGGACACGCTGAGCGTCATCAGCAGCGCGAGCCCGGCCTTGCCGCCCCAGTCCGCCCGGTAGTGGCAGGAAACCCAGGCCAGCAGGGTGAACACCGCGATACCGAGGAAGGAGTGGGTAGCGTGCCGGTGGCCGCCGCTGATCCGGCCGAAGACCCAGGCGACCGCCTCGGACACGAAGCCGAGCGACCGGGCCGGCGACGACCCGCACTTGTCCAGGTCGGGCAGCAGCGCCATGCCTGCGGTGAAGCCGGCCAGCGCCCCGGTCTGCGGGATCGGCAGGTGCATGAAGATCCCTGCGGCCAGGCCTGCCGCCCCGCCGGACAGCGCGTGCGAGTGCCCCAGCATCAGCCCGCGGGCCGGTGCCGCGCGCGTGCCCGTCCCATTCCCACCGCCCCTCCGCGGGCAGATAGTAACGAAGCCGGGCGAACACCCCGGGGAGGCGCGCAGGGCCGGCCCGCGCATGTCGCTCCCGCAGGCCTGCCCGCCCGGTTCCCGGCCCGCCGGACCGGCTTTCATCGCCGCAACGAAAACCACCACGGCCCGGTCACCCGCGCGTCGAGCGGACATTGATCACGGCCAGGAGCACGTTTCCCGTGAACGGTGCGCCTTCCCGGGGTGTTTTGCCCGGTTCGGCGCACGATTCGCGGGAAACGTGGCCAGTAGGGGCCAGTGTGAACGACGGGTGACCCCGGCGGGCACGGGCCGGGCGTCAGGGGGTGACGCCGGACAGGTTGAGCCCGATCACGCCGGCCAGGATCAGCCCGATCGACACCAGCTTGGCGGCTGACACGGTGTCACCCAGGATGATCATCCCGATCACGGCCGTGCCTGCCGCGCCGATACCGGTCCAGACCGCGTACGCGGGGCCCACCTCCAGGCGGCGCAGGGCCAGGCTGAGCAGGCCGAAGCTGATCAGTGCGCAGGCCGCGAAGCCGACCGTGGGCCACAGGCGGGTGAAGTGGGCGCTCTGCTTGAGCAACACGGCGAAACCCGTCTCGAACAGCCCGGCGGCCACGATGAGAACCCACGCCATGGCGGACCTGGTCCCGCCCGGCCGGTCAGGCGGCCAGCGGCCGGCCGGTCTCCAGCAGCGTCTTCAGGTCGCTGAGGATCCAGGCCCAGCCGCCGCTCACGGCCGCATGCCGCCCGTCGGCTACCGCCGCCGTATGCGGCGCGCCCGCCAGGTCGTGAGTGACTGTCAAGGTGCTTACGCCGCCGTAACCTTCCTCTACCTCCCAGGTCAGCCGGGTGTCCGCCTCGGCCCGGGCGGCGGCGTCGAACAGCACGTGCCAGGTCTGCACGAGCCGCCGCGGCGGATCGGCCTCGAGGACCGCGCCGTCGAAGACCACGCCGTCGATGCCGCGCATCTTCATGGCCACGCTGGCGAAGGCCCGGTACGCGCCGCCGGGCCGCATCTCGTACTGGGCCGGGGCCCGGTAACCGTACTGCTGGGTCCAGCCTGGCCGGGTCAGGGCGTCCCAGATCTCCACCGATGTCGCCCGGATGAAGATGCGGTGGGTCTGCACCATGTCGCCCAGCCCGGGGCTGCCCAGCCCCGGGCCGCCCAGCCCGGCCTGCGGGTCCCGGTCGCGGTGAGCAGGTCGTCGGTCGCGGCGGTCATGTCCTCTCCTCTTCTCGGTGCCGCGGGTCGCCAGCACCGCAGCGGGTGGGCCGCCCTGATCCGCGCCTCGGGGGGTCGTCGGATCAGGGCGACGGGACCAGCCAACCGGCGCCGGGTGCAGGGATTGTGCGGCTGATGTGGTGACGGCGTGAAGAAGCCGCCGGGCGGCGGTCAGGCCGCGGGCAGGGTGAGCATCATCTCGGTGCCGCGCCCGGGCTGGCTGCTGGCGGTCAGCTGGCCGTGGTGGGCCCGGGCCAGCTCGGCCGCCACCGCCAGGCCGATACCGCTGCCGGAGGTCTGGGCCGCCTGCCTGCCTCGCCAGAACCGCTCGAAGATGTGCGGCAGCTCGGCGGCGGGGATCCCGGCGCCCGTATCGGTCACGCGGAGCACCGCGGACCGGCCGCTGGCCGCGCACTGGACCGTCACCCGGCCGCCCGAGGGGGTGAACTTCAGCGCGTTGGTGAGCAGGTTCGTGATCACCTGATGCAGCCAGCGAGGGTCGGCCATGACCCAGGCCGGGGTCAGCTGCCGCTCGACGGTCAGGCCGCCCGCCTCGAACCGCCCGGCCAGGCTGTCCGTGGCGGCCGCGGCCACCTCGGCCAGGTCGCAGCGGCGCAGCGACAGCTGCAGCGTGGCCGCGTCGGCCGCCGCGAGCGTCTGCAGGTCGTCCACCATGCGCGCCAGCCGGAGCACCTCGTCGCGCAGCGAGGTCAGCTGGTCCGGGGTCGCCTCGACCACCCCGTCGAGCAGGGCCTCGTGGCCGGCCTGGAGGATCGCGACCGGGGTGCGCAGCTCGTGGGCCACGTCGGCGACCAGGTCGCGGCGCAGCTGCTCCTGCCGGTCCAGGGTGTCCGCCATCTGGTCGAACGCGGTGGCGAGTTCACTCAGCTCCCCGGGAGCCGTGACCGGCCCGACCCGGGCCGCGCGGTCCCCGCCGCCCATGGCCCGGGTCACGGTGATGATCCGCTCCACCGGGCGGGTGATCCGCCTCGCCAGGGCCAGGCCCACCACCAGAGCCAGCAGCGCGGCCAGGCCGGCGGCCCCGGCGATGGCCCGCAGCAGCGCGGTGCGCAGCGTGTGCTCCGCGCCGCCCAGGCCCGACCCGCTGAACCTGACCACGGTCGTGCCGACCTGCTGGCCCTGCACCACGACCGGCGCGCTGAGCTGGGTGCCGGGGTGACCGGCGAAACCGCTCGAGGAGGCCACGGGCCGGCCCGCCGCGTCCCGGATCTGGGCGTCCGCGCCGGTCCGGGCGGCCAGATCCAGTACCGGTCCGAGGGCCGCGCCCCCCCAGCTGTTCGTCCGGTCCCAGGCCGCGCCCGCGGCCACCGCGACCGCGCTGGCCAGCTGGGCCCGTTCGCGGCCGGCGAGTGAGGAGACGTCCGCGGCGGAGAAGACCGCGATCAGCCCGGCGAGCAGGGCGATCGCCACTAGTGCCACACCCAGGAACGCCAGCGCCAGGCGCAGCCCGATGGCGCCGCCCCGGGCCGGGGCACCGGGCGCCGGGGCCGGCTGGTCAGCCATCCCGGGCAGGCCCAGCCGGTAGCCGCCACCCAGCACGGTCTGCACGATCCGCGGGCTGGCCGGGTCCTCCTCGATCTTGCGGCGCAGGTTCTTCACGTGCGAGTTGACGGTGCGCTCATAACCCTCGAACTCATACCCCCGCACCCGGTTGATGAGCTCGAACCGGGAGTAGACCCGGCCCGGGACGGTGGCCAGCGCCACCAGCACACCCCATTCGGTCGGGGTCAGGCCGACGATGGCGCCCCGCACGGTGGCCTGGCGCTGCGGCTCGTCGATGACCAGTTCCCCGCCGCCGTAGCTGGCCACGCCCTGCGCCGCGGCCGGGCCGCTGCGGCGCAGCACGGCCTGGACCCGCAGCACCAGTTCCCGCGGGCTGAATGGCTTGGTCACGTAGTCGTCGGCGCCGAGTTCCAGGCCGCGGATCCGGTCCTCCTCGGTGCTCCTGGCCGTCAGCATCAGGATCGGCGTCGGCCCCGCGGCGCGCAGCTCGCGGGCGACGGTCTCGCCGGCCACATCCGGCAGGCCGAGGTCGAGGATGACCAGGTCGGGGAAGCCGATCCGGCCAGGGTCAGCGCCTCAGCGCCGGAGTCGGTGCTCAGCACCGTGAACCCGGCCCGCTCCAGGTAGGAGCGGACCAGCTCGCGCAGCTTCCGCTCGTCCTCCACGACCAGCACCGTCGCCGTCACCGCTGCTCACCCGCCTTTCCCGCCCGACGCCGGGCCGCCGCTCGCGCGGCGCCGTGTACCCATGATCCCGCAGCACGGGAGTGGTACCCGGGCCGCCGCCGGTGAACGCGCGGGTTTCCGCCGGTCTCCACACCGTCGCCACAACAGCTTCACCTGTCCGGCACGGCCGCCGGCTGCACTGGTGGAATGACCGCCAGTGACCTGATCGTGATCGCGCCGTGGATCGTGTTCGGCGCGGCCCTGGCCGTCGTGCTGGCCCGGGTCCTGAGCTCCCGGCGCCGCGGAGGACGCTGGTGATCGACCTGGCCCAGCTGGACGTCGGATCCCCGGCTTCCTACCTGATCGCGGTCCTCGTGCCCGCGCTCGACGCGCTGATCCCGCTCCTGCCCAGCGAGACCGCGGTGATCGCCCTGGGCGTCGCGACCGCGGGCAGCGCCGATCCGCGCATCGCGGTGCTGGTCGCGCTGGCCGCGTTCGGGGCGTTCCTCGGCGACAACGCCGCTTACCTGGTCGGCTGGCGGTTCGGCCCGGCCGTCAGCCGGCGGATCTTCGCGGGCGAGCGGGGCGCGCGCCGCCGCGCCTGGGCCCAGCGCTCCCTGGAGGAGTACGGCATCCGGATCATCGTCGCCTGCCGGTTCATCCCGGGCGGCCGGACCGCGGTCACGCTCACCTGCGGGCTCATCGGCTACCCGCGGCGCAGCTTCCTCCTGGGGACCGGCCTGGCCGGTGTCTTGTGGGCGAGCTACGCGTTCTTCATCGGCCTCGGCGGCCAGGCTTTCGAGGGGCGGCCCTGGGCCGGGCTGCTGGTCGGCCTGGGTCTCACCCTGGCGGTCAGCGGCATGATCGAGGCGGCCCGGCGGCTCCGGCGGCGGGCCCGCGCCCACCGCGGCGCCCGCCCGGCTGACGTCCCGGATCCAGCTTCCCGGCCTGACCCTGACCCTGACCGTGACCGGTGCTCGGCCGGCGGCTCCGGGGGCTCCACATCTCCTGCACAGGTTCTGCAGCCGGACTCCACCGGCGCCGCCTGTACTGGGCCGCAGGACAGGCGGGCGTGCTCCTCACCCGGCACACCGCCTGCAGGGGATAGCCGGGCGGCGCCCGCGGGCGCGTGGGGAGCGGGCGCCGCCTGGTCCGGCCCCAGCGGGGCCTGGCCAGACGCCGGGGTCCGCGCCCAGCCGGGCACCCGCCCGCGGGAGGACGCGGCCGGCAGCATGCTGACCGTGATCCCCGGCCCCCAGGCCGGCCGCGATCGGGGCGACCGACAGCCTGCGTCCCCGGCGGGCAGAGCGTACTTCCCGCGGCCGGACCCGGCTTCGTCGGTCAGCCGGAGGACGGCCTGCGCCGACGCGATGAGCGTGGTGTCCCCGGCCGCCCCCTCCGCGTCCAGCGCCGTGGCCAGCGCGCGGCCCCACCTCGCCGGGTCCTCCGCATGCTGCCTCAGCACCATGGCGCCATTCGGGCGGCCGCGCAGCCGCTCCCGGGCCAGCGCCACCAGCTCGGTGTGCGCGCCGGGTAACGCGGCCGGCACCCCGTTCTGGCGGGTGCCCCTGGCTCCGGCCGACAGCGCGGTCACGATGAGCCTGATCGGGTCCATCTCACTCCTAGGTCGGGTGAAGCCGGGCCAGCCTGATCCAGGGAGGCACCCGGGCTGGGCAGTCGCGCCCGCCCCGGCTCGGGCAGCGTCCCGGTGCCCCGGCCGGCCTGCTGCGCGTCGGCCGGGTCGGGCAGTGGCCTGGCACTGACCCGGGGGAGGGTGACGATCGCCGGGTCACATTCCACGGACCTCAGCACCGGGCCGCCGGAACCCCGGGTGACCAGCAGCAGCGCCTGGTCGGGCAGGTTCTGCAGCACCGCGGGCTCGACCGCGTATTCGTAGACCCGCTGGCTGGCCGCGGCGTTGCTCCAGTTGGTGCTCTCGGCCCATGACCGGGCGGTAGACCAGTTCCGGGCCACGGACCGGCTGCGGGACGGGCGCCGGGACTCGTCGTGACCCGGGCCGCGCAGGCCGCGCCGCGGGACGCGGCCCTTCCAGCCCGCATGGCCGCCGATGTGGATGGTGTCGGTGACGGTCTGGCCCTCGGTCTCGGTGATCGTGTGCGTGTCGCTGCCCCCGAGGGAGGCGGTGACGTTGGAGAGCACGAACCGGTGCTGCCTGCCGATGTACGCGGCGGCCTGCTCGGCCTCGCCGTGGTGGCCCAGCCGCATGAACGCGGCGGCGCCGCCGCCCAGCATGCTCAGCCCGGTGTCGCGCAGATGACGGAACAGCAGCGTCAGCGGCACGCCACGCCGCTCGCACGCCCCGGCCAGCCGCTCCAGATGCGGCCGGCTGATCTCGTCCGCACCGGCGATGATGACGGCCGGGGCCGGGTCATTGCTGCTGGTCACCTGGACGGTCAGCCACTGCACCGCCAGCGCGGCCAGGACCTCGGCGCGGGCGCTGCGGGCCGCGGGTTCCAGGGCGAGGCAGGTGTAGTAGGCCGGCGGCTCAGGGGTGACCGGAGGCTGGCCGGGCTGCTCCGTGTGCTGGGCGAGCGCGGTCAGGAAGGCCTCGATCCGTACTAAATTCGGCTCGATCTGGCGCCGGTATTCCGCCGGGAACAGCTCCGATGAGATCTGCGCCTGCTCGCCGGGACTGAGCACGGCAGGCTGGTCGGCGTGGCCGAGGGCGGCGCGGACCGCCGCGGCCAGGCGGGCCGGCGTCACGTCACCACCGAGCGCCCCGTGCAGCTGCTCCAGGACCCGGGTGTCCACCGCCCGCTCGGCGCGCGCCGCGCCGGCCGTGCCGTCGGTGTGCACCGCCTCGGCCAGGGCGTCGGCGAACTGGGCCGCGGACAGCCCGGCGAGCACGCCGGAGGCGCCCAGCTGGGCGGGCAGCAGCCAGACGGCGGCCGGCATCCCCGCGGCGCGGGCCGTGTCGGTGAGCTCCTGGCAGACGACCTCGCCCGTCAGGTCCACGGCCAGCACGGGCTGGCTGGCCAGCAGCGAGGTCCCGTGCGTGGTGAGCAGGGCCTGCCAGCCGCGCAGGCTCCCGCCGAACACGTCCACCCGCGGCGCGGTGGCGGAGACCTCCGCGCTGCCCCACTCGTCCACCTGGTCCAGCCGGCGCAGCTCGGCCCGCTGCCAGGCCTCCTCACGCTGCTGCCAGGCCGCGGCCGCCCGCTGGTGCTCGTCAGGAACCCGCGCCACCGCGGCGGCGGCCTGGCGTGCCTTCCGCCACCGCAGGAACGTGAGCGTCATGCCCGGGCCGCAGATGACCAGGGCGATCAGGTCGCTGACCAGCGGCGGCCCGCTGCCGTTGATGTTGGCCGCGCAGCCGTTGGCCAGCAGCAGCACGACGAACAGCAGGGTGCTCGGGATCCCGAGGAACTTGCGGATCTTCCGGTACGCCTTGTCGGCCGACTCGGCCTGCTGCACCGCGGCGGCCCGCATGGCGTCGAGGTCGGGCCGGGGCTCGGGAAACGGGTCGGCGAGCTGGCGGCGGTCGCGGAACACCCAGCCCAGCCGGGGCCCGGGGGTGAACAGGCTGGCCCGCTGGTCCGCCACGTCCGCGACCGGGGCTGGCTGCGTGCTCATGCCGATCACTCCCCTGGGCCGGGCGGCTCCGGCCGGGCTGAACACGGAGCCAACGCAGCCCTGGTAGGCAGGTCGTGATGCTACCAAATGCTGGCTGACCGCTTCTTTTCCCGGAGCGCCCGCCGGTCCGGGGTGCTTCCGCCAGATAAACAACGGCGCAGCGCATTTCCGGCCGGTTTCGTCCCGGGAACTCCCATTGACCGGAGACGCCCTCCGTCTTAGCGTCGGTGCCAGCTGAGTACTTCGCCTGCAGAATTCCCGGCCACATCACCGCTGGCAGCCAGAGGGGTTGGCCATGCGCCTTTACCAGACGGGCGCGCTGCTAACCGGCGCGCGCAGCGAGCTCACCCCGACCGGCGGGCACTGCTGGTTCATGGGCGGGGAGTGTGACACCCCCGACGAGTTGCGCCGGATGGTCCGGCTGCACCACAAGATGGGCGCCGACTTCGTCAAGGTCATGTCCACCGGCGGCTTCATGACCGAGGGCGCGCCGCCGTGGTCGGCGCAGTTCAGCCCGGCCGAACTGGCGGCGGTGGTGACCGAGGCGCACCGGCTGGGCAAGCGGGTGGCCGCGCATGCGCACGGCAGGGAGGGCATCGCCCAGGCGGTGGCGGCGCGGGTGGACACCATCGAGCACTGCTCGTTCGCCGGGCCGGACCGGAAATACGGCTCGGACTTCGATCCGTCCGTGGTGGAGGACATCGCCGCCGCGGGCATATACGTATGCCCGACGATGAACGTGCACGCGCTGACCAGGCGCGAGCTGTTCGGGGACGCGCTGGAAAAGGTGATCATGGGACTGTACTCGGGCGGCGCGCAGATCATCGCGGGCACCGATGCGGGGATAGACAACTGCCCGCATGACGCCCATGTGTCGGGGCTCGAGGCGCTGACCATGGTCGGGCTGCCCGCCGTGGAGATCCTGGACGCGGCCACCCTGCGGGCGGCGCGGGCGCTGGGCGTGGACGACCGCACCGGGACCATCGAAGCGGGCAAGGACGCGGACCTGATCGCGGTCCGCGGCGACCCGCGATCCGGGGTCTCGGTCCTGCACCACGTGGAGCTCGTGGTGGCCCGGGGCGCGGAGCACCGTCCCGCGCCGCGGCGCGTGCTGGCGGCGCCGGCCGGGCCCGGGCCCCGATGACCACGCTGGCCGAGTCGCTCGACCGGATCACTGTCGCTGAACTGCGCCGCCGGGGCGGCCTCAAATGGACCTACGCCGGCCCGGACGTACTCGGGGCGTTCGTCGCCGAAATGGATTTCGGCACCGCCCCCGAGGTGGAGATGGCGCTGCGCGAGGTGATCGCGCGGCAGGACTTCGGGTATCTCACCCCCCGCGCGGCGCGGCAGATGGCCGAGGCTTGCGCGGCGTGGCTGGCCGCCCGGCACGGGTGGGCCGTCGACCCGGACCGGATCCGCCCCCTGCCCGACGTCATCAAGGGCCTCGAAGCGGCGA
The DNA here is from genome assembly GCA_963720645.1 of uncultured Actinomycetes bacterium. Classification (GTDB taxonomy): domain Bacteria; phylum Actinomycetota; class Actinomycetes; order Streptosporangiales; family Streptosporangiaceae; genus RYN-230. The sequence continues at coordinate 157,729 of CAVRFX010000019.1, read as the reverse complement.
TCACCCTGTTTTCCCGCCCGGGCAGCCCGGTGATCCTGCCCACCCCGGCCTACATGCCGTTCCTCAGCGTGCCGCCGCTGCTGGGCCGGGAGATCATCCAGGTGCCGATGACCACGGCGGGCGGGCGGGCCGTCCTCGACCTGGACGGTATCGGCGCCGCCTTCCGCGCAGGCGGCCACCTGCTCATCCTGTGCAATCCCTGCAACCCGGTGGGCCGGGTGTACACGCAGGCGGAGCTGGCCGGGGTCGGCGAGGTGGTCGAGCGGCACGGCGGCCGCGTGTTCGCCGACGAGATCCACGCGCCGCTCACCTACCCGGGCCACCGGCACGTGCCGTACGCCTCACTCAGCGAGGCCACGGCCGGGCACACCCTCACCGCGACCTCGGCGTCCAAGGGCTGGAACCTCCCCGGCCTCAAGTGCGCCCAGCTGATCCTCAGCAACGACGCGGACAGCGAGCTGTGGGCGCAGGCGGGGCGCCTGATAGAGCACGGCGCGAGCACGCCCGGCGTGTACGCCAACATCGCGGCGTTCAGCGCGGGCCAGGACTGGCTCGCCGGGGTGCTGAACTACCTGGACGGCAGCCGGGCGATGCTCGGTAACCTGCTCGCCGAGTACCTGCCCGACATCCGGTACCAGCCCCCGGAGGGCACCTACCTGGCCTGGCTGGACTGCCGTGACCTGGACCTCGGTGACAATCCCGGCGAGTTCTTCCTGGACAAGGCCGGGGTAATGGTCAACGACGGCCCGGCGTTCGGGGCGGCGGGCGCGGGGCACGTGCGGCTCAATTTCGCCACTCCCCGGCCGGTCCTGATCGAGATCATCAGCCAGCTCGCCCGGGCGGTGGCCAACCGCTGACCGTAACGGTCCGGCTAACGGGCCGGCAATTCTGTGAAGCGCGATGACAATTGGTACCTAATGGCACAGGATAGGGCGCCTACGGTAGCGTCCGGTTGGGCAGCGACGGGATTCCGGGGCACGGGATCGATCCAGGAGTGACCAGATGGGCATATCCAGCTCGGCGGCCCCCCAGCAACCAGACTCGCGGCGGACGATCCGGTTCACGTTCGCGGCCACGGTCGCCATCCCGGCGACCTGCATGATCGCGGTATGGGCGCTGGCGGCGGGCGCGGTGGTGGGCACCTCGCAGCACGGTCACCGCTTCTGGTCGCCGGACCACCGCGAAGCCGCCGAATTAATGATCCTGGCCGGCGCGGGACTCCTGATTGTCCTGATATGCGTCATTCTGATGGGCCGCTTCTCGGCCAGGCTGTCGCGCGATATCGCCGGGCTGGCGGCCACAGCCCGCCAAACGGCGGATGAGCAGCTTCCCCAGTTGCTGGAGCAGCTGCGCCGCGGGGATACCGCCTCCCCGGCCATCCAGTCCGCGGGGGCACCGCCGCGGGGGCGGAAGAACGCGGAGATCGCCCAGGCTCTCGCGGCCGTGGCCAGCCTGGAGCAGACCGCCATCGGCGCTGCGTCCGGCGAAGCGGGGCTGCGCAATGGCCTCCGCCAGGTCTTCGTCAGCCTGGCCCGGCGCAACCAGTCACTGCTGCAGCGGCAGCTCCGGCTGATCGACACGCTGGAGCAGAAGGCGTCCGACTCCGCAGCGCTGGCCGATCTGTTCGCACTGGATCACCTCACCACGCGGATGCGCCGTCACGCCGAGAGCCTGGCCATCTTGGCCGGGGCGGCGCCGGGCCGGTCCTGGACTGAGCCGGTGCCGGTCATCGACGTCATCCGGGCCGCGATGGCGGAGGTCGAGGACTACCGCCGGGTCACGGTCCTCACCACCTCCGAGGACGCGGTGGCCGCCCCAGCGGTGGCGGACATGATCCATCTGCTGGCGGAGCTGATCGAGAACGCGACCATGTTCTCCCCGTCGGGAACCCGGGTCGAGGTCCGGGCGGACCGGGTGGCCAACGGCTTCGCCGTCGAGATCGACGACCGTGGGCTCGGCATCGAGGCCGCCCAGCTCGCCGAGATCAACCAGCAGCTCGCCGAGCCGCCGGACTTCGACCTCGCCAACGCGGACCGCCTCGGCCTGTTCGTCGGCGCGAAGCTGGCGGCCCGGCACGGGGTCCGGGTCTCGCTGCGCCAGTCCCCGTACGGCGGCACCACCGCGATCGTGCTGATGCCCAACAGCATCATCGTGCTGGTGTCCGCGTCGGCGGCCCCGGATACGAGCGCACTGCCCAGGGCGCGCCGGGTCACCGGGCGGCCGGCCGCCCTGGACCTCGGCTCTGGCGCGGCGCTCGCGCTGACCGGCAGGCGCGCGGTCCCGCCGTCGCTGCCCGGCCCGGTTCAGCCAGGCAGCGTGACCCAGCCCGGGTCCGCAGATCACCCTGGGACCACCGGGCACCCTGGGACCGCAGGCCAGCCCGGAACCACAGGCCAGCCCGGAACCACAGGCCAGCCCGGAACCACGCGGCGGCCGGCCGCGCAGCCAGCCGGCACCGCGCCGGCTGCTGACGCTGCGGCGTCCGCCGGCCTGGCCCAGCCGGTGAGCGCCGCACGTCAGGGCCGCGCCATCCCGCCGCCCAGCGCCATCCCGCCAGCCAGCATGGCCCCGCCCGGCACGGTCCCGCCCGGCACGGTCCCGCCGGCCGGGGCCAGGCCGCCCGCTGCCGGGACGCCGGGAAGCAACGGGACGGCGCCACCCCGCCGCGGGCTGCCGCACCGCACCCGGCAGGCCAGCCTGTCTCCGCACCTGCGGGACAGCCTCCCGGCCGGCCGCACGGCACGGTCCGCCGCGGCCCCGTCCGACGGCCGTACCCCCGAGCAGGCCCGCGACCTCGCGGCCTCGCTGCAGACCGGCTGGCGGCGCGGGCGCCAGGACGACCCGCCCGAGGCCCCCGATGCGGCTGCCCCGCCACTGCCGAGGCGGACGGGGTCCCCCGCCCCGGACGGAGAGATGTGATGGGGGAGCAGGAGGCTTCCGTGACCGGCCAGGACCTGAGCTGGCTCCTGGACGACCTGGCCAGCCGGGTGGAGCACTTCCGCAAGGCCGTGATCCTGTCCCGGGACGGGCTGGCCATCGCGTCCTCCACCGGGCTGCGCCGCGACGAGGCGGAGCGTCTGTCCGCGCTCGCGGCGGGGGTGCAGAGCCTGGCCAGTGGTGCGGGCCAGCACTTCGGGGTTGGCGAGGTACGCCAGACCATCATCGAACTGGAACAGGCCCTGCTGTTCGTCACCGCCGCGGGGCACGGTAGCTGCCTGGCGGTGCTGTGCCCCGCCGACGCAGACGCCGGCCTGGTCGCCTACGAGATGGCGATGCTGGTGAAGAGGGCCGGACCCCACCTGGCCGCCCGGCCACGGTTCCCGGCCAGCCAGATCACGGCGGACTGACGCCGATGGGTGTGGGCGGCAAGTGGGTCAACCGGGACTCGGACCCAGTCGTGCGCCCGTACGCGCTGACCGGCGGGCGGACCGAGCCGGCTGACGGCGAGGTGCTCGACCTGATCGCGATCATCTTGGACACCGGCCGGCCGGTTGAGCCCGCCGCCCAGCTCGCGCTCAGTCCCGAGCACCGGCAGATCCTGAGGCTGTGCAGGCGGCCCGCCACCGTGGCCGACGTCGCCTCCGATACCGGGCTGCCGGTCGGGGTGATCCGGGTGCTGCTCGCCGACCTCATCCAGCAGGGCCGGATCAAGGTCCTTCCGGGCCAACCGGCCGGCCAGCAGCCCAGCGCTCAGCTGCTGAAGGAGGTGCTCCATGGGCTCCGCGCCCTCTGACGGCACCGCGGGCCCCCTGTCGGCTTTCAAGATCCTCATTGCGGGCGGCTTCGGCGCGGGAAAGACCACGCTCGTCGGCGCGATCAGCGAGGTCAGGCCGCTGCGCACCGAGGAGGCCCTCAGCAGCGTGAGCGCGAGCCATGATGACCTGCAGGGCGTGGAGAACAAGGCCACGACCACGGTCGCCATGGACTTCGGCCGGATCACCCTCGGTGCCCGTCGGGTGCTCTATCTCTTCGGCACACCCGGCCAGGAGCGCTTCTGGTTCATGTGGGACGACCTGTCCTACGGCGCGCTCGGGGCCGTGGTGCTGGCTGACACCCGCCGGCTGGCCGACTCCTTCGCCTCCGTCGATTACTTCGAGAAGCGGGGGCTGCCGTTCGTCGTGGCCATCAACTGCTTCGAGGGCGCGTACCGCTACGACCCCGCTGAAGTCCGTGCCGCCCTCGACCTCGGCCCCGGGGTCCCGGTGGTCCTGTGCGACGCCCGCGAAACGGAATCGGTCAAGAACGTGCTGATTACGCTGGTCGAGCACGTCCTGGCCAGCGTGCCCGGCGAGAGCGACGGGACCCGGCCGGCCGCCGCGGCCCCGCCGCTGGTGTAGGCGTTGCGGGAAGCAGTGATATCACAGATGATCGCGTCTAGCGGCCGGCCTGGCCGCAGAGCAGGGGTAGCGGGTTGATCAGCCAGGTACCGGCGGGCGGGCCGGTGGAGTCGTCGGACGGGCAGGCGCAGTGGCCGGTCCGCGCGGGCATGGTGCCCCCGCTCGCCGACGGGTTCAGCACCAGGCCGGAGAGTGCCCCCCGGCTGGGCGCCGCGCTGGTCCCGGGCACCGCGGTCGTGCTGGTACCGGGCCGGGGGGCCGGGACAGGAGCGCGGGACTGGCTGGGGTCGTGCGGCAAGACCCAGCTCGCGGCGTTCTTCGCCGAGTCGCTGTGGCGGTCCCACGAGGTGGACCTGCTGGTCTGGGTGCCCGCCACCAGCCGGGCCGCGGTGCAGGCCGTGTACGCGGAGGCCGCGGAGGCCGCGCTGGGCACCGACCCCAGCGCCGACGCCGGGGCCATCGCCGCACGCTTCGTGAGCTGGCTCGGGGAGACCCGTCGGCGCTGGCTGGTGGTCCTGGACGACCTGGCCGGCGCGGCCGACCTGGCCGGGCTGTGGCCGGCCGGGCCGGCCGGCCAGGTGCTGATCACGGCCACCAGCCCGGCCGTCCTGCCAACCGGGCACCGGGCCCTGGTCCTCCCGGTCGGGGCGTTCAGCTCCCGGGAGGCGCTGAGCTACCTCATGGGCCGCCTGACCGCCGACCCGGACCAGCGGCTGGGAGCGATCGACCTCGTGGAGGACCTCGGCTGCGAGCCCATGGCGCTCGCGCAGGCCAGCGGCGTTATCGCCACGTCCTCACTGTCCTGCCGGGACTATCAGGGCTATTTCACCGCCCGGCAGGATGAGCTGGCGACGGCCGCGGGGAGCAAGCCGCCCGCGGCCGCGGTCAGCTGGCTGTTTTCCGTCGAGCAGGCCGACCGCCTGGCTCAGGGGGGAGCGGCGCAGCCGGTGCTGGCCCTGGCGGCCCTGCTGGATGGCCACGGGATGCCCGCCACGGTGTTCAGCTCACCCGCCGCCGGCGCCTACCTTGCCCCGGCCGGCACCCCGTCCGCGGCCGCGCGCGAGCTGGGCTGGGGCACCCTGCCCATCCTGGAGCGGACGGCGCTGCTGGCCCTCGACCGGTCCTCGTCCCCGCCTTCGGTGCGGATGAGCCCGGTGATCCAGGCGGCCATCCGCGCGGTCATGCCGGACACCATGCGGGACCGGGCGGTGCGGGCCGCCGCCGATGCGCTGGCTGAGGTGTGGCCTGCCGACGAGCCGCCCTGGCTCGGCGCGATGCTCCGGTCGTGCACGGCCGCCCTGCAGCAGCACGCCGGGAACCTGCTGATGGCGGGCGGATGCAACCCGCTGCTGATGCGCGCCGGGCAGAGCCTGGGCCGGGCCCGGCTGACCAGGCCGGCCGTCGCGTACTGGCGTGAGCTCGCCGCGGCCAGCGAGACCGCCCTCGGGCCCGGCCACCCGGACACCAAGCTGATCGACGAGCGGCTGGCCGACGCGTACCTCGCGGCCGGCCAGTCCGCTGAGGCCGTGGCCTGGTTCCAGCGGGTGCTGGCTGACCGGGTCACGGCGCTGGGCGCGGATCATCCCGGCACCGTGGCCGCCCGCCGGGACCTCGGCCGTGCGCTGATGGCCGCGGGCCAGCCCGCCGAGGCGGTGACCGTGCTGAACGGCGCGGTGAGCGACTACGACCGGGTCCTCGGCCCGGACCATCCGGATGCGCTGAGCGCCCGGGAGGAGCTCGCGGCCGCGTACCGCGCGGCGGACCGCGTGTCCGACGCGATCCCGCTGTACCGCCGGGCGCTGAACGACCGGGAACGGGTCCAGGGCGCCCGGCATCCGGACACGCTGACCACCCGCCAGAAGCTGGCCGGTACCTACCTGGCCGACGGCCGGATCAAGGAGGCGATCTCGAACTACAAGAAGGTGCTCGCAGACCGGGAGCGGGTCCTCGGGCGGGATCACCTGGACACGATCGCGGCCCGCGGCAACCTCGGCTCCGCCTACCACTCGGCGGGCAAGATGGCGTCGGCGGTCCAGCTGTACGAGCAGGCGTGCGACAGCTACCAGCGGGTCCTCGGCCCGGACCACCCCGACACCCTGGCCCGCTGCGCCAACCTGGCCAGCGCCTACTATTCGGTGGGCCGTCTCACCGACGCACTGTCGCTGCTCCGTGACACGGTGTCCCGCTGTGACCGGATTCTCCCGCCGGGGGATCCGCTGACGGTGGCCGTGCGGGAGAGCCTGACCAACCTGGCCGGGGCTAGCCCGGGCGGCTGAGCAGGTAGCGTGCGGTGCCGATGCCCGGCTCGGCCGGCTCGCCCTCCGGGTACGCGGCCCGGCCATCCAGGTAGCCGGCCCGGTCCTCGGAGACGTGCACGATCTGCCAGCCGTCCAGGGACAGCCGGTCGAGGCAGCCGAGCACTTCCCTGATCGGGTAGCCGAACTGGGACACCGGCAGTCCAATGTCCACGGGCACGTTCTCGGCCCCGTTGAACAGCCAGCCGACCCAGGTGTGCAGCTCGGCGATCTGGACGGTCTCCCGCCACTCCGCGAACTGCGCCGCGACGGTCGGCTGCGGTTTGCGGGCCCGGAATTCCTCCGCCACGTAGTCGTGCGCATTCTGCGGGTCCACCACGGTCTCGGTGCCGTCGGGAAACCGGATCCGGGCCACGTCCACCCGGGGGCCGCCCTCGTGCAGGCGCTCCTTGCCCACCGCGACCTCGGTGGCCGCCTGCCAGTCCGCGAGCTCGCGTTCCCAGGCTTCGCCGTTGCGCCCGAACACATCGACGGCGGCGGCCCGCACCCGCTCGTCCCACCACCGGCGGGCCGCGTCGTCGCCGCTGTCCCTGGCCACCACGAGGGGCTCCTGGCCCGGGATCTCCACCATGTCGAACACCGCCCGCGTGATGACCAGCATCGCGTGCCGTACCGGCATCCAGCCTCCCCGCCTGATCATCAGCCGCCGTGAGCGGCTCCTGGCCCCACCGCCATCCGCCTGACCCCCGTACCCACGGTCGCGGCGATAATCCGCCGGTTTACCGGCGGATACGCACTAAGCGGCCGGAGGGTGCGGTGCAGCCAGGGGTGCGAGCACGATGTCGAAGGTGACGCTAGCCCACGGCTCTTCCAGCAGCCGGCCGCCGGGCCCCGGGCCCGGCGGGTGCTCGGCGAAATCGGTGATGAGACTGTCCTTGACGCCGAACACCGCGTCCCGGTCCAGGTACGGGTCCCCGGCCACGAAGATGTGCGTGATCAGCGTGCGGTACCCGGGCGCGTCCACCTTGAAGTGCAGGTGGGCGGGCCGCATCGGGCCCCGTCCCGCGGCGGTGAGCAGGTCACCCACGGGCCCGTCATCAGGGATCGGATAGGGAGCCGGGCGCACCGACCAGAAGCGGTACCCGCCGTCCGGGGCGCTGCGCAGCCAGCCCCGTCCCCCGGTCCGGCCGTCGGGATACTGAACGTCGTAGAAGCCGTCCTCGTCGGACTCCCACACCTCGATACGGGCCCCGGGTACCGGCTCACCGCCGGTGCCGCGGACCGTGCCCGACGTGTAGCAGGGACGGCCGTGAGCATCGCCGGTGATGTCGCCGCCCAGCGGGATCTCCGGCGAGCCCGTCACGAAGAAGGGGCCGACCACGGTCGACTCGGTGGCTCCCGCCGACGCCGGGGCGTTGATGGCCACGGCCATCATGGAGAGCCCGAGTACGTCCGAGAGCAGGATGAACTCCTGACGCCGGTCGTCGGTGATATGCCCGGCCCGGGTCAGGAAGTCGATGCCCTGCTGCCACTCGGCCTCGGTGAGCCGCACCTCGCGCGCGAACGCGTGCAGGTGCCGCACCAGGCTCTGCATGACCTCCCGGAAGCGGGGTGCGTCCGCGCCGCCGAAACTGGCCAGCACCTCGGCGGTCACCGCGTCCTCGCGGCCGGCCTGCGCGGTCGCCGGGCCAGAGCCGCCCGGAAGAGAACCTGCCGGAGGAAGGCCGGCCGGGTCGCCGGCCCAGGCGTGCCGCAGCAGCGCCTGGAGCGCGGCGGCGCTGGCCGGGACCGGGTTGTCTGCCGGTACCGCCGGCTCGATCAGCTGGGCTGCCTCGGCGAGCTGCTCCTCACGCAGCCCGATCTCGCGCAGCCCCCGGGGCAGGCCGAGCCGTGCGGCGAGCGCCTGCAGCGCGGCGGGCGGGTCGTCGCTGCCCAGGGCCTGGCCGATCCGGCGGCCCGCGTCCGGCGCTCCCGGCGCGTTGAAGGCCAGCACGTACGGCAGCATGATCGCGTGGGTCTGGGCGTGCGGCAGGCCGTACCGGCCGCCCAGGACGTGGCAGATCTTGTGATGCAGGCCGGATCCGGTGGCCGCGAACGCGGTGCCGGCCAGATAGGCCCCGTACAGCAGGTCACCCCGGGCGCCGACGTCCGTCCCGTCCTCGCTGACCGCGGGGAGTGCCGCGGCCAGGACCCGGATCGCCTCCCCGGCGGCCAGCGCGCTGGCCGGGTTACGGCCCGGGGCCCAGAAGGCATCCACGCAGTGGGCCATCGCGTTGAGGCCGCTGGCCGCCGACAGCGGCCCGGGCAGCGAGAGGGTCAGCTCCGGGTCGTAGATCACCAGCCTGGGCAGCACCCTCATGTCCACGCCGGTGGTCTTGCGCTCCCCCTCGGTCAGCCCCCAGACCGGGGTTACTTCCGAGCCCGCGTAGGTGGTGGGCACCGCGATCACCGGCAGCCCGGTGGTCAGCGCGACCGCTTTGGCCGTCCCCGTGGCCGACCCGCCGCCGACGCTGAGCACCGCGTCCGCTCCGACGGCGGCGGCCTGCTTGCGGGCGGCGTCCGCGGCCTCGACCGGCACATGCGGCCGGACTCCGGTGAACGTGCCCGCGATCCGGTCCTCCAGCGGCGCCGCGAGGTCCCGGGCGACGCTCTCCCCGCCACCCCCGGCGATCAGCAGCAGCCGGCACACCCCGAGCCGGGCGACCTCACCCGCCAGCTCTGTGCGTGCCGCACCCGCACCGAACACCACCCGGCCGGGCAGCGCGTCAAGGGCAAATGGCTCCATGAGACCTCCGGGCCTGGGCAACGCGGCACGGGTAGGTCCCCGCGGCCGCGCTAGCGGACCGCCTGGCTACCCGGCTGCCGGAGGCGGCCCGTGGTCCCGGTGTCCCGGCATGCCCGCCGGACGCCAGACCAGCGCACGCTGCTAACGTGCGCGCCGCCGCCGCGCGCTGCCGGTCAGGCGCAGCACCCCGACCACGACCAGCGCCACCAGCGCCACCACGAACAGGAAGTGCAGCGCGGAGATCACCAGCGAGACGACGAGGAACGCGGCGAACACCGCGAGCAGGATGAGCAGAAGTTTCCCCATACCCCTACGATATGCCAGCGCCGGGGTCCGGGCAGCATGCCGGGGACTGCGGCTACAGGAATGCAACCCTCGCGCCGCGCAGGCCATCCCTCGTACTCCCCGTCCCTCCCGCGGTTCCCAGCACCCCGCCCGTGACGGGCGTGACTCGTGTTACCCCTGTGGCCCGGCACCTGGCTTCCCGTGTTCGTGATCAACCGATTGGTGTTCCAGGAGCAGCACCAATCGGTTGATCACCACCGGGGCGCCGAACCAGGGCCGCCGAACCGGGCCAGCCTTAGCCCGGCAGCCGACCCAGGTCTTGTGTAGAAAATAGATATCACTATGCTAGACTCACGTAATCAACTCCCGAGTGGAGGGGGCCGAGATGGCCACATACAGCGCACCAGCGCCGAACCCGGAAGCAAACAGCCCGGAACTGCGCAGCCCTGGAACACCTATCCCCCAGAGCCCCGGCCAGCAGCCGCCGGCCCGCAGGCTCACCGAACGGCCCGCTCATCCCGTCTCGGGCCTGCCGGTCCTCGTCCTCAGTATCGTTGCCGAGCTGGTCGCGGTCGGGCTGCTGATCCTGGCCAAGCCGGCCGGCGGCGCCTGGACCGTGACCCTGATCATCATCGGCGTGCTCCTGCTGCTCGCGGGCATCCTGGCGCAGCGCGGCCTCTTCCAGGTCATCCCCGGTGAAGCCCGTGTGGTCCAGCTGTTCGGCCGGTACTCCGGCACGGTCAGGGAACCCGGCCTGCGCTGGGTCAACCCGTTCACGGAGCGCCGCCGGGTGTCGACCAGGATCCGCAACCACGAAACGGCGCTGGCCAAGGTCAACGACGCCGACGGCAACCCGATCGAGATCGCGGCCGTGGTCGTCTGGCAGGTCAACGACACGGCGCTGGCTCTCTACGCGGTGGACGAGTTCATCCAGTTCGTGGCGACCCAGACCGAGACCGCGGTCCGGCACATCGCGACCAGTTACCCCTACGACACGCAGCGACGCCAGCCAGCTGTCGCTGCGCGGCAACGCGGACGAGATCACCGAGCGCCTGTCGGCCGAGATCGCCGCCCGCGTCGCGTCGGCCGGCGTCACTATCATCGAGTCGCGGCTGACCCGGCTGTCCTACGCCGCCGAGATCGCCCAGGCCATGCTGCGCCGCCAGGCGGCGAGCGCCGTGGTCGCGGCGCGGTCGAGGATCGTCCAGGGTGCCGTCGGCATGGTCCGGCTGGCGCTGCAGCAGCTCGAGGAACAGGATGTCGTCGAACTGGACGAGGAGCGCAAGGCGGCCATGGTGTCCAACCTGCTCGTGGTCCTGTGCAGCGAGCAGGCCACCCAGCAGGTCGTCAACACAGGCTCGCTGTACCAGTGACGGGGTACTCAGGACGGGGTGGTGTCCGGTCTGGTGAGTGAACGCAAGGGCATGCTGCTCCGGCTCGATCCGGCCGTGCATGACGCTCTCGCCAAGTGGGCCGCCGACGAGCTGCGCAGCACCAACGCCCAGATCGAGTTCCTGCTGCGCCGGGCGCTGGCCGAGGCGGGCAGGCTCCCCGGCAACGCGGCCCGGATGCGGCCGCGGGGACGGCCGCCCGCCCCCTCCGGGGCCGAGCAGGCCAGCGACTAGACGGACGACACGGTGCGGCCCGGCGGGCCGCACCGTCCGCACGCCATGCCGCGGGCTGGCCAGGCGGGCGGGGTCACCGCTGGTAGCCTTTCGGCCTCGTGAGCACCCCCGCGACCGCACCCCAGGAGGATGGCAGCCGCCCGGACGCTCCGGTCCGGCCTGATCTGCTCCTGTCCCTCCGGAGCTGGCAGAAGGAAGCGTACCGGGAGTATTTCCGCCTCCCCCGGCGTGACTTCCTGCTCGTCGCGACCCCGGGAGCAGGCAAGACAGCCTGGGCCCTGACCATCGCCGCTGAGCTGCTGGCCCGCCGGGAGATCGCCTCGCTCACCGTGGTCACCCCCACCGAGCACCTCAAGCACCAGTGGGCGCAGGCCGCGCACTACGTCGGCATCTCCCTGGACTCCTCCTACCGCAACGCCCAGGGCCGCGCCTCCGCCGACTTCACCGGGGTGGCGGTGACCTACGCGCAGGTCGCCGCGCACCCGATCCTGCACCGGCAGCGCACCGGGAACCGGCGCACCCTGGTGATCTTCGATGAGATCCACCACGCGGGCGACGCGCTCTCCTGGGGTGACGCGGTCCGCGAGGCTTTCGAGCCCGCTAGGCGCCGGCTGGCGCTCACCGGCACGCCGTTCCGCAGTGACGCCAACCCGATCCCGTTCGTGACCTACGCGCCGGACACCGACGGCAGCCGGCGCAGCGTGTCTGACTACGTCTACGGCTACGGGCCGGCCCTCGACGACGGCGTGGTCCGCCCGGTCATCTTCCTCGCCTACTCCGGCGAGATGCGCTGGCGGACCCGCGCCGGTGACGAGATCACCGGCACGCTGGGCACGCCCATGCTCCCCGATCAGCTCGCCCACGCCTGGCGGACCGCACTGGACCCGCAGGGTGAGTGGGTGCAGCGGGTCCTGGAGGCCGCGGACCGCCGGCTGGCCGAGGTGCGCCGGGGCATGCCCGACGCGGGCGGACTGGTCATCGCCGGTGATCACGCAGACGCCCGGGCCTACGCGGCCCTGCTCCGCCGGATCAGCGGGACCAGGCCGGTCGTGGTGCTCTCCGACGACCCCACGGCCAGCCGGAAGATCGCCGCTTTCGCGGACTCCGCCGACCGCTGGATGGTGGCCGTCCGGATGGTGTCCGAGGGCGTGGACATCCCCCGGCTGGCGGTCGGCGTCTACGCGACCAGCGTGGGCACCGCCCTGTTCTTCGCGCAGGCCGTGGGCCGGTTCGTCCGGGCCCGCCAGCGCGGCGAGACCGCCTCGGTGTTCCTGCCCTCCATCCCGGCCCTGCTCGGGTACGCGGCGGAACTGGAAGCGGCCCGCGATCACGTGCTGGCGGCCCGCCCGGACGACGCCGAGGAGCGCGAGCTGGCCGAGGCGCAGCGCACCCGGGACATCCCGGACGCCGACGGCGAGCTGCCGTTCGAGGCGCTGCAGGCGTCAGCGCACTTCGACCGGGTCCTCTACGACGGCACCGAGTTCGGCACCACGGCAGCGGAAGAGGATTTCCTGGGGCTGCCCGGGCTGCTGGAACCCGAGCAGGTCGCGGCGCTGCTGCGCAAACGGCAGGCCGACCAGCTCAAACAGCGCTCACGGGGGGCCGGCGATGGCAGCACCGGCCCGCAGCCTCCCGGCCCGGGCCGCGGCGTTCCCGCGTGGGCAGTTTCCGTTGCGGATCATGAAGCGGAACCATCGGCCGGCGGTGCAGCCGCCCGCGGTGCGCCCGGTGTGCCAGCCGCGGCGCCGGTCCGCCGGGAAGTGCTCGCGGGCCTGCGCAAGGAGCTGAACGGGCTGATCGGTGCCTGGCACCACCGCACCGGGCAGCCGCACGCGGTCGTGCACGCCGACCTGCGCCGGGCGTGCGGCGGGCCTGCCCTGCCGCAGGCCACGGCCGAGCAGATCCAGGCCCGCATCGAGACGATCCGCGGCTGGGCCAGGTCGGGCCGCTAGCCTGCGGAACATCTCCGGCGGGAACTCCTCGACCGGCGCCTCCACCGCAGCGCTCCTCGTCCTCGTCGTTGACATGATCCCGCACGGGACGATAGGACCTGTAGCACTTCCCGCCAACCCCTGGACGCCTGATGCCCACTTCCCTGCACCTGCCGCCCGGTGTCGAGTCCCGGCAGGTCGAGACGTCGCGCCTGCGCACGCACGTGCTCACGGCGGGCTCGCCGGGCGCGCCGCCCCTGGTGCTGGTGCACGGCAACGTGTCGGCCGCCCGGTTCTTCGCCGAGACCATGGTGGCGCTGGCCGGCGACTGCCACTGCGTCGCCCCCGACCTGCGCGGCTTCGGCCGGTCGGAGCAGCTCCCGGTGGACGCGCGGCGCGGCGTCCGGGACTTCTCGCGACGACGTCCGCGCGCTGCTGACCGAGGGTGGCCTGCTGCCCGCGGCCCAGCCGGTGCACCTGCTCGGCTGGTCCCTGGGCGGCGGCGTGGCGCTCCAGTATGCGATCGACCACCCGGGCACGGTGGCGTCGGTCATCCTGGAGAGCCCCATGTCCCCGTTCGGTTTCGGGGGAACACGCGACAGCGGCGGCATCCCGTGCTGGCCGGACTACGCGGGCTCGGGCGGCGGCACCGCCAGCCCCGAGATGGTCCGCCGCATCGAGGCCGGTGACCAGGGCACAGAGGACCAGACCTCACCCCGCCAGGTCCTCACCCACCTGTACGGCAACCCGGTGTCGGTGCCGCGCGAGGTGGAGGATGCGCTGGTCGAGTCGATGCTGGAGATGGCCATCGGCCCGGCCAACTATCCGGGCGACACGGCCGCCTCGCCGAACTGGCCGGGCGCCGCGCCGGGTGAGCGGGGCGTCAACAACGCGATCTCCCCGAAGTACTGCGACCTGTCCGGCTTCGCGGCTCTCGGCGGCGGGCCGGGCGTGCTGTGGATCCGCGGCGACGCCGACCTGATCGTCTCGGACACCTCCCTGGTGGACCTGGGCCACCTCGGTGCGCTCGGCGCCATCCCGGGCTGGCCCGGCCCGGACGTGTTCCCGGCCCAGCCCATGGTGGGCCAGATGCGCGCGGTGCTCGGCCGCTACCAGGCGGCCGGCGGCCGGTACACCGAGCATGTCCTGCCCGGCTGCGGGCACTCACCCCACCTGGAGCGCCCAGCCGAGTTCGCGGCCGCCGTCGCCGGTTTCCTGGCCAGCGCCCCCTCGCCCTGACCCCGCCCCCCGGGGCGGCCGCTTTCGTGATCAACCGATTGGTGTTCCTGGAGCGACACCAATCGGTTGATCACGAACCAGGTCCAGGGGCGGATGATCAGGATGTGACTGGCGGGAACGATGAGCCAGGATTCGCCGCGGGCCGAGGGTCCGTCACTGGCTCCCGCCGCGGCTGAATGCTCATAGAATCGCCGCGTGCTGCCTCCCGGATCGGCTCCCGCGCTGAGCGGCGGGACGGACGGCGCGCTGGACGTGCTGCGCCGGGTGTTCGGCTACGACTCATTCCGGGGCCCCCAGCAGGAGATCATCGGGCACCTCATCGCGGGCGGCGACGCGCTGGTGCTGATGCCAACCGGCGGCGGCAAGTCGCTGTGCTACCAGATTCCCGCGCTGGTCCGCCCCGGGACCGGGGTGGTCATCTCCCCGCTCATCGCGCTGATGCAGGACCAGGTGGACGCCATGCGGGCGCTCGGCGTCCGGGCCGGGTTCCTGAACTCCACCCAGGAGGCCGCCGAGCGGCGCGCGATGGAGGCCGCGTTCGGTGCCGGCGAGCTGGACCTGCTCTACCTGGCCCCGGAGCGGCTGCGCACCGAGTCGCACCCTGGCCCTCCTCGACCGGGGCACGGTGTCGCTGTTCGCCATCGACGAGGCGCACTGCGTGTCCCAGTGGGGGCACGACTTCCGGCCCGACTACCTGACCCTGTCCGGCCTGCACGAACGCTGGCCGGACGTGCCGCGCATCGCGCTGACCGCCACGGCCACGCAGGCCACCCGTGACCGAGATCGCCGACCGGCTGGGCCTGTCGGGCGCGCGTCATTTCGTGGCGAGCTTCGACCGCCCCAACATCACCTACCGGATAGTGCCCAAGGCTGAGCCGGGCCGTCAGTTGCTGAACTTCATCCGCAACGAACACCCCGGCGGCGCCGGCATTGTCTATTGCCTGTCACGGGCTTCGGTGGAAAAGACGGCCGAGTTCCTGACCGCCAACGGGATCACCGCGCTGCCGTACCACGCCGGGCTGGACGCGTTCACCCGGGCCCGGAACCAGGCCCGGTTCCTGCGCGAGGACGGCCTGGTCATGGTGGCCACCATCGCGTTCGGGATGGGTATCGACAAGCCGGACGTGCGCTTCGTGGCGCATCTGGACCTGCCGCGGTCGGTGGAGGGGTACTACCAGGAGACGGGCCGCGCCGGGCGGGACGGGCTGCCCTCCACCGCGTGGCTGGCCTACGGCCT
This sequence comes from uncultured Actinomycetes bacterium, assembly GCA_963720645.1. GTDB lineage: Bacteria > Actinomycetota > Actinomycetes > Streptosporangiales > Streptosporangiaceae > RYN-230. The sequence continues at coordinate 142,035 of CAVRFX010000019.1, read as the reverse complement.
GCAGGACGTGGTCCAGCAGCGCAAGCTGATCGAGACCTCCGCGGGGGATCTGGCCCACCGCCGCCGCCAGGCCGCCCACCTGGACGCGATGCTCGCGCTGTGCGAGACGGTCGAGTGCCGCCGCGCCCAGCTGCTCGGCTACTTCGGGGAGCACTCCGGCGCCTGCGCCAACTGCGACACGTGCCTGGAGCCGCCCGAGGCGTGGGACGGGACCATCCCGGCCCAGAAGTTCCTGTCCGCGGTGTACCGGCTCAAGCGCGAGCGGGGCCAGCGCTTCGGCGCCGGCCAGGTCATCGACATCCTGCTCGGCCGCAGCACCGCGAAAGTCACCGAGCACGGGCACGACTCGCTGACCGTGTTCGGGATCGGCACCGAGCTGACCGAGTCGCAGTGGCGGGGCGTGGCCCGCCAGCTGATGGCCCAGGGCCTGCTCACGGTGCAGGGCGACTACGGCACGCTGGAGCTGACCGCGGGCAGCGACGAGGTCCTCGGCCGCCGGCGCGAGGTGATGCTGCGCCGCGAGCCCGAGCGCCCGCCCCGGACCCGGGCGGCCCGGGCCGCGAAGACCGCGGCGCCCGCGGCGGACATGCCCGCGGCAGCCGCGCCGCTGTTCGAGAAGCTGCGCGCCTGGCGTGCGGGCGCGGCCAAGGAGCAGGGCGTCCCCGCGTACGTGATCTTCCACGACGCGACGCTGAGGCAGATCGCCGCGCAGGCGCCGCCGACTCTGACGGCGTTGTCCACCGTGAGCGGGGTAGGAGAGGCCAAGCTGGCCCGGTACGGGCAGCAGGTGCTGGACGTCCTGGGCGGGCAGCCCTGAGCGGAGGAGAAGGAGGAGCCATGCAGATTGGCGTCGTCTTCCCGCAGACCGAGCTCGGGCCGGAAGCAGGGGCGGTCCGGGCCTACGGGCGGCGGGCTGAGGAGCTCGGCTTCCGGCACGTGATGGCCTACGACCACGTGCTGGGCGCGGACCCGGCCGTGCACCGGGGCTGGGGCGGTCCCTACGACGTGCGCACCACGTTCCATGAGCCGCTGGTGATGTTCGGTTTCCTGGCCGCGCTCACCTCGCTGGAGCTGGTGACGGGCATCATCATCCTGCCGCAGCGGCAGACCGCGCTGGTGGCCAAGCAGGCCGCCGAGGTGGACCTGCTGTCCGGCGGGCGCTTCCGGCTCGGCGTGGGGCTGGGCTGGAACCAGGTGGAGTACGAGGCGCTCGGCCAGGACTTCCGCACCCGGGGCCGCCGGGTCGAGGAGCAGGTCACGCTGATGCGCCGCCTGTGGACCGAGGAGTCCGTGACCCATGAGGGCGAGTTCGACCGGGTGACCGGGGCCGGGCTGGCGCCGCTGCCGGTGCAGCGGCCGATCCCGGTCTGGTTCGGGGCGCAGTCCGAGCGTGCCTACCGCCGGGCCGGCCGCCTCGCCGACGGCTGGTTCCCGCAGGTCAGCCCGGGGACAGAGCTCGATAAGGCCAAGGAAATCGTGGACGCGGCCGCCCGGGAAGCCGGCCGGGACCCGGCCGAGCTGGGCATGGAGGGGCGGATCAGCTGGCGCGGCGACGCGGGGAAGCTCGCCGAGCAGGCGGGACGGTGGCAGGAGGCGGGCGCCACGCATCTGGCGGTCAACACGATGGGCGCGGGACTGGCCAGCCTGGGTGATCACCTGGGGGCGCTGGAGCAGGCGGCTGTGGCTCTGGGGCTGCGGTCTAGCTAGATGCCTCCCGGTGGGGGGTACGTGCGGCGGCGGGCATAATGACCTGGGGCTGGTGACCGGCCCCGCTCCGACTTGCCGGCCGGACCGGGTCGTGAGGTGATCTGGCGGCGTGGCCGCGGATGGGGATGCTGATGGCGGACTCGGCAGGCACCGGGGACTGGACCGAGCCGGGGCTGTTCACCGTCGCCCCGGGCGTGCACCGCATCCCGCTGCCGCTGCCCAACGACGCGCTGCGGGCGGTGAACGTCTACGCCATCGAATCCGGCGACGACCTGGTCCTGGTCGATGCGGGCTGGGCACTGGCCGAGACGGGCGGCCTGCTGGACGCCGCCCTGGACCGGATCGGCCGCAACTCCACCGAGATCACCCGCTGCCTGGTCACGCACGTGCACCGGGATCACTACACGATGGCGGTGATCCTGCGCCGCCGGTTCGGCACCCGCGTGGCCCTGGGTATCGGCGACCGCCCCTCGCTCACCGCAGCGGCTGACGCCGAGCGCGAGCACATGGCCGAGCACGTCCTGCGGCTGGAACGGGCCGGGGCGGAGCCGGTGATCCGTGCGCTGCACGCCGCCTACGGGAATTCGCGGCCACCGCGCGATGACGTGTGGGAGCTGCCCGACGAGTGGCTCAAGGATCAGGCCACGATCGAGCTGGGCGGCCGCGAGCTGCGGGCCGTCTCCACCCCGGGTCACACCCAGGGGCACACCGTGTTCGCCGACCTCGGGTCGAACATGCTGTTCGCCGGGGATCATGTGCTGCCGCACATCACCCCGTCGGTCGGCTTCGAGGCGATCATGGCGGAACTGCCGCTCGGTGACTACCTGCGTTCGCTCAAGCTGGTCCTGGACCTGCCGGACATGCGGCTACTGCCTGCGCACGGGCCGGTGACCGAGACGACCCACGCCCGGGTGCACGCCCTGCTGGCTCACCACGAGGAGCGGCTGAGCGCGTCCCTGGCACGGATCGAGGCCGGGGCGCACACCGCCTACGAGGCCGCTCAGGGGCTGGGCTGGACCCGCCGGGGCCGCCGGTTCAGCGAACTCGACCCGTTCAACCAGATGCTCGCGGTGCTGGAGACGGGGGTACACCTGGACCTGCTGGTGGCCCAGGGGCGGCTGAGCCGCACCAGCACCGACGAGCTGGTCAGCTATGAGCTCCCCGGCGCGGCGGCCCGCTGATCGCGGCCACCCCGGGGCCCCCGCTCCGGCAGTCTCCGGGCGTGCTACGGTACATACATGCGTATGTATCTAACTGGGCGCACGGCCACGGGCGAGACACGATGACCCTGACCGAGCAGGGACGGCCGAACCCCCGGGGTGAGGCCATGGTGGCCGAGCTCAAGTGGGTACACGACATGATCCGGCACGACCTCGGCGTGATCCGGCAGATGGCCGCGGACACCGAGGCTGGCCGGCCGCCAGCGCGATCCGCGGGGCGATCCGGTCACTGGCGTCGGGTAGTGCCGTCTGGCAGCTCAAGGTCAGCTGCCTCCAGCACTGCCGGTTCGTCCACTCGCATCACACGCATGAGTCACTGATGCTGTTCCCGGCGTTGCGCGAGGCCAACCCGGCGCTGAACCCCGTGGTGGACAAGCTGGAAGCGGACCACGCGCACGTCTCGGATCTGCTCGACGAGGTCGAGGCCGCGTCGGACAAGCTCGGCGAGGCGGCTGAGCCCGCCGCTCGCGAGCGTCTCGTCACGGCACTGCGCACGCTGAGCGACGACCTGCTGGCCCACCTCCAGTACGAGGAGGAGCAGATCTCCGGGACGCTCGCCACCTGGACCCGCTGGCCCGGCTGGTAGGAGCCTGCGGCGATGACGGCACCGGGCGGGACCGCGGCGGACAGGGCCGCAGGGGACAGGCCAGCGGGGAGCAGGCCAGCAGCGCAGGTCCCCGGCGCGCCCCATGACGAGCACGCGTGCGCACAGGCCTGGGCGGCCCTCACCGCGGCGCACGCCCTGGTGACCGAGCAGCTGAGCGCGGCCCTGACCAGGACCTGCGGGCTGAGTATCAACGAGTTCCAGATCCTGCTGCGGGTGGACCGGGACCCGGATCGGGGGGTACGGCTAGGCGAGCTGTGCCCCGCGGTGCGGCTGACCCAGCCCTCGCTCAGCCGGGCGGTCGCCCGGCTGGAGCGGCACGGGTGGCTGCGCCGGGCCGGGGCCCCCGGCGACGGGCGCGGGGTGATGGTCACCATCACCACGGCAGGCCGTGAGGTACTCGGCCGGGGAAGCAGCGTGCACGCCCAGACGATCAGCGAGCTGCTGCTCGACCGGCTCACCGCGGACGAGCAGGACCTGCTCGCCCGGGCCCTGACCCGGGTGGCCGAAGGCCAGCCGGGCACGCCTCCCGTTCCCCCGGCCGCCGGGCCCGCCCCGGCCGACCCCGGGAACTCCCCGGCCGTCTCCGGGAACTCTTCAAGCCTCTCCGGGAACTCTCCGACCGTGCAGGAGGACTCATGGCCCAGCCAGTCGCATTCGGCCTGAACGTCGACCCCAACGCCGGCGGGCTGGCCATCGCCGGGCGCATCGCCGCGATCGCCGACTCGGCCGGCCTGGAGTACGTGGGCATCCAGGATCACCCCTACAACCCGGAGTTCCTCGACACGTTCACGGTGATCACCTGGCTGGCCGCCCGGACCAGCCGGGTGCACCTGTTCCCCAACGTGGCCAACCTGCCGCTGCGGCCGCCGGCCATGCTGGCTAAGCAGGCCGCGAGCATCGATGTGCTGAGCGGGGGCCGGTTCGAGCTCGGGCTCGGCGCCGGCGCCTTCGCCGACGGCATCGCGGGCATGGGCGGCCCGCGGCGCACGCCGGGCCAGGCCCGGGCCGCGCTCAGCGAGGCGATCGACATCATCCGGGCCAGCTGGGCTGGCGAGCCGTTCAGCTTCGAGGGGACCCACTATCAGGCCCGCGAGGTGCCGCCAGGGCCCCGGCCCGCGCATCCGGCCGGGCTCTGGCTCGGCGTGCTGGGCCCCCGCGCGGTGGCGCTGGTCGGCGCGAAGGCCGACGGCTGGTCGGTGTCCGCGCCGTACGTGCCCCCGGAACGGCTGCCCGAGCTGAACGACATCATCACCGGGGCCGCGCTGGAGGAGGGCCGTGATCCGGAGCGGATCACCCGGCTCTACAACGTCATGGGGCTGATCTCCGCGGAGGACCGGGGCCCGTTCCACGGCCCGGCCGGGCGCTGGATCGAGACGCTGGCCAGCCTCTACACGGACTACCAGATGAACGCGTTCGTGTTCTGGCCGTCCGGAGACCGGGAACGCCAGTCCCGCGTCTGGGCCGAGGAGGTCGTCCCGGCGGCCCGCGAGGCGCTGGGCGACCCACCCGGGGCGTAGCCGCGGGCCAGGGCCAGCGGCGCGGGCGTCAGACCACCCCGAAGCCACGGAAAGCGGGTCGATAGGGTTTTCCCGTGGAATATCGAACGCTGGGCAGATCAGGACTCCGGGTTTCCGTGCTCACCATGGGCACGATGACGTTCGGCGGCACCGGGGAGTTCGCGAGCGTCGGCTCGACCGGCGTGGACGAGGCCCGGCGCCAGGTGGACATGTGCCTGGATGCGGGGGTCAACCTCATCGACACCGCGGACGTGTACTCGGCCGGGCTGTCCGAGGAAATCGTGGGTGAGGTCCTCGCCGGGCGACGCGATGACGTGCTCGTCGCCACCAAGGTCCGGATGCCGATGGGTGACGGCCCCAACGACGCCGGTCTCTCCCTGCACCACGTCGTTTCGGGCTGCGAGGCCAGCCTGCGCCGCCTGCGCACCGACCACATCGACCTCTACCAGGTGCACGAGTGGGACGGCGTGACGCCGCTGGAGGAGACGCTGGAGGCACTGGACCTGCTGGTCCGGTCGGGCAAGGTGCGCTACGTCGGCGTCTCCAACTACGCCGGCTGGCAGCTGATGAAAGCCCTCGGCATCGCCAGCCTGCGTGACCTGCCCCGGTTCGCCAGCCAGCAGATCTACTACTCGCTGCAGGCCCGCGACGCCGAGTATGAGCTGATTCCGGCGGCCGTGGACCAGGGACTGGGCGTGCTGGTCTGGAGCCCGCTCGCGGGTGGCCTGCTCTCCGGGAAGTACCGCCGGGACCAGCAGCCTGGTTCCGGCTCCCGGCAGCTGACCGACTGGAACGAGCCGCCCGTCTACGACCAGGAGAAGCTGCACGACACCGTCGAGGTGCTGATCGAGATCGGTGCCGAGCACGAGGTCTCGGCGGCCCAGGTCGCCCTGGCCTACCTGCTGCGCAAGCCCGCCGTCACCTCGCTGGTGATCGGCGCGCGGACCTCGGATCAGCTCGCCGACAACCTGGCCGCGGCCGGCCTGACGCTCAGCGACGCGCAGATGGAGCGGCTCGACAAGGTCAGCGCGCCGACGCTGCTCTACCCGTACTGGCACCAGGCCAAGACGGCCCGGGACCGGCTGTCGCCCGCGGACCTGACCCTCCTCGGGCCTCATCTGTAGTCGCCGGTACCTTGGGACACAGCTACTCGTGACGGACCGGACCTCAACGCACCAGGACCGCCGATGACCCTGGATGGCGCCCCGCAACCCGCGGGCGGACCCGCACCGCAACCGGTGACGCAGCCGGTCGCCGCACCCCTGTCGGCCGCGGCGATCTTCCTGGTCGCCACCGTGCGGCCCGGTCAGGCCAGCGACGCCGCGGTGCGCGCGCTGTGCGGCGATCTCGGCGGCCTCCTGCGAGCGGTTGGCTTCCGCGATCTCGACGCCGGCCTGACCTGTGTCATGGGCTTCGGGGCCGGGCTGTGGGACCGGCTGGCCGGCCCTGAGCGGCCCGCGGGACTGCACCCGTTCCGCGAGATCCGGGCCGGCGAGCGGCACGCGGTCGCCACCCCCGGGGATCTGCTGTTCCACATCCGCGCCGACCGGATGGACCTGTGCTTCGAACTGGCCACGCACATCACCACGCGGCTGAGGGAGGCGGTGGACACCGTTGACGAGGTGCACGGCTTCCGGTACTTCGACGACCGCGACCTGATCGGGTTCGTGGACGGGACGGAGAACCCGACCGGCCAGGACGCGGTCCAGGCGACGGTGATCGGCACCGAGGACCCGGGGTACGCCGGCGGCAGCTACGTGATCGTCCAGAAGTACCTGCATGACCTGGCCACGTGGAATGCCCTGCCCACCGAGGAGCAGGAGAACATCATCGGCCGGACCAAGCTGTCCGACATCGAGCTGGACGACGCGGTGAAACCCAGCTTCGCGCACAACGCGCTGACCACCATCGTCGATGACGACGGCGAGGAAATCGACATCGTCCGGGACAACATGCCCTTCGGCAACGCCGCGAAAGGCGAGTTCGGCACCTACTTCATCGGCTACGCCCGCTCGCCGCAGACCATCGAGCTGATGCTCACCAACATGTTCGTCGGGCGGCCACCGGGCAACTATGACCGGCTGCTCGACGTCAGCCGGGCGGTGACCGGCAGCCTGTTCTTCGTGCCGTCGATGCCGCTGCTGGAAAGCCTGGCCGATGATCCCGCGGACGGCGGCGCGGCGGAGGCTGGGCCCGATGCGGGCAGCACCGCCGGGGACGGCGGAGCAGACGACCAGGCGGCCGGGTCGGCCGCACCGACCGAGGCCGCCGGATCGCTCGGCATCGGCAGCCTACGAGGAGTGAAGCAGCATGGATAACCTGCACCGGGAACTCGCCCCGATCTCCGACGCAGCCTGGTCCCAGATCGAGGAAGAGGCTACCCGGACCCTCAGGCGGCATCTGGCGGGCCGCCGCGTGGTGGACGTGTCGGGGCCCGGCGGGAACACGCTGTCCGCCGTGGGTACCGGGCATCTGAGTGACATCGCGGCGCCGCACGACGGGGTGCTCGCCCGCAGGCGCGTGGTCAAGCCGGTCGTCGAGTTCCGGGTCCCGTTCCGGGTGGACCGCAGCGCGATCGACGACGTGCTGCGCGGCGCCCAGGATTCGGACTGGCAGCCGGTCAAGGACGCCGCCCGGCAGATCGCGTTCGCCGAGGACCGGGCGGTGTTCGAGGGGTACCCGGCCGGGGACATCGCCGGGGTCAGGCAGGAGACGAGCAACCAGCCGATGACCCTGCCCGCCGACGTCCGCGGTTACCCCGAGGCGGTGGCCGAGGCCCTGCGTTACCTGCGGATCGCCGGCGTCAACGGCCCCTACTCGGTCGTGCTCAGCGCCGATGCGTACACGGCCGTGAGCGAGACGCGTGACCACGGCTACCCGATCCACGAGCACATCAAGAGGCTGATCAGCGGCGAGATCATCTGGGCCCCGGCCATCGAGGGTGCCTTCGTGCTCACCACCCGCGGCGGCGATTTCGACCTGCAACTCGGCCAGGACATCTCGATCGGGTACCTGAGCCACGACGCGGCCAGCGTGGAGCTGTACCTCCAGGAGACGTTCACGTTCCTGGTCTACACGTCCGAGGCCGTGGTGGCCCTCGCCGCAGCGTCCTGACCTGGGCCCGGCCGCACGGGCGCCCGGACGGGCCGGGCCGCCCGGCGCCGGGGCCGCAGGCGCGATCGGTCATTCGGCCTCGTTCGCAGGAATCTCGTTGCTAGCGTTGTGAACATGTCCGTGAAGACCTTCAGTATCAGCATGGGTGAGCGCGCCTACCGGCAGGCTCGCGCCGAGGCTGACCGCGCGGGGCTGTCCATGTCGGCGTGGATGACCCGGGCCGCGCGGGAGAAGATCCAGCGCGATGCGGCGAGCGCGATCGCCGAGGCCGACCGGCTCACTGGTCACGACTGGGCGGACTGGACGGAGGCTAACGCAGGCGACTTCCCGCCTAGCGCCGGCAAGGGCGCCGCGTGAACCGCGGTGACATTTTCGCGTATAAGGGTGTAGCCCGGGCCGGCTACGTGGCCATCGTCAGCAACGATGGTTTCAACGCGATCACCGGCCACCCCGTGGTGGTCAAGGTGAGCGACCGGCCCGACCTGACCGAGACGCCCTACGTGGTGGCGCTCAGCCACAACGACCCGGTCTCCGGGCACCTGGAGTCCTACTCCGCGGTGCGGGTGCGCCGCAGCAGGCTCTCCGGCGACCGGGTCGGCCAGCTCGCCGACGAGACGATGCGCAAGCTGGACGACGCCCTGGCGCTGATCTTCGACTATGAGGCCTGAGCACACGGGTACCTGAGCACACGGGTACCTGAGCACACGGGTACCTGAGCACACGGGCCGGTCAGCGCCGGGTCACTCCCGGACGCGGGACCGGCCGCCGAACCGCTGGAACGCCGCCTCCGCGAGAACCGGTGTGGCGGACTCACCCGTACGGGCGCAAACCGGTCCAGGGGGCCGCCAGGTGCACCGTCATCGCCGCGATGAGCAGGCCGCCGGCGAGCGAGGCCGCCAGCAGCAGCCACCGCGTGGAGCGGCCGGCCAGGACCGCGCGGGCCCGGTTGAATCCGCCGGGGCCGCGCAGGTCAGGCCCGATCAGCCGGGGCAGCCGCCAGACGTAGGCGAGGACATGGATCGTCATCACGCCGAACCAGAGCACGAAGAACGCCTTGTGCAGGAACAGCCACGGCCCGGCCGCCGACCCGGCGAAGGCCAGCGCGACCCCGGTGCCGAGCACACCGGCCGACGTGATCAGGACGAACGGCCCCAGCAGGCGCAGCAGCGGCGCGGGCGGGCCCTTGCGCCGGTACTCCGGGGCGCCCGTGTAGTAGCGCGCGAAGCGGTAGGCCACCGTGGCGATCTTGAGTGCGACGGGGCCGATCAGCAGCATGCCGAGGAAGAAGTGCACGGTGATCAGCTGATGGATGGACAAGATGGTGAGGCCCTCGGCGGCGAACAGCACCAGCAGCAGGGCGCCGGTGATGGCGGTGAGCCGCTCGTTACCCTCCGCGCCGCCGGTGTTGTCCCTGGGAACAGCCGGCCGGGCCGGGCCGGGCTGTTCCCAGGGACGCCCTGGGGGCGGCGGACCGCCGGGCGGCAGACCGTGGCGGCCGCCCGGATCTGGCGCGCCGGATCCGTACGGGCCGGGAGCGTGACGGGGGCCGTACGGGCCGCGAGCGTCGCGGGGAGCGTCCTGGCCGGGGTCGTCGTGCGGACCGTAGGGGCCGAGTGAGCGGCGGGGGCCACGCGGGGCACCGGGGTCACGGCGGGCCCCGGGTCCCGGTCGGTACCCCGTCATCCGCTCACTTCCTCCCTGTTCGCTGGGCCGCCTGGCCGGGGGCCGGGCAGCCGCCGCGGCGGCGGCGGCCGCGCCGACGTGCGGGTCAGCTGATCCCGCACTTCCAGCCTGGTGGGACGGCAGCCCGGAACTGGTTCAGGAACTGCTCAGAACCGGTAAGGAAAAGACCGACCTCAGGCGGACCCGGAACCCGGCCGGCGGCCTCGGTCCGGTTGCTGGGCCGGCAGGGTCACGGTGACGGTGAGCCCGCCGCCCGGCGTATCCGACAGGGCTGTGGAGCCGCCGTTGGAGGTCACCAGGCGGTGCACGATGGCCAGGCCCAGCCCGGCCCCGCCCGGCGTGCTGCTGACGAACCGGCGGAACGCCATCTCCTGCTGCCGGGGCGTCATGCCCGGCCCGTCGTCCGCCACCACCACCCGGGCCAGCTCTCCCTCGGCGGCCGCGCTGACCTGGACGTGGCCGCCCGCCGGGACCGCGTCGAGCGCGTTGGCCAGCAGGTTGTCCAGGACCTGCTCCAGGTGGCCCTGGCCTGCCATGGCCGGCACCGGGCCGTGGCACGACGGCTGCAGCTGCACCCCGCGCTCCTCGGCCACCGGCCGCCAGGCCGCGGCCCGGTCCCTGATCACCTCGTCCACCCGGATGCTGACCGGCTCGACCAGCACGTTCTCCGCCCGGGCCAGCGCCAGCAGCCCATCCACCAGGTGGGACAGCCGGGCGATCTCATCCTGCGCCCCGGCGAGTTCCTCCGCCGTCTCCTCGTCGCTGTCCTGGGTGAGCACATCCAGGCGGAGCCGGAGCGCGGCCAGCGGCGTGCGCAGCTGGTGGGAAACGTCCGCGATCGTGGCCCGGCTGCCATGCACCAGGGACTCCAGCCGGCCCGCCATGCCGTTGAAGTTGCGGGCCAGCCGCCGCACCTCGGGCGGCCCGCTCCCGGCGGCCGACCGGGTGTCCAGCGCCCCGCCGCCGAGCCGCTGGGCGGCGGCGTCCAGGTCGCTCAGTGGCCGGCTGACCCACCGGGCCAGCGCGATCGCGGCGACCGCCGCGGCGGCCAGGCCGGCCAGGGCCACCACGCCCAGCCAGGTCCACAAGACGTTGACCCGCTCCTCGAGCTCGGCGGAGGACCGCGACAGCACCACGGCGCCGACGACCGCGCCACCGCTGTCCCCCCGCACCGGGACCGTCACCCGGAGCCGGTCATCGACCCGGCTGTCCAGCACCGTCCGGCCGTGCAGCGCGGAGGTCAGCGTGGCGGCGGGGATCGCGGCGCCGCCGCCATCCGTGCCGGTGACGAGCCGGCGGCCGGCGCTGTACACGGCGACCTGCTCACCGGCCTGCCTGGCCTGCGCCATGGCCCGGGCCATCGTGGCGGTCCCGGCCGGGGGCTGGTCGGCCAGCCGGTCCTCGGCCAGACCGGCGAGGGTCCGGGCGGACATGATCGTGTCCTGCCGGAAGGAGCTGCGCTCGTGGCCGGTGGTGATCAGCCCGAGCGGCACGACGGTGGTCACCAGCAGCGCCCCGATCAGGGCGAGCATGGTGAGCACGATGCGGCGGGCCATCAGACTTCGCCGAGCCGGAAACCCCTGCCGTAGGCCGTCTCGATCAGGCCGGGCACGTCCAGCTTCCGGCGCAGCGCCGCCACGTGCACGTCCAGCACCTTCGTGGGGCCGTACCAGTGCGCGTCCCAGGCGCTCTCCAGGATCTCCTGGCGGGTCATCACCCGTCCCGGGTCACTGGCCAGGCATTCCAGGATGTCGAACTCCTTCGGGGTGAGCGCCACCTCGCGGCCGTGCACGGTCACCTTCCGGGTGCGCAGGTCCACGGTCAGCGGGCCGTGCCGCAGCATCTCGCCGCCGGGCCGGACGCGGCGCAGCACGGCCCTGATCCGGGCCAGCAGCTCAGCCAGCCCGAACGGCTTGACCAGGTAGTCGTCGGCTCCCGCGTCCAGGGCCAGCACGCGCTCCGGTTCCTCGCCGCGGGCGGTGACGATGATGATCCCCGCGTCGGAGCGTTCCCGCAGCCGGCGGCACACCTCCACCCCGTCCGCGTCGGGCAGGCCCAGATCGAGGAGCACGACGTCCGGGTCACCGGCCGCCAGCGCCTCCCGGCCGGTCATCACGTGATCCACCCGGTACCCGCCCCGGCTCAGCCCGCGCACCAGCTGGGTGGCCAGGCCCGGGTCATCCTCCACCACCAGGACACTCGGGCTGCCCTTCGCGGAGGGCAGCCCGGCGCTGGCGGCACCGCTCGCCACGCTCATAGCGACAACGGTAGAGGCAACCTAGAGGGGCACGACCACAATTGGCTTGCTCGTGGGGTGGCTGGTACCGCCGGCCGGCTCTACGGTCAGGGCGACGGCATCCCCCGCGGCGAGGCCGGACGCCAGCAGCGGAGCGGTCCGCCCGGCCGCCGGCGGCGGGAGCAGACCGGCCCGGCGGGCGGTCTGGCCGGACAGGAACCACAGCTCATAGACCTTGCCCCCGCTCAGCGCGGGCAGCCCGGCCGTGCTGATGATCAGCGCATGCCGGGACGGGGAGGCGATCACGGTGGCCACCCCGCCGGCCGTGGTGCGGTGCACGGCCAGCCGGGCGTCCGGGGCGGCCAGCACGGCCGCGACGGACCGGTTCTCGGCCTGGGCCCGGTCCAGCTGATGCTGGGTGGAGGACTGGATGACCCCCAGCGCCACCGCGGCCGCCACGGCGGCCGCGGTCACCGCCGCCGCCAGCCGGGGCAGCCAGGGGCTGCGGGCCGGCCGCGACCGGGCCGGCCGGGCCGGGGCCGCGGGGCGCCGGGCCGCGGCCGCGGGGCTCACCTCGGGCGGAAGCTGCCGGGTGACCGAGGCTGCGGTGAGCACCCGCTCCCGCAGCCCGGCCGGCGGGCTGGCCGCGACGGCCAGGGCCAGCCTGGTCGCGGTCTCCCGGAAGCCCCGGACCTCGTTCTCGCACGGCGGGCAGCGGTGCAGGTGATGCTCGAACTGGTCCAGCTCCAGGCCGGCCAGGGCGTCGAGTGCGTACGCGCCGCTCAGCCCGTGCAGGTCATGGCGGCCCAGTTTCACATGGCGGCCCAGTTTCACCAGCTCACCCCCATGCAGTCACGCATCCGGATCAGGCCGTCCCGGACCCGGGTCTTGATCGTCCCGAGGGCCGTGCTGAGCAGCGACGCGACCTCGGGATAGGTGTAGCCGCCGTAGTAGGCCAGGGTGATCGACTGCCGCTGCAGCTCGGTCAGCGAGTCCAGGCAGCGGCGTACCCGCTCCGCATCCAGCCGCGACTCCACGGTCTCCGCGACCCCGTCCGGCGGCGTGGCGGCCACGGTGCCAGCCTTCTGCTCCCGCTGGGTCTCCGCGCTGGCCGACCGCACCCGGTCGACGGCGCGGCGGTGCGCGATCGTCATCACCCAGGTCATCGCGCTGCCCCGGCTGGCGTCGAAGCGTGGCGCGGTCCGCCACACCTCCAGCAGGACTTCCTGGGCGACCTCCTCGGACTGGGCCGGGTCCCGCACCACCTTGCGGATCAGCCCGTAGACGGGCCGGGCCAGCCGGTCGTAGGCCGCCTCGAAGGCCGCCTCGTCACCCCGGGCCACCATGGTCAGCAGCTCGCCCAGGTCTTCGGCCAGCCCCGCGAGGGGCCGCGGACCCGGGCGGGATCCGGGCACGTCCTGTGTGCTCATAGCCGGTATTCGGAGCGTCCGGGCGGCCGGATGGGTCCGGAGGGCGAACGCGGGACCTGGCCTGGCCGGCCCCTGGCCCCTGGCCCGCCGGTCCCGCGCCGGGGGCGGATGCCCGGCCCGGGCTGGTCTTCGTTGCGGAAAAACGGGCTGGTGCGGGTGCCGCAGCCAGGCGCGGCACCCGCCAGCAGCTAGCCGGCCAGCTTCGCCAGTTCCGGCACGAACAGGGCCGCGTTGACCGTGCCGACCCCGGAGGCGAGGTCGTAGCCGGGCCGGGCGCGGAACCCGGTCACCGTGTGCAGCTTGCCGCCCTGGGGGAACGAGACAGTGTTGTTGCCGCGGGTCACGTCCACGATGCCGGAGGCCTTGCCGAGCGCGGACAGCTTGTACAGCGCCGGGTTGATCAGGCCGAGCGGGTGCCCGGCCACCTGGTCGGCGAGGGCGACCACGCCGGCGAACAGCGGGGTGGCCTCGCTAGTGCCGCAGGTCGGGTACCAGCCGGCCGACTGCCCCTGGAAACTCTGGTACATGTCCACCGCGCCGTTGCAGGCCCCGCTCATCGAGATGTCCGGGACGCCGCGGCGGCCGCCGACCACGCCCGCCACGCCGCCCTGGTAGCCCGGCCGGGTGAACACCACGGACTTCCCGCCCCCGCCGGCCAGCGGGTTCGGGCCCTTGGAGCCGAAGAAGTACTGCTGCGTGGGCACGTTGTAGGTGTCGTTCCACACCACGGAGTGCCACGCGCCCTTGGCCGACTGGCGCAGCTGGGTGCCGCCGACCCCGGTCACCAGGGGGTCGCTGTCCGGCCACGAGGTCACCGGGTGCAGGTAATAGGTGCTCGCGTTGAACTTGACGTCGGCCGCGCCGCTGTCGCCGGAGGCGGCCAGCACGGTCACGCCCTTCGCGGCCGCGTCCCGGTAGGCACCGCGCAGGTTGACCAGCGACTTCCTGGACGGGAAGGTCTGCTCGGTCGCACTGAAGCTCTGGCTGATCACGCCGCCGAGGTGGTGGTTGACCACGTACGTCTCGGCCCTGACGATGGCCGGGAACCCGGTCGTGCCCTCGTTCTCCGAGGTCGGCGTCTCCACCAGGAGGATGTTCGCGCCCGGGGCCATCACGTGCGACCACTCGACGTCCAGCTCGGTCTCACCGGCCCAGCCCTCCCGGTTGGAGGTCGGCCGGTACCTGGGCACCGGGCCTGCCGGCTGGATCACCCTGAGCGACGGCGGGTTGGGCAGGCCGAACTTCTTGTCGAACACGCCCAGGTCGTGGCGGACCGTCGGGGACCCGTAGGAGTTGACGATGACGATCGTCTGGCCCTTCCCGGTGATGCCCTTGCTGAGCAGGGGGCCCAGGTTGTACGCCCGCTGGACCTGGGCGGGCTCGTAGCAGGCGATCTTGAAGTGCGTTTCGCAGTAGGCCGTGGTGGGGGGAGCCGCCGTGGCGTCCCGCACGTGGACCGCGGCCGGGCTGATCGCCACCGTGGCGGTCGCGGCCACGGCCGCGGCACCGCCCGCGGCGGCTGAGCTACTACCCGCCACCGCAGCGGCCATGGCGGCCGATCCCACGGCAATGGACAGGGGGCGGCGCACTCGCATCCCATCTCCTGGTTCTGACGGCCGGGACAGCCCCACCGCCGTCCCGTGGCCCACCCGACACTAACAGTGGGCGGTGGCCGCCGCGAGGGGCACCGGCGAAGGTCCGCGGCAGGCAGCCCCGGCGGGACGCCGGTAAGCTCGCGGCCATGATCGTGGTCGTGGCCGGCGTGTCCGGCAGCGGCAAGTTGACGGTCGGTTCCCTGCTCGCGGGCAGGATGGACTGGCCCTTCACGGACGCGGACGCGCTGCACCCGGCGGCGAACATCGCCAAGATGAGGGCGGGTCATCCGCTGTCCGATGCCGACCGGCGGCCGTGGCTGGCCGCGGTGGCAGCGCGGATGGACGAGTACGCGAGCGCGGGCGAGTCCGCGGTGCTGGCCTGCTCCGCGCTGAAACGGTCCTACCGGGAGGAGCTGCTGGCCGGGCGCCCCTCAGCCCGGATGGTGTTCCTGCACGTCACCCGCGAGGTACTGGAAGCGCGGCTGCGCGCACGGCATGGTCATTTCTTCCCCGCGGCCCTGCTGGACAGCCAGCTCGCCGATCTGGAGAGCCCGCAGCCAGCCGAGGATGTCCTGGTGGTGCAGGCCACCCTCCCGCCGGAGGAGGCCGTGGACGAGATCGTCCGGCGCCTCCGGCTGAGCCCCTCGCAGGAGAAGATGAGCCCATGAAGCTGAAACTCGACCTGCACGACATTTACAACCGGGGCCAGGACATCGACCGGGCCCTCCGGGCGATCATGGACGAGGCCGTGGCCAAGAAAGCGCCCCTGGTCGAGATCATTCCGGGCAAGGGCTCAGGTCAGCTGAAAAAGCACGTTCTGAGGTTCCTTGAACAGAAAGAAATCAAGCAGCTGTACAGCCGGGTCGAGAAGGACTCAAAGAACTTCGGCCGGATCTTCGTGCATTTCCGGTGGAAATAGGCGCGTCTTCAGCCGGCCCACGGCGGGGGCGGTAGCCCGCGCCATTCTGACCCATCGCGGTGGTTTCCGGTGCCGCGGCGCGAACCGCTGATGCACCCGGGCGTCGGCGAACCGCCCATCCGGAGGATACGTCGATTGCCACACACAGCCCACAGTTACTTCCCCCCTCGCCACGGTGCGCGGGCCGGGACCTGGCCATTGCCGAGGCCGCCGTCGTCCGGCCCGATTCCCGCGTTTCCACTCCCCCGGGAAGAAGGCACCGAGACCCTCATCCCCCCCATACGCAGACAAGCAGGGGACTACGACTCGTAGTCTCCCGCATCCGCCCGCGCGTTTGTCATGGTGGCATGAACCGTCTTGGATGTCCAGTGAAAGCGCAAATCGAGGCGCCATTATTAAAGTACTAATTTGCTTAGCTGAGTAGATTTATGGACCTATAGCCCCTTCTGACCCGGGCTGCACATGACGGCACCGCCGGGGGGCACCGCCGGGGCGCCCCCCGGCCGGGCAGCCCCGCGCCAGGCCGCCCGCACATACCTCGCATCGTGGAATGATTAGCGCATGCGTCTGCTGATCCGGGCCGTCCTGACCGCGGCCGCGCTCGCCGTGGCCGCGGTGCTGGTGCCCGGTATCCAGCTCGGCCACGGGAGCACCACGTCGAAGGTGCTCACCCTGCTGGCCGTCGCGGTGATCTTCGGGCTGGTGAACGCGATCATCAAGCCCGTGGCCAAGGCGGTGGGCTGCCTGTTCTACGTGCTGACGCTCGGGCTGATCGGGCTGGTGGTCAACGGCCTGCTGCTCTGGCTGACGAGCTGGGTGGCTGGCCAGCTCACGCTGCCGTTCCACATCACCGGCTTCTGGCCCGCGTTCTGGGGCGCGATCATCGTCGGCGTGGTCGGCTGGCTGCTGGGCGTGCTGATCCCGGAGCCGGACGACCAGCAGTAGGCGGGGTCAGCCGGAGGCCCGGCTCCAGGAACTCCAGCCGGTTGCCCAGCGGATCCTCGGTGTAGAAGCGGAGCATGCCGGGGAAGCCGCCGTCCGGCCGCACCGGGTAGCCCGCGGCGCGCAGCCGGGCCGCCCAGGCTCCCAGGTCCCGCACGAGCAGTCCGGGGTGCGCCTTCCGGGCCGGGCGGAAGTCCTCCTCCACCCCGAGGTGCAGTTCGATGCCGTGGCCGCGGAACCAGCAGCCGCCCCGGGCGGCCAGCGCAGGCGGCTTGGGGATCTCCCCCAGGCCCAGCACCCCATGGTAGAAGGCGCGCAGCGCCGGTTCACTTCCCGGCGGGCAGGCCAGCTGAACATGATGGATCATGTGCACCCTCCTCCAGACGGCCGCGGGGTGCGCCGGGGCGGGCGCACCCGGCCGCCCGGTTCTCATTTTATCTTGATGTCAAGACAATATTCCAGACGGGAGCCCTCGTGCACGAGACGATCACGGCGAAGTTCGAGGTCCTGGACGAGCGGTTCCGGCGCGTCCGGGGCGACCGGCAGCTCCAGGTGCTGCACACCGGATGCCGCTGGACCGAGGGTCCCGCGTACTTCCCGGCCGGCCGCTACCTGGTGTTCAGCGACATCCCTAACGACCGGCTGCTGCGCTGGGACGAGACCACCGGCACCGTGGGCGTCTTCCGCCAGCCCTCCCGCTTCCCCAACGGCCACACCGTGGACCGCCGCGGCCGCCTGGTCAGCTGCGAGCACGGCGGGCGGCAGGTCACCCGCACGGAACCGGACGGGTCCGTCACGGTGCTCGCCGACCGCTATCAGGGCCAGCGGCTCAATAGCCCGAACGACGTCGTGGAGCGGGCCGACGGCTCCATCTGGTTCACCGACCCCGCGTATGGCATCGACAGCGACTACGAGGGGCATCAGGCCGACAGCGAGATCGGGGCCTGCCACGTGTACCGGATCGATCCGGGCTCCGGTGCGCTGCGCATCGTGGCCGGCGACTTCAACCGGCCTAACGGGCTGGCCTTCACCCCGGACGAGCGGAAGCTGTACATCAGTGACAGCGAGGAACGGCACATCCGGCTGTTCACCGTGACCGGCGACGGCGGCGGCCTGGCCGGCGGGGAGGTCTTCGCGCGCTGCGGGGCTGGGACCTTCGACGGCATCCGGCTGGACAGCGAGGGCCGGGTCTGGGCGGCCGCGGGCGACGGGCTGCACTGCTTCGACCCGGACGGCACCCTGCTGGGCAAGCTGCACGTGCCGGAGATCGTGGCCAACCTGGCCTTCGGCGGAGCGCAGCGCAACCAGATCTTCATGTGCGCCACCAGTTCCGTCTACGCGATCCGGGTCTCGGTCCGCGGGGCGCGCTACCCGGTCTAGGCCGCAGGCCGGGCGGCCAGGGCCCGGCAGGCCCGGTCGAACGCCGCGCTGGGGTCAGCGATCCGGGTAGAGCCCCGGACGGCGGTCGGCGAAGAGGTCGTTGCGCGCGTTGATGCGCTTGTCCCGGGCCCGGGGCAGGTCGCAGTCGGCGGTCAGCACGGCGGGCCGGCCGGCGGTGGCCGGCCCGGCCAGCGGGTAGCCGTCGGGGCCGGCGATGAGGCTGCCGCCCACCCAGGTGACCCCGCGCTCGGGGCCGCACCGGTCCGCGACCACGATGAACACGCCGTTCACGGCGGCACCGGCCTGCACCTTCACGACCTCGGAGGGCCGCTCGCCGGGCGGCCGGGGCCCGGCTGGCCAGTTCACCGGGGCGGCGATGAGATCCGCACCGTCCAGCGCCACCCGGCGGACCCACTCCGGGAACTCCAGGTCGTAGCAGATCATCACGCCGACCCGGCCCGCGGGCAGATCCACCACCGGCGGGGCGGTGGCGCCGAGGGTGAAGACCAGCTTCTCCGCATCCCACAGGTGTGCCTTCCGGTACACCGCGCGGATCCCGGACGCGTCCACCAGGGCGGCGCTGTTGAACAGCCGGCCGTCCGGGCCGAGCTCGCAGAAACCGCCGACGATCACGGTGTGGTGCCGGGCGGCGAGCTCCTGCCACTGCCGCAGCGCCCGGGAGTCACCGGCCGGGCTGGCCAGGGCGCGGGCTTCCGCGGCGCCGGTGAACACGTAGCCGCTGTCGCACAGTTCCGGGAGGACCACCAGGCCGGCCCCGGCGGCGGCGGCCAGCTCGACCGCCCCGGCCGCAGCGGCCAGGTTGGCCTCCGGGTCACCGACGGCCAGGCCGAGCTGGCAGGCTGCGACGACCGTCACGCCCCGGCCCCTCCCGGCAGCAGCAGCAGTTTCCCGGTCGTTCCCCGGGACGCCAGGTCCTGCTGGGCCTGGGCGGCCTGCTCCAGGGGATAACGGCCGCCGACCCGGACCGACAGGCGGCCCTCGGCGATCCAGCGGAACAGGTCACCGGCGCGCCACAGCAGTTCCTCCCGGGTGGCCATGTAGTGGCCGAGCGTCGGCCTGGTGACAAACAGGCTGCCCGCCGGGTTGAGGCGCTGCAGGTCGAAGGGGGGCACCGGGCCGCTCGCCGCGCCATACAGGACCATGTAGCCGCGGACCCGCAGGGCCGACAGGCCGTCCTCGAACGTGGCCTGGCCGATCCCGTCGTAGACCGCGGCGGCCCCCGCGCCGCCGGTGACGTCCCGGGCCACCCCGGCGAAGTTCTCGTAGTCCGTGACGTAGTTCGCCCCGGCCTGCTGGGCCAGCACCGCCTTGGCCGTGGTGGACGTGGTCGCGACGCTGATGCCACCGCGCATGGCCACCATCTGGGTGAGCAGCAGCCCCACCCCGCCTGCGGCCGCATGCACCACCACGTGATCACCCTGGCCCACCGGGTAGGTGCTGTGGCACAGGTAGTGCGCGGTCATGCCCTGCAGCATGACGGCCGCGGCCACGCCCAGATCCATGTCCTCCGGCACCGGGACCGCCAGGGCGGCGGGCACCGCGGCCTGCTCGGCGTAGCTGCCCGGGACCTGGGTCCAGGCCACCCGGTCGCCCACGGCGAAGTCGCGTACCGCGGGCCCGACGGCGGTGACGGTCCCCGCGCCTTCGGCCCCGGGCACGTACGGCAGCGATCCTGACGCATAGGGGGGCCGGCCCTCCCGCTGGTAGATGTCCATGTAGTTGACGCCGGCCGCGGCCACGTCGACCAGCAGCTGTCCCGGCCCGGCTTCCGGCGCCGCGACCTCCCCGATCTGCAGGACCTCAGGACCACCGTGCTGGCTCCCGATCACTGCGCGCATGAGCTCATCCTCTCCATCGAGCCGCCGACAGTAGCCTAGGCCGCAAAGGGGGAGGTTCCGGGTGCGGATCGGCGAGCGGGTACGGGCCGTGCACCTCAGCCAGTACTGCCCCGGCGGCCTCGGCTTCCCGGCCGGGTCACCCGGCGCCGGGCGGCCAGCTGGCGGCGGCGCCCCGGCCGGCCAGTCGCAGGCCCAGCTCGCCGGGCACGAGGCGCAGGCCGCGGGACGGCCGTGCGCACGGTGCGGCCGCGAGATCGGCGCCGGGCAGCCGGCGCGCCGCCGGGCCGACCGGCACTGGGTGCACGGGGACTGCCGCTAAGGGCGGCAGGCGCGGCGGGCGCCCAGCGCGGCGGGCGCCCAGCGCGGCGGGCGCTATCGGGGGCTGGTCCCGGGGGGACCGGCTCCCTCGCTGAGCCGGCCGATCGCGCTGCCGCCCAGCTGCTCCAGCAGCGCGGCGGGTCCGGGGTAGGTCTCGGCCGCTCCCGCGCCGCGCAGGTCCTCCTCGCCGATCCCGCCGGAGAGCAGCCCGACGCAGGGCACCCCGGCGCGCCCGGCGGCGAGGACATCCCAGACGGTGTCCCCGACCATCACGGCCCGGCGCGGGTCGGTGCCGGACTCCTCCAGCGCCTTGTGCACGATCTCCGGGTCTGGTTTGGCCTGCTTGACGTCACCGGAACTGACGACGGTGCGCACCGCGTCGCGGGCGCCGAGCGCGTCCAGCATGAGGTCGAGTTCCTCATCTTTCGCGCTGGTCGCCAGGACCACGTTCAGGCCCAGCTGCCCGGTGGACCGGAGCAGATCAGCCGCCCCGGCCAGGGGCCGCATCCGGCCCAGGTACGGCGCGATGTACCGGCTGTGCGCGGCGCTGACCGAGGGGTCCGGCCCGCCGAGCACCCGGCTGACCAGGTCCTCGGAGGACAGGCCGATGGCCCGGTGGATGTCTGCGCACGCCACATCGTGGCCCCGCTCCCGGAACGCGTCCCACCACGCGGTCACGTGCAGGTAGTTCGTGTCCAGCAGGGTGCCGTCAACGTCGAAGATGACCCCGCCGCGGCCCGGCCGGGCCTCAGCCACGGGTGGCACCGGCCGCGGTGATGACCTGCCGGGCGGCCTCGACCCGCGATTCCTCCAGGAAATCCGCCTGCCGGCGGGCCCGGGAGATGAGCTCGTCCAGCCGGCCGGCGTCCAGCCGGTCATCGGTGTCCGCGAGCGCCCGGAGCGTGCGCCACCCGGCCGCCTTGCCCTCCACGCCCAGCCGCAGGATCTCCAGCTCCTCGAGGTTGCTGAGCGGGGAGCGCGTGGTCAGGTGCCCGTTGGGCTTGAGCCGGCCCGCCTTCTCCCCGGCCCAGGCGGCCCAGACCTTGTAGCTGCGGACCGGGACGCCGAGCGTGCCCATGATGTCCAGCAGCGCGGCGCGGTCCTCGGCCACCTCGCTGGCCAACTGCCGCAGGTCCGGCTGGGCCGCCGGGACCTGCCGGGCGCCCGCCACCCGGCGGGCCAGCTGCGTCCCGGCGGTCGCGCCGGCCAGGTGGTCGTTGAGGTAGATGCCGAGTGGATCCTGCGCGGAACGCCTGATGCTGGCGGCCACTCCTGTGAGGGCCGAGTTTTTCGGTGCCATACCATCCTTCTTCCCGCGGTTACGGTGAGCGGCCCGCCCGGCCGCGGCGGCCAGCCGGTTGATCTGCTCGCCTGGCCTCCGCGGCGCGTGCACTGCTACCCGGGCCGCCGCCGGCTAACCAGGCCCCGGCCGGGTTCGCGCGCCCAGGAGCCCGCCGGGGCCGCGGTTGCCTGCCGTCCTGGCGGGTAGTGGACGCCGTCGCTGAGCTGACCAGGAGCCGGAGGACGATCATGACGGTCAGACGGGGACCGCGCCGTGGCTGACCCCGCGGCGCTGATCCGCAGTGACCTCAGCGGCCCGGGGATCCGGCGCAGGCGGCACGGCCGGGGCTTCCGCTACCTCGGGCCAGACGGCACGCCGGTCCGCGACCCGGAGGTGCTCGCCCGGATCAAGGCGCTGGTCATCCCGCCCGCCTGGGAAGACGTGTGGATCTCCGCGGACCGCGGACGGCCACATCCAGGCCGTCGGCACCGACGCCGCCGGACGCCGCCAGTACCGCTACCACGACCTGTGGCGTGAGCAGCGCGACCGGGAGAAGCATGACCGGGTGCTGGCGTTCGGGGCCGCGCTGCCCAGGCTGCGGACGGTGGTGCTGGGCCACCCTGGAGGGCCGCGCCCTGTCCCGGGACCGGGTCCTGGCCGCGGCGATCCGCCTCGTCGATCTCGGCTTCTTCCGGCCCGGCGGGGACGAGTACGCGGTGGAGAACGGCAGCTACGGCCTGGCCACCATCCGCCGTGACCACGTGACCTGCCGCCGCAGTGAGCTGGTCTTCGACTACATCGGCAAGTCCGCGCAGCACCGCGAGCAGGCGGTCGCCGACGAGCGGGTGTGCGCCGTGGTCCGCAGCCTCAAACGGCGCCGGGACGGCGGGGACGGCCTGCTGGCCTACCGGAGCGGCCCGCGCTGGCACGACGTCACCGCCGCCGACATCAACGACTACCTGCGCGAGGTGGCCGGGGACGACTTCACCGCCAAGGACTTCCGGACCTGGCACGCCACCGTGCTCGCCGCCGTCGGCCTGGCCGTGTCCGACGGGCGTCGGGATCCGAGAGCGCCCGCAAGCGGGCCATCGCCCGCGTGGTCCGCGAGGTGGCCGGCTACCTGGGCAACACCCCGGCGGTCGCCCGGGCGTCCTACATCGACCCGCGCGTGATCTCGCTCTACGAGCACGGCACCACGATCGCGCCGGCCCTGGGCCGGCTGGGCCAGCACAGCGAGTTCGGGGAGCTGGCCACGCAGGGCGCGGCCGAGGCGGCGGTGCTCCGGCTGCTGGGCGGCGCTCAGCCGGGCCGGGCCTAGCTGGCGACCTCCACCCCCGGCGCGGCGTCCCAGCCGACGATGCCCAGGATCGCGCGCAGGTGCGGCGGGACCCGGTGCAGCACCACCCGCCGGCCGGGCCCGGCCAGCTGGATGATGACCCGCAGCCCGGCCAGGTCGCTGTAGTCCAGGGCGGCCAGGTCCAGGTGAACCTCGTCGAGGCCCGCGGCGATCTCCGCCAGCTTCCCGGCCAGGCCGCCCACGGTGGACTCGTCGATCTCGCCGGCCAGCGCGTAGCCGGCCTGCAGGTCGCCGCTTCCCAGGCCGGGGGCCGGACCAGGAGCGAGGCTAGAGCGGGTGACCCGGGTTATCCGCAACACCCCGTCGTCGTAGACCGGGGAGTCGCCGCCGAGCTGCGGGCGTTGCGGGCCGTCGAGCGAGATCACCCTGCCGACCCGGGCCGCCGGGCCCGGATTGGCGCTCCGGGCCGCGGGGCCCGGATTGGTGACGGCACGGTCCAGCTCAGTCTGGAACACACGATGCCTCCTGCCAGCGGTGACGGAACTGACCTCGCCGACTGCTGCCAGAAGGGGCCGGGAATCCGGGTCCGGGGACGGGGTCCGGGCGCGATGACCAACGTCGGGGTGACGGACAACCGCGGGGGTCTGGGCGGCGTCGTGACGACTACTACGAGTATGCCGGAATCCCGCCGCCAGGCAAACCCATCGATGACAACCGGGGGTTGACTGCGACAACCCCTCGTTGTCATACTGGCGCCATGAGCACATCCGGCCGCACCCCCGCCCAGCAGGACACCATCCGCCGCCTCAAAGAGGTCCGCGCCGAGGCCCTCAAGCACTACCGCATCGCCCAGGACCTGGCCCGGGAGCGCCGTGACCTGATCCGCGGCCTCACCGGGGAGGGTGTCTCCCAGGCCGAGATCGCCCGCGAACTCGGGGTGTCCCGGCAGGCCGTGCAGAAAATGCTCGCTGTCTGACGTGGTCATCTGGCCCCGCCGCCCGGCGCGGCCGCGGCACGAGGCCGGTCAGCGGGCTTTCCGGGCCGCGCGCGGGATGCTGATGACCACGTTGTTCGCCGTGGCCGAGATCGAGACGGCCCCGGCCGCCACGGCGACGGCGTTCACCGCCGTCCGGGTGCGCCCGTCCCCGACCTGTCCCACGTGCCCGACACCCCAGGAGTAGACGTTCCCGGTGGACGAGATCGCGTACGAGGTGGCCGACCCGGAGGCCAGGCGCCGGTAGCTGACCCCTGGCGGGGCACGGAACCGCGCGGGCCGGGGCTCCATGCCCGTGGTCCCGTCACCCAGCTGGGCCGCCCGGTCATTTCCCCAGGACCAGAGGGAGCCGTTCGACAGCAGCACCAGCGTCTGGCCGTTGTTCCAGATGGACCCGCCCTGGGCGACCTGGGTGACCGGATGGGGGAGGCGCACCTGCACCGGGATATCGGACGAGCGGTACACCGAGCCGTCGCCGAGTTGCCCGCTGCCGTCGAAGCCCCAGTCGAGGTACCTGCCGTCGGAGAGCAGGGCGCCGGAGTTCGCGAACGAGGCCACCAGCGTCCGGACGGGCGAGCCGCCGAGCCGCGCGACCTTCCGGGGCGTGGTGGAGCTGCGCCGGCTGGCGTCGCCCAGGTCGCCGTCGACGTTCTGGCCGCACGCATAGACGGTGCCGTGCGCGTCGTACAGCGCATGGTTGCTGGCCCCGGCCAGGGCGGTGACGCCGGTCAGAGGCAGCTCGACGGGGGTCCGGTAGGCCCGGGTGTTGCCCAGGCAGAGCTCGCCGCCGCCGTTGTCACCCCAGCCCCAGACGTTCCCCCTCGTGTTGACGGCCAGGCCGGAGTCGTAGGGCATGACGTCGGCGGGGATGGACGCGATCGTCACCCCGGCGGGGAACCGGACCCGGACGGGGCGGCCGAAGGAATTCGCGCCGCGGCCGTCACCCAGCTGGCCCTGGGTGCCCAGTCCCCAGGCGTAGAGGCTGCCGTTGGTCAGCAGGGCGTACTCGGTGGAGTTCGAGGTGCCCACCTCGGCGACGGTGCCCGGCAGGGTGACGGTGACGGGCGACGTCTGCGTATCGAAGTTGCCTTTCACACCGCCGAAGAACGAGCCCCAGTGCCGGACCACCGACGTTGCCGTCTCCCGGTGAGTCATGGTCGCGGAGGATGGCCCGCCTGCGGAAGGCCCGGGCGACGCCGAGCACCCGGCCAGGGCGAGCACGGCCGC
Organism: uncultured Actinomycetes bacterium; assembly: GCA_963720645.1. Lineage (GTDB taxonomy): Bacteria > Actinomycetota > Actinomycetes > Streptosporangiales > Streptosporangiaceae > RYN-230. Next base: position 116,708 of record CAVRFX010000019.1, on the reverse strand, counting down.
GGCCGCGGTTGCGGTTGCGGCTGCGGCTGCGGCGGACAGTGCTTTCGCCGCCGCCACCGGCGGCGATCCTGCGGTTAGCGGCACACAGGGGACACTATTGCGCCTTCCGCCGTGAATCGTCCCGATGCGGAGAGTCAGCCCCAGGCTCAGGCCCTCGATCATCTGCAACGGTCTGACCGGCGCTGGCCGGACCCTGTCGGTGGGTGCGGTTACGGTGGAGGGCCAGGAGCCCAGCGCGAATGAGGTGAGGGGAGACCATGACCACACTCGAGAACCGGCCCAACACTGCCCTTCTCGTCATCGATGTGCAGAACGGCGCCGTCGGGCAGGCTCATGAACGCGACAGGGTCGTCGCGAACGTCGCCACCCTGGTCGGGAAGGCGCGGCAGGAGCGGATCCCCGTCGTCTGGGTCCAGCACTCCGACGAGGGCCTGCCCCGGGGCAGCGACGAGTGGCAGATCGTCCCCGAACTGGCCCCGGGCGACGCAGAACCACTCGTGGAGAAGAACTACGGCGACTCCTTCGAGGACACGACTCTTGAGTCCGTGCTGGCGGGGCTGGGGGTCGGGCGGCTCGTCATCGCCGGTGCGCAGACCGATGCGTGCATCCGCTCGACACTGCACGGCGCACTGGCCAGGGGCTACGACGCGACCCTGGTCAGCGACGCGCACACGACGGAGGACCAGACCGCCTGGGGAGCGCCGCCGCCGGGCCAGGTGATCGCGCACACGAACCTCTACTGGGCCTACCAGCGGGCGCCGGGGCGGACCGCCGGGACGGTCGAGACCAAGGCCGTCAACTTCGGCGGCCCGTCCTGACGCTGAGGTCTGGCCAGGGCCGGCGGCCCGGGAAGCCGGCCCAGCTTCCAGCGGCCGCCCTGCGGGCGTGCCGCGTGGGCCGGCCGGGATGGCCGATGCGAGCCAGCCGCCCCGGCCCGGCGTGACGACCGCCGCGGCGTCGGCCCTGCTCACTCTGCGTGAGCTGCCAAGATGGCGCCCATGCAGACAAACGAGGGGCAGAGCGCCGGGTTCCGCCATCGCCAGGTCGCCGTCCGCGGCTCATCGGTCCACGTCATCGAGGCAGGCGACCCGGACGCCCGGCCGGTGCTGTTCCTGCACGGCTGGCCTGAGTCCTGGCGTTCCTGGCAGGCCGTCATGGAACTGGCTTCCCCGAACGTGCGGGGCGGTCGCCGTTAACCTGCCCGGCGTCGGCGGGTCCGGCGGTGAGCCGACCGACGGGTCGAAAAGCCAGATCGCCCGCGTCATCCATGGCGTGGTGAACGACCTGGGCCTCCAGGACGTGACGCTCGTCGGCCAGGACGTGGGCGGGATGGTCGCCTACGCCTACGCCCGGACCTACGAGTTGGCCCGGGTTGTCATCGCCGACGTCGTCATACCGGGCGTCGACCCGTGGGAGGAGGTTCTCCGGAACCCCTACCTCTGGCACTTCGCCTTCCACTCCATCCCCGGCCTGCCGGAACGGCTCGTGACTGGCCATCAGGCCGAGTACTTCGGCTACTTCTACGACGTCATCAGCGCCGACCCAGCGAAGATCACCGCCGGGGCCCGCGCCAGCTACGTCGAGGCATACTCCGCCGGTTCGGCCCTGACCGCCGGGTTCAGCTGGTACCGGGCGTTCCCCCGCGACGCCGAGCAGAACCGGCAGTGGTCCGCCGCGCAGATGACGACTCCCCTGCTCTATCTTCGCGGCGAACACGAAGGCGGCGACATCCACGCGTATGCGGCCGGGTTCCGCGAAGCGGGATGCGCCCGGGTCGGCCATGCGATCGTCCCCGGAGCGGGTCACTTCACCCAGGAAGAGGCACCCGAAGCCACCTGGCGTCTCATCGCCGGCTTCCTGGGCGGCTGATCAGCGCTCGGCACGGGCTACTCCTCGCCGGAAAACCGCTCCCAGGCCGACTGGCGGGTCATCCCGAGGGCCTCCCCGATCCGCGCCCACGTCGCGCCCAGCGCCCGGGCCCGCCGCACCCACCCCGCCAGATGCTGCTCCACCTGTGCGCCCGCAGCCGCTATCCGGGGCAGGTTGGCCAGCGCCTCATCGACGCTGACCGCATGCTCCCAGGCCGCGAGGTGGGGCGTGGGGGAAGGCGGCCCGTTCACCAGCTGCGCGCACAACGCCACGCAGCCATCACAGATGAACACCCCGGGCCCGGCCACCAGCCTCCTCACCTCGGTACTTGGCTTCAGGCAGAACGAGCACGCGGCGATTACGGGCTGCTCCGTGACGGCAGGCATCACACCACCTCCGGTGTCAGGGTATGCCTGACACAGCAAGGCGTACCCTGACAGCGGTCAACACCTCAGCCGCAGGACAGGTGACATCCGGGACGGGAAGGAGCGTCAGCCGACGTCACACGGGCCGAAACGCAGGCCCATGGCCGGCTACCCCTCTACCGCCCCGATGGTCATCGGGCCTGCGCTGAGAACCTGCCGCATCATCCCGGCCTCGGCGGAATCGCCCTCCTGGCGGCCGGTGCAGTCGGCCAGCACGCCCGGCGCGGCGAAGATCCGCGCATCCATCAGGACCGCAAGGTTCAGCGCATCGCTGGACCGGGCATCCACCAGAGCCACGCCCTGCGGCCCGTCAACCTCCACGGTGGCGGCATACGCACCCTCGATGACCCGGTCCAGCCGGACCTCCCGCACCCGCGCGCCCAGACTGCGCACCAGGGCCGCGGCGAACTGGTAGGTCATCGGGCGGCCCAACTGCAGGCCCTGCAAGCTGGCCGCGAGCTCGAACGCCTCCGATGGCCCGATCAAGATCACCACGTGCCGATCTCCTCGCGCTTCGTCCAGCACGACGAAGTAGGAGATATCGCCACCTCGCCCGGGGCCGAGCGCGACGACCCTGCTGACGCGCATCTCCACCAAGCCGGTACCGGTGAACGCGATCATGGCAGGCTCCCTCCGTCAGGTGAACGAAGGGTAGCCGGATACGAACACCCGTCCTGCCGTGGTCTAGGGTGCGCTGACGGGCCCGCTGTTCGTCGCGGTCTCGGTCAAGAGTGCCGTGCTGGCCGCATCACGCAGCCTCAGCTCCCGCGCCGCGCAAACGCTGGTGCTGTTCATGACCTCAGTGTTCGTCGCAGTCTTGCTGGTTGCTCCCCAGCCACGGGCCGCCCTCGGGTCGGAACTGCTGGCGGTGGCCGTGGTCTCGGCCACAGCTCTGCTCATCTTGGACCGGCGGGCTGGTCACGGTTCCGATCAGAGCGTGGCCCGCTACGTCGAAAGGTTCTCCCCCAACACGATCACCGCCGTGCTCGTTGGCGCGGCCGGGCTCACCTTGCTCCTGAAGACCGGCGGTGGCCTGTACTGGCTGATCCCCGCCGCTGCGGCGAGTCTTCTTGGCGGCGTGGTCAACGCGTGGCTGTTCCTCGTCAAGGTGACCAGCTAGGTGACGGGGACCTGCGCCGGGGCAGTGCCGGGCCGGCCAGCGCTGTAGCCCGTACCCGCAGGCGGGTGGCCCGTCAACGTCGCGGGCCGGTGCGGGGCGGCGGCTAGGCTGCTGCGGTGTGAGCGAAGGCGAGCTGCTGACCGGGGATGGCGTCACCCAGGGGATTGTGCGGATCGGGGACACGGTGCGGCGCCCGCTGCGGCCGTTCAGCCTGACCGTGCAGGCGTACCTGGCCCACCTGCGCGACGCCGGGTTCACCGGCGCGCCGCTTCCGTTCGGCGTCAACGAGCAGGGGCGCGAGGTCCTGTCGTTCGTCCCCGGTGATGTGCCGCGCAACCCGCTGCCGCCGGAGACGGCGGGTGACGACGTGCTCGTCGCCCTGGCCCGGCTGATCCGTGCGCTGCATGAGGCGTCGGCCGGGTGGGAACCGCCGCCCGGCGCGGTGTGGGGCGGGACGCCGGCCAACGTAGGACGGATCTCCGAACGGGCCGAGCTGGTCAGCCACCGCGACTACTACCCGGGCAACGTGGTCTTCCGCGTCGGGCTGCCCGCCGCGCTGATCGACTTCGACCTGGCCATGCCGACCACCCGGCTCTACGACATCGCGAACGCGTTGTGGTACTGGGCGCCGCTGCGTGATCCGCGGGACCGGGCGCCCGCGTTCACCGGCGCCGACATCCCGCACCGGGTCGCGGTGTTCGCGGACGCCTACGGCATGACGGCGCGGCATCGCGCGGAGCTGGCGCCGTTCGCCGTCAACATGGCGCGCCGCTATCACGAGGATTCCCGCGTCTCGGCCGGGCTGGACCCGGTGTTCCGCAGGCTCTGGGAGGACGGCGCCAAGGACGAGCTGCCGCGCGCCGAGGCGTGGCTGCGCCAGGCGGCCCCCGCGATCACGGCTCGCCTCGGCCAGCCGGGCTAGGACCGGCGGGTAATCCCGCGAGCGCCGGCTGCGCGTTGAATAGGCACGCTGACCATCAGCCCACGGGTGCTCCTGAAACCGGGCACCCTGCAGAACGACCTCGCGCAGTACGGCATCGCGGCGATGGTCCGCACCGGTAGCTTCTGCTCCTCCAGTCCCGCTCCGGACTGGTCCCAGGTCATGTCGTTCTCGCCGCCAGGTAACGGCCCGGTCCGGCACCCCAGCATCACGATTAACCCGTCGGGCATGCCAGCGGGCACCGAACTCAGCTTCGGCAGCTTCCAGGTGCCCAGCGGCCAGGAAACCGCGCTCGCGCTGATCAACACGAGCTCTTACACGTGCACCAGCACCGCGCCCGCCGCTCCGACCGCCGGCGGCGCGCTGTTCGGCTACTCCGGCCCAGCCAGATCGTGACCAAGGCCGCACGTTGCGGCAGGCCCAGTGAGGGGCGCGGGGACCGTCTCGCGCCCCTCACTGGGTACCGGGATGACGATCCTGGGGGTGCGGTGATGCCAGCCCGCCTGCCCGGTCTCGTGCAGGCACCCTGGGCAGCGGTCCGCACCGGCAGCACAATGGCGGTGTCGGGGGGCAACGGGCACCTCGCGTACCCGTCGAGCGGAGCATAAGGCATGGCCATCGCGCTGGTGTGCTGGCGGTCGATGCTGCGCGCCTCCTGGCGCCAAGCGGTCGTCGTCACGCTGCTCGGCGGCCTGCTCGGCGCGGTGGCCCTCGCCGCCCTGGCCGGGGCGCGGTCCACGGCGGGGGCCTACGGCCGGTACCTGAAGGCCATCAACGCGAGCGACGTGCAGGTGAACGTGCCGGGGGCACTGCCGGGCCTCCCGCTCATGGAGCCGATCAAGAGACTGTGGTCGCTGCCCGGCGTCGTCTCCCACGGCACGTACGTCGGCCTGAACGCGCTGCCGGTGGTCCGCGGCAAGATCGACGACTCGTTCCTCACCGCCAGCATCGACGGCAGTGTGGACGGCGCGGGCTTCACCCAGGACACGATGACGGTGGTGTCCGGGAAGCTCCCGCCGCTGGCGTCCACCACCGGCATCGTGCTGTCCCCGCAGATCGCCGCCCTGTTCGGTGTCGGTGCCGGCGGGCGGGTGACCTACGTGTTCCTGAGCGGCAGCCATCAGCACCCTGCGACGGACTACCGCTCTTTCCGGGTTGCCGCGATCGCGTACACCCCGCCGGCGCTTGTCGATCAGGCCGACAACCCGGAGGGTGCCACGCTTCCCCCCGGCGCCACCGCGCAACTCATCGGCAAGTACTTCGGCTACGCCTGGGTCGGCCTGCGCCTGACGGCCGGCGACGCCGGAGTCAGTGACCTGCGGCGCCAGTTGCCCGCGCTGGTCTCCGGCCTGGAGACAGAGTCGGACCACGTTACCCACACGCAGGATGCGGGCCTGACGTTCAGCGTCAAGCGAACCAGGGCCGTCCAGGACGAGGTTCAGCAGGCCATCGAGCCGGAGGTGATCGCGCTGACCGTCTTCGGCGCGATCACGGCGGTGGCCGCGCTGGTTCTTACCAGCCTGGCGATGGCCCAGCTGCTGAGCAGGACTGCGCCGGACGCCCTCAAGCTGCGGGCGCTCGGCGCCAGCCGCAGGCAGGCAGCCCTGGTGGCGGCTCTGCCAGGTGTGATCCCCGTCGCGGGCATCATCCTGATCACCGCCGCGGGTGCGGTGGCACTGTCCCCGCTGGCACCGGTAGGGCCAGTCCGCTTCTTTGCCCCCGGCAAGGGCCTTTACGCGGACCCCCTCGTCCTCGGCGCCGGCCTGCCCGCGCTGTTCCTCTTGGTCTCCGGACTGCTCGCGGTGCTGGCGCTGCGCGCGGTCCGCCCGGCCAGGCAGGCCGTAGGCGCCGAAAGGTCTGCTGTCACGCGCGCGGCCATTGCGGCCGGACTGCCGCCCGCCGCGGTGGTGGGCACCAGGAACGCGCTCAGTGGCGGCGTCACGGCAGGCGCCGTGCGGCAGGCCAGCACGCTGGGCGGCTCGGTCGTCGCCGTCGCCGCGATGGTCGCCGCCGTGGTGTTCGGCGCGAGCCTGACCGGGCTGGTCAGCCACCCGGTGCGGTACGGCTGGAACTGGGACATGCTCGTCCAGGCCGAGGGAAGCTACGGCAGCTTCCTCGACCAGAACCTCGCCAAAGACCCTGTGGTTGACCTGCGCCAGGACGCCATGATCGGCCTGCTGGCGGGCCAGCCAGCGGTGGCCGGCTGGTCGGAGTTCGGCTTCGGGCAGATTCCGGTCGGCGGACGGCTCACCCTTCCAGTGCTCGGCCTGGAGCGGCACCTCGGCGCAGTCGAGCCGCCGACTACCAGCGGGCAGCCGCTGTCCGGGAACGACCAGATCGAACTGGGCGCGGTGACCCTCCGGCAACTGGGGAAGAAGGTTGGCGACACGATCACCGCCGGCGGCGCCAAGTTCGCGCGGCGGCTCACCATCGTGGGGACGGTTACGCTGCCCTCGTTCGGCGTGGCCCTGGCCGATCATGTCTCGCTCGGCCAGGGTGCGATGCTGTCCGAGAACACGCTGCTCGCCATTACCGGCGCGGCTTCGGGGCCGGCTGCCGACGTGTCGCAGCCGGTCTTTCCCTCGGCCGCGGCCATCGACCTGCGGCCCGGGACCACGCCCGCGCAGCGGGCCGCGCTGGTGCACCGCATCGTCTCGGCCAACCCGGACGGGACGGACGGAGGGACCTACGAACTGCCGCCGCAGCTGGCCTCGTCGGTGCTCAACGCGCAGCACCTCGGCGGTCAGCCGCTCGCCCTCGCGGTGGGCCTCGCCGCCGCAGCGGGCCTCTCGCTCGCGATGACGGTACTGGTCAACGTCCGCCGGCGCCGGCACGATTTTGCCGTGCTGAAGGCGCTGGGCATGACCCGCCGCCAGGTCTGGGCCGCTGTTGCCTGGCAGACCACGCTCACCCTGCTGATCGCAGTCCTCGTTGGCGTCCCGCTGGGAGTCGCCGCGGGACGCGCGGGCTGGCGCGGATTCGCTGATTCCCTGGGTGTCGTGCCGTTCACCGAGATTCCGCTGCTCACGCTCACCGCGGGGGTGCTGGCGCTGATCATCGCGGGCAACCTCCTCGCGTCCGCCCCCGCCACGATCGCGGCCCGCACGCGCGCGGCCCTGTTCCTGCGGGCTGACTGAACCGGAGTCCTGTTACCGCGCCATGATTGCGGCCAAGTGGCTCAGCGAGTTGTCAAGATGGCCGGGAGGGAAGGGCGGGAACTGAATGCGCTGGCGGGGAACCGCCCCTACCGCCGACCAGTCATAGGAGAGCGTGACCTTGGTCTTGTCCGGGCCGAGCCGGGTCAGGTCGTAACGCCAGATCCAGCCGCCGAACTCCAGCTTCCCCGTATCCGGTGACACATAGCCCGGCTTCCACGAGATGACGCGCGGCGGCTCGAACGCGAGGACCCGGTTGGCCATCTCATAGCTGCCCTCCGGGTGGTTGGGGTGGTACATGGTCATCCGGAAGATCTGGCCTGAGCCGGTCAACCGTTGGCCATCGAGGGACTCGCGAACCCAGCCGGTGCCGTCGATGGCGGCGTGCCGGGATGGATCGGCAAGGGCCGCGAACACGGTTTCGGCCGATGCGCTGATCGTGGTGGTCGCGGTGACGGTCTCCTCGGTCATGGTAGATGGCCTCCGATTCCTTTGATTCCTCACGGCCATGCGGGAAGAAGTGTTGTTCAAGCCTCACGATGCAGACGACACGGCGAAGCAGGACTCATCGGCAGGCAGCCACGCGGCCAGCCGGGTCAGGACGGAGTGAGGACGCAGAACTCGTTGCCCTCCGGGTCGGCGAGGCACGTCCACGGGACGTCGCCCTGGCCGAAGTCGATGTCGGTAGCGCCGAGAGCCCGCAGCCGGGCCGCCTCCGCCTCCTGATCGTCACCGGGGTACGGCCGGAGGTCGAGATGGATGCGCGGCCGAGCGGCCCGGTTCCACACGGTGTTCACGTCAGGTGTGCGGACGAACTCGAGATACGGCCCGACGCCCCTGGCGGAGCGCAGCACCGCGTGATCGTCGGTTACCTCGTGCAGGGTCCAGTCCATCGCCTCGTCCCAGAACCGGGCCATGACCGGCGGATCGGCGCAGTCGACCACCACCGCGGCGATCGGTCCGGTGTCCCGGTAGATCGGCCGAGGCTCCAGCACGCAGAACTCGTTGCCCTCCGGGTCGGCGAGGACCGTCCAGGAGACGCCGCCCTGGGCCGCGTCGGCGCGCGTTGCGCCGAGTTCCTGAAGGCGCGCGACCAGGTCCGCCTGATGGGCGGCGGAGGTCGTGGCGAGATCGATGTGCACGCGGTTCTTCACCGTCTTGGGCTGCGGGTCGGCAACGATGTCGATGCAGACGGCGGCGGGGTCGGGGTAGACGAAGCCCTCGGGCTCGAGGTTGGTCACGCCGGGTGCCTCGCTGGAAACACCCCAGTCGAGCGCCTCCGCCCAGAACCGGCCCAGCGCCGAGTCATCCCGGGCCTTCATATGAATCTGAACAAGTCGCGTCGCCACGCCGCCGAGCCTAGGCCCATAACCTTCGGCCACGTAGGGCCCGGCCCTAGATGACCTATGCGTGATGACCGTGTTGCCGGGACCGCTACTGGCGCCGATCATGCTGTCCCGATTGTGCGGCACCCGGCGTGGCCGGTCCTCCTAGTCTGCCCAGGTCTTCTCCGCAAGTGCGGGGCAGCCCGTGGGCCCTGGCCACCAGCGGCTCGCCCGGTCTTCAGCGGTCCAGCAGGGCCACGCCACCGTAGCGGGCTCGCTGGATGGCCCGGTGCGCCACGGCCAGGGCGGCGGTCATGACGATGATCGCCGCCATGTTGACGGCCCCCGCGTGGAACAAGTTCCCCGGCCCGCGAGCGCCGCTGACCACCCAGGTGCAGGCGCCGAGGAGAAACATGAACATGCCGAAGGCGGCAGCGCGGGCCAGAAAAGCCTCGTAACGCAGGATCCGGGAGGAGAGCCCGGCCCGCCGGATGGTTTTGGTCGCCCCGGTCAGCAGGAAAGCGATGGCGACGGGGCTGACGGCCATCCAGGCCAGCTCGGCGGCCGGAAACAAGGCCAGGCTGCCGGGATGGGCCCAGTAGGACGACACCCAGAGCGTCGACGCCCAGGTGAATGCGGCCACCCCGCCAGGTACCAGCCCCTGATGCGCCCAGGGGTGGCCGCCGGTGCCGGGCCATCCGTTGCCGAAATGTCGACCGCCGATCACCAGGACGGCGGTACCGGCCACGAAGAAGAGCGCGGGCAGGATCAGCCCGTCCGGTTGCCGGCGGACGAAACGCAAGATGACGGCGCACGCGATGGGGATCGCAGCGAGCAGGGCCAGGCTGCACAAGAGAAGCACCGCGCCGGACATGAGGATCATCGCCACGGAAATGGCCGCGGTATCCGGCTTCGACCATTGCCAGCCGATGGTGAGCTGCGCCCACAGGGCTACGCCCAGGGAGAGGAACACCCCCAGCAGGTACCCGAGCGAGGCCAGGCTGGCCCGGACCTGCTCGGCGGGATCGATGGCGTGACCGGTGAGTCCCGTCGGGATGAGCCGCGCCAGCACGCCGCTGATGGCCACGTCGGCGTGGCGGCGCCACGAATCCGGCCGCTCGCTGATGTCCGCGATGAGCAGCTCGGCGAACTCATCGCCATACCGGGACCGCCAGTTCCTGGGGTACCAGCGGAGCAGCCGGGCGGCGCGCCGGGCCGCGGCCTCGGACACCTCGCTCACGCAGTCCCCCAGCCCGCCGCCAGCCGGCGCAGTCCGAGCTCGGCCACCCGGCGCTGGGCGTCCAGATGAGCCCGGAGGGTGGCTGCTCCCAGGGAGGTCAGCCGGTAGGGACGGCGCCGGTCGTGGCTTTCCATCGCCTCGATGAGCCCCTGCCCTTCGAGCCGGCCGAGCGCCTCGTACAGCGTGCCCGGCGCGAGGCGGACATCCGCGAAGGCCTCGATGTCCTTGGTCAGGGCGTACCCGTGTTTCGCCCCATCCGCCAGGCTGGAGAGGATCAGGGTCGCCGGCCCGGCGTAGCGGCCGAAGCTGGCCAGCGGCTCAGCTGGGCTTTTCTCATCCCCCCGCTGCGTCTTCTTCGCCATGAAGGTCACCCTATAACGTCTAACGACACATCGGCGGCCGGAGCGTTTGCCCGCGACGGGGCCAGACAGGGAACGTGCCTGGCCATGAACGCTCGCGGGAATGGATCACGCATCCGCCAGAATCCAGCGTCGATCACGAAGTGTGCCGTCACTACCCCGAGATAAGCACCGAAGACCAGCCGGATCGCGGGCGGGAATCCGTGCAGGTGCGACGCGCCGCTGAGCAGCGCTCCCCCCACCAGGGCGACGTTCGCGAACACGGCCAGCCGGAGCCAGCGGGATGTCCCCCGGCGATTCCCCGCCGCCACCAGCCCCACCAGGAGCAGGTACTGGAACCCGTGGGCGATCGTCATGCCGCCCACCGCCGCGTAAGGCGACCCGAAGACAAAGATGGGCAGCGAGAACAGCAGAGCCATCAGGTACATGGCACCGAACCCGGCCGGGCGGTCGGCAGCCGGCCGGCGGACCAGGGCCACCACCCCGGAGCCTGCTGCGGCGGCGAACAACAGCCCCGCCACGGTGAACATCTCCCCGGCTGCTGGCCGCACCCTGAGCTGGAGAAGACCGGGATGGGCGAGCAGCCCGAGAATGCCTGCCCCGCCCGCACCCATCAGGGCCCGGCGTTCGGCCCGGCCCAGGGGTCGAACCCGGTGGACTGAGGCGGCGAGGGCCGCCAGGCCCAGGTTCTGCTTCTGGAAGTGAAAGAACTGCCAGCCGAAGTAGGCCAGGAGGAGCCAGGCCATGGCCGCCGGGGACAGCACCGCCGCGGTGACCGCCCCGGCCACGACGAGTCCGGCCGGGATCCAGGCGTACCGCACAGGCCGCGCGGCCACGTGCGCGCGGACGTCGGGAAGGGTGTACAGCCAGCCGGTTGCGGCGACGTGAACCGAGGATCCGAGGAAGAGCAGCCAGGCCAGACCGCGGATCGGAGCAGCCGACGCTGGGGGCGCGAGAACGACGGCCCCGCTGAACGCGGCGGCGCTGAGGGCCACCGTGCCCCAGAGCCAGGCGCGTGACTGACCAGCCAGTGCTTGACCGCCTCGGGCCTGGCCGGCGCGGGCTTGACCGGCCAGGAGTTCAGCCTCCACCGCAGCCGCCCGCCGCCCCGGCCGCCGGAATCACGACGAGCGTGAACAGCAGGACCAGGGCCGCGGTGATGGCCAGCAGGGTCAGGCCGATGACCAGCGGCGTCCGCCTGCCGGCCCGGGCGGCGAGCACATGACATCAGGAACGTCCGGCGTCTGGATCATGGCGGCACACTACTCCGGTTGACGATACATCGTCAACCAGTACACCGGATGGCGGAATACCTGCCGCCATGTCCAACTGCCTGCAGGATCTGAACCCGTGTAACTCCGGCAAGCTGGAGCCGCCCCGGCTGGGCGGTATCGGGCGGGCCGCAGTAAGGCTCAGGCGCCGAGCGCTTCGGCCAGGTCGTTCGGGTTGACGTAGTCGCAGAAGCGCAGGATCTTGCCGTCGCGGATCCGGAAGACCTGGATCGACCGAGCCGTGAACGCATGGCCGGTCGTGGTGACGGTCGCCCTCGTGACGAGCTCGACGATCAGGACCTCGGGATCGTCGGTGTGGTGAGTGGCGACGGTGTCGAGGTCGTCGATCTGTAGGGCTGAGGCCGCGATGCGGCGGGAGTAGTCGCGGATAGCCTGCTGGCCATCGAGCCGGGCGGGCAGATCCGGGCCCGCGAACGGTATCTCGATCACGCCGCCCGGCGCGAACAGGTTGACGAAGCCTTCGGTGTCCTGATTCAGCAGCAGTTCCCGCCGTCGCTCCAGGACCTGCGCCGGAGTCAAGTGAGTCATTACGCCTCCCGTTCAACGCTTGTTGATTGAACGAGTGTAGAACGAAAACACTAGCCCGGTCAACGGCCGTAGAATAAATCCGTGCAGGAAACCGATGCCGCCTCGTCGCGGGCCGAGCAGCGCCGCAGGACTGAGTCCAGGATCCTGGCCGCGGCGTCCCGCCTGTTCGTTGAGCGCGGCTACGAGCGAACCACCATCCGGGCCATCGCCGGGGCGGCCGGGGTGGATGGCGGGCTGGTCATGCACTACTTCGGTTCCAAGCAGGAACTCTTCCAGCGCGTGACGCACGGCCGCCCCGGGCCGGAACTGAGCGGGTCAGCGGAGCAGGTCACCGAGCAGATCCTGGCCCAGCTCGCCGAGTCGCTGGCCAGCGAGCCTGTGCACTCGCTGGCACTGCTGCGGTCCATGCTCACGCACCCGGAAGCCGCCCAGGCGCTGCGGGAAGGCGCGGCCCGTTTCCAGGCCCAGATCAGCCCGCCGATCCCCGCCGACGACGCGGATGTACGGGCCGCGCTGGTCGGCGCCGTGATGCTCGGCGTGATCGTCTCACGGCACCTGCTCAACTCTGACGAACTCACCGCCGCGAGCCCGCAGCAGGTCATCGGCCTGCTGCGCCCGTGCCTGCGCTCCCTGACCCGCGCAGACCTCGCCCCGGAAGGCTGACTCTGAGCTTGCGGAGTGGTGCCGATGGCGGACCAGGGATGAGGGCTCAGACCGCTGGCGGAACGGGGTCCTGGTGGCCGCCCCGGCTGGTGTCTGATCAAGCCTGTGCGCAGTGATGTTCAATTTTTTCCAGCTTCACGCCGCAAGGGTGTCCTCTCCGGACGGGCTCGTCCGTCCTTCCCACGGGTGGCGCTCGCCACCACGCGGACAGAAACGAGGAGACCGATGACCAGCAAGACCACCACAGCAGGGTCCGACACCGACCGGCAGGCCATTCTCGACGTGCTCGCGAGCTTGTACAAGGCATGGGAAGCCAACGACGCCGAGGCGTTCGTGGCCGACTACACCGACGACGCCAGTGTGGTCCAGCCCGGTGTCTACAAGAAGAACCGCGAGGAGATCCGCGCCACGATGGCCGCAGGGTTCGCGGGCCCGCTCAGCGGGTCGCGGGCGACCGACCACCCGGCGGACGTCCGTTTTCTCACCGACGACACGGCCGTAGTGATCAGCGAGGGCGGGATCATCTTCCCTGGGCAGGACGCTGTCGCGAGCGAGAGGCTGGTGCGCGCGACCTGGGTGCTGGTCAGGCGCGACGGCGGCTGGCGCATCGCCTGCTACCACAACAGCCCCGCCAGCTAGGCGTCGTCTTCCAGGTGCAGGGCGTTCCCTTCCGGGAGCCGCCCCGCACCTGGATCCGAGCAGTTCCGGGGCTATAACAGCGTTGGCACAGTCGTGATCGCCACAGTAAAAACGGTGTGGACCTGGTCCGCCGAACGGAAGGAACCTTGACGATGACGCAGTATCTGGCCTTGTGCTACTACGACCGGAACCAGTATTGGGACTCACCGCCGGAGAGGGAGTTCTCCCCCGAGTACATGGAGTTCGCCCGGCGGGCCACCGAGGCCGGGGTCATGCGCGGCGGCGAAGCTCTGCACCCGGTGGCTATGTTGACCACCATCACCGTGTCGGGCGGCAAGGGCGGCGACGTCCTGCTGGTGGACGGCCCTTACGCCGAGGCGAAGGAGGTCCTGGGTGGGTACTTCCTGCTGGACGTGGCCGACCTCGACGAGGCCATCGCGTGGGCGGCACAGATCCCGGGCGCCTGGCGGGGGAAGATCGAGCTTCGCCCGGTAGCCCCGGTGCACGCCTAGGAGCACCCGGGCATGAACGCCCCCGACACCCTGGTCGAGGTGCTGAGGAGCGAAGGTCTCAGGGTGCTGGCCACGCTGGCCAGAACCGTCGGCGATCTGGCCGTCGCCGAGGACGCACTCTCCGAGGCCACGATCACCGCCCTGGACACCTGGCCCAAAACGGGGATCCCTGATAACCCGCGTGCCTGGCTGGCGGTGGTCGCCCGCCGCAAGGCACTTGACCTGCTGCGACGCGAGTCAGCCCGGTCGGCCAAGGAGACCGCCGCCTTCCGGTGGGGAACCGGGGCCGCACCGGACCAGATCGCGGAGGCGATCGAGGCGATGGAGCCAGAGACCTCGCTGCGCGACGATATGCTGCGCCTGATCTTCACCTGCTGCCACCCGGCGCTAGGCCGTGAGGCTCAGGTGGCCCTCTCGCTGCGAACACTTGCCCGGCTCGAGGTGCCGGCCATCGCCCGCGCCTTCCTGGTCTCTGAGACCACCATGGCGAAGCGCCTGGTCCGGGTCCGCTCCAAGATCGCCACGGCCCGCATCCCCTACGCGATTCCCTCCGATGCGGAGCTTCCCGGCCGGCTGGCCGCAGTGCTGGCCGTGGTGTACCTGATCGCCACCGAGGCTCACGCCCCGACAGGCGGGGACGCGGTGGCCCGTGTTGATCTCGAGGCCGAGGCGATCCGGCTGGCCCGCTTGCTGGCCGGCCTGATGCCCGACGAGCCCGAGACACTCTCTCTGCTTGCCTTGTTGCTGCTGACTTCGGCCCGCACCTCCGCACGCACCGACGCCGACGGTAACCCGGTGACCCTGGCGGACCAGGACCGCACCCGCTGGAACCGCGCCGCGATCGCGGAGGGTTCGGCGTGGCTGTTCGAGGCGGTGGACCGGTCTGGCGGGGTGGCCGGGTCCTATCAGATCCAGGCTCACCTCGCCGCGGCCCACTCCACCGCGCCCAGCTGGCAGGAGACAGACTGGGACCGGATCGTCGGCCTCTACGACTTGCTCGGGTCGATCACGGCCAACCCGGTAGTGGCGCTCAACCGGGCGATTGCGGTTACCGAACGCGACGGCCCCGAGGCGGGATTGGCTGCCCTGAAGACCATCGTCGGCCTGGAATACTCACATCTCTGGCACGCCGCCCTGGCGGACAACCTGCGTCGGCTTGGCCACACGAGCGAGGCTGCTGGAGAACTTCACACCGCAGTGACCCTGGCGCCCAGCCAAGCCGAAGAGCGCCTCCTGCAGGACCGGATGCGCGCTGTGCGATCCGAGCTCCGCTGACAGCCTTTCAGCTGCGAGAAATTGTGAGATCCGGCCCCGAGGGCTGGAGTCAGGCCGATTTCTCACGAGGCCCCTGCTCGCCCAGCCGGATGACCCGTGCCGAGGACAAGTCCCGGGCAGCGACACTCGCTTCAGAACGACAGCGTCCCGCTCGTCGCCGCGGCCGCAGGCATGGCGGGCGCAGCGGAGATAGCCAGCGCGGTCCCAGCGGCCAGCAGCGCCCGCGGCTCAAGTTGGACCAATATCCCTTGGTGGTCTTCCCTGGACGGCGCCGCACGGCGGTGAACTGCAACCCAACGCTGTGTGCTTTTCGCGCCGAGATGGATGACACTGGGCCTGTTAAGGGCCGTGACCCGTGGAGTGCCACCGCTGCCCCTCTGCGGCCCGCGCCGCCTGACGCGCTGCCGATGTTTGCCGTGTCTGCTCACGAGCCAGACGGCGCTCACGCCATCGGCTAATCCACCCGGCAAGCCTGGTCCTCACCATTCTCACCTTCCCCTTGCTTCACGGAAGAGCCATGGCGAGCCAGGCTGGCCGCGTCGCTACTCCGCCTGCTGATCCCGGCTTGTGATGCCCGCCGAGGTCAGCGTGCAGAACAGTCCAGGTTTCAAGCGTACGCCCGGCTCGCGGGACCAACCCTGCTAGCGAAGTACAGGCCCAGCTTGCCGCGCTGGCCAGGATTCACGGATGCCATCAGCCACGCTCCGCTGCGGCGTCAGGCGCTCCCGCCCCGGGCGACGAGGCTGAGCACGTGAAGGGTCAGTTTCCCGGTGTTGTTCCCGAACTCGACCAGTGTCCCGTCACCACCCGCGGCGTTATAGACGCCGCTGCCGCCGGTTATCGCGAGCTGCTTGCGCGGTGGCCCAGAGATCACGAACTGGGCAGTGATGGTGCCATCGCGCAGCCGTACCACATCGCTGCAGTTGGCCAGCACCGGGCTGACATCGACGATCACGCAGGAACCGGCTTCATCGCCGACGTGCTGGCCGCTGGAGAAAAGCTGGTCATGGAATACGATCTCGTCGCCCAGCGAGTAGGGGGAGTCCGGGTTGCGCGCGTTGTTCGCCTGAACAAGCTCGAAGGGGCTGAACACCACGTGAAAGACGAGCGTCCTCGATTTGGCCGGGCTGGACCGGGCCGCCTGCGATGCGGCGGGAATCGCTATTGCGCCCGCCACGCCGAGTGCCAGAGCCACGGCCGCACCCGTCAGAAAGATCTTGCGCATGGTCCCACTCCTCCCCGGCTGCCCGGGTCGGCCTCCTGCGCGGCCCGGCTAGTGTCCGGACAGCCCTCACCAGGCTAGGCACGCCATTTTTAGGTTGTCCATGACCTACCACGCCGCGCGTGACACGCTCCAGGCCAGCCGGGCAGCGACACTCGTTTCAGAACGACAGCGTCCCGCTCGGTGGCATCGAGATGGACTTTACGGTCTACGGCTGGGCCGACTGAGGCAACGCATCACCCTAGTAACGCTGGCTTAGCGTGTGACCTGGGAGTTTGGGTAATGGGCCTTGGCGCTGGTTCGCGGTTGGCTGCTGGGAGCTGGCCATCGCTCGCTCCGCATCTGCCCGGGACTGAGCCCGGTCAACACCCGCCGGGGCGACGATGCGTACTCGCGGATCCCACGCCGCAGCAGAACAAATCGGCAGGTCAGAAAGCTATAGCCCGCGAAACTCTGTCACGCTGATAAAAGTCGGACCTGGGGTTTCCGGATGTCTCCCTTTCCGCCACCTCGCGGTGAGCATCACAACAACCCCTTCGTCCTCCACCGCTTGTGACATCAACGGGGCTAGCTCGGGGACGAGTTGGTGATAGGGATGCCGCAGGCGCGTGATGCGGGTGACAGGCTCCCAGTCGTCGATGGCGATCTCCAGGCACCGCACGAACGCGACGAGCCCGAGAAAACCCCAGCGGGCTGAGGACGAGCATCCGGAAGATCATTGCACTGCCCGTGCTTTCGAATCCGAGGGCGATGAGCCCGGCTCCAGGTGCTCGACCCGCCGCGCGCCATTGGCTGGCGGACGGGGACGGAGAAGGGCGACGGTCGCCTGGAGTTCGGCGGCTGGATCTGGCGTTACGACCTGGCGCCGCTCGGTCCGTCCGAGACTGAGGTCACGCTCACCTACGACTGGTCGGCGGTGCCGCAATTTATCCGCGAGCGCGGCATCCAGTTCCCGCCGTTCGGCCCTGAGCATCTCACCAACTCGCTGCTCCACCTGGCCGAGCTCGCCGCACCAACGTCCCGGGCCTGAACGCCCGGCGGCTAGACAGCTGACGGACGTCGAAGAACCCAAGTCGCGCACAGCAAGCGGACGCTGCCGCTGGACGACCCGCTCGTCAGCGCGCTCAAAGCCCTGCACAAGCGCCCGAAGGCCAGGTCGCGCTGGCCAAGCTCCACAAGATCGCTTAGCGCTTGGCAAGAAATTGTGAGACGGCGGACCCGGGGGACGCGACAGGGCGTCGTCGCACACTCGATAACCGGGCCCTGACCTGCGGATGTGGTGAGCGCGCTCAGAGGGACTCGAACCCCCAACCTTCTGATCCGTAGTGATCTGCATGGGCGCTCGGCATTAGCTCAGATGCAGTCGGAACTGGCAAAACCTTGCTCATCGATGTGCAGTGAGAGGCGCTGCTGCGCGATGTTGTGCGGCCAGAATCCGGCCAACCTGTCTCCCTGCCCAGGACATCCCAGCAGGTCGCAGGCGTCAAGGAGCGAATGACAACAGGCCGCCAGGGCATCGAATCGGTCAGATTGCCGGTCAGAGTTCCTTGCCAGATCCGCCACGGAGGCTCGATCTTGAGGATGCCGCCGCGGTGAACAGGCATCTAGGCGTCATCGGCCGAGCCACAGAAGCATCGGCAGCGACCGTCTCCCAATACTGCGATATTCTCGATGGTCCCACCGCGTGTCTGAACGCATGGGGCGGCGGCCCGTATGTGAACGTGGAGGAAAGTAACGACCCAAGAATTCAGAATAACCGCTTCCAGGCACTCCCCGAGGCGAATGGCAATTTCCAAATCCAATTCCTCGGCGGCGGTCAATACAATGGTTATTGTATCGGTGACGAAGGCAATGTATCCGGCAATGCGACTGCTGGTCTCGTCGTGTGCAATACTCATACAGGTGCAGGATGGGCACCATATTCAGGGACCGGAGTAATCTCTGCCCGGGGTACCCGGGCTCGGACGAGCATGCATATTATAACTCGCACTGGGGCGGCTATATTGGGCCGGGTAGGTGGGTATGTTAACGGCTCTCATTTCTACCTCAACAAGCCTAATCTGGTCTGTTTTGCACGGTTTGATACTAACTAAAGGTGATTAGCGGAAAGGTGACGGCTCATGCGCCGTGGCCCGCCCGCATGGAGAAGATCACCGCTGCTTCGGCCTGGCCCTCGCCGCCCGGCAAGCACCCTGACGAGCTGGTGTTCAGGATGCCTGGCCGCAGCGTCGTGCGGCTATCAAGCTGGCGGCGTGCCGCCTTCATCCCGGCGCGCGCCTGTGCCGGGACGAGCGACCGGTTCCGCGTTCCCGACCTGCGGCACACCGCTGCCTCGCTGATGATCCAGGCGGGCTACCCGCCCAAGATGCTGCTGGAGATCCTGGGCACGCCAGCATCACCACGACACTCGACCTGTACGGGCACCTGTACCCCCGGCGACATGGACCGGTACGCCGCACGCCTCGACGAGGCGGCCGGGATGGCTGATGCGGCCAGATGAGGAAGACGACGATCCGGGCTCAGAGGAACCCACGTCTTGACCTGCGGAGAGTGTGGCGCGCTCGGAGGGACTCGAACCCCCAACCTTCTGATCCGTAGGAGTGGGCAAGTCGTCCAGGACCGTCCGTCACCGGTTGTGGGCTGGGCCGATATTCCAGAGTTGTCCACGTGCGTCGGGTGCTGTTCAGCGGCTTGGCTACAGTCTTGGCTACAGTCGCGGCGGAATGGCGGGCACGCTCGCGGGCTCCGAGGCCTCACACGACGGCTCTGTCCTGCCGCTGGAATTGCCACGTGACCGCCCGCACCGCGCAGGGGATGGCCCCGTACCCTGGCCAGGCTCGCTGCCTGGCCCTTGGTTTCTGGCCAGAGTGCTTCCGGAGGCTCAATGTCAAGGGTGGCCGAAGGTCATTTCCGAAGGAAACGCGAAGCGCCCTTGACATTGAGGGGAAGCACGTCACAATTCAGGGGCCATGCCCGGACCTGACCTCTTCCGTGTCAGGTCTCCTCGGCGACGTGGCTTACGTGCGTCAAGCCAGGACTTAGGCCGTACAAGAGCCCAACCGTATTAGCAGCCCGGGCCTGAGTCGTTTCGATCGGTTCAAGCTGGACCGGCGCGCCTGACTGGCCTGCGCTGAACGGCGCCGGACGGCGGCGAACCGTAACCCAGACTGCAATCGCACGCCTCGCGGCGCCACGGGTCGCTGACTTTCCGGCAGCATGCGTAAGATCACTCTTGAGGCGGCGCGGGCTTCTGCCAGACAGAGACGTGCGAGCGGCTGTCGGTAGTGAAAGGCTCTCGGTTCCAGTTGGCCCAGCGGTCACGCAACCGGAGTCCGGCGAGCTGTGCCATCAGGTCGAGTTCGGATGGCCAGACATAGCGGAACGGGATCGTCCGGTATTGCCCCGTCCCATCAGTGAACTCGACATAATGGCCGCGGTACTGCTGGGTGGCGTGGTTGAAGCTGTAACTGACGATCCGCCTGGGGCCTGCCTGGGATCCCCGGATGTCCTGCCCGGGCGGCAGCTGACGCAGTTCCGGGATGTGGGTCTCGATCACGAAGCAGCCGCCCGGGGTGAGGTGCCTGGCGACGTTGCGGAAGCAGGCAACCTGCGCTTCCTGCGAGGTGAGGTTGTTGATCGTGTTGAACACCAGGTAAGCCACCGTGAAGGCGCCGTCCACTTTGGTCGTGGCCATGTCGCCGACGGTCACGTCGATCGCCTCGCCGCCCGGCTTGCTGCGGAGCCGGGCCAGCATCGCCCGGGACACCTCGATGCCGTGCACCGGCACGCCGCGCTGGGATAGCGGCAGTCCGATGCGGCCGGTGCCGATGGCCAGCTCCAGTGCCTGCCCGCTGCCCGCCAGCTCGGCCAGTAGGCTGACCGCCGGGTCGATAGCCTCTGGCTGGAACATGGGGTCGGATGGGTCGTCGTAGCTCGCCGCAACCGGCTCGCCGAAGTATCCGTCTGGATCATCCATGAACTGAAAACCTAAGGCACCCGCACTGACTGCGCGAGCCATTTTCCGGCGCATCGACCTTCTGATAACTCCAGCCGCGTGACTGTCTGCCGGAGCGGCGATAGTAGACGGCTGTTGCCCGTCGTTCTCGCAGGCGCGGGGACAATCGAAGCCGAGGACGACGCCTTGAATCTGCACCTGCGGGAATGCGAATGATCTGATCAGATCTGTGGTGCTGCTGTGGCTGGGACGGCGCGGGCGCGCCGGGCGGGGCCTCCCAAGGCCAGAGCCCGGCGCGGGGAGCGTCGGACCCGGCGCCGCGCAGCGGCGCCGCTTGTCCTAGCTACGGGCGGGTCGATCAGGACGGAGCACCCGCCGACCCGGCTGCCTACGACTATGACCGGGCCGCCCGGGATGCCCTGGCGTTCGCCGCGCTGTTCGACCGGTTCATGCAGAACCTGCGTCGCTATCTCGGCTACGAGGTGCAGTACTTCGCCGCCGTCGAACCCCAGCGGCGGCTCGCCCCCCATGTCCACATCGCGATGCGGGGTACGGTGTCCCGCGCCGAGCTGCGCCGCGTTCTCGCCGCCACCTACCACCAGATCTGGTGGCCGAGCACGACCACGGTCAAGTACGAAGGGGACGAACTGCCCGTGTGGGACGAGGCCACCAGGAACTACCTCGACCCGGCCACCGGCGAGGTGCTGCCGACCTGGGACCAGGCCCTCGACGCCATCGGCCCGGATGACGAGCCGTGGCATGTGGCCCGGTTCGGGGACCGGTTCGACGCCCAGGGCGTGCTGTCCGGATCGAAAGACTCCCACCGGTGCATCGGGTACCTGACCAAGTACCTCACCAAGCAGGTCGCCGACTGCCACCAGGCCCAGACCGACACCCAGCGCGTCCACGCGGCACGGCTGGCGGAGGCGCTGCGGTACCAGCCGTGCTCGCCGCGGTGCGCCAACTGGCTCCGGTACGGCATCCAGCCCAAGAACGCCCGGCCCGGCCTGGCCCCCGGCAGGTGCAAGGGCAAGGCCCACGACGCCGATCACCTCGGCTACGCCGGGCGCCGGGTCCTGGTCTCCCGCAAGTGGTCCGGCAAGACGCTGGCCGACCACCGGGCCGACCGTCGGGACTGGCTGCTGTCCACGCTCGGTGTTTCGGCAACTGACCCGGCCCGGTATGCCTGGGAGCCGGTCGCGCCCACCGACCCGGATCACATGGAGCATACGCGGCGGCTGTTGCACGCCGTCGCCGACCGTGCCCGATGGCAAGCCGCACTCAACGAGGCCCGGCGAAGAGCGAGCCTGTCAGGTTCCGATGCTTCGGCTGACAAGGAGGCGGCGTGATGAGAGCAGATCGGACCGGCGAATCTGTGTCGAGGCTTCTTTACCGGGTCAGCGAGGCGGCCTCGGCATTGGGTCTTAGCAGGACGAAGGTCTATGAGCTGATCAGCTCGGGCGCGCTTCCTGCGGTACGGATCGACGGGGCACGGCGGATCAAGGCCGCCGACCTGGAGGCCTTCGTGAGGTCGCTCGGCAAGGATGCCGCCTGATGGCTCCGAAACGTCGGCGTGGAAGGGGGGAAGGCGCTGTCTACAGGCGCGCGAGCGACGGGCTCTGGGTCGGGATGCTGGACCTGGGCGTCGTGCAGGGGCGCCGCCGCCGCAAGACCGTGTACGGCCAGAGCGAACGCGAGGTGCTTCAGAAGCTCAGCACGCTGCGGACAGCTCATGACCGCGGGATAGATCTCCTGGCGCCTGCGCTAACGGTCGGGCAGTGGCTCGACGTGTGGCTGTCGGATATCAAGGGCTTCGACGGCACGCGCTCGCGGACGCTGACTCTGTACGAAGGGCTCGCGGAGCGGTACGTCAAACCGGTGATCGGCGGCGTCCGGCTTGACAAGCTGACCCCGGCTCACGTGCAGCGGCTCGTTACCGAGACACGCAACGGCCGTACCTCACGTGGTACCCCGCCGAGTG
The DNA here is from genome assembly GCA_963720645.1 of uncultured Actinomycetes bacterium. GTDB lineage: Bacteria > Actinomycetota > Actinomycetes > Streptosporangiales > Streptosporangiaceae > RYN-230. Next base: position 94,208 of record CAVRFX010000019.1, on the reverse strand, counting down.
CGTTGACGTTGCGGCACGTATACAAGCTGATCCGGAATGCGCTGGGTGATGCCTACCGGATGGAGCTGGTGACCAGGAACGTGGCAACGCAGGTGAAGGCTCCGCCGATCGACCGCCAGCGCCGCGTGGGCCTGGACGTCGCGGAGGCCGAGCGCTTGTTCGATGTAATCAATGGCGAGCGGCTAGAGGCTCTCTACATCCTGGCGTTGACGACCGGTCTTCGCCGCGGTGAGCTGCTGGCGCTGCGGTGGGATGATATCGATCTCGGATCTCGGCAACTTCAGGTGCGCCGGGCCATGCAGCGAGTCGGTGGCAAGCTTCAAGTTGTCGAGCTGAAGACGAGCAGCTCGCGGCGGACGGTTGTGCTGCCCCGGCTCGCGGTGCGCCACCTTCAGGAGCACAAGAAACGGCAGGACGCTGAGCGCCAGGCGCTGGGTGAGGCGTGGCGGGAGCACGGGCTGGTGTTCGCCTCGTCCATCGGCACGCCGGTCGAGCCGCGCAACGTGAACCGGCGCTGGGATGAGCTGCGGCGGCGGGCTGGCATGGACTGGCTTCGGCTTCATGACCTGCGGCACGGGTGCGCGACGTTGCTGCTTGCGAAGGGCGTTCCGGATCGGGTCATCATGGAGGTGCTCGGGCACGCGGAGATCGGCATCACGATGAACACCTACGCGCACGTCCTGCCGGTGCTGCGCCAGGAGGCGGCCGACGCCATGGACGAGCTGTTCGGAGCGTGAAGTGAGCGGCTTTGGCAGCAGTGTAGGCAACAGTAAAGGCCACTTCATGATCGGAAGTGGGCCTCCTACCTGGCGCGCTCGGAGGGACTCGAACCCCCAACCTTCTGATCCGTAGTCAGATGCTCTATCCGTTGAGCTACGAGCGCAGTCATGGCAGCATACTGCACTCCGAAACTTCACCGTGTGCTGGAGACCCACGTCCGGCCCCTACAGCGGTGATAGAGCGTCTGATTTTCTGATCGCAATCGGGCCAAGACGTGGCGGTCAGCAGCGTGTCTGTGCTCCACCTGCCGCCAGAAGGTCGCCCTCCGGCGCGTATGGGACCGAGGATTCGATCCCCTGCAGGCCGGGTCTGCGAATCGGCAGGGAGGACGCCGACGGCGACCCATCCGGAGCTGCCGCCTGGCCCACCGCGAAATCATGGCCGGCTTGGATTCGATCCAGGGTTTATTCCGCCTGGATCCAGCTGACCAGGTCGTCTCGGCTAACCGTTTCCAGCAGGGCCGGATGGTCGGTGGCCATGTGGCCCCGGATCATCCCGACCACCTGGTCATCGCTATCGCCGCGGGCCACGAACCCGCATTCGCATCGGATCAGCTTCACCACGCGCCTCCTACTCTGGCTGCCTGCCCCAGCGTAATGCCAGGATGTTGGCGTGACCTTGGCGTCCTCGCGCCCGGTGCGGATTCAGATCTGCGGGGCGCTGGCCGTCGAGCGCGACGGCGAGCGGCTGGATGCCCGCCTGCCCGGCCGCCAGGGCCGACTGCTGTTCACCTACCTGGTAGTCAATCGTCACCGCCACCTCCCCCGGGACGAGCTGGCCGAGGCGCTGTGGCGTGAACCCGATCCGGCTGCGGTCGACGCCCGGCTCAATCCGCTGCTGTCCAAGCTGCGCCGGGTCTTCGGCACGGATGCCGTTGACGGGCGCTCTACGATCCGGCTGTGCCTGCCCGTAGCCCGGGTCGATCTGGAAGCCGCCGCCGAGGCCATCCACCGGGCCGAATCCTCGGTCGCCCAGCAGGGCTGGGCACGGGCGTGGGGACCGGCGCTCACCGCGCTGTTCGTGGCCGAGCGGGACTTCCTTCCCGGCGAGGAAGCGCCCTGGATCGATGAGATCCGCCATCAGCTCACGGAGCTGCGCCTGCGTGCTCTGGAATGCTACGCGGCGGCCGGGCTGGGCCTCGGCGGGACTGAGCTCGCTGCCGCAATCCGGGCCGGCCGGCAGCTCACCCGCGTAGCTCCGCTTCGGGAAAGCGGCTACCGCTACCTCATGCAGGCCCTCGCCGCGCAGGGCAACCTCGCTGAGGCTCTCGGCGTTTACGGCCAGCTGAGCGAGTGCCTGCGCGACCAACTCGGCGTCTCACCCAGCCCGGCCACCCGCGAGCTCTACGAACGCCTCCTCGCCGCAACCTGAATGGTGACGGGTACCGCCCCAGGACCGCGTGCGTGCGATGGGGCCGCCTGATGGGCCACGAGTGCTCGCCGCCGCCCACACCGCGCCGCCAGGGCGCAGCTGCGCTCACTCCGGCGCGTGGCATTCGCCAGGGCGCCAAGGTTTCGCCAACCCTGCGGCAACGTTGCGGCAATGACGCCGTCATAGACCTGTGCCCAAGAGCCCGAATGCAGGGAGGTTCAACATGAAGACCGCGCCAACGACGACTGCATCCACGTCACGCCCGGGCACCCGCGACCGGGTGCTAGTCGATCCCACATGGCTGCAAGCTCACCTGTCCGACCCGCGCGTACGAGTCGTCGAAGTCAACGTCAGCACGGCCGCCTACGACAACTGGCACATTGACGGCGCGGTGCTGTGGAACATCTACGTGGACCTGAAGGACGCCGATTACCGCCTGGCAGGCACCGCCGAGCTAGAACGGCTGGTCGCGCGCTCGGGGATCGGCCCGGACTCCACAGTGGTGTTCTACGGGTACGCGCCCGCCCTGGGCCTGTGGCTAATGAAGCTCTACGGGCATCACGACGTGCGCATCCTGGACTGCTCACGCGACACCTGGCGGGCTAGAGGCTACCCGTGGAGCACGGCCGCGAGCGAACCGCCTGCGGGGGACTTCCATCTCGGCGGCAAGGACTCTGGCATCCGGGCAGACCGGGCGGCGGTGCGCCAGGCCATCGGCGAGCCGGGAACCATCCTGATCGATGTGCGCTCAGCGGCTGAGTACCGGGGTGAGTGCTTCTGGCCATCGGGCGGCATGGAACCAGGCGGCCGCGCCGGGCACGTGCCTTCGGCCGTCCACCAGCCCATCGACGGCCTCTACCAGGAAGACGGATCGTTCCGCTCCGTGGCAGAGCTGCGCCGCATGTTCGCGCCGACCGTCCTGGAGGGTAGCGGGGAACTTATCACCTACTGCACTATCGGCGGGCGCGCGGCCACAGCCTGGTTCGTGCTCACCCAACTGATCGGCCGCGGCCACGTCCGGGTCTACGACGGATCCTGGGCCGAGTGGGGCCGCATCCCCGATACCCCCGTCGCGGGCCTGTGACCTGCTTCCGCCGGACAACGGCCGCCCAATTGGCCGTGTGGCTGCCTACATGCGGGCCGACCCACCTGCCATTCGCTACGGCCAGAACCAATTCCAGTCCGCGGGAGCCACAGTGATCGAAGCAAAACCGGCGGTTCCGGACGCCGGGACCAATGACCGGTGGCGGTTGGACGGCCGCGTCGCGCTGGTGACCGGGGCCTCAGCCGGGTTGGGGGCACGGTTCGCCCGCGTACTGCACGCGGCCGGCGCCCACGTCATCGCTACCGCCCGCCGCGCCGATCGCCTCGAGGAGCTGGCGCAGCACTGCGGGAACCATGTGCAGACCATCGCCGGCGACATCGCCGATCCGCGGCACCGGCAGGCTGTCATTGAGATGCTGCGCCCGCACGGCCGGCTCGACGTGCTGGTCAACAACGCCGGCATTTGCGACGACGGGCCGCTGGAGCAGCAGACCCTGGGCAACCTGCGGCGGGTGGTGGAGGTCAATCTGATCAGCGTGATGGACCTGTGCCGGCTGACCGCGGACCTGCTACGGGCCGCGCCCGCGGCCAGCGTGATCAACGTCGCGTCGATGTACGGTGTCGTCGCCTCCCGCAGCCCGATGGCCGCTTACAACGCCACCAAAGCCGCCCTGATCAACCTCACCAGGCACCTCGCCGCGGTCTGGGGCCAGGACGGAGTGCGCGTCAATGCCCTCGCGCCTGGCTACTTCCCCACCGAGCTGACCGGATTCCTGGCCGATCCCGCCTTCGCGCAATCCATCCGGGACCGCACGCTGCTCGGCCGTGCCCCAGAGCCCGACGAGCTCGACGGCCCGCTGCTCTTCCTCGCCACCGAAGCCTCCAGTTACATGACCGGGCAAGCCCTCGTCATCGACGGCGGATGGACCGCAGTGTGACCCGGACCCGCAGGGCGCTCGCGAGACCGGATCACGGCTGAGTCCGCTATGCCGAAGCGGAGGGCAAGCCCGGGACGCACCGCAAGATCAATTATTGGGCGTCTGATTCGGTGCACACCGGTTGGACGTTGCTTGCGTTTTCCCTAGTCAGCGCGGCGGGAAGCGCGAGACGATCCGTAGTCAGATGCTCTATCCGTTGAGCTACGAGCGCTTGATGCCTGGATAGGCTACGGCACCCCCGGGGACCGCTGCTGCTCGTCGCAGCTAGCGCGGATCGTGACGGGCAGCGAGCGCAACCCCGCGGCGGCTGACCGGCCCGCTCAGGCGTTGAGCCGCATGGCCCGTGCCAGCCGGTGCCGCAGAAGTCTGGGCCGAAGGAGCCCCATGCTGAGCGCGAACACCCCGAAGACAACCAGGCTGGCGAACCGGGACTGGGGCTGCCCAGTGACCAGCCAGAGCGCGGCGAAGGCCACCAGCTCGACGGCGCCCACCGCGGCCAGGACCAGCCAGGACCAGCCGCCGACCTGGGACGTCAGCCCGCCTGAGAGCAGTTCGCCCGCCAGGTGCCGGGCCACCGGCCGCAACGACTCGTCATCGACAGCCTGGCCGCGGAAGACCGCTGTCCGGACGCTCAGGCGCTGTAATGACCGGAGTTCGGTGTGGTCGGCGAACCACGCATCCACGGGGTCCATGAGAGAGCCGAAAGCGTCCCTGCGGGCCCGCGAGTAGGGCGGCCTGGCTGAGGCCTGCCTGCTCGCCAGCCACCACACCGCCGCGGGGAGCACCACCCCCAGCACCGCGATGATCACCAGGATAGGCCAGAGCATGGCCATTGCTGTTCCCGCAGGCGCGGCGGTCATTCACGCAGGCCGGGCACCCCGATCGGGCGGGGTCACTGCCTCAGCGGCTGGCCCCATTCCTCGTCCGTGTCAAGCTCGTGCCGCCACGGTGGTTCGGCGCCGGCCCGGGCGCAGGTCAGCGACGCGACCCGGGCCGCCGCCGTCAGGGCGGCCAGTACTTGCGGGGAGCGGGCCAGGTTCTCCCGGGCCAGCCCGCGTTCCGCCCACCAGGCCAGGAACGCCCCGCCGAAAGCGTCACCGGCGCCGACGGTGTCCACCACCTCGACCGGCGGCACCTGGACGGCGAGCTCGTCGCCGCCGCTGAACGCGTGAATCGACGCGGGCCCGTCGGTGACCAGGACGCAGCGGGCCCCCCAGCCGAGCAGGATCTGCGCGGCTTCCGCGATGCCGTGGCCGGGCACCAGGAAGGACAGGTCCTCGGTGCTCGTCTTCAGGATGTCGGTGCGGGGCAGGATACGGCGGATCCTCGCCCGGTGCGCGTCCGCATCGGGGATGGCCTGGGCCCGCCAGTTGGGATCGAGCATCAGCAGTATCTCCGGCGGGAGGTCGTTCGCGAGGCGCTCGAGCTCGGACGCCATCGGGTCCACGACGAGCGCCACAGAGCCGATGTGCAGCGCCGTCACGTCGGCCTGCAGTGCCTGCCGCGCCGAGGCCTGATCCAGCATGAAGGTCGCCGTCTGGGTGGAATGGAACCAGTACTGGGCGACGCCCCGGCCGTCGAGCGCCACGATGGCCAGCGCCGTCGGTTCAGGCACCGGATCGGGCAGGGCCAGCTCCACGCCGTCCCGGGCCAGCTTCGCGGTGAGGAGCTGGCCGAACGGGTCGGTGGAGAAATGGCCCAGGAAACGGGCGGGCTGGCCCAGCCGGGCGATGGTCCGTGCGGCAGTGAAGGGCCCCCCGCCAGGGCTGGCGTGCACCCCGCCGTCCGGGTCGGTGATCAGATCGATGAGGCTCTCACCAGCGACCAGGATCATGGACCGCTCCCGTTACTCGCGTACCCGCACAGACAGGCACAAGGCTGTGCCAGCCTGGCCAGCATCTCAGCCCGGAGCCATGTCAACGAACCGGCTGTAATGACCCTGGAAGGCCACGGTCACGGTCGCGGTCGGCCCGTTGCGGTGCTTGGCCACGATCAGGTCCGCCTCGCCGGCCCTCGGGGACTCCCGCTCGTACGCGTCCTCCCGGTGCAGCAGGATCACCACGTCCGAGTCCTGCTCGATGCTGTTGTGCAGGCTGATCCCGTTGGCCACGAAGTTGTGCGTGCCGGGAACGGTCGCGTCGTAAACCGGCTGCTCGCCGAGGCTCTCCACCGAAGCGATCTGGTCCCAGAACACGTCGTTGATGGCCACCATCTCAAGGTCAGCCCCGTCGAGGATCGTGGCCACCTGAGCGAGTCGTTGCCGATCGGGTGCGTCCTTCATCAGGGTGTCCCGGCCTGGCCGACGGCCTTCTGATCCGTAGGCAGACGCGCTATCGCGGAAGGCACGAAGCGCGGGTTCCGTGTCACGGAGCGGGGCGGGGCTGCCCTCCATCGCACCACGCAAGCGCTCCCAGACGTCACCAGGAACTGGCGCCGCGCTCGCCGCGTCCTCCCGGAGCCTCTTGCGCGCCAGCTCAGCCATGCGGCCGCCGGCGCCGGGAATCTCGATCCCGTCCAGGAACCGGAGCTGATCCTCAGGACTGTCCACCACGAGCCGGTAGCAGCGCCTGACCCGGCCCCCCCGGACTTCCGCGATCCGCGTCATCACGTTGAAACGCAGCAGGAGCCGGGCGAGATCATCGATCAGCCGGCGGTTCGAGGAGACGTAATAAACGCACGACTCCCCTTCGACATCCCAGGAGATACAGCCACCCGAGCCCCAGAGATGGCGCAGGAACAGCGCGACCTGGGACCGGGGGGCCGAAAAGAATGCGGCGGGGACCGGATTGCCGGCCGGATCACTGGCCAGCCGGGAAGCGAGCCCGATGACATCGGATTCTGCCACCGGTCGCAGGGCGATCGGCCCCGGGGTGTGCCGGGGTACGGCTACCCGGGACCCGACCCCCAGTTCCCCCAGCGAACGCCAGCCGCCATAGGTAAGGAACGGGTGGCTGGCCGTGGCCTGCACTTCGCGGCCAGACCGGAGGCGGACCTGGAACACCTCTTTGACCCCGCTGGCGAAGGCGTGCGTCATCGTCCGCGGGATCAGCCGCAACCGCTCGTCCAGCGACCAGACCGGGACGTCGCGCTCCCCGCTCGCCAGCAATTCGCCCAGCGTCACCTCCGCCCCCGTGTCGGCACGGAGGATCCGGGTTCCCGCCGTCAGGCAGCCGGATTCACGCAGGTCAGACAGGAGGGGCTTCTTATCGTTGCGCTGTTCCGGACCCCGGTTGAGCTGGGAGAGCGCGATGACCGGGACGTCGATCTCCTTGGCCAGCAGCTTGAGCGACCGGGACATCTCCGACACTTCCTGCTGCCGGTTCTCGACCCGCTTGGGCGAGCTCATCAGCTGCAGGTAGTCGATGATCACGAGCTTGAGTCCCTGGCGCTGCTTCAGCCGCCGGCACTTGGCCCGGATCTCCATCATCGACATGTTGGGTGAGTCGTCGATGTAGAGCGGCGCGTCCACCACTTCGCTCATCCGCCGGGCCAGGGTGGCCCAGTCCTCCTCGCCCATCTGCCCGGTCCGCATGCTGTGCAGGGACACCCGGGATTCCGCCGACAGCAGCCGCATGGTGATCTCGTTACGGCTCATCTCCAGGCTGAAGATCACCGTCGGCAGACTGTGCCTGATGGCCGCCGAGCGCGCCAGGTCCAGGGCCAGCGTGGAGTTGTGGGTAGGGATCATGCTCAGGCCAGCCAGGTACAGGTGATCGGGGCTGTTCACCTGAACGCAGCGCACTGGCACCGACGGCACGGGCCGCACATCCACGATGTAGCGGCCAGCCTGTTCGCGGCCCCAGTCGTGGCGCGCCGCGAGCGCTTTGCGGGGAAGCCGGGCCAGCGGCAGCGACGCCGGGACGGCAACGTCCCAGGATTCCCGTCCTTGCCGCCCGGCCCGCATACGCGGAGGTCGGTGCCTCACTCGCGCAACGCAGCCCAGGCTAGTGACGAGCTCCGCAAAACCCTCGGCCAAGCGCTTATTGGTGTTGGCGAAGTGGTAGGAGCCGTGAGAATCAACGCCACCGTCCGAATCGATCAGCCCCTGTACCAACGCGAGTCGCTGGGACCGGGAGCTACGCAGGTAGACGGCCGGGATGTGCTTACCCTCGGCCAGGCCAAGCGAACGCCAGAGCCCACGGATTCCTCGTACGTAGAAATGTCCCGGATCTGCGTAGAGGGCAACGCCGTAGCCGAGGGACCCGAACTCCTCCGTGAGCCACGAGCGGTCACTAGGATGGCACGACACCCGGCCCGTTCCCGCGGTGTCGCCGTCGCCCAGGAGATAGCCGAGGACATAAGGCTCAAGGGGTAGATCGGCTTCGGGCAGGAGAACAGGCTTCGTGGCTGGTATCGCATGGTTCTTCTGGCCACGAACCCGGAGAGTTGATGCAATCTCCTGGGTCGTCCGAGCCGTAGCTCGCACGTCGCGGCCTGTAAGTTCGTCAGCGCGTCCCCACTGCTGCTCGATGGCTCCGGCTGTGCGCCCAAAGATGGCCCCTACCTGCGCCGATGACATACCTGCCGCCCGGAGGCTGCACATCTGCGCTCGGTCACCAGGACCGTACCTGTGACGAGATGCCCGAGCTGACGCCCACGATGGCCAGTCATCCGGATAGCTCGGCGCGCCAGGCTCACGGTGGTGGTCATACGCCTTCTGGGTACGCAGGTCCCACGTCACCCACTGGTGCTGGCCATCGGCGACGATAACCTCGCCGTCCGAGAACTCCACCTCATAGCACGGCCGGCCGTGCATGACGTCAGTAGCCGCAACCACAGCCACCGGGTGGCCATCGGCTCCCATAAGGCGGTCCCCGACCCGGACCTCTCCCATCGTCGTCCAGCCGTCGGGCGTGGCGAGCGGCGTGTCGAGAGCCAATGCCTTGCCGATGGCCGGCCTGGCCGCGATGACCACCATCTGGCCGGCGTGCAGGCCGTTGGTGAGCGAGTCGAGGTCCGCGAATCCGGTGGGCACCCCGGTCATCTTGCCGCCGTGGCTGCCGATGGCCTCGATCTCGTCCAGCGCGCCGGGCATGATGTCGGACAGCGGCAGGTAGTCCTCGCTGACCCGGCGCTCGGTGACCCCGTACACCTCGGCCTGGGCCCGGTCCACGAGCTCGTCGGCCTCGCCGTCGCCGGCGTAGCCGAGCTGGACGATGCGGGTGCCGACCTCGACCAGGCGGCGCAGGATCGCCCGCTCCCGCACGATCCGGGCGTAGTAGCCGGCGTTGGCCGCGGTGGGCACGGACGCGATGAGCGTGTGCAGGTAGCTGGGACCGCCCACGCGGGCCAACTCACCCCGCTTGTTCAGCAGGTCGGAGACGGTGACCGCGTCGGCCGGCTCGCCCCGGCCGTACAGTTCGAGGATGGCTTCGTGGATGATCTGGTGCGCGGGCCGGTAATGATCGTCTGGCCGGATGGTCTCCATCACATCGGAGATCGCGTCCTTGGACAGCAGCATGCCGCCGAGGACGCACTGCTCCGCGGCCACATCGTGAGGCGGGGTCCGATCGAAGCTCTCCCCCCGGGGAGCGATTTCGGCCACGCTCACAGCCATCACCTCCCCGTGAAACAGAGCACCCCGGACCGCCGCCGATACGGCGGCCTCACCCTGTTGTAGTCGCCCGGTCTGACAGTTTGGTGGGGGCTGGCGGCGCCGTCCAATCGTGCTGTGCACAGGTCTGTGGACAGCCTGTGCAGACACGCCGCCGACGCTGTGCGCAGGCTGGGGATACAGTTGGGGACGACGGCCGCGACCGTGGCCTGCACACGGTCACTGCCTGCGGTTATGTCATCCACCGGATGTGTGCGGAAAAAACCCTGGAGGCCATTTCCCGTCCACACGGGACGTCGAGTTATCCACATACGGAGGGTGACGTCAAACGTGAGATCCGGTGTTAAAGTACGCGGCGCCGCTGGTGCCGCCCGGCGCCGGAGGCCGTGACCGGGGCCGCGGGCCGGCCGAGCCCGGGCCGTCCGCCAGTCCGGGAAACAACCGGCGATCATGACCCTCGCTGCCCTAGGATCCGATCATGTGTTCGATAACGGACTCGCGGCTGGCCATGATCGGGACGGCGATCGACGAGCTCGCCGAGGCCGCCCGGGCCGAGGCAGCCTGCCCCCGGCCGGACCTGGGCACGTCGGACACGATGGCGGAGCGCGTGGCGGGAATCTGGGCGATGGTGGCTGAGCTCGACCCGGGCCTGGCCCAGCGGCTGGCTCAGTACACCGAGCCGCCACCTACCGCGCGTGACTGATCGCCGCGTCCGCTGACCAGGAGCGCGCGGCGATCAGCCATGCGGGCAAGAACCCTTGCGGGCCGGTCAGGCCCCGGCGACGTCCACGTCAAGCGTGGCGCTCACCTCGGGGTGCAGCCGGACCGTGACCTGGTGGCGTCCCACGGTCCGGATCGGGGTGTCGATCTCGATGCGACGCCGGTCCAGCTCGGGGCCGCCGGCCGCGCGGACCGCGTCGGCGATGTCCGAGGAGCTGACCGAGCCGAACAGGCGGCCCTGCGCACCGGCGCGGACCCTGATCTGCACGGTGAGCCCGGACAGGGTCCCGGCCGCCGCCTTGGCGTCGTCCTGGCTGCGGATTTCCCGGGCGGAGCGGGCCCGGCGGATGAGATCGATCTGCTTCTCGGCGCCCCGGGTCCAGCGCATGGCCAGGCCGCGCGGGATCAGGTAGTTACGCCCGTAACCGCCCTTGACCTCGACCACGTCACCCGGCTCACCCAGGCCGGTGACCTCGTTGGTGAGGATCAGTTTCATCGGTGTGCCACTCATCAGCTTCCGGCCTTCCCCGTCCTCAACGTGCCGTGCTGGTGTACGGCAGCAGGGCCATCTCGCGGGCGTTCTTGATCGCCTTGGCGACGTCACGCTGGTGCTGGGTGCAGTTTCCGGTGACCCGCCGGGCCCGGATCTTGCCCCGGTCGGAAATGAACTTCCGCAGCAGCCCGGTGTCCTTGTAGTCCACGTAGGAGATCTTCTCCTGGCAGAACAGGCAGACTTTCTTCCTGGGCTTGCGGATAGGTGCTTTCGCCATCATGGTGCTCCTGTACAGAGCCCCGCTTGCCGCGGGGATGGTTTGGTTGGTTTTCTCAGTGGCGGCCTAGTACGAGCGGGCCGGTCGTGGCCCGCTCCGCACCTGCCGCCGGGTGATCAGAACGGCGGCTCGTCGGATGACCCCTCGCCGCCGAACCCGGAGTCCGAGGCCCAGGGGTCATCGCCGCCGCGGCCGCCGGACGATCCACCATACCCGCCGGATCCGCCCTGGCCGCCGCCGCCCTGGCCACCCCCGCCGAAGCCACCGCCGCCGCCGCCCTGGCCGCCGCCTCCGAAGCCGCCGCCGCCCCCGCCGCCGGAGCGGTTGGACTTGGTGACCTTGGCTGAGGCGTTGCGCATGGAGGGACCGACGTCGTCCACCTCGACCTCGAAGACGGTGCGCTTCTCGCCTTCCCGGGTCTCGTAGGAGCGCTGGTGCAGCCGCCCCTGGACGATGACCCGCATGCCGCGCTGCAGGCTCTCGGCCACGTTCTCCGCGGCCTGCCGCCATACGTTGCAGGTGAGGAACAGCGAGTCGCCGTCCTTCCACTCGTTCGCCTGCCGGTCGAAGGTCCGCGGCGTGGACGCGATGCGGAAGTTCGCCACGGCCACCCCGGTCGGGGTGTAGCGAAGCTCTGGGTCGCTGACAAGATTGCCGACCACCGTGATCTGGGTATCGCCTGCCATCGGGGTCACTCCCGGTCGCTGTGAGGGTTCAGGTGCCGCAGCCGTCGCGGCCGAATGGTTCGTGACGCCAGTATTGGTGACGCCGCGGACAGTTTTGCTGCGGTCAGTGCTGCTCGGGACGCAGGATCTTGGTCCGCAGGACCGCCTCGTTGAGGCTGAGCTGGCGGTCGAGCTCGCGAACCGTGTCCGGTTCGGCGACCATGTCCACGACGGCGTAGATGCCGTCCGGCTTCTTCTCGATCTCGTAGGCGAGCCGCCGCCGGCCCCATACGTCGATCTTGTCGACCGAGCCGCCCCCGGTCTTCACGACCGACAGGAACTGGTCGAGGGAGGGCTGGACGGTCTGCTCTTCGAGAGCCGGATCGAGGATGATCATCATCTCATAGCGGCGCATGCTGGAACATGCCTCCTCTGGACTGATGCGGCCACGGTCTCTCCGTGGCAGGAGGGGCCGCGACGCCACCGGCGCGAAATCCCCGGTACCCGTTGCGGCCGAGTCAGCTTACCAGGACGGCCCGACCAGCCGGCCCAGGATTCCGGCGCCCCCGGAGCGGGAAAGAGCCCGGACAGGACCGTTACCGGGCTGGATGTCCAAGGGGGTGGCCGTAGTGCCCCAAGCTGCCAGAGCCGGAATGACCCAGGCTGCCGGAGCCAGCACGCCCGGGGCCGCGGCCCGGGGCCGGGTTCGCCCGCGGCTCCCGCACCTGACGCTGAACGACGACGGCCAGCGGCACCCGATGGAGAACTCCCTGAGCGTGTTCACCATCGTGGCGGGCCTGGTCGCGTGCGTCCTGGGCTTCCTGGCGTACCAGGACGTCTCCGGCGCGTGGACGCACGTGGGGGCGACGTGGCTCGGGCTGATCGCGCTGATCGTCGGGCTGCCCGCGCAGCTGATCTCCGCGACCCGGACGGAGCGGATGCTGATCGTGACCGGCCTGGTGGCCGCGTTCGTCGGCGTCTGCCTGGGCCTGGCGCACGGCGGCCTGCTGCCCTGATCTGGCCTGGCCCTGACCGGTCCCGGTCCCCGGCTCCGCCCCGCCGCGCGGGCGGGCCGGAGCGCATCCCTGCGCGTCCCGCCCCCTCCGCTCATCCGCCGCAACGAAAACCGCACCCGGCTAGTCTCGTGGCATGGTGAGCATCGGACCCCACGTCCATGACGAGGACCCGCTGGCCGCGGCGGTGGGCACGAAGTCGCACGTGGTTCAGTTCTTCCTGGGCGACCCGCAGGGCTGGGCGGACCCCAAGTTCCCCGGTGGTGACGCGGACGCGCTGCGCGGCGCGCTCGCCGGGGCGGAGGTAGCGGCGTTCATCCACGCCCCGTACCGGATCAACGTGGCCAGCACCAATAACCGGATCCGGATCCCCAGCCGGAAGCTGCTCGGCCAGCAGCTCAAGGCGGCCGCGGCCATCGGCGCGCAGGGGCTGATCGTGCACGGCGGCCACGTCACCGCCGACGCCGACGTGGCCGAGGGCTACGAGAACTGGGCCAAGGCGGTCGCCCGGATCGACCGTCCGGTGCCGATGCTGATCGAGAACACCGCCGGGGGCGACCAGGCCATGGCCCGCGGCCTGGACGGGGTGGCCCGGCTGTGGGACGCGATCGCCGGCGCGGGCGGGTCGGGCGAGGTGGGGTTCTGCCTGGACACCTGCCACGCGTTCGCCAGCGGGGAGGACCTGTCCACGATCGTGGACCGGGTGAAGGCCATCACCGGCCGGATCGACCTGGTGCACGGCAACAACTCACGGGACGAGTTCGGCTCGGGCCGGGACCGGCACGCCGGGATGGAGAAAGGCACGATCGACCCCAGCGTGCTGGCTGACGTGGTCCGCGCGGCCGCGGCGCCGGTCATCTGCGAGACCCCGGATCCCGCCGCCGACATCGACTGGCTCCGCGCTCATGTCCCCGGTGCGGACTGAGGTCAGCGGGCGGACGCGGCGGCGGCGGGCTGCCTGCTGCGGCGCGGGCCGAGTCTGAGCACGACGCGATCGGGGGCACCGGACAGCACGCCGCCGGCCGGGTCATCCAGCCCGTCCGCCCTGACCACGTCGTGGGCGGGCTGCAGGATGTCCCGGACGACCAGGCCGCACAGCAGCAGCACCGAGGCGAACCGGGCGATCAGCGCGGTGAAGTACAGCCCGGTGCCGATCCCGCCGACCCCGATGAACGATGGCCCGGCCACGGACACCGTGATCAGGTAGGCCCAGATCGCGAAGAAGTAGCCCACCTCCGCCGCCTGCCAGACGAGGTAGGCGCCGAGGCGCGGGCGGGCCAGCACGACCAGGGGGGCCAGCCAGACCACGTACTGCGGTGACCAGACCTTGTTGGACAGCAGGAAGGTGGCCAGGGTGAGGAAGAACAGCTGCGCCACCCGTGGCCGGCGCGGCGCGCCCAGGGTGAGCAGCACGATGAGCACGCAGGCGACACCGAACACGCCCGCGGAGATGACGTTGAGCGTGCTCACGCTGGCCGTGCCGACTCCCGGCCAGTGCTCGGTCTCGAAGAAGTACCAGATCGAGCCCCAGTCGGCGGAACGGGTGTCGCTGAGCCGGTAGAAGCGGGCCCAGCCCGCGGGGGCCGCGATCAGCACCGGCAGGTCGACCGCCAGCCAGGCGGCCGCCGCGGACCCGAACGTGACCCAGAACTCCCGCATCCGGCCCGCGCGCAGGCAGAGCAGCAGCAACGGCCCGAAGAACAGCAACGGGTAGAACTTGGTCGCCACGGCCAGGCCGAGCAGCACGCCGGCCAGGACCCCGCGCCGGGCCGCCCAGGCGGCCATGCCCGCCATGGCGAGACCCATCGCGATCAGGTCCCAGTTGATGAACGCGGCCAGGATGACCGCCGGGGCCAGCGCCACGCCGAGTGCGGTCCACCGGCGGGACCGGCCCGCGAGGTACGCGGTGGCCAGCACGCCGACGAGCGCGAACAGGGTGAGCAGCACGATGGTGAGGTCGAAGAACTCCCGGCCCCGGATGAACGGGTTGCCGATCGGGTGGACCAGCCACGCGACGAGCTGCATGGCCCCGCCGATGAGCACCGGGTACTCGACCGGGTGGCCGGTGTAGGGGACCTTGCCGGACGACAGTCCCTCACCGAAGTACAGCGGGTAGATGTCGGTGTAGCAGTGCGCCTGGAACTGCGAGAGGTACCCGTTCCATGCTCCGGCCCGGCACGCCCACTTGTTGGCGAGTGAGAGCCCGGAGCCGAGCAGCACGGCCGTGACCAGGGCCGTGACCGATCCCGCGAGCAGCGCGAGCCGCGCCGCCCCGGGCCGCTGCGCGGCCTCCCGCTCAGGCCCGGCCGGCTGGTGGCCGGCCGGGCCGGTGTCTGCGTCTGTCACCCACGCTCCGTCATCTGCTACCGGGTTCCGGTGATTGTGCCCTGAGGCAGGCCCCGGCTACCCGGCAGCTGACTGCTTCTTCCCGAGCGAGGGCGTGGGGTTGGGGAAACTGGCGGTCGGGATCGGGTTGCTCGGGGTCGGGGTGGGGGTGGGGCGGTTACCCCGGCCCTGGAAGCAGTGCCCGGCGAAGTAGAAGCCGTTGCAGGTGGCGCTCGGCGTCGGGGTCGGGGTGGCAGGCGCCTGCGGCGTCGGGGTGTACGGCCCGAGCATGTTCCACGGGGTCCCGCCGAAGTCCGGCGTGGGGAACTCCTGGATCTGCATGCTGCCGAACATCTTCTGCGCGTAGTCGTGCCAGATGGTGGCCGGCCACTCGCCGCCGTAACCTGGCAGGTCGCCGACGCCGTACAGGGTCTGCAGGCCGGCCGGCGGCGCGCTTTCCTGGTTCGCCGCGGCCGCGCAGCCGGCGATGCTGGCCGGGCAGCCCTGCTCGTTGGTGAACATGCCGATCGCCAGGCTGAACTGCGGGATGGCGCCGATGAAGAACGCCGACTGGGACAGGTTCGTGGTGCCGGTCTTGGCGATGATCTCCCGGCCGTCGGCGAGCCCGACGTTGGGGGCGGTGCCGCCCGGCTTGTCGTCGAACGAGAGGGCGTAGTCCACGTCGGAGTTCTCGTCCGGGGTCAGCACCTGGTGCCTGGCCACCTTGGCCTGGATGGTCTGCAGGGCCTGGCCGGGCAGCTGCTGCTGGATCTCCCGGATCACGTGCGGGGCCTCGTACTCGCCGTTGTTGGCCAGCGTGGCGAACGTGCTGGCCTGCTCCTCCACGGTCAGCGAGGCCTGGCCGAGTGCGGTGCCGACCTCGTCACGCATGTTGTACAGGCCCGAGGCGGTGGTGTTGACACCGAACGTCTTCGCCAGGGAGATCATGTTCTCGCCGTCGGTGCCCGCGACGCGGTGGTACAGGTCGGTGTAGGCGGTGTTGAGCGACTCGGCGGACGCGGTCACCACGCTGACCCCGTTGGCCTGCGCGTCACCCGCATCGTTGCCGACCTCGTACCAGCCGCCCGGGTCCGCGGGCTGGGCCCGGCTCGCGTACGTCATCGGGGACGAGACGGGCGGGATCCACAGCGGCGAGTGACCGTCCAGCGTGCTCGTCTTGACGCTCATCCCCTGCTTCCGGGCCAGCGCCAGCACGTAGGGCTTCATCGAGGAGCCCACCTGCTCGCGGTTTTGCAGGGCCATGTCCCACTGGCAGCGGATCCTGTTGCATTGCTTGGTGCTGGCGTCGAAGTTGGGCCCGCTGTACATGGCCCAGATCTCGCCACTGCTCGGCTGCTCCAGCACCGCGCCGACGTGCGCGTAGCTGGGCAGCGCCTTGCCGTCCAGCCTCATCTGGCGCTTTTCGGCCTTCACCGTCGCGTAGAGCTGGTTCATCATCGGCTTACTGAACGTGGTGATGATGCGCAGGCCGCCGTCGTCGATCTGGCCCTGCGTGTAGTGGTAGGTGTTCTCCAGCTCGTTGAGCACGGCGGTCATGATGTAGCCGCGGTAACCCGACCAGTTGTTGTTGAACGCCTTCGCGAGCGTGGGGAACTTCTGCACGTTCGCCTGCGCCTGGGTCAGCGTGCCCATCTGCACCATGGTCCGCAGCACGTAGTGCCAGCGGAAGACGAGCGCCTGGTACGCCGCCCCCGCCTTCGGGTCGGGGTTGTAGTAGCTCGGCGACTGCGGCATGGCCGCGATCATCGCGGCCTGCGCGACGTTCAGCTTCCACACCGGCTTGCCGAAGTACGCCTCACTGGCCGCGCCGAAGCCGTACATGTTGACGCCGGTCGGCACCGTGTTCATGTAGTTGGTCAGGATCCACGCCTTGGACTTCGCTGAAGCCAGCTTCTCCGCGACGAAGATCTCCTTGATCTTCCGGGTGAACGTCTGCGCCGTGCCGATGCCGTCGTAGTAGTTCCGGACGAGCTGCTGGGTGATGGTCGAGCCGCCCTGCTGGACCGAGCCGCTGGTCAGGTCGGCGAAGGCCGCGCGCAGGATGCCGGTCGGAGAGACGCCGCCCTCGTTATAGAAGTGCTTGTCCTCCGAGGCCACCATGGCGTTCCTGACCATGGCCGGGATCTGGTTCGGCTGCAGGCTCTGCCGGTCATGCTGGCCGAACATGCCGACCAGCGTGCTGCCGTCCCGGAAGTAGACCCGGGAGGCCTGGCCCGTGGCGAACTCCGAGGCGGCCGGGATGGGCGTCTGCGAGTAGGCGTAATAGATGCCGATAAGGACGAGGATGACGAAGCCGCCGCCGGTCAGCAGGCACATCGCCAGGGCCTTCTTCCAGGTCCAGTGGCGCCACCAGTCGCCCTTGCGGCGCGGCCGCCCGGAGCCCCGGCCCCGGCCATTCCCGCCGCCGTTCCCGCCGTCCCCCCGCGGCCGCCGCGGCCGTTCCCGTCCTGCATCTCCGCCGGACCACCGCGGCCCCGGCCGGGCCGCGGGCCGGAGTCCCGCGCGTCCCGGGAGCCAGGCCCGCGGGGATCGCCCTGACCCGGGTAACCAGAGCCCGGATAACCGGAGCCCGGATAACCGGCCATCGCGGGCCCGGCCGCCGCCGGGGCCGCCCCGGCGGCGTAGCCGGCGGCACCCGCCGCGCTGAAGCCGGCTGCCGCGTGATTCGTGCCGAGCTTGGCCGCCAGCCGGTCCTTCGTGCTCATCCCGCCCGGGGCGGCCGCACCGCGCCGGCCCTTGGCCGCCTGCCGGGCCGCGCGGCGGCTGCCCCGCGGCGCCCGGCCCTGGTCCGAACCACCCTGGCCGGCCCAGCTCCGCTCGGTGCGGCCCTGGCGCGGCCCAATCCTGATCCGGGCGGCCCTGGCCCGGGTAGCTCTGGCCGGCGGTCGCCCCGCGGTCCCACTCGTACTCCCGCCCCTGCCGGTAGCCGCGTCCTCCCGCGTCCCGGGTGCTGCGCCCGTGGCGGCCGTCGCCATAGCGCTCCCCGCGCTGGCCATCACGGGAGCCGCCCCAGCGGCCCGGCTCAGCGGGCTCCGGGGGTAGGAACCGGAGAAATCTGGGTTACTCACGCGTCCTCGCTGGTTGGGTGAGGCAGTCGTGGGCGAGCATCGGACCGACCGCCGGGCCTCACGGTATCCGGTGGCGCGAGCCATCCGGCCCGGGTTAGAAATTCGTCACATCTGCATAGCGACCGTTTGGCTCTCCGGGCCGTTTCTGCCTGGTGGCGGGCCCCCTGGGGCAAGTCCGGTGGGGCAGGCTCCATGGCGGAGCCCGTGGGGCAAGCTGAGTGATTCAACCCCTGCGGGGCCAGCCCGGTGGTGCGGGCCGGGTGGTGCAGAGCCGGTGGTGCAGGCCCCGTGCTGCGGGCCCCGTGCTGCGGGCCTGGTGGCGCAGGCTCCGCCGCCCTGGATGGGCGGCGGCTCCCTGCCCCGCCGTTATTCGCCGGCCCGGGCCCGCCTGCTGCGCCGGGTACGTGGCTCACCGGTGCCGAGAACATAGGACGACGCAAGGTGATTCCACCCGCAACTCTGGCAGACCTCGACCACGTATACCTGGAACTCCCTGTATTCGGACGCCATTTCGTCGAGTTCCCTGCCCTGCTTAACCCGGCCCTCGTAGCGGCCGAGTTCGTCCCCGTACACGTAGGTGACATGGGTCAGCTTCACCTTGCGGCAGATCGGGCAGGCCGTGTCGGTCGGCTCGCCGTGGAACTTCGCCGCCCGGAGCAGGTAGGGGTGGGCGTCGCAGACATCCGTGATCGTGGTCCGGCCCGACCAGCACGGATGCGAGCGTTGCCCGCCGCGCGAGCGCGTAGTCGACCACCGATCGCCGATCATGACCGACAGGTTACGACGGAATTGCGCTCAGGCCGAGTCCCCTGTTCACTCGCACGTTGCTGACCTGCGGCCATGCCGGGAGGACATGACCGGGACTTGCGCCACACGAGGCAGCGACATATCGTAGTGATGTATCGACTCGATACATCGAGCTGGATATGCAGTCGCAGAGCGGTCTGGCGGATAGTAGCCCACACGGTGCTAGCTAGCCTAGCCAGGCCATGGGGCAGGAGGCACGAGCCGACATGAGTCAGCCAGCGGACACGGCGTGCTTGAGCTTGCTGTGCTCGGGCTGCTGCACGAGACGCCGATGCACGGCTACGAGCTGCGCAAGCGGCTTAACTCGGTGCTCGGCGCATTCCGCGCCTTCGGCTACGGATCGCTGTACCCGTGCCTGAAGGACCTGACCGTCCGGGGCTGATCGCCGAGGACGCGTACCCGAGGCGGCCAAGCCGCTGGCCGGTCGTCGTTCCAAGATCGTCTACCGGCTGACCGCGGACGGCAAGGAGCAGCTCCAGGATCTGCTTTCCGAGACCGGCCCGGCGGCCTGGGAGGACGACGGGTTCGGCGTCCGCTTCGCCTTCTTCGGCCTGACCAAGGCGGACGTCCGGCTCCGGATCCTCGAGGGCGCCGCACCCGGCTGGAGGAGCGGGTCGAGGCGGTCCGGGCCGGGCTCTCGCGGACCCGGGAACGGGTCGACAGCTACACCCTCGAGCTGCAGCGCCATGGCCTGGAGTCGGTCGAGCGCGAAGTTCGCTGGCTGAACGAGCTGATCGCTTCCGAGCGCCGGGCGGACGCCGAGTCCGTCCGCGAGCCCGGAGGCCGACGCACAGGACGGTGCTGACCCCGGCCGGCTAGGCCAGGTCAGCGCCTGATGAGAAAGAAGATAAGGAGCAGATCCTCATGGGTTCGGTACGGGTAGCCATCGTGGGCGTCGGGAACTGTGCGAGTTCCCTGGTCCAGGGCGTGGAGTACTACAAGGACGCCGACCCGGTAAGCCGGGTGCCGGGCCTCATGCACGTCCAGTTCGGCCCTTACCACGTCGGGGACATTGAGTTCGTTGCCGCTTTCGACGTGGACGCCAAGAAGGTCGGAAGGGACATCGCCGAGGCGATCGTCGCTAGCGAGAACAACACGATCAAGATCTGCGACGTGCCGCCGACCGGCATCACCGTGCAGCGCGGCCCCACCTACGACGGCCTCGGCGAGTACTACCGCGAGATCATCACCGAGTCGGACGAGCCGAGCCGGTCGACGTGGTCGCAGGCACTCCGCGACTCCCAGGCCGACGTGCTCGTCTCCTACCTGCCGGTCGGCTCGGAGCAGGCGGACCGGTTCTACGCGCAGTGCGCCATCGACGCGGGCGTGGCGTTCGTCAACGCGCTGCCCGGTCTTCATCGCCTCCGACCCGGAGTGGGCGGCGAAGTTCACCGAGGCGGGCGTGCCGATCGTCGGGGACGACATCAAGTCCCAGGTCGGCGCGACGATCACGCACCGGGTGCTGGCCAAGCTGTTCGAGGACCGCGGCGTCGAGCTGCTGCGCACGTACCAGCTCAACTTCGGCGGGAACATGGACTTCATGAACATGCTGGAGCGCAAGCGCCTCGCAGTCCAAGAAGATCTCCAAGACCCAGTCCGTCACCTCGCAGATCCCGCACGAGATGGCGAAGGCCGACGTGCACATCGGCCCGTCCGACCACGTGCCGTGGCTGGACGACCGCAAGTGGGCCTACGTGCGGCTGGAGGGCAGCGTCCTTCGGCGACGTCCCGCTGAACCTGGAGTACAAGCTGGAGGTCTGGGACTCGCCGAACTCCGCCGGCGTGATCATCGACGCGGTCCGGGCGGCGAAGATCGCCAAGGACCGCGGCATCGGCGGCCCGATCCTCTCGGCGTCGTCCTACTTCATGAAGTCGCCGCCCGAGCAGTACAGCGACGACGTCGCCCGCGAGTCGGTCGAGAAGTTCATCCGCGGCGACATCGACCGCTGAGCCGGCCGCCGCGACGCGGGCCCGGCGGCCCGCGCGAGGCTCTGTCCCGGACCCGCACGGGCCCCGCTCAGCGGGTGCGCGCCGTTTCCGTGCCGGGCTCTTTAGAACGATTGCCGGGCGGGTCATCGGCGCTGGGCATCGGCGGATCGTCACCGTGATCTGCGCGGGGACCGCCTGGCCGCCGTCAGGCGATGCCGCGCGGCGGGAGCCGGCTCCTCCTTCCTCGCCGATCTGCGGAGCGTGCTGGCGGGGCGGGGCTTCCGGCGGCTCTTCGCCACCCGGCTGATCTCGCAGACCGGCGACGGGTCTTCAACGCCGGGCTCGGCTCCTACGTCTTCTTCAACGCGACCACGTTCCCCGACCCGGCCTCGGCCGCGGCGGCGTTCGCCGTCCTCTACCTCCCGTACTCGCTGATCGGGCCGTTCGCCGGCGTCTTCATCGACCGCTGGTCGCGGCGCCAGATCCTGGTCTGTTCGGCGCTGCTGCGCGCCGTCGTTCGTGGTGCTCACCGCCTCGCTCGTCGCCTCGGGCAAGCTGGGCGCCCCGCTGTACGTCAGCGTCCTGCTCGTGCTGGGCGTCAACCGGTTCTTCCTGTCCTCGCTGTCTGCCGCGCTGCCGCACGTGGTCGCGGAGGACAAGCTGGTCATGGCCGAACTCGTGTCGCCGACCGCGGGCGGTGTCATGGCGCGATCGGCGGGATCGTCGGCCTGGGCGTCCATCGTCGCCACCGGCAGAGGCCGGACCGGCTCCGCGGTAACCCTGCTGGTCGCCGGCTGCTGCTACCTCCTGGCCAGCCTGGTGCGCCCGGACCATGCCGCGCGCCGCTGCTCGGCCCGACCCCGGCAGCCCGGTGACCGGCCGCCGGGACGGGTGCTGGGCGAGTTCGCGGCCGTGCTGGCCGGGCTGGCCGCCGGGGCGCAGGTATGTGCTCCGCCGCCGCGGCCCGGCCGCCGCGCTGGGCGCCACCGGCGGGAACCGGTTCCTGTACGGGATCTTGCTCCTGATGTCGATCCTGCTCTACCGGAACTACTTCTACCGCGCCGCGGCGCGCCAACGCGGCGCTCAGCCATTACACGGTCCTGGTCATTGCCTCGGCGCTCGGCTACGCGCGCGCCGCGCTGATCACCCCGCAGCTCACCAAGGCGCTCAGCAAGCGGCCTGGATCACGGTCCTGCTCGCGGCGGCCGCGGTCATCAGCGGCCCGCTGGGCGAGACCTTCAACCAGGTCGCGTTCCTGATCATCGGGTTCTGCCTGAACCTGGCCGGGCAGGGCGTCGCGATCTGCGCGACCACCATCCTGCAGGAGGAGGTGGACGACGAGTACCGCGGCCGCGTCTTCTCCTTCTACGACATGACGTTCAACATCACGTTCGTGGCCGGGGCGGCGGTCAGCGCGGCGTTCATGCCCGTCACCGGGCGCTCCGCCACCATTATCGGCCTGGTCGCGGTGGGGTACGCGGTCACCGCGGCGGCGTACTGGCTGGCCGCGCGGCAGCCGTCGCCCGGGGGCGGGGACGGTCAGCCGCCCTCCGGGGCGGGCGGCGCCCCGAGCCCCTCGCCCTCGGCCCAGCGCAGAAGTTCATGAGTGGCCCGCTCCTTGCCCAGCGGGCCGTGCTCCATGCGCAGGTCCAGCAGGTAACGGGAGGCCCGGCCGACGCTGGGACCGGGCGGCAGGCCCAGGATGGCCATGATCTCGTTACCGTCCAGGTCGGGACGGATCTTCTTGAGTTCCTCCTGCGCGCTGAGCGTCACGATGCGCGCCTCCAGGCCGTCGCTGGCCCGGGCCAGGCGGGCCGCCTTGGCCTTGTTCCGGGTGGTGCAGTCGGCCCGGGTCAGCACGTGCAGCCGGGTCAGCAGCGGCCCCGCGTCGCGCACGTACCGGCGGACCGCGGAGTCCGTCCACTCCCCGGGGCCGTACCCGTGGAACCGCAGGTGCAGGGCGATCAGGGTGGTCACCTCGGCCACCACCGCGGAGGGGAAGCGCAGCGCCTTCAGCCGGGACCGGGCCATGGCCGCGCCGACCGCCTCGTGATGATGGAAGGCGACCCGCCCGTCCGGGAGGCGCGACCGTGTCTTGGGCTTGCCGATGTCGTGCAGCAGCGCCGCCAGCCTGACCACGCAGGTCCGGCTGCAGCCCGTAGCGCTCCTCCAGTCGGCCGGCTGCTCCAGCACGGTCAGCGAGTGCTGGTACACATCCTTGTGCCGCATGTGCTCATCGGTTTCCAGCCGCAGCCGGGCACCTCGGGCAGGACCACGTCCGCGATCCCGGTGTCCACCATCAGCTCGATCCCGCGGACCGGATCGTGCGGGCGGGGGGCGAGCAGCAGTTTGGTGAGCTCGTCACGGATCCGCTCCGCGGACACGACGGCCAGCCGCGGCCCGAGCTTCCGCATGGCCGCGGCCACCTCCGGGGCCACGGTGAACCCGAGCTGCGCGGTGAACCGGGCCGCGCGCATCATCCGCAGCGGGTCGTCGGTGAAGGACTCCTCAGGGCTCCCCGGCGTGCGCAGCACCTTGTCCCGCAGGTCGCGCAGGCCACCGAACGGATCCACCAGCTCCAGGGACGGCAGCAGGGCCGCCATCGCGTTCACGGTGAAGTCCCGCCGCCGCAGGTCCTCCTCCAGGGATGTGCCGTACCGGATGCCCGACGGTTTCCGTGAGTCAGGTACGTAGGTCTCGCTGCGGTAGGTGGTGATCTCGAACACGGTGTCGCCCTTGCGGAGGCCGACCGTGCCGAACTCGATGCCGGTTTCCCACACCTTGTCCGCCCAGTCCCGCGCGATGGACAGGACCTGGGGTGGCGTGGCGTCCGTGGCGAAATCCAGGTCGCTGTGCGGCCGGCCGAGGAACACGTCCCGGACCGGGCCGCCCACCAGCGCCAGCTCGTGCCCGTGGCGGGCGAAGATGCGGCCCAGCTCGGCGGCAGGCTCGGCCGTCCTGCGCAGCAGGGCTGCGGCGGCCTTCCGCTGCTGCGGGCTGATGGGCGTGGTATCCGGCACGGGCATTGAGGGTAGGGGGTAGTGGTGGGCCGGGGGAAATCCAGGGAGCCCGGACGCATCTTGGAAGAGCACTCAGAGAACGGCAATAGCATTTCCGGCATGCCGCGTCAGTGCCCAACGCAGCGCGACCGGAGGCCTGCCGGACCGGCGTGGCCCCGGCTGGCCCGGCGCTGCGTGCTCGCCTGCGCGTTCGCTGCGCTGGCCGCCGCGGGTCCCGCCCTGGCCGGCGGCGGACGGCTGCGGCCCTCTCCCGGCGCGGCCCCCGGCGTGACCGCGCGGGCAGTGATCTCGACGACGGCCGCCGCGCCGGCGCAGCAGGTCACGGTCGGTATCACGTCGGTGGCCCCGCAGGTCGCGCAGCCCGGGCGCGCGGTCACCGTGCAGGGGACGGTCAGCAACACGACCCGCAGGACGGTGTTCGGCCTGACCGTCCAGATCTGGTCGTCCAGCTTCCGGCTCACCAGCCGCGCCGAGCTGAGCCAGTACGCCGCCGGGAACCTCCCCAATGTGGACATCCCGGTGGCCGACGCCCTGGCCCGGCTGCCCGGAACCCTGGCGCCGGGGGCCGTCCGGGACTGGTCGGTCAGGATCCCCGCCAGCAGCCTGGCCATGACCACCTTCGGCGTGTACCCGCTCGCGGCCCAGGTGAACTCGGGCGACGCGGTGCTGGGCACCGACCACACATTCCTGCCGTTCTGGCCGGGGTCCGCGGCCGCGGCCGGGATGCACCAGCGGATGAAGATCGCCTGGGTCGTGGCCCCTCTTCAGTGCACCCGAGCAGGCCGCCTGCCCGGCGCTGCTCAACAATGACCTCGCCAGCAGCGTGGCGGGCGGGCGGCTCAGCCGGCTGCTCGCCGCGGGCGTCACCCCGGAAGCCGTCCGCGCCGACCTGACCTGGGCTATCGACCCCAGCGTGCTGGCTGCCACCGCGGTCATGCGCACCCGATACCAGGTGGGCGGGTCGGCCACCTGCTCCGGTGCGGTCAGCAAGCCGGCCAGCCCGGCCGCCCGCACCTGGCTGACCCGGCTGCGGTCGGTAGCCGCCCAGCAGGATTACTTCGTCACCCCGTACGCGGACGTGGACATGTCCGCGCTCACGCACGCCGCGATGAGCACTGACCTGAAGCGGGCCCAGGCCAAGGGGGTACATCATCGCCCGCCAGTTCCTGGGCGGCACCCAGCGGCCGGTCACGCCGGGGTCCGGCGCGATCGCCTGGCCGCCGGCGGGGTGGCTGACTACGGGGTCCTCGGCAACCTGGGCGCGGGTGGCTGGCGCACCGTGATCCTGGGCAGCTCCCTGATGCTGCCCCGCACCCCGACCCTGTTCACGCCCAGCGCCATCACCAGCGCGCTGGATGGGGTGGACGGCCGCCTGAACGTGGCCTTGTCGGACAGCACCCTCAGCCAGGTCCTGGCCGGCGGGCCGACGGCCGCTCAGGCCAGGGCAGGCGCGGCTCACGCAGGCGGCCGCCGGTCCGCCGCGACCGTGCAGGCCGCGACGGCGGCCGGCTCGTTCGCGACCGAGCAGCTTTTCCTGGCCGAGACGGCCATGATCGTCGCGGAGCAGCCCGCTACCCCCCGTTCCGTGGTGATCACCCCGCCCCGGCAGTGGAACCCCGCGCCCGGCCTGGCCACCGCCCTGCTGGCCGAGAGTGACGGCGCGCCCTGGCTGCGCCCGGACAGCCTGGCCGACCTGATCAGCGCGAAGTCCGACGGGGGGCAGGTACCGCGGCAGCCGCCGCCCGCCGAGAAGTTCGCCCCCCGGGAACTGCACCGGTCCCTGCTCCGCAAGGTGAAGGGCCTGGAAGGCAGCATCCGGCTGCAGGCCAGCATGTTCGCTCAGCCGGCCTCCACCTACCTGGCCGGGGCGGTGGCCGCGGTGGAATCGTCCGCCTGGCGGGACGACCCAGCCCAGGCCAAGGCGCTGCTCGCGTCGGTGTCCGGGTACCTGGCCATGCAGGAGCAGCAGGTCCGTATCATCGACACCGGCCAGGACACCCTGACCGGGAAGTCCGGCTCCGTCCCGGTATCGATCAACAACCGGCTGGGCCGGCCGGTCACGGTGCTGCTGCGGGCGCGGGCGCCCTCGGGCCGGATGACGGTCCACCCCTCCGTCACCAGCGTCACCATCGGGAAGCACCAGCAGCGGACCGTGGCGCTCAAGGTGCGGTCCGCGGTGGCGGGCTCAACGGTGCTGAGGCTGAGCCTGGCCGCGCCGAACGGGGCGCCGCTGCCCGGGACCAACGCCCAGCTCACCGTGGACGCCACTCACTTCGGCACCACCGCCATGGTCATCGTGGCCATCGCCATCGCGGTGTTCGTGGTGACCGCGATCGCCCGGGCCATCCGCCGCGGCGGGGCCAGCGGCGCCTTCCTGTCACCCCGGCAGAGCCCGGGCCCAGGTCAGGACGCGAACGGCGCGGAACGCGCCGGATCGCCTGCCGGAACGGATACCGTCGTCTCCGAGCCTGACCGTGATCACGACACACCCGAGGAGCCGGATGAGTACGCCAGCGCCCCAGGCCGGGTGGACCGCCCCTGATGGCGGCGGGGGGCACCGCCGTGCCTCCGGCCGTCATGGCGCGGGCCGCCCAGGCGGCGCGGGCGGCGGGGTGATCCAGGGCGGCGGCAGCGGCCCGGCTGACCCCGGGCAGGCGTCCTTCAGCGCCCTGGGCGCGCGGGTGCCCCCGGGAGGCCCGGGCGAGCGGGTCCCCCCGGACGGCCCGGGCGGCGGGGGTACCCGCCCGGGCGGGCCTCCGCACGGCCCGGAGGGGGGCAGCAGCCTGCTCCGGTCCAGCTCCGTGATGGCCGTGGGCACCCTCGCGTCGCGGGGCACCGGGTTCCTGCGCACGGTGATGCTGGTTACGCGCTCGGCGTGACCGGCGTCGGGAACGCCTACAACAACGCCAACACGCTGCCCAACGCGGTGTATGACCTGATGCTCGGCGGCATCCTGGCCAGCGTGGTGGTCCCGCTGCTGGTCACCGCGGCCAAGCGTGACACCGACCGCGGCGAGGCTTACACCCAGCGGATGTTCACCCTGGCCACGGTGGCCCTGTTCGGGCTGACCGTGGTCGCCACCCTGGCCGCGAGCCTGCTGGTCGATCTCTACGCCCATGCGCTCACCGGGCCGGAACGCCACCTGACGGTGATCTTCGCCGTCTTCTTCATCCCGCAGATCTTCTTCTACGGGGTGAGCTCGATGGCCGGCGGCGTCCTGAACGCCCGCAACCGGTTCGCCGCGCCGATGTGGACCCCGGTCATCAACAACATCGTGGTCATCCTCGTCCTGCTGATGTTCATCGCGACCGGGGGCATCGGCACCCAGGCGTCCACCATTTCCGGGGCCCAGATCCAGCTGCTCGGCCTGGGCACCACGCTGGGCATCATCGCGCAGACCGCCGCGCTGTTCCCGGCGCTGCACCGGGCCGGCTTCCGGTGGCATCCGCGCTTCGACTTCCGGCGGGCCGAGGTGGCCGAGATCCGCCGGATGGCCGCCCCGCTGTTCGGCTACATCGTGACGACCCAGGTGTCCTTCCTGGTTGTGCAGAACGTGGCCAACGCGGCGTCGACGCGGCCGGGGGCCAGCTACGACTCGTTCTCCACCTACAGCAACGCCTGGCAGCTGTTCCAGCTGCCCTACGCGATCGTCGGCATCTCGGTGATCACCGCCTTGCTGCCGCGGATGAGCGCGCATGCCGCCGAACGCCGCTATGCGCTGGTCCGGGACGACTTCTCGACCGGGGTCCGGCTGTCGTCGGTGATCGTGGTGCCGGCCGCGCTGCTGCTCATCGTCCTGGGCGGCCCGCTGGCCGAGCTGCTGTTCGGCCTCGGGCACGGCAGCACCACGGTGGCCGAAGCCCGTTATATCGGCGAAGTGTTCGGCATCTTCTCCCTCGGCCTCGTGCCCTACATGATCTTCCAGCTGCTGCTGCGCGTGTTCTACTCGCTGCACGACAGCCGCACGCCGATGTTCATCGGGGTCCTGGTCATGGTGGCCAACGTCGGGATCAGCCTGCTGGTGCTGAACGTGCTGCCCACCGGCCATGTGGTGGAAGGCCTGGGCGCCTCCTTCGGGGTGGCGAACGTGGTGGGCGCGGCGGCGTCCTGGCGCATCCTCAGCCGCCGCCTCGGCGGGCTGGCCGGGCACCAGATCGCGGATTCTGTCGGGCGGATGCACGCGGCCGCGTTCCCGGCCCTGCTGTTCGCGTGGGCGGTGACGTTCATGGTGGGCGTGGTCATCGCGCCGGGCCCGCTGTACGGGCTCGTCACCGTATTCCTCGGCGGCAGCGGCGGGCTCCTGCTCTACCTGCTGTTTTCCCGGGCGCTGGGGATCGCCGAGGTGGCCTCGCTGACGTCCACCGTGAAGGCCCGGCTGCATCGGTGAACGGCGCCGCCAGGACGCGGCCAGGTGACGCCGGCCACACCGGTACCGATGGCCCCACGGGACCCGTCCGGAGGCGCCACTGGTGTCTCTCACATGTAACGGTTTGCGCTGGGCAGGCATGCGGGACGCCTCCCGCCGCCCCTCGCGGCTTAGCATGGTGTCCAGCACCACGAGAACGCGCTCGTCAACGTCCGCAGATCCGGGGGCTCGGAAGGAGGGTCGAGGGCCTGCCCCGCTCTTGACTTCAGGCCTATGAGCACCTTCATCTCGGAACCGGGGACCAGGCTCGGCGGCCGCTACCGCCTTGAGGACCGGGTCAGCGACGCCAGCGGCTGGTCAGCGTGGAAGGCCATCGACGAGACGCTGGCCCGGCCGGTGGCCGTGCTCACGTTCGCGCCCGGCTTCCCGCGGATCAGTGAGGTGCTCACCGCCGCCCGCGCGGCCAGCAGGCTCACGGACGCGCGGCTGGCCCAGGTCTTCGACGTCGAGGACGACTGGGACCAGGCTTACGTGGTCATGGAGTGGGTCGCCGGCGACTCGCTGGACGATCTCCTCGCCGATGGCCCGCTCGATCCCGCCCGGGGCGCCGAGATCGTGGCCGAGGCCGCCGAGGCGCTCGCCGCGGCGCACACGACCGGGGTGGCCCATCTCTGCCTCACCCCGCAGTCCTTGCGCTGGACACCGGGCGGCGGGGTCAAGGTGCTGGGCACCGGCATCGACGCCGCGCTGTCCGACACGTCCGCGGACGATCCGGCCCTGGCCGACACGCGCGGGCTGGCCATGCTGCTCTACGCGGCGCTGACCCGGTACTGGCCCGGGCCCGGGATGGGCACGCTGCCGCCCGCCCCGCTGGCCGACGGCAGGCCGTGCAGCCCCCGCCAGGTGTGCGCGGGCGTGCCCGCCTCCATCGACGAGGTGACCACCCAGGCGCTGTTCCAGCGGGATCGCCGCCGCGGCCCGCCGCTGACTACTCCCGCGCTGTTCGCCGATGCGCTGGCCGAGGTAATCCCGGCGCCGCTCGCGCCGCCGCCCGCGGCGCCGCCGGTCCCGGGTTCCCGGGCCGGCGGGTTCACCCGGCCCGGCGAGTACGGGCCGCCCGCGTCGTACACGCCGGACCCCGCGTCGGGCTATCCGGGTGCCGGGGGCTGGACACCGGCCGCCGGTGGCGCGGCGTTCGCGCCCCCGCGGCGCAGCGGGCGGCCGCTCAGCCGGCTGGGCATCGTCCTGGTCGTCCTGCTCGTCCTGGCCGCCATCGGGACCGGGGTGTACAGCCTGACCCGGCCGCACGGCCCGGCCGGGGCCGGCCCCGGAACACGGGCAGCAGCTCGGCGTCGCCGTCCGTGGCGGCGAACACCGTGCTCACCCCGGTCAGCGCCGGTGGGTTTGACGCGCTCGGCCTGGCCAATGACCCGGGCAACGAGGACAACGCCGGCGCCCCGATGGCCATCGACGGCAACCCGTCGACGTCCTGGCACACCCAGTTCTACGACGGCAACCCGGTGTTCGGCGGCCTGAAGCAGGGCACCGGCCTGATCCTGGACATGGGCAAGCAGGTCAGCCTGCGCTCGGTGACGGTCAGCTTCGGCACCGAAGCCGGGGCCAACGTGGCCATCATGGTGGGCAACAGCAAGTCCGTCTCCCCCCAGGGCCTGGCCTCGTTCACCAAGGTGGCCAAGCGCAAGCATGTGGGCGGGGGTACTCAGGTCTTCCAGACGAGCAGCGCGACGAAGGGCCGCTACGTGCTGATCTGGTTCACCAAGCTGCCGCCGCAGCCGGGGAGTACCAGCGTGTTCGAGGCTTTCATCTCCAACGTCGTCGTGCGGGGATCGGGCTGAGCCGTGCCCGGGCAGCCCGGGCAGGCCTTTCCTGACCCCCGCGGGGTGCCGCAGGCCGGCCTCTCCGACAGCGACCTGCTGAGACGGCACGTCCAGGGCGACACCGAGGCGTTCGGCCTGCTCTTCGTCCGGCACCGCGAGCGGCTGTGGGCGGTCGCCCTGCGCACGCTGGGTGATCAGGAAGAGGCCGCGGACGCTCTCCAGGACGCGATGATCTCGGCGTTCCGGCGGGCCGCGGACTTCCGCGGCGAATCGGCCGTCACCACCTGGCTGCACCGCATCGTGGTCAACGCCTGCCTGGACCGGATCCGCCGCCGGGCCGCGCGCCCGGCGGCCAGCGGGATGGACGAGCAGACCCTGGACGTGCTGGCCCAGGGGTCGGCGCTGGCCGATCCGGGGATCGACAAGGACACCGCGCTGGACGTGCTCGCCGCGCTGCGGACGCTGGCCCCGGACCAGCGGGCCGTGCTGGTCATGGTGGACATGCTCGGCTACCCCGTGGCTGACACCGCGCAGATCCTGGGCGTTTCCCCCGGTACGGTGAAAAGCCGCTGCGCACGGGGCCGGGCGCGGCTGCTGCCGCTGCTGGCCCACCTGCGCGGGTACGGGGCGGCCGCCGGGCAGCGCCCCGCCACCGGGCCGGCCCCGGCGGGGCACGCGGCACCGGCCGGGCACGCGGCTTCCGCGGGACAGTCCGCGGCCGGGCGGAACCAGCCAGCCGCACCGCGCGTCTCACCAGCCGAGGGAACGGGTGAGAACCAGCCATGAGAGGGCATGTGGACGCGGAGTCCCTGGCGCTGTGCGCCGAGGGCCTGCTCGGCAGGCGCCGGAGCGGGCGGATCCGCTCACACGTAGCCAGCTGCCCGCAGTGCGCCGCCACGCAGGCCCGGCTGGATGAGATGCCCGGCGCTGCTCGCCCAGGTCCCCCCGCCCCCGATGCCGCCCGGGATCGCGGCCCGGCTGGATGCCGCGCTGAGCGCCGAGACCGCCCGCCGCGCCGCGCACGATCCCGGGACCGCGCCGGACCACGCGACCGTGCCGGACAGCACGGTGCCCGCCCCGCGCCCGGCTGTCGCCCCCATCCCCGGGACAGGCACTCCCCGGCCGGGCCGCCCGCGCGGCCCGCGCCTGCGCATGCCGGTCGCGGCCCGGGTGCTGGCCACGGCGGGCGTGCTGGTCGCCGCGGGCGGGGTCGGCTACGCGGTGGCCCAGTCCTCCCCGTCCCCATCGACGTCCTCGTCAGGGGGAGCCGAGGCGGCGCCGTCCCGGCCCTCGGCGAACCCGGCCGCCCGCTCACCGGTGGGCGGCATCGGCTCCGCCACGGGCCAGGGCGGCGGCACCGTCCAGTTCGCCGTGCGCGCCAGCGGGATGACGTATGGGAAGGACACGTTCGCCCGGCAGGCTGCAGCCCTGCTGCATGCGCCCTCCGAAGGCCTGCTCCGCCCCGGCAAGGCCAGCGGTGGGCTGTCCCTGCACCCCGCCCGCTCGGCCCTGGCCCAGTGTGTGGAGCAGGTCGCGGGGACACCCGCGGTGCGGGAGGGCAAGGTGAAAATGGTGGACCGGGCGCGTTACGGCGGGCACCCGGCCACGATCATCGTCGTGGCGGCGACCTCCACCACACCGCCCATGGTCTACGTCGCCGGACCCGGGTGTTCCGCCTCGGCCGGCGACATCCTGGCCCGGGCCCCGCTGCCCAGGTCCGGGTGATTCCCGGGGCCGTCCCGGCCAGCCGCGCTGGATCTGCACGTCGGGAACACGCGAGCCCTAGGATCGGTTGAGGGCGTAGCAGGTTCAGCGAAGGGCAAGCAGACGTGACCGACGTTCGGGATGTCATCATTATCGGCTCGGGTCCTGCCGGGTACACGGCGGCGATCTATGCGGCACGGGCGCGGCTGGCGCCCCTCGTGTTCGAGGGGTCGGTCACCGCGGGCGGTGCGCTGATGCAGACCACTGAGGTGGAGAACTTCCCCGGTTTCCCGGACGGCGTGCTCGGCCCGGACCTGATGGACTCGATGCGCAAGCAGGCCGAGCGGTTCGGCGCCGAGCTCGTGGCCGACGACGTGATCGAGGTCAACCTGAAGGCCACCCCCAAGGTAGTGAAGACCCACAGTGAGACCTACCAGGCCCACAGCGTGATCGTGGCCACCGGCTCCCGGTACCGCGAGCTGGACGCCGACGGCGAGAAGCGCCTGTCCGGCCACGGTGTCTCCTGGTGTGCCACCTGTGACGGCTTCTTCTTCCGTGAGCTGGACATCGCGGTGATCGGCGGCGGCGACTCGGCCATGGAAGAGGCCACGTTCCTGACCCGGTTCGCGAAGTCGGTGACCGTGGTGCACCGCCGGGACCAGCTGCGCGCCTCCAAGATCATGCAGGACCGCGCCTTGGCCAACCCGAAGATCACGTTCCGCTGGGACAGTGAGGTCGCCGAGGTGCTGGGCGAGGGCAAGGTCACCGGGCTGCGGCTGCGGAACACCAGGACCGGCGCGGAGAGACATCCTCCCGGTCAACGGCGTGTTCGTGGCCATCGGCCACGACCCGCGCAGCGAGCTGTTCGCCGGCCAGCTGCCGATGGACAGCGAGGGGTACCTGATCGTCAACCACCCGTCCACCAGCACCGGCGTGGACGGCGTGTTCGCCTGCGGTGATGTGGTCGACCACACGTACCGCCAGGCCGTGACCGCGGCAGGCACCGGGTGTGCCGCCGCGATCGACGCCGAGCGGTGGCTGGCGGACCAGGCGGACCACAAGTCCTGACTCTGCGGCCAACCTGACCGGCCCAACCCAACCCGACACAGCGGAAGGAGCACCCACCGTGGGCGCAACCAAGGTCGTGACCGACGCGAACTTCGACACCGAGGTGGTGAAGAACGCGAAGCCGGTCATCGTCGACTACTGGGCTGAGTGGTGTGGCCCATGCCGTCAGGTCGCCCCGGTGCTCGAGGAGATCGCCCAGGAGCACGGCGACAAGGTCAACGTGGTCAAGCTGAACATCGAGGAGAACCCGCAGACCGCGCAGAAGTACGGGATCATGCTGATCCCCACGCTGAACGTGTTCTCCGGCGGCGAGGTCGTCAAGCAGGTCGTGGGGGCCAAGTCGAAGTCCGCGCTGCTCAAGGAGCTCGCCGACTTCATCTGATCCGCTTTCCGGGCCCGCCAGCCCCGTGCCTGACCACCCGGCGCGCGACGACGGGCCCGGGACTGCCGTGCGGGGGGCCCGGGACGCCAGCCGAGGGGAACCGGCCCAGCCATGAGCCAGCACGGGGAGCCCGATATCCGGACGGTCGCGTCGAGCGTGGTCTACGAGGATTCGTGGATATCGCTGCGCCGCGACGAGATCGAGCGCCGGGACGGCAGCCGCGGCGTCTACGCGGTGGTCGATAAGCCCCATTTTGCCCTGGTTATCCCGGCCGAAGCGGGCCGGTTCTGCCTGGTCGAGGAGTACCGCTACCCGGTGAGCCGCCGGGCGTGGGCCTTCCCGCAGGGCGGCTGGCCGGCCGGGCGCACCGGGAAGCCGGAGGACCTGGCCCGGCTCGAGCTGGCGCAGGAAACCGGGTTGCGCGCCCGCGAGCTGACCCTGCTCGGTTTCCTGCACAGTTCGCACGGCACCTCCAGCCAGGGTTTCCACGTGTACCTGGCCACCGGGCTGACTGAGGGTGATCCCGACCGGGAGCCCGAGGAGCAGGACATGCAGCAGCGCTGGGTGCCGCGGGGTGAATTCAAGAACATGATCCGCAACGGGGCCATCACCGACGACTCGACCGTCGCCGCGTACTCACTCCTGATGCTGCACGAGGAATAGCCCGCAGTCCCCCGTGGACGGCTCCGTAGCCCCCGCTGGCGGGCTGCGGCCGGTCAGGCGAGGCGGAGTGACCGCTCCGGGCTCACCGAGCCCAGCAGGCGTTCCAGCGCTACTTCCACGTCCTCACGCCAGGACACCGCGGTCTTCAGCTCCAGCCGCAGCCGCGGGTAGTGCAGGTGCGGCCGGACCGTCTTGAACCCGACGGCCAGCAGGTAGTCGGCGGGCAGCACGCAGGACAGGCCCTCCGAGCGCAGGTCCCCGAAGGCCTCGATCGCCTTGACCCCCCGCCGGGTGAGATCCTTCGCCACCGACTGCACCAGCATCCGCCCGAGGCCGCCGCCGCTGAACTCGCTGAGGATGTTCGCGGTCATCAGCAGCACCGCGTCCGCGCTGACCGGGCTGGTCGGGAAGGCCAGCGAGCGCGGCACGTACATCGGCGGGGCGTACAGCACGTAGCCGGCCGGCGCGCCATCCACGTAGACGATCTTCCCGCAGCTGCCCCAGTCCAGCAGGGTCGAGGAGATCCAGGCTTCCTTCTCCAGCGCGGGATCGCCGACTTCCTGGGCGCGGGCGTGACCCACGGGGTCGAGTTCCCAGAACACGCACCGGCGGCAGCGGTGCGGCAGGTCGGCCAGGTTGTCCAGGGTGACACTGACGACTCGGCGCGGCACGGGCACCCCTGGGTTCAGAAAAGGAAACGCATCCCGCCGGGCACCGGGGCCCGTGCGTTGCCATGGTAACCATCATCGGGGGGTTAGTGACGGGACATTCACCCGCTGACGCCGGGCGGGTCGGCCATCTTGTCGCGGCAAAATAAACGCCGCGAGCAAGACGAACGGCCCGCCCGCCTGTCGAACCTGGTCTGGTTACTCTCCGCCGGCTAATTACTACAGCGCGCTCTATTTCCAGGGATTCCGGCCTTACGCTGGAAAAAAGCACGGTCGCGCTCCGGCCCGCCGCTCCGCCCAGTCCGCCGGCCACGTCCTCACACCCGCCATCCCCCCACCATCTCCCCGTATCCCGTCGGCGTCACCCACCCACCCACCCGACCCGCACCCGCGCATCCCAGCCCACCACAACCGTGATCTAAGCCAAGCCACAACTGGCCGGTACCGAACCGCGGTATGAACCGGAACCCCCCGGAGACCTGCACGCGCAAGCGGCCGGAGATTCGCTGCCGCCGTACGACATGGTGGCGGGCTTCGGGCATCTTGTCGCGACAAGATGCCCGGCCCGCCACCCACCAGCCCGGCGCCCCGTCCGCGAAGCGGTCCCCAGCCCGCAGACTGCCCAGCCCCCCTTACTAGGCTCCACCCGTGACCCCACGGAAGAGCTTCGGCAGCGACAACCACGCAGGCGCCCACGACTCGGTCCTGCGCATGATGGCCCGGGCGAACGAAGGCGACGTCCACGCCTACGGCGACGATCCCTGGACTGCGCGCATCACCCGGGAACTCTGCGACCTGTCCGGCGCCCGCGCCGCGTACTTCGTGTTCAACGGGACGGCCGCGAACGTCCTCGGCCTCAGCCTGATGCTCCGGCCCTACGAGGCGGTGATCTGCGCGGAGACCGCTCATCTGAACGTCAACGAGTGCGGGGCGCCGGAACGTCTGCTGGGCAGCAAGCTGCTCACCGTGCCCACCCCGGACGGCAAGCTGACCCCGGACCTGGTGGCCACCCGCCTCGGCGGCCGCCACGATGAGCACCGGGCCCAGCCCCGGGCCGTCTGCATCACTCAGGTCACGGAACTGGGGACCTGCTATTCGCTCGCGGAGCTGCGCGCTCTCGGGGACTTCTGCCGTGGGCACGATCTGCGCCTGTACATCGATGGCGCGCGGCTGGCGAACGCGGTCGCGTACCTGGACTGCACCATGGCGGATATCGCAGCCGAGGCTGATGTGCTCAGCTTCGGGGGCACCAAGAACGGCGCGGTAGCGGCCGAGGCGGTGCTGGTGATGTCCGGGGATCTGCTGGAGGCCGTGCCATTCCAGCGTAAGCAGCTCCTGCAGCTGGCTTCGAAGATGCGCTTCCTCGCCGCGCAGTTCGCCGGGTTGCTGGAAGGCCAGACCTGGCTGCAGAACGGGGCGCAGTCCAATGCGATGGCTCGGCGGCTCGCCGCCGGCCTGCGTGACGTCCCTGGCGTGTCCGTGCGCTGGGCCGTGCAGTCCAACGCGGTGTTCGCAGACGTCGATCCCCGTATCGCCGGGCCCCTTCAGCGCGACTGGGGTTTTTACGTGTGGGACGAGCAGCGCAACACGGTCCGGCTGATGACCTCCTTCGACACCACAGCCGGGCGACATCGACTCGTTCCTGGCTGCCGTGCGCGAGGCCAGCGGATCCCTCGTCTGAGGCAGTCCGCGGTTTCACGTGAAACAGGCCGGAGGCGGCCCGGAATTGGGATCCCGCCGGCCTGCGCACCGTGTTTCACGTGAAACCAGCCGCCGCTGTAGCGAGGGGTGCGGCCGGCGTTTACGCGCTGAGCGAGCCGGTCCAGTCGGGCGACATGGTGCTGACGATGCGCTCCAGGTCCTCGAGGGACCCGAACTCCAGCACGATCTTGCCCTTGCGCTTGCCCAGTTCGACCTTCACCCGGGTCTCGAACGCATCGGAGAGGCGGTCAGCCAGGTCGTTGAGAGCGGGGGGTGAGGGCGGCCGGACGGCCGGGCGGCGCTCCTTGGCCGGGCGCACGCCCATGGTGACGATCTCTTCCACCGCCCGGACGGACAGGCCTTCCGCCACGATGCGGTGCGCCAGCTGATCCTGGGCTTCGGGATCCTCGACCGAGAGCAGCGCCCGCGCATGCCCTGCGGTCAGCACGCCCGCCGCCACCCGGCGCTGCACCCCGGACGGCAGGTTCAGCAACCGCAGCGTGTTGGAGATGTGCGGCCGTGACCGTCCTATCCGGCGGGCGAGTTCCTCGTGTGTCGCGCCGAAATCGTCCAGCAGCTGCTGATAAGCGGCCGCCTCCTCCAGGGGGTTGAGCTGCTCGCGATGCAGGTTCTCCATGAGCGCGTCACGCAGCAGGTCATCATCCGCGGTGGCGCGGACGATCGCCGGGATCTCCGTGAGCCCCGCACGCTGGGAGGCCCGCCAGCGCCGCTCCCCCATGACCAGCTCGAACCGGCCAGACTCCGCCTCACGGACGACGACCGGCTGCAGGAGCCCTACTTCCTGGATCGAGGCCACAAGTTCGTCGAGGGCGTCCTCATCGAACTCCTGCCGCGGCTGGCGCGGGTTCGGGGTGACCGAGCTGATGGGCAGCTCCTGGAAGTAGGCTCCCCCGACCATGACCGGCTGCTCCGCGACGGCGCCCGCCGGGCCGCCCCGGACGGCTGTCCGCCCGCGGCCGCCCCGGACCCGCCGGGGATACCGCCGCTGACCGCACCGCCAGCCGGGGGGAGCGGTCCGGTCGGGATAAGAGCACCGAGACCCTTCCCGAGTCCCCGCTTCTGCTGAGCCATCGCCTCTCCTCGCCGCTGCGTTCCGTCTCACGGGCCGCGTGCCTGGCCGGCTCCGCTCCGCCGTCTCCTGAGCATCCCGGGCGGCTCGATCACGTCCAGATGACCCGCGCCCGGACAAGAGCATGCCATCCCGCGGCGCCCCGCGGGACATCCAGCCAGAACGGCGGGGCGGCGGCCCGCCCGGGGTGGACAGTCCCGGGTGCGGACAGTCCCGGTGCAGAGCCCTGGGTTGCGAGCCCCGGCTGGAGAGCGCCGGCTGCGGGCAGGCCGGCTCCCCGTCTCCGCGGGAGCACAGATGCAGCACCGCTCGATGACCGGGATCGGCCGACGGCGCCTGGAGGCGGCGGCCAGCCTGGGCTCGCCCCGCTGACGTGCCGGAAAGCCGTGGTCAGCCCGCGGCCGGCTGCCCGGGGTCGGAACGGTGCGCCATCTCGCGGGCCGCCTCGAGGTAGGCGACAGCACCACTCGACCCGGGGTCGTACGTCATGACCGACTGCCCATAGCTAGGTGCCTCGGAGACCCGGACGCTCCGCGGGATGATCGACTCGAGGACCACCTCGCCGAAGTGCTCCCGAACCTCATCGGCTACCTGCGAGGCCAGCCGGGTCCTGCCGTCGAACATGGTGAGCAGGATCGTGGAAACGGCCAGATCCGGATTCAGGTGACTCTTGACCAGATCCACCGTGCGCAGCAGTTGCTCGAGCCCCTCCAGTGCGTAGTACTCACACTGAATCGGGATCAGTACCTCCGCCGCGGCCACCAGGGCATTGACCGTCAGCAACCCCAGGGAGGGCGGGCAGTCAATCAGGATGTAGTCGAGCTGTGACTCATCGTAGGCACGGAGTGCGCGGGAGAGCCGCGCTTCCCGGGCCACCATCGGCACGAGTTCGATCTCCGCCCCGGCGAGGTCGATCGTGGCCGGGGCACAGTAGAGCAAGGGGATGTCCTCGACCGCGTGAATGATCCCGACCAGTGGCTGGTCCTCGACCAGCACGTGATAGATCGACGTGGTTCCGACCCGGTGCTCCACATCCAGCGCCGTGGATGCGTTGCCCTGCGGGTCCAGGTCGATGACCAGCACCCGCGAACCGTGCTGGGCCAGGGCGGCGGCCAGGTTTACCGCCGTCGTGGTCTTGCCCACGCCGCCCTTCTGGTTCGCGATCGTGATCACCCGGCAGGAACCCGGCCGGGGCCACGCGCGTTCTGGCCGGCTGGCGCCTCTGGGAGCGCTGCGGGCCGCCTGGCCGGCCACGGTTTCCTCACCGGGCTGCCTTGCCGCGGGAACTACCACGTCATGCCCTCCGCCGGTGGCCACGCCCGTCCCCGCGTCGCCCGCCCCTGCGTTACCCGTCCGTGCATCCCCCGCGGGTGCATCCACTGCGCGTGCATCCACCGCCCGTGCATCCCTCGTGGCTGAATCCGCTGCGCCTGCCTGGCCTTCGTGCTTGCCGTTCGCCCGTGGTCCGCCTGCGGCCGCGGCCACCCGGTCCGCGGTTTCCGCAGCCGGCCGCGTCCCCAGTCCTCCGGCCGCGGCTCCCCGGCGCCTTCCCATGTCCCCCTCGATTCCATCGGGACAGACGCCGGCCCCGACCGGGACCGGCACCTGTGCTTCACGTGAAACCACGTCCGCGGGCCAGCCCAGCCCCAGGGCCCGGGATAGCCGCGGCACCGCCCGCCCCGCCATGCCCTCCCCGGAGTGAGCTCCGGCTTCGTCTGGCCATCCCAGGCCCGCTGCGGAAGCCACCGCCGCGCTCCTCTCCCTGCCCGATGCTCGCGCGCTCCGGTCCCGCTACCGGCCAGCGACCATCCGCACGACTGTCGCGGCCCGATCGACCTTACCGTCCCCGGCCCGCACTACGGCCACGTCTCGCATACCCAGCCGGCGCAAGACCGGACGGGCCCGGGTGACCTCCTCCTGGGCGGCCGCTCCCTTGACCGCAAGTATCAGCCCTCCGCGCCGGACCAGGCCGGCGGCCAGGCTGGCCAGCCGGTCCAGGGGGGCGACTGCCCGGGCGGTCAGCACGTCGGCGTGCACCTTCCCGGCCAGTTCCTCCGCGGTGGCCTGGCAGATCTGGGCGTTGCGCAGCCCCAGCTCCTGGATGCATTCGGCCAGGAAGGTAGTGCGGCGTTCCATCCGTTCCAAAAGGGTTACCTGGACGTCAGGGAGCAGCAGGGCCAGGACGATTCCCGGCAGCCCTGCTCCCGACCCGAGGTCGATCAGCGTCGAGGGCCTGGGCACCAGATCAGCGACCGCGGCGCAGTTCAGCACGTGCCAGGCTCCACAGCCGGGGCACTTCGCGGGGCCCGAGCAGTCCCCGGGTGACCCCGGGTCCGGCCAGCATCGCGACGTACCGCTCGGCGAGCGGAAGGGTGGCGCCGAACACCTCCGCTGCTTCCGCAGGGGGAGGCGGCACCTCATCGGAGGGCACCGCAGCAGGCGGCGGTGCACCGGGCGCCGGGGGCAGGTGCGCGGCGGGCCGGTGGTCCGGTCCGGTGGTCATCAGCGGGTCAGGCCACCGGGAAGACGACCACCCGGCGGTTCGGCTCCTCGCCCTCGGACTCGCTGCGCAACCCGGCCGCCGCGACCGCGTCGTGCACGACCTTGCGCTCGAACGGGGTCATGGCGTCCAGCCGCCGGGGCACGCCACTGGACTTCACCTCGTCCGCCGCGTCGCGGCCCAGCTCGGTGAGCTCGACCCGGCGGCGGGCCCGGTACCCGCCCACGTCCAGCATGATCCTGGTGCGGGCCCCGGTCTGCCGGTGCACCGCGAGGCGGGTCAGCTCCTGGAGCGCTTCCAGGACCTCCCCGCGCGATCCGATGAGCTCCTGCAGGGTCGCACCGACCACGGACACCACGGCGCGGTCACCCTCGACATCCATGTCGATGTCACCATCGAGGTCGGCCACGTCCAGCAGGCCCTCGACGTAGTCGGCGGCGATCTCGCTTTCCTGCTCGAGATCCGCCAGGTTCACCTCAGGGGAACCCTCACCGTCCGCC
This sequence comes from uncultured Actinomycetes bacterium, assembly GCA_963720645.1. GTDB lineage: Bacteria > Actinomycetota > Actinomycetes > Streptosporangiales > Streptosporangiaceae > RYN-230. The sequence goes on along the minus strand of CAVRFX010000019.1, from coordinate 53,703 downwards.
AGGGACCCGGAATCGTCGTCCTCGGCGGCCTCGTCGTCACCGGCCTCGTCCTCGGCAGCCTCTTCCTCGGCTGCGATGTCCAGGTCCTGCGGGCCCTGATCCTGCGGGCCCTGATCCTCCGGGCCGACGACGCCGGTACCTGCCGGGGCGCCGCCGCCCTCACCCGCCAGTGCCTGGTCTGCGGTATCACCGCTGGCAACGGTGCCCGCATTTTCCGCTTGGCTCACCACCGGGTTCCTCCTCGTTCCGGGTGCTCACATGCCGCCACGACACCCAGGGTGCCGTGGCTGGGCTTGGCTTTATCGCTTGCCCGAACGCCGGCTGCGGGACTGCCGCACCGGCTGCTGCCTGACGATCTTAGTCTCGGGCTCAGGCGCGGGTGGCTCGGGTTCGGCCCGGCCCTTGACGAGCCGCCGCAGGCCGCCGCCGCTGCCGTTCGAGCCGGATCCGCCCTTGGCGGCCGCCTTGGGCGCGGCCGCCGCGCTGGCCGGCTTGGCCGACCCGTGACCGGCCTGCTTACCCTGCGCAGGCTTGCCCTGCGCAGACTTGCCCTGCGCAGACTTGCCCTGCGCAGACTTGCCCTGCGGAGACTTACCCTGCGCAGGCTTGGACGGTCCGGACTTGGCCGGCGACTTACGCAGCTGATTGATCGGCGGCCGGGAGGCCGAGGCCGCGGCCTCGGGCGCGGCTGGCTGGCTCCCGCCACCCTTCGCGGGCTGGGTTCCGTCCGACTTCGGCCGGCTGGGCGGCCGACTTGGCCGCGGCCTGCTGCCGGGCGGCGGCGCGGCCCGCGGCGGTGACGTTCGCGGCCGACTTGGCCGGTGTTCCCTTGCCGGGCTGCCTGGCCGCCGTCTTTCCGCTGGCCGGGGCCGGGGTCCCGGCGGCACCAGCGGTGGCCGTGGCCGGCGGCGGGAACCTCTTGAACAGCACGTACTGCTGGCCGAGCGTCCACAGGTTCGTCGTGACCCAGTACAGGACCAGGCCGTACTGCCAGTACAGGCCGGACAGCGCGAAGACCGGCACGATGTACTGCATCATCTTCTGCGACGACGCCATCGGGTTGCCCGGGTCCACCTGCGGGGTCATGCCGCGCTTCATGCTCTGCCGCACGGTCATGAACGTGGTCGTCGCGCTGACCACGACGGTCAGCAGGATGACGATCTTCTGGCTGGTCCCGATGGACGAGAACGTGGGCGGGAAGATCGACGTCAGCAGCCGGTCCGCCACGGTGACGACACCGAAGATCTTGGCGTGCTGCGCGCTCGCCACCACGGCGGGGGTCAGGCCGTACTTGGGCTGGTCCTCGGCGATGGCCCGGAGCACGCCGAACAGGGCGAAGAAGACCGGCAGCTGCGCGACCACAGGGAGGCATCCGGCGAGCGGGTTCGCGCCGTTCTCCTTGTACAGCTTCATGGTCTCTTCGTTGAGCTTCTGCCGGTCGTTCTTGTACTTCTTCTTCAGCTCAGCGACCTGCGGCGCCAGCGCGGTCATCTTCCGCGTCGCGTGCATCTGCTTGATGAACAGCGGCACCAGCAGCAACCGCATCAGCACGACGAGGATGACGATCGAGAGCGCCCACGCCGCCCCACTGGAGTCGCCGAAGATGGCACCCAGCCCCGCGTGCAGGCGCATGATCACCCACGCGACCGCGTCGTACAGTGGGGTAAGCGGGTTGGTCACGACCTCGCTCCTTGTGCTGGGGGCGTCAGCCGCCCGGCGCGGCGGGGCGGCACTGGGTCAAAGCCGCCCCGGTTGAAGGGATGGCAGCGGCCGATCCGGCGGACCGCCAGCCACGAACCTCGCAGTGCTCCGTGCACGCGTACTGCCTCCAGGGCGTAGGCGCTGCACGAGGGCTCGAACCGGCACCGCGGCCCGAGCATCGGGCTGATGAAGCGCCGGTAGGTACCGATCAGCAGCAGCAGGACCCTGGCGCCCGGCGACGGCTGGGCCGCCGGCCGGCCTTGGCTGGTCTCGGGTGAGCTGATCATCGGCTCAGCGCCCCCACCTGCCGCCGCAGCAGCGTATTGATCACCAGGTCGAGTTGAGCGGCAAGGTCCGACTGGCGTGCGGTCGCGGCCCGCGGATTAGCGCGAACCACAAGCAGGCTACCTTGCGGCAGCGACTCCATATGCCCGCCCATGAGCGCACGCAGCCGCCGGCGCACCTTGTTCCGGACCACCGCGCCGCCCACGGCCCGGCTGACCACGAATCCCGCCCGCGCGGGCTCCTGCGACCCGGGACGCACCAGCAGGTGCCCGGTCAGCAGGGGACGGCCGGTCCGGCTGCCGCCCCGCACGGCAGCGGAGAAGTCCTCACGCCGCCGCATCCGGGCCGCCGCGGGAAGCACAGGTGACCTCCCTGGTCCTCGGCCGGGGAACGCAGGTCAGACGCTGACCCGCGCGCGACCCTTACGTCGCCGCGCGGACAGGATCGCGCGGCCCGCCCTGGTCCGCATGCGCAGCCTGAACCCGTGCGTCTTGGCACGCCGTCGGTTGTTCGGCTGGAACGTACGCTTGCTCACAGGAAACTCCAGGTACCGATCTGGGCTTGGGCCCCGCGAGGGCGATAGGCGCGCATGCGGGATTGGCCACCGTGGAAGTGGCTGGGTCTGCTCACGTTACGCGCACCCGCGGCCACCGGTCAAACCAGCGGAGGGGCGCGCATCCGCCGGAACCTGGGGTTTGCCGAACGCCCGCCGGGCACGGCCCCTAGGCTGTGGACAACGCTCCGGCCGGGGGTGGCCGGAGCCGGGCACGCGGGTCCCGTCCACGAGCACTCTTCCCGCGCGATCCGTGCACTCCGCGATATCCGGCGTGCACAACCTGTGGACAAAGCTGTTGATCACACCCGGTTGATCAGACGGGGGGCGCGAGGGGTGGACGACCAATGAGTGAAACAGACCTCGCGGAGGTGTGGGCCAGGTCGCTGGAGGAGCTCGCGACCATGCAGATCGAGCCGCACCAGCGGGCGTGGCTCAAGCTGACCCGCCCACTCGGGCTGGTCGAGAACACGGCGCTGATCGCCACGCCCAACGAGTTCGTCAAGGAGCAGCTGGAGACCCGGCTGCGGGCGCTGATCACCCACGCGCTGTCCCGGGAACTGGGCCGCAGCATCCAGCTGGCGGTAACGGTGGACCCGACAGCGATCACGGCGGCGACGGCGTTCCCCCCTGCCCCCGCTGATCCCGGCCCGGCGGCCGGCCCCGCCGCGGGCCAGGATGGCCACGGCGGGATGCCGGGCACGCTCGGCGGCCCGGTGAACGGCCCCATGAGTGGCCGGATCCCACGGGCCGCCGATCCCCTGGACGACAGCAGCCGCCTGGGCGGGGCTGGCCTGGGCGGGCCCGGCCTGCCGGGAACGGCGGAGCCGGGGAACGGGACGGCGGGGGGGCACCCCGGCCTGACCGGGCATCCGGGCCTGGCCCCGCCCCCCGGCCAGGCCGCGGGATATCCGGCGGGCCAGCCCGGTGAGGCCAGCGGCCCCTTCGATGCGCTGGCGGCGGCCGCAGCATGCGCCCGGGCCGCCGCTGCCTGGCGCGCCCCGGCCTACCCAGGCCCGGCTCAACCCCAAGTACACGTTCGAGACCTTCGTGATCGGCTCGAGCAACCGGTTCGCCCACGCCGCCGCGGTCGCGGTCGCCGAGGCGCCCGCCAAGGCCTACAACCCGCTCTTCGTCTACGGCGACTCGGGCCTGGGCAAGACCCACCTGCTGCACGCGATCGGCCACTACGCGCAGAGCCTCTACCACGGGGCGAAGGTCCGGTACGTGTCGAGCTCGAAGAGTTCACCAACGAGTTCATCAACGCGATCCGCGACGACAAGCAGGACGGGTTCCGCCGCCGGTACCGCGACGTCGACGTGCTCCTGGTCGACGACATCCAGTTCCTGGAGAGCAAGGAAGCAGACCCAGGAGGAGTTCTTCCACACCTTCAACACGCTGCACAACGCCAGCAAGCAGATCGTGATCTCCTGCGACCGGGCCGCCCAAGCGCCTGGTCACGCTGGAAGACCGGCTGCGCAGCCGGTTCGAGTGGGGCCTGATCACCGACGTCCAGCCGCCCGAGCTCGAGACCCGCATCGCGATCCTGCGCAAGAAGGCCGGTCCAGGAACGGCTGAACGCCGCCGCCCGAGGCCCTGGAGTTCATCGCCAGCCGCATCTCGACCAACATCCGCGAGCTCGAAGGCGCCCTGATCCGGGTCACGGCGTTCGCGAGCCTGAACCGCCAGTCCGTCGACCTCGCCGCTGGCGGAGATCGTGCTCAAGGACCTCATCCCCGAGGCCCAGCGGCCCGGAGATCACGGCGGCCAGATCATGGGACAGACGGCCGCCTACTTCGGCCTGTCCATCGACGACCTGTGCGGCACCGCACGGTCGCCGCGTGCTGGTGACCGCCCGGCAGATCGCCATGTACCTGTGCCGCGAGCTCACCGACCTGTCGCTGCCCAAGATCGGCCAGCAGTTCGGCGGCCGCGACCACACCACGGTGATGCACGCCGACCGGAAGATCCGCAACCTGATGGCGGAACGGCGGTCCATCTACAACCAGGTGACCGAACTCACCAACCGAATCAAACAGCAGGCGCGGTCGGGGTGAACAAGCACAGAACAACGCCGTCCGTCACAATCAGTACACACAGGCTGTGGAAATCTCTGTGGACAGCCTTGGGACGAACAGAGGACAACACGGGGAAAGCAGTGGGAAGCCGCCGGGGAATCAGCGTAAATCGGCTCGCTGTCCCCAGCGCGTCCCCCGCCGCGGGCCCGCAAGGCACAGCTACTGTGGACGCTCATTCCGGCTCTGAGCTGGGAAGACACTGGCTATCCCCAGCGTCCACCGACCCTATTGCGACTACGTTCTTCTCTCTATCAATGAAAGCAACAACGCAACAGGCAAGTCCCGGGCCGCTCACGCCAACGCGTCTGCCGCAGCCCTTCCGACCCAGTCGCCGGAACAGATACCCACGACGTGGGCAGTTCCGAACCGGTGCCCGAGCCTGAGCGGACAAACTCCAGAAGGGGAGGAAGCTTCCGGTGAAGATCCAGGTGGAACGCGATGTGCTGGCCGAGGCCGTGGCCTGGACGGCCCGCGCCCTGCCGGCCCGGCCCGCGGTCCCGGTGCTGGCGGGCATTCGCCTGCAGGCGGCCGCGGACCTGACCCTGTCCAGCTTCGACTACGACGTCTCGGCGCAGGCCCGGGTGCCGGTTGACGCGGAGGAGGAAGGCGAGGCGCTCGTGTCCGGGCGGTTGCTGCGGAGATCACCCGGAGCCTGCAGGCCCGCCCGGTGGAGATCACCACGGACGGCGCACGCGCCACGCTGACTTGCGGCAGCGCCACGTTCACGATGCTGACCATGCCGACCGAGGACTACCCGAGCCTCCCTGAGATGCCCCCTCCGGCGGGCTCCATCGGGAGTGACGCGTTCGCGTCCGCGGTGAGCCAGTCCGCTACCGCGGCCGGCCGGGACGACACGCTGCCCGCGCTGACCGGTGTCCGGATCGAGATCGAGGGGGAGACCCTCACGCTCGTCTCCACCGACCGCTACCGGCTCGCGGTCCGCGAACTGCGCTGGACCCCCGCCCGGCCCGGACCTGTCCGCGGCCGTGCTGGTCCCGGCCCGGGCCCTCGCCGACACGGCCCGGGCCCTGACCGCGGGCGCGGAGGTGTCCATCGCGCTGGCGCTGCCGGGCGAGGAGGGCGCGGGCGGCGAGGGGATGATCGGGTTCGAGGGCGGCGGCCGCCGCACCACCACCCGGCTGCTGGGGGGCGACTTCCCGCGCTACGAGTCCCTGCTGCCCAAGCAGGTGAACGCGGTGGCCGAGCTCGCGGCCGCGCCGTTCGCCGAGGCCGTCAAGCGGGTCGCCCTGGTCGCCGAGCGCAACACCGCGGTCCGGCTGTCGTTCTCGCCGGGGCAGCTGGTGCTCGAAGGCCGGCACGGGTGACGAGGCCCAGGCGGAGGAGGTCATCGACGCGAGCTTCGAGGGGGACGAGATCCAGATCGCGTTCAACCCGCAGTACCTGCTGGACGGGCTGACCGCGCTGGATTCCGACATCGCCCGGATCTCGTTCACCGAGTCAGGCAAGCCCGCCCTGATCACCGGCAAGCCCGCCCCGGACGAGCAGCCCGACTTCCGTTACCTCCTGATGCCCATCCGCCTGGGCAGCTGAGCTGGCGCTGGCACAGTAGCCTGCTGGGGTGCATCTGACCCGCCTCGCGCTCACGGACTTCCGGTCCTACGCGGCGGCGGATCTGGCCCTCCGCCCGGGCGTGAGTACCCTGCTCGGCGCCAACGGCCAGGGCAAGACCAACGTGGTCGAGGCCGCGGGCTACGTGTCCACCCTGGGCAGCCACCGGGTCGGCACCGATGCGCCGCTCGTGCGGCGGGGCGCGGAACGGGCCATCCTGCGCGCCGCGATCACGTCGGCCGAGCGGGACAGCCTGGTCGAGATCGAGATCAACCCGGGACGGGCCAACCGGGCCCGGGTGAACCGGGTCGCGGTGCCGCGGCCCCGGCAGGTGCTCGGGATCCTGCGCACCGTGCTGTTCGCTCCCGAGGACCTGGCCCTGGTCAAGGGTGATCCGGACGGCCGCCGCCGCTACCTCGACGAGCTCCTGGTGGCCCGGGCCCCCCGGTACGCGGGAGTACGCAGCGACTACGAGCGGGTAGTCAAGCAGCGCACCGCCCTGCTCAAGTCGGCGCGGTCCCGGATGGGATCACGCGCGTTCGGCCGGGCCGCCCGGCCGCCCGGCCCGGCCGCGCCCGCTGACCCTCTGGGGGACGAGGCCGCCAGCCCGCCGGGGATGGGCCTGGCAGGCGCGCTCGACGCGTGGGACGAGCATCTCGCGGTCAAGGGCGCCGAGCTGCTCGCGGGGCGCCTCGAGCTGACCGCGGCGCTGCGGCCGCTGCTGACCAGGAGCTACGCCGCGGTCTCCGGCGATGACGTGGACGCCACGATCAGCTACCGCCAGCGCGCGAGCATGAGAAGCGAGGCCACCGCGGGCGAGGCGGCCAGCCCGCCGGCCGCGCAGCAGCCAGACGGCGGCGAGCCGCCCGCCGACCGGGCCCAGCTCGCGCAGGGCCTGCGCGAGGCGCTGGCCCGGTCCCGGACGGACGAGCTGGAGCGCGGGGTCTGCCTCGTCGGCCCGCACCGGGACGACCTGGAGCTGGGCATCGGCAACCTGCCCGCGCGCGGCTACGCGAGCCACGGCGAGTCCTGGTCCATGGCCCTGGCCCTGCGGCTCTCCGGCTACGAGCTGCTCCGCGCGGGTGGCGACGACCCGGTCCTGCTGCTCGACGACGTGTTCGCGGAGCTGGATTCGGGCCGCCGGGACCGGCTGGCCAGCCTGGTGTCCGGCGCGGAACAGGTCCTGGTCACCGCCGCAGTTCCCGAGGACGTCCCGGCGGCCTTGCGGGGAGAGAGGTTTTCCGTTGCGGATGGTGCGGTGACCCGTGCCGGCTGACGACCCGGGCGGCCCAGCCCAGCCAGAGCAGGCCCAGCCGAGCGGCCAGCGCCGGCCCCGCCGAGCCCGGTCCGGGCGAGCCCGGCGCGGCGGCACCCACCCCCGCGCAGCTGGCCCGGGAGGCCCTCGCCCGGGCCAGGGCCGCCGCCCGGGCGCGCGGCGAGACGCCTGCCGGGGGAACGGCCCCGCGGCCAGCGGCCCGGGGCGGCCCCGCGGGCCAGGGCGGCCGCCCCCGCCGCCCGCCGCGACGACCCGCAGCCGCTGACCACGGCTATTCACGGCCTCATCGGCGACCAGGGGTGGCAGACCGCGGCCGCGGTCGGGTCCGTTTTCGGCCGCTGGGCCCAGATCGTCGGCGCCGACCTCGCCGCACACACCCGCCCGGACCGCTTCACCGACGGCGAGCTCCTGGTGATCGCCGACTCCACCGCCTGGGCCACCCAAGTGCGGCTGCTGGCCGGCACCCTGGTGCGCAGGCTGAACAGCGAGCTGGGTGAGGGGACGGTGACCAGGGTCAAGGTCCGCGGCCCAGAGCAGCCACGCAGACCCGGTGAATGGCGTGTGCGAGGTAGTCGGGGGCCACGCGACACGTACGGCTGAGACTGAGGGTTCTCCCAGGTAAAATAGGACGGTGCCCCGGGGGCAGCACGGCGGCTGAGCTGTGCTGTGCCCTGGTAGCACGTTATCTCTTCCAAGAGGAGCTTGCTCTTGTCCTACGACGCACGCTCGATCACGGTCCTGGAGGGCCTCGAGGCGGTACGCAAGCGTCCCGGCATGTACATCGGCTCGACCGGCGAGCGCGGCCTCCACCATCTCGTCTACGAGGTCGTCGACAACGCGGTCGACGAGGCGCTGGCCGGCTACTGCGACCGCATCGACGTCACCCTGCTCGCCGACGGCGGGGTCCGGGTCGCCGACAACGGCCGCGGCATCCCGGTCGACGAGCACCCGGTCGAGAAGACGCCCGGCCGTCGAGGTCGTCCTGACCACGCTGCACGCCGGCGGGAAGTTCGACGGCAACGTCGTACGCCGTCTCCGGCGGCCTGCACGGCGTCGGCGTCTCCGTGGTCAACGCCCTGTCCACCCGGCTGGACGTCGTGATCCGCCGGGACGGGTACGTGTGGCGGCAGCGCTACGAGCTCAGCCACCCGGTCGCCCCGCTGACCCGCGGCGACGCCACCGACGAGCACCGGGACCACGATCACGTTCTGGCCCGACGCCGAACATCTTCGAGACCACGGACTGGGACTGGGAGACGCTGTCCCGCCGGCTTCAGGAGATGGCGTTCCTCAACCGCGGCCTGAGATCAACCTGGTCGACGAGCGGCCCGAGCACTCCGCGGTCGCCGACGGCGGGGAGCCCGGCGAGCCACGCGCCGTGCGCTACCGCTACGCGGGCGGCATCGCCGACTTCGTGCGGCACCTGAACGCGTCCAAGGAGCCGGTGCACGCCAGCGTCATCGACTTCGGTGAGGAAGGCGACGGGATCTCGGCCGAGATCGCCATGCAGTGGAATGCGTCGTACTCCGAATCGGTGCACACCTTCGCCAACACGATCAACACCGCCGAGGGCGGCACGCACGAGGAGGGGTTCCGCGCGGCGCTGACCACGATCGTGAACAACTACGCACAGAACCAGAAGCTGGTCCGCGAGAAGGAGGAGCGGCTGTCCGGCGAGGACGTGCGCGAGGGACTCGCCGCGATCATCCACGTCAAGCTGGCCAACCCGCAGTTCGAGGGGCAGACCAAGACCAAGCTGGGGAACACCGAGGCCAAGTCGTTCGTGCAGAAGGCCGTCAACGACCACCTGCGCGACTGGTTCGAGCGCAACCCCGGCGAGGCCAAGGACATCATCACCAAGGCGGCCCAGGCCGCGCGGGCCCGGATCGCCGCCCGCCAGGCCCGCGACCTGACCCGGCGCAAGGGCCTGCTGGAGTCCTCGTCGCTGCCCGGCAAGCTGTCCGACTGCCAGTCCGGTGACCCGGAGCGCTGCGAGATCTACGTGGTCGAGGGCGACTCGGCAGGTGGCTCAGCCAAGCAGGGCCGGAACCCGGAGTTCCAGGCCATCCTGCCGCTGCGCGGCAAGATCCTCAACGTGGAGAAGTCCCGGATCGACCGGGTGCTGAAGAACAACGAGGTCCAGGCGATGATCACCGCGCTGGGCACCGGCATCCACGACGACTTCGATATCACCAAGCTCCGCTACTACAAGATCGTCCTGATGGCGGACGCGGACGTGGACGGCCAGCACATCACCACGCTGCTGCTCACCCTGCTGTTCCGGTTCATGAAGCCGCTGATCGAGGCCGGCCACGTGTACCTGGCCGCAGCCACCGCTCTACAAGATCAAGTGGGAGGGCCGCGGGGCCGAGCCCGAGCTACGCCTACTCGGACCGGGAACGCGACGCGCTCATCGAGGCGGGGATCGCCGCGGGCCGGCAGGACCCCCGGCCCCGCGACTCGGTACAGCGGTACAAGGGCCTGGGCGAGATGAACGCCACCGAGCTGTGGGAGACCACCATGAACCCGGCGAACCGGGTCCTGCAGCAGGTCACGGTCGACGACGCGGCCCAGGCCGACGAGCTGTTCAGCGTACTCATGGGTGAGGACGTCGAAGCGCGCCGGGCGTTCATCCAGCGCAACGCCAAGGACGTCAGGTTCCTCGACATCTGACGCCGGCGCCGCCTTCAGATCTGCCGCGTACCAGCAACGGGGCTGCGGCTATAAGAAAGGTTGTTTTACGTGACCGACCTGGACACCGGGGGAGGCCACGACCGGACGGAGCCGGTCGACATCCAGGTCGAGATGCAGCGCAGCTACATCGACTACGCGATGTCCGTCATCGTCGGCCGCGCGCTGCCCGACGTGCGGGACGGCCTCAAGCCGGTGCACACGCGCGTGCTGTAGGCGATGTACGACGGTGGCTACCGGCCTGAGCGCGGCTACTCCAAGTGCGCCCGGGTGGTCGGCGAGGTGATGGGTAACTACCACCCGCACGGCGACTCCTCGCATCTACGACGCGCTGGTCCGGCTGGCCCAGCCGTGGTCGATGCGGATGCCCCTGATCGACAGCCAGGGCAACTTCGGCTCGCCGGGCAACGACCCGCCCGCCGCCATGCGGTACACCGAGTGCCGGCTCGCGCCGCTGGCCATGGAGATGCTCCGGGACATCGACAAGGAAACCGTCGATTTCCGGCCCAGCTATGACGGGCGCGGCGGCGAGCCCGTCGTGCTGCCTGCCCGCTTCCCGAACCTGCTCATTAACGGGTCCGAGGGCATCGCGGTCGGGATGGCCACCAGGATCCCGCCGCACAACCTGCGCGAGGTGCGGCGCAGGCGTCCGGTGGTACCTGGAGAACTTCGACGCCACCGACGAGGACCTGCTCGAAGCGCTGATCGAGCGCGTGAAGGGGCCGGACTTCCCGACCAGCGGCCTGATCGTCGGCCGGCGCGGCATCGAGGACGCCTACCGGACCGGCCGGGGCTCGATCACGATGCGCGCCGTGGTGGACATCGACGAGGATTCCCGCGGCCGGGCCTGCCTGATCGTCACCGAGCTCCCCTACCAGGTCAACCCCGACAACCTGGCCACGAAGATCGCCGAGCTGGTCAAGGACGGGCGCGTCAACGGGATCGCCGACGTCCGGGACGAGAGCAGCGGCCGGACCGGCCAGCGCCTGGTCATCGTGCTGAAGCGGGACGCGGTGGCCAAGGTCGTGCTGAACAACCTGTACAAGCACACCCAGCTGCAGGACACGTTCGGCGCCAACATGCTCGCCCTGGTCGACGGCGTGCCCCGCACGCTGCGGCTGGACCAGTTGATCACGGTACTGGGTCGCGCACCAGATCGAGGTCATCGTCCGGCGCACCCAGTACCTGCTCCGCCAGGCCCAGCAGCGGGCCCACATCGTCAGCGCGCCTGCTCAAGGCCATCGACCGGATCGACGAGGTCATCGCGCTGATCCGCGGCAGCGCATCCGCGTCCGCCGCCCAGGCAAGGCCTGATGGGCCTGCTGGAGATCGACGAGGAACAGGCCCGCGCCATCCTCGACATGCAGCTGCGGCGGCTGGCCGCCCTCGAGCGCCAGGCCCTCACCGACGAGTACGAGGACCTGATGGCGAAGATCGCGGACTACGAGGCCATCCTGGCCTCGCCCGCGCGCCAGCGCCAGATCATCGGTGACGAGCTCGGTGAGATCGTGGACAAGTACGGCGACGAGCGGCGTACCCACATCATCCCCTTCGACGGCGACGTGACCGACGAGGACCTCATCGCCGAGGAAGACGTGGTCGTCACCATCACCCGCGGCGGCTACGCCAAGCGCACCAAGACGCGACCTGTACCGGGCGCAGCGGCGGGGCGGCAAGGGAGTCCGGGGTGCGCAGCTGCGCACCGACGACATCGTGGACCACTTCTTCGTGACCACGACCCACCGCTGGATCCTGTTCTTCACCAACAAGGGACGGGTCTACCGGGCCAAGGCCTACGAGCTGCCGGACACGGCCCGGGACGCCCGCGGCCAGCATGTGGCCAACCTGCTCGCGTTCCAGCCGGACGAGCGGATCGCCGAGGTCCTCGCGATCCCGGACTACTCGGTCGCGCCCTACCTGGTCATCGCCACCCGGTCGGGCCTGGTCAAGAAGTCCCTGCTGACCGACTATGACTCGGCCCGCTCCGGCGGGATCATCGCGATCAACCTGCGCGAGGACGACGAGGTCATCGCGGCCAGCCTGGTCTCCCCCGAGGACGACCTCCTGCTGGTCAGCCGGAAGGCCCAGTCCATCCGGTTCCACGCCAGCGACGACACCATGCGGCCGATGGGCCGGGCCACGTCCGGCGTCATCGGCATGCGGTTCACCAACGGCGACGAGCTGCTCGACATGCACGTGGTGCGGGAGGGGGCGGACGTCCTGGTGGCCACCGGCGGGGGGTACGCCAAGCGGACGCCCTCGGACCAGTATCCCGTCCAGGGCCGCGGCGGCCGCGGTGTGCTGACCGCGCGCATCGTCGATTCCCGGGGTGAGCTGGTCGGGGCCCTGCTGGTGCACCCGGAGGACGAGGTGTTCGCGATCACCGCTTCCGGCGGGGTCATCCGGACCCTGGCGGCCGAGGTGAAGCTGTCCGGCCGGCAGACCATGGGCGTGCGGCTGATGAACCTGGCCTCTGGTGACAGCGTGGTGGCCATCGCCCGCAACGCCGAGTCCCTGGCTGACGCCGAGACCGGCGCGGACATCGACGCGGACATCGACGCTGACCTGGGGACGGAGACCGGGACGGGGACCGGGCCGGACGATTCGGGCGGCACCGGCAATCCGGGCTCCGCGGAGCCGGAAACCGGCCCTGAGGGCGCCGGCCCGCAGTAGCCCGGGATGATTCCGGGGGTGTCCGGGTAAGGATCCGGGCACCCGGCTGGATCGCACGGAAGGTCACGGTGCGGTGACGGACGGGGCAGCTCAGGCAACGTGGGGAGGGCCGGTGACGTCTAATGAGTATCCACTCAGACGACGCTCACCAACCCCGAGTGGGGACGTACCCTCCATTCGGGGATAACCTCGAAGGAAACCTTCCCGAGGAGGACGGGGTGGAACAAAGCGCGGAACCGCCATCGTGGGTGCCCGAGAGCGGGCGGCCACGGACCGGTGCGGCTGCCGACTTGCGAAGCCCTGAGGCCGATGAGACGCCAGCGGGGACTCCAGACGGCGACACGGAGTACAACTTTTCCGGGGGAACGTCGTATCCGGACGGTCAGGACATGACGGCCCAGCCTGGCCGGCGACGCCGGCGGGTACACCTATGACGCCAGCCCGGCGGGGGACGCCACGGCGGCCGTCCCGGCCTATCCCGCGTCGCTCACCGAGCCGGTGGGAGGCACGGCCATGAGCAGCACCAGCACCGGCGCCGGGACGGCCTCCAGCGCAGGCGCGGGGTCCAGTGGCGCTACGGCCCGCCCCGCGGCGGCCCCGGCGAATGAGGGGCGTAACCGCACCAGCCGGTTCTCAGCGGTATCGCGCGGCCGGTACAAGGGCGGCTCGGGGTCCGCTGCGGGAGGTGCCGCGCTGGGCGGTGCGGCGCTCGGCGGCTCCACGGCGGCTGCCCGGCCGGGCAGCCAGGCCCCGGCCCGGCGGGCCGACCTGGTCATCGCCCGGCTCGAGCCGTGGTCGGTCATGAAGTTCAGCTTCCTCATGTCGCTGGTGGCCTGGGTCGTGCTGTTCGTGGCCGTGGCCTTCCTGTACTTCGTGCTGTCCAGCCTGGGCGTGTTCACGTCCATCCAGCACACGCTGAGCAGCGTCACGTCCAGCTCGGGCTCGGCCGGGACCAACCTGAACCACTGGTTCTCGGCGTCCCGGGTGCTGGGGTACACGATGCTGCTCGGCGCGGTGAACATCGTCCTGATCACGGCCCTGTCCACCGTCGGCGCCATGATCTACAACCTGGTCACCCACCTGGGTGGCGGTATCGAGGTCACGCTGCGGGAGACCGACTGACGGGTCACCCGCAAAATGCGATAGCCTTACGCGGCGGCAATTCCCGGGGAGTGTGGCGCCTGCGCCGCGCCCCGGGTGCCGCAGGCAAGGGCCTATAGCTCAGCCGGTTAGAGCGCCGCCCTGATAAGGCGGAGGTCGATGGTTCAAGTCCATCTAGGCCCACCCACGTCACAGCCCGGCCCGCTCCCCTGACCCGGGCCGAGGATGGCCATCAGCGGGCAGACCCGCTACGCTTTTCCCGCACCGTGCTCGTGGGGAGGAGCCGGGGGAATGGCAGGACCAGCAGACGAGATAACGGCAGCCACGGGCGGCCCGGGCCGCCTGCGCGCGTCGCACGCTGACCGCGAGCAGGTGATCGAGGTGCTCAAGGCGGCGTTTGTGCAAGGACGGCTGGACAGGGACGAGTTCGGCCAGCGGGTCGGCCGGGCGCTCGCGTCACGGACGTACGGGGACCTGGCCATCCTTACCGCTGACGTCCCCGCCCGGCTGACCCGAGCCGCGCCGCCGGAGCCCCCGAAAGAACCGGCGAAGAAGAAAATGAAAGCAGCCACGGCGCTGCTGGCCTGCGCGACCCCCCCAATAACGGGCCTGCTCGTCGTCCTGCCGATGCCGCGCGGGTCACCTCTGGCCACACCGGTACTGGTGCTCATGTGCGTCTTGTTCGGGGCCGTGTCGACGGGCTGGCTTGTGCTGTTCCACGCATGGCTTGGCGAGCGCGCTGGCAGGCAGTCCGCGCGTCCGGTGCTCTCACCGCGCTCGTGATAGGGCAGCTTCGCCTGGTGCTCATGTTCCGCAGGCAGCGCAGCGGGGACTCGCCTACCAGCCGAGCTCGGTGAGGCGGGCGTCGTCGATGCCGAAATGGTGGGCGACCTCGTGGATGACCGTCCGCCGGACCTGCTCCACCACCTGGGCCTCGGTGTCGCAGATCGCGCAGATCGCCCGCCGGTAGATCGTGATCCGGTCCGGCAGCACCCCGGCGTACTGCGTGGTCCGGCTGGTCAGCGGGATTCCCTGGTAGAGGCCGAGCAGGCCGGGACGCCCGGGTCCGTGCTCGACGGTGACCGCGACGTTGCGCATCAGCCGGCCGAGATCCTCGGGCAGGCTGTCCAGCGCGGTCACGACCATGTCCTCGAACTGGGCCGGCTCGACGTCGATCACCATCCCATTGTCTGCCCTCCGGCTGAACCCCAGCTCTGGATTGCTTCTGGACCGGCTGGTCATGGGCGTGTCCCCCGGCTGGCCACATAGCCTGTTTCCCGACAGATCCCCTGTTTCGCCTTCCCCGCACGAGGGCTGCCTGTGCTGACCAACGAAGTCCCGGACGCCTCGGCCGGGGCGGTGGACGACCGAGGCCCGCGCCGCCGCAGGCGGCGCATCGCCGTGATCGGGACCGTTGCCGCCGTGTTCCTGGCGTTCTGCGGGCTGACCGTGCGCCTGTTCATCGTCCCCGCCTCCGGCATGCCGGCCCACGTTGACGCGATCGTGATGATGGCCGGCCCCGGTGACCGCTACTCGACCGCGCTGAGGCTGGCCTCCGGGCACCGGGCGCCCGTGCTGGTGATCTCCCGCGGGTCGAACGTCGTCACCAGCGGGCCCTGCGCGCCGCCGATCGCGGGGGTCAGGGAGATCTGCTTCGACCCCAACCCGGACACCACCCAGGGTGAGGCGGAGTACGCGGCCCGGCTGGCCAGGCAGTACCACTGGAACTCCATCGCGCTGGTCACCATCACGCCGCAGGATTCCCGGGCCAGGCTGCGGATGAAGCGCTGCTTCAGCGGCCACGTCTACGTGATGACCGCACCGATCCGGGCCGCGATGTGGCCATACGAACTGGCCTACGAGTGGGGTGCGACGATCAAGGCGCTCACCGTCAACCGCGGCTGCTGAAGCCCGGCCCCGCCGCCCCGGCCCGATAAGAGAACGCTTAATCCGAGGTCGCCCGAACCCGGCCCGCCAATTAGAGTCAGGCGCAGGACACCGGGAAGGTACCTGAACATGAGTGATCAGCCGGGCGAGGCCCTCGAGGTGCTGCGCGGGATCTGGAGCGCGCAGCAGCAGACCGCTGCCGACCTCGACGATGACTGCGGCACCACCAAGGCCTGCAAGAAGATGGCGGAGGTCGGCTTCGGCGGCCTGGCCGGCCCGGACGAGGACCTGCGCAGCGCCTGGCGTAACCAGCTGGCCCGGGAGGGCAAGCTGGACACCGGCGGCAGTAGCGTCGCCGACCTGGTGCTCGGTCCGGCCGAGGGTCACTGACCCCTGCATGGAGTATCCGGACACCGTCGGCAAGCTCACGGAGATCTTGCGCCAGGGCGGTTATCTCGCCGACCGCGGCCTGGCCACGGCGCTGTTCGTCGGGCTGTCGATGCACCGGCCCGTGCTGCTCGAGGGCGAGGTCGGGGTGGGCAAGACCGAGGTCGCGAAGGTCCTGGCGGAGGCCTTCGGGCGGCGGCTGATCCGGTTGCAGTGCTACGAGGGCATCGACACCAACCAGGCGCTCTACGAGTGGGACTACGCCCGCCAGATGCTCTACATCCGGGCCCTGTCGCAGCGGCAGGTGACCGAGGAAGACGCGGTCGACAAGGTCTTCGGCCCCCGGTTCCTGCTGGAACGTCCGCTGCTGGAGGCGGTCCGGGCCGGCGACCAGGCGGTGCTGCTCATCGACGAGGTCGACCGGGCCGACGACGAGTTCGAGGCGTTCCTGCTGGAGGTGCTCTCCGACTTCCAGATCAGCATCCCCGAGATCGGCACGATCAAGGCGGAACGGCCGCCCCTGGTCCTGCTGACCTCGAACCGGACCCGTGAACTGCACGACGCGCTCAAGCGGCGCTGCCTCTACCACTGGATCGGCTACCCGCCGCCGGAGCGTGAGGTGGAGATCGTGATGGTCCAGGCGCCCGGGGTGTCCGGGGTGCTGGCGGCCAAGGTGGTGGCGGCGGTCAACCGGCTGCGGGAGATGGAGCTGGCCAAGCCCCCCGGCGTGGCCGAGACCATCGACTGGGTGCGGACCCTGGATTTCCTCGGCGAGACCGGGCTGAGCACCGAGGCGGCCGCGGACACGCTGGGCGCGGTGGTCAAGGAACGGGACGATCTCGAGCTAGTGCGGGACAACCTGGAAGAGATCACATCCGGTGCCTGAGCGCGGCCCGTTCGTGGCCCTGCTGGTGAACTTCACGGCGGAACTCCGCGCGGCCGGCCTGCCGGTCGGCTCGGGGGACGTGCTGGCCTACTGCGCGGCCGTGAGCGTGCTGGACCCGACCGACCTGCTGGACCTGTACTGGGGCGGCCGCACCACGCTGGTGACCCGGCGGGAGAACATTCCCGTCTACGACCGGGTGTTCCGGCGGTTCTTCCTGGAGGCCAGCGACCCGGTCCGCGAGCTGCTCACGCTCAGGCAGCCCGAGCACGCCCGGTCCGAGGGGGTGCTCCAGGTCCCGGCCACCGATCCCGGGGAGGACCTCCAGGAACAGGTGAGCCTGGGGCTGATGGCCTCCGACGCCGAGACGCTCCGGCACAAGTCGTTTCCCGCCTGCACCCCGGAGGAGCTCGCCGCGCTGCGGCGGATCATGGCGCGGATCCGGCTCACCCCGCCCCGGCGGCGCACCCGCCGGACCACGCCCGCGACCGCGGGCCGCTCCCCGGACCTGCGCCGGATGGTGCGTGAGTCGCTGCGCATGCACGGCGAGCCCGCCGCGCTGGCCTGGCGGCAGCGCAAGGTCCGGCTCCGGCCGCTGATCCTCATCCTGGACGTGTCCGGGTCGATGGCCGACTACTCACGCCACCTGCTCCAGTTCGCCTACTCGGCCAAGCGCGCGACCACGCGGGTCGAGGTCTTCTGCTTCGGCACCCGTCTCACCCGGATCACCCGGGCCCTGGATCACCGCAAACCCGATGATGCCCTGGAACGGGCGGCCAGGGCCGTGTTCGACTGGGAGGGCGGCACCAGGATCGGGGCCAGCCTGGACGCCTTCGTGCGTGACTGGGGCCGCCGCGGGCTGACCCGGGGCGGGATCGTCGTCATCTGCTCCGACGGCCTGGACCGGGGTGACCCGGAAATGCTGGCCACGGCCATGGAACGGCTGGCCAGGCTCAGCTACCGGGTGGTGTGGATGAACCCGCACAAGGGCAGCGACCCGCACTTCCGGCCCAGCACGCTCGGCATGCTGGCCGCCGCCCCGAGCATCGACCTGATCCTGTCCGGCCACGACCTGAGCAGCCTGGAGGAACTCGCTACGCTGCTGCCCGCCCTGAACTAGGGCAACCTTGAACCAGGGCCGCCTGAACCAGGCAACCTTGAACCAGGCAGCCCTGAACCAGGCAGCCCTGAACCAGGTAACGCTGACGGAGGACGCGCGGTGCGGTGGAGCGTGGGCGTCGAGGCCCAGGGGGACCGGGTGCTGACCCGTGAGGAAGTGGTGGAGCTGGCCGACGCCGTCGCGGCCAGCAACGGCATCGCCACCGGGATCGGCACCGACCGCTACGGCGCCCAGCTGATCGTGGAGGCCGGCACCCGCGAGGAAGCGATCGAGAAGGCCACCGGGGAGCTGCGCCGGGCCGCGGCCCGGGCGGGCCTGCCCGACGGCCCGGTGGTGCGGGCCGAGGCGGTCAGCGAGGACGAGGACGCGGCCGGATGATCCGGCTCGGGTCACTGGCGGGGTACCCGTTCGAGGGCCCGCGGGTGCTGGCCGGGTGGACCGCCCCGCCGGTGGCCGCCGTCTACGCGATCCTCTGCAAGCCGGAACCGGAGACCAAGCCCGAGAAGTACGCGGTCATCTACGTCGGGCACAGCGCCGACCTGTCGGCCGAGCGCTTCCCCTTCCGCCACCCGAGCGCACCGTGCTGGATCCGCCGGGCCGGCTCCCGGTGGAAGGTGTACATCGCCACGTACGAGGTGCCCGGGGGCACCGCCGCGCACCGGGAGCAGATCAGCCGCGAGCTGACCGCCGTCTACCATCCCGGCTGCAACCCCCAGCAGTACGACCAGGCCTGGCGGGAGGAATGGATCGGCGGTCCCAGCAGCACCTGACCGCCGGTACCGGGCCGCCGCACCGCGCCGGTTCCGCTTACGGCCCGCAACGAACTACGCGTGCGGCGTGAACCCCACCGCGTCGTGCAGCCGGGACCGGCGCCGCCCCGAGGCCGGCCGGGCGGGCTCGGGCACCGGGGGCCGCTCGGCGGCCGGGGTGACGTCCGTGACGATCTCCTCGGCCATCCCGTACAGCAGCGGCAGCGCCCCGGCGACCACGCCGCCAGTCCGGTTGATGTGCTCGACCCCGGGCCCGATGAGCTTGGCGTGGCCCACGATCGCGCGCACGATGCCCACCGCGCCCTCGAGGTTGCCGGCGATCCGGGTCAGCAGCGTCCCGACCCAGAACAGGTAGAAGGCCAGCCCCGCGATGAGCAGGGCGATCACGATGACGGTCAGGACGACCAGCGCGGTCACGACTTCACCTTCCCGAGCACGCGGCCGAGGAACAGGTGATGCTGGAGGCCCTCAGCCAGGACCGCCTCCACACCGTCGGCGACCTGCGGGATCAGCACGGTGTCCGCAGTGTTGTCCGCGGCCGCCTGCAGCGTCCCGCCGATCTGGACCACCCGGCGGTCAATGATCTTCACCAGGTAGACCAGGATGCTGAGCAGCGCCGCGACGGCCAGCACCACCACGAAGCCGAGGATGATCGCGGTCACCCACAGGGTGTGCTCGGTGCCGGACATCGCCAGGACGTGTGACTCCACCGTCAGCCTCCCAGCCGTGCGCGGCCGCGCTGCAGGCCGCCGATGATGATGGTCGCGTGCTCGATCGTGGTGCGCAGCGCGCCCAGCGGCGCGGTGTTGGTAACCGCCTCGGTCAGCGCGTCATTGATCTTGGGGGCCTCGTTGCCGATCGACCGGGCCAGCAGCAGGATCGGCACGACCAGGGCCACGACGACCAGGACGACCACGATGCCGATGGTGTAGCCGATCACCCAGCCGGTCGTGGACGTCCCGGCCGCGAGGACGGCGCCATGTATCTCCATGAGTGACTCTTCCCCTCAGACCGTTTCGCAGAAGTCGCGAACCGGCTTGAGGCTCGCGTTGACCGCCGTCAGCCGGGGCGGCACCGGACTGGTGAGCGCGGCGACGGCCTGCACCCCGCCCGTGGTGGCCACGAGCGTGGCCCGGATGGCCCGCAGGTGGAAGATCACCCGGAGCAGGCCGACGGCGGTGATCGCGATGATGAGCGCCGCAATGATCAGGGTCACCCAGGCTGCTGCTGGCATGATGCTCTCTCTTCTTGTCGCGTGAGGTCAGCCGAGAAGTTTCGCCACGGAACCGGCGTACCGGACTGCCCCCACGGAGATCTCGCGGACCGTCTCGTCGGTCTGGGCCAGGCCGCCGGGGACGCACTGCAGCTCGCCGACGAGCTCGGCTCCCCCGGCCAGGATCTGGTCGGCGGCGCCCCGGATCCGTTCCAGCGCGGCCAGCACCCGGTTCAGCAGGAAGATCACGACCGGCAGCACCACGACGAGCAGTACTGCGTTGCCGATCCACCACAAGACCATGACGGGCTCCTTCTCAGCTCGCGGGGGCTTGGTAGGGGAGGAAGAAACGGCGGAACACGCGGCTCAGCGCCATGAACGCGGCGCGCAGCCCCAGGGCCAGGCCGCTGGCCGAGCTGGTCCCGGCGGCGGCGATCTGCTCGGCGGACTCGCCCCGCTCCACCCGTTCGATCCGGTCCTGCATGGTGGCCGCAAAGTCCCGCATCAGCACCGACGTCACATCGGAGATCATGCCGCGGCCGTACTGGGCGGCCGCGCCGGACAGCTGGAGGTCCTGGGTCACGTTGACCTTGGTGCCGCGGCCGGAGCGGGCCAGCGTCGCGGTCACCACCATGCTGGCCTGGCCGCGGCCCTTGGCCTCGGCACCGGCCGCGTTGAGGACCAGCCGCCTGGCCGCCTCGTCCCGTTCGGCGATCTCCGCGGTGCCGGCGAACTGCAGCCGCACCGGGCCCATCCGGACCGCCACCCGGCCCTTGTACTTCTCGCCGCCGAGGTCCTCGGTCAGCTCCGCGCCGGGCAGGCAGGTGGCCACCTGCGGGATGTCCCCGAAGAACGTCCAGACCTTCTCGACCGGCTGGGCGACCTCGAAGTCGTTCTTGATCAGCATCGGCTCCCCTTCAGATACGCCGCCGGGTTCTCCTGGAACGACCGGCGGCAGCCGGCGCAGCAGAAGTAGTACGTCTCACCGTCGTGCTCCAGCGGGTAGCTGGACGCGTCCGCGGCCACCGTCATCCCGCACACAGCGTCGGTGGCTTCCGCAGCCGCTGGCGCGGCAACTGCAGGGCCGGCCACCCGGCCCGCCGCGGCCAGCTCGCCCGAGGCACGCAGCTGGACCAGCTCGGCCAGGATCGCGACGGCGATCTCGCGGTGCGACGTCCGGCCCAGGTCCAGGCCCGCGGGCACGTGCACCCGGCCGAGCTGGTCCTGCGGCACCCCCCGGTCGGCCAGGTAGCCCAGCACCGCCGCGCCCCGCTGGGCCGACCCGACCAGCCCCAGGTAGGCCGGGTGGGCCGCGACCGCCTGCTCGACCGCGTCCTCGTCCCCGTGCCCCTGGGTGGCCACCACGACCATCGAGTTCTGATCCGCGTCGGCCGCCGAGAACGCTCCGCGGTCCAGCACCGTGGTCCGCCAGCCCAGCGCCCGGGACAGGTCGGCCAGCGTCTGCACCATGGGTGAGCGGCCCACGACGACCAGGTGCGGCGCGGGCAGGACCGGCTCGATGTACACCTCCAGCGCGCCCTCGCTCTGGCAGGCGATGGGCACCACCGTCATCCCGTCCGGCACCGCCGCCCCGAATTGATCAGGGGTGCCGAGCAGCAGCAGCCGCGGCACGCCCTCGGTGATCACCTGCTGGGCCTCACGGATCACGACCGGCTCGGCGCACGCGCCGCCGATCCAGCCGCGCAGCTCACCCGCGGCCGTGATGATCGCGCGGGAGCCCTGCTGGCCCGAGGACGGGCCCTGCCGCCAGACCACGGTGGCCAGCGCGAACGGCTGGCCCTGCCGGGTCAGCTCGCCGGCCTCCTCCAGCACATCGAAACTGCTCATCAGCAACTCCCCTCGGCCCGCCCGCACTCAGTCCGTGCGCACCGGCGGCGCACCCGAGACGTCGTGGCGCTGGGTGATCGCCTCCCAGACCCGGTCGGGGAGCAGCGGCATGTCGATGTTGCGCACCCCCGTCTGCGACAGCGCGTCCAGCACCGCGTTCACGAACGCGGCGGGGCCGCCGACCGCCGCGCACTCGCCGATGCCCTTGGCGCCGATGGGGTGGTGCGGGCAGGGGGTGACCACCTCGCTGTGCAGCTCGAAGCCCGGCGTCTCCCAGGCGGTCGGCAGCAGGTAGTCCATGTAGTTCGAGCCGACGCAGTTCCCGTCCGCGTCGAACGTGATGAACTGCATGTTGGCCATGGCGTACGCCTCGGCCAGGCCGCCCATGATCTGGCCCTCGACGATCATCGGGTTGATCCGGACCCCGCAGTCGTCCACGGCCACCGTGTTCAGCACGTCCCAGACCCCGGTCTCCGGGTCAACCTCGACCGTGACGATGTACACCGCGAACGGCCAGGTCAGGTTGGGCGGGTCGTAGTAGGCCGTGTTCTCCAGGCCGGGTTCCATGCCGTCCGGCATGTTGCTGTACGCGGCCATCGCGCACTCCTGGATGGTCACCCCGCGGTCCGGCGCGCTGCGCACGTAGAACCGGCCGAGCTCCCACTCGATGTCCTCCTCGGACACCTCCAGCAGGTGGGCGGCCAGCTTGCGGGCCTTGGCCCGGATCTTGCGGGACACCATGGAGACCGCGGCCCCGGCCACCGGCGTGCTCCGGGAGGCGTAGGTCCCCATCCCGAACGGCGCGGTGTCGGTGTCGCCCTCCTCGACGACGATGTCGTCCGCCGGGATGCCGAGCTCGTGGCTGACGATCTGGGCCCACGTCGTCTCGTGGCCCTGCCCCTGGCCCCGCGCGCCGGTCCGGACGATGGCCTTGCCTGTCATGTGGATCTTGAGCTCGGCCGAGTCGAACATCTTGATGCCGAGGATGTCGTACTCGCGGCTGTTGCCCGCGCCGAGCGGCTCGGTCATGGTCGAGATGCCCAGGCCGAGCAGCCGGCCCCGGGCCCGGGCCTCTTCCTGCTTGGCCCGGAAGTCCTCGTAGCCGATGGCCCGCAGGCCGACGTCCAGGCACTTGCCGTACTGGCCCGAGTCGGTGAGGAAGCCGAACGGGGTGCGGTGCGGGAAGTCGTCGTCGCGGACGAAGTTCATCCGCCGGAACGCGGCCTGGTCCATGCCCAGGTCCTGGGCGGCCGCCTGGACCATGCGTTCCTGGAAGAACATGGCCTCGGTGACCCGGAACGAGCAGCGGTAGGCCACCCCGCCCGGTGCCTTGTTGGTGTAGGTGCCGCGGCACGACAGGTGCGCGACCGGGATGTCATAGGCCGCGAAGGCCGAGTGCAGCAGCCCGATCTTGAACTTGCTGGGCTGGGCGTCGGAGAAGAACGCGCCGTGATCGGCCTGGGTGCGCATCCGGACGGCCAGGATCTTGCCGTCCCGGCGCAGCGCCATCTCGCCGTCCAGGTAGATGTCCCGGGCGAAGTGGGTGGAGATCAGGTTGCCTGACTTGTCCTCGATCCACTTGACCGGCCGCTCCAGCAGGATCGAGGCCAGGATCGAGCAGACGTACCCGGGGTAGACCGGCACCTTATTGCCGAACCCGCCGCCGATGTCCGGCGAGATGATCCGGATCATGTGCTCGGGCAGCTCGGCGACCAGGGCGACCGCGGCCCGGATGATGTGCGGCGCCTGGGTGGTCATGTAGACGGTGAGCTTCGAGGTGGCCCGGTCGAAGTCCGCGACCGACCCGCAGCATTCGATCGGGGACGGGTGCGAGCGGGGGTAATGCAGCTGCAGCCGGGAGACCACGTCCGCTTCCGCGAAGGCCTGCTCGGTGCCTTCCGCGTCACCCACTTCCCAGTCGTAGATGACGTTGCCGGCCTGGCCCGCCTTGTCGTCGCGGATGACGGGCGCCCCCTCCGCCACGGCCTGCCGCGGGTTCACGATCACCGGCAGCGGCTCGTACTCGACGTCGATGGCCTCGCACGCGTCCTTGGCGATGTACGGGTCGTCGGCGATGACGCAGGCCACCTCCTGGCCCTGGAACCGCACCTTGTCGGTGGCCAGCACGGCCTGGGTGTCGTAGGACAGCGTCGGCATCCAGGCCAGGTTGCGGGTGGCCATCATCTCGCCGGTGAGCACCAGCCGCACGCCGGGGATCTCCCACGCCCGGCTGGCGTCGATGGACTTGATCCGGGCGTGGGCCAGCGGGCTGCGCAGGATCTCCATGTGCAGCATGCCGGGCAGGTTGATGTCGTCGGTGTAGTTGCCCTTGCCGCGGATGAAACGGTTGTCCTCGACCCGCTTACGGCTCGCGCCGAGCCCGCCGATCTTGATCTCGTCCAGTGCCTGCGACACGGGGTCAGCCCTCTTCCCGGAGCTTGTCGGCGGCCCACAGCACCGACTTCACGATGTTCTGGTAACCGGTGCACCGGCACAGGTTGCCCGACAGCGCCCAGCGGACGTCTTCCTCGGTCGGGTCGGGGTTCTCGTCCAGCAGGGCCTTGGCGGCCATCATCATCCCGGGGGTGCAGAACCCGCACTGCAGGCCGTGCTCTTCCTTGAAGCCCTCCTGCAGCGGGTGCAGCCCCCCACCCGCCTCCCCTGCCCCCTTCATGGCCAGCCCCTCCACGGTCGCGATCTCGTGCCCGTCGGCCTGCACGGCCAGCATGGTGCAGGACTTGACCGGCCGTCCGTCGACCAGCACCGTGCATGCGCCGCAGTTCGTGGTGTCGCAGCCCATGTGGGTGCCGGTCAGCCCGAGCCCGCGGCGGATCAGGTGGGCCAGCAGCAGCCGGGGCTCCACCTCCGCGATCTTCTTCTGGCCGTTGATCGTGAACTTGATCCGGCGCACCGGGATCGGTGTCCCGGCCTCATCCTCGTGATCCTCGTACACGACTGTCATGTCAGGCTGCCCTTTCCGCGGTGCCCTCGCCCGTGCCGTCTGTCCCCGTGCCGCCTGTCCCCGTGCCGTCCGAAGTCGTGCCGCCGGCCCGGCCCAGGATCCGGGTGACGAACGTGCGCACCATGTGCCGTTTGTAGTCCGCGCTGCCGCGGTGATCGGTCCGGGGCTGGGCCGCCTCCGCGGCCAGGCCCGCGGCCATCTCAATGCTCTGCGGGGTCAGCGGCTGGCCGGTCAGCGCGCGGGCCGCGTCGGTGGCCGCGATGGTGGACCCGCCCACCCCGGTCAGCGCGATCCCGGCCCTGGTCACGGTGCCTGCCCCCGCGGGCCCGCCGGACATCTCCAGCGCCACCGCCACGCCGACCGTGGCGAAGTCGCCGACCCGGCGTTCCAGCTTGAGGTACCCGCCCGCCCGGGTTCCCGCGGCGGCCGGGATGACCGCTTCCACCGCGATCTCGTCGGGTTCCAGGACGTTCTCGAACGGGCCGGTGACGAAGCCGGCGACCGGGATCGTGCGCCGCCCGCGAGGGCCCTGGGCCACCACGGACCCGCCCAGCGCGAGCAGCACCGAAGCCCAGTCACCCTGCGGGTCGGCGTGGCAGAGCGAGCCGACCAGGGTGCCCCGGGTACGGACGATGGGATCGGCGATCAGCGGCGCCGCGGCGGCCATGGTCGGCTGGGAGGCCTTGAGCAGGGCCGAGCGTTCCAGGTCGGCGTGCCGGCACAGCGCCCCGACCCGCAGCGTCCCGTCCGGGTCCGCGCGGTGGTAGTCCAGGCCGGGCACGTTGTTGATGTCCACCACGAGGTCCGGCGAGGCGAAACGCAGCTTCATCAGCGGGACCAGGCTCTGGCCGCCGGCCAGCACCTTGGCGTAGTCCCCGCCGTCGCGCAGCGTGGCGATGGCCTCGTCGAGGGAACGCGGTGCCTCGTAGCGGAACCGGGACGGGTACATCCGATCCTCCAGTGTCCTGTCCGGACGGCACGGCCGCGCCGGACGCCGGATCGTGATTCAGGCGTCGCCGCCGGGAGGGCCGGCGGCCTCACTGGCCCCGGTCCCGGCGCCGGGAGCACCCGAATCCGTGCCGCCGATGGTGGCGGGACCGGGCCCGGACGGGTTTCGTTGCGGCGAATTCTCCGGATCAGCCACCGCGACGGGAAGCGTGTCCTCCTCCGGATCGGGGCGGGGCTCCTGGTGCGGCGGCCACGGCCCGGCGACAGGCTGGCCTGCGATCTTCAGGTAGTCGATCAGCTCCGGCCAGGCCCACACCGTGGGGCTCTTACCCTCTTTCGGGGCGTTTTCGACCAGTTCGTACAGTCGCGGGTTACCGCGGCTATGCCCGTCGGATTCGATCCGCATCAGCCCACTCCTGCTCTGGACGGCTGGTCAACTGCGCCCCTTGTGAGGTGAGTCACATGATCTGCCAGGCGGGGAGGGTGCGCAACAGGTGAATAAGGTCTTGCTTAACTGCGCCCTGCGGGCGGCCCGCGGCGGCCCGGGCCCACGGCCCGCCGCCGGGCCGGGGGTCAGCTCCAGATGGTCACGTAGACCGGCGGCCGGAACCGGGACGGCGGCACGCCAGCCGTGGGCGCGCGCATCAGCTGCATGGCCTCCGGCGTGGTCAGGAAGCGGCGCAGCGCGCTGGCCACGGTGCTCCGGTGCTGGCGTTCCAGCAGCATCACGTGCCAGCAGCCCTCCACCGGCGTGCCCGGCACGTCCACCAGCGACAGCTCGCCGCGGCGCAGCTGCTGGGTGACGAGGTGCTCGACGGCCGGCGCGACCCCGGCCCCGTCAGCGGCCGCGGCCCAGGCGGCGGTCTGGTTGGGGAACACCCCGATCATGTTCTCCGGAATCCGCAGCGCCGCGAGCAGCTGCCCGGTGTCGCTCTGCGGGTCGGTGCCGGACGGGTCAACCAGCCACCGCCACTGCTGCGGGCTGCCGCGCAGCCGCGACTGCCCGGCAGTGACCACGACCAGGCGGTAACGGAAGATCGGCTCGCTCACCACCGGCAGGCTCGGGTCAGCGGGCCCGCCGGGGCCGATGGCCACGTCGGCCAGCCGGTTGCCGACCAGCACCGCCATCTCGTGGGTGACGGCCATCCCGGAGGACACCTCGAGCGGGCCGGCGAAGCGCCGCCGGAACGCCTCGGTCAGCGGGCTGGCCACGAACTCGGCGAACGTCGGTGACGCCACCACGCGCAGCTGCTCCGGGGCGCCCTGCGCGGCCCGGACCGCGGCGTGCGCCTCCGCGCCGAGCACCACGATCTGCGAGGCGGTGGCCAGCAGCCGGGAACCGCCCGCGGTCAGCGTCATCCCGCTGGGGCCGCGGCTGACCAGCTGGTCGCCGAGATGCTGGCGCAGGGCGGTCAGCGCCTGGGAGACCGCGGACTCGCTGACGCCGAGCGCGTTCGCGGCGGAGGTCACCGACCCCAGCCGGGCGACCAGCACGAACGCGTTCAACTGGGTGAGGGTCATAACTCTGTCTTATCCAGGTTCGCGATGTTCAGAGAGTAAGCGCACCGGCCGCTCACCCGGGCCTGACGGCCCAGGTTCGCTAGCCGGTTCTGAACATCGCTCACGGTCTGATTATTACCGCTGCTTGGAGGCACTCGTAAACTGCGCACACAGCGGGGTTACGTCGAGGGAGAGCGCATGCAGGTTCCGGCCTACGTCGAGTACGAGAAGGCCACCAGCGTCGCGCACGCCCTCGCCCTGC
The DNA here is from genome assembly GCA_963720645.1 of uncultured Actinomycetes bacterium. Taxonomy (GTDB): domain Bacteria; phylum Actinomycetota; class Actinomycetes; order Streptosporangiales; family Streptosporangiaceae; genus RYN-230. The sequence goes on along the minus strand of CAVRFX010000019.1, from coordinate 25,997 downwards.
TGGAGCGGTTCGGTCCCGAAGCGCGCATCCTGGCGGGCGGGCACAGCCTGATCCCGATGATGAAGCTGCGGCTGGCCCAGCCGGAGACGCTGATCGACATCAACGGGCTCAGCGAGCTGTCCTATCTCACGGTGACCGGCGGTGAGCTGCGGATCGGCGCGATGACCCGGCACGCGCAGCTGCTCGACTCGGCCGAGGCGTCGCGGCACTTCGCGGTCCTGCACGACGCGGAGCAGGTGATCGCGGACCCGGTGGTGCGCAACTGGGGCACGGTCGGCGGCTCGCTCTGCCAGGCCGACCCGTCCGAGGACCTGTCGGCCGCGTTCGCCGCGCTCAAGGCGACGATGGTCATCGCGCATCCCGGCGGCACCAGGACGGTGCCGGCCCGGGACTTCCACACCGGGCCGTACGAGACCGTGGTCGGGCCGGCCGAGATCCTGACCGAGATCCGGATCACGATCCGGCCCGGCGGCGGCAGCGCCTACGAGAAGGTCGGGCGCCGGGCCGGCGACTGGCCGGTGGGCGCGGCCGGGTCGGCCCTGTGGCTGGACGACGCCGGGCTGGACGGCGCCCGGCTTGACAACGCCGGGCGGGGCGGCGGCGGGCGGGGCGGCGGCACCATCGCCGACGCGGGCATCGGGCTGACCGCGGTGGGTGCGCCGCATTTCTCGGCGGCGGAGGCCGAGGACTTCCTGCGTGGCGCCCCGGCCACCGAGGAGAGCTTCGCCCGGGCCGGCGAGCTGGCCGCCGCGTCCTGCCGGCCCGTGTCCGACCAGCGCGGCCCGGCCGGCTACAAGCGCCACCTGGCCCGCGAGCTCACGATCCGGTCGCTGCGCCGCGCCCTGGCGCGCGCCGGCCACGCCCCCGGGCAGGAGCATGGCGGGGGTGCGCCGGGCGGCGTGCCGCGGGGCCAGGGCTGAGCACCGACGATATGCAGATAACGATGACCGTGAACGGGGTCAGCCACACCAGGGATGTGGAGGCCCGGCTGCTGCTGATCCATTTCCTCCGCGATGACCTCGGGCTGACCGGATCGCACTGGGGCTGTGACACCTCCAACTGCGGGGCCTGCGTGGTCTGGCTGGACGAGACACCGGTGAAGTCGTGCACGGTCCTGGCGGCCATGGCCGACGGGCACCGGGTGCGCACCGTCGAGGACCTGGCCCGCGGCGGCCGGCTGGACCCGGTCCAGCAGGGCTTCGCGGAGTGCCACGGGCTGCAGTGCGGGTTCTGCACGCCGGGCATGATGATGACGGCCCGGTGGCTGCTCGATCACCATCCGGAGCCGACCGCGGCGGAGATCCGCGAGGCCCTGTCCGGCCAGCTGTGCCGGTGCACCGGGTACGAGAACATCGTGCGCTCGGTCCAGTGGGCCAGCCAGCACGGCACCGGCCAGCCCGGGGCCGGCGAGCCCGCGGAGGACTGATGAGCGCAGCCCCAGATCCGGCCCGCAGCGGGGCCTACGGCCCGGTGCGGCGCAAGGAGGATGCCCGGTTCCTGCGCGGCCAGGGCACGTTCGTGGACGACATCCGGCGGCCCGGCATGCTGCACGGCGCGATCCTGCGCAGCCCGCTGGCCCATGCCCGCATCGTGAGCGTGGACACCGCCGCCGCGCTGGCCCACCCCCGGGTCCGGGCCGTCATCACCGGCGAGCTGCTCCAGCAGCGGAAGCTGGCCTGGATGCCCACCCTCTCCCGCGACGTCCAGGCCGTGCTGGCCACCGACAAGGTCCGGTTCCAGGGCCAGGAGGTGGCGTTCGTCGTCGCCGAGGACCGCTACGCCGCGCGGGACGCGCTCGAGCTGATCAGCGTGGAATACGAGCCGCTGCCGGTGGTCGTGGACGCGACCCGGGCGCTGGACCCGGGGGCCCCGCTGATCCGCGACGACATGGCCGGCCAGCGGGACAACCACATCTTCGACTGGTCGGCCGGGGACCGGGCCGCCACCGACGCGGCCTTCGCCGCCGCGGACGTGGTGGTCACCCAGGACATGCTCTACCCGCGCTCACACCCCGCGCCGCTGGAAACCTGCGGTGCGGTGGCCGAGATGGACCCGGTCACCGGGAAACTCACCGTGTGGGCGACCACGCAGGCGCCGCACGCGCACCGCACCCTGTACGCGCTGGTGGCCGGGCTGCCCGAGCACAAGATCCGGATCGTCTCCCCGGACATCGGCGGCGGGTTCGGCAACAAGGTCCCGGTGTACCCGGGATACCTCTGCGCCGTGGTCGCCACCATGATCACCGGCCAGCCGGTCAAGTGGGTCGAGGACCGGTCGGAGAACCTGATGTCCACCGCGTTCGCCCGTGACTACCACATGCACGGCGAGATCGCCGCGACCCGGGACGGCCGGATCCTCGCCCTGCGGGCCCGGGTGCTGGCCGACCACGGCGCGTTCAACGGGTCCGCGCAGCCCAGCAAGTACCCGGCCGGGTTCTTCCACATCTTCACCGGCTCCTACGACCTGCAGGCTGCGCACTGCGAGGTCACCGGGGTCTACACCAACAAGGCCCCCGGCGGGGTCGCCTACTCCTGCTCGTTCCGCATCGCGGAGGGGGTCTACCTGGTCGAGCGGATGGTTGACCTGCTGGCCGCGGAGCTCGGCCAGGACCCGGCCGAGCTGCGGATGGCGAACCTGCTGCGGCCCGAGCAGTTCCCCTACACTTGCCCGACCGGGTGGGAGTACGACTCCGGCGACTACCCCCGGGCCCTGCAGGTCGCGATGGACCTGGCCGGCTACCCGGAGCTGCGCCGCGAGCAGGCGGACCGGCGGGCCCGCGGCGAGTACATGGGGATCGGGCTGAGCTTCTTCACCGAGGGCGTCGGCGCCGGCCCCCGCAAGCACATGGACATCCTCGGCCTGGGCATGGCCGACGGCGCCGACCTGCGGATCTACCCGACGGGCACCGCGGTGCTGAGCATCTCCTGCCAGACCCAGGGCCAGGGGCACGAGACCACGTTCGCCCAGATCGTCGCCCACGAGCTGGGCCTGCGCCCGGACGACGTCGAGGTGGTGCACGGCGACACCGACCGGACCCCGTTCGGGCTGGGCACCTACGGGTCACGGTCCACCCCGGTCTCCGGGGCCGCGGCCGTGGTGGTGGCGCGCAAGGTGCGGGAGCGGGCCCGGGTAGTGGCCGCGGCCATGCTCGAGGCCGCGCCGGAGGACCTGGAGTGGGCCGCGGGCCGGTGGCAGGTCCGCGGCGACCCCGAGCAGGGCCCGACCATCGCCGAGATCGCGATGGCCGCGCACTCCTCGCTGGAGCTGCCCGACGGGGTCGAGGGTCACCTGGACGCGGAGACCGTCTACAACCCGCCGAACCTTACCTATCCCTACGGCGCCTACATCTGCGTGGTGGACGTGGACCCGCGGACCGGCGAAGTGGCGCTGCGCCGGTTCATCGCGGTGGACGACTGCGGGGTCCGGATCAACCCGATGATCGTGGAGGGGCAGGTGCACGGCGGCCTGGCCGACGGGGTCGGCATGGCGCTTATGCAGGTGATCGCCTACGACCAGGACGGGAACTGCCTGGGCGGCTCGTTCATGGACTACCTGCTGCCCACCTCGGTGGAATGCCCGTCGTGGGAGCTGGGCGAGACCGTCACCCCCTGCCCGCACCACCCCATCGGCGCCAAGGGCGTGGGGGAATCGGCCACGGTGGGCTCGCCGGTGGCGGTGGTCAACGCCGTGATCGACGCGCTGCGCCCGCTGGGCCTGCGGCACGCCGACATGCCGCTCACCCCGGCCAACGTGTGGTCCGCGATCCAGGGCCACCCCATCCGCGCCGACGTGGTGAGTGAATGACCGATGATGGGGCTATGCCTGTGACTGACCTTTCTGAGCGGCTGCCCGATGTCGGCACACTCGTCCGTGACCTGGACGCCGCCGGGTACCTGACGGATCAGCCGCTGGGCACCGCGCTCTTCCTGGCCGCCCGGATGGGCCAGCCGATCCTGCTCGAGGGTGAGCCCGGGGTCGGGAAAACCGAGGCGGCCAAGGCTCTCGCGGCCATCCTGGACACGCCGCTGATCCGGTTGCAGTGCTACGAGGGCCTGACCGCCGCCGAGGCCCTGTACGAGTGGAACTACCCGCGCCAGCTGCTGGCCATCCGGCTGGCCGAGTCCCGCGGCGAGACGCTCCGTGACGCCGACCTGTTCAGCGCCGACTACCTGCTGGCCCGGCCGCTGCTGGCCGCGCTGGACCATCCTGGCCCGCGCCCCGCCGTGCTGCTGATCGACGAGGTGGACCGGGGTGACGACGAGTTCGAGGCGTTCCTGTTCGAGCTGCTCGCCGAGTCCGCGGTCACGATCCCGGAGCTCGGCACCCGGCGGGCCGCGCTGCCGCCGGTCGTGGTGCTCACCTCCAACCGGACCCGGGATCTGCACGACGCGCTGAAGCGGCGCTGCCTCTACCACTGGATCGAGTACCCCGACACCGAACGGGTCGCGGCCATCATCCGCCGCCGGGTGCCCGCCGCGGCGGAACCGCTGGCCGGCCAGGTGGCCCGGGGCATCGCCCGGCTCCGGGACCTCGACCTGGCCAAGCCACCCGGCGTGGCCGAGGCGATCAGCTGGGCGGAGGCCCTGGTCGTGCTGGGCGCAGACCGGCTGGACAAGACGGTGGCGGCCCAGACCGCGGGCGTGGTGCTGAAGTACTCCGAGGATCTGCAGGTCCTCCGGGCAGCCGGATTCGCCGCGGCGGCCGGTGATGACTGACGACACCAACGGGAACCGCGCCCCGGGCGACCTGGCGCTGATCGCCGCCCGGCTCGGCGCCGGACTGCGGCAGGCCGGGGTGCAGGCCGACCCGGGCCGCTGCGAGCGTTTCGCCCGGGCCGTGCCCCTGGCCCGGCCCGCCACCCGGTACGAGCTCTACCTGTGCGCCCTGGCCACGTTCGCCTCCGGCCCGGAGCAGACCGAGACCGTGCAGCGGGTGTTCCGTGACCTGTTCGGCGGGACAGGCAGCCGCGGCACCGGCCCGCGCGGGCCGGACGTGCCGGATCTGCCCGGCCCGCCGCGGCCGCCCGTGGACGACCTGCTGGCCGAGGCCGCCCGGGCCGCCCAGGACCACCCGGCCCCGCCCCCGGGACCGCCGCCGCCGGGTGCTGACCAGGCCGACGGCCCGGACCGGGCGGGCGGCCCGGGGGGCCTCGTCACGGGACCGGCCGGCGACGCCGCGGAACCGGGTGCGGAAGACCAGCCGGACACCGCCCGCCGGGCCCTGGCCAGCCGGGCGGAGCGGCTGGCGGGAACGGACTTCGCCGAGCTCACCCCGGCCGAGCTGCAGGACCTGGCCGGCCTGATGGGGGAGCTGACCCTCGCGGTCCCGCTCCGCCGCTCCCGCCGCGAGCACCCCGCGGCCCGGGGCCGCCGGACCGACCTGCGCAGCACGCTGCGCCACGCCCGGCGCACCGGCGGCCACCCGCTCCGGCTGGCCCGACGGACCCCTGCGCTGCGGCCGCGCCAGCTGATCGTGCTGTGCGACATCTCCGGGTCGATGGAACCCTACGCCCGGGCCATGCTGCAGCTGCTGTACTGCGCGGCGGGCGGGGCTGAGGCCGAGGTGTTCACGTTCGCCACCCGGCTGACCCGGCTCACCGGGGCACTGGCGCACATGCCACCCGAGCAGGCCCTGCAACGGGCTGGCCAGGCCGCCCCCGACTGGCTCGGCGGGACCCGCATCGGGGCCTCGCTGAAGCAGTTCAACGACACCCTGGGCCGCCCCGGCCTGGCCCGGGGAGCCGTCGTCGTGATCATCTCCGACGGCTGGGACACCGGGGAGCCCGCCGAGCTGCGCCGCGAGATGGAGCGGCTGTCCCGGGTCGCGCACCGGATCATCTGGGTCAACCCGCGGACCAAGAGCGAGCAGTACCGCCCGCTGGCCGGCGGGATGGCCGCGGCCTGGCCGTACTGCGACGCGGTGCTGAGCGCGCACTCGCTGCACGCGCTGCACGAGCTGACCGCGGCGCTGGCCCGCCCCGGCCGGCACCGGCCCTGGTCCCGCGACGCGACCCGGGGCGCGCCCACCCGCCCGCCTGCCGGGCGCTCATCCCATTAGGTACCTGCACTAGCTCCGGTTCCCGCGCAGGCCGGCCGCTGGCCCGCCGCATCGCGGCACCTTCGCCCCCAGCACGGGCCGGGTGCCCGCGGGGCCGGGGCCACGCCCGGCGGGTAGCCTGCGATCGCGGGGCCCGGCTGGCCGGGCCCGACCCGTACTGAGGAGCCATGAATGGCCGCCCGGCCCGCCCGGCTGATGGCCACGGCCGCCCGCGAACTGTGCGGGGCCGCCGTGCTCACCGCGGTGACGTGCGCGCTGGCCAGCTGCTCGGCGTCCTCCCCAGCCCGCGGCCAGGCGCCGTACCCGGGAGCGGGGCCATCGAGGGCCTTCACGCGGGCGGGCCTGACGCCGGGCGGAAGGCCGGCCTGGATGATGACCAAGGCGGCGCTGGCGCAGCTGGCGTCGGAACCCGCGGTGCTCGCCGGGCTGGAACGCTCCCGGGTCCTGGAGATCCTGCACACCGGCCAGAAGCCGCTCGCGGTGGCCGGGTCCGAGCCGGTGGTGACGTTCTCGTCGGGCGCCGAGCTGGATCAGGCGGTGTCGGGCGGCCGGCTGCCGGCCGGGACCGGCGCGCTGCTCTACGACCCGGAAGCCTGGTCGTTCACGCCGCGCCCGGAGCAACTCGACCCGGCCGCCGCCGCGCGGCGGGCCCGGGACACGGCGCACGCGCACGGCCTGGCGCTCATCGTGGCCCCGGCGCTCAACCTGACCACGGTCCGGCCGCATCCGGCTGGCGGCCCGCGGTGGCGCCAGTTCCTCCGGCTGGGTCTGGCCGCATCGGCCGCGCGGGTATCGGATGTGCTCGAGCTCCAGGCGCAGAGCCTGGAGCGGGACACCAGCGCGTACGCCACGTTCGTGCGCGCGGCGGCCGCGCAGGCCCGGGCGGCGAACCCGCGGGTGGCCATCCTGGCCGGGCTGTCCACCAACCCCCCCGGTGCGGAGGTCACCACCGGGCAGCTGACCGCCGCGATCCACGCCACCCGCGGGCTCGTGGACGGCTACTGGCTCAACATCCCGGGCCGCGGGCCGCGCTGCCCGACGTGCAACTCACCGCGACCGGACGTCGGCCGCGCGGCCCTGCGCGGGGTGCTGTGAGTAGCCCTGTGTGATATTTTCGGCGGCGTTGCGCACCGGCGCGAACTGAGGAGGTGAGACCGATCAACGCTGTGACAGGTCGGGGCTCCCTCCCTCGCATGGCCTAGGGAGAGCCCGCAGGAGGCATCCCGAAAGGCTGGAAACGCTATGCGGTTCATCTCTGAGACGTCGTCCGATGACGTCCGCGAACAGCTCTTCACCCTCGGCGAGATCCCCGGCGTGCTGTGGACGCCAGCGGTGCCGCCGGTACCCGTCCCCTGATCCTGATGGGACACGGCGGCGGCCAGCACAAGAAGGCCCCCGGCATCGTGGCCCGTGCGCGCCGCTTCGCGGCCGAGTGTGGTTACGCGGCGGCCGCGGTCGACGTGCCCGGCCATGGCGACCGCCCGAAGGACGAGGAGTACGACCGGATCGCGACCGGGAACCAGGCCCGCGTGGCGGCCGGTGAGGAACTGGCTCCGCTGGTGGCCGGTTTCCAGGCGCTCGTGGCCCGCCAGACCGTCCCGGAATGGCGGGCGGTCCTGGACGCAGTCCAGGAACTCGGCTACGTGGGCGCGGGCCCGGTGGGCTACTGGGGTGTGTCGCTGGGCTGCGGGCTCGGTGTCCCGTTCATCGCCGCCGAGCCGCGGGTCCGCGCGGCAGTGCTGGGCCTGGGCGGGGTGCTGGCCTCGGCCGACGCCGCGGCCCGGATCACCGTCCCGGTGGAGTTCCTGCTGCAGTGGGACGACGAGCGGGTGCCGCGGGACCAGGGCCTGGCCCTGTTCGACGCCCTGGCCTCAGCCGAGAAGACGCTGCACGCCAACCCTGGCCAGCACATGCAGGTCCCCGCGTTCGAGGTGGACAGCACGCTGCGGTTCTTCGCCCGGCACCTCGGCTGAGCCGTCCTGGGTGCTAGCCGCTGCGGCGAGCCAGCCGTTCCCGGACCGCCGACTTGAGAGCGGGATCCGGGCCGGCGGCCGAGCGGGGCCGGCGGGACGCCGGGCCGCCACACGGGGAACGGGCCGGACGGGTGCGCGGGATACGCACCGGGCTGCCGCACAGGGAACGGGCCGGACGGGTGCACAGGGAACGGGCCGGACGGGTGCGCCGGGAGCGGGCCGGGCGGGCGGGCGGGATGCCGATCCCCGGCAGGCACGTGACCCGCTCTCCCGGCCACGCCCCCGGCGGCCTGGCCCCGGGCGTGCCGCCCCGGGCGGCGGGCCACCCACCAGCCGGGGACACCGAGCACCATCACGGGCACGCCGATGGCGAACAGCAGCCGCAGGATCCCGAGCTGATGCAGGCTGAACGGGATCAGCGCGTGGGTGAACCGGGCGGCGTACAGCAGGAGCGCGGCGGTCACGGTGGCCCAGGGCACCCGCCACCTGGTCACGACCAGGTTGACCACGATCGTGCCGAGCAGCGCCCCCGCGGTGTAGTAGGCGTAGACGCCGGGGTCGAGCAGGATCCGTGCCGCCACGGCGACGAGCAGCACCGCGGGCCAACGGCCGCGCCGGACCGCCACCGCCCCGCCGGCCATCCCGAGCAGCAGCTGGGCGGAGCGGTCCCACCACGGGGTCCGGGGGTCCATGACGCCGAGGATCCGCAGCGCGGAGGAACGGTCGTTCGGGATCGTGAACCGGGTGACGGCGGCCACGGTCCGCGGGTCAGCCAGCAGGAACGGCAGCCAGACGACCGCGATCCCGCCGGTGAACGCGGCCAGCGCGGTCAGCCACTGCCGCCGCGGCAGGGCCAGCAGCAGGACCACGAACGCGGCCGCCCACGGCTTCGAGTCGGCCGCGGCGGCCAGGGCCAGACCGGCCCAGACCGGGTGCCGGCGGGCCACCGCATGCAGCGCGGCTACCGAGAAGCCCAGCGCCATCAGGTCGTCGATGTGCGCGAAGTGCGTGGTCAGCTCGGTCCACACGGGCAGGAAGAGCAGCCCGGCGAACAGCAGCCGGCTTCGGCGACGGCGCTCGGGGGCGGGCACCAGCCGCCACACGGCCGCCAGCACCAGCGGCCCGGTCAGCGACATGGCCGCGATCGCGGTGGACTCGCCGTTGCCGGGCCCGATGGCCCTGAGCAGGCCAGACACCGCCAGGGCCAGCGGGCCGATCTGGAGGTCGGGGTGGGACGCGTACAACTGCAGGCCGGCACCGGGGGCGTTGGCGAACAGGAGCCGCCCGCCCTGGGCGAAGAAGTGCCAGGACTGGCCGGCCATGCCGGCCTGGAACGCGACCCAGGCCAGCGCCCACGGCCACAGCACCAGCCACGGCCACGCCGCGCGGGCCGGCAGCGCGGTCCGGGCCCGGAGCAGGACGCGGGCCACGGTCCCGCTCTGAACAGGCCGATCCCGGGCCGTCCAGCCCGTCGCGGCCGTGTCCTGGCCCGGCTTCCTGAACCAGTCCGCGGGCGGCCACGCCTCCGCACCGTCCCGGGTCTCCCCATGCCCGGTGACAGGCCGCACCGTCATCGGCCGGCCGCCGCCCGAGGCGCCAGGGCCGGCAAGCACGGCGGTCAAACCAGGACCATCGCTACTCCGGTGCAACAGGTCGCGGCAGCAGGCGGCGCGCCCCTGCGGGCAGCACAATCGCGGGGAATCACGCCGTTAGTATGGCCGCGCTCACGAAAGAGAACAGGCCGAACATACGAGTTATTAACTGTTACCGGTCGTTCTTTGTGAGGCGGTAAGGACTCTGTAAGACCCAGGCCAGGGCGGGGCGGCTGGTATATGCGTTGCGGTCCCGGACGCCTGGCCTGATTACCTCGGAGGGCACCGCCAGCAGCCGGAAGGGGACCGCCGTGGGACACGTCGAGGTGTCGCACGTCCATCACGGGCTGCCGGATGGGCGGGTGCTGCTCGACGACGCCTCGTTCCGGGTCGGCGAGGGCACGGTCGCCGCGCTGGTCGGGCCGAACGGGGCAGGCAAGACGACGCTCATCCGGCTCATCGCCGGGGACATCACCCCGCAGTCCGGCACGGTCACGACCAGCGGCGGGCTGGGGGTGATGCGGCAGTTCATCGGGGGGATCCGGGCCAATGGAGGGCAGCAGAGTGCCCCCCCGGGAAAGCAGAGCATCGGGGGGATCCGCGGGGACGGCGCTCAGGTTGAGCACGCCCTCGGGCGGCCCGGGGCGGAGCTGGTGGTCCGCGACCTGCTGGTCTTCGTTGCGGACACGCGGGTGCGCGAGGCCGCGGCGCGGCTGGACGCGGCGGAAGGCGCGATGCTGGCGCGGGGCGACGAGACGGCCCAGCTGCGCTACGCGGCCGCGCTGGCCGAGTGGGGGGACGCTGGCGGCTACGACGCCGAGGTGCTGTGGGACGCGTGCACGGTCGCGGCCCTTGGCCTCGGTTACGAGCAGTGCCGGGACCGGGCCGTCGGCACGCTGTCCGGCGGCGAGCAGAAGCGGCTGGTCTTGGAGGCGCTGCTGCGCGGCCCGGCCGAGGTCCTGCTGCTCGACGAGCCGGACAACTACCTGGACGTGCCGGGCAAGCTCTGGCTGGAAGAGCAGCTGGCCCAGACCCGGAAGACGGTCCTGCTCGTCAGCCACGACCGGGAGCTGCTGGCCAACGCGGCGCGGCGGATCATCACCGTCGAGGACGGCAGCGTCTGGGTGCACGGCGGGGGGTTCGCCAGCTACCCGCAGGCCCGGCGGGACCGCAACGAGCGGCTGGACGAGCTGCGGCGGCGGTGGGACGAGGAGCACGAGAAGCTCAAGCAGCTGGTCCGCACCCTGCGGCAGAAGGCCTCGTACAACGACGCCATGGCCTCGCGGTACCAGGCGGCGCTCACCCGGCTGCACCGGTTCGAGGACGCAGGACCGCCGGAGCTGGCGCCCCGGGAGCAGAACGTGCGGATGCGGCTGCGCGGCGGCCGGACCGGCAAGCGTGCGGTGATCTGCGAGGACCTGGAGCTGACCGGGCTCATGCACTCGTTCAGCTGCGAGGTCTGGTACGGCGACCGGGTCGCCGTGCTCGGCTCGAACGGATCGGGCAAGTCCAGTTTCCTCCAGCTCCTCGGCGGGGCGGACGTCGCGCACGATGGGGTGGCCCGGCTCGGTGCCCGGGTGGTCCCGGGATTGTTCGCGCAGACGCACGCCCGCCCCGACCTGGCCGGCCGGCGGCCCGCTGAGATCCTGATGACCGAGCACGCGATGCAGCGCAACGAGGCCATGGCCGCGCTGGCCCGGTATGAACTGCAGCACTGCGCCGAGCAGCCGTTCGCCACCCTGTCCGGAGGCCAGCAGGCCCGGCTGCAGATCCTGCTGCTCGAGCTGAGCGGGGTGACCCTGCTCCTGCTGGATGAGCCAACCGACAACCTGGACCTGGCCAGCGCGGAGGCGCTGCAGGCCGGCCTGGAGTCCTACCAGGGCACGGTCCTGGCCGTCACCCACGACCGCTGGTTCGCCCGCTCGTTCGACCGGTTCCTCGTCTTCGGGGGGGCCGGGGATGTGTACGAATCGACCGATCCCGTCTGGGATGAGACTCGTGTGGCCAGGCACCGGTAACGGAAACGCTTGCTAGTCTGCATGGAGCGTAAGGAGCCTGGCCGCCCCTTCCCGGGCCGGCTCCGACTGCCTAAGTGAAGGGTTCCGCACCGTGAAGAAGTTGCTGCTGCTCGCCCTGGCGGGGCTTGGCGTGTTCGCCGTCTGGCGGAAGGTCCAGGCCGACCGCGCCGAGCTCGATCTGTGGACCGAGGCGACGACCAGCGACGACTAGGCGAGGTAGCGCCCGGCCGGTGGTGCCAGCGCGGAGCGGCCGGGCGGAAAACGGGGGTTCGGTGTGAGCAGCGCGACGCCGGTCACGCTGCTGTGCTGCGGGCTCCTCGGGGTCACCGCGGATGATGGCGGCATCCTGGAACGCGCGTTCACCGAGGCCTTCGCCACCCAGGGCATCGTCCCCGGCACCGCCGCCTACGCCCGCAGCATGGTCCACGTGCATCAGACCCGCGGCCAGTCCGCGGTGGACGTGTTCCGTGCCCTGTTCCCTGACGCCCCGGGCCGGGCTGAGGCGTCCACGCTCTCCTTCGACCGTTCCTACCGGCTGGCCGTGGACCGGTCCGGGCTGGCCCCGATGCCCGGGGCACCCGAGGCGCTGGAGCAGATCCGGGAGTCCGGGGTCCGGGTGTGCTTCATCACCGGGCTGTCCCGGGGGCTGGTCGGCCTGGTCCTGGACACGCTCGGCTGGTGGCGCCAGGTTGACCTGGTGCTGTGCCCCGAAGACGCGCCGCGCGGCTACCCCTGGCCCGACCCGATGCTGTGCGCCATGCTCAGGCTGGGCGTCACCGATGTGCGTGAGACCGCCTACGCCGGGGGCACCGAAAGCGGCATCCTGTGCGGCCGGCGGGCCGGCGCCCAGATCGTGGCGGGGATCCTGACCGGAGGGCACACCCGCGACCGGCTGCAGCGGGCGGGCGCGACCCATCTGCTGGGCAGCTTTGCGGAACTTCCGGCGGTGCTGGCTGCCGCGGGGGCCGGGGTGATCATCGATCCGGCCGCGGGTCTCAGTGAGGGCTCGCCGGGTCCGGGTGCGGCGGGTCCGGCCGTTCCGGGTGCGGTGGGTCCGGGTGCGGCAGGTCCCGGTGCGGTCGGTCCGGCGTCTCCTGGTCCGGCGTCTCACGGGCCGGCGTCTCACGGGCCGGTGGTTCCGGGGCAGGCGGGCATGCCACCTGCGGTGGCGCCGCTGGCGCCGCCCCCCTGACGGGGCGGCCTGACCGGGTACCCTTGTACCGCCATCGCGCGGGGCTATAGCTCAGCTGGAAGAGCACCTGCTTTGCAAGCAGGGGGTCAGGGGTTCGAGTCCCCTTAGCTCCACTTCCCGAATCCAGGTATCTGGCCAGGTCAGATGCTGTTAATTCCGGTTCTCCCCGTATCGCGAGGGTGGCTCGCGCGGGCCGCCTGGGGCGGTTGGGAGGATTTTGGGAGATCATCTTCTCCCTGTCCCCCGGTGTCACCTGATTCCGGTGGGTCGCCTCTGCTGTCAGCAGCTCGTCGAGCAGTGGGACGGGTGAGTGCGGGTTGATGGCCGCGCGGGCGCGTAGGGAGTCTTCCCACCGGGCCTGGAGTGCGTGCTTGAGGTCGTCGCGCATGTGGTCGCTGGCGTGGGCGTAGAGGCCGCGCATGCCGGGGACCTGGTGGCCGAGGCGCTGCTCGGCGAGGATCTCGGGGATGCCCTCCTCCGCCATCCAGGTCTTGTGCCCGTGCCTGAGCCCGTGCACGGTCAGGCCCGGCTTGATCGGCAGCCAGCAGGCGGGCGGCGTGCCGTCGGGGATGGCCTGGATGCCCCGGCCGCGCGGCGGAGCGTAGCCCACTGATGGGTCTGCGGGTGGCCAGGCGGCGACGGGGATGCCGGGCCAGGTGGTGGCGTCGGCGATGACGAGCTTAGGAGGGCGGCGCTCTTTGGCTTCGTGGCGGCCGTCGCAGGCGGGGCGGAAGACGCGGCGGCCGTAGTTGCTGCGCCGGTAGTGGCCGCCGTCGGGGCCGAGGAAGACGTACCGGCCGCTGCCGCCGTGCTGGGCGGCGCAGCCGCAGGGCGGATGCTCGTGGTGCCGGATCTGGCGGGTGAGCAGGCCGGTCAGGAAAGGAGGCAAGTCGACCGGGAGACACGGCTCCCAGGCCGGGCTGCGGTAGGAGTCGTCCTTGGGCGGGAGCCGGTGGAACCGGCCGTTGAGTTCGCGGAGCTGCCACTCGACGTGAATCTCGCCGGGCCGGAGGTAGTCAGGTTCGAGGCCGATGGCCTCGCCCCAGCGAAGTCCGGTGTAGCCGATGGTGAGGATCATGGTGAAGTCCTCGTCCCGGCCGGTCATCAGGGCGGCCCGTTCGGCCAGTAAGAGGGTCTCCAGCGGGATGGCCCAGGCCCGCTGCGGGCTGAGCTGGAGCCGCCGGCCGGTCCGGCGGCCCCGGTTACGTGGCCGCAGGGCCGGGTTGTACGGGATCAGCGGCGGCCTGGTGGTGGCGGCGTCGCCCAGGATGGTGCCGAGCAGGGTACGGGCGGCTCGCGCCGTCCGCGGGGAAACCCCGGTCCGGGCGGGCAGCCCGTTCTCCCACCGGGTGATCTCCTCGGTGCTGAGCGAATGCAGCGGAGTCTCATCCCACGCGGGCCGGATGAAGCGGCGGAGCAGGTAGTCACGGTGGTCCACCGTGCTGATCCCGACATCCTGGATGGCGAGCCACCGGTCGACCCACCCGCCGACCGTGAGCTTCCCGGCGTTCGGGTCGGTCCAGCGGCCCTCGCGGATCCTGGCTTCCTGGTCGCGTCCCCAGGTGAGCGCGGCGGCCTTGGTCTCGAACCCGGATTCGCTGACCTCGATGCCGCTGGGCAGTCTGTACTTCACCCGCCACGGCGCCGGGCCCTTTCCCCGCTTCTCCGCATACGCCATGTGCTCTCCCGCTAGAGGCTGGGCTGGTCAGGCGGACCCGGGCCGGGGCCTGGGATCGCGGGAGATGACAGGCTGGCGGGCCCCGGCTTTCATGATCGCGGCGATATCGTCATCGCTGAACCGCAGGTGCTTACCGATGAACGTGCACGGGATGACGCGGGCGGCGGCTTTGGTCTTGAGCCAGGATTCGCGCACCCTGAGTATTCCGGCTGCCTCTGCTGGAGTATGGAGCTGACCTGCCATTCATCATCACACCTAAGCTGACCCGAAGGGACCTGGTTCCCGCTGGCTGACCCCTCGCCTAGCTGGGGTGACGGGATGGTCCTTCAAGTTATGCCGATACGCATCAGCTGAGTCAAATGGCATTTGCGGCATCGGACTACAGTTTTGCTGGTGATTATTGCCGCCGTGTCCCGGACGGTTCCGTCGAACGCCATTCCGTGTCACGAAATTCGCTTGCAAAATTTCCCGGACCTGTCGCCCGGTTAGTCGTTTGGCAGGTGTTAGACGGCTGGCCGCAAGGTGGTGGATGCCGGGTCCTCGCCGAGTGCGAGAGCAAGCCGGGCGAGCGTACGTCCGCGGCACCGCGTCCTGGGCTGCCGTTCCAGCCGGGCCAGCGTGGTCACGCTGATCCCGGCCGTCCCGGCCAGTTCTGCCCGCGATAAGGCATGCTCGCGACGGGCCTGGCGCAGTCGTGTGCCATCGACGGTGGTCGTCCAGGACCGGGGTGCCGGAACGCTGCCTGCGCTGCCTTGTCCCCGGACGGTGGGCTGGCCTGCGGTCATGAGCACGGTTCCAGCTCGAACCAGGTGATCCAGCCGGTTTCGGCGTTTCCGGTGCGTCCCCAGGTGCTGGCCAGCCGGTCCACGATCAGTAAGCCCCGTCCCGTTTGCCCGTCCTCGTGTGCGGTCTCAGTCCAGGGTCCGCCCTGGTCGCAGACCCTCCATGCGCAGGTGGTCATCGCAGCGTTGGACGCGCACGGTTAAGCAGCCACCGGGCTGTGCGGACCGGCTGTGGATGGTGGCGTTGGTGACCAGTTCAGACAGGCAGAGGATGGCGTCGTCGGCTGGGTGGCCGTCGAGGATCGCAGCCAGGAACCGCCGCGCCTGACCGGCCTGGTCGGGGGTGGCGGGGAAGCGGCGGGACCATCCGATCAGCGGAGCGGTGCTGGCCTCGCGCATGCTTTCTCCCGATGCTGACGTCGCAGGGCTTATGAAGTGATTGCTGGTAGTCATCCTGATCAGGCAGGCCCTAGGATCGCTAGCCAAGACAGGCTGTCGTCAGGGCGTGTCCGAACGTCACCCCCGGGTGGCGAGAGCGTCCGGAAAGCGGGGCTGTGGTGCCGCTGACACGTGAGCTTGACCCCACGGCGGGACCCTTAGATTTCTTCGGCGCTGAGGTCCGCCGCTGGCGGACCGCGGCCGGGCTGAGCCAGGAACAGCTGGGTCAGAAGGTCGGCTATTCCGGCGCCGAGGTCGGCAAGGTCGAGACCAGCGAGCGGGCGCCGTCCCAGGATTTCGCCGAAGGCTGCGACCGGGTGATGCCTGACGCCCGCGGCCTGTTCCAGCGGCTCTACCAGCTCGCCCGGCGCTGGGACGGCGGCTACCCTTCCTGGTTCACCCAGTGGGTGGAAGCCGAACGGCGCGCCACCTCACTGCGGACTTGGCAGCCGCTGATCCTCCCTGGCCTGCTACAAACACCCGATTATGCCCGTGCGCTATTCCTAGCCTGGCGCGGTTCCGACAGCGACGCTGAGCTGGATGAGCTCGTCAGTGCCCGCATCGAACGACAGGCGATCTTCCAACCTCCCAACCCACCGTCCCTGTGGGCCGTCATCGACGAAGGAGTGCTGCGCCGTCGCATCGGCAGCGCGAAGGTCATGCGTGAACAGCTCGAACACCTGATGGCCGTGTCAGAAAGATCCAAGATCACGGTCCAGGTGGTCCCCGCTGATGTCGGCGCGCACGTGGGCTTGCTCGGCGCGTTTTTCATCGCCAGCTTCGAGAACGCCCCGGGTATCGTCTATCTGGAATCGCCCGACGAAGGGCAGACCACGGAGAGGCCATCGGCCGTCGCGAAGATCACCGAAACCTTCGACATGCTGCGGGCCGAAGCGCTCCCCGGGCTGCCTCCCAGGACTTGATCAGGAAAGTGGCAGAAGAGCAATGGACCACCTGAGTGACGCCACCTGGCGCAAGAGCAGCTACAGCGGCGGCAACGGTGGCGAGTGCGTCGAAATCGCCGTGCTGGCTGACGACAGCCGCGCTGTCCGCGACTCCAAGGACCCCGAGGGGCCGAAGCTCGTGTTCGCTCCCGCGACCTGGCGGGCTTTCACCGCGGCCGTGAAGGGCGGAGCCCTCGACCTCGGCTGAGCCGCCCCAGGTCGGCTACCGCGCCGGGCCCCGTTGGCGCGAGGGGCCCTGACTGCGAACTGGCCGGGCTCCCCGCTGACCGTCTGCCTCGCCTAGCGAACCTGTTGCGGGCTGGAATGTGCCAGGTGGGAACGGGAACTCAGCCTGGCTGCGCTCAGCGGAGGTGGTGCGGACCCGGCTGCGTCCGCCCGATGGCGGGGTGACGTAGCCGGGCATGGCGGCGCGCAGATGTTCGGCCGCCCGGCGGGCGGCAGCGGCCTGCGCGGCGAGGCGCTGGGCTTCCCGCAGCTCGGCAATGGCCTCGGCGAGCCTGGCGAAGCGCATCAGCAGCGTCATCTCGGCGAGCGGTACGTCCGCCACGGACGGGAGGGTGGACAGCAGCCGGGCCGTGCGGCGCAGGTTGTTCCCCGGCTGACCCGGAACGGGAATCCGGCCGTACGGGGCGCGGGCGGCACGGTCATAGGAGTCGGCGGCCTGGCGGAGCACCCGGCTGCCCAGCGCGGCCGCGGCGGCATGCAAGGTGTCGGCTGCGGCCCACGCGGCGTCGGCGGCCACTGCCGGGTCGGTAGCTGTAACGTTCCGGATCTGCTCCGCAGCACCCGCCGCGGTGCGCGCGGCATGCTCCCAGATCGCGGCTCGTTCTGCTGCGGTGAACCGCTCACCAGGCCGTGGGCCGGTGGCCTCCCAGCGGGAGCGGAGCTTGGGCAGGGTCAGGTCGGCCGCGAGCTTGCCGCCGCCAAACCAGACCGGGCCACCCACCCGTGTGGTGTCGTGCGCCAACGCGACGGCATAGCCGGTGACCTCGCCGGGGTTGCGTGTGCTGAACCGCTTGCGGACCAGGACGCCAGCCTGGTCCAGCCGGACGAAGAACTCCTGCTCGCTGGCGGCCCCGGCGGCGGCGGTGCTGACGGCGCGCCGGAGCGTGATCCGGGGTGCTTCCGGCAATCCGCGGCGGCGCGCTTTTCCGACTCGGGCCGGGTCGGGCGGCGCGCGGCAGTCCGGTCGCGCGGATCGGTGCGGCGCAGCCGGAACCGCTGCTCCGCGGCCCGGCACGCTTCGCCGACGCGGAAGTAGTCGTTCCAGGTCTGGGGACGGGTTCCGTCCTGACGGGCCAGCATGGCCACGAGGTGGATGTGATCCGGGGCGTGCCGGACCGCGATCCAGCGGACGGCCTCGTCTTCCTGGCCGTAGGGGGCCAGGCCGGTGCGGTGCATGACGTCGCAGGCGACCCGCGCCCACTCGTCATCGGAGAGGATCCGGTCCTCCGGGGCAGCCCGGACGGAGCAATGCCACACGGGGCGGGGCGATCCGCGCGGGCCCAGGGCGTCGTGTGGTTGCTGGAGCAGGCCGGTCAGGTGCCGGAAGTCGCGGCGGCCGTCGCCGCGCAGCGGTGGTTCCACTTCGGCGGGGTGCCGCCAGCCCGCGACGATGTGCGGATCGGTGTGCTCCGCCTCGCGGCCTGGGCCGAACAAGTAGTAGATCAGCCCGGTAACACGCTGGCCGTGCGGGCTGACCTTGCCGATCATTGCCGGATTCGCCTCCGCACTTCCTCGGCGGCCTGGTCGAGGAGCCGGGCCCGGCGGATGCTCTCCGCCGCGTACGGGAGGAGGTCGCCGCTGTGCTGGCCGGTCGCGTTCAGCTTGGCCACGGCCTGGTTGAGGTTGACACCGATGCGCCGGACCAGCCCGGCCGCCCGGATGAATTCCCCCAACGCGTCCCGTAGAGGGGACTCACCCGGGCTCGTGCCACTGCGAGCCGCAGCCAGCACGACCTGCGCCGCGTAGGCGCCCTTAGCCAGGCCGGCTTGTCGAGCCGCCGCGCCGACCTCGGCGAATTCCTCCTCGCTGAGATCGAACCGCACCGTGCGCGGGCGCTTCACCGGCTGGCGGGACCGGCGCCGGGGCCGTGCGCTCGGCGCTGTCGGAACGTGCTGCCTGCTGTCCATGACTCCTGTGCCGCCCCGGTGCCTGCCGCCGTTCTGTTCTCGCTGCCATTTGTTGGCTGTCATCCTTAATCGGGGACCTTCGTATGACAGCCGGTATGGCCATTGTGCAATGACGGACCGCGCCGGTCCAAAGGTAGCTGAACGTTAGGACATATCTTGCTTCCGTTTGTTTCCGCTAAGCTTCTTTCTGGTCGGCAGTAATGGGTATTGCCCCGGCATTCCTCAATGACAGATGCCATTGGACGTTAGCAGAAGAACCGTACAGCTATCTTTCGGCAGCCTGACCCGAGGCCGCGCCGCCGTGGTCCGGTCAGAAGCCGGACGAGGGTGCTGGCGACGGGCCGGGCCGGGTGGCCTTGATGATGGCCGAGTGCAGGCCGGGCGCGGGGTCGCTGGTGGGGGTGATGCTAATGCCGGCGAAGCCGGCGGCCTGCAGGAGATGGCGGTAGCCCGCGGCGGTGAGGGTGCCGGTGGTGCAGCCGGTGAACTGTTCCGCGTTGGCGCGCTGGGCGGGGTCGAGGTCTTCGTCGGCGATGACGTCGCTGATCCCAGCCGGCCCCCGGGGCGGAGTACCCGGAACGCCTCCGCCAGGACAGCGGGTTTGTCGGCGGACAGGTTGATCACGCAGTTGGAGATGACGACATCCACGTGCTCACCCGGCAGCGGAATGTCCTCGATGTGGCCGTGCAGGAAATCAGCGTTGGTTACGCCGGCCTGCGTGGCGTTTTCCCGGGCGAGGGCGATCATGTCAGGGGAGCCGTCCAGGCCGTAGACCTTCCCGCCCGGGACGACACGGCGGGCGGACAGCAGCACGTCGATTCCGCCGCCAGAACCGAGATCCAGCACGGTGTCCCCGGGGTGCATCTGGGCGACAGCGACGGGGTTGCCGCAGCCGAGGCTGGCCCGCAGGGCGCCGCCGCCGGGCAGTTCGCCGTTCTCTGGATACCCGGCCGCACCGAAGCAGGCTTCGACGAACGGGCCGGGATCGCAGTCGGTGACCTGCTGCCCGGCGCGTGCCGCGCGGGCGAGACCCGAGTAGCGGGCGGTGACTGCCGCCCGGATCTGGTCACGATCCGGGGTGACGTTGGCGCGATCGCCGGGCCCTGTTTCCTTCATCGTTAATCGACGATAGGCGATGAAAGTTGCGGCCGCAAGAACCTGCCGTCCGGAAGCCCGTTGCGGCAGGTGGCGGTGGGTGCACGGGTCAGGGCGCGGGGTAGCCGATCAGCGCGCCGAGGCTGGCCAGTGCCTGGCCGCGGGCCCGGTAGTAGACCCATACGCCGCGCTTTTCCCGGTCCAGCAAGCCGCTTTCGTGCAGCACCTTGAGATGGTGGCTGATCGTCGGCTGAGACAGATCGAATGCGCCGGCCAGATCGCACACGCACGCCTCGCCGCCCGGGTTGGAGGCCACCAGGGACATCAGCCGGAGCCGGACGGGATCGGCGAGCGCCTTCAGCAGCGGCGCGACCTGCTCCGCCTGCTCCTGCGACAGCGCTCCTTGTGACAGCGGCGCGCAGCATGCCACCGGGTCACCCCGCCCAGAGGGCAGGAGTACCTGTGACCCAGGGTCGCAGCACGCAGCTGCGTCGGCTGAGCTGAGCAGCAGATCAGACTTCGACATGTATCTATATTGACAGGGCCCGATGTCTGGTGGCAAGCTCGGTCCCAGCGCAAGACATAGATATTCATCGAAGTCTACGGAAGCCAGAACATGGAGGTTCCCATGTCCCGTCTGCAGCTCGCCCTCAACGTCAATGACATCGACGAGGCGATCGCGTTCTACAGCAAGCTGTTCGGCACCGAGCTGGCCAAGACCCGGCCCGGATACGCCAACTTCGCGATCGCCGAGCCGCCGCTGAAGCTGGTGCTGATGGAGAACCCAGGCCAGGGCGGCACCCTCAACCACCTCGGCATCGAGGTCCCCGACACCGACGCCGTTGACGCCGTGCAGGCCCGGCTCACCGGGAGCGGTGTGGCCTCGGCCGATGAGCGGGACACGACCTGCTGCTACGCCAGGCAGGACAAGTTCTGGGTGGAAGGCGTGCCGGACGGGGCGTCCTGGGAGGTCTACACGGTGCTGGCCGACAGCCAGACCTTCTACAGCGAAGACTCCGACGGTGCCGCCTGCTGCGGCGGGGCCGCCAGCGCGGAGCAGTCCGCGGACCCGGTTGCAGCGGGGGCAAAGTGCTGCTAGCAGGCCGCCATCCAGGTGCCTGGTCTGCTGCCTGACCGGAATCCAGTCACGGAAGGAGCATGTGAGTGCTCACGGCCCCGGCGGGAATTCCCCGCCGGGGCCCGCGCCTTCTCCCGTGTCCGTCGTCCTGGCCGCGAGTGGAGTGGTCCATGGCGATAAGCATGGCGGGGGCGGCCGGGGGCAGGCCGGTGCGCCGGCGGGACTAGCCGGGCTGGCGCATGGTCTGGGCCCTTGCGGTCACCGAAACCATCTCTTATGGCGTGCTCTACTACTCCTTCGCCGCGTTCTTCCTGCCCATGCAGCACAGCCTGGAGTCCAGCCCGGCCACACTGAGCGGAGCGTTCTCGCTCAGCGTGCTGCTGACCGGGGTAGGCGCCATCCCGGCCGGGCGTGGCTGGACTGCTGCGGGGCGCGGGCGCTGATGACCGCCGGTTCCCTGTTCGCCGCCGGGTGCGTGCAGCTGTGGGCGCAGGCCGGCAGTGTCTTAGGGCTGTACCTGGCCTTCGCCGGCATCGGCCTGGCGGGCGCGGCGGTGCTGTATGAGCCAGCATTCGCCACCGTCAATGCCTACTTCGACGTTCAGCGGCGTCATGCGCTGCTAACCCTGAGCATGGTCGCCGGGCTGGCCTCGACCATCTTCGTGCCCGGGGCTGCGCTGCTGATCAGCAGTCTCGGCTGGCGCCATGCCCTGCTCATCCTGGCGGTGGTGCAGGCCGCCACGATCATCCCCCATGCGCTGCTGCTGCGCCGGCGCCCGGCCGACCACGGCTGGCTGCGCGACGGCGTCCGCCGCTTCCCGGGGCCGTCGGCAGGCTCATTCGGGCCCGCGCCCGCGATGCTGCCGGATGCTGCGGAGAGGGCGGAACTCGCGGCGGCGGTCCGGTCGCGGCCAGTCGTGCTGCTCACCGCAGGTGCCGTGCTGGGCAGGTGCCGCGATCGCTGCCGTGGCCGTGCATTTGCTGGCCTACCTGCGGCTGGACGGCTACGACCTCATGGTCGCGGCCGCGGCCGCAGGCGCGCTGGGAGTGGTCCAGGTCGCCGGGCGGGTCGTGCTCACCGCCTCC
The DNA here is from genome assembly GCA_963720645.1 of uncultured Actinomycetes bacterium. Taxonomy (GTDB): domain Bacteria; phylum Actinomycetota; class Actinomycetes; order Streptosporangiales; family Streptosporangiaceae; genus RYN-230. Next base: position 3,912 of record CAVRFX010000019.1, on the reverse strand, counting down.
GCCCGCCGCCTGCCCGCCGCCACCGCTGTCGCGCTGCTGCTCGGCGGCCAGGCCGCCGGTATCGCCGCGCTGTTGCTGATCAGCGGTCCTGCCGGGGTTGTCCTGTTCGTGGTCTTGTTCGGTGCGGGCTTCGGTGTCCTCAGCATCGCCCGCCCGGACCTCCTCGCCCGCTACGCCCCGCGGCACCTCTACGCGCGGCTGAGCGGCGTTCAGGCACTGCTCGTGATCGCAGGCGAGGCAGCCGGGCCGACCGCCGCCGCGGTCTTGCGCGCGGACACGGGCAGTTACACGCCCGTGTTCCTGGCCGTCGCCGTGTGGTCCCTTTTCGCCGCGCTGCTGCTCCTGGCGGCCGACCGCGCCCACCGCCGCGCGGTGGGCGCTTAGCGGGAGGGCAGCGAGAGCAGAGCGGACATGCGCTCCAGGGCGGCGGGCACGAGCCAGTAGTACACCCAGGTGCCGCGGCGTTCGGAATCGATGATCCCAGCCTCGCGCAGCACCTTCAGATGGTGGCTGATGGTGGGCTGGGTCAGGTCGAACGCGGCGGCCAGGTCGCAGACGCACACCTCGCCGCCCTGGTGCGCGCCGATCAGCGACACCAGCCGCAGCCGGACCGGGTCACCGAAGGCCTTGAACACCTGCGCCAGCCCGGCCGCCGCTTCCTCGCTGAGCGGCTCGCCGACCAGCGGCGCAGAACACGCGTTGACCACGACCCGCAGCTCAGCGGCAGGGATGAAAGCTGCCGGGGAACGTCCCGCCTGCATCGACATGTCTCTATCTTGACGGTTATCTATCCAGACTGGCAAGCTAGGCCCTGCATCGATGCTTATCGATGGAGGCAGCCGCGCTAGGAGGAGGATCCCATGCCCGTGATCAACGTCTACGAGCCAGCCCTGTGCTGCCGCACCGGGGTGTGCGGACCCTGAGCTCGACCAGGCCCTGGTGACATTCACCGCCGACGTCGATCACCTCAAGAGCCTGGGCGCGGACATCTCCCGGCACAACCTGGCCAACGACCCGGCCGCCTTCGCCGGGAACGACAGCGTGCGTTCCTTCCTGGAGGTCGCCGGCTCCGAGGGCCTGCCGCTGACCATGGTCGACGGGGTCACCGTCGCCACCGGGACCTACCCGGCCCGGGATCAACTGCTCCGCTACGCGGGCCTGGCCGAGCGGTCGGCCGCACCCGACGGCGTAATGGAGCTCGGGGCTGACCGCCGCCACCGGCGAGGGCTGCGGGCGCCGCCGGATGCTGCTAGGGAGCGGCGATGAAGTTCCTGGAAACCCCGCCGCGATTCCTGTTCTTCACGGGCAAGGGAGGGGTCGGCAAGACCTCCGTCGCCTGCGCCGCAGCCCTGCACCTGGCCCGCGAGGCCAGGCGGGTGCTGCTGGTCAGCACCGACCCGGCGTCCAACGTCGGGCAGGTGCTCGGCGTCACGATCGGCAACGCCATCACCCCGGTCGACGAGGTGCCTGGGTTGTCGGCCCTGGAGATCGACCCCGTGCAGGCCGCCGAGGCCTACCGCGAGCGGATCATCGCCCCGGTCCGCGGGCTGCTCCCGGACAAAGAGCTGGCCACGATCACCGAGCAGCTCTCCGGTTCGTGCACGACCGAGATCGCCTCGTTCAACGAGTTCACCGCCCTGCTGGCCGACGAGAGCCTGCCCGGCCGGTATGACCATGTCATCTTCGATACCGCGCCGACGGGACATACCGTCCGGCTGCTGCAGCTTCCCGGTCATGGACCGACTTCCTGGAGGCGGGTAAGGGCGACGCGTCCTGCCTGGGTCCGCTCTCCGGCCTGGAGAAGCAGAAGGCCGTGTACGCGCGGGCTGTCGCCGCCCTGAAGGACCCGCCCCGGACGAGGATGGTCCTGGTCGCCCGCCCGCAGGCCTCAGCGCTGGCGGAGATCGAACGCACCAGCGGTGAACTGGGGCCAGATCGGCATCACCGGCCAGTACGTGGTCATCAACGCGTCCTGTCCCAGACGGCCGGTGAGGACGACCTCGCCCGGGCCGTACGGGCCCGGGAGGCCAGCGCTGTCGCCGCCATGCCGCCCGCGATCGCTGGCCTGCCGCGCGACATGCTGTACCTAAATCGGCCAACATGATCGGCGTGGACGCCCTAGCACTCTCTTCCACCCGGCCAGCACGGCCGCCGAGCCGGCGCACCGCCCCTGCCGGAGCTCCCCGATGCTACCCTGGCCGCGCTCGTCGACGAGATCCTGCAAGCCGACCACGGGCTCGTCATGTGCATGGGCAAGGGCGGAGTCGGCAAGACCACTATCGCCGCGGCCATCGCCGTCGCGCTGGCCCACCGCGGCCATGAGGTGCACCTGACCACCACCGACCCGGCGGCGCACCTCAACGAGACACTGCACGGCATTGTCCCCGGCCTGCAGGTCTCCCGCATCGATCCCGCCGCGGCGATTCAGGCTTACCGCGACCATGTGATGGCCACGAAGGGTAAAGACCTGGACGACGCCGGGCCGGGCGGTGCTGGCCGAGGACCTGCTTTCGCCCTGCACCGAGGAGATCGCGGTCTTCCAGCAGTTCTCCAGGGTGCTCGGCGAATCCAGGCGCCGCTTCGTCGTGGTCGACACCGCCCCGACCGGGCACACCCTGCTGCTGCTGGATGCCACCGGCTCCTACCATCGCGAGGTCGCCCGACAGATGCGGCGACTCGATGTACTTCACCACCCCTCTTATGCGGCTGCAGGACCCAGCCCAGACGAAGGTCATCCTGGTCACCCTGGCCGAAACCACCCCGGTCCTGGAGGCCCGGGTCCTCCAGGAAGACCTTGAGCGCGCGGGCATCCATCCCTGGGCTTGGGTCATCAACAACTCCATCGCCGCGGCCCGCCCCGAGGCACCTTTCCTGCGGCTTCGCGCCGCCAGCGAAGCCGGGCAGATCGACTGGGTGAGCGCCCTGGTCGGCAGGATCGCCGTCGTCCCTCTCCGGGCCGGCGAACCCACCGGGGAGGAACAGTTGGCCGCGCTGACCGCAGTCACCCACCAGCCCGCTTGAGGAAGCGATAGAGCCTAGCCAGCGCGCCCGGGCGAGCAAAGCCCAGGCTCAGGGAGCAACCGCGAGGGTCGGCGCGAACCGCTCGATGCGATGACCCAGCTCAGCCAGGGCCGCGTCGAAACTATCGGAGTCGCCTGCCGGTACGGGGTCGGGGACTGACCAGTGCACCGCCGCCAGCGGGCCGAGTTCCTCACGAGCCCGGTCACACACCGTGACGATGAGGTCGCCGTCCTCCTGTACCCGGCTGACATGCCGCGGCCGCTGGCGGCGCAGCGGCAGGTGATGACGCCCCGCTGCGGCGATCGCGCCCGGCGCGATCCCCGCCGCCGGATGGGTTCCGGCCGATGCCGCGGGGACCTTACTGGCCCGGCGCCACAGCGCGGCCGCCAGATGCGAGCGCGCCGAATTGGCAGTGCACACGAACAGCACCCGCCGCACGTGGCGCGCCGGGGGGCGGCGAGCGAATCGAATGCGCCCGGTATCAGGCTCAGGTAGGTACGGCGGCGGTCCCCTTCGGAACGGCGGCGTGTGATCAATCCGGCCTGCTCGAGCACGTGCAGATGGTGGGCGAGCAGGTTAGACGGCATCGACAGCATGCCCGCCAGGTCCGACGGGGACAGGTCGCCCAGGGCGAGAGTATCGGTGATCAGCAGCCGGGCCGGATCGGCCAGCGCCGCATGCACCGCGGCCCGGGCCGCCACGTCAGCCATCTGCTCAGTATTCATTGACTCAATCTTGACTGAACCACCTGCATCAGTCAAGATGGGCGCTGTGACCAGGACACCACCACCCGAACCCGTTGCGCTGTGGCGGCGCCTCGTGGCCGAGCTGCTGGGCAGTGCGTTCCTGGCCGCGGTGGTGATCGGCTCCGGCATCGCCGCGCAGCGCCTG
>CAVRFX010000018.1:0-153763 GCA_963720645.1 uncultured Actinomycetes bacterium | reverse complement strand
CCGCGGTCCTGGTCGCCGAGCAGGATGAGCTCACCCGCGTCGCTGGTTCTGGCCTCCCGGCGCGCGTCGGTGAGCAGCAGCAGCGCCAGCAGGCCCGTGACCTCGGGCTCGTCCGGCATGAGCGCCGCAAGTGACGCGGGCGAGCCGGATCGCCTGCCTCACACAGCGTGCCTCGCACCAGCCTCGGGGCCATCCGGTAGCCCGGTGACCCTGGGTGAAGATCAGGTAGACGGCGCGGAGCACCGCCGACCAGGCGTTCGCGGCAGGTCTTCGACGGCCCGGCGATTTACAGCCGTATTCCGGCCTGGCGGATCTTGCGCTTGGCCCGGACCAGGCGCTGCGCCATCGTCGGCTCCGGGACGACGAAGAGCGGCGGCGATCTCCGCCGTGGCCCAGGCCGCACACGCAGCGCAGGGTCAGCGCGATACGCGCCTCCCGGATCGAGCGCGGGATGGCAGCGCATGAAGATGAGCGCAGAGCTCCTCGTCGACCCGCTCATTCTGGCCGGAAGCATCATTTTCCTGAGGACTCGGCCAGCCCCGCGCCGCCGCCGCCCTTGCAGGCGCCCGCCGGCGCTTCGCGGCGCAGCACGTGGAGCGATTGGTGCCGCGCCACGCCGGACGGCCAAGCCGACGGGGTTAGCTGGTACCCCCTCGGCGGGCCATTTCGTCAGGGCGAGCGCGCACAGCGTCCTGCACCGCGTCCTCGGCCGTCTCCAGGTCACCCCGTGAGCCGGGTGAGGACCGCGACCACTAGGCCACCAGCCGTCGCGCGGCGGCTCGCCGTACTTGGTCGCTCAGCACCGGTGCACACTGAATTTAAAACGGTCCGGACCTCTACCTCCCCGGCCCGCTGCGGTCGGCAGCCGCGCGGCCCATTTCAGCGCCTCGTCGAGGCCGTCACACTCGATCAGCGTAAAGCCCGCCGAACACCTCTTTGATTTCCGCGGCCGGGCCGTCGGTGAGCAGCGCCTCACCGCCCCGTACCCGGACGGTCGTGGATGCACATAGCAGGCTGCAGCAGGAAGCATTCAATCAGCACGCCCGCGTCGGTCATCGCCTGCTGGCCTCGGCCCAGTCGCTCGAACAGCCTGCGCGCCTCAGGGGTGCCCGGCTCGGGCATCCGGCTGTCCCGCATAGAGCAGCATCAGGTACTTCATGGCACGTCACTCTCTCCGTCTCGTGGCTGGTCTTTCCCTGTAATCGAGTGGCGCTACCGCGGATCGACACTCCGGGAGAGATTCTCCGGGACGGACTGTGCATGCAGCAGCCCGAATGCTCCCGGTTAGAAACCGCGCGCTGGACTGATCCATGCTGCCGCATGTTGCTACTTACCCTCCAAACGAGGCCTTCGGGAGGGTCCGCGGCGGTCCGGGCTGGCTGGTCATTCGAACCAGTAGTCCAGGTGGACCTGGGCGCCTTCGCCGAGGTTGGCGCGGAAGCCGCCTTCGCCGCGCAGGCCAGCCAGCTGCCCGGTGCCCGACCCGGGGATCACAAACCAGTCCCCGCTGACGATGGCTGTCCTGCACTGTGCCGGCATCCTGGAGCAGGAACGTGCCGCGCCGCCCGCCGAGCTCGCTGGTGACCCGTTCGATGCCCACGAAGCTCGCCGATCCATCGGCGCGTGCCGCCTGCAAGAACTGGCCCGACATCGTCAGCCGGGGATGTGCTCACCGGAAGAGGTTTCCTCGACGCTGATTGCTCCTAAACACGGGCGTTCGAAGAGGCTCGTCATACGCCGACGGCTCGTACTTGTGCACGGTGATAACCGCAGCTGCGCGGGTTCGCTACTGCGCTTTCGTTTATGTCTGACTACCTCCGTTAAGTAGCCCGCAGAAGGTTGGTCGTGATCTAGCCAAGCAGGTCATCCAGCGACCGCGCCCGGGCAAATCCCCGATCCCGGGAGTGCCGACGCCGATGATTGCTGACGCCTCCCCGAATTGACAAGAAGTCACTTGTCCTTCTCCCCTCGATCGCTCGTCGATATGTTCTGCTTCCGTAAGGCTGTTCCTGTGGCTGTCTCATCCCAACGCCTGTAGTAGCGGAAACCGGGAGCCCTTTCGACTTCAAGGCTAGGCAAATTGTCTTCGACCGGACCAGCCGCCGAGTCCGCCTCACGCCCGCGGGCGAGGCGCTGAGGCGCCAGCCTCGTGCCCGCGCTGGCTGCCGTGGACCGGGCCCTGGCCCAGACCAGCGAGCTGTCGGGTGCCGTCCGCGGGCTGCTGCGAATGGGCTTCGTTCTCACCACCGAGGGTCCGCCGCTCCCACCGGCTCGTCGCCGCGTTCCAGGCCCGTTACCCCGGCTGCGAGGTCCGACTCCAGGAGGTCGAGACCTTCGACGCCTACCGGGCCCTACGGCGGGGTGATGTCGACGTTTTGTGCGAGGGTAGTCATCTGTTGCGCGATCAGCCGCCTTCCGCGCGACCCGAACGCTCCTCCCGCGTGCTGCGGGCCGTACCGTCCTCTGGCGCGTTACGATGACACCGTGAGCGCCCAGCCTGCCGAGCGCGAGGACCCGCTCGACCCCAGCGGATCCTGGACGGGTTGCCCGCGGATGAGCGCGGGTCTTCCTGGACCAGTATCGGGAGGCGGTGGACAATGCCCGTGACCCGGCCAGCTGGAAGCAACTGCGGCGCGTCCTGCAGCTATGGAGACTCATGCCGACGCCGCCAGCGACCCCGGCTACCGGGAGGCGCTGGACGCCGCTTGCGGCCCGGTCAGCGGTGGCATGCTGCTGAAGGAACACGCTGTCCGCATGCACCGCCCGGCCTCATGAGCTGGAGGCCGTGGCTGGAAGATCGCGCCCTGCGCCAGATGCAGGGGACTACCATACCGAGGCTATCGACATGCTGGTCCGGACGTTAGCCCGGATCTGCGACGATCCGTATAACCCGGTGTTCAGCGCGCCCGTGCCGCCTGTGCCGGGCGGACGCGTCGCTGACCTGGGCGACTTTGGTTTCATCGAGTTTATCGCCGATGAGGCGAACGGACTGGTCCGCGTTTTCCACCTGGTGTGGACCGGTTAGTCCGGGTTAGTTAGCGATCCGCCGAACTGCGCGACCAGCCGGCTCTCCAACGTGGCTGCCGTCGCGGACACAGAGCTGTGGATCTGCGAGTTCACCGGACGGCCAGGTTTTCTGCGCTGCGGCCAGGTGCCCCGACTAGCCGCGAGCCAATCGGGCCGTCACTTAAATAATCGGCGATCCGCATCCAAGCCGCGCCACTTCCTGCGCGTCTTTGGGCCAGCTCCTTGCGATGCTGCTGTTCGTCTACGCAGGACTGGCCTCCGTCGGCGGCACCGTACCGGTGCAGGCCTTGCCAGTCTTCCTCCACGCGCTGGGTACGGAAGGGGCCTTCTGTGTGCCGCGTGCCAACGGGTCTCAGCAAGGACCGGACCGGGTCCGGTGAGCATCATGGCTCACGGCCTTCAACCGGAGGCTGAGCGCCTCGTGTGAGGGAACCTTCATCACGAAAACGACAATATCGTCGCTGAGGCGCCCGCCGGTGAACGCGGCGGCGGCGAGATGGATGGCCTCCGCCATGGCCATCGCAGGCAGGTCGCCTAGCCCAGCGACCAGGCGGCGGAGCCGCTCATCGCCGTACAGGCCGCGGTCGGCATCGTTGCGGGCCTCGGTCACACCGTCGGAGAACAAGATCAGACTATCGCCGGCCCGCAGTATCCTCCGCGAGTCGTGCAGTTCTGGATCGGACAGCACCCCGAGCAGGGTTCCCGGCTTCCCGAACTCGTGCACGTAGCCGTTTGCGCTGCGCACCAGCGCCAGTGGGTGACCCGCCGAACTGATCCGGACCATGGCCCCGCCGGGAAAGGGCCGTACCGAGGTATAGATCGCGGTCAGAAAACGCGGGTCATCGGTAGGCCAGTCCAGCAGTACCTGGTTCAGGTCAGCCAGGATCAGGGTCGGCCGTGTCAGTCTCCGGGCCAAAGCCCGGAGGGTATTGCGGGCCAGGGCGGTGTTCTTGGCGGCTATCGGGCCGTTGCCGCACACGTCGCCGACCACCATCCCCCATGTCCTCCCCACCGAGGGGAACACATCACAGAAATCCCCGAGGGTTTCCGTTCCTTTTCCGCCAGCCGCGTACCGCGCCGCCACCTCCAGGCCCGGGACATTGGCCAGTCGCGGCGGAAGCAGGCTCTCCTCTAAGGTCTGGGCTAGGGCGACTCGTCTCGCGCTGTGGGCCAGTGCAGCCCGCAGCGCAACTTCGCCCGACACAATCTCGGCCAAGGTCTCCAGGAGCGTGACGTCGCTGGCGCTCCATTGGCGTGGTACCGGGTCGGCGGCCCAGAGCACCCCCAGTACATGACCATCCTGGTCATGGACCGGGATTCCGGCCCATGCCATCGCGGTCGGCGGACCTGGCGGGTCACTGATACTCGCGCGCCTGTCCACCCGGGTGTTATCAATGATCAGCTTATGCCCGGAGCCAGCGACATCCGCACACATTAGTTGCTCAAACATGCTCGGCTGGCCACCGAAACCTGAAGGGCAGCTCATTGTGGGGAGTGAGCGCTTACCGGCAACCATAACGGACGCGCGCGCCGCTCTCAGCGAAACAACCGCCAGAGTCGCCACACGACCCAACGACTCTTTCAGGCCTGTGGCGAGCAGATCAGTTTGCCCGCTCGTTACCAGCCCGGCCGGTCCGCTCATGTCTGCTGGCCTGATGTCCGGCATGATATCGGCGTGACCAACAACGCCTGATTTGGGACTGGTAAATGACATACCCTGCTCCCGCCCTGAGCACAATGGCATTCTCGTACACGTGCCTGGACAAGGCGGGGTCTGAACCTCGACGGGCCAAGTATAACCACGACGGCTGGGCGACATGCCGAATTAGCTAGCATTCCGGTCGATCAGAATTTTGAATCCAAAAACATCCCCGGAACGCCGGAATGGCAAGCGATGTCATTTTATGTGTTATCTGGAGCAAATTAGCCCGATATGTGGCGCAGTAGGCGCGCGGCTGCCAGCCAGCGTGATGAAAGAGCGGTTCGATTCGGCCAGCGGGGGCACCACGGTCTACTTGACGGTAAATCCGGCGTCGACCGGGAGCGCGACCGCGGTGACGTAGCGGGCTCCGTCGGAAACCAGCCAGGCGATCGCATTGCTGACGTCTACGGCCTCGATGAGCTGGCCCGGCCGGCCGCTGGGCCTGGTGCTGGGCGGGGGCGGGCTGGGCGGCGTGGCAGTGGTCGCCCGGGGCGGGGCTGGGCGGCGGCTGCCTGGCTGGGTCGGGTCCGAAGGCGAAGCCGGCTATCGCGCCGAGCGCGGCGAACGCGGCCGCGGCGAGCAGGACGTCATTGAGCCCGCTGGCGGTGCCGGCGCGGGCGGCGTGGGTGACCGCGGCGCGGGCGGCGGGCGGGACGCCGGCGGCTACCCGGGTGCCGGCGCCGGAGGCAACGGCGGCGGCCAGCCGGTGGGCGGCGCCGGGCGGGGCGGGCAGGCCCGCCAGGGCGTGCAGGGTGGCGGTGGTGACGCGGGAGGCGTAGAGGGCGCCGAGCACGGCCACGCCGGTGGCGGTGCCGACCTGGCGCAGCGTGTTCGTTAGGCCGGCGGCCATCCCGGCGCGGGCCGGCTCCACCGCCGAAAGCGCTGCCGAGGCCAGGCCGGTGGAGGTGATGCCCAGGCCGATCCCGGCCAGGATGAAGCCGGGCACCAGCACCAGCCAGCTGGACGTGGCGGTCAGGTGGGCCATCGAGGCCGCCCGCGCGCGCCATGGCCACGCCCAGCAGCACCCGCATCGCCACCTTGCCGATCAGCCGGCCGGTCAGGAGGGCGACCGTGAAGGAGGCCAGGAACAGCGGCAGGAACCGCAGCCCGCCCTGGACCGGGGAGTAGCCGAGGGTGTTCTGCATATACAGCGACAGGTAGCTGATCATCCCGATGACCGTCGCCGAGATCGCGAACGCCACGAACCCGGTCGCGGCAAAGCTGCGCCGGGCGAACAGGCGCAGGTCGGCCATGGGCGCGGCGGCGATGCGCAGCTCATATATCACGAACCCGGCAAAGGCCACGGCTGCGGTCGCGAACAGGGCCACGATCGCCGGGCTCGCCCAGCCCAGCGCGTTGCCGCGGATCAGCGCGAACATCAGCGCGGTCAGCGCCACGGTGATCAGGGCCGTGCCCACCCAGTCGGCCCGGCCGCCCGCCGGGTTGCGGGATTCGCGCAGCCGGGCCACCCCGCCCGCGAACGCCGCCACGCCGATGGGCAGGTTGATGAAGAAGATGGACCGCCAGCCCAGTGTGTCGGTCAGCACCCCGCCGGCCAGCGGCCCGATGGCGCTGGCGCCGCCGAGCGTGGCGCCGAAGGCGCCGAGCGCCCGGGCCAGGGCGGCGCCGGAGAATTCCGCGCGCATCAGCGGCGTGGCGGTGGCGAACAGCACCGCGCCGCCGACTCCCTGCAGCGCGCGGAACAGGTCGAGCTGCAGCGCGGTCCTGGCCAGCGCGCACGCCAGCGACCCGGCGGTGAAGATGACCAGGCCGGCCAGGAACAGCCGGCGCCGGCCCAGCCGGTCACCCAGGGTGGCTGCCGGCAGCAGCAGCACGGCCAGCACCAGGCATAGGCGGCGCTCACCCACTGCAGGTCCGGCAGGCTCGCATGCAGATCCCGCTGAATCGATGGCAGCGCCACGCCGACTATGGTGATATCCAGCAGCAACATGAACGCCGCCGTGCACGCCAGCAGCAGGGTCCACCGCTGCCGCGACGACATCCCCGGGACTTCAGCCATCTGCCTCACCACCCCAAGCGGCGGCCGCGGTTCCGACATCCGGCGCGACGATGTGCGGCGCCCCCAGATCCGCCTCGGATGAGCTGGGCCAGGAACTCGCCCATCGCTCGCGGAGACAGGAGGTCCTCTCAGCGCTCGGATGCACCGAAACCCGGCAGGTCAACGGCGAACAGGCGGGCGTGCTCGGCAAGCGACGCCCAGATCGGCGCGAACGCGTAGACGCTCTCCGGCCACGGACTGGTAAGCACAACCGCCGGCTCCTGCGAGCTACCGCTGTCGGCGTACCGGATCCGGACTCCCTCGATAGTCCGGAAGCGGACTTGCGGGGTCGTTGTCGTTGGCATGCAGCAATCCTCCTATTCGGTCCGTCCTTCTAGCCCGCGAACAACCCCTGCCAAGTCCCTGGTCATCCGACCCGGCGGCGGTGCTGCCAAACGCTGTGCGTTGGATCTGTTTCTCTGTCAAAGGGCTCCGATGCGGTCGCCGAGGTCGAGTTCGAGCGGGCCACGGGTCTGCAGGCCCTGCGTGAACAGGGCGGCCGTGCGGCCCTTGGCCGTGTCCGAGGCGACCAGCTGGTGGAACCGCCGGGCGTCGGCGCGGATCGCGTCCGCGCCGGGCAGGGTCAGCTCGTTGAGCACGCGCTTGGCAGATCGCACCGCGTCGGCGGGGAACGACGCGATGCGCCGCGCGAGCCGGGCCACGAACGCGTCCAGGTCGGCGTCCGGCAGGGCCCGGTTGATCCAGCCGTACCGTTCGGCCTGTTCGGCGCCGAAGTCGTCCGCGCCGAGAATCGCCTCCATGGCCCGGCCCCGTCCCAGCAGCCGGGCCAGGTGCTGCACGCCGCCCGCGCCCGGGGTCGTGCCGACGCCGACCTCGATCTGTCCCAGGATGGCGTTCTCCCGCGCGGCGAACCGCATGTCGCACGCCAGCGCCAGTTCGCTGCCCGCCCCGCGGGCCCGGCCGCGGATCTTCGCGATCGTGACGACCGGCAGCTCGCTGAGCTTGTGCCACAACATGCCCAGCGACGCATCATCCGGCCCGCCCGCCTTGGCCGCTTCGGCGGTGTACTCCGCGACCTTGGTGAGGTCGACGTGCGGGACGAAGTAGTCCGGGTCGGCGCTCTCCAGCACCACGACCCTGGTCTCCTGGTCGGATTCCAGCGCGCCGAGCAGTCCGACCAGGTCGCGCACCAGTTCCGGTCCGATCAGGTTCATCGGCGGCGCGTCAATCACCACGCCGAGCACACCCTTGTCGCTCGGGGCGACCCGCAGCGTGCGGTACACCTGAGTCATCACCAGCTCCTCTACAACTCGTGCTTGTGGCCCCGCGAGACTGCTGTGGTTGCCGGGGACGCCGGCCGAGGGTGAGTGCGACGCTGGCCAGGGCCAGCAGCAGCGCGGCGATCTGCGAGCTCGACCCGGGCGCCCGGCGCCCGTCGAAGTCCCTGGTCAGTTCCTGGCTGGCAGGGCGGGGGCGAAAAAGTCGGTGAGCAGCTGGTTGACGCGCTCAGCCTCGTCGTGATGCACCCAGTGCGAGGCGTCGGGCAGGCGCTCGACGCGGTCGAGGTTGGGCACGTCGTCGTGGTCGGGCTCGGCTAGTTCTTCGCCGAGGTAGCGATCCCGCTGCCCCCAGATGACCAGGGTCGGCGCCTTGATCGGGCGAAGCGCCGCTTCGGCGCGCTTGGGCGAGGTTCGCACCGAGGACCGGTAGTAGTTGATCATCCCGGTTGCCGCGCCTGGCTGCGACCACGCCTCGACGTAGCGGTCGATCTCCTCCGGCGTGTAGGCCGGGTGGGCGTCGCGCAGGAAGTGCCGGAAGAAATGCCAGTGGTCGGCGTGCACGACGCTTTCGGGCAGGTCCGGGAGGTCGAAGAAGAAGAAGTACCAGGACTTGCGGAGCTGGCCCGGGTGGTGCAGTCCCTGCGAGAGCTTCCGCGGATGGGCCGCGTTGAGGATGGCCAGCCGGTCCACGACCTCGGGGTGGTTCATCGCGGTGGCCCAGGCGACGGTTCCGCCCCAGTCGTGACCGGCCAGCAGCGCGGACTCGGCGCCGCGTTCGTGGATCAGACCGCGGATGTCGGCGGCCAGCTGGCCGGTGTCGTAGGCCGCGACGCCGTCCGGCTTCGATGACAGGTTGTAGCCGCGCATGTCGGGTGCGACGACCCGGAATCCCGCCGCCGCGAGCGGTTCGATCTGCAGCCGCCAGCCGTACCAGAACTCGGGGAAGCCGTGCAGCAGGACGATCAGCGGCCCCTCGCCGGCCTCCACGTAATGCAGTCGCTGGTCGCCGATCTCGGCGTAGCCCTCACGAAGTTCGCCGCTTGCGCGGTCCTCGGTTGTGCTCATTACCGCCTCCCTGGGGTTGTGTCAGGGATGACGCTACGATCTCAACCGCTGCATCACCCCAGGGGAACACCCTGGGTTCCCCCCAGGGAACAACCCGGTGGTTCCCTGGCCTGGCCCGTCCGCGGGCCTCAGTGAGGCCGTGCACGCCGCGAACGACGCAATCGTTCGCGTGCCTCATTCCGCGGCCGCAACACGAAGCACAGTTGTTGTCACGGAAGTGACCCGATGCTTCAGCCATGGCACTCATAGCCTGCTGACCGAACGCCGGCTAGGTGCGGGTGCCGGCGAGCGGCCGTCCTCGGACAGCGCCGTTTGGAGCTGCCTGCGCGAGGTGATGCCGAGCTTCGCGAACACGTTGCGCAGGTGCCATTCGATCGTGCGCGCGCTGACGAACAGCTGCGCGCCGATCTCCGGGTTCGACAGGCCGTCGCGGGCGAGCCGGGCGATCTGCTCCTCCTGCGGCGTGAGCTCCTCGCGCGTCCCGGCGCTTCGCTTCCGCGCCTTCTCGCCTGTCGCCAGCAGCTCGCGGCGGGCGCGCTCGGCGAACGCCTCCATGCCGATCGCGTCGAACAGGTGGTGGGCGGTGCGCAGCTGCTCGCGCGCGTCGACTCGCCGGCCCTCGCGGCGCAGCCACTCCCCATAGAGCAGATGCGCGCGCGCGAGCTCCGGACGCAGCCGCGTACGGCTAAACCGCTCGATCGCTTCGCGATACAAGTCGTTGGCGCCGGTGCCGTCGCTCAGTAGCGCCTGGCAGCGGGCCTCGATGCCCAGCGCGAAGTCGGTGCCGGCCGGCTGGGTCGTCTCCGCGAGCCGCTCGAGCGCATCGCGTGCGAGTTCGGCGTCTCCCACATGCATGGCCGCCTCGACCAGCTCGGGCAGCGCCCACACAGACACCCAGTACTCGAAGGTGTTCGAAGTGGCTTGGCGGGCCGACCACGCCGCCTCCTTATAGCGGGCCAGGCCGTTGTACAGGACCGCGGCCGCCCACTGCGCGTAGAGCGCCGCGCTTGGCCCTCCGGCCGCGGCTTGCTCGATCGCCGCGGAGGCCTCGGCTTCCCTGCCCTTGCAGCGCCCGGAGCCTCAGCAAGGTGTAGGGCGCGAAGTGGCTCCCAGTTGCCGCCGCGACGCTGTCGGCCTCCGCGATATTCGAGGCAGCACCGGCGAAATCGCCCATCCACGCGGACGCTAGGCCCAACGCGGAGAGGTAGAGCGGCAGCTCCGCAAGTGCGCCGGCATCGCGGATGAGCTGGACCTGCCTCGCGGAGATCGCATGCGCGCCGTCATTGTCCCAGACGGCGTTGCTGGCCGCCGTGGCCATCCAGCCCCAGCGCATGACGTCCTCCACCGGGATGTCGGCGAGCGCTGTCGCTGCCCGCTGCAACACCGGAGTCGCGGCGGCGTGTCCGTCGGTGGTCAGCAGGGCGAGCCCGTCGAGCAGCAGGTCGAGGGGACGCGGAGCACCCGGCCTCGGAGGGAGCGCCTGGACGGCGCGGCAGATCTCCAGCAGGACGCCCCTTCCCGCAGCCTGCCCAGCGGCGACGGACGCCGCGCCCCAGGCTGTCAGGTAGGTCTCGCGCGCGAGATCGAGGTCGATCGGCTCGAGCCGCCTCGCGGCCTTCAGTAGCAACGGCGGAGCATCGCTGGCAGAACCCGAAGCGAAGGCAAGCTGACCGCGCACTAGGTCCACCCGGGCGCTTTGCAGCTCATCCAGCGGCCCGGCCTGCGCCGTGGCCACGAGTTCGAGAGCCGCCTCGAACGCGCCGGCCTGGAAACTCGCCCGCGCCGCGGCCAGCGCGCGCTGGGCTCCTCGCGCCGGGTCGAGCGTGAGCTCGGCGGATCGTTGCAGGAACGCGGCCGCTGCGGCGACGCCGCCGCGAGCCTGCGCACGGCCGGCCGAGCGTTCGAGCTCGGAAGCGGCCTCCTCGTCGGGCCCCAGGGTGGCGCGGGCGCGGTGCCAGGCCCGCCGGTCCGGGTCGGTCTCGGCGACGGTGGCATCGGCCAGGGCACGATGCACGCGGTGCCGGTCGTCCGCGGCTGCCGAGCGATAGGCGGCGGACCGGACGAGTGGGTGTGCGAACTCGACGCGCCCGCCCAGCTCGAGCAGCCCGCCGTCCTGTGCAGGGCCCGCCGCCGCGATGTCGATCCCGAGCGCCCCTGCGGCACGGTGCAGCAGGACGCGGTCGCCGAGGGGCTCTGCGGCAGCCGTGAGGATGAGCAGTTGGGTGTCGGACGGGAGCAGCTGGAGGCGCCGCACGTAGCTTTGTTCGATCTTGCCGGCGACCGGATGGCTGCTGGGAAAACCGAACCCGCCGGCGAGATCGGCGACGTTCCATGTGCGCGGCAGCTCGCGCAAGGCGAGCGGGTTGCCGTGACTCTCCGTGATGATCTGGTCGCAAACGGCGGCATCTAGGGGGCCGGGTACGTTGGCCAGCAGCAGCGCGCGGGCATCGCTGTCGCCGAGTCCGCGGATGGACAACTCGGGAAGCCCGGCGAGAACGTCATCGCCGGCCCCCGTCCGCGCGGCGCACACGACCGCGATCCGCTCAGCGAACAGGCGGCGCGCGACGAACCCCAGGATCTGCGCCGAGGCGTGGTCGAGCCACTGCGCGTCGTCGACGATACAGGCCAGCGGCTGCTGGTCGGCGACCTCGGCGAACAGCGTCAGTGTGGCCAGCCCGACCAGGAACCGGTCGGGCGTAGCGTCGGCGCTGCGGCCGAACACCGTCGCGAGCGCGTCGCGCTGCGGAGCGGGCAGCCGGCCGAGGTGGTCCAGCATGGGCGCGCAGAGCTGGTGGAGGCCGGCGTAGGCCAGTTCCATCTCCGACTCGATGCCGGCGGCTCTCGCGACGTGCCAGCCGGCGACCCGGTCGGACAGGTAGTCCAGCAGCGCGGTCTTGCCCACGCCCGCCTCGCCCCGCAGGACAGTGACCCGGCTCCGGCCGACGAGCGCGTCGGCCAAGAGCCCGTCGAGCTCCTCGCACTCGCTTCGGCGGCCGAGGAGCTTCGGGGGCGGGCGGGGGTCCTGACTCGTCGGCGGCCTCCCCCCTCGTTCAACGACTGCTCGCCGCCGCTATCAGCAGAGCGTACATCTGTGGCTTGGCCTGAGGAACCCCGCAGGCCCAGGGGTCGCGCCAGGGCGCGTTGTCGGCCTCACTGCTCGGCGGGTCACCGTTGTGGTCAGCGATGCCCGGTCCCGCCGGCCAGCGGCGCGGGGAGCCGGAGCTCGGCGTAGAGCGCGCGGTGGTCGCTGCCGGTCAGCCGGTGGGCCGATGTGGTCACTACCGCGCAGCGCCGGTCGATGAGGACATGGTCGATGGCGAGCAGGGCCGGGCGCCGGCCGGGTTGTGGTCCCCAGGTAAGGGACAGCCCGTGGCCGGCCTGGCTGGCGGCATCCACGTAGCCGCGGCGCAGAAGCCGGCGGAACTGCGCGTGATCGAGGGTGGCGTTGAAGTCTCCGGCGAGGATGCGCGGACCCGCACCGGGCGCGGGCAGCGCGGACAGCTGACTGCGCCACCGGGCCGTGGCGCCCGGGGACCAGGGAGGCTGCGGCGGCGCCGCGTGTATGCAGGCCAGCTGCACGAACTGGCCGGACGGAAGGTCAAGCCGGGCGGTGCACCGGGCCGCAGGCGCCGGCGCAGCGAGCGGGCCGCCGCGCAGCGGGTAGCGGGCGTAGATGCCGTCTCCCGCGCCGTGCCGCACCGGCTGCGTCACCCGGTGCGGGAGCAGATCGCCCAGCCCGGCTCGCTGGAGCCTGGCGGCCGCCCCGTCGGTGAGTTCCTGCACGAACAGCACGTCCGCGTGCTTGCGGCGTACCAGCTCGGCCACCGCCTCGGCCCCGGCCCGGCCGGCGAGCAGATTCGCCGTCAGGACCCGCAGCACGGGCCCCGCCACCGACGGCTGGCGGGACGGTACCGCGCGAGGGCCCACCACGGCGGTCAGGGCAGTACCGGCCAGCACGGTCGCGGCAGCCGGGCCCGCGCCGCGCAGCAGCAGCGCGCTGGCCCACGCTCCCGCGGTTACCTGCGGGGTGAACGACAGCAATGGCACGGCCCACGCTTCGGCGAACCGGAGACGATCAGCGCCCGCCAGCCGGGCAGCCGCCCAGCCGGCCAGCGCGCCGGCCACCGCCCACTCCATGCATCGTGACGGCATTAGTTCATGATCGCAGAACCGCGCCCGGCGGGCGCCGAAGCGGAGAAACCGTCAGCGGCGGGCCGTCTCGAAGATGGGCCATCCGATCTCGGTCCGCCAGCGGGAGGAGTCGCCGGTGTGGTGCCTGTTGACCGGGTAGAACTCCCGGATTGGGCCGTCGACGGCCAGAGCGTGGCGGGTAACGTGGTCGGCCAGGGCCCCGTAGGCGCGGTCGATGCCGTTCTCGTGCGGGCCGTCGTGCGCGATAACCGCGAGGTCGGCCGGCGGCAGCCTCCAGCGGTTCGACCCGGCCCGAGGGATGGAAGGGCGTGTTCGTGGGCAGGTAAACCGTCGCCTGTCCGCGCTCATGGCTGAACAGCGCATCCGCGTAGATTGCTCCCGCGTCGCCGGCGAGCACGGTGTCCTGGGCGGACAGCGTTGCGTACAGCTCGCCGAGCGCGCCGTTGTACCAGGGGCCGACGTTGGCGATCGTGACCTGCTGGCTGATCGCCGCGACCCGCATGCGCGGGATGCTCCGGTGCTCGATCGGGACGTCCGATGCGGGATGTTCGAGCAGTTCGCGAAGGGAGGCGACGGCGCTCTGGGTGCGGCTGAGCTCCTGCTCAAGCCGACGAAGGTGGCGCGCGATCAGCTCGCTGCGGGCGGCGAGGTCCGTGGTGTGCAGGACGCCGCGGATGTCTTCGAGCGGCATGTCCAGATCACGGAGCCTGTGGATGACCTGTGCCGTGGGAATCTGCGCGAGGTCGTAGCGGCGGTAGCCCGAGAAGGGATCGACTTCCGCGGGCTCAAGCAGGCCCTCTTCGTGGTAGTGGCGCAGCGCTTTCACGCTCAGGTGCGTGGCGCGGGCGAAGTCGCCGATGGACATGATCGTCTGCACGGCCCCAGATTCAAGTCTCCCCCAGCAGGAGAGTCAACCCGCGAGCACCTGCTTGACCCTCCCGCACTGGCAGCGGCGACGGTAGAACCATCCGGCCCGGACGAGCAGGCCGGAAACCAACAGGGAGGACAACCGTGATGACCACCGCAACCCAGCTGACCGGCGTTGTTGCCGAGCACATCCGCGCCGTCAACGACTTCGACACCGAGGCGATCGTCGCCACCTTCGCCGATGACGCCTACGTCAACGACGCCCGCCGCGAGATCCGCGGCATCGACGCGATCCGGCGCTGGGTGAACAAGGAAATGACCGGCGACAGCGTCACCATCGAGCCCGTTGAGGTGCTCGATCACCATGGTGACACGATCGTCCGCGGCCGGTACGACGGCACGTACGACAAGACGAACCTGCCCGACGAGCTCATCATGAGCAACTACTTCTCCGTCCGCGACGGCAAGATTGTCTCACTGGTCGTCATCCGCAACTTGCCCTCCGAATACGACGTAGCCACGACGTGAGGCGTGCGGCAGGAACTCAACCCAGCGGCTGGCTGGGCGGATAGCACTGGTCTTACAATCGGACCACACAGCGGTAGAGCGGGAGACCGCTGGCGGTGCTGAGCGGTGGGACGTCGATGGCTGAGCCGCGGACGGCGACACCGGCTGGGGTTGCCGCAACCAAAGCGGATGTCGTGCTTGCTACCAAGCTGCACGTGCCGCGTGCCCAGCCTGGCCTGGTGTCCCGGCCGCGGCTGGCGGACCTGCTGGAAGGCGCGCTGGCAGGTGGGCTGGTGCTGGTATGTGCGCCGGCCGGGTTCGGCAAGACCGCACTCCTAAGTGACTGGGCACGACGTGGTGGGCGGGTGGTTGCGTGGCTGTCGTTGGACGCCGCCGATAGCGATCCGGCGCGGTTCTGGCGCCATGTTGTCGCCGCGTTGGACCGGGCGCGGCCCGGGATCGCGGAGCGGGTTGCGCCACTGCTCGGGCCACCGGCTCCATCCTCGTTCGAGGGGCTGGTGGCAGTCCTGATCAACGAGCTTGCCGGCTATCCCGGTGACGATGAGGCATTGCTGGTCCTGGACGACTATCACCTGATCGGCTCCCAGCATGTGCATCTGTCGCTGGAGTTCCTGCTCGAGCATCTGCCACCCAGCGTGCACCTGGTGCTGGCCACCCGCGCCGATCCGCCGCTCCCGCTGGCACGGCTGCGGGCCCGGGACGGCTCACGGAGCTGCGGGCCGCCGAGCTGCGGTTTACCGCAGACGAGGCAGCGGCGCTGCTGTCCGCGGTGACCGGTGCCGGCTTGCCCGCCGGCTCGGTGGCCGCGCTGACGGCTCGCACCGAGGGGTGGGCCGCCGGCCTGCAGCTGGCCGGCCTGTCGCTGCGGGGGCAACCGGACGCCGCTGGTTTCGTGGCAGCGTTCAGCGGCAGCCACCGCTACGTTCTCGACTACCTGGCCGAGGAGGTCCTGGACGGCCAGCCCGAACGGGTGCGGGAGTTCCTGCTGGAAACTTCGGTGCTCGACCGGCTGTCCGGGGAGTTGTGCGATGTGGTCACCGGCCGATCCGGCAGCCAGGCGCTGCTGCAGCAGATCGAGGCGGCCGGCCTGTTCCTGACGCCGCTGGATGAGGTGCGCGGCTGGTGGCGCTACCACCACCTGTTCGCCGACCTGCTCCGCGCCCGCCTGCAGCAGGAACAGCCGGGCAAGGTTGCGGCATTGCACCGCAACGCGGCGGCCTGGTGTGCGGAGCATGGGCTCGCCGACGATGCCGTTCGCCACGCGCTATCCGCCGGGGATCCCATCGGGTCGGCGCGGTTGATCGAGCAGCACTTCGACGAGATCTTCCTGCAAGGCGAAAGCGCGACGATTCAGCGGTGGCTTGCGGCGTTGCCCGCTGAGCTGGCCCGGTCGCGCCTGCGGCTGGCGCTGGCGCAGGCGTGGATGGCGCTCGTCGGCGGCGATTTGGAAGCGGCCGGGGCGGCGCTGGATGCTGCCGAGCGCGCGTTCGCCGATGCTGCCGATGAGCCGTTCGAGCCTTCCGTCGGCCGGGCGGCAAGCCTGCTGGCGAACGTTCCAGTGGCGATCGCGCTCGGACGTACCTATCTCGCCGTGCTCTACGGTGATGCCGAGGCGGCGGCCGCATCCGCTTCACAAGCCCTTGCCGCACTCGGCGAGCGAGAGTGGGTGTTGCACTCGGTCAGTCTGTGGATGCTCGCTCTAGCTGAGCGGCTCCGCGGCCGGCTTGAAGACGCGGAACGCGGCTTCGCCGCCAGCGTCGCCGGATGGCGTGCGGCCGGCGAGCATCCCTTGGCCGCGTGGGCGTGCCATGACCTCGGCCGGGTGCAGCGTGCCCAGGGCCGCCTGGATGCGACGCTCGCCACCTACCGGCAGGTGCTTGAGATCGCCGCGCCGCCGGGCCGCGCGGCGATGCCCGCTGCTGGCATCGGGTATGTGGGCATGGCCGAAGTCGCCTACCAGCGGGGCGACCTCGATGCCGCGCACCAGCAGGTCACCGAGGGCATCCCGCTGTGCCGGCAGCTGAACTGGACCCAGCCGCTGGCGGCGGGCCTGGTGACACTGGCATGGATTCGGCAGGCCAGCGGCGACCCAGGCGGTGCTCTGGAGGCGATGCGCGAGGCCGAGCGGATCGCGCCGAGCCCGTCGGTGACCAACCTGCTCAATCCCGTCCCGGTGCAGCGGGCGCGTCTGCTACTGGCCCAAGGTGACTTTGCGGCGGCAGCCCGCTGGGCACAAGAACGCGGCCTTCGCACCGACGACGAGCCGATGTACCACAAGGAGCGGGAGCATCTCGTGCTGGCGCGGGTGCTGCTGGCCCAGGATCAGCCCGCCGAGGCGCTGGCACTGCTGGACCGGCTGCACCAAGCGGCAGCCACCCAGGACCGGGCCGACAGCCTGATCGAGATTGGTGCGCTGCAGGCGCTGGCACTGGCCGCCACCGGCCAGGAGGGCGCCGCACTGGATGCCCTGGCCGGGGCACTCACGCTGGCCTGCCCGCAGGGCTACGTCCGGGCCTTTGCCGACGAGGGGCCGCCCATGGCCGCGCTGCTGGCCAGGCTGATCGCGGCCCAGCAGGACGAGCCGGCCGCCGCGGAGCCCCTGCTGGGCTGCCTGGCCCGGCTGCAGCGCGCGTTCGGCAGGAAGCCCGCCGCACCGCTGGTTCCGCGACGGGGCATCGCGACGGTACCGGGCCTGGTCGAGCCGCTGACCCCTCGCGAACTGGACGTGCTGCGGCTGCTCGCCGCCGGCAAGACCAACCAGCGGATCGCCCGCGAACTCGTGCTCACCCTCGACACCGTGAAGAAGCACGTCAGCCATGTGCTCGCCAAGCTCGGCGCGGCCAACCGGACCGAAGCCGTTTCCCGAGCGCGCGAGCTGGACCTGATCTCGTAACGCCCCGTTCCGGGCCGGTCTGCCGGCACCATCGTGCCGGCAGACCGGCCCCGCAACATTCCACCCGGACCGGCACGTTCGGGTGACGTCCCAGGCGGGCGCTGACTCCTACCGTCATTGCGCAGACCAGTCCCGTCGGCAAGCAAGGAGAGAGGTTCATGTCTACCCGCGCGTCCGCGCGGGCCGGACGTCGCGCTGGCCGACC
Source organism: uncultured Actinomycetes bacterium (assembly GCA_963720645.1). Taxonomy (GTDB): domain Bacteria; phylum Actinomycetota; class Actinomycetes; order Streptosporangiales; family Streptosporangiaceae; genus RYN-230. Next base: position 136,024 of record CAVRFX010000018.1, on the reverse strand, counting down.
TGAACCGGAGGGTCGTGCCGTCACTGCAATCCGCAAGAACGACTCTGACTCGAACCGCCACACCCGTCGATTACGAAAGGACACGTGTCGTGAAGAACCCACTCGATCCCGCGGAGCTGCGAGCCGCCATGGAGAATGTCCACCGCGCGGGGATGCCGGGAGTGTTCGCCGAGGTGCGTGACGGCAACCAAGTCTGGCGCGGCGCCGCCGGGGTTGCCGACGTCGCCAGCGGCCGTCCCGTCACGGCCGACATGCGGCACCGCGTCGGCAGCATCACCAAGACCTTCACCGCTGCCGCAGTGCTGCAGCAAGTCGAGGGCGGTCAGATCGGGCTGGACTCGCCGATCAGCCGCTACCTGCCGCGGCTAGTTCCTGGAGAACGCGGTGACGCGATTACGGTCCGGATGCTGATCAACCACACCAGCGGCCTCGCCGAATACCTCCCCTACGCCTACCCGTCTCTCAAGGCATTTCCCTTCCTGGCCGACACGAGGCCCGAGAGCCTGGACGACAACCGGCTCACGCGGTTTCACCCGACCGAGCTGATCGAGATGGGGGTCGCAGCACCTGCCGTCCGTTCGCCGGGTGGTACTCCAGGGGTGTACTCCAACACCAACTACCTGCTGCTCTGCCAGCTCCTGGAGCACGTAACCGGTACCACGGCGGAAAAGTGCATCACCCAGAACGTCATTGAGCGCGCTGGACTCCGGGACACCGAGCTTCCGTCCGGACCGCATGTCAACGGGCCGCACTCGCAGATCTACGAGGCGTGGTTCGGCATGATCGACCCGCCGCACGACTACAGCGTCTATGACATGTCCTGGGTGGGGCCGGCGGCTTCGCTGATATCGACCGTCGCGGATCTCAACCGCTTCTTCGGCATGCTGCTGGCCGGCAAGATCGTCAACCAGACGTCGCTCGCGCAGATGCAACGCACCGTCCCGGTCATTTCCTTTGAGGGAAAGACAATCGACTACGGCCTTGGTCTGCACCGGATGAAAGTTCCCGGCCGCGGCACCTTCTGGGGCCATGACGGCTCGGTCTGGGGTGCCGGAGCGATATCCATGACACGTGCCGACGGCAAGCGCCAAATGTCCATCGCGGTGAACCTGCAGCGGTGGAACAAACTCGACTCCTCTGGGAGGCCGCAGCACCATCCCATCGACGACGCGCTTTCGGCTCTCTACCAGTTGACGTGGGGCGGTAGCGCCGGACTGTAGCACTGCCCGATGATGTCGCTCAGGTCATCGCCGCGGGCCTGACCGCATCGCGGGCCCGAGGTGCCGGGCAGCAGCCGGGCACCAGGCGCACAGGTGCCACCCCGGTGCGCCTGGTGCCCGGCGCGGGCTCGGGGCTGCAGGCCGGTGTGGTCGTCGGCTGCAGGCTGAGCCGGGGGTCAGGTGCCCAAGAGGAGGGTGGCCCGGTCGGGGAAGGCGCGGGTGATGGCGGCGGCCCGGCTGGATACCTGAAGCCGGGCGAAGATGATCTCCATGTGCGTGCGCACGGTTCCCTCTGAGATGCCGAGCCTGCGGGCGATCTGCGCGTTGGTGGCACCCGCCGCGACCAGGCGGACGCTCTGCCCTGGCCCGCCGGGCAGGCACACCATGATCTCGCGCTTCATCCCCCCGTAGGTGATCGCGGTGCATGCCGGTGGCGCGCCATTGCCGTGAACTGTAGAAGTCCGAGATCTTGGTTACGCTGCGCAGATCACCACTGCGGTCGGGGTACGAGCACGGTCTCACGCTCGCCGGTAACCATCCGCAGGAGCGCGCGGACGTCACGGTCGCTGATCCTCACGGCTCGGTCATGGCCGCCTCCTCCCCGCCAGTCGCCTGGGTGGTCCGCAAACCTGACGCGGTGGGCGATGCGGGACAACCGGACCGGCGCCGATGCGCCGTCGCGGACCACCTCCTAGGAGCAGGCTAAACGGCCCGGGAGGTCGTGCGGGCTGGTCTCAGGCCTTGGTCAGGGTGGCCACCGTGATGTGCGGCCAGCTGAGGCCGGCGAAGTTCAGCAGCACGGTCTGGGAGTACTGCAGCCGCTTGGGCTCGGTATCGCTGGCCAGTGTCTGCAGCCAGAACGTGGCGGCGACGTGTGCGGCGTCGGCGTTCGGGCTGTTGTTGGTTCCGATGAGAAAGGCCGTGTTGGACGTGCCACCGCCCACAATGGTGCCCGCGGTGGTCGACACGTGCAGCCTGGTCGTGGTGGTGACGTTCGGCGGATTCCTGGTCAGCACGCTGTTGGGGTTGTCCAGCATGGCCTGGGTGATGCCGGTCAGCCCCACGCCGGAGGTCCGGAACTGCGTGGTCTTGTTCAGGTGCTGCTCGTCGAAGTTGACCGGCTGATTCCGGGAGCCGATGGTGAATGGGGTGAGGCTGACGGCCGGGATCGAGGGTCCCCCGGACGCGGTCGTGGCGGTCCCCTGGACCAAGATCGTGGTGCCATGCGGGATGGAAGCCAGCCGGGCAATAGTGGCGGGTTCCTGCGGGTCGGTGGTGGGCGGGATGTTGATCCACACACCCGGCTCGATATGCAGCCCGGCCGGGGCGCCGTTGACCTGCACGTTGGCATCGGAGATCTGCTGCAGGTACGTCAGCCCATGCATGAAGATCTGGGCCGTGACCAAGCCGCGGTTCGGGATCTGCCCGTTGATGACCTCGATGCCGATCTGGTCGTTGGTCACGTTAAGCTCGAGGAAATGGTCCGACGGGCCCCTATGCGGGCGCCAGATGGCATTGAAGCCCTGCCCGCTCCAGTTTCCGGCGAGGCCAGCGAGCGGCCCCAGCCCCTGATCAGGCACAGTGGCGGCTTGCGCTCCGGTTCCCGCGTCGTTGTCCAGTGGCTGGAAGGCAAAGTTTGCGGCCAGTTCCATGATTTCCCCTCAGCGAGATATGGCTCGCCCCCGAGCCCCCGAGACCGCCGCACCCGTGGAGAATCAATGGAAATTCTGATCACTGGTATTAACGGCCTGCTTATCGATGATGGTAGTTGGCTGCGCGCAGCACGGCAATGGATGTCTTCCGGATGCGCCTGACATCTATACGGAGCGGGTCAGGCGGCTCCCTGATACAGGGTGATGGCACCCGCACGGCGATTGCTGTTACGGGCCGGGCTGGTGGCCGGGGTCTGTGATGCGGTAGCCGACGCCGGGGATGGTCTGGATGGGCGGGGGGTCGCCGAGCTTGCGGCGAAGCCGGCTGATGGTGACCTGGACGGTCTTGGTGAACGGGTCGGTGTTCTCGTCCCAGGCCTGGGCGAGGAGGTCTTCGGCGCTGAGGGTGGCGGGGGCTGCTTTCATCAGGGTTTCGAGCACGGCGAATTCCTTGACCGAGATGTCGATGTGGCGGCCGTGGCGGGTGACGGTGCGGCGGAGCGGATCGAGTTCTATCCCGGCCGCGCGCAGGATGCGGGGCCGCGGCGGCGGGCTTGCGGCGGGCCAGGGCGCGGATGCGCAGCACGAGTTCGGGGAAGTGGAAGGGCTTGGGCAGGTAGTCGTCGGCGCCCAGGGCCAGGCCGGTGACCCGGTCGCCGGGGTGCCGGCGGCGGTGAGCATGAGGATCATGACCGGGTTGCCGGCCGCGGTGATGGTGCGGCAGATCGTGTCGCCGTGGATGCCGGGCAGGTCCCGGTCCAGGACGAGCACGTCGTAGGGGTTGAGGTCCAGCTTGACGGCGGCGTCCGCGCCGTCGTAGGCGACATCGGCGGCGATGCCCTGATCACGCAGGCCCTCGGCGATGTCATCGGCCAGCCGCCGGACATCCTCGGCGACCAGGACCCTCACCGGGCGCCTCCGCCGCGGCCAGCTGAGCTGGCGGCCCGGCGCTGCCGGCGGCGGGCAGGTCGATGACCGCGCGCAGGCCTCCTTCGGGGCGCGCGTACAGCCGCAGCGTCCCGCCGTGGGCGGCCGCGATCGCGTCGGCGATGGACAGTCCCAGGCCGGTTCCGGTCGCTGACCCGGTGCGGTCGGCGCCCAGCCGCCGGAACGGCTGGGTCAAGGTGGTGACCGTGCCGGGGTCCAGCAGGGGGCCGCCGTTTTCCACCAGCAGCCGCACGGCAGGCCCGTCACGGGTGATCTGGGTGCGGATCCAGCCGCCCGGATGATTGTGGCGGACGGCGTTGTCGATGAGGTTGGCGGTCATCTGCGCCAGCAGGACGGGGTTCCCGGTGACGGTGACCAGGGGACCGTCGCCGTCGGGAGCGGCGTGCCGTATGTCCAGGCCCATGCTCGCGATCAGCCCGGCCCGGGCATCGATCGCGCCGGCGAGCAGCGGGCCCAGCGGGACGGTTTCCTGAGCCGTCCCTGGCGCCGTGCTGGGCGCGGGCCAGCAGCAGCAGGTTCTCCACCAGCCGGTCGGCCTGGTCGAGCCCTTCGCGGAGCTTGCCCGCGAGCACGGTCAGCTCAGCGGGGAGCGGTCCGGGTTTGGCGGTGGCCACGTCCAGGGAGGTGCGCATCATCGCCAGCGGGGTGCGCAGCTCGTGGGAGGCGCTGGCGGCGAACCGGCGCTGGGCGCCGAAGGCGGTCTCCAGGCGGTGCAGCAGCTCGTCGATGGTGTCGCCGAGGTCTTTGAGCTCATCGCCGGGGCCGGGCACGGCCAGCCGCCCGCTCAGGTCCTCAGCGGAGATCGCCCGGGCAGCGGCGGTCATCTCCCGCAGCGGCCGCAGCACCCGGCCGGCCACCAGCCAGCCCAGCACGGCCGAGACCACCGTCATGACGCCCAGCGCGATGGCCGACTCAGCCAGCAGCTGGTTCAGCGCGGCCGCATGCCCGGCCGCAGCCTGAGCTTGCAGCTGGGCCGGGGAGTAGCACACGGGGTGCCGCGCGACCGTGCAGACGCGTCCGACCGTGCTGCCCATGGGAGCCGCGATGGCGGGACTGGGGCCATGGCCAGCTGCGGGCAGGATGTTGGTGATCGCCAGCAGCCCGGCACCCCGAGGCCAGGAACAGCGCGCCGTACAGGGCGGTCAGCCGCAGCCGCACGGTACGGCGGGGCAGGGCCGGCCGCCGGGCCAGCCCGCTGAGATGACGCATCGCGCTCATCGGCACTCCCTGGCTGTGTGTTCGGCGCGGCCGGCACCCGAGGCGGGCCGCGGCAGCGATGCCTGCCACCAGGATGCCTTGCCGCAGGTAACAGGGTGTTAACAGCTCCTGTTTGAGCCGTGTTACCGGATGCGTGCGAACGTGCGGTCAGGCAGCGCAGGTGCCCCTCGGCCAGCCCAGGCGGCCGGCGGCGGTGGAGACGCTGATCGAGCTGTGCGAGGTGATCAAGAGATGAAGGGCGCAAAGGTCAGGGTTCCGCGAAGGCGATTGCGGTCGCGGCGGGTGGCGGGTGCCTTCCCGCTGGAGCCGTCCTGCGGCGGATGGGCGGGCTGGCGGCGGCCGGCGCCGGGATCGCCGTGCTCGCGGCGTGCGGCGGCGGCCCGCGCCCGGCAGGATCGGGTGCCAGTTCGCCGCCGAACTTCGCGGCGGAGGTGAACTCATACGCGCAGTGCCTGCGTGCGCACGGACAGCCGAACATCTCGGTCTCCAGCGACCCGGGCGGCTCGAACCCCAGCACCACCGTGATGACCTTCCATGGGTTGGCCATCGAAGGCGCTAACCCCGCCGTGCCGCAGGTACAGGCGGCCATGCACGCCTGCCAGCATCTGCTGCCCCAGGGCACCCCGCTGCCCGGCACGGAATTGCACCAGCAGTTCCTCCGGGTGCTGAGACCGTCCACGTGCATGCGCGCCCATGGGTACCCGAACTGGCCGGACCCGCGAGTGGTGAACGGCAACGTCGGCAACCCCTTCCCCGCGCCGGGCACGGGCTTCGATACCAGCTCCCCGCAGTTCCAGGCCGCGGCGAGAACCTGCGGCGTGTCGGTGCCGTCCGGGTGACGGTCGGCACCGCCTCGGCGCCAGCGCCCACCGGACCAGCACCAGCCAGAAAGGTGGCATGCGGTTATGAGCAGTACTGAGGCCCGTCATCCGGCCGCCGGGGCGGCCCCGTCGCTCCTGGCGGCGGGCGGCAGCAGGGCGGAGCGGTCCGGGCAGGTTCCTCCGGGCGGGCCCGCGGAGGGCCCGCGGCCGCATCCGGCCCGCCGCTGGCTGGTGGTGGGTCTGGTGGTCGTGGTGGTGGTGGTGGTGGTGGTGGCGGCCGCGGGGGCGGTGCTGGCCACCGGCATCCTCGGTTCGCCTTCCCCGCCTGATGCGGGTAACCCGGCCGGGTACAAGACGGGGACCGCCACGGTGACCCGCCAGTCGCTGACCAGCCAGACGCAGGTGAACGCGACGCTGGGTGATGCCGGTTCGTGGAATGTGGTGGTCCCGCAGAGTGCCTCGTCTGGCTCCGCCTCGCCGGAGCGGGTCAGGGTCGTCCGGGGCGACGATCACGGTGCTGGCCTCGCTCGCCCACCCCCAGGCGGCGGGGCGGTTGAACTCGGCGCCGGTGACCGTGACGATCACCACCGGCAGGGTCGCCAGCGCGCTGACGGTGCCGGTGACCGCTTTGCTGGCGCAGACCCGCCGCGGGTACGCGGTCGAGGTCACCGGCCCCGGCGGCCATCATCTGGTCAAGGTCACCCCCGGGCTGTTCGACGACGCCGCCGGGCTGGTGGCCGTCACCGGCCACCTGACCCCCGGCCAGCACGTGGTGGTGCCGGGCATATGAGCACCCAGGCATACCAACCGCAAGCCCGCCCAGGGCGCGGTGGGAGGCTGGTGCTGGAACTGCAGCAGGTGACCAGGATCTACCCCGGCTCCCCGCCGGTGCAGGCGCTGCGTGGCGTCACGCTGGCGGTGGCGGCCGGCGACCTGGTCGGGGTGCTCGGCCCGTCCGGGTCCGGCAAGACCACGTTGCTGCACGTGGCCGGCACCCTGGACCGGGCCACCGACGGGACGGTCAGGGTGGCCGGGCTGGACGTGAGCAGGCTGAGTGACCGGGAGCTTGCGGGTCTGCGGGCCACCGCGATCGGGTTCGTGTTCCAGCAGTACTTCCTCGCCGAGCATCAGAAGATTCTGGACAATGTCGCCGACGGGCTGCTGTACGCGGGGGTCGGCCTGGCTGACCGGCGGGAGGCCGCCGCCGCCGCGCTGCAGCGGGTCGGGCTGGCGCACCGGCTGTCGGCCCGCCCGACCCAGTTGTCGGGCGGGGAACGGCAGCGGGTCGCGATCGCCCGGGCGCTGGCCGGGGCGCCGCAGATCGTGCTGGCCGACGAGCCCACCGGCAACCTCGACTCCGCCACGGGCGCCACGATCCTGGACCTGCTCACCGGGCTCAGCCAGGCCGGGACCACCATCGTCGTCGTCACCCACGACCCCGCCATCGCCGCCCGGATGAACCGCCAGGTCCGGATGCTGGACGGAAGGGTCATCTCTGACACCGGGGGACTGTCATGAGCGTGCACTCACCTGCCCGCCCGGGCCCGGCCCGGCTGCGGGCCGCCGACCTGGGCCGGCTCGCTGCGGTGGGGCTGCGGACCCGCAGGCTGCGCGCCACCTTGTCGGCGCTGGGGATCGCCATCGGGGTCGCGGCGATCGTCGCCGTCCTCGGCCTTTCCGCCTCCTCCGCCGCCGGGCTGAACGCGGAGATCGCCGCGCTGGGCACCGGCCTGCTGACGGTCCAGAACGGGCAGGGGTTCAGCGGCCAGCCCACCGAACTGCCGCTGTACGCCCCCGCGATGATCAGCCGCCTCCCAGGGGTGCATGCCGTGCAGACCACGGGCGCCACCAGCGCCACCGTCTACCGGAGCCCGCTGATCCCCGCCGTCAACACCAACGCCCTCACCGTCGACGCCGCCAGCCTGGGCCTGCCTGCCGCCGCCGAGACCAGCCTGGCCCAGGGACGCTTCCTCAGCGCCGCCTCCCAAGACGAGCCGGTCTGCGTCCTCGGCGCCGCCGCCGCCCAGCTGCTCGGCATCGACCGCATCTTCCCGGGTGAGCGCATCTGGGCAGGCACCATGTGGCTGTACGTCACCGGCATCCTCAAGCCTGACGTGCTTGGCCCCGACATCGACTCGTCCGTGCTGGTCGGCTACCCCTTCGCCGAGCGATACCTCGGCTTCGACGGCCACCCCACCACCATCTACGTGAAGGCTGCGGACAGCCAGGTCAACCGGGTCGACAACCTGCTCGCCGCGCAGGCCTACCCAGCAGATCCCGCCGCCGTGGACGTCTCCCAGCCCTCCTCCGCCCTGCTCGCCCAGGCCGCCGCCAAGGCCGCCTTCAGCTCCCTGTTCCTCGGCCTGGGCGCGGTCGCCCTCCTGGTCGGTGCGATCGGGGTGGCCAACATCATGGTCATCTCCGTGCTGGAACGCCGCAGCGAGATCGGGCTGCGCCGGGCGCTGGGCGCCACCAAGGGGCACATCCGCACCCAGTTCCTGTCCGAGGCCATCCTGCTGTCCCTGATCGGCGGCATCGCCGGCATCGCGGCCGGCGCGATCGCCACCGCGATTTACGCCCACGCCAAGGGCTGGGCCACCGTCATCCCGGCCGAGGCCTGGGCCGGCGGCATCGGCGCCACCATCGCGATCGGCGCGCTCGCCGGTCTGCTCCCCGCGCTGCGCGCCGCCCGCCTGTCCCCCACCGAGGCCCTCTGGAGCATCTGAGCCCGCCTGCGACCTGCCCACGGGTACCGCTGCGGTTGACGGTCGCCGACGATCGCACCACGCTTATGACGACAGTCACCTCAAAGGAGCCGTCGCATGATCCTGATCAACATCAAGATGCCAATCCGGCCCGACAAGATCGACGCGTGGCTGGCCCTGGCCGATTCCTACGCCAAGGACGTCAACTCCGAGGACGGCTGCCTGTTCTTCCAGTTCGCCCGGAGCCTGGCCGATGAGCACGAGTTCATCTGCATCGAGGGTTTCAAGGATGCCGAGGCAGGCGCGGCCCACGTCAAGCAGCCGTACGTGAAGGCGTTCTTCGACATCGCGCCCGACTTGGTGTCCGCGCAGCCGCAGATCATCTACATCGACACGCCGCATGACGGCTTCGGTCCGATGGGCGAGATCCAGCCCCGCTGACCGGCCCGCTTCGGGTGCCAGCCTCACGGCTCATACTGCGGCTTGCAGTTTCCCGGCGAATTCGTAGTCGTGCTGCCAGCCGGTCCCCGACGGGGCCAGGATCACCCGCTCGGTACCGGCAGCGGCGTACCAGGAAAGCTGCGTCGCGGGTCTCCCTGGATTGGCGTCCAGCGCCGGGCCCGCAACGGTCGCCTGCCCAGTGACGAGCCCGCATTCCCGCTGGCCTATTCCCCGCCCGGACGGGGCACCGCCCTGACATTCCGGGAGGGTGATTCGTCGGACTGCTGGGGCGAACACACCATCCGGCGAGCCTGAAGGTCGCCGGCGCCCCGGCCAGACGCCACCCCGACAGCCAGCCCAGGAGGCACCATGACCACCCCGACCCCGGCCACCCTGTTCGCCGATCCGGCGCCCGCCCCGAGCCTGGAGCGGGCGGCGGCCGCGCTGACGGCGCACGGTTTCACCGCCGAGATCCTCGACGACGCTGCCGCCGCGCGCACCCGCATCAAGGATCTGATACCCGAGGGCGCCAGCGTGTTCACCGGGGCCAGCGAGACCCTCCGCCTGTCCGGCATCGAGGAGGACATCAACGCCAGCGGGCGGTACGACGCCGTCAGGGCACGTGGTCTGGCCCTGGACCGCGCCACCCAGATGGCCGAGATCTGGCGGCTGATGTCCACCCCCGACGTCGTCGTGGGCAGCGTCCACGCGGTCACCGAAACCGGCTCCCTCGTGGCCGCCTCGGCCAGCGGAAGCCAGCTGCCCGCCTACGCCGGGGGCGCCCCCCGCGCGATCTGGATCGTCGGGGCGCAGAAGGTGGTCCCCGACCTGAGCACGGCGCTGCGCCGCGTCGAAGACCATTGCCTCCCGCTGGAAAGCGCCCGCGCCATGAAGGCCTACGGGCAGCCCAGCGCCATCAACCGCCTGCTCATCCTCAACGCAGAACTGCAGCCCGGGCGCGGCACCGTCCTGCTGCTCCGCGAGGCCATCGGATTCTGAGGTGCAGCGCGGTCCCTTGACTTGAAGCCCTCGTGAACATGGATGCTGGTCCCAGGGACGGGCTTGCGTGCCGTGCCGCTCAGCGGCGCCGACGTCAGGAGCGTGATGGACGAGAGAGCTCTCGCTGCGTATCTGCGCCGCCTCGACGTCGTGCGCCCCCAGGTAGTCGACGCGGGCACGCTTCGCCTCCTGCACCGGGCCCACCAGATCGCGGTGCCGTTCGAGAATCTGAGCATCCACCTTGGCGAGCCCATCTCGCTGGATGAGGACGACCTGATACGCAAGATCGTCAGCAGGCGGCGCGGCGGCTTCTGCTACGAGCTCAACGGGGCCTTCGCGCTCCTGCTGCAGGCGATGGGCGTTCACGTCGAGCGGGTCGCCGCGCGGGTCTACGCCGACGGCCAGCCCGGGCCGCCGTTCGACCATCTGGCGCTGATCGTGCGGCCCGCCGACGGCAGCGGTCCCTGGCTGGCCGACGTGGGCTTCGGCAGTCACAGCGTCTTCCCGCTGCTGCTGCGCCACCGGGACGGCCAGCAGGATCCGGCCGGCCGGTTCGTGCTGGCTGATGCCGGCGACGAGGATGTGGATGTGCTCAAGGACGGCGCGCCGCAGTACCGGATCGAGCGGCGCGAGCGGTCACTCGCCGACTTCGTCCCCACCTGCTGGTGGCAGCAGACCTCACCGCAATCCCACTTCACCCGCGGCACCATCTGCTCCCGGCTCACGGACGACGGCCGGATCTCGATCAGTGACCGTACCCTGATCCGGACCAGCGGCGGATCACGCGCCGAGCAGCAACTGCCCGACGACGCCGCCCTGCTGAGCGCCTACCGCGGCCATTTCGGGATCAGCCTCGACCGGGTCCCCGCGGCCGCACCGTCCGCCTAGGTCCCGGTGAGGTGTCGCGCCGCAGCGGAAAGGGATACCAGACATGACCGAGAGCGTTGCCGGGCAGCCGCCGACCGCGGAGCGCCTGCTGGCGGTGCGCACGCCGATGGAGATCGGATTCGACCCCCGCGGATCCCGGTTCGTGTTCGCCCTGCACGCGGTGGTTTCCGAGCACGGGGTAACTCAGCCCAGCGACCTGTGGATCGCCGAGGGGGATGCCGCCCCGGTCCGGCTCACCGACGGCCCCTCGGCCGACACCCATCCCGTCTGGTCACCGGATGGATCGCGGCTGGCCTGCATCTCCGATCGCGCCGTGGCCGGCCACCACCTCCCGTACACGCTGGTGCCCGGAGCGGAGCCGGCCCTCGCGGCGAGCTTCCGGGGATCGGCCGAGCAGCTGGTCTGGTCGGCCGACGGCCAGCGTCTGCTGGTCCTGGCCGCCGATCCGGGCTCGTATTCCCGGGAGGTGTCCGGGACTTTCGTCACCGGCGGCGCGTCGGAACTCGAGCGCGGGATCCGGCGATCGAGCGGTGCGTGGCGCCGCCTGCTCATGCTCGACCTGACCACGGGCGTCGTTACCGAGGTGAGCCCCCCGGGATGGAGCGTCTGGGAGGTCGACTGGGACGGCGTGAGCGGCACGGCCGTCGCCCTCGTCGCGGACAACCCGGCCGGCCACGGCTGGTACCGGTCCAGGCTGGCCCGCCTCGACCTGCAGGCCCGCACGGCGGACATCCTGTACGAGCCCCGGTGGCAGCTCGAGGGACTGGCTCTGTCGCCGGATGGACGGCACGCCTCGGTGATCGAGGGCTACTCCAGCGACCCCGCGCTGCTCAACGGGAATGTCCTGATCGTGGACCTGCCGGACGGCTCGGTCCGCGATCCGTGGCCAGGACTCGAGACGGTCGGCGTCGCGACCTGGTGCGATGAGGAATCGCTCGCCTATGGCCGGATGCACGGTACCGGCACGGCCTGGGGCCGGATCCGGCTCGACGGGGGGCACGAGGAAGCCTGGGCCGGCGAGGAGTACATCGGCGGCGATGTCTGCAAGCCGCAGGTCGCCGTCACCGGCGGCGGCGCCGTCGTCATGACCACCCACGAGGCACACGGCGTGCCGCCGGAGCTCGCCCGGTTCGACCCCGGCAGCGGCAGCTGGGTCCGGCTCACCTCGTTCAACCACGGCATCGTCGACGGGGTCGGGTTCCCCGGCGCCCGTACCATCCGCTGGGCCTCGGCCGATGGCCTCGAGATCGAGGGGCGGCTGCTGACCCCGGCCGGAGCGACCGGCCCGCTTCCGATGCTCGTGCTCGTGCACGGGGGACCGACGTGGTGCTGGAACGCGGTGTTCTCCGACTCCGAACCGAACGCGGTCCTGCTCGCCGCGGCCGGGTACGCAGTCCTGCTGCCCAACCCGCGCGGGAGTACCGGCCGGGGACACCCCTTCGCCCAGGCCGTCATCGGTGACAGCGGGGGGAAGGACTTCGGGGACATCATGGCGGGCGTCGACTGGTGCGTCGCCGCCGGGGTCGCTGACCCCGGCCGGCTGGGCATCTCCGGTCTGTCCTATGGCGGCTTCATGGCCGGATGGGCCGTCACCCAGACAGACCGGTTCAAGGCTGCCGTCGCGTTCTCGGTCGTCGCGAACAACCAGTCGTTCTTCCTCACGTCTGAGGTGGCCGGCTACGCCGGGATGATCCTCGAGGGTGCGTGGTCTGACCCGGCCGGCCAGTTCCCCGGCCGCTCACCGGTCTTCCATGCCCACCGGTGCTCGACGCCGACGCTGGTGATCCAGGGGCAGATGGACCGGTGCACCCCGGTGGGGCAGGGGGAGGAACTGTTCGGCGCGATCGCGCGCACCGGCACCGAGTGCGAGCTCGTCGTCTACCCGCGGGAGGGTCACGTGCCGGTCGAGCGCGAGCATCTGCTCGACGCCCTCCAGCGAACCCAGGCCTGGTTCGACCGGCACCTGATGACCGGGGGGACGGCGCCGTGACGCCCACCAGCGAAGTGGGGTGTTCATCGCGCGGCCGGGCCGCCGCTGAACGCAGCCTGCATCGGGCCCACGACCGTGATCGACTCCGCCGCCGCCCGGGATCCGGCCCGGGCGGCCTCCACCGGCGTGGCGCCGGCCATCGCGGCGGCGATGTAGCCGCCGGCGAAGGTGTCCCCGGCGCCGTCGGTGTTGACGGGATCGGCGGGGTCGGCCGGGATCCGCCACGTGCCGTCTGGTGTGTCGACGCGGGCTCCCTGGGCGCCATCGGTGGCGCAGACGATGCTCCCGCCGCGGGCCAGATCGGCCGCCGAGAGGCCCAGCGCCTCCAGCTCCCCCTGGCTCGGGAAGATCACCCCGGCTAGTTCCACCGCCTCGGCGAGCAGCGCGGCGGTGGGCGGGGTGAGCACCTCCGGCCTCACGTTCGGATCCACCGAGACCGTGGCCCCTGCGCTGTAGGCCCGGTGCAGGGCGGTCATCACCGAACTGGCCAGCGGCTCCCCGAAGAGCAGCGCCGATCCCGACACGTGCAGCCATGAGGCTGTCTCCGGCAGGCCGGCCAGGTCCGTCTCCAGCACGGACGTGGCCGCCGTGCCCTCGACCCGGAAATCGAACTCGCGGTGGCCGTCCGGATAGTAGGTGATCCACGCGGCGGCGGTTGGTTTGAGGTGGCCGCCGCGGCTCTCATGGCCATGCACGCCTGCGGCGCGGAGCCGGCTGCGGATGAGCTCCCCGTTCTCGTCCTGGCCGATCCCGGCCACCAGATGCGTGGGAGCGCCGAGCATTCCCGCGGTGTAGGCGGCTATCGCCGGAGCGCCGCTCGCCCAGGGGCCGGAGAAGGGCGTGACCTCTTCCGCATCAGCGTCCGCGGTGAGCAGCCGCATGAAGGCGGCGATCGTCTCGCCGACGATCAGAAGCATCGGCCCGACCTCCAGCCACCAGGACATCAGCGTGCCCAGGGTAACGTCGCCGCCCCGGTCAGGGATTCGCAGTTCCGAGCGCCGCCGTGATCTCCTGGATGGCCTCGGCCTCGGCGGGGCTCACGCTCTGCCCGTCTTCCTTGTGCGCGGCGGCGACCTTGCCGGCCAGCGTGACGACGAAGTGCCGGTAATCGTCGAGTTCCCCCGGCGTCGCCTTGCTCCCCAGCAGGGCCACCGCGTCACGGAGGGTCTTCAGCCCGCTATCCCTCAGTTCCTCCGCCGAGTGATACCTCGTGTGGTCCAGTTCGGGCTTGGCGGAGACGATCTCGTCGAGGAGTTCGCTCTCGCCGTGCTGGGCGCGTGCCTCGGCGTACGCCTTGGACATCGCGATGGACTCGCGGATCATTCCCCCGCGCGCCGCGGTGACCACGATCATGCCGGCGCTCGGCGGGCCTTCCAGCACTGTCTTCCATTCGTCGGGCGAGAAGGCGGCTTTTGACGTCATCGGGACTCCTCGGGGTGCGGGATCAGGCATTCGTCCGTGCGCAGGAAAAAAGGCGTGCCACGCGATCATCCCCGGGCGCAAGCCCGCTGACACCCGCAGGCCGGTGACCGGCGCCGCATAAGTCCACCAGCATGGGTAGCTGGGCCAGGTGATCTGGGGCCTGGTTGCGTTAGCGGCCATCGTAGTGGGTTTGCCGGTCATCGCGTGGCTGTCGACGCGCGGGATGGCCCGGCGGCCCGCCGCGCCGCTCAAGCCGTATCACGACCGCATGGATCAATGGATGCACCAGCAGTACGGCCTCGGCTGGGCGGACTGCCGGCCGATCCGCAAGGCGGTCGCCGAGGGCAGCCGCGTCACGGACCCGGCCCTCGAAGACGCCGCGCACCAGTTGGCCGCGGCGACGCTGTCCGGGAAGGCTCCCGGGGTGCGGCGGGTCCGCCTCGCCAGCAGGGCGTACCTCGTCCTCGGCGTCGTGGTGGCGGCGTCGGGAATCGTCGCCCTGGCGTCCGGTGCGGACCTCTTCTCCGCCGTGTTGCTCCTTGCCGAGGGGGGACTGTTCTTCGCGCTCCGCTGGATCATCTGGGCCTATACGCAGCGGCGGCAGCGGGGGAACGCGGCCCGGGCCCTGGAACTCAACCGGCCCGCGGCTCACCGGGGAACGTGATCCCCGGCCGCGGACCGGGCCCGCCGCAAGGCGGCCGCACGCACGGCGAGGAGCAGCGGCAGCGACCCGTCCTCGCGGATCGGCGCGGGCAGTCCCGGGACGTCCAGGAGATCCGTGCCCGCCGCCAGTTCGCGGCCCAGGGCGTCCAGGTCCATCCGCACCATGAGCGTCCCCCCGCTGTACAGCCGGTCGGGCGCCCCGCGGGGCCGCCGCCCGGCCAGGTCCCCGGTGGTGGCCGACAGCTCCGTCAGCCCGAAGAACTCAGGTTTCGCGCCCCGCTCCATCCAGCGGGCGAAGCCCACCACGATGGTGTTCCTGATCTCGTCCGGGCGGATACCGGTCTCCTCGCCCAGTTCCCGCTGCATGCCGCGGCGCAGGATGTCCTGGAGGATCCCGGTTCGCCCGGGACCCGGATCGCGCGGATCCAGCGAGCCGCTGCCCGGCGGGGCCAGCAGCCCCGGGCTGGCCGCGTTGCGGCGGGACTGCCTGACGAGCACCGCGGCGCCATCGGCCGTCACGGCCAGCGTGGAGACGCCGACGGCATCGGCCAGCACGCTCTCCGAGAGCGTGCGCAGGCGCCCGTCCGGGCCGGTGAGCAGGGCCCGGCGCGGGTCGAATTCCCCGCCGGTGCCGCGGTGCGTGATCCGCAGCGTGCACAGATCGTTCGAGCACTGCGCGTCGAAGAAACGGGCCCTGTGCAGCCTGAGCGGGGCCCGGGCCCCGCAGAGCGGGGGCAGCGGGTCGCCCCGCATCCCGACCACGTCACCGTTGAAGACCACCCGCCCGGCGTGGCAGGCGGCCAGCACGTCTGGTGTGCTGGCCTGCAGTGGCCCGGGCAGCCGGTAGGGCTCGCTGGCCAGTTCCGACACCAGCCCGCCCCGGACGAGGGACCGGTCGATCGCGTCGCTGACCAGGGCCGTGCCCCGATCCGGTATCCGCACATAGACCGGGCCCGGGTAGGAAAGCGGGGGCGAGATCGCGTCCACGGGGAACGGGGCGGCCGGGGCGGAGAACTCATAATCCGGCCACAGACGGCGAAACTGGTGCATATCAGGCATGAGCCTCCGGGCCGGCCACCGGCCAGCCAAGCACCACGGTAGTCGCGGCGTGCGGAGGGATGCCCGGTGACCATGCCGCACGGCTACATTAACGGCACGAGCAGGAGCGGCCCGGCCGTTACCAAGGCCTACCCGGGTCCCGGAGCGGCATTCCGGCGGGAGACGGAGGCTCGTGCCCCTTGCTTGGACCGAATGAGCGCCCTCATCCTTCCCGGGTGATGTAGCGGCCGTCCCGGTCCGCGACGGTGGCCGTATGCCTGGCTGGCCGGAAGGTAGCTCATTCTTCCCTCAGGCCGCCCCCGAGGCGTCCGGCGAGACGTTCAGCGCGTTCATGGATCACGTCGCCCAGGGCTTCGAGGCCCTGGGCGCGGCGGTCCTGGTCGTCGGCATCGTGTGGTCGTTCGTGCTGGCCGTAGTGGCCTGGCGGCGGTCGGGCCAGGCGGGGCAGGGCTATGTGACGCTGCGCGCGGCCTTCGGCGGGACGCTGCTGCTCGGGCTGGAAGTCCTCGTCGCGGCCGACCTGGTCCGGACGGTCGCCGTCGCGCCCACCCTCGACAACGTCCTGGTCCTCGGGCTGATCGTGCTGATCAGGACCGTGCTGAGCTTCTCGCTGGAGACCGAGATCGAGGGTGTCGCGCCGTGGCGGCGAGCCCAGATGAGCGGGATAGGGGGGATCCGCCAGGCCACGGCCAACGCGCTCCGGTCCGGCCCTGGTCCCGGCCCCGGCCCCCGGCCCTGATCCTGATCCCGGCCCTGATCGCACCATCAGGACTCAGGCGTCCCGCGCCGTTGACATGCAGCCAAACGGCTGCCTATATTAGGCAGCCAGATGGCTGCATATCTCTGCAGGAAGGAACGACATGGCCGACATCAGGCACCGGGTGGGCATCACCGCCCCGCGCGGGCAGGTGTACGAGTCCCTGGCCACGATCGAGGGACTGTCCTGCTGGTGGACCCGGGACACAGCCGGGGACCCGGCGGCCGGGGGGAAGCTGGAGTTCTTCTTCGGGGGGGCGGAGCCAGGCGCGGTCATGGAGGTCACCAGGCTCGTTCCCGGCCAGCGGGTGGCGTGGCGCTGCGTGCAGGGCCCGGACGAGTGGGTGGGCACCGTGCTCACCTTCGACCTGTCGCAGTCCGGAGACGAGACCGCGGTGCTGTTCACGCACGCGGACTGGCGTGAGCCGGGGGCGTTCATGCACCACTGCAGCACGAAGTGGGCGTACTTTCTGCTAGGCCTGAAGGCCGGGCTGGAGGGCGGTTCCGCTACGCCCTACCCCAGGGACATGGCGATCAGCACGTGGGGCTGACCGTCGGGCCGGCTGAGCGACGGGCGGGGCTGAGCGACGAGTGGACGACGTATTCCGGGCCCTGTCCGACCCGAGCCGGCGGCGGCTGCTCGACCGGCTGAACCAGCGCAACGGGCAGACGCTCCGTGAGCTGTGCGCCGGGCTCGGCATGGCCCGCCAGTCGGTCAGCAAGCACCTGGCCATCCTGGAAGACGCCAACCTCGTCACCACCGTCCGCCGCGGCCGCGAGAAGCTCCACTACCTCAACGCCGCCCCCATCAACGACATCGCCGAACGCTGGATCAACCGCTACGACCGGCCGCGCCTGAACGCGCTGTCGGATCTGAAGAAAGCTCTCGAGGACACCACGATGGACAAGCCCGAGTTCGTCTACACCACCTACATCCGCACCACGCCGGAGAAGCTGTGGCGCGGGCTGACCGATCCGGCCTTCACCCGGCGCTACTGGCAGGTCGAGTTCGAATCCGACTGGACGACCGGGTCGGCCTACGCGCTGACGCTCAGCAAGGGCGACCTGACGATAGCCGACCCAGCCCAGGTCATCCTGGAAGCGGAGCCGTTCCGGCGGCTCGCCTACAGCTGGCACACGTTCACGCCGGAGTGGGCGGCCGCCTACAACATCAGCGACGAGTACCTGGCCCAGGTCTCAGCCGAGGCCCGCTCCACGGTGACCTTCGACCTCGAGCCGCTCGGGGACCTGGTCAGGCTGACGGTGACACACGGCGGCTTCGCGCCCGGCAGCGCGGTGCTGCCGGACATCTCCGGCGGCTGGCCGCGCGTCCTGGCCGGTCTCAAGACGCTGCTGGAGACCGGGGAGCCGCTTCCCGCCGGATAGGCCGCAGGCACCGGAGGGCCCCGCTGCCCCCGGTTTGGCCAGGCCAGCCGGGGGCAGTTCAAGCCCGTCGGAGGCGGGGTGGTCGCGGTGAATCCAGTCGAGCGGGTGATCCGCCAGGTCGACGCGACCCAGCAGCGCTTCACGCCTACCTCCTTCGTCTTCGGCGTGTTCAAGAAGTACGGCGACGACAACGGCGGCGTGCTGGTCGCGAACCTCGCCTACTCCAGCTTCATCGCGCTGTTCCCGTTGCTGCTGGTCCTCGTGACCGTGCTGGGCCTGGCGGCCTCGGTCAACGCCTCCTTCCGGCAGAGCGTCATCGACGCGGTGGCCCACCAGGTCCCGCAGATCGGCAGCCAGCTCACCGGCAACGTGAAGGAACTCCGCCGGTCCAGCGTGATCGGGCTGATCATCGGCCTGGCCGGCGTGATCTGGGGGGCCACCGGGCTGGCCCAGGCCGGCCTGTTCACCATGGAGCAGGTCTGGAACCTGCCCGGCCCGGCCCGGCCCGGGTACGTCCAGCGGCTCGGCCGCGCGATGGAGTTCCTCGGCGTGCTCGGCGTCGGGGTGATCCTGACCACCCTGCTGGCCGCCCTCAACACCTACGGCCAGAAGGCCGGGATCCTCGTGGTCCTGGCCGAGGCCGCGGCCGCCCTGGTCAACGTGGGCATGTACCTCATCGCGTTCCGGGTGCTCACCCCCAAGGGCGTCCCCATCCGCAAGCTCATCCCGGGCGCGGTGACGGGCGGGATCGCCTGGA
The DNA here is from genome assembly GCA_963720645.1 of uncultured Actinomycetes bacterium. Classification (GTDB taxonomy): domain Bacteria; phylum Actinomycetota; class Actinomycetes; order Streptosporangiales; family Streptosporangiaceae; genus RYN-230. The sequence continues at coordinate 117,099 of CAVRFX010000018.1, read as the reverse complement.
CCATCCTGCAGATCCTCGGCACCTACCTGGTCCATCACTTCCTGCACAGCAACTCCGTGTACGGCTACTTCGCGACCGTGCTGGGCCTGGTGGCCTACATCAACGTGGCCGTGCAGATCACCGTCTACGCGGCCGAGGTCAACGTGGTGCTCACCCGGCGGCTGTGGCCCCGGTCCATCGTCCAGCCGCCGCTCACCGAGGCCGACCGGGCCAGCATGGCGCTGCAGGCGCTGCAGAACCAGCGGCGCGAGGAACAGCACATCGAGGTGTCGTTCGACGACCGGCCGCCGGGCGACCCGGTCCCGGGCAGCACCCCGCAGACCCCCGAGGACGTCGCCCCGCCCGCCGGGCCGCCCTGACCCGCCCTATCCGTCAGCGGTCTAATTAAGCGGATTTCAAATACCCAATACGGGCGAGCTCTCCAAAGAGTGAGCATTATTCAGAACCGACAGTGAGCCTGGGCCGTCAGGCCCGGGCGAGCGGTCGGTGCCGGTGGTTTTCTGAATAATGCGAGCTTCTGAATAAGACACAGGGTTGCCGGAGTTTGCCAGGCGATCTGCCTGCGCATATTCCTGCGTGATGCCATCTACGGGGGAGCGGGATAATCGTGTTCAGTATCGTCACCCATATACGCTCACGACGCGGAACAATTGTCCGTAAAGGCCATTTCGTGCCGCGGGTACCAGTGCGGGCCGCCGGCGCCGCCCTGGTCGCGGCGGGGGTCGCCGCGTCCGGCGTGGCCGCCGGGGGAGCCACCGCCGCGGCGGCCACGCGGCCGGCCCAGCACCGCAACCCGCCGCCCGCCTACGCCCGGACCCTCACCGTGACCAGGCTCAGCAACGCCGGTCCCGGGTCGCTGCGGGCCGCGATCAGCACGGCCAACGCCAGCCTGCCGGGCCGGCCCACGCTGATCAGGTTCGCGGTCCGCGGCACCATCACCCTGTCCAGCGCGCTGCCGGCCTTGGCCCGGAACACGACGATCAACGGGACCACGGCCCCCGGCTACCGCCACGGCGCCCCGGTCCTGGAGATCGACGCCAACGGCCAGGCCGGCCTGGAGTTCGCCCCGGGGTCGTCCGGCTCACGGCTGCTGGCCCTCGCGGTGGACGGCGCCAGCGGCGACGGGGTCACGCTGGAAGCCAGCAACATCACCCTCGACGGCAACTACATCGGCCTCAGCCTCTCCGGGGCCGCGGCCGGCAACCGCGGGGACGGGGTCTTCGTTGCGTCGTCATCGCAGGGCAACACGATCGGCGAGAACCTGACCGGCAGGTCCGGCGCGGTCTCCAACGTCATCTCCGGCAACGCCGGGAACGGCATCACGCTGTCCGGGTCCTCGATCAACACCGTGCAGGACAACCGCATCGGGACCAACCCGGCCGGCACGGCGCCCATGCCCAACCGCTACAACGGCCTCGCCATCACCGGGCGCTCGTACGCCAACGAGATCGGCGGCACCGCGTTCGTGGACACCGCCACCGGCCAGGTGAACAACCCGACCGGCAGCAAGGGCACGGTGACCCCGGTATTCGTGGTCCCGCCGCTGGGCAACCAGATTTCCTCTAACGGTCTTAACGGCGTGCTCATCGACGCCGGCGCCGGGCACAACGAGCTCAACGGGAACTTCATCGGCACCACCGCCAACGGCGACGCCAGCCTCGGCAACGGCGCGAACGGGGTGTGGATCGACTCGGCCAACTACAACTCGCTGGTCGGCTGCAAGTTCGTGAACAACCCCTTCGTGTACTACAACGTGGTCAGCGGCAACAAGCAGGACGGGCTGCGCGTCACCGACGCCCGGGGCACCGTCGTGCAGGGCAACTTCTTCGGCACCGGGGCCAACAACATGTCCGTCGTCGCCAACCGGCTGGACGGCATCCTGGTCGAGGGCTCCTCGACCAGCACCCAGGTGGGCGGGGTGATCCCGCTGGGGAACGTGTCCGCGGGCAACGGCCGCAACGGGATCGAGGTCACCGGCCGGGTGAGCGGGTTCACCACGTTCAACACCTTCGGCGGGCTGCTGGCCTTCGGGGGAGCCGCGCCGAACGGCCGGGACGGCCTGCTGATCACGGCCACCGGCGGCGGCAACCTGGTCCGCACCAACGTGTTCTCCGGCAACCGGAGGAACGGCATCGAGCTGGGCGGCAACGCGTCCGGGATCACCGTGGACCCGGACATCGCCGGCCTGACCACCAAGGGCAACAGCCCGCTGCCCAACGGCGGGGACGGGCTGCGGATCGACGGCACCGCGCACGGCAACGTCATCGGCGGCTCGCTGCGGTCGGTGATCCCGCAGAACACGTTCTCCGGGAACGCGGGGTACGGCGTGGCCATCTCCGCCGGCGCCTACGGCAACCGGGTGTTCACCAGCTTCATCGGCCCCGAGATCCTGGGCCTGTCGGGGCTGGGCAACCAGAAAGGCGGCGTCCTGCTGACCGGTCACGCCCACGCCAACGTCATCGGGACCATCTCGATGAGGCCGGCCAACCTGATCAGCGGCAACACCGGCATCGGCGTCCTGCTGCGGGCCGGCACGACCCGCAACCTGATCATCAACAACTACATCGGGCTGAACCGGAGGGCCCGGCCGCTGCCGAACACCGCCGGCCCGGTCGTGAACAACGGCTCGGGCAACATCATCCGGGGCAACCGGACCTGAGCGGGGCGGCGGGCCGCCGTCCGGGGAACCAGCCCGTGCCCAGCAGCGGGCAGGTCCTCAGGCGGCGGCCAGCACCCCGACCTGGCGCCGGGCGGTCAGCCGGCTGCCGGACGTGCCGACGTAGCTGCCCGAGGTCGGCGCCACGTCGCTGTAGTCGCGGCCGGTGGCGACCGTGACGTAACTGCTGCCCGCGCGGCGGCCGTGGCAGGGGTCGAAGGGCACCGCGACCGCGTCCCGGGCCCGGGGCACGACGACCTCGACCCAGGCGTGCGTGCCGCCCTGGCCGATCAGGTGCCCGGACACGTAGCGGGCCGGCAGGCCCACCAGGTGGCAGAGGGCCAGCATCACGTGGGCCATGTCCTGGCAGACGCCGCGGCCGCCCGCCAGTGCCTCGGCGGCCGTGGTCCGCACCGAGGTGACCCCGCCGGTGTACTCCACCGAGGCGTGCACCAGATCGCAGATCCACTCCGCCCGGTCCAGCGGGGCCACGGCCGTGGCCAGGCGGGCGGCGAGGTCACGGAGCCGGTCATCGGCGGCGGTCAGCCGGGTCGCGGACAGCAGCGCCGGGCTGCGCACCGCCTCGCGCGGCAGCACGGCGGGCCCGTCCCGGCGGACCCGCTCGACGATCGCGGTCAGCCGGAACTCCACGGCCTCCGCCACCTGCTCGGCGCGCAGCCAGGTCACCACGTTGCCGTGGCGGTCCCGGAGCCGCCTGCGCCGGGCCTGCGCCCCGGCCACCTCGAGCTGGCAGGCCCGCCGGTGCTGGCCGCCGTGGCGGTCAGGCGGCACGATGACCAGGCGCTGCCGCAGCGACCGCACCGGCGCGTCGTACTCGTAGCGGAAGCTCTGCTCGATGACGTAGGTCACCCGCCGGGCGGCGTCCAGGTCCACCGCCCCGTGGTCAAGGAGCCCGTGGTCAAGGAGCCGGTGGTCAAGTAGCTGGTGGTCGAGCAGCGGTGACCCGTGCCGCCGGAACGGCTGCAGCTGGGGATCGGGTGTCATCCGGGCGCCTCCTCAGCCTGAACCACCATCGATTCCAGGACCGGGCCGCCGAACGTCGTCGCCATGGCCACGTCCGACGCGTCACGGCCCCGGCCGATCACGACCCGGCCCTTGCGGCGCATGTTGTTGCGGGGATCAAAGGTCCACCAGCGGCCGCCCAGCCAGACCTCCATCCAGGCCGCGAAGTCCATCGGCGCGGGGTCGGGCGGCACGTCCATGTCGGGCAGGTACCCGAAGACGTAGCGGGCCGGGATGTTCAGCGCCCGGCAGAACGAGATGGCCAGGTGGGTGAAGTCCCGGCAGACGCCCCGGCCCGCCGCGTACACGTCCGCGGCGGTGGACAGCGAGGTGCTGCTGCCGTACGTGAACTCCAGGTGCCCGTGCACGTAGTCGCAGACGGCCTGGACCCGGCGGTAGTCCGCGGGCAGCGCGCCGAACCGGGACCACGCCTCGTCGCCCAGCACATCCGGCAGGCAGTACCGGCTGGGCAGCGTGTAGATCAGCGTGTCGTCCGGCAGCTGGTCGGGCGTGGCCTGCGCCGCGCCGGTATCCGCGTCCTCGGTGGCATCGGGAACGCTGGCCACCGCGTGATAGCCGACGCTGGACCGGCCGGCCGGGAGCACGGCCCGGGTGCACGGGTTGCCGTACAGGTCGGTGTAGCTGCGCAGCGCCATGGAGGGCTGCGACGACCAGCGCACGCCGTCCAGGGTGAGCTGCGCCGACGCGCGGGGCTGGACCTGGAAGACCACCGGCGTGTCGATCGCGGCCAGGTAGGTGAAATCGCATCCCACCCGGATATGCCGCCGTCTCATGCCCCCATCGTCCACGGCGGATGTTTCTGCCCCGTTACGTCCGGTCCAGCCGCCCAGGCCGTCCGCTTTCTGCTGTGACTCATCTCACCCGCCGGGCGGCGGCACGCTGGCGAAACCCTGGCCTGGGCTGATGAAAGCGGGGTGATAGGGGGTACGTATCGAAGGGGCTGCCAGCCGGTGGCCTTGGCCGTTCGCTGGCGTTGCGTCCCGGGGCGTGGTTAGGATGCCAGGGCTGGCGGGCGGCGACAAGACGTTCTGTGGCGTTTCGTGCTGATCTGGCGGCGGGCTGACCTGAGCCTGTCCGGGTAGACTGGCCCGCCACGGAACGCCAGGGCCTGGGTAGCTTGCTGTCCGCCTTGAAGTTCCCGGCCCCAACGGCACTGGCCGAAGGGCATCCCTGCAAAACGGCGGAACGTGATGGGAGTCGGAATGCGCGTTCTGGTTCTTGGCGGCGATGGTTTCTGTGGCTGGCCGACCTCGCTGTACCTGTCGGACCGCGGTCACGATGTGACCGTCATCGATAACCTGAGCCGCCGCAAGATCGACATTGATCTGGAAGTGGACTCGCTGACGCCGATCCGGCCGATCGGCGAGCGCACCCGGGTCTGGCGTGAGGTCTCCGGGCGTGAGATCGGCTTCGTGAGCCTGGACCTGGCCACGGAGTACGACCGGCTGGTCGCGATCCTGGCGGAGCTGCGCCCCGAGGCGATCGTGCACTTCGCGGAGCAGCGCGCCGCGCCGTACTCGATGCGGACCACGGCCACCAAGCGCTACACCGTGGACAATAACGTCCGGGCCACGCACAACCTGCTGGCCGCGCTGGTCGAGACCGGGATCGACGCCGCGCTGGCGCACCTGGGCACGATGGGCGTGTACGGCTACGGCTGGTCCGGCAGCGCGCCCATCCCCGAGGGGTACCTGACCGTCAAGGTGCCGACGCCCGACGGTGAGCTGGAGCGGGAGATCCTGCACCCGGCCAACCCGGGGTCGGTCTACCACATGACCAAGACGCTGGACCAGCTGATGTTCGCGTTCTACGCCAAGAACGACGGGCTGCGGATCACCGACCTGCACCAGGGCATCGTCTGGGGCACCCAGACCGACCAGACGTCCCGGGATGAGCGGCTGATCAACCGTTTCGACTACGACGGCGACTACGGCACCGTGCTGAACCGGTTCCTGATGCAGGCCGCGATCGGGCACCCGCTGACCGTGCACGGCACCGGCGGCCAGACCCGCGCGTTCATCCACATCCGCGACACGGTCCGGTGCATCGAGCTGGCCATCACCAACCCGCCCGAGACGGGTGACCGGCCCCGCGTGCTCAACCAGATCACCGAGACGCACCGGGTGCTGGACCTGGCCAAGATGGTGGGCGACGTGATGGGCGTGGAGATCGCCTACCTGCCCAACCCCCGGCGCGAGGCGGAGGAGAACGAGCTGATCGTCCGGAACGACCAGTTCCTCGCCCTCGGCCTGCAGCCGACCACCCTGTCCGAGGGACTGCTCGGGGAGGGCACCGAGATCGCCAAGCACTACGCGCACCGCGCCGACCCCTCCAAGATCATCGCCCGCTCGGTCTGGAAGGCCGGCATGGAGACCGCCGACGACCTGATGACCGAGCTGCCCGGCCAGCAGTAGCCCGGGGCACCCCGGCCCGTCACGGGGGACGGCCCCCGGGCCGCACGCCTGCCGCCGCGCGGCGGCACCGGATCACGGTGCCGCCGCTCGCTGCTGCGCGCCCGGCTTCGCCGGCGCCGCAGCGATTCCGCTGCTCAGCGGGCGGTGACCGGGCCCTCAGAGCAAACGCATAGCTCGTTTCCAGATCTCCCCTTATTTCCGCCTTGGCGCGCACTACTGTCTCGGAAGTGCTGTGGAGTGGTACAGAGGGGGAACCAGTGACGGCAGTGCACGATCGTGGCGTCCATGACTCCCGCTGAGCCCGCCGCCCGTCTCCCGAAGGCGTTCCTGGCCGTCTCCGCTGCCGCTGGTGCGGCGCCGGATCCCCGCGGTCCGGGCGGCGAATTCAGGGTGCGGACGGCGGCCGCGATGCTCACCGATGCCTGCCCCGTGACCGCCGGCGGCGGGGACACCCGCGTCTGGCTGGCCGGTCCCGGTCACGGGGACAGCCGGGCCGGGCCGGGAGCCGGGTTCGCGGTCCTGCTCGCCCGGCTGCCGCACGGCGCCCCCGGGGCCGCGGAGCTCGCCGCGCTGCTGCCCGACCCCAGGCGGGAGCCGCTGTCCGCCGCCCCCGCCGCCGCCCGCGCCCTGGGCGCCCTGACCCCGCCGTTCGCGATGGTCTGCTGCGCCGGCCCGGACCGGCCCGTGCTCGCCGCCACGGACCAGCTCGGCCACCGCCACCTGTACTGGTGCCAGGGAGACGGCTGGGCCGCGATGGGAACCTCCAGCCTCGCCCTGGCCTGCCTGGCCGCCGCGGACGTGGATCAGGAAGCGCTGGCCCTGTACGGGCAGCTCGGCTTTCACCTCGGCTGCGGCACCCCGTTCGAGGGCGTGCGCAAGCTCGGGCCCGGCGGGCTGTGCGCCCTGGTGGCCGGCGCCATCCGCCTCGGCCAGTACGCGCGTACCGCCCCGCCTCCCGCGTGGCCGGCCTCCGCGTGGCCGCCCCCCACGCCGGGGTCGGCGAAACCGCAGGCCCTGGCGGACCTGGCCCGGTCCACCGCCGGGCTGCTGCGTGACGTGGGCCGTGATCACCTCGATCAGCATCCGGACCTCGTGCTCCAGCTGTCCGGCGGGCTGGATTCGAGGATCCAGCTGGCCGCGATCGCGCCCGCGCGCCGCGCCGGGCTCCGGGCCCTCACGCTGGACCAGTGCGGCAGCCCGGACGGCGCGATCGCCCGCCGGCTGGCCCTGCGCGACGGGCTGGACCACCAGATCGTCCCGCTGGCCGGCCTGGCCGGCCTCGAACCGGCCGAGGCGTACCAGCTGGTGCGCCAGGCCGCGATCAGGCACGACTGCTCCGGGAACCCGGTCGCGCACGCCGTCCTCGACTGGGCCGAGCGCGGGCTGGGCGGCGGCGTCCGGGTCCACGGGATGGGCGGCGAGGTCGCCCGCGGCTTCTACTACCCGGGCCAGCGCCAGCAGCCCGCCGCGGATCCGGCGCTGGTGGACCGGCTGGCCCGGTGGCGGCTGCTGACCAACGAGGCGGTCGCCTGCGGGTGCCTCGGACCCGGCCGGGCCGGCTGGGCGCCGGGAGCTGGCCCTGGCCCGGCTGCGGGAGATCATGACCGGATACGGCTGTGACTGGCTGACCGCCACGGACGAGTTCTACCTGCGGGAGCGGCTGGCCCGCTGGGCCGGGCTGCGGCTGACCGTCGCGGGCACGGAGCAGACGCTGCTCGGGTCGCTGCTGCATCCCGGGTTCATCGCGCGGGCCCGGGCCTGCCCGCCCGAGGGCAAGCGGGGTTCCCGGTTCATGGCCATGGTCCTGGCCGAGCTCGACCCCGCCCTGGCGCGGCTGCCGCTGGAGTCCGGCTACGTTCCCGCGGCCCTGGCCTCAGCGAGCCCCGGGGCCCGCCTGCAGTCGCAGCGGGTGACCAGGCGCAAGGTGGCCAGCAAGGTGCGGCAGCGGCTGCGGCGCACGGGCCGCGACGCGGCCGGCGCGCCGGCCCTGGCCGCCGGGGTGCTCGCTCACTGGCGCGGTGAGCCCGGCCAGCTGGACGGGGTGGCCGCGACCGGGATGGCGGATCCCGGCTGGCTGGCGGGCATGCTCGCCGGGACCTGCCGGGCCGACGTGGCCACCGTGGGCTTCCTGGCCAACCTTCAGGTCATCGCGGAAACGCTGGGCGCCCCGGCGGGCACCACCGGGATGCTTATCACGTAGCGTGACGTGCCATGATGTCACGCGAGACGCCGCTGCGGTTCCGGCCGATCGCCGTGGCGGTCGGGCACACCGCCCGGCGTCACGCCTGGCGGATCCTGGCCGTCTCGATCGTGGTGTCGGCCGTGACCGTGGCCGTGGAACTCGCCGCGGATCATCTCCTCAGCCGGGCCAGCCTGACCACCGCGCTGGCCGGCTCCCTGTCCACGTCCATGGTCAGCCTGCTCGGCGCGGTCTTCCTGTCCGGCTTCCTGTGCCGCCTGGTCAGTGACACCGAGCACGGGGGCCGGGGGCCCGGGCACGCGGACACCGGGCAGGGGATACCGGGCAACGGGACACCGGGCACGCGGACAGGGAGCACGGCACCCGGATCCGGGACGTGCTGGCGTCGCTGCCCTGGGGTGCGCTGATCCTGGCCGACCTGCTGGCCGCCGTGATCATCGTGGTCGGGCTCGTGGCCCTGATCATTCCCGGGCTGATCGCCATCACCCTGCTGGCCGTGGTCGGGCCGGTCATCGAGATCGAGCGCCAGCACGCCGTGGCGGGGCTGCGCCGGTCGGCGCACCTGGTCCGGCCCCACTTCTGGCGGGTCGCCGCGTTCGGGACGCTGCCGCTGCTCCTGTCCAACGGGATCGTGGCCTTCCTGCCCGACCCGTCCGGGACCACCAACGTCGTGACCACCCTGATCGTCCGGTCGATCGGCGAGGGCATCGTCGAGTCGGTGGTCGGGCTCATCCTGGTGGAACTGTGCTACCTGCTCATCGCCGCCGACCAGGGCGGATCAGGCCAGGCGGTCTCACCCGAGCGCGGCCGCCGGGGCGGACCGCGGCTGATGGTGGCGCCCGGTGAGGGCCGGCTGGGAGCGGTCCGCGGGGAGCAGGGTGGCCAGGGTGGCCGCGAACCGGCTGCCGGGGGCCTGCCGGGCGACCCGTTCCGCGTCCGCGGCCGTGTCCACGTCGAGAAGCTCCGGCACCTGGCGGACCCGCAGCCCCGCATCACGCAGGCGGTCCAGCTGGACCCGGCCGGTGTGATCCGCCGACATCGGCACGCCCAGGATCAGCGCGGGATCGGGCCGGCGCAGGCCGAGCAGCCAGAAGCCGCCGTCCTCGGCCGGTCCGAAGACCGCGTCCGCGTCCCCGGCGGCCAGCGGCTGCGCCACCGTTTCCAGCAGCCCCGGGGTCACCTGGGGGGTGTCCATGCCGATCAGCACGACGGGCACCGCGATCTGGGCGTAGGCGTCGTCGAACGCGGCCGCTATCCGCTCGTCCAGTCCCTGGCCACGCTGCGGCGACACCTCGAACCGGGCCGGCAGCTCCGCGCGCAGCGCGGCGGGCGCGGCCCGCTGGTCATCGAGGGCCAGCGTGTGCCGGGTGAACCTGGCGCCTGCCCCGGCTTCCAGCGTGTCGGCCAGCGCCGCCTCGGCGAGCAGGGCGGCTTCCTGCGGCGTGAACGGCGGGGTCAGCCGGGTCTTGACCCGGCCCGGCACCGGGGCCTTGGCCAGGACGATGAGCTGGGCGTCAAGGTTCATGAGGCGAGCACCCGGCGCATGTCGCGGACGGTCCGCACCGTCCCGCCCACCGTCCCGGTGACCTTGGACCGCCCGGACCGGGGCAGGTAGGGGATATCCACCTCGTCGATCCTCCAATCGGCGACGGCCGCGGCCATCACCATCTCGAGCGGGTAGCCGAAGCGCCGGTCGGTGAGCCCCAGCCCGAGGAGCTGGGCGCGGCGGGCGCAGCGCATCGGCCCGAGGTCGCGCAGCCGCACCCCGGTGCGGCGGCGGAGTTCAGCGGCGAGGACCTTGTTCGCGACCCGCGCGTGCACGGGCCAGCTGCCCAGGGTGCGGGTCACCCGGCGGCCCAGCACCAGGTCGGCGGAGCCGGACCGGACGGGGCCGGTGACCTGCGGCAGGTCACCCGGGTTGAGGGAGGCGTCGGCGTCCATGAAGCAGACGATGTCGCTGGTCGCCGCCATCAGCCCGGCGTGGCAGGCCGCGCCGAACCCGCGCTGCGGCACCCGGACGACGGTGGCCCCGTGGTCCACCGCGATGGCCCCCGACCCGTCGGTGGAGCCGTTGTCGGCCACGATGGGGTGAAAGCCCGCCGGCATCCGGGACAGGACCCAGGGCAGTGCCTCCGCCTCGTTGAGGCAGGGCAGGATGACGTCGATCCTCATGGCGCGACAGTAGCCCGGACAGACCGTTATTGACCCTTACAGAGCTGTGACGTATGGGCCTGCACGGTATGAGCCCAGGTGGGCCGCATGATTCGCTGCTGTTATGCGAATACTGGTGACGGGGGCGGCTGGATTCATCGGCTCCCATGCAGTCGATTGCCTGCGGGCGGCGGGCCACGAGGTGCAGGGGCTGGACTCGCTGACCCCGGCCGTGCACACCGGGCGGCCCGATTACCTGCCCGGCGACTTCGACCTGGCCGTGGGGGACGTCCGTGACCCCGACGCGGTCCGCCGGGCGGTGGCGGGCGCGGACGTCGTGTGCCACCAGGCCGCCCTGGTCGGCCTCGGCGTTAACCTGGCCGATCTGCCCGCGTATTCCGACGTCAACGTGACCGGGACCGCGGTCCTGCTCGAGGCCATGGGCCGCAGCGGCGTGCCCCGCCTGGTGCTGGCCTCGTCCATGGTGGTCTACGGGGAAGGCGCCTACGACTGCCCCGGGCACGGCCGGGTCCGGCCCGCCCCGCGGGACGTGAACGACCTGGAAGCGGGCCGGTTCGAGCCCCGCTGCCCGCAGTGCTCGGCGCCCCTCACCGTGGCCACCGTCACCGAGGACGCCCCGCTGGACCCCCGCAACGCCTACGCGGCCAGCAAGCTCGCGCAGGAGCATCTGGCCGCCACCTGGGCCCGGATGACCGGCGGGTCCGTGGTCGCGCTGCGGTACCACAACGTGTACGGGCCCCGGATGCCGCGGGACACGCCCTACTCGGGGGTGGCGGCGATCTTCCGGTCCGCGCTCGAGGCAGGCCGGCCGCCGCAGGTCTATGAGGACGGCCAGCAACGCCGCGACTTCGTCCACGTGCACGACGTGGCCCGGGCCAACCTGGCCGCGCTGCGGGCCGGGGTGCCGGGCTCGCTGCGGGCCTTCAACGTGGCCAGCGGCGAGCCGCACACGGTCGGCGAGATGGCCACAGCGCTGGCCGGCGCGTTCGGCGGCCCCGCGCCCACGGTGACCGGGCGGTACCGGCTGGGCGACGTCCGGCACATCGTGGCCTCACCGGAGGCCGCCGCGCGCGGGCTCGGGTTCCGGGCCGAGACGAGATTCGCCGACGGGATGACCGAGTTCGCGCACGCCCCGCTGCGCCGGCCGGCCGGTGGCCAGCTCGCCCGGGTCGGTCAGCCGGCCTGAACGTACCCGTGCTGCGCGATGGGGGCGGTCTGCTGGGGTGCGGTCTGGGCCAGCGGCAGCCGGATCACGAACTGGCAGCCCCGCGCGATGTTCTGCACGGCGATCTGCCCCGCATGCGCCTCCACGATGCCGCGGGCGATGCTGAGCCCGAGGCCGGCGTTGTTGTCCGGGCCGGGAGTGCGGGCTGTCTCCGCGCGGAAAGCCACGTCGAAGACCCGGGGCAGCGCCTCGGGCGGGATCCCGCCGCAGGCGTCCACCACGCTGACGCAGGCCATGCCGCGGTGCAGGTCACCCTGGACCTCGACCATGCCCTCGGACGGCGTGTGCCGGATCGCGTTGGTGACCAGGTTGCGCAGCGCCCGGCCGAACTCATCGGCGTCGACCAGGACCGGGAGCCCGCGGACCGAGGATCCCCGCAGCCGCACGCCCTTGGCGCGGGCCAGCGGCTCGGTGCTGGCCAGGGCCTCAGCCACCAGGTCGTCCAGCCCGACGAGCCGGCGGGACAGCCGCAGCGCGCCCGCGTGGATGCGGGCCAGCTCGAACAGGTCGTCGATCATGGCGGACAGCCGGTCGGCCTCGCGGCGGATCTGCGTGTGGTACGTGGACACGGTCTCGAAGTCCACGACCACGCCGTCCTCCAGCGCCTCCGCCATCGCGCGCAGCCCGGCCAGCGGGGTGCGCAGGTCGTGGCTGACCCAGGCGACCAGTTCGCGGCGGCTGGCTTCCAGCGCCCGCTCCCGGGTGTGGGACTCGGCCAGCTTCTCGTGCGCGGTGGCCAGCTCGTCGGACAGGGTGGCGAACTCGGCGGGGAGGTTGGCCTGGGGCGGCTCGTAGTAGCCGACGCTGCCGACGTTGCGGACCGCGGTGAGCAGGACCCGGCTGGCCGCGGTGACCCGGTGGCCGACCAGCAGCGCGACCGCGAATCCCGCGAGGCCCGCGATGACGACCACGGCCAGCACCACGTTCCGGTCGTCCACGGAGATCATCATCTTGTAGGCGATGACCCCCACCCCGGCCATCGAGCTGACGATGACCACCGCGGCCACCACGAACAGGAGGGTGGCCAGCGACCGCCGGGCCAGCAGCCGGACGCTGAGCAGCCCGGCCGCGGCGGAGGCGACGGCAACCCCGGCGACCGTGTACGTCACCTGCCAGAGCGTGGGCGCGTCGATGCCTGTCATGCTTCTCCCGGTTCGTAGCGGTAGCCAACACCCCAGACGGTGACGATCCGCCGGGGCGCCGTCGGGTCCGGCTCGATCTTCTCCCGCAGCCGCCGGATGTGGACGGTCACGGTCGAGGTGTCACCGAAGGTCCAGCCCCACACGTGCGCGAGCAGCTGCTCCCGGCTGAAGGCCTGGCGGGGACTGCGCATCAGGAACACCAGGAGGTCGTACTCCCGGGAGGTCAGCGACAGCGTGCTCTCGGCCAGCATGACCGAGTGCGCCCCCAGGTCGACCACCAGGTTGCCGTCCTTGATGACGCCGAGCGCGGGGGGTTCGGGCAGGCCGCCGCCGCGGGCCCGGCGCAGCACCGAGCGGACCCGCAGGGCCAGCTCACGGGGGCTGAACGGCTTGGTGACGTAGTCGTCGGCTCCGGTCTCGAAACCGACCACGCGGTCGGTCTCCTCGCCCAGCGCGGTCAGCATGACCACCGGGATCGGCCACTGCGCGCGCAGCCGCCGGCAGACTTCCAGGCCGTCGATGCCGGGCAGCATCAGGTCCAGGACGACCAGGTCCGGCGGCTCGGCGGCGACCCGGCGCAGGGCCTCGTAGCCGTCGCCAACGCATTCCACGTGGTGCCCATCGCGCGTCAGGTAACGCCCGACGACATCAGCCAGGGTCGCGTCATCGTCGACCACGATGATGCGACCCGGCCGGTCGGGGTTGGTGTTCACCCTTACACCGTAGATGCCGCACCGGCATTGCGCCCCTGACCGGGACAGATCCGTCATCGGTCCGTAAGGGTCATTCCACTGCCGGGGCGGTTAGGCTCGTCGCCGCTGCCACGGGACCGGGCTGCTGCCCGGGCCCAGACCCCGGAAGGAGGGGACCGCGTGCTCGGTGAGCTGTACGAAGATGCTCTTGCTGGCCTCGCGCGGCCGGAAATCGAGTACGCGGACGGCCGCCGGACCCCGCTGCGGATCGATGACTGGCTGCACGTCATCCCCGGCGACGCCTCGATCCTGGACCGCTGCCAGGGGCACACGCTGGACGTGGGGTCAGGCCCCGGGCGGCTCACCGTGGCGCTGGCCGAGCGGGGCGTGCCCGCCCTCGGCATCGACATCACCCCGTCGGCCGTGCAGCTGGCCCGGTCCTGCGGGGCGCTCGCGCTGCACCGGGACGTGTTCGCCACCGTCCCGGGAACCGGGCGGTGGGCGCGCGTCCTGCTCGCGGACGGCAACATCGGCATCGGCGGCGACCCGGATGCCCTGCTCAGCCGGGTGGCCGAGCTGCTCAAGCCGCTCGGGCAGGCCCTGGTCGAGGTGCAGCCGCCCGGCGCGCCGCTGGCCAAGGACATGGTCCGGCTGAACCACGCGGGCCAGTGCAGTTCCTGGTTCCCCTGGGCGTCGATCGGTGCCGACCAGATCAGCGAGCTCGGCCTGCGCGCCGGGCTGGCCGTGACCGAGGTGTGGACCGACGCCGGCCGCTGGTTCGCCGCGCTGTCCCGGGGCATCGACTCATGACCACGAGAGTCAGGATCGCCGCCGCGGCGGCGATCGCGGCCGCGCTCACCACGCTGGTCGTGCTCACGGTCCACTCGGTGCTGTTCGCGCGGATCGGCACGCTGCCGGTGGCGGTGGGCCTGTGGGCCCTGTTCGGCGCCGGGGCCTGGCTGGTGCTCCGGCTGCCGGGCCGCTGGGCGGTGGCCCTGATCGTGATCGGCGGCATCGCGGTGCAGCTGGCCGCCCTGTCCGCCGGGCCGCAGGGCAGCGACGACCTGTACCGCTACATCTGGGACGGGCGGGTCCAGTCCGCGGGGATCGACCCCTATCAGTACGCCCCGGCCGCGCCCCAGCTGGCCTCGCTCCGCGACCCGTTCCTCTGGGCCGCCCACGCCCCGCACTGCGTCACGGCCGGCACCCGGCTGGACGGCTCCACCCAGCTCGCCGGCCCCGGGTGCACCAGGATCAACCGGCCCATCGTGCACACCATCTACCCGCCGGTGGCCGAGGCCTACTTCCTGGGCGTGCACTATCTGTCGCCGGCGGGCAGCGGGACGACGCCCATTCAGGCGGGAGCGGCGCTCTGCGCGATCCTGGTCACCGTGCTGCTGCTGTACGGGCTGCCGAAGCTGGGCCGGGACCGGCGGCTCGCGGTGCTGTGGGCGTGGTGTCCCACCGTGGCCCTGGAGGCGGGCAACAACGGCCACGTGGACGTGCTGGCCGCGGGCCTCACCGCGGCCGCGCTGATCCTGCTGGCCCGGCCCGGGGCGCTCGGGCGGTCCGCGGGGGCGGGCTCCGCCGCCGGGGGGCTGCGGCGGCCGGTAGCGGCGGGTGCCCTGCTGGCCCTGGCCATCTGGACCAAGGTCACCCCGGTGCTGATCGTCCCGGCCGTGCTGCGGCGCCACCGGCCGGTCGCGCTCATCAGCGCGGGCGTCGCCGCCACGATCATCGTGTACCTGCCCCACCTGCTGGCCGTGGGCAGCGGGGTGATCGGCTTCCTGCCCGGCTACCTGCAGCAGGAGGGGTACGCGAACGGCTCCCGGTTCCTGCTGCTCGGCATGCTCGTGCCGGGCAAGTGGGGGTTCCTCGCGGCGTTCGCGGTGCTGGCCACGGTCGCGCTGGTCGTGCTGCTGCGCGGTGATCCCGACCGTCCCTGGCGCGGCGCGGTGGTGATGACCGGCGTCGCGCTGGCCGTCGCCACGCCCCCGTTCCCCTGGTACGCCATGCTGCTGGTGATGCTGGTCGCCTTCGACGGCCGGGTGGAGTGGCTCGGCTTCGCCATGGTCCGCTACCTGGCGGTCAGCGACCCGCTGCCCGGGGTCCGGGTTCCCGTCCTGGACGCCCTGCGGGCCGCCTACGGCCTGGCGCTGGCCGTGGTGGTGGCCGCGGCGCTGATCCGGCGGCACCGCTCCCGCGCCCTGGCCCTCCCCGCGCCGGCCGCCGCCGTCGGGGCGCCGGCCTCGGCCACGTCGTCGGGGCGCCGGCCTCGGCCGTCGCGGTGCGAGCCGACGCCGTCGCGGTGCCAGCCCCCGCGGCGTCGGCCCAAGCCGTCGCGGCGCCCGCCTCGGCGCCGTCCGTCCCGGCGCCAGCCCAGGAGGCCCTCCCCGTATCCCACGTGAGCGCCCACCAGCCCCGGCTGGCGGGGGCGCCGGCGTCCTTCCATGATCACGGTCAACAGGGGGCGCCATGTGGCCGGGATTGACCGGGATCATGGATGACAGGCCAGCCCACCCGAGCGGGAGGGGGGTCAGCGAGGGCCGGGGGAGTCCGGGCCATGGGTGGGGCGGGCCGGACGCCAGACGTCGAAGGCGGGCTGGGGAGCAGCTGGTGACGGGACGTCGTCCGGGACCGGGGGCGCCTGCGGGACGTCGCCGGAGGCGGAGGGGGGCGTCTGCGGGACGTCGTGCGGGGCGCCGGGTGCCTGCGGGACGTCGTCCGGGATGGCCGGGGGCGCCTGCCGGACGTCGTGCGGGGCGCCGGGTGCCTGCGGGACGTCGTCCGGGATGGCCGGGGGCGCCTGCCGGACGTCGCGGGGGGTGGGGGGGAGCGCTTGGTGTTCGCGGGTGCGGGGCCCTTGGTGTTCGCGGGTGCGGGGCGCCTGCTGACGGGCCCGGGCCATCTGCTTCCGGGCCCGGGAGGACGCCCGGCGCCAGCGCAGGGCGTAGCTGACCGCAGAGCCCGCGAACAGGACACCGGTCACCGCCAGCCACCGCCACAGGTAGGGCTGCGTGGTCAGCCCGCTGGCCCGGTGGTACTCGGGTTCGGACAGGCCCAGGATCAGCGGGAAGAACACCAAGAGGATCAGCAGCGAGAACGCCACCGGGATGCGCACGTAGTTGATCAGCGGGGGCCCCGGGACCTGGCCCGGCGGTGCCTCCCGGGCCTGATTCCCGCGCCCGCGCCAGGGCAGCAGCGACTGCACCGACAGGTCGGCGAGTGAATACAGCGGGAACAGCAGCAGGTCGTGGCCGATGATCGCGACCGCGAACCAGATCGCGAAGCCGCGGAACTGCCCGGCGGCGATCACCGCCCGGACCGCGTAACCGGCCAGCGCGAACGCGGCCAGCAGGGCCAGCAGGTGCAGCGGGTTAGCGCCGTACCAGTGCCGGATCCGGCTGGTGATGGTCCCGCCGCGGGTCGTCACGCCGGTCACGCCTGCTTCAGGAAAGTGATCTTGCTGACCCATTTGGTGTTGTGCACGCCCGGGGCGTTCGGGATGATCGTCCGGGCCGGGTAGCCGTGATCCCGAGGCAGCACGTTGCCGTTGAGCGTGACAGCCAGCAGCGACTGCGGATCGGCCACCTGGCCCGCGGACAGGACCGCGGACTTGAACGCGCCGACCTGCTGGATCGAGTCGACCTGCGCCCCCGCCAGCGCCGGCATCCCGGCCAGCCGGGCCAGGTCGGCCAGCCGGACACCGGTCCAGTGGGCGGACACCGACCAGCCTTCCACACAGGCGATCGGCAGTTCCACGGCGTGCTGCGGCAGGGCGAGGACCTGGTTCCGGGTCAGCGTGACCGTGCGGGCGCCGACCAATGTGAGCCGGTACGCCGGACCCACGTCCGCCGCGGTCAGGCCGATCGACGTCGCGGTCCGGTTGACCGGCAGGTAGTGCGGGGCCGTCGCGGACAGCCCGCGGGGCCCGAACAGGGCCGTGCGCCGGGCCAGCCCGCCGATGGACTGGCCGATGACCAGCCCGGCCAGGGTTACCGAGGCCCCGCCGATTGCGGCCAGCAGGCCGCGGCGGGAGATGGTCGGGGCGCGCGGCCGCGCGGCGCGCAGGCCCGGGGTTGCGTCGTCCCCGGGATCCGGCTCTTCGGGTGTGGTCTGCGCCAGCGGCGTGCGCATTTCGCGGCGCAGGCTCCGGGACCGCAGGCCGGTCACCATCCGCGGGAACTTCAGCGCCACGTGGATGACGAACCCGGCGATGAAGACCCAGGCGCCGTAGAGGTGCGCGGTATAGAAGGAGAACGGGAAGACGTAGTAGTTCTGGATGTTCAGGATGCCGGTCGCGAACTCGAACAGCACGCCGCCGACCAGCATGATCAGGCTGACCCGCTCCAGGATCTGGGCCAGCGACCGGACCGGGGGCCAGGCGAACAGGCGGGGGAGCACCGACCACAGCTTGGCCAGCACGACCGGCAGCAGCGCGAGGCCGAGCGTGATGTGCACGCCCTGATCCACCCGGTACAGCCAGGACGGGTCCGTCGGCCAGGAAAACATGTAGAACCGGAGCAGCCCGGCGCCGGGGGTCTGGTCGTTGCCCGGCAGCAGCGGATCGTAGGCCGCGTATGACAGTAGCCCGGTCACCGCGAGGATGGTCAGCCCGGCCAGCAGCACCACGGCCAGGACCGAGGTCAGCCACAGCCCGCGCAGCGGGCTGCGCCAGGCCCGTGGCCGGAACGGGCCGGGCGGCGGGTGCGCGGCCGGATGCCGGGCCGCGTCCACCGCGCGCCGGGCCAGGGTGGCGGCCCGGCGGTACTCCGCCGCCACCGACGCCGCCAGGGCCCGGCGACGCCAGGCGGCCCGGCGACTGCGTTCGTCGTGGCGCGTCTCGACCGCGCGCCGCATGCGAGCGGCACGCGGTCTTGGTCCCCTGGTTCCGGCCCCGGCCATGGTTTGACGGTAAGCGCATTCGCGCAGGTGAGGGCCACTTCGGGCTGGACGGTAAGAACCTCGTAAGAGCGGCCCGGCGTCAGTGGGACGGGTGGTGACCCGGGGGGTGAGTGTGGGCTGGGCTCAGCAATCGCCCTGGCGATCCCGCATGGCCCGGCCCAGCCGGATCAGCGCGTCGGCGAACGCCTGCTGCTCGCCGGGGGAGAAGGCCGCGAACAGCTCGGCCATGGCGTCCAGCCGGGGCTCCAGGGCCTGTTCCGCCTCCCGGGCCCCGTCCGGGGACAGCTCGACCAGCGTGGCCCGCCGGTCGGTGGGATGCGGGCGGCGCACGACGAGCTGGGCGTCCTCGAGGGCGTCCACCATCGCGGTCATGTTCCGCGGGCTGACCCCGAGCTGGTCGCCGAGATCACGCATGATCGCCGGGCCGCCGCAGTGCAGTGTCTGGAGCAGCCGCAGCCGCGCGTAGCTGAGGCCACCGCAGGCCCGTCCTTCCATCCAGCGCACGAACGCGGACGTGAAGCGCGCGGTCTCGGCGACCAGCAGGCGACGGCGTTCCGTCTCGGGCAGGCCGGCCAGGGTCCCGGCGTCCGTGCCCGCGGCCATCAGGTCGTCCCCGGCGAGACCGGCCGGGAGCCCCGGAGCGGTTCCGGCGCAGCCGTCAGTCACGCTCCGCTCCGGTACCTGATCAACCGACACGCACCCCACCCTACCTGGGGTGCTTCGTTGACACTATTATTACGTACGTTAATATATCTATAGTGACTTTCACCAGAATCATCATATGACTCCAGGAGAGCTGAGCCATGACCCACACAGACGGGCACCCCCAGGCCACCCGGGCGCCGGAAGCCGACCCGGCCGACACCGTGCTGGCAGGCCCGAGCATCTGGACCCTGGACCCGGCGCGCTCCTCGGTCGCGCTGCGTTCCAAGTCCATGTGGGGCCTGGTTACCGTGCGCGGCTCGTTCGGCGAGCTGGCCGGGAACGCGGAGATCCTTACCGGCGGTGCGGCCCGCGGCCGGCTCGAGATCGGTGCCGCCTCACTGGACACCAAGAACGCCAAGCGTGACCGGCACCTGGCGTCCGCGGACTTCTTCAACGCCGCCGAGCACCCGTCGATCGTGGCCGACCTGGCCAGCGCCACCCGGACCGGGGACCGGGTGGCCGTGCGCGGCACGCTCACGGTGGCCGGGGTCACCCGGCCGCTCAGCTTCACCGCCACGCTGGCCGACGTCAGCCCGGCCGCGTTCACGCTGCGGGCCGACGGGGTCGTGGTGGACCGGGCCGAGTTCGGGCTGACCTGGAACCAGATGGGCATGCTGACCGGCCCGGCGACCGTCGCCGTGGTGGCCCGCTTCACGCGGTCCTGAGTCGTCGGCGAGGCGGGGTGCGCCGGAGGCGTGTTCCCTCCGAGCCGGCGACGGGCGGGGGTTCCAGGGGGTCGTCCCCCAGGGAAATAGAGCGAGGCGGGGTGCGCCGGAGGCGTGTTCCCTCCGAGCCGGCGACGGGCGGGGTTCCAGGGGGTCGTCCCCCAGGGCCGGCACCGTATGGTCCCGGCGGGTGAGGCCGTACGGTGGGACTGTGCGTGCATGGGTAGTCCATCAGCCGGGGCCGGTCGCGTCCGGCCCGCTGCGCCTGGTCGAGCGCCCGGTTCCCGAGCCGGGTCCCGGCCAGCTGCTGCTCCGGATCCGCTGTTGCGGCGTGTGCCGCACCGATCTGCACCTCGCCGAGGGGGATCTGCCCCCCAAGCGGCCGGACACCACGCCGGGCCACGAGGTGGTCGCCGAGGTCGTGGCGGCCGGCCCGGGAACCAGCCGGTTCACGACCGGTGACCGGGTCGGGGCGGCCTGGCTGGGCGGCACCGACGGGTCGTGCGTGTTCTGCCGCCGGGGCCAGGAGAACCTGTGCCCGGCCTCGGTCTACACCGGGTGGGACTTCGACGGCGGGTACGCCGAGTACATGGTGGCCGCGGAGGCCTTCGCCCACCCGCTGCCGCGCGGCTTCAGCGACGCCGAGCTGGCCCCGCTGCTGTGCGCCGGGATCATCGGCTACCGGGCGCTGCGCCGGGCCGAGGTGCCGCCGGGCGGGACGCTGGGCATCTGGGGGTTCGGTGGCTCCGCGCATCTCGCGGCCCAGGTCGCCATGGCCCAGGGCGCCGAGGTGCACGTGTTCACCCGGGGTGAGGCGGCCCGCGAGCTGGCCCGCTCCCTCGGCGTCGCGTCGGCGCAGGATTCCTTCGACCCGTCGCCGGTTCCGCTGGACTCCGCGATCTTGTTCGCGCCGGTCGGCACCCTGGTGCCGGCCGCGCTGAGCGCCCTGGACCGGGGCGGGACACTCGCCATCGCCGGGATCTACCTGACCGACATCCCGGAGCTGAACTACGACCGCCACCTGTTCCAGGAACGCCAGGTTCGCAGCGTCACCTCGAACACCCGGGCCGACGCCACAGAGTTCCTGACCCTGGCGGAGCGGCTCCGGATCAAGGTCACCACCACCCCGTACCGGTTCGACCAGGCCGATCAGGCGCTGAGCGACCTGGCCGGGGAGCGGGTCCACGGCGCGGCCGTGCTGTCCATGCCATGAGCGAGCCGGAGGTCAGCGACCCGGGGATCAGCGAACCAGAAGCCAGCGACCTGGAAAACCGGGCGCGGAGGTTGCTCAGCCGGGTTCCGCTGCTGGACGGGCACAACGACCTGCCCTGGGCGCTGCGCGAGGCGGGCTGCGCCGGCCTGGACACCACGGATCTCAGCGAGCCGGTCAGCTTCACCCAGACCGACCTGCCCCGGCTCGCCGCGGGCGGGGTGGGGGCCCAGTTCTGGTCGGTGTACGTGCCCACGGCGCTCGCGGGTGAGACGGCTGTCGCCACCACCCTGGAGCAGATCGACCTGGTCCTGCGGATGATCCGCCGCTATCCCGGCCGGCTGGAGCTCGCCCTGACCGCGGACGACGTGGAGCGGATCTTCACGGCCGGCCGGGTCGCCTCGCTGCTCGGCGCGGAGGGTGGCCACAGCATCGCGTCGTCGATGGGGGTGCTCCGGGCGCTGTACGAGCTCGGCGTCCGGTACCTCACCCTGACCCACAACGCCAACGTGCCCTGGGCCGACTCGGCGACCGACCAGCCCCGGGCCGGCGGGCTGACCGAGTTCGGCCGGGCGGTAGTCCGCGAGATGCAGCGGCTGGGCATGCTGGCCGACCTGTCCCACGTGTCCCCGGCCACGATGAGTGACGCGCTGGAGGTCGCGGAGGCGCCGGTCATCTTCTCTCACTCCAGCGCCCGCGCCCTGTGCGACCACCCCCGCAACGTCCCCGACGACATCCTGGCCCGGCTGCCCGGCAACGGCGGGGTGTGCATGGTCACGTTCGTGTCCTCGTTCGTCTCGCCCGAGTGCTGGGCCTGGGAGCGCGAGCTCACCGCGGAGCTGGAGCGGCGCGGCGCTGACCCCTGGGAACTGTCCGCGCGGGACCGGGTCCGCCGGGAGCGGGCCGTCGCTGACCCGGTGCCGCGGGCGACGCTGGCCCAGGTCGCCGCCCATATCGAGCACGTGCGCGAGGTGGCCGGCGTCAACCATGTGGGCCTGGGCGGCGACTTCGACGGCACTGACCAGCTGCCCGACGGGATGGCCGATGTCTCCTGTTACCCGGCGCTGCTGGGCGAGCTGCTCCGCCGCGGGTGGGCCGAGGACGACTGCGCGAAGCTGGCCGGGGGCAACATCCTGCGGGTGCTGCGCGACGCGGAGGCGGCGGCCCGGGAGCTGTCCGGGCAGCGCCCGCCGTCCACGACCCGGATCGAGGACCTGGACGGCCCGTGAGGCCCCGGCAGTGAGGCCCCGGCCGCCTCAGAACACGTCGCGCAGCAGCGTGACCAGGTCAGCTGCGCCGCGGCCGCCGGAGTCCTTCTGCGGGTTGTAGCAGGCCAGCGACAGTCCCGCCAGCCCCGGCCCGGCGAGCAGCGGCCGGATCAGCTCGTCCAGCTCGACCAGCGTCAGGCCACCCGGCATCAGGTAGTCGGTGGCCGGGAAAGCCTCCTCGTCCAGCACATCGACGTCGAGGTGGACCCAGTACCGCCCCGCCGCCGCGGTGAGCTGGTCCCGGGCCGCCTGCCCGGCCGCAGCCAGGCCCCGGTCCCGCAGCACCGCCGGGGTCTGCTCCGGGTCCAGCCCGGCGTTCTCCGGCAGGACGGAACCGTACTCCACCGCCTCCTCCCGGTCCCGCTGGCCGAGCAAGGCCAGCTCGCGCCGGCCGACGAGCGGCGCGCCGAGTTCCCCGGACCACGCGGCCGGGCCACGCCCGCTGATCACCGATATCGGCATGTCCGCGGGTTCCCCGGTCAGTGACGTCCGCCCGTCGTAGAGGTCCAGGTGGCCGTCGAGATAGGCCAGGCCGATCGCGCCGAGGGCGTCGCGGGCCCCGCCGAGCGCGCCCGGCAGCAGCGTGCAGCAGCCGCCCACCAGGAAGGGCACGGCCCCGCCGTCGATCTGGTCCCGGACCAGCGACCGCAGCGCCCGGGTGACGGACAGCACCGACGGCCAGCCGAGAACCCCGGTCGCGGGGTCCCGGTCCCGGCCCACCAGGCGGACATCCAGGTCACCGGCGTCCACCGCCCCGGCCGCGCCGGGCAGCCCCGCGTCCCGCAGGGCGGCCGGGGCCAGCTCCGTGCCGAACGGGGGGCTGGCCGCCTCAGCCGCGTTGACGCAGTCGATCGGTACCCCGGTGGCCAGGACGCGCCGTCCCGGGTGATCCGCGTCCTGAGGCATCTGGGTGACCTCCGGCCTTTCGCCGATAAAGCCGTTAGCTGAAATGGGTCCTGGGCCGTTCCTGGAGGTCGCCGTCGAGGTACACGTCGACCTTCTCGTCATAGAAGCACGCCAGCCCCGCGATCTTCTGGCTCTCCGGCAGCGGGGTGCGGTAGATCCACACGATGTCGGTGTGCAGCTGCTCCCCGGCCTGGACCGACCAGTAGCCGGCCGTCCCCTTGTACGGGCAGTGGGACTCGGTGGGTGAGGACCGCAGCAGATCCATCCGCACGTCGGTCAGCGGCAGGTAGTAGCGCGGCGGCAGGCCGGTCTCGAACAGGATGCGCGGCTGCCGTGACTCGGCCACCGTCACCCCGTCCACCTCGACCCGGATGTGCCGCGAGCTGGCCAGGATGTCCACCCGCGTGTAGGGGTCGCGGGGATGGGTGTAGACCGGCTCGTCTTCCTCCAGCCACTCGCTCATCGCGTCCCAGTCCAGCCGGACCAGGTCGCGGAGGTCTTCCAGCGGCGAGGCGGGGTAGCGCCGGGCAGCCCGCTCCGCGATGGCGCCGGGCACCCGCACGTGGTAGATCTCCGCGTCCCCCGGCTCGGTGAGTGCTCGGTCTCCCCGGCCGGGATCAGCTTGGCCAGCACGTCCGCGGCCGGGAAGTAGTACGCCGGGAAGTAGGGCCACTCCCAGACCAGGACCGGCGCCCTGGTATCCGCGACGAGCTCGCCGCCGAGGTAGGCGCGGACCCGCTTGCGGCCGGTCTCGGTGCGGACCCGTCCGGCGGTCTTGCTCATGGCGGCCTCCAGTGCATGGGTCGTGGTCCTGGCGAGGCTTGCGGCCCAGTAGCGTCAATGTATGCGACTCGGTGTCCTGGACGTGGGCTCGAATACGGTGCACTTCCTGGTGGTCGACGCGTACCGCGGTGCGCGGCCCACCCCCGTGTACTCCCACAAGGCCGAGCTGCGGCTCGGTGACCATCTCGAAGGCGGCTCGCTGCTGTCGGAGAAAGGCGCGCAGCAGCTGCGCGCGTTTGTCGGCGAGGCGCTCCAGATCGCCGAGGACAAGGGAGTCGAGGAGCTGCTGGCGTTCGCCACCTCCGCGGTCCGCGACGCGGCCAACGCGGACGAGGTGCTGGCCCAGATCCGCGAGGAGAGCGACGCGCACATCCAGGTCCTGTCCGGCCAGGACGAGGCGCGGCTCACGTTCCTCGCCGCCCGGCGCTGGTTCGGCTGGTCCTCCGGCAAGCTGCTGATCCTGGACATCGGCGGCGGATCGCTGGAGATCGCCGAGGGGGTGGACGAGGAGCCCGACGTGGCCATCTCGCTGCCGCTCGGCGCGAGCCGGCTGACCAGGGACTGGCTCACCAGCGACCCGCCCTCAGCAGACCAGGTGCGCCAGATGCGCCGGCACGTCCGGGCCGAGATCGGGCGGCAGGCCGGCCAGGTCATGCGGGACGGCCGGCCAGACCGCGCCGTGGCTACCTCCAAGACATTCCGGCAGCTGGCCCGGACCGCGGGCGCGGCACCGTCCAGCGAAGGTCCCTACGTCCGGCGTCGGCTCAGCCACAGCGACCTGACCAAGCTGGCCGAGAAGCTGGCCGGCATGTCGGCGGCCGACCGGGCGCAGATGCCCGGGGTGTCCCGCGGGCGGGCCGGCCAGCTCGCCGCGGGGGCCATCGTGGCCGACGCGGCCATGGACCTGTTCGACCTGGAAGAGCTCTTCATCTGCCCGTGGGCGCTGCGCGAGGGCGTGATCCTGCGGCGCCTGGACGCGCTCACCACCGGCCTGCCGGGCCGCTGATACGCAGCAGGCCCGGGGCGGGTGCCCCGGGCCTGCTGCGTGACGGGCCTGCCGCGTGACTGGTTACTCCGGGAAGCGGCTTACTCCGGGAAGCGGCGTCTTACTCCGAGATGCGGGTGTCGCCGGGCGCGCCGTCGGCGCGGTCACCGAGGCTGCCCGGCGTGCCGCGGCCCGCGGTGGGCCGGACCGGCTTGGCCGCCCGCTCGCGTCCGGGACGCTCGGCAGGCCCGGGCCGCTGTGCGGCGCCGCCAGCCGGGGTGCTGCCGGACGGTGCGGCGCCGGCCGGGGCGGGCGCGGGCCGCTCAGCCGGGACCCGCTCACCCGGAAGGGGGCTGCCCCGGTGGCTGCGGGCCGCCGCGGCGTCCGCCGGGCCGTCCGCGGGACGGCCGCCGGCCGCGGGGGCCCCGGGTGCGTGCCGGCCCTCGGGGCCGGGCGCCGGGCGGCCGCCGGCCGCCGCCCCGTTGCCGCCGCCGTTGCCGCCCACGGCGCTGGCCACGGACCGGGCGACTTCTTCTTCCAGGGAGCCGCGCGCGGCCTCCCCGGCCACCAGGTTGGTCACCACATCGCGCACCTCGGTGAGCCGCCGCACGGTCTCGGTGTGCCTGGCCACCAGGAGGTTCAGGCGGCGCTCCGCGCCATCGTGGATGGCCGTCGCCCGCGCGGTCGCCTCGTCTAGCATCTGCTTGGCCTGGGCCTGGGCCGCGGCCACCGCGTTCTCCGACTTCTTCTGCGCGTCGCCGATGGTGCGCTCCGCCTCGGTGCGGGCGGAGTTGCGGGCCTTTTCCGCTTCGGCCCGGGCGGTCGCAATAGTGTTCTCGGCCTGCTCCTGCGCGGCGGCCAGCATCCGCTCGGTCTGCTCGCGCGCCTCGGCCTTGAGCCGGTCGATCTCCTGCTTCGCCTCGTTGCGCTGCTGGGTGATCTCCTCGAGGGCGCGGGCCTTCTGCGCCTTGGCCTCGTCGTCGGCCAGGCTCAGGATCTGCGCCATCCGCTCGCTGAGCTCCTGATGGGCCGGCTTGTCGGCCATCTCCCGCTGACGGGCCGCGGTCACCTCAGCACGCAGGCGCTCGACCTCGTCCATGGAGCGGGACAGCCGCTCCTCATAGTCGCGCTTGTCGCTCTTGGCGCGGGCCACGAATTCGTTGACCTGACGGCGACTGTAGCCGCGCATCTGCACTTCGAACGCGTCTTCAGAGTCGAGGTCAGGGATAAGGTCGTTTTGCTCAGTCATGGTGTCACCCGTCAGGTGGGTCAGGGCCAGGCTATGCCCGGCCCGGCGCGGCGGCTCGGGCGGGTTCACCTGCGATGGGAGCGGGTTTGTGGCAGGAAAGATCTGGAACAGCAGGCAAGACTCTTGTCCGTAAGCCCCTCGCGCGCAACCGAAACGAACGAGTATCCCGTTTTGCCCCGAATTAGTTCGGTCTGCGGGCCGGCCGGCCGGGGTAGCAGAGGAGAGGTCAATGGGGCAGCTCGGCTCACTCGACGGTAACACCCCGCAGGTACATCCGGAGGCCTGGATCGCCCCCGGGGCCATCCTTGTCGGCCGGGTCACGCTGGGCGAGGGAGCGAGCGTCTGGTACGGGTCCGTGCTACGGGCCGACGACGACGAGATCATCGTGGGCGCGGACTGTAATATCCAGGATCAGTGCTGCCTGCACGTGGACCGGGGGGAGCCGGTCATCCTGGGCGAGCGGGTCAGCCTGGGGCACCGGGCCACCGTGCACGGGGCGCTGGTGGGTGACGGGGCACTGGTCGGCATCGGGGCCATCGTGCTCGGCCGGGCCTGGATCGGCGCCGGCTCCCTGATCGCGGCGGGCACGGTCGTCCGGCCGGGCCAGAAGGTGCCGGCCGGGGTGCTGGTGGCGGGAGTCCCCGGCCGGGTCGTCCGCGAGCTGACCGACGCCGACCGGGCCACGTTCGCGGATACCGCCGCGAACTACCGGGCCCGCGCCGCGGTGCACCGCAGCGCGCAGTGGCGTGATTTCCCCGCCAATCCCGGATAGCCCGCGCTGCTACTCACGACACGCGTCACTCGGGTCTCGGTGAAACACGGCGGTTCACTACCGCACCCGCAGACTCGTCGCCCACGGCTTCTTGGAATTGTTACTGGGGTTCTGGGTAAAATCCCACTTGAGGGTGGTCCAGAAATGACCCTGATGGGTCATGCGGGGGCATAGGGCCGCGTCGTAGCCTTGTGGCCAGGCTTCCGCGAATCCGCTTGGCGATGGAGGTGGGCGCGGTGCGCGAGCATCTCGATCTTCGCGTCCCCGATCGCGTTGCACTTGATGAGATCGAGCTCTATGCCGAGGTTCTCAGTGCGGTGGCGGTGTGCGACCGGCCGCTGACCGACGCGGAACTCGACGCGGTGCTGGGCCTCGAGTCGGTCGCGCGGATCGACTGACGCGGATCGACTGGCGCGGCCCGGGCTGACCCGGTCCGGTTCCCGGCCGCCGGCTTCGCCATCCCGCTCCGGGATGCCGGAACATCACGTCGGTGCCCTGGTGACTGAACCCCAGTGACTCGTACAGCCGGATGGCCGGCGGGTTGTCCTCGTCCACGTAGAGCATCACCTCGGGCAGTCCCCGGGAGCGCAGGTAGTGCAGCCCGGCCAGGGTGAGCGCGCGGCCCAGGCCGCCGCCCTGCCCGGCGGGGTCCACTCCCACCACGTACACCTCGCCGATTTCCGGGGGCGAGCCGTGGATCTTGGTCCAGTGGAAGCCGGCCAGCTTCCCGTCCCGCTCGGCCAGGAAGAACCCGTCCGGGTCGAACCACGGCTCACGCTCACGCAGCGCCAGGTCCTCCGCCGTCCACGCGCCCTGCTCCGGGTGGTGCGCGAACGCCTTCCGGTTGAGATCCAGCCACGCGGCCTCGTCCGTGCCGGCGGAAAACGTCCGGATGGTGACCCCCGGGGGGAGCGCCGGGACCGGTGGCAGGCCGGCCAGCGGGCGGTGCATCGTCCACAGCGACCGGATCCGGGAAAAGCCCGCCCGGGCCGCGACGGCGCGGGCCGCGGGCAGGTCGCCGTGAGCCCACACCCGCAGCGGGTGCGGGGCGGCCTCGGCCAGCAGCGCGCGGGCGAGGGCCAGGCCCAGGCCGCGGCCGCGGTAGTCCGGGTGGATCACCAGTTCCGCGGCCGGCCCCTCGTCCGGGGTGCCTGTGGCGTCGGGGGTGCCTGTGGCGGCCGGGACCGCCGGGTCCAGGTGGGCATATCCGGCCAGCGCGGGGCCGGCCGTCAGCAGCAGGTTGCGGGCCTGCGGGTGGCCGTCGTAGCGCAACTCCAGGAGCACGGGCTCCGACAGGGGGCCGACCGCGTCGTGCCGGGCGGCCGCATCGGCTAGCTGCAGCACCCGCGCGGCGTCCGCCTCCGGCAGCGGCCCGGCCGCCGTGATGACCGGCGCCTCAGCGCCGGTCGGCGGGTGCGGCACCGGTTTCCTTCTGGTCTCTGCAGCCTGGTCCTGCTGGCCTGGTCTCTGCCGCGGTCTCTCGCCTGGCCCTGCCGCCGGTCCCTGCTGGCCTGGTCGCTGCGGGCCCGCGGGACCGGGGCCCCCCGGCCGGCGGCGGCAGGCCGTCTGCGGGCAGGCCGTCCGCCTCGGTGACGCCCCCGTCCCCCGGCTCCCGGTCCGCCGGGCGAGCAGCCCGCGGGGCCCGTCCCTCGTCGGCGCCCTTGGCGGGGACGAAGCGGTAGCCCACGTTGCGGACGGTCCCGATCAGCGCCTCGTGCTCGGCGCCGAGCTTGGCCCGGAGCCGGCGCACGTGCACGTCCACCGTGCGGGTTCCGCCGAAGTAGTCATATCCCCAGACCTCCTGGAGCAGGTGAGCCCGGGTGAAGACCCGCCCGGGATGCTGGGCGAGGAACTTCAGCAGCTCGAATTCCTTGAACGTCAGGTCCAGGGCGCGGGCGCGCAGCCGGGCCGTGTAGGTGGCCTCGTCGATAGCCAGGTCACCGGAGCGGATCTCGTCGGGGGTGGCCGGGGCCAGGCTGGCCCTGCGGCCGATGGCCAGCCGCAGCCTGGCTTCCACCTCGGCCGGGCCGGCCGTGTGCAAAATCACATCGTCGGCGCCCCAGTCAGCGGTCACCGCGGCCAGCCCGCCCTCGGTCACGACGGCCAGCAGCGGGGCGTCCAGGCTCGCCGTGCGCAGCAGCAGGCACAGGCTCCTGGCCTGGGCCAGGTCACGCCGGGCGTCCACCAGGATGGCGTCCGCGGGCGGGGCGTCCGCCAGGACGGGCACCTCAGGCGGCCCGATCCGCACGCTGTGCAGCAGCAAGCCCAGGGAAGGAAGGATTTCCGGTGCTGGTTCCA
This sequence comes from uncultured Actinomycetes bacterium, assembly GCA_963720645.1. Taxonomy (GTDB): domain Bacteria; phylum Actinomycetota; class Actinomycetes; order Streptosporangiales; family Streptosporangiaceae; genus RYN-230. Next base: position 87,808 of record CAVRFX010000018.1, on the reverse strand, counting down.
GGGCACCGGTGAGAAGCAGCAGGTCACTCACGCGCTGCCACCTCCGCCCTGCGGTCCCTTGTGGGGAGCTGTGGGTCTCCTGCGGGAGAAACTACCCATCAATGCACACAAGGACCCGTCGGCGGCATTGCCCGGATCCGATGTGAGCGAGGATAGCCGACATGAGCACAGTGACGTTGCGCTACTGGGCTGCGGCGAAGCAGGCCGCAGGCGTCGCCGAGGAGACGATCAGTGCCGGGACCCTCGCCGCCGCGCTGGAGGCGGCTCTGTCCGCGCGTGAGCGGAATGCCGCGGCCGGCGCGGATTGCGACCTCCGGACGGTCCTGGCCAGGTCCTCATTCCTGGTCGACGGCACCCCCGTGGGCGGCCGCGCACCGGAGACCGTGACGCTCCGGGAGGCGGCGGTGGTCGAGGTCCTGCCCCCGTTCGCCGGCGGATGACGGCGTCCGTCCGGCGGGAGGCCCGGCGGCCAGCTCGCGGAATGCCTGGCCAGCCGGTGAACCGGCCCGCCAGGCCGCGCGTTACCTAGGTCGTGGCACATCACCGCGGAACCCAGGGCCGGGAGCCCGGCGAGCGGGCCTGTGACGAGGCACTGGTCCGCGCGCTCTACGCCGAGCACGCCGCGCCGCTGCTGCGTTATGCGCTCCGGCTTACCAGCGGCGACCGGCAGCGAGCGGAAGATATCGTGCAGGAAACACTGCTCCGGGCCTGGCTGCATCCCGAGGCGATCGCGGAGCGCCCGGCCCGCCCGTGGCTGTTCGCCGTGGCGAGGAATCTCGCGGTGGATTCGCACCGGGCCCGCAACGCGCGGCCTCGTGAAGTCGGCGAGGCGGCGCTGGAACTGGTACCCGTGGCCGACGAGGCGGATCGCGTGCTCGAATCCTGGGCGGTGGCCGACGCCCTGCATGACCTGCGGCCAGAGCACCGGCAGGTGCTGGTGCAGACCTACTACCTTGGCCGTTCGGTCGCTGAGGCGGCCACGGAACTCGGCATCCCGGGCGGGACCGTTAAATCACGGACGTTTTACGCGCTCAAGGCGCTCAAACTGGCGCTTGAGGAACGGGGGCTCGCGCCATGACCGGCTCAGCGGATTGCCGTGACATCCGGCACGCGCTCGGTGTCTACGTGCTCGGGGCCATCGACCCCGCCGAGCGGGCCACGGTGGACGCGCACCTGAGCACGTGCCCGGAGTGCCGCGAGGAGCTGGCTGGCCTGGCGGGCCTGCCCGGCCCTGCTGCGCCGGATCCCGGTCGGGGAGGCCCAGCAGCTGGCCGGCGATGACCTGGACGAGCTGCCCGGTGCCGAGGTGCCGTCGGACGAGATGCTGCAGTCGCTGCTGGCCCGCACGACGCGGACCCGCCAGACCCGCCGGTGGCGTGGCCTGGCCGCCGCGGCGGCCGTGGTCGTCGTGGCCGGGGCAGCGGGAGCGGCGGGCGTGAGCGCCCTGCACCACGCCGGGGGCCCCGGCGGGTCGCCGGTGGCCGCGCACTTCACGTCGGTGTCCGCGACCAACCCGGTCACCCGGGTGGCCGCAACCGTCCGGTACTCGCCGAGGACCTGGGGCACGGTGCTGGATACGCGCGTCGAGAACGTGCCGGCCGGAGCCCGCTGCCAGCTCGTGGTCACCGACTCGAGCGGGCACAGCACCGTGGTCGGCGGCTGGACCACCAGTTACGACGAGAGCAGTGTGTGGTATCCCGGCTCATCCCCGGTCACCCAGGACAGCGTCCGCAGCTTCGAGATCACCTCGGCGGGCAAGGTCCTGGTGAAAGTGATGGCGGCCAGGGCGTAACCGGGAATGACGCGGGCCGTGGTCACGCTGTAGAGGCCGTGATAGGCGGACTTATCGCATGCCTGGTCGTCCTGGCCGGGGCGACGGCGTTCGGGATTACCTGGCGGCGCCGGGACGGCAGGCTGGCTGGCCCGCGGGCCAGCCAGCCTGCCGCCGGCGGCGTCCGGCTCGGCGCAGCCGAGCTGGGCGAGCCCCTGGGCCCCCGGGCCACCTTGCTGCAGTTTTCCTCGGAGTTCTGTGCTCCGTGCCGCGCTACCCGTCGGGTCCTGGCCGACGTGGCCAGCGGCGCGGACGGCGTGCGGCACGTGGAGGTGGACGCGGGCGAGCGGATGGACCTGGTCCGCCTGCTGGACGTGCGGCGCACCCCCACCGTGTTCGTGCTGGGGCCCGAGGGGCAGATCGCGCGGCGGGGCAGCGGCCTGATGAACAAGGCCGACGTGCTGGACGCCCTGGACGAAATTCAGGCGGTCTAATATCCTACCAGAGGGGTGGGGAGTGACACCCGGGCTGCCGGCGCATACCATCAGGGACGTGCTTTCCCTGGCCATCCCGGATCACTTGGCGGATGGCGGCCGGTCACGGCCGCTGCTGACCAGGCGGCGCGTCGTGGACTACTGTCACGTCGCGGCCGCGCTGTGTCCGGGTATGCCTGGCCTGCCAGGCCGCTGCTGAGCCCAGCGCAGGCTGAGCGGCTCATGGCCATGCCGCCCGACCGGCGCGGCGCGCAGGCAGTTCCCCGTGTCCTGGCCTGATCCTGCCGATCCCGCAAGGGGGAGATACCACGCATGAGAGTCGATCCCAGGGGTCAGCGTTTCAACGCCACGCTGTCTGCCATCGTCCTGGTGATTGTCCTGATCACCGGCAGCGGGTGGCTGCTCGGGTTCCAGGCGGTGGTCTTCGGCATCGGGGCCGTGTTCGGGCTCCGGTACGCGCCGTACGGGCTCATCTACCGGTTCGCAGTCCGGCCGCGCCTGGGGCCGCCGGCTGAGCTGGAGGCCGAGGCGCCGCCGCGGTTCGCCCAGGCCGTGGGCCTGGTCATCAGCGTCATCGGGGTGATCGGGTACGCGACCGGGCATTGTCCCGCTCGGCATGGCCGCCGCGGCGGCGGCCCTCGCCGCGGCGTTCCTGAACGCAGCCTTCGGGTTCTGCCTGGGCTGCGAGATGTATCTGCTGATCAAACGACTCCGGCCCGGCCGCCAGGGGATGGCCGGCGCGGAGTCCGACAAGGAGGTTGCTGCATGAGCCGTCCAGACGTCCTGGTGGACGCAGACTGGGTGGAGGCCCACAAGAACGACCCGGGGGTGGCCATCGTCGAGGTAGACGAGGACACCAGCGCCTACGACACCGGGCATATCCCGAACGCCATCAAGATCGACTGGAAGCAGGACCTGCAGGACCCGGTGCGCCGGGACTTCGTGGACAAGGCCGGCTTCGAGGCGCTGCTGTCGGAGCGCGGGATCTCCAACGACGACACCGTGGTCCTGTACGGCGGCAACAACAACTGGTTCGCCGCGTACGCCTACTGGTACTTCAAGCTGTACGGGCACCAGAACGTGAAGCTCCTCGACGGCGGCCGCAAGAAGTGGGAGCTCGACTCCCGCGAGCTGGTCAAGGACCTCCCGGACCGGCCCAAGACGTCCTACACCGCCCAGGAGCAGGATGCGGCGATCCGGGCCATGCGCGACGAGGTCGTGGCGGCCATCGGCAAGCGCAACCTGGTCGACGTGCGCTCGCCCGACGAGTTCTCCGGCCGCCTGCTCGCGCCCGGCGCACCTGCCGCAGGAGCAGGCCCAGCGCGGCGGGCACATCCCCACCGCGAAGAACGTGCCCTGGTCCAAGGCGGCCAACGACGACGGCACGTTCAAGTCCGATGACGAGCTGCGCACGCTCTACGGGGACGAGGCCGGGCTGGACTTCGCCAAGGACACGATCGCCTACTGCCGGATCGGCGAGCGTTCCGCGCACACCTGGTTCGTCCTGCACGAGCTGCTTGACCAGCCGAATGTGAAGAACTACGACGGCTCCTGGACCGAGTACGGCTCCCTGGTGGGCGTCCCGATCGAGATTGGTGATGGCCAGTGAGCGCACAGGTGAGCGCGGACGGGTGCGGGGCCCCGGCAGGCGGCGCGGCCCGCCCGGCGGACGTGGGCAACCAGGCCGTGGTCGAGGGCCGGGTGACCCGCGGCGGCGCGGCGGTGGCCGTGGGCTACGCCCGGCTGCTCAACGACGGCGGCGAGTTCGTGGCCGAGGTGCCGCTGGGCGCGGACGGCGGGTTCCGCTTCTTCGCGGCCCCGGGCAGCTGGACCGTGCGGGTCCTGGCCCCCGGCGGGGTCAGCACCGACCGCCCGGTGACCGCGGAAACCGGCCGCGTCGCTGAGGTGCAGGTCAGCGTCTGAGACGCAGCCTGCTGATCGGCAGCTGAACGGCGGGTGGCCCCGGTCACCCGCCGTTCTGTGGTCCTGGCCCGCTCTGGATGCGTTCCGGTGAAGTCCCGGCTTGTTCATCTGCTTGTCAGGTTTCCCTTACCTGAACGTTCACCTGAGTGTCATCTTCGCTCCCTATCAAGAGGGGGTGGCCAGGGAGGTGGCAGCCTGGCCGGCGACCATCTGAGCGACGAGGCGGCCTCACCAGTGTCTCTTCAGGGTGATCCGGCGGGACCCGAGGGTCCGCGGCCAGTGCCGTGGCGGCTCGCTGGGGTGAGGTCCCCGGCGAGACCGTCGCGGCTACCATGACCTGCGGCTTCGCGCTCGGCGTCGCTCCTGGCGCCCGGCTGCTGACCTTCGCGTCTGCGACCACCATCCCCGGACTGGCGGTCATCGCATATCCCCGGCGAATTGCCGGATGACCGACCTCCGCGGGGACAGGCGCGGCCAGGCGCCAGCGCCCGGTCGTTCGCCGGCCGCGAGCGTGCTCGCGGAGCGGATGGCAGCAGCCTTGCTGCACCACGAGCCCGGCTGGCGGCTGCCCCGTCACACCGCACTCGCCCGCCGCTACAACGTGACGACCGCGGAGATCGACGCGGCGATCGAGCTGCTGACCGAACGGCACCTGCTCAGCCGGCTGCCCTGACGGCCAGATATTCCGGGCCAGCCCGGCCGAGTACCGGGTCGCCCTGGAAGGATTGCCTGGTTTCGCAGCCCACGTTGACCCGATGGGTGGCGAGCTGGCCTGCAAGAGCCGGAGCGTTTCCAGGCGGCGGCCCGCGGAAGACGTGGCCCGCGCGCTCGGCGTGTCGCCCGGCTGCGACGTGCTCACGATCCGCTGCCTGTGGACAGTGGGCGGCGAGCCCGCCGCCTACTCGGCCAGCTACCTGCCGCCGCAGATGGAAGGGCTGGCCGGGGAATTGGCCAGCGCGCTATCGCCTGCCGCGCCGGTGCCGCGGCCCACCCGTCCCTGTGCCTTCCAGGTTCAACTTCCAGCCGCCCGCCCCGGCGGTGGCCCGCAGCCTCCGGCTGTCCGCCGGGGAGTCGGCCGCCACCGTGACCATCCGGTTCGAGGACGCAGAGCAGCCGGGGGTGATCGCGATGACGCTGGCCGTCCTGCGGCCGGAGCTGTTCCGCATCGTGGTGGAGTCTCCGGGGGTTCCGGGCCCCGCCGTCAGCCCGGAGGGCCCGCCGGGCGGCTGGGTACATGCCGTGGAAGGCGGGGACTCGTGACTGGGAACGCCGCACCCCGGGACGGCTACGGCGGAGCGCGGGACGGCTGCGGCGGAGCGCGGGACGGCTGCGGCGGAGCGCGGGCCGCGGCCAGCCCGCATTCCGCCGGTGCCCTCCGGCAGCGCGGCCAGTAAGCTTCGGCCATGGTCGAGCACCGGCAGGAATTTCAGCGCGACATGGAGGCCATCGAGGCCAAGGTCATCGAGCTGTTCGCCATGGTCGCCGAGGATCTGCCCGGCGCAACTCAGGCTCTGCTGACGGGCGACTCCGAGCTGGTCCAGGCGCTGGCCGAACGCGAGCAGACCATCGACGCGCTCTACCCGGAGATCGAGGAACTCGCCAACCGGGAGATCGCGCTCCAGGCGCCCGTCGCTTCCGACCTCCGCTTCCTGCTCTCCGTGCTGCGGATCGTGCCCGAACTCGAGCGCTCCCACGACCTGGTCATCGACATCTCCCATCGGGCCAACCACATCCTCAGCCAGGACCTCTCGCCGCGCACCCGCGGGCTGGTCGAGCAGATGGGGAAGCTCGTATCCGGCATGTGGCGCCGGGCGGCAGACTCCTGGTACCAGCGCGACAGCACCGCCGCGGTGGTGCTTCGAGAGCGGGACGACGAGATGGACGAGCTTCATGCCAGCCTGATCGCCGAGCTTGCCTCGGGGCAGATGGGCATCCCGGTGACGATGGAGATGACGCTGGTGGCCCGCTCCTACGAGCGTCTGGCGGCCCACGCCGTCAACATCGCGCGCCGGGTGGTCTACCTGGCCGGCACCCTGCCCCCGGACTAGCGAGGGTCCTGTCCTACCGGTACACCTCGCCAGCCCAGTGCCGCTGACCTGGGAACCGGGCCTGTTTAGTCGCGGGCCGGCCCCCAGGGTCTGCGGCGCTGCGCGGTGCCCGCGCCCCGGTCGGCGCGCCCACTTTCACCTTGCGTCTCCTTACTATTCACCGTTTGGCCTTCCTTCCTTAACTCGCGGGTACGCGCGGCACGTCAGACTCGCGGGGTTATCACGTGTGATCGGGCTGGCTCAGCTGGCCGTGGGGGGCCCGGTGCTCCCCGCGCCCGAGTAATCAACCGGGGCATACCGGAGAATGGGGTCTTTCAACATGCAACGTCGGCGCATCCAGCGCGTAACGACTGCGGGGCTCGCCACGGTGGCGATGGCTTCGTTTGTGGCCGCTTGCAGTTCCTCGGGCGGTGGCGGATCCTCGTCGGGCAGCTCATCGTCATCCAGCAGCGCGGCCCTTTCGGGCACTCTCAACGCGAGCGGGTCGACGTTCCAGCTGACCTTCCAGCAGGCGGCCATCCAGGCCTTCAAGTCGGTCCAGTCCGCCATGACGGTCAACTACGGCGGGGGCGGCTCGGGCAAGGGACGGACGGACCTGGCCTCGGGGACGGTCCAGTTTGCGGGCTCGGACTCGCCGATCCCGTCGGATGAGACGGCGAACTTCAAGGGCAAGAAGGTGCTGTACTTCCCCGTCATCGTTGGCCCGATCACCGTGTCGTACAACCTGTCGGGGGTCAGCAAGCTGCAGCTGACGCCGACGGTCATCGCGAACATCTTCCAGGGCAAGATCACTAAGTGGAATGACCCGGCGATCGCGTCGATCAACTCCGGCGTCAAGCTGCCCAGTACCGCGATCACCATCGCCCGCCGCTCGGACTCCTCGGGTACCACGGCGAACTTCTCCCTGTTCCTGCAGGACGCTACGAAGGCGTGGAAGCTCGGCTCCAGCTCGACCATCAACTGGCCGTCCAGCAGCCGGGGCGGCGACGGCAACGGCGGGGTGGCGCAGATCGTCAAGAGCACGCCGGGCGCCATCGGGTACGTGGACTACGCCGACGCCAAGGCCTCGGGGCTGAGCTACGCGAGTGTCCAGAACAAGGCCGGCAAGTACATCGCGCCCTCGACGGCGGCGGCCTCCGCGGCCGCGGCCGGGGCCAAGGTCGCGTCCGACCTGACGTTCGCCGCGGTCTGGTCGGGCGACGCCACCGCGTACCCGATCACCTACCAGTCGTGGGATCTGGTCTACCAGAAGCAGCCGAACGCGAACACCACCAAGATGCTCAAGGCGTACATCGGCTACCTGCTCGGACCCGGCCAGCAGCTGCTCCCCTCGCTGGGCTACGCGCCGCTGCCCTCCAACATCGACCAGATGGCCAAGGCGCAGCTGAGCCAGATCGGTTCCTGAGCGTGGCGACGACCTCGGCACACCCCGATCAGATCGGCCCGCCGCTGTGAGTTCTGTGACGGAGGCGGATCCGGCCAGCCCGGCCGGATCCGCCCGTGCCCTGTCCGAGCGGCGGCCGCTTGGCGACCGTACCTTCCAGGCGGTCGCGCTCGCGGCCGGGCTGCTGGTGCTGGTGATCCTCGCCCTGATCGCCATCTCGACCAGCCAGCAGGCCTCAGCCTGGTTCTCGGCCGAGGGCGTGAAGATCTTCTCGAAGACCTGGAACCCGACTGACAACCAGTTCGGTGCGCTGGCCTTCATCTACGGGACGGCGGTCACGGCCCTGATCGCGGTCGTGATCGCGGTGCCGGTCAGCGTGGGCATCGCGCTGCTGCTGACCGAGGTCGTGCCCTACCGGTGGTCACGCCCGATCGTCTACGTGATCGACCTGCTGGCCGTGGTCCCGTCCGTGGTCTGGGGCCTGTGGGGGATCCTGGTGTTCGCGCCCTGGATCCAGCACATCTACAGCGCGGTCGGCTTGAAGGTGAGCGGTGTCCCGGTGGTCGGATCCCTGTTCGGGCCGCCCACCAGCGGGGCGTCGTTCTTCACCTGCGGTATCATCCTGGCCTTCATGATCACGCCGATCGTGACCTCGCTGTCGCGCGAGGTCATCGCGACGGTGCCGGCGATCGACCGGGAGGGCGCGTACGCGCTGGGCGCCACCCGCTGGGAGATGATCCGTGGTGCCGTCTGGCCGCACAGCCAGGGCGGGGTCGTCGGGGCGGTGCTGCTCGGGCTGGGCCGGGCCATGGGCGAGACGATCGCGGCCGCGCTGGTGATCGGCTCGTCGGCCACGATCACGTCGCATCTGTTCGCCCCCGGCTACAACATGCCGTCGGTCATCGCGAACGAGTTCGGCGAGGCCACCGGGGTGTTCCGGGCCGCGCTGATGGGGCTCGGCGTTCTGCTGTTCGCCTTCACGATCATCATCAACGTCATCGCCCGCGCGGTCGTCGAGCGGTCCGCCCGCCGGGGGAGGGGGGCGTGATGACGGTCACCGCTGGCCCGGGCCAGGTTGACCTGCGCGAGCCGCGGTCCTGGCGGCGCACCAAGAACCGCATCATGACCGTGCTGATGGTGACCGCGTTCGTGCTCACGATCATCCCGCTGGGGTTCGTCCTGTGGACGGTGATCGCCAAGGGTGCCTCGATCATCAGCTGGCAGTTCCTGACCGGCGACATCCCGCCGAACGTGCTGCCCGCCAGCGTGGGCGGCATGGGCCCGGCGGTCGTCGGCACGATCGAGATCACGGCCCTGGCCACGGTCATGGCGGTGCCGCTGGGCGTGCTGGGCGCGGTCTACCTCAACGAGTACGGCGGCAACCGGCCGCTGGCCAAGTTGATCGGGTTCATGGCAGACGTGATGACGGGCGTGCCCTCGATCGTGATGGGGTTGTTCATCTTCTCGATCTGGGTGCTGCACTTTGGCTACTCGGGCCTGGCCGGCGCGTTCGCCCTCGGCTGCCTGATGCTGCCGATCGTGATCCGCTCCACGTACGAGATGCTGCGGCTGGTCCCGGACGCACTGCGCGAGGGCAGCTACGCCCTCGGGGCCAGCAAGGCCCGGGTGACGGTCACGGTCGTGCTGCCTGCCGCGATCGGCGGGATCGTCAGCGGCGCCCTGCTCGCGATCGCCAGGGCCGCGGGTGAGACGGCGCCGCTGCTGTTCACCATCCTCACGGTGACCACCGTGAACCGGAACGTGTTCAGCGGCCCCAACACCTCGCTCCCGTCGCAGATCTTCGCGAACGCGTCATCGCCCTACGTCGGTGCCCAGGCTCGCGGCTGGGGTGCGGCGCTGACACTCATCGCTATTGCCTTTATCCTCATGATTGTGGCCCGATTCGTCACCGCACGTTTCGCCAGATACCAGCGCTAGGGACACCATGGAAGAGCCCGACCAGTACGCCGTCGCCAACCGTCAGCTGGCTGAGCCAGTGGTCCAGCAGAAGCTAGAGGTACCAGCGGAGTCGCCGGCGTCTACCGCTACCGGCGAATCCGTGTTCGAAACGACAAACGTCTCGATCTACTACGGCAGTTTCCGTGCTGTCACCGACGTGTCACTGGCTATTCATGAACACGAAATCACGGCGTTCATCGGCCCGTCCGGATGCGGCAAGACCACCGTGCTGCGGACGCTGAACCGGATGAACGACCTCATCGTGGGCGCCCGCGTCGAGGGTGAGGTGCACTACCGCGGGGCCCCGCTCTACGCCAGGGATGTCTCCCCGATCGCCGTGCGCCGGCGTATCGGGATGGTCTTCCAGAAGCCGAACCCGTTCCCGAAGTCGATTTACGACAACGTCGCGTACGGGCCGCGCATCAACGGCGAGCGCAACAAGGGCCGGCTCGACGAGATCGTCGAGCACTCGCTGCGCCAGGCCGCCCTGTGGGACGAGGTCAAGGACCGGCTGAATAAGTCGGGCCTGGGCCTGTCCGGCGGGCAGCAGCAGCGGCTGTGCATCGCCCGTACGCTCGCGGTCGAGCCGGACGTCGTGCTCATGGATGAGCCCTGCTCGGCGCTCGACCCGATCGCGACCGGGGCCATCGAGGACCTGATGCAGGAGATCAAGTCCGAGTACACCATCGTCATCGTCACCCATAACATGCAGCAGGCCACCCGGGTCAGCGATCGCACGGCCTTCTTCTCCGTGCTCATCAACGAGCAAAGCGACACCCGGACGGGCGTGCTCGTCGAGTACGACCGGACCGCCAAGCTCTTCCAGGACCCGAGTGACAGCCGCACCAGGGCGTACGTCACCGGCCGGATGGGCTGAGTCAGGGCCCATCCGGGCCGGGGGCCAGATGGCGGGATGGCCCGCCATCGCCTCCCTGGGCCTACTCCGGGACGACCACCACCGGGCAGGCCGCATGGTGCAGGACCTGGCTGCTCACCGAGCCCAGCACCAGCCGGGGGAATCCGCCGGTCCCGCGGGACCCCACGACCAGCAGGTCAGCGTCCCGGGACGCCATGACGAGTTCTTGCGCCTGGCTGCCCCGCCGTCACGCTCACCGTGATCTCAGGTGCGATCCCGCTCGTCTCGCTCGCGGCCTTGCCCACCGCTTCCAGGACTGCCTGCCGGGCGCGTTCGTCGTCGAATCCGCCTTCGGGGAAGGTCGGCAGGCCCCAGAAAGTCATGGTGGCCGGGCGGGCCGGGGACGGGCGCACGGTCATGACGGTCAGCGGCGCATTGTGCTGTGCGGCCTCCTGCATCGCCCACACAAGGGCCCGGCGTGAATGGCCTGAGCCGTCCACGCCGACGATGATCCCAGGCATTTCTTCTCCCCAGACTTCAACTCAAATTTACTTAATAGCACCGTACGCCCGCGCACCCGCCGGAGACAGGCCCTAAGTACCTGAGCCGCCGGGACCCAGGGCCTGAAGTGCGCGGACGGTGCGAGCCCCGGAGTGACCACCACCCTGCGGCACTCCTTTCCATACCCGGCGGCCAGACATTTCCGGGCCGCCAGGCGGCCATGGGCCCAGGCACTTTTACCGGTGCCTGGACATGAGCCGCCGGGGACTGGGAGCCTTGACCCGACATGCCTGCTTCTGTGACGACTGCGGCGGACCGCGAGCGGCGGCGAGCCCGGTCCCTCCGCCCGGGGGACACCCCGCGACGGGGTGATCTGGCCGCTGCGCTCGCGCTGGCCGGGTTCCTCACCCACTTATTGCTGGCCCAGCTAACCCTGCTGCTCGCCGTCACGGCGGACCTGGCCGGGCGGGTCTCGCGGTGGCGGCCGCTGTGGCTGGGCGCCCCGGCCGCGGCCGGGTTCCTCTGGGTGCTGGCCATCGGCCCCGGGCGGGCCCTGGCCGGCTTCACCGCCGGGCCGCACCAGGTGCTGGGCTACCTGGCCGGGGCGGCCGGGCAGCCGGCCCGGGTGCTGCATCCGGCCCGGGCGTTCGCCGGGCTCGGCCGCTGGCTGCCGCGGCAGGCCCCGCTCGCGCTGGTGCTGGCGCCGGCCGAGGCGGCGACGGCCTGGTGGCTGCGCCGGCGGCGGGCAGGTGACCAGGGCTTACCGCCGCCGCGGCCCGGCCTGATCGTGGCGGCCCGGCGGCAGCTCACCGCGGCCTGGGTCAGGTCCGGCGGCGTGGTCAGCCGGACCGGCGCCTGCCTGGGAGCGGACCGGGCGACCGGGCGCCCGGCCGGGATCAGCTGGCGTGCCGCGGAAGGCGGGGTGCTGGTGACGGGCGCGGTGCCCGCGGACGTGTCCGGGGCCAGTTTCCAGCTGGTCCACGCGGCGATCCGGCGCCGCAAGCCGGTTCTGGTGGTGGACCTGCGCGGCCTCGGCGGGCTGCCACGCGCGCTCGCCGGGATCTGCGCGGACGCCGGCGCCCCGCTGCACGTGTTCGGGCCGCGGCCAGGGCTGTTACGAGCCGTGGCGCGACGGCGACCCGGCCCGCCAGGCGGCGCTGGTCATGGGGATGATCGACTGGGGCCCGGTGAATGATCACGCCCGGCGGACCTGCGCCGCCTGCCTGAACGACCTGTTCGCGGTGGCCGCCGCGGCCCCGGGTGATCCGCGCCTGCCGGTCCTGGACGACGTCACCGCGCTGCTCGCCCCGCCCGTCTTACGGGCCCGGGTCAGGGAGGTTCCCCCGTCTCACCCCCGGCGCGGGCCGCTGGGCGAGCGGGTCCGGGTCTGCGCGGGCCTGCTGGACGCCGATCCGGACGCGGCCACGTTCCTCGCCGGGGAGCTGGCCGGGGTGCGCGCCTCCCCGCTGGGCCGCTGGCTGCGCCCGGCCGCGCCCGGTGCCGCGCAGATCAGCCTGCCTGCCGTGGTCCGGGAGCGTGCGGTCGCGTTCTTCCCGCTGGACCGGCCGCGGCACGGCCGGGCCGCGCAGATGATCGCGAATCTGGTGGCCCTCGACCTCACCGCGGTGTTCGCCGAGTCACGGCGCCTGGGTGCCACCGGTGACGGTCTCGCCTGGCTCGGCGACGGCGACGCGTTCGCGACCCCGGTCCTGGCCCGGCTGATCAGCACCGGCGCCCAGGCCGGGCTGGCCACCGTGGTCAGCGCGGCGTGCGGTGCCGCCTCGGTTCCGGCCGTGGAGCAGATCGCGGCGCTGGCCAGCGTGGTGGTGATCCGCGGCCCGGGGGATCCCGGGCTGGCCGGGTTCCCCCTCGGTGCCGGCCTGGGCGCCGATGAGTTCGCCCTCGTGGCCCGCGGCCCGCAGCCGCAGGTGGTGCCGCGGGCCCGGTTCGTGCCCGGCAGGATGCCGTGACCGCCGTCCGGCCGGGCCGGCTCTACCTGGGCTGGGAGTACGCGCTGGTGCACCCGGATCCTGGGCCGCCGCCCCGGCGCCCCGGCCCGCCCGGCCAGGAACGGCTGGATGCCGGCTGGCTGCAGGCCCAGCACCGTGAGGAAGGCCGGCTCGCCCGGCCCCTGAAGGCCGGCGCCGCGGCGGGCGCCGCGGTGGCCGGGCTGACCGCGGCACTGGGTGCGGCCGGCGCGCTGAACCCGGCGCTGGCCGCCACCGGGATCGCCGTCTTCCTGGCCATCACGGTGGCGTGTGCGCGGGGTATCTGGCGCGGCGCCCGGGATCTGCGCGCGCGGGTGGCCGCGGAGGAGCAGCGGGTGGCCCGGGCGCGCGCGGCCCAGGAAAGCCGGCTGTCCGGCTGGCAGCAGGAGCACGCCCGGCGGCTGCGGGACTGGGAAGCCCGCGGCCGGGCCTTCCAGGCGCAGCCGCAGTGGTACGGGGTGGCCGTGCCCACCGGGGTCGACCGGCTCGACGTCGCAGGCGGCACGCTCGCCGGGTGGTCCGCCCTGACCGGGACGCTGGCCGGGCTGCGGCTGGCGGCGGGCGGGCAGGTCACGGTGCTGGACCTGTCCGAGGGGGCGGTCGCGCTGGACCTGCTGGCCCTGGCCGGCCAGGCCCGGGTCAGCCCGCTGGTCTGGGTGCTGCCCGGGGACCTGCCCCGGCTGGATCTCGGGGCCGGGCTGCCCGCCGGCCCGCTGGCCGACGTCCTGGCCGCGGCGGCCGCGGCCGGCGATCCGGCCAGCCCGGCGGACCCGGCGCCGGACCGCGCCATCCTGGAACGCGTCGCCGGGCTCCTCGGCGGGCCGCCCGGTTCCGGAGGGCTCAGCATCGGGCAGGTGACCGCGGGCCTGCGGGTCCTGGCCCAGATCGGCGATCCGCGCGATGATACGCGGCGCGGCCTGATCAGCGCGGCGCAGGCTGAGGCGATCGCGGGGCTGTACGGCCCGGCGGCCAGGGACCGGGTCATCATCGAGCGGGCCCTCGGGCTCGAAGCCAGGCTCCGGACGCTGGAGACGCTGGGGTCGGCGCCAGCCCGGGTGCCGCCCAGCCGGCTGCGGGTGGTGGCCCTGGACCGGGCGGCGGAGACGGGGAGCGCCCAGGTCCTGGCCGGGTACGTCACCGCCGCGCTCACCCAGCTGCTCCGGCGGCAGCCGCGCGGCCCCGCCTGGCAGCACACGCTGCTGGTCGCGGGGGCCGAGAAGGTCCGCGGGGAACTGCTGGACCGGCTGTCGGACGCCTGCGAGGCCAGCGGGACCGGGCTGGTCCTGGCGTACCGCTCGCTGCCCGCCCACGTCCGGGACCGGCTGGGCCGGGGTAACGCCGCGGTCGCGTTCATGCGGCTCGGCAACGCGGGCGAGGCGAAGGCCGCGAGCGAGCAGATCGGCACCGCGCACCGCTTCGTGGTGTCCCAGCTCACCGACACCGTGGGCGACTCGGTCAGCGACACGGCCAGCTACTCCTACACGAGCACGGTGGGCACGGCGGATTCCGTGGCCGTGTCTGAATCGGCCAGCCAGTCCGCCGGGCGGGGCCGCGGGCACGGCCAGTCCTGGTCCGGGTTCGGCGCGTTCGCGCCGCGCACCGGGTCCGGGCACCAGGAGAGCAACTGGTCGGAGGGGATCAGCGAGTCGCGGTCGTGGACGGGCAGCAGGAACGTGAGCTCCGCCTGGGGGCTGCAGACCGCCCGGGCCGTCGCGGCTACCGCGTCAGCCGCCCGGACCAGGCAGCGGTCGCGGGAGTTCCTCGTCGAGCAGCATGAGCTGCAGCAGCTCCCGCCGAGCGGGTTGATCGTCAGCTACGCCTCGCCGGCCGGCCGCCGGGTGGTGTTCGCGGACGCCAATCCCGGCATCCTGACGCTGCCGACGGCCACGCTGGCCGGCCTGGACGAAGCCCGGGCGCCATCGCGGCCGCCCGTCAGCTGGCGGGACAGCGCCGGGCCGCCGGACCTGGGGCCGCGGCCGGACCTGGGGCCGCGGCCGGACCTGGGGCCGCCCGGGCCGCCCGGGCCGTTCTACCGGCGCAGGTGAGCGGGCCGGGGCCGGGCCCGCCCGGGCCGGGCGGCCGCGTGCCCGGGGCCGGCCGCAGCCGGGGAAGCCTCCGCCTTCCGGGCCCCAGCCGGGTTTCCCGTCGACTAGACGGGTGCCGCCGCGGCCTGCGGGCCGGATAGCATCGTCGGCCATGGGCAAGCTTCCGATGCGGGCGCGGGTCGCGACCACGCTGGGCGGAGCCGCGGGCCGCATGTCACGCCTCGCGGGCCGGGGCGACGGGTCGGTGATCGGCGGCGTCATCGGCCTGCGCGTGGAGCCGGGCCTGCTGTCGCTGCTCGCGGCCGACCGGCAGATCGTCCTGGTCACCGGCACGAACGGCAAGACGACGACGACGCGGCTGATCACCTCGGCGCTGAGCGCGCTGGGCCATGAGGTGGCCTCGAACGCGTTCGGCGCGAACATGGAGGCCGGGCTGGCCGCCGCGCTGGGCCAGGCCCCGGAGGCGCCGTACGCGGTGCTGGAGACCGACGAGAAGTACATCCCCGCGGTGCTCCGGGCCACGAACGCCCGGGTGGTCACGCTGCTCAACCTCAGCCGCGACCAGATGGACCGGGCCGCGGAGATCTGGCTCGTGGCGCGCCGCTGGCGGGAGGCGTTCGAGGCCGCGCCGGACTGCCGGGTGGTGGCCAACGCGGACGACCCGCTGATCGCCTGGGCGGCCGCGGTGCCCACCAGGTGACCTGGGTCGCGGCGGGCCAGCGCTGGCACGAGGATTCCTGGTGCTGCCCGCGGTGCGGCTCGCACCTGCGGCGTGACGAGATGGGCTGGCGGTGCCACGAGTGCGAGTTCAGCCGCCCCTCGGCGCGCTGGGTCCTGGACGGCTCCTCGGTCATCGATTCGTCGGGCCGGGTGAGCGAGCTGTCGCTGGCCCTGCCGGGCCGGGCCAACCGCTCCAACGCGGTGATGGCGCTGGCCGTCGCCGAGGTGTTCGGGGTCAGCCCGGCGGCGGCCCTGGAGAAGATGCGCGCGGTGACCTCGGTCGCCGGCCGCTACACCCAGGTGCAGCGGGACGGCCGGGCGGTGCGGCTGCTGCTGGCCAAGAACCCGGCGGGCTGGCTCGAGGCGTTCGACGTCCTGGACCCGCCGCCGGTGCCGGTGCTGCTGTCGGTCAACGCGCAGGTCCCCGACGGCCGGGACACGTCGTGGCTGTGGGACGTTGACTACCGGGTGGTCCGCGACCGGCCGGTGTTCGTGTCCGGGGAGCGCGGGCTCGACCTGGCCGTCCGGCTGGAAGCCGACGGGGTCCGGTTCGAGATCGTCGGCGGGATCGACGACGCGGTCAGCCGGGTCAGCCCGGGCGGGGCCCTGGACGTGATCGCCAACTACACCGCATTCCAGCAGATCCGCACGGCCGTCGGCCGGGCGGCCTGACCCAGGGGAGAGCGCCATGGGAGCACACGCCCGCGGGCCCAGCCGCCTGGGCCTGGTCTGGGTCTACCCGGACCTGCTCAGCACCTACGGTGACCGCGGCAACCTGCTGGTCCTGGAGCGGCGGGCCAGGCTCCGCGGCATCGGGGTCGAGGCCGTCCAGGTCAACTCCGACCAGCCGGTCCCCCGGCAGGGTGATATCTACCTGCTGGGCGGCGGCGAGGACCTCCCGCAGGTGCTGGCCGCCCGCCGGCTGGGCGCCGACGGGGGACTGGCCGCCGTGGCGGCCCAGGGCTCGGTGGTGTTCGCGGTGTGCGCGGGCTACCAGCTGGTCGGCGCTGAATTCGGCGGTGACCAGGGCCAGCCCGTGGCGGGCCTGGGGATCCTGGACATCCGCAGCGGCCGGGGGGAGCGCCGGGGAGTCGGGGAGATCCTGGCCGACGTCGACCCCGCGCTGGGCGTGCCCCGGCTGACCGGGTTCGAGAACCATCAGGGCGTGACCCGGATCGGTCCCGGGGCCCGGCCGCTGGCCCGGGTGCTCACCGGGGTGGGCAACGGGGACGGGACCGAAGGTGCCTACGCGGGCCGGGTGCTCGGTACCTACCTGCACGGCCCGGCCCTGGTCCGCAACCCCGGCCTGGCTGACCTGCTGCTGGGCTGGGC
The DNA here is from genome assembly GCA_963720645.1 of uncultured Actinomycetes bacterium. Taxonomy (GTDB): domain Bacteria; phylum Actinomycetota; class Actinomycetes; order Streptosporangiales; family Streptosporangiaceae; genus RYN-230. The sequence continues at coordinate 70,787 of CAVRFX010000018.1, read as the reverse complement.
GGTGGGCGGGCTGCCGCCGCTGGACAGCGAGTACGAGGCGTGGACCAGCCGGTTCCGCGAGCAGCGGCTGGCCGCCGTGCCCGTCGGGTAGGCGCGAGCAGGCCGCCGGGCAGGCGCTAGTAGACCGCCGGGCGGCCGCTAGTAGACCAGCGCCTGGGCGCCGTCCGCCATGACCTCGGCCACGAAGGTGGACGCGCCCGCGATGCGCACCCCCGCGATCACGTCGTCCGGGGCGATGTCGCGCCGCGCGGCGCACTGCGTGCACAGCGAGACCGTGCCGCCGGACAGGACGCTGGCCAGCAGGTCGGCGAGCGGGGGAGCGTGCGCCAGGCTGAAGTCGGCGGCCCGGCCGGGCAGCGCGAACCAGGACGCCTCCCCGGTCAGCCACAACGACACCGGCACGCCGCTCACGGTCGCGGCCGCCGCCACGTTGAAAGCCTGGTTGCATCGCTCCGGGTCGTCCTTGCCCGCAGTGATCTTGATGACGAGGCTCCGCGCGGTCATGGACGCACCTTAACCTGACCGGCCCTGGCCGGCATGGCGGACGTCCGCCATTCCGGCGGGTCCGTACACTGCTGGGGTTGGGAGGGTGGTCATGCAGGGAATCGTCAGCGGGATCCTCCTCGTCGCCGCGTTCGTGGCGGTGATGGCGGCGGCCGCGCTGCTGTCGGTGCGGCTGCTGGGCGCCACCCGGGGGGACAAGCCCCATGCCTGAGGAACACCCAGCAGGAACCGCGGCAGGAACTCCGGCCCGGCGGGGCCGGGCAGCTGCCGGAACTGCACCCCGACCTGGCCCCGCTGAGTTTCCTGCTCGGCCGCTGGGAAGGCGCCGGGGTGGGCGGCTACCCGACCATCGAAAGCTTCCGGTTCGGCCAGGAGATCACGTTCAGCCACAACGGGAAGCCGTTCCTGATCTACTCCAGCCGCAGCTGGCTGCTGGACGAGGACGGGAACCTGGTCCGGCCGCTGGCCACCGAGACCGGGTACTGGCGGCCGCAGCCCGACGGCCAGCTTGAGCTGATCCTCGCCCACCCCACCGGCATCGCCGAGATCTACATCGGCGAGGTGACCGGTACCAAGATCGAGCTGCGCACCGACGTGGTGGCCCGGACCACCTCGGCCAAGGAGGTCACGGCCGGCCACCGGCTCTACGGGCTGGTCGGCCCCGACCTGGACCTGGGCTGGGCCTACGACATGGCGGCCATGGGCCAGCCGCTCCAGCCCCACGTGTCCGCGCAGCTCAAGCGCGTCGGCCAGCTCAGCCGGGACCAGTAGACCGGCCGGTCAGCTGGCCCGGAACCAGTAGACGCTGAACGCCTGGCCCTGGAACAGGGAGGTGGGCTGGGCGGCCAGGTCATGGCTGGAGTCGCCCACCCCGACGATCTGGAACGTGTTCCAGTACCGGGAATTCAGCCCGCTGCGCCGTCCCCTGGACGTGGTCAGCGTGATGCCGGAGTAACTCGCCGCCCGGTAATCGGCCAGCGGGAGAATCCCGCCCGAACCGTTCGACGGGGCCTCGCTGATCACCTCGGCCGAGGAACGTATGCACGCTTTGGCGGCACAATTAAGGGTCCGGGAGAAATGCCGGCCGGTGGTCGTATCGCGCAGCATGAGCACGAATTTACCGGCCGATCGCTTATGGGTGACGCTGGCCTGGACCGCATTCCCCGCGCCGACCTGGAAAACGACGGATACGGGTTTGGGGTACATCTCGTACCACGCGTAGTACTGGGCCGTTGTCCCGGAGCAGTCGGCCTCGATGCCCACCTGCTCCACGCTGGCCGAGCCCAGCCCGTCCAGGCCCACCCAGTGGGAGGAGTACGACTTCGGGGCGGCTGAGCAGTCCAGGTACGGCACGAGGAACGCGGCGCTGATGGAGCGGAACGTGGTGCCGGCCCGGTTGGCGGCGTACCCGGCCCAGTTCAGCGAGTGGATGACCGTGTGCCCCGGGCGGGAGGTGCTGGCGGGCCGGGACTGGCCGGGGGCGGTGACCATCGGGCCGCCCGGGGAGACGGCCGCCGCGCCGGGTGTCCTTCCCTGGGTGAACGCGCTGACCGTGAGCACGAGGGACACGGCCGCGATGGCGGCACCGGCGCGATGGAGCTTCCGCATCTATCGTCCTTTCCTGTGCGGTGAGGCCCCGACATTACGCGGCGGGCGGCCCGCATAGGAAGTAAACCCGGCCGTAACCAGCGCTGATTCGGGAAGTAAATTCCCCGGCGCGGCCGGCGCGCCAAATTATGTCCTGCATTTAATGCGACAAGAGCGCGTATCGCGGAAAACCCGGGAAAAGGGAAAATTAAAACCCCCGGGCCGCTCCCTGGTGCCTTGGCGCCAGGGGACTGGTTGGACAGACCAGTCAGCCCGGGGGTCCGGTGTCTGCCGAGTATTCGCCTGCCGCCGCCTTCGCGCGGCACGCGGGGCGTGCACCGTGCGGAAGAAAACCGCACGCTGAGCCCTACGCACGGGCCGGTGATCGCACGACCGGCCTGTGCCGCCAGAAGCTGGCGGCCTGGGCCACGTCAGTGCGTCGGCGGGACGGCGGCTAGCGGACAGCCACCTCGCGAGTCCTACTGCTATGCATGCTGTTGGACCACCTCCTCTCCCGCGTTGCGATGAGGCTATGCCAGCCCCCCGGGCGCAGGCAAATAGGTTTGTTCGCGGTCCCGCCAGCGCGGCGTTAGTCTCAGCGCATGAGTCAGGCGTGGGACGCGGAGCTGCGGGCCCGCGGCTACCGGGTCACCCCGCAGCGCCAGCTCGTGCTGGAGGCGGTCACCAAGCTGGAGCACGCCACCCCCGAGGAGATCTGCGCCTCGGTGCAGCAGACCGCGCGCGGGGTGAACATCTCCACCATCTACCGGAGCCTCGAGCTCCTCGAGCAGCTCGGCCTGGTCACCCATACCCATCTGGGGCACGGCGCGCCGCGCTACCACCTGGCCGCCGAGGCCGAGCACGTGCACCTGGTCTGCGCCGAGTGCGGGCGGATCACCCAGGTCAGCCCGGACGCCGTGCAGCCGCTGGTGGCCGCGCTGGCCGAGCACCAGGGGTTCGAGACCGACGTCGGGCACCTGACCGTCTTCGGCCGGTGCGCCGGCTGCCGGAACGCGGGCACCGGGGACCCGGGCCGCAGCGCATAGATTGGCACCATGGACAGTCCGCTGCTGAATGCCCCCGGCGCCGTGGACGGCGACGCCCCGGATGCCGGGGTCGCCGCGCACTACGGCCACCCCTATGCGGAACAGCGGGCGCTGGCCGCGGGCACGGGAATGGTGGACCGCTCGCACCGGGGCGTGGTCCGGGTCACCGGCCCGGACCGGCTGTCCTGGGTGCACAGCCTGACCACCCAGCACCTCGAGCACCTCGAGCCGGGCCAGTCCGCCGAGGCGCTGATCCTCAGCCCGCAGGGCCATATCGAGCACCACCTGACCCTCACCGACGACGGGGACGCGCTCTGGGCCCACGTCGAGCCGGGCACGGCCGCCGCGCTGCTCTCCTTCCTGGAGTCGATGCGGTTCATGCTCCGGGTCGAGCCGGCCGACGTGACCGGCGACTACGCGGTGCTCACCGTGACCAGCGAGCTCCCTGAGGGCGCGCTCCCGGGAAATACCGCGGCCGCGGTGCGTGGTGCGGCCGGCACCGACCTGCTGGTCGCACGTCCCCATCTTCAAGCCGCCGCAACGAAATTCGCTGACGCCGGGCTCACCCTGGCCGGGATGCAGGCGTACGAGGCACTGAGGATCGCCGCCCGGCGACCGCGCTTCGGGCTGGATACCGACCACCGGACCATCCCCCACGAGGTCGGCTGGATCGACTCCGCGGTGCACCTGAACAAGGGGTGCTACCGGGGGCAGGAGACGGTCGCCCGGGTGCACAACCTCGGCCACCCGCCCCGGCGGCTGGTGTTCCTGCACCTGGACGGCAGCGAGGACCGCCTCCCGGGGCACGGTGACCCGGTCCGGCTGGGGGAGAACACGATCGGGTTTGTAGGCTCGGCCGCACGGCATTACGAGCTGGGGCCGATCGGGCTCGCGCTGATCAAGCGGACCACGCCGGTGGACGCGACCCTGCAGGCGGCCGGCCTGCCGGCGGCGCAGGAGGTCGTGGTGCCGCCGGACGCCGGCGCCAACGTCACGGTGACGCTGAAGCGCCGCCCCGGGCTGGTCCGCTAGCGGGCCGGTCCCCGGGACCCTACTGGTTCCTGAGTTAGTACTGGAGGTCGTCTACGGTGCTGCGGCGCACGTTGCTGGCCGCCTCGGGCAGTGACCGAGCGCGGCGCCTGATCACCTCGGCTCCCCTCACCCGGGGCGTCGTGGCCCGCTATGTAGCCGGGGACGCCACCGCCGACGCGGTGCGGGCCAGCCGGGACCTGCTCCAGCGTGGCCTGCTGGTCAGCCTGGACTACCTGGGCGAGGACACCACCGACCCGGAGCAGGCGGCCGCGGTGACCGCCGAGTACGCCGGGCTGCTCAGCCAGCTGGCCGCGGCCGGGCTGGCCGGCGGCGGCCGGGTGGAGGTCTCGGTCAAGCCCACCGCGGTCGGCCTCGGCCTGGCCGAGCACGGGGAGAAGACCGCGGCCGAGAACATCGCCCGGATCTGTGCCGCCGCCCGGGCGGCCGGGACCACGGTCACCGTGGACATGGAAGATCACGTCTGGGTGGACCAGACGCTGCGGATCGTCCGGGAGATCCGGCCGGACCACCCGGACCTGGGGGTGGTCGTCCAGTCCTCGCTGCGCCGCTCGGTCGCGGACTGCGCCGCGCTCGCGCAGGCCGGCTCCCGGGTCCGGCTGTGCAAGGGGGCGTACGACGCCCCGGGCGAGGTGGCCTACACCACGCGGCACGACGTGGACCGCAGTTACGCCCGCGCGCTGCGGGTGCTGATGGACGGGCCCGGCTACCCGATGATCGCCACCCACGACCCGCGGCTGCTCCGGATCGCCGCGGCCCAGGCGGAGCTGGGCGCGCGGTCCCCGGACAGCTACGAGTTCCAGATGCTGTACGGGGTCCGCCCGGCTGAGCAGCGCCGGCTGGCCGACGCCGGGGCCCGCCTGCGCGTGTACCTGCCCTACGGCCAGGACTGGTACCGCTACCTGGTGCGGCGGCTGGCCGAGCGGCCGGCCAACCTGGCGTTCTTCGCCCGCTCGCTGGTCTCGTCCCGGTGACGACCAGTGCCAGCCCGGCCGCGATCAGCGCCGGGAGCGTAGGCTCCTGACCGTGATCGGGATCTTCGGGGCCGGCAAAATGGGCGAGGCCCTCATTTCCGGGCTGCTGCGGGCCGGGCGGGCACCCTCCGGCCTGGTCGCGGTGGTGCGGCGGCCGGAACGGGCCCAGCAGCTCCGGGACGGGTACGGGATCGCCATCGCGGGCGCGGCCGAGGCGGCCAAGAGCGCGGACACGCTGATCATCACGGTCAAGCCGCAGGACATGCTGCCGATGCTGGACGAGATCGCGCCGCACGTGCCCGCGGGCAAGCTGGTCATCTCGGTGGCGGCCGGCATCACGACCGGGGTCATCGAGCGCCGGCTCGGCGTGGACGTGCCCGTGGTCCGGGTCATGTCCAACACGCCCGTCCTGGTGGACGAGGCCATGAGCGTCATCTCGCCGGGCGCGTTCGCCCGGCCGGAGCACCTGGCCCGGGCCGAGGAACTGCTCCGCCCGGTCGGCAAGGTGCTGCGCATCCCGGAGTCGCAGCAGGACGCGGCCACGGCGCTGTCCGGCAGTGGCCCCGCCTACGTCTACTTCCTGGTTGAGGCCATGGTGGACGCGGGCATCCTGCTCGGCATGCCCCGCGGCACGGCGATGGAAATGGTGACCCAGGCCGTGTTCGGCGCGGCGACCATGCTCCGCGAGACCGGCGAGCATCCCGTGATCCTGCGCGAGGCGGTGACCTCACCGGGCGGGACCACGATCGCCGCCATCCGCGAGCTGGAGCGGCACGGGGTCCGCGCCGCGATCCTGGCCGCGATCGAGGCGGCCCGGGACCGGGGCCGTGAGCTGGGGAACGGATGACCTGCACGCTGCACGTGGCCTGGGATGACCGGCTGACCACCTACGACTTCGGGCCCGGGCACCCGCTCGCGCCGGTCCGCGTGGAGCTGACCATGGCCCTGGCCCGGGCGCTGGGAGTGCTCGACGCCGACGGGGTGAACCTGGCCGTCCCCGAGCCCGCCACCCAGGAGCAGCTCGAGCTGGTGCACGACCCCGAGTACATCGAGGCGGTCCGGCGCGCGGAGGCCGACCCGTTCTACGGCCTGGGCACCGCGGACGATCCGGTTTTCCCCGGCATGCACGAGGCGTCGGCACTGGTGGCCGGGGCCACCCTGGCCGCGGCCGCGGCCATGTGGTCCGGCCAGGCGGCGCACGGCGTCAACGTGGCCGGCGGCCTGCACCACGCCATGCGGCGCGCGGCCAGCGGCTTCTGCGTCTACAACGACCCGGCCATCGCGATCTGCTGGCTGCTGGAGCAGGGTGCGCAGCGGATCGCCTACGTCGACATCGACGTGCACCACGGGGACGGCGTCCAGGCCGCCTTCTACAACGACCCGCGGGTGCTGACCATCAGCCTGCACGAGCATCCGATGACCCTGTTCCCCGGGACCGGGCTGCCCGGCGACACCGGCGGCCCCCAGGCGGACGGGATGGCGGTCAACGTGGCGCTGCCCGCGGGCACCGGGGACGCGGACTGGCTGCGCGCGTTCGACGCGGTCGTGCCGCCGCTGCTGCGCGCGTTCCGCCCGGAGATCCTGGTCAGCCAGCACGGCTGCGATACGCACCGGCTCGACCCGCTGGCGCACCTGGAGCTGACCATCGACGCGCAGCGGGCCGCCCACCAGAAGCTGCACGAGCTCGCGCACGAGGTCGCCGGCGGCCGCTGGCTGCTTACCGGGGGCGGCGGGTATGAGCTGGTCCGGGTCGTGCCGCGGACCTGGACCCACCTGCTCGCGGTGGCCGCTGGCCGGCCGCTGGATCCGGAGCTGGCCACGCCCGCGTCGTGGCAGGAGTACACCTTCGCCCGGACCGGGGTGCCCGCCCCCGGGCGGATGACCGACGGCGGCACGGCGGATTTCGCCCCGTTCGAGTCCGGATACAACCCGGGTCATGCCATCGACCGGGCCATCATGTCCACCCGCACCGCCGTCTTTCCCGCTCACGGGCTTTTCCCCGGCCTGTGACCCAGAGCGCGTCCCGCGCCGGGGTTGCCCTTTTCCGCACAAGACTTACGCTGGGGACGGAGGTGACTGATGCGCTGAATCCGGCCAGGCGCACTCGGCTCCGCGCGGAAGAGGGAAAAGCAGATGGCTGCAGGCGAAACTCCGCTCAGCGACGTCAGGTTCCTGACCGTGGCCGAAGTGGCCTCGATCATGCGCGTATCGAAAATGACCGTCTACCGGCTGGTGCACTCGGGGGAGCTGGAGGCGATCCGGGTCGGCCGGTCGTTCCGGGTTCCCGAGCAGGCGGTGAACCGGTACCTGAAGGGGTCCTTCGTCGCGGCCAGCTGATGCCCGTTCCCCGAGGGGGCATCACCAGGGCAGGTGCGGGGCAGGTACCCTGGGGCGTTGGCGTGGGCCCAGCCGGCTGGCATCGGGCGAATACGTCGCAAGCCTGTTTGCCTGAATCCCGAGTGAGGGTGGTGTCGTGGGCTCCGTCATCAAGAAGCGCCGTAAGCGAATGGCGAAGAAGAAGCACCGCAAGCTGCTGCGGAAGACCCGCGTGCAGCGGCGCAACAAGAAGTAACGCCGCGCCGGCGCCCCGGGGGACCCGCTGGTCAGGCCCGGGGCGCTGACGAAGGCGCGGCGATGAGAGGAAGACGGTGGGCTGGGAGGGAAGCACGGGGGAGCTTCCCTCCGGGTTCTACCGCGCGCCCGGAATGAACTCCCATGACGGTGCCGGTGCGAACGGTGCCCCTCCCGGGGGCCCCGGTGCTGACTGGCGGGATCGTCTCACCGAGGCGGTGCAGTTCGCCCGGCGGCAGGTCACCGGCGAAGGTGAGGTCAACGAATTCGGGTTCGACCCCGAATTCAACACCCGGCTGCTGATCCCGCTGGCCCGGCTGCTCTACCAGCAGTGGTTCCGGGTCGAGATGCGCGGGCTCGAGCACGTGCCGGGAACCGGCGCCGCCTTGGTGGTCGCCAACCATTCCGGCGTGCTCCCGCTCGACGCGATCATGCTGCAGACCGGGCTGCACGACGAGCATCCGCAGCACCGCAACCTGCGTCTCCTGGGTGCGGACCTGGTCTACGAGCTGCCCGGACTGGCGTCCCTGGCCCGGCGGTCCGGCCACATCCGGGCCTGCCCCGCGAACGCTGACCGGCTGCTGCGCGACGGGGAGCTGGTGGGCGTGTTCCCCGAAGGGTTCAAGGGCATCGGCAAGCCGTTCAGCGACCGTTACCAGCTGCGCCGTTTCGGCCGGGGCGGGTTCGCGGCGACCGCGCTCCGGGCCCGGGTGCCGATCGTGCCCTGCGCGATCGTCGGCGCCGAGGAGATCTACCCGATGGTCGGCAACGCCACGTCGCTGGCCCGGCTGCTCCGGCTGCCGTACTTCCCGATCACGCCCCTGTTCCCCTGGTTCGGCCCGCTGGGCGCGGTCCCGCTGCCGTCCAACTGGATCATCGACTTCGGCACGCCGGTGGAGACCTCCGGGTACCCGGAGGGCGCATGGCGGGACCGGGAAGTGATCGCGGAGCTCGCCGCCGCGGTCCGCGGCAGCATCCAGGCCAGGCTGGACGACCTGCTGGTGGAGCGCGGACCGGCTTACGGCTAGCGCCGTCTGGCTTCCTGGGCGTCAGCCCTGGTTGCGCTGGTGGCGCCGGTGCAGGGCCAGCCCGGCCGCGATGCCGCCGGCCACCGCCCCGACGCCCGCCGCGGTCGGCAGCGCGACCAGGGTCACCTTGCGGCCGGACCGGAAATCATGCACCGGCCAGTCCTGGCGCCGGGCCTCGGCCCGCAGGTCGGCGTCCGGGTTGACGGCGTGCGGATGGCCGACCAGCTGGAGCATGGGCAGATCGTTGCTGGAGTCGCTGTAGGCGGAGCAGCGCGCCAGGTCCAGTCCCTCGCGCCCGGCCAGGGATTCGACCGCCGCGGCCTTGGCCTCGCCGTGCAGCAGGCCGCCGACCAGCCGCCCGGTGTAGACGCCGTCCGCGGACTCCGCGACGGTGCCCAGCGCGCCGGTCAGCCCGAGCCGCTGGGAGATGACCGTGGCCAGCTCCACCGGGGTCGCGGTGACCAGCCAGACCCGCTGGCCGGCCCGCAGGTGGCCCTGGGCCAGCTCCCGGGTGCCTTCCCAGACCCGGTCGGCCATGGTCTCGTCGAAGATCTCCTGGCTCAGGCTGACGACGTCGGCCACCTTGTGCCCGGCCACGAAGGCCAGCGCGGCCTCGCGGGCCGCGTCGATGTGCTCGGAGTTCTCCGCGCCCCGGAGCCGGAAGGCGACCTGCCCCCAGGCGATCCGGGCCAGGTCACGGGGCCCGAACATCTTCCGCGCGGCGAGCCCGCGGGCGAAGTAGTAGATGGAGGCGCCGCGGATCAGCGTGTTGTCCACGTCGAAGAAGGCGCCGGCCGTCGGGTCGGCCTGGGGCGGGGTCTGGGCCACGGTGGCGACAGCGGCGGACGCCGCGCCCGCCAGCGCCGCCTGTTCCCTGCGCACCCGGGCGGACCTGCGCAGCCGGAGGGATCTGGTGCCGCCGGGAAGCTGGTCCCGCAGCTGCCTCATGCCTGCCGAGTCTACAAAGCGGGCGCGGCGCCGGCCGGGCTGGTCATCGATCTGGTCCGCATCATGGCCGCTCGTCGTGCACCATAGGCTGCAATGTCTATTTCGTTCGTTGCTGCCCTGGCCGGGACGGTGCTCGCCGCGGCCGGTACCGGTCTGGCCATCCGGCTCTGCGTGCGGCAGCCCAGGACAGACATGGTGGCCTGGGTCATCGCGCTGGCCGGCCTGACCGTCGCGCTGGCGGCGCAGGCGGCCGGTTACCGGCGCGGGTTCGTGCCCACCACGTTCCGGGCCACCCAGCTCGGCGGGGCGCTGATCGCCCCGCTGGCCCTGGCCTGGGGGATGACCGAGCTGGCCGCCCGCGGGCTGGTCGCCCGGTTCGCCGGGCGGCTCGTCCTGGCCGGGCTGTTCGTGGTGGCCGGGGTGATCCTGGCCACGGACGTGCTGAGCTCCCAGCCGTTCGGCCAGACTTGGCCCGCCGCCCGGAACCACTTCGAGCCGCTCTCGCTCGGGCTGCTGGGCCTGGTCGCGGTGGTCGTCGTGGTGACGATTCTCGCCGCCCTGCTCAGCACCGGGCTGCGCAGCCGGCACGACCCCGCCTGGCGGCCGGCGCTGGCCGCGGTGGGGCTGGCCGGCGCGGCCGCGCTGGCCACCCAGGGACTTCAGGCCGGGCTGCCCGCGGACGCGGCGTACCCTGCCCTGACCGCGGTCGCCGCGGTCGCGGCCTGGCTGGCCGCCGGGCGTGCGGCCGGCGTGAGCCTGAGCCGGATGCGGGGCGGTCACGGCGGCCCGCCGGACCGGGGCGGTGACCCGGGCTACGATGGCGGCGACTCGCTGGACCTGTATCGCGATGGCTACCCCCGGTTCGAGGACAGCGCCGCGTTCGCCGCCTACGCCAACAGCGGGTACGGCGCCGGGGCCGGGGGGCACCGGAGCCCGACCTACGGGACTCCCGCGCGCCGCCAGGACGACCAGTACGGGGACACCGGCGGCTACCCGGGCACCGGGGATTTCCCCCCGGCCGGACGCGGGGACTACCACGCCGACCCGGTCGAGCCGGTCACCGGGGCGTTCGACCCGCTCTTCCGGCCGAACGGGTCCGCGGTTCCCGCCCATGATCAGGCCCTGCGTGATGCGCCCGCCGGCAGTGGTGCCCCTGCCAACGGTGCCCGCCCTGGCCTGACGCCCGGGGAGGACATCGAGTTCGCCACCGGCATGCAGCTGCCCGCCATCGCCGACGTGATTCCCGCCCCCGTCACCGGCGGGGATGCGGTGGACACCGACCGGCTGTACGGCCGGATCGCCATCTACACCCTGCTCGACGCGGGCGCGGACGAGTTCGACCGGCTGGCCGAGCGCGTGGTCGAACAGGTACGGACCGGGGAGCCGGGGACGCTCGCCTACGTGGTCCACGGCGTGCCGTCCGCGCCGTTGCAGAGAATTCTCTACCAGCTCTACGCGGACCGGGCCGCGTACGACCGGCACCAGGAGCGGCCCTACGTGGCGGACTTCGAGACCCGCCGCCGGCCGCTGGTGCTGGCCACGAACGTGATCGAGCTGGGGGTCCGCCAGGCTAAGGTCGCGGCGGTGACGCCGCGCCGGGTCCCCTGACGGGCGCCCCGATGCCCCCCGGCGCGCACGCGATCACCCTGCTCTCCCGGCCCGGCTGCCACCTGTGCGATACCGCGCGTGAGGTGATCGCGAGGGTGGCCGGCGATCTGGGCGTGCCCTGGGAGGAACGCGACATCACCAGCTCGGACGCGGATATGCGGGAGTACTGGGACAAGATCCCGGTCACGCTGATCGACGGCGTTCAGCACGATTTCTGGCAGGTCAGCGAGGACCGCCTGCGTGCGGCCCTCACCGCGTGAGGCCGCCGGGGTGCTCCCGGTCCGCCCGCACCGGGAGCGGCTGTGGCCGACTTTGTGCAAACGTTCACAAGAGCGTACCGTTGAAGACCGCAACCCTTCATCGGGCGTGCTGGCAGCCCTCAGTGCTGGTCAACCCATGCAGGTCGAACCCTCAGGAGCGTCGGCGCATGTCACGGCGTGCAGGATCCGCGAACGGCAGTGCCGCCAACAGCAGTGCCGCAAACGGCAGGGCCGCGGACGGCAGGGCCGCGGACGGCAGAGCGGCGGACGGCGGTGCGGCCACCGGCCGGACGGCCGGCGGCCGGACGGCCACCGGCAGGTCAGCCACCGGCGGGCAGGGCATCCCGGAGGCCACCATCGCCCGCCTCCCCGTGTACCTGCGGGTTCTGTACGCGTTCGCGGAGCAGGACATCCCGACCGTGTCCAGCGAGGAACTCGCGGCCGCGGCCGGGGTCAACTCGGCCAAGCTCCGCAAGGACCTGTCGCACCTGGGCTCGTACGGCACCCGGGGCGTCGGCTACGACGTGGAGTACCTCGTTTACCAGGTATCCCGGGAACTGGGACTGACCCAGGACTGGCCGGTGGTCATCGTCGGCGCCGGCAACCTGGGCCGCGCGCTGGCCAACTACGGCGGGTTCGCGTCCCGCGGGTTCCGCATCGCGGCTGTCCTGGACAGTGACCCTGACGTGGTCGGTACCCAGATCGCCGGCCACGGCGTGCTGGATGTCGAGCAGATGGAGCAGGTGGTGGCCCGGCACCGGGTGGCCATCGGGGTCATCGCCACCCCCGCGGGCACCGCCCAGGCCGTCTGCGACCGGCTGGTCGCAACCGGGGTGACGAGCATCCTCAACTTCGCGCCTGTGGTCCTTAATGTGCCCGCTGGCGTAGACGTGCGTAAGGTCGACCTGTCCATCGAGTTGCAGATTCTCGCCTTCCACGCTCAGCGGAGGTCGGTGGTGCGCGTTCCGCAGGATGCCCAGGTCGTGGGCCGATGAGCGTTCTCGTGGTCGGCCTGAGCCACAAGAGCGCCTCGCTCCCGGTCCTGGAGCGGGCGGTCGTCAGCGGCGACACGCTCGGCAAGCTGATCCGTGACGTGTCCAGGCCCCGAACGTCGGCGGCACGTTCGTCGTGTCCACCTGCAACCGGGTGGAGGTCTACGCCGAGGTGGACAAGTTCCACGGCGGCGTGTCGTCCATCTGCGACCTGCTCGCCCGGCACTCCGGCATCCCGCTCAGCGAGCTGACCCCGAACCTGTACGTGCACTACGAGGACCGGGCCGTGCAGCACCTGCTCGCGGTGGCCTGCGGCCTGGAGTCCATGGTGGTGGGCGAGAGCCAGATCCTCGGCCAGGTCAGGCAGGCCCTGGCCGTGGCCCGTGACCACGCCACGCTCAGCCGGGGCCTGGGCGAGCTGGGCACGCTCGCGCTGCGCACCGCGAGGCGGGCGCACGCCGAGACCGGGATCGACCAGGCGGGCGCGAACCTGGTCAGCGTGGGCGTCGCGGTCGCGCACGGCCGGCTGGCCGGGGCGGAGCCACCGGCCGCGGACCAGGCCGGGCCCGCGGATCCGGGCCGGCCGCTCACCGGGCTGCGGGTGCTGGTCGTCGGGGCCGGCTCGATGAGCTCCCTGGCCGCCACCACCGCGGCGCGGATGGGCGCGGCGCACATCGTGGTGGCCAACCGCACCGCCGACCGGGCCGGGAAGCTGGCCGCGGCGGTCGGGGGTGCCGTCGCGGATCTCAGCGACCTGGCCGGCCCGCTCGCCGAGGCTGACCTGGTCATCTCCTGCACGGGCGCGGCGGGCGTGGTGATCAGCGCGGACCTGGTCACCGAGGCACTGGCCCGGCGGGCTGAGCCGGGCCGGCCGCTGGTCCTGCTGGATCTGGCCCTGCCCCGGGATGTGGACCCGGCCGTGGCCGGGCTGCCCGGGACGCACCTGGTCAGCCTGGACACGCTCGGCGACCGCCCCGCCGGGTCCGGGAACGCGCCCGAGCTGGCCGGCCTGGCCACCCGGGACGCGGACGTCGCGGCGGTCCGGGCGATCGTCGCCGACGAGTTCGCGGCCCGCGTTTCCGCCGTGCACGCGGCCCGGGTCGCGCCCACCGTGGTCGCGCTGCGGGCCAAGGCGGCCCAGGTGGTGGACGCCGAGCTGGCCCGGCTGGCGGGCCGGCTCGCCGCCGACCACCGGACGATCGGCGAGGTGGAACGAGCCATGCGGCGGGTTGTGGACAAGCTGCTGCACGCACCGACGGTGCGGGTCAAGGAGCTGGCCGGCTCGCCGGGCGGGGACGCCTACGAGGACGCGCTGCGGGTCCTGTTCGACCTTGATCCGGCCGTGGTCGCCGCGGTCACGCTGGCCGACACCGGGGCGCCCGGCCCCGGCCCCGTCTCCGAGGCGCCCAGCGCCAGGCAGGAGGACGAAACGTGAGCAGGCCGCCGCTGCGGCTCGGAACCCGGAAGAGCCCGATGGCCCTGGCCCAGTCCGGCCAGGTGGCCCGGCTCATCACCGAGCGCACCGGGGTCGCCGTCGAGCTGGTCGGGGTGACCACCTTCGGCGACGTGACCCGGGCCGAGCTGGCCCAGATCGGCGGGACCGGCGTGTTCGCCAGCGCACTGCGTGAGCACCTGCTGGCCGGCCAGGTCAACCTGGCCGTGCACTCGCTCAAGGACCTGCCGGTGGCCCCCGCGCCCGGGCTGGTGCTGGCCGCGGTCCCGGCCCGGGAGGACCCCCGCGACGCGCTCGCCGCCCGCGGCGGGGCCAAGTTCGCGGACCTGCCGCCCGGGGCGACGATCGGCACCGGGTCACCACGCCGGGCGGCCCAGCTGCGGCTGCTGCGCCCCGACATCCGGCCGGTGCCCGTCCGCGGCAACGCCGGCACCCGGCTCGGCAAGGTCGAGTCCGGTGAACTGGACGCGGTCCTGCTGGCCAGCGCCGGGCTGGCCCGGATCGGCCGGCTGGACGCCGTGACCCAGATCTTCGAGCCGGACGAGATGCTGCCCGCGCCCGGCCAGGGTGCGCTGGCGGTGGAATGCCGCGCCGGTGACACCGGCCTGGCCGGCTTGCTAGCCCGGGTCGACGATCAGGCCAGCCGGGCCGCGGTCACCGCGGAACGGGCCGTGCTGGCCGGATTGGCGGCCGGGTGCAGCGCGCCGGTAGGTGCGTATGCTGCCGGAACGGAGATACTGCAGCTGAGAGCGGTTGTCGCGGCGCTTGACGGGGGGACGGCGTTGCGGGCCAGCGCGACCGCCCCTTCGGGTGAGGCCGGACGCCTCGGCCGCGACGTCGCCGCCGAGTTGCTGCGCCAGGGCGCGGCGACGTACGCGGCAGTGTCTTGCCGAATACATCAGCAACGGGGACGATGCCTTGTGAGTGTGACAACTACGTCGAAGAAGGACGCGGCGGATACGGCCGGCACCGGCCCGGCGGGCACGGGCCGGGCTAGCGCGGGCCGGGGCGCCGCGCCGTCCGGTCAGGACGGATCCGCGGCGGCCAGCCGGGCGGCCCAGCCCGGGCTGGCGGCTTTCATGGGCACCGGCCCCGGCAGCGCTGAGCTGCTCACGGTGCGCGCCGCCGGGCTGCTCGGCCGGGCCGATCTCGTGTTCGCCGGCGCCGAGGTGGCCGACAGGGTGCGGCACCTGCTGCCCGCCACCGCCACCATCCGTCCCGTGGCTGAGCTGGACGCCGACCCCCGGCTGCTGGTCAAGGCGGTCAAGGCCGGCCAGCTGGTGGTGGCGGCCTACGACGGCGACCCGCTGCTGTTCGGCCCGGCCGCCGCGGCCGCGGCGGCCTGCGCGAAGGCCCGGGTCCGGTTCGAGATCGTGCCGGGCATGCCCGCCGCGACCGCGGTGCCCGCCTATGCCGGGATCGCCCTGACTTCCGAGGTGGGCGGGGATGTCCGCATCCTGCACGCCGCCGACGTGAGCCGCCTGTCCGCCGAGGCCCAGCCGTCCCGGAGCCTGGTCATCCTGGGGGTGGAGGCCGGGCCGGCCGACCTGGCCAAGATGCTGATGGCCGCGGGCTGGCCAGAGCGCACGCCGTTCACCATCACCTGGAACGGGACCACCACCGAGCAGCTGACCATCCGCTGCGCGCTGGGGTCGGTGACCGCCGACCTGAAGGCGGCCGGCGTGAGCCTGCTCACCGAGACCGGGCCCGCGGTGGGTGTCGTGGGCGAGGCGGCCGGTCCGCAGCAGCCGGATCTGTCCTGGTTCGAGACCAAGCCGCTGTTCGGCTGGCGGGTGCTGGTGCCGCGGACCAAGGAGCAGGCCGGCTCGGTGTCGGAGCGGCTGCGGGCCTACGGCGCGGTCCCGGAGGAGGTGCCGACCATCGCGGTCGAGCCGCCCAGGACCCCGCAGCAGATGGAGCGCGCGGTCAAGGGCCTGGTCACCGGGCGGTACCAGTGGGTCGCGTTCACCTCGGTCAACGCGGTCCGCGCGGTCCGCGAGAAGCTGGAGGAGTACGGCCTGGACGCCCGCGCCTTCGCGGGGGTGAAGGTCGCCGCGGTCGGCGAGCAGACCGGGCGGGCGCTGCTGGACTTCGGCATCAAGCCGGATCTGGTGCCCGAGGGTGAGCAGTCCGGCGAGGGCCTCGCCGCGGCCTGGCAGCCCTACGACAGCCTGTCCGACCCGATCAACCGGGTGCTGCTGCCCCGGGCCGACATCGCCACCGAGACGCTCGTCGCCCGGCTCAACGAGCTGGGCTGGGAGACGGAGGACGTCACCGCCTACCGGACGGTGCGGGCAGCGCCACCGCCCGCCCCGATCCGCGAGGCGATCAAGGGTGGCGGGTTCGACGCCGTGCTGTTCACCTCGTCCTCGACGGTGCGGAACCTGATCGGCATCGCCGGCAAGCCGCACGCGGTGACCGTGATCGCGGTCATCGGGCCGCAGACCGCGAAGACCGCCGCGGAGTTCGGCCTCCGGGTGGACGTCAAGGCGCCCAAGCCCTCCGCGACCGGCCTGGTCGACGCGCTGGCTGAGTACGCCGCCGGGATCCGGGAGACCGCCATCGCGGCCGGGGAGCCGGTGCGCAAGCCCAGTGAGCGGCGCCGGGGCGCCCGGCGGCGGCTCCGCTAGGACGGGACAGGAGAACCGGTGACGGCTGAATTCTCCACGGCGCAGTTCCCCACGGCCCGGACGCGCCGGCTGCGCCGGACCCCCGCGCTGCGCAGGCTGGTCGCCCAGACCAGCGTCCGGCCGTCGGACCTGCTGCTGCCGATGTTCGTCAAGGAGGGCATCAGCGAGCCGCAGCCGGTGGCCTCCATGCCGGGCGTGGTCCAGCACACCCGCGACAGCCTGCGCAAGGCCGCGGCCGAGGCGGCCGCGGCCGGGGTGGGCGGGCTGGTCCTGTTCGGGGTGCCGGCCGTGAAAGACGCCCGCGGCTCGGCCGCCGACGACCCGGGCGGGATCCTCGCCCTCGCCCTCCGCGACCTGGCCGCCGAGGTGGGCGACGCCACCGTGCTGATGGCGGACCTGTGCCTGGACGAGTACACCGATCATGGCCACTGCGGGGTGCTGACCGGCTCCGGTGAGGTGGACAACGACGCCACGCTGGAGCGGTACGGGTCCATCGCGGTTGCCCAGGCGGCGGCGGGTGCTCACGTGGTCGCGCCGAGCGGGATGATGGACGGCCAGGTGGGCGCGATCCGGGCGGCCCTCGACGCGGGCGGGTACCCGGATGTGGCGATCTGCGCGTACTCGGCCAAGTTCGCCTCGGCCTTCTACGGGCCGTTCCGTGACGCCGCCGAGTGTGCCCCGCAGTTCGGTGACCGGGCCTCCTACCAGCAGGATCCGCGGTCCGCGGACGCGCTCCGTGAGGTGGCCCTCGACCTGGCCGAGGGCGCCGACATCGTGATGGTCAAGCCCGCGCTGGCCTACCTGGACGTCATCTCCCAGGTGGCTGCGGTCTCCCCGGTGCCGGTGGCGGCCTACCAGGTCAGCGGCGAGTACGCGATGGTGGAGGCGGCCGCCGCGAACGGCTGGGTGGACCGTGACCGGGTCATCGACGAGACCGTGATCGCGATCCGGCGCGCCGGGGCGAGCATCATCCTGACCTACTGGGCCGCTGAACTGGCCCGGAAGCTGGCCTGAGCATGTGCGTTCGGCAACATGTCGGCATCTGCATGGCCGGTAGCCTGCGCGCAGCGCACCGGACCCGTCATCATCAGTAAGGAGAGCACGTCCCGGTCAGCATGAGCCGGTCAGGCTGGAGCACCCGGCAGGCTGGGCGGACCCGGGAGTTTGGAGCACGGGGAGTTGGAGCACTGAATGGTCGCACCGGTACTGCGCCGGAGCCGGCGCAGGGAGAGCGGGCGGCTGGCCGCCGCGGCCGTCGCCTACGCAGGGCTGGGCTGGCCGGTGGCGCTCGGTGCGTACCCCCGCGGCAATGCGCGGAGCGCGGGCCGGGCCTGTTCCTGTGACCGGGTCGGCTGCCCGGCGCCGGCCGCGCACCCCATGTCCCCGGCCTGGCAGATCCAGGCCACCAGCGATCCGGGCAAGGCCCGGCAGCGGTGGGCACACCATCCCGAGGCGAACGTGATCCTGCCCACCGGCCGGGTCTTCGACGTGCTCGACGTGCCGGCCGCCGCGGGCCTGACCGCGCTGCAGATGATGCGGGACGCCGGGGTGGGCACCGGGCCGGTGGCGATGGGCGGCGGGCGCACCCTGTTCTTCGTGGCGACCCGCGGCGCCCCCGACAATGAAGACGAATGGTGGTCCTGTCATCTGGACTGCGCGCCCGAGGACGTGGGTGAGGTAACCAGCCTGCGCTGGCACTGCCGGAACAGCTACGTGCTGGCCCCGCCGTCCCGGGACGGTATCAGCCCGGCCGGGCGCTGGCTCCAGGAGCCCGGTGAGCAGGGCGGCCGCCCCCTGCCCGATGCGGTGCGCCTGCTCGAGGTCCTGGCCGACGCGTGCGACGAGGAGGTCAGGTGAGCGGTCCCGGCCGATCGGGTGAGTGGTTCAGCCGGGCCAGCGCGGTCATCCCGGGCGGGGTGAACTCGCCGGTCCGGGCGTTCGGGACGGTCGGCGGGGTCCCGGTGTTCATGGACTCCGGCCGTGGTCCCTACCTGACCGATGCCGACGGCCGGACCTATGTGGACCTGGTCTGCTCGTGGGGCCCGATGATCCTCGGGCACGCCTTCCCCGCGGTAACCGAGGCGGTGACGGCCGCGGCAGCCAAGGGCACCTCGTTCGGCACCGCGACCGCGGGTGAGGTGATGCTGGCCGAGGAGATCGTGGCGCGCACGCCGGTGGAAAAGGTCCGGCTGGTCAACTCGGGCACCGAGGCGACCATGAGCGCGGTCCGGCTGGCCCGGGCCTTCACCGGGCGCCGCGTCGTGGTGAAGTTCGCGGGCTGCTACCACGGGCATGTGGACGCGCTGCTCGCCGCGGCGGGCTCGGGGGTGGCTACCTTCGGGCTGCCCGACTCGCCCGGGGTGACCGGCGCGGCCGCGGCCGACACGCTGGTGCTGCCCTACAACGACGCGCTCGCGGTCCGGCAGGCGTTCGTGGACCACGGTTCGCGGATCGCCTGCGTGATCACCGAGGCCTGCCCGGCCAACATGGGCGTGGTGCCGCCGGTCGGCAGGTTCAACGAGATGCTGGCCGAGCTGTGCCGGGAGAACGGCGCGCTGCTGATCATGGACGAGGTGCTGACCGGGTTCCGGATCACCGCGTCGGGCTGGTTCGGGCTGGAGGGCGTGGCCGGGGACCTGACCACGTTCGGCAAGGTCATGGGGGGCGGGCTGCCCGCGGCCGCGTTCGGCGGCCGGGCCGAGATCATGGACCGGCTGGCCCCGACCGGCCCGGTCTACCAGGCAGGCACCCTGTCCGGGAACCCGCTGGCCACCGCGGCCGGCCTGGCCACTCTGCAGGCCTGCACCCCCGAGGTGTACGCCCAGGTGGATGAGGTGTCCGCCACCATCGCCAAGCTGGCCAGCGACGCGCTGTCGGCCGAGGGTGTGCCGTTCCGGCTGCAGCAGGCAGGCAGCCTGTTTTCCGTGTTCCTGGGCACCGGGCAGCCGGTCCGTGATTTCACCGAGGCGCGCGCCCAGTCCGTGCCGGGCTACGCCGCGTTCTTCCACGCGATGCTGGAAGGCGGCGTCTACCTGCCGCCGTCACCGTTCGAGGCGTGGTTCGTGTCCGCGGCCCACGGCGACGAGGCGGTCGAGCGTATCGCCGCCGCGCTGCCCGCGGCCTCCCGGGCCGCCGCTGTCGCCCTGGGGTAAATCAGCACCGGGTAAATCAGCACCGGGTAATCAGCACCGGGGTAATCAGCACGGGTCCTCAGCCCACCGCGATGCAGACGATCCCGGCGGCGATCGCGGCCGCCGCGGTGAGGCGGCGGGCCAGGCTGCCCTCGCCCAGCAGCCGGCGGCCGAGTACCACGCCCGCCAGCACACTGACCTCGCGGGCGGGCGCGACCGCGCTGACCGCGGTGAAGCTCATCGCGATCAGCACCAGGATGTAGGCCAGGGGTGAGAGCACCGCCGCCCCCGTCACCTGGCGGTGGTAGCGGCGCCAGACCCGCGCCGTCCGGTCCCGCCGGCGCAGCGCGAAGGGGGCCAGCACCAGGGCCATCACCGGGAGCGAGGCGTATCCCTGGAGGAGCGGCGGCACGCGGAGGGTGCTGACCGCGTACTTGTCCCACAGCGTGTACGAGGCGATGAACGTGCCGGTCACGAGCGCGAAGATGATCGCGCGGGAGGCCCGGGGAGCCGGGGACGGCCGGGGAGCGGAGGACAGCCGGGGAGCCGGGGACGGCCGGGGAGCGGGGGACAGCCGGGACGCCGGAAGGGGAACGGTCTCCGGGACCGGAGCGGTCTCCGGGACGGGAGCGGTCTCCGGGACCGGGGCGGAGCCAGCGGCCGGCCTGGTGCGCCCAGCACCAGCACGCCCAGCACGACCAGGACGATCCCGGTGATGCCGGCCGGGCCGGGCCGCTCGCCGAGCAGGGTGATCCCGGCCAGCGCGGCCAGCAGCGCACCGCTGCCCCGGCCCAGCGGGTAGACCAGGGACAGGTCGCCGCGCCGGTAACCGGCCTGCAGGAACAGGAAGTACCCCACCTGGAGCAGGCCCGTCCCGGTCATGAAGACCCAGGCGAGTGCCGTGAGCCGCGGCGGGCTGAGCAGCACGCTGGCCACGACCACCGGCGCGTAGAGCACCGTCGCGGCCAGGGACATCAGCCAGACGAACGAGGGGCCCCCGGCGGCCGAGGCCTGCTTGGTGAACAGGTTCCAGGTGGCGTGGGCGATGGCGGCGACGAGGATGAGGGCGAGGGCGGTGGCGCTCACGGGCGGCGGCTCCAGATCCGGGGCCCGGGAACCGGCTGGCGGTGTCCCGGGCATGGCGAACTGAGAGCCCTCGAGGTTTCTATCCCGTCAGGTGTGGGCGCCGGAAGCGCCTGGCGCCGCTCGGTCCAGCCCGCCCCGCCCTGATTGTGGTGCCCGGCCTGATGACCGGGAGCGGGCGGGCCGCGGAACCCTAGGCGCAGCCACGAGCTAGCCGCAGTTTACCCCGCGTTCATCTTCCCGGCACCCGTGCCCGGACCGGGATCAGCGCAGATGCCCCGGTAGGCTGTGGCCGCCATGACTGAGACGAGCGGGGCGAACCCGGGAGACGGCGGAGCATCCTCCGGGCCGTCCGCCAGCACCGTGGTGCACCTGCGTGCGCCACGGCGAGGTCTACAACCCGGGCGGGATCCTCTACGGCCGCCTGCCCGGCTTCCACCTCTCCGAAGAGGGGCGCCTGATGGCCAAGGCCGCCACCGGGTTCCTGGCCGGCCGGGACGTGGTGCTGCTGCGCTCCTCACCGCTGGACCGGGCCCGGGAAACCGCGGCCCCGCTGGCGGCGCAGTTCGGTCTCGAGATGGAGATCGACGAGCGGCTGATCGAGCCGACGAACGTCTACGAGGGAACCACGTTCGGCGTGGGCTCCGGCGCCCTGCGCCACCCCGCGGACTGGCGCTACCTGTACAACCCGTTCCGGCCCTCCTGGGGTGAGCCGTACAAGTCCATCGCCGCCCGCATGCTCGCGGCCATGGCGGACGTGGCCCGGGCCGCGCGCGGCCACGAGGCGGTCTGCGTCAGCCACCAGCTGCCGATCTGGACCGCCCGCCGGGCCGTCGAGGGGCAGCACCTGTGGCACGACCCCCGGCACCGGCAGTGCGCGCTCGCGAGCGTGACCACCTTCCGGTACACGGGGGACAGCGATCGCCAGCGTCAGCTACAGCGAGCCGGCCGGATCGGGCCCGCCGCAGATGCACGGAGCCTGAGCTGCCGGCCGTCCCGGCCCCGCCGGGCGCCGGACACCGGCCAGGCCGCCCCGCCGTGAGCCGGCCCAGGCCGGTCAGGCACAATGGGGCCTGGTACTACTGCCTGTAGGAGAATTCTCGTCCCGTGTCCCCTCCCAGCCGCCGGACCTTCCGCCCCGCCGGGGCGGGTCGCGGCGTTGCGGCGGCTGCCCTCGCGGTCTCCGCGGCGCTGGCGGTCGCGGGCTGCACGACGGGCAGCATCGCCGCGAGCACGCCGGCCAGCAACGGGCAGAGCTTCGTGTCCGGGAGCCCCGGGACCACCGTGTTCACGAACGGCAAGGGACCGCTGGCCCCGGCGGTCAGCGGCCCGGTGGTCGGCGGCGGGAAACTCGCCCTGACCGCCTACCGGGGGCACGTGGTGGTGCTGAACTTCTGGGGTTCGTGGTGCACCCCGTGCCGCGAGGAAGCCCCGGACCTGTCCGCGCTGGCCACTCACTTCGCCTCGTCGGGAGTCCGGTTCCTCGGCATCGATATCCGGGACAGCCCGCCCAGCGCCCAGGCCTTCATGAGGGATTTCCGGATCACGTATCCGAGCCTGAACGACCCGAGCGACAACCTCGCCCTGAATTTCCGTACTACGGTGCCGCCCGCCGGGATCCCGACCACACTGGTGATCTCACGCCATGGCCGGATCACCGCGCGGGTGATCGGCCAGGTTACGTACAACGGGCTGAAGGCCCTGGTCCAGCGGGCCGCAGCGGAGCCCGGATGACCCTGACCTCCCTCATGCCCCGACCCCGGGTGGTGAGCCGATGACCGGACTGCGCGTCCCGGGCGGCGCCCCCCAGGCCGCCCAGCCAGGCGATGGCGCGGCGCCGGGTCCCCCGGCGCCGCCCGCCCGCAGCCCGAGCCCGTTCGGCCTTACCGGCTGGGCCCGCTGGGGCTGGCGCCAGCTCACCTCGATGCGCACGGCGCTGGTGCTGCTGTTCCTGCTGGCCGTGGCCAGCGTGCCGGGGTCGCTGCTGCCGCAGCAGGGTATCGACCCGGCCGCCGTGCAGCAGTACTACGTCTCGCATCCGGCGCTGGCCCCCTGGCTGGCCCGGCTGTCGCTGTTCAACGTGTTCGCGGCGCCCTGGTTCGCCGCGATCTACCTGCTGCTGTTCCTCTCCCTGGCCGGCTGCGTGATACCGCGCAGCGTCCGGCTGGCCCGCTCGGCCCGGACCCCGCCGCCGCCCGCCCCGCGGAACCTGGCCCGGCTGCCCCAGTCCGCCCGGCACGAGAGCACCCTCGACCCGGCGGACGCCCTTGACGCCGCCGCCGGCGTGCTGCGCCGCCGCAAGTTCCGGCTGCGGACCGGTGACGGCTGGGTGTCGGCCGAGAAGGGGTACCGCCGTGAACTGGGCAACCTGGTGTTCCACCTCGCGTTGCTCGCGCTGCTGTGCTCGGTGGCGCTGGGCGGGCTGTTCGGCTATAAGGCCAACCGGCTGCTGGTCAGCGGGACCTCGTTCGCGAACACGGTGACCGCGCTGGACGAGTTCCGCCCGGGACGGCTGGTGTCCTCCTCGGACCTGCAGCCGTTCTCGATGACGCTGAACCGCTTCACCGCCTCCTACGTCACCTCCGGCCCGTCGCGCGGCCAGCCGCTGTCGTTCAACGCGTACGTGAGCTACTCGGCGTCGCCGGGCGCGGCGGTCCGCCACGCCAACCTGCGGGTCAATCACCCCGTGAACGTGGATGGGGTGCGGGTGTTCATCATCGGCCACGGGTACGCGCCGGTGTTCAGGGTCACCGACGGAACCGGGAAGGTGGTATTCGACCAGCCGGTCCCGTTCATCGCGGTGGGCACCTCCGGCCTCACCTCCGAAGGCGTGGTCAAGGTCCCGGACGCGCATCCCGACCAGCTCGGGTTCGCGGGCGTGTTCCTGCCCACGGCGGTGGACGTCGGCGGCCAGCTGGAGTCGGCCTTCCCGGCCCCGCTCGCCCCCCGGGTGAGCCTGATCTCCTACCAGGGCAACCTGGGCATGGACAGCGGCCCGTCGCAGTCGGTGTACCAGCTGAACACGGCCGGGCTGACCCAGCTGCCGGTCGCGCCGCGCCCGCTCGCGCCCGGGCAGTCGATCAAGCTGCCGGGCGGCGCCGGGACGCTCACGTTCACCGGCTACCGGCAGTGGATCAGCCTGGCCATCACCTATGACCCGGGGCAGTTGCCCGCGCTGCTCTCGGGGCTGGCCGCCCTGGCCGGGCTGCTCCTGTCCTTCTTCATCCGGCGGCGCCGCGTGTTCGTGCGGGCCTCCCCGGGCCCGGACGGGCGGACCGTCGTGGACGTGGGCGGCCTGGCCCGTTCCGACCCGGCCGGCGGCTTCGGCGAGGAGTTCACCGGGCTGGCCGCGGCGCTGGAGGCGGCCTCGCGAGGCCCTGCTCCCGCAGAACCGGCCGGCACCGGGACCCCATCCCTCTCCACAACCACCGAGGGGAAATCACACTGATGCCCGACAACCAGGGCCTGTCCCATCTCAGCGATCACTTCCTGATCGTCGCCGTGGTGCTGTACTCGCTGGCGGTGATCGCGTTCGCGGCCGACTTCGCGTTCGGGCGGCGCAGCACCGCCGTCCCGGAGGCCGAGGCCGGGACGCCCGACCTGGTTCCCGCGGGGGTCGCGGCGGGTTCGGGCACGGCGGACAGCGCCACGGCGAGCGGTGCGGCCCAGGGCGATGCACCCCGCGGTGGTGCGGCCCAGGGCGGTGCCGCCCCGAGTGCGGCCGCGCAGGGCAGCCCGTCACACGACGCGGGCCGTGCGGACATCCCCGGGGCCGATCCGGGCCGCCCGGGGCCGGGCCGCCCCGTGGCCGGGCGCGCCGCCAAGGGGGGCCAGCCCGCGGCCCCGCTGAGCCGCCTGGTCCGGATCGCCCTCATCCTGACCACGGCCGGCCTGGCCCTGCACATCCTCGGGGTGATCACCCGCGGGCTGGCCGTGCACCGGGTCCCGTGGGGCGACATGTACGAGTTCGTGATCTCGGTCTCCTGCGTGGCCGTCCTGTTCTTCATCGGCCTCATGATCAAGTACCGGCCGTACTATCTCGGCCTGTTCTTCATGGCCCCCATCGTGATCATCCTCGGGCTGGCCCAGACCGTCATCTACACCCCGGCCGGGCCGCTGGTGCCCGCGCTGAACTCCTACTGGCTCGCTATTCACGTGACCGCGATGACCCTGGCCAGCGGGACGTTCATGGTCGGGGCGGTGCTCGCGATCGTGTACCTGTTCGCCGAGCGGCACACCAGGCGCGTGGCGGCCGGGCTGAGCACCCGCTACGGCGAGGTGTTCCGGCTGCTCCCCAGCGCCGAGCGGCTGGACCAGATCGCCTACCGGACCGTGGTGTTCGCGTTCCCCATCTGGACCTTCGGCATCATGGCCGGGGCGATCTGGGCGGACGAGGCCTGGGGCCGCTACTGGGGCTGGGATCCCACCGAGACCTGGGCCTTCATCACCTGGGTGGTGTACGCGTGCTTCCTGCACGCCCGCGTCACCGCTGGCTGGCGGGGCCGCCGGGCCGCCTACATCCAGCTGGCCGGGTTCTGCTGCCTGCTGTTCAACCTGCTGGGCGTCAGCCTGTTCATCACCGGGCTGCACTCGTACGCCGGGCTGAGCTGAGCCGGGGGCTGGCCGCCGCGACCGGGAGCCGGCGCGGGCCCAGGCCCGCGCCGGGTCAGTCGTCGTTACCCGGTTCCCGGTCGCGCCGGATGAGCCGGTCGAGCTCGCTGATGAAGTCGGGATCGTCGTCGGGACCGCGGGGGGTTGCCCAGTCTTCGGACACCGGCGTCCCGGTTAGTGACACACGGTCATCGGCTGAGGCGTACCGCCCACGGCCCGCCGGGTGCCGGCGGAAGGCTGCCTCCGCCGCTGAACCCTCGGGCCGGGCCAGCCGCCGTGGCCTCCGTGACCAGCACACCCAGAAACCCAAGGTGAGCAGCGCAGATAGAGCACCGACCAGCCACATGCGCGCAGCTTAGCCGGAGCTGAGCCCGGTTCGTCAGTGAATAAGAGGAGTCGTTCGGTTACGGCATGGCATCCATAACCGGTAACAGCAGGTAACGACAGATGACGTTCGCGCAGTTTCGTCATACCCTGGCAGCCTGGCACGCGATCGCTGGGAGTGCGACTTATGCGGCTGCGGCTTATCGATCGCGTTCGCCGGTACATCCGGCCCCGCCCGGGAGGATCGCGATCACGCGGTAGCACCAGGCCGGGCCCCCCGGCGGTGAATGGTTCCGTCACGGCGCCCCCGGCAGGCCGGCATCGGCGCGACCCCGGACCCAGGGCTGGTGATGACGACGGGAGACAGTCGCCGCCGTCGGCGCAGCCAGAGGTGCCGCGCCAGGTGCATCGCACGGCGGCCCCAGGACTGACCAGCAGGGAGCGGCAGGCAGCCGCCCCGGCAGATACCCGCCCGGGGTATACCGGGCCAGGCGGATGCGGCGCCAGCTGACACCAGGCCAGCTGATACCAGGCGACAGTGCCGGGACACCGGGCCGGCGACCGGCCCGGGCCAGGCCGGGCCCGGGCCGGGCAGCCGGGTCGGGCGCCCCCGGGACGGGCAGGCCCGGACAGGCGCCCCGGGACGGGCCCGGCCGGAACGGGGGACGCCGGGACAGCGGCCGCGGGCACCGCCGGGGCCGCCGGAACCGGGACACCGGAGCGGGAACGGGAGCGGGACCACGGCGCCGGGACCGGGACGGAAATGCCCGCACCGGACGCGCCAGGACCGGGAGCGCTGGACCGGAAGGCGGGGCCGGTGCGGCCGGGTGAGCGGTCCGGCCGGGGCGGTGCGGGCTGGGGCCGGGGCATCCGGGACCGGCCCGGCCGGGACCGGTGCGGCCGGGACCGGTGCCACCCGGCGCCGCCAGGCGCAGCTACGGCCCGGACCGCGCGGCCATCCGCCCGGCGCCCGCGCACGCCCGGCGGGCCGAGGTGCAGAAGGGCCGGCGCGCACGGCCGCGGCCCCCCGTCCGGCCGGGGCGGAGACGGCCAGGCTGCCCTGGTACGAGGTCGCGCACGCCCGCCGGGCGGCCGAGGGTTACCAGAACTGCGGGCCGCTGGAACGGGTCCTGCGCCGGGAGTGGCCGCCCAGCAAGATCCCGTCGGCCCCGGTGGTCCGCGCGGTCAACCGCCTCGCCGAGCTGCCGCTGATGATCAAGGAGATCCTGGCCGCCGGGGTGGATGCGATCCATGTGGGCGAGGGCGGCGTCCCGGAACTGGACGACATGTCCCGGCTGCGGGGTGTCCCGCTGCCGTCCGGCCGCGCGACCTGGGA
The DNA here is from genome assembly GCA_963720645.1 of uncultured Actinomycetes bacterium. Taxonomy (GTDB): domain Bacteria; phylum Actinomycetota; class Actinomycetes; order Streptosporangiales; family Streptosporangiaceae; genus RYN-230. Next base: position 43,651 of record CAVRFX010000018.1, on the reverse strand, counting down.
TGCGTGCGCGGGCGCCTACGGTGAGCGAAAGATCATCGTGGGCTCGCGGCCCTCCTCGGCGCCGGACGTGATGTGCCACGAGGTCGGGCACGCCCTGGACGACATCGACCGGGAGCAGGGCCGCTGGCAGTCCGACTCGGACGAGTTCCGCCAGCTCTACCAGCGCTGCGAGGGGTCACTGATCAGTGACTTCCACAGGCAGCCGGGCGATCTGGGCCGCCGGGAGTTCTTCGCCGACGCGTTCGCCGCGATCGCGTCCCGCCAGCGCCCGGCCCTCGTGGACATGCTCGGCGGCAACATCAGGACCGCTCTTGATGTGATGCTCTACTTCAATCTCCGCTACGGGCTTTAGAGTGATCGGTGATGGACGTTATCCAGCTGCCGAACGGGAACCTGCTGGTTCCCGAGTCAGCCCTGGCTGAGGACGGGCAGCTCATCGGCGACGGCTACGTGGAGATCGGGCCGGCCGACGCGGACTACGAGCGGCTCGCCGCGCGGGCGCTGACCGAGGATCAGCTCGAGGAACGGCGCCGCCGGTGGCAGGAGGGCGACGCGGAGCTGCAGCGGCAATTCGCGGAGTACCGGGCCAGCCTGGGCGTGGCTCCCGGTCCGGTGAAGCGGCCCGGGCCGGCCGAGGACTAGCCGGGCGGTTCCTCGTCCTTGCTGGTCCCGGCTTCGCCGCGGAGCAGGGCGCGCACCTCGGACTCGCGGAAGCGGCGATGCCCGCCGGGTGTCCGGATGCTGCTGATCCGGCCCGACGCCGCCCACCGGGTGACGGTCTTCGGATCGACGCGGAACAGCGCGGCGACTTCCCCCGGTGTCAGGAGACGCTCATTGCTGCTGTCCACGCACGTCCCCTCCAGACCAGCTGCCCGGGCTCATGATCGAAGCCTGTCCCAAGTGTGGCGACTAACGATGGTTTTCTCCTTAGTTTCCGTAAAACCGGGACGCTCATCTAGGGTGAGCGCGTGCAGCCGCTCGTGTCGATCGACGAGATCCGGGCCGCCGCGGCGGCCCTGGCCGGGGTGACCGTCCGGACGCCCCTGGTCCCGCTTCCCGCGGGCCGACCCGCCGCTGCTGATCAAGCCCGAATCGCTGCAGCCGACCGGGGCGTTCAAGCTGCGCGGTGCCTACGCGGCGATGAGCACGCTGCCCGCGGCGGCACGCCAGAGCGGGGTGGTCACCCACTCCAGCGGTAACCATGGCCAGGCCGTGGCCTACGCCGCGGCCCTGCTCGGGATGCCCGCCGTGGTCGTGGTCCCGGACAACGCGCCCGCAGTGAAGGTGGCCGCCATCCGGGGGCTGGGCGCGGAGATCGTGGTCTCGGCGCCCGGCCTGGCTGCCCGGCTCGCCGCCACCCGTGACATCGCTGCGCACCGGGGGGCGGTGCCGATCCCGCCGTTCGACGACCGCCGGGTGATCGCCGGGCAGGGCACGATCGGCCTGGAGATCGCGGCCGACTGCCCCGGGGCCGAGCTGGTCGTGGTCCCGGTGGGCGGGGGCGGGCTGATCTCCGGCGTGGCCGCCGCGGCCCGGTCGCTGCTCCCGGGCGTGACCGTGATCGGCGTGGAACCTGAGCTGGCCGCGGACGCGCGCGACTCACTGCACGAGGGCCAGCAGGTGTCCTGGCCGCCGGAGCTCACCCAGCGGACCATCGCCGACGCGCTCCGCGTCGATCAGGTCGGTGCCCTGCCGCTGCAGCACATGCTGGAGTACGTGGACGACATCGTGACCGTGACCGAGGACGAGATCCGGTCCGCCGTCCGGCGGCTGGCCCTGGACGCGAGGCTGATCGCGGAGCCCGGCGGCGCGGTGGCCGTGGCCGCGTGCCTGTTCCGGCGCAAGGAACTGCCCCCGGCCGGGACCACCGTGGCCGTGCTGTCGGGCGGCAACATCGACCCCGGGCTGCTGCTGGACATCCTCGGGGATGAGCCGTCCGCCGGGCCGGGCAGCGGCGAGTAGGCTGATGCCGCTATGCGTTCCACCATCGCTTACACCACGGCCCGGATCCTGATCTTCGTCGCCGTGACCGGCCTGCTGTACCTGGCCGGCGCCCAGGGCCTGCTGCTCCTCGGGCTCGCGTTGCTGGTCAGCGGGATTATCAGCTACGTGGTGCTGTCCCGGCAGCGGGACGCGATGTCCGCCGCGATCACGTCACGCATCCAGGGTTTCCGCGGGCGGCTCGATTCGGGCACCCGGGCCGAGGACGACGACTAGACCAGGAGTCCCGCAACACAGCAGCTGGCTACCGCCAGGCGGTCGCCTGGCTCGCCGGGACCCGGCGTCCGGGGCCTTCCAGTCAGGCGGCCGGTCGTGTGGCGGCCTCGCGTCGGCGCCGCCCGCGCCCCAACGCGGGGGGACGTTGCGACGTCGGTTTGACTTGTTGCCCATGGCCTGGGTCGTATCGCTAAAGCCGCCGGGCGGGCCGGTGTGAGCGTGGCGGGAAGCATGCCCGCGCCCGCCGTCTGCCGGGGGGCGCACCGTGCTGATGCACACGCACGATCGCGGAGTCGATCGAGGCCACCCAGTCCCGGTCGCCGGCCTGGTGCGCGAGCGGCTGGACCTTCTCCAGCACACGCGCCGCGAGCTGGCCGCGCGACGGCTTACCGCTTCGCCGGAGGCAGCCAGCCGCCCTCGGTCAGCAGCCGCATGACGGTGTCCAGGGCTTCCTGGCGGCCCAGCACCGAGGTGTCGATGACCAGGTCCGCGTCGTCCGGCTCCTCGTAGGGATCCGACACCCCGGTGAAATGGTCGATCAGGCCCGCACGCGCCTTGGCGTACAGGCCCTTCCGGTCCCGCGCCTCGCAGACCTCGGCGGGCGTGGCCACGTGGATCAGCAGGAAGTCGCCGACCTCACCGGCGGCCCGCCGGACCTCCTGCCGGGCCTGCGCGTAGGGGGCGATCGGCGCGCAGATCGCGATGCCGCCGTGCCGCGCGATCTCGGTCGCCACGAAACCGATCCGGGCGATGTTGAGGTCGCGGTCGGCCCGGGAGAACGTCAGCCCGGCGGACAGCAGCGACCGGACCAGGTCCCCGTCCAGCAGCGACACGGTCCGGTCACCGCGCTCACTCAGCGCGTCCCGCAGCGCCCGGGCCAGGGTGGACTTGCCCGAGCCGGACAGCCCGGTCAGGAAGATGACCAGGCCCCGCTCGCGGCGGGGCGGCCGGGCCCGGCGCAGTTCCTGGGCCACCGCGGGCGGGGTGAACCACGCGGGTACCTCCACCCCGCGGTCAAGCATGTCCTCGAGCTCACCGGAAGCCAGGTCGGTGCGCTCGGTGCCCGCCTCGATGAGGGACAGCGGCCGCCAGACCTCGGCGGCCGGGTCGTAGGCCCAGTCACCGGGGGAGAGCACCGGGATGATCGGGCCCGGCCGGTTCCCGTCGTCGCCGGGGGTGGTCACGGGCTTCTCGGCCAGCAGATGAGTCGCCCCGTACGCGGCCGCCACGATCGCCCGCAGGGACAGCTCGTCCCGGGCCGCCGCGTGGTAGGGCCGCAGCGGGACCGGGATGACCTGGGTGCCCGGCGGGAGGTGGCGGGCGGCGGCCTGCACGGTGCGGACCAGGGCATCGGGGCGGACCACGACCTCCGCCGGGCCGGCCACCATGGGCAGCAGCAGCAGCCGGGCCTTCAGCTGGCCCGCGGCGTGCCGGAGCTGGCCGATCTGATGACTGTGCAGCGGCGCGCTGGTGACGTAGGCCAGGACCGGGCTCCCCGCGAACTCGGCCGCCACGTCGGCCGGCCGCCGCCGCAGATGCCGGAAGGGGCCATGCTCGGCCGGCCGGTACGCGGTCACCGGGCCGCCGAGCCGGATCAGGTCCGGCGAGACCGGCATGCGGTCGGTGATGGCGAGCACCGCGAGCGGGGTGCCCTCCGGGTCCTGCAGGACCAGCCTGCCGGCGTCCGGCTTGATCGCGCTGGCCGGCACCTCGAAGGTCACCGGGACCGGCCAGGGAGTACCGTCCAGCAGCCTGCCGGCTGCCGTGACCGAATCTGCCTCAGCGGGTGACATGAACCCGCGCAGCGGGGCCAGGGCACCGGACAGGAGCAGCTCCAGGTCCCCGAGCTGCCCTTCGTCCAGGGTCCACGCGGGCAACCCCGCCAGGTCCGCAGACAGCCCCGCAGGTGCCTCAGCGGTCACGTTCACCTCCGTCCGGCGCCGCTCCCGCTCCCGGGGCGGGATGATCAAAGCCGTGCGTATCCGCTAGGCACCCAGAGGTTACACGGGCCAGGGAGCCTGGGCCAGGCGCCTGGTGAGGATCCGGCCCAGAGGACTCCGGTGAGGGCTCAGGCGAGGGCCCGGGGCGGCCCGGATGAGGGCGCAGCGGACCCAGCGGAAAGCCCAGCAGGCCGGGGCGGCGGGCTCAGCGGACCCGGGCGGCCGAGGGCTCAGCGGACCCGGGCGGCCGGGGGCTCAGCGGACCCGGGCGGCCGGGGGCTCAGCGGACCCGGGCGGCGGAGGGCTCAGAGGACCCGGGCGAACAGGTTCTCCGGCTTGCGCATGACGTACAGCAGTTCCTCGTGCGCAGCGGTCAGCCGGCCCCGGGACAACGCCGCGACCATCTTCTGGGCGGCCAGGTAGCCCCGGGGTGCCGCGTGCAGGCCGCCGGCCAGCCCGCCCAGCGACTGCTGCTGGGCGATGACCAGGCCGCGCATCAGCGCGTAGGCCTGGATGCCCCGGGCCGAGGCCACCCGCTCGTACACGGCGGGATGAGGACCGGGGCGGCCAGGGCGGTGGGCGCGCCAGATCGTCCGCCGGATCCAGCCGGGCAGGACCCGGTCCAGGAAGCCGGCCGCGGTGTCCCGGTCGCGGACCTGCAGGCACAGCAGCCCGCCTGGCTTGAGCGCGCCGACCAGGCGGTCGAGCACCAGTTCAGCGTGCTCGATCCGCTCCAGCAGCAGGGTGGCCTGCACGATGTCGAACGAGCGCTGCGGCAGCGGCACCGTCCTCAGGTCCCCGAGCGTGCACCGGGCCAGGCGCGGGTGGCTGCCCTGCGCGGCCCTGGTGACCGGCTGGTCGTCATCGACCAGGCCGACGCTGAGGTCGGCGCCGGCCTCGCGCAGGCTGGCCGCCCCGAGGTCGCCGGCCGCGGTGACCGCCCCCGCCAGCAGCACGGCGATCGGCTGCCCGAACCGCTCGCTCGCGTAGCCCTGCGCCCAGCGACTGAACAGCGCCGTCTCCGGGCCGCCCCGTGGGTCGCCGGCCTGTACCCCCGGCCTGCTCGCCCGCGGTTGCCTGGCCTGGGCGTGCCGCCCCGGGCCGCGGGCAACATCGTGGCCGGCAGTGCCGCCCCCCGGAACACCGCTCACCGATGTCACAAACACATATCGTAGTCCCGAGGGTGCCGATAGTCGTAGATCCGGGGCCGGGTATCTGCGGCCGAGCCCGTAGGCAAGGCCGAAATGCACGGCCGAGCCCGCAGGCAAGGCCGGGACAACTCTGCGGTCGAGCCCGTAGGCAAGGCCGAAATGCACGGCCGAGCCCGTAGGCGAGGCCGGAAGAGCACGGCCGGGCCCGTAGGCCAGGCCAGGATCGCAGGGCGCCCAGGGTCTGAGCCGCCTGGCCCGGAACGTAAACTAGGAGTATCCCGCGTGAGGGTTTCCGGGCACCCCGCTGCCCGCCGGCGCGGGCCTTTCGTGCTGTCTACCTCAGCCGTCAGTGCTGACCCAAGGACACTATGAGCCTCGCCGGACTGCTCAGCGTCATCGCCGAGGATCCCCAGCTGCAGCGCGCCCTGAGCCAGGGCGCGCTGCAGCCGGGGAGCGGCGACACCGACCTCGTCGCGCCGCCCGCGCTCCGCCCCTTCCTGACCGCCTCGATCGCCATCCCCAGCGCAGCCAGCGGTGCCCCGGCCGGCCAGCCCCGTTTCGTGCTGGCGGTGACCGCAACCGCCCGCGAGGCGGAGGACCTGACCAGCGCGCTGGGTTCGCTGCTGCCCGAAGGCTCGGTGGCTTGCTTCCCGGCCTGGGAGACCCTCCCGCACGAGCGCCTGTCCCCCCGCTCGGACACCTCGGGGCGGCGGCTCGCCGTGCTGCGCAGGCTCGCGCACCCCGACGCCGGCAGCACCCGGTCCGGGGCCCTCAGCGTGCTGGTCGCCCCGGTGCGCAGCCTGCTCCAGCCGATGGTGAGCGGCCTCGGCGACCTCGAGCCGGTGGCCCTGGGCAGCGGCCAGGCCGCCGGCTTCGACGAGGTCATCGCGCACCTGGTCCAGATCGGGTACGCGCGCACCGACCTGGTCGAGCACCGGGGCGAGATCGCGGTGCGCGGCGGCATCCTGGACGTGTTCCCGCCCACCGAGGAGCACCCGCTCCGGGTGGAATTCTGGGGCGACACGGTCGAGGAGATCCGTTATTTCCGGGCCGCCGACCAGCGCAGCCTGCACGCCGCCGCGGACGGGCTGTGGGCGCCGCCGTGCCGGGAGCTGCTGCTGACCCCGGCGGTGCGGGACCGGGCCAGGCGACTCGCGGAGGATCATCCCGGGCTGGCCGAAATCCTGGGCAAACTGGCCGACGGCATCGCGGTCGAGGGCATGGAGGCGTTCGCGCCGGTCCTGGCCGAGCGGATGGACCTGCTGCTCGACCATGTGCCCCCCGGTGGCCTGGTCCTCGCCTGCGACCCCGAGCGGATCTGGGCCCGGGCCGATGACCTGGTCCGGACCAGCCAGGAATTCCTCGATGCCTCCTGGGTGAACGCGGCCGCGGGCGGCCAGGCCCCCATCGACCTGGGCGCGGCCGCCTTCCAGCCGCTGCCCCAGGTCCGCGCGGCCGCCCAGCGCCTGGGCATCGCCTGGTGGACGGTGACCCCGTTCAGCAGTACCGACGACAGCCTCATCAGCAGCAACGGCACCGGCGAGACGGACCCTGGCGAGGGGGAACGCTCCTCGTTTCAGATGCACGCCGCGCCCGTGCCCGGCTACCGGGGCGAGACGGCGCGCGCCGTCGCGGACGTTCGCCAGTGGCTGGCCGACGGCTGGCGGGTGGTGCTGGTCACCGAGGGGCACGGCCCCGCGCAGCGGCTGGCCGAGATGCTGCGCGGCGAGGACATCGGGGCCCGCCTCGGCGACCTGGACCAGCCGCCCGAGCCGTCCGTGCCCTACGTCAGCACCGGGCTGATCGGCCAGGGGTTCACCTGGCCCTCGATCAGGCTCGCGGTCCTCACCGAGGAGGATCTGGCCGGGCAGCGGACCGCCAGCAAGGACATGCGGATGCCGACCCGCCGGCGTCCCGGCATCGACCCGCTGCAGCTCCAGGCGGGTGACTACGTCGTGCACGAGCAGCACGGCGTGGGCCGGTACGTGGAGATGACCAGCCGGAACATCCAGGGGGCGACCCGCGAGTACCTCGTGGTGGAGTACGCGCCGGGCAAGCGCGGCCAGCCGCCGGACCGCCTCTACGTCCCCACCGACCAGCTCGACCAGGTCACCCGCTACGTCGGCGGGGAAGCGCCGAGCCTGCACCGGCTGGGCGGGGCGGACTGGGCCAAGACCAAGGGCCGGGCGCGCAAGGCCGTCCGGCAGATCGCGGCCGAGCTGATCCGCCTGTACTCCGCCCGGATGGCGTCGCCCGGGCACGCGTTCGGCCCGGACACCCCGTGGCAGCGCGAGCTGGAGGACGCGTTCCCGTACGTGGAGACCCCCGACCAGCTGGCCGCCATCGACGAGGTCAAGCGGGACATGGAACGCTCCGCCCCGATGGACCGGCTGATCTGCGGCGACGTCGGTTACGGCAAGACCGAGATCGCGGTGCGGGCCGCGTTCAAGGCGGTCCAGGACGGCCAGCAGGTCGCCGTGCTGGTGCCGACCACGCTGCTGGCCCAGCAGCACTACGCCACGTTCAGCGAGCGGTTCGCGCCGTTCCCGGTCAGCGTGCGGATGCTGTCCCGGTTCTCGAGCGACGCCGAGGCGGCCAGGACCCGGGAGGAACTGACCGAGGGGAAGGTGGACGTGGTGGTCGGCACGCACCGGCTGCTGTCCCCGGATACCCGGTTCGCCCGGCTCGGGCTGGTCATCCTGGACGAGGAACAGCGGTTCGGGGTGGAGCATAAGGAGTACCTCAAGCGGATGCGCACCGAGGTCGACGTGCTGGCCATGTCGGCCACGCCGATCCCGCGCACGCTGGAGATGGGCGTGGCCGGCATCCGGGAGATGTCCACCATCCTCACCCCGCCCGAGGAGCGCCATCCGGTGCTCACCCTGGTCGGGCCGTACGACGAGAAGCAGATCGGCGCGGCCATCCGGCGGGAGATGCTCCGCGACGGCCAGGTCTTCTTCGTCCACAACCGGGTCAGCTCGATCACCAGGGTGGCCGCCCGGCTCGGTGAGCTGGTCCCGGAGGCCCGCGTCGCGGTCGCGCACGGCCAGATGAACGAGCACACGCTCGAGCGGATCATGGGCGACTTCCTGGACCGGAAGTTCGACGTGCTGGTGTCGACCACGATCATCGAGTCCGGCCTGGACATCCCCAACGCCAACACGCTCGTCGTGGACCGCGCCGACGCGTACGGGCTGCCCCAGCTGCACCAGCTGCGGGGCCGGGTCGGGCGCGGCGCCGAGCGCGGGTACGCCTACTTCCTGTACCCGCCGGAAGTGCCGCTGACCGAGACCGCGCACGAGCGGCTGGCCACCATCGCCCAGCACACCGAGGCGGGCGCGGGCATGTACGTGGCCCTGAAGGACCTGGAGATCCGCGGGGCCGGCAACCTGCTCGGCGGGGAGCAGTCCGGGCACATCGCGGGGGTCGGGTTCGACCTGTACGTGCGGATGATCGGCGAGGCGGTCAGCGAGCTGAAGGGCGACGGGCCCGCCGAGCGGCCCGAGGTGCGCGTCGAGCTGCCGGTCAACGCGCACATCCCGCACGACTACGTGCCCGGTGAGCGGCTTCGCCTGGAGGCCTACACCCGGATCGCGGCCATCGACTCGGCCGACGACGTGGCCGGGGTGCGCGACGAGCTCGCCGACCGTTACGGGCCGCCGCCCGAGCCTGTGGCCAACCTGCTCGACGTGGCCCGGCTGCGGGCCCGGGCGCGGCGCGCCGGGCTGACCGACATCGTCCAGCAGGGCACGTTCATCCGGTTCTCCCCGGCCGAGCTGCCCGACTCGCGGCAGGTCCGGGTCCAGCGGCTGTACCCGAAGACCGTTCTCAAGCCGGCCATGCGTAGCATGCTCGTACCGGTGCCCAGGGCAGGATCAGGCCAGGCGCCCGGGACAGCCCGCCCCGCCGGGCGCCCCGCTGCTCCGGGACACCGAACTCCTGACCTGGTGCGGGCAGCTCATCGAGGCTGTCTTCGAGCCTGACGCACCGGTGACACCTGAGGGATAGGAAGGGACGCCGTCGTGCTCCGCACCCCCATCACCCTGACCGCCGCGGCGCTGGCCGCGGCGCTCGCGCTGTCCGCCTGCGGGACCGTCCGGCTGGGCGCGGCGGCCGTCACCAACACGTCGCGGATCCCCACGGCGACCGTGACGGCCGAGGTGAACAACCTGGACGCCGCGTACAAGGCGGATAAGGCCAAGGTCCAGCTCCAGTTCCCGGCGTCGCAGATGCCGCAGGAGGTGCTCAGCTGGCTGCTCCGGTTCCGGGTCCGGGAGAAGATGGCGCAGCGCTACCACCTGGTCATCACCCGCGACCAGGAGCAGCAGGCGCTCGCGTCCGCGGCCGCGCAGGCCAAGCAGAGCGGGGTCACGCTCAGCGAGCTGGCCGTGGCCAACGGGGTGCCGCCGGATCAGCTGCCTGAGCTGGGCCGGTACGTGGCGATCCAGAACCAGCTGCTGGCCCGGCTGGACGGCGGGAAGCTGCCGACCGCCTCCGCCGCGCTGCAGGCGCTGGGCAAGCAGTTCAACACGTCCCAGTGCCGGGCGGCCAAGAGCATGGATATCCACGTCAACCCGCAGTTCGGGCAGCTCGACTACGGCCAGGTCTCGGTGGTCGCGAAGCCGAACAAGCTCGCCGCCGCGCCCGGGACGGCATCCCCCAGCCCGAGTGCGTCCGCGACGTCGTCCCCGCAGCTGACCCCGGCTTGCTAGGGCGCCCGGGCGCGATCTCATGAAAGACCAGGCAGCTAACGGTCCTACCGCGCGACCCCCCGGTGAGCGCCGGCGCCTGGTGCTGCTGGTGACGGCGCCCACGGTCCGGGCCGGGCTGCTCAGCTGGGCGGCCTGGCAGACCCTGGCCGGTGCCTCGCGGGTGCTGGCCCCGGCGGCCAGCCACCCGCTGCTGCCCGCGCTGGACGAGGCCGGGATCGGCTGGGAGGTGCTGCCGGGGGCCCGCGAGGTGCCGCCGGGGGATCAGGGGACCGCGGACACCGCCCGGCGGCTGGCCCGCGCCGTGGACGGGGGGAACGGCACGGGGCCTGAGGGGACCGTGGTGTGGCTGTGCCCGCCTGACCCGCCGGGCCGCCCGCCCGGGACGATCCCCGGCCCGCTGGCGCTGGCCGACGAGCTGGGCGGCCCCGGCGGCCCGGCCGCAGCCGCGGTGGAAGTGCTCTACGGCTCCGCGGCGCTGCCCGGCGGGGAGCTGCTCACGCTGGTGGCCGTGATGGACACGCTGCGCCGGAACTGCCCGTGGGACGCCAAGCAGACGCACGAGTCGCTGGCGCCCTACCTGATCGAGGAGTCCTACGAGGCGCTGGACGCGCTGGACAGCGGCGACCGGGCGGCGCTGCGCGAAGAACTCGGTGACGTCCTGCTGCAGGTCATGTTCCACGCCCGGGTCGCCGCCGAGCGCACCGACGGTACCGGGTTCACCGTGGATGACGTGGCCGACGGCATCGTGGCCAAGCTGGTCCGCCGGCACCCGCACGTGTTCGCCGACGTGGCGGTGTCCGGCGCGGACGACGTGACCCGCAACTGGGACGCGATCAAGGCGGCCGAGCGGGCCACCGGTGACGGGCCCGCGTCGGCCCTGGACGGGGTGCCGTTCGGCCAGCCCGCGCTGGCCCTGGCCGCCCAGCTGCAGGGCCGCGCCGAACGGGCCAGCGCACCCGGGGATCTGGCCGCGCTCGAGGGTGAGGACGACGCCAGCCGCCTGGGCGCGGAACTGTTCGCGCTGGTGGCCCGGGCCCGCGCCGCGGGCCTGGATCCCGAGCTCGAGCTGCGGGCCGCCGCCCGCCAGTACGCCGGGCGGGTGCGCGCGTGGGAGCAGAACCGGCCCGCTGGCGCGGACGGGGGCGCTGGCGCGGACGGGGGCGCTGGCGCGGACGGGCGGCGCCTGGCGCGGCCGGGCCCGCGGCGGATCAGGGCGACTGAGGCCGGCCCGGCGTGGCCGGTCCCGAGCCCCGCCGCGACTCCACTAGGCTCCTTTACGGACAAGTCAGCCGAGCTTCAGGAGTCGTCGTGGCCTCGATCGAGGCGGTGCACGCCAGGCAGATTCTGGATTCCCGCGGAAACCCCACCCTCGAAGTCGAGGTCGCTCTCGACGACGGCTCCCTGGGCCGCGCCGCCGCCCCGAGCGGGGCGTCCACCGGCGCCTTCGAGGCGGTGGAGCTGCGCGATGGCGGTGACGAATACGGCGGCAAGGGGGTCACGAAGGCCGTCCAGGCCGTCATCGACGAGATCCAGCCCGAGCTGCTCGGCTTCGACGCCGACGACCAGCGCATGATCGACCAGGCCATGATCGACCTGGACCGGACCCCGGACAAGTCGCGGGTGGGCGCGAACGCGATCACCGGCGTCAGCATGGCGGTGGCCAAGGCCGCCGCGCAGTCCGCGGGCCTGCCGCTGTTCCGCTACCTGGGCGGCCCGAACGCGTACCTGCTGCCGGTCCCCCTGATGAACATCCTCAACGGCGGGGCGCACGCCGACAACAGCGTCGACATCCAGGAGTTCATGATCGCGCCGATCGGCGCGGCCACGTTCACCGAGGCCGTCCAGTGGGGGGCGGAGACCTACCACGCGCTGAAGTCGGTGCTGAAGCAGCACGGCCTGTCCACCGGAGTCGGGGACGAGGGGGGCTTCGCGCCGGACCTGGACAGCAACCGGGCCGCGCTGGACCTGATCGTCGAGGCGATCGGCAAGGCCGGGTTCACCCCGGGCCTCGACGTCGCGCTGGCCATCGACGCCGCGGCCACCGAGTTCCACTCGGACGGCTCGTACACGTTCGAAGGCTCCGCCAAGGACGCCGCCGAGATGACCCGCATCTACACCGAGTGGCTGGACAACTACCCGATCGTGTCGCTCGAGGACCCGCTGTCCGAGGAGGACTGGGCCGGCTGGGAGGCGCTGACCGGCGCGCTGGGGAACCGGGTGCAGGTCGTCGGCGACGACCTGTTCGTCACCAACCCGGAACGGCTGCGCCGGGGCATCGCCGAGCGCGCCGCGAACGCGCTGCTGGTCAAGGTGAACCAGATCGGGTCGGTCACCGAGACGCTCGACGCGGTCGCGCTCGCCCAGCGCAGCGGGCTGGCCTGCATGATCTCGCACCGGTCCGGGGAGACGGACGACACGACCATCGCCGACCTCGCGGTGGCGGTCAACGCCGGCCAGATCAAGTCGGGTGCGCCGGCCCGCGGCGAGCGGGTCGCCAAGTACAACCAGCTGATGCGCATCGAGGAACTCCTCGACGACGCGGCCAGCTACGCGGGCGCGTCCGCGTTCCCGCGCTGGACCGCGGCTGAGTGATGCCCGGCGCGCAGTCCCGGCGCCCGCCAGCGCAGCGGCCGCCGCCAGAACGGGCCCGGTTCACCAGCCGGGCGGCTGTCCTGGCCGTGGTCGTCTGCGCGATCGCGCTGAGCCTCGCCTACCCGGTGCGGGAGTACATCGCCCAGCGGCGCCAGATCGACCAGCTCCAGGCGCAGAGCGCGGCGACCACCGCTGAGCTGGCGCGGCTGCGGGCCGAGGCCCAGCGGCTCAACGATCCCGCCTACATCGAGCAGCAGGCCCAGGACCGGCTGCACATGTGCCTGCCGGGCGCCAGCTGTTACGTGATCATCGGGGCCAGCCGGCCGGCGGCAGCTCCGCGCTGAGCGCCGCCGCGGCCACGCCCTGGTACGAGCGGCTGTGGCACTCCGTGCGCCAGGCCGACCAGGGCAGCCCGCATGCGTGACGAGGCGGAGGTCGTCGGGGAGCAGCTCGGCCGGCCGCCCCGGGGGCTGCGCGGGGTGGCGCACCGCTGCCCGTGCGGGCACCCTGATGTGGTGGAGACCGCGCCGCGGCTGGACGACGGGACGCCGTTTCCCACCTTGTTCTACCTCACCTGCCCGCGGGCGACCGTGGCGGTGAGCAGGCTGGAATCCGGTGGGCTGATGAGGGATATGCAGCAGCGGCTGGCCGGCGACCCGGGGCTGCGCGCCGCGCAGCAGGCCGCGCATCGTGACTATGTGGACCGGCGGGCCGCCGCGGCCGCCGCGGCGGGGCTGGAGCCGCTCCCGTCCGGCACGCAGAGCGCGGGCGGCATGCCGGACCGGGTGAAGTGCCTGCACGCCCTGGTCGCGCACGAGCTCGCGGTGCCGGGTGCCAACCCGCTGGGCCGCGAAGCAGCGGAGGCGGCCGGGCCGTGGTGGGCGCAGGGCCCGTGCGTCCCGTGAGCCCCCCGGCGGGGCAGACCCGGGTCGCGGCCATCGACTGCGGGACCAACTCGCTGCGGCTGCTGGTGGCGGACGTCAACCCGGACACGGGTCGGCTCACCGACGTGGACCGGCGGATGCAGATCGTCCGGCTGGGCCAGGGGGTGGACTCCACCGGGCGGCTGGCCCCCGAGGCGCTGCAGCGCACCTTGGGCGCGCTCCGCGGATACGCGAAGATCATCGGCGACCTCTCCGCGGAGGCGGTCCGGATGGTGGCGACCAGCGCCACCCGGGACGCCGCGAACGCCGCCGACTTCGTCCAGGGCGTCACGAGCCTGCTGGGCATCGAGCCGGAGGTGCTCAGCGGGACGGACGAAGCGTATTTGTCGTTCTCCGGCGCGACCGCCGAGTTCGGCGCGCCGCCTGAGTTCCCCGGGCCGTACCTGGTGGTGGACATCGGCGGCGGCTCCACGGAGTTCGTGGCCGGAGACGGGCAGGCCGCGCGGGACAGCGGGGCCGCCGGGATCAGCGCGGTCTCGGTGGATATCGGCTGCGTCCGGCTGACCGAGCGCCACCTGCACTCCGACCCGCCCCGGCCGCCCGAGATCAGTGCGGCGGCGGCGGACATCGACGCCGCGCTGGACGTGGTGGCCGGGGCTATCCCGGTCACCGGGGCCCGGACCCTGGTCGGCCTGGCCGGCTCGGTGACCACGATGGCGGCCCTGGCTCTGGGCCTCACGGAGTACGACCCGGCCCGGATCCACCACACCCGCATCCCCGTGGACCAGGTCACCGCGCAGCTGCGCGGGCTGCTGGGCCAGACCCGGGAGGAACGGGCGGCGCTGGGGGTCATGCACCCGGGTCGCGCCGACGTGATCGCGGGCGGGGCCATGGTGCTGGAGCGGATCATGCGGCGGTTCGGTTTCGGGGAAGTGCTGGCCAGCGAGCACGACATCCTCGACGGGATCGCCGGGTCGCTGGCGGCCGGGGTGTGCCGGTGACTCTTCCCGGACCGGCGGCGGCCGGGGAACCCGCCGCCCCGGGATCCGGCTGGCCCGAGGATCCGGCGGCGCCGGACACCCCGGTGGCGCACGACCCGGCGGAGGTCCGGGCCCTCGCGGCGGGAGCAGGCACCCTGGCCGAGCTGACCGCCCGGCAATCCGTCTGCCGGGCCTGCCCCCGGCTGGTGGAATGGCGGGAGCAGGTCGCCCGGGTCAAGCGCCGGGCGCACCTCGACGAGCCCTACTGGGGGCGGCCGATCGCGGGCTGGGGCGATGACCGGCCGGGCATCCTGATCGTCGGGCTGGCCCCCGCGGCGCACGGCGGGAACCGGACCGGGCGCGTCTTCACCGGGGACCGCAGCGGCGACGTGCTCTTCGCCTCGCTGCATCGGTGCGGGCTGGCCGCCCGGCCGGACAGCATCCGGGCCGGGGATGGCCAGAAGCTGCTGCACGCCCGGGTGGCCGCGGTGGTCCGCTGCGCGCCGCCGGTCAACAAGCCCACCGTGACCGAGCGGGACACCTGCGCGCCGTGGCTGACCGCGGAACTCGGCTACCTGACCGGCGACCTGCGGGTCATCGTGTGCCTCGGCGCGTTCGCCTGGCAGGCGCTGTGGCCGGTCCTGGGCGACTCGGGTTACCGCGTGCCCCGGCCCCGGCCCCGCTTCGGGCACGGGGTGGAGGTCGCCTGGCCTGCCGCGCCCGCGCCGGACCGGCCAGTCAGCCGCGGGAGAGCGGGGAGGATGGGGTGGTTCTGATGGGCTGTTATCACCCGAGTCAGCAGAACACGTTCACTGGCCGGGTCACCCCTGGCATGCTGGATGCGGTCTTCCAGCGAGCTCGCGGGTTGGCCGGCTGAGCGCGCCCCCGCACGCTGACCCGTACGGTAACGCTCTGTGAGCAAGCGCCGTCGAACGTAATCGAAATGGTTACGCTTTGCATTCGGCGTCCAAGTGAAAATAGATAACTCCCCCCGGGCGAAACATTCTGTATCAATTCGGCTGCCCGAGAGTCGCTCAGACGCTCCGGGGTATTATTACCCAGCCCCCGTAGCCCAAGGGAAGAGGCCGGCCCCCTAAAAGGGTCCCCAGTGTCGGTTCGACTCCGACCGGGGGCACTCGTGTGCAAGTGGTCCCCGAGCTGCGCTGATCTGGCCAGGAAACCCCGCTGGCCAAGGCATACGCGCAGTTCGCTAGTCGCACACGGCCGGGGTTTCACGGCACTCAGTGCGATAATGGCGCCATTCACGCCCGGCCGATCACGCTCACGGCGTTAAATCGTCACTCAGTAAATCGGGCCGATCCCTGCCATGAGCAGCGCGGTTGTTCTGTGCGAACTCTGGTCGCATCCAGTGCAACCCAGTGCCGAATCGAGTTTGGCCACAGTTGCCCCATTCGGCTCGCGGCCCACGGCCCGATAGCGACCCGGCTACTGACTGGGCGTGTCAGAAGGCGGCAACGGCGGCACCAGCACCGCAGTGCGGCGACGATGGGCACATCGCAGTACCGGGCCCGGAATTGCCGTGCCAGATCACCAAATTGCCGTATTAGATGCCAGATGGCTGCAATACGGGGCATTTCGCGGCACCACGGGCCGGCAGGCGCTGGAGCCCCGGACTGCGCTGGCTGACGGGCGGCGGCTGGGGTGCCGCCCGCGGGGCTAGCCGCTGATGTCCGGGCCGGCCCGGGTGATCTCGATCCGGATCAGGCAGCGGCGGTCCCGCACCATGGCGGCGCGGTACTCATCCCAGTCCGGGTGCTCACCCGAGACCAGCCGGTAGTAGCCGACCAGGGACTCCATGGCCTCCGGCAGCGAGATGATCTCCGCTTTGCCCTCGAGCTGGACCCACGGCCCGAAGAAGGCGTCGGTGAACACGCAGAGCGACGCCACGGGGTTACGCCGCAGATTCCTGGTCTTGACCGCGGTCTCCCGGGTGCTGATGATCACGCGCCCGGCGTCGTCAACCCCGCAGGCGACCGGGGACATCTGCGGCCGGCCATCGGCCCGGGCGGTCGCCAGCACAGCCCGGTGGTTCGCGCGGAGGAACTCCCGGGCCTCGTCTGGCTGCACTGGTCTGGCTAGCCCAGCTCAGGCGCTGTTCAGCCTGAGACGGCGGCGGAACTCGTACTCGTGCACGATCGCGGAGGCATAGCCGTGCGACAGGCCATGCTCGTCGGACAGCCAATGAGCCCGTTCCTCACAGCGGGAGAACGGGGGCCCGGATTCCAGTCGCATGAACCACTCTCGGAGTTCGCGCCCGGTCACCGCGGGGATCCGGGCGATGATGTTCTGGTGCATCTCCGGGGAGTGATTCAGGGACATGGCCACCTCCAGGGGCAGGCTGGTCTCCCTACCGAGCCTGCACCACCGGTGAGCCCCTGACAACCCCCAGGCGTAAGGCTTCCGCAATGCCCCGGATAGTCCTGCTTCACCTGGCCGTTGCCCTGGCCGGGCGCCGGGAGGGCCCTAGGACAGGCGCTCCAGGATCATGGCCATGCCCTGGCCGCCGCCGACGCACATGGTCTCCAGGCCGTAGGTCTTGTCGTGGAACTGGAGGCTGTTCAGCAGCGTGGTGGTGATCCGGGCCCCGGTCATGCCGAACGGGTGGCCGACCGCGATGGCCCCGCCGTTCACGTTGAGCTTGTCGATGTCGACGCCGAGATCGGTGTAGGAGGGGATGACCTGGGCGGCGAACGCCTCGTTGACCTCCACCAGGTCCATGTCGTCGATGGTCATCCCGGCCCGGTTCAGCGCCTGGCGTGAGGCCCCCACCGGCCCGAGCCCCATGATCTCGGGGGAGAGCCCCGTCACGCCGGTCGCGACGATCCTGGCCAGCGGGGTAATGCCGAGCTCGGCCGCCTTCACGTCACTCATCACCACGACCGCGGCCGCGCCGTCGTTGAGCGGGCAGCAGTTGCCCGCGGTGACGGTCCCGTCCGGGCGGAACACCGGCTTCAGGGTGGCCACCTTGTCCAGCGTGGTCCCGGGCCGCGGGCCGTCGTCGGTGCTCACCACGGTGCCGTCCGGCAGGGTGACCGGGGTAATGTCCCGCTGCCAGAACCCGTTGGCGAGCGCCTTCTCGGCCATGTTCTGCGACCGCACGCCGAACTCGTCCTGGGCTGCCCGCGTGATCCCGCGCAGCTGGGCGAGGTTCTCCGCGGTCTGGCCCATCGCGATGTAGACATCCGGGATCGCGGAGTCCTCCCGGGGGTCGTGCCAGGCCGGCGCGCCGCCCGCCGCGAGCTGCGCGGACCGGGCCTCCGCGTCCGCGAACAGGGGGTTGTGCGTGTCGGGCCAGCTGTCGCTGCTGCCGCTGGTGAAACGGCTGACGCACTCCACCCCCGCCGAGATGAACACGTCACCCTCGCCGGCCTTGATGGCGTGGTAGGCCATCCGGGTCGTCTGCAGCGAGGATGAGCAGTACCTGGTGACCGTGGTGCCGGGCAGGTTGTCGTGGCCGAGGAGGACCGCGACCACGCGGGCCAGGTTGAAGCCCTGCTCGCCGCCGGGCAGGCCGCAGCCGAGCATGAGGTCGTCGATCTCGTCCGGGCTGAGCTGCGGGACCTTGGCCAGGGCGGCGGAGACCAGCTGCACGGTGAGGTCGTCGGGGCGGATCGAGGTGAGCGATCCCTTGAAGGCCCGGCCGATGGGCGAGCGTGCGGTGGCGACGATGACTGCCTCAGGCATGGCGGGCTCCCTTGCTGCCGCGGCGGACGTGAGCGGCGCAGATCAGATTACTGGCCAGTAGCTTAAACCAGCGGGCGGGTGGGCTTCATCCCAGGTGCACGCGCGTGGGATAGCGTCAGTGGTCCGGTGCTGTGGAGGATGGTTGACGATGCAGGTCCATGAGTCCCTGATCGAGCTGGTCGGGAACACCCCGCTGGTCAGGCTGCGTGCGGTCACGAAGGATGTGGGCGGTGGCCAGGCCCCGGCCGTGCTGGCCAAGGTCGAGTATTTCAACCCGGGCGGCTCGGTCAAGGACCGCATCGCGCTGCGGATGGTGGAGGCCGCGGAGGCGTCCGGTGCGCTTCGCCCGGGCGGCACCATCGTGGAGCCCACCTCTGGCAACACCGGGGTCGGCCTGGCCATCGTCGCGGCGCACAAGGGCTACCGGTGCGTGTTCATCTGCCCGGACAAGGTCGGCCAGGACAAGATCAGCGTGCTCCGGGCCTACGGCGCCGAGGTGGTGGTCTGCCCGGGCACCGTCTCGCCCGAGCACCCCGATTCCTACTACTCGGTGTCCAGCCGGCTGGCCCGGGAGATCCCGGGCGGCTGGAAGCCGGACCAGTACGCCAACCCGGAGAACCCGGCGTCGCACTACCACTCGACCGGCCCGGAGATCTGGGCCCAGACCGACGGCCGGGTCACCCACTTCGTGGCGGGCATCGGCACCGGGGGCACCATCACCGGGACGGGCCGCTACCTCAAGGAGGTCTCCGGCGGCCGGGTCCAGGTGATCGGGGCCGACCCGGAAGGCTCGGTCTACTCCGGCGGTACCGGGCGGCCCTACCTGGTCGAGGGGGTGGGCGAGGACATGTGGCCGGCCAACTACGACCCGTCCGTGTGCGACCAGGTGATGGCGGTCAGCGACGCCGAGTCGTTCCTGATGACCCGGAAGCTGGCGCGTGAGGAGGCCCTGCTCACCGGCGGCTCGTGCGGGCTGGCCGTGGTGGCCGCGCTGCGGGTGGCCGCGACCGCGGCCCCGGACGACGTGATCGTGGTGCTGCTGCCGGACACGGGCCGCGGTTACCTGGCCAAGATCTTCAACGACGAGTGGATGGCCGACTACGGCTTCCTCACCGCGGAGACCAAGGAGCCCCGGGTGGCCGACGTGCTGAAGCGCAAGCTGCCCGGGCTGCCGGAGTTCGTGCACGCCCACCCGGAGGAGACCGTGTCGGCCGCCATCGGGCTGCTGCGGGAGTACAACGTCTCGCAGCTGCCGGTGATGAAGGAGGAGCCGCCGGTGATGGCCGCGGAGGTGGTCGGCTCCGTCGTGGAGAGCGACCTGCTGGACGCGCTGGTCTCCGGCCGGGCCCGGCCCCACGACCCGATCGAGGGGCACATGTCGGCGCCGCTGCCCATGGTCGGCTCGGGGGAGCCGGTCAGCCGGGCGGTGGGCGCGCTGGAGAAGGCGGGCGCCGCGGTGGTGCTGGTGGACGGCCGCCCGGCCGGCCTCATCACCCGCCAGGACGTGCTGACCTTCCTCGCCGCGAACGGCTGACATCCGTATCCGCCTATCACCGGTTATGCCCGGCCGAAATGGCGTGCGGCGGGCCCGGGTGCCAATCACGAAAAGTCCGTTATGGAGAAATACTGGCCGGTGTATGCCCAGGTCAGCTGCGTGGAGAGCGCGGTATCCTGACCCGAGCCGGAAAGCAAGCGTGCCATCAGGGACAGCCTGAATCCGGCGCTTACGGATCCAGGAGACGGGATGGACCGACCGGGGCTGCTCAGCCGCCGCCGCGTGCTCCAGGGCGCCGGCGCCCTGGCGCTGGCCACGGCTGGCCTGGAGGCCGCATCGTCCCTCGCCCGGGTTCCCGAGCGGGCCGCCGTCGCCGGCACCGGGCCTGACATCCAGTTCGACATCGCCGCCCTGCTGGCCGCGCCCCGGACGGCGGGCGCGGGGGTGACCGTCCAGATGCCGCCCGTGCACACCGTGTTCGTCACCGGCAGGCTGGAGCGTGTCCCGACCGCCGCCGACCAGGCCATGCTGGCCGGCGCGCTGGCCCGGCTGGAGGCCGTTTACCCGTTCAACGCGGCGAACCTGCTGACGTTCGTGTCCTACGGGATCCCTTACTTCCGGCGGCTGCCCGGGGGACTGGCCGGCCACCTCGTCTCCTCCCGCATGCCGCGGCTGCTCGCGGACCGCAGCCGCTACGTCCTGGAGGAGGCGGAACCCGGTCCCACCGATGTGAGCCCGGCCAACCCGGGCGTGACCAAGCTGCGGTACCCGGTGCCCGTGGTGATCGAGTCCAACGACATGCTGCTGACGCTGCGCAGCGACCACGCGCCGGTCCTCGCCGACGCGCTGGCCTGGCTGGGCGGCAGCGATTCGCTGCGCGGCCGGCGGGTGGCGTCCCCGGCGCTGCGCGGGCTGCTCACGTTCACGTCCAGCCGGCACATGTTCACCCAGATCGGCCTGCCCCGGGCGGTCGCGCACCGGCACCGCCTGCCGTACGCCCGCTTCATCCAGCCCCGGTCACCGATGTGGATGGGCTTCACCGACCAGCAGGTCGGCGCGTCCGGCCCGGCGGCGATCTGCACCTTCGCGGGCAACTCCTCGGCCCGGCACAGCGACGCGGTGGCGGGTGACTACTTCGACAACGGGTCGATCCAGCACCTGTCCCACGACATCCTGGACATGCTGCAGTACTACGACATGGACACCGCGGCCGCCGCGCCTGGTGCGGACGGGACGTTCGTGCAGCGTGTGCAGTACGTGTTCCATGCGCCGGAGATCGCGCCGGGCGGCACTGACCAGTTCGCCGGCGGGGGCGGCCCCGCCTTCCTGCCCAACGCCAACCGGGGGACCGGCTACGCGCGCCGGACCGCGCGCGGCATCGGCACGAACATCGACTTCCGGACCGGCCAGCGTGAGCACCGGATGGGGCACCTGTCGTGCCTGCAGCGGTCCTCCCGGGCGGCGGACGGGACGCCGGTCCACATCCGGATGGACGGCCCCGGATTCGACAGCATGGACGTCCCCGGCGGCAGCGCCCAGCCGAAGCTGCAGTTCACGATCTTCGTGCCGTCGGCGGACTTCTTCTCGCGGCTGCGCGTCAGCCAGGCCTCGCTGGACCTGGCGGCCCAGTTCGGGGTGACCGCGAAGAACAACGGGCTGGAGCGGTTCATCACCGCCACCCGGCGGCAGAACTTCCTCTGCCCGCCCCGCCGGCACCGGGCCTTTCCCCTCGCCGAATTCGCGGGGGTTCCGGGGGGTCGTCCCCCGGGCCAGCACCGGTCGAGTTGACCTGACCAGCCGGTGCGCCGTGGCAGAGTGTGAGATGTGACGATCAACTCTGGCGGGGGCCCGGCCGGGTTCGAAACGCTGGCCATCCACGCAGGCCAGGAGCCTGACCCGCAGACCGGCGCCGTGGTCCCGCCCATCTACCAGGTGTCCACCTACAAGCAGGACGGCGTGGGCGGGCTGCGGGACGGCTACGAGTACTCGCGGTCCGCGAACCCCACCCGGCACGCGCTCGAGGAGTGCCTCGCCGCGCTGGAGGGCGGCCGCCGCGGGCTGGCGTTCGCGTCCGGGATGGCCGCCGAGGACTGCCTGCTGCGCGCCGTCTGTGCCCCGGGGGACCACGTGGTCATTCCCGGCGACGCGTACGGCGGGACGTTCCGCCTGATGGCGCGGGTGTTCGCGGACTGGGGGGTGAGCTACCGGGCGGTCCCGCTCAGCGACATCGCCGCGGTCCGGGACGCGCTCGCCGAGCGCCCGGCCCGGGTGCTGTGGGCCGAGACGCCGACCAACCCGCTGCTGTCCATCGCGGACATCGCCGCGCTCGCGGACGTCGCGCACCAGGCAGGCGCCCTCCTGGTGGTGGACAACACGTTCGCCTCCCCGTACCTGCAGCAGCCGCTCGCGCTCGGCGCGGACGCGGTGGTCCACTCCACCACGAAGTACCTCGGCGGCCACTCGGACGTGGTCGGCGGGGCGGTGGTGGTGGCCGACCCGGTGCTGGGTGAGCGGCTCGCGTTCGTGCAGAACGCGACCGGCGCGGTGGCCGGACCGTTCGACGCGTGGCTGACGCTGCGCGGGGCGAGGACGCTGGCCATCCGGATGGACCAGCACTGCCGGAACGCGGCGCGGGTGGCGGACATGCTGGCCAGTCACTCCGCTGTAACGCAGGTGCATTACCCGGGGCTGCCCGCGCATCCCGGCCACGAAGTGGCGGCCAAGCAGATGCGGGACTTCGGCGGGATGGTGTCGTTCCGGGTCCGCGGCGGCGCCGAGGCCGCCGTCGCGGTGTGCGGGCGGACGCGTTTGTTCACGCTGGGGGAATCGCTGGGCGGGGTGGAGTCGCTCGTCGAGCATCCCGGGCGGATGACGCACGCCTCGGCGGCCGGCTCGCCGCTGGAGGTGCCGGACGACCTGATCAGGCTGTCGGTCGGCATCGAGACCGGGGAAGACCTCCTGGAAGACCTGCGCCAGGCGCTGGCCGGGCTGTAGCGCCCGGCCGTAGTGGCGGGCTTTAGTGGCGGGCTTTAGCGCCGGGCTGTAGTGCCGGGCACCGCCCGGAGGGCTGCGCTCAGGAGTTCCAGACCATCAGGACCAGGATGACCAGCCAGATCAGGCTGACCACGCCGGCCAGGGAGGCGATCCGGCCGCGTTCCACCGTGGCCACGTGAGCGGGCGCCGCGGTCGCCGTGGCCGTGGCCGCCGGGGCGGGTTCCGCTTCCGCCGGGGCGGGCTCGACATCCGCGGCGGTCGGCTCAGCACCGGCGGTCCCGGCCGCGTCGGCCCCACCGCCTACCGTGGCTGGCGCGCCGGCTGCCGGCGCCGCCGCGGCGGGGGCCGCGGCCAGGCTGGCTTCCACGGCGGCAATCGCCTTGTGCTGGTCCCGCATGATCAGCACCAGCAGGACCAGGGCCACCACGAACAACGTCATGGACGCGGTGACCCATGTCTTGGTCATCTCGTGCAGCGACTGGCCCGCGATGATGCCGAACAGCAGCACGCCGAGCGACGCCGCCCCGAAGATCCGGGTCATCCGGGACAGGTACCGGAGCACGCCCACGTTCCGGGCCCGGATATAGCGCGGCGTGGACATGGTCGCGATCGTGACCGGGCCAATGGCGAAAATGACAAAGCCAATATGCAGCCACAGCAGCAGCCGGTCGGTGAAAGACATGCCCCGATCCTAGGGGCGCGGCCGCCCCCGGAAGTGCCGGGGGCGGCCCGGTGAGCAAATCGTGACCAGTGGGGACCCTAGCTGCGGTCCTTCTTGCCGCCGAAGCCGAGCCACCAGGCCCCGCCCAGCAGGACCAGGCCCACGACGAGCGCGACGCCGATCCGCAGCGGGTGGTGCCCGCTGGAGCCGTTCACGTGGCCGGGAATGAAGCTGGGGAGTGAGCCGGCCGCGGTCGTCAGGTAGATCAGGGCCAGGATGATCAGCAGGATGCCGATGATGGCGAGAATCAGGGCGCCGATGCGCTTCCCCGACGAGCGCGTGCCTGATTCGGTGACAGTACTCACGTGATCCTCCTAGAGATATGCAGGCCTGGCCCAGCTGCCACCCCTTCGGCCCGCCCATAGCTGTAACGGCCGAACGCTACTACGGGATCCGGGCGGCTGCGGCGCGTCCTAAAAGCCCTAAAGCAAAATCTATCCCCGTGTTTGGGTAGGTCCCGGTTCCCCGGGCGCGCCCTGCTTTCCGAGGGTACGCCGGAAAGGTAAACGGCGTGCCACGTGCTGGCCCGGCGCGCCTCCCGGCGTGTCCGGCGCGCGCCACGATGCTGGCCTGGCGGGCTACCGGCGCGCCACGATGCTGGCCTGGCGGGCTACCGGCGCGCCACGGTGCTGGCCTGGCGGGCTACCGGCGCGCCACGGTGCTGGCCCGGCGCGCTACCGGCGCGCCTCCCGGCGGGTCCGCAGGAAGTCACGGACCACGAACTCGCCGAGCCGCTCCGGCACCGCGTGCAGCACCCGGCCGCCGTTCCGCCGGGCCACCTCGTTCACGAAATCGGTCAGCCGCTCGTCCTCGGCCAGCATGAACACGTTCAGCGACGCGTGCCGCCGGGTCATCTTGTCCACCTCAGCCAGCGTGAGCTGGATCGTTTCCGGCGCGGGCGGCCAGTCGAACCAGGACCGCCCGTCGCGGCGCAGGTGCGCGGTGGGCTCGCCGTCCGTCACGATCAGGACCACCGGGTCATGCTCGGGTCGCCGGTCCAGGTAGCGCCCGGCCAGCACCAGCGCGTGGTGCAGGTTGGTGCCCTGGACCATGTCCCAGCCCAGCCCGGCCAGGTCCGTCTCCCGCAGCTCCCTGGCGTAGTTCGAGAACCCGATGACCTGGATGGAGTCCTGCGGGAACCGGCTGCGCACCAGCGCATGCAGGGCCAGCGCGGTCTGCTTGGCCGCCCCCCAGGTGCCGCGCAGCGCCATCGAGTAGGACAGGTTGACCAGCAGGCACACGGCCGCGGATGCGCGGCGCTGCGTCTCGCCGACCTCGAAGTCGCGGCCGGACAGCCGGACGCGGGGCGGGTTGCCTTCCCAGTGGTCAGGATCCTCGCCCGGGCGCGGCCGGAACGTCCCCGCGTCCCGCAGCAGCGCGTTGCGCACCGTCGCCGGCGCGTCGATCGCCTGCTCGTCCCCGAACTGCCAGCGGCGGGTGGCACCGGTGTACTCCCCGGCCTGCCCGGCGTCCCGCTGCTCGTGGTCGCCGTAGCCGCCCTCGGGCAGGTCCGCGAAGACCCGGCGCAGCGCGGTCTCGCCCAGCCGCCGCACCGCTTTCGGGGTGAGCTCCAGCTGGCCGGCGTTGCGCTCCAGGTAGCCCTGGCGTTCCAGCTCGCGCTCGGTCTGCCGGAGCGCCTCCATGTCGTCCACGGCCTGGCGGCCCAGCGCCCGCCGGATCGCGGCCTCGTCGATGTCGTCCAGGCGCGCCCCGGGGTAGTCCTGGCGCAGCTCCGCCTCCAGGTCGGCGAGGTCAGCCAGGTCGGCCAGGGCGCTGGTGGCGTCGCTCAGGCCGAGCGGCTCGTCGCCGGTCATCGGGTCACCCGACCAGGCCGCCATGTCCATCTCCGGCCGCCGGGCGCGCAGCGCGTCCGACAGCCGCGACATCTCCGCGGCCAGCCCGGCGTCCTGCAGCGTCTGTTCCATCAGCGCGGCCAGCTCGTCGCGCTGCCCCTCGGTCAGCGAGCCGAGCAGCCGCTGCGCCGCGGTGGCCCGGCGGACGAGGGAGTCGACGAGCTCCTCCAGGTCGGCCGGGTTCTCCGGGAACATCTCCCCGTACTGCTCCATGAAGCGGTCGAAGTCGCCTTGCGTGTGCTCGCCCCGGGCGTCGGCCTCCAGCATCTGGTTGAGGTCGGCCAGCATGTCCTTGACCCGCTGCATGGCCTCGGGGTCCGGCCGCTGGAGCACCTCCTTCATGCCGCGGAACTGGCTGTCCAGGACCTCACTGCGGAGCAGGTCCTTGAGCCGCTCGAAGGTCTCCCGGGCGGCCTGGCTGCGCCAGTTGTAGTCGGCCAGCCTGCGGATGGCCTGGGAGGTGTCCGACGGCAGCGCGTCCAGCTCGTCCTCGCGCAGCCGGGCCTCGTCGCTGGGGTCGGGGAACAGCTCGGCCCGCTCCTGGCCCACCGCCGTGTCCAGCAGCGCCCGCGCTTCCTCCAGGATGCCGTCCAGCCGGCCGCGGCTGCGGACCTCCCGCTGCCGCTCGCGGACCCGGCGCAGCAAGTCATCCAGCCCGCGGCGGCCGTTCACGCCGCGGCGCAGCAGGTCACGCAGGGCGGTGGACGGGTCGGCGCCGTCCAGCACCGCGTCGCCCAGCTCGTCCAGCGCGCCGCGGGCGTCGAATGGCGGCGCCAGCGGATCGGGACCGTCGTGATACTCGCCGTACCGGTAGCCACTCACAGCAGCGGCCTGCCTTTCCCATGCCGTACCGGGCAGTGACGCGCGCCAGCCGCGTCAGGTGCGGTAGACCGCACTGCCATCGATCACGTCCTTGGACAGCCGCCGCATCAGGTACAGGCCCTCCAGCGCGAATTCGAGCGCCGCGGCGGCCTCGCCGAACGACTCGCCGCCGTCCATGCCCAGCCGGTCCATGATCCGGGCCAGGCCGGGCACCTCGCCGATCCGGTTCAGCAGCGTGGCCGCCGGCACCAGGTCGCCGGTCTCGACCGAGCCGCCTTCCTCGAACGTGGCCAGCAGCCCGCTCAGGTCGGCGCTGCCGAGCCGGGACCGGAACGTGTCCGCGATGGCCCGCCGGAGCAGGTGCTCGAGCACCTCGGCCTCCCGGCCTTCCTCGCTGACCTCGAACTCCACCTTGCCGCGCAGGCTGCCCACGATCGGCGGCAGGTCGCAGATCCGGGCCACCGGCTGAGCCTCCCCGGTCAGCGCGGCCCGGCGGACCGCGGAGGCGGCCACGGACTCGGCCGCGGCGATCGCGAACCGGGCCGAGACGCCGGACCGCGAGTTGACCGCGGGCGAGGACCGGACCAGCCGGGTGAACCGCGCGATGACCTCGATCAGGTGCTCGGGCAGGTCCGCGCCGGGGTCGGCGCCATCCCAGGCGATCAGCGCCTCCTGCTGGGCCAGCGCGAGTTCCTCGTCCAGCGTCAGCGGGTAGTGGGTGCGGATCTCCGCGCCGAAGCGGTCCTTCAGCGGGGTGATGATCCGGCCGCGGTTGGTGTAGTCCTCCGGGTTGGCGCTGGCCACCAGGACCAGGTCCAGCGGCAGCCGCAGCGCGTAGCCACGGACCCCGATATCCCGTTCCTCCAGCACGTTGAGCAGGGCGACCTGGATCCGCTCGGCCAGGTCGGGAAGCTCGTTGAGGCAGAAGATGCCGCGGTTGGTCCGGGGGACCAGGCCGAAGTGGATCGTCTCCGGGTCGCCCAGCGTCCGGCCCTCGGCCACCTTGACCGGGTCGATGTCCCCGATCAGGTCACCCACGCTGGTGTCCGGGGTGGCCAGCTTCTCGCCGTAGCGCTCGCTGCGGTGCCGCCACGTGACCGGCAGGTCATCGCCCAGCTCCGCGGCCAGGCGCTGGCACCGGGCGCAGACGGGCTGGTAGGGGTGGTCGTTGATCTCACAGCCCTCGACCGCGGGCGTCCAGTCGTCGAGCAGGACGGACAGGGTCCGGATCAGGCGCGTCTTCCCCTGGCCCCGCTCGCCCAGCAGGATCGTGTCGTGGCCGGCCAGCAGGGCCCGCTCCACGTGCGGGAGCACGGTCTGGTCGAACCCGACGATCCCGGGAAACCTCTCCTCGCCGGCGCGCATCCTGGCCAGCAGGTTACGCCGGAGCTCTTCTTTAACGGTCTCGAACTCGTGCCCGCTGGCGCGCAGCCCGCCGAGGGTCGTGGCGGCGGGGCGGGGCGGGGTTCCGTCGGCTGCATGAGTTTCGTTGTCTGGCTGCACCATTTCACACTACGTCCCCGCCGGCGGATCCCGTTCAGCGACTACGTCCCCGCCGGCGGATCCCGTTCAGCGACTACGTCCCCGCCGGCGGCCGCTTCGACTCTTGACCATGGGGGCATCCCGGTCACGGGTGCTCGGGTGCGACACTGCAAGGCATGGCGATGACCTCCCCCACCGTGAGCGCCGACGACGTGGCCGCCGCTCGCGAGGTACTGCGTGAGATCCTGCCGCCGACCCCGCTGCTGCACTCCCGGGTGCTGTCCGAGCGGCTCGGCGGCCCGGTGTTCCTCAAGTGCGAGAACCTGCAGCGCACCGGGTCGTTCAAGGCCCGCGGCGGGTACCTGCGCATCTCCCGGCTCAGCGCGGAAGAGCGGGCCCGTGGCGTGGTCGCGGCCAGCGCCGGCAACCACGCCCAGGGGGTGGCGTTCGCCGCCGAGATGCTCGGCGTGAAAGCCACGGTGATCATGCCGGAGGGTGCCCAGCTGCCCAAGATCGAGGCGACCCGGGGCTACGGGGCGGAGATCATCATGCGCGGCGCGACCGTGGACGACGCGGTGGAGTCCGCGCGCGAGTTCGCGGCCGAGACCGGCGCGGTGCTCATCCACCCGTTCGATCACCCGGACATCGTCGCGGGCCAGGGCACCCTCGGCCTGGAGATCCTGGAGCAGTGCCCGGAGGTCCGCACGGTCGCGATCCCCGTCGGCGGGGGCGGCGTGGCCGCCGGGGTCACGGTCGCGATCAAGTCCGCCGACCCGTCGATCGCCGTGGTCGGCGTGCAGGCCGAGGCGGTCGCGGCCTACCCGGCCTCGCTGGCGGCCGGCCACCCGGTCCGGGTGCAGCCCGCGGCGACCATGGCCGACGGCATCGCGGTCTGCCTGCCCGGCGAGATCCCGTTCGGGATCATCTCCGGGTTCGGTGTTCACGTGCTGACCGTGTCCGAGGAGAGCCTGTCCCGGGCGCTGCTGCTCTGCCTGGAGCGCGCCAAGCAGGTCGTCGAGCCGGCCGGCGCGGCCGCCGTGGCCGGGCTGATGGAGGACTCCGGTATGTTCGAGCCGCCGGTGGTGGCCGTGCTGTCCGGCGGCAACATCGACCCGCTGCTGCTGGCCAAGGTGCTCCGGCACGGCCTGGCCGCGGCCGGCCGGTACCTGACGTTCCGGTGCCGGATCCCGGACCGTCCCGGCGCGCTGGCCGGCCTGCTGGGCGCCGTGGCCGGCCTGGGCGCGAACGTGCTCGACGTGATGCACGAACGGGTCACGCCGCGGCTGCGGGTCGGCGAGGTCGAGGTGCTGCTGCAGGTCGAGACGCGCGGCCCCGCGCACTGCGACGACGTGATCAGCGAGCTGCGCCAGGCGGGGTATCACCTGATGTTCCGGTGAGTGGCGCCAGCCGCGCCTACCGGTAGGCGCGTCCGCCTACGGACGGCCGCGCTTACCGGCCGGCGCGCCCGCCTACGGGCGGCCGCGCTTACCGGCCGGCGCGCCCGCCTACGGACCGCCGCGCTTACAGGTTCCCGCGCCGGGCCTGCTCCCGCTCGATCGCCTCGAACAGGGCCTTGAAGTTGCCCTTGCCGAAACCGTCCGAGCCGTGCCGCTCGATCAGCTCGAAGAAGACCGTGGGCCGGTCCTGCACCGGCTTGGTGAAGATCTGCAGCAGGTAGCCGTCCTCGTCCCGGTCGACCAGGATGCGCAGCTCGCGGAGGGTCTCCACGGCGACCCGGGTCGCCCCGGCCCACTCGCCGAGCGTGTCGTAGTAGCTGTCCGGCGTGTCCAGGAACTCCACCCCCGCGGCCTTCATGGCCCGCACCGTGTCCACGATGTCGTCGCAGGCCAGCGCGATGTGCTGGACCCCGGGGCCGCCGTAGAACTCCAGGTACTCGTCGATCTGGGACTTCTTCTTGCCCGCCGCGGGCTCGTTGATGGGGAACTTCACCGTCCGGGAACCGTCCGCGACCACCTTGCTCATCAGCGCCGAGTACTCGGTGGCGATGTCGTCGCCGACGAACTCCTTCATGTTGGTGAAGCCCATCACCCGCTGGTAGAAGCCCACCCACTCATCCATCCGGCCCAGCTCCACGTTGCCGACGCAGTGGTCGATCGAGCTGAACAGCGGCTGGGCGGGCGGTGCGACGACCGGCCGGGCCGCGACGTACCCGGGCAGGTAGGGGCCGCTGTAGGAGGACCGCTCCACGAGCGTGTGCCGGGTGTCCCCGTAGGCCGCGATCGTGGCCAGCACCACCTTGCCCTGCTCGTCCTCCACCACCCGCGGCTCCTCCAGGCCGCGCGCCCCGCGCCTGGTCGCGTACTCGTAGGCGGCCTCGGCGGAGTGCACCCCCAGGGCCAGGTCGATCACCCCGTCGCCGTGCGCGGCCACGTGCCGGCCCAGCCTGGTGCCCGCCCGCACCGGGCCGCGCAGCACGAACCGCGCCTGGCCGGATTCGAGCACGTAGGCGGCCTCATCCCGGCACCCGGTCTCGGGGCCCCGGTAGGCCACGCAGCGCATCCCGAACGCGGTCGAGTAGTAGTGCGCGGCCTGCCGCGCGTTGCCCACGGCGAACACGACCGCGTCCATGCCGGTGACCGGGAACTCGTCCATGACCGTCATCCTGGGCTCCTGTGCTCGTCGTGGCGTTGGGAGCAGCATCCGTCTGGCGGTCAGAGTGTGCAACACTGTCTTGATAGGCTGCGCAATTTGTATATTCCGCAACGAAACTTATCGGGGTAGCTGTACAGCCTGACCGGGATAACGGCGCGCGGCGGGACGAGGTGGTCTCCGGTGATCGACAGCCTGGACGCGCGGCTCATCGGCCTGCTGGCCGCCGAGCCCCGGGTCGGCGTGCTCGAGGCCTCACGGCGGCTCGGCGTGGCCCGCGGCACGGTCCAGGCGCGGCTGGACCGGCTGCTCGCCCGCGGCGTGATCACCGGGTACGGGCCGGACGTGGATCCGGTCGCGCTGGGCCACGGCGTGACCGCCTTCGTCACGCTGGAGATCCGCCAGCCAGGCGGGCACGATCCGGTGGCGGGGCGGCTGGCCGCGATCCCGGAGGTGCTGGAGGCGCACACGATCACCGGGCCAGCCGACATGCTGTGCCGGGTGGTGGCCCGGACCAACGCCGACCTGCAGCGGGTCATCGACGCCATCCTGGACGTGGCCGGGGTGGTGCGGGCCTCGACGGTGATCGCGCTGGCCACGCCGCTGCCCTACCGGGTGCTGCCCCTGGTGGACGCGGCGGCGGCCGCTAACCCACCGGAGGCTTGACCCCGGCCAGCTCGCAGGCCGTCTCGAGCACGATGTCGTGCAGCTGCGCCGGGGCGCCGGAGTCCTTCTCGAACAGCATGCAGGAGATGCCCACCGAGACCACGGCCACCGAGGCCCGGACCCGGTCGCGCAGCGGGGCGTCCGGCCCGGCCAGCAGGTCGCGCAGGGTCTCGAACTGGGCACTGCCGATCATCGGCGCGGGCTGCATGACCCTCGGCATGTGGCTGCTGTCCCTGCTCGGCGTGGACACCAGCCGGGTCACCTCCGGCCTGTACATGGTGGTGCTGGGCTTCGGCATGGGCTTCCTGATGCAGATGACCACGCTGGTCGCGCAGAACAGCGTGGCGGCCCGCGACATCGGGGTGGCCAGCAGCTCGCGGCTGTTCTTCCAGCAGATCGGCGGCTCGATCGGGGTGTCGGCATTCGGCGCCATCTTCGCCCGGCGGCTCGCCGACGCGCTGGCCTCGGTGTCGCCCGGCGTGCACCTGTCCACCAGCGGCGGCCAGTTCGATCCGGCCACGGTCCGGTCGCTGCCCGGCGCCGTCCAGCACGACGTGTACACCGCGGTCGCGTTCGCGATCCACGGGGTGTTCCTGTGGGCCATCCCGGCGAGCGCGCTGGCCTTCATCCTCGCCTGGTTCGTCAAGGAGGTCCCGCTCCGCGGCCGCACCGCCCCCGGCGACGCCGAGACCGCCGCCCCCGAGCTGGTGGCATAACATCAGCGCGGTGCATTGTGTGCGTCATCACGCGCACAATGCACCGCGCTGATGCGGCCGGGGGTCAGCCGCCGATGTAGGGGACGGCCTCCAGGATCTCCACCTTGGCCGCCCGCCCGTTCGGCAGCGTGTACGTGGCCGTGTCGCCGATCTTCTTGCCGCTGATCGCGCTGCCCAGCGGGGAGCGCGGCGAGTAGACGTCGATCGGCGAGCCGCTCTCCTCCCGCGAGGCCAGCAGGAAGGTCACCTCGTCGTCGTCGCCGTCGAACCGGATGGTCACGGTCATCCCCGGCCCGACCACCCCGTCTGTCCGCGGTGGCTCACCCACCTTGGCGTGCTGCAGGATGTGCGCGAGCTGGATGATCCGGCCCTCGATCTTGCCCTGCTCCTCCTTGGCGGCGTGGTAGCCGCCGTTCTCACGCAGGTCGCCCTCGTCCCGGGCGGCTTCGATCTTCTTGGCGATGTCGACCCGCCCCGGCCCCGAGAGGTAATCCAGCTCCGTCTTGAGCCGGTCGTACGCCTCCTGGGTGAGCCAGGTAAGGCTGTCGTTGTTCGTCTCGGTCACGGGTACTCCTTGCCTGCAGTGCGGACGCTCGGATCCGCATGAGCCGTGCGCGGCTCCTCGGGGGTAATCCTTCGAGGCTAACAAGGCCTGGCGAGTACGTCGCCCCTCACGAGTTCCGAGTGGGCCAGGCCTCACGCCGCGGCGTGATCAGAGCCCGCCACTATACGGGAATGTGGTCACGGGGCCAGCGCGTTGTCCTGCACAATGTTCTGTCGGCGAGATACTGCCCCGGGCGCACCTGCCGGGATGCCCAGACGGGTCAGCCCAGCCTGGCGAGTCCACCCGGGTAAGCCGGGCCGGGCAGAGCGCCGTTCCTATTAACCATCATGGTGCCGAGGGGAATTCGCTTGTCTGCCGCCACGAATGATCCGGTGGTTCCGCCGTCCGAGCCGCTGCGGCTGATGGCCGTGCACGCCCACCCCGACGACGAATCGAGCAAAGGCGCCGCCACGATGGCCCGCTACGTCCGGGAGGGCGCGCAGGTCATGGTGGCCACGCTGACCGGCGGTGAGCGCGGCGACATCCTGAATAAGGCCATGGAGCGGCCGGAGGTCCGGGAGAACCTGCCCCGGATCCGGCGTGAGGAAATGGCCCGGGCCCGCGAGATCCTCGGCGTGCACCAGGAATTCCTCGGATTCATCGATTCCGGGCTGCCCGAGGGTGACCCGCTGCCCCCGCTGCCGGACGGCTGCTTCGCGCTGCAGCCCCTCGAGGTGGCGGCGGAGCCGCTGGTGCGCGCGGTCCGTGAATTCCGGCCGCACGTGATCCTGACCTACGACGAAGAGGGCGGCTACCCGCACCCTGATCACATCAAGACCCACGAGGTCGCGGTGGAGGCGTTCGAGGCGGCCGCCGACCCGGACCGCTATCCGGGGGCCGGGGACCCGTGGCAGCCGCTCAAGCTGTACTACTTCGCCACGTTCCACAAGGACCGCATCACCGCGCTGCACGAGGAAATGCTGCGGCGGGGCCTGGAGTCGCCCTACGCCGAATGGTTCCAGCGGTGGGAGGAGCAGGAAACCGACCGCAAGCCGGTGGACATCACCAGCCGGGTCCAGTGCGCCGACTACTTCCCGATCCGGGACCAGGCGCTGCTCGCGCACGCCACCCAGATCGACCCGGAGAGCTCGTGGTTCGCCTGCCCGGTGGAGGTGCAGCGCGCGGCCTGGCCGACCGAGGACTACCATCTAGCTAGGTCGGTGGTGGACACCGAATTCCCCGAGGACGACCTGTTCGCGGGGCTGCGGGAGAGGGTGACCCAGTGAGCGTGCTGGCCGCGTCGAGCACCGCCAGCCAGGTGTACCCGGGGCTGCTCGGGTTCCTCGTCGTCGCCGGCATGGGCCTGGTCCTGTACTTCCTGTTCCGGTCGCTGAACAAGCAGCTGCACAAGATCGCGCCCGGCCAGCCGTCCAGTGCGCCCCCAGGCCGGAACCGGCCGCCGCGGCCCGGCCTCGCGGCCTACCGGGCCATGCAGGCGGAACGGGCCAGGCAGGCGCAGGCCAGTGCGCCCGATCAGCCCGGTTCCACCCCGGGCAGCTGAGCTAGCTAGAACAGCTAGCCCGCCAGCTCCAGGCCGTAGGCCAGCAGCGTGAATCCGGGCACCGGCTGCCAGTCGCGCTCGGGCATGCGGCGGAACCCGGCCTCGGTGTAAAGGTGCTGCGCGGCGTGCATGGTCGTCTGGGTGCACAGCACCAGGCGCCGCAACCCGCGGTCCCGGGCCTGGTCGGTGACCGCCCGCAGCAGCGCCCGCCCCACGCCGCGACCGCGCGCTTCCGGCGCGACCGCCAGCGCCCTGACCTCCGCCTCGTCCGGGCCCCGCACCACGTGCCCGGCGTGCGGCGGCGACTGCAGCATGACGGTGCCCAGGATCGTCCCGGTCTGGCCGTCGGCCGCCACCAGGATCTGGCCGGTGCCGTCGTGACCCAGCGTGCGGAGCGTCTCGCCGTAGTTCGAGGCGTCGGAGAGGAACCCGCCCGTCTCGTAGGCCATCACCCGCAGCTCGCCGATCTCGGCCAGCTCTGCGGGCCGGGCGTCGCGCACGATCACCCGGGAACTGTACCTACCTAGCCCACCGGGCGGGTGAGCAGCCCGGCCAGCGCCTCCCTGATCGGCGGCCGGGAGCCGAACACCAGCAGGAACAGGGCCTCCCGGGCCAGCCGCTGCGCGTCCTGACCGGCCAGGATCGCCCGGGACCCCTGGCTGACCACGAGCGCCGCCGCCGCACGGAAGGCCAGCTCGCAGGCGGCGGCGCGGGCCCCGGGCATGGCGTCCGGGCCGGCGGTGTCCAGCTGGGCCCGGCACCGGCCCAGCTGCTCATCCAGCGGGCCGGGGCCGATCAGCTCACAGCACCGCGCGGCCAGGCCGAGCGCCAGCGAGCCGTTCGCCCGCAGCCCCGCCGCGTCCCGGCTGGGCCACCGGGCGAAGGGCAGGGTGGCGGTCACCCGCTCCTGCGGCACGGGATGGCCGGTGAAGCTGAGCTGCACGGTGGAGCTGGCCATCACGGCCACCATCGGCAGTGGCTCCGCCGTGAGGGAGGATACGGCCCCAGTACCTGGCCCGGTGCTGGGTGCGGTGCCGGACTGGGTGCCCGGCGTGATGTCGAGCACGGCCCACACGATCGTGTCGTCATCCAGCCGGGCGGCCACGTGCAGCGTGTCGATGTGCCCCCAGCCGGTGACCCACGGCGAGACGCCGTCGAGCACGTACCCGCCGCCGGCGATCCGGGCGCGCAGCCGGGGCGGGCCCGGCAGCAGGCCGGCCAGGGCCACCCCGGCCCGCCGCTCACCCCGGCACAGCGGCCCGAGCATCTCCTGCCGCAGGGCGGCGGGGCCGTCCGCCACCGCGCGCACCACACCGTGGTGCTGCATCCAGACGAACGTGGTGGACAGGCACGCCCCGGCCAGGATCTCGATGATCTGGCAGGCCGCCGGGAACGGCACATCGAGGCCGCCCGCCTCGCGCGGGCCGGCCAGCCCGTAGAAGCCCTCGGCGGCCAGCAGGTCCAGGTGCTCCGGCGGCACCCGCTGGCTGGTTTCCACCGCCATCGCGGCCCGGGCGAGGACACTGCTGGCCAGCTCGCGGGCACGGCGGATCCACACGCTGTCGTCCGGCATGGCGCCAGCCTGCCACGTGCGCCCGCCCGGCTCCTTAGCGTCCGGCCCTTTCCCGGCCGTCCCCGTGTTCCGGGGCCGTGGTGTCCCTGGTCTTTGCTAGCGTCGATGGTGAGCATGGTGCGGCCCGGCCGGGCCGGCGGGCAGGGAGCGGCGGGCATGCTGGTCATTCACGGGATCTGGGCCCGGGGTGCCCTCTGCCTGTGGGCGGAGGACTCCGCGCTCCCGGTGGTGCCGCCGGCCCCGGCGGGCGGCCGGGCCTCCCGCGCGGCCCGGCCGCACCCGTTCGCCGCAGGCCCCGACGTGCTGGCCGAGGCGCTCGGGGTGCTGGGCGACGGCCCCCGGGACCTGGCCGGCAAGGCGGCCGCCGACGAGCTCAGCCTGTGGCTGCCGTCGGCCGGCCCGGGGCCCGCGTCCTCGCCCGAGCTCATCAGGCCGGCCGACGAGGAAGAGGACGGGGCCGGGAACGGGCCGGGCCGCGGCCGCCGCGCCGCACTGGGCTGCTGGCGGATCCCCGCACTGGCGTTCAGCCCGGCCGCCGCGCTCACGATCCTGGCCGCCCTGGATCCGGTGGATACCCCGCCGGGCGAGGTCGGCCACCCCGGCCTGGCCGCCGGGGGCTCGGTGGTCTACTGGGCGGCGGTGGCCCGGTTCGCGGGTGACCTGTGCGTCCGGGGGCGTGTCCTGCCCGGCCTGAGCCAGGGCAGCGACGGCTGGACCGCGTCGTGGCGGACGGTGCTGACCGGCCCGGACGCCCCGCGGGCCGCGGAGCTGGCCGGGGCCATGCCGCCGTTGTGCCGGGCCGGGGAGCCCGGCGGCGAGCCCCCCGGGCCGCTGCTGGCCACGGCGCTGGATGCGCTGGCCGACGCGGCCGCGCGGGCCCGGCTGGACGCCCCGGCGCCGCCGCTGGACGTGGCGGCCCCGCCGTACGGGCCGTCCTGGCTGGACGCGTCCGCGGATGCGCCCCGGGCCCATGACGATGATGCCTCCCCGGGCGGCCCGCCGGGCTGGGCCCTGCTCCCGCCGCGGCGCGGGCGGCGCCCCGCCCGGGTCCCGGTGCCGGAGCGCTGGGTGGCCGCGCTGGCCGGCCCGGACGCCGAGGTCGAGGTGGCCACCGCGGAGGACGAGGACGAGGCGGCCGAGCTGGCCGGTGCCCTGGACGCCTGGCGCGCCGCCGCCCAGGCCCCGGCCGGCCCGGTGCGCACGTGCTTCCGGCTGGTGGAACCCGTCCAGGAAGACACCGGCCCCGATGAGCTGCCCCCCGAAGCCGCGGGCGGCCCCGGCGCCGATCCCGGGCTGCGTGCCGGACCCGCAGGCGACCCCGGCACCGGACCTGGCTCCGGTCCGCCCGCCCTATCCCCGGCCGGCCAGCCCGGCCGGCCCGCCGATGGGCTGTGGCAGGTCGAGTTCGCCCTGCAGTCGTCGGAGGATCCCAGCCTGATGCTGGCCGCCGGCGACGTGTGGGCGGGCACCGGCGGCTGGGCGCCCGGCGGGATCACCCGCCCGGACGAGGAACTGCTGGCCGGGCTGGGGGCGGCCGCGCGGCTGTTCGGTGAGCTGGAGGACGCGCTGCGGGACCCGGCGCCCGCGGCGGTCGCGCTGGACACCGCCGGGGCGTTCCGGTTCCTGAAGGAGACCGGCCCGCTGCTGTCCGGGGCCGGGTTCGGCGTGCTCCTGCCCGACTGGGCCCGCAAGGCCCGGCTCGGGCTCAAGCTCACGTCCCGGGGGGTCACCAGCAGTTCGCCGGCGTCGGCGGGGGCCCCGGGCGGCGGGGGCTTCGGCCTGAACGACCTGGTCGAGTTCCGCTACGACCTGGCCGTCGGCGATACCACGCTGGACGCCGCCGAGCTGGCCGAGCTGGCCCAGCTCAAGATCCCCCTGGTCCGGGTCCGCGGGCAGTGGGTGGAACTGGACGACCGGAACCTGCGGGCCGCGCTGGCGTTCATGGAGCGCGGCCGCCAGGGCGTGATGCGGGCCGGCGACGTCCTGGTGGCCGGGCTGCGCGGCCCGGAGGAGGATCTCGAGGTCACGGCGGTCGCGGCGGACGGCTGGCTGGGCGACCTGCTGTCCGGGCAGGCCGACCGGTCACTGACCCCGGTGACCGCCCCGGCCTCCTTCCGGGGCGACCTGCGCCCCTACCAGGAACGTGGCCTGGCCTGGCTGGCTTTCCTCAGCGACCTGGGCCTGGGCGGGGTCCTCGCGGACGACATGGGCCTGGGCAAGAGCGTGCAGACCCTCGCGCTGCTGGACCATGAGCGAGTGCGGTGCCCATCCGTGCCGGGGGAGACCCCCGGGCCGGGGGAGACCCCCCGGGACGGCTGAGAGTCCCGGGACCGGTCCCACGCTGCTGGTCTGCCCCATGTCACTGGTGGGGAACTGGCAGCGGGAGGCGGAGCGGTTCACCCCGGACCTGGCCGTGCACGTGCACCACGGCTCGGACCGGCTGTCCGGCCCGGAGCTGCACGCGGCGCTCACCGGCGCGGACCTGGTCATCACGACCTACGCGCTGGCCGCCCGGGACCGCGAGGCGCTGGCTGCGGTGCCGTGGCGGCGGGTGGTGTGCGACGAGGCGCAGAACATCAAGAACGCGGGCACCCGGCAGGCCCGCGCGGTGCGCGCGCTGCCCGCCCGGTCCCGGCTCGCGCTGACCGGCACCCCGGTCGAGAACCACCTGGGCGAGCTGTGGTCGATCATGGAATTCACCAGCCCCGGGCTGCTCGGCCCGGCCGAGAAATTCCGGGAGAGCTTCGCGGTCCCGGTGCAGCGGCACGGCGACGAGGAGGCCGCGGCCCGGCTGAAGCGGCTGACCGGGCCGTTCATCCTGCGCCGGGTCAAGACCGACCGCTCGATCATCTCCGACCTGCCCGACAAGGTCGAGATGAAGATCTGGTGCACGCTCACCCCCGAGCAGGCTTCGCTCTATCAGGCCACCGTGACCGACATGCTGGCCCGGATCGACGCGGCCGAGGCTGACATCGAGCGCCGCGGCCTGGTGCTGGCCACCATGGCCCGGCTCAAGCAGGTCTGCAACCACCCGGCGCACCTGCTCGGTGACGGCTCACGGCTGCCCGGCCGGTCCGGCAAGCTGGCCCGGCTGGAGGAGATCTGCGACGAGATCGTCGCGGCCGGGGACAAGGCGCTCTGCTTCACCCAGTACGCCGAGTTCGGCCGGGTGCTCCAGCCCTACCTGGCCGCCCGGCTCGGCTGCCCGGTGCTCTACCTGCACGGCGGCACGGCCAAGAAGGCCCGTGACGCGCTGGTCGCCGAGTTCCAGGAGGCCGCGAGCCCGGCCGTGTTCCTGCTCTCGCTGAAGGCCGGCGGCACCGGGCTGAACCTCACCGCGGCCAGCCACGTCATCCACTTCGACCGGTGGTGGAACCCGGCCGTCGAGGATCAGGCCACCGACCGGGCCTTCCGCATCGGGCAGCGCAAGGACGTCCAGGTCCGCAAGTTCGTCTGCGTCGGCACGCTGGAGGAACGGATCGACGCGATGATCGAGGAGAAGAAGGCGCTCGCCGAGCGGATCGTCGGCACCGGTGAGGGCTGGCTCACCGAGCTGTCCACGCGCGGACCTGCGCGCCGTGCTCCAGCTCGCCCCGGAGGCGGTGCAGCAATGACCGAACGGGGGGATACCCGCTGGTGGCACGAGGCGTCCGCGCCGCGCCAGGTGGAGAACGGCATCAAGGCCCGCAGCAAGCGCGGCGCGATCGGCGAGCAATGGTGGTCCCGCCGCTTCGTGGAGGTGCTGGAGTCGTTCGGGATGAGCGGCCGCCTGGCCCGCGGCCGGAACTACGCCCGCCGCGGCCAGGTCATGGAGTTCGAGCTGGGCACCGGGAAGGTCCGGGCCCGGGTCCAGGGCTCGCGCCCCGCCCCGTACCAGGTCCGGATCGGCGTGCTGCCGCTGACCACCGCGCAGTGGCGCTCGGTCACCGAGGCGCTCGGCGCGCAGGCACTGTTCCGGGCCAAGCTGCTGGCCGGCGAGATGCCGCACGAGATCGAGGACGTGTTCGCGGCCTGCGGCACCCCGCTGTTCCCGCGGTCCCCCCGTGACCTGGAGATGTCCTGCTCCTGCCCCGACTGGGGCGTGCCCTGCAAGCACCTGGCCGCGGTCTGCTACGTGCTGGCCGAGAAGTTCGACGACGACCCCTTTGCGATGCTGGCCTGGCGGGGCCGCGGCCGGGAGGAACTCCTCGGCGCGCTGCGGCGCCGGCCAGCCGCGCAGGACCCCGGGCCTGGCGGGGTGACGGACGGCGAAGCGATTTCGTTGCGGAATATCAGCGCGGCCACGCTGGCGCAGTCACTGGACCGGTTCTGGTCACCAGGGCTGACCCGGGCCCGGCTCCGGGCCGCCCAGACGGTTCCGGCCACCGTGCCCGACCTCGTGCTCCGGTCGTTCGAGCCGCCCGCGGTCCGGATCCGCGGGCGCGACCTCACCGGCCTGCTCACCCCGGCGTACCAGCGGCTCGGCGGGCAGGAGGCGCCGGAATGATAGGCACGAACGTGTCCGTCACGCCACAATGAGTTGATCGGTAAGCGTTTGCGGGGAGGGTGCCAGATGAACGGAAAGCGCGTGACCGGGTGCGCGGCATGACGGGAGACGCGCGGCCAGCGCAGCTGCCCGCGGCCGAGGTGCCCGCGGATGCGTTCCTGGTGGATGTCCGGGAACCGGATGAGTGGACCGCGGGGCACGCCCCCGGGGCGATGCATATCCCGCTCGGGCAGCTCGGGGCCCGGTACACCGAGATCCCGCAGGAAGACCCGGTGTACCTGATCTGCCGGGCCGGCAGCCGCTCCAACCAGGCCGCGCACGCGCTGGCCGGGGCGGGCTGGACCGTGGTGAACGTCAGCGACGGGATGACCGGCTGGGCCGCCGCGGGCCGCCCGATGCGCAGCGAGGACGGCGGAGCGCCCCGGGTAGCGTGACCCGGGGCGCCCCGGCCCAGGTCAGGCCGCTCTCAGCCGCCCGATCTCCTGCTGGGTCAGGACGAGGTCGGCCGCCCGGGCGGAGTCGGTGATGGACGCGGGCCGGCTCGCCCCGGGAATCGGGATCACGACCGGCGCCAGGGCCAGCATCCAGGCCAGGGTGACCTGCTGCGGGGAGACACCCCGGGCGTCCGCGATCTCCTGGAAGGCTGCGTGCCTGGCCCCCAGGTCGCCGGCCTGGCCAATCCCGCCGAGCGGGCTCCAGGGCAGGAAGGAGATCCCCAGCTCCGCGCAGTGCCGCAGTTCGCCTTCGCTGGACCGGAAGGCAGGCGAGAACTGGTTCTGGACGCTGGCCAGCCGGCCCTCGCCCAGGATGCGCCGGGCGGT
Source organism: uncultured Actinomycetes bacterium (assembly GCA_963720645.1). Lineage (GTDB taxonomy): Bacteria > Actinomycetota > Actinomycetes > Streptosporangiales > Streptosporangiaceae > RYN-230. The sequence continues at coordinate 3,126 of CAVRFX010000018.1, read as the reverse complement.
GTCGATCTGGGCCACCGACGCGTTGGAGATGCCGGCCAGCCGGATCTTCCCCGCGTCGAGCAGGTCCTTCAGCGCCCCGATGGACTCCTCGTACGGGACCCGGGGGTCAGGGCGATGGAACTGGTAGAGGCCGATCGCGTCGACGCCGAGGGCCTTCAGCGACGCCTCCGCCGCCTCGCGGAGGTGGGCCGGGGACCCGTCCACGGTCCACGAGCCGTCCCCAGGCCGGATGTGGCCGCCCTTGGTCGCCACCAGCACCTCGCTGGTGTCCCCGCCGTAGGTGGCCAGGGCCCGGGCGATGAGCCGCTCATTATGGCCGGCCTCCCCGGGCTCGACGTGGTACGCGTCGGCCGTGTCGATCAGCGTGATGCCCGCGTCCAGGGCGGCGTGGATGGTGGCGATCGAGCGCTGCTCCTCCGGCCGGCCCTCGATGGACATGGGCATGCCGCCCAGGCCGATCGCGCTGACCGTGAGACCGCCAAGGGTCTTCGTGCGCATGGTGTACTCCAGTGGTCGGTATCAGGGTGTCCGCCAGGGCAACTTCCCCGACCGCGCGGGGCATGCCCCGGTGGTGATAGAAAACCGTCAGCCTGGTGATCGCTCTAGGCCGAAGTTCCCCCTGGTGAGCCTCTGATTACCACGGCGATGGTGCTGTGACCAGGTGAAGTGCGCTCCCTGAGAGCAGGGAACGTAGTCATGTAGATCACGTTATTGATGGCAGTACGGCGTGTTGCACTGCTCCTACGCGGTATGAGCCGGTATCGTTGTCGTCATGTACGTGGCGAAGGTGCCCAACCGGGGCTCACCGCCGGCGGTGCTGCTGCGGGAAAGCTACCGCGAGTCGGGCAAGGTCAGGAACCGCGCCCTGGCCAACCTGTCATCCTGGCCCGAGGCGAAGGTCGATGCCCTGGCCCGGGTGCTGAAGGGCCAGCCCGCGCCGGCCGCCGCGGCGGGGGCACGTTCGAGTCGCCGCAGCCTGCCGCACGGGCATGTCGCCGCGGTGGTGGGCCGCGCGGTCGCTGGGCCTGGAGGAGCTGCTCGACCCGGTCATCACGGCAGCGGGACCTGGTGACCGCGATGGCGGTCGCGCAGGTAATCGCGCCGGACTCCAAGCTGGCCATCGCCCGCGGGCTGCGGGAGGCCGCCAGCTCGCTGGGCGAGGTGCTGGGCGCAGGCGGCTGTGATGAGGATGACCTGTATGCGGCGATGGACTGGCTGGCCGCCCGGCAGGAGAAGATCCAGGACGCGCTCGCGGCCCGGCGCCTCGCTGGGGGAACCCTGGTCCTTTACGACGTCCTCCGCCGCATTCGAGGGGCGGACCTGCCCGGCTGGGCGCCATCGGCCACCCCAAAGACGGGGTCGGGGTGGGCTGCAGTTCGTCTACGGGCTGCTCACCAGCAAAGAGGGCGTCCCGGTCGCCATCGAGGTGTTCGAGGGCGACGCCGGGGACCCGAAGACGGTGGCCAGCCAGGTGGCCAGGGTCAAGGACCGGTTCGGCCTTACCCGGGTGGTGCTCGCAGGGGACCGGGGGATGTGTCCGCCGCGCGGCTGCGCAAGGACGTGGGACCCGCCGGGCTGGACTGGATCACCGCGCTGCGCGCCCCGCAGGTCAAGGCCCTGGTCCGCGGCGGCGCGCTGCAGCTGTCCCTGTTCGATGAGACCGACCTGGCCGAGATCGCTCACCCGGACTACCCCGGGGCGGCCGGTCGCTTGCCGGACCCGTTCCTGGAAGCCGAGCGGGTCCGCAAACGCGAAATCACTGCTCGCCGCCACCGAAGCTGACCTGGAGAAGATCGCCGCCGCGGTCACGCGGGACCCGCTGCCGCTGCGCGGCCAGGAGAAGATCGCGGTGCGCGCCGACCGAGTGCTGCGCCGCCGCAAGGTCGCCAAGCACTCCCGGACCGAGATCACTGACACAAGCTTCAGCTGCGCCGCATCCAGGACTCCATCACCGCCGAGGCCGCCCTGGACGGGATCTACGTGCTGCGCCCCGCCGTCACCGGCGGCGAGCTGGGCAGCGGCGAGGTGGTCTCCTCTTACAAGGCCCTGGCCCAGGTCGAGCGCGCGTTCCGGGCCTTCAATACCGACCTGGACATCCGCCCCATCCGCCACCGCACCGAACAGCGGGTCCGGCGGCATCTTATTGCGGATGCTATCGTTCTTCACCACCTGGCACATGCACGACCGCCTCGCACCGCTGCTGTTCACCGACGACGACAAGCCCGCCGCCCAGGCCGCCCGCGCCAGCCCCGTCGCCCCGGCCGCCCGCTCCCCCCGGGCCCTGGCCAAAGCCGCGGCCAGCACACCAGCGGCGGCCTCCCAGTGCACAGCTTCACCAGCCTGCTCGCCGACCTGGCCACCATCTGCCTCAACCGGTCCATCGTCCCTGCCCTGCTGCCTTCCAGCTCGTCACCACCCCCACCCCGCTGCAGCGCCAGGCCCTCGACCTGCTCGGCGTCAGCCACCGCCTCGGGGTCGTGTAGTCAAGAAAGCCACCCCAGCACCACACCAAAAGGCCAGGTAAACGGCCATGCACGCGGATCACCGGGGGGGAACTTCGGTCTAGGTGATGAGCCGTCGGGGGCTCCGGGCTCCGCGCTCTGATCAGGGGAGCAGCTCGGCCACGAAGGCCCGGGCCGCCGCGGACAGCCGCCGCGCGGTCGGGGTGGCCAGCGAAACCCGCCACCGGAGCGCGGGGCCGTCCAGCCCGATCACGTCCAGGCCGGTAAGGTCGGCCGCCGACTGTCGTCGAGGCGGCGGCCGAAGGCCTGGTCCTGACGTACTCGACGCACTCGTCCACGCAGCCCTGGGCCAGGCCGGTGGCCAGGGCCGCGATCGCCACCCGGCCCTCGTCCAGGATCTGCAGGAACTGGGCGTAGCCCCGGCCGCGCTCGCCGACCAGGTTCTCCGCCGGGACCCGGCAATCGTCGAAGGACAGTTCCCTGGTGTCGGACGCACACCAGCCGACCTTGGAATACTGGGCCCGGGAACGAACCCCAGTGCCCGGCCGGGACGATGACCGAGGAGATCTCCTTGCCGCCGGTCGTCGCGGCCGGTGATGGCGAGCACCGTCACCAGCGAGGTGATCGAGGTGCCCGAGTTGGTGATGAACGCCTTGGTCCCGTT
>CAVRFX010000017.1:0-146195 GCA_963720645.1 uncultured Actinomycetes bacterium | reverse complement strand
GACGCATTGCTTGGGTCACCGTTCTGGGAGTACAACCGATCGTAGAAGAACCCGTCCTTCTCATCCCAAAGCGACTTCGGATCCCGCTGACGATTGATCGCATTGGCGATGTAGACGTAGTGTTCCCAGAACTTGCTCGCAACGTCCTGGTACTGAGGATCCTTTTCGGCCAGTACTAAAGCGATGGACAGCATGCTCTTAGCAAATGCCGCCATCCAGCTTGTTCCGTCAGCTTGCCCGAGCATGTAGCCGCACTGGTTGAGGCGAACAACGGTGTCTGGGGTGGCTGCTGGTGTATCGGCTTTCATCCCGGGGGAATCAGCAAGGACAGCACCGCAGCAGGCAACCGCGAGGCCAAACTCACTCACGTGAACAACGGCACCGTCCACCAGATGCTCGTCTATCGTGACGGCCGCTGCGTGGGCTGGTGTCAGTACGGGCCACCGGCTGAGGTGGCTAGCATCAAGAACCCCAAGGCCTATGAGAAGGGCCTGGCCGAGTTGCCCGACTGGCGGATCGGCTGCTTGTTCACCGGTTCCGGGTCCCGCCGCAAAGGCGTGGCGCGGGCCGGGGTTGCCGCGGTGCTGGCCGCGATAGCCGATGCTGGCGGAGGCTTGGTCGAGGCCTACCCCGAGCAGGTGGCTGGACGTGACCCGCAACGTGGCGCCTACCTGCATACCGGGCCAGAAAGCCTGTTCGAAGAGTTTGGATTCGTCCGCGACCGTCGTATCGCCAAGTGGCGCTGGGTCATGCGTCTGCGCATCTCCGCCTAGAAGTTCCTGCATCTCGGGGGCCTTCGCGGCCGCTAGGACCAACGACCCTGGCTGCATGCCCAGGGTCGTTATATATCGGCCTTGTGGAAGCATCACAAGAGGACTGGCTCGGGGGCCGTCAATTCGACGTGGACAGGTACCTGCACGGCGCCACGCTCGAAGAAACCGTCGCCACAGGGGTCTATTGCCTGGTCACTGGGAAACGGCGAGACTCGAACGTCTACTTCGTGCAGTCGGGCGAAACCTGGGTATTGGTTGACACCGGGTGGCGGGGCCGGGCTGAATTGATCAGGAGCGCAGCGGAGACCCTGTTCGGAGCCGGGCCCGGCCACGAGCGATCGTGCTGACGCACGTGCACCCCGACCACGCTGGCTCCGCTTCCGAACTGGCCCACATGTGGGACGTCACCGTGTATGTGCACCCCGGCGAACTGCCCTTGCCCCCCTCTGGCCGCATCATCGGCGCCTTGGCCCGTGTCGAGCGGAGCTGGATGTTCCCCTGCGGGCAGGACGGGCTGAGCCCTATCGACCCGAACGCAGGCGTCCCCGGCCTGCCGGACTGGCAGGTCATCCCCACGCCCGGCCACACCCCTGGACACCTGGCGCTGTTTCGGGAGGGAGACCGTGCCCTCATCCCGGGCGACGCCGTCCTGACCGTCAACCTCAATTCGCTTGGCGACGCCCTGTCGCTAAGGCACACCCTCGGCGGGCCACCGCGCTTTGCCACCTGGAACTGGCGAGCAGCAACCGGGTCGGTGTCTGAACTGGCCCGGCTGGAGCCGAGCGTGCTGGCGCCGGGCCACGGAAGACCGATGACCGGCCCGGTGCTTGCTCCCGCGTTGAGGGCTCTGGGCGAGCAACTCAACAACCCTGCCAGCGCTGGCAGCGCGGCCCCATCCGCCGGCCACAAGCTGGCGGAGTGGGTCCTCAACTTCTTCGACTACAGTCGCCGGGCCCGCTAACGGCTCCACGGTGTTCGCGCACCGTCGCGCTCTTGACAGCGAACGGCGCCAGGAGGCCTGGCGGCGCCCCGGCGGCGCCTCGGAGGCAGTCACCCCGCTCAGGCGCTCGCCCCAGGCGCCGGCCCGCCCCAGTTCACCCTCGACCAAGGCCCCGGTCAGGCCCTCGACGAGGAAGCTCTCGGGTGACGCCGCGATGCGCGCCCCGTGGCGGGCGAGGAGCTGGCGGATAGACTTCGACGCCCGGCCAGTGAACGCCGGCAATCCCTGGAGCCGGGTATCGAAAACAGCTTCGCACCCAGGGCAGGGCCGAAAGACCCCTCGGCCGCATAGGACGAAGTCGGGGCCCGGAATCCCATAACTTCACAAGGAAATACAGGTCAAGGCCTGGTTCCTACGACCTCCCCGCACTCGTCAAATCGTCTGACCGTCATCTGACCGCGTGTTGACACGGTGATCGCGGGCACACTGGGCCCGCCACCCGCCGCCTGCGCCGGCCAGGGAACGGCGTTCGCGGGCGGCGGCGCCGCGCGGGCCAGGTGCCATCCAGCCGGGGCCGTGCCGGCTGCCGGGAGGGCCCCCTCGCGTGCTTGCGCAATGTGAGCGCTTGACCTGTCCCCTGGGGTAAGCCGGAGCATGAAGCCAGCCGGGTACAGCGCCCGGGGCAAGGAGGCCAGTGGCCATCATGGCGATCCGCGCGGTGGTTTTCGACATCGGTGGCGTATTGGAGATCACCCCGGACCTTGGTGTCACCGAGTTGTGGGAGACCCGGCTCAGGCTGCCGGCCGGGGAACTCAACAAACGCATGCACGACGCCTGGGCAGGCGGCAGCGTCGGCACGATCACCGAGGACGACGTGCACCAGGCGATCACTGATCGCCTCAGCCTGGACCGGCAGCAGCTCGCGGCGTTCATGGCCGACATCTGGCGTCAGTACCTGGGCACCGCGAACACCGAGCTGATCGAGTACGCCCGCCGGCTGCGGCCACGGTATCGCACCGGGATCTTGAGTAACAGCTTCGTCGGCGCACGGGAACGCGAGCAGGAGGCCTACGGATTCGAAGACCTCGTTGACGAGATCGTATATTCACACGAGGCCGGGATGAACAAGCCCGATCCCCGGATCTACGCCCTGATCTGCACGCGCCTCAACGTCCGCGCCCAGGAGACGGTCTTCGTCGACGACGCGGACCTGTGTGTGGACGGCGCGCGGGAAGCGGGCATCCACGCGATCCGCTACCAAGACAACGCCCAGATCATCGAGGAGATCGAGAAACTGCTCACCGCCCCTTAAATGCGCCTGCCACCGAAGCCGCAACATGACGACGCCCAGCAAAACCACGTCTATCCGCCCGACGGCGCGACATTGCGCCTGTTGGCATGCGGGATGGGTGGTGCGGGTTCAGCGCGGGAGCAGTGGTGCGTGGTCAAGGTGTGGCAGCACGTGCCGGGCGAACAAGTCGGCTTCGGCGGCGTGCGGGTAACCCGACAGGATGAAGGCGTCCATGCCGAGGTCTGCGTAGGCGCGGATTTTGGCCAGTACCTGATCGGGGTCACCGACGATGGCCGCGCCGGCGCCAGAGCGCGCCCGGCCGATGCCGGTCCACAGGTTCGGTTCGGCGTAGCCGTCATCATCGGCCATGCCGCGGAGCTCGTCCTGCCGCTGGGTTCCCGCGGAGCTGGTGTCCAGGGACCGGCGGCGGATGGTGTCGCCGGTGTGGTCATCGAGCCGCGAAACCAGGCGCTGCGCGGCGGCCCGGGCTTCGGCCTCGGTGGCGCGGACGATGACGTGAGCGCGGTAGCCGAACCGCAGCGTACGGCCGTAGCGGGCGGCGCGTGCCCGCATGTCTTCCAGGACGGTCTTTACTCCAGGCAGCGTGTCGGGCCACATCAAGAACACGTCGGCGGCCTGGGCGGCGACCTCCCGCGCCGCCTCGGACAGGCCGCCGAAATAAAACGGCGGGCAGCCACCCCGGACCGGGCGCAGGCGCGGCGGGTCCAGGGTGATGTTGATGAACTCGCCGTGGAAGTTGACGGGCTTGCCGTTGAGCAGGTCACGCAGTACGTGCATGATTTCCAGGGTGCGGCGGTACCTGGCCGCCGATTCCAGGCTCTGGCCGGGCAGCCCGGAGGAGATGATGTTGATCGTCAGGCGCCCGTCGAGCATCTGATCGATCGTGGCGAGCTGCCGGGCGAGCTGCGGGGGCCACATCTCGCCCATCCGTACCGCGACCAGCAGCTGCATCCGGCGCAGCAGCGGCGCGATCCCGGCGGCGAACGCAACCGAGTCGATCCCCATCGCATAACCCGAGGGCAGCAGCAGATTGTCGTATCCGGCCTGCTCCGCGCCGAGTGCGATATCGCGGCAATGTTCCCAGCTCGACTGCAGCCTGCCGTCCGGCACGCCGAGAAACTCATAGTCGTCGTCGCACAGCGCGGCAAACCAGGAGACCTCACAGCTCATGGAAGCAAGTATGCCGGCCAAATCCAGCACGGTCAGCAGCGGCCGCGCGCGCCCATCACCTTGACCAGGCCCTCACGCGAGGCCTTGGGGGCGGCTGCGTCACGCGCTTGGCGGCCGAGGGTAATTGGCCTGGCCGGGTGATGCCGGGATCGGTGAACCGGCGTACGCGCCGCAGGAACGGCTGAAGGGGTCAGCGATGAGCAATGTGCAGATGATGAAGGACTTGTACGAGGCGCTCGGCCGGGGTGACATGCCGGCAACCCTGGGCGCGCTGGACCCCGGCATCGAATGGCGTCCCGTCAGGGTCACCTGAATGCGTGCGGCGGGGCCCTGGTGCTGGGAATCTGGTCGCCAGCCGACCCCGCCCTCGCCTTCATGCGCGAGATCGGCGCGGCCTTGCGTCCGGACTCGCCGCCCGACCCGGACAGTATGCGGGAAATCTACGCTCGGCATGCCAGCCGTCTCCTGCCCTGACCCGGATCCGCTCGCTAGCGCTGCGCCCGGGGATCATCCGGCGATGATGAACCGCTGGCTGGCTGACGGCGCAGCCGGAGCGCGACGATGATGACGGCTGACCCGACGAGCGCGGCGACGGCGTTAGGGATTACCAGCGCTGGGATTCGAGCCGCCGCCCCGTAGGCGATCCACAGCAGGAATCCGATGAGCAGGATCGTGAAATAGCCGATGGACACTTCGCGGGAGGACTGGTGCCGGAGCATGCGGCGGATCTGCAGTAGCGGGGCGATGCCCATCAGCACTGCCCATGATGATGCGGCGGCTGCGAGGAGTGTTCCTGCCATGGCGTTCCTCCGGTGAGGCGCCCTGGCCCTACGGATCGTGCTCGCCAGATACCTGGAGAGGGGCGCAAGCACGACCACCGTCATACTAACGCTGCCCGGGGGACCCTGGACTGGCGGCCCGCGTGCCATCTTGCTGCAGAGGCGGGTGGCTCCAGTGCCGCGCAGCACAAGGAAGCATGGCCACGAGAGCGAAGCCACGGGGACGGGCGGATTGCCGGGCGGGGATGACCGTTAGTCCAAGCCCCAGCTCGTCCAGCCCGAGGGCGGCTCATCCGGTGTGATGGCCAGCAGAACCCGGCCGTCTGCCGTCAGTGCCCGCAGATGCTCATCGTCGTCCGGCACGGCCATCCCGTGCTTTTCCCGGATAGCACGGAAGCGGGGCAATTCCGCGGCCAGATCCTCGCGGATCTCGACGGTGGCCGGGACCAGCACGGCGCGAAACCTGGTTGGATCGTCGATGAGAAGCTGCGCCCGCGGGTCCCGGCGGAAGATGGCGTATTTCACCCGGTCCCGCGTGGTCGAGACGTAGAAGCGCTGGCCATCCCAGTAGAACCAGTTGGGGCTCAGGTGCGGGCGCCCGTCGCGGCGGATCCCGGCGACGATGACGTTACGCGGCTCAGCGAGGAATGCCTCGATCTTGTCGGTAGATGCCATCCTCTCACGCTATCGGCCCTCCGGTCTGACCAGCTGACGCGCTTGGCCCAGGGCGGCAGACGAGCACGGGGTCCGGTCAGGCGGCGGCGCGCTCGCTGGCGGGCCGGCGGCGGAGGTCCGGGCGCTGGAGGGGCGGGGGCAGGTAGGCGGACTGGTCGGGCATGCCGACGTTGGTGCCTGGCGGGACGATCTCATCGATCCGGTCGAGTAGGTCGTCGGTGAGTGTCACGCCGGTGCCGGCGAGCAGGTCATCGAGCTGCTCCATCGTGCGCGGCCCGATGATCGCGCTGGTCACGCCGGGATGAGCGATCGCGAACGCCATCGCGAAGTGCGTCATCGGCAGGCCCGCCTCGTCGGCGAGCGGGATGATCTGCTCGACGGCATCGAGCCGGCGCTCATCACTGAAGCTCGTGAGCATGGCAGCGCGGCGGAGGTCGGTCTGCTGGCCCTTGCGGATGCGCCCGGTGAGCATTCCCTTCGCGAGCGGGCTCCACACCATCGTGCCCATCCCGTAGCGCTGGGCGACGGGCAGGACCTCGGTTTCGATGCCGCGGTTGAGGATCGAGTAGGGCGGCTGCTCGGTGCGGAACCGTTCCAGGCCGCGCCGCTCGGCCACCCACTGGGCTTCGACGATGTCGGACGCGGGCATCGTGGAAGAGCCGATCACCCGGACTTTGCCGCTGTGGATCAGGTCCGAGAGGGCGGACAGTGTCTCCTCGATGTCGGTGTCAGGGTCCGGCCGGTGGATCTGGTACAGGTCGATGTGGTCGGTCTGCAGGCGGCGCAGCGAGTTCTCGACCTCGGCCATGATCCAGCGCCTGGAGTTGCCCCGACGGTTAGGATCGTCCCCCATCGGGAGGTGCACCTTGGTCGCGAGCACGACGTCGTCGCGGCGCCCCTTGAGTGCCTGCCCCACGATCTCCTCGGACTCGCCGCGGGAGTACACGTCGGCAGTGTCAACGAAGTTGATCCCCGCGTCCAGCGCTTTGTGGATGATGCGGACCGATTCGTCGTGGTCGGGGTTGCCGATGGCCCCGAGCATCATCGCGCCGAGCGCGTAGGGGCTGACCTTGATGCCGGTCCGGCCGAGGGTGCGGTAGTGCACGCGATTTCTCCTGAGTTCGTGGCCGGGACGTGGGCGGCACTCTGCCGGGGCCGTATCCTGGAGCGAAGCGGAACGCTCTTCCGGAACTATACGGAAATACTTTCCGGTTATGCAAGCCAAGGAGTGCGGTGACGGAGGACTCGGCGCCGCCCGGGGCCGGCCCACCCCGCTCTGCAGGTCCGGGCGCACCTGAACGGGAGCCGCGCCGGCTGCGCGCCGACGCGCAACGCAACATCGACTCCCTGCTTGAAGCAGCGAAGGCCGTCTTCAGCACGTCAGGCGTGGACGCACCCGCGAAGCAGATCGCTGATCTGGCCGGCGTGGGAGTCGGAACTCTGTATAGGCACTTCCCCCGGCGCTCGGACCTGGTCAAGGCCGTGTTCCAGCGCGAGGTGGACGCCTGCGCCGACGCGGCCCCGGCACTGGCCGCCGCTCATGAGCCAGGAACAGCACTCGCAATGTGGCTCCACCGGTACACCGCATTCCTCGCGACCAAACGAGGCCTCGCCACAGCTCTTCATTCAGGCGATCCGGCGTTCGATGCCCTGCCCAGCTACTTCATGCAGCGACTCGGACCCGCCCTCGGATCACTGCTCGAAGCCGCGGCAACCAGTGGCGAGATCCGTGCCAGCATCAGCCCCGGGGACCTGCTGCACGCCGTCGCCAATCTGTGCCTGCCCGTCGCGGACGAGGGAGTCGCCTACAGCCAGCGCATGGTCGCCATCCTCATCGACGGGCTACGCTACGGCGCCGATACGAGCCGCGGCCAGAAGCGGCTGCGACGGTAGGCAGGCGGTATGGCCTGCCCGGCCGTTGCGGGATACTCGTGTCATGCCTGACCTGATCCCCGGGCCGAGCCGGGTGGCTGCGGCTGGCCAGCCGCCCAAGCTGATCGATGAGTACGTCGGCCTGGCGAACACGGGCCAGGATGGCCTGAGCATCGCGTACATGCGCAGTCCCGCTGGCTGGGCTGAGCCCGGGCAGCGCCCGGAGTTCGACGAATTCACGATCGTGCTGCGGGGTGCCTTGGTCGTGGAATCCGAACAGGGCCGAATGACGGTGCAGGTCGGCCAGGCAGTCCATACCCGGCCCGGGGAATGGGTGCGCTACAGCACCCCCGGAGCCGACGGCGCCGAATACCTCTCGGTCTGCCTTCCTGCCTTTGCCCCCGGCACCGTGCACCGGGATGAATAACCCGCCCCACCCCGGCGGTCCGCGCGCAAACGTCTCCGCCGAGACGACGTAGCGTGGGGCCGCCCGGCTGCACGCACTAAGGGGGGCGCCAGGTCAGCGAACTTCGGTGTACTCGCTGCGGTCCAGCTGCACAAGGTTGGTGTAGGGCCTGCCCTCTGGCTCGGCGACGTCGGTGTACTGGCTGCCGTCCAGCCGCACGACTCGGAAGCTGTCCCCGGAGAGCAGCTTGCGCAGGTGCCGCATCCCGTTCATGCCCGCGAGCGCGACAGCTATGGCGGCGGCGAGGACCGAGCCGCCGAACAGCGCGAGGCCGCCAACGACGTATCCCAGCACCATCATGACCACTGCGGCCAGCAGGGCTACCGGCACGGCCGCCACCAGCAACAGCGCGAGCAGCGTCACGGCGATCATGGCCTTGGCCGACTTGTCCGGCGTCCGCTCTGCGTACCAACCGGTCATCACGCTCACCTCTCAAGGCCCGGAGCCGTCAGCAGCCCACGCCCACCCAAACAACACGACATGTCGTGTCCTCTATGGTGAACGCGCCCCTCGATCAGAATCATCCCGCAACCGTCCGGGGCGCTGACGGCGGGCAAACGCCACCGCGCCACGCGGCAACCAGGACTGACCCTGCCGTGAGGCCTGACGTCATCCTGGCTGCGGTGTCAGGCGATGAAGGCTGCCATGCGGATCGAGACGAGCAGTCCGGGCAGGTCGACGCCGAGCTTGGCGACGTAGCGGGCCGGTGGCTCGGACGGGAACCACCGCGCGTATTCCTCGTTGAGGCCAGCGAAGTCGGCAGGGTTGGTGAGCAGGACCCCGACCTCGATGACGTCATCCAGGCTGGCGCCGCCGGCTTGGAGTATGGCCTCGCAATTCGCCAGTGCCTGCCGTGTCTGATCCTGGATGGTGTCCCCGGCGAGGGTGCCCGTGCTCGGGTCGATGCCGACGATGCCTGAGACGAGCACGTGCGGCCCGGCCTTGACTCCCTGGCTGTAGAGCGGCGATCTTGGCGCGTTCGCGGTCGTGATGATCTGCCGTGGCATGACGATATCTCCTTGTCACAAGCGCATCAGTGCATGACAGCAGAATCGCAGAACCGCCTCCGAGCGCGCTGACGCGGAACCGAATGATGCGGCGTGCTCAGCGCAGCCGGCGCAGGAACGGATCCCTGGGCTCTGCCGGGCTGATCCGCACCCGCACGTCGACGCACCAGACGCCGTCTTGCCTGGCGATGACGGGATTGAGGTCCAGGTCGCTGACCTCAGGAAGATCATCGGCAAGCCTGGAGACCCGCAGCAGCGCGTCCGTGAGCGCGGCGGTGTCCACCGGCGGGAGGCCCCGGTGGCCGAACAGCAGGGGCGCGGCGCGCACCGTCCGGAGCATCTCGTCGGCGTCGGCGTCCGTCAGCGGGGTCAGCTGGGTCACATGATCGCCCTGTGTCTCGGTGGCCCTCCCGCCAGACCCGAAAACCACCAGCGGCCCGAATACGGGCTCCTGCACGACCCCGATCATCACCTCGACGCCGCCCGTCAGCATGGCCTGGAGAAATACCCGTCTTCAGGCTCGGCCCGAAGTCTGCGGCCAGCGCGCGGTAACCCTCGGACACTTCCTCCGGGGTGCGCAGATCAAGCCGCACTCCCCGGGTATCAGTCCTGTGCACCAGTCCCTCGGCCTCGGCCTTGAGCACGACGGGACCGCCGAACTTCGCCGCGGCCGCGACGGCTTCCTGCTCGCTGGCCGCCGACACGGTGGCAGCAACCGGCACGCCGTAGCAGGACAGCAGCTCAGCGGCCTCCGCCTCCGGCAGCCAGCCGCCGACTGGCGAGCTGGCCAGGAAGCCGGTGACCAGGGTGCGCGCGTCGGCCGTGCGCAGGCCGCTCAGCTCGGGGACCTTGCCGCGCTGCCGCCCGCGCCAGGCCCGGTAGCGGGCCGCGTGGCCGAGTGCGCGGGCAGCGCTCTCCGGGTCGGCGTAAGCCGGCACTCCGGTGACCGCCGCCGCTGCCTCGTCGATGATCGCCGCCTGATCGGCAGCTGCCACTGCCGGGTCGGCGGCCGCGGGACCATCCGCTGGTCCGGTCTCTGCACCCCGGCCAGCCAGCGCCCCTGACACGGGCAGGCGCTTGAGCCGCTGGACGGACTCGACCCGGTCGAGCAGGGCGACCGCGAGCGGCTTACCGACGACCGCGGCAGCTACCGCGGCACTCAGGTCGGAGATGGCCGTGGGCACTGCCACGGCGAGCACGGCATCCACGCCATCGTCGGCGGCTACCGCCTCCAGGCAGGCGCGGAAGGTGTCCGTGGTCACCATCGGGGTGGTGTCCACCGGTCCGATGACCACCGCACCCCGGGCCAGCAGCCTGCGCAGCTCGCGCTGAGTGGCCGGGCTGAGCCTGACGACCTGGAGGCCGTGATCGCCGCATGCGTCGGCGGCCAGCACGCCCGCGCCGCCGGTGTTGGAGACGATGGCGACGCGGTTGCCCGCGGGCAGTGGCTGGCAGGCGAGCAGGGCGGCGGTGTCGATGAGCTCGCCGAGGCTCGTGGTAGTGATGATGCCCGCCTGGGCGAACAGGGCTTCCTGGGTGACCAGCGGCGTCGCAGCCTGAGCGTGGTGCGAGGCCGCCGCCCGCTGGCCCGCCGGGGACCGGCCGCCGACGACGGTCAGCACCGGCATCCGCTGCCCGACCCGGCGTGCGGTGCCAGCGAACTTGCGCGGGCTGCCGAAGGACTCGACATAGAGGACCGCTATCTGGGTTACCTCATCCTGCGCCCACCAGTTGAGCAGGTCAGTCGGGGACACGTCGTACTTGTCGCCGACCGAGGCGAAGGAGGATATCCCGATGCCGAGCCTGGACATCCGCTCGAGCAGCGCGATTCCCACCCCGCCGGACTGCACGACCACACCAGCGACGCCGGGCAGCGGATGATTGGCTGCCAACGACACATCCAGGCCGACCCAGGGCACGATGATGCCGAAGCAGTTCGGCCCAACCAGCCGCATGCCGTACTGGCGGCAGATGTCCAGCAGGTCAGCGCCCGCCGCGCCCAGACCGGAGGCCATCACCGTAAGGGCATGGACTCCGTTGCGCCCGCACTGCGCTGCCACCTCGGGCACCCCGGACGGCGGCACTGCGATCACCGCCAGGTCCACCTGCTCGGGCAGGTCATCGATGGATGCAACGCACGGCACCCCCTCCATCGTCTGGGCATGGGGATTTACCGCATAGACAGGCCCGGCGAAGGCGCCGGTCACGATGTTGTGCAGGACGGCCCGCCCGGCGGTATCGCGCCGGCGCCGACTCGAGCCCACCACGGCGACCGAGCGTGGCTGCAGCAGCGGGCGCAGGCTCGCAACATCCGCGCGGCTTTCCCTGTCGGCCACCGACTCCAGGTAATTGTTCAGCCGGTAAGGGTCCTCGCTGTCCGGCAGGGGGAAGGTCAGCTCGACCAAGCCGTCGGCTATCCGCCGCTTGGCGGGCAGGCCGGCGTCGGCGAATACCCGGAGCATCGCCGAGTTCTCCGCCAGCGTCTCCGCGGTGAATGCTCGCAGGCCGCGCTGCCGGGCCTGCCAGACCAGATGCTCGAGCAGCAGGCTGGCGATCCCGCGGCCGTGCATGTCATCGGAGACGGCGAACGCGATCTCCGCGAGGCCGGGCTTCCCGCCTAGCTCGTAGCCAGCGACGCCGACCAGCCGGTCTCCCTGCCAGGCCAGCAGCGCCGCGTGGTCAGAATCCGGCTCGCGGCAGACCCGCTTGGCTTCCTGGTCGGCCACCCGCGGGCTCATGCTGAAAAACCGGAGGTAAATGTTGTCCAGCGACATGGCGGCGTGCATCGCCCGGACTGCTTCAGCGTCCTGCGCCCGGGCCGGCCTGATCCCGACCGTGCTGCCGTCGGTGAGCAGTGCGTACGTGGCCGCCGGCAGCGTACTCATCTGGCCGCCCCGGCGGCACCCGTCCGCCGACGGGCCGGCCTGCTCGTCGCTTCGCAGTTCCGCCCGCCCGGCCCGGGACGGCTCATCGCCCCCTCCTTTATAGCCCGACTCGTCACCAAGGGCTGGAGCGACGTCCCCGGGAACGCGCGGCTGCGGAGCTGACCGGTCAGTTCTCAGGCGCGGGGGAGCGTCCGGCCCGCTCAGCGTCGCGCAGCACGAATTTCTGGATCTTTCCGGTGGACGTTTTCGGCAGCTCGCGCGTGATCTCGATGTCGCGGGGCGCCTTGTAACTGGCAATCTTGCTGCGCACGTGCGCAATCAGCTCTTCCGGCGTCGCGCTCTGGCCGGCGCGGAGTACGACGAAGGCTTTCGGGCGCTCGCCCCACTTGTCGTCGGGTACCCCGATGACCGACGCCTCGAGTACGGCAGGGTGGCTCATGAGCGCCTGCTCGACCTCGATGGTGGAGATATTCTCCCCGCCGGAGATGACGACGTCCTTGGAGCGGTCGCGCAGCTCGATATACCCGTCGGGATGCATGACGCCGAGGTCCCCACTGTGGAACCAGCCGCCGCGGAACGCCTCCTCCGTGGCGTCCGGGTCCAGGTAGTAACACGCCATGACGTTGTTGCCGCGCATGACGATCTCGCCCATCGTGTTCCCGTCGGCGGGGACGTCGGCCATGTCAGCGTCAACGACGCGCACGCCCTCGGCCTGGATCATGCCGACGCCCTGACGGGCCTGCAGCGCGGCGCGCTCCTCGGCCGACAGGTCAGCCCACTGCGGCTGGGACTGGCAGACGGTGATCGGGCCGTACGTCTCGGTCAGCCCGTAGACGTGCACGATCCGGAACCCCATCTGCTCCATGTGCGCGATGGTCGTGGGACTGGGCGGCGCGCCGGCCGTGGTGATCAGGACCGGCCGGGTCAGGGCCCCGGCCTCGGGCGCGTTCAGGATCGTGCTCACGACGGTCGGCGCTGCGTTGAGGTGGGTGACGTCGTGCTCGCGCAGCTGTTCCCAGATCGCGTCGCCGCGTACCTCGCGCAGGCAGACGTGCGTGCCGCCGATGGCCGTCAGCGACCACGGGGTGCACCAGCCGTTGCAGTGGAACATCGGCAACGTCCACAGGTAAACGCTGTTCTCATCATGCCGGGAGTGGATGATCTCGCCGAAGCAGTTCAGGTAAGCACCCCGGTGGGTGTAGATGACCCCCCTCGGGCGCCCCGTGGTGCCGGACGTGTAGTTGAGCGCAATAGGGTTCAGCTCGTCCGGGACTGACCAGGGCAGCAGCTCCTGCTCACCCCGGGCGAGAAAGTCGGAGTAGCTCACCAGCCGCGGATCCCCGCTCAGATCCGTATCTGCCGGTGCTAGCTCAGTGTCCTGGACGGCCACCAGCTGGGCCACCGCCCCGACTTTCCCTGCGGCCTCTACGGCCGTCGGGAGCAGCGCGGCGTCGACCACCAGGATCTTCGCTCCCGAGTGCGCCAGTATGTAGGTGATCTCCTCGGCCGTGAGCCGGGTATTGACCGCGACAAGCACCCCGCCCGCCAGCGGAACCGCGTAATGGGCAATAAGCATCTCGGGCAGGTTGGGCATCAGGTAGGCGACCCGGTCGCCCGGCTCGACGCCACTTGCCTGCAGCGCCTGCGCGACCCGCTGCGCCTCGGCCGCCAGTTCGGAGTACGTGAGCCGCCGCCCGCCGTAGATAACGGCGATCTTGTCAGGCCATACCCGCGCCGAGCGCTCCAGGAACGACAGCGGCGACAACGCCGTATGCGAAACCGAACTCACGCCGACCTCCAGGAATGCGCCAACTCGTCCCTGACGCTTTTGCTGAGCAGGTTCTTCCTTTTTGAGCAGTCTTCCCGTTCTCACTCTGCCTGTCGAGGCGTGATCCGCCGGGGACGCTCGGCGACGGCACGCCGCGGAAGCGTTCGAGAGCCCGATCCTGTACCTGCCGAACAGGGGCCGCAGCACTTTCCCGGGCGGCCGGCGGGCAGGAGGATGAACACGAGGAGCTGAGCATGCGAATACTGATGATCGCACCCCCGGGGGCGGGCAAGGGAACTCAGGGCGCACTGATCGCCGTGCATTTTGGCATCCCTCACGTAGCGACCGGTGAGCTGCTGCGCGAGCATGTGGCGCGCCGGACCGATCTTGGCCGGTCTGTCCAGACGTATCTTGACCGCGGCGAGCTCGTACCCGACCGGGTCGTCCTCGACATGCTGCGAGAGGCCATGATCGCGGCCAAGGCCGGAGGAGGGGGATTCGTCCTGGACGGGATCCCGCGGAACATGAACCAGGCCCGCGCGGCCTACCTGATCGGCCGCGAGCTCGGGATGACCGCGGATGTAGCCCTGCACCTGCAGGCCGACGATGAGGAACTCATGCGCCGCCTGCTGGCGCGCGCCGCGCTCGAGCATCGCTCCGACGACACCGCCGAGATCATTGCCCAGCGCCTGGCCGTTTACGATGCGGTGACATCTCCCATTGTCGCGTGGTACCGCGACCGCGGAATCCTGGTTTCCGTGGATGCGATGCGGTCCGCACAGCAGGTTGGGCGCGAGATCCTCACCGCCCTCGAAGCGATGCGCCCGTTCCTGGACCATGGGCCCGGGCAGGTACCGCACTCGGTTGACCTCACCAGCCTGGGGGACGCGTTCGGCGTCTCCCAGCCCGGCTAGGCGGCGCCGTCGCCGGTGTCACGCCAAGCGCACGTCACTCGCTGCGCAGGTGGTCGTGGACCAGGCGGATCGCGGTCGAGCCCTCACCGACCCGCGGCCTGCGCTGCTAACGTGACGTCATGGCCACGCCGCTGCCCGACAGCGCCCGAGCGGTGCTCGACTCCCCGGCTCTGGCTCACCTGGTGACGCTGAACCCCGACGGCAGTCCCCAGGTGACCGTGGTATGGGTCGGCCTCGATGGCGACGAAATCGTTGCCGCCCATCTTCCCGAGCACCGGAAGGTGCGCAATATCCGCAACGACAGCCGCGTTGCCCTCTCAATCGAAACCGACACACGTAACGCCATGGGCCTTAACGAGTACCTCGTCGTCTATGGCACGGCCCGGATTACCGAGGGAGGAGCTGCCGAACTCCTTCAGCACCTCGCTCATACCTACCTCGGTCCCGATGTCCGCTTCCCTCCCATGGATAACCCGCCACCTGGATACATCACCCACATCAGGGTGGACCGCGTGGCTGGCGTAGGCCCATGGGCCGGGCCGCACTGACAGTTACGTCATGTTGCCTCGCCCGGAGAACAGCCAGCTGGTGCTCCACGCTGCGCACGGAACCGGCAACTGGATCGGGGCCGCCAGTGCTCTCATTCACCGTGACCACATCTATCTCGCCTATCGTGACAGGCATCCGGTCAACAAGGGCCGGGGCAACCGGGCATACGTAGCCCGCTCCCCCATCGACGACGGTATCCATTTCGAGACGTTGTGCGTCATCGACAAGAGCGAGATGAATGCAGAATCACTGGAACGCCCGGCCCTGGACGTGACGCCTGACGGTGCTTGGGACCTGTACCTGAGCTGCGCAACGTTTAACTCCAAGCACTGGCGGATCGAGAGGCTGCGCGCGGCCCTTCCGCAAGATTTCAAGGCCAGGACCCGCGAGACCGTCTTTCCTGGCAGCGCCGGATTCGCCATCAAGGATCCGGTGCTGCTTCGCGGCCAGGATCTGCGTGCCTGGGCCACACTGCATCCTCTGACCGAGGGTGACGAGAATGCCGACCAGATGATGAGCGTGAACGCCTACAACTGCGAGCCTGTCATGGTTCCAGAGCCAGGCACCTGGTACAGTCGCGGGATGCGGATAACGGCGGTCGTGGGCGAATATGCCTATTTCGATGGCCGTGCGTCCGCAGCAGAGAACTATGAAGAGCGAACCGGATTCGCCAAGTGGAACGGGTCGCAATACATTGCCGTGGCCGGCCCGGCGTCCAGTCCTTTCGGTGGTGGCGCGCTGCGTTACGTTTCCGTCATCGAACTCCCGGACGGGCGGCTGCGTCTCTACTACGAAAGCGCCACCAGGTACGGCAGTCATGAACTCCGCACTGAGCTGCGCGCCCGGCCCTGAGCAGCCGGGCTGGGGTGCCAGGATGGTGAGGTGGAGATTTTGAGCAGCCGGATCTTGCTGCGCCCAGCTGACCTCGGCCGGAGCCAGCATTTCTACCGTGATGTGCTGGGATTGGCGGTCTACCGGGAGTTCGGTTCGCCGGCCGATCCGGGGGTGGTCTTTTTTCTCGGCCCCGGGTTCCTGGAAGTATCCGGGCACTCGGCCGGCGCGGCCGGTGAGGCGGTGATGATCTGGCTCCAGGTGCGCGACATCGACGCTGAGCACGAGCGGCTGGCTGCGGCCGGCGTCCGCATTGCGCGTGAGCCGGTGACCGAGCCCTGGGGATTGACCGAGATGTGGATCGAGGACCCCGACGGCGTCCGGATCGTCATCGTCGAAGTTCCCGCCGATCACCCCCTGCGCCGCGATCCGCGATCCGCACCGGCCAACTGACCCAGGCCAGCAAGGGCTATGGCGATGGGTGCACCACGAGCGCGCTGCCGCCGCCCAGGCGGACCGGCTCGGCGATAGCCTCGTAGGCGCCGCGGCCGAGCACCTGCAGCGCGGTCGCGTCGCCCGGGTAGTGGTCAAGCGGGAGTACCGGCCCGGTGGCGAGGCTGAACTTCTCACCGAACTCGCTGGCCAGTTGCCGGGCCAGTGCGCTGTTGTAAAAACCGGGTTCGGCTAGCGAGGTGGCCGAATTGGTCTGGCTCACCCGCGGAGCCGCGAGCGCCGCGGGCAGCGGCATGCCGAAGTCGACGTGATTCAGGATGATCTGCAGGATGGTGGTGATGATCGTGGATCCGCCGGCGGCGCCCACGCTGAAGACCGGCTTCCCGCCCTGGAGCGCGATGACCGGCCCCATGCTGGACCGTGGCTGCTTGCCCCCGGCGGGCAGGTTCGGGTCGTAGGCCCCGGGCGATGCCACGGCGGCATCGATCGCGTTGCCACCGTGTCTCAGCGCCTCGATGCCTGCCTGGCTCGCATCCAGGTCCATGGACGCCACCGCGCCGCCGGTACCGGCCGCGACCGGCTCCTTCGCGGGGCCGGCTGAGGCCTGGGCGGCGGAAGCACGGGCCCCGACGGAAGGGCCACGAGGAGTGCGGCCAGGGCTAACCCGGCAAGAACCACTGGCAACCGACGCATGAGCACCTCGGCAGTAGTCGTCGCGGACGAAACGGACGTTGTCCGTATGCTCACTACCGGCACGCTTAAACACCGACGGCCCGGTGCGGTAGCGCAGGCGACCTGACCTGTGGCCCGGTCCCCGGGCGTGGGTGCTTCGGTCAGCTGAGCAGGCCGGCGACGCTGGCGATGGCGGGTTCGATGGCTCGCTCGCGGACGTTTCCGAAGCCCATCACCAGTGCGGGTGGCGCCGCGGGGTCAGGGTGGCCGCGGTAGGCGCCGACGCCGTGCAGCCCGACCCGCTGTTCACGCGCCGCGGCGATCACTGCCGTCTCGTCGGCGCCGGCGGGCAGAGGCGCGACCGCGTGGAATCCGGCCGCGAGCCCGGTGAGCTGGACCCCGGGGGCCTGTCTGGCGAACGCGTCGGTCAGTGCACCGCGGCGGGCGGCGTAGACGGTTCGCATCCGCCGCAGGTGGCGGTCGTACCGGCCGGTCGTGAGCAAGGTGGCCAGGGCGAGCTGGTCCAGCATGCAGGAGCCGCGGTCACTCATTTCCTTCTCGGCGGCGACCGCTGAGGCCAGGGCTGAAGGGGCGTGGACCCAGCCGAGGCGGACCGCGGGCGCCAGTGCCTTGCTGGCCGTGCCGAGCAGGAAGACCTGGTCGGGAGCCAGTCCCTGCAGCGCGCCGACGGGTTCTTTGTCGTAGCGGAACTCTGAATCGTAGTCGTCCTCGATCACGTACCCGCCGCCGCGCTGTGCCCAGTCGGTCAGGGCACGCCGCCGCGCTGGGGACAGGACCACCCCGGTCGGGGACTGGTGCGCCGGGGTGACCACGACAGCCTGGGCCCCGCAGGCCACCAGTTCGCTGACCACGAGGCCTTGCCCGTCAACCGGGACGTAGGTGACGTGGATGCCCATCGCCAGGACCGCGCGGACTGTTTCGTCTTCCTGCGCGCTGCCGTACCCGGGGTCTTCGAAGGCCACGCACGTCACGCCGCTCTGGTGGGCCAGGGCGCGCAGGACCAGGTTGATTCCTTGCGCGAATCCGGTGCTGATGATCATCTGCGCCGGGCTGGCGGCGGCGGCCCGTACCCGCCGCAGGTACCCGGCGAGTACCTCGCGCAGCACCGAGCTGCCGCGCGGGTCGCCGTATCCGAGGTCCGCGGAGGCGGCCTCGGTGCACGCCCGCTTGATGGCCCAGGCCCAGTCGGTACGCGGGAAGCTGGACAGGTCCGGCACGCCGGGTTGGAAGTCCGCGATCAGCGGCGGGTCGGGGGAATGGCGGCCTGGCGAGCGCGCCGGGACCACGGCCGGGCCGGCCACGGGCTGGTCACCGGCGTGCTGGCCGCTGATGCCGGCGACCCGGGTGGCGGACCCGGTGCGGCTGGTCAGGTAGCCCTCGGCCAGCAGCTGCCCGTAGCAGTCCTGCACCATGCCGCGGGAGACGCTGAGCTCACGCGCTAGCTCCCGCGAGGACGGCAGCCGTTCCCCGGCGCGGAGCCGGCCGCCCCTGATCGCCTCGCGCAGGCTCGCCTCCAGCTGAGCGCGCAGCGGCCGGCTGGCCGAACGGTCCAGCCGGACCAGCAGCTCCGGACTCAAACCGGACCACTCGATCGCCATGAAATCGGACCTTACCAGCGTGCCGGCTGGGTTCTACGGTGCGTGCTATGAGCACCTTGACGCAGGCCCGGCCTGCTACCGCGGTGCGGGCCCGGCTCCTCAGCGTTCCGCTGGCGGTCACGTTCCTGGCCGAGTTCACCTCGCTCACCAGCTTCTTCCTGCTGCTGTCGGTCATGCCGATGCTCGCGGCAGCGGCCGGCGCCGGCAGCTCCGGTGCCGGGCTGATCACCGGGTCCCTGCTGCTCGGCACCGTGGCTGCCGAGGCCGTGGCCGCAGCAGCGATCAGGCGGTTCGGCTGCCGGGTGGTGCTCGCGGCCGGAACCGTGCTGCTCGGCGCACCGGCCCTGGCCATGCTCGCACGCGAGCCCCAGGCCGTCATGGTGAGCGTCAGCCTGGTGCGCGGGCTCGGCTTCGGCTTGTGCGGCGTGGTCACCGGCACGCTCACCGCCAGGCTGCTGCCTCCCGGACGGCGTGGTGAGGGGCTCGGCCTGCTCGGCGTCGTCTCCGGCGTCCCGGCCGTTGTCGCGCTGCCGGCCGGGGTCTGGCTCGCCGGACACCACCTGGCCGCCGTGGCCGCGGCGATGGCGGCCACCGCCGGCCTGCTGCCGCTGGTGGCGATCCGCTGGCTGCCGGGCGGGCGCGAGGCACGCCCGGCCGCCCGCGCCAGGCGGATGGCGGGCGCCAGACCGATAGCGGGCGCCGGGCTGCGGCTGCCGCTGATCTTCGCCGCCGCTACCATCGCGGCCGGCGTGCTGGACTCGTTCCTGCCGCTCGCGAAGGGGATCCCCAGCAGCCTCTGCTCGGCCGCCCTGCTCGTGCAGGCGATCACCGCTACGCTCAGCCGCTGGCAGGCTGGCAGGCACGGCGACCGGTACGGTCACGCCCGGCTGCTCATCCCGGCGCTCGCCGTGGCGGCGCTCGGCATGGCCGCGATGTTGATGCTGGGCTCGCCCGTGGTGATCTTCGCGGGCATGGTGCTGTTCGGTGCCGGGTTCGGGGTGATCGAGAACGCGACGTTCGCGCTGCTGATCGAGCAGCTGCCTGAGGCTAAGGCCAGCGCGTTGTGGAACCTCGCCTACGACGCCGGGTACGGCGCGGGCCCGGCCGTCTTCGGCCTGATCTGCGTCCGTACCGGCTACCCGGCGGCGTTCGCCCTGACCGGCGCGCTGATCCTGGCCGTCGTCCCGGTCGCCTTCCGCGAGCGGCAGGCCGTGGCCAGCGCCGGACGGCCAGTGTGACCACGTCCTGAGCTCGGCGGGCCCGCTGGGGCATCCAGATCAGCGGATGACCAGGCGGTCCTGCCACCTCCGCTAGACGGCAGATCCCGGGTCAGCGATGTGGTTACCGCGGGGCCAGGGCGCGATGGTCTGGCAGCCGTATTCCTCGGGCGCAACGTCCCGGACCGTCTCGGTGAACTGCCAGCGGTGGCCGGCCAGGTCCTCGACGCTGCATTCCCGCTCGCCATACTGCCGGTCGGCCGGTGGCTCGAGTACCCGGGCCCCGTGGGCCCGGGCGCGTTCGTAGCAGGCCCCGACGTCCTCAACCCGGACCTTCATCACATGGGTCACGATGCCTTCCTGGGGCGCCTGCCGTTCCCCCCCGGCGTCCGCGACGATCATCGCCCCGTCCCCGCCGATGCTCATCTGCGCCCGGTGGCTCTCGCCGATCCGGGTCCGCTCGGCGAACCCGAATGCCGCGCTCAGCCACGCCACCGCCTCCCGGACGTCCGGGTAGACGAGCACGGGGACGACTGTGGACGGCGGGACGGACCGGTTGGGCTTCACATGGGCCAGGGTCTCATGGCTGACGTTGCGTGGCCGGGTGACTCGCCCTCCGCCCCGGGGGAACTCGCGGCTGACGCTCCCTAGCGAAGGCGCAGTCCCGCGATGACGAGCCCGACCATGCGGCGTGCGTCGTAGCGGGGGTCGTTGCCCGCGCCGATACAGAGATTGCCGACGCCACGCAGCAGTTCGTAGGCGTCCGCGCCGGCCCGGATCTCGCCGGCCCTGGCCGCGGCGTCGAGCAGCTGGGCGCACACGGGGACGAGGCGGTCGAGGAAATAGGCGTGCAGAGTCTCGAAGGCGGCCGCGTCGGACTGCAGCGCCTCAGCGAGGCCGTGCTTGGTGACCAGGAAGTTGACGAAGAGGCTGATCCACCGGGCCAGGGCGGCGTGCGGCGTGCGGCTGGTCGCCAGCAGCGCCGGACCGGCCTCAGCGCATGCCTGCACCTGGTGCCGGTAGACGGCGACGATGAGATCGGCTCGCGTCGGGAAGTGACGGTAGATCGTGCCCACGCCAACGCCGGCCCTGGCGGCGATGTCGCGCACGGGCACGCCGACGCCGGAAACGATGAACGCCGCGGCTGCCGCGTCCAGCAGGGCCTCCTCATTACGCCGGGCATCGGCCCGCTTCCGCGAGGCGGATGACCCTGATCCGCTGTCGGTGCCGGCCACCGCGCCGCGTCCCCCGCCCCTCAGTTGACAAGCGGAACCGTGTTCCGTATGTTCATTAGCGGAACACTGCTCCGCTTGTTCATGGTGCCAGAACGGGCGGCCCCCTGTCCAAGCCGCGCATCCGCGGCGAGCGCCGAGTTCACCGGGAGCGCCAATCCACCGGGCCGAACCGGAGCCACGTGAAGCCCGGAAACCGGAGCCACGTGAAGCCCGGAAAGCGGCGCACTCGGGTGGCCATGACCCTGGGAAGACGATCACGGACGAAGGGACTGATGACCCCATGCCTCATACCCCCCGGCCCCGTTTCGGCATCGCGACCGCCCCGCAGCAGGTGGGCTACCACGACGTCCTGCGGGTCTGGCGCGAGGCGGACGCCATCCCGCAGATCGAGCATGCGTGGCTGTTCGATCACCTCTTGCCGATCGGCGGCGACCCGGCCGGGCCGATCTTCGAAGGCTGGACCCTGCTCTCGGCCCTCGCCGCGCAGACCCAGCGACTGCGCCTCGGCCTGCTCGTGACCAGCAACCGTTTCCGGCCGCCCGCGATGCTGGCCAAGATCGCCGCGACCGTCGACATCGTCTCCGGCGGACGGCTCGACTTCGGCATCGGCGCAGGCTCGCGGCCCGACATCCCGTGGGCCCGGCGCGAATATGAAGCAAACGGCCTGCCCTACCATGACTTCGGCCATTCCGTGGGGAGCCTCGCCGAGGCCTGCACGGTGATCCGGCGGTTGTGGACCGAGACCGGGCCGTTCGACTTCGAGGGCCGCTACATCCAGCTCACCGGGGCGTTCGGCAACCCCAAACCCGTCCAGCGCCCCTACCCGCCGATCCTCATCGGCGGACGCTCGGCCGCCGTGCTCCGCGTGGCCGCCGGGCATGCCGATCTGTGGAATATCCCCGGCGGCGACATCGACGACGTCATCAGCCGGAGTGCATTGCTGGACCGCTACTGCGCCGAGATCGGCCGCGACCCCGCCTCGGTCACCCGCTCGATCCACCTGCCGGTCTCCTACGATCAGCCCAGCAGCACCCGGGACGCGATCGGCGAAGCGATCGACGCCGGCTTCCAGCACATCGTCCTCGGGCTGCCGGCGCCCTTCCCCGCCAACGTCGCACAGTGGGTCACCGACGAGCTCGTCACCGCGCCGGCCTAGGCCCGGCCGCCGCAACCGTCTGGCCGCACGAGCTCTATCAGGCGCGGAGCGGGTCCGGGCGGCCCGGCCCCCACCTCATATACTTCAGCGAGGTGCACCGGCCCGGGGCCCCTGGCCGGGACATCCAGCCACAGGGAAGCATTGGCATGGAGACGAACTGGCGTATGCCTGCCGGGCTGCACATCGCCGAGCCCCGGCTGCCTGACGAGGGTGAGCTGCCGTCTTTCGAGGGCGCGACGGGGTGGCTCAACTCGCCGCCGCTGACCCCGGCCGGACTGCGCGGGAAGGTCGTGCTGGCCAGTTTCTGGACTTACACCTGCATCAACTGGCTGCGCCAGCTTCCCTACCTGCGGGCCTGGGCCGGGAAATACTCCGGCCAGGGACTGGTGGTGATCGGCGTGCACACACCCGAGTTCGGGATCGAGCGCGATCCCGGTAACGTCCGCCGGGCCGTCCAGCAGATGGACATCAGCTACCCGGTCGCGACCGACAACAACTACGCGGTCTGGCGTGCCTTCGCCAACCACTACTGGCCCGCCCTCTACTTCGCCGACGCAGACGGGCGGCTGCGGCATCATTACTTCGGCGAAGGCGGATACGCCCAGTCCGAAATGATCATCCAGCAGCTCCTGGCCGGCACCGGATCGGCCGCCGCCGGGCAGGACCTGGTCCAGGTCGATCCGCGTGGCGTGGAAGCCCCGGCCGACTGGGACCACCTCAGATCCGCGGAAAACTACACCGGCTATGAGCGCACCGAGAACTTCGCCTCCCCCGGCGGTGCCGTAGCGGGCGGGCCCCACCCCTACACCACCCCGGCCAGCCTGCGGCTCAACCAGTGGGCCCTGTCCGGGGACTGGACCATGGGCGAAGAGGCCAGCACGCTGAACACCGCCGGCGGCCAGATCACCTGCAGATTCCACGCCCGCGACCTCAACCTCGTCCTGGCCCCCGCGGGGCGGCCGGGCCCCGTGCCCTTCCAGGTGCTGCTCGACGGGGAGCCACCCGGCAACGCGCACGGAACCGACACCGACGCCCAGGGCAACGGCACCCTCACCGAACCACGGCTCTACCAGCTCATCCGCCAGTACGGCTCGGTCACCGACCGCACCTTCCAGATCACTTTCCCCGACCCCGGCGCCCAGGCCTTCGCCTTCACGTTCGGCTGAACGCCGGGGCGGCCGCGGCCGGAGCTACTCCGCCATCTTTGGTCTCGGGCCGGTGACCTGAGTGCGGCCCGCCCGGGTGTAGCCCGCCGGGATGTCCGGGCGCAGCTTGGCCAGGTTCGCGGCCGTGGGCGGGAGGAAGGTGTAATCGGTGACGTTCTGTTCTCCAGTGGACATGCGCACGTACTGCCGCACCGGCAGGTAGGTCGTGGCGTTCACCCACAGGCGCGCCGCCGTCACGTGGGGTGGGGCTTCGTGGTTGGCCGGCACGTTGATCTTCAGCTCGACAGCCTTCTGGCCGTGCACTTCGGCTGGCCCGACGACGGTGAACTGGCCGTCAGCGATCTCGGCGCGGATACCGGCCGCGTCGAGGCCGAAGCCGAGGATGAACCTCGCATGCCACTCACCCCAGACGTGCCTGAAGTGATTGACCGCCATGATCGTGCCGGAAAGCTGCAGGCCTCCCTGGTCGAGATCGGAGATATAGCTGCTGGCAGGTTCGTTTCCGGGGGGCATCGTGAAGGAGCTCTCCCCGTCCTTGAACACCGTCCCGTCCGACCCGAGGCCGAGGGCCAGGTGCATGCCGTGCGGTAGCTGCTGCAGGTCAGGCCCGAGTCCGGCGTCGATGAGCACCAGCCTGTCGCCGGCCCGGACCAGGAAACAGCCGATCGGCAGCCATGCGGCCTGGTGGCGGCTGAAGAACTCCGGGTGTGACCCGGGCGGAATGTGGTTCCCGAAGTATTCCGGCCGCGCCACGAACGTGCCATCGGAAACTGGATGCAGGCTGACGTCCCCGGATCCGCACGCGGTCTCCCTTGACAGCGGCTCACGATGTCCCGGAAGTAGGGGTCAGCCCGGCCCGCCCCTCGGGCGGGCCGGGCAGGACCGCCATTATCTCAGCTGCCACCGCGCAAGACGGGCCGCATCGCATCGAGCGCGGCCGGGTCCTCGATGGTGGAGGGCACGGGCTCGTTGTTGTTGCCGTCCGCGATGCCGCGCATGGTCTTGCGCAGAATCTTGCCCGACCGGGTCTTCGGAAGTGCGGTCACGACGTCGATCCTGCGCAGCGCGGCCACGGCACCGATCCGGGCGCGGACCAGGCCGACCAGCTCGGCGCTCACCACGTCCGGGTCGGTCCCGATACCGGCTTTGAGCACGACGAACCCGCGCGGGACCTGGCCCTTGAGTGGGTCATTGACGCCGATGACCGCGCATTCGGCGACCGCGGGATGGCTGGCGAGGATCTCCTCCATCTCCCCGGTGGAGAGACGGTGCCCGGCCACGTTGATGACGTCGTCGGTGCGGCCCATGACATAGAGGTAGCCATCCTCGTCGCGGAATCCCCCGTCCCCGGTGATGTACGAGCCAGGGTGCTGCACCAGGTAGGACTCGATGAACCGCTCGTCGTCCCCCCACAAGGTGGTCAGGCAGCCCGGTGGCAGCGGCAGCCGCAGGACGATGTCCCCGGTGGTGCCGGGCGGGACATCATCGCCGGTGGCGATGTTGACCACGTGCAGGTCGTATCCCGGTACCGGCACGCTCGGCGAGCCCGGCTTGGTGGGCAGCGGGTCCAGGCCCATCAGGTCCGCCGCGATCGGCCAGCCGGTCTCGGTCTGCCACCAGTGGTCGATGACGGGGACCTCGAGGAGCTCGCCTGCCCACCGGTACGTTTCCGGATCGAGCCGCTCGCCCGCCAGGAACAGGTACTGGAAGTGCGACAGGTCGTACTTCCCGGCGAAGTTACCGGCCGGGTCTTCTTTCTTGATGGCCCGGAACGCGGTGGGCGCGGTGAACATCGCCTTCACGTTGTGCTCGGCGATCACCCGCCAGAACGCTCCGGGGTCGGGGGTGCCGACCGGCTTGCCCTCGTAGAGCACCGTGGTGCAGCCGGCCAGCAAAGGTGCGTAGACGATGTAGGAATGTCCGACCACCCAGCCAATGTCGGACGCGGCCCAGAACACCTCGCCGGGCTTGATGTCGTAGATGTTGTCCATGCTCCAGCGCAGCACGACGGCGTGGCCGCCGTTGTCGCGGACGACGCCCTTCGGCTTGGCGGTGGTGCCCGAGGTGTACAGGATGTAGAGCGGGTCGGTGGCCGCCACCGGGACGCAGTCGGCAGGCTCGGCGGCCGCCATCGCCTCCTGCCAGTCCACGTCACGGCCCTCGGTCAGCGCCGCCGCCGCCTGCGGCCGCTGCAGGATGACGCACCGGCTCGGTTTCGCCGACGCTAGCTCGATCGCCTTGTCCAGGATCGGCTTGTACGCCAGTATCCGGTTGACCTCGATGCCGCAGGAAGCCGTCACCACGACCTTGGGTGCCGCATCGTCGATGCGGGCGGCGAGTTCCGGCGCGGCGAAGCCGCCGAATACGACCGAGTGCACGGCCCCGATCCGGGCGCAGGCCAGCATGGCCACCACTGCCTCGGGGATCATCGGCATGTAGATCACCACCCGGTCGCCCTGGCCCGTGCCGAGGTCGCGCAGCACGCCCGCGAACCGCTGCACCTGATCCAGCAGATCCGAGTAGGTAAACGTACGGCTGGTACCGGTCACCGGGCTGTCGTAGATCAGTGCCGCCTGGTCGCCGCGGCCCTGCTGGACGTGCCGGTCCACCGCGTTGTAGCAGGTGTTCAGCAGGCCGTCGGCGAACCAGCGGTAGAACGGCGGATTGGTCCTATCCAGGATGACCGTCGGCTGGCGGTACCAGTCGATCCCGTCTGCTGCCGCACCCCAGAAGCCTTCCGGGTCGGTGATGCTCTGCTGGAACGCTTCCGCGTAACGGCCCATGACTGTTCCTCCTCAGGGGACGGAAGGGCTTTGGTGCGATCAGGTGACCGCCTGCCGCTTACTTCTTGGCCAGCGAGCCGAGCGGCAGGATCCCACGGCCATAGCTTGCCTCGCATACCTCGGCCAGGGCCAGGTAGAACGCGCCTGCCGCCACCGCCAGGCCGATCCACCCGCCGGCCCTGATGAGCCCCGAGGCCGCCGGGGTGGGCAC
This sequence comes from uncultured Actinomycetes bacterium, assembly GCA_963720645.1. GTDB lineage: Bacteria > Actinomycetota > Actinomycetes > Streptosporangiales > Streptosporangiaceae > RYN-230. Next base: position 119,742 of record CAVRFX010000017.1, on the reverse strand, counting down.
CGCCGCCGAATAGTTGCCGGCGCCCAGCACGAAGAAGGTTGCGCCCAGCAGGGTGAGTGTCGTGACCACCGCGATGCTGGTCCGCAGAGACGCGGCCAGCATGATCACGGTGAAGATACCGAACGCGTACAGGAACAGGCCGAGCGCGTGGCCGACCTGGGCGGCCGGTACGGACTTGAGGAAGAGGTCGGCGATGGCGAACAGGGACAGCCAGAACGCGCCGTACCCGGTGAACAGCATGCCGCCGAAGGTGTTGCCCATCCGCAGCTGGATGACCCCGGCGATCAGCTGGGCCAGCCCGCCGAAGGCGAACGCGACGCCGAAGACCACCGGAAGGGTGCCGAAGTTGACCAGATTGGCATTGATCATGCTGAGCATGAAGGTGGTCGTCGCGAAGCCGGCCAGGGCGAGGGGGGCGGAGTTCCCCCACGCCACCCCGCTACCGGTTGCGGGACCCCCGGGTGCTGGTGAACGAGCTGCCACGGGCTTGGTGCCGGGCTGGGTGCCATGGTCGATGGAAGCCATGTTATTCCCCCACAACTCTCGGTTGATTGTGGCGAGCATGCGCCCGGGCCGCACCCGGGGCACAGATGCCATAAGTCCCGAACAGACCCTGCCGGAAGTAAGTCCTCCCGCGAGACCGGGCGGACGTGCGCCGATCGCCCCACGCGAGGGAGGGAAGTTGCACGTGGGACAGCCGGGAAACGGTCCGTCATGGTGAGGGTGGTGGTGAACCCCGCCAGATCGGCGTCATGGCACCCGGGGGCGCGCACGCATTTATGGGCGCCAGCCTGGGCCCGGCGGCCGGCGGAATTCGGGGCAGCAAAGGTGGAACTGGCCGCACCGGAAAATCCGGCCGCCGGGGAAACAGGATGCCATTAGGGCGCCTTTCCCCGGCCCGGTGGCCGGAAACCACCGGACCCCCTGGCCGGTAAGCCTGCCGCACCGATCTCGCCTGCCGGCACATTCAGGTCAGCCGCGCCCGGGGCGCGCACGGTATTCTCAGCACAGGCGGAGGCCGGCAACGCTTGAAGGGCAGTTGGTCCAGTTATGGGGGGAAACCTCGTAGCGTCTGCGGGTGCTCCTCCCGCGCCAGATCTTGTCCGGGGCTGGCGCTCGATCCTGTTCGCGCCGGTCGGCGACGGGCAGCGGCGCCGGCGCGGGAGCGACGGGGCGCGGCTGGTCACTGCCGCTCTCGCCCTGGTGTGCTGCGTCCTCGTCATCCACTACGACTCCCGCATCGACCGGGCTGTCGCCCAGGTCATCCATCCGCCGCCGCGGAGCATCACCTGGCTGGTGACCGTGGTCTACGACGCCGGCGGAATCGGCGTCACGATCCTGCTGCTGGCCGTGGCCCTGATCGCGCGACGGTGGGCCGCCGCCCGCGACATCGCGCTGAGCGCGGTCATTGCCGCGGCGGTGAGCGGGATCCTCACCCTGCTGCTCGGCAGCAACGGCGGCCGCCCGCCCGGGATCCTGATCCACGGCTACTACATGCGTTTCCCGGTCCTCCAGGTCGCCCTGTTCATGGCCGTGGCCACGGCGGCCCTGCCCTATCTGGCCCGCGGCCTGCAGCGCCTCATTGAGCTCTTCATCGCCCTGGTGGCGCTGGCCTGCGCGGTGGGCGGTCACGGCCTGCCGCTCAACGTGCTCGGCAGCCTGGCCATCGGCTGGGGCGCGACGGCGCTGGTCAGGCTGATCTTCGGGTCACCACTCGGCCTGCCCTCGATCGGCGACGTGCGCGCGCTGCTCGCCGACCTGGGCATCAGCCCGGGAACCGTGCGGCCCGCGGCACGGCAGGTCTGGGGGGTAGCGAAGTTCGAGGGCACCGTGCTGGACCAGGCTCATTCGCCGGATGGCCGCATCGGGATCGCGGTCTACGGCCGGGACGCGGCCGACGCCAGGCTGCTCACCAAGGTGGGCCGGTTCCTGTTCTACCGGGACTCCGGGCCGAGCCTCACGCTCACCCGGCTTCAGCAGGTGGAACACGAGGCCTACCTCACCATGAGGGCGGGACAGGCCGGGGTGGCCGTGCCGGAGATCCTGGAGGCGGGGACGGCCGGATCATCCGGGGACGCGCTGCTGGTCTGCCGCCTGCCCCCCGGGACGACGATGTCCGGCGCGGATGCCGCCAGTATCAGCGACGCCACCCTCGACAATCTGTACGGTCAGCTGCTGACGCTCCGGCGGGCTCGTATCGCGCACGGCGCCATGAGCGGCGACGCGCTGCTGATCGACCCGGCCGCGCAGACGGCTGCCGTGGCCGACTTCCGCAACGCCACCGCGAACGCCTCCCCCTACCAGCTCGACCGGGACATGGCGGGCGCCATCGCGGCGACGGCGGTGGCCGTCGGTGCCGAGCAGGCTGCGGCCAGCGCGGCCAGATGCCTGGATGCGGACGTGCTGGCCGGCGCGCTCCAGCACCTGCGCCGGGCCGGGCTGGACCCGGTGGTCAGCCGGAGCCTGCGGGGCCGGCGCGGGCTGCTGGAGGACGTCAGGCGGCTCGCCGCCCAGGCCAAGTCGATCGACGTGCCGACGCTGGCCGAGCCCCGCCGGGTGAGCTGGCCGACGCTGATCATGATCGTGGGCACGCTGATCGGCGGCTGGGCCCTCGTCGGCGTGCTCATCGACGTCTCCCAGTCCTTCGACACCGTGCTCGGGGCCAACTGGCTCTGGGTCATCGTGGCGTTCATCCTGGCCCAGTCGGCCTTCGTGGCATCGGCCGTCGAGGGAATCGGCAGCGTCGCTGGCGCGCTGCCCTTCGGCCGGGTGGTGGCGGTGGAGGTGGCGAACTCCTTCAGCGCGCTGGCGGGCGGCACAGCGGCCGTCTTCGCCACCCGGGTGCGGTTCTTCCAGCAGCAGGGCTACGACGCGTCGGTGGCGCTGAGCTCCGGCGCCATCATGACCACCTCCAGCTGGATCGCCACCCTGGTGCTGTTCCTGGTCTCGCTGCCGTTCGCGTGGGGGTCCATCCACTTCGAGGCCACTCCCCAGTCGGGCGGGAATTCCAAGCTGGTCTGGATCATCCTGGCCGTCGTGGTGGCGGTGGCCGTGCTGGCGGGGCTGGCGCTGGCCGTCCCGAGGCTCCGCCGGCTCGCTGCGGCCAAGCTGCGCCCCAAGGTGCGCGATATCTGGGGCAATCTCAAGGAGGTCGCCAACTCCCCGCGCAAGCTGGTGCTGCTGGTCGGCGGCTCCTTCGCGCAGGAGCTGGTGGTCGCCATGGCCCTGTCGGTTTCGCTGCGGGCCTTCGATGACCATCTCCGGCTCCCCACCCTGATCGTCGTCATCTTCCTGGCCGGGATCATCGGGGGTATCTCCCCCTCACCCGGCGGCATGGGGGTCGTGGAAGCGGGCATGATCCTCGGCCTTACCGCGGCTGGTGTCGCGGAAGCCGACGCCACCGCCGCGGTGTTCATCCAGCGGCTGTTCACCTCGTACCTGCCGCCCATCTGGGGCTGGGCCACCCTCGTGTGGATGCGGAAGAGGGAATACCTCTGAACGCCGCCTCGTGGGCTGCGTGTCCCTGGGCCCCGGGTCCCCGCCCTCCGGGCCCGCAGTGTCTACGATGGCGGCCATGACGCAACCTGCACCGGCCAGCTTCCCCGTCACCACCGCGTTCGAACTGCCCGGGCATGGCGGTCGAGCGGGACCTCGGCGTCGCCTTCGGCCTCGTCGTGCGCAGCATGGGCGCGATCAAGTCGATCGGCGCGGGGTTCAAGGCCATGCGCCAGGGCGAGGTGACCCAGTACACCGAGCTGCTCGAGGACAGCCGCCGGCACGCGATCGACCGCATGATCGAGAACGCGCGGCTGCTGGGCGCGAACGGGGTCGTCGCGATGCGGTTCGACTCCTCGGAGATCGGGCAGCAGCTCACCGAGATCGTGGCCTACGGCACGGCGGTCGTCGCCCGGCCGGTCAGCTAGCCCGGCCCGTCAGCCAGCGATGCCGCCGCCCGGGGACCCGGCGCCACCTCCGCCGCCTGGCCCGCGGTCCCTGCTCGCCGACGCCGACCGGGAGCACCTGCTGCGCCTGCTGCGGGAGCACTACGCCCAGGGTCATCTGGACCTGGATGAGATGAGCCGGCGGGTCGGCGTCGTGCTCGCCTCGACCTACTCGGACGAGGCCGCGGCGGCGGTGACCGACCTCCCGCTGCTGGCCACGCCACCGGCCGGCGAACCGTCATCCGCGCGGGCCGGCCGCGGCAGGCTCGGGCAGCGGCGGCGTCACGCGCAGCGGATGCAGCCAGCCGCCGGCTGGGTCCCGACCCCGGAGCGATTCCGCGACCCGTCCACGCGGGTGATCATGCGGGTCTGGATCGACCCCGCCGACCTGAGCCGCCACTACGTGCCCGAGCCGGAAGCCTGAGCCCCTTTCTCCAGGGGCTTCCTAGCGCCGGATCCGGGCCAGGACCAGGGTCATGTCATCCTCCCCGCGCTGGCGCAGCGCCTGGGTGACAGCCTCGCAGGCGCCGTCCAGCGACAGGGAATGACCGCAGGGCCGAGCCGAGCGCGTCGCGGAGCGCGGCGATGCCGTCTTCCAGCGGCCGGGTGCGGCTTTCGGCCAGCCCGTCGGTGTACAGCGCGAGGGTAGCCCCGGATGGCAGGCTGACCTGGGCGGCGTCGAACGTTCCGCTGCTCAGGCCCAGCGGGAGCCCGGCCGGCACCGGCAGCACCTGGGTGGTGCCGTCCGCCAGGGCCAGCACCGGTGGCGGGTGACCGGCGCCGGCGATCACGCAGGTGCTCGCGGCGGTGTCGATCAGGCGCAGATGCAGGTGGCGTAGGGCGAGGCAGGCATGCCGGTGGTCATCGCATCCAGCCGGGCCAGCAGCTCGGCAGGCGGCAGGTCCAGGCCGGCCAGCAGGTGCGTGGCCGTGCGCAGCTGCACCATGACGGCCGCCGCCTCGGGGCCATGTCCCATCGCGTCCCCCACCACGAGGGTCACCCGGCCCCCGGGCAGCGCGACGATGTCATGCCAGTCGCCGCCGACCATGCTGGCGCCCACGGGCAGGTACCGCTGGGCGATCTCCATGGCCGGCGGGACCTGCGGCTCGCCGGGCAGCAGGCCGCGCTGCAGCGCGAACGCGGTCCGCCGCTCCCGGTGATAGAGGCGGGCGTTGTCGATGCACACCGCCGCCCGGGAGGCCAGCTCGCCCGCGGCGGCGATGTCCGCGGGCCCGAAGTCCGGGCTTTGCGGCGCCCGCCCGAACGTCGCGCACCCCAGCACCACCCCCCGCGCGACCAGGGGCACCGACAGGAACGACGCGTAGCTCGACGCCAGGTCCCGGCCGCCCGGGCGGCGCGCGATCCGCTCGGCACTCTCGTCGTCGAGGCGGTCGAACAGGACCGGGCTCCGCGTCAGCATGGCGCGGGAGCTGGGCGTACCTCATCGCCGAAGACCAGCACCTCGCCCGGGCGCAGCAGGCTGTCGGTGACCGCGGCGGTCTGCCCGGCCAGCCGGGCCACCAGCCGCCGCATCACGGCGCCGTGACCAGCCTGCGCCGAGACCGGCTCGTCGGCGGCGAGCAGCCGTTCGAACACGAAGATCGAGGTCACGTCGGCGAACGCGGGGACAGCGACGTCGGCGACCTCACGGCGCGGTGCGGGAGAGGTCGAGCGTGCTGCCGATCCGGTCGGCCGCCTCGCGCAGCCAGCCGGGGCCGATGCTCGGCGAGACGTGCTGCCCGATGACCAGCACCCCGGCGCCCGGCCCGCCCAGCGGCTCCCACCGGATGGCGACCGGGCCGCTGCCCCCCGCGAAGGCCATGCTGACCGTCGCGCTCCAGACCCGTCCCGCCGTGACCTCCGCCAGCGCCTCACCGGCCAGCTCACGCTGGCCCGGGCCGGTCATCAGGACCTCGCACACGTCATGCCCGGTCACCGCGGCCGCCGGATGCCCGAAGAACCGCTCGGCGGACACCGGCCACGCGCTGACCCGGCCCTGGGGATCCAGGGTGAACGCGGCCAGGCCGGCCAGGTCCGGCCCGCGCCGCCGCGGCAGCCCGGCCCCGTGATGCCCCGCCATCTGTAACCCCACTGGTATCTGCACCAGTCCTCGCCGGCCAGTCCCCCCGTGCAGCCGCCCGTCCGGTAATGGCCGCGAGCCATTACCCGCGAGTGGCCACGCGGTACCGGCCGTTATGGTCCGTACCCTGCGATATCGTACAAAATAATTAATGTATCCCAATAGCGGCGGTAAAACCTGCCGACGCACCAGAACAGCCGCTACGGTCTTCCTAGCCGGGGCACGAAAGGCGCCGGCGGGCGCCCGGGCGCGAGAGGCGCCGCCGGGCCCCGGGAGCGGGCGGGGAGAAGAGGGAGTCGGGATGGCCGGCGAGCCGGACTGGGTGCCTCCGGGCGTGGACGTCAAGCGGGCGAACGTGGCCCGGGTCTACGACTACTGGCTGGGTGGCAGCCACAACTTCCTGGCCGATCAGGATCTCGCCCGGGCGATCACCGCGGTCGAGCCCAACGCCCGGGCCGGCGCGCTGGCCAACCGGGCGTTCCTCGGCCGGGCGGTGCGGTTCCTCACCTCCGCCGGGATCCGCCAGTTCCTGGACATCGGCTCCGGCATCCCGACCCAGGGGAACGTGCACGAGGTCGCCCAGCAGGCCAGCCCGGGTGCGCGGGTGGTCTACGCCGACGTGGACCCGGTCGCGATCGCGCACAGCAAGGCCATCCTGGCGGGCAACGAAAACGCCGCGATCATCGATGCCGACCTGCATGATCCGGGCCATCTGCTCGGCGACCCCGCCGTCCGCCGGCTGATCGATTTCGGCCAGCCGGCCGGGCTGCTCCTCGTCATGGTCCTGCATTTCATCGACGACGCCGCGGATCCGTGGCAGATCGTGGCCACGCTGCGCGACGCGCTCCCCTCCGGGAGCTATCTCGTGCTGGCCCACGCCACCAACGAGAGCAGGCCCGCCGTGGCGCAGGCCGCCGAGACGGTGTACAACAGCAGCGTCTCCACCGACATCCACATGCGCCCGCGGGCGGAGATCCTGCGCTTCTTCGACGGCTTCGAACTGGTGGAGCCCGGCCTGGTCTACATCCCGCAGTGGCGGCCGGACTCCCCCGCCGACGTCCCCGACGACCCCGGCAAGTTCTGGGTCCTGGTGGGCGTGGCGCGCAAACCCTGACCCCGGGCAGGCCGCCCGTCCCGTTCCGGGCCGGAATTTCCCTAACGGCCCGCCCGGCCTGCCCGGGACGGCCGGGCCCGGCGCTCGCGCCCCCGGGCCAGGCTGCCGCGGGCGCGCCGGAGGCTAGCGTCCCGGGGCGCCCCGTCTCGCCGAAGATCCGGGTGGCGTAGGCGGCCGCCTGGGTCCGCCGCTCCAGGCCCAGCTTGGCGAACAGCGCGGAGGCGTAGTTCTTGACCGTCTTCTCCGCCAGGTACATCCGCTCGCCGATCTGGCGGTTGGTGAGCCCCTCACCGATCAGCTCCAGGACCTTGCGTTCCTGGTCGGTGAGCCCGTCCAGCGGATCCGGTCGCCGTGACTGGTCGCGCATGCGGGCCATCACCTGGCCCGCGGCCACCGGATCCAGGATCGATTCACCGGCCGCCACCGCGCGCACCGCGCTGACCAGGTCGGCGCCGCGGATCTGCTTGAGGACGTACCCGGCCGCGCCGGCCATGATCGCGTCGAACAGGGCGTCGCCGTCTTCGTGCGACGTCAGCATCAGGCACGCCACCTGGGGCATCCGGGACCGGATCTCCCGGCACACCATCACCCCGTCGCCGTCCGGCAGGCGCACGTCGAGCACAGCCACGTCGGGATGCAGCGCGGGGATGCGGGCCAGCGCGGACGCCGCCGTTCCCGCCTCACCGACCACGGTGATACCCGGGTCGGCCTCGAGCAGTTCCCGGACCCCGCGCCGGACCACCTCGTGATCGTCGAGCAGGAACACGCCGATCTGCCCGTCACCGGGCCGTCGCTCATCCATCTCCGCGGCCCCTATCCGGCATTCTCGTGTCATCTCCCGGGTGAACTCGTGCGGGCGCCCGGCGTTCTCGTGCCGTGGCTCCGCCGGGCACGGCACAACCCTAGCCCGACGGTCCCGCCACTCCCAGGCCGCCACGATCCCCATCCGGCCCGGCGAGACCACGGACCCTCTGCACCTGGCCCGGGGCGTGGCCGGCTTCCTGGCTCCGGCGGCGGACGGCACGGACGAAGTTGCGGATGATCTGGTGGCCGCAGGCCGTGAGGATCGACTCCGGGTGGAATTGCAGGCCTTCAGCCGGGTGCCGTGCGTGGCGCAGGCCCATGGGGATCCCGTCCGGGCCCCGGGCGGTAATCAGCAGGTCAGCGGGCAGCGAGTCCTCCTCGACGATCAGCGAGTGGTAGCGCGCGGCGCGGAACCGCCGGGGCAGGCCGGCCAGGACGCCCCGGCCGTCGTGGGTGATCAGTGACGCCTGCCCGTGGACGGGCTCGGGGGCGGCGGCGATCCGGGCCCCGTGGGCCGCGGCGATGGCCTGGTGCCCGAGGCAGATGCCGAGCAGGGGCGTCGTGGCCGCGCAGGCCCGGACGGTGCCGACGCTGACGCCGGCGTCGTCGGGGGTGCCGGGACCGGGTGAGATGACGATGCCGCCGGCGCCGGAATCGGCGATGGCGCGCGCGGAGACCTCGTCGTTGCGGACCACGTTGACCCGGCATCCGTGGCTGAGCAGCAGATGGGCCAGGTTGTAGGTGAACGAGTCGTAGTTGTTGACGACAACGATGGCCGGGCCGCCGCCGGGCCCGGCCGCGGGAGATCTGGGGCGGCCGGGGCGGGGAGTCCGGCCTGGCGCCCGGGGACCCGGCCCCGGGCCGGCTGCGGGCCGGGGACCAGGCGGGGGCCGGCCGGCTGGCCAGGGCCGCCCGGAGGCGGGCGGTGACCGGGCCCGGGGCCCAGGCCGCCCCGGGGCCGCCGCCAGTCCAGCTGCCGGCGCCGCCACCGCGACCAGCCACGGAGCGGACCGGGACGACACCCTGGACCGAGTTGGTCACGAACACCTCGCTGGCGTCCAGCAGCTGTGCCCAGGTCAGCGGCATCTCCGCGGTGCTGATGCCGGCGCGCGGGGCGAGCCGCAGCACCGCGGCACGGGTGACCCCGGGCAGCAGCCGGCCGTCCGCGGGTGGCGTGTGCAGGACGGCGCCGATGACCGCGAACACGTTGGCCCGGTCGGTCTCCAGGATCTCCCCGCCGCGGTCGGTGATCAGGAGATGCGCGTCCGGGCCGGGGGCCAGGCCGGCCGCCTCGGCCAGGCTGGCGAGCAGGCGGCGGTCAGCCCACTTGTGCTCGCCGAGGCCGCCGGGGAGGGCGACGGGGTGCAGGGCCACGGTCCCGGGCGCGGCCCCAGCCGCTATCACCTCGATCGTGACCTGCAGCGGCCCGCCGAGCGGCCGCGCCGTCAGCCGCAGCCGGCCGGACGGACCGTTGGAGAGCCAGGTACCGAGATCGGCCTGCAGGCCCGGCGGGAGGTGCTTGCCGAACAGCTCCCGGGTGCTGGCTTCCAGCCGCGCGAGATGCCTGGCGAGGTCGTGGCCGCGGCCCCCGGTGACGCGGAGCGAGGTGAACACCCCGGCCGCGGGCCGCGGCCGCTGCCCCGGCGGTATCGCCGGGGCAGCTGACGGCGGGACACCTGACGGCGGGGCAGCCTCCGCCGGGGCACCGGCCTTCCCGGCCGGTTCCCCGGGGAGCGCCGCGTTCAGCGCCCCGATCAGGGGACGGGCCTTCACCAGGCACTCGCGGTACTCATCGTCGGCGGAGGAACCGGCCACGATCCCGCCGCCGCTGCCCAGCCACACCCGGTCGCCGCCGAACTCGAACGTGCGGATCGCGACGTTCAGCTCCAGGCCGGCCACGGGACTGCGGTAGCCGACGGCCCCGGTGTACACCTCCCTGGGCGTGGCCTCGAGCTCGTGGATGATCTCCAGCGCCCGGACCTTCGGGGCCCCGGTGACCGACCCCGGGGGGAACGTGGCCGCGATCAGCTGCCCGTCGCCTGTCCCGGCCTCGAGCGTGCCGTGCACGTCGGAGACCAGGTGCCACACGCCGGGGTGAGGTTCGGCGCGCAGCAGGGCCGGCACCCGCACGCTGCCCGGCCGGCACACCCGGCTGAGGTCGTTGCGCATCAGGTTGACGATCATGACGTTCTCGGCCTGGTCCTTGGCGGACCGCTCCAGCCGCTCACGCTGCTGCCGCGCGAGCAGCTCACCGGCCGGCCGGGAGCGGGTGCCCTTGATCGGCCGCGACCACACACCGCTGCCCGCGCGGCGCAGGAACAGCTCCGGTGACATGCTCGCCACGGCCCCGTCCGGCGTCCGCAGGAACGCGGCGTACGGCGGGTCCAGCCGGGCGACCGCGCCGCAGAACGCGTCGAGGGGGTCACCGGCGAACGGCGCCTCGAGCCGCAGGCAGATGTTGGCCTGGAAGATGTCGCCGCGGCGGATGTAGCTGATCGCCTGCCGGACGGCGGAGCGGTGCTCCGCGGCCGATGGGGTCAGCCGGAAGCGGCCGGCCGAATACCGCCGCGGCACACCGGGGGCGGTGTGCGGGCGGCGCGACAGCTCCCCGAACCGGCGCTCCAGCGCGCCGGCCCGCCCGGGTGCCCACAGCGCCTCGAACGCCCACCGGCCGGTGGACCGGTCCCGGCGGAGCACGTGGTCGTAGTAGGCGAACCAGTAGGCCGGAAGATGGCGGGGACCGCCCGGCGGCGGGGGGACCGGCAGGAACTGCCCGGCGAGGGCGTAGCCTAGGTAGCCGATCCAGCCCCCGCCGAACGCGGCGCCGGCGCTGGCCGGCGGGCCGGGCCGGGGCGCGTCGAGCACGTCGCCGAGCGGGCCGGGCGGGCAGCAGACGCGCACCGGGTCGGAGGCCACGATGTCGCTGCCCCCGGCCCAGGCCCCCAGGAGAGCCACCGGGTGCGGGTCGTCCCGCACCATCCGGAGCACGTCGGCCGCGCTCAGCTCCCAGTCCAGGGGCCGCCGCACCAGCTGGAAGCCCATGCCCGCCCCTCCCTTCCAGGCCGCGGCCGCGCGCACCGCATCCACGCCCGGCGGCGCGCCGTGCCCCCGGACACACTAGGCCGCGGGTCAGGCGAACACGATGGTGTGGTTGCCGTTGCGGATCAGGCGGTCCTCCCCGGGCGGCAGGCGGCCCGTGCCGTCCTCGGCCTGGAGCGCGCCGACCTCCCCCACGCGCCCGGGCACATCATCGTCCGCGACTCAGCCTGACCGGCCGCCGAAAGGCGGATATCGGCATGCTTTCCAGGGCACCGCGTTAATCTCCGGAAACGACCGGGATTGCCTGCGACATTCTATATCTCCGGGCCGCGGGAGGCCCGGGAAAACAATTGACTCCGCGTTATTCTCGGGTCCAGGCACCAGCAGGAATGCCCCGCGGAATTCTTCCCGCTAGTTATCCGCGGCTAATCAGCTCAATGCGCTTGCGCGGTTGAGTTCAGCGGGGACAGAAAGGACCTGACCGGTGGGCGTTACCGCGAGCACCAGCCGAGGGCCCGGGGCCGGCGGCCCGGGGCGGCAGATCCGGCGCAGGATGCCAGGCCGGGCCCGGGCCTGGCTGGCCGCCGCCGCGGCCGGGGCCATGGCCGTGGCGGCCGCCCTGACGGCGGCGGCCCCGGCCGGCGCCGCCGCGGGCGGCCCCGCCGCGGGCGACCCCGGCGCCGGGGTTCTCCATAGCCCGCAGGCCCCGCAGGCCGCGGCGTCGGCGTACTCCCTGCGCCTGCGGGCCATGCCCCGCGGGACGGTGACCTTCGGCAGGCGCGCTGGCCGGCTCACGGTGCACGCCGCCCTCGTGGGGCTCACGCCCGGCTCGCAGCACGGTGTGCAGCTGCTGCTCCCCGGCCACGCCGGGGCGATCTGGTTCAGCCCGCTGGCCGCCAGCGCCGGCGGCTCGGCCCGCGCCACCCTGCAGAGCCACTTCACGGGTCCGCTGCCCCGCGGCAGCCGCCTGGTGATCCGGATGGGGACGGGAGACGGCCACGTCGCCCGGAAGGCCATCGCGCAGACCAGGCTGCTGCGCGGTGGCGGCCACGGGGCGCACCGGCTCATCGCGGTCGACATCGGCCGGGGAGGCGCCAGCTGGGGCACGCCGCGGGGACGGGCCGCTATTTCCTACAACGCCCGGCGCCGCACGCTGACCGTCACCGTCCAGGCCAGCGGGCTGACCCCCGGGCCGCACGCGGCGCACATCCACCTGGGCAGCTGCCAGAGCCAGGGGCCGGTCAAGTACATGCTGGGCGACCTGGTCGCCAACCGCCACGGCCGGATCGCCCACGCGGTCCGGGTCTTCACCGACGTGACCGCGCCGGTACCAGCGCATGGCTGGTACCTCAACATCCACCAGGGCAACAGCGGCGACATCCTCCGCAACGGCCAGCCGACCATCTTCTTCCGCCCGCTGCTGTGCGCGAACATCCGCGGATCCGGCACCATCTCCACGATTCTGCGCCCCGGCGACATCGTCACCGGGGTCCGGGGCACGGGGCGGGCGGACGGCGTGGTGCTGACGGGTTCGGCGGCGACCGGAAATGGCGCGCAGGCGGAGCCGTTCCTGTACCGGGGCGCGCTGGCGAAGGCCGCGGGAGCGGCGGTGTCGGTGCGCACGCCGCCGTTCCGCGCGGTGACGTCGGCGACGTTCTACGGCCCTGACACGCACACGTTCAACCCGGTGCGCATCCCGGCCGGCCAGGTTCGCGCGGTGGGCAGCTACCAGTCGTCGGCGGCGCCCGCCGGGGTCATCAACCAGGGCCTGATCTATCTCGGGCCGGTGAGCGGGCCCGGTGGATCATGGAGATCCATCGACGTGCCCGCCGACGGCGCCCACACGACCGGGCACGTGCGGGCCTGCCCCAGGCGCCGGCCGCACTGTTTCGTGATGGACACGATCGCGCACAGCACCATGGGGAACCTGGTGGTGGGCAACTACGACCTCAAGCCCGCCCCGGGTGGCGGCGTGCCCTCGGGCAACGCCTTCATCTACAACCTGGACACGCGCCGGTGGACCCTGCTCCGGCTGGGCGGGAGCCTGTCCAGCCAGACCTCGCTCTACGGGATCTGGCAGGACGGCGGGCCGGGCAGCCCGCACTACACGCTGGCCGGCGGCTCGAAGGCCAGCGGGCACAAGCGGGCGTTCCTGATGGACTACAACGAGAAGACCGGGCGCTTCGGGACGCCGAGGTACTACAGCTACGGCAACCGGCCGGGGGCGGACACGCACTTCGAGGGCATCACCGCCGTTCCCGGTGGCTTCAACCTCGTGGGCCTGAGCACGGCCCCGGCCGTGGCGATGGCCTTCGTTCCCGTCCACCGCAACGGGGCCCTGGGCCGCGCCACCTGGTACACCGTCAACGTCCCGGGCAGCCCGCTCTGCTCGGGTGGCTGCAGCGTGGTGACCGGGAACACCGTGATCCGCAACCACGTGATGGGGATCTACCTGCGCGCCGGTTCCACCAGCATCAGGTCCTACCTGGCCACCGTCGCCACCCGCTGACTCCCGGCCGGCACGCGGATCCCGCGGGGAATCTCAGCAGATTCCCCGCGGGATCCGGCCTGTCCTGGGGGCCAGCAGCCTGGATTGGTCAGTGGCACAGCCCGGCGGGCCGGGAACTCCCGCAGTGGTTGGCCACGAAGTGGACTCCGACCCCGGTACCGTCCCAGATCAGGTCGGCCGGCCGGTTATGGAACGCGTGGTTGGCGGCGATCGTGTCGTGGTTGGGATTGCTGCCGTGGCTGATCTTGGCCGCGCTCAGCACCACGATCCCGCCGGAGTTGAACTGCCGCCCCACGTTGCCGAACACAGCGTTGTGCGCGACCAGGGTGCGCGTAGCACCCAGCAGCAGGATGCCGCCGCCCTTGATGTTGACCGGAGTGTCCTTGGTCTTCGGGCAGAACTTGTTGTTTCCGGCCGCGACGTTCCTCAGGATCGCCGCGTTGCCCGCGCCGCCCTTCTGGCCGTCGTCGAGCACCAGGATGCCCTGGCAGTTCCGGATGGCCACGTTGTGGAACACGGTGACCCCCCGGGCGTGCCGGACAAAGATCCCGAACTGGTTGCCGATGGCGACGTTGTCACGCACCACCGTGTCCGCGTGCGGCGAATCTCCCACGTAGAAGCCGGCCTCGTCATTGCCGACCGCGGTATCGCCGGCGAACAGGGTCCGTGTGGAGACGAAGCGCGAGATGCCGTAGTCACCGTCGTTGACGGCCGACACGCCGGTCACCGTCAGGCGGTTCGTGCCGTAGCCGAACACGCCGTTGGCGGGAAAGCCGGTGACGTACATCCCGGTGATCGTGTCCCTGCTGACGGGCCGCAGCACGGCGCCGTTCTTCCCGACCTTCTTGGCCAGGATGCACACGCCCGTCACGCCGAACGCGCTGGTGCACAGGGTGTGCGGTTTCCTGGCCGGCGGCTTCAGGACCGTGCCGCGGAGAGAGTTACCCGAGCCCCGCAGGGTGATCCCGTCGGTGCGGATCTGCACGCTCTGGTGATACACGCCCCGCCTGAGCAGAACCGTGTCACCCGGGTGCGCGTGGTTGACCGCCGCCTGGATGGACTGGCCGGGCGACACGACGATCGTGGCCGCCGGCCTGGCCTGGTGTGTGGTGGCCGCGGAAGCCGTCCCGGCTGCCGCGAATGCCGTCGTGAGTGAGATTCCGAGTGTCGTCGCGCACGCAGCCGTGATGAATCTGCGCATCGATGCCCCCTAGCGTGATATTCACGCTGGCCCCCCCTGGACCGACGCATTACCCTGCGACAGTAATTGAGCCGGGCAGACTTTGGCAACTCACCGGTATCCCCGCAATGCCTGCCAACCTGGGGAATACCGGCATATATCCGGCCTGGCGGCGCTGTGTCCTCACCTCCAGCCAGGCTAGCCCGATTGAATGTGGTGATCGCTTGAATACTGCCCGCGGGCAATAATTCCGCTGGGCTGAGATTCCTGAGTCCGGTCCTGGCCGTGGCACCACGCCACGTCCACCGCGCCAAATCCACCCCGCCGAATCCACCCCGGAGGAACAGCAGCGATGCAGGCGCCCGCCCGCCAGCGCGGGCCCGGTGGCGAGAGCAGGCCGGGCCTGGGGCGGCGGGGGTTTCTCTCCGCCGGCGGGGGCATCCTGGCCGGCGCGGGCGCGCTCGGCCTGTCCCGCCCGCCCCGGCCGCAGACGGCACCGGTCCTGGCTGGCGCGACCGCACCGGGCGGAACCGCGACCGTCCCGCCCGCCGTCTACGGCCTCCCGCCGGTCTACCCGGCTGACCCCCGGTACGCCACCATGCGGATGGGGTTCAACCGCCGGTGGGTCGGGTCACCCGGCGTATATCCAGGTGGTCAGGAACGCCCGCGAGACCGTGGCGGCCGTCCAGCGGGCGCACGATGCGCCTGCGCATCACCGTGCGCGGCGGGGGGCACTGCTACGAGAATTTCTCGTCCGGTAATCACGGCGGCGTCATCATCGACATGAGCGGGATGCAGGGCGTCCGCCTGGACCGGGCCGGCCTGGTGTGCGTGGAGGGCGGCGCCACCCTCTGGAACGTGTACGAGACGCTGCTGCGGGACTACAACCTCACCCTGCCCGGCGGGTCGTGTTACTCGGTCGGGGCCGGGGGCCACATCGTGGGCGGCGGATACGGGCTGCTGTCGAGGCTGCACGGCCTGACCGTGGACTACCTGGCCGCCGTGGACGTGGTCTGCGTTCGACCGGCGCGGCCGGGCCCGGCTGGTGCGGGCCGCGCAGGGTGATCCGGAGACCGGCCGGCTGCTGTGGGCCCACACCGGGGGCGGCGGGGGCAACTTCGGCATCGTCACCGCCTACTACTTCGCACGGCTGCCGAGCCCGCCCGTCCACGTCCGGCTCGCCACCACGACCTGGCCCTGGTCCGGCCTGTCCGGCGAGGCCTTCGGTACGCTGCTGCGCAACTACGGGCGCTTCATGGCCGCCCACAGCTCTCCGTCCAGCCCGTACGCGGGCCTGTTTTCCTTGCTCAAACTTTTCCACCAGTCCGCGGGCCAGATCACGATGATCACCCAGGCGGCCGGGCCCGCCTTCGGCCTGCTGCCGTCCTTCCTGGCCCAGATCGGCCACGGGGTGCCGGGCGGGACCACGACGCTGGAGACGCTTCCCTGGCTGCAGGCCACGCAGACCCTGAACGGGTCCGGGCCGAACCAGCGGGGCAAGTACAAGTCCGCGTACCTGAAGACCGCGTTCCCCGAGGACCAGATCCGGGCCATCCACCGCGCGCTGACCGACGCCCGCTTCGCCAACCCGCAGGCCCTGCTGCAGGTTGACTCCTACGGAGGCCAGGTCAACGCGCGGCCGCCGGGCGCCACCGCGGTGGCGCAGAGATCCTCGGTCATGAAGCTGCAGTACCAGACCTACTGGACCTCACCCGGGGACGACCAGGCCAACCTCCGCTGGATCAGCCGTTTCTACGCCAGCGTGTACGCGGCCAGCGGCGGTGTTCCCGCCTCCAACCACGTCACCGACGGCTGCTTCATCAACTATCCCGACGTTAACCTGCCGCCGAGCTGGCCCGCCCTGTATTACAAGGCCGGCTATCCCGCTCTCCAGGCCGTCAAGGCCCGCTGGGATCCGCGCAACGTCTTTCATCACGCCCAGTCGGTCCGCCCGCCCGCAGACTGATTCGGCGCCGCCTGGCAAGATCTCGGCACGCCAGCTCTCTCCTCACGCCGGTGACCGCTGAAATCTGCCGCGCCGGGACCACACCTGCCTGGCTTACGGGCCCAGCAGCTCCGTGCGGTACTGCGGGGCCAGCGCCCGGGATCTGGCCACGAAGGCCGCCTGCCCTGCCTCGTCCAGCGCGGGGGGCGGTCCGGTCCGGGTGGTCACCCGCTCGCCGACGTCGAGAAAGAACTCCTCCTGCCCGGCGGGCGAGCACAGGCACAGCAGCCGCACGGGCTGACCGGAGGCATTGGTGAAGGCATGCGGGGCGTTGGCCGGCACGTTCACGGTCTCACCGGCGCGGGCGACCATGTGCTCGCCGCGGAAGGTGAGCTCGACCTCGCCCTCGAGGACGGTGAACATCTCCTCGAAGTCGTGGCGGTGCGGAGGAGGACCGCCGCCGGGAGGGACGTGCATGTCGATGAGGGTGTACCGGCCGGCGGTGTCGTCGCCGGTGAGCAGGATCGTGTAGGTGTCACCCACCAGACCCACGTGCGGAAGTGCCTGGTCCTCGTCCGGCCGGGCGACCGCGAGCTGACGCCGCGGGTCGTCGGGCGGGATCGCCGGGTGCTGTGCTGGGTCCGCGCTCTGGCTCATGACAGTGCTCCTTGATCCTGCGCGGCTGGCCCGCGGCGTCCGCGGCCGGGTGGATGCTCCGCATGACAAACGGAATAATTCGTCCGTATCGGCCACCCTAGTGCGGCGCTGCCGCTGGGGCTAGCCTTTAGAGGAATTTTTCGTCCGGAAAGGGAGAGCCGTGACGCGCCACGCACCCGCTGGTCCCCCGCGCCGGCGGCCCCGGCGTGACGCCGCGCTGAACCGCGAGCGCATCCTGGATGCGGCCGCATCCGCGATGCTCCGGGAGGGCCGCCACGTCCCGCTCGCGGTCATCGCGGCCGAGGCCGGGGTGGGTGTCGGCACGCTCTACCGTGGCTACGCGGACCGCGAGGCGCTGCTCCACGCGCTCGAGCACCGCGCTTACGGCCTGCTCAGCCAGATCCTCGACGACGTCGGCCGCCGGGACCTCCGCGGGCTCGACGCGGTCCGCGAATTCCTGGCCGCCACCCTCGCGATCGGTGACCAGCTGATCCTGCCCCTGCACGGCGCACCCCCGCTCACCGGCGGCGAGGCCGTGCGTGCCCGGCAGGACATCAACCGCCGCCTGGACCGCTTCATCGAGCGCGGCCATGCGGACGGCAGCATCCGCGCGGCGGTCAACGCGACCGACGTCATCGTGTTCAGCGCGCTCATCACCCAGCCGCTGCCGCACGGCCCTGCCTGGCCGCGGATCGCCGGCCGCCAGCTCACGATCTTCGTGAACGGGCTGGCCGGGAACGGCCCGGCTGGGATGCCGGGCCCCGCGGTGACCCGCGAGGACGTCGAGACGGCCTTCGCGCTCCGCGCCGCCGGCCCGGGCCGTCCCCCGGACAGGGAACCCGCTCCCGTCACCGATAATCCTTAGTGGCCGGGCTGCACTAGCCGTCACCCGCCCCTCACGCTCGGCAGACCGCGGAGAAAGCAGAGCCCACATGATCCCCCTCGACGTGACCAAGCCGAATATCGCCCGCATTTATGACTACTGGCTTGGCGGCAAGGACAACTTCGAGGCCGACCGGGAAGCCGCCGAGGCCATCCGGCAGCGGCGTCCCAACGTCGCGGATCAGGCACTGGACAACAAGAAGTTCCAGACCCGGGCCATCAGCTACGTCGCCGGCCAGGGCGTACGGCAGTTCCTGGACATCGGGTCGGGGCTGCCCACGTCCCCGGTCCGGGCCGAGGGCGCGGCTCCCTTGTGGCTCGCCACGCACGAGGCGGCCCGGGCCGCCGCCCCGGACGCGATGGTCGGCTACGTGGACTACGACCCGGTGGCGGTGGCCCATTCACAGGCGCTGCTGGCCAACGGCAGCGCCGAGATCGTGGCGGTCAACGGGGACATGGGTGACCCGGAGGCGATCCTCGCCCACGACGGCATCCGCCGGGCCGGGTTCAGCCTGGATGCCCCCGCCTGCGTCATCCTGTGCTGCGTGCTGCACTTCCTGGACGCCGCGGCCGCGAAAGGCGTGGTGAGCACCTTCGCCCGGGCGCTGGCCCCCGGCTCGTACATGATCATCTCCCTGGGGTATGGCAAGGGCAAGGCCGGCCGCGAGTTCGCCAGCACCTACAACGCCCAGGATGGCCCGCGCATCTACGCCCACTCCTGGGAGGACATCTCGGCCCTGTTCGATGGCCTGGAACTGGAGCCCCCGGGCATCGTGGACTGCGCGACCTGGCGCGCCGAGCCCGCGCCAGCCGCCCGGGTGGACCAGGACTCGATGATCCTGGGCGCCGTCGCCCGCCGTCCCTGAACCGTCCGGCCCGCCGCCCGCCGCCGGCAGCGGCCGCCGCCCGCCGGGCGGCCGGTCCGGCGCTGGGCCGGCCACCCTCGCCAGCGATGAGTGCGGGCGTCCCCGCCCGTCTACACCAGGCAGGCATGACCAGAACACGGGAAGGGGCCCACCTGATGACCACGCCAGTGACCACGCTCGACCATCGTTTCAGCGATCCGGATGCCTCGGCGACCAGCTGGGATGCGACCCGCGAGGCGCTCGAGTCCGCCGGGCTGTTCTGGATCTCCACCGTCCGGGCCGATGGCCGGCCGCACGTCAGCCCGCTCGTGGCCGTGTGGGCCGACGGGGCGCTGCACTTCTGCACCGGCGAGACCGAGCAGAAGGCGGTCAACCTGACCGCGAACCCGCACGTGGTCCTGACCACCGGCTGCAACGGCTGGGACGGGGGACTCGACGTCATGGTCGAGGGAGACGCCGTCCGGGTCACCGACGACGAGACCCTCAAGCGGCTCGCCGCAGCGTGGACGGCCAAGTGGGACGGGCGCTGGCAGTACCAGGTCCGCGGCGGATCCTTCCGCCACGCCGGCGGCGACGAGGCGGTCCTGGTGTTCGCCGTCGCCCCGGCCAAGATCCTCGCGTTCACCAAGGGCACCTTCAGCCACACGCGCCACCGCTTCTGAGCCGCTGCTGGTCCCGCCCACACCGGCGCACCAATCGGCCGGGAATCATCCTTCCCCCACGGGTAGATCCGTGTTAAGCCGGATGCTGGTGGTACGCCGGATACGGAGGGAGGGCCAGAGATGCGCCGTTACCGTGGCACGGTTGCTGGAGCGACGGGTCTGGTGCTTATCGCGGGGATCCTGGCGGCCGCTTCGCCGGGCCTGGCCGCGGCCAGCACGGGCACAGCGGGCACGGGCACGGCCGGCACGGGCACGGCCAGCCCGGTGCCGGCTGCACGGCCGGGGCGCACACGCTGTCCCCGCCCGGCGCCCGCCTGTACCCGGAGACCGGCAACGGCGGCTACACCAGCCTGCACACCGACGTCCACCTGGTCTACAACGCCACGGCCAACCAGTTCCTCCCCGGCAACCACGTCACGCTGACCGACCGGGCCACCCAGTGCCTGACCAGCTTCAGCCTGGACTTCGAGCGCCGGTCGGTGAACAAGACCGCCGGGCCGGACATGAGCGTCACCTCGGTCCGGGTGAACGGCCGCCCGGCCTCGTTCACGTTCGTCCAGCCCACCTACCCCGGCGACCCGCACGGGCAGAACGACCCGGATCCGCGCGCCCACCAGGCTTCCGAGGTCAACCCCGTCGGCGGCCCGCACCACAACCCGCTCCCGCCCGCCTGCACCCCCGAGCTGACCTCCACCAACCCGGCCACCAAGGAATCAGGGAACGGCACCCCCTGCCCGGCCAACAAGCTGGTCATCACCCCGGCCGCGCCGCTGCACGCCGGGAGCACGTTCCAGGTCACCGTGGCCTACACCGGGCGGCCCGGCGTGCACAACGACGGGGACGGCACCACCGAGGGATGGTTCCGGTCGGACAAGCCCGCGGGAGACGGCGGATTCGTCACCACCGAGCCGGTCGGCACCGAGGACTGGATGCCGCTCAACGACTACCCCAGTGCCAAGCCGACCTACGACTTCTACGACACCGTGACCGCGGGCCGGACCGTGCTGGCCAACGGCATCCTGGAAGGATCCCGCCGGCACCCCGCGTCCGCCGGTTCCCCCGCGGCTCAGTGACCTGGCACTGGCACTCGCCCGCACCGGTGGCGAGCTACCTCGTGGAGGACAGCGTCGGCCGGTTCGACCTGACCGAACGGACCGTGAGCGGAATGCCGTTCTACCAGGCCCAGGCCAGCTCGCTCAGCCCGGCACGGAAGGCGAAGAACCGCGCGATCATGGACAAGCAGCCGGACATCACCCGGTTCGAGAGCATGTTCAGCGGGCCGTTCCCGTTCACCTCGGACGGGGTGGTCGTCGGCCGGCCCTCCGCCTCGTTCGAGGAGGAGATGCAGACCATGATCACCTTCGCGGGCGGGGAGATCGACACCGACACGCTCTACCACGAGAACATGCACCAGTGGTGGGGGGACCACGTCACCGAGTCCGGCTACCGGATGACGTTCTACAAGGAGGGCCTGGCCACCCTGGCCGAGTTCCTGTTCGCGGCGCGGAAGGCGCAGGGCAAGGCGGGGGGGCCGGGCACCGCGGCCGGGCGCCGGGCCTTCCAGGCCAGCCTGGACGCCACGTTCGCCAGCATCTACGCGAGCAAGGACGGCTTCTGGACCGTGGCCCCGTCCAACCCGACGGCGTGGGGGCTGTTCAGCGGTTCCTCCACTTACAACCGGCCGGGCATCGCCTACATCGCGCTGCGGCAGATCCTCGGCCACGCGAACTTCACCCGGGCCCTGGAGCAGATCCAGCGCCAGTACGGCGGGGCGTCGATCACCGAGCCGCAGCTCGAGGCGGCGCTCGGCCGGTGGCTGCCCAGCCGGAGCACCGCATGCCAGCAGCGGCTCGGCCAGTTCTTCACCGAGTGGTTCGACACCGCCTACCCGCGCGGCGGCGGGGCGCACCGGCCGCGGATCACCGGCCCCGGCCTGGCCGGGCCCGGGTTCTACGGCGGCGCCTGCACCAGGTAGCGGTCCCGGTCCGCAGTCCCCGCACCAGGCCGCGGCGTGCCCCCGGCCGCGGTCACGCACGAGCCACACCTTCGAGCCCTTCACGCGCTGACCCGGGCCCGTCCCCGGCCATCCGCCGGCCGGCAGTGGGTAGCATCCGGGCTGACAGCAGACGGCCGGCGGACGGAGGACCTGGGTGCCAGCGGACTACGCGCGGATCCGCGAGGAGAACGTCGCCCGCTACGGCTGGGATACCGCCGTGCTGGATCTGCTCGGGCACCTGTACAGCGAGCGCACCCACTTCATCTTCGAGCTGATCCAGAACGCCGAGGACGCGGGCGCGACCACGCTGGCCTTCGAGCTGTTCGCGGACCGGCTGGAGGTCCGGCACGATGGCCGGCCGTTCACCGAGGCCGACGTGCGCGGCGTGTGCGGGGTCGCGCAGAGCGGCAAGTCCGGGGACCTGACGAAGATCGGGCAGTTCGGCATCGGCTTCAAGTCGGTGTACGCGTACACCAGGACCCCGCAGGTGCACAGCGGCGCCGAGCACTTCCGGATCGACCACTACGTCCGGCCCGCCGCGGTGGATCCGGCAGGTCCCGGGCCCGCGGGGCCCGCCGCCTCCCCGCAGACCCTGTTCGTGTTCCCGTTCGACCTCGAGACCGTGGCGGCGGACACCGCGGCGGCGGAGATCTCCGCCGCCCTCAGCCGGATCGAGCCCTCGACCCTGCTGTTCCTGCGCAGCATCACCCGGCTGCGGACCCACGGGGCCGGTGTCACCGACACGGTCATCGAGCGCCGGACGCAGCCGCACACGCCAGCATCCCCGGCGTCTCCAGCGCTGGCGGGCCGGCACGTCAGGCTCACCCGGGGCACCCGGCGGGCCGAGGACTGGTTCGTCTGGGACCGCCCGCTCGACGGTCTCGGCCACGCCGGCCAGCGGGTCGAGCTCGCGTTCCGCGCCGATACCACGCACCGCGAACCCCGGCTCGCCGCCCGGGAAGGCTCCCCGCTGGTGGTGTTTTTCCCGACCCAGAAGGAGACCTTCCTCGGCTTCCTGATCCAGGGCCCGTACCGGACCACACCCGCCCGCGATAACGTCCCCGGCGACGACCCGGAGAACCAGGCGCTGGTGCGCGAGACCGCCGCGCTGATCGTGGACGTGCTGCGGGACCTGCGCGCCGGCGGGCTGCTCACCGTCGAGGTCCTGGCGGCGCTGCCCCTCGACGCGGCGCGCTTCCCGCCGGGCTCGATGCTGCGGCCGCTGTTCGACGCGGTGCGCGCGGCGCTCACCGGGGAGGACCTCATCCCCGCCGCCGGCGGCGGCTTCGCCGCGGCGCGGAACCTGAAGCTGGCCGGCTCCGCGGAGCTGCGCGAACTCCTGCACCCCGGCCAGCTCGCCGCGCTGTTCCAGACGGACCTCCCGCTCGCCTTCGCCCAGCTATCCCCGGGCGGCGACCAGGTCCCCCTGCTGCGGCACTACCTGCGCGAGGAGATCGGCGTCGATGAGGTCACCCCCGGGGATCTGCTGGCCGCCGCCACCGGCAGCTTCCTCCAGGCCCAGCCCGATGACTGGATCACGCGCTTCTACGGGTTCCTGCACGCCGAACCCGCGCTGTGGCGCGAGCCACGGATCCCGGGCGACCCGCCCGGCCCGGCGCGCACCCGGCCGATCATCCGGCTGGAAGACGGCCGTCAGGTCGAGCCCTTCGACGCCGCCGGCCGGCCCGCGGCCTACCTGCCCGCGGGCTACGAGCCGGGGCCGGCCGGGACGGGTTTCCCCACCGTGCGGCGGGCGGTCGCGGACCACCCGGCGGCCCGGGCGTTCCTGGAGGCGCTGAAGTTCACCGAGCCGGACATCGTGGCCGAGGTCCTGGAGGTCATCCTGCCCCGGTACGCGCGGCTGGCAGAGCGCGGCGCGCAGGCGGCCGACCCGGGCACCGGCGGCGGCGGCCCGGCCGGCGTGGCCGCCCTGGACCGGGCGCAGCACGCCGCGGACCTCGACTGCGTCATGCGGGCGATGGACGAGGCGGACGCCGGGCGCCGCTCCGGGCTGCTGGAGCAGCTGCGCCAGACCGCGTTCCTCATCGGGGAGAACGCCGCGTCCGGCGACCTGCGGCTGATGCCGCCGGGCGCGCTGTATCAGCGGACCCGGGACCTGGAGATCTACCTCGACGGGAACCCGGACGCCTGGTTCGCCGCCGACACCTACGGGCCGTGGGTGGTCCAGCTCCGCGCCATGGGGGTCCGCGACCAGGTGGACGTGCAGGCCCGCGCGCCGGGGCCGCTCGGGCACGTTCTCCTCGTCGCCGGGTTCGCCCGGCACGAGCGCGGCCTGGACGGCTTCGACCCGGAGGCGCGGATCGACGGGCTGGAGTTCGCGCTGGCGCACCCGGGCCACGCGCGCGCGGAGTACGTGTGGAACGTCCTGCTGGCGCCCCACTGGCGGCTCATCGCGGGAGTGGTCGAGAAGTCGGTGCGCGAGCAGTTCGCCGACTCCACCCGGGAGACGGTGAGATCGGCGGCTGGCCAGACCGCGGCGGGCGAAGCCTGGCTGCCCGGGCCGGACGGCTTGTTCCACCGCCCCGCGGACCTGTCACTGGACGACCTGCCGCCCACGTTCGCCCGGGACGAGGGGCTGGCTCAGGCGCTGGGCATGAGCCAGCCGGTGGTGTCGCAGGCCGCCCGGCGGCTCGCGATCCCGCCGGAGGTGCTGTGGGGCCTGAGCGCGCACCCTGACCTGGTCGCGATGATCGAGCGGGAGCTCAAGCTGCGCGCCGCCGGGCAGAATCCGCTGGGACCGCCCGGGGCGTGACCGGGAGGCGGCGGCGCCGGCTCAGCGCAGCACCTCGACCAGCAGCACCCAGGCGTTGACGGCGGCGATCACGATGGCCAGCACGAAGGCGGCAGGCAGCCAGTACAGGCCGCCGCCGTGGCCGGTGGCGAGCGTGACCCCGGCCAGCAGCAGGGTGACGGTCAGCCCGGCCCCGATGATCAGGCGCAGCAGCAGCGGCCCGTCCAGCCCGGTCCGGTTCCGGCTGGCCGCCAGCGCCCGGAGGGGCGAGGTGGCGCTGCCAAGGCCGGCCACCAGGATGAACGCGGCCAGCGCGCCGCGCGGAATGGCCGGGACCAGCCCGATCAGGCTGATGACCAGGACGACCAGCAGCGCGGCGAGCGCCTCGAGGGCCCGGCCGGTCAGGAGGTCCTGGCCCTCGCGCTGGCCGGCGGCCAGCACGGTCCTGATGTTGACGCTGAGGCCGACGAAGATCAGGCCGCTGAGCGCGGCGGTGGCCACGGCTGCCGCCAGGAAGAGGGCGCTCCAGTCCTGGGCGATGTACGCGGCGGTCATGTCCGGCCTCCCTGCCCGTTGACAGTGCCCCCGCCGGAGTTTAACGTCGCTCCCCGTCCCCAACCGGAGGTACGTCCGTATGCCGTCATCGCCTGAACGATTCCTGGTCACCGGCGCCGGGGGCTGTATCGGCGCCTGGGCGGTCCGGCTGCTGCTCGACGAGGGCGTCCCGGTGGTGGCCACCGACCTGAGCCCGGACCTGCGCCGGTTCGACCTCGTCTCGCGGGGCCGGGGCGGCCGGCCTGACTTCGCCCCGCTCGACGTGACCAGCACCGGGGACGTCGCGGACCTGGTGGCGGCCCGCGGGATCACGCACGTGGTGCACCTGGCCGGCCTGCAGCTGCCGTTCTGCGCCGCGGATCCGCCGCTCGGGGCCATGGTCAACGTGGTCGGCACGGTCAACGTGTTCGAGGCCATCCGGGCCGCGGGCGGCGGCATCGGGCTGGCCCTGGCGAGTTCCGCGGCGGTGTTCGGGCCGGCGGCCGGCCACGCCGCCGGGGTCGTCGCGGATAACTCCCCGCTGCGGCCGGACTCCTTCTACGGCGTGTACAAGGCGGCCAACGAGGGCACCGCGAAGGTCTACGCGACCGGGCACGGGATCGG
Source organism: uncultured Actinomycetes bacterium (assembly GCA_963720645.1). GTDB lineage: Bacteria > Actinomycetota > Actinomycetes > Streptosporangiales > Streptosporangiaceae > RYN-230. The sequence goes on along the minus strand of CAVRFX010000017.1, from coordinate 94,157 downwards.
CTCGGTGGCCCTCCGGCCGTTCATCGTCTACGGCCTCGGCCGCGACCAGGGCATGACCTCCGACCCGACCAAGGCCATGCTCGCCGCGGCCGCGGGCGTGCCGTTCCGGATCAAGTTCAGCGGCAGCATGCTGCTGACCTACGCGCCGGACTGTGCCCGGGCGTTCATCGCGTCGGCCCGCGCGGCGGCGGGGTCGGGCGAGGCGATCAGCCTGAACGTGCCGGGGCAGCGGATCGGCGTGCCCGCGCTGGCCGGCCTCATCGAGGACGTCCTGCCAGGCTCCCGGGGGCTGATCACCTGGGACGACAGCCCTCTCCCGGTACCGTCGCTGCTCGCGGGCCCGGCGCTGCGCGAGGCGGTCGGCGAGGTCCCGGATACGCCGCTGGCCGACGGGGTGCGCGAGACGATCCAGGGCTTCCAGGACGCCCTGGCCGCCGGCATCATCGCCGCCCCCGGGTGATCCCTGCGTTCCGGCTCCCCGCTGCCCCGGCCGTGACCGCCTCCTGGCGCCGCCGCGGCCCCGCGCCTGCGTCCTGCCCGCCCGCCCTGCCCACCGCGGCGCAGCCGTGACCGCACCTCGCGTGCCCGCGCCCCCGCCTGACCTGGCCCGGCGCACGTTGCTATCGTGATATTTAATTTTCAACGAAATGTCCGTTCCGGCTGCCCCGCCGGCGGCTGGCGAGCAAGGGAGAGCTCCCAGGTGAAACTCGCGGCCCTGTACCGGGCAGACGCCGGCCTTCCTTCCCTCCACGTGGTGGCGGGGAACGGGTTCACCGCGGTCGATGAGCTCGCGGCGGCGGGCGGCGCTCCTGATCTCGCCGGGCTGCACGACGTCGCCGGGCTCTTCGCCCGCGGCCCCGCAGCCGTCGCCCGGCTCCGCGAGCTGGCGTCCGGCGCCCAGCCCAGCGTCGACCCCGCCGGTGTCCGCTTCGCGCCGCCGGTCCTTCACCCCAGCAAGATCATCTGCGTCGGGCTCAACTACGCCGACCACATCACCGAGAGCAGGATGGAGCGCCCGGAGCGGATCGTCTTGTTCGCCAAGTTCGCCAACTGCCTGGCCGGGCACGGTGACCCCATCGTGCGGCCCGCCATCACCAGCCAGCTCGACTACGAGGGCGAGCTCGCGGTGATCATCGGGCGGCGGGCGGTGAACGTGCCGGCCAGCCAGGCCCTCGGCTACGTCGGCGGCTACACGATCATCAACGATGTGTCAGCCCGGGACCTGCAGGCCGCCGAGCCGCAGTGGATCCGGGGCAAGGCACTGGACACGTTCGCCCCGCTCGGGCCGGTCGTCCTCGACGCGGCGGCCGCGCCGCCGGTCGGCGAGATGACCCTGCGCACCCTGGTCAACGGGGAGGTCCGGCAGGACGCCAGCTGCAGCCAGATGATCACCGGCGTGCCCGAGCTCATCGCCCATATCTCCGCGGGAATCACCCTGGAACCGGGCGACATCATCGCGACCGGGACGCCGTCCGGGGTCGCGCTGGGCATGAACCCGCCGGTTTACCTGGAGCCCGGCGACAAGGTCAGCATCGAGATCCCCGGGATCGGCGAGCTGGTCAACACCGTCGCCGGATCCCGCTAGGCGGGATCCGGCCAGGCCAGGATCCGCAGGCCAGCTCAGCCCTGGATGCCGAAGAGGTCCAGCGGCGGGGCGGGTGAGGCCTCGGCTTCCCCGTCGCGCAGCGGCGTGGCCCCGGCCGCGAACTGGTCGAGATCCGCACCGCCGAGGATCCGGCCGGGAAACGGGTCACCCGCGGCCAGTCCCGGCAGTGCGCCCAGCGGCAGTCCCCGCCGCGAGGCGGCCAGCACCAGGTTGCCGAACCGGCGGCCGCGCAGCACTCCGGCGTCCGCGATCAGGCAGGCGTGCGGGAACACGGCGCGCACGGTCGCGACCCGGGCCCGGGCGTGCGCGAGCGGCGGGCCGTCGCCCATGTTGGCGGCGAAGATCCCCGCCGGGGCGAGCGCGGCGGCCGCGGCCGCCACGAACTCGACCGTGGTCACGTGGGCCGGGGTGCGGGCCCCGGCGAACAGGTCCGCGATGACCATGTCGAACGTGCCCGCCCTGACCTGGGCCAGAACGGCCCGGGCGTCACCGACCCGGATGCGGACCCGGGGCACGTGCCGTCCCGCGCTCCGGGCGGGCTGGTCCAGCGGCAGCCGCCGCCGGACCAGGTTCACCAGGGCGCCATCGGAGTCGACGGCCAGCTGGCTGGATCCGGGACGCGCCGCCGCCACGTACCGGGCCAGGGTCAGCCCTCCGCCGCCGAGGTGCAGGACCCGCAGCGGCTGCCCGACCGGCGCGGCGAGGTCGGCCAGGTGCCCGAGCCGCCGCATGTACTCGAACTCCAGGTACAGCGGGTCGTCGAGGTCCACGTGGGATTGCGGGATGCCGTCGACCTGCAGCGTCCAGGCCCGCGGCCGGCCAGCGTCGGCCACGAGCTCGGCCACGCCCGAATCGGTGTCTGCCCGGATGGCCGGCCCGCTCCTGGCGTGCTGCCGGTGGGGCATAACCCCAGTATCCCCCCACTTGCCCCCAAACCTCGCTGACCCGGCCCGGCCTGGCCCATCCGGCAACCCGGGCCGCCCCCACCCACGAATCCCTGGGTGTGCGGCCGTCCGTATCGTGGGCAGGGAGCCGTGCCTCACCGGCCGGCCGGTCGGCTGCGGCGTCTCATCAACCCCGGGGAGAGTTCGTGACTGAAGCTCAGGCTGGCCCGTCCGGACAGGACCAGCAGCAGCGGACTCTGCCCAGGCCCGGCGGGGATCCGGACCGGCGCGGCAACAAGTGGTGGACGCTGGTCGCGGTGTGCCTCGGCACGTTCATGCTGCTGCTGGACATCACGATCGTGAACGTCGCGCTGCCGGACATCCAGCGCGCCCTGCACTCCAGCTTCGCGGACCTGCAGTGGGTGGTGGACGCCTACGCGCTGACACTGGCCGCGTTCCTGCTCACCGCGGGCAGCCTGGCCGACATGTTCGGCCGCCGCCTGCTGTACCTGATCGGCCTGACGGTGTTCACCGCCGCCTCGGTGCTCTGCGGCTTCGCGACGACCACGCTGATGCTCCAGTTGTCCCGCGCACTGCAGGGCATCGGCGGGGCGATCATGTTCGCGGTCTCGCTGGCCCTGCTCGCGGACGCGTTCCGCGGCCGCGACCGGGGCACGGCGTTCGGCGTCTGGGGTGCGGTGACCGGCCTGGCCGTGGCGATCGGCCCGCTGCTCGGCGGCCTGCTGACCTCCGGGCTGTCCTGGCGGTGGATCTTCTTCGTGAACGCCCCCATCGGCGTGATCGCCGTGATCATCTCGGTGATGAGGGTGTCGGAGTCCCGGGCACCCGGGGCCAGCCGGCCCGACTGGGCGGGCTTCGTGCTGTTCACCGCGGCGCTGTCGTTCCTGGTCTACGGGCTTATCGAGTCCAACGAGCGGTCCTTCACCGACGGCCTGGTGCTGGGCTGCCTGGCGTGCCGCGGCGGCCCTGCTCGTGGTCTTCGTCCTGGTCGAGCGGCGTCTCGCGCACCCGATGTTCGACCTCAGCCTGTTCCGGCTGCCCACGTTCACCGGCGGCAGCGTCGCGGCGTTCGGACTGAGCGCGTCGATCTTCGCCATGCTGCTCTACATCGTCCTGTACCTGCAGGACATCCTGGGCTACTCCCCGCTGGGCACCGGCGTGCGGGTCATGTTCCTGTCCGGGGCGATCCTGGTCAGCGCCACGGTGGCGGGCCGGCTGACGTCGAAGGTGCCGATCCGGCTGCTCATCGGGCCGGGGCTGATCCTGGTCGGGGTGGGCCTGCTGCTCATGCGCGGGCTCAACGCGCAGTCGGGCTGGACCCATCTGATCCCCGGGATGATCGTGGGCGGGCTCGGCATCGGCCTGGTCAACCCGCCGCTGGCCTCCACCGCGGTCGGCGTGGTGCCGCCCGAGCAGGCGGGCATGGCCTCCGGCATCAACTCCACGTTCCGCCAGGTCGGGATCGCCACCGGCATCGCGCTGCTGGGCACCCTGTTCTCCAACAAGGTGGCGGACGAGGTCCGGGCGGCCATCGCCGCTGTGCCCGGCCTGTCCCACCAGGGCGCGAGGATCGCGACCGCCGTGCAGTCCGGCGAGATCGGCAACGTGATCGCGAAACTCCCCGCTCCGCTGCGGCCGAAGGTGGGCGAGATCACGAGGGCTGCCTTTACCACCGGCCTGAACCACATCCTGCTGGTCGCGGCGATCATCGCGCTGGTGGCGGCCGTGGTGTCGCTGGTGGCCATCCGGACCAGGGACTTCGCCCAGCAGCGCTAGCCCGCAGGGCCGCATGGCACGGGCCCGCGTCCCCCAGGCACGGCGAGCGACCGCCCCGCAGCTGGCCCGCCCCCGCCCCGCCTGCCGTGAGAGCGGCGGCACCGGCGGCGGTGAGCAGGAACCGGCGGCGGCCGGGACGGCCCTGCGGGCTGCTGCCGCCGGCCGCACGATGAGCGGGGGGCGCCGGTGGTGTCCGTCCGCCGCCGGGCTGGTCACCGGGGCGGCCGGGGACCGCGATCGGTCTCGTTGCGGAAAGAACGTGCCCGCCCCGTGCGGGCGGGGCAGCCGCGGCGCGGGCCAGCAGGAGCAGGACGAGCGCGCCGGCGGCCACCCCCGTGATCGTGGGCGCCGCGTCCGCGGGGAGGAAGACGGGCCTGGTCGCCACGGCCGCGACGCCGAGCGCGGCGAAGACGGCCAGCCCGGCCAGGCCGTAGGCCAGCCGGCGCCGGGCCAGGATCCCGGTGAGCATGGCCAGGAGCGCGAGGACGATGTAGATCCCGGTGAGCAGCACGGCCTTGTCGTGGCTGCCGAAATGCTGGATCGCGAAATCCTTGACCCGGACCGGGGTCCGGTCGACCGCCGCGCTGCCCACCGCGATGACCGGCTCCCCCGCGGGCCCGGTCAGGCCGGCCGACCAGCTGGGCCACGCCGAGGGCGGCCGCCACGGCCAGCAGCCCGGTCAGGGCGCCGGCCGCACCGGCCCGGGGAAGGCCCCGCGTGCGCCGCGCTATTGCTTTCATCATCGCGGGGGAATTCGGGTCCCGGGCGTTTCCAGATTGGCCGGGGAGAACACATAAGCGTGTTCCGGGGCGTTAGGAACGTCACACCAATCCGCAGGCCGGGGTGCTCCGAATAGCATTCGCCAGCGTTGTTAACCTATTTCCGTGAACGCACACGATCAGGGAAAACGCGGAGCGGCCTGATGGGCGATCCTGACCGGCGCGCGGACCCCTACCGGCTGGAGCGTTTCGTGGCCGCCCAGGACATGGGCGCGACCTTCGGCCGCGCGGTCGCGGAGCTGCGGTCGGGCCGCAAGGTGAGCCACTGGATGTGGTTCGTGTTCCCGCAGATCGCCGGCCTTGGGCGCAGCGCCACGGCGCAGGAGTTCGCCATCTCCTCGCTGGGCGAGGCCCGGGCCTACCTGCGCCATCCGGTGCTGGGCCCGCGGCTGGCCGAATCCGCCCGGGTCCTCACCGAGGTGGCCGGCCGCAGCGCGGAACAGATCTTCGGCGCCCTGGACGCGCAGAAGCTGCGCTCGTCGATGACCCTGTTCCTCCGGGCCGAAGCCGCGGACGCGGCTGACCCGGAAGCCGGTGCCACCGGGTCGCTGTTCGCCGAGGTCCTCCGCCAGTACTTCGACGGCCAGCCCGACTCCGCGACCGACCGGCTGCTGAGCTAGGCCCGGCCGGCGAGGCCGTGGCCCGCGGCTGGGTCAGGCCTTGCGGGCCACCCCTACCCAGCCCGGCAGCGGCCGCGGGGAGACGCCCGCCCCGGGCCGCCACTGGGGGGTGGAGACCAGGCCTGGCTCGACCAGCTCCAGGCCCTCGAAGAACGCCGCCACCTGGGCCCGGGTGCGGAAAGTGATCGACCCGGCCATGGCCTGGTTCATCATCGCGGCTCCGGCGGCCATCTCCTCCGCGTGGATGTCCGCCGCCGGATGGGACAGCGCGAGATAGCTCCCCGGCTGCACCGCCCGCATCAGCGTGGCCACGATCTCACCCGGATAGTCCTCGTCCGGGATGCAGTGCAGCACGCCGACCAGCATCACCGCGATGGGCTGGCTGAAGTCCAGGGTCCGGGCCGCCGCGGCCAGGATCGTCCCGGTGTCGCGGAGGTCGGCGTCGACGTAGTCGGTCACGCCGGCCGGGTCGCTGGCCAGCAGGGCGCGGGCGTGCGTGAGCACGATCGGGTCGTTGTCGACGTAGACCACGCGGGCCGACGGGTTCGCGCGCTGCGCCACCTCGTGGGTGTTGTTGGCGGTCGGGATGCCGGTGCCGATGTCCAGGAACTGGCGGACCCCGGCCTCGGCCACCAGGTAGTGCACGGCGCGGCCGAGGAACGCGCGGTTGCTGCGGACCCCGGCGGTCACGGACGGGTCGGCGTGCATGAACTTCTCGGCCAGCTCCCGGTCCGCGGCGAAGTTGTCCTTCCCGCCGAGCCAGTAGTCGTAGACGCGGGCGATGTGCGGCAGGCCGGTGTCGAGCGGGACGCCGGTGGCGAGGGGGTCGGGTCCGTCAAACGGCATGCAGACACCATGCCACCCGGGGCAGCGGGCCGGCCACCCGGGCTGCCAGGCATGATGGTCCCCGTGGCGAACCGGATCCTCATCGATCTCGGTCCGCTCCGTGAATCCCGGGGCTTCCGGCTGCTGTTCGCGGGCCAGTTCGTCGAGGTCTTCGCCAGCCAGCTCACCGCGGTCGCGATCCCGTTCCAGGTGTATTCGCTGACCCGGTCCTCGCTCCAGGTGGGACTGGTCAGCCTGGCCCAGCTGGTGCCGCTGATCATCGGGGCGCTGACCGGCGGCTCGCTCGGCGACGCGTTCGACCGGCGGCTCATCCTGGTGGTCACGTCGGTCCTGCTCGCGCTGACCAGCGGCGGCCTGGCCGTCAACGCGGCCGCGCCGCACCCGTCGCTGGCCGCCCTCTACCTGGTCAGCGCGGCCGCGGCGGGCCTGGCCGGGATGGCCTCCACGGCCAGCAACGCCGCGGTCCCCTCGCTCGTCGCCCCCCGGCACCTGGTCGCCGCCTACTCGGCCACCCAGGCCGTTGACCAGGTCGGCCTGGTCATCGGGCCGGCCCTGGCCGGGCTGCTGATCGAGGCGGTGCACCTGCCCTGGGTCTACGCCGCCACCGCCGTCATCTACCTGCTCACCGCGGTGGCCGCCGCGCGCCTGCCGGCCATCCCGCCCGCCCCGGAGGCCGGCCGCCCGGGCTCGCCTCCGTCGTGGAAGGCCTGCGTTACCTGCGCGGGCGGCAGGCCATGCAGGGCGCCTACCTCATCGACGTCAACGCCATGGTGTTCGGCATGCCGCGGGCGCTGTTCCCGGCCCTGGCCGTCTCGGTGTTCCACGGCGGGGCCCGCACCCTCGGCTACCTGTACGCCGCGCCCGCCGCGGGCGCCCTGGTCGGCGCGCTCACCACCGGCTGGCTGGCCCGGGTCCACCGGCAGGCCTGGGCCGTGATCGTGGCCGTCGTCGTATGGGGGGCGGCCATCGTGGCGTTCGGGCTGGTCCACGTGCTGTGGGCGGCGCTGGCGCTGCTGGCCGTGGCGGGCTGGGCCGATGTCATCTCGGCCGTGCTCCGGTTCGACGATCCTGCAGACCTCAGCCTCCGAGGAGTTCCGGAGCCGTATCTCCGCGGTCCAGATCGCCGTGGTCACAGGCGGGCCGCGGCTCGGCGACCTGGAGGCCGGCGCGGTGGCCACCCTGGTGTCGACGGAGTTCTCGATCGTGTCCGGCGGCCTGGCCTGCATCGCCGGGGCGGCCGCGCTGGCCGCCTGCTGCCGGGGTTCCGCCGCTACGACCGGCGGGCCACCAGCCACGCCGGCCCGGCGCCACCCCGATTTCCCATCCGGATCCCGGGCACCAGGGCTAGCATGAGGCGCCATGCGCCCCATGGGTAGTTATGGCCGGTTCCTGGCCGTCATTCCGGCGGCCGCGGCGCTCGCGGCCAGCGGGCTCCTCGCCGCCACCGCGTCCGCCAGCACCACCGCCCCGGCCGGCGCGGGCGCGGCCGCGAAGGCCGTCAGCCACGCTGCGCACCGCCTGCCGGACTTCGGTAACCCGGGCGGGCACGCCAGCGTCCCGCAGGCCGGCGCCGCGGTGAACACCAGCCACCCCGGCCACGTCATCGGCACCGGCACCCCGGCCGGCTGCACCTCGGCGGCCGTGGTCAGGGCGGTGGCCCAGGGCGGCATCATCACCTTCAACTGCGGGACGGCTCCGGTCACGATCACCATGACCGCCACGGCCCGGGTCAGGAACACCAGCCACCAGGTCGTGCTGGACGGCGGCGGCCTGGTCACGCTGAGCGGGGGCGGTAAGCGCCAGATCCTGTACATGAACACCTGCGACGCGAAGCAGAAGATCACCACGTCGGACTGCTACAACCAGCAGTGGCCGCAGCTGACCGTGCAGAACATCACGCTGAAGAACGGGAACTCCCAGGTCCGGCAGAGCCAGGCGGCCCAGTTCGGCGGCGGGGGCGGCGGTGCCCTGTTCGACCTGGGCGGCCAGCTCAAGGTGGTCAACTCCCGGTTCCTGAACAACCGCTGCTACCAGTCGGGACCCGACCTCGGCGGCGCGGCGATCCGCGCGCTGGCCCAGTACCGCAACCGGGCCGTCTACATCACCCGCGACACGTTCTCGGGCGGGCGGTGCTCGAACGGGGGCGCGCTCAGCAGCATCGGGGTGTCCTGGGTGGTGCTCGAACAGCGTGATGACGAACAACAAGGCCATCGGTTACGGGGCGAACCCGGCCAGCCCCGGGACCGCGGGCGGCGGCAGCGGCGGCGCCATCTACACGGACGGGAACAAGTACTCGCTCAAGGTCGAGGGCACGGTCATCCGCAATAACCACGCCCGCGAGGGCGGCGGCGCCATCTTCTTCGTCAGCGACAACTACACGGGCTGGCTGACCATCAAGAACTCGACCCTGCACGGCAACCCGAGCGCGGTCTTCTGGACCCGGCCGTATCCCGGGATCTTCTTCCACAGCAAGGGGCACCCCCGGGTGGTGAACTCGGCCATCGGCTGAGCAGGCGGGCCTGCCCCGGCCTGCGGCCGCCCGCGGCGGCCGGGGCGGCTGCGGCGGCCGGGCGGCGGTCAGTGGCAGGCGGCCGCGGTCAGCCGGCAGTAGCACGAGGCGGTGATCGGCACGTCGGCACGCGCCGCGGCGATCGTGAGCTGCTGCGCGATGATCCCGGCCTGTTCCTGCTTGCCCAGCCTGGTCAGGCATTCGTGGTACCCGTGCAGGCTCCACACGTTGCCGGGGTGCTGGCAGGCCCGGGCCAGCGTGGCGTCCAGCCCGAGATCGGCGCGGTAGACCGCCTCGGCCTCCTCCACCCGGTCCTGCTCCAGCAGCAGGGCGCCGTAGGCGTGCCGGGCCGGCTGCATCCAGCCCCACGGCTCGTCGTAGGGCAGCCCGTCGTCCAGGTCGACGCTGCGGCGCAGCGCCGCGAAGGCCGCGTCGTAGTGCCCCTGGCGGTATTCGAGCTCGCCGTCCAGCATGGCCCCGGCCACCTGGAGGATGTCCTGGCACGTGTTGTTGAACACGGTGCGGGAGGCGGGCACCCGGGTCACCGCGTCCGCGAACCGGCGGCGCTGCTCCACCGCCTCGTCCACCCGGCCGGAGGCGGCCAGCGCCACGCCCTTCGCGTAGTGCATCATCGCGGTGGTCACGCAGTACAGGTCCGGATCCGCGGGCAGCGGCGCGTCGATGATGTCCGCCCAGCGCCCGAACCGGACCAGCACGTGCATCCTCATCGGCACGAAGCCCTCGAGCCAGTCCGCCATGGGCGGGACCTGCACCCGCAGCAGGTCCTCGGGGATGGCCGCGGCCAGCTGGTCCGCCGCCTCCAGGGCGGCCTGCGCCTGGCCCAGGAACATCGCCCCGTAGATCTTGAAGTGGTAGTCGTGCGCCCGGTACAGCGTGTAGAAGTTCATCCCGCCCCGGCGGGCCCGGAACTTCTCGTCGGCCTCGATCGCGGCGGCGTTGGACGACACCACCCGCGCGTAGTCGCCGCACAGCACGTCCAGGTGCGTCGGCATGTGCCGCAGGTGTCCCGCGTCCGGCACCAGGTCGCGGAGCAGGTCCCCGGCGCGCAGGGCAGCTTCCGGGGTGGGCGACATCTCCATCACATGGATGTACATGTGCAGGAGGCCCGGGTGAGCCTGCCCCCCGGGGCGGGCCAGGGCCCGCTCCAGCACCTCCCGGGCCTCGGCCGTCGCCGCCCCGGCGGCCGGCTGCCCGGTCGCCTGGTCCCACAGCTCCCACGGAGTAAGGTTCATCAGCGCGTCGGCCAGCAGCGCCGCCACGTCGGGATCGTCGGGGTGGGAGCGGTACACCTCACGCATCGCGTCGGCGTAGCCGGTGTTCCACGGGCCGCAGTCCGCGGCGGGCGCCGCGGACGGGTAGCGGGCGGCGAGGGCGCGGGCCAGCGCACGCTCGACGGGCGGGGTACCGGCGGCGTCCGCGGCCCGGGCGGCGGCCTGCGCGGCGGTGAAAGCCCGCGACACCGCCGTGGCCAGCTCGGCCTGGCCGAACGCCTCCCAGGGCTTGTTGTAATTAGGTCCCAGCGCGTAGGCCAGTCCCCAGTAGCCGAGCGCGCAGGAGCGGTCGGCCTCGATCACCCGCTCGAAGCACGTCACCGCCTCCTCGTGGTTGAACGCGTACGCCCACACCAGCCCGCGGCTGAACCAGAGCTGCGCGGCGGCTGAGGAGGTGGTCACCGGGCGGGTGTAGTCACCGAGATCGAAGTACTCACCCATCAGCAACCCCCCTGGCCCGCCCGGCCGGGCGGCGCGCCACGCGTGCTGCCGAGTATGCCAGCCGGGGCCAGGGATGCGGAGAGGACGGAAGCCCGGCGGCCGCTGGCCCGGCCTGGCGGGTGTCAGCCTCGGCCCTCTGGCGGGCGTCAGCCTGGCGGGCGTCGGCCTGGCTGGCGGGTGTCAGCCCGGCGGGCGTCGGCCCGGCCGCTGCTGGCCGGGCGGCACGAGGCCCGCGATCCCCGGGACGCTGATCGCGGCGGGGCCGGCCGTGGACCCGGGGGCCGGACGGGCCGAGGCGCTGCGGCCGGGTCGCGGGTCCGGCGACGGCGCCACCGTGCCGGGAGCGTGGCCGCGGATGTAGATGCGCGTGCCCCAGCCCTGGCTGATCCGGATCTGCTGGTACAGCACGTCGGCCACGGCCACCGGCACCCGCACGCAGCCGTGCGAGGCCGGCTTGAGCGGGATGGGGACGTCGCCGTGGATGGCGAAGTTGGTGCCGATGAAGAACACCGGGTTGTACATCCGGCCGAGCGGCACGTGCAGCCATCCGGCCTCGAACAGGTGAGCCCGGTAGTTGCCGTCCGGGGTGAGGGCCGGGCCGCAGGTCCCGCCGCCCGGGCAGCGGTACCGGTAGCCCCCGCCCGCGGAGATGTGGCTGATCAGCCGGACCTGGCCGCGCGTGTACAGGACCAGCACCTCGAGGGGCAGGTTGACCTCGATGCGCGTGCGGCCGCCCCCGGGCACCAGCACCTGGGGTGTCCGGGGGCGGGCCAGGGCCCGCTGCATGGCCGGGCCCACGTCGTCGGCCGCGGCCGCCGTGGGCAGCCCCTGCACTTCCTTGAACGCCCAGACGGCTTCGAGCGTGTCCGTGCCGAACCGGCCGTTGGCCGGGCCCGGGTAGTAATGCAGCTCAGCGAGGCGCTGCTGGAGCCTGCGCACCGCGGCGCCCTCCATCCCCGGACGCAGCGTCCCGGTGGCGGGCGCCGGGATCCAGGTCTGCTCACGCACCTGGGCACCGTGGCCTGCCGGCCACGGGACGGCCGCCTGCGCCGCCCCGGCCTGGCTGAGCACCGCCGCCGTGACCGCGGCCAGCGTGCCGAGGGCCGCCGCGGCCGTCCTCAGGACCAGGCGTGCGGGACCACGTGCGCGGGCCGGCTCGGCGGTCGGCGGGGGGCTCATGGGCGATCTCCTCCCTCGTTCGGGCGGCGCACATCAGCCCGCACGGGCCGCACGCCAGGAGATCATCGTCATGCCGGGGTCAGCCGTGATTCGCGGGGGGCGTGGGGCGTAGGGGGCGCCAGCACCTCGATAACTGAAAGTATCACTCTGATTACACTGTGTCGGTGGAGTCCGTGGAACTAGTAGCGAGCGGGGAACGCTTATCGGCTGGCCCCCGGAACTGGCGGCCATGCAGCCGGACCCGGGCCACCCGGGCAGGCAGCCGGGCTGGCGGATAGCCAGGCGGGCAGGCCGGCGGGCAGGTTCCGCTGGCCGGGCCGCCGGCAGGCGGGCACCATGACGGGATGAACGGCGAACGGGTCCTCGGAGTGGACGCCTGCCGGGCGGGCTGGATCGGGATCGCCCTGTTTGCCGGGGATCCGCATCGACGTGACCCCCGTCTACGCCTGAGCGCCCATGATCACCCTCACCGACATCGCCTACGTCCGGTCCGGCGTCGCCGACCTCGGCACCGCCGTCCGGTTCGCGACCGGCATCGTCGGCCTGGAACTGGCCGCACCGGCCGAGACCGGGGTGGCGCACCTGCGCGCCGATCACCGGCACCACTGCCTGGCCCTGGTCGAGGGACCGTCCGGGGTCATCTCGTCCGGCTTCGCCGTGGCCGGCTCGGACGCGCTCGCCGCGGCCGAGACCGAGCTGGAGCGCGCCGGGTTCCGGGTGCACCGCGGCGATCCGGTGGCGGCACGGTCCCGGCGGGTCCGCGAGTTCATCGCGTTCAACGACCCGTTCGGCAACCGGCTGGAACTGGTCAGCCAGCAGGAGACGATCAGCAGGCCGGTCGCGTTCACGCGGCCGGCCGGGATCACCGAGTTCGGCCACCTGTGCCTGGATGCGCCGGACGTGCACGAGGCCTACCGGTTCTGGAGCACCCGGTTCAGCGCGCGGGTCTCGGACTGGCTCGGCGACGCCGCCTGCCTGATCCGGATCGATCCCGTGCACCACAAGCTGGCCGTGTTCCGCGGCGAGCGCCCGGGGCTGTGCCACATGAACTTCCAGGTCGCCACCCTCGACGACGTGTTCCGGAACTGGCACTTCCTGGTGGAGCACGGCGTCGAGATCGAGATGGGCCCCGGCCGCCACCCCCAGTCCGGTGCGGTGTTCCTGTACTTCCTGGGCCCGGAGGGCTTCACCTACGAGTACTCGTTCGGCGTGCGCCGGATCGAGGACGACGCGGCCTGGGCACCGCGCACCTTCGACCCGGACGAGCCGGGCTCCATCGACATGTGGATGGGGCCCGTGCGCCGGGTTTCCTCCCAGCCCCAGCTCGCGGCGGCCAGCACGGAACCCGTCAGCACCGGAAGGACCGGATGACCACGACCACCCTGACCGCCGGCCAGATCGACGTGGCGGGCATGCCCACGGCGCTGATCGACACCGGGGTCCCGGCCGGCCGGCAGGCACCCCCCGTGCTGCTGCTGCACGGATCGGGGCCGGGGGTGACCGCCACCGCGAACTGGCGCCCGGTGATTCCCGCGCTCAGCCAGGACCGCCGGGTGATCGCCCCGGACCAGCTCGGCTTCGGCGGCACCGCCACGGGCGAGCAGCGCACCTACGGCCGGGCGGCCTGGACGGAGCACGCCCTGGCGCTGCTGGACACGCTGGGCACCGGCCCGGTCGACATCATCGGTAATTCGATGGGCGGGGCGATCGCCCTGTCCCTGGCCGCCGCGCGCCCGGACGCGGTACGGCGCATCGTGCTGATGGGGTCGATGGGGGTGGCGATGGCGCTGCCCGCGGGGCTGAACACCGTCTGGGCCTACACCCCCGGGGTGGCCCAGATGCGTGAGGTGATCGGCCTGTTCGCGCACGACCGCGGGCTGATCACCGACGAGCTGATCGAGCTGCGCTACCAGGCCAGCCTCAGTCCGGCGGTGCGTGACTCGTGGGCGGCCATGTTCCCCGAGCCGCGGCAGCGCTGGGTGGACGACCTGGCCCTGTCCGGCGCTGAGCTCGCGGCCATCAGCGTCCCCGTGCTGCTGGTGCACGGCCGCGACGACCGCGTGGTTCCGTGGCGGGTCTCCTCCGCCCAGCTGGCCGACCTGCTGCCCGACTCACGGCTGCACGTGCTGTCGGGCTGCGGGCACTGGACGATGATCGAGAAGACGGCCGATTTCCTGGCCGTGGTCCAGCCGTTCCTCAGCGCCCGGGAAGCTGCCGCTTAGGAGGCCGCCCGGGCGGCGGGCGGCTGGCGGTCGATCAGCGCGACCGCGTGCGGCACCGCGACCGGCTCGAACTCGGGCGCGCAGTCGGTCAGCACCCGCAGCGCGGTGCGCTCCAGGTGGTGGGCCATCCGGGTGAGCGCGGCCCGCTCGTCGCCGGCGACCAGGGCCTCCAGGATCTGGGCGTGCTCCACGTCGCCGGGCACCTGCCAGCTGCCCGGATCCGACAGCTGGTAGATGCGGATGTAGCGGGTCGTCCGGTCGGCGAAGGCCTGCAGCTGGCGCTGCAGTGCTTCCCCGGCTGCCGCCGTGACCAGGCGATGGTAGTCGGCGTGGGCGGCGAACCAGGCGCCGAAGTCCCCGGTCCGGCCCGCCCGGCGCATCGCGGTCAGCAGCCGCTTGGCCTCCTTGCGGGACTCCGCGCCAAAGTGGCCGATGGTCATGGACAGGGCCAGCGTCTCCAGCAGGATCCGGCTCGCGTAGACGTCGTCGAGTTCCTGCGGGTCCAGGCCGGCGACCCGGGTGCGCTGGTTGGGCTCGATCTCGACCAGGCCCTCCTCCTGCAGCATCCGGAGCACCTCGCGGAGCGGGGTGCGGCTGATGCCGAGCTGGCGGGCCAGGCTGACCTGGGACAGCTTCGTGCCCGGGGTCAGGGTGCCGTCGAGGATGCACTCCCGCAGGTAGGCGTGAACGTGCGGGATGGCCTGCCGGGCTTCGGGGAGGTCCACCTTGCGGATGTCGGGAACCTGGACGGCACGGGGCATGAGGCTATTCTCCCCGATCCTCGTAGAGCTGCATACACTTCCCCGTCCTGAGTCTTGATCGCCTACCTGAAACTGCATACAGTTTATCCGGATACCGGCAGTCGGGCCCGATGAGGGGACAGGCGATCATGACGCGGCCAGGATTCGTGGCCACCCTGGCCGCTGACCTGGCCAAGGCCGGCTGAGCGGCCCCGGCCCGCCCCGCTCCCGTCCGGACGGGGCCCGCGCGCCAAACTGTATGCAGTTTCGCCGCGACCCTTGTACCTTCCGGGAGAACTGCATACAGTTTTGGTCATGAGCAATGCGGATGGGATGCGGCCGGCCGGGTACCGGGCCTGCTCGGCCGCGACTACTGGCTCATCCTGTCCACCCCGGAGGCGGGCACCAGCCAGGCGGACATCGACGCCTGCGCCCCTGAGCACATCGCCTGGCTGCTGGCCCTGGAGCGGGACGGCGCCCTGTTCCTGTCCGGCCCGCTGCTGTCCGGCCCGGGGACGGGACCCGGCTCCGGGGTGACCATCCTGCGCGCCGCGGACGAGGACGAGGCCAGCTCGATCGCGGCGAAAGATCCGTTTGCGGTCAAAGGTCTCCGGGCGTTCACCGTGCACCGGTGGCGGCTCAACGAGGGCAGCATCGGGATCCGGCTCTCGCTGGGCACCGCGACCTACGACTGGCGATAACCGGCAGCGGACCGCAAGGAGGCGGCGATGCACCGAGTCGGACTGAACCGTGTTGGCCTCATCGGGCTGGGCAAGATGGGCCTGCCCATCGCCCGCAACCTCATGGAGCGCGGTTTCGAGGTCACCGGCTACCGCCGCAGCGGCTCCCCCGAGCTGGCCGCCGCGGGCGGCACCGTGGCCGGATCGCCCGCCGAGGTGGCGGCCCAGGCCGACGTCCTGATGTCCATCGTGCCGGACGCGGCCGCCGTCGAGGAGGTCATCTGCGGGCCGGCCGGCACGCTCACCGCGCTGCGGCCCGGGACCGTGCACATCGAGATGAGCACGATCGACATCGGGCACAAGGCCCGGCTGCGCGAGGCGGTCCGGGCCCGCGGCGGCGACCTGCTGGACAGCCCGGTCAGCGGCAGCCCGGGCATGGTCACGCCCCGCCGGGCCACCACGTTCGCGTCCGGGGACCAGGCCAGCGTGGAGCGGGTCGCGCCGGTCCTGGACGCGGTGTCGGGCCCCTGGGTGTACACGGGCGAGTTCGGCACCGGCGCCCGGATGAAGTACATCGCGAACCTGCTCCTCGCCGTGCACACGGTGGCCGCCGCCGAGGCGATCGTGCTGGCCCGGCGCAGCGGCCTGAACCTGGACCTGGTGCAGGACACCCTGGACGGCTCGATCGCCGAGTCGGCCATCTGGAGACAGCGCGGCCCGCTGATGCGCGAGCGGAGCTGGACGCCCGCCCCCGGCCCGGTCGCCACCCTGCATCCCATCCTCGAGCAGATCGAGGCCGCCGCCGCCGAGGCGGGCCTGGCTGCCCCGGTGTTCACCGCGGCCAAGGAAGTCTTCGACAAGGCGCTCGCCGACGGCTGGGGCGACCTCGACATCGCGTGCGTCCACGACCAGATTTCCGGCGATCCCACCCTGAGTCAGGAAGGGCCTTCATGACCTGGTCCCTCGTTACATACCTCCGCAACGAAAACCCTGGCGTGGCCATCCTCCGCGACGACGGGACACTCGCGGCGCCCACGGACCTGAAGCGCTGGGCCACCCTGCTGGAGCTGGTCGAGGACTGGGCCGAGGCCGAGGACGTGCTGCGCGGCCTGGACACCGACGGCGCCCCGGCGGTCGAGTACGACGCGCTGCTGCCGCCGCTGCGCTGGCCCCGCAAGGTGGTCTGCGCGGGCGTCAACTACCGCCGCCACATGAAGGAGATGGGCGGGGAGTTCCCGGCCGAGGGATGGCGGCCGTTCTTCTTCCTCAAGGCCCCGACCACCACCATCGTCGGCCCGCACGACCCGATCGTGGTCCGCTTCCCGGACGAGGCCCGCTACGACTGGGAAGCGGAGCTGGCCGTGGTCATCGGGATCGGCGGCCGGGACATCCCGGCGGCCGGCGCGCTGGCCCACGTGGCCGGCTACTGCGTGGCCAATGACGTGACCGCCCGCGGGCGGCACCGCCGGGAGACGGTCCCGGCCGACGCGTTCATCTACGACTGGTTCGCCGCCAAGTCCATGGACAGCTCACTGCCGCTGGGACCGGGCATCACGCCCGCGTTCCAGGTGCCGGATCCGCAGGATCTGCGGCTGCGGCTGTGGGTGAACGGCGAGCTGCAGCAGGACGAGTCCACCTCGGACATGGTCTGCCCGGTGGCCGAGCTGGTCTCGGCGGCCAGTGAGGTGGTCACGCTCGAGCCGGGCGACGTCATCGCGACCGGCACGCCGTCCGGGGTCGGCGCGGGCCGCGGCCTGTACCTGAAGGCCGGCGACGTCGTCCGGGTCACCATCGACAGCCTCGGCACCATCGAAAACACCGTGATCGATCCCGCGGGAGGAACATCGTGATCTTCGTAACCCATCAGCTGCCCGTCAACGTGCCGGGCGAGCCGCACCTGGACCGCGCGGCGGTCTGGGACGGCCTCGTGCTCAAGGCCAACAACGCGCTGCCGTTCGTGCCCAGCATGACCTTCTGCGAGGTCACGCAGCGGCACGGGGATACGGTGTTCGACCGCGACATCGAGTTCCGCGGTGAGCGCTTTACCGAGCGGATCACGCTGGAAGAGCCGCACCGGGTGGTGTTCACCCGGATCGCCGGCCCGGTGCTGGGCACCATCGCCAACGAGATCGAGGACACCGCCGAGGGCCTGCAGCTGCGGTTCAGCTTCGCGCTGGTCGTGGCCGGGGTGGAGGGTGGCTCGGCCGCCGAGCGGGAGTACGCCGACTCGATGACCGGGGACTACCTCAAGGCCGTCGCGGCCACGCTGAACGCGATGCGGCGGCTGGCCGAGAATCCTGCGGCGGTGTCGGCATGAGCGCCGGGCTCATCGGCGAGACGCTGCGCCAGCGCATCACCGAGCAGCTGGCCGGCCAGTTCAAGGGCGACATCATCGGCCCCGACCACGCCGAGTACGAGGAGGCCCGCCAGGTCTGGAACGCGATGATCGACCGGCACCCGGGGCTGATCCTGCGCTGCACCAGCACCGCGGACGTGGTGGCGGCGGTGAACGTGGCCCGCGAGCACGGCCTGCCGCCCTCGGTCCGCTGCGGCGGCCACAACGTGGCGGGCAAGGGCATGTCCGAGGGTGGCCTGACCATCGACCTGAGCGGGCTGCGCGAGGTGACCGTGGACCCCGGGCGCAAGCTGGTCCACGCGGGCGGCGGCTGCCTGCTGGGCACCGTGGACGCGGCCACCGCGCCGCACGCGCTGGTCGTCCCGGCCGGCATCATGTCCGAGACCGGGGTCGCGGGCCTGGCCCTGGGCGGCGGCATCGGCTGGTTCTCCCGCAAGCACGGCCTGACCTGCGACCAGTTCGTCTCCCTGGAGCTCGTCCTGGCCAGCGGCGAGGTGATCGAGGTCTCCGCCGACTCCCACCCGGACCTGTTCTGGGCACTGCGGGGCGGCGGCGGGAACTTCGGCATCGTCACCCGGTTCACGTTCGCCGCGCACGACTTCGGCCCGCTGATGCGGATCGGCGTGTCCCTGTACGACGAGGAGCACGCGGCTGCGGCGCTGCGCGAGTACGCGGCGCTGGTTCCCACCCTGCCGCGCCACGTCGGCTGGCATGCGGCGCTCAAGCACGACATGCCCGCGCTGCCGTTCGTGCCGCCGGAGATCGTCGGCCGCCGGGTCGTGATGCTGTTCTCGATGTGGCTCGCCGACGCGGAGGACCCGGCCGGCGAAGAAATGATCAGCCGCCTGTGCGACGTGGGCGAGTCCCTGGTCAAGGCGTCGACCGTGATGCCGTTCGCGGGGGCCGTGCAGCACCTGATCGACGTGGAGTTCGAGGACGGCCACCGCTACTACACCAAGGAGGCGCACGTCGCCGAGCTGGCCGGCGAGGCGATCGACCGGCTGGTGGACTTCTGGAAGGACATGCCGATGGAGGGCGAGGTCGAGATCATCGGCCTCGGCGGGGCCATCGGCGACGTCCCCGAGGACGCGTCGGCGTTCTCGAACCGCGGCTACCTGCTGTGGCTGAACTTCGCCATGCGCTGGGACGACCCGGCCCGCGACGACGAGTACATGACGATGACCCGGGACGCGGTCACCGGACTGAAGCCCTGGACCGGCCAGGGCATCTACGTCAACATGCTCAACTTCGACGAGATGGACCGGGTCGTGGAGGCGTTCGGGGGCCCGGACAAGTACGCCCGGCTGGGCCGGGTCAAGGCCCAGTACGACCCGGAGAACCTGTTCCAGATCAACGCCAACATCGTCCCCGCTGGTGTCCCGGCAGCCACACCAGCCCCCTCAGCCCCCTGAGCCCCCTGAGCCCTGCGACCGGGTTCGTGATCAACCGATTGGTGTCGCTGGAGCGACACCAATCGGTTGATCACGTAGCGGACCCACGCCCTTAGGTGGCTGACGGGACGGGTGAGGTCAGGGGAGGAAGACCGAGCCCAGGTGGGTGAAGTGGACCGCGACCGAGGTGCCCGGGGGCACCGGGACGGCGTCGGTCATGCCGCCGGTGAGCACGATCCAGCCGGGCTCGATGGCCAGCCCGCGGCGGGCCAGGTCGTTGGCCGCCAGGGCCAGTGCCTCGGCGGGATGCCCCTGCACGGCCGCCCCCGCCGCCGAGTCCACGACCTGCCCGTCCACCTCGAGCAGGCAGGCCTCCAGGGCCAGGTCCAGGCCCGCGGGCGGCATCCCGACCGGGCCCGTCACGAAGCAGCCCGTCGAGGCGTTGTCGGCCACCACGTCGGGCAGCGTGAACCGGAAGTCGCGGTAGCGGCTGTCGATGACCTCCACGCCTGCGTGCACGGACCCCACGGCGGCCAGCGCCGTGGCGGCGGTGACGCCGGGCCGGCCAGCCGGTCCCGCATCACGAACACGATCTCCGGCTCGGCCCGCGGGTGGATCAGCCGCTCCCGGGGCACGGCTGCCCCGGCCGGCAGCACCATCGCGTCGGTCAGCCACGCGGTCAGCGGCGCGGCGATGCCCATCCGCTGCTGCTTGGCCCGGCTGGTCAGCCCCAGCTTCAGCCCGGCCAGCCGCTCGCCGCGGGCCAGCCGGCGGCGCAGCGTCTCGTCCTGCACCGCGTACCCGGTGACCAGGTCCAGGCCAGGCCCAGTCGTCGGTGAGCGGCTCCCGGTCCGCCCGGGCCTCCTCGGCGTCCAGCAGCGCCGTGGCCGCCGTGGCCACCGTCCAGTCCGTCACCCTGCCGCTCCTGCCGTCTCGCGTTCCCGCTGCACCTGCAGCGCGATGTCGAATGATCATGTCTTCCTGGCCGCCCACGTCAGCCGGCCTCGCGCGGCCCCGGCGCCGAGCGCGCACAGCGCCCCGTCGATCTGGGTCGCGCCCCCTTGGTAGGCGAGCACGGAGTTGGCCACCCCGAGGGACAGGTTCTGGTGACCGTGGAAGCCCACCTGCGCGTCGGCGCCGATCCCGGCGACCAGGGCCCGGACCCGCTCCTGCGCGTCGCCCAGCACCATCGCCCCGGCGGAGTCGACCACGTACACGCATTCCGCCCCGGCGTCCACCATGATCCGGGCCTGCGCGGCCAGCGCGGCGGGGTCGAGCCGGTGGGCGAGCATGAGGAAGCCGACGGTTTCCATGCCCAGGTCGCGCGCGGCCGCGAAATGCTGCGCGGACACGTCGGCCTCGGTGCAGTGGGTCGCGATCCGGGCCACCGAGGCGCCCGCCTCACGGGCCTGCCTGAGGTCCTCGACCGTGCCCACGCCGGGCAGCAGCAGCACCGCGATCTTCGCGGTGGCCGCTTCGCCGGCGGCCGCGCGGACCAGGTCGATGTCGCTGGTCGCGGAGAACCCGTAGTTGAACGACGAGCCGCCCAGCCCGTCGCCGTGGGTGACCTCGATGACCTCCACTCCGGCCGCGTCCAGGACCGCGACCACCTGGCGGACCTGCTCCTCGGTGAAGCGGTGCGCCATCGCGTGCGAGCCGTCCCGCAGCGTGGAGTCGGTAATGCGCAGGTCGCGGTGCATGCGCTCGCTCACGCGGTCACCCCGGTGCGGGCCGCGACGGCGAGGACCTCGCCCACCCGGGCGGCGGCGGCCGTCATGATGTCCAGGTTCCCGGCCCACGGGGGCAGGTAGTCGCCGTTGCCGCGGACCTCCAGGAACACCGCCACCCGGGCCCAGCCGCCCCAGCCGGGGCCGGCGGGTCGAACTGCGGGTCGGCGCGCAGCGCATAGCCCGGCACGTACCGGGCCACCTCGTTCACCATGGCCAGCACCGAATCGGTGATCGCGTCCTGGTCGGCGTCCGGGCTGATCGCGCAGAACACGGTGTCACGCATGATCATCGGCGGGTTGACCGGGTTGAGGATGATGACCGCCTTGCCGCTCCCGGCGCCGCCGACCGACTCGATGGCCCGCGCCGTGGTGACCGTGAACTCATCGATGTTGGCCCGGGTCCCCGGCCGGCGGAGCGCGACGCGATCGAGGCCACGATCTCCGCGTAGGGCACGGGCGTGACCGCCGACCCCGCGCGGACCACCGGGATCGTGGCCTGCCCGCCGCAGGGATCATGCTGACGTTGGGCGCGCTCAGGTGCTCGCGCAGGTTGACCGGCGGGCACACCATCGGGCCGGTGGCCGCCGGGGTCAGGTCCACCACCTGGATGCCCGCCTCGGCGTACCGCGGCGCGTTGGCCAGGTGAGCCCGCGCCGACGTGGCCTCAAACACCAGGTCCGGCCGCTCGGGCTGGTCCAGCAGCCAGCCCACGCCCCCCGCCGACACCTCCGCTCCCAGCTGCCGCGCCCGTTCCAGGCCTTCCGACGCCGGTCCACCCCGACCATCCACCGCACCTCGACGTGCTCGCTGCGCTGCAGCTTGGCCAGCAGGTCCGTGCCGATGTTGCCCGGGCCCACGATCGCCGCCGTCATCCTGCCCATCACCGCTCCGCCCGCTCGCCGGCCCCGAACCGGGCGGTCACGCTGCCCAGGCCCGCGAACGTCGCGGTCACGGTGTCGCCCGGGCCGGCCGGGACGGCGGCGGTCACCGAGCCGGGCAGGATCACGTGCCCGGCCTCCAGCACCACGCCGCGGGCCCCGACCGTGTTGGCCAGCCACACCAGCGACGTGAGCGGCGAGCCGAGCACGGCGCCGCCCGCGCCGGTGCCGGCCAGCTCACCGTTCTTGTGCAGGGTGCAGCCGGCCAGCCGCAGGTCAACCGCGGCCGGGGAGACCGGTCTGCTGCCGAGCACCACTCCCCCGGACGAGGCGTTGTCCGCGATCGTGTCGGCCAGCCCGATCTTCCAGTCCCGGATCCGCGAGTCGATCAGCTCCAGCGCGGGCAGCACGAAGTCCACCGCGGCGAGCGCCTCGGCGACCGTCACCCCGGGCCCGCGCAGCGGCCGGCCCAGGACGAACGCCATCTCGGGCTCCACCCGGGGCTGCAGGAACCGCCCGATGGGGATCGGCTCGTACTCCAGCCAGAACATGCGGTCGAGCAGATGGCCGTAGTCAGGCTGGTCCACGCCGAGCTGGCGCTGCATCGCGGCTGAGGTCAGGCCGACCTTGTGCCCCTTGATGTGCGCTCCCCCGTCCAGCCAGCGGCGGACCTGGAGCAACTGGATCTCATAAGCGTCCGCGACGGTGAGCCCGGGGAACTTCGCCGTCAGCGGCTCGACCGGTTCACGGGTCGCGTACACCTCCAGCAACAGCTCGGCGATCTCCTCGTGCTCCTGCTGATTCACGGCCCGTGGGTCCTCTCGGTGCGGCACGCCTCCCGACAAACTGTATGCAGTTTAGCGGCAGAACGGAAGAGCTGCCGTGATCACAACCGCCGTGGCCGCCTTTACCTGGCCTGGCCGGGATGCCAGCCTGGTCGCGTGACGCCCACGATCAGGTACGCCGCCAGCCCGGCGGGCCGCATCGCCTACTCACTGACCGGCGCGGGCCCGGCCCTCCTGTGTGATTCGGGCTGGGTAACCCATCTGCGCGGGCAGCTGGACGCGTTCTCCTACGGCCCCTTCGTGGAGCGCCTGGCCGAGCGGTTCACCGTGATCCGGTACGACAAGCCCGGCTGCGGCCTGTCAGACCGGGACGGGACCGACCTGTCCTTCGACGGGCAGGTGGCCGCGGCGCTGGCGGTCGCCGACGCGGCCCGGGCCGAGCACTTCAGCGTGTTCGGCGCCTCGCAGGGCGGCCAGGTCGCCGCCGCGATCGCCGCCAGGCACCCGGGACGGGTCGACGCGCTCGCCCTGTACGGGACCTGCGCCTCCGGCTCGGACCTGGCCCCGCCGGCGGTCCGGGATTCGATCGTGGCCCTGATGCGGGCCCACTGGGGCCTGGGATCGAAGGTCCTGACCGGTATCTTCATCCCGGACCCGAGCCCGGAGGAGATCGACACCCTGGCCCGGCTGACGAGGATGAGCGCATCGGCGGAGGTGGCCAGCGCGCTCCTGGAGATCTACTACGCCACCGACGTCCGGGCGCTGCTGCCGGGCATCGGCGCCCGGACCGCCGTCCTGCACCGGGAGGCGGACCCCGCCACCGCCTTCGAGCTGGGCCGGGAGGCCGCCGCCCTGATCCCGGGCGCGGCGCTCATCCCGCTGCCCGGCTCGAGCCACCTCTACTACCACGGCGAGTGGACCGCGGTCCTCGAGGCGCTGCTGGGCTTCCTGGGGAAGCCGGACGGCCCCGGCGCCAGCCGGGGCGGGCCGCGGCTGACCACCCGGGAGATGGAGGTGGCGTCGCTCGTCGCCGAAGGGCTGACCAACGCCGCGATCGCCACCCGCCTGTCCGTGGCCCCGCGCACGGCCGAGGCCCACGTCGAGAACATCCGGCGCAAGCTCCAGGTACGCTCGCGGGCCCAGATCGCGGCCTGGGTGACCGAGCACCGGCTACGCCCTAGGTAGTTCACCGGAAGCCATACCGGGCATCGGCACCCCCGGCCGCCGCAAGCCCCAGCCGGAACGGGTAGTTCACCCCCCGTGGCCGGGTTCCCTGCCCCGTACACGGCGGCGGGCTGCACCGGGTTCAACCTGATCCCGCAGGCACCCGAGCTGGATCAGGCCGTAGCCGGGGTGGCCTCGGTGCGGGCTCTGCTCGCCGGAGCCCGGGCCACCTGACCGTGGCCTGTCCGAGCAAAGCCGCCCTGAAGGCAGCCGCCCTGACCCCGGCCGCCCTGAGCCCGGCGGCGCTCACCCGGCCGCCCTGACCCCGGCCGCGCTGACCAGGCCGGCCACCGGGATGGTCTCCAGCTGGGCGCTGGAGAAGTTCGTGACGTAGAGTGCCCGGCCGTCCGGGGACGCCGCGAACTGGCGGGGGAAGCTCCCGGCACGGACCTGCCCCACCAGGGCCGGGCGGCCGAGCAGCGCGTCCTGAACGCTGACCACGCTCAGCCACTGCGCCCCGCGGCCCGCGAACCGTTTGGAGTCGGCGACCACCGCCAGCCGGCCGCCGTCCACCAGGACCACGCCCACCGGTGCCGAGCCCACCCCGACATCGGCGATCAGCGCCGGCCTGCCGGCGGTGAGCCGGGACGTGGCGAAGCCGAGCAGCGCATCGCTGCCCCGGGCGGTGACCCAGGCGCAGCCGGACCGCCTCCGGTATCAGCTTCCGCTTCCGCGCCGGCCCGGGGGTCGAGGACTGGGTCCGTGACCTGGCCCGCCGGGAAAAGGAGTGCTGCGGCTTCTTCGAGTTCACCGTGACCGCCAGGGGCGGGGAGATCCGCTGGGACGCCTCGGCCGGCGGCGAGGCCGGGCGGGAGGCGCTGGCCGGGTTCTACCACCTGGCGGACTGACCCCCGGCCCAGCGCTCACTCCTGGTCGAGAGCGTAAGAACCGTAGCGAGCCGGGCCGTCCGGCTCGTACGTCGCGATGATCACTCCGGTGCTGGTGGTCGTGGCGCTGCGCAGGCGCAGGGCCGCGGCCCGGGCACCGTCTCGGAACAGCTTCTTCCCCGAGCCGAGGTGCACGGGGAAGACCAGCAGGCGGTACTCGTCCACCAGGTCATGGTCGATGAGGGTCTGAGCCAGCTGGCCGCTGCCATGCACCTGCAGCTCACGGCCCGGCCGTTCCTTGAGCTTGGCCACCTCGGCGGCGACACCCCCGCCGAGGAGCGACGAGTTGTGCCATCCGGCGCTGTCGAGGGTCGTGGACGCCACGTACTTCGGCAGCGTGTTCAGCTTGGTCGCGATGGGGTCGCCGGGGTCGGTGACCCGTGGCCAGTGCCCGGCGAAGATCTGGTACGTCTTGCGCCCCAGCAAGAACGCGTCGGCCTGGTCGAACCAGCCGGTCATGGCCACGCCGAAGTCTTCATCGCCGTACGGGAACGACCAGCCGCCGTGCTCGAAATGGCCGTCGGGGTCCTCGTCCGGGCCGCCCGGCGCCTGCATGACGCCGTCGAGGGTCAGGAAGGTGTGCAGGGTCAGTCGCATCGTCGTTCTCCTCCAGTCATCGCTTCTGGCCGGGGCGCCGCCGGGCCAGCGGGCCGCCCCGGGCCATGGGCCCGCCCCGCCAGGAGCCGCCCCGGGCCACGGGCCGCCCGGGCTCGGCGTCCACCCGGTAGACGGCTGGCCGGCCGGGAAATCATCGCCCCCCGGCCGGATCCGTCTCGCCGATCCGGCCGAGGGCCCCCTTGCCTCGTCCACTATGAGCGTGATGCCGTGGAGATTCCGTGCACGATCCGTGGAAGCCAGCCGGAAGGGGGCGCGGATGCCCGGTCCTGGCCTGGCCGGCCCCGCCGGTGCGTGGTGACCGGGGCCGGGGTGCTCGGCGTATGCCTGGCCGCCCGGCTGGCCGGCGCGGGAGCCGAGGTGACGCTCCTGGAGCAGGACCAGCCCGGCCACGCGGCGACCCGGTCCAGCTTCGCCTGGCTCAACTCCAACGACAAGGCTCCCCGCGCCTACCACGACCTGAATGTCAGCGGGATACGCGCCTGGGAGCAGCTGGCCGCGACCCTGGGGGGCGCCGCGTGGTACCGGCCGGTAGGGAACCTCGAATGGGCGGCGGGCCCGTCCGGGCCCACGGAGCTGGCCGCCCGGGTGCGCAGGCTCGCCGGGTGGGGGTATCCGGCCCGCCTGATCAGCGCGGCGGAAGCGAGGGAGCTGGAGCCGTCCGTGCGCCTGCCCCGCACGGTGACGGAGGTCGCCTGGTTTCCCGGGGAGGGGTACCTGCTCACCGAGGCGATGGTCAGCCACCTGCTGGACCACGCCGCCGCGCAGGGGGTCAGGGTGCTGACCGGCGAACCGGGCCGGGTGACCGGGTTCGAGGTGCCGGACACGGGCCGCGGCTGGGGCGTGCGGACCGCCGCCGGCCAGCTCATCGCCGCGGACGTGGTGGTGTGCTGCGCGGGCATCCAGGTTCCCCATCTGGCCGGGCTGGCCGGAGCGGCCGGGCCGATCCCGCTCGTCCCCTGGGCGGAGCCCGGCGCGGCGGCCCCCGGACTGGTCGTCCAGGCGGGCCCCGTGGCGCCTTCGGGCCCGGTCCGGGTCGTGCACGCGCCCGAGGTGTACCTGCGGCCCCACGCCGGCGGGCTGGTGCACCTGGAAGCGCCGGACGCGGCCGTGGACCTGCACACCCCCGCCGGGGAGCTGCGCCGCTGGGCCGGCGAGCTGCTGGACCGCGCGCGGCGGGTGACCGGCGGGCTGGACGGCGCCACCGTGACCGGCTACCGGGTGTGCGTCCGTCCCATGCCCGCGGACGGCCGGTCCATCGTCGGCTGGCTGCCCGGCGTGGACGGCGTGTACGTGGCGGTGACCCACAGCGGCGTCACCCTCGGCGCGCACCTGGCCGGGCTGATCACCGCCGAGGTGCTCGGGGGGCCGGGCGGCATCGTCTCCGCCGGGCTCGGGCCGTTCCGGCCCGGGCGCTTCACCGCCGGGTCCCCGCGCCCGCCGGCCCGGTGAGACCGCCCGGTGAGACCGCCCCGTGAGACCGCCCGGTGAGACCGGCCCGTGAGACCGGCCGGTGAGACCGGCCGGTGAGTCCGGCCGGCCCGGATCGTCATACCTGCTGACCTCAAGGATGGAGGAGCTGCTGGTGAGCACGTTTGTGCTGATTCCCGGGGCGGGGGGCGCCGCGTCGTTCTGGTACCGGGTCGTCCCGCTCCTGGAAGCCGCCGGCCATGAGGCCATCGCGGTCGACCTGCCCGCCGCCGATGAGTCGGCGGGGCTGCCCGAGTACACCGGCCTGGTCGTCGCGGCCATCGGCGGCCGCCCGGACGTGGTGCTGGCCGCCCAGTCGATGGGAGCCTTCACGGCGCCGATGGTGTGCGCCCGCGTGCCGGTGGGCCGGCTGGTCCTCGTCAACGCCATGATCCCGCAGCCCGGCGAGACCCCCGGGCAGTGGGGGGACAACACCGGCTCGGAACAGGCCCGCGTGGCCGCGGCCCGGGAGGGCGGGTACCCGGCAGCGTTGGATCTGGAGACCTATTTCCTGCACGATCTGCCCGCCGAGGTCCTCGACTCGGGGCTGGGCTCCGGCCAGCCTGAGGCGGACATCGCGTTCGGCCAGCCCTGCGCCATCGACGGGTGGCCCGCCGTCCCCACCCAGGTGGTCGCCGGGTGCGGCGACCGCCTCTTCCCGCTGGAGTTCCAGCGCCGCCTGGCCAAAGAGCGCCTTGGGCTCGACGTCAACGTGGTCCCCGGCGGCCACCTGGCCGCGCTGTCCCACCCGGCCGAGCTGACCGCGCAGCTCACGGCTACCTGAACGGGCCCGGGCGGAGCAAGCTAGGGGCATGGAATGGACGGGACAGCGTTACGCCGACTCCCCGGCCGTGGCCGTGGCCGCCTACATTGACGCTCCGCCGGAGCGGGTCTGGGCGCTGGTGAGCGACATCTACCTGATGCCCCGGCTCAGCACCGAGCTGCAGGAGGTCGAGTGGCTCGACGGAGCGGCCGGGCCCGCGGTCGGCCGCCGGTTCCGCGGCCGCAACGCCCACCGCGCCCTGGGAAGCTGGGAGACGGTCAGCACGATCGTCGCCTGCGACGCACCCCGCCAGTTCGGCTGGGTGGTGGGGGACCCCGGCGAGCCCGCGGCCAGCTGGCGGTTCACCCTGCGCCCGGAGGGCCGCGGCACCGTGCTGGAGCAGTGGGCCCGGCTGGGGCCAGGCCGGTCCGGGCTGAACCTGGCCATCGACGCGAGGCCGGAGAACGAGCAGAAGATCGTGTTCGTCCGGCTGCGGGAGTGGGAGGCCGGCTTCACGGCCAACCTGGCCGCGATCAAGGAACTGGCCGAGGGAGCGCCGTAATGCGGACCGCGACCACGGTGGAAGGGTCGGCGGGGAACTGGGCCGAGATCACCGAGTTCGTGGGCGAGGCGGAGAAGCTGGGCCTGGACATCTGCTGGGTCGCCGAAGCCTGGGGAACCGACGCACCCTCCCTGCTGGGGTATCTCGCCGCACGTACCGACAGGATGCTGCTGGGCTCGGGCGTCATCCAGGTCGGCACCCGCTCGCCGGTCGTGATCGCGCAGACCGCGATGACGCTCGCCCACTTGTCCGGCGGGCGTTTCCTGCTGGGGCTGGGGGTCTCAGGACCGCAGGTCATCGAGGGCCTGCACGGAGTTTCCTTCGCCCATCCGCTGGCCCGGATGCGCGAGACCGTCCAGATAGCGCGGAGCGTGTTCGCGGGTGAGAAGCTCTCGTTCCAGGGAACCCAGTACCAGATCCCGCGGCCCGGCGGCGAGGGGCGCCCGATGCGGGTGAGCCTGCCGCCCGTGTCCGTGCCGGTGTACCTGGCGGCCCTGTCGCCGGGCATGCTGGAGCTGACCGGTGAGCTCGCCGACGGATGGCTGGGGACGAGCTTCGTGCCGGAAGGGGCCGCCGCCTACTTCGGCCCGCTGGACGCGGGCCTGGCGCGGGCCGGGCGGGCCCGGGCGGACCTGGATATCTGCCAGGGCGCGGAGGTCGACTTCGTGGACGCGGCCGGCCTGGCGCAGGCGGTGGCCGGCCGGAAGAAGGAACTCGCGTTCTCACTGGGCGGCATGGGGTCGGCGACCACCAACTTCTACAACGACGCCTACAGCCGCCAGGGATGGGCCGACGTGGCCGCCGGGGTCCGTGACCGCTGGCTGGCCGGGGACCGCGACGGCGCCGCGGGCCTGATCACCGACGAGATGGTCCTGGCCACCACGCTCATCGGCACCGAGGACATGGTGGCGGCCCGGCTGCGGACCTGGCGCGACGCCGGAGTCGACACCGTGCGGCTGTACCCGGCGGGGGACACGGTCGCTGCCCGGCTGGATAACCTGGCCCGGGCCATCGATATCGCCCGGGCGGTCGGGTAGCGGGCGCTAGCGGCGCGCTAGCGGAGGATGGAGCGGACGCTAGCGGAGGATGAGGGAGCCGGACTGCGGTCCTGCGCTGATGACCGCGACCGCGAGCTGGTGCGCGCCGGGATGCCAGGACGTCACCTGCACCTTGGTGAGGAAGCTGAGCTCGGCCACCAGGTCGTCGCCGCGCGCTGGCCAGCCGAAGCTGACCAGGGCGTCGCTGCTGACCAGGGTCCCCGGGACGAGCACCAGATGGCTGCGGGCCACCGGCGCGACGTCGAGCTGCATCGCCAGGGCCCCGCCGTCGCCGCGGCTGACCGAACTGACCTGCAGCGCGAGGAACTTCCCGTCGGGGCTGAACGCGCCGTTCACCGCGGAACTGCCTCCCGGCAGCACGATGGCGTTCTGCCGCCCGGTGACCAGGTCCAGCACCCGGACGTGGCAGAGCGGGTCGCAGCCCGTCACCCAGGCGACCTGGCGCGCGGTGGCCGCCATGACGGTACTGAAGGAACGGACGGCCCCCGCGGCAGCCGGGTCCCACAGCCGGTAGACGGCCGCGCCCGGCTGGGCTACCGGGGCCAGCAGCAGGCCCCGGGCCGTCGCCCGGTCGATGACGTACCCGGCAGGCAGCCTGACCGGGGACCCGATCGTGGCCCCGGTGATGGTGACCTGCTGCGCGGTACCCGGCGTGGAGCTCATGTCGGTGCCGGGCGGGAAGCTCGTGAGCCACAGCGCACGGGCCGAGGCCCCGGGGGCGACGTCGTCGGCGCTGCCGACCCGCCTCGCCGACGGGGCGCCGTCGGCGAGGAAGTAGACGGGCATCGGCGGTCCCGCGCAGCTGCCGCAGCGGACCTGGCCGGAATCAGCCTGGACCGCCCAGCCCCCGGCCACCCGGGTGAACTGGTAGCCCGGCTGGTGACGGGGCAGGCCGAGGATCGGCGTGGCGCGCCCGGTGGCCGGCCGCAGCCAGGCGGGCTCTGGTCCCGTGACGGGCAGCCGGAGCCCGCCGCTGCGTGACATGGCCAGCCCGCTGACTCCGCCGGGTCCGGAGGGACCAGAGCGGGCCGGCACGAGGGTCACCGGAGCCGGGACCGCGGGCTGGGCGCGAGGCCGGGCCACGTGGTGCGGGTGGCGCGGAAGGTACAGGACGACCAGCACCGCCGCCAGCGCCAGCACGGCGATCACCACCAGCCGGCGGCGCCACGGTCCGGGCTCGCGGTCACCGCCCTGACTGAGGATGTCGCTCACGGCGCCACCGCCAAAGCAGGCTGTTCGATGGATAAGACGATACGTCAGCCTGGGTGACGACCGCCAATCCCACCCTTTTATCCGGGTTGGAGTTTTTGGCGAATGCCTTCGTTTTACCGGGAAAGCACCCGGGTATCAGCGAACACGGGGGCACGTACCGGCCGCGCGGAAGAATTCCATCGCAGGCGGCCGTACGGCAGCAAATCGGGGGAAAAAATGAGCACTAATGTGCTAGCGCACGGTAAAGAAGAAGATACCGTTCCCAGCCAGTACGACACGGATGTCAACTACCTGGACTACTGGACGGCACGCAGCTACGAGCACCGCGCCGAGGTGATGGCCCTGCGCCGGCTGCTGCACGGCCGCAGGTTCGGTCACGCCGTGGACGTGGGCGGCGGGTACGGCCGGCTCTCCGTGGTCCTGCGTGACTACGCCGACCGGGTGACCCTGGCCGATCCCAGTTCCCGCCAGCTGGAGGTCGCCGCGCGTTACCTGGAGCAGCACAACACGGCGATAGAGACGCGGCTTTCCGACGCGGCCCACCTGGACCTCGATCCGGCCAGCGTCGATCTGGCCGTCATGGTCCGCGTCCTGCACCATCTGCCGGATCCGGCTCCCGAACTGGCCGAGATCGCGCGGATAGTCCGGCCCGGCGGATACGCCATCATCGAGGCCGCCAACGTCAAGCACGCGGTCAACCGGGTCCGCTACTGGCGCAGTGGGCAGAAAATCCCCACCACACCGGTCGATATCCGGTCTGAAGAGAATAAGACCAGCGAAAACATTCCGTTCGTGAACCACCATCCTGCCGCCATTGCCAGGCAGCTGGCGGCCTGCGGCCTTCATATCGAGCGGGTGCTATCGGTGTCTAACCTCCGCCAGCCAGCGCTCAAGCGATTCATGCCGGAACGGCTCATGCTCGCCGCTGAGTTCGCGATGCAGGTGCCGCTCGCGCCGCTGTCGTTCGGGCCGAGCCTGTTCTTCATGGCCAGGAGGCAGCCCACCGGGTAGCGCCCTCAGCAGGGCAGCAGGCCGAACCGCTGCTTGGCCGCGAGCACGTGCGCGGCGGCCGCGTCGACCTCACCCCGGAACCCGCGTGAGGCGTGGGCCCGGGCCAGCACGGCCCGGGCCATCGCCTCGGCCGGGCCCACGTACTTCGACGTCACCAGGTCCCCGCCCGCCGCGATGAACTGGACCGCCCGGCTCCCCGGCGGCACGCTGGCCACCGCCTGCGCCGCACCCAGGTCATCGGAGACGATCACGCCCCGGAAGCCCATCCGGTCGCGCAGCATCGTGCGCATCACGACCGGGGAGAAGACCGCGAGATGACGCTGGTCGATGCGGGTGTAGGTGGCCAGCGCCACCATCACCAGCGGCACGCCCGCGCCGATGGCGGCCTGGAACGTGTGCAGGTAGGGGTCGCCGGGCGTGGTGACCGTGTCGACCACGCCGGCGCTGAAGTCGGTGTTCCCCCGCACCCGGCCCAGCCCGGGGAAGTGCTTGGCGGTGGTGGCCTCGCCCGCCGCGGTCATGCCCCGGATGAACGCGACGCCGTGGCTGGCCACCACGGCCGGGGTGTGGCCGAACTCCCGCATCAGCTGCCCGATGGGTGCGTTCTGGCTGGTGTCCGCGACCGGGACGACGTCCATGACCGGCGCGAAGTTGAGGTTGACGCCGGCGGCCCGCAGTTCGCCGCCCCAGGCCCGGGCCAGGCCCCGCAGCTGCGCGGGGGGCAGCATCCCCTGCGCGACCGCGCTCGGCATCGTGGCGAAGCCCGGGCCCTGCAGCGCCTGAACCTCACCGCCTTCCTGGTTGGCGGCCACGAAGAACCGGGCTCCGCTGGTCACCGGCGGCGAGCTGAGCGACTGCACGGCCCGGGTCACGGCGCCGACGCCGGCCACCCCCGCGGTGTCGGTGGCGATGAAGCTCACCGAGCCGAAGTGGTACGCCCTGATCGCCTGGGCCGTGGCCGCGTCCAGCACGCTGCCGGCCAGCCCCACGATGAACAGCTGCCCGACCCGCTGGGCCAGCGTCATCCGGGCCAGCACCCGGTCCGCGCAGGACGCGGGCCCGGGCGGGGAGGCCGCGAGAGGCCGGCACGCCGGTGCTGCGATGCCCCGAGGGAGCCGCGGACCCCGGTGCGGACCCACCTGGCGACCCGCCGCATCCGGACAACATGGCCACCAGGACCCCCAGCAGCCCCGCCAGCGTTCGCCAGACCCGCCCGCGGGCCGCCGCCCGCCCGCGGGCCGCCAGGAAGCGCCACCCTCCCAGAGGGCCCGGCGGCGGGGGTAGCCGTCCAGCGCCCCGGTCAGGCGCGGGACGGCGCGGTCGCATGCGCGTGATTCATTCCCGTCGGTACGTGGCCGGTGGCTTATCGTTGCTGGCCATCGTAGTGAGCTGATCAGCCGCCGCGGGCCGGTCCGTCTCCCCCGGCGGGCAACGGCAGCCAGCCCCGCACCGCGGTTCCGTGCCCGGGCCGCGACCGGATGTCCAGGGTGCCGCCGAGCGCAGCCAGCCGGTCGGCCATGCCCTGCAGGCCGCTGCCCCGCCGGGTCGCGCCCGGGTCGAACCCGGCGCCGTCGTCGGTCACGGTGAACTCCAGGCCGCCGTGCGTGCAGGACAGGCCGACCGTAGCCTGGGCGGCGCCCGCGTACTTGGCCACGTTCTGCAGGGCTTCCAGGGCGCAGAAGTACACCGTGGACTCGGTGTCCTGCGGGTAACGCCCGATACCGTCTGCCTCGACGCAGACCGGCAGCGGCGCCTTGCGGACCTGGCCGGCCAGTGCTGCGACCAGCCCCTGCTCGGCCAGCAGCGGCGGATAGATGCCGCGGGCCAGATCCCGCAGGTCATCCAGGGCGGCGCGGACCGCGCTCTTGAGCTGCGGCGCCAGCTCCCGGACGGAGCCGGGATCCCCGGCGGACTCCTCCAGCAGGCCGAGCTGGATCGAGAGCGCCACGAGCTGCTGCTGCGCCCCGTCGTGCAGGTTCCGCTCGATCTTGCGCCGCTCCGCGTCCTGCGCTTCCACCAGCCGGCGCCGCGAGGCCCTCAGTTCCTCGATGGACGCCCGCAGTTCGGCGGTCAGCCGGCGGTTGCGGAAGACCAGCCCCGCCTGGGCGGCCAGGTCATGCAGGAGCTTGTCCTCGGCCGCGGTCAGCGGTTCACTGCGCGGTTTCTCCAGGGTCAGCGCGCCCAGCAGCTCGTTGCCGTGCCGGACGGCGACGGCCCTCGTCTCCGCACCGAAGACGGGCAGGTCAGCGTCGTCGGTCACCCTCAGAGCTCCCGGGCGCGGGGAGCCCTCCGGCCAGATCGACACCGGCCGCAGCTGCGCGCCCACCCGGATCCAGGCCTCCGCCCGGATGGCCCCCGTCGCGCCGGCCAGGACCGCCACCATGCGGTCCACGGCCTTGTCGTAGTCGAGCTGCCCGGCCATGTGGTCGGCGAAGTCGGACAGCACCTGGTACGGCGTGGCCCGCTCCCCGTACACCAGGCGGTTGGCGACCCGGCGGGCCCGCTGCCGCACAGGCTGGAACAGCAGGGCGACCGCGACCGCGGCGGCGACGGTGAGCACCGGGCTGCCCTGACGGCCGGCCAGCGCCCCGATGCCCAGCACGATGCCGGCGTACACCGCGGTCAGCCCGGCCGAGACCAGGCCGTAGACCACGGCCCGGTTGATGATGAGGTCGATCTCATACAGCCGGTACTTCAGGATCCCGACCGTGATCGCGGCCGGGAACCCGAGCAGCCCGATGAAAGCGGACGCGGAATAGGCGGCGTTGGTGATGGGCGGCTGCTTACCGTGGCCGGCCACGATGCCCGCGAACGCCACCAGCTGGACCAAGGCAAACACGGCGCCGGTCAGCGCCACCCAGTTGATCTGGCGCCGTAGCTCGCCGCCGCCCGCCCAGTAGCGCAGCACGAGCGACAGCGCTCCCGCTCCCAGGAACACCACGGACAGCAGGGTCAGGGAATTGAAATTGTGAATGGGAGTCCCGGAAAGGGCACGCCCGACAGCCGGAACGCCGAACGGATTCTGGTACATGAGCGAGACACCGCCGGGGGCCGGGAGGGCCACGCGCCTCGGCACCAGGATGAAGCCGATCATCAGCAGCCCCGTGGCCAGGAAGTTCAGCACCGCGACCGGGCGCCAGCGCCGCGACAGCAAGGTCCCGGTCGGGAAGAGGAGGAATGCCCAGGCCAGCGTGGCCACGACCGGGAAGAAGAGCCACTCGGACACCGCGCCGACCTGCCGGGGTGCGGGTGCCGCGCCGGGATGTGTGGTGATCCCCAGCATGGCATAGGCGTTAAAGAGCCCCATCAGCCCGAGGCTGACTCCCGCGGCCAGCAGCAGCCAGCCAATCGGGTTGCGGACCCGGCGGATGATCAGCGCCCCGAGAGTGGCGTACGCCACCGTTGAGACCGAGCCTCCCACCTGGGAGATGACGTCGTACGCCTTCCAATCAGTCCAGCTCAGCCCGGTCAGGATGGCGCCCGCCACGGCGATCAGGATCGACGCGGTCCACATGGCGTCGACCAGGCGCAGGCCGGGCCGTCCGCCGATGCCGGCCGTGTCCTTCACCGGCACGCCCGCCGTCTGCTCTTCCGTGCCCGCCGTCATGACATCACCCCCGTGATGAGTGCTACCGGCGGGCGCGCAGATACAAGAACGCGGCAATGCCCAGGATGGCCAGCCCGTCCAGGGCGTGCACGCCGCCGAACAGCACGGTGTTGTCGGCCAGGCCCGCGAGCAGGCTTTGGGCCAGGAACGCCAGGACGAACATGACGGCCGCGAGGACGACCGCCCGGGGGCCAGGCCGGGCGATGAGGGCCAGGATCAAGATCACCAGCGCGACGCCGCCCATCGTGAACCCGACCGCGCGGTGCGGGGCGAAGGCGGTATCACCGGAGACGCCTGTGTTGTCGAGCCGGAACGCTCCCAGGCCGGCCAGGAAGATCTGGACCGCCCCGAGCAGCAGGAAGGCCAGCAGCAGCCAGCGGTAGGCGGCGAGCGCACCGCGCCGGACGCTGGTGAGCTCGGATCGGTTGTCCGTCTGGACGGTGGAAGACATCGGTTCCCCCTGAGGATGTTGGGATCAGTCAGCTGCGGGCGGGCTTGCGGGGGGCGGCCCGGCGAGCTGGTGCAGCACGGCGGGCAGATCTGCGGTTGACCAGTGCTCGGCGAATCTCCCGTCCGGACCGGCCCGGCTGATGTCGATGATCTGGAACGAGACCTGCTGGCCAGTTGGCCGCACACCGGAGAATTCGCCTTCGTGGGTGCCGTAGCAGGTGATGCGCTGCACCACCCGGTCACCCTCGGCGATCTCGTCCTCCACAATCGCGTGGAAATCAGGGAAGATACTCAGGGTCAGCCTCAGCCAGTCCCTGAGCGCCGTGAGGCCGTGGGCAGGCGGGCCGCCGGGGATGTGGTGCACGCAGTCGGGGGAGATGAGCTCATTGGCGAGGGCAATGTCGCCCTGGTTGAAGATTTCCTCGACGACGCGGCGGGCGCGGGACTTCAGTTCATCAGGGGCCATGGTCGTGCTCCCCGGGCATCTCGGCAGGCGGCCTGACCCCAGCCTGCGGCGGACCGGGCGGGGGGCAACAGGACGAGCGCTCCCCGTTGCCTCCCCGTTTCACGGCCGCCCGCTGGCGGGGCGAGCGGTGAGCCAGGGCACCGCCGGCTTCGGCGCGCTGCTGAAAGCGCCACCGGCTGGCGGCCGGGCTGACCCAGGAAGCACTGGCCGAACGGGCCGGGCTCAGCAGTAAGGCCGTCAGCGATCTGGAGCGCGACCCGGACCGCCTGCCGCGCCTGGCGCACGGTGACCCTGCTGGCCGGCGCGCTGGGCGCGGATCAGGAAGCTCGCGCGGAACTGCTCGCGGCCGCCCGCCCGCCGGCCGCTCCCGGGGCAGACGCGGCCAGGGCAGGCGCGACTGGCGCTCCCGGGGCGGGCACGGCCGGCGCAACCGGGGCAGGCACGGCCGGCGCAACCGGACCGGGCACGGCGCTGCCCCGGCCCGGACTGCCGCGTCCGCTTACCCCGCTGATCGGCCGGGCCGGCGTGACGGCCGCGGTGCTGAAACTGCTCCGCCGCGGGGACATCCAGCTGCTGGTCCTCACCGGCCCCGGCGGCGTGGGCAAGACCCGGCTGGCCATCGAGGTGGCCCGGCAGATGGCGGGTGACCTGGCCGACGGCGCCATGTTCGTGGATCTGGCGCCGCTGCGCGACCCGGGGCTGGTGCTGAGCGCGATCGCCCAGCGGCTGGGGGTGGACGAGCGTGACTCGGCCCCGCTGCCCGCGCGGCTGACGGCGGCCTTGCGGGCCCGGCAGCTGCTGATCCTGCTGGACAATTTCGAGCACCTCCTGGCCGCCCGGGACAGCGTGCTCGCCCTGCTGGAGGCCTGCCCGCAACTGATCATGCTGGTCACCAGCCGGGTCGCCCTGGACGTGCGGGGCGGCCGCGAGTACCCGATCGCCCCGCTGGCCGTGCCCGAGGCAGCCGGGCGGCCGGAAACGCTGGCCGGATCGCCAGCCGCACAGCTGTTCGTGGAGCGCGCGGACGCCACCGGCGCGGAACTGACCCTGGACGCGGGGACCGCTCTGGCCGTGGCCGGGATCTGCCGGCGGCTGGACGGGCTGCCGCTCGCCATCGAGCTGGCCGCGGCACGGACCCGGCTGCTCTCACCGCCGGCTCTGCTCGACCGGCTGGACCGCCGGCTGCCGGTGCTGGCCGGCGGGGCGCACGATCTGCCGGGCCGGCAGAAGACCATGCGGGACGCGATCGCCTGGAGCTACGAGCTGCTGGACGAGCCGGAACGGGCGCTGTTCCGGCAGATGTGCGTGTTCACCGGCGGCTGCACCCTGGAGGCCGCCGAGGCGGTCTGCACGGCCGGGCCCGGCGCGCCGCCGGTTCTCGACGGGCTGACGTCGCTCGCGGCCAGCAGCCTGCTCGAGCAGCATGAGACGCCGGCGGCGCGAGCGGATGGTCCGCGCGGCGGTCCCCGGGTGACCATGCTGGAGACGATCCGGGAGTACGGGAGCGAGCAGCTGTCGGCGCACTCGGAAGACGCCGCGATCCGGCAGCGGCACGCCGCTTACTACCTGGCCCTGGCCGAGGAGGCGGCAATCGCGATCACTGGCCCCGAGGCCGCGACCGGGCTGGCCCGGCTGGACGAGGAGCATGACAACCTGCGGGCCGCTCTCCGCTGGGCGCGGGACCGGGGCGACGGGGTGACGGCGCTCCGGCTGGCCGGAGCGCTGTGGCGGTTCTGGGCCCAGCGCGGCCACCTCAGTGAGGGCCGCCGCTGGTTCACCGAGGCGTTCGCCCTGCCGGGCGACGTCGGCCCGGTTCCCGCCGGGACGCAGGTCAACTGGCTGGCGGGGGCGGCCCGGCTGGCCATGGACCAGGCCGCCTTCGACGAGGCCATGGGGTACAGCGACCAGGCTGTCGCCCTGGGCAGCCAGCACGGCAGCGCTGCGGACCAGGCGGCAGCCCTGAATACCCGGGGCCTGCTGGCCCGCGCGATGAACCATTACGCCGACTCGGTGGAGGCTCATGAGGCCGCGCTGCCGCTGGCGCGGGCGGCGGCCGACCCGAGCGCCGTGGCGACGGCCCTGCTCGGCCTGGCCTACGCGGCGATGTTCACCGGCGATGCCCCGCGGGCCAGCGCCCTGGCCGGAGAAAGCCTGGCGCAGGCGCGGGAATCGGGGGATCCGCTGATTCTCGCCCAGGCGCTGTTCTTCCTGAGCTGGGTGGCGAGCAACGGGGCCGGGTTCGAGCAGGCCGCGGCGCTCGCGACCGAGGCTCTGGACTTGTTCACCACCCTGGGCGACGCCGGCGGCCGCGCTGAGGCCCTCTTCGTGCTCGGAACGGTCGAGATCTACTCCGCCCGCTACCGGGAGGCGGTGGCCTTCCTCACCGACAGCGCGGACCAGCACCGGGCTCACGGCGCCGAACCCATCCTGGCCCGGGATCTCGGCGGGCTGGGCACCGCCCTGCTGAACCTCGGTGAGCTGCCGCGCGCCCGGGCGGTGCTGGACGAGAGCCTCGAAGTGGCGCGGCGGTACGCGGATCCGTGGAGCTCGGCCATGTCACTGATGCTGCTCGGCCACCTGGATCTGGCCGAGGGTGACGCCACCGGTGCCCAGGCCGCGCTGGCCGAGGCGGGGTCACTGTTCCAGGCCACCGGGAACATGGTCTACCTGCCGTGGTGCCTGGAAGGGCTGGCCAGCCTCGCCGCCGCGCAGGGCGACTACGAGCGCACCGCCGAAATCGACGGAGCCCGCGACGCCCTGCGCGCCCAGATCGGCGTGTTCCTGCCGCCCGTATACCCCGCCGGGTATGATCAGGCGCTGGCGGCAGCCCGGGGTCACCTCACCCCGGCCGCCTTCGGCGCGGCCCGCGCCGGGACCGCGTCGAAGGCACCTCCGCAGATCATCGCGGCCGTCAGCGACTGGAGCCATCCGCCGTCCCCGGTCACGGGACCGGGCTGAGGCCCGCGGCCGTAAGCAGGTACGCGCCCGGGGCGGCCCCATCACCTCCGGCGGCGAGATCCAGGATCACCTTCCCCACCTGCTCCTTGGTCAGGGACGGCCCCGAGCGCTCGGTGAACGCCGCCACCCCGATGCCCTCCCGCGCCGCGTACCCCGCGACCGCGGCCGCCCCCAGCGCGGTGACCGGGGTCAGCTGGGGCAGCAGCGACACGAACCGGATCCCGAGCCCGCTGCGTTCCGATTCCGAGGCGGCGTACGCGGTGATGAACCGGACCGTGGCCTTGGCCCCCGCGTAGCCGCCGCTCAGCGGCGACCCGCGGAGCGCGGCCCCGCTGGACAGGGTGACCACGAGGCTGCCCGGGTCCAGCGGGGCCAGCAGCGCCTCGCGGGTCCACCCGAAGACGTGCCGCACGTTGACGTCCCAGTTCCGGCTGAACGTCTCCCAGGTGTGCCGCTGGATCGGCCGGGACAGCGGGGCGGCGCCCGCGTTCAGCACGAGCAGGCCGGGCCGGTAGGCGTCGATGAGCTGCCCGGCCACGACCGGGTCGGCGGCGTCCGCGGCCACCGGGGTGAACGAGCCGCCCAGCTGGGCGGCCAGGCCGTCCAGGGCGGCCCGGTCCCGGGCCACGCCGACGACGGGCGCACCGGCCCCGGCCAGCGCGGTGGCGATGGCCCGGCCGAACCCGCGGCTGGCCCCGGTCACCACCGCGGTCTGGCCCGTCATGTCTGTACTGGTCATTGACCTGGCTCCCTGAGTCCGCGGCCGCCCGGTGCGGCCGGCTACCCAGATAGACCAGCCGCGGGGGCCGCAGTCGCCGCCCCGGCCGCCACGGGTTCACCCAGCTGCGGCGGCAGGCCGAACACCCGGAACAGGCCGGGGTCGAGGAAGATGTCCAGCCGGGCGATCCCGCCTGGCGCGACGGTCAGCACCTGCACCGCGTGCGCCCGGTACGCCCCGCCGGCGCCGCGCTCGTAAATGGCGAAAGCCGGGCTGGCCGTTGGCCCGGGCCGGCTGCAAACGGAACCGTCCGCGCGTGGTCAGGATGTTCTCCGCAACGAAAGTCAAGACCGCACCGCGGCCGGTGAACCAGGCCAGCACCGGGGGCATCTCGAGGACCACGTCGTCGCGGAGCAGCGTGGCCAGCGCGGCCACGTCAGCGTGCTCGAATGCGGCCACGAAACGGTCCAGCAGCACCCGCTCGTCCGCCCGGGCCGGCTCGGCCACGTCGTCCTCGCCGGGCAGGACCCGCGCGGCCAGGGTCCGGGCCCGGCGCAGGCCGCTGTTCACCGCGGTGGTACTGGTGCCCAGCAGGTCGGCGACGTCGGCCGCGGGCCAGTCCAGGACGTCGCGCAGGATGAGGATCGCGCGCTGCCGGGCGGGCAGGTACTGCCAGGCGGCGACCAGCGCCAGCCGGGTACCGGCCCGGGCCGCGGCCACCGCGGCGGGGTCATCGGGCGATTCCCCCAGCCAGGCTCCCGGCATGGGCTGCAGCCAGGGCACGTCCGGGCCCCGGGCGACCGGCACCCCCGGGTCGTGCCCGGGCGCCCCGACGCCGGAGGGCATCGGCCGCCGGCCGCGGCGCTCGATCGCGGTAAGGCACGCGTTCGTGGCGATCCGGCACAGCCAGGTACGGACCGAGGAGCGGCCCTGGAATCCGGCGTAGCCGCGCCAGGCACGCAGGTAGGTTTCCTGGACGATGTCCTCTGCCTCGTCGGCCGAGCCCAGCATCCGGTAGCAGTGCACCAGCAGCTCGGCCCGGTACTCCCGGGTGACGCTGGTGAAATCGTCGATGACCGTCATCCGTGCCCTCCACGGGGCCGCGCGCCCGGCGGCCCTCCTGTGCTGTGTAGACCGGCCCGGGCGGGCAGACTCACCGCCCGGGCCCGGGCTCACCGCCGCGAGGCAGGCTCGCGGCCCCCGCACGAAGCGGGCCTCAGCACCCGCCGGCCGGCCCGGGGACCCCTGGCCCGGCCGCGGGGGCGTCCACGACACCCCCGGCGCCGGCCCGCAGGACCGCGCCGAAGTGAACCACGTACCAGCGGCCGCGCCAGGAGATCAGCGACGCGATGCCGATCGAGCGGACCTGGCCGTGCTGCCGGTAGACCAGCCGCGCGCCGCCGATGTGCCAGTAGCCCACGGCGTTGTAGCAGACCCCGGGGTTGATCCAGGCCGCCTCGGCGGACGGCACGAGCACCCGGACCAGGGTGGCGTGCCGGGCGCCCGGGCCGAGGAAGCGGTGGGCGGCGGCCACGTCGAGCCGGAAGTCACCGAAGAGCCGGGTGTGCCAGTCGGCGGCCGGGTCGGCGATGGCCTTGACCTGGGTGTAGGCGGCCAGCGGGAAGAACGCCTGGGCGGCCAGGCGGGCCTGCCCGGTCACCACAGCGGCCCACAGGTCCGTCATCTCCGCGCGGAACACCCGGGTGCGCTGCGCTGGGCAGGGTGCGGGTCTGGTGCAGCGCGCCGGATGGCGGCGGCACGGGGATCACGGTCGGCTGGCCCGGGCTGGGGGCGGGCGTAGAGCCCGGTGAGGCGGCCGGAGGCTTCGGGGTGGTGGCCGGCACCGTGGCGGGCGCGGCGGGCGTGGCCGGGCGCTGCTGCCCGGCCGTCGCTGCCACGTGGGCCGGGCTGCCGCATCCGGCCGCGAGCAGGCTGAGCACAGCGGCCAGGATCGCGGCGGCCACCGGAACCAGCCGCGCCCTGGACCCGGCACTTCCCAGGCCATTCACCCGGCCAGCGTACCGGCGCCGGCCCCGGCGCCCGGTGACCCTGGGCGCTTACGGAACGGCGGAGGGCAGCGGGTGCGGGCTGGGGGTGTGGTGGCCCTGGAAGAGCAGGGCGGCGATCTGGGTGAGTTTGTTGGTGCCGAACCTGAATCCACTGCTGCCGTTTTCGTCGTAACCCTGGAGGTTGTACATGATGGCCAGCGTGTACTGCTGGTGCGGGCCGGCGAAACCGACCGTGTTGGTGATCCAGAGTCCGTACGGGCTGGGGTCCTGCTCCCAGCCGTCTTTGTTGCCGGGGTGATTGCGCGGCCCGGCGCCCCACACGCCCCATTGCTGGTCGAGCGCGCTGACATGCTGGAGCCGGTTGACGAGGTAGCCGCGGATGCGGGCGGGGGCCCTGGTCAGCACGTAGTTCATCAGGTGGTCCAGGTCTTGCGGGGTGGTGTCTATGTTGCCCCAGTACACGGCGTTGGTGAAGCTGGTCCTCGTCATGCCGAAGGCACGGATACGGCCGATGAAGCCGGCATTCTCGTAGCGGTCCCACAGGGTCCGGGCATCGTCGTCGTTGCTGGTGTACAGGGCCTGGTACATCGCGGACCGGTCCGCCCCGGTGAGATGGATACGGCCGGACCGGTTGCGCAGCAGCAGATCGGTCATCATGGCCAGCTTGATCGTGGACGCGGCCGGGTATTCGGTGCGGGCGTTGGCGTTCCGCCAGACGGCCCCCGTGGCCCGGTCGTGCAGGACGATGCCGATCGACCCCGGGAGGCGGCGGAGGTAGCGCCGGACGTCGCGGATCCGGTCACGCATGACGCAGGGGAAACCGGGGGCGTTCCTGGCGCAGGCCGCCGGGGCCGGGCTGGGCGTGGGGGCCGGGCCTGCGGACGGCGAGACCCGGCCGGCCGGCGCCGCTGGGCCGCGGGCCGCCCTGCCGCGGGCCGTCCTGCCGCAGGCCGCCGTGCTGCGGGGGCGGCGGCACTGCACCCGGCCAGGGTGACGGCCGCGGCGAGGCAGCACGATGCGGCGGCTAGCCGCGCGGGGCGGGGCACGCCGCACAGCATAGGTCCCGGGGACAGCCGGACGCCGGCGGAGCCGCCGCGCGGTGCAGTTCTTACGCGGTGCAGTACCTACGCACCCCCGGGAGCCGCCCAGTTCAGCGTGAACCGGTCCAGCGTGTAGCCCAGGGCGTTCAGCGTCGGCTGGATGAAGCTGCCCCGGATGGTCTGCGCGGCCTCGTTCTCGGCGCTGGCGATCAGCGGGCGGGTCACCCCCGGCACGTGCGTGGCCTTGTAGAAGGCGATCTGCTGCGCCTGCGGGTAGAGCACCGACGGCGCGAACTGGGGGCGCAGCACCACCCCGCAGCCGAAGCCCGGATAGGTCCAGCTGTGCTGGGTGGCGATCGGATGGGACGGGATGTTGTCGATCGTGATGTCGTGCACGTTCTGGGGCAGGCGGGGCCGGGGCAGCACCATGGTGACCGTCACGTGGCCGGGCTTGGCGCCCGCGGGACGGCTGAGCACCTGCAGCCGGTAGTGCCCCGCTGCCTTGGCCCACCACGCCGGTCCCGGATTCAGGTCCACGGTCGCGGAGGCGTGCCCGACCGCGTAGAACGTGCTGGCGTACCAGCAGGGCCACGGCCCGATGTTCCTGGAGACCTTGCGGGTGAAGTAGAAATCGAAGTTCGCCTGGCCCAGGGCGGGCTGGGAGATGCCCTCGATCTTCTGCAGCACCCAGGGGCCGAGAGCGGTGTTGGTGGTGGTGCCCCCGGCGATGGCCTGCCAGGGCCACGCGAACCGGACGCTGGGCAGGTGCACGTTGACCCCCACCAGGTGCAGGGCGCCGGACAGCACCGCCAGGACCACGGACGCGATGGCCTTCCGGAAGATAAGGCCGGTGAGCACGAGCACCGCGCCCACGATGATCCGGGTACGCAGGCGCCACCGCCGCGGGGGCGGCGGGCCCGGCGGGGGGTACTGGGCGGGCCAGGGGGCGGTGCCGGCGGGCTGGCCAGCGGGGCCGGCGGCCGGGGAGGCGGCCGGAGGAGCGGCGGGCGGGCCGGCCGCGGTGGCGCCGGGGCTGGCAGCGGGCGCCAGGCCGGCGGGCTGCGGCATCGCCCCCGCCGGACCGGCCAGGATGGACCGCCCCCGGCCGTGTGTGGTGATCAGGGTCAGCAGGGCGAGCATGATGCGAACCACGCGGTCCACCTTCTTTCCTGGGCAGCGACAGATCGGGGCATGACGGTGGCCGCTCGCTACACGGTCGCCGGGTAGTCGAGGCTCAGCACGATGGGCACCGCGCCGAACCGCCGGTGGAACCGGGCCCCGGGCCGGTCACCGTTCC
This sequence comes from uncultured Actinomycetes bacterium, assembly GCA_963720645.1. GTDB lineage: Bacteria > Actinomycetota > Actinomycetes > Streptosporangiales > Streptosporangiaceae > RYN-230. Next base: position 50,076 of record CAVRFX010000017.1, on the reverse strand, counting down.
CCGGGTCGGTGATCCGGGGCCAGCGCATGCGCACGTGCCGGTCGGTCAGGCCCTCGACCGAATACGGGAACTCCAGCGCCGAGCAGTCATGAGCTTGCAGCAGGCCGCCCCAGCGAAACGCGGCGAACGCGTTGGCCAGATCCGCCACCGAGAGGTCGCCACGGGTGAGGTCGAGGCCGTACACGGTCCGGGACAGCCGCACGAGGTCGTCCGCGCACCGCCCGAGGGCCGCGGACCGCTGCGCGTACACCGTCCCGTCGCCGTTGACGGCACCCAGGCGCTCCCCGTACACCGGCGAGCGCTTGGCGCGCGCCTCGCATTGCATCCAGTCGCAGGCCGCCAGCAGCTGCCAGCTGATCCCCCGGCGGCCGGCCACTTCCTGGTACGTGGTCTGCCCGGCGAGCAACGGCGCCTTCGCCGTTTCCACGAACGCGTTGAGTACCGGCCGCGGGATCTGCGCCTGGTACCGGCGGGTGCTGACCAGCGTGGCCCGGAGCGGAGGTCCGGTCCGGTGGGCCTGGGCCGTGGTGAGCCGGTGTGCGGACTCGGACTGGGTGGAGATGCCCGGGATCGAGGGCTGCGCGGTGGCCGGGGACGCCGGCCGGGGGGCGGAGCCGGACGCCGGCCGGGCGCTGGCCGGGGACACGGGATGCGGGCTCGCCGGGGACGCCGGCCGGGGGCTCGCGGTGGACGTCGGCTGCGGGCTGGCCGGGGGCGTCGGGGCCGCGGTGGTCGGCGGCGGGCTGGCGGGGTCCGTCGGAACGGTGCTGCCCGGCTGCGGGCTGGCCGGGGGTGTCGGGGCCGCGGTGGTCGGCGCCGGGCTGGCGGAGCGCGCCGGGGCGGTGCTGCTCGGCTGCGGGCTCGGGGAGCGGGCCGGGGCGGTGCTGCCCGGCTGCGGGCTGGCCGGGGGCGTCGGGGCCGCGGTGGTCGGCGGCGGGCTCGGGGAGCGGTCCGGGGCGGGGCTGGTCGGCGGCGGGCTCGCCGGGTGGGCCGGAACCGGATGCGCCGGTCGCGGGCTCGCGGGCGGTGCCGGCTGCAGCCGGCGCCGGCCCGGCGCCCGGAACCCCGGGGATGGCCGCGCCGCCGGATTCCGCTCCCCCGCCCGCGCTGCCCCGCTGGCCCCCGTGCGATAGGCCGTAGCGGTACAGGTCGTACCGGCGCATGAGGCTGACCAGGTTCGCCCCGTAGTTGGGGTCGGTCGCGTACACGCCGGTCAGCGCGGCCGCGAACTTGTCGGGGTCCCCCCGGTCGCTCATGGCTTGCTGGTAGTAGCCGCTGCGGGCCAGGAGCCGGCCGTGGTCGTCGATGCTCTCGGCCACGTTGTGGTACACGCGGAAGGACGCCGAGGTGCTGACCGGCTGGCCGTTCACGTACTCCTGGGTGGGCAGCGGCACGCTGCCCGCGGGGCCGGTGCCCTTGATGCCGAACAGGTTGTGGTCCCGGGCGGCCAGCTCGCTCTGGCCCCAGCCCGACTCGTCGATAGCCTGCGCGATCGTGACCGCGGCCGGGACCCCGTAGCGGTGCTGGGCCTCGATGGCCCCGGGGGCCACTGCGCCGATGAACGCCTGCTGCGCCCGGGTCTCGGAGACTGGCTTCGGCGCGGGTGCGGGATGGTGCCTGCGATACGCGGCGCCCTGGGCCCCGGGCCGGGCCGCAGAGGTGACGCCCGGGATCGCGGCAGCGCCCGGCGGGATCTTCTCCTCGGCCTTCCTGGCTTCCTGGGCGTTGCCGGCCTCCCGGGCACCCGCGGGCCGCCGGTCATCACGGGCGGCGCGCGCGGCCCGTTCCGCCTGGTGGGCCGGGCCGGGCCGGGCCGCGGGGACGAGGCCGGGGATCGCGGCGTCCGTGGAGGCCCGCGCGGCGGCCCGGGCCGCGGGAACCGCCTGCGTGCCCGGGATGGCCGCCAGGCTGGCCCCCGCGCCCGCATGCGCGTGCTGCTGGGCGGCCCGCGATGCGGCAGAGCCGTCCCCCGCCGACGCGCCCCCGGCGGAGGTGGCCCCAGACCTGGCGCCGTCCGTCTTCACGCCCCCGGTCTTAGCTGCCCCACCTGCCTCACCCGTCGCCCCCGCGGCCGGGCCCGCATCGGGCACCGAACCGTTGTTGACGAAGCCAACGACCCCTGCCGCGGACAGCGGCCCCGGGTACTCGTGGGCGTTGACCGAGAAGTTCGGCAGCGAATCCCCGCCGATGGTGTGCAGCACCCCGCCCGCATCGTTCGTGACCACCTCGACATGCCCGTCGAAGAGCACCCAGTCCCCCGGGAGGGGTGCGTAGCCGTCTCCCAGCGGATGCCAGCGGTCATGAGCCTGGGCGTCCTGCTGGATCGAGATGATCGCAGGCGAGGCCGGGTTCGGCTCCACCCGCACGTCAGCCCAGCTGTGCAGGGGCCATGGATAGGAACCGCCGCCGGACACCCAGCTCTGCCCGCCGGCGACCTGGGCACCCAGCTCCAGGGCGAGGCTGGCGAAGGCCGCGCACGACTGGCCGTGGTCAGCGCCATCGATGCTGTCGTGCTGCCAGATGATCGCCTCCATCTCGGCCGGCGTCCTGGTCGCGGCCATCTGGAGGTAGTGGCGGGCCACGTGGACGATGGCCGCGCGGAGCATCGCATCGTGGCTGGGTGCTGCCCGGTCTGGCGCGGCGCCCTGGACGGACTGCCGCAGCGCGACCAGGTTCAGCGGGATGCTGGCCGGCGAGCTGAAATCGGCCGCCGCCTTCGGGACAAAGGAGAACCCGGTGATCGCTCCGCCAGCGCTGAGACTTACCAGTGCTGTCATCTGCTGCCACCGAGGCCGGCCTGCCGAAGGCAACGATTTCACCTCTTCCATGCGATTGATACGTCCCGGCAGATAGCGCGTGCGTGAACTGGCACGTGGCCATGTCAGGCCGCCAGGGTCTCGTTTCCTAGCTGTCGCAAAATGGTCTGGACTTGCGGATTACCGGGATTATCCGCGTTCGTGAACAGGACCGCCGCGTCATGCGCGGCCCCAGGCGGGGCGCCCACAATCCATTTCCGGTAAATGTCGGCCACGAGTTCCATCTGCCCGTGCGTGCCGGTGACCGGGCGCGCGCAGAGATCGGGGAATCCCTGCCGGGACGTCACCAGGCCAGAGCCTGTGTAACGCAGGCAGTTCCCGGAGTGGCTTTCCAATCCCGGCTGTACGACCGGGTTGCCGTCGGAACCGGTGACCGTGGCGCCCCCGATGATGTCGTTGATGGCGCGGGCGGCCACTGCGATGCTGTCCACCGGGCTGGCCGGATCGTAGGGGTGATGCAGGTTCAGCGACGCCGCGACCGCCCCACCCTGGCTGGGCGTAATGGGCTCGATGCCCTGCCGGCCGGTCTTGGTGTCCGCGAATTGGGGATTGTCGTTGCTGGTCAGCAACGCGAACACCCAGAGGATCTGACGAGTGGCCTTGGCGCAGGCGAAATTCACCTGGCCAGGTTCGGAGACGACATCGGGGTTCTGGCAGGCCCTCGCCACCTCGGCCTGAACGGTGGCCACGCTGGCCTGCCAGGCCGCCCCGCCACTGGTGATGATGACGGCGAGCACCGTGACCAGGACGACCGCGGCCCCCGAGATCGCGATGATGCTGCGCCGGGAGAGCCGGCGGCGGTAGGCGCTCTGCCGGCCATGACTGACGATTCCCACCGTGGGGTCGCAGGCAGGCTGATCGGCCGCGGCGTAGCCGGATGGGTGATCGGCCGCTGAATCAGCGGCACCCGGAACGAAAGCGCCGGGAACGGCTCCCGATTCATATCGCGGGCCTTCCCCCACGAAAGGCGGCTCATCCGCCGCATAGTAGGGCGCTGGATCCTCCGCATAATAGGGCAGAGGATCTTCCGTGTAATGTTCCCGCGATAGGAGCGGGGCCTGCGCTGAGAACGCCTCACGACCAGGACCTGGGTAGACAGGAATCTGCTCCGTCAGGGCGGGCCGCCCCTGGGGGGACCTGGCCATCTCCCGTTCCAGCGACACACGGGCTTCGGAAAGTTCCCGCTGCAGTTCTTCGGTGGTCTTCTTCAGGTCGTCGAGCCGCTGGCTGTTCTGGCGGATGATGTCTTCGAAGTGCGTGGTCACTGTCTCACCTCTAGCGTGCGGCCGTACCGGGCCATCCCGGGTGCGGGTGGGCCTGCCCGGGATCGCCCATCAGGTCAGTGATCGTGAGGTAGCCGAGAGCGACGACGAGTCCCCGGCCGCTGTCAGCGGCCGGGGACGGCGGCGGACCCTCAGCTGCCCCCGTGACAGCCCCTGCCCGGTGAGGCGGAGGCCTGGCGGCTATTAGAACACATGTGCGATGCTGGTGTGAAGTCGAAAGTGATTCGAACGCATGTTCGGTCGAGTGGGCTGGGCGCCCGCGAGGAGGAGAGGTTGGCATGCCCGCAGGGTTGCTGAGCCGGCTGGCGGCGGCGGGCTGGCTACGCGCCAGGCACGGACGTGTTCTGGGCCGACATCCACAGCTGGTAGCTGATCGGCCAGGTGGTCGAGGGAGGCTGGGTGAGGTCGTGCGCGTCCTGCGTGGTGAGCAGGCCGACCAGCCGGCGCGGGGTGGACCCGTACGCGGTGAGCTCGGCCGGCCGGGTGGCCAGCAGAACCGGCTCGCGGCCCGCGCCCGCGATGCCCCTGATCACCGCCTGCACCTGCGCCGCCGGGGCTCCGGCCATGATCCCGGCCGGCATGCCGCACATGCCCCTGATCGCGGGGGCGAACTCGCTCGCGGCCAGCCGGTCCAGGATGACCACGGACATGCGCGCGCTCATCGTCCCGCACAGCCCCTGGACGGCCTCGGTCTGGCCCGCGCCGGTCCGCTTCACGCCCACGCCGGTCGCCGCAGGGCCGGTATGGCCGCCCGAGCGGTGGCTGAGGCTGATCCCGAGGGTGGTCACCAGCGTCGGCACGGTCATGGCCACGACGAAGCACGCCGCGGCGAGGGCCACGGCGGTCCGCCCGGCGCCACGTTCCCGGGCCCGGCCATCCAGCCAGGCCGCGACCCAGACCGCGCAGAGGATGAACCCGGGCAGCACCACCGGCACCAGGGTCCGGCTCGCCCACGGCTGGTCCGGGACCGTCCGCGGCTCCCAGAGCACGCTCGCCGCGGTCCACGTGAAGACCGCCAGCGGCAGGCCCCAGGCGCGGGCCACGCGGTCTTCGTCCGACCACCGGAGCAGCGCGCGCACGCACCGCCGGGTCAGCAGGGCCAGGCCGAATCCGCCGAGCAGCAGGGCCGGGATCCCGATGTACCAGATGACCCAGTACAGGGTGTCTTCGGCGTAGGAGCGCGTTGGCTGGACGGGCAGGCCCAGCAGCTTCTGCAGGGCGGCCACGTATCCGGCGGTGCCTGGTCCCGGCGTCCAGTGCGCGGTCTGCACCGAGGGGCGGATCAGGAGGGCGATCAGCGCGGCCACCACGAGGCAGGCGGCCACGTCGGGCACCCGCCAGCGCAGCGCGCCCCGGGCCGCCCGGCCGGTCCAGGCCCTGGCCGGCGGCCAGGCGGTGATCGCCACCGCGGCCACGGTCGCGCCGGTGACGACGAGCGCGATCACGCTTGCCTGGCGGACCGGGAAGCCGGGGTCGTCGAGCGCGGCCGGCGCGACCACCCAGCTGGTGGCCACGGCGTACCCGGCCCCGGCCAGCACGCCGAGACCCAGCGGCAGCGCCTGCGGGCGCCGGGCCGCGACGAGCAGGCCGGTGAAGGGGATGACGGGGATCAGGTAGGGCAGCACCGTCAGCGAGGCCAGCGGGGCCAGCCCCAGGGCCAGCCCGCCGAGCCCGGCCGCGGCCACGCTCGGCGACAGCCACCCGGGCCAGCGCAGCCTGCCCGGGTAACGGGCGGGCCACCAGCGGCCGGGCCGCACCATCAGCGAGTCGGCCACCAGGCACAGCCCGCCCAGCAGCAGCAGCTGGACCAGGGGCTCGGTGAACGCTGACCGGCTGGTGTACTGCTCGGGCAGGGTGACGGCCAGCACCAGGGCGGCCGGCGGAGCCCACAGCGGGCCCGCGAGCCGGCCGGCCAGCCCGCCGAAGGTGAACACCGCGAGCGCGCCGAGCACCGGGCTGGCCAGCACGGCCGTGGTCATGCCGTGGATCCACCAGCCGCCGGCCGTCACGATGGCCAGCCCCGGTGCGAATTGCGGGGCCAGCCCGCCGTGCGTGACCGCCAGCCCGGTGCTGGCGAAGGTGAGACCGGGGTGGGCGCCGCCGAAGTCCCGCAGCGACTCAGGGATGGGCAGCGAGCCGTGACCCGCGATCCAGTACCCGACCTGGAACACGGCGCCAGGCTGGCGCATGACGAGGATCTGCGGCGAGTTGAGCCGGATCTGCCAGGCCCCGAAGCAGGCCGCCACGACGGCCGTGCCGGCCAGGCCCCACCAGGCGGCCCAGGCCCGGGCCGGCTTGCGCCGCGGGCCCGTTCCGGGCACCTCGAGCCGCTGGCCGGGAACGCGCCGCAACGCGGCGGCAATCAGGATGACGGCCAGCGGAGCGGAGATCAGCAGCATCGGGGCGGGCCGCAGCCGGCCCGCCATCAGCAGCGCCGCCCCCGGAATGAGCCACGCCAGCGCCAGCAGCACCGGAAGCAGCGTGAGCTGCCGGAACCACCACCCGCCTGCGGGCACCCGGCGTCCAAGCCTCATGGTGGTAGCAGGCTCTCGGCTCTCGGCTGCTGGGCCGGCCTGACGGGCTCCCGGGCGCACGGGTTCCACTCTAGGCCGGGGGGCCGACATTCCCGCGGAGGCCAGGGTGACCGATTCATCCCATTGACGCCCCATGGGATGGCTGTTCGGTGAACAATGGGCGCCACACCCCCGCACACGCGGCACACCCGCGCAAGCTACGGCCCACGCCACGAGGAGCGATGACCCGCTACGACGACAGGGACGAGTCCGGGGGCGGCATCTCAGTGTCCGGTCATGCGCCCGGGCCGCCGCGGCCGGCACAACTGGACTCGGCTGGTGACACGGACTGGCAGCTCGCACTCTACGGCCCGGAGCCCGGGGACCCGTCGCCACGGGCAGACCGTTATGGCGGCTCTGGGGGCGCGCCGGAGACTCCAGGACGCGCGGGGTGGGGGCGCCCCAGCTGGCGCTCGGTGCTCGGCGGGGCGGCGATCCTCGCGACGTTCGCGGTCGTCGCCACGTCGCTGGTGGCCTACGCGAAGTACCGCGGCGTGGTGGGCAGCATCCACCGGGAAAACGTCACCGCGGCGATGCTGGGCAAGCGGCCGCCGTACACCGCGGGCCTGAACATCCTGGTCATCGGCTCGGACTCCCGCCAGGGCCTGGGCCGCAAGTTCGGGTCGGACGTCCTGGGAGCCCGCTCGGACACCTCGATGCTGCTGCACATCGCCCCGGGGCACACCCGGGCGGACATCATCAGCTTCCCCCGGGACTCGATGGTCCCGGTCCTGGCCTGCGCCGACGACAAGCAGGGCCATCCGGGCCAGAGCGCGCAGCCGGGGACGCTCGAGCGGCTGAACGCCACCTTCTCCGCAGGGGGCGCCCCGTGCCTGTGGAAAACGCTGGAGCAGGAAACCGGCATCCGCATCCAGCACTTCGTCGAAGTGAACTTCGCCGGCTTCGAGTCCATCGTCAACGACGTGAACGGCGTCCCGGTGTGCCTGCCGTTCGCGATCAACAATCCCCAGTCCCGGCTGCGGCTCGCCGCGGGCAAGCATGTGGTCAACGGCGCGCAGGCGCTCGCGTTCGTCCGGCTCCGGGAGAACATCGGCGAGGGTTCGGACACCCAGCGCATCCAGCGCCAGCAGTACTTCCTGGCCGCGGTGATGCAGAAGCTGAAGTTGACGAACCTGCTCACCCAGCCGAGCCGGATCTTCAACGTCGTCCGTGACGTGGCCAAGTCGCTGACCACCGATCAGGGACTGGACCTGTCCACGATGCTGCGCATCGCGAACAGCATGAAGAGCCTGAGCTCCAGTTCGGTCCAGCTGGTCACGGTCCCGGTGGTGCCGTACCCGGGAGATCCCGCCGCCGAGCTGGCCTGGGAGCAGCCGCAGGCGGCCCGGATGTTCCGGGCCATCGAGGCCGACCGGGACCTGCCCGCCGCGACCAAGGGCAAGGGCTCAGGCTCGGGCCAGGGCTCGGGCCAGGGCTCGGGCCAGGGCGGCACCAGCGGCCAGGCCACGGCGGCCACGGTCACTCCGGCCAAGGTGCACGTCCAGGTGCTGAACGGGTCCGGCGTCACCGGCATCGCAGGCACCACCGCCACCGCCCTGACCGGCAAGGGCTTCACGGTCACCGGGACCGGTCCCGCCGCGAACTACGGCTACACCAGCAGCGTGATCCAGTACTCCTCGGCCAGCCAGCTCCCCGAGGTCAACACGCTCAAGGCCGTGCTCGGCGGCTCGGTCATGGCGCAGCAGAACACGGCGGTGGGCGCGGGCGCCGTTAACCTGATCCTCGGGTCCAGCTTCAACGGCCTGAGCCCGGGCACGGGAACGTCCGGCAAGCCGTCGGCCAAGTCGTCCGTCAAGACGCTCGGCAACCTGGCCAAGAGCTACGGCGGCATCACGGCGAGCACGAACATCTGCCGGGACTCGGCGGCGTTCGCCGGCCCGGACAACCCGCTGCCGGGAGGCTGAGGCCGCGCTGGGCCTGCGCCGGGCGGGGCAGGGCCGCCGGGCCTGCGCCGCGCAGCTGGGGCTACGCCGCGCTGGGCTGGGTCACGCCGCCGTGACCGTGCGGGGGCGGCCGGCCCGGGACATCCCCATCGGGGCGGTCCGCGGGCCGCCGGCGGCGCGCGCCCAGCTGCGAGACGACCAGCCAGGCCCACAGGCCCGCCGGATACATGAAGTACCCGAACCTGGTCGCGGGGGCCAGCACGAACATGAGCACCAGGCCGATGATGAGCCGCCACGTCGCGGACGGCACGTTCCGGGGCGGGCGGACGACCAGGGAGACCAGCACCCCCAGGCCCGCCAGGCAGAGCAGCGCCACGGCGATCGTGTGCCCGGCTGGCCCGGTGTCCGCGAGCAGGTGCCCGGGAAGCGGGCTGACCGCCCGAGACTTGATCTTGGCCAGCCCGAGCGGGAACAGGATGGTGTTCTCGACCAGGGAGTGCGGCCAGACCGCCGCGACCGGCCCGATGACGACGGCGGCGGCGGCGAGGGCGGCCAGCACGAACCGGGTTGCCGCCCGCCTGCCGTCCCGCACGGTCAGCATGGTCGCGGCCACGATCAGGGCAGGCCACGCGGTCGCCTTGGTGGCCGCGGCGACGCCCAGGACCAGCCCGGCCAGCACCGGCTGCGGACGGCGCCAGAGCAGCGCCAGGCCCAGGCACAGCAGGGCCAGGACCGGGACGTCGGTTCCCCCCACCGTCAGCGAGAAGGCGATCACCGGGGTGGCCGTGACCAGGAGCGTCCAGCGCAGCACGTCGCGCGCTCTGGCGACCGCCAGCGCGGCCGCGAACACGCCCACGAAGCCCAGCGTGAACCAGACCCGCGGGTCGGTGACGAGCCCGGGGCCCAGCAGCGCCCGCGGCAGCCCGAAGATGGCCATGACCGGGAGATACGGGTTGTAGATGTTGGGGTCGTGCGAGGCGGTGACCACGGCCTGGCTCTCGTACGGGGAACCGTGCTGGAGCAGCAGCCGCGCGCCCCGCGCGATCACGCCCACTTCCGGCTGCCACCGGCCCTGCCGGGCCAGCACCGCCAGCGGCGCGATCAGCGCCCCGCCAGTCCCCAGGAGCAGGGCCACGTCCACGGCCCGCGACGACCTCCAGGCCAGCACGACGCCCGCGGCCAGCACGTAAGCGACGGCTGCGAACACGCCCCACAGCCGGTGCAGCGAGTCCGAGCTGAACACGCCCATGCCCGCCGCGAACAGCGCGCAGGCGGCGAAGGTCGCGGACAGCCACAGGCGGGGAAGGGCTACCGGTGACTGCCATCCCGCGCCCGGCCCACCGCGGCCCAGCGACGCTTGTCTGAGCATGAGCATAGAGATCCAACCCTCCACGGGGGATCCTAGCCGCCGGCCCGTTTGGCGCGGCGCAGGCACCCCGGGGCAGAGCTGCCCAGGCTGGCCCGGTACACACCGCGCGAATACGTCCGGGCCGCCAGCCAGCTGGCCAGGCTGCCCGTACCCAGCAGCCACATCAGGTACACGGTCAGGGCCAGGTAAATGAACGGGCCCACGCTGAGCATGGCCCCCACCCCGGCCACCAGCATCCGGCCTTCCCAGCCGATCCCGCCGTGCGGGTCGGCGGCCGGCATCCGGCGCCGGGCCCGGTAGGCGGTGTCCAGGTGGCGCAGGGCCACCAGCCCGGTCAGCGCGAACACCAGCGGGCCGGGCACGCCCTTGGCGAAGCCGAGCGCGGCCAGGTAGACATACTCCCCGGCCTGGATCACCAGCGGCGTCAGCCAGTCCAGCGGGCCATCGTGCGGATGCGCGGACCCGGGCGCGGCCAGCAGCATGGCCGCGACGGGGGTGAGCAGGACCAGGCCGGCGAGGTCTCGCAAGCCCAGCGTGGCGAGCAGGACGGTCGCGGTCAGGCCCGCCACGGCGGGGGGCAGCGGAACCAGCTGGCCGCGCACCACCGCCCCGGCGAAGCGGGCCAGCGGGCCGTCGTCCCGGGCCGCCGCGATGTCGGCCTGCACGGGGGGCGGGGCGTCCGGGGCGTCCGCCGGGGGGGACCGCCTGCCTCCCAGGCGGGGCCCGGCGATCGTCCAGGCCAGCGCCAGGGCCCCCCACCAGGTCAGGACGAGCAGGGACATCCGGGTGCCGTACAGCGCCGCGGTCACCGTGATCACCACGGCCCGCTCCCCCGCGGGGAGCCCGGGCAGGCGCACGGCCGCCACGGCGAGGGCCCGGCCGGCTCCGGGGCGCCCGTCACCCTGCGGGGACTCGCCCCGCGGGGCCGGGGGCCGGGCCGGCACAGCCGGGCGGCCTCGCGCATCCCGAGCAGGATCGCCGCGGCGGTGGCCAGGGCCCAGACCCGGGGCCGCCCCGGGGCCGCGGCCGCGGCCAGCCCCGCGTACACCGCGATCTCGCCGGCCAGCGCGCAGAGCCCGGCCAGCCAGCCGTCGAACGCCCCCGTGGTGAGCTGCCGGCCAACGCGGTGGGCCAGGTAGCCGCCGCCCAGCGCCACTCCGCCGGCCAGCGCGGTGAGCCGGGTCCCGGCGCTGAACCACACCGCGGCGCACAGCAGGCACGCCAGCTCGATGCCGGTCACGGAGGTGCGGGCCACGGCCCGGCGGCTGGCCCAGACGGCCACGCGCCGGGGGAGCACCACCACGGCCGTGGCTACCGTCATGTCCTTCTCCGGTACTCGGGATGGTCAGTGGCTCCTCAGCCAGGGCCGCGATTCTGCGGGTAACCCTTGCCTGTCGTACCCGGGTAGAGTCCGCTCATGCGAACGGTGGCTGTGGTGCTGGCGGCCGGCTCGGGGGTGCGCTTCGGCGCCGCGCTCCCCAAGCAGCTGCTTCCGCTGGCCGGCCGGGCCCTGCTGGAGCACTCGGTCGCCGCGTTCGACCAGGCACCCGGCGTGGACGCCACCCTGGTGGTGATGGCGCCCGGGCACGCGGCCCAGGTGCGTGAGCTGCTGGCGCTGGGCGGGTACCGCAAGGTGGCCGGGATCATCGAGGGCGGCACGACCAGGCCCGAGTTGACCCGGCGGGCCATCGGCGCGCTGGGCCCGGACGAGTGCAACGTCCTGTTCCACGACGCCGCCCGCCCGCTGCTGGACCAGGCCACGATCGCCGGCTGCGTGGCCGCGCTGGGCACCTACCAGGCCGTCGGGGTGGCGGTGCCCGCCTCCGACACGATCGTGGTCGTCGAGGACGGCCTGATGACCGGGATGCCGCGCCGCGACACCCTGCGCCGCTGCCAGACCCCGCAGGGCTTCCGGCTGTCGGTGATCCGCAAGGCGCACGAGCTGGCCCGGGCCGACCCCGGTTTCGCGGACCTGACCGCGACGGACGACTGCGGGGTGGTGCTGCGTTACCTGCCCGACGTGCCGGTCGCGGTGGTGCGCGGCAGTGAGCGCAACATCAAGATCACGTATCCCGGGGATCTCAGCATCGCCGAGGTCCTGCTGAGCGCCGGATCGGATGAGGAAGCCGCCGACGTCACTGACGGCGGGCGCTGACCGCCTGCTTCACGAGAGTCTGGCCGAAATCCCAGATCAGGCCGCTGCCCCGGCTGGCGTCGTCCATGACCTCCACGAACGCGTCACGGAACAGGTCCACCTCCGCCTCGCCGATGGTCAGCGGCGGCAGCAGCTTGATCACTTCCACGTTGTCCGCCGCGACCTGGGTGAGGATGTGGTGCCGCTGGAACAGCGCGACCACCACGGTCTGCGCGAACAGGCCATGCCGCGCCGCCTGGAGGACGTTCCAGGCCGCCCGCGACCGGATGGCCTTCGGCCGGCCGAACTCCAGGCCGATCATCAGCCCGCGGCCGCGCACCTCGGCCAGCAGCTCGTACTTGTCCACCAGCAGCTGCAGGGCTTCCCGGAGCAGGTTCCCGGTCTGCTCCGCATTTTCCACCAGCTTCTCGTCGTCGATGACCGCCAGCGAGGCCAGGCCCGCCGTCATCGCGGCCGCGTTGGAGCCGAACGTGGAGTCATGCACCAGAACCCGGTCGATCGACGAGTAGACCTTGTCGAAGATCCAGCCTTTGGCCAGCGTGGCGCCGACCGGGACGAATCCCCCGGACAGGGCCTTGGCCACGGTCACGATGTCCGGCTCGACGTCGTCGTGCTGATAGGCGAAGAACCGCCCGGTGCGCCCGATGCCGGACTGCACCTCGTCACAGATCAGCAGGGCGCCGTGCTGGTGCAGCAGGTCCCGGGCCGCGGCCAGGAAGCCCGGCGGGACCACCGCGACGCCCTTGCCCTGCACCGGCTCGATGAGGAACCCGGCCACATCGCCCCGGCGCAGCTCGGCCTCGAGGGCCTCCAGGTCGCCGAACGGGATCATGGTGTCCGGCAGCAGCGGGCCGAAGCCCTTGCGGAACTCCCCCGACCCGTTCGCGGACAGCGAGCCGACGGTGAGCCCGTGGTAGGCGTGGTCGCAGTAGATGATGCGCGGCCGCCCGGTCGCGTAGCGGGCGAACTTCAGCGCCGCTTCCACCGCCTCGGTGCCGCTGTTGCAGAAGTACACCCGGTCCAGGCCGGGAGCCTTGGCCAGCAGCCGCTCGCCGAGCAGGCCGGGCAGCAGCGGGGTGTCGAACTGGACCATGTCGGCGAGCCCGGCGTCCAGCATGTCGTGCAGGGCCTGGCGGACCACCGGGTGGTTGCGCCCGACACCGAAGACCCCGAACCCGGCCAGGAAGTCGGCGTAGGCGGTGCCCTCGGAGTCGTAGAGGTAGGCACCTTCCGCGCGCTCGTACACGCGGTCGAAGCCGATGGCGTGCAGCATCCGGGGCAGCTGGGGGTTCAGGTGCTCGCTGGCGAGGGCGTAACCCTCGCCGGCGCGGGCAGCGAGAAGCTCCGACAAGTCGAAAACCATGTGGAGTAGTCTGCCGACTTCCCGGGGCTTCCCGCCACCCGGGGTATCACAAACCTGAGTCCTCCAGCATCTCGGTGACGAGTGCCGCGATCGGGGACCGTTCCGACCGGACCAGCGTCACGTGGGCGAACAGCGGGTGCCCCTTGAGCTTCTCGATGACCGCGACCACGCCGTCGTGCCGGCCCACCCGCAGGTTGTCCCGCTGCGCGATGTCGTGGGTCAGCACGACCCGTGACCCCGAGCCGATCCGGGACAGCACGGTCAGCAGCACGCTCTGCTCCAGGGACTGGGCCTCGTCCACGATGACGAACGAGTCGTGCAGCGAGCGGCCCCGGATGTGGGTGAGCGGCAGCACCTCGAACATGTCGCGGGCCATCACCTCGTCGATCACGTCCTGCGAGGTGACGGCGGACAGCGTGTCGTAGACCGCCTGGGCCCACGGGTTCATCTTGTCCGCCTCCGAGCCCGGGAGGTAGCCGAGCTCCTGGCCGCCCACCGCGTATAGCGGGCGGAACACGACCACCTTGCGGTGCTGGCGCCGTTCCATCGCGGCCTCCAGGCCCGCGCAGAGGGCCAGCGCGGACTTGCCCGTGCCCGGCGCGGCCGCCGAGCGAGACGATGCCCACGTCGGGGTCGAGGAGGAGGTCCAGAGCGACGCGCTGCTCGGCGCTCCGGCCGTGCAGGCCGAACGCCTCCCGGTCGCCCCGGACCAGCCGGACCGACTTGTCGGGCAGCACCCGGCCGAGGGCGCTGCAGCTGCCGTGGCCGCCCGCGGCCAGCACCAGCCCGGTGTGGCAGGGCAGCTCACGTGCCTGCTCGCAGTCCAGCTTCCCGGTGTCGTAGAGCTCCTGGATATCGTCCGCGCTCACCTCGAGCTCGGTCATGCCGGTCCAGCCCGAGTCGGCCGGCAGCTCGGCCCGGTACTCCTGGGCGGTCAGGCCGATCGAGGCCGCCTTGACCCGCAGCGGCAGGTCCTTGCTGACCAGGACCACGTCTTCGCCCTCAGCCACCAGGCTGCGCGCGACCGACAGGATCCGCGTGTCGTTGTCACCGAGCCGGAACCCCGGGGGAAGGACCTGGGGATCGGAGTGGTTCAGCTCGACCCGGACGGTTCCGCCCTCGTCACCGATCGGCAGGTCGGCGTCCAGCCGGCCGAATTCGATCCGCAGGTCATCCAGGTGCCGGAGGGCCTGGCGGGCGAAATAACCCAGTTCGGGGTGATGACGCTTGGCCTCCAGCTCGGTGATGACGACGATGGGCAGGATCACGCGGTGCTCGGCGAACCGGCTGATCGCGGCCGGGTCGGCGAGCAGGACGCTGGTGTCCAGCACGTAGCTGAACCGGCGGCTTCCGGTCATGCCGGGAGCCCCACCGTCCATGTCAGTACGGGCGTTGCTGGGCCGCGGCTCGCGGCGGGCAGAAGAACTGGCCACTCGTTCTCCCCTGGGCGCCTCAGGTGGCGCCGCGCTCGGACACAGATGTGTCTCCAGGACCGGGATAGGCCCTCGAAGGGCCAGGTCCCGGCCCTTCGCTCGTCTCGCCTGCGTGCCAGGACACGAAGCTCGAGGATGTCGAGGGCCTTCCCGGGGGGGCGGCTAGGCACCGCCCACCTGATTGAAAGGTACCCGGGACGTGCCATCCCTGGAAGACCCAGGCAGGGTGTCGCACACCACGCCGGAGAAGGTTCAGGACGGGTTTAAGATCCCGGAGCCGGGGCTAGGACCCGAACCGGCGCTGCCGGGCCGCGTAAGAGCGGAGCGCCCGGAGGAAGTCCACCCGCCGGAAGTCGGGCCAGTAGGCGTCGCAGAAGTAGAACTCCGAGTGCGCGCTCTGCCAGAGCAGGAAACCGCTCAGCCGCTGTTCCCCGGACGTCCTGATGACCAGGTCCGGATCGGGCTGCCCGGCGGTGTAGAGGTGCTCGGCGATGTGCTCCACGTCCAGGACCTCGGCGAGCTCCTCGATCGTGGTGCCCTTGGTCGCGTGGTCCTGGAGCAGGGAGCGGACCGCGTCGGCGATCTCACGGCGGCCGCCGTAGCCGATGGCCACGTTGACCAGCAGGCCGGGATAGCCCGCGGTGGCCTCGCCGGCGTCCTTGAGCACCTGCGCGGTCTCCGCCGGGAGCAGGTCGAGCGCGCCCACCGGCTTCACGTGCCACCCGGCGTCGGCCAGCGCCTGGACCGTGCTCTCAATGATCTTCAGCAGCGGTTCCAGCTCGGCGGTGGGGCGGGACAGGTTGTCCGTGGCCAGCAGCCAGAGGGTGACCACCTCGACCCGCGCCTGGCTGCACCAGCCGAGCAGCTCGAAGATGTGGTCGGCGCCCTTCTGGTGGCCGTTGCTGACGTCGGTGAAACCCGCGAGACGGGCCCACCGCCGGTTGCCGTCCAGGATGACCCCGACGTGACGCGGCACGGTGTGCCCGGACAGGGACGCTTCCAGCCTGCGCTCATAAACGCGGTAGACGAGATCACGGAGCCTCGTCCGAACCTCGCGCAGCCCCATCCGAACCCACTTCCGCCGCTAGCCACCGGCCGACGGGCATCGCCTGCCCGCTTCAAGGATGTCACCACCGGGGCGGGCTCGTGACATGACCGGCCCGCAGAGGGCAGGTCTGGGCCCTGGTGCAACCTCACCCGAGGCTATCTAAACAGAAAGTAGTATTCTTACGACGAATCGTTACTGCTTGTTCACCAAACTGAGCAGAGATCATGGTGTGGCCCACCGTGCTGGCCGCCGGGCCATCAGGGGCACGCCGGCGGCCGGGCCGTCCGGGCCGTCCGGGCGCCGGTCAGGCCTGGGGCCCCTCCGCGCGGACCTCCTCGACCCGGCGCAGGGCCTCGCGCAGCTGGCCGAGCCAGGACTCCTCATGCTCGCCGACCAGGCGCACGCACCAGGCGAGCGCGTCGCTGCGGCTGCGGGCCACGCCCGCGTCCACCAGCGTGTCGAGCACCCGGCGCTCCGACTGCCGCAGGCGGGTCATCACCGGCACCGACAATGTGGTGAACATCACCTTCCGGTCGCCGCAGATGACTCCCCAGGAGACCTTGCGGCTGAACTTGAGCTCGGCCTCGCGGGCGATCTCGATCCGGTGGTCGCGGGTTTCCTCGCGGAACCGGCGGGCCCGGCCGTCCGCCGCGGCCGCCTGGGCGGCGGGCGACGCGTCCGCGGCCATGTCCAGCCCGCCCAGCGGGCCGACGACGGTGATCTCTTCCCGGTCCACGAGGACCTCCGGCGCCTCCGTGAACCAGCCCGCGGGCAGCCGGCCCGCGAACCAGCCGCGTATTTCCTCGCCCGGGGCGGCGTCTTCGCCGTGTTTCTCAGTACTCATGTAATCATGTAATCATGTCGTTCGGGCGCAGGCAAGTAGGCCGTGCGTCCTGGGAGAAGCGGTCAGCCGGGGGACGTCAGCGGCGGGGCGGTCAGCCGACCGGCGAGGCGGCGACCTGGGCGGCGATGGCCGGGGACACCCGGACCACGCCCGCGAACTCGCTGCCGAGCGCCACCGGGACGATCTGCACGTCCTCGCCCGGCTGGGGCGCCTGGATCATCATCCCCTTGCCCAGGTAGATGGCGACATGGGAGATGTAGTCCGGGGCGGTGGGGTCGGTCCGGTAGAAGAGCAGGTCACCCGCCTGGGCCTGGCTGAGCGGGATCGCGGGCCCGGTCCGGGCCTGGTCCGCGGCCACCCGCGGCATGACCACCCCGGCCTGGGCGAACGACCATTGCACCAGCCCGGAGCAGTCGAACGTGGTCGGCCCGGAGCCGCCCCACACGTACGGGTAGCCGACCCGGCTGGCCGCGGCCTTGAGCATGGCCACGAGCTCGGCCGTGCTCAGCGCGGCCCGGCCGTTGGCCGTGGCGCCGGCCAGGCTCCCGGGCGCCACGGACGCCCCGGCCTGCCCGGCCGCGGCCGGCGTGCCGCGGGCCGTGGTGGTGACGAGCGGCTCGACCACCGCCCCGTGCGGCATCCTGGCCTTGATCTCGCGGACCAGCGCGGCGACCCGGTCGTGCGGGGCGCTCACCACGATCGCGTTGCCGGCCGGGAAGCCCAGCGAGCGGGCCACGGTCCGGGAGATCACCGCGTCCACCCCGCCGATCCCGACCGTGCCGAACCCGGCGACGCGCAGCGAGCGCTGTGTCCGCCCGGCGACCTGGACGGTGCCGCCCAGCGGCAGCTTGTCCTGCTTGCCCATGGTGTAGGAGACGGCGATCGCGCCGTCCGCCACGTTGCCCCACAGCGGGCTGGCCGAGGCGGTCGGCCCCGCGGCGAACGCGCGGAACGTGGCCGGGTCCACCCCCAGGACCGCCGCGAGCGTGCCGTTGACCCGCACCCGGGCCGCATCGACCGCGCGGGCCGCCTGGACGCCGCGCAGCCGGGCCACCCGGGCCACGTCCCGGGCCGGGAGCGCGTGCTGCGCGACCACCATCACGTCCGCCCGGAGCAGCTTGCCCGGCTTGGCCGCCGCCGTGGCCTGGGCGGACACCGACCCCGGCCCGTTCCCGGCCACCGGTACCTGAACCCGTGCCCCAGCGGTGGCCGCGAGGGCCGCGGCCGCGAGCAGCACGGCACCCCAGCGCTGCGCACAGCGTCGTGCCACCGCCGGAGCTCGATTCACGAGTGGCCTATACCCAGGCCCCGCCGCGTGTACCACGACCCAGTCAGGACGAAACGAAATTTACGGTGCTATTTACATCAGCCCCGCCCTAACCGCCCCCGGGCTGGCCGTCCAGCAGCGCGGCGCGCAGCGCCGCCGGCTCGGTCACCGGGGCGAGGCAGGCGAAGCCGCGGCAGACGTAGGCCGCCGGGTTCCCGCCGACCAGCCCGCGCCCCTCCAGCAGCGGGATCGCGGCCCCGGGTTCGCGCCCCGGCCCGCCATCCCCGAGGGCGAGCACCGCGCCCGGCGGTGCCGCCTGCAGCGCGGCCACGTGCAGCGCTGTCGTGCGGGGGTCGCCCGCCGGGCCGACGATCGCGATCTCGGCCGGGCCGGAGATCAGTGCCTCGGCCACCGCCAGGCCCGAGCCCGCGGCGCGGGGGAACTGCCCCGCGATCGGACCCAGGACACCCAGCGCGGCGGCCGCGGCCGCCCGGTGCTCCATCGACCCGGTTAGCGCGGAGTAGCTGAGCAGGGCCCCGGCCACCGCGAACGTGCCGGACGGGGTGGGCCCGTCCGTCGGATCCGCGGGCCGGTAGACCAGTGCCTCCCCGTCGTCCGCGGTGTCGTAGAAGCCGCCGCTCCCGTCGCCGAACCGGGCCAGCGCGGTGCCGAGCAGCTCGCCGGCGAGAGTGAGCCACCGCGCCTCGCCGGTCACCCCGGACAGGACGAGCAGGCCCTCGGCCACGCACGCGTAGTCCTCCAGCACCCCGGCGCTCGCGGACGCCACACCGTCACGGGAGGTCCGGGCCAGCCGCCCGCCGGACAGGTGCACCCGGGCCAGCAGCCCGGCCGCGTCCTGGGCCGCGGCCACGAACGCGGGCTCGGCGAGCAGCAGCCCGGTCTCGGCCAGCGCCGCGATGGCCAGGCCGTTCCACGCCGCCACCACCTTGTCGTCGCGGCCCGGGCGGACCCGCTGCCCGCGCGCGGCGAGCAGCGCGGCCCGGATCCGGCCGAACCGGTCCGGGTCGCCGGGCTCGGCGCGCCGCTGCAGGACGGACCGGCCGTGCTCGAACGTCCCGGCGGCCGTCACCCCGAACGCGGTGGCGGCGTACGCACCGTCCGCGGCCCCGAGGACTCCGGCCAGCTCGTCCGGGGTCCAGGTGTAGAAGAGGCCTTCCGCGCCGTCGCTGTCCGCGTCCAGCGCCGACGCGAAGCCGCCCTCAGCGGTCCCCAGCTCGGCGATCATCCACGCGCAGGTCTCCCGGGCCACCCGGCGGCCCTGCACGGATCCGGTCCGCCGCCACAGGTGCGCGTAGACCCGGGCCAGCAGGGCGTTGTCATAGAGCATCTTCTCGAAGTGGGGTACCACCCAGCCGGCGTCCACGGAATATCTCGCGAAACCCCCGCCGAGCTGGTCGTACAGGCCACCGCGGGCCATCCCGTCCGCAGTGCCCTCCACCATCCGCAACGCCATCGAGGGCGGCTCGCCGTTGCGCTGTCGCGCGCTCTCCCCTGCCGCAGCAGAAATTCCAGCACCATGGACGGGGGGAACTTGGGCGCGCCGCCGAATCCGCCGGCCGCTTCGTCGTAGCTCCCGGCCAGGGTGATGACGGCCTGGTCGCAGACATCCGCGAGGGCGTCCGCGGCCGCGGCCTCCGGTGCGCCGCCGGCCGGGCCGAGGCCCAGCCCGCGCAGCGGCGCGGCCCGCTCGGCCAGCGCCGCCGAGATCTGCCGGGCCTGGCTGGTGACGCTGTCACGGTCCTCGCGCCACGCCTTGGCCACCCCCAGAACCAGGCGCTGGAAGTGCTCGCGCGGGAAGTAGGTGCCGCAGAAGAACGGATCCCGGTCCGGGGTCATGAAGACGGTCATGGGCCAGCCGCCCTGGCCGGTCATGGCCTGGGTCGCGGTCATGTAGACCGCGTCCACGTCGGGCCGTTCCTCCCGGTCAACCTTGATCGCGACGAGGTTCTCGTTCATCAGCGCGGCGGTCTGCGGGTCCTCGAACGACTCGTGCGCCATCACGTGGCACCAGTGGCAGGCCGAGTACCCCACGGACAGCAGGACCGGCACGTCGCGGGCCCGCGCCGCGGCGAAAGCCTCCGCCGACCACGGCCACCAGTTGACCGGGTTGTCCGCGTGCTGCAGCAGGTACGGGCTGGTCGCGTTCTTCAGTCGGGTGGCCATGTCCCCATCATGGCTTGTCCTGCCCGGTACCCGGGGCGGGGCGCCGGCCCATGTTGCGAGCGGAAGTCATAACGGTTATCGTTTTCATCAACGGGGACGCGCCCCGGCCAGCCGCAGCCATGCATACCGGAGACCGCCAGCTCATGCGCCTACTCAGGCCAGCACCGTTGAGGCCACCTGCCCCCAGGGCCGCCCTGATCGCGGTGGCCGCCACCGTGACGGCCATGCTGGCCGGCGCGTGCTCGGCCGGTCCCGGGGCGGCCCCCGCCGCGAATTCGACCGCCACGATCACCGCGGTCGGCGCCGAGAATCAGTACGCGAACGTGATCAGCCAGGTCGGCGGCAAGTACGTGCACGTCAGCGCCATCGAGAGCAACCCGAACACCGATCCGCACACGTTCGAGGCCAGCGCGAGCGTGGCCCAGCTGATCAGCAGCGCGGGCCTGGTCGTGCAGAACGGCCTGGGCTACGACACGTACATGAACAAGATCGAGGCGGCGGCCCCGGACGGCAGCCGCAGGGTTATCGACGTGCAGCACCTGCTCGGGCTGCCGGACAGCACCCCCAACCCGCACCTGTGGTACAAGCCGTCCACCATGCCGGCGGTCGCGAGGGCCGTGGCCGCGGACCTCTCGGCCATCCAGCCCGCGCACCAGGCATACTTCGCCGCCCGGGCCGCCGCGTTCGGCCGGTCCCTGGAGCCCTGGTATCACCTGATCGCGGTGCTGCGGGCGCGCTACCCGGGAACGCCGGTGGCCACCACGGAGCCGGTCGGCGATTACCTGCTGCAGGCCGCGGGCACCCGTAACCTCACGCCGTTCGCCTTCCAGGCCGGCGTCATGAACGGCGTGGACCCGGCCCCTCAGTACGTCTCGCTCCAGGACGGCCTGTTCTCCGGGCACAAGGTGAAGGTGTTCCTGTACAACCAGCAGGTGACCGACTCCCTGACCGCCTCGTTCCTGGCCGCGGCCCAGCGCAGCGGGATCCCGGTGGTCGGCGTGTACGAGACCATGCCGGAACCGGGCTACGACTACCAGTCCTGGATGATGGCCGAGACGACCGCGCTGGAGCGGGCCATCCAGCACGGGACCTCGACGGAGAGGCTGAA
The DNA here is from genome assembly GCA_963720645.1 of uncultured Actinomycetes bacterium. Taxonomy (GTDB): domain Bacteria; phylum Actinomycetota; class Actinomycetes; order Streptosporangiales; family Streptosporangiaceae; genus RYN-230. The sequence goes on along the minus strand of CAVRFX010000017.1, from coordinate 28,729 downwards.
GTGATGATGCGGCCTGGGCCGGGCCGGGGGGTCGGCGAACTCCTCCGGATCGAGGGGGTCAGCCTCTGGCTGTCTGGCCGGAAGGTCCTCGATGACGTCTGCTTCAGCCTGGGGCCGGGCGAGTTCGCGGGCCTGATCGGCTCGAACGGCGCGGGCAAGACCACGCTGCTGCGGGTCATCCTCGGCCTGCAGGCCCCGTCGGCGGGCACCGTGCGCGTGGCGGGCCAGCCGCGGACCCGGCGCGGTTCTGTAATCGGCTATGTCCCGCAGAAGATCCAGCTCGACCCGGACATGCCGCTGCGCGCCCGCGACCTGGTCGGCCTGGGGCTGGATGGGCAGCGGCTGGGCATCCCGCTGCCGTCCGCCCGGCGCAGGCACCTGGTGGACGAGATGCTGCAGGCGGTGGGGGCGGACCGGTTCGCCGACACGCGGGTGGGCCTGCTGTCCGGGGGGGAGCAGCAGCGGGTCCTGATCGCGCACGCGCTGATCAGCCGCCCCCGGCTGCTCCTGCTGGACGAGCCGCTGGCCAACCTGGATATCGCGAGCGAGCAGGACGTGGTCGAGCTGCTCGGCCGGGTCGCCCGGGAGCAGCAGATCGCGGTGCTGATCTCGGCCCATGACATGAACCCGCTGCTGCCGTTCATGGACCGGATCGTGTACATGGCGGCCGGCCGGGCGGCCAGCGGGACGACCGCCGACGTGGTGCGTCCCGAGGTGCTCAGCGAGCTCTATGGCCAGCACGTGGACGTGATCAGGGTGCACGACCGGATCCTCGTGGTCGCCGGGAGGGGCGCCGGGCCGGCGTCCCGCAGGCGGAAGAGCTGGATGTGCCGTCCGCCGACGCCATCATCCACAAGAGCGCATAGCGGCGATGGAAATCACGGTGTCCGGGCGGGCAGGCCGCGGTGCGGGCGTGGCGGTGTCCGGGGTCATCCGCGAGCCGGGGAAGTCACCGTGCCCGGGGTGCTGAACGCGGTCATCGAGCCAGGTTTCTTCGCCAGCGGCCCGGTACACGTGGCCCTGGCCGCGGGCGGGGTCGTGGCGCTCGTGTCCGGGATCGTCGGCTCGTTCACCGTGATCCGCGGCCAGTCCTACGCGGGGCACGCGCTGGCTGACATCAGCGTGACCGGCGGCTCCGCCTCCTATCTCGTCGGGGTGAGCCCGCTGTGGGGATTCGTGGGCGTCGGCGTGCTGGCCGCCGGGGTGATGGACATGATCGGCATCCAGCGCCCCCGCGGCCGCGACCTGGCCACCGGAATCGTCCGCGGCGCGGGGCTGGGCCTGGCCGCGCTGTTCCTCTACTGGGACACGACGCACAGCAACGTCACCGGGGCCACGATCACGATCCTGTTCGGTTCCATGTTCACGATCAGCAGCTCCATCCTCCCGGCCATCGTGGCGCTCAGCGTGGCGGCGGTGGCCATCGTGGCCGTGCTCTACCGGCCGCTGCTGCTCAGCTCGGTCGCCCCCGACCTGGCCGCGGCGCGCGGGGTCAGCGTGCGGCTGGTCGGCATGCTCTGCCTGGCCGCGATCGCGCTCGCGGTCTCGCTGTCCGCGATGACGATCGGCACCATCCTGTCCACCGCGCTGCTGATCGGGCCCGCCGCGATCGGGCTGCGCCTGACCAGCCGCCCGGGGCTGGCCATGGCCTGGTCGGCGGTGGCCGGCGTGGCGGCCACGTGGCTCGGTGTGCTGCTCGCCTACGACAGCTTCTACTGGCCGCCCGCCCGGCATGGGTGGCCGGTCAGCTTCTTCGTGGTGACGCTGATCTTCCTGGCCTACGTGTACCAGCGGCCGCCCATCACCAGCCGGGTAGAGGCGGGCCTGAGCCGATGTTATACCGGGTTCATGACCAACGCCTGGCTGGTGGCCACGATGGTGGCGATCGTCGCGGGCGTCGTCGGGTTCTTCATCGTGCTGCGCGGCTCGGCGTTCGTTGCGGACGCCGTCCCCCAGGGCGCGTTCGCGGGCGCGGCCGGGGCGAGCCTGATCGGCGTCAACACGCTGATCGGGCTGGCGGCCGCCGCGCTGCTCGGCGCGCTTGGGATCGGCTGGCTGGGCCGGCGCGGCCGGCGGGATGTCGCCACGGCCCTGGCCCTCGTGGTCCTGCTTGGCCTGGGCGCGCTGTTCCTGAGCTTCAGCACCGAGTACGCGCCGGAGATCTACGCCCTGCTGTTCGGCGAGGTGCTCGGGGTCAGCACCAGCGAGGTGCTGCCGGTGGCGGTCCTCGCCGCCGGGTGCGTCGCGGCCATCGCCGTGCTGTACCGGCCGCTGCTGCTGTCCTCGGTGATGCCGGAGCTGGCCGAGGCGCGCGGCGTCCGGCCCGCCCGGGTTGAGACGCTGTTCCTCGTGGTCGTGGCGCTGGCCACCAGCATGACCCTGCCCGTGGTGGGGGCGCTGCTCATCTTCAGCCTGATGATCGGGCCGCCCGCCGCGGCCCGCTCGGTGACCAGCAAGCCGATGCCCGCCGTGGCGCTGTCCGCGGTCATCGCGGTGGTGGTGGTCTGGGCGTCGATCGCGGCCGCCTACGACACGAACTGGCCAGTCGGCTTCTTCGTGGGGACGTTCGGGGCGGTCTGCTACGCCGCCGGGCGGGGCTGGGCCGCCCTGCGCGGGCGGCGTTCCGCCCGCCCGGGGGCGTGGCGCGGAGCTGGGGAGCACGGGATACCGGCTGCTAATGTGCGGGTGTGATGACGCCGGTGCCTGCTAAGCGTCCGCTGGGCGGCACCCGGGTGCGCGGGACCCGGCAGGCTGAGGCACTGTCGGCGGTCCTCGGCGGGCTCCCCGGGTTCTGCAGCGCCCAGCAGATCCACGCCGAGCTGCGCCAGCGTGGCGAGCACATCGGCCTGACCACTGTCTACCGGCACCTGCAGGTGCTGAGCGAAGACGGCCAGGTGGACACGATCCGGGACGCCAGCGGAGAGACGCTGTACCGCCGGTGCGAGAGCAACGCGCACCACCACCACCTGATCTGCCGCAACTGCGGGACCAGCGTCGAGGTCGAGGGCCGCGCGGTGGAGCGCTGGGCCGAGCAGGTCGCGGCCGACGCCGGGTTCACCACCGTGGACCACACCGTGGAGCTGTTCGGGCTGTGTCCAGCGTGCAGCGCGGACGTCGGCAGGCAGGCTGGGCCCGCGGGGCCATGAGCAGGTGGTGAAGCTGAACGGCAAGACCGGCAGCAACGAGGACCTGCTGCAGCCAGGCAGCGCCGCGGAGAAACTGATCCTGGCCCCCCGCTGAGCTTCCTAGCCGCGCCGCCCGGGGCGATGCGCGGCCAGCAGCTCCAGCGCGCGGCGGACCAGTTCGGCGTTCCCGCTGGCCAGCTCGCCCTCCGGCCCGGCCGTGGTGTCCTCCAGGCCGATCCTGGTCGGCAGCCCGGCCTGGGCCGCCTGCGCCACCAGCGGCCAGCAGCCCTCCTCCTCCCCGTGCAGCAGCCGCGGGAATCCGCGCAGCGGGGAGTCGTCGAGCGCGCGCAGGATCTCTCCGGCCCGCCGGGGCGCGGCCTCGGCCGGCACGCCCATGACCTCGACCAGGATCCGCAGCGGCGGCTGCGGCAGCCCGCCGCACGCGAAGGCGTCGGCCAGCACGCGGACGTCGGCGACCGACCACACCCCGGCCTCGACGGCGATCCCGGCGGCGCCGAGCGATCCGGCCACTCCCGCCCATCCGTCCTCGCTGACGTTGACCGAGGCGAAATCGGGCCGCGCGGCGGCGGTCAGGCTCGCCCAGTCCGCCACGGCGGCCTGCCGGGCCGCGGCGTCCCCGCGGGTGATCCACAGCCCGGTGGACACCCCGACCGGGACGCCCGGGCAGGCGGCGCGGACCGCGGTCACCGCCGCCCCGACGTCGGCGGCGTGCACCGATTCCGCGCTATCCGGGCCGCGCGCGTGCAGGTGGATAGCCTCAGCCCCGGCCGCGGCCGCGGCCGCCGCGTCCCGGGCGAGCTCGCCCGGCGTGACCGGCACCGCCGGGTACTCGGCCTGGCTGCGTTTCCCGTTAAGGCAGGCCTTGATGAGCCTGACGTCGCCGTGCATCCAGTGAGTTAACCGTCCAGCCCGCTGTAGCGCAGGACGTAGGTGCCGCCCGCGCCCGTGTTCTCGTCCCGGATGGTGACCGCCGCCCGGCCGCGGAGCAGCTGGATCCGCACGTACACCGTGTCTCCCGGCGCGGTGTCCAGGCTGATCCGCTGCTCGTCCGGGCGCTGCGGGACCACCCGCCACCACAGGTACGGGCCAAAGTAGCCGCCTGCGGCCGAGCCCGCCTGGATGAGCGGGGCAGCGCGCGGCCGAGACCGATGCCTGCCCACGAGGACGCGGCGGCGGTCGGGGCGTTCCTGGGCCGGGTGACCCGCCAGGTGCCGGAGACCACGGTCCGGGTCGCGGCGCTGCCCCGGTTACCCCCCGGACTGGGCCGCGGCGCGGTGGCCGGCGGCGTCAGGGTACCGAGGACCGGGCTGGCGTCCCCCACGATCGACTGTGAGTCCCCCGGCTGGGCGTCGCCCACGATCGACTGCGGGCTCGCGGGCTTCGCGTCCCCCACGATCGACTGCGGGTTCGCCGGCTTCGCGTCGCCCACGATCGACTGCGGGCTCGCCGGCTTCGCGTCCCCCACGATCGACTGGGAGGTGGCCGGCTTCGCGTCCCCCACGATGGACCGCGGTGCGCTGGACGGGGTCACCGGGGCGAAGGAGCATGTGGTCCGGGACGCCTGCACTCCCCCGGTCACGAACGCCCGCCACGCGGCCAGCTGCACCCGCCCGGCCGGCCGGAGCGGCAGGTCGTTCGCGGCCAGCTGGGCCGGGGTCGCGGTGAGCGGCTTGAATCCTGCGGGCAGCCGCACGGTCACGGCTGACACGCCGTTCCCGCAGTTGGTGACCTCCCGGGCCCCGGTCCGCGCGTCCGGGTTTCCGGTGATCGTCCGGACCGTCCCGATGCGCGCTGCCGTCGTGGGACCCGCCAGGGCGGGGGCCGCCAGGAGAACCGGGGCAGCCGTCACCCCGGCGATCGCCAGAGGCCACAGTGGCCTGCGCGCCATGGCGCGCATTAACCCGGCAGCGATCATCAGCGACCTCCTCGGGCCACAGGAACTATGCCTTTGGCGTGCGCCATGGTGACGCACGCTCGACTGCAGGGCGGGGGGCTGCCGTCAGGTCCGGTACGTGCAGCATAGCGAAGTAAGGTGCCGCCTGGCCTGCTGCTGGACCACTGCGGTGCCATGAACCCAAATGTCTGCTGCCCCGGTGCGACGATCCCGGCGGTCCGGGTCCGCGTCGCGCGGGCGGCCCGCACGGCGTGCGCGACCGGGCCGCGGGTGTCGGCCCGGCCTGATACCAAGGACACATGACGTCCGGTGCTGACCTTCACGAGGAGGCGGAGCAGAGCCTGCGGGCGCTGGCCGGGCCGTCCGCGCGGCTCCGCGAGGATCAGTGGACCGCGATCCAGGCCCTGGCCCGCGACCGGCGCCGCGCCCTGGTCGTGCAGCGCACCGGCTGGGGCAAGTCGGCCGTGTACTTCGTGACCACAGCCCTGCTCCGGGCCCGGGACATGGGCCCGACCATCATCATCTCCCCCTTGCTCGCCCTGATGCGCAACCAGATCGAGGCGGCCGCCCGGGCCGGGCTGCGGGCCCGGACCGTGAACTCGGCCAACATGGCCGACTGGGATGAGATCTACGCGGAGATCGCGGCAGGCTCGGTGGACCTGCTGCTGGTCAGCCCGGAACGGCTGAACAACCCCGGCTTCCGCGACCTGGTCCTGCCCAAGCTCGCCGCCACCGCGGGGATGCTGGTCGTGGACGAGGCGCACTGCATCTCCGACTGGGGCCATGACTTCCGGCCCGACTACCGGCGGCTCCGCACCGTGCTGGAGAACCTGCCTCCAGGCGTGCCCGTGCTGGCCACCACGGCCACGGCCAACGCCCGGGTCACCCGCGACGTGGCTGAGCAGCTGTCCAGCGGGGCCGACGGTGACGCTTTGGTGCTGCGCGGCCCGCTGGACCGGGAGAGCCTGTGCCTGGCCGTCGTGGACCTGCCCGCCGCCCAGCAGCGCCTCGGCTGGCTGGCCGAGCACCTGGGCCAGCTGCCGGGCTCCGGCATCATCTACACGCTCACCGTGGCCGCCGCTCACGAGACCGCGTCCTTCCTGCGCGACCGCGGCCACGACGTCCTCCCCTACACCGGCCGGGACGAACAGGAGCAGCGGCTGGCCGCGGAACGCGCCCTGCTCGACGGGGAGCTCAAGGCGCTGGTGGCGACCAGCGCGCTGGGCATGGGTTTCGACAAGCCGGACCTGGGCTTCGTCGTGCACCTGGGGGCCCCGCAGTCTCCCGTTGCCTACTACCAGCAGATCGGCCGGGCGGGCCGGGCCGTGCCCCGCGCCGACGTGATCCTGCTGCCGGGGCCGGAAGACCGCGATATCTGGGCGTACTTCGCCTCGCTGGCCTTCCCGCCCGAGGCCCTGGTCCGGGCCACGCTGGGCGCGCTCGGCGAGGCGGCCGGGCCGCTGTCGTCGGGTGCGCTGGAGACCCAGGTGGACCTGAGCCGCGCCCGGCTGGAGATGATGCTGAAGGTCCTGGACGTGGACGGCGCGGTACGCAAGGTCAGCGGCGGCTGGGTGGCGACCGGGCAGCCGTGGTCCTACGACGCCGAGCGTTACGCGACGGTGGCGGCGGAACGTCACCGGGAGCAGCAGGCCATGCTCGATTACCTGCGAAGTCCCCGCTGCCGGATGGAGTACCTCCGCCAGCAGCTCGATGATCCGGCCGCGCAGCCCTGCGGCCGGTGCGACAACTGCACGGGGCAGCCCTGGCCCGCGGAGGTGTCGGCGGAAGGGACCGCGCTCGCGCGGGCCCGGCTGCTCCGTCCCGGTATCGACATCAGCCCGCGCCGGATGTGGCCGCCGGGCATGAAACGCCTCGGCGTGGACGTGGCGGGCAAGATCCCGGCGGAGCTGTCGGCCGATACCGGGCGGGCACTGGGCCGCCTCACCGGGCTGGGCTGGGGGCCGGCGCTGCGTAGCCTGCTGGAAAGCCCCGGCACCGATGCTGATGTGCCCGGTGACCTGGTCACCGCCCTGGTCCAGGTGCTGGCCGCGTGGGACTGGGAGCAGCGCCCGGCCGGGGTCGTCACCCTGCCCAGCCGGACCCGGCCCCGGCTCATCGCCAGCCTGGGCGAGCGGATCGCGGAGATCGGGCGGCTGCCGTTGCTGGGTTCCCTCACCTACGCGGGCCCGGGCCCCGGCGGGTCAGGCCAGTTCAACAGCCCGCAGCGGCTCCAGGCGGTCTGGCGCGAGCTGCAGCTCCCTGGGCCCCTGGCCGAGGCGGTGGCCTCGCTCGGCGGCCCGGTGCTGGTGATCGACGACCGCGTCGACAGCGGCTGGACCATGACGGTCGCCGCCCGGCTGCTCCGCCAGTCCGGCGCGGCCCGGGTGCTGCCCCTCGTGCTGGCGGTCACCGCGGGCTGACGCGGTCACGCCCGCGCGGGCCCGACCTCGGGCGGGGCGGCTCGAGTACCGCCCGCAGAGCGCTGACCGGTGCCCGGGCCCTACAGCCCCCCGGCAACCCGGAGCACCGCGCCGGTTACGTAGGAGGCTTCCGGGCCGAGCAGCCAGGCGATGGCCGGGGCAATCTCCCCGGGTTCACCCGCCCGGCCCAGCGGTATGGTCCTGGCGACCCGGTCAGGACGGCCGGGGTCTCCGGCTGCCGCGTGGATGGCGGTGCGGATCGTCCCGGGAGCCACGGCATTGACCCGGATCTGGTCGGCGGCGAGTTCCTTGGCCAGGCCGATGGTGAAGGCCTCGACCGCCGCCTTGGCCGCCGCATAGTGGACGTACTCATGCGGGGAGCCGAGGGTGGCTCCTGCGGAGGAGATGTTGACGATGGCCCCGCCCTGCCCTCCGCGGCGTACTGACATGACCTTGCTGGCCTGCCGGGCGCAGAGGATCACGCCGAGCAGATTGACGTCAACGACCTGGCGTATCACCGCGACGGGAGTGTCGGCGAGGTCCCCGATGTGAGCCGTGACGCCGGCGTTGTTCACCAGGCCGGTCACCATGCCCGCCTGGCTGGCGGTAATGGAGAACAGCCGCTCGACGTCATCCTGCCGGGTGATGTCCACCTTGGCCAGGACGCACCGCGCTCCGGCGGCCTGCACCCGGGCGCCGGTCCGCCGGGCTGCGCCGTCGTCGTCCCGGTAGCCGAGGACGAGGTCGTGGCCAGCCTTGGCCAGCTGAACGGCGGTTGCCGCCCCGATACCGCGACTGCCCCCGGTGATGATCGTGATAGGCCGGCCGCCGTTGTCCATGGTGCGCTACCTCCGCTGTGGTGGTCCCGGTACCGGGCCCTCGTGATCCAGGCCGCCGGTTCCCGCGCTGGCCCGGCGCTCAGGCCGGCGGGTTTCCGGCTTCGTCCGCGTCGATGAGGCGCGTGAGGAGCTGGGTGAGCTGGGTGAGGTCACCGGCCGGGAGGGTGCTGATCGCCTGGGGCGGGCGCAGCAGGATCGCGTCTGCGGTCTCGATGGCGTCGTGACCGGCGGCCGTGAGGCTGACCAGCTTGCGGCGCCGGTCGCCGGGGTGCGGCTGGCGCTCGACCAGGCCGTGAGCCTCCAGCTTGTCGACGATGAGGGTCGCGTACGGGGCGTCAACGCCGTTTGCCTCGGCCAGCTGGCTGAGGGTCATTGGCCCGTCGCGGAGCTGGAAGAGGACCTTGCCCCGCCCGCCGCCGAGGCGGAATCCCAGCGCCCCGGCGAGCTCGCCCCGGCGGCTATGGGCATCGACGAACCGCTGCATGAGCGCCCAGGCCTGCTGAACGGGATCAGCTGATCGCTTCGAGGTGGCTGCCATCCGTCGTCTGCTCCCGCATCCCTCAGCCCTGCGGCGGCCCGGACCGCCGTGTCGTGGGCCCAGCGCCCTGCCCATGCCAGGCCGGGCACTGCGACGGTCATACCACAGTCAGTGACGACGGCCCAGGCGGCGTGACTGGCCATGGTAACCCGCAGATCGCCAGGACCAGCCGGGCCTCGCGGCGGTCACCACGCCACCGTGCGGCCGAGGTAGTCGACATAGTGCAAACCGGCTCTGCCCTGGAGCGCGTCGAGGGTCCTGACCACGTTCGGGATGCTGTCGTCGATGCTGAGCCGCGCGTCCGGCCCGCCCAGCCCGGTCCGCACCCAGCCGGGGGCCATGAGGACCAGGGTCCGGCGGCTGCCGCTGTGCCGTGCCGCGTAGCTGCGCATGAACGTGTTGAGCGCGGCCTTGCTGCCGCGGTACACCTCGTGGCCGCCGCGCTCGTTGTTGGCGACGCTGCCCTGGCCCGAGGACATCACCCCGATCGTGCCCGCGGGCTCGACGCGGTCCTGGAGGGTCTCGATGACGCGCAGCGGGGCCAGCGCGTTGGTGACCATGACCCGGATGAACTCATCGGTCGGCGTCTGCGCCACCGTGCCCTCAGGCTGGTTCGTGACGCCGGCGTTCACGAAGAGCAGATCGAAGGTCCGGTCCGCCAGGCGGCCGTGCAGCGCCGCGATCTGCGCGGGCACGGTGACGTTGACGGTCTCGATCTCGATCTGCCCGGCGCAGGTGGTGGCGAGATCATGCAGGCGGGTCCGGCCCGGACGGCGCACGGTGGCGACGACGTGCCAGCCGCCGCGGGCCCACTCCCGGGCCAGCGCCAGGCCCAGACCGCGGGACGCGCCGATGAGGAGCACCCGCCTGCCGGGGGACGGCGGACCGGGACGAGCTGCCAAGTTAGTTATAGACATAACAATAATTATGCTGTGTATAACTATGAGCGTCAAGCCGCGGCCCGCGTGCTGCCTGCGTGGCCGGGCGATGCGACGGCGAAAATCTCACCCGAATGTCCAGGCGGAGGATGTCAAGACGAGGGCGGCTGCTCCGACCAACCCATTGACGGGCCCGACCGGGGCACCCAGACCACGAGGAGTACACGATGCAGTTCCTGATCAGCCTGCATATCAACCCGGCCGTGCTGGACGCGCTGACCGACGAGGAGAAGGCGGCGATCGGCGACGGCCACGGCACGTTCATCGCGGCCCTGAAGAAGTCCGGCGAGCTGATCACCACGCAGGCGCTGGCCGACCCGTCACAGGCCGCTGTGGTGTCCGTGCGCAACGGCCAGCCGGTGGTGACCGACGGGCCTTTCCTGGAGTCCAAGGAGTATCTGGGCGGCTTCTACCTGATCGACTGCGAGAACAAGGACCGGGCGATCGAGCTGGCCGCGCAGATCCCGGATACCGCGATCGAGGGTCTGGGGGTCGAGGTGCGGCAGGTGATGTTCGCGGACGGACAATTGGAGCCGTGACCGCACCAGCCATCGAGGACCTGCTGCGTGAGCTCGCGCCGCAGGTCCTCGGCGCGCTGGTGCGCCGGCACGGCCAGTTCGAAGGGTGCGAGGATGCCGTGCAGGAGGCGGTCCTCACCGCCACCCTGCAATGGCCCGCCGAGGGAGTGCCGGACAACCCGCGCGGCTGGCTGGTGACGGTCGCGTCCCGGCGGCTCATCGACCAGATGCGCAGCGACCACGCGCGCCGCGAACGGGAGGTGGCGACGGCCACCGAGGTGGTGCCCGAGGACGTACCGGACACCGACGACACGCTCGTCCTGCTGTTCCTGTGCTGCCACCCGGCGCTGACCCCGGCCTCCCAGACCGCCCTGACGCTGCGGGCGGTCGGCGGCCTGACCACGGCCGAGATCGCCCGCGCGTTCCTGGTGCCGGAGGCCACGATGGCGGCCAGGATCAGCCGGGCCAAGCAGCGCATCAAGGCCGCCGGCAGCTCGTTCAGCCTGCCGGACGGCGCGGAGCGCGAGGAGCGGCTGCGGGTCGTCCTGCACGTGCTCTACCTGATCTTCAACGAGGGCTACACCGCCTCCTCGGGCCGCGAGCTGCACCGCGCCGACCTCGCGCACGAGGCGATCCGGCTGGCCAGGATGGTGCACGCGCAGCTGCCCGGGGACGGCGAGGTGACCGGGCTGCTCGCGCTGATGCTGCTGACCCACGCCCGCCGCGGGCGCGTACGACGGCGGCGGGCGACCTGGTGCCGCTGGACCAGCAGGATCGTGCGACGTGGGACCGCGGGCTGATCGACGAGGGCACCGAGCTGGTCAAGGCGTCGCTGGCCGGCCGGCGCTGGGGCCTTACCAGCTGCAGGCCGCCATCGCCGCCACGCACGCCGATGCGGACACGGCCGGGGAGACCAACTGGCCGCAGGTGCACGCTCTTTACCTGATCCTGGAACGGATCGCGCCCAACCCGATGGTCACCCTCAACCGGGCGATCGCGCTCGCCGAGACCGAGGGCCCGCGGGCCGGGCTGGCCCTGCTGTCCACCTTGGATAGCGACGAGCGGATGGCCGGGCATCACCGGCTGCTGTCCGTACGGGCGCATCTGCTGGAGAAGACCGGCGACCCGGCCGGGGCGTACGAGCACTACCGGCGCGCCGCGAAGTCCACCGCCAGCATCGCCGAGCGGCGCTACCTGGAGTCGCGGGCCAGCCAGGTGAGGCCCTAGGCCACCTGCGGCCGGCAGTGCTCAGGTGCGCCGGATCGCGTCCCGGCCGAGATCGGCGAGGGTTGGGTAGCCGTCGACCGCCATCAGCAGGTCGGCCTCGGCCAGGATCGTCCGGAGCACGTGGACGATGCCGTCGGTGCCACCCAGCGCGGCGCCGTAGGCGTAGGGGCGGCCGATCCCGACTGCGGTGGCGCCGAGTGCGAGCGCCTTCACCACGTCGGAGCCGGAGCGGACGCCGGAGTCGAAAAGGACTGGCACGTCGGGCACCGCGTCGGCCACGTCAGCCAGGCAGTCGATGGCGGCGAGGCCGCCGTTGGCTTGCCGGCCGCCGTGCGTGGAGACGTAGATGCCGTCGATGCCCTCATCGACGGCCTGGCGGGCGTCGTCGGGGTGGCAGACGCCCTTGAGCACCAGGGGCAGGGTGGTCAGCGAGCGCAGCCAGGCCAGGTCGTCCCAGGCCAGCGGCCGCCCGAACATGAGCGCCCAGGTCAGGATCGCAGTACCCGGGTCCTCCTCGGGCGTCTTGTGCAGCCGGCTCCGGAAGACCGGGTCGGAGAAGTACGTCGTCAGGCAGCGGCCCCGCAGCTGCGGAAAGTTGGAGGTAGACAGATCACGCGGCCGCCAGCCGGTGACCCAGGTGTCGAGGGTGACCACGATCGCGCGGTAGCCGGCCGCCTCCGCCCGCTGAACGAGGCTGGCGGCCACCTCGGGATCGGTCGGGCAGTACAGCTGGAAGAACCCCGGGGTCTCGCCGAACTCGGCGGCCACATCCTCCAGCGGGTCCTCGCTCAGCGTCGAGGCCACCATGGGCACGCCGGTAGCGGCGGCCGCGCGGGCCGCGGCCAGGTCGCCGTGGCCGTCCTGGGTGCAGATCCCGATCACCCCGATCGGGGCCAGGAAGACCGGTGTCGCGAAGGTGGTGCCGAACAGCTCGACCGACAGGTCCCGGTCGGTGTGCGCCCGCAGCATCCGCGGTACGACGCCCCAGTGGTCGAAGGCCGTCCGGTTGCTGCGCTGGGTGTGCTCGTCACCGGCTCCCCCTGCGACGTACGACCACGTCCCGGGCGGCATCGCCAGCTCCGCCCGCCGCTCCAGTTCGGCGAACGACATCGGGAGCGAGGGCACCACGCCCGAGAGCCCCGCAAGGTAGATCTCATTCTGCAGGTCCCCGAAATTGGCCACCCCGCGATGCTGGTAGCTCATCGCCCGAAAGCCGGCCCGGCGGCGAACGGCGTGGCCGGCGCAGCGCGCGCCGGGCACCAGCCGGCGGCCGGGCTCATGCCGCGACGAGCAGGATGCCGATCGCCGCGAGCCCGAGGCCGGCCCGCTGTACCCAGCGCAGCCGTTCGCCGAGTACCACCCGGGCCAGCAGCACGGTGATCCCGGGGTAGAGCGAGGCCAGCACGACGGCCAGGCCGAACATGCCGGTCCTGGTGGCCGCCACGTAGCAGATGTTCGCGGCGACATCGATCACGCCCGCGCCGGCCGCGGCCAGCAGGAGCCGCCGCGCCGCGCAGCGTAGCCGCAGGCCGCGCCGCAGCACGGCTGCGGCGGTCAGGACGGCCGCCAGCTCGCCGACCCGCGCGGCCGCCACCGGCCATAGTTCCCCGGTCTGCCCGGCGTTACGGATGAGCAGGAAGAACAGGCCGAACGGGACGCCTGCTGCGACGCCGTAGGCAATGGCCCGGCCCGGGCGGGCCTGACGTTGTGCCGCGCTGGCCTGGCCGGCCGAGCTGGCCAGCACGATGGCGACCAGGCAGAGCAGCGCGCCGGCATAGACACCGGCTCCGGGCCGCTCGCCGTCAGCCAGTGCCACCCCGACCGGCAGGACCGTGGACACGAGCCCGGATACCGGCGCGACCACGCTCATCGGCCCCGCCGCCAGGCCGATGTAGAAGATGATCAGCCCGAGCCCGCCGACCAGGCCGGCGCCGATCCCCCAGGCCAGGCCGGCCACGCTGGGCGCGCCTGGCGACATGGCCGCGGCGGCGAGCGCGACGGCTGCCCCCGCGCCCTCAGCCAGCGTGAGCACCGCCAGCACGTGCGCCCGGCGGGCGGCCAGGCCGCCGAGGAAGTCGCCGCTGCCATACAGCACGGCCGCGGCCAGACCCAACAGGATCACCATGACGTGCACCTCCGATCGGCCAGGCGCCTGCGCGTCGCGGCACCCGATCTTCATAGGTGACTAGTAAAGCTAGTTTAGAGGTCACGATGAGACCGGTCAAACCTCTTAAGCGGTCACTGTGGTGATACGCTGTGGTGGTGACCATGCCCTCGTGGGTCCCCGGCGAGGAAACCAAGCCGGCCCCCATGCCACTGCTGCTGGTGCAGTCGTTCGTCAACACCTGGGATGGCGACCACGGCTCCGACCTGCTGCTCGATCCCGCAACCGCCCGCACCTGGCTGACCGAGGCCGGGCTGTGGAGCGCCGGGCACCAGCCGGACCCCGCCGAGCTGCACCTCGCCCGCGGTGTCCGTGAGGGCATCCGCGCGATGCTGGTCGCCAACAGTGGCGGCCCGCCGCCCCCGCCCGGCGACCTGCTGCCCCTGCAGGCCGTTGCCCGCGCCTCCCGGCCCGCGCTGGACGTCAGCCCGGGCGGGCAGGTCAGCATCGGCCCCGGGCCCGCCGACCGGCCTGGCGCGGCCCTGCTCACGCTGCTGCTGCTGATCCGCGACGCCCAGCGCGATGGAACCTGGACGCGGCTCAAGGCCTGCGGTAACCCGGACTGCCGGTGGGCCTTCTACGACCGTTCCCACAGCGGGGCAGGCGCCTGGTGCGACATGGCCACCTGCGGCAACCGGATCAAGAACCGCCGGCTCCGGCAGCGGCAGCGATGACCGGACGCTGATGAGGGCCGCTGCCCCGGCGGGTTAGCGGGGCAGGAAGTCGAGGAGCAGCGCGTTCACCTGCCCGGGGGCGTCCAGTTGCATCCAGTGGCCGGGGCCGTCCAGCCGCTCGTAGCGCCATGGGCCCGCCACGTGGGCGGCAGAGTCTGTCATCTGCACCTCGGAGAGGGCGAAATCCCCCGTGCTCCACACACCCATCGTCGGGGCCTGCACCGGCGGGAGCTGCACCGGCGGTCCCACCCAGGACTCGGGCGAGACGTTGGCCCGGTACCAGTTGAGGCCGGGCGTGAGTGAGCCGTTTGCCTCCAGCTCGGCGATCACCTGGTCGGTGTCGGGGTGCCCTCCCCAGCTCCGGAAATTGGCCCAGTCGTTCTCGGTCAGCCAGCGCTCGGCGATCCCGGGGAACTGGAACAGCAGCATGTACCACGACTTTTGCCGCTGCTCCAGCGTGCGCAGGAACGTGACCGGGTTGCCCACCGACAACGTGACCAGATGGTCGACGCTGCCGGGCGACAGGGCGGCCAGCCCCCAGGCCAGGGCGGCGCCCCAGTCGTGGCCGACCACATGAGCCTGGCCGATCTCAAGCTGGGCCAGGATCGCCAGGACATCCCCGGCCAGCAACGGGAGCGAGTACGCATCAACGGGCCCGGGCTTGTCAGAGCGCCCGTAGCCGCGCAAGTCAGGGATGATCACCCGGAACCCGGCCCCGGCCAGCGCCGGTACCTGATAACGCCACAGGCGGCCAGAGTCAGGAAAGCCGTGCAGCAGCAGGACCGGACGCCCCGCCCCGGCCACCTCGTACTCGATACCGACCCCGCCGGCTTCTACCCGCCCCATCGGTCCTCCTCAGCAGCCGGTGATCACCCGCGTGGGCAGCGCTGCCCGGGCCAGGCCACCAGCCACGCTCACAGCGTAGTGAGGTACTGACACGGTGAGTCAGCCAGACGAGCCGTGACGTGGCGCGGTGTGCCAGGCTTCGACGGCGGCAGCGGCCGCGACAGCCAGCGCGGCGACCCGGTCTGCCCACCACCAGCCCAGTGCGTGGTACAGGGCGAGGGAGACGAGCGCCAGCAGGCTGGTGGCCGCTCCGATCCCGCTGAGGGCCCCGTCGCCTTGCAGCGCGCGGCTGGCCATCCGCTGGCCCAGGCGGCGCTTCGCGTAGGCCAGGGGGGTGAGAACGGCGAGGGATACGGCGGCGGCGATCAGGGTGGTGCCTGAGGTGCCGGGCCGGGAGCCGTTCACCAGCGCGGTAACCGACTCGGCCACGAGCACGGCACTGACGACGGCCAGGGCGGCGGACACGATGATGGCGGCCCGCGTTTCCTGCGGGCCGCCCTGCCCGGGCTGGTGCCGTTCCGCCCGGAACCGCCAGATCAGGGCAGCCGATCCGGTGACGTCGGCGAGCACGCCCAGCCCGACCGCGAGGACGCTCAGGCTGTGCCCGTGCAGACCGGTGATCACCGAGAAGGCGCCGGACAGGGCGCCGGACACGACGGAGATCGAGACCAGCCACAGGGCCTGCGTAACCATCCGCCGCCTGCCCAGGTGGCGGTCAGGGTCCTGGTCTGCGGGCATGCGGTGCGTTGCTTCCTGTCGGCTGGCCTGGAAGCTGCCCGGGTGGGCCAGTGAGGCCATCGATCTCATCAGCGACCTGCCATCCGCGGCTGGCCTGGTCGGCGTTCTTGCCGCGCAGGCCGAGGACGCGCTGGCCCGCGCGGCAACATAAGCCTCCGTGTCGCGGCAGGCCACCGGCGAGGCCGTTCACCCTGGGGCCCCGGATGATGCCGGGCGCCCGCACCTCAGCCGTGGCCGAGCACGTTGTGCGGCACGTACGGCTCCTCCAGCCGGGCCATCTCATCCGCGGAGAGCTCGAGCTGCTCGGCGGCGAGCGCGTCGTGCACGTGGCCGACCTTGGTCGCCCCCACGATCGGCGCGGTCACGCCCGGGCGGTGCAGCAGCCAGGCCAGCGCCACCTGGGCGGCAGGCACCCCGCGGGCCGCGGCGACCTCGCTGACCCGGTCGGCGACGTCGAAGTCGGCCGGCTCGGTGTAGAGCATGTCCCCGAACGCGTCGGTGTTGGCCCGGACCGTGTGCTTGGCGCCGTCACGGGTCCGGGTCCCGGTCAGGAACCCGCGCGCCAGCGGGCTCCACGGGATCACCCCGACCCCCATGTCGAGGCACTGCGGGATCATCTCCCGCTCTTCCTCGCGGTACACCAGGTTGTAGTGGTTCTGCATGGATACGAACCGGGTCCAGCCGTGTCCCGACGCGGTGTACTGCGCCTTGGCGAACTGCCAGGCGAACATGCTGCTCGCGCCGATGTAGCGGGCCTTGCCGGCCCGGACCACATCGTGCAGCGCCTCCATCGTCTCCTCGATCGGCGCGGCGTTGTCCCAGCGGTGGATCTGGTACAGGTCCACGTAGTCCATGTCGAGACGCTCGAGTGACGCATCGATGGAGGCCATGATGTGCTTGCGGGACAGCCCGCGGCCGTTCGGGCCGGGCATGGTCTCGCCGTGCACCTTGGTGGCCACCACGACTTCCTCGCGGGTGAACATCTTGCCCAGGAGCCGGCCGGTCGCCGTCTCGCTGGCGCCCGCAGAGTAGACGTCGGCCGTGTCGTAGAAGTTGATCCCGCCGTCCGCCGCGGCCCGGACGATCGGCTCCGCCGTGTCCTCGTCCAGCACCCACGGGCGCTGGGAATTGTTGCCGTAGCTCATCATGCCGAGGCAGATCCGGGATACCTGCAGACCCGTCGCGCCGAGGTTGACGTAGTGCATGGTTCCTCTCCGGGGAGTGGGGAAGGGGGCCGGGAAGCCGCGCTCTTTCCAGCCTAGTGAGCGAGGACAGGCGCGCCGGAGCCGCCCGTCAGGTCCTCAGCAGCCGGCGGCTGACCAGGGCCACCACCGCCACCAGCAGGGCCGCGAAGCCCAGCACCGCCACCCGCCCGGACAGCAGCTGGGTGGCCAGGCCCAGCGCCACCACCGGGAAGGCCAGGCCGACGTATCCGGCCAGGAACAACCCGGCCAGCGCCTCGCCGCGGGCCTCCGGCCGGGCGACGCGCAGCACGGTGGTCACGCTGCCCTTGAACGCGGCGCCTGCCCCGCTCCCCGCCACGATGCCGCCCGCCAGCAACAGCGCCAGGCTGGCCAGCCAGAACGCCACGGTGATCACGGCCAGCCCCGCGACCAGGGCCAGCAGCCCGAAAGCCAGCTGGCTTCTCCCACGCCGACCGCGTACGCCGCGAAGATCACCGTGATCATCAGCGGGCCGAACCGGTCGCGTGCCGCGTACAGCACGTACAACGGCGCGGGCACCGCCGAGAAAGCCATGGTGACCAGGAACACGAAGCCGACCAGCCAGAAGCCGGTGCGGTGCCGGGCCGGGCGGGCAGGCCGCGCCGGCGGGCTGACGATGACCGGCGCCACGGGCGTCGTTGCGGGCATTGAGAACTCCTCCAC
This sequence comes from uncultured Actinomycetes bacterium, assembly GCA_963720645.1. Taxonomy (GTDB): domain Bacteria; phylum Actinomycetota; class Actinomycetes; order Streptosporangiales; family Streptosporangiaceae; genus RYN-230. The sequence goes on along the minus strand of CAVRFX010000017.1, from coordinate 10,901 downwards.
GAGCGGACGCCTCCAGCATCAGGTCCGCCCGGTCATCTACGCAAACGAAATCTATTGCTAACAACCATCTCCTATGCAGATAACGGCGGCTGCGTGACCGTGGCCAGCGTCAGGAGCTGGTCAGGATGACGAGTTGCTGGGTCGCCCGGGTCATCGCGACGTAGCGGTTGACCGCTCCTTCGATGCCGGTGCCGAACGCCTCCGGGTCGATGAGGACGACCAGGTCGAACTCGAGTCCCTTGGACAGCTCCGGGGCCAGCGACCGGACGCGGGACGTGGCCTGGAAGGTGGGATCGCCGATGACGCAGGCGATCCCGTCGGCGTGCGCGGCGAGCCAGGTGTCGAGGATCGAGCCCAGATCCGCAGCAGATCCATGCCGGACGGGGACGTCGCTGCCGCGGATGGAGGTCGGCACGTTGGCGTCCGGGAGCACGGCCCTGATCACCGGCTCGGCCTCCGCCATGACCTGTTCCGGCGTGCGGTAGTTGATGGTCAGCGAAGCCAGGCTGATCTGGTCGAGCCCGATCCGCTCGAGCCGTTCCTGCCACGACTCGGTGAACCCGTGCCGGGCCTGGGCGCGGTCCCCGACGATGGTGAAGCTCCGCGACGGGCAGCGCAGCAGCAGCATCTGCCACTCCGCGTCGGTCAGTTCCTGAGCCTCGTCCACGACGATGTGCGCGAACGGGCCGGCCAGCAGGTCCGGGTCGGTGCTGCGCAGTGCCGTCTCGTTGACCAGGGCATCCTGGAAGTCCTCGCCGCGCAGCATCGTCACCAGGCCTACGCCGTATTCGTCGTCGGCGGCCTCAATCAGGTCGTCGACGACCCTGGACATGCGCTCGCGTTCGGCGGCGACGGCGGCGTGGTGACGGCGCTGCCGCCGTGACGCCTCCGGGTCGCCGAGCCGCTGCCGTGCCGCGTCCAGGAGCGGCAGGTCGGACACCGTCCAGGCCTGGGCGTCCTCGCGCTGCAGCTTGGCAGCATCCTCGGGGCTGAGCCAGGGAGCGCACATCCGCAGGTAGGCGGGGACCGACCACAGGTCGCCGACGAGGTCGTCCGCCCAGAGCAGCGGCCACGCCCTGTTCAGGGCCGTGAGCAGCTCCCTGCTGCGCAGCAGCGACTTGCGGAGCAGGTCCGCCGGCACGTCGTCGTCGCAGGAGTCCGCCAGGATCGTGAGCAGCGCCTCCCAGATCTGGTCGCGCGCCTCGTTGTGCGGGGTACCGGGTTCGGCTGCTCCGAACGCCTCAGCCCAGTCGCCGGCGCTCAGCCAGATGTCGGACCAGCCGGTCTCGACCGTCATCCCCTTGGCGGGCGGCTTCTCGTAGAACCTGACGGCGGTCTCGATCGCTTTCACCAGATCCGCGGACGACTTCAGGCGGGCCACGTCCGGGTCGGCCTCGATTGCTGCTGTGGCTCCCTCCGCGACGAGGCCCCGCAGGGTGCAGGTCTGCACGCCTTCCTCGCCGAGGCTGGGGAGCACGTCGGAGACGTAGGCCAGGTAGGGCTGGTGCGGCCCGACGAACAGCACGCCGCCACGGCGGTGACCGAGGCGAGGGTCGGAGTAGAGGAGGTAGGCGGAGCGGTGCAGGGCGACGACCGTCTTCCCCGTCCCCGGACCCCCGTCGACGACGAGAGCGCCGCGGGATCCCGCCCGGATGATGGCGTCCTGGTCGGCCTGGATGGTGCCGAGCACGTCCCGCATCCGCGCCGACCGGCTGCCGCCCAGGCTGGCGATGAACGCGGACTGGTCGTCCAGCGCGGCGGCGTGCCCGGCAAAACCGTCCGAGGTGAACACCTCGTCCCAGTAGTCGCTGATCCGGCCGCCGGTCCAGCGGTACCTGCGGCGGCTGGCCAGGCCCATCGGATTGGCGTGGGTCGCCCCGAAGAACGGCTCGGCCGCGGGGGAACGCCAGTCCAGCAGCAGCCGGCGGCCCTCGCTGTCGGTGAGGCCAAGCCGCCCGATGTACACCGGCTCGGGGTCGCCCGCCCGGACGATGTGCCCGAGGCACAGGTCCAGGCCGAAGCGGCGCAGGAGGCGCAGGCGGGCGGTCAGCCGGTGGATCTGCATGTCCCGCTCCAGCGCCTTCTGGCCGATGCCGCCGGGCGCCTTGCGCTCGGCATCGAGGCGGCCGGACAGGTCGGCGATCGACTGCTCGAGGCTCTCCGCGATGGCCGCGAAGTGCCGCTCGTCACCGCCGATCAGCGCGGGGTCGGCCTTGGCGATAAGGCGGTCGGGAAGGTCAAACACACTGGTAGTCACGGGATTCACTCATGAGCTCCGATCTGGGATCACTGGCGGCCATCACGCGCGGCAAGGCGCGTGAGCCGGCCCGGGGTCAGGGCGGTCCTGAGCGCGGCTGGCCGGGACTCGGTGGCCGGGGCCGGTCCGGCGTCCCCGCGCGACCCCCTCGCCGGCAACAGCACCCGACTCCTATCCGCAGTTTCTGGCCCCGGCCAGCGATTATGCGGCACGACCCGGGTCTTGCCGCAAGACCCCCTGTGTGCTATAGATTAAAAATGGAGGGGTGTGGGTACTCCCCCTTCCCCGGCCGCCCGCTGGGATGGGCAGCCTCCTCGCGAAGCGGCGGAGCGCCGCGTACGGCGGCGCCGGCCGCCCCGGAGGATCCCGATAGCGGCGAAGGCATGGCGCGTTAATGCGGCCAGGCCGCCCCGGCCGGGCTAATGACGGCGGTATCCGTGCTTATTGATCAACTCCGCCATTGTTCCCTCGCCTGATCTTCGCGGCGGGCACCGTTCCTGTTGTTACTCTCAGCACGCCGGATCTAAGGCCGCGAAGATCAGGCTGGGCAGCAGACGCCAGAGTTGGAACATCACGAGCCCCGTCCGGGACTAGGCCGGACTGCGCTTACGTTGATCATCCGATGAGCAGCCGGTTAGCCTCAGCCCGGGTTACCGAGCCTGACCGCCCCCGTGCCGTGAGCAGGTGAGGATGATCTCCAAGGACGATCGCAGGCCTGATCCTGTCGTCGCCGCTGGTGGCAACCTGTCTCTTGACCACCTGAGAAAGTTCGTGGTTGTCGCCGAGGAATTGTCGTTCACCCGCGCCTCGCGCCGGCTGCACGTCGTTCAGTCCGCGGTGTCCAGCGCCATCCAGGGCCTGGAGCGGGAACTGGGAGCGACGCTGTTCGACCGGGACCGGCACCGGGTGGCGCTGACCGACGCCGGCCAGGCCCTGCTGCCCGAGGCCCGGGCCACGCTGGCCGCGGCCCAGGCCGCCCGGGACGCGGTGGCCCAGGCCCAGGCGGGCCTGCGCGGCACGCTCACGGTGGGCACGATGGTGTCCATCGGCACGGTTGACGTCGCCGGCCTGCTCGGCCGGTTCCACACCAGCCATCCCGGGGTGTCGGTGCACCTGCGGCACGCCCCGGCGGGCTCGGCCGGGCTGGCCGCCCAGGTGATCGCCGGGGAACTTGACCTGGCCCTGGTGGCCCTGCCCGGCCCGGCCCCGGCCGGGCTGCGGCTGCAGCCGCTGACCGAGGAACCGCTGATCCTCATCGCGGCCCGGCGCCACCCGCTGGCCGGGCAGCACGGGATCAGGCTCGACCAGCTGACCGGCGAGGACTTCGTGGACTTCCCGCCCGGCTGGGGCAACCGCACCGTGGCCGACCGGGCGTTTGCCGCGGCGGGCCTGGACCGGCGGGTGCCGTTCGAGGTGACCGAGTTCCCCTCGGCCGCGAACCTGGTCCGCAACGGCCTGGGCATCGCCTTCATCCCGCAGTCGGCGGCCGACCTTACCGGCCTGGACGTGATCGGGCTGGACGGCCCCGCGCTCCGGTGGCGGGTTTCGCTGGCCACCCCGACCGCGCGGCGGCTGTCCGCGGCGGCCCGGGCCTTCGTGGCCGAGCTGCTCCCCTGATCAGAGCGCGGAGCCCGGAGCCCCTGACGGCTCATCACCTAGAGCGATCACCAGGCTGACGGTTTTCTATCACCACCGGGGCATGCCCCGCGCGGTCGGGGAAGTTGCCCTGGCGGACACCCTGATACCGACCACTGGAGTACACCATGCGCACGAAGACCCTTGGCGGTCTCACGGTCAGCGCGATCGGCCTGGGCGGCATGCCCATGTCCATCGAGGGCCGGCCGGAGGAGCAGCGCTCGATCGCCACCATCCACGCCGCCCTGGACGCGGGCATCACGCTGATCGACACGGCCGACGCGTACCACGTCGAGCCCGGGGAGGCCGGCCACAACGAGCGGCTCATCGCCCGGGCCCTGGCCACCTACGGCGGGGACACCAGCGAGGTGCTGGTGGCGACCAAGGGCGGCCACATCCGGCCTGGGGACGGCTCGTGGACCGTGGACGGGTCCCCGGCCCACCTCCGCGAGGCGGCGGAGGCGTCGCTGAAGGCCCTCGGCGTCAACGCGATCGGCCTCTACCAGTTCCATCGCCCTGACCCCCGGGTCCCGTACGAGGAGTCCATCGGGGCGCTGAAGGACCTGCTCGACGCGGGGAAGATCCGGCTGGCCGGCATCTCCAACGCGTCGGTGGCCCAGATCGACACCGCCCGGCGCATCCTGGGCGAGGGCCGGCTGGCCAGCGTCCAGAACCAGTTCTCGCCTGCCTTCCGGTCCAGCGAAGGCGAACTGCGGCACTGCGCGGAGCTGGGGATCTCCTTCCTGCCCTGGAGCCCGCTCGGCGGGATTGGCCAGGCCGGCGACCTGGGGGCCAGGCACGCAGCCTTCCAGGAGATCGCGGACGCCCGGGGTGTCTCCCCGCAGCAGGTCACCCTGGCCTGGATGCTGGCCCTGGCGCCGGTCGTGATCCCGATTCCCGGGGCGAGCCGGCCCGCGTCCATCACCGACTCCGCCCGGGCGGCCGACCTCGTCCTGACCCAGCAGGAGATCGGGCGGCTGAGAGCGGCCTGACCTGGGCCGGGGCGCCCCGGGTCACGCTACCCGGGGCGCTCCGCCGTCCTCGCTGCGCATCGGGCGGCCCGCGGCGGCCCAGCCGGTCATCCCGTCGCTGACGTTCACCACGGTCCAGCCCGCCCCGGCCAGCGCGTGCGCGGCCTGGTTGGAGCGGCTGCCGGCCCGGCAGATCAGGTACACCGGGTCTTCCTGCGGGATCTCGGTGTACCGGGCCCCGAGCTGCCCGAGCGGGATATGCATCGCCCCGGGGGCGTGCCCCGCGGTCCACTCATCCGGTTCCCGGACATCCACCAGGAACGCATCCGCGGGCACCTCGGCCGCGGGCAGCTGCGCTGGCCGCGCGTCTCCCGTCATGCCGCGCACCCGGTCACGCGCTTTCCGTTCATCTGGCACCCTCCCCGCAAACGCTTACCGATCAACTCATTGTGGCGTGACGGACACGTTCGTGCCTATCATTCCGGCGCCTCCTGCCCGCCGAGCCGCTGGTACGCCGGGGTGAGCAGGCCGGTGAGGTCGCGCCCGCGGATCCGGACCGCGGGCGGCTCGAACGACCGGAGCACGAGGTCGGGCACGGTGGCCGGAACCGTCTGGGCGGCCCGGAGCCGGGCCCGGGTCAGCCCTGGTGACCAGAACCGGTCCAGTGACTGCGCCAGCGTGGCCGCGCTTATATTCCGCAACGAAATCGCTTCGCCGTCCGTCACCCCGCCAGGCCCGGGGTCCTGCGCGGCTGGCCGGCGCCGCAGCGCGCCGAGGAGTTCCTCCCGGCCGCGGCCCCGCCAGGCCAGCATCGCAAAGGGGTCGTCGTCGAACTTCTCGGCCAGCACGTAGCAGACCGCGGCCAGGTGCTTGCAGGGCACGCCCCAGTCGGGGCAGGAGCAGGACATCTCCAGGTCACGGGGGGACCGCGGGAACAGCGGGGTGCCGCAGGCCGCGAACACGTCCTCGATCTCGTGCGGCATCTCGCCGGCCAGCAGCTTGGCCCGGAACAGTGCCTGCGCGCCGAGCGCCTCGGTGACCGAGCGCCACTGCGCGGTGGTCAGCGGCAGCACGCCGATCCGGACCTGGTACGGGGCGGGGCGCGAGCCCTGGACCCGGGCCCGGACCTTCCCGGTGCCCAGCTCGAACTCCATGACCTGGCCGCGGCGGGCGTAGTTCCGGCCGCGGGCCAGGCGGCCGCTCATCCCGAACGACTCCAGCACCTCCACGAAGCGGCGGGACCACCATTGCTCGCCGATCGCGCCGCGCTTGCTGCGGGCCTTGATGCCGTTCTCCACCTGGCGCGGCGCGGACGCCTCGTGCCACCAGCGGGTATCCCCCCGTTCGGTCATTGCTGCACCGCCTCCGGGGCGAGCTGGAGCACGGCGCGCAGGTCCGCGCTGGACAGCTCGGTGAGCCAGCCCTCACCGGTGCCGACGATCCGCTCGGCGAGCGCCTTCTTCTCCTCGATCATCGCGTCGATCCGTTCCTCCAGCGTGCCGACGCAGACGAACTTGCGGACCTGGACGTCCTTGCGCTGCCCGATGCGGAAGGCCCGGTCGGCGGCCTTCTCCTCGACGGCCGGGTTCCACCACCGGTCGAAGTGGATGACGTGGCTGGCCGCGGTGAGGTTCAGCCCGGTACCGCCGGCCTTCAGCGAGAGCAGGAACACGGCCGGCCTCCGCGCTTCGTCGCCGGCAGCGAACTCACCCTCTTCATGCCGGGGATCCTCGCCGGCAAGAGCGTCACCGAGCGCGTGCAGAACTTCAAGGCAGATCCGGCGCTGCTCGGCAACGGGAAGCTCGATGCGTACCTGGCTGCCCTGGTGCCCAGGTTGCGCGCCGTGTTCGATGGCCCGCTCATCTACGCCTCGCTCGCCTTCGAGCAGGTGGACTGGGGGCCCTTCGACTACGTGGGCGTCGACCACTACCGCGAGGCGCGGACCAAGGACCGCTACGTCGAGATGCTCCAGCCCTTCCTGGCAACGGGCAAGCCGGTGATCGTCACCGAGTTCGGGATGCGCACCTTCCGGGGTGCCGAGAGCTCGGGCGCCCTGGGCTTCGGGGTCACCGACAGCAAGCGGCTGTGCGCTCCACACGCTCCCGCTGATCGGGCGGTTCGTCCGGCCCCGCCTGACGGGGACGTTCCAGCGTGACGAAGCCATGCAGGCCCGCGAGGTCGCCGAGACCCTCGACGAACTCGAACGCGCAGGCGTGGCCGGCGCCCTGCTCTCGACCTTCGCGACACCCGAGGGCCACGACCGACGACGATCCTCGCTACGACCTCGACATGGACTCCATGTCCCTCGTGAAGGCGTTGCCCGGCGGGCGCCACGGCACGGTCTACCCGGACATGCCCTGGGAGCCCAAGGAGGCGTTCGCGGTCGTGGCGCGCCACTTCGCGGGTCACTGACCGGCTCACCGTCGAGGCGGCGCCTGCGCTGCCGACCACCCGCGATGGCGGGGATGACGCTAGCGTATCGGGGTGCTGCCCCACATCGACGTTCGCGCCCTGCGCGGCTTCCGCACCGCAGCTGTGGCGCGCCTCGGTCTGGTCGGCATCCTCGCGATCGTGGGCCCCGGCCTGGTCAGCGGCTTCGCCGACAACGACGCCAGCGGCATCACGACCTATTCACTGACTGGGGTGCACTTCGGCTACGCGCTGCTGTGGGTGATCCTGGCCAGCCAGATCGTCCTCTTCTTCACCCAGGAGGTCGGGGCCCGGCTGGGTCTGGCGACGGGGCAGGGCCTGACTGGACTCGTGCGCGATCGCTTCGGCGTGCGCTGGGCCGCCTTCGTGGCGGTGACGATGCTGGTCGCCAACTTCGGCACGACCCTCGCCGAATACGCGGGCATCGGGGCGGCCCTGGAGCTCTTCGGCGTGCCCCTGCCGGTCAGCGCCGTGGCGGCCGCCGTGCTGATGGTCCTGCTCATCTCCAAGGGCAGTTTCAACAAGGTGCAGTACCTGTTCATCGCCGTGGGGGCGGTCATATCGGCGGCGTATATCCTGTCGGCCTTCCTGGCCAAGCCGGACTGGGGCACCGCGGCGGCCAACCTCGTCATCCCGCACCTAGCCGTGTCGCCGGCGTACTGGCTGGCCGTCGTGGGCACGGTCGGCACGACGATCACACCATGGGGCCAGGCCTTCATCCAGGCCTACGTCGTCGACAAGGGCCTGCGGCCGGAGGACCTGCGCGGGTCCCGCCTGGATGTCGCCCTGGGTTCGGGCATCACCAATGTGGTGGCCGGGTTCATCGTCGTCGCCTGCGCCGCCGCGTTGTGGGCGACGGGGCAGACCACGGTGACCGATGCCGCCGGCGTGGCACGGGCCCTCGGTCCGCTGGCCGGGCCGCAGGCGACCGCGCTCTTCGCGTTCGGCCTGCTGGCCGCATCGCTGCTCGGCCTCGGCATCGTGCCGCTGTCGAGCGCCTACACCGTCTGCGAGGCGTTCGGCTGGGAAGCCGGCGTCGAGTGGCGCTGGCGGGAGGCGCCGGCGTTCTATGCCCTGCTGGCGGTGTTCGTCGGCGGTGGAGCGCTCTTCGTGCTCACGCCGGGCCTGCCGCTGCTGTCGGTGATGTTCCTGGCCGCGGTCCTGAACGGGCTCCTGCTGCCGTTCATCCTCGTCTTCGTGATGCTGCTCGCCCGCGACGACACGCTGATGGGGCCGCTGCGGAGCGGCTGGAAGCTGGCCGCCCTCGGCTGGGCGCTGACCGTCGTGCTGGTCATCATGTCGCTGGTCTTCGTGGCGGCCACGATCGGGGGCGGCACCTGACCTAGCGTCCTCCGCGGCGCCTCCGCGGTGGCCGCTGGCCCTGCGGCGGTGTCCAGGCTGGCGCGTCGGCACGCTCGCTGAGCTCGACGCGATCCACGCCGATCATCGCCCGCCGCATGATGGCCGCCTTGCGGCAGGCCAGGCAGATCGGCGCACCGGGTTCACGGCTCAGTCGTGCCGGGGCCGGGGATTGGCGGCGGCACAGGGACCACGCCCCGGCATAGGCGTGCCAGGTCCGAGAACCCGGAGGCAGTGCCCAGCCGTCCATGGCCGCACGATAGCGCCGAGCCGTGCCAGCTTGACCGGCGCCGCCGCTCGCCCGGCCCGGGGAAACCTGCGATCACGGTCGGTCGAGAAAGAGTCGCTTCTCGCGGCCCAGGTGCGGCGCCCACTCGAGGCGGTCCGCGCCGGCGAAGCCCAGGTACGCGCGGAGGGCGTCGCGCATCGCGTCGACGAACCCCTCGGCCCGGCGCGGCGCGAAGCCGTCCTCCCACCAGACGTCGAGCATCTCGACGCGGGCCTCCCTCCCGGTCGATCCGCGGTTCGATCCGGCCGACGAAGCGATCGCCGAAGGTGATCGGCAGCACGTACCAGCCCCAGCGCCGCTTGGCCGGCGGGAAGAAGCCCTCCCACACGTAGTCGAAGTCGAAGAGGCTCGCCGAGCAGGCCGGTGTCCCACAGCGAGCGAGTCGAACGGGGCGATGAAGGCGACGGACGGCGTCGGCTCGGGCGAGGCCTCCAGGAGCGCGACGTCCTCGGCCAGGACGAACCGCTTGCCGCGCACGCCCTCGACCTCGACCGGCACGAGCGCGCCGAGCTCGACCAGCTCCCGGTGCAGCGTGTCGCGCCCCAGCCGCTCCGAGGTCGGACTTCGGCGGCGCGATGCGGTCGAACGTGCCGCCTGCGCCGCCGGCGCCGAGCAGGCCGTGGGCGTGGTACCGGGACAGGAGCCTGTGCCGGAGCTGGTCCCGCGCGGGCACGCTCCTGCGCGAGCAGCTCCGGCGGCACCAGCCGCTCGAGGAGGTCGTAGTAGCGGCGGTTGCCCTCGCGCCGGGCGAGGCCGATGTCGCCGATCACGGCGAGGCCTCGAGCACCGCGCGGACCGCGTTCTCCGGCATGCCGAACCAGTCCTTGCCGTCGCGCCGTGCTCGACGCTCGAAGTCGAGCGTCGACAGCGGACCCTCCGCGCGGATCCGGTCGAGCACGCGCTCGGCCACCGCAGCGTTCGCGGCGAGGATCGCGGCGTGGAACCGACGCCCCTTGCGGCCGATGACCCGGCGATACCAGGGGACCTCGCTCATCAGGACGAACGAGAGGGCCTTGTTGGTCGCCTCGAAGAGCTCGCGGCGCTCGTAGAGCACGTCGCACCACGCCGGCTCGTAGCCGGCGACGCGCGCGTGCAGCACGAGGTCGTGGTTCCGGCCGGCGGCGGCGATCGGGTCGAACTGGATCGACCCGAGCTTTCGGAAGACCTGCAGCACGCCGTCGAGGCCGCCCGAGGACCGCGCAGGCGCGAGGACGTGCCGGGCGAAGAGGAAGCGGCGCGCCGCCTCAGCGGTGACCTTCACCTCGCGATAGTAGGTGCGCCGCCGCGGATCGGTCACGGTCCGTGAACGGATACGGGTCGAGGAAAGGCCCGGACCGATGAACGGCGCCCCTCCGGGCGAGTCGGTAACGGTCAGTGAACGAATCCGGGTCGAGCGAGGCCCGCGAACCAGACGACCGGCCGTTCACGGCGGAACCGGTCACGCTGAGTGACCGTTGGCCGCGTTGGATGGGCGGAGTCGCCTCCGTCCCCGGCTTCACGGGTCCGATGTTCACGGTCAGTGACGGCGAGGGGCCGCGCCGTCGGGTGCGGCAACGCGCGCATCCGGCGACGGCCGTAGACTCGGGACTTGGCCGGCGATAGCTCCTCCCCTGCCGCCATCGAACTGCACGGCGTCCATCGGTCGTTCGGCCAGGTGCACGCAGTCGACGGCATCGACCTGCGGCTCGCGCTCGGCGAGATCGCCGCCCTGCTCGGCCCGAACGGAGCCGGCAAGACGACCACCATCGACATGATGCTGGGCCTCAGTCACCCCGACGCGGGCACGGTGCAGGTCCTCGGCATGTCACCGGCGGCGGCCGTCTCCCGCGGTCTGGTCGGCGCGGTCCTCCAGACGGGCGGCCTGCTCAAGGACCTCACGGTGCGGGAAACCGTCCGGATGACGGCCTCCCTGTACGCCGCACCACGGCCCGTCGACGAGGTGCTGGAACGGGCCGGTATC
>CAVRFX010000016.1:0-504718 GCA_963720645.1 uncultured Actinomycetes bacterium | reverse complement strand
GGTTATTCGCGAGGGTTGATCCGAGACCGTACCGTCACCGCGATGATAACGGACATGCGGGCTGGCGCCGCCCGTGTCCCAGCTCAGGAAAAATCCTGGCCAGCGGTGATGATGCATGGGTTCGGTCGTTCCTGGCGCAGGTATCGTAACCTCCAGCACCCGCACAAAGGCATTCTCAAAAACAACCTTGTGACTCTTCGGTGCTGCAACAACCGCGTCATATCCATCAGGGAATGGCTCCTTGTTCTGGGCGCGAGCGGAATGTTGTTGAATTCCGACCGCAGCTGCGACAAGTAGCAAAATCAGGAGACAAACGCGCCAAAATGTGAATCGCCTATTCTTGGTCGGCATAAGAATGGTCTTCTCCTCGGTTGTAATTGGCGCCTTCTCGGAGACTTTGCTTTTTCGAACGGATCGGCCGTTCGGTTTTCGTGTTGTATACGGGCCTCAAGGACTGTTCCTGGCACCATTGCGCTTTACACGCCAGCATGGGTAAAGATGCGCCACCCCAAGTCATTTCTGAAAGCAAACAACCGAACCTCGGATCGCGAGAGCTTGCACATAGGGATGTGCGGCATCGCTGGTAAAGATCTTCCCGTTGAACAGAATCACGTCTGGTGCCGTCTGTTGGCTTTTCACCGCGACAGGCGAAAACGCCAGGAAAAGGATGGCGCACGTTCTGATTAATCCGCTATTCATATTTAGCCTCACGCGGTTGTCCGACTTCTGAAGAGTTGGGGCTGTTTTGGATTGTCCTCATACTTAATCCTTGTTTTGATCCGGACAGCGAAATCGCGAAGTCAGCGATTAGTCACTGGCTGAGTGGATGCGGCGAGCGGTAGCGTCAATCTGCTCGCGTGCTTCGCATCATGGAAGACCTTGATGTTTGCAATGCGTGCGTCCTCCCACCTCTCATAGCCGATACGGCCGCCCGTGTTGTAGTTCTTTTGGAATGCCGGTGAATTGAGAGGAGCGATGGTCAGGCGTAGCCGGGCGCCGGCTGGAATTCGCCGGGCCATCCAGTAAAACTCGAACGGGATTTCAATAACCTCGTCCGGCTTCAACAACTCTTGCTTGAAGAAACTGTTTCGAAACCGAGATCGTCGGATGTCTTCTCCAAGCTTGACTGCGGACCCGTCAGGGAGAACCATCAGCACCTGTGCCCAGAGATCGAAGTCGGGCGCGTCCGACTGCACAACCAAACGAAGGCGCATCTGTCCCGCCACTTCGGTATCGTGAGTAAATGGTTCGGAGTGAAAGGTAATCGCGCGCTTCTGAAAAGCGCGAAACTGACTCAGCAGATTCTCGTTCGCTGTGTATTCGGCGACATCCAACTCAGGAAGCTCACGGGGATCGCTCACGATGGTGGTTGGGGGCTCGATGCCGGATGGCTTCTCATTGAGTCGACCGGAATGGAAGATATCCTCGGGCGTTCCTTGGAGGAAAAAGTCAAGATTCTCTCCGGAGGAAGCGGTCTCCAGAGTCGGAGCGTATCGCCACTCGTCAGCTCCCATCATGAAGTAAGTGACGCGGTCCTTTAGCAGGGCAGGCTGCGGGCCGCGGCCGAGCGCCCAGTCGTACCAGTCCCCGCGCAATTTATCCATGTCGAGGACAGCGGCCTCGGGAATTCCGAGACCCTCGATTCCCTTCACTGGATGGTGAGTTCCAATGTGATCCCACGGGCCTATGATCAAGTAATGCTTCTCCGACACCGAAGGTGACACATACGCGAGATGGCGCTTGTAGTAGCGGAAAGCTCCGGGTTGGTCGTCGTCGAAGTACCCCGTCGCGGTAAGAACGGGGAAATTCATCTTGGCAAAATCTTCCGGCTTGGGTTCCGCGGCGAGATTGAATGCCTCGTCGCCCACATGGTCGAGCCACATTTTCATGAAGGAGAGCTTCTGGCCGCGATCGTCGACCATCCACCAGTCGTCTTGCGCGATGCCGATCGCATCGTCCAACTCGCGGAAGGGGCGATATTGCGAATACTGCTCCAGCATCTTTTCCTGCCAATAATCGCTCTTGATGAAATCTGAGTTGAGCGCGCGACCGGACGTGAAGCCCATGATCACCGCCGACCACGCCTGAGGGATTCCGTTCGTGTTGGGAACGTCCCACCCTGGATAGATGGGGACGTAAGGAGCGATGCCGGCCAGATGCGGTGGCAGTTGGGCGGCGGTACGCCACTGAGTCATGCCGAAGAACGACGCGCCGTACATCACAACACGCCCATCACTCCAGGACTGCGCGGCAATCCACTCCACTACGTCGTAGCCATCGCGTCCTACCTGCACGCCCAGGCTTTCGCTCTTGACTCCTTCGGACTGTCCGCGGCCGCGCACGTACACTTGCGCGTACACGTAGCCGCGGTGCGTGAAGTAGTGGCCCTGTGACATGCCATCAATTTCGTATTGCGTCAGGCACAGAACTGTGGGCGCCTTCACTTTGAGATTGGAAGGCTTGAAGATCCAAGCTTCCAGTTCGATCCCATCTCGCATGGGAATCATTCGGCTCATCTCAATTGCGTAGCTGGGGCCGACTTCCGCGGTTCGGGCCTGCGACGGAGTCGAAAAGACGACGGCCAATGCCATGCCAATTGCGAGATTCACGATCTGTGCCTTGCTCATGAGTGTCCTCCGTTACAACGCGACGATGCTATTGAAACAACGCGAGACCCAGTGCCTTCAATCGGCGTCCGAACATTGCCGAATTCGCAGCGCGTATATTCATGGCTCCTCCCAGTGGGTCTCCGACATCACTTGTCGCGCGCCGTCCAACGCGACCAGCAAAGCACGCTAAGGACTATCGTTCAGCGTTCATGCCAACCGTCAAGAGACTAGCGACTCGCCAAACGTAATCCACGCTCGCGTTTGCGTGAAGTAGAGCGCCAGGTGAAATGCGCCAACGAACAGCAAAGCGCCCCACGCAAAAGCTGGGTGCAGACGACGATGCCAAAGCGTGTCGAGCCCGACACAGATCAATATGAACAGATCCAGTCCCACCATGATGCGTAGGTTGAGTTCTGCCTCAGTCGCTTGGGTCATAAAGCTGACTGGGAGCCGCGCGAGCGCGTCCGGTAGCATGCAAGCGATGGTTAAGAGCATCAGCCGTTTGTGATAGTCGGGGCGATGGCGCTGCCAGATCGCAATAGCGACGAAACCCGCAAAAAACAGCATCTGAAGCAAATCCAGACTCGTGATGGTGACCTGAGCCGCAGCGAAATCCGTGTGACCGCGCACTTCGCGCGCCGCAGCGTGCAGCGTCGTAATTGATCCGACAAGCACAACCAGCGCGGCCCAAACGGCACCAAATACACCGAGCCGCCGATGCCACTGGACACGATGAGCGGCGATCAGACTGGTTTGAACAACGAGCAGCACGACCCACCCGGTCATCACTGCGCCGTGAATGTGTAGCAGCGCCGACAAAGGAGGCGTACCGAAGAACGGCTTTAGGTAGAAGGTCCGCGCGAATGTCCAGAAAACCAGCGCAAGGAAAATGAGACTGGCACCCAGGTACAGACGGCGGTCAAAGCGACGTTGCGATCGAACGATGGCGTTCATCGATGATTCCCCACTCTATGCGGCGCGGTCTCGTCGCGCGTTCTTTCTAGCGCCGTCTATAGCGCGTCTGCGATTTCCTTGGCCAGAGGCTTCGCGGCGTCCGTATTGCACGGGCGGGCGATGACCATGATGCGGACGAAATTCTTTCCCTTGCGCATCATGATTATTCCGTCCGCCGACACAAACGCTTGATCACCGATACTAGGCAAGCTTTGTGTGTCTCCGAGAATTCCGAGCGTTTTGGCATTAAGCTGCATCTGTTCCCCGGCGGCGTTTTGGTCCACGGAAAAGTTGAAGACAGGACATTTCCCACAAAACATAGCCATGACTCCGCCTCCTGTTCAGTTACGTGCAAAACTGTTTCGCCATACCCGCGTTCACATGGGCGGACGGACGTTGCTGTACTCAAACCGCGTCGAGCAATGGTCTTTGCCCAAATTTCGCCCCATGTCCACGTCCTGTTCGCCGCGCAAGGGTCTTCCCGTAAGCTTTGAAATCCACATCTGGTCGTCTTCCTTGGCGCCGTCGGTCTCGCGGTGCATGGAATACACCATGGCGGGTTCGACGCCTACGAAGTCATTGCGTACGAAATTGCAGGTGGACTTTCCCTGTTTCTCGTTCTCTTTCTCCTGCTCCAGGACTTCTGCTGTAGTGACCGGGCTCTGCATCCACTTGCCGCTCGCCCGAATGTAAATCTTGCCGTCGACGTAAATCTTCTCCGTGCCTCCATGCGCCGCCGCCGCGGTGTGGGTGGTGTAGCTGTGGCTGGGTGTTGTGACCACCTTAGTCAAGGCGTCGAATACGGGCTGGCAGGAATCGGCCGCCATGGCATAATTCGAAGCCAGCGCCATGCACATGAAAAAAGCACTTCGAAACATCGCGATTCTCCTTCCAGCACAGATTCTCCGATTCTCGAAATCGGGGCATTTAAGTTACGGCTCAACTTTGTAAAGTGCCACCATTCCCGCCTCCATGTGGTCGTCGATGTGGCAGTGAAACATCCAAATACCCGGATTATCGGGAACCATATCCACCGTCACCATCTGGGCCGGCAGGAGCGCGACAACGTCGGTGCGTTTCCCGTCTTGCAGCACGGTGTTGCCGTGCCAGTGTGGGGTGTGGAGACTGAAGAATTCACCGAGGGTGAGCAGATACCAGCGGACATGCTCCCCTTGTCTCATGGTCATCATCGGTCCGGTGCCGTAGATGTAGCCATTGATCGAGAACTTGGTGTTGGCAACGGTAAATCCGGACCCAAGAAATGAGGGGTTGCCTTCTCCATCGACGGGCAGGAATTCACCTTTGTTTACTCCTTTCGGATCGCTCGTATAAGTCCGAAGATTGTGGTCCAGGATCCAACTGGTGTTGTTCTTGTCGTTGCGGTCACCCCGGCCGTTGCGGTCCTGCTGCCCGTTCCGGTCACCCCGGCCGTTGCGGTCCTGGCGGCCTCCGCCACCCTGGCGCCCGTCATCACCACCGGAGCGACCCCGCTGGCTCGTGCCGGCGGGCTCGGTCAGGTCGAGGGAGATGATCCGGCCGCGGCCGTTGCAGCAGTCGCAGGGCTCAGAGAACGCTTCCAGCAGCCCGGCCCCGACCCGCTTACGGGTCATCTGGACCAGGCCGAGCGACGTCACCTCGGCCACCTGGTGCTTGGTGCGGTCCCGGGCCAGGCATTCCAGCATCCGGCGCAGCACCAGCTCCCGGTTGCTCTCCAGGACCATGTCGATGAAGTCGATCACGATGATGCCGCCGACATCCCGCAGCCGGAGCTGCCGGACGATCTCCTCGGCCGCCTCGAGGTTGTTCCGGGTGACGGTCTCCTCCAGGTTGCCGCCCTGCCCGGTGAACTTCCCGGTGTTGACGTCAACGACCGTCATGGCCTCGGTGTTGTCGATGACCAGGGAACCGCCGCTGGGCAGCCAGACCTTGCGCTCCAGCGCCTTGGCCAGCTGCTCGTCGATCCGGTACCGGGCGTAGACGTCCTCGTCCTCGTCGGACCAGTGAGTGAGCCGGTCGGCCAGGTGCGGGGCGACATACCGGACGTACTCGTAGACCAGATCCCAGCCTTCGTCCCCGGCCACCACCAGCGACGCGAAGTCCTCGTTGAAGATGTCCCGGACCACGCGGATGGTCAGGTCCGGCTCGCTGTACAGCAGCTCGGGCGCGTTGGCGGTCTTGGACTTCTGCTCGATGGCTTCCCACTGGGCGGCCAGCCGGGCGACATCCCGGGACAGCTCTTCCTCGGTCGCGCCTTCCGCGGCGGTCCGCACGATCACGCCCGCGCCGTCGGGCATGACCTGCTTGAGGATCTGCTTCAGCCGGGTGCGCTCCTTGTCCGGGAGCTTGCGGCTGATGCCCATCATGGAGCCGCCGGGGACATAGACCAGGTAACGGCCGGGCAGGCTCACCTGGCTGGTCAGCCGGGCGCCCTTGTGCCCGACCGGGTCCTTGGTCACCTGGACCAGGACGGCCTGGCCGGACTTGAGCGCCGACTCGATCCGCTTGGAGTCGCCCTCCAGCCCGCTGGCGTCGAAGTTCACCTCGCCCGCGTACAGCACCGCGTTGCGGCCCTTGCCCACGTCCACGAAGGCCGCCTCCATGGACGGCAGCACGTTCTGCACCTTCCCCAGGTACACGTTGCCGACCATGGACTGATGGGTGGCCTTGTCCACGTAGTGCTCGACGAGCACGCCGTCCTCGAGCACGGCGATCTGGGTCCGGTCGTTCTGCTGCCGGACGACCATGACCCGGTCCACGGACTCCCGGCGGGCCAGGAACTCGGCCTCGGTGATGACCGGCGGGCGCCGGCGCCGGACTCGCGGCCCTCGCGCCGCCGCTGCCGCTTGGCCTCCAGGCGGGTCGAGCCGCGGACCGACCGGACATCGCTGACGGATACGGGCTCGTCGGTGGCTGGCGAACGCGGCACCCGCACGTGCACGACCGTGTTGGGCGGGTCGTCGGCAGCGGGCTCCCCGTCTGCCGCTGAGCCGCGGCGACGGCGCCGCCTGCGGCGCCTGGTGCCGGCGCCATCCTCGCCGTCCCCGTCCGCGCCGTCGGCCTCGTCCTCGGGGCCGTTCGGCTGGCCCTCGGCCTGATCACCCTGGGCCTGCTTGCCCTGGGCCTGCTTGCCCCCCCGGCCCTGGCCGGACTTGCCGTCGCCCTGCCTGGCGTCGGCGGACTTGCCGCCGCGCTCGGCAGGCTCGCGCCCGCTCCTGGCCGGGGCGGAGTCCCCGTCCTCGGCCTCCT
Source organism: uncultured Actinomycetes bacterium (assembly GCA_963720645.1). GTDB lineage: Bacteria > Actinomycetota > Actinomycetes > Streptosporangiales > Streptosporangiaceae > RYN-230. The sequence goes on along the minus strand of CAVRFX010000016.1, from coordinate 497,909 downwards.
CGCCGGGAGCCTCGCCGTCGGCGTCCTGCCCCCGGGATCGCCCACCACGGCGGCGCCGCCGGCGGGTCGATCCTTCGGACGCACCGTCGCCGGACGGCTCCTCCGGCCCGGTGTCCTCGCTGGCCGGCTCGTCCCGGACCCGGCCGCGATCGGCGGCGGGCTCACCGGCGGCCGGCGGCTGGAAGATGACGGGGGGTGGCTGGAAGGTCGCCTGCGGCACAGACCCTGACCCGCTGGGGGCCGAGGGCAGCGCGGGCGCGACCGGACTGGCCGCGGGTGACGTGGTCACCGTGGAGGCGACGGGCGCGCTCACCGCCGGCCCGGCACTGGCCGGCCCGTGCCGGCTGGCCCGTCAGCGGCTGGCCCGTCACTGGCCGGCCCGTCAGTGGCCGATCCGGTGCTGGCCGGAGGGGCCGGGGGCGCGGCCACGTCCTCCGACGGCGGCCCGGCCGCCCGGGTCGCGGCCCGCCGGGGCCTGCGCGTCCGGCGCTGGGTGGTCGCCGGCTCGCCGGCGGCCGCGTTGCTGCCGCCGGTGTCGGCGGCGCTAGCCGTCCCGGTCAGACCGGACGGCGTTCCACCTCCGTCGCTGTCACCCTCGCGCGCTGTCTCGTTCTGCTGTGAATCGTTCAGCTCGGTTTCGAGCATCCGGGCTATCTCCCGTCAGGCTCCCGGGCGCGTGGGTTCCCTCGGAACCCTCCGCTCCGCGCGGGAGCTGGTCGTACGCGCTCGCGGGGACCGGGTCGGCCAGCGTGGCCGACCGCGTTCCCAGGCGCGTTGTCTCTACATGTTCCTGCGCCGCGCCCGGTCCGGCTGGGTGGAGCCCGAGCGGCGTTACCCCATCCGACGGGGATGCCGTCACCGGGGACGCCCAATCCTCGGCAGGCCCGGCGGGCACATGCTGCCCTGCGGGCCCGGCCTCGGCAGCTACTGCCTCCAGCGGTCCTTGTACCAGCCGGGTCACCAGCGGTGGTGACGAAGGCACTAGCCCAGCCACACGGCGAAGTGCAGTCAGGATGTCATCGGGTCGCACGGCAGGTGTCAGGTGCCGAACAACCATTCGAAGTATTGCATACCCGGCGTTCCGCTCATCAGCGGACCGCCAGTCGGCCTGCATCGTGACCACCGCGGCGCGAGCGTCCATGCGCCGCATTCCCTTGCTGGTCAGGCGCTCGACCTCCACGCCGTCCTGAGCGAGGAACGCCTCGGCCGCCGCCGCGGCCTCATCTCGCCCGATCCCGGGGAGGACCACTTCCCACTGGGACGCCTCGAACGTCAGGGCGCCCAGGGAACTGGCTTCCTCGGTCACGTCTATCACATCAATCCCGTCCGGCAGGGCCGCATTGAGCTGGTCCCGCACTTCCGTGACGGCGCACGCCGCCGTCAGCGAAAGCTCCAGGTACTCAGCTTCACTCGCCGTCCCCGTCGGGGCCGCGCCAGCGTAAGAGATCTTCGGATGGGGGGTAAATCCCGCCGAGTACGCGATGGGCAACCGTGCCCGGCGTACCCCGCGCTCCACCGCCCGTGCGATATCTCTGTGACTGGCGAATCGCATCCTGCTTCTTTTAGCGTACCGGACGATAAGCCGCTGGACGACGGGCGGCTGATCAGCCCCGCGTGTCGGGCCGTCGGAGGGCCTCCGGGCCGGCCGTGAGGCGGCTGAGCTGGGGAACCGGGGTCTGGCATCTAGCCGACGCCTCCCGCGCCGCCAGGGCCGCCCGCGGAACTCCCGGCCACGGACAGGGGAAGCAGGGTCCGCCCGGTGGGGCCGGTCTGGATCTCGGTGCCCATGGTGGGGCACACGCCGCAGTCGTAACACGGGGTCCAGCGGCAGTCTTCGACCTCCGCCGCCCCGGCCGGGTCCACCGCGTCCTGCCAGTCCTGCCAGAGCCAGTCGCGGTCCAGGCCCGCATCCAGGTGGTCCCAGGGCAGGACCTCGCTGTACTCGCGCTCGCGTGTCGTGTACCAGGCGACGTCGACGGGCTCGCCGGCCAGGGCCTGCTCGGCGCTGCGCATCCAGCGCCCGAAGGAGAAGTACTCGCTCCACCCGTCGAACCGGGCACCATCCTGCCAGGCCGCCCTGATCACCTTGGCCACCCGGCGGTCACCGCGGGACAGCAGCCCCTCGACGATCGACGGCTGGCCATCGTGGTAGCGGAAGCCCACGGAACGGCCGTAGGCGCGGTCGGCCCGCAGGGCCGCACCCAGCTGCCGCAGCCGGTGATCCACGGTCTCGTGGTCACACTGCGGCGCCCACTGGAACGGGGTGTGCGGCTTGGGCACGAAACCGCCGATGGACACGGTGCACCGGATGTCCTTGCGGCCCGTCGCCTCCCGCCCGGCCTGGATGACCCGGCGGGCCAGGTCGGCGACGGCCAGCACGTCCTCGTCCGTCTCCGTGGGCAGGCCGCACATGAAGTACAGCTTCACCTGGCGCCAGCCGTTGGCGTAGGCGGTGCTGACCGTGCGGATCAGGTCGTCCTCGGTGACCATCTTGTTGATCACCTTGCGGATCCGCTCCGAGCCGCCCTCGGGGGCGAAGGTCAGCCCGGACCGCTTGCCGCTGCGGCTCAGCTCGTTGGCCAGGGTGACGTTGAACGCGTCGACCCGGGTGGAGGGCAGGGACAGCCCGGTCGAGCTGCCCTCGTAACGGTCGGCCAGCCCGGTGACGATCTCGTTGATCTCACTGTGGTCGGCGCTGGACAGGGAGAGCAGGCCGACCTCGCTGAAGCCGCTCTCGGCCAGCCCGCACTCGACCATGTCGCCCACCGTCGTGACGCTGCGCTCGCGCACCGGCCGGGTGATCATCCCGGCCTGGCAGAACCGGCAGCCCCGGGTGCAGCCGCGGAAGATCTCCACGCTGAACCGCTCGTGCACGGACTCGGCCACCGGGACCAGCGGCTTGCGGGGGTACGGCCATTCGTCCAGGTCCATCACGGTGTGCTTGGGCACGGTGAACGGGACGCCGCTGCGGTTCGGCGCGACCCGCCTGATCCGCCCGTCCGGCAGGTAGTCCACGTCGTAGAAGCGGGGCACGTAGACGCCGGCCTCGGTGGCCAGGCGCTCCAGCAGGCCGTCCCGGCCGCCCGGCCGCCCGGCGCGCTTCCAGTCCTTGATCAGCCCGGAGATGGCCAGCACGGCCTGCTCGCCGTCGCCGAGCACCGCCCCGTCCAGGAACTCCGCCACCGGTTCCGGGTTGAACGCGGCGTGCCCGCCGGCCAGCACCAGCGGATGCCGCTCGTCCCGGTCGGCTGCCGTGAGCGGGATGCCGGCCAGGTCGAGGGCGGACAGCAGGTTCGTGTAGCACAGTTCGGTGGCGAAGCTGACGCCGAGCACATCGAAGGCCGCGACCGGGCGGTGGCCGTCCACCGTGAACTGGGGGATCCCGTGCTGGCGCATCAGGTTCTCCAGGTCCGGCCAGACGCTGTAGGTGCGCTCGGCCAGCACGCCGTCAGACTCGTTCAGCACTTCGTACAGGATCTGGACGCCCTGGTTGGGCACTCCGACCTCGTAGGCGTCCGGGTACATGAGCGCCCAGCGGACCTCCGCGGCGTCCCAGTCGCGAACCACGGAGTTCAGCTCGCCGCCGACGTACTGGATCGGCTTGCGCACCTGGGGCAGCAGGGGCTCCAGGCGGGGGTAGACCGATTCAACAGGCATCCCTACAGACTATTCGCTGGCGAGGCGGGGCGCGCCGCAGGCGTGTTCCCGCCGAGCGGCGACTAACCCGGCAGCCGCAGCAGATGAAGGGCCTCCGGTAGCGGGCACGTTGGGGGGTCCGGGGGCTCGGGCCCCCGGGTCAGCACGTTCAGCCGAACACGTGGTGACGCCGGTGCACCGACTGGAGCACGCCTATGGCGATCATGTCGGCGAACATGGCGGAGCCGCCGTAGGACACGAACGGCAGCGGGAGGCCGGTCACCGGCATGATCCCGATGGTCATCCCGATGTTGATGAACGACTGCAGGCCGAACCACAGCGCGATGCCGGACGCGGCCAGCAGGCCGAACTGGTCGTCCGCCTGGCTGGCGATGCGCAGCGCGCGGAAGATCACGATGCCCAGCAGGACGATGATCACCGCGCAGCCCACGAAGCCGAGTTCCTCACCCGCGACGCTCACGATGAAGTCGGTCTGCTGGTTCGGCACGAAGCTGGCGGTGACCAGCGGCCCGTGCAGCCACCCGGTGCCGAGCAGCCCCCCGGAACCGATCATGATCTTGGAGTGGATCGTCTCGTAGCCCGTCCCCGTCGGGTCCGCCGCGGGGTGCAGGAACGCGGTCAGCCGGTCGAGCTGGTAGCTGCGCAGCAGGTGCAGCTTGAATACGGCCACGACCGCCAGTACGCCGGCCACCGCCATGCCTGCCACCCAGCGCAGCTTCAGGCCGGACAGCGCGATCATCCCGGCCGTGATCAGCAGCAGCAGGATGATCACGCCGAGGGCGGGCTCGCGCTCCACCAGCACGACGGGGATCAGCGCCAGCGCGAGCACCCCGGCGGCGTGCCTCGGGCCCGGGATCCGGCCGCTGTCCCGCAGTTCGCCGAAGACGACGGCGATGATCAGGATGAGCCCGATCTTGGCGAACTCCGACGGCTCCACCTGGAAGCCGGCGGGCAGGTTGATCCAGGCCTTGGCCCCGCTGACGGTGGTCCCCAGCGGGCTGAGCACTGCCGCCAGGCCCAGGACCGAGGCGGCGTAGACGAACGGGGCCAGCAGCCGGATCTGCCGGTAGTCCAGCAGGCTCACCACGACCATGAGGATCAGGCCGAGCGCGACGTTGATCAGCTGCTTGATCAGGTAGCTGCGCGGGTCCGCGCTGGGCTGGGTGGCCGAGTAGACCAGCAGCGTGCCGATCAGGCTGAGCGCGACCACGGCCACCAGCAGCACCCAGTCGTACGTGCGCAGCGGCGATTCCTTGGCCACCGCCCGGACCAGCAGGGGCCGCCGCTTCTGGCCGAAGCTGGGGCTGCGGGGAGTGGTGAAGTCGCGGGTGCCGAGGTTCATCAGGAGCCCCCGTAACCCGCCGGGGCGGTGATCGTCCCGGTCGCCGAGATCGTCGGCAGCCCGTGGGGCAGCTTGCCGCCGGGCAGCGCTGCCTTGTGGCCCTCCAGCCCGTAGATGTAGTCGTAGATCTGCCGGACCGCGGGCGCCGCGACCTCCGCGCCGTAGTTCGAGTCCGGGATCATGACCACGACCACGTACTTCGGGTTGGTGCACGGCGCGAACGAGGCGAACACCGAGGTCACCGAGCTGTTGAACACTTCAGCCGTACCCGTCTTGCCCGCCACGCAGACCTGGTTGCGGGGAAAGCCGCCGAAGGCGCTGGCCGCGGTGCCCGCGCCGGTGGTCACGTCGGCTAGCGCGCTGCGGATGTAGGCCAGGGTGCTCCCGGCCACCGGCAGGCGCCGGATCAGCCTGGGCTTGATCTTCTGGACCACCTTCCCGCTGGGGCTGACGATGGCCTGGCCGATCCGGGGGCTGTACAGCTTGCCGCCGTTGGCCAGGGCCGCGTAGGCGTCGGCGAGCTGCAGCGGGGTCACCGCGACGTAGCCCTGGCCGATGGCCGCGATCGCCGCCTCGCCCGGTTCCCAGACGTTCCCGTAATGGCAGTCCTGATATTCGATCTGCTGCACATAGGTGCCACTAGCCCGGCCGTATTTGCACCAGTTCTGCCCAGAATGGGCATTACTCTTCCAGAGGTAGTACAGCCATTCCCGGGTCGGGATGCTGCCCGCGCCCTGCTCGGGCAGGTCGATCCCGGGCGCTTTGCCGAATCCCCAGCCCAGTTCCATTTTCTGCATTTCCTGGATCGGGGCCCTCGGGCTGGTGACGACGTTGTCCTTGGTGTGGTCGTGCTGGTAGATGCCGTAGGCCAGCTCGTAGAAGACCGTGTCACAGGAGATGACCAGGGCCTCGTGCAGGCTCATCTGGCCGAGGTTCTTCTGGCCGTCGTTGAGGAAGGAGCGGCCGGCGATGTTGTAGGAGGCCGGGCAGTTGTAGGTGCTGGCCAGGCTGTACCCGGCCTTGACCGCGGCCGCGGCGGAGGTGACCTTGAACGTGGAGCCGGGCGCGTACTCGCCCTGGGTGACCCGGTTCAGGATCGGCTTGTTCCCGTTGATCAGCTGCCGGTACTGTCTCTCGGAGATGCCGCCGTTCCAGACGCTGGGGTCATAGGTCGGCGCGCTGGCCATGGCGATCACCCGGCCGGTGGTGGTCATCACTATCGCCGCACCGGTCGTGGCCCGCGGGCTGCCGGTCAGCTGGGCCTTGCGGATGGTGCTGGCCAGCACCGACTGGACGTCACCCTGAAGCCGGGCGTTGATGCTGGTGACCAGGTCGTTCCCGGTCTGGGGGGCGGTGTTCTTCGTCACGCCGAGCTGCTGGCCGGCGCTGTTCACGGACAGCACCTGCTGGCCCGGGGTGCCTTGGAGCTGGCTGTTGTACTGCGCTTCCAGGCCGGCCTGGCCGACCAGGTCCACGCCGGCGAACCCGGTGGTGGGCAGGTGCTGCTGCTTCATCTGCTGGGCCGTGATCGGGCCGAGGTAGCCGAGGACCTGCGCCGGGTTCGCCCCGTTGGGCTGGGGGTACCGGGCTATCGGGTTCACCCCGGCGCTCACCCCGGGAAATCTGGCGTGATCCTGCATGATCTGGACCGCGATCGAGTCCGGGACGTGCTCGGCGACCGGGATCGGCTGGTACGGCGAGCCAGGCCAGCACGGCTGGGACACGTGCGCGTTGCAGAGCCGGACCTTCTGGGTGAGCAGCTTGTCGGACATGCCGAGCAGGTGGGCCAGCCTGCGGAGCACCCCCGCGCCGCCGTCGCTCTGCGTGGCCAGGTTCATGATGTTGACCGTGACCACCAGGGAACTGGCGTTGTCCACCAGGGGCAGGCCTGCGTCGTCGAGGATCTGGCCGCGGACCGCAGGCGTGATCACCGTCTGCGTCTGGTCCAGGGCGGCGAGCTGCACGTAGCTGCGGCCGTTCATGACCTGCAGGTACCACAGCCGCCCGCCGAGGGAGATCAACAGCGCGGCGACGACCACATACAGCACGATGAGGCGCCGCCGTGACGCCGGGATCATCGAGAGAGACCTCCTGACCGCTTGCCGAAGTTCCGCCACCGTGACCGGCGCCGGCCGAACGCGCGGCGGCCGTTCAGGTTGCTGGCCGGGGCCCGGCGGCCGCTGAGGGCGCCCGACTTGGCCCCGCGGAACCGGGGGGTGCGCTGCTTCCCGGCGCGCAGCCCGCTGCCCCGGGCGCGCCGGCCGAGGACCGAGCCGCCGATCGCGCCGTCGCGGCGCCGGCCTGCCCCCAGCCGCAGCTGCACCTGCCGGGCCGGGCGGCTGCCGATCCGCGCGCCGGCGGCCCGGGCGCCGCTGGCCGAACCGCCCTGCATCACCCCGCCGCGCAGCCGCGGCCCGCGGGACGGACGCAGCGCCCGGCCGCCCACGCCGTCACCCAGGGTGCCGCCAACCCGGCTGGCCGCGCCGGACCGGCCGAAGGCGCCGGACCGGCTGATGCCGCTGGACCGGCTGAAAGCACTGGCCGGGATCCCGCCGCCGCGCTGCCAGCTGCCCTGGGCCCGCGCTCCCCCGGGCCTGCTCCCCCGGTTCTGGCCGAACCGCCGCCTGGTGCCCAGGTGCAGGCGCACCGGCCGGGACGCCAGTCCCTGCCTGGCCCGGGCGGCCGCGGCCGCGGCCGCCCCGCCGGACTGGGCAGAACCCCCGCCGCCGCTGAACTTCAGGTGGACCGGCCGGGCCGGGCGGGCCGGGGCGGAGCGCGACCCGCTGGCCGACCCGCCCTGGGTGGACCCGGCCCGCAGGGTGCGGGCTTTCAGCCTCGGCGCCCGCCCGGTGCCGCTGTCGCGCAGCACCGCGCCGGACCCGGCGAACAGGGCCGCCGCGCCGGCCAGGCCGGGCACGGCCAGCGGCTGGCCCGCCTGCCCCACCCGGGCCGACCCGCCGGGGAAGGCGGCCAGGCCCGCGGCGGTCAGGGTCGGGGCGGCCAGCGCGCGGGCCCGGACCACGGCGTAGAGCACGAACGGGCTGATCAGCACGTCGTAGACGACGGAGGCGGGCAGCACATGGCCGATCGTGGACCAGGTGATATCGAGGTTCCCGAAGATCATCCCGGTGAGCGCGAAGAGCAGTTCCCCGGCCGCAGACCCGATGGCCACCACGCCGATCGGCACCCAGGCGGACTCGTCGAGCTTGCTGCCCACCCGCCCGGTGGCGTACCCGACCGCGCAGAACACCAGCGCGTACTGGCCCACCAGGTGAGTGGCGGGCGGCGCCACGTCCAGCGCGAGGCCCGCGCCGAAACCGCCCAGCATGCCCTCCACCGGGCCGCCGGTCAGCGCCAGCGCCACGACCACGACCAGCACCAGGTCCGGGCCGGCCCCGCCCGGAAGGCGCACGTTACTGAGCACGGTCAGCTGGATCAGGATCGCGAGCAGCAGCAGGGCGGCCGAGAACGCCACGCGACGCACGTCAGTGCCCCGATCCGGTGGCGGCGGGGGTAGGCGTGGCCGTGCTGCCGGGCGACGGCGAGCCGGTCGCGCCCGGGGAGACCGTCGCGGAGGCGGACGGGGCCGGGCTCGGGCTGGGCGGCAGCACGGAGAATCTCGGGTTGTGCCGCGGCGGGACGATCACCACGCCGACCACGCCCAGCGCGGTGTCGTCGGCGAACGGGCGGACGAGCGCCTCCTTGGTCAGCGAGCTGCTGGTGCCTTCCAGCTTGGTGATCACGCCGACCGGCACCCCGGGCACGTAGGGCCGGCCGCCCGCCGAGCCGAAGGTGACCAGTTCCTGGCCCGGATGCAGGATCGCGTTGACGTCGAACACCTGCAGCCGGAGCAGGCCACTGCCGGTCATGCTCTTGCCGGTCCCGCTGACCACGCCGATCTGCCCGGTGCCCGCCAGCCGGACCCCCACGGTCACGCTGGCGTCGGTGGCGAGCAGCACGGTCGAGGTGGTCGCGCTCGCCGAGGCGACCGTGCCGACCAGGCCCTGCCCGTTCAGCACGGTCTCATCCGGCTTGATGCCGTCCACGCGCCCGGCGTCGATGGTAACCGAGTCGTCGTAGGACGCGCCGGCCGCGATCACGCTCGCGGTCACGATCCGGTACCGCCCCCGGCCGGCCAGCTGGAGCAGCTGGCCGAGCTGGCGCTCGTCGGACTTGCTCAGCTGTTGCTGGCTCAGCTGGGCGCGGAGATCAACCACCTGTCGTTGGAGAGCATCGATCTTGCCTTGTGAGCCGGAGCCGGTGAGCCGGTCCGTGAACGCGGCGACCGGCCTGGTGACCACGCCGGCGGCCCCCTCGACCGAGCCGAACACGCTGCCGCCCAGCGCGCGCAGGCCGCCGATCGGCCCGCCCGCGCTGCCGCGGTAGTCGATGGTGATCAGCGCGAGCGCGGCAGCCAGCAGCACCACCAGAACGATGCGGGTTCGCCGGGTGTCGTGCACCAGGTCTCCTCGTCAAGCCGCCGGCCATGCCCCGGTTGGCTGGATCTGTCAGCGGCCGCTGCCGCGGCCCCCATACTGCCTGCTCGAGGTCAGCGCCGGGACTCAGGGACGAGAACCTGGCGAAGGGTGTCGAAATCTTCCACGCACTTGCCGGTGCCCAGCACCACCGAATCCAGCGGGTTATCCGCCACATGTACCGGCATGCCCGTTTCCTCGCGCAGCCGGTCAGACAGCCCGCGCAGCAGCGCACCCCCGCCGGTCAGCGCGATACCCCGGTCCATCACGTCGCCGGCCAGCTCGGGCGGGCACTTGTCCAGCGTGGTCTTGACCGTATCCACGATCAGCGCGACCGGCTCCTCGATGGCCCGGCGGATCTCCTCCGCCGAGATCACGATCGTCTTGGGCAGGCCGCTGACCAGGTCACGGCCGCGGATCTCGGCGTGCGGCTCATCCACCGACGGGTAGGCGGACCCGAGTGCCATCTTGATCTCCTCGGCGGTGCGGTCGCCGAGCATGAGCGAGTACTCCTTCTTGCCGAAGGTGATGATCGCCTGGTCCAGCTCGTCACCGGCCACCCGGATCGACTGGGACGTGACGATCCCGCCCAGCGAGATCACCGCGACCTCGGTGGTGCCGCCGCCGATGTCCACCACCATGTTCCCGGTGGGCTCGTTGACCGGAGGCCGGCCCCGATCGCCGCGGCCATCGGCTCCTCGATGATGTAGACCCGGCGGGCACCGGCCTGGTGGCCGGCCTCCTTCACCGCGCTCTGCTCGACCCCGGTGATGCCGCTGGGCACCGCCACGACCACCCGCGGCTTGGCCAGGTGCCTGCGCCGGTGGACCTTCTGGATGAAGTAGCGCAGCATCCGCTCGGTCACGTCGAAGTCGGCGATGACCCCGTCCTTGAGCGGGCGCACGGCCACGATGTTGCCGGGTGTCCGCCCGATCATCCGTTTCGCCTCGACCCCGACGGCCACGATGGCGCCCGTGTTGGTATTCAGCGCCACCACGGAAGGCTCGTTGAGCACGATGCCGCGGCCCCGGACGTACACCAGGGTGTTCGCAGTGCCCAGATCGACCGCCATGTCGCGGCCCAGAAACGCCAGCGCGTTGCTCATCAGGAACGAGAACCTTCCAAAAAGGGTCTGCTGGATGATCTGTGGTCATTTAGCCGCGGCTCACGCCCCGCCGAACCCGAGCCGCTCTTTGTTCCTTCATCGACCAGCGCCGGCCCGCCTAAACGAGGTCAGGAAAGAAGATCTTGATTTCCCGTTCGGCGGAGTCCGGCGAATCCGATCCGTGCACGATGTTCTGCTGAACATCCAACGCGTGATCACCGCGGATAGTGCCCGCGCTGGCCCGCACCGGGTCGGTCGCGCCTGCCAGCCCGCGGAACGCCTCGATGGCCCGGGGACCCGCCACGACCAGCGCAATCAGGGGGCCGGACGTGATGAACGTAACCAGGGACGGGAAGAAGGGCTTACCCACGTGCTCGGCGTAGTGGGCCTCGGCCGTTCCGGGCGTGATGACGCGCAAGTCCATCGCCACTATCTGCAGGCCCTTGCGCTCGATCCGGGACAGCACGTCCCCGATCAGCCCCCGGCGGACCGCATCGGGCTTGACTAGGACAAGGGTACGTTCAGTCACTGCTTTGCTCCTCTTGGCCGGTGGCAACGGTGCCGATCCCGGAGTGATCGAGGGCAATCCCGCCGCGGCCAGATCCTACCCTTGCCGCGGCAGCGGCCAGGGTCCGCAGCGCATGCTGCATCCCGGCCAGCCCCCGTCACGCCGGCCCGCCCTCCCCAGGCGGGGGCGCAGCCGCCGAATCTAACGTAACTGTTCCTCGCCGCGACGCCTAACCGCCCAGCCTCCGGCATGGTTCTCGCCCGCAGGCCGCTGCTCAGCGGGCGCGACCTGGACATTTAAGGACCATCTGAGGCAAGCTCGTGGGGAGCGTCACCCAGCGACGATAAGCAGATGAACGGTGGAAGACCAGATCGGTACTGGCGGTGCGCCCAGCTTCGCAGGCCTGACGGCGGACGCCCCGGGTCCCGGGGATCCGCTGGCTGACGCGTCCGGCCCGGCCCTGCGGCGGGACGGGCTGCTGGCCCGGATCGCGCCGTTCGCGGCCCTGGCCGTCCTGGCCGAGGCGAGCCTGGCGCTGCCGCCCGGCCCGTCCTCGGTCCCGTACGCCGTCGTCAGCGTGGTGATCCTGGCGGTCACCGCGGCCCTCATCCTCCTGCTGCCCTGGGACCGGCTGCCGGCCTGGTGCGACGTGACCGTCCCGCTGCTGTACGTGGCCTCGGTGTTCCCGCTCATCCAGGCGGCGGGCGGGGAGTACGCCGGAATCATGCTCATCCTGCTCAGCCCCATCATCTGGACCGCGCTGTATCACCGCCCGTGGGAATCGGCCTGCGTGGGCGCGGCCGCCCTGGCCGTGGTGCTGGCGGTCTCGCTGTTGGGCACCCCGGCGACCCCGGCGGCCGTACTCATCCGCCGGATGATCGCCTGGGCGGCGCTGACCGTGATGATCGCGGTGGCCGGGCATGGCCTGCGGGCCAGGATCCGCCGGTCCCGCCAGCAGGCGGCCATGATGCAGGCCCGGCTGCGGGATATGAGCATCATGGCCGACCGTGACCGCATCGCCAGGAGCCTGCATGACACGGTGGTGCAGCGGCTGTTCGCGTCGGGCATGTCGCTGCAGGGCGTGATGGGCCTGCTCGGCAGCAGGCCCGACGTGGCCGACCGGATCGACGTAGGTGGTCCAGGACCTGGATGAGTCCATCACGCTGCTGCGCCGCTCCATCTTCGAGGCGTCGCAGCGTGAGCCGGGCCCGGGCCTGCGCCGCAGCATCCTGGAGGTGTCCCGGGAGCTGACCGCGCAGCTCGGGGTGGTGCCCGAGGTGACGCTGGAAGGCCCGCTGGACACCGCGGTGCCCCTGCCGGCGGCCCGGCAGCTGCTGGGGGTGCTCCGGGACGGGCTGGCCAGCAGCGGCACCTGTGCGCAGGCCACGCAGGTCGCGGTGGCCGTGGCCGCGGACCGCGACGCGGTCACGCTGACGATCACCGACGACGGCACCCAGTGGGCCGCCCGGCCCAACGGCGAGGGGCCCATCCTGCCTGAGCTGTGTGCCCGCGCTCTCCAGGTCGGGGGCACCGTGGCGACCGAATCTGCGGCGGACGGCGGGACCCGGCTGATCTGGCGGGCGCCGCTCAGGACGATTCCGCGCGCCGCCCCATCCAGATAGCCAGGACCCAGAACCCGGCGAAGATGGCGCCGAGCGCGTACATGACCGGGACCAGCGTCCCGGCCGCGATCACCAGGACCTGGAGCACGCTGCCGGCCACCAGCGCCACCTGCAGACGCGGGCGCCCGACCACCCCCGCCAGCAGCACCGCGGCCACCGCCAGCGCGCCGCCGGCGTACCCGGCCACCCGGGGAGAGGCATGCCCGATCGTGATGGCCACCGGGATGGCCAGGCCGATCACGATGGCCTCCATCACCAGCACGGTGGCGCAGAGCCTCCTCATTCCTCCCCCGCCGCCTCCGGATCCGGATGCCCGCGGTCCTCGCGGTCCTCGCGCTCCTCGCGGTCCTGGTCGTCGACGTCCCAGTCCTCGCGCTCCTCGCGGTCGCGCTGCTCACGGTCCAGGCGGTCCTGTTCGGCACGGTGCGCGTCCGCGCGGTCCGCCTCGGCGCGGTCCGGGGCGAGCAGCAGCCGGGCGTCCCCGGCGGTGACGACCGACCCGGTGACCAGCACCCCGGTCAGGGTCAGCCCTTCCTCGCCGGCCGCATCGTCGGCCAGGCCGACCGCGGTCTCCAGGGCGTCATCGAGCCGCCGGGCCGCATGCACCCGCTCCGCTCCGAACGCCGACGCGGCCAGCTCCTCCAGCTTGTCCGGCTCCATCGACCGATCGGAGGAGTTGCGGGTCACCACCAGCTCGGAGATCACCGGCTCCATCTGGTCGAGGATCCCGGGCACGTCCTTGTCGGCGCTGACCGCCAGCACCCCGATGATCGAGGCGAACGTGAAGGCCTCGGTGACGGCCTCCATGGCCGCTTCCATGCCCGCCGGATTGTGCGCCGAGTCCAGAATCACCACCGGGCTCCGCCGTACCACCTCCAGCCGCCCTGGCGAGGTGACCTGCGCGAACCCTTCCCGCACCAGATCCTGCCCCAGCGCCCCCGCGGGCGCGTCCGGGTCATCCGCCGCGGCGGGCCGGGCCAGCGGGACCGCGGGCGCATCGTCATCAAGATCATCAGCGGCGGCCGGGGACGCCGGATCGCCGCCCTCCGCGGGCCAGCCCGCGGTTTCGTCGGCCCGGTCCGCCTCATGCTCAGCCGACTGCCCCCGCAGCGGCGCCCCGGCCGCGAACGCTTCCACGGCGGCCAGGGCGACCGCGGCGTTGCTGGCCTGGTACGCGCCGAACAGCGGCAAGACGATGTCCGTGTAGTCGCCACGCAGCCCGCGCAGGTCCAGCCGCTGGCCGCCGACGGCCAGGTCCCGGTCGAGAACCCCGAACTCCAGGCCTTCACGGACCACGCTCGCGCCGACCGTGACGACCCGGCGCAGCAGGCCCTCCGCCGCGGGCAGCGGCTGCTGGGCGAGCACGGCCACCGCCCCCGGCTTGATGATCCCGGCCTTGTCCGCCGCGATCTCCTCCACCGTGCCGCCCAGGTAGGCGGTGTGGTCGAGGGAGACCGGGGTGACCACGGCCACGGCGCCGTCCGCGATGTTCGTCGCGTCCCAGGTACCGCCGAGCCCGACCTCGACCACCGCCACGTCCACCGGCACGTCGGCGAAGATGGCGAAGGCCATGCCGGTCAGCACCTCGAAGAAGGACAGCTGGCTGTCCTGCTGCCCGTCCACCATGGCCAGGTAGGGCGCCAGCTCGTCGTAGGCGGTCACGAACGTCTCCGCGGAGACCGGCTGGCCGTCCACCACGATCCGCTCCCGGATGGACGACAGATGGGGGCTGGTGAACAGGCCGGTGCGCAGGCCCCGCGCCCGCAGCAGGCTCTCGATCATCCGGGCGGTCGAGGTCTTGCCGTTCGTGCCGGTGATGTGGATGACCGGGTAGGAGCGCTGCGGGTCGCCGAGGATCGAGACCAGCGCGGCCATCCGTTCCAGGGTCGGCTCGATGGCATGCTCAGGGCGCCGCGCGAGGATCTCGGCCTCCGCCTCGCGCAGCTCGCCGGAGATACTCAAGCGTCCCGCCGGTCATCCTGGCCGGGCACCGGCAGCGCGGCGAGCCTGCCGGTGATCCGGTCGACGTCGGCGTGCGCGGCATCGAGCCGCTCCCGGGTCTTGGCCACTACAGTGGCGGGCGCTTTGGCCAGGAACGACTCGTTGGCCAGCTTCCGCTCGGCCTGGTCCGCCTCCTTGCGGGCGGCGGCCAGGTCCTTGTCCAGGCGGCGCCGCTCGGCGGCCACGTCGATCCCGGCGGCGGTATCCAGTTCCACCATGATGCCCTCGGCCAGCACGGACGCGGTCGCCGCGAAGCTGCCGCCGGGCGCGGTCAGCCGCAGCAGGGACCGGATGCTGGTCTCGTGCGGCGCGAGGCGGGTGCCCTCGATGCCGGCCAGCACGGCAGGCACCTGCTGCCCGGGCCGCAGCCCCTGGTCGGAACGGAACCGGCGGACCTCGGTGACCAGCCGCATCAGCGAGCTGATCTCCGCTTCCGCGGCGTCGTCCCGGAAGGCCGCCGGCGCGCCGCCGCGGGCGGCCGGCGCGTCGCCCTGGGCAGCCGGGCGCTGGCCCGGCCAGGGAGCGATCATGATGCTGTCGCCCCCGGTGAGCGCGGTCCACAGCTCCTCGGTGACGAACGGCATGACCGGGTGGAGCAGCTTCAGCAGCCGGTCCAGGACGTAGCCGAGCACCTCGCGGGTCACCCGGGCCGCCGCCTCATCTGGGCCGGACAGGGCGGGCTTGGCCAGCTCCAGGTACCAGTCGCACACCTCGTCCCAGGCGAAGTGGTACAGCACCTCGCACACCTTGCCGAACTCGTAACGCTCGAAGAGCGCGTCCGCCTCCTCCGTCACGGCGGCCAGCCGCGACAGGATCCAGCGGGCCGCGGTCGGCATCTGCCCGCGGGCCGGGCAGCGCCTCCGGCACGGTCGCGCCGTTGAGCAGCGCGAAACGGGTCGCGTTCCACAGCTTGTTGCAGAAGTTCCGGGAGCCGGTGACCCACTCCTCGCTGACCGCCACGTCGCTGCCCGGGCTGGCCCCGCGGGCCAGGGTGAACCGGGTGGCGTCGACGCCGAACCGGCCGATCCAGTCCAGCGGGTCCACCGTGTTGCCCAGGGACTTGGACATCTTCTTGCCGTGCTGGTCACGCACCAGGCCGTGCAGGGCGATGTCCCGGAACGGGACGGCCGCGGCAGGCTCGCGGTCCGACATTACGTACAGGCCGAACATCATCATCCGGGCGACCCAGAAGAACAGGATGTCGTAGGCCGTGACCAGCACGCTGGTGGGGTAGAAGGCGGCCAGGTCCTCGGTGTCGCCGGGCCAGCCGAGCGTGGAGCAGGGCCACAGCGCGGAGGAGAACCAGGTGTCCAGCACGTCCGGGTCCTGCCGCCAGCCGTCGCCGGACGGCGGGTCCTCGCCGGGGCCGACGCAGACGACCTCGCCGGACGGCCCGTACCAGACCGGGATGCGGTGGCCCCACCACAGCTGGCGGCTGATGCACCAGTCGTGCATGTCGTCAACCCAGTCGAAATAGCGCGGCGCCAGCTCCGCCGGGTGGATGCCGACCCGGCCGTCGCGGACCGCGTCGCCGGCCGCCTTGGCCAGCGGGCCCACCTTGACGAACCACTGGAGCGACAGCCGGGGCTCGACCACGGTGCCGCACCGGCTGCAGTGGCCCACCGCGTGCACGTAGGGCCGGACCTCGGCCACGATCCGGCCGTCCTCGCGCAGCGCGGCGACCACCGCAGGCCGGGCCTCGAACAGGTCGAGGCCCTGGAAGGGCCCGTGCGCCGTGACCCGCCCGTGCTCGTCGAGGATCGTGACGGCTGGGCAGCCCGTGGCGGCGGCCGATCTCGAAGTCGTCCGGGTCATGCGCCGGGGTGACCTTGACCGCGCCGGTGCCGAAATCCGGGTCCACGTGCGGGTCCGCGACCACCGGGATGCGCCGGCCGGACAGCGGCAGCTGCACTTCCCGGCCGACCAGGTGGGCGTACCGGGGGTCGTCCGGATGCACCGCGATCCCGGTGTCGCCGAGCATGGTCTCGGCCCGGGTGGTGGCGACCACGACCGAGTCGTCGCCGTCCCCGTAGCGGATCGAGACCAGTTCGCCGTCCTCGTCGCTGTGGTCCACCTCGATGTCGGACAGGGCGGTGAGGCAGCGCGGGCACCAGTTGATGATCCGCTCGGCGCGGTAGATGAGCTTGTCGTCGAACAGCCGCTTGAACACGGTCTGCACGGCGCGGGAGAGGCCCTCGTCCATCGTGAACCGCTCACGGGACCAGTCCACGCTGTCACCGAGGCGGCGCATCTGGCCGAGGATCTTCCCGCCGGACTCGGCCTTCCACTGCCAGACCCGCTCCACGAACGCCTCGCGGCCGAGGTCGTGGCGGCTCAGGCCCTCCTTGGCCAGTTCCCGCTCCACCACGTTCTGGGTGGCGATGCCCGCATGGTCCATGCCGGGCACCCACAGCGCGGTGTAGCCCTGCATCCGGCGCCGCCGGACCAGCGCGTCGATCAGCGTGTGGTTGAGCGCGTGGCCGATGTGCAGCGAGCCGGTGACGTTCGGCGGGGGGATCACCACGCAGAAGGCCGGGTGCTCCGCGCTCGACGTCCCGGGCCTCGGCGCGCATCAGGCCGCGGGATTCCCACGACTCGTACAGGCGGTCCTCTACCTCACCCGGCAGGTACTGCGGTGGGAGCTCGGTTCGCTGCTGGCTCAGATCTGCACTCACGACAGCCGAGTCTAGTGCCGCGCGCAACGCCGCCCGTGCAGTGCTGACTGGGCGGGCTGCCGGGTGGGCTGACCGGGCGGGCCGCCGGCGCTCCGCGCCGGCGGGCGTCCTCAGGCCGACTTTTCCCGCGGGGTGCGGCGCGCGACGTCCCGGGGCACCAGGGTCGGGTTCACGTGCTCCAGCACCACCGGCCCGGTGATGACCACGCGCTCGACGTCCTTGCGGCTCGGCACCTCGTACATCACCGACATCAGGACTTCCTCGAGGATGGCCCGCAGGCCGCGGGCCCCGGTGCCGCGCAGGATCGCCTGGTCGGCCACGGCTTCCAGCGCGTCGTCGGTGAACTCCAGGTCCACGCCGTCCAGCTCGAACAGCCGCCGGTACTGCTTGACCAGCGCGTTCCGGGGCTCGGTGAGGATCTGGATCAGCGCGTCGCGGTCGAGGTTGTGCACGCTGGTGATGACCGGCAGCCGCCCCACGAACTCCGGGATCATCCCGAACTTGAGCAGGTCCTCGGGCATGACATCGGCGAACGCGTCGCCCGAGGCCCGGTCGTTCTTGACCCGCAGCACCGCGCCGAAGCCCATCCCGCTCTTGCCGACCCGCGACTCGATGATCTTCTCGAGCCCGGAGAAGGAGCCACCGCAGATGAACAGCACGTTGGTCGTGTCGATCTGGATGAACTCCTGATGCGGGTGCTTCCGGCCGCCCTGCGGGGGCACCGAGGCGGTGGTGCCCTCCAGGATCTTCAGCAGCGCCTGCTGCACGCCCTCCCCCGAGACGTCCCGGGTGATGGAGGGGTTCTCGCTCTTACGGGCGATCTTGTCGATCTCGTCGATGTAGATGATCCCGGTCTCGGCCTTCTTCACGTCGTACTCGGCCGCCTGGATCAGCTTGAGCAGGATGTTCTCGACGTCCTCGCCCACGTAGCCCGCCTCGGTGAGCGCGGTGGCGTCGGCGATCGCGAACGGGACGTTGAGCAGCCGGGCCAGCGTCTGCGCCAGCAGCGTCTTCCCCGAGCCGGTGGGGCCGAGGAGCAGGATGTTGGACTTGGCCAGCTCGACGCCGTCCTCGCCGGGCCGGGTGTCACCACCCGACTGGACCCGCTTGTAGTGGTTGTACACCGCGACGGACAGGGCCTTCTTGGCTTTCTCCTGCCCGATCACGTACGCGTCGAGGAACTCGTAGATCTCGCGGGGCTTCGGCAGGCTGTCCCACTTGAGCTCCGACGGCTCCGCCAGTTCCTCTTCGATGATCTCGTTGCACAGGTCAATGCACTCGTCGCAGATGTACACACCGGGACCAGCGATAAGCTTCTTGACTTGCTTCTGGCTCTTCCCGCAGAAAGAGCACTTCAGCAGGTCACCACCATCGCCGATGCGAGCCACCCAGCTACTCCTTTACCTGGGGCCGTCCGCCCCAGCCTCGGGGCTGACGGCGGCGTTCCGCCGTGCCACCACGCTCGTCAGTACCTGCGGACCGCTCGGATCCGCGGGCCGACCTTCCAGTTCTGACGGTACCGCCTCCGGGGCCCCCGCCGCGAGAGCTGGGAACCGGAGCCTTCCACCGCGGAGGACGAATCCCCCTGGTTAGGACGACCCTACCTCGGTCCGCCGCTTCAGGCTGGACAGAACCTCATCCACCAGACCGTATTCCTTGGCCTCCTCGGCGGTGAAGAACTTGTCCCGCTCGATGTCGCGGCGGACCTGCTCCTCGGAGCGGCCCGTGTGCAGGGCCACGATGTGCTCCATGGACGACCGCATCCGGAGGATCTCCTGAGCCTGGATCTCCAGGTCGCTGGACTGCCCGTAGCCGCCCTCGGTGGCCGGCTGGTGCAGCAGGATGCGGGCGTTGGGCAGGGCCAGCCGCTTGCCCGCGGTGCCCGCGGCGAGCAGCACCGCCGCCCCCGAGGCCGCCTGGCCGATGCAGACCGTCTGCAGCTCGGGCTGGACGAACTGCATCGTGTCGTAGATCGCCATCATCGAGGTCACCGACCCGCCGGGCGAGTTGATGTACATGGTGATGTCCCGGTCCGGGTCCAGCGACTCCAGCGCGATCAGCTGGGCGATGACGTCGTTGGCCGACGCGTCGTCGATCTGCACGCCGAGGAAGATGATCCGCTCCTCGAAGAGCTTGTTGTACGGGTTCATCTCCTTGACGCCGTACGACGTGCGCTCCACGAACGAGGGCAGGACATAGCGGGATTCCGCCGACCCCGGCACCAGGTGCCGCCCGGCCAGCCCGCGGCTGGATGTACTCACTTGCGGCTCCTCCGCTCCATGCCCGGCGGGTCCAGCGGATCCGGCGTAGCTACTCATGAGACCGGCCCCTCGGACGGGACTTCCAGGGCACTGCGGATCACGTGGTCGACGAAGCCGTACTCCCTGGCCTGCTCCGCGGTGAACCAGCGGTCCCGGTCAGCGTCCTTCTCGATCTGCTCGACGCTCTGCCCGGTGTGGAAGGCGGTGCGCTCGGCCAGGGTGCGCTTGATGTAGATCATCTGCTCGGCCTGGATCCTGATGTCCGACGCGGTGCCGCCGATGCCACCGGACGGCTGGTGCATCAGCACGCTGGCGTGCGGCAGCGCGTAGCGCTTGCCCGGGGTCCCGGCGGACAGCAGGAACTGGCCCATGGACGCGGCCATGCCCATCGCGTAGGTGGCGATGTCGTTCGGCACGTACTGCATCACGTCGTAGATGGCCAGGCCCGCGTAGACGGAACCGCCCGGCGAGTTGATGTAGATGCTGATATCGCGCTTGTCGTCCTCGGACGCGAGCAGCACCATCTCGGCGCACATCCGGTTGGCGATGTCCTCGTCAACCTGCGTGCCGAGGAAGATGATCCGGTGCCGGAGCAGCCGGTTGAATATCTGTTCGGTAACCAGTGGCGGGGCCGCTTCCGCGGTGCGCGCCAGGATCCCTGCCGGATCCCCGAAGGCCGGAGGCGTCACTCTGCTCTCCATTTCCGCTCACGTTCTTGCGTCATTGACATGGACGATAACTCCCGGCCAGGGCCAGATCGTCCGCGCCCACGCCGTGTTCGCTGTCGGCGCAGGCCCTCGCCCGGGCCGCGGCCGGCCGCGACCCGCGGACAGGCCCTGGCCAGCCACCATCGCGAGCCGCGTCACGCGGTGGCGCCACCCGTCTCGGCCTCCGCCGGGCTGTCCTGCGCCGGGCCGTCCTCCGCCGCCCCGTCGTCCGCGGCGGCGGCCTTCGCGGTGCCGGACTCCTTCCTGGCCCCCTTCTTGGCCCCCGCCTCGGGAGCACCGGCCTCAGGAGCACCGGCCTCAGCGGCACCGGCCCCGGGAGCAGCAGCCTCGGGGGCATCGGGCTCAGCCGGGGCAGCCTCGGCCGCCTCCGCGCTGGCGTCCGCCTCCCCAGCCTGGTCCGGGCGCATCGCCGCTTCGATGTCCACCGGCTGGCCGGCCTCGTCCGTCACGGTCGCGCGCTCGGTGATGAGCGTGAGCGCCTTGCCCCGCAGCACCTCGGTGATGACCGAGCCGATCTGCCCCCGGTCGGCCAGTTCCTGGGCCAGCCGGTCGGGCTGCACGCCCATCCGGTAGGCCTGCTCGATCACGAACGAGTTCAGCTCGTCCTGCTCGATGTTGAGCTCTTCCTGCCGGGCCAGCTGGTCCAGCACGAACCCGGCCTTGACCGAGCGCCGTGCGCTGTCGGTAATGTCGGACTCGAGCTGCTCGGCGCTCTGGCCGGACGAGGCCAGGTAGTCGTCCATGCTGGTGCCGGACCGTTCCAGCTGCTCGTCGAGCGACTCGTGCCGCATCTGGGCCTCGCTGCTGACCATGCTGTCCGGCAGCGGGATCTCGATCTTGCCGAGCACCGCGTCGAGCGCGCGTTCCCGGGCCTGGCCGACCTGCTGCATCCGCTTCATGGTCTCCAGCTGGGCGCGGGTCCCGGCGCGGAACTCGCCGAGCGTGTCGTACTCGCTCGCCGACTGGGCGAACTCGTCGTCCAGCTCGGGAAGTTCCTTGACCTTGACGCTGTGCACGGTCACGGTCACGTCGGCCTGCTCGCCGCCGTGCTCCCCGCCGACCAGCTCGGCGCTGAAGGTCTTGGACTCGCCGCCCGACATCCCGGTCAGCGCCTCGTCCAGGCCGTCCAGCAGCGAGCCGCTGCCGACCTGGTAGGAGTAGCCACTGACCTGGGCATCCTCGACCGGCTCGCTGTTCACCGAGGCGGACAGGTCGATCGAGGTGTAGTCACCGTCCTCGACCGGCCGGTCAACGCCGCGCAGCGACGCGAACCGCTCCCGGAGGCCGCCGATGTACTCCTCGACCTCGTCCGGGGTGACCACCGCGGTGTCCACGGTCACCGGCAGCCCGTGCAGGTCGGGGATCTCGAACCGGGGCCGGACGTCCACCTCGGCCGTGAAGGCCAGTTCCTCGCCGTCCTCGAGCTTGGTGATCTCGAGGTCCGGCTGGCCGAGCGCGAACACGTCGTTGTCCTGCAGAGCCTGGCCGTAGAGCTGGGGCACCGCCTCATTGACCGCCTGCTCCAGCACCATCCCGCGGCCGAACCGCTGGTCGATGATGCGCGGCGGCACCCGGCCCGGCCGGAAGCCGGGCACCCGTACCTGCCGGGCGACCTCGCGGTAGGCCTTGTCGAGGCTGCCCTTCAGCTCCTCGAACGGAACTTCGATGGTCAGCTTCACCCTCGTCGGGCCAAGCTCCTCGACGTCGGTCTTCACGTCGCCGTCACTCCCTGATCCGTGCGCTCGGTATGTGCTGCGCTGCTGCGCCCTGAAGTCCCCTGCCTGGCCGCTCCCGCCGCGCCTCGTACGCGATTACGCGCGACCCAGCGCAGCCGCTGACGGCCACGGGCGTTCAGTCTAGTGGCCCAAGCGAGGAGCGCTGGGCCCACTCGACCGGCCGCATGCCCGCCGTGCCGTCTTTCACCCTGCTTCACCCGGCACGGGTGGTGCCGCCCGGGCCGGTCGTGCGCACGCTGATAGCGGCAGTGGCGCGGAGTTCCGCGGAACCCTAGGAGGCGCTATGGCAGCTCAGCAATCGGGGCAGCCGGGTCGTACCGCCCGGCATCGGGGCCGGCCCTCGACGACGGGGCGGCGCCGTACGGTACCGACGCCAGCGCAGGATCGTCGGGCGCAGGCTTTGATCAGCGGGAGACGGCCCTGGCCTGGACATCGGCCTGGCAGCTGATGTTGCTCGTCGCGGTGGTGACGTTCGCGGTCGGGCTGATCCTGCTGGTGTGGCCCCAGGCGACGGTCGTCGTGGTGGCCGCGCTGCTCGGCGCGGCGCTGCTGGTCAGCGGCCTGTTCCGGCTGGTGCACGGGCTCGCGGCGCACGGCCTCAGCGGGGGCACGCGGGCGGCTTACGTGCTCATCGGCCTGCTGGCCGCGCTGGCGGGGTTCTACTGCCTGCGGCACATCGACGTGACCGTGGTCCTGCTGGCGTTCATCGTCGGGGTGTTCTGGACCCTGCACGGGATCGTGGACCTGAGCGTGGCGGCCACCTCCGGGCCCGGTACCGGCCGCGGGCTGCGCGCGTTCACCGGCGTGCTGAGCCTGGCCGCCGGCCTGATCGTGATGTTCTGGCCCACGATCTCGCTGACGATCCTGCTCTGGGTGATGGGCATCTGGCTGCTGGCTTACGGGATCATGCTCGCCGTGATGGCCTTCCAGGTCCGCCACGTCGCCAAGGCAGCCCAGGCGGCCCTCCCGTAAGCCCGGCGACTTCGTTCATCTAACGAACCGTTCGCGGCATCGGCATGGTTCGCGGGAGGACGCTGAGCCTGCGCCCGCCGCGGGCGGCGGCGGGACGGGCGCAGGCAGGGCGCGGCACCGGTGACAGCGGCACGGGTTACAGGAGCCCCAGCCGGCGTCCCCGGGCGATGGCCTCGCGGCGGGAGCTGACCCCCAGCTTCCGGTACGCGGAGCGCAGGTGCGTCTTGACCGTGTTGATGGACAGGAACAGGGCCTGGGAGATCTCCTCGTTGGTCATGTGCGACGGGAGGAAGCGGAGCACGGCCCGCTCGCTGTCGGTGAGCGGCACGCTCACCGCGTCCGCCGTCCCGGCAGGCCGGGACGCCTGGGCGTCGAAACGCTCCAGGATGCGCCCGGCGAAGCCGGCGTGACGGCTGGTCGGCGGGATCAGCACGGTCATGGCCGAGCGGACCGCGGCTCCCCCGTCCAGGAAGGCCCGGTACGCCCCGTCCGGCTCGGCCAGCGCCAGCGCCTGCTCCAGCAGGCCCGCGGCCTCGTCGGTGGACCCGAGGCGGCGCTGCGCCACGGCGGCGATCAGCAGCCCGGAGATCCGCTCCTGCAGCGTCACCCCGTCAGCCGCGCCGTCGCGGCACGGCTCCACCGCCTCCAGCGCGGTCTTGAAGTCGCCCTCGGCGATCAGCAGGCCGCCGCGCAGCAGCCGCCCGTCGGCCCGGTCGAAATCCTCGCCCTCTTCCACGAGGAGCAGGACCGCGCGGGCCCGGCCGCTGCTGCCGACCCGCAGCGCCACCTCGCCCTCGGCGATGGTCAGCACGTCGGCGAGGGCCGGGTGGGCAGGTCCCCACGTCTCGCGCAGCCTGGCCAGCAGCGCGGTGGCCGCGGTGGCGTCGCCGTCCGCGAGCAGGACCCGGGCCCGGATCAGGCCCGCGACCGCGCTCACCGACGGTTCCCCGGGAAACTGGCCGGTCAGCTGGGCGTCGATGCGCTCCAGCAACCGCTGAGCCGTGGACAGGTCGTCCCGGCGCAGGCTGACCAGCGCCTGGGCCAGGGCGGCGAGCTCGGCGGCCTGGGCCCTGCCGGTCCCGTCGGCGCCCAGCGCACCCGCCGCATCGGCGCCGGCCCCGGGGCCTCCCGCCGCTCCGGATCCCGCCAGCCCCGATCCGGCCCGCCCGGTGGCCGGGGTCCAGCCGGCCCCCCAGGCGCCCAGCTCCGCGCGGGCCTCGGCCAGGCCCGAGTCCGCCGCACCCCGCCCGGCTAGCACGTCATCGGCGGACCGGCGGGCGGCGGTAAGGTCGCCGTACCAGGCCTCGGCCAGCGCCCGCCAGGCCCGGGCCCGGGCCTGGAGCCCGGTCAGGTTGCCCGCGGCGAGCTGCCGGTCGGCGTGCCGCAGCGCGTGCCGGGCCTGCTGGATCTCCCAGCGGCGCAGCCGGGCCACCCCGACCGCGAACCACAGCAGGCCCACCGCGCGGTGCTCGGGCTGGGTGCCCGCGGCCGCCTCGGCCCGCTCGGCCAGCGAGCGGGCCCCGGCCAGCAGGGCCGGGTCGGGATCGGCCCGGCCGCCGGCCAGCATGACCCGCAGCGCGGCCAGGGTCGGCTCCATGATCCGCTGCATGGCGGGGACCGCGCGGCGCAGCGCCCGTTCCCCGCTGTCCAGGTACGCGGCCGCTCCGTCGCGGTCGCCGTCCCAGAGCCGGGCGGCGGCCCAGGCCGCGGCGACCGCGGGGTCGTCGGCGGACCGGTCGGCGGGGAACAGGGACAGCACGCTCTCCAGGTCCGCGGTGGATCCGGGGCTGGCCACCCCGGCCCCGGCCTCGGCCAGGGTCTGCGCCGCGTAGTCCCAGTCCTGGGCCTCGGCCGCGCAGCGGACCGAGGCGATCGGCTGGTCGTGGCCCGCGTACCAGCGGGCCGCCCGGCGGAGCAGCACCGGGATCTCGTGCGGGATCTCCCGGTGCAGCTCGGCGATGAGGACCTGGCGGAGCAGCGGATGGTAGGCGTACTCGCCGTGCTCGCGGTCGACCACGTCCACGAAGCTGTTCTCCCGGCTGAGCCGGTCCAGCGTCCGCGCGCTGCCGGACTGCCCGGTCAGCGCGTCGGCCAGATCACCGGTCACCTGGGTCGCGATGCAGGTCCGGAGCAGGAACATGCGGGTGGCCGGGGCCTGCTTGACGAGCACCTCATCCCACAGGTAGTCCGTCACGATCGGCTCGTCGCCGGCCAGGTCGGTGATGGTCGCGCCGGGCTCCGGGTCGGACCGCGCCCGCATCGCGGCCAGCCGCAGGCCGGCCATCCAGCCCTGGGTGCGGCGCAGCAGCGCGTCGCGCGCGGCGGGGTCGGCGTCCAGGCCCAGCATGGAGAAGTAGGCGTCGGCTTCCTCGCTGGTGCAGGCCAGATCGTGGGCGCCGATGTCGGCCAGCTCGCCGGACACGCGCAGCCGGGCCAGCTGCAGCGCGGGCGGCTGCCGCGCGGACAGGACCAGCCGCAGCGTGGCCGGGGCGTGCCGGATCAGCAGGTCGATCCCGCCCAGCACCGCGGTGTCGGTGAGCTCGTGGATGTCATCCAGGACGAGGATGACCGGCTCGGTGAAGGTCTGCGCCGCCTCGACCAGCCGCAGCGGGAAACCGTCCGGGGACGCGTCCTCCAGGGACCGCACTGACTCGGCGGGGATGGACCGGAGCCGGGCCAGCCCGGCGCACACGTAGGCCCAGAACCAGGCCTGCTGGTCCTCGGCGTCCAGGCTGAGCCAGACCACCCGGCGGGCCTGAGCCGGGGCGGCGGCCCAGGTGGCGCAGGCCATGGTCTTGCCGGCCCGGCGGGCCCGGACACCAGCGTCACCCGGTTGCGGGAGGCCTGGTCGAGCAGGCCGCTGATCCGCCGCCGGCGCAGCACCGGGAAGTGCGGCTCGGGGATCTGGAGCTTGCCCTCGAGGAACCGCGGGCGCTGCTGGCCCGGCTGCAGAGCCTCGGCACCGGCGTGGGCCCGCACCGGCCCGCCGCGTTCCCGGGCGCCTGCCGCGGCCCCGCGCGTCACCGCGTTACCCGCGCGCACCGGCGCATCACCGGCCCGCACCCGCGCCGTCGCACCAGCCGGCCCGCTGCCCCGCACCGGCGCATCACCCACCGGTACGGGCGCATCACCCGCCTGCACCGCTACCGGCACAGGCACCGGCGCATCACCCGCCCGCTCAGCGGCCCTGATGGGCACGTGCGACGGCTCCGCGCCATTCATGGTGCTTGTCATGGAATTCCCCCCCGAGACCCCAGCACCTGCGGCACCCTCGCCGGTCATCCTCATCCCTTGGGGTGAATGCGCAGGTCAGACGCCTTTGGCGGTCATACCCGGGGCCGGCTGGTATCAACCGCGCCGCCTTCCGGCTCCCGGAAACCCATGATTGGGGCAGACCGGAACAACGGCCTCACCCGAAACGGGTGAGGCCGCGGTTCCGCGCCGGATGAGCCGGGCCGATGGGCCGGGTGAGGGACTCAGCGGTAGCCGGTGGCCGGGGCCCGGCGGACCCTGGCCAGCATCGGCTGCACATCCCCTATCCCGTGATCCAGCTGGTAGTCGAGGTTGATGGCCGCGTTGATCAGGGACAGGTGGCTGAACGCCTGCGGGAAGTTGCCGAGCTGCTCGCCGGTCAGGCCGATCTCCTCGGAGTACAGCCCGAGGTGGTTGGCGTAGGTGTGCATCTTCTGGAAGGTCAGCGCGGCGTCTTCCAGCCGCCCCGAGCGGGCCAGCGCGTCCACGTACAGGAACGTGCACAGGGAGAAGGTGCCCTCGCGGCCGCGCAGCCCGTCGGGTGACGCGGCCGGGTCATAGCGGTACACCAGGCTGTCCGAGACCAGCTTCCCGTCCATGGCCTCCAGCGTGTCCAGCCACATCGGGTCGAACGGCGACACGAACCCCATCAGCGGCATGAGCAGCAGCGAGGAGTCCAGCACCTCGCTGCCGTAATGCTGGACGAAGGCGCGTTCCGTCGGGTTCCAGCCGCGTTCCATGACCTGCCGGTAGATACGGTCCCGCTCGGACCGCCAGCGCATGATGTCCGCGGGCCGGCCACGGTGCTCGGCGAGCCGGATCGCCCGGTCCAGCGCGACCCAGCACTGGAACCGCCCGTAGGTGAAGTCCTTGCGCCCGCCGCGCGTCTCCCAGATGCCTTCCTCGGGCTGGTCCCAGTGCTCGCAGAGCCAGTCCATCATGTTCACCACCGCCAGCCAGCCCACGTGCGCCGGCTGCAGCCCCTGCGCGTCAGCCTGGGCGAAAGCGTCCATGGCCTCGCCGAAGATGTCCAGCTGGAGCTGGCCGGACGCGTCGTTGCCGATCCGGACCGGGCGCGAGCCCCGCCAGCCCTCCCAGTGGTCCAGGGTCTCCTCGGTCAGGTCCGAGGACCCGTCCACCCGGTACATGATCTTCAGCGGGCAGTCGCCGTTGCTGCTCTTGTGCTCGACCAGCCGGTCCCGCACCCAGACGCCGAAGGCGGCCGCCTCCTCCGCGTAGCCCAGCCCGAGCAGCGCGTGCACCGAGAACGACGCGTCCCTGATCCAGGTGTAGCGGTAGTCCCAGTTGCGCTCCCCGCCCGCCTGTTCCGGCAGCCCGGTGGTGGGGGCGGCGACCAGCGCCCCCGACGGGGCGTAGGTCATCAGCTTGAGGGTCATCGCCGAGCGGGTCACCATCTCCCGCCAGCGCCCGGTGTAGGTGGACTTCCGCAGCCAGGCCCGCCAGAACTCGGCGGTCTCGCCGGACAGGCGCTCCAGCTCACCATCCGGCAGCCGCCGCGGGCGGCCGCCCGCGGACTCCAGCACCATGCCCGCGGCCTCGCCCTCCTTCAGGGTGCGCCGGATCCGCAGGTCGTCGCCGATGCGTTCGCTCTCCGCGCCGAGCTCGCGCAGGGACGTGCCGGGAGCACCGACCGAGTGCAGGGTCAGTTCCAGGTCGCCGGTGTGGAAGATCGCCCCTTCCTCGGTGACCTCCAGGTGGTGCTCCTGGCGGCCGTAGTCGAATCGCGGCTTGATGTCGACCACGAACCGCATCGACCCGCGGACCACCCGCATCAGCCGGACCAGCCGGTGCCGGCCGGTCGCCCGGTTGCCGGTGACCGGCATGAAGTCGGTGACCTCGCCGACTCCGTCGGGGGTCATGAACCGGGTGATCAGGATCGCGGTGTCGGGGAAGTAGAGCTGCCGGCTGATGTAGTCGTCCCGGTCCGGGGCGACCCGGAAATACCCGCCCTTGTCGGCGTCCAGCAGCGACCCGAACACGCTCGGCGAATCGAACCGCGGGCAGCAGAACCAGTCCACGGTGCCGTCCGTGCTGACCAGCGCCGCGGTCTGCAGGTCACCGATCAGCCCGTGGTCGCTGATATTCGGGTAGCGCGCCATGGTGCCCCCTCCTGAGTAGGTCATGGTGATGACCGTGCTGGCGGGGGGCCAGGTTTCAGATCACGCCGAGGGGCTGGATGACGCGCTGGGGCAGCGGACGCTGGCCTGGCGGAACAGGTCGCTGGCCTTGGTGGTGACGCCGGCCAGATCGGTGGAGACCGCGGCCGCGGCGGCGGTGGCACTGGGCTGGCTGCCGAGGGTGGAGAGGGTCTTGCCCAGCTTGGTCAGCGCGGCGTTCAGGCCGTCGATCTGGGTTTTCCACTCGGTGCCGGCCGTCGTCCGCAGGTGGTCCAGGTTGGTTTTGACGTTCGCGACGTCGGTCTTCAGCTTGGCCAGCGCGTCGGAACCGGCGCCGAGGTGGCCGAGCTGGCTGATGGACTGCCGGAGCGCGGCGACGTCGGGGCAGATCGCCGAGGACGCGGACGCGCTGGGTGACGGGCTGCTCGCGGCGGTGCTCCCGCCGGACGAGCAGCCCGTGCCCAGCAGCACAGCCGCAGCGACGAGGCACGCGCCAGCCAGTCCAGCCCTCATACCCGCTACGCTGCCGCCTGCGCGCAGCCGCGTCGTCACCCGTACGGGGTTATTAAGAGCCGCCAAGAACCACCGCTTATCAGCCGGCGAGGCGGGGCCCGCCTCGCCGGGCCGGCGGATGGCGGGGGGTCCAGGGGGTCGTCCCCCCGGACTAGCGCAGCCGCTCCGCGACATGCTCGCCGACCCGGATGGCGTTGGCCATCGCGGTGAGGGCGGGGTTCACCGCCCCGATGCTCGGGAAGAAGCTGGTGTCCACGACGTACAGGTTGTCGAGCTCGTGGGCCTTGCAGTTCACGTCGAGCACCGACGTGGCCGGGTCCGTGCCGAACCGGCAGGTACCGGACTGGTGCGCCACCCCGGCCAGGGCGACGTCCATCTTCATGTAGTAGTTCTTGTCCAGGATGTGGTGGGACGCCATGCCGACGTGGTTCAGCATGGTCTTGACCTCTTTGTACAGCCCGGCCGCCTCGGCGTCGTTGGTCGGGGTGTACGCGAGGTGCACGTTCCCGCCGGAGTTGACCGTCACCCGGTTCTCCGGCTTGGGCAGGTCCTCGGTGGTCAGCCAGAGGTCGACCGCGTGCGCGGCCACCTCTTCCAGGCTCCAGTGCGGGGCCAGCTTGGTCAGCTTCGGCTCCTCGCCCTTCATCGCCTCCGCGTTGGACTTGCCCAGCATCTGGATGTTGCCCAGCGGCCATTCCCGGCCGTTGCCGGGCAGGTAGAAGTCGTTCAGGGCCAGCGTCTTCTGGTAGACGGTGTCGTTGCGTTCCTTGCCCAGGGCCACCATGGCCTTGCTGTTGTGGAACATGTAGTTCCGGCCCACCTGGCCGGACCCGTTGGCCAGGCCGCCGGGGTGCTCGTCGCTGGCCGAGCGGAGCAGGATCTTGGCGCTGTTCGTGGCGCCGGCCGACAGCGCCACGACGTCGCCCTGGTAGACCTCGCGCTGGCCGCCCCGGGACACCACGACGCCGGTGACGACCCGCCCGCCGGAGCCCGTCTCCAGGCTGAGCACCTCGGCCCCGGTCAGCAGCGTCACGTTGGGCAGGTCCAGCAGCGGGCGGACCGCGATGGTCTCGGCGTCGGACTTGGCGTGCACCAGGCACGGGTAGCCGTCGCACCAGGCGCAGCGGATGCAGGTGCTGGCCGGCGGCGGGCCTCGTCGAGCATGATCCCGCACGGCGCGTGGAACGGCTGGTAGCCGCCGGCCTGCAGGTCGTTGGCGAGCTGCTGGATCCGGGGCTCGTGGGTGACCGCGGGCCACGGATACTGCTTCGACCAGGACCCCTCGGTCGGGTCCTCGCCGTGCGCCCCGTGCACCTGGTAGAGCCACTCGGCCTTCGTGTACCAGGGCTCGAACTCGTCGTAGCTGACCGGCCAGGCCGGGGATATCCCGCTGGAGTACTTGATCTCGCCGAAATCCGCCGGCCGCAGCCGGTACAGCGCGGCCCCGTACATCTTGGTCGCCCCGCCGACGTAATAATGCACCTGCGGCTGGAACGGCTTGCCGTCCGCGTCGTACCAGGTGTCGTGGGTAATGTATTTGCCGTCCACGAACACCGGCTTGGGGTCCCAGTTGTCCATTTCGCGGGGCAGGTAATCGCCGCGTTCCAGGAGCAGGATCTTCTTTCCTGACGGGGCCAGCGTGTGCGCCAGGGTCCCGCCGCCGGCCCCGGTCCCGATGATGATGACGTCATAGCGTTCGGTCACCATTCCACTATGGCGGGCCGCGGCGCCGGTCACATCGCCTTTCCGGGGTGAGGCGGCCCCTGGGTCCGGGCGGCCGCCGATCACCCGGGGAGGATGATGCCCCCCGATCCCGCAGCGGCCACTGTGGCGCCCATGACGAACAGCAGAGACCCTGAGCGCGCGTTCCGGCTGAACAGCAGGCCGCTGATCGTCGGCGGCGTGCTCATGGGGCTGGGCGGCGTGCTCGGCCTGGCCGGGGTGGTGGTCAGCGGCTCCAGCCTGGCCGCGGCCGTGCGCGACTGGGCGAATCGCCAGGAGGTGCCGCCGACCGAGCTGGCCCGGCACCACTGGGAGCGGGCCAAGGCCTCGGCGGCCGCCGGGGCCAGCGCGTGGCGGAACGGGACCCAGGAGCACGCCTCGCTGTCCTGAGCCGGACAGCACTAAGTACGGCACTACTAAGTAGCCATCGATAGCGGCACCAGCCAGCTCACCGTGGGCACCGGCAACCCCCCCCGTGGACACAGTCCGCGCGTGACGGGACCGGGGGGACCCATGACGCTCGACCTGGCCCGCTGGCAGTTCGCGCTTACGTCGATCAACCATTTCCTGTTCGTGCCCGTCACCATCGGGCTGGCCTTCCTGACCGCCCTGGTGCAGACCAGCTGGCAGCGCAGCAAGGATCCCGGGTACCTGCGGCTGACCCGGTTCTTCGGCACCCTGCTGGTCATCAACGTCGCGGTCGGCGTGGTGACGGGCCTGGTCCAGGAGTTCGAGTTCGGGATGAACTGGTCGGCCTACTCCCGGCTGGTCGGCGACATCTTCGGCGCCCCGCTGGCCATGGAGGGGCTGGCCGCCTTCTTCCTGGAGTCCACGTTCCTCGGGCTGTGGCTGTTCGGCTGGGGCAAACTGTCCCGCCGGGCGCACCTGCTGTGCATCTGGCTGGTCGCGCTGGGCACCGTGCTGTCCGCGGCGTTCATCATGGCGGCCAACTCCTGGATGCAGCATCCCGTCGGCTACGCCATGGCGGGCGGGAAACCGCAGCTGAACGACATCTGGGCGGTGCTGACCAACCCCGTGTTCCTCTGGGGTTACGCGCACGTGCTGCTGGCCTCGCTGGTCACCGGGGCCGCGGTGATGCTGGCCGTGTCCGCCTGGCAGCTCCGCCACCGCCCGGCCGCCGAGGCCAGCCAGGCGGCCGCCGGCCAGCCGGCCGCCGGCCAGCCGGCTGCCAGCCAGGCCGCAGGCTTCGCCCGGTCGGCCCAGCTGTCCCTGGTCGTGCTGGTCCCGGCGATCATCCTGGCCATGTTCGTCGGCAGCGAGCTGGGCGTGATCGAGGCCCGCTACCAGCCGATGAAGATCGCGGCGGCCGAGGCGCAGTGGACCACCTGCCAGCCGTGCTCGTTCTCGCTGTTCCAGATCGGCGGCGGCAACAACGACCACACGCCCACCCAGATCATCGAGATTCCGCACCTGCTGTCGCTGCTGGCCACCAACTCCTGGAACGGCAAGGTGACCGGGCTCACCCCGCTGCAGTCGCAGTACGCCAGGCAGTTCGGGCCCGGGAACTACGTCCCGGACGTGTTCATCCAGTACTGGGCGATGCGGATCATGGCCTACACGGCCGGCCTTCGAGTTCCTGCTCGGCCTGTGGGGGCTGTGGCTGATCCGGCGGAAGACGCTGGCCCGCTCCCGGTGGTTCCTCGGGCTGGCCGCCTGGGCGGTGATCCTGCCGTTCCTGATGAACACCGCGGGCTGGCTGCTCACCGAGAGCGGCCGCCAGCCGTGGATCGTCCAGGGCCTCATGCTCACGAAGAACGCGGTGTCGCCGTCCGTCGGCCTGGCCAGCGTGATTACCAGCCTGACGGTCTTCGTTGCGGCGTATGTAACCCTCACCATCGTGGACGCGGCACTGATGATCCGCTACGCGCGGAAGGAAGCCGAGCCGCCGCCCGCCGCCGGGGACGGGGCGGACGCCCTGGTCACCGCGGTCCGGTATTAGGCGCGGGAGGACAGCAGATGACCCTCGTCCAGTTCTGGTTCATCGTGATCGCGCTGCTGTGGACCGGGTTCTTCGTGCTCGAGGGATTCGACTTCGGCGTCGGGATGCTGCACACCGTGGCGGGCCGGGATGAGGCGGGCGGCGGGCGGCGGTCAACACGATCGGGCCGCTGTGGGACGGCAACGAGGTGTGGCTGATCGTGGCGGGCGCGGCCATGTTCGCCGCGTTCCCGGACTGGTACGCGACCATGTTCTCGGGGTTCTACCTGGCCCTGGTGGTGCTGCTGCTGGCGCTGATCGTGCGCGGCATCTCGTTTGAGTACCGGGGCAAGTCCGCCAGCCGGCGGTGGCACGTCACCTGGGACATCCTGATGATCGCCGGCAGCCTGGTGGCGCCCCTGCTGATCGGGGTGGCGCTCGGCGACCTGCTGCACGGGCTGCCGATCGACCGGGCCGGCGAGTTCACCGGGAACTTCCTGACCCTGCTCCAGCCGTACGGCCTCTATGCCGGCGTCACCCTGGTGGCGGCGTGCCTGCTGCACGGCGCGACGTTCCTGGCCCTGAAGACCACCGGCGGGCTGCGCGACCGCGCCGGGCGGATCGCCCGCCTGATCGCCCCGCCGGCCGCGCTGCTGCTGGCGGGCTTCGCGATCTGGACGCACATCACCGGGGGCAAGGGGGTGCTGCCCAACCCGGTCGAGATCGCGGCCATCCTGGCCGCGGCGGCCGCGGCGTGGCTGGTCTCGGCGCACCGGGAAGGCTGGGCGTTCGCGGCGACCACGGTGGCCATGGCCGCCGCGATCCTGTCGATCTTCACCGAGCTGTACCCGCGGGTGATGGTGTCCAGCACCAGCCCCGCGTACAGCCTGACCATCCACAACGCGGCGTCCGGCGCGTACGCGCTGAAGGTCATGACGATCGTGGTCGTCATCTTCTTCCCGCTGGTGCTGCTGTACCAGGGGTGGACGTATTACGTGTTCCGGCAGCGGCTGAGCCCCGGCGATTTCCGGCCCCCCGCGCTGCTGACCGGCCAGGGCCCGCGGTCCGGCCCGCCCAACGGCCGCGCCGGCACCGGCCGGGAGGGGCCGGCCGAGACGGGTTAGGGTGGCGCCGCACCTTTCACCCCCGCCAGGCGATGCCCGCGGGCGCCGCCCGCGCTGCAGTAGACCCAAGGACACGAGGAGCCCAGATGGCAGCAGCAGCAGACCAGGTGGATGCCCTGGTGATCTTCGGCGCGACCGGTGACCTCGCGAAGCTGGAGACGTTCCCGGCCCTGGTCGGGCTGGTGGACCGCGGGGTGCTGGACGTGCCCGTGATCGGGGTGGCCAAGAACGGCTGGGGCCTGGAGCAGTTCCGCGACTACGCGGTCGCCTCGCTGAAGCTGAACAAGATGGACCCGGCCAGCCCGGCCGCGGCCAAGATGCTCGGCCTGCTCCGCTACGTGGACGGCGACCTGGGCGACGACGCCACCTACCACGCGATGTCGGACGCGGTCGGCGACGGCCGGCAGATCCTGTTCTACCTCGAGGTGCCGCCGGTGCTGTTCGGCCGGATCGCGCAGGGCATCGCGACCGCGGGCCGGGCCAAGGGCAACCGGATCATGGTCGAGAAGCCGTTCGGCACCGACCTGAAGAGCGCCATCGCGCTCAACGAGCTGATGCACCAGTACTTCCCGGAGGACTCGATCTACCGGGTGGATCACTGGCTGGGCCTGGACCCGGTCGAGAACGTGCTGTTCGTCCGCTTCGCCAACGCGGTCATCGAGCCGATGCTGAACCGCAGCTACGTGGAGAGCATCCAGATCACCATGGCCGAGGCGTTCGACGTCTCCGACCGCGGCGCGTTCTACGACCGCACCGGCGCCACCCGGGACGTGGTGCAGAACCACATGCTGCAGGTGCTGGCGACGGTGATGGCCGACCCGCCGGACGGCCAGGGCCTGTCCACCTGGCGGGATTCGAAGGCCCGGCTGATCTCCTCGATCCGGCCGCTGACCCCGGAGGAGACGGTCCGCGGCCAGTACGAGGGTTACACCGAGGTCAAGGGCGTGAACCCGCACTCGACCGTGGAGACGTTCACCGCGATCCGGCTCGCGGTCGAACTCGTGGCGCTGGGCCGGGGTCCCGGTGCTGATCCGCGCGGGCAAGTGCCTGCCGGTCACCGCGACCGAGGTGGCGGTGCGGTTCCAGCGGGCCCCCTACGACGTGTTCGGCCTGGACCCGCTGCCGGACAACAACACGCTGCGCTTCCGGGTCTGGCCGGAGACCGCGGTCGGGATGAGCCTGGCGGGCAAGAAGCCGGGGGGCGGCTGGGAGCCCGGCCGTGGAGGAACTCACGTTCGCGGAGCGGCCCGGGGAGGACATGCGGCCTTACGACCGGCTGATCGGCGCGGCGCTGGACGGGGACCGGTGGCTGTTCGCCCAGCAGAACACGGTCGAGGCGGCGTGGCGGGTGGTGGACCCGATCCTCGGCGACGCGGTCGGTGTCCACCCGTACGCCCAGGGCACCTGGGGGCCCCAGGAGGCCGACCGGCTGCTGCCGGCCCGGGACATGTGGCACGACCCGGCCGGGTGACCAGCTCTGCCGGGTGGCTCGCGGCTGACGGGGGAAGCGGATGACGCAGCAGGCCCGGCCCAGGGTGGTGGTCGTCGGCGGCGGCTTCGCCGGGCTGTTCGCGGTCCGGGCGCTGCGCCGGGCCCCGGTCACGGTCACGCTGATCGACCGCGCGGAACACCACCTGTTCCAGCCGCTGCTCTACCAGTGCGCGACCGGGATCCTGTCCGAGGGCAAGATCGCCGCCCCGCTGCGTGAGGTGCTCCGCAAGCACGCCAACGTCGAGTGCGTGATGGCCGAGGTGACCGGCATCGACCCGGCCGCCCGCCGGGTGCACGCCAGGCGGCCGCTGGGCCAGCCGCTCGAGTTCGGCTACGACCACCTGATCGTGGCGGCGGGGGTGCAGCAGTCGTATTTCGGGCACGACGAGTTCGGCCTGTTCGCGCCGGGGATGAAGTCGATCGCGGACGCGCTCACGATCCGCCGCCGGGTGTTCGGTGCGTTCGAGATGGCCGAGAGCGCGACCAGCCACGACGAGGCCCGGCGCTGGCTCACGTTCGCGCTGGTCGGCGGCGGCCCGACCGGGGTGGAGCTGGCCGGGCAGATCCGCGAGCTGGCCACCCGGACGCTGCGCGCCGAGTTCCGCAGATCGTGCCGCAGGACGCGCGGGTGCTGCTGTTCGACGGGGGCGAGGCCCCGCTGGCCTCGTTCGGCCCGGCGCTGTCGGCCAAGGCCGCCGGGGCGCTGCGCAAGCTGGGCGTCGAGCAGCACATGCACTCGATCGTGACCAAGGTCGACCTGACCGGGCTGGAGGTGCGCGGCCCGGACGGCGAGGTGACCCGGCACGACGTCGGCACCGTGCTGTGGACGGCCGGGGTCGAGGCCCCGCCGCTGGCCACCGCGATCGCCACCGCGACCGGGGCGCAGCAGGACCGCGCCGGGCGGATCATCGTCGCAGCCGGACCTGACCATCCCGGGCCATCCGGAGATCACGGTGGCCGGCGACATGATGAACTCCGGCGGGCTGCCCGGCGTGGCCGAGGTGGCCATGCAGGCCGGCCTGTACGCGGCGCGGCGGATCCGCCGCGAGGTGGCCCGCGCGGGCGAGCCGCGGCGCAAGCCGTTCCGCTACCGCGACCTGGGCTCGGCGGCCTACGTCTCGCGCGGCAACGCGGTGGTCTCGGTGGGCCGGCTGCACCTGGACGGGTTCCTGGGCTGGTGGGCGTGGCTGGTCATCCACATCGGCTTCATGACCGGTTTCCGCAACCGGTTCGGCGCGCTGGCGTCCTGGTGGTTCGCGTTCACCCGGGACCTGCGCCGGGAACGCACGTTCACCAGCCGCGACGTCGGTGTGCTCCGCGACGTCTACGGCGACCAGGCGCAGCGGCTTGTTTCCGCAACGAAGACCGCCGGCCCGGCCCGACGGTACCCGCTGCCGCAGCACCACCGGAGCGGGGTGCCGCAGCACCGGCGGAGCCGGGGAAACCCGCCCCCGGCGCCTCGTGAGCACGGGCCAGGCCTGCCGGTGCCTAGGGCAGCTTCGCGTAGTCCTCCCGGCGGGCCACGCCGCTGACCGCGTCACCGAGCAGGTAGCGGCGGACGTTCCCGCCGCCACGCCGCGCGGCGTGGTGCATGATCCCGGGGACGTCGCCGGAGTTGTGCGGGGAGCCGAGCAGGTTGGGCAGCTCGAAGAACGGATAGTCGGTGCGGAACGGCGCCCCGCCGCGCGGCTCGTCCCACCAGGCGTCGATGCCTGCCGAGAAGCCCGGGTTGGCCCGCAGGTGCTCGTACAGGGCCCGCTCGTCCACGATCGGGCCGCGGGCCACGTTGACCAGGATCGCGCCCGGCTTCATCAGGCCCAGCTCGCGGGCGCCGATCAGGCCGCGCGTGCCCGCGGTCAGCGGGATGCCGATGACCAGCACGTCCGCGGCGGCCAGGACCAGGTCCAGGTCGTCCAGCGTGCCGCAGAACTCGACCGGCTCCTCGGTGCGGCCGCTGCTGTTGATCGCGTGGATCCGCGCGCCGAAGGCCCGCATCAGCCGGGCCGTGGCCTGGCCGATCCCGCCGAAGCCGAGGATCGCGCACACCGCGCCGTCCAGGGTGGCGTTGGGGCAGCGCGGTCTCCCTCGCCGCGGTCCCACTCGCCGCGGGCCAGCGCCGCGTTCCCTGCGGCAGCCGCTTGGCCAGGCTGAGCACCATGGCCATGACGTGCTCGGCGATGGGCTGCGCGTACGCGCCCACGTTCCCCGCGACCATGATGTCCGGGGCGATCGCGTCGAAATCCACGCTGTCCAGGCCGGCCGACAGCATCTGGATGAACCGCAGTCCCGGGGCACTGTGCAGCGCCCCGGCGGGCACCTCGTGGCTGAGCCGCAGCGCGATCAGCACCTCGGCCCGGCGCAGCACGTCCGCCTGCTCCGCCTCCGCCATCCCGTCGAGATAGCTGAGGGTGGCCAGGTCGCCGAGAACGTCTGTGTTGGCCGAGGTGAATTCGCCGTCTACCGGGTAGCTCACGGCTACCAGCCGCTCGTGGGCCATCGAGCCTCTTTCCTGACGTCCAGCCTGTGGGGGTCTGATGCCTGACCGCAGTACACCAAACAGCAGTGCAGCAAACAGCAGTACAGCAAACCGCGGCGCCGCTCCCGGCGGCGGTGCTCCCGGCGGCGGTGCCGCTCCGGCACACCCCAGCGCCATGACCGCGGCCAGCTTCCGTGAACTGTATGACCGGCTGCGGGCCAGCCGGCCGTGGGGGCCGCAGGACCGCCGCGGGGCCCTGAATTACCTGACCCCGGCCGAGGTGCTCGCGGCGGTGAGCGAGGTCCGGCTGGGCCGCACGGTGAGCCTGGAGGCCCCGGTCGTGGACCGGGTGACCGAGGACAACCCCGACCCGGCCCATCACCCGATGACCGGGACCGCCGACGATGCGAAGCCGGCCGGGCTGTCGTTCGCCATGGACCGGATCGAGATGAACGTGCACGGCAACGCGGACAGCCACATGGACGCGCTGTGCCACGTGATGTACGACGGGCACCCTCTACAACGGGGTGCCAGCCGGCACCGTCAGCTCGAAGGGTGCCGCCGAGCTGACCATCGAGGTGGTCGAAGGACGGGGTGGTCGGCCGGGGCGTGCTGCTGGACATCCCGCGGCTGCGCGGGGTGCCGTGGCTGGAGCCGGGTGACGTGGTGACCACCGCCGACCTGGAGGCTGCGGAGCGGGCGCAGCAGGTCCGGGTGGGCCGGGGGGACCTGCTGTTCGTCCGGGTCGGGCACCGGCGGCGGCGCCGGGAGCTGGGCCCGTGGGACGCGGCCACCGCCCGCGCCGGGCTGCATCCCGCCGCGATGGAGTTCGTCGCCGACCGGCAGGTCGCGATCCTGGGCAGCGACAGCAACAACGACGCGGCCGGCAGCGTCGCCGAGCAGGTGGATTTCCCGGTGCATGTGCTGGCCATCAACGCGCTCGGCGTCCAGCTGCTGGACTACCTGGACTTCTCCGAGCTGGTCCCGGCCTGCGAGCAGGCGGGCCGCTGGTCGTTCCTGTGCGTCATCGCGCCGCTGCGGCTGCACGCCGGGACCGGATCGCCGGTCAATCCCATCGCCATCCTGTAGCGCCCTCCTCCGGCCCGGCCAGCCGGTGCCAGATGCCCCGCTGCGCGCTGAGCCCGGCCGCGCCGACCACGATCAGGATGCCCACGTTCAGCAGCAGCTGGTAGAGCGACCCGGCTGCGTCGTGCCAGCTGCTGAACGCGACGGACAGGCCGATCGAGGCGGCCGCCGGAATGGTGGTGATCGAGATGAATACGCCGATCAGCGCGTTGGCACGGGACTCCGTGAGCGACACGACCCCCACCACCCCGGCCAGGACGGCCACGATCACGGAGTAGATGTTCGGTGAGTTGATCAGCTCCGCCACCGGCCGCACCCCGTGCCGGAAGGCCTCGGGCGCCACCCCCGCCGCCCGGACCGCGAGCGCGAACAGGAAGGACGCGATCACCGCGGCCACGAAGCCCCGGCCCAGCGCGGTCATCGACTCGCGGACCAGCGGCCAGTCCCGTTTGCTGCCGCCGAGCGCCGCGGCGATGATCGCGGAGTACTCCGGGCCGACCACCATGGCCCCGACGATCAGGATCTGCGAATTGGTCAGGATGCCCACGGCCGCGATCAGCGCGGCCGTGACGAGCAGGATGTAGAAGCTGGGCGGATAGGCGGCGCCGGCCCGGATCGTGCCCTCCACCATGGCCCACACCGGGATCCGCTCCCGCCGAGCGTAGCGCCGGGTCTCGGTGGCGCTGTGCGGGCCGTCGAGGGCCACGTTCACCTCGCCGACGGTGACCGACCCCCGGTGGTCGGTGTGCAGCCGGCGCAGCTGCCGCAGCACCGGGTTGGCCGACTCGTTGAGCAGGTCGAACTGCACCGCATCGCCGTGCGGGCGGCGGGCCGCGCCAGGGAGCACCACGAGGTTGCGCACGCCCGGATCGCCGGTCAGCGCGGACACCAGCTGCGGCGTCAGATCCTGCGGGCTCACCACGCGCACGTGGAGCACGCAGCCTCCCCTGGTTCCGTACCTCCTGCCGCTATCCTCCCCCTCCGCCCGGCCGGCCACACCCGGCCGGGCGGAGACCCGCCGGGAGCCTGGCCGCTGACCGCTACACGCCGCGCTCGGCGATCAGGCGCCCCGACGCGATGGCCGCCGTGAAGGCCTCGAAGTCGCGCTCGTTCTGGTCCGCGTACGCGACGGCGAATTCCGCGATCGCGTTCTCGAACACGTCCGAGTTGCCCAGGTAGGCGGCGATGGCGATCTCGTCACCGGACCGTGCGTGCGCCCGGGCCAGGGTCAGCCCGCACAGCTCGCCGTACAGCCGCAGGCCGCGCGGGATCATCGCGGCGATGTCGATCGAGAACTTCCAGTCCCGCAGCTGCCGGACATAGAAGTCCCGGGACTTGCCGTCCAGCCCGGCGGGGACCCGCTGCCAGCCCAGGAAGATGTCGCTGGCCGCCTGCATGAGCCGCTGGCCGTTCACCACCCGCTCGCCCTGGTTGCTGTACCGGCTGGTCCCGGCGAACCGGGCCAGCACCGACTCCTCGGCCTCCTTCACCTGGAGGAAGAGCGGGTCGGTGTCGTCACGGCCGAGCATCAGGATGATCCAGCAGCGGGTGCCCACGCTGCCCACGCCGACTACCTTGCGGGCCATGTCGGTGAACTCGTACTGCTCGAGCAGCACCCGGCGGTCCGGCTGCAGCGTCCGCCGGTACTTGCCCATGAGATCCTTGAGTTCCTTCTCGATGTCGACCGCCCCGGCCAGCTCGCCGAGCAGGTCGCGGAGCGGGACGATGACCGGCGGATCGGGCACGATCCGCGGCCGTCCGTCCTCGATCTGGGTCAGCTTGCGCAGTTCCTGCATGCTGTCCCGGGTCCTGGCCTTGGCCAGGCCCTTGTCGAGGTTCTTGCGCTGGCGCTCCTTCAGCAGGCCATCCCACCTGGCCCGGAAGTCGTCCATGTCGACGTGGGTATACCAGACCCCGAGGTTGCTCTCACCGGCCAGCTGCCGCATGACCTGCCGGTACCGCGACGCCGAGGCGAGCACGATCTTCCTGCGGTCCTTGTCGCTGAACCCGTTCTCCCGCGCGGCCACCTCCAGGCTGGCCGCCAGCCGCTTCACGTCCCACTCCCAGGGCGCGGGCAGCGTCTCGTCGAAGTCGTTGACGTCGAAGATCAGCTTGCGCTCGGGCGAGCCGAAGATGCCGAAGTTAGACAGGTGCGCGTCCCCGCAGGCCTGCACGATCAGCCCGGTGGCCGGGGTGCGCGGCCAGGTCGCTGGCCATGGGCAGGGCCGCACCCCGGTAGTAGGTGAACGGGGTCTCCATCATCCGGCCGTACCGCACCGGGACCAGGTCGGGGACCCTTGTCGCGCCCTGCGACGCGAGCAGGCCGACCGGGTCGGGCCGGTCCGGCGGCGGCTGCCACTGGCTGTGGCTCTCGCGCGGCACCTCAGCGCGCGCCGCCTTGCCGCGGACCCGGCGCTCCTGCGGGGTCATCCGCCGCCGCGGTGCCTCGAGCCCGGTCGCCGGGCTGCGCGCAAGGACCACGGTCCGGCGCGCCCCTTCGGGCACGCCGGCGGGGATCGTGGTGGCGGCGCCGTTCTGGGCGGACGCGGTGCGCGCCGCCGCGCTTCGGGCGGCGGGCCGCGAGGTGGATCGGGCCGGGGATCGTGTCGTGGATCGGGAGGCCGTCGACCCGGCGGCCGACGGGCGGCTGGCGGCCGAGCGCGGGCGGAACGCGCGGCCGAGGTGCGCGCAGCCGGGGTGCGCGCAGCCGGGGTGCGCGCAGCCGGAGTACGCGCAGCCGGGGTGCGTGCTGTGCTGCCCCGGCTGGCGGCCGGCTTGCTCGCGGCCGTGGTCTTGGCGGCGCTCGTGGTCTTGGCGGCGCTCGCGGTCTTGCTGGCGGCCGGCTTGCGGGCGGCCGTGGTCTTGCCGGCGGCGGGCTTGCTCGCGGCCGGCTTGCTCGCGGCCGGCTTGCTCGCGGCCGTGGCTTGCTCGCGGCCGTGGTCTTGCTGGCGGCTGCCTTGCCGTCGGCTGCGCTGCCGTCCGCCGGTTTGGCTCCCCGGGTACCGCTGGCCTTGGCGGCCGTTGCCCTGTTCCCTGACGCCCTGCTCTGTACCTGTGCCATGAGCTCATGTCCTTCCGTTGACCGCGAACCGCGTGGGCCCGGTGTCATGACCGCGCGAGGCGGGCGGCGGCCTTATCCGATCCAGCCTGGTCGCCGGCACTGTGCGTCGCATCACCCCCCGGGGATGACGACGGCTTACCCGCCGGCCAGTGAACCTGCGTAGCAGGACGCGCCCGCCCGGCCAGCCACTAGCCATCCAATGGGCCGCGCGCGCGGTGGGCGCGGCCTCATCGACGGAGGCCTGCGCATGTCCCGACCGATCGAGGATTACGCCCTGATCGGTGACCTGCAGTCCGCCGCGCTGGTGAGCCGGGACGGTTCCATCGACTGGCTGTGCCTGCCGCGATTTGACTCGGAGGCCTGCTTCGCTGCACTGCTGGGTGACGAGCGGTCCGGTTACTGGCAGATCGCCCCGGCCCGCGAGACTACCCGGGTCCGGCGCCGGTACCGGCCCGACACTCTCGTCCTGGAGACCGAGTTCAGCACCGCGTCCGGAGTGGTCCGCCTCATCGACTGCATGCCACCGCGCGCCGCCGACCCTGTGGTGATCCGGCTGATCGAAGGAGTGGCCGGCCGGGTCGACATGCAGATGACGCTGGCCGCGCGGTTCGAATACGGGCTGAGCCTCCCGCGCGTCCGGCAGCAGGACGCGGCCCGCCGGATCGTGGGTGGCGGCCAGTCGCTGTGGGTCT
Organism: uncultured Actinomycetes bacterium; assembly: GCA_963720645.1. GTDB lineage: Bacteria > Actinomycetota > Actinomycetes > Streptosporangiales > Streptosporangiaceae > RYN-230. The sequence goes on along the minus strand of CAVRFX010000016.1, from coordinate 455,334 downwards.
TCAGCCCGCTCGAAGTGCACGCCCACGGCGCGGACCTGGTCGCCCGCTTCTCGGTCGGCGAGGGTGACCGGGTGCCGGTAGCGGCGGTCTGGCGGTCATCGCACCGGACGGCGCCGGCGCCACCACCCGCCAGTGCCCTGCTCGAGCAGGCCGACAGCTGGTGGCGGAGCTGGGTAGCGGGCCTGCGTGGCGCGGACGCCGGGGCAGGCGAATGGCAGGACGCGGTAATCCGATCACTGATCACGCTCAAGGCGCTCAGCTTCGCGCCGACCGGCGGCCTGATCGCCGCCCCGACCACTTCGCTCCCCCAGCAGATCTGCGGGATGCGTAACTGGGACTACCGCTACTGCTGGATCCGCGATGCCGCCGACGCCGTGGACGTGTTCCTGTCGGCCGGTGCCGATCAGGAGGCGGCCAGCCTGCTGGACTGGCTCAGTCACGCCGTCGAGGGGCCGGCGGCACAGGTGCAGCCGGTGTACCGGGTCGCCGGCGAGCGGCGGATGCCGGAGATCGAGGCTCACTGGCTGCCCGGGTACGAGAACGCCCATCCGGTACGGATCGGCAACGCGGCCGCGGACCTGCCCCAGCTCGGCACCTTCGGGGATGTGCTGCGGGCCCGGCTGAGCGGGCGCGCGGCACAGCTGCCCGCCATGAACGCTCCCGGGCCGGGCGACGCGGATCCGTCCGAGGCCATCCTGGCGTTCCTGGAGTCCCGCTGGCTGGAACCTGACGCGGGGATCTGGGAGACGCGCGGCCTGGCCCGGCAGTTCGTCCATACCAAGGCGATGATCTGGACCGCAGCGGACTCGGCCGTCAAGCTGATCGAGTTGTTCGGCGATCACGGACCGGCCGGGCGCTGGCGGCGGCTGCGCGCCGCGGTCCACGGCGACGTGCTGGAACGCGGCTACGACCCGGACCGGAACACGTTCACCCAGTACTACGGGTCGGCCGCGATGGACGCCAGCCTGCTCCGGCTCCCGCTGCTCGGCTTCCTGGGGGCGGCCGATCCCCGGATGGCCGGGACGATCGAGGCGGTCACCCGGGAACTGGACGACAGCGGCGTGCTGCTGCGGTACCAGGCCCGGCCGCCGGCCGACACCGATGGCCTGCCGCCTGGCGAGGCGGGCTACCTGCCCGCCTCGTTCTGGCTGGCGCAGGTGCTCGCGGCGGCGGGCCGCATGGAGCAGGCGCACCGCGTCTACACGGCGCTGCTCGGGCTGCGCAACGACGTGGGGTTGCTGGCCGAGGGCTATGACCCGCTGCGCAGGCGGTTCGCGGGCAACCATCCGCTGGCCGGCTCGCACATCGGCCTGATCATGACGGCCCGGGCTCTCACCCAGAACGGGCACTTCGCCCGGCCGGGGTGATGTGCCGCGAGCCGGCCGCGGTCACCCTGGATGCTGGCCACCCCGAGCCGGCTCCGGATAACCCGGGCTGGCAGCAGTTGGAGCGCACATGGTCCGGGAGGCCTGACAGACATGAGCCGTCCGTTCTTCCTCCCGATTCTCGCACCGGAAGCACCCGGACGCCGGCTCGGCCGATCTGCGGGGAACTCCTGGTCCCGCTCCCGGGCGGCAGGCTGGCTGCGCAGCCGCGCTGCGGCCCGGGCCCGGGCCCGGATCCAGATCCCGTACCTGGGCATGACCACCTCCCTGGAGGGCTGCCGGGGCAGCGGCCTGGCCGACGCCGTACTGCGCCGGGTGCTGCGCTGCGGCTGCCCGGTGGGGACTGTGGTCCTGGATCTCGGACCTGCCGCCACCCTCGAGCCGGAGACCTGCGCGGCGATCCTGCTTCTGCACCAGCGGCTGACCGCGATCGGCACCCGGCTGCGGCTGGCCGCCAGCACGCGCGGGCTGGCCGACTGCCTGGCCGACGCGGGCGTGGTGCAGCAGCTTGGCCGGGACACGATTCATCCGAGCTTCCGCAGCGCGGCGCTCGCGGCCTACGCCGCCCAGCCCGGGCCCGGGCTGGCCGTGGGCCGGATACGGACCGAACTGGAGGCGCAGGCCGAGGTCATCGACCTGTGACCGCCCCGGAGCACCGCACGTCCCGGAGCCGGCCTCCATCCGGCGCGATTAATCCTGCTTCACCCCCTGCGGGTGGAGCCGTCCCGCTGCGCGCGGCGGTGGACTAGGTCCGCCACTGACCACCTCTGAGAGGAAAGGACACCATGTCTGACCTGATCGCCATCGGTTACCCCGACGAGCAGACCGCAGAGCTGGCCGCGGACGAGGCCCGCCGGCTGGCCAAGGACCTCATCATCGAGCCCGACGCCATCGCGGTCATCGTCCGCGACAAAGAGGGCAAGTTCCACGTGCACACCAGTCACCATCCGGTCGGGGCCGGGGCGAGCTGGGGAATGTTCTGGGGGCTGCTGTTCGGCCTGCTGTTCTTCATCCCGTTCTTCGGCCTGGCCATCGGCGCCGGGATGGGCGCCCTGATGGGAAAGATCACTAAGTCGGGGATCGACCGCGAGTTCCAGGATCAGGTCCGCGGCCTGCTCAAGCCGGGCACCTCGGCGCTGTTCCTGATGGTGGAGAAGGTAACCCCGGACAAGGCCACCGCGGCGCTCTCCCAGTACGGCGGCACCGTGCTCAAGTCCTCCCTGTCCAAGGAGGGCGAGGCCGACCTGCAGGACGCGCTGCACGGGCAGTCCGCCCCGGCCAGCTGACCCGCAGCATCGTGATCCTGGTCAATAGCTGCCACATAGGGCTTGCAGATGATTAACACGCTGTGTTGCTCTGTGGCGGGATCGCGATGCCTTCGGTGGCTGCGAGGTTGCGGAGGTCGTTGAGGGTGGCGAGCCGGCGGGTGCTGGGCTGGATGGTGTGCCCGGCATAGTCCAGGAGCTGGCCGGTCTCGCGGATGCGCAGGCTGATCGTGTCGGGCGTGACGGTGAACAGGGCCGCGGCGGCGACGTGGGGCAGGGCGTAGCGCTGGTGCAGGATGGTGGCCAGGAGCCGGTCGGCGAGGGTCAGGACGGGGCGGCGGCCAGCGCCGGGTGCCCGCAGCCGGGGCCGGTGCCCGCGGCGTTCGCCGAGGGTCGTTTCGCGCTGCTGGTAGCTGAGGGTCATGACGGTAGCGGTCAGCGCGTCCCATCGTTGCGGCGAGAGCCCGGTCAGGGCCGGGTGGCGCAGCCAGCCCAGGCCGGGACTGGGCTGGCCGGACGGGTCGGGGGCGGCGATGGGGATCTGGTCATAGGGCCCGGATCGAAGGGTGTAGTTCCAGTCGCCGTGGAAGTCGTGCCGGGTGATCGGCAGGGCGTCCATCTGGGCGTCGCTGATTTTGATCCCGGCCGGGTATAAGCCGGTGTCCAGTTCGGCGTGCACGGTCAGGCCGGTGGCCGTGGTGGTCGCCGCGATGGTGTTGACGATGACTTCGTGGCTGGTCAGCGGCCGGCCGCGCCAGTTCATCGAGATGTGCGAGAAGAGCCGGTGCTCGATCTGGGGTGAAATACAGCCGGGCCGGGGCACGCGTCAGCTGGCCAGGGCAAAGCACTGGCCGATGGGCCTGGGGCCTGTGGGGGTTACCCTGCGGCGGCGAGCTGCACGGTGTAGCCGAGATTTCTCTAGCTGGCTGATCAGGCGGCTGGCCTGGTGCTCCTTGTCCTGGCGGGAGGTGAAGTAGTCCGCGCCAAGGTCGGCGAAGACCTCGCCGGTGGTGAGCAGGTGCCAGATCACGTCGAGGAGGCTGTGGGCGACCGCGACGGCGGCCTTGTTCGGGCCCCGGCGACGGGCTATCTGCCGGTACTGGGCGCCGAAGTAGCTGTCCCTGGTCCGTGCCGCCGCCCGGGCCGACTCGATCAGGGTGCGCCGCAGCCACGGGTTGCCTGGCGTGGTGGCCACCCGGCGGCGCTTGCCGGCCGATTCGTGATTGCCTGGGCATAGGCCCGCCCACGAGGCCAGGTGCGCCGGGCTGGGGAAGCAGCTCATGTCGGCGCCGGTCTCGGCGATGATGACCTCCACGCTCCTGCGGTCCAGCCCGGGAACGTCACCCAGCAGCCTGGCCGCTGACGGGCAGTACCCGGCGACCCGGGCGGCGATCTGCCCGTCGAGTACCGCGATCGTGTCGTCCAGGAAGTCCAGATGGGCCAGGATACGAGCCGCAGCGATGGCGTGATGCTCGCCGAAGTGGCCGTGCAGGGCCGCGGTCAGCTGCGGGATCTTCGGCCGCAACTTGCCCTTGGCCAGATCGGCCAGCGCCGCCGGATCGCGCTGTCCGGCGATCAGCGCCTCGATCATCGCCCGCCCGGACTGGGTCAGCACCTTCGAGGCGACAGAGGTGAGCTTGATCCCGGCGTCCTGGAGCACTTTCTCCAGCCGGGCGATCTCGGCGGCCCGGGCGTCGACCTGGGTCTTGCGGTAGCGCGTCAGCTCCCGCAGTTCCCGGACCGGCGGCGGCGGCACGAAGCTGGGCCGCACCATCCCGTGCGCGGCGACATCGGCCAGCCACTCAGCATCAGACATATCGGTCTTGCGGCCCGGGACGTTCTTGACGTGATGCGCGTTGCACAACCACACCAGGAACCGGTCTTCCAGCGCGTAGTAGACGGGCTTCCAGTACACGCCGGTCGCCTCCATCGCGGCCAGCGTGACCTCGCGCCCGGCCAGCCACTCCGGCCAGGGCGGCCAGCCCACCGGTGGTCGTGGCGAACCGTGCCTTCTCCGTCCGCACGCCGCCGCGCGGCCCCGGCGTCCGCACGCACACCGTCACCTGGTCGCGGTGCACATCCAGGCCGGCCACCCGGTCGTGGATCTGTTCCATGGCTCCTCCTCGCTCGGGCCGATAAGACAACCCACCGGGGAGGACCTGGCAGTTAACCGAATCTGGGGTTCGTGCTCGCAGCGACAATCCCAGGCCCCGCGGGCCCTGCGCCAGACTTGTTACGGACTCTCAGCGCTCCACTATCGAGACGGCGACCGCGCCCGGCAGGCCATCGTGAGCATTTCATCGCTCCGGGGCGGCCACCAGGCCATACACACTTGTTCCATTTGGAGGTGCCGGGCGGGTGCCGGGCGGAAGTGGCAGCGGTGATCTCCAGCCCGGTCTCGCTGGCCAGGGCGGCGAGCCCGGCTTTCCAGGCGCGGGTCCGGTAGCCGTTCGACCCGCCGGCGTCCGCGGTGATCAGCAGCCGCCGCGCCGCCGGGTAGGCGGCGGCGCCGGCCGCGTTCCACCAGCGGCGGATCGACTCCACCGCGAACGCGGCGGTGCTGGCATCGGTGCCCACGTTCACCCAGCCGGTATTCGCGGTCAGGTCATAGATGCCGTAGGGGATGGCCATGCCCAGGCCGGCATCGGGGAAGTCATGATCGCGCACGGCCACCGGGCAGCCTTCCCGGGCATATTCACGGCCCTGGCCATGCGTAGTTGCCGGCCTGCTCTTTCTTCTTGGCATCCACGCTGACGACTGGTTCCCCGGCCGCCCTATGCCCCGCCGCCTGCTCATTGATGTAACGGAACTGCGCATCACGGCCGGGATGCTGCTGCCCTCGATCGTCTTGGCGTTGCCCTGCAGGCTGAATCCCTCCTCCCGCAGCAGGTCACCCACGGTGTCAGCGCCGGCCCGGTGCCCCTGGCGGGTCAGCTCCGCCGCCAGCTTGCGGGTCGACTTCGTCGTCCACCGCAGCGGCGGCATCGGATCCCCGCGCATATCCGGCTCCACCAGGGCCAGCAGCGCCGGCCGCAACCCAGGATCAAGATCAGCCAGCCGTTTCCGGCCCCCGCCAGCCCGCCGGGCCCGCCCCAGCGGCGCCTCCCCCGACTCCAGCTCCCTGACCCCCAGCGACACCGTCCCCTCCCGGACCCTCGCCGCCCTCGCCACCCAGCGGATCCCGCCATGCCCCAGCACCCGGGCCTCCGCCGCCATCAGCAGCCGCCGCTGCCGCTCATCCAGATGCGGGAAAATAACCTCGAACTTCGCCGCCAGCCCCTCTAAACCCTCTGAACCGCTCATAGCACAACCATGACACCCAGAACCCGAAGCCGCGGGTTAATCCGAGGCGGGCCCATAGCGGCAGTTATTGACCAGGATCATGCTTTCCGGCTCGCCGGCTGCAGCACCAGCGTCAGATGCCGAGCAGCTTCCGCTTGGCCGCGGCGAACTCGTCATCGGTCAGTGAGCCGTCTTCGTGCAGCGCGGTGAGCTGCTTGAGCTGCTCGGAGATTGGCGTATCGGGCTGGCCACCCTCCGGGGCCGCAGGCGGCGGACTGGCCTGCTGGGCCCCGCCCTGCTGCTGCTGTTCCAGGTCGCTGATCCGGTCATCCTGGCTGGCCTCCTGCGCGGCCCGGTCCGCTGAGTTCTGGGCCACCTTCTTGCCTGCCACATACGCACCACCGCCGACCACAGCCGCGCGGAGCAGCGGACGCCGCCGTCTGAACATGTCTTCCTCCTTGCTCTGGCCGCAGCCAGGTCAGACGTCCTGGCCCTCGGGCAGGGCAAGCCCGAGCGCGACCATGATTTCCGGGGCCGCCGCGACCACCCTCGGGCCGCCGACCTGCGGGGCGACCGCACGCAGCACGCCCAGGATCTCCCCCGGGGTGGCCCCGGCATCCAGCGCGTTCGCGACCTGCCACAGATACGAGGCAGGCGGGGCGTCCAGGGCCACCAGGGCCGCGATCTTGACCAGGCTGAAGGTGCGGGCGTCCAGCCCGCTGCCCTCCTGCGCGGCCTCGCGCAGCTCGAGCGCCTCGCCGAGGACCTCGAGATCTCCCAGGGCCAGGCCGTTCAGCGCGTCCCGGGTCGCCGCGTCCACGTCGGCATTGACTGGCATGGTCATGTTCCACTTCCTCTCGGCGGGACGTGACGGCAGGCCGTCACGGGTCCTCCCGGTCGTCACGTTGGCGGGTTTCCCCGGCTCTGACGTTCGCGCGCATCGGGGCCGCGCGCGCCACCCCGCAAGGGTGAGGCGGAACGCGTCGCAGGCCGCTCAGGCTGGCGGGCATGACGATCCCGGCGGGCCAGGTGAGACTGCTCCCGCTGGGCCGGGGATCCGGGACGCGGCGCTACGGCTTCCTGCTGCTGATCCTGGTCGTCACGTACCTGCTGTCGGCGTTCACGGTGGCCGGCCTGGTCAGCGCCGTGCAGGTGCTGCTGTTCCTGGCCGTCGTGCTGATCGCGCTGCGCAACGGCCGGCTCCACCGCCGGACAGAGCAGTTGGTGGGGGTGGGCCTGCTACTCGGGTCGTGCATCTCGGCGGTTCTGCAGGTGGTGGATCAGAACGGCTACGGCGGCGCGGTGTCGAGCGCGTGGACGGCGTTGATCCTGCTGCTGGCGGTGTTCTTCATCGTCCGGCAGGTGCTGGCCCAGCCGGAAATCACCCTGCAGAGCATCTTCGGGGTGCTGAGCGCCTACATGATGATCGGGCTGATCTACTCTGCCGTGTACGTCGCGATATGGAAGTTCAGCGGCCAGCCGTTCTTCGTCGGCGTGACCCAGAACGACACGAACACGAAGCAGTTCCAGTACTTCAGCTTCACCACGCTGACGACCCTGGGGTACGGGGACTTCACCGCCGTCGGGGACGGGGGCCGGGCGGTCGCCGTGCTGGAGGCCATGGTCGGCCAGATGTTCCTGGCCACCCTGGTCGCCCGGCTGGTAGCGGGGTTCCGCTGGTCGGACTGGCGCGCCGCCCGCCACGGCGCCGGCCCGGCGGCCACGGCCGCGGTCCAAGGCGCAGAGGCGAACGGCTCGGGCCGGGACGAGTCCCGCGCGACGGGGCCGCCCGCATCGCCTGGTCCCGGCGGCGCGGCCGCCAGCCCGCCCGGCCCCGGTCACCCCGGCCCCGGCCACCCCAGCCCCGGACCGGCGGGCGCCGGACGATCCAGCCCCGGCCCCGGCCCCTCCCGGGCCAAGCGGGCGTCGGCGCCGGGTCTGGTCCGGCTGAGCCCGCCGGGCGCGGTGCGCGGGCGGGGAACCGGAGTGCGCCGGAACGGGCGGAACGGGGCCGGGGGGTCAGGCCCGGCCCCCGCCGCCCCTCCGGCCGGGGGACCCTGAGCCGGGCGCCCCCGGGGTCAGCTGATGCAGGGCCAGCTGATGCTGGGCCAGCTGATGCTGGGCCAGCTGGTCCCGGGGCCCGCCACAGCGGCAGGACCCGGGACCGCGTGGGTCAGACGACTTCCTTGATCTCCCGGCCGTGCATGGCCAGCGCGTAGATGATCACGATGTCCAGCGCGATGAAGATGACGCCCCAGACCGGGTAGGCCGCGATGAACGCCAGGTTGACGACGGCGCTGATCACCGCGAGCGCGATGCCGATCACGCGAGCCCAGGTCTGGCCGGCGAGCACCCCGAAGCCAACCAGCACGAACAGCACGCCCAGGGCCAGATGGGCCCAGCCCCATGCCGAGTAATTGACGTGCAGCACCAGATGACTGCTGGTGACCAGGTAGTACCCCTTCTCGAACAGGGCCACCAGGCCGTCGATGATGTGGAAGGCGCCCAGCGTGATCATCGCGACACCCGCGAAAATGACCCAGCCCACCCATCCGGTGGGCTGGGCCGCGGCGCGCGTCCCCCGGTAGCCGGCGGGCCGATCCGTTCCCGGCGTCCGTTCTGCTTGTGTATCGCTCATTGTGCCCCCACTTCCTCGGTCGTGTGCCTTGCGGCAGTTGCGACTGTTTCCACGCTGCGCGGGGCGGAAGTGCGGAGCATCATCCCGGGTGGGTGAAAGCGCTCAGGCGCGCCTATCAGGCCAGATTTCTCACCTCTGACCAGGCGGTTTGTCCCTGGCCAGGAAGCGGAGCCGGGCCGCCCGGGCATCCCAGTCGTAGATCACCGCCGTGCCCGCGATCAGGTCATGCAGGGCCCGGCGGTCCCGCTGCAGCACGATGCCGAGGAAACCGAGGCCGAAGAGCAGGAAGCTCAGCGGAAGCGCCAGCGTCCTGACCACCGCCTGGCGCCCGGTCGCATCGGCGCCATCGGCCGCGAGCACGCGGACCCCGAGCACCGCCATGCCGAACGTCTTGCCGCTGGCCGCCCAGCAGTAGGCGAAGTAGAGGAACAGCCAGAGGAAGTAGAGGATCTCGACGATGATGTTGGTGCGGTTCCAGGACACCGAATGACCCGTGATGACGCTGGCCACGAAGGAGGCGCCTGCCACTGCGAGCACGAACACGCCGGTGGCGGCCCCGATATCGATGACGTACGCGGTGAACCGGCTCGCCGCGCCGGCGAAGCGGCTCTGGAAGCTGAGCCGGGCGGCGGGTGGCACGGTCACGGCTGCGCCGTGCCGATCGCGGGGCCGGGGGCTGTCGAGCCCGCGGTCAGCGGCGTCCCGCTGGGGCGCAGCAACTCGGGAGGACCCGGGGGACCGCTGTAGCGCCGGCGGCGCAGCCGCCCGACCCAGCGCGCGATGAACTCGTCCAGCCCGACCGCCTGACTGCGGAGCACGTCCAGGGCGTCGGCCGCGATGCCGCCCGAGGACCGGGCGACAACCGCGCCAATGTCGGTCTGCGCGACCAGCGCGTCGATGTCGAGGCGCTGGGCCACCTCATTGATGTCCACCCGGTCCACCAGGTGGTTGACGTCCACCCGGTCCACCAGGTGGTTCACGTCCACCCGGTCCAGCAGCTGGTCGATGTCCACCCGGCCGAGGAGTGCGTTCACGTCTATCCGGTCCAGCAGCTTGTTCAGGTCCAGCCGGTCTAGCAGTTTGTCCAGGTTGACCTGGACAATCATGGGCTCGGGATCGATCTGCTGGACCAGGGCGTTCACATCCAGGCTGCGGACCACCAGGTGGACCACCCGCTCGGCGACCTCCTGAGCCCGCGGTTCGACTTGCTCGGTCATTCGCTTGCCCATTGAGCGCAGTCGGTTCCGCGGATCCACCAGGTCAGCCTTTCTGGATCAGCCCGGTGATCCCGTTGACGGTCAGGATAGCCCCGGCCGCCACTAGCGCACCAGAGAGGATGGCCCGCCCATGCCGGCGCAGCCAGCCGTTGAAGGCACCCAGCCGCCGGGTGGTCGGCTCCGGCGCGGCAAGGTACAAGATCATGGGCAGCCACACGAGCGAGACGTTGATGATGACGATCAGCACCAGGCCAGCCGCGGTTTCCGAAAGATCAGCGTGAGCGGTCGCGACCACCTGGATCGCGGCGATGAAGGTCACCCCCGGCGCGAACACCAGGATGCCGGCCGGGAAGGCGGTGGCCGGGGCGGGTGCCGCTATCAGCCGGGACACGATTCCCTTCTGCGGGCGGCCGGGATCGGGCGGCTTCGGCTTGCGGCGCAGGAGTACGACTCCGGCGAGCAGGATGAGAATGCCCAGCCCCAGCCGCAGGCCATAGCGGTCCTGCCGGTGCTTGGGCAGGCTGAAGCCGCCCGCGCGCAGCGCGGCCAGGACGACGATGCCCATCACGAGGCTCATCAGCACGGCCCCGGTCAGGTAGAGCAGGATGGTGGTCCGCGGCCGGGCCGAGCCCAGGTAGACGGCGGCCAGCAGGAGAGCCGTCGGGGATACGGCAGCGAGCAGGGCCAGGCCGGCCGCCTGGACGAGCATGGGGCTCAGCTGCCTTCGTGACCGGCCGTCCGCGGCAGCGATGCGCTCGGCACCGGAGGACGTCCGAGTAGCTCGATGAGGCCGAGCACGAGGAGCAGCAGGATGGCGAGGACTATCGCCACCACGGCGGTCGGCCGGCCCCAGAACACGAAGATCAGCCCGAACAGCGCGACCGCGGCGATGCGCAGCGCGTGGCGGTGCTGGTAGGTCCACAGGCCGACCGGCCCCGTGCTCACTCCGTGCCGCTCACCGCCGGCCCGCAGCCAGCCTAGGCCGGAACTCAGCGCCCCCCGGGTGCGGACGGCGGTCACCGACGGCCCGGTAAAGAAGGCAGCCACCGCGACGATGAGGCCGACCACCAGCAGCACCCGCAGCCCGTCCTTGATGAACCGGACCAGGCTGTCGTACAAGACTGCCGCCGCGTTGCTGGGCAGCACATTGGACGGCACGCTGTTCAGGTAGATGCTGCGCGCGATGGCCAGCGCAATGCCCAGCACGAGCATCGACCCGGCGAAGCCGAGCCCGGCCCCGATCAGCGCGCGCCGGTGACTGCGCGCGATGTAGATCCCGGCGGCCAGCAGGAGGAGGGTGAGGATGGGCAGGACGATCTTGAGATCATTGATCAACCTGTAGCCGGTCTGCGCCTTGACCAGGTACTTCGCCGAGAACAAGCCCACCGTGGGGTTGATGGCCGGGATGTTGTTGACCAGCGTGAATCCCTTGGCGGCCAGGTCTTTCTTGACGACGTCGATGAACGGGCCCAGGTTCATCACCACCTGGCCGTTGCTGACCGTGATGGCACCGTTGCCCTGGCCGGACAGGGCCTTGACCAGCTGGGCATGCACGGTCCGGTTCACCTGGACCCACAGGTTCGCCACCTGCGGGCTCGCGACGATCTTGCCGACCTGAGTGTGGATGAAGCCGCCCACCGCTCCGGCCAGCGACCCGGAGAACGTGTGCAGCAGCGTGCCCACCCTGGTCAGGCCCTTGCTGGACAGCGCGTCCGCGGCCTGGTTGGTGAGCGCCTGGACGTGGATGTGGGCGTTGATCTGGGCGGTGATCTTGTCTGTCAGCGCGCTCTGCACGGCGGGCTCGTGGATGAGCGGCGCCACGTTCTCCACGTAGCGGTTGGTGTCGGACACCTGGTTGGCGGTCCACACCGCGAGGACAGAGACCGGCGCGAGGATACAGCCCAGCACGATCAGCAACGTCGCCACCGGGCCGCGCCAGCCGGGACGGCGGCGCCGTCCGGCGCTCCCCTGGCCCGGGGAGGTCTCTGGCTGGGGCGGGTGTTTACGCAGGTCCGCGACCTCGGCCCGGAGCCGTTCCAGTTCAGCCCGTTCATCCGCGCCGAGGGGACCAGCGTCCTGGGTCAGCCGACCCTTCTCCGAACTATCGCCAACGTCAGACACCGGCCACCTCCTGCTCCCCTTCGCGGGAGCGTTGGAAGCCTGCCGCCGCGGGCACCTGTGCCCCCCGGTTGCGGGTGCCCCTCGACGGCAGGCGAGATCACAGTCGCTGAGGCGGCCCCCCGGTCGCCTCCCCCGTACCGGGTGAATGACAGGCCAGGCCCGCCGGGCCCCCGCGCGTAACGCCAGCGCAGGCGGTCACTTGGTCCCGGCGTGTCCGGCTCTGGGCCTCCGCAGTCAGGACCCGCGGACGTCCGGTAAGGCCCGTCTTGTGCCTGACCGGGCCGCCGGCCGTCCGGGACGGCTCACCCGCGGAGGGTGAGGCAGGCCGGTCCCGTGGCCGCCATAGTCCATCGAGGAGACTTGAGCGCCCCGGCCCGCAGACACTCCGCCGGCCAGGACGCGGCGGCCTGGCAAACGGGTGACGAGACTTGGAGGTGGGCGCTCGTGACTATCGGCGGCAGCGTGGCACTGATCATCATTGGCGCGATACTCCGCTTCGCAGTCACCTGGACGCCCAAGAACGTTGACCTGCAGGTCATCGGCGTGATCTTGATGATCGGCGGGGTGGCGGGCCTGTGCGTCGCCATCGGCCTCATGGTGATGCGGCGGCGCGACCGCGGCGCCGCCGAGGTGACTGAGCAGCGTCACTACATCGAGCCCCCCAGGTAACGACCCTCCCGATGAACTGGCGGTTATCCCGTCGTCTGATGCATGACGGACACCGCTGACTTCGGGAGGTGACCTGGTGCAGGTGAAAGAGACCGACCCGGCGCTCGGCGCCGGGCGGACGCTGCACGTCTACCGCAAGGCCTTCCACGACATCACTACCGGTGACAACCTGACGCTCGGCCCGGTCAGCTACAGCTACCACGCCGGTCCCGGATGGGATCCGGTAACGGGCTGGGGAAGCCCCGACGCGCAGGCGCTCATCCCCCTGCTGGCCGGTCCCGCCAGCCGCAGCAAGTCATAGCAGGATCAGGCAGCCGGCGGCCGGCCGATGCCGTGGATAACCATCAGGCCAGGAGCGGCACTAGAGCGTGTCCGGTTCGGGACGTCGCTGGCGATGCAGACAGGGCCTCCGCGTGATGCGGAAGCTCGACTCCGGCAGGGTCAAGCTTCCTAGAATTTTCCAGAAATTTATTACTGGTTTTCTGGAACTAACGTACTGTCAGTGGCAGCCGTCGAGGCTGGGCTGTCGCTGGCCGCCGGGTGACTTGAGGGTCAGCGGGAGGACTTGGTCATGGGTGAGGCCCAGCTGCACGTGGTGTTCGGGACCGGCCAGGTCGGAAGTGCCCTCATCGCGCACCTGGCTGAGCTGGGTATGGCGGTCCGGGCGGTATCCCGGCACCGGCCGCCCGCGCTGACCGGCAGCACCGACTGGCGGGCCGCGGATGTCACCGATCCTGAGGCGGCCACCGACGCGGCCAAGGGAGCCTCGGTGGTGTACCAGTGCGTCAATGCCCCGTACACGCAGTGGCCGGAGCGCTTCCCGCCGTTGCAGCGGGGCGTACTGGCCGCTGCCGAGCGCAACGGTGCGCTGCTGGTGGCCCTGGAGAACCTGTACGGCTACGGCCCGACCGGGGGCAAGCCGATGACCGAGGATCTCCCGCTGGCCGCGACAACCGTCAAGGGCCGGACCCGGGCGGCGATGACCACCGAGCTGCTGGCCGCCGCTGAGGCTGGCCGGGTCCGCCTGGCAATCGGGCGGGCTTCGGACTTCTTCGGCGCCGGTGTCACCCAGGGGTCAACGCTCGGCGAACGGGTCTTCGGCAATGCCCTGGCCGGCCGCCGCGCCGACTTCATCGGCAATCCTGACCTGCCGCACACTTACAGTTACGTGCCCGACATCGCCGCCGCCTGGCCACCCTCGGCACCGACGCCCGGGCGGCCGGCGAGGTGTGGCACCTGCCCGGCCCGCAGACCGTCACCACCCGGGCCCTGCTGGATCTGGTGGCCGCCGAGGTCGGGCATCCGGTCGGCATACGGCCGGTGCCCAAGCTGGCCGTGCGTGCCCTGGGGCTGGTCAACCCGATGATGCGGGAGCTGGCCGAGATGGCCTATGAGTTCGACGAGCCGTTCGTCCTCGACACCAGCAAATACCAGTCCACCTTCGGGGTGGCGGGTACCCCGCTGGCCGACGCCATCGGCGCGACCGTCGCCTGGTACCGGACCCGGCCGAGCACGCCATCGGCGGCGTAATCGCCGAGCACATCCATCCCCGCCAGGAGGAGCAGTTCACCATCCTGTCGGGCGAAGCCCACTTCACCCTCAACGGCACCGCACGCGTGGCCCGGGCGGGCGAGACGATCGTCGTGCCCGCCGGTGTCCCGCACTCCGAGGGAAACCCCGGACCCGCCGAGATCGAGGGCGTGGTCGAACTCCGCCCGGCGCTGCACACCAAAGAATGGCACGAGGCCCTCGCCGGCCTGGTGGCCGACGGCAAGACCACGCCCAGGGGCGGTGATCCTGGGTTGACCCTCACCTGCCCAGGTGGGAGGTGAGCTCGGCCACGATGTCCGCCGCTGACTGTGGCTGCCTCGCGAGGGCAACGCCCTGTCCGGCCCACATCGAGAGCGCTTCGATGTCACCGGTCGTCCCGGCCATCGGCGGTGCTGGCTCGTAGCGGACGATTGCCTCGCCGGAGGCGAAGTGCGCGATCACGTCGCCCGCGCCGGGCCGCTGCGCGAGCGGGGGGCGCCCCGCGGCCTGCCACGTGTCGGCGGTTGAGTTGCGGAGCGCACGGTGGGGAGAGTCGGGCCACCCGACCTCGTACAGGTTCGGGTACAACTGCGCATCGGTCTCAGCCGCGGCTATCAGCCGGTGCCGGTAGTCCTCGTGGATCGGCATCTCCTCGGCCAGCAGGAACCGCGTGCCCAGCCACGCGGCCTGGGCACCCAGGGCGAGCACCGCGGCGACTCCGCGGGCGTCACCGATCCCGCCCGCCGCGATCACCGGCACCGGCGCCACCGCGTCCACGACAGCAGGGACCAGCGGCAGGGTCGCGACGGTGCCCCACACGTGCCCGCCAGCCTCCCAGCCCTGCGCGACGACCACGTCCGCGCCGGACGCGACGGACCGCCGTGCCTCCTCGGCACTGCCGACCGTGTGCAGGACAATCCCCCCGGCGTCGTGCACAGGCTCGACGTAGCCGCTGGGATCACCCCACATGAACGAGACGATCCGCAAGCCGGCGTCGAGGGCCTGGCCAAGGCGGCGGTGCTGATCTTCAGCGAGAACGAGGTTGCCGCCGAACGGCCGCGTGGTCAGCGCCGCCGTCTCACGAACCACGGCTCCGGCGTCATCGGACCAGGTCAGCGTCACCATGCCGAGCGCGCCGGCATTCGAGACCGCTGCGGCCAGCTGGGGAATCGCGGCCATGGGTGCCTGGACGATGGGTCGTTCTATCCCGAGCATCTCGCATACCGGCGTGCGCACTGCCTTAGCCCCCTCCGGGATCCTTGCCGGCCAACCGAGGACCGGCCTGCACCTCTCGGCGCGGCTCAGCCAGGCGCCGCCAGGCAAACTCGGTGAGCAACAATCGTTGCTCCGTCACTCATACGATGTCGGCGTTGACCCGGGGCTCGCCGGTCCCAGCCGTGAAACTTCGAGTAGTCGCCCGCGTCCCAGGCCTCACGCAGCCCCGGGGTGCTCAGATCCCAGTCCGGGCGGATCTCGCTCGTGGCGGCGCGCAGGTCATGCCACAGGTCGCAGAACGACGGGCGGCCCCAGAACCAGTAGCCGTTGTAGATGCTGTGGATGACCAGTCCCGGCTTGAGCACGAGCGTGTGCGGGATCATCGGGTTGTGCTCGGGGTCGGTGTACTCCTGGATGTCGAGGTCCTGCTGGACCGTCCGGCCGGGATCGGACAGGAAGGGCCACTGGGCGCCGACCGAGGCGCGGAACTCTTGCACGGTGTGATGATCGTCGGTGGCGATAGTGGCGATCTGGGTGTAGGCCACCGCGATCTTGGCGTAGTTGGCCGCCAGCTCGAGGTGCTGCTGGTGCTCTTTAGGGCAGTAGTTGCCGCGCGCCAGGGTGAGGATCAGCGGATCGCGGCCCTGAAGCTTGCTCAGCGTGCGCACCGTGCCGGTGTGGTCCGGGAGCGCGTAATCAGGGAAGACACTGCCAGGTCTGATGTCAGGACGCATCGGGTGACTGCCTCTCACAGTTCACAGCCTCGAGGGCCCAAGCTGCACGGTGCTCTCTGTCAACTGCGTCACAGCGTCCCTGTTGTACCCAGAAGCACCAGATTGACACCGGGGTAACGGAGACTGGCCCTGGGCGGGCGCTTACTGCCGGCGGCCATTCCCCAGGCTTGGCCTGAGACGCCGGCCAGGCCAGCGGGCCACGCAGCGGCGGAACCCTGATCAGGCATCATCTGACCCGGGGGGCAGTGAGATCCCTGCTGCTAGCGTGGCTTGGGTGGACAGCGCAACAGATCGTGACGCCAGGACCCGGGCCCGGCTGGAGCAGCACTGGGAGGCCTCTGAGCGCGGGGACACCGACACCGAGCATGCGATCTACGCCGATGAGGGGATCCTGGACTACCCGCAGTCCGGGGAGCGCTTCCGGGGCCGCTCAAAGATCCAGGCGCAGCGCGGCGGGCACCCGGCTGAACGCCACTTCACTGTCCTGCGGATCCGGGGCGGCGGCGACCTGTGGGTGAGCGAATGCGTGATCACCTATGACGGCGTGCCCACCTACTCGGTGAGCGTCATGGAGCTCACCGGCGATCTGGTCACCCACGAGACCCAGTACTTCGCCGACCCCTTCCCGGCGCCTGCCTCGCGGGCGGCGCTGGCTGAGCCGATCCCTGACCACGACCGATGAACCCATGCACGGATCATGGTTACCCGGTGTAAGACGCGGCGGCCGTCCTGAGCGCCGCTGCCCGCCGGAGTGCGAGCCGCCGCCGCACGTGCGTCGTGCCCGGCGTCGCGTAGATCTCGGCCTTCCGTTCCGGCGCGCGGCGGCGTTCGGCTAGGTGCAGCAGGTCTGCGCAGGCCAGCACGGCCAGCGACCCGGCTAGCCAGACCCCGAAGACGAGCAGCGGATGGCCAAGGTTGCCCTCCGGGAGATACACAGCGTCGCGCGCGGCGGACACGATGGCGCCGTTGGGCAGCCATGGCGCTACCTGGCGGAAGCCATCGGGCAGGAATGCGAACGGTACCGTCCCGCCGGACACGGCGTTCCCGATGAAGACGAGGGCGAGCGCGGCCAGGCCGGTTCCCGGCAGCCCGGTGACCGCCTGGCAGGCAGTGACGAAGACCACGAACGTCAGCGCGCCGAGGAAACCGACGCCGATCAGCGCGGCGCTCGCGCCGGTCAGGGCGCCGAAGATCGTGTCAAGCGCGAGTACGCTGCCGCATGCGGCCAGCAGGGCGAAGAGGACCGCAGCGGTAACCCGCCACCATAGCCGGAACCGCCGGCCGAGCAGGAACAGGGCGACACCGCCGATCACGCTCGGGACGAGCAGGCCGAGCTCGAAGACGAAGACGGACAGGCCCGCCCGGTCGCCAGGAGGTAGTGGCGCGAGGTCGAGAGGGCGGGCCTGGCGATGGAGCGCGGCCGCTGCGGCCGTGAGGGCCGCCGTGATGACCTGCTGCTGGCTCAATCCCGCCGCCCCCGCCGTCACGATGGTCACGGGGCCGGTCACGCCGGTGACCAGGCCCCCGGCCGCCGACTGCGAGCGGACGCTGCCGACCGCGGCGGCCGCGGACGGCGCGGCGTCAATAGTGAAGCCGCCCGGTGCCGCATGCGCGAGCCCGGCAGTGAGTTCCCTAACGAAACCCGCCGGTGCTGCCACTGCAATCCGCACGCCATGCGGCGAAGGGGCATGGTCGGCGAAGGCGAACGAGAGCGTCAGGACGAAGCTGACCACGGCCGCCGCGATGGCGGCCGCGAACAGCCGGCGCGGCGATGGCTGGCGGGGTGGGCGCGGCGTGTCGGACATGGAGATCCTTCTCTGAGGGCAGGCACCGCAGGGTCACTAATGACCAAGCGGTTATTAAGCAAGGTATCACCGGGCGGCGTTAATGACCACTTGTATACTTAGCGGCATGGAGAGCCCGCCAGGCGGCCCGCCGCGCAGGCACCGGCGAGACCCGGAGGCGTCGCGCGTGGCAATCCTCGAGGCCGCGCGCGAGGTGTTCACCGAGCGCGGCTACGCGCGCGCCACCATCCGCGAGATCGCACGCCGGGCCGGCGTCACGCACGGGCTGGTCATGCGGCACTTTGGCACCAAGGAGCAGCTCCTTATCGAGGCGCTGCCCGGGCCGCGCGTGGCAGCGGGCGTCGTGCCCGGGGACCTGGGCACGCTCCCGGACCGCGTCGCGGCGGTATTCGTGGAGGAAACCGAGTCCGCGGGCGGCGAGCACGCACTGGTCGCCCTGATCCGCAGCGCGGCGTCCGGGGAGGAAGTGGCGATGCCGCTATACGCGGCGATGGAGCGCGAGATCACCGCGGCCTTCCGCGACGTGCTCGGCCCGGGCACGGAGGCATACGCCGACCTGCTCGGCTCGCTCCTCATCGGCGTCACGTTCGCCCGCCACGTGGCCCGCACCGGCGCCCTGGCCGAGCTCACGCGGGAGGAACTCGTCGGCTACCTAGTCCCCGCGATCCGGGCCCTGCTCGCCCCGGCCATCGCCGCGGCGGAAGGCGGCAGGTAGCGGAAGCGAAGCCTGCGCGGGCTGTATACGTAACGCCAGATCTCTCGACCCTCGTCGTCGATCTCGGGCTCACTGGACTGCCGAATGTAGTGGGTACCGACCAGGGGCGGGCCCGTGGAGACGACGAAAGACCCCCGGCTCTATGGTGGACCGATGGCGTCGGTCAGGCAGATCCAGGTCACCTTCGACTGCGCAGAACCCGAGCGCGTCGCTCGTTTCTGGTGCGAGGTGCTGGGGTACGTCGTACCGCCTCCCCCGGAGGGGTTTGCTACCTGGGACGATTTCGATCGCGCGCGGCCGCCTGAGCGTCAGGGTTCAGCGTTCGCATGCAGTGATCCCTCCGGTGCAGGCCCGCGACTGTTCTTCCAGCGCGTTCCCGAAGGCAAGGTCGTCAAGAATCGGCTGCATCTTGACGTGCGGGTCGGCACCGGGCTCGTGGGTGAAGAGCGCCTGGCCGCACTTGAGGCCGAATGCGCACGACTGGTCGCGCTCGGCGCGGTACGCGTGCGGCTACTGCGTGCCGATGGCGAGAACGAGTCGTGCCTCGTGATGCAGGACATCGAGGGCAACGAGTTCTGCCTCGACTGAGTGGCGTCTCGCCTGGGGATCCTCACGGTCAGGAACCCAGGGCGCTGCCATGTCCGGAAGACGCCCGCAGCGCATCGGTCAGCAAGGCGACCAGCGCCTCGAGTTGCACGTCGGCCGACGAGGAGACCTCCTGGTCCGACCCGTCCAGCGCCCGGGCGGCGAGGCCTGCCTTGCTGTCGATCAGCCCGGCGATCCGGGCGTCGATGGTCTGCGCGGCGATGATGCGCCACGCGGTCACCGGTTCGGCCTGCCCGATGCGGTGGCTGCGGTCGATGGCCTGGGTCTGCTCCGCGTCGGTCCAGGACAGCTCGGCCAGCACGATGTTCGAGGCGACCTGCAGATTCAGGCCCACGCCTGCCGCGGTCAGCGAGCACACCGCGACCGCGACGTCCGGGTCGTTCACGAAGGCTTCGACGTTCGCCTGCCGCGCTGTGGGCGTCTGGCCGCCACGGATCGACGAGAAGCGCACCCCCTGCCGGGCGAAGACCTCTTCGGCGGCATCCATCACGTCGACGTGCTTGGCGAAGAAGACGACCTTGCCGGCGCTGCGGGCCAGCTGAGCCGCGTAGTCCGCGGCCAGTTCGGCCTTCGCCTGGCCGATGCGCCGCATCATGGTGAACACGTTCTCGCCGGACTGCGCGCCCGTCGCCTCCCTCAGCTCCGACTGGGCCACCCGGCGGACGAGGTCGTGGTCGATGCCCTCGATGGCGACGTCGGAGGATCGGTTCGCGAGCGCCTTGTCGTACCGCGCCACCATCCGGCCAGCGAGGTACCGTTCTGCCGCCCGGATCGACCGGCCGGCCCGTTCGTCCAGCTCAACGGGCAGGTCAGCGATACGGCGGGCGGGGATGTCGGCGGCCACGTCGAGCTTGCGCCGGCGCACGATGCCCAGGTCGATCACGCACTGGCGCGCCGCGGCGTAGAAGCTTCGGTCGGCAGGCGTCAGGCCGGTGTCCTCAAGCGCGTCCATCAGCTCGTCGAGGGGCTTGCTGTCATCGATCCAGCCGAGGAACTGCCAGATTGCCCGGAAGTCCTCGATGTCGTTGATCAGCGGGGTGCCGGTCAGCGCCATCAGCAGGGGCCGGTCCGTACGGGACCTGATGCGGTCGGAGAGCGCGAGGACGTTCTGCGAGCGCTGCGAGGTCTTGTTCTTCATGAAGTGAGCCTCGTCCACGACCATGCCGCGGAAGCCGAAGTCACCGAGCCAGCCCATGTGGCGGTCGAGAACCTCGTAGTTGAGCACGACGATATCGGCGAATCCGTTGACAGCCTCGCCGTCGCCCTGCACCACCGTGGCCGGGCGGTGGGGAACCCAGCGGGCCGCCTCACGGGCCCAGTTGGTCTTGACGACGTTCGGCACGACGACCAGCAGCGGGTAGGCGTTCGCTGCCTCGGCGGCGAGCAGCGCCTGGGCCGTCTTGCCCAGACCCGGCTCATCGGCGAGCAGGAATGTCCGGTGACCGGCAGCGGCCGCGGCGACCAGCTGCCCCTGGTGCGGCATCAGTTCCAGGCCCGCCGGGGTGAACCGTTCCGTCGGCGCCGGGAGCGCCATGCACGCCGGGGCTCCCCCGCCGGCACGTTCGAAGGAACTCAGCAGCGGGGCGAGCAGCTCCCAGCCGGCCAGGCGGCGCAGACGGGAGGTGCTCCGCGGAACGGCGGAGAAGTCGGGGGCGAGAAAGGGGTTCGCCAGTTGCCGGGAGATCACTGGCTGCGGCACGATCCGCCGCTCCGAGCCGGCGGAAGCTGTAGCGGTCTCCGGAGGCGCGAGCTCTTCGCGCGCCGGCTCGATGCCGAAGTCCCGCAGCATCTCCCGCTTGAGCGACCGGGCCGCCTCGGAGACGCCGGAGTCCTCGGCGAGCAGCGCCAATAGCCCAGCGTCCTGGACGGCGGTCGTCGCGAGGATGGTCGCGACGCCGTCCAGGCGCTTGAGCTGCTCGGCCCGTTGACTGTCGCTTCCGGCCGCCGCCCGGACGCGGGCACGCTCGTCCCGCAGCAGCAGGGCGACGGCCTGGAACTTCGTGCGCACGGCAGGCGTCACGCGGCCGCGCCGGGCAGCCGCCTCGACCTCACGGACGGTTCGGGCGAGCACCGGGACGACATCGCCGCGGTGGTGGACGCGTCGCTGCTTCCGCGGGGCGGTACGGCGAGCGCCCGTCTGGCGCTGGCCTGGTCGAGCCACAGACTTCTCCTCTGGAATGCCGGGACACGATGGCCACGGCAGCATGCAGCACAGTCCTGCGGCCGGGGCG
This sequence comes from uncultured Actinomycetes bacterium, assembly GCA_963720645.1. GTDB lineage: Bacteria > Actinomycetota > Actinomycetes > Streptosporangiales > Streptosporangiaceae > RYN-230. The sequence continues at coordinate 433,921 of CAVRFX010000016.1, read as the reverse complement.
GGAAACGTCCCGAGCAGCGGGCCTGGTGCTTTGAACGCCGAGCCAACTTGCGGATCTCCGACGATCAACGCAGGCAGGTCCCGGCAGGGCCTCTTGCACGAGCCCTGAGCCGCCGGTGGGTGGTTGGTGACAACGCCGCGGGGAGATTCCTCGTCGGACGACCGGCTCGGTTCTGGGCTACCCCTCATCTTAACGCGCGCGAGAGCGCATAATTCCCGGGCGCGCTGTAGATGAACGTCCTCAATTGCCGCTCCGCGAGTGTCCCGGGCCTGTGCATCCAGCGCCGGAGCGCCACGCCTGCCGTTCTGTCCGCCGGGCCGGCTGACAGCCGGGACCCCCAGCCATACTTGCATTGTCGCTAGGTAAGGAGTGAGCATAATCGCAGCCCCCGGCCGGGCCAGCCCCCCGGAGACGGGCACGGGCAGATGAGGAGTGCGGAGATGGGCAGGCTCGCCTGGTCGCAAGCGCGGTTCCGCCCTGCCCGCACGCTGGCGCTGATCGCCGGCCTGCTGGTCGCGGCGGCCGCGTTCACCGTGCTTACCGCGGCGTCGCGGACCGCGCAGCTGCGCACGACCGGCACAGTGTCGGCGAACTTCCGGCCCGCCTACGGCATCCTGGTCCGGCCGAGGGGAGCCAGGACCGCGCAGGAGAACCGGACCGGCACCGTGCAGCCGGATTTCCTGTCGGGCATCTACGGCGGGATCACGATGGCGCAGTACCACCAGATCCAGCACATCCCGGGGATCCACGTCGCCGCGCCGATCGCCAGCCGAAGCTTGCATATCAGGGCAATCTGCACCTGGCTGGCGACCTCCTCCAGGGGCGGCGCAGAGTCTGTTGAGCCGGGTTCCCGGCGGCCCGCGAGAATCCCGCGACGCGCTCGCCGGGAGCCGGCGCTGCACTGGTGGCCTGGGACCAAGGTCCTGCACAGACGGGCTGTTGGCCTCTGGTGACGCCGATACGCGGGTAAACGCTGGAATCAAGGTGGCGGTTGTGCCGGCTCGGTGGAGCCAGCGACTCCGGTGCCGGGGCAGCCGGCTCCCGGCAGATGCAGGTCCTGGTTGAGCCCCTGAACGTCGTCGTCGTTTATGAGGCCTGCTTGACCGGGCCTCATCAGGAGGGACGGGCGTCATGAAGCCCGAGACCAAGAGCCTGGGGTGGCTGTGGCTGCTGCTCGGGTTCGCGGTGCTGCCGTTTACGGCGTACCGGAATGTCATCCCGCCGGCCGCGTCGATCGCACCGGTGTTCCTGCTGCGCTTCGTGCGCATCTCCCCCCGTGCGCGGTCGGTATGGCTGATCTTCGCTGCCTACGCGGTGGTCACGCTGATCGCTATGAGCGGCGACACGACCGATCACGGGGTCGTCCTGGCCCTGACCCTGATCGGGTACCCGCTGTCACAGGGGCTCTTGTACACGCTGCCATACCTGGCGGACCGGCTGATCGGCACCCGGCTGAGCACCTGGCCCCGCATGCTGGTCTTCCCGCTCGCCTTCACCAGCCTGACCTGGGTGATGTCCTTGCTCACTGTCACCGGCACCTTCGGCACGCCGGCCTACTCCCAGTACGGTGACCTGCCGCTGATGCAGATTGTCTCGGTCACCGGGATGTGGAGCCTGACCTTCCTGATCATGTGGTTCGCCTCGGCGGTCAACGCCGCCTGGGAACACGGTTTCGGGCAGCGGGCGTCGTGGCGGCCGCTGTTCGCCGTCGCCGCCGCCCTGGTCGTGGTGTTCGGGTTCGGCTTTGTGCGCCTGAGCGCCTCCCCGGCGGCATCACCAAAGGCTGAGGTGTCGACGATCACCATCAGCCAGCCTGTCGCCAACCAGGCGCTGCAGGGCTTCGACTGGGCCACGTTCAACCAATCCACCAACGCCCAGCGGGCCGCGATCCGGCCCCGGTTCAACGCCACCCTCGACCAGATGCTGGCCCGCACCCAGACCGCGTTCAGCCGTGGCGCCAAGCTCGTCGTCTGGCAGGAGCAATCGGCGCTGGTGCTCGCCGAGGACAGGCAGGCGGCCATCAACCGGGCTGCGGCGATAGCCCGCCGTAACCATGGGTACCTGGAAATCTGGCTTGGCGTCTACACCCGGTCCCGGTCCCTGCCCTACTTCCGCAACCAGGCCATCCTCCTCGGCCCCACCGGGACGGTCATCTGGACCTACAACAAGACCCATGAGGTGTTCCCCACCGGGACGTCGGTCACTATCACCGGCCCGGGCGTGCTTCCGGTGGCCAGCACCCCGTACGGGCGCCTCACCACCGCGATCTGCAACGACGTCGGCTACCCCGAACTGCTGCGCCAGGCCGGGCAGAACCGGGCCGGCATCCTGCTGGTCCCCACCCACGAGATCTACTCGTTCGAAGCCTCCGCGGACAGCGCCGAGGCCGTCTACCGCGCGGTTGAGAACGGCACCTCGCTGGTCCGGCCCGCCGGCAACGGCATCTCGCTGATCACCGACTACCAGGGCCGGGTCATCGCCAGCCAGGACTACTCTCGCAGCGGCGGGATCATGCTGGCGGCTGTCCCCACGCGCGGAGTCTGGACCCTCTACAGCCACACCGGCGATTGGTTCGCCTACCTGTGCGTGTTCGGCCTGCTGCTCCTGGCCGGGCTGGCGTTCGCTCACCGCACCCGGCCCGCCAAGGTGAAGCCGCCGCAAACGGGCCTGGCCGATCACCCGGTGCCGTCGCATCCGCAAGGTGCCGTGCCTCAAAGGTAACCGGGCCGCCCGTGACGGGAAGGTCCTATCCGCGGCGGGTGCTGCAGCGGACGCGCAGCACCCGCCGCAGGGTTGTTCGGTGAGCGTGCCACGCCAGCCCGTGGCAGTGAAGCCGCCCACCTTGACCCATGCCTCACCCGGCAGGCCTGGCGGTATCGGCGGAACTGCAGGAGTGCCATGGTCCCGACTGCCGACAACCGTTTGGCGCGTTCGGGCGGCCAAGGTTCCCTGCCAGGCGTCGGCCCGTATTCCTGCTCAGCCGCCTGGACATCGATGTCCATTTGTCTACCACGGCTCGGCGGTTCACACGACCCATTCTTATGCCTCGATCTGCGCACAGTCCAGACATATCCATTGGATATGAATAACTTGCTTCGCTGTGCGAGGTTCACTTCACCAGGCCGACGCTCAGCAATAGCGCCGAATGCAAATCAGGGAGGCTATTAAATATCGGTCGCGGTCGATCTGTGCCGAACCCAATCGCCTCTCATGCGGCCTCGACGCCGGCCCCTTGAAGACCTGCCGATGGTGCCACTCGACGTGATCCACTTCCACGACGGGCTGGCCCGGCCGGGGCGCGAGCAACGGCTGACCTGACAGGTCGTCCACTGCCCGCCCCCCAGCGTCGCTGCGGGCCACATACAGACTGGACACCCGGATATGCAGCTCAGCGGTCAGCCCCAGCACGCCCAGGTCGAACAGCGCATGATGCAGCGCACACAACGCCAGCCCGTTGGCCACCACGTCCGGGCCTTCCTGGCTATGCCAGCGCACATGCGCCGCCTCAAGACCGACCGGATTACGGCCCAGCGCCCCATCGAAACCGCACATGGCGCACTGGTAGGCGTAAGCGCGCAGCACCTCCTCAGCGAAACCAGAACGCCGCAGGCGCCGCCCGGCCGCCGCGACCGCGGGGCTAGCGGCCAGCTCCAGCACGGCGAGATCCAGGCCCGCCGCATCACAGATCATCGCGGCCAGCCCCGGCGTGAAGTGCAGGTCCAGCAGCAGCCGCGCGGCCGCCGCCAGCGTCCCTGGATCTGCGAGCAACTGCTCAACTTCCGGCCGCAGCCGACCTACCGCCGCACGGTCGGTCAGCCAAGGTCCGCTCCTCGATGTGCTCGATCCGATTTCAGCTCGTGAGCCGTCGCGGAGATCCCAGATCTGCCGCTCCAGATGCACGAACGGCATCGCCGCCCGCTGCCGCCCCGCCGAGGCACTCGCCACCGGCGGCCCGAAGTCGTTAATCAGCGTGCTGACCGGCTCCTCAGCCTCCGCGTACGCCGCCACGGTGCTGCCGGTAGAGGCGAACCGCCCGAACAGCCACAGCAGTAACAGAGGCTTGTGCGGCGCACGGAGACGCGCCCGACCGACAGGTGCACACCGCAGCCGGGCCAGCAGATCCAGGAACTCCTCACGAGTCACGCAGCCCCTCCTGAAACCGGCAGCCCGTCAGCATCGTCATCGTCCAACGGGTCCAGGCCGACCGGGCAAGGAACCTGGAATCTGTTCAACGAGAGTCGCTGCCCCATCGATACACCGTGCCAGCAGGGTCTACTCCGTGACGGTCGCTGTCTCTGACTGGTGTTCAACACCACGGTCAATGACGGTCAAACGATCTTGGAAGTCACCCGGCAGCTCACGGCGAGGCCGCTGACCTGCATTTTTGGTCGGGATGGCGAGATTCGAACTCGCGGCCTCCTGCTCCCAAAGCAGGCGCGCTAACCAAGCTGCGCCACATCCCGCTAAGCCGACCGTAGCCTATCTGTCCCGCCGGATCCCCGGGCGGCCGCAGGCCCATCCGGTGAACCCGCCCGCCGCGGTAAGCCGGTACGCTACCCATGATGACGTGCTGGCCGGAGCCCAAACCGGCCGGCCGGCGCGGCACGCGGGCGTAGCTCAATGGTAGAGCCCCAGCCTTCCAAGCTGGTCATGAGGGTTCGATTCCCTTCGCCCGCTCCCGGCATCTTCGCTGCGGTAGGCAATCGGGCCTAGATGACGCCCAAATGCTGGACACGTACCACCAGCACGACGTCGTCCCGGTAGTCCTCCAAGAACCAGATCAGCCAGGAACCCTCACCGTAGGTCTTCAGGCCGGAGACGGCCTCTAGAAGATCGAACGGGGTACCGATCCGGCGAACGCCAACAGCATCGGCAAGCCGCGCGGCCAGGGCCTCGACCTCGGCGATCTCCTCTGACGTGAGACCGCCGACGACACTAGCTGTGTCCGGGACGTACTCCCACGTCCAATCGCTCACGTGGTCGCCGACTCCGCCCGGCGCTGGATCTCGCTGATTTCGGCAGCCGCCGCCCGCCGCGCATTGCGATCCGCAGACTCTGCGACGACGCGCTCGCAGTCACGCAACCGGGCGGCTAGCGCCGGCCAGCGCTCAACCGCCACCCAGGTCCACCAGTGCTCCACGAAGTACCTCGCTGGCATCAGGCTGTACTCATCCCGCGCCCGGGCCGTGGCAGCTGTCCAGTCAGACTCGAACTTCGCCAGCGCAGCGGTATCGAGCTTGGCCACAGCCGCCCGCAGCGCCGCCGGATCTCGCTCAGGAAGTGGCACGACTGGCTGCTGCCCATCCTCACGCGTCGCGGTCATGGCATCGAGTGTAGGCCGACCAGGCCTCATGAGCGCGTCCTGACAGATTCCGGCCCTGCCCAGGCTCCGGGGTGCCCGTTGCGTGCCTGTGAGTATGAGCTTGCGGATACCGGCCATGTCTTAGGGCGGGTCCTGCCAGGTTGGTGTCTGGTGGCGCCGGGTGACTCTTTGCGTGCCTGACCGTCTGCTGGCGTGTCTTTGATCGGACATGTCCCCGGTGCTGCCAGCACCGGCCTGGCCACCCTCGACTGGCCTGATCAGGAGCTTGTCCGGCCTTAATGGCCGTGACCCATCACAGGATTGCCGCGGGAGTTTCCCTGCAGGCCATCACGTCCCACGCCGCGCGGCTGAGAGAGGCACTTCTCGGTGATCGGCTTAGCCGGATCGGGGTGCGAGACGGATGACCGGCAGGACGCCCTGCCGCCCCGACTCAGGTGGGCTAACCACCACGGGGCGGGCGATCATGCCCGACCTGGATCAGTGGGGCGAGCGATCGACAGGAGCGAACTGGGACAACATGCATCCGGCCGACGTTCAGGTCTACATGTGCGCACGGCACGGGAACGTCTACCAGCGAACTTGGGCCGTCTGTGAAAGCGTCGGCTCAGCTGACTGGTGCTGCCGCGCGTCAGCGCGTCCGCCGGTGGGGCGTCACTGCCGTTCAGCAGCCTGGATCCACACCGACATGTGGGCCGGTTCGAGAGCCTTTTCCACGGTGGCGGCCAGGTCGTCGCGAACAGAGACCAGGTTAACCGTGTCTTTCAGCCGGGCTGCGAACGCCGTCACGGTCTGGTCGGCGTCATACCCTGCCCGGTTGAACCGGCGGTCCACCGTCCGCTGCACCCAGTGCCGCAGCGGGTTAAACAGCGCCGCAGCGGCCAGCGTGGACACGGCCACCGCTACCGAACTGTGGAATCTCAGCACCTGGGTGGCCGGCAGCACCAGCCCGGCGTATACCCCAACCAGCAGGCCGGTCACGATCGCGTACGCCAGGGTCCGGCTGATGATCCGGTCGATCTCATAGAGGCGGTACTTCAAGATCCCCACGCCGATGCCCACCGGCAGCGCGGCCAGCCCGATCCCGAGAATCTCTCCTACGACGCTGGTCGAGCTGGTCCCCAGCGACACGGCGATCACGGCCAGGGTAACCGCGGCGCCGGTGGCCAGCCACTTCAGCTGCTGGCGCCGCTGGCCCGTGGCGCGCCGCCAGCTAAGAACCTGGTGGGCCACGAACGACAGCACGATTACCAGGATCAAGCCCAGGACCAGTACCCCCGCCACGGCGAGGGGGCCGCCCTGCGGCCCCCCGGTGCTGATCAGGTTGCCGGCGGCGTCGATGCGGACGTCATGGCGGGCCACGGCGGTGACCGCCGGGGCAAAGAAGGCCGCCGACGCCAGCGCTCCGGCCACCGCATAGGCCCGCAGGGCCCACCGCCAGGGCGGCGCGGCCAGCCTGCCGTCCGGGAACAGCAAGATCACCACCGGGAACGACAGCAGCGCCGGTGCCCACAACGGCGTGAGCAGCACGGCGACCGGGGCCAGCGGGAGGCCATGGTGGCCGAACCGGTAGTACAGGGCGGCATACCCGCCCGCAACGCCGCTCAGCAGGAACACCACGATGAAGGTGATCAGGATCCAGCCGATCGGATTGCCCGGCTGGCGGCGGGCCACGACGAAGCCCACCGCCGCGTAGACCACCGCGACGGGGACAATCGGCCCCGAGCCCAGGACCGACAGCTGACCGATCAGGGCGCTCAGCACCAGCGCGCTGGCCAGCAGCATCAGCACCAGGACGGCCAGGACCGTCGCTGTCACCGGAGACGCCAGCCGGAAGCGGACCGCGGCCGGTTCCGGCCCGCCTGCCGCCGGTACCCCCACCATGAAAAGCAACGCTACGCCCGCAGCGTTCCGGGAACGTTACGGCCTGGCCAGGTCGCCTGAGGTCAGCTCACCCAAGGGGAGACTGCGGGTTACCGATCTTCCATGCTGGTCATGGGGGTTCGATTCCCTTCGCCCGCTCCAACAATCACCGCAGCTCAGGGGCGGTTTCCTCGCCCGCAGCCTCAGTGGCTAGGCCGCCCGCCAGATGGTGTGCCGTGGTTGCGGATCGCCATGGCCGGTGGTCCGTGTGAGCATTGCCGCCCGAACTGCGAACTCGAACAGGTGCTGCTCCTCACCCGGCGGCGGCAGAGCCGAGTCGGCACGCTCATCGGCGAACTGGCGCGCCAGCCGATCCCGGATCCCGGGATCCAGGACGTGGCTGGCCACCCCGCTCAGGTAGAAGGCATCCTCGTTGTCTTCACCGGGGAACGAGTGCATCGCATAGCGCCCGTCGCGGTGAAGGTCTCGCTGCTTAGGCGAGGGAACGATGAAGGCGTACAGCCCGGTGCCGGTGAGCAGCGGGCACATCGGATGCAGTCGTGGTCCCCCGTCGGCCCGGACCGTGCCGAGGAAGGCCAGCCCGACACCGAACTGGTACAGCAGGCCGGCTCCGTCGCGAGCAAGGCCCGGCTGCTGGGCCTTGAAGTCCTTCCATGAGATCACGCCGAGCGAGCCTGGCAATTTCGCAACCATCTGTCAACGACCCACGGACGAAGCCGGCTAACCGCGGGTCAGTCGGGGCGTTCCATGACCCAGATCTGCAGCCGCCCGGAGTGCGCGGGAGCCTCAGGCGGAAGTTCGTCCACCCGGTCAAGCCGGTAGCCCAGCCGACGCGGGATGGCAGCGCTGATGGCGTTGGCCTCGTCGGTGTGGATCTCGACCCCGGCCACGCCGGGAAGGGCCAGCCCCGCTCGGGTCAGAGCCCTCGCGCACGCGGTGGCATAGCCACGCCCGGTGAAATCGACGTGGACCCAGTAGCCGAGCTCGACAGCACCTGGGCCGATCCGCCACAAGTCAAAGCCGCCGATCACCTGCTCCGATGGCCCGGGACGCAGGACGTAAGCGTATTCGGAGCCGTCCGCCCAGTGTGCTTCGGCCTCGCGGCAGCGCCTGCGTTGCGCCTGCACGCCAGCGGCTTCTTCGGTAGCCCAGGACAGCCACGGCCGAAGATGATCCAGGCTTGCGCCGACCGCGTGCGCTAGCTGGCCGGCGTCAGACTCTCTGGTTCGCGAGAGCAAGCCATGCGGTACTTCGAGCACGTCGGCAGGGACTTCGGTCATCATGCGATTAGAGGCAAACCGCGCGGTGCGCCGCAAATCAATTCTGCGGGTGGCGGCGGCGCCGCGGCAGCTCGATGTCAGCCCAGGCCGCTTCCCACAATGTGCTCACGGTCACCCGGATGCTCTTCCGGGCCGATGGCACGGGCGGCCAGAACCAGAAGCTGCCGTGGCCCTCATTTCCGGGGAAGCCCCGCCAGCCGCCGGGCATGCCCTCGTGCTCGTTCCCGGCATCATCGACGGCGCGCACCTGGAAGCAGGGGGTGATCATGGGCCAGTACTCCCCCATCACCCAGGGGTGGCCGTACAGCTGGATGCTCACCAGCTCACCCTGGGCAGAGACGTTCTCGATCACGGCCGTGGCGTGCTCCAGCGGCAGCTGCACGACCAGCCTGCGATGCTCCGCCACCCGGAACCTGGCGGCTTGCTGGTGGGCACGGCGGCCCCACCGGTGCGCCAGCTGAACGTGCCAGCCAGGGCCGCTGGCGGGGAACTGGCGCAGCAAGGTGCTGGTGACGGGGAGAGCGCCCACCGCGATCAGGCTGTCGGCCACCGTGGCGACAATCTCCGCCGTCTCCTCTGGTCCAGCCGTGGACTCGCTGACCGAATCGCCGATCGAATAGCTGGTGACGGTGGCGAGTTCGGCCAGGTAGCACTCGGCCGGGGTCGGCCGTGCGGTCTCGGCCGTGCCCACCGGCACCGTGGCGGGCGGCGGCACCACCACGCGACCTGACTCGCCGCCACGCGCTGGGGAGAACTCAAGCCAGGCGGCTTTCCGAGCCGGGTTCGGGTCCAGGAGCACCTGCCCACGCCACTCCTGCTCTCCTCGCTCCTGGACCCGGCTCCAGCTCACGTCCTCGGCGCGCAGTTCATGGGACTGGCCCGCGTCGTCGGTGAGGGAGATCTCCGACATCGCCTGGCCCATCACCACATGCGGCGGAGGAGGATTACCGCCGGGATCGGGAGCGGTCGCGCGGAAGCTCACCCGCAACCCCGTGGCGGTCAGCTTCACCCACTCAAAGCACACCTCAGCGACCGAGGTCGGGCAGCACACCCCGGCGGCCGCCACCAGCAACGGGACCTCGCGCAGCCCGGCGGGCCCGGCCATCCGGGACGGCCAGTACTCGTGAGCGCCCGGCCGGACCGTCAGCTCGCCCTTCGTGACCCCCCAGGTGTTCCCGAGGCCCATCCGCTCCAGCGCCCGCCGGTGCTCGGCCAAGATGGCCTCCGCCCGTGGCTCGGGCAGCAGGCCCAGCATCACGAACGCATTCGCCACCGCCATCAGGCCCAGCGAGACAGGGAACAGCGGCCGGTCCGGATGCGCCCACCGCAAGGCCTCGGCCGCCAGCGGCCGCAGACAGTCTTCCGGGTTCACGGGGTCCTCGGGCATCGCCAGGAGTCTATGACCGGGCCGCACAGATAACGAGACCGTGCCCGATCAGACGGTAAGACATCGGCACCCGCGGTTACTCACGGGACCAGTACACGAACGATGACGCGGCAGCAGCACACGTGATCGGACTGGGACAGAGGCAGTCGCCAGACTCGGCTACCGCAGCTCGCCGGGAAGCAGGCTGTAGATCACGCTGTCGCGGCGGGCTCCCTGGAAAGGCACGTGGGAACGAAGAAGGCCCTCGCGGGAAAACCCGCAACGCTCGGCGACATGCTGCGACGCCTCATTGTCGGGACCGCAAGTCAGCTCCAGCCGGGCCAGTCCCAGCTCAGCGAATGCCCACCGGGCGAGCAGGTGGACCGCATGTGTCGCGGCACCCCGCCGGCGGGCCTCGGGGGCGAGCCAATACCCAACCGCCGCACAGCCCTGATCCAGGCGAATCTCATGCAGCGAGACGCTACCGAGCACGACGTCCTCGTCGCACGGCTCGGCCAGCGCAAAGTTCAGCTCATCGCCACGCAAGCGGGCCTCTTCCTGCTCAGCAAAGTAGTCGCGCGCATCAATCTCGGTGTACGGAGCAGCGCGCCATGAGAACCGCTGCATCACCGGATCACTGAACGCCAGCACCATCCCCGGCAGGTCGGCTTCGCGCCATGGACGCAGGACCACCACGTCACTAGCCAGGGGCGGGACCGGGAACCAAAGCTCGGTCATGTCGAGGTGATCTCCCTTAACAGCAGGTGAGGCTAGCGGCCTCCCTCCGGCCCTAGACCTGAGCCGGTTCTTCCAGGGCCACCACGTCGGCGACAATGCAGCTGACATTGTCGGGACCTCCGCCGTCGATGGCCAGTGCGATCAGATCCGCCGCGGCCTGATCCGGATCGCTGACCGCGAGCAGGACCCGCGCCAGCACATCCGCCTCAACCACCTGGTGAAGGCCGTCCGAGCAGAGCAGGTACCTGTCGCCGGGCCGGGCCTCGCGCAGCTGGAGATCGGGCTCGGAGTTACCCCCGTCCAGCGCCCGCAGCAGCATGAAGCGCTGGGGATGGGAAGCGACCTCCTCGGCCGTGATCTTGCCATCGTCCAGCAAGGACTGCACGAGCGTGTGGTCCTGCGTGATCTGGAACATCTCGCCGTCGCGGACCAGGTAGGCGCGCGAGTCACCGATATGCACCAGTCCCAGCTGGGAGCCTGACCACAGCAAAGCGGTCAGCGTCGTGCCCATGCCCCGCAAGGATGGGTCGGCCTTGACGATGTCGCTCAGCGCGCTGTTAGCCCGGCGCACCGCATGATCGAGCGCGTTGAGCAGTTCACCGGCCGGCACCTGGGTATCCAGCGGCCGCAGCGCCTCGATGACGGCCGCGCTCGCCACCTCGCCCGCGGCGTGGCCTCCCATGCCGTCGGCCACCGCGAGCAGCCTGGGCCCTCCGTAGACCGCGTCCTCATTGTCCTGGCGGTGCAAGCCGATATCGGACTGCACCGCATAGCGGATGGCCAGCTTGCCCTGGGCATCAGGCATGACGGTGTCCTTTCCGGACAGATAGCCGATGAGAAAGGCAGCGAGCTGGCGGCGGGCCGCCGTTTCCGCCTCGATCTGAGCCCAGTACGCGGCCAGTTCCGACGCAGCCTGCACGGGAGGCAGTGTGCTCACGGACCGGATCGAGGCCAGCGGCATCCCCAGGCGGCGCAGCCAGGCCACCAGCCTGGCCTGCTCGAGCTGGGCCGGCGCGTAGAACCGGTACTGCGTCACCGGGTCGATCCGGACCGGGCGCAGCAGCCCCAGCTCGTCGTACAGGCGAAGCGCCTTGCGGGAAAGCCGGGAGGCCCGGGCAAAAGCCCCGCTGGTCATCAGCTCCACTCGTGCCCTCCTCATACCGGGCAGGTTGCCCAGCGAAATCAGGCTCGGCCTGGCCCCAGGGGCAAGGTCAAATCACGGGCCCGGGAGGCATCCCATCCGCGTTCCCGCCCAGCGCCGGGCCAGCCAGCTGCCCCCGCGCTGGAGGCTGCCGCCACCGACCCGACCACGATTAACGCTAGCGGCCTTTGGCTTTCGGCCATGGCCGCGTGAACTCCCGCGCCCAGCAGGCCGCCCACGATCATGATGCGCTTGCGGTTGAACCGGTCTGCCATCATCCCCGACAGCGGCGCCACCAGCGCGGACGGCATCGCCGGCCCTGGGGCCCGGGCTTCATGGCTCCTAGTAGGCGCGGCCGAAAATGAGGCGCTTGCCGTAGGCGGACGGCTGACCGCACCGGATGCAGGTCCCCTGCTCCGGCTGGCCGCCGGTGGGGATGACCCGCGGCGTGGCGGACGTGGCGGCCTTGATGTCGTCCTCGCACACGGGCTGGCCGCAGTGAAGGGCCCGGGCCCAGCCGGCCGCGACCGCCGCCACGAATTCGTCCCAGGTGTCGACCGTAACGGTCCGCTGATCGCGGAATTCGGTCGCCCGCCGCAGCAGCAGGTCCTGGAAGGCGGCCAGCTCAGCGGTGAGCCGGGCCGGGGCGGAGTCCAGCGAGACCGGCTCCTTCCCGCCGCCGAGCCGGATGGCCATCAGAGCCGTGCCCGCCGCCAGGTCCCGCGGCCCGAGTTCCAGCCGGATCGGGACGCCGCGCATCTCCCAGTCGTTGAACTTGAACCCTGGGGAAAGATGCAGCCGGTCGTCCACGTGCGTGCGGATGCCGGCGGCATGCAGCCGGCCCGCCAGCTCCCGGGCGGGCGGCAGCACCTGGCCGGCCTGCTCGCCGCGGCCGATCGGGACGATCACCACCTGATAGGGGGCGAGCAGCGGGGGCAGGACGAGGCCCTTGTCGTCCCCGTGTGTCATGATCACTCCGCCGATCATGCGAGCGCTCATGCCCCACGAGGTGGTGTGGCACAGCTCCAGCTCGCCGCTCTCCGCCGCGTACTGGATACTGAAGGCCTTGGCGAAGTTCGTCCCCATGTAGTGCGACGTGCCGGACTGCAGCGCCCGGCCGTCGCGCATCATGGCCTCGACCGTGTAGGTCCGCCTGGCCCCGGGGAACCGCTCGCCTGCCGTTTTCTCGCCCGCGACCACCGGCATGGCGGCCACGTTCCTGGACACTTCCTCGTACATGTCGAGCGCGAGCAGGGTCTCCCGCATGGCGTCCGCCTCATCGACGTGCGCGGTATGACCCTCCTGCCACAGGAACTCCGTGGTGCGCAGGAACATCCGTGGCCGCATCTCCCAGCGGACCACGTTGGCCCACTGGTTGAGCAGCAACGGCAGATCCCGGTGCGAGCTGATCCACTTGGCCATCATCTCGCCGATGATCGTCTCCGAGGTCGGCCGGACGATCAGCGGTTCCTCAAGCTCCTTGCCGCCGGCGTGGGTGACGACCGCCAGCTCCGGCGCGAAACCCTCGACGTGCTCGGCCTCCCGCTGCAGGTAGCTCTCCGGTATCAGCAGCGGGAAGTAGGCGTTGACGTGACCGGTCTCCTTGATCCGCCGGTCGATGTCGGCCTGCAGCAGCTCCCACATCCGGTACCCGTAGGGGCGGATCACCATCGTGCCCCGGACCGGGCCGCGGTCGACCAGCTCGGCCTTGAAGACGAGCTCGTTGTACCAGGCGGAGAAGTCTTCGCTCTGCGGGGTTACTCCGCGTTCATCGTGCGCCACGCCCAGAGGATAGGGGATCACGCCTGCTGGCACCTCCTGGTTTTCGCCCGCCCGGGCGGCGCCACTTTCCTCGCGCGGCAACCACATCGGTCCCGCCTGCGTCCAAACGCACGTGAGCCGGACAGTGGGCAGGATCATCACATCGTTCGCCGCGGGATCAATGCTCGCCGGATGCGCTGCCGGGGCGGCATCAGGGGCCGCACCCGGAACCGTGGTGGGCCGGTTCATCCGGATGGGCGGGCCGTCACCCGGTTCCCCGGTGCCGTTGCCCGGGCGCGTGGTGGCCGTCGATTCGACGGGTACGGACCATACCGCGGCGGTGGGCAGGAACGGCTGGTTCAGGCTGTCACTGCCGGCCGGCCATTACCGGCTGACTGGCTATAGCCCGCTGATCGGGAGCGGGAAAGTCGGCTGCCGGGCGCAGCACGCTATCCGGGTCACTGCGGGCAGAACAACCCGGCACGTCACAGTCATCTGTTCGATCTTCTAGCCACATTCAGCCCGGCGTCACTCCGCTATCGTCCACTGGGTGGAACTCCTGCGGACACAGCGCCTGCAGCTCCGGCACTGGGAGGAATCCGATCTCCCCGCGTTCTTCGACCTCTACTCACGTGAAGACGTGATCCGCTGGCTGGGACCGCATCCACGCCGCGTCCTGGCCACCCCCGATGAAGCACGCGAACGCCTGCGGCGATGGCACGCCCACGAACGAGGACTCGGCCCGCCTCTCGGGCTGTGGGCGATCGTCCCGCTTCGGCCGGGAAACCAGCAGCCGCCGCCGGTGGGAACCATCCTGCTACTCCCGCTCACCGACGCGGGCGGGCCAACCGGCCTGATCGAAGTGGGCTGGCACCTGCATCCCGAGCATCAGGGCCGGGGCCTGGCGACAGAGGCAGCCAGCGCGGTCCTGGCTTCAGCGGTGAAAGCAGGGATGGGGCAGGTCCTTGCTTTGACCGATCCGGACAACATCCCTTCCCAGGCTCTGGCTACCCGCCTGGGCATGCGCGATGAAGGCCTCACCGAACGCTGGTTTGGCCTCACCATGCGCCAGTACCGCATGGCCTCGGCCTGACCCAACTGGGCCGATCCCGCGATGACGCGGTCTCGCGAAGCCTGGCGCGGCCGGTACCGGGCCCAGGAGGACCGCTTCGCTTCCGGGCTGTCTCCTTACCGTGAGGCTGGGTGGCTGAGGCATCCCCGGGGGGACACTCGAACCGCCTCATTGGATGATGGTGGCATGCCTCTCAACGGTGAATACGAGCCCAGCGCGGCGTCATGGGCGCGCGACCAGGTTGACCTGTACGAGCGCTCCGGGGGCACCCAGGGCACCGATCTGAACGGCCTGCCGGTGATCATCCTGACCTCGCTGGGGGCCAGGACGGGGAAGGTGCGCAAGACCCCCCTGATGCGTGTCGAGCATGACGGCCAGTACGCCGTCGTCGCCTCGCTGGGCGGCGCACCCAAGCACCCCGTCTGGTACTACAACCTGACCGCGAACCCGCACGTGGAACTGCAGGACGGCCCGGTCCGCCGGGACTACCTGGCCAGGGAGGTGCACGGCGCCGAGCGGGACATCTGGTGGGAGCGGGCCGTGGCCGCATACCCGGACTACGCGGAGTACCAGAAGAACACGGACAGGACCATTCCCGTGTTCGTCCTCACTCCGGGCGGCGCCTGACCCTGGCCTTGCCGCTGGTCAGGTGAGCCACACCGGGACCGTGATCTCGCGGCCGCAGCCGCCGATGCGGCGACCGGGGGGCCGCTAGCCAGGCTCGGCGAAGAACCTGGCCAGGTCGGAGGCCAGCTCGGCGGGTGCTTCCTCAGCGATGTGGTGCCCGCAGTCGATCGGGTGGCCGTCCAGGTCATCAGCCCAGTCACGCCAGATGGCCAGCGGGTCGCCGTAGAGGTCTTCCATGTCGTCGCGCCTGGCCCACAGGAACAGCACGGGGCAGCTGATCCGCCGGCCTGCCTTCCGGTCCGCATCATCGTGATCACGGTCAATGCCCAGGCCCGCGCGGTAGTCCTCGACCATGGCATGAACGGTCGCGGGATCGTGGATCGCGCGCCGGTAATCCTCGAAGGCTTCCTCGCCCATGTGCTCAGGCGTCGCGGTGTACCAGGCGTCAGGGTCCGCGTTGATGAACGTCTCGGCGGGCTTCTCGGTCTGGCCGAGGAAGAACCAGTGGTACCAGCTGGCCGCGAACGTGGCGTCGCAGCGGGCCAGTGCCTCCCCGATCGGTATCCCTTCCATCAGGCAGACGCGGCGGACCAGATCAGGGCGATCCATGGCCAGCCGCTGGGCGACATACGTGCCCCGGTCGTGCCCAGCCACGCAGAACCGCTGGTGCCCGAGGGCCCGCATGAGCATCGCGCAGTCGCCGGCCATGGCCCGCTTGGAGTACGGAGCATGGTCCGGGGTGGTCGGGGGCTTGGAAGACTCGCCGTACCCGCGCAGGTCCGGGCACACGACGGTGAACCGCTCGGCCAGCACGGGCGCGACCTTGTGCCAGGTCACGTGGGTGCGCGGGTGGCCGTGCAGCAGCAGGACCGCAGGACCCGAGCCGCCGTGGCGCACGCGCAGTTCCGCCTCACCGACATCGATCCGCTCCAGCGTGAATCCCTCGAACATGATCCCTCCTCTACCGCACAGACTGCCCGCTAACCTCGGCGGGTTCCGGGCCGCTCACCGGGCTGGGCTCACCGCGGCCCGGAGGGGTCCAGACCATCAGGACATCCGCGGACCCGAACCCGGCCCGCCGGTAGAACGGGATGGACCTCTCGGAAGGGCTCAGCACCACACGCGCGAAATGATGCTCGCGGGCATACCCGAGCACCGCAGCGAGGAGCTGCCCGCCGATGCCCTGATTGCGGTACGGGGCGAGGACGAACGCGTTGCCGAGGTACCCCCAGCGGCTGGGTACCCGGCCCGGGCGGGGCATTCGCTCGAAGACAGCCAGGTTCACCGTCCCGACCGGATCGTGCTCTACTTCGGCCACCCAGATGATCCGGCGGGTGGATTCCCGCGCCCACCAGGCCGCGAATCCCGCCTCGAAATCCGGATCATCACGCTCGCCTTCCTGCTCCACCGTCAGCCCGCGGCGCAGCCGGGCGATAGCGGGCAGGTCCGCGTCTCCGGCCAGCCGGACTACGGCCTCAGTCACGTCGCGCTACCCGTGTGCGCAGCCGGTCGCCGCGGCGTACTGCCGCGGGGTCATCCGGTAGAGCGTGACCGAGCCGGGATTGCTGAGCACAAGGTCGAAGGCCCACCGGTGGTCCACGTAGAACCAGTAGTCGGTCAGCCGCTGGCCTGCGATCTCGTAGTCCACGAGCCACGCCCCGCGCGGGCCCGGGACCGCGCTTTCCACCAGCGCCGTGGCGTGCGGGGCACTGGGGCAGTCCTCATGCCGCTTGATGTACTGGGCCCGGGTGATGACGGCCTGGCTCCGCGCATCCCAGCGGTCATACACCGGGCCGTAATCACCGCGGTCGTACTCGTTGTTGAAGACGGTGGCCACCTTGCGCAGTGCAGATGCGGTCCGCGGGTCGGGTGCCGGCGGGGCGTGGGACACCACGGCCCGGGCCTGATCCTGGCCCGGTCCCGGGGCGCAGCCCGCGGCCAGCCCGCCCGCGGCCAGGCACCCGGCCGCGACGGCAGCGGCGGGCAGGCGCATCACAGGACTCTCCTTCGCCCGCCAGATGCTGGGCTCGTCCGCTAGCGGTGCGAGGCCAGCATCGCATGATGGTCAGCGCCCGCCTCGGGCTGGGGATCGGCGTGCACCAGCGCCGCGGCCAGCCGCGGCAGGGCGTGCAGCAGGTTGTGCTCGGCGCTGACCGCGACCTGGTGCGCCTCGACCGCGCTGACCCGGGCGTTGACCATGACTTCGCATTCGGCGCGCAGCTGGTGCCCGATCCACCGCAGGCGGACCTGGCCCGCATCGAGCACGCCGGGCGTGCGCGGAGGGTCTGCTCGGCCTGGTCGACCAGGGCCGGGTCGACCGCATCCATCAGGCGCCGGTAGATCTCGCGGGCCGCCCCGCGGAGCACGGCCAGGATCGCCACGGTGATCAGCAGGCCGACCACCGGGTCTGCCCAGGCCCAGCCGAGCGCCACGCCGCCCGCCCCCAGCAGCACGGCCAGGGACGTGAAGCCGTCCGTCCGGGCGTGCAGCCCGTCCGCCACCAGCGCCGCGGAGCCGATCTTGCGGCCGACCCGGATCCGGTACCGGGCCACCAGCTCGTTGCCGGCGAACCCGGCCAGCGCCGCGACCGCGACCGCGACCAGGTTCGAGTCACCGGCCGGGGGTGGGCGAGCCGGTGTGATCGCTTCATAGGCCGCCAGCGCGGAGGATGCCGCGATGACCAGGACGATCACCACCCCGGCCAGGTCCTCGGCGCGGCCGTACCCGTAGGTGTAGCGGCGGTTCGGCGCCGCCTTCCGGCCAGGAACGCGATGCCCAGCGGTACCGCGGTCAGCGCGTCCGCCGCGTTGTGC
This sequence comes from uncultured Actinomycetes bacterium, assembly GCA_963720645.1. Taxonomy (GTDB): domain Bacteria; phylum Actinomycetota; class Actinomycetes; order Streptosporangiales; family Streptosporangiaceae; genus RYN-230. Next base: position 415,919 of record CAVRFX010000016.1, on the reverse strand, counting down.
AGGGTGTCCCCGAGCAGGGCCACCGATCCGGAGACCGCCACGACCGCCGCCTGGACCAGCGCCGTCACCGCCAGGACGCCAGCGAGATCCACAGCGCCCGCATGCCCTCCCCGCTGGTCTCCATGGCCGCGTCCACCCGGTCCGCGGCCTCATGCGAATGGGGGCGGACCACGTGCCGGACCTGGTGCCGGAGCCGTCCCCGCCCGCCAGGCCCGCGCGGGTGCGCCGATCCGGGCCCGTGAACATGCCCGTGCCCGCGGGCATGACCGGGCTGGCCAACGTCGCCGGTGCCGCCCAGGACCGGCTGGGGATCAGTCATGGCACCCAGGATGCCCGGAACCTCCGGTTGCAGCACCTCCACAACAGCCACCCCGGCGCGACTGCGAAGGACCCGCAATCCCGTCAGCCGGTCACGTCCAGCTCGCTGAGCAGCTGGCGTACCCGCTGCCGGATGTCGTCCCGGATGGGCCGGACCGCGTCCACCCCGAGGCCCGCCGGGTCGGGAAGGTCCCAGTCGAGGTAACGCTTGCCCGGGTAGAACGGGCAGGCGTCCCCGCACCCCATCGTGATCACGACGTCAGCGGCCTGGACCTGCTCGCCGGTCAGGGGCTTGGGGAACTCACGGGAGAGGTCGAGCCCGATTTCCGCCATCGCCGCGACCACGGCGGGGTTCAGCTCTGCCGCGGGCTGGGACCCGGCGGAGGCCACCCGGACCCGTCCCCGGGCCTCGTGGTCGAGCAGGGCGGCGGCCATCTGGGAACGGCCGGCGTTGTGGATGCACACGAATAGCACGCTGGGGACACCATCACACCGCCGCCTTTCGGGAGCTGCCAGGACGGCCCGGCATCGCCCCGGGACGCCCCGGCCGGGGACTGGCAGTCTCACTGGGCCGCCCAGGAGCCGGTGGGGGACGACGATGCTGGCCGCGGCGGCCGCGGTCAGGGCCGGGTACAGGATGCGTATGATCACGACGGCCAGGCCGGCGCCGATGATCTGGGCCGCCATGAAACCGGGCACCGAGGCCGGGGCGATCCCGGCGAAGGTGGCCGAGAACATCCGGCCGATGGTGATGGCCGGGTTGGCGAAGCTGGTCGAGGACGTGAAGAAGTACGCCGCGCCGATGTACGCCCCCACCGCCGCCGGGGCGGCGCGGCTGCGCCCGGACCGGGCCAGCGCGAAGATCACCAGGATCAGGCCGAGGGTCGCGACGATCTCGGACAGGAAGTGCGCCAGGTGAGCTGCGGTCCTTGGCCGACACGCTCACGGCCGCGCCGGGCGAACATCAGGTTCGCGATCACGGCGCCAGCGATGCAGCCGGCTACCTGGGCCGGGAGATAGGCAGCCGCATCACGCCAGCGCAGCCCGCCGAACGCCGCGTCGGCCAAAGACACCAGCGGGTTGAAGTGACCGCCGGACACCGGCCCGAACATCAGGATGATGGCGAACAGCCCGGCGGCGGTGGCGGCGGCGTTCTCCAGCAACTCCAGCCCGGTCTGGCCGGGCGACAGGCGCTGGGCGGCGATCCCCGAGCCGACCACTACGGCGGCCAGGAAGGCGCTGCCCAGCAGTTCGGCGAGCAGCCGCCGCCACAGCGCTGTGTCAGCCACGCGGCCGGTCCGTCATGCGCAGCAAGCCCCGGCGGCTGGCTCGCCCGCTAGCCGGCTGTCCTGCCCGGCCGCAGCACCGCACCGGCTGCCCGGCGTCCTCGCCCCAGAAGGTCGGGCTGTCTTCCAGGACCGCGTAGATCTCCCACCGCTCCCCATTGGGCGCGCCCTGGACCCAGAACTTGTCCTGCTTGGCGTAGCAGCACGTGGTGTCCCGCTCATCCACCGGGGCCAGCCCGGCATCGGCCAGCCGGGCATGCTCGGCATCGACCGCGGCAGTGTCGGCCACTTCGACGCCGAGGTGGTTCAGCGTGCCGCCGTGGCCGGGATTCTCCAGCAGGACCAGCTTGAGCGGCGGCTCGGCGACAGCGAAATTCGCGTAGCCCGGCCTGCGCTTGGCCGGCTGGGTACCCAGCAGCCTGGTGTAGAAGCTGACGGCCTCGTCGATGTCGTTGACGTTCAGGGCGAGCTGCACCCGGGACATGGAAGCCTCCCGAAACATTGACGTCGGTCTATATCCGACCTGAGACCGAGCTTGCCACGGACATCGATTGCTGTCAATATAGATGGGTGCCTAATTCTCTGACCGTGATCAGCCCGGCGGACACGGCGGCCTGCTGCTCACCGCTCACCACTGAGCCGCTGACCACGGATCAGGCCGAGCAGATCGCGCCGCTGCTGAAGGCCCTGGCCGACCCGGTCCGGTTGCGGCTGCTCTCCCTCGTCGCCTCACACGAGGGCGGCGAGGCCTGCATCTGCGAGCTGAACGACGCGTTTGCGCTGTCCCAGCCGACGATCAGCCATCACATGAAGGTGCTGCACGAAGCTGGGCTGGTGGACCGGGACAAGCGCGGCGTGTGGGTCTACTACCGCGACCCGCCCGCAGGCCCTGGCCAGCCTGGGCGTCCTGATCGGCTGCGCACCGCAGTAACCACGCCGGCAGGCGGCGACCAGGGCAGTTGCGGCACCTCCATTCATCGCCTATCGTCGATTAACGATGAAGGACGCTGACCCCCTCGACCGGGACACCGCCGACATCTACGCGGCCTGGTTCAGGGCGCTGGCCGACGGCACCCGGGTGCAGGTGCTCTCCCTGCTGGCCCGCTGCGGCCGGCCGATGACGGTCAAGGAGATCGTCGCGGCCGTGCCCGTGGGCCAGTCCACGGTGTCCGCGCACCTGCGCCAGCTCGCCGCCGTCGGGTTCGTGCTCGCCGAGGACCACGGCACCTCCCGGCTCTACCGGATCAACCAGGAACTGCGTGGACTGCTTCCCCACCGCCGCCGACGTCGTCATGGGCAAACCCTCACCGGTCCCGCTCGGGACGGCCGGCTGACATGCGGATCGAGCCGATGACGCAGCGGCACGCCGCCGCCGTCCTGGCCATCTACCAGGCCGGCATCGACGAGGGCGATGCCACCTTCGAAACCCGCGCCCCGGCCTGGCAGGAGTTCACCGCGGCCCGGCTGCCGGACCACCGCTACGTCGCCAGCCACGGCGCGGAGGTCCTCGGCTGGGTCGCCGTCTCCCCCGTATCCAGCCGCTGCGTCTATGCCGGGGTGGTCGAGCACTCGGTCTACGTGCATCCAGGCCGCCCGCGGCCAGGGCGTCGGCCGCCAGCTCCTGGCCGCCCTGATCACGTCCACCGAGGCCGCCGGCATCTGGACCATCCAGTCCGGGATCTTCCCGGAGAACACCGCCAGCGTGGCCCTGCACCACGTGGCGGGGTTCCGCACCGTCGGCCGCCGCGAGCGCATCGGCCAGCATCATGGCCGCTGGCGCGACGTGCTGCTTCTGGAACGCCGCAGCCCCTCATCTGAGCCGCGGGCCGGACGCCGCGGGCCGGACGCCGCGCCCGCGGGCCGGAGGCCGGGATCTCAGGACGGCTGGAGGCGGGACCGGTGCGGCACCACGGCCGCGAGCACCGTCCCGCAGGCGAACAGCACAGGCGGCAGATAAAGCGCGGCCAGGTGGGCGGGGGTGGGGTTGCCGAGCAGATCGGTGCTGCCGCCCGTCGCGGTGAAGGCCAGCTGAATCGCGTAGGGCCAGGACATCGCGGCGAGGATCAGCAGGACATACCAGTTCAGCTTCCACACCACGGCCAGCACCAGCACGGCCGCCGCCAGCACGACGCTCCCGGCCAGGTAGATCGTCACCTCCGGCGGGTCACGGCCCGGCGCCAGAACGGCGTCATCGCGTCGTACGCGACCGTGGACACCTGAACCGCTCCCGCAGCCACGAGCAGAACCACCCCGTAGCGCCAGTTCACGAGCTGACGCCCGCGCCGGGGCCCGGGCGAGGCGATCAGGGCGGCGGCCACCAGGAGATAGGCCCCCGTGGTCACCAGCTGCACCGGGTACGGAATCCCAGGGCATCGAGTGCCCCGCGGCGACCCAGCAGAGGACCGAGGCGGCCAGCACGCCCAGCGTCATCCAGCGCAACCCCAGCAGCACCAGAACCGCGGTGATCAGCTCACCGCCGACCGTGACGTCGAAGACGGGCACGTGCAGCAGGGACAGGCCGCCGATCTCAGGATACCTGGCGATCAGCCGCGCGAAGAGGGGGCTCGCGGGGACCTGGGGCAAGCGGTACGGGAGCGCCACCGCCAGAATGTCCACGACCAGCAGAAACAGCGGGACCGTCAGGCTGAACAGCGCCAGCGCGTCGGTCCAGGGCCGGCTCTCCGACGAGGGAGCCGGACCGCGCAGACGCATCTTCAGGGCACTCCACACCACGTTTGCGGACTCGGCCAGGCGGGGCCGCCGCTGGCCCTCCCCGCGCCCGCCATCAGCACCCCGAGGATCTCTCCTCTGCTCGCGGCGGTACCCCCTCGGATATAGGCCAGCAGCCGCCGGTAGCCCCGCTCCAGGCCGGGGACCCCGTCACATCGCACCTCCGCCAGCCCCGGCCGGGGCGTGGCCAGCCGGGACAGCGCCGCCGCGGCGTTGGCCTGCAGCCGGGCCGCCTCGGCCGCCAGCCTCCCCGAGCCCGCGGGCGTGAGCCGGTAGTAGCGGCGCAGCCGGTTGTCCACGATCTCTTCCCGGTCCACCGCGACCAGGCCGTCCGAGCGGAGCCGGTCCAGCGCCGTATAAGGTCCCCGCGCGGAGCCGGACCCGGCCGCCCGAGATCTGCCTGACCTCGGTGATGATCCCGTACCCGTGCTGGCTGCCCGTCGCCAGCGCGGTCAGGATCAGGAAGGTCGCTTCCTGCATCGCCCGTTCGGCCATACCATCGTTATATACCGTTGAACTACACGTATCAAGCCCGGCCGCTGGGCCAGGGCGGCGAGCCCGCGCCCGGATTCCCCGGCCCGAATCCAGATACTCCCTAAGAGACGATTACTTCTCTTTTCTCTCAAACGTACCGGCGCCATCACCGCAGCCCCCCGCAACCCCCTGACCTGCATGTCCCTGCGATTGCGGGGGTAGCCGCGGAAGGAACCGGCCGTCCCTGGAGGGGAATCTTACGAGCTGGTGAGGCCTATGTTCTACTGGAAAAGTGGAGCGCAAGCGGCATAAGCCCGGGCGGCACAGTGCTGGCCACCAGGACGCTGGCCACCAGGACGCTGGCCACCAGGACGCTGGCCAGACCGCTGCTGGCCAGCGTCCTGCTGGCCAGACCAGTGCCGCCCAGACCAGTGCCGCCCAGACCAGCGGCGGGCGGCACAGCAAGGCGGACGTGAAGCCGCTGAGTGCCCGGCGGACCGAGGAAGTCCGCGACCGGGTCCGGCTGATGATCGAGATCACCGCCCGGCCGGCGCCTACCGCAAGGGCCTGCTGGCCGCGGCCGCGCATCTCAGCCCGGAGGAAGCGGCGATCATCGCCGACCTGGAGCGGCACGGCCTGCAGGTCCCGCAGCTGCACGACATACTGTGCGGCGGCCACGTGCTCGTCGATGACCCGCAGCTGTACGAGGACTGGCGGTTCGCCAAGGTCAGCCACCTGCGCGTGTCCAGTCACCACAAGGACATCGACAAGGCGCGCTACCCCGACATCGGGATGCGGGGCCAGGTGGTCCGGGAGAAGCTGCACGGCCGGACGGCCCAGGGTACCTGGGTGCAGCTGGAGAAGACGCCCGCCGCCTTCGGCCAGCGCAAGCTGCCCAGCCTGACCGACCTGCGCCACCTCATGGACTACGTGGTGTACCGGGTGACCCGCAGCAACGTCGGCCCGTGGGGGCTGTCCCGGCTCACCGAACGGCGGCCGATGTACCTGTCGCCGGACCTGGCCCTGCCGACGTCGCTGGCCCCGCCGGTGGCGGACTCGATGGCCATGGCCCTGCGCCGGATCGAGCAGGACGATGATGTCACCTCGGCGTCGCAGGATCTCGCGGCCCGCTTCCCGCCGCCGGACCGGCCGGACCCCGCCAGTGAACTGGGCCAGGCCCTCCCGGCCGGGCGGGCCGGGGCTTCTTCGGCAGCTCCGACGTGTGGGTGACCGAGACACCGTCCCGGACCGCGGCCGCGATCTTGAACCGAGCCGCAACCAGCCGCCCGCCGGGACGCTCTGGGCGGAAGCGGGGGCATGATGAGCGAGGCAGGCACCAAGGTCCCGGGCGAGGCGTCGGTCCCCGAAGGACTGGTCACCTCCGTCGTGAGCCTGGTCGGAACCGGGCCGGTGCTGCTCGGCGCGTACACCATCGCCGAGCTCACCGCGGTTGATGCGATCGTGGACTTCCTCGAGGCACGGCCCTCGGACGAGGTGCTGGCCGAGGCGGTCCGCTCACTGGCGGCCCGCCAGCTCCTGGTGGCCGGGCCGCCCGGCGAGCAGGTCCAGGTCCGCGGCGACCTGGGCATCGCGGTGGCGTTCCAGCAGCGGGCCCGCCTGGTGCTGGACGCCCGGGCCACCGGCACGGATCCCGGCGAGCCGTGGCGGATCCTGCTGCTGCCCCAGCCCGAGCCGATCTGCCTGGTGGTCCGGATCGACGCGCTCGGCATCCACGAGCTCGGCCTGTACCGGCCGACGAGGCTCTCGGCCTGCTCGACGCGTGCTCCCGCGCGGGCCGCCGGCGAGGCCGGCGCGGTACGGCGACATCGACCTGCTCGCCACGGCGGAGCGGTCCGCGCTGGTGACCGTCACCCGGTACACGACGCAGGGGTCGGCGGAGATCGCCGGGGACAGCACCGACCTGGTCCTCGCCCGCCACGAGGGCCGGCTGCACGTCTTCCACCGGGATCCGGATGACCACGGCACGCTGGTCCCGGGCACGCCCGAGGGCAAGGACGTCCGCGGCACCCTGGTGGGCCTGCTGGCTTAGCCCCGGGCCAGGCCGGACCACAGGTAGCGGGCACCGATGGCGACCACCAGGATCCCGACCACCCGGCGGATCAGCGCGTCAGGAAGCCGCGGCTGGATCCGCGCGCCGGTGTACGCGCCCGCCAGGCCGCCGACGCCCAGCGCGATTCCGGTCGGCCAGTCGGGCGCCACCGGCCCGTGGTGATGGAGCGGAGAGGACAGGAAGGTGATCACCCCGGCTACCGAGGTGACGAAGGTCGAGGCCAGGGCGGCGGGCGCCACTTCGCTGGCGGCCGCCCCGTGCCGATGAGGACGGGCGCCAGGATCGAGCCGCCGCCGATGCCGTAGATCCCGCCCACGCAGCCCACCACCGCCGCGAGCAGGATCAGCACCGGCAGCGGGACCCGGTCGCGAGTCGGGACCGGCGGTGGCCTGCCGGGCCGGCGGCGCGGCCTGGTCAGCGCCAGCCACGACCCGAGCGGGACCAGCACCGCGCCACAACCAGGTCGAAGACGTGCGGCGCCGGGCAGCAGTTCCACCCGGATGACCGATCCGGCGACCACGCCGGGCAGCGTCCCGGCGATGAGGACCAGGCCAGCCTGCCGCCGGCCTGCCCCTGCCGCCAGTACCGGTACAGCGCACCCGGAGTAGCCACCACGTTGTACAGCAGGTTGGTCGGCGTGACCGCCGGGCTCGGCGTGCCCAGCACGCTGACCTGAAACGGCAGCAGCAGCACCGCCCCCGAGATCCCTGCGGGCGTCGCGAGCAGCGCGATGGCGAACGCCGCGGCCAGCGCGACGACCTCCGTCCAGCCCGTCCCGAGCACCCGGTCACGGTAGCGGTCACCTGACCTGTGGCCTAGCGATGACCGGCTAATTGCGGCGGGCAACCCTGGTCGCGCGGCCACGGGCGCGATTCCGCGAGTCGGGATGAGTTTGGCGGCGCGCATGTATCCTCAGGGTGTCAGCCGGCCGGATAGCCGTGCGTGCTGGCCGTCAGGTCAGGCGTGGAGATATCGGCCGAGGCCGGGAGAGCCCTCGCGCCGGGCGGTACTGGAGGGAGCAGGGCGTGAGCAGCGTGCGGGTACTGGTAGGGACGCGCAAGGGTGCCTTCGTCCTGACCTCGGACGGTAAGCGGGAGGACTGGGAGGTCAGCGGGCCGCATTTCCCGGGCTGGGAGATCTATCACGTCAAGGGGTCCCCCGCCGACCCCGACCGGCTGTTCGCGTCCCAGTCCAGCGGATGGTTCGGGCAGGTCATCCAGCGGTCCGACGACGGCGGCCAGACCTGGTCGCCGGTGGGCAACGACTTCGGCTACAGCGGGCCCACCGGGACGCACCAGTGGTACGACGGGACGCCGCACCCCTGGGAGTTCGCGCGGGTCTGGCATCTGGAGCCGTCGCTCGACGACCCGGACACGGTCTACGCCGGGGTCGAAGACGCCGGGCTGTTCCGGTCCGCCGACGGGGGCAAACCTGGCAGGAGCTGCCCGGGCTGCGCGGCCACCGGACCGGCCCGTCATGGCAGCCGGGGGCCGGCGGCATGTGCCTGCACACGATCATCCTGGACGCGTCCACGCCGGGCCGCATGTTCACCGCGATCTCGGCGGCGGGCGCGTTCCGCTCCGACGACGCAGGCCAGACCTGGCGGCCGGTGAACCAGGGCCTGCGTTCCGAGGGCATCCCGGATCCCCGACGCCGAGGTCGGCCACTGCGTGCACCGGCTGGCCATGCATCCCGCACGTCCCTCCGTGCTGTTCATGCAGAAGCACTGGGACGTCATGCGCAGCGACGATGGCGGCGATTCCTGGCACGAGGTCAGCGGCAACCTGCCCATCCGACTTCGGCTTCCCCATCGACGTGCACGCCCACGAGCCCGAGACCGTCTACGTGGTCCCCATCACCAGCGACTCCCATCACTTCCCGCCCGAGGGGAAGCTCCGCGTGTACCGCAGCCGCACCGGCGGCGACGACTGGGAACCGCTGACCCGGGGGCTGCCCCAGGAGCACTGCTACGTGAACGTGCTGCGGGACGCGATGGCGGTCGACTCCCTCGACTCCTGCGGCGTCTACTTCGGCACGACCGGCGGCCAGGTGTACGGGTCGGCCGACGCCGGTGACACGTGGGCGCCGATCGTCCGCGACCTCCCGGCCGTGCTCTCGGTGGAAGTGCAGACCCTGCCGTGATCCGCGTGGTGCTGCCGGCGCACCTGCGGACCCTGGCCCGCGTCGGCGGCGAAGTGCACCTCGACGTCGCGCCCCCGGTCACGCAGCGTTCCGTGCTCGATGCGCTGGAGGCTGGCTACCCGGTCCTGCGCGGCACGATCCGCGACCGCGGGAACGGGCGCCGCCGGGCGATGGTCCGGTTCTTCGCCTGCCAGGAGGACCTGTCCCACGAGTCACCGGACGACCCCCTGCCGGAGGCGGTCACCACCGGCCAGGAGCCCTACCTGATCGTGGGGGCCATGGCCGGCGGATGACCTTAGTAGTCGGTTAAGCCGGCCAGCTGCCGGCCTCGCGGGTCCGGGACGGCGCCCCGCCGCGGGAGGGCGGCCGCGCCCTGGCCCGGGAAGGCACCGGAGTTCTGCCCGCCGAGGGCGGCGGAACCCGGCCCGGCGGAACCCTGACCGCTGAGGGCACCAGTGTTCTGCCCCCCGCTGGCACCGTGGCCCGGCCCTCCGGTGGCGGCGGGACTGCGCTCCCCGGCCGCGCTGTAGCCCGGCGCGGCCACGGCACCGCGGCTGTGAGCCGCGTGGCTGTAGTCCGGGCCGATCCCCGGCGACCAGTGCGAAGTCCAGCGTTCCGTGCAGCGCCGGGTATCCGCGCAGTACCAGCGCAGATCGGCGCACGCCGATCCGCCGTCAGCCACCATCTCGCGGGCCGGCAACCTCGTCCCGCACAACCAGCAGGACTGCACGGCCGGATTCGCGAGGGAAACGATCGAGTGATCTTCACCAGCCATGTTCGGCCCCCCTCCGGGATCGATAGGCCGCGTCCCCGGGATCTGGACCCGAAAACGGCCAGCCCCGGTGCCGCGGCCGACTCAACAACCGTTCACGAAGTCTGGCACGCCGGGGAGCCTCCGTCCACGCACTCTGGAGGATGCGGTCAGCCGAAATTAAGCCGAGGGCGTGTCACCGCCCGCTCGCCTCCCGCCCTCCGGCGGCTCAGCCTCGGCCCCGATCCCGGGTCACCCGGCGCCCGGAACACCGGCAACGTACCGTTCAGAGCCCCGTCCGGGCCTGCGGCACGCCGGGCGCGGGCGCTGCTATGCGTTCCTTAACCAGATCTTGGACGGCGGCAGGCACTGCGGGCCGCCGTTATGGGTAGTTGCGCGCCAACAGGCGCCGGGGTGACCCGGCGCCGCCGGCCCGGGAAGGAGACACGCCGAATGCTGTCCCAGGGCGGCGCGCACCTCGTGGGCGCGCTCAACCCGCTGAGCTCGACGTCGCTGCTGGCCAGCCTCGGTGCGCTCGGCGTCTTCCTCGCCTTGTTCGCCGAGACGGGGCTGCTCATCGGCTTCTTCCTGCCCGGTGACTCACTGCTGTTCACCGCCGGGCTGCTGTGCACCGCCGGCTCGCATCCGGCGCACCTGTCGCTGCCGGTGGTCATCCTGGCCGCGATCGGCGGCGCCCTGCTCGGCGCGCAGACGGGCTACTACATCGGGCGCGGCGGGCGCCCCCTGATCGGCCGGAGCACCAACCGGTTCCTGCGCGAGGGCTCCGGGCGCGCCCAGCATCTGCTGTCCCGCTACGGGTACGGCAAGGCCATCGTGCTGGCCCGGTTCATCCCGGTGGTGCGGACCGTGCTCAACCCCATGGCCGGCGCGCTGGACGTGCCGCTCCGGACGTTCACCGTGTGGCAGGTCGTCGGCGGCGTGATCTGGTCGGCGGGCGTGACCCTGGCCGGCTACGCCCTGGGCAGCACGATCCCCAGCATCGACACCTACCTGCTGCCGATCATCGCGGTGATCGTCATCGTGTCGCTCATCCCGGTCGGCCTCGAACTGCTGCGCACCCGGCGGGCCGCCCGCAGCCCGGACCCGGCCAGCGGCCGGGACGGAAGCGACGACCGCATGAGCAACACGCCCCGCCCGCCGGCCCCCCGGGAGACCGGGCGCGGCGACCGGCCCCGCGCGGCCGCTGAGCAGCCTGACTGACCGGCCCCGGCCGTTGCGGAGAAGATTGTGCCCGGCCCGGGCGGGCCGGGCAGACGGGTGGCCCGGGCCGGCGAACCGGCCCGGGCCACCGCCCTGATGATGGGACTAGCGCACCCAGACGCCGAAGGCGTCGTTCGCACGCACCGCCCCGTTGGCGGACAGGCCGTCCGACCAGAGGTTGGACGGTGAGACCCGGGTCGTCCCCGACGGAGGCAGCAGGCCGTTGCTGGTCGCCTCGACCATGCTGGTCGTCCACGGGCCCACGAAGGAGCCCTTGGCGCCGCTGTAGGTGGTCAGCGCGCCCTGCAGGAACTGGTTGATCCGGAACGCGTGCAGGAAGAACGGCAGCGGGATCGGCGTCCCGGTGCTGTCGGTGAAGTCGTCCAGCGCGGCCGCGTGATCGTAGATCGGGCCGTAGGCCCGGGTCTTGTAGTACTGCGGCGTGCCGGACGTCAACGGCGGGGTGATGACGAAGTGCAGTTCGTTGCCACCCTGGTAGTAGTAGATGCTGAAGTTGACGCCGTCGCCCTGGTTCACGCCGGCCAGGTTGTAGTAGTGGGAGAAGTACGGCCCGCTCAGCGAGTTGTTGAACGCCTCGACGAACGCCACCCAGGTCCCGGTCACGCAGGTGTCCCCGAACGTCCGGGCCACGATGCAGGACTCGATGCCAGCGCGGGTGTACTGGTCGCCGCCGCCGGTGGGCTGGGTGAGCGACCCGTTGGAGAGCTGGATGTACTCCTGCGGGTAGATGCCGGTCAGGAACGAGGTGTCCGGGACCGTGATCGTCGAGCTGATGTAGCGGAAGTAGCGCCCGCTCGCCTCGTACCCCGCCGAACTGGTGGAGCCGATCGTGCTCCCCATCGTGCTCGGCTTGGCCTTGGTGGTCACGGCCGCGTTAGCGGTACCCGCGGTGGCCAAGGCGAGGGTGGTAGCGGTAGCGCCCGCCGCTGCAGCGGCGACGAGCGTGCTCATGATGCGGCTTCGCATCGTAGGTTCCCTCCTGTGACGCCTGGGGACAAGTCCGGTTTTGGTCTGGGTGGGCGTTAACAGGACCGGTGCCCGGCTTGCCCCCGCCAGTGGTTTCAGCTGGCCCTGCCGCCCCTCAGGTATCACTTCCCTACTCTGCGTACTCTAATGATTACTCCATGACATGGATTTAACTTTGCCAAAGCGCGTGCTGCCCGGGCCGGAGAACCGGCCCGGGCAGCAGCTGTTGAGATGAGTTCCCGGCGGGAGCCCGAAGGCCCTACCGGGCTGGGTTCAGCGAGCCCAGACGCCGAAGGCGTCGTTCGCCCGCACCGCCCCGTTGGCGGACAGGCCGTCCGACCAGAGGGGGGACGGTGAGACCCGCACCGTGCCCGACGGGTACGGCAGGCCGTTGCTGGTCGCCTCGACCATGCTGGTCGTCCACGGGCCCACGAAGGAGCCGCGCAGACCGTGCTCGGTCGTCACCGCACCCTGCAGGAACTGGTTGATCCGGAACGCGTGCAGGAAGAACGGCAGCGGGATCGGCGTCCCGGTGCTGTCGGTGAAGTCGTCCAGCGCGGCCGCGTGATCGAAGATCGCCCCGTAGGCCTGGGTCTTGTAGTACTGCGGGGTACCCGACGTTGACGGCGGGGTGATGACGAAGTGCAGCTCGTTGCCGGCCTCGTCGTAGTAGATGCTGAAGTTGACCCCGTCGCCCTGGTTCACGCCAGCCAGGTTGTAGTAGTGCGAGAAGTACGGGCCGTTCAGCGAGTTGTCGAACGCCTCCACGTACGCGACCCAGGTCCCGGTGGAGCAGGTGTCCCCGAACGACTGGGCCACCACGCACGACTCGATGCCGGCCCGGATGTACTGGTCACCGCCGCCCGTGGCCTGGGTCAGCGACCCGTTGGACAGCTGGATGTACTCCTGCGGGTAGATCGCGGTCAGGAACGAGGTGTCCGGGACCGTGATCGTCGAGCTGATGTAGCGGAAGTCCCGCCCGCTCAGCTGGTAACCCGCGGTGCTCGTGGTGGCGAGCGTGGTTCCCATGGTGGCCGGCTGCGCCTTGCTGGACACGGCCGCGCTCGCAGCGCCCCCGGCCGCAAGGCCGAGGGTGCTGACCGTGACGCCTGCCGCCGCGGCGGCAAAGAGCGTCCGGGTGATGCGTCTACGCATCGAATTACTTCCTTCCCCTTGATGATTACCGGGCCGGATAAGGAATTCCGGAGGCAGAGGCGGTAATGCTGAGACCGGCCCAGGACTTGCCTCGTGTGGTCTGCGATAAAGCGCTGACTGCCCGCCCCGCCGAGTCCAGCAGTGACCTTACCACGAGTGGTGACTGTCTCACCTTGTGCGACATGAAGCATGTCACAGGTTTGCCGAGGTGGCACGGAGAATGACCTCAAGGGTCGCCGTGGAGTCCATTCCGATCTGTTACTGATGCCTTTTTCGGGCACCGATCAGCAGGTTGGAATGGTTTAGGGTGATTAAATTGATGTTGGTTACGGGCGGTTTGTTACGCTCTGCCCGCCGCGCTGGGGCACGGTCCGCCCTTTCCATTCACCGCCGCGCCCGGCGTAGTGCCGCCGGGCGGAATCCGCGGTCATCACGGCATAAAGCACCGCGACGAGGGGCAGCAGCGGGGCCCGCCACCAGCCCAGGCCGTACAGCCGCAGCGCGGGCAGGAAACTGGCCGCCATCGCGGCCCAGCCGGCCAGCCCGGCCACCGCGGCCCAGGCCGCCGCCGCCCCGCCTCCCGCCGCCGCGCCGGCCAGCCCGGCCAGGGCGGCCGCAGGCGGCAGCGCGTACAGCCACAGCAGGCCCGCCAGGGTCAGCGTGAGCAGCACCGGCGAGTACCGCAGCTGCGTGTAGGCGCTGCGCGCGATCATGTCCCAGAGGGTGGCCAGCCGGGGATAGGGCCGCAGGCTGCGCACCCCGGTCGTGAATCCGAGCCAGATGCGCGCCGCGGACGGCGGGCGCTTCAGCAGCAGGCCGAGAGCCACGTCGTCGATGCGCGCGCCGCGGATCGGGTCCAGGCCCCCCGCCGCGGCCAGCGCGTCCCGGCGGACCAGCATGCAGCCGCCCGCCGCGGCCGCGGTCCGCGCGGACGGCCGGTTCACCCGCCGGAACGGGTACAGCTGCGCGAAGAAGTAGACGAACGCCGGGACCACCACGCGCTCCCACCGCGACTCCGCGCGCAGCAGCGCCATCTGGGAGACCATCCCCCGGTCGTCCGCGATGGCCCCGCGGACCAGGGCCGCCAGCGCATCCGGCTGGTACCCGATGTCCGCGTCGGTGAACAGGATGTAGTCACACGTCCCGGCGGCGCGGACGCCCTGGGACATCGCGTGGACCTTGCCCGCCCAGCCGGGCGGCGGCTCACCGGCCGCGGTGACCTGGAGCGTGCGCCCCGTGCCGGCGGCCAGCGCCGCGGCGGTGCCGGCCGTGCCGTCCGTGCTGGCGTCGTCCACCAGCACCACCGAGAATTCCCCCGGGTAGTCCTGGGCGAGCAGCCCCGGCAGCGTGACCGGCAGGATGGCGGCCTCATCCCGGGCCGGCACCACCGCCACCACGCCCGGCCACGGCGCGGGATCACGGGACGGATCGCGCGACCCCGGCGGCAGGCGCTGGCCCGTGCGCCAGTACCCGCCGTGCGCGGCGAGCAGGTATCCCCATGCGAGAGCGGCCGCCGCGGCGGCGCCGGCCAGGATCAGCACCCGCCAAGCCTGGCATACCGCCCCGCGGCCGGGCCGCTCTGCCCGGGCGGCGGCTCAGTTCCGGGGGCGGCCGTCCTGCGGGCCGTCGGGCAGGCGCACGACCTCCCCCGTGGTGCTGGGCGCGGTGGCGCTGGCCGCGGTGGCCTCCGGCCCGGTGGCGAGGTTCTTCTTGATCGAGTCCAGGATGGTCAGCCCCTGGCCGACCAGGCCCGCCGCGATCTCGCTGAGCCCGTCCGCGCCGTTGAGCACGTTGACGTTGGCGCCGGCCAGGCCGCCCGCCGCTTCCTTGACGATCTGCGGCAGCTGGTCGATGAGCATCCGGTCCAGCGCCACGCGATCGTTCGAGGCCGCCGCCTCGGCCAGGATCCGCATCCGCTCGGCGTCGGCCTTGGCCAGGATCCGCGTCTTCTCGGCTTCCGCCTCGGCCGGCTTGACCACCTCGGCTACCAGCTCGCGCTGGCGCAGCTCCGCCCGGCGCTGCGCCAGTTCCGCCTGGGCGTTGATGACCCCGATCTGGGTCTGCGCCTGGCTGAGCGGTCCCGCCTGGGACGCCTCGGCCTGCGCCTTATCGATTTCGGCCTTGTACTGGGCCTGGACCACGGCGGTCTGCCGCGCGTACTCGGCCTGCTTGCGCTGCGACTCCTGCTCGGCCTGGGCGGCGGCCTGATTGGCCTGGGCCTGGGCGATCTGCGCCTGGCGCTGGATCGCCGCGGTGTGCGGGGCGGCCATCGCGTCGATGTAGCCCGAGTTCAGGTCGTCGATGGACTGGATCTGCAGCGAGTCCACGGTCAGGCCGATCTTGGCCATCTCCGCCTTCGAGCCGTCGAGCACCTCGCTGGCCAGCTTCTGGCGCTCGGTGACGATCTCCTCGACGGTCATCGACCCGATGATCGACCGGAGGTGCCCGGCGAAGATGCGGCCGGTGAGGGTGGACATCTGGTCCTGGTCGGACAGGAACCGCTGGCCGGCGTTGATGATGCTCTCCTCGTCGTTGCCGACCTTGAACGCGATCACCGAGCGCACGTTCGAGCGTGATGCCCTGCTTCGTGACGCACTGCTCGGCCACCTCGGCCTCGTTCATCGCCAGGGTCAGGTACGCGGACCTTCCGGAAGAAGGGGGCGATGAACGCGCCGTGCCCGGTCACCACCCGGAACGGGGCGCCGTTGCGGCCACTCCTGCCGCCGGAGATGAGCATGGCCTCGTCGGGTGCGGGGACGCGGTAGCCAAGCATGATCGAACTCCTTCAGACAGCACTGTTCGGTAAGGGTTGCGGGAAGAGGTTGAGCGGCTCAGCCCACTCGCCGTCTGGCAAAAAGTTTCCCCAGGTCAAAGTGGTGCGCTTTCCGGTCCCCTGCTGGACAAAGTTACGCCTACCGGGTTCACTGGCGCGACGGGTTGCCCGTCACATTGTCATACCGCCCAGCCTCCCCCCGGTCCGGCCTCGCCGGGCTCCCGCACGGTCACGGTCGACACGTCGCGGCGAGGCACCGGGGCATCCATGACGTGATAGGACTGCGCAAGCTGAGGAGCTCCTGATGTGTGACTCGCCACCGGATAGCGGCAGGTCGCCAGGGCCGTCCCGCGCGCCGCCACCGGACCGGCCGTCAACCCGATAGCCCTGGAGCCGGTCGATGAGATCGTGATCACCACCCTGGTCAACAACGTGTACGACGGGCTGCTGGCGAACGATGAACGCAGCACGCGAGCACCCCTCAGCGCCGGCGTGGCCGAGGCCCCGCAGTTCGAGAACGGGCTGACGGCGGTCGGGCTGCTGGCCGAGCACGGATTTTCCGCGCTGGTCACCGTGCGCCGCGGCAGCACGGCGACCACGCTGCTTTTCGACACCGGGCTCTCCCCCGACGCGATGATCACCAACGCCGGGCGGCTCGGCGCCGACCTGTCCCAGATCCAGGCGGTGGTCCTCAGCCACGGCCACTTCGATCACGCCGGGGGCCTGGCCGGGCTGGCCTGCCGCGCGGGCCGCGGTCACTGCCGATGGTGATCCACCCGAAGATCTGGACGCGGCGGCGCCTGGCGGTTCCCGGCCGCGAGCCGGAGGAACTGCCCACGCTGAGCAAGCGGGCCCTGGAGGGCGAAGGCTTCGCGGTGATCGAGCGCCGGGACCCCTCCCTGCTCGTGGACGGCTGCGTCCTGATCACCGGAGAGGTCGACCGGACCACGGAGTTCGAACGCGGCATGCCGCCTGCCCACCAGGAGTGGACCGGCTCGAGGTGGCGGCACGACCCTCTTGTCGTCAACGATCAGGCCCTCGTCGCCCATGTGCGGGGACGCGGCCTCCTGGTGCTGACCGGCTGCGGGCATGCCGGCGCGGTCAACATCGTGCGGCACGCGCAGCGGCTCACCGCCGTCCCGGCCCTGCACGCCCTGGTCGGTGGACTGCATCTCAGCGGCCCCGCGTTCGAGCCCATCATCGGCCAGACCGTTAACGCGCTCACCCAGATGGCTCCCGGGCTGGTCGTGCCCGGGCACTGCACGGGCTGGCGGGCCCAGCATGCCCTGGCCGCCGCCATGCCCCGCGCCTGGGCGCCGGGCAGCAGCGGCTCGTCGTTCCGGCTCGCTGCGGCCTGAGCCCCCGCCCGCTGGACCATCGGCTCATGATCGCTAAAGGCGCCATTTCGAGCACTATCAGTAACCGAGCGGTGCTGACTTATTCGAAATGACCAACAGGTCCGTCTGAATTCAGCCCCGGGCAGTTGGCTATCCGAGCGTCCACGACCAAGCCGGGAGCGCGGCTGAGCTGACTATTGGCCAGATCTAAGGAATTCCGGAGTCCTGCGCGTGTCGTGAAGTGTCGGATGTATCAGGACAACTACGCTCACCGTCGTGATCATGACAGCCGCATCGGGTATTGACCAGAGCCACTCACGCTGCGCACTCCCGGATAGCGCCGTTCCCGTTCGGCACGTCCCCCCGAGATATAGGCCGGGGCGCTGACTCACAGGCAAGAAAGCCACTCATCACGGACGCGGGGGAGTAAACGTGTTTTCGAGCCGCAGGAGCGACCCGACGCACTCAGCTAGAGGTCCAGCTAGCAGGCTGGCGGAGGCAGCGGACCGGCGGCCAGCCGAGCCCGCCCGCGTGCGGCATGGCTTCCCGGAAGCGAGGCACCCCGTCGCCGCGGGGATGGCGATTGCAGGCTCTGCTGGCATGGTCATGGCGGGGCTGCTGCTTCCGGCAATTGCCCCGGGGGCTGCAGCTGCGGCTGTGGCGCATCGCGTGCACCAGCGGGTGACGTATCTCGGGTATTCGTTCGAGGTTCCTCGCGGCTGGGCGGTGATCGACCTCGATCATCACCGGGGGACCTGCGTCCGTTTCGACCGTCACGCGGTCTACCTAGGCACGGTCTCACGTAATCAGGGGTGTCCCAGTCTGGTGGTCGGGACCACCGAAGCAATGCTCGTCCAGCCTATCTCACGCCATGCGGCGCCGGTCTCCGTCACGAACGAAGTGACCAGGCGGGTCACAGTCATCGCGAGGGGGGTTCACGTTACGGCCACCTTCGATTCCCACCCGGCCGAGATCGACCAGATCCTGGCGAGCGCGGGGCTGCCGCCTCCGGTGACGGTCCCGTCCGGCACGGCTGCAGCCCGCCCCGATCGCCCGGCGGCGGCCGCGCAGACCTCAGGAATCGGGCAGGAACCGCTTGATGTCCAGCGGGCGGCCAGGGCGCAGCTACCAGCGAGCGCCACGAACTACCAAGGGCGCGGCTTCGACACCTGCGCTGCGCCCAGCGAAGCCGCAATGCAGGCCTGGCGCCATTCGCGCTACCGGGCAGTCGGGATCTACATCGGCGGCTCGGATCTAGCGTGCGCGCAGCCCAACCTGACCCCGTCCTGGCTCAGCGACGAGGCTGCGGCGGGCTGGCATTTCATTCCGATGTACGTCGGACCGCAGGCAGCCTTTGGTGAGGTGAGTGCGTCGGCTGCTCGCCAGGGAGCCAGGGCGGCGGCAGATGCGGTACTGCAGGCCAAACGGCTCGGCTTCGGGCCAGGAACGCCGCTCTACTACGACATGGAGGGTTATAAACCCAGGCAGACCGGGCGTGCCCTGCTATTCCTTTCGGCCTGGACCACGACGCTGCATGCGCAGGGGTACACGTCCGGGGTCTACAGCAGCTCGTCATCCGGAGTCACCGACCTGGCTCACCAGTACGGCAGCGGCAAGTATGCCCTGCCAGACGTCATCTTCGATGCGCTGTGGAACGGCGAGGCCAGCACGTACGATCCTGTGCTCCGCCATGGCAAATGGTCCCATCACCATCGCGTACGTCAATACAACGGCAATCTTACGCAGACCCATGGCGGTGCCACAATCGCGATCGACCAGGATTACCTGGATGTCTTGCAACCTGGGAGCCCGTCGCCGTCGCCGGTCACGGCCACCTACCCCGCCGGGGCTTCCGCGACCTGGTACAAGGGGCAGGCGTTCGATGCCTGTTCCGCACCGTCACTGAAAGCGATCAAGGCGTGGGGCAGGTCGCCGTACCACGCCATCGGCGTGTACATCGGCGGGGTCAATCTCGCCTGCGGCCAGCCCCGTCTGACCGCGAACTGGGTCACCGCGGTGTCAGCACAGAAATGGCGGCTGCTGCCAATCTATGTGGGCAGGCAGCCTCAGTGCTTCCGAAAGAACGAGCAGGTCAGAGGGGTCAAGACCGCTCCTCAGAAGATCAGTCGTTCCGTGGCGGCGAGTGAGGGCACGGCTGCTGCGGATGGCGCAGCCGCGAAGGGGAAAGCCCTCGGCATACGTCACGGTAGCGCCTTCTACGACTACATTGGGAACTACTCGACAGCCAATGCCTCTTGCAGTAAGGCCGTCTTCACGTTCATATCGGCGTGGACCAGCGAGCTGCACCGGCTCGGATTCCTGGCCGGGATTTATGTGAATCGCAGCTCTGGCGCTCAGGACCTGTCGCGTGCCTACACCTGGAAGTCCGTTACCCGTCCAGACGCGCTATGGGTCAGCGGAGGCAAGAATCCGTCGCTGACGGGGTGGGCGGGCATTTCCGGCAGCAAGTGGGCGTTTCGCCAGCGGGCCAGGCAATACCGCGGCCCGCACCGGGAGACCTACGGCGGCGCCACGATCAACATTGACAGCGACAACGTCAACGCGCCCGCTGCCACCCTTGCCTATGGCTACAAGGTAACCAGCCGGGCCGGGCTCAACGCACGCACCGGCCCATCCACCTCGCACGCGATCGCCAGGACCTACGGCCCCGGCTCCACGATGCCGGTCGTCTGCCAGGCGGCCGGCTCTGCGGTCGCAGGTACCAGCGTGTGGGACAAACTCGCGGACGGGACCTACGTCACCGACTCCTACGTCAGTACCCCGTCCCAGACTGGTTATAGCGCGCCCCTCCCCCGCTGCGGCTATCCCTACCAGGTGACCGCCTCCCCCAGCGTCAATGAGCGAGACGGGGCAGGCCAGTCGTTCCCGGTCGCAGGCCAACTGCCGGACGGCGCCCTCGCCTGGGTGGTTTGCCAAAAGGCGGGATCCGCGGTCAAGAAGACCCGGGTATGGGACAAACTCGCGGACAATCGCTGGGTGACCGACTATTACCTGACCACCCCGAGCAAGACTACTTATAGCGGGCCCGCACCACGCTGCTGAGGAATTGACCCGGCAGCGTGCGCGCCGGACGACCGGCAGCTACCGCCGTAGTATCGCGGCGGCGCTCTGACGTCGCATCAAGCGTTGTTGCCGGGCTCGCTTTGCGGCGAGGCTGACCGGCCAAGGGATCTGGTAGCGCTGCTAACGCAGCAAGAACACAGCTGTCTGACTGCGGACGGCACCATAGGTGGCGGTGGCCGTGTAAGTCCCTGGCAGCGCGGCCTGCCCTGGGGACGGGCAGCCCGGAGCAGAACGTATGCGATTCCATGAAACATGCTTCGTAAATGGCACGCCCTGCGCTAGCCGGATGATGTCCGAATTGGAGTGGTGCACGCAGTCCGCCGGGCTCCATTCGTGCACCGGGCCGGACTCGACCACCAGCCTGAGGGATCGAGGGCCAGCATCAAAGGGGCATGTCCGCCCGCCCGTGTTAACCACATAGATCGTGAACCGTGGCTCCGCGGCTGCTGATAGGTCTGCTGGCTCTCAAGGAGGGTGATGACCACGTCGCCGGGCGCGCAGCCGCTGCCGTGGGAATGTGCGCGCACGCCCGCGCGCTTTTTCCCGGTCTGCCGTGGCTTAGACGTCTGCCGTGGCTTAGACGTCTGCCGTGGCTTAGACGTCTGCTCCGGCGAAGCCGCTGCGCGCACCGGCGCCGCCCCGGACGCGGTCGGCTGAGCCGCGCTCGACGTCGCGGCGGCTGCCGCCTGCCGGGGCGGCTTCTGGGCAGGATCTTGCGGTGAGCAACTCCACACAAATATGCCGATAACGGCAATGACACCCGCGAGCAGGAGAACCCGTCGCTGCCAGTAAGGCTCCGCCCTAGCCTGCCCACCACGATTCACAGTGGAATTATGGCGACTATTGCCCAGATTCGCCCCTCGGCACGCCGATAGCCCGGATCACGGCTATCGAGCTCATCTACAATTTCAGCCACCGGGCACTCACGCTGCGCGTCCACCTGCCTGCACACCGGCGCAGTGGCGCCATCCGGGCGAAATCGGTCCAGGGCATCAGGCGTTGAAACCCGGGCAGTTATCTCAGCTTGTCGATTTCCAGGTCAAACGGGTCGTTCCACGCGCTGACATCGACGTTGCGGTGGCCGCGCGATTCGATGACGAGCACGGTCTGGCCCCTGGCGATCGGCTCGGCCGACCAGGCGATGTAGGCCTCCGTCCCGCCCCGGATCTTGAGCAGCACCTCACCTGGCCCCGCCTGCCCGCGCGTCGCGATCGCCAGGACGCCGATACTGCCGATCAGGGAGGCGTCCCCAGGCACCCGCAGCTCCTCAAATCACCCCGGTTGATGACTTCACACACTAGACCTGCGGACGGCTCGTGCCGGCCGGCGGTGTCACGTGAACAGCGGGACGCGGTCCGCCACGGGGCCCAGCCAGGCCCGGTCCTCGTCCGTGAGCGGGACCCGCCCGGTGCCCTTGACCGCGGCGCCGACGTCGTCCCAGCTGGCGGGCAGGGGGCCGCCGGCCAGGCCGTCCAGCACCCGCCGGACCAGGGCCAGCGGAGCCGGGGCGGGCGGCGGGGCGGATGCCAGGTTCGCCGTGAGGTCGAGGTAGTGCACCGCGGTCTCCACGGCGAGGGTGGCGGCGAAGTCCATCGGCCGCAGCACGTATCCCTGCGTGGCGATCGCCGCGGCGCCGCAGGCCCGCGCCGTCCGGCAGACCGCCGCCGCCGTCTCGGACCACACCTGGGGGAGGGTCCCCGGGGGGTAGGCGGAGGCCGCCACGCGGACGAACCGGGCGTGCGCCGCCGCCCCGGCCCGGGCCCGGGCCCCGGCCTCCCCAGACCGCGGCGCGAACGCGGTCCAGTACGTCACGTCGTCCCGGTCGGGCGGCTCCGTGACCGGGGTCGCAAACGCCACGAGCGCCCGCTGGGCGTCGAGCAGCTGGTGGTACAGGACATCGGTCACGGCCCAGCCGGCGCAGCCGCTCGGCTGCATGAGCTCGGCCTCACCCAGGCCGGTCACGAGGGCGGTGATCTGCCCGTATCCGGCCTCGAGGGCATCCAGCACGGCAGCATGATCAAGCTCAGTCACTGGTCCATCCTGCCAGCGCCAGGCGCACGCGGCCGGAAAAGCGGCCCGGGTGGCGGGGCGACGACGGCTGGGGCCGCTGAGGGCCGGAACGGCGGGACTCGGGACCGCGGGCCCCGGAAAGCCGGGCCGCGGACCCGGGCCGCGGGACCGCGGACCGCGGACGGAGAATCGGTCCGGCAGAAAATCCTGGGCCCGGTGGAATAGCCGGCCGGGGGCCCGCGTTCATAACCATCGCTGGTGTGTTCGTGTCCCCCGGGCCGCAACTCATCCGCCTTCGCGGAATACCGTCCGGCTGGAGCCGCGTTGTGCCACTCGCCGAGAGGCGACCGGCACACCAGCGCCTAAGCGCTGAGGCCCGCGGAGACACTCCGCGGGCCTCAGCGCTGTCATCGGGCTCCGGCCGGTCAGCCGAGAGGCCAGCGCACACCCGTGACGGCCAGCACATCCGCACCGGCAGGCAACCCGTCCTGGGCTCCTGGCCTGGTCACCGCCGTGGCGGCGACCGCGCAGGCGAGCCGCACCGCCTCAGGCGGCAGCACTCCCGACGCCACCGCCACCCCCAGGGCGGCGACGAAGGCGTCACCGGCGCCCACGCTGTCCAGGCTGGGCACGCTGAAGCCGGGCACGGCGAGCTTGGCGTCCGGTCCGGCCAGGACCGCCCCGTCCCGCCCCAGCGTGATGACCACATGACCCGCGCCCTCCCGGGCCATGTCGGCCGCTGCGGCCTGGGCGCTGGCGGGGTCGGTCACGGCCCGGCCCAGGATCGCCCCCGCTTCCGGGGCGTTGACGATCAGCCAGTCCACCCCCGCCGCCAGCAGCGCGGAGGCGTCCGCCGGGGCGGGCGCCAGGTTCAGCACCGTCATGACGTGCGCGGTGCGCGCCCGGTCGAGGGCGGCGGCCAGGACCGGAACCGGGATCTCCGCCGACAGGATGAGGGCGTCGCAGGGCGGGGCCGCTGACGCGGCGGCCTCCGGCGGCCCGGCCAGCCCGTTCGCCCCCGGCGCGACCGTGATCGAGTTCTCGCCGTCCGCGTCTACGGTGATGAGGGCGATCCCGGACGCCACCCCGGCCAGGACGCGGACCGCGCTGACGTCGATCCCCGCGTCCGCCAGAGCCGACCGGAGGGTGCGGCCGAAGTCATCGTCGCCGCAGCATCCGGCCATCCGGACCGAGGCACCCAGCCGGGCGGCGGCCACGGCCTGGTTGGCGCCCTTGCCGCCGGGCTGCAGCCGGGCGGCGGAGCCGAGCACGGTTTCCCCGGGCCCGGCCAGATGGGGCACGGTGACCGAGATGTCCATGTTGAGGCTGCCGAGCACGGTGATCCTCGGGGGCTGCGGCATGGGCTCTCCTCATGGTGGCCGCGGCGGTGAATGAGCCGCGCGTGATGATACGGCGCGGAACCGCCCGGCTGGAACCGCCCAGCTGGAACCGCTCAGCCAGGACCGCACCACCAGCGGACCGCGGCGCGGGCGGCCCGGGCCCGGGACCGGGGGTCCCGATCGTCGGAGGCCCAGGCCAGGTAGCCGTCCGGCCTGACTAACGCGGCGGCGGGCAGGCGTGTCCCCTCGCAACGGGCGTACCGGACCTGGCGGACCTGGTCCGGCCAGCCGTCCCCCGCCTCGGCGTTTCCCTCCGCACCCTCCGCCTCGAGCAGCACAAAGTGTCCCTCGTGGAACCACTCGTACAGGCGGGTGGTGCTCCCGTCCGTCCCGGTCAGCCGGCCGCGCGGCAGCCGTGCCCCGGCCAGGGGGTGGACAGTGCCCAGGCCGGCCGGGCGGCTGGCCGCGGCGGGGGCCGGGTACCGGACCGCCAGCCCCGAATACCCCCGGGCGAGCCGTCCCTGGACCGGGGGCAGCGGGGCGACCACCCGGTGCGCGGCCCAGCGCAGCATCCGCCGGGGCGCGGTACGCGCCGTGTTCAGCCTGAACTGCCGGCCGGTCAGGGCCAGCACCGCATCGCCTACCGGATGGCGCTCCGCGTCGTAGGTGTCCAGCAGCCAGCCGGGCGCCCAGCCGTCCACGGCGGCGGCCAGTTTCCAGCCCAGGTTGAACGCGTCCTGGAGGCCGGTGTTCATCCCCTGCGCACCTGCGGGCGAATGCGTGTGCGCCGCGTCGCCGGCCAGGAAGATCCGCCCCTTCCGGTACGCCGGGGCCTGGCGGCTCTGGCTGCGGTACCGCGCGGACCAGCCCATGTCGCGGGGCCCGAAGTCCTGGCCCGTGATCCGGACCAGGCTGCTCCGCACCTCGTCGAGGCTGACCGGCTCGGTCACCGGCACGTCCGCCCGCGCGTAGTCGTACAGGACCAGCCGGCACGAGCCGTCCCGGAAGGGGAACATCAGCAGCATGCCGCGATCGGACAGGTCGCCGTAAGCGTCGGTCATGGGCAGCCCGTCGAGGAACAGGTCGGCCAGGAGTACCGACCCCGGGTTGGGGGCACCCGGGAAGGGGAGGCCGGCGGCCTGGCGGGTGAAGCTGCGGATCCCGTCGCAGCCGACCACGTACGCGGCCCGCTCGACCCCGCCGCCCGCCAGCGTGACCCGCACCTCATCCGCGTCCTGCTCGATGGCGGCGACCTCCGCTGACCACCGGATTTCGGCCCCCAGGTCGATGGCCCGGGCGGCGAGCAGCGTCTCGATCTGGCTCTGCGGCATGTCCAGCAGGTAGGGAAAGTCGGAATCCAGCCTGCCGAAGCTGATCACGGCGCCCTTGGGCCCGAGCGGGAACGACGGGACGGCCAGCCCGGCCTCGGTGAACCTGCCCGCCTGCCCGCGCATGTCGAGGACCTCCATGCTCCGGGCGTGCAGGCAGATGGCCCGTGATTCCGCGCGCAGCCCGCCGCGCCGCTCCAGGACCAGGCAGGGCACCCCGGCGAGAGCCAGTTCGGCCGCCAGCACCAGCCCCGTGGGTCCCGCCCCGACCACGATCACCCTGCCTGGCCGCGCACCCCGCACGTGTTCTCCCTATCGGTAGGGGTTCCGCGGACCTCCTGGCACGACTGCGGGCAAAGAGGTGGTCCGCACGCCTCCAATGGGGCATAACTTAAGCGATTAGTGCACCGAACGGAACGAGCACGCCAGCTAGGGACACAAAACGCGATATCGGGTACGGTGGTGAAGATCACAGCGCTCCTGTCCAACGTCTCCGTGCGGACACTCATCCTGGGGATCGATGAGACCGGACGGGTCATTCAGCATGACCGGAATGCCCCCGATATCCTCCCCCTGGACTCGGGTTCGCTGGTCGGCGCCCACCTGGGCGATCTGGTCGCCACCCCCTCCACGGCGGAGCCCGGCTCTGGCCACCCTGCTGGATGCCGTCCGGGCGGGCCGGGAGGCCACCGCCGTGCTCCCGATCGGCACCCGTGAAGGGCGCCGGGTGGAGACGGTCGCCAGCGTGCAGCCCATGCACGGGGAGACCCCGGGCCTCGCGGCGCTGGCCGTCCTGAAGATGCCGCCCATCCAGCAGGAGCGGTTCGTCGACCCGGCCCTCATGCGGCACTCGCTGCTGGACGACACGTTCCGGCAGATTGGGGCGACGCTCGACCTCGACCAGGTGGCGCGCGGGTTGATCAACATCCTGGTGCCGCATTTCTGCACCTCGGCAGGCCTGCTCGTGCTGGAGAACGTGGCGGCCGGGGACGAGTTCCCGGTTCATCCCCCGGATGGCTCCCAGCTGCTCCGCCGCCTCGCGGTGGCCACCGACGACGGCTCACCCCGGTGGGATGCCGCGTTCCCGACCGGGGAGGTGCTGCTGTACCCGCCCGGCACCCCGTACGTGGAGTGCTTGGAGACCGGGAAGCCGGTCCGGGTGGCCATGATGGACCACGACGCCGCCGTCGGCATCGCCGAGTCATGGCTGCGGCGGCCCGTGGCCGGGCTGCTCTCGAATTCCTCGATGCTGCTGCTCCCGCTGGCCACCAAGGACGCTGCGCTCGGCTTTCTCGTGTGCACGCGCAAGTCCGGATACCGGCCATTCGACGACTACGACTCCGACATAGGGATGGAGTTCGCCTCCCGGGCCGGGATCTTCATCGACAACGCCCGCCAGTACAACCGGGAGCGCACGACCGCGCTGACCCTGCAGCGGAGCCTGCTGCCGACCGGGCTGTCGGCACCGTCATCGGTGGACGTCAAGCACCGCTACCTGCCGGGCAGCAAGCTCATCGAGGTCGGCGGCGACTGGTATGAGTCGATCGCGCTGCCGGGTGCGCGGGTCGCCCTGGTGGTCGGCGACGTGGCCGGGCACGGCGTCCGCGCGGCCGTGACCATGGGCCGGCTGCGTACCGCGATCCATACCCTGGCCACCCTGGAACTGGCACCGGCCGATTCCCTGCAGCAGCTCAACGAGCTGATGACGTCCCTCGGCGAACGCGAACCGCACTTCGCGACGTGCGCGTACGCACTGTACGACGCGGTGACCGGCAGCTGTGAGATCGCGTCCGCGGGCCACCTGCCGCCGCTGCTGGTCTCGCCGGACGGCAGCGGCGAGTTCCTCGACACCAGCCCGGCGCCGCCGCTCGGCGTGGGCGAGATCCCGATCGAGAGCCGCACGTTCCAGATCGAGGACGGGAGCCTGCTTGTCCTCTACACCGACGGCCTGGTCGAGGACCGGCAGCGGGACATCGACGACGGGCTGAACTTCTTGCGCGACGTGTTCGACGGGCAGGCCGCCACGGCCTCGCTCGACGATCTGTGCCGGGCCGCGCTGGCTGGCGTGTACGCCCATCAGCAGCGTGACGACATCGCGATCCTCATCGCCCGGCTGGGCCGGATTCCCGCTGATCATCACGTCACCTGGACCCTGCCCGCCGAACTCACGTCGGCGGCCCGGGCCCGGTGCCTGATCCGCGAGCCGCTGGAGCGCTGGAAGCTGGGGGAGCTCATTCCCACCACCGAGCTGCTCGTGTCGGAGCTGGTCACGAACGCGATCCGGCACGCGACCGGCGACGTCACACTGCGGGTGGTGCTGGAGGGGTCGCTGGTCTGCGAGGTGCTCGACGGGTCTGCCGCGCTCCCCCGGCTGCGGCACGCCGGACGGGACGAGGAGTGCGGTCGCGGCCTGGAGGTCGTGAGCCAGTTCGCGCAGCGCTGGGGAGCCCGGCGGACCCCCCAGGGCAAGATCGTCTGGTGCGAGCAGGCGATCCCAGACACCGGGACGGGCCGCCGGAATGGGCCGGCGACTGAAGCTCCTGGCTGACGCCCGCTCCCGGCCAGGCGACGGGACTCAGGCTCAGGTCGCGGCGCCCCGGGTGTCCTGCCTGATCGACAGCTTGCCGTTGCGCATGATCCCGATGCGCTGCGCGCGGCGGGCGACCGAGCTGTCGTGGGTGACCAGGATGAGCGTGAGACCGGTGTCCCGCCACAGCTTCTCCAGCAGGCCTATGATCTCGTCCCGGGTTCCCTCGTCCAGGTTGCCGGTCGGCTCGTCGGCCAGCAGCACCTTCGGCTCCTTGACCAGCGCGCGGGCGATCGCCACCCGCTGCTGCTGCCCTCCCGACATCTCCCAGGGCAGGTGCCGCAGCCGCTCACCGAGACCCACGTTCTCCAGCGCCACCGTGGCGCGGCTCCGCCGCTCGTCCCCCCCGATGCCCAGCGGGACCAGGGCCACCTCCACGTTCTCCAGCGCACTGAGCGTCGGGATCAGGTTGAAGGTCTGGAAGATGAACCCTATCGAGGTGGCCCGGACCTTGGTGACCTGGGTTTCCCGCATGGCCGCGAGGTCCTGGCCGTCGAATTCCACGACGCCCGAGGCCGGCCGGTCCAGCCCGCCGAGGACCTGCAGCAGGGTCGTCTTCCCGTGCCCGGTCGGGCCCTGGATGGCCAGCCACTCGCCGTCCTCGATGACCAGGTCCACACCGGCCAGCGCATCGACAGTGGCCCGGCCCTTCTGGTACCTCTTGGTGACGCCCGTCAGCTTGTACATGGATTCCTCTTCCTCACGCTCAGTGGACGGTGCTCACTCGACCCGGGACAGGGCCGCGGCCGGGCGGAGCCGGGCGGCGCGCCAGCCGCCGAAACCGCCGGCGATGAGGCCGCCGGCGATGGCCAGGACCACCGCGAGGATCACCGCGCCGATCGTGACCGGGGCGCTGAGGTGAACCGCGACGGGGTGGGTCGCGTCCGCGGCCGCCCGGCCGAAGAAGCTACCGGCCGGCCGGTGCCACCCGCGCCTCCGCCGGGAGGCCCGCCGAAGCCGCCGCCGAAGGCCCGGGCCCCGCCGGGGGTGGCCGAGCCAGTGGTCTGCCCCACCGACGCGGTGAGCGGCCCGGAGAGGCTGCGGACCAGGGCGGCGCCAGCGAAGCCGAGCGCAACCCCGGCCACGCCGCCGATGATGCCGATGGCGACCGATTCACCCATCACCTGGCCGACGATCCGCCGGCTGCGCCAGCCGAGCGCCTTGAGCGTGCCGAACTCCCGGACCCGCCGCGCGACTGCGGCGCTGGTCAGCAGGCTGGCCAGCAGGAACGCGGCGATCAGCACCGCGATGGCCAGCCACTTGCCGAGATTGTTGGCCAGGCTGGCCGCGCTGGACAGCGACCCGGTCACCTCGCTGGCCAGGCTGCTCGAGGTGGTCACCGTGGCCTTGGGGAGCATCCCGGAGATCTCCTTGGCCACGCCGCTGATGTTCGAGGCGCTGTCCGCGGCGACGTAGATGGTGTTGACCTTGCCCTTGAGGCTGGCCAGCGCCTGCGCCCGGGCCAGCGGGATGAACACGTCGGAGGCGTCGCTGCCCGCGCTGGCGATGCCCACCACCTTGAAGCTGGTCTTGGCGACAGTGAGGGTGGACCCGACGCCCAGCTTCTTCTGGGTCGCGTAATCGGCGTTGACCACGGCCACGTTGGCGGTGGCGTCGGAAGACGCGAACGTGCGGCCGGACTTGAGCTTGGCGGAGCTGAGCGGACCGAGGGCACCGGTGCCCAGATCGACCCCGCTGACCGTGAACGAGCTGGACTTGAAGTTGCCGCGGAAGAACCCGCCTCCCCCTCCGTTAGCGCCACCGCCGCCGGTCCCGGTCCCGTTGCCGCCTGAGGTGTTGATGGCCGGGATCTTGCCGGTGATCACCGCGTCGGTGAGGCTGAGCGCACCGGCTGCGCCGGCGACGTGGTGCAGGTTCCCGATGCTGGTGACGGACGACGCGGCCAGGGTTCCCCGGCCGGCGCTGGTCAGGTTGTCGATGTCGATCTTCGTGCCGGCGGCTGGCCGGGACAGGCTGCCCACGCGGCCGCGGAAACCGAACCCGGTCGGGCCGCCCGAGCCCGCCGTGGGGGTCTGGGTGACCGTGATGTCGGTGCCCACCCCGTACAGCGAATGCAGCACCGTCGCCTGGGCGTCCCTGACCCCCGAGGACGCTGCGGTGACGGTGATCACCAAACCGATCCCCAGGGCCAGGCCGAGGGCGATGAAAATCGCCTGGCGTATCCGCCGGCGCAACTCACGCCGCAGATAGGTGAAGAACATAGGGACTCCTCCGGGAATGCCCGCAGCACCACGCGGGCCGCTGCCGATCCTGGAAATGCGCTGCAGGTGCCGACTACTCAGAGCCCGGCTTGCTCAGTGCCGACTGCTCAGCGGCCAGCTTGCTCAGGGCCGGCTGCTCAGGGCCGCTTGAGGCGCTTGCTCAGGGCCGCCCTGCGGACCAGGTAGATCCTGGCGGGCATTCCTGAATGGCTGCTGCAGGGCCTCTGCGGGATTGCCGTATTCCCGGGCTCGATCTGATTACGGGCTCGGGGGGTAACCCCTCAGTGGTGGCTGCGCGCGATGAACAGCCGCAGCCACAGATGCCCCTTGATCTCCCAGCGATGCACCAGGCTGAAGCCGAACCCGTGCAGGATCAGTACCGGCTTGGGCGTATTCCATTCCACGACCCACAGCCGCCTGACGCTGGCCAGCCGCTGCCGGATCAGCGGGGCCGGCGCGTACGTTCCGCCGAGGGTGCCGGACTGCTGCGGCGAGGTGCCCAAGCTGATGTCACGCAGCCCGGCCAGACCGTACGGGTAGGCCGACTCCAGGAGCCGCTCCCCGCTGCCTTTCCGCGGCCCGTTCTGCGCGCTGATGTTCAGCAGCGCGTCGCCCGGCTGCGCGTGCCGGCGCACGAGATGGTCGGCGGCGCGGATGTCGATCCCGTGCCCGTCGGGATAGCGCTGCACCACCTGGGCGTGCAGCCCGGCCACCAGAATGAGGACGAGCGCCACCGGTCCCGCGTACCGGCCCAGCGCCGCCACGGCCGCCCCGATGAGCAGCGCGGCGGCGGGGATGCAGTACACGATGTAGCGGAAGGTGTAGACCGGGTGCACCACCGAGGCGGTGAGCAGG
Organism: uncultured Actinomycetes bacterium; assembly: GCA_963720645.1. GTDB lineage: Bacteria > Actinomycetota > Actinomycetes > Streptosporangiales > Streptosporangiaceae > RYN-230. The sequence continues at coordinate 385,248 of CAVRFX010000016.1, read as the reverse complement.
ATCAGGGGGGGCAGGATGAGCCAGGGCAGGCCCAGCGCCACCAGGCCAGCGGGCCAGTTCCGCGGCAGCCGCGACCGCCCCGCGACCGCACTGACCGCCAGCCCGGCGAGGCAGATCACCACCGTGAGCACGAACAGCACCGACGGCCCGATGATCCGCTGGACGCTCAGCACCGTGCCGAGCCCGGGTGATTTCAGCCAGTGGATCTGGTGCAGTTGCCCGTAGCCGGCCACGGCCACCGGACTCACCACGATCACGGCCGCGACGGCCGCGGCCAGCCAGCCCGCCACCAGCCCCCGGTTGACCCGGTAACGCCCCCGCAGGCAGGCCAGCGTGACCGCGTGCGCGACCACCAGCAGCAGCCCGAACAGGTTGGCCAGGCCCAGGGCAGCCAGCGTCACGCCGTAGCCGATCAGCCAGCGCCGCCGGGTGGCCTCCGCCTGGAACGTCCGGACCAGGCAGTAGCTGGCCAGGGTGGCCAGCAGCGCGACGAAGGCACCCTCGCGCGCGGTCTCGGCGAACCAGCTGACCGAGGGCAGCACGGCGAAGGCCAGCCCCGCGGCCAGCCCGGCCCAGGAGGACACCAGCCGGCCCCCGAGCACGGTGACGAGGGCCGCCGCGACGGCCAGGGCCACCGCGGACGGCAGCCGGACCGCGAACTCCCCGGAGCCGCCGGCCCGGACCACCACCCAGATCAGCGCGTAATAGGCGCCGTGCACCACGTTGACGGTCCCGAGCATCCGCACCAGCTCGGGAAAGCTGCGGTGCACCGCGGCCAGGGTCGCCGTCTCGTCCCGGCTGAACGACGGGCGCTGGATCTCGTACAGGCCCGCCAGCAACGTGGCGACGGCGGGGACCAGGGGCAGCCAGGCCGGGCCGGGAGCGGGCCCTTCCGGCTGGCGGACCGCTGCACCGCTGCCCGCCCCGCCCTGCCCGCCGGCGGCAGCCAGGCGCGCGGAACCCGACAATAGCTGTCCTCACCAAAGCGGCGGGCCGCCCCGCTCGAGGGTGCGGACGGCCGGAATCGCGCCGAATACACCCGCACCTTACGTCGGCCCGAGGGGCTTTTTAGCGGTCACCTATCGCTTTGGTGAGACCACAGGAGAAACTAGGCTTAGCCGTGACCTAAATGGCGCCGGCCTTACCTGGGGCTAATTCCCGCGCGCGGCGCGCAGCGTCTCGCGCAGCGACCCCATGGTGGCCAGCACCGCCGACGGCTCGTATCCGCAGTGCGCCATGCAGTTCGCGCACCGCGGGTCCTTACCGCGGCCGTAGGCGTCCCAGTCGGTGGTCTCGATCAGCTCCTTGTACGTCTTCACGTACCCGTCGGCCATCAGGTAGCAGGGCTTCTGCCAGCCCAGCAGGGAGTAGGACGGGATACCCCAGGCGGTGCAGCCGAAGTCCGTCTTGCCCTCCAGGAAGTCCAGGAACAGCGGCGTGTGGTTGAGCCGCCAGCGCTTCCGGTTCCCGTTGTCGAAGGCCTTGCGGAACAGTTCCCTGGTCTCGGTCACGCCGAGGAAATGGTCCTGGTCAGGTGCCTTCTCGTACGCGTACGCGGGCGAGATCTGCATCAGGTCCACGCCGAGGTCATCGTTGAGGTAGTTGAGCACGTCGATGACGGTCTGCGGGGTGTCGGTGTTGAAGACGGTGGTGTTCGTGTTGACCGTGAAGCCCCGCTTCTTCGCCTCCCTGATCGCCGCGACGGCGTCGTCGAACACGCCCTCCTTGTTCACCGACTCGTCGTGCCGCTCGCGCAGCCCGTCGATGTGCACCACGAACGCGAAGTACGGCGACGGCTTGAACTTGTCCAGCTTCTTCGGCAGGAGCAGCGCGTTGGTGCACAGGAACACGAACTTCTTGCGCTTGACGAGTTCGGCGACGATCACGTCGATCTGCGGGTGCATGAGCGGCTCGCCGCCCGCGATGGACACCATCGGGGCCCCGGACTCCTCGACCGCGGCGAGCGCCTGCTCGACGGGCATCCGCTGCTTGAGCACGGTGTGCGGCTGCTGGATCTTCCCGCAGCCCGCGCACTTCAGGTTGCACGCGAACAACGGTTCCAGCTCCACGATCAGCGGGAATTTCTTGTTTCCGCTCAGCTTCTGGCGCATCAGGTACGAGCCGATGCGCATGCTCTGGCGTAGGGACACGCTCATGACTGCCTAACCTCCTTGGGCAGGCTGAATCGGATGTTCTCAGTGGTGATCACACGCTCGCTGACCTCGACGGGGCCAAGGCCCCCCAGAGCGGTGATGATGTCCTGGACGACCGCCGGGGGCGCGGACGCGCCTGCGGTCAGGCCGATCGTGGACACCCCGGCCAGCCAGCTCAGCTCGATGTCGGACGGGCCGTCGATCAGGTAGGCGGTACTGCCCGCCCGCTGCGCGGTCTCCACCAGCCGCACAGAGTTCGATGAGTTCGCCGACCCGGCCACCAGCACCAGGTCGGAGTCGGCCGCCACGGCCCGGGCCGCCCGCTGCCGGTTCGTGGTCGCGTAGCAGATGTCGTCGCTGCCCGGCGCGCGGGCCGCCGGGAACCGCTCACGCAGCGCGTCGGCGATGTCCGCGGCCTCATCGGCGGCCAGCGTGGTCTGCATCAGGTACGCGACCTTGCCCGGGTCGGGCGGCTGGAGCGTGCCGACGTCCTCGGCCGTCTGGACCAGGGCCACGGAGTCCGGAGCCTCGCCGAGGGTGCCCTCGACCTCCTCGTGCCCCTCGTGCCCGATCAGCGCGACCAGGTAGCCGTCCGAGGCGAACCGGCGGGCCTCGGCGTGCACCTTGGCCACGAGCGGGCAGGTGGCGTCCACCGTGGTGAGGCCGCGGCGGTCAGCCTCGGCGCGGACCGCCGGGGACACGCCGTGCGCCGAGAACACCACGCAGGCGCCATCCGGCACCTCGCTGAGCTCGTCCACGAACACCGCCCCCCGTTCCTCGAGCCCGGCCACCACGTGGGAGTTATGCACGATCTGCTTGCGCACGTAGACCGGCGGCCCCGCCTGATCGAGGGCCCGCTCGACGATCTCGATGGCCCGCTCCACGCCCGCGCAGAACGAGCGGGGCCCGGCCAGCAGCACCTGCCGCTCGGCGACCGCCGCGGCCCACCGGGCCAGCACGGGCGCGGCGGCCCGGAGCGACCGCAGCGCCGCGAGCCCGCCACCCAGTGCCCCCGGGCTGACCAGGGGACGTTCCGGGGTATCCGAGACGGCCCGGACCACGGCGAGCGGCCTGCCGTCCGCCGCGCAGGCCAGCACGGCCGATTCCATATCCGCAACGAGGCCCCCGGCCGCGGCCAGCCGCTCCCGCTCGGCGCCGCGGACCAGGTGGTCCACGGTCACCACGCGGCCCACCCGGACCCGCAGGCCCGCCCGGCGCAGTTCGCCCGCCAGCAACGCGGCCGACGGGCAGGGGATGAGGCTGTGCCCGTCGCTCACCTCGCTGGCCACCACGAGGTCGCCCGGCCGCAGGTCGGCGGCCAGGCCGCCGCCCGTGCCCGCGACCGCCAGGGCGGCGAACGGCTCCTGGCGCAGCGCGGCCGCCCGGGCGGCCGCCCGGGCCGGCCCGTACCCGGTCGCCACGACCCGGCCCGCACCGGCCTGGCCAGCACCGGCCTGGCTGGCACCGGCCTGGCTGGCACTGCGCAGCCCGCGCCGGACCGCCCTGGCCTCCAGCCGCAGCGGAGCGCAGACCAGGAGCCCGGACCCGGTCGCCGGGCCGAGCCGGACCCGCGGGCTGCCCACCTGGAGCCGGGTCATGGCCGGGCCGCCAGGTACCGGCCCAGCGCGCTCACCGGGAAGACCAGCCGGTACAGGTGGTAGTTGATGTAGAAGTCCCCGGGGAAGCCGGTGCCGGTGTACTGCGGCTCGTCCCAGGTGCCGTCGTCGCGCTGGTGCTCGACGAGCCAGCGGATCCCGGCTTCCGCGGCCGGCCCGGCGGCCCCGCCGCGAGCAGGGCCAGCAGGGCCCACGCGGTCTGGGAGGCGGTGGACGTGCCGTGCCCGGCCAGGCGCGGGTCGTCGTAGGAGCGCATGTCCTCGCCCCAGCCGCCGTCCGGGTTCTGGTGCTCTTCCAGCCACTGGACGCCGCGGCGGATGACCGGCTTGGACGGCCGCACCCCGGCCGCGACGAGCGCGGGCACGACGGCCCCGGTGCCGTACACGTAGTTGGCCCCCCAGCGGCCGAACCAGGAGCCGTCCTTCTCCTGCGCCCGCAGCAGCCACACCACGCCCCGGCGGGCGGCCCGGCTGCCGGCCAGGCCCTCCGCGGCCAGCGCCTCGACCACGTGGGCGGTCACATCGGCCGACGGCGGATCGACGACCGCGCCGAAGTCGCAGAACGGCAGCTTGGTCACCAGCGTGGAGGTGTTGTCTGCGTCGAAGGCTCCCCACCCGCCGTCCTGGGACTGCATGCCGGTGATCCAGCGCAGCCCGCGCCCGATGGCGGGGTGACGCGGCTGCCCGCCCGGTGCCTGCTGGCCCGGCGCCGGCTGGCCCGGCGCCGGCTGGCCCTGGGCGGTGCGGCGGAGCGCGAGCACGGCTTCGGCGGTGTCATCGATGTCGGGGTAGCCGTCGTTGTCGAACTCGAAGGCCCATCCGCCCGGTTCCAGCCAGGGACGGCGCACCTGCCAGTCACCCGGGCCGGGTATTTCCTCGTCCAGCAGCCAGTCGGCTGCCCGGGTCAGCGCAGGATGTTCCGGCGGCAGCCCCGCGTCGGCCAGCGCCACGACGGCCAGCACCGTGTCCCACACCGGGGACTGGCAGGCCTCGAGCCTGCGCACCGGGCCCTCCGGGGAGTCCTCGACGATCGTGAACCGGTCCAGGCCGGCCAGCCCGCGCTTGATCACCGGATGGTTGAGCCCGTAGCCGAGCAGGTGCAGGGCGATCAGGGAGTAGACCCAGGGCGGCTGGATCCCGCCCCAGCATCCATCCTGCTCCTGACGGGCGATGATCCAGTCGGCGCAGCGGCGCAGCGCGGCGCGGCGCATCGCCCGCACCGGCCGGGTCCGCTGGCCGTGCCGCTCGAGCACGTGCAGGACGCGGTCCAGCCCGCCGAAAGCGAGTTCCCAGCCGGTCCGGTCCGCGGCCTGAGCCGACTTGCGGGCCCGGTCGCCCGGCTCATCCTGGCCAGGGGCCCGGATCTCGTCCAGGCCGAAGGGGAGGGACCGGACCGGCCGGAATGAGCCCACCACGGTCAGCGGCACGATCGTCTGCCGCGCCCAGCAGGCCCAGTCGTACACATTAAGCGGGAACCAGGTGGGCAGGTACACCATTTCGGGAGGCATGACCGGCAGGTCGTCCCACGGCCACTGGCCGAAGAGCGCGAGCCAGATCCTGGTGAAGACCCGAGTGGCGGGGATGCCGCCGCGCGAGCTGATCCACTCGGCCGCCCGGGCCATGTGCGGTGCGCTGGGCAGATGCCCCGCCAGCCGCAGGGCAACGTAGGCCTCGACGGTCGTGGACAGGTCGCCGGGTCCGCCGAAGAAGTTGGCCCAGGTTCCGTCGGCCCGCTGCTGGGAGGCGATCCACCGGCCGGCCGCGGCGGTCTCCTCCTCGGTCCGGATGCCGAGGAACTCACGCAGGAGCAGGTCCTCAGCGTCCATCGTGACGTTGGTTTCCAGCTCTCCCTGCCACCAGCCCTGATCATGCTGGAGGCCGAGCAGGTGGTCACGGGCGCGGGCCAGCGCGGCCTCCGCGCCGGAGAGCGCTGAGGGACCGCCGGATCGCGCGTGCGTCACTGTCATCGTCTCACCTCGCCTTCACCACACTGCCCCGCACCATCACCTGGCTCAGCAGTCACACCAGGCCCAGACTCCACCCCGGCGCTGCACGTCGTCAGCACCGCCGGGCCTCAGCGCTGATGGCCCGCACCAGCGGTTAACCTGTCAATCTCCCGATCACCGCTCCCTCACCGCTCACCTGCGAGCGCACAGGTGTGACCACGGCCCGCTCACCATTGGCGCGCCGTGATGAACTCGGCGATCCCCGCGAACTCGGCACGCACGTCATCGGGCATGTCGGTCTCGGCCAGGCACTTCTCCGCGGCGGCAAGCTGCGCCGCAGCCTCGTTCTCGGTCCAGTCCTTGCCGCCCGCCTCCTCCACGAGGCGGGCCGCACGGACGAGGTCTTCCTCGCTCAGCGGCTCGGTCCGGGCCAGCAGGCCGGCCAGTTCGTCCGCGGCTGGCGATCCGCTGGTCAGGGCGGCCACCACCGGGAGCGACTTCTTCCTCGCCCGCAGGTCAGCACGGACCGGCTTGCCGGTCACCTCGGGCGCACCCCAGATGCCGAGCAGGTCGTCGGTGAGCTGGAAGGCCAGCCCGGCGTGAGCGCCGAATCCGGCCAGGCCCATGGCCAGCCCGGGCGGCGCGCCGACGTGGATCGCCCCGATGCTGCACGCGCAGGCCATCAGCGCCGCGGTCTTGTCCCCGGCCATGGTCAGGCACTCGGGCAGGTTCACGTCGTTGCGCTGCTCGAACGCGAGGTCGGCGCCCTGTCCCGCGATCAGCCTGAGGACCGAGGCGGACAGGCAGCGCGCGGCCCAGATTCCCTGGGCTGCGGTGCCCTCGAGCAGGATGTCCTGCGCCAGCGCGAGCAGGGCGTCGCCGGCCAGGATGGCCGCCCCGACGCCGTGCACGGTCCACGCGGTCGGCCGGTGCCTGCGCTCGGTGTCACCGTCCATGATGTCGTCGTGCAGCAGCGAGAAGTTGTGCACGAGCTCTACCGCGACCGCGGCGGGAACGCCGCGCTCCGGCGGCGCCCCGGCCGCCCTCGCCGACAGCAGCGCCAGCGCCGGGCGCAGGGCCTTGCCCGCCCCGCTGCCGTCCAGCCCCAGGTGGTAGGCGGCGACGGTGCGGACCTCCGGGCTGAGCCGGTCCACCGCGGCAGCGATCGCCGGGCCGACCAGATCACGGGCGGTCTCCACGCCCGCGGGCATCACGGCGGTCACGACGTGGCCCCGGCGACCTCGGCCGCCCGCGTGGCCGCGGGAGTCCCGGGGCGTGATTGGGTCAGATCGCGTCGCAGCTCCCGCGCTGCCTTGAGTCCGCTTCGCACGGCACCCTCCATCGTGTCGGGCCACCCGGTATCGGTCCATGCGCCCGCGAGCACCAGGCCAGCCAGCCCGGTCATAGCTCCCGGCCGCTTCTCGCCACAACCGGGCTCCTGCCGGAAGGTGGCCCGGCGTTCCCTGGTGACGAAGAAGTCAATGATCCGCGCCTCGCGCGCGGCGGGGAAGATCTCCTGCAGCGCGGGGACGAACTGATCCCGCAGCTGGGCAGCAGGCGCGTCCACCACATCATCGGCGGCCGACACGGAGACGGCCAGGTACTGCCCGGCGTCCAGCCCCGACGGCCCGGTGCGGTCGAAGACCCATTGCACCGGCGAGTCCACCGCGGCCGCGAACGGAAGCTGGGTCACCCGGCGGTCGTAGATGACGTGCACGTTGACGATCGGTGAGGCGCCCAGCTCGCGCCAGCGCTCGGGTCCCGGGCCTGCCGCGGCGGCGCCCTCGGGCAGCAGCCGGGCCGCGGCCTCCGGCGGCACCGCCAGGACCACCCCGTCCGCGACGGGGATGTCCGCGCTCAGCGGGGCGTCACTCGACCCCGCGTTCGGCCAGCCGCACCCGGAAGCCCCCGCCGGCCAGCGGCTGGATCCGCCGTCACCTTGGCGCCGAGCCGCACGGTGGCGCCGAGCTCGTCCAGCCGCCGCGCGGCGGCCTGGCCGTGCAGGTCACCGAGCGGGATGGGCGGCGTGCCGATGTCAGCCGCGTCCCGGGCGCCGAGCAGCGCGGTGCGCACCACCGTGGCCGCCAGGGACAGGTTGGCGTCGTCCCCGGCCACATTCAGGGCGGACACGGTGAACAGGTCCCAGAGCACGCGCCGGGCGCGTTCGCTCTGCCCCCGGGCCGCCAGCCAGTCGCCCAGGCGCTGGGCGTCGAGGCCGGGGCGGGCCGGGTCGAGGAAGCGCATCGCCAGGGCGGCCCGGGTCACCCGCAGCCGCTCGGCGGGCGAGAGCAGCGGGTAGGTCACCAGCGCCTGGCCCATGTGCAGCGGGCCCGGGAGCCGGGTCCGGCGCAGCCGGGCTTGGCCGTGCGGGCCGAGCACGGCGACGTCAAAGCGGTCCTGCAGGTTCACCGACCCGGTCATCCCGAGCCGGTCGATCAGCTCGCGGTACGCGGTACAGCAGCCGAGGAACACGTGCTGGCCGTTGTCAACCACCAGCCCGCCCCGGGTGAAGGAGCAGGTCGCACCGCCCAGCCTGGGCCTGGACTCCAGCAGCGTGACCCGGTTGCCCGCCTCGCGCAGGGCGAGCGCGGCCGTGATCCCGGCCAGGCCGCCGCCGACCACCACCATGTGGCGGCCAGGGCCGCCCGGCACCGGGCTCACCGGGGCCGGGGCCGCCGGGCTCACCGGGGCCTGACCGGCCGGGTCGGGGGTCATCGCGGGGCTCCCGCCGTGGTCGTGGACTGGCGACCGCCCGGACCGCAGTGCGGAGCCGGCCAGCGACTTCACCGCCACCATCGCCTTCTGGCCGGGCGAGAGGGAGACCCGGCGCTGCAGCACGAGCTCGGGGGCGTCGGCGATGTTCTGCAGCAGGCGGAAGTAGATGCCGGCCATCGCGCCGGTGCACGCCGCGCTGCGCCGGTCGAGCATCGGCATCAGCCGCAGCCCCCGTGAGTACCAGTCCCGCGCCCGCTCTGCCTCGAACGTCACGAGATCCACCAGCTTGGGGTCGGGGCAGGCCAGCCTGACCCGTTGGGGCGCAACTCGGTGCCGAACCGCTTGAAGTCCTCGGCGGGCAGGTACACGCGCCCATCGCGGTAGTCCTCGCGGATGTCCCGCAGGATGTTGGTCAGCTGGAGCGCGACCCCCAGCGCATCGGCCAGCGGGGCGGCGGTGTCGACGTCCCGGGTGCCGAAGACGCCGAGCGAGAGCCGCCCGATGGAGCCCGGCCACGCACCGGCAGTAGTGCCGCAGGTCGTCGAAGGTCACGTAGCTGGTGCCCCGCACGTCAGCCTCGCAGCCGTCGATCAGCTCGCCGAAGGCCTCCAGCGGGATGGGAAACTGGCGGCCTGCGTCGGCGAGGGCCACCAGCACGGGGTCGGCGGGCCGGGCCGCCGGGGCGTGCCCGGTGGCCAGCGCGGTCACGCTGGCCCGGGCCCCGGCCAGCGCCGCGAGCTTGTCGGCCGGCGGCAGCGTGCCGTCACCGATGTCGTCGATCCGGCGGGCGAACGCGTACACGGCGGCCAGCGCCCGCCGCTTGCCCGGGGGCAGCAGCCGGATGCCGTAGGAGAAGTTGCGGGCCTGAGACCAGGTGATTTCCTCACAGTGCCGGTAGGCGGCCGCCACGTCCATTGCATCACCTCCCTGCTGCATAAGCCCTCAGCATCTCTCTGGCCAGCCGGCCGCGGCGCGGCTTGTGGGTCGCGCGCAGCACATCATGTCCGGCCTCGGTGATCGCGGCCAGGGCGGCCCGCCCGCCGGCCACGTAACCGGCCACGGCAACCCGCGCATATCCGCGCAAATTCCCCACCAGGGGGGCACCTTCGTCAAGAAGCTGGCCCGCCCGCTCCACCTCGAACGCCATGAGGGCGCGGAGCTGCGGCCCGGCGGACGAGGCCGCCAGGTCACTCTCGGTGACCCCGAACCGCTCCATGTCCTCGGCCGGCAGGTAGATACGGCCCGCCTGGAAGTCCTCCGCGACGTCCTGCCAGTGCTCGGCGAGCTGGAGCGCGGTGCAGACCCGGTCGGAGAGGACCATCCGCCCGGGTGTGGCCGCGCCGAAGACGTGCAGCACGATCCGGCCCACCGGGTTGGCCGAGAGCCGGCAGTAGTCGACCAGGTCGCTGAAGGCCGGGTAACGGCTGACCACCTGGTCCTGCCGGTTGGCCCTGATCAGGTCCGCGAACGCTTCCTGGGGGATGGCGCACTCCCCGGCCACCGCGGCCAGCGCCCGGACCACACCGATCTGCGGGGCCTCCCCCGTGGGCGCGCCGGCCGCGCGCCCCGCCTGGCCCGGCGCTTTCGCGCAGCGCCGGGTCCTGGAACTGGTAAAGCCGACCGAGGTCGGCTTCTAGCGCGTCCAGGAGTCTGCCCCGTTCCCCCGGGGGGGCCTCGTCGCCCATGTCATCCACGGCCCGGGCGAAGCCATAGACCGCTTCCAGGCGCCGCCGGTACCGGCCCGGCAGCATCCGCAGGGCCACCGGGAAGTTCTCGGCCGATGCCTGGGCAGCCGCAGCAGAACCGATGGCGTCCGCCGACGGGAAAACCACCGCTGTGCCGCGCGGTTCACCCAATCGTGTTACCCCCTGGCTCACAGCACCTATCACCGCACACTCGCCATACAAATGCAAACAATGACATGGGCGTCACCTGACACGGGTGTCGCTGATCGTCCCGATGAGGCTCGGCAGGTTCAACGCGGCCTTCCGCTGAACTGCACGGTCTCATTATGCCCGGCCACGTCGCCGGCACGCACCCGGGCCGGCTCGAAGGCGGGCTATCACATTGCGTATGCCATTAGCAACGCGCGGTCCAGGCGTGTTTCACGGGTTATCGCTTTGGTTCCCGGCAGCCTCCGGGTAGCACGTCGTCGCAGGTCAGAGGCATGCCTACGGTATTGTAACGGCGGCCCGCATATGTTTCAAATGCATTACGAATTGGCTTCATCTCAGCGGTATCGGCAGGGCCCGGGAGAGACCACCCACCCTCTTGCCTGGCCAGGTTACCGAACGCAATCTATACGCGACGGCACAGCGCTGCCAGGAGAGCCTCCTTATACCGCGACCCCGGCTCCGGACTGGCCCTCATTCACTGACACGAATGTCATATTCACGGGCGGGCCGCAGGCCGCCGGAGCGAGGCCAGTCAGGCCGCCAGGCCACCCGCCCGCCCGCCGCCCGGCGTAGCCCGGACAGATGAATCCCGGGCCGGCCACCGCGGCCGGCCAGGGCCGGACGGCCCGGGCAAGACGGCGGGGAGAAGGCGAGGCCGGCGCTGCCTCACGAGACTCACCAGCACACTGCGTTTACCCCGAATAGGGGCAAATGCCCTCAACCTGGGCTGATCCTACATTTTCCCAGTATGGAACATTACTGACTGCTACGCTCAGGATCTTCGGGGGGGTCTCCGAAGCTCCTTCGTTGCTACACGGTCACAATTCCGTTCCACTCACACTTTGAGGCCTGAGCTATGGGGTTGCGTCTCCGGTCCATACGCCAGCGGATCTTCCTGCTAGTCCTCCTCCCGATCCTGTCGCTGATCGGGTTGTACGCGTTCGCCACGTTCGTCACGGCCCGGGGGGCCCTCAACCTCTCCCAGGCCAGCACGATCAAGACCGCCACCGGCCTGCCGACGGGCGCGTTCTTGAGCCAGGTCGACGCGGAGCGGCCGCTCGCGATCGTCTACCTGTCCGCCCCGACCGGCGCGAACCTGGCTGTCCTGCAGGTGCAGCAGAACAGGACCACCGCCGCCGCCGCGGCCATGAGCCACGCGCTCAACTCGCCGGACACGATGAACAATGCGACGCCGGCCGAGAAGCAGGCCATCGCGACCCTGCTCACGGACGTCAAGGGCCTGCCTGCGCTGCGCGCCCAGGTGCGCTCGCAGATCATCAGCAAGCCGCGGGCGCTGGACGCGTACAACACCATGGTCTCGGACGCCTATTCTGTCCTCGACCAGGCAATTCTTGAACAGGCCGACGCCTCGCTGGTGTCCCAGGCGGAGGCCTTCGTCCGGATGGGCCGGTCCGAGGACCTGATGCTCCAGGAGAGCGCGATCATCTCGGGCGACCTGGCCGCGCGGTCGTTCCCCGCCGCCGACCGCCAGGAGTTCACCCAGCTGGTCGGCGCGCGCCGGACGCTCTACGCCCAGACGCTGCCCGACCTGAAGCCGAGCTACCGCGCCTACTACATCCACGACATCAGCCCGCAGGCGTCCACGGCCTTGACCTCGCTGGAAAACCAGCTGATGAGCGACACCCAGGTCAGCAGCCCTCCCCCGGTCCAGCCACAGGCGTGGCAGGCCGCGGTCGGCGGGGTGGCGGCCGGGCTCTCCAAGGCCGGTACGCAAGCCTCGAACCAGATCACCGCCCAGGCCGCGGATAACTCCAAGAGCACGTACCTGGAACTCTTCCTGGCGGGCGGCCTGGGCCTGCTCGCGGTGATCCTGTCCATCCTGGTGTCGTTCGTGATCGGCCGCGGCCTGATCCGTGAGCTGGCCGATCTGCGCCAGTCGGCCCTGGAGCTGGCCAACAAGCGGCTGCCGGACGTGGTGAAGCGGCTGGCCGCCGGCCAGGACGTGGATGTCTCCGCCGAGGCTCCCGAGCTGCCTGCCAGCTCTGACGAGATCGGCCAGGTCCGGCAGGCTTTCGCCGCGGTCCAGCAGACCGCGGTGGAAGCGGCCGTGGGCCAGGCCAGGCTGCGCCAGGGCATCAGCGACATCTTCCGGAACCTGGCCCGGCGCAGCCAGTCGCTGCTGCACCGCCAGCTGGCCCTGCTCGACGCGATGGAGCGGCGGGCCAGGGAGCCGGAGGAACTCGAGGACCTGTTCCGCATCGACCACCTCACCACGCGCATGCGGCGGCACGCGGAGAGCCTGATCATCTTGTCCGGCGACGCGCCCGCCCGGGCCTGGCGCCGGCCGGTCCCGTTCGTGGACGTGCTCCGGGCCGCCGTGGCCGAGGTGGAGGACTACACCCGGATCAAGGTCACCGCGAACACCCAGGCCGCCATCACCGGCCCCGCGGTCGCGGACGTCATTCACATGATCGCGGAGCTCGCGGAGAACGCGGTCGTCTTCTCCCCGCCCAACACCCCGGTGCTGATCAGCGGCGATGTGGTCGGCCGCGGGTTCGCGGTGGAGATCGAGGACCGCGGGCTCGGGCTGGGCGAGGAGCGGCGGGCCGAGCTCAACGACCTGCTGGAGAACCCGCCCCCGTTCGACCTGTCCGGCAGTGACCAGCTCGGCCTGTTCGTCGCCAGCCAGCTGGCCCGCAAGCACAACATCCGGATCTCCCTGCGGGGCTCGCCCTACGGCGGGACGACCGCGATCGTGCTGATCCCCAACACCCTCGTCGTCTCCGAGGAGAGCTACCAGCAGGACGGGACGGGCCCGGGCACGGGCGTGCAGCTGACCGGCCGGCACGCGGCCCGCGATGACACGGGCAGCACCGCGGCCGTCACCGATAACGGGGCCGGCACCGGCGGGAGGCGTGCCGCCAGCCCGGTGACCGCGGCCAGGGCGGATGACACCGCCGAGCGGTGGCCAGCGGACAGCGGGACCGATCCGTGGGCCGCCTACGCCGCGACGGACGCCCGGACTACCGCGGACCCCCTGGGTGACCGGACCGCCGCGGACGCCCTGGGTGACCGGACCGCCGCGGACGCCCTGGCTGACCGGACCGCCGCGGACGCCCTGGCTGACCGGACCGCCGCGGACGCCCTGGCTGACCGGACCGCCGGGGACGCCCTGGGTGGATGGCCGGGCAACGGCACGAGCCCGGCCGCGGAGAACGGCAACGGCAGCAACGGCGGCAACGGGTTCACCGGGTTCCCGAACTACGGCGGCGAGGCCGTCTGGCCACCGCCGTCCGAGCCGGTCCATGCGGGCACCCCGGAGCACCATGATCTGGATCATGGCGACGCGGAGTTCGCGGATGCGGACTCGCTGCCCCGCCGGGTCCGCCAGGCCAGCCTCGCCCCGCAACTGCGGGAGAACACGCTGTACGCGCAACCCTCCGCGAACGGCGACTCCGCCCCGGCGGCGGAGGCCCCGGACGAGCGCTCACCCGAAGAGGCAAGGAGCACGATCACCGCCATCCAGCGCGGGTGGGAGCGCGGGCGCTCGCTGTTCGACCCGCCGGACAAGGCCACGGAGACGATGACCGGCACCCAGCCAGCGGCGGAGCCCAGTCCCCCGGAGGCTGGGGAGGCCGGCGCTCACGGCGACGAGTGAGGCAAGGGGGAGCAGATGAATGCGGCAGAGCAGGACAACGGCGTGGGCACCGGTTCGCAGACCGACCTGGACTGGCTGCTTAACGACCTGGTGGCGCGGGTCCCCGACGTGGACAAGGCGGTCATCCTGTCCCGGGACGGCCTGGCGATCGCCGCGTCGAGCTCGCTGGCCCGGGAAGACTCCGAGCACCTGGCGGCCGTGGCGTCGGGGTTCCAGAGCCTGGCCCGGGGCGCCGGCCGCCACTTCGGCGGCGGGCACGTCCGGCAGACCATCGTGGAGATGGACACGGCTTTCCTGTTCGTAACCTCGGCCGGCGAGGGCAGTTGCCTCGCGGTGCTGAGCCCGGCCAGCGCGGACGCTGGCCTGGTCGCCTACGAGATGGCCATCCTGGTGAAGCGGGTCGGCCAGCACCTGTCGGTGAACCCCCGGCCGGGCACGGCCGGGGACGTCACGGACTGACCCCCGCATGCCGTCGCCCGACGATCACTGGCTGGACGAGGAGGCCGGCCCGGTCGTACGGCCCTATGCGGTCATCGGCGGCCGCACCCGGCCCAGCGGGGAGAAACTCGACCTGATCGCGGTCATCACGGCGGTGCGCGGGGTCCGTCTGGATCCGTCGTCCCTGGACCCGGAGCATTTCGAGGTGCTCCGGCTGTGCCGGCTGCCCACCTCGGTCGCGGAGCTTGCGGCCGATCTCGACCTGCCCCTGGGGGTGGTCCGGATCCTGCTGGGCGATCTGCAGGAACGATCCCTCGTCTCGATTCATCACCCCATCCCGCCCGCCCGGCTGCCCGACATGCAGGTCCTGAAGGAGGTCGTCGATGGGCTACGCCGCCTCTGATCAGGCCGGCAACCGCGCGCGGATGCCGGTCACCATCAAGATCCTGATCGCGGGCGGATTCGGGGTCGGCAAGACCACGCTGGTCGGGTCGCTGACCGAGATCCGGCCCCTGCGCACCGAGGAACCGCTCAGTGAGCGGGGCGCCGCGGTGGACCGGCTCGACGGGGTGGAGCGGAAGGCCACCACCACCGTGGCCCTGGACTTCGGCCGGATCACGATCCGCGAGAACCTGGTCATCTACCTGTTCGGCACCCCCGGCCAGGAGCGGTTCTGGTTCATGTGGGACGAGCTGGCCCGCGGTGCCCTCGGGGCGATCGTCATGGCCGACACCCGGCGGCTGGCGGACTGCTTCCCGTCCGTGGACTACTTCGAGCAGCGCGGCATCCCGTTCGTGGTCGGGGTCAACTGCTTCGACGGCGCGCGGCGGTACCGGACCGGGGCGGTCCGGGCGGCGCTGGACCTGGATCCCCACGTGCCGGTGGTGCTGTGCGACGCCCGGCAGCGGGCGACGTGCCGGGATGCCCTGATCGCCCTGGTCGAGCACGCTCTCCAGGTGTTCGGCACCCATCCCGGGTACGCATCCGCCGCCGCGGGGCGGCCCGCGGCCGGCCCGGCGCCTGCCGCCCCGCAGCCCGCCCCGGCCGGCGAGCCAGCACCATAGATAACGGTCTGGCCGTGGCGGCCCGGCCCGGCCGGCTGGCTCACGTCCGCCAGATCAGCACCAGCGCGCAGTCGTCGGACCCGCCGCCGCCCGCCTTGACCACCCGGACCAGCTCGGTGGCGGCGTTCCGGAACCCGGCGGCCACCAGCCGGTTGGCCTCGCCCAGCAGCCGGTCCGTGCCGGCGTCGATGTCCCGGCCCGGCGCCTCGACCAGCCCGTCGGTGTACAGCATGAGCGCGTCCCCGGACCGCAGCGCGCCGTGCACCGGCGTGGCCCGCGGGTCCGGGACCACGCCCAGCACGATGCCGCGCGCCTGGGTCACCTTCCAGGTGCCGCTGCCCGCGTCGTAATGGGCGGGCGGCGGATGCCCCGCCGAGGCCAGCATGTACTCGCCGGTGGCCAGGTCGAGCGCCAGGTGCACCGCGGTGACGAAACCCTCGACGGCCGGCCCGCGGCGCAGGTAGGAGTTGCAGGCGCTGAGGAACTCCTCCTGGGGCATCGACCCCAGCAGGCCGCCGAACGCCCCGGAGAGCAGCAGCGCCCGGGTCCCGGCGTCCACGCCCTTGCCGGACACGTCGACGAGCGCGACCTCCAGCGTCTTGCCGTCACACGACGACACCAGGAAGTCACCGCCGAATGACGAGCCGCCGGCCGGCCGGAGCACGGCCGCGGACTGCCAGCCGGCGGGCAGCTCAGGCAGCCGGGCCTGGGCCCGGATCCGGTCCCGCAGCTCGATGAGCATCCGGTCCCCGCGGAGCCCCTGCACGCCGAGCTTCCAGCGGGCCCGGGCCAGCGCGTCCGCGAACAGCGCGGTAACCGCCACCGTCGCGATGATGCCCGCCCCGGCCCGCCCGTACAGCGCGTCGTACGCGAGCATGAGCGCGACCAGGCCGAAGAGGATCCGCAGGGCCCGGGGCCAGAGCAGCAGGCCGCCCGCCAGCACCGGCAGGATCATCAGTCCCGGCGAGAACCACCACTCCGACAGGTGCACCGCGGCCACCCCGATGGCCAGCGTGGCGAGGGTGAGGACGAAGGCCATCCGGCGGTTCCGGGTGATGAACTGGCGCCGGATCTGACCGCCCGCCCGGGCTGCCAGCGAGCGGGCAAGCCGGGCAGGGCGGGTGAGCAGCCGGGAAACCATGATGGGCGAACTCTACTTCCCTGGACGTAGCGAGCAGCCCGAACGCGCCTACCTACCCGGACAACTGCCCTCTGACCAGCCACTGCGCATCCGGCCCAGCCAGCCCCAGCGGCAAGCCCGCACGCCAGCTTGCGGTCGGCGCCGGCGTGGATGGCGAGCGCAGGCCCGGGCGGCCCTCAACCGATAAGGGTGTGAGGTCAAGGCCGGTCTCAGACCTCCCCATCGCTCTGGCCCGCTCCCAAACTGATTGGCGCAGCCGCGGGGGGACCAGGTAGGAATGCGGCATGGCAGCGCACTTCCCAGTCAGGGCAGTCGGAGAGAGCGAATTCGACGCCTTCCACCGCGCGAACGAGCACGCGTTCCACGACGGCCCGCCCAGCCAGCGGCACCGGGCCGAGATGCTGGACCGCCTCGAATTCGACCGCACCCTGGCCGCGTTCGACGGCGCTACCCCGGTGGCCAGCGCCGGCGCCTGGAGCTTCCGGATGACCGTGCCGGGGGCGATGGCGGCGGCCGCCGGGGTGACCTGGATCGCGGTCATGCCCTCGCATCGCCGGCGCGGGATCCTCACCAGCCTGATGCGGCGGCAGCTCGATGACATCCGCGAGCGGGGTGAGCCGATCGCGGTGCTCTGGGCCTCGGACGCCCGGATCTACGGGCGCTTCGGCTACGGGCGGGCCTCCTGGCACGCGGCCTTCACCGTCCGGGACGGCGAGGGCGCGCTGCGCGCCCAGGCTCCCGCGGATCCGGCGCTGCGGCTGCGGATCATCGAGCCGCAGGCCGGCCTGGCCGAGCTGGCCAAGGTCTACGACACGCTGCTGCCCGCCCAGCCAGGCTTCTTCATCAGGAACGAATCCTGGTGGAACCGCATCGTGGAGGACCCGGACGAGGGACGGCCCGGGTCCGCGCCGCTGCGCTGCGTGCTCGCCGAAGACGACACCGGCCCCCGCGGGTACGCGTTGTACAGCAGCCGCGGCCGGTGGGACGAGGACACGTTCCTCGCGGATTCCTCGCTCGACATCCGCGAGCTGGTCGCGACCGATCCCGCGGCCACCGCCGCGCTCTGGTCGGACCTGCTCAGCCGGGACCTGGTCAGCGAGGTGACGGCCCGGCTCCGGCCGGCGGACGACCCGCTGCTGCACCTGCTGGCCGACCCGCGGCGCGCCCGGCCCCAGGTCAGCGACGGACTCTGGGTGAGAATCATCGACGTGCCGGCGGCGCTGACCGCGCGGCGGTACGCGGCCCCGCTGGACGTGGTCATCGAGGTCACCGACGAGATGTGCCCGTGGAACGCGGGCCGGTGGCGGGTGCGCGGGTCCGGGCCGGTGCTGGCGGGATCCGGGATCAGCGCGGGGCCGGCACGGCCGAATGTGAGCGGACCTCGGCGGATCCGGATGTCATCCTGCCCGCGGCGACGCTGGGCGCGGCGTATCTCGGCGGGACATCGCTGGGGACCCTGGCCCGGGCCG
Source organism: uncultured Actinomycetes bacterium (assembly GCA_963720645.1). Lineage (GTDB taxonomy): Bacteria > Actinomycetota > Actinomycetes > Streptosporangiales > Streptosporangiaceae > RYN-230. The sequence continues at coordinate 367,193 of CAVRFX010000016.1, read as the reverse complement.
GGCTGGCCACGGAGGCCCGCGCTGGGGCACTCGCGGCACTATCGGCGGCTTTCTCCTGGGACCCCGCCCCCTGGTGCCCGACCATCTTCTGAGCGGGGCTGGGCCCGGCCTGCGGCCGCGACTTATCCGCCGGGCGGTGGCGGGGCGGACATCTCCCGCGGCACGATAAACGCCGCGGCGGGATGCCTCGCCCCGCCACCTCGAAGGTTGGCCCGCACACCGCGGGCTTGCGCGCCCGATTTGGCATCTCTCGCGGGACTGAATCACCGCTGGGTGGAAAGGGTAGCCGTGGAGGCTTGCCCATGCCCGGGATGAAGATCACGCTCAACTCCGCGATGCGGGCTCGGGACGTGTCCAGACCACGCCCCGAGCAGGAGGCCGCCGCCGAGCAGTCCGCCGACGCCGCGGCCCCTGCCCGTCCCCGCCCTCCGCACCAGCCGGTGCCCAGGCCGGCCCCGGTACCGGGGCGCCGCGGGGCGCCCGGGCGGCCGGGACGCCGACGCGTCAACCGCAGCCGGGCCCATCTCAGTCGGGTCAAGCGCAGCCGGGTCAGTCTCAGGCGGGGCAACCGCGGTCGGGGCGCTCGCAGGGGGCTCCGGCGCCGTCCCCGGCCGGCGAGCCCACGGCGAAAGCACGGCCGCCGAAGCCCGCCAGCCCGGGCGGGGACGCCCCCCGGGGCCGCGGCGGCGGGCGGGGCAAGCAGCGCCGGACACGGAGGCGGAACGGGCGGTAGGACAGGGGCTCGCCCGCCGACGGTCAGGCGGCTGGGTTAGCTGGCTGGGGGTTCGGGAGGGAGCTTGCCGGTGGCCTCGTAGTCGGCGATCATCTGCAGGCGGCGGGCGTGGCGGGGTTCGCCGGAGAACGCGGTCTCGACGAAGACCTGCGCGAAGCCGACCGCGTCCGGGATCGGGTACATGCGGGCGCCCAGGCTCAGGATGTTGGCGTCGTTATGCAGGCGCGCGAGCCGCGCGGTCTCCTCGGTCCAGGCGATGGCGGCCCGGATCCCGCGGACCTTGTTGGCCGCGATCTGCTCCCCGTTTCCCGAGCCGCCGATCACGATGCCGAGGCTGTCGGTGTCGGCGGCGACCGCGCTGGCCGCGCGCATCACGTAGACGGGATAGTCGTCCTGCGGGTTGTAGCTGGCCGGACCGCAGTCGACAGCCTGGTGGCCGGCTTCGCCCAGCCACGCGATCAGGGCCGCCTTGAGCTCGTATCCGGCGTGGTCAGATCCCAAGTAGACGCGCACGGAGCCAGTCTGTCAGAACCCCGGGCCGCCTGCCCGCACCCGCCCGGAAGACCGGCGCGGGCAGGCCCGGGCCGCTGCTAGTCGAAGATCGGGTCGCGGGTCCGGCTGCGCTTGAGCTCGAAGAAGCCGTCGGTCTGGGTCACCAGCATCACGCCGTCCCAGAGCTTCGCGGCCGCTTCCCCGCGGGGGATCGGCGACACCACGGGGCCGAAGATGGACGTGCCGTTGACCGAGATGATCGGGGTGCCCACCTCGTAACCCACCCGGTCGATGCCGTCGGTGTGCGAGGCGCGGAGCGCCTCGTCGTACTCGGTGGAGTCCATCGCGTCGGCCAGCTCGACCGGCAGCCCGGCCTCGCTGAGCGCGGCCTCGATCGTCGCCCGGTCCTTGGGTGCCTTCTCGTGGTGGAAGCGGTTGCCGAGCGCGGTGTAGAGCGGGCCGAGCACGTCGGGCCCGTACTTCTGCTCGGCGGCGATCGCGACCCGCACCGGGCCCCACGCCTGCTTCATCAGCTCCTGGTAGCGCTCGGGCATGTCTTCCTTGCCCTCGTTCAGCACCGCCAGGCTCATCACGTGCCAGCGGACCTGAACCGGCCGGACCTGCTCCACCTCGAGCATCCAGCGGGACGTGATCCAGGCCCACGGGCACAGCGGGTCAAACCAGAAATCGACCGGGGTAGGCTCCTGCTCGGGCATGGGGCTCCTTCTCATCGCGGCGGCGCCCGACCACGTGCTGGGCATGATCAGGCTTCAGGGGGACCGCGGGCCGGGCATCCGGATGCCCGGCCACTCCTCACTCAGCCTGCAACCGGCACACGGCCACCCGCATTCCGCCGCCGGCCGTGGGAAAATGCCGGAACGGCCGCCCGGATGAACTGCGGGCGGCGGAAACGTGGACACCCACATCGTGGACACAGGGAAAGGTGCCAGGCACGTGGCGAACAATCTCACCCGCGAGGAAGCGCGTGACCGGCGGCAACTCCTGGACGTGAGCTCATACCGGGTGGAACTGGACCTGACGGACGGTGCCAGCACCTTCCTGTCCACCAGCACCGTCCGCTTCCAGTGCGCCGTCCCCGACGCGGCCAGCTTCATCGAGCTGACCGCCCCGGCCGTCCGGGAGATCGTGCTGAACGGGGCGACGGTGAGCCGCACCGCGTTCGACGGCAACCGGATCGCCCTCGACGGGCTGCAGCCCATCAACGAACTCCGTGTCGTGGCCGAGTGCGCCTACTCGCGGAGCGGGGAGGGTCTGCACCGCTTCACCGATCCCACCGACGGTGGCGTCTACCTGTATTCCGACCTGGAAACCTTCGACGCGCACCGGATCTACGCCTGCTTCGACCAGCCTGACCTGAAGGCCGCCTTCGAGTTCTCGGTGATCGCCCCCGAGGACTGGCTGGTCCTGTCGAACATGGCCGCCGACAGGCCCGGCGAGCCCGTGGCCGGGGGCGCGAGGCGCTGGCACTTCCCCCCGTCGCCGATGATGTCCACCTACATCACCGCCATCGTGGCCGGCCCGTACCACCAGGTCACGAGCGAGCACGACGGCATCCCGCTGGGCATCTACTGCCGCCGCTCGCTGGCCGGTTACCTGGACCCCGAGGAGATCTTCGAGGTGACCAGGCAGGGCTTCGACTTCTTCCACAGCGCATTCGGGGTCCGCTACGCGTTCGGCAAGTACGACCAGGTCTTCGTGCCGGAGTTCAAGGCCGGCGCGATGGAGAACGCCGGCTGCGTGACCTTCCTCGAGGATTACGTGTTCCGGTCCCGGGTCACCGATTTCGCCCGCGAACTGCGCGGGGACACGATCCTGCACGAGATGGCGCACATGTGGTTCGGTGACCTGGTCACCATGCGCTGGTGGGACGACCTGTGGCTGAACGAGTCGTTCGCCACCTGGGCCTCCGCCCTGGCCCAGGCCGAGGCCACCCGGTGGCCCACGGCCTGGACCACGTTCTGCCAGCTGCACAAGGCCTGGGCCTACCAGCAGGATCAGCTGCCCTCCACGCACCCGATCGCCGCGGACATCCCGGACATCGCCGCGGTCGAGGTCAACTTCGACGGGATCACCTACGCCAAGGGCGCGTCCGTGCTCAAGCAGCTCGTCGCCTACGTAGGCCGGGATCACTTCCTGGCCGGGGTGCGCGCGCTACTTCGCCGAGCACGCCTGGGGGAACGCCACCCTGTCCGACCTGCTGGGTGCCCTGCAGGAGTCGTCCGGGCGGGAACTGTCCGGCTGGTCCAAGCAGTGGCTCGAAACGGCCGGGGTGAACACCCTCCGGCCGGAGTACGACCTCGACGAGGACGGCCGGATCACGGAGTTCGCGGTGGTGCAGACCGCGCCCGCCAGCCACCCGGTGCTCCGGGCGCACCGCATCGCGGTCGGGCTCTACGACCGGACCGACGCCGGGCCTGATCCGGCGCCGCCGGGTCGAGGCGGACATCGCGGGCGAGCGCACCGTCCTGGACGCGCTGGCCGGTGAGCCCCAGCCCGACCTGGTGCTGGTCAACGACGATGACCTGACCTACGCGAAGATCCGGCTGGACAGCCGTTCGCTGGCCACGCTCATCACCGGCATCGGGGAGTTCACCGACTCGCTGCCCGCCGCGCTGTGCTGGGCGGCCGCGTGGGACATGTGCCGGGACGCGGAGCTCGCGGCCCGGGACTACGTCCGGCTGGTGTCGGCCGGTGTCGACCACGCCGAGGAGATCTCCGTCGCGCAGACCCTGCTCCGCCAGGCCAGCGCGGCGCTGCGCCGGTACACCGACCCGGCCTGGCGGGAGCACGGCACCGACCAGGCGGCAGGCACCCTGCTCGGCCTGGCCGAGCAGGCCGCACCCGGCTCGGACCGCCAGCTCGCCTACCTGCAGGCGTTCGCCAGCCTGGCCGCGTCGCCGAGCGACCTGGCCCTGCTGAGCGGCCTGCTGGACGGATCGGCGTATATGGACGGCCTGGTGGTCGACACCGAACTGCGCTGGCGGCTGCTGCACCGGCTGTGCAGCCGTGGCGCCGCCGGCCCGGCCGAGATCGATGCTGAGCTGCGCCGCGACGCCACCGACGCGGGCGAGCGGCGCGCCGCCACCTGCCGGGCCGCGATCCCGGAGGCTGCGGCCAAGGAGGCGGCGTGGCAGGCGATCGTCAGCGGCACGCTCCCGAACGCCACGTTCCGCGCCACGCTGAACGGCTTCGCCGACCCTGACCAGGCCGGAGCTCCTGGCGCCGTACGCCACCCGGTACTTCGAGGTGGTCGGCGACGTGTGGCGGGACTGGGGCAGCGACATGGCCCAGTGGTTCACCTCGAACGCCTACCCGCTGACCCAGATCTCGGAGCACACGGTGGAGCTCACCGACGCCTACATCGCCGAGGCCGACCCGCCGGCCGCGCTGCTCCGGCTGCTCCTCGAGGGCCGGGACGGCATCCAGCGGGCCCTGCGCTGCCAGGCCCGCGACCGCCAGGAGGGTTAACCGGCCCTGGTCAGGTCCCGGGGAGCGGCCGGACCGGGTTGCGGGACGGGTGCCGGACCGGGGTGACCAGGGCGACCGCGCCGATGACGAGGCACGCTGCGCCGCTGGCCACGCACGCCGCCAGCACGCCGAAGTGGCCGGCCGCCCAGGTCAGCAGGGCGGCGCCTGCGGGGCCCAGGGAGAAGTGGATGGTCCAGAACGCGGCGGTGACGCGGCCGAGCAGGTGGTCCGGGGTCACCTCCTGGCGCAGGGACATGGAGGAGATGCCGGCCACGCTGATGCAGCCCAGGTAGAGGGCGGCCAGCACGGCCACGGCCGGGACACTCCCGGACGCGCCCAGGCCGCCAATGGCCAGCCCGCACAGCACCACCGCACCGGTCCAGCACCGGCCGAACCCGAGCCTGCGGCGCAAGGGTGCCACCGCCAGGGCACCCGCAACGGTGCCGAGCGCAGCGATGGCGAGCACGAGCCCGACCACGCCGTCGCCCTGGCCCAGGCCGTGCTTGAGGTAGTAGATGAGCACGTCCGGCAGGCCCTCGGTGGCGAAGATGAAGAACGTCAGCAGGACGGTCAGCGCCCGCAGCGCGGGGTGCTGCCACAGGAACCGCGCCCCGGCCAGCAACTCGCGCCAGGCCCCGGCCGCATCCGGGCGGCCGGACACCGGCCCGTCGGAGGGCCCAGCGCCGGAGGCGCCCGGGGTGGCCGTCCCGGAGGGCGTTGCGGAGCAGCCAGCCGGGACCGGCCCCGCGGGCGCGACAGAGTCCGGGCTTTCCTGGCGGCGCGAGGACATTTCGTGGCGTACGACGAGCACCCCGACGGCGGAGACGGCGAAGCTGGCCGCGTCAACGCCGATGGCGCCGGCCGGACCGAGCAGCGCGGAGACCAGGCCGGCCAGCAGCGGGCCTGCGACCCCGGCTGCCGACTGCGCCCCGTACAGCAGCCCGTTGGCCTCGGTGATGCGGCTGGGACCGGACAGGGCCGGGACCACGGTGACGTAGCCAACCTGGAAGATCATGCCGATCGCCGCGCAGACTGGCAGGATCACGTAGAGGAGCCAGACTTCCGGGTGGAAGGCCCAGGCCAGCGGGACGAGGCCGTACAGGACCATCCGGGACACGTCGCAGGCCGCCATGAGATTCCAGCGGTCGAGACGGTCGGCCAGGATCCCGGCGAAGATGCCCGCGACCACCGCCGCGGCGCCGGCCACCCCGGTCAGCAGGCCCATCTGCGCGACCGACCCGGTCGCCCGGAGCACCAGCAGCGGGACCGCGATGAGGGCGAACGAGTCCCCGGCGACCGAGAGGGTCTGCGCCACCAGGAAGACGGTGAAGCCCCGGTCGCGCCACAGGCTCCCGGAGCCGGGCCGCCGCGTCACGTGTGGCTGGCGACCGCCCGGGCCACCGCGCGCACCATGCGGGAGTCCGCCAGGTCATCCAGGGACACCGACCGGCCCTCACCGTCGCACAGCGGGACCCGCCAGTTCGGGTACTCATCGATGGTCCCGGGGATGTTCTGCGGCCGCCGGTCCCCCACCGCGTCGGCCAGCGACACGCCGATGAGCAGGGCCGGGGTGCGGGCCAGGAACGCGTAGCAGGCCACGGTGAACTCGGCCGGGCTGGGCCGGCCACCGGCCGGCAGCAGCCCCTCGGCCTCCAGCACCTCCTGCCAGGCCCGGACCACGGCGTCGGACTCGTCGCTTTCTTCCCGGTAGGAGCGGGTGAGCAGGCCGAGCCGGGAACGCAGCTCCACCTGCTCCCCGGTCACGAACGCCGCGATCGGCGGCACGTCGTGCGTGCCCACCATGGCCAGGCAGTTCCGCCGCCACTTGCCCGGCGGGAGCGGCGCCCCGTCCGGTCCGCGCTCGAACCAGAGCATCGCGGTCCCGAGCACCCCCCGCTCGGCCATGTACTCGCGGATCCACGGGTCCACGGTGCCGAGATCCTCGCCGATGGCCAGCGCATCGGCCGAGACCGCCTGGCCGGTCAGCACGCCGACCATGGCGTGATGGTCGTACCGCACGTAGGTGCCCTGGTCCGGGCTCAGCCCGGACGGCACCCACCAGAGCCGGAACAGGCCCATCACGTGATCGACGCGCAGGCCGCCGGCGTGCCGCAGGGCGGCATGGATCAGGTTCGCCAGCGGCGCGTACCCCTGGGCGGCCAGCCGCAGCGGGTGCCACGGTGACTGGTTCCAGGCCTGGCCGCGCTGGTTGAACTCGTCCGGCGGCGCCCCCACGCTGACCCCGGAGACCATCACGTCCTGCCAGGCCCAGGCGTCGGCGCCGCCCGGATGACAGCCGACGGCCAGGTCCCGGATGATGCCGATGTGCATCCCCGCCGCCCGCGCCGCGTCCTGGGCGGCGGCCAGCTGGCCGTCCGCGAGCCACTGCAGCCAGGCGTGGAACAGGGCCTGGCCGGACAGCCGGGCCCGCTCGGCCGCCACCTCGGCCGAGCCCACCACGCGCAGCGGCTCCGGCCAGGTCCGCCAGTCCGGCCCGTGGATCTCGGCCAGCGCGCACCACAGGCCCCAGTCCTCCAGCGGCTGTCCCTCCCGGTGCCGGTAGGCGTCGAACTCGGCGCGGCGCTGCGCGGTCATCGGCTGCCGGTAGATGATCTGCAGGGCGGTCCGCTTGGCCCGCCAGACCCCGTCCCGGTCGAGCAGCTCGCTGGTGGCGTTGCGGGCCCGCAACGGCGCGGCCAGGGAGTCGATCCGCACCCGGTCCGCCGCCGTGAGCCGCGCGTACTCGGGGATGTCCTCGATCCGCAGGTACAGCGGGCTGGTGAAACGCCGGCTCATCGGCAGGTACGGGGACTGGCTCAGCGGCGGCAGCGGCTCACCCGCGTGCAGCGGGTTGATCAGGATGAACCCCGCCCCCAGGTCCGTGGCGCTCCACGCGGCCAGGTCAGCCAGATCGCCCAGGTCCCCGAATCCCCAGGACTGGCGGGAGCGCACCGAGTAGAGCTGGACGGCGAAGCCCCAGGAGCGCTCCTCCGGGGCGGCCACCACCGGTCCCGCTCGATCCCCGCTGCAGCTTCCCCGGCTCCGCGGGCCCTCGACCACGGGCTCGTCAGCCACGGGCTCCTCAGCCACGGGCTCGTCAGCCACGGGCTCGTCAGCCACGGGCCCCGCAACCTGGGACCCTTCCGCCCCCGGCCGGGGCGGCGCGGGGAGCCCGGCCGGGGTGGCCGGAACCGCCGCGCCCAGCTCCGGGGGCTCGCCCATCGCGGCCAGGATGGCGTCGAGCGTCCGCTGGCTCACCTCGACCCGCCGCCCGTGCCAGTCCCGGTAGCCGGTCGCTACCCCCTGGGCCTCGGCCCGCCGCCTGGTCTCGTCGCTCGTCACTCCTCAATGATCGGCCCATCGGGCGGTGCCGCGCACAACCCTTACGCCCGCAGTTACCTCCTTGTGTGCTGAGTTTGGCCTACATCGGGCGTGCGGCCCGGCCCGCCGCGCCGGCCCGCGGGCGTCACCCGCCCCCCAGCAGGCGGTCCAGGAACGCGGCGAACGCGCCCTCGCCGGCGCTGAGCGCGGCGGCCGGGTCGTCAGCGCGCGCGATCATCAGGGCCACCTCGTTGCTGGCGGCCAGCACGATGTGCGCGAACGTGTCCACGTGACGCCGCTCGATCCGGCAGGCCTGGCCGCGCTCGACGTTCTTGTCATCTGCCTCCCCGGCGCGATTGGCGGCGCGATCGCCTAGGTGTTCGCGGCCCGGCACCCCGGAATCGGCCCGCGCCGCTACTGCCGGGGGATCAGGGCCCAGGTGAGCCACAGGCCGGCCAGCGCCTGCGCGGCCGCGACGGCCAGGGTGGCCACGATCGCGACCGAGGCGTGCGGCGGCAGCCCGGCCAGCGCGGCGACCACCCGGGCGGTCGCCCGGACCGGGGCACCGTGGACGGCCTGCCAGCCGAGCGGGATGGCCCAGCCGGCCGCGGCCACCAGCGCCGCCGCGGGCAGCGCGACCCGCAGCCGCCAGCGCCCGTAACGGGCCGCGGCCCCGCCCGCCAGGCCGGCCACAAACGGCAGGAACCACCAGCCGGCCGCGGCGCCCAGCGCGATCGCCGCGGCGGCGGCCGCGCAGCCCAGCAGCCAGAGCACCACGGAGCCGCGGTGCCCCGGGACCCACGACGGATAGTGCGGCGCGGGCGGCCCGGCCGGGGCGGGCGCCGGGGCACCCAGCCGCCCCAGCCGGTACGCGCCCCGCCTGCCCAGCCGGTTCAGGTCAGACATGGCCACCCGCCCGGGGCCGGGCCGGGGGCGGCCGCCGGCTCATGGGCGCAGCGTCCACCGGATCACCCCCGGCGCCGATCCGGCCGGCGGCATCGGCAGGTAGCGCCCGTTCCACCAGTCAGCCACCTGATCCTCATACCACGGTGAGGCCGGGTTCTCACTCTGGCCGCCGGGGTAAATGCCCTCCCCGTCCCCGAGCCGGGCCCGGTCCACCGAACGATCATCCGCCAGCTGGGCCCCTGGGTGGCCACCAGCCCGCCGTCGGCGGCGTCCACGGTCCACGGGTCCCCGCCCGCCGCGCGCGGGCCGTAGCCGAGCGCGTCGGCCTCGGTCAGCGACGGGAACTGCCTGCTGTGCAGCCGGCCCCAGGACCAGCGGGACGGGTCGGTGCCCAGCCGCGCCGACAGGTGGGCCACCGCGGCCGCGAACGCGGCCCGCATCACCTGCGGCGCGGTGCGCCGCGGCCCGCCGGGCGCGGTGAACGCGGCGTTGCCCGGGTCGCTGAGGGTCCAGGTCTCCAGCACCTCGTCCAGGCTGGCCTGGCCGGGTGAGACCTTCAGCCCGGCCGGGTCCCGGTGCACCGGGACCGCCGCGGTGTGCCACCACGGCCGGAAGACCGCGGCTCAGGTAGTCGCCCCAGAACGTCCACCACACCGAGGCGGCCGCGGACCTGGCCGTCATTGCGCCGTCCCAGCCCTGCAGCAGCCGGGCGGCCTGCTGCTGCCGCGCGGTCAGCCCCGCCCCGGGCCCGTGCGGCGACGCCGCAGCGCCGCCCGCAGCCTGGGCAGGACACGCCCGGCCAGCGGGTCGGCCAGGCTGGTCTGCACCGCGGCGAACGAGGCCGGGGTCATCCCGTGGCGGGCTATCCCCGGACGGCTCTGCAGCGACGCGTAGATCTGGCTGGCCCGGTAGCCCGGGTCGAAGAAGTTGGCCGAGGTGCCGATGTAGTACGGGTAGGACGGGCCGACCGGACGCTGGTTGGCCGTGGCCAGCACGTGCCCGGGCGGGTCGTAGGCCTGCGGGACCGCCGCGTACGGGATCACCCCGGCCACGTCGTCCGCGCCGGTGCCGGGCATCGGCAGCCACGGCTGGCCGCGGCGGACCACCGGGTAGTACCCGGCCGAGATCGCGCCGATATGGCCCCGGTCGTCGGCGTACACGAAGTTCTGCGTGGGCGCCCGCCAGTGCGCCAGCGCCGCGTGGAACTGGGCCCAGTCGTGCGCGGTGTTGATGGCCAGCAGGACGGCCAGGTCGGGCGAGGGCACGTTGCCCATCCAGTCCACCGAGGTGGTCTGCCCGGCCTGGGTCATGACCGGCCCGTGCACGGTCAGGTCCACCGTCAGCCGCTGCGCGGCGCCGCCCCGGACCGCGATCGTGTAGTGGACCTGGCGCATCCGCCGCCACGCGCCGTCCCAGAAGTACTGCCCGGGCCGGGACCGGCTGGTCCGCTCGGTATAGAACAGCGCGGCCTGGTTCTGGGTGTCGGTGAGGGACCAGGCGATGTGCTGGTTGTGGCCGAGCAGGACGCCGGGCAGGCCGGGCACGCTGACCCCGCTCACCGCGTACCCCGGGGCCGACAGCGCCACCTGGTACCAGATGGACGGGATGGTCTGCGGCAGGTGCGGGTCCCCGGCCAGCATCGACCGGCCGCCCGCCACCGCCGGGCCGTTGGCCGCCCAGGCGTTGCTGTCCGGGTAGGCGTGGACCTGCCCCGCGGGCAGCGCGTTCACGGCGGACAGCAGCGCGGACGCCGCGGCGGCCTCGGCCGCGGGGACGCGGCGGCCTGGCCGGCCCGGCTGGCCCGGCGGGCTGGGCCGCTGGCGGCCGTGACCCCGGCGGCGGCCGGGGCGGGTGCGGGGGTACGGCGGGCGGTTTTCGTTGCGGAAGAATTTGACGTTGACATGCTGGCCTGGAGCGGGACGAGGCCGGCCTTCCGGTAGGGGCCGGGATCGTAGGGGTGCTGCTGGTTCGGCGGCAGGACCGGGAACCAGGCCATGGTCCGCCTCGCGCCGAGCGCGCGTTCCAGCAGCGCGTAGTCGAGCGGCGTGGTGGTGAAGTCCAGCTGCTGGGTCAGGTCGCCCTGGGTGACCAGGCTGTCCACCGGCGTCCAGTCCCCCGGGTATACGCCGGCCAGCGAGAACAGGGCCGGCCACTGCCGGTCGCGGCGGAGCTGGGCCAGGTCGTCGTTCACCCCCCGGCTGAAGGCCACCAGGTCCTGCGCGGCGGGGCTGGACCGCGGCAGCTGCGCCCATTCCCGCTCGCGCCGTGCGCACCAGGCCCAGCCGCAGCTCGAACTTGTCCGAGCTCACCGCCGACGGCCCCGCGAGCTGGGCCAGCCGCCCCTCGCCGAGCCGCCGTTCCAGGTCCATCTGCGCCAGCCGGAACCGGGCCTGCAGGTAGCCCTCCGCCAGGAACACGTCGTGCGGGCTGGCCGCCCGGACCGACGGCACCCCGTGGCTGGTGAACGACACCTGCACCGGGTGGCCCAGGCCCGGCAGGCTCAGCGCCTGGGAACGCGGCAGCTCACCGCCGCTGGCCGAGGTCCACACCCCGCGGCCGGGATCCAGGGCCGGGCCCAGCGCGGGCACCGTGCCGTACCCGAACGCGAGCACCCCGAGCAGCACGGCGCAGGCCAGCAGCGGGATCGCCACGCGGAGCACCCGCCACGCGATCCTGGAACGCCGCTGTCCCCCGGTCATCTGGTCACCGGTACCGGACTCTATCGGGCCGCCGCGCCGCGGTGTGTGCTACCACAGGGCCGGGTGGCGGTCCCGCCACGGGCGGGCCTCCTCCAGCTGGGCCGACAGCGAGATCAGCGTGCCTTCCTCCCCCATCCGCCCGGCCAGCATCACGCCGATCGGCAGCCCGGCCGCGTTCCAGGACAGCGGCAGGCTCACGGCCGGCTGCCCGGACACGTTGAACAGCGCGGTGTACGGGGTGAACGCCTTCTGCCGCTCGAAGTTCTCCGGCGGCGGCACCTCCTCGAAGTAGCCGACCGGCACCGGCGGGGACGCCAGCGTCGGCATCAGCAGCGCGTCGTAGCCGTTCAGCACGGCCAGCGCCTGGCGCACCACGAGCTGCAGGTACGCCTGCGCGAAGACCAGGTCGCTGGCCCGGGTCTCCCGGCCGCGCTCGCGCATGTACGCGGTGAACGGCAGCAGCCGGTCCTCCCGGGCCGGGTCGACCGGGGCCAGCGTGGCCATCGCGTACCAGACGATCTCGAAGGCCGGCACCGCGTCCGGGCCGAACGGCATGGCCACGTCCTCGACCTCATGCCCCAGGCTGGCCAGCAGCACGCTCGCGTCCTCGTACGCCGCCACGCAGTCCGGGTGCACCACCGCGCCCTCGATCGGGTGCTGCAGCGTCCGGCCGATGCGCAGCCGCCCCGGCGGCCGGGAGGCGCAGGCCAGGAAGGAGTCCCCGGCGGGAAGGGGTGGCTGGGTGTACATGTCCCCGGCCTGGTTGCCGGTCATGACGTCGAGCAGCAGGGCCGCGTCGGCCACCGACCGGGTCAGCGGGCCCTCGGTACCGAGCCCGGCCAGGTCCGGGACCAGGGGCGCGTTGGAGATCCGGCCCCGGGACGGTTTCAGCCCGAACAGGCCGCAGACGCTGGACGGGATCCTGATCGAGCCGCCGCCGTCACTGCCCTGGGCGGCCGGGGCCAGGCCCGCCGCCACCGCGGCCGCCGCGCCGCCGCTCGACCCGCCCGCGGACCGGCTCAGGTCCCACGGTGTCCGGGCCGGCGGCCCCACCGCGGTCTCGGTGTAGCAGGGCAGGCCGAACTCGGGGGTGGCCGTCTTCCCGGTGATCACCGCCCCGGCCGCCCGCAACGCCGCGGTGACGTGATCGTCGGTGGCCGGGACGTTGTCGGCGTAGACGGCGGAGCCGAGCGTCTGGCGGACCCCCGCCACCATGTTCAGGTCCTTGATGGGGATGGGGATCCCGGTCAGCGGGGGGACCCCGCCGGGGTCCTGGATCACGGCTTTCTCCGCGTCCGCGGCCTGGCTGGCGGCCAGCTCCGCGGTGACCGTGAAGAAGGCCCCCAGCTCCGCGTTCATCCGCCCGGTGCGCTCGAGGTAATGAGCGGTCACCTGCACCGGGGACAGCTCACGCTGGCGGATCGCGGCGGCCAGCTCGGTCACGGTCAGATCATGAATGTCAGTCACGATTTCGCACCGTAGTCTCCTGCTTTGTCCGGGTCTAGCAGCCAGGTTCGGCGCCTTCACGGTGTGTCACGTGATGTTCCCGGACAGTTACGCATTGCATCGGTTACGCTCTGACGCGTGGATCGCATGACGCGGCCGGGCACGTCCGGGGCTGCGCCGGGCTGGTCTGGGGCTGCACCGGGCCCCGCAGGCCCCGGTGACCCCGCGGCTGCCGCTGCCGGTCAGCCGTCCGGGGCCGCTGGTGGCCCGTCCGGGGCCTTCGGCGGCCTGTTCGGCGCGGGCCAGCCGGAAGGCGCGTCCCCGCCGGAGGACACCCTTTCCCCGGAGGACGGCGTTTTCCCCGAGGACGCGGAGTTCCCGGAGGACGCGGACTCACCGGAAGACGCGGACCCGCCGGAAGATGCGGACCCGCCGGAGGACGCGGACCTGCCGGAGGACCCGGGCGTCCGGGACGCGGGACCCACCCGGGGTGCGCCCGACGGCGGCATCGTCACCGCCGGTGACCGGCATCCGGCTGACGAGCATCCGCTGTCCAGCTTCGCGGCGGATCCCCGGATGCCGATCTGGATCCGCCGCGCGGTGCTGGCCGCGGCGGCCGGCATCGTGGCCGGCGTCCTGCTGGACTGGCGCTTCGGCCTGACCGCCGCGGCCGTGGTCGCGATCCTGGACACGGTCCACCGGTCGCGGACGACCGCGGTGATCCCGGCCGCGGTCCGGGTCACGTCCGCGCAGCGGCGGACCCGCCGGCGGCTGCTGTGGGCGCGCCGGTCGGGCCACCTGACCCTGAACGGCCGGGCCATCCCGGGCAGCAACTGCATCATCGATCATCTCGTCGTCGGGCCGGCCGGGGTGTTCGCGGTGGACTCCGAGCGCTGGGACCGCCGGCTGCCGCTGCGGGCCACCCAGGGCGGCCACCTCTACCACGGCCCGTACAGCCAGACCGACCGCCTCAAGCACGCCCAGATGGAAGCGGCCCTGGCCGCCCAGCTGATCAGCCAGAGCCTGGGGCGCAAACAGCGGATCCGGCCCGCCATGGTGATCTACGGGCCCACCGTGCCGTGGACGGTGGCCCGGATCGGCGGCGTGGACGTATTCAGCGGACGGCGGCTCCGCAAGTACCTGCGCACCCAGGCGCGGGCCCGGCGCGAGCAGCGGCTGACGCACGAGGAGATCGAGCGCATCCACGCGGCCGCCGAGACGGCCCTGCCGCCCCGCTGAGACCGCCCGCCGCCCCGCCGCCGGGCGCCGGGCGCCGGGCGCGTCCCGCTGGCGGGCGTGCGCCGCGCGGAGACCGCGCCGCCGGTACGCTGAAGGCTCCAAACCCTTGAGGGGAGCGAGTCATGCCACCGCTTCGGTCCCGGACGGTCACCCACGGCAGGAACATGGTCGGGGCGCGCGCGCTGATGCGCGCGAGCGGGGTAGCCGGCGAGGACATCGGCAAGCCGATCGTGGCCGTGGCCAACAGCTTCACCGAGTTCGTCCCGGGCCATGTGCACCTGCGCGAGGTCGGCCAGGTGGTCTCCGACGCGGTCAAGGCGGCCGGCGCGGTCCCCCGGGAGTTCAACACGATCGCGGTGGACGACGGGATCGCCATGGGCCACGGCGGGATGCTGTACTCCCTGCCCAGCCGGGAGCTCATCGCCGACTCGGTCGAGTACATGGTGAACGCGCACTGCGCCGACGCCCTGGTCTGCATCTCCAACTGCGACAAGATCACGCCCGGGATGCTGATGGCCGCGCTGCGGCTGAACATCCCCACGGTGTTCGTGTCCGGCGGCCCGATGGAGGCCGGCCGGTGCCGCGCCGCGGCGAGGTCGACCGCCTCCGGCGACCCGGCGCAAGCTGGACCTGATCAACCCCATGATCGCCGCCGCCGACCCGAGCGTGTCCGACGAGCAGCTGGCCGAGATGGAAGAGGCCGCGTGCCCGACCTGCGGCTCCTGCTCGGGGATGTTCACCGCGAACTCGATGAACTGCCTGACCGAGGCGATCGGCCTGGCCCTGCCGGGCAACGGCACCACGCTGGCCACGCACGCCGCGCGCCGCGCGCTGTTCGAGCGGGCCGGGCGCTGGTGGTCGACCTGGCCAGCGGTACTACACCGAGGACGACGAGTCCGTGCTGCCCCGGTCCATCGCCACCCGGGACGCGTTCGAGAACGCGATGGCGCTGGACGTGGCCATGGGCGGGTCCACGAACACGATCCTGCACCTGCTGGCGGCGGCGCACGAGGCGCGTGTCGGCTTCGGCCTCAAGGAGATCGACGAGCTGTCCCGCCGGGTGCCGTGCCTGTGCAAGGTCGCGCCCAGCAGCGAGCGCTACCACGTCGAGGACGTCCACCGGGCCGGCGGCATCCCGGCCATCCTCGGTGAGCTGAACCGGGCCGGCCTGCTGAACCCCGGGGTGCACACGGTGCACAGCTCCTCGCTGCGGAGTTCCTCGACGCCTGGGACCTGCGCTCACCGGCGGTCACCGGGAAGCGGTCGAGCTGTTCCACGCGGCACCCGGCGGCGTCCGCACGATCAAGCCGTTCTCCCAGGACCCCGCTGGACCAGCCTGGACGAGGACCGGGCCGGGGCTGCATCCGGGACCTGCCGCACGCCTACACCCGCGACGGCGGCCTGGCCGTGCTCTACGGCAACCTGGCCCCGGAGGGCGCGATCGTGAAGACCGCCGGCGTCGCCCGAGGAACTCTGGCGCTTCTCCGGCCCGGCGCAGGGTGTTCGAGAGCCAGGAGGCCGCGGTCGAGGGCATCCTCGGCGGCAAGGTCGAGGCCGGGTGACGTGGTCCTCATCCGGTACGAGGGCCCCAGCGGCGGCCCCGGGATGCAGGAGATGCTGTACCCGACCAGCTTCCTCAAGGGCAAGGGCCTCGGCCGGGCCTGCGCCCTGGTCACCGACGGCCGGTTCTCCGGCGGCACGTCCGGGCTGTCCATCTGCCACGCGGCGCCGGAGGCCGCGGCGGGCGGGGCGATCGCGCTGGCCGAGGACGGCGACATGGTCGAGATCGACATCCCGGCCCGGTCGCTGGAACTCGCGGTCCCCGAGGCGGAGCTGGCGGCACGCCGCGAGCAGATCCTGCGCGCGCGGGGCGGCTACCGGCCCGCGGGCCGGGACCGGCCGTGAGCGAGGCGCTGCGGGTCTACGCGGCGCTGGCCACCTCCGCGTCCACCGGCGCGGTGCGGGACATCAGCCGCCTCGGCCCTGCTCCCGGCACGGGCCAGTGACGGCACAGGCCGTGCGGGCACCCGCCCGGGGCCAGCCCTAGTGGCCGCAGCACGGGACTGGGTCGGCGGGGCGCGGCCGCGGACCCTCCCCGCGGCGGTCGTCCCGGTCGTGGTGGGGTCCGGCGTCGCCTTCGGGTACGGCCACTTCTCGCTGTGGCGGGCCGTGCTGGCGCTGATCGTCGCGCTGGCCCTGCAGGTCGGGGTGAACTACGCCAACGACTACAGCGACGGGATCCGGGGCACCGACGAGGCGCGGGTCGGCCCGGTCCGGCTGGTGGCCGCCGGGGTGGCCCCGCCGCGGCAGGTCCGGGACGCCGCCCTCGGCTGCTTCGCGCTGGCCTGCGCTGGCCGGCCTCGTCCTGGCCGCGGTGACCTCGTGGTGGCTGATCCTGCTCGGCGCGGCGGCCGTCGCCGCGGCCTGGACCTACACCGGCGGCCGCCACCCGTACGGCTACCACGGCCTGGGCGAGATCGCGGTGTTCGTGTTCTTCGGGCTGGCCGCGGTGGCCGGGACCGCGTTCGTGCAGATGGACTCGCTGCCCTGGCTGGCGCTGGCCGCGGCGCTGCCGGTGGGCCTGCTGGCCTGCGCGCTGCTGGTGATCAACAACCTGCGTGACATCCCCTCCGACACCGTGTCCGGCAAGCGCACGCTGGCCGTGATCCTGGGCGACACCCGGACCCGCATCGCTGTACGTGGCGTGCGTGCTGATCCCGTTCGCGGTCGCGGCGGCCATGGCCCCGGTCCGGCCGCTGACGCTGCTGGCCTTCGCGGCGCTCCCGCTGGCCCTCGCCCCGGTCCGCACGGTCCGGCACGGGGCGACCGGGCCGGCCCTGATCGGGGCGCTCGGCATGACCGGCCGGCTCCAGCTCGCTTTCGGGGCCCTGCTCACCGTCGGCCTGGCCATCCACCTCTAGGGCGGCGGCCTGCCCGGTAACCGCGGGGTTGCCTTAACCGCGGGTCGCCTGGCCGCCCCTTAACCGGGGGGTTCGCCCCTTGACCGCGGGGGTCTCACCCCGGAAGACGCCGGATCCTCCTGTTAGTGGTTGTCCACGCTGCCGTTATGGGTGGGCGGGACGCTGGCCGTCGGGGGCACCTGCGGGTCGGCTGGTGAGCCGGCGTCGTCATGCGGCGCGGGCGGCTCAGCCGTGGACGGCACGGCGGCCAGCGACGGTCCGGCGGACGGGGCGGGCCGGGCGGCCGGGGGCGGGCCCTCCACCGCCTGCGGCCCAGCCGCGCTGCCGGCACGGCGGCCCGGGACAGTGGCGCGGCCGCGGCGGCCCGGCCGGTGATCCGGCCCCTTCCCCGTTCCCGGCGAACGCACCGCTGAGCGTCTTGAGCGCGGTGGTCACCTCGCTCGGGATGACCCAGAACGTGTTCCCCTCGGCCTGCGCGAGCTGCGGCAGCGTCTGGAGGTACTGGTAGGCCAGCACCTTGGGGTCGGCGTCGCCGTCGTGCACGGCCTGGAACACGGTGCCGATCGCCTGGGCCTGGCCCTCGGCCCGCAGGATCTGGCCCTGCCGCTCCCCCTCGGCCCGCAGGATGCTGCTCTGCTTCTCGCCCTCGGCGGTGAGGATCTTGGCCTGGCGGACACCCTCGGCGGTGAGCACGGCGGCCCGCTTCTCCCGCTCGGCCCGCATCTGCTTCTCCATCGCGTCGATGACGCTCTTGGGCGGGTCGATGGCCTTGATCTCGACCCGGGTCACCCGGAGCCCCCACTTGCCCGACGCGTCGTCGAGCACGCCGCGCAGCCGCATGTTGATCTGGTCACGGGAGGTGAGCGTCTCCTCCAGGTCCATGTTCCCGATCACGCTGCGCAGCATGGTCGCGGTGATCTGCTCGATGGCCTGGATGTAGTTGACGATCTCGTAGTCGGCCGCCCGGGGGTCGGTGACCTGGAAGAACAGCACCGTGTCGATGCTGACCACCAGGTTGTCCTCGGTGATCACCGGCTGGCCCCTGAAGGCCACCACCTGCTCGCGCAGGTCGATGAGGGGCTTGACCCGGTCCACGAACGGGAGGATGAAGTTCATCCCGGGTTCCAGGGTCTTGCGGTACCGGCCGAACCGCTCGACGTTCCGGGCCCGCGCCTGCGGCACGATCCGGACAGTCTTGCCGACCGTGAGCACGATGAGGATGACGACGATCAGGGCGCCGACGAGCGCGGCTATTTCCATGTCTACTCCCGCGGATGGACAAGTGCGGTGGCGCCCTCGATCGCGAAGACGTTGACGGTCGAGCCCACGGGAATGACCTGGGACTCGTCATAGGGGCGGGCGGACCATAGTTCGCCGCCGATGCGGACCCGGCCGCTGTCGTCGGTGATTTCCTCGATGACCTTGGCGGAGCGGCCGACGAGGGCCGAGGTTCCGGTGCGCAGCAACGGCGGCTGCTTGATGTGCCGCATCGCGATGGGCCGGACCACGACGAGGCCGCCCGCGGCGGCCAGGGCGAACGCGCCCAGCTGGAAGGGCAGTCCCGCGCCGGCCGCGCCGACCACGGCGGCGACGACGGCACCGACCGCGATCAGCCCGAAGGCCAGCGTGGTCGTCATAACCTCGGCGACCCCCAGCACGGCGGCGAGGACCAGCCAGACAATCCAGGACTCCATGGCTACTCCCGGGAGCGGGAGCGGCGCCGTGCGCGGCCTGCGCACGCACCAGCCGCCCAGCCCTCTAACTCGACAGTAACCCCACCGGGCGCCCACCGCGACCGGCCGTAAGTCCCCTCCGGCCCGAAAACCCGGTTAAGACCGCCGCAACGAAAACCGCACCCCCCACCCGACCCCGCGGACCGGGGGCCGCAGGCCATCCGGCGCCCCCGGAGGGGGTGATCGTTCCCATCGGGACCGGAACCGGGAATTATGGTGCCATCCAACGTCGGAGGATGTCATGACCAGTCCAGCACCGCTGTCCTACAGTCACGGGATTTCGCCGCAACCGCTGCTCGGCGAGACCATCGGCGCGAACCTGAGGCGCATCGCGGCCGCGCACGGCGGCCGGGAAGCACTGGTCGATGTGCCCTCCGGACGGCGCTGGACTTACGCGGAATTCGACGCGGACACCGACACACTGGCCCGGGGCCTGATCGCGGCCGGGATCAAGGCTGGCGACCGGGTGGGCATCTGGGCGCCGAACTGCCCGGAGTGGGTGCTGCTGCAGTACGCCACGGCCAAGGCGGGCGTGATCCTGGTCAACATCAACCCTGCCTACCGCAGCCACGAGCTGGGCTATGTGCTGCGCCAGTCCGGGGTGCGGCTGCTGGTCAGTGCGGAGTCCTTCAAGACCAGCGACTACCGGGCCATGATCGAGGACGTCAGCGCGGACCTCCCGGACCTGCAGAGGGTGATCTACCTGGGCTCGGTGGACTGGGACGAGCTGTTCGTGGTCGGCGCCATGCCGGTGGCCGGCGGTGAGGACCAGCTGGCCGAGCGCGAGGCCGTGCTGGGCTTCGACGACGCGATCAACATCCAGTACACCAGCGGCACGACGGGGTTCCCCAAGGGCGCCACGCTGTCCCACCACAACATCCTGAACAACGGGTTCTTCATCGGGGAGGGCTGCCGCTACACGGAAGCCGACCGGGTCTGCATCCCGGTGCCCTTCTATCACTGCTTCGGCATGGTGCTGGGCAACCTGGCCTGCACGACGCACGGCTCGGCGATCGTCATTCCCTCCCCCGGGTTCGATCCCGCCGCGAGCCTGCGCGCCGTCGTGGCCGAGCGGTGCACGTCGCTGTACGGGGTGCCGACCATGTTCATCGCCGAGCTGGCGCTGCCCGATTTCGCGTCCCATGACCTGTCCACCCTCCGGACCGGGATCATGGCCGGCTCGCCGTGCCCAGTCGAGGTGATGAAGCGGGTGGTCAGCGAGATGCACATGACCGAGGTGACGATCTGCTACGGGATGACCGAGACGTCCCCCGTGTCCGCGCAGACCACAGCCGACGACGACATGGACCGGCGGGTGTCCACGGTCGGCCGGGTGCACCCGCATGTCGAGGTGAAGATCGTCGACGCGGAAACCGGGCTGGCCGTGCCCCGGGGGGTCACCGGGGAGATGTGCACCCGGGGCTATTCGGTGATGCTGGGTTACTGGGACGACCCGGAGCAGACCGCGGACGTCATCGACCAGGCGCGCTGGATGCACACCGGCGACCTGGCCGTGATGGACGAGGCCGGGTACCTGAACATCGTCGGGCGGATCAAGGACATGATCATCCGGGGTGGCGAGAACGTGTACCCGCGGGAGATCGAGGAGTTCCTGTACGGCCACCCGGCGATCGAGGACGTCCAGGTGATCGGGGTGCCTGACCTGCGGAACGGCGAAGAGATCTGCGCCTGGGTCAAGCTGCGGCCCGGCGCGGCCCTGACCGAGGACGAGCTGCGGGAGTACTGCCAGGGCCAGATCGCGCACTACAAGATCCCCCGGTACCTCCGGTACACCAGCGAGTTCCCGATGACGGTGACCGGCAAGATCCAGAAGTTCAGGATGCGCGAGACATCGATCACCGAGCTGGGCCTGGAGGACGCCGCCAGCACCCCCACCGCCTGACCCCGGCCCCGGTCTCCCCCCGCTCACCCGGGCCCCCGGCCGTCAGTCACACGAGCCCCTCCCGCCCACATTTCCCGCGGAACGTTCGCCATAATCGGACAAATCACCCGCCAGAAGGCACGTCACGCGGGAAATGTGATCGCTGGCCATGATCGATACGACCCACGGTCTGGTGGCACGCGGCAGTCGCGCCAGGTCCAGCCTGGCCTGGCCGGCCGACTGGCGGGGGCGGCGGGCGTCGGTGAGGCGGGGCGGCCCACGGCGGTGTGGCGGGGCGGGGGGTGGGCAGAGGGAGCATCGCCTGAGGCAGGTGAATACTTTCCGGCCCCGGTCCCGCACACTGGGCCAGTGGTGCCAGGGTTGGGGAGGAGCCCTGCCGCCTCATTGCGACCGGGAGGATGATGCCGTGCCCTGTGCCACGCCGCCCAGCGGGCCCGGGGTCCGTCCGGGCCGCCGCCGGGCCAGACGGCCGGGCCGCCGCCGGGCCAGCCAGCTGGGCCTCCGCCGGCCTAGCTGGCGGGGCGGCCGTCGGCACGGCTGGCGGGAGAGCCGGCTGGGCGCTGCGGCGGTCCTCCCGTGGCGGGCCGGTGTTGCGGTGACTGGCCTGGCTATGCTGGCGGCGGCCTGCTCGGCGCACGGCCCGGGCCAGGCCGGGCCCGCCGGCGCATCCCGGGCTGCTGGCTCCCAGGCGGCTCACCCGGCCACGGCGGCCGGCTCCCCGGCCGGGCCGGCGCGGGCGCGGTCCGCGGGACCGCTCAGCCTGCAGGTGTCCCCGGCCCCCTACCAGCTGCCGTCCGGGCTGGCCCGCGAGATCGTCCTCCCGGCCGGGCCGGACCTGCTGCTGGCGGGCGGCCTCACCACGCGCTCCACCTCCACCGCCGCGGTGCGCCGGCTCAACCCTTCGACGGGCAGCACCGTCCGGGTGGGGCGCCTCACCGTCCCCACGCATGACGCGGCCGGCGCCACGCTGGGCGGCCGGACCTACGTGTTCGGCGGCGGGGAGCAGAGCAGCACGGCCACGGTCCAGGAGATCACGGCGCGGAAACCCACGGCGGCGCACGGAACCGCCACGGTGGCCGGGCGGCTGCCCCGCCCGCGCTCGGACCTGGTGGCGGTGACCCAGGGCGGCACCGCGTACCTGCTCGGCGGGTACGACGGGGCCGGTACGACGCGACGGTCCTGGCGACCAGGGACGGGCGCCGGTTCAGTGTCGCGGCCCGGCTGCCGGTCCCGGTCCGGTACCCGGCGGTCGCCGCGGCGGGTGGCCAGATCTGGGTCTTCGGCGGGCAGACCAGCCACGGAATCACGAACGACATCCAGCGGATCCCCCTGCCCGGTGCCAGCCGGGCCGGAGCCGGTCAGACCGTTAGGGGGCGGAAGATCCCGTCGGGCGCGATAGCCGGGCACCTGCCCCGGCCAACGACAGCGGCGGCCGCGTTCACGCTCGGCGGGACGCTGTACGTCGCGGGCGGGCTGACCGCCGCGGCGCGGCCGGGCCAGGCCACGGCCAGCCCGTCCGCCCCGCTCACGACCAGCAATGCCGTGCTCCGCTACCAGCCGGGGCACCCGGCGGCCCTGGCGGGCAGGCTGCCGGTCCCGGTGGCGAACGCCGGCGTGGGCGTGCTGGGCGGCACCGCGTACCTGGTGGGCGGGGACGACGGGGTGCGCCCGGTGCCCACGGTCACCGAACTCCGGCTGGTCCCGGCGGCCGCGGCCATCCCGTCGGTGGTCCCCGGGGGCCCGCTGGACGCCCGCGCGGCCCGGACGCTCGGCCGCAGCACCGGCAGCGGCAGCAGCAGCGGCAGCACCGGCGGCGGTACCGGCGGTCAGGTGCTGTCCGGCGAGCCGTGGCTGAGCCCGCCCCGCGGGCGTGCCCACCTGGCCCGGCACTCCGACCCGGCGGCACTGCCGGGCGACGTGCTGATCGCCGACAACCACAACAACCGGCTGCTGGTGGTGGACCCGCAGGGCCGCATCCGGTGGCAGTTCCCGGAGCCCGGCGACCTGGCCCGGAAGCAGACCTTCAAGGTGCCCGACGACGCGTTCTTCTCCCCGGACGGCAGGGACATCATCGCCACCGAGGAAGACGACTCCGTCATCAGCGTGATCAACATCGCCTCGCACCGGATCACCTACCGCTACGGCATCCCGGGCCGGCCCGGCTCGTCGGCCAACCATGTGTCCAACCCGGACGACGCGATGCTGCTGCCCGGCGGGGACATGCTGTCCGCCGACATCAAGAACTGCCGGATCCTGCTGGTCAGGCCGCCTGCGCACCGGCCGGCCCGGATCATCGGCCACACCAGCAGCGTGTGCTGGCATGATCCGCCGCGGCGGTTCGGCAGCCCCAACGGGGCGTTCCCGATGACCAACGGCAAGTACCTGGTCACCGAGATCAACGGGAGCTGGGTGAACGCGGTCAGCCTGTCGGGCCACGTGTCCTGGTCGGCCCATCCACCGGGGGTCAGCTACCCGTCGGACACCAACGAGGTGTATCCCGGGCTGTACCTGACCGCGGATTACTCGACGCCGGGGCAGGTGGTGGAGTTCACCGGGAGCGGGCAGCTGCGGTGGCGGTTCGGCGGGCTTGACCACCCGTCACTGGCCCTCCCGCTGCCCAACGGGGACATCCTGGTCAACGACGACTACAACGACCGGGTCATCGTGATCGACCCGGTCAGCAACCGGATCGTCTGGCAGTACGGGCACACCGGGGTCGCAGGCAGCAGGCCCGGCTACCTCAATAATCCCGACGGCGTGGACGTGACCCCGCCGGATTCCATGCTGATCGCGCACGCGCCGACCATGGGCCGGCCCTGAGCCCCGGTCAGCTGCTGTAGCCCGGGTAGAGCTGGCCGGACGGGACGATCTGGACGCCCAGCGGCACCAGCGAGATGGGGATGATCTTGAAGTTGGCCAGGCCCAGCGGGATGCCGATGATGGTGATGCACAGCGCGATGCCGGTCGCCAGGTGCCCCAGGGCCAGCCACCAGCCGAAGAGCACGATCCAGATGACGTTGCCGATCACGGAGCCGAGCCCGGCGTCCCGGCGCACCTCGATCGACCGGCCGAACGGCCACAGCACGTAGCCGGCGATGCGGAAGGCCGCGATCCCGAGCGGGATGGTGACCACGAGGAAGAATAGGACAAAACAGACAAGTCCGGCCAGCGCGTAGAGGATGGCCATCCAGAAGCCGCACAGGACCAGCCAGATCACGTTGAGGATCGTTCTCAGCATGCCCGCCCCCCGATGGACTCGCTGCGCGCTGCCGCGCTTGTCATTTTTTACCGTATCTCAAGCTGGGCGAGCAGGGTCTCGGTGGCGCTGGCCACCGCCTGCACGGCCTGCTCGAACGCCTCCGCGTTGTGCTTGGCCGGGCGCTGGAACCCGCTGATCTTCTTGACGTACTGGCGCGCTGCGGCCCGGACGTCCTCGTCGGTCACGTGCTCGGCGTAGGGCGGGCGCAGGGTCTTGATGCTGCGGCACATGCTGTCAGGTTATAGCCCGAGGAGCGGTTCGAGCCCGAAGGTCAGGCCCGGCGGCAGGGAGCCCAGCCCGCGCACGGCGAGCAGCACGCCCGGCATGAACGAGGCCCGGTCCAGCGAGTCGTGCCGGATGGTCAGCGTCTCGCCGTGCCCGCCCAGCAGCACCTCCTGGTGGGCCACCAGCCCGGCCAGCCGCACCGAGTGCACGTGCACGCCGTCCATCTCGGCTCCGCGGGCCCCCGGCGCGGCGGTCGTGGTCGCGTCGGGCGACGGGCCCAGCCCGGCGGCCGAGCGGGCCGAGGCGATCATCGACGCGGTCCGGGACGCGGTCCCGGACGGGGCGTCCATCTTGCCCGCGTGGTGCAGCTCGATGATCTCGGCCGACTCGAAGAACCGGGCGGCCTGGGCCGCGAACCGCATCATCAGCACCGCGCCGACCGAGAAGTTGGCCGCGATCAGCACGCGCACCGAGGGGGCATCGGCCAGCCAGGCCCGGACCTGGGCCAGCCGGTCCTCGCCGAACCCCGAGGTGCCGACGACCACGTCCAGGCCGTGGCCGATGCACCAGTGCAGGTTGTCCAGGACCACGCCCGGGTGGGTGAAGTCGACCACGACGCCGCAGCCGGCCAGAGCCTCGCGGGCGTCCCCGGCGTCCACCCCGGCCGCGAGTTCGAGGTCGTCCGCGGCCGCCACGGCCCGGCCGACCTCGCTGCCCATCCGGCCCCGCGCGCCCAGCACCCCGACCTTGATCATTCCGCCCGTTCCTAGGCCAGCGCGTTGATGAACGGCGCGTCGTCGTCGTAGGGACCCACCACGGCCAGCACCTTGGGCCGGGTCAGGACTTCGTCGGCCACGCTGCGCACCGCGTCGTGCGAGACCGCCTCGATCGAGGCGAGGATCTCGTCCACCGGCTCCAGCCGCGGGTACACGAGCTCGGACTTGCCCAGCCTGCTCATCCGCGAGGACGGGTCCTCCAGGCCGAGCACCATCGAGCCGCGCACCTGGCCCTTGCCGCGCTCGAGTTCGGCGTCGGACAGGCCGCCCGAGACGACCTTGGCGACCTCGTCGCGGCAGATCGACAGCACCTCGTCGGCCTTGGACGGCAGGCAGCCGACGTAGACGCCCCACATCCCGGTGTCGGCGTGCTGGGAGGTGAAGCTGTAGACCGAGTAGGCCAGCCCGCGCTTCTCGCGCACCTCCTGGAACAGCCGCGACGACATGCCGCCGCCGAGGGCCGCGTTGAGCACGCCCAGCGCGAACCTCCGGTCGTCGGTCCGGCCCAGCCCTTCGCAGCCGAGGATCAGGTTGGCCTGCTCGATCCCGCGCGACACCAGCCGCACGCCGCGGCCCGGATCGCCCGGTACCGCGCCGGCACGGCGGCGGCCCGCCGGGCGTGGCCATCCGCGGCCCGGCCGGCCTGGTGTCCCCGGTGAGCGCGCCACCGAACGCGCGCTGCACCTGCTCCACCACCGAGTCGTGGTCGAGGCTGCCCGCCGCGGCCACGACCAGGTGATCCGGGGTGTACCGGGTCCGGTAGTGCCCGGCGATCTGGTCCCGGCCGATGGTGTTGATGGAGTCGACCGTGCCGAGGATGGGCCGGCCGAGGGGCGTGTCACCGAAGAGTTTGCCGACGAACGCCTCGTGCGCCGTGTCGGCGGGATCGTCGTCGTTCATGGCGATCTCTTCGAGGATCACCCCGCGCTCGGCGTCCACGTCCTTCGGCTCGATGAGCGAGCTGGTCACCATGTCGGACAGCACGTCGATGGCCAGCGGCAGGTCCGCGTCCAGCACCCGCGCGTAGTAGCAGGTGAACTCCTTGCCGGTGAACGCGTTCAGCTCACCGCCGACCGCGTCCATCTCGGCCGAGATCTCCAGCGCGGTCCGCCGCCTGGTGCCCTTGAACAGCAGGTGCTCCAGGTAGTGGGTGGCCCCGGCGTGGGCGAGGTCCTCGTCACAGGACCCCACCCCCGCCCAGATGCCGAACGCGACCGAGCGGACCGACGGCAGGGCCTCGGTGATGACCCGGAGCCCGCCGGGCAGCACGCTGCGCCGGATGGTGCTCAGGCCGTCGGCTACCTGCTCGGTGTGCACGTCCGGGGTGCTCACGAGTTGTTGCTGTGCCGGCGCTCGCGGTGCCGGGTGCGGTGGCTGTCGCCGCCCTGCCCGGAGGAGGAGCGGTCGTCCCGGCCGGAGCGGTCGTCCCGGCCGCTGCCTGAGCCCGGGCCACCGGAGTCGGGCGAGCCGCCGCCGCCGTCGCCGGCGGCCGCCTCACGCTCGACCACCTCGACCGGGACCAGGGACAGCTTGCCGCGGTCGTCGATCTCGCGGATCTCCACCTGGATCTTGTCGCCGACCTTGACCACGTCATCGACGTTGTCGATCCGCGCCCCGCCGTGCAGCTTGCGCAGCTGGGTGATGTGCAGCAGGCCGTCCTTGCCCGGCAGCAGCGAGATGAACGCGCCGAACGTGGTGGTCTTGACCACGGTCCCGAGGAACCGCTCGCCCACCTCGGGCATGTGCGGGTTGGCGATCGCGTTGATCGTGGTCCGCGCGGCCTCGGCAGAGGGCCCATCGGTGGCACCGATGTAGATGGTGCCGTCGTCCTCGATGGTGATCTCGGCGCCGGTGTCCTCCTGGATCGAGTTGATCATCTTGCCCTTGGGCCCGATCACCTCGCCGATCTTGTCCACCGGGACCTTGATCGTGATGATCCGGGGTGCCTGCGGGCTCATCTCGGCCGGCGCGTCGATCGCCTCGCGCATGACCTCGAGAATCGTGAGCCGGGCCCCGCGCGCCTGGCGCAGCGCGGCGCCGAGCACGGCGGCCGGGATCCCGTCCAGCTTGGTGTCCAGCTGGAGCGCGGTGATGATCTCCGTCGTGCCGGCGACCTTGAAGTCCATGTCGCCGAACGCGTCCTCGGCGCCCAGGATGTCGGTGAGCGTGACGTACTCGCCGCCCTCGTGGATCAGGCCCATCGCGATGCCGGACACCATGTCCCGCAGCGGGACACCGGCGTCGAGCAGCGACATCGTGGAGGCGCAGACCGAGCCCATCGAGGTCGAGCCGTTGGACCCGATGGCCTCGGAGACCTGGCGGATCGCGTACGGGAACTCCTCGCGGCTGGGCAGCACGGGCAGGATGGCCCGCTCGGCCAGCGCGCCGTGGCCGATCTCGCGCCGCTTGGGCGAGCCGACCCGGCCGGTCTCCCCGGTGGAGTACGGCGGCATGTTGTAGTTGTGCATGTACCGCTTGGTGCGCTCCGGGTTGAGCGTGTCGATCATCTGCTCCATCCGGAGCATGTTCAGCGTGGTCACGCCGAGGATCTGGGTCTCGCCGCGCTCGAACAGGGCCGAGCCGTGGACCCGGGGCAGCACGTGGGACTCGGCGGACAGCTGGCGGATGTCGGTCAGCCCGCGGCCGTCGATCCGGACGCCGTCCCGGATGATGCGCTCCCGGACCAGCTTCTTGGTCAGCGCGCGGAACGCGGCGCTGATCTCCTTCTCGCGGCCCTCGAACTGGCTGGCCAGCTTCTCCTGGGCGAGCGCCTTGACCCGGTCGGTCTCGGTCTCGCGCTGCTGCTTGCCCGCGATGGTCAGCACCCGGGCCAGCTCGTCGGAGACCTCGGCGGCCACGGCGTCGTAGACGTCCGGCTGGTAGTCCGCGAACACGGGGAACTCGCCGGTCGGCTTGGCCGCCTGGTCAGCAACCCGCTGCTGCGCCTCGCAGAGCAGCTTGAGGAACGGCTTGGCCGCCTCCAGCCCCTCCGGCACCGTCTCCTCGGTGGGCGCGACCGCGCCGCTGGAGGAGTCGGCCAGCATGCCGATCGTGCCGGTGGTGGACTCCGCCTCGACCATCATGATCGCCACGTCGCCGTCGGGCAGCATCCGGCCCGCGACGACCATGTCGAAGGTGGCGTCGTTCAGCTGCTCGTGGGTCGGGAACGCGACCCACTGGCCCTTGATCAGGGCGACCCGCACGCCGGCGATCGGCCCCGAGAACGGCAGCCCGGCCAGCATGGTGGACAGCGACGCCGCGTTGATGGCGACCACGTCGTAGAGGTGCTCCGGGTTCAGCGCGAGGATCGTCTCGACGACCTGGACCTCGTTGCGCAGGCCCTTGACGAACGAGGGCCGCAGCGGCCGGTCGATCAGCCGGCAGGTGAGGATCGCGTCCTCGGACGGGCGGCCTTCCCGGCGGAAGAACGAGCCGGGGATCCGGCCGATCGCGTACATCCGCTCCTCGACGTCCACGGTGAGCGGGAAGAAGTCCAGCCCTTCCCTGGGGTGCTTGCCCGCCGTCGTGGCGGACAGGATGACCGTCTCCTCGTCGAGGGTGGCGACGGCGGAGCCGGCGGCCAGCCTGGCCAGCCTGCCGGTCTCGAACTTGATCGTATGGGTGCCGAAGGCTCCGTTATCGATAACGGCTTCGGCGGTATACACACCCTCCATGGGTGAGACCTCCTTCTGAGGTCCCGCTCCGCCCGCCGCCGGTGGCACATGGCTGGGTTCCGTCCGGCCGGTGCTGTGCGGCCCCAGCGCCGTGTGGCGTGGTGCCGTCCAGTCCGTTCCATCTGGCCCGGCCAGCGGCCGGCCCGGTCTTCGATCGAAGCCCTCGGCCCGGTGGCGCGTCCCGGGGGGAACGCGTGCCGACCCGAGAACCACTACCGAGGACCGGTCCTGGCGCCCTGAGCGCTCCGGGATCGGGGGCCGCGGGAAGTCGTTCTTGAGTTGTCCCGGACCTACCTGCGCAGGCCCAGCTTGCTGATGAGCGCACGGTAGCGCTCGATGTCCGTGCTAGCCAGGTACTTCAGCAGGCGCCGGCGGCGCCCGACCAGCAGAAGCAGGCCGCGGCGGCTGTGGTGATCGTGCTTGTGCACCTTGAGGTGCTCGGTCAGGTCGTTGATCCGTCGCGTGAGCAGTGCGACCTGGACTTCCGGCGAACCGGTGTCACCCTCATTGGTCGCGTTGTCCGCGATGATCTCCTTCTTCACGGAAGTGTCCAGCGGCACGTGGCTTTCCTATCTTTGTGTCAGGTCTCCGGGGTGAGGCTCGGCGCGTCCTGGGAAGAAACCAGGCGGCGGGAAGCCCCTCGGCCAGCCGCTTGAGGGTGCAGCTGACCGGGCCGGTACATGCCGGCCGTTACCTAAAGGTATCACGCGGGCCGGTCTGTAAACGCCGGGTCGCCGCGCTGCACGGCCCGTGTCCGCCTGGGCAGGCCCGCGTGTCCGCCCGGCCGGGCCCGGCGGGTCCGCCCGGCCGTGACCGGCGTATCCGCCCGGCCTGCTCAGGAGGTCCCGCCGACCAGATCGCGGGCCTGGTTGACGTCCCGGCGCATCTGCTCGGTGAGCGCTTCGGCGGAGTCGAACCGCACCATGCCCCGCAGCCGGGCCGTGAAGTCGACCGCCACATGCACGCCGTAGAGGTCCAGGTCGTCCCGGTCCAGCGCGTAGGCCTCGACGGTCCGTTCCCGGCCGTCGAAGGTGGGGTTGGTGCCCACGGAGATCGCGGCGGGCCAGCGCTGCTCCTCGTGGCCCTCAGGGTCCAGGCTGGCCAGCCAGCCCGCGTACACGCCGTCGGCGGGACTCGCGGTGTAGAGGGCCGTCTCGAGGTTGGCGGTCGGGAAGCCGAGCGCCCGGCCGCGCTGCTGGCCGCGCACCACGATCCCCTCGACCCGGTGCGGGCGGCCCAGGTCCGCGGCGGCACCGGCCACGTCCCCCTCGTTCAGGAGGTCGCGGATCCTGCTGGAGGAGATCGTTTCCCCGTGCTCGCCCGGCTTGTCCTCGCTCAGCAGCGGCACGCCCTCCGCCCCGAAGTCGTATTTCTCGCCCAGCTCGGCCAGCAGCGGTACGTCGCCGGCCGCCCGGTGGCCGAACCGGAAGTTCTCCCCCACCACGACCCAGCGGGCGTGCAGCCGGTCGGCCAGCACGGCCCGGATGAACTCATCCGGCCCCAGCCGGGAGAAATCGAGCGTGAACGGCAGCACGCAGACCGCGTCGCAGCCCTCGTCGCCCAGCAACTGCACCCGCCGGCGGACGCTGCACAGCAGCGGGGGGTGCGAGCCGGGCCGGACCACCTCGGCCGGGTGCGGGTCGAAGGTGATGACGACGACGGGCAGGCCCAGCCGGGCGGCGACCTCGGCGGCCCGGGCCACGATGCGCTGGTGCCCGAGGTGCACGCCGTCGAACACGCCGATGGTGACGACCGAGGAGCCCCAGTCTCCGGGCACATCATCCAGGCCCTGCCAGCGCTGCACGGTGCTGCTCCTTCGATACTCGACGCGTGGGGCCGCGGCGGGTCTCCGCGAGACCTGCGTCCTCGCGACCCCGGCCCCTTCAAGACTAGGGCGCCGGCGCGGCGGCGGACCCCGCGACCGCCCGGGGCGGCGTGGCGGCGCGGCGGCGCCGGACCGCGGCGGCCAGCCCGCGCAGGACGTCCGCGGTGGCATCGACGCCGATGCACGCGTCAGTGACGCTCTGCCCGTAGACCAGGGTCGCGGGGTCCCCCGGCTCCTGCCGCCCGGCCTGCAGGAAGCTCTCCAGCATGATGCCGACGATGCCCGGCTCGCCCGCGCCGATCTGGTCGGCGAGCACCCCGGCCACGACCGGCTGGCGCCGGTAGTCCTTGCCGCTGTTGCCGTGGCTGGCGTCCACCATCACCCGCCGGGACAGCCCGGCCTTGGTCACCATGTCCAGCGCGTCGCCCACCGGACCGGGCTCGTAGTTGGGGCCGGGCCGCCCGCCGCGCAGGATCACGTGGCAGTCCGGGTTCCCGGCGGTGGTGACGACCGCCGCCGCGCCGGCCCGGGTCACGCCGAAGAACGTGTGCCCGGCCGCCGCGGCCCGGCAGGCGTCCACGGCCACCCGCACGTCGCCGTCGGTGCCGTTCTTGAACCCGATCGGCATGGACAGGCCCGAGGCGAGCTGGCGGTGCACCTGGCTCTCCGTGGTCCGCGCGCCGATCGCGCCCCACGCCACGGCGTCGGCGATGTACTGCGGCGTGATCGGGTCCAGCCACTCACAGCCCACCGGGAGGCCGAGGGAGACGACGTCGAGCAGGAAGCGCCGGGCCATCCGCAGGCCCCGGTGCACGTCGTGGGTCCCGTCCATGCCGGGGTCGTTGATGAGGCCCTTCCAGCCCGTCACGGTGCGCGGCTTCTCGAAGTAGACGCGCATGACGACCAGGAGCTCATCGGCCAGCGACTCGCGCAGCGCGGCCAGCTGGCCCGCGTAGTCCAGCCCGGCGGCCGGATCATGCACCGAGCAGGGACCGGCCACCACCAGGAGGCGGTCGTCCTCGCCGTCCAGCACCGCGCGCACCTCAGCCCGGGACCGCTCGACCATGTCCGCCTCGGCGGGCCCGAGCGGCAGCTCATCCAGCAGCGCCGCGGGCGAGAGCAACGGCTCATAGCCCAGGATCCGGGTATCGCTGGTGTGCGGCATCACGCTCTCCTCCCGCGAGCCCGGCTGCCCGCATCTGCCATTCTGCCGGACGGCGGAGCATGATCAGGGACCAGCGCGGCCGGCCGGACAGCGCCCGGCCTGGGCCGCGGCGTGGTGCCGGTTACCAAAATTCGCCGCAACGAAAACCGTCCCCGGCTGGACCCCGCCCTGTCCCGCGAGACGCCCGGCCGGTCAGGGAACGAACACGGCGAGCGGCCGGGTCACGCCGTCTTCCTCCTGCACCAGGGCGATCAGCGTGCCGTCCGGCCCGAACGCGGCCACCGGCCCGGTCGGTGCGCCGGCCTGGGCGCCCAGG
The DNA here is from genome assembly GCA_963720645.1 of uncultured Actinomycetes bacterium. Classification (GTDB taxonomy): domain Bacteria; phylum Actinomycetota; class Actinomycetes; order Streptosporangiales; family Streptosporangiaceae; genus RYN-230. The sequence continues at coordinate 335,071 of CAVRFX010000016.1, read as the reverse complement.
CCGGGCAGCCGCCCGCCGTGCGAGAGGGACCGGGCCTGCTCCTCGGTGAGCTCCCGGACACCGAAGGCGGCCGCCGCGGCCTCGGCCAGCGGCAGCATGGTCAGCTGCCCGGCCAGCTCGTCGAGCCCGTGCGCGGCGCTCAGGTCGTACGGGCCGACCCGGGTCCGGCGCAGCCGGGTGAGGTGGCCGCCCACGCCCAGGGCGTCTCCCATGTCGCGGGCCAGGGCGCGGATGTAGGTGCCGCTGGAGCAGCGCACCTCCACGTCGACGTCGAGCAGGTCACCCGGCCCGGCGCCCGGCGTGCCTGGCACGGCGCCCGGCGTGCCTGGCACGGCGCCCGGCGTGCCTGGTGCGGCGCCGGGCGTGCCGGGCGCGGTGTCCGGGACGGGCCGGACGGCCTGGACGGTGAAGGACCACACGGTCACCGGCCGCGGCTTGAGTACCGGGGGGGCACCCTCGCGGGCCAGCTGGTAGGCGCGGCGGCCCGCCACCTTGATCGCGCTGACCGCGGGCGGCACCTGCAGGATCTCCCCGGTCAGCGCGGCCGCGGCCGCCTCCACCTGGGCCAGGGTCAGCTGGCCCGCCGGATGGCCCGAGGTCACGGTGCCCTCGGCGTCGCCGGTGTCGGTGGCCTGGCCCAGCCGGATGGTGGCCAGGTATTCCTTGTCGGTGAGCGTGAGGTGGCCGAGCAGCCGGGTCGCCTTCTCCACGCCGACGACGAGCACCCCGGTCGCCATCGGATCCAGGGTGCCGGCGTGCCCGACCCGGCGGGTGCCCGCCAGCCGGCGGATCCGCGCCACCACGTCATGAGAGGTCAGGCCGCCGGGCTTGTCCACCACGATCAGCCCGCTCGGGGTGTTCCCCCGGGCGTCCCGGGCCACCCGCCTAGCTGCTTTCCGCCAGCCGCCCGCGCAGCCGTGCGATAGCGTCCGCGGCGCTGCCGTCCAGCGTCACGCCGGCCGCGTTGCGGTGCCCGCCGCCGCCCAGCCCGGAGCAGGCCCGGCCCACGTCCACCTTGCCCTTGGACCGGGCGGAGGCCTGCCACAGCCCGTCGTCGGACTGCTTGAGCACGATGGCCACCTCCGCCTCGTCGGTGCGGCGCACCACGTCGATGACGGACTCGACCGCGTCGAGGGGCAGGCCGTGCGCGGCCCGGTCGGCGCGGGTCACCGACGTCCAGACCAGGCCGTGGCCGCCGGCCGCGTCAGGCTCGAGTACGGCCCGGCCGAGGACCTCGGAGAGCAGTCCCAGGTAGCCGAAGGGAGCCCGGTCCCACAGCTCGCGGGCCACCGTGCCCGGCTCGATCCCGGTGGACAGCAGCCGGGCCGCGGCCTGGTGCACGGCCGGCGTGGTCGCGGGAAACTTGAAGGACCCGGTATCGGCGACCAGGCCGGAGTAGAGGCCGAACCCGATATCCCGGGTCACCTCCAGGCCGGCCGCGTCGAGCAGGTCCAGGACGAGCATCGCCGTGGCAGCCGCTCCCGGGTCGATCAGGTTGACGGTGCCGAACCGGGTGTTGGAGGCGTGGTGATCGATGACGATCAGCTGGTCGGCGCGTGACGCGTGCCCGGCCAGCAGGCCCAGCCGGTCGATGCTGCCCGCGTCGAACGTGACCATCACCTCGGGGCGGTGCGGGTAGGCGTCCGGCGGGCTGAGCAGGCTGAGCCCGGGCAGGAAGCGGAGGATCTCCGGGACCTCGAACGGCTCGTCGCCGAACGAGGCGACGACGCGCTGGGGCCGGCGGCCCGGCGCGCGCAGCGCGTGCGCGACCGCCAGCATGGACCCGAGCGCGTCAGCGTCCGGGCGCACGTGGCAGGCCAGGCACACTTCATCCGCCTTGTCCAGCAGCGCCAGCGCCGCCGCCTGCTGGGTCGCCAGGTCAGCCTGGCTTGGCGCGGCAGTCACGGTGGTGAGTATCCCGCGCCGTGATCGCGCGCGCTGTCCAGATCGTCGAGGTCGTCACCGAAGTCGTCCTCGTCGCCGAAGTCGTCCTCATCGTCAGCGAGGCCGTCCCCGGCGCCGGGGCCGGCGGCGCCCGGCGGCTCGCGGTACGGATCGGGGTCCCCGGCCGGGACCGCGCCCTCCCGCACGGCGGCCAGCCTGGCGTCCGCCTCGCGGGCCTGGGCCACGAGATCGTCCATGTGCCGTGCGCCCTCCGGGAGGGTGTCGGCCACGAACGTGAGGGAGGGCGTGTGCTTCAGCCCGGTCTGGTGGCCGACCTCGGAGCGGATCACCCCGGTCGCGCTGGCCAGCGCGGCCGCGGAGGCGATCTGTTCCTCGGGTGATCCGTAGACCGTGTAGAAGACGGTGGCCTCCCGCAGGTCACCGGTGAGCCGGGCCTCGGTCACCGTGACGAAGCCGAGCCGCGGATCCTTGATCCGCCGTTCCAGCATTTCCGCCACGATCTGGGCGATCCGGTCGGCGAGCTTCCGGGCCCGGGCATGGTCCACCATGGCTAGCTCACTCCTCCTCAGTCAGCAGCCGTTGCCGCGCGGACAGCAGGTCGATGTCGGGGCGCGCCGCCACCAGGCGCTCGCACGCGTCGAGCACCTCGACGGCGTGAGCGGCCGTGGAGGACACTACCGCGACCCCGATCTCCGCCCGGCGGTGCAGGCCGGTATGGCCGCTCTCGGCCACCGCCACGCCGGGATAGCGGCGGCGGACCTCGGCCACGACCGAGGCCACCACCGACCTCTTCTGCTTGAGAGAACGCACGTCACCTAGCAGCACATCCAGCGTCAGGGCACCCAGGTACACGACGCCCCTCCTGGCCGCGGCCACCCGGTCCCGGCCGGAGCCGGGACCGGGGGTGCCTGTCCTACGCCCGCGGCTTCTCCCGCATCTCGAAGGTCTCGATCACGTCGGCGATCCGGATGTCGCTGTAGCCGATGCCGATACCGCACTCGTAGCCTTCACGGACCTCGGTCGCGTCCTCCTTGAACCGGCGCAGCGACTCGACGGTCAGGTTGTCCGAGATCACGACGCCGTCGCGGATCAGCCGGGCCTTGCTGCCCCGGGTGATGGTGCCGGAACGGACCAGGGAGCCCGCCACGTTGCCCACCCTGGGCACCCGGAAGACCTCCCGGATCTCGGCGGTGCCGAGCTGGGCTTCCTCGAACTCGGGCTTGAGCATGCCCTTGAGGGCCGCCTCGATCTCCTCGATCGCCTGGTAGATGACCGAGTAGTAGCGGATGTCCACGCCCTCGCGCTGGGCCAGTTCCCCGGCCCGGCCCGCTGGCCGGACGTTGAAGCCGACGATCACCGCTTCGGACGCGATCGCCAGGTTCACGTCGTCCTGGGTGATAGCGCCGACGCCGCGGCCGATGACCCGCAGGCTCACTTCCTCGCCGACATCGATCTTGAGCAGCGCGTCCTCGAGGGCCTCGACCGACCCGGACACGTCGCCCTTGATGATGAGCAGGAGCTCTTCCCGCTCGCCGGACTTGAGCGCGGACTCCAGGTCCTCCAGCGTGACCCTCGGCCGCCGCTGGGCGAACATGGCGTTGCGCTCGCGCGCCTCGCGGCGTTCGGCGATCTGCCTGGCCACCCGGTCGTCGCTGACGACCAGGAAGCTGTCGCCCGCGTCGGGCACCGCGGTCAGGCCGAGCACCTGCACCGGTCGCGACGGCGGCGCGTCCGACACCGGGGCGCCGTTGTCGTCGAGCAGCGCCCGGACCCGCCCGAACGCCTCGCCCGCGACGATGGAGTCGCCGACGTGCAGCGTGCCGCGCTGGACCAGCACCGTGGCCACCGGGCCACGGCCGCGGTCCAGGTGGGCCTCGATGGCGACGCCCTGGCCGAGCTGCTCCGGGTTGGCCCGCAGGTCCAGCTCGGCGTCCGCGGTCAGCACGACGGCCTCGAGCAGTTCCTCGATACCGCGGCCCTCGCGGGCGGACACGTCCACGAACAGGGTCGTGCCGCCGAACTCCTCGGCGACCAGGTTGTACTCGGTGAGCTGGGAACGTACCCGCTGCGGGTCCGCGCCCTCCTTGTCGATCTTGTTGACCGCCACCACGATCGGCACCCCGGCCGCCTGGGCGTGGTTCAGCGCCTCAGTCGTCTGCGGCTTCACGCCGTCGTCGGCGGCGACCACGAGGACCACGAGGTCGGTGGTTTCCGCACCGCGGGCACGCATGGCGGTGAAGGCCTCGTGACCCGGGGTGTCGATGAACGTGATCTTCCGCTCCTGGCCGTCCACTTCCGTGGTGACCTGGTAGGCACCGATGTGCTGGGTGATGCCGCCCGCTTCGCGGGCCGTCACGTTGGTGTGCCGGATCGCGTCGAGGAGCTTGGTCTTGCCGTGGTCGACGTGACCCATCACGGTCACCACCGGCGGCCGGGCGACCAGGGCTTCCTCGCCGCCCTCGTCCTCACCGAACTCGATGTCGAACGACTCCAGCAGCTCCCGGTCCTCTTCCTCCGGGGAGACGACCTGGACGTTGTAGTTGAGCTCCGCCCCGAGCAGCTGCAGTGTCTCGTCGTTCACCGACTGGGTGGCGGTGACCATCTCGCCCAGGTGGAACAGCACCTGGACCAGCGAGGCCGGGTTGACCCCGATCTTGTCGGCGAAGTCGCTCAGCGACGCGCCGCGGGACAGCCGGATGGTCTGCCCGTTGCCACGGGGGATCGACACGCCGCCGATCGCCGGCGCCTGCATGTTGTCGAATTCCTGGCGGCGGGCCTTGCGCGACTTCCGGGCGCGCGAGGGCCGGCCACCGGGACGCCCGAAGGCACCCTGGGTGCCGCTGCGGCCGCGGCCGCCACCGCCGGGACGCCCGCCGGTCATGCCCGGGCGCGGGCCAGCGCCACCGCCGCCACCGCCGCCGGGACGGGGCGCACCTGTGCCGGGACCGCCACGGCCGCCACCCGGGCGGCCGCCCGTGCCGGCGCCGCCGCCGGGACCACGGCCGGGACCGCCGGGACCGCCGCCGGGGCCACCGCGGGCTGGCCGCGGCGGCATGCTGCTGGGGCTGGGACGCGGCCCGCCGGGACGGGCCATATTCGCTGGGCTGGGCCGTCCCGGGTCGCGCGGGCCCGCCGGACGCGGGCCGCCGGGGCGCGGGCCACCCTGGCCGGGTGACGCCGGGCCGGCGCTGCCCGGGCCGGTCTGACCGGGCCGGGGCGGCGCGCCACGCGGCGCCGAGCCCATCCCCGACGCGACGGGCGCGTAAGGGTTGTTACCGGGGCGCGGGCCGGGCCGCGGGCCACCGCGGGTACCGGGCCGCGGAGCGCCCGGGCGGGGCGCACCCTGTCCCTGGCCACCCTGACCCGGGCCGGCCTGGCCTGCGCCGGTCCCGCCCTGTCCCGGACTGCCGGGACCGGGACGCGGGGCGCCGGGCCGGGGCCCGGGCACCGGGCCGCGGCCGGGCTGGGCCGGACGGGCCGGCGCGCCGCCGTCGGAGGGCACCGGGGGAACCGGGGCCCGGGGCGCAGCCGGGGCGGGACCGCTCGGACCCGCACTGGCGGGCGGCGCGGTTTCGCCGGCGGCGGGCGCCGCCGGGCTGGCGGCAGCCGGGCTCGCGGCTGGTGCGCTGGATGTGGCCTGCGGAACGTCACCGGCCTCGGGGCCGGCCGTCGCGGCAGGTGCCTGGGGGCGGCCCGGGCCGGGGCGGGGCACGGGGCGCCCGCCGTTGCCATTGCCCTCAGACGGCCGGCCAGGAGCCGGCGCGCCCTGACCCTGGGGCCTTCTGCCCTGGGCCTTGGGTGCCTGGGACCCAAACTCGTCTTTAAGCCTGCGGACTACTGGCGCCTCAATGGTGGATGACGCCGAACGGACGAACTCGCCCATTTCCTGGAGCTTGGCCATCACGGCCTTGCTCTCTACTCCGAACTCCTTCGCGAGCTCGTATACCCGGACCTTCGCCACTACGCTCCCTCTTCGGCCCGGCTCCACCGGGCCATCGTGGCCGATCCGGGGCAGCGCGTGCTCCGGACGGCCTCAGCTTCTGGTTCTCATCGCCGAGTTCTCATCGCGCGCTCATCACAACTGATCCCGCTTTCCCGGCACTGCTGCCGTTTTAGCTTCGACCGTCTCACCCAGCCGGGTCAGCCCAGAGGGCTCACCCGCCCACCCGGTAAGAGCCCGTACTGTACCGCCCCGCCAGGTAATCTTCGAGTGGGCCGGCCCCGAGCGGCGCCGGCTGGCGCAGCGCCCGCGGTAGTGCCCTGCGGCGCTGGGCCAGTTCGAAGCATTCCTGGCTGGGATGCAGATACGCGCCCCGGCCGGGCAGCCGCGCCTGCGGATCAGGGACGATGTCGCCCCCGACCGCCACCAGGCGCAGCAGGTCAGACTTGGCCTCACGGACCCTGCAGCCTACGCAGGTGCGAATCGCGGGCGCGGAACGCACCGGCCGAGGGGACCGTCTGGCCATTGTCGTTGCAAGCTTACCTCGCCGGCGCGTCGGCGCCACCGCGCACAGTCCCCGGTGCATCCGGCCCCGGGCCGGTTTCCTCCCCGGATCCGCTGTCTGGCTCGCCGGTGCCCGGCTGATCTGCGACGGCGTCCGCCGGTTCCGGCGCGGCCGCCGCGGGGCCGGCGACGCGGTGGCCTCCGGGCCCGCACGCGGCCGGCCTCCGGGCCCGCGGCAGCAGCCGGCCCGGGGGCCTCCGGGCCCGCGGCGGCGGCCGCGGGGGACGCCGCACTCGCCACGCCCGCCGGCTCGCCCGGGCTGTCCGGCTGGATGTCGATCTTCCATCCGGTGAGCCGGGCCGCCAGGCGCGCGTTCTGCCCCTCCTTGCCGATCGCCAGCGACAGCTGGTAATCCGGCACGATCACCTGGGCCACCCTGGCCTGCGCGTCGACCACGTTGACCCGCAGCACCCGGGCCGGGGACAGCGCGTTGGCCACGAACTGGGGCGGGTCATCGGAGTAGTCGACGATGTCGATCTTCTCCCCGTGCAACTCGGTCATGACGTTGCGCACCCGGCTGCCCATCGGCCCGATGCAGGCCCCCTTCGCGTTCACCCCCGGCTGGTGCGAGCTCACCGCGATCTTCGTCCGGTGGCCGGCCTCACGCGCGATGGCCATGATGTCGACCGCTCCCGAGGCAATCTCCGGGACCTCCAGCGCGAACAGCTTCTTCACCAGGTTCGGGTGGGTGCGCGACAGGGTGATCGACGGTCCGCGGTAGCCCTTGCGCACGTGCAGCACATAACAGCGCAGCCGTTCACCGTGGGCGTACCGCTCCCCGGGGACCTGCTCCGTCGGGGGCAGGATCGCCTCGATCTTGCCCAGGTTGACGAGCACGGCCCGCGGGTCCTTGCCCTGCTGGATGACGCCCGCCACGATGTCGCCCTCACGGCCGGCGTACTCGCCGAACGTGAGCTCGTCCTCGGCATCCCGCAGCCGCTGCAGGATCACCTGGCGCGCGGTGGTCGCGGCGATGCGGCCGAAGCCATCGGGGGTGTCGTCGTACTCGCGGGCCACCCCGCCGTCCTCGGCGGGCTCGGTGGCCCAGACCGTGACGTGGCCGCTGCCGCGGTCGATCTCCACGCGGGCCGTGGGCGCGGCGCCCTCGGTGCGGTGGTAGGCGACCAGCAGCGCGTCCTCGATGGCCTTGATGGCCAGGTCCATCGAGATGTCCTTCTCGCTCTCCAGGCTGCGCAGGACGCTCAAGTCAATGTCCATCAGGCTCCCCCTCGTCCCCCGGGTCGTCGTGGGCGGCGCCCCCGCCGCCGAACTCGACCTGCACCTGGCCAGGTCCCAGTTCCTGGTAGCCGAACTCGCGCTGCCGGCCGGCGACGTCCAGGATCACCCCGCCCGGCCCCGCGGTGATCACCCTGCCCTCGATGGTGCCCGGGTGCCCCCGCGCTCCGGGGGCCAGCGGGACGCGCACCAGCCGCCCCTGGGCGCGGCGCCAGTGCCGTGGCTCCGTGAGCGGGCGGTCCACTCCCGGTGAGCTGACCTCCAGGGTGTAAGCGGCCTCGCCCATGAGCCCCGACTCGTCCAGTTCCTTGGACAGCGACCGGCTGAGCTCGGCGATGTCGTCCAGGCTGGGGCGGCGGTCAGCGTCCACCACGACGCGGAGCAACCGGCGCCGCCCGGCCGCCGCGACCTTCACCGACTCCAGGTCCAGGCCCGCGGACTGGACGACCGGCCCGAGCACACGGGTCAGCCGCGCCGTGTCGGCGGCGCCGTCGGCGCGGCTGCCGGAACGCGGGCGTGACGGTACGTGACGGGATTCACCACGCATCACGACCTCCTCGTCCGCGACCTGTGCTGTTGTCTGGCGCGATCTAGCCTAACCGTCCGCGCGGGGGACTCGCCCCGTCCGCGCCCCGGCTCGCCCGGCAGTTGGGATTTGCCCCGCCCAGACCGGCCGGTGGCCATCAGGAAACCACCGGGCGGCGATCCGGGGTGGCGCCCCGCGGGCACTGCCCGGCTGCCCCTACGCTCAGCGGGAGCACCCGGGACAGGGACTGGAGGAGCGGTGCGGGCAGACGTGAGGCGGCGCAGCGTGCTCGCCGCGGCCATGACAGCGGTGCCGCTGGCGGCGGCGGGCTGCAAAGGCGTGGGAGCGCTCGGCACCCCGCCGACACCCGGGCCTGACGTGGCCGTGCTGAAGGCCGCGATCCGCACGGAGCAGGCGCTGATCGCCCGGTACCGGGCGGCTATGGCCGGGTCGCCGGGACTGGACGGCACGCTCGGCCCGCTGCTCGGCCAGCACCGCGAGCACCTGGCCCGGCTGACGTCGATGCTCATCGAGCCGTCCAGCCCCGGGACCACCCCGCACGCCTCCCCCTCGGTCTCCGCCCGGGCCAGCACCGGATCGCCGCCCGCGGCCACGCTCGCGGGCCTGGAGGCGGACGAGAACGCGGCGGCCAGCTCGCAGGCCGGCCGCCTGGCCCTGGCTCCCCCGGCCCTGGCCCAGCTGCTGGCCAGCATCGCGGCCTCCGAGGCCAGTCACGCCCTGCTGCTGCGGACGCACCGGGCGGGCGGATGACCAGCACCGCGGGCCCGGCCACCACGGATCTGGCTGCCACGAATCCGGTCACCACGGGCCCGGCAGGCACGGATCCGGCCACCACGGGCCCGGCCGCCACCGGTCCGGCTGCCACGGGCCCGGCGGTCGCGGATGCTGTCCTCGCGGGGCGCACCGCGGCCGCATTGCAGTCCGCACTCGCCGCGGTGAACGCGGCCATCTATGGCTACGGGGTGGCCGGCGCGCAGCTGGGCACCGCGGCCCGGGGCCTGGCCCTGCGGGACTGGACCCAGCACGAGATGGCCCGGGACAAGCTGGAAGCCATGCTGACCTCGCTGGGCGTCCGGCCGGCCGCCGCGCAGCCCGCCTATCAGCTGCCGTTCCCGGTGCACGGCGCCCGCGCCGCGGTCTCGCTCGCGGGCTACCTGGAGAACCGGGTCGCCGCGGCCTACCTGGGCATCGTCGCGCTGGACGACCCCCGGCTGCGGGCCTGGGGTGCGGCGCAGGCCCGGGCCTGCGCGCTGCGCGCGACGACCTGGCTCGGCCGGACGACGGCCTTCCCCGGCCTGCCCTCCGCCGCCCCGGGCCGGGGCACGCCCCGGCCATCAGCCTCGCCGTAATCCCGCCGCCGGGTACTCAGCTGCCGTGTGTCGCGGCCAGGACGTGCGCGACCCGCTCGGCCGCACGCTCCAGCTCGGTGGCGGCCGCGATCCGCTCGGCCCAGGACCACCAGAACCACCAGCTGCCGTCTTCGCAGTAGCCCGCGTACACGTCCTCGGCCAGCGCCGGTGCGGCGGGGTTCACCACGCGCAGGCTCGGCACCCGGCCCGCCGGCGCCATCAGGTTCGTGCTCATCCCGTACCTGGCCAGCACGGGTGCCAACCTGTCCAGCTGGTCCAGGTAGGCCTGGTCCGGCGACGACAGGGAACTCACCTCAGGAGCTCCCATGACCATCAAAATCACCTCTAGTAATCAGACGACAGCGAAGAGTTGCCCAAGACCAGGATGGCGTCTGTGTTTGCTATTTGCAACATGCATTCAGGACTTCGCACGCCCGCCGTCCCGTGAGCGGGCCAGCCGGCGGGCGAGGCCAATCCCCGGCCCGGAGTGCCGCGAATGCCCGGTAAGGGGTTAGCCGTGACCTCCATCCCGGGACGGCTTACGCCCAGGTGAGGAGTTATCTTGCCGGGAAGGTGGTCCTGCTCCGGCTAAGCGCCACGGGGTGCTGCGGCAGGTGCCACACTGATGGCACGGGCCATACCGGACAGAAGGAGATCCCCACGGCCACACAGCAGAGTCCCACGGTCCGGCGCCGCCGGCTCGCGCTGGAGCTGCGCCGGTTCCGCGATGCGGCCGGCCTGACCTGCGAGGAAGTCGCCGAGCATCTGGAGTGCTCGACGTCCAAAATCAGCCGTATCGAGACCGGCCGGGTATCGGTCTCGCCCCGGGACGTCCGCGACATGCTCCAGCTTTACGGCGTGCCGGGACCACAGCAGGACAACCTGGTCCAGCTCGCCCGGGAGTCGCGGCAGAAGGGCTGGTGGCACGCGTTCAGCGACGCCATCGCGCCACGGTTCGCCACCTATATCGGGCTGGAGAGCGCAGCCTCGGAGATCCGGATCTACGAGGTCACGCTGATCCCGGGGCTGCTCCAGACCGAGGACTACGCCCGCGCGGTGATCGCCGCAGGCGCGGTGGACGGTGCCCGGGAGGCGGTGGAGCGCAACGTCGCCGTCCGGATGGCCCGCCAGCCCACCCTGCTCACCGAGGAGCCGCCCCAGCTGTGGGCGGTGCTCGACGAAGCCGCGCTGCACCGCCGCGTCGGCGGGTCGGGGCTGATGCGGCTGCAGCTGGAGCACCTGCTGGAGATGAGCGCGCTGCCGAACGTCGCGATCCAGGTGCTGCCGTTCGGGGCCGGGGCCCACCCGGCCATGGGACGGCCGTTCGTGATCCTGGCCTTCCCGGAGCGGGCCGACCCGGACGTCGTCTACCTCGAGGACCTGACCAGCGCGCTATACGTGGAGAACGTCGAGGAAGTGGACCGCTACAACGTGTTCTTCAACCACCTGCGGGCCACCGCGCTGTCCTTCGCCGACTCGACCCGCCTGATCACCCAGGTCATCAAAGACCAGTAGCCAGCGCCACCGCCAAGCGAGGCGAGGCGAACCGCGCCGCAGGCGTGGTCCTCGCCGGCGGGGCGGGCCCCGCCGCGTAGCTCGCCGGCGAAGCGCGACCCGCCGCGTAGCTCGCCGGCGAGGCGGGACCCACCGCAGCCGTGTGCTCGCCGGCGAGGCGAGGCCCGCCGCAGGCGTGGTCCTCGCCGAGCCGGCGACCACCCCGGCACCCGCAGCAGACGAAGTGCCTACCGGAGCGGGCCAGCGGGGGCTCCGGGGGGTCGCCCCCCGGACTAGCAGAGCAACCCGGGGAGAGGCTCGGTGTGCAGCACGGTGAGGCGGGACACGGCCCGGGTCAGCGCGACGTAGAGCCGGTGCAGGCCGCGGGCCTCGGCCGCGGCGATCCGGCCCGGCTCCACCACGATGACATGGTCGAACTCCAGCCCCTTGGCCAGGGTGACCGGCACCACCAGGAGGCCGCCGCCGGCCAGCCCGTCCACGGATGCGTCGAGCACGCTGTGCCGGACCCCGGCGGTGCCGAGCGTCCGGGTCAGCGACGGCACCTGGTCGTCGGCCGCGATCACGGCGGTGGATCCGGGATCACCCTGCGCGGCGGCGCAGGCGGACGCCAGCGCGTCGGCCAGCGCCCCGGCGGGCGCCTGCCGGACGGTCAGCGCGCCTGGGTCCTGGCGTAGCGACCGGGCCGGGGCCAGGCCCGGGGCAAGCGCGCCGAGCAGCTGGTTCGCATAGTCGAGGATCTGCCGCGGCACCCGGTACCCCATCTCCAGCTCCCGGACCTCGGCGCCGGGCTTGCCCAGGTGGTCCAGCATGCCGGGCCAGCTGCCGGCTGCAGCGGGGGCGGTGCTCTGGGCCAGGTCGCCCAGCGCGGTGGCCGACCCGGTCGCGCAGCGCCGGCCGATCGCGCGGCACTCCATCGGCGACAGGTCCTGGGCTTCGTCCAGCACCACGTGGGCCAGGCTGGGGGTCCGCTCGATCAGGTCACCGGCCTCGTCGACCAGGACCGCGTCCGCCGGGCTCCAGCGGGCCGAGGCCGGCCCCGGGGGACCGGGTCCCAGCGGATCGCCTCCTGCTCGGCGTCGTCCAGCAGCCCTTCCGCGGCCTGGGCCAGCCGCGCCCGGTCGGACAGCAGCCGCAGCACCAGCCGGACCGGGTCGGCCTTGGGCCAGATGGCGTCCACCGCGGCCCGTACCGGCCGGGTCCGCCGCACTGCCTCATGGGTCCGGTCGTCGCAGGTTTCCCCGGCGGCTTCCATCCGGGTCAGGATGACGTGCGCGATCCGGTGACCCAGCATCTCCCGGCCGGCGGCGTAGCGGACCCCGCGGTCACGCAGCTCCGCGACGAGCTCGCCCAGCTCACCGGGGCCGACCCGCCAGCGCCGGGAGCCGCGGACGACCACGACCGGCTCGGCGGGCTCGCGCAGCCCGGCCCAGAGTGCCCGGCGCAGCACCGCGGCCATCCGCTGATCGCCTTTGACCTGCGCGGCAAGGACGGTGTCGCGGGCCCGGACCGGAACCCGGGCCAGCAGGTCGGCCAGGGTGGTCTGGGTGACGTCCACCTCGCCGAGGGCGGGCAGCACGTTGCGGATGTAGGACAGGAAAGCGCGGTTCGGCCCGATGACCAGGACCCCGCCCCGGATCATCCGTCCCGGGTAGGCGTACAGCAGGTACGCGATCCGGTGCAGGCCGACCGCGGTCTTGCCGGTTCCCGGTGCGCCCTGCACGCACAGCGTGTGGTCCGGCCCCGCGCGGACGATGTCGTCCTGGTCCGGCGCGATGGTGGCCACGATGTCGCGCATGGGCCCGGACCGGGGCCGCTCGATCTCCTCGATGAGGATGCGGCTGACCCCGGCCGGCGCGGCCGCCGCGCCGGGGCCGGTGAACACCTCGTCCTCGTGCGCGGTCAGCTCACCACCGGAGAAGCCGAACCGGCGGCGCAGCGCCAGCCCCATCGGGTCGGCCGGGCTGGCCCGGTAGAACGGGCGGGACACGGGCGCCCGCCAGTCGACCACGACCGGATGGCCCTCCTGGTCATGCACGTGCCGCCGGCCGACGTGGAACCGCTCCCCCGCGAACTCGCCGTCCTCGGGACCCGGGTCCGGCGCGTAGTCCAGCCGGCCGAAGAACAGGGGCGTGTCCGGCAGGTCGCTGAGCGCTTCGGCGCGCCGGTAGAGATCGGCTTTCAGGTACTCCTCGGAGACGGGGTCGCCGCCCAGGGCCCGGAGCGAGAGCACATCCTCGCGCATCAGCCGCAGGAACCGCCGCGACCGGCTGAGATATTCACGTTCCGCAACGAGGACCGGATCGGGGCCGGCGGCGGGCTGCGCGGGCCCGGGAGCGGGGGGGGGGTCAGGATGGGATCGGGCGGCGGGTCTTGCTGGGTCCCGCTGGCCGAGGGCATGAGTCATCACCTCGATGGCGTGGGAGTGGGCACAAGAGCCCAGGAGCTTAGCAAGCTAACCCGGGCTGGTCACTCCATTTTCCCCGCCGGGCCTGCCTCATGGGGCCCGGTGGCCGCCCTCTCCCCGGCGGCCGTGCTGAAGTGCCTCGGCATGATCAGCAACGCCCCGGCGATGGTCAGCGCGGCCACCACCGTGAGCGCGGCGTAGACATGGGTGGTGGCGGTGGCGAGCGCGGCGCGCAGGTAGTCCTCGGCCGCCCGGCCCAGGTCCTGGGGCCGGGATAGCGCCGTGGCGACCCCGCTGACCTGGCCGGGCAGCCGGTGGCGCAGCGCGGCGGGCGCGCCGTGCAGCTTCTCGCTCAGCGCCGCGTTGAAGATCGCCCCGAAGATCGCCGCGCCCAGGCTCTGGCCGAGATAGCGGCAGAACATCACGGTCCCGGTCACCACGCCGCGCTGGCCCCAGCTCACCGTGGACTGCGCGCCGACGATCGAGGCCACCGAGAGCAGCCCGAGCCCGGCCCCGAGCACGAATGTCTCCAGGACCGGCTGCCAGACGGGGGCGGGCTGGGGGCCAAGGAGGAACGTCCCTACTCCGGCCAGGCAGATCACCGCGCCGGTCAGCTGGGTATCGCGGAAGCCGGCGCGCAGGAACAGCCGGGCCGACTGGGAGGTGGCCAGCGGCCAGCCGATGCTCATGGCGGCGAGTACGCCGCCCGCGGCCACGGCCCCCAGGCCGAGCACGGACTGGCCGTAGGTGGGCAGGAACGTGGTGGGGCCGATGACCAGGAGGCCGAGGCCGAAACCGGCCGCAGCGGACCCGGCGAGCACCCGGCTGCGCCAGAACCACGGCGGCAGGATGGGCTCCGCGGCGCGGCGCTCGGCCACCACCGCGAGCACCGCCGCGGCCAGGGCCACGGCGAACACCAGGCCGCTCGGGATCGACCACCAGGCCCAGGCCACGCCGCCCTGCAGCAGGCCGAAGATGAGCGCGCCCGCGGCGACGAACATGGCGGCCCCGCCGGCCACGTCGATCCGGTGCCGGGTGCGCTGGACGTTCTCGTGCAGGTAACGCAGCAGGAGGCCGATCGTGACCGCGCCGATGGGCAGGTTGATCAGGAAGATCCAGCGCCAGGACGCGTACTGGGCCAGGCTCCCGCCCAGCGCCGGGCCGATCACCGCGGAGATGCCCCACACGCTGGACAGCCAGCCCTGCACCCGGCCCCGTTCGGACAGGTCGTACAGGTCGCCGGCCAGCGTGTTCACGGTGGCCTGCACGCCGCCCGCGCCGATGCCCTGCAGCCCGCGGAACAGGATCAGGCTGACCATGGTGGTCGAGGACGCGCAGAGCGCCGAGCCGGCCAGGAAGATGACGGTGCCCGCGATGAGGACCGGCTTGCGCCCCCACTGGTCGGCCAGCCGGCCCTGCACCGGGATGGTCACGGTCTGGGTGAGCAGGTAGCTGGAGAACACCCAGCTGAACAGGGAGAACCCGCCGAGGTCCCGGACCACCTGCGGGATCGCGGTGGACACGATGGTGGTGTCCATGGCCGCCAGCGCCATCGCGGTCATCAGGGCGATCAGCACCGGGCGCCGGTGCACGGGGCGGGCGGGGGCCTGCGGGACTGGGCGGACGGGCGCGGTCATCGCCCCGCAGCCTATGGCAAACCGGGCGGCTGGCCCGGTGCCGGGCCACCCCGGCCGGCTGGCCCCGTGGCGGGCCACCCCGGCGTCAGGCCCGGCGGCTGGCCTGGCCCCGGCGGGCCAGCACGTCCGCGCTCACCGCGGCCAGCAGGACCAGGGCGAAGATCAGGTCCTGCGCCGCCGCGCTCATCCCGAGCAGGTAGATGCCGTTGTAGATGGCCGCGATGACGATGCCGCCGAGCACCCCGTCCAGCGGTTTCCCCCGGCCGCCGAACAGGCTGGTCCCGCCGATCACCGCCGCGGCCACCGCGTACAGCACGAGGGTCGCGCCATCCGTGCCGGACGAAACCGAGCGGAGCTGGGAGGCGTAGACGATGCCGCCCACGCCGGCGGTCAGGCCGGCCAGGGCGAAGGACACGGTCCGGATCCCGGCCAGGCTGACCCCGGCCCGGCGGGCCGCTTCCGCGTTGCTGCCGATCGCGTGCGCGTCCCGGCCGAACCGGGTCCGGTTCAGCAGGAACGACCAGGCGAACAGGACGCCCAGGACGATGAGCACCACCCAGGGCACGCCGCGGACCGGGCTGAGGACGCCGCGGTTGGTGTCACACACGACCACGATGGCCAGGCCGGCCGCGGCGGCGCCACCGACCTTGGCGGCGGTCCGGCTGGCTGGTGGCCCGGCCGCGCCGCCGGCCCGGCGTTCGGCGTCCCGCCGGATGGTGACCACTGCGAACGCGCCGACGATGGCCGCCATGACGAGCCAGCTGGCCGCCGGGGTCAGGCAGCCGTTGGCCAGGTCGTTGATGACGTTGTCGGAGATGGGCAGCGTCCCGCCCGAGCCGAGGATCCAGATCACCACCCCCTGGCAGGCGAGCAGGCCGGCCAGCGTCACCACGAACGAGGGCAGCCGGAGCCGGGCGATCAGGGTGCCCTGCAATGCGCCAATGGCCGTGGTGACCAGCAGGGCGGCGATCACCGCCGCCCACCAGGGCCAGTCGCGGGACCCGATGAGCAGCTCGGCGGTGATCACCCCGCCGATCGCGGAGACGAACCCGACGGACAGGTCGATGTCGCCGAGCAGCAGCGCGAACACCTCGCTCATGCCCAGCAGCATGAACACCGCGCCCTGGACCAGCAGGTTGGTCAGGTTCACCGGAGACAGGAAGTGCCCGTTCAGCGACTGGAAGATGACCCCGATCACGATCAGGCCGGTGATCACGGAGATGGCGCCGCTCTCGCCCGGCGCCAGCCACGCCGCGGCGCGGCGCGGGATCGTGACGTCCATCCGGGCCATCGGAGATCAGCCCGCGATCCTGGCCCGGCGGCAGGCGGCCAGCAGCGCGCCCGCACACAGCTGCCCCGCCGTCACGAACCGGTCCCTGATCACCGTGGCGGCCATGCTGGCGGCCGTCACCCACACCGGCCGCAGCAGCACCGACGGCACCCACACCTGGCCGGTCGGGTCGAACGTGGTGCCGTTCACCAGGCTGCCCGGCGGGACCAGCCCAGCCCTCAGGTACAGGGTGAGCGCCGCGGCCGCCTGCGCCTCCAGGGAGATCGGCTTGTACACGGTGCCGCACTGATAGCCGGACAGGATGTTGGCCAGCCCGGCCGGCGTGGCGTCCTGCCCCGTGGTGGGGAACGTGCGGGGCGGGGTGTTCAGCGTCTTCAGGTAGGAGATGACCGCGCTGGCCGTGTCGTCGTTCGGTGTGAGCACGGCCGTGATCTTGTTGTTGACGGTGTACTGCTCCTCGAACGTGGTCTGCGCGGCGGTGGGGTCCCAGCTGCCAGGCGGCTGCCCCGCGTCGGTGTAGCCGCCGGAGGCGAAGTACGGCCGGAGCACCTGGTCATAGCCGCGGGCGAACAGCGTGGCGTTGTTGTCGGTCGGTGCCCCGCGCATGACCAGCACGTCCGGGCGGCGCACGTGCCAGGCCCGGATGCAGTTCACCAGCCCGCGGGCCATCAGGGCGCCGACTGAGACGTTGTCGAAGCTCACGTAGTAGGACCGGGCGCCGCCCAGCGTCATCCGGTCGTAGTCGATGACCTTCACGCCGAGGGACGCCGCCGCCGACTCGATCGACGCGCCCACCCCCGAGTCGATGGGATCCAGCAGCAGCACGGTGGCGCCCTGGGTCATGTCCGATTCCGCCTGCGCCTGCTCGGTGGCGTCGCTGCCCCGGGCGTTGGTGATGATGAACTGGCTGCGGCTCAGCCCGGCCTCCTGCAGCGCACGGGCCAGGTAGGGGGCGTCGAATTCGGTGTAGCGCGGTGAGGTCGTGGTGTCTGGCAGGAGCACCCCGACCTTCCCGGTGCCGAGCTGGCTGAGCGCCTTCAGCCTGCGCATCACGGAGAATCCCGTGCTGAAGGCCGCCGCCGACACCGACGGGATCACCTCGCCCTCGGCGGCCGCGGACCGCGGCGCGGGAGGCCGGCCGCAGCTGGTTAAGCCGCCGCTGGCCAGCCCGGCGGTGGCCACCGCGGCCATCAGCGCGGCGGCGAGCCGCCCGGCCCGGGACGTGCTCATGACCGTCCCCGCGGGCGGGGATGCGGTACGCAGGCCGGCGTCATGCGGTGGCGAACCGGTAGCCAGAACGCGGCTCGGTGATGAACAGCGGCTCATCCCCGGCCCGCTCGAGCTTGGCCCGCAGCCGCCCGACGTACACCCGGGTGTACTCGGTCTGCGTCTCGTAACCGGGGCCCCAGACCCGGCGCAGCAGCGTCGCGTGGGTCAGCAGCTCTCCCGGGCTGACCGCGAACTGGCGGAGCAGCGCGAACTCGGTCGGGGTCAGGTGCACCGTCTTGCCCGGATGCCACCGGGCGACCAGCGCCCCGCGCTGGCCGGGGAGGCGGAGCGAGCCCGCGGCCAGTCCCGGCTGCACCAGGCGGGCCGGGACGTCGTCCCCGGCGGACAGCACGGCTGAGGCCGCGGCGGCGAGCCCGGGCATGACGCCGGGTCCGGTTTCCCCCGCGACGCACCGGCACCCGGGTGGCTCGCCGTCGGCGGCCATGACCGCGGCGGTGTCCGCGCCCAGCCCGTCCAGCAGGGCCAGCAGCGAGATCTCCAGGCCGCCCTGCAGCCGCTCCGGCCCGGCCAGGCTCTCCAGCAGCCCGCGCAGTGATTCCAGCACCCGGTTGCGCCGGGACACCTCGGTGAGCAGCCGTTCCCGTTCGATGGCGGACGCGGCATAGCGCAGGTAGATGGTGGCCAGCTCGAGCCGTTCGGGGGCGGGATTACCCGGCGAGGTGGCGTAGCCGGACACCGTGCCCAGCACGCCGTCGCTGCCCAGGATGGGGGCGGCCCAGGCGCTCCGCACGCCGGACGCAGCGGCCGCGGCCGCGCCCGCCGGCCAGGTGGACCGGGTCTGCAGGTCGTCGACTACCACGACGGCACCGCCCGCCGCCGCCAGCCCGGCCGGCTCCTTCCGCGCCCACCGGCAGGGCCGCGTTCAGGCCCAGCAATCCCGCGGGCAGCCCGGTGGCGGCGAGCCGGCGCAGGACCGGCTGCGCACCGCTGGTCTCCAGCAGGTGCACGCAGAGCATGTCCACCTCGAGCGCGCCGGCCATGGCCGACACGATCAGCGGGAGCGAGGCGGCGGGCTCGGCCTCGGACAGCTGGTCGGCCAGGCTCTGCAGCCGCCTGATCTGGCGGCTGGCGATGGAGTCGGCCTCGACGCCCGATATCAGCGCCACGACGTCGCTGCGCTGCACCTCCACCGGGGACACGTCGGCGACCACGGCGCCGTCCCGGAGCACGACGATCCGGTCGGCCAGCGTGAAGACCTGCTCCAGGTCGTGCGTGGCCAGCAGCACGCTCGCCCCCGCCTCGCGCGCTTCCCGCAGGATCGACTCGACGAGCGCGGACTCGGCCACTCCCAGCGACGCGGTCGGCTCGTCCATCACGAGCAGGCGGGGCGGCGTGAGCAGTGCGCGGGCCACGGCGACCAGCTGACGCTGGCCGCGGGACAGGACCCGCAGCGGCACGTCCAGGCGAAGGTCGCGCGCCCCGACCCGGCGCAGCAGCGCGCCGGCCTGCTCGCGCAGGGCCGACTCCGGGACCACCCAGCGCCCGGGACGGCCGAGGAAGATGTTGGCCACCGCGTCCAGGTCGTCGCAGAGCCCGTGCTCCTGCCATACGGTCTCGACGCCGGCCCGGCGCACCTGGCCGGGCCGGGACGGCATGGGCCGGCCGTCGAACCGCACCTCGCCCGCCTCAGCGTCGAGCACCCCCGCGATGGTCCCGATCAGGGTGGACTTGCCCGCCCCGTTCCCGCCCGCCACGGCGACGATCTCGCCGCGGGAGACCTGGAGGCTGACCTCGCGGAGCACAGTGAGCGGGCCGAAGCTCTTGGTGAGCCCGCTGACTTCGAGCAGCGCGGGCCGGTCGCGGGGCTCCGCCGACCGGCTGCACCAGCTCACCAGCGTCTCCGTCATGACGCACGGCAGATCCGGCTCCGGCGCCGGGTTCAGGCCGTGTCCCTAGCGCACCACCTGGCCGCGGCTAAGGCCGGCTGGTGGCCGATGGCCCGGTCAGGATAACCGCCGCCGGGCCGGGAGGCTACTGCCCCGAAACCCGCCGCAGGTCGGGGGATCAGGGCCCTCGGTCAGGCCCGCAGGTGAGGTCCGTGGGTGAGGCCGGCGGACCGGGCCAGCAGGCTAGGCAGGCACGACGACATACTGCCGGAGGCACAGATCCTGGAACGTGACCGGGCCGCGCGGGCCGGGCACGTGATCCACGTTGATGCCGGTCTCCGGCACGCCCCGGAGCTTGAACCCGTCGAGCAGCCGGGTGGTGGCGTTCCAGAACGCGCCGGTCCCCCGGTAGGCGTCCAGGAACTCACCCGCCGCGGCAGGGTCGGCGGTGACGATGCCGGCCGCGAGGCCGGACGTGCAGTCGTTGGCCAGTGCGGCGGCGGCCGCCGGGCCGTCCGCCGGCGCGATGGTCAGGGTGGCCTCATGGCCGCTGTCCAGAGCCCACTCGTGCCCCAGCGGGTGAGCGTGCGGCGGCAGCGAAGGCGTGATGCCCAGCGCGCAGACCGGGCCGAGGATCGCATCGAGCAGTTCGTCCCACGCCTGCGTGGCAATCAGCAGGAGGTTCAGCCGGTTGCACACGCCCAGCCGGTCGAGGCTCGCGGTGACGATCTCGGCGGCCAGCACCGGGTCGGCCGCGCGGTCCAGGTAGAGAACGCCGCCACCGTCGGCGTGCGCCAGCGTGCGCACCCCGGACCGGGCCGCCTCGGCGGCCAGGCTGCGTGTGGTCTCCCCGCTGCCGCGCAGGATGACCAGCGGGATCAGTCCCGGCTGGCGGACCAGCTCGACCGCGGCTTCCCGGTCCGCCGACCGGACCAGCTGCACGACCCGCGGGTCCAGCCCCGCGGCCTGCGCGGCCGGGGCGATCACGTGGTCGGCGAGGGCCGCCGCGGACCGCAGCGCCGCACCCCCGGTGCGCAGCACCCCGGCATTACGGGACTTGAGCAGCTGCGAGGCGATATCGATGGTCACGTTGGGCCGGGCCTCGAAATTCGCCCCGATCACCCCCACCGGAACCCGCCTCTCGGCCAGCCGCAGCCTGCCGCCGGACGGGCCGCCGGGCAGCTCGCCCAGCGGGGTGAGCCCGGCCGGGAACGGCGCGTCGGCCAGCAGCCCGATCTGGCGGGACATCTCCTGCATCCGGCCCGGGTCGAGGCGCAGGCGGTCCAGCAGGCCCTGGCCCAGGCCCGCAGCCTCGCCGCCGGCCATGTCCCCGGCGTTGGCCGCGAGGATATCCGGGGCCCGCTCGGCGAGCCGGGTCGCCATCCCCCGCAGCGCCTGGTTGATCACATCGTCGGGAGCGTGGGCAAGGCTCGCGGCGCTGTCCCGGGCGGCTTCGCCGCCGGCGATCACCGCCTTCTGCGCATCAGACACGCTGCCGATGCTAGGCCATGGCGGCGACCGGCTCCCAGCTCCAGTGGAAGCCCACCACCGACCGTTCCAGGGACCGCAGGTAGCGGTGCACCGAGTGCTGGCTGTCCGGGCTGACCTGCTCCTGCTCCAGCACCCCGCCTTCCACCCCGTCCCAGACCGCCCACCACACCGCGCCCGGCACCTGGTCGGGGTGGAACTCGATCCGCATGTCGAAGTTCTCCAGGGTGCTCATCACCGCGCGCCGGTACTCACGCTCCGCGGGGTCGGCGGGGTTCCCGTCGTAGTGGTAGGAGGTCCAGTACTCCAGGGTGATGGTCTCGCCCAGGTCGAGCGAGCGGGCCAGGAGGATGTCGGTGCCGTACACTCCGCCGATGCGGCGGACCGGCCCGGGCGCCCCCGCGCATCCCTGCCCGAGTTCCAGGGTGACCGCGTTCGTGTCGTACAGGTACGGGATCCGGTCGACGCCATCGGCCAGGGCCTCGACGACCTGGAGCGTCCTGGTCCGGGCCAGCCTGCGGCAGGCGTCGGTGTAGACATGATCATGAAGGGAGACGGTCTGGTGCCGCCGCGGCCCCAGTACCCCGGCGACCTCGGCGGCCGCACCGGAGCGCATCGCCCGCGGCCCGGCCAGCACCGTGATCCGGCCGGTGCCCCGCCAGAGCCGCCAGAGCCGCTCCTCCTCCTGGCTCGAAAGGCCGAACGCGGCCACGAACAGCTCCAGCGTGGACCGGCTCAGCAGCCGGCCGGACAGCGCCCGGCCCACGGTGTCCTTGAGCTGATGCGGCAGGACATCGGAATGGCCGGCCGCGCGGGGGGACTCCCACAGGTACTGCGCGAGCACCTCCGCCACGGCGAGGTGATTGATCGCCCCGGGCCGTGATCGCTGTGCGTGAGATTCCCAGAGTTGGCGGTACCGCCCCGGGCGCAGGAGTAATTCGCGCAGGTAACGCCCGGCGGCTTCACGGCCCGCCGCTTGCTGCGGCTCAGTCACGTCACGGCTCTAACTGTTCTTTGCGAACTTAGTGCGAAGTACGCGGACTAGCCTACGTTGCAGATCTCGCCGGGAGGGGAAGTTCGGGCTACGGGCGAGACGGCGACAGGGGGCCGGGGGGACGGGCCGCCATCGCGGTATGCCCGTCCCTTCCCGGGCTCTGTTTGCTTCCGGGGGGACGACCCCCCGAAGCCCCCCGCCATTCGCCGCCTCGGCGAGACGCGCCTGCGGCGCGCCTCCCCTCGTCGGCAAATCAGCGGTGGCTCAGCAGGATGCGCCTTTGGCACGCCGCTCTGCTGGCTCGGGAAGCTGCATCCGCCAAAACCCCTACCTGCCGCCAGCCCAGCGGGAACACGCCTGCGGGGCGTCTCGCCAGCAGCGCACGTCCTTTGGCACGCGGCTCTGCTGGCTCGGGAAGCTGCACCCCACACGCCCACCGGGCACCGCGACCTCGCAAGCCTGCAAAACCCTGCGGCGCGTCGGCCACCCCTCACCTTCCGGCAGCTCCCCGGTTACCTTCGCTCCCCCGGACTCGGGCCGGTCAGAAGAGGATCGAGGTGAGGGTGGCGAGTTCGGTGAAGCCGACTTTGCGGTAGACGGCGCGGGCCGGTGCATTGAAGTCGTTGACGTAGAGCGACACGACGGGCGCGATGGTCCGCAGCGCCTCCTGCACGACCGCGGCCATCCCGGCCACGGCGAGCCCCTGGCCCCGCAGTTCCGGCCGCACCCATACTCCCTGGACCTGGCACGCGTGCGGGGTGACGGCCCCGATCTCGGCCTTGAACATCACCCGGCCGTCCTCGATCCGGGCGAACGCCCGCCCGAGCGCGATCAGCTCGGCGACCCGGGCCCGGTAGGCCGCCCCGCCGTCCGGCCCGAGCGGCGATACCCCCACTTCCTCGGTGAACATGGCCACCGAGGCCGGCAGCAGCACGTCGAGCTCGGTGGGCCGGACCCGGCGCAGGTGCGGGTCCGGGTCCACCCTCGGCGGCCCCGAGATCGCCATGACGGGCTGCGCTTCCCGGATCTCCCGGGGCCGCCCCCAGTAGGGGCGCAGCAGTTCCCACATCTGCCCGACGGCGTCCGCCGGACCCACGATAGACGAGCAGCGCCTGCCCTGAAGCCGGGCCCGCCCGGCGAACGCGGTCCCGGCCGCCGGGGTCGCCCCGACCGGGACCAGGTTAGCTCCGGCGTAACACGCCGAGGTCAGCTTGCCGCCCGGCGCGAAGCCCCACATCTGCCCGCCCAGCCGGACCGGATCGAGACCTGCCTCATGGACCCGGGAGCTGACGAAGACGTTCACCACCGGGTCCCGGTCGCACAACTCGAGCACGTCGTCGCGATCGCGGTCGTTAAGCAGGCGCAGCGACGAGGACCGCGACGCCTTGGTGCGCAGCACCCTCCCAGGGTATCTGTCCGTCATCAGGAACGCCCGCCAAGGCCGGTCAGCTGCTCGGCGGGGGCGGCGGCAGGGCCGGGCAGGTGGCGTTGACGAGGCCCGGGCGGCTGGGCAGCGCACCCGTGGCCAGGTAACGGTTCAGGTAGCCATCGACGCAGGTATTGGGCGGCTGGGCGAGGGACTGGCCGTGGTTGCCGCCGCCCTCGACGACCACCATCCTGGCGCTGGGCAGCAGCCGGTGTGCGACCTGCGCGCCCGCGTACGGGGTGGCTGCGTCCAGGGTGCCCTGCAGCATCAGGATCCCCGGCAGCCCCGCCCCCTTGATCTGCAGCGGGTGCGCGGGCCCATGCACCGGCCAGAACGCGCAGGCGGCGTTGAACCAGGCGTTGTCCCAGGCCTGGAACGGCGCGGTCCGGTACACCCGGCGGGTGTCGGAGTTCCACCTGGCCCAGCTCCGCGGCCAGTTGACGTCACTGCACTCCACCGCGTTGTAGACGGCGAACTCGTTCTCGCTCTGCCCGCCCTCATCCTGGTACTGGCTGGCCAGCTGGCTGGTGACGCCGCCCCGCAGGTAGGCGGCCAGGGCCGCAGCCAGGCCCGGCCAGAGCGCGTTGCTGTACCCGCCCACCAGGAACGTGTCGTCGAAATCGTCGGCGCCGATCCGGCCGTTCACGGGGTGGGCCTGGAGCCGCGCCCGGGCCCGGTACCAGGCCTGATCCACTGCCTCCCGGGTAGCGCCCAGCCCATAGGTGGCGTTGTGCGCCGCGACCCAGGCGAAAAACGCCTCCATCCGGCCCTCGAACGCATAATCCTGGGCGATGTTGTCGGCGTACCACGCCCCGGTCGGGTCCACCGTGCTGTCCAGGACCATGCGGCGCAGATGGTGCGGGAACAGCGTGGCGTACACCTGGCCCAGGTATGTCCCGTAGGAGTAGCCGAAGTAACTGATCTTCGGGACGCCGAGCGCGGCCCGGATCGAGTCCATGTCCCGGGCTGAGTCCTGCGACGTCATGTAGGGCAGCAGCCAGCCGTAGCGCTTCTCGCAGTCCGCGGCGTAGCTCCTGGCCCGGCTGATGAGGGTCTGCTCCGCCGCCGCCCCGGACGGGACGTAGTCCGGGCGCAGCCCGGAGAAGAAGGAGGGATCGCAGGACAGGGCGGGAACGCTGGACCCCACCCCGCGCGGGTCGAAGCCGATGATGTTGTAGTCGGCGGCGACCGCCGGGCTGAGGCCGTCCGCGACCGACGCCGCGAGGCCGAGGCCGCTGCCGCCGGGTCCGCCCGGGTTGACCAGCAGGTCGCCCTGCTGCTGGCTGGCTGGCGCGGTCGCCGCCACCCGGGACAGCGCCAGCGTGATCGTGCGGCCGCGTGGCCGGGCGTAGTCGAGCGGCACCCTGAGGCTGGCGCACTGCAGGCTCGCACCCCCCGCGGAGCAGGAATGCCAGTGCAGCGCCGGTGCCGCGGTACCCGAGGAGCCGGCCGCCGGGGCCGCCGGAGACGAACCCGTCGCGGCCCGGCCCAATGTGCAGCCCGCCACGGTCAGCAGGACCGCGCCCGCCAGGGCCACGGTCCTCAGCGCGGCCCGGCGGGCGGGTCGCGGCATGGAGACCCGGCGGGTCCCGTTCATCCGGCGGCGCGTTGGCATGACAGTCATCTTGCCCGATGTGCCGGCCCGCCCTGCCGGCCCGCCCTGGCCGGCCGCCTGGCCGGGCGCCGCGGCGCGGCCGGTAAGGCCCGGGCCGCGGCGGGCGGGTCACATGGGTCAGGCTGACTTCTGCCGCTGCTGCTCCGCCAGGGCCCGCCGGTACTCCTCGATGACGATGTCGTTCAGTTCCTGGACCGAGGTGTCCTTGGCCAGCTTGTCGAAGGTGATCTCGCCGTGCTGGAGCAGGTTGATCCGGTCGCAGACCTCGAGAGCCTGGCCGTAGTTGTGCATGATCATGATGATCGAGACCTGGCCGTCGCGCTTCAGGTCCTTGACCAGCTCCAGGATCATCGCCCCTTCCTTGGCGCCCATCGCCGCCAGCGGCTCATCCAGCAGCAGCACCTTGGCGTTCGAGGTCACCGCCCGGGCCACCGCGATGGCCTGGCGCTGGCCGCCGGACAGCTTGGCCACCTCCGAGTCGACCGAGGGGATGTTCACCCCGATCCGGTCGAGCTGCTCCTGGGCCGTGCGCCGCATGCTCCGGTTGGACAGCAGCGACCAGCGGGTCCGCTCCCGGTTCAGGAACATGTTGTGATAGACGGTGAGCTCGTTGATCAGCGCCAGGTCCTGGTACACGGTGTCGATGCCGAGCGAGCGGGCGTGGTCCACCGACTTCAGCGTGATCTCCTTGCCCTCCAGGACGATCCGGCCCGAGGTGGGGGGCTGGAAGCCACACATGATCTTGATCAGCGTGGACTTGCCCGCGCCGTTGTCTCCCAGCAGGCCCAGCACCTCGCCCTGGGCCAGGTGGAGATTCACGTCGTGCAGCGCGGTCACCGCGCCGAACCGCTTGTTGATGTGCTCGACCCGGAGCGCATCACCACTGCCGTCGGCCGCCACGGTGGGCGTGGGCTCTGCGGTCATCAGTTCCTCCCTGCCGCCCGCAGCCGCGCGAGCCGGACGTTGGCGATCATGGACAGCAGGATGGCCAGCCCGAACACGATGTCCAGCGGGTTGGCGCTGATCCCGGCGACGTTGAGGCCGTTGATGAGGGTGGCGAGCACGATCCCGCCGAGGAACGCGCCGAGGATGGTGCCCTGGCCGCCGAGCATCGCCGTGCCGCCGATGACCGCCGCGGTCACCGCGTAGAACATCGGCTGGTATCCGCCCGCGCTCGGGTCGATGGTGTTGGTGTAGAACGCGTTCTGCAGGCCCACCAGCGCGCCCAGGGTAGAGCAGAGCATGAAGTTGCCATACTTGATCCGGCCGGTCTTGATGCCGGACTCGCGGGCACCCAGCTGGTTCCCGCCCGTCGCGACCGTGTACAGGCCCCACTTGGTCCGGTTCAGCACCACGTAGAAGATCGCGGTGAGCACGATCGCCCAGATGAACTGAGCCCACGGCGCCGCGCCGATCCAGCGCCCGATGCCCACCGAGGAGGCCGGGACGTTGGCTGGGTAGGCGTGGGACGTGGTCAGCGTGAGGCCGAGCAGGATGAAGCCGGTGCCCAGCGTGGTGATGAACGAGGGCAGGCCCATGGTGACGGTGAGGAAGCCGTTGACCCAGCCCACCGCCACGCCGAACAGCAGCGAGATGATGATCGCGGGCACGACAGGCACACCGTAGAAGTCGATCAGGTAGTGCATCAGGAACGGCGCGAACGTGAAGACGAAGCCGGCGGACAGGTCGATTTCCCCGCAGATCAGCAGGAACACCTCGCCGATCGCGATGATGATGATCGGCGCCGCGGTCTCCGACAGCAGGTTGGCCAGGTTCGTCGAACTGACAAACGTGGAGTTGTACCTGATACCGAAGTAGAGCAGCAGCACGACGGCCACCACGAAGACCGTCGCCTCGCGCTGCCGGGCCAGCAGCCCGAACACGCTGCCGAGCGGATTCGACCGCGCGGGTTGCCCCCCGGATGGCGATACGGTCTGCGGGCTGCGCTCGGTGATCTCGCTCATGTCGACTCCAGTTTCCCCTCAGCTCACCACGTCAACCGGCGGCAGGACAGGCTGGCAGTTAATAGCCAGTCTGCCCCGCCGCCGGTCATGCCTGCCAGTACCCGCGATATCCGGATATCAGGTGCTGGTGGTGGCAACCGGGTTGCTGATCGCACCAGACGGGCGCGGAATGTACTTCTGCGCGCTGGTCGAGCCCTGGAACCGGCTGCTCTTCGTGAACGGCGCCGCGTTCGACTTGGTGATGAACGTCAGGCCGGTGTCGGTGTCGGCCGGGGTGACCGTGCCACCCGAGATGTTGTACAGGTAGAAGTACATGGTCGGCAGGAAGCCCTGCATGTAGGGGTCCTGGTAGATGGTGAAGTCGGTCTTGCCGGCCTGGATGTTGGACAGCGTGGTCGGCGTGGTGTCGAACCCGCCGTTCGGGACCTTCAGGCCGGTCTCGCCCAGCGCCTGGCCGAGGTTCTGGGTCGAGCCCGCGTCTACCGCGAACGCGCCCTTGATCGACTTGTGGCCGGTCAGGAACGCCTTCTCCGCCGACAGTTCCTGGCCGGTCGCTGCGCCGGTCGCGACCTCGTGCACGGTGTAGCTGCTGCCGAGCACGGAGACCGCGCCGTCGTAGCGGGGCTGGATGTTGCCGGAGCCGGGCGTGGCGATGAAGATGGCGATATCCCCGCCGCCCGGGATCAGCTGCTTGATCTTGTTGCCCAGCTGCTGGCCGGAGATGTAGAGCGCCTGGCCGACGTAGGCCAGCCGGTTGGTGCCGATGTCCGGGACACCCTTCTTGACCAGGCCGTCGGCGTTGTAGCTGAGCACCGGGATGCCCGCTTTCATCGCGTTCGCCACGGGGGTGGTGAACGAGGTGGCGTCAATCCCCGCATAGGCGATCCCGGCCGCCTTGGCGGAGATCGCGGTGTTGAAGTAGCTCACCATCTCCGAGGTGAGGGAGTTCTGCGAGCCGCCCCACTTGGGGGTGGGCAGGCCGAGCAGTGCGGCCGCGTCCTGGAAGCCGTACTGGGTGGGCACGAAGAACGGGTTCGTGGTGACGTGGTTGACGTACCAGAACTGCCAGGCGGGCGTCTTCGGGAAGTTACCGGCGGCGCCCGTGGCGGCCGAGGAGGCCGGAGTGCTGGACGAGCAGGCGGCCAGGAGCCCCGCCGCGGCCGCGGAGGCACTAACCAGGCCGGCCCCGCTGAGCAGCCGACGGCGGGTCGGGCCGTCCTTCATGTTCAAGGTCTCGACAGCCTCGTTGACCTTGGGGTCGATCTTCATGTATCTACCTCCAGGAGAATTACCTCGGTACTCGGCGTGACGCCACGGCGCGGCGCGCCAGAAAACTCGGGAGGGACCCGGCCCCCGGGCCGGGCCGCCCATACTGCGCCCTCACGGGTCATCCCGCGAGCACCGCTGGGGCGGCAAGGCTGCCTCTGCCCACGCTGAGCGCCGGGATCGCCGCCGCCGCCCGGGCCATGCCGGGGAACGCGGCCAGCAGCAGACGCCGACCGCACTCGCTGCATCGCCTGTCCTCGAATCCGTTGTCGCATTCCGAGGCTGGGCGGCCGCAGAGCTCCGGTGCTCAGCCATACTCAGGGCGCCCAGGCGGCGGCTGGCTACGCCCCCCAGGTTAGCGCTCTCATTCGGGTTCAAGATCGAGAACGATGTGCGCCTTGTTGGAGCCTTAAGCTAAAACACACAGAGTCGCTCGTCAACGCACAAGATATAAAGATCCGGTTCCGGCGTCATCACAGGTCGGCTGCGCCCGCCGTCGTTCCCGTCCCAGGGGGTAAGGAAGGTCCAGGATGCTCGCCAGACACCGACAGTCGCTGATCCTGGACGACATCCGCCGGGCCGGGAGCGCACGGGTCAGCGATCTGACGCAGCGGCTCGGCGTGTCGGACATGACCATCCGCCGTGACCTCGAGGCCCTCGCCCAGGCCGGGCTGATCGAGAAGGTGCACGGCGGTGCGGTGCTGCCCGGCTCGCCGAGCAGTCATGAGCCCGGCTTCGAGGCCAAGTCGGTGCTGGAACAGCCGCAGAAGGAGGCCATCGCCCGGGCCGCGGCGGAGCTGGTCACGCCCGGCACCGCGATCGCGCTGTCCGCGGGGACCACCACCTTCGCCCTGGCCCAGCAGCTGCTGGACGTGCCGGGGCTGACGATCGTGACTAATTCGGTCCGGGTGGCGAGCATCTTCGGGGCGCCGCGGGCCGCCGGCCAGTTCGGCGCCACCCCCCAGGTCGTGCTCACCGGGGGGGTCCGCACCCCCTCAGACGCGCTGGTCGGCCCCATCGCGGACATCGCGATCCGCTCCCTGCACGTGGACCTGCTTTTCCTGGGCTGTCACGGTATTGACCCGGTCGCGGGCCTCACCACGCCGAACCTCGCGGAAGCGGAGACCAACCGGGCCTTCGTGCACGGGGCCCGGCGGGTCACGGTCGTCGCGGATCACACGAAATGGGGCATCGTCGGGCTGAGCTCGTTCGCCGGGCTGGACGAGGTGGACACGTTCATCACCGACGGCCTGCTTCACCAGGAGGCCCGGGCCCTGCTCCGCGAGCGTGTGGGCGAGCTCGTGCTGGCCGACGGCGAGCCCGACGGCCAGGTCGGCTAGGTCGGCTGGGCGGAACCGGCCGGCGGCCGGGCAGCGGCGCCGCGGCCGTCAGGAAACGCTGACCTCGGGCGCGGCCGGGGGCAGGCCGCCGGGCATGGCCTCGGCCAGTTTCATGGCCTCCTCGATGAGGGTCTCCACGATCTGCGACTCCGGCACGGTCTTGATGACCTCACCCTTGACGAAGATCTGCCCCTTGCCGTTGCCGGAGGCGACACCCAGGTCCGCTTCGCGGGCCTCGCCGGGGCCGTTGACGACGCAGCCCATCACCGCCACACGCAGCGGCACCTCCAGGCCCTCAAGGCCCGCGGTGACCTGGTCCGCCAGCGTGTACACATCCACCTGGGCGCGGCCGCAGGACGGGCAGGACACGATCTCCAGGCCGCGGTCCCGCAGGCCGAGCGACTCGAGGATCGCCGTGCCCACCTTGACCTCCTCGACCGGCGGCGCGGACAGCGACACCCGGATCGTGTCGCCGATCCCCTCGGCGAGCAGCGCGCCGAACGCGGCCGCGGACTTGACCGTGCCCTGGAAGGCCGGGCCGGCCTCGGTCACCCCGAGATGCAGCGGATAGTCACAGGCCTGGGCCAGCTGCCGGTACGCCGCGATCATCACGACCGGGTCGTGGTGCTTCACGGAAATCTTGATGTCGGTGAAGCCGTGCTCCTCGAACAGGGAGCACTCCCACAGCGCCGACTCCACCAGGGCCGCGGCGGTAGCCCGGCCGTGCTTGGCCAGCAGGCGCTTGTCGAGCGAGCCCGCGTTCACGCCGATCCTGATCGGGGTCCCGGCCGCGGACGCCGCGCGGGCGATCTCGGCGACCTTGTCGTCGAACGCCTTGATGTTGCCGGGGTTAACCCGGACCGCGCCGCAGCCCGCGTCGATGGCGGCGAACACGTACTTCGGCTGGAAATGAATGTCCGCGATCACCGGGATCTGTGACTTGCGGGCAATTTCCGGCAGCGCGTCCGCATCGTCCTGCGACGGCACCGCGACCCGGACGATCTGGCAGCCCGACGCGGTCAGCTCGGCGATCTGCTGCAGCGTGGCGTTCACGTCCGCGGTCACCGTGGTCGTCATCGACTGCACCGACACGGGCGCCCCGCCACCCACCGCAACGGCGTGCTTCCCCTTGCCCACCATGATCTGGCGCGACTTCCGCCGCGGCGCCAGGGGCTCGACCGCGGGCTGTGGCATGCCTAGATCAATCGTCATGATCCTTTATCCCTCACTGTGTCCGGTCAAAGGGTGTCTTAGCCGAAGGGTCACGTTATCCGGATGTCTGCGTTCGTCTCGTCCGCACCACTCGCACCAACCACCGCCCCGGGCCAGAACATCCCGGGCGGACCCGCCGTTCCGCATCCCGCTCACTGGGGTATGTGGACCGGGTTCACGAGGTCCGCCATGATCAGCAGGAGCCCGAACCCGACCAGCAGAGCAAATACCCCGACGCTGACCGGGAGAAGCTTGCGCATGTTGACCAGCCCCGGGTCCGGCCGCCGCCGGAGCCGGGCGATCCAGGTCCGGATCTGCTCGTAGATGACGACGGCCAGGTGGCCGCCGTCCAGCGGGAGCAGCGGAAGCAGGTTGAACAGGCCGACGAAGATATTCAGCGAGATGACGATGAACAGCACGATCGAGACCTTGGTCTGCCAGCCGACCTTGGCCGCGAACGCCTGGCCGGTGTACTCCCCGGCGCCCACCACGCTGGTCACGTTGCCGCCCGCGGTGCTGCTCCGGTTCTTCGCGAACAGCTCGGGAATGGCCTTGGGGATGCTGCCGAGGGCTTGCACCGAGCCCACGACGATCTGGCCGAATTCCGAGCCCGCGTAGGTCACCCCGCGGATCGGGTTCACCGTCACGTACAGCACCGCCGGGGATATGCCGAGGTAGGAGCCCTTGCGCCCGTTGACCACGGCCAGCGACGGATGCAAGGTCACGCGGTGGCCGTCCCGGAGCACGACGACCGTGACCGGGGTGCCCGGCTTCTGCTCGCGGATCGCCGCGCCCAGCTGGTTCCAGGTGTGCACGCGCGTGCCGCCGAGCGCAATGATCTTGTCACCGTTGCGGAACCCCGCCTTGACCGCAGGGGACGCGGGATCGGACTTGGCGCAGCTGGTGGCGTTGATGTTGGTGGGCACGCAGGGGTCGATGGCCCCGATCGTGGAGGAGTTGGTGTTAGACAGGCCGATCCCCACGGCCAGGATGAACAACAGCACGAAGGCCAGCGCGAAGTGCATGAAGGACCCGGCGGCCAGCACGATCATCCGCTGCCAGGCCGGCTGCCGGCGGAAGGACCGCGCCTCGTCCTCGGGATCCACGTCCTCCAGCGCGGTCATGCCGACGATCTTCACGAAACCGCCGGCCGGGATGGCCTTGACGCCGTACTCGGTCTCGCCCCGCACGCGGGACCACACGGTCTGGCCGAAGCCCACGAAGAACTGGGTGACCTTCATCCGGAACCTCTTCGCCGTGGCGAAGTGCCCCGCC
This sequence comes from uncultured Actinomycetes bacterium, assembly GCA_963720645.1. Classification (GTDB taxonomy): domain Bacteria; phylum Actinomycetota; class Actinomycetes; order Streptosporangiales; family Streptosporangiaceae; genus RYN-230. The sequence continues at coordinate 302,987 of CAVRFX010000016.1, read as the reverse complement.
TCGTGCAGCATGATCGAGAAGAGCAGGGCGAAGATGAAGATGATCCAGCCGAGCAGGGTCATCCGGCCGACTCCCCCTCTCCGCGGGTCCCGCTGCGGGCCTCGCGCACGCCGCCTCGTCCTCCGGCTGTCAGTTCCAGCGCGCGGATCCGCGCCCAGCGGTCCGCGGCGAGCACGTCGTCAAGGGTCACCGCGTCCCGTGCCGCGCTCTCATGCTCAGAGACTACCTTCGCCACCGTGTTGACGATTCGGGGAACGCGATCCGGCCCGACCGGAATGCCTCCACGCAGATCTCGTTGGCCGCGTTGTAGACGGCCGGGGCGGTGCCGCCGGTCTGGCCGGCCTTGCGGGCCAGCCCTACGGCCGGGAAGGCCTCATGGTCCAGCGGCTGGAAGGACCAGGTGTGCGCGCGGCTCCAGTCGAGAGCGGGCCCGGCGCCGGGGACCCGGTCCGGCCAGGCCAGCCCCAGCGCGATCGGGATCCGCATGTCCGGCGGGCTGGCCTGGGCGATCGTCGCGCCGTCGGTGAACTCGACCATGGAGTGGATCACCGACTGCGGGTGCACGACCACCTCGATCCGGTCGAACCCGATGCCGAACAGCAGGTGCGCCTCGATGAGCTCCAGGCCCTTGTTGACCAGCGTCGCCGAGTTGATCGTGACGACCGGCCCCATGTCCCAGTTCGGGTGGGCCAGGGCCTGGGCCGGGGTCACCTGCTCGAGCTCGTCCCGGCCGCGGCCGAGGAAGGGGCCGCCGCTCGCGGTCAGCACCAGCCGGCCCACCTCGCTGGCGCGGCCGCCCCGCAGGCATTGCGCGATGGCCGAGTGCTCGGAATCGACCGGGACGATCTGGCCGGGGGCCGCCTGGCCCGCGACCAGCGGGCCGCCGACGATCAGGGATTCCTTGTTGGCCAGCGCCAGCGTCCGGCCGGCGTCCAGGGCGGCCAGCGTGGCGGCCAGGCCGACGGATCCGGTAACCGCGTTGAGCACCACGTCACAGGGCCACGTGGCGGCCTCTGCCACCGCGTCCGGGCCGGCCAGGACCTTGGGCAGCGGCTGGGTGCGGCCCGTGCCGGATGCCTGGGCGCGCAGCGCCTCGCGCACCTCGCCCGCGGCGTCCTCCCGGGCCACGGCGACCACCTCGGCCCCGAATTCCAGGGCCTGGGCCGCGAGCAGGCCGGGCTGGCCTCCGCCGGCGGCCAGCCCGGCCAGCCGGAACCGGCCGGGATTGCGCCGCACGATGTCCGCGGCCTGGGTCCCGATGGAGCCGGTCGAGCCGAGCAGGACGATGTCACGGACCGGGCCGCCATGCCCGGGCTGCGCTGTTTCCATGCGGCCATTGTCCGCCATCCGGGTGCGGCCAGCTGCCGGACCCGGCCCGGTCACCGGACCCGCCCCGGTCACCGGGACCGCCCGGTCACCGGACCCGCCCGGTCACCCGGGCCCCGTGGTCTCACTGGCCCGCCCCGGCCGCCGGGGGGATCGTCACCAATGCCGCCCGCAGCCCTAGCTGACCGCGGACACCCGGGCCAGCGGCTCCCAGTCGGGCCGCAGCGGCATGCCCGCCTGGCCCTTGCTGCCCAGCCGGACGCCGAGTATCTGGTGCAGCTCGACGACGTTGCGCTCGAACCCGAGCCGGAGCCGGCCATGTAGAGCCGCCACACCCGGGCCGTGCCCTCGCCGACCTCGGCCACCGCCTCGTCCCAGTGCGCGTCGAGGTTGGCGCACCAGCCGGCCAGGGTCATCGCGTAGTGCTCGCGCAGGTTCTCCTCGTGCCGCACCTCGAACCCGGAGTCATGGGCGAGGGAGAGCAGGTAGCCCGGTCCTTCCAGCTCGCCGTCGGGGAACACGTAGCGGTTGATGAAACCGCCGACCACCCGGCCCGGGCGCCGGTTGTCCGGCCGGGTGATGCAGTGGTTCAGCAGCCGTCCCTCGGGCCGGAGCTTGCCGTACAGGAAGGCGAAGTACGCCGGCAGCTGGGCCCGGCCGATGTGCTCGGTCAGCCCGATCGAGCTGACCGCGTCGAACTCTCCCTCAGGCACGTCGCGGTAGTCGAGGTGGCGGACCTCGGCCAGCCCGCCCAGGCCCTCCTTCTCGATGGCCTGCTGCGCCCAGGCCGCCTGCTGCGCGGACAGGGTCACGCCGAGCGCCTTAACGCCGTACTCCCGGGCGGCGTGGCGGACCATGCCGCCCCAGCCGCAGCCCACGTCGAGCAGGCGCATCCCGGGGCGCAGGCCCAGCTTGCGGGCTACCAGGTCGTGCTTGTAAGCCTGCGCCTCTTCCAGGGTCGCATCGGCCCGCGGGTAGCAGGCGCAGGTGTAGGCCATCGACGGGCCGAGCACCCACTCGTAGAACGTGTTGGACACGTCGTAGTGGTGCGAGATGGCGGTGGCGTCGCGCTTCTTGGAGTGCAGCCGTCCCGCAAGCCAGCGGCGGTTCACCCTGACCTCCTGCGGCGGCGGCGGGATCCGGGGCAGCAGCAGCCTGGGGCCGCCGAGGTCCCGCAGCAGCCTGAGCCGCTCGGTCAGGTCGATGTGCACCTGCTGGGCCTGGACCATCCGGGACAGCGCGTCGTACATGTCGCCCTCGACGTCGAGGTGGCCGGACACGTAGGCCCGGGCCAGGCCGAGCGCACCCGGCGCCTGGGCCAGGTAGGACACCGCCACCGGAGACCGCACGGTGATCCGTACCGGGGCGCCCTCGGTCCCGCCCGGCTCCCGTCGTAGGCATGGAACTCCACCGGGGCATCGGGGCCCGCCACCTTCTCGAACACGTCCGCTAGTGCCATCCCTGCCATCCCTCCTGCTGCGTGCCCTGCCATGCCGCGTCCGGCTTCACTGATTTGCTGCTTCCCGCGTCCGGTTCCCGCTACGGGGCTACTGGCCCCGCACGCACTTCTCGTACAGGCCGGCCAGCCGGCCCCCGCCGTCGTACCGCTGCTTGAGCGCGGCGTAGGCGGGCCCGTTGTAGCTCGCCCAGAACTGCTCCTCGGTGTAGAACGACGTCGAGTACAGGCCCTTGTGCCCGCCCAGCGCCGCCACCTCGTCTTCCACCAGCCGGTTGTGGTAGCCGTCCGTGCGGCCCGGCGGGAGCGGGACCATCCCCCAGAAGCCGAAGTTCACGTACACCTCGCCGGGCGCCAGCGGGTAGAGCGGCCAGGCCTGGTCGCTGCGCAGCCGGAGCGGGCACAGCCAGACCGGGCTCATGCCGACGTCGGCGGCGAAAAACCGGAGGAACTCGGCGCCCCGGCCGACCGGGATCTCGACGTCCTGGATAACGTCCTCCCGCGGCGGCTGCCCCCGGCGCCGGGCCAGCTTGCCGGACAGGCCGTGCCGCCGGTCGAAGGCCACCAGCGATCGGTACACGTCGGACCTCCGGTAGCGGCGCGGCCACAGCCGGCGGATCGCCGGGTTCTGCACCCCGAACGGCCGTGAGCACCAGAACCAGTCGGTATCCCAGCGCCACAGGTAGTCGCGGACCGTGAGGAAGTCCTCCCGGGGCCCGCGCAGCGACTGGTAGAAGATCTGGTGGCCGGTGTAGTCGCTGGTCCAGGGGGCCACCTCGCTGAACGCCCCGACCGTGAGGTAGAGCTCGTCCAGGCTGAACATGGTGCCGTCCACGAAGTCGGCCCGGTGCCCCTCGTAACTGCCCTCGGCCCCGATCTTCGCGATCGCCTCCATGCAGGTCTCAGGGTCGTGGAAGCGGAAGTGGCGCAGGTGCACGAACGGCGCCACCGGCTCCAGCTCGATCGTGAGCGACAGGGCGTAGCCCAGCGTCCCGTAGGAGTTGGGAAACCCGCGGAACAGGTCCGCGTGCTCGTTGTCCGCGGTGGCCGTCACCACCTGGCCGTCGCCGGTGAGGATCTCCATGGCCAGGACGGACTCGTGCGGCATGCCGAGGCGCAGCGAGGTGGACTCGATGCCCAGGCCGGTAACCGCGCCCCCCAGGGTGATCGTCTTCAGCTGGGGCACCACGAACGGCATCAGGCCGTGCGGCAGCGTGGCGTCCGCCAGGTCCTCGTAGGTGGTCATGCCGCCCACCACGGCGGTACGGGACGCCGGGTCCACGTGCAGCACCCGGCTGAACGCGGAGACGTCCAGCTCGGCGACCCGCGGCCCGGCCGGCTGATCGCGGAACCGGAACAGGTTGGAGGTGCGCTTGGCCAGCCTCACCTTCGTGCCGGGGGGCACCGCCGTGTAGGCCTTCTGAAGGCTGGCCACCGCGGCCTCGTGCGCCTGCTTCAGCCCGGCGGGCAGGGCGGCGGCTGGCCCGGATCCCGTCCGCTGCCCCGTCACGCTGACGGGATCAACGTCCACGGAGCCACGATGATTACTCTGCGACCCCGTTCCGCTACTGCTAGAGTCAGTCACTCTGCCTCTCCTCGCTCAGGGCCGGCCCGACCTCGATAGTGAGGGACGAACGCAGCGGGCTCATGTGGGCAAGTTCCCGGCCGACTCCGGCGAACGGCGCAGGAAGTTTACCCCGCGGTAGGACCCGCGCTGAACCCCAGCCCAGGTCCTGCCTCTTTCCCGTGCCCTGGCTACCCACCGGCCGGCCATCTGGGTTACCGGACGGCGGCGGACAGCCGGGACGGCGGCAGGCCCGGCCGGGGCGCCCGGGGCCGTCCGTCCCCGCCTACCGGGACGGCTGCTTGCGGGGCACCTTGAGCCCGCGGCCCGACCTCGCCCGGCCGCCCGCCCGCTCCGGGGCGCCGGAGTCCGCGAGGTCGTAGCTGGCTGCGACCTGCTCGGGCGTCATCGGGACCCGCGCGGCCGAGGGCGGCACCCCGGCGTCCATGATGTCGCGGAGCAACTGGGCCAGCGAGTACCCCGGGTCCGCGGCCAGCGCCCGGTCGATCGCGATGTTGGCCAGCGCCCCGTCGCCGGACTGCCAGGCGGTGAAGGCCAGCAGCGACGCGGGAGCCGGGAGGTAGGCCCGGGCGGCCCGGCGGACCACGTCGGTCCACAGGCGCAGGTGCGCGGCGCGGTACCCGGGATCCATCCGGGCCCAGGCGTCGTCCCGGACCGCCAGGTGAGCCAGGGACCACCGTGAGCCACGCCACCGGGTCATCGGCCAGCAGCCGGCCGCCGGCCCGGTACGTGCTGATGGCCTCCTGAACGGCACGGCGGCCCTCGTCCACCAGCAGCTTTGTCCCCCAGCCCGCGCCCGGGCCCGGGGCTGAGGCTGAGGGACGCCTGCGCGATCAGGTCCGCCGCACGTTCCCGGGCCCGGCTGGTGGCCCGCTCCATGGACCGGGCCGCAGCCCCGGTGACCGGGGCGAGCGTCCTGGCCAGGGCGGCCCGGTCCGGGTAGGCGACCAGGCCGGCCACGGTCATGGCGGCCGCCGCGGGACTGGCGCTGACGTCGAACGGCACGCCGTCCGCGGGACAGCACTCGGGGTTCTCGCAGAGGTAGGACCAGTAGCGGCCGTCCTCGACCCGCATGAGCTCGTGTAACCGCAGCCCGGCCTGCCGCAGCGCCGCGGCCAGCGCGTCCGCGACGGGGGTGACCAGGGCACCCGGGCCGTACCCCACGCCGATCACGGTGCTAGCCGGCGATGCCGGAGCACCTCGGCGGCGTGCTCGGCGATGTCCGCGGCGTGGACCGGGTCCGGCGGGTCAGGAAGGTCGTACCGGAAGGCGAGCTGGACCCGGGCCCGCGGCCGGCCGACTCCCATCACGACGAGGCTCTTGCCGGGGTGGAAACCGAGCAGGTGCGGCACGACGGCCAGGATGTCAGCGGGGGAACTGACCCGGACCCGGGGCTGACGAGAGAACGCGCTGGAACTTGAGGCAGACGGTGTGTTGTTCATGAGGCCAGGCTGCTCGGCGGGGCCGTCCGGAGGCCAGCACAGAATGACGTTCTGTGGATAATCCAGCATGTCACGAACGAAGTTCGTACATTTGTCCACTGGGCGGGAACTCGATTTGACAAATGGCCGGGGCCCCGTCCCAGGGAGGGATGGCACGGGCGCACCGGGCGTTTCCCGGGATCAAAAGCACTATCGGCGCATAGCCGGACGAGCGGGCACCCTAGCGGTAGGCTAACCCGGACATTTCGTGATCTGGGCGGCGCATGACGCGCTCCGGGAGACTCGCTTACTGGAGGTAGCCGTGCGCCTAGGCACTGCCCTACTGGTGATCTGGCTGATCATCGGGGCTATCGCTGGAGCCCAGCGGCACTATTACAGCGGCTCCATCGCGAGCTGCACGAAAGCCAGCACCATCGTGGTGACGATCCTCGCCGGGCCCCTCAACTACGTCGGGGTGAACCCCAAGGTCGCCTGCCACGTGCCGCAGCCCAGCGGGAGCTGACCCGCCACCGGGCCGGCAGCGGCCTGCCTGACCCGCCACCCGGCGAGGTGCTCAGTGCGTGGCCGGGAAGTACTTGTCGATGAAGCTGTTCCGGAACTTGCCGCCCGGGTCGTAACGGCTCAGCAGATCCTGGAAATCGGCCGACCGCGGGTACAGGGCGCGCACCACATGCGGGGGCATGCCGAACAGCTTCGCCCAGTGCGGCCGGGCTCCCAGCGGGGTGAGCAGCTGTTCCATCGTGGCGATGACCGGCGTCACCGCGGCCGTGTCCTTGATCCAGGTGAAGTGCAGGGCCACCGTGTCCCGCTGGAAACTCGGGCTGAGCCACAGGTCATCCGGGGCGACCGTGCGGATCTCGGAGATCTGCAGGACCGGGGCCAGGAGGCTGCCCAGGCTGGCCAGGGCGTCGAAGGCGCCCGCCGCCACCTGCCGCGGCAGGAGGTATTCCGACTGCAGCTCCGCCCCGCTGCTGGGCGTGAACTCCGCCCGGAAATGCGGGAGCCGCTCGTGCCACGGCCCCGGCACGCCCAGCTGCCGGGTGGCGTGGGCCGGGTCGCCACCGGGGACGGGGTGGACCTGCCGGTCGGCCAGGGTCGCATCCATCCACCGCGACACCGGCTGCCATTCCCCGTCCCCCTCGCGGACCTTGAGCCAGAGCTGGCCGTGCCGGTCCCCGTGCCAGTTCGTGAACACGCTGACGCTGTACGCACTGCCGAAGATCTCGTCGAAGTGGCTCCGCAACATCGCCGCGGGCAGTCCCTCGTACACGTACTGGCGGACGCTGAACGACGGGACGAGGTCCAGGGTCAGCGCGGTAACCAGGCCGAGCGAGCCCAGTCCGACCACGCAGCCCCGGAACTCCTCACCTCCGGTGTCGCGGCGCAGGGTGCGCACGTCGCCATCGGCGGTGATCAGCTCCAGGCCCGCCACCGTGGTGGCCAGGTTCCCCTGGGCATCACCCGAACCGTGAGTCGCGGTGGCGACCGCCCCGGCCACCGACAGGTGCGGCAGCGAGGCCAGGCTGGGCAGGGCATAGCCGGCGGCGTTGAGCCGCCTGGCGACTTCGCCGTAGCTGATCCCGGCCGCCACGGTGACCGCCGCCCCGCCTGGCTCGATGTCGAGGACCGGGGGCAGGTCCGCGAGCGAGACCAGCACGCCCGGGGTATCGGCGATCCGGTTGAACGAGTGGCCGGTGCCCACCGCCCGCACCTGGCCGCCGGCGCAGACCAGTTCCTGGGCTTCGCTCACGCTGCGGGGCCGCGCCACCCGGGAGGCCCGGTAGACGATATTGCCGGCCCAGTTAGTCATCCGTGCCGTCATGCCGCACCTGCTCTCCGCCTCGCTGACCACCCGGCGGCGCCGTGGGAGGCGGCGAATGAGGCCCTCGGCCTCCCGGCGAGGGCGGTCCGCCAGCTGCTGGCGCCGGACCGGGTGACATATTACGTTGCAGCGTCTTCCGGGCCTGGATTGACTGGCCCCGGTTGACTGGCCCTGGTTGGCTGGCCGGTTGACTGGCCCGGTCCCGAAGGTTGATCTGCAGGACCCCGTTGATCTGGAGGAGCAGGCATGCCCGACCGGCGAGCTGATCCCGGCCCCGCCCGTCCCGCGGCCCCCCGGGGGCTTCCGCCCGGTGCCGCCGCGACCGCCGATGACCTGGTGCAGGCGTACCAGCACGGTGCGGGCCAGCCGGGCCTCGCGTACGGGATCGTGGCGGGCGGGACCCTGGCCCACGGGGGTGGGGTGGGCGAGCGCTGGCTCGGCGGGCCAGCACCCGACGCGGACACCGTCTTCCGCATCGCCTCGATGACCAAGAGCTTCACGGCGTCGGCGCTGCTGGCGCTGCGCGACGCCGGCCTGCTCCGGCTGGACGACCCGGTCACGGACTTCGTCCCGGAACTGCGCGGCTGGGCCGGGGTGACGGCCGACTCACCGCCCATCTCGCTCCGGCACCTGCTGACCATGACCGCGGGCTTGCCGACCGACGATCCCTGGGGTGACCGCCAGCAGGGCACCCCGCTGCCCGAGTTCGCGGCGATCCTGGCCCGCGGCGTGCGTGCGGCGTGGGCGCCGGGCACCCGTTTCGAGTACTCCAACCTGGGCTACGCGCTGCTCGGGCGGGTCATCTCGGCCGCGGCCGAGGCTGACTACCCGGATTTCGTGCGGGCCCGGCTGCTCGGCCCGCTCGGCATGAGCCGTACCGGGTACGAGGCCGCGGAGTTCGACCCGGACGGGCTGGCCCGCGGGTACACCCGCGGCGCAGACGGATGGACCGAGCTCACCCCGGACCCGCTCGGTGCGTTCGCGCCGATGGGGGGCGTGTTCAGCAGTGTCCGGGATCTGGCCGGCTGGGTGGACGGCTTTGCCGCGGCCTTCCCGCCGCGCGGCCCGCGGGCCGGCGATGCCCACCCGCTGCCGGCGGCCTCGCGCCGCGAGATGCAGCAGCCCGCCGTGACCCTGCCCGAGGCGCAGCCGCGGTTCCCCGGCGACCGCTGCGCGGGGAGCCAGCACGGATACGGGTTCGGGCTGTTCACCGAGGAGACCAGCGCGTGGGGGCGGCTGGTCTACCACAGCGGCGGGTACCCGGGCTTCGGCAGTCACATGCGCTGGCACCCGGAGACCGGCCTCGGCGTGATCGTGCTGGCCAACAGCACCTACGCCGGCGCATCCGTGCTGGCCGCCCGGCTCATGGAGGAGATGCTGCGGGCCGACGCCGCGCAGGATGCCCTCGCGGGCACAGCTGCCGCCCAAGCCGGGGGGGACGCGGCCCTCGCGGGCGCGGCGGGCCGGGAGGGAGCCCGGCTGGTGGTGGCCGGCAGGCGCCCGCGCCGGGCGGGCCCTGGCCGGAAACGTTGCGGGCCCAGCAGGTGGTCAACCAGCTGCTGAGTCACTGGGACAACCAGGTGGCGGAACAGCTCTTCGCGGACAACGTCGCGCTGGACGACCCGCTGCCCCGGCGCCGCGAGAAGATCGCCCGGATGTGGAAGCGGCTCGGAGCCGCGCCAGGCCAGCACGGCCCCGGCGCGGCGCGCCGGGTGGCGGCCCGGCCGGCGGAGTTCGACTCCCCCGCGCACTGCCGCTGGTGGCTGCGCGGGGAGCGGGGCGAAACGCAGGTGGAGATCCTGCTCACGCCCGAGGAACCGCCGCGGGTCCAGTCGCTGACGGTCACCGTGCCGCCCGCGGCCGACTCGCCGCTGTGGCGGCAGGCTCAGGCCCTCATCGACCTGCTCAACGCGTCGCTGGCCGGCGGCCCGCAGCGCTGGCCCGCGGAGCTGCCCGTGTCCGCGCTGGTCAACACCGGCCTGCTGCTGCGCCAGCTGCGGATGGCCAGCGCCTGGGCGGGAGCGTGCCGGCCCGGGGCGTTCTGCGGCGGCAACGGGCACACGAGCACCGTCGTGCAGCTGGACGGGGAGCACGCCGGGCTGACCCTGGCCGTCGAACTGGAGCCCGGCCAGCAGCGGCTGCGCCGGGTGGAGATCACCCCGCGCGGCTGAGGCCGCCGGGCAGGCCGTCCGGGCCTCAGCCACGGCCGGGGCCTCAGCCCCGCCCGGGCCTCAGCCACGCCCGGGTCTCAGCCCCGCTCGGGCTGCTGGCTCTCCAGGAAGCGGTCAACCAGCCCGCGGATCACGGTCGCCATCGAGAAGCCGTGCTCGCCGCACCAGGTCCGCAACCGCGCGTGCTGCTCCGCCGAGAACCGGACTGGCACCATCTGCTGGGCCGGCGACGATGAGCCGCGGACGAGCTCGGACACGACCGCGGCCCCCCACTCCCGGGTCTGGGTCTGGCTCCCGGCCTGCACGCCGAGGGACCAGCCGAGGCGGCGGGCCAGCGGACCCGGCGCGCCGGCCCGCGACGGCCGCAGCCCGGTGCGCAGCAGCCAGGTGTAGACCCGGTCACGGTCGGCTTCGGGCAGCTGCCCGACGGCCTGGACGAGCAGCCGCGAGGCATCCAGGGCCTCGGCATCGTCGGGCGGATCCGCCGGGATGAACGGCCCCAGCTCATCCAGGGGCGGCTCGGGCTCGAGAGGCCGGGCAGGTCCGGCGGGACGTCAGTCATCGGTGACTCCGGGACACGGTCAGGAAGTGATATCGCTCATCGATATCACGCTCGGGCCGCGGCGGCTAGTAGCGGCCGGGCCAGCCGCGCGGTCCTACAGGATGACGCCGAGCAGGGCGTCCACCGTGTCCCGGACCAGCGCCCCGGCCGTGGACAGCGTGTCCGCCGGCGACGGGCCGCCACCAGCCCCGTCGCCACCAGCCCCAGCGGCAAGCCCCAGCCCCAGCCCCACCCAGCGCCACCAGGCCCGGCGCCACCAGGCCCGGCGAGGACCGCGTCGGCCCAGGCATCCACGACCGCCAGGGCACCCGGGGCGTTGAGGTCGTCGGCGAGCCGCTCCCGCACCCCGGCCAGCACCGCCTCCGCGGCGGGCAGGGACGCGGCGGGGGCTGCCCGTACCGCCTCCCGCCAGCGGGCCAGCCGGCCGCCCGCGGCGGCCAGCCCCGCGTCGGTCCAGTCCCAGTCGTGGCGGTAGTGGTGCGCCAGGATGGCCAGCCGGACCGCCATGGGGTCGTGCCCCTGCCCCAGCAGGCGGGACACGAACACCAGGTTGCCGAGCGACTTCGACATCTTCTCGCCGTCCAGCCGGACCATCCCGGCGTGCGCGTAGTGCCGCGCGAACGCATCCGGGTCGAGCGCCACCCGCGCGTGCGAGGCGCTCATCTCGTGGTGCGGGAAGATCAGGTCGGTGCCGCCCGCCTGGACGTCGAACCTGCTGCCCAGGTACTCGGTGGAGATCGCCGCGCATTCCACATGCCAGCCGGGCCGCCCCTGGCCGAACCGGGACGCCCAGGCCGGCTCGTCCGGCCGGGCCCGCCAGCCAGACCAGCGCGTCCAGCGGGTCCTTCTTACCGGGCCGGCCGGGATCGCCGCCGCGCTCCGCGGACAGCTCCAGCATCTCCCCCCGGTCCAGCCCCGACACCGACCCGAACGCCTCGTCGCTGGCCCGGGCGAAGTACTCGTCCCCCTCCAGGCCGTACAGGGCCCCGCGCTGGGCGAGGCGGCCCGCGAACCGTTCGATGACCCCGAGGGCCTCAACCGCGCCGACCAGCCGGGTGGGCGGCAGCACCCGCAGCGCGGCCATGTCCGCGCGGTAGCGGTCGATCTCCCGGTCGGCCAGCGCGCGCCAGTCGTCGCCGTCCCGGGCCGCCCGCTCCAGCAGCGGGTCGTCCACGTCGGTCACGTTCTGCACGTAGGTCACGTGGTGGCCGGCGTCGCGCCAGGCCCGCACGAGCAGGTCCCAGGCCATGAACGTGGCGGCGTGCCCGATATGGGTGGCGTCGTACGGGGTGATCCCGCACGCGTACAGGGTGGCGTCCGGGCCGGCCGCGGCGACCGCGAGTTCGCCGGCCGCCGTGTCGAACACGAGGGGCTCCGGGCCGTGCCCGGGCAAGTCAGGAACGCTTACGCCACGCCAGGAATCCATGAGCGCAGGCTATCGCTGCGGCCGACCGCGGGCGGCAGGGTGTCCTGCAGGGACGGCCAGCTCAGCGCCTGCGACGCCTGCTCGAACGCGTAGGCCAGGCCGATCAGCGCGGGCTCGCTCCACGCCGGGCCGAGGAACGACAGCCCCACCGGCAGCCCGCGGACCTGGCCCGCCGGGACCGAGATGGCCGGGTACCCGGCCACCGCCGACGGCCCCGAGGTGTGGAACACCCCGTTGTCGCCCAGCACGTAGTCGGTCAGGCCCGCCGGGTTCGCGGTCAGCGTGACGATCGCGTCGAGCCGCAGCCCGGCCAGCGGCCCATCCAGCGCCTCCCGGGCCCGGCCGGTGGCCTCGGCCCGGGTGGCCTGCGCGGCTGGGTCAGCCGGATCCCCGCTGGTGGCCTCGGCCCGCAGGAAGATCTCCTGGCCGAAATGAGGGAGCACGACCGGACCGTTGCGGAGATTGAACTCGATGAGCTCCGCGAGTGACCGCGGCGCATGGCCGGGCAGTGCGCGCAGGTACGCGTTGATATCGCGCTTGAATTCATGCAGCAACGACAACCATTCGGGGTCGCCGATTCCCGCCGCGCCGGGGAGCTCGACGGGGTCGAGCACGGTGGCGCCGAGGTCCCGCAGCACGCCGGTGGCCTGGTCGAGGACGGCCATGATCGCGTCACCCGCCTCGGGGCAGCCGTCCCGCCACACGCCGAGCCGGGTCCCGGCCAGCGCGCCAGGGTCGAGGAAGGCCGTGTAGTCCGCGGCAGGCCCGCCGCGGCCGCGGTCACCGGGTCCTCCGGGTCCGGGCCGGCCAGCACGCCGAGCAGCGCCGCCGCCCCGGCCACGGTCCGGGCCATCGGGCCCGCGGTGTCCTGGGCCGCCGAGACCGGCACGATCCCGCGCCGGCTGACCAGGCCCAGCGTGGGCTTGATGCCGACCACGCCGCACGCGCTGGCCGGGCACACGATCGACCCGTCGGTCTCGGTGCCGACCGCCAGCGGGGCCAGCCCGGCCGCCACGGCCACACCGGACCCGGAGCTCGACCCCGACGGGTTGCGGTCCAGGGCGTGCGGGTTGGCGGCCTGGCCGCCCAGCGTGCTCCAGCCGCTGGTGGACCGGTAGGACCGGAAGTTGGCCCACTCGGACAGGTTCGCCTTGCCGAGGATCACCGCGCCCGCCTCGCGCAGCCGGGTGACCAGGAACGCGTCACCGCGGCCCGTCCCGTCGAGCAGCGCGGGCGAGCCGGCGGTGGCGGGCAGGCCGCGGACGTCGATGTTGTCTTTGATCAGGACGGGGACGCCGTGCAGGGGGCCCGGGGCCTGCTGCTGCTGATCACGGGCCGCGGCCTGGTCGAGGGCGTCCGGGCTGACCGTGATGACCGCGCCGAGGACGGGATTGAGCTCGGTGATCCGGTCCAGGTACCGGGTGGTCTCCGCGACGGAGGAGGGCGTCCCGGCCGTGGCGCCGGCCGCTTGGCGCTGGCCGCTTTGGCGCTGGCCGGGCGCTGGCCCTTTGGCGCTGGCCGTGGCGGCCCCGGGCGCGGCGGCGGGCTCGGGCATGGTGGCAGGATAGCCGGGTGCAGATGACCATGGGTGATCTTGAAGTGGTCCCGGCCGGCCGCGGGCCGGACCTGCTGGCCCCGACTGTGGCCAGCGCGCTGGCGGCACTGGAGGGCACGCTGGCCGGCGACTCGACGGGCGTCGCGGAGATCGATCCCGTGCTGGCCGACACCGCGGCGTTCTGCGAGCGCTACGGCGTGGAGCCGGCCGTGTCGGCCAACTGCGTGGTGATCAGCGGGCGGCGCGGCGGCGAGACCCGCTTCGCGGCCTGCGTCGTGCTGGCCACCACCCGGGCCGACGTCAACGGGGCTGCCCGCCGCCACCTGGACGTGCGCAAGGCGTCGTTCGCGCCGATGGACGTGGCGGTGGCGGAGACCGGGATGGAGTACGGCGGGATCACCCCCATCGGCCTGCCCGCGGACTGGCCCGTCCTGGTCGACGCCCGGGTCGCCGCCGCCCCGGCCGTGGTCATCGGCAGCGGCCTGCGGCGGTCCAAGCTGGTGCTGCCCGGCGCGGCGGTCGCGCACCTGCCCGGCGCCCTGGTCATCCCCAGCCTGGCCCGCTGACCCCGGCCCGGCCCGCTGACCTCAGCCCGGCCCGCTGGCCCCCGAGCCGCTGACCCCGTCGGCACGCCGACCCCGGCCCGGCCGAGCTGACCTTCAGCCCGGCCCGGCCCGCAACTCCTGCGGCCTGCGTGGCTTGTGTTACGTGTGCGCCCCCGGGGCAGGCTTCCCACGTTCGTGATCAACCGATTGGTGTTGTCCTGGCAGCACCAATCGGTTGATCACGAACGGATCCTGCGGCCGCCGCGGGCAGCGCGGCGGCTAGGGGAGCCAGGAGACGTGGCCGTGCAGGACCGCGTAGCCGACGAACGCCCCCGTGTCGATGAGGGCGTGCGCGATGATCAGCGGGGTGACCCGCTTCCACCGCCGGTAAAGCAGCGCGAAGATCACGCCCATCACCGCGTTGCCGATGAAACCGCCGAAGCCCTGGTAGAGGTGGTAGGAGCCGCGCACCACGGCGCTCAGCGCGATCGCCCGGGCGGGTGACATGCCCAGCTGGTCCAGGCGCCGGAGCAGGTAGCCGATGACCAGGATCTCCTCGAGGATCCCGTCCCGGGCGGCCTGCAGGACCAGCACGGGGATGCGCCACCAGATGTCGGGCAGGTTCTCCGGGACCACGTTCAGGGCCAGCCCGAGCTTGTAGGCGGCCAGGTAGAGAGCCAGGCCGGAACCGCCGATGAGCGCGGCCAGGATGGCGCCCTTGGCCAGGTCGGGCCCGGGCTCGCGGGCGTCGAGGCCAATCGCGGCCGACGGGGTGGTGCCTTCCCGGACCAGCAGGTAGCAGACGAGCGCGACGGGAGCCAGCCCGATCAGCAGGTTGGCCAGCTGCAGGACGAGGTCCAGCAACGGGCGGCCCGGCGCGAGGGAGCCGACGATCAGGGCCTGCTGCTTGCCCAGCGCCTTGCTGGCGGTGAGCGACGCGATCAGGTCGATGATCGCGAAGAGCGCGCTGCCGCCTAGCGACAGCGCGAAGACGATGACGATCTCCCAGACCAGCAGCCGCCTGGTCAGGCTGACTGGACCGACCGCTACCTGCACCTGAGCCACGTGAGGACTCTAACTGCCGCATAGATATGCGCCGGCCGCCGTGTCGCGCAGGAACACGGCGGCCGGTGGCCACTCCCACGGGGCCGGGACTCGCACCTCAGCCCGGCGTTACCCGCGGAAAAAGGGCCTGGTCCTAGACCAGCAAATCGTCGAATTCGCCCCGCTTCACGCCTTCGATGAGAGCGGCGATCTCAGCCCGGGTGTAGATGAGGGCGGGCCCTCCAGGGTTGCGTGAGTTCCGCACGGCAAACTCGCCTCCGGTGAGGCGCGCCAGCTCGACGCAGGTTCCCTGCGAGTTGCTGATGCTGCTCTTACGCCAGCGAGCATCAACCAAGTCAGTAGCAGGCATTCCGTTGTATGTGTTCATCTATCGACTTCCTTAAGCATTCCGCTCAGGATTTCTGTGGTGTGTTCAGGCGACTCGCTCTCGACACTGAGGCGCTCCATCACCTCGGTGTACCGTTCCACGTCGTCGCGCTTATCCAGGTAGAGAGAACTGGTCAGCTGCTCCACGTAAACCACGTCCGGAAGGTTGACCTCCGGGAACCGGAGGATCGTGAACGCACCACCCTCAGCCGCGTGGCCACCGGAACTGAATGGCACTACCTGGAGTGTGATGTTGGGTTCTCTGGTCATCTCGGTCAGCCGCTCGAGCTGCGCCCGCATCACCTCCCCGCCACCGATCGGCCGCCGAAGCGCCGCTTCATCTACCACTGCCCACAACCGCGGAGCCCCCGGTTTGCGGAGCAATTCCTGCCGGGCGATCCGCAGGCTTACCCTGCGCTCGACTTCCTCGGCGGAAGCGCCCGGCTGGCCGAGGGACACGACCGCCCGTGCGTAGTCCGCCGTCTGAAGCAGGCCCGGAACGAACTGCACCTCATAGAGCCTGATGAGTGCCGCGGCTTCCTCCAGGCCCACGTACACCTGGAACCAGTCCGGCAGAACATCCCCGTATTTATGCCACCAGCCAGGCGAATTAGCCTCTCTGGCGAGTGCCACAAGGGTGGCTCGCTCTGTCTCATCGCTGACGCCATACATCTCCAGCAAATCGACAACGTCGCGCTCTTTGAAGCCGACTCGTCCGAGCTCCATGCGGCTGATCTTCGAGCCGGATGCGCGGATCGCGTACCCGGCCTGCTCGCGTGTGATCCCTTTTGCCTCGCGCAGCCCCCGCAGCTGAGAACCGAGAAGTATGCGAAGCACCGTTGGACCGCTTCCCGGCTGAACTGAGATCACGCCATCCCCCTGGATTTCGTCTCAGGAATCCGTCAGCAGCTCCTCCCGTTGAGGTCTCCTTACGGCTCGCACATGCATCCCGCACATTCATCTGCACGTGCATCCGCCCTTGCGCTTGCAAGGTCTGTACGCGATGATAGCGCTTGCGCGCCACACGCACGACTAAGTACCAGGAGACAGACGGGAACCCGATGACCGCACACCGGGCGGCCTCGCCAGTCAAGACGGAGGTCATCAGCGTGGGCCATGAGTGGCTCCTCTCCCCGGGGGAGCCATCCGGGATGCGCTACACGAGCCCGCTGCGCCCTCCGGTCCCCACTCTTGACGAACTGGCCGCCACCCAGCCTTCCGCGACCTGCGGGCTGCGCCCGGTACCGGAGGCGGTCAAGACCGCGCGCGACTTCACCTGTTCCGTCCTCCGCGACTGGAGCCTTCCGGACCTGGCTGACGTGGCCAGCCTCGTGATCTCCGAACTGGTGACGAACGCGCTGCGGCACGGGGTGCCCGCGGGCCCGCCGGTCACCAGCGACTCCCCCATCCGGCTCCGGCTGCTCGGCCAGGCCCCGTACGTGATGTGCATGGTCACCGACCCGGGCAGCGGCATTCCCGTGCTGCGCGACCCCGGGCCCTGTGCGGAGAACGGCCGCGGGCTGAACGTGGTCGAGTCGTGCTGCGTCCGGTGGGGATGGCACCTGCTCGACGGCGGCGGCAAGGTGGTCTGGGCGCTGCTGCACCCCGACGCCTGACGGGGCTGCACCCCCACGCCCGACCCGGCCGCACGCCCGCTGACCCCAGCTGCATCCCCCACGCCCGACCCGGTTGTGGCGCTGCGCCGCGGCCTAGGCATGCGTGGCCCGCGCCGCTAGGCTCGGTCCGCTGCCGGCCTGGTGACCCGTCCTGGTGACCCGTGGTTAGCCGTTCGGCGCGCCCACCGGGATTTCAGCCAGGAGCTTTCATGTACCAGCCGTACCCCGCAAGGGCGCAGACCCGCGGCGAGCGGAACCGGCCGCCCAGGCGCCGGAACGGCCGGCCTCCATCCAGAACGCCGGCGGTTCATGTACGCCGGCGCGGCCGCCAGCGCGCTCGTCATCATCGTGGCGCTGGTGACCATCGCCAGCACCAGGACGCGCCATCCACGCGACTTCCCGGCCTACTCGGCCAGCCGCGTGCACCGGCCGCCGTCGGCCCTGGTGGTCTACGAAGTGTTCATCCAGGCCATCACGATCGGGCTGTGGCTGTGGATGGCCCGCGGCGAACAAGGCCGGGAAGTCCTGGGCCCGGATCATGTCGTCCGTGCTATTCGGGCTGAACACGCTGATCCTGCTCGCCAGCCTGGCCCGGCCGCACGCAGCTCATCGGGATCGTGCTGCTCCTGCTGGTCTGGCTGGCCGGCCTGGGCGCGATCATCCTGCTGTGGCGCCGGGACTCCAGCGCCTACTTCGCCGCCGCGAAGCCCGCTAGGCCGCGCAGGCCGGCCAGGCCAGCCAGGCCCGCTAACCCAGCCGGCCCGGCGCCGTCCGGGCCCAGCGCGGCGGGCAGCGTCGCGGTGAGCTGCTTCCAGGCCAGCTCCGCCCCGGCCGCCAGGCAGCCGTGCACCACGACGTCGCTGCCCAGCGCGCTGACGCGTACCTCCGGCATGACCGGGGCGATCTGCTGGAGTTCGCGGGTGACCGCGGCGGCGAAGCCGGGGGCCTGTCCCACCCCGCCGCCGAGCACGATGAGGGCCGGGTCGACGATGGTCACCACGCAGCACAGCACCCGGGCCACCAACTCGGCCTCCCCGGCCACGACGGCGGCGGCCCGCTCGTCCCCGGCCGCGGCCGCCTCGAACACCCGGCGGGCGGAGACCTGGCCGCGCATGCCCGCGCGCCGGGCCGCGCGGACCACGGCCGGGGCGGAGGCGGCGGCCTCCAGCGCGCCCCGGCGCCGGGCGTCACCGGGGTCGTCGCCCTGGCCGCCGGAGATCGGCAGGTAGGCGATCTCCCCGGCCACGCCGTGCCTGCCCCGGTGCAGCCGGCCGCCGACCACCAGGCCCATGCCGATCCCGCTGCCGACCGAGACGAACGCGAAGCTGTCCGCGTCCCGGCCATGACCGTGGGTGCGCTCGGCCAGGGCCGCGGCGTCCACGTCGTTCTCGACCACCAGCGACTGGCCGAACGCCGCGCGCAGGTCGGCCAGGACCGCGGGCCGGTCCCAGCCGGGCAGCCCGCCGGTCAGGGCCATGGAGTTGCGCCGCGGGTCGTACACGCCCGGGCTGCCGATGACGGTCTGGGTGACCGCCTGCCGCGGGACCCCGGCGTGCGCGCACAGCTCGTCGGCCAGCCGGATCAGCTCGCCGACCCGGCCGTGCACGCTCGAGGCCCGCGACGGGATCGCCGACGCGGCCACGATGCCGCCGGCCAGGTCGGCGAGGGCGCCCCGGATGTACTTGTGCCCGATGTCGAGGCCCAGCACGTAGCCCGCCTCGGGACGGACCTCGTAGAGGCGGGCGGACCGCCCGGGCACCCCGGTGCGCTGCCCGGCCGTGCGGACCAGGCCGGCCCGCTCGACCGTGGCCAGGGCCAGGGACACGGTCGGCTTGGACAGCCCGGACAGCCGGGCCAGGTCCGCGCGGGAGATGGGCCCCAGGTCCCGGATGTGGCTGAGCAGCAGCCGCTCGTTCATGGCCCGGATGAGCGGGGGACGTGCCGCGGACCGCGGGCCGGCCAGGCCGGGGGTCGCGCCGTCCAGTCCGCCAGCCGTCGTGACTGTCACTGCCACCTCCCGTATCATCCTCCCGCACCAGCGCAGGAAGCACCCGCCAGCGGCCCAAGAAGCAAGCCGGACGAACTTCGCGGATCGGGCTTGTGGCCCTTCAGATAGTTAGGATACTGTCCTAACAATCTTCCGCAAGACGTCGTATCGGCTGATTTATCCCAGGCAGGCGCCATGCTCCGGTCTCCCGTCATTCTCGGGCTCGACTTCGGCGGCACCAAGATCGCCGCCGCGGTCTGCAGCCTGGACGGGACCAGGCTCGGCTCGGCCACGGTGGGCAGCGGCGGCGAGCTCGGCGCCCGGGCCAGTTTCGGCCGGGGCGTCCAGGCCGCCCGGGACCTGCTGGACAGCGCGGCCCCCGGCGCGACCCTGGCCGCCGTCGGGGTCTCGACCTTCGGGATCCCGTTCGAGGACCGGGTGGACCTGGCTCCCGCCATCCGCGGCTGGGGTGACCTCCCCCTCGGCCGGGAGCTGCGCGCCGCCTTCCCGGGCGCGGCGATCGCGATGGCCACCGACGCCAAGGCAGCGGCCCAGGCCGAGGTGCGCTGGGGTGCGCTGGCGGACTGCGACCCGGCCGTCTACCTGAACCTGGGCACCGGGCTGTCCACCGCCCTGGTCATCGGCGGCCGGGTCGTCACCGGCGCGGACGGCGCCGCCGGCGAGATCGGCTACAACCTCCGGGCGCTCCGCGACGTGGGCCTCCCGCTCGGGGCCCGGGTCCCGCTGGAAGACATGATCAGCGGCCAGGCCCTCGCCCGCCGGGCTCCCGCGCCGATGGCGGCCGCCGACGTCTTCGGCGCGGCCGCCGCCGAGCCCGGGCTGGATCGCCTCGTCAGCGAGTTCGTCACCGAGCTGGCCTTTCACGTGGTCAACCTGGCCATCTTCGTGAACCCGGCCCGGATCGCGGTGGGCGGCGGCCTGGTCCAGTCCTGGGAACGGCTGCGGCCGGGCCTGGCGGACGCCCTCAAGGCGGGCACCCCGTTCCCGCCCGAACTGGTACCCGCCCGCTTCCCCGCAGACGCGCCGCTGATCGGCGCGGTGGCCCTGGCCGCGGACGCGGCCGGGGCGGACGTCACCTTCACCGGAAAAGACAGCACCGGAAAAGACAGCACCGGAAAAGACAGCACCGAGACACCGCCCGGACGGGCACCGCCCGGGCAGATGGCGCCATCGATGGCGCCCCGGTCACCCAACCTTCACATTCACTCACCGAAAGGCTTCAGTCATGAGACGCCTCAAGGCAATCGGGGCCCTCGTCGCGGTCGGCCTCCTCGCGGCAGGCTGCAGCGCCGGCAAGGGCGGTGGCAGCAGCAACGGCAACGGCTCAACCAAGGCGACGAACGTCGTCACCATCTCCAACGAGAACGGCGCCCTCTGGACCTGCGGCTTCAGCCCGTTCAACGGGTCGGACACGCTGCTGACGGTGGGGTTCGTCTACGAGCCGCTGGTCTACGTCAACGCGCTGCAGAACGGCAAGACCACGCCCATGCTGGCCACGTCCTGGAAGTGGGGATCGGGCAACACGTCGCTCACGTTCACCATCCGCAAAGGCGTCAAGTTCAGCGACGGGACCGCGATGACCCCCGCGGACGTGGTGTACACCTTCAACCTGCTCAAGAAGTACCCCGCGCTGGACCTGACCGGAGACTGGTCGGTGCTGTCCAGCGTCACCCAGACCGGCTCGGACCAGGTGACGATGAAGTTCAAGCACGCGGCCGTGCCGGCCTTCTACTTCATCGCCGGCCAGACGCCCATCGTGCCGCAGCACATCTGGTCGAAGATCAGCAACCCGGTGTCGTTCGCGGACAGCAACCCGGTGGGCACCGGCCCGTACAAGGTGAACCCGTGCACCAAGCAGAACATCACCTACACGGCCAACCCGAACTACTGGCAGCCCGGCCTGCCGAAGGTCACCAAGGTGCAGTACCCGGCCTTCACCAGCAACAACACGGCCAACGACCAGCTGGCCAGCGGGCAGGCGCAGTGGGGCTCGCAGTACATCCCGTCGATCAAGTCGTTCTACACGGCGAAGAGCCCGAACTTCCACTACTGGTTCCCGCCGACCGTGAACGTCTCGCTGGTGCCGAACCTGAAGAACTCCCTGCTCGCCAACGTCAAGGTGCGCCAGGCCATGTCGTACGCGATCGACCGGGAAAAGGTCTCCTCGATCGGCGAGTCCGGCTATGAGCCCCCCGCGAACCAGTCCGGCATCGTCACGCCGACGTTCTCCAGCTGGCTCGACTCCTCGCTGACCGGCAAGTACAACTACAGCTACGACCCGGCGAAGGCGAAGCAGATCCTGGCCTCGGCCGGGTTCAAGATGGGCTCCGACGGCATCATGGCCAACTCCAAGGGCCAGAAGCTCTCGTTCAGCGTCATCAACATCGGCGACTACTCCGACTGGGTGGCCTCGATGCAGGTGGTGGCCCAGAACCTCAAGGCGGTCGGCATCCAGGTGACGCCGGACAACCTGACCAACACCGACTTCACCGCAGCCATCTACACCGGCAAGTTCCAGCTCGCCTATTACGACCAGCAGACCTTCGGCCCGAGCCCGTACTACGAGCTGCGGAACTGGCTGGACTCGGCGGGCACCGCGCCGATCGGCAAGACGGCGGCGACTAACTACGAGCGGTACAGCAACCCGGCCACGGACAAGCTGTTCAGCCAGTACGCGGCGTCCACGTCGGTGTCCCAGCAGCATGCGATCATCAACCAGGTGCAGCAGGTCATGCTGTCGCAGCTGCCCATCATCCCGGTGGTGCAGGCGGTGGACTGGTACCAGTGGGACGACTCCTCGCTCGCCGGATGGCCCACGCCCAGCAACCCGTACGCCCAGCCGGCCGCTTACTCCTACCCGGACGCGGAGCAGGTGCTGCTGCACCTCCGGTCGAAGTGACCCCGGTGCGTGCCCGGGGCCCGGCCCCGGGCACGCACTCCCGGCCGGCCCGGCATTCCTGAGGAGGAGCGGACCATGACCACGAGGAGCCGAGCTTGAGATTCGCGCTGCGCCGCCTCGGCTTCTTCGTGATCACGCTGTGGGCGGCCCTGACCCTCAACTTCCTGCTCCCCCGGCTGATGCCGGGGAACCCGGCGCTGGCCATGCTGAGCAAGTTCCACGGGCAGCTCGGCCCGGGCACGCTGCACGCGCTGGAAGTCCTGTTCGGGGTCAACACCCAGACCAGCCTGCTTGATCAGTACTGGACCTACCTGCGCCACGTTTTCACCGGCAACTTCGGTCCCTCGCTGGACTTCTACCCAGAGCCGGTCACCTCGGTCATCGGCAGTGCGATCTGGTGGACGCTCGGCCTGGTCGGCATCGTCACGGTCCTGGCCTTCCTGCTCGGCACCGGCCTGGGCATCGTGTCGGCCTGGCGGCGCGGCGGGCGGCTGGACAGCGTGCTGCCGCCGGTGTTCGTGATCACCTCCGCGATCCCGTACTTCTGGATGGGCATGGTGCTCGTGCTGATCTTCGGGATCACCCTGGGCTGGCTGCCCACCGAGGGCGGCTACTACGTCTCCACCGACACCCCCGGGCTCAACCTGACCTTCTTCCAGGACGTGCTGTCGCACGCCGCGCTGCCCGCCCTCGCGCTGCTGATCACCACGATCGGCACCTGGATCCTGACCATGCGCAACACGATGATCACCACGCTGGCCGAGGACTACGTGCGGATGGCCCGGGCCAAGGGGCTGCCGGGCCGGCGCATCATGGTCGACTACGCGGCCCGCAACGCGATCCTGCCCAACCTCACCGGCTTCGCCATGTCCCTCGGCTTCGTGGTCAGCGGCGCCATCCTGATCGAGTACGTGTTCAACTATCCGGGTGTCGGCTACATGCTGCTGCAGGCCGTGCAGGGCGAGGACTACCCGCTGGAACAGGCACTCTTCCTGCTCATCACCGTCGCGGTGCTGTTCGCGATCCTGCTCGCGGACATCGCCACCGCGCTGCTCGACCCGCGGACCAGGACGGGGGGCTAGCCATGTCGATGCCGATCTCCGGGGTACCCACCGCCCCTGACACGGGGCCGCTGCCCGGCGCCGCGCCCGGCCCGGCCGAGGCCGGGACCGCCCGGCAGCCCGCCCGGCACGCGCTGGCCCGGATGG
Organism: uncultured Actinomycetes bacterium; assembly: GCA_963720645.1. Classification (GTDB taxonomy): domain Bacteria; phylum Actinomycetota; class Actinomycetes; order Streptosporangiales; family Streptosporangiaceae; genus RYN-230. Next base: position 279,935 of record CAVRFX010000016.1, on the reverse strand, counting down.
GCCGCGCGATCCGCTCCAACCGCAAGGCGGCCGCGGGCAGCGTGCTGCTGGCCATCTTCGTGTTCGCCGCGCTGTTCCCGGGCCTGATCGCGAAGGACGACCCGGGCGCCGACGCCTACCAGCCCAAGCTGGGCATTTCCACCGCGCACCTGCTCGGCACCACCGCGCAGGGCCAGGACATGTGGGCGCAGCTGGTCTGGGGCACCAGGAACGTGATGATCATCGCGTTCGTGGTGGGTCTGGCCGCGACCGGGATCGCCGTGCTGATCGGCGTGGCGGCCGCCTACCTGGGCGGGCTGTGGGACGGCTCGCTCAGCCTGCTGACCGACGTGCTGCTGGTCATCCCGCTGTTCCCGCTGCTGATCATCATCGCCGGCTACGCGCACGGCGGCGGCACGCTGGTGCTCATCCTGGTCATCACGGTGACCAGCTGGTCTTACACCGCCCGCCAGCTCCGGTCGCAGGCGCTCTCGCTGCGCAAACGGGACTTCCTGGAGGCGGCGCGGGTCCGCGGCGAGCGGCGGCTCTACATCGTCGTGGTGGAGATCATCCCCACGATGACCTCGCTGATCGTGGCGGCCTTCCTGACCAACGCGCTGTACGCGGTGCTGTTCGCGTCCAGCCTGCAGTTCATCGGGCTGGGCGACCCGAACACGCAGAGCTGGGGGACGATGCTCTACTGGGCGCAGAACAACGCGGCGCTGCAGACCGGCCAGCCGATGTGGGCCATCGCCCCTGGCGCCTGCATCGCCGCGCTGGGGGCCGCGTTCGCCCTGCTCAACTACGCCTTCGACGAGATCGGCAACCCCGCGCTGCGGCCGGTGCGAAGGAAGCGGGTGACCCGTGCCTGATCCGGTTCACGGCCCGATTCTCCAGGTCAGTGGCCTGACCGTGGAGTACTTGATGGAACGCGGCGCGGTCCGCGCGGTCGAGGACGTGACCTTCGACCTGGCCCCCGGTGAGTTCATCGGCGTGGTCGGCGAGTCCGGCTGCGGCAAGTCCACCATGCTGTTCGCCATCGCCCAGCTGCTGGCCCCGCCGGCCGTGATCACCGCCGGCAGCGTGACCTTCCAGGGCCGCAGCCTGGTCGGGCTGACCGACACCCAGCTCGCCGCGGTGCGCTGGAAGGACCTGTCCGTGGTCATGCAGAGCGCGATGAACGCGCTGAACCCGGTCAAGTCGATCGGCGCGCAGTTCAAGGACGCGATGCGGGCGCACGGCGTGAGCTCCAAGGCCGAGATCGCCGCGCGGTCCGCCGAGGTGCTCCGCATGGTCGGCATCGACCCGGTGCACCTCAAGAGCTACCCGCACCAGCTCTCCGGCGGGATGCGGCAGCGGTCCATGATCGCGATGGCCATGCTGTTCACCCCGGACCTGGTCATCATGGACGAGCCGACCTCAGCGCTGGACGTGGTGGCGCAGCGCTCGCTGATGGTGCAGATCAAGGACCTGCAGCAGCGGCTCGGCTTCGCGATCATCTTCGTCACCCACGACATGTCGCTGGTCCGCCACTTCTCCGACCGGCTGATGGTGATGTACGCGGGGCAGGTGGCCGAGTTCGGCCCGACCCAGCAGGTCTTCGACACCCCGCTGCACCCCTACAGCGCCGGGCTGATGGAGGCGTTCCCCTCGATCCGCGGGCCCCGGCTGCCGCTGACCGGCATCCCGGGCAGCCCGCCGGACCTGGCCCGGCCCCCGTCGGGCTGCCGGTTCGCGCCGCGCTGCCCGAAGGTCATGGACCAGTGCCCGGCCACGCCGCCCGCGCTTTACCAGGCCGGCCGGGTGCAGGTCCGCTGCCTGCTGCACAGTCCAGATCAAAATCTCCGCAACGAAAACCTCGCGCCCGGCTCCCCCGGCGACAGCGTGAGCAGCGTGGCCACCGGTGGCGGCGCGGGGAGCGTGGCCACCGAGGAAGGCGGCAGCGATGAGTGACGCTGCGGGCCACACCAGCCCGGACAGCACCGGGCCGCTGCTGCGCACGGAGGGACTCACCAAGCACTTCAAGATCGGCAATGCGCTGTCCCGCCGGACCCTGCACGCGGTCGACGACGTCAGCCTGGATATCGGCGAGCGGGAGATCGTCGCGCTGGCCGGGGAGAGCGGCAGCGGCAAGAGCACCATCGCCCGGCTGCTGGCCAAGCTGTACAAGCCGACCAGCGGCGAGATCTACTTCCAGGGCCAGCCGGTGTCGCGGCTGCGCTCGCGGGCCGACACCCTGCGCTACACGGGGCTGGTCCCGATGGTCTTCCAGGACCCGTTCAGCTCCATCAACCCGGTGCTCCGGATCTCGCACGGCGTACGGCGCGGCCTCAAGCTGCACCGGCCGGAACTGTCGGCGGCGCAGCGGCACGCCGAGGCGGAACGGGTCTTCGAGGTGGTGGGGCTGACCCCGGCCGATGAGGTGCTGCAGCGCTTCCCGCATGAGCTGAGCGGCGGCCAGCGCCAGCGGGTCGGCTTCGCGCAGGCCCTGGCGCTGCGGCCGAAGCTGATCCTGGCCGATGAGCCGGTGTCCATGCTGGACGTGTCGATCCGGATCGGGCTGCTGAACCTGATGGCCCGGCTGCGCGATGAGGAAGGCGTCTCGATCCTGTACATCACCCACGACATCGCCAGCGCCCGCTATCTCGCGGACCGGCTCATCGTGATGTACGCGGGGCAGATCGCGGAGTCCGGCCCGGTGGAGGAGGTCCTCGCGGCACCGAAGCATCCCTACACGCAGCTGCTGCTGTCCGCGGTGCCCGACCCGCGGGCCCCGCTGGACGTCACCGCGGAGACCGACCGCGGCGAGCCGCCCCGGGTCATCGACCCGGTCCCCGGCTGCCGGTTCCGCTGGCGCTGCCCGCTGGCCATCGCCCAGTGCCACGAGGCCACCCCCGTTCTCCAGGACGTGGGCCTGGCCGAGCCGGGCGCGCGGCACACGGCGGCGTGCTTCGTGGCCCAGGCCGGCGCCGAGGTGAAGGCGTTCTGATGGGGATCAAGGTGCCTGGGCGTTGAAAAATTAAGGTGTGTTGATGTGAAGATCGCAGTGGTGGGCGGCGGCTCGACGTACACGCCGGAACTGGTTGACGGGGTGGCCCGGCTCACCGGCGCGCTCAAGGTCAGCGAGCTGGTCCTGGTTGACCCCGACGAGAGCAGGCTGGCCGCGGTCGGGCCGGTGTCGGCCCGGATCATGCGCGCGTACGGGCACCCGGCCCGGGTCAGCTGGACGACGAGCCTGGATGAAGGGCTCGACGGGGCGGGCGCGGTCCTGCTCCAGCTGCGGGTCGGCGGCCAGGCCGCCCGGCAGCGGGACGAGACCTGGCCGCTGGAGTGCGGCTGCGTGGGTCAGGAGACCACGGGCGCGGGCGGGCTGGCCAAGGCGCTGCGCACGGTGCCGATCGTGCTGGACATCGCGGAGCAGGCCCGGCAGCGGGCCGACCCGGACGCCTGGATCATCGACTTCACCAACCCGGTCGGCATCGTGACCCGGGCCCTGCTGGACGCCGGCCACCGCGCGGTCGGCCTGTGCAACGTGGCGATCGGGTTCCAGCGGCTGTTCGCCCGGCTGCTCGGCACCGAGCCGGACCAGGTCCTGCTGGAGCACGTCGGCCTGAACCACCTGACGTGGGAGCGGTCGGTCATCGTGGACGGCACCGACGAGCTGCCCGGGCTGCTCGCGGCGCACGGCGAGGAGATCGCCACGCACACCGGGCTGCCCGCCTCGGTCAGCCGCGACCTGGGCGCGGTGCCCTCCTACTACCTGCGCTACTTCTACGCGCACGACGCGGTGGTGGCGGAGGAACGGACCGGCCCGACCCGGGCCGAGGAGGTCGCGGCGATCGAGCGGGAACTGCTGGAGATGTACGCCGACCCGGCCCTGGACCACAAGCCCGGCCTGCTGTCCGAGCGGGGCGGCGCGTTCTATTCCGAGGCGGCGGTGGCCCTGCTCGCCTCCCTGGTCGGCGACACCGGGGATACCCAGGTGGTCAACGTCCGCAACGGGGGCACGTTCCCGTTCCTGCCCGCCGACGCGGTGATCGAGGTGCCCGCGCTGATCGGCGCGGACGGCGCCCGCCCGGTGCTGGCCGCGCCGCTGCCGCCGCTGATGCGCGGGCTGATCGCGCACGTGTCCGCCTACGAGGAACTGGCCGTGGACGCGGCGCTGCGCGGCGGCCGGGACCGGGTGCGGGCCGCGCTGCTGGCCCATCCCCTGGTCGGCCAGCTGGACCTGGCCGACGGGCTGGCCGACCGCCTCATCGCGGAGAACCGGGCCTTCCTGCCCTGGACGGCCGGCGCATGACGGGGCCGCCGGACCCGGCCGGCCCGGAGGGACGACCCCCCGGGGCCTCGCCAGCGAGCAGGGAGCTGGCCGCCGTCCTGGCCATCGACGGCGGGAACAGCAAGACCGACATCGCGCTGGTGGCCGGGGACGGCACGCTGCTCGCCGGGGGCCGCGGTCCCGGGGTGCGCACGTTCCCCACGCCGCCCGTGCTGGCCGCGATCGGCGAGGTGATCGGCGCGGCCGCGGCCGGCGCGGGACTGCCGGGCGGCTGGCCGGCCGCGGCGCACACCGTGGCCTGCATGGCCAACGCCGATCTGCCCGAGGAAGAGGAACGGCTCGCCGGCATGATCGCGGCCGCCGGGTGGAGCACGACCACCGAGGTGGCCAACGACACGTTCGCGGTGCTCCGGGCCGGCCTGGACACGCCCCGCGGCCAGCCCTGGGGGGTGGCCGTGACCTGCGGTGCCGGGATCAACTGCGTGGGCGTCGCGCCGGACGGCCGGACCACCGGGTTCCTGGCCCTGGGCGGCATCACCGGCGACTGGGGCGGCGCCTACGGCCTCGGCCGGGCCGCGCTGTGGTGGGCGATCCGCGCCGAGGACGGCCGGGGGCCCCAGACCGCGCTGCGCGAGGTGGTGGCCGGTCACTTCGGCGTGCCCGAGGTGCGCGACGTCGCGGTGGCGATCCACCTCGGCAAGATCTCCGAGGACGACCTGCAGGGCCTGGCCCCGCCGCTGCTGGCCGCGGCCGGCCAGGGCGATCAGGTGGCGCGCGACCTGGTCAGCCGGCTGGCCGACGAGATCGTCACGATGGCGGGCACGGTGATCCGGCGGCTCGGCCTGGCCGGCCTGACGGTCCCGGTCGTGCTGGGCGGCGGCGTGCTCACCGCCCGGGACCCGCAGCTCCTCGGCTGGATCACCGAGCGCCTGGCCAGCCAGGCGGGCCGCGCTGAGGTCAGCGTGGTGCAGGTGCCGCCGATCGCCGGCGCCGCGCTGCTGGGCCTGGACCGGGCCGGCGCTGGCCCGGCCGCCGAGCACCGCCTCCGCGCCGCCTATGGCCGGCTGGTTCCATGATCCCGGTCAAAGCGGGGCGCTATGTGGCAGGGATTGACCGTGATCACGGGGAACAGCGGGGCCGGCGGCGGACGTGAGGGCGTGGCAGGCCACGGCGGCCGCCGCGACGACGTTGAGGGAGTCCACCCCGGCCGCCCTGGCGTGCGGGGCCATCGGGATGCACACGCGCTCGTCGGCTTCGTGCATCCAGCGTGAGGACAGGCCGTCGCCCTCGGTGCCGAGCAGCAGCGCGACCCGCCCGCCCGGCTGGCTTCCCGGCCCGAGCGCGGCGCCGATCGGCACGGCGGCCTGGTCCGGGGTGAGGGCGAGGACCCGGAACCCGGCCGCGCGCAGCTGCGCCAGGCCGGCGTACCAGTCGGTCATCCGGGCGTACGGGATCGCGAAGACCGCGCCCATGGACACCTTGACCGACCGCCGGTAGAGCGGGTCGGCGCAGCGCGGCGACAAGATCACCGCATCGGTGCCGAACGCCGCCGCGCAGCGGAAGATCGCCCCGACGTTGCCGTGGTCGACCAGGTCCTCCAGGACCACCACCCGGCGCGCGCCGTCCAGCACCCCGGCCACCGGAGGCAGTTCGCGCCGGGCCATCGAGGCCAGCGCGCCCCGGTGCACCTGGTAGCCGGTGAGCCGGCGGGCGACCTCGTCTGGCACCACGTAGACCGGGGCGCCGCACTCCCGGGCCAGGCTGCCCAGCCGGGCCAGCCGCCCGGCCGTGACGAGCAGGGACCGGGCCGGGAACCCCGCGGCGAGGGCCCGGCGGATGACCTTTTCCCCTTCCGCAACGAAAACCCCGTCCCGCGCCTCCATACTGATACGCAGGGCGGAATCGGTCAGCGAGACGTAGTCGGCGAGCCGCGGATCGGCGGGGTCGCGGACCTCGATAGGGCCAGCCACCCTGACAGATTACAAACCGCTGAACCGCCTGATCTGTCCGGCATTGCCCCGATAAAGTCGGGGAGCAATACCGTGGGGGACCACGGATTTCCTGACCGAGGGACGCCGTGAACGCTGGAGTCACCGGGCATCCGGGCCGCCGCGAGCCGCGGCGCAGACCGCGCCGGATCACGCTGATCGCACTGACGCTGGCCGGCGTGATCGCCGCGACGCTGCTGGTCGCGTTCGGCGCGGAAGCGGTCGTGGCCCGTACGTCCTGCACCGACCACCCGGTCGTGGTCAACGTGGCCGCCGCGGATGAGGTCGCCCCCGCGATCGAGCACGTCGGCAGGTGGTTCAACCAGCAGCGCAACAACGTGGACGGGCACTGCGCCGTGGTCCACGTGATCAAGGTGCAGCCGTCGACCGCGGCCGCGGAGGTGTCCGGGCTCAAGTCACCATCCGGCCACGCCGGGTTCGACGCCTGGATCCCGGACTCCTCACTCTGGGTCGATGTGGCCCGCAGCTCCCCGGCGGGGGCCCAGCTAGTCCAGCCCACCGGGATCACGGTGGCCAGGTCCCCGCTGATGATCGTGATGCCCCGGTCGGTGGCCATGCAGATGCCGGCCTTCGGCACGTCGGTGGGCTGGCAGTTCCTGCTCCCGCAGCGGGTCGGCGGGCCCGCCTCCGCCCTGGGGCTGCACGTGGAGTTCCCGGATCCCGCGCAGAGTTCCGCCGGGCTGGCCACGTTGATCCAGCTTCAGCAGATGCTCCAGAAGGTGCTCGGCACGGGCGCCAAGACCCTGGCCGCGTTCGCCGACTTCGTGTTCAACGTCCAGGTCACCCGCGATTCGGGGAGTGACGGCGCCCTGGCCACGCTGGCCAGCCTGGCCCAGCGGGACGACCGCCCGGTCACGATCGCTTCCGAGCAGGCCGTCGCGCAGTACGACCGGGCCCACCAGCAGGACCAGCTGTCCGGCCGCTACCCGATTCAGGGAACGCCGCAGCTGGACTACCCCTACGTGACGACCACCTCGGACCGGCTGAAGCTGAAGGCGGCCCGGGCCTTCGAGAAGGCGCTGCGGTCGACCTATGCGGCGTCCTACGTGCGCTACGAGGGTTTCCGCTCCGCCACCGGGACCGCACCGGCCTGGATCAGCCAGTACGGCCTGACCGCCGGCGGCCGGCCGTCTCCCCGGCGACCGCCCCCGGCGAGGCGGCGACCAGCCTCCAGGCCTGGCAGCGGCTCAGCCTCGGATCCCGCGACCTGGTGCTGCTGGACGTCTCGAAGCAGATGGCCACCCCGGTCGCCCCCGGCGGGCCCACCCTGGAACAGGTGCTCGCGCAGGCCGCGACCCTGGGCCTGGCCCAGTTCCCGGACAGCACCCAGATGGGTGACTGGGCGTTCGCCAGTCACCTGAACGGGAACCTGCCCTACAAGCAGCTGGTGTCCGTCGGCCCGCTGCCCGCCCCCCTCGGGCTGATCACCCGGCGCCAGCAGGTCGCGGCGGTAGCCAAGACCGGCAACCCGGTCCCCCTGCCCGCGGCGCTGTACGGCTCGATCCTGGCCGGCTTCAAGGAAATGACCCGCACCTACCAGTCCCGCTACGACAACGCGGTCCTGGTCATGACGGCCGGGGTGGACAACGCCCCCGGCGATATCTCAGCCCCGGACCTGATCCGGCAGCTGCGCACGCTGTACAACCCGCGGCGGCGGGTGGAGATCATCATCATCAAGTTCGGCAACGCCGGTGACTTCGCCGCGCTGCAGCGGATCGCCAGCGCGACCGGCGGCCAGGCGTACAACATCACCAACCCCGCGCAGATCAGCAAGGTGTTCTTCAGCGCGATCGCCCGGCGGCTCTGCTCCCCCAATTGCGGGGGCTAGCAGGCACGACTCGGGCCGCCGGAGCCCCGGGAAAATTTCTTACGGATCGATGACAACCCCCCCGGCGAGCCCCGCGTCTTCATTGTGAGGCCCGACGAGAGCGGGGCGTCGGGCCTCACGGTACTTCTCCGGAAGACCACCGGGCGCCAGGCTGGCCCGGGCGATCAGCCGGAGAGCAGGGCGTGGGGTCCGGCCAGAGCGGGGTGCCGGACCTCACGGTAGCCCCCCGGCACGGTCGGCCCGGCGCGAGTTTTCACCGGGCCACTAGCCGGGGATGGGACGTGAGGTCCGGCCAGAGCGGGGTGCCGGACCTCATTTCCTTGTCTGGACCGATTTCCCCGGCTGGGCCGGGAGCGGCTCAGACACCCTCGTCGAGCAGCCGGTGCGCCCGCTGGATGAGCGACGCGACCGCCGGTCCCTCCCGCTCGAAGCCCTCGCCGACGGTCTTCTTCTGCAGGAACCTGGCGTGGATGCCCTCGAGCACCACGGCGAGCTTGAAGCAGCCGAACGCCATGTAGTAGCCGAGCGCGCTGACATCCCGCCCGGTCACCGCGGCGTACCGCCTGGCGATCTCAGCCCGGGTCATGAACCCCGGCGCGGTGGTGACCTCAGGAGCCCACTCGACGTCCAGCGAGTCCCCGTCGCCCGGCTCCGTCCAGTAGACGAGGGCCAGCCCCAGGTCCGCGAGCGGGTCGCCCAGGGTGGACATCTCCCAGTCCAGGACGGCCTCGATGGAGGGCCGGGCGGAGTCGCCGGACTCCAGCGCGACCAGCATGTTGTCGAGCCGGTAGTCGCCATGCACCAGGGTGCCGGCCGGGCCGGACCCGGACCGGCCCGGCAGATCCGCCGCAAGCCGCTGGGTGAGTTCTTCGTAACCCGGCATCTCCCGGGTGGCCGACAGTTCCCACTGCCGCTGCCAGCGGGCCAGCTGCCGTTCCATGTAGCCCTCGGGGCGCCCGAAGCTGGCCAGCCCGCTGGCGGCCAGGTCCACCCCGTGGATCGCGGCGAGCATGTCCGTGAAGCTCTCGGACAGCTGCCGCGCCTGACCGGGGGTGAAGCGGGCCCCGTCCTCGGCGCTGCGCAGCACCAGCCCGGCCACGTACCCCATCAGGTAGAACGGCGCCCCGATCACGTCGGTGTCCGGGCACAGGGCGACCGGGGCGGGCACCGGGACGTCGGTGCCCGCCAGCGCACTGAGCACCCGGAACTCACGGCTCATGTCGTGCGCCGTCGGCAGCACATGGCCGAGCGGGGGTCGCCGCAGCACCAGCCACGGGGCCTTCCCCCCGGCTCCAGCAGATAGGTCAGGTTGGACCGGCCGCCGGCGATCAGCCGCACCCGGGGCGGCACCCCGGTCGGCGTGATCCGGTTCTCGTGCAGCCAGCGGCCGAGCCGCGGGACGTCATCGATCCCGGGGACATTGTCATCCGCCACAGCCCTCACTCCTGTCCCGCGTTGGTGCCGGGGGCCGCCCACCGGTGCTGGGCACGGGCTCTGGACTATTGGGCTGCCCTGGCGTAGGTACTTAAAGGGAGCCAGATCGGACATAGGTCTAGACCCCTCGGAAGGATCGTAGTGACTGACGCGTGGATGCCGGGGGCCGAGCGATTCTCTGCAGCCGCCGATGGCGGCCGCCTGAAGGGCGGCGCCCCGCGGGCGGTCTGGCTGGTGCTGCACGCCGACCCCATGTCGGTGTCGGCGCGGGCCGCGGCGGAGCACCTCATCGAGCTGGGCCGCCCCTCGCATCTGGTGTGGAATCCGCTCTCGGGTGACGTGGCCCAGCTGATCCCGGCGGTCCGGGCGGGGCGGGCGCTCGGCTGGGCCGGGGGGCCGCACTGGGGGCCCAGGTCAGCAGGGCTGGGCTGGGGTCCAGCGCCCGGCTGGGGACAGCCGGGCCGGGGGGCCGGATCCGGCGGGGCGGAGGCGGCGGATCAGGGGCCGGGATCCGGCGCCGGGCGCCCGTGGGCCGGGGACAGCGACTGGCACCAGCGGAACCGCTGGGCAAGCGGCCACGGGTGGGCGCAGGAGCCGGACTGGGATGAGGATCCGGACCGGACCCTGAATCCGGCCTGGACCCATGGGGCCGACTGGACGCCGGGCGCCGGCTGGACCCACGGCCGCGGCCGGCGCCAGCAGGCCACGGTGGCAGCCCGGCCTCCGGGGGAGCCGATCGCGCCGCCCGCGCGGGACGGTCTGGCCGGGGTCAACACCGAGGGCCGGGCCTGCGTGCAGATCGGCGTGATCGGCCACGCGTGGGCACCGTTCACCGACGGCCCGCTGCTGCGCCTGCGTGAGATCGTCAGCTGGCTCGACTCGTGGCACGTGGCACGCCGCTGGCCCGCCGGGCGCCCGTCACCCTTCCCGGGCACGATCCGGCCCGGGCACCAGCGCCGCCGGAACTGGGCCCATGGCGGCCACTTCGGCGCCTGCCAGGTACCGGGCTGCCGGGGGGCCGGCCCGGGGGCGATCGACATCGAGCGGCTGACCGGCTCGCTGAGCGGTCAGCGCGGGGCCACGCCGGCGCGCGGGCCGGGCAACCCGGCCAGGATCCCCGCGATGACCTGGCAGCCCCGGCTGACCCCGGCCAGGTCGGCCGCGCCGTAGCCGAGCACCAGGCCCTCACGGGCCGGCGGCCCGGCGAAGTAGCGGTCCAGCGTGGCCACCTCGACGCCCCGCTCCCGGGCGGCCGCGGCCACCGCCGTGGCCGTGCCGGGCGGCAGCTCCAGGACCATGTGCATCCCGGCGGTGTCGCCGGTGAGGCCGCCGAGGACCGCCACCATCACCGCGCGGCGCCGCGCGTACTCGTGCCGCATCCGCCGCACGTGCCGCTCCAGCTCGCCGCCGGCCAGCAACTCCGTCACGGCGTGCTGGACCGGCGCGGATACCCGCTCGCCGAGCTCCGCCGCGGCCGCGGTGAGCACCGGGATGAGATCCGGCCGGGCGACCAGCCAGCCCGCGCCGAGCGCCGGGGTCAGGGTCTTGCTCGTGGTGCCGAGGTAGATGACGACGTCCGGGTCGAGGCCGAACAGGGTGGGCAGCGGCGCGACGTCGTAGCGGAACTCGCCGTCGTAGTCGTCCTCGAGGATGAGCGCCCCGGTGGCCCGGGCCCAGGCGGCCAGCGCCTGGCGGCGGGGCACCGGCAGGCGGCCACCCAGCGGGTACTGGTGCGCGGGTGTCGTGTACACGAGCCGCAGGCCGGCCGGGAGCTCGTCCACCACCAGGCCGTCGCCGTCCACCCGGCACGGGCACCAGCCGGGCGCCGCGGGAGGCGAAGACCGCCCGGGCCGCCTGGTACCCGGGTTCCTCGACGCCGACCCGGTCCCCCGGCCGGAGCAGGGCGGAGGCAACCAGGCCGAGGCCCGCCGACACGCCGCGGGTGACCAGGATCTGGTCTGCGGAGGCCCACACGCCGCGGCTGCGCCGCAGGTAACCGGTGAGGGCCTCACGCAGGTCCGCGCGGCCGCGGGGATCGGGGCGGGCGGGTACCGGCTGCGTCCCGGCGTGGCGCCACGCCCGGCGCCAGGCCGCGGGGTCGATGCCGGCCTGCCACGGGATGCCCGGCCTCAGGGTAACCGCGGCCGGCCCGTCCGGAGACGGGCCCGGCGGAGACGGGGCCAGCTGGGGCGGGCCCGGCTGGGGCAGGGCCAGCTGAGACGGGCCCGGCGGAGGCGGGGCCAGCTGAGAGGGGGCCAGCTGAGAGGGGGCCAGCTGAGACGGGGCCAGCTGAGACGGGGAAGGCCGCCGGGCCGGGGCCGCCGGGGCCCGCTGGCCGGGCCCCGGGCCCGCCGGGCGGGGAGCCGGATCAGCGCCACCCCCCGGCGGCCGGGAGGCGGCACCCGGTGCCACGTAGGTCCCCGAACCGTGCCGTCCCTCCAGCCAGCCCTCCGCGAACAGCTGGGTGTAGGCGGCGGTGACCACGGTCCGGCTCACGCCCAGCGCGGCGGCCAGCGCGCGGGTGGACGGGAGCCGCTCACCGGCGGCCAGCCGGCCGTCCGCGAGGGCCTCACGCAGCTGCTGCGCGATCTGCCCCGTGAGCGGCAGCGGCCCGTTCCGGTCGGCGGCCACCGCCAGCTCGACGGCCAGGCGCGGGGAGGAGGGCCGCGCGCGCGCCTGCCGGGCCGGTGCCTGGCGCGCCGGTGCCTGGCGTGCCGGCGCCTGGCGGGCCGGCGCCTGGCGGCGCGCGTGGCGCCTGCCGCGCGTGCGCCTGCCGCGGGGCCTGCACCGGCCCCGGAGGGAAAGTGGTCATCAGATCTTCCGGTGAAGTGGCTACAGTCAACGGTCCACTTCCTCGGTACCGTAGTCCATCATGAGCACTGAGACTCCGCTACCTGCCGCCGGCCTGTCCGGCACGCCGCGGACCACCCTGCACCGGCACAAGGAGCGCGGCCAGACCGGCCGCGAGGACCTGTACGCGGTGCTCGACGCCGGCCTGATCTGCCATCTGGGCGTGACCATCGACGGCGTCCCGGTCGTGCTGCCGACCGCGTACGGCCGCGACGGTGACCGCCTCTACCTGCACGGCTCGTCCGCCAACCGGAGCCTGCTGGCCGCCGACGGGCAGGAGGTGTGCGTCACGGTCACGCACCTCGACGGGATCGTCTGCGCGCGGGCGGTGTTCAGCCACTCGATGAACTACCGGTGCGCGGTGGTGTTCGGGACCGCCCGGCTGGTCCGGGACGAGGATGGGCGGATGCACGGGCTGCGGGTCATCACCGAGCAGCTGGTGCCGGGCCGGTGGGAGGCCGCGAGGCCGCCGTCCCGCAAGGAAATGGCCGCGACCGCGGTCCTGGAGGTCCCGCTCACCGAGGCGTCGGTGAAGGTGCGGAGCGGGCCCCCGGCTGACGACCCGGCCGACCACGGGCTGGACGTCTGGGCAGGGGTCCTGCCTGCGGCCCTCACGTTCGGTGAGCAGCAGCCCGACCCCACGCTCGCCCCGGGCATCGGCGTGCCGGAGCACATCCGGGCGCTCGCAGGACGGCCCCATGGCGCTGACCTGGTGGGGGACCTGGGTGAGGGACCGTCGCCGAGGCTCTAGTCTTGGGGGATGACTGACCGGCTCGTCTGGATCGACTGCGAGATGACCGGGCTTGACCTCGCCCGCGACGCCCTTATCGAGATTGCCTGCTTGGTTACGGACGGTAACCTAACCGTGCTCGACGAGGGGGTGGATCTCGTCATCAAGCCTCCCGCCGAGGCAGTGGACGCGATGCTCCCCGTTGTCCGCGACATGCACACCACCTCGGCCCTGATCGGCGAGCTGGCGTCCGGGGTCACCCTGGCCGAAGCCCAGGAACAGGTGCTGCGGTACGTGCGCAGCCACATCCCGGATGCGCGGAAGGTGCCGCTGTGCGGCAACTCCATCGCCACCGACCGCGCCTTCCTGGCCCGTGACATGCCCGAGCTGGACGCGTTCCTGCACTACCGGATGGTGGACGTGTCGAGCATCAAGGAACTCGCCCGCCGCTGGTACCCGCGGGCGTACTTCGCCAGCCCGCCCAAACACGGCGGGCACCGGGCGCTGGCCGACATCCGGGAGAGCATCCAGGAGCTGCGCTACTACCGTGAGGCGGTCTTCGTTCCCCAGCCGGGGCCGGACTCGGCCACGGCCCGGGAGATCGCCAGCCACTACAGCGCCGCTCCGGCGGGCCGCGCGGCCCCCGGCGGGGACGCCGCGGACGGGCCGTCCGCCGGCTCCCCGGGCGCCTGATCCGGGACCGCTCCGGGTATACGGTTCGGACTTCTCTTCCGGCGCCGCTATGCTTCATGCAGCCGTCGGCGATGGTGGGCGTAGCTCAGTTGGTTAGAGCGCCAGGTTGTGGTCCTGGATGTCGTGGGTTCGAATCCCATCGCTCACCCCAGGGAAGTATCGGGCCAGAAGGCCCGGCCGGGATTCCCGGCCGGGCCTTCTGGCGCTCCCGGAGCGGTTCCCGGGACACGGAGCGGGATGGCGGGCAAAAATTGCCAGGTTTCTGGGGTTCCCTGGTTCCCGGTGGACTTCGGCCCCGGATCCGGTAAGAGTTCGGCGTAGCGCGGGAGACCGCACCGGACCTGGAGGTTCCCCAAATGCCGTCCCTGAGCGGCCTGCTCGGCACGTGGCAGGACGACCTGGCCGGGTGGGCCATTCCCGGGCACATCACCTCAGCGGTCAGTGACTCGCCCTGGGTGCTCCCCCGGGAGGTGTTCGCCCGCCGCGCGGACCGGCTCCGCCGGGCGCCGGCCGGGGCCTCCTACGACCGCGAACGGGCCGCGCTCGACCCGCCGGGGAGCGTGCTCGACGTGGGCGCCGGGGCCGGCGCGGCCTGCCTGCCGCTGGCCGGCCGGATCACCGCGCTGACCGCGGTGGATTCCGACGAGGAGATGCTCGCCGGGCTGGCCCCCCGGGCCCGGGCGGCCGGCCTGGAGGCCCGGCTGCTGCCCGGCCGGTGGCCCGAGGTAGCCGATCAGGCCGGCCCCGCCGACCTGGTCACCTGCCACCACGTGCTGTACAACGTGCCGGACCTGGCCCCGTTCATCGAGGCGCTCACCCGGCACGCCCGCCGGCAGGTGGTCGTGGAACTCACCGCCGAGCATCCGCTGATGACCCTCAACCCGTTGTGGCTGCGCTTCCACGGTCTTCAGCGGCCCGACGGGCCTGCTGCCACCGACGTCCTGGCCATCCTGGCCGCGATGGGCCTGCGGGCAGGGCACACTGAATGGAATCGTCCGGCCCAGGCCGATTATGCGACAGGGAGTGAGCTGGTGGATACCACCAGGCGCCGGCTATGCCTGCCACCCGAGCGCGCCAGCGACGTGGAAGCGGCGCTCCGCGAGATGGGGTACCTCAGCCAGCCTCCCGATCTCGGCACGTCCGGACGGTCCGTGGTGACGATCTGGTGGGAGGGTTCCGCGTGAGCGACAGGTCAGACGACTGGTTCCGCGATCCCGCGCCGCGGCCATCCGGGCGGGGCGGTTCCGGGTACCCGGGCGCCAGTGAGCCGGCTGACGGCCGGTTCGGCGGGAACCGGGCCTCCGTCTGGGACTCCGGCGGCCAGCAGCCCGGCGGGGCCGGCTACCGCACTCCCGGCGGCTGGCCCGAGCAGCCGCCGGCGCACGGCGGGCGCACCCCGCAGTACCAGGGCGGCCGGCCAGGCAAATCCGGCAGCGGATACAGCGGCGGCGGTTCCTCCGGCCGGGGCCGCCGGCGGCTGCGCCCGCGCCGGATCCTGGCCATCATCGCCCTGATCGTCGTCGTCGTCCTGGTCCTCAGCGGCGTCATGTACTTCTACCTGAACTCCAAGCTGACCCGGGCCAACGTGCTGGTTGACTACGCTGGCCGGCCGGCCGCCTCGGACGGGCAGAACTGGCTCATCACCGGGTCGGACAGCCGCCAGGGACTGACCCGCAAGCAGGAGCGCCAGCTGGCCACCGGCCGGGGCATCGGCGGGCACCGCTCGGACACGGTCCTGCTGCTGCACATCCCGTCCAGCGGCCCGTCCGTGCTGGTCAGCCTGCCCCGCGATTCCTACGTGCCGATCCCCGGGTTCGGCATGAACAAGCTGAACGCCGCCTACTCCTTCGGCGGTCCCAAGCTCCTGGCCAAGACCGTGCAGAACGTCACCGGCCTGCGGATCGACCACTACATGGGCATCGGCTTCGGCGGCCTGGTCAACGTGGTCAACGCGGTCGGCGGGGTGCGCATGTGCATCCCCCAGAACCTCAACGACCCGGCGTCCGGCCTGCATCTGAAGAAGGGCTGCCAGAACCTCGACGGCGCGCAGGCCCTGGGCTTCGTCCGGACCCGGCACCTGTTCGCCACCCAGGACCTGCAGCGGGAGCAGGACCAGCGGGTGTTCATCAAGGCGCTGCTGAGCAAGATGACCAGCCCGGGCACCCTGGTCAACCCGTTCGCGACCGTGCCCGCCGCCTTCGGCGCGGTGGACTCGCTCACCGTGGACAAGGGCACCCAGCTCTACCAGCTGATCCAGGTCGCGTTCGCGCTGCGGCACCCGGAGACCACCACGGTGCCCATCGGCGGCTCGGAGACGCTGGCCGTGGGCGACGTGCTGATCTGGAATCACGCCCAGGCGCTGCGCATGTTCGACGCGATGAAGAACGGCCAGCCGGTTCCCAAGAGCCTGATCACCGGCTCGAAGGTCGGCTGACCAACCCAGCCGCCCGCCGCCGCGGGAAACGGGCCCGCGAGAGCCTGGCGGTGCGGCGCGGGCGGGACGGCGCCGGGACGGGACGGGCCCGGTACGCCTGGCCCGCGCGGGGCAATCGTGTGCAAGTTGTACTGTTAAGGACCCTTGCGCTACGAGTGGCCACCTCCATACCATGCGTCGCAACCCGTACCGGTGGTCGCGTGGCCCGGAGGTTCTATGAGGACCAGCAGCATCCCCAGCATGGCCCGCCCGCTTGGCCTGTCCCTGCGCGAAGCCGAGATCATGACGCTGATCGCCGCGGGGCACTCCAACCGCGAGATCGCGGCCCAGCTGGTGCTGGCCGAGAAGACCGTGAAGAATCACGTGAACCGCATCTACGCCAAGCTCGGGGCGCAGTCCCGGGCGGCGGCGATCACCCGCTGGGGCGACCGGGACGCGATTTGAGGGCCGGCCCGTAGCCTGGCTGCCTGGGGAAGACCCCCTGACCGGCGGAGTTTCGCCTGATAATCAGGCCAGACCCAGGCCACCTTCAGGAAACCCTCAGGTTCGGGTCGGACAATGAAGGCCATGACCATGCCGTCGAGTAATGGGCGGGCCCAGCCGGCTGCCAGGCTTCTCGTCGTCGAGGACGAGCCCAACATCCTTGAACTGCTGTCCGCCAGCCTCCGCTACGCCGGGTTCGACGTGCTCACGGCGACCGGCGGTACCGAGGCGGTCCAGGCCGCGCAGCGGCACCGGCCCGACCTCATCGTGCTCGACGTGATGCTGCCCGACATGGACGGGTTCGACGTGGTCCGCCGCCTGCGCGGCGGCGGGGCCCGCATCCCGGTCGTGTTCCTGACCGCGCGGGACGCCATGGAAGACAAGGTCCGCGGCCTGACCCTGGGCGGGGACGACTACGTCACCAAGCCGTTCAGCCTGGAAGAGGTCATCGCGCGGATCCGCGCCGTCCTCCGCCGGACCCACGGGGACGGGGCCGAGCCCACCCCCCGGCTGAAGTTCGCCGACCTGGAACTGGACGAGGAAAGCCACGAGGTGTGGCGGGCCGGGCAGCATGTCCAGCTTTCCCCGACCGAGTTCAAGCTGCTGCGCTACTTCATGAGCAACGCCAACCGGGTGCTGTCCAAGATGCAGATCCTCGACCATGTGTGGGACTACGACTTCCGGGGTGACACCGGGATCGTGGAGTCCTACGTGTCGGTGCTGCGCCGCAAGGTGGACACCACCGAGCCCCGGCTCATCCACACGCTGCGCGGGGTCGGCTACGTGCTGCGCCTGCCGTCCTCCTAGCCCATTGGCATGACGACGACGTCGAGGCTGAGCCGCTGGCAGGGGGACCTGCGGCGGCTGTCTGGGCGCGCCCCGCTCCGGGTCAAGATGATCACCGCGCTGCTCGCGCTGGTCATCGTCGCGCTGGCCATCATCAGCGTGGCCAGCCTCACCGTGTTCCGCAACTACCAGGTCCAGCGGGCCAACCAGCAGGTCATCGGCCTGTACCAGCAGGAGTGATGGGCCTGCACGCCGGGCACGGCCAGTGAACCCGGGCGTGCACCGCGTTCGGCCCTTACCTGATCGCCATCGTGCCGAGCGGCACGTCGCTGGCGCAGCAGGCCGCCATACCAGCCGGGGCTGCCGCGGGACCTCGCTGCCCGACGTGCCCGACCAGCCGGCAACTGGTACAAGGCCCACGGCGGTCACCTGGCCAACGTCGGCTCCGTGTCCGGGCAGCGACAACTGGCAGGTCATCACCCAGCAGATCCCCGCCGTGTTCCACGAACTTCTTCGGCCAGTCGCGGACCGAGCAACGCCACCCTGATCGTCGGCGTGGACCTCGGTGACATCAACGGGACCATCAGCCAGCTGGCCGGAATCGACCTGATCGTCAGCGTGATCATCATCGTCGGCCTGGCCATCGTCGGGGTCGCCATTGTCCGGGCCAGCCTGCGGCCGCTGCCGGGACATCGAGCGGACCGCGCAGGCTATTGCGGCCGGTGACCTGTCCCGCCGGGTGCCCGACCAGGACCCGGCCACCGAGGTCGGCCGGCTGGGACGGTCGCTGAACACCATGCTGGCCCAGATCGAGACCTCGTTCGACGCCCGGACCCGGTCCGAGGCGGCCGCACGGCGCTCGGAGGAACGGATGCGCCAGTTCGTGGCGGACGCCAGCCACGAGCTGCGCACCCCGCTCACCGCGATGCGCGGGTACGCCGAGTACTACCGGCAGCGGGGCGGCCTGCAGGAGGGCGGGGCGGAGTCCGGCTCTGCCCCCAGCGAGTCACCGAGCGGCACTGACCTGGGCAGCAACGGCCAGCTCAGCCACGCCGACATGGACCGGATCATGCAGCGGGTCGAGCAGGAGTCGGCCCGGATGGGCGTGCTGGTCGAGGACATGCTGCTGCTGGCCCGGCTGGATCAGCAGCGGCCGATCGAGCACCGCCCGGTGGACCTGCTCACGCTGGCCGCGGACGCGGTGCAGGACGCCCGGATCATCGCCCCGGACCGGGACATCACCCTCGATGTCGGATCCGGCGCGGCGTTCCTGGTCCTCGGCGACGAGGTCCGGCTGCGCCAGGTCATCGGCAACCTGATGAACAACGCGCTGACGCATACCCCGGACGGCACCCCGGTCGCGGTGCGGGTGCTGGCCGGGCCGCGCCAGCCGGTGCCCAGCGTGGTGCTCGAGGTGGCCGACGAGGGCCCGGGGCTGCGGCAGGACCAGGCCGAGCACGTATTCGAGCGGTTCTACCGCGCCGACCAGGCCCGGACCAGGAAGGCGCGGCGGCACCGGCCTCGGCCTGGCCATCGTGGCCGCGCTGGTCGCCGCGCACGACGGCACCGTCGCGCTGAAGACCGCGCCCGGGCAGGGCGCCACCTTCCGCATCACGCTGCCGCTGGACCCCGAGGCCCGCGACGGCCAGCTGGACGACGGCGACCAGGAGGACCCGGCCGGCACGGCCGCCCCCCGGGCGGACGTCGGGGGCCCGGCGGGCTGAGCCGCGGGCGGCCTGGCCGCCGCCCCTGGTCATGCGGCGGGACCGGCCGCGGTCGAGGTTCTCGTTGCGGAGACAACCGAAGATCCGCAGACGGTCCGGCCGGGCAGCTTCCTCAGCCAGCGGCGAGGGCGGCCCGGGCTGCGGCCAGCACGGATTCGCGGTACGAGCGCCCGTACAGGCACGCGTGCACCAGCAGCGGATGCAGCTGGTGCAGCGGGATCCGGCGGCGCCAGCCCCCGGCCAGCGGGGCCACCTCCTGGTAGGCGTCCAGGATGCGGTCCAGGAACGGCGCCCCGAACAGGGCCAGCATGGCCAGGTCGGTTTCCCGGTGCCCGCCCTGCGCGGCCGGGTCGATCAGCC
The DNA here is from genome assembly GCA_963720645.1 of uncultured Actinomycetes bacterium. Lineage (GTDB taxonomy): Bacteria > Actinomycetota > Actinomycetes > Streptosporangiales > Streptosporangiaceae > RYN-230. The sequence continues at coordinate 260,346 of CAVRFX010000016.1, read as the reverse complement.
AGCCCCGGCCGCCGGACCACAGGACGTTGCCGGACCAGCAGTCACCGTGGATCCGGCGGGGCGGCTCGGGCGGCCCGGCCAGCTCGCCGATCCGCCCGATCACCTCCTCGACCAGCCGGGTGTCCGGTCCGGTCAGCGCCCCGGTGCCCGCGGCCCGGCGCAGGTAGGGCAGCAGCCGCTTGGCCGCGTACCAGCTGGCCCAGTCGCCCGCGCCGCTGATCAGCGTGGGCGGCCCGGCCGGCTCGGCCGCGGCGTCCACCGGGCCGGGCACGGTGGCCTCGGCGATCACCGTGACCGTGTCACCGGAGCGGTCGCCCAGCGGCAGGGTGGCGATGAACCCGGGCCACGGACTGCCGAACCGCTCCGCCCCGGACGCGTGCAGCACGGCCAGGTCCCGCCCGAGCTGCTCGGCCGCGTGCTCGTCCGGGGCCTGCTGCGGCAGCCAGGTCACCGCGAGCGTGGAGGTGTCCCAGCCGAGCACCTCGGGCAGCGGCACCGCGTGCGCGTCGGCCAGCCAGCGCAGCCCGCGCGCCTCGGCCTCGAACACGCCGCCCAGGTCTTCGCGGGCCGCCTTGGCGAACGCCAGCCTGCCGCCGGCCAGCGTCACCTGATAGTGGGCCCACTGATGCTGCGACCCGGCCGGGCGGATGTCCTCGACCTCGGCGCCGGTGATCCGCTCCAGCCGCCGGGCCAGCTCCGGGACCCGCCGGGCGAGCCTGGGCCGCGGCGGATCCCCGGCCGCGGGCTCGCCGGTTCCCTGGTCAGCCGTCCCGCTCATGCTCCCGCCGGTCCCCCCGCGGCGTCCGCGGCGACCTCGCCGGGCGTGCCCGTCCCGGCCTCGCGCAGCTGGGCCAGCCGGCCCACCAGGCCCCGGACCGCGCCCTGCACCAGGTCGAGGGCGTCCGCGTAGCCGGCTTGCGGCCCCCCGTAGGGGTCAGGCACCGCGCCGTCCCACGGATCACCGGATGCCCCGCCGGCCTGGTCCGGGTCGAACGAGCGGAACAGCATCAGCCGCGGCCCGGCCGCCTCCGCGTCGGGGGCCAGGGCCCGCAGCGACGCGAGGTTGCTGCGGTCCATGGCCAGCACCAGGTCGCGCTGGCCGAACCAGGACCGCTGGATCCGCCGGGCCCGGTGCGCGGACCCGTCGTAGCCGCGCCGGGCCAGCTCGGCCGCGGCCTGCCCGGCCATCGGCTGGCCCAGGTGCCAGTCCCCGGTGCCCGCGCTGTCCACCTCCACCAGCCCGGCCAGCCCGGCCCGGTCCAGTTCGGCGCGCAGCACCACGTCGGCCATGGGCGACCGGCAGATGTTGCCCAGGCAGACCAGGCAGACACGGTACGGGCCGGAGGAACGGCGCGGCGGGGGCAGCGGAGGCCCCGCGGGCTCCGGGGCGGGCTCGGGCACGTCAGCGGGCATGGCTTCAGGATGCCCGACGCGCGGAGTGCTCACGCACGCCAGGCCGGCCGTCCGTCGCCGGCGGGGGAAGAACAGCCACCCGAGGGGGATGACCGGGTACCGGGCCGGACATGTCACGATGGGCGGATGCCGTACCGTTCGCTGTCCTACTGGCTGAGCTCGGTGCCCGGGGAACTGTCGCCCCGCGACCCGCTGCCCGGTGATCTCGACGTTGACGTGGCCATCGCCGGAGCCGGGTTCACCGGCCTGTGGACCGCGTACTACCTGGCTGCGGCCAGCCCGGGGCTGCGCGTCGCCGTCTGCGAGCGGGAGATCGCGGGCTTCGGTGCCTCGGGCCGCAACGGGGGCTGGTGCTCCGCGCTGTTCCCGGCGTCCCTGGCCAAGCTGGAGCGGATGGCCGGCCGGGACCAGGCCATCGCCATGTACCGGGCCATGCAGGGCACGGTGGACGAGGTCGCCCGGGTCGTGGCGGCCGAGGGGATCGACTGCCACTGGGCCAAGGGCGGGACGGTGCAGCTGGCCCGCTCGCCCGCCCAGCTGGAACGGGCCATTGACGAGGTCAACGAGGCCCGGTCGTACGGGTTCGGCGAGGATGACCTGCGGCTGCTGACCGCCGCGGAGGCCGCGGAGCGGGTCACCGCGGACGGCGTGGTCGGCGCCACGTACACCCCGCACTGCGCGGCCATCCACCCGGCCCGGCTGGCCCGCGGGCTGGCCGAGGCGGTGCGCCGCCGCGGGGTCCGCGTGTTCGAGGACACGCCGGTTACCGAGATCGCGCCGGGGCGGTTGCGGACCACGCGAGGCACGGTCCGGGCGCAGTATGTCATCCGGGCCACCGAGGGTTACACGCCGGAACTGCCCGGCCTGCACCGGGCGATCGCCCCGGTGTATTCGCTGATGATCGCGACCGCGCCGCTGCCGGAATCGGTCTGGGACGCGATCGGGCTGGCCGGCCGGCCGACGTTCACCGACTACCGGCACCTGATCATCTACGGGCAGCGGACCGCGGACGGGCGGCTGGCCTTCGGCGGCCGCGGCGCGCCGTACCACTTCGGCTCCGCCGTGCGGCCCGAGTTCGACCGCTCCCCCGCGGTGTTCAGCGCGCTGCACCGGACGCTGCAGGAACTGTTCCCCGCCCTGGGCGACGTGGGCGTCACGCACACCTGGGGCGGCCCGCTGGGGGTGCCGCGGGACTGGTGCGCGTCCGCGGGGCTGGACCGGGCCACCGGGCTCGGCTGGGCGGGCGGCTACGTCGGCGACGGCGTGGCCACCACCAACCTGGCCGGGCGTACCCTGGCCGACCTGGTGCTGGGGAACGACAGCGACATCACCCGGCTGCCCTGGGTCGGGCACCACTCGCCGTCCTGGGAGGCCGAGCCGCTGCGCTGGCTCGGCGCGAACGCCGGCCTGCAGGCGATGAGCTGGGCGGACCGGGCCGAGACGCGGAGCGGCCGGCCGTCCCGGCTGGCCCAGCTGGCCGGGCGCTTCCTGGGCGGCTGACGGCGCCCAGGCGGCCGTCTCCGGCAGTCCGGCCCGCCCGGGCCCATCGGCGGTGCGGTCGATGACGTACGGCCCTGCCCCCGGCCGCACCTGGTGCCACACGATGGGAGGAGGCACCGAAGACGAGGGGTGACAGCCATGCGCGCTGTGGTCATCTACGAGTCGATGTACGGCAACACACACCAGATCGCCGACGCCATCGGGACCGGCCTGGAGACCGCCTTCGACGTCACCGTGGCTCCGGTGTCGCACGCGGACCCGGCCCTGCTCGGCGACGCTGACCTGGTGGTCGTGGGCGGCCCGACGCACGCTCACGGGATGAGCCGGCCGGGCACCCGCAAGGCGGCGGTCGAGGCCGCGGACAAGCCCGCCAGCCCGCTGCACACCGAGCCCGACGCGCTGGGCCCCGGGCTGCGTGAGTGGTTCGGCTCGCTGGACCGTTACCAGGTCAAGGCGGCTGCCTTCGATACCAGGATGCACGGGCCGGCCTCGCTGACCGGCCGCGCCTCCAAAGGGGTGGCCCACCTGCTCCGGGCCCACGGTTTCGAGATGGTCGCCGACCCGGAGAGTTTCCTGGTCACCAAGCAGGACCGGCTGCAGCCCGAGGAGGCGACGCGGGCGCGCGAATGGGGAGCCAGGCTGGCCGGGCAGGTCACGCCAGGCAGCACTGACGGGCAGCGCTGAGGGCTGCACTGAGCGGCGCCGACAGGCCGGGGCCGCCCGCCTGCACGGCGGACGGCCCCGGTCCCGGTCGGCCCTAGTGCCTGGCCGGCACTAGTGCCTGGCCGGCCCTAGTGCCCGGCGGTCAGCGCCAGCGCCGGGACGAACCGGGCCGCGTTGATCGTGCCCCACCCGCTGGCCAGGTCGTACCCGCGGGTGGCGTTGTACCCGGCCACGTTGGCGAAGCTGTTGTCGCCCGCGGTGATGTCCACCAGGCCCGTGCCGGGCACGTGCCGGCTGGCCGCCCCGAGCGCGTACAGCGCCGGGTTGAGCAGGCCCAGCCGGTGCCCGGCCACCTGGTCGGCCAGGGCCACGATGCCGGAGAAGATCGGCGTGGCCTCGCTCGTGCCGCCGATGATGTACCAGCCCGCCCCGCCGGTCCCGGCGAAGGACCAGTAGACCCAGCAGCCGCCATCGACGGCCGCGCTCATCGAGATGTCCGGGGTGCCGCGGTGGCTGCCCACCACGCCGCGGACGCCGGCCTGGAACAGCGGCCGGGGGAAGACCGCGGACACGCCGCCGCCGCCCGAGCCGTACGGGTCGTTCCACACCGAGTCCGGCTGCACCCGGGCGCCCGCGTTGTTCAGGTACAGCTGCGAGCCGCCCACGGAGGTGACGAGCGGGTCCGACGACGGCCAGGAGTTCACCCGGTACGGGTACGGGGTGGAGCCGTCCGCCTCGTAGTCGGTCGCGCCCGCGTCACCGGACGCACCCAGCACGGTCACGTGGTGGGCCAGCGCATCCTTGAACGCGTAGCGCAGGTTCAGCAGGCTGGAGTAGTTGCGCTGGCTGAAGCCGGGGAAGGTGTTCTCGGTCGCGCCGAAGCTCTGCGAGATGACGTCACCGACGCCGGCGTTGATGAGCGACTGCTCCGCGTTCATCATTTCGGGCAGGCCGGTCACCCCCTCGGTCTCGGCCACCGCGGTCTCGGCCAGGACGATCTTCGCGTGGGGCGCGATCGAGTGCGCGTACTCGACGTCCAGGGTCGTTTCCTCGGCCCAGCCCACCTGCGTGGCGTTGGTGGGGTCGAAGGCGGGAACGTTGCCGAACTTGATGATCTTCAGGTCAGGGTCGGGGAAGCCGAACTGCTTGTCGAAGGTCTTGATGTCCTGGCTGATCGTGGGCGACCCGTAGGAGTCGACGATCACGATGGTCCGGCCCCGGCCGGTGACGCCCCGGTTGTACAGCGGGTTCAGGTTGTAGGCCGTCCGGTACTGCAGCGGGGTGTAGCAATGGATGCCGATCGTGGCCAGGCAGGCCGAGGTGGTCAGCGGCGCGGGGCGCGCCTTGCCGGTCAGCACCGGCGCGCCCAGGGCCGGGCTCTGGCGTGGCCGGGCGGATGTGGCCGACCGCGGCGGGCGCGGCGGGCACAGCCAGCGCGACCATGCTGGCCGCGGCCGCTACCGGAAGGGCACGGAGCACGGTCCGCCGGCCGCGCGAGGTCGCGCGCGCGGCCTTCCCGGGTGATGCGGCCCCCCGGTCGCGGTCCCCGCCGCCGCATGCCTTCCTACCAGAGATGATCGACATGGCCCTCCTCAGCAGTTGCCCGGCCTTCCGCCGCCTTCATGAGGCAGGGCGGCCGCACTGTCCTGGGCCCAGCCGGTCGGCTGGGCTTCCCACCCGCAGCACGGAATCTTTATCCCATATGCCTGCTGGAGAGTCGATACCTCTCGTATCCCTGTTGCTCCGGCGTGAAAGCTGCCGCGGGCTGCGGAGATCGATGCCCTTACCCGGACGACCCTCCGCAACTCCCGCAGCGCGGGTACCCGGCCGCGGGAGCCCCGCAGCCGGGTCAACGCAGGTTAAACTCTGCTGATGGGGGGCGGTACCCGCCAGCCGCAGGTCCGGCTGGGTGAGCTGGTCGCGGCGCTGTCGCTGGGCGTGGACCTCGGGTTCGGCCAGCCCATGGAACACGTCCTGCGCCAGTGCCTGATCGCGCTGCGGCTGGCTGATCACGCCGCGCTCAGTGAGCAGGACCGGGTGGCGGTCTACTACACCGCTTTGCTGGTCAATGTCGGCTGTCATTCTGACGCGCATGAGCAGGCCAGGTGGTTCGGCGACGACATCAAGCTGAAGTCCGGCAAATACACCCATGACTTCGGCAGCCTGCGCGGGGCGCTGGCCGCCATGCGGCTGGTCGGCGCCGGGAATCCGCCGCTGCACCGGTTCCGGGTCGGGCTCGAGTTTGCCCTGTCCGGGCATCGCCAGCTGGACGGGATGATCTCCCAGCATGCCAGGCTGGCCCGGGTGCTGGCTGAACAGCTTGAGCTTCCGGGCCAGGTGCGCGAGGCGGTCGGCGCGGCGTACGAGCAGTGGGACGGACGGGGCTGGCCAGGTGACCTGCGCGGCGAGGCAGTGCCGGTGGCCGCACGGATGGCGCAGTTCGCGGAGTTCCTGGAGGTAGCGCACCGCGTCGGCGGAATCCAGGGCGCGACGGCGCTCGCCCGGCGGCAGGCAGGTAAGCAGTTCGACCCGGCGCTGGCCGCGCTGGTATGCGCGCGGCCGGGGACATCTTTGGCGGCCTGGACGCCATTCCGGCGTGGCAAACCGTGATTGCTGCGGAGCCCGCGCTGGCCGTCGGGTTGTCCGAAGCGCAACTGGACAGCGCGCTGGCGGCCATAGCGAACTTCGTGGACCTGAAGTCGCCGTTCACCCTGGGCCATTCGGTCGCGGTCGCCGACCTGGCCGGGGAAGCTGGCCGCAGGCTCGGGCTGCCGGGCGAGGAGGTGCTGATGCTGCGCCGGGCCGGGCTGGTGCACGGCTTCGGGCGGCTCGGCGTGTCGAACGCGATCTGGGACCGGCCCGGACCGCTGAGCGCCGGCGAATGGGAACGCATCCGCATGTACCCCTACCTCACCGAGCGCATGCTGCACCAGTCGGCTGCCCTGGCGCCGCTCGGCGAGATCGCGGTCCAGCACCGCGAGCGGCTGGACGGCAGCGGATACCCGCGAGGGCTTTCTGGTGGCGCGATCTCCCCCCGGCCCGGGTGCTCGGGGCAGCGGACGCCTACCAGTCGATGCGTGAGCCCAGGCCGCACCGGCCCGCGCGGCCCGCCGGGGAGGCGGCCGCGGAAATGCACGCCGCCGTCCGCGCCGGCCGCCTGGATGGCGCAGCCGTCGATGCCGTGCTCGAGGCGGCCGGCCATCGCCTGCCCCGCCGCCGGGAGACGCTCTGCGGCCTGACCGCCCGGGAGGTCGAGGTGCTCATCCTGCTGGCGCGCGGCATGTCGAACAAGCAGATCGCCGAGCGATTGGTGATCACGCCGAAGACGGCCGGCAACCACGTGGAGCACATCTACGCCAAGATCCACGCGTCCAACCGCGCCGCCGCGGCGATGTTCGCGGTCCAGCACGGCCTGCTCCCCGAGGAGAAGACCGCCGTGACCGCAGCGCCCTGACGCGAGACTACCCAGGCGGGTGTCCCGGTTTGCTGTACGGCCCGGCAGGTTATAGCCTGACCCGGCATCAAGCGCCGCTAGCTCAACTGGCAGAGCAGCAGACTCTTAATCTGCGGGTTCGGGGTTCGAGTCCCTGGCGGCGCACTAGCTTCCTCCCAGATAACAGGCAGTCGGCCAGGCTGTCCGGGTGTCTGCTTTGGCTACCGGGCACACCCTCCACCTGGCTGGGTCGCCGCGCGGGGCCGGCGTGAGGTCGCGGTCCAGATGAGACGGCAGCCACGCCTGAGCGTGCGATGCCACCGGGTCACGCTGCCGCCAGCCTTGCCAAAGCGCCGGTCAGCGGGCTGCCCGGGCCACCGCGCTGACGTCAACTGCTGCCGGGACATAGGCCCGGGCGGGGCTGTAGCTGGTCACGGTGTCCGGTACCACGAACTCCGGGCGACGGTAGGCCGACCGGAGGCCGGCCAGCGGCGGGCTGGGCTGCCCGGTGAGGGTGGCCAGCTCATCCAGGACCGGCAGCTCGGCGGGCCCCGGTGGCGTGCGCGAGCCCGGCGCGCCCCAGTCCTCCCAGAGCAGCATCTCGGTCTTGTTCAGGGCGGCGAGGTCGTGGACCAGGTTGTGCCGGAGCTGGGGCCAGCCTCGGGTGGCGGGGATCTCCAGGTCAGGGTCGGTAACGAAACGCTCCGGGTTGACCGCACCAGAGCGGGCCAGCTGCCAGGCGCGCGGGGCGGTCAGGAAGCGGCCGGGGGGCACGTCAAGAGCGTCGAAGCTGGCCCCGTCAGCCGGGTCGGTGTGGTCGTCGTCGATCTCTGGCTCGACCAGCCGCCAGCGACCGGCCGATCCGTCCCAGACCTCGGCGATCTCGTGGTCGATCAGCCAGCCGTCCAGCAAGTACCCGGCGAAGCCGACCCGGGCCCGCGATGGGATCCCCTTGTGCCGGGCCATGGCGACGAACAGCACGGTGAAGTCCCGGCAGCAGCCGACCAGGCGCTGCCGGGGCTCGCGGGCAGCGGACAGCGGAAGGTCCGCGAGTTCACCAAGCCGGGCGAACATCGCTGCCGCGTACCGGGTGTTGACCTCGCTGATCCGCTCCGGCGCGATGCCATTCGCCGCCCAATCGCCATCGGCCCAGTGGTGGAACACCAGCTGCCGGCTCGCCGCGCGGAGCGCGCCGAGGTCGGACGGGAGCTGGTCGATCGCGGCCGCAGCGGGCCCCGGCTCTGTGACCGGGCTCTGCACCGCCCAGAACCCGTGGTCGCTCACCCTGGCAGGATACTGGCCGGGCATATCCCTGTCTCCGCCGCCGGCGCCTGGCCGAGGAAACGACAAGATAGCTGAGGCAGGAGCCTCAGCGTCTCATCAATGTGCCGTTCCGCGGGCCCTGCCGACGTGATGACCGAGGCGGGACACCTCACCCGTTCCTGGAGCGGAGAGATACCAACCTTCACTCCTGGAGTAGTCGATATCCGGCGGCCCTTCTATGGGCGAGCCTGAGAAACCGTGCCCGTTGTGTGCCCCAAATGGGGCGGCGAAGCGCCGGTAGCCACGGTCGTTGCTGGTCATCTGGTGGGCTGTCGGGTATCGATCCTGGGCGGCCTCGTGTTTCCACCCATTGGCGACACCGTCTCGGGTGAGGAGGAGCGCGAAATGAGCACGACGGCGGATATCAACGAGCCCGCGAGCGAATTGGAACGCCTTATCGCCGACCTGTCGGGGTCTGGGCCGCTGGTCTTCGTCTTCGGCGTCGGCTGGTGGACCGCGCACCTCACCGGGGTGACAACGCCGCTGTTTCGCGGACCGGCGGGCCGGCGGTGGTGGCACGTCGACCTAGGCGACGATACGGCGAGCTGGACGATGGACGTGCGGGTCGATGAGATTACCGGCGTCCGGTTCGTGCGCGAGCCCTACCCGTTCTCCGGGTTCCCCGGGCAGGAGGTCTTGACCGTGCAGTTCCTCGGGCCAGGCGGGGAGACGGTGCTCCACTGCTACGTGCAGGACCTGTATGACGGGCAGCGGATGCGCCCGGAGAAGCTGGAGGTCTGGCGGGCGCTGCGCGAACGCTACGGCAACCGCGACGAGTCCAGGGTCGATCAGGGCACCCTCCTGGCCCCGGCTGCCTGAACCATCGAGGTCACCGGCCCACATGGGCGGGGAGCAGCAATAGCCTTTTGCGAGATTAGCGGGCGCGCGTCTCAGGCAATCATGCCCAGCGGGGCCTGGATCCGGGCCGTGAACGCCGCCAGCCAGCGGGCCGCGAGGGCTCCGTCGATCGCGCGGTGATCCACCGACAGCGTGCAGCGCATGACGGTCGCCACGGTTACCGCGCCGTCGGTGACGACCGGCTGGGGCTTGGCCGCGCCCACCGCGAGGATGCCCGACTGCGGCGGGTTGATGATCGCGGAGAACTCCAGCGTCCCGTACATGCCCAGGTTCGAGACCGAGAAGACGCCGCCCTCCAGCTCGTGCTGCAGCAGCCGCCGGTCCCGGGCGCGCTGCGCCAGGGACCGCGCCTCCTCCGCGATCACGGAGAGCCGTTTGGCCTCGACTCCGCGCAGCACGGGGGTGAGCAGGCCGCCGTCGGTCGCGACGGCGATCGACACGTTGACGGACGGGTAGGTCACGAGCCCTTCGTCGCTCCACGTGACGTTCGCCTCCGGCACGTCCTGGAACGCCGCGGCGACCGCCATGATGACGAAATCGTTGACCGAGATCTTCACCGGCGCGGTCTCGTTGATCCGCTCCCGCAGCGCGAGCAGCTCGTCAACGACGCACTCCGTGGTCATGTAGAAGTGCGGCGTCGTTGTCTTGCTCTCGGTCAGGCGGCGCGCGATGGCGCGGCGGACAGGCGTGTGCGGGATCAGCGGGCCGGCGGCGGACGCCGGGGCCGCCGCGCGCTGGGGCGCGGCCGCGGCCGGCTGCGCTGCGCATGGCCGGGCGCAGCCGGGGAGCCGTCGCTGGCGCCGCCCGCCGCGGGCTGGCGCCCGGCGGCGAGCCGTTCGAGGTCCCGGCGGACGATCCGGCCATTTGGTCCGGTGCCGGCGAGGCCAGCGAGATCGATGCCCTGCTCGCGGGCGATCTTCCGGACGATCGGGCTCGCGAAGATGCGCGTGGCCGGGGTGGCCGCCTGCACCGGCTGGCTCTCATACGGCCGGCGCGCGGCCGGGGCGGCGGGCCCGGTGGGTGCGGAGGAAGAGACCGCCCGCGGCGGCGGGGGCGGCGGCCGGGCGCGGCGGGCGCCCGGGTGGGAGCGGCCGCAGCAGCCGCGGGTGCCTCGCCGCTCAGGGCGGCGTCGATGTCGGCGTCCGTCTCGCCGTCCTTCACCAGCACCGCGATGGGCGCCCCGATCTCGCCGCCCTCACCCGCGGCGAGCACGAGGCGGCCGACGACCCCGGCCTCCTCGGCGCTGTACTCGACGATCGCCTTCTCGGTCTCGATCTCCGCGAGCGGGTCGCCGACGGAGACGGTGTCCCCCGGTGCGACGAGCCAGCTGGCGATGGCCGCCTCGGTCGCGCCCGCGAGCACGCTCGGCATCCGCACCACCGACGCCATCAGCCTGCCCTCCCGAAGCCGGCCCGCACCCGTTCGAGCCCGGCCGCGACTTCCTCGGTGCGGGCGATCGCCGCGCGCTCGAGGACCTTCGAGATGCTCGGGCTCGCCTCGGAGCCCGTCACGCGCTGCACGGGCTGGTCCAGCCAGTCGAAGTAGCGGCGCTGGATCTCGTCGGCCAGCCAGCCGCCGTAGGAGGTGCCCTGCGCACCCTGCTCGACGATGAGCACCGCGTTCGTCTTCTTGATGCTGTCTCCGACGCTCGCCAGTCCAGGCTCGCCCGGTCGAGGAAGCGCAGGTCGATGAGCTCGGCGTCGACGCCGGTCTGCTCGATCGCCTGCCGGGCGTGCTCGACCATCGACAGGTACGTGAGCACCGTGACGTCGTTCCCCTCGCGCCGCACCGCGGCCCGGCCGAAGGGGATCTGGTAGTCGAGGTCGTCGGCCGGGAACTCGCCCTCGGCGGTGTAGAGGTCGACGTGCTCGAGCATGAGCACCGGGTCCTCGATGGCGAGCGCCGCGTTCATCAGGCCCACGTAGTCGTAGGGGGTCGAGGCGGCCATGATCCGCCAGCCGGGGCTGGTCGCGAAGACACCCGCAGGGTCCATCAGGTGCTGCGAGCCGTAGCCGGAGCCCATCGCCACCTTGGTGCGCAGCACGAGCGGCACGGGGTTGCGGCCGCCGAACATGTGCCGGGCCTTGCCGATCTGGTTGAACACCTGGTCGGCCGCGACCCACATGAAGTCCGGGTACATGAACTCGACGACCGGGCGGAAGCGGCCGTCGAGGGCGAGACCGCCGCCGAGCCCGGCGAAGGCGTTCTCGCTGATCGGCGTGCCGAGCACCCGGCCGGGATACTTCGCGGCCAGGCCCTTGGTGGCGCCGTTGGTGCCGCCGTCCAGCCGGTGCACGTCCTCGCCGAGCACGACGATGCGCGGGTCCTCGCCCATCCGCCGGTCCATGACCCCGGCCACGGCGTCGATGAGCTTGCCGCGCCTGAGCTCGCCGGTGAAGTCCCGCTGCTCGACCGTGCGGGCGTCCGCCAGCTCGGAAAGGTCGCCGCGGATGCCGACGTTGACGAAGGCCGGGTCGGGCCACAGCTGCGGGCGGATGCGGCGGGCCCCGGGCTTGGCGCCGGGTCCGGCTCGACGAGCGCGCCGGCGGCCAGCCTCATGGCCTGCTGCGCCTGCTCGCGCACGGCGGCGACGCCCGCCTCATCGATGAGGCCCAGCCTGGTCATCTCGCCCGCGAGGCGGCCGAGTGGGTCGCGGGCCCGCCACGTGGCCTCTTCCTCCTTGGTGCGGTAGCCGAAGGCGCTGCCAGGGAACGGACCGTTCTGGTGGAAGAAGCGGTAAACGAGCGCTTCGATGACTACCGGGCCATCCCCCGCGCGCAGCTTCTGCTGCGCGCGCTGCATCGCGAGGTGCACGGCGAGCGGGTCCATGCCGTCGACCCGCCAGGCGGGGATGCCGAAGCCGAGCGCGCGGGCCGACAGCCGCGGCTCCCCGGTGGCCTCCTCGACGGTGGTCGAGACGGCGTACCGGTTGTTCTCGATGAAGAAGCAGAGCGGCAGGCTCCACGCGGACGTCAGGTTGAGGCTCTCCAGCACGGAGCCGATGTTGGCCGCGCCGTCGCCGAAGTAGGTGACCGTGAGGTCGTCGGTGCCGGAGTGCTTCTGCGCCCACGCGTTGCCGGCCGCCATAGGCACCCCGCCGCCGACGATGGCGTTGGTGCCGAGCGCCCCGGCCTCGAACCACTGCAGGTGCATGGAGCCGCCCCGCCCGCTGCAGTAGCCCTGGGCGAGCCCGAGGATCTCGGCGAGCGTGCGCTGCAGGACGGCCTGGACCTCCGGTGTGACGAGATCCGCCGGGTCGAGCACGCCCTTCGTGACGTGCGTGATGGCCTTGGCCAGGAACTGGTGGTGGCCGCGATGGGAGCCGTTGACGGCGTCCGCCGACCGGAGCGAGACGATGGAGCCGACCGCGCCGCCCTCCTGGCCGATGCTGGAGTGCGCCGGGCCGTGCACGAGGCCCTCGCCGGCCAGTTCGAGAACCGTCTCCTCGAAGGCCCGGATGAGGTGCAGCTGCCCGAGCATGGTCGCGAGCAGCCCGGGGTCGGCCGCCTTCCAGTCCGCCGCCGTGGTGCTCAGCTCAACCCACTCCGCCGCGGGGTGGAGGCGCTTCTCGCGTGGCATCCGCATCTCCCTCGATGTGCTGACCGCCTGACAGGAGGCTACTGCGCAAATGTATCCATATCAACGATTAATCTGGCGGATCTCTTGGTTTCGGCGGTCAGATTCGCAATATTGGATACATAGCTGGTCGAGGAGGACCCATGGACACCGGCATCCCCGGACTGCGCGGCGGCGACCACATCGGCATCACCGTCCCCGATATGGAGCAGGCGCACGCCTTCTTCGTGGAGGTGCTGGGCTGCGACCATGTGTACTCGCTGCCCGAGATGCGGCACGACGACGACTGGATGCTCGAGCACCTCAACGTCGACCCGCGCGCGGTGGTCCGGGAAATCCGGTTCTACCGGTGCGGCTTCGGCCTCAACTTCGAGGTCTTCGAGTACGAGCCCCGGCCAGGCCAGCGCGCCCAGCCGCGCAACAGCGACCTCGGCGGCCACCATGTGGCCCTCTACGTCGACGACATGGACAAGGCCGTGGCCTACCTGCGCGCGAACGGCGTGCGGCTGCTCGCCGGGCCGGTGGCGAGCCGCAACGCCTCGGCCGGGCAGCGCTGGCAGTACTTCCTCAGCCCCTGGGGCATGCAGTTCGAGCTGGTGAGCTACCCGGAGGGCAAGGCCTACGAGAAGGAAGCCGCCGTCAGGCTCTGGCATCCGGGGCATCCGGCGCAGTGATGAGCACGACCGACGACACCGGCTACCACGAGAACGTCGCGAGCCACCGGATCGCGGACAGCCTCCGCAGCGCGATCCTGGGGGCAGCTACCTGCCCGGGACGCGCATCAGGCAGGAGGACGTCGCGGCGCGCTCGGGCGCGAGCCGCATCCCGGTGCGCGAGGCGCTGCGGATGCTCGACTCCGAGGGGCTCGTCACGCTGGTCGCCAACTCCGGCGCGTGGGTCACCCGGCTGACCCTCAGCGAGTGCGTCGAGACCTACCTGATCCGGGAGCGGCTGGAACCCCTGCTGCTGCGCACCAGCCTGCCGAACCTGGACGCCGCCACGCTGGACCGGCTCGGGCAGCTGGCCGGCGAGATGGAGGCGGGGCCGGGCTCGACGCCTTCATGCGCGCCGACCGGGAGTTCCACCTGTCCAGCTACGCGGGTGCGGCGCCGACGCAGATGTGGCAGATCATCCACCGCATGTGGAACACGACCCAGCACTACCGGCGCGAGTTCACCAGGCTGGCCATGAAGGACGGCCTGACGGCGACGCACCTGGAGCACCGCCTGCTGCTCGACTGCCTGCGCAGGCGTGACCCGGACGACGCCGAGCGGGTGCTCGTCATGCACCTGCGCCGCACCCGCCTGGAGCTGGAGAAGCACCCCGAGATCTTCGCGTAACCCGGCCTGGCAGACTGAACCGGGGCGGATCGTCCGCAGCGAGTCGCAAACGATTGCGCCTTCTGATACAGGATGGCATGACGCGGCCTCATGACCCCACCGGAACGTCCCGCAGGCGTGCGGCCCCTCGGTGCCCCCGGTCACATGGGGGTCGACTACGAGGAGCGGGTTGACTTCGGCCGGCTGCGCGGGTACCGCATCGCCCGGGCCCGGGCCGCGCTGGAGGCGAGCGAGTGCGGCGCCTTCCTGCTCTTCGACTTCTACAACATCCGCTACACCACGCAGACCTGGATCGGCGGCGCGCTCGGCGACAAGATGATCCGCTACGCCCTGCTCTTCCGGGACCGCGACCCGATCCTGTGGGACTTCGGCTCGGCGGTGCGGCATCACAAGCTGTACTCCAGGTGGCTGCCGGACGAGAACTGGCGGCCCGGGTTCCTCGGCTTCCGGGGCGCGGTGGCTCCCGAGGCGGGCCTCATGCGGGACGCGGTAACCGAGATCAAGTCGCTGCTCGCGGAGGCCGGGGTCGCGGACGCCCCGCTCGGCCTCGACATCGTCGAGCCCCCGTTCCTGTTCGAGCTGGAACGCCAGGGCATCGCGGTGCGCGACGCCCAGCAGGCCATGCTCGACGCCCGCGTCATCAAGTCGCCGGACGAGATCATGCTGCTCAACCAGGCGGCGGCCATGGTTGACGGCGTCTACCAGGACATCGCGGACGCGCTCAAGCCGGGGTGCGCGAGAACGAGATCGTCGCGCTCGCGAACAAGCGGCTGTACGAGCTCGGCAGCGACCAGGTGGAGGCGGTGAACTCGATCTCGGGCGAGCGGTGCAACCCGCACCCGCACAACTTCACCGACCGCATCATCCGGCCTGGCGACCAGGCCTTCTTCGACATCATCCACTCCTTCAACGGCTACCGGACCTGCTACTACCGCACGTTCGGGGTCGGCAGCGCGACCCCGAGCCAGCACGACGCCTACCAGCAGGCGCGGGAGTGGATGGACTCGGCGATCGACGCCATCAAGCCCGGCGTCTCCACCGACGTCGTCGCCCGCATCCTGCCCCGGGCGCAGGACTTCGGCTTCGAGAGCGAACTCGCCGCCTTCGGCCTGCAGTTCGCCCACGGGCTGGGCCTCGGCCTGCACGAGCGGCCGATCATCTCCCGGCTCAACTCGCTGGAGAACCCGCTCGAGCTCCAGGCGGGCATGGTCTTCGCGATGGAGACCTACTGCCCCGCCTCGGACGGTATCTCCGCGGCCCGCATCGAGGAGGAAGTCGTCGTCACCGACTACGGCACCGAGATCCTCACGAAGTTCCCGGCCCAGACCCTGTTCGTCGCGAACAAGTACTGAGGCGGCGGCGCCGCGGCCAGGACGGCCTCCGCCACGAACCCCTCCAGCGGCATCGCGAACGCGCTCTCCTCGTGTCCGGGCAGCAGCGAGATGCGTCCGCCGCGGGCTCAGGAACATCCGCGCGAGACGATAGTTATGGCCTGGTTTCCACGTCTTGGATTTGTTCGCGCATTGAGTCGGCCATGGCGTTGATGAACTTCTTGATGATCTTGAGTTCGTCGTGGCTGAACTGGCCGAGGATGGAGTTGGCGCGGTCACCGAGCGATCCGAAGAACGCCAGTCCGGTGGCCATGCCCTGGTCGGTGTAGCGGAGGTGGACGATGCGGTTGTCGCTGGGGTGGTCGCGTGCCCGCCGGATGTGGCCTGCTTCCTGGAGGCGGTCGATGACGAGGCTGGCGCCTCCCGAGGACAGGCCGAGGTGCTCGCGCAGCTGCCCGGCGGTCAGCGGGGTGCCGTTGCCCTCAGCGCTCATGATGGCGACCAGCGCCCGGAGGTCGGAGGGCTGCAGCTGGTGCAGTGCCGCGAACGCGTGGCCGAGCCGCGCCGAGTCCGTGCCGTAGCGGCGCAGGGCATCGACGATTTCCCACTTGATGCGGGACTCGCCTTCAGCCGGATAGAAGCCACCCACCTGCTTGCATCATCTCCTCACGCCTAGGATACTCTCATCTGGTGAATCATTCATTGAGTGAAGATTTGCCCGTCCGGGGTGTGGCGCGCGCCGCCCGGTGGTCAATCACCCACCGCTGGATAGTAGTAGCAGGGTGGATCATCCTGGCCATGGTCGGCGGCCTGGCGGCGGCCAGGTCGGGCAGCCGCCTGTCCTTTACCTTTGATCTTCCCGGCCAGCCCGCCTACGAGGCGAACACCGCGATCGTCAAGACGTTCGGGTCCGGCGGCGACAACCCGCCGCTGGTAGCCGTCGTCCGGCTGCCTCCCGGCACAACCGTCAACTCCCCCGGCGTCAAGGGCGAGATTAGAGCGGTCTTCGGGAAGGCGGCTGCTGCGCTGCCCGGCGCGCGCACCGCATCGTGGATTTCGACTGGAGACCGGGCCTTCGTCTCCGCCGACGGCCGGACCACCTTCGAGCTGCTCTACCCCGTCGCTGATTTCGCCAGCAGCAACCCGTACGCCACCGCGCTGCCCCGGCTGGCCAGGGCCGTCGCGGGCCAGCACGTGCACGGGGCCCCCGTGCGTGTCACCGGCGCCACCATTCTGTCCTCAGGCGGCCAGGGCGGCGGCAACAGCGTCCTAGCCGAAACCCTT
Organism: uncultured Actinomycetes bacterium; assembly: GCA_963720645.1. Taxonomy (GTDB): domain Bacteria; phylum Actinomycetota; class Actinomycetes; order Streptosporangiales; family Streptosporangiaceae; genus RYN-230. The sequence continues at coordinate 243,625 of CAVRFX010000016.1, read as the reverse complement.
CTCGCCGGGCTGGGAGCGCTGGTGATCCTGGCTGTCGTCTTCGGCTCGTTCATCGCGATCACGCCGCTGGTCATCGCAGCGGTGGCGATCCCCACAGCTTTCGCGTTCATCTATGCCCTGACCTATCTGACCACGATGTCGACCCTGGTGCAGAACATCGTCGCCCTGGTGGGCCTGGGCGTGGCCATCGACTACGCGCTGCTCATCGTGACCCGCTGGCGAGAGGAACGAGGAAACGGCCTGGCCAACCGGGCGGCGGTGCTGCGCGCATCCGCCACCGCGGGCAGATCGGTGCTGTTCTCCGGCCTCACCGTCACCGTTAGCCTGGCCGCGCTCGCGCTTACCACCGTCCCGTTCCTGCGCAGCATCGGCCTGGCCGGGCTGCTCATCCCGCTGATCAGCATCGGCGTATCGGCCACGCTCCTTCCCGTCATCCTCGACACGCTCGGCCCCCGGCTGGAATGGCCGCGCCGCAAGCCCGCCCCTACCGTCAGCTGGCTGTGGACCCGCGTCGCTCGTGTTGTCGTCGCCCATCGTGCCTGGTCGGCCGCCGGAGCACTGGCCATCCTGGCCGTGCTCATCGTCCCCGTCTTCTCGCTCAACCTCGGCGAGCCGCAGGCGACCGCCACCGCCGTCACAGCCCCGGCCACCGCCCGCGCGGGCCTGGACGCCCTGACCTCATCCGGCATCGGGCCTGGTGTCCTGCGGCCCACCGAGATCCTGCTGCCGGCGCACAGCCCAGCGCCACGGCCCGGGCACCAGATCACCGTGGTCGTACCCTCCGCCTGGTCCCGCAACGGCCTCAAAGTCGCCAACGCCTGGTCACCAGCCGATCCATCGACCAGCGACGGCAAGGCCGCGCTACGGCTGATCCAGAAAGCCGCGGCCCAGGTGCCCGGCGCGCGCGTCGGCGGCGCCCCGGCCCAGGACGCCGACTTCATCACCGCTCTTTACGGCCGGAATCTCATCCTCATCATCATCGCCATCGTGATCGTCACGCTTATCCTGCTGACCCGCGCCCTTCGATCCGTCTGGCTGCCGGTCAAGGCACTGCTGCTCAACCTCATCTCGCTGGGCGCCGCGTTTGGCGTCCTCACCTTCGTCTGGCAGGAGGGACACGGCACCTCCGCGCTGTTCTCCAGCCCGCCGACCGGCGCCGTCACGCTGTGGGTACCACTGGCGGTTTTCGCCCTGCTGTTCGGCCTGTCAATGGACTACGAGGTCTTCATCCTCACCCGCATCAACGAGGAATACGAGACCACCGGCAACACCAACCAGGCCGTCATCCGCGGACTCGGCCATACCGGCCGGCTGGTCACCTCTGGCGCACTGATCCTCTGCCTGGCCTTCATCGCCCTGGGCGGCGTGCCAGTGACCGACGTCAAAATCCTCTCCACCGGCCTGGCCGCCGGAATCATCATCGATGCCACCATCATCCGTGGCGTTCTGGCCCCCGCACTCGTCGCCCTGCTCGGCCGCTACAACTGGTGGCTCCCAGCACCCATCGCCCGCCTCCTGCACGTGACACCGCTCACCAGCCCACCCAGCAGCACGCCGCTAGAGACAGCAGGAACACACGGCGAACGGCCAGCGGTCAGCCCTCCTGGCCCCTAAGGCCCTGCTGCCGCTGCCGCAGCCTTGGCGTTCTCCTTCCGCGGCCGGGCCAGCCCGGCCCGCTCGTCCTCATCCAGCGCCCCGTTGCCCTCGCCGCGGTGCCGCTTGTCGGCGTTCACCCAGTTGCCCAGGGCGCACTCGTTGATCCCAGGTCCGGGCCGATCATCTCGCGGCTCAAATCGCTGGAGAACCCGATCGAGCTCCAGGCGGGCATGGTCTTCGCGATGGAGACCTACTGCCCCGCCTCGGACGGCATCTCCGCGGCACGCATCGAGGAGGAGGTCGTGGTCACCGACTACGGCACCGAGATCCTCACGCTGTTCCCGGCCCAGACCCTGTTCGTCGCGAACAAGTACTGAGGCGGCGCCGCCGCGGCTAGGTCGCGTGCGGGTCGCATGCGTTGAGGGTCTGGACGACCTGGTCGTAGTCGCCCCGCGCCTCGCCGTAGCGCAAGAACTTGACCCGCTCGACCTGGATCTCCTTCGCGTCCGGCTGCGCCTCGAGCAGCGCGACGGCCTCCGCCACGAACTCGTCCAGCGGCATCGCGACCGCGCTCTCCTCCTGGCCGGGCAGCAGCGAGGTGCGCACCGCGGGCGGCACGAGCTCCACGATCTGCACGGTCGTGTCGGCGAGCTGCAGCCGGATCGACTCGCTCAGCATGTGGATCGCGGCCTTTGACGCGTTGTAGCTCGGCGTCACCCGCAGCGGCGTGAACGCCAGGCCCGAGGAAACGGTGACGATCGTGGCGTCCGGCTGTGCCCGCAGGTGCTCGATGAACGCCGCGATGAGCCGGATCGGGCCGAGCACGTTGGTGGTCACGACCGATTCCGCGGAGGAGAGGAACGACCCGGGCTGGTGCCAGTCCTCGATGCGCATGATGCCCGCCATCGCGATCAGGACGTTGAGGTCCGGGTGCCTGGCCAGCACCTCCTTCGCGGCGGACTCGATGCTCGGGGGATCCGCCGTGTCGATCTGCACCGTGTCGAGCCCGGGGTGCTCGGCGGCGATCCGCTCGAGCAGCCCGGTGCGCCGGCCGCCGGCGATGACCGTGTTCCCGCGGGCCTGCAGCTCGAGGGCCAGGGCGAGACCGATGCCGCTGGTGGAACCAGGGATGAAGACGGTGTTTCCTGAGATGTTCATGCCCTGAGTCTCGGCGGGCGGCCGCCGCGGGGGCAGAGAGCGGTTATCGGGGGATCGCCGGTCCCTGGTTAACCCAGGCCAGCGGCCGATAATGGGGCCATGGACCGTGCCGCCCTAGCGGGTTTCCTGCGCCAGCGCCGCGAGGCGCTGCAGCCGGAGGACGTCGGGCTCCCGGCAGGCGCGCGCCGCCGGACCCGGGGGCTGCGCCGCGAGGAGGTCGCGTCCCTCGCGCTGATGTCGGTCAACTACTACACCCGGCTCGAGCAGCAGCGCGGCCCGCAGCCGAGCGAGCAGATGCTCAGCTCGCTCGCGCGGGCGCTGCGGCTGACCGGCGGCGAGCGCGAGTACCTGTTCCAGGTGGCCGGGCACAATCCCCCGGTCTCCGTGTCGGCCCCGGCGCACGTCGCCCCCGCGCTGCTGCGGGTGCTGGACCGGCTGGCGGACACCCCGGCGCTCATCCTGTCCAATCTCGGCGAGACGCTCGTGGCGAACCGGATGGCCGCCGCCCTGCTCGGCGACGAGTCGGCGTACACGGGCCTGGCCCGCAGCGGGATCTACCGCTGGTTCACCGATCCCGCGGAGCGGCTGCGCTACCCCGAGGACGACCGGGACCGGCAGAGCCGTGCCCTGGTCGCGAACCTGCGCGCCGCCTACGGGTCGATGGGGCCGCGCTCGCGGGCCGGCGAACTCGTGCGCGCGCTGCAGAAGGCCAGCACCCAGTTCGCGGAGCTGTGGGAACGGCACGAGGTGGCCAAGCGCTTCGAGGACCACAAGACGCTCATCCATCCCGAGCTCGGCCCGGTCGAGCTGGACTGCCAGGCGCTGTTCACCGAGGACCAGTCCCAGGCGCTGCTCGTGCTGACCGCTCCCCCGCACACCGAGGGATACGAGAAGCTGCAACTGCTCGCCGTGCTGGGCCAGGAGCGGTTCACCGGCGCGGACCGCAGCTAGCCAGCGGCGCACGCCCGCCGGAAGGAGCTCCATGTCCGTCTCACGCCTGCGCCACATCCCCGGGATCGGTGTCGACGAGATCGGCGACGCCGCCGATGCGACCGGGAACCCCCGCTTCCTGCGGCTGGAGAACCTCGACACCGATGTGCCGCCGCCCGCGGTCGCCCGGGAGGTCACCCACGCCGCGGTCGAGGCGGACGAGGCCAACAGCTACCTGCCGTTCCAGGGGCACCGCGCCCTGCGGGAGGCCGCGGCCGGGCACGTCACGGCGATGAGCGGCCAGCCCTGCGATCCGGGCACGGAATGCGTCAGCGTGGCCGGCGGCCTCAACGGCATCCTCAACGTGCTGCTGGCCACCGTGGAGCCCGGCCAGGAAGTCGTCATCTGCGACCCGATCTACGCCGGGCTGGTCAACCGCATCCGGCTCGCGGGCGGGATCCCGCGGCACGTGCGCTGCGTGCCCGGTGCGGGCGGCTGGGGCACGGACCCGGGTGAGCTGGCCGCGGCTATCGGCCCGCAGACGGCGGCCGTGCTGCTCATGAGCCCCGCCATGCCCAGCGGGGCGATCTTGACCGGGGAGCATTTCGACGCGCTGGCCGGCCCGGTCAGCCGCCACGGCGCCTGGGTCATCTGGGACGCCGCGATGGAGCGGATCGTGTTCGGCGCCCGCCGTCCCGTGCACCCCGGCCGCCACCCGGGCCTGGCCTCGCGCACGATCACGGTCGGCTCGGCATCCAAGGAACTGCGCATGATCGGCTGGCGGGTGGGCTGGGTGACCGGCCCCGCGCCCATCATGAAGGACATCGGCCTGGTCGGGCTGACCAACGTGGTGTGCCAGGTCGGCATCGCCCAGCAGGCCGTGGCCGCGGCCCTGCGCCACCCCGGGGCCGGCGAGGACGTGGCCAGGGCCACCCGCATCTGGGAGCAGCGCTGCGCATGCATCCTCGAGCAGCTGTCCGGCTATCCCTGCATCCGGCCGGACGGCGGATGGTCGCTGCTGATCGACTGCACCCCGCTGGGCCTGTCCGGCGCAGAAGCGTCACGGCGCCTGTTCACCCGGGCCGAGGTGGCCGCGACCCCGATGGCCGCTGGGGGCCCAGCGGCGATCGGTACCTCCGCCTCGTGTTCGCCAACGAGCCCGTGGAGCGGCTCAGCGACCTGGCTGCCCGCTTCGACGCCGCTTTCGGCTGAAGCACCTGGCGGCCTCGGCTGAAGCACCGGACCGCCTCCGGCTGAAGCGCGGGGCCGCCGGGCTGGCGTTCACCGCCTAAAGGGACAGCGGTAAGCCCAGGCCCGGCAGGTCCGCCGCGGGCGTCCGCGGCAGGTCCGCCACCGCGGCGAAGTGGCGGGTCAGCAGCTGGTCGAATTCCTCGGCGCACAGCGGCGGCGAGAAGTAGAAGCCCTGGGCGATCTCGCAGCCGATCATCTTGAGGCCGGCGACCTGGCTCCTGGTTTCCACCCCCTCGGCGACCGTCGCGATGCCCATGGCGTTGGCCAGGTCGATGACGGCCCGGACGATGGCCGAATCCACCGGGCTCTCGGCCACCCCCTGGACGAACACCCGGTCCACCTTCACCTCGTGGACCGGGAACTGCTTGAGATACGCGAGCGAGGAATGGCCGGTGCCGAAGTCGTCAATCGCCAGGCGCACGCCCAGGTTGTTCAGTTTCTTCATGATCTCCCGGGCACCGGAAAGGTCGGCCATGACCATGCTCTCGGTGATCTCGAAGATGAGCAGCTCCGAGGGCAGCCCGGTCGCCTCCAGCATCGCTCCCACGTGCGCGGGGAGCCCGCTCTCCTGGAACTGCCGGGGCGAGAGGTTGATGCTGATCGGCAGGTCCACGCCCAGGCGGTTCCGGATCGAGCACACCTGCTGGCAGGCCTTGTCCAGCACGTAACGGCCCAGCGGCAGGATCAGGCCCGTCTCCTCGGCTATCGGGATGAAGCTCACCGGGCTGATCAGCCCGTTGACCGGGTGACGCCACCGGACCAGGGCCTCGGCGCCGACGATGCGCTCCCCGTCGAGTGAGTAGAACGGCTGGTAGTGCACCTCGAGCTCATCCCGCTCGAGCCCTTTGCGCAGGTCGGCCTCGAGCTGCAGCCGCTCGGAGGAACGGGTTCCCATTGACGCCTGGTCGAACACCCGGTAGGTGCCGCCCCCGCCCTTCGCCTTGGCGTCGTACATGGCCACGTCGGCGTTGTGGAGCACGTCGTCGGCGCTCTTGCCCGGCTCGGTCAGCGCGACGCCGACGGAGACGCTGGCCACCAGCTCGTAGCCGTCGGGCAGAACGATCGGCTTCTGGACGGCGGCGCAGATGCGCCGGGCCGCGGCGACCGCCACGTCCACCCCGCCCACGTCCTCGAGCAGCACCACGAACTCGTCGCCGCCGAAGCGGGCCAGCAGGTCGCCGCTGCGCACCATCACCTTGAGGCGGGCCCCGATCGCCACCAGGAACCCGTCACCGGTCACGTGGCCCAGGCTGTCGTTGATGCTCTTGAAGCGGTCCACGTCGACGAAGATCAGGGCGTGGGTCTTCCGGTCCAGCACCGACCGCCGGAGGGCCTGGTCCAGGCGCTCCACCAGCAGCCGGCGGTTCGCCAGGCCGGTCAGGCTGTCATAGCAGGCGTGCTGGTGGAGCTCGTCCTCGAACGCCTTGCGCTCGGTGATGTCCCGGAAGGTGATCACCGCGCCCGACGGCGTGCCGTCACTCAGGACGGCCGACGCGGTGTAGGCGACGGGGATGGTCCGGCCGTTCTTGCCGTGGAAGCGTGCGTCATCCACCCGGATGGCCCGGCCCGTCCGCATGGCTTCGCGGGCCGGCTCGAGGAGGAAATCGGGAGCCAGGGGGGCACCTTCCGTGACCGGATCATCGATCGCGATGTCGAGGGACGGCAGCTCGATCAGCGCCGCCGCGGCGCGGTTCACGAAGGTCAGCTCCCCGGCTGCGTCGATGGCGCAGACGCCTTCCCCAATGTTGAGCGTGATCGAGGACAGCCTCTCCCGTTCGACGTGGACCTGCTGGAAGAGCTCAGCGTTGCTGAGCGCTCCGCTGCCCACGGCGGCCAGGGCCCGCAGCAGGTCCTGGTCGGCCTCGTCGAACGGCTCGTCCCGGCGCCGTCCCGACGCGACCAGCCACCGCCGCCGGTCGGCCACGGTCATGGGCGCGGCCAGCTGGCCAGGCTCAGGTTCGTCGTCGGTCAGGATGGCGCCCGGGCTGCGCAGCAGCCCGCGCGCTGCCCCGAGGATGGCCTCGAGCACGGCCTGATGCTGGCGCAGGCCCCGGTTGGCCTCCAGCGCGACCTCGTACAGGCCTTTCATCCGGCTCCGGTCGTGCAGGGCCGCGAACCGGGCGCTGATCAGCTGGCGCTCCAGAACGAGCCCAGGGATAACGAGGGCCAGGGCCCACAGGTGCGCCTGAATAGCCAGGGCCAGGATCAGGCCGACGATGACTCCCGCCCCCGCCAGCGTGCTCACGACCGGAAGGTCGCTAGCCAACTCGCTCCAGGAGGTCCCTGTCGACAAGAAGATCCCGGTGATCAGGACCGTATTGACGAGGACGTAGGCGCCCATCCCGGCGGCCATGGCGGCAAGCTGGCCAGCGGTCAGCGGGTCAGAGGGGACATCGATACTGCGGCTGACGGCGAGTCCAACGCCCGCCGCGATGAGCGCCTGGCCCGCATTGAAGGCCGACTTCACGATGGGACGCCGACGCACCGCCTGAGCCAGGATCATCACCAGAGCCATGGTCCCTAGGGTGAGCAGCGGTGGCACAAGTAGGGCGAGGATCACGAAGAATCCCTCGTCCATGTTCACGGCCTCAGATTCGCCGCCCCGGTACACGACGACCGGCCACACCCAGCTGGCCAGCGCGAGGACGCCCATCGCAGCGGCGATGATCCACTGGCTTCCACTGATCAGCTGCCCCAGGCCCGGCTGCCGCCATCCGGCCACGCCTAGAGTAACCAGGCCACCCGCGATCGAAGCGACGATGATGACCCGGGTCACACAGGGTATCTGCGTGGTCTTCATGGTACGGCTAGCCGCCGGGCTCACTACTTCCATGCCGAGCTATCCCAGGCGGCGCCGTTCCAGGCCGCCCCGTTCCAGGCCGAGCCGGACCAGCCCCCATCGTTCCAGGACCGGCCGGTCCAGTCCTCGCCGTTCCAGGCCGCCCCGGACCAGCCCCCGTCGTTCCAGGACCGGCCGGTCCAGGTCCAGCCGTTCCAGTCCGCCCCGCTCCATGCCAGGCCGTTCCAGTTGCCGCCGCCGGAGCCGGGACTCACGCTGAGCCCGGACCACAGGCCCAGATTCCAGGTGTCGGCCGATCCCCTGGGCGACAGGGAGACCGTCGCGCCGAGCAGGGTCCCGATGAGCCCGGTGGCCGACTGGTGGTAGTCCATCGGGCCCGCGGTGGCCGCCGCGTAGGCGTCGAGCGCCCCGTGGCCGTCCACGAACGGATTCCCCACTGGCCCGGGCGCGGCGGTGCCGAGCAGGCGCGCCTTCACCTCGTTGGGGGACAGACCCGGGTTGTCCGCCAGCACCAGCGCTACCGCCCCGCTGGTGATCGCGGCGCTGAACGAGGTACCTGAGCCCACGAAGCTGGCTGCGCCGATCTGGGCCGAGGGGTACCCGGTGTCGATCGTGGAGCCGGGCGCGGCCAGGCTCACCACGGACCGGCCCGGGGCGACCAGGTCAGGCTTGACCCAGCCGTCGCGGGAGGTCGGCCCGACGCTGCTGAAGTCGGTCATCTCGTCGTCCGCGGTGGAGGGCGTGGCCATGTCGTCCAGTGCTCCGACGGTGATGACCAGGGGATCGTCACCCGGGGACAGGATGGACCCGTTGAACGGCCCGGCGTTCCCCGCGGAGGTCACCACCGTGATGCCGGAGTTCCAGACGGCCTGGACGGCCTGGTCGAGGGGGTTGGTCACCGTTGACTGGCTGGACTGGTAGCCCAGGGACAGGTTGAGGACCTTGATGCCGTAGGCATTCTGGTGGTCGACGGCCCACTGCAGGCCGGTGATCAGGGTGCTCAGGTGGGTAATGCCGTTCAGCCCCGCCACCTTGATGGAGACCAGCCGGGCGCCAGGTGCCTCGCCGGAATACTGCCCGCCCGAGGAGGCGCCGTTGCCGGCGATCAGCCCGCCCACGAAGGTGCCGTGCCCGTAGCCGTCCTGGAACGGGTTGTTCCCGCCGGTCAGGTCCACCCCGCCGGCCAGGCGGCCCGAGAAGTCGGGCAGGCTGTCGATGCCCGTGTCCAGCACGGCCACGGTGACGCCCTGCCCGGTGTCGCCCTGCGCCGCCAGCCGGGCCGCCCCCGTCTCCTGGAGGAACACGTCCGAGGGCGTGTGCGGCCCGGTGGACTCCGGGACTGACTGCACGCTCACCGTGAGGTCGGAGGTGACGGTGATGCCCGGCAGCGCGTCCAGCACCGGCTCGAGGGCCGTCGGGACCAGCGCCTGCACGCCGTTGATGAGGTGGTACTGGGTCAGGATGGAGCCGCCCACGCTCAGCACCGCCGTGACCGGGCTGAGCAGCCCGGTCGCGGTGACGATGACGGTGTCCATCGGGCTCGCCGAGGCGGCCGGGGCACCCGTCACCGACGTGGCCGCTAAGGCAGCGGCCAGCGCGCCCGCCGCCGCAGCGATCCAGCCTTTCCCACGGCCGGCCGGCCCGGGCCGGAGCCCACGGCCCCGCGGGAGCCCAGGCCCCTGCCGGAGCCCACGGCCCCGCGGGAGCCCACGGCCCCGCCGGAGCCCGCGGCCCCGCCGGAGCCCACGGCCCTGCCGGAGCCCACGGTCCCGCCGGAACGCCCGGCCCAGCGGGCGCGGCCGGCCCAGGGAGCACACCGCGCGCAGAACCTGACCCTTGCGCCGAATGAGACATGACGTCGCATTTGGCAGCCCCTCCCCTTGGGTGCCTTTGATCCACCCACCGTACGCGGGCAGGCCCGTTTTGGAAGGGAATTGACATATGCAAGTTGCGATTCTTGCCATTCTCATCTAATTCAATGGGAATTAGTAGTAGGGCAGCCTCTCCCTGCAATCGAATTGTATTACTAAGTAGATTACTAAAAGACAGCCGGAAACAGCCCGGTATGCGTACTACATCCTGATCGGCGCGGCGTCGCCGAGCCCCATCCGGTGGTTGACGCCGCCGCCCCGCCCGGACGGCCCGTGCATCCCCCGGGTGCCCGGCAGCTTCCGTGATCGCGGTCGATATCTGCCACATAGCGCCCCCTATCGACCGGGATCATGAAGATCCCGTGGGCGCACCTGCTGGCCGCCGCCCGCCGGAGGCGGCGCCGGGCCCGCCTAGCCCGCTCAGCCCGCCAGCAGGTCCAGGCCCAGGTCCAGCGCCGGACTCGAGTGCGTCAGCGCCCCGACGGAGACGAAATCGACACCGGTCGCCGCGACGGCCCTGGCCTCCGCCAGCCGTAGCCCGCCGCTGGCTTCCAGCCGGGCGGCCGGGTACCGGCCGGCCAGCGCCGCGGCCGCCCGCAACTCGGCCAGCCCCATGTTGTCGAGCAGGATGAGCGTGGCCCCGGCGTCCAGGGCCTCGCGGACCTGGGCCAGCGTGTCGCACTCCACCTCGAGCGGCAGGCCCGGCGCGGCCGCGCGCACGGCCGCGATCGCCGCCGCCACGCCGCCCGCCGCGGCCACGTGGTTGTCCTTGATCAGCGCGGCGTCGCCGAGCCCCATCCGGTGGTTGACGCCCCCGCCGCACCGCACGGCGTACTTCTCCAGCTGGCGCAGCCCCGGGATGGTCTTCCGGGTGTCACGCACGGCGCACCCGGTCCCGGCCAGGGCGTCCGCCCACGCCCGCGTCGCGGTGGCGATCCCCGACAGGTGGGTGAGGAAATTGAGCAGGGTCCGCTCGGCGCCCAGCAGTTCCCGGAGCGGGCCGCGGATCCGCAGCACGTCGGCCCCCCGGCCGATCCGCTCCCCGTCCGCGCGCCGCGGCTCGGCGGCGCCGGCCGGGATGCCCGCCGCGTCGAGGACGGCCAGGGCGACCGGGATGCCCGCCAGCACGCCCGGTTCGCGGGCCACGACCCCGGCGACGGCCCGGGAGCCTGGCGCGGCCGTCGCGGCCGAGGTGACGTCGGGGCCGTAGCGGAGGTCCTCGGCGAGGGCGCCGCGGACGGCCCGCCAGGTGTCCTCCGGATCCAGTCCCGCGGCGATCAGCCGCCCGGTGACGGCCGGGTCCGGCGTCATGCGCTGGCCCCTGTTCCCGCCTGGACTGCCCCGGCCGGCCATCGCTGGCCCGGATCAGCCCGCACCACCGTGTGGCGGGCCTGGCCACCGGCCATGGCCGGCGGCGCATCCCGCCACCGGTGGCAGCCGCGGCTCTCCGCGCGGGCCAGGGCGGCCGCGGTGACCAGGGCCGAGACGCCGTGCAGGTTGGCCGCCTCGACGATCGCGACGTTCAGCCTCCCGCGCCCGGGCGGGGCCTGGTCCAGGGTCAGCTGCAGGCGTTCCAGGCCCTCACGATCGCGTGACACCCCGGCGTGCCGGGACATCGCCGCCGCCAGGGCCGGCCGTACCGCGGGGGTCACCCCCGGGCCGGGGGGAGGCAGCCGCAGCCTGGCCGGCGGCCGGGGCAGGTCCCGGCCGAGCAGGTCCCCGGCGCGCCGCCCGGTGATCAGTGCCTCGGTCAGCGAGTTGGACGCCAGGCGGTTCGCGCCGTGCACGCCGGTCGACGCGGCCTCCCCGACCGCGTAGAGCCCGGGGACCGAGGTCCGCCCGTCCATGCTGGCCCGGATGCCGCCGCAGGCGTAGTGCGCACCGGGAGCGACCGGGATCGGCTCGGCGGCCGGGTCGATCCCCCGGGCCCGGCACAGCCCGACCACGGTGGGGAAATCACGCTCCAGCACGGCGCGGCCCAGCATGGTGGCGTCCAGCCACAGATGGTCGCCCGGGCCGTCTGCCTGTTCCATCCGCTGCTGCATGGCCGCGGCCACGACGTCCCGGGGGGCCAGGTCGCCGAGCGGGTGGCGGCCGGCCATGACCGGCCGGCCCGCCGCGTTCGACCAGCACCGCGCCGGCCCCGCGCAGCGCCTCGGTGATCAGCGGGCACTGGCCGCGGGCTGAATCCTGCCAGAGGACGGTCGGGTGGAACTGCACGAACTCCACGTCGCGCAGCTCGGCACCGGCCCGGGCGGCGAGCGCCAGGCCGTCGCCGGTAAGCCCGGCCGGGTTGGTGGTGGTCGCGTAGGCCTGGCCGAAGCCGCCGGTGGCCAGGACAACCGCGGGCGCCGTCACCGCACCCACCCGCAGAACCCCGTCGTCCCCGGCGAACCCGGCCAGGACCCCGCCGACCGGCCCGCGGTCGCCGGTCAGCGCGTCCAGGGCGACGCACCGGGTCAGCACCTGGACGCGGCTGGCCAGCAGGGCCGCGCGGAGCACCCGGTGCACTTCCCGGCCGATCGCGTCACCGCCGGCACTCACGATCCGCTTGCGGCTGTGCCCGCCCTCCAGGTGCAGCGCGGCCCGCTCCAGCCGGGCCCCCTGGGAGGCCAGGCGGGCGATCTCACCGGGAGCCTCCGCAGCCAGCGTGGCGACGGCGGCCGGATCGCAAAGGCCGGCGCCCGCGACGAGAGTGTCCCGCTGATGCAGGTCCGGGCGGTCCCCCGGGCCGATGGCCGCGGCCAGGCCGCCCTGGGCCAGGGGGGTCGCACCCCCGCCGATGCCGTCCTTGCTGAGCAGCAGCACCCGGCGGCCATGAGCCGCGGCCGTCACGGCCGTGGCCAGGCCCGCCGCCCCGGTTCCCACGACCACCACGTCGGCGTCGAGTCCCCAGCGCACCGGCGACCGGGGCAGGCCGCGCAGCTCCACCCCGGTCACTTCGCGGCCCCCGCGGCTGGCGCCCCGGCCGGGACCGCCCCGCCCGGGACTGCCCCGGGCGGCGGGCCCCCGGCGGTGATCATGGCCTGCACGGCCTGGCGGGCCCGGTGGGCCACGCCGGGCGCGACGGTCACCTCGTGCACGCCGTCGCGCAGGCAGCGCAGCAGGGCAGCCGGTGTCGTCATCTTCATGTACCGGCAGACGGCGTCGGGGTTGACCGGTTCCCAGCGCACCGCCGGGTTGGCCTGGCGCAGCTGGTGCAGCATGCCGGTCTCGGTGGCCACGAGCACGTGGGCCGCCGTGGTGGTGCGGGCGGCGTCGAGCATGCCCCCGGTCGAGAGCACCCGGGTGCGGCCGGCGGGCAGGTCACCCTCCCCCGCCTGCCACAGCGCGGCGGTCGAGCATCCGCATTCAGGGTGGATGAACAGCTCGGCTGCAGGTTCGGCCGCCGCCTTGCGGCGCAGCGCGTCCGGGCTGATCCCGGCGTGCACGTGGCATTCGCCGAGCCAGATGTGCATATTGCCGCGGCCGGTGACCCGCCGGACGTGGGCGCCCAGGAACTGGTCGGGCAGGAACAGCACCTCCCGGTGCTCCGGGATGGAGGCCACGATCTGCGCCGCGTTGGCCGAGGTGCAGCACAGGTCGGACTCCGCCTTGACCTCGGCGCTGGTGTTGACGTAGGCGACGACCGCGGCGCCGGGGTGCTCCGCCTTCCAGTCCCGGACCTGCTCCGCGGTGATGGTGTCCGCCAGCGAGCAGCCGGCCCGTGGTTCGGGGATCAGCACCGTCCGGTCCGGGGCGAGGATCTTGGCGGTCTCCGCCATGAAGTAGACGCCGGCGAACACGATCACGCTCGCCGCGCTCCGGGCGGCCAGCCGCGACAGGGCCAGCGAGTCGCCGACGTGATCGGCCACGTCCTGGATCTCCGGGGCCTGGTAGTTGTGCGCGAGGATCACGGCGTCGCGCTGCACCGCCAGCCGCCGGACCTCCGCCGCCCATTCCCGGCCGGCCCGCCCGCCGTCCACCCGCCTCCCGCCGGGCTGCCCGCCGCTAGCCCGCTCCGGGCCGGCCGCTTTCCCGCCAGCCCGGCCCCTGCCAGCCTGCTCGCCGCTAGCCCGCTCCAGGCCTGTCGGCTCCCCACCAGCCCGCCCCGGGCTGGCCTGCTCCCCGCTGACCTGACCGCCAGCCGGCTCCCGGCCGGCCCGGTCCCCGCCTGCTTGTGCCGCCGTCATGGTGTGCCCCAATCTCCCGCCGAGGTTTTCAACTCAGAGTCTAGAACCTTTTCGCCCCGTAGTCTAAAACTCGGCGGATCAGTACCATGCGAACGTGCCAGACGACGACCCGCAGGTGCCCCTGACCGGGGCCGCCCCCCTGACGACCGCGCTGCCGTGGCCCGGGGAGCGCTTCTCCCATGAGGCCCTGGCCGTGGTCCTGCAAGTTCGCCGCAACGGTCTTCACGTCCTGCTCTGGCGGCGGGGCGCGGCGCCGTTCGAGGGACTGTGGGCCCTGCCCGGCGGGCCGCTGGGGCCAGATGAGCGGCTGGGCACGTCCCTGAGCCGGCACCTGGCCGCCAAGGTCGAGCTCACCGACATCGCGTATCTCGAGCAGCTGGAGACCCGGAGCGATCCCCAGCGGGATCCCCGGGGCCGGGTCCTGGCCACCGCCTACCTGGCCCTGGTGTCCGCCGACGTCGAGCCGGACCTGCCCGCGGACACCGCGTGGCACCCGGTCGGGAACCTGCCGCCCACCGCGTTCGACCACGGGTCGATCGCCGAATCGGGCCGGGACCGGCTGCGGGCCAAGCTGTCCTACACCAACATCGGCTTCGCGCTGGCCCCCGCGACGTTCACGATCGCCCAGCTGCGCGACATCTACGCCGCCTCGCTCGGCCACCCGCTCTCGGCCACCAACCTGCAGCGGGTGCTGACCCGCCGCGGCGTCATCGAGGCGACGACCGGGGCCGCCCGGCCCACCTCCCTGGGCGGCAGGCCCGCCACCTTGTACCGGTTCGCGAGCCGGACCCTGGTCGTCACCAACCCCTTCGCCGCGTTCCGCCCGCCGTCCCTGTCGCCCGCGGCCGCCCCGTGACGGCCGGGACGCGGCGGGTCGCGGTCGTCACCGGGGCCAACCGGGGCATCGGCCGTGAGGTCGCCCGCCAGCTCGCCGGGCACGGCTTCCTGGTCATCGCCGGCGCACGAGACCTGGACGCCGGCGAGCGGGCCGCCCGGGCGCTCGACCCTGCGGGCGCGAACGTCATCGCGCGGCGGCTGGACGTCACCGATCCGGCCACCATCGCCGACGCGGCCGACTGGACCGCGGAGCACGCGGGCCGGGCCGACGTGCTGATCAACAACGCCGCGATCCACTACGACACCTGGCAGCGGGCCCAGGATGCCGATCTGGACGTGGTGCGCGAGGCCCTGGACACCAACCTCCTCGGTGCCTGGCGGACCACGCAGGCCTTCCTGCCACTGCTGCGCCGCGGCGCCCATGCCCGCATCGTCAACGTCAGCAGCGAAGGCGGATCGATTTCCGGGATGACGGGGGGCGCCCTCGCGTACAGCGTGTCCAAGGCGGCCCTCAACGCGCTCACCCGGCTGCTGGCCGGCGAGCTGCGGGCCGACCGCATCCTCGTCAACGCGGTCTGCCCGGGCTGGACTGACACGGACATGGGCCAGGGCGGCCGGCCTGTGGCCGAGGGGGCGGCCAGCGTGCTGTGGGCCGCGCTGCTCCCGGACGACGGGCCCACCGGCGGCTTCTTCCGGGACGGCCAGCCCCTTCCCTGGTAACCCACAGTCCCGCCCGCTCAGGCCACCCGCCCCCGCACGCCACCCGCACCGCTGATGCACGATCCCACCCCCCAGGCGCCCACCCGCGCACGCCACCCGCACCACTCTGGCTCCCAGCCTCGCGGGCCGAGATCCCACCGCCCGCCCCTCACGCCACCCGCACCGCTGATGCCGGTCCCGCCCCCAGGCGCCCGCCCCTCACGCCACCCGCACCACTCTGGCTCCCAGCCTCGCGGGCCGGGACGCCACCGCCCGCCACCTTCTCCCCGCCAGCCCCGCCAGCCCCACGGGTGACACGCTGACCTTCGTGATCAACCGATTGGTGTTGCTCCAGCAACACCAATCGTTGATCACGAGCGCCAGGGTGGGCGGCCCCGGAAATTTTGATAAAGGATTTATGCCGTGCGGGCGCGGGCGGTTACACAATCGAAGGGCCCCGGTCCTGTTCATGATCCACGGCGGCGGCCTGCTCAACGGGGCCGGTGACCAGCACGACGGCTCGCTGATCGTCAGGACCGACCACATCATCGTGGTGTCGCTCAACTACCGGCTGGGCGTGTTCGGCTTCCTGGACGTGCCCGGCCTGGGCACCTCGGGGCTGACCGCGAACGGCAACTACGGCCTGCTCGACCAGGAAGCGGCGCTGCGCTGGGTGCACCGCAACATCGCCCGGTTCGGGGGCAACCCGGGCCAGGTCACGATCGCCGGGGAGTCGGCGGGCGGCTGGTCCGTCTGCGCGCTGATGACCTCACCGCTGGCCCGCGGCCTGTTCCGCGGCGCGATCAGTGAAAGCGGCAGCTGCCCGTCCCAGACCCCGGCGCAGGCCCAGTCCGCCGGGCTGGCCTTCGCCGCGCAGGCGGGGTGCACCAGCGCGGCCACCGCCGCGTCCTGCCTGCGGAACACGCCGGAGTCCGCCCTGCTCACGGCCAGCGCCAGTTACTCGGCGCAGTTCACGTCCGGAGGGCCGGACCTGCCGCTGCCGCCCCTGACCGCGGTGGCCGACGGCGACTACGCGAAGGTCCCGCTGCTGATGGGGACCAACCACGACGAGGGCCGCACCTTCACGCAAGGGTTCGCCTCGTACACCGAGCAGCAGTACGTCCAGTTCGTGGACCAGAGCTACGGCACGCTGGCCCCCGCGATCCTGCAGCGCTACCCGTGGAGCGCCTACCCCAGCCCGTACACCGCCTCGTACGCCATCGGGGCGATCTGGACCGACAGCGGTTTCCTGGACGGGATCGGCGGGTGTCCCACCCAGAACCTGGCCGCCCAGTTCGCCCGCCGGACGCCGACGTTCTTCTACCAGTTCGACGACCGGCACGCGCCGGCGCTGAACCAGGACCTGCCGGGCTACCAGTGGGGGGCAGGGCACGCGATGGAGCTCGCCTACCTGTGGCCGAGCTTCGGCAACGGGTACTCGCTCTACGGCCTGCTCACCCCGGCCCAGCTGCAGCTGTCTCACCAGATGATCACCTGGTGGGGCGCGTTCACCCGGCTGGGCGTCCCCGAGGTACCCGGCCAGCCCTTCTGGCCGGCCTACACCAGCCGCCAGCTCATGTCGCTGCGGCCCGGTGACCAGAGCCGGGCGATCCCCGCGGCCACGTTCGCGGCCCAGCACCAGTGCGGGTTCTGGAACGCGCAGCAGGCACCGGCTTCTGCCCGGGCCGCCTCGCCCCGGGCGGGTTCATGATCTCAGCCTGGGCACGTCGGCCATGAGCTGCGCGGTGTAGTCGGTGCCGGGCCGGGCGAGCACCTGCTCGGCCGGCCCGGCCTCGACGATCTCACCGTGGCGCAGCACGACCGCGAGCTGGGCGACGTTCCGTACCAGGGCGAGGTTGTGCGTGATGAAGAGCATGGCCAGGTGCCGCCGGGCCGCCGCGGCCCGGAGGAGCTCGACGACCACGGCCTGCACGGAGACGTCGAGCGCCGAGGTGACCTCGTCGCAGACCAGCAGGGCGGGCTCGGCGACCAGGGCCCGGGCGATGGCGACCCGCTGGCGCTCGCCGCCGGAGAGCTGATCGGGATACCGGGACAGGTAGCGGCGGCCGAGGGCCACGTCCTCGAGAACGCTGATCACCCGCGCGGTGTGCTCGTCCCGGGGCACGCGCAGGAGCCGCTGCAGCGGCTCGGCCACGATCTGGCCGACCGTCTTGCGGGGGTTGAGGGAGGTGTACGGGTTCTGGAAGACGCACTGGATCTGCCGCAGCACCGGCAGCGGGCGGCGGCGGGCATCGCGGGCGAGGGAGGCACCCTGGAAAGCGATCTCGCCGGCCCAGTCCCGGTGCAGCCCGACGATGCAGCGGGCCAGCGTCGTCTTGCCGGATCCGGACTCGCCCACGACGGCGACGCAGGCCCGCGCGGGCACGTCCAGGTCGATGCCGGACAGCACCGGCACCGGGCCGTAGCGGGCGCAGACCCCCCGGACGGAGAGCACCGCCGGGCCCGGCGGGCCATCCGCGGCGGCCGGCCGCCGTGGTTCCGCCCGGGCGGCGCCCGGCTCGGCCGCGCGCAGGCAGAGCACGGTGCGCCCGGTGACGGGCGCTGGCTCCGGCACGGCGGCCAGGCACGGGCCGATCGCGATGCGGCAGCGGGGGGCGAACGAGCAGCCGGGCCCGCGGTGCCCGGGCGGCGGCTGCTGCCCGGGAATCCCGGTGAGCGGCCGGCCGCCGTCCGGGGCCGGGACCGAGGCGAGCAGCCCCTGCGTGTAGGGATGCAGCGGCGTGCTGAACAGCGTCGCGGCGGGCCCGGCCTCCACGATCCGGCCGGCGTACATGACCGCCACCCCGGCCGCCAGCTCGCTGACCACGGCCAGATCGTGGCTCACGTAGACGGCCGCCACCCCGTAGCCCCGGCAGAGGCCCCGGACCGTGTCGAGGATGTGGCGCTGGGTGGAGACGTCGAGGCCGGTGGTCGGCTCGTCCAGCACGATCAGCGAGGGGCGGCAGGAAAAGGCCATGGCCAGCGCGACCCGCTGCTGCTGCCCGCCCGAGAGCTGATGCGGGTAGCGCCGCAGCAGGGCCGGGGACGCGTCCAGGCGCACCTCGCGGAGCACCTCGAGAATCCGGGCCCCAGGATCACCGGCGGCCCGGCCCGGCCGGGCGTGGACCCGGAGCGCCTCCTGGAGCTGGTACCCGATCCGCAGGGCCGGGTTCAGGGCGGCTGACGGGTCCTGCGGCACGTAGCTGACCCTGGCCCCGCGCACCTGCCGCAGGCCGGCCGGGCTCAGCCGCAGCAGGTCCGCGCCATCCAGCCGGATCTCGCCGGCGCTGACGGACAGGCCGCGCCGGGTGTGCCCGAGCAGGGCGAGGGCGACGGTCGTCTTGCCTGACCCGGACTCGCCGACCAGGCCGAGCACGTCACCGGGCCGCACCGCGAAGGAGATCCCGCTGACCACGGACGGCCCGCGAGGACCGCTCCGGATCTCCAGGTCGCGGACCTCCAGCCGGAACGGCGCCTGGCTCCGCCGCGCTTTGGTCTGCCGGGCTTCTCACAGGGCGTCCACGAGGGCTGCTTCCTCGGGTCTGCGGTCGACGCCGAGCGCCGCCCGCCCGATGGCGTCGGTCAGCAGGTTGGTGCCGATGGTCAGCAGGGCGATCAGCAGGGCGGGGACGATCACGGCCCAGGGGTTCAGGGCCAGGCCGGCCCGGTTCTCGTTGATCATGGTTCCCCAGCTGGGTGCGGGCGGCGGCTGGCCGAAGCCCAGGAAAGCCAGGCCCGCCATGATGATGATCGAGTAGGTCAGCCGCAGTCCCGCCTCGACCATCAGCGGGGTACTCAGGCTGGGCAGGATCTCCCTGGCCATCACCGAGGCCGGGCGCATGCCCTGCAGCTCGGCCACCTTGACGAAGTCCCGCTCGGAGATGTCCAGCGTCGCCGACCGCAGTACCCGGGCGACGGCAGGTGCGTGGGTCAGGCCGACGGCCAGCACGATCAGCCAGATCTTGGGACCCAGGATGCTGAGCAGCAGCAGGGCGAAGACCAGCTGGGGAAAGGCCAGGACCACGTTGACGGTCCGCATGATCAGCCCGTCCGGGCGGCCGCGGAGGTAGGCGGCGCTGATCCCGGCGGCGCCCCCGGCGGCGATGCCGAGCGCGGTCGCGGACACCGCCATCAGCAGCAGCAGCCAGCCGCCGTCCAGGACCCGGGACAGCACGTCGCGGCCGAGGAAGTCGGCGCCGAGCGGGTACCGTCCCGATGGCTTCCCGAACGGGAAGGTCAGCAGGGCGCTGGGCGGATCCGGGGCCACCAGCGGGCCGAGGACCGCGACCGCCACGACGAAGCCGGCCAGGGCCAGCCCGGCCGCACCCCGCGGGGTGCGGACCGCCGCGCCCGCCGAGGCCAGCCACTGGTGGCGGCGGATCCGCTCCGGGCCGTCCCGCGCGGCGCTCATCGGCACTCCCCCGCCCTACCGGGGAATCCGGTGCCGCGGCGTGACCAGCAGCGCGATCACGTCGGTCGTGATGTTCACGACCACGTAGAACGCGGCCAGCAGCACGACGATGAACTGGATCACGGGGATATCGCGGTTCCCGACGGCGTAGACGAGCCCCTGGCCGATGCCCGGGAACGCGAAAACGTACTCCACGATGACCACCCCGCCCGCCAGGTAGAGGAAGGTCAGCCCGATGACCTGGATCACCGGCGCGGTGGCGTTCGGCAGCGCGTGCACGAGCACGATGCGCCACATCGGCACGCCCTTGAGCCGGGCCATCTCCACGTAGTCGGACTCCAGCGCCTCGATCATGGCCGCCCGCGTCATCCGCTGGATGTACGGCACGATGACGATGACCAGGGTGATCACCGGCAGGATCAGGAGCCGCGGGGCGTTCCAGGCGTAGCTGCCCGGCGGCAGCAGGGAGACCGCCGGCAGCAGGTGGGTGACCACCGTGGACAACAGGATGATCAGGCCGATCGCGACCACGAACTCGGGCAGGGCGGTCACCGCCAGCGTGATCACCGCGAAGACGTGGTCGAGCCAGCCGTCCCGGCGCAGGGCGGCCAGCGCGCCGAGCCCGACCCCGGCCACCACCCCGATCAGCCCGGTGACTCCCATCAGCACGGCGGAGTTGATGAGCCTCGGTGCCACGTACCCCCAGACCGGCCGGCCGTTGACCAGCGAGTGACCCAGGTGGCCGGTGAGCAGGCCGGAGAACCAGAGCCAGTACTGGTCCAGCAGGCCCCGGTTGAGGTGCAGCGCGGCCTCCAGCCGGTGCAGCGCGGCCGGGCTGCCCGCCGCCGTGCGGCCGAGCACCGCGTTGGCCGCGTTACCCGGCAGCACCTCGGTGGCCGCGAACACCAGCACGGACACGACGCATAAGGTGAACAGCCCCGCCGCGGCCCGGCGGCCGAGAAGGCGGCGGACCGGGTGAGCGCCCCGTCCCGCCGGTGGGCTGGACGGGAGCGGGGAGCCTGCGGTGCGCCCCGGCTCGGGCCGCCGGACCGCGCGGGCGTCTGCCACGTTGCTGATCCTCCGCCAGATCGAGATACCTCATGCGCCATTTACCGGAATCAGCCTGAATCCTACTCTTCGCGGAGTTATTCTCCTCGAAACGCCACCTCGAGTGGCAGGCGGTCCTGTCACCCAGCCAGGCCGCCCGGACCTTGCGGGAACCTTTAACCTCCGAATTTTCTTAGTAAATCCGCAGCCGGACAATGGAGCGTGGGTCGCCCATGTCAGCCTTCGATTGTGATTCCCGGGCTCACCCGGTGATGGGTGCACCTAATGTGACGCCACCGCGTCACACCTGCACCTCCGGCCAGGCCGTTTACGGCAGCCACAGTGGCCGCAGAAGAGTGCTTATTGCTGGCCTCCCTAGTTACTTCGTAATTGCGTACCCGGGAATGACGTCCGCCTTCCGGCCCGTCCCCGCAGGCCGGGCCCGCAGGAGCCCGGCCCATCCCGGCCGGGGAGGTCGCGGGCGGTGAAGGCGGCGGCGTTCTACGAGTACGGCCCGGCCGAGGCGATGCAGTATGCGGACATCCCCGATCCCGAGATCGGCCCGGCGGACGTCCTCGTCCAGGTGCAGGCCTGCGGGGTCAATCACTCTGACCTGGACTCACGCGCCGGTACCTCCCGGTGGCCGTTCCAGCTGCCCATGGTCCTCGGCGCGGAGTTCGCCGGCACGGTCGTCGGCGTGGGCGACCCGGGCGGACCCATCCGGGCCGGCGACCGGGTCACCGCCTTCCAGCAGTACAGCTGCGGCCGGTGCGCCCGGTGCGCCCGGTGGCGGCCCGATCTGTGCGAGGCCTTCGAGGTCTTCGGCACCACGCGATGGGGCGGCTACGGCGAGCTGGTCTGCGTCCCGGCCGAGGTGGTGGTCCCCCTCGAACCCGGGGATGACCTGCAGGCCATGGCGGCCGGGCAGTGCGCGGTCAGCACCGCATGGCACATGGTGAACCGCCTGGCCCTCGTCCGGCCCGGCGATCTCGTGCTCGTCCCGTCGGCCTCGGGCGGCGTGGCGGGCGCCCTGGTCCAGTGCGCGAAGCTAGCCGGGGCGACCGTGGTCGCGACGGCCGGCACGACCGCCAAGGCCGGCGAGGTCAGCTCGCTCGGCGCTGACACGGTCGTCGTCCGGGGCGAGACCGACATCGCCGCGGACCTCCTGCGGGCCACGGCCGGCCGCCGCTTCGACGCGGTCCTCGACACCGTGGGCGGCCCGCTGTTCGCGGCGCACCTGTCCGTGCTGCGCGAGGAGGGCACGCTCGTGACCTGCGGCGCGCATGCCGGCGAGGTGGTGCCGATCGACCTGGTTCCGCTGTTCCGGAACGGGTGGCGCATCATCGGCTTCCGGCTGGCCCCTCCCGACGAGCTGGCCACATCACTGGACCTCATCCGGCGCGGCGGCATCACCGTGCCCATTGCCGCCACTTTTCCCGTCAGTGACGCCGCCGCGGCCCATCGTTTCCTCGAACGCCGACAGCACGTGGGAAAGGTGCTCCTTGTTGCCGAGTAAGCTGCCGCTCCCCGCGCGTATTTCCCCGGCTAGCGTGACCACTCGGGCTGTGACACGATGGCCAGTAATCCGCATCGGGCGCTTTACCGGGAGGATAGGCCCCGCATGCCGCGCCGGGCCTTCGTGCGCCTCTTCGATCATGTTCACTCAATGCTTTTAGCGTCACCATGCCGAACTTCCTGGAGGTAGGTTTCCGTGGATCGACCGGATGAGAGCAGCACGCCGCGGCCGGGAGCAGAATTCGGGCGACGCCAATTCCTGCGCGGGATTGCGGCGGCCGGCGCGGCGGCCGGAGCCGGGGGCTTACTGGCTGCCTGCGGTGGCTCCAGTTCCGGGGCGACCCAGCCTTTAGACCAGACGAGCCACAGCCTGAAGCGGGGCGGCAACCTGAAGCTGGGCCTCACCGGCGGCTCCAGCTCGGACACCCTCGACCCGCATAAGAGCCTGACCTACATCGACACATCCCGGCTGCAGTCGCTATACCAGCCCCTGGTCCAGCTGGACGCCCAGGCACAGGTCGAGTACGTGCTGGCCGAGTCGATCAGTCCGCATCGGGGATCTCTCTCGGAGTGGGTCATCCGCCTCCGGCCAGGCGTCACCTTCCACGACGGGAAGGCCTTCACGGCGTCCGACGTCCTCTTCACGTTCCAGCGGGTCTACTCCAACGACTTCACCGGGAAGTTCGGCCTCGGTCCCATCGACCTGGCCAACACCAGGGCCCTGGACCCGCACACGGTCCTGGTCCGGCTGACCAAGCCCTTCTCGAGCTTCGCCGAGCAGCTGGCCGCGTTCTGGTACAACCTGTACATCGCGCCGGACGGCTTCAGCCCGGCCAAGCCGGTCGGCACCGGGCCGTTCGTCTACCAGAGCTTCACGCCGGGCCAGCGCAGTGTCTTCACCCGCAACCCGCACTACTGGAAGTCGGGGCTGCCCTACGTGGACACGCTGACCATCATCGACTTCAGCGACAACACCACCCTCCAGGATGCGCTGAGTACCGGCGTCATCCAGGGGGCCGGCGCGCTGGACGGGCCGCAGATCGCCTCCCTGGCCACCAGCAGCGGCATCAAGACGGTCGTGTCGCACTCCGGCGAGATCGTCCCGTTCACGATGCGCGTCGACCAGCCGCCCTTCAACGACGTCAACGTCCGGCAGGCGATGCGGTTGCTGGTTGACCGCCCGCAGCTGATCGACTCGGCCCTGGACGGCTACGGGGTGGTGGCGAACGACCTGTTCTCCCCGTACGACCCTGGCTTCGACCACTCTCTGGTCCGGCCCGCGCAGGGCGACATCCAGCAAGCCAAGTTCCTGCTGAAGAAGGCCGGCCAGGAAGGCCTCACGGTCACCCTGACCACCTCGGCGGTGGCCACCGGCACGGTGGCGATGGCGACGGTGCTGGCCGCGCAGGCCAAGGCGGCCGGCGTCACGGTCAAGCTCAGCAACGTCCCGGCCGGGACCTTCTTCGGCCCGAACTATCTCAAGTGGCCGTTCGCCCAGGATTACTACAACTATTACCCGTACCTGGCTCAGGTCGCGGAGTCGATGCTCAAGGCGTCCCCGTTCAACGAGACGCACACCGACAATGCCCACTACACGAACCTTTACAATCAGGCCAACGCGACCGCCAGCCCGTCGCTGCGCCAGGAAATCATCACCGAGATGCAGGCCTTCGACTTCAACGAGGGTGGTTACATCATCCCGGCCTACATCGATGTGCTGGACGCCTACAGCGGCAAGATAACCGGGTACACGGCGGGTAAGGTCGGCCAGCCGCTATCCAACTTCGACTTCGAGCATTTCGCCTTCACCGGCTGACCGGCCACGCCAGCAGGGAGGCGCCCCCGGCGACTGGCAGCTTCCGTGATCGCGGTCCATATCTGCCACATGGCGCCCCCTATCGACCGGGATCATGAAGATCCCGTGGGCGCACCGGCCACCCAGGTTCCCGCGCCAGGCTCGACAGAGAACATGGGGACACGCCCCGGACCAGCAGGGTGTGCTCGCCGAGCCGGCGAATGGCGGGGGCCCAGGAGGGGCCGCCCCGGACCAGCAGAGCGTGCTCGCCGAGGGGGCGCCCCCGGGATGGCACTAGCGGAGCACGAGTCTCTTCAGGGGAATCGTGGTACGGATCATCCCGGTGCCGTACATCAGGTCCGCGACCCGCTGCACCTGCCCGACGCTCAGGAAGGTCGGATACTGCCCGATCGTGACGAGGGCGGCGTCCCGCGCGGACATCCCCGGCAACGTCCCGAGCGCCGAGCGGACGGTGCCGAGCTGGGCCGTGCCGGCCTTCGCCTGGTTGAGCGCGGACCGGAAGCCGCCCAGCGCCACGGCATGACCGCGGGCGAAGCCGGCGCTGGTGAAGTACCCGGAGAGCGGCAGGTTGGCGGTCACGCCGCTGCAGACGTCCAAGAGCTCGACGGCGCCGAGCTCGGTCTCGGCCTGCAGGATGTACGGCTGCGTGGCGACGATCGCGCTGACCTGGTGGTCGCGGAGCGCGGTGACCATGTCCCCCGGCGGCATGGCCGTCCACAGCACGCTGGTGGGGCTCACGCCGTCGCTCTGCAGCACCGCCTCGGCGGTGAGCGTCTCGATGTTGTAGGGCGCGTCGGCGGAGAAGGGGGCCAGCTCCCGGGGCGGCGTGGCGACCGCCTTGCCCTGCAGGTCCTGCGGGGTGCTGATGGCGGAACCAGGCAGGGTGAGCACCTCCATCACCCCCGGCATGGCGTCGTACCCGTCAGCGAGCAGCCGCAGCCCGGCACGCGGGTCATGGGCCTGCGCGTAGAGCAGCCCGGCGTAATCGCCGCTGATGACGTCGGCCTGCCCGCTGGTCAGCGCCGCATAGGCCTGCTGCAGCGTCTGGTAGGTCTGCACCGTCACGTCGAGGTGGCGCCGGGCGAACAGCCCGTCCTGGACGGCCACCTGGAGCGGCGCGTTCGCGAACCCCGGCACGACCGCGACCGCGATCTGCTGGCTTCCCGCCGCCTGGCCTGGCGAGCCGCCCGGCGCGGAGCATCCGGCCGCGAGCAACGCCAGCGAGGCTGAGACCACCGCGCACGACCGGCGGGTCAGCTGCGCACGCCCTCCGCGGGCCCAGGCCCGAACAAGCCTCATGGAGCCTCCTCAGATAGAAGTCCGTCCGGGCCCGATAAAGACTGCCGAGAGAAATGGTAATTTCCTTAGTGCCATAGCAGCGCCCGGGGAATTCCGAAGAAAGGTAGTAATAATGCCGTGCCTGCTGGTTAGGCTAACCCGCCAGGGCGGCGCCCGTACTCAGATTAGGCACGCTTTACTGCTGACCCGCGCGCACTGATAGCGAGATTTGACAACAGTGGTAACAATGAGCGTGAGACGGTCCGCCGGGCGTTACAGTCAACTCCTGGCTCCACGGCCAGGGTCCCGCCGCAGAATGGTTCACCAGAGACCGGGAACTGCCATTCCGGCTTCCAGGCTGGCGCCTGCGGCTCGGTGGACACCTGCCATTTCCGGGTTGAGAGGTGCAGAACTGTGCGATCCAGGCGAGGCAGAGCAGACGGCGTGGATCTTGACCCGGCCAGCCGCCCGCTGGCGCTCATAGCACCGGATGCCGCGCTCAGCGGGGGCCGCACCTACTTCAGCGGCGGTGCGCCCGCCGCCGGGGGCGGGGCAGGTTCCGGGAGCGGGCCCGGCGCCGCAGGCGGGACCGGCGGCCCGGGGGCCGAGGCCGAGCCGGACAGCGCCGTGATCCCGCCGTCCAGCCCGGCTTCGGCGGCGGCGCCGCGGACCTCCCGGCTGGCCCTAAAGAACTGGCGGGTGCGGTCCCGGCTGCTGCTGCTGGTCCTGCTGCCCACGCTGGCGGCCGTGATCCTCGGCGGGGTCAGCGTGGTCTCCTCGGCTCGCAGCGCGCTCGCGTATCAGCGTGTCGAGCAGTTCTCCCGGCTGGGCGGCCAGATCACCAGCCTGATCCAGGCGCTGCAGGCCGAACGCGAGGACACGATCAGGTACATCACGATGGGCCCGGCCGGCGGCGGGCGCGGGTCGCCGGGCGCGGCCGCGGGCCCCCAGCTCGCCGTGCTGGCCCAGGACCGCCAGGCCACCGATCAGCTGGCGCGCCGGGTGCGGAGCGGGGCCGCGGCGATCGGCCGGTCCTACCCGGCCCTGGCCCAGCAGGAGGCCAAGGGAGCGATCGCGGCGATCGACGGGCTTCCCGCCCTTCGCGGCGTCGCGACCAGCACCCGGATTCCCTCGCTCGCGGTGATCCAGGAGTACGCCGCCACGATCACCCAGCTGCTCGCGCTGGAGGACGAGATCGCGACGGGCAGCCACGACGCGGTCCTAGCCGACACCGCCCGGGTGGTGGGGCTCATCTCGGCCTCGAAGGAGCAGGTCAGCCAGGAGCAGGCCATCCTCACCTCCGCGCTCACGCCGGACCTGGTGGGCGCGAACCAGTTCCAGCCCGGGCAGCTGGCCGCGATCAACGCGGCGCAGGCTGAGCAGCAGGCCGATCTGGCCCAGTTCAGCCTGACGGCCACCAGCAGCCAGCGTCACCTGTACGACAGCGACCTGTCGTCCGCGCAGGCGGACCGGGCGCAGGCCCAGGTGCAGCAGGCCATCACGCTGGCCCAGGGCGGCGGCTCGTCGGCGGAGAATCCGGCCTTCACCAACGCGGCCAGCGGTTCGGCCTACCTGGTGGCCAGCCTGCACGCGGTCGAGCAGGGCCTGATGGGCTCGGTCATCGCCCAGAGCGGCTCGCTGCGGGGCCAGGCGATCACGGCCGCGCTGATCGGCGGCTTCGCGGTGATCCTGGTGCTGGCGCTGGCGCTGCTGTTCACCGTGGCGCTGGGCCGTTCGATGACCCGGCCGCTGCACCGGCTGCGGACCGGCGCGCTGGAGGTGGCCGGGGAGCGGCTCCCGGAGACGGTCCGGCTGATGAGCGGGGGCGACAGCGAGGCATCGCTGGAGGTGGCGCCCATCGACGTGGACTCCACCGACGAGATCGGCGAGGTGGCCCGGGCGTTCGACCAGGTCCACCGGGAGGCGGTGCGGCTGGCCTCCAACGAGGCGGCGCTGCGCGGCAACATCAACGCCATGTTCGTGAACCTCTCCCGCCGGAGCCAGACGCTGGTGGAGCGCCAGATCCGCCTCATCGACGACCTCGAACAGGGCGAGCAGGATTCCGAGCGGCTCGCGAACCTGTTCCAGATGGACCATCTGGCCACCCGGATGCGCCGCAACTCCGAGAACCTGCTGGTCCTGGCGGGCCACGAGCTGTCCAAGCGGTGGAGCGAGCCGGTGGTGCTGGTCAACGTGCTGCGGGCGGCGGTCTCGGAGATCGAGCACTACGAGCGCGTCATCCCGGACATCCAGCCCGGCATCTCGGTCCGCGGGCAGGCGGTCAACGACGTCGTTCACCTGCTGTCCGAGCTCGCCGAGAACGCCACCTCGTTCTCCCCCGCGGAGACTCTCGTGCACGTGTCGGGATACTCGCTGAACAGCGGGGGCGTCCTGCTGGACATCACCGACCAGGGCGTCGGGATGAGCGCCGAGGAGATGGCGCACGCCAACTGGCGGCTGGACAACCCCCCCGTCGTGGACGTCGCGGTGTCCCGGCGGATGGGCCTGTTCGTCGTCGCCCGGCTGGCCGCCCGGCACGGCATCCATGTCCGCCTCCGGCCCGCCTCCAAAGGCGGCCTGACCGCCCTGGTGTGGCTGCCCGATGACGTGATCACGCGGCAGGGTTCGCAGCCGGAAGGTCACCCGCTGGGTGACTCCGGCCCGGCCCCGGCCGCCTGGATGGAGACGGGACCGGCTGCCGCCAGGGAGGACGACCACCCGGCGGCCTCCGTCCCGGCGGCGGGGATGCGCCCGCTGCGGCCCGCCCCGGATCAGTTCGGCACCGGCGACGCGGCGGCCGAGACCGTCACCGGCGCGAACGGGAGCACGACGTTCCCGCCGCCATCAGCCAACGGCACCAGCGCCGGGACGGCCAGCCCGCGCCACCCAGCCCGCGGCCACCCAGCCCGCGGGCACCCAGCCCGGGCGGCGGGACTCCTGGCGGCCTGGCCGCCCATCACGTGGTCCTCCCGCCCGCGGGGGCGCCGGCCCGGAGAACCGCCTGCCCATCTTCGAAGCGGTGGAGTCCGACTGGTTCCGGCGTGGCGGCCACCCCGTCGGCCGCCCGGCGTCGCCACCGGACGCGGACGAGGGCAGCTGGTCATCACCCGCGGATGCCGGCTGGCAGGCGGCCGAGGCAGTGCGGGCGCCGGTCTTCGCGGACACCACGCAGGCCGGACTGCCCAAGCGGGTGCCCAAGGCGAACCTGGTTCCCGGCGGCGCGGGCGGGCCGGCGGCGCCGCACCACCCGCCGCCGGCCGCTCCGCGTCGCAGACCAGGCAGCGCCTGTCCAGCTACCAGCAGGGAATCAGGAAAGCGCGCGCGACCGCCTCCGGGGACGAGACGGACATCGGCGACGAGGCCGACCGTGCCTCGTAACGCGGTGCCGTCCCCCGGCCGGCCGCGAACATCCAAGTGGCCCTCCCGGGCCAGGCAGAGAGGGGAAACGTGAGCCCGCTGACGTCGCCGGTCCAGGACCTGAACTGGCTCATCACCGATTTCGCGGACCGGGTGCCTTCGGTGGCCCACGCCATCGTGGTGTCGGCCGATGGCCTGCCGCTCGCCTTCTCAGACGGGTTCCCGCAGGACCGGGCGGACCAGCTCGCCGCGGTGACCTCGGGCCTGACCAGCCTCACCCAGGGAGCGGCCCGGGTGTTCGAGGGCGGCCCGGTCACCCAGACGATCGTCGAGATGCGGCGGGGCGTGCTGCTCGTCATGGCGATCAGCGACGGATCGAGCCTCGCCGTGCTCGCGGCCGGCGAGTGCGACATGGGCCTGGTGGCCTACGAGATGGCGTTGCTCGTGGAGAGGGTGGGACGCGCCCTCACGCCCGAGCCGCGCGGCGCCCTGCGCCCCACGTACGGCAGCTGACTCCCGGAAGGGATTCACGCCCCGAGTCTCACCTGCGCGGAAGGCAGCCCAGTGGATCACGTAAGCGCCCAGCCCCTCCAGGCTGATCCAGCGAGCACGGCCATGACGTCCGTGAAGATCGTCATCGCCGGCGGTTTCGGGGTGGGGAAGACCACCTTCGTGGGATCGGTCTCCGAGATCACGCCGCTGACCACCGAGGCGGTGATGACCGCGGCCGGCAGCGACGTGGACGACTTGTCCTCCGTGCCGGAGAAGACGACCACCACGGTGGCAATGGACTTCGGCCGGGCGACCCTGGACGCGGGGCTGGTCCTCTACCTGTTCGGCACGCCCGGCCAGCAGCGCTTCTGGTTCATGTGGGATGACCTCATCGAGGGGGCCATCGGGGCCGTGGTGCTGGCGGACAGCCCGCGCCTGGCCGACTGCTTCCCCGCCGTCGATTACTTCGAGGCGGCTGGATCTGCCGTTCGTGGTCGGCGTCAACGGTTTCCACGGCGAATACCCGCACACGGTCACCGACGTCCAGGAAGCCCTTTCGGTGAATCAGCAGGTGCCGGTCATCCAGTGTGACGCGCGCCAGCGGACATCGGCCAAGACGACCTTGCTGACCCTCGTGGAGCACGCCATGACCACGCACCTGGCCCGCCGCTGACCCGGCGCGCCCCCCGTCAGCCGCCGCGCGGCCGCGGGACGGTCCGTCCCGCGGCCGGGGCGGTCAGCCTTCGAGCTGGGCGTCGAGGGTGATGTCCACGCCGGTGAGGGCCTTGCTGACCGGGCACCCGCGCCTTGGCGTCCTCGGCGGCCTTGGTGAACTGGGCGGCGTCCAGGCCGTCGACCTCACCCCGGACGGTGAGCCTGATGCCGGTCAGCCGGAAGCCGCCCGCCGGGTCGGGTCCGAGCGTCACGTCCGCCTGCACATCGAGCGCCTGGGGCGTGCCGCCGGCCTGGCCGATCAGTGCCGACAGCTGCATCGCGTAGCACGCCGAGTGAGCCGCCGCGATGAGCTCCTCCGGGCTGGTGTACCCCCCGGCCTCGTCAGCCACCCGCCTGGGAAAGGACACCTCGTAGGTGCCGATTCCGGAACTCGTCAGCTCGACCTGGCCGGAGCCGTTCTCGAGTGTTCCCGTCCAGCCGGTGCGTGCCGTTCGTGTGGGCATCGGGTTTTCCTCCCGTTCGGGTCACATATCCGCCTGGACTCTAGCCGCCGCGCCGGGCCCGAAACACGGTGTCCCTGATCATGACGGGATGCCCGTCCGGGTCGGCGGCGGAGCGTTGCGGCGCCTCGTCGGTGATGACCTTCCAGTCACCGGGGTCGAGCAGCGCCGCGATGTCCCCGCCGGTGAAGAACAACTCAGGCATCGGCGGGCGGGCATCGTGGTCTGCAGGTCCGACGGATATCCCAACGATGAGCAGCGTGCCGCCGGGCTCCACCACGCCCGCGAGGCTGCGCAGCAGCACCGCCCGGTCCGAGGGTGGCAGGTGGATGTACTGGCTGGAGACCAGGTCGTAGCGGGCGCCGGGATCCCAGCCGATCAGGTCGGCGTGCACCCAGTCAGTCCGGGCCGCAGCTGCGGCTGGCCTGCGCCCGGACACCGCGTCAGCGGTCGAGGTCGCCCCAGAAGGTGTCCCGATCCTGGACGTGCTCCAGCATCATGGCCCGGGCGCGCACCGGCAGCCACTGCAGGTGGGCCAGCACCCCGGGGCCCGTACCGGCCAGATCGTCGATGATCTCCTGGAGGGCCGTCTCGTTCATCGGCTGCCGTCGTGAGTGCCGCCGCACGAAACGCCGGGCCGCACGGGGATCCTGGTGCCCGATGAACAGCTCGGCCCGGCCCAGGAACAGGCTCCCGGCGGCCCGCGCGGCAATCTGGATGTTCCGCCGGGTGGGCCGGTATCCGGCCGCGGACACGATCTCCGCCACCCAGCCAGGGGGCAGGACGGGCGGGACGAGCCTGATCAGCCCCGCCGCGAGGTCGCCCGCCGGCATGGACAGGGACTGGTCGCGCAGCCGCCAGGCGGCGAGCATCGAGCATTCCAACTGGCCTGGCTGCGTGGTCGCCGCCCAGCGGGAGGAGGCCGATGCGGCAGCCACGGGGGTCCGGCCAGAACGCCACGAGCAGATAATCCCCCGCACGGTCAATGCAGATGACCACCTTCTGCGGGGCGTGACCCGGCTCCCCGTTCCAGGCCCAGCGGCCTCCGTGAACGTGGGCAGGTGGGTGTACTCCGGCACGCGGAACGTCAGCAGTGTCCGGTCTAGCGCCCGCAGGCACCCATCCTGATCGAGCGCGCTGGTTAAGGTAAGCCCCGGACCCGGGACGGGCAGCTCCGCCGCGGTCGCGGGCAGGCGCTCGTCCTTGCTGAATAATCCCATTCCAACCCCCCCAGGGTAGCACTTAGGTCATCGGCCTCGCCATCGGCCGGCGTGCTCCGTGCACACCATGCCGGTGGTGATGCACGGGCAGCATTCCCTGCCGGGCCGGCCACGGCAGGCGCGGCAGGTCAGCAGCGGTTTCCCGCAGCCTGCCTTCTCGCAGGTGAGGCCGAGCATCGTGGCAGTTCCTCCCGAGGGCCCTAATATGCAGGTACTACTCTCGCCGGGCAACCCCCACATCCGGGGTACCCGGTCAAAGGCCGGACAATCCCGGACAGGCGGGCACCGGCCGCGTCCTCCTGCGGCCGGCGCGCCGGGATGGTTCCGGACGGACCGTTAGGGAGGAAAATCACGGGCCGGCGCGGCGGGTCATCCGGGCACCGGCGTCGCCCGGATGAAGTCGGCGATCACCTGGCCGAGCTGTTCACCGGCGTCCTCCTGAAGGAAATGGCCCGCTCCCGCGAGCACCGGGTGATCCAGGCCCGCTGCCCCCGGGACGGCCCGCTTCAGCATGGGGCCCATCGCGCCCGTGATCGGATCGCGGTCGCTGAACGCCACCAGGAACGGCTTGTCCCAGGCGGCGAGCTGCTGCCAGGCGGCTCGGTTGGCGTCCGAGGCCGGATCATCGGGCGTGGTGGGCACCAGCCCCGGCATCGCCCGCACTCCCGCGGCGAAGCCCCGGTCCGGGAAGGGCGCGTCGTACGCGGCCAGCACCTCAGGCGGCAGCGTGGTCTGGCAGCCCGACTGCACCAGCCGGGACACGCTGAGCGCCGGCGCGGTCCGGACCACCTCACGGAACCGCAGCCAGACCTCGGGCATCGGCTGATCCCCGGTGGGCAGCCCGGTGTTGGCCGCCACCACTCGGGCGAAGCGGCCGGGGTGCTCGGCCGCGAGCCGCAGCCCGATGAGCCCGCCCCAGTCCTGCCCGACGAGCGTCACGCCGTGCAGGTCCAGCCGGTCGAACGCGAGTGCGCGGATCCATTCCACGTGCCGCGCGTAGCTGTGTCACTGACGTTCATGGGCTTGTCCGACCGCCCGAACCCGGCCAGGTCAGGGGCGATGGCGCGCAGCCCCGCGTCGGCGAGTACCGCCATCACGGTCCGGTACAGGAACGACCAGCTCGGCTCGCCGTGCAGGAGGAGCACGGGCTCGCCGTCAGGCGGGCCCGCTTCCACGTACGCCAGCCGCACCCCGCCGACCGGCGCGTAACGCGCGGGGTACGGGAAATCCGGCAGGTCCGCAAACCGGTCCTCAGGGGTGCGCAGCACTCGCATCCGCCCATGCTGCCACGACCCGGCCGCGTGACAGCATGACGCCATGCACCAGAATCTTCCCGCGCCCCCGCGGACGTGCCCAGTGGTGATCGGGCGACGGCAGCCCCCCGCTCGGCCTGGATCCACTGCTACACGTGTTCGACGCGGGGCTGCCGTTCGGCGGGTACAGCGTCCGGCTGGGGCCGCGAGATGGGCCACGAGGTCCTCAACAACTACACCGGTCGATGCCGTCCCACCCACGTAGGCCGGGCGCGGCGCAGGGGCCGGGTGCAGCGGCCCGGGCCCCGGGCCCTCGCAGCCCGTGGGCCCTCTCCGGGCGTCCGCGGCGGCGCTCAGCGCCCCGTGTTCCGGGCGGCCTGGCGGCGCAGCCACGACTCGGGCTGCCCCGACTCGGCGGCCATGGCCCGCCACGTCCAGCCAGCCGCCCGGCGTTCGCGCAGGTAACGGCCGATGCTGTCGTAACCGAGCCGGGCGGCCACCTGCGCGGCGCGCTCGCCGGCCGCGTGCCGGGCTACGCTGCTGGACGCCGGGCTGCTGACCCAGGACGCGGTCGAGTCCGGCCGGGGCCCGCAACGCACCCTCTACGCGGTGACCCCGGAAGGACGGCGGCTGGCGGCGGAGTGGCTGGACACCCCGGTCGAGCACGTCCGGGATGTCCGGTCCCATCTGCTACTCAAGCTGGCCCTGCTCGACCGCGCCGGTCGAGACCCCACGGATCTGCTCCGCCGGCAGCGGGCTGCCCTGGAGCCCATCGCCCGGGCCGTCCGGGCGGAACGGCCGCTGCGGGACGGGTTCGAGGCGACGCTGCTCGCCTGGCGCCGCGCTACCACCGCGGCCACGCTCAGCTTTCTCGACGACGTGATCGGGCCCCCGCAGTTCGTTCACCCGGACCAGGGTGACCCCGGCCAGGATGAAAGCGCCGCCCAGGAACTGGATCGCCGACGGTAGCTGGCCCAGCAGCAGCCACGCGAACGCGATCGCGAACAGCACCTCGGCCATGCCGATGAACGAGGCCAGCTTCGCACCGAGCCGCCGGGCCGCCCCGATCCCCGCCACGTAGGCGATCACGGCCGCCACCAGCGACAGCCCGAGCACCGGCACGGTCCAGCTGACCTGGTGATGGAGGAAGTTGACCGGGCGGGTGCTGGCCGTCATGGGCAGGATGCCGATCACGCCGCACAGGCCCAGGACCACGGCGCCGACGCACATCCCGGCCCAGGCCATGACGATGGGCGGCAGCGGCTCGGCGTCCGTCGCGGCCGAGAGCAGGAAGTAGATGGCCAGGGCCACGGCGGCGAGCAGCCCCCACATCACGCCGACCGGGCTGATCCCCGCGGTGCCGGTCAGGTTCAGCACCAGGATCAGCCCCGCGATCGAGGCGACCGCACCGGCCACGGTCAGCCGCCGCGGCCGCTGGCCGTGCCGCAGCCACAGCCAGCCGACCACCAGCACGGTGCCGAGGTATTCCAGCAGCAGGGCCACGCCGACCGGCATCCGGGCCACCGCGTTGAAGTAGAACAGCTGGCAGCCGGCCACACCGGCCAGGCCGTAGACGGTCACCCGCGGCGCGGCCCGGCGCAGCGCCGGCCAGCGGCCGCGCAACTGCACCAGGGCGGGGATGGTGAGCATCACCGCGGCCAGGGTGATCCGGGCGAGTACTGCCGCGGCGGGGCTCCACCCGGCACCGATGAGCGATGCGGCGAAGGCCCCGGACGTCCCGAAGGCCGCCGCGGACAGGATGCCGAGGGACAGCCCGGCGCTCTCCCGCCGGACCCGGCCCGTCCCGCCGTCACCGCCGCGCACGGGACGGCCGCCGCCGCGCACGGGACGGCCCCCGCCGCGCACGGGACGGCCGCCGCCGCGCATGCGGGCATCGCCACCGCCGCGCACGGGACGGGGCAGGGCACGAGGCTGGGCGGAAGTCACGGCGGCACTCCAGGGCACGATCCGGGCGGAGGGGTGAGGTCGGGGCGGCGGTCTCCGCCCACGGACGATGTGTAAGCAGCAAACTGCCTTTACACTGATGACACTAGCCGCCCCCGGTGAAAGGGGTCAAGGTGCTTTTTGCTCATGACACCGAGGTCTCCCTGGCCGCGACAGCCGCACTGGTCAATACCGGGCGCGGCGGCGCCGAGGGCCTGCCGGACGAGGCCGCCCTCGACCGCTTCGTCACCGACTGGCGCTGGACCGGGGAACGCACCAGGGACCGGGCCGAGCTGGACGCGGTCCGGAGCCTGCGGCCCCGCCTGGCCCGGCTCTGGGAGCTGCCCGAAGACGAGGCCGCGGCCCTGGTCAACGCCCTGCTGCGGGAGGCCGGTGCGCTGCCGCAGCTGGTCAAGCACGACGGCTGGGACTATCACCTGCACGCCACGTCTCCCGACGCCCCGCTGGCCGACCGGATCGCGGTTGACGCGGCGATGGCGTTCACCGACGTGATCCGCACCGGGCAGCTGGGCCGGCTGCGCCGCTGCGCCGCGGAGGACTGTGACAACGTCCACGTTGACCTGTCCAAGAACCGGTCGCGGCGGTTCTGCGGCACCGCGTGCGCGAACCGGGTCAACGTGGCCGCCTACCGGACCCGCCGGGCCGCCCGGGCGCGCTGAGCCTGACAAACCGGCCGGACCGCAACATCCTGTAACGTCCCGGCCAGAACTCGGCCACGGGTCCCGGGATCGGGCTTGATGTGACTGGTCGTTGCTGCCAGGCTTCGAAGGGACCGCGGCCCGCGCCCGTGCCGCTGCGCGGCCTGCCATCCCTACCGGCCGGTGTTCGACCGACAGGAGTGCCATGCACCTGGCTGCCCGTTTCAGCGCCCTCGCCCTGGCCGGGGCGCTGCTCCTGGCACCGATCGCGGCCGCCCCGGCCGCGCAAGCGGGCACTGCTGGCCTGGCCCGGCCGCCGTCACCATCCCGGCCCGCACCGCGGGCCGGGCCGCTCCCGCCGCCGCCGCGCTGGTCCGCGCCCCCCGCGGCGTGCAGGCCGAGGGCGGCGCACTGGTTGACGCGGCCACCGGCACGGTGATGTGGAGCCGGGGCATGAATACCGAGCGGCCGATGGGCAGCATCACCAAGGTGATGACCGCGATCGTGGTGCTCCAGGCCGGTGACCTGCACCGGCGGATCGAGGTCCCGAAGGGCGTCATCCCCTACGACCGCAAGTACGACGCCAGCAACGCCGGCCTGCGCCCCGGGGACTTCCTGACCGCGCGCGAACTGCTGGAGGCCATGCTGCTGCCGTCTGGCTGCGACGCGGCGTACGCGCTGGCCAAGTCGTACGGGCCGGGCTGGACGGCGTTCATCGCCAAGATGAACGCCACGGCCCAGCGCATGGGCCTGGCCCACACCCACTTCTCGAACTTCGACGGGCTGCCCTGGCCCACCGAGACGTCCACCTACTCCACCCCGCGGGACCTGATCGCACTGGGCCGGGCGGCCATGCGGTACCCGGTGCTGCGCTCGGTCGTGGACCAGCGGTCCTACCGCCTGGCCGCGAGCCCGCGGCACCACGCCTACGTGTGGCGGACCACCAACATGCTGCTCCGCGACTACCCGGGCACGATCGGGATCAAGACCGGCTCGACCGCGGCGGCGGGGTACTGCCTGCTGTTCGAGGCGCACGAGAACGGCCACACGCTCCTCGGCGTGGTCCTGCACAGCTCGCGGCTCAACGACATGGCCGCGTTCAGCGATGCCACAAAGATTCTGGACTGGGGCTTCAGGCACGTTTAGCCTGCAAGGCGGCGTTCATCCGGCTAGATTCCATTCGCTGGCGGCGGCCTGTGCGCTACTCCGCAACCGCACGCCGTCGGAGGGACGCAATACTTGGGGTAGCTGACGGCATTTCGGGGCAAGGGCGGCTCTCATGCGGTTCCGGTCGGGTGTGGCGATCGACCTGGGTACGGTCAACACCCTGGTTTCAGTCGCCGGCCGTGGTCTGGTCATTGACGAGCCGTCGGCCATCGCGCTGGACCGGACGACCGGGCGGGTAGCTGCCGTCGGCGCGGCCGCGGACGCCCTGGCCGACAAGGAACCACAGGGCATCGAGGTGCTCCACCCACTGCGCGACGGGGTGATCGCGGACCTGGAGGCAGCGTCGGCCATGCTCCAGGGCTTCGTGCGCCGCGCCCGGCTGCGCCGCGGGCTGCTGCGGACGGCGGCGGTCGTATGCGTGCCCGGCGGCGCTACCTGGGTGGAGCGGCGGTCTCTGGCCGCCGCGCTCAGCGTGATCCGGCCGCGCTGCACACTCCAGCTGGTCGACGAGCCGATCGCCGCCGCGGCGGGCGCCGGATTCGACCTGGCCCAGGGCGCCGGGGCGTTCATCGTGGACGTGGGCGGCGGCACCACGGAGTCGGCGGTCGTGGCCGGCGGCCAGATCGTCCGGGCCCGGTCACTGCGGGTCGGCGGCAACGCCATGGACGACGCGATCGTGAGCGCGGTCAAGGCTGAACTCGGCCTGCTGCTGGGCCGCAACGCGGCCCGCAGCCTGAAGACCACGCTCGGCCTGGACGGCGACGCGACCGGGTCGATGGAAGCGGTGGGGGTGGATGCGGCGCGCCGTACGCCCCGGGTCGAGCAGGTGCCCGCGTGGCTGGTGGCCCGGGCGCTGGAGCATATCGTCATCGCGATCGTGGACTGCGTGGAGGAGATGCTCTCCGACATCCCGCCCAACCTGGCCGGGGACGTGGTCCGGGGGAAGATCCGGCTGGCCGGGGGCGGCGCGCTGCTGCCCGGCCTGGCCGACCGGATCGAGGCGGCCACCGGCATCGCGGCCGTGGTCGTGGACGACCCGCTGCGCTGCGTCGCCCGGGGGGCGGCGGAGATCCTCGAGCACGGCGACGGGCTGCAGCAGGGCCCCGCAGCCCAGAGGTAGCATCGAGCCACACACGGGAGCTCGGGCTGACCGGGCTGAGAGGGTGGCTGGCCCGCCGGGTCACGCGCCACCGACCGTCTGAACCTGACCGGGTAATGCCGGCGTAGGGAGGATCCTGTGGCTCTCGCCACTGTGCCTGCTGCGTGTACCTGCCCGGGGGTGACCCGGTGAGCGGGGTGATCGGGATGTCCGCACCCGCGGACCTGGTGCACGGCATGGGCAAGGAGCTGGTCGTGCCGGACTGGAGCCCGCTCACCGGCGCCGAGGTGCACACCGTGCTGGCCCGCTACCCCCAGCCCCCCGGCGAGGAGCTGATCACCTGGCGCAGCCCGCGGCCCATGTCGGCGGCGGGGCTGATCCGCCGCGGTGGCGTGGACCTGTTCGTCAAGCGGCACCACGTCCGGGTGCGCGCGGTGGCACAGCTCGCCGTGGAGCACGCGTTCATCGGCCACGTGCGGGCCCGGGGCATCCCGGCGCCCGCGGTGCTGCGCGCGGTGGACGGGTTGACCGCCACCCAGCACGGCGACTTCGTCTACGAGGTGCACGAGCTGGCCGGGGGGCTCGACCTGTACCGGGATGCGGTGTCCTGGACCCCCTACACCAGCCTGGGCCACGCATACGCGGCCGGGGAGGCCCTGGCCCGGCTGCACGGCGCGGCGGACCGCTTCCCGCTGCCGGCCCGCTCCCCCGCCGTGCTGACCAGCGGCTGCGAGATCGTCGTCGCGGCCGACCCGCTCGCGGAGGTCAAGTGGCTGGCCGGCCTGCGCCCGGGGCTGGCGGCCTATCTGGACGGCCGGGCGTGGCCGGATGATCTCAGCCGCCATGTGCTGCCCGCGATCCGGAGGGCAGCGCCGCTGCTGGCCGCCCTGCCCCGGCAGTGGGGGCACGGGGACTGGCACCCGTCCAACCTGACCTGGACGACCCCGGGCCCGGACGCCGTCGTGGCCGGCGTGTTCGACTTCGGGCTGGCCAACCGGACCTTCGCGGTGCATGACCTGGCCACGGCGCTGGAGCGGGCCGCGGTGTCCTGGCTCGACCTGGACGACGCGGGCCGGGCCGAGGGGGACCTGGAAGCGATCGACGCGTTCCTGGATGGCTACGAGTCGGTCCGCCCGCTCAGCCCGGACGAGGCCGTGGCGCTGCCTGAGGTGTTCCCGGTGGTGCACGTCGAGTACGCGCTGTCCGAGGTCGAGTACTTCGCCCACGTGGTCAGCTCGCCCGCCAACACCGACCTCGCCTACGACGGCTACCTCCTCGGCCACGCCGCCTGGTTCGGCACGCCCGACGGCACCGCCGTCCTGGACCACCTCCGCCGCCGCGCCCGCGCCCGGGCCCACCCGCATGGGTGACGCACTCGCTGGCTGAAGCATTCAGGCCCGGCGGCGGCCCTTAGGCTGCGGATGTGGATCTCGAGCGGTGGGTGGGGCAGGCGGTCGCGGCGAACCGGGAGTGGGCGGCGGGATTCGGCCCCTATGACCCGCATCCCTCGCTGCAGGTCAGCGACGAGCGGTTCGGGGCGGCGTTCGCCGAGTTCACCGAGCGCCTGGCGGACAACTACCCGTTCTTCCATCCCCGGTACGCGGGGCAGATGCTCAAGCCCCCGCATCCGGCCGCCGTGGCCGGCTACCTCGCCGCGATGCTGGTCAACCCCAACAACCACGCGCTGGACGGCGGCCCGGCCACCGCCCGGATGGAACGCGAGGTGATCGCGCAGCTGGCGGCCATGTTCGGCTTCGGCAGCCACCTGGGCCACCTCACCACCAGCGGCACCATCGCCAACCTGGAGGCGCTGTTCGTGTCCCGCGAACTGCACCCGGGCCGGGGGATCGCGTACAGCGCGGATGCGCACTACACGCACAGCCGGATGTGCGGCCTGCTGGGCGTGGAGGGCCACCAGGTGGCGGCCGACCGCCACGGCCGGATGGACCTCGGCGCGCTGGAGGAGCTACTGCGCACCGGCCGGGTGGGCACCGTGGTCCTGACCGCGGGCACGACCGGGCTGGGCGCGATCGACCCCATCCAGGAGGCGCTGGGGCTGTGCCGGCGGCATGGCGCCCGGGTCCACGTGGACGCGGCGTACGGCGGGTTCTTCACGATCCTGGCCCGCACCGGAAGCACTCAGGACGACGCGGCCGGGGGCTGGCTGCCCGCTGCGCCGTGGCGGGCCATCGCCGAGTGCGACTCGGTGGTGGTGGATCCGCACAAGCACGGGCTTCAGCCCTACGGCTGCGGCGCCGTGCTGTTCCGGGATCCCGGGGTGGCGCGCTTCTATCTGCACGACTCCCCGTACACCTACTTCACCTCCGCGGACCTGCACCTCGGGGAGATCAGCCTGGAGTGCTCCCGGGCCGGCGCGGCCGCCGCGGCGCTGTGGCTCACGTTCCGGCTGCTGCCGCCCACCGCGGACGGGCTCGGGCAGGTCCTCGCGGCGGGGCGGCGGGCCGCGCTGACCTGGTCCGCGCTGATCGGCAAGTCAGACGTGCTGGAGCTGTACCAGGAGCCTGAGCTCGACATCGTCAGCTATTTCCCGGTCACCGAGCCGGCCGCGCTGTCCCGGATCGACCAGGTCTCGGAGCGGATCCTGCAGGCCGGGATGACCGCCGCCGACCCGGTGTTCCTCAGCACGCTGCGGGCGGGGGCGGGGGATTTCCTGGCCCGGCATGAGTCTGTGCACGCTGACGCGGCGGGAGCACGCATCCTGCGCAGCGTGCTGATGAAGCCGGAAGCCGAGACGTACGTGCCGCACCTGCACGAGCGGCTGGAACAGCTCGCGCGCGGCTGAGCGGCGAGCGCCCCGGCTGCCGCGGGGGCCCCGGCGGCCCGCGGATGGCCCGGCGGCCCGCGGGCGGCCCGCACGCGGGCCACCCGGTATCCAGCCTGTATCGCGACGGTAACTCCCCGTTGTACGCGCCGCCGGGCGGGGCTACCATCCAGAGGTCGGAGCGTTTCGCATCCCCGGACGGGACCTTGGTCAAGATCTCTGACGTGGCGCGGCACGCGGATGTCTCGCCGAGCACCGTGTCCTACGTGCTCAGCGGCAAGCGCTCCATCTCGGAGCCGACCCGGCGGCGCGTGCTGGACAGTATCGCCACGCTCGGCTACCACCCGCAGGCTGGAGCACGGGCCCTGGCCGGCCAGCGCTCCAACGTCATCGCGCTGGTCATCCCGCTGCACGCCGGCCTCTACGTGCCGGTCCTCATGCGTATCGCGACCGCGGTGGTCACCGCGGCCCGCGGCTACGGCCACGACGTGCTGCTGCTGACCCAGGATGAGGGCGCCAGCGGCCTGCGACGGGTGGCCGGCACCTCGCTCGTGGACGCGATCATGGTGATGGACGTGGAAACCCACGACGAGCGGCTGCCGGCCCTTCCGTGCCCTGG
Source organism: uncultured Actinomycetes bacterium (assembly GCA_963720645.1). Taxonomy (GTDB): domain Bacteria; phylum Actinomycetota; class Actinomycetes; order Streptosporangiales; family Streptosporangiaceae; genus RYN-230. The sequence goes on along the minus strand of CAVRFX010000016.1, from coordinate 202,477 downwards.
GGCTTCCCACGGTGCTGATCGGCTTCCCGGCCGAGCACGCCGACCTGACCTGCATCGACCTGGATTTCGACGCAGCCGGGCGAGTGTCCGCCGAGCATCTGGCCGCGACCGGCTGCCGCGACATCGCGCTCATCGGCGCCCCGCCGGAGGTCTACCGGCGCGGCACCGGCTTCGCCCAGCGCACCCGGGATGGCTTCGGGCGGGCGGCCCGCGCGCGGGGGCTGCGCCCGGTCGTCTGGCCCTGCGACCCGGCACCGGGCGCCGTCCGGGCCACCGTGACCGGCCTGCTGGAGCAGCGGCCCGGGCTGGACGGGGTCGTGGTCCACAACGAGTCCGCCCTCGGCCCGCTGCTGGACGCGTTCCGCGCGGCGGGCCTGCGGATCGGCGGGGACCTGTCGGTGCTCGCGATGTGCCCGGACGACCTGGCCGAGCAGGCCACTCCGCCGCTGACCTCCATCGCCATCCCGGCCGATGAGCTGGGCAGGCAGGCTGCCGCCTTGCTGATGGCCAAGCTGGATGACCAGCCGGTGCCCGGCGCCACGTTGCTCGCCCCGCAGCTCACCGTCCGCGCCAGCACGGCCACCGCGGGCCGGCCCGGCCGAGCACGCCCCCGGCGCCGGCCTGCCCGGCTGAGCACGCCCCCAGCGCCGGCCTGCCTGGCTGAGCACGGCCCCGGCCCTGGTCAGCCGCGTCCGAGCACGTCCCGGACCCTGGTCAGCCGCGTCCGAGCACGTCCCGGACCTTGGTCAGCAGCTGATCGGGGGTGAACGGCTTGGTCAGGTAGCCGTCCGCCCCGGCCGCGAACCCGCGCGAGATGTCCGCCTCCTGCACGCTCGCGCTCATCAGCAAGATGGGCAGCCGCTGCGTGACCGGGGTATGCCGGAGCCGCTCGGTAAGGTCGAACCCGTTCAGCCGCGGCATCATCACGTCCAGCACCGCCATGTCCGGAGCCTGCTCCGCAGCCAGCTGGAATGCCTCCTCGCCGTCCCGGGCCTCGATGATGGTGTACCCGGACCGGCTGAGCCGGTAGGCGACGAGCTCGCGGATGTCCTGCTCGTCGTCGGCCACCAGGATGGTGGCCGGCAGGGACTCGGTTGCCGTCACAGGCTCACCTCCGCCCCCACGTGCAGGGGGATCTCGACCACGAACCGGGTACCGCTGCCGCCGGAATCGGCGATCCGGATCGTGCCGCCGTGCGCCTCGGCGATGGCCTTGCTGATGGCCAGGCCGAGCCCGGACCCGGCGGTGCCGGTCGCGGTGGACGCGCGGTAGAAGCGCTCGAACAGATGGGCCCGCTCCGCCGCCGGGATCCCGATCCCGCTGTCGGTGACCTCGACGTGGCAGACGCCGTTCTGCTCGCCGACCCGGACCCTGACCTGGCCGCCCTCGGGAGTGAACTTGACCGCGTTCGAGACCAGGTTGCTGAGCAACTGCCCCAGCCGGAGCCGGTCGCCGTGCACCATCACCCGGGCCCCGGTGTCGGCGGTCAGGTCGATCCGCTTCTCCGCCGCCGCGCTATCGAACAGCGCGACGGTCTCGCCGACCAGCTCGGCGAGGTCGACGTCGGCCAGGTCCAGGGTGAACCGGCCCGCGTCCATCTGGCCGATCAGCAGCAGGTCGCCGACCAGCCGCATGAGCCGGTCGCTGTTCCGCTTGACCGTGGTCAGGAAGCGCTGCTGGTCCTCGTTCAGCGGGCCGGGCTCGCCGTCGAGCAGGATGTGCAGCCAGCCGTCCATCGCGGCCAGCGGGGTGCGCAGCTCGTGCGAGACCGTGGCCACGAACTGGTCCTTCATCCGGGCGGCGGCCGCGTCACTCCGCTTGCGGTCTGCGAACTGGGTCATCTGGGCGATGATGGTCTCGATCGTCGCGGGCTGGCCATCTACCCGCGACTGCGCCGGACCGATCAGCTGCACCACGCCGACCACGGAGCCGTCCCGGGCAATCGGGACCGCCAGCTCGCCGGGGGCAGCCCGGCGCTGGCCTCCGGCGGCTGAATCGGGCCGGGCGGCCCGGGCACCGCGACCGGCTGGCGCCGCTGCCACGCACGGCCCACCGCTCCCCGGCCCGGGGAAACCGTCTCGTGACTCACCAGCGCCAGCTGGTCCTCCCAGCCGGGGCGGGCGTAAGCCCCCTGGCAGTACAGCTCACTGCCACCGGAGTCCACGCTCCAGCTCAGCGCCGCCTGCCAGCCGAGCTCATCGCAGCACAGCTCCAGTATCCGCGGCAGCGCTTCCTCGACCGAGTCCGCATCGGCGAGGACGCGCGCCGTCCGGTACTGGGCCGCGAGCTGATGCTCAGCCAGCTTGCTGTCACTGATGTCACGGAAGGTGACCACGATGCCGGTCACGACGTCCCCGTCGAAAAGCGGGAAGGCAGAGCAATCGATGGGGAACGGGGTGCCGTCCTTGCGCCAGAAGACCTCGCCGGCAAACCGCGCCCCGGCACGGTTCTGGATCGTGTGCGAGAGCGGGCACTCCGCGGCCGGGTAGGCGCTGCCGTCCTCATGGCTGTGATGCAGGATCTGATGGGCATCCTGCCCGAGCAGTTCAGCCTCGGTATAGCCAGTCTGCTCGAGTGCGGCGCGATTGATGAACGTGATGCGCCCGGCCAGGTCCCGGCGGTAGATTCCCTCGTCGGTCGAGTCCATGAGGGCCTGCAGCTCGGCCGCGGCGACTTCCAGCCGTCGTAGGCTCAGGGCTTCCGCGCAAGCCAGGGCAGCGCTCTGGGTGAAGCCGGTCAGCCGGGCAATCTCGCCCGGCGTGAAGCGCTCGCCGTGCGATCGGCCCACGCTGAGGACACCGATGGCCCGCTGCCGGTGCAGCAGCGGCAGATGCGCCTCGTGCCGGACCTGCCGCTCGCTGACCAGGCCGGGAAGGCTGAGCGAGGTCTCCGGGGTGTTGACCACGATCGGCCGCTCCTCCGCGATGGCCCGCCCGGCAAAACCCTGCCCAGGGGGCAGCTCGGGGACGAAGTCCCCCGCCCTGGCTCCGCGGGACGCCCGGAACGTGATGCCCCCGGCCTGCTCGTTCAGCACGTATACGGCCCCGACCTCGGCCTGGGCATAGTCGGCGATCTCCCGGAGGATGACCCTGGCGACCTCCTCGATCTGGGTCTGCGCGGCCAGCTGCCCGGCGAAGCGGTGCAGCGCCTCCGCCTCCTCCTTGCGATGTTCCACGGACGAGAGCAGATTCTGCAGTTCGGCCTGCTGCCCCTGGAGTTCAGCATTCTGCTGTTCCACTTCGTCCCGGGATGCCTCGAGTTCCTGGGCCATGGCATTGAAGCCCGCGGCCAGATCGCCGAGCTCGCCGGTGCCACGCTCGGGCACCCGCGCGGACAGGTCTCCCCCGCGCAGCCGGCTCATGGCCTCAGCGAGCCGCTGGACCGGGCGTACCACCATCCGGTGCAGGCTGATCGCCCACGCTGCGAGCAGGAGGACCGCGGCGGCCAGGCCGGCGACGCCGAACCCGAGGGCCACGGCGGTGTTGTGCTCCGCCCCGGCGCGGCGCACGCTGCTGAGGTTCTGCTGGTCCCGGTCCAGCGCGGCGAACTGGTCCCGGATCACGACCACCGGCTGCTTGGCCGCGTTGGAGGCCGACATCCGCCGGGCCGCGGGCAGGTTCGACCGGCTCAGCCTGACGATCGGCGCGGCCCAGTGCTGGACGTAGTCCGCGATCGAGTCGCTGAGGGACGTCACCCGGGCGTGCATCCCGGCGTTTCCCCTGGTGAGCTGGTCGAGCTGCCGTACCTGCCCGGGGTACCTGGCCAGTGCCGCGTCATAGGTCCGGAGCTGGTCCGGGTGACCGGAGATCAGGTAGATCCGCAGCCCGGTGGACACGTTCAGGACGGATTCCTCGAGCGCGTTCGACGTCGCCAGGACGTTCACCGCCTGGTTGTCCTGGCGCTCCTCCGCGCGCAGGCTCGTGAAGGCGAGGAACAGGACCGCGAACTCGGCGACCACCACGACGCCGATCAGGGCACTCGCCAGCAGGGCGCGCTGCGTCAGCCCGCGCCTCACGCGGTGACCTTCCGGTAGAGGTGCGGCCCGGCGGGGGCGAGGCCGAGCGGGCCCGGGCTGAGCATCTGCTCGCACCGGCCGAGCATGAGGGTCCCGCCGCGGCGCAGCGCGGCGGCGAGTTTGGCGTGCACGGCCCGCTGGGCCGGCGGCTCGAAGTAGATGGCCACGTTCCGGCACAGCACGAGATCGAAGGCTCCCGGCGGCGGTGGCTCACGGAGCAGGTCCCGGCGCTCCCAGCGCAGCACGGTCCGGGCATCGCGGCGCACGGTCTCGGAGACCACCAGGCCCCGCCGGGCCAGCCGGACCCGGGCGGCGGACAGGTCCGACCCGATCAGGCGGCTGCCGTCCAGGGCGCTGAGCCGCCGGAGGATGAGCGCGACGCTGTACAGTTCCGAGCCGTCCGAGCAGCCGGCCGACCAGACGCTCACCCCGCGGCCGGGCCTGAGCAGGGCAGGCAGCACCCGCTGTCCCAGCAGCTCGAACTGCTCGGGGTCCCGGAACAGCCCGGTGACCGGCACCAGGATGCTGCGCCGCAGCGTGGCCCGGACGCCCGGGTCCCGCCGGCACAGCCTGGCCAGGCCCGCCACGCTGCGGGTCTCGTGCCGGGCCAGCGCGCGGGCCACGCAGGCCGACACGTGCGCCTGACGATAGGACTCCAGGTCGATCCCGGACGCCTGGGCCAGGCTGGCCAGGTCAGCCTGGCCCAGCAGACCTGCCCCCCGTGCGGTCATGTGACCTCGCTCAAACCAGACGGAATCTGATTACTCAGAGCATTCTATATTTACTCCGCGTAGCCATCTAGACACTGGGTTATCCCCCGGACGGTCACAGCCCACCCCGCCTCGCGATCACCATGCGGAACTGAAAAGCTTGGACCAACCCGCGAGGAGGACTCATGACGAGCAAAGTGACGGCCACCGCGGCCGGCACCATCGACATCGGCGGCGACCTCACCGTCAACCGGATGGGTTACGGCGCGATGCGGATCACGGGCCCAGGGATCTGGGGTGATCCGGCGGACCGGGAGCAGGCCAAGGCGGCCCTGCGCCGGGCACTCGAACTGGACGTCAACTTCATCGACACCGCCGACTCCTACGGCCCGGAGGTCAGCGAGACCCTGATCGCCGAGACCCTGTACCCCTACCCGGACGACCTGGTCATCGCCACCAAGGGCGGCCTGGTGCGGCCCGGCCCGAACGGCTGGGACCGCGATGGCCGTCCCGAGCATCTCCGCGAGGCGTGCGAGGGCAGCCTGCGGCGGCTGAGGCTGGAGCAGATCCCGCTCTACCAGTTCCATTCCCCCGACCCCAAGGTGCCGCTGGCCGACTCCATCGGCGTCCTCGCCGAGATGAAGGCCGAAGGCAAGATCCGGCACATCGGCGTGTCGAACTTCTCCGCCGAGCAGGTCCAGGAAGCGCAGCAGATCGTCCCCGTGGTGTCGGTGCAGAACCGCTACAACGTCAACGACCGTTCCTCCGAGCCGGTCGTGGACCTGTGCACGCAGGAGACGCTCGCGTTCCTGCCCTGGGCGCCGATCCAGGAGACGGAGCGCATCGCGGCCGTGCTCAGCGCGGCGAAGCGGCTGGGCGTCAGCGAGCGGCAGATCGCGCTGGCCTGGCTGCTGGCCCACGCCGCGCAGATCCTGCCGATCCCCGGCACCGGCTCGCCCGAGCACGTGGAAGAGAACATCGCCGCCGCCAGCCTCGAGCTCACCCCGGAGGAGTACAACTCCATCACCGACTCCATCGAAGTGGGCTGACTCCCCGGACTCCCGGGGACGCCTGGCCTGGGGTCACCGGGATAACACCAGCCACGCAGATCCTGCACCCTCACCCGCATGACTGGCGCGAGATGACCCGTCCCCCGCTGGGGGGGTTAGCGGGGGGACGGGGATCATCGCGCGGCCCGGGTCAGCCCCGGGCCGCCTGGCGGCGGTTCAGGGCACCGACCACTGCTGGTTGCTGCCCCCGTTGCAGGTCCAGAGGTCGAGCTGGGTGCCCTGCGTCGTGTTGAACCCCGGATCGTCCAGGCACTTGCCGGACGCCGGGTTCACCAGTTCGCCGTTCACCGCCAGCCACTGCTGGTTCGAGCCGCCGTTGCAGGTCCATTCCTCGATGAGGGCACCGTTGGCCGTGCTGCCGCCGGTGATGTCCAGGCACTTGCCGTTGATCCCGACGGTGCCGTTGGACTCCATGGTCCAGCTCTGCGCGGCCGCATTGCTGTCGCATCCCCACATCTGCACCTTCGTGCCGTCCGCAGCCGAGCCCCCGTTGACGTCGGCACATTCTGCGGTGTCGTCACCCGCGATGATATGCCCGGTCGGGGTGGCTGAACCGGCCAGGGTGACAGACAAGTTATCGAACTGGTCCGTCTGATACCCGGATGTGCCGAACCCGATCATTCCCGAGGCATACGTGGCATCGGTGACGGACGCGACCGTCGTCCCGTTGATGGCCGCGGAGATGCTGCTGCCGTTGAAGGTCAGGGCCAGGTGCTGCCAGGTGCCGGTGCCGGGCGCGGCCACCGTGCCGCTGGCCAGCGTGGTGAGCGTGTCGCTGGTGTTGTTGCGTACCAGGGACCACGCGCCGGCGTTGCTGAGCTGGAGGTAGTACTCGTCGATGCCGGCCGGCCCGAACGCGTGCTGGGCCGGCCCGGCCGATCAGCTGGACCGCGCCCGCCTGCTCCATCAGCGCATCGGCGGACACGGTGTAATTGGCCCAGCTCAGGTTGCCGCCGATCGTGTAGGGGTTGGAGTTCCCGTCCCACTCGATCGGCTGGACCGCGGCCTGCTGCTGGACGCATTGCCCGGACCGCCCGCCCGCGCACGGCCCGACCTCGAACGCGCCCTGCATCTGGGACAGGTAGCGGGGCTGCTGGCCCGCGGTGTCGCTGTCGAAGTTGTCGGAGTACGGCAGGGTCAGGGTCCCCTGGCCCGGGCTGGCCGCGGTGCCCTTGCCCTGGCCGCTGGTGGTGGTCAGCGTGTAGATGTAGCCCGGCTGGACGGTCAGCGAGTAGGCGCCGTTCACCGGGGTGATGCGTGGACTGCTGGGCGAACTGGGGCCCGGACCCGGGCGTGTTGACCTCGGTGGCCCACACGTGCACGGCGCCGGTGGACAGGCCGCCGGACACGGTGACGTTGACGGTCTGCGCCGCGGTGGCCGTGGTGGTCTCGATGATCGTGGAGTAGTCGGTGCCGTTGGTGGACTTCAGCGAGACGTAGCTGCCGTTCGACTCGGCTCCGCCGAGGTAGCCGGAGCCTGAGTTGAGGAACTGCCAGCCGGGCGCGGTGAACTGGGTGACCTGGGCGGTGGCCCAGGTGCTCTCGCCCACGCTGTACGCGCCGGACCAGGGCTGGTTGGCCAGGATCAGCCCGTCGGTGTTGTAGGGCAGGTTCGGGTAGATCGCGGCGACCAGCGGCCAGTTGATGTAGGCGGTCAGGCTGGCGTCGATATAGCCGCGGGTGATCGAGCGGATCAGCGCCGGGGCGCCGGTGTTGAGGTCCTGGGAGCCGTTCTCGCTGGCCCACAGCGGCTTGCCGGTGCCGGTCGCGGTGGAGTTGCCCGGGCAGGTGTCGGCGCTGCCGCCGTCACCGCCCTGGCAGGGGTAGTGCACGCCGATGATGCTCACGCTGCTGGCGAACGTGGAGTTGGAGGCGATGTCGCTGGCGATGCTCCAGTCGCTGTCCGCGCCGACGATCTGCACCGCCGAGTAGCCGTTGCTGTTGAGGGCGGAGCGCAGCTGCTCATACCAGGAGATGTTGTAGCCGCGCTCGTTCCAGCCGCCCAGGTAGTTGATGGTCAGGCCGTGGGACTTGGCGCAGTTCAGCCAGGACACCAGGTAGTTGATGGTGTCGGTGGACCAGAAGTTCCGCCGCTGATCCAGCCCGGGCGCTCCCCAGGCCAGCCCGTACAGCTTGATGGCGGGGTTCAGCGCCTTGGCCTGCTCCATCAGCCACCAGTTGTATCCGGCGCTGCAGTTGATGGAGCCCCGGGAGTGCTCGATGCTCGATTCGGAGCCGTCGGTGGAGTTGGTGTCCCCGCCGATCTCGACCTTGAGGATCTGCAGGTCCGCTCCGTATCCGGGCTTGAACAGGTAGTCCAGGATCTGCTGTCTGCTCGGCGGCGGGATAGTCGGTCAGCAGCCGTGAGTTGCCGCCGCCCGCCGCTGATCGCGCCGATGCCGTCGAAGGTCCGCCCCGCGCTGGTCCCGTTGACGGTGATGGCGGTCGCGGCGGCGGCCTGGGTCAGGGGCGCGGCCACCAGGCAGAACGCCGAGCCGAGCAGGGCCGCGGCGACCAGGGTCACGGCATGTCTTAAACCTCTGAGGCGGATGGCGCGCACGGCGGTACCCCTTCCTGACCCGCGTCCCTCGCAGGTCGTCCACGCGCTTCGACCAGGTGGGCATGGTGATTCGGATCTGATGGAAAGTGGTCGAAAGCGTTGAAAGATGCCTTCATTCAGGCATCGCCCGCGACGGCCGCGTCAAGATGCCGCCACAGCCCGCTTTCCGGACCCTGAACCCGCCCTGGCGCGGCGGCCTGCGCGCGGGCGCGCGGCGGGCTGAGCGCGGGCAGGCGGCGGGCTGAGCGCGGGGCGCGCCGCAGACCGAACCGGGTTGAACCAGCCGGGCCCGGCGCCCGTTTCCGGAGGCGTAACCCCCCTGCCCCGCCGGCCGGGCCACGTCCGGCCTGACCCGGGGCGGGGAGCCTGTTCAGGAGAAGTAGCCACCCGGCTACTAAGCGTAATAGAAATGCCTGTACGTTCTGATACCGCATGATCGAGTACGGGTCGTTACCACTGGTAGCATTTCCGTAGCCTCACTGCGCCGAGCCTGCCCGGGAGACCTGGTCGGGCAGAGCTCAGCGCGCAGGCACGGGGTGCCCGAGGATCACAGGAGAGTGGTTTTTCGGGGGCATACGGCGTCATTCATGACGTTGGGGGGGTGACCAGCCGGGGTCGGACGGCTGGTCACGAGGTACGGACCACGGGGGTGGAGCCCGTTACCCGGTCCAGCGTGCGGCGCCTCCTGGATGTGCTGCCCTTCCTGATCATGGGCGCGGTGACGGCGGCCGCCTGGTCATCGGCCCGCATTCGGGGCTGCATCCAGCTGCTGGCGCTCGGTCCCGGCCTTCGCCGCGGTATCCGGCGGCCTGCGCAAGACCATCGCCGCCGGGGTGGTGGCCCTCGCTCGTCAACGCGCTGCTCGCCGCCGACCAGATCATCAGCACCTGGGGTGACTACGCGCGAGACTCGGCCACTGTGCTCGGGGTGACGGTGGCCGCGGTGATCGCCTGCACGGTACGGCAGCGGCGCGAGCAGGAACTGGCTGAGGTCCGCGCCATCGCCGAGGTGGCACAGCAGGTGCTGCTGGGCCCGGTGCCGGACGCGGCGCGCAGTGTCCGGCTGGCCGTGCGCTACATGTCGGCGACCTCGCACGCGCGGATCGGCGGCGACCTTTACGAGGTGGTGACCGGCCCGAGCGGGATGCGGCTGATCATCGGCGACGTCCAGGGCAAGGGCCTGGTCGCGGTCAAGACGGCCGCCACTGTCCTCGGCGCGTTCCGCGAGGTGGCGCACGAGGCGGCCAGCCTGCCCATGATCGCTGAACGGCTGGAGATCAGCCTGGCCCGCCAGCTCAGCGACGAGCAGTTCGTGACCGCGATCCTGGCCGAGGTGAGCTCGGACGGATCCCGGATCAAGCTGCTCAGCTGCGGTCATCCCCCGCCGCTGCTCATCGCCCACCACGCGGGCCGGTTCGTCGAATCCGACGCGCCGAGCCTGCCGCTGGGCCTGGCCAGCCTGGGGGTGGTGCCGAGGGAGGTGATCACGGTCCCGTTCGCGCCCGATGACCAGATGCTGTTCTACACCGACGGGGTCAGCGAGGCGCGGAACCGGGCCGGGGAGTTCTACCCGCTGCCCGACCGGGCGCCCTGTGTCGAGGCCACGGACCCGGACAGCGCCCTGGACCGGCTGCAGCAGGATGTGCTGCAGCACGTCGGGCACGCGCTGGACGACGACGCGGCCATGCTGCTGCTGCGACGGCAGGCGGCCTGAGGCCCGCTGCCTGCTGCGCGGCGGCTGCCCCCCGTGCTGGCCGCCCCCGTGCTGGCCGCCCCCGTACTGGCCGGAATCACGCCTGGAACAGGCGGGTATCACCGCAGGTCCCGGTGCAGGCAGATGGACAGGTGCGCGGGTTCCAGCGCGGCCGTCACCACGGCCAGCAGGTCACTGCGCACCTCATCCAGATCGACCGCATCCTGGAGGCGGCCTGCGAACGCGGCCACGGCGGCGTCCGCGTCGTAGCGCGCCCGGTTGAACCGCCGGTCCACGGCCCGCTGCACCCGGCGCCGCAGCGGGGCGAACAGCGCCGCCGCCACCAGCGTGGACCCCGCCACCGCCCACGTCGATGCGAACCCCAGCACCCGCTCCGCCAGCAGCACCAGCCCGGCGTAGACCGCGACCAGCAGCCCGGTGACCAGGGCGTAGGCCAGCGTCCGGGAGATGATCCGGTCGATGTCATACAGCCGGTACCGCAAGATGGCCACCCCCATGCTGGCCGGCAGGGCGCACAGGCCGAGGATGGCCACCTCCCAGATAGCCGAGTTGGTGGCCAGCGCCCAGATGCCCAGGACCGCGCAGACCACGGTCCCGCTCAGCAGCCACTTGAGCTGCTGGCGCCGTTCCCCCGAGGAACGGCGCCAGCTCGCGACCTGATGGCCGAGCGCGCTGAGCCAGCCCAGCCCGACCGTGCCGAAGAAGACGAACTCCGTCCAGGATGGCGGGGCGTCCGCCGCGGCGACTTCACCGCTGGCCAGGTAGACCAGGTGATGCTGGGCCACGGCCGTGACGGTGGCCGCCACATAGCTCACCGGCAGGATGAGGCACAGGCCCAGGTAGGCCCACAGCACCCACCGCCAGCCGGGTGACGGCAGCCGCCCGTCCGGGAAAACCAGGGTGATCAGGGGAAACACGACGATCACGAACGTGAACAGGCCGCCGAGGACGACCGCCACCGGGCCCGTCCCCGGGATACCGCGGTAGCCGTAGTCATACACCAGCGTCGCGTACTCGGAGGCGGCGATCGTGAGCGGGATCCAGGCCGCCGCCCCCAGCAGCAGCCACCCGATCGCGTTACCCGGCTGATGCCGCGCCACGACCAGGCCCACCGCCGCGATGACCAGGATCACCACCAGCAGGCTGATCACGGCCGTCAGCGAGCCCGACGTCAGGTGGTGGCTCAGCGCGCCGATGACCGGCAGCGCGGCGATCAGCACGAGCACGCCGGCCGCCAGGAGTGACGCGGTGCGCGGCGAGGCCAGGCGGGCCCCGCGCGCGCTGCCCGGCGGGCTCATGGCTGGTGCTCCCGCACCCACACCGACACGTGCGCGGGCTGCAGCGAGGTGCTGACCGTGGCCTGCAGGTCGGCACGAACCGCGCCCAGATCCACCGCATCCTGCAGCCGGGCCGCGAACGCGTCCACCATGCGCTCGGCGTCGTAGCGCGCCCGGTTGAACCGGCGGTCCACGGCCCGCTGTACCCGCCGCCGCAGCGGCGTGAACAGGGCCGCCGCAGCCAGCGTGGACGCGGCCACCGCCCACGTCGAGGCAAACTCCAGCACCTGCATGGCCAGCAGCACCAGCCCGGCGTAAACGCCTAGCAGCAGCCCGGTGATGACCGCGTAGGCGACGGTCCGGCTGAGGATCCGGTCGATGTCGAACAGCCGGTACTTCAGGATGCCGATCCCGATGCACACCGGAAGAGCGAACAGCCCCGCCGCGCCGAGGATTGAGATCACTACCCCCCAGCGGCCCGGGGTGCTGCCCGAGAGGGTGAGCAGGACGCCGGCCAGGCAGCTGGCCGCCCCGGTCAGCAGCCACTTCAGCTGCTGGCGACGCTCCCCCGACGACCGGCGGTAGCTCATGGCCTGCCCCGCTAGCGAGGCGAGCCAGCTCACGACGAGCACCACGAAGAAGAGGTTCTGGGCCGCGCCCCACCAGGCGGCGCCGCCGGTCGGGCGATCGAGGACCATCAGGTTTCCGCCGGCATCAACATGTGTCCGGTGCGCCAGGATCGCAGCCGCCGTAAAAGCGACGGCCCCGGCGGTCCAGAGCAGGGCCAGCGCGATGTACGGCCACAGCGCCCACCGCCAGCGGGGTGACGGCAGCCGGCCGTCGGGAAACAGCAGGACGATCAGCCCTATGGAGGCAATTCCTGGTGCCCAGCCGGGCTGGGTGATCAGGGCCAGCCAGCCGAGCGGCAGGCTCCCGTGGTGCAGCCGGAAGTCGGCTACCGCGTAGAAGCTGGCGTTCTCACTCAGCGCGAAGAAGCCCGCGGTCCCCAGGATCAGCCAGCCGAGTGGATTGCCCGGCTTCCGCCAGGCCACCACGAAGCCAACTATCGCGAAGATAGCGGAGTAAGGCAGCGGCACGGAGCCGCCACTGGACATGAGGCTCTGATGGGCCAGGGCAGCGAGCGGAGGCTCGGCCGCCATCAGGACAAGGACGGCGCCGCCCAGGACCAGGGCGGTGACCGGAGACGCCAGCCGCCACCCGCCTGCGGCGGGGGCGCCGGTCATGGCGCACCGTCCCGCAGCCACACGTCGGCGTAAGCGGGCACGATCAGGCCGGCCAGCACGACGGCGATGACCCGGGGGGACAGCCGGGTCGTGACGGCGGCGCGGCCCGCCGGCCCGGCCGTCATGATCCCCGTCCCGCCTGCACCGCCGGACGCGACCCGGACGGCCCCAGCTCCGGCGGGGTGCGGATGCCGAACGTGTCACGCAGCGCGGTCAGGGCGGCCAGCTCGCCGCACCGGCCGTGCACGCCGGGCAGCGGCGGGGTGGCGGACGAGCACAGGTACAGGCCGGGGACCGGGACGCGGTACGGGTTCCACCGGGCCGCCGGGCGGAACACGGTCTGCCGGACAGTCTGCATCCCGGCGGCGATGTCCCCGCCGACATAGTTCGGGTTCCTGGCTTCCTCGCCGGTCGCGGTCAGCGTGTGCCGGGCCAGGATCAGGTCACGGAAGCCGGGCGCGAAGCGCTCGATCTGCGCCTCGATCCGCCCGGTCATGTCCACCGCCGACCCGGCGGGCACGTGGCAGTACGCCCAGAGCGTGTGACAGCCCGCGGGCGCCCGGCCCGGGTCGGCCACGCCGGGCTGGGTCACCAGGACGTACGGCGCGTCCGGGTGCTGCCCGGCGGCGACCTGCGCCTCGGCCGCGGCGATTTCCTCATACGTCCCGCCGAGGTGCAGCGTCCCGGCCTGGCGGCAGGCTTCGTTCGCCCACGGCACCGGGCCGGACAAGGCGAAGTCGGCCTTGCACACCCCGGCGCCGTAGCGGAACCGGCGCAGGGCGTTCCGGTACCTGGTCGGCAGCCGGTCGCCGGCGATCGACAGCAGCGCCCGCGGCGCGACATCGAGCAGGACGGCCCGGGCCGGGGGCAGCTCGGTGAGCGAGCGCACCCATCGCCCGGTCTCGATCGTGCCGCCCGCCGCGACGACCGCCTCGGCCATGGCGTCCGTGATCCGGGCGCTGCCGCCCACGGCGACCGGCCAGCCCACCGCGTGGGCCAGGCCGGTGAGCATGAGGCCGACCGCGCCGGTGGGCGGCGCGGTGAGCGGGATCATGCCGTGTGCGGCGGCCCCGGCGAACAGGGCCCGGCCCTCGGGGGTGCGGAAGCGGCGGGCCAGCGCGGCGGCGGACCTGAGGCCGTGGCACCCGAAGCTGGCCAGGCCGGTGCTCAGGCGCGGCGGCGGCCGCCGGATCGGGGACAGTAGCAGGTCGGTGAGGGTGCTGCAGTCACGGACCAGCGGGGCCAGCAGGCGGCGGTAGGCGGCGGCGTCACGGCCGAGGCGCTCGGCGGTGGCGTCCAGGGACCTGGTGACGACCGCGGCACGGCCGCCGTCCAGCGGCTGGGCGAACACCACGTCGGAGGCCGACGAACCGGACGCCACGTGCCGCCAGGCCGAAGCGCCGGAAGAAGGGCGAGGTCACCGCGAGCGGATGCGCAGCCGAGCAGACGTCATGCCAGAACCCCGGCAGGGTAAGTTCCTCGGTCCGGCAGCCCCCGCCGATCGTGGCGCCGCCCTCGATGACGAGGACGCGCAGGCCGGCGGCGCTGAGCGTGACCGCGGCCGCCAGGCCGTTCGGGCCGCTGCCCACGACCACGGCGTCAGGGTCACCTGGCATCGTCAGCACCGCACATGCTCGTCCCCCCGGCCATCGGCGCGCTCAGCCGCGGCGCCGGCGCAGTGCCGTGACCGGGGCGGCCAGCGTCTGCAGCAGGCTGCGCACCATGGAGTTGTGCCAGACATTGCTGGTGTTGCGCCACTGCCGGCTGCTGTCCACGCACACGGTGCGGGTGGTCACGCTCAGGTCAGCGGCGCCGAGGTAACGGCCGAGGGCGGTCAGCGTCTCGGCCCAGAACACGTCCTCCTTGCGGTGGCCGCCGAACGTCATGCCCACCTCGTAGAGGGGGTCGTTTGCCCGCATCAGGACCTGGGCCTGGACCACGGTCCCGTCCGGGCCGCCCTCCGCGGAAAACGTGATCCAGCCGGCGAACATGTGCCCCTGCGGGGTCATCAGCGTGAACGACTCCTCGTCCGCGTAGAGCACGAAGACGCCGGTGGAGAGCTTGACGCCGCCGCCGATGGCCAGGTCGAGGAGGGCGACATCACCGGGGCTGATGCCAGTGAGCGCGCCGGCGAACCGGTTCCCGGCCGGCCAGAACTCGGGGAAGTGGGCCTTCCAGGTGGTGATGGCCTGCTCCGGGCTAGCCGCCGTGCCCACGGCCAGGCGGTAGGTCTTCTGCCACATCTTGCCGAAGCCCTGCACCGGGCCGGTCAGCCGCCGCCCGGCCACGTTGGTTCCCCGCACGCCGTCCCGCTGCACCACATCGAGCCGGTCCACCTTGGCCGCCCAGCGGCCGGCATCATTGCGTGGTGCCACGCCGGCGCCCGCTTCGCGGACACTCAGCTCGATCTGCTCGGCCGAGCGCACGCGCTCTGGCCCCGTCGCCTCTGTCACATCGGCCTCCTCAGGTCGCCGCACCGACCAGCGCCGATGCTTCGTCGTCGTAGATGGTGATCGCCTCGTCGAGGCGGGTCAGCTCGAAGATCTCGCGGTAGTGGTCGGTGAGCCCGTACGCGGCCAGCTGCTGCCGCTGCCGGTTGGCCCGGACCAGCAAGGTCACGAGCATCCCGATGCCGCCGCTGTTCATGTACTCCAGGCCGGCGAAGTTGAGCACGAGCCGGCTGGCCCGCAAGCCGCCCGCTTCCTCATACGCCGACATCAGGACCGGCTCGCAGGCTGCGGTGACCTCCCCCTTGATGTCCACGACCGCCACCTCGCCGCCGATGCGGCGGACGTCCATCGTGACCCTCGGTCCGTCCATTCCCGTGTTCCCTCCCCTTTGGCCGCAGGGCGCTCCCGCGCCTGCGCGTCACAGCCGTGCTGGCGGGCGGCCGTGCCCGCCCGCCGCCGTCAGGCGGCCGGTCCGGCCAGCTGGCTCACCGCCGCGTCGAGGTCCCCGAAGACCTCGATGAAATCCGACAGCCGGGTGATGTCGAAGATCTCCCGGTAGTGCTCGGACAGGCCGCTCGCGACCACCGTGCGCCGCTCGGCCCTGGCCCGGGCGAGCACGCTCACGATCAGCGCGATCCCGGTCGAGTTGATGTAACCGACCCGGGCGAAGTCGAGGACCACGGTGCCCGGCTCCCCGCTGCCCACCGCCTGCTCGTAGGCCGCGTTCAGGACGCCCGCCGCGCCCCCGTCCACCTCACCGGCCAGCTCGATGACGGCCGCGCCGCCCACCGCGTGCACGGCTGCCTCACACGTCTTCTTCATCGCCGCCTCCTTCGGGTCCACCGGCGCGCGGGACCGGGGCGCCGCCACCGGCCCGCATGGTGAGCTGGATGGTGTGCCGCTGGCCGTCCGTGCGCACCTGCATGGCGTCCACCATGTTCCGGATGAGGAACAGCCCCCACCCGCGGGCCCGCTGCTCACCGTCCAGCTTCAGCGCCAGGTCCGGTTCCTCCACGGGCCCGGCCGGCGCGTGCTCTCCCCCGAGGTCGGTGACGGTCACGATGATGTCGTCGCCTTCCTGGAAGACCTCGACATCCACCGGGGTCTCCGCGCGGCCCCGGTTGCCGTGCTCGATCGCGTTCATGGTGGCCTCGGCCACGGCCGTCTTCAGCTTTTCCAGCCGGGCCGGCGGCAGCCCGCTGGCCGCCACGGCCTCGGCGACCCGGGCCAGCGCCAGGCGCTCGTTGCCCGGCTCGCTGGCCACCGCGAACGCCGCGAGCCGCCGGGGTGCGGGCCGGGCCACGGAGGTCATCGGGCACCTCCCGCGTACCGGGCGGACATGCGCCGTTCCACGCACACCAGCGTGATGTCGTCTTCCTGCTCGGCGTCCGGTCCGGTGAACTCGGCGAGCTCGGTGAGGCACAGGTCGATCAGTTCCTCACCGGACGCGCCCCGGCCGGCCAGCCCGGCGACCCGCGGGAAGCCGAACATCTCGCGGTCCGGGGCGTGCGCCTCGGCCAGCCCGTCGCTGTGCAGCAGGGCGCAGTCGCCCGGCTCGAACTGGAAGGTCTTCTCCTCGTACTCCATGCCGGGCATCAGGCCCAGGGGCATGCCCGGGCCCGCAGCTCAGCCACGCCCCCGGCGGTGCGGACATACGGCACGTCGTGGCCGGCGTTGGCGAACTCGACCTTGCCGCTCAGCGGGTCCAGCACCAGGGCCAGGCAGGTGACGAACATGTGCGCCGGGATGTCCGCGCAGAGCAGGTCGTTGACGCTGGGCGAGTACCGCGCCGGGCGAGACCAGCCGCGGCGCGGCCCCGCGCAGCAGGGCGTGCGTGCTGGCCATGACCAGCGCCGCGGGCACCCCCTTGTCGGTGACGTCGCCGACCACGAACATGACCCGCCCGTCCGGCAGCGGGATGAAGTCGTAGAAGTCCCCGCCCACGGTGCGGGCGGGCCGGTAGAACGCGGCCACGTGCCAGCTGGGCAGGTCGGGCACGCTCTTAGGCAGGAACTGCTGCTGGATGATCTGCGCGATCTTCAGCTCCTGCTCGATCCGCTCCCGGTTCCGCGCCTCCGCCTCCTGCTGGCGGACCAGCTGGCCGACCCGCATGGCCGGGGCCGCGTACCCGGCCAGCGCGTTGAGCAGCCGCCGGTCCTCGGAGGAGTAGTCCCGTTCGGACAGCCGCGGCCCCAGGCTGATCGCCCCGATCAGGCTGCCGGAGGAGATCAGCGGGACGGTGAGCACCACCCCGGCTTCCCTCATCGCGGCCAGGGCGGGGGAATCGAGTTCAAGCCCGCGGATGTCCACCGCGGCGGCCGCGCTGAGCAGGTAGCCGACCAGCGGGTCGTTGGACGCCAGGTCGATGTGCGGTCCCTCCCTGACCGGGCCCGGTACCAGGACCGGCGCCGCGGCCGGGCGGTCCCGCCGCCATCGCCGGCGCCAGCCCCGGCGCCCGCCGGTGACCGGCGGGCGGGGTGCGGCGCCGTTGAGCGCCTGCGGGCCGGCCGCGGGGATGGCCGCCTGGTCCCCCGCTACGGGGTCCCCGGCCACCTCCCCCGCCACCGGGCCGGCGCCAGGGCCGGCCGGGCCACCCTCGCGGTCCTCGGCCGGCACCTCGGCGACGGTGCTGGCGGCGCCCCCGTTGCCGCCGGCGCTGGTCCGCTCCAGCCCTTGTGCCATGGCACGCTCCGTGTCCGTCCTGCTTACCCACGCTCAGGGCCAGCTTAGGGAGACGGCGATACGAGATCGTTACGGCAAGTCACCGGCCCGACGAGAATTTCACGCTGCTGCGTTACGGTGTCTTCCTGAAGTGGTACGGGGCACCACGTGGGGGGAGGACAGCGTGGCGGAGCTGGGCCTTGCCCTGCTGGGGCCGCCCGCGGTCAGCAGGAACGGCGCGCCGGTCAGCTTCGATACCCGCAAGGCCACGGCCGTGCTGGCCCTGCTCGCGCTGCACGACCATGAGCTGAGCCGGGAACGGCTGGCCGCGCTGCTGTGGCCGGAGGCGGACGCGCCCCGGGCGCGGGCCTCCCTGCGCCGCACACTGTCGGTGACCGCGGCCGCGGCCGGCCCGGGCCTCCTGGTCACCCGGGCAGCAGTGGCGCTGGACCCCGGGCGGGTCCAGGTGGATGTGGCGGACTTCGAGACCCTGGCGGGCGGGCCGGACGCCGGCTCGCTGGACCGGGCGGCCCGGTTGTACCGGGATGACTTCCTCGCCGGGTTCACGCTGCGCGACTGCCCCGAGTTCGACGACTGGCAGGCCGCCACGGCGGACCGGCTCCGCCAGCGGCTGGCCGCCGTGCTCGAACGGCTGGTCGCTGCCGACGCCTCCGCCGGTGACCTGGACCGCGCGGTAGCGCACGCGCAGCGCTGGCAGGCGCTCGACCCGCTGCACGAGCCCGCGTACCAGGCGCTGATCCGGCTGCTGGCCTGGACCGGGCAGCGGTCCGCCGCCCTGCGCCAGTACCGGGCGCTGGTCCGGATCCTCGACACCGAGCTGGCGGTGCGGCCGCTGCCGGAGACCACCCGGCTCTATGACGACGTCCGGGCCGGGCGGCTGGCCCCGGCTCCGGGACCGGCCCCCCCAGCCCAGCAGGCCGTGACCCCAGCCCGGCCGGCCTTGATCCCAGCCCAGCCGGATCCTGGGACGTCCGGGCTGCCCGGGCCGGGCGGCGGGCCCCCAGGCCCGGCCGGCGGGCCCTCAGGCGCGGCCGGCTGGCCCCTGGTAGGCCGGCAGGATGAGCTGCACGCGCTGCACGCCGCCTGGCGCGGGGTGGGCGCAGCGGGCCAGGTGGTAACGGTGCTCGGCGCGGCCGGCAGCGGCAAGACGCGGCTGCTGGAGGAGTTCCGCGGTGAGGCGCAGGCCGCCGGGAGCATGGTGCTGGCCGCCCGCTGCCACGATGGCGAGAGCGGGCTGCCGTTCGTGCTCGCCGCGGATCTGCTGCGCGCCGCGCTCTCGGCGTGCCCGGAGCTGCCGGCCCGGCTGCCCGCGCACACGGCGGCGATGACCGGCCGGCTCTGCCCCGAGCTGGCCGCGGACTACCCGGACGACCCGGCCCCGCTGGACAGCCCGATGGCCTTGACCCGGCTGTACGGGGCGATCGGGGAAGCGCTGCGGACCGCGGCGTCGCGGGACCCGGCCGGGCCGCCGGCCGGCGTGATCGTGGTCGAGGACGCGCACTGGGCCGACGGCCCGTCCCTGGACCTGCTGGCCTACCTGGTCCGCCGGCTGCCGGGCTGGCCGCTGCTGCTCGCCATCAGCTGCCCGGCCGAGCACGCGGAACGGCTCCGGGGGCTGCGGGCCGCGCTCAGCGAGGCGGCCGACGCAGGCCGGGGCACCGTGGTCGAGCCTGCCCCGCTGCGCGAGGAGCACATCCGAAGCCTGCTGCTGCGTGCGGGGGTCCGCGACGCGGACGTGGGCCGGCTGCTGGCGCAGACCCGGGGACTGCCGATGCTGGTCCGGGAGTACGTGGAAGGACTGCGCTCGGGGGCCGGTGACGGCGGCGAGCGGTGGTGGCCGCCCGCCTCGGTCCGGGAACTCCTGCGCAGGCGGCTGCAGGCCGCCAGCGAGCCCACCCTGCAGATGCTGTCCACCGCCGCGGTCCTGGGCAGCGGGTGCGACGCCGACCTGCTCCGCGGGGTCAGCGGGCGCGGGGAGGCAGAAACCGTGGAGGCCCTCGACGAAGCGGTCCGCCGGTTCCTCCTCACCGAGGTGCCGCCGGCCGGGGAGCGCGGCGGGCCCCGCTACGACTTCCCGTATGAGGCGCTGCGCGAGGTCGTCTACGACTCATCAACCCTGGCCCGGCGCAGGCTGCTGCACGGCCGGGCCGCGGATGCGCTGATCCGGCGGTTCGAGCGTGACCCGGTGACCACGCGGGCCGCGGCCATCGCCGAGCACCTGCAGCGCGCCGGGCGGGACACCGAGGCGGCAGGCTGGTGGTGGCGGGCCGCCGGGCGCGCCCGCGACCTGTACGCCCACGCCGAGGAGTACGCGTACCTGCGCCGGGCTGAAGCGCTGGGCCACCCACCGGTGGAGGTGGCCGTCGCCCTGGGCGACGTGCTCACCGTGCTGGGCCGCTACCGGGAGGCCCTGGCCGAGTTCGAGGCCGCGGCGTCGGCGATCGACGGGCAGCAGGCCGGGGCGGCAGGCGGATCAGCGGCCATCGAGCACAAGCTCGCCGAGGTGCATCACCGGCTCGGCGACTGGGCCCTGGCCGAGGCACATCTGGATGTCGCCCTGGAACTGCTGGGCCCCGGGGACCCGAGCCGCCAGGCCCGGATCGAGGCGGACCGCGCCGTCCTGGCCTACCGGCGCGGGGCGGCGCCGGCCGCGGCCACCCGGGCCCGGGACGCGCTGGCCTCGGCCCGCCGGGCGGGAGACCCGGCCGCCATCGCCCAGGCGCTGAACGTGCTGGGCATGCTCGACGCGCGCCGTGGGGCCACCGCCTCGGCCGCGGCCCTGCTGCAGGAAAGCCTGGACCAGGCGCGCGGCCTGCCCGACCCGGGGGCTGCCGTGGCGGCGCTCAACAACCTGAGCCGCCTGCTGGCCGACAGCGGGCGCCCGGGCGAGGCCCTGCCGCTGGCCCAGGAGGCCCTGGCGCTGGGCCGCGAACTAGGTGATCAGCACCGGGTCGCGGCGCTGCACACCAACCTGGCCGACCTGCTGCACGCGGCCGGGCAGCGCGAGGCGGCGCTGGCCCACCTGAAGGAAGCCGCCCGCGGCTTCGCGTCGGTGGACACCGGCGGCACCCCCCGCCCGGAAGTATGGACCCTCGTGGAGTGGTAGCGACCACGAGCGAAAGCACCGTGGAGTGGTAGCGACCACGAGCAAGAGCAGCGTGGAGTGGTAGCGGGCG
Organism: uncultured Actinomycetes bacterium; assembly: GCA_963720645.1. GTDB lineage: Bacteria > Actinomycetota > Actinomycetes > Streptosporangiales > Streptosporangiaceae > RYN-230. Next base: position 181,580 of record CAVRFX010000016.1, on the reverse strand, counting down.
GGCCGCTGCGGGGATCATCCCGCAGCGGCCCGCTCCCCGATACCGGGTGCTTGAGGGCTAACATCCCCGCTGGTGGCTGCCGGTCAACGGCGGGGCCATGTGCAGCCCGGCGTTAGTGCCGGACGGGCTGCCCGGTGGTGGGGTTGAGGTACAGCTTGCGGTCGTGACCGTAGCCGCCGTGGAAGTCGAACATGGTGTTCAGCGATCCGGCGATGGCGTCGAACGAGCCGCTGATCCTGGGCAGCCGCCAGTTGTCCTCGACGAACTTGATGATCGAACTCTGGTCGGTCAGGTTGTGCGCGACGAAGTTGCGCTTGGCCCACGGCGAGATGACCAGCAGCGGCAGGCGGGGGCCGTAACCGCACCGGCCGTTCTGGCCGGCCAGCGGCGGGTGCGCGGTCGTGTCGCCGCAGAGCCCGGTGCCGGTCAGGAAGTCCTGCGGTCCGGGCGGCGTCGCGACCGCTGAGGTGTTGGACGGGTTGTGGATGCCGCTGTAGACGTGGTCGTACCAGCCGTCGGAGTCGTCGTAGGAGATGACGACCGCGGTGCTGGACCAGTCCGGCGTGTGCTCGAGCGCGTTGATCTCGTCCACGATGAACTGCTGCTCGTCGATCGGGTCGGAGTAGCCGGCGTGGCCGTCCTGGTAGCCGGGCGCCTTGAGGAAGCTCACGGCCGGCAGGTGGTCGGGCGAGAGGTAGCCGTGCGCGATGGCGCCCACGAGCGAGTCGAAGTCGCTCGTGTCGTACTGGTGGTTGGCGGTGTCGAACTGCGGCGACGCCGTTCATGAACGTCTGCGTGTCGGTGCCGATCGCGGCCAGCGACGCCGGCGGCAGGTGGTGCGGGTTGGCCGTCGAGGCGTAGTACTGGAACGGCTCGTGGTGGGGGATGTAGTCGTCCTTGTTGCCGTAGTTCGTGGGCCCCGGGGTCGTCCCGCCCGTGCCGCCGAGCGCCGCGCCGACCGGGTGCACGGCGTTGCACAGCCCCTGGTCGGAGGCTGGCGCGATCGGCGAACTTGCCCTTGAACTGGTCGGGGATGAACGTGCTCGTCGGCTGGGTGCCGCCGGTGGCGGTGGCGAAGCTAGTCGTCGGCCGGAAGCCGCCCTGGAACCAGCCCCAGCTCAGCCCGGCCGCGTTCAGCTCGTCGCCGATGTTCGTGCCCGGTCATCGAGACCGCGTCGCGGGTCGAGCAGTCGTCGTAGTACGGCTGGGCGTCGCTGATCGAGCGAGTTGCCGCCCTTGCCGTCGGGAACGGTGTCGCCGTCGGTGTCGGCGCCGTTGATCATCTGCCCCACGCCGCCGGTGTCGCCCGAGGCGAGGTTGATCGCGCCCGGGCGCCGACGGCCCGAACGTGGTGCCGAACGAGTTGTCGCTCATCGCGAAGTGCTGGGCGTAGTTCCACAGCCCCGTCACGGTGTTGCCGTCGTAGTAGTTCATGACGTCGCTGGCCTGGCACGGCTGGCCCGGTGCCGCTGGTGCCCGTGCCGGTGCCGACGCTGGTGACGAACTTGTCCATCTTCCCGCCGTCGAACGCCTTCTGCTCGGCGTTGTAGTCGTGGTCCTGGTCGCAGGTCAGCACGTCGTTGATGTTGGCCGGGTCGAGCCGGCGCGGGTTGACCTGGTTCCCGCCGGCATCCGTGTTCGGGTTGTTGGTCAGCAGGTTGCCCTTGCCGCCCGCGCCCGGCGTGTCAACGAGGTTGTTCACCTTCGGCGTGTGCCGGGCCGCGCGGAACGGCTGGCCCGAGGTGTTGGCGGCCTTCGGGTAGGTGCCGAAGTAGTGGTCGAAGGAGACGTTCTCCTGGAAGATCACGACGAGGTGCTTGATCGGGGTGGTGGTGTTCCACGCCGCCGTCCGGTAAGCGGTCGCTGATGCTGACCTGACCGCTGCGCCGGCCACACCCGCGCTGGACGTGCTCGCGCTGGCTGCGGTCGCGCTGGCGGCGCCGCCAACGGCCAGTGCGCCCGCGGCGAGCGCGGCCATATACGGCCGTTGCCGCCTCCGCCTGCTCCGGCCAGTCCGCATGCCTTTGCCTGGGCCTTCGCCCATTTCACCCTCCTGAGTCTGGGGCGGATCATGGCGCCATCGCCAGCACACGGGCGAGCAGCACCATCGCTCACAACATGCCTTAAGGTTCCGGAAAAGGGAATACAAATAGCGTCCGGATTCTTGCCAGCAGGTAAACGCGCGAACGAGAATGCGCCGCCGCAGGGCATACGCGATCAGGCCAGCATGCCGCGGCCGAAGTAGTCCCTGCTGTCGCGCACCCCTGGCAGCGCCAGGAAATAGCCGCCCCCGAATGGGAAGATATAATCGACCAGCGGCTCGTTGATGAGTCGTGTCTGCACAGCCTCGAACTGCCGCTCGAGGTCCTGCTGGAAGCAGGTGAAGATCAAACCCATGTCGAGGTCGCCGACGTCGTCAATGCCGCGGTCGTAGTTGTAGGCCGCGCCGGAGGATCCGGCTGGCGCCGTCTGCGGAGTGCGCGGATTGGCCAGCCGGATGTGCGCGTCCAGCGGAATGACCAGGCCGCTGGGGTCGGCGGAGTAGTCCGGCGACGGAATACTCGCTGTCCGCGTCCAGCGGTGCGCCGCTGGCCTTGCGGCGGCCGAACATGTTCTCCTGCTCGATGACGGACACGCGGTCCCAGAACTCGACGAGCATCCTGATCAGCCGGACTGACAAGGTAGCTGCCGTCTACGGTCCAAGGCTGGCCGCCGCCGACGTCCGGGGTTATCCACACCAGATCGTTCATCTGCGGCCTGATCGGTGACGACCGGATTGGCGATGCCGTCCTTGAATCCCATGAGGTTGCGCGGCGTGCCAGCTCGGCCGCGGCGGACTGCCGAAGCCGTCGATCCGCCAGCGCACCTGCATGCCGCCGCGGGTGTGGCTGGCGATGTCACGCAGGCGCGTGCAGGACCGTGTCGGCGCTGCCAGCGCTGAGCTGGAGGATGAGGTCGCCGCCGCATTGCGCCGGATCGAGCTGGTCGTTGGGGAACACCTTCATCGGGGTCAGGCCGGCAGGCCGGCGGTGCCCCAGGCCGAAGCGATCATCAAACAGCGAGGCGCCGACGCCGACCGTTACCGTCAGCCCGTCTGGCACCACCGACAGGCCCGAGGACCCCAGAGTCGGATGGCGGTGCACTTATGCCGACGGGCGGCGGGATGCCGCCCGCAGTGAGGAACCGGGCCCGGTCCGTCAGCGTTCGCAGCAGCTCGGTCAGCTCACCACGACCTTCTGCGGTCACGTCGAAAGAAGCGACGACCGTCTGTTTCTGCGGCCGCGCCAAGATGCCAGCCTGATGGCGGCCATGAAACGGCACCGGCGGCAGCGTGCCCGATCCAGGTGGCAGCCGCAAACCTGCGTCGGTCGAGGCCGGCAGGCCCCTGTCGCGGCTCGGCGCTAGCCCGGGAAGCTGCCACCGCCGCCCCGGCTGCCGCGCGGCACCGCCGCCCTGCAGCGCCCGCGCAGGAACGAGCGGCGCGCGGGCGTGCGGCGCGCCGCTCCCATTGGCGGACCGTGCGTCGCGACAAGGGTTCGGGTTCACCGTCTGACTGACGGCGACGGCCGCTAGCTCAGTGTGCGGTCACTCATGGCTGCTTCTCGACTTCGAAGATGGCCGCTATAGGGGCAAGTTCCTGGAGTGCCTGACCGGCGGCGGCGTCGATCTGCTCCCGCTGGCTGTTACCGAGCTGGCCCGACCGGCGTCCACTGGCCATCCGGGCGTCTGGCTGCCTCGACGAGTTGCTGCAGTCTGTTGAGCCAGAAATAGGCCTGGGAAGCCCAGCGTAGCGAGTCACAAGCAGCGGATGCAGCACCTTCAGCAGCTCACGGGTGCCTGTGATATTCGCACGGTCGTGGCCAGCGTCGTTCCGCTGCCGTAGTCGTCGTGCCCAGTGAGCTGGAACTGCAGCGCGTTCTCCAGGATCTCGTGGGTACGCAGCCCCAGATCGCTCAGGTGATCTGCATGCGCGGCAGAACGCGGCTCAGGGCCCGCACGTCGCTGTCGCAGCTGATCGACCGGGCCGCAAGCTGCCGGCGCGCTCTGCCCGTGCCACAGGCCGTACTCGATCCGGTAGAACCCGGTGAAAGCCGGATCGGACAGCCCGTGGGGCAGCCCGTCCGGCCGGCCGTCGATCTCGGTGTCGTAGTTGCCGAACGTTCCGTACGCCGCGCCCAGTCGCTCATAGGTGAGATGGGCAGGCAGCCAGGCGGCCTGCGCCGCCCTCAGGTGGCCCGCGCGGATCCGCTGGGTGAGCACCCCGACCTGCCGGACCAGCGTGTTGAGGCCGGCGCTGACGTAGGCGTGGTAGACCCGCGCCGGGCCGAGCAGGTCGTCGGTGGTGACCGGGAGGTTAGCCGGGGCACCCCGATGGTGACCGCCGACCCGGACGGCCGGGCCGGTGAGCGGGTGGGTGTCCTGGAGCAGGCAGCGGAACGCGTAACGGCCCGAGCCCAGGTCCACCCGCATCGGGCGGGTGGTGCCCGGGCCGAGGCCGGCGACCTCCGCGTAGATGGCCCCGCTGGCCGGGTTGATGAGGTCCACCTCGGCGCCGCCGGTGGAGGAATTGCGGATCTGGAAGGTCTGCATCCCGGCGCTGGCCTGCCGCCAGCCGGCGCCGCACGCCCCGGCGGACACCGTGACGATGTTGCCGTCCGGGTGGCGGGTGCCGCAGCCGGACAGACCGGCTGCGACCGTGGCCGCCAGCACGGTGCCCGCCAGCAGCGGAGTCACCGGCGCCAGCCGCCGAACCCGGGAAGCCACCCGGGCCAGCAGGACGGGGGGAACCTTCACCCGGGGAGTTAACGGCAGGGGACGCGCAGGCCGCACGTCAGCGGGCACCAGACCACCTCAGCACGAGTCAGACCGGGACACTCAGACTGGGACGCAGAAAGCAACGGCAGGATAGCCGGACAACAGGGGACATCCTGGCCCGGGCCGACCCGGTCGGCAACATTTACCGCCCATCCCGTGGCCGGCCATCGCCCGTTCGCGGGCCTGGGCCAGGGCCTCGACTTCGCCTCGCTGATCCTGCTGGCCGCCCGCGCTGCCGGCATCGCGATCGAGCCGGAACCGGCCTGACCGCAACGGGGAGCCGGGACCGGCGGGTACCCCGAGGTGGTATCCGGGCGTGCGGGCCGGGAATATGCTGGCAGCTAGCCGCCGATGGCGGCACCACGCTCACGCCGCGACAGGCAGGAGGCGTTCCCGGTGAGTTCGAGCACTCCGGAGCAGGTTCCGGCCGACCCGCCCGGCGGTGACAGCACCCCGCGACGGCGCACCAGCCTGGCCCGGCTGCTCGTGCTGGCCAGTGTGCTCACCGTGCTGCTGATCGCCGCGGTCGCCATCCCCGCCTACGTGGTCCACCAGCGCAACCACACCGCTCTGGCCGCGCAGCAGGCCCGGGTATCCGGGATCCCGGCCAGCGTCTCCACCAGCCTGGCGAACCTGATGGTGCTCAGCCCGCTGCCCGGGATCCGGGCCCCCGGCTTCACCCTGACCGACCAGAACGGCCACGCGCTGAGCCTGGCCAGCCTGCGCGGCAAGGTCGTGGTGCTCCAGTTCATGGACCCGCACTGCACCGACATCTGCCCGATCGTGTCGGCGGAGTTCGTGAAGGCCTACCACGACCTGGGCCCGCTGGCCAGCAAGGTGGTGTTCGCCGCGGTCAACGTCAACGCCTACCACGCGCGGGTCCAGGACATGGCGAAGTACACCCGGGCCCAGGCCCTGAACACCATTCCCAGCTGGCATTTCTTCACCGGGCCGGTGCCCGAGCTGAAGTCGGTGTGGCGCGGCTACGACATCCAGGTCTACGCCCCCAACCCGAACGCCGACGTCCGGCACACCTCGGCCGTCTACTTCATCGACCCGCAGGGCCGGGAGCGCTTCCTGGCCTCACCGGAGGTCGACCACACCAAGTCCGGCACGTCGTACCTGCCCGCCCGCCAGCAGATCGAATGGGGACACGGCATCGCGCTCGTCGCCCGCCAGCTCGCCGGCTAGCCAGTCCCCGGCTCTCCGGACCGCTCCGCCAGCACCGCGGCGTAGTGCCCGATCAGCTGGTCTCCCAGCGCCGTCCAGCTGCGGGCCAGCACCCGCTCCCGGGCCGCCCGGCCCATCGCGGCCCGCCGCAGCGGGTCGGCGGCCAGCCGCCGGGTGGCGGCGGTCAGCGCGTCAGCGTCCGCGGGAGGGACCAGGTAGCCGGTGACCCCGTCGCGGACGAGGTCAACCGGGCCGCCCATGGCCGGGGCCACCACGGGCAGGCCGGAGGCGGCCGCCTCCTGGATGGTCTGGCCGAACGTCTCGTGGCAGCCGCTGTGCACGAACACGTCCAGGCTGGCGAAGATGCGGGCCAGCTGCTCGCCGCGGTGCTGGCCGAGGAAGGCCGCGGACGGCATCAGCCGGCGCAGCCGCGGCTCGGCCGGGCCGCCGCCCACGATGACCAGGCGCACCCCGGGCAGCACGGCCACCCCGGCCAGCAGCTCGACCTGCTTTTCCGGGGCCAGCAGGCCGACGTAGCCGGCCAGCACCTCGCCGCCCGGCGCGAGGGCCTGGCGCAGCGCGTCGCTGCGGGCCGCGGGGCTGAAGCGCTGGGTGTCCACGCCGCGGCCCCACATCCAGATGCGCTGCACCCCGTGCGCGGCCAGCCGCTCGATGCTGGGGGTGGACGGCGCGAGGGTCCGGTCGGCGGCGTTGTGGATGCCGCGCAGCCAGCGCCAGGCCGCGGCCTCGGCGGCGCGCCCCCAGTGGTACGCCCGGGCGTACCCCGGCACGTCGGTCTGGTACACGGCCACCACCGGCAGCCGCAGCCGCCGCGCGGCCCGGCCGCCCAGCGCGCCGAGGAAGAACGGGCTGGCCAGGTGGACCAGCTCGGCCCGGTGCCCGAGCAGTGCCCGCCGGATGGCCGGGGAAGCCAGCCCGAGCCGGACACTGCGGTAGCCGGGGAACGGCACCGAGCGCACCCGGACGACCGGGAAGGCGTGCTGGGTGTCCGCCGGGCATCCGGCCGCCGGCCGGCCGCGCACCGCGGCCCGCCATCCGGCGGCTCCGTGGCCGGCTGGGGGGCGATGACGAGAGGCTGATGTCCCCGGGCCACGAGATGCTCGGCGACCCGGAGCACGCTGTGCGCCACGCCGTTCACCTCGGGCGGGAAAGATTCGGTGACGATCCCAATCCGCACGCTGCCACGATGCAACGCGGTCGTGGCAGCCGCCCTGGCCGTGCCGTGGCCAGGGCAAGAACGATCGGTGACATCTGCGCGCCGCCCGCGGCCTGGCGTCCACCCGGCAGCCGCGTGTCGTCCACTTCCGCACATTCCTGCAGGTAGAGAACATGCCGTCGGCGGCGCTGACCGGGCCGCCTGCGCAGCCGGGCGGGCGCTGACAGACTAGTGATCATGCAGACTCTGGTCGTCGATCACCCGCTCATCGCCCACAAGCTCACCACGCTGCGCGACGAGCGCACGGACTCGACCACGTTCCGGCGGCTCACCGACGAGCTCGTCACGCTGCTGGCCTATGAGGCCACCCGCGAGGTGCGGGTCCAGCCCGAGGTGGTGCGGACCCCGGTCGGCGAGGCCCGCGGGGTGAAGCTGGCCCGGCCGGTGCCGCTGGTCGTCCCGGTGCTGCGGGCCGGGATCGGCATGCTGGACGGCATGATCCGGCTGCTGCCCACGGCCGACGTGGGTTTCGTCGGGCTGGCCCGCGACGAGGAGTCGCTGGTGGCCGCGACCTACGCCAACCGGCTGCCGGCCAACCTGGCCGGCCGCGCGGTGTTCGTGCTGGATCCCATGCTGGCCACGGGCGGGACCCTGGAGACCGTGATCACCATGCTGAGCCAGCGCGAGGCGGCGTCGGTCACCGCGGTCTGCCTGCTGGCCGCGCCGGAGGGGATCGACCGGGTCAGCGCCGCTTTCCCGGACGACGGCCCGCTGCCGGTCAGGGTGGTCACCGCGGCCATGGATGAGCAGCTGAACGAGCGCGGCTACATCGTGCCCGGCCTCGGCGACGCCGGCGACCGCCTCTTCGGCGAGATCTGACCCGCCCGGCGCAGAATCTGTTCGTGATCAACCGATTGGTGTCGTCTGTACCCTTTTTTCTTATTTTTTTACTCTTTTTACAATTTCATATTTATTAATCATAACTTTATTAATAATCTTCTAACTATCATCATGTTCTACTTTCCTTGTTAATTGTCGTAATCGCAGAATCTTGTTGTCATATCGATGCAGTCGAGATCGTGACTTGAGATGCTGGTCGCGATCGCTAAGGTGGCGCTAGCGTCGTTCCGTAAAGAGAGCTTGGCGATGCGAGCTCGCGATGAGCTGAGCGCTTGGTACTAGGACGCTGATTTCGCGGCGTCGTATGTGTGCGTGCGCGCTGTGATGTCCTTGTCGCAGCTGGCGATGGTGATGTGATGCAGTTCATCGAGAACTTGATTGATCACAGGTCGCTGATGCGGTGCGTTTCTGGTTGGATTGGAAATACGCTCTGAGCTTGCCGTTAGACGACGAGAGTTCGATTTCATCGTGCTGAGCGAGTTCCGTCCCGCTGGTCGCGGCGTCTTGGAACGCAGCTTGTTTGACTTGCTGCTGGAGCTGCTGAAAGAGCTCGTCCTGGTGAAAGCGGACGGCGCGGACTGATTCGACGTATGTGCTGGCCGGATCTGTGACTTGAACCGCTGGAGCTGGCCGTGAAACGTCCGGCGCGCTGGAGGCCCTGGCCGCGTCGCGCCGGCTGGCTCGCCGGCTGATCGATGCCTCGTGGCAGAGGTCTACGGCAGCCGATCGACGGATGCGTTGCCCCAGCGAGCGGAACGCAAACCTGGCCAGCCAGTACGTGCCACCACCGTGTGCTGACGCCGTCCGCCCCCCTCGTGGCTATGGAGCTGCCCGCCGTCGATAAGCTACACCATCTGGGTACAGCAGTGGTACATGAAATGGCGGCGGGCGTGGCAATGCGGATCGCCGGCGAGCGGGCATCCCAGCGGGCGGTCGGCGATCGTCTCGGCGTATGACTTGGATGCACGTTATAGCGAAAAGCGCGGCAGGGGCTGGATGCGCTACAAGATCCACTTCACCGAGACCTGCCAGTGATAGCAACACCAAACGGTTGACGACGAACGCGTCCGCGGGGCCCATGGGGCCATGGGGTGGGCGGGGCGCGTGGGGTTGATAGGACCGAGGGGCCCAGGGGGCGAGGGACCCAGGGGGCGAGGGGGTCGAGGGGCTGGCTGGGAGGGCGCCGCGTCCCGCGTCAGGTGCCGATCGGGTGCCAGACGGTCTTGGTCTCCAGGAAGGCCAGCAGCCGCCGCACCCCCGGGTCCGCGGCCCAGTCCTCGCCGCGGCCGGCCGCGAACACCCGCTTGACGTTCCCGGCCGCGAGCCGCTCGAGCCCCGGCGCGGTCCGCCGGGTCGGCGCCGGTCAGGTCGATCGCGTTGACGTCCTGTGCGCGGCGAGCACCGGCGCGAGCTCGGCGGGCCGCCCGGTCAGCACGTTGACCACGCCGCCCGGCACGTCGGACGTGGCCAGCACCTCGGCCAGGCTGACCGCGGCCGCACGGCCGGCCCGCTGGCCAGCAGCACGGCGGTGTTGCCGGTGGCGATGACCGGCGCGAGCACGCTGGCCAGCCCGAGCAGCCCGCGGCCGGCGGCGCGAGCACCGCGACGACCCCGGTCGGCTCGGGCACGCTGAGGTTGAAGTACGGACCGGCCACCGGGTTGGCGCCGCCGGTGACCTGCGCGACCTTGTCCGGCCAGCCCGCGTACCAGACCCAGCGGTCGATGGCCGGGCCACGTCGCGCGCGGCACCGTCCCGGTCACCATTTTTTTCCGCAACGAAGACCTCGTCGGTGAACTGCCCCGCCCGGCCCTCGAGCATTTCGGCCACCCGGTACAGGACCTGGCCGCGGTTGTAGGCCGTCGCGCCGGACCAGCCACTGAACGCCTTGCGGGCCGCGACCACGGCGTCCCGGGCGTCTTTGCGCGAGGCCAGCGCCGCGTGCGCCAGCAACGTCCCGTCCGGCCGCCGTGACCGGGTAGGACCGGCCGGACTCCGACCGGGGGAACGCGCCGCCGATGAACAGCTTGTAGGTCTTGCGGACCGCCAGCCGGCCCGCGCCGCCGGTGTCCCGGCCGGGCCCGGCGGCGGCCTTCGCGGCGCGCGGCTTCACGGCGGCTGGGCTGAGGGGGCGGGGGCGGCGGCCTTCGCGGCGCGCCGCTTCACGGCCGGCTGGGCCGAGGGAGCCGGGGCGGCGGCCTTCGCGGCGCGCCGCTCACGGCCGGCTGGGCTGAGGGAGCCGGGGGGGCGGTTTTCGTTGCGGAAGATTTTTTCCGGGGGCGCGCTCAGGCATCGAGGTACCCGGCCAGTCCGTGCCGCCCGCCTTCCCGGCCGAACCCCGACTCCTGGTAACCGCCGAACGGGCTGGCCGGGTCGAACCGGTTGTAGGTGTTGGCCCAGATCACCCCGGCGCGCAGGCGCTGCGCCATCCAGAAGATCCGGCTGCCCTTCTCGGTCCAGATGCCCGGCGGACAGCCCGTACGGGGTGTTGTTCGCCTTGGCCACGGCTTCCTCCGGGGTGCGGAACGTGAGCACGGACAGGACCGGCCCGAAGATCTCCTCCTGGGCGATCCGGTGCGCCTGGCTGACCCCGCTGAACACGGTGGGCGGGAACCAGTAGCCGCGGTCCGGCAGCGAGCAGGCCGGTGACCAGCGCTGCGCGCCCTCCTGCTCGCCGGCCGCGGACAGCTCGGTGATCTTGTCGAGCTGCTGCCGGGAGTTGACCGCGCCGATGTCGGTGTTCTTGTCCAGCGGGTCGCCCAGGCGCAGCGTGCCGAGCCGCCGTTTGAGCCGGTCCAGCACCGTGTCCGCGACCGACTCCTGGACCAGCAGCCGGGAGCCTGCGCAGCACACGTGACCCTGGTTGAAGAAGATCCCGTTGACGATGCCCTCGACGGCCTGGTCCAGCGGCGCGTCGTCGAAGACCACGTTGGCGGCCTTGCCGCCGAGTTCCAGGGTCAGCTTCGTGCCGGTGCCCGCGACCGCGCGCTGGATCTCCTTGCCCACCTCGGTGGAGCCGGTGAACGCGACCTTGTCCACGCCCGGGTGCGCGACCAGGGCCGCACCCGTGGCGCCGTCGCCGGTCAGGATGTTCACGGTGCCGGGCGGCAGGCCCGCCTCACCGATGACCTCGGCGAGCAGCAGCGCGGTCAGCGGCGTGGTCTCGGCCGGCTTGAGCACGCAGGTGTTGCCGGCCGCCAGCGCCGGGGCCAGCTTCCAGGCCGCCATCAGCAGCGGGAAGTTCCACGGGATGACCTGGCCGGCCACCCCGACCGGCCGCGGGTCCGGCCCGAACCCGGCGTGCTCCAGCTTGTCCGCCCAGCCGGCGTAGTAGAAGAAGTGCGCGGCGGCCAGCGGGATGTCCACGTCCCGCGATTCCCGGATCGGCTTGCCGTTGTCCAGGCTTTCCAGCACCGCGAACTCGCGGGCCCGCTCCTGGATGACCCGCGCGATCCGGTACAGGTACTTGGCCCGCTCCGCGGCCCGGCGTCGGCGCCCCAGGCCCCGTCGTAGGCCGCGCGGGCCGCGGCGACCGCCCGGTCCACGTCCTGCTCACCGGCCTGCGCCACCTCGGCGAGGGGCTCCTCGGTGGCCGGGTTCAGGGTGGCGAAGTACTGGTCCCCGGCCGGGGGGACGAACTCGCCGCCGATGTACAGGCCGTAGCGGGGCGCGATCGACACGATGTCCGCAGACTCGGGCGCCGGCGCGTAATCCCAGTCCGGAGCGGCCCGGGGTGAAGTGGCGACCATGGCGTTAACCTACCCCGCCCCGGCCGGGCCGTCGGCGGGCCGGGCGGGGACGCGCACGGCCCGCCTGGTTCCCGGCGCGGCGGCACCGCGTGGCCAGGTCAGGTGATGACGTCGTCCACGGTGACGTTCACCGTGACGTCCTGGAGGCCGACCTTGCGGCGGAGTTCGGCCACCGCCCGCCGCTGGACTTCGCGGGCGACCGCGTCCAGCTGGTCCCCGTACTGGACGGCGATCGCGAGATCGACCACCGCGGTGCGGCCGAGGACGCCGGCCGCCGCGTTGGGGTGGCGGTGCCGCAGGGTTGCCCGCTCGGCCGGGCCGGCCATCGGCTGTGGGTGCTGCGGCCGAAGGCGACCCGGACGCCGGTGACGTCGCGGGCGGCCTCGCGGGCGATCCTGGCTACCACCCGGGCGGCGATGCGGATGGCCCCGCCGTCGCTGAGCTGGAGGGTGTACCAGACGTCGGCGACGAGTTTGCGGATCTGGCTGGCGACCGCGGTCTTCAGCGCGGCGGGGACGGCGACCCGTTCGGCGGCCAGGCGGCGCACGGGCTCCCAGACGCTGGCCGAATTCCCGCAGCGCGGCCTGGCAGTGGGGGCAGTGCGCTGGTGGCGGGTGAACTGGCCCGCGTGCCCGTCGGCGGCCTGCTCCAGCAGTTCGTCGACGTCGGCGCCGCAGGCGAGGTGGCTGGTTGCGCCGCTAGCAGCTGGCTGACGTCATGGATCGGCTGGCCCGGGCCGCTCATTCCCGTTCACCTCCACTCCCTAGCGTCGACTTAGTGTGCGCCTTCCGCGGAACAGGTGGCTACGGACGGCCGGGATGGTGCTGCGGTGATGTCCGCGATCTCGGCAGCGGCAGGCCCTCGAAATGGCGCAGGACGATCGCGATCCGCTGCGGGGGCGGCAGCGCAGTACAGCGTCCGTGACCGCATCGACGGTCAGGTTCCGTTCCGTCTGCTGGCCGGGCCCGGCGCCCGTCGTCGCTGATGTCGCCGAGCAGGTCGAGGGACTCGGTGACCCGCGTCCGGGTGATCCGGTTCAGCGCCCGGCGGGTGACGATCTGGTACAGCCAGGTGGGGAAGCTGGAATTCCGCCTTGAACCCGGGTAGTTGCTGCCATGCCGTGACGAGCGCTTCCTGGGCGATGTCCTCAGCGTCGTGATGGTTGCCGAGCAGCCGCAACGCGACACGGTAGGCCATCTGGCCGTGACGGTCCACGAGCTCGGCGTAGGCATCGACGTAGCCTTCCCGGGCACGCTGGACGAGGTAGGCGTCGCCGATGTCTGCTCCCACCGCCGCTCCCGTGCCTGAACGATTTGCCGGTTAAGGCCCGGCCGGGTGACCGGAGTGCCCGGTCCCGGCTGCCATGCCGCCGGGACCTGGGATCCCCGTGAATACCTCCGGCCTGGCTGGCCTCTACTGCCCTGGGATCGGCAAATGATGTGCGACGTTCCCGGCCGGAGTGTGTCTAACAGTGCAGAGCCGGTCAGCAACCGTGCCGGCTCCGACGCGGCCGGTACCTTCGCCGTTCCTAAGCCCTGACAGAAAGAGTGCTTCCCCGATGACCCAGCCAAACTCCGCAGCGCCGGCCAGCCGGCGACAAGGATCAGCGACACCAGCCCGGCCACTACCGACCCCATGTCCACCGATGATGGCAAGGTCAGCGTGGCGCAGGGCGTTGTGCAGAAGATCGCCGGTATTGCATGCCGTGAGGTCAGTGGCGTGCACGCCATGGGTGCCTCGACCAGCCGCGCGTTCGGCGCAGTCCGTGAGCGGATCCCCGGCAGCTCCGGCCCGAACGTCGCCCAGGGCGTGGGTGTGGAGGTCGGGGAGACCCAGGCTGCCATCGATCTGGACATCGTCGTGGAGTACGGCGTCAGCATCGCTGATCTGGGCAGGAGCATCCAGCGCAATGTCAAGCAGGCGGTGGAGCGGATGACCGGCCTGGAGGTCGTGGAGGTCAACGTCAACGTCGATGACCTCTACCTGCCGGGCAGCGACGACCAGGAAGGGGACGCGCCGGCGCGCGTGTCATGACCGGGCCCGTCCCCCCCGGGGAGCCATGTGACGGCGGCTGTGGTCGACGGCGTCGACCTCGATGCGGTCGCCGCGGCGGCCCGCGGCTGCCCGGCCGTCGATGATCTTTGCTCGGGTCGCTGGGGCGGCGTGGTGTCCTATCTGCCGGGCCGGGAAGTGGCCGGGGTGCGGGTGACCCGCGATCATGTGGTGATCTCCGTCCGCGGCCGGTGGGGCGTTCCGGTCATTGAACTGGCAGGCCAGGTCCGGGCCGCCGTCGCTGGGTTGGTCGGGCCGCGGCGGGTAGATGTCGTCGTGGCCGATCTGGCCGATCTGGCCGATCTGGCCGAATCCGATGCCAAGCCCCAGCTGGCGTGCACGACGAAGGGGTGACCTCGTGGAGGGCAACCAGTCCTGGCGAAGTTTCCGGCGCGAGTTCATCCGCGCCCATCACCCCGACCGCGGTGGCGACGCCGCCGCCTTCGCCGCTGGCCTAGCCGAACTTGACCAGTTCGCGGCCGGCTGGCGGCCCGCGCGGGTGGTGGTGGCCGCGGACACGCCGTTGCCGGTGAGCCTGCTGACGGCGCTGATGCACCGGGTCGGCTGGCGCCGGCCGCCATCGCGGGTCAGGTAAGGATCCTCGTTGATTTTTTGTGAATGTGAGATGACATGACACGTACCACTCTTGGCGTCGTGACCGGGCTCGTGCTCGGTCTTGCCCTGGCGTTCGGCAGCTTCGGGCAGATGCTCATCGTGGCCTTGTTCGCCGTGATCGGCTTCGTCGTCGCGAAGGTGCTGGAAGGCGACCTGGATCTGGGCTCCTACCTGTCGCGCCGGCGCGAAGGCCGATGACGGCCGGCACGGCCGCCGGCCTCGTCAGTACCCGGCTCCCGGGCCGGGCGCACCGAGCTGGGCATGATCAGCATCGACGACCGGGTCGTGGAGAAGATGGCCGCCCGGGCCGCGGCCGAGATCCCCGATGCTGGCGCGGCAGCGCCCCGGGTCCTGGGCCGCTCAGTGACCGGCGCCGCTGCCTTGGGGGCACGCACGACGAGCCTGACCGCGCTGCCGAAAGCCTCGGCCGACGTCGACGGCTTGATCGTGATCCTGGACCTGTCGATCAGCGTCCGCTGGCCCGCGTCAGTACCCGAGGTCGCCAGCGCCGTCCGTGAGCACGTCCGCAGCCGCGTCAAAGAGCTGACCGGCCTGACCGTGGCGGAGGTATCCATCTCGGTTACCGACCTGGCGACCCGGCTTCCCGGGCCTTCCCGGGTTCACTGACAGCGAGGGAACAGACAGATGAGACATGCCAATCGTGTCCTGGCGGCCCTGCTGAGCCTGGCGCTGATCGCCGCAGGCGTGCTGCTGATCATCGAAGTCATCGCCGACCGGGTCAGCCACCGCCCAGCGGTCGTGGACTGGCACCCGGCCTATGACTGGGCCAAGCGCACCACCTGGAACGCGGGCAGCATCCGCGTGGCCTGCGCGGTGCTGATACTGCTCGGGCTGGCGCTGCTGATCGCCGAGCTGAAACCAGCCCGGGTGCCACGCCTGGCCGCAGAGCCCGCCCAGGCAGGCGCAGCCGGTATCGACACCGCCTACACCCGCCGTGGCCTGGCCGCCGCCATCCGGTCAGCCGCCACCGGCGTCGACGGTGTCCGGGGCGCCTCCGTCAAGGTAAAACGCCGCAAGATCAGGGTCGCGGCCACCACCGCACCGCGGGACAAAGCCGCCGCCCGCAGCCTGCGCGACCCGATCCTGGCCGCCGCCCGCCAGCGCCTGACCGCACTGAAGCTCCGCCGCGAGCCCTCGGTATCGGTGCGAGTCACCCCCAGGAGCCCGCTGATGCACGCCGACCGCACCAACCGCATCCTGCTGTTCCTGCTGGCATTGCTGCTGATCACCGCCGGCGCTCGCCGCCGGCGCCGCATCCATCGGGGCGTTCGGCACCGCCACCCGGCACAGCCCCCTGATCGCCAACCCGACCGGGCACTTCTTCGGCGCCCAGGGCGCTGGCTCTGGCCAGCCGCCGCAGTGGCCGCGCTGATCCTCGCGCTGCTCGCGTTGCGCTGGCTGCTCGCGCTGCTGTTCTCCACCGACCGCGCCGGTGACCTGCCGATCACCCCAGGCCGGTTCCGCGGGCCGCACCACCCTGGCCGCCCGGGCCCTGACCGAGGCGGTAGCAGAAGAAATCGAAAGCTACCGGGGCGTAGCTCCGCCCGGGCCCGGCTCCTCGGCGACCCCGCCGACCCCGAACTCGTCGTCACCGCGGCCCTGGAAGAAACCGCCGACTTAGCCGCGCTGCGGCAGCGCATCGAAACCAGAGCGCCGCCCACGCCCGCTCCGCGATCGGCAACCCATCGCTGCCCGTCCAGCTGGACCTGACCGTCACCACGAAGCGTTCCACCCGGGTTGCCTAGTCCCGGGCGGCGGCCCCGGTCGTCTAGCCCCGGTCGTCTAGTCCCGGGCGGCGGCCCGGGCCGCTGCCCAGTCCTGGGTGGCGGCCCGGGCCGCCGCGGCCAGCGTGTGCTGCATCAGCACGGCGGTGGTGACCGGGCCGACGCCGCCCGGCACCGGGGTGAGGACCGAGGCGATCCCGGTCACGGCCGCCGCATCCACGTCGCCGGCCAGGCCCCCGTCCTCTGCCGGGCTGGTCCCGACGTCGATCACCACCGCGCCGGGGCGGACGTGGTCCGCCCCGATCAGCCCGGGCAGGCCGGCCGCCGCGACCAGGATGTCGGCCTCGCGGCAGACGGCCGGGAGATCCTGCGTCCGCGAGTGGGCCACGGTGACCGTGGCCTGCCCGGCCAGCAGGAGCAGGGCAGCCGGCTTGCCCACCACCGCAGACCGGCCGACCACGACCGCACGGCGGCCGCTCAGCGGGATCCGCTCGTGCCCGAGGATGGTCAGCACGGCCTCGGCCGTGGCCGGGGCGAACACACCCGGGAGCCCGGCCGCCAGCCCGCCCAGCGAGGCCGGGTTGGCCCCGTCCACGTCCTGGCCGACTGGTATCGCGGCGCCCACGCCGGACAGGGTCACGCCGGGTGGCAGCGGGGTCTGGCAGACGACGCCGTGCACGGCCGGGTCCCGGGACAGCTCCGCCAGACGGCCGGTGATCTGGTCCGCGGCGGGAGTCCCGTCCATCCTGTGGACCTGGCAGGTGATGCCGGCCCGGCCGGCGGCCCGCTGGATGGACCGCATGTACCAGGCCGCACCCGCGTCCTCGGCCGGCACCAGCACGGCCAGCGTCGGGGTGATCCCGCCGCTGCTGAGCACGGCGGCCGCCGCGGCGGTCGCCGTGGCCATCGTCACGGCGATCGTCCTGCCGTCCACGAGGTGGGTCACCCTGCGTCTCCCGATCCGATTAAGAGAAGTGGACCACGGGTAGGGCAGCCTCCCATGGGAGATATCACCGTGCACGTGAACGGCACGCGGCATTCGCTGGATGTCAACTCTCGCATGTCACTGCTCGACCTGCTCCGGGAGCGTCTCGGGCTGACCGGCTCGAAGAAGGGCTGCGACCACGGCCAGTGCGGCGCGTGCACGGTGCTGATCGACGGCCGGCGCGCGGTCTCCTGCCTGGCCCTGGCGGTCGCGCAGGACGGCGCGGACGTGATCACGGTGGAGGGCCTGGCCGCGATCGGCGGGACGGGTGGGAACGGGGCGCCGGACGGGGACGGCGCGCCCGGCGGGGACAGGGTGCTGGACGGGGACGGGGCGCCGGGCGGGGACGGGGCGCTGCACCCGCTGCAGGCAGCCTTCATCGAGCGGGACGCGTTCCAGTGCGGGTACTGCACCCCCGGCCAGCTGTGCTCGGCGGCCGGGATGCTCGGCGAGGCCGGGCCCAGCGCCGTCACCGAGGACCTGGCCGGGGACCCGCCGCTGACCGCCGAGGAGATCCGGGAACGGATGAGCGGGAACCTGTGCCGGTGCGGCGCATACGTGAACATCGTCGCGCGCGATCGGCGATGTCGCGGCGGCGGCCGCCCGGAACCGCCGGGGATGCCGCAGCAGAGAGCAGGGCGGGGGCGGCCAGCGGCATCGGGACAGGGAGCGGGGCGGGCCAGTGAGGGCGTTCCGGTACGCCCGGGCCCGCGACGCCGGCGAAGCGGTCGCCCGGTTCGGGGCCGGGGCCATGTACCTGGGCGGCGGGACGAACCTGGTCGACCTGATGCGGCTCGGCGTGGCGGAGCCGGACTACCTGGTGGACGTCAGCCGGCTGCGGCGGCGACCGGATCGAGCTCCGAGCGGGGAAGGCCTGCTCATCGGGGCCGCCGTCCGCAACAGTGACCTGGCCGCCGATCCGGCGGTCCGCGACCGCTACCCGGTGCTGGCCCGGGCGGTGCTGGCCGGGGCGTCGGGGCAGGTGCGGAACATGGCCACGGTCGGCGGGAACCTGCTGCAGCGAACCCGGTGCCCGTACTTCCAGGACGTCTCCCAGCCGTGCAACAAGCGCCGCCCCGGCTCGGGCTGCCCGGCGATCGCCGGTGACCACCGCAACCTGGCCATCCTCGGCCACTCTGCGGGACTGAACGCCGCGGCGCAGTGCGTGGCCACCCACCCGTCGGACATGGCGGTGGCGCTGGCCGCCCTGGACGCGCAGGTGCACGTGACCGGGAAGGCCGGGCGCCGCGTGGTGCCGATGCCGGGCCTGCACCGGCTGCCCGGTGACGAGCCCGACCGGGACACCGTGCTGCAGCCCGGTGACCTGATCACCGCGGTGGAGCTGCCGCCCCCGCCGCCTGGCCGGTCCACCTACCGCAAGGTGCGGGAGCGCGCCTCGTTCGCGTTCGCGCTCGTCTCGCTGGCGGCCGCGGTGGACGTGGACGGTAACGGAAGGGTCCGCGGCTGCCGCCTGGCTCTGGGCGGGGTGGCCCACCTGCCCTGGCGGGCGGCCCGCGCCGAGCGCGCCCTGACCGGGGCCGCGGCCACGGCGGAGGAGTTCACCCGGGCGGCCGACGCCGAACTGGCCGAGGCCCAGCCGCTTCCCCGCAACGGCTACAAGGTGACGCTGGCCCGCAACCTGATCGTCGCCACCCTGCAGGAGCTGCTGCCGTGAACCGGATCGAGGGACGCGACAAGGTCACCGGGCGGGCCCGGTACGCCTACGAGTACCCGGCGGACGCCGTCGCCTACGCCTACCCCGTCCAGTCCCGCGTCGCCCGGGGCCAGATCGCCTCGCTCGACGCGATCAACGTGCTGGCCATGCCCGGCGTGCTGGCGGTGCTGTCCTGTGCCGAGCCGCCGGTACTGGGCCGGGACGCCAGCCCCGAGCTGGCCCTGTTCCAGACCCGCGACGTCGCCTACCACGGCCAGATCGTGGCCGCGATCGTGGCCGACACGCTGGAGGCCGCCCGGGCCGCCGAGATGGAAATGAGCATCAGCTACCAGGCTGAGCCGCACGACGTCCGGCTGCGCCCGGATCACCCGGGCCTGTACGCGCCCGGCAAGGTCAACCCCAACTTCCCCACCGACACCGAGAAGGGCGACGTGACCGCCGGCCTCGCCGCGGCGGCGGTCTCGGTCGACGCCACGTACACCACCCCGGCGATGCACAACAACCCGATGGAACCTCATGCCGCGATGGCGGTCTGGGGCCCCGGCGGCACCCTGACCATCTACGACTCCACTCAGGGGCCATCCGCCGACCGGGACACGATCGCCGCCGCGCTGGGCCTGCCGCCGCGACGGGTGAGGGTGATCTCCCCGCACGTCGGCGGCGGATTCGGATCCAAGGGCACCACCCGGCCGCACGCGATCCTGGCCGCGCTCGCGGCGCGGGAGGTCGGCTGCCCGGTGAAGGTGGCGCTGACCCGCCAGCAGATGTTCGACGTCACCGGGTACCGGACGCCGACGATCCAGCGGCTGCGCCTCGGCGCGGATGGCGAGGGCCGGCTGACTGCGCTCGTGCACGACGTGGCTGAGCAGAGCTCGACCCTCGTCGAGTTCGCCGAGCAGACCGCCACCCCGTCCCGGGTGATGTACGCGGCACCGGCGCTGCGCACGACGCACCGGCTGGTCCGGCTCGACGTGCCCACGCCGTCGTGGATGCGGGCGCCCGGGGAGTGCCCCGGGATGTTCGCGCTCGAGTCGGCCATGGACGAGCTGGCCATCGCGGCCGGGCTGGACCCGGTCGAGCTGCGGGTGCGGAACGAGCCGGACACCGAGCCGGAGAGCGGCCTGCCGTTCAGCTCCCGGAACCTGGTCGGCTGCCTGCGTGAGGGGGCGCGCCGGTTCGGCTGGGAGCGGCGTGACCCGCGCCCCGGCGTCCGCCGGCTGGGCCGGTGGCTGGTCGGCACCGGGGTGGCCGCGTCCACCTACCCGGCCCGGCGACGGCCCTCGCAGGCGACCGCGGCCCTGGAGGGCGACGGGTTCGTGATCCGGATCGCCGCCGCTGACATCGGCACCGGGGCCCGCACCGCCCTGACCCGGATCGCGGCGCAGGCCCTGGACACCTCCACCGGCCGGGTACGCCTGGAGCTGGGCGACAGTGCGCTGCCCCCGGCGTCCCTGGCCGGGGGCTCGATGGGCACCAGCTCATGGGGATCCGCGGTGGTGAAGGCCTGCAAGGACATGCTCAAGGACGGCCGCACCGGCCGCGCCGACACCACGCAGGACGTCAAGAGCGACAGCGGCTTCGCGCGGCACGCGTTCGGCGCCCAGTTCTGCGAGGTGCGGGTCGACCCGGCCACCGGCGAGGTGCGGGTCCCGCGGCTGCTGGGCGTGTTCGCGGTCGGCCGGGTCATCGACGGGACGCTGGCCCGGTCCCAGCTCATCGGCGGCATGACCATGGGACTGGGCATGGCGCTGATGGAGGAGACCGTGATGGACGAGCAGGCGGGCAGCTTCCTCAACCGCGACCTGGCCCAGTACCACGTCCCCGCCTGCGCGGACGTGCAGGACATCGACGCCGCGTGGATCCCCGAGGAGGACGCGCACCTCAACCCGATGGGCGCCAAGGGCATCGGCGAGATCGGCATCGTGGGCACGGCGGCGGCCGTGGCCAACGCCGTCTACCACGCCACCGGCCGCAGGGTCCGCGACCTGCCCATCACCCCCGCGAAGATCCTGGACTGACGCTGCCGAGCATGGTGCGGCCCTCGATGTCCTTGGTGATCGCCTCCCGGAGGGCCGCGCCGCCGGCCCGTGGCAGACTCAGACGGTGACTCCGGAGATGAGGCCGGCGGCGGCCGCGGGAACCTGGAAGCTCGGCGACATGGTCGTCAACCGGCTTGGACTCGGGTCGATGCGGCTGACCGGCAGCGCCGCCTTCGGCCTCGGCAGCCCGAGCGACCGGGACCAGTCCATCCAGGTGCTGCGCCGGGCGGTCGAGCTCGGCGTCAACCACATCGACACGGCCGCCTTCTACTTCTCGCCGCTGCGTTCCGCCAACGAGCTGATCAACACGGCGCTGGCGCCCTACCCGGAGGACCTGGTCATCGCGACCAAGGTGGGGCCGGGCCGCGACCCGTCGGGCGAGTGGCTGCCCTGGGCCCGGCCGGACCAGCTCCGCGGCCAGGTCGAGGAGAACCTGCGCCAGCTGGGCCGTGACCACCTTGACCTGGTGAACCTGCGCGCCTACCCGGTCGATTCGATCGCCGAGCATGTCGGGGTGCTGGCCGGGCTGCGCGACGCCGGTCTCATCCGCCATCTGGGGGTCTCCAGCGTCACCCCCGCGCAGCTGGCGCAGGCGCAGGCCATCACGCCGGTGGTGTGCGTGCAGAACCGCTACGGCATCGGCGCGCCGCCGCAAGCCCGCGAGTTCCTCCGGGCCTGCGGGGAGCAGGGCGTCGCGTTCGTGCCGTATTTCGCCATCGCCGGCGAGGCGCGGGAGGGGCGCCCGGACGGCAGCGAGGACGACGCGGTCCTGGCTATCGCCGCGGCCCACGGCGCGACACCTGCCCAGGTCCGGCTGGCCTGGACCCTGCAGCAGGGCCTGCACGTGCTGGCCATCCCCGGTACCGGCGACCCCCGGCACCTGGAGGCCAACGTGGCCGCCGCCGCGCTGCGCCTATCCCCCGGTGAGATGGGCCGCCTGGAGTCCGTCTCCTGACCCGGCGCCGACCCCCGCGTAGCGGGCACTGGAAGCGGCTTCGTCGCGCTTCGCTCACGGTCAGGTGGTTTGGGCTAGCATCCTCCGGAAGACCGTTGAGCAAGGGGCACAGCAATGAGGTTCTACGGCGAGATGAGGGTCCAGGGCGGCGGTCCCCTCGACGGCGCCCGCTTCGACGCACTCGCCTACGCCCTGGCCGAGATCGAGGGGACCGACCCGGCGATCGAGGAGGTGGATCTGACCTCCTCGCTGGCCCAGGGCTGGGTGACCGCGTCCATGACGATCGTCCAGGAGAATCTCGAACTCGCGGTGGCCAAGCTCATCGCCACGGTGCGGTCCGCCATTTACCCGAATGGCGACCGCACGGGCGGCTGGCAGTTCCTGACCGAGACCGCCGGTCTTTCCGTGCACCCGGTCACGGACCGGGCGGGAATGAATGTGGCGGACCAGGTGGCACCGCCGGGGCCGCCGGCCGTGTTCGGCTCGCCGCCCGCGTCCGGCTCGCCAGCCGCAGGCGCGGCGGCACGCCCCGCTGTACCGGCCGCGCCCGCACCGCCGGCCCCGCCGCCGCTCCCGTCCCGGCCCATGCGGCCGGCCCGGCTCGACGCGCGGTCGCAGCCGGACGCCCCGGTGTCGGTCTGGCGCTGACCCGGCCGCCCAGGTCAGGCCAGGCACCGTTCGTGGCACCGCGCCGATACGCAACCGTGACCAATGGTTTTCAGCCAATCCTCACGCTCTGGCGTCTTAGCAGGTGACAAGGGGGTCCAGCCCCTGCTGGAAGGAGTTACCTGATGAGGCTTACTCGCATGAAGGCCGCCGTGGCCGCGGGCGTGCTGGCGCTGTCCGGAACGGTGACCGCGACCGCACTGGCGGTCGTCCCGGCGTCCGCCGCGTCCAGCCCGGTCGTCGTGGTCAGCTGCGCAGGCCACGGCATGGTCCGGCCCAGCGGCTACGACATCGGCTGCACCGCCAACGAGCTGCTGCGCACGCTGCACTGGCAGACCTGGCGCGGCACCGCCTACGGGAACGGCGTGCTCAAGGTGGACGACTGCACGCCGACGTGCGCGCAGGGTAAGTACATCAACTACTCGATCCTGACCGTGCTGTGGCGGCCCATGGCGTGGCCCGGCCACTCGGGGCAGCGCTACTTCACGCGGCTGACCTGGATCTTCACCGGCAAGCGCCCGGCACACGCCCGCGCCGCCCAGACCATCACACTCCCCCTCCACTAACCCGCCGGGCACCGCCATCACGCCGGGCACCGCCATCACGCCGGGCACCGCCATCACGCCGGTGCGGCAGCCGTGCCGCCGGGGTTCACCCGGCGGCACGGTTCGTGATCAACCGATTGGTGTTGCTCCAGCGACACCAATCGGTTGATCACGAACGCGGGAAGCCGGGCGCGGGGCCACAGCGGTCACGCGAGCCACATTGGCCTCAGGAGTCCCGGGCCTGCGGGATCCCGCAGGCTGCCTGGGCGGGCGGCGGGGCCGGCGGCTGGGCTGGGCGGCGGGGTCCGCCTGGGCGGGCGGCGGGCCGGCTGGGCTGGCGGCGGGCCGGGCTGCCCGGCCGCGGCCCCGGCGCACGGGGGCGGGGCAGGGGTCTCTACAGTGGGCGTCGTGGCCGAGCCGCCTGCCAGCCGGATGATTCAGCCCAGGTCAGGGCAGGAAACACTGCCCGCCCACCTCGAGGCGCGGTACGGGATCCAGGTCGACGGGATGACCGAGCTCGATCTGGGTGTGTACCGGGTCGGCCGGCGGGACGGGCCGGACTGGGTCGCCCGGGTCTTCGCGGCGGACCGGCCGCTCGCGGCCGCCGAGGGGGACGCGGCGCTGCTCCGGCGCCTGGAGCAGCAGGAGTTCCCGGCCGAGCGGTGCGCCGCGCAGGAACCGGTTTCCGCGCACGAGGGACAGGGCGTCCTGGTCACCCAATACGTAGAGGGCACCCCGGCCGACGGCAGCCGGCGGACGTTCGGCCGGCTGGGCGGCCTGCTCGGCCGCCTGCACGCGCTGCCCAGTGACCACGTCCATGACGGCGGCGGCTGGCATCACGTGGTCCACCAGGGCAGCCCGGCCGGGGAGATCGCGGCCGTCCGGTCGCTGCTGGACACGGTGGCCCCCGGCCTGCCCGAAGACCAGGAGCCGCTGCTGGCGGCGCTGCGGGCCGAGCTGGACCGTGCGGACGGCTGCGCCGGCCTGCCGCAGGCGCTGATCCACCCCGACTTCGTGCCCGCCAACACCATCACCGCATCCGACGGCAGCCTGGTCCTGGTGGACTGGACCGGCGCGGGACGAGGGCCGCGTCTGTACCCGCTGGCCTTCCTGCTGTGGGCCGCGGGGTGCCGGGGACCGTCCCGGCTGGACGCGGTGGTGACCGGCTACCGCGAGCACGTCACGCCCGGCGACGACGAGCTCGGGCGGCTGGCCGGCGCGATCTGGGCCCGCCCACTGATCCTGGCCTGCTGGACGGTCCTGGCCGGCCGGAAGGGTCTGGCCGAGACGGTCGCGGACCTGGCCGCCGATTATGAGCTCGCGGAGCGCTTCGCGGACCAGGCGGTCCGGGCCTTTTCGGCGCCCGGCCCGGGCCAGGGCGGACCTGCCCCTGCGTCCGGGAGCCCAGCCACCCAGTCCAACGGCACCGCACCCACCCACCCCCGCGACACCGCAACGACCCACCCTCACAGCACCGCAGCCACCCACCCCGGCAGCACCGCAACCACCCACCCCCACGGCACCGCGGCATCCCCGCCGCGGGCCACGGTGACGCTGGACGGCGTGGCCAGGACGGGGCTCATGGTGGCAGCCGTCCGGGCCCAGGAGACCGCCCGCCCGGACCGCCTCTTCGCCGACCCGCTGGCCGCAACGTTCGCGGCCGCAGGGGGACTGGACCCGGCGTCGCCGCCCGGGGGCCGCCGGGCCGCCGCGCTCCGGGCCTGGGTCGTGGGCCGCACCGTGTTCCTGGACAACCTGCTGGCCGACGCGACCCGGCACGGCTGCCGCCAGGTCGTGCTGCTGGGGGCCGGGTTCGACACCAGGGCGTTCCGGCTGCCCTGGCCGCCGGGCACCCGCTGTTTCGAGGTGGACACCGCCGATGTGCTCGGCCCCAAGGATGTGGTGCTCGCCGAGGCGCACGCCGAACCTGGCTGCGAGCGCCTCGTGGTGCCGTGCGATCTGCGCGGCGACTGGCCAGCGGCACTGCGGGCCGCGGGCCTGGACCCGGCCCGCCCGACCGCGTGGATCGCCGAGGGCCTGCTGGTGTACCTGTCCGCGGCCGACGTGGAGCGGCTGCTGGACACGATCACCGGGCTCTCGGCCCCGGGCAGCTGGCTGGGGCTGACCCTGGCCAACCGGGATCCCGGCGAGCTCGCGGACACGCAGCTGGGGATGCTGCGCCAGTCCCGGGCCCCGGACGATCCAGCCGGGTGGCTGGCCGGGCACGGATGGGCCGCAGACGTTGCGGGCCTGCGCGAGGTGCTCCGTGCGCACGGCCGGCCGCTCCGGGAGCGAGCCCCGGGCGACCGCCCTGGGGAGCAGGACGGCGGCCGGCCCGGGCCCTGCTGATCCGGGCGACCCTGGACCACGCCCACGCCTGTCCCGCCCCGGACCCAGCCGCTCCCGGCCACGCCACCCCAGACCCCGGCGCCCCAGACCCCGCCGCCCCCGGCCACGCCACCCCAGACCCCGGCGCCCCAGACCCCGGCGCCCCAGACCCCGGCGCCCCAGACCCCGGCGCCCGTGACCCCGGCGCCCGTGACCCCGGCGCCCGTGACCCCGGCGCCCGTGACCGCGGCCCGCAGGCAGCCCCGGCCCGGCCCACCCATAAGCCCAGACGGCGGACGAGCGGGAGACGGTCCTCGTTGCGGACCTTCGGTTCTCAGCCCTGCTGTCCCAGGCTCTCGTCGCGTTCACGATCGAGTTCGACAACGAAGCCGGGCACCGGCTCCCGCACCGGACGACCTGGGGCCCGGCGGCTCAGTCCGGCCGTGGGCCGTGGCTGGTGTCGCTGGCCATGTGGGCGGACTTCATGCGGTTCGTGCCCGCGGAGGGGGTGCCGCTGCGCGAGGTGGCCGACCTGGTCCCGCTGACCAATCTCGGGGGCCTGGAGCGCTGGGGGTACGTCACGGTCGGGCCGGGTCCGGCGGACAGCCGGCCAGCACCACCCCGCCGGGACCACGTTGTCCGGCCCACCCGGTGGGGCCGCCTGGCCCAGCAGATCTGGGCGCCGCTGACCGGCGTGATCGAGGAACGCTGGCGGGACCGGTTCGGCGCCGCGACGGTGGACCAGCTCACCAGTGCGCTGCGCGCCGTGGCCGGCCCGCCGGGCGACGCGTGGCCGCCGTTCCTGCCGGTCTCCGGCGTGCACGCCGCCGGGCCGGGCCGCGGGCAGCCGGCCGTGTCGGCGGAGCACCGCGTGGCCAGCGCGGATCTGGCCACCCTGATGGCCCGGGCACTGATGAGCTTCCGCGCCGAGTTCGACCCGGCGTCCGCCGTGCCCCTCCCGGTCAGCGCCAACGTGCTGCGGGTGCTCAGCGCGGGCGGGGCCGCACTGCGCGACGTGCCGCGCCGGGCCGGGATCTCGAAGGAGGCGGTCAGCGTGTCCGCAGGCTGGCTGGAGCGGCACGGTTATGCGGTGAACGAGCCGGACCCGGCGGGCGGCCGTCGGCGGCACGTCCGGCTCACGCCGCTCGGAGAGCAGGCCCAGGACCACTACCACCGGCTGGCGGACCGGATCGGTGACGGCTGGCGGGCCCGGTCCGGGGACGGCGTGATCGACGGGCTGACCGGGGCGCTGCGGGCCCTGTACGCCCAGCCGGACGGGCAGGAGCAGCCGCTTCTCGGGGCCGGGCTGCTGCCGTACCCGGACGGCT
Organism: uncultured Actinomycetes bacterium; assembly: GCA_963720645.1. GTDB lineage: Bacteria > Actinomycetota > Actinomycetes > Streptosporangiales > Streptosporangiaceae > RYN-230. The sequence continues at coordinate 154,838 of CAVRFX010000016.1, read as the reverse complement.
GGCGGGCGCACCCGCCGTACCAGCGGCTGACCGAGGCCATGATCGCCGACCCGGCCGGGGCGCTCCCGCACTACCCGATGGTGACCCACCGCGGCGGCTATCCCGACGGCAGCTGACCGCCTGGTGCCAGAACCCGGTGCGACAGTGCCCGGCGTGAACCCGATGGTCAAGAGCTGTTAAACAAAGGCCTTATCCGCTCATGGTTGTGACAAGCGGAGCACGCGGGGTATCCATGAAAGCGGCGGTGTCCCAGAGCGGGGAGAATTCCGCCGCGGTTCCGCGTCACAGTGAGAGCTTCACCGTGAGAGCGTCGCAGTGAGAGCGTCACGGTGAGAGAAGCGCAGACGCGGTCCGCATGATTGAACGGTAATGGCCCGCCTCCCGGAAGGATGACTTCAGTGACTGCGGCCAGCACCCCGGTTACCTACACAGCAGTGTGCCAGCGAGCGGGCCCGTGGTGGGAAATCACGGTCCCCGAACTGGACGAGACAACCCAGGCCGAGTGCCTGCGCGACGTGCCCGCCACCGTGGCCGACCTCGTCGCGCACACGACCGGCGCGGATCCGCAGAGCATCCGGGTCGAGATGGAGGCCCAGGTAGCAGCCGGGCCCAGCGTCAAAGGCTCAGGCTGGCTCAAGGCCGCGGTGGCTGCGGCGATCCTCTCCGTGGCCATCCGCAGCGTGATCCGCGCCCGGCACCCGGATGGTCAGTCCAGGGTGAAGTAGTCGGGGCTGGGGTAGACGCCGGTCAGCTGCTTGCGGCGCTGCATGAGCAGGTCGTTGAGGAGGCTGGAGGCACCGATCCGGAACAGGGCCGGGGTGAGCCACTCCGGACCCGCGGTCTCCTTGACCAGGACCAGGTAGCGGACCGCGTCCTTGGCGGTGCGGACCCCGCCGGCCACCTTCACGCCGACCCGGTGGCCGGTGGCCGCGGCGAAGTCGGCCACGGCGCCCAGCATGACCAGGGCGACGGGGGGTGTCGCGGCCGGGGAGACCTTCCCGGTCGAGGTCTTGATGAAGTCGGCCCCCGACAGCATGGCCAGCCACGAGGCCCGGGCCACGTTGTCCAGCGTGGCCAGCTCGCCCGTTTCCAGGATGACCTTGAGGTGGGCCGGGCCGCAGGCCTCACGGACGGCCCGGATCTCCTCGGCGACCTGCCCGTACCGGCCGGCCAGGAACGCCCCCCGGTCGATGACCATGTTGACCTCGTCGGCGCCGGCCGCGACCGCGTCAGCCACGTCGGCCAGCTTGACCGCCAGCGAGGCGCGGCCGGACGGGAACGCGGTGGCCACCGAGGCGACCTTCACGTCGCTGCCGCCCAGCGCGTCCCGGGCCACGGCGACCAGGTCGGGGTACACGCACACGGCGGCCACCGGCGGCACCGCGTGGTCGGCCGGGTCGGGCTGGCGGGCCTTGGCGCACAGCCCGCGGACCTTGCCCGGGGTGTCCGCGCCCTCCAGCGTGGTCAGGTTGACCATCCGGACCGCGGTGTCCAGCGCCCAGAGCTTGGCGTCCTTCTTGACTGACCGGGTGGCCAGCGCGGCGGCGCGCTGGACCGCGCCCACCTGGTCCACGCCGGGCAGCCCGTGCAGCAGCTGGCGCAGCGCCGCATCCGAGGTGCCTGGGTCGGCCACGTTGAGCACTGCGGCCGCGGCCGCCGCGGGGCTCACCCCTGTCCGCTCAGTTACGCTCACCCGTCGCTCCCCTCACCCGCGCCTGTGCTGCCCGGACGCCCTGTCACCGGCGGCCTATGCTCACGGACGCCCCTTCACCGGCGTCCGGGGACCCGGACAACAGCGTTACTCGCGGCGCGGGCGGTGGCAAATCCTGGCTTGATCACCGTGTTGATGATCTGCAGCCGCTCGTCGAAGTGCGCGAACGCGCTCTTCATCGCGTTGATCGTGAGCCATTCGAAGTCGGACCAGCCGTACCCGAACGTCTCCCCCAGCAACGCAAACTCCGAGGACAGGCTCACCCCGCTCATCAGCCGGTTATCGGTGTTCACGGTGACCCGGAAAGACAGCTGGCGCAGCAGCCCGATCGGGTGGGCCTCGATGGACGGGGCCGCGCCGGTCTGCACGTTCGACGAGGGGCACATCTCCAGCGGGATCCGGCGGTCCCGGACGTAGCTGGCCAGCCGCCCGAGGACGGCGTGGCCGTCCGCGCCGATCCGGATGTCGTCCACGATCCGGACGCCGTGGCCGAGGCGCTCGGCCCCGCACCATTGCAGCGCCTCCCAGATGGACGGCAGCCCGAACCCTTCCCCGGCGTGGATCGTGATGTGGAAGTTCTCCCGGGCCACGTACTGGAACGCGTCGAGATGCCGGGTGGGCGGGCTGCCCGCCTCGGCGCCGGCGATGTCGAATCCGACCACGCCCTCGTCCCGGTGCCGCACCGCGAGCTCGGCGATCTCCAGCGAACGCGCCGCGGTGCGCATGGCGGTGAGCAGCGCGTACACGGTGATGCCCCGCCCGGCGCTGCCCAGCCGGAAGCCCTCGAGGACCGCGCTGACCACCTGCTCGAGGGTGAGGCCGCCCGACACGTGCAGCTCCGGCGCGAAGCGCACCTCGGCGTAGACCACCCCGTCGGCGGCCAGGTCCTCCGCGCACTCGGCCGCGACCCGGATCAGCGCGTCGCGGGTCTGCATGACCGCGACCGTGTGCTGGAACGCATCCAGGTAGTACTTCAGGTGGCCACGGTGCGCGCCACGGCGCAGCCACTGCTCGACCTCGCCCACGTCCTGGGACGGCAGCTGGTCGTAACCGATCTCCCGGGCCAGGTCCACCACGGTGGAGGCCCGCAGGCCGCCATCCAGGTGGTCGTGCAGCAGCACCTTGGGGACGGCCCTGATCTCCTCAGATGTGGGAGCCATCTCCCCATCTTGACAGATGATCGAGGACGAGCGGCGCGTCCTCCGGTGGCCGGCCGCCGACCGTCACCGCGCCGGCCAGCGCCGCCTCGGCCCGCCCGAAACGGGATTCCTCGTCGGTCAGCAGTTCCAGCAGCGGCTGCCCCTGCTCGACCTGCTCCCCCGGCTTGGCCAGGCACCGCACGCCGGCCGCCGGGCTGACCGGATCCTCCTTGACCGCGCGGCCGGCGCCGAGCCGCCAGGCGGCCACCCCGACCGCCCGGGCGTCCAGCCGCCGCAGCCAGCCGGACGCCGGGGCCGGCAGCACCTGCCTGGTGTACCGGGCCGCGGGCAGCGGGGCATCGGGGTCGCCGCCCTGGGCCCGGATCATCGCCCGCCAGGTGTCCAGCGCCCGGCCGCTGGCCAGCGCCGCGGCCGGGTCGGCGTCGATGCCGGCCAGCCGGAGCATCTCCCGGGCCAGCGCCAGCGTCACCTCGACGAGGTCCGGCGGTCCCTCACCGCGCAGCGTGGCCACCGATTCCTCGACCTCGACCGCGTTGCCCACGGCCCGCCCGAGCGGCGTGTCCATCCGGGTCAGCAGCGCGGAGGTGGCCACCCCGTGCTCCGCGCCGAGCGTGACCATGGTCTGGGCCAGCTCGCGGGCCTGCGGCTCGTCCCGCATGAACGCCCCGCTGCCCACCTTCACGTCGAGCACCAGCGCGGCCGTGCCCTCGGCGATCTTCTTGGACATGATCGAGCTCGCGATCAGCGGGATGGACTCGACGGTGCCGGTCACGTCCCGCAGCGCGTAGAGGCGGCGGTCGGCCGGGGCCAGCCCGGGCCCGGCCGCGCAGATCACGCAGCCGGCCGTCTGCAGCACCGCGCGTATCTCCTCGTTCCGCAACGAAGACCGCCACCCGCTGATCGCTTCCAGTTTGTCCAGGGTGCCTCCGGTGTGACCGAGACCCCGCCCGGACAGTTGCGGGACCGCGGCCCCGCAGCTGGCCACGAGCGGCGCGAGGATCAGCGACACCTTGTCGCCGACGCCGCCGGTGGAGTGCTTGTCCACCGTGGGGCGGCCGATCCCGGACAGGTCCAGCCGCTCCCCCGAGTCGATCATGGCCGCGGTCCAGGTGCGCAGCTCGGCGGGGTCCAGGCCCTGGAAGTAGATGGCCATCAGCAGCGCGGACATCTGCTCGTCGGGGACGGCGCCGGCCTCGCTGGTCAGGTAGCGGTCGAAGAGCCAGCGGATCTGGGCGTCGGTTAGCCGCTGCCCGTCCCGTTTGGCCCGGATCAGCTCCACCGCGTCGTGCCCGGCGACGGCGACCTCAGCTTCGGCGGACTCGATTCCGCGGGCGGACTCAGTTCCGGCGGACTCAGTCATGGCGGGCGCTCAGGTCGCTGCCGGTGAAGGCGCCGGGCAGCAGCTCCCCCAGCTCCCGGGGGCCGGTCTCGGTGTCCAGCAGCAGGCCCGGGCCGCCCGCCTCCAGCAGGAGCTGGCGGCACCGTCCGCACGGCACCAGCGGCTCACCGTCCCCGGCCACCACGCTGACCGCGGTGAGCCTGCCGCCCCCGGTCGCGTGCAGCGCGCTGACCAGCCCGCACTCGGCGCACAGGGTGAGCCCGAACGAGGCGTTCTCGACGTTGCAGCCAGTGATGACCCGCCCGTCGTCGGCCTGGCCCGCGGCCCCGACCCGCAGCCGCGAATACGGTGCATAGGCCCGCCCGGCCACGTCGGTGGCCGCGGCCCGCAGCGCTGCCCAGTCGATCGTCACGGAACTCACGACTCCGAGTCGTACCGGAAGCCGTCACGGAAGCGGCGGAACAGCCCTCCCTCGCGGGTCAGGGGCTGGGCCGGCGGCGGGGCCGCCGGGCGTTCCCGCCCGACGGGCTGGTCGTAGTCAGCCCGGGCGATGGCGTCGATGACCTCGTCATCGTCGAAGTCCCCCGAGCCGGGGATCTCCGGGACGAACCCGACGAGGTCGCCGTCGAGCAGCACCTCGGCCTCCAGGGACGCGGTGCCCTCGTTGCCCCAGATCGCCTCGCGGCCGTCGGTGAGCACGACGCGCACGCCGTAGACATCGATCCCCGCGTTCTCCAGGTGCGCGTCGACGCCACGGTCACGCAGCGCGTCGGCGACCCGCCGGGCCCGGTTCTCATCCATCGGACTAATCTACCGGCGGGCCGCCCGCGGGTTGTCCCCGGTCACGGCGGGCCGGGGCGGGTTTCGATTTGGCAACGGGACGGCTGCGTCCGCCTGTCAGCGCTTCCCTGGCCCGCTCACCAGGTCTAGCCTGCGGGCATCCCAGAGCGGGGCGTTTGGGATCTTCCAAACCCCCGCGTACCGGGCGGAATGAGGGGGCCACCGGCGGCCCTGCGGGTGGGATCACCACCCGCCGGAGCGGCGGCCAAGGCCGCACCGGATGAGCAGGCGGTGTCAGCCGCCCCGGATCAGGAGGTTTTCGTGAGACGTACGGTCCCGGCCCTCGCGGCCCTCGGCGCGGTGGCGCTGCTGGCCGCGGCGTGTGGCAGCAGCACGAACGGCCCGTCTGGCTCGTCGTCGGGCAGCGCGTCCGCCAGCGCGTCCACGGCCAGCTTCAAGGGCTGCATGGTCACCGACACCGGCGGCATCGACGACCGCTCGTTCAATGCGTCGTCCTGGCAGGGCATGCAGGAGGCCCAGTCGGCCGACCCGAGCGCTGTCGGGGTGAAGTACCTGCAGTCCACCTCGCAGAGCGACTACGTACCGAACATCAACGCGTTCATCGGGCAGAAGTGCGGGATCATCGTGACCGTCGGCTTCCTGATGGGCAGGCCACGCAGACCGCGGCCAAGGCGCACCCGAGCTCGAAGTTCGCGATCGTGGACTACAACTACACGCCGCCGCTGAAGAACGTGGACGCGCTGCTGTTCGACACCGTCCAGGACGGCTTCCTCGGCGGCTACCTGGCCGCCGGGATGACCAAGACCGGGAAGGTGGCGACGTTCGGCGGCCAGAAGCTGCCCACCGTCACCATCTACATGGACGGCTTCTGGGACGGCGTCCAGTACTACAACCAGCAGCACCACAAGAACGTGAAGGTGCTCGGCTGGAGCGAGAAGACCCAGAACGGGAACTTCACCGGTGACTTCACCAACCAGACCAAGGGCCTGACGCTGACCAACACGTTCATCCAGGAAGGCGCGGACATCATCTTCCCGGTGGCCGGGAACGTCGGCCTGGGCGCGGCCAAGGCCGTGCAGACGCGCCGACCAGCAGGGCCACAACGTCAACATGATGTGGGTGGACACCGACGGCTGCGTGAGCGCCGCGCAGTACTGCAAGTACTTCATCACCAGCGTGATGAAGGGCATCCAGACCGCGGTGAAGACCGCGGTCCTCGGCGCGGCCAACGGCACCTTCAAGGGCGGCAACTACATCGGCACGCTGGCCAACGGCGGGGTGGCCCTCGCCCCCTACCACGACTTCGCCAGCAAGGTCCCGGCTGCTCTCCAGTCGGAACTGGCCAAGGTCAAGGCGGGTATCGAGAACGGCTCGATCAAGACGCCCACCAAGAGCCCGGTCTAACCCGGCCGGGTAGGTTTGGCTGCGCGTGACCCGGGCGGGTATCCCCGCCCGGGTCACGCTGGGGGCTCTGTTGTCTGAGGAGTCGCGTCATTCAATCCACTCCGCACCGACCGCTCGCGCAGGCCTCTGGCCTGCGCTCGCTAGCCGGTATTGAATAACGCTCCGGGAGGCGGGCCGGTGAAGCTGGAGCTGAAGGGGATCACGAAGCGCTTCGGCAGCCTCGTGGCCAACGATCACATCGACCTGACCGTGGAACAGGGCCAGATCCACGCGCTGCTCGGCGAGAACGGCGCGGGCAAGACCACCCTGATGAACGTCCTGTACGGGCTGGCCCAGCCGGACGAGGGCGAGATCCTGCTGGACGGCAAGCCGCAGCACCTCGGCTCGCCCAGCAACGCGATCAAGGCCGGCATCGGCATGGTGCACCAGCACTTCATGCTGGTGCCGGTCTTCACCGTGGCGGAAAACGTCACCCTCGGCATGGAGCGCACCCGGGCGCTCGGCTGGATCGACCGGCGGCGCACCCGCCGCGACGTCCAGCGAACTGTCCGAGCGCTACGGCCTGCAGGTCAACCCGGACGCCCTGGTCGAGGATCTGCCGGTCGGCGTGCAGCAGCGGGTGGAGATCGTCAAGGCCCTGCTGCGCGAGGCCAGCGTGCTGATCCTGGACGAGCCCACCTCGGTGCTCACCCCGGGCGAGACCGAGGAACTGTTCCGGATCATGCGGGAACTGCAGGCCGGCGGCCGGTCCATCGTGTTCATCTCGCACAAGCTCAAAGAGGTCCAGGAGATCGCGGACGTCATCACGGTCATCCGCCGCGGCCAGGTGGTCGGGCAGCTCCCGCCCACGGCCAGTGACAGCGAGCTGGCGGCGCTGATGGTCGGCCGGTCGGTTCAGCTCCGGGTGACCAAGCCGCCCGCCAGTCCCGGCGACGTGCGGCTCGACGTGCAGGACCTCACGATGGCCGGCGATCAGGGCACCGCCGCGCTGGACGGGGTGTCGTTCCAGGTCCGGGCGGGCGAGATCCTGGGCGTGGCCGGGGTGCAGGGCAACGGCCAGACCGAGCTGTGCGAAGCGCTGCTCGGCCTGCGGCCGGTGGACGGCGGGTCGGTGCGGCTCGATGGCCGGGACCTCACCAAGGCCCACCCGCAGCAGCGGCTGCGCGCCGGGCTGGCCTTCGTCCCGGAGGACCGCCAGGAGGACGGCCTGGTCGCTGGGTTCTCGGTGGCCGACAACATCATCCTGGACGTGTATGACCAGCGGCCCTACGCCCGGGGGATCGCGCTGGACCTCGCCACCCGGGACCGGGCCGCCACCGAGCGGGTCGCTGATTTCGACATCCGGACCTCGTCCACCGGCACCGCCGGTCGGCACGCTGTCCGGCGGGAACCAGCAGAAGGTCATCCTGGCCCGGGAACTCGGCCGCGACGTGCGCGTCCTGGTGGCCAGCCAGCCGACCCGCGGCCTGGACGTGGGCTCGATCGAGTTCGTGCACCGGCGCATCGTGGAGCAGCGCGACCGGGGCCTGGCCGTGCTGCTCGTCTCGTCCGAGCTGGACGAGATCTACGCGCTGTCCGACCGGATCGCGGTCATGTACGAGGGGCGGATCACCGGGTTCCGGCCCCCGGACGTGCCCGCCGAGGAACTGGGCATGCTGATGGCGGGCTCGAGTGACGCCGACGCGGCCGCCGCCAGCGCGGCGGTGGTCGAGGCCCCCGCCGCTGGCGGGCCCGACGCCGGGCTGATGGCCTCGGGCCTGCTCGGTATCGGCGTCCCCACCGACATCACCACCGACCCATCCAGCCCTGCCCAGGGCAGCCCTGCCCAGAGCAACCCTGCCCCGACCAGCCCGGCTGATGACCAGCCGGCCGCCGATCGCGACGGAGGGGAGCCGGAGTGACCGAGCCAGCGCCGCCCCCGTCCCCCGCCGCCGCCGAGCCCGCCGAGGCGGCCGACGCCGGCACCGCACCAAGCCGGCCGTCATTCAGCCGCGCCGTGCTCGACTCGATCCTCGAGGGCAACTCCGTGGTCGTCACGATCCTGGCCATCGTGGTGGCCTTGGTGCTGGGCGGCCTGCTGATCGCGTTCACGGACCCGGATGTGCTCAAGGCCTGGAGCACCTTCTTCAGCGACCCCGGCCACGCGATCGCGCTGGCCTGGGATACGGCCGCGAGCGCCTACGTCGCGATGTTCGAGGGCGCCATCTTCAACCCGCACACGGTGGCGGGTGTCTTCCACCAGGCGTCACTGGCCACCGCGCTGCACAACGGCTACGTCAGCGCGGTGTTCAACCCGCTGTCCGAGACCGCGGTCAACGCCACCCCGCTGATCTTCACTGGATTGTCCGTGGGCCTGGCCTTCCGGGCCGGCCTGTTCAACATCGGCGCGGCCGGCCAGTGGATCGGCGGGGCGATCGTCGCCACCTGGCTGGGCTTCGGGGTGAGCCTGCCGCCCGTCATCCACGTGATCGTGTGTGTGCTCGGCGGGTTCGCCGGCGGCGCGGTCATGGGCTGGATCGTCGGCGAGCTGAAGGCCCGCACCGGCGCCCACGAGGTCGTCGTGACGATCATGCTCAACTACGTCATGTACTACTTCCTGGCCTACATCCTCGGCACCAGCGTGCTGCAGCAGCCGCACCGCACCGACCTGATCAGCCCGGTCATCGCGGTCGATGCGCGGCTGTGGCACATCGCCGGCCCCAGCCTGCGGGTCAACGCCGGATTCCTGCTCGCCCTGGTCGTCGCGGCCGCGGTGTGGTGGCTGCTGGAGCGCAGCACGACCGGCTTCGAGTTCCGCACCGTGGGCGCCAACCCGAGCGCCGCGCGGACCGCCGGGATGAGCGTGGAGCGCAGCTGGGTGCTGGTCATGCTGCTGGCCGGCGGCCTGGCCGGGCTGGCCGCCGTCGCCGTCATCCAGGGCACCGACTACCAGCTGAACTTCCAGAGCTACGGCACCTACGGCTTCGACGGCATCACGGTGGCCCTGCTCGGCCGGGCCCGGCCGCTCGGCATCGTGCTGTCCGCGCTGCTGTTCGGCGCGCTGCACGCGGGCGGGGTGCAGATGCAGGCCTCCACCCAGATCCCGGTGGACATCGTCACCGTCATCCAGTCGCTCATCGTCCTGTTCGTTGCCGCGCCGCCGCTGATCCGGGCCATGTTCCGGCTGCGCAAGGCCAAGGCGACCGGGCTGAGCGAGAACGTCGCCAAAGGGTGGAACGCATGAGCACGCTGACCGCAGCCGCCCGGGCCTCGGCCGGCGTCAACCGCCGGATGGTGGCCGCCGCCACCTACGTGCTCTTCGGGCTGGCCAACATCCTGCTGTTCGGCCTGCACAGCCATGGCGACGCGACGTTCACGTTCGCCCTGTTCGGCGCCAAGGTGGGGGTGCCCAACCTGGTGGTGGCCGCCGCGCCGGTGTGCTACGCCCTCGGCGTGGTGTGCATCGCGATCGGCGTGCTGCGCGCCCTGATCCCGCTGGACCGGGCGGGCAGGCGGATGTGCATCGCCGGGGCCGTGTTCTGCTTCGTGGTGGCCCTGCTGTGCTGGGCGGACGCCGGGAACAGCACCGGGCTCAGCGTGATCAACCTGCTGCAGGGCACGCTCGTCTACTCGATCCCGCTGATCCTCGGCGCGCTGGCCGGCTGCATGTGCGAGCGGTCCGGCGTCATCAACATCGCGATCGAGGGGCAGCTGCTGCTCGGCGCGTTCGGCGCAGCCGTCATCACCAGCGCGTTCAGCTCGCTGTGGCTCGGGCTGATCGCCGGGTCGCTGGCCGGCGGCCTGCTCGGCGGGGTGCTGGCCGTGTTCGCCATCAAGTTCCTGGTCGACCAGATCGTCCTCGGCGTGGTGCTCAACGTGTTCGCCTCCGGGCTGACCGGCTACCTGTACGACGCGGTGCTGGTGCCCTACCAGAACCGGCTGAACTCCCCGCAGACCTTCTCCGACATCAAGATCCCCCTGCTCGGGGACATCCCGATCCTCGGCCCGGTCCTGTTCGACTCGACGATCTTCCTGTACATCACGTACGCGATGATCGCCGTGGTCCAGCTGGGCCTGTTCCGCACCCGGTGGGGGCTGCGGGTCCGGGCCGTCGGCGAGCACCCGACCGCGGCCGACACGGTCGGCATCAAAGTGCTGGCAACCCGGTACCGGAACGTGATCATGGGTGGGCTGATCGCCGGGATCGGCGGCGCGTTCCTCACCATCGGCCAGGTGGGCTCGTTCGGCAAGGACATGTCCTCCGGCGAGGGCTACATCGCACTGGCCGCGATGATCTTCGGCCGGTGGACGCCGCTGGGCGCGACCGCGGCCGCGCTGCTGTTCGGCTTCGCCACCTCGCTGCAGTCCATCCTGGCCACGCTGAACGTGCCCATCCCGTCGAACATCCTGCTGATGGCCCCGTACGTCGTCACCATCATCGCGGTGGCCGGCCTGGTCGGTAAGGTCCGGGCACCCAAAGCCGACGGCCAGCCGTACGTGAAGGCATGACCAATCCCTTCGAGGCGGCCGACACGAGCGCCGCGCGGCTGGCCGAGCGGACCGGGCAGCCCGCGCACGACGTGGCCGTGGTCCTCGGGTCCGGCTGGTCCCCGGCTGCCGATGCACTGGCCCAGGGCCTCGGCGCGACCGTGACCGAGGTGCCCGTCGCCGACCTGGGCGGCTTCCGCCCTCGACCGTGCCCGGTCACGCCGGCCTGGCCCTGTCCCTGGTAACGCCGGCCCTGCGGCTGCTGGTCCTGGTCGGCCGGGTGCACCTGTACGAAGGCCATCCGCCCAGCGTGGTCGTGCACGGCGTGCGGACCGCGGTCGCGGCCGGCTGCCGGGTCGTGGCCCTGACCAACGCGGCCGGCGGGATCGCCGCGGGCTACCGGGTCGGCCAGCCGGTGCTGATCCGGGACCATCTGAACTTCACCGGCCAGTCCCCGCTCGCCGGGCCGGACCGGCCGCCCGGGGGATACCCGTCCCGGTTCACCGACCTGACCGACCTGTACTCGGCCCGGCTGCGGGCCCTGGCCCTGAAGGCCGACCCGGGCCTGGCCGAGGGCGTCTACGCGGCCATGCCCGGCCCGCACTACGAGACGCCGGCGGAGATCCGCATGCTCGCCATCCTCGGCGCGGACCTGGTCGGCATGTCCACCGTGCTGGAGGCGATCGCCGCCCGCCAGCTCGGCGCGGAGGTGCTGGCCATCTCGCTGGTCACCAACCCGGCGGCCGGCCTGGCCGCGCACGGCCTGGATCACACCGAGGTGGTCGCGGCGGGCCAGGCCGCCGCGGGCCGGATGGGCGCCCTGCTGGCGCAGGTGCTGCCCCGGACGACATGAGCCCCCCGGCCGCGGACCCGTCCCCGGAGTCCCGTCCCGGAGATCCCGCGGAGATCCCGAGGAGCGCGTTCCGGTGCCTGGATCGCCGACGACCCCAGCCCCGCCGACCGCAGCCGAACTGTACAGGAGCCTCGCTGGCGCCGCCAGCCGGCCGCGGCGAACTGCAGGACTGCTCCCGCGGCCGGCGGGACGAGCGGCCGGCCGGGCCATGGCCGACCGGTTCGCGGGCCGGCTCCAGTTCGGCACCGCGGGCCTGCGCGGCGCGATCGGCGCCGGGCCGAACCGGATGAACCGCGCCGTGGTCCGCGCCGCCACCGCGGGCCTGTCCCGCTGGCTGCACGAGCACCGGCCGGACGCGGCCGGGGCCGGCGTGGTGCTCGGCTGGGACGCCCGGCACCGCTCGGCGGAGTTCGCGGCGGAGACAGCAGCCGTGCTGACCGGGGCGGGGATCCGCGTGCACCTGCTGCCGGGCCGCAGCCCCACGCCACTGCTCGCGTTCGCGGTGCGGCACCTGTCCGCCGCGGCCGGCGTGATGATCACCGCCAGCCACAACCCGCCCGGCGACAACGGCTACAAGCTCTACCTGGGCGACGGCGCGCAGATCGTGCCGCCGGTGGACGCCGAGATCCAGGCGGCCATCAGCGGCCTGGGCGCGCTGGCGGAGATCCCGCTGGGCCCGCCGGACAGCCCGCTGATCACCCGGCACGGGGACGAGATCGCCGGGGCCTACCTGGACACGATCCTGGCCCTGTCCCCCGCCGCCCCGCCTCCGGAGGCCGGCCCGGCCCGGCTGCGCGTGGTCTACACGCCGCTGCACGGGGTCGCCGCCCCGCTGATGCTGCGGGCCATCGACCGGGCCGGCTATCCCGCCCCGCACGTGGTGGCCGCCCAGGCCGATCCCGACCCGGACTTCCCGACCGTGCCGTTCCCCAACCCCGAGGAACCCGGCGCGCTCGATCTCGCGCTGGCCGACGCCCGGGAGCTGCGCGCCGATCTGGTGCTGGCCAGCGACCCGGACGGCGACCGGCTCGCGGTGGCGGTCCCCGATCCGGCGGCCGCGGGGGGCTGGCGGGCGCTCACCGGGGATCAGGTCGGCGCGCTCCTCGGCGCGTTCGTGCTCGGGGCCTTCGGCCCCGCGGCGAACCCCGGCGAGGCGGATCCGCGGCAGCGCCTGGTTGCCTCGACGGTGGTGTCGTCGTCGCTGCTGTCCCGGATCGCCGCCGCGTCGGGAGCGCAGTACGCCGAGACCCTGACCGGGTTCAAGTGGATCGTCCGGGCCGCCGATGGGCGACCGCGGACGCGTTTCGTATTCGGATACGAAGAGGCGCTTGGTTACGCGGTCGGCGACGCGGTGCGGGATAAAGACGGGTTCAGCGCCGCCCTCGCCATGCTGGGCCTGGCCGCCCGGGCCCAGGCGGCCGGGCAGTCGGTGCTGGACCGCTGGGATGCGCTGGAGACCGCGCACGGGGTTCACCTGACCACCCAGCTCACGCTGCCGACCCGCGCCCCCGGGGAGATCATGGCCGGGCTGCGGGCCGCCCCGCCCGCCGCGCTGGCCGGGTCGCCGGTCCTGGGGATCACCGACCTGGCGGAGGGCGGGGCGCTGCCTCCCACCGACGCGCTGGTCATCCGGCTGGACGGCGCGCGGGTCGTGCTGCGGCCCAGCGGCACCGAGCCCAAGCTCAAGGCCTACCTGGAGGTCACCGAGCCGCCCGGCCCCCTGACCGGCGCCCGCCGCCGGGCCGCCGCCCGCATGACCCCGCTCCGCGCCGCCGTCTCAGCCCTCCTCACCCCGCCCCCGCCCCCGCCCCCCGCCCCGCCGTGCCCCGCCCGGCCCGTGATCACGGTCAATGCCTGCCACATAGCGCCCCCTTCTGACCGTGATCACGGTCAGCGGCCCGGCGCCCGCCTGGCCGCCCGTGATCACGGTCAATAGCTGACACATGGCGCCCCTTATCGACCGTGATCACGGGGCACGGCGGCCCGGGGGCGGGTCGAGTCGCGGGTGACCAGGCGGCAGGGCATCAGCTGGAGACCCGAGGCCGGCTGGCCGTTCACCGCGGCCAGCAAGCGCTCACCCGCGGCCCGGCCCAGCTGGCGCAGGTTCATGTCCACGGTCGTGAGCGGCGGGCGGCACGCGGTGGCGATGACGTCCCAGTTGTCGAAGCCCACCAGGGCCACGTCCTCGGGGACCCGGCAGCCGGCCTCGCGCAGCCGGTCCGCGGCGCCGCCGCTCGGCGGGGAGACCTGGAACATCGGTAACTCCGGGTCTGCCCAGCAGCAGAACGCGGCCTGGGAATGGATCAAGGGCGCGCAGGCGCCGTCGGTGATGACGCACATCACGTCGCTCATGTACTACCTGCCGACCAAGCCGTCGGTGATCTCGCAGTACCTCAACGGCGGCCCGGAGTACACGGTGTTCGCCAAGGAGACTGCGACCGCCCGGTCACGGACCACCCAGTACGGCGCCAACTACCCGAAGGTGTCGCAGGCGCTGTGGACCGCGATCCAGGCCGCGATCACCGGCACGTCGTCGGTCAGTTCCGCGCTGACCCAGGCGCAATCCACGATTTCATCGGTGCCGCAGGTGAAGGGAAGCTGATCCCGGCCTGGCGGATCACGGCGCGGCCTGGCGGGAACATCCGCCAGGCCGCGCGGCCGCTGGTTTGATTCCCGGCCAGTGGGTAACTCGCCACAGGTGGGAGCGCCGATCGTCACGGGCCATGTGGTCGCTGGCCGCTATCGACTGATCTCGGCGCTCGGCAACGGCGGCATGGGCACGGTGTGGCTCGCCGAGGATGATGTCCTGTCCCGCCAGGTGGCCGTGAAGGAAGTGTCTCCTCCCGCCGACATGACAGACCACGAGCGCGAACTGCTCCGGGAGCGGACGCTGCACGAGGCACGCACCGCGGCCCGGCTGAGCCACCCCAACGTGGTGACGATCTACGACGTCGTCGAGGATGACGGCCGCCCGTGGATCGTCATGGAACTGGTCCCGTCCCGGTCGCTGCGGGACCTGGTGGACGCCGAGGGGCCACTGCCCCCGCAGCGCGCCGCCGAGGTGGGGCTGCAGATCCTGGCCGCTTTAAGCGCCGCGCACGCGCTCGGCATCATGCACCGGGACGTCAAGCCGGGCAATGTGCTGATCGACTCGGGCGGCCGCGCCGTCCTGGCCGACTTCGGGATCGCCAGGACACAGGAAAGCCCGGCCCTGACCACGTCGGGCATGATCGTGGGATCGCCCTCGTACATCGCCCCGGAGCGGGCCCGCGGTGAGCGGGGCGGTCCCGAGTCGGACCTGTGGTCCCTGGGCGCCACGCTGTACGCCCTGGTGGAGGGGCGGCCCGCCTACGCGCGCCAGGGAGCGCTGCCCACCCTGATGGCCGTGGTCAACGAGGATCCGGATCCGCCGAGCCGGGCCGGGGCGCTGTGGCCGGTCATCCGGGGGCTGCTGGATCACGTCCCGTCCCGGAGGCTGGACGCTGACGAGGCCGGGCGGATGCTGCGCCAGGTCGCCGAGGCGGGTGGCGGGTCCGGCACGGCCGCCTTCCCGGCGCTGGATGCGGGAGCGGTTCCCGATGCGGGCGCCGGGCGGACCCGGCCGGGCAGCAGCCTGGAAAGCGCCGAGCGGACCCGCACGCTGCGCCCCTGGGACGCCGAGCCGGACGAGCCGGAACCTCAGTCCGGGGCTGGTGAACCTGATCCGGGAATCCTGCCCGGTGAGCCCGGTGAGGGTGTCCTGCGTGAGGAGCCCGGCCCGGAAGTCCTGCCCGAGGAGCCTGGCCCCGGCGTCGGCCGTGAGGAGCCCGGCCCGGGGGCCGTGCCCGAGGAGCCCGATCCGGGAGTACTGCCCGAGGAGCCCGGTTCGGGAGTACTGCCCGAGGAGCCCGGTTCGGACACCGGGCCCGGGGAACCGCTCGCGGCGGTCCTCGTCCCCACCGAGGATCAGGCTCTCCGGGCGGGGCACGGACGGTCACCCGGAGCACCGCGCCGGAAACCGCTCACCCGGGTCCTCGCCGTGGCTGCTGCGGCACTGATCCTGGCGGCCGGCGTGGTCGCCGCCGTGATCGCGATCAGCCATCGCCCGCCCCCGGCCACCGCGAGCAAGGGCCATTCCGCGGGCCGGCCGGCGCCCCCGTCCGCGTCGCCCAGCGCCACGTCCGCTGCCCCGTCCAGCACACCGCCGCCCTCGCCCACGCCGAGCTCGGGCCAGCTCGGCCCGGCCGTCATCCCGGCTGGCTACCACGAGTTCCGCAACTCGACCGGTTTCTCGATCGCCGTGCCGAACGGCTGGCGCGTGTCGCACCAGGGTCACTACGTCTACCTCCTGCCGCCCTCGGGCGCGGAGTTCCTGCTGATCGACCAGAGCGACCATCCCCGGCCTGACCCGCTCAGGGACTGGCAGCAGCAGGAGGCCAACCGGGAGAGCACCTACCCCGGCTACCACCGGATCCGCCTCCAGGCTGTCCGCTACGCGCAGGCGGAAAAGGCTGCGGATTGGGAATTCACCTACTACCATGAGGGCGTTCTGACCCACGTGCTCAATCGCAACGTGCTGGCCAACTCCCGGCACGCCTACGCGCTGTATTGGTCTGTGCCCGAGAGTCAGTGGGCCCAGAGCTGGCACCTCTTCAAGGTTATGGAAGAGGCATTCCGTCCCGCCGCTCCGTGAGCCTGAGGATGCTGTGCCAATTTCATGATCGTTCAGCGGGCCAGGCCCGCGGATATAGCGCCTGACCCTTTTTGATCAAGGATCGCGGCTGGCCGGACCGCCCGGTTCAGCCGGAAACCTCCAGCTAGGAAGGCAGTTTCCCCCGGTCGCTGGACGAGATAGAAATCGTGGGCGGCCCGGAGTACTCTCCATGGAGTTAACACGACTCGAATTGGCCTGGATGGCCAGTTACTGCTGGCCCTGCCCCTGAAACTCGAGGCAGCGACGCCACACAGGTTCAAGCCCGCCAATCAAATACGAAAAGCCTCGGTAAAGGAAGCGCGAACCAGCGTGACCAGGGGTGATGGCGGGACTTTGATCACGGTATCCGGCACACTGAGAGGTCGACCCAGTGCCTGGCGATGAAGTGGCTGGTCACGAGACAACTGATGGCGGTCCGCTAAGCAGGCTCGGCCGTGGGGCGGCTCCTTACCTGCATGGCACCATCGGCCGCGGGCTGGCGATCTTCGGTGTCTCGCTGGGCCTGCTCCTGATCCGGTTCCTGGTGCCCACGCCGGTGGGCCAGGCCGACAACCGGGACGGCCCCCGCCTGATGTGCGGGATCGGCCTGGGCCCGGTCACCGGTCACCATCCGAGGTTCTTCCGGTTCTCCTACTTCGAGTACGTGCCCAGGCACAGTTGCGCCGGACGGGTTCCCTACCCATCCTCTGAGCTCGTCCCCATCGAGGTGGCCCGGCTACTGACGCCGGTGCTGGGCCTGGCCGGCGCCGTCAACCTGATCGCGGTGGCGGTACTGATGTGCGCGCTGGCCTCGGCGGCAATCGCCAGCCTGGCGGTCGGGCTGCGGATCCGGCCGTGGGCCCAGGTGCTGGTGGCCGCCGCCTGCTGGCTGATCATCGCGGACGCGGCCTTCTTCGACGTGTTCGCCGGGCCGTTCAGTGAGCCCGCCGCCCTGGTCGGGCTGATGCTGATCGCGGCCGGCGTGGTGTATCTCGGGCGGGGCTGGCGGCCGACCATGTTCGGCCTGGTCCTGGCCGGTTCGGGTGGTTTCCTGGCTCTCTTGTCCAAGGAGCAGTACCTGGTCCTGGCCGCGCCGGTGTGCATCACCCTGGTCCTGGCCAGCACCGATCACGGTTCCTGGCGCGGGCTGAGCCGGTTCCGGAACCGGCAGAGCGCCGCGGCGGCCGTGGTCGCCGCGGGCCTGGCCGTGCTGGCCGGCGCCTACGCGGCGTGGGACTACGTCAGCTCCTACGGCCAGCGGCTGCACCACATCCAGGCCGTGGACATGATCTTCACGGATATCGTGACCCGGCGCGCCACGGCGCCCGCCCAGCTCCGCGCGCTGGGCCTTCCCGTGAGCTGGGCCAGGTACGCGGGCCACTACTACTGGGACACGACGTCGGTCCGGCTGAGCCCGCTGTACGCCCGGTACACGGGCAAGCTGACCGACGGCAACATCACCCACTACCTGCTGACCCACCCGGCCAGCATCCTGCACGTCGGGCAGTCGGCCGCGATCTTGGCCCAGCGGTTCCGGATCACGACCCTCGGCGACTACCCCGTGTACGCCGGCCACCGGAAGGGCGCCTACGAGTCCCGGGTGGTCGTGCTCACCTGGCTGATGCACCAGCTCCCGCCGGGCCTGGGACTGTGGTGGTTCGTTCCGCTGTGGCTGGTCATGGCGGGAGTGGCCGCTCTCGCGCTGACCCGGGGACAGGCCCGGCCCTGGCACCGGAACGGCGCCGCCATGGTGCTGTGCATGATCGGGTGCGCCGTGCTCGCGTTCATCCCGCCCGCCTACTACTCCGGTATCTCCACCACCCGGCACATGGTGGGGATGAACATCGCCACCTCGCTCGCGTTCGTGGTCACGGTGGCGCTGGCCGTCTCGCTGATCCACCAGGCCGTGACCCGGGACCGGCAGCCGGCCGCCCTGCAGAGCGGTACCGGGACCCAGAAGGTGCCTGCGGTCAGTCCGGGACCCCGACGATAACGTCGGAAGCCTTGATCACCGCGACCACCTCACGGCCCTCGGCCAGGCCCAGCTCGCGGGCTGCCTCGACGGTGATGGAGGCGACCAGCCGGACGCCGTTGGCGTCCAGGACCACGTTGGCGGTGGCCTCGCCCGCCGTGACCCCGGTGACCGTCGCCCTGATCTGGTTACGCGCGCTGAGCTGCATGGTGGAAGTCCTTTCATGATCATGACCACCGGCCTGACTGGGTATCTGCCCCGCGCGCCGTCGCCAAAGCCTGCCCCGTCGTGGCAAGCTCGGGAGCATGGGACAAGCGCAGGACCAACCGGAAGAGAGCGAGGCCTGCCAGGTCGCGCACGGCCACGGCACAGCGCCGGCCACCGAGAAGACGCTGATCGCTGCCTTCGCGTCCCCCGTCGCCGAGTTCCTCTTGCATTTCGCCGGCGACGCGGGATACCGCGTGGTGCTGCTGGAGCCCGATTCCGGCCTCGCCGCGAGCGCGCGGACCACCGGCTACGAGGTGACCGCTGACGCCATCAAGTACATGGACGCCGCCGCCGATGTCGTGGTGACCGACCACCACCGGCCCGAACTGGGGATCGTGCTGCGCGACGCGCTGGCCAGCCCGGCCCGCTGGGTCGGGATCATGGGCAATCCGCGGCACGAGGGGCCGCACGTCGAGGCGCTGGCCGCGCTGGGCGTGGCCGAGGCCGACATCGCCCGGGTCCACCGGCCGATCGGGCTGAACATCGGCTCCCGGACCCCCGCCGAGATCGCCATCTCCACCCTGGCCGGGCTGATCGCCGACCGCAACGGCCGTCCCGGCGGCTTCTCCTTCTGACCCACCCTGACTGACCCACCCTGGTCGCCCCACCCTGGTCGCCCCAGCCTGGTCGGCCCACCCCGGCGGAGCCCCGGCCGGCCCACTCTGGCTGCCACCCCGGCCGGCCCCCCGAGCAGTTCGTGATCAACCGATTGGTGCTGCCCCAGCAGCACCAATCGGTTGATCACGAAGCGTCCACGCGGTTGCTGGGGCCCAGGGGGCAGATGAGGTTGCTGGGTCAAGGGCCAGAGGGGGCTCAGGGGTTGCGGAGGTTGGTGGGTTGGGTGGGGTTCGAGGGTCGGGAGTGGCTGGGCTGGGGCCGGGCAGGCCGGGTCCCAGCCGGCGCGGGACGGCGCCCCCGGCCGGGCAGGGGTCCTCGGCTGGCGGGCGGCAAGGGGCGGGCCTGGGCCGGGAGCGGTCAGGCCAGCGGCGTCCAGACCTGCATGGGGCGGGGCTGCCGTTCACCGCCAACGACGTGCTGTACGGGGAGTGGAGTGAGGCCTGGGGGCGGGAGGCGGCCCGGCTGGTGATGCGCACCACACCCGGGGTCAACGCGATCTTCTGCGGCAGCGACCAGATCGCCCGGGGCGTGTCCGACACCCTGCGCCTGATCGGCTGCCGGGTCCCCGAGGACATCGCCCTGGTCGGGCTCGACAACTGGAGCCCGATGGTGCTCGGCGCGGATCCCCCGCTGACCAGCGTGGACATGTGCCTGGAGGATGTCGGCCGGGTGGCCGCGGAGCACCTCCTGCTGGCCATCAACGGGCAGCCCACCCACGGCGTGCACACCGTGCCCTGCCGCCTGGTCGCGCGGGGCTCGACCAGCCCGGGTCCGCCGTGAGCCGCCTGCCCGGGCCGGCCGCGGGGCCGCCTCGACACCCTCCCGCCCATCCGCCCGCCCACGCGCCGCCGCCAGCTTGACCTGGGATGTTGTGAGCGGTCACAATCCCCCGGGGCTCCGAAACGGAACCCGCATACTTGTATCTAGCAAGTGGGTACACATGGTGTTATCTGTCGCTACTGAGCCTGGTCGCGGCCGAATACGGTAAGGCAAGGGCAAAAACCCCATCCGGTGGCAAGCCGGGCAGGGTGGCGGGCGGCGCCAGCTGGCCGCCCCGCGGGACCCGGACAGCAGGACCGGACGGCAGGACCCGGGTCGGCAGGACCCCGGGACAGCAGGACCCGGGACAGCAGAACCCCGGAACAGCAGAACCCCGGAACAGCAGGACCCCGGAACAGCAGGACCCCGGGACAGCAGGACCCCGGGTCGGCAGGACCGGACGGCAGGACCCGGGACAGCAGGACAGGAAGCGGAACGGCCGGCGGAATCCGGGCGGGCCGGAGGCAACGGAGCCCCGGGCGGCGGGACGAGACGGCGGAAGGAGGCGGTACGTGGCACTAACCGATCGCGGGCGCAACCGCCCCCCGGTCATGACCGACGTCGCCCAGCTGGCCGGCGTCTCCCATCAGACGGTGTCCCGGGTGCTCAACGAGCATCCCAACGTCCGCCCCGAGACCAGGGCCCTGGTTCTGGCCGCGATCAACGAGCTCGGCTACCGCCCGAACGCCGCGGCCCGGACACTGGTCACCCGGCGTACCCACACCCTCGGCGTGATCAGCTTCGACACCACCCTGTACGGGCCGGCTTCCATGCTCTACGGGATCGAGCGGGCGGCGCAGGACAGCTACTTCGTCTCCATCGCCAGCACGCCGACCCTGGACCGCCGGGCCGTGCTGGACTCGGTGGAGCGGTTCGTGGGGCAGGGGGTCGAGGGAATCATCGTCATCACCGCGCAGGTCTCCGCGGTGGAGGCGCTGACCGACTGCCCGACGGACATCCCGCTGGTCGCGGTGGGCTGCCGGACCACCCCGCCGGTGCACTCGGTCGCGGTGGACAACGCCGAAGGGGCGGCGCAGGGCACCCGCTACCTGCTCGGCCTCGGCCACCGCACGGTCCACCACCTGAGCGGGCCGCCTTCCTGGCTCGACGCCGAGGCCCGGGTGGAGGGCTGGCGGCAGGCACTGCGCGAGGCGGGCGCACCCGAGCCGGAGCTGATCCCCGGTGACTGGTCCGCGGCGTCCGGGTACGAGCGGGGGCAGCAGATCGCCCAGGACGAGAGCGTGACCGCCATCTTGTGCGCCAACGACCAGGTGGCGCTGGGGCTGATCCGCGCACTCTCGGAACACGGCCGCCGGGTGCCGGAGGACGTGAGCGTGGTCGGCTTCGACGACATCCCCGAGGCCGAGTACTTCCTTCCCCCGCTGACCACGGTGCGGCAGGATTTCGGTGAGCTCGGCCGCCGGGCGCTGGACACGCTGGTCGGGCTGATCTTCGACCGTGACGCAGCCGCGGCCGCCGAGCCAGTCGTCCCGCAGTTCGTGGTCCGCTCCAGTGCCGCACCCCCCGCGACCTGACCGGGCCACGGCAGGCCGGCCACGGCCAGGCTGAGGCAGGGCCCGGGCACCCCCGCAAGCGCCGCACAACCAGGCAGAAGCCGACAGGACGTCAATCACCCAGACCGGATCAGCAGGCAGAACAGGACGATGATGACTGTTAGCGCTCACGACAGCGACGGGCCGGGCGGGCCAGGCAGACAGAGCGAGCCGGACAGCCAGAGCGGGCCGGGCGGGCCAGGCAGACAGAGCGAGCCGGACAGCCAGAGCGGGCCGGGCGGGCAGGCGGGCCAGGACGACAGCTACGTGATCGGCGTGGATTTCGGCACACTCTCCGGCCGGGCCGTGGTGGTCCGGGTCCGCGACGGCGCGGAACTCGGGACCGCGGTCTGCACCTACCGGCACGCGGTCATGGACGCCAAGCTGGCCGCGACCGGCGAGCCGCTGCCGCCGGACTGGGCCCTGCAGGACCCGGAGGACTACTGGGACGTGCTGCGAGAGGCTGTCCCGGCCGCGGTCCAGGCGGCTGGGATCGACCCGGGCCGGGTGATCGGGATCGGCACCGACTTCACCGCCTGCACCGTGCTGCCGGCCCGGCGCGACGGGACCCCGCTGTGCCAGGTGCCGGGGCTGGAAGGCCGCCCGCACGCCTATCCCAAGCTCTGGAAGCACCACGCGGCCCAGCCCCAGGCGGACCGGATCAACGCACTGGCCCACGAGTGGGGTGAGCCGTGGATCGGCCGGTATGGCGGCAAGATCTCCTCGGAGTGGCAGTTCGCCAAGGGCCTCCAGCTGCTGGAGGAGGACCCGGACATCTACCAGGAGGCGGACCGCTGGATCGAGGCGGCCGACTGGATCATCTGGCAGCTGTGCGGCGCCGAGACCCGCAACACCTGCACGGCCGGGTACAAGGGCATCTACCAGGACGGCCACTATCCCTCCACGGACTTCCTCGGGACGCTGAACCCTGGCTTCGCCA
Source organism: uncultured Actinomycetes bacterium (assembly GCA_963720645.1). Classification (GTDB taxonomy): domain Bacteria; phylum Actinomycetota; class Actinomycetes; order Streptosporangiales; family Streptosporangiaceae; genus RYN-230. Next base: position 132,262 of record CAVRFX010000016.1, on the reverse strand, counting down.
GCTTCGCCGAAGACAAGCTGGCCCACCCGGTGTCGCCGCTGGGGGCGCGGGCCGGCGGGCTGACCGCTGAGGCAGCCGAGTGGACCGGGCTGCCCGAGGGCATCGCCGTGGCCGTCGGCAACGTGGACGCGCACGTCACCCCGCCCGCCGCCAACGCCATCGCCCCCGGTCAGATGGTGGCCATCATGGGCACCTCGACCTGTCACGTGATGAACTCGGCGACGCTTGCCGAGGTGTCCGGCATGTGCGGGGTGGTGGACGGCGGCATCGTCGCCGGCGAGTACGGCTACGAGGCCGGGCAGAGCGGGGTGGGCGACATCTTCGCCTGGTTCCTCGACCAGGCGGTCCCGGCCGCGTACCGGGACGAGGCGGAGCGCCGGGGCGTCTCGCTGTTCGAGCTGCTGTCGGTGGAGGCCGCCAGCCAGCCGGCCGGCGCGCACGGGCTGATCGCCCTGGACTGGCTCAACGGGAACCGCTCGGTGCTGGTTGACGTGCAGCTGTCCGGCGTCATCGTGGGCCTCACCCTGGCCAGCCGCCCGCCCGATATCTACCGGGCCCTGGTCGAATCGACCGCGTTCGGCACCCGGGTCATCGTCGACGCATTCTCCTCCTCCGGCTGCGGGGTCACCGAGTTCGTGGTGGCCGGGGGGCTGCTCAAGGACCCGTTCGTGATGCAGGTCTACGCGGACGTGCTGCGGCGCCCGCTCAGCGTCATCTCCTCCGACCAGGGCCCCGCGCTCGGCTCGGCCATCCACGCGGCGGTCGCGGCGGGCGCCTACCCGGACGTGCCGGCCGCCGCCGCGGCCATGGGCGGCAAGCGGGACGCGGTGTACAAGCCCGACCCGGCCAGCGCCGACGTCTACGACGAGCTGTACGCGGAGTACCAGCGGCTGCACGACTACTTCGGCCGCGGCTCCAACGAGGTCATGCACCGGCTGCGGGCCATCCGGGACCGCAGCCTGACCCGCCAGGAGACCTCCAGCCGGGAAGGCGGCGCCCGATGAGCACCGATCAGGCCCACCGCGCGGCCATCTCACGAGCCCGCAGCGACGTCTGCGCGCTGCACGCCGCGCTCGTGCAGAACAACCTGGTCGCCTGGACATCGGGCAACATCTCCGCCCGGGTGCCCGGGGCGGGCCCCGGGGGCGCCGACCTGATGGTGATCAAGCCGAGCGGGGTGGCCTACGACGACCTGACCCCCGAGTCCATGGTCCTGTGCGACCTGGACGGCCACGCGGTGGAGGACGTCTTCAGCCCGTCCAGCGACACCGCCACGCACGCCTACGTCTACCGGCACATGCCCGAGGTGGGCGGGGTGGTGCACACCCATTCCACCTACGCCACGGCGTGGGCCGCCCGGGGCGAGCCCGTGCCGTGCGTGATCACGGCGATGGCCGACGAATTCGGCGGGGAGATCCCGCTCGGGCCGTTCGCGCTGATCGGCAGCGACGAGATCGGCCGCGGCATCGTGAGCACGCTGACCGGCCACCGCTCCCCCGCCGTGCTGATGCGCAGCCACGGGGTGTTCACCATCGGCCGGACCGCGCGGGACGCGGTCAAGGCCGCCGTGATGTGCGAGGACGCTGCCCGCACCGTGCACCTGGCCCGGTCCTACGGCGAGCTCACGCCGCTCGCCCAGGACCAGGTGGACGCGCTGCACCGGCGGTACACGCAGGAATATGGCCAGCGGCCGAAAGGAATGTGATGAGCGAACGCAAGCCGCGGATCGGGATCCTGGGGATCATGCAGGATCTCTACGACGACATGATCCCGGGCATCGCCCAGCGGCAGGAGGGCTACGCCGCGGAACTCGCGGCCCATCTCGCTGACGCCGGCGAGTTCATCCCGAGTAAGCCGATCAAGTACCGCGAGGACGCCGAGCGCGCCATGCGCGAGTTCGAGGATTCCGACCTCGACGGGATCATGGTTGTGATGCTCACCTACGGGCCCGCGATGCGCGTGGCCCGGCTGCTGTCGCAGACCCAGCTGCCGGTACTGCTGGCCAACATCCAGCCCGAGCCGAACGTCACCCCGGCCTGGGATATGGCCGACATGACCTACAACCAGGGGGTGCACGGCGCCCAGGACACCGCGAACGCGATGGTCCGCGGGGGCAAGCGGTTCGCGGTGCTCACCGATGACTGGAAGAGCGACTCGTTCGGCCAGGACGTGACCCGGTGGGCCCGCGCGGCGGCCGCGGTGACCCGGTGGAAGTCGCTGAAGACGGCGATCTTCGGCTACGCCATGAACGACATGGGCGACATCCGGGTGGACGAGTCCGCGCTGGTCAGGTCGCTCGGCCCGGAGATCCTCGCGGTCGCGCCGGGCGACATGTACCGCGGCATGCTGGACGTCACGGATGCCCAGGCGAACGAGGTCATCGCGTTCGAGGACGAGAATTTCGAGATCGACCCCCGGCTGTCCGCCGAGGAGCGCACCGACCACGCCCGGATGCAGGTGGCCATCGAGCAGATCCTGATCGACCGCGGGTTCGGCGCGTACACCGCCCACTTCGACGCGATCGGCGACGACGGCCGGTTCGCCGGCTGCCGCTGGCGGCTGCCTCGTCGCTGATGGCCAAGGGGTTCGGCTACGCGGCCGAAGGGGACGTGCTGACCGCCTGCATGGTCTACGCCGGGCATCAGCTCATCGGCGACGCGCACTTCACCGAGATGTACGCGATGGACTTCCCGTCGGACTCGATCCTGCAGAGCCACATGGGCGAGGGCAACTGGAAGGTGGCCCGGAAGGACAAGCCGGTCCGGCTGATCAAGCGGCCGCTGGGGATCGGGCGGCTGGCCGACCCGCCCACGTTCCTGTTCCAGCTGCAGCCCGGCCCGGCCACCCTGGCCACCCTGGTGTCGCTGGAGGGCACGCGGTTCCGGCTGGTCTGCGCCGAGGGCGAGAACCTGGACAGCCAGGAGCTGCCCGCGCTGGAGATGCCCTACGGCCAGTTCCGGCCGGCCTCGGGGGTCCGGGCCTGCCTGAACGGGTGGCTGGCCGCGGGCGGCCCGCACCACGAGGTGATGAACCTGGGTCACCACGCCGCGGACTGGAAGGTGTTCTGCCAGCTGGCCGGGATCGAGTTCGTCCAGGTCTGACCCGGCGGTGCCGCTGCGCACCGGTGCCCCACGGCCCGCCCTCCCGGCGGGCTCAGGGTCGGCGCGAACGTTCGCGCGCGAAATAAGCCTATTTGCTGGGATTGTCGGCCAACCCAGGCATCCGCCGGCCATCCGCGCCTGACCCGAACGCCCCCCGCATTCAGGCGCATGGCGAGAAGCAGAAGGAGGATCTGTGACCCGGATCGTGGTGGACCCCGCCCGCCAGCTCGGCTCCGTGGACCGCAACGTCTTCGGCGGATTCGTCGAGCACCTGGGCCGCTGCATCTACGGCGGCCTGTACGACGAGGGCTCCCCGCTGGCCGACGCCCAGGGGTTCCGCACCGACGTGCTCAGCCTGCTCCGCGACTTCCGCATGGGCGTGCTGCGCTGGCCGGGCGGCAACTTCGTCAGCAACTACCACTGGGCCGACGGGATCGGGCCGAAGGACCAGCGGCCGCGCCGCCCCGAGCTGGCCTGGGGCGCCGAGGAATCCAACCGCTTCGGCACGGATGAGTTCATGGCCTACTGCCGCGAGCTCGGCACCGAGCCCTACGTGTGCCTGAACATGGGCACCGGCACCCTGGACGAGGCGCTGGCCTGGGTCGAGTACTGCAACGGCACGGGGGACACGGCCTGGGCGCAGCGCCGCCGCGACAACGGCCATCCCGGGCCGTACGGCGTCCGCTACTGGGGCCTGGGCAACGAGATGTACGGGGACTGGCAGGTCGGCGCGGTGTCGGCCGAGGAGTACGTCCGGACCGCGACCCGCTGGGCCCGGGCGATCAAGATGCTGGACCCGCAGGCCAAGCTGGTCAGCTGCGGGATGAACGGCTGGAACGACTGGGACCGGGTGGTCATCGACGGGCTGGCCCCCCTGGTCGATTACCACTCGCTGCACATCTACACCGGGTCCGACGACTACTGGACCGACGTGCTGCAGCCGCACCAGGCGGATCGGGCGATCCGCTGTGCCCGCGCGCTGATCGAGCGGGTGTCGTACGTGAAGAAGATCGCCCGCCCGCCCCGGATCGCCTACGACGAGTGGAACGTGTGGTTCCGCACCGACGACGGGACGCTGGAGGAGCGCTACAACTTCCCGGATGCGCTGGCCGTGGCCACCTACCTGAACATCTTCATCCGCAACTGCGCGTGGGTGCGGATCGCGAACCTGGCCCAGATGGTGAACGCCATCGCACCGATCGTGACCTCCCCCAGCGCGGTCGCGGTCCAGCCGATCTACTACCCGGTGCTGCTGCACGCGCGGGCCGCCCTGGACGTCGCGGTGGACGTTCATGTGAGCGCTCCCATGATCAACCCGCTGCTGCCGGACACCCACCGCAGCCGGTGGCCGCACCGGGTCGCCGACCTGGGCCCGTTCGCCATGGTCGACGCGGCGGCGACCGCGTCCGCCGACCGGGGCCGGATCGCGCTCACGCTCGTGAACCGCAACCCCGGCGATCCGGAAACCATCGAGGTCGTCCTGCGCGACCTGGCGTTCGACAGCGACGCCCAGATCGCGACCGTCACGGCGGAACGCGGGCCGCAGTCCCGCGTCCTGCCCGATGTCGAGGGCGCGCACCTGGAGGAGGGGTCGGACACCCCGAAGGGCTCGACGCTCACCCTCACCCTGCCACCACAGTCGTTCACCGTGATCGAGGCCGCGACGGCCGGTGGCTAACCGTCCGCCGGGCGGCCGCGCCCGGCCGGCACCCCCCGAGAAACATCACAGCTCACCCTGAGGAGTTCTGCGAAGATGCCCTCCACTTCCCGACTCAGCTGGCCCCGCTCCCGGGGGCACGACGCATCGCGGGACGCACGGCGACCGGCCTGGCCGGCGCCGCAGCGCTCTGGATGCTGGCCGCCTGCGGTGGCAGCAGCGGCACCCCGGCCGCCGCCGGGTCTTCCAGCGCGAGCGCGAGCTCAAGCGCCACGCTTGAAGCCGGCGCATCCTGTAAAAATTCTTCCGCAACGAAAATCACCTTCTGGGCCTGGGTGCCTGGCATGGGCCGCGCGGTCACGGAGTTCAACAAGACCCACCCGTCACCATGGGGGACCGGGTGGCGGTGCTGCGCGATGGCGTCCTGCAGCAGGCCGGGTCGCCGCGGGATCTCTACGACCACCCCGCGAACATCTTCGTGGCCACGTTCATGGGCTCGCCTGGCCCCGGCGGTGCTGGAGGTCGCCGTCGAGCGGCTGCACTTCTTCGACCCGGCCACCGGGGCGGCCATCAGCTGACCTGGCCGGGGGCCAGGTATCCCGGGTTCATGCGGGGAACGCCGGTTCTGTACCGCGCCGCGGGGGTCTGCGCTGCTACATTCAGTGCTGTGGCGATTACCTGGGGGCGCCATGGCTGGGTATTCCTCCGCCCTGGACGGTGACTCATGAGAAACCGCAGCAAGGGATGGCTGTGGACCCGCGAGGTCGTGAGCCTGCCCGCCCGCAGCCGTGATGCGTCCGCCGACCTGGAGTGGCAGTGGACGCTGCGGGCCGACGGGTCGGTGTGGTGGCGGCTGACGCAGGTCCGCGGCCGGGGCGAGCACAACGACTGGCAATGCGCCGGGCAGCTGGATGGAACGGCCTGGAAGGCTCTCGCGGGAGGCCAGCTGACGCCCGACGACTGCCTGGAGAGGTACGCCCGTAACCACGGCCACCGGCCGGCCGTGCCGCGGCACCGGACGGCCCGGCGGGCGACCTGCCCCGCCTGCGGTGCCTTAGCTGACCAGGAGAGCGACGGAACGCTGATGCCCCACCAGCGGCCCGCCCAGGACTGGCCGGCCCGCTTCGTCCCCTGTGCCGGCAGGCCGCCCAGGCACCGGTGAGCGGCCCCTCTCCTCGTCGCACGCCCGTGCCCGGCGTTACCGTGCCCGCGCCCGGCGGGCCCGTGCCGTAGGTTGCTGCCATGGAGCGCGCCAGCCCGCCGGGCGGATACTCCGGCACCCCGCTGCCCGTGAAGCTGGGCATCCGGCCCGGCCAGGCGGTGGCGGTGCTGGGCGGGCCTGCCGGGTTCGCGGACAGCCTGGCCGCGCAGGCAGGCGTGGAGGTCCGTCCCGGCCTGGACGGCGCCGGGCCGTTCGACGTGATCGTGTTCTTCTCGCCGTGGCGCGCCGACCTGGAGTCGCAGCTGGGTGAGCTGCGCGAGCACATGGCCCCGGCCTGCGGGCTGTGGGTCGCCTGGCCGAAGCGCGCGGCGAGGGTCCCCACGGACATGAGCGACAACGTGGTCCGCGAGATCGCCCTGCCGACCGGCCTGGTGGACAACAAGGTCTGCGCGATCGACGAGGTCTGGTCCGGCCTCCGCCTGGTGATCCGGAAAGTACTGCGCTAGCCCGGGGGGCGACCCCCCGGGTCAGCACTAGTCGATGAGATGTGTTCCGTTGAACTCGCCGAGGTCCTCGCGGTAGAACTCGATCCCGACCCCGTTCGGGTCGCGGAAGTACATGCTCTCCTCGATGCCGCGGTCCGGCCCGATGTACTCGAACCCGGCCTCGTCGAACTTCTTCCTGGCCGCGTCGTACTGCTCCTGGGGAATCGAAATGGCCAGGTGCTGCACGCCGCCGATCGTCTCCTGCCAGTCGGGATGATCGTGCCCGGGGAAATCGAAGAAGCCGAGCATGTTCTTGTTGCCGATGTCGAAGAAGAAATGGCTTGACCCCGCGTAGTCCCGGTTTTCCACCAGCTCGACCAAGGGGAACCCGAGGAACTCCTGGTAGAACCGGATGGTTTCCTCGACGTCACGGCAGATCAGCGCGAGATGGTGGACGCCGCGGACCGGGGTGGCGGGCCGCTCGCCCACCGGATGCAGATAGCGCTGGCGCAGTTCCTCGCGCCGGGCCCGGACCTTCTCGAGCTCCGCTCCCTGGGGCTGTGGCATGACCGGCCTCCCTGCGTAGTCGCCCGCGGCCGGGCCCCGGCGGCAGCGCCGGTCCCGGCCAGCCTCAGGCTAACCCAGCCCGCGGCGGCCAGCGCCGCCCAGGCTGGCGCTCAGTCTTTCCTGTTTCCCGGCACGACCACCACCGGGCACAGGGCGTGGTGAGTGACCTGGGTGCTGACCGACCCCATCACCAGCCGGGCGAAACCGCCCGCCCCGCGAGCGCCGACCACGAGCAGGTCCGCGCCCTCGGACGCGTTGATCAGCTCATCGGCGGCCAGGCCGCTGAGCGCGCGCACGGTCACGGGCATGGCCGGCGCGGCGCCGCGCCGCTCGACCGCCTGGTTCACCAGGTCCTGGGTGGCCTTTTCCGCCTGATTCCGGCTTTCCTCTTCCGCCGGGTAGTAGTCGGCGGGCGCGTACCCGGGCCCGTAGATGCCGGAAACGATCGGGCTCACGGTGATCACGGTCAGCGGGGTTTGCCGGAGGTCGGCCTCGTTCAGGGCCCAGTCCAGGGCGCTGAGGGAGTGCTCCGAGCCATCCACCCCGACGATGATGCCTGGCATTTCGTGTGCTCCTTCCGCGGCCTGCGCGGCTTCCTTTCCCGGCCTGTCATGCTCAGGCTAGAAGCAGCGTGCGGGCAGCGCAGCCGCACCCTCCCCGCGGACGCCCCGTTCCAGGGCGGCGGGGTGCTGGGCGGCTAGTTCGGGTTTACGCTGTAATCACGTAAGACCTGCATAAGTGGCGTATCCGGGTTTATGGCGGGCCCGGCCTGGGTGAGGAGCGTGCCAATGGTGGATGACGCGGGCAACGGCACGGCGATCCGGGTGTTCCTGCTGGATGATCATGAGATCGTCCGGATGGGTGTCCGCGACCTCCTCGAAGCCGAACCCGGCATCACCGTCATCGGCGAAGCCGGCACCGCCGCGTCCGCCCTGGCCCGCATCCCCGCCCTCAAACCCGACGTCGCCATCCTCGACATCCGCCTCCCCGACGGCGACGGCGTCTCCGTCTGCCGCGAGATCCGCTCCAAAATGCCCCAGCTCGCCTGCCTCATGCTGACCAGCTTCAGCGACGACGAAGCCCTCTTCGACGCCATCATGGCCGGCGCCGCCGGCTACGTCCTCAAGCAGATCCGCGGCACCGACCTCGTCGGCGCCGTCCGCACCATCGCCTCCGGCCAGTCCCTGCTGGACCCCGAAGCCGCCAGCCGCGTCATGCGCCGCATGCGCGACCAGGCCACCGCCGCCGACCCGCTGGCCGGCCTCACCGACCAAGAACGCCGCATCCTCGCCCTCATCGGCGAAGGCCTCACCAACCGCCAGATCGGCGACCGCCTCTTCCTCGCCGAGAAAACCGTCAAGAACTACGTCTCCGCCCTCTTCGCCAAACTCGGCATGCAACGCCGCGCCCAGGCCGCCGCCTACGCCGCGCGGGTCTTCGATCAGCAGGAGGCTGAAGCGGCCGGCCACGAGTACCGCGACGGCTGAGCGGTCAGCTGACCGGCACCCGCCAGTCGAGCTGGGTGCCGCCGCCCTCGGCCGCGTTCACCGTCAGCTTGCCGCCCAGGTCGGCGGCGCGCTCGGCCATGTTGGCCAGCCCGCTGCGCCGGGTCGACCGGCCCATCCCGGTGCCGTTGTCACGCACCCGCAGGACCAGCTCCGGGCCGACCTCCACGGTCACGTCGACCCGGCTGGCGGCGGCGTGCCGGGCCGCGTTCGAGAGGGATTCGCGCAGCGCGCTGAGCATCTGCTCGGCCGTGTCCGCGGGCACGGCCTCGTCGAGCGGCCCGACCAGCCGCAGGGACGGGGCGAACCCGAGGGCGGGGGTCATCTGGTCCACGACCTCGAGCACCTGGGCGCGCAGCCCGTTCTGCTTGGCCTCGCCCCGCGACTGGAGCGAGAAGATGGCGGAGCGGATCTCCCGGATCGTCTCGTCGAGGGCATCCACCGCGCTGCTCACCCGGGTCGCCGCCTCAGGCCGGTTCAGCAGCGGCATCGCGCCCTGCAGTGACATCCCGGTGGCGTAGAGCCGCTGGATAACCAGGTCGTGCAGGTCACGCGCGATCCGGTCGCGGTCGGAGAGGATAGCCAGCCGCTCCGCGTCCTGGCGGTGCTCGGCGAGTTCCAGCGCGATGGCCGCCTGGGCCGCGAACGTCTGGACCATCTCCACCGCCTCCGGGGCCAGCGGCATCGCCCCGGTGTCGCGGCCGACCGTGAACACGCCGCGGACGTCGCCCGGCGCACCGAGCGGGAGGATGATGGCCGGCCCCAGCGGCATGTGCTCGCGTGCGGCGCCGGCCACCCGCTCGTCATGGCCGAAGTCCTGCAGGATGACCGCTTCACCGGAGGACAGAACCTCGCCGGACACGGAGGCGCTGACCGGGAGGACCAGCCCGAGGGCCTCCGGTGCGCCCACTCCGGCTGCGTGCTGGATGACCAGCGCCTGGCGGTCGGGGGTGGGCAGCGCCAGTACGACCAGGTCGGCGCCGGACATTTCCAGCGCCTGCTGCGTGACCAGGGCCAGCACCTCATCCGGGGCGGAGCCGGACAGCAGCCTCCTGGTCACCTCGCTGCTGGCCCGCAGCCAGCGCTGCTGGCGGCGGGCCTCCTCATACAGCTTGGCGTTGTCGATCGCCACGCCGGCCGCCGCGGCCAGTGCCACCAGCAGTGCCTCGTCCTCCTCGTCGAACTCGGCGCCGCCCTCCTTCTCGGTCAGGTAGAGGTTGCCGTAGACCTCGTCCCGGACCCGGACCGGAACGCCGAGGAAGGTGCGCATGGGCGGATGCCCGGCCGGGAAGCCGCTCGACTTGGGGCTGGCCGAGATGTCGGGCAGCCGCAGCGGGCGCGGGTTGGTGATCAGCGCGCCGAGCAGGCCGCGGCCTTCCGGCCAGTGATGGATGGCCGCGATCTCCTCATCCCCCAGGCCGACCGGGACGAACTCGAGCAGGCGGCCGCCTTCGGCGATGATCCCGAGCGCGCCGTAGCGGGCCCGGACCAGCGTGATCGCGGCCTCGACGATCTGCTTGAGGACCATCTCCAGGTCGAGGTTGGTGCCGACGGCGACGACCGCTTCCAGCAGCGTGTAGACCCGGTCCCGGGTGGCCAGCACGGTCTGCAGCCGGGCCTGGAGCTCGGTGAGCAGATCGTCCAGGCGCAGCTGTGGCAGCGCCAGATGCGGATCCGTCGGCTCCACCGGCTCCCTCCCCGGGAGATACTTGGCATATGCGTAAGCTCTGAACCAACGGTATCGCCTGGCCGTTGTGCTGTCTGTAGTGGCTTGGCGTTCCCGCAACCGGCAATCTGCCAGGGAAAACCCCCGGGCGGGGCGCAAATGGCTCGCCGCGGGATCGGCCCCTGGGCCAGGAAACCCGGGGTGACGTTCGGAGCGGTCCCGGCCAGAGGTGATGATGGTGAGCGTGACGCGGACGCTCAGGCGCTGGGGTGCGGCGCTTGGCCGCCGGATGGGCCTGGACGCCAACCCCCTTCGCCGGGGTTGCGACCGGGCTGAGGCCTGGGTACGGCTCGGGCTGGTGCTGGCCTTCCTCATCGCCAGCCCGCTGGCCGCCATCGGCCTGGGCCATCTGACCAATGACGCGTCGCTCCGGGTCGCCCGGGCCGAGCGGGCGGCGGAGTTCCATATCCCCGCCGTGCTGCTGCACAAGGTCTCGCGGAACTCAGATGATCCGCTGTACGCGACGTCGCAGCTGGCCTGGGCCCGGGCGCGGTGGACCGCGCCCGACGGGCAGCAGCGCGTCGGTGAGGTGCCCGCCGCCGTGGGCAGCCGCGCCGGGCGCCCGGTGATGATCTGGGTCAACCGCCCCGGCCAGCTGGTCTACCCGCCGATCGGGGAGGGCCAGATCGCGAGCCGGGTCATCGCGGTCGTCGCGCTCACCCCCGCCATCCTGGCGGTGCTGCTGCTCGGCGTGAACTGGCTGGCCCGGAGCCTGCTGGACCGCCGCCGGATATCAGGCTGGGCCTCGGAGTGGTCGGCCGTCGAACCTTTGTGGACAAAGCGGACGCACTGACAGTCCCGCCGCATCCCCGACCAAGGCCCGCCAGGCCGGTGACTCAAGTCCTTTCCGGAGCGGGTCACGTGACCCTGCCCCCTCCCCCGCTGGGCGGGAAGCTGCGAGCGACGAAAGTTCTTCAGCCGGGCCCGCGGGGGCCCGGTGCCCAGCAAGGAGGCATTACCAATGCGCCGCAAGACTTTCGATGCACTAGTCAGCGTGGGCGGGCTCGTCCTGGCGGCGGTCCTGCTGGTCGCGGGGGTGCTGCTGCTGTGGGGGCACTCCTACGCCAACAGCCAGGTCACCAGCCAGCTGTCCGCCCAGAAGATCGTCTTCCCGACGACGGGCAACCCCGAGTTCAAGGCGCTGCCGGCCTCTGACCAGGCCGCGATGGGCGTCTACGCCGGGCAGGTCATGACCACCGGCGCGCAGGCCAAGGCCTACGCCGACCACTTCATCGCGGTCCACCTGGCCGAAATGGGCCAGGGCAAGACCTACTCCCAGCTGTCCGCCGCCTCGCTGGCCCAGCCCAAGAACACCGCGCTGGCCGCCCTGGTCCAGACCGTGTTCCGCGGCACCACGCTGCGGTCGATGCTGCTGGAGGCCTACGGATTCTGGCAGATCGGCCAGATCGCCCTGTTCGGCGCGATCGCGTCCTTCATCGGCGCCGGCCTGCTGCTGATCTTGTCGATCCTCGGCCTGGTGCACGAGCGCCGCGTCCCGGCCGAAACCGAAGTGCTCGCCAAGACCACCCACACCAGCACCGTGACCGCCTAAGCGGCCCCGCCCCCCAGGCCGGCTGGCCGGGATCCCGATCCCGGCCAGCCGGCTCTTTATTTCTCTTTTTTGACCGCGGCCTTAACTACTTCTTTACGAGTGGGGGACCAAGGTCCCCGGGGTCCATGACCGACATCCCTGGCCGGCCTGTGACCTGCCAGGTCATCCTGTGCCAGTCACTAGTTTTCTGGGCCTGTACTAGGAGACCTCTATGAGATCGCCCACGGACATAGCTTCTGCGCCTATTAATCTTGACCACCCGGGCACCTATCTGCACTGGTCAATCTTCACCGTGTCGGTCGCCAATCTGGTCCTGATCGCGGTCATGGTGGTGATCTTCGGTGTGGCGCTGCTGCTGCCATTCCCCAGGGGGCGCACCTATCCGCCGGTCTCCGAGGAGGAGCCCGACACCCAGGCGGAGGCCGCTGGCGACGACGAGGACCGCAACATGTGGACGAGCCGGGTCCGGCGCTTCGCCACCCGGGTCCTGCCGCCCGGCAAGCTGCTGCCTGACCGCCAGCCCGCCTACGTGGCCTCCTGGATCTACGTGTTCGGCGTGGGGTCCCTGGTCGCGTTCGGCGTGGCGGTCGTCTCCGGATTCGCCCTCGCCCTGGGTGGTCCCGACTGGTGGCACTACAACCCGGTTGGCCACTTCTTCAACAGCCTGCACCTGTGGAGCGTTGAGCTCTTCATGGCACTGCTGGTGATCCACCTCTGGGGTAAGTTCTGGATGGCGGCCTGGCGCGGGAAGAGGGCCCTGACCTGGGTCACCGGCGTGCTCGCCTTCCTCCTCTCGGTCATCGAGTGCTTCACCGGGTACGTTTCCCAGCAGAATTTCGACTCGCAATGGATCTCGGCCAGCGGGAAGGACGCCTTCAACCCGGTCGGGGTCGGCGCGTTCTTCAACATCATGAATTTCGGCCAGATGCTGATGTGGCACATCGTGCTGATCCCGATCGTGCTGGTCGCGTTTATCGGCGGGCACGTCCTGCTGGTCCGGGTCCGCGGGGTTTCGCACCCGATGCCGGCCGGCATCCGCCTGCCGGGGCAGGGCAGCTACCGGCAGCGCCGCCGCGCCCTGAACGCGAAGGATGCGGCACCCTGGCGCGGCCGGACGCGGCGCTACGACATCCTCAAGGAAGGCACTATCGCCGGAGTCGTCATCCTGGCCCTCACGGTAGGCCTGTCCATCCTGCTGTCCTCCCCTGACGTGCCCTCGGTCACCGTCCAGAGCTGGGCCCGGGTGGCCCCGGCCGACTTCCTGGCCACGTCGGCCACCGAGCTCAACGGCACCAGCGGGAGCGCCACCTACGGGCCGCCCTACAACCACGGGACCGGCAGCGTGCAGAAGCTGCTGTTCTCGCCGGCTCAGCTGGTCGGGGTCCGCCAGCCGCTGTACCCGGCGCAGGACTTCGTGCTGCACCCGCTGAGCACCATTGCTCCCACCACCCCGGCGCTCGCCAGCGCGCTGGCCACCTACCGGGCCGCCCCGCGCGCCCAGCAGCTCAAGTGGGCCAACGCCTACGCCAACGCGGTCACCAAGGTGAAGTTCGTCGGGGGCGCCCCGGTCGTCCCGGCCGCCGCGGACGGGCCGGTGCCGGTGATGATGGCCAACGAGCTGACCATGGCCCGCAGCGGGGCGCTGGACGCCGGCCTCATTTCCAACGAGCCGTTCTACGGCACCAACTTCACCGCGCCGCTGCTGTTCATGAACGACGGGGCCTACTTCGCCAGCCAGGCGGACGCCCAGCACCTGTCGGGTGAGCAGTGGGGTGTGATGAATGAGACCGGCAGCTACCCCGGCCAGCCGTGGCTGTGGCTGTACACGCTCTGGTACCAGGTCCCGGGCTGGTCCGCTTCGGCCAACGTCAACATGATCGCCGTCTACATGACCGGCCTGGCCACGCTGTTGCTGCTCTGCGTGCCGTTCATCCCCGGCCTGCGGGACGTGCCGCGGCTGATCCCCCTGCACCGGCTGGTCTGGCGCCGCTGGAGCGGGCCGGACAACGACGGGAACCCTCCCGATGCGGGGAAGGCCGGCCCGGTCGGCACCGCCACCGCCGGAAAGTCCTGAAGGGAGCACGTGATGAGAGCGGCAGTTGTGCGTGAGTTCGGCGCCCCGCTGGTAATCGAGGAGCGGCCGGTTCCTGAGCCCGGCCCGGGCCAGGTGGTGGTCCGGCTGGAGGCGTCCGGGCTGTGCCACACCGACATCCATGCCGCCCAGGGCGACTGGCCGGTAAAGCCTGCTCCTCCGTTCGTCCCCGGCCACGAAGGAGTCGGCATCGTGCACGCGGCCGGCGAGGGCGTGACCAGCCCGCAGGTGGGGCAGCGGGTTGCGGTGCCCTGGCTGGGCTACGCGTGCGGCACCTGCGAGCAGTGCCTGACCGGCTGGGAGACGCTGTGCCTGATGCAGCGCAACACCGGCTACTCGGTCGACGGCGGCTTCGCTGAGTACTTCCTCGCGGAGGCGGCCTTCGCCGCCCCGGTCCCGGACGGCATCGACCCGGTCAACGCCGCCCCGCTGACCTGCGCAGGTGTCACCACCTACAAGGCGGTCAAGGTGGGCAACGTCCGGCCCGGCGACCTGGTGGCCATCTCCGGCATCGGCGGCCTCGGGCACCTCGCCCTGCAGTACGCCAAGATTTTCGGCGGCACCGTGGCCGCCATCGACATCACCGACGAGAAGCTGCAGCTGGCCACCGACCTCGGGGCGGACCTGGTGATCGACGCCCGGGCCGAGGATCCGGCCGCGGTGCTCCAGGCGCACGGCGGGGCGAGCGTGGCGATCGGGCTGGCCGTGGACGACAAATCCTTCGCGACCGCCTACGCCGGGCTGCGCCGCGGCGGCCGGCTCGTGCTGGTCGCCCTCCCCGCCGCTGGCACGCTGCAGATCCCCGTCTTCGACACCGTCCTGAACGGCACCTCGATCATCGGGTCGATCGTGGGCACCCGCGCCGACCTGGCCACCGTCTTCGGCCTGCACCGCCAGGGCCGGACCCGGGTCGTGTCCGAAACCCGCCCGCTGGAGGCGGTCAACCAGTCCATCGACGAAGTCCTGCACGGCAAGGCCCGGGCACGCATCGTGCTCCAGCCCTAGCCCGCTCTGTTCCTGGGACGGTCGCCTGCGCGGCGCGGGCGGCCGTTCCGGCCTGTCCGGGCGCCCGGTCGGCCGTACCTCGGGCCTGTCCGGGCGGCCGGGCGGTTCCTGTTTGACTGCGCTCACCGCCGTGACCATAATTCCAGGGCGCGGGCCGCCCCGGCGGAACGCGCCTCAGGACGTAGCCCAGCAGCGCGGCTACCTCTGTCAGATATGGCAGCGGGAGTAGAGCCGTGCTCGCACACGAACCCGACGAAAGCCTGGCCGGGCCGGACGGGGCCAGCTGGGAGAGCCGCCCGGACCGTGAGGTGCTGGACGCGGCCCGCTTCCGCCTCTCGGGCCGGGCGCAGGGGCCTGTCCCCGATCCGTCGCTGTCCCGCACCCTGGACGACGTCCGGGCCGTCGCCGGGGTCCGCCTGGCGGCCCGCTACGGGGCCCAGCCCGCCCCCGGGCCGCTGGATCTGGGGGCCAGCCTGGCCCTCCTCGGCAATCTGCGGCTCCACCTGGACGCGCTCGAAGCCGACCTGCTCGACGCCGCCTCGCATCTCGGCATGAGCTGGGACCTGATCGCGGCGATCATGGGCATCCCCGCCGACGACGCACGGCACCGGCTGCGGGAACTACGTTCGCGCCCCCATCCCCGCTAGCACCGGCGGCCGGTCATGACGCGTGCAGGGGCAGCGTCATGACCTGCCCGGTTTGAACCCGGGCGAGGGGGCAGATAAGAGCAGGCACGCCGCCGCCAGCGGCGTGGAGGGCGCCTGGCCACCTGGCCAGCCGGACAGGGGACGTGCGCAGTGGAGCAGGACATGCCGCCAGCGGCGCCCGGCGAGCGGTACGAGGACCTCATCGAGGTCTTCATCGCCCTCAGCCGGACGCTGGCTGAAGATGAATCCGTACCCGACACCCTGCAGAGCATCCTGGCGCTGGCCCTGCGGCTGGTACCGGGCTGCTCGGCGGCGAGCGTGACGGTGCTGGACGAGCAGGGCCACCCGGCGACGATCGCGGCCACCGACGACGACACCCGCGAACTGGACCGCCGGCAGTACCTCCTGCACGACGGTCCCTGCCTGGACGCGGCCCGGCGCCAGCAGGTGAACCGCTGGACCCTCGCTGAGGCCGAGCAGCGGTGGCCGGATTTCACCAGCCTGGCCACGGAGATGGGCCTGCGCAGCTACCTCGCCGCCGGCCTGGGCCTGGGTGACCAGCGGCTGGGTGCGCTGAATCTGAGCAGCCGGGACACCGATGGGTTCAGCCAGCTCGATGAGGGGCTGGTCTCGCTGTTCATCGCGCCCGCCGCGGCCGCCATCGTGAGCATGACCCGGTACGCGCGAGCCCGCGACCTGGCCGACCAGCTCAACCAGGCGCTGCGGTCCCGGGCCGTGATCGACCAGGCCCTCGGGATCATCATGGCGGAGTCCAAGATCGACGCCGCACGGGCCTTCGCCGTGCTCAGCCGGGCCTCGAACAACCGCCGGATCAAGCTGCGGGACTTGGCCACGGAGATCGTCACCCGGGTCAGCGGGCAGGCACCCGCCGAGTTCGCGGGCGAATCACAAGCCTGACGCTCCGCCGGTCCGGCCTGGGCCAAGGACGATGCGCACCGCACCAGGCCCCGGGTAGGGTCCTGGGCATGGCGGGCTCAGGAAGCTGATGAACCAGGACGCGGCTGCGCTGGCGGCGGTGCCGGATGGCGCGGCCCCGCCGGCTGCAGGACCTGGATGAGCGCCCGGAAGACTCTCCGGCGGATCTGCAGCGCGCCGAAGCCGGGCTGGCAGTCCTGCTCGAGGCCTGGCAGCGGGCCATCGAGGAGCTCGGCGCGATGATGCCGCCCACCCAGGTCCGCGCCCTGCTCGTCATCGACACCGCGGATGACCTGAACGTCACCGGGCTGGCCCGGCTGCTGGGTGCGTCCCCCTCGGCGACCAGCCGCCTGTGCGACCGCCTGGTCGCGGCCGGGCTCCTGGTCCGGGTGCCCGCAGCCAGCCGCCGGGAGATCCTGCTGCGGCTCACCGAGTCCGGCCAGCGGCTGGCCGCCTGGATCCGCGACCAGCGGCGGGCCGCGCTGGAGCGGGTGCTGCAGGCGATCAGCCCGGCCGGCCGGGAGGACCTGACCCGGGGGCTCAGCGAGCTGCTCACGCCGCCGGATCCCGGCCACGGGCCCGGGCGGCCCGGGCGCCGTGGCCCCTAGGTGAGGTGCGCGGACGCCTCCAGAAGCCTGCTGCGGGTGGCCTGCAGCCGGTGCGCGACCGCGGTGAGCACCCGCCGGGTGAGCTCATAGCCGAACGCCGGATCCTCGTCGCAGCAGCGCAGGACCGCGGCGGCGTCGAATTCGAAAGCCTGGGTGGGCTGAGTCGCGACCGCGCCGAACTGCCACTGGCACGGCGGGAGGAACCAGGACAGCCCGACCAGATCCCCGCGGCCCAGGGTTTCGATGATGATCCGCCGCCCCCCGGGCACGTCTATGTCCAGCGCCACCTGGCCCGCCCGGATGAGCCAGAACTGGTGCGGCATCCGGCCAGCGGCGAAGAACCGGTGTCCTCCGGGCACGTCCACCAGGGAAGCGGCCCCAGCCATCTCGGCGAGGTGGGCTGGGGGCATCCCGCGCAGGAACTGATGCCCGGCCAGCGCGGACGTGGGCACCGGGATCCGGGTGCTGCGGCCCGGGCTGACCTCGGCGGGACCCCCCGGGACTTCGTGTTGTCCGGTCATGGCCATTCCTCCCGCGGGGCCGCCCTCCCCGGGGCGCCTGCCCTATTTCCTGCAGGCACCCCAGCCGGCGGCCCGGTCCGGCCACGCAGCGCGGAGAACGACCTCCGCGGCTAGCGCCGGGTACCGACCAGCACCGCCAGGTCGTACAGACGGCAGGTGTAGCCCCACTCGTTGTCGTACCAGCCAAACACCTTGGCCAGGGTCCCCGACGCCTGGGTCAGGTCCGAGTCGAACACGCACGAGGCGCTGTCCCCGATGATGTCCCGGGAGACCAGCGGGTCCGTGCTGTACCGCACGATGCCGGCCAGCGGACCCTCGGCCGCCTTGCGGAACGCGGCGTTGATCTCCTCGGCGGTCGCCTCACGCTCCAGCACGGCCGCGAGGTCGGTCAGCGAGCCGTCCTCGACCGGGACCCGGAGCGCGACGCCGTCCAGCCGCCCGGCAAGCTCCGGGATAACCAGCCCGGTGGCGCGCGCCGCGCCCGTGGTCGTGGGGATGATGCTCACCGCGGCGCTGCGGGCCCGGCGAAGGTCCTTGTGCGGCCCGTCGAGCAGCATCTGGTCGCCGGTGTACGCGTGCACCGTGGTCATGAACCCGCGGACCAGGCCGAATTCATCGTTGAGGACCTTGGCCATGGGGGCCACGCAATTCGTGGTGCAGGAGGCGTTGGAGACGATGTCGTGCCGCCGCGGGTCGTACGCGGACTCGTTGATCCCCAGCACCACGGTGAGATCCACGCCCTTGCCCGGGACGGACAGGATGACCTTCCGGGCCCCGCCCTTGAGGTGCAGCGCGATGTCGTCCCGGTTACGGAACTTGCCGGTGGACTCAATCACGGTGTCCACATCGAGGGCGGCCCAGTCGATCGAGCCGGGGTCACGCTGCGCGGACACCGCGATCGGGCGCCCGGCGACGACGATCGAATCGTCGGTGTGGCTGACCTCGGTACCGAGCCGGCCGTAGGTCGAGTCGAAGGCGAGCAGGTGAGCCAGGGTGGCCGCGTCCGTGATGTCGTTGATGCCGACGACCTCGATGTCGTCACGCTCGAGGGACCTGCGGACGAACGCGCGCCCGATCCGCCCGAAACCGTTGATTCCTACCCGAACCGTCATTGAGGGACTCCCCTGAATCGCGCTGGATCTCCAGCCTTCATGTCGTTCCCGGCCAGGCCACCTTCATGGCCTGCCCGCTGACCAGCCGGCCGGTCCTGCCGGCCTGTTTCCAGCCTGGCCGGCTGTCCCCCGCACGGACATGGGCCTCCGGCGCCTGTGCGGGGGACCTTTGGCCCCTACCTCCCGGGACCGGAGAGCGAGAAGGTGACGGCAGAGGCGGCCAGGTGACGGTAAGGGGCGGCGAGGCCAGCGGGCCGCGCACCCCGGGAGGTGCGATGACCACAATGGGCACGCGGAAGCTCGAACCGCTGCCGCGGGAAGAATCGCTCCGGCTGCTGCGGAGCGTTTCCGTGGGCCGCCTGGTCTTCACCCATCTGGCGCTGCCGGCCATCCGGCCGGTCAACCACGTGGTGGACGGCGACCGGGTGATCATCCGGGCTTATGTCGGTACCGCCATCGACACGGCGGTCGGGAACAACTCCGGGATGGTGGTCGCCTACGAGGCCGACCTCATCGACCCGGGCACCCACCTCGGCTGGAGCGTGATCATCGTAGGCCGGGCGTGCCGCCTGTCCGACGACGAAGCCGACCACTTCCGGGACCTCCTCCGGCCCTGGGTAGAGGGCGGCTCCGATGACGTGATCGCGATCCGCGCGGACATGGTGGACGGCTTCCGCCTCGTCGGCTGACAGTTCCGGCTGACAGTTCCGGCTGCCGGTTCCGGCTGGCCAGTTCTGGCTGGCCGGCGTCCGGCTGGCCGGGGCCGCCCGAACCGCTCAGGCCGCCTGCACCTGCGCGGCCGCCCACATCCGCTCGTACAGGCCGCCCGCTGCGAGCAGCGCCTGGTGGGTGCCCCGCTCCACCACCCGGCCGCCGTCCAGCACGACGATCTCGTCCACCTGGTCCAGGCCGTCCATCTCGTGCGTGATGAGCAGCGTGGCCCGGCCGCGGCGGGTGGCCTGCGCGGTCGCGGCCAGCAGGTCCGCGGTCAGCGCGCGCCGGTTGTCCGGGTCCAGGTGCGCGGTGGGCTCGTCCAGGATGAGCAGCGCCGGGTCGGCCAGCAGCGCCCGGGCCAGCGCGATCCGCTGCCGCTCGCCACCCGAGACGGCGGTCCCCCTGGCCCCGACCGGCGTATCCCAGCCCCGCGGCAGCGAGGAGATCCAGGGCAGCAGGCGTGCCTGCCGCGCTGCCTCCGCCAGCTCGTCCTGGCTGGCCCCGGGCCGGGCCAGGATGATGTTCGCGGCGATGGTCGTGTCGAACAGGTGGGGATCCTGGGCGCAGCCGGTGATCACCGTGCGCACCGCGTCCGGGTCGTAGCTGGCCAGGTCGGCGCCGCCCAGGGTGGCGGTTCCGCCGGCCAGGTCACAGAACCGCAGCAGCAGCGCGGCGACCGTGGACTTGCCGGCCCCGCTCGGCCCGACCAGGGCCACCCGGCGGCCCGCGTCCAGGTCGAGGTCCACGCCGTCGAGGGCCAGCGGCCCGCCCGGCTCGTAGCGCACCTGCACGCCGCGCAGCCGGACCTGCAGCGGCCCGCCTGGCAGCGGCCGGGGCGCGGCCGGGACGGCCACCGGGTCCGGCGCATCGAGCACCGCCCCCACCCGGGCCGCGCTGGACCGGGCGTGACCGAGCGCGATAGCGGCCGCCGGCAGCGCGGTCACGGCCTCGAAGGCGGCCAGCGCGGTGAGCGTGATCACGGCCAGCGGCACCTGGCTCATCGTCCCCGAGCCGACCGCGGCCACCCCCAGCACCAGCACCCCCCACAGGGTCAGCCCGGCCACCGCCTGGGACAGCCCGCTGCCCAGGGCCGCGGAGGCCGCCGACATCCGGGCCAGCCGGGTCAGCTCCTGGTCGGCCTCGTCGGCCCGGGCCAGCGCGGCGTCCTGGGCGCCGAACGCGTGCAGGTCCGAGGCGCCGGCCAGCAGGTCCGTGACGCGGGCGCTGAGCTCGCCGCGGGCAGGCGCGGTGCGCCGCGCAGCCCGGCGGGCCCGGGCCGCGGCCAGCCAGGACACGCCCAGCCCGGCCACCAATAGCCCGGCGGCCAGCACCGCGCCCGCCGGAGCCAGGATAATCAGGCATACGATGGCCGCGCCCGCGCCGACCAGGAACGCGGTCAGCGGCGGGACGATGCCGCGGATGAACAGATCCTGGGTGGCGTCCACGTCACTGACCAGCCGGGCCAGCAGGTCACCGGACCGGAATTCGCGCAGCCCGGCCGGGGCCAGCCGCTCCAGCCGCTGGTAGACCCGCACCCGCACGTCCGCCAGCACCCGGAAGGCCGCGTCGTGCGAGGAGAGGCGCTCGCCGTAGCGGAAGACGCCCCGCCCCACCGACAGCCCGCGCACCGCGACCACGGCCACCGAGATGGCCACGATGTTGGGGTGCTGGGCGGCCCGGGCCAGCAGGAACCCGGACGTCGCGAGCAGCGCCACGGCGCAGCCGGTGGACGCCGCGCCCGCCAGCACCGCCAGGACCAGCTGCCCGCGCAGCGGCCGGGCCATCCGGAGCAGCCGCAGGAGCGGGTCCGCCCGCCGGGCCCCTGCCGCCGGGGAAGGCGCCGCCGGGGAAGGCGCCGCCGGGGAAGGCGCCGCCGGGGAGGGCGCGGGCGGACGCGCGGCCCCGGACGGGACGGGCTGGGCGGTCATGACGTGGCCGCCAGCGTGCGCCCGCCGGGCACGGCGCCGAAGCAGCCCGCGGCCAGCACGAGGCGGCCCTGGTCCAGCGTGAGGGTCCGGTCGGCGCCGCCCAGCCAGCCCGGGCCGTGGGTGATCAGGACCACGGTCCGCCCGGCCATCAGCCGCCCGATACTGTCGATGATCATCCGGGCGGTGAGCGGGTCGAGGTGCGCCGCGGGCTCATCGAGCAGCAGCAGCGGGGCGTCCTGGAGGAACGCCCGGGCCAGCGCGATCCGCTGCCGCTGGCCCGCGGACAGCCGCGCGCCGCGCTCGCCCAGGGGCGTGTCGTACTCCCCGGGCAGTGACCCGATGAACTCCGCCGCGCCCGCGAGCGTGGCGGCGTGCGCGATGTCGGCCGGGGACGCGTCCGGGCGGCCCAAGGCGATGTTGCTGGCGACGGTGCCGTCGAACAGGTACGGGTGCTGGGGTACCCAGGCGATCTGGCGGCGCCACCCGGCCAGGTCGAAGGCGGCGATATCAGTGCCCGGCCCCCCGGGCGGCCCGGCCTCGATCCGCCCGCAGGTCGGTGCGGCGAACCGCAGCAGCAGCGCCAGCAGGGAGCTTTTCCCGGCCCCGCTCGGGCCCGTCACCGCGATGCGCTCACCGGGCCGGATCACCAGCGACACCCGGTCCAGCACTGGCGCGTCCCGGCCCGGGTACACCAGCGAGGTTCCGTTGAGGAGAATCAAGTCGCGCCGGAGGTCAGCCTGCACGGGCGGGCCAGAGCCCAGCCCGCGTCCGGCCGGCCCTGCCGTGCCGGCCTGGAGCGGGGCCCCCGGGACCGGGGTGTCGAGGATCTCGCAGGCGCGGCCGGCCGCGGTCACCCCCTCCATGCTGGCGTGGAACTGCATGCCGACCGCGCGCAGCGGCAGGTAGGCCTCGGGGGTGAGCAGCAGGACCAGCAGCGCGGTCTGGTAGGGCAGGTGCCCGGCCAGCAGCCGCAGCCCGACCTCCACCGCGACCAGCGCGGTCGCGATCGCCGCGGACAGCTCCAGCACCAGGGCGGACAGGAACGCGACCCGCAGCGTGCGCATGGTGGCCCGCCGGTGCGCGTCGGTGACCTCGCCGATCACCTCGGTCTGGTGCTTGGCCCGCCCGAACAGCTTGAGCGTCGGCAGCCCCTCCACCACGTCCAGGAAGTGGCCGCCGAGGCGGGCCAGCAGCTGCCACTGCCGCTCGGTCTGGGCGCGGGTCTGCAGCCCGATCAGCACCGCGAAGAGGGGGATCAGCGGCAGCGTGACCGCGATCACCAGCGCGGAGACCCAGTCGGCCAGGCCCACCCGGATCAGCACCGCCACCGGCACCAGAAAGGCCAGCACCAGCTGGGGGAGGAACCGGGCGAAATAGGGATCCAGCGCGTCCAGGCCCTTGGTGGACAGGGTGGTGATCTCCCCGGTCCGCTGGCCGCCGAGCCAGGCCGGCCCCAGCCGCAGCACGTGCGCGGTGAGCTTGCGGCGCAGCTGCGACTTGACCGCCGCCGCGGCGCGCAGCGCGGCCAGTTCCCCGCCGTAGGCGGTGACCGCCCGCGCCGCCAGCACGGCGAGCAGCACTCCGAGCGTGGCGCCCAGCGCGGCCACGCCGATCCCGGCCGCCGGGGCGGACAGGGCCCGGGCCAGCAGGCCGGCCTGGGCCAGGATCAGCGCCGTGGTGGCCAGCCCGAGCCCGACCGTGAGGATGAGGTAGCCGCGGGCGGCGGCGGCGTGCCGGAGCAGCCTCGGGTCAACCGGCTTCACGGCTCTAGTGTGACCGGTGCCGGTTTCACGCTGCCAGCCTCACTGGCCGCTGGGGACGTGCGCAGCCGGCCCCCCGGCGGGCGGCTTCCCGTGGGACAGCGCCTCCAGCGGCGAGGTGACCGGCGTCCCGCCCACCCGGTGCCGGAACACCCAGTAGGTCCAGGCCTGGTAGGCCAGCACCACCGGGGTGAAGATCAGCGCGACCCAGGTCATGACAGTGAGAGTGTAGTGCGACGATGACGCATTGTGAACGGTGAGGCTGTTGGCAGGACCTTCCAGATGCTGGTCAGCTGGGCCCGGTGCGTCACCGGGTTGATCTTGTAGCCGACCGGGTGCTGCATCCAGGAGTTCGCGGCCAGGATGAAGTAGGCGGACAGGTTGCTGCCGATCGCCGCCAGCCAGATCATCGCCAGGTGCACCCGGGGGGACAGCCGCCCCCAGCCGAAGATCCACAGTCCGAGGAAGGTGGATTCGGCGAAGAACGCGAGCAGGCCCTCCATGGCCAGCGGCGCGCCGAAGATGTCCCCCACGAACCGCGAGTAGGCCGACCAGTTCATCCCGAACTGGAACTCCTGGACGATGCCGGTGACCACGCCGACCGCGAAGTTGATCAGGAACAGGGTCCCGAAGAACTTGGTCATGCGCAGGTACTCGGGATCCTTCTTGACCATCCACGCGGTCTGCATGCCCGCCACGAGCAGTGACAGCCCGAGCGTCAGGGGCACGAAGATGAAGTGGTAGACGGTGGTGATCCCGAACTGCCATCGCGCGAGGTCCAGCTCACTCACGGAGGTTCCCCCTTCGCTCTCGGCCCCTTGCCCGGGGGCCTGACCGGCCGCACGGGCCCGCTGGCGCTCACACGCCGAACGGACCCGCCAGTGGATCTTGACTGTCTCGTCGGGCCAGCTGGAAGGGACGTTTGCGCTCAGCTGCCAGGACGTTGGTCACCGCCGCAGGTAAAGGGCGCCCCCCGGGGAGCCACAAGGCCCAAGGCCGAACGACCCCACCACCCGGGACATCGGCCCGATGCCCCGGGCCGTGGCCGGGGCCCATCCTGAAACCAGAGCACAACGTCCTGCCAGCCCCGGGAGGTGAGATTCATGTCGTTCGTGCTGCTCGAGAGGAGGACGACGATGAAGGCGGATGTCGGTGACCGACTGGTTAACGAGGGACCGGACGGGTCGCGCGAATGCCTGATCATCGGTCTTCACCGCGCCGACGGGACACCGCCGTATGTTGTCCGCTGGCAGGCCGACGGGCACATCGCCCTGGTCTTCCCCGGGCCATACACCAGGCTCGTGCACAGCGCGAAGGACTTCAGCACCGGGGATTTCAGCAGCGCGGACTCCAGCAGCGCGGACTCCAGCAGCGCGGAATTCGGCAGCGGGGGCCTGGGGACCGGCGAGATCCACGGTCAGGCGCGGCCGGAGGGGGACTGGCCGGTGCCGCTCAGGGAGCGCCATGACATCAACTGACGCCCCGCAGGCCGTCCGGTCGCCCGCGCAGGCCCCGCTCCCACGGCACGCGCTCCGGCTGCGCCACAAGCTGGCCCGCGATTCTAGCGTGCTCGCCCTGCCCGGGGGCCCCGCCCCGGCCGAGCCGGTCAGCAGCCGGCAGCTGTCCGGGCTGCCTGATGCGGCCCAGCGGTACCTGCGGTTCATGGGCGTGACGGGCCGCCCGGCGGACTGGTCTTTCCTGGCCCACTGCACCGGCCGGTTCCGGCTGCGGCCCAGCTGGCCGTGGCTGCCCTGCGAGGCCTGGCAGTACAACTCCAGCCTGGAGGTGGCCCGCGTCTTCCACCTGCGGATCGGCGGCCCGCTGCCGATGAACGGGCGGGACGCTTACACCCGCGGCGAGGGCAGCATGCACGGCGCCATGCTGGGCCTCGTGCCCCTGGTCAATGGCGCCGGCCCGGAGTACGACGTCAGTGAGCTCGTGACCTACCTGAACGACGCGATCTTCTGCGCTCCCGGCATGCTGCTGACCCTGCCCGTCACCTGGACCGAAGCCGGCGCCGACTGCTTCGACGTGACCCTCCGCGACGCCGGGCACCGGGTGAGCGCGCGGGTCTTCCTCGACGAGCGGGGCGCGCCGGCCGACTTCAGCACCGAGGACCGCTGGTGCGACCTGCCCGGCGGGCTGGCCCGGGTGCGCTGGACCACCCCGGTGCGGGGCTGCCGCCAGGCCGGCGGCCGCTGGCTGCCAACCCACGGCACGGCCATCTGGCATCTGCCGGGCGGGGATTTCAGCTACGCCGAGCTCCGCTTCCGGCCGGGATACCTCACCTACAACGTCGCCCCCGCCGAGCTGGCCCGGGAACTGTCCCCCGGCCATTCCGGGAGGACCGCCCGGAAGGTGACGGGGAGACCGCCCGGAAGACCGCGCGGAAGGTGACCGGCGATCCGGCCCGGGGCGGGCAGGCGCCAGCATGGATAGCAGGGCGCCAGCTGGGTAGTGGTGCCGCCCATGCGGCTGATCACTGAGCTGACAGGCCGGTACCACCTGCAGGAACTGATCGCGGCCGGCGGGATGGGCGAGGTCTGGCAGGCCATGGACCAGGTGCTGGCCCGGCCGGTGGCGGTGAAGCTGCTCCGGCCTGAGTACACGCGTGACGCGGTGACACTGGCCAGGTTCCGCGCTGAGGCCCAGCACGCAGGCCTGCTGAACCATCCCGGCATCGCCCAGGTGTACGACTACTGCGACGCGAGCCCGGAGTCTCCTGCGTACCTGGTGATGGAGCTGGTGGCCGGGCCGTCCCTGGCCGCCGTGCTGGCGGCCGGGCGGCTGGAACCCGCCCGCGCCGCGGACGTGCTGGCCCAGGCCGCCGCGGCCCTGGGCGCCGCGCACGCCGCCGGGGTGGTGCACCGCGACGTCAAGCCGGGCAACCTGCTGATCACCCACGATGGCCAGGTCAAGGTGACCGACTTCGGCATCGCGCACTCGGCCCGGACCGAGGACCTGACCAGCACCGGGGCGCTCATCGGCACGATGGGTTATCTCGCCCCGGAGCGGGTCTGCGGCGGCTCGGCCACCGCGGCCAGTGACCTGTACGCGCTGGGCATCGTCGGTTACGAGTGCCTGACCGGGCAGCCGCCCTTCCGCGGCGAGCCGCTGCAGGTGGCGCTGGCCCACCGGGATCAGGAGCTGCCCGGGTTCCCGCCGTGGTGCCTTCGCCAGCCGGGCGGCACGGAACTGGCCGCGCTTATCCGGGACCTGACCGCCAAGGATCCCGCGGCCCGGCCGGCCACGGCCGCCGAGGCGGCCGCCCGGGCCGGCCGCATCCGGGACGGCCTGACCGGCCGGGCAGGCATATTCGCCGCGCCCTCCCCCGCCGGCGGGGCGGCGGCCGCGGGCGATGCGCCGGCCGGCGGCGCGGTGGCCAGCGGCGCGGCACCCGCGGGCGGCGGGGCGGCGGCCGGCGGCGCGGCATCCGTGGGCGGCGTGACGCGCGAGGACGGTCCCGTCCGCTCCGCCTGGCCAGAAGCCGCACCGGGCCCTCGGCGCCGCCACCCGATGGCAGCCGCCCTGGGCCTCGCCGCCGGGATCATCGTCGCAGGCCTGCTCGGCTGGCAGCTCGCGACGGCTCAGGACTCCCCGGCCCAGCCCCGCCCCGTGTCCTCCGGGCGGCACACGACGGGAACACCGGCCCAGTCCGCCGCCCCGGTGCGCACGGTCAACGTCAGCACCAGCCTGGCTGGCCGCCCCGTCGCCGTGGTCCGCCGCGACCTGCAGGCGCTCGGTCTGGTGGCCGAGGTGCGCACGCACCAGGACGGGCAGGTGGCCCCCGGTACCGTGCTGCGGCTCTATCCCACCGGCCAGGTCCGGGCGGGCAGCGTGATCCTGGTCACCGCGGCCGCCCCGCCGCCGTCCGCCCGCCGGGCGCCCCCTGCTCCCCGGCCCGGCGGCCGCCCAGGCGGGGCGACCGCAGGTGGGCACGTTCCTCCCGGCCGCGCCAAGCACGCCAAGGGGCAGGCACCGGGCCACGGCTGACCACCGTTTGATCATCCCCCGGCCGCCATTGGTTCACCGGGTGGCCACCTGCCGTGACGTAGCATCAGGTCGTAGCCTGCGCAATGATGAAGGTGCGCCCTGCCCAGCGGCGGGCAGTGCGCCCGCGAGCGGCGTTTCTGCAGGCAGGCAGCGGATCCGCGGGGCAGAGCGTGCGTGAACGGGACTTCCGCGAGGAGGCCTGGCGTCGCGGGACTTTTGGCCCTGATACCCCAACGTGGGACCAGGCCAGGCTGGCCCCGTAGTCCCCGCCCAGAACAGGAGATCAGAGTGACCGCGCTCACCGAAGCGGGGTGCTCATATGCCCTGCTGGCGGACGGCAGCACGATTACCATCCGGCCTGCTGGCCCCGGCGACTACGAGGCCGTCAAGCGGCTGCACGAGGTCATGTCGCCGAACAACCTCTATCTGCGTTTCTTCAGCATGAGCCGGCTGGCCGCCGAGCAGGAGGCGCGCCGGGTGTCCCGGGGCGAGGACGGGTCCGCCCACGGCGCGCTGCTCGGCTTCCTGGGTGACGAGCTGGTGGGAGTGGCCAGCTACGAGCCGGACGCCAGCGGGGAGACCGCGGAGGTCGCGTTCGCGGTGGCGGACCAGATGCACCGCCGGGGCGTGGCGACCCTGCTGCTCGAGCACCTGGTCTCGCTGGCCCGGGAGCGCGGGGTGCGGGTCTTCACCGCTTCAGCACTGCCGGAGAACACCGCCATGCTGAGGGTGTTCAGCGACGCCGGGCTGAGCGTGACCCGGCGGCTGGCCGACGGGGTCGTCGAGCTGAGCATGCCGATCCCGGGGAGCATCGGGCTCAGCGAGCCCAGCGCCTACCTCGACGCGGTCGCCGGGCGTGAGCAGCGGGCCGAGGTGGCCAGCCTGGAGCCGTTGCTGGCGCCGCGCTCGGTCGTGGTGATCGGCGTGGGCCACCGGCCCGGCTCGATCGGCCGTTTCATCCTGCACAACATCCGGGACGCGGGCTTCGCGGGCGCGTTGTACGCGGTAAACCCGCACGGCGGCGACATCGAGGGCGTCCACGCGGCCGCGACCCTGGCCGCGCTGCCCGAGGCACCCGACCTGGCCGTGGTGACGGTCCCCCCGGGCGCCGTGATCGACGTGGCCCAGGAATGCGGCAAGCGCGGCGTCCGGGCGATCGTGGTGATCACCTCCGGGCTCACGTCGGCGCAGTCCGCGGGCCTGCTGGACGCCTGCCGCCGCTGGGGGATGCGGCTGGTCGGCCCGAACTGCTTCGGGGTGGCCGTGCCGGCCCTCGGCCTGGACGCCACCTTCGCCGTGCGCCATCCGGCCGCCGGATCGGCCGGGCTGGTCGTCCAGTCCGGCGGAGTGGGGGTGGCCCTGCTCGAGCACTTCTCCCGGCTGGGCATCGGCATCTCGTCGTTCGCGTCCATCGGCGACAAGCTGGACGTGTCCAGCAACGACATGCTCCAGTGGTGGGCGGAAGACGGCACCACCCGGCTCGCCGTGCTCTACCTGGAGTCGTTCGGGAACCCGCGTAAGTTCGCCCGCAACGCAGCCCGGGTCAGCGCCACCATGCCGGTGCTCACCGTGCACGCCGGCCGGTCGGCGCCGGGTCAGCGCGCGGCCGCCTCGCACACCGCCGCGGCCGCCGCGCCGCTGATCACCAGGCAGGCCCTGTTCGAGCAGGCCGGGATCATCGCCACCACGAGCTTCGGTGAGCTCCTGGAGGCGGCGGTCCTGCTCGCCTCCCAGCCGGTGCCGGCGGGCAGCCGGGTCGGCATCGTGTCCAACGCGGGCGGCGCGGGCGTGCTGTGCGCGGACGCGTGCGTCGAGGCAGGCCTGGTGGTCGCCACGCCCACGCACACCGCCCAGGCTCACCTGGCCGAGATCCTGCCGGCGGCCGCGGCGGTCGGCGGCCCGGTGGACACAACCGCGGCGGTCAGCGCCGGGGCGTTCAGTGCCGCACTGTCCACGGTGGCCTTCGACACCGGGGTGGACGCGGTCATCGCGCTGATCGTGCCGACCGCGGCCTCCGCCCTGCTCCCGGCGCTCAGCGCGGCCCGGCTGCCTGTCCCGCTGGCCGCCGTGGTGCTCGACCAGCCGAACGCGGTCCAGCTCCTGTCCACCGTCGGGGATGACGCCGCCGAGGAGGACACCGCTACCCAGGGCGCGGGCACCAGGGACGCAGGCACCCGGGGCACAGGCGCCGGGGGCACGGGCACGCCGGGGCACGGGCCGGAAGGGCGCGTGCAACGTGGGCGTCCCGGCCTACGCCTACCCGGAGAGCGCGGCCAAGGCCCTGGCCCGGGCCGCGCGGTACGGCTCGTGGCGCTCCCGGCCGGCGGACAAGGTCCCGGAGCTGGAGGGCATCCAGACCGCCGAGGCGCGGGCGCTGATCACTACGTTCCTCGACCGGATGCCCGGCGGCGGCTGGCTGCCCGCCGACGAGGCGGACCGGCTGCTGCGCTGTTACCAGCTGCCGATGGTGCCGTACCGGCTGGCTGTCACCGCCGACGAGGCGGAGGCCGCCGCCGCGGACCTGGGCGGCCCGGTGGTCCTCAAGGCCGAGGTGCCCGGCCTGGTGCACAAGAGTGACGCCGGGGCGGTGCTGCTCGGTCTCGAAAACCCCCAGGCGGCCCGCGCCGGGTTCGACAGCCTGGCGGCGCGCTTCGCCGGCAACTTCTCCGGCGTGCTCGTCGAACCCATGATCGCTAGCGGGACCGAGGTCATCATCGGGGTCGTCCAGGAGCCGGTCTTCGGCCCCCTGGTCGTCTTCGGCCTGGGCGGGGTGGCGACCGAGGTGCTCGGTGACCATGCCGCGCGGCTGGCCCCGCTGACCACCACCGACGCCGACGACCTGATCCACTCGATCCGCGCCGCGCCGTTGCTGCTCGGCCATCGCGGCCAGCCCCCGGCCGACGTGGCCGCGCTGCGCGACGCCCTGCTCCGGATCTCCCGGCTCGCCGATGACCTGCCGCAGGTCGCGGAGCTGGACCTCAACCCGGTGATCGCCCGGCCCGACGGGATCACCGCAGTGGACGCGCGGATCCGGGTGACCAGCCACGGGCAGGCCGACCCGTTCCTGCGGCAGCTACCCAAGGGCAAGCGCCCCTGACCAGCCCGGCCCGTCCCTGACCAGCCCGGCCAGGTCCGCGCCGCCCGAGTCCCGAACCGCCGGAGTCCCGAACCGACCGAGTCCCGAACCGCCCGTGAAGGAGCCCCACCCCATGACTGTCTCCACCAGGCCGGAGCTCACCAGCGAACAGCTTCAGGCCCTCGACGGCTACTGGCGGGCCGCCAACTACCTGTCCGTCGGGCAGATCTACCTGATGGCCAACCCGATGCTGGCCGAGCCGCTGCGGCCAGAACACATCAAGCCG
Organism: uncultured Actinomycetes bacterium; assembly: GCA_963720645.1. Classification (GTDB taxonomy): domain Bacteria; phylum Actinomycetota; class Actinomycetes; order Streptosporangiales; family Streptosporangiaceae; genus RYN-230. Next base: position 101,829 of record CAVRFX010000016.1, on the reverse strand, counting down.
CGGCTCCTCGGCCACTGGGGCACCACACCGGGGCTGAACTTCCTCTGGTCGCACCTCAACCGGGCGATCGTCACCCACGGCCTGGACATGATGTACGTGATCGGCCCGGGCCACGGCGGCCCGGCCGCGATCGCGAACACCTGGCTGGACGGCAGCTACAGCGACATCTACCCGAGCATCCCGCGTGACCTGACCGGGATGGAGCGGCTGTTCCACCAGTTCTCGTTCCCGGGCGGGGTGCCCAGCCACGTCGCGCCGGAGACGCCCGGTTCCATCCACGAGGGCGGCGAGCTGGGGTATTCGCTGTCCCACGCGCACGGCGCCGCCTTCGACAACCCCGACCTCATCGTGGCCTGCGTGATCGGGGACGGCGAGGCGGAGACCGGGCCGCTGGCCACCAGCTGGCATTCCGGCAAGTTCCTGAACCCGGCCCGGGACGGGGCGGTCCTGCCGATCCTGCACCTGAACGGCTGGAAGATCGCCAACCCCACGGTGCTGGCCCGGATCCCCGAGCACGAGCTGGACGCGCTGCTGCGCGGCTACGGCTACGCCCCGGTGTTCATCTCCGGGTCCGACCCGCAGGTGCTGCACGCCGAGATGGCCGGCGTGCTGGACGACGTCATCAGCCGGATCAGGGAGATCCAGGGCGAGGCACGTCACAGCTCGGGCCGCAGCGCCGCCGGCACCCCGAGCGCTGGCCGATGATCGTCATGCGCACCCCGAAGGGCTGGACCGGCCCGGCCGTGGTGGACGGGCGCCCGGTGGAGGGCACCTGGCGGGCCCACCAGGTGCCGCTGGCCGAGGTGCGCACGAACCCGGCGCACCTGCGCCAGCTCGAGGAGTGGATGCGGTCCTACCGCCCGGACGAGCTGTTCGACGGCGACGGCCAGCCGCGCGGCGAGATCCTCGGGTTCGTCCCGCCCGGCGAGCGCCGGATGGGCTCCAACCCGCACGCCAACGGCGGCCTGCTGCTGCGCGACCTGAGCCTGCCCGACTTCCGCGACTACGCGGTGACCGTGGACCGGCCCGGCGCGACCCTGTCGGAGCCGACCCGGGTGCTGGGGTACATGCTCCGCGACGTGGCCAGACTCAACGCGGCGGCGCAGAACTTCCGGGTGGTGGGGCCGGACGAGACGCAGTCGAACCGGCTGGACGCGCTCCTCGAGGTCACGGGCAAGACCTGGGAGGAGGCCACACTGCCGGTGGACGAACACCTGGCCCCGGACGGCCGGGTCATGGAGATCCTCTCCGAGACCACCTGCCAGGGCTGGCTGGAGGGCTACCTGCTGACCGGCCGGCACGGCCTGTTCTCCTGCTACGAGGCGTTCATCCACATCGTGGACTCCATGTTCAACCAGCATGCCAAGTGGCTGAAGACCTCCCGCGCGCTGCCGTGGCGGCGCCCGGTCGCGTCGCTGAACTACCTGCTCACCTCGCACGTGTGGCGGCAGGACCACAACGGGTTCAGCCACCAGGACCCGGGGTTCATCGACCACGTGGTGAACAAGAAGGCGGAGGTCGTCCGGGTGTACCTGCCCCCGGACACCAACACGCTGCTCTCGGTGGGTGACCACTGCCTGCGCAGCCGCGACTACGTGAACGTCGTGGTGGCGGGCAAGCAGCCCTGTCACGACTGGCTGGACATGGACGCCGCCGTCCTGCACTGCACCCGCGGCGCCGGGATCTGGGAGTGGGCCAGCAACGACAGCGACGGCGAGGAGCCCGACGTCGTGCTGGCCTGCGCCGGCGACGTGCCCACGATGGAGGTGCTGGCGGCGACCAGCATCCTCCGCGAGCACCTGCCGGACCTGCGGATCCGGGTAGTCAACGTGGTGGACCTGATGCGCCTGGAGCCGGAGACGGAGCACCCGCACGGGATGAACGAGGCCGAGTTCAACGCGCTGTTCACCACCGACCGCCCGGTCATCTTCGCCTACCACGGCTACCCGTGGCTGATCCACCGGCTCACCTACCGCCGGGACGGCCACCACAACATCCACGTCCGCGGCTACAAGGAGGAGGGCACCACCACCACGCCGTTCGACATGCTGGTGATGAACGACATGGACCGCTTCCACCTGGTCATGGACGTCATCGACCGGGTACCCGGGCTCGGCGACCGGGCCGCCTGGCTGCGCCAGCAGATGACCGACGCCCGCACCCGGCACCGGGCCTATATCCGTGAGTACGGCGAGGACCTGCCGGAGGTCCGCGACTGGACCTGGCCCGGGCCTGCCGCATCGTCGGCAGACCGGGCCTGATGGACGTCCTTGTCGTCAACGCCGGGTCGAGCAGCCTCAAGCTCAGCGTCCTCGACCCGGCGGACCAGGTCCTGGCCGCGGCCGAGGTGGAGCACTGGGATAGAGACGAGCCGCCGGCTGCCCTCACTTCTTTCCTCAACGAACTGTCCGGGGTCGGCGCCGTCGGCCACCGCATCGTCCACGGCGGCCCTCACCTGGAGGCGCCCGCGGTCATCGACACCACGGTGCGCCGGGCGATCGAGGACGCCACCGACCTGGCCCCGCTGCATCAGCCCCGGGCGCTCGGCGGGATCGACCTGGTGTCGGCGCTGCTGCCCGGCGTGCCGGAGGTGGCCTGCTTCGACACCGCGTTCCACGCCAGGATGCCCGCCGCAGCCAGCACGTACGCGCTGCCGGCCGCCTGGCGGGAACGGTTCGGGCTGCGCCGCTACGGGTTCCACGGCCTGTCTCACGGTTACGCGGCCGGCCGGGCCGCGCAGCTGCTGGGGACCGACCCAGCGCAGCTCAGGATCGTGTCCTGCCATCTGGGCGCCGGCGCCTCGCTCGCGGCCGTGGCCCACGGCCGCAGCGTGGACACGACGATGGGTTTCACCCCGCTGGAGGGACTGGTGATGGCGACCCGGGCGGGGAACACCGATCCGGGGCTGCTGCTCTGGCTGCTCCGCGACGGAGGCCTGTCCCTGGACGAGCTGGCCGAGGGGCTGGAGCACGGCTCCGGGCTGGCCGGGCTGGCGGGCTCGGCCGACATGCGGGACGTGACCCGGGGCGCGGACGCCGGCCATCCCGCCGCGGTCCTCGCCCTCGAGGTCTACCTGCACCGGCTGCGCCAGCTCATCGCGGGCATGGCCGCGGCCATGGACGGCCTGGACGCGCTGGTGTTCACCGGCGGGATCGGGGAGCACCAGCCCCTCATCCGGGCCCGCGCCGCACCCGCGTTCCTCGGCGTGCTCCTCGACGAGCAACGCAACCAGGCCGCTGCGGGAGACGCTGACATCAGCGCGGCCGGGTCGGCGGTCGCCACGGTGGTGGTCACGTCGCGGGAGGACATCGAGATCGCCCGCCAGGTCCGCGCCGTGCTCGCCTGACCGAGCCCGCGCGGAACGTGGGTGGCCGGTGCCCCCAGGGGATCTTCATGATCCCGGTCGATAGGGGGCGCTATCGCGGCAGATATCGACCGCGATCACGGAAATGGAGCGGCCGCCGCGAGCAGGCCGGCGAGATCTACCAGACCTTCGCCGGCCGGGCACGCTCCGCGGCGGGCCGGCCGGGCGTGATGCGCGCCCGCCGATCCCGGGCAGGCCACGGTTAACGGCCCGCGGATACGGCGCCGTGCGGGAGGGCCCGGTGCCGGAAAGCCCAGCCGCGCAGCCCGTGGCCGGCGGCGTGGTCAAGATCCGCCGGGGGCACGGCCACGACCGGGCACATCGCGTGGGCCAGGCAGTACCGGCTCACCCGGGAGCTGACCGCGTGGCGGACGGCCCCGCGGCGGCCGGCCCCCAAGACTAGCAGGTCGTCGGGCTCGCAAGCGGCCGCGACGAGCACCTCGCCGGCTTCGCCGCGGAGCACCCTCGGCTCAGCCGGGCGCCCCGCCGGGGAGATCCCGCCCCAGGCCATCTCGAGTGCCGTCCACATCTCGAGCCACGCCGCGTCCCGCCAGACCTGCCGCAGGAAACCGGAGGGATGCCTGCGGTCGGCGAGGTCGCCGCCCGGCGGCAGCCAGGCCAGCACGGGGACGAGGGTGGCGTCGTTGTCCCGCGCGATCCCGGCGGCATAGCGCAGGGCCTGCAGGCTGCCCGGTGTCCCGCTGGTGCCGATGATGATCCGACGAGCGCCGTGCACGGAGATGCTCCTTCTCAAACGGGGTTTCCGGCGTCCAGCTAACCTCCTGGTCCGCGGTCCGGGCCGGGTCCTGACACCTCCCTAACAGGCCGCCGCCTGATTCATGCGCGCCGCCAACGCCGACAGCACGCCAGCACCGCCTTCACCACCCCAGACCAGGTTGACACTCACTCTGAAATGAGAGTAGCTTTTATTTAAGGTTAGCTCTCGCAGGAGAACTACCCAGCGGAGGATGGTGACTCATGAGTGCAGAAGCCAGCGGCACGCGGACCTCGCCGGCCCGGCCCGATGGTTCGGACGCGCGCCGGTGGTGGGCGCTGATCGCCATCTCGGCCAGCGTGCTCGTGGTCGGGCTCGACCTGACCGTGCTCAACCTGGCGCTGCCGGTCCTGTCCATCCAGCTGCACGCGTCCACCACCGACCTGCAGTGGTTCTCGGCGGCCTACAGCCTGGCCCTGGCCGCGGCCCTGCTGCCCGCCGGGATGCTGGGTGACCGGGCCGGGCGCAAGAAGATGCTGCTGATCGCGCTGGTGGTGTTCGGCGCCAGCTCGGCCGCGTGCGCGTTCGCCGGGTCCGCGGGCGAGCTGATCGCGGCCCGCGCCGTGCTCGGCCTCGGCGCTGCGATGATCTTCCCGATGTCGATCGCCGTGCTGCCGGTGCTGTTCGCCCCGGACGAGCGGCCGCGGGCGATCGCGGTGGTGATGGGCGCGACGTTCATCGCCTTCCCGGTCGGCCCGCTGCTGGGCGGCTGGCTGCTGGACAACTTCTGGTGGGGCTCGGTCTTCCTGATCAATGTGCCGGTGGTGGCGGTCGCGCTCGTCGCCGTGGCGCTGCTGATGCCCGAATCGCGCGGCGCCCGTGCCGCCCGGATCGACGTCCCCGGGATCATCCTGTCCAGCCTGGGGCTGGCCGCGGTGACCTACGGGTGCATCAAGGCGGGCCAGGACGGCTGGGGCAACCCGGCCGCCGCCACCACGATCCTGGCGGGCGCGCTGGTGCTGGCCCTGTTCGTGGCCTGGGAGCGCCGGGCCGGGCGCCGGGGCCAGGCGCTGATCCAGCTGGAGCTGTTCCGCTCGGCCGCCTTCACCTGGGGCACGATCCTGACCACGTTCGTCTCGTTCGCGATGTTCGGCATCCTGTTCGCGATGCCGCAGTACTTCCAGGAAGTGCGGGGCCTGGACTCCTTCGCCACCGGGCTGCGGATGCTGCCGATGATCGGCGGCATGGTGATCGGCATGGTGGGCGGCACCCGCCTGCAGACGCCCCGAAGGGGCCGGACGGCCTCCCCGCGGGCGGTCCCCCGGTCGGCCCCAGGATCCTGGTCACGGCCGGCTTCGTGGTGATGGCCGCCGGCCTGGCCGTGGGCGCCACCACCAGCGCCGCCAGCGGGTCCGCGTTCACCGCGACGTGGTACGCGGTGGCCGGGCTGGGCCTGGGGCTGGCCATGCCGGCCGCCATGAACGCCGCGCTCGGCGCCCTGTCCGCGGAGCGGAGCGGCTCCGGGTCGGCGCTGATCACCGCGATGCGCCAGGTCGGGGCCACGATCGGGGTGGCGGTGCTGGGCACGGTCCTGCTGTCCGCCTACCGCAGCCATCTCGACCTGGGCGGGCTTCCGGCCGTGGCCGCCGGCGCGGTGCGGACCGGGGTCGCGGCCGGAGTCGGGGTGGCGGGCGTGCTGCACTCGGCCGCGCTGCTCGGCGAGGTGCGCGCCGCGTTCGCGCACGGCCTGGACGTCATGCTGGCCGTGTGCGCGGGCATCGCGGGGCTCAGCGCCCTGCTCGCGCTGGTCTTCCTGCCCCGCCAGCCCAAGGCGGCGGCCCGCCCAGCGGCCGCGGCCACCGGCGCGGGACCCGATCCGGCCACCGGCGCAGCACCCGGAGCCGGCGCTCCGCTCGCGCAGCCGGACCCGGACGGGCAGGATCAGGGTCATGAGCACGCACGACGATGACCAGCCCGGGCTGCGGGAACGCAAGAAGGCCAGGACGCGTGCTTCCATCCGGGAGCACGCGCTACGGCTGTTCGGTGAGCAGGGCTACACCGCGACCCGGGTCGAGCAGATCGCCGAGGCGGCCGAGGTCTCGCCGGCGACGTTCTACCGGTACTTCCCGACCAAGGAAGACGTGGTCCTGCAGGACGACCTCGATCTGCTGACCCTGGAGGCGCTGGAGGCCCAGCCGCCCGGGCTGAGCCCGCTGGCCGCGGTGCGGGCCGCCGTGGCCGCCGCCCGGGCCGGGTTCACCCCGGAGGAGCGCGAGCGGTTCCGGCAGACCACCGAGCTGACCATGGCCGTGCCGGAGATCCGGGCCCGGGCGCTGGACGAGTTCGCCCGCACCATCGACGTCACGGCGGCCGTGCTGGCCCCGCGGATGGGGCGCAAGGCCGATGACCCGGCGGTGCGCTCGCTGTCCGGCGCGATCTTCGGGGTCATCCTGGCCACCACGCTGCCGGTCCTGGAACGGGGCGAGATCGACCTGGACGCCATCTTCGCCTCGGTCAACACGGGCCTGGCCCAGCTGGAGGCCGGCTTCACGCTCTGACCCGGCCGGTTCCCGCCCGGCGCCCCGTGTCTCCGGCGCCTCATGTCTGCGGCTGCCTGGCTCCCGCCCAGCGGGCTCAGCGCACGTCGTGCGGCCGGAACTGCACGCTGATCCGCGGGCCGGCGGGCCGGGCCGTTTTCGGCACCGCGTGCTCCCAGGTGCGCTGGCAGCTGCCGCCCATCACCAGCAGGTCGCCGTGGCCGATGTCGTGGCGCAGCGCCGGGCCGCCGCCGCGGGGCCGCAGCAGCAGGGCGCGCGGCGCGCCCAGGGACAGGATGGCCACCACGGTGTCCTCCCTGGCCCCCCGGCCGATCCGGTCACCGTGCCAGGCGACGCTGTCCCGGCCGTCCCGGTAGAGGCACAGGCCGGCGGTGCACAGCGGCTCACCCAGGTCCGGCCGGTAGTGCAGGCCGAGGGCCTCCCGCGCCGCGGTCAGCACGGGATCGGGCAGGGCCTCACCCTCGCCGTAGAAGCAGAGCAGCCGGGGTACCTCGACCACCCGGTCGTACATCCGGCGCCGTTCCTCCCGCCAGGGCACGGCGTCGCGCAGCCGCTCGAACAGGACGTCGGCCCCCGCCATCCAGCCGGGCCGGAAATCCACCCAGGCGCCGTGGTCGAGCATGGTCCGGTGCACCGACGCCCCGAGCGGCCCCGGACCGGCTGGTCGCACAGGTCGAGCAGGGATCCCTGCAGGCCAGTCTCCATGGTCCGAGCATATGTCACGAATCAAATATGTGTTCGACCCGATGACCCCGGAGCGCTCGGCGCGGGGCAGTCCAAGACCGTGCAGGTGTCGTTCCCGGTGTCGGTCCTGGCCGTGACGCCGGGTGATATCGAGTCCGACAGCCCGCCGGCCGTCGAATTGGGCGCCTACCAGGTCCAGATCGGCACCCCGGCCACGCTCAGCGCGGACTTCAGCATCCACAGCTGATCCAGCCCGCCCGCAGGTCGCCGGCCCGCCGGGTGGGCCCGCCCGCAGGTGCGCCGGCCCGCCGGGTGGGCCCGCCCGCAGGTAAGCCAGCCCGCCAGTCGCAGGCCCCGCCAGGTGGCCGGCCCCGCGTGGCCGGCCCGCCAGTGGCCGGGCGGCCGGGCCCCGCTTCCGCCGGCCACTCCCCGGAGTCGCCAGCCGGAGAGTCCCCGGCGGCGCCACTCGGCCGGCCACCAGCCGGCCGCCGCCCGCGCGGGCCAGCCTGGGCGGCCACGAAAATTTTGAAATATTTGTTCGAAAGCAAATCGCGTGGCCTGCCGCGGCGGGGCGCCCGCGAGCCCTAGAGTGGCTGCGTGGCAGGCCGAGAGCTAAGCGAGATCGTCGAGAAGGGGTGGGCCGAGGCCCTGGCCCCGGTGGCGGACCATATCCGCGCGATGGGCGACTTCCTGCGCGCCGAGGTGGCGGCGGGCCGCAGTTACCTGCCGGCGGGCGACCGGGTACTCCGCGCGTTCCAGCAGCCGTTCGCCGACGTGCGGGTGCTGATCGTCGGCCAGGACCCGTACCCGACGCCGGGCAACCCGGTCGGCCTGAGCTTCTCGGTCGCGCCGGAGATCCGCCGGCTGCCGGCCAGCCTGGTCAACATCTTCCGCGAGTACGCCGCGATCTCGGCTACCCGGCGCCGTCGAACGGCGACCTGAGCCCGTGGACCGAGCGCGGCGTGATGCTGCTTAACCGGGTGCTCACCGTCGAGCCACGCAAACCGGGCGCGCACCGCGGCCGGGGCTGGGAAGAGGTCACCGAGCAGGCGATCAAGGCCCTGGCCGCGCGGGACCGCCCGCTGGTCGCGATTCTCTGGGGCCGTGACGCGCGGAACCTGGCCCCCCTGCTCGGCGGGGTGCGGCTGCATCGAGTCACCGCACCCGAGCCCCAACTCCGCCGACCGCGGGTTCTTCGGCTCCCGCCCGTTCAGCCGCGCCAGCGGCTGCTGGAGGAGGGCGGCGCGCGGCGGCATCGACTGGAAACTCCCCTGACCGCGGGCCGCCGCGCCTGTGGACAGGGGGCCCGCACCCGCGCGTCCGCTGTCCTGACCCTCCCATCGCCGCAACGAAAACCTCACCCCCGGCCCCCTCCGCCTCCCGGGCGCCCCGCCACCAGCTCCCGCCGCGGGCCACCGGCCACCGGGAATGTTGAACGGTCAACTATCGTTAGGCGTACTACGGCCCGCGAGAGGCTGGGAAGGACAGCAGCAGGCGCGCTAACCAGGCGTTTAGGCTGGCCGAGAAGGCTCAACAGAGGAGATGTCATGCCAGCGGTGACTGTAGAGGACATTCTGGTCCTGCCCCGCGTCCCGGAGCCCGACGCCGCGACCGCGGCCGAGCGGCCGGTCGTGTCGGTGACCACCGCCCCGTCCGGTTTCGAGGGAGAGGGCTTCCCGGTCCGCCGGGCCTTCGCCGGCGTGGACCTGGCGAAGCTTGACCCCTTCATCCACATGGACCAGATGGGCGAGGTCGAGTACGCACCGGGTGAGCCCAAGGGCACGCCCTGGCACCCGCACCGCGGCTTCGAGACCGTCACCTACATCATCGACGGCGTCTTCCGCCACCAGGACTCCAACGGCGGCGGCGGCCTGATCACCAACGGCGACACGCAGTGGATGACCGCCGGCGGCGGGATCCTGCACATCGAGGAGCCTCCCGAGGAGCTGGTCATGAGCGGCGGGCTGTTCCACGGCTTCCAGCTGTGGGTGAACCTGCCCCGGAGCTCAAGATGACCGCCCCGCGCTACCAGGACATCCGGGCCCAGCAGGTCTCGCTGCTGTCCTCGCCCGACGGCGGCGCGCTGATCCGGGTCATCGCCGGCGACCTGGCCGGGCACCCCGGTCCCGGCGTCACGCACACGCCGATCAGCCTGCTGCACGTGACCCTGCAGCCCGGGGCCCAGCTGCGCCTGCCCTGGCGCAGCGACTTCAACGGGCTGGTCTACGTGCTGGGCGGCTCGGGCACGGTCGGCCCGGACCACCGCCCGGTCCGCACCGGGCAGCTCGCGGTGTTCGGCGCGGGCGACGCGATCACCGTGGGGGCCGCGCGGACCAGGAAGGACCCGGCCGCGAGCTGGACATCCTGGTCCTCGGCGGGCAGCCCATCCGCGAGCCGGTCGCCGCGTACGGCCCGTTTGTGATGAACACGCGTGATGAACTGGTGCAGGCGTTCGAGGACTTCCAGGCGGGCCGGCTGGGCAGCATCCCGGCCCAGCGCGCCGGGGTCCCGGCGGAGCCGCACCCCGGCCACGACGTCCTGTAGCCACCCGGGATCACCTCAGCGCGGTGCATCGTGTGCGTCCTGGCACGCACGATGCACCGCGCTGATGCGCCCGGGCGGGAGGGGCCCCGGTCAGCTGGGCGGCGGGGTCTTCCCGTTGAGCCCGGTGACCCGGCCCTGCTCCGCCCCGGCCGGCGTCATCGCCACCGCGTGGGGGGCCCAGACCATGTCAGGTTCGGCGTGGCGGCCGGCACCCCGACGATGGCGGCCAGATCCGAGCCGTCGATGGTCTCCCGTTCGAGCAGGAGATCGACCACCCGCTTGAGAGTGTCCAGGTTCGTGCGCAGCAGCAGGGTCGCCCGGCTCTCGGCTTCGCGGAGCAGCTTGGCCACTTCCCGGTCGATGGATCGCTGGGTTTCCTCGGCGTAGGGACGGCCCGCGAACGGATTGTCCCGGCTCGGTCCTTCCGGGCCGTAGCCGATGGGCCCGACCTCGGTGGAGAAGCCCCACTCCCGCACCATGCGGGTGGCGATCCCGTCGCGCCCGCCAGGTCATCCGCCGCGCCGGTCGATGGCTCCCCGAGGACGATGATCTCCGCGGCCCGGCCGCCGAGCCGCACCGCGAGCGTGTCGGTGAGGTAGCTCTGGGGATACAGGTGGCGTTCGGACTCCGGCAACTGCTCGGTCACCCCGAGCGCCGCGCCACGGGGGAGGATGGTGACCTTCGCCACCGGGTCGGCGTGCTCGACAGGACAGCGACCAGGCATGGCCCGCCTCGTGCACGGCGACGGAGCGCTTCTCCTCGGGCAGCAGCGCGTTGGACCGTCGCGCCGGCCGATCAGCAGGCGGTCCCGCGCCGCGGCGAAGTCGTCGGCGGACAGGACATTGCGCCCATCCCGTACGGCGTTGATGGCCGCTTCGTTCATGAGGTTGGCCAGATCGGCGCCCGAGAACCCCGGTGTCCCCCGTGACACCACGTCGAGATCCACGTCGGGCCCGAGTGTCCTGCCCCGCCCGTGGATGGCCAGGATCGCCATCCGTTCCTTCTGGTTGGGCAGGGGAATCTCCACCGTCCGGTCGAAGCGGCCGGGCCGCAGCAGGGCCGTATCGAGGATCTCGGCCCGGTTGGTCGCTCCATCACCACCACGCTGGCCCCCGGCTCGAATCCGTCCATGTCGGATAGCAGCTGGTTGAGGGTCTGCTCGCGCTCGTCGTTCGAGCCGAACCCGCCGGGGCCGCGGCGGCCGCCGATGGCGTCGATCTCATCGATGAAGATGATCGACGGCGCATGCTTGCGGGCGTCCTCGAAAAGATTCGCACCCTCGATGCGCCGACGCCGACGAACATCTCGACGAAGCTCGACCCGCTGAGGGCGAAGAACGGCACCCCTGCCTCACCCGCGACCGCTTTCGCCAGCAGCGTCTTCCCGGTGCCGGGCGGCCCACCATGAGCACGCCCTTGGGACCGACCGCACCCGCGCTCGCGTAGCGGCCAGGGTGTTTCAGGTAGTCGACGACTTCCATGACCTCGGCCTTGGAGCCTTCATATCCGGCGATGTCCGCGAAACGCGTGGAAGGCCTCTCCTCGTCGTAGAGCTTGGCCTTCGACCGGCCAAAACTCATGATTCCGCCGATCTGCTTGCGGCCGCGGCGGGCGAACCAGATGAAGAGGCCCGCCAGGAGCAGCAGTGGCCACAGGGAGAAAATCAGGCTCGCCACCGCGTTGCCACCCGAGCTGGTGCCCGTTACCTGGACCTTGTGCGTGAGGAGAAGAGGGGAAAGTGCGTTGTCGCCCAGCGCGGTGGGGATCTGCGAGCTGTAGGCGACGCCGTTATCAAGCTTGCCGGTCACCAGCCCCGTCGAACTGATCGTCGCCGTCGAGACCTTATTGGCTGTCACTTCGCTGACGAAGCCGCTGTAGCTGAAGTCCCGGGTCGTCGAGCTCTTGAAGCCCGGGTGGAAGAGCAGGAGGGATCCGAGGACCAGCCCGCCAGCATGACCCAGATCGGCCAGCGCGGAGCCTGCTTCGGCGCGGGGCGCGGGCGGCCGCTTGTTCAGCTTGTTGATTCTGTTCGGCGGACCCGGGCGGGACGGAGTGGACCGATGCACGGCAGGCGTGCCCGGCCGAGCCCCCGGGGAAAATCGGGGGCGGGAAAAATCGGATCCATGCCAGCCTCGGCTCTAGGAAATTCAAATATGACCGCCGAGGTCCGGGGCAGCCAGGAAATATCGTCACGCGCTTGCGCGGAAGGAAGACATTTTTCAGAACGGCCACCAGGCTGGCACCCGCTCAGAGCTACCGCATACGCGGCGATGATCGGCGGGCAAGAGCATTAGCCCGTGCAGTGCGACCGCCTTCGCATGTTCCCCTGCTTTAGCTAAAGCGTACGCCGTCCCCAGGATATTTCCCGGGCCACGGCCTGCGCCCGGGCTACCCGGTCCTCGATGGCACGGGCACCCGCCGGCTGACCGCGATGGCGCCGGCGCCGCCGAGGGCCGGGCGGCGGACGCGCCGAGGCAGGCGCGGTCGGGGGCGGCGGAGGGCGCGGCGGCTGCGGCGTGCTCATAAGCCGGCCGGGACCGCGGCTCGCTCGGGACGTTCAGCATGCCCAGGACGGGGCCTCCGGCCCTGCCGTTAGGCCCCTGGCGAGCGCAGCCTGAAGGGCGGACCCGGGTGGGTCACAGCCGACCAGGACCCGGGCAAACACCGGGAGATGCTCATGCGAGCGCTTGTCTATCACGGACCAGGCCAGAAGGCCTGGGAAGAAGTGCCGAAGCCGGAATCATCGCCGACACCGACGCGATCGTGCGCGTCGACGCCGTCACCATCTGCGGCACCGACCTGCACATCCTCAAGGGCGACGTGCCCGCGGTCACCGACGGCCGGATCCTCGGTCACGAAGCCGTCGGCACCGTCGAGTCCGTCGGCGCGGGCGTCAAGAACGTCAAGCCCGGCGACCGGGTGCTCGTCTCGTGCATCACCGCGTGCGGCGCCTGCCGGTTCTGCCGCGAGGGCCGCTACGGGCCAGTGCCTCGGCGGCGGCGGCTGGATCCTCGGCCACATGATCGACGGCACCCAGGCCGAGTACGTCCGGGTGCCGTTCGCCGACACCTCGACCTACCCGGTGCCGGCCGGGGTCAGCGATGAGGAGATCCTCATGCTGGCCGACATCCTGCCCACCGGCTACGAGGTCGGCGTGCTCAACGGCGAGGTCGCCCCGGTGACGTCGTCGCGATCGTCGGGCGCGGCCCGATCGGGCTGTCGGCGATCATCGGCGCCCGGCTGTTCAGCCCGAGCCACATCGTCGCGATCGACCTGGCCGACAGCCGGCTCGAGGCCGCGAAGCGGTTCGGCGCCGACGTCACCGTCAACAACGCCGGCGAGGACCCGGTGGAAGTCGTCCGCCTGCTGACCGACGGGCTCGGCGCCGACGTCGCCATCGAGGCGGTCGGTGTGCCCGCCACCTTCGAGCTCGCGGCCAGGCTGGCCCGGCCCGGCGGCCACATCGCCAACATCGGCGTGCACGGCGAGCCCGCGACCCTGCACCTCGAGGAGCTGTGGATCAAGAACGTCACCATCACGACGGGGCTGGTGGACGCCTACTCCACGCCGACGCTGCTCCGCCTGCGTGACCAGCCACCAGCTCGACGCGGCCAAGTTCGTCACCCACCACTTCGGGCTGGACGAGTTCGACGCAGGCCTACGACGTGTTCAGCCGGGCGGCTGACACCGGCGCGCTCAAGGTCGTCCTCACCCGCTCCTGAAGTCGCCCAACCCCCCTGAAACCCCCCACCGCGTTCGTGATCAACCGATTGGTGTTGCTGGGGCAACACCAATCGGTTGATCACGAACGGGAGATCACGGCCAGGGGGGCTGGTGGGACAGGAGGGGTTAAAGTGATCAGCTCGACGTCGTGGAAGCGCATGACGCCGAACCAGTCACTGTTCTCGGCGCGCATCAGGTGCTCCGCGTCCGCCGCGATCTCATGGATCTCCGTGATCGAGCCAGCCCGTTTCATGTCGTCGTCCAGCTGGCGCAGCAGCCCGGCCATGCGCTGGTAGCGCTGGCAGTGGCGGCGGAACTCGGACTGGGTCCTGATCCCGTGCACGGCCGCACCGATGGCCGGGACGCAGATCGACAAGACGATCAGGAGCAGGCCGAACTCGGTCGGGTCGCCGTGGTGCTCGCCCCAGCCCAGCAGGTGCAGGAACGCGGCGACCGCGGTGATCAGGAACAGCACGCCGGTGGCCGCGAACATCCAGGAGTCCCAGGAGCCCTGACGGCGGGCGGTGCCCTCGTGATACCGGATCTGGGCGCCGATCCAGTGCTCGCTGAGGTACCCCCGGAGCGCCGGGACGTCGGCGGGGCCCAGGCTCACCTCCGGGCGGCGGGCCGTGATCTCCTCCAGCGCCCGCTGGATCCACACCTCGGTCGGGTCGGACAGGTAGGAGGACCGCCCGGGCGGCTCCCCGGGGCCGGGCCGGTCCCCCGCCCCGGCCAGGGCCAGGAAGTAGCCGGAGCGCAGCCGCTCGGCCAGGAACCGGTAGGAGATCCACCGGTCCAGCACCCGCAGCCGCCGGCTGACCAGCGGGGCCGCGACCAGCAGTAGCAGGAGCAGCACTTCGCCCGCGACGATCCAGGTGAGGTGGGGCCAGACGGTGACCTGGATCGCGACGACGACGACCGAGGCCGCGGCGGCCAGGAACATGGTCCAGTTCGTCAGCCGGAACATCCGCTCCAGGCGGGTGGCCAGGACGTCGGCCCGGACGAAGTACGGGGTGATCCAGCTGGCCACGCTGGAGCACGCGGGCGCGAGGGCCCCGGCCTGCCCGGACTCCAGCCGGCCGCGCTCCTCGCGGGCCCGGGCCGCGAATTCGGGGATCGCGGCCGCGTTGTACTCGCGGAACTCCTGGGCCGCCTCCTCGACGCGGGCGGCCCGCTCCCGGTCGTACCAGTACACCGGCTCAGCCGCCCCGGACGTGGGCACCCACGCCACGGGCACGCCCTGCTCGCGGGCGTAGGCCACGACCGTGGCCGTGCCGCCGCGGCCGCGGGGCGGTTCCCCGTCCCACAGGGCAATGAGCACGTCGGAGCGGTCGACGACGTGGCGGCCGGCCCGCTCGTACGACTCGTCGCGGCTGCCTCCCGGCCGGGCCAGCCAGACCGAGGCGGCCTGCCCGAGCAGGCCGCCGAACTCGGCTTCCGAGGCTTCCCCGGTGAAGTCGTTCACGTACTCCCCGGGCGGCAGCGGCAGCACCGCCTCCAGCGTGGCACCGGGCGCGGCCAGCACCTCGGCCGCGACCAGCCGGTCCGCCCCCTCGGCCAGCGCGGAGAGGACCAGCAGGGCAGGCTCGGCCCCGGGGCCCATGAACCGCTCGATGACCCCCTGGATCGCGGCCCGGACCGCCGGGAGCAGCGCGTCCGGGTCGGCGAGCCTGCGGTGCCCGGTCACCCCGATACGCAGCGAGAATGGCAGCTGCCCCTCACCCTCGGGTGGCCATCCGGCGTCCACGGGCCGGGCCTCCGCCGGGCTGGCCTCCGCTGGGCCAGTGCCCGCGGGGCTGGCTTCCGCCGGGCCAGTGCTGGCTGGGCTGGCTTCCGCCGGGCTGCCCGCCGCCCGACTGGCACCCGCCGGGCTGGCCCCCGCCGGGCCGGTGGCGGCTGGGCCGGTGGCCGCCGGGCTGGGTTCCGGGCGCCCGGTGCCGGACGGCCCGGCGTCCTTCCCCGTGCGGGCCGATGGCCGGGCGGCCCCGGACCGCCGGGAAGCGGGCAGCCGGCGGGTCATCGGCCACACCCTAGGTCGGCCGGCGGGGTCGCCGAGATGTACTGGCGCCAGGCCTGCGCGGTCAGGCTGTGCCCGGAGGTGGTGCAGGCGACCTTGATCCACTGGGCGGGCACCAGGTTCAGCTGGGTGAGCACGCCGTCGTCGGAGCGGCTGTTGCCCTCGGTCACCGTGACCAGGCTGCGCCCGCCGGGGGTGAACGCCATCGTGGTCTGCTGGTAGGGCGAGGCTTTGGCGATGGGGAAGACACCCAGCAGGTGCCCCGAGCCCACGTCGGCGAGAACGCCGCGCCCGTCGGCCCGCTCCCCCGCGACCAGGACCTGGCCCGCCGGGCCCGGGCTGACCGCGATGTTCCCGTAGTTCCACGGCGTCCCGCCCTGCACGGAGCGGATCACCCGCGTGCCGTCCGCGTCGCGCAGGTCGATATCGCCGTTCTCCCGCTGGAGCACCAGGCGCGACCCGGAGTAGGCCAGCTCGTAGGCCTTGACCCCGGGGACCGGCCAGGCCCGCCCGGTCTTGAGGTTCATGACATACACCTCCTGGTCGGACTGGTCGATGACCGCGGCCCGGGTCCCGGACGGGCTGACCGCGGCCTGGCGCTGGTACAGGCCGGCGTTCCGCCGGATTCCGGGCGGCCCCTGGATCACGGCCCCGCCTTCGCCAGCCGGCCCGCTCTGGCCGACCGGGGCGCCCTGGCCAGCCGGGCCGCTCTGGCCAGCCGTCCTGCCCTGGGCAGCCGGGCTGGACGGGACGGGGCCGATCCGGACCGTCCCGGACGCGTTGACCGTGAACAGCCGGCGGCCGTCGGCGGAAAGGGCCAGATCCTGGGGCGGATCGGGGTCCGTGCTGACCACGACGGGACGCCCTGTCCCCCCGGCGCTGGCGACCGACAGGGTGCGGCCGGCGAGATAGAGCCGGTTCCCGGCCCGGTTCCACAGCGGCAGCGCGAACTCCCCGGCCCGGCCCGTGGCGACGGTGGTGACCCTCCCGAACGACGAGCCGAGACCCGCTCGCAGCAGCAGGTCCCCGTTGCTGTCGGTCAGCGCGGCTGCCCGGCCGCCGGGCTGGATCGCCAGACGGGGACCGGGGCAGACGCGGCCGCACCGCCAGGGCATCGGGATCCGCGCCGCCCGGCCGATGCGGGAGTACTGCGCGAGGTTCCACAGCGTGACCAGGTTCCCCGAAGCCGAGATCAGCCGGGTGTCGCTGGGCCCCGCGAAGGCCAGCGAGGTGCTGAAGAGCGGCTCTGCACCCGGGTAGGCCCGCGGTGCGCTGGCGGGCTGGCTGGCCCGGGCGATACGGGACACGTGGATGCCGCTGGCGTCCTCGGACGCGATCCACCGGCCGTCCCGGCTGATGGCCAGGGCCAGGGCCAGGCGGCCGCCGGGACGGGCGTAGCCTGCGGGGCCGGGCCGCCGGGTGCTCAGCACGCGCAGGCTCGACCCGGCGGCCACGTAGCTGTGGGTGAGCAGCGTCCCGGCCGGTGACAGCGCGTAGGTGTAGGCGGGGTACCTGGACGGCCCGAACGTGTTGCGGGCGAAGCCGGCCGCGGTGAGGCCGGGCAGCGCGAGCCGCCGCCAGGAGCCGTACCGGCCGTCGAGCGCGACCAGCTCGGTGTCGCTGGGCACGGCCAGGTTCGTGACGAGCGGGGGGCGGCCCCGGTGCCAGGTGCCGAACCCGTGCAGCCGGGCCTGCCGCCAGGACCGGCCCGCAGTGCTCAGCACCTCCAGGTCGGGGAAGGCGGCGAACGCCGCGTAGGTCCCGGACGGCGATATCCCGGCCGCGGTGAACTTGGTTCCGGGCGGGGCGGCGCGGGACGCGACCACCCGGCCGCGCACCCAGGTCCTGGCGGTGCGGCTGGTCGCGGCGGCCACCGTGGTCCCGCCCGCGCTGACCGCGACCGCGCTGACGGGCCCGGGCATCCGGCCGTAGGTGACCGGCCGGAACGTGGACAGGCTCCAGCTGCGTACCCAGCCGTTCCTGGTCCCGGCCACGGCGATATGACCGTTAGCGGAGACGGCGAGGGCCGAGAGCGGGCCGGGAGCCTGGAGGAAGCGCTGTACCTGCGGGTCGGCCTGCACCGTGGCGAACAGGGCCGCGCGGGTCTGCGGGCTGCCGGGGTCGAGCCGGTAGGCCTGGACCGCGAACAGCTGCGCGAGATCGGGATGGGACCCGGTCAGCGAGACGGCCGTGGAGGCCAGCAGGCCCGCGGTGGCCGTCGTGTTCTCCTGGTCGGCCCGGTCCCGCTGGGCCTTGGCGATGAACGCCGCGGTCAGCGAGAAAGCCAGCAGGACCACCAGGGCGGCGGCGACCGCGAGGGCGGCCTGCACGGTCCGGCGGCGATGCTGGATGTGCTCCCCGATCAGGGTGTCCTTGGGCACATGCCGGATCGCCGCCGCCAGGTCGGCCACGGCGTCCTGCAGCCGGGGGTCCGCGGGCCGGAGGCTGTCTTCCTGGTCGCGGGCCCAGCGCAGGTCCACCCAGCGCGGCTCCTGGGTGAACGCCCGCGCGACCGCCTCCTTGGACAGCGCGGTGGTGGCGGACCAGTCCAGGTCGCCCGCGGTCTCGTCCCAGACCAGCTCTCCCCCGGTGACCGCGATGAGCAGGTGGTTCATCGGCCGGTGCGCCCGCCACCAGGAGATCTCCCGGGCCACCCAGCCGGACTGCGCCGACTCCGGTGAGGCCATCAGGATCAGCCAGCCGGAATCGGACAGGGCCTCCTCGATCGTGGTCCACAGGTGCGGCGAGGCGGCCAGGCTGGTCTGGTCCCGGAACACGTGCAGGGCACGGACGCGGTACCAGGGCTTGGCGAAGTGCTCCAGCTCGGTCTGGAGCCGCGCGGTGATCGCGGCGTCGAGCCGGTGGCTGTAGGAAATGAAGGCGTCGTAGCCCCGCTCCTCGCCTGCCGCCACGTTCCCCCCGGTACCGTGCGCCCAGCTTTACCCGCTTAACCCACCCTTTGTTACCAAGAGTTAGAAAGGGATTGCTACAGGCTACATGGCGTCCCGTTCCGGGTGACAGCCGCCAGTCCGGCGGAACCGCTGACCGGGATCAGGAGTTCCGGGCGGCCAGGCGGCGCAGGGCGTCCCGGGCCACCGCCGGGTCCGTGGTGGCCCAGAACGGCGGCAGCGACGCGCGGAGGAAGCCGCCGTAGCGGGCGGTGGCCAGCCGCGGATCGAGGATGGCCACCATGCCCCGGTCGTCCATGGTGCGCAGCAGCCGGCCCGCACCCTGGGCCAGCAGCAGCGCGGCGTGGGAGACGGCGACGGCCATGAACCCGTTGCCGCCGCGGGCCGCCACCACCCGCTGCCGGGCGGAGGCCAGCGGGTCGTCCGGCCGGGGGAACGGGATCCGGTCGATGACGACCAGCTGCAGCGCCGGCCCCGGGACATCCACGCCCTGCCACAGGGACAGCGTGCCGAACAGGCAGCTGGTCTCGTACTCGGCGAACTGCCGGATCAGCTGGCCGGTGGCGTCGTCGCCCTGGCAGAACAGCGGCACGCTGAGCGCGCCGCGCAGCTCGAGCGCGGCCTGCCGGGCCGCCCGCATGGACGAGAACAGCCCGAGCGTGCGGCCGCCCGCCGCCGTGATCAGCTCGGTCAGCTCGGTCAGGTAGGCCGGCGGGAGCCCGTCCCGGCCGGGCGGGGGCAGGTGCCGGGCGACGTAGAGGATGCCGCTGCGGGGATGGTCGAAGGGTGATCCGACGTCCAGGCCGGACCAGGCCAGGCCGTGCGGTGGCACCTCCGGCGGCCCGGCCCCAGCCGGGCCGGTCCTGGTCTCAGCCGGGCCGGTCCCGGTCTCAGCCGGGCCAGTCCCGGCCTCAGCCAGGCCAGTCCCGGTCTCAGCCGGCCAGTCCCGGTCTCAGCCAGGCCAGTCCCGGTCTCAGCCAGGCCGTCCCGGTCTCCCGGGCCGTCCCGGCCTGGCTGTCTTCGCCGCGGCCGGCCGCCGCGGGATCGGCTCGGCTCATCCGGTTCCGCGCCGGGCCGCGGCAGTCCCCACTGCCGGGCCAGCGGCTCGAACGAGCCGCCGAGGGCCAGCGTCGCCGACGTCAGCACCACGGTCTGGCGGCGGAACAGCCGCTCCGCGAGCAGCGCGCCGACCTGCAGTGGCGCGACCCGGAGGGTGGCCGGGCGGCGGGGGTCCTCGACCATCGGCCGGTCCATCCAGACCACGTCGGTCCGGGAGGTGAGGTCGGGGACGTACGAGGCCAGGATCCGCTCCGCGGTGCCCACCAGGTCGTCCAGGGACGCCAGCGCCGAGCGGGTCGCGGCCTGCTGCTCGGCGGGCTCCTCCTCGCCGGCCTGCTTGGCGCTGGACCGGATCTCGGTAGCGGACCCGGCGGCGGCGTCCCGCACCAGGGCGAGCGCGCTGGCCAGATCCTGATCCAGGAAGTCGAGGCGGCCGTCGCGGGACTCGGCGAAGGCCCGGGCCGCGGCCTCGCCCGCCTCGCGGAGCCGCCCCGCCGCGTCGGCGGACAGCAGCCGCCCGACCCGCCGGGCCGCCGCATCCACGCCCGACGCGGACAGTTCGCCGGACGCGGCGCTGGTCACCCGGTTCACCAGGTCGTGCGCCTCATCGATGATGACCACGTCGTGCTCGGGCAGGACCGGGAAGGATTCCAGCGCGTTGATCGCGAGCAGCGCGTGGTTGGTCACCACGATGCTGGCTTTCCCCGCGGTCACCCGGGCCTTCTCCGCGTAGCAGTCCCGGCCGAACGGGCAGCGCTGGGCGCCGAGGCATTCCCGGGCGCTCACCGACACCTGGCGCCAGGCCCGGTCGTCCACGCCCGGCACGAGCTCGTCGCGGTCGCCGGTGGTGGTCTCGGCCGCCCACTCGTGCACCCGTTCGACCTGCTGGCCGACCGCGGAGGTCGCGCCCCGGTCGAACAGCACGTCGCGGGGATCCTCCGGCGCGCCCGATTTCAGCCGGTGCAGGCAGAGGTAGTTGCGGCGGCCCTTCAGGATCGCGAAGTCCGGTTCCTGGCCGAGCAGCGGTTCCAGCGTCTCGGCCAGCCGCGGCAGGTCCCGGTCGATCAGCTGGCGCTGCAGGGCGATCGTGGCGGTCGCCACGACGACGGCGCTGCCGCTGGCCAGCGCGTGCGCGACCGCGGGCACCAGGTAGGCCAGGGACTTGCCGGTGCCGGTGCCCGCCTGGACCGCGAGGTGCTCACCGGATTGGATGGACCGTTCGACCGCCTCGGCCATCGCGACCTGGCCGGGCCGCTCGGCCCCGCCGATCCCGGCCACCGCCGCGGCCAGCAGGTCGGGCACGGGGGGCAGCGCCCCGGGGTCCACCCTGGCCCGGGTGGCGCCGGGGCGCGGGCCATCCTGCGCGACATTTTCACCGGGGGCCACGTCCGGAAACGCTACCGTGCGGGGGCGACAACCGGCGCACAGCAACGCCCGCCGCGGGTGGCCCAGCCACGGAAGGAGCGCCGCCGCTGAGCGATAGGGCGGGACGCAGCCTCACATGAGCAGCGAGGCACTCGCCGCGGCCAGCAGCAGCATGGGCAGCACGATGGCCACGACCAGCCCGAAAGCTCTCCTCACGCCGGGACCCTCGGCGCCTCGGACTCGATCCCCAGCTCGGCGCCCTCAGTGCGGGTCGTCCACCCCTGCCGCCGCCACGTGACCATCCCCCAGAACCGCAAGGGCCGCAGCACCAGCGCCGCCCACAGCATCGCGGACGGATAGCACAGCAGGGTCCCCAGCCGGAACCACCAGCCCTCATCCGATCGGTGCACCGCCAGCACCCTGCCCCCCGTCAGGTACGCCCAGGCCACCATCCCGGACACCGCACCCTCCGCGAACAGGCGCGAGCTGGGCCACGTCATCGCCGCCAGCACCGGCAGGAACACCGAGGCGAGGAACAGCTGCACCCCGAGCACCGTGAACCACCAGCCCCACGACGTGAGCGGCAGATAGCGGACCCGCCAGCAGTTGCGGATGGTGGAGCCGCGCATCCAGCGGATCCACTGCCGGAAATGATGGCTGAGCGTCTCCGGGTACATCGTGAGGGCGAACGCCGTCGGCTGCTGCACGGCTTTCCCCCGGCGTCCCCCAGAAACTGGCCCATGTGCACCCCCGGTATGCGTGAACAACCGCATCGCGCTCCCCCGTGATCGTGCAGCCTGCCGGTAAGCGCGTTGACCGGGAGGCCACATTCGTGTCACTGCCACCACAATTGACCGTAACACTATGTCACATGACTACTACTATGAGTAATCAGGGGTGGCTCTGAGGGTGATGCGGGGCGGATCGCGAGTCGCCGACCGTCGCTTGTCCGCTAGTGGGGCAGGAAGCAGATGCCGGCGTGGCCGGCCACCCCGCCGCATTTGTCGCTGCCGTCCAGGTTGTCGCTGGCGATCCAGAGCCCGGCCCGGGTGGTCAGGATGTCGTCGGCACCCATGCCGCGGGCCCGGCTGTAATACCCCGCGGAACCCGCCGAGTTGACGAACAGCGCCCCGTTCGAGGCGTTGAGGCCTTCGATGCCGGGCGCGTTGTAGCCGCCGGAACCAAGGCTGTTGCAGCCGTTGGGGTTCATGGAGTAGCGCTCGTGGCCGCCGAAATACGCGCCCTGGCCGTTGGCCGCGGCCGAGTACAGCGAGTCGCAGCCGGTGTAGTTGATCCACTTGTGCCGGACCGAGGCCCGGGTCGCCGGGTAGGCCAGCGCGGCGTCGCACGGTCCCGTCCGCGCCCCGTGATTGCTGCCGCCGACGACGTGGAAGCCGGTGGTGGCCACGTACACGGTGGAGTCGTCCGGCGCCCAGGCCGCCGCCCGGGCCCAGAACGCCTCGGTGCAGGCGACGCCGAAGTCCGGTGACGTCCAGCCGGTCACGCTGGCCCGGGAGCGGCCGAGGTTCAGCATGAAGATCTGGTGGCGCGCGACGCCGCCGGCCCGGCTGAACACGCCCTCGACGAGGTCGAGGGTGCCGCTGTGGCTGATCTGCTGGTTGTAGACCTGGCTGCCCGAGATGGACAGGTTCAGGAAACCGTCACCCCGGCCGGTGTGCGGGCTCAGGCTGGCCATGCGCGCGGTCCGGTCGCCGTTGACGGAGGTGAAGGTGCCCCCCACCAGCAGGTGGCCGCGGGCCGCGGCGAGGGTGTTGACCCGGCCGTTGGCGCTGTGCTGGAACGTGGTGACCACGTTGCCGGTCCTGGTGCTGATCTTGGCGATATTGCTCACCCGCGTGCCGTTGACCTGGGTGAAGTTCCCGCCGATGTAGGCGCTGGCGCAGTTGCCGCCGCTGAACGCGATGGAGTTGATGGCCGCCGCGCCGTCCTGATTGGTGTTCGTGCTGCCCACCACCCGGGGGGCCCACGAGGTGACCCGGTACGGGCTGGTCGCGCTGAAGCTGACGATGTCCGTGCGGTTGAAGCTTCTGCTGCCCTGCTTGATCACGCTGAAGCTGCCCACCGCGTACATGGTGGTGCCGCAGCGGGCGATCTGGCGGATCTGCTCCGTGGGGCTTGACCTCGTGGCCAGGCGGGGCGTGTTGCTGGCGGGCCGGGGCGACACGGCGCCCGGAGGCGGCGGCTGGCCGCCGGTTCCGGCCTGCGCGGCCGGGATGCTGAACGGCAGCACCGCTCCCGCGGTGGCGACGACGACGGCGGCCAGGTATTTGCGCACAACTGCCCCCACAGTAACTTCGGTTCCCCGGGGTACCCTATCCACCTTCATATACGTTTGGGAACGTTAGTCCCGTTCAGCGGTCAACGGGCCGCACGGATGGTCACGTTCGTGCAACTCATCGTCCCGGTTGCCGGCGCACTCACCGCGGCGGACCCGCCGCGGCATTCCCATCGCCCCGGGCCACCTGCCACGATGACCTCATGACCGACGCGCACTCACCGACACAGACGTTCCGCGATGCCCGGGACCTGCTGCTGCGCCTCCGCGAGGACTACCCGGCGGCGCAGGCCGAGTTCACCTGGCCGGCGCTGGATGAGTTCAACTGGGCGCTGGACTGGTTCGACGTGATCGCAGCCGAGCACCCGGACCGGGACGCGCTGCGCATCGTGGCCGACGGGGACGCCGCCGCCCGGATCAGCTACGGCGAGATGGCCGCCCGTTCCAATCAGGTGGCCAGCTGGCTGCGCAGCCTCGGTGCCCGGCGGGGCGACCGGCTGCTGCTCATGCTGGGCAACATCGCCCCGCTGTGGGAGATCATCCTGGCCGCGATGAAGCTCGGCGTGGTGATCATCCCGGCCAGCACCCTGCTCGGCCCGGAGGACCTGGCGGACCGGGTGACCCGCGGCGACGTGCGCCACGTGATCACGGAGTACGCGCACACGCCACGGTTCGCGCAGGTCCCGGGGAACTGGACCCGGGTGGCGGTCAGCATCACGCCGGGAGCGGCCCCGCCCGAGGGCTGGCACGGCTACGCGGAGGCGGCCGCGGCCAGCGCCCACTTCGAGCCAGACGGCCCGACTCACGCGGACGAACCGTTGCTGCTGTATTTCACCTCCGGGACCACGGCCCAGCCGAAACTGGTGGAGCACACGCACGCCTCCTACCCGGCCGGCCATCTGTCCACGATGTACTGGATCGGGCTGCAGCCCGGTGACGTGCACCTGAACATCTCGTCCCCAGGCTGGGCCAAGCACGCCTGGAGCAACGTGTACGCGCCGTGGAACGCGAGCGCGACGGTGCTCGTGCTCGGCTACGACCGGTTCTCCGCCCAGGCGCTGATGGACGCGATCGGCGGCTGCGGCGTGACCACGTTCTGCGCGCCGCCCACCGTCTGGCGGATGCTCATCCAGGCCGACCTGAGCGCGTGCGACGTCAGCGCGCTGCGCGAGTGCGTGGCCGCGGGTGAGCCGCTGAACCCGGAGGTCATCGACCAGGTCCGGCGGGCCTGGGGAATCACGGTACGGGACGGGTACGGGCAGACCGAGACCACCGCGCAGGTGGGCAACCCGCCCGGGCAGCCGCTGCGGCCCGGCTCGATGGGCCACCCGCTGCCCGGGTACACCGTGACCCTGGTCGACCCGCTGACCGGCGCGCCGGGCGAGGAAGGCGAGATGTGCCTGGAGCTGGCCCGGCGGCCGCTCGGCCTGATGACCGGCTACCGCGGCGATGCGGAGCGGGCCGCCGAGGCCATGCGGGACGGCTACTACCACACCGGGGACGTGGCCAGCCGGGACGCCGACGGGTACCTGACCTACATCGGGCGGACCGACGACGTGTTCAAGGCGTCGGACTACCGGATCTCCCCGTTCGAGCTGGAAAGCGTGCTGATCGAGCACGAGGCGGTGGCCGAGGCGGCCGTAGTGCCGTCGCCGGACCCGATGCGGTTCGCGGTGCCCAAGGCGTACGTCACGCTCGCGGCCGGGTTCGAGCCGTCCGCCGAGACGGCCGCGTCGATCTTCGGCTACGCGCGGCAGCGGCTGTCCCCGTACAAGCGGATCCGCCGGCTGGAGTTCAGCGAGCTGCCCAAGACGATCTCCGGGAAGATCCGCCGGGTGGAGTTGCGGGCCCAGGAGACGGTCCGGCTCGGGATGCCCGGCACCGGCGCGGCCGCCGGGCCGGATCCAGCCGCCCGGACCGAACCAGCCGCCACCCCCGAACCAGCGGCCCGGACCGAACCAGCCGCCACGCCAGAACCGCCCGCGGGACCCACGGCCAGCCCCCGCGGGACCCTCGAGTTCTGGGAAGAGGACTTCCCTGACCTCAAAGGCTGACGGTGGGGGCAGCGCGATCGCCCAGCCGCCGCTACCGGCTGGTGATCCTGAGGCACGGGGAAAGCGAGTGGAACGCGAGCAACCGGTTCACCGGGTGGGTCAACGTGGCGCTGAGCCCGGCCGGGGAACAGGAAGCCGCGCGCGCCGGGCGGCTGCTGGCGCGCCGCGGCCTGCTGCCCGGCTTCGTGCACACCTCGGTGCAGCGGCGCGCCATCCGCACCGCCGACCTGGCCCTGGCCGAATGCGACCGGGACTGGATCCCGGTCCGCCGGTCCTGGCGGCTCAACTCCAACCATTACGGCGCGCTGCAGGGACGCAGCAAGGACGAGGTCCGGGCGGAGGCCGGCGAGGAGCAGTTCATGCGCTGGCGCCGCTCCTACGACGCCGCACCGCCGCCGCTGGACGCCGGCTCGCAGTACGCACAGTTCGGCGACGCCCGCTACGCGGCGGTCCCGCCCGACATCCTTCCGCGCACCGAGTCACTGAAGGACGTGACCGCCCGGCTGCTGCCGTACTGGTACGACGCGATCATCCCGGACCTGCGCTCCGGCCAGTGCGTGCTGGTCGTCTCGCACGGCAACACCGTGCGGGCCCTGGTCAAGCACCTGGAGCGGATGCCTGATGAGGACGTCACCAGGCTGAACGTGCCCACCGCGACCCCGCTGGCCTACCAGCTCGGCCCCGACTTTCACCCGTCCGGCCCGCGGGTCAGCTGGTGAGGCCGGCCCCCGGCTGAGACCGTCAGGCCCGGGCGGCTTCCCGGGACCGGGTCAGGCGCGTAGTGTCAGACCCAGGTATCCGCACCGGCCTGGCGGGGGCCAGGTACGGAGGTAGCCGACCGCGTCGCCCCGGACCCCGGCGGCACGGCCAGAAATGGCCGCCCGAAACCGGGAGCGTGAGCGATGGACCGTGCATCGGGCCTGCCTCGTACCGGGGCAACGGCCGGGACGACAGCCGCAGGCACGTTGCCTGCCGCGCCAGACCAGGATTCCCCGTCCATCATCGGCCATGTGGCGCCTGGCGGCCATGTGGCGCCTGGCGGCCATGTGGCGCCTGGCGGCCGTGTGGCGCCTGGCCGCAGCGAAGCCAGGCCGGCCGCGGATATCGGCGCGGCCGAGGTCGATCGCGACCTCATGGTCCGGAAGATGAACGACGTCGTGATCCGCCGGATCTTCGCCGCAGGCCTGGATCTCCAGGCGGCGCTGGGCCTGCTCGGCGAGGACGGGACGGCCGCCGCGCAGGACAAGGCCTGCCGCTTTGGTACGGTCGGCGCACACCAGATGGCCAACGAGCGCCGGGCCGCCCGCAAGATCTGGCATGCTACCGACGAACTTGACCAGGCCATCCGGGACCTGAGGAACATACTGTTCGAGCCCTGGTGAGGGCGGGATCGGAGCGGTGACATGCCCGGCGACCGGCTGCACCGGGTCCTGTCTGAACTGACCGACAGTCCTGGCCCGTGGTCGGCTGCCCAGCTGTGCCAGGTGTGCCCCCGGATTGCCGGGGTAGAGGGCGCAGGGGTGATGCTCATGTCCGGTGATATCCCGCGCGGGTCGCTGTGCACGAGTGACGAGGTCAGTCAGCTGATCGAGGAGTTGCAGTTCACGCTGGGCGAGGGTCCCTGCGTCGACGCCTATGTGCAGGACACGGTGGTGAACGAACCTGACCTGGCGGATCCCGAGATCGTCCGGTGGCTCGCGTTCACCCCGCCCGCGCTGCAGGCGGGCGTGCGGGCGGTGTTCGGCTTCCCGCTGCGGGTCGGCACCGTACGGCTGGGGGCGCTTAACCTGTACCGCGACCGGCCCGGCCCGCTCGGCGCGGAGCAGCACGCCGACGCGCTGGTCCTGGCCGACGTGACCGCCCGCTGGGTACTGGAAACCCAGGCCGGGGCGCCCGACGGCGCGGTGGCCCGAGCCCTGGAGACCGAAGCCGATTTTCACTTCGCGGTGCACAACGCGGCGGGCATACTCTCGGTTCAGGAAGACATCAGCGTCACTGAGGCGCTCATCCGGCTGCGGGCGTACGCCTACAGCAACGACCGGATGGTGGACGACGTAGCCCAGGACGTCATCGCCCGCAGACTCCGGCTCGGATGAAGCGGGCTCCCCAGCCCCGCGCGGGCGCTGCGCTCCGAACGGAGGGACCGGGATGACCCGCGAAGCCGACGTGGTCCGCACTCTGGTCGAGATGGCCGACACCCTGGTGGACGACTATGACGTCGTCGACCTGCTGACCGGGCTCACTGACCACTGTGTCAACCTGCTGGACGTCTCCGCCGCCGGGGTGATGCTCGCTTCCCCCTCGGGCGGCCTCAGCCTGGTGGCCTCCTCCAGCGAGGCGATGCGCCTGCTGGAACTGTTCGAGCTCCAGGCGCAGGAAGGGCCCTGCCTGGACGCCTTCCGCAGCGGCGAGCCGGTCGCCCAGCAGATCCTCGGGCCGGGGTCGGGCCGCTGGCCGCTGTTCTCCGGCGCCGCCGTCCGCGCCGGTTTCCAGTCCGCGGTCGCGCTGCCGCTGCGGCTGCGGGAGGTGACCCTCGGCGCGCTCAATCTGCTCAGCGAGACTCAGGCCCCGATCGGGGAGCCGGACCTGATCGTCGCCCGCGCCTTCGCTGACCTCGCCGCACTCAGTATTCTCCAGCACCGGGCCAGCGCCGAGGCCCAGCGCCTGAACGAGCAGCTGTCCGCCGCACTGACCAGCCGGATCGCGATCGAGCAGGCCAAGGGGGTGCTCTCCGAGCGGGTCGGCATCGACCTGGCGGAGGCATTCACCCGGCTCCGGGCTTACGCCCGCAACAGCCAACCAGCGCCTCACCGACGTCGCCCAGGCCACCGTGGACGGCACCCTCGACCCGCCCGTCTGGGCACCCCGCGCCGGGGGCTGACTCAGCTGGTGACGTCCGCGCTGGTGAAGCGGGCCCAGGCGAGCGAGCCGAAGATCACGATGTACGCCGCGAACGACAGCAGCCCGTGCAGCAGGGTGCCGGTGTTGACCGGAACGCGCAGCAGCGAGTCGAACGACAGCCAGAAGTGCGTCGGCAGGTACGGGTGGATCACCGCGAACTGGGCCACGTTGTCGGTCACCTCGCTGGCCACGGCGAGGACCAGGATGGCGGCGATCGCGCCGATCGGATGCTCGGTCAGGGTCGAGATGGCCAGCCCGATCGCGGCCAGGGCGGCCATGCCCGCGGCCACGTACAGCGTGACGTAGAGCAGCCGGAGCAGGCCGTCCGCCAGGGACACGGTCGTCCCGGACAGCAGGGTCACCGGCCCGATCGGGAACAGGATCGCCCCCATGATCAGCGACACCGCCGACACCAGCAGGCACGCGGCCAGCCCGAAGATGACCACGGCCGCGTACTTGACCGACAGCAGCCGGGTCCGCCCGGCCGGCACGGTGAGCAGATAACGCAGCGTGCCCAGGCCCGCCTCGCCGGCGACCGAGTCACCGGCCACCACGGCGATCACCAGCGGCAGCACCAGCGTGAGCAGGATGGTCAGGGCCAGGAACGACAGGAACACCCCGTTCCCGGCGAGCTGGGCGAAGAACGATGCGCCCGGCCCGTTTCCGCCGCCGCCACTGCCGTGCGGCATGGACACCCGCAGCCCGATGCCCAGCACCACGGGCAGCACGACGAGCACGCCGAGCAGGGCCAGGTTGCGCCAGCGCCGGAACATCAGGCGCAGCTCGCTGCCCAGCAGGCGGAGCCAGGTGAGGACGCCATTGCGCGGCCGGGCGTGCGGGGCCAGTGCCGCCGCACCGGCGCCAGCGCCGCCGGGGGGAGCGGACAGCTCAGCCGTCGACATCGAAGCCCTCCCCGGTCAGTCCCACGAACAGTTCCTCGAGGCTGGGCCGGGGCGTGTCCAGCCCCGCTACCGGGACGCCGGCGTAGACCAGCTCGCGGGTGACCTGCTCGGGCGCCTGGTCACCGAGCGCGGCGGAGGCCTCCCCCTCGCCGGTGGTCACGTCGGCCAGGCCCAGCTTGCCCAGGACCTCGGCGGCCCGGGTGGCGTCGGTGGTGGTGACCCGGATCCGGGCCGCGCCGCGGGCCCGCAGTTCCTCCAGCGAGCCCTGGAACACCAGCCGCCCGGTCCGCATGACCCCCACCTGGGTGCAGATCTGCTCGACCTCGGCGAGCAGGTGCGAGGACACCAGGACGGTGATGCCGTCGGTGGCGATCTCCCGGATCAGCCCGCGCACCTCGCGGGTGCCCTGCGGGTCGAGCCCGTTGGTGGGCTCGTCCAGGATGATCAGCTCACGCGGCTGGAGCAGGCTGGCCGCGATGGCCAGCCGCTGTTTCATGCCGAGTGAGTAGGCCCGGTAGTGCTTCTTCCTGGCGGCCAGCAGGCCGACCCGGTCCAGCGCCGACGTGATCCGCTGCTGCGCCGTGCCCGGGTCGGCGGTCCGGTCGGCCGCGTCCACCCGGGCCAGGTTGTCCCGGCCGGACAGCTGCGGGTAGAAGGCCGGCCCTTCGACCAGGGACCCGACCCGCGGCAGCACCCTGACCGTCCCCGCGGGCATCGGCACGCCGAGCAGCGCATGACTGCCCGCGGTGGGAAAGACCAGGCCGAGCAGCATCCGGATCGTGGTGGTCTTGCCGGACCCGTTGGGGCCGAGGAAGCCGTAGACGCTGCCCCGGGGGACCAGCATGTCGAGGCTGTCCACCGCCAGCTGGCCGCTCCGGAACCGCTTGGTCAGCCCCGTGGTGACGATCGCGGGGCCGGGCTCCGCTCCCGCCACCGGCTCCGCATCCGGCGGCGTCCCCACCTCCGCCCCGGGCGCCGCGCCCGGGGCCCGGGGCCGCCTCCGGGCGGGCCACCGGGGCCGAGACCGCCTCGCCCGGACTCACTTGACCTGGGCGGCCGCGGCGTACAGGACCGCCGGCGTGACCGCCCCGACCAGCACGTGGCCGTTGTTGGTCAGCAGCACGTTCACCAGGCTGGTGTGCAGCAGCCTGCCGCTGCCCCACGCCCCGTGCACCGTGGTGGCCGAATGCATCAGGACGGCCGCGATCGCGCCGCTGTCGCCGGGACCGCTGGACACCGACTGGCTCCCGACGCCGGCCACGCTCGACGTGCTGCCCCCGCCCATCACGCCGGCCAGGTCGGACGCCGGAAGCACCGCCACCGACAGCCAGTCCTTGCCGATCACCTGGGGCTCACCGCTGGCCTTGGTGCCCTTGGCCATGTGCCTGGACGAGTCAGCAGGCGGGCTGACCACCTTGACCTTGGCGCCACGCGGGGTGCTGAAGCTGAAGTTGGCCGGGGCCGGCCTGACGAACGAGATCGACGTGAAGCCGACCTGGAACGCCGGGCTGGCCGCCCCGCGGGCGAAGACCTGGACCCGCAGCGGCACGTTCTTCGCCGCGTCGATGGCGATGGTGACGCGGCCGATCAGCGAGCCGCTGGACCTGGGCGAGAGCACCAGCTGGTAGGCGGGCTGGCCGGCCACGGTGACCGTGCGCTCGACGCTGACCCGGGTGCTCGGCCCGACCGCCTTGAGGGCCTGCTGGGCCGCCTGCTGCGGGGTAAGCGGCACTGCCCCCGCGGGCACGGCCTCCCGCTTCGCCCCGGCCGGCAGCTGCATCCGCGTCACCGTGTTCGAGCTGCTCTGCCAGACCCAGCCCTCGCGGCCGTTGCGGATCACGTCCGTCTCTCTCAGCTGCGTCGGCACCGAGAGCCGGATGTGCTGGGGGTCGGCGTACCAGACCTTGATCGTGTGCGACCCGGCCAGCAGAGACGTGACCGAATCCTGGTTACTGGTGCCCGGCAGCTGCGGGAGGCCGAGCGAGGCGGTCTCCACCACGGTCCCGGTCAGGGCGGGCAGCGGCGCGGTCCGGCCGGCCACCGAGGCGAGCAGCTGCGCGGGGGTCCGCGCCGGCAGCTCGGGTGACGCCTGAGCGGTACTGATCAGGGAACCGGCCGTCACCGCGCCCGCCAGGACCACGGCCGCACCCGGTATCGCCCACCTCGCACGACGCGAGAACGTCGGCAGCGTGTTCATGCCCAACCTCACTAGCCCCCGTGCGGGTCGGCCGCACAGGCTCGTCCCATGGACCGCGGCGGCCCGGCTCAGCCCGGCCGCGGGCGGCCCCGTGGACCGCCACCGCCCCGGTCCGGGAGGCGCGGTCTCCCTCTGGCCCCGTCTGGGCCCGCCCGCACCGGCTCAGCCGCGGCGGGCCCCGCCGTTCATCATCTTGCCGCACGCCGCCTGAGGCGGCCCTGTGAGAAAGCGCCAACCCCAGACCGGCCCCAACGGTCCGACCGCCCGGCCCACCCCGGACCCGGCGACGGCGCCGCGGCCGGTGCCGGGGGCGCCGCGGGCGCCGGGGCCGGGCCACAGCGGCGGGTACGCTCGGGCGGGTGCGGGTGCTCGTGGTGGAAGACGAACGAAGGCTGGCCGCGGCGGTCCGGCGGGGCCTGTCCGCCGAGGGTTTCGCGGTGGACCTGGCCCACAACGGGGAGGACGGCCTGCACGCCGCGCGCGAGGGCGGGTACGACGCCGTGGTGCTGGACCTGATGCTGCCCAAGATCTCCGGGTACCGGGTCTGCCAGCAGCTGCGCGCGGAGGAGAACTGGGTGCCGATCCTCATCCTGTCCGCCAAGGACGGTGAGTACGACCAGGCCGACGGGCTGGATCTGGGTGCCGACGACTACCTGACCAAGCCGTTCTCCTACGTGGTGCTGGCGGCCCGGCTGCGGGCCCTGCTGCGGCGGGGCGCGGTCCCCCGGCCCGCGCAGCTGCGCGCGGGCGACCTGGTCCTGGACCCGGCCAGCCGCCGGGTCCGCCGCGGCGAGGCCGACATCGAGCTGACCGCCCGGGAGTTCGCGCTGCTGGAGTACCTGATGCGGCGGGCCGGGCAGGTGGTGTCGAAGTCCGAGCTGCTCGAGCACGTCTGGGACAGCTACGACTCCCTCGACCTCAACGTGGTCGAGGTGTACGCCGGGTACCTGCGGCGCAAGATCGACGCGCCGTTCGGCCGCGGCGCCCTGCAGACCGTGCGGGAGCCGGCTGACCGGCTGGCGGCCGACGGCGGCTGACCGGCCCCCGGCCCGGGTGAGGCCGAACAGCGCCGGTGGCGGGACGAAGTGCCCTGGCCCCGGGATGGGACGCGGGCGCCTACTGGATTCGGGAGCGCCGGCTTACCCGGTGCCGCAGCACAAGGGGGCAGCTGATGACGCGCAGCATGCCTGACCGGGGCCGGTCCTGACATGGGCCGCCGGGTACAGGGCTGGCGGAAACTGGCGGGGTCCGCATGGGGCGCGCCGGCGGACCCGCAGTTCTACGGGGACCTGGAGCTGGATGCGGGCGCCCTGGTCAGCTACGCCGAGGAGGTCAGGAACACGACGGGCGTGCACCTCACCATGACCCACCTGGCCGGCCGGGCGGTCGCCCACGGGCTGGCGGAGGTTCCTGAGCTCCGGGTCAGGCTGGCCCGCGGCCGGGTCTATCGAGCGCGAGAGCGTTGACGTGTTCTTCATCGTGGCCGCCGACCACGGGAAGGAGCTGACCGGGATCAAGGTCGAGGACGCCGACCGGAAGTCCGCGGTCGAGATCGCCCGGGAGCTCACCCGCCGCGCCGCCGCGATCGAGGCGGGCGACGACGCTGAACTGGGCCAGGGCAAGGCGCTGCTGGCCAGGCTGCCCGCGCCGGTGCTGCGCGGGGCGCTGCACCTCGGGGCCTGGCTCACCTCGGATCTCAACCTCGACCTGAGCCGGCTCGGCCTGCCCCGGCAGGCCTTCGGCGGTGCCATGATCACCTCGGTCGGCATGTGGGGGATCAGCCACGCGTACTCGCCGCTGGCGCACTACTACCGGGTGCCGCTGCTGGTGCTGGTCGGCGCGGTCCGGAAGATGCCGGCCGTGGCCGGCGACGAGGTCGTGATCCGGCCCATGCTCACGCTGACGGCGACGTTCGATCACCGCTACGTGGACGGGTTCCACGCCGCGAGATTCGCGGAGGCCGTGCGCGGCTACTGCGCGTCCCCCGCCCGCTTCGAGCCCCCGCTGGCCAGGACCGGCCCCCAGCCGGGCGAGCCCGTCCGCAGCTGACCCCGCTCAGAAGACCTTCAGCCGGGCCATCGCGTTGCCAGCCATCCGGTGCTCCCGTCACCTTGGATAAGACCGTTATTTTTCATAGTGGTGCTCTGTGAAGGCGCGGATGGGCACGAGAGGTGGACGGACGGGCTATACAGAGGACGTGGCTGAGCTGCGTTCACCGGGTCCGGATGCGCCGGGCCGGGGCCCGGGTCCCGGACTGCGGCGCGCCCGGGGCCGGGTGCGCCGCCCAGGTCGCTGCGCGCCGGGCGGGTGACCCAGGCCGGCCCGGCCGCGACCCGCGGCAGCGTCGGCCGGGCTGTGCGGGCCCTGCTGGCGGGCTTCGCGCGCGGGCCCGGCGAGTAGGCCACGGGAGCCACGGTGGCACGTGAGGCGGGATCCCGGGCCGGGCTGCCAGGCCGCTGGTGGCGCCGGCGCAGCCTGCGCGCCCGGGTCACGCTGGCCTCCACGGCCGGGCTGGCCCTGGCCCTGGCCGCGGCGGCGGTGCTGCTCAGCAGCGCGCTGCGGGTCTCGCTGATCCGCAGCCTGGACAACTCGGCCCGGCAGGGCGCGCGGGAGGTCGCCGCGCTCTCCGACGCGAACCGGCTGCCCAAACCGGTCCCGGTCGTCCCCGGCACCATCACCGTGCAGGTTCTTAGCCCCAACGGTCAGATCGTGAACGTGTCACCGGACGCGGACCGCCTCGTCCCGCTGCTGCCACCGGCGGTGGCGGCGGCCAACGCCCGGGACGGCCGGGCGGTGTTCCTCAACGGCCGGCCGTTCGGGCTGCCGGACACGGTGCGGGTGGCCGCGGCGGCCACCACCGGCGGCGGGACCGTCATCGCGGCGGTGGCCTACAACCAGGTGGGTGAGAGCCTGGCCACGCTGACCCGGGCGCTGCTCATCGGGACCCCGCTGCTGCTGATCCTGCTGGCCGCGGCGAGCTGGCTGATCGCGGGGTCCACCCTGCGCCCGGTCACCGAACTGCGCCGGGGCGCGCAGGACGTGACCCGGACCGGCCGGCCCCGGGCCCTGCCGGTGCCGGAGGCCCGCGACGAGGTGCGCAACCTGGCGCTGACCCTGAACGACATGCTCAGCAGGCTGGGCGCCGCCCAGGAACGCCAGCGCGGGCTGATCTCCGACACCGCGCACGAGCTGCGCAGCCCGATCGCCAGCATCCGGGCCCAGCTGGAGGTGGCGCTGGACCACCCGGACAGCCAGGACTGGCGGCAGACCGCCGGCGACGTGCTCGCGGACACGCTCCGGCTGGCCCGGCTGGCCGAGGACCTGCTGGCCCTGGCCCGGCTGGACGAACGGGACCCGCGGCGCCCCGCGCAGCGCCGGGTGGACCTGGCCGTCCTGGCCCGGGAAGAGGTCGGCCGGTACGCCGACGCCCGGGTGCCGGTCCGGCTGGCCGGGACCGGGGCCGCCGAGGTGACCGGGGACGCCGACGGGCTGCACCGGATGCTCCGCAACCTGATCGACAACGCCACGCGCTACGCGCGCTCCCAGGTCGCGGTCTCGGTGGGCACGTCCGGCCGGAACGCGCGGCTCTCGGTCACCGACGACGGGCCGGGCATCCCGGCCGCGGACCGGGAGCGGGCGTTCGGCCGGTTCGCCCGGCTGGAGGCGGCGCGCAGCCGGGACGGTGACGACGCGGGCGGCGCGGGCCTCGGGCTGGCGATCGTGCGGGCCACCGCGCAGGCCCACGGCGGGTCAGCCTGGCTGGAGGATGCCGCGCCCGGGCTGCGGGCCGTGGTGCTGCTGCCCGCGGCCGCGGCCGCGGGCCCGGGCGGCTCCGCTCCTACCAGCCCCCCCAGGGCAGCAGCGCAGTAACGGCGATGACGGCGAACAGCAGCGTCAGGTAGGCGATCGACAGGTGGAACAGGCGCATCGGGGCGGGGTTGGAGCTGGGCTGGGCCAGGCCCGCGCAGGCTCCCTCGGTCACCCGGGCGGCCTGGGCCGCGGGCCCGGCGCCGACCGCGGTGTCCAGCAGCGCAGTGTCCAGCAGCACGGGCGTGGCGACCGCGACGCTTCCCCCGGCCGCCGGGCCGGTGCCGGCCACCTCCGGCGCGGGCCGGGGCACCGCGGGGCCCGCGGGCCCGTCCTCGTACGTCATCGCGGCCACCCGGTGGTGCAGCCGGTGCGCCTCGGCGAGGAACCAGCCGCCGAGCGCCAGGGCTGCGGCCGTGTACAGCCAGCCGGCGTAGGGGGCGAGGCCGAGCGTGGCCACCACCATCACGTACGAGTAGATGAGGATCTTCCTGGCCACCACGGCGGGTGAGGCGACCACCGGCAGCATCGGCACCCGGGCCGCGGCGTAGTCGTCGCGGAACTTCATGGCCAGCGCCCAGAAGTGCGGCGGCGTCCAGAAGAAGATCACGGCGAACAGGACGACCGCGGGCAGGCTGACCCGGCCGGTCACGGCGGACCAGCCGATCAGCACCGGGAAGCAGCCGGCCGCGCCCCCGATGACGATGTTGGACGGGGTGCGGCGCTTCAGGCCGAGGGTGTAGACGAACACGTAGAACAAGATCGCGGTGTCGGCCAGCGCCGCGGACAGCCAGTTGACCAGCGTGCCGAGCAGGACGGTGGACACGGCGCCGAGCAGGATGCCGAACACCAGCGCCTCGGCCGGCTTGATGACCGCGGCCTCGCCGCCCTTGCCGTTCAGCGGCCGCCGCGAGGTGCGCCGCATGATCGCGTCGATGTCACGGTCGATGTAGCAGTTGATCGTGTTCGCGCTGCCCGCCGCGCACGCCCCGGCGACCAGCGTGACCAGGAGCACCCGGACCGACGGCAGGCCGCGCTGCGCGAGCAGCATGGTCGGGATCGTGGTGACCAGCAGCAACTCGATGATCCGGGGCTTGGTCAGGGCGAACAGCGACCGGGCGACCACCCGGGCGGAGCGGCGCCCCGCGATGGCAGGTAGCGCGTCGGTCGCTGGGGTCACTCCTGGTCCTCCGAGCCCTCGGGTGCCGCGTCCTGGTCCGTGCCAGACCCGCCGGTAACCTTATCGGCTGCGGTTCCGGCCGCGTCCTTGGCCTCCTGCGCAGCGCCCTTAGCCTCCTGCGCAGCGTCCTGGGCGGCCTGCTTGACCGCCTCCTCGGTGCGCACGCCGACCGCAGGCGGGGTGCCCCGCTCGGCCAGCGGCTCGGCACCGCCCGCCGCGGTCGCGGTGGGCAGCCCGGTCGCGGCCGCCAGGGACGCCGCGTGGCCCGGGTCGGCGGGGGCGACGGGCCGGGCCCCGCTGATGGGCCGGCGTCCCGGCACGGTGTGCGGCCTGGCGAACACGAAGTACAGGGCGGCCATCACGACGATGAAGAATCCCAGCGGCAGGACCAGGGTCATTACCTGCGCGCCTAGCGGGTAATAGGTGACCTGAATCGCAGAGATCACGCTGTTCACTCTATCCTCCTGCTGGGAGCCAAACTGATCATCTCCATCCGGTCCGGGTGGGCCAGGTGGACTTGGACGTCCGGAGAATCCGGTCCAGGCCGCTCGTGAGGGCTTCTGACTCCTCGTCGTTCAGCCATCGGTTGAGGAGCGCGATTCCCGCGATGAGGTACGGCACCAGCACCAGGACCCACAGCTCGGATCCGCCCGCCTGCTGATCGTCAACCAGGCTGAGCAGATGGTGACTCCCTACCCCCAGGTACGCCGGGTAAATGATGTTGCTCCCGAAACTGAGGACCATGCCCAGGATGGTGCCGCACAGCACGATAGCCGTGAGCAGGAACACCCGGTACAGCGGCCCGAACTGCGGGCTGAACGGGCGGGAGCCGATCAGCTGCAGCCAGAGCAGGACACCCGCGCCCATGGTCGTGACCGCCTGGGCGGCGAGCACCGCCGGGTGGCGCACCCCCGCGTCGTACAGGGCCGGGACGTACCAGCCGCACCACACCACGACGAACAGGGCGGTCACCGCGACCGGCCAGCTGCGCAGCCGGGGCGCCGCGGCCTTCGGGGTGCGGGCGGCGGCCGGGGGCCGCCCGGTGCGCCCGAGGCCGCGCCACAGCACCAGCCAGGGCGCGCCGAGCACGATCAGCGGCGGCGCATACACGCCGAGCAGAATGTCCTGCGAGCACGCGGATCCAGATGAACCTGCCCGACCAGTAGCCCAGCGGCGAGACCAGCGCCAGGACCGCGAGGAGCAGCCCGGAGTAGAAGGCGATGGCCTCGCGGGCCAGCCCGGCGGGCAGCCCGGCCCCGCCCCGGCGCGCGTCGGCCGCGCAGGCCGAGCAGCCCGGCCAGGTGCACGACCACGACGGCCAGGGCGGCGGCGAGGACCGCCACGTTGGCCGACCAGTGCGAGACAACCAGGTTCATGACGGTGGTGGGCCGCCGGCGGCTGGCGCGCGCGCAAGCCTTCCCGGGCGGACCGCTCCTTTCCGCTCAGAGCACGTAGAACAGCAGGAAGAAGAACAGCGTGACCACGGCCATGAAGTTCCAGATCAGCGTGAACGCGCTCAGCGAGGACTGGAACCGCTGGACCGCGAACGCCTCGGCGTAGGTGGGCGGCTGCTCGACGAAGGAGATGGCCGTCAGTGGCCGGATGCGCATCACCAGGATCTCCAGCCAGAGCATCGCCCCGAGCCAGCTGACCAGCAGGACCGGGTAGGTGTCGGTGAACACGCTGGCGAAGCCGGAGCTGCCCGGCTGGAACGGCAGGCTGAGCAGCTGGATGATCTGCAGCACCACCGCGGCCACGCCGAGCACCAGCGCGACCAGGGCCGCAGCCTGCCACGCGCTCTTGGCCCCGGCCTTGATCCGCTGCAGCCCCACGTACTGGACGATGGCGCTGACCAGGACCAGGACCATGATCGTCACGCCGTAGCCCATCTGCGGGGCGTGGAAGCCCGAGCCCTCCCACCGGCCCGAGGAGTTGATCGACCGCAGGTAGAAGTAGGCGAACGCCAGCGCGCCGTACAGGAAGGCCAGCGCGCCGACCGCGAACCGGGAGCCGGTCCAGGCCGCGTTGAGCGCCGCCTCGTGGTAGAAACCGGCTTCCTCGGCCGCCCGGTCCAGCTCGTTCGGCGGCTGCGTGGTCTGCTCGGCCATGACTATGCCTCCACTCCGGTGCTGGCCGTCCCGGCACTCGCGTACGCGGCGCTGACCACGCCGACCGGCGGGTGCAGGTCGGCGACCGGCGGCGCGTCCGGCACGCCGTAGTCATACGGGCCGGACAGCACCACCGGGATGTGCTCGAAGTTGCCGGGCGGCGGAGGCGAGGCGACCTGCCATTCCAGGCCCCGGGAATTCCACGGGTTCGCCGACCTCGCGCTCCCGGGCGAACAGCGTGGACCAGATGAAGTTGATCACGAAGATCAGGATCGAGGCGCCGAGCAGGAACGAGGAGATCGACGCCCAGTCGTTGAGGCCCTGCAGGTTCCGCGCGTACTCGAACACGCGCCGCGGCTGGCCCAGCATGCCCACCGCGAACAGCGGCAGGAACGTCGAGTTGAAGAAGATGAACATCGTCCAGAAGTGCAGGTAGCCCAGCTTCTGGTTCAGCCTGATGCCCATCATCTTCGGCAGCCAGTAGTAGCAGGCGCCGAAGAACGCGAAGATGATCCCGCCCATGATCGTGTAGTGGAAGTGCGCCATCACGAAGAAGCTGCCGTGCTCGGTGGTGTCCGCCGGGACGTCGGACACGAACACCCCGGAGATACCGCCGATGAGGAAGTTGAAGTACAGCGCCAGCGCGAAGCACATCGGCACCGTCAGCCGCATCTTCGCCTTCCAGAACGTGCCCATCGCGACCAGGTAGATGAACCCGGTCGGGATCGAGATGAGCTCGGTGGTCAGCATGAACAGCGGCCGCATCTCCGGGTTGATGCCGCTCACGAACAGGTGGTGCTGCCAGACGAAGAAGCTCAGCAGGGCCACCCCGATCATGCCCGCCCCGGCGACCCGGTAGCCGAACAGCGGTTTGCGGCAGAACACCGGGATGATCTCCGACACGATGCCGAATCCCGGCAGGGCGAGGATGTAGACCTCCGGGTGCCCGAAGAACCAGAACAGGTTCTCGTAGAGGTAACTGCTGCCGCCCAGCTGGTTCACGTAGTTCGCGGTCTGCGCGGTCCGGTCGAGGATCAGCAGGTACAGGCCGCCGACCAGGACCGGGGTGGCCAGCACCATCAGGAACGACACGGTGACCATGGACCAGACGAACATCGGCAGGCGGCTCCACCGCATGCCGGGCGCCCGGTAGTTGATCACGGTGACGATGATGTTGAACCCGGCCAGGATGACCGAGATGCCCATCAGGCCGAACGCGACCGCGTAGGCGTCCATGCCCTCGGTGGCCTGCACGCTCAGCGGCGCGTAGCCGGTCCAGCCGGTGGGGAACCCGCCGAGCAGCACGCTGGACAGCAGGACGATGAACGCCGCCGGGGTGAGCCAGAACGACAGCGCCTCCAGCCGCGGGAACGCCATCCGCTTCGACCCGATCATCAGCGGCATCAGGAAGTTGCCGAACGGGCCGAGCACGACCGACGTCATCAGCATCATCATCATCGTGCCGTGCTCGCCGACCACCATCAGGTAGGACGAGGCACTCATGATGTGGTACGTCGGCGAGAGCAGCTCGGTCCGGATCGCCATCGCGAACAGGCCCGCGGTGCAGAAGTAGATGATCATCCCGACCAGGTACTGGATGCCGACCACCTTGTGGTCCAGCGAGTACCGGAAGTAGCGGGCCACCCCGCCGAAGGCTTCCTCTTCCTCCTCGGCCACCGGGACCGGCTTGCCGAGGATCTGGCGGCCGAGGTCGTTGAACACGCCCAGCCCGGCCAGCCAGCCGATCACGGCGACCACGTACCCCAGGACGAGCGGGAAGTCGTTCATGTCCGACAACGCGTTCCGCGTGTAGTCCCAGGACAGGAAGTTACCCAGCCAGTGGCCCACGAAGTAGCCGATGATGGCGCCGA
The DNA here is from genome assembly GCA_963720645.1 of uncultured Actinomycetes bacterium. Classification (GTDB taxonomy): domain Bacteria; phylum Actinomycetota; class Actinomycetes; order Streptosporangiales; family Streptosporangiaceae; genus RYN-230. The sequence continues at coordinate 61,576 of CAVRFX010000016.1, read as the reverse complement.
TGATCCCGGTGTGCATGGCCGGGCGCATCCACCACGGCCGGGCCAGGCGCGGGCCGGCGCCGGATCCCGCCGGCTCCTGCGCCGTCGTCCCCGGCTCTATCTCGATGGACATCCGGTCACCTCTTCATCGCAGTGTCGGCCTGGGAAGCCGTTCCCGGCATCTCCGTGGTGCTGCGCGGCCCGGCGGCCGCGGCCTGGCGCTCACGGCTGCACCGGGTCAGACGGCGGGTAGTAGTAGCCGGCTGCGCCGGTGATCCCGTTCGCGATCAGGACCTTGCCGATATTCGGTATCACGGTGGGGTCGTACGTCGTCGCGTACGGCGGCAGCGCGGCCAGCACGCCCTTGCGCCGCTGGATCTGCTCGTTGATCCTGGCCCAGGTCTGGAAGGCGGACGTGGTCACCACCCGGCCGGAGTCGAACATGGCGCCGTGCCAGATCCCGCACAGCTCACTGCACCGCACGGTGAACCCGCCGAGCTGCTTCGGGGTGGTGTAGGCCACGTTGTCCACCCCCGGGTTCGCGTCGGCTTTCACCGCGAGCGTGTAGGCCCAGAAGCTGTGGATCACGTCCAGCGAGGTCACGTGGAACTCCACCGGCCGGTTCACCGGCAGGACCAGCTGGGTGGTCTCCATCCCGCCGAACTGCGGGTAGCGGTAGGTGAACTGCCACTGCTGGCCGATGACCTGGACCTGCAGGTAGTTGCTACCGGATGGCTTCCAGACCGGCGCCGGTCCCTCACCGGCCCCCGCGCCGGCCGGGACGATCAGTTCCACGGTGCCGAACACGAACGCGGCCAGCACGATCACCGCGGTCCCGCCGATCCAGGTGGCCTGCAGCCCGGTGTGCCCGAAGATCGGCGGCCCGTCGCTGTCGTCGCCGTCCCGGTGGCGCCAGTTGACCAGGGTGTAACCGAAGTAGGTCCAGACGAAGACCATCACCGGCGCGGCTGCCAGCCCCAGGACCGCGATGTCGAACTGCTGGTGCTCAGCAGACGACGACATCCGGCCCGGGGGCAGGTGCGGGTACCAGACGAACCAGATGAGCAGGTCGGCGGCGAGGGCCAGGACGAGCCAGATCAGGAAGATCCGCATACCGTGGTTCGGCTCAGTCCTGCCGTCTGACCGGCCGGGGGCCGCCGGGGCCTGGGACTCGGCCATCAGGCTGACACCTCCATGTTGCCTACCATGTAACCGAGCGTCTGCATCGGGCCGCCGTTGCCGTCCAGGAACCCGCCGCCGCAGGGGACGAAGCACTGCCAGCGGAAGGTGCCCGTGCTGTTCGGGGTCCTGAAGCTGAACTTCATCACCGAATGCGGTCCCTCGGTACAGGGCGAATCGGTGCAGCCGTCCTTATTGAACAGTGCGGTGTTAGGCGAGGCCATCGGCACGAACAGGTGCAGGCTGGGGATGGCGAACGTGTGCCCGACGCTGCAGTTGGACCAGGAGTTGACGACGGAGTATCGCCTGGCTGGTCCCAGCGGCTGGCCGACGGTCTTGAACTGCTGGACGGTCATCCCGCCGCCGACCGTGCCCTGGACCAGGCTCCAGAAGTTGTTGCGCAGCGGGGTGCAGCCGTCGTAACCCAGGATCGTCATGTTCACCCGGGTGTCCTTCGGCACCTGGAACAAGGTGGTGTGCACCCAGGCCTTGGTCTTCGGGTCCTGCACGTAGTAGCTCACCCAGTCAGGCTTACTGGAGGAGTTGTTCTGCGGATCCTCCTGGAGGACGACGTTCACGACTCCGCCGGACGCCACGGAGGAGTAGTTCACCACTTCGAGGCTGCTGCCCAGGTAGTGGAGGACGATGAAGACCGCACCGGCGACCACGGCGGCGAACGCCACCAGCAGGGTCACGATACGGGCCGGCAGAGACACCAGTCACCACCTCGCTTCTTCGCGGCGCCTTGCGCACACGACTGGGCCGGCCGCAATGTCCCCAGAACTTGCGGGCCGGAGGTCTCGTCTGTTCCTGATCTTGCGATCGTTCGCCCCGGCTCGGCAACACGGCACGCACTGAATGACGAAATTGTCATGATCAGGGCATCTCATCCCGGTAACATCCCGTCTGCACGAGCAGGCTGGTTACACTAAGTATTGATCATCAGACTCATTGTTACCGCTTGCGGCTCGCGCAACACCTCTGCCCTCAGAGCAGGTCCTGCAATGGTTTGCTATGCCCCTGGAGGCTTGACCGCACCCCTCCGGGCGGTACATCCTCTGCTGAGGGGATCGTCCAGGCGGTGGCATGCCACCGCACCGCGCTGACGCCTCGCCCAGATAGCCCATGGAACGTAACCCACCTGCAAAGATGGCCCCCGTGCCGGGGCCGTGCCGCACGGCGGCGCGGCTCCTCGTGGTCGATGACGAGCCGCAGATCCGTGAGTTCATTGCCCGCGCTCTGATGGCGGCCGGTTTTGCAATCGATTTCGCCGGATCAGGTAAAGAAGGGCTAAGCCAGGCCACGGCCGGCGACTACGACCTGGTCATCCTGGATCTGGTGATGCCGGACATGGACGGGCGGGAGATCCTCGCCCGGCTCCGCCGCGACCGGCCCGACCAGGCGGTGCTGGTGCTCTCCTGCCTGGCGGACGTCACCACTAAGGTGGATTGCCTGGAACTGGGGGCGCAGGACTACCTGACCAAGCCGTTCTCGCTGGCCGAGCTGCTGGCCAGGGTCCGGGTCAGGCTCCGTGATGACGGGCATCCCCTCAATGAGGTCCTGAGGGCGGGAGAGCTCGTGCTTGACTTCGGCCGGCTGGAAGCCAGCATCGGGCACGGCGCGGTCCCGCTCACCCGGCTGGAGTTCCTGCTGCTCCGCGAGCTCATGGAGCACGTCGGGCAGTCGGTGCCCAAAGGGCAGCTGCTCGCCACGGTGTGGGGGTACGACTTCGATCCCGGCTCCAACGTGGTCGACGTCTGCGTCCGCCGCCTCCGCTCGAAACTCGGTTTCGACCTGATCAAGACGGTGCGTGGTGAGGGATACCAGCTCACCGCGTAGAGACGGGATGGCCGGGCGGCTCCGGCAGACCGTGGCCACCGGCCTGAGGGAGAGCACCAGATTCCGGCTGCGCCAGCACAGCCCCGGGGGCACCCCGGCCCCGGAACCACCGCCCGGGGCGGCCGCGCTGGAGAGTTCCCCGCTCGGCACGGCTCCGCTGGCTTCCGGGCCGCTGGGGCCCGCACCCGGCGCCTCCGCCGTGGGCGCCTCGGCCGTGGGTGCCTCCGCCGTAGGCGCCTCGGCCGTGGGTGCCCTGCCGCTGAACCCGGCCCGGGGGGCCGCGCCGCGGGATGCCGGGGCGATCAACGCCGGGCCGCCGGGGCCGGCCGCCCTCGAACCCGGCCCGGGCGGGCGGCCCCGGGGCCGCCCCCCGCTCGCCGCGGGTCTGTGGCACTCGCTCCCGGCCGGGCTGGCCTTCACCCGGGGCGCGAGCCGCCGCGCGACCGCCCGGGCGGCCCGGGCCCGCGGCAATTTCAGCTGGCCCTGGAAGGTCGCCTGGGTCGACGTGGTGTGGGCGCTGTTCTCCGCGGTGAACCTGCTCTGCATCCTCGTTTTCCAGCGCTGGGAGACGGTCCCGTTCCACTTCATCTGGATCAGCCTGACCTTGCTCTACGGCTTCCGGGTCTGGGCCACCCGGCCGACGCTGTGGGTGCTCGCCCTGGTCATGGTGACCACGTTCGCGGCGATCGGCTGGGACGTCTACAGCGGCACCCAGTCGGCGGACGAGCTCAACGAGGTCCCGCTGATGGCCATCATGTTCTGGCTGATGGTCTGGCACGCGCAGCGGCGCCTGGACGCGGACCACGAACGGGACCTGGTCAGCGACGAGAACGCGCGGCTGCTGACCACGCAGCGCCGCTTCCTGCAGGACGCCTCGCACCAGCTGCGCACGCCTATCACGATCGCGCTGGGCCACGCGGAGCTGCTGGCCCAGCAGCTGACCGACCAGACCGAGAAGCGGGACATCCAGGTGGTGGTGGGCGAGCTGACCCGGCTGCGGAGGCTGGGCGAGCGGCTCCTGGTCATCGCGGCCTCCGAGGACCCGGATTTCCTCCGCCCCGAGCCGGTTGCCCTGGACGGTTTCACGATGGACGTCATCCGGCGGTGGCGGCCGACCGCGGACCGGCAGTGGCAGGTCGGCCGCCTCGACGCGGTCACGGTCAACGCCGACCGGGAACGGCTCGGCCTCGCCGTGGACGCGCTGCTGGAGAACGCCGTCCGGCACACCGTGGACGGTGACATGATCCAGCTGTCGGTGCTGGCCAACGGGCCGGGCCTGCCCGTGCGTATGATCGTCGCGGATACCGGCGAGGGGATCGCACCCAGCGAGCTCGAGCACATCTTCGACCGCTTCCGCACGGGATCGCCGCCGGGCGGGATCGCGGCCGGGGCCGGCGCTACCGGATCCAAGGGCACCGGGCTGGGCCTGTCCCTGGTCCGGGCGGTCGCCTACGCGCACGGCGGCGACGTGCGGGTGCGCAGTACTCCCGGGGTGGGCAGCGAGTTCGAGCTGGTCCTGCCGGCCCCGGCGGCCAGCGCCGGGACGCCATATCCCGCGCTCCCGCTGAGCTGGTCCAGCAGCTCACCGGAGCCCGCGCCGGACCGGGCGCTCAACGACAACCCATGGCCGAGCAGGAACCGATGACCCAGGAACCCACCAGCACCCAGGAGCACGACGAGCCCGGCGGGGCCGCCGCCGTGCCCGGGCCCCACGCCGCGGCCGGGCCCCCCGCCGCCGGGCCCGGCCGCGGCGGAGCCGGCTGGTTCGGCAGGCTCAGCCGGGGCCGCAAGCTGGCCCTCACCTGGTCGGCCTCGGTCCTGGCCGTGGTCATCGCGCTGCTGGCCATCGGCGCCACGTCCGGCGGGGCACCCAGCCATGCGCCGCCGCCCCGGGCACAGGCGTTCACCCTCCCGGCCCTCGGGCACCCCGGCCAGCACATCTCGCTGGCCCACTACGCCGGCCACCCCCTCATCCTGAACTTCTTCGCGTCCTGGTGCGAGCCGTGCCAGCGGGAAACGCCGCTGATCGCACGGTTCTACCGCAGCCACCGCAGCAGCGTCATCATCGTCGGCATCGACGTCAACGACACCAGCTCGGCCGGGCTGGCCTTCGCCCGGAAGATGGGCGTGGCCTACCCGGTCGCGTCCGACCCCGCGCCCATGGCCATGGCACTGTCCTACGGGGTGACCGCGCTGCCGCAGACGTTCTTCCTCAACGCGCAGCACCGCATCGTCAAGCGGGTGATCCGCGCGGTGACCCTGACGGACTTGCGCGCCGGGGTCGCCACCATGACCAGGCCGAGCGGACGGGGCTGACCGAGTGGACACACCGACCCGGACCGACCCGCCGTACGTCCCGATCAGGGCGAAAGGGTGGGCACCCCACCAGAAGACCCCCCGCTGGCTGCTGCTGGCCGCCGCGGTGATCGCGGTCGGCATCGTCCTCGTCGCGCTGGTCCACAAGCCCAGCCAGAGCCAGCGGGCCGGCGACCTCAACGGGTTCCTGCACGACATGAACGCGGACATGCAGTCCTGCGCGGGCGGGGTCCGCGAGTCCCTCACGGCCCTGAACCAGGTCCAGGCCGGCGCGAACTCGGCGAAGAACGTCCGGGACACGATCGCGATCGCCCGGTACGGCGCGGCCAACTGCTCGCCCGCCAACAACGAGCTGCTCGATGACCTCACCCAGTACCAGGTGACCGAGTCACTGGCCCGGTTCCACCTGGAAACCACGGTTAACGACCTGCTCACCTGGGCGTTCCCGTACGCCCAGCGGGTACAGAACGATGTGGCGAACGAGCTGGGTGCCCGCGACCCGGCCAAGCGGCAGCAGTACGCCGCGGCGCTCCAGCGGGACACGAACGACCTGAACCGGCAGCGGGCCGTCATCGACACGGCTATCACGAAGGCGATCACCGCGACCGGCGCGCACGCCAGCCCCCTCCATCTGCCCGGCTAGCCCCGGGAACCTGGAGCAGCATGCACGGACGGGGAAGGAACAGCCTGCTGGCCGGCGCGGCGGCGCTCGCGGTCGTGCAGGGCGCACCCGGCCTCACCGCGCTCGCCCCGGTCCGGCGGCGTTTTCCCGGCCTGGCGGGCGCCGGGGCGGCCGATCACGTCGCGCTGACCTTCGACGACGGCCCGGACCCCGGTTTCACGCCGCGATTCCTGGCCACGCTGGCCGGCCGCCGGGTCCGCGCGACGTTCTTCCTGCTCGGCCCCATGGTGCAGGCCGCTCCCCGGCTCGCCGCGGAGATCGCCGCGGCCGGGCACGAGATCGGGGTGCACGGCTGGGACCACCGTTACGCCACCCTGCGCGGGCCGCGGGCCCTGCACGACGACCTGGCCCGGGCCTGCGACACGATCGCGGCGGCGGCCGGCACCGTCCCCCGGCTGTACCGCCCGCCGTACGGGGTGCTCAGCGCCAGCGCCCTGATCGCCGCGCACCGCCTCGGGCTGCGGCCGGTCCTGTGGAGTACCTGGGGACGGGAGTGGGCGCCGGGGGCCACGCCGGGATCGGTGCAGGCCACCCTGGCCAGCACCCTGGCCGGCGGGGGCACGGTGCTGCTGCACGATTCCGACTGCACCGCCCCGGCAGGCAAGGCCGCGGCCGCCCTGGGCGCGCTGCCCTGGCTGCTGGACGAGTGCGCCGGCCGCGCGCTGCGGGTGGGCCCGCTCGCCGAGCATCAGGCGGTGTCGTCCTGAGCCGGCGAAGCTCAGCAGTAGTTAAAGCATCTGTATGCGGGAAGTAAGGGGTGACACCGGGCTGCGGAATCCTCAGGGCATCTTCAGCTGACGTCCAGGCTCGTAGTGCTTACTGGAGGCTGCCTGAGAACGGCCAGGCCACGAGCCCGGCCGCTCAGCAAGGCGACGACGCAACGTAGGCTGACTTCCGGGCAAAGGTGATACGGATGCAAGAAGGTCAGGACCGGAGTGGGGACCAGCCGCCGGAGTACCTGGGTGCCTGGTCACCCATCCCGGCCGGGGACCAGCCGGACCGGGCCGCCGGTGATGAGCCGGCCGCCGGGGGGAGCCAGGCTGAACCGGATGGCCCCCCGCCGGAGGGCACCTGGATAATCCCGGCCGAGGGAGATCAGCGCAGCGGCACCCCGCCGCAGGACCAGCCTGAGCACGGCCTGGCGGGCCTGGGCTTCGGCGGGGCCGCTGCCACCCCGGGCAGCCCGCCACCAGGCACCCCGCCGCCAGGGAGCCCGGCGCCGGGCGGCGCAGTCCCCGGCGGGCCCCAGCCGCCGGCGGCCCCGGGCCAGGGCGGCTACACCCAGCCCGGCGGGTACATCCAGCCGGGCGTCCCCGAGGCCGCGGCGGCCAGCCTGGATCCGGCCAGCCGGGGCAGCCCGGATACGGGCAGCCGGGGTACGGCCAGCCCGGATACGGGCAGCCCGGGCACAGCCAGCCGACCGCCGCGTTCGGCCAGCCGCCCTACGGCCAGCCCGGATACGGCCAGCCCGGCTACGGCCAGCCCGGGCCGGGACAGCCCGGCTACGGCCAGCCCGGCGGGTATGGCCAGCCGGGCCACGACCAGCCGGCCGCCGGATACGGCCAGGCTGCGGCGTCCGGCGGGTACGGCCAGCCGGGCGAGAGCGGCCAGCCAGGCCAGTACGGCCAGCCCGGCGGCGGTTACGGCCAGCCGGGCGGCTACGGCCCGCCCGGTGGTTACGGCCCCTGGGGCCCGCCGCCCGGCGGATCCTCGGGCGGCTGGGGCTCGGACGACGTCATCGGCTACGGCTCCCAGCAGGAACCACCGCACCGCCGCCGCGGCAGCCGGGCGCTGGTCTACGTGGTGGTCGCGGCGCTGGCCGCCGGGGTCGGGGCGGGCGCCGTGGTCGCGCTGAACCACAACTCCCAGTCCCCGGGCAACACCGTCTCCTCCCAGCAGATCCCCTCGCCGAACCGCAACGCGGCCGGCAACGCCAACACCACCAATCTCAACGTGGACTCGGTGGCGAGCAAGGTCAAGCCGGGCGTGGTGGACATCAACTCCACCCTCAAGTACCAGGACGGCGCGGCCGCCGGGACCGGCATGATCCTGTCCTCCAACGGCGTGGTGCTGACCAACAACCACGTGGTCGAGGGTTCCACGCACCTCACCGCGACGGCCGTGGTGAGCGGGAAGAAGTACCAGGCCACGGTGCTCGGGGTGGACCCCACCGACGACGTGGCGCTGATCAAGCTGCAGGGCGCCTCCGGGCTGAGGCCGGTGCAGGTGGGTGACTCGTCCAAGGTCAGCCTGGCCACGCCGGTCGTGGCCATCGGCAACGCCGGCGGCAACGGCGGGGTCCCCACCGTGACCGCCGGGACCATCACCGCGCTGGGCCGGACCATTACCGCGAGCGACGCAGGCAGCGGCTCGAACACCGAGACGCTGCACAACATGCTGCAGACCAACGCCCCGATCGCCGAGGGTGACTCGGGCGGCGCGCTGGCCGACGCGGCCGGCCAGGTCATCGGCATGAACACCGCGGCGAACAGCCAGTCGCTGGGCGGGGCCGGAACGTCGATGGGCTTCGCGATCCCCATCAACCGGGCGCTGTCCATCGCCAAGAAGATCGCCGCCGGGAACGCCAGCGGGCACATCCTGATCGGCCCCAAGGGCTTCATGGGCGTGGGCGTGGACTCGGTCAGTGACGCCAACTCCTGCCTGGCGCAGAGCGGTGTCGGGGCCGGGCTACCAGGTGCCGACCCAGTCGGGTGCCCTGGTCTGCAACGTGTACCCCGGCACCCCGGCGTACAAGGCGGGCGTGCGGGCCGGTGACGTGATCACCGGCGTCAGCGGGCAGGCGGTCAGCACCGCCAACGGCCTGACCGGCGTCATGCTCCAGTACAAGCCGGGCGCGACGGTGTCACTGACCTGGGTGGACACGAGGAAGCAGAGCCACACCTCGTCGCTGACGCTGATCAGCGGGCCAGTCAAGTAGCGGGCGCGGCCGGCGGCTGGCTGCTTTTCCCGGCAAAATAAGCGCCGGGAAAAGAGCCGGACCCGCCGCCGCGCTGTACGGGCCATCCGGATGCAGGCTGACACGGGGAGCTCTGCGATTGCGAGGAGAGCTGGAGGTCAGGTGGTCAGCCAGCTCCGGAGGCGGGACTCGACCTCGGTGATCTGGGCCACGGGGACATGCTCGCCGCGGGAGTGGGCGACCTCGGGGTCGCCGGGGCCGTAGTTGACCGCGGGCATCCCGAGTTCGGCGAAGCGGGCCACGTCGGTCCAGCCGAACTTGGCCCGCGGGGTTCCGCCCACGGCCGCGAGCAGCGTGGCCGCGGCGGGATCGGTCAGCCCCGGCCGGGCCCCGGCGGCCCAGTCGGTGAACGTCACGTCCCAGCCCCGGAAGATCTCCCGGACGTAGTCCTGGGCCTGCTCGACGCTGCGGTCCGGCGCGAAGCGGTAGTTGACGGAGACCACGCACTCGTCCGGGATGACGTTGCCCGCCACCCCGCCGCGAATGTAGACCGCGTTGAGCCCTTCGTGGTACTTCAGGCCCTCGACCTCGGGTTCACGGGCCACATAGTTCCGGAGCACGTCCAGGATCGGGCCGGCCTGGTGAATGGCGTTGGTGCCGTTCCAGGACCGGGCGCTGTGCGCCCGCTCGCCGGTCGCGCGGACCTCGGCCCGCATCGTGCCCTGGCAGCCGCCCTCGATGATGGCGCTGGTCGGCTCGAGCAGCACGGCCAGGTCGCCGTCCAGCAGATCAGGCGAATTGCGGGACAGCCGGAGCAGGCCGTTGCGCTCGGCCTCGACTTCCTCGCCGTCGTAGAACACGTAGGTCACGTCACGGCGGGGCTCGCGCAGCGCCGCCGCCAGGCGGAGCTGGACCGCGACGCCGGACTTCATGTCGCAGGTGCCGCAGCCGTACAGGAGTTTCCCGTCGAGACGGGCCGGGAGGTTGCCCGCGATCGGGACCGTGTCGATGTGCCCGGCCAGCACCACCCGCTCCGGCCGGCCCAGCGTGGTCCGCGCGACCAGGGCGTTGCCGTCCCGGTACAGGTCCAGGTGCGGGAGGTGGCGCAGCGCCGCGTCGATCACGTTGGCGAGGCGTTCCTCGTCCCCGCTGACCGAGGGGATGTCGACGAGGGCCGCGGTCAGCGCCGCCCCATCCTGGGAAAGGTCAAGGTCTAGGTCCACGCCGGGAGCCTAGCCCGGCGTACCTGGTGACCGGCGGTGCGGGGCGTGAAACCGGCCAGGCGCGCGCGCCGGGCCCGGGGCGTCAGGTTGCTCCTGATCGCCGGATGCGGTAAACCACCGTCAGCCAGCACCGGGCATTCCGGCCATCAGCACCCGGCAGAGTGGTGCACCGCAAGGGCCGAGCGGTGATGAGAGGGACCGATGCGGACCAGCGCGATTCTGCTTGCCGTCACCATGCTCACCCCGGCCGGACTCGCCCTGGCCCCGGCCGCCCAGGCCGCCCCGGCCGGCCAGGCCGCCCCCGCGGCCCAGGCAGCCCCCGCGGCGGACCGGCGGTGGGAGACCTGAACGGCGACGGCCAGCCCGACATCGCCATACCTTCGGACGCCCAGGGCATCGCGATCCTCTACGGCAGGTAGCAGCCTCTCCCGTCTCGGCGGCATCGGGCCCGGCTGTCTCGGGCATGATGGGCCACACCAGCCCCATCCGCCGAACGGAGAGCTCATGTTCCACGTTGATTCGGAGGTCGGCCGGCTCCGGCAGGTCGTGCTGCACCGTCCCGAGCTGGAGCTGAAGCGGCTCACCCCGGATAACGCCAGCGAGCTGCTGTTCGACGGCGTGCTGTGGGCCGAGCGGGCCCAGCTGGAGCACGACGAGTTCGCGGAGGCGCTGCTGGCCCGGGGCGTGGTCGTGCACTACTACCAGGACCTGCTGACCCAGACGCTGGAGATCTCCCAGGCCCGGGACTACATCCTGGACCGGGTCTTCGACTCGCGGCTGCACGGGCCGCTGGCCTGCTCGGCGCTGCGGGAAGCGGTGGCGGGACTCGCGTCCCCGGTCCTGGCCCAGGCCCTGAGCGGCGGGATCACCAAGCAGGAGATCCTGGAGCTGGCGCCGGAGCCGAAGAGCATCGCGTTCCACTCGCTGGACCGGGGCAGCTTCGTGCTGGCGCCGCTGCCCAACCTGCTCTACCAGCGTGACACCTCGTGCTGGATCTACGGCGGGGTCTCGGTGAACGCGATGGCCATGCAGGCCCGGATGCGGGAAACCGTCAACGACGAGGCCATCTACCGCTGGCACCCGATGTTCGCGAGGGACACCTTCGAAGTCTGGTACCACGGCGCGGACGCGGCGCCGGCCACCATCGAGGGCGGCGACATCCTCGTCATCGGCAACGGTGCGGTGCTGGCCGGGATGAGCGAGCGGACCACCCCGCAGGCCGTCGAGCTGATCGCGCACCGGCTGTTCTCGGCCGGGGCGGCCCGCTGCCTGGTCGCCATCGACATGCCGAAGGCCCGGGCGTTCATGCACCTGGACACCGTGATGACGATGTGCGACTACGGAGTGTTCACCAAGTACATGAACCTGGGCATGCTGCCGTCGTACACGGTGGAGCCGGGGGCCAGCGCCCGCGAGCTGAAGGTCACCGACCATCCGCCGGAGGACATGCACAGCGCGATCGCGGCCGCGCTGGGCCTGCCCAGCATCAAGGTGCTGACCGCCAGCCAGGACCCGCCGGCCGCGCAGCGTGAGCAGTGGGACGACGGCTGCAACGTGCTCGCCATCGAGCCCGGCGTGGTCGTCGCCTACGACCGCAACGTGACCACCAACAGCTACCTGGAGCAGAACGGGGTCGAGGTGGTGCCGGTGCCCGGCAGCGAGCTGGGCCGGGGCCGCGGCGGCCCGCGGTGCATGAGCTGCCCCATCGAGCGCGACGCCTGACCGGGCCCGGCCAGCGGCCGCCTACTGGATCACCTCGGACCTGACCTGCGTGCCCTGGTCATCGCGGTACCGGACCTGCATCTGGGCGCCGTCCAGGTCCAGCACCGCGAACCCGAACCGGGCCCAGTGGTCGCCGTCGGCATCCTCCAGGAAGCCGCGCTCTTCCCACGCCCCGGGCGGCGGGACGGGATCGCCGGGCGCGTGCGGCTGCAGCACCGGCACCCCGCCGTGTCCCAGGCAGCGCGGGAACGGGACACCCTGCCCGGCCTGGAAGCCCATGCAGCGGTGCTCGTGACCCCACCACCACGCGGTGACGCGGCCGCTGCCCAGCACCGGGCCGAGCTTGGCGGGCAGCACCGGGCCGAGGTCGGCCGGGTCGTAGGCGGACATGAGCTGGTGGTGGCTCAGCAGGACCAGTTTCCGGCCGGAGGCCCGGGCGATGCCCGCGACGAAATCCGCCTGCGGGTCCTGGAGCACCCCGGTGGCCCCCTTGAACAGGACGTCATCGTTCCAGGACGTGTCCAGGGCCGCGAAGTCCCACGACGGTGAGGTGAGCCGGAAGAAGCTGGTCGCCGCCCCGTCGGCGGAGCGCTGGGCGGCGAACCGCGGGTCGCCGAGCAGGGTCTGGAAGTAGCCGAACCCGCCGCTGTACATGTCGTGATTGCCGTTCAGCGACCACGACGTCACCCCGGCCTGCGCCTGGGCGGCCGTCACCGGCCAGCAGGCGAGCACGTGCCGCTGCACCTCGCTGGGCAGCCCGGAGTAGTAGACGTCACCGAGATGGATGACGTGGGCCTCCCGGCCGTGGGCCAGCGCGTCAGTGACCTCGTCAGCCATATAGGAGGCCACGGCCCGGGCCCGCGGCAGCCCGGTCCCCCAGTCCCCCACGACGACCAGCCGCGCCGAGTCACTGATCGCGTGCGCGGCCGGGCGGGGGTTGAAGGGATGGTTGCCCTTGGCCAGGTGGCCCAGCATCGATTCGGCGATCTTGATGACCCAGTCCGGGTCGTCCGGCGAGAAGTCGCCGGGGTGCAGCATCTCCTCCGCGGTGTGGACGATGCTCGACCACAGGCTGCGGTCCTGCGGCGCCCGGTCGGCCACGCCGTGCTCCCGCAGCGCGCCGTCCAGCGCGCTCTGCATCAGGCTGACCGCCGGGTCGCGGGACAGGTAGGGCACCACCGTGCTCACCGCCCCGCCCGACGACGGCTCCGCGTCCCCGGGTGGCGGCAGCGCCGCGCTCACCTTGGCCTGCGGGTCCCCCGGTCCCGCCAGCGGCTGGGCGGCGGCCACCGTCGCCTCGCGCAGCTGGTCAGAGCCGAGGACCCCGCGGACTGCTTCCACGTACTGGCGCACCGAGTTCCGGTCGTACGCCTGCTCGATCATCTGAGCGCCCCCCGCTCCCGCCGGATCTGCCCGCAGGTTCCCGGGCCGCCCGCGCCGCCCCCGCTGCTCCGCAACGAATACCACTACATGGCCGGTCACGTCCCTGTCTGGGCGGTGATAACCATGATCGCGCGGGTGAGCGTGCTGGTGAGGTCGCTGGGACTGGTCCCGGGACGGGCCCAGAAACGCAGCTCAATATAGCCGTCGTCATCGACGATGACCGTGATATCGCGGCCGCCGGGCTGGGGCAGCCAGGCGGTGACGTCGGGGATGTCGCGGGTGACGTTGAGGCTGGCGGTCAGCCCGGCGGCGGTCAGCAGGCCGGTGAGCACCAGCATCCGCCGCAGGCTCTCCTCCGGGTCAGGGTCCGGGCCGGCGTCTGCCGCGGGCCCCGGGCCCGCCGGCGGCAGCCGGGGCGGGTCGCCGGCCGGGGCGGGGGCTGGGCCGGACGGATCCGTTATTGGTCCGGAAGCTTGGCCCGGGGCGGGCCGGAGCCGGGACTGGTGCGGGCCGGCCCGGGTCGCGGCGAGGGCGGCGTACAGGTCGGCGGGCTGGCGGACCGTGCCGGGCTCCGGGCGCCATTCGCTGACCGGCACCACGCCGGGCGGGACCAGGGACAGGCCGCCGAGCAGGGCGCTGACCTGGGCGTGCGAGCGGGGGGTGATCCCGCCGGGCACCGCCTCGTTGTACGCGGCGACCCCGGAGGCCACCGCGGCGGGAGCAAAGTCGCTGGTCACATGGCTCACGGCCACGAAGCTCCCGGGCGCTAACCCCGCCGCCAGCGCGGCCACGATCCCGGCCGGGTCATCGGCGTCGGGCAGGAAGTGCAGCACGGCCAGGAGCAGGACCGCGGCGGGGCGGCCCAGGTCGAGGGTCCGGGCGGCGCCGGCCAGGATCCCGGCCGGGTCGTGCAGGTCCGCGTCGAGGTAATCACACGTGCCGCCGGGGCTGCTGGTCAGCAGGGCCCGGGCGTGGGCCAGCACGACCGGGTCGTTGTCGGCGTAGACGACCCTGGCGGCGGGGTTGAGGGCCTGGGCCAGCTCATGGGTGTTGTCGGGCGCCGGTAAGCCGGTCCCGATGTCCAGGAACTGGCTGACCCCCCGGGCGCCGGCCAGGTACCGGACCACCCGGCCCAGGAACTGCCGGTTGGCCCGGGCGCCCGCGACGACTTGCGGGCGGCAGCCGGCGACCTTCTGCGCGGCCTCGCGGTCCGGGGCGAAGTGGTCCTTGCCGCCCAGCCAGACGTTGTACACCCGCGCCGGATGCGCCACCGCCGGCTCGAACCCGGCGACCGCCGGGTCAGTGTCACGTGTCGTCATAGTCGGTTCTCCGTACCGCAGGAGCCTCGGACTGCAGGTCAGGTGTATCAATCGCTTCTAACCTAACACAGCACAGCACAGTCTAGTACAGACGCAGGTCAAGGGCCTGCTGGGTACGTTGATCTTGTGGCCAGAGAGCTAGTGCCGCCCTATTTGCGCGTTGCGGCAGAACTGCGCGAGAAGATCGCCAACGGCGAGCTTCTGCCGGGCGAGCAGGTGCCGAGCCTGGACCGGCTGGCCGAGACATACGGGATCTCCCGGACCACAGCCCGCCGTGCTGTCCAGGTCCTGATGGATGAAGGACTCGTCCAGTCCCGGCCGCGCTGGGGTGTCTTCGTCGCGGAGCGGACCGGCAAATAGCTGGCAGCAGCCCCGCTGGCCACGAAGACGCCCGGCGACCATCCAGGCGGCATCTGCGCCTGGCCGCCGGATGTCTGCCGCCGAGGTCAGAATGCGCGGACGGCGATGCCCGGGTAGTTGAGCACGAGGCCAGACTCGTCATAGACCAGGCGGCACTCAAAGTCGAAGACAGGCGCGGCATAGTCATAGCGCTGGTGACGGCCCTCATCGGCGCAGCGCAGGTAGTCCTGGTCCAGCCGTCCGACACTGAAGTCCAGGGCCCGCACGTATGCAGCCGCCGCGGGTGCCCGGGCACCGACATCCAGACCCAGTCGATGCACAGGCAGGGCATTGGTCATGGCTGAGGACTCCAGGTCGAACATCGAGACAGCCATCCAGGTGGGAAGCGGCCTCGCCATCGACCCGCCAGTGGCCCAGGCCGTCGGTCTCCAGCCGGACATGACGGGTCCCCGACGCCGATCGCCCAGTGACCTGCGCCCTTCGCGTAGTCCAGGTCTCATCCAGCCCGATCTCATAGCTGACCATCCAGGTCTGGCCATCCTCGACCGCGGTGGTGCATCCGTTGATGTGATATCCGCGGCCAGCCGGCTGGAAGTAGGCAACCTCGAACCCGAGCCGGGCGTCACGGTGCTGCCAGGCGGCCGTTACGGGAAGCACATCGAAGGACATAGATCACGATAGCTCCGCTGGCATCGCCGAAGACCCGGCCACGGATGCTCACCCGGCCCGGCCTCCGCGAGACCAGGCGGTCTCCGGCCGCGATCGCAGGACGGCACGATCCTGGGTCGCTAGGTAACGCCGCTACGCTTGGGCCAGCTTGGCCCGGAAACTCAGATGGCCTCAGCGCACCCTCTGGGTATAGTCAGGCGGTGCCCGAGCTGCAGCTGCTGGATGCTGGTCATGCCCCGGCGGTCCGAGCCTTCGAGCTGGCGAACCGTACCTACTTCGCTGCCTCGGTGTCCGACCGTGGCGACGAGTTCTTCGACGAGTTCACCGAACGGCACAGCGCCTTGCTTGCTGAGCAGGAGACCGGCATCGGTGCTTTCTACGTGCTGGTCGCCGAGGATGGTTCGGTCCTGGGCCGGTTCAACCTGTACCGCTTCGAGGACGGCACAGCAGAACTGGGCTACCGGGTCGCGCAGCACGTCGCCGGCCGCGGCGTGGCGACCGCCGCCGTGCAGGAGCTGTGCCGGCTGGCGGCGGCGCGGCACGGGCTGCGCACACTCCGGGCGGCTACCAGCCGCGAGAATGCCGCGTCCCAGAAGGTCCTGGCCAAGGCCGGTTTTGTCCCGGCAGGCCCAGCCGACCCGGCGCACCTTGGCGGCAAGCCCGGCACGTGGTATCAGCGCGAGCTAGCCGTCGGCTGACCCTCTGCGGCACTCCGGAGATCCGGCTCGATCCAGGTACTCAACTCGCCGTGGCTGCCTAACGGCGCGTCACCGCCGTTCGCCCTGAGATCTGCGTGGGCATGCCCGCCGCGTGCCAGGACTCTGTGCGCCAGCACCGACGCTCGGTCATGCATGACGAGCAGACGTGCAGGCAGCGGCGTCGGCCCCTGGGTGCCGCCCGCGCGTTAACTGGCCGCCGCCGGCTGACCGCGGGCCAGGCTCCCCCATGTCACCGGGGGAGCCTGGCCCTACCAGCTGGCCATCAGGCGGTGGCCGTTACGGCCTCGTCAGCACGGCGCTCAACAGGAAGGACGCGACCGCGCCCTTCGCCAGCTCTGGCGCGCTCGAGCTGGTGTTGCACTGGCCCTTCTTCGGGCCGGACTTGTACCTCGGCCCGAACCCAGCGAAGCGGACCTGCACCGCGCCCGGGCCCGAGGTCCCGGCGAACTTGCCGGTGCTCCTGCTGCCCACCACGGCGAAGACGACGTACGTCGCGAACGAGAAGTGGCAGGCCTTCACGTTGAAATGCTGCGTGTTAGTCGGCTTGGCGGTGACCACCACCGCCAGTTTCCCGGCCGAGGTAGTGAACGTGTGGCGCTGGCCCTTCTTCGGGGCAGGACCCCCGCCGGTGGAGAACACGCCGTGAGCCGTCACCAGCCCCCGCCAGGCCACGGGGATGATGGGGTTATTCGCGGTCGCGCGCTTGCCGTGGATGACGCCATAGGCGATCTCCGGGCCGGTGACCGGCTTGCTGGCCGCATGGCTGCTCGCCAGGGCCGGGACCCCCGAGAACACCAGGGCGGCGGTACCACCCGCCATGGCTAGCGCGGTGAGCTTGGTTCTGAGTTGCATTGTCCCCCCTCTTTGGAAGATATTGATTCTTCCCACGAGTGGTGACGCTACTCCGCGCAGACCGGGCCGGGAAGAGGCGCTAACGGACACGGGGCAAGCGATGCTCTTAAACGCAGGCGAGCGCGGCTCGCTCAACGCCGGCATCTCAGCCTGGACTGTGGCAGTACCACTACGTCAGGATGCCCAGAAGTCCACAGGCGAGTTGCGGGGCTAGTTGACCGATTGCCCATTTAGTGATGAGTGCAGCCTTTCTGCTCGCCCTGGCAGGCCGTAGTTACGTCTACCTTTGTAATGCCCGGCGACGTGCCGCAGGACGTAGCCCAGGCCTTCGTCCGGGGGGCGCCCGGACCGGCCAGGGGCGCCAGCCCAGGAGCGCCGGCGTCGGTAATCCGGCCTGGGCAGCGACCCGCGGGACAAGCGATGACCAGCGAGGGAAGGCTTTTTGATCTTGGGTGTTCATGACAGCAATCGAACCGGCGGCCTGATCAAGAGAAGGCGTGCTGGAATTGTCTTCCCACGGCCCGGTCTAGCGTTGATCGCGTGGGATCGCTAGTACATATCGTGGCCAGAGGTGCGGCAGGATGAGGGGTAGCCCATGCCTGAGCCGGATGATTAACCCGGCGCTGAGAGTGCCGAGCACACGATCCGTATGCCCGTCACCGGACAGGTCTCGGCAGGCTCACCAATCCAGGCATTCAAGGCGTCACATCAGTCACGCTTGTCCCACTGGTCACCACGCTTTTTAATGAGTTAAGCCCTTATTTTTGAGATAGCTTTACCGGTCGAATGCGTGAAACCGCGTTTCAGGTCAGAGGACCTTGACGTGTTTATACCTGCCGGAGCGCCAGGAAAAGACCACCGGCAGGGCGCCCAGCGGGGTGCGTTCCTGATCGCGATCTGGCTCAGCCACGGAAGCTGCGCGCGGAGTCCCTGGACACGCTGGGTGCGCGCGTTCACCGCGGCCACAGGCGCGGGGGAACCCGGGGCCAGGCCATGGCGGGGCAGGCTGGCGCGCTGCGCTGCCATGGCCGAGGCGGCGCTGAGCGAGTGAGCGACCGCTGGGGCCGGGCGGCATCTGCCGATGCCCCCGGGGTCTTTCAGGCGTCAAGGTCTTGCGGCTCGGCCAGGCCCTTAGCCACTATGCCGATGCATCGCGCCACGACCTCGACGGGCGGCATGGTCAGGAGTTCGGCGATGCCGTCCCGCCCGTTGACGGCTGAGGCCGGGAGCTGGCACAGGCCCAGGTCTGGGTCGGGGATGTCGGCCGATCGCAGCCCGGCGGGCAGGAATTCGAGGGCGGCCTCGCTGCAATAGCGGGCCTCGGGCCGGATCCGGCCCTGGTCGAGGAGCTCACCTCGAGCCCAGATTCGGTAGCCGTCCGGCTCCAGAGCGTTCTCGGTGACCACGCGCACGCCGGGGACCTCCCAGTCAACCCGGGCCCGCAGCGCCGGTAGGTAACGCAGAAACAAGGGATGCTCGTGGAGGGGATCTGCATAGCTGGCAAACCAGGAGCCCGGAAGCTGCAGCTGCAGCTGCAGGTCGGTGGCCGGGGATGTCTCAGCCTCTGGCTCGGCCAGGCCGAGCCATTGCAGCACGCTGGCGGCGGACGTTTCGTATTGGGGCCGCGCCGCCAGTTCTGTCAGGATGCTGGCGACGGGCCGGAGTTCCTCGCCGGCGCCGTGCTGCCTCAGCAGGTTGTCGGTCTCGTAGGGCACCTCGTCGAGCAGTTGTGCGAGCGCAGCCGAGGCCGCCGTCCGATCGCCCGTGGCGGCCAGTTCTACCGCCCGGGCGGCCAGCTCGGCGTGCCGCCGTCCTTCGGCCAGGCTACGCAGGTGGCCGCGGAGCGACCTGGTCTCGTCTTCGAAGCCCGCGCCGACCTCGGCGAGGGCCTCGCCGGCTCGCGCCTCATCGCCGCCGACCAGATGCAGCAGGACGGCCCCGAGCGCGCGCGCCGATCTCACCAGCTCCGGGTCCGCGCTGCCCGCCGGCGCCCTGGCCAGCTCACTGAGCACGTCGGACGTCGCCGCGAGCTCCTGACGCCGCCGGTCGACGATCGCGTCAAATGCGGTGAGATCACCAAGCTCGGTGCCCTGCCGGCGGGCCAGTGCCTGCAGCATTGGCCGATCGGTCCGGGACCAGTCGTCGAGCATCCGTTCGCGCAACGAGGAGACAGCTCGCTCAAACATCCGGATTCCTGCGTCGCAGTCTCCCCGCAACAGCAGTACCTCCGTGAGAAGAGTTGCGGCGTCCCCCTCGCCGAACCCTCTGTCCGTTTCGAGGCGGCGCTCGGCCAGCTCGGCCGCACGGTCCAATCTGCCGTGGACCATCTCATAGAAGGCCATCAAGCGCAGGAAGTCGGCCTCGTCGATCCGCTCGGTGGCGATGCGGGCAAATTTTGCGGCTTCGGCCTGGGCCTTTTCGAACTGCCCGGTGAGCACTAGCGCCGAGACGAGTGTCTCCTGCGCCCAGCTCCAGGAAGGATCGAGGGTTACCGCGCTCAGCAGCCGGACTACCTCATCATGTTTCCCCTGGTGCAGGAAGAGGTAGGCACGGACGCACTCACTCCAGGGGTCCGTCGCGTTGATCAACCCGATTGCCTGATCGATCCGCCCAAGATTGGCCAGCGCCTGGATGTAGTACGGGGCCTGCTCAGGGCCGCCCCTCTCCAGGGCGTGCCTGGCGGCGGCCTCGGCCAGCCGATAGCAGGTCAGCCACTGGGCGGCGTCGGACAGGATGCCCCACCGGTGGGCCTCGTCCGGTCCGAGCGCGACAGCGCGGGAAGCGGCAAGGAACGCCCGCCAGGCCTGATCGGCACGCGCGGGCTCTGCCCCGCGCGCCAGGTTGAGGCGGAGATAGGCCTGGGTCAGGTAGCTCCAGGACTCCAGGGCCGCCACGTTTTCGATGGCCTGTGCTTCGAGCAGCTGCTGGAGGGCGCCGGATATCTCATCGCGGACCAGCCGAAGTGGCTGGGACGCGTCGAGGATAGCCACCGTGTCGGCGTAGCGCAGGGCGGCCGAGGCCCACGCCTGCGGGTCCGCGTCGCCTCCCGCCTCGTCGGTCGCTTCACGGAAGTTGACCAAGGCCCGCTTCAGGTCGTTGGCCGCAAGGCGCTGGTCGCCGCCCTCACGCAGCGCCCGCACGCGTTCGGTGGCCGTGGCGGCCACCGCGGCTCTGCGCTCGCCGATGGCGGCCCGCAGCTCATGCTCATCCGGGCCAGTGAGCCTCTCCGCCTCATCTAGGGCACGCCTGACGAGCTCGGGCATGGCCTCCCGCCGCGCCCGGTCGCTGAGGGCAATCCACAGCTCGGCGGGCGGGTCAAGGAGTCGCCCGAGGTCGCTGTCGATGTCGAGCAGTGACTGCAGCCCGTCAGCGCCCACCCTGGCGCTCTCCAAGACCGCCCCAGCTTCGAGGGTCTTCCGGCCCTGACGGACCAGCTCACAAGTGACGTCAAGATCGCCGGGGTTGGCGCTTTGCGCCCTCAGCAGCAGCGACCGTGCCCGATCCTCGTCGCCGGCCAGGTGGTGCCGGCGCGACTGCAGCGCGAGGCTGGCTGCGTTGTGCTCCCAGTCGGGGTCCCTTCTGAGCATGCTGTCGGCCTCGTCCAGGCGGCCGGTGACGAGGGCGAGCCTGGCCAGCAGCCGCCGCAGCGATGCCCGCACCTCCGGAGTGGGCACAACGCCGGACTCAGCTCGAAGGCCGTCCGCTCCGGCCAAGAGCAGCGGTGCTGCCAGGTCCCACTCACGCCGCTCAACTCCGGCCGCCGCGACCCTGGCCCGCTCCGTGATCAGCCCGGCTCCCGGGGGCAGAGATGCGTCTTGCACCAAGCGGCTGGCGGCGTCCAGCCGGTAGGAGCCGACGGCCTCGAACCAGTACTGCAGCCACACAGCGACGGCACCAGGCGGGTCGCTGGCCGTCAGCCGCTGCAGGCGGGCGAGCTGACTCGGCCAGCATTCCTCCTGGAAGGGAAGGATTGCCTTCAGGTGCTCGACCTTCTTGATCAGGGCCAGCAGCTCGATCTGGGCCTCCTCCAGGGCCCGGGCGCGCTTCCTTAGGGCCCCCCGGATGCTGGCGGCTTCTGCGTCCAGGTCCGAGGCGGCCCCGGCGTCCTGCACCACCTTGTCGAGGCCCGCGTCTATCTCCCGCTCTGAACGGAGCTGCTCAGCGGTGCGGCGCACAAGGTCGGCGATGAGTGACATCAGGCTCGCCCGTCTGGCCTGCCGAAAGCGTCAGGGCCGCGTGCCGGCGGGGGCGGTGCGGGCGCCTGTGCGTCGCTGCGCCCTTCGTCTTGCCGGGCCACTCCGCGGGTTGGCTGCCGAGGACGCTCGGCCCGCTGGGGTATCAGCCGGATCTCAGACTTCGGGCCGGTGACCAGCGTGAACCACCCGAAGCCGGCCGCGTCCTCGACGTCAATGTTCTGCTGCAGCGCGCGGCGGCCGAACTGCACGGCTGTCTCCACCGTCTCGCCGCGCTCAAGGCGCTGGTAGAAGGCACCGTTGAAGCTCCGGAACTGGCGCGGGTGGACCGGGAAGCGGGTGTAGACCACCGCGCTGATGGTTCCCTGGAGCAATGGTCCCAGCACGCTCGGGCTGATGTGCTCGATGTTCTCCTGCGCCGGCGGAAGCACGAACTCGAGGACTACGAGCCGGACGCCGTTCTCCGCAGCCGAGCGGAACAGCCTGCCCGCGTCCTGCCAGGTCGGATCCCCCTCCGGGGTCACGAAGGTGAGTTGTGCCTTACCCCGATTGCTGACCCGCCCGACACCCACGTAGTGCAGGACATCCCAGGGCGGCAGCGCGCTCAACTGGTTCTCAAGGTCAGTGAGCTGCGGACGGGGCAGGGGAAACGCCGTGAAACCCTCGCCGGCGAAGTGCTCACGCCACCCGCTCACGATCTCGTCAAAGGACGGCCAGAAATAGGACTGCTCACCGTAGACGGTCGGGAAGGGCCAGTCAGGCAACGCCAAGACGCCGAGCACCCGGATCGGCTCGCTTCCGGCCGACGGGGGAGGCGCCTGTGGCGCCGTATCCACGACGCGCACGAACCGGAACTTGTTGCTGGCCGCCAGGAACTCGTCCTCCTGTCCGGGGACAGCAGCGAGCTCCCAGGGGATGTCGTCAAGCCTGCTGTCCTGGGCGATGTGCAGTCGGACCAGTACCTCATCAGCGTTGGCCAGGAAGCGCAGGCGGGACGCCACCGAGGACGGGAACAGCGCGCGGGACAGCAGCCGACCCAGGAGCTCCACCTCCTCCGCGGCGCTGATCCGTCGTCGCTGCGCCCAGCGGAACATCGCCTCAGTCACCTCGTCGCCAAGGTCGGCGGCGGTGATGACCTGGCCGCAGGAAGTGTCGGCATCAGTCGTGATGGTCCACTGGTTGCGCGCTCCGGTCACCGTCAGGTCGACCTGGGCGTTCATGTTCCAGACTCGCCCAAGCTGCTGCCAGAGCTCCTGGCCGAGCGCGTCGCGCCATCGCCTGATGGCCAGCGGCGGCTCCTTCAGGGCCTTCCGCACCTGCTCGAAGGCTTCGCTCGCCTTGCTGACCGGGATCGCTCCGCCGCCCAGTGCCCCCGCCGGATCCTTGGCCGAGCGGACGACGGCGGTGACAGCCCCGGCGGCGATATTCAGGACCGGACCGCCGCTCATGCCCCAGGTGATCTGCTTGCCCGCCTCGAGCTGTAGCAGGTCCCACAGGCCGGTGTTGGTCAGCCGCGGATGGCCCGTGAGCTTGTAGATCTCGAGCCCGGCCCCGAAGCCCTCCTCGCGCGGATAGCCGGCGACATAGTGATCCGCTTCATCCAGCCGCGTATCGAGCAGGACGCATGGCATCGGCGGCTCGTCGCCCCCCGGGGTCACCTCGAGCAGGGCCAGGTCGCCGCGGTCTTCCGCCACGCGGTCCACTACCCGGGCCTTCCTCGCCGTGCGCATGAACGGTTCGACGTTGACCACCTCGTTGTCCTTCACAACGTGCTGGCACGTCAGGAGCAAGCGATCACTGATGAAAAACGCCGTGCCCCTCGAGCGGCCATCCACCAGGACCAGAGCCGTGCAGTACCGCAGCAGGCCCGTCAGCCGCTGGATGGCCTCGTCTGGCAGCATCGTCAGCCGCCGGCTGACGTCTCGGCTGCCTTGGACCACTCCAGCGTCACCGTGATGCTGGCCTCTCCCTTGCCCTTCCCGAACAAAGCCACCAGTTGGCCGGCTTCGATGGCGAGGCTGAAGCCAAGCTCCACGGTGGCGGTGGTCGGCGCCGCGCGCTTCAGCGCGTCGAGGACTTCGCGGCTTACTCGTTCGATGGAGTTGGTGACTTTCCCTAGCTTGGCCACGACCTCGTCGTCGGCAACCAATGCCGGGCCGATCTGCTCGGCGACAACCACCAGTTCGGTATTCTCGTCGAGCACTAAGGTGATCGTCCGCTCTCCCGGCATGCCGCACCCCCCGTGGCGAATCACGCAAAGTCTGCGCGAGTCGCAGCACTTAGCTTAATTCCCCCGCTGACCGGAGAGAAGTGCCTTTATACGGCATCCCTCAGCAGGAGTAATAGGCGTTCCCGCCAGCGCCTGGTGCGCAGCTGCTCCGGTGCCCGCGATGCCGGGTGGCCGCTGCGCCTGCGTGAGCGCCGCAGCCGGGGGCGAGGGCAGTACTGCAGCCCGCGTCCCCGGGTCAGCTTGCCCAGGCCGGCAAGATTCAGCTCGACGGCAACGAGTCCGTGCTGGATTCCTTCGCCGGGCTGATAGACGACTTCGATCCGGACTTCAACATCGTCACTCCCTGAACGCGCCGGCCCGGGGCCGAAGAGAACGGAAGCAAGCTGAGAGCGGACGTGTCAGGGACGGTACCTGAACATCCGGCTCACCGGAGCAGAGTTGCTAGCTGCCCGCCAGCCCGGAGGGCCGCAAGATCCGGGTCACGGCGGGCGTTTGCCCGTAGGTCCGGGTTGAGCTTGATTGCCTCGGTGAGCGTGGCGGCTGCCCGGGTCGGTTCGTTGGTGGCGACCTGCGCGCAGGCCAGGTTGTAGGCGGCCATCCCCAGCGCCGGGTCGGGCACACCGAGGTACCGCGACGTCGCCAGGGCGTGCAACTGCATCGCCATGGCCCGGCGGCCCGGCCGCAGGCGATGTAGTAGTCGCCGAGGTGCCCGATCGGATGCCAGAACCCGCGTACCACGATCTGCAGCCACAGCTGGCGCCCGCGCAGCCACGGGTGGCGCGAGGCGTCACTGAGATCCTCGTCGGACACCGCGGCCAGCCCGTCGATCAGCTCGCTGGCGGACTGTCTGCTCGCCGCGGTCACCTCAGCCTTGGTCCCGGAGCAGTATCGCCGGTAGGCGTCCGGCGACTGGTGGTCGGTCTCGCCGAAATCGGGTGGCGTGCCACCGCGCAGGACCGCGTGCAGCCGCACTGCCTGCTGCTGCCGGAACTCGGCGTTGTGGGCGACGAGCGGGGCGGCGGCCCAGCGATCCGGGCTGCCGTCTTCACCATTGGGTGCACTGACCAGCAGCATTTCCTCTTCGGTGGCCGCGAGCCCGATCAGTCCGGTGATAGCGGCGCGCAGCTCGGTGGTGCCTGTCATGACAGGCTCGCCTCCCTGGCGGGCTTGCAGGCGGTAAACATCAGCACGTCACCTACCGTGATCGTGATAGGGGTGAAGCCGAGGGAGCGCAGCCATACCAGCAGCGTTGGCGGCTCGGCCGGGTTGTAGGTGTCGTCATGGTGGAAGCAATGCAGGCCGTTGCTGGCCAGGCTGTCGGAGCCTGCTAGCAGCCCTCCGGGCCGCAGCACCCGCAGTGCCTCGGCGAGGATCTGGTACTGCGCGGCCGCGGTGGGCACGTGATGCAGCATGGTGAACGAGCCCACGGAGTCGAAAGACTCGTCGCCGTAAGGCATCTGCGTCGCATCACCGATGTCGACGGTGAAGTTGCTGTCGGGGTAGCGAGCGGCCAGTTGTGTCGCCGCGGCCTCGTCGGCTTCGAGGACGGTAAGGTGCGCCACCCGCTCCTGCAGCCAGGAGGTGGCGGCGCCCGGCCCGGGTCCGATCTCCAGCATGTCCTGGCCGAGGCTTACCCCGGCCGTCACGACCGGGAGGATCTGCGCCTGCAGGTGCGCGGCCCATTCCGGGCTGCTGCACAGTTTCTCATGGTCGGGGTTCATGAGGATGACGCTACGGGCAGACGGCGCTGACGCCAACGGCGTAGAATGACACCCCATGTCGCAGGACGGACAACCTGGCTGCCCGTGGGCAGATAGCGCGGGCTCGGTGATCGTCGCCACGTTCCCGATGTCGACCGGGGTGGTCTTCGACTGGCACACCCACGACGATCATCAGCTCGCCTGGGCGGCCAGCGGCGTGCTCACGGTGCGGACCGACTCGGCGGACTGGGTGCTGCCGCCGACTAGGGCGCTGTGGATTCCGGCCGGGCTGAAGCACGAGACGCTGTCGGCCGGAGTGGCTACGATGCGGTCGCTGTATCTCCGGCCGGACCGCGCCTGGGCCCGCTGGACGGGGCCGGTGCCGGTAGCGGTGACCCCGCTGCTAGCCGAGCTCATTGGCTACATGGGCACCGAATCCCAAGGCGCCGCGCAGCGGGAGCGGGCAGAGGCGCTGCTCTGCGACCTGCTGCTGCCCGTGGCGATGACCACAATCGACGTGGGCATGCCCAGCGACGAGCGCGCCGCGGCTGTTGCTGCCGCGCTGCTCGCCAACCCGGCTGACGGGCGGACCTTGGCCGAGTGGGGTAGGAACGTCGGCGCTAGCGGGCGGACTCTCGCGCGCGCGTTCCTGGCTGGGACGGGAATGCCGTTCGGCCAGTGGCGACGGCTGGCCCGGCTGCAGGCCGCACTGCCGCAGCTCGCGGCGGGCCAGGCGGTTGGCATGGTCGCCCGGCATGTCGGCTATGAGACGCCCAGCGCCTTCGTCGCCGCGTTCCGCCGGGAAACCGGACTCACTCCCGCTGCCTACTTCTCCCACCGCGGGGCGCCGATCATGATCGATGCGGCGGAGGGCAAACCGTAGAGACTGCATGCTCGCGACGACGCATTGCCAGCACCGGGAAGTGTTCGAGCCAGGACAACCGGAATCCGTGAGGGAGCAGAAGGATTGATGATGATAGCCCGGACATGGCGGGGCTGGGTCAGGACCGAGCAGGCAGCGGCGTACGTCGAGTACATCACCAGAACTGGGCTGAGCGCCTACAAGCAGACACCCGGCAATCAGGGTGCCCAAATGTGGACGACAGATCTCGGCGACGGCCGGACAGAAGTCATGACGGTCAGCTGGTGGTCGTCACGAACGGACATCGCAGGCTTCGCGGGCCAGAACATCGAGGTCGCCGTCTTTTACCCAGAAGATGACGACTACCTCATCGACCGCGAGACCACCGTCACCCACTACGAGGTCGCACGGACAATGTGACGGACTGAACCGCCCCGGGGTTTCCGGGGGCTCTCCGGACTCACAGGGGCGATTCAGTTAATCCGGGACGAGGATATCTGTACGTGACTCGGGCTGACCGAGGCTGGTAGCCGTGGTTCCCCTGCGGACGTACTCACGCCCCGGCGGCCATTGGGTCACGTACTGGTCCCCGGTCGGTTCGTCGTAGCGGAGATAGCTGACGTGATCGATATCGACCGCGAACAGGTGGAACTGGCCCGCCTCGGGCTTCCAGCCAAGAGCCTGCGCGACCGCCTCACCGTAACGCCACTGGACGCCGCTGTCCTCCTCACTCCGGGCATGACCGCGCACCTTGAACTCCCCCTCCCTTCCGTCGCGGTTCGTGACCACGCCGTGCACCAGGACACGAGGGTCCCGGATAAGGTCAGCCGCCTTGGTTGACTGCCACAGCATCGACAGCCACAAGTCGCCGTCCATCACGAAGGGCTCGACCGGGCTGAGCCTTGGGGTGCCGTCGCGCCGGATCGTCGCCACCAAAACGACACCGGGATCCAGCAGGCGTTGCCTCCCGAGGTCAGCCAGCCCCGGCTGGCGACGTTCCAGCTCCGACCACTTCATGGCGCCTCCGTCCTGTCAGGTCGCTTGCTAATCCTTGGCTCTGCGCCTATCAGGACCCTCTGACGGTTCAGACACTTCGGAGGCGAGAGGCTGCCGCAGTTCTACCCCAAGCGGTTGGGCATAGACACAACCGAGACGGCCCGGCAGCGAGCTCGGCTGCTAGCTGAGGATGCGGGCATACTCCCGCCTGCAAGCAATAACCACACACTGAGGGCGAGTGCTTGTCTGACCTCTCACCAGTGTGGAGGGGTGGAGTGCCGGGAGGCAGTCGGGGGCGGCCGTGGTAGCGGTGGGCCGCAGGACAGAACAACCCGCGGTATTTCGCGCTACCGCTTCCGCCGGTCCCATGTTCCCGTGGGCGTCCCGTTGTATCAGGGAACCACGAAGGCCCTCTTTACTCGTGGGATAACCAACCGGTCCTGACAGCCGGGCAGGCCGGGCTCGGCGTGCGGATGACGAGGTTGACCCGGGGTTGGGGGACCTAGTGAAACGTCTGGTCGAATTCCCGCTTGAGCATGGTGGCAACGTCCTCGTCGAGATCGACGACACACCGGGCGGCCCGGTCATGCGTGGCCTGGGAAAGGATCGCCCGACCGTCGCGGAGCGGACCGACAAGACCTTTGAACAAGCCACGGCCACGGTTGTCCCGGCTGCCCGCAGCCTGCTGTCCCGACTCCGGGCCAGCGACGATCCCGCCGCCGAGATCAGCATCGAGTTCGGAGTGCAGCTGAGCGCGCAGGCCGGCGCCTTCATTGCCTCAGCCGCCGTCGAAGCGAACTTCACGGTCTCGATGACCTGGCGGCAGGGCCCGGCAACCTGACGGGAGCAGGCCGATGCGCAGACTGCTGAATTTCGATCTGGTCGTCGAAGCCCTCGATGACGGCTACCGAACACGGGTGATCGCCTCCCCGGAGGGGGAGGCGGAAGCCAGCTTTGTTCTCCCCTTCACCGACAAGGACCTGCGGATCCTGGTGCTTGAGGTGGTGGGATCGATCGGTCGGCTGCGTCGCAACGTGCGGCGGATCGAGACGCAGGAACGGCAGCTGATCGAGAACTTCGGCGGCCAGCTATATCAGGCCCTGTTCACTGGGCCGGTCGGCGACTGCCTGCAACGTAGTCGGGTGACCGCCAATAGCCGCGACGCAGGGCTCCGGATCCGACTGCGGCTGCCTGGAGCACTGGCCAATGTGCCCTGGGAGTACCTGTACGACGCGCAGCACGGGTTTCTCGGCCTGGATCCTGACACGGCGCTGGTGCGTTACCTGGAACTGCCCGAACCAGTCCAGCCCTTGCCGATCCGGCCTCCGCTGCGGATCCTGGCGATGATTTCAGCACCCAGCGATATGGCTGAACTCGATGTTGAAAAGGAGTGGGGAAAGCTGAAGGAGACGCTCGAGCCTCTCAAAAGCCAGGGGCTGGTCGAGGTGGAGCGGCTGGAGGATGGGACGCTGGCCACCCTCACGCGGCGGCTCGGGCTGGGTGAATATCACGTGCTGCACTTCATTGGGCACGGTGGCTACGACGAAGACGACCAGGACGGGGCCCTGGCGCTGGAAGACGACAGGGGGAAAGCCCGGCTCGTCGCCGGCCGCGTTCTGAGGATGATGATCCGCCATCGCTCATTGCGGCTGGTCGTCCTTAACGCCTGCGAAGGCTCGCGGGTCGCCCCGGATGACCCGTTCAGCGGCGTGGCCCAGGCGCTTGCCCGCCAGGGCATCCCGGCGGTCGTGGCCATGCAGTTCGAGATCTCCGACCCGGCCGCCCTAGCCTTCAGCCAGAGCTTCTACCAGGCCATCGCGGACGGACTACCCGTCAACGTGGCCACGGTCGAGGCCCGGCGCACGATGTTCGCCGACAACAACGAGATCGAATGGGCCACCCCCGTGCTCTACCTGCGCTCGAAGGATGGCCGGATCTTCGCCAGGCGACGGGGCCCGCAGCCTGACCGGCTGGCCCGGGAGGAGGCAGACCGGCGCGAAGCCGAGCGGCAGGCCCGGGAGGAGGCAGACCGGCGCGAAGCCGAGCGGCAGGCCCGGGAGGAGGCAGACCGGCGCGAAGCCGAGCGGCAGGCCCGGGAGGCAGACCGGCGCGAAGCCGAGCGGCAGGCCCCGGAGGCAGACCGGCGCGAAGCGGACCGGCTGGCGGCCGAGCGGCTGAGCCGGGGGGAGACCAGGACGCTGGGCGGTGAGCAGCTGCCGACCGGGGAACCGGCCGAGCCGGCCCCAGGCGGCCTGCGACCAGGCCGCGGCCCTGGGCGCCTATCCTGGCCTTCGGCCCGCTCATTCTGGGCCTGCCTCTGCTGATCTTGGCTGTGAAAGTCCTTGCGCCGTCCTACGTCTCCACCAAGCCTTGGGCACTGGCCGTGCTGTGCAGTGCCATTCTTGGTGGCGTCGTGGCTGCCGTGGAGCACGAGCGCCACCGGGTCCCGGTATGGACGGCAGCGCTGGAGTTCTTCTTTGCCTGGTTCCTGATATATGCCCTGTACAAGCTGAATGTCGGGCACATTCATCGCATCGTGGCGCACGTGCCTCCCCTGGTCATCCTGGCGGGCGTGGGTGCCGTCGTCAGCGCGGTACTGTGCCAACGGGCGCTAGCCAGGTCACTCAAGAAGGGCGGTGGCGTGCATCCGCTGCTGCCTACCTTCCTAATCTGCATGGTGGTCGGGCTGGGTGCCGCCGCCGTCGGTTACGCTGGCATGCATTATCCGGCCGTGCAGATCCTGCAGCGAATCGGCCCGAGCTCGTCCCACATTGGCGGAGTATTCCTCTTCGCTGCCTTGGTGACTGATCTGCTGGCGCCGCTGCTCGCGCTGATGCGGAAGCTGAATGGCCGGTAGGCAGCCAGCCCCCGGGGCCACCAGGTGCAGTGCGGGCAATCCTGATGCGCTACTGCGTACACAACTCGGCCTCGACCATGAGTTCGGGCGGGCTGCCGCCGGAGCTGTACATGCACCCGGGGGCCTGCTGGTGCGCGCCGGGAGCTGGTCATGGCTCATCCGATGGGGTTCTCGGTCCAGTTCGCTGGGTTGGTGCCGAGCAGCCGCAGCTGCCTGAACAGGCTGGTCACGCCGATGCGGGGATGGCGACCGAACTCAATGATGTCGACCGAGAGACCGTCGGCGTGGACGCCGCAGACTTCGTGCTCGGGGTGGCCGCCAGCGCTTGACCGTTTCACGACCACCCGGTAGCCGTTGATGATCTCACTCGTGTTCTCAGTGGACGGGTCGTGCGGGGTACAGGTAGCCGTGCGGGGGGAAGGGGAGATGTCGATGTATGGAGCGTTGGTCCAGATGCCCTGGTCGCCGACGTGGGGGAAAAAACGGGAGGTGCCGGTGGTCAGCGTGTATGAGTTGAACGTGCAGCGCCCGGGCACCGTCGGCCTGGTAGTGCAGGTTGCTGATCCGCCACTGGCCGGTCAGGCCGGTGAGCTGGGCTGGGAACACCAGCGGTGGTGTGGCCGCACCAAACCGGAGGTGCCGGGCGATCTTGATCGCCTGGCCTTGCGTGACCGGGTCATGCTGCAGCCTGCTGAAGTCAGAGACAGGGATATTCACCCACGCCCAGCCACCGCGGGCATATGACCAGACGAGGTTCGTGCCGGCCCAGAACGCACTGTGCCCGTCTACGACAGGCGCGGGCTCGTTGAACCGCGCGGTCACGCGCTCGAGCGGCGTCTGGCCAGCGCATTTCAGGCCCTGGCCTGAGCTTGTGAGGCGGCACTGCCCCCTGGCGTAAACGCTGAACCCCCATCCCAGGGGATCTGATGCGCTCCCCGCGACCATGGCCACCTCCTCCCGAGAGGTAACGCCCTGGCTGAGCGACTGCCCGGCCGGCAGCCAGCCGAACGACACGTACGGGATCAACGGGTTGAACTGCCGCGGTGCCGCGGGCCCGGCGGCCGCCGGGCCCGCACCGGGCCGGCCCGGTCCCGCCGCCACGGCCAGGGCCACGACCGCGACGGCCACGGCCGCCAGCACCGGGGCGCTGGCCATGCAGGCCCGGCGCCAGCGCAGGCGGGCCCGCCCCCGACGGAGGGCGAGCTGGGTATCCACCCGCGAGGGGGCCGCCTCACCGTCAGCTATCTGGTTAAACAGCGCACGAACCTGAGGCTCAGTCACGGCCGGTCACTCCTCGCCGATGGGGTGCTGCCGCTAGTGCCGGGCGCCGGCCTCACCTGTATCGGCGTCATGCCCCGGCCCGAGCACGCGGCGCACCGTCTCCAGGGCCCTAGCCGTCTGGCTCTTCACCGTCCCCGGCGAGCAACCCAGAACCTCAGCGCACCGGTCAACATTCAGGTCGCAGTAAAAGCGCAGCACCAACGTGGCGCGCTGTCGGGCGGGCAGCGCCGCGACCGCTGCCCGCAGGTCGAGCACCACGTCGTGGTCGGCCACGGTCGCCGGTGAGTCGCTCACCTGGCCGACCAGGCTGACCCGCTTCACCCACAGGGAGCGCCGCTCCTGGATGAACTCATGGACCAGCACGGTCCTGGCATAGGCGTCGGGATGGTCGGCCGCCCGGGCCCGGCCCCAGTGCACATACAGCTTGGTCAAAGTGACCTGCACCAGATCATCAGCACGCTGCCAGTCATCACACAGCACCGCAGCCAGGCGCTGCAGCGACGACAACCTCGCCGCCACATACTCGCAGTACTCGGCGTCCCGGCTGCGGCTCACCGCAGGCCCGCCTGAGCTGCCCTTACCTGCTCCACACCCATTAGAGGCATGCGGCACCGCGTTCGGTTGTCACGCACAGGGGAATTATGGATCCAAGTCTTACGTGCAGCCGGAGACCAGGAACCGCAGAGCATTGCACTCCCGGCCGCGGCGAGCCTTCCGGCTCCGCCCACCCGCGACGGTGCAGGTCCCCCGATTACTTCTGGGGACAGACGCGCTGGGCAGCCGACGCACGGGTGCCTACGGATCAGGAGACTAGGAGTTCAGTCCCTCCGAGCGCGCCCAGCTCACCAGCCCTCCCCGCCCTCGGAAAGCCTCTAACGTACTGCCGAGGGCCACGCTAAGAACCACCGGCTGCCTATGCCATCGTTCCGGTGCCTGCCGGAGGTGCCAGCAAGTCGGTCATCTCTTGTTGAAGTCCAGGTCAAGAGAGTAGCTTGAACCCCGTTCGCGCATGTCGTCTGGTGCCCGGTCCGGGCTCACCCCAGGGGGGTTGGCGATGAGGCGTTGTCGTGCGTGGCGTGGCGCCGGGATGCTGGTCCTGCTGGTTCCCGCCGTAACGACGCTGCCCCTAATGGCCGAAGCGGCGTCGGCGACGACGCTGAACGTCTGCGCGAGCGGCTGCCCGTACACCCAGATCGCGCCCGCGGTCGCGGCCGCTAAGAGCGGCGACACGATAAGGGTCGGGCCTGGCACCTACCGTGGCGGTATCACGATTAATGTCAGCATGCGGCTTGCCGGGGCGGGACCGGGGTCTACGATCATCCGCGGCGGCGGGCATGTGCTGACGATCGGCGCCCTCGGCGCATCGAGCGAGCCAGTCGTGTCGATCTCCGGTGTCACGATCATCGGCGGCCTGGCCCGCTCCAGCCCGGAATCCAAGCCGCTCGCCGGGCGGAATGGCGTGGTGGCGGCGGGCGCTGGCGTCGAGATCCCGCCGAAGGCCATACCGACGAGCAGTACCGCTACCGGGGGCGCGACGGTAACGATCTCGGACAGCGTGATCACCGGTAACCGCGCCGACCCGGTGAGGGCCGTTCCTTCGGGTATCACGTGTCCGGGTGGATTCCCGGCCGGTCAGTGCCCGTTCGCGCAGGCGGCAGGCGGCGGCATCGACAGCTGGGGGTACCTGACGTTGGTGCACACGGCTGTCATCGGCAACAGCGTCGGCCCGGCGGCGGGCCTGCCCGCGGTGCCGAGCGATTCGGATGGGGCAGGGATTTACAGTGCGCAGGGCAGCGTGACGATGACCAAGACGCTCGTGGCGGGCAATCATGCCGCCGCGGCCATTCCGAATGGCCGCTTCGCCGAAGGCGCCGGGGCCTTTGTTGGCTTTCCCTTCTTCGCGGTGAGCGATTCGCTCACGGTCAGGGACAGCATTGTTACCCGCAACAGCGTGAGCCTTGCCAGCAACCTGCCCAAGTTCGCGGCCGGGAAGCTCATCGGCCTGGGCGCGAACTCCGGCGGCATCCACGTCGGGGACGACGTCCGAGCCACGGTTGACAAAACCGCGATCACCGGTAACTCGGTGACGAGTAAGGACCCCCGCGGCGAGGCGGGCGGAATCGACGTGGCCATGAACGTGGGCGACAGCCCGCTCAACATGAGCAACAGCCTCATCTCCGGCAACAAGCTGTTCAGCAAAGTGGCGACCACGGCCGACACCGGGGCCGCGGGTACGCGCTTGAACTCGACGGCGGCGGACTCATCAGCAATACGCTCATCACCGGTAACACCACCACGATCGTGAGCCCGGGCGGCGTCGCAGGCAACGCCGGCGCGCCTGGTGATGCTCAACTTCAACAACGACGCCCGCCTCGTCACCGTCCGTGGCGGCGTCATCAGCGGCAACGTCGCCATAGCGAAGACCTCGACAGGATCAGCCACCAGCCAGGGCGCGGGAATCTTGAACGACAGCCTCCTTGACCTGCGCGGGGTCCGGGTCAGCGGCAATGCCGGGAAGGCCATCGGGCCGTCGGGTGTGGCGCAGGGCGGCGGAATATGGAACGGCACCGACATCTCCGGGCCGCCCGGTTCAGCTTGTGCTAGATCACACGGTAGTGATCCGCAACTCGCTGACCGGGCAGCCCTGGCATCACGGTGCAAGGCGGCGGGCTGTTCACAGAACTTCCGGTCACGCTGCGCCACTCCCTGATCGCGCTGAACCGGCCCGATCAGTGCTTCGGCTGCGCAAGCCCGGCCTCGTCACCGGGAAACTCCAAGATCGCTGGGCAACGCCGGAACCCAGAAACAAGCCCCGACCTGCACCCAAGCGGATAGCCGAGAACTCGCAACAACGCAGCGAGGTGCGCACGGCGACCAATAGGCCATCCAGTCCTACGGGCGCAACCCTGCAGCACCGACCGGCGACTAGCGCACACGGACCGAGAAGCCGGATTGATCAGTACTCTGATTAGCCGCCGTGCCCGTCGCGTGCCCGACAGGGCGGTCGTCAGCGCGACTCACGGTCGCTCGCGGGGGTACCCCAACACGTTGACCCGAAGCTCAGACCGGCTTGCATGACTGTCTATCCGAGTGGCGTGAGCGCTGTGGCACACTCGGACGAGCACCCCAGCAGGCGATCTAGCCCCGATCTCCGTAGGCGGCGCGGCGCGGATATCGGCAGGAATCGCCTGCAGGTCGGTGGCCCGGATGTCGAGGAAGTGCGGCCCGTGTCCAGCTGGAACGCGATCGCGTGGGCGGCCTTTCCGGGGATCAGGGAGCAGGATGGCTGCATGGAGTCCGTGCGGTGCCCGGTGGTGGTCGGCCGCGATGCGGAGATGGAGTCACTCCGGATCGCGCTGGCGGAGGCCGAGGCTGGCCGGGGCAGCGTGGTTGTCCTGGCCGGGGAGGCAGGCGTTGGCAAATCGCGCCTGCTGGTTGAGCTGGCCGAGGTAACACGGGCCCGCGGGGGGCTGGCAGTCACGGGTCGTGCGACCGCGTCGGGTGCGGCCACCCCATTCCGCCCGCTGAGTGAGGCTTTGTTGCAGGCGCTGCGGGTCAGGGAATTGCCCGGATTGGGGCCGTGGTCGGCAGCGCTGCGGAGCGTGATCCCCCTGCAAGTAAGCGAAGCCGCTGGGACGGCGGCCGCGATGGCGGAGATCCTGCCTAGCGCGCGCGGCGAGGCCGTGGTGAGGCTGCTGCGGGCGCTAGCCGGCACAGCGGGGCTCCTGGTCGGCCTGGAAGACCTTCAGTGGGCCGACCCGGACACATTGGCGGTGGTGGAGTACCTCGCGGGCAATCTGCAAGCCGAGCGGGTTTTGTGTGTCGGGACTGTCCGGACGGAGCCCGGCTCCCCCGGATATGAGCTCGTCCAGTCGCTCGGTACCAGGCGCAGCGTCCGGCTTCTGTCGCTTGCCCGGCTGTCGGCGGAGCAGACCAGGCAGATGGTGCTGGCCTGCCGTCCCGCCGTTACCCGCGAGGTTGTCCGCTACGTGGTGGGCGCGGCTGATGGGGTGCCCTTCCTGGTCGAGGAGCTACTCGCCGCCCCGGGGGTGCCCGCTTCTTTCGCGGCCGCGGTGACGGCCAGGCTGGCAGGTCTGGACGAGGCAGAGCGCCGGGTGATCCAGGTCGCCGCCGTGCTCGGGCGGCAGTTCGACTCGCGGCTGCTGACAACGAGCGCGGACGGGCCGCGGGTGGTGGGCCAGGCGCTCGAGCACGCCGTCGATAGCGGACTGTTGGAGTTTCACGGTGACGCCTATCAGTTCCGGCACGCGCTGACCCGCGAGGCGATCCTCGATAGCCTTCTCCCGCATGTGCGGGCGGAACTTTCGCAGGCCGCGCTCGCCATAGTCCAGGCGGGGCGCCCGGGCTTGACGGGAGCATCCCGTGACCTGGCCGCCGACCTGGCCCTACAGGCCGGGGACACGCAACTCGCCGCCCGGCTGCTCACCGAATCCGGTCGTGATTCGCTGCGGCGCGGAGCGCTGGCCACTGCCACGAGCACGCTTCGGAGGGCTTCCGCCCTGGCCGAGGCCGACCGCCTGCGCTACACGGTGAATGCGCTGCTCGCGGAGGCGCTTGCCCTGGCGGGGCGGCTGGATGAGTGCATGTCCGTCAGCGCAGCCGCCCTGGGCCAGTCGGCGGCAGCTGGCCCCTCGGCCCGGGCGCAGATTCACCTGGCCGTCGCGCACGCGGCGGTGGAGGCCACCCGCTGGCCGGTCGCCGCCGATCACCTCGCGTCCGCCGGGAGGCTGCTGGCGGAGGACCCGGACCCGGCATTGACGCAACGCTGGCGGGTGCTTGCCGCTGAGACTGCCCTCTCAAAGCGCGACGTAGGGGCCGCGCAGCGGCTGGCTGAGCTGGTCCTGGAGTCCCCCGCGGCCATTGCTGACGTGAGATGTCATGCGCTCGGGCTGCTCGGGCGCAGCCACCGGGCGCGCGACCTTAATGCGGCGAGGGTGGCGTTCGAGAAGGCGCTCACGTGCGCCGAGATGGCGAACCTCCCACTGTGGCGGCTGCGCGCGCTGCACGAGCTTGGCACTATCGAATTGTTCGAGCAGGCAGGTACCAGGCGGCTAGAACAGGCCCGGCAGACAGCCGATGATCTGGGCGCGCTGAGCACGGCTGCCGTTCTCGATATCCAGCTGGCCGCGTCGGACCTGTTCCGCTTCGCGCCTGAGGCGGGACAGCGGCACGCTGCCTCAGCCCTCGCCGCGGCGGAACGTCTTCACCTCACCCAGATTCGTGCCACCGCCCAGGTATTCCTGGCCGAGCTGGCCGGTCTGCGCCGGGACGCGGAGGAGATGGAGCGTCACAATAGCCTGGCCCTCGCGGCGGCTCCCGGTGATATGGAGATAGAGGGATCGGTGTGGGGCGGCCGGGGAATAGCCGCGCTGCTGGACGGCGACGAAGCTGGCGCCCGCCAAGCGTTTCAGCGCGCGGTCGAGTTCCTCGCGCCCCTTCCGAATTCTGGGCCTGGCATCTACCTCGGCCTCTGGCCGCTGCTGCTGGCCGTGCACGCAGACCCCGGCGCGGACAATGCGATTTCCGCCGCGCGGCGTACCGGCATGACGGTCAACCGCGCGAACCGCGGGATGCTGCTGTACGCCGAGGCGGTCCTGGCGGGGCGCCGCCCTGACCGCGACCTGGCCGCTGCGCTTGCCGACCGGGGAGCCGCCGAGCTGGCTCACTTCCCGTGTGGTCCGACCTGGCCCGGATGCTCACGGCCAGGGCTGCGCTGGCCGACGGCTGGGGCGAACCGCGGCGCTGGCTCACTACAGCAGCCCGGTCGTTCGGCGAGTCTGGCCTCGAGCCGCTCGTGCAGCACTGTCATGCCCTGCTCGCCGAACCTGCCCGGGACGGCCTGGCGCTGCTCGGGGTCACACCGCGGGAGACAGAGGTCCTTGACCTGGTAGCAGCCGGATTGTCGAACAAGGACATCGCCTCGAGGCTTCACGTTTCACACCGGACAGTTGAAAAGCACATCGAGAGCTTGCTGCGCAAGACCGGGACCCGGTCCCGGACCCAGCTGGCCACGGCGCGGGCCGGCGTGCTCCGTCCTGGCGGCCGCTGACTACGTGGTGCGAATTCGTGTTCCCACCGATGTGCCACTCCGGCCGAGGCGCACGATCGCCGGTAACCGATACCGGCAAAAGGAGCGCGGACCATGGGATCAGGTCAGGAACAAGGGCAGCTATGGGGCCCCGGGGCACGTGACTGGGCCGACTACAACGAGCCGATGTGCACGCCCTTCTACGAGGCGGTTCTTAACGCAACCGGCGTGGCCAGCGGCACAAGGCTCCTCGACGTCGGCTGTGGAGCCGGCTTCGCCCTGCTGCTCGCGGCGGGGCGGGGCGCCACCGTATCCGGTCTGGACGCGGCCGCCCCCATGCTGGACATCGCGCGCGAGCGCGTCCCCGCCGCCGCGCTCACCGTTGGTGACCTCGAAGACCCGCTGCCCTATCCCGAGGGCGCGTTTGACGTGGTCACCTCGTTGAACTCGGTACAGTACGCTGCTGATCCCGCACGCGGCCGCAAGCATATTAGCCAGGTGACCAGGCCGGCGGCCTGGTCAGCTTCCTTGTGTGGGGGCCACCGGACAAGTGCGAGAGCGGCGTGATGTTCGCCGAGCTCGGCCCGCTGATGCCTCCCGCCCCGCCGCCGCACCCACCGCCGTCGCCTGGAGCGAGGAGGGCCAGCTCGAAAAGCTGGCCGCGCTAGCTGGTCTCACTCCGCTCACCGTCACGGACGTCCAACCCGCTGATCTACCCCGACCTCGCGACGGCTGTCCGCACACAGCTGAGCTCCGGCCGGCCCGCAAGGCCATTCAGCACTCCGGGCTTCCCGCGGTCCGCGGTGCGCTCACCAGGGCGTTCGCCGGCAGCCGCAGGCCCGACGCGACCTACCGGCAGGAGACATCTTCCGCTACCTGGTTGCCCGGGTCTGAGAGCCGCGTCTGCTCAGCCTACTGAGATCTCAAGCATGCACCGGGGCGGAGCCGCGGCGGAACCGCCCGTTCCGGGCGCAGCTCCGCCCGAGCGACCTCACCCAGGCGGGGGCCGCACAGTCGGCGATCTGCGCTGAAGCGGTCCTTTCTTCGGCGTCCCGGCCGCTCTACTAGTGAACGAGTGTGCGCGCGTCGGCACCGTCCCGCATGCAAGTCATACAGGCTGG
The DNA here is from genome assembly GCA_963720645.1 of uncultured Actinomycetes bacterium. GTDB lineage: Bacteria > Actinomycetota > Actinomycetes > Streptosporangiales > Streptosporangiaceae > RYN-230. The sequence continues at coordinate 23,128 of CAVRFX010000016.1, read as the reverse complement.
TGACTGCGCGCCTGTCCTGGAAGGTCATGCCCGGACCGTCAGCCCAGCTGTCATGGGTACCGAACAGCTGGCCGGCGAAGATCCCGCCAGGCACCAGCGCGCGGCGCAGCCGCCGCCACACCACCGGAAACTCCCGCGGCGGGCAGAACGGCAGGCTGAAGCCCGCATGCACCAGCTCCGCACGCGGGAGGCTGACATCGGCGAATGAGCCGCAGACGACGGTGATCCGCTCAGCATAGGCAGCGGGGATCCGTGACCTGAGCAGTCGAGCCCGGCAGGCTCGACGTCCACGGCTAGGACCGACCAGCCGCGATTCAGCAAGGCCAAGACCTCAGTGCCCTCGCCGCAGCCCAGATCGACCGCCATCCGGCCCTCGCCCGGTCCGAGCTGCTGCAGGCCGCCAGCAGCATCGGCCGTGGCTCCCGGCCCGACGACCACGCGTAATATCCAGCCCAATCCGCGTCTGACTGCCCAGTCACCCTGCCATCATGGCAATGATCTGCCGCCCGCCGATCATGGCTGCAGTCATCCTCACCCGTGATCGATACCCAGCATCATCGGATCCTCGCGGCCGACTGCCGACGAATCAGCGACTCGGGACACTAGTGTCAGCGCCTGAGGTTATCGACATAAGTTTGTAGACTGCCTTTATGTCGCTTCCTGTCGCGCCACTGGCACTGTCAGACGAGGACCGGGCGGAGCTCGGGCGGCTGCTGCTGTCGGGATCGTCGCGTATGGCGGAGCGGGCGCGGATCGTGCTGGCGTGCGCGGAGTCCGGGACGGGCGGCAACTCCGGCGTGGCCGCTGAGCTGGGGCTTGCCACTGACACCGTGCGGAAGTGGCGCGAGCGGTTTGCCCGGTCGGGGACAGCCGGGCTGGCGGACGGTGCCCGGCCGGGCCGGCCGAGGCCGGCCTGGTTCGACGGACGCCGAGCGGGACCAGCTGACCCGGTGGGCGCGGCGGGCCAGGACCTCCCAGGCGCTGGCGCTGCGGGCGAAGGTCGTGCTGGCCTGCGCGGCCGGCAAGGACAACAAGGCCGTCGCGGCCGAGTTGCGGGTCGGCGAGCACATGGTGGCCCGGTGGCGCGGGCGGTTCACCCGCAAGCGCCTGGCCGGGCTCGTCGATGAGCCGCGCCCCGGCAGGCCGCCATCGATCCTGCTGGACCAGGTCGAGGAAGTCGTCACCGCCACCCTCGAGGAGATGCCCCGGAACGCCACCCACTGGTCACGGGCATCCATGGCCAGCCGCAGCGGCCTGAGCAAGTTGACCGTCGGCCGGATCTGGCGGAAGTTCGACCTCAAGCCGCACCTCATCGACGGGTTCAAGCTGAGCACCGACCCGCTGTTCGTGGCGAAGGTCGTCGACGTCGTCGGGCTCTACCACAACCCGCCGGAGAAGGCCGTCGTGCTCTGCGTAGACGAGAAGTCGCAGGTCCAGGCCCTGGACAGGTCCCAGCCCGTGCTCCCGATGATGCCCGGCATGCCCGAGCGGCGCACCCACGACTACGCCCGCCACGGCGTCACCAGCCTGTTCGCCGCCTTCAACATCGCCGACGGCACCGTGATCAGCGAGCTGCACCGCCGGCACCGCCACCAGGAATTCCTGAAGTTCCTCAAGAGGATCGACAAGAACGTCCCCGCCGGCCTCGACGTCCACCTGGTCTGCGACAACTACGGCACCCACAAGACCCCCGCCATCCAGGACTGGCTCGCCCGCCACCCCCGCTTCCACGTCCACTTCACCCCGACCGGATCCTCCTGGATCAACCAGGTCGAACGCTGGTTCGGCTACCTCACCGACCAGAAGCTCCGCCGCGGCGTCCACAAGTCCGTCCAGGCCCTCGAAGCCGACATCCGCCAGTGGATCGAGCACTGGAACGAAAACCCGAAACCGTTCGCCTGGGTCAAGACAGCCGACGAGATCCTCAACTCACTAGCCGAATATATGTCGAAGATTTCTGGCGGGGCACACTAGATAAAGGTGCTCATCTGCATGTCGGCACAGTCCTGCCAGAAGTCATAACCACACACGTACCGGACGGCTCCGCACCGCGCCAAACGGCCGACCGCAGCTATCAGGGCGTCGCCGGGGTCGTCCTTGATCCTCGTCAGTACGTCGGCAGGGTCGAGCCCGCGCATGCTGACCTCCTCGCCTCTGGAAGATCAGCGGTCGTTTACGGCCTCGGGTGGCTACAGTTCGTTCGTGGTTGACGTCGAGCTGGTCCGCGCCGACGAACACCTTGTCGGAACGGTTGGCGAGCAGCGGGTCGAGCTCGTGCTCGATATCCCGAACAGTCGTGCTGAACATCTGCGGCGAGAGCCTCGGCGCGCCGGTCGGGGGCGACCCTGGCGGATCGAATCCAACTTCGACAACCTTGACCCGGTCGGGCTGTTCCTCGGAGAGTACGACAGACCAGACCGGTCCATCTGCGAAGCGACGTCCATCTGACGCCTCATTACGCCGTGCGCCACGCCGACGTTTCTGGCGCGGTCGGCGAGCAAGAACTTCGAGCGCATGTCGCGCCGGTCGAAGCGCCCGCTTACGCGCCGACGGTCATGAGCATCGACGGAGACTTCGACGGGGCCGTAATCACCTTGTTCGCGACCTCGTCGTCATCCGATCCTGAGCGAGGCTCACATCAACGGGGTCATCGACGGACACACGATCAGCATCGACGCAACACTTTCATCGGTCAGCGGACAATATGACGGGCCGGCCGAACTGTTCCCACTGCTCGTGAGCTGCCTGCTGTACTTCATCCTGAGGTCCAGGGCACGGATCACGATGGCGACGGCTGGCCCCCGGAACCTCGAGCTGGCTTCGCACATCTAGTACCACCGGTGCCCCGGCCCGATAGCGGAACCTCATATGGAACACCTCAGGTCGGAGGGGACGCCTGCGAGATGCCGTCCCGTAAGACCTGCCCGGTGAAGATTCCTGCACGGGTGCCCTACACCGGACAGACGCCTGCGGGCTCGACCGCAGCGCTAGGCGGAAGCGTCCTCCGCGCCCCCCGTCCTTGCCGATGCTCGGGACAGGCAGCAGTCAGATTGTGGCTGAGGCCCGTCCGCAGTTGACGCCTGTGGACGCCCAAGCCAGGGGCAGGCGCCTATTCGCGCTTGTTCTGCCGCTGATCGTTCACGTACACACTGAGATCGAGGGTCCCACCTGCAAATGCACCCACACTCCCGCCAGCAAGTCATAACCACACACCAGAGCCCAAGGCTTATCCGTCCTGTCCGGATGGCCGCCGGGGGACAGCCGCAGTCCCAGTCGGGTGCCGCCCTCGATCGCGTAACGTAATCCCCGAACCCGCAGCATGGCCTCACGACTCTCGGTAGCTTTCTGATTACTTATCGCTGCCAGTGGGGGCTCTGTGAGCAGGACGATGACGGCCGGGCGCGGCACGCCGGTCGGGCGCTGGCTGCGCGGCGGCGGTCAGCACGTCCCTCGTCCCTCGCCTCCCGGCGACGACGCGGTGCCCCGCTCTGCAGCCATGGACCGGGTGCGGAAGGGCGGCCTGGCCGTCCTGGCCATCCAGTTGATCGCGTTCTGCGCCTGGAGCGCCCTGCTGTATAACAGGTACGCGCTGACGTGGGACTTCGCGGTTTACCACCAGCCCTGGTACCTGATCGCGCACGGTCACCTCGACCCGAGACGTCGGTCGAATCCATGCCGTTCTGGCGAAACGACGCCGAGTTCGCCATCTGGCCGCTGGCCATCTTCTACTGGATCGGACCGCACAGCCTCACGTTGCTCTGGCTCCAGGACATCGGCGTGGTCGCGGCAGAGCTCATCGGATTCCGCTGGATGTGCGACCTCGCGCCCCGGTGCGCAAACCGGCGGACCGCCGCGTGGCTCGTGACCACGGGCCTCATCCTGTTCGTGGCCAGCCCCTGGCTGTGGTGGTCGCTCTCGTTCGACTTCCACATGGAGAGCGTGGCCATGCCTTTTGCCGTGCTGCTGGCCCGCGATCTGGCCAGCGGCAGGACGCGCCTGTGGTGGTGGGTCGCTCCGGTCCTGTCCGCTGGCGGCCCCGCCGCGGTCTACGTGCTCGGCATCGGCGCGGGCGGAATCCTGTCCGGCCGCAGCTACTGGCGCCGCGGCGCCGCGCTGGTCGGCATCAGCGTCGCCTACTCGGCATTCATCGTGCTGATCGGGGCTGACCACGGCGCTCCGCTGGCCCGGCACTACGGCTATCTCGCGCTCGGGGTGTCGGCCAGCTATGCGCACGGCCGGCTAGCCAGCGGGGCGCACCTGAGCACCAGGCAGATGGCCGAAGGCATCATCAGGAACCCGCTGCGCATCGCCGAGGTGCTGTGGCAGAAGCGCGCCGACGTGAACGCCGCGCTGTTGCCGGGCGGTGCGATCGGCATCCTGTTCCGGCCGCTGGCGCCCCTGATCGCCGTTGGCCTGCTGTCTGCCGTCCTGTCCACCGGGTGGCGATTCGCCCAGCCGCTGTTCCAGTACCTGCCGGTCTACCTGCTCGTGCCCGTCGGGACCGTCGCCGTGCTGGCCTGGGTGGCCCGGCGGCACTCACGGAGCGCGCGGGTGTGCGCCGTCCTGCTGGCCGCTCAGGCCCTCTGCTGGGCCGGGATCTGGGGCCCGCAGGTGCCTGTGCACTGGCTGCGGGTCAGCGATCCCGCGGCGGCCACCCTGGCGGAGGTGCGTGTCCCAGATACCGGAGTCCGACGAGGTCGTCGCCTCCCAGGGCGTCCTGGGACCGTTCTCCGGGCGCCTCGACGTCCATGCCCTCGCTCATACGTCGAGGACTCCGGTCAGCGGGCGCGACGTCTGGTTCGTGATCACTCCGACAGCCGGAACCGAACTGCAGTCCACGGCCAGCTCGATGGCCTTCATCGGCCTGCTGGCCGGTCCCATGCACGCCGACCTGATCGCCCACGCCAACGGCGTCTGGGCCTTCCGCTGGCATCGGCCTCCCGGCCAGCACTGGGTCATCGTCCCCGACGGCGGCGACGGTGTGCCTGCCTGGGCCGCGGCCGGGGCAGGAGGCCGCGCAGCCCTCACCGGGCCCGTCCGCGGCTGGCACGCCGCGACCACCGGGCGCGCGGGCTACGTCTCGGACGGCATCAATGGCTCGAACCGCTCGGCAGGTACACGACGCAGATCGTCTTGTCCGCCACCGGCCCGGCGAACGTCGAAGTGTGGGACGACAACGGGAAAGGGATGCTGCTGGCGCGGCGCACCATCGCTGGGGCCGCAGGCCTCCAGGTCGTGACCCTGCCTGTCGATGTCACGACGGCCTTCCGCAGCCGCGTGTACTCCGGCTGGGGCCCGTTCAGCGCCCACTTCGTCCCGCCCGTCCCGGGCCAGCGGATCGAGGTGCGCATCTGGTCTCCCGGCGGGGAGAGTGTGGACGTGTACCGGGCGTCGCTGCGACGGTGTCGCCGTGATCAGCCCTGATGTGCGGCTGCGGTGTCTGTGCGGGCTGACGGCCCTGGCCTGCTTCAGCGGCGCTGAGGCCAGCGCTGACCTCGCGCACCGCCAGATCTCGTACGCCATCGGTGCCGGGATCTGGTGCGCGGCCTCAGCGGCCACGGCGGCGTTCCTGTCCCGGCGCAGCATCCGGCGGCACGGGAGTACGGCTGCTGGAGCGCGGGCCGGATAGTAGTCTGCACGACCTGCCGGACGGTGACCTGGTGATGCATGAGGTCCGCGAGGACTGCCCATACGGGCCGGTTGTGCAGCCGGTGAAACAGGCGGACGGAACAGTTGACTGGCTGGTCAGGCATGTGAGCCTGGACGGACGGGAATGACGTCAGTCGCCTGCCAGCCAGTCCCGCAGGCGGCAATGAGCAGTGATCAGCCTGGCCAGCGCGGTAGCCCTGGACGACATCCCTGGCCGCGGAGTCCTTCGCTTTCATGAATCCGGCTTAGACGAGCACTGGACGGGCTTGGTAGTCCGCTTCCATCTCCGTGCGGAGGTCGTCCACCTTCGGGCGACGGCAGATCGCCGCCTTGTCGTGGCGGGCTGCCGAAGAGCCTATCGATGGAACCGAAGATACGGCGGGACGCGACCGGGGTCCCGCGCGGCGGCGACCACACCACCCCTGGCTCGACCGCCTCACCGACGAGTGCAACCTCGGTCCCGCCTGCAAGTCATAACCACACACATGCGGCAAGGACTTGCCTGTCCTCCGTTTCGCTCGGGTTGTTAGCCGGCCGACCTGGTTCCCAGCCCTGACTGCCCGGATCGTAGCGCGGCTGGTCCCAGCGCAACCGGCAGCCCGCCGTGCGGCAGGACACGGTCAGGTGCCCGCGGCCCGGCTCAGCCAGAGCCGGTTCGCAGTCACACGGGCTCTAACTTACGATCACCCGCCCGTCCCTACGGGGCCCGTGATGGCAGGCTCCCGGGTACTCCCACCACGCAGGTCGCCGCACCTCCATTGACCGATTAGAACACGTGCACTAGGCCAATCGCCATGTATCAGGCGGGCATGACCGCGCCGGTCAGCAGCGAGAGCCCTACTTGACGTTTTGACAATGATGGCTAATCAGATTAGCTTTATGTCTAATAAAGCTAGCTCAAACTCAAGCAAGCGAGGGGAACCAGGATGACTGAGTTCGCGGATATCGAGGGCGGCCGGATCGCCTACGACGTGACCGGGCAGGGCCCGCTGGTCGTGCTGTCTCACGGGATCGGGGACCGCAGGCAGGCCTACCGGTTCCTGGCGCCCAGGCTGGCGCAGGCCGGCTACCGGGTCGCCGTCGCGGACCTGCGCGGTCACGGTGATTCCAGCATGGGCTGGAAGTCGGTCACGGGCAAGGACGCCATCTCCCGCACCGACATCGCAGGCGACCTGCTCGCGCTGATCCGCCACCTGGGCGGGCCCGCCGTGATCGTGGGGCATTCCATCTCCGGCGGGGCGGCCACCATCGCGGCGGCCATGGAGCCGGAACTGGTCAGCGGCATCGTGGAGATCAACCCGTTCACCCGGACCCAGAAGACCGACCTGGGCGGGCTGCTGGAATCCGGCGCTACCGCCGGGGGACGGCCCGGATGGGGGGCACGCGATCTTCCGTAGTCTGCGCCTGTGGATGAGCTACCTGGATGTGGCCTACCCGACCAAGCCCGCCGACTACGCCGAATACATGGCGGGGCTGCGGGCCAAGCTGACCGAGCCGGGCCGGATGGCCGAGTTCCTCAAGACCCTCAAGACCACGCCCGCCGACGCTGAAGCGCAACTGCCGGCATCCGGGGCCCGGCCCTGATCATCATGGGCACCGAGGACCCCGACTTCCCCGACCCCCGGGCCGAGGGCGAGGCGATCGCCGCGGCCATCCCAGCCGGGCTTAGCACCGTCGCGATGGTCGATGGTGCCGGGCATATCCGATGCCCAGTCCCCGGATCAGATCGCCGCGCTGGTGATCCCTTTCGGCAAAGTACGCGCATTGCTCTGACCTGAGCATCGCCAGCGCCGCCCTGCAAAGAGCACTCTCGTGCCTAGAGCGGGGCTGAGCAGCCAGGACGTGGTCGCCGCGGCGGCTGAGCTGGCTGATCAGGCCGGCTACCAGGAACTGACCATGGGGCGGGTCGCCCAGCGGCTCGGCATCCGCGTGCCGTCGCTGTACAAGCACGTCGACGACCTGGCCGACCTGCGGCGCCGCGTCGCCACCCAGGCCGTGACCGAACTGGGCGAGGCGGTCCGCGACGCGCTGCAAGGCCGGTCCGGGCTCGATGCGCTCACCGCACTGCTGACCACGATCCGGACCTATGTCACCGCCCACCCCGGCCGCTACGCCGCCACCACTGGCCAGCAGCTCACCGACCCGGACGACCCGCTGATGACGGCCACCAGCCGTCTCCTCGGCTCCATCGCGGCGATGCTGGGCGGGTACGGCATCGCCGACACCGAGATCGACCACGCCATCCGCACCCTGCGCTGCACCATCCACGGATACGCCGCCTGCAAGCCGCCGACGGCTTCCAGTGGAGCGCAGACGCCGACGAGACCTTCGACTGGATGATCCGCTTCCTCGACCATGGCCTGCGAGCCATGTGCCCGCCGCCGAAAACGCCGTCGGCTAGCGCCCGCAATGCCAGTGAAAAAATGCCAGTGAAGGAGCACCGATGTTCCCGCTAGCAAGACGACGAGTCGAGCAGACAGTTGAACGATGCGGCGAGCATCGAGGCAGCGGGCGGGCGCTGCAAACACTTCCATATCAGCGCTCGGTTTCTCGCGGAGGTGGAGGCGAGGCGATTTCTCACGGCGACTTCGCACAAGCTCTGCGTGAAATTGATTACCCTGGATGGACCTCGATGAGATGGGCGAGGACAAACAGGCCGGTGCGTGGTCGGCGACTGTCGAAACTCGCTGCCCGCTTTCGGCGGGCCGCGTACATGCCGGCGGCACATTTTAAGGTACACGATTAGTCCCTCTGGGCCGACAAGCCAAGCAGCGGCCTTTACGCTTTTAAGGGCTTCTCAAGCTCTGCACCTTTCAAGCAACTGTCGCCGGGCAGCAGTTCTGTTACTGGCTTCGGCAGTTCCTGGCCTTCGGTCTGTTCGTAGCCGATTGCCCGGAGCACGCCGGTCGCAGGAGACATCTCGACCGCAAGTCGGGTCTGGGAATTGAGTACCGGTGGCGATACCCACCCAAATCCTCCACAAAGGGACTGGGCCAAGCCGCAAGGTGATCACGTCTTGTGCGACTGTTCTCGGCCGCTTTGTCGAAGGTGCGTGTGAAAAGGACCTCAGCGCCCACGCGTGCTTCCCAAGGCGGCCGGCTTCGCAGCCAGTCGTTTGCGGCTCCGGTATCGTGTTCGCGGCTGGCGAAGCCGTCTTCGTGCGCTCGATCACGCACCGCTCACCATGATAGCAACCGACCAATATGTAGATTACGGGCGGGCGATCGGCGTCGTCTCCAGGCGATGCTTCGCTTCGCGGAAGGTCTTGCAGGTCTCGAACACCTCACGCAGCAGATGGTCGGGCGGAATGGAGCGGATCCGCCACGTCCGCCGCGCATTCAAGGCAATGTCATAGGGTCGCAGCCAGGGTCTCCGGGTGCGCCGCCACATCGGAGCCTGGTTGATGCAGGCGGCGAAACGTCCTGGCGCCGACGCCGTCAGTATTCCGACATAGGCCGGCCACGTCACGTTGTCGAAATCCCCAGCGGCGCCCCGCATCCGCGCCACTTCCAGGTGACGGCCGAGCCCCGGAAACGGCCAATCGAGCGTCCGCACAAGCCACGGCGCGCCGCCTTGTTCGCAAGCGAGCGCGGTGCAACCCCACTGATAGCAGCCGTTGAGAAACCAGATGCCGGGAAAGCCGAGCTCTGCCGCAATGGCGTGGACCTCCGCCGCATAAGGCGAACGTGATCGCAGAAGCCAGCGGCGGGTCACCGAGTTCATAGCCGGCAGCAGGCCCGCTCGCGACGCGCGGCAACCAGCCAACGCATTCGTCGCGCAGAGCCCGTGCACGCGCGCGGCCTTCGGTAGCGTGGCGAACGGGCCCATCGTCCCGAACATCGACGATCGGGATGGGAGCAAGTCTTGCTGCCGACGGCATCGTCATTCTCTTCAGGCAGTTTGGCCCATGTGTATCGATGCTCAGTACTTGGCTATTAAAAGTTGAAGGCTTGTTATAGTCACAGTAATTCTGTGTTCGGAGACCCCGCTCTCAGTCCCACGCCAGGAGGTCGGCCACCTTTTCACCTTTGCTAAGCCCGTTCTGGCAGGCCATCTGCTGGATGTTGGTTATTCGGAGTAAAGCGGACGTGACGCGTGTGATCCTGCGCGTCACTTCAACCGATCGCGAATCTCGTTGAGCCCCGGATGTGCGCATCCGTCGTCGAGCTCGGCCCCGGGTGTGCCGGCCGCGCTGGTAGAGCCGATCACCTCTTCGCCTAGCTTAATCACCATGCCGCCGCCGAAGAACATCACATGCGGTAGCTTCGCGAGAGGGGCGATCGAATTCTCGCCCTTGCGCGCTCGGGAAGCGCATAATGCCATTCTTGAATGATCCGCTGGTGTAGGCCTTGTCGTAGGCGCTATCGAGCCTATGGATACCGGTTCTGTCGCCTTGCAACGCCGTGATGTCGCGCCGTCGGCATCGAGCACGACTGCGGTTTCAGATAACCCTGCCGGGCGCACGCCGCGACCGTTTCGCCCGCCGCCTCGAGCGCGAGCGCGGCCGGGATTCGGTGCGTCGGTATCGTATCGGCCCAAGTCACCGGTGCACCAATCAACGTACCAACTACGACGATCGCCAGATTGGACGCGTGTTTCATGATCTGTCCCCCTTGGTTTGACTGATCCCGGGACTTTACGAAGAAAGACCGCCTCATGTAGCCGCTTCCCTTCGTCCAGCGCCGGCAACAGCAGGCAGCCGACAGCTAGGCCTTCTTTCGCCACACGGCGTCGAGGCTCCAAGGGCCGGCGCCAGCAAATACTAGATAAAAGAAACGAAACAAAACAGCACTTCGAGAGTACCGCCGTTTTGGATCGCATGAATCCCTTAGCTGGACGGCCGGCGTAATACCAATATGCCACGGCCATTTCGCCCGACATGATGAAGGCTGCGGCTCGTGTGTACAAACCGACCGTCACTAGTGCGCCGCCGATCTTCTCGATCAAGCCGGCGATGCCGATCATCGAAATCAATGTGATTTTTGCGAAGTTCGGATTAGCCACCGGAAAGCCGAACCACTTCTGTAGGCCGGAACTCAGAAATAGTAAGCCGGCTATAATTTGTAGACGCTCAGAAATCTGCGGTTGGAATTCTTGTTCAGCTTGTTTCCATTTTTAGCGCCCCTTCGATTCGGCGGTGCGTATGCGCCGCCCGCGAGCAACCGATTTGTAAGCTGCTTACCCCCTTGACGATTGGGCGATGTTTAGCCCGATGAGCCGCATTGCATGGTGTAGTATGTTGCCATCAAAGTAACCCCGCAGGCTGATCATTTCCTTCTGATTTGTGTTCAGCATGTTCAAATTGAGCCATCCACGTCACAACGGTCGGGGGCCAAAATTTACGTTTGGCCGGAGCTGTTGATTCTTGATATCTGCATTGGTGCGTCGCGGCAAACGCAACGACGCGCTAAATATAGTTGCCCAGCCGTTTTCCGTTTCAGCCTGCGTTTCATGCTGCGTGATTTGATGATCGCCACGGCGGCGGACTTTTCAGGAATTCAATGAGCGCCTTGGCAGCGGCGACATCTTTTGCGTCAGTTGTGACCCCCGCCGTGAAGATGACAGTTTCTTGCAATTCGGGGAGGGAAACGGGCCGACAACATCGAGGCCTGGCGTGGTGAGGACATCGATGAGGAAATAGGCTGACTTGATCGCTTCGCTGATGACCGCGACAACTGGCACGCACTATTGGGCTGCGCTTCGATTTTCGCCTTCATTCGCTCCTAAATACCAAGCTGATCAACACCTGGCAATTGAATAACCAGTCGCGCTTGCCGGAATTCGGCATCATTGATTGAGCCTTGAGCAGCGTCGCCTTGAGTAGCATCGGCCGTTCCAATTTCAGGCTTCGATGCGCCAGCGCGGACGGCCACGCCAAGACCAACGCGGGCGATATCGGTCGTCGGCCCGGAGACAAACTTGGCTCTGAGCCGCACCGTCTTGCATCACTTCGACAGGAACAACTCCAATGTCAAACGGCTTGCTCCAGGGCAGCTTCCTTGATCAGGTTAGGTGTGGTGCCCGAAAGACCACCAGTTGCGCCCCGATATTCGTTCAAATTTCGGCTTGATCTCCGCCCAAACCTGGGTCATCGCGCCGCCTGCCAAGACCTGGAGTTCAGCAGCCTGCGCGGCGGTGATTGGCGGTATGGCAACCGCTACGCCGGCGAGCATAAACAACGCGACCGTATAGACTTTGTTTTCACAGCATATCTCCCTGATTTTGTTATGTGCACGCGAGCCCGCTCATCGGTGCCCGATGTGAGCGCGAAATAATGGAAAATTAATTTTTTCGGAATGCCGCCTCCGATGGCACTAGGCTGCCAATTTTGGAAGCGGCGACTTTGGCAGATCGCCGGTTTTCGGGCAATCTTTAGAGAAGCAAAGCGCATGATTATCTGCACCATCCGGTTTGTGTGACGTCGTTAGCGCTGGACGTCATTCAGCACCAGTCCCGGTCAATGTCACGCAAACGTTAGCTGCTATCCTTGGCCGGCGAGTGGTATAGTGCGATTGCTCTTGAGGAGATATGCAAATAGAAAAGTCCTCGGACTTATTGTGATCGCCTTCGCACTCGTTGCCGGAAGGCTGCTTTTTAAACGTCAACCGCATCAAGCCTTCGCTTGTGACGGCGACCATCGCGGCTCCTAGTAGACATCCGAAAGACAAGGCCCCGGTCTCCGCCGGGGCCTTTTGCTATTACGGTGCTTGTGATCGTTCCTGTCACGGTGGCATCCCCTGTGACTCCCGCGAACAGTCGAATGCGACTGGTGAACACCCGAGCTCGATAAACCGATGCTGTGTGAATTTATGTCTGCACGGCGGGCTAATTCGCGCCGGCAAGGTGGCAAGGTGTGCTTCGAACGACGCTTGAGGGCGGTCTACACCTTGTTGACCTTGATAAGGCACAGCCAGCGGGCGCACGTTCTCAATTAGGTGTGGTGGGATGGGCACTGAGCGTCACGGCAGTAGCCGCGGACTTGTTCCAAATAGTTGCTCGCGTCTGGGTGCGCACTCGCACCGTGGTTCACTCAGTTTCACTATTAACTTCGATAAATGCCGCAGGCGCCTGCTTGCTGGCTGCGTTGTGGGACTTCCATAATATCCAACAACATCAACCGGCGACTTGTTGATCTGCTGCAATCGACTTGCTCGCGATACGTTCAACGGCTGCTGAAGGATCGGCAGGCCGTGCGGGCAGTTTCGGTGTTCGCTTCTCTGCCGCAGCTTCCCTGACCAACCACAGTTTCCCCCATCTGCTCCCGACTGATCGGCTTCACATTGCCCGGCGCGTTAGTTGTTGGTGCGTTTACCCCACTGCATTCCGCAAATACGGCCATCCACTCCAGGTTCGGCACAGATGCCAAAGCAATCGTTTTGGCGTGTTCAAGTTTGTCAAATATTACTTTTTCACCACGGTTGGCCCAGACAAGCGGCGTGTTACTCCGTTCACCTGTCCAACCACCCAGCCGGCGGACGACCAACAGCTTGTAAGGCGTATTCAGCTCGAAGCAGCCATGGGCTTGTTTAGCCCACGTCGGCGGCAATAGTTGCCAGCGTCAGCAACTGCTCTGAGGTCCAACAGCAGATTTCATCAGCAGCACTGGCTGCCGCGACGGATTTCTTCAACCCACCCAGCCGCTCGCGGCCCCATTCATGATCATCGAACAACCACGGATCGACAACAAAATCATCGGGTATTCCATCCAGTGCTCTGCCGTCGGCCATTCGATATCCACCAAAGACCACTCGATTTGGCGCTGCGTCACCAAAGCCATCCATTAGGTGAACGCCCGCTCCCTTAGCTGCAGGAACGCTGGTAAAGATCGCCTCGCGGGCATGACGAGCGTGAACAAGCGGCGCACCATCGCATACACAGTTGAGCTGATTTCGCGTTGCACTTCGAGCTCGCCGTAAAGGCGTGCATAGCCAGTAAGGCATTCCTTTCCGGGTCCGGTTTACCCAGCGGATCGCCGCCACACCCTCGCGCTTGAGGGTGTTGAACTGATAGTTCAAGAAACCTCTTTATTGATGAGCTGGCTTCTTTAATTGCATTGCTAAGCGCGTTAGCTTTCGTTGCGCCATGTTACACCTGTTACACTTTCATATTGGAACACCTGCCGCCGATGGCAAAGAGCGTCCAATTTCTCCCAATCGATCTGTCTCTGAAGATGTTGGGACTCAACGCCTACAAGGTCAGGGCTAATATTTGGCTAATAGTGACATGTTTCCGAGAAACAACCTTGTGCCGCTACAGTAACAGCGCTCGCTTTGGATTAAGAATTCGAATATAGAGTACTAAGCGTCGCCTGGATTTGTGAAATGTCGCGATTGTTTCGGCGGATCGTCGCGCACAAGATGAGAAATTCGCAATCGTTGCCCGGACGTAGGCGAACGTGGGCGAGACATTGTCGCGGCGGATTGTCCGCGCTAAACCGTACGGCGAAGTGCCGGTTCAAGGCGTGAAGGTCGCAGGCTGGGGATTTCGTTACTACCGACCGTGCAAGCGTCATTCCTTAGCCAGGGTTTGACGGCACCCGGCACCCCTAGCCGGCCTAAACTATCCGTGGCGGCGATCGGGCCACCTTTAAACCTGGCTTACCCACTACAAGGGTCACTTGCGGGCTGCGTTTCCCCCGCCGCCCAACCCTTATCAGGCCGGCTTTTTCAAGCGCACGCAGCGCCCGGCGTTTTGCATCGGGCTGGATGCCCCAGTCCTGCACCATCAGGTTGGAAACAATGAAGGTGTCGGCCTTTCGTAGTCCCTTAAGGTGCCAGAGTGCCAACCCGACCAATAATGCCTTAACCCCAAGCTGGCTGGCCTGACACACCCAAGAAACATCTATGGGTCCCGCAATGAATTTACCCCGGATAGTTGAGACCCGTCGGCCATGACGGCTGCCACCTTGCAACCTTCTTGCCCCATCTTGGTCGAGGCGGAGGCGACCGGGGTCCCAACTGATGTTGGTATTAGTATTAGGAGACATAGAGGATACCTGACGTATACGCATTTCGGTACGACAACATCCGCATTTTGATACGACACCCGAGGAGTTAGGCCGCTGTCCTTTGCTGCTAGTTCGTGGATCAGCTTCATGACGCGGTCCCACATGACGGCGCCGCGTTCATCCATATATCGGTCCGGGTAGCGGACGATTTTGGCATCAGTGCCCAGCTCGAAGCCGTCAAGCACGATCGCGCGACGCCTCGGCCATTGCTTGCTGCATACGCACCACATCAGCATCCAGACGTTCGAGCGGTGCGCAGATCAGCACCGCGTCGTGGACCGGCGCACACACCTCGATGCCGCGTTCGGTCGCGAGGCAACAGGCCAGCCGCAACATTTCGGCGCCGTTGGCCTGCATCGGGAAATTTCGCAAGGGACGGGCATTCGATATCGGTGGCACTTGCACCCGCCAGCCGAATACCGTGTGCAGGCTCGCCGTTCAGCATCGCGTAGTCCACGGCAGCGTCGGACCACCGCCAAAACACCCGATAGGTTTCCCGGTGCAAGCGCAGCAGCTCTCGGGCGCGGATTGGCGGCTGCCCGATGCGCTGGGCCAACGCCTCAGCGCCCATACCGTACTGCACAGCCAAGACGGTTGACTTGAATTGGTCTCGGATCGCCTTGTGCGTCGCCTTGGTTGCATCGGCTGGCGCTGCACCCGCCTGTTTGGCAAAGGCGAGGTAAGGATCGCCCGAGCGGTATGCCTCCATCATCAAAGGATCGCCGGACAGAGCCGCCGCGATGCCGAACTCTTGCTGTGCCCAGTCGATGTAGGCGATGCCGTAACCAGGTGGCGGCTGGATTAAACCGCGAAGCCAGACGCTGGGACCGAATATGAACTTCGTGTTGCTTGGCTGGTTGCGGCCCGTGCGTGCCCGAAACGCCGACAACATGGTGCGGTTACGGCCGTCCCGCCCGACGGCAAGATCGGACAAGCGCATTTCGGATAGCGCAGCGCGCAGTTCACGCAACGGTGCGACCGCCGGATAGGCGCGAGCCATCTCTCGAAAAGTGTCCTCGCTGAGATCAAGCCGTCCGCTGTCGAGCCTGGGCCATGGAATGTTATTTCGCGCAAGCCATGCGGCGAAGCGATCGGCCTTGAAGGTCCGCCCCTCATACACACCATAGTCGGTGTCAATTTCGGCAATGAGTTGATCCTGGATATCCAGCCAATGCCGCTTCAAATGCCCAAGCGTGTGGTATCGATTGGCACGCCATTGCGCTCCATGCGCGCCGCTGCAGCCATGTAACGACCCCGCAACAACGCGCGGGGGAGGTCGATGTCGGGCAGCATGGCCGGCAACAGCCGCGCCAGCGCCGCCACGTCACTTTCGCAATAGTCGAGGATTGCCGCCCGCTCGGCGTCCGACCATGGTCCGCCGCGCAAGATCAGGTCGCGCATTTCGTCTTTCTCGACGGTGCCGATGCTGTCCAGGCCGTAGTGGGCAAGCGCGCCGAGCAAGCCCGCGCCGCTGACCGTGGGAATGCCGTTGGTGTGATTGCGGAACTCGGTGAACAGGTCCAACACGCGCTCGGGCACCGGCCAGCCGAGAGCGAGATGGCAACCGATTTCTGCGCTGGCGTAATAGGCGACGAACAGCACGTCGGAGCCGGTCGGGTACGGGGGCACGGCGCCGAACTCGTCTCGCCATAGGCGCAGCTTGCGACCGCTGCGCAATTCCCATGCAACCAGGCACACCGGCTCGGGGTTCTCCCCGGGCTTGGCGCCGAACTCGAAATCAACCGCCCAAATTTCTGCAAAGGGAAGGAGGTTAAACAGTGGGTGCGCACCCTCTGTTGCGCCGCCCCCGCAGCCGCAGGCAAGGCATTACCTGCATCGACCGGGCATTCAGCAGAGAGAGCATCCGCGAGGGGACGGGTGGTCTGCTCGTGCGCAGGACCCGACACATTGGTGTGTGCCACCACTTCGTGCTGGCAGGCGGTGTCGCCGCCGACCGGATCGGTCGAGCGGCGACAAACTGATAATTCCGCCATGACTACACGATCCCTTGAAGCCGTTGCACCAAGGGGTGATCGGCGCGGTCCACGATGCGGTCGCGGAAGGCGATCTTGAGAATTTCCTGGAAGGAATAGTCCGGCCACACCGGCTCAGGAAGGTCCCCACTCGCCTCGAAGATTTCATAGGCGCCGAGCGACATGCTCGCAGTAACTCGCACCCATTTCTTCATCGCCCGTTCGGCCGCTTCTGCTGCCGACCTATGCCATTCATTCTGCCGTCCTTCTGGAGTTGGGCAGCTTGACTGGCCATATGTGCAATGTGCCTTGGCGGTTGATCGTGGTGAACAGTGTCACCGTCGATAATTCGCCAGGGAGAGCTGCGCCATGTTCGGCATGACGAGGTAGACCTCACGATCTTCCTTCACCTCGATAATGGCGGCAGGTGTCAGCCTGATACACCGGGTCGGGATGCACGCGCACGAAGTCCTGACGGTTCGGCTTGCGCACCGGCACGGTGGTCAAAAGCTTCTTCACGCCGACTGTGTCCGCATAGGATTGGTCCAACCGCAGTGCCGCTGGGTCGAACGGGTTAGGGGCCGGATTGGTTTCGGGTGAGTCAGACATTGCTGCCCCCTTCGTTGAGCGATTGCGTGGATTTCACTTTATGGGCGGCAGGGTTTACTCTGATGATGCAAAGTTTGTCGAGTATCAGCGTGCGTGCGCTGTGTTTCGACGACGTAACTTACCGCAGTTTATTGCTTCGTATAGGGCTGTGCTGCTCCTGTGTTCTTGCGGCCTTGCACGCCTCAGCAATGCTGTGCACTAATCGACTAATGGCAACCACCTTTGTTGGCTGGGTTACTCCGGCAATCACGCTCGCATCGGTGCGAATGCGGTGGTTAGATGGCACGGCGAGGCAGCTGCTGCTGCGACCAGCATTTCTTTAATGCGGTCGAGCGACGATGGGCGCTATTTGGCGGCAAATGCTCAACCGCAAGAATATCGTGCTGGCTCCTGAAAGACTTGGTTTTTATTTTTTGGATAGTCCCGTAATTTAAGGCATTTGGCACTACGCCTTCAGGTAAGTGCGGGCGAATAATATTAAGGGCTTCAATCAAAGAGCCCTTTTTAAAGTTCTTATCACGTCTTCGAATTTTCTGCCATACTCGGTCGCCCAAAGCAAGAGATGCCGAGTTGAAATGCATAAACACCATGTCCCCGACCGCTCCCTTTCCCGCCCTTTTTTCACGCAGCACGGCGAGCCAGGAATGAACGGCGCAGGCTTACCAATGGCGGTACTGAACAGGTTATCAATCTGCGACACCGTCTGCAGGAATTCGCGTGGCAATTGGTACTCCGGAATGGCCATTAATTCTTTCCACCCATTCGCGGTCGCTCTTGTTTAGGCTGCACATTCGTTGTAGAGTTCTGTGCCGCCTCGGCGGCCTTAAACAGGGCTCTGATTCGGCTTCGCCTTGACTGTGTGCCGGGCCGTTTTCTACCTTCTGCACTGTTTCGCAGAGGGCGTCGCAAAACTGCTTGCGTTTTCCGGTGAGTTCAAAGGTGGATGTCAGCGCGTTCAGCAACCTGCATCGCCACATCCCTTGGCAACTCTGGCGGCGTCTGTGTTGGCGGACAGGGCACGTGATACTGTCTGCTCCAACCGCAAATAGTTTTTTTTTAACGAAGCGGGTGATCGTAAAGCGGGCTATCTTTCATGGCTATCGCCTGAATGTACGATTTTGTCTGCTCCGGGTGACGCGCAATAGGCGGCCCACGCTTCCATCAATTGCCGACGTTTTTCAAAGAGATCGCCGCGCCGATAGGCCGCTTCCGCCTTGTTCGCGATCACATGGGCTAGCGCCGCCTCGCAAACCTCATTTGCAAAATGGGTACTCTCCGCCGCCCAATCGCGGAAGGTAGAGCGGAAGCCATGAACCGTCGCGTTTTCGATCTTCATGCGGCGCAGCAGCATTTCGAGCGCCATCACCGACAACGCCTTGCCGGGCCGCTGACCTGGAAACACGAATTCGCCACTGCGGGTTTGTGCATCGTCTTCGCAATTTTGAGAGCACGCTGCGATAGCGGAACGCGGTGTTCACGGCCGGCTTTCATCCGCGTCGCAGGCACTGTCCATACGGCATGGTCAAGGTCAAACTCCTCCCATCGCGCGCCAAGCACTTCGCCGGACCGCGCCGCTGTGAGGATCGCAAATTCGAGGGCCAGGGCTGCGGTGGCCTGCCGGGCCTGCAAATTGGTGATGAAGGCGGGCAACTCGGCATAGTTCATCGCCGCGTGATGGCCGCGCGTGAGCCGTTGGCGCTTCGGTAAGAGTTGATCCAAATGGCCACGCCAACGCGCGGGGTTCTCTCCGCTCCGCAGCCCTTGCGCTTTGGCGGCATCAAGCACGCGCTCGATCCGGCCGCGAACGCGAGACCCGGTTTCAGGCTTATCGTTCCAAAGCGGCTTTAATACCGAAAGGACGTCATCAGTGACGATCTTATCTACCGGCAAACGTCGCAAGGGCGCAGCATAATCCCGCAACGTCATTTCCCATTGCGCTGCGTGCTTTCCATTGCGCCAGGAAGGGCGCATGGCCTTAATCAGCCGGTCGGCACATTCACCAAATGTGGCGCCTTCTGACGTCCTTCTGCCGTCCTTGGAATTTATCTCCGCCAGCTTGGCGCGGGCCTGGCCGGCGAGCTCACGGGCACGGGCGAGCGTGACGTCGCGGGCAGAACCGAAGCCGATTTCAGTAGGCTTGACGTGCCAGCGATACAGGAACACCCACCGCCTGCCGCCATTGGGTGAGATCGAGAGATAAAGACCACCGCCGTCGGCATGACGGCCGTGCTTCGTGATCGTCGCTACCGCCCGCGCGTTCAGCCGATTGATTTTCCGTGCCATCGCCTTGTCTTTCTGCCCTAGCATGTGCCCAGCACTTGCGCCGGATTTACCGGTCGATGGCGAACAGAGAAAGACAAACGGGTCAAATAAGGCCCGTAAATCTTGGTTAATTGAAAGGTTGGTAAACAACGGCGAACGTGGCCGGTCCTTAGTATGTCGGAGACTGCGTCCGCCACCACGCAGTCCAGTCTGTCCCAAAAGTCTCTGAACCCGGCACAAAGGCCTCGAATTTGGGGGCTTTTTGCGGGGTCGAGAGCGGGGAGACACGGTCTTTGCGAATCGGAAAATCGCTTGGAGGCAGTTTTGGGCCTTTTGTCTCTGCGGTCCGGAAAGCCGTTCCTGGCTCGGCGCGATGGTCGCGCGCCTTTTTGGGAGCAACTTCACTCGTTCTTAGGAAGTCAGCCCGCGAAGGGCAATCCATTGGCTTGGTTTGATAGGAGAAATATATTAGCGTGCCCCGTAAGTATGAACCAGACGTCGCTGCTGCTTCTTAGTCGGCATCGATAAGACGAACAGCCATGCTTGTCGGCTCGCCGAAGGAAACCAAGGACAACGAGTATCGCGTCGGGCTCGTGCCCTCGACGGTCCGCGAACTAACGGCCAAGGGGCACCAGGTCATCATCGAGACCGGCGCCGGTATCGGTGCGGGCCTGTCGAATGGCGATTATCAAGCGGTCGGCGCGGAAATCGTCGCGAACGCCGACGCCGTGTTCTCCCGCGCCGAGATGGTCGTGAAAGTCAAGGAGCCGCTGGCGCCCGAGCGCAAGAAGCTTCGCCGCGGGCAGATCCTGTTCACCTATCTCCACCTTGCGCCGGACCGCGCACAGACCGAAGATTTGATTGCCTCCGGCGTAACAGCCATTGCCTATGAGACTGTGACGAGCCCACAGCGCACACTGCCCTTGCTGACACCGATGTCGGAGGTTGCCGGCCGCATGGCGCCGCAAGCCGGCGCGCGCTGCCTCGAAAACGACAATGGCGGGCGTGGCGTGCTGCTCGGCGGCGTCCCGGGTGTGCCGCCGCCGACGTGGTTATCCTCGGTGGCGGGGTTGCCGGAACGCATGCGGCGATCATCAGCGTCGGCATGGGCGCCACCGTCACCGTCGTCGACCGAAATCCTGAGGCGCTGCGGCGCATATCGAATTAGCTTGGCGCGCGCGTCCGCACCGTGTTCTTGACCGGGGATGCGGTCGAGACGCTACGCGAGAAAAGGACTTACGATGACGAGGTTGTTGGCGGCTGCTACGCTTGCACTGTTCGCGCTCACGTCCGGCGCCCTGGCGGCAATGGATCCAAACGGATCGTCACCGCGGTCGATGAAATCGCCAAAACGTTCAGCTGCGGCGCCGGCGCGCGGAGCCAGCTGGATTACAAAACCACGGTCAAGACATGATCCGGACGAGCGGACAGCGAGTTCGGCTATCGTATATTTGGCATCGCGGCTTTTCATCGGATATCAAGATCGGCGGTAAAATCATCGTCCGCTATCATCTTGTCGGGCACGATCGCGTCGCGGACCGGGTCGTCGTATACCCGCTGCGGCAATAACAATCAGATGGCGGCGTTGCTGGTGGTACACAGAAAGTAAGCGACAGAAGATCGAAGATGACGTGAGAAACTGCGCGGGTCGGCGTCCTTCATTCGCGAGGGCTCCAGTCCGACGTAAACAGGCGACGCGCCATCTCGCGCTCGAGATCATCAGTCATACGCCCGCCCTGCCGAGCAACGAAGTTTGCGATTTCTCGTTCGGCCTGCCTCCGACGCGACTCGTACATAGCGTTA
The DNA here is from genome assembly GCA_963720645.1 of uncultured Actinomycetes bacterium. Lineage (GTDB taxonomy): Bacteria > Actinomycetota > Actinomycetes > Streptosporangiales > Streptosporangiaceae > RYN-230. Next base: position 1,825 of record CAVRFX010000016.1, on the reverse strand, counting down.
AGAATAGCATCAAAGATGTGCCGCAGATTGCCGACCTTCTTCACGATCCCATTCCGCTTTGGAGGATTGTGACTAACGTAAGAGGCCAGATTCTTGTGATTTGCAGCGTCGGTCATGGGCTTTCCATTAAATTTTCGTCGGAGTATGGCGACAATCCGCCCTTGCGAGCGCAGCCATAGTCTTCGCATAGGTGGGAAAGATCGCCCTCACGCGGATAGGCGGTGATTGGGCAAATGAATTGCGGCTCGCTATCGTCGTCATCGTCCATCGTTCAGGTCCATTGTTTTCCAGATGACTTGCAAATAGAGACCGCCTGCGACGGCGGCCTGTTGGCAGTCACCCATTAATCTTGCGTGAGCGGGATGGAGATGCTGGAGGCCAGTCCGCAGGATTCGCATTCCCAATAGTGGCGGATTTCGACGCCCTCGACGAATTCAGACGACACAGGTGCCACCATCCGGTCGCCGCAGTGTGGGCAGCATACGTGTGCGGTGAAGGCGCAGATCGCGCCAAGATCCGTTGGGTTGCAATGAGGCTGCATGGTCTCGACCTGTTTTTTAGGGGCGCTTAACACTGGCCGCCAATACCGCAGTGACAAACTCCATCACGCTGTATTAGTTGGGAAAGTAGGCGGAAAGCGCGATAGGTGATGAGCAGAGCGGGACAAACCCGCCCTGCTGTCATTCGTCGGCGGCGCGTCAGTATTGCAACAGCAGTTGATTGTAACCGAGGCTGCCACCGCCCGTTGCTTCCGGGCTGTTGGAGTCTAAACTGAATTCCGGGTTTTGATTCCATGGCGAACGCGTTTCGGCCGCGCTTAACGGCGGCGGATTGATGGCGATTTATTTGCTTATCAGCACCGGTTCGATAGTCGTAACCGGGCGATTGGGCAAATGCCGGAACGGCGACCGACAGCGCGAAAGTAGAAGCAAAGATAATCTTAGTGATGGTCTTCACGGTTTAGCTCCGTTCTGTTTAGGCAAGATGAATTTCTTGCGGGCGGCCTTATGGCGTGACGCTGCATTGCCCTCAATACACGTCGAAGTCACAAAATGCGGCCTACCATTCACGGAAACGTAATGGAATAATGAGCATGGGAAAAATTCTGCTTTGCAAGGAGTTGGGCCGCTATTGATCTTTCGCGAACAGGTTTCGTAAAATAATTTTCTCACAGCATCACGGCCGCAGCCATGGCGGTGCCCATGTGCGCATCCGTCAACGCTGCGTTTCAGTAATGCGCGGTATGCGTTTTAATTCGAGTCGGCAAGAAAGCGGGCGCCCTCCGCGATTGCATCGGCGAATGCACCTTGCCGAGCTTCCGCCCGACCAGCCCGCTGTCCGGGGGCCGGCCGAGCCGCAGCGCGATGTCGGCCTCGCGCGCAAGGCTCATCAGGCGCACGTCGGTGACGATCTCAGCGCGATGCCGGGATGCTGTTTGCGCAAGCCATCGAGGCCATCGACCAGGAAAACGTCTGCTATCGTCCAAAACAGAGGCCGCAACATTGTCGAATTATCCTTTTTCATTGCGTCACCCGATGATCGGCCAATTGGTTACCGACAATACTGAGCGGGAGGAATAGGCCACGGTGCGGCGCAACGTCCGAGCGTCCGCCATCGAGAAAAGTTCTGATTTGGACGCGCGCACGCGCCAGGCGTGACATCACAGTGCCGATCGGCACGCCCTGCACAGCCGCTACTTCGCGGTAGGTGAGGCCTTCCAGCACCACCAACAGCAACGCGTTGCGCTGGTCCTCCACGGAAATCGCCAGCGCGCCATGTCGCGGCCGCCGCTTTAGCAATACGAAGCTTGAAGTCGAGGCGCGAC
>CAVRFX010000015.1:0-74376 GCA_963720645.1 uncultured Actinomycetes bacterium | reverse complement strand
GTACTCCAGCCGGAGATCGTGATCTTGCGGCGCGGCGGTCCTGGGTGTGAGGCGGCCACCGGTTGATCATCCTGGTTTGTGAAGACTCATGATGACCTTGCGGTGGCCGCTGGCCACAGCGTAGACTGATCTGCCCCGAGCTTTCCGGACAGCGGATTTGTGGTTAATTCACGCTGCGGACTGCCGTTCCAGGTATTCCTCGTGGACCCGTCGTGGGGTCCGGTACTGAAGTCCGGAGTGCCTGCGTTTTGAATTGTACCAGAATTCGATGTACCTCACAACGTCCCGGCGCGCGTGCTCGCGGGTCGGATACTCGGTACGGTGGACGCGCTCATTCTTCAGGGCAGCGAAGAATGATTCGGCCATTGCATTATCGTAGCATATCCCGGTGCGCCCGACGGAATGCCGGAGGCTATATTTCTTCAGCGCCCCGGCGAACCGCTGGGACGTGTAATTGCTGCCGCGGTCGGAGTGGAAAATTGCATTCCCGGCGAGAGGGCAATTGCGGGCAGCCATCTCGATGGCCTTCTCGATGAGCGGCGTCTTGTAGTTGTCGTCCGTCGCCCAGCCGATCACTTCCTTCGAGTAGCAGTCGATCACCGTCGCCAGGTAAAGCCAGCCCTGCCATGTCGGAATGTAGGTGATGTCCCCGACCATTTTCTCGCCCGGCGCCGCGGCGGTGAAATCGCGTTTCACGAGGTCGGGAATGTCGTGCTCCTGGCCGTCGCCCTCGGTGAGGCTGAATCGCCACGGCTTCGGCTGACAGGACTCAAGGCCCAGGTCACGCATGACCGACCGCACCAGCTCCGGCCCGGCCGGCACGCCCCAGGCCGCCAGATCCGTGTGGACCCTCCGGTACCCGTATGTCCCATCGGAATCATCGAAGGACTTCTTCACGTACAGTGCGAGTATCCCGCGCCTTTTCACTGTCGCTGATTCCGGGGCATTCCGCCAGTCATAGAATCCGGACCGGGACACCTCCATCCACAGGCACATTTTAACGATCGACGGCACGTGCATACCACCTGATTCCTGGTAGGCCGCATACTCCGCGTCGATGAACTCGAACTTATCGGTCACCGATGGTCGCGGGCGAAGTATGCTGCGGCTTTTTTCAGGAACTCAAGCTCCATCTTCTGTTCCCGGGTTTCCCGCTCGAGCTCGCGCAGCCGCGCCCGCTCATTCACGGTCAGCGGCGGTTCCTCGCCGGCGTGCTCACGGCGGTAAATGCTCACCCAGTTGCCGAGTGTGCCCTCGTTGATTCCGAGCTCCTTTGCCACTCTGGCGATCGGGCGCGACGTCTCGATCACCATCTTCACGGCTTCGTCCTTGAATTCAGGAGAGAAGCTCTTTTTCGGTCGGGGCAACTCTTTACCTTTCCAGGTTGTCCATCCTAATGGACGGACTGTCCGGAAGGCTCGGGGCACTCCAGACCCCGCCCAGTGGGCGGGGTTATTCGATGAACTGATGGGCCAGATCGCGGGCCGCTTCGCCCGGGTGGAGCCCAGGCGGCGGGCCCGGGCGTTCGTGCTGGGGCTGCTGGCTGACCTGCCGCGGAAGAACTGCTGGCCGATCGCCGGGCATGCCGGGGATGGCACGCCGGACGGGATGCAGCACCTGCTGGCAGGCGCCCGGTGGGACACCGATGGGGTGCGTAATGACCTGCGCAGCTTTGTCATCGGGCATCTTGGTGGCCCGGATGCGGTGCTCGTGGTCGATGAGACCGGTGACCTGAAGAAGGGCACTGCCACGGCCGGGGTTCAACGGCAATACCCCGGAACCGCGGGCCGGATCGGGAACTGTCAGGTGGCGGTGTTCCTGACCTATGCAGGCCGGGGCGCGCACGCACTGATTGACCGGGATCTGTACGTGCCGAAGTCATGGACAGCCGCCCCGGCCCGGTGCCGGGCCGCCGGGATCCCCGAAGGCACGGCGTTCGCGGCCAAGCCGATGCTGGCACGCCGGATGATCGCCCGCGCCCTGGACGCCGGGGCGCCAGCGGCCTGGGTCGCTGGCGACGAGGTCTATGGCGCCGGCCCGGGCCTGCGTGCCGACCTGGAAACCCGCCAGGTGGGCTACGTGCTGGCCGTGGCCAAAGCCACCCAGGTGAACATCGGGGCCAGCTCCTTCTCAGGCCGACAGTTTCCGCAGCGCCCTGCTGACCGCCGCCCGGAAGGGTGAGGCGTTCAGCCTCACGACGGGTAGGCCAACTGCCTGGGAGCGGACCAAGGCCGAGATCAGCTGGTACGACTTCGCCTGCGCCTATGTGGACATGAAGTGGAAGCAGACCTCCGCGAAGTACCGCAAGGACATCGCCCGCGCCCTGACTGCGGCCACACCAGCGATGCTGGCCGATGCACGTGGACGGCCACAAGATGCGAGCATCCGCCGGGCGCTCGTGCGGTGGGGATTCAACGCCAAGCAGCGCGCCGACCCGCCCGAGGACGTGGCCGAGATTCTCGCCTGGGTGACCCGCGCCAGCGTTCCAGTCCCGGCGCTGGCCGAACCCGCGACGGCCCGGAGGATGCTCGGCCTGGCCACGGCCACCGTGGACGGCAAGAACGCGGCCGCGAGCACCACCCGGCGACACCGCACCATCCTGGCCAACGCCATGGACTACGCGGTCGAACGCGGCCTGCTGGACACCGAACCCGATCCGGGTACTCAAGTGGACGGCGCCCAAGGTATCCAGCCAGGTGGACCGGCGGAGCGTGGTGAACCCGCGCCAGGCGCGAGCACTGCTGGCCGCGGTCCGTGCCCAGCAGCCCAGCGGGCACCGGCTAGTCGCCTTCTTCGCGGTCATGTACTACGCCGGGCTCCGTCCCGAGGAAGCCATCAACCTCCGCCAGGACAATCTGGTCCTCCCGCCCCGCGTGTGGGACGAGGACGGCCAGCAGTGGCAGGAGCCGCCTGACGACCAGGACTGGGGCGAGCTGCACCTGCGCGGCGCAACCCCCGACGCAGGCAGCGAGTGGACCGATGACGGCAGTCCACGGGAGCGGCGTCAGCTCAAGCACCGGGCCGAGGGCGACACCCGCATCGTGCCAACTCACCCCGAACTGACCAGGCTGCTCCGCGATCATGTCGCCAGCTTCGGCCGGGCCGAGGACGGCCGGTTGTTCGCCGGGGTCCGGGGCGGCGAACTGCCCACCATCACCTACCGTCGCGCCTGGGCCAAGGCCCGCCAGGTAGCGCTCACCGCGGCGGAGCAGGCCTCACCGCTCGCCAGGCGGCCGTATGACCTGCGGCATGCCCGCCCTCTGCAACGGTCCGCGACGGTCTCAAATTTTGGCGCGCATTTGCCGCAGTGAGCCGCAGTTAGTGGCATCGGACCGCACATAGCTGCCCACCTAGCCGACAGCCAAGATCACTAATGTTGGTCATTTCCGCAGGTCGCCTGCGGTTTCAGTGAGTGGGGCGGGTGGGGCTCGAACCCACGACCGACGGATTATGAGTCCGCTGCTCTGACCGGCTGAGCTACCGCCCCGGCACCGCCAGAACCTTACCGCAGCCGCGGGTCCCGGGGACGTCGGCGTCTTCGGGGCCCGGCGGGGCGGGCCACACCCGGGACCGCGCTGGGATGGACCGCCTTACCTGGGGCTGAGCTGCATGGCCATGGCGTGCTCCACCAGCGCGATCAGGGTCGCCTTGGTGGACTTCCTGCCCCGGGCGTCACACTGGACGACGGGGACGTTCGGGCTGACCGACAAGGCCTCCGCGACGTCCTGGACGCCGTGCGGGAATTCGCCGTGGAACCCGTTGATGGCCACGATGAACGGCAGGCCTGCCGTCTCGAAGTAGTCCACGGCCGGGAAGGAATCGGCCAGGCGGCGGGTGTCCACCAGGACCACGGCGCCGATCGCGCCCTGGATCAGGTCGTCCCACATGAACCAGAACCGGTGCTGGCCGGGTGTGCCGAACAGGTACAGGATCAGCCCGGCATCCAGGGTCACCCGGCCGAAGTCCATCGCCACCGTGGTCGTGGTCTTGTCGGGGACCGCCGACAGGTCGTCAACTCCGGCGCTAGCCGACGTCATGACCGCTTCCGTGGTCAGCGGGGTGATCTCTGAGACTGATCCGACGAAGGTGGTCTTGCCGACGCCGAAACCACCCGCCACGACGATCTTGACCGACGTCATGGCGGCGGTATCCCCAGCCGTGCCCCGCACGGGACTAGAGCTTGCGAAGTCCACTGAGCACCCTTTCGAGCAGGTTGAGATCTGGGCGGCCATGTGCATGGTCCAGCTGGTGAACTCTGACCAGCCCTTCCACCGCCATGTCAGCGACCAGGACACGAGCCACGCCCAGGGGCATCCTGAGCACGGCGGATATCTCCGCCACTGAACGCCAATCACGGCAGAACCCGAGAATGGCCTGGCATTCCGGGCTGAGGCTGGAAAGATCGCGCGCCTCATAGTGAGACGCCGCCACCATCGCCTCGATCTGGAGCTGGTACCGGGGCTTGGTCCTGCCCCCGGTCACCGCATATGGCCGGACCAGCCCGCTCCCAGCGGGTTCGGCCCCACGTGAACGCTTTCCTCCGCCGGACCCGGTGCCGCGTTGGCCACCTGTCGGCGGCCAGTCATCCAGGCCTGGGCCGGACAACGGTCTCTCCTGTCACTATCTGCCATCCTCCGACCGCAGAGCCCCACGCATGTCCGGCGTGAGAGCCCGTCCCACCCGCTCAACGAGGAGCGCCATCTCGTAGGCCACCAGGCCCATGTCGCAATCAGCGGACGCGAGCACGGCCAGGCTCGATCCATCGCTGATCGCCATCACCAGCAGCAGGCCTCGCTGCATCTCCACGACCGTCTGAGTTACCGGGCCGCCTTCGAAGACCCGGGAAGCGCCCTGCGTCAGGCTGGTCAGCCCGGACGTCACGGCCGCCAGCTGGTTGACCCGGTCCGGCGGGAAGCCGTTCGAGTACGCCAGGGGCAGCCCGTCTGACGAGACCACGATGGCATGCGCGACGGACGGGACCCTCTCCACGAAGTTCGTGATCAGCCAGTTCAGGTCCTGGACCGGACGGGTTAGCGGACTCACGAACCCTCCTCTCTCGGCGACCCCACCATAAGCACCAGCACGTCAGGCAATCCCGCTCGACCCCTCATGTCACATCGTCTCCCTCACCGCCGTCATCTTCTTCGCTGTTAACGGCGGCCCGCGCTTCGCGAACGCCTCGCTGGAAGCTTGCGAAGCGCTGCCTGGTCACCGCAGCCGAGCGAACCGGAGGCGGCGTGGCCTCGGCGTTCGCGCCCACGGTCCCGGGCACCAGGTTGGCCTTGGGAACGCGCTTCGGGAGGCCGGACAGGGTCACCCCGCCCGACGCTGGCTTGCTGACCGCCTCGGCGGCCCGCCAGCCCTCGTCCGCGGCGGAGGCGGTCCAGCCGCCCGTGTCACTGCTGCTGTCCGGTGCGGTAGCGGCCGCACCCGAGTTCGGCCGGTCGGCGCTGTGCCGGCCACGGCGGAACCAGTCCGACTCGACCGACTCGAAGATCGGCAGCCGGTTGCCCTGGCCAGCCGGTCCGGCCGGAGGCACCACGACTTCCCGCCGGCCCGGGCCGGGATCGCTGCTGCTGAGGTTGCGCACCGGCCGGGTGGGCAGCCGCGGCGGCTGGCTGGCGCCGTCGCCGCTGAGCGAGGTGCCGAACGACGAGGTGCCGTTGCTGGGCACCGAGGGCAGCGGCCCGGTGCTCGCCGCGGGGGGCGGCGCGGGCGTGCCCGGCGTGCCTGACGACGGGTCATCCCAGGACGCGGCCGGGGACTTGCCCGGCGGAGTCTCCCAGGACGGGGCGTCGGTCTCGGGCGGGGCGTCGTCCCAGGCGGGTGCGGGCGACGCGGGAGCCGGGTCGTCCCAGGACGGGGTGAGCGCCGGGAAACCCGCCGTGGCCTGCGAATCACCGTTCTCGGCCTGCAGCGAGGTGAAGCGCGGCGCGCGGGCCGCGTTCACCGCCTCCTCGGCGACGCTGCGGCCGCGGCGCGGGCCCCATTCCCCGGCCCCGCCGTTGCCGGCCAGGGCCTCGAGGGCGTCCGGGCTGCCCGAGCCGTTCCGGTCGAAGCGGCGCAGCCCGGACGGGGACCCGTTGCCCTCGTGGGTCACGGTCTCGTCGGGCAGCCAGACCAGGGCGGTCAGGCCGCCGGTCGTCGCCGGGCGCAGCCGGACCCGGATGCCGTGCCGCGCGGCCAGCCGGGCGACCACGAACAGGCCCATCCGGCGGGACACGGCCACGTCCACCACTGGCGGGTTGTCGAGCCGCCAGTTGGCGTGGGCCATCTCCTCGGCGCCCATGCCGACACCCTGGTCGCTGATGTCGAGCAGGACTCCGCCGCTGTTCAGCAGGTGCCCGGACACGGTCACCGGCGTCTCCGCGGACGAGAACGAAGTGGCGTTCTCCACCAGCTCCGCGACCAGGTGCACCACGTCGTTGACGGCCTGGCCGCGGACGGAGATACCGGGCTGCACGTTCATCGAGACCCGCTCGTACTGCTCGATCTCGGAGACCGCCGCGCGGAGCACGTCGACCAGGGCCACCGGCTGGTTCCACCGCCGCGACACCTCGTGGCCCGCGAGCACCAGGAGGTTTTCCGAGTTGCGGCGCATGCGGGTGGCCAGGTGGTCCATCTGGAACAGGTTGGACAGCCGCTCCGGGTCCTGCTCGCCCTGCTCGAGATCGTCGATCAGCCGGATCTGGCGTTCGACCAGGGACTGGCTGCGGCGGGACAGGTTCACGAACATCGCGTTGACGTTGCCGCGCAGCGCGGCCTCGTTCGCGGCCAGCCGGAGCGCTTCCCGGTGGACCTGGTCGAACGCCCGCGCGACCTCACCGATCTCGTCGGAGGAGTCCACGTCGATGGGGGCGACGTCGAAGGAGCCGCCGCCGTCGGCTTCGCTCATCCGCCGGACCATCTCCGGCAGCCGCACGCCGGCGACTTCCAGCGCGCCCGCACGCAGCCGCCGCAGCGGGCGGACCATCGAGCGGCCGATGAGCACGGTCAGGAACAGGGAGAGCGCGAGCACGAGCAGGACCGCCACGCCGACCACGATCGCCGCGGTCAGGGCCGACTTGTGCAGCGACGCCGCGCGGGCGCTGATCTGCGCCGACAGGGCCTGCTCGACCGACCCCATCTGCGAGTCGATCTCGTTGGACATGGCGCCATACCACGTGTCCACCGTGGTGGTATCGGTGGTCAGCTTGTGCGTCTGCCCCAGGATGGAGATCGCCTGGGATTCCTGGGCGTTGGCCTCGAAGACGAAGGACCGCGCCACGCTGTTGTTCCACAGGTTGCGCTGCGCGATGCTGGCCGCGGTGTTGAACGAGGCCAGGTTGCTCTGCTGGTCTGAGAGCGCCGAGTTGAGCGCGAGCTGCTCGGTGGGCGAGAGCTGGCCGACCAGCAGCCCGTAGGTGAGGATCGCGCGCTGCTGGGAGGCCTGCTCCTTCATCCTGGACACCAGGCCGAGCACGCGGATGGCCTGGCCGAGCGTGGCGTCACTGGCGCCCTGGCCGGTCACGTCGATGAGCGCGATCAGCTGCTGGATGATGGTGGTGTACTTCTGCACCACGACCAGGGCAGGCAGCTTGGTCCCGGTCGACGCTTTCCGCAGCAGCGGCAGGTTCTGCAGCGCGGTGCGGGCCGTCGCCGCCTGCTGCTGGGTCTGGGCCGAGAACGAGCCGTTGATCTCGGTCAGCTCACGGCTCACCGAGGCTGCGGCCTGGTCGGTCAGGGCGTACTGCTGCTTCACCACGGTCAGCTCGGGGGCGGCCAGGGCCGGCGACGACCCGCGGCCGCCCTGACCCGAGATTCCCAGCCCGATGTAGCGGACCGTCTGGTCCCGCTCGTCCTCCAGACGCTGGGCCAGCACGGTGACGTCGGCGCTGAGCGCGGCGAGCTGCTGGACCCGCCCGTCGGCGGTGGCGCTGCGCGCGTAGGACAAGATCCCGGTTCCGCCCAGGATCACGGCGGTCAGCGTGGGGATGGCGATCAGCAGAACCAGGCGGGAACGCACCCGCCAGTTCTTCAGCGCCCGGCGTGAGCTGCCGCCCGGGGGCCTGGGCTGACCCGCGCCGCCGGCCTCGGTGCTGTCTTCCCGGCTCTCGAGGTCCGCGGGCGCGCGGGACGCCGAGCCGGCCTCGGCCGACGGCTCAACTGACCCGGGATCGCCAGCCAGCCCGTTACCGGTCATCTTGCTGCGGGACCGCACAGCCTCTGCACCTCTCACCTGGCGTGTGTGGCGAGCCAGCAGGCCCGCGGTACTTGCGGCGGAACTGACATGACGCACCCCTTCCCGGGTGACGATTCTGCGAGCCCCGCGCGCGGGCGCGGCCAAGGGCTAACCCTAACGTCTCACCATCGGCAGTGATCAATACCTTATGCCAGGAAAGCGCTGCTCTAGCGTGATGTTTGCCGGATGGCTCGACGTGAGTAGGGTACTCTCCGGCGCTTGCGCCGTGGCTCGTTCTGTACTAACTAAGCCATCTATGTGCGAAGAGCGCTAAGAGTACCCAGGTACGGACGGTACACGCTCAAGCCGTGGTGGCCGTCCCCGCGGCCCGCCGGCGCCTGTGGCGGCGCCGGTGACCTCCCGCGGGACATCGCAGGCCGCCCGTCCCGCCGCAGGCCCGCCCGCACTGGCCTGCCTGGTGCCGGGCGGCACTGTGTCGTGCCTGCGGCCGGATGCGCGGGTCAGCGGCAGCCCGGGCCGCGCCCATCGCCGGGGCAGCCCGGCCATTTCCGCGCGGAAACAGGGATCGGCGTGATCCGGGTACGCGATTCCTGCCCCGGCCGCCACACCCGGCCGCCGCGGGACGGTTATTTCCCGGCCGGCCTTTCCGCCATAAGCAGTCCCGCGGGCCCTACTCCGGGACGCCCAGTTCCCGTGCGATGATCATCCGCTGCACTTCGGAGGTGCCTTCCCCGATCTCCAGCACCTTGGCGTCGCGGTAGAAGCGCGCGACCGGGAACTCGTTCATGAACCCGTAGCCGCCGAAGATCTGGGTGGCCTCCCGGGCGTTGTCCATCGCCGCGTTGGCCGCGATGAGCTTGGCGATGGCCGCCTGCCGCTTGACAGGCTGCCCGGCGACCAGCCGGGCCGCCGCGTCGTACCAGGCCAGCCGGGCACTGTGGGTGCGGGCCTCCATGTCGGCCAGCTTGAACCGGATGGCCTGGTAATGGCCGAGCCGGTGGCCGAAAGCGGCCCGCTCGCCGGTATAGCGCAGGCATTCATCCACGCACCCCTGGGCCAGGCCGACCGCGAGCGCGGCGATCGCGATCCGCCCTTCGTCCAGGATCTCCAGGAACTGGGCGTAACCGCGGCCGCGGGCGCCGAGCAGATGGCCGGCCGGGACCCGGCAGGCGGCGAAGGCCAGTTCCCTGGTGTCCGAGGCGCACCAGCCGGCCTTTCGAGTACTCCGGGCCGACGCTCAGCCCGGGGTGCCGGCCGGCACCACGATGGACGAGATCTCCCGGGGCGCCGCCGGGAGCCCCGCCGGTAATGGCGAGCACCGTCACCAGGGAGGTGATCGCGGTCCCGGCGTTGGTGATGAACGACTTGGTTCCGTCGATCACCCACTCGCCGCCCCCGCTGCCCTCCTCCAGCCGGGCGGTGGTCCGCATCCCGCCGGGGATGTCCGATCCGCCGCCCGCCTCGGTCAGCCCGAACGCGGCCAGGTGCTCCCCGGAGCACAGGTCGGGCAGCCAGCGGCGGCGCTGCTCGTCGGTGCCGAACCTATAGACAGGCATGGCCCCGAGGGCCACCGCGGCCTCCAGCGTGATGGCCACCGAGGAGTCCACCCTGGCCAGTTCCTCCAGGGCCAGGCCGAGCGTGAACAGGTCGCCGTCCATGCCGCCGAACTCCGCCGGGAACGGCAGCCCGAACAGGCCGAGCTTGGCCATCCGGGCGACCAGGTCGTAGGGGAACTCGGCGCGCTCGTAGAAGCCGCCGATCACCGGCCGGACCACGTCGCGGGCGAAGGCCGCGACGGTCTGGCGCAGTTCCTCATGCTCTTCGCTGAGCTCATAGCTGATCATGGTGTGCCCCTCACCGGCCGGTGACGCCCGATGACCGCGATGCTACTGGGCGCCGCTCAGGTGGCCGGGCACCCGCGCCGTCCCGCGGACGTTAGGCTCACGTGAACACGTCCCTGCCGCCGTCCCGGAGGACGACATGGCGACCCTGACCTGTCCTGCCTGCGCCGCTGAGGTTCAGCAGGACGACCTCATCTGCTTCACCTGCGGCGCCAACCTGCCCAGGCGCAAGACGGCCGACGAGCCCGCCTCGCCGACCGTCATGCAGGAGTACCCCAACCGTGAGGGTGCGCCCGCCCCGGCCGCCGGGTCATCCTGCCCGCACTGCGGCGCGGCCATCCAGGAGCCGGCGGCCGTGTTCTGCGCGGTGTGCCGCGAGCCGCTGCCACCCCGGAAGGGGATCATCTCGCCCGTCGTGCTGCGCCTCATCTTCCCCACCGGCAACGTGGAAGTGCCCGCGGGCACCTCGCTGGTGCTCGGCCGGGACCCGGAAGAGTCCCTGGTCGCCGCGGCCTTCGCCAGCTACGACAATGTCTCACGGCGGCACGCCACGGTAACCGTCAGCGACACCGGCCAGGCCACGATCCGGGACGAGCACTCCACCAACGGGACCTTCGTCAACGGGGACCGGGTCCTCCCCGGCATCGAGGTCCGCCTGGTCGACGGGGACAGCGTCCGGCTGGCCGCGGACGTGACGGCCGAGGTGTCACTGCCCCGGCAGGGCATCCCCGGGGCGTTCAGCACCAACGGGCACCGCGACCCGGCCTGACCCGCCGGCCTGAGGGTGCCCGGCCCGCCGCCCCGGCCCGCAGGCCCGCAGGCCCGGCATCGTTGGGCGTGATCTACCTTGTCTACCTGTACCGGCATGACCCGCGCCGGGTGGTCGAGGTCGGCCTGGTCCACCTGGACCCGCTGGAGGAGTACGGCACATGACTGACCCGCAGGTGATCACCTTCCGGCCGTCCCCGGACCAGTACGCGTGGACGTTCGGGGGTGCCGCGCCGGTGGCCCGGATCCGGCCGCCCGCCATCCTCGAGGTGTTCACCGAGGACTGCTTCGCCGGCCGGGTGCGCAGCGAGACCGACCTGGTCTCGCAGGTGTGCGAGTTCCCCTACCTCAACCCGCAGACCGGCCCGTTCTGGATCGAGGGAGCCGAGCCGGGCGACACCCTGGCCGTGCACTTCATCTCGATCGAGCAGGCCCGGGACTGGGGCGCGTCCACCACCGTGCCGCTGTTCGGCGCGCTGAGCGCCACCCACGCCACCGCGCTGCTGCACGACCCGCTGCCCGAGCTGGTCTGGCTCTGGCAGTTCGACACGGCCAAGGGCCTGTGCCGGTTCACCGCCCGCCGTGGCGGCTTCACCGCGGACCTGCCGATCGAGCCGATGCACGGGACCGTGGGGGTAGCCCCGGCCAACCTCGAGGTCCGCAGCGCCCTGGTGCCGGACGCGTTCGGCGGCAACATGGATACCCCCGAGATGCGCGCCGGGGTCACCTGCTACCTGGGCGTGAACGTCGAGGGCGCCCTGCTGTCGCTCGGCGACGGGCACGCCCGCCAGGGCGAGGGCGAGACCTGCGGGGTCGCGGTGGAGTGCGCGATGAACACGGTGCTCGCGGTGGACCTGATCAAGGGCCGCCCGTGCGCCTGGCCGCGGCTGGAGTCCGACGCGCACCTGATGAGCGCGGGCTCGGCCCGGCCGCTGGAGGACGCGTTCCGGATCGCGGCGCTGGACCTGGTGCAGTGGCTGGCCGACGACTACGGGCTGGATCAGCTGGACGCCTACCAGCTCGCCACCCAGGCGATCGAGGCACCGCTGGCCAACGTCTGCGACCCCAACTACACCAGCGTGGTCAAGATGCCCAAGCAGTACCTGCCCGCGGCCGAGCCGATGCGGGGCGCGCACGCCGGCCTCCGCGAGCTGGCCCGCGCCTACCGGGGCAGCTGACCGCCGCCGGGCCTCGTTGACACCTAGCGATACTAGGCATAGAGTTCCGAGGTATGAATCGGGAACGCCTCAAGGGACACCTGGACCTGCTCCTGCTGTCCGTGCTCACCGCCGGGCCGGCCCACGGCTACGCGGTCATCTCCGAGCTGCGCCGCCGCAGTGAAGGCACGTTCGACCTGCCCGAGGGCACGGTCTACCCCGCGCTGCACCGGCTCGAGGACGCCGGGCTGCTCAGCAGCTCCTGGGCCACGGCCGACGGCCGGCGGCGGCGGGTCTACGCCCTGACCGCCCCGGGCGCCGCCGCGCTGGCCGCGGAACGGACCGAATACCGGCACTTCAGCCACGGGGTCCAGGCCGTGCTGGGGTGGTCGGCATGAGTGCCCCCGACGGCGACCTGGTCGAGCAGTACCTGGACCAGCTCTATGTCGCGCTGCGCACCCGCCCCCGCGAGGCCCGCCGGGTGCTCGCCGAGGCCGAGGATCACCTGCGCGAAGCGGTGACCGAGGGGCTGGCCGCCGGGCTCAGTGAGCGGGAGGCCCAGGAGCACGCGGTGTCCAGCTTCGGGTCGGTGCGGGCCGTGGTCCGGGCCCACGACGCGCGGCTGCGCCGGCTGCCCACCCTCGCGGTGCTCCGCGACGTGGTCATGGCCGCCTGGCGGCTGGGCGCCATCGGGCTGGTCGCGGTCGGGGTGAGCGGCCTGATCGCGTGGGTGATGAACGCGGCGTTCGGCCGCGGGTTCGTCGGCGGCACCCCGGGCGCGATCCGGTACTCCGCGGCCGACTGCCACCACTGGCTCAGCATCTGGACCCACGCGCACAGCTGCGCGCAGGCCGCGGTGCTGGAGAACAGCAGCGACGCGGTGTCGCTGCGGCTGGCCGCGGGCGTCATCGGCCTGGCCGCGCTGGCCTGCTACCACCTGGCCCGGCACCGGTCCCGCGACCTGCTGCCGGACAGTTTCACGCCCACGGTGGCGATGACACTGTTCGGTGCGGCCGGGCTGGTCCTGGCCGGGATCTCGGTCGATGACACGGTCCTGGGCATGCGCTCGGGGCTGGGTACCTCGGCCGGGGCCGGCTTCTACGCCAGCGGCGCGATCGTGGCCCTGGTCCTGGCCTTCCGCTACGCCCGGGATCTGCACCGCAGCATCCTGCGGCAGGCCCGGGGCTGAGCTTTCTTCAACTGCCCGCAACGAACCTCTCACCGGCGGGCGCCCCGCTCTCCGTGACCCGCGCCGCGCGTCCCGCGTCTGCCCGGCCGGAGCAGGCCGGGCAGACCGTTAGGGAAGCGAATGTGCTGGCCGGGCGCTACGGCGCCCGGCCCTAGCGCTCACTGTCCAGGGCACCCATCTGGGCGGTGTCGTACCGGGTGCCGGCCACCTGCCCGGCCGGGACGGCGGCCTCGATCGCGGCCAGCTCCTCCGGCGCCAGCCGCAGGCTGGCCGCGTCCAGCGCCTCGGCCAGCCGGTCCCGCCTCTTGGTCCCGATCAGCGGGATGATGTCGTCGCCGCGGGACGCCACCCAGGCGATGGCCAGCTGGGCGGTGCTCACCCCGTGCTGCTCCGCGATCTTCTCCAGGGCGTCCAGCAGCTCGAGGTTGCGCTCCAGGTTGCCGCCCTGGAACCGGGGGAACCGGCCGCGCGGGTCGCCCTCGGCGAGCCGGGCCGTGTCCCGGTTCAGCAAGCCGCGGGACAGGATCCCGTACGCGGTCACGCTGATCCCCAGTTCCCGGACCGTGGGCAGGATCTCCGCCTCGATACCCCGGCTCATCAGCGAGTACTCGATCTGCAGCGCACGGACGGGGTGGACGGCGTTCGCCCGCCGGATGGTGTCCGGCCCCACCTCCGACAGCCCGAGGTGCCGCACGTACCCGGCCTCGATCATCTCCGCGATCGCGCCGGCCGTGTCCTCGATCGGGACGTGCGGGTCGAGCCGGGCGGGCTGGTACAGGTCCACGTGGTCGGTGCCGAGCCGGGTCAGCGAGTAGGCCAGGAAGTTCTTGACCCCGGCCGGGCTGGCGTCGTGCCCGATGAACCGGCCGGACGGGTCCCGCTGCCCGCCGAACTTCACCTGGACGAACACGCTGTCCCGGGGGACTTCCCGCAGGACGCGGGACAGCAGCAGCTCGTTGTGGCCCATCCCGTAGAAGTCGCCGGTGTCCAGCAGGGTGATCCCCGCGTCCAGCGCGGCCCGGATGGTGGCCAGGCTCTCCTGCTCGTCGGCTGGCCCGTAGATCCCGGACATGCCCATCAGGCCGAGGCCGAGCCGGGATACCTCCGGGCCGCCCCGGCCCAGCGTGGTCATCTGCACTGTCCTGCTCCTCCTGGCTCGCCTGCTCCTCCTGGCTCAGCGTCCGCGACGACCACGTTACGCAGTGGGGGCCGCGTACACCCGCTCCCCCTCGACGTAGGTGAGCGCGACCGTGGCCGCCGCGATCTCCGCGGGGGGCCCGTCGAACGGATCGCGGTCCAGGATCACCAGGTCGGCCAGGTACCCGGGCTCGATCGCGCCGGTCTCGTCGAGATGGTTCACGTACGCCGACCCGGCGGTGTAGGCGGCCATGGCTTCCGCCAGCGTGAGCGCCTGGCCGGGCAGCAGGGGTTCCGCGTCCGGCTCCCCGGCCTCCGCAGGCAGGGTCCGGTTCACCGCGACGTGGATTCCCTCCAGCGGGTTGGCGCTGCTCACGGCCCAGTCGCTGCCCGCGGCCAGCCGGGCGCCAGCCCGCAGCAGGGCACCGAACGGGTACTGCCGGGCGGCCCGCTCGAGGCCGAGGAACGGGATGGTCAGCTCGTCCATCTGCGGCTCGTGCGCGGCCCAGAGCGCCTGCATGTTCGCGGTCACGCTGAGCTCCGCGAAGCGCGGGATGTCGTCGGGGTGCAGCACCTGCAGGTGGGCGATGTGATGCCGGCCCGGGCTGACCAGGTTGGCCGCCCGGGCCGCCGCGAACCCGTCCAGCGCCTCACGCACCGCCCGGTCCCCGATGGCGTGCACGTGCACCCCGAAGCCTGCCGCGTCCAGCCGGGTCACCTGCTCGGCCAGGTCCGCGGGATCCACGTAGGACAGCCCGCGGTTGCCGGTCTGGCAGCCGCAGGCGTCCAGGTAGGGGTCGATCATCCCGGCGGTGAAGTTCTCCGCGACCCCGTCCTGCATGATCTTGACCATGCCCGCCCGGAACCGGCCCGCCTGGCCCGCCTGCCGCCGGTCGAGCAGGTCATCGAGCTGGTCGCCGCCCCGGGCCCGGTCCCACCACAGGGCGCCGGCCACCCGGGCGGTGAGGGTGCCGTCCCGGGCGGCGGCCAGGTAGGCCGGCATCGGGTCGGGATAGCCGAGGTACTCCCCCACGATCGCGTCCTGCCAGGCGGTGATGCCCAGCGAGTGCAGATGCTGCTGGGCCAGCAGCAGCCCGCGGACCTGCTCGGTGAAGCTCGGGCCGGGCACCAGACGGCCCACCAGCAGCGCCGCGCCCTCGTGCAGGGTGCCCTGCGGCGCACCGTCCGCCCCGCGCTCGATCCGGCCATCCGCGGGGTCGGGGGTGGCCGCGGTCACCCCGGCCAGCTCCAGCGCCCGTGAGTTGACCCAGGCGCCATGCCCGTCCCGGTTGGTCAGGTAGGCCGGCCGGTCCGGGACCACGCTGTCCAGCTGCTCGCGGGACGGGGTGCCGCCGGGAAACCAATCCATCCGCCAGCCGCTGCCGTCAACCCACTCCCGGTCCGGCTGGGCGGTGGCGTAGGCCCTGATCCGGTCCAGCGCCCCGGCCAGGTCCTCCGCGCCGTCCAGGTCGCAGCGCAGCATGGTCATCCCGGCGAAGGCCGGGTGCACGTGGGCGTCCTGGAACCCGGGCAGCAGGGGCCGGCCGGCCAGGGGCACCGTCTCCGCCTGGCTGCCCGCCAGGTCGCGGATCTCGTCGTCGGTGCCGACCGCGACGATCCGGCCGCCCTGCACCGCCACCGCGGTCGCGGGCGGCCCGTCCGCGATCCCGATGCCCGCGCCGCTGCTCGTGTCCTCGGTGCTGGCCGCCTCGCCGCCGGCCGTGGCCGGCACCATCCGGCGCCCGTCCGGGAGCACGGTGTAGATCCGCCCGCCGGTGAAGATCAGGTCTGCTGCCATGCGCGGCATCCTACGTGCCGGTGCGGCAGGCCTGGCTGGCGGTATGACGGCGGCCCGGGAGTGACCGGCCCCCGCCTCCCGGCCGGATCCTCCTGGCCAGGTCCTCCCGGCGGCGTCCTAGTCGCGGCGTCCTCGTGGGGGCGCCCTGGTGGCGGCGTCAGGCCGCGGAGGCCGCCGTGGTCCGGTCGTCCCCGGGAGTACGGAATTGTGGCTCCTGCGCCAGCGGAGCCCGGGCTGTGCGGTGATCAGCCAGCCCAGCGGCACGTCGCGGCCGCTGCCGATCCCCCCGCTCCATGCCCTGCCCACTACCCCCTGCTTGCTGCCCCCCGCTTGCTACCCCCGGCTTTACTGCATCCTGCTCACTACGCCCTGCCCGTGCCAGGCGGGCTCATGGAGCCCGCCAGAGTGGGCGGCCTGAATTCCTCAGGCCGCGCACTCACGGCAGACCGGCTGGCCGTTTCGGTCCTCGGCCAGCTGACTCCGGTGATGCACCAGGAAGCACCGCGAGCAGGTGAACTCGTCCGCCTGCCGCGGAATGACTCGGAACGACAGTTCCTCGTTGGACAGATCTGCTCCGGGCAGTTCCAGCGACTCCGCGACATCATCTGGGTCGATGTCGATCGTGCTGGAAGACTTGTCCATCCGGCGTGCCTGCAGCTCCTGCAGGCTGTCTTCGGTGAGCTCGTCGTCTGTCTTACGCGGGCTGTCGTAGTCAGTTGCCATCTGGGTACTCCACCCCCTCCTTCGTTATGCGCCTCGTCGCGCGTCTGTAACGCTCGGCAGGCCATGATTTGTGCCCGATTCCGGCGGGGAATTCTGTCACGTCCGCCTGCCGCGCACACGGAGGGTACGGGCTATAGCGCGTCGTGTCCGTGTCTTCACCGACCTAGCACCCCGATCCGCAGTGACCGGGCCGGGCGCAAAGCTCCCAACACGTGCTTGCGACGGTAACTTCCCCCGATCCGTACACGCCAAGCACGGAAGAGTGCGTATCGTACGAAACTGATTCCCTCCCCGCAGGATCAGCGGAGCCGCCGCATGCCCCTCGTCACGCCACTGCGGCCCGATGATCTCCGGCGGGTCGGCCGTTACCGGCTGTCCGGCCGGATCGCGGACAGCCGGGATGACCCGAATTCCGCCGGGATCTTCCTGTCCCGCCTGCCGGACGGGACCCCGGTCGCGGTGACCCTGCTCGGCCGGACGGCGGCCCCCGATTCGGCGTCCCGGGACCGTTTCAGCGCCGAGGCCACCGTGGCCCGGCGGGTGGCACCGTTCTGCACCGCGAGGATCCTGGACGCCGGGTTCGACAACGACCAGCCCTTCCTGGTCAGTGAGTTCATTGAGGGCCCGTCCCTGGCCGAGACCGTCGCGGCCGAGGGGCCGCTGGAGGGCCCGGTGCTGGCCGCGCTGGCCATCGGCACGGCCACCGGGCTGACCTCGATCCACCAGGCCGGCCTGGTTCACGGTGATTTCGGGCCTGATCATGTGGTGCTCGGCGCGGAAGGCCCGCGGGTCGTCCACTTCGCCACCACGCCGCCGTACGGCCCCGCGACCCCCTCGGCGGACCTGCTCGCCTGGGCCCAGACGATCCTGTTCGCCGCGGGACGCCCGGACGTCGCCAGCCTGCCCGAGCCGCTGCGGAACACGGTGTCCGCCTGCCTGTCACCGGACCCGGCCAGCCGGCCCCCGGCCCGGAGCCTGGTCACCGCGCTGCTCGGCCACAACGACCCGGCGGCCGGGCTCCTCGCCGAGGGCACCCGGCGGGCCAGGGCCGCGGGCCGCGGCCTGGTCAGCGCGGACTCCGCCGGCCCGGCCGAGATCCCGCCGGTGTCCCGGTCCCGCCGCGTCGCCTGGGCCGCCGCCTGCGTGGCCTGCGTCGGGGTCATCGTGGTGGCCGCCGTGCTGATCGCCACGAATCACAAGAGCCCGCCGACCGCGGCCCGCCCGGTGGTGTCGGATCGCACCACCGCATCGGCGCACACGTCGTCCGCGGCGCCCCGGGTGACCCCGAAGATCCCTGCGGCCCTGGCCGGCACCTGGACCGGCACCGTCCGGCAGACCGACCCGGCGCTCGCGGTGACCGTCCGGATCAGCCTGGCCGAGGGCCGCCCGGCCGGGACCATCTCCTACCCGCAGCTCGGCTGCTCGGGCCTCCTGCACCTCGTCTCGGTGCTGGCCGGCACGTTCACCCTCGAGCAGGGCATCACGAAGGGCCAGCAGAGCTGCGACAGCGGGGTGGTCGTGCTCAGCCCGCAGGGCACCACGTCGATGGGCTTCAAATTCCGCCGCAGCGATGCGCCGAGCCCGGCCGGGGTCCTCACCAAGACCGGCCCCTGAGCTGGCGGCCCCGAGCCGGCGGCCCCTGAGCTGGCCCTGAGCTGGCCCTGCACGTCAGTCCGCGGTGCCGGCTTCCTCGGCGTCCCGCTCCGGATCGAGGCTGCGCAGCACGTCGTGCAGCTCCCGGAACAGGGCAGGCGCGGCCGCGATGGTCATGTCCGGGCTGGGCGGCCGGCCGTCCAGCCCGCCTATCCGGGCACCCGCCTCGGCCGCGATCAGGCCTCCCGCGGCCCAGTCCCAGTAGTTGACGCCCCGCTCGTAGTAGGCGTCGACCCGGCCGGTGGCGACCGAGCACAGATCCACCGCACAGGAGCCGGCCCGGCGGATGTCGCGGACCTGCGGCAGCACGGCGGCCACGACCTCGCCCTGCACCACCCGCCGGGCCCGCGCGTACCCGAAGCCGGTGGAAACCAGCGCCCGGCTCAGCGGAACGCCGTCGTTGCACCGCAACGCGATGGCCGGTCCGTCACCGGAATGCAGCCAGCTGCCCTGGCCGGCCACGGCGGTGAACACCTCACGGTGGCTCGGGACCGCCACCACCCCGGCGACGACCACGCCGTCCACCTCGGCGGCGATGCTCACCGCCCAGTCCGCCAGGCCGTACAGGTAGTTGACGGTGCCGTCCAGCGGATCGACGATCCAGCGGACCCGGCCGTGGCCGGATTCGCCCCCTTCCTCACCGAGGATGGCGTCGCCAGGCCGCTCCGCCCGGATCCGCTCCGTGATCATCATCTCGGCCGCGCGGTCCATTTCGGTGACCACGTCGGTGGGGCTGGACTTGGTGCTGGCCACCTCCGGGCGGCCCTGAGGGCCGGCCGGGCGGCGGGCGGCCAGCATCCCGGCCGCCGCCTGGGCGGCCGACCGGGCCAGGATGAGCAGGGCCTCCGGGTCCGGCGGGCAGGCCCCGGCGCCGTTCATGACGCCCCGCTCATGAGGCCGCCGCCGGGCGGCCGGGCCGGCCGCCGGGGCAGGCGGGCGGCAGCAGTCGGCCGAGCCGCAGCCCGGGGAGCCCAGCGCGGACGGGGGAAGCTGGGGATCCAGCCGCTCGCTGACCAGGGCGGTGATCATCGACACGAAGCGCGGGTCGGTACCGGGGGTGGCCGCCCGGGCCAGGGGCAGCCCGAGCCGCCGGGCGACCTCGGCCGCCTCAACGTCCAGGTCGTGCACGACCTCCATATGGTCGGAGACGAAGCCGGCCGGGACCAGGACCGCGCCCGGCGCCCCATCCCGGGCCAGTTCCTCCAGGTAGTCACAGACGTCAGGGCCGAGCCAGGGCTGCGAGGGCGGCCCGCTGCGGCTCTGGTAGACCAGCCGCCAGGGATGCCCGCCGCCCGGGACCCCTGCGGCCGGAGCCCCTCCGGCCCCTCCGGCGGGGGTCTCCCCCGCCGGGTCCGCCGTCCCGTTGACGCGTTCCGCGATGAGCCTGGCCGCCTCGGCCAGCTGCGCCGGGTAACGGCCGCCGGGCGGAGGCCCGCTGGCCGCCGCCATGGCCTCCGGGACGCTGTGCGCCGTGAACACCAGGGGGACACCCTGGCGGGCCCCGGGCGGCAGCGACGCGATGGCCCGCCGGGTCGCGTCCGCGAACGGCTCGACGAAACCGGGATGGCTGAAGAAGTGCCGGATCTTGTCGATCTGGGGAGCGCCCGGCCGGCCTCGGCCCGGGCCCGCTCGATGTCGTCCAGGTACTGCCGGCAGCTGGAGTAAGACCCGTAGGCCGAGGTGACGAAGGCCAGCGCCCGGCGGACCCCGGCGGCTGCCATCTGCGCGACAGTCTCCGTCAGGTAGGGGTCCCAGTTCCGGTTCCCCCAGTAAATCGGCAGGTCAACCCCGGCGGCGGCGAAGTCCTTGCCGATCGCGGTGATCAGGTCCCGGCACTGCTGGTTGATCGGGCTGACCCCGCCCACCGCGTCGTAGTGCCGGGCCACCGCTTCCAGCCGCTCAGGCGGGATGCCGCGGCCCCGGGTCACGTTCCGCAGGAACGGCATGACATCGTCCGGACCCTCAGGGCCGCCGAACGACACCAGAAGGAACGCGTCGTAATCCGCCATGTTCTCTATCCAACCAGGCTCCCGTGAATGGCTGGGTGACGCTGGGCGGGCGGCACGGACAGCACCCCCGGGCGTGGCAGGCCTGCTCCCCGGTCCGGGGCCAGGGTCCCGCTCAGGCGCCAGGGCCCCGGCCCTGGGCTACGCCCCAGCCCTGGCGCTACTCCCCCGGCTCTGGGCGGCGCTCACCCGCCATGGGCAGCGCGAGGCGCCCCGGTCAGCCGTAGTCGCGGCCGTACTGCTGGGCCAGCGCCAGCACCTCGTTGACGTACCAGGCGGCGTGGTTGTAGGCGAACACCGCCCCGTACAGCCCGTGGGCTGATCCGCCTCCGGCCGCGCACAACAGGCGGGCGGCCGCGGGAACCGCGTCGAACGGGTCCATGATGTCCGGCGGCCCGCTCTCACCGAACGCCGTGATCCCCCATTCCCGCCAGGTCGAGGGCAGGAACTGCATGGGGCCGAGCGCCCCGGCGCTGGACGGCCCCATATTGCTGCCGTCACCGCTCTCGATCTGCCCGATGGCGGCCAGCACCGTCCAGGACAGGCCGGGACAGTAGCGCGCCGCCGACGCCCGGAACAGCTGGAGGTAGGTGGAAGGACGGCCACTGCCCGCCGACGAGTCCACCGGGAGCCGCTGCTGCGCGGGGCGCAGGCTGACCAGGGTGGCGGACCGGCCCGTGATGGCGCGGGCCGCCTTCATCAGCCGGGCCATGCCGGCCCGCGGCGCGCTGACCAGGGCCAGGACCCCCGGCACCAGGCCGAGCTGAGCCGAGGCCCGGTTGCTGACCAGCGCGTCGATGCCCGAGATGCCCAGGGGCGCCGATCCGCCGAAGGCCAGCTGCTCCTGGCGCGCCCCGCTGATCATGTACTTGGTGCCCAGGTGCAGTTTGCGCCGGCCAGCCAGCGTGTCCGAGGTCACGAAGCGGCCCTGGCCGAGCGCTGCCCACAGGCGCTGATCCGTCGCGGTGGCCAGCGGGGTCCAGGACCGGAACTGGCCCGGGTTCACGCCGAGGACGTTGACCCGGTGGCCGTTGAGCTTGATCGCGGCACCGTCCGCGGTGACCACCTGGCGGACCGCGGCCGCGGCGGACAGCTTCGCCAGCTGCCGGGCGGACAGGCCCGACGGCTCGATCACGAGCAGGTCCGGCGAAACGATCTTGTGGAAGCTGCTGCTGGCCGCGCTGGCCCGCGCGGGCGCGGTGGCGGACGCCGTCACGGCCGGGTCGGCCCCCGGCGGCGCGGGGCGCATGGCTGTGGTCCCGGCCAGCAGGAGAACGACGGCCCCACTGGACACCAGGGCCCGCGCCGCGGGCCTCCTGAGGGCAGTGGACGGCGCTATGCACCGTTGCAGGCGTCTCATCGCGTCCATAACCCTATAAGCCGCTCCGGGCCGGCTGAAGACCGGCCACCCCTGGAGCCAGAAAAAGCTACGCGACTACGACTTTGCGGTAAGAGATAACTTATGGGGTTTCTGATCTGGCTCCCGGGTCCCTGCTGCCCCTGGATTCCCGTTATTCCCGGGGCTGGGGCAGGCCCGGCCCAGGCGCCGCCCGGGATAAGGTCCGGGCATGGTCCTCGCGACACCCCGCTGGCAGAACTGGGCGGGCAACCAGGCTGCCGCGCCGGCGCGGGTAATCACGCCGTGTTCCGCCGCGGAGGTCGCCGAGGCCATCACGCTGGCCGCGCTGGACGGGCTGAGCGTGCGGATGACCGGATCTGGTCACTCGTTTACCCCGGTCGCGGTGACCACCGGGGTGATGCTGCGTCCCGGCGGGCTGCGCGCGGTCCGGGCCGTGGACACCGCGGCCGGGGAGATCACGGTCGAGGCCGGCTGCGGCTCCGGGACCTCAACGAGCACCTTGACGCCCGCGGGCTGGCCCTGGCGAACATGGGGGACATCCAGGAGCAGACGGTCGCCGGGGCGATCCAGACCGGCACGCACGGCACCGGCCGGGATCTGGGCGGTATCGCCGCCCAGGTAACCGCGCTGGAGATGGTGCTGGCCGACGGCAGCATCGTGGCCTGCTCCGCGGACCACGAGCCTGAGCTGTTCCAGGCGGCCCGGATCGGCCTGGGCGCGCTCGGCGTGCTGACCGCGGTGACCTTGCGGGTGGTCCCGGCCTTTCTGCTCACCGCGCGCGAGGAACCGATGGCCTGGGCCGAGGTCATCGCCCGGCTGGACGAGCTGACCAGCGACAACGAGCACTTCGAGTTCTACTGGTTCCCGCACACGGACGGCTGCCTCACCAAGCGGAACAACCGCAGCGATGGCCCGGCCCGGCCGCTGCCCCGGTGGCGCCATCAGCTTGACGACGAGTTCCTCTCCAACACCCTGTTCCAGGCCACCTGCCGTCTCGGCCAGCGGTATCCCGCCGTCATCCCGGCCATCAACGGGATCGCCGGGAAGGCGCTCAGCGCCCGTACCTACACGGACGCCGCCTACCGGGTCTTCACCAGCCCCCGGCGGGTGCGGTTCAAGGAGCAGGAATACGCGATCCCGCGCGAGCACCTGGCCGAGGCGCTCACCGCGATCCGCGGCCTGTTCGCCCGGCACGACTGGCGGATCAGCTTCCCGATCGAGGTCCGGGTCGCTCCGGGCGATGAAGTCTGGCTGTCCACCGCCTACGGCCGGAGCACCGCCTACATCGCCATCCACGTCTTCCACACCGCGCCGCACAAGGAGTACTTCCGTGAGGTGGAGGCGGTGATGACGGGCCTGGGGGGCCGTCCGCACTGGGGCAAGCTGCACACCCGCGACGCGGAATACCTTCGTGGCAGCTATCCCCGGTTCCCGGATTTCGTCACGCTGCGGGACCAACTCGACCCAGCCCGCCGGTTCGGTAATTCCTACCTGGAACAGGTCCTGGGCTCGTAGACCAGCCTGATCTGGGGATACGGCCGGAAATCTGGCCGGGAGACACTTCTTGCCGTGGGGGAATGCAGCGAACCGATCCTGGGCAGGCTACCCTCCGAACATGAGTCGGGAAGCCTGGCCCGGCACTGCTCCAAGGGGATCCGTGCCAGAAGGAAACGCTGGAAAGCCACCGAACAGCCGTAATGGCACCCCGGCCAGCCTCCGGGCCGCCGCCGCGAAGTCCGGGCGGCCCTCGCTGGGCGGGGGCGCGCCTGCCCAGGATCGTGAGCTGCGCGCCCAGGGCCGCCAGACGGTGCAGAAGCTGCTCGACGCGGGCCTGGCCGAGTTCGACGAGCGGGGTTTCCAGGCCGTCCGGGTCGATGACGTGGTGCGCCGCGCGAAGATCTCGCACGGCACTTTCTACCTGTACTTCGCCAATAAGGAAGACCTGTTCAAGGCGCTCCTGTCGGACGCGCTCGTGGACATGGCCTCGCTCACGGACGAGTTCCCGGTGGTCACCCGGAACGAGGCCGGGCAGGCTGCGCTGCGCCGCTGGGTCAGCGCCTTCTGCGACACCTACGCCGCCCATGCATCGGTGATCCGGATCCTGAGCCAGGCGGAGATCGTCGGCGAGGAGGTCTGGGGCGACGGCCTGCAGCTGATGTTCAAGCTGTCCGAGGCCATCACCCAGGGCATGACGGCCGCTGCCGGCTCGGCTGGCCACGAGGCCCCGGCCGGGCACGCGGAGCTCACGGCGCTGGCCCTGCTGATGATGCTGGAACGGATCAACTACCTGCTCACGGTCGAAGTGCGGCTACCCAGGGACGAGATGGTGGACCGGCTGACCGCTATCATCTTCGCGGCTTTCCACTACTCCTGATCCCGCCGCAATGACGGCGACCCAGGCGCTGGCGCTGCTGCTGCTCATCGTGGGCTCCTGCGCGATCGCAGCCGTGGCCCGCAGGTGGGGTGTGACCGCGCCGATCCTGCTGGTGCTCACCGGGCTCGCCGCGTCCTACATCCCCGGGGTCCCGGAGTTCCGGCTCAATCCCGACCTGGTGCTGTTCGCCGTGCTGCCGCCGCTCGTCTACACCACCGCGCTGGAGAGCTCGTACCTGAACCTGCGCGACAACGTGCGGACCCTGGCCCTGCTGTCCGTCGGCCTGGTGCTGTTCACGGCCCTGACCGTGGGCGGTGCCGCGCGGCTGGACGTGCCCGGGCTGCCCCTGGCCGCGGCCATCACCCTGGGCGCGATCCTGGGGCCGACGGACGCGGTCACCACGGCCAGCATCGGCCGGCGGCTGCACCTGCCGAGGCGGCTGCTGACCGTCCTCACCGGCGAGAGCATGCTCAACGACGGCACCGCGCTGACCCTGTACGCGGTCGCGGTGAGCGCGGCATCGGCGTCCGCCGCCACCCCCTCCCCGCTGAGCGCGGTGGGCAGCCTGGTCGTGATCAGCGCGGGCGGGATCGTCGTCGGCCTGGTTCTCGGCGTCCTCATCCACCGGCTCCGGATGCGGCTGCGCGACCCGCTGGTGGAGAGCGCCCTGTCGCTCCTCACCCCGTTCGCCGCCTACCTGGCCGCCGACTCGCTGCACGTGTCCGGGGTGCTCGCCGTCGTGGTCACCGGCCTGTACCTGGGCCACCACGCCGGCCAGGCCCACTTCGCCACCCGGCTGCAGGACATGGCCCTGTGGCGCGTCGCCACGTTCGTGCTCGAGTCGGTGGCGTTCGCGCTGATCGGCCTGCAGCTGCGTCCGGTGCTGCAGGACCTGGGCAGCCAGAACCCGGGCCGCTGGCTGCTGAGGCCGCCATCGTGCTCGGCGTGGTCATCCTGGCCCGGATCGTCTGGGTGTTCCCGTCCATCTACCTGCCCAGGATGCTGAGGCCGCGGATCCGGGTGCAGGATCCGGCGCCCCGTTGGCAGGCCACCTTCGTGCTGTCCTGGGCCGGACTGCGCGGTGTCATCTCGCTGGCAGCGGCGGCCGCCCTGCCCGCTGACGTGCCGCAGCGCAACCTGCTGGTCTTCCTGACGTTCACCACGGTGCTGGGCACGCTGCTCGTCCAGGGCCTGACGCTGCCGTGGCTGATCCGCTGGCTGGGGGTGCGGGCCGGGCCGGACGAGGAACAGGCCGACGTGGTGGCCCAGGCCGCTGCCCAGCAGGCGGCGTCGGAGGCGGGGCTGCGGCGGCTGGACGAGCTGGCCGCCGACGACCCCGCCGGGGCGCCTGCCGAGGTGGTGGACCGGCTGCGGCGGCTGGCCGGATACCGCCAGGCGGGAGCGCGCGAGCGGGTGCCGGACAGCCAGCCCGGTGAGCAGGCCGGGCCGTCCCCGTCGGCCGCCTTCAGGCGGCTGCGCCGCGAGATGACCACCGCCGAGCGGGCTGAGTTCATCCGGCTGCGCGACGAGCGCCAGATCGACGACGAGGTGCTCGACGAGGTGCTGCACCACCTGGACCTGGAGGAGGCCATGCTGTCGCGGGACGAATGGGACGCGGCCGGCGGCGACCCCGGGCCTGGCACCGCCGTCACCGGCTGACGCCGGGCCAGGCATCGGCGTCCAGCAGGCAGAATCGAAGGGTGCGATTCCTTTCGGAGAACGTCCCCGCCCATGACCTGACCTACAGCGACGTGTTCCTGGTCCCCGGCCGGTCAGCGGTGGAGTCGCGGCTCGACGTGAGCCTCGCGACCCGAGACGGCAGCGGCACCACGATCCCGATCGTGGTGGCCAACATGACCGCGGTGTCCGGGCGCCGGATGGCGGAGACCGCGGCCCGGCGCGGCGGCCTGGCCATCCTGCCCCAGGACATCCCGGCGGACGTGGTCGCCGACGTGGTGGCCTGGGTGAAAAGCCGCGACCTGGTGCACGACACGCCGATCACGCTGGCCCCCGGGGACACCACCGGCCAGGCGCTGGGCCTGCTGCCCAAGCGGGCCCACGGTGGCGTGATCGTGATCGAGGAGGGGCGCCCTGTGGGCGTCGTGACCGAATCCGACTGCACCGGTGTGGACCGGTTCACCCAGCTGCGCCACGTGATGTCCACCGAACTGCTCACCCTCCCGGCGGGCAGCGACCCGCAGCGCGCGTTCAGCCTGCTGCACGACGGGCGGCACCGGCTAGCGCCGGTAGTGGACACCGAGGGCCGCTGCGTCGGCATCCTCACCCGGACCGGCGCGCTCCGCGCGACCCTGTACGACCCGGCCACCGACGCGAGCGGGCGGCTGCGCATCGGGGCCGCCCTGGGCATCAACGGCGACGTGGCGGCCAAGGCCAAGCTGCTGCTCGACGCCGGGGTGGACCTGCTGGTGGTGGACACCGCGCACGGCCACCAGGAGAAGATGATCATCGCGCTGCGCGCGGTCCGCGGGGTCAGCCCGGACGTGCCGGTCGCCGCGGGGAACGTGGTCACCGCGGCAGGCGTCGCCGACCTGGTCGCGGCGGGCGCGGACATCGTGAAGGTCGGAGTGGGCCCGGGCGCGATGTGCACCACCCGGATGATGACGGGGGTCGGCCGGCCCCAGTTCAGCGCGGTGCTGGAGTGCGCGGCGCGGGCCCGGGAACTGGGCGCGCACGTCTGGGCCGACGGCGGCATCCGCCACCCGCGGGACGTGGCCCTCGCGCTGGCTGCCGGGGCGGCCAACGTGATGATCGGGTCCTGGTTCGCAGGCACTTACGAGTCACCAGGCGACGTGTTCCGTGACCCGGACGGCCGCCTGTACAAGGAAAGCTTCGGCATGGCCTCGGCCCGGGCGGTGCGGCTGCGCAGCGCAGGAGACTCCTCGTTCGACCGGGCCCGCAAGGAGCTGTTCGAGGAGGGGATCTCCACCGCGCGGATGTACCTGGACCCGCAGCGTCCCGGCGTGGAAGACCTGATCGACGTGATCACGGCCGGGCTGCGCAGCGCGTGCACCTACGCAGGCGCCTCCGACCTGGACGAACTGCATGAGCGGGCGACGGTCGGCGTGCAGAGCGCGGCCGGCTACAGCGAGGGAATGCCGCTGCCCACAAGCTGGTAAAGGCTGGGATGCCGCCCGCGGGCGGCGGTAGCCGCGTGCCCAAACTGGGTAATCTCGGGCCGACCGGTGGAGGGAATGTGCGGGGCAGGCTGGCGATGGCGGGCGTCATCGCGTTCGCGGTGATCGTCGCCAGCTACCTTGCCTACCTGGCCACCCACCCTTACGGCTGGACGCTGGATCCGGTTAACCTGGGTGTCTACCGCTCCGGCGGGCTCATCGTGCGGCACATCCGGCCCTGGTATGACCCGCACCTGGCCGCGCCGCTGTACGACTGGCCCGGCTACGGGGGCCTGAACCTGAAGTTCACCTACACGCCGTTCGCGGCGGTCACCTTCGCGCTCGTCTCCCTGGTCCCGTGGCGGGTGCTGCCCGGCATCAGCGTGGCCGTCAACGTCGCGGCGCTGCTGGCCGCGCTGTGGTTCACGTTCGGCGGGCTCGGCTACCGCCGCAGCCTGACGCGGCTGGGCGCGACGCTGCTGGCCGCGGCGGCCGTGTTCTGGACCGAGCCGGTGCTCCGCACCATCTACCTCGGCCAGGTGAACCTGGTCCTGATGGCCCTGATCATCTGGGACCTCGGCCAGCCTGATACGCGCCGGTCCGGGACCAGCCGGTGGTGGAAGGGAGCGGGCGTCGGGATCGCCGCCGGGATCAAGCTGGTACCGCTCATCTTCATCCCGTACCTGCTGCTGACCAGGAAGTTCCGGGCAGCCGCGGTGGCCTGCGCGGCGTTCGCGGCCACCGTGGCGGCCGGGTTCGCGGTCGCGCCGGCTGATTCGCGACGGTGGTGGCTGGGCGGCCTGTTCTTCAACGGCGGCCGGACCGGCTTCGTCGGCTGGGAGGGCAACCAGTCACTGCGGGCCCTGCTCACCCGGCTGGCGGGCAGCGTGGCCGGCGCAGCTCCGGTATGGCTGGCGGTGGCGCTGGTCACGGCGGTGGCCGGGCTGGCGTGCGCGGCCGCCCTGGAGCGGGCCGGCCATCCGCTCCCCGGGTTGCTGGCCTGCGCGCTGACCGGGCTGCTGGTCTCCCCGGTCAGCTGGGATCACCACTGGGTGTGGATTGCCCCGGGCGTGGCGGTCGCAGCCGCCTACGCGGTCCGCGCCATGCGCCTCCCGACCGCAGGCCCAGCCACCAGCCCGGCCAGCCCGCAACGCTCCCGCCCGGCCAGCCCAGACCGCTCCAGCCCAGCCCCCTCCAGCCCAGCCCCCTCCAGCCCAGCCACCAGCCCAGGCCGCTCCAGCCCAGCCACCAGCCCGGCCAGCCCCTCTCAGCCCGTCAACCTCTCCAACCTCGCTGATCCCCCTCACCCCGTCAGCCCCTCTCACCCCGCCGGCCCCGTTTCCCCCGTAGACCCCATGACCGCGGCGGGCGTGCGCTGGCGTCAGGCGGCCCGCTGGCCCGCAGCCGGCTACTGGGCGCTGGCCGGGGCCATGCTGGCCCTGTATGGCGCGTGGCCGGGGAGCCTGTGGGGTGAGCCGCGTGACCTGGGCCAGTTCTCCCTGGGTCTGCTGTGGCAGCCACCGAGCACCGACCCGGAGGTCTACTACCGCCGGGGCGACCGGCCCTGGTTCGCCGAGTACCACTGGCACGGCATCGAACTGCTCACCGGCAACGCGTTCCTGCTCGGCGGCCTCGCTCTGCTCGCCACCCTGATCGCCGCCGCGATCCGCACCCGCATCACCACCCCCCGCTCCCCCACCCCTAGCTCCCCCAAACCCACCAGCCCCTCCAGCCCCGCTACCCCTTCAGACTCCACCAGCCCCCTCAGCCCCGCTGGCCCTTCAGACCCCACCAGCCCCCTCAGCCCCGCTGGCCCTTCAGACTCCATCAGCCCCGCTGCTCCTTCGGAACCCATCATTCCCTCCGGGCCTGCTGCCCCTTCAAGCCCGACCAGCCCCACAGACCCCACATCCCCGGCCAGCCCCACCCGCCAGGCCCCCTCGTCCCGCACCCGTTCGTGATCAACCGATTGGTGTTGCTGGAGCAACACCAATCGGTTGATCACGAACTGACTCTGGGGCTGGCAGGGCTGGTGGGGCGGAAGGGACCGCAGAGCCCGGCGCCGGGGGGAGCCCGCCCATGATTACGAGCTAACCCTGGGTCTTGTGTGACTCACGGGGTTTGAGGGACTCGAGTCTCCGGGCTCCGGGCTCCCGGCTCCGGGCTCCCGGCTGCCCGGGCTCCCGGCTCCGGGCCCGGAGCCCGCGGACCCGGGCCAAAGGCCCGGCCCCGGCCCAGGGTCAGTCCGTCAGGGTAAGGAGGACCTTGCCACGGGGGGTGGCGGGATCTGGGTCGCGCAGCGTGTCCAGGGCCGCGGCCCACTCCCCCAGCGGGAAGCGGTGCGTGACCAGGAAATCCAGGTCGAGCCGGCCGGCGTTCAAAAGCGTCACCACGTCCCGC
This sequence comes from uncultured Actinomycetes bacterium, assembly GCA_963720645.1. Taxonomy (GTDB): domain Bacteria; phylum Actinomycetota; class Actinomycetes; order Streptosporangiales; family Streptosporangiaceae; genus RYN-230. The sequence goes on along the minus strand of CAVRFX010000015.1, from coordinate 44,654 downwards.
CAGGCGTCCGAGGTGTAGCCGAAACTGGCGCGGATCGTGAGGTCGTTGTTGACCAGGTCGTCCACGGGGACGGCCGCGGTGGCACCGTGCGGGGGCAGGCCGAGCAGCAGCACGGTGCCGCCCCGCCGGGCCGCCGCGAGCGCCGTCAGCACCGCGCCGGTGGTCCCGGCCGCCTCCACCACGAGGTCGTAACCGCCGCCGGCCGCGCCCGCATCGGTCTCGAACCGGGCCGCGCCCGCGGACGCGGCCAGCCCCGCCTGTGCGGGGCGGCGGCCCAGCATCACGATCCCGGCTGGGGACCACAGGGCGAGCAGCGCCACCGCCAGCAGCGCCACGGTGCCGTCTCCGACCACCAGGGCCCGGACACCCGGCTTGACCGCGATGCTGGTCAGCCCCCGGTAGACGACCGAGGCCGGCTCGACCAGCGCCCCGGCGGCCATGCTCACCGGGTCGGCCAGGGGATGCACCAGGGTCTCGCTGACCACGGCGTACCCGCCCGCGGCCCCGTCCCGGGTGAACCCCATCTCGTCGTAGGTGGCGCACAGGTTGGTCTGGCCGGCCCGGCAGGCCGCGCAGTGGCCGCACGGCACGATGCCCTCGGCGACCACCCGGGTGCCCGGGGCCAGCGGGCCGCTTCCGCCCGCGAGCACCGTCCCGCTCCATTCGTGGCCGAGGACCAGGGGGTAGCGGACGTACGCGGGGTCGATCCGGCCGGCCAGGATGTCCAGGTCGGTGCCACACAACCCGACGGCGGCGGGCTGGATCAGCACCTCACCCGGGCCGGGGACCGGGCGGGCCTGCTGCTCCAGCGACACGACCCCGGGCTTGGACACGACGAGCGCGCTGGCGGGCATCAGGCTCCTTCCCCGGGTGCGGTGTAGGGCGCCCCGCCGAGCAGGGCGGACACCTTGTCGGCGTAGCTGCGCACGGACCGGCCGAGCTCGTCCACGCGCCACGCGGGCAGGTCACCCTTGATGCCGGTCACGCTGACCGCGCCCGCGCAGCTGCCGTCGTGCCCGAAGAACGCCGCACCCGCGCAGAACACGCCCTCGGCGTCTTCCTCGTCATCGACCGCGAAGCCGAGCCGCCGGGCCCCGGCCAGGTTGTCCAGCAGCGTGCCGATGTCGGTGATCGTGTGCGCGGTGCGCGGGGCCATCCCGGTCTCCGCGCAGACCCGCCGGACCTCCGAGTCGGTCATCGTGCACAGGATGGCCTTGCCGGCCGCCGAGGCGTAGGGCACTTCGCGCTGGCCCAGCGGCGTGTAGAACCGGACGCTGCCCGGGCCGTCCACCCGGGCGATGAAGACGGGATAGCCGGCCTCGGCCACCGCGATCCGGGCGGTCATCTTGGTGGTCTCGGACAGCTCGTCCAGCAGCGGGCGGCACAGGTCACCGAGCGGAAGCTGGCGGCCCACGATGTCACCGAGCCGGATCAGCGCGGTGCCGAGCGTGTACCGCGGGCCGGGGCGGGTCTCGCGCAGGAAGCCGGCCGCCTCCAGGGTCCGGGCCAGCGCCAGCGTGCTGCTCTTGGAGACGCCCAGGGCGGCGGCCAGCTCGCTGAGCGTCTGGCCCTCGGCCGGGCCGTCTGCCACGATGCCGACCAGCCGCAGCGCCCGGGCCACGCTCTTGACCGTGTAGCGGCCGGCCTCAGGGCTGTCCTGCTCCGTTGTCATGCTCACTTCCTCACGCCATTGTTCGGTCGTGCCAGCCGTTCGGTATCACCGAACGCCATCTGTTACCTTAGCGAGTCATAAAACGCCTTGACATGGGCATATGCGAATGATTCCATGACCGGGTGATTCTACATCACAAAACTTTGTTCGGTATAGCCGAACATTTGCCCCGCAGCGTGGCCCGCGCGGACGCCGCGCGGGAGCGCCTGGAAGGCTGGCTGGCCGCCCGCGAGGACATCGCCGGGGTGGTGCTCACCAGCCCGGGCAGCGTGGCCTGGGCCACCGGGGCGGTCGCCCCGCCGGTGGACCGGACCGCCCAGTCGGACCTGGTCTGGGTGGTGGCCACCCACACGGGGGCGGCGCTGGTGACCACCGAGGTGGAAGCCGACCGGGTGAGCGAGGAGTACCAGCCGCGGCGGCACGGGTTCGCGGACCTGGTCGCGGTTCCGTGGTACGACCCGGACGCGTTCGTCCGGGCCGCCCAGGACATCACCGGCGCGGACGCGGCCCGGCTGGCTGCCGACGGGCACCCCGCGTTCGGCCGGGACGCCACCGGGGCGCTGATCGCCCTGAGGCTGGCCCTGTCCCCGGCGGAGCAGGAGGACCTGCGGGAGCTGGGGGCGGACACGGCCGACGCGCTGCAGGAGTCGCTGACGGCTTGGCGGCCTGGTGAGCGGGATCTCGACATCCAGGGCCGCGTGGCCGAACTGCTGGAGGCACGGGGCGCTGACGCTCCGGTGCTGATCGTCGGCGGGGACGACCGGGTCCGGCGGTTCCGGCACCCGATGGCGGCCGGCGTTCCGGTACGCCAGCTCGCGATGGCGGTCGTGGTCGCCCGCCGGGGCGGCCTGCACGCCGCCGCCACCCGGTTCGCGGCCGCCGGGCCGCCCCCACCGGAGTTCACCGCGCTGCGGGCCCGGGTGCTGCGGATCGAGCGTGACACCCTCGCCGCCTGCGCGCCGCCGAACTGCTACGGCGACGTGCTCACGGTCCTGGACCAGGCCTACGCGCGGGAGGGCGCGCCGGGCGGCTGGGCGGGTCACTACCAGGGCGGCCCCATCGGGTACGCGCAGCGCGAGTTCGAGATCGCCCCGTCGCAGCGGGACTCGCGCTGGTACGGCACCCCGGTCGCGGCCGGCCACGCGGTGGCCTGGAATCCCAGCCTGCCGGGCGGGGCCAAGGCCGAGGACACCTACCTGGTGTCCGCAGCCGGCCTGGAGCGGCTCACCACCGCACCGGCAGGCACAGCCCCAGCAGGCACAGCCCCGGCAGGCACAGCACCAGCAGGCACGGGGCCCGCGAGCAGGAGCCCGGCCAGCCCGCGGGCGACGGGGCCGGCCTGGCCGGCCGAGGACGACGAGTTGGTGCCGCCGCGTCCGGCGGTCCTGGAGGTGGCGTGATGACCCTGGGGAGCCAGGAGACCCTCGGTCAGGAGACCACAGCCCGGATGACCGGGATCCAGGCGCTGGCCCGGCGCGGGATCGCGGTGGAGCCCGCGGCGCAGCGCAGCACGGCCCGGTTCCCCGACGGCGCGGACTTCCGGATCGAGATCCCCAGCGTGAGGGCCCGGCCGTGCTGCAGGCCGTGCTGGAGCAGGCCGCAGCCGAGGGCGTCACCATCAACCGGGTGTCGCAGGGCAGCGGCGCGATGCTGCTGTCCGAGCACGAGCTGGCCGAGATGGCCGCCCTCGGCGCCGACCACGGCCTGGAGATCTCGCTGTTCGTGGGGCCGCGCGAGGAGTGGGACATCGGCAGCCTGGCCCAGTCCGACGAGGGGCCGTCCCGGGGCGGCCTGATCCGCGGCACACGGCAGCTGCGCTACGCGGTCGACGACGTGCTGCGCGGCGTGGACTGCGGCATCCGCGGCTTCCTGGTCGCCGACACCGGCCTGCTGGAGCTGCTGGCCAGCATGCAGAAGGACGGTGAGATCCCGGACTCGGTGGTGTGGAAGGTCTCGGCCATGCTCGCCCCCGGCAACCCGGTCAGCGTGGCCCAGCTGGAACGGCTCGGGGCGGACACGGTCAACGTGCCCTCGGACATGACCCCGGGCCTGCTCGCCGAGCTGCGCGCGGCCACCACGCTGCCGATCGACCTGTACGTCGAGGCACCCAGCTCGATGGGCGGGGTGGTCCGCGGGCACGAGGCCGCGGAGCTGGTCGCGGTGGCCTCCCCCATGTACGTGAAGTTCGGCCTGCGCAACTCCCGGCCGCTGTATCCCAGCGGGCTGCACCTGGTCGACGGAGGCGGCGGCCATCGCCCGGGAGAAGGTGCACCGGGCCCGGGTGGCGCTGGAGTGGATGGACCGGGCCGGCCTGGAGCTGACCCAGTCCGGGCTCGGGGCACCGGGCCTGGGCGTCCCGGAGCCCGCGCCGTGACCCCGCGCGGCCCCGGGAGGCCCGGTGCCACGGCGCCGTTCCCCGGGCGCCTGCGCAGTGACGCGTGGCTGCGCGGCGACGACGAGGTCGCGCTGGCCAACCGGGTCGCGCTGGCCGCGGCGGGGCTCGAGGTGACCGCGGAGGGCGGCCGCCCGTCATCGGCATCGCCAACTCGGCCAGCGACCTCAACCCGTGCAACCTGCCGCTGCGCGACCTGGCCGGCGCGGTCGCGGGCGGGCATCGAGGCGGCCGGCGGGGTGCCGGCCGAGTTCCCGGCTCGATCCCGCTCGGCGAGGACCTGATGAAGCCGAGCGCGATGCTCTACCGCAACCTGCTCGCCATCGAGATCGAGGAGATCGATCCGGAGCTACCCGCTGGACGGGATCGTGCTGCTGGCCGGCTGCGACAAGACGCGTGCCCGGCGCGATCATGGGCGCGGTCAGCGCCGACCTGCCCATGGTCCTGGTCACCAGCGGCTCGCGCGAGCCCGCCACGTTCCGCGGCCGGCGCATCGGCACCGGCAGCGACCTGTGGCGGCTCTGGGACGAGCGCCGGGCCGGCCGGCTCGACGACGCGGGCTGGCGGGAGCTGGAACGCTGCCTGGCCTGCGGCACCGGGACCTGCAACACGATGGGCACCGCCTCGACCATGGCCATCCTGGCCGAGACGCTCGGCCTGATGATCCCCGGCTCGGGCACCATCCCGGCCGGGGACCCGCGGGCCGCGCGCCGCGGCCGCGGCCGCCGGCCGCTGCGCAGTCGAGGCCGTCCGGCGACGGGCCGGCGGCCGTCCACCATCCTGACCCCGGCCGCCTTCGCCAACGCGATCCGGATGCTGCACGCGGTCGGCGGCTCCACCAACGCGATCATCCACCTGGCCGCCATCGCCGGGCGGGCGGGCGTCCCGCTCCCCCTCGACGACCTCGGCCGGCTCGGCCAGGGCATCCCGGTGCTGGCCGACGTGGAGCCGTCCGGCACCGGCCTCATGCCGGACCTGGACGCGGCCGGCGGGGTCCCGGCGCTGCTGCGGGAACTGGGCGGGCGGCTGGACCCGGCGCGGTCACCGTCACCGGCGCCACGATCGGCGAGATCGCCAGCGCCGCTCCCCCGGCCGTCCGGCGCGATCCGCCCGGCCGGGGTTTCGTTGGGGAAGGAAGGCGCTTTTGCCGTGGTCCGCGGCATCGCTGGCGCCCGACGGTGCGGTGATCAAGACCTCCGCGGCCACGCCCGGCGCTGCTGCGTCACCGCGGGCCGGCCCTGGTCTTCCGCGGCTACGAGGAGATGCGCCGCCGGGTCGAGGACCCGGCGCTCGACGTGACCCCGGACAGCGTGCTGGTGCTGGCCGGCTGCGGCCCGGCCGGCGTGCCGGGGATGCCGGAGTGGGGCATGATCCCGATCCCGGCCAAGCTGGTCGCCGGCGGGGTCACCGACATGGTGCGGGTCACCGACGCCCGGATGAGCGGCACCAGCTTCGGCACCGTGTTCCTGCACGCCGCGCCGGAGGCCGCGGTCGGCGGCCCGCTGGCGCTGGTCGCGCGACGGCGACCCGATCGCGGTGGACGTCGCGGCCGGGTCGCTCGACCTGGACGTGCCCGAGGCCGAGCTGGCCCGGCGCCGGGCCGCCTGGTCCCCGCCGCCCTCCCCGCACCTGCGCGGCTGGCCCGCGCTCTACCGCGACCACGTGCTGCAGGCACCCGAGGGTTGCGACCTGGACTTCCTGCGGGCCCCGACGGAGGAGCACCGCCGGTTCGTGGAACCCGTCGTCGGGCGGTCCTGAACGAACAGGCCGTCCGGCCGCGGGCCATGCGGTGACACCGAGATATCGAGGCAGACGGAATTCAAACAGCACGGAAAGGAGACAGCCGTGAGGCGCTGGAAAGTGTTGGCCGCCACGGCGGCGGCGGCCCTGCTGGCCACCGCGTGCGGGAGCGGCGGGGGGAGCAGCGGCTCGACGTCGGCCCCGGTCACCCTCACCATCTGGGAGAACTACGGCACCGAGCAGAACGCGACCGCGCTGAAGAACCTGGCCAAGGCGTTCGAGAGCCCAGCACAAGAACATCACCATCAACGTGGTGAGCCAGCCCGCGGACAACTACTTCGCGCTGCTCCAGGCGGCCGCGGTGTCCAAGACCGGCCCGGACCTGGCGGTCATGTGGACCGGCCTGTTCACGCTGCAGTACAAGGAGTTCCTGACCAACCTGAAGGGCAAGATCCCGGCCGCTGACCTGGCCCGGATCAACCCGAACGCGCTCAAGTGGACCTCCGACCAGTTCAACGCCGGCCAACGGCCCGTACGTGATCCCGCTGGAGAACCAGTTCTACATCGGCTTCTACAACAAGGCCGCGTTCGCCAAGGCCGGGGTGACCTCCGTGCCGACCGACTGGACCTCGCTGTTCGCGGCGTGCAAGAAGCTCAAGGCGGCCGGCTACATGCCGCTGACCTACGGCAACGGCGGCCAGCCGCTGGGCGCCGAGTTCTACCCCTGGTACGACATGAGCTACATGATGATCGGCGCGCACCCGGTCACGAACTGGCAGCAGCTGTACAGCGGCCAGATCCCGTGGACCTCGGCGGCCAACGAGGCCCAGCTGGCGCAGTGGGCCAAGCTGAAGAGCGACGGCTGCACCAACAGCGACGTGCTGACCAAGACGGACAACCTAGGGGACTTCGAGTCCGGGAAGGCCGCCATGATGGTGGACGGCACCTGGGACACCCAGAAGTTCACCAGCGCGCTGGGCTCGAAGGTGGCCGCGTTCGTGCCGCCGTTCTCCGACAGCCCGATCAAGGGCGTGGTGGACTTCGCCGGTGATGGCCTGTCCATGACGAACTACACCCAGCACTCCGCCCAGGCCCTGCAGTTCCTGGAGTTCATGACGACCAGCCAGGCCGCGAAGATCATCAACGCCGCCGGGCTGATCCCCGCCATCAACGGCACGTCCACGTCCAACCCGGTGAACCAGCAGATGCTGAACTTCGTCAGCCAGGACCACATGACCGCCTACCCGATGCTGGACAACGTGGTGCAGGGCAACGTGGTGAACACCGGCAGCAAGGAACTCCCCTCGGTGCTGAACGGCAGCATCTCGCCGAAGTCGGCGCTGTCCAGCATGCAGACCACGCTGGGCCAGCTGCCCAGCGACCAGAGGGGGAGCAGCTACCCGTGATGCGCTGGTGAGCGTCTCGGAAGCGACGCCAGGGCTGGCCCGGGGCAGCGCCCCGGGCCAGCCCGCCCGGCCGCGCCGCGAGCCGGCTGGCGCGGCGCCGGCGGCGGGCGGGCATCCTGCTGTCGCTGCCCGCGGTGATCGTGGTGGTAGCCCTGCTCGGCATCCCGATCGGGCAGGCCGTCTACTACTCGATGACGAACTGGAACGGCCTGACCGCCCAGTGGATCGGGCCGAGCACCTACTCGACCGCGCTCAGCGACCCGTTCTTCTGGCGGGTGATCGAGAACAACGCGCTGCTGCTGCTGTCCATCCCGTTCGCGATCGGCATCCCGCTGGCCATCGCCGCGCTGCTGAACGAGCACGTCCGCGGCTGGCGGTTCTTCCGGTCGGTGTACTTCCTGCCCACCGCCGTGTCCTGGGTGGTCATCGGCATGGTCGCGGTGCAGTTCTTCGCGCTGAACGGGCTGCTGAACAAGCTGCTCGCCGCGGTCGGCCTGGGCACGCGGCAGACCAACCTGCTGGCCGGCCAGCGCACCGCGCTGCTCGCGCTGGCCATCACGTTCATCTGGTCCATGCTGGGCACGAACACGATCATCTTCCTGACCGGGATGGCCACCCTGGACCCGACGCTGCTGGAGGCCGCCCGGGTGGACGGGCTGACCCGGCGGCAGATCTTCTTCCGGGTCACGCTGCCGCTGCTCAAGCGGTTCGTGCAATTCTCGTTCGTGATCACGGTGATCAGCGCGTTCTCCGCGCTGTTCAGCCTGATCTTCGTGATGACGAACGGCGGTCCCGGGTTCGGCACCACCACGCTGGAGTTCTTCGTCTACCAGTCGGCCTTCTCGCTGGGCCAGTTCGGCACCGGCGGCGCTGTACGGGATCATCCTGTTCGTGATCATGATCGTGGTCGGGCTGGTGCAGCTCCGGCTGATCCGCTCCGAGGACGGGGAGGGCTGGTAGATGGCGGCGGATTCGCTGACCACGGCCGGCCCGGCGCCAGGGCCCGGCGCCGCGGGCTCCGGCGGCGCGCCAGCCAAGCGGGCGCTGCGGGCCCGGCGGCGCGGCCGGATCGGCCTGATCTTCGCGATCATGTCGGTCATCGCGGTCGTCATGCTCTACCCGTTCTGGTACATCCTCAACAACGCGTTCCGGAACCAGTCGCAGTTCGCGCGGCAGAGCGGCCATTCGGGAGTGAGCTGGGGCCAGCTGTTCAGCGAGCTGCCGGTCGGCCGGGAACTGCTCAACTCCACCCTGATCTGCCTGCTGTCGATCCTGCTCATCCTGGCCGTCTCCACCACGGCCGGGTTCGCGTTCGCCAAGCTGCGCTACCGGGGCAGCGGCCTGCTGTTCCTGGGCGTGGTGGCCGCGCTGATGGTGCCGCTGCAGTCGATCATCATCCCGGAGTACGTGAACCTCGGGAAGCTCGGGCTGATCAACACCTACCTCGGCGCGATCCTGGTCTACGTCGCGCTGGGCACGCCGTTCGCCACGTTCCTGATGGCCACCTACTACCGGGGCATCTCCGACGACCTGATCGAGGCCGCGGTGATGGACGGGCTCGGCTACGAGCGGACGTTCCTGCGCATCGCGCTGCCGCTGTCCTGGCCGGCCATCGCCACCGTGACCGTGCTGCAGTTCATCCAGATCTGGGACGACCTGCTGGTCGGCCTGCTGTTCCTGCAGAATCCGCAGCAGCGGACGATCACCGTGGGGCTGGCCGCCCTGTCGGCCGGGCGGACGACTAGCATCCCGGTGCTGATGGCGGGGTCGTTTATCAGCGCGGTGCCCGCGATCGTGGTGTACCTGATCTTCCAGCGCTACCTGGTGCGCGGGCTGACCCTGGGGATGGGCAAATGAACGTGTCGTGGGACGTGGCCGTCTCGGCGCGGGCGGAGCTGGGTGAGCGGCCGTTCTGGGACGCCGCCACCGCCAGCCTGATGTGGGTGGACATCCTGGCCGGGCACCTGCACCGGTACCGGCCGGGCGTAGGTGACTCGGTGTTCCACACCGCCGGGGTGGCGGTCGGCGCGGCCGCGCCGCGGGCCGGCGGGGGGTACGTGCTGGCCGCGGCGGACGGGTTCCGGCTGGTCGGCGCGGACGGGCAGCCGGACGGCGGGCCGTGGCGGCCGCCCGGCATGCTGGCCGACGTCCGGTTCAACGACGGGGTGTGCGACCCGGCAGGCCGGTTCTGGGCAGGCACGGTGGCCGCGGACCGGCGGGCCGGGGCGGGCGCGCTGTACCGGCTCGACCCGTCCGGTGAGATCGCCGTGGTGCTGGACGGGGTGACCGAGTCCAACGGGCTGGGCTGGAGCCCTGACGGCGGCACGTTCTACTACATCGACTCCGCTGAGCCGCGGCCGCGGATCCGGTCCTTCCCGTGCGATCTGGCGGCCGGCACGCTGGGCGCGCCACGGGATCTGGTCCAGCCGCCGCCAGCGCAGGGCATCCCGGACGGCCTGGTGGTGGACGCGGACGGCTGCCTGTGGGTGGCGTTCTGGGGTGGCGGCGCGGTGCGCCGGTACGCGCCGGACGGTTCGGTGCTGGCTGAGCTGGGGGTGCCGGTGTCCCAGCCGTCCTGCCCGGCGTTCGGCGGCCCGGATCTCGGCGAGCTGTTCGTCACCACGGCCTGGGAGGACATGACCGAGGCGCAACGGGCCGCGGAACCACTGGCCGGGCACGTGCTGCACACCCGGGTCGAGGGCGTCCGGGGCCAGCCCGCGGGCCAATTCGGCGGGTAGCAGTCCGGCGGATAGGGAGAGACACCAGTGTCGAGGATCGCGCTCGAGAGCATCACCAAGCGGTACCAGGACGGGACCACCGCGGTCCGGTCGCTGGACCTGTCGATCGCCGACGGCGAGCTGATGGTGCTGGTGGGCCCGTCCGGCTGCGGCAAGACCACGGCGCTGCGCATGGTGGCGGGCCTGGAGGAGATCACCGAGGGCACCATCCTCATCGACGGCCAGCCGGTCAACGACATGGAACCCCGGGACCGGGACATCGCGATGGTGTTCCAGAGCTACGCGCTGTACCCGCACCTGACCGTCCGGGACAACATGGCGTTCAGCCTGAAGTACCGCAAGACCCCGAAGCAGGAGATCCGCCGCCGGGTCGACGAGGCCGCGCGCATCCTGGAACTGGAGGAACTGCTGGGCCGCAAGCCCCGGCAGCTGTCCGGCGGGCAGCGGCAGCGGGTCGCGATGGGCCGGGCCATCGTCCGCCAGCCGCGCGCCTTCCTGATGGACGAGCCGCTGTCCAACCTGGACGCCAAGCTCCGGGTGCAGATGCGGGCCGAGATCGCCAAGCTGCAGCGCTCACTCGGGGTGACCACGATCTACGTGACCCACGACCAGACCGAGGCGATGACGCTGGGCAGCCGGGTGGCCGTGCTGCGGCACGGCGTGCTGCAGCAGGTCGCCGCGCCGCAGGAGCTCTACCAGCGGCCCGCGAACCTGTTCGTGGCCGGGTTCATCGGCTCGCCCGCGATGAACCTGATCGAGGCCACGCTGGAACGCGGCGCGGACGATTCAGGCCCGGGCGATCCGGGCCCGGGCGGTCCGGAGGTGATCTTCGGCTCGCACCGCCTGCGGGTGCCCGCCGGGGTGGTCCGCCAGCATCCGGCGCTGGAGAAGTACCTGGGCCGCACGGTGGTGGTCGGGATCCGCCCGGAACACCTGGAGGACGCGGCCCTGGTGCCGGACTCCGGGCCCGAGTCCGTCCTCGAGGTGTCGGTCGAACTGCGCGAGGAACTCGGCGCGGAGGTCAACGCGCACTGCACGGTCGGGGTGCCGCCGCTGCAGGTGGCCGCGGTGGCCATCGGGGACAGCGAGCCGGACGCGGCCGAGATCGAGGAGGTCCCGCAGATCCCGGCGATCATCGCCCGGCTGGACCCGAGGACCGCGATCCACGAGGGCGAGCGGGCCCGGATCCACGTGGACCTGGACTCACTGCATTTCTTCGACCCCGACACCGGAGACAGCCTCCGGGAGTAGGGCGTGCCCCCGCACCCACGCGGCGATCCGGTCCAGCAGCGGCCCGTCGGCGCCCGACTCCGCGTGCCCGAACCCGGGCTCGATCCACAGCTCCTTCGGCTCGCGCGCCGCGTCGTACAGCCGCTGGCCGTGATAGGCCGGGAAGTACGGGTCCTGATCGCCGTGCACGACGAGCAGCGGCGTCGGCGAGATCATCGCGGCGGCCTCGTCCGGCGGGACCGGCACCGGGTTCCACCCGCCCGGGCTGACCCGGGTCTTCAGCCAGGCCCGGGTGACGGCCCGGCCCACCCGGCGCTCGACCGCGAAGTGGACCCGGCGCATCGGCTTGGTGCCCCGGTAGTACCAGTGACCGGGCCCGCTGACCGACACCGCCGCGTCCAGCCCGCCGACCAGCCCCGCGTACCGCATCACGACCGATGCCCCCATGGAGAACCCGACCGCCGCGATCCGGCGGTAGCCCAGTTCCCGTGCGTAGCGCACCGCCACGTCGAGGTCCTTGATCTCCCGGTCCCCCATCGTGGACAGCCCGCCGGACCGCCCGTGGCCGCGGAAGTCGAACGACACCACCCCGCCTGCCTGGCGCAGCCTGCTGGTCACCTTCCACACCGCGCCGTGCTGCCAGGACAGGGTAAAACCATGGGCAATAACGAACCCCATGTCGCTCGGGCCGGGGAGGTGCACCGCGTCGATGGGGACCCCGTCGTCGGTCACCAGGGTCAGCGCCTTCACAACGGGTGCAGTCATGCCCCTATTCTGCGCGATGACCGGCGGGCTGCCGCACGCCAGGCCAGCCGCGTGACCGGACTGGTGACGGATTCTTGTCAGGCCCGCACTCACCGTCACCGGCGGCCGCCTGTTCCGGCAGCGCGGTGCGTGGCGGGCCGGAGCGGGGCGGGCCGGGCGGAGCGTGGCGGGCCGGCGGAGCGTGGCGGCCGGAGCGTGGCCGGAGCGGGGCGGGCCGGCCGGAGGCGGGGCCACGGGTGTGAAAGAGTCGCGTTCTGGAAGCAGACGCGCGAAGAAAGGCGCCCCGCGTGAAGATCGGCCTGCAGATCCCAGACTTCACCACCCCGGACGGCCCGGCCCGCCTGGGGGCGAACCTCGCCACGGTCGCCCGGACCGCGGACGACGCCGGCTTCGATTTCCTGGCCGTGATGGATCACTTCTTCCAGATCCAGGCAGTCGGCCCGGCCGATCACGAGATGCTCGAGGCGTACACGACGCTCGGCTACCTGGCCGCGAGCACGTCGCGGGCCAAGCTGCTGACCCTGGTCACCGGGGTGACATACCGCAACCCCGGGATCCTGGCCAAGATCATCACCACGCTGGACGTGCTGTCCGGCGGCCGGGCCTGGCTCGGCATCGGTGCCGCGTGGAACGAGGAGGAATCCCGCGGGCTCGGCATCCCGTTCCCGCCGCTGGCCGAGCGGTTCGAGCGGCTGGAGGAGACGCTGCAGATCTGCCTGCAGATGTTCCGCGGCGACGACAGCCCCTTCCACGGCCGGCACTACCAGCTGGAGCGGCCGCTGAACTCGCCGCCGCCGCTGGCCAGGCCGCACCCGCCGATCCTCATCGGCGGCTCGGGTGAGAAGAAGACCCTCCGCCTGGTGGCCCAGTACGCCCAGGCCTGCAACCTGTTCCCGGGACCGGAGCTGGCGCGCAAGCTGGACGTGCTGAAGGGCCACTGCGAGGCCGTGGGCCGGGACTACGACGAGATCGAGAAGACGGTCTACTTCATCTTCGACGTCGGCGAGAAGGGCGAGAAGGCGGCCCAGGTAGTGGACCAGCTCGGCGGGCTGGCCGAGCTGGGCTTCGGCGCCGCGATCGGCCAGGTGCGCAACGTCTGGGACGTCACCCCGCTCGAGGTCATCGGCAGCGAGGTCATCCCCGCCGTCGCCACCCTCTGACCCTCAGGGCTTCAGCTCCGGTCCCGGCGCGACTGGTGTAGAACGGCAACGGGTCCCCGGAAGCGATCATTCAGGCGGTGGCGGCCGCCATCCGGCCGCGGCGCTTATTGTGCCGCGGCGGCAGGCCCGCTGTCCCCGCCCGGCCAGCCCCGAAGACAGGAGCCCCGCCATGTCCCTGCTCACCGACCTGACCACCGCGATCAGGGACGGCGGCATCCGGGTCATCGACCTGACCGCGCCGCTCAACGCCACCACGCCCGTCATCCGCCTGCCCGAGCCGTTCGGCAACACCGCCACGTTCGCGCTGCACGAGATCAGCCGCTACGACGACCGCGGCCCCGCCTGGTACTGGAACGACATCAGCACCGGCGAGCACACCGGCACCCACTTCGACGCGCCGGTGCACTGGGTGACCGGCCAGGACGGGGCGGACGTCGCCCAGATCCCGGTGACCCGCCTGATCGCCCCGGCAGCCGTCCTGGACTTTACCGCCGAGGCCGCCGCCGATCCCGACTTCCTGCTCGAGATCGAGCACGTCCAGCACTGGGAGGCGGAGCACGGCCCGCTGCCCCAGGGTGGCTGGCTGCTCTACCGGACCGGCTGGGACGCCCGCTCGGCCAGCCAGCGGGAGTTCCTGAACGCCAACGAGACCGGGCCGCACACGCCCGGGATCTCGGTGGCCTGCGCGCAATGGCTGGCCGCCAGCGAATCGATCATCGGGCTGGGGGTGGAGACGGTCGGCACCGACGCCGGCGCGGCACACTCGTTCGACCCGCCGTTCCCGTGCCACGCATCCTTGCTGGGAGCGGGCAAGTACGGGCTGACCCAGCTGCAGAACCTGGCCCTGCTGCCGCCCCGCGGCGCGGTGGTGATCGCTGGGCCGCTGCCGATCACGGGCGGATCGGGCAGCCCGTGCCGGGCCATCGCGCTGACCGAGCGTGCCTGACCTGATGCGGGTCACCGAGGCCGTCGCGGCGACCCTGGCCGGGCTGGGCGCGGACACCGTGTTCGGCGTGGTCGGCAGCGGCAACTTCCACGTCACCAACGCCCTGATCCGCCAGGGCGCACGGTACGTCGCGGCCCGGCACGAGGGCGGCGCGGCGTGCATGGCCGACGGCTGGGCCCGCACCGCGAGCCGGACGGGGCTGCTCAGCGTCCACCAGGGCCCGGGGCTGACCAACGCGGTCACCGGCATCACCGAGGCGGCCAAGAGCCGCACCCCGATGCTGGTGCTCGCGGCGGATGTGGCGGCCGCCTCGGTGCGGTCCAACTTCCGCATCGACGTGGCCGCCCTGGCCTCCGCGGTGGGCGCCGTCGCGGAGCGGCTGCACTCCCCCGCGACGGCCGCCGCCGACACCGCGCGGGCCTATCACACGGCGGCCGCCCAGCGCCGGACCGTGATCCTGGCCCTGCCCCTCGACGTGCAGGCCGGGGACTGCGACAAGCAGCCGCCGCCCGCCGGGCCGGTGCTCGGGCCGGTCGCTCCCGCCGCCGGCGCGGCGGACGCCCTGGCCGGGCAGCTGGCCCTGGCCAAGCGCCCCGTGTTCGTGGCCGGCCGCGGAGCCCGGGTCGCGCGGGCCGGCCCGGACCTGGAGCGGCTGGCCGACGCCTGCGGCGCGCTGCTGGCCACCTCGGCCGCGGCCCGGGGCCTGTTCCGCGGCAGCCCGTGGGACCTGGACGTGAGCGGCGGCTTTGCCTCACCGCTGGCCGCGGAGCTGATCAGCGGGGCCGACCTGATCGTGGGCTGGGGCTGCTCGCTCAACATGTGGACCATGCGGCACGGCACGCTGATCGGCCCGGAGACCACCGTGATCCAGGTGGACGACGACGCGGCGGCGATCGGCGCGCACCGGCCGGTGCAGCTGGGCGTGCTCGGCGATGCGGCGGAGACGGCCCGCGCCGCGCTGGCCGCCCTGGGTGACCGCTTCGGCAGCGGGCTGGGCTACCGCGCCGGTGAGGTTCGCGAGCGGATCGCCCGTGAGGTCCGGTGGCGCTCGGTACCGTACTCCGACGAGACCGGGGACGGCCGGATCGACCCGCGCACGCTGAGCATCGCGCTGGACGACATGCTCCCGGTCCAGCGAACGGTCAGCGTGGACTCGGGGAACTTCATGGGCTACCCGAGCATGTACCTCGCCGTGCCAGACGCGGACGCCTTCTGCTTCACCCAGGCCTACCAGTCCATCGGGCTCGGCCTGCCGTCAGCCATCGGGGCGGCGATCGCCCGCCCGGACCGGCTGGCCGTGGCCGCGCTGGGCGACGGCGGGGCGCTGATGGCGGTGAGCGAGCTTGAAACCGTGGTCCGGCTGGGGCTGCCCATGCTGATCGTGGTCTACGACGACGAGGCGTACGGCGCCGAGGTGCACCACTTCGGGCCGGATGGGCACCCGCTGGACACGGTCCGGTTCCCCCCGGCCGACCTGGCCGGGATCGGCCGCGGATTCGGCTGCGACGCGGTGACCGTGCGCAGCCTGGCCGACCTGGGCCCGGTACGGGACTGGCTCGGCGGCCCCCGGGAACGCCCCATGCTGATCGACGCCAAGGTCACCTCGGGCCAGGGTGCCTGGTGGCTGGAGGAAGCCTTCCGCTGAATTGCCGGGGCTCTGCTAGCCCGGGGGGCGACACCCCGGACCCCTCCGGCCCGCTCTGGTAAGCCTGCCGGGTGCGGGAGGTGCGGGGTGAGTTCGGGCTGGACTGCCTGCTCGACGGCATCGCCGCGCGGATCGGCCCGTCGGCCGGCCACGGGTAAGAACGCCGCCGGTGGGTGAGCCGGGCGGCCGCGCTACCCCTCCGGGACCGGCGGGAAAGCGAATTTCGTTTGCTGGTTCCTGAAGGCCGGCGGCCCTCCCGCGGGCGCTGGGCTCGCGGGAGGGCCGCCGGGTGGAACGTGCGCGACGTGCGGGGTCAGGTCGCGGAAGGCGGTGACGCATCCTCCTTGACGGGCATCTTGTTCCCCGCGGACAGCTCGGCGGCCCGGGCGGCACCCACCCCGGAGAGGGCGAGCCCTTCTGACGGGTACGCCTCCTCGCCGTGGATCGCGACGTCGCCGATCTCCAGCTCCTCGTCGGACATCCGCAGCTTCGTGAACAGGCCGATGCCCTTGAGGATGAGGAACGTGACCAGCGCGTCCCAGACGATGATCGTGGCTGCGGCGCCCAGCTGGACCAGCAGCTGGTGTGCGTGCCCGTAGAACAGGCCGCTGCCCGAGATGCTGACCGGGTTCTTGCCGATGCCGAGGTACACGATCATCTTCGGGTCAGCCAGCAAGCCGACCAGGAGCCCGCCGAAAAGCCCGGCGATGCCGTGCGTGTAGACGACGCCCAGGGCGTCATCGACCTTGCTGAACGGCGGGACCTTGCTGAGGAAGTTCCAGGCGAACCAGACGATGGCCGAGCAGACCAGGCCGATGATGATCGCGCCGAGGCCGTTCACGTAACCGGCGGCCGGCGTGATGCCGACCAGGCCGCAGATCATGCCGTTGAGGCCACCGAGGAACGTCGGCTTCTTCTCCGGGCCGCCGATCATGTCCATGATGATCCAGGTCATCATGGCCACCGCGGTCGCCAGGTTGGTGTTGACGATGGCCGCAGCGGCGTCGGAGCCCGCGAAGTACGGGTCACCGCCGTTGAAGCCGTTCCAGCCGAGCCACAGGATGCCGGCGCTGACCGCGACGAACATCAGGTTGTTCGGCACCGCGTGCTCGCGGTCACGCTTCAGCCGCGGCCCGATGACGGCGGCCGCCACGAACCCGGACACGCCCGCGGCGAGGTGGATGACGTAACCACCGGAGAAGTCCAGGGCGCCCTTGCCGGCCCAGAAGCCGCCGCCCCAGAGGAGGAACGCGTTGACGGCGTAAGCGAACGTGATCCACAGCGGCACGAAGACCAGCCAGACCTTGAACTTGATCCGGCCGAGCACGCTGCCGATGAACAGGATCGGGGTGATCGCGGCGAACACGAACTGGAAGTAGAACACCGACGACTGCGGGATCCGGAAGTGCGGCATGCCCGCACTCAGCAAGGGGATACTGCCCTGGCCTTCCAGCGCGCCCGTGCCCAGCGACGCTCCCGGCTTGCCGAGCAAGTGGAGGCTGCCGCCGATCCAGGGCGAACCGAAACCCATCTTGTACGCCCACAGGGCCCAGGTGATCAGCACCAGGCAGAACGTGCAGAACACCATCATCATGGTGTTCACGGCCCACTTTTTCTGCACCAAACCGCCGTACAAGACGGCCAGTGCAGGGATGCTCATGAGGCCGACCAGTGTTGCGGCTGTCATCTGCCACGCGTTATCTCCAGATGACAGCCAGCTTGCGTAGGGAACCACTACTCTCCGCCTCCATCGGGCTACCCTGGAAGTGCTTGCCGGGGGGTTCCGGTTGCGGTCCCAGTCAGGCCCTAGCGGACTGCTGGAACCCCTCCCGCGCTATCACCGCAGCGTGATCCGGGGGTCATCCCCCGGGCTAGCTAAATCCGGCCGGCCACTTCGGTGTCCGTCTAGAACGCTTCATGTTTCCCATGAGCGGGTTTCGTTCACGTTTCCCAACTGTTACGCCGTGGACAACGGACCTGCATCTCCCGGACATCGTGTTTCACGCCTGTTTCGGAGCCGTCCATTGGCCAAAGGTGAGCCCCACGGCTCCGGCCGGGCGGCACCGTCCTGCGCCGGGCGGGCTGGCCAGCCGGCATGCGGCAGCCGGCCTCCCGGGCGGCGCGGGACCCGCCCGGCGGCGCGGCGAGCGCCCATCGTGTCGGTGCAGGTCACGGCCATGGCCCCGCGGCCGTCTGGGCCCTCGGGGGACCAGTAACGGCCGGGCTTCGGGGCGGCCCAGGCCGCCCCGGACAGGCGCGGCCCGGCGGCTGGTGCCGCCGCATCCAGGCCGCCCGCCGGGCCCGCCGCCCGGGCCGGCCGGGCGGCAGCCCCCCGGAGCGCCACCCCTGCGCCGCCCGTGCGCCACCGGGGCGCTACCCGGCCTCATCAGTCACATCGCCCCGGCGGGCACCACCACCGCTGATCACCGGCCCTGGGAACGCTAGCCGGATGATCTGCTGCTTGCGCCGCCCGGGTTCACGGGCCCCGGGGGCCTGGACGGCGGCGGCCAGCCGGGACCGCGGGTTGTCTGTTCCGTCACGTTCCCGTAACAGTGGGGCAGGGGGGTTGAGTCGGATACCGGGGCGAATTACTCTCAGGTTGTCTCGCTTGGTAAGCGCTTACCCTGCCGGGCCAAGTCAGCGGCTCTTGACTCAGCCGCTTTCTTAAGGCGCTACGGGTAAGCGCTTACCAAGAGGTGGGTTGTTCCCCCTGTCCAGGGGCCGGCCAACGGGCCCTGGCGGAGACCCAGGCCGCAAGGGAGCGCTCCGGTGAACAGTCGCGATACGGCCAGCGCCGCGTTCGGCGCGGCCGGCCCGGCGGGTGATGCCGCCGCGCGCGACGGCGAGGCGGCCGCCAGCCGCACCGGGGCCATCCGGGACGGCCGCACCCCCCAGGACAGCAGCACCCCCCAAGACAGCAGCACCCCCCAGCACAGCAGTACCCCCCAAGCCGGCGGCGTCCCCCTCGACGTCGCCGCCCTCCAGGAGCAGGCGGCCATCTCCCCCGCCGTGCGGCCGGCCGAGCGGCGCGGCGCCCCGGTTCCCCCGCCCACGATCTATGACGTGGCCAGCGCGGCCGGGGTGTCGATCGCGTCGGTTTCCCGGGTGCTGAACGGCCGGGGCAATCCCCTGCCCGAGACGCGGGAGCGGGTCCTCCAGGCCGTCGCCGAGCTCGGCTTCATCCCGGACGGCGCGGCCCGCGCGCTCAGCGCCCGGCTGAAGGAGATCATCGGGGTGGTCATCCGGCGGCCGCCGCCGACCGAGCCGCTCGGCGACGACATCTTCCAGGACGAGGAAGAGAGCCTGCAGTTCCCGGACCTGATCAACCGGGGTATCGAGCTGGCGGCCCAGAACCGGGACTACAACCTGCTGGTCAGCTCGGTTGACGTGGACGACCATGACCACACCCGCCGGGTCTTCGCCCTGGCCCGCAAGAGTGACGGGCTGATCCTGCACGACCAGGTGCTCGACCCTGAGCAGCTGGAACGGCTGTCCCGGCAGGTCCCGGTGGTAACCCTGGCGGGCGTGGCCACGGCCACCACCGCGAACGTGGGCGGCGACAACCAGGGCAGCATGCGGCAGCTGGCCCGGCACCTGGTCCGCGAGCACGGCTACCGCACGCTGGCCTACCTCGGCGGCCACCCGGACAGCCCGGACAACCTGGCCCGGCAGGCCGCGTTCAGCGCCGAGGTCGCGGCGGCCGGCGGCACGTTCCTCGACGGGCCGCTCTGGCAGGGCAACTACTGCGCGGCCGGCGGCGCCCGGGTCATCGACCGCATGCTGGCCAACGGCGCGGGCACGCTCCCGCGCGCGATCGCCTGCGCCAACGACCAGACGGCGCTCGGGGTCGTGTACGCGCTCATGCAGCACGGGCTGGACGTGCCCGGGGACGTCGCGGTGACGGGCTTCGACGACATCCCGGTCGCCCGCCACCTGCGCCCCCAGCTGACCACCGTGCGCCAGCCCATCCAGGAACTCGGCGCGACCGCCTTCGAGGTGCTCTATTCCATGATCAACGACGCCGGGCACCCCCCGCGCAACATCATCCTGCCCACCCGGCTGGTCCCCCGTGAAAGCTGCGGATGCCGCCCTGACCCGGCCATGCCCCCCTGGCTGGTGGGCTGAGAGGAGGCGGCGTGCGCGTCATCGCCCGCAGGCTGCTGTTCTACATCGTCACCGCGATCCTCGCGGTCACCGTGACCTTCTTCATCCCGCGGCTGATGCCGGGGAACCCGGTCGAGGCCGTGCTGGCCCACCTCCAGGGCAACGTCACCCCGGCCACCATTCACTCCCTCGAGCTGCAGTACGGCCTGAACAGCCCGCAGGGCCTGTGGGGGCAGTACATGACGTTCTGGGAGCACCTGGTGCACGGCAACCTGGGCGTGTCCACCAGCTACTACCCGTCCACGGTGACCAGCGTGATCCGCAGCGCGATCCCGTGGACCCTCGGCCTGGTCGGCGTGGCCACGGTGATCAGCTTCGTGCTGGGCACGCTGCTCGGCATCCTGGTCGCCTGGCGGCGCGGCACCTGGCTGGACAACCTGCTGCCGGCCACCACGTTCTTCCAGGCCGCACCGTACTTCTTCGTGGCCTTCATCGCCCTGGACATCTTCGCCACCCGGCTGGGCTGGTTCCCCACCGGCCGGGCCTATGGCCAGCTGGACTTCCCCGGGTGGAACGCGGCCTACATCGGTGACGTGCTCGAGCATGCGATCCTGCCCGCGGCCACGATCGTGCTCTGCTCGGCGGCCGGCTGGATCGTCGGCATGCGGAACGTGATGGTGACCACGATGGACGAGGACTACGTCCTGGTGGCGCAGGCCAAGGGGCTGCCCAAACGCCGGGTCATCTGGTACGCGGCCCGCAACGCGATCCTGCCCAGCGTGTCCGGGTTCTCGCTGGCGATCGGGTTCGTGGTCTCCGGGGCCCTGCTCACCGAGATCGTGTTCAGCTATCCCGGCCTGGGCTGGATCATGCTCCAGGCGGTGGCCGGCCGCGACTACCCGCTGCTCCAGGGCATCTTCCTGATCATCACGTTCGCCGTGCTGCTCGCCAACCTGGCCGCGGACTCCGCGTACGTGTTCCTCGACCCCCGTACCCGCCAGGAGGCCTGAGCGATGTCTATCGGCACTGGCACGGACCTGGGCGGAACCGGCCTCGGCGGCGTGGGCGTGGGCGGATCCGGCCCGGGTGACCAGCCCGGCGCCGGGCCGCTGCCGCCCCCGGTCAACGCCCCGATCCGGGCCCGCCGGAT
Source organism: uncultured Actinomycetes bacterium (assembly GCA_963720645.1). Lineage (GTDB taxonomy): Bacteria > Actinomycetota > Actinomycetes > Streptosporangiales > Streptosporangiaceae > RYN-230. The sequence continues at coordinate 23,706 of CAVRFX010000015.1, read as the reverse complement.
CCAGCTGCCCCGCTCCCCCAAGATCATCGCCGGGCTGGCCATGCTGGCCGTGTTCCTGATCGTGGCGATCATCGGCCCCCTGGTGGCCCCGTACAGCCCGTCGGCCAGCCTGTCCACCACCAACGGCGTGCCGCAGCCGCCGTCCTCCGCGCACTGGCTCGGCACCACCCAGGTCCAGCAGGACGTGTTCTCCCAGCTGCTGGCGGGCGGCCGCAGCACGATCCTGGTCGCGCTCCTGGCCGGGATAGCGGCCACCATCCTGTCGGTGGTGATCGGGGTCTGGGCCGGGTACATGCACGGCCGGGTGACGGATGACTTCCTGTCCATGCTGGCCAACTTCTTCCTGGTCATGCCGGCGCTGCCGCTGCTCATCGTGATCTTCGGTTTCCTGTCGCCCTCCGGGGCCAGCAACGACGTGCTGATCGGCCTGATCATCGCGATCACCGGCTGGGCGTGGGGCGCCCGGGTGCTGCGGGCCCAGACGCTGTCCCTGCGGGCCCGCGACTACGTGGAGTCGGCCCGCATCATCGGAGAGCGCGGCTGGCGGGTGATCGCGTACGAGATCCTGCCCAACCTGCTGCCGATCGTGGCCTCCTCGTTCCTGTTCACCGTGCTGTACGGGGTGGGCACCTACACGGCGCTGGCCTTCCTCGGCCTGGTCAACCCGGAGCACTGGAGCTGGGGCTCGATGCTCTTCGAGGCGCAGAACGCCGACGCCGAGCTCAGCGGCTACTGGTGGTGGTACATCCCGCCGGGGCTGGCGGTGGCCTTCCTCGGCACGTCGCTGGCGCTGCTCAACTTCGGCATCGACGAGTTCATCAACCCGCGGCTGCGCGCGGCCGGGGTGGCCCGGCGCCAGGCCAAGAAGTCGGGCGGGCAGGGGCTCCCCCGCCGCTTCGTGCTGGGCGTCACCCCCGTGGTCCGCACTGCGGCCGCCGCTAGCACGGCCGCTGCCAGCACCGCCGCCAGCACCGCCGCCGCCAGCACCGCCCAGGCGGGCCCAGGTGCCCCCACCCGGGGTCAGGAGCAGACGTCATGACCGCTCAGCCACTGCTCGAGATCCGCGGCCTGCGGGTGGACTACGGGGCCGGCCCCGGGGCCGTGCATGCGGTCGTGGACGCCGACCTGGTGCTGCGCCGCGGCGAGGTGCTCGGGCTGGCCGGGGAGAGCGGCAGCGGCAAGTCCACGCTGGCCTACGCGGCGATCCGGCTGCTCCGCGCACCCGGGATGATCACCGGCGGTGAGGTGCTCTACTACCCCGAGCCGGGCCGGGCCGTGGACCTGCTGAACCTGGATGAGCCCGAACTGCGCCAGCTGCGCTGGTCCCAGATCGCCGTCGTGCTGCAGTCCGCGATGAACGCACTGAACCCGGTGATGTCCATCGGCAGCCAGCTCACCGACGTCCTGCAGGCTCATGTGGCTGGACATGGACGCCGCGGCCCGCCGCGCCCGCGCCGCCGAACTGCTCGCCATGGTCGGCATCAACGCCGACCGGCTGAGCAGCTACCCGCACGAACTGTCCGGCGGGATGCGGCAGCGCGTCATGATCGCGATGGCCCTGGCGCTGGAGCCCCAGGTGGTGATCCTGGACGAGCCGACCACCGCGCTGGACGTGGTGACCCAGCGCGAGATCCTCGAGGAGCTCACCTCGCTGCGCGAGCGCCTGGGGTTCGCGGTCCTGTTCATCACCCATGATCTGTCGCTGCTGGTCGAGACGGCGGACTCGATCGCGGTCATGTACGCGGGCCGGATGCTCGAGCGGGCCTCGGCGGAGGAACTCTTCCGCGCTCCCCGGCATCCGTACACGGTGGGGCTGCTGAACTCGTTCCCGGCGCTGCACGGCCCGCGCCGGTACATGACCGGTATCCCCGGCTCTCCCCCGGACCTGCGGATGCTGCCGGTCGGCTGCGTGTTCCACCCGCGCTGCCCCTACGCGATGGACATCTGCCGCGAGCAGTCCCCGCCGCTGGAAGAGCCCGCCAGCTCAGCGGCCGGGCGGCTGGCCTCCTGCTGGCTGCAGGACGGCACCCGGCCGGTACCCGCGGAACTGGCCCAGCCCGAACCGGGCACCGCCCTCCGGCCCGGCCAGCTCGCGTCCAGCATCGCCGCCCCGGAGCAGGGGAGCCAGTCATGACCGAGACCGCCACCCCTCCCGCCACCCCGGGCACCGGCGTGCCGCTGCTCGAAGGGCGCGGCCTGACCAAGCACTTCGCCGTGCACCACGCGCGGCGCCGCGGCCGGGCCAAGCTGGCCAGGACCCGTGGCGAGGCGCCGGTGGTGCACGCGGTCGAGGACGTCTCGCTGTCCCTGCCGGAATCCGGGATCACCGCGGTGGTGGGCGAGAGCGGGTCCGGCAAGTCCACGCTGGCCCGGCTGCTCGCCCGGCTGATCACGCCCACGGCCGGCGCGCTGCTGCTCGACGGGACCCCGGTGCCCGCGGTGAGCCGGGGCCGCCGCGAGTACGCCCGCCACGTCCAGCTCGTCCTGCAGGATCCCTTCTCGTCCCTCAACCCCGTCCACGACGTGCGCTACCACCTGGCCCGTCCCTTGCTGATCCACGGGCTCGGCCGCCAGGGCGCCGACCTGGAGACGGCGATGACCGGGCTGCTGGAGCGGGTCTCGCTGACCCCGGCCGAGCAGTTCCTGCGCAAGTACCCGCACGAGCTGTCCGGCGGGCAGCGGCAGCGGGTGGCGATCGCCCGCGCGCTGGCCGTCCAGCCCCGCGTGCTGCTGGCCGACGAGCCAGTGTCCATGCTGGACGTGTCGATCCGCCTCGGCGTCCTCAACCTCCTCGGCGACCTGCGCGAACGCGACAAGCTCGGGATCTTGTACATCACCCACGACATCGCCTCGGCCCGGTACCTGGCCGACGTGATCATGGTGATGTACGCGGGGCAGGTCGTCGAGTCCGGCCCCGCCGCCATGCTCACCGACGAGCCGGCCCACCCGTACACCCAGCTGCTGCTCAGTGCGGCCCCGGACCCGGACCGGCCCGAACCGCTCTCGCTCCAGGGCCGCGGGTCCCCGCCCAGCCTGGTGGACCCGCCCTCCGGCTGCCGGTTCCACCCCCGCTGCCCGCACGCGATGGCGGTCTGCGCGGACGGCACCCCGCCCGGCACCCAGGTCGCGGACCGGCACGTCAGCGCCTGCTGGCTGCATGTCTCCGGTCTGACCGCCGCGCAGCGACGCTCACTGCATTCCGCAACGAAAACCTCTCGCGGAACTGCCGGGCCCGACGGCTCTGACCCGCCGCAGCCTGGCCACGAGCCGGACGCACCACCCAGTCCCGCAACCGGAGGGGAGGAGTCGTGATGAACCGGGACACTGACTAGCCCGAATCAGCACCCGCGCGCGCATCACCCGGCGCGCACCAGACCGTGCACGGCACACCGTGCACACCACCGGTAACCAGGCGGAACGGGCAGGCGGACACCACAACCCGGCCGACCCGCCCCCGCCCCACCGATAACAGACCCCGACACGGTCGCTCACAACAGGCCGGCGATGAGCCGGCCGGGCACAACGGAGTTTAAGCAATGAGGCACAAGGTCCTAGCAACCCTGGCCGTAGCCAGCGCCCTGAGCATGGGCGTCGCGGCCTGCGGCAACAGCAGTTCCTCTGGCGGCGGCAGCAAGACCACGGCCACCGGCAAGACCCTGGTCGTCGAGAGCACGCCGCTCTCCCCGATGACCGACACCTTCAACCCGTTCTCCCTCACGGCGACGGGCTACCTCACGAACGCGGTCGCGCTCTACAACGAGCCGCTGTTCATCTTCAACACGCTCAATTCAGCCCAGGCGCCCATCCCCATGCTGGCCACCGGGGACAGCTGGTCGAACGCGGGCAAGACGCTCACGCTGACCATCCGCAAGGGCGTGAAGTGGAACGACGGCAAGCCGTTCAGCGCGGCGGACGTGGCGTTCACCTTCAACATGCTCAAGGCCAACCCGAAGCTGAACACCAACGGCGCCCCCGTGGTGACCAGCGCCAGCGCGCCCAGCGCGACGCAGGCCGTGCTCAACTTCAAGAATCCGCAGTACGCCAACCTGTTCCTGATCGGGCAGGTCTACATCGTCCCGCAGCACATCTGGTCGTCGGTCAGCGACCCGGCCACGTTCGCGGACGCCAAGCCGGTCGGCACCGGGCCGTTCATGCTCGACAAGTTCTCGCCGCAGGGCTACACGCTGAAGGCGAACCCGCTCTACTGGAACAAGGCCAAGGTGCACGTGCCGGAGATCGACTTCCCGGCGTACAACACCAACGCCAACCTGGTCCCGCCGGTGTCCCAGGGCCAGATCGACTTCGCGGGCAACTACATCGCCAACATCAAGGGCAACTTCCTTTCCAAGAGCCCGGAGAACCACACCTGGCTGAACAGCCAGCCGTACTTCAGCGCCAACAACGTGGTGAGCATGTTCCTGAACACCACGAAGGCCCCGCTGAGCGACCCCGCCGTGCGCCAGGCGATCAGCTACGGGATCAACCGGTCGCAGCTCAACGTCCAGGGCGAAACCGGCTACGAGCCGCCGGTCAATTCGACCAGCGGGCTGCTGCTGCCCAACCACCAGGCGTACCTGGACCCCTCGCTGGCCAACAACCTCCCGGCCACCGGTGACCCGGCCAAGGTCACCTCGATCCTCAAGGCGGACGGCTACACGAAGTCCGGCAGCAAGTGGGCCAAGAACGGGAAGACGATCAAGTTCGCCATCCAGGACCCGGTCCCCTACAGCGACTACTACACCGACGACCAGATCATCTCCCACCAGCTGAACGCGCTGGGCTTCGACACCTCCGTGGACGGCATCGGCAACCCCACCGTGTGGGCTGGCAACGTCGCGAACGGCACCTTCGACGCCACCCTGCACTGGAGCAACCAGGGCCCGAACCCGTACTTCATCTACGACAGCTGGCTGGACAGCTCGCTGGCCGCGCCGATCGGCAAGCCAGCGGCGGGTGACTTCGGCCGGTACTCCAACCCGCAGGCTCAGGCCGCGCTGCAGCAGTTCGCCGGCTCCGGCGACCCGGCCACCCAGAAGGCCGCGATCACCAAGCTGGAGAACATCATGACCACCCAGGTGCCCGTGGTGCCGCTGCTCAACGGCGGGGCCTGGGCGGAGGTCTCCTCCCGCAACTACACCGGGTGGCCGACGTCCAGCAACCCCTACATGAACCCGGTTCCCAACACGCCCTACATCGAAGACACCATCCTGCACCTGACGCCGAAGTCCTGACCGCTCAGGACGCGACGCAAGGAACTCGATGACAACATCTGCAGAGGCGACGGCGGAGCGCAGCCGGGTGGCTGCGCTCCCCGTCGAGGCGAAGGTGCGCCTGCTGACCGGCGCGGACAGCTGGCGCACCTACGGCGACGACATCCTCGGGCTCCGGCCGATCGTCATGTCTGACGGGCCGGCCGGAGTCCGCGGCGTCACCAAGGATGACCGGAATCCCTCGGCCAGCCTGCCCTGCCCCTCCGCCCTCGGCGCCACCTGGGACAGCGAGCTCGTCCGCGAGCTCGCTTCCGCCCTGGGCGCCGAGGCGCGGGGCAAGGGCATCGACGTGGTGCTGGCCCCGACGATCAACCTGATGCGGACCCCGCTCGGCGGCCGGGGGTTCGAGTGCTTCTCCGAGGACCCGGTGCTGGCCGCCCGGATCGCCGCCGGCTACGTGTCCGGGCTGCAGTCGGCCGGGGTGGGCGCGGCGGTGAAGCACTACGTGGGCAACGACTCGGAGACCGAGCGCTGGACCTATGACGCGCGGATCGCCGAGGCGGTTTTGCGTGAGCTGTACCTGGTCCCGTTCGAGGCCTGCGTCCGCGAGGCGGGCGCGCTCATGGTGATGGCCGCCTACAACTCGGTGAACGGCGCGCTGATGACCGAGCACCAGGGCTTGCTGCGCGAGGTCCTGAAGGGCGAGTGGGGCTTCACCGGCGTGGTGGTGTCGGACTGGAGTGCCGCCCGCAGCACGGTGCCCACCGCCCAGGCCGGGCTGGATCTGGCCATGCCGGGGCCCCGGGGCCCCTGGGGAGCGGCCCTGGTCGAGGCGGTCCGCACCGGTGCCGTCGCCGAGGAGCTGATCGACGACAAGGTGCTGCGGCTGCTGCGGCTGGCCCGGCAGGTGGGGGCGCTGGCCGGGCCGGGCCTGGGCGGCGCCCTGGACGGGACGCGACTTGGCGGGACGGGCCTGGGCGGGCCGGGCCTGGGCGGGCCGGTCATTCCCGGCGGCCCGGGCCGGGCGGGACCCGCCCCGGTACCGCCAGCCCTGCTGCGCCGGGCGGCGGCCGCATCCCTCGTGCTGCTGCGGAACCAGGACCAGGCGCTCCCCCTCGACCCGGCCGCGCTGGCGACCGTGGCCGTGCTCGGGCCCAACGCGGTCCACCCTGTCATCCAGGGCGGCGGCAGCGCGGCGGTCATCCCGGGCAGCCTGTCCACCCCGGCGGACGCCCTCCGCGAGGCGCTGGCCGGCCAGGCCGAGGTTACGGTGGCGGCCGGCTGCCAGACCTGGGAGATGGTCCCGGAACCCGCCGCGCGGACGCTGCGCGACCCGCTCTCGGGTGACCGGGGGGTCCGGGTGGAGTACCGCGACGGCGGCGGCAGCCTGCTCGGTTCCGAGCACCGCCAGTCCACCGTGTTCGCCTGGTGGGGCGATGACGGGCTGCCGCCCGGCATCGGCTGGGGTGAGAGCGGCACCGTGACGGTGCTGACCACGTTCCGCGCCGAGGTCACCGGGCCGCACACGATCGGCGCCGCGGGCGTGGGCCGGCTGGCGCTGGCCGTGGACGGCGTGATGATCGCGGGCGAGGAAACCCCGGTCCCGGCCGACCCGGTCGAGACCATGACCCGGCCGGGGCAGATCATGGGCACGGTGTGGCTGACCGCCGGGCAGGAGGCGGCGGTCCGGCTGGACTTCCGGCCCTCAGCGGACGCCGAAGGCCCGCTGGCCGTGCGGCTCGGGATCGTCGCCTCGCCCGACGAGGATGCGGCGCTGGACGAGGCCGTCCGGGCCGCGGCCGCCGCGGACGTGGCCGTGGTCGTGGCCGGCTCGGCGGAGACGACGGAGAGCGAGGGATTCGACCGGGAAAGCCTGCGCCTGCCCGGCCGCCAGGACGAGCTCATCGAGCGGGTCAGCGCAGCCAACCCGCGCACCGTGGTGGTGGTGAACGCCGGGATGCCGGTGCTCATGCCCTGGGCGGACCGGGTGGCCGCGGTGCTCTACGCCTGGCTGCCCGGCCAGGCCATGGGCGACGCCCTGGCCGACGTCCTGCTCGGCCGGGCCGAGCCGGGCGGGCGGCTCCCGGTGACCATGCTGGCCCGCGAGGCCGACTGCCCGGTGCTGCGGGCCGTGCCCCGCGACGGGCGGCTCGGCTACGACGAGGGTCTGCTCATCGGGTACCGCGGCTACGACGCGGCCGGGACCACGCCGCTGTTCCCGTTCGGACATGGGCTGGGCTACACCAGCTGGTCCTATGAGTCGCTGGCCGCCGGGTCGCCCGTGCTGCCCGCCGGGGACGACCTCACGATCGCGGTCATGGTGCGCAACAGCGGTGCGCGTCCCGGCCGCGAGGTGGTGCAGGCCTACGTGGCTGGTCCCGCCGCCGACGGGCGGCCGGTCCGGGTGCTCGGCGCGTTCGGCCCGCGGCCGCCGGCCCGGGCGAGACCGCGCAGGTGACGCTCACCGTGCCGGCCCGGGTGTTCGCCCGTTACGACGAGCAGGCCGCCCGGTGGGTGTGGCCGTCCGGCGAGTTCACGATCGCGGTCGGCCGGTCCTCGCGTGACCTCCGGCTGCACACCGTGGTGACGGTGGCCTGACCGGCGGGGTCCCAGACTGCGGCCGGCCCGGGAGGGCCGGGCGGGCCGCACGACCTGGGCGGGACGCGACCCGTCCCGCCCAGGTCAGCCACTTCTGGTCAGCCCGCCCGGTCGCCAGCCTGGTCAGCTGATCCAGCCCGTCCCCGGATCGTCCGGGCCGGGAGGGTAGCCGATCTGGGCCGGTTCCGCGCGGTACGCCTCGTCGCCCGGCCCGGCGCGGTGCGTACCCTCGGCCGCGTCGCTGCGCTGCGCGGCCTCGGCCGGGCCACCCCCGTGCCGCGGTGGCGGGGCGACCAGTTCGACCTCGTAGCCGTCGCAGTCCTCCAGGTAGGCGGCGTAGTGCTGCTCGCCCCCGGCGTACGGGTGCCGGTCCGCGAACAGCAGCCGCCAGCCGTGCAGCAGCGCCTCCCCCACCATCCGGTCCACCATGGCCCGGTCGGACACGTGGAACGCCAGGTGGTTGAGGCCGGGCCGGTGCCGGTCGTGCCGGAACGCGCTGCGCGCGGGCGACTGCTCGAGCACGATGTAGAGATCACCGCACCGCCAGCTCATCCCTTCCGGCCACTGCTGATACAGCTCGTAGCCGAGCGCGTCGAGCAGCCACCCCCAGGTGTGCTCGGCCCGGCTCAGGTCGGGCACCCACAGCTCAAGGTGGTGCAGCATCCCCGTGGCAGCCGGTTTCATGCGCACAGCATGCCGCAATCCGGAAACCCGGGAGGGTTACTGATCAGGAAGGTTCTCAACCTGCTGCTGGAGCCGGTTCATCCCGGTCAGCCAGCGGTCAGGATCGGCCGCCCGGCGCGAGTACATGAGCGACACCTCGGGGTGCGGCAGGATCAGGAACCGGCCGTCCGCGATCCCTTCGATGACCGCCTCGGCCGCCGCATCCGGGGTGATCGCCGACGCGCCCATCAGCGCGTGGCCGACGGGGCCGGACGACTCGTACAGGGGGTCCGCACGCCCTGCGGGCACAGGGCCTGCACGGTGATACCGCGATGGGCGTACGTGGCCGACATCCACTCCGCGAAGGCCAGCGCGGCGTGCTTGGTCACCGAGTACGGCGCCGAGCCCAGCATGGTCAGCAGCCCGGCCGCGGACACCGTGCAGATCAGGTGCCCCTGGCCGCTCTCCAGCCACGGGCCGGTCAGCAGCCGGGCGGCCCGGACGTGCGCCATGACGTTGACCTGCCAGGAGGCGTCCCAGTCCTCCTCAGCGGCCTCCGCGCCGCCGCGGCGGGCGATCCCGGCGTTGGCGCAGAACAGGTCGATGCCGTCGAGCAGGTCCGCCGCGCCGCTGATCAGGCTGGCCACGTCCGCCTCGCTGGCCGCGTCCCCGGGCAGCGCCTCGCCACCGCAGGACTTGGCCACCTCGCGCGCGGCGTCCGCGTCGATGTCGTTGACCACGACCCTGGCCCCCTCCGCCGCGAACCGGCGGGCCATGGCGGCGCCGATGCCGCTGCCGGCGCCGGTGATCACGACCCCGGCGCAGGCCACGGACTTCACTGCGTCTCCTTGCCGTTCGCGCCGTCCGGCGAGAGAACCGCTCACCCTGCCCGCCAGGAAGTTCGCGCCGTCCGGCAAACCCGCACACCGGCCACTCGCCCGGGCCTCACGGCCCGGGCTCGCTAGCCGGTACCGGACGCGCTCACCGGTCCCCGGCCGCTTTCATCGGGGTGGGTCCCGCCCGGGGCCGGGGCCGGGGGCAGCCCGGCCAGGCGGGCCAGCGCCGCCCGGTGCCAGTCCGGGGTGCCGAACGCGATCGACGAGCTCGTGGCCCGCTTCGAGGTACAAGTGCGCCGGGTGCTCCCAGGTGAAGCCGATGCCCCCGTGCAGCTGCACGCATTCCCGGGCGGCCAGCGTGGCGGCGTCCCCGCAGGCCGCCTTGGCCAGGGCCACGGCGAGCGGCGCGTCGTCGTCCCCGTCGGCCAGGCAGGCGGCCGCGTACCGGGCCGCGGCCCGGGCCTGGCTGATCGCCACCCACAGGTCCGCGGCGCGGTGCTTGAGCGCCTGGAACGAGCCGACCGGGCGGGCGAACTGATACCGCTCCTTCAGGTAGGCGACGGTCATCTCCAGGCAGCGCTCCGCCACCCCGAGCTGCTCGGCGGCCAGCATCGCGGCCCCGGCGGCCAGCGCGGCGGCGACCGCGCGGTCCGCGTCCCGGCCGGAGGCCACCGGCCGGGCGGGCACCCTGTCCAGGGTCAGGTCCGCCAGCGGGCGGGTCTGGTCCAGCGAGACCACCGGGGTGACGGTCAGCCCGGGCGCGCCGGCGTCCACCGCGTACAGCCCGGCGGGCACGCCGTCGGCCGGGACGAGCAGTACCGACGCGGGCAGCGCGTCGGCTACGCCGCTGACCACGCCGGTCAGCCGGGTCTGGCCGCGCGGGATCGCCCGCCTTCGGGGGCGCGACGCGCACGGCGGCGGCTGGGCTGGCGCCTGGCTTGCTCGCGAACGGGACGGCCAGCGCCGCGGTCACGGTGCCCGCGGCCAGCCCGGACAGCAGCTCCGCGTCGCCGGCTGACAGGGCGGCGGCCGTCGCGACCACCGCGCTGCCCAGGAACGGGACGGGGGCCACGGCCCGGCCGGCCTCCTCGGCGACGACCGCGGCCTCACGGTAGCTGGCGCCCGCGCCGCCGTGGCTCTCCGGGATCAGCAGGCCTGCGCAGCCGACCTCGGCGGCGAGCACCCGCCACAGGCCGGTGTCATACGGCTCGCTGGTCTCCGTCCGGGCCAGCACCTCCGGCCAGCCGGCCCGCTCGGCGAGCAGGTCCCGGACGGCGGCCCGGAGCTCCTCTTCCGCCTCGCCGTACAGCAGGTCGGGCAGGCCCCGGTCAGTCTGCCCGGCACCGTCGCGGGCCGCGTTACCGCCAGCGGTGGCAGGCTGCGTGGAAGTACTCACGGTGTCTCCTCAGGCGTTCGCGACGATCCGGCCACCAAAACCCCACCGGCCACTCGCCCAGGCCTCAGGCCCAGCTCCCTAGCCGGTACCCGGACCGTACTCACGGGTCTCCTCAGGCGTTCGCGCGATCCGGCCACCAAAACCCCACCGGACCGCGCTCACCGGGGAAGGTCCTTCCAGGGAACACGGGTGTCGGTGCGTGGCTCGGGCGGCAGGCCGAGGACCCGCTCGGCGATGATGTTGCGCAGGATCTCCGACGTGCCGCCCTCGATGGAGTTGCCACGGGCCCGCAGGTAGCGGTAGCCCGGATCCCGGCCGTAGAAGCTGACGCTCTCCGGCCTGCGCATGGACCAGTCCTCGTAGCGGAGCCCGTCCGCCCCGGCCATCTCCACCTCGAGCGCGGCGATGTCCTGGTTGAGCCGGGCGAACACGAGCTTCGCCGCCGACCCCTCGGGGCCGGGGTGGCCCACGGCCAGCTGCTGGCGCAGCCGCTCCGAGGCCAGCCTGGCCACCTCCGCGTCGGCCCACAGCCGGAGCATCCGGTCGTGCAGGCCGGGGGTACGCCGTTCAGGATGCTCCCGCCAGGCACGGGCGGCGGAGCCGATCATCCCGCCTTCGCGGGGCAGGGCGGTGCCGCCGATGGACACCCGCTCATTCATCAGCGTGCCCTGGGCCACCCGCCAGCCCTCGCCGACCCCGCCGATCCGGTCGCGGTCAGCGATGACCGCGCCGGTCAGGAAGACCTCGTTGAACTCGGCCTCGCCGGTGAGCTGGCGCAGCGGACGGACCTCCACCCCGTCGCCGGTCATGTCGCAGGCGAAGTAGGTCAGCCCGGCGTGCTTGGGCACGTCCGGGTCGGTCCGGGCCAGAAGCAGGCCCCAGCGGGCCTGGTGGGCCATGGACGTCCACACCTTCTGGCCGTTCACCACCCACCGGGCTGCCCCGGAGGCGCTGTCCGTGCCCGGGGTACCCCCGTTCGCGGCCGCATCCGCGGCGTGGAGGATCATCCTCGCGGACCGCCCGGGTGGCCAGCCCGGCCAGGTCGGACCCGGCGCCGGGCTCGCTGAACAGCTGGCACCAGACCTCCTCACCGGTCCACAGCGGGCGGATCCAGCGGGCCTTCTGCTCCTCCGTGCCGAACGCGAGAATGGTCGGCGCGGCCATGCCCAGCCCGATGCCGATCCGCTCCGGCTGGTTGCCAGGTGCGCCCGCCGCCGCGAACTCGGCTTCCACCACGGCCTGAAGTGCCCGGGGCAGGCCGAGCCCGCCCAGCCCGGCCGGGTAATGCACCGCGGCCAGGCCGGTGTCGAACCGGGCCCGCAGGAAGTCGAGCCGGGACATCCCGGCCGGGTCGTGCCCGGCCAGGAAGTCCCGGACCCGCTCGCGGGAGCCCGTCCGGCTCGCTGCCGAGCACGCTTCAGCACAGCGGCCCGCCGGCTACGTAGATCACCTGGCCAGAGACGTACCCGGACTCCTCGCTGGCCAGGTACGAAATGAGGCCCGCCACGTCTTCGGGATGGCCCACCCGGCGGACTGCGATCTGCTTCGCAGCGGCCTCCTGGAAGTCCTCGAAGCTCATCTTCATCCGGGCCGCGGTCGCCGCGGTCATGTCGGTGGCGATGAACCCGGGTGCGACCGCGTTGGCGGTAATGCCGAACGGGCCGAGCTCGAGGGCCAGCGTCTTGGTGAAGCCCTGCATGCCGGCCTTGGCGGCCGAGTAGTTGGCCTGCCCCCGGTTGCCCAGCGCGGAACTGGACGACAGGTTGATGATCCGGCCGTAGTGCGCGTCCACCATGTGCTTCTGGGCGGCCTTGGTCATCAGGAACGCGCCGCGCAGGTGCACGCCCAGGACCATCTCCCAGTCGTCCTCGCTCATCTTGAACAGCAGGTTGTCCCGGAGCACCCCGGCGTTGTTGACCAGAACCGTGGGCGGCCCGAGCTCGGCGACGACCTGGTCCACGGCGGCGGCCACCTGGTCGGCCTGGCTGACGTCGGCCCCGACGGCGATCGCCCGGCCGCCGTCCGACACGATCGTGTCCACGACGGCCTTGCCGTCGTCGGCGCCCAGGTCGAGCACGGCAACCGCCATCCCGTCCGCAGCCAGTCGCTTGGCCGTCCCGGCCCCGATCCCGCGGGCTCCACCAGTGACGATGGCTACTCTTTGCGTGTCCTGTGGCATTGTTCGTTCTCCTTGCTCCATGTCATCCGCGGGCAGCGGCTGATCCGGCCCGGCCTGGTGAGCTGGCCGAGCGTTCGCCAGTGCTCACCTTCCGGTTCCACGGCCAGTCACTCACTTTCCCTGCTCACCGGACAGAGACCTACGTCCCGTTTTCAATGGCCACCCGGTACGGGCGCAGTTCCCGGCGGGCCAGGGAGCGCTTGTGCACCTCGTCGGGGCCGTCCGCGAAGCGGAGGGTGCGGGCGTTCGCCCACAGGTACGCGAGCGGGAAATCCTGGCTGACCCCGGCCGCCGCCGTGCGCCTGTGATCGCCTTGTCGATCACCCACTCGGCCATGGCCGGGGTGATGATCTTGATGGCCTGGATCTCGGTGTGCGCACCCTTGTTGCCCACCGTGTCCATCAGCCAGGCGGTCTTCAGCACCAGCAGCCGGGCCTGCTCGATCCGCACCCGGGATTCCGCGATCCACTCCTGGATCACCCCCTGGTTGGCCAGCGGCTGGCCGAACGCGACCCGGCTGGTGACCCGGCGGCAGAGCAGTTCCAGGGCCCGCTCGGCCGAGCCGATGAGGCGCATGCAGTGGTGGATCCGGCCGGGGCCCAGCCGGGCCTGGGCGATCGTGAACCCGTCGCCTTCGCCGGCGATCAGGTTGGCCGCCGGCACCCGGGCGTCGGTGAACACGACCTCGGCGTGGCCGCCGTGCGGCCCGTCGTCGTAGCCGAACAGGCTGATCCCGCGCTGAACCGAGACCCCCGGGGTGTCGCGGGGCACCAGGATCATCGACTGCTGCCGGTGCCGGTCCCCCTCCCAGGCGGTCCGGCCCATGACGATGAAGATCTCGCAGCCCGGGTTCATCGCGCCGGACGACCACCACTTCCGGCCGTTGATGACGTACTCGTCGCCGTCGCGGTCGATCCTGGTTGTGATGTTGGTCGCATCCGAGGACGCGACGTCCGGCTCGGTCATGCAGAAGGCGGACCTGACCGTCCCCTCCAGCAGCGGCCGGAGCCAGCGTTCCTGCTGCTCAGGGGTACCGAATTCGGCCAGCACCTCCATGTTCCCGGTGTCGGGGGCGGCGCAGTTGAGCGCCTCGGGGGCCAGCGCCGGGCTGCGCCCGGTGATCTCCGCGAGCGGCGCGTACTGCGAGGTTGGTGAGCCCGGCACCCTCCGGGTGATGGGCCAGGAAGAGGTTCCACAGGCCGCGGCCGCGGGCCTCCTGCTTCAGCTCCCCGATCACCGCGGGGCGCTCCCAGGGTCGTCCGGCCTGCGCATTCTCCCGCACCTGCGCGGCGAACACCGGCTCAGCCGGATACACGTACTCGTCCATGAACGCGAGGAGGCGTTTCCGGAACTCCTCCGTGCGGACGTCGTAGCCGAAGTCCATTGCAGCCTCCCGACGGGTCCGGTGATGACTCTACCTACTCATGAGTACGCCGCCTATCGGCCCTTGGCTCCCGCTCTCGCTCAACCGCCCGCGCCGCCGGCCCGGCGGAACACGTAGACGAAATTGCTCTCGTAGACCTGCCGGTAGGTGGTGCCGGGATGGCGCTGCTCGACGAACGTGAGCGGGTCGCTGGGAGGCGGATTCCAGCCGCTGTCCAGTTCGTCGAACACCACGTAGCGGGGCGCCGGGTTGCCGGCGTTGCCGATCCAGTAGGTGTCATCCCGGGCCGCCAGCGGGGCCAGCAGGGTCAGCGTGGCCTCGACGGTGGTGCCGGCCGGCACCCGGGCCAGGGCGGCGTCCTCCCCCCGGACGTGGGCGCTGATCTGGTACGTCTGCGCCTGCCACAGGCCGCTGAGCGGGAACGGCCAGGCCGTCACCGCCGCGATGACGAGCATGAGCGCCGGGACGGCCCGGGTCGCCGCCGCCTCGCCGCCAGGGCGAAGCGCCGCGGTTCCCGCCCCGGCTGAGCCCGGTGCGCGCGGATCCTGGCCAGCGTGCCGATCGCGGCGATGAAGACGATCGGCATCACCGTGGCGTTGTAGTGGTATCCCGACCCCCAGTAGGCGCTGTTCGTGGACACGAACCGGAGCGCCAGGCCCGGCACCGCCACCAGGGCGATCGGTGAGCCCAGCGCGAGGAAGGCCACCGGCAGCAGGATGAGCAGCGTGGTGCGCAGCTTCGGGACGTAGGAGTGGCCGAGCTGGGCGAGCACCGACGGCGCCGACGGATGCGGCCCGCCTGGGCTCAGCACCCCGCCGTCGGCCCAGTACGGGTACTGATGCAGCGTGTTGAAGTGCGGGATGATCACCGTGATGGCCAGGAAGGACCAGGCGAGTCCCCAGACGGTGAGCAGCGCCCCCCAGCGGAGCCGCGGCCCGCGGCGGCCGGACCGCCGTCTCCCGGCGCGGGCCAGGCTCATGACGGCGATGAGGACGCCGATCGCCGCGACCGTGAAGCCCTGGTCCTCCTTCACGAACACCAGCGGCAGCGCCCACACGGCCGCGGCCCGGGCCTTGCCCCGCAGCAGCGCGGACAGCGAGCAGGCCAGCAGCGGGACCGCGAACGCGATCTCGTGGAAGTCGAAGTCGATCATCTGCTGCAGGCCCCAGGAGAGCCCGTAGGCCGCGCCGATCATCCGCCCGGCCCCGGTGCCGAGCCGGGAGGCGGCGGCCCGGCTGACCGGGACCACCGAGACCGCGGTCAGCAGGGCCTGGACCACGAGCAGGGTGGCCGCGCTGGGGACCAGCAGGAAGACCGGGGCGATCAGGCCGACGATCGGCTGGAAGTGATCCCCGAGCAGGTTGAAGCCGGCCCCGCGGATGTTCACCACGGGTGCGTGCAGGTGCGCCAGCTGCCGGACGTACTCGGTGAAGATGCCCAGGTCCCAGGAGCCCGGGGCGAGCCGGACGTAACGGGACAGCGAGATCGTGGCGTAGGCCGCGAACACGGCCAGCGCGATCAGCCACGGCACCCAGTCGGCCCGGCGGCGGACGGGACGGGCCCGGATGGGCCGGCGCCGCCGGTCCTGGCGGCAGTCCCGGGCCCCGGATCGCCCACGTGCCCCGGTGGTCACAGCGGTCTCGCGCTGGCCCCGTGCGTCCCGGAACGCCCCATGCGCATCAGGAGTGTCATCCTGACCCCCGGCACGGGGCGCCGGATCCGGAGGGCCGCCGCCGGTCGTGATCATGCCGTCCTAGCTCGAGTGCGTCCGCCTGGCCTCCCCGCGGCCCCTACAGAGCCTAACGTGCCCGGCCCGGACCAGCGGAAAGCCTGATCCCCGGTGCGGGATCAGCGGAGCAGCAGCCTGCCGATCCGGCGGCCCGCCACGAGCAGGCCGATCAGGCCCATGATGGCCAGGTAGGCGGTGTGCCCGAGCAGTTCGGGCTTGATCTGGCCGAGGGTCAGGTCACGCAGCATGGCCACGCTCTGGTACAGCGGCGTGCACCGCACCACCAGCTGCAGCGGCCCGGGGTACACGCTCAGCGGGTAAAACGTGGTCGAGAACAGGAACATCGGCAGCGTCGCCAGCGTGACGAACTCGAAGTCCTGCCAGGTCCGCATGTACGTGGTGCAGGCCATGCCCGCCGCGGCGAAGGCGAACCCGGTGAGCACGGCCGCGGGGAGATCGGCCAGCGCCCACCACGAGTGGATCAGGCCCATCGCCGCCATCACGGCCAGGAAGGCCACCGCGTACAGGGCGCCGCGCACCAGGGCCCAGGTGATCTCGCCGAGGGCCACGTCACCGGCCCGCATGGGCGTGGCCAGCGCGGCGTCGTAGAGCTTCTCGTACTTGAGCCGGAAGAACACGTTGAAGGTGGAGTCGAACAGGGCCCCGTTCATCGAGGCGCTGGCCAGCAGGGCGGGCGCCACGAAGGCCGCGTAGCTGATGCCCTGCACCGAGCCGACCAGGTGGCCGAGCCCCACCCCGATGGACAGCAGGTAGAACAGCGGCTCGACCACCCCGGAAACGAAGACCAGCCAGGTGTGCCGGTACACCAGCGCGTGCCGCTCGACCAGGAACAGGCTGCTCCGGCCGCCCACCGACCCCCAGGCCCGGCGCAGCGGCCCGCGGCCGGGCAGCACCCGCAGCGGCAGGCCGGTCACGCTAGACATACAGCCGCCTGGTGTAGGTCCGGTCACCGGCGATGATCCCGGCGCCCAGCACGACCAGCAGGTAGCCGGCGTGCAGGAGCGCCGAGGGCAGGGTGGCGATGCCCAGGCACAGGTCCCGGCACAGCGCCACGCCGTGCCACAGGGGGGTCAGGTAGGCGATGGGCCTGATCCACGCGGGCAACTGGGTGACCGGGAAGAACGTGCCGGAGAACAGGAACAGCGGGATCATCCCGAACCGGTAGATCACGGCCATCGAGGTGTCCTTGGTGCGGGTCACGGTCCACGCCTCGATCGGCGCGGTGAACGCCAGGCCGGTGAGCACCGCGACCGGCAGGGCCGCGATGGCCATCGGCGAGCGGATCGCCCCGAACGCCGCGGCCACGGCCAGGAACACGGCCGAGGTCATGGTCAGCTTCAGCGCCACGAACAGCAGGTGCCCGTGGAACAGGTCGCGTGGCCGCAGCGGCGAGGACACCGCGGCCTGGTAGGTCTTGTTCCAC
Source organism: uncultured Actinomycetes bacterium (assembly GCA_963720645.1). Classification (GTDB taxonomy): domain Bacteria; phylum Actinomycetota; class Actinomycetes; order Streptosporangiales; family Streptosporangiaceae; genus RYN-230. Next base: position 6,267 of record CAVRFX010000015.1, on the reverse strand, counting down.
TTGACCGAGCCGAAGACCGGGTAGGTGGACTCCCCCACCCCGGTGCCCATCGCGCTCGCGGCCAGCAGCCCCGGCGCGAGGAAGACCAGGTAGCTGACCTGGCCCAGGGACGCCGTGCCGTGCTTGTCCACCAGCGTGCCCAGGCCGAGGCCCATGGCGCCCAGGTACAGCAGCGGGTTCAGCACCGTGGAGATGATCGAGCCGCGCCAGGTCCGCCGGTAGTCGGTCAGCCAGAAGCGCAGCTGCCGCACGGCGAAGGGCCAGGCGGGCGGCGGGCCGGGGTGGGCCGCGGGACCCGCCGCCGGGCGCGGCGGCCGGGCCGCCCGGGCGCCGTCTGGGCCGTCATCAGTCCTCCAGCCGGCGGCCGGTGAGCCGCAGGAACACGTCTTCCAGCGTGCTGCGCCGGACCAGCGAGGTAAGCGGGTCCAGCCCGAGTTCCCGCACCGCGGCCAGCGCCGTGTCACCGTCCTCGACGTACAGCAGCACCCGGTCGGCCAGCACCTCACGGCGCTGGGCGGGCACCGCGGCGAGTTTCTCCGCGGCGTTCTCGTGCACGGCGGGGTCGAACCGGAGCTCGAGGACTTCCGGGGTGGAGTACCGCTCGATCAGCTCCCGGGGTGAGCCCTCGGCGGCGATCCGGCCCCCGTCCATGACCACGAGCCGGTCGCACAGCTGCTCGGCCTCGTCCATGTAGTGCGTGGTCAGCACCAGCGTCACGCCTTGCTGCTTGAGCCGGAACAGCCGGTCCCAGACCACGTGCCTGGCCTGCGGGTCCAGGCCGGTGGTCGGCTCGTCCAGGAGCAGGATCTCCGGCTCGTTGATCAGCGAGCGGGCGATGGTCAGCCGCCGCTTCATCCCGCCGGACAGCGGCTCCACCCGGTCGTCCGGCCCGGTCGGCGAGCTGGACGAACTCCAGCAGCCGGGCGCTGCGCTCCCGGATGACCGGCCGGGGCAGCCCGAAGTAGCGGCCGTAGACGAGGAGGTTCTCCCGGACGGTGAGCTCCACGTCCAGCGAGTCCTCCTGGGGCACCACGCCGAGCCGGGCCCTGATCGCCGGGCCGTCGGCCACCGGGTCCAGGCCGAAGATCGACAGCTCACCCTCGGTGGGCGGTGAGACGCAGCCGATCATGCGCATCGTGGAGGACTTGCCCGCACCGTTGGGGCCGAGGAAGCCGAACGCCTCGCCGCGGCGCAGCTCGAAGTCCACCCCGTCCACCGCCGTGAAACTGCCGAACCGTTTGGTGAGGCCGCGAGCACGGATGAGAGCGGTGGTCACAGGCACTCATGCGAGACTACCGGCAGTGGGAAAAAATTCCGACCGGGTTAATTTCCCTGTTCTTGACCTCGCAATCATGGCCCTGTGGCCCCGCCGCCGGATGCGTGCCGGTACTGTCACAAGCAGCGGTTGATGAACTTCGCAGGACCCGCCCCCGCAGCACTGGTGAGAGGAAGACGGCCAGGTGAGTTTCGCTCTGCGGCTGTATGAGCGGTTCCGCGTACTGATTCATGAGGCCGCCAAGTTTGGCGTGGTGGGCCTGGCCGGGTTCATCGTGAGCCTCGGCGGTGCGGACGTCCTGCACTTCGACCTGGGCGTGGGCAAGTACAAGGCCGTGGTCGTCGCGACGATCGCCGCCACCGTGGTGACCTTCCTCGGCAACCGTTACTGGGCGTTCCGGCATCGTGAGCGGGTCGGGATGGGCCGGGAAACCGTCCTGTTCTTCGTGTTCAACGGGATCGGCCTGCTGATCCAGCTGGCCTGCGTCGCGATCGTCGCGGACGGCATCGGCCTGCAGGGCAAGGTCTGGTACAACCTGGCCAACCTGACCGGCATCGGGCTGGGGACGCTGTTCCGCTTCTGGTCCTACCGCAAGTGGGTGTGGCGGACGCAGGACCCCGCGGCCGGGGCGCAGGACGGGCAGCACCGCCCTGCCGCACCGGCCCCTGGACTCCCGGAGGCCGGGTTCCGTGAGCCCGGGGTGGCCGAGGCCGTCGCCGTCGGCCTGGACGAGGAAGCCACGCTGTACGGGCGCGGCGCCGAGGAGTACGAGCACAGGACCGGGGACTACGCCGCGGACCCGGAGGGTATCGGCGGCGAGCGCGGCCAGTACGCCGGGAACTACGCCGCGGACCCGGAGACGTTCGGCGGCGAGCGCGGCCAGTACGCCGCGAACTACGACCGCCGGGCCGGCGATTACGGCAGCGACGGTGGCAACGGCAACCGCAACCGCCCGGGCCGCCACGCCGCGCGCAGCTGACCCCCCAGCCCCCGGGGACGTAAGCGCTGCCGCTACGACCATGGCCATCCGCTCCCTGGCCCCGCGGGTCCCGCGGCCTGTGACTCCTACGACCAGCGTGACTCGCGTTACCAGTGTTACCCCGCGCTGTGCTTCCCGCGTTCGTGATCAACCGATCGGTGCTGCTGGAGCAGCACCAATCGGTTGATCACGAACATGGCGTTCGGGGCGGGAGGCCCGGGAACGGCACGAATACGCCGTCCGGGACGGGAGGCCCGGAACGGCATGAATACGCCATTCGGGGCGAGAAGGGGGCGGGCTGGGATTAATGCGCCGTTTGGGCCGAGGGGCCCGGAGTTGGCATGAATGCGCCGTCTGGCCGGAGAGCCCGGACTGGCTGGCGATCCTGGCGTGAAGCTCCCCGGCTCCCCGGATGAGCGCGTCCCCGCGGACAGGGCGGCAGGGTTTTCCCACCCGCCCGCGAGGCGCCGGCCCTGCGTGGGGAGGCTGGGGGGCCGTGGGCCTCGTTGCGGAGATTTTGGGGTTAGCGCGGGCCGGTGCAGCCGGTGCCGCTGCCGCCGACGAGCGGAAGACGCTTCGCGTAGGCGGCCCTAGCCTGCGCCTGGGTGATCTTGCCGGTGGCGGCCAGCCGCCCCAGCACGTGGGCCTCCCGGGCCCGGCCCCGCGCGTAGTGGTCGATCGGGTCGTCCGCGGACGGCCCCTGGACCAGCCCGGCCAGCGTGGCCGCCTCCGGCAGGGTCAGGCCCGCCGGGGTGGTGCCGAAGTACCCGCAGCTGGCCCGGGCCAGGCCGTAGTAGCCGTGGCCGAAGTAGGCGACATCGGAGTACATCCGCAGGACCCTGGCCTTGCTGAAGGCCATGTCGAGCTTGATGCCCAGCATGATCTGCTTGACCTCGACGCTGAGCCCGCTCTGGCCGGGGGTGTACAGCATCTTGGCCAGCTGCTGGTACAGCGTGGCGCCACCCTGATCTCCGTGCCCGGTGATCTGGGAGGCGGCGACCCGGGCGATCGCGTAGATATCCACCCCGGGCTCGGAGTAGAAGCGGTGGTCCTCGGTCGCCACCAGGGACTCGGCGAACAGCGGGGACACCGGCGGTCCCGGGTACGCGACGTGGTGCGCCTTATCGATGGCCCGGGCCAGCGCGGGCGCGTTGCTGACCGACGGCGTGAGCGCGAACAGCACACCGAACGCGACCACGCCGAGCATGACCAGCGCCAGCACGATCCCGAGCAGCCAGCGCAGCACCCGCCAGCGGCGCCGCCGGTACGGCCGGCCGGGCAGGTATCCGCCCGGGTAATCCTCGCCGCCGGGGTAATCCCCGTCATCGCCGTCGTCCGGGTAGCGATCATCGTCGGCGTAGGGATCATCGTCCGGGTAGTTGCGGTACGGGTCCCCCGATGTGGTGCCGTAAGGCAGCGGCGCCGTCTGCGGGTCATAGTTCATCCGCATTGCCCGGGGATCGCCTGGCCCGCCCTCCCGGCCCGGTCCCCGTGCCATCATCCACAGCTCCGTCTGGTCGAGGGCCGTCGCGGGGTTACGCGGGGCCTACCCCAGTAACGCAACGAAGAACCATTGCGCCGAGTGCCCGTTCGGCGCGGGTTCCGCGGTAATGGACCTCGAAAGGACTACGCTACCCCCCGTAATTAACTACCTACGGTAGGTAGTCATCAGGGGGGATCAGAAGCATGAGACAAGTCTCAAAACTGCTCGCCGGGCTCACGGCCGTGGGTGCGGCGGCGTTCACGCTGGTGGGGGCCAGCGCCGCGCAGGCCGCGCCGTCCACGGTCTACGTGTCCAAGCACGGCCACGCCGGCAACGCGGACCGCTCGTGCGCCACGGCCCGGTACCGCCATATCAACCAGGCCATCGCCGCCGCCCCGAGGGGCGGGACCGTGATCGTCTGCGGCGGCACGTACAAGGTGCAGGCCGTCGTGACCAAGTCGCTCGCGCTGATCGGCCGCCGCGGCGCCACCATCGACGCCCGGGGCCAGAAGCCGATCAGCAAGAAGCTGCCCGGGGGCAGCGGCGTCGTGGTTTATGGCACCCGCAACGTCGAGGTCACCGGGTTCACCGTGGAGAACGCGGGCTTCGACGCGATCCTGGTCGGGCGGAGCAGGCGGGTCCTGGTCTCGCACAACCTGCTGAAGCACAACGGCGACGTGGGCGTGGACTTCAACGGCACCTCCGACTCGCTGGCCACGCACAACCTCTCGGAGTTCAACAAGGGCGGCGGCTTCCTGATCGCCGACGACCTGGGGCCGACGCACTACGACGCGGTCACCAGGAACGAGGCCACCCGCAACCCGGGCGGTTGCGGGGTCATCATCGCCGGCCACTCCACGAGCGGGGTGTGGGGCAACTACGTCGCGCACAACCTGATCACCTTCAACGGCCTCAACCACAAGCAGCCCGGGGCCGGCGTGGTCATCGCCACCGAGGTCAAGGGTGAGCGGGTGTCCAACAACGACGTGGCCGACAACGAGATCTACGGCAACGGCCTCGCCGGGGTGACCATCCACTCCCACGTGCCCGGGCAGCGGATGAGCGGCAACCAGATCGTGGGCAACGACATCGGCAAGAACAACATCATCGGTGACACGATCGGGCTGGCCCCGCCGGTCACGAACCACCCGGACCTGCGCACGACCGGCATCCTGGTGGGGGCCTCATCGAAGATCAGGGTGTGGATCCACGGCAACTACATCCACAGCAACTGGTTCGGGATCTACCTCAACGGGCGGATCCACGCACACATCTTCAACAACCGGTTCCACCGGGTGCACAAGCACATCAAGGTGGCATAAGGACGCTGCCGGTGAGGGCTGGCCGCCCTCCGCTGCCACGTGGCGGCGGAGGGCGGCCAGCCTTTGCTGTGGGCGGCCGTTGGGGCCGGCTGCGGGGCCGGGCTGTGCCCGGGGTTCGGCCGCCGGGGCCGGCGCCGGGTTCGGCCGCCGGGGGCGGCTGCCGGGGTTCGGCCGCTGGGGGCGGCGGGGAGCCCGGGAGGCTGGACGCGTTTAGGGAGCCCGCGCCGGAGGGCATACAGCGGGATGGCTGCCGGTTGAGGTCAACACGCTGGACACAGGGCCGCAAATCCCTGCAAGTTGGCGCAGCACGTGCCCCGGCATTCAGCCCTTCCCACCGTGGAGCGCCCGCATGGAAGTCAAGGAACTCGGACACCTCGTCCTTTATGTTCACAACCTGGACCGCTCCGCCTCGTTCTACCGGGACGTTCTCGGCTGGCGCCAGATCATGGGAGGGCCCGGGGACTCCCCCACCCCGTTCCGGGCCGCCGCGTTCTCCGCCCCCTCCGGCCGGACCCATCACGAACTGCTGCTTATCGAGGTCGGGGAGGATGCGGCCAACATGCCGCCCGGCCGGCGGGTGGGGCTGTACCACTTCGGGCTGAAGGTCGGCGACAGCGACGACGAGCTCCGGTCGGCACTGGCCACCCTCGAAGCCAACGAGGTCAACGTGGTCGGGGCCAGCGACCACACGGTGACGCACAGCCTGTACATCACCGACCCGGACGGCAACGAGATCGAGCTGTACGTGGACGTCCCCGGGGTGGACTGGCGCAGCGACCCGTCGCTGGTCGCCGCCCCCATCAAGCCGCTCAAGCTCTGACCCCGGCCCGCCGCGGCCGGGGCCGCCCCGGGTGCGGGAGCCGCTCGCCTCACCAGTCACATCACTCACTCTGTTCAAGCACCTGAGGGGTCCCTGGCGACTTTTCACGTATCTGGTGCAGCAAAGGCGGACAAAGCCACCGAGTGAGTGCACCAGATACGTGAAAGGTCCGGCGCAGGGCCTGGCGCCCCGGAGATGCCGGGGCTCCGGACGGCCGGGCCGGTCTGCCTTACCAGGCAGGGGTCGCGGACGTGTGAACGCGACCTGGATGTCCTGTAGGCTGCTGCGTGGCAACGGGACGTGGCGCAGTTTGGCAGCGCACTTGACTGGGGGTCAAGGGGTCGCCGGTTCAAATCCGGCCGTCCCGACCATTGCTTAGCAGGTCAG
>CAVRFX010000014.1:0-18784 GCA_963720645.1 uncultured Actinomycetes bacterium | reverse complement strand
CTTCCGGGCGGGCCGGGCATGCTGCTCAACCTGGGCATTACCGTGGTGGTTCCCCCGGTCCTGCTGCTGCCGTGGACGCTGCAGGTCGCCACCCAGCTGGAGCTGCCCTCGAGGCGGACAAGCTGCCCGGGCTGGCCACGACGGCCCTGCCCGCCCGGTCGCTGCTGCTGCTGTCCCCGGGCGGCCCGGGCCTGCCGCCGTTCTGGGTGACCGGCGGCCTGGCCCTCGCGGCCCTGGCCGGGCTGCTGCTCACCGCCCGGCGGTCGCTGGTCATGGCGGGCTGGTCGGTGGCCCTGCTCGGATTGCTGGTCTCGGTCGCGGTGAGCCGGATGCTGCTGACCACGGACGACGCCAGCAAGCGGGTCCCGGGCTGGCCGGGGACCTCGCTGGCGATCGCGGCCGGCGGCCTGGTGCTCGCGGCGGTCGTGGCCGCGGATGCCCTGCCCGCCCAGCTCGGCGACGGACGGTGGCGCCGCCCGGCCGGGCTCGGCGTCCTCATCCTGGCCGCCGCGGCGTGCAGCGCGCCGTTGCTGGCGGCGGGTTCCTGGGTGGCCACCGGGGTCCGGGGCCCGGTCGGCGGGGCCGCCGGGCCGGTGCTGCCGCCGTTCGTCAGTGTCTCCTCCGAAAACGGGGCGCGGCCGCGCACCCTCGTCCTGCGCGCCGAACGCGGGACCATCACCTACGAGGTGCTCCGCGGAGCCGATCCGCTGCTGGGCGCCACGGACCTGACCCAGCCCCCCGCCGCCCAGCGGACCCTGGACTCGGTCGTATCCACCCTGGTCGCGCAGGGCGGTGGGGATGCGCAAGATCAGGGCCAGGCCCTGGCCGCGCTGGACATCGGCTACGTTCTGCTGCCTGCCCCGGCCGACGCCGCGCTGGCCGGCACGCTGAACAACGTCGCCGACCTGCGCCCGGTGAGCAAGACGGCCGGTTTCCAGCTGTGGCGGGTGGCGACGACCACCGCCCGGGTCCGGGTGGCCGGGCCGGGCGGCAAGATCGTGGCGGTTCCCTCCGGGCCGGTGAGCGTCTCCGGCGCGGCCGCCCCACGCAGCGGGGGAACGCTGGAACTGGCCGAGCCGGCCGGCGGCTGGACCGCCACGCTCAACGGCACCGCGCTCCAGTCCGTCCCCTCCCCGGCCGGCGCGGGCGCAGGCCTTCCGGCTTCCGCCCGGCGGCGGCACCCTCGACGTCTCCCACTCCCAGCTGGGCCGGACCCTGATCGTCGTGCTGGAAGGGCTAGCCCTGCTGATCGTCATCGGGCTGGGGCTGCCCGGCGCCCGGGTGCCCGGGGAAAGCGGAGCCGCGGCCGCGGCGGAGCGGCCTGCGAGCCGGCGCCGCGAGCGCGGCCGCGACCAGGCCGCGGAGAGCCTCGACGAGCCGGGCCTGGAGCCGGAGAGCGCACCCGGCCGCGAGGGCGCAGAGCCGTCGCGGGGGAGCAGGCTGTCCCGCCGGGCCGTGGCCGCGGCCGGCCGGACGGGCACGGGCCGGGCCGGCGGGCTGCGCACTGCTGCGGACCGGATGGCTGGCGGGCCCGGGCGGCGGGCCGCGGCGGCGGGACCGGGCGCGGCCGGGCCGGGCACGCCCGGCCTGAGCGGCCCGGGACCCGGCGCACCGCCCAGCGGGCCGGGCGCAGGCAGGCGTGGCACCCTGGGCACCTCCCGCCGCTCCGCACGGCAAGAAAACGAGGACCTCACCGCCGCCAGCGGCGCCGGACTGGCGGGGGGTGCCGGGCCGGACGCCGCCGCCGGGTTCGGGGCCGATCCGGACGGATGGGCCCCGGCGGACGGGTTCGAGCCTGCCGGGTGGGCCGGCGGCGACCAGCCAGCGGCCGGCCCCGGCGCCCCGGCCGGCAGCAACTTCTGGGGGCCGGACGACAGCCCCGCGATGCTGGGTGACCGGCCGGCCGCGCCCTGGGAGGAGACGGGCAGGCCGATGGGCGCGGCGCCGGCCGCCGCCGGGGTAGCGGCCGCGGGGGTCGGGGTTGCGGAGGCGGAGGCGGCCGGAGTCGGGGCTGCGGGGCCGGGCGCGGCGGCTGGTGACGGCCAGGACGCCGACCGCGGCGGCCGCAAACGCTGGCGGCTGGGCCGGAAGGCCGCGGCCCAGCGCCCGCCGTCGCCGGACGCCCCGGAACAGGACACCGGTAAGCGGAGGGCCGGGAAGCGGAACGCGCCGGAGCAGGAGGCCGCGGCCGAGTACCCGCCGGATCCCTACGCCCGCTCTGGATACCGGGAGACCGCAGGTACTGGCCCGCGCCGCCGCGGGAGCGGGGGGATCAGCGGCCCGTATCCCAGTCCCTCAGGCGGCAGCGGCGAGTATCCCCGCGGCCGCCCGCGGCCGCCCGGGCCGTGGCGGCGCGGATGACCGCGGCACCGACGAGCGAAGCTGGGACTACACCAGCGCGGAGCACGCTGCTCCCGGGTACAGCGGGACGGGTTATGACGATGCCGGTGACAGCGCGCCCGGTTATGGCGGCGCGGGACACGGGCGCGCGGGCTCCGGCCCCGCCGGATACGGCGGCAGCGGATACGGCGGCTCCGAATACCGCGGTAGCGGGTACGGCAGCAGCAGCGGGTATGGCAGCGGCGAATATTCCCAGCCGGGCGGTGGCGGGCGGCGGGTGAGCCGCGGGCGGCTGCCGGGCGACGACGATCTGCTGCCGCCGCCGCGCCGGGGTGCGGGGTCCGGGGTATCCTGGCGGGGCAGGTGTTCCCGAGGCGGGGTCCCGCCCGGGCGGGACCGGCTATCCGAACGCGGCGGACTACCCCGGCCCGGCCGGGCCGGGCGCGTATCGCGGAGCCGTCCCGTTCCGATCCGGGCCGGGACAGTTCCGGGTGGGGCGGTTACCCGGGAGACTCATCCCGTTCCGATCCGGGCCGGGACAGTTCGGCCTGGGCCTGCTGACCCGGGGGAGCCGTCCCGTTCCGATCCGGGCCGCGGGGATTCCGTCTGGAGCGGGTACCCGGACGACTCGTCCCGTTCGACGCGGGCGGTGGCAGCTCGGCGTGGTCCAGCCGGGGCCGCTCCGGCTCCATCTGGGAGCCGGTCCCGGGCCACGGCACCCACCCCGCCGGGGACGACGGGGACCCTGACTACGGCGACTACGACGGCCCCGACCCCGGGTCGTACTCCGGCACGGAATTCCCTGGGCCCGACTATCCCGACCCGGGGGACCCCTCCTCCAGCCGTGCCCATGTGGCCTGGGGCCGCGATCGGGCCGACGAGCCGGGGGAGGGTGACCGGTGAGGAACCTGCGCGGAAGCCGGGTTCTGTCCGCCGCCATCGTGGTCGTCGTGCTGGGCGGCCTGTACGCGCTCGCTGGCCTGCGGCACCCGATCTCGCTCAGCGCCGGGGAGGTGCCGCGGCCGCCGCACTCGGTCCCGGTGACGTCGGTGGTCCGGGCCTGCCCCGCGCCGGGCGCCCAGTTCAGCCGCGGCGGCGGCATCGCGGTGATGGCCGCGCCCGCCACCGGGGCGGCCTGCGAGGCCCGCGTCGCCCCCGGGTCACGGGGTGGCGATGGTAACCCGGCTGGCGGGCCTGGGAAGTGCCGCGCCCGGGCCGGCGGTGCTCAGCATCACCCAGGCCGGGACGCCGCGGCTCGCCACCGTGAGCCTCGACCGCACCGCCCGGGTCCAGGCCGCGCCCAAGGGGAAGCCCAGCGCCACCACGGTCGTGTCGACGGCCACCCGGGGCGGTGTCGTGGTCCAGGCCAGCGGATCGCTGGCCCAGGGGCTGGACGTCGAGCAGACCACCGGGACGAACCTGCCCACCGCGGCCTGCGCCAGCCCGGGCACCGAGTTCTGGTTCGTCGGCCCGGGGCAGCGCACCGCCGGGCGCATCCAGGTCTACCTGATGAACCCCAGCGGCCAGACCGCCGACGCCGACGTGGACATCTTCACCGACGCGGGACCGCTGCAGCAGACCACCGACAACGGGATCTCGGTCCCGCCGCACGGGATGATCGCGCAGTCGCTGGCGCCGGTGCTGCGCAACTCACGGTCGCTTACCCTGCACGTCCGGACCAGCGTGGGCCAGGTGGCCGCCGCGGTCGAGGAGAGCACCGGGGCGGGCGAGGGAACGTGGCTGCCGCCTGCCCAGGCCCCGGCGACGCACCTGGTGATCCCGGGCCTGCCCGCCGCGGCCGGGGGTCGGCAGCTCTACCTGGGCGTTCCCGGGGTGAAGGACGCCAACGTCAAGGTCTCCGCGGTGACGTCGCGGGGCACATACGTGCCGACCGGCGCGGGCGGCATCGATATCCCCGGCGGGTCGGCGGCCGAGGTCTCGCTGCCGTCACTGGGCGGGGTACCGGCCGCACTCAAGCTGACCTCCAGTACCCCGGTCACCGCGACCGTCATGGTCCCGGGAGGGGCCAACGGCTCGCCGGGCTCGTTCACCGCGGCCGCGCCCGCGCTCGAGGAACAGGGTGTCATCGCGGACAACGTGACCGGACCCGGCCGGGTTTCCGAGCTGATCCTCTCCGCGCCGCGCACCACGGCCCGGGTGAGCGTGGCCCAGGTGCCGTCAGCGGGCTCGGCGCGGCGTACCCAGACCGTGCTGGTCTCCCCGGGGAAGACGGCCGTGGTGGCGCTCAAGGCGCTGCCGGGGGCGCGGGGCGGGACGCCGTTCGCGGTGGTGATCTCGCCGCTCCCGGGCTCCGGCCCGGTGTACGCGGGCCGGGTCATCAGGGCCAGCGGGACGGGCGGCACGCTCCAGGCGCTGCTCCCCGTGGCCAGCGCCCTCACCACCGTCCTGCTGCCCCCGGTGCGGAGTGCCGCCATCGCCGCGGTGCCCTGACCGGCCCGCGATGAGTTTCTCTGCCGTCAGCCCGGCGGTCGGCGGCTCACTCGTCCTCCCCGAAGCCGGGGTCCACGTCCTCCGGGTTGACGCCGAGCAGCCGGGCGAACTCCTCGACCACCACCTCGAAGACGAGTTCGCTCAGTTCGTCCTCGCTGTCGGCGCGGGCCGACAGCGGCCGCCGGTACACCACGATCCGCGGCGGCCGGGCCACAGCCCCGTCCCCCGGGTCCGGGAAGCCCGGGCCGGGGAAGCCCGGGTCCGGGAAGCCTGGGCCGGGGGAGCCTGGGTCCAGCCGGGCCAGGGACACGCTCTCCGGCCCGATGCCGGGCGGGCCGGGCGGCGGGATCTCCTCGACCGCGAACTCCACCCCGGACAGCTGGGCCTCCCAGCGCGGCTCCAGCCGGGCCACCGCCTCCAGGACCAGCTCGTCGAAACGCTCCGATCGGCTGCGGTGCAGCGGAACCCCGGGCGGGGCCAGCACGCCGCGCAGCCCGCGTCCGTGCCGGTCCCGGCGCCTGATCCGGGCCCGGTGGTCTCCCTCTCCGCTCTGCACAGTTGCCGAGCGTATCCCGGGTGGTGGCCTGCCGCCCGGCGGCCCGGCCGGGCCGGAGCCCGCTGCGCCCGGCCGGCGGATCGGGGCGCGGAGCGAGACACGATCGTGCAGTGTGCCCCGGGTGGTGGCGTTACCGCCCGCGGATGGGTACGGTCAGCCGTTGTGAGCGATGCACGTGACCCCTCTCCCCTCCGGTCGCGCTGGCACGCCACGAACGGGCCCGGCCCGGCCGGCGGGCCGTCATGGTGACCGCCCGCCGCTGCTCCCGGCCCGCCTGCAAGCGCCCCGCGGTCTACACCCTGACCTACGTGTACCGCGACTCGACGGCGGTCCTGGGCCCGCTGGCCGCGTACGTCGAGCCGCACTGTTACGACCTGTGCTCGGCGCACGCCGACCGGCTCACCGCGCCGCGCGGCTGGGAAGTCGTGCGGCTCCCGGTGGAGTCCGCGCCACCGGAGACCGATGACCTGGAAGCGCTGGCCAACGCGGTGCGCGAGGCGGCCCTCCCGCCGCCCGGTGAGCCGGTCGGCCAGGGCGTCGAGGTGGGCAGGCGGGGGCACCTGCGGGTGCTGCGGTCTTCGCCCGACGCACGGGACCGGCTGAGGTAGCCACAGCCCGTCTGGCCCGGCCCGGGCCGGTAGGCTCGGTACCCACGCCCCGGCGGCCAGCCGATCGCGGGCCGCACGGCGGGGGTCCCCGCGAAATATTTGGGCACGGATGTTCCGGCGCCGGATAAATCAGGCGCCGGGGCGCTGCTGGCCGCGGCAGGGTGTGCGGTGGCCAGCCGGTACACAGATGCGAAGAAACCGGGCGCGTGATTCCCGGGCCAGATACGGGAGGCAGAGCCTCAGTGGGCTCCTACGAGAAGATCTTCAAGGCGTATGACATCCGCGGGATCGTCCCCGACGAGCTCGACGAGCAGGTCGCCGAGTCAGTGGGGGCCGCGTTCGTCCAGCTCACCGGTTCCCCCAGCGTGGTGACCGTGCACGACATGCGCACCTCGTCCGGCGCGCTGGCCGAGGCGTTCGCCCGGGGCGCCGCGGCCCAGGGGGCCGACGTGATCGAGGGTGGCCTCGGCTCGACCGACATGCTCTACTACGCCAGCGGCAGCCTCGGCATGCCGGGCGCGATGATAACGGCCAGCCACAACCCGGCCAAGTACAACGGGATCAAGCTGTGCCGGGAAGGGGCCCGGCCGGTGGGTGCGGACACCGGGCTGATCCAGCTGCGCGACGCGGCGGCGCAGGGCCTGCCGCAGCAGCACGGCACCCCCGGGGTCATCGTCCGGCGGGACCTGCTCTCCGGCTACGCCAGTCACCTGAAGAAGCTGGTCGACCTGTCCGCCATCCGGCCGCTGACCGTGGCCGTGGACGCGGGGAACGGGATGGCCGGGCACACCGTGCCCAAGGTGTTCGAGGGGCTGCCGCTGACCGTCGTGCCGCTCTACTTCGAGCTGGACGGGACCTTCCCGAACCACGAGGCGAACCCGATCGAGCCCGCGAACCTGCGCGACCTGCAGCGCGCGGTGATCGATTCCGGGGCCGACATCGGCCTGGCCTTCGACGGCGACGCCGACCGCTGCTTCGTGGTGGACGAGCGCGGGCACCTCGTCTCGCCCTCGGTGCTCACCGCGCTCATCGCCGTCCGGGAACTGGCCCGCGAGCCCGGCGCCACGGTCATCCACAACCTGATCACCTCCGCCGCCGTCCCCGAGATCATCACCGAGCACGGCGGGATCCCGGTGCGCACCCGGGTCGGGCACTCGTTCATCAAGGCACGGATGGCCGAGACCGGCGCCGTGTTCGGCGGGGAGCACTCGGGCCACTTCTACTTCCGCGATTTCTGGTTCGCCGACTCCGGGATGCTCGCGGCGCTGCACGTGCTGGCCGCGCTCGGCGGGCAGGACGCCCCCCTGTCCACCATCCTGGCTGGTTACGGCCGGTACGTGGCCACCGGCGAGATCAACAGCGAGGTGCCGGACCAGGCTGAGGCCACCGCACGGGTCCGCGCGGAGTTCGCCAGCCTGCCCGGTGTCACCGCCGACGAGCTCGACGGGCTGACCATCACCGGCGATGGCTGGTGGTTCAACCTCCGCCCGTCCAATACCGAGCCGTTGCTCAGGCTGAACCTGGAGGCGGCCGACCAGGACACTATGCTCAGGCTGCGCGACGAGGTGCTCGGCATCGTGCGCGGTTAGATCGTGCGCGGTTAGCCTGGGTCACCGGGCCGCCCACCGCTCCCGCGGCCGGCTCCCGCCGCGCGCCCGCGCGTCCGTGAGACCCACGCCTTCCTGGAGACCTCGTGAAGATCGACGACTGGCTGCTCGACATCCTCGCCTGCCCGAAATGCCACGCACCGCTCCGCGTGGACGAGGTGGCCAGCGAGCTGGTGTGCACCGGCGCGGACTGCGGCCTGGCCTACCCGGTGCGCGACGACATCCCGGTGCTCCTGGTGGACGAGGCGCGCCAGCCAGGATCGCAGCCGTGATCCTGACGTCCCAGGAGCGCCTGGACGACCTGGGCCTGCTGGAAGCCGCCGACCCGGGTGGCGTGCTCCGCCAGGCGGCGTCCGCGGCGGCGCAGGTGCGCACCTCGGCGCGGGTCACGGCCGAGACCGACCTGGGCCCGGTGATCTCCGGCGGCCGCCCGCGGTCGATCGTGGTCACCGGCATGGGCGGCTCCGGGGTGGCCGGTGAGGTGCTGGCCGCAGTGTGCGGGCCAGGCTCTGCCTCCCCGGTGCTCGCCCAGCACGACTACCGGCTGCCCGGCTGGGTCGGCGCGGCCGACCTGGTCATCGCGGTGTCCTGCTCGGGCCGGACCGAGGAGACCCTGTCGGCCGCGGAGGAGGCGATCCGCCGCGGCTGCCCGCTGCTCGGCGTGGGCGGGGCCGGATCACCGCTGGCCCAGATGGCCGAGCAGGCCAGGGCCCCGTTCATCGCGGTCGAGCCCGCGGGCATGCCGCGCTTCACGCTGTGGGGCCTGGCCGTGCCGCTGATGGTGATCGCGGACCGGCTCGGGGTGGCCGCCATCCCGGCCGCCGCCCTCGAGGACGCCGCGGCCGAGCTGGAGCGGGTCTCGCACCTCTGCCGTCCCGACAGCGAATCGTTCGTCAACCCGGCCAAGACACTCGCGCTGGAGCTGGCCGGGACGCTGCCGATGATCTGGGGCAGTTCGCCGCTGACCGGGGTGGCGGCCACCCGGTTCGCCTGCCAGCTGAACGAGAACGCCAAGTACCCCGCGATCCCGGGACTGCTGCCGGAGGCCAACCACAACCAGGTGGTGGTGTTCGACGGCCCCTTCGCACCGTGGCCCGCGGACGGCCCGGTCGTGCCGGACGACGAGGACCCGCGCCCCGCGGTGCCGCTCCGGCTGGTCCTGCTCCGGGACAGCGAGGAGCATCCCCAGGTGACGCGCAGGCGCGAGGTGACCGCCGAGCTCGCCGAGCAGCACGGGATCGGGGTGAGCGAGCTCGCCGCGGACGGTGGGACCCCGCTGCAGCGCCTGGCCGGCCTGATCCAGCTGATCGACTACGCCACCGTGTACCTGGGCATCGCGATCGGCGTCAACCCCGGCCCGATCGCCGTGATCGGCGACCTGAAGGAACGGATCGCCTAGGTGTTGGGACGCGCAGTTGCCTGACGCGCCCGTGCCTGACGCGCCCGTGCCTGATGCGCCCGTGCCTGACGCGCCCGTGCCTGATGCGCCCGTGCCTGACGCGCACGCGGAGGAGCCCCACTCCGAAGGACTGCGCGCGGTCCTGGCCGCGCTCGGCGCGAACGTGGGCATCGCGGTCACCAAGCTCGTGGCGTTCGCGTTCACCGGGTCCGCGTCGATGCTCGCCGAGTCGGTGCACTCCCTGGCGGACAGCGGGAACCAGGCGCTGCTGCTGCTCGGCCGCAGCCGGGCCCGGCAGGCCCAGACTGAGGAGCACCCGTTCGGGTTCGGCCGGGAACGGTACTTCTACGCGTTCGTCGTGGCCGTGGTGCTGTTCACGGTGGGCGCGGTGTTCTCGCTGTACGAGGGCGTGCACAAGATCATCAGCCCGGAGCAGATCCGCTCGCCGGTGGTGGCCTTCGTGGTCCTGGGCATCGCGATGGCGCTGGAGGGATTCTCGCTGCGCACCGCGGTGCACGAGACCAACCTGGTCCGCGGCCGGAACGGCTGGACCGCGTTCATCCGCCGGGCCAAGGCCCCTGAGCTGCCCGCCATCCTGCTCGAGGACCTGGCCGCGCTGATTGGGCTCGTCTTCGCCACCGCAGGCGTGGCGCTGACGGTGATCACCGGCAACGGGGTCTGGGACGGCGCGGGCTCACTCGCCATCGGCGTGCTGCTTGGCTGCGTGGCGGCGGTGCTGGCGGTCGAGATGAAGAGCCTGCTGATCGGCGAGTCGGCCGGCGCGGAGGTGGAGCGGGCCATCGTCGCGGCCCTGGAATCCGGGCCGGAGGTGCAGCGGGTCATCCACCTGCGGACCCTGCACATGGGCCCGGAGAGCCTGCTGGTCGCGGCCAAGATCGCGATCAGCGGCGCGGACAGCGCGGCGCTGGTGGCCGCGGGGATCGACGCGGCGGAGCGGCGGGTCCGCAGCGCGGTGCCGATCGCCGAGATGATCTACCTGGAGCCGGATATCTACCGCCCGGGCAAGGCTGACGCCACCGATCCGGCCATCCGCGCGGTGCGCCTGGCCCCGCCGCCCGGGCGCCTAGCACGACGAGCGCCGCCGCCCGGGCCCAGGGCAGGTCCCGGGCCGGTCGGGTGGTGAGGGCCGGGCGTTGAGGGCCGGGGCCGGGTGCTCAGGACCGGGGAGAGGGCGGGACTGGCGCGGCAGGCCGGCGCTGGGGGCTGCGCTGCAGAGCGGGGAACGGGGGGCGGCGCCGCCCGGACCGGCCGCTGGCCCATGCTGAGCAGCCGCAGCGCCCGCTCCTTCTCGAAGTCCAGGGCGCTGCCCGGTGGCGGGGGGACCCGCCCGATCCGCCGGCCCAGCTCGGCAACCTGGGCGCGGACCCCGGGCTCGGCCAGCACCCGCAGCCCGAAGGCCAGCGCGGCCGGGCTGATGTCCAGCCGCCGTTCCAGATCCAGCGCCAGGGCCACCGCCGCCACATCCTGGTCGCCGAACCGGCGGTGGCCGGGGCCCCGCCCCGCTCCGCGGCCCATCGGGGGCAGCAGGCCGAGCGCCTCCCGGTAGCGGAGCATCCGGGGGGAGGTACCGAGCCGCTGGGCGGCCTCCGTGATCCGCATAAGGTGAATCTAACATTCTTTTGTCAAGAAGCCCGCCTGAGTGCTGCGCCCAGGCCCGGGCGTGCCGTACGGTCGGGTGAGCCGACCACATCCGTGACCCTTGCTGAGGAGTTTCATGCCTGCCGAATCCGTCCCGTTCAAGGTGGCCGATCTGTCCCTCGCCGACTTCGG
This sequence comes from uncultured Actinomycetes bacterium, assembly GCA_963720645.1. Taxonomy (GTDB): domain Bacteria; phylum Actinomycetota; class Actinomycetes; order Streptosporangiales; family Streptosporangiaceae; genus RYN-230. The sequence goes on along the minus strand of CAVRFX010000014.1, from coordinate 8,032 downwards.
GCGCAAGGAGATCAGGCTCGCCGAGCACGAAATGCCGGGGCTGATGACGGTCCGGGAGGAGTACGCCGACGCGCAGCCACTGCGCGGGGCGCGGATCACCGGATCACTGCACATGACCATCCAGACCGCTGTCCTGATCGAGACCCTGGCCGCACTCGGCGCGCAGGTCCGGTGGGCCAGCTGCAACATCTTCTCCACCCAGGACCACGCCGCCGCGGCGATCGCGGTCGGGCCGGAGGGAACCCCCGACGACCCCCAGGGCATCCCGGTCTTCGCCTGGAAGGGCGAGACCCTCGAGGAGTACTGGTGGTGCACGGACCAGGCCCTGACCTGGGAGGGCCACGACGGGCCCAACATGATCCTCGATGACGGCGGCGACGCCACGCTGCTAGTGCACAAGGGGGCCGAGTACGAGGGGGCCGGTGCCGTCCCCTCCGCGGCCGAAGACGACACCGACGAGTGGAAGGTCGTGCTCGGCCTGCTCCGCCGGTCGCTGGAGACGAGCAAGGACCGCTGGACGCTGATGGCCGAGGGCATCCGCGGGGTGACCGAGGAAACCACCACCGGCGTGCACCGGCTGTACGAGATGGCCAACTCCGGCGGCCTCGCGTTCCCGGCCATCAACGTGAACGACTCGGTGACCAAGTCCAAGTTCGACAACATCTACGGCTGCCGCCACTCACTGATCGACGGCATCAAGCGCGCCACCGACGTGCTGATCGGCGGCAAGGTCGCGGTGGTCTGCGGCTACGGCGACGTGGGCAAGGGCTGCGCGCAGTCGCTGCGCGGCCAGGGCGCCCGGGTCATCGTGACCGAGGTCGACCCGATCTGCGCGCTGCAGGCGGCCATGGACGGCTTCCAGGTGGCCAGGCTGGACGACGTGGTGACCTCGGCGGACATCTTCGTCACCGCCACCGGCAACCGGGACGTCATCACCGCCGACCAGATGCGCCTGATGAAGCACCAGGCGATCGTGGGCAACATCGGCCACTTCGACAACGAGATCGACATGACCGGCCTGGCCCGGACCCCCGGGATCCGCCGGATGATCATCAAGCCGCAGGTGGACGAGTGGCAGTTCAGCGACGGCCACGCGATCATCGTGCTGTCCGAGGGCCGGCTGCTCAACCTGGGCAATGCGACCGGGCACCCCAGCTTCGTCATGTCGAACTCCTTCACCAACCAGGTCATCGCGCAGATCGAGCTGTTCACCAAGGCGGACCAGTACCCGGTGGGCGTGCACACGCTGCCCAAGCACCTGGACGAGAAGGTGGCCCGGCTGCACCTGGACGCGCTGGGCGTCCGGCTCACCGAGCTGACCAAAGAGCAGGCCAGCTACATCGGCGTCCCGGTGGAGGGCCCCTACAAGCCCGACCACTACCGCTACTGACGCAGATCACCAACCCGATGAGCGAGCGGCCGCCCGGCGTCCGGTCCGACATCGCGGACGCCGGGCTGGCCGCAGCCGGCCTGGCCAGGATCGGCTGGGCTCAGCGGTCGATGCCGGTGCTGACCGGCATCGGCGAGGTCTTCGTTGCGGAAAAACCGCTGTCCGGCCGGACGATCGCGGCCTGCCTGCATGTGACCGCGGAAACGGCGGTGCTGGTCCAGGCCCTGCGGGCCGGTGGCGCTGAGGTCTACCTGGCCGCGTCAAACCCGCTGTCCACCCAGGACGACATCGCGGCCGCGCTGGACGCCAGCGGCGCGGCCGTGGTGTTCGCCCGGGCCGGCGCCGACCGCGTGGCCTACGCCGAGCACATCCACCGGGCCCTGGACGCCGGCCCGGACCTGGTCGTGGACGACGGCGGCGACCTGATGGAGGCGCTCCACGACGAGCGGCCGGACCTGCTCGGCAAGGTGATGGGCGGGTGTGAGTCCACCACGGCGGGGGTGATCCGGCTGCGCCGGATGGCCAGCGACGGGACGCTCGCGTTCCCCGCGGTCGCGGCGGACGCGACCGGGACCCGGCTGATGCTGGACAGCACCTACGGCACCGGGCAGTCCACCATCGACGGGATCCTCCGGGCCACCAACATCATGCTGGCGGGCCGGACCGTGGTGGTAGCCGGGTACGGCTGGTGCGGCCGGGGTATCGCGCAGCGGGCCCGGGGGCTCGGCGCCCAGGTCATCGTCACCGAGGTCGATCCGGTCCGTGCGCTCGACGCGCTGATGCAGGGCTACCGGGTGCTGCCGATGGCTGCTGCCGCGCCGATCGGCGAGGTGTTCATCACCGCGACCGGCTCCCGGGAGGTGATCACGGCGCCGCACCTGGCCGCGATGCGGGACGGCGCGATCCTGGCCAACGCCGGCCACTTCGACGTCGAGGTGGACGTGCGGGCCCTGGCGTCGATGGCCGTCAGCGTCGAGCGCGGCGTCCGGCCGCACACCGACGAGTACGTGCTCGCCGGCGGCAGGCGGCTGCTGCTGCTGGCCGAGGGCCGGATCGTCAACCTGGTCGCCGCGGAGGGCAACCCGGCCATGGTCATGGACGTGTCGTTCGCCGGCCAGGCCCTGGTGCTGGCCTGGCTGGCCCGCGAGCACGGCACGCTGCTGCCGGGCGTGCACCGGGTCCCGGCCGCCATCGACGACGAGATCGCGCGGCTGGCGCTGGGCGCGACAGGTGCCGCCATCGACGAGCTGACCGAGGCCCAGCAGGAGTACCGGCACTCCTGGCAGCAGCCCTGAACGTGCGGCGCCGGCCGCCCCGCGCCTCACAAATCACACCGTCCCCACCGGTACCCCTCCCGCGCCGGCCGCGGCGACATTTCCCGCGAATGGCGCGCCGTAACCGGGCAGATCGGACAGCAGAACGCACGTCACCCGGGAAAGGCCGGTTCGGGGACCCGGCCGTGCGTCAGCGAGGGGGGTGGAAGCCGCCCCGGCGAGGAGGCGCGGGCCCGGGGTCGGGGACTGGCGGGGCGCCTGTGGCCGATGTGGCCGGAGTGTCGCTGGCGGGTCCGCTGCGGCCGGTCCGCGGGCGCGGTCGGGCGCGGTTCCGGCGGGCGCGGGCCGGCGGGCGCGGTTCCGGCGGGCGCGGTTCCGGCGGGCGCGGTTCCGGCGGGTGAGCCCGGCCCGGTCTGGGTGGCGATGCGGGCGTGGGCGCGGTCCCGGCGCTCGGCGAGCACCGCGGACAGGTAGTCGGGCGGGCTGGTGCCCGGCGGCGGGGGCGGCGTCACCTGCGCGGCCACGGCAGCCGCGATCCGGCGGCCGAACTCCTCCCGGGTCGCCGGGGTGAAGTCGTAGTAGCGGCTCAGGTACTGGCGGGCGGTCTCGGCCGTGGTGTCGGTCAGCCCGGACAGCTCGGCCGTGGCCGCCCACGCGGCCAGGGCCGGCGGCAGGGCCGACATCGGGGCGGTCGTGCCGCGCCGCCCCGGCAGCCGCTCGGTAATGACGAAGGTGCCGGCGAAGATGTCGCCGAGCCGCTTGCCGCCCGCCGACAGCAGCGAGGTGAGCAGCGCGAGAAGCCCAGCGTCAGCCAGATCTCCAGCACCCCGGCCAGGGCGCGCATCAGCGCCTGGCGGAACCGCTCCGGGCCGCCGTCGTCGCTCACCACGCGCAGGCCCAGCGCCAGCTTGCCCAGCGTCCGGCCCCGGCTCAGGGTCTCGAACAGGGTCGGGTAGCCCACGATGATCACCACGGAGACGGTCAGCGAGATCGCCGCGACCGCCGCGGCGTCCAGGCCGCCGCCGGCCCCGGCGGCCAGACCACCCCGCCCAGCCCGAACAGCAGCACGAGCTGGACCGCGATATCGATGAGCAGGGCCAGGGTCCGGCTCGGGAAGCGGGCGAACGGCACGTCGAGGACGACGGCCTCGCCGGTGACCACCTCGGCCACGCGGTTCCCCAGTCTGTCGAGCGGGCTGGCGGTCAGCTAGTGCTGCCTGGAGTGGACGTGGACGCCTTTCGTCGCCGCGCACCAGGCCGATTGGGCCAGGCTTGACCAACTCGTCCGGCGCCGCCGGCGGCTGACCGGCGACGAGGTCGACGAGCTTGTCCCGCTCTACCAGCGGACCACCACGCACCTGTCCGCGCTGCGGGCGGCCGGCGCACGACCCGGCGCTCGCCGCCCGGCTGTCCAGCCGGGTCGCCCAGGCCCGGGCCGGCGGTGACCGGCGCGCAGTGCCCGCCTGGCGGCAGTCGGCCGGTTCGCGCGTGTCGTTCCCGGCCGTCGCCTACCGGGCCCGCTGGTGGTGGCTGGGCTGCGCGGCCGGCTCCATCCTGGTCGCCGTGCTGCTCGGCTGGTGGGTCGCCCGGTCGCCGGCGGTCCAGGCCGCGCTGCTGCCGCGGGCAGCCGTCCGCCAGCTCGTGCACCACCAGTTCCGGAACTACTACTCGGCATACAACGGCCAGCTCGTTCGCCGCGAAGGTGTGGACGAACAACGCGTGGGTCGCCGCCGAGGCGCTGATGTTCGGCGTGCTGCTCGGCATCCCCACGCTGTTCGTGCTGTTCGAGAACGCCGCCAACGTCGGCGTGGAGCGGCGGCCTGATGTCGCGCACGGGACGCGGCGGGCGTTCTTCACCCTGATCCTGCCGCACGGGATGCTCGAGCTGAGCGCCGTGTTCCTGGCCGCGGCGGCCGGGCTGCGGCTCGGCTGGAGCAGTCATCGACCCCGGGCCCCGGCCGCGCGGGCGGGCACTGGCCGAGGAGGGCCGCGTCCTCGTCACGGTCGCGATCGGCCTGATCGTGGTGCTGCTGGTGTCCGGGCTCATCGAGGCGTTCGTGACCCCCTCGCCGCTGCCGACCTGGGCCCGGATCGGCATCGGGGCGGTCGCCGAGGCGGCGTTCCTGGGCTACGTGATCGTGTCTCGGCCGGCGCGCGGCTGCCGCCGGGGCCAGCCTGACATCGAGTTCGCGCCCGATCGTCCCCGGACCGGCTGCCCGGTGCGCGGCATTGACCGCGGCCGGACGGACCGTTGAGCAGCCGCAGCGGCGGGCATGTCCGTCACAGCCGGCCGGCGGCCTTCAGCTCAGGTATGCGTCGGCGAGCGCGGCGGGCAGCCGGTCGGGCGGCGCGTCGACGACCTCACGCCGTGGCGCCGCAGCAGGGCCGAGATCCGCCGCCGCTGAGCCTGGGCGTTCTCGGCCGCGGCGGCGTCGTAGACGCCGGGCCAGTCGCCGCGGCTCGGCCGCCATCTCCGCCACCCGCGGGTCGGCGACCGCGCGCGATCAGCACCATGTGCCGGGACGACCAGCGGACCGAGGCGCGGGCAGCAGGCCTTCCTCGATCGCCGCCGGGTTGAGGTCGGTCAGCAGCACCACCAGGCAGCGCTGCCGGGCCATGCCCAGCACCGCGCCGACCATCAGCCGCCATGTCGGTCTCGGTCAGCTCGGCGTCCAGCGCCGCCATCGCCGTGGTGAACGAGGCCAGCACGGGGCCGCGGGGCCCCGAGGACCCGGGCCCGCACCCGGCGGTCGAGCGGCGATCAGGTCGACCCGGTCCCCGGCCCGGGCCGCGAGCGCGGTCGAGCAGCAGCGCGGCGTCCATCGACGCGTCCAGCCGCGGGATGCCGCCGACCCGGCCGGCCGAGGTCCGCCCGGTGTCCAGCACGACCACGATCCGCCGGTCCCGCTCCGGCCGCCAGGTGCGGACCATCGACGTCGCCCGCGGCGCGCCGCCGACCGCCAGTCGATGGAGCGCACGTCGTCGCCGATGCACGTACTCGCGCAGCGAGTCGAACTCGGTGCCCTGCCCGCGCAGCAGCGACCGGTGCTGCCCGTCGAGTTCGCGCAGCCGGGCCAGCTTCTCGCGGCAGGTGCCTGCGGCTGCCGAACGGCGGCAGGACCCGGACGGTCCACGGCGCGTCGCGGCGGCGCTGCCGGGCGGCCAGGCCGAGCGGGCCGAACGAGCGCATGGTCACCAGCCGCGGTCAGTGTCGCCGCGCCGCTCCGGCGTGAGCGTGCCGGTCGCCGTGGCCTGGCCGCCCGCCGGGGCGGTGAGCGCGCACCTGGCCCGGCTCCGCGTCGCGGCACTCGGCGGCCAGGCCGTCCCGGACCGGGCCCGCAGCGGCGCGGGCCGCGGGTTGACGACGGTGACCGTCACCGTGCCGGTCTCGCCGAGCCGGACCCGGGTGTCGCCGGACCGGCTGATGCTGCAGCTCGCCGACGCTCGCGGCCAGGATCAGGTCGGCGACGATCGCCGGCGAGCAGGACGGCGTTGACGGCCACCAGGGCCGGCCGGTGCCGCACGCCGAGCACGACCAGGACGCCGAGCAGCGCCGCCGCGGCCGCGCGGCCGGTCAGCGCCATCACGACCGGGCCCAGTCAGCCGCCATCGGGCACCGGGGCACGGGGACGGAGGCGAGGACCGCTTCCAGCACGCCCGTCGGCGGTGGCGCCCTCCAGCTCGGCCTCGGGCCGGAGCTGGATCCGGTGCCGCAGGGTCGGCCGGGCCAGCGCCTTCACGTCGTCCGGCGTGACGTAGTCGCGGCCGGCCAGCCAGGCCCACGCCCGGCTGGTGGCCAGCAGCGCGGTGGCGCCGCGCGGGGAGACGCCGAGCCGCAGCGACGGCGACTGCCGGGTGGCCCGGCACAGGTCGACGATGTAGCCGGCCACCTCGGCGGCTACCCGGACCTTGCGGACCGCGGCCTGGCCGCCGCGGCGAGATCGGCCGGCCCGGCCACCGGCCGGATCCCGGCCGCGCCAGGTCGCGCGGGTCGAACCCGGCGGCGTGCCGGGCCAGGATCGCCGATCTCGTCGTCCCGCGCCGGGCAGCGCGACGGTGAGCTTGAGCAGGAACCGGTCGAGCTGGGCCTCGGGCAGCGGGATAGGTGCCCTCGTACTCGACCGGGTTCTGGGTCGCGGCGACCAGGAACGGCTCGGGCAGCGGCCGCGGCTCGCCCTCCACCGAGACCTGCCGCTCCTCCATCGCCTCGAGCAGCGCGGCCTGCGTCTTCGGCGGCGTCCGGTTGATCTCGTCGGCGAGCAGCAGGTTGGTGAACACCGGCCCCTCGCGGAACTCGAACTGGGCCGTCCGCGCGTCGTAGACCAGCGAGCCGGTCACGTCGCCCGGCATCAGGTCGGGGGTGAACTGCACCCGCTTGCTGCGCAGCGACAGCGCCGCGGCCAGCGCGCGCACCAGCAGGGTCTTCGCGACGCCCGGCACGCCCTCGAGCAGCACGTGGCCCCGGCAGAGCAGCGCGATGAGCAGGCCGGTGACGACCGAGTCCTGGCCGACGACGGCCTTGCCGACCTCGGTGCGGACCGTTTCGAGGGCCCCCCGGACCGCGGCGGTGTCGGCGTCCAGGGCCTGGTATTCGGCGGTCACTGCGTGCGTACCTCTCCCTCGAGAGCGTCCATATCCTGCCCCAGCGCGACGAGCGCCGCGTCGTCGCGGGGCGCCGGCCCGTACAGGATGGCCCGGACCGCGCCGGGCTCACGCCCGGTCAGCGCGGCCACCGCGGCGCACACCGCGGCGGCGTCCGCGCCGGCCGGCAGCGCGAGCCGGGCGGTGATCCGGTACCGGGCCGCGTCGCGCAGCACCTCGGCGGCCCGGCTGCGGGACCGCCGGGACCGGTACAGCCGGCCGTGCCCCTCCACGGTCTCCGACGCGCGGACCACGACCGGCAGCGGCTCGGCCACCAGCGGGCCGAGCCGTCTGCTACGCCAGAGGGCCGCCAGCCCGGCCGCGACGAACAGCTGCACGGTCACCAGGTAGGCCGGTCCGGGGATCTCCTGGAACAGGGATTTCGGCCCGGCCGCGGTGACGGCGGCGGGCTGGGCACCAGCCAGACGATCCGCGGGCTGCCGCGCAGCAGGTTCAGCGCCAGGGCCGCGTTGCCGTGCTGGGCCAGGGCCGCGTTGGTCAGCGGCACGCCGCTGCCCAACAGGGTGACCGTGCGGCCCGCGGCCCGGTAGCGGACCAGGCTGGGATGGCCGTCCACCGGATAGCACTGCCCCGTGCCGAGGTTCGGGCGTGCGCCTCCGGCCGGGGCTGTGCCTCCGGCCGGGGCTGTGCCGGAGCCCGGGCTGCGAACCCGCATCAGGACGCCGCCCATCGCGGCATCCCCCGCCACGGTCGCCGAGGCCAGGGTG
>CAVRFX010000013.1:0-545557 GCA_963720645.1 uncultured Actinomycetes bacterium | reverse complement strand
TCATTTGTCCAAGAGATTGGCGAAGTCGCCCACGCTCTCACCTACGACGGTGACAAGAGCAACCTCGAAATCGAGCTGATCCAGGTAGCTGCCGTTGCCGCGTCCTGGGTTGAGGCACTCAACACGCGATGACCATCCCGGCCGTCGCTCTCACCCCCAGGCCCCATGATGATGACGGCCTGGGGGTGGGGGCATCAGCCGGAAGCCCTCCTCGACCTCGCTGCCCGCGCTGACTTCCACCGCTGGGAAACCCAGCTCGCCGCCACCGGCAACTGCGCCAACCCGATCCGCCTGCCAGGCCGCATCGACGCTATCGACCGCGCCAGTGGCGAAGCCCGCACCATCTACGACACCGCCATCGAACCCGGCAGCGTGCTCCTGGTCGCCTGCGGCAACCGCCGCGAGCACGTCTGCCCCGCCTGCTCCCAGGTCTACAAGAACGATGCCCGCCAGATCATCCGCTCCGGCCTTACCGGCGGCAAAGGCATGCCCGACACCGTGGCCGCGCACCCGTGCGTGTTCGCCACCCTCACCGCCCCCGGCTTCGGCCCTGTCCACACCACCCGCACCGGCCGGCGCGGCCGCCAGCTGCCCTGCCGCCCCCGCCGCGACGCCCACCAGCGCCGCTGCCCCCACGGCCGCGACATCTCCTGCCCCCGCAACCACCGCCCGGACGATCCCCGGCTCGGCCAGCCCATGTGCCCGGACTGCTACGACTACACCGGGCACGTCCTGTTCAACGCGCTCGCCCCGGAGCTGTGGCGCCGGTTCACCATCTACCTGCCCCGCCAGCTGGCCCGCCTGACCGGCATCACCCATAAGCACCTGCGCAGCGAGGTCCGGGTCCGGTTCGTCAAGGTCGCCGAATACCAGGCCCGCGGCATCGTTCACTACCACGCGATCATCCGGCTTGATGCCGCCGGCAACGACTACCAGCCGCCACCCGGCCCGGTACACCGCCGCCCTGCTCAACGCAGGCCATCCGCCAGGCCGCCGCCGTCGTTTCCTCGACATCGCCGCTCACCTGGCAAGCTGCCGCCGCGCCGCAGCCGTCGCCCGGCGACACGACGCGTTCATGTCATCGACCCGGCCTGGGGCGTATCCTGCGGTTCGGGACCCAGATCGACACCCGGGCCATCCGCTCGGCTGGCGACTACCCGGCACCGGCACGGCGCTGTCTGCGCAGGCGGTGGCGAACTACATCGCGAAATACGCCACCAAGACCATCAACGCCCCCGGCCTTCCTGACCGTCCCGTCGCAGCCCCGCGGCGATCGACGCGCTTCGCTGCGGCCAGCACTACAAGCGGCTCATCTCTACTTGCTGGGAACTGGGCAAGCACCCGCCGCGCCGCGCTGGCGCTGAACCGGTGGACCCACATGCTCGGCTACCGGGGCCACTTCCTCACCAAATCCCGCCGCTACTCGGTCACCTTCACCCAGCTGCGCCAGGCCCGCATCACCCACCGCGCGCCAGCACGCCACCCCGACGGCGAGAAAGACCCCTGGGGCCGCGACCTCGACGAACACACCGTCCTGCTCATGGCCAGCTGGCACTACGCCGGAACCGGCCACGCCACCACCGCCGAACGCCAGCTCGCGCTCGCCGCCGCCGCGCGCGCCCGCGAGCACGACCGCATCGCACGAGAGGAGATCTGGATGAACTGACCCGAAAGGAACCAACCGCATGGACAAGCTGCTCTACCGGCCCGCGAGGCCGCCGCCGTGCTCGGCATCAGCAAGACCGTCCTCTACGGGCTGATCCGCGCCAACCGGATCCGCTCCATCAAAGACGGCAAATTCCGGTTCATCACCGCCGATGCCCTGCACGAGTACGTACGAACACTCGAACGCGAATACGAGGAAGCGAGCTAAATGCCAGCAAGCCAAACCACCCGCAAGCGGCGCCGGATCAACGGCGACGGCTCGGTCTACAAGCGCCAGGACGGCTACTGGGTCGGCGCGTTCTACGCCCGCACCATCTCTGGCGCCCGCAAGCGCGTCGTGGTCTACGGCAAGACCCTCGATGAGGCCCGCGACAAGCTCGGCAAGGCCCAGCAGCAGGCACGCGCCGGCATTCCGGTTCCTGACGAAGCGTGGAAGCTCGGCCTGTACCTCGAGTACTGGCTGGAGAACTTCGTCAAGCAGAACCGGCGCCCGGCCACCTACGCGCTCTACGAGATGATCGCCCGCCTCTACCTGATCCCTGGCCTGGGCAAGAGGCAGCTCACCCGCCTGTCAGTCCCGATGCGTGCAGGTGTTCCTCAACCAGCGCCTGGAGACAGGCGACTCCGTCCGCAAGGTCCAGGTCATGCGCACAGTGCTCAGTGCCGCGCTGACCCGCGCTGTGCGCGAAGAACTCATCATCCGCAACGTCGCCCGCCTGGTCGAACTCCCGGAATGGCAACGAGGCACGATCCGCCCCTGGTCGGCCGACGAGGCCAGGCGCTTCCTGGCCGCGGCTAAAGCCGACCCGCTCTACCCCGCGTTCGTGCTGCTCCTGCTCTACGGCCTGCGGCGCGGCGAAGCCCTCGGCCTGCGCTGGAACGACATCGACTTCGACGCTGGGACCATCCATGTCCGCCAGCAGCTCCAGCGCATCAGCGGCGAGCTGCGCCTCGGCCCGGTCAAGACCAGCGCCGGACGGCGCGACCTCCCGCTGCTCGACCTCGCCCGCCAGGCGCTCAAGCTCCAGGCCGAACGCCAAGCCGCCTACCGCGCCGACATGGGCTGTGCCTGGCCAGCAACCGACCTGGTGTTCACGACCCGGACCGGCCGGCCGGTCGAGCCGCGGAACTTCGTCCGCTCCTTCCGGCGCATCTGCGACGACAACAACATCCGGCTGATCAAGGTGCACCACCTGCGGCACACCGTCGGCTCACTGCTCAAGGACCTCCGCGTCCCGGCCCGCGACGCCCAGACGATCCTCGGGCACGCACGGATCAGCACGACTCTGGAGATCTACACCGACACTGACGACCAGGCCCAGCGCGACGCGCTCACCCGGCTACATGGGCTGCTCGACCACGGCCAGACTAGCCGTTGCTACAGACGATAGCTACAAACGGCCGTCTGCGATCTTGAGAAGATGGGGTTTTGGCTGGTGCGCCTGGCAGGATTCGAACCCGCGACCCGCTGCTTAGAAGGCAGCCGCTCTATCCAACTGAGCTACAGGCGCCGGACCACTCATTGTGCATGGTCAAGGTCACGTGCCGGACACAGAGCGGAGCCGGGTTGATGGCTCCGCGTGTCCCCCTTGAGAGCTTGTGAACCCAGCTTAGGGGGCAGGGACGGCCCGGCGCCTGCAGGTTGGTGAGCCCGGGCCGGGGTGTCTAAGGTCGTGGGGTGATCGCCGCCAGAAGGCCGCTGAGGGGCGCGCTGCTGGTCGCCGGGACCACCTCGGACGCCGGGAAGAGCGTGCTCACCGCCGGGCTGTGCCGCTGCGCTGGCCCGGCGCGGCGTGCGGGTGGCGCCGTTCAAGGCGCAGAACATGTCGCTGAACTCCTTCGTCACCCCGGACGGCGCGGAGATCGGCCGGGCCCAGGCCATGCAGGCCGCGGCGGCGGGCATCGAGCCGGACGCGCGGATGAACCCGGTGCTGCTCAAGCCGGGCAGCGACACCCGCAGCCACGTCATCGTGCTCGGCCAGCCCGCCGGCGAGGTCAGCGCCGCCGGCTACCGCAGCCCACGCCCGGACCTGCTGCGAGCGTCGCCCTGGACAGCCTGGCCAGACCTGCGGGCCGAGTACGACGTGGTCATCTGCGAGGGCGCGGGCAGCCCGGCGGAGATCAACCTGCGGGACACCGACATCGCCAACATGGGGCTGGCCCGGGCGGCCGGGCTGCCGGTCATCGTGGTCGGCGACATCGACCGGGGCGGCGTGTTCGCCGCCCTGTACGGCACGCTGGCCCTGCTCGGACCCGGCCGACCAGGCGCTGGTCAGCGGGTTCGTCATCAACAAGTTCCGCGGCGACGCCGGGCTGCTCGGCTCCCGGGCTGGACATGCTCACCGGGCTGACCGGCCGGCCGGTGCTCGGGCGTGCTGCCGTGGCGCGAAGGACTGGCCCTGGACATGGAGGACTCACTGGCCCTGGACGCCGGCCGGCCCGCGCTGGCCGGGCAGCCAGCGCTGCCGCGCCACCGCTGCGGGGCAAAGACATCCTCCGGGTCAGCGTGCATCCGCACGCCGCGGATCAGCAACTTCACCGACGTTGATGCGCTGGCCGCGGAGCCGGGGGTGCTGGTCCGGTTCGCGGCCAGCCCGGCCGAGCTGGCCGACGCCGACCTGGTGATACTGCCGGGGACCCGGGCCACCGTGGCCGACCTGGGCTGGCTGCGGGAGCGGGGGCTGGCGGCGCGATCACCGACGCGGGCCCGGCGCGGGCCAGCCGGTGCTCGGCATCTGCGGCGGCTACCAGATGCTCGGCCCGGGAGATCGACGACCCGGTCGAGTCCCGGCGCCGGGCAGGTGGCCGGCCTGGGGCTGCTGCCGGTGCGGGTGACGTTCGGGCCGGACAAGGTGCTGGGCCGCGCGCGCGGCACCGGCTACGGCGCGCGGTGCACCGGGTACGAGATCCACCACGGCGTGGCCGCGGGTCACAGGGCCGCGCGGACCGTTCCCGGGCGGCTGCCGGACCGTGGCCGTGTTCGGCACGGCCTGGCACGGCACGCTGGAGAGCGACGAGTTCCGGCGGGCGTTCCTGACCGAGGTCGCCGCGCTGGCCGGGCGGGACTTCACGGTCGCGCCGGACACCAGCTTCGCGGCCACCCGGCAGGCCCGGCTGGACACGCTGGCCGACCTGGTCGCCGGTCACCTGGACGACGCGGCCGTGAGCCGGCTCATCGAGCAGGGCGCGCCGCCCGGCCTGCCGGTCATCGCCCCGGCGGGCGTACGCTGAGCATTGACCGGGTTTCCCGGTCCCGGCGCCGGATCTGACGCGGAGGCATCAGCCGTGATCACGGCCCTGATCAGCGCCCTGCACGGGATGGCCCTGCCCGGGCTGGCCCTCCCCGGGCTGGCACCGTCCGGGCTGGCACCGTCCGGCCTGGCCATGCTGGCCGCGATCACACTCACCGCCATGCTGGTCGCGCTGCTCGCCCACAGCGCCCGGATCGCCGCCGCGGTCACCGCGATCCCGCTGGGCTGCCGGGCGGCCGCGCTGCGGGAGAAGTCCTGGCGCGCCGCGTTCCTGCCGCAGCGGGATCCCGGACGCGGCCGGGCCGGGCCCGGCCCAGAGCACCCTCGGCGGCCCCGGCGGCCGCCTGATCCCTGCCTGACTTAACCCGCCCCCGGGCCAGCGTCCCTGACGGCGCTGGCCGGTGCGGCATCCACAGGCGGCCGTCTCCAGCCGTCATCCAGTTCCATGACCCGCTGGAGGGTGCTCCGTCATGTCCATCCTCTTTGGTATTCCTGTCGATCTCGCCTATCACCTCGTCTGCTGGTTCGCCGCGATCCTCGCGCCGCTGGCCGGCGGGCTGGCCGCGGCGGCGGCCATCATCGCGTTCACCATGCTGGTCCGGCTGGCCCTGCTGCCGCTGAGCTACGTCGCGGTCCGCGGGTCGGTCCGGGCGAGCGGGCCCGCGGCCCGCTGCAGCCCCAGATCGCAGAGCTGCAGCGGCGGCACGCCAAGGACCCGCAGCGGCTGCGGCGGGAACTCACCGCGCTGTAGCGGGCCGAAGGCACCAGCATGTACGCGGGCTGCCTGCCGCTGCTGCTGCAACTGCCGTTCTTCAGCGTGATGTACCGGCTGTTCCTGTACCACTCGGTGGCCGGGTCGCCGAACACGCTGCTCACGCACCGCCTGCTCGCCGCGCCGCTGGGCAGCTCATGGCTGGGCGGGGCGGGGCCGCTCAGCGCCCAGGGAGCGGTGTTCGCGGGGCTGTTCCTGCTGCTCGCCGCGGTCGGGATGGCCGAGCGTCCGGGCCGCCCGCCGCGCGGCGCCCGTGGTCCCGCCGCCCCGGCGGTCCCCGCGAAGGCCTGGTCCCCGCGAAGGCACCGGGCGGTCCCCGCACAGGCCCCGGCGGTCCCCGCGAAGGCACGGGCGGGGACCGCGCGGCGCGGCCGCGCCGCGGCGGCCGCGCGTCAGCGTGGCTCAGCTGGATCATGCCGTTCGGGTCGCTGGTCATGGCCGCCATCGTGCCGCTGGCCGCGGGCCTGTACCTGCTGACCACGACGGCCTGGACGCTGGCCGAGCGGGCCGCGCTGCGCCGCCGCTTCCTGGCCGCCGCCCCGCCCGCACCCGCCGCGCCGCCCGCACCCGCCGCGCCGCCCGCACCCGCCGGGCCGCCGCCCGCACCCGCCGGGCCGCCCGCACCCGCCGGGCCGCCCGCACCCGCCGGGCCGCCCGCACCCGCCGCAGCACCACCGGCCGCCGCAACGCCACCTTCCGCCCGCCCCACGGCCCGGTGATCCCCGGACACCCCGGGCCGGCCGGTAAAACCGTTGGGGCGGGGTGGGGGATGGCCAGTACACTGGAGCCATGCAGGTTAACGCAGCACACCGTGACACCGTCATGGGCGCCGCCGCGCGAGCTATCAGCTCGCCGGTTGCCGCTGCCTGACCGCACTCTCACTGTCCCTGGCGACCGGAAAATGGGTCGCCGGTGCGTTCCCCGAGGCTGGTCCATGGCCGGCCGCCGCCGCATTTCCGGCCTGCCACTTTCCCGGCACCCCTCCGGAGGCCCGCCATGAATCCACCAGCGAAGTTATCCAGACATTCACCGAATTCTTCCGCGAACGCGGGCACCAGCCGATCCCGGCAGTTCACTGGTGCCCCGGCCCGGTGACCCGGTGCTGTTCACCAGCGCGGGCATGCACCCGCTCACCCCGTACCTGGAAGGCCTGCCGCACCCGGCCGGCCAGCGGCTGGCCGACGTGCAGCGCTGCCTGCGCACCACCGACCTGGACGAGGTCGGCGACCGCACCCACCTGACCGTGTTCGAGATGCTCGGCTCCTGGTCGCTCGGCGACTACCCGGTCACGCAGAGCGTGCGCTGGGGCCTGGAGCTGGTCCCGGACGGGTTCGGCATCCCGGCTCGGCCGGCTGTACGCCACGGTGTACGGCGGGCCGGACTGGCGGCACCGAGCCCGGCGTCGGCCCGGACACCGACCTGGCAGGAGACCTGGGCTGACCTCGGCGTCCCGGTCGAGCTGACCGGGCTGGACAACTGGTGGTCGAACGGCCCGACCGGGCTGTGCGGCACCGACTCGGAGCTGTTCGTGTGGACCGGCGACGGCCCGCCGCAGGGCACGCCGGGTACCGACGGCCGCTGGATCGAGCTGTGGAACCACGTCATGCTCCGCTACTGGCGGCTGGACGACGGCCCCCTGAAGCCGCTGCACCGGCCGACGTGGACACCGGGATGGGCCTGGAACGGCTGCTCACCGTGCTGCAGGGCCAGGATTCGGTGTTCGGCTGCGACCTGCTGCAGCCGTGGACCGGCGCCGTCGTGCCGAGCGGTGGCCGCTGGAGCAGACCGCGCTGCGGCTGGTCACCGACCATCTGCGGTCCAGCGTGGTGGTCCTCGGCGACGGGGTGCGGCCGTCCAACACCGGCCGCGGCTACGTGCTGCGCCGGCTGATCCGCCGCGCGCTGACCTCGCTGTGGCAGGTGGACCCGGCCCGGACGCTGGACGACCTGCCGTCCGGGCTGGTCGCCGGGCACGCTGCGGCACTTCGGCCAGGACCGGCCGGGCCAGGACCAGGTCCGGCGGTGCTGCTCGGCGAGCAGCAGCGGTTCGGCGACCTGCTCAGCCGGGGCCGCGAGGTGCTGCGGCGGCGGCGCGACAGCGGGCCGCTGACCGAGGAGGAGTTCCGCTACCTGCACGAGACGCATGGCCTGCCCCAGGAGTTCGTCACCGCGATGCTGCCCGAGTAGCCCTGTCACCAGGGCACCGGCCCGGCCGCCGAGAAGTACCCGCCGGTCGGGCCGCCGGGGCCGGTGCTGGCCATCCGGACGATGATCTCCGCGCCCTCCCCGACGGTCTGCGTGCCGCGGTGCTGGTTGAAGTCGGTCGCCGTGTAGCCCGGGTCCACGATGTTGATCCGCATGGCCGGGAACGCTTTCGCGTACTGGATGGTGACCATGTTCAGGGCCGACTTGGAGGACGTGTACTCCAGGTTCACGAACGTTGACTCGAACCGGGCCGGGTCGGTGGCCACCGCCAGCGACCCCAGGCCGCTGCTCACGTTCACGATGACCGGGGCGCTGCTGGCCGCCAGCAACGGCAGGAACGCCTGCGTGACCCGGACGACGCCGAACACGTTCGTGTCGTAGGTCGCCCGCATGTCGGCCGCGGTGACCTCGCCGGCGGGCTTGCGGCTCCCGACGATGCCCGCGTTGTTGACCAGCACATCGAGGTGGCCGGCCTTGTCACGGATGAGGGCCGCCGCGGCCTGCACCGAGTCGTCACTGGTGACGTCGATCTGGACCGGGCGGGCGCCGATCCGGCCTGCCGCCTCCTTGCCCCGCTGCTCATCTCGGGAGCCCAGGTAGATGGTGTGCCCGGCCTCGGCCAGGCGGCGGGCGGTCTCGAATCCCAGGCTCTTGTTGGCTCCGGTAATCAGCGTGGTCGTCATGCCTCCAGCGTGGCCTGCCCGCCGCCGGGCAGCCAGCGGACCCGTTGTCCTGGGAATGCCGGTACCAGGCTGCCGCAGGCCGGGCCGCGCATACTGGATTGATGAGCCAGCACACCGAGCTGGGCGCGGCGCTGCGGGCCTGGCGTGACCGCCTCGCCCCGGCCGAGGCCGCTGCCGGACCATGGGACCCGCCGGGCCCCGGGCCTGGCCGCGAGGACTGGCCCTGCTGGCCGGGATGTCGGCCGACTACGTCACCCGCCTGGAGCAGGGCCGGGCCAGCGCACCGTCCGTGCAGGTGCTCACCGCCCTGGCCCGGGCGCTGCGGCTGACCGAGGCGGAACGGGAGCACCTGTTCGTGCTGGCCGGGCAGCCGGAGCCGGGCCCGGGCATCATGCCGGGGCACCTGACCCCCGGGCTGCAGCGGCTGCTCGACCAGCTCAGCGGCACCCCGGTCAGCGTGTACGACGCGGGCTGGACGCTGCTGGCCTGGAACCCGCTGTGGGCCGCCCTGGTCGGCGACCCGGCCGGGCAGCATGGCCGGGACCGCAACGTGCTGTGGCGGTATTTCACCGGCGCCCCCGGCCGGGTCACCCACACCCCGGAGGACGAGCCCCGCTTCGAGGCGTCCGCGGTGGCCGACCTGCGGGCCGCGGCCGCCCGATACCCCCGGGACCCGGGCCGCGGGACCTGGTCGCCGGGCTGCGCGCCGCCAGCCCCCGGTTCGCCCGGCTGTGGGACAGCCGGGCCGTCGGCGCCCACGAGCGGGACCGCAAGACCGTGCAGCACCCGGAACTCGGGCCGGTCACCGTGGACTGCGACGTGCTCACCACCGTCGGCAGCGATCTGCGGGTGGTGGCGTTCACCGCGCCGCCGGGCAGCGTGGACGCGGACAAGCTCCGGCTGCTGGCCGTGCTGGGCACGGAGAATTTCTCCCCGCGTGTGTAGCCTCATGGCGACGAGGAGGTCGCCATGCACCAGCCGCCAATCCCGCACGCCGCCGCCACCGACCCGGAGATCGCCGCACTGATCGAGGCGGAGGCCCGCCGCGAGTTCGAGAAGGTCCGGCTCATCCCGTCCGAGAACTACGCCTCGGTCGCCGTGCTCGAGGCGACCGGCTCCGTCCTCAACAACAAGTACTCCGAGGGTTACCCGGGCCGCCGTTACTACGAGGGCCAGCAGTTCATCGACCCGATCGAGACCCTCGCCCGGGAACGGGCCCAGGTGCTGTTCGGCGTCGAGCACGCCAACGTGCAGCCGTACTCGGGATCCCCGGCCAACCTCGCCGTCTACCTGGCGTTCCTGCAGCCGGGCGACACGGTGATGGGGATGGCGCTGCCGATGGGCGGGCACCTGACCCACGGCTGGCCCGTGTCCGTGACCGGCAAGTGGTTCCGCGCCGTGCAGTACGGGGTGCGGGCCGACACCGGCCGCCTCGACCTGGACCAGGTCCGCGAGCTGGCCCGCACGCAGCGGCCCAAGGTCATCTTCTGCGGCGGCACCGCGATCCCGCGGACCATCGACTTCCCGGCTTCGCGCGAGATCGCGGCAGAGACCGGCGCGATCCTGGTCGCGGACATCGCGCACATCGCCGGGCTGATCGCCGGCGGGGCGCACCCCTCGCCGGTCGGCCACGCCCCGGTGATCACCACGACGACCCACAAGACCCTGCGCGGCCCCCGCGGCGCGATGATCATGTCGACCGCCGAGTACGCGTCCGCGCTGGACAAGGCGGTGTTCCCCGGCCTGCAGGGCGGCCCGCACAACCACACCACGGCCGCCATCGCGGTCGCCCTGCACGAAGCGGCCCAGCCGTCGTTCCGCGACTACGCCCGCCAGGTGGTCGCGAACGCCCAGGCGCTCGCCGCGGCGCTGACTGAGCGCGGCTACGACCTGGTCTCCGGCGGCACCGACAACCACCTCATCCTCATCGACCTCACCCGGCAGGGGATCGGCGGCAAGCCCGCCGCCCGGGCCCTGGACCGGGCCGGCATCGAGACGAACTACAACACGGTGCCGTTCGACCCGCGCAAGCCGTTCGACCCCTCCGGCCTGCGGATCGGCACCCCGGCCATCACCACCCGCGGGCTGCGCGAGGAGCACATGACGCAGATCGCGGCCTGGATGGCCGAGGCGATCACCGCGGCGGTCAAGGAGGATGAGGCGGTCATCGGGCGGATCGCCGCGCAGGTCCGCGAACTGCTGGCCGGCTTCCCGATGCCCGGCTGGGCGCCCTCCTCTTAATTCTTTCCGCAACGAAAACCGTCCCGGCCCGGTCACCCCGCCTCACGCGTGGCGTGCGGGGTGGCTGAGGTACGGCCCTGAGCGGGGCCGGCCCGGCGCGGGAGGCGGACGGCGGGCCCGCGGCCGGTCCACGCTGGCCGCGGTGACGGCGGCCCCGAGCAGGAACGCGCCGCCGCACACGGCCAGCGCCACGTGCAGCCCGGGCACGAACCCCTCGCGCCACTGACCAGCGCGCCGGCCACCGCGACCCCGAGGGCCCCGCCGACCTGGCGGGCGGTGTTGATCAGCCCGGCCGCCGTCCCGCCGCGGCTGGCCGGTGCCGCGTCCATCACGGCCGTGGTCGCGGCGGGCATGGTCAGCGCCATCCCCGACCCGGCGGCCAGCATGGGCACGACCAGGGCCCAGTACGGCGTGCCGCGGGCCGTCACGATGAGGCCGAGCAGCCCGGCCGACCCCAGCATCAGCCCGGTGATCATCGTGACCCGCGGCCCCCGGCGGCTGGTCAGGCGGCCGGACAGCACGGCGGCCACCGGCACGGCCACGGCCTCGGGGAGCAGTGACAGCCCCGCGATCAGCGGGGAATCCCCCCGGACCTGCTGGAGGTACAGGCTGTACGCGAACAGCTGCCCGTAGAAGCCCAGGTTGATCAGCAGCCCCACGACGCTGCCCCCGGACAGCGCTGGCCGCCGCAGCAGCGCCAGCGGCACCATGGGGGAGCGGGCCCGGCGCTGCCCGGCGACGAACCCGGCGCCCGCCGCCGCGGCGATGACCAGCCCGGCCGCCACCGGCCAGGACGCCCAGCCGTGCGGGCCGGCCTCGATCAGGCCCGCAGTCAGCGCGGTCAGCGCCACGATCGCGGTCAGCTGGCCGACCGGATCGCCGCGCCGGTCCCCGGACCCACCCGGCGCAGCGACGCTGCGGACGGTGAGCCAGGCGGCGAGCAGCCCGACCGGCACGTTGACCGCGAACACCAGCCGCCAGCTCACGGCCGCGGTCAGCCCGCCGCCCAGGACCGGGCCCGAGGCGGCGGCCAGCCCGCCGATCCCGCCCCACAGGCCGACCGCGCGGGCCCGCCGGGCCCGGTCCGGGTAGCTGGCCTGCAGCAACGACAGTGAGCTGGGCACCAGGAGCGCCGCAGCTGCCCCCTGGACCAGCCGGATGAGGACCAGGACGCCGATCGCAGGGGCCAGCGTGCAGCCCGCCGAGGCGGCGGTGAACACGGCCAGCCCGGCCAGGAACACCCGGCGGGCCCCGAACCGGTCCCCGGCCACGCCGGCCGACAGCAGCAGCGCGGCGAAGGCCAGCGTGTAGCCGTCGATCACCCACTGCAGGCCGGTGATCCCGCCGCCCAGGTCCTGGCGGAGCGCGGGCAGCGCGAGGTTCACCGCGGTCGCGTCGAGGATGACCATGAAGTAGCCGAGCGACACGGCCAGCAGCGGCATCCACGACGAACCCCCGCGGGCAGCCGGGCCCGGCCGGGACGAGGTGCCCGCGGGGCCGGTGTCCAGCCGGCCGGTGCTGGTGCGCTGGGGGTCCGGGCGGCTTTCGGTGCGGCTTTCCATGCGCCGCAGTCTGCCCGCCAGATCGTTCGGTCCAGGCCGAAGCGTCCCGTTGCTAGCGTGCAGATATGCGTACTGAGCAGCCAGTCCAGGGCGATGCGGACATCGCCCAGATCGGGGCGCTGATCGGCGATCCGGCCCGGGCCCGGGTGCTGACCGCGCTCACCGACGGGCGGGCCCTGCCCGCCAGCCGCCTCGCCGCGGAGGCGGGGGTCGCGCCGTCCACGGTCAGCGAGCACCTGGCCCGGCTGCTGGCCGCGGGCCTGGTCACGGTGCGGCCCGAGGGCCGGTCCCGGTTCTACCGGCTCGCGTCACCCGAGGTCGCCGACGCCCTGGAGGCTATTTCGCGGATCTCCCCGCCGCAGCCGATCCGCTCGCTGCGGCAGGGGACCTACGCGCGGGCCCTGCGGGAGGCCCGGACCTGCTACAACCACCTGGCCGGCCGGCTCGGGGTGGGCCTGCTCGCCGGGCTGCTCGACGGCGGGCTGCTGTCCGGCGGGGACGGCCGGCATCACCCGGAAGGGGCCAAGGCGGACCGGCTGTCCGCGCCCGGCCGCGACCTCAGCTACCGGCTCACCCCGCGCGGCGAGACCGTGCTCGGGCAGATCGGCGTGGACCTGGACGCGGTGCTGGCCCGCCAGCCGGCCGTCCGGTACTGCCTCGACTGGTCCGAGCAGCGCCACCACCTGGCCGGCCCGCTGGGCACGGCCCTGGCCAACCGGCTGCTCGCGCTGGACTGGGTACGGCGCACCGACCGGCGCCGGGTGGTCCGGGTCACCGGCGCGGGCCGGGAGCACCTGCCGGCGACGCTCGGGCTCGCGCCGGACTGGGATCAGCCCGCCGAGGCCAGCCACCCCCTCACCGCCTAAGGGCAGGAAGGCGTGGGGGACGCGGGCGCCGGGCGGGCGGACGCCGCGGTGATGCTGATTCCCCGGGTCCGGTCCGGGCTGGGAGTGGCCTGCGCGTGCCGGTGCCGGTGCCGGTGCGATCTCCGCGCCTTGTGCACCACGGCGGGGGCGGCCTTGGTGGCCACGGGCGCGGCGACTGTGCCGTACATGGACGTCCCGGTGGCCTGGAGCACGCCGGGGCTGATCGTGATGCCGGTCACCGTGGCCTGATGACCCAGGGAGTCGGTCAGCCGGACCGTGAACGGGCCCGGCCCGGCGCCGGAGGAAGCGAGCCAGTAGCCGTACGTCGTCCGGGCCAGTTCCTGCCAGCCCCCAGAGTCCTGCCGGACCGCGACGCCGGCCAGCGGGTTTCCGTTATTGATGGGAAGCAGGGCCAGGTAGTACGCGGAGGAGCCCGCCTTGACCAGCATGGACAGCGGGGCGGGGAGCGGCGGGTCCGCGATCGTGTGATAGCTCACCGGGACCAGGCCGGCGCTCAGCGGGGCGATCCTGGCGAAGGCCTGCTCGCTGAGGTCGATATGCCCGGCCTGGCATTCCGGGCACTGGTCGACGACCTCGACCGTGACCGAGCCATCCGGGCCGCTTACCTGGAGGTAGCTGCCGCAGGCAGCCGATCCGCCGTACTCCGGCGGCGGCAGCGCTACGTAGAGCGGGCCGGCGGGCGGGGACGGGTAGGAGCAGTTCCCCATGCTGCCGGCGGCCAGTTCGTAGTGAGTGGCCTCGCCGCTGGTGGCGGCACCCGGCATGATCACCGAAGCGCAGGCCGGGGAGGCGGTGGCCTGCGAGATGCCCACGGCCAGCGCCACCATGACCGCGACCGCCCCCGCCCCGGCGGCGGCCAGGGGACCGGCCCGCCGTCCCGCCAGGGCGGGCAGCCGCCGGCCGGGGATACGCCCGCGTCCATGGGGGCGGGTACTACTGGGCCGGTGCGCCATGCGGCTGAGCCTAGAGATCATCAATCGCCGGAAATGGGGTTATGCGTTATCTCGTGCCCGTTCCAGGCATTACGTGGCGTCCTCCCGCCCGTTCGCCGGGCACCCGGAGCCCACTTTTCCCGCGGAACGTGCGCCAGATTCGGGCAAAACGGCCGCCGTAACGCACGTCCGGCGGGAAAGGTCACGCCCGCCATGATCGTCGTTAGCGTTCGAGGGCTTTTTTCAGGGCGGTGAGCCACTGCTGGTGGCCGGCCTGGAGCTGGCTGGGACGGTAGAAGAGGGGGAGCAGGGGACCGGCCAGCGAGTCCCTCATCGTGACGGTGGTGCGGCCATTCCCGGCGGGTTCGAGGAGATGCTGATCCACCGCCTTGTAGCCGAGGAACCGGCCGGGGCAGGTCAGTTCGCGGCCGGGGGAGACCACGGCAGCTGACGACCACCCAGACCGCCGGGCAAGCCGCAAGAGCAATGCTCTCTTTTCATGGCGCCGCTCTGTTATGCTGGGCCGGTGAACGCGAGCCGTACCGCCCGGGAGCGGGTCCGTGCCGAGCTGACCCGGGAGATCACTGAGGTGGCGCGGGCCCAGCTGGCCACCGAGGGAGCCGGCGGGCTGTCGCTGCGGGCGGTCGCCAAGGAGATGGGCATGGTCTCCTCGGCCATCTACCGCTACTTCCCGAGCCGGGACGATCTGCTGACCGCGCTGATCGTGGACGGCTACAACGCGATCGGCGAGACGGCCGAGCAGGCCGACGCGGCCTGCCCCGCCGGGGACTATGCCGGGCGCTGGCTGGCCGTCTGCCGGGCCATCCGGGACTGGGCGCTGGCTCACCCGCAGGAGTACGCGCTGGTCTACGGTTCGCCGGTGCCCGGGTACCAGGCGCCGCAGCAGACCATCGGGCCCGCGGCCCGGGCCGCCACGGTGTTCGGGACGATCGTCAGCGATGCCTGGCGGGCGGGCGCGCTCCAGCCTCCCGGGACCTGCCCCCCGCCCCCGGGGTCTTTCGCCGCGGACGCGGCCGCGCTGCGCGAGTCGGTGCTGCCCGGGATGCCCGATGACGCGGTCGCCGCGGCTCTGGCCAGCTGGACGGCCTTGTTCGGCATGATCAGCTTCGAGCTCTTCGGCCAGTTCGAGAACGTGATCACCGACCGGACCTCGTTCTTCGGCTACGCCATGGCCTGCCAGGGGCTGGCCGGGCTGCCCGGCTGAGGGCGGCACCCCGGCTGCTTGCATCGAACCTGTATTCGATGTAATAGTGACTGCCTGCCTTCCCCGGGGTAGCGAGCGGCGTTTACAGGGAGCGGGCAGCCAGGTGAGCAGGACGTACGCGGAGCCGGTGGAGGTCGGGGTCTCCGGCGGCAGGCCGGCCAGATTCGTGTGGCGGGGAAGGCTTTACACGGTGCTCGGGGTGCTGGACCACTGGGTGATCAGCCGTGAGTGGTGGAAGCAGCAGAATCCGGATCTGGACACCCCGGCTGAGCGCGAGCTCTGGCGGGTCGAGGCGTCGCCCGGGCGCAGGACGCGGGCGGGCACCTACGAGCTGCGGCATGATCTCGCCACCGGCCAGTGGATGCTGGCCCGGGTATGGGATTTAACGGGGTGAGCTGGGCGGCCGACTTCGTTCACCTGCACGTTGCGTCGGCCTACTCGCTGCGGTACGGGGTCGCCTCGCCGGCGGCCCTGGTCGCCCGGGCCGCCCAGCACGGGATGCGCGCGCTCGCGCTGACCGACCGGGACGGGATGTACGGGGCGGTCAAGCACGCGGTGGCCTGCGCCGAGGCAGGCATCGCCACGATCCTCGGCGCCGACCTCGCGCTGGCGGGTGACACGGCGGGCCGGATGCTGAACTCACAGGCCCCGGCCCGGCTGCGCAGCGAGGACGCCGCCCGGGTAACCCTGCTCGCCTCGGGCCGCCGGGGATGGGCATCGCTGTGCCGGCTGGTCAGCGCGGCGCATCAGGCCGGCGCGCGCGGGGCGCCGCTGATCACCCCGGGCCTGGTCGCCGAGCACGCCGAGGGCCTCATCGTCCTGCTCGGCCCGGGCAGCGACGTCGGCCGGGCGATCGCCGCCCGGCGGCCCGACCTGGCCGCGGCTGCCCTGGCCCGGTGGCGGGAGCACGGCGAGGTGGTCATTGAGATCACCGACCACCGCACCCGGGGCAGCACTCATCGCGCTACCCGGATGCTGCAGCTCGCCCGCGAGGCCGGCGTCCCCGCGGTGCTCAGCAACGCGGTCCGCTACCTCGACCCGCCCGACGCGGCCGTGGCCCAGGTGCTCGACGCGGCCCGGCAGCTGGCCCCGCTGAGCGAGCGTCACCTGGCCCGGCGCAACGCGCGGGCCTACCTCGCCAGCGGCGAGGAGATGGCGGCCATCGCGGCGCGGGTCTGCGGGGCCCCGGCTGACGAGGCCTGCGGGGACTCCGCGATGACGCAACTGCTCCACGCGACCGCGGTGCTGGCCGAGCGGTGCACCCTCGACCCTGAGCGCGATCTGGGCCTGGGCGGCAGGTTCATGCCCGAGACCACCGGTGGCGCGCCGCTGGTCACGCTGCGGATGAGGTGCGCGGAGGGACTGCGGCGCCGGTACCCGGGGGTGGGCCGGATCCGCGGCCAGCGCCGGGTGCGGCGCCGCGCGGCCCAGCGGCTGGACCACGAGCTCGCCATCATCGCCAAGACCGGGCTGGCGTCGTACTTCCTCACGGTGGCCGACGTCACCAGCCTGATCAGGAGCCGGGGCATCCGCTGCTCGATCCGCGGGTCGGGGGCGGGATGCCTGGTCAACTACCTGATCGGCATCTCTGACATCGATCCCCTCGACTATGACCTGATCATGGAGCGGTTCCTGTCCGAGAGCCGTAAGGGGCTGCCCGACATCGACCTGGACGTGGAGTCGGCGCGCCGGATCGAGGCTTACCGGGCCATCGTGGACGCCTACACCGACCAGCGGGTCGCCTGCGTGTCGATGATGGAGACGTACCGGGCGCGCAGCGCGATCAGGGACGTCGCCGCGTCGCTCGGGCTGCCACCGCACGAGATCGACGCGGTGGCCAAGGCCTTCCCGCACATCCGGGCGGGCCGGATCCGCAGCGCCCTCACCGAGCTGCCGGAGCTACGGGCCAGCGGGCTGGCCATCCCCCAGCTCACCGCGGTGTTCCAGCTGGCCGAACGGCTCGACGGGCTGCCCCGGCACGTGGCGATGCACCCGTGCGGCGTGGTGCTCTCCGACACCTCCCTGCTGGACCGGACCCCGGTGGAGCAGAGCTTCGAGGGGCTGCCGCTGAGCCAGTTCGACAAGGACGACGTCGAGGTAGCGGGCCTGATCAAGCTGGATGTACTCGGCGTGCGGATGCAGTCGGCGATGGCGTACGCGCTCACCGAGATCGGCCGGACCCGCGGCGAGCAGGTGGACCTCGACACCATCGGCCGCGCCGACGAGCCCACGTTCGAGATGGTCCGCAGCGCACGGACCCTCGGCTGCTTCCAGATCGAGTCACCGGGCCAGCGTGAGCTCGTGGCCAAGCTCCTGCCGCGCAGCATCGGCGACCTGATCGTGGACATCTCGCTGTTCCGCCCCGGCCCGGTCAACTCCGACATGGTCACGCCCTACCTGGAGACGCGGCACGGCCGCCGGGTGCCTTCCTACCCGCACGAGGACCTGGCCGCCACGCTGGCCGAGACCGGCGGGGTGGTCATCTTCCACGAGCAGGTGCTGCGCATCATCCACGCGATGACTGGCTGCGGGCTCTCCGAGGCCGAGCGGGTCCGGCGCATGCTCACGGACGACCGGTCCCGGGCCAGCGCGGGGGAATGGTTCCTCGGCGCGGCCCGCGACCGTGGCTACGACGCCGCAACCGTGCTGCGGGTCTGGGAAGTGCTCGAGTCGTTCGGCGGATTCGGCTTCTGCAAGGCGCACGCGGCGGCGTTCGCGATACCGACGTACCAGTCGGCCTGGCTGAAACGGCACTATCCGGCCGCGTTCTACGCGGGGGTGCTCACGCACGACCCGGGGATGTACCCCAAGCGGGTGATCGTCGGGGACGCCCGGCTGGCCGGCATCCCGATCCTGCCGGTGGACGTGAACGCCTCCGCCGGTGACTGGTGCGTGGAACGGGTGGCCCAGCTGCCCGGGGAGGGGCTGCGGCCGGGGCTGCGCGAGGTCAGGGGGATCAGCGAGGCCGAGGTGACCAGGATCGTCGCGGGCCAGCCCTATACGTCGCTGCGGGACCTGTGGGAGCGGGCCGCCGTATCCCGTCCCATCGCCGAGCGGCTGGTCCTGGTGGGCGCCCTGGACTCGCTCTACGGCATCCCCGCGGACCCGGCCGCGGGGGGCCCGGGAGCGGGGGGCCCGGGAGCGGGGGGCCCGGGAGCGGGGGGCCTGGCCGCGGGGGAGCCCGGCCGTGCCGGGCCCGTCCCCGTCCCGGCGTGACCTGCTGGCCCGGGTCGGTGTCCTCGACCGCCGCGCGACCCGGGCCCCGGCCGGCTCAGCCCGCACGGCTCCCACCCTCAACGGCGCGGACGACGATGGGTTCGCGGAACTCGTTCCCGCGGGTGAGCTGCGGGAACTGACGCCAGCCGAGCGGGTCGAGACCGAGCTGGAGATCCTCGGCATCGACCTGAGCCAGCACGTGGTGAGCTTCTACGAGGACCTGCTCGGCCAGCTGGGCGTGGTGCGCTCGGCCGGCCTGCACCGCTGCCGGGCCGGGTCGCGGGTCCTGGTGGCCGGGGTGAAGATCGCCACGCAGACCCCGGCCATCCGGTCCGGGATGAGGATCATCTTCGCCACCCTCGACGATGCGACCGGCCCGGTGGACCTGGCCTTCTTCGAGTCGGCCCAGCCGCGTTGCGCGGCCCGGGTGTTCGGGTCCTGGCTGCTGGTGGCCCGCGGCCGGGTGCGCCGGACCGGCGGCTCGGTGTCGGTCAACGGGGAGGAGTGCTGGGACCTGGCCGCGCTGGAGGAGATCCGGGCGGCCGGCGGCATCGGGGCGGTGCGCGCCGCCATGGCGGCCGGTGACGTCCCGGCCCAGGGTGCCGGGTCGGCCAGGGCGAGCAGGCCGCCGGCCCCCGCGGAGCCGGGCGAGAAGATCATCTACCCCAACGGCTTCGTGCTGTCCCCGTACGCCGAGACCGGGCCGCCCGGCCCGGGGCTGAAAGGCCCGCCCCGCAAGCTGTGGCACGCGAGCCCGGGCAGTTCCGGCGGGCTGCCGGCTGGTATCACCAATTCTGACCAGTTGTCCGGCTGAATCATTTCTTTCTTCTGTTTTCTCGATAGTTTCGGTAAGAGGGCCTTGCGGAATATGACCGGCTGTCGCTGGGCACTCTAGTCATAGGGGAACTCAGCCTTTAGGCTCCCATCTTGTAGATGAAGAGTGGCCGTGTGTCACCGGCCGGCACCCGCAGGGGGCAAGGAAATTGCGGGCCGCCGGAAATGGGGGTGAATGCGGCTTGCCCGGGGGGGATTCATCATGCATTTCAATAGGTATGCCCGAAAGGGCGGCCGGCGCCGTGCGCTAGCCCCGGCCTGGTGGGCCTTCGGCCTGCTGCTCGCCACCGCAGGGGGGCCCGCGGTGAGCGCCACCGCGAGCGTCGCGAGCGCCCCGTCCCACGCGAAGGCGCAGCCCGCGGCTCAACGGGTGGCGTACCGCGGTTACACGTTCACCATCCCGCGTACCTGGCGGGTGATCCGCCTGGCCGCGCACCCGCACCGCTGCGTCCGCTTCGACCGTCACGTGCTCTACCTGGGCGTGCCCGGGCCCAGCCAGGACTGCCCGAGCACGCTCATCGGCACCACGGAAGCGCTGCTCGTCCAGCCGGCGGCGCCGCATGCCGCCGCGGCCGCGACCCTGTACCCGGTGGATCGCCTGATCACGGTGACCACCAGGCGGATCATGGTCACCGCGACCTACTCCGCCGGTTCCGCCGGCCGGGCCCTGGTCGGCCGCATCCTGGCGGGCGCCTCCCTCCGGGTCCCGGTACGGGCCACGCGGAGCGCCGCGCCGGCACCCGGCGTTCCCGGCAATGCACCCGCCCGGACCGCGGCCCGCGCGATGCTGCCCGCCGGCGCGACCGATTTCACCGGCCAGGGCTTCGATGCCTGCACCGCGCCGAGCGTCGCCACCATGCAGACCTGGCTGAAGTTTTCCCCGTACCGGGCGGTGGGCATCTATATCGGGGGCTCAGACCGGGCCTGCGCCCAGCCCAACCTCACCTCGTCCTGGGTGAGCCAGCAGCAGGCTTCCGGATGGCGCTTCATCCCCATCTACGTGGGCCCGCAGGCGCGCTCCGGTGAAATCAGCTCCCCGGCCAGCCAGGCCGTCAGCGCGGCTAAGGACGCGGTCAGCCACGCCCAGCTGCTGGGTTTCGGGCCGGGAACACCGCTGTACTACGACATGGAGGCCTACTCCGCCACGCTGAACGGCCAGGTGCTGCGCTTCCTGACCTCGTGGACCAGGGAGCTGCACACGCTCGGGTACTCGTCCGGCGTGTACAGCAACTCGCTGTCCGGCATCCAGGCCCTGGTCAACAACTACGCCAACCCCGCCGACACGATGCCGGACGTGATCTACGACGCGCTGTGGAACGGGGCCGCGAACACCAGTGACCCCATCCTGCCGGGCACCGACTGGGCCGGACACCAGCGCATCCACCAGTACCAGGGCGGCCAGAACGTCACCTACGGCGGTGACACGATCAACATCGACAAGGACTACCTCGACGTCCAGCAGGGGGTGACCGGCGGGTCGCCGCAGGCCTCCCAGGCGGCCGCCCAGTCGGCCGGGGACGTGGACGCGTTCTTCAGGGGGGCGGACGGCAGGCTGTGGCACGACTGGTACGCGCCCGGCAGTGGCTGGCACGGCCCGGTCACCCTGGGCGGCTCGCTGGCCACCCAGCCGTCCGCGGTCGCCTCGGTGCCGGGCAACGTGGCCGTGTTCGCGAAGGGCAGCAACGGCCGCCTGCTGGAGGCCTCCTACGCGCCCGGGACGAACTGGTCCGCGGTCCGGCAGCTGAAGATGGGCGTCCTGGGCAGCAGGCCAGCCGCGGTCGGCCAGGCCAATGGCCAGATCGACGTGTTCTGGCGTGGCTCCTCGGACAACCACCTGTGGCACGCCCAGTACCGGCCGGCGAGTGGCTGGAGCAAGCCGCAGAACCTGGGCGGCCGCCTGGCTTCCGTGCCGGCCCCGGCCGTGTCGGGGCGTGGTGCGCTGACCGTGGCCTGGAAAGGCACCAACGGCCACCTCTGGGAGATCCGCCGCTCGGGCCCGTCCTGGGGCAAGCCGGTGGACCGGGGCATGGGCAAGCTGGGCAGCGCCCCCGCGGTCACGGGCCTGGCGAGCGGCCTCGTGGACATCTTCTGGGCCGCCAGCACCCACGCGGGCGTGTGGCACATCACGTACACACCCGGCTCCGGCTGGGGCAAGGCCGCCGAGCTGGCCGGCCGCCTGGCCGCGGGCCCGGCCGCGGTCAGCGTGCCGGGCAAGGGAGCGGACGTGTTCTGGAAGGGCACCGACGGCAAGCTCTGGTGGTCGGCGAGCCGGGGCAGCGGCTGGCAGAAGGCGGCCCCGCTGGGAATGGGCACGCTCGGCGGTGCGCCATTCGCCGCCGGCCAGCCGAGTGGCGTCATCGACGTGTTCTGGAAAGGCGCGGGTAACCACCTGTGGCGCGCCCGGTACAGCGGGAGCTCCTGGGCCGGGCCCGCCGGCCTGGGCGGCGCGGTCAGCTAGGGGTCAGTAAAGGGTCAGCTGAAGGTAATCAAGCTGGGACGGATGTGTTGTGCGGTGCATGGTGGGCAGCTAAGGACATCATGCACCGCGCGCCGGCGGCCTGATCAGGCTGAAGGAATGCTGAGCGTAGGTCGCGTACCTGGGACATCGGGGGGGTCCCGTACTGTATACCTGTCTGGATGACCCGTCGGTCTCCGAAAGAGCTAGGACGCAGATGACTCTTCTTCCGCCCAGGATTTCTGACGCCCTGTGGCGAGTCGTTCCCGCGCCGCTGCAGACGAGACTCCGCAGTACGGTCGTCAAGCGTTTCATCCGTTTCGCCCCGGCTGCGTTCTGCGCGGTGGCGGCGACCCAGATCACGTACATCATCTGCCTCGGCCCGGCCGGGCTGACCGCGGGTGTGGCCGGGTTCGCGGGCTGGTTCGCCGGGGCGGCCGTCAGCTACGTGATCAGCCGCTGGGCCTGGGAGCGCAAGGGCCGCCCGCATCTGCTGAAGGAGACGCTGCCGTTCGTGGCCGTCTCCATCGGCGCAGGGGTCATCCTGACCCTGGCCAGCAAGTTCGGGAACCACGTGGCGATGGAAATGGGGCTGAACGGGGCGGCCCGGGTCCTGGTGGCCGACGTCTTCTACTTCGCGGCGAACTGCCTGACGTTCGCGCTCCGGTTCGTCATCTTCCACTTCATCCTGTTCGCCGACCGGAAGGCCAAGGTGGACACCCTGGCGGTCGTCGAGGGCCGGGCGCCGGTCACGGACGAGCAGGTGGAGTCCCGGATGACCGCCGAGCCCGCCCGGGCCGGCGAGCCGCCCGCCCACCCGCACCCCGGACCGTCCGCCTGCCGAGGCCCGGTACGCCGAGGTGGCGGGGTCGCCGCGGGTCAACGGCGTGTCCGCCTGGGCTAACGGTAACGGCGCCGCCGGGTCGCCCGGCCGCCACGGCGAGGCCGACGGCCAGGCCACCCCGGAGCGCGGTACCCACCGCCGCTGAACCCACCGCCGCTGATCAGGCGAAAGCACCCGGGGCCGGTGGTAATCCACCGGCCCCGGGTGCTTTTCGTTGCGGCTCCGGAATTTGACCGTGACCCGGAGCTACGGTCAGTTGCGCTGGGCGGGTCCGGGGTCCAGTGCCGGGTCCGGGCTCACCGGTGCCGCGCCATGGCCGGAAGGCTCCGGGGTCCCGGCCGGCACCGGGGGCAGGCCCGGGGTCCGGTGCCGCCGCTCCCGCCACCAGGTGCCGGTGACCACACCGGCGTACCTGAGGCCGTAGATGGCGTTGTGGCCCTTCTTGCTCTCGCCGACCTGGCGCTTGTGGATCGTGGCCGGGACCTCGGTGACCCGGAACCCGCGCGCCAGGACCGCGATCAGCAGTTCGGCTGACTGGTACTGCGGCTGCTCCAGCCGGACCACCCCGGTCACCTCGGAGCGCATGGCGCGGAGGCCGAACGAGGAGTCGGTGATGTGCGTCCCGGTCAGCACGCTGATCGTGGTGGCGAAGACCCAGGTGCCCATCCGGCGGACCAGGTCCTTGGTCTCCTGGCTGCCCAGCTTGCGGGAGCCGGTCACGAAGTCGGCCTCCCCGGCTACCACCGGGGCCAGCACGCGCTCCATCTCGGCCGGGTTGTACTGGCCGTCCGCGTCGGTGGTCACGATGTAGCGGGCGCCGCCCTCGCGGGCCAGCCGGTAGCCGAGGCGCAGTGCCGCGCCCTGGCCGCGGTTGACCGGCACGTCCGCCACCAGTGCCCCGTGCTCGCGGCCCTCGGGCACGGTCCCGTCCGCCGAGCCGTCCGAGACCACCACGGCCGTGGTGCCGAGCCCGCAGATGGAGGAGGGCAGGGCATCCACGACGGAGCCGATCACGCCCTGCTCGTTGTAGGCGGCAATCACGATGGCGACCGGCGGCATCTGCTCGGCCTGCTCGCCGAATTCCGCGAAGAACGCCTTGGCGGCAGCGTCGTCGATCGCCTCGTCCGCTTCCCATGTGCCGGTCACAGTGCCGCCTCTCGCGGTGCCGCCTCCATTGGGCCCATCAATTCTCCATTCGTGACGCACGTCGATCAGTTGCCACCCGGTTGTACCGGGTGGCGCCGGATTCTGCCACCTGGGCAACCTGGGAGTTACCTGATGGCAGGCCGAGTGATTCAGCCAGCCCCGGGACCCATGCGGGCCTGCCCGCCACAGCGGGAGCAAACCTGTGTCACTCATCCCGGCTTTATGCGCGGTTATCGCGTGGCTGACGGCGCTGTGGAGCCGCCGGGTGCGGAACGCGACCACGGATGCGCCTCGCCAGTGTAGCGGCGTCGTGCGGTCCCGGCTGCGGATGACCCGCGACTGGCAGGCCCTTGTGCCATGCTGATGACGCCAGGGCAGGTGAGGGATTTATCTATTCAATTGGTCTGAAAACAATGAATTACGGGTCGATGGCCAGCGGGTCGATGGCCAGCAGGCAAGGATCACGGTGACCGGGCGCCCAGGGCCGGCGGACGGGAGGCCGGCGAACGGGGGATCCGCCGGCGGGGTGCCGGAGGACGGCCCAGCGGACGAGGCTTACCGGATCGTGCGGTCCCGTATCGATCTGACCCGGCTCGCCCCGCTCAGCCGCTGGGTGACCGAACGGGTCATCGTGGCCACGGCCGACTTCGACTACGCGACCGATCTGGTCTGCGACGAGCAGGTGCTGGCCGCCGGGGTCGCGGAGATCGCCGCGGGGGCGCCGGTGATCGCCGACGGCGTGACCGTCGCGGCCGGGATCCCCGGCTACCCGGTGATCTGCAAGAGCGAGGAGTCGCTGACCGAGCGGCTGGCGCGGACGGCCGGGATCAGCAAGGCCGCCGCCGCCGTCCGGCTGGCCTTCGGCCAGGCCGGGCCGGGCGCGATCTGGGTGGTCGGCTGTGCCGCCGGCGCGCTGGCCGAGATCATCAGGCGGAACGTGCAGCCTGCCCTGGTCATCGCGCTCCCGGTGGGACTGGCCGGGGCAGCGGAAGCCAAGGACGCGCTGCGGGCCAGCGGGCTCCCGGCCCTGACCAACGTGTCGGAGAAGGGCGGCGCGGCGGTGGCCGCGGCCGCGTTCTGCGCCCTGGCCGACGCCGCGCGGGCCGCGGACGGCGCCGGTGCAGCGGGAAAGACCGCGCCCGGCAGCCACTAGTCTCTGTGAGCTGGGGAATGAATCGCTGGGCGGCGTCCCAGCCGTGAGCCGAAGGAGGGCGGACCGCCATGGTCGCCGGCACGGCTGCGCCCTATCTTCTGGCCCTCCGCCTCGACGGCCGCCGGGTACTGGTGGCCGGGGGCGGTGCCGTGGCCGCCCGCCGGGTTCCCGGGCTGCTCGACGCGGGCGCGGACGTGCTGCTCGTCTCGCCCCGGCTCACCGCCTCGCTGCACGACCTCGCGGCGGCGGGCCGGATCCGGTGGGAGTCCCGGGAGTACGCGCCGGGTGACTGCGCCGGGGCGTGGCTGGCCTGTGCGTGTACCGACGATCCGGCCGTGAACGCGGCCGTGGCGCAGGAGGCTGAGGACGCCGGGATCTGGTCGGTCCGGGCCGACGACGCGGCCGCTTCCGCCGCCTGGACGCCCGCCTCCGGTCAGGCGGGCGACGTGCGGTTCGGCGTGGTGAGTGGCGATCCGCTGCGCAGCGCCGGCATCCGGGACGAGGTGCTGGCCGGCCTGCGAGTCGGGCCGGCTGAGCGCCCGCCGCCGCCGGCGCCCGGGTGGCCGGGTCGCGCTGGTCGGCGGCGGCCCGGGCGACCCGGGCCTGATCACCGTCCGGGGGCGGCAGCTGCTGGCCGAGGCGGACGTCGTGGTGGCCGACCGGCTCGCGCCCCGCTCACTGCTCGATGAGCTCGCCCCGGACGTGGAACTGGTTGACGCGGCCAAGATTCCCCGCGGCCGGGCGATGGCCCAGCAGCAGATCAATTCGGTGCTGGTGGAACGGGCCCGGCAGGGACTGTTTGTGGTCCGGCTCAAAGGCGGTGATCCATTCGTCTTCGGCCGGGGCGGTGAGGAGATTCTCGCCTGCCTCGAGGCCGGTATTCCGGTCACGGTCGTGCCGGGGGTGACGAGTGCGATCGCGGTTCCCGGCTCGGCCGGTATCCCGATCACCCACCGGGGCCTCACCCAGGAATTCCGGGTGGTCTCCGCGCACATCCCGCCAGGCGACGAGCGGTCCACGGTGGACTGGGCCGAGCTGGGCGGCTCGCAGGCCACGCTGGTTCTCCTGATGGCTCTGGAGAACCTGGAGCCGATCACCAGAACACTGATGCGTTACGGCCGGGATTCGCGGACCCCAGTTTCGGTCATAGTGGACGGTACCCTGCCCACGCAGCACATAATTACCACAGGGCTCGCCACCGTCGCCGATGAGGTCGGCGCGGCCAGGCTGCGCCCGCCAGCAATTGTTGTGATCGGTGAGGTCGTGAATGTCGGGGCACAGATTGCCGAACTCTCACGGGAAGCATTCAGGGAAGCGCAGAGTGTAGTTGCGCCCACGTCATCCGGGCCCGCCGGAGTCGTCCCCACGCGCGAAGGGCAGTGACAGGAGAGCAATGACGGAAGGGCAGGGCCTAGCTGCCGCATCAGCACGTGCCGCGGGCACGGATGCGGTACCTGCGGCTGACCCCGTCCGGCCCGGGACGCCGCCGGCGACCCGGCCGGGCCCAGGACCCGCCGCGGCGGGGCCCGTAATTCCGGGGGCAGCGAAGCGGGGCGGCATCGCAGGGTCGATGCCCGGCAGCTCGAGGCGGCCCTGCTCGCGCTGCGGCGCCGGATCGTGGACGTGAACCTGGTCTACGAGACCGAGGGCGCCGAGGCCACCCGGGCCGAGCGGCGCAAGCTGCTCAGCCAGATCGATGACTACCTGCTGCCCGCGGATCCGCCAGTCCGAGGCGCCGATCCTGGTCGCCCTGGTCGGCTCCACCGGCGCGGGCAAGTCGACGCTGGTGAACAGCATCGTCGGCGCCCAGGTCAGCGCGACAGGGATCCGGCGCCCCACCACCAACAGCCCGGTGCTGGCCTGCCATCCCGAGCGAGGCGGACTGGTTCGCGGAGAACGTCTTCCTGCCCACCCTGCCCCGCGTCCGCCAGGAAGGGCTGGCCCGGTCCGGGCCGCGACGGGCTGCTCGTCCTCGCCGCCAGCGAGGGCATGCCCAAGGGCGTCGCCCTGCTCGACACGCCGGACATCGACTCGGTGGTGTCCGCGCACCGGGAGTTCGCCCACCAGTTCCTGGACGCCTCCGACCTGTGGCTGTTCATGACCACGGCCACGCCGGTACGCCGACGCCGCGGTCTGGGAACTGCTGGAGTACGCCAAGGACCGCGGCGCCGCCCTGGGCATCGTGCTGTCCCGGGTCCCGCCGCCCAGCCGGGGCCGAGCTCACCGCGCATTTCGGGGCCATGCTGGAGGCCAACGGGCTCGGCGAGAACGACCGGTTCGTGATCAACGAGACCGTCATCACGGACGGGCGGCTGCCCGCCGAGGTGTCGGCGCCGGTGCGGGACTGGCTGAAGGACACCGCGGCGCGGGCGGACCGCCGGGTCGCGGTGCTGACCCAGACCATGTCGGGCGCCCTGGATACCTTCCGCAGCCGGGTCCCGGCCCTGGCCGCCGAGGTGGAAGCCCAGCTGGTCATCCGCTCGGACCTGAGGTCCGCGGTCGAGGGCGCGTACGCGGCCGGGCTGGCCGAGGCGGACGAGGCGCTCGCGGACGGCTCGCTGCTGCGCGGTGAGATCCTGGCCCGCTGGCAGGATTTCGCCGGAACCGGCGACCTGCTGCGCAGCCTCCAGGTGCCCCGGGGCAGGCGGGCGCGCCAGCGCCGCGCAGCGGCGGATGCCCGCCCGGGCCCGGTCGCTGAAGGCCGCGCTGCGGGCCGGGCGTCGAGTCGCTGATCGTCTCGGTCGCCGACCGGGCCGCCGAGGACGCGGTACGCCGCTGGCGCAAGCATCCGGCCGGGGGGCCCTGCTGGCCGGCGTTCCGGCCGCGGCAGCCGGCGACAGCGGACCGGCCTCGCAGTTTGCCGCCGACGCCGGCGCTGATCTTCGGCGAGACGGCCGAGGCCGCGGCCGGCGGACGTCCCGGACGCCGACGGAGTGACCCGGCGGGCCCGCTCCGCCAGGCGACGCGGCCGCTGGCGCAGTCGCTCCGCGGACCTGCCAGACGCCGGGCGGTGCGGGCGGTCAGCGCGTGGCAGGATCATGTGATGCAGCTGGTGCAGGCCGAGAACGTGACCAAGCGCTCGATCGCCCGGGTCGATGTCCTTCGACGACGGATTCGCTCGCGCTGGTCCTGACTATCGGGCTGCTCGGCTACGGCGCGACGGCCGACACCGCCCAGCGAGGGCACGAGCGCCGTCCCGCAGCTCCTGCTGACCTCGCTGTTCGGCGCGGGCCCGCTGCGCGAGATCGGCAGCCAGGCCCGGGCGGACCTGCACGAGCGGATGCGCCTGCTGTTCGACGAGGAGATGCTGAGGTTCGTCGAGGTGATCGACTCGGCCGGGACGCGGACGACGCTGCGGCCGTCCGGCTGTACCAGGCCACCTACTCACTTGAGATGGCGCGATGAGCATCGGGGAATACCCGTCCACCTGGCTGACTGGCGCCGGGCAGGCGGGCCACGGGGACAGGCAGGCACCGGCCTGACCGACCCGGATCTGGCCGGGCCGGGGCTGGCCGAGCCGGGCTGGCCGGACCGGGGCTGAGCGGCGCCGGGCCGGGCGCGGACCTGTCCGGGCGGCTGACCGCGCTGGCCCGGCTCATCCAGATCGGCGTCGGCCCGCAGCGGCCCGGACGGATTCAGCCAGCAGCTGCTCGCCGACGCCGAGCAACTGGTCGCCCGCGCCGGCGAGCGGCTGCGGCTGTCCCCAGCCACACCGTCGTGGTCCTGGCCGGCGGCACCGGCAGCGGCAAGTCGTCGCTGTTCAACCAGCTGGCCGGCGCGGACTTCTCGGCGGTGGGCGTGACCCGGCCGGTGACCAGGGACCCGCACGCCTGCGTGTGGGGCATGGATGGCCCCGGGCCGCTGCTGGAGTGGCTGGGCATCCCGCACCGGCACCGCTACGCCCGGTCCAGCGCGCTCGAGCGAGGGAGAGACGTCGCTGCACGGGCTGATCCTGCTCGACCTGCCCGACCACGACTCGGTGGCCGCGGGGGCGGCGGTGGAGACGGACCGGCTCGTCGGGCTGGCCGACCTGATGGTGTGGGTGCTCGACCCGCAGAAGTACGCCGACGCGGCCGTGCACCGGCGCTACCTCGTCCCGCTGGCCGGCCACTCCGTCGGTCATCGCGGTCGTGCTCAACCAGTCCGATCTGCTCAGCCGCCGCGCAGGCCGAGGACTGCGTGACCGACCTGCGCCGGCTGCTCGACTCCGAGGAGCTGCACGACGTCCGGGTCCTGGTCACCTCGGCCCGGCACCGGCGCGGGCCTGGACGAGCTGCGCAAGCTGCTGGCCGGGACCGTCACCGCGCGGCGCGCCGCGACCGACCGGATCGCGGCGGACCTGGACGCGATGGCCGAGCGGTTCGTGCCCTACGCCGGTGCGGCCCGCGGCGCGGGCCTGGACACCGCCGCCGAGGACTTCGCCGAGGTCCCCCCGGGCAGCGTCGTGGTCCTGGGGGAGTCGTTCAGCAAGGCCGCCGGGGCGGCCGGGGTTGGCCAGGCGCTGCAGAGCGCCCGCGAGCTGCGGGCCGTGGACTACGTCGGCTGGCCGGTGTCCTGGCTGGTCGACCGCGCGCTCGGCCACGATCCCGTGCGCAAGCTCCGGCTCGGCAACCTGTGGGAGGAACTGCGCGGGATATCCGGCGGCCCCGCCGGGGCCCAGCAGGCCGAGATCGACAACGCGCTCACCGCCATCGGCGAGCAGATCGGCCCCACGCTCCCGCTGCCCTGGTCGAACACGGTCCGCGTGGCCGCGAGGTCGAAGCGGGACGAGATCCCGGGCGCGCTCGGCACGGCGATCGGCGAGTCGCTGCCCGCGGAGAACAGCGTGGAGCCCTGGTGGCGGGTGGTCGCGGTCTGGCAGGGACTGCTGCTGGGCTGCGTCGTGACCGGGCTGGCGTGGGTCGCGGCGCTGCTGGTGATCGGGGCCTTCCACGCCGTGCATCACGCCGCCGCCATCTTCAGCGACGTCGCGCTGCTGCCCTGGGTCGTGATCCTGATCGCGGCGATACTCACCCTGGGCTGGCTGACCGCATCCGGGTGCATGAGCATGGTCAGCGCCGCCGCGTTGCGGGAACGAAGCCGGGTCGAGGCGCAGATGCGGTCCCGCATGCAGGACGTCGCCGAGCAACTGGTGCTGATGCCCATCAGGCAGGAACTGTCGGAGTACGCGCGGTTCTGCAGCGCGCTCCAGGCCGCACGCAGGTAGGCAGGCGGCCCGGGGAGCGGGTCACGCACCGGCAGGCAGACCCAGGGAGCGGTGGCTCGGCGGCAGGTTCCGCCCACAGCGTAAGGACGCGGGAAGGCCCGCCCGCGGGCTGGCGTTAGCACTCTGCACGAGTTGTAATTATGTAATCCCGGTAAGGCCCGCACCCTCCGGACCCGCCGGGGTAGGAGGCAGCGTGCCAGAGCAGCAACCGCTGGACAGCTACTCGCAGATCGTCGCCGGGGTCGCGGCCGAGCTCACCGGCAAGGTGGCCAGCTTGCGGGTGCCCCGTGCCGGTGGGGCCGGCCGGGGCGGGGAGAGCCTCGGCTCCGGCGTGGTTTTCACCGGCGACGGTTTCATGCTCACCAATGCCCACGTGGTGGGCGGGGCCGCGGCCGGCACGGCCGCGTTCGCGGACGGTTCCACCACCCCGTTCCGGGTCGTGGGCACGGACCCCCTGTCCGACCTGGCCGTCCTGCGGACCTCGGGGACAACCCCGCCGCCCGCCGAGCTGGGCGAGGCGGACCAGCTCGTGGTGGGCCAACTGGTCGTGGCGGTGGGCAACCCGCTCGGGCTGGCGGGCTCGGTCACCGCCGGGGTGGTCAGCGCCCTGGGCCGGTCCCTGCCCACCCGCAGCGCGGGAGCGGGCCGGCTGATCGAGGACGTCATCCAGACCGACGCGGCCCTCAACCCGGGCAACTCCGGCGGGGCTCTCGCGGACAGCCACTCGCGGGTGGTCGGCATCAACACCGCCGTGGCCGGTGTGGGACTGGGCCTGGCCGTCCCGGTCAACGCGACCACGCGGCGCATCATCGCCGCGCTCATGCGGCACGGCAAGGTCCGGCGGGCCTACCTTGGGCTGGTGAGCGTGCCGGCCCCGCTCCCGGCCCTGCTGGCCGAGCGGGTCGGGCGCCCCACCGGCCTGCGCGTGGCCGAGGTGGTGGCCGGCGGCCCGGCCGACCGGGCCGGCCTGCGGGCCGGGGACCTCCTGGTCAGCGCGGACGGCCATCCGGTCGCCGCGGCGCAGGATCTGCAGCGGCTGATGTTCGCCGACGCGATCGGGAAGCCGATGGCCATCACCGTGATGCGCAACGGCGCCCTGGTTGACGTGATCGCCGAACCATCGGAGCTGGTGTCCGCGTAGACGCGGGGCGCAGGCACGGGTCCCGTGCACGGGTCTCATGCACGGGTCTCATGCACGGGGCTTGCGCCCGGGCTTCAGCCCGTGGCCTGGCCGCCGGATTGTCGCATGGGGTACCGCCGTTTCCGCCGGCCTGTCCACAACCGTGCCGGATCGGCCCCGCCGTCCACAGAACCCGGTTCGGCGTGGCCGGTCCCGTCCTCCGGCCGTGATCGTGGTGGGCAGCGGGCGGCATCGCGCCGCCGCGGGCGGCACCGTTCACCGGGCCGCCGGGCCGAGCCAGGAGGATGGCATGATCAACGACGCGCAGGTGTTCCTGTCCGGGTACGTGGCCCGCGAACCACGGTTCCGCATCACGTCCAACGGCATCTCCAACGTCTCGATGCGGGTCGCGTACACCCCGCGGCGGGTGGACCGGGAGACCGGTGAGTGGACGGACGGGCCGACCTCGTTCGTCAGCGTGGTCTGCTGGCGGACGCTCGCCGACAACGTCGCGAAGTGCCTGCACAAGGGCGAGCCGGTGGTGGTCAAGGGCCGGCTCCAGGTCCGGCCGTACGACAAGGACGGGGTTTCCCGGCTGGCGGTCGAGGTGGAGGCGGCCGCGGTCGGGCACGACCTGGCCCACGGCGTGGCCAGCTTCCAGCGGCCCCGGCGGCCGGTGGCGCAGGCGGCGCCGGACGCGGCCCCGGCTGAGCCCGGGCTCGCGGGCGGTCCGGTGGCTGAGGCCGGCCCGGACGGCGGCGGCGAGGCGCTGGCTGAGCTTGCTGGCCGCAACGGAACCGTACCGGGGCTGGCCCCGCCGGACGGGGCCGCCGAGCCTGCGGGACTGTCCGCCCCGTTCTGAGGCTGCGACTCGCTTGGATCCACGGAATTGCCTGTCGGGCAGGCCCCCTGGCCCTACGCTGTTACCCAGCGTCATAGTTCGGCCGCTTCTCGAATACGGAATGTGACCGAAATGCCGGAGGGGCCTGCCTGCGGCAGTGATGGACAGGTGGCATGTCGGCAGTCCAGCGCACGATGCACCGTGAGCACCGCGGCGGGTCAGGGCGCCGTCCCGAAGCGCCATGGGCGTTCGATCGGCTACCCAGGCGGCGGCGGCTGCGGGCGTACCTGATCGCGGTGACCGCCACGGAGCTCATCCTGGCGGCCTGGCAGCTGACCCGCCTCCAGCCTGTCCCGAAACAGCTCGGGCTCTTCGCGGTCGTTCTCGGCTGCGGGATGGTCTGCGTCGAGGCGACCCGGCGAGGCGGGGCGCCCCCGCCGGGCACCCATGATCTGCTCACCGCATGGTGGCTCCCGGCGGCGTTGCTGCTGCCGCCGGAGTACGCGCTGCTCGGCCCGGTGCTGATCGGCGGGTACGCGCATTGGCGGGCCCGGCAGGGCCCGCTGTACTGGCGGGCGTTCACCGCCGCCGCGCTGGGACTGGCCGGGGCGGCCAGCTCGCTGCTGTTCCACAGCCTGTTCAGCCTGGTCCACCCGCATGTCCCATGGCTGCGCGACCCGGTGATGGTACTCGGCGCCGCGTGCTGCGCCGGGCTGTTCATGCTCGTCAATGCGCTCCTGATTGCCCTGGCCGGGAGGGCCGCGCAGCCCGCCGTATCGTGGCCCGGCGTGTCCTGGCCGGGTGTGTCATGGTCCGGCGTGTCCTGGTCCCGGGCCGCCCGGGACCTCGAGAGCCTGCTGGTGGATGCGGCGGGGCTGTGCGCGGGCGTGCTGGTCACCATCGCCTGCACGTTCAGCTGGGCCATGCTGGTCGTCGCGCTTCCGCCGGTCATCCTGCTCCAGCGCAGCCTGCTGCACCAGCAGCTGCGCGCGGCCGCCCAGTCCGACCCGAAGACCGGCCTGCTCAACGCCGTCGCCTGGCAGCGGGAGGCGGAGCAGCGGATCCGCCGGGCCCGGCGTGCCGGCGGGGCCGCCGCGGTGCTGCTCGTGGACATCG
The DNA here is from genome assembly GCA_963720645.1 of uncultured Actinomycetes bacterium. Lineage (GTDB taxonomy): Bacteria > Actinomycetota > Actinomycetes > Streptosporangiales > Streptosporangiaceae > RYN-230. The sequence goes on along the minus strand of CAVRFX010000013.1, from coordinate 512,204 downwards.
ACCATTTCAAGCGGGTCAACGACACCTACGGGCATCTGGCCGGGGACGAGCTGCTGGCCGCGACGGCCAGCACGCTGGGCCAGCACGTGCGGGCCTGCGACGTGCTGGGCCGGTTCGGCGGCGAGGAGTTCGTGGCCGTGCTGCCGGGGGCCGGGCAGCAGGAGGCGTGCCGCATCGCCGAGCGGCTGCGGGGCCGGGTCCGGGACATCGCGGTGGCGGCCCGCGGTGCCACCGCTTCCGGTGACTCAGGTCCCGGCGACACAGGTCCCGCTGCCACCGCTCCCGGTGACACTGCTCCCGGCGACATCGTGACCGTCACGGTCTCGATCGGGGTGGCCGCGCTGGGCCTGGACGGCGAGGACCTGTTCGAGCTGCTCGCCGCGGCCGACGCTGCGCTGTACCGGGCCAAGAAGTCGGGCCGGGACCGGGTGTGCACGCTCCCCCCGGAGGCAGGGCCGTCCGACCCGCTGCGCTGAAGCCCCTAACCTTGAAGCATGCCAGAGTTTATCTATCAGATGCATGCCGCCCGGTTGGTGAAGGGCGACAAGGTCCTCCTTGATGACGTGACGTTGGCGTTCTTCCCTGGGGCCAAGATCGGTGTGGTCGGGCCCAACGGTGCGGGCAAGTTGACGCTGCTGAAGATGATGGCCGGCCTGGAGCATCCCTCCAATGGCGATGCGCGGCTTTTCCCCGGCTTCACGGTGGGGTTGCTGAGCCAGGAGCCGCGGCTTGATGAGAGCAAGACCGTGCTGGGCAACGTCCAGGACGGGGTGGCGGAGACCAAGGCCCTGCTGGACGAGTACAACGAGATCGCCGAGAAGATGGCGACGGACTACTCCGACGAGTTGCTGGAGCAGATGGGCAAGCTCCAGGAGCAGCTTGATCATCGTGACGCCTGGGATCTCGACAGCCAGCTTGAGCAGGCCATGGACGCGCTGCGCTGCCCGCCCCCCGATGCCGATGTGACCGTGCTGTCCGGAGGAGAGCGCCGCCGGGTGGCCTTGTGCAAGCTGCTGCTGTCCCAGCCGGACCTGCTGCTGCTGGATGAGCCGACCAACCACCTGGACGCGGAGAGCGTGCAGTGGCTGGAGCAGCACCTGGAGAAGTACCCCGGGACGGTCGTGGCGGTTACCCACGACCGGTACTTCCTGGACAACGTGGCCCAGTGGATCCTGGAGCTGGACCGCGGCCACACCTACCCGTACGAGGGCAACTACTCGACCTATCTGGAGACCAAGGCCTCCCGGATCAAGGTCGAGGGCGCGAAGGACGCCAAGCGCCGCAAGCGGCTGGAGGACGAGCTGGAGTGGGTCCGCTCCAGCCCCCGGGCCCGCCAGTCCAAGAGCCGGGCCCGGCTGGAGCGCTACGAGGAGATGGCGGCCGAGGCGGACAAGCACCGCAAGCTCGACTTCGAGGAGATCCAGATCCCGCCGGGCCCCCGGCTGGGCAACCAGGTGGTCGAGGTCACTGACCTGACCAAGGGCTTCGGTGACCGGGTGCTGATCGACGGGCTGAGCTTCTCGCTGCCCCGCAACGGGCTGGTCGGTGTCATCGGCCCGAACGGGGTCGGCAAGACCACGCTGTTCAAGATGATCGTGGGCGATGAGCAACCGGATTCGGGCCGCATCAAGATGGGTGACACCGTCAAGATCGCCTACGTGGACCAGCTGAGGTCCGGGATCGATCCGGCCAAGAACGTCTGGGAGGCCATCTCCGGGGGAGAATCCACGATCCGGGTGGGCAACGTGGAGATCCCCAGCCGGGCCTACGTGGCCGCGTTCGGCTTCAAGGGGCCGGACCAGCAGAAGCCGGCCGGGATGATGTCCGGTGGCGAGCGGGGCCGGGTCAACCTGGCCCTCACCCTGCGCCAGGGCGGCAACTTGCTGCTGCTCGACGAGCCCGCCAACGACCTGGACGTGGAGACCCTCGGCTCGCTGGAGCGGGCGCTGCTGGAGTTCCCGGGCTGCGCGGTCATCACCAGCCACGACCGCTGGTTCCTGGACCGCATCGCCACGCACATCCTGGCCTGGGAAGGCGGCTCGAACTGGTTCTGGTTCGAGGGCAACTTCGAGTCGTATGAGAAGAACAAGATCGAGCGGCTGGGCGCCGAGGCGGCCCGGCCGCACGCCGTCACCTACCGGAAGCTGACCCGGGGTTAGACCCGGGCCAGGGTGATGCCGGGAGAGGGCTGGGCCCTGGAGGGACTGCCGGGCCGGTTCTACGCCGGGCTCAGCCCCAGGTCCGGCCGGCCTGGCTCAGCCGGGGCGTTGACCAGGCTGTGCGCGGCCATCACCAGGTAGTCCCAGAGCTGGGCGTCGAGCGCGGGCTCCAGCCCGATCTGGTCGAGCGCGGCGCGCATATGCCGCAGCCACGCGTCACGCTCGGCCTCGCCGATGACGAAGTGCCGGTGCCGCATCCGCAGCCGGGGGTGCCCGCGCAGCTCGTTGTAGGTGGCCGGTCCGCCCCAGTACTGGATGAGGAACAGCCGCAGGTGTTCCTCGGCGGGTCCCAGGTCCTTGCTCGGGTAGACGGAGCGCAGCGCGGGATCGCCGGCCACGCCCTCGTAGAACAGGCGGGTCAGGCGGCGGAACGTCTCTTCGCCGCCGGCCGCCTCGTAGAAGCTCAGTTCCCTCGTGTCGTCCATCGCGTGCTCCAGGGTAGTGCCCTCACCGGGGAGGGCGGGCGCGCCGGAGGCGTGTTCCGGCCGAGCTGGTGAGGGCGGGGGGTTCCCGGGGGTCGTCCCCCCGGGGTAGCAGGGCGGGCGCGCCGGAGGCGTGTTCCGGCCGAGCTGGTGAGGGCGGGGGGTTCCGGGGGGTCGTCCCCCCGGGTAGCAGAGCGGGCCGCCGCCCTGGGCAGGCTGTTCAGTCTTGGGCAGGTGCCGGGGCGGGAGTGTGCGCCTCCGCGTCGGCCCGGGCGGCGGTCCCCGCGCCGATCGCCGTGGCCACCGGCTCGCCGTCCACCGACGCGGACGCCAGCGCGTTCTTCAGCCGCTCCCGGAGCTCGCGGGCCACCTCCCACTGCCGCAGCGGCAGCGTCCGGGCCACCAGCCGCATCACGATGGCGTCGCTGGATACGGACTCCACGCCCCAGACCTCGGGCTCTTCCATGATCACGTCATGCCAGCGCGGCTCCTGCCACATCTGGTCGGCCGTGTCCTTCATGGTCTGGCGCACCTCGGGCAGGTCCTGGTCGTAGGCCACCGGGAAGTCCACCACCGCGCGGGCCCAGCCTTGTGATTCGTTCCCGATCCGGTTGATGGTCCCGTTCCGCACGTGCCAGACCACGCCGTTGACGTCCCGGAGCCGGGTCACCCGGAGGCTGACCGCCTCCACGGTCCCGGTGGCGTCGCCCGCGTCGATGACATCGCCCACCCCGTACTGGTCTTCCAGCAGCATGAAGATCCCGGACAGGAAGTCACGCACCAGGCTCTGCGCGCCGAAGCCGATGGCCAGGCCGAGGACTCCGGCGCTGGCCAGGACCGGGGCCAGGTTCAGGCCGAGGTCACCGGCGATGGTGACCGCGGCGATGCCGAAGATGAGCACGGACGCGGCGTTGCGCAGGATCGAGCCGAGGGCCTTGGCCCGCTGCCGCCGCCGCTCGCCGAGCAGGGCGTGCGCCGCGTCGGTCTTCCCGTTACCTCCCCCCTGCGCGACCCGGGCGGTGATCCTGTTGATCAGCCGGTGAGCCACGATCCGGATGAGCACCGCGATCAGCAGCACGAAAAGGATCCGCAGCACCGTGCTGACCGACTGGGCCAGCCACACCTTGACGAACTCGGCGGCGGTCCGGTTGTGCAGGAGATCCCAGGTCAGCCGGCAGGCGATGCCGGGATCCTTGCCACCACAGGTGGAGTCCAGGGTGTCGCTGGACGCTGAGCTGAGGGCGCGCGCCGCGAGGAGCGCTTGGGAGATCACGGGGGGCTTCCTTTCGCCGCTCGGGGAGGAGTCGGCCGCCGCTCGGGAGAGGCGCCGGCCGCGGCCGGGCGGGAAACGTCAGCGGCGGCCGGTGGGCCGCTTCCCCATAGTGGCCGGCGATCCTGGCTGACCTGGCCACGTTGCGGCTCTCCCGGGTTGTCTCTCCGAAGCAGTTTGGTATCTATCCGTGCGATTGTGGTGACGCGGGCCTGGTGGAGCGTGCAGGATGCAACGTGTAGAGAGAGAATTGCACGGCTCATTTCCGGGCCGGACGGGTAGCGAGGTATTTCCTTGATTTGGGCGGCGGAACGCACTTTAGATGTAACAGTGAGTTAGCTCGGTTGATGGGGCGGATGCGGGACGGGGCCCAGAGGAGGAACAGGACATGGGAGCACGGCGCGCCCGGTCAGGTGCAGGCCTGGTGGCACCACGGCTGCTCAGCGAGGTCGGTCCAACCGGCGCCGGCAGCCCCGCCCGGGCGGAACCGGGTGGCGCCCAGGTACCTGCCGGCCTGGAAGCCCGCCAGGAGATCTCGATGGCCCGGGCTATCCGGGCGCACTGCCTCGCCTCCGGGCAGTCCCCCGCGCAGATCGCGCTCATCATCCACAGCCAGTGCAGCCCAGCCTTCGGCACCACCCTGGTCCGTGCCCACCGGCTCGCCCTTGGGATCGCGCTCGCGGACGTGGTCGCCCAGGTCAGGGCCCGGTATGTGCGGGAGGGACGGACCCCGCCCCGGTTCAGCGAGACCCTGCTGTCCTCCTACGAGGGAGGCCAGAAGCGGCCTGGCCCGGAGTACCTCCACTACCTGTGCTGCGTTTACCAGGCCGAGCCGGCCGACCTCGGCTACGAGGGTCCCTGCCTGTGCGGCCAGGGGCACCGGGCGCCCGTATTAATGCTGTCCGGCCCGGTGCACACCGCCCCGCCGGAACCGCGCCGGCCCGAAGGCCCGGGACTGCACGGCTACGACCTGCCGGGCGCCGCACGGAGCGCGCCGCCCATACTCACCGCTGTCCCCGGCGGGGGCGAACCCGGCCCGGCTGAATCCGGCCCGGCTGAACCCGGCGGGCGCGCCGCCGGGGGCCCGATCGGGCTCACCGCCACGCAATTGCCTGTGCTGGAGCCTGGCGGCCCCGGCCGGCTGGCCGCGGCGTCGCCTGCCCCGGCTACCGGGCCCGCGCGGCCCGCGTCCGCCCTCATCGCCTCAGCGCTGCCGCGCCTCACCCCTGCCTCCCCCAGGAGCGGTCCCCGTCTCGGCGGTGCTGCCTGCCTCCGTCCTGGCGGCGTCCGCCCGGCCCGCACCGGCCGGGCCTGTGCCGGCCACCGCGGGCATCGCGCCTGCCGCCGACCCCGACACGCTGAGCATGGGGGAGATGGATGACGACATGGTGCGGCGCACGCTGCTGCGCCTGATGGCGGACCCCGGCGCCCCGGCGGACGGCCGGTTCTTCGGTGCTGTCGAGCGGATCCGCGGCCGCCTGGACGAGGCGCTGCTGGGCTCGACCGTGTCAGTGGCGATGCTGGACCACTGGGAGGGCATGACCGGCGAGTACGGCCGGCAGTACATGACGGTGCCGCCCATGCGGCTGCTCTGCGACGTGCTCCTCGATCTCGGCGACGTGCGGCGGATGTGCGAGCAGCGCCAGCCGCTGGAATTCGTGGAGCGGCTCTGCCGCCTGGCGGCCCGGCTGACCGGGCTGGCCGGCATGACCATGATCAATGTTGGTGACCATCGCATGGCCCGGTCCTTCTTCAGCACCGCACGGACCGCGGCCGACGAGACCGGGGACCGGCACCTGCGCGCCTGGGTCGCCGTCCGTGAGTCGCTCGTGCCGCTGTACTACGGCGATCCGGCGCAGGCCGCCGCGGCCGCCCGGGCCAGTGTGGATCTGGCCGGGCACCAGCCGTGCGTGGCCGGCGTGATGGCGCCCGTCATGGAGGCGCGGGCGCTGGCCCGGCTGGCCCGGGCCCGGTCCAGCGGGGGCGCGCCGGGCACCGTGGGCGGCCGCGGAGGTACCGGCGGGGCCGAGGTGCGCCGGGCCAGCGCGGCCCTGGACCGGGCGCACGAGGCGCTCGAGCGGCTGCCCGAGGAGGACCGGCGGGACACCGCGTTCGGGTACACCGAGCGGCAACTGCTGTTCCATCAAGGTGACGCCCTGGTAACCCTGGGCGATAACCGCGGCGCGGACGACGCGTTCGGGCAGGCCATGCGGCTTTACTCACCGGCCGAGTTTCTCGACCGGTCGCTGGTCACGCTCGGCCAGGCGCGCTGCCGGCTGCAGGCAGGCGAACCCGAGGAGGCGCTGCGGCTCAGCCGGGACACCGTGCTCGGGCTGCCCAGCCAGCATCGCCCCGGGATCGTGCTGCGCGCGGCCCGGTCGCTGGGTGAGGCGGTCGCCGCGAAGCATGGCGACTTCCCGGCGGTCCGGGACTACCGCGAGGTACTGGTCAGCCGCTGAGCCCGTGATCTCGCAGGCCCGTCATCTCGCAGGCCCGTGATCGCAGGCCCGTGATCGCAGGCCCGTGGTGGGCGGGCCCCGTAGTGGCGGGCTGCTTCACAGCTGCAGCCCGGTCTGGGCGGCCAGGAACATCAGCGTGTCCACCGACAGCGCCACCGAGCGGCTGACCGCGCGGGCCCCGTGGCCCACCTCCCGCTCCCGGCGGAGCAGGATCGGTCGGTCCGGGTAGGGCGCGCCCGTGGCGTGCTGCAGGGCGGCGCACATCTTCCACGCGTGCACCGGGTCGACGCGGGTGTCGTTGTCGAACACGGTGAACAGCGTGGCGGGGTACCTGATGCCGGGCCGCACCCGGTGGTAGGGGGAGTAGCCGAGCAGCCAGCCCAGTTCCACCGGGTCGGCGGCGGTGCCGTACTCGTCGTTCCAGGTCTGGCCGAGGCCGAAACGCTCGTAACGCACCAGGTCCAGCAGCGGGGCCGAGCACACCACGGCCCGGTACAGATCGGGCCGCTGGGTGAGGGCCGCACCGACCAGCAGCCCGCCGTTCGAGCCGCCGGAGATAGCCAGCTGCCCCGGCGTGGTCCAGCCGCCGGCGATGAGGGCCTCGGCCGCCGCGTGGAAGTCGTCGAACACGGCCTGCTTGTGCTCGCGCATGCCCGCGCGGTGCCAGTCCTCGCCTTCCTCGCCGCCCCCGCGCAGCGCCGCGATCGCGTATACGCCACCGGCCTCCACCCAGGCCAGGATGGAGGCGGAGTAGGCCGGCACCATGCTGATGCCGAACCCGCCGTAGCCGTACAGGATGGCCGGCCGCGGCTGCCCGGGGGGATCGCCCCCCGGGTCGGCACTGATGACCAGCATGCGGACCTCGGTGCCGTCCTTTGAGGTGAACGACACCAGGCGGGTTCGCACGTCTGGCACCTCGACCGCGCCGGGCGCCTGGGCCCAGCCTGAGACCTCGCCGCTGCGCGCGTCGTAGCGGTAGACGGTCGACGGCGTGGTGTTGTCGGTGTAGCCGAACCAGGCCTCGTGCCCGCCTTCCGGCCGGGCGCTGATGCCCCCGGTGGTGCCCAGCCGCGCGGCACCGCCCGCGTGGCCGGTGCCGGGCAGCGCCAGCGTGCCGGTCCGCTCACCGGTGGCCAGATCGTGCACGGTGATCTCGCTGATCGCGTGCCTGGTCCAGGAGGCGACCAGCACCGGCCGCTCGAGCCCGGCGCCGTCCAGGATGGCGTAGTCGTTGAGGATCGCCGTCGGATCCTGGCCGATGAGGTCACGCCAGCGGGCTGCCGGGCGGGCCGGATCGGCCACCGCCAGCCTGCCCCGCGGTGCGCCCGCATCGGTGAACACGTACAGCCGGCCGTCCCGGCCCACGTGCAGGCCGGTCCGGGCGTCCACGCCCTCCTGGACCACCTGCAGCAGCGGCTCAGCCCGGCGCGGAGGCGGTCAGGTCGGCCAGCCAGACATCGTCGCGCGGCGCCGTGCCCTGGGCGGCGGAGATCACCAGCCAGCGGCCGTCGCGGCTGACCGAGACGCCGTAGTAGTTCGTCTTGTCCCGCCCGTCGCCGAAGATCAGCACGTCCTCATCGGCGGCCGTGCCGACCGTGTGCAGGTACACCCGGCGGTGAAACTGCTCTTCACCCGGCGGGACCTGGCCCGGCGGGAGCTTGCGGACGTAGTAGAACGCCTTACCGCCCGGCAGCCAGGCCACCGGCGAGTAGCGGCAGCGGCTGATGGGGCCGTCCACGAGCTCGCCGGACACGACATCCAGCACCCGGAGTTCCGACTCCTCGTCCCCTCCGCAGGACAGCTGGTAGGCGAGCAGCCGGCCCTCCTTGTCCGGCTGCCAGGAATCGAGCGTGGTCACCCCGGCCGGGTCCAGCGCCGCCGGGTCGATCAGCACCCGCTCCGGCTCCCCGGGGGCGGCCGTCAGCAGCACCCCGTGCTCCTGCCCGGGCAGGCGGCGCATGAAGAACTGGCGGGTGCCCCGCCAGGCCGGGGCGCTGACGTATCCGGCGGCCATCAGTTCCTGGATCCGGGCCTGCAGCCGGGACCGCCCGGCCAGCCCGTCCTCCGTACCGGCCCACAGCGAGTCCTGCGCTTCCAGCCACTCCCGCGTGCCGGCGCTGGCCGGGTCCTCCAGCCAGCGGTACGGGTCGGGCACGCGGTGCCCGTGCAGTACCTCGACGAGGTCGTCGCGGCGCGCCGCGGGATACCCGGGTGGGTGGGGCCGGCGCTCGTCGCGGCGGGGCTGGAGGCAGTCATGGTCGCACCTAAGGGAGCAGCGCACCTGTGCTGGCCCGCGCGCCGGGACCGACCAGGGCGCCCCAGCGCACCTGCGCCGACCTGGCCCCGGGAGTGACCGGCGCGGCGGTACCGGACATTTTGCTGTCCCGCCACGCCGGCGTTATGTCTGGGCGGGCAACGCCAGTTACGCTGTCATTGGCTCGCACTGTGCTTTCCTGGAAACCAGTACTCTCCGGAAACCCAGGGGGCTACCTGGACTCCCAGGGCCTGGCCCGGCACACTAGTGCTTGCCTACCGCACCAGGGCAGGAGGCGGGCTTGCGACGGGTACTGCTGCTCAACGTGACGTATGAGCCGTTGACCACGGTCGGCCTGCGGCGTGCGGTGTGCCTGGTCCTGGGCGAGAAGGCCGAAGTCGTGCACGATGATGCGGAGGGTGCCTTGTTGCGCTCTTCCTCGCATGATTATCGTCACGCCCTCGGTGATTAGATTGCGCCGGTATGTCCGCATTCCGCATCGCAGCCGGGTGCCGCTCACCCGGGGTGCGCTGATGCGCCGGGACAACTACCTGTGCGCGTACTGCGGCCGCAAGGCGGAGACCATCGACCACGTGATCCCGCGCAGCCGGGGCGGCGCGCACGCCTGGGAGAACTGCGTGGCCTCGTGCATGCGCTGCAATCACAGCAAGGCTGACCGGCTGATCGAGGAACTCGGCTGGAGCATGAACCGGGTGCCGGCCGCGCCGCGCGGCGCGCACTGGCGGCTGATCGGCGCGGCCAACGACGGCGATCCGCAGTGGGCCGCCTACCTGCCGGAATCCACCGCCGCCTGATCCGGGCGGAGGGCCGGTGCGAGGGAGCGAGGCGGCGGGTATGGATCGCGACATTTTCAGTCCTGAGCACGATGCGTTCCGGGAGATGGTGCGGGAGTTCATCGCCCGCGAGGTAGCGCCGTACCACGCCCAGTGGGAGCGGGACGGGGTGGTGTCCCGCGATGTCTGGCTGGCCGCCGGCCGGGCCGGCCTGCTGGGCATCGACGTGGACGAGAAATACGGCGGCGGGGGCAATCCGGACTACCGCTTCTACCTGATCCTGAACGAGGAGTTGGCCCGGGCCGGGGCCACCGGGCCCGGCTTCGCCGTGCACAACGACATCAACGGCCAGTACTTTCTCCGGCTGTGCACGCCGGAGCAGCGGGACCGCTGGCTGCCGGGGTACTGCTCGGGCGAGATCATCACGGCCATCGCGATGAGCGAGCCCGGCGCGGGCAGCGACCTGCAGGGCATCCGCACCACCGCGGTGCGCGACGGGGACAACTAGGTGCTCAACGGGCAGAAGACGTTCATCTCCAACGGGCAGCTGGCCGACCTGGTCATCGTGGTGGCCCGGACCGACCCGGACGCCGGGCACCGGGGGATCAGCCTGCTGGTGGTCGAGCGCGGCATGCGCCGGCTTCGAGCGGGGCCGCAACCTCGACAAGGTCGGCATGCATGCCCAGGACACCTCGGAGCTGTTCTTCTCCGACGTGACCGTGCCCGCCGGCGAACCTGCTTGGCGAGGAGGGCGGCGGGTTCGTCGCGCTCATGCAGAACCTGCCCCGGGAGCGGGTCGTCGATCGGCGCGACGGCGCTGGCCGGCGGCGGAGACAGGTGTTCGAGGACACGCTGGACTACTGCAAGCAGCGGCAGGCCTTCGGCCGGCCGATCGGCAGCTTCCAGCACAACCGGTTCGTGCTGGCCGAGATGGCCACCGAGCTGGCCGTGGCCCGCGCCTTCACCGACCGGGCGGTGCTCGAGCACACCGACGGCGAGCTGTCCAACACTGACGCGTCCATGGTCAAGTGGTGGGACACCGAGCTGTGCAACCGGGTCGTGGACCGCTGCGTGCAGCTTTACGGCGGCTACGGCTACATGCGCCGAGTACCCGGTGGCCCGGGCGTTCGCGGACGGCCGGGTGCAGACGATCTTCGGCGGGACCACCGAGATCATGAAAGAGATCATCGGCCGGGACCTGGGGGTCTGACCGCCTGGCCGGCTGACCCGGGACCGCGACGCCGTGAGGTGACCACCCGCTCCCCGTCCGCCGTGGTCAGCACCTGCAGCGGTGCGCCGAAATGGACGGCTCAGCACGTCGTCGCGCAGCACGCTGGCCGGGTCCCCGGTGACCGCTACCCGGCCCTGGTGCAGCAGCAGCAGCCGGTCCGCGAACTGCCCGGCCAGCGTCAGGTCATGGATCGCCGACAGCACCGTCAGCGACCGTTCCCGGCGCAGTTCGTCCACCAGTTCGAGCGCGTCGACCCGGCGGCCGAGGTCGAGCGCGCTGGTCGGCTCGTCGAGCAGCAGGATCGGCGCTTCCTGCGCCAGGGCCCGGGCCAGCACGAGCCGCTGCACCTCGCCGCCCGACAGCGTGCCGAGCCGCGGCCGGCCATCGGCCGCCAGCCCCATCCGGTCCAGGAGCCCAGGCAGATCTCGGCGGTCCGCCTGCGATTCCACGGCGAAGTAGCCCATGTGCGGCGTCCGGCCGAGCAGGACGTAGTCGAGGCGGTCATCTCCGGGCGGCAGCTGGGGCTGCTGGGGGACGTAGGCGACGAGCCGGGCCAGCTGGCGGCGGCTGCATCCCGGCAGGCCGGGCGGTCCGCCGATCGGATCGTGACCTCATGCCCGACGGGTCTCGCGGCGGCGCCGAGCAGCGTCGACTTGCCGGCTCCGTTGCGGCCGATCAGCGCAGTCCACCCGCCGGCCGGCACGCTGATCGCTGACGTCGGCCAGGGCCACGTCGCGCCGTACCTGACCCCCAGGCCGCTCGAAGCTGATCATGACGAGTCCGCTCGGGCTCGCTTCGGGACCGGAGCACGAACAGAAGAAGGGCGCGCCGACCGCGGCGGTGATGACGCCGATCGGCACCTCGGTGCCGGGCCTGCACGGTCCGGGCCGCGACGTCGGCCAGCACCAGGAACGCGGCGCCGCCGATCATCGACACCGGCAGCACCACCCGGTAGCTCGGCCCCGGCCATCAGCCGCACCGTGTGCGGGACGATGATGCCGACGAAGCCGATCAGCCCGCTCACCGAGACCGCCGCCGCGGTGCCGAGCGTGGCGGCCATGACCACGGTCGAGCCGCAGCCGGGCCACGTCCACCCCGAGGCTGCCCGCCTCGGTCTCGCCGACCCGCAGCACGTCGAGCAGCCGCCGGTGGGCCAGCAGGATCGCGGCGGCCACCATCACGTAGGGCAGGATCAGCCAGACCTCGGCCAGGTGGCGCCGCGACAGGCCGCCGAGGATCCACGCGTACACCGCCTGCAGCGTCTGGGAGTGCTGCTGCTGCAGGTAGGTCTGCACCGCGGTGAGCAGCGCGGCGACCGCCACCCCGGCCAGCAGGATCGACGCCGTGGCGCCGCTCATCCGCGGGCCGCCGGGCCTCGGCGCGGCCGGCCCGCCCCGGCCCCGAGCGAGTAGGTCAGCGCGACCGCGCCCGGCCGCGCCGGCGAACGCGGCGGGGGGCAGCAGGGCGGGGCTGCCGCCCGCGACGATCACGATGTGGCGCCGAGCCCGCCGCCGGCCGCCACGCCGAGCAGGTAGGGGTCGGCCAGCGGGTTGCGGAACACGCCCTGGTAAGCGGCGCCGCCGCCGGCCAGCATGGCGCCGACGAGCGCGCCGAGCACCACCCGGGGCAGCCGGATCTGCCAGACGATGGCCGTGTCGATCGCGGGCACGCCCACCGCCGGATGCCAGGGCAGCCTGGTGGCCAGCGCGCCCGCGACGGCGGGCAGGGACAGCCCGGCCGGGCCGACCGACACGCCCACGGCCAGCGCGACCAGGAGCAGCGCAGCGGCCACCAGCATGGCGCGGACGGCGCGGCCCGTGGTGGTAGGGCCCGCAGTGGCCGGTCCCGGGCTGGCGTGGCCCGTGGTGGCGGGGCCCGGGCTGGCGTGGCCCGTGGTGGCGGGGCGCGGGGACGCTCCCGGCGGCTTTCTGGCTGGTGCCCCGCCGGTCTGCGTCTCGCCGGCCGTCGTCCCGCTGGCTGGCGCTCCCTGGGCTGCTGCCCCGGCCCGGCCGCGCTCGGCTGATTTCACCCGCTGCTGCCCTTGGCGATCGCGGTTTCGACGGTGCGCAGCAGGTCGGTCGACCCGGGGCCCCCAGCGGGAGGCGATGTCGTCGTTGAGCGCGATGATGTGGCCGGCCTTGACCGCGGCCAGGCCGGACCAGCCGGGCCCGCTTGGCCACGCTGGCGGCATCCTGATGGCAGCAGAGGGTGTCGGCCAGGATGATGTAGTCCGGGTTGGCCTTGATGATGTACTCCGCGGACAGCTGCGGGTAGCCGCCTGACTTGGCCGCGCCGGACGCCTGGTCCGCGATGCTCTTCATGCCGAGCAGGGCCGAGCAGCTGGCCGACGAACGTGGCCGAGGTCACCGAGTAGTAGGTCTGGTCCAGCTCGTAGTAGTACGTCAGCGGCTTGGCGTGGTGCGGCGCGGCGGCGGCGATCTGGTGCAGCTGGGTGCGCAGCCGGGCCACCTCCTGCTGGGCCTGGGCGAGATGCCCGGTGGCCTGGCCGAGCTGCTCAAATTCGGTGTACTCCCCGGCGATCCTGGCCGGCGCGGGCAATTCGAGGACCGGGATCGAGAACGCGGCCAGCCGCTTGGTCAGCTGCCCGGTGTCGCCCGACTCCACCACCAGGTCCGGCTTTTCCGCGACGATCGCCTCCACGTTGGGCTGGTAGGCGGACAGCTTGGTCCGCGGCGCCTGCGCCGGGTAGTCCGAGAGCGAGTCCACCGCCTTGACCTGGCTCCCGGCGCCGATCGCGTACAGCATCTCGGTCGCCGTGGGCGAGAGCGACACGATCGCGTGCGGGCGCGACGCCACTTTCACCGTGCCGTTGGCCGCCGACAGCTGAGACCGGGAAGCCCGGGGCCGCCGCGGCGGCGGTGCCGTTCCCCGAGGTGGCGCCGGTGTTGCTGGCCCCCGTGTCGCTGACTTGGGTACTGCTGCACGCGGCGGCGGTCACGGCGAGCGCGGCGGCCGCGGCGAGGACGGGAAGGCGGCGGGTCAGGGACCGCATGATCATCCTCCGTGGGCCGCGGAGGATGCGCGCGCCCGCCACGGACCCCGGCTGGACCCCGGACGAACCGCCCTTCCTCCGAGGACAGATCGTCGGCACAGGCCAGGCGTCCGGGCTCGTCCCCGGCCGGGTATCACCGTCCGGGGCATCACCGTTGCGGGACAGCGCCGGGATCTCACCGGCTTCGCTGGGCTCCATCCGTCCCGGGCCACCCGGGACAGGCGTACCTTACCGCAGCTCGCCACGATCGGGCGGGACAGCCGTACGCTGGTCCCAATCGCCCGGTGACCCTGGACGGAGACAGAACGTGGCAGAACGCGACGATGCGCTGGTCATCCCCGAAGACGGCTTCTGGCCCGCGCCGGAGATCCCGCAGCCCAACATCTACCCGATGGAGTGGCGGGTCGAGACCGAGAAACTGGCCGCCATCTACGAGAAGTCCAAGACCGCCAGCCTGGAACCCGGCGGGCCTGCCCTGGGACGGGCTGCGCGCGGAGGACTTCACCGACGAGCAGCGGCTGGGCATCATGTACTGGTTCTCGGTGCTGGCCAACTTCGACGCCTCCGGGCCCGCGGTGTTCGCCCGGGCCACCATCCACGCATTCGAGCAGCACGAGGAAGACCCGGTCCGCAAGTGCTTCTTCTCCATCACGCGCGACGAGATGAACCACGAGGAGTGCTGCCAGCGCACCATCGCCCGGCTCTGGCCGGGCGGCCCGCTGGACTGGGTGCCGCGCACCGACCTGGAGCGCGCCGCGCACAACAACATCGGCTGGCTTTACCACAACGGCGGCCGGTACTGGACCGGCTACACCAAGGCGGTCGGCAAGTACTCCCTCCCCGTCCTGTTCACCAGCTTCATGATGGGCGAGATGGCCGCGTCCACGCTGTTCCGCGGGATGGCCTCGGGAACGACGCACCCGGTGTTCAGCGAGATGTTCCACCGGATCGGCCGGGACGAGTCGCGTCACCTCCAGATCTGCATGACGATCCTGGACTCGGAGTGGCCCGGGCTCACCGACGAGGTGAAGGGGCTGATCACCCGGCAGCTCCGGGCCGGGTTCGTGTTCCTTTCGATGATCTTGTGGGAGCCGCCCGGCGGCACCAGCGGGTTCTGGGAGCTGCCGCCGTACTTCCTGGCCAACCACCGGGTGCTGATGGGCCACGCCCGGGAGGCCGGGCTGGGCGTGCTCTCCTACGAGGAGCAGGCCGAGAACTGGCGGGTGGCCATGGCCCGGGTCCGGGCCATCGTGACCCGGTGGGGGATCGACTTCCCGGCCATCCCGGAACTGGACATCGAGGGCGTGGACGTGGCCGACGACATCAATCCCGAGGACATCATCCCGGTGTTCTGATCGGCGCCGGCTGGCACCCGGCGAGCCCGGCGGCTCCAGCCGGGCCGCCGGGAACTCGCCGGCCGCCGGGAACTCGCCGGACACGCAAAAAAGAATCTTCATCACCCTGCGTAACGTCTTCGCTGCCTGGGCCGATACCTAGATAGACGCGGTTGACGTGGGTACCCCCGAGCTCACGTCACCGCGTCTTCACCATGACCGGAGGCGGGGCGCGGTGGCCCCGGTGCGCCAGAGCCCGGTAGCGTTCGGTTCATGACAGCAACCCAGCCCGCCACCGCGGATGCCCCGTTTGGCCGGATGCTGACCGCGATGATCACGCCGATGACCGCCGACGGCGGCGTCAACTACGACGGAGCCGCCCGCCTTGCCACCCATCTGGTGGACGAGATGCGCAACGACGGCCTAGTGATCAGCGGGACTACCGGCGAGTCGCCGACGACCACGGATGCCGAGAAGGAACGGCTGCTCAGAGCCGTGATCGAGGCGGTAGGCGACCGGGCCGCCGTCGTGGCCGGGGTGGGGACCAACGACACCGCCCACACCTGCGAGCTGGCCCGTCAGGCCGAGCGTGCCGGGGCGTCGGGACTGCTCCTGGTCACGCCGTACTACAACAAGCCGCCGCAGAGCGGGCTGGTGGCTCACTTCACCAGGGCCGCGGACGCGACCGGCCTGCCGGTGATCCTGTACGACATACCGGGCCGGACGGCGACGCCCATCGCCACCGAGACCCTGCTCCAGCTGGCTGAGCACCCGCGGATCGTGGCCGTCAAGGACGCCAAGGGTGACCTGGGCGCTGGCTCCACGGTGATGCTGGCGACCGACCTCGTCTTCTACTGCGGGGACGACATGCTGAACCTGCCCTGGCTCTCGGTCGGGGCGGCTGGCTTCGTGAGCGTGGTCGGCCATGTGGCGGGCGACCGGCTGCACGAGATGATCGAGGCGTACCGGGCCGGGCGGGTCGGCGAGGCCCGGCAGATCCACTACGACCTGCTGCCGCTCTACACCGGCATCATGACCCGCACCCAGGGCGTCATCACGACCAAGGCGGCGCTGGGCCTGCTGGGGCTGCCTGGCGGCCCCGTCCGCGGCCCGCTGATCGATGCGACGCCGGCAGAGATCGAACAACTGCGAGCCGACCTGGTCGCTGGAGGCGTGAAAATCAAGTGAGTCACCCCCATCCGGAGCTCGGCACCCCGCCGCCCCTGCCCGGCACCCTGCGCATCGTGGGCCTCGGCGGCCTGGGCGAGATCGGCCGGAACATGACGGTGTTCGAGTACGACGGCCGCCTGCTGATCGTGGACTGCGGGGTGCTCTTCCCCGAGCCGGACCAGCCCGGCGTGGACCTGATCCTGCCCGACTTCACCTCGCTGGACGGCCGGCTCGATGACATCGAGGCGATGGTGCTCACCCACGCGCACGAGGACCACATCGGCGCGGTGCCCTACCTGCTCCGGCGGCGGGACAACATCCCCCTGGTCGGCTCACGGCTGACCCTGGCCCTGATCCGGAGCAAGCTCACCGAGCACCGGATCACGCCGGCCGCGATCGAGGTCGCCGAGGGCGGGCGCCAGTCGTTCGGCCCATTCGACCTGGAGTTCTTCGCGGTCAACCACTCGATCCCGGACGCGCTCGCGGTGGCCCTGACCACCCCGGCGGGCGTGGTGCTGCACACCGGCGACTTCAAGATGGACCAGCTGCCGCTGGACGGCCGGCTGACGGACCTGGGCGGCTTCGCCCGCCGCGGGTCCGAGGGCGTCAACCTGCTGATGTCCGACTCCACCAACGCCGAGGTGCCCGGCATCGTCACCAGCGAGCGGGCCATCTCGCCGGTCCTCAACGAGATCTTCGCGAGCACCCAGCAGCGGATCATCGTGGCCTGCTTCGCCAGCCACGTGCACCGGGTCCAGCAGGTGCTCGACGCCGCCGCCGGGCACGGCCGCAAGGTGGCCTTCGTGGGCCGCTCCATGGTGCGGAACATGGGCGTGGCGCGCGACCTCGGGTACCTGCGGGTCCCCTCGGTCCGCGGCGGCCTGCTGGTGGACCCGCGCGACGCCGAGGGCATGCCGCCCGGCGAGGTCGTGCTGGTCTGCACCGGGTCGCAGGGCGAGCCGATGTCGGCGCTGTCCCGGATGGCCGCCCGGGATCACCCCATCCGGATCGCCGAGGGCGACACGGTCATCCTGGCCTCCTCGCTGATCCCGGGCAACGAGTCCGCCGTGTACCGGGTGATCAACGAGCTGACCCGGTGGGGCGCCCGGGTGGTGCACAAGGGCAACGCGCTGGTGCACGTGTCCGGCCACGCACCCGCCGGTGAACTGCTGTACGTGCTGAACCAGGTGAAGCCGCGCAACTTCATGCCGGTGCACGGGGAGTGGCGGCACCTGAAGGCTCACGCCCAGCTGGCCGAGCTCACCGGCGTCCCGCGCGGCAACATCGTGATCGCCGAGGATGGCGTGGTGGTCAACCTGGCCCAGGGCCAGGCCACGGTGGTCGGCAAGGTGCCATGCGGCTACGTCTACGTGGACGGCCTGTCCGTCGGCGAGGTGACCGAGACATCGCTGAAGGACCGCCGGATCCTCGGCGAGGAAGGGTTCCTCTCCGTGGTCATCGTCGTCAACTCGACCACCGGCAAGCTGGTGGCCGGGCCGGAGATCCACGCCCGCGGGTCAGGCATCGACGACTCCGCGCTCAGCGACGTCCGGCCCAAGATCGAGGAAGCGCTGGCGCGCGCGGCCGCGGACGGGATCAACGACGCCCATCAGCTCGGCCAGCTGGTCCGGCGCACCGTCGGGCGCTGGGTGAATGACAGTTACCGGCGGCGGCCGATGATCATCCCGGTGGTCATCGAGGTCTGAGGGATGTGTGAGCCCGGGGGCCCCTGGGACCCCCGGGGGAGCGCCGCCTACCGCGCGATGCCGGCCTCGTGCTGCCGGGCC
Source organism: uncultured Actinomycetes bacterium (assembly GCA_963720645.1). Lineage (GTDB taxonomy): Bacteria > Actinomycetota > Actinomycetes > Streptosporangiales > Streptosporangiaceae > RYN-230. Next base: position 494,251 of record CAVRFX010000013.1, on the reverse strand, counting down.
AGCTGGCGGAGCAGCCGCTGGTAGTACCCGAACGCGGGCACGACCGCCCCCGGGTCCTTGGCCGCGTCGTCCCAGCGGCGCAGCCGGAGCGCGGGCTGGCACCACGGGCTGGCCTCGAACTCGACGGACTGAGCCGGGGTCATCGGGCCGCCCTGGATGCGCAGCGTGTGCACGGAGGCCGGGGACAACGCCCCGAAGTACCCCGGTTCCACGGCGCACAGGTAGCGCTTGGCCGCGACGTGCAGCCGGACCGGCTCGGTCACCCCGGGCCCGAACCACTGCGCCAGCCAGTCCGCGCCCTGGTCACCATGCCGGTTGTCGGTGCCGCCCATCAGCTCGCGGCCGCTGATCGTCCCGGTGAAATGCCCCACGTCATGCAGCAGGGCCCCGGCGACCAGCTCAGGTGCCGCGCCGGCCCCCTCGGCCAGGGCCGCGGCCTGCAGCATGTGCTGAGCCTGGGTCACCGCCTCGCCGAGATACTCGCGGGCGCCCTCAGCGGCGAAGAGGTCCGCGATGACCCGTACCGGGTCGGCTGCTGTCATGTCGGGTCCTTCCTGCGGGTGCCGTCCGTCATCGCACGTTCTCCCACCGCCACGGCCGATTCGATGCCGTCGAGATCCGCATAGCAGCCCTGCAGGTGCCGGGCGCCCCCGCCGGCGAACCCGGTCCGGGCGTGCAGCACGCGGGTGTTATCGAACACCGCGCAGTCGCCCGGGCGCAGCCGCACGGTCAGCATGGCCGCCGGGTCCGAGAGCAGCTCCGCGAACGCGCGGTAGGCAGCGTAGAAGGCCTCAGCTCGTGCGCCGGGCAGCCGGACGGGCTGGAGGCTCCGGGAGTTCGCCCGGATCCCCCGGATCCGCCCGCGCGTGTCCAGGCTGATCAGCGGGCTGGTGGCGGACAGCTCCGCCGCCGCATCGCGGTACGCGAACGTGACGGGGGTGATCGCGAGCGTGGTGAACGCGGCGGGATCCGCTGCGCGGAGCGCGGCGGCGGCGCGGAACCCGTCCACGAAACCGGATTCGCCGCCGCCGGCCGCGTCGCGCAGGCAGTGCAGCAGCTGGACGGTGGGGACCGGGTCGCGGTACGGGTTGTCGGTGTGCGGGGGGATGGGCAGGCTGGTGAAGGCGAGGTTGGCGGGCGAGTTCTCCGCCCGGACGTCGAACAGGCGGCCGTAGTTGGTCTCCCGGACGTAGCCCAGGCTCGCGGCCACCTGCAGCACAGTGCCGGGGTAAGCTGGCACCTCTCTGAGCAGCAGCAGCCCCTCGCGCAGGATCACCGACTGGCAGTCCCGCCGGTACCTGCCGTCGGCCAGGTAGCGGGGCCAGGATCCGCGGGGCGGCTGGCCGCCCAGGTCAGCCGCGGACCACAGCCGCTTGGCGTCCTCGGTCCGCGGATCCGGGGGCCACGCCCGGGCCGGCTCGCCGCAGCAGGCCAGCCAGTCCCGGTCGAACACGGCCAGGTGGCCATCCGGCCGGAACCGCACCCGCACCGTTCCTGCCGGAGCGCGGCCTGCTGCTGCCGGACTAGCCGGTGCGCGGCCCGCCGCTGCCGAGCCTGCCGCTGCCGAGCCTGCCGATGCCGTGACCTCCGCCACGGCAATGTCCGGCGGGATGTCGGTGATGTGCAGCAGCCGCTGGCCGCTCACCGGGTCACGACAGAGCGGGCACGGGCAGTTGTAGCGCAGCCACACCGCGGGAAGGCCAGCCAGGAGCGGGCCATCCGGGCCGGGCGCGGCGCCCGCGCCTCCCCGGCAGGCCGGGCTCAGGCTGGCCGGCGGCCTGGTCATGGGCGCTCCGTTCATGATCGTCGCTAGGGAGATTCCCTCCAGAGTGGCCTGCCAGAACGCCCCTGCCAACGGGCTGCGCCGAGTATTCGCGGATCCGCCAGACCAGCGATAACCGCCGTTCACCCGGGCCAGAAGATCATGGCGACACGCCCGCACGGTTGCGCCTGCAGCACGCCGATCGTGGGTACTTTGGGCATCATGGCTACTCGTGTCGCTAAGGGCACTCCCCGCCCCCGGGGGGACGCACCGGGTGGGCAGGCGCGCCCGGCGGCCGGGCAGGCCCGGGCATCGGACGGCCAGCGCACGTCCGGTGGGGCCGGGCGGCCAGCGAGCTCACGGGCGGGCACCAGCAGGAACGCGATGCCCGCGCGCCCCCGCCAGGGCCAGGGCCAGGGCCGCAGCAGTTCCTCCCGCGCCGGGCAAGCAGGCCGAGCCGGTCCGGGCAGAACCGTTCCCGGCAGAACCGGCCGGGAAAGGGCAGGAAGCGGTCGCCGAGCACGAGACGCTCCCGCAGGACCGCCGCGCGGCCGCCGCAGCGGACCGCGGACCCGATCCTGATCCTGGCGGGCTGGCTGGGCCGGCTCGTCGCCGGGCTGTGGATGGTGGTCGCGCACGCGGCCGGGTTCGGTGCGCGCAGGTTCGGCAGCAGCGCGCGGGACCTGGACCCGCTGCACCAGCGGGACGGCGTGGGCCTGGCCTTCCTGGCGGCGGCCTTCATCGTGGCCGCCACCACCTGGTTCCACATGCACAACTTCGCCGGGCGGATGCTGGCCGACCTGTTCCTCGGCGCGTTCGGCTCGGCCGCCTGGACCGTGCCCCTGCTGCTCGGCCTGCTCGCCTGGCGGTTCCTGCGCCACCCCGACCGCAACGCGCAGACCGGGCGGATGGTGATCGGCTGGACCTGCCTGCTGCTGGGCGGCCTCGGCCTGGTGCACATCGCGGCGGGCACGCCGCAGCCGTCGGCCGGAGTGAGCGCCATGCGGTCCGGCGGCGGCATCATCGGCTTCTTCGTCTCGGCCCCGCTGGTGGCCGGGCTGACGCCGTGGATCGCCGCGCCGCTGCTCGCGCTGGTCAGCGGGTTCGGGCTGCTGGTCATCACCGGGACCCCGGTGCACCGGGTGCCGGACCGGCTGGCCGAGCTGCGCGGCTTCACCCAGCGGGCGGGTGAGGCAGGCCTGGACGAGGAGGACGCGACCCTCGGGGAGATCGAGGCCGCCGGGGGAACCGGCAGGGGCCGTAAGCAGCCGCAGGCTATCGAGGCCGGCGACCACCACCGGCCCTACGACACGCCGATCCTCGGGGACGGCCCGGCCGGGAAGACGGCGGGCACCGGGCGGCTGCGGCGCGGAGCCGCGGTGCCCCAGCCCGGGGACGCGGCGGTGGCCGCCGAGGACCCGGATGAGTCCCTGCTCGACGCGCTGGGCTTCGGGCCAGCGGGCGCCCCGGCCCGGGCACGAGACCGGGCCCGAGGCCGGGCACGAGGCCGCCCGGGCGGCGTACGACGGCGCCGCCCGGCCCGACGCGAGCGCCCACGACCTCGCGGGCCTGGCCCGGGGCGAGCAGCTGACCTTGTCCGGGTCGGCCGAGTCCAGCTACATCCTGCCGCCGATGGCGCTGCTCAAGCCGGGCAGCGCGCCCAAGGAGCGGACCCGGGCCAACGATGTGGTCGTCCGGGCGCTGACGGAGGTGCTGGAGCAGTTCGAGGTGGACGCGCGGGTCACTGATTTCAAGCGTGGCCCCACGGTGACCCGGTACGAGATCGAGCTGGGCCCGGCGGTGAAGGTCGAGCGGGTCACCGCGCTGACCAAGAACATCGCCTACGCGGTGAAGAGCGCCGACGTGCGGATCATTTCGCCGATCCCGGGCAAGTCCGCGATCGGGGTCGAGATCCCGAACGCGGACAAGGAGATCGTCAGCCTGGGCGATGTGCTGCGCTCTCCGGTGGCGGTCAACGACCACCATCCGATGGTGGTCGGCCTGGGCAAGGACGTCGAGGGCGGCACCGTCGTGGCGAACCTGGCGCAAGATGCCGCACATGCTGATCGCGGGGGCGACCGGCGCCGGAAAATCGACGTGTATTAACGGACTCATTACCTCGATTTTGCTTCGCGCTACCACGGACGACGTCCGGATGATCCTGGTTGATCCCAAGCGTGTCGAGCTCGCCATTTATCAGGGAATACCGCACCTCTATCACGCCGATCATCACGAGCCCGAAGAAGGCGGCCGAGGCGCTGCAGTGGGTCGTCGGGGAAATGGACCGCCGGTATGACGACCTGGCGGCCTTTGGGTTCCGCCACATCGATGACTTCAACAAGGCGGTGCGGGGAGGCAAGCTGTCCCCGCCGGCGGGCAGCGAGCGCGTCCTGTCCCCCTACCCGTACCTGCTGGTCATCGTGGACGAGCTCGCCGACCTGATGATGGTCGCCCCGCGTGACGTCGAGGACTCGGTGGTGCGCATCACCCAGCTGGCCCGGGCCGCCGGGATCCACCTCGTGCTGGCCACCCAGCGGCCCAGCGTGGACGTGGTGACCGGGCTCATCAAGGCGAACGTGCCGTCGCGGCTGGCCTTCGCGACCTCCAGCCTGACCGATAGCCGCGTCATCCTGGACCAGCCCGGCGCGGAGAAACTGGTCGGGCAGGGCGACTGCCTGTTCCTGCCGATGGGCGCCAGCAAGCCGCTGCGCCTGCAGAACGCCTTCGTCACCGAGAAGGAAATCCGCGAGGTGGTCAGCCACTGCACCAAGCAGGCGCAGCCCACCTACCGCGAGGACGTGGCCGCGCCCGAGGGCAAGCAGCGGGAGATCGACGCGGACATCGGCGACGATCTGGAGCTGCTGATGCAGGCGGCCGAGCTGGTCATCCGGACCCAGTTCGGCTCCACGTCCATGCTGCAGCGCAAGCTGCGGGTCGGGTTCGCCAAGGCAGGCCGCCTGATGGACCTGCTGGAGAGCCGCGGCATCGTCGGGCCGAGCGAGGGTTCGAAGGCCAGGGACGTGCTCGTCCGCCCAGATGACCTGCGACAGCGTGGTTGATTCGCTGCGGGGCGGGCAGGCACGTGATCTAGGCCACGGCATCTGCGCCGTGCCCGAAGGGGATGTCTACACTTGTTAGCGGCCCGGCAATTCGGCGGGCTGCTCGCATCCGGTTACTGCTCCCGCACCCCGGGGCGGTGCGCAGTGCGATATGGCAGTGGAGGCGTGGCGTGAGCATTGGTGACGCCCTGGCAGACGCACGCCGCCAGGCGGGTCTCACCATTACGCAGGTTAGCCAGAGAACCTGCATCAGAGAGACAATCATCCGGGGGATGGAGCACGATGACTTCTCCGCCTGCGGCGGAGATTTCTACGCCCGGGGTCACATCCGCAGCGTCGCCGGGCCGTCGGGGCCGACGACGAGGAGCTGATCCGCGAGTACGACGCGCCTGCACGGGGCGCCGCAGGCGATCCGGGCCGCGGACGTCTTCGAGCCGGCCACGCCGATCAAGATCAAGGAGCGGCGGCGGCCCAACTGGAGCGCTGGCCATGGTCCTGGTCCTGGCGGTGATCGCCGGGTACGGGATCTACCGCGTGGTGGACTCGACCACACGCACCCCGCACGGTCCCAGGCCAGCTCGGGGCAGCTGGCGCAGCGGCACCCACGCAGCCCGCCAGGGCGTCGTCCACGCCCTCGGCCACGGCGGCCTCGCCCACCGTGAGCCCAGTCCGTGACGATCAGCCTCACCGCGATCCAGGACTGCTGGGTCGAGTTCACCAGGCCGGACGGCCGATCCTCTCCCAGGCCTACGTGGTCGGGGGGAACTCGAAGACCTGGACCTTCGCCCGGGCGGTGCACATGGACATCGGTAATCCCGGGGGGTCGTGCTCACCGTCAACGGCAAGAAACTGGGCTCGCCCGGGGCCACGGGGCAGCCCGTGACGCTGAGCCTGGGACCCGGGAAGCCGGGCGCGACCGGCTAACTGCAGCACCAGGGCGCTTACCGTAGTCTTCCGGTGTGTCGTCGAGTCAGCGAAATGCCCAGCCACCGGCAGCGCACGGTCAGCCTGGTGACGCTGGGCTGCGCGCGTAATGAGGTGGACTCCGAGGAGCTCGCCGCCCGGCTGGAGGCCGCGGGCTGGACCTGTCCGGCAGCGATGAGGCGAGCGTCGTCCTCGTGAACACCTGCGGGTTCATCGAGGCGGCCAAGCAGGAGTCGGTCGAGCGAGCTGCTCGACGCCGCCGAGAGCGGCGCGAAGGTGGTCGCCGCGGGCTGCCTGGCCGAGCGCTACGGCGCGTCCTGGCTGGCCGAGCCTGCCCGAGGCGCAGGTGCTCAGCTTCGACGACTACGGGGACATCGGGGCCCGGCTGGACGGCGGTGCTGGCCGGCGAGCGGCGCCGCGCCCACGAGCCGCGGGACCGGCGCAAGCTGCTGCCGATCGCGCCCGGCGGCGCGGTCCGCGGGCCGCGGGCAGCCACCCGCCCGGCCACGGCCCGGCTCCGGCCTGGCCCGGACGGGATGCACGGACCTGCCGCCGGGCTCGCGCCGGCCTCCGGCCCGCGGACGCTGCGGCGCAGGCTGGCCGGCGGCCCGGTCGCCCCGCTCAAGATCGCTTCCGGCTGCGACCGGCGGTGCAGCTTCTGCGCGATCCCGGCGTTCCGCGGCGCGTTCCTGTCCCGCCCCCCGGAGGACCTGGTCGCCGAGGCGGACTGGCTGGCCGGCCACGGCGTCCGGGAGCTGGTGCTGGTCAGCGAGAACTCCACGTCGTACGGCAAGGACCTGGGCGACCCCCGGCTGCTGGAGAGCTGCTGCCCGCGCTGGCCGCGGTGCCGGGCATCGACCGGGTCAGGGTCAGCTACCTCCAGCCCGCGGAAGTACGCCCCGGCGCTGATCGAGGTGATGGCCTCCACCCCCGGCGTGGCCCCCTACTTCGACCTCTCCTTCCAGCACGCCAGCGGCAGGGTGCTCCGGGCGATGCGGCGCTTCGGTGACCGCGAGCGGTTCGGCGGCGCTGCTCGCCCAGGTCAGGCAGGCCTGTCCCGGAGGCCGGCGTCCGGTCCAACTTCATCGTCGGCTTCCCCGGCGAGACCGCCGCCGACGTCGATGAGCTGCAGCGTTTCCTGTCCGAGGCGCGGCTGGACGCGATCGGCGTCTTCGGCTACTCCGACGAGGAGGGCACCGAGGCCGCCACCCTGGCCGGCCAGCTCGATCCGGCCGAGATCGCCCGGCGGGTCGACGAGCTGGCCGGGCTGGCCGACGAGCTGATGGCGCAGCGGGCCGCCGACCGGGTCGGGCGAGGTGGTCGAGGTGCTCCTGGAGCGAGGATCTCGGCGACGGGGCCTACGCTACGGCCGGGCGGCCCACCAGGCGCCGGAGGTGGACGGGACCACGACCGTGCGGGGCGTGACCGGGGCGGCCCTCGGCGACCTGATCGCGGCCCGGGTCGCCGAGGGTCGGACGGGGTGGACCTGGTGGCCGATCTCGGCCGTGCGCCACGGCGGCCGCCGGGCGCGGGTGACCGCATTGGGCCAGCCCGCCGCGGAGACGGGCGGGGCGGCGCGGCCGGCCGTCCGCGCCGCAGGGCGGCATCCCCCAGCCGGGCGTGCTGAACGTGGCCGAACGCGCTCACCGTGCTCCGGCTGGTGCTCGTCCCGGTCTTCGTGCTGCTCCTGCTGGCAGGCGGGGACGGCTGGCGGATCGGCGCGTTCGCGGTGTTCGTCGTCGCCTCGCGTGACCGACCTGCTCGACGGGAGCATCGCCCGGCGGCGCGGGCTGATCACCGACTTCGGCAAGATCGCTGACCCCATCGCGGACAAGGCGCTGACCGGGGCGGCGCTGGTCACGCTGTCCGCCCTGGGCGAGCTGCCCTGGTGGGTGACCGCGGTGATCCTGGCCCGCGAGCTCGGCGTGACCGTGCTGCGGTTCTGGGTGATCCGGCACGGCGTCATCGCGGCCAGCCGGGGCGGCAAGATCAAGACGCTGCTCCAGGTGCTCGCCATCGGCCTGTACGTGCTGCCCGGGCCGCCAGCGGCTCGCTGCGGGCCGCGGTCATGGGGCTGGCGGTCGTGGTCACCGTGGTCACCGGCGCGGACTACGTGGTCCGGGCCGTCCGGCTGCGCCGCGCGCAGCGCTGGCCGCGCAGGCCCGGTGAACCGCCGGTGGCCATCCGGCGACGCCAGGCCCCGCAGCGGCAACGCCGCGGCGCGAGCTCATCGCGCCTGCTCGACCGCGCGGCCAGGCGAGCATCGCGGTCGCCGAGTCGCTGACCGGCGGGCCTGCTCGCCGCGGCGCTCACCGACGATCCCGGGCGCCTCGGCGGTCTTCCGCGGCGGCGTCGTGGCCTACGCGACCGAGCTCAAGGCCGTGCTGCTCGGGCGTGGACCGGCGGCCTGCTGGATCGCCAGCGGCGCCGTGCATCCGCCGAGGTGGCGGCGCGCGATGGCCGAGGGGGTGCGCGGACCGGCTCGGCGCCGGCGGTCGGCGCGGCCACCACCGGGGTCGCCGGGCCCGGACCCGGCCGAGGGCAAGCCCGCAGGTACCGGTGTACATCGCAGCGCAGCGCCGGGGTGCCAGACACAGGGTCCGCGCGCTGGACCTGGCGGACAGCCGGGCCGCCATCCGCGCCGGCAACCGTCGGCGAAGCGCTGGCGTCTGGTCCTCTCGTCAGCCGTGCGGGAAGAGAATCGATGATTACAGTGTTACGTTAGCAGCGAACACGGCCACAGGTGCTCTCCCTACTGTCGGTGAGGGCGAGTACGGTGGTGTTGTCGAAGGACCCACTTCGCGAAGGGAGTGCGGCGATGGTCCTGCTTCGTCACTTGCTAGGTGACGTGCTGCGGCGGCTACGTCTGCGGCAGGGTCGAACCCTGCGCGAGGTGTCGGCCGCGGCCCGGGTGTCGCTGGGATACCTGTCCGAGGTCGAGCGGGGCCAGAAAGAAGCATCCTCCGAGCTGCTCGCCGCCATCTGCACGGCGCCTGAGCGCGCCGCTGTCCCACGTCCTGCGGGGAGTCTCGGACAGCTTCGCGCTCGCCGAGCTGCAGAACGATTCGGTGCTCACCCGGGCCGGGCGCCGCCCATGGCCGCGAGCCGGCCGTCGCCGCCCCGGCCAGCCGGGCCCGGCTGCCGCTGCCGGTGTCGCGGGCGTTTTCCGCGGAGCTGCGGCCGGAGAAGCTCGCGGGTGCCCGTCGGGCATGTCCGGGGCATGGACTCCGAGCCGGTCCTGGACCGGGTGGGGATCAACGAGGACCACCCGGCCTTCGACGAGGTCACCCGGCGCGTACGCGGCGACTTCAACGACATGGTGCCGGTGTAAGCGGGAAACGGGACCGCCCAGGCGTCGGGGGAGAGCGGGACGGGGGCTGCGGGGGCGGCACCGCGCCCGCTTTTCTTTCCCCAACGGCCTGCCCGGCCGGCTCACCAGCACCGGCGCGCGGCGGAGGGCGGGCTCGGGCCTGGTACGGGCCGCCGCGGGCACCCGTCCCGGCGGCCGCGTGCGTCAGGCCCAGGCCCGGGGGTCGTCGGTCAGCTCGACGATCCGCTCCGGCAGCTCGCCCCGTCGCGATGTGCTCGAGCGTGACCTCCTCCAGGATGGCCCGCTCGTTCGCGCGCAGCGCGATCCAGACGCTCTGCAGCGGCTCCGCCACGCCGATATAGCCGATGTTCTCCGGCCGCTCGCCGCGGACGCCGACCAGCTGGCCGTCGATGGCGCGGATGATGTCGGCCAGCGCGATCTCAGCGGCGGGCTTGGCCAGCCAGAATCCGCCCTCGGGGCCGCGCTGGCTGCGGACCAGGCCGGCCCGGCGCAGCTGGGTGAGGATCGCCTCCAGGAACTTTCCCGGGATGTGCTGCGCGCGCGCCAGCTGCTCGGCGGTGATGTGGCCGCCATCGGCCGCGGCGAGTTCCACCGCGGCGCGTAGCGCGTAGTCAGCGCGGGCAGAGAGCCTCATGTCCAGCATTATGCAGGTTGCCGGCCACTGCCCGGGCCACCTGGCCGAGGAGCGGGACCGTATTAGTAGGAAATCGGCCCGGCCGGCCGGTTCCGGCCGCATGACGCGGCCGCCCGGGGCGATCGCGGCGCAGGCGGACCGCTCACCGGGCCAGTCCCAGGACCTCGGCCGCGGCCTGCGCGTTCGCCCGGGCCGCCCCGTAGGTGGCGAGGTGCACGCCGCCGGGCGGAACCCAGAGCGGCAGCCCCATCTCCACCACCACGGTGTCCGGGCGCGCCGCGACCAGCCCGCTGACCACGTCCCGGACCGCCGCGTCCCGGTGGGCGTCGCGGACGACCACGATCAGCGGCCGGCCCGCGGCCCGGCCCAGCGCCGCCGTGGTGACCCCCGCCGCCTCACCGGCGGTCAGGCCGGCCGGGACGCGCTGGATGCTCGACTCCGGCACCCAGGGACGCAGCCCCCAGGGAACCTCGCCGACCGCGATGTTCTCCTGGGCGGCCAGTTCGACCACCACGGGCGCAGTACCCGCTCCGGCCAGCGGACCGGGTAGCGCGCCCGTGGTGATGCTGGAGGCGCGGACCGCCCGGCGCGCGGCCACCAGGCCGATGTGGGCGCCGTGGCCGGCGAGCTGGCCCACGTCGGACCCGTCCAGGCCGGCCCGGTCCACCCGGGCCCGGCGGCCTGCCTCCTCCAGCCAGGCCCGCAGCCGGGCCACGTTCTGCCGGGCCTCAGCCAGCCGCGCTGCGGGCAGCCGGCCGGCGGCCACCGCGTCGCTGAGCGCCCGCCGCACCGCGAGGTAGCTCTCCTCCGCCGCGTCGCGCCCGAAGCAGAGCAGGTCGGTCCCGGCGGCCACCGCGAGCACCGCGGCCTCCGGGATCCCGTACAGATCGCTCACGGCGCGCATTTCCAGTGCGTCTGAGATGATCACCCCGGTGAACCCCAGTTCGCCCCGCAGCAGGCCGTTCAGGGCCGCGGCGGACAGGGTGGCCGGGTCGTCCCCGGTGAGCTCGGGCACCCGCAGGTGGCCTGGCATCACGCCGCGCACCCCGGCCGCGATGGCCGCGGCGAACGGCGGCAGATCCCGGCGGCGGAGCAGGGCCAGGCTGGCCTGCACGGTCACGATGCCGTGATGGGAGTCGGCGCTGGTGCTGCCGTGCCCGGGGAAGTGTTTCGCGCACGCCGCCACCCCGGCCGCCTGGAGGCCGCGGACGGCCGCGGCGGCGTGCCGGGCCACCAGGTCCGGGTCCGGGCCGAACGACCTGATCCCGATGACCGGATTGTCCGAGGCGGTGTTCACGTCCACGGACGGGGCGAGGTCGACGTTGATGCCCAGCGCGTCCAGGTCCTGGCCGAGGGCCTGGTGCACCGCCTGGGTCAGGTTCACGTCGTCCACCGCGCCCAGCGCGGCGTTCCCGGGGTAGGGGCTGCCGGTCAGGTGGGCGATCCGGGTGACGTCGCCGCCCTCCTCGTCGATGGCCACCAGGGGCAGCCCGCCCGCCGAGCGGAGCTGGGCGGTGAGCGCGGCCAGCTGCTCCGGCCCGGCGATGTTCGGGCCGAAAATCGTCACCCCGGCCAGGCCCCGCTCGAGGGCGTCCAGCACCCAGCGGGGCGGCTTCTCGCCCGGGAACGGGGGGATGAGGATCGCGTCGGCCATCCGGTCCAGCGCCGGGTCGGCGGAGACTCCCGCGCTCATGCCCGCCCTCCCGTGCGCCCGCGGGCCGGCGCGGGCTCCCGCCCTCCGCCGCGCTCATCCCTTCACCGCCCCCGCGACCAGGCCCGCGGTCATCCGCCGCTGGACGATGAGGAAGAACACCACCACCGGGATGGTGTACAGGGTGGAAGCGGCCATGATCGGTCCCCACTCGGCGCCGCCGCGGGTGAAGAAGTACGTCACGTAGATCGGCAGCGTGTAGTCGGAGTGCGCCTGACCCAGGAAGGTCAGGGCCACGATGAACTCGTTGTAGGCGGTGATGAAGGAGAAGATGCTGGTCGCGATCAGGCCCGGCGCGACCAGCGGGAACAGGATGCGCCAGAAGATCCGCAACGGTCCAGCCCCGTCCACCGCGGCCGCCTCCTCCAGCTCGCGGGGCACCGTGGCCACGAAGTTGCGCAGCATCCAGATCGACACCGGCAGCGCCTGCGCGGCGTACACCAGCACCAGGCCGGGCAGGCTCTGCAGCAGGTTGAGCCGGTTGAAGTCCAGGAACAGCGCGATGATCAGGGCCTGGCCGGGGATCATCTGCACGATGAGCAGCATGATCAGGTAGGACGGCCGGAACCGGAACCGGAACCGGGCCACCGCGATCGACGCGAGCAGCGAGACCACCGACGCCAGCACCACGGTGGACACCGTGACCAGGAGGCTGTTGCGGAAGAACAGCCACACCGGGCCGATCCCGGACGCCTGGCGCCTCATGACCGCCGAGAAGTTGCCCAGCGTCGGATGGGACGGCAGCAGCCGGGGCGTCAGCGAGTAGATCTCCTGGGACGGCTTGAACGCGGTCGAGACCATCCAGAAGATCGGGAACAGGGTCAGCAGGGCGACCAGCACCCCGGCGGCGTTGAGGCCGCCCTGGTCTTCCTGGCCGCCCGGGCGCGGGCGCGCGGGCCCGGCAGGCGGATCCAGGAGGGGGTGCTCAGGCTGGGGGCGGTCACGTCAGGGCCCCCTGCCGGACGGAGGCCCGCACGTAGCCGACCGTGATGATGAGCAGGATGACGGTGAGGATGAGCGCCAGCGCGCCGCCCAGGCCGTAGCTGGGCGGGAAGGTGAACGCCTTGTCGTACAGGTACAGCGACAGGTTGAACTCGTCACGGTTACCGAGCCCGCCGGTCAGCAGGTAGGTCTGGGTGAACACGTTGAAGTCCCAGATCACCGACAGCAGCAGCAGGACCAGGAAGATCGGCTTCATCAGCGGGAACGTGATCCGCCAGAAGCCGTGCCACGCCCCCGCCCCGTCCACCCGCGCGGCCTCGAGCAGCTCGGCGGGCACGGTCTTGAGCCCGGCCAGCACCGATACGGCGATGAACGGGAATCCCTGCCACACCACCAGCACGGTAGCCACCGTGTAGGCGGGCAGCGCGCCGCTGGTGGTCCAGTTGAAGCCGGCCCAGCTGGTGCTGCCGCCCAGCCAGTGCGGCAGCCGGGCCAGGCTCCAGTCCACCAGGCCCCCGTCGGGGTTGAACAGCCAGTAGAACAGGACGCTGGCCGAGACGGGGGGAGTGGCCCAGGCCAGCAGGGCCGCCGTGCCCACGATGGCGGACATGACCCGGCCCAGCCGGTGCAGCAGCAGCCCGACCAGCGTGCCGGCCAGCAGGGTCAGCGTCACCGCGGCCGCCGCGAACAGCACGGTGATCCGCAGGGCCAGCCAGAACTCCGGGTCGGCGAAGGTGGAGGTGAAGTTGCCCAGCCCGATCCACTGGACCGGTGCGGCCCCGTCCGTCTGCGGCAGCCCGTAGTTCTGGAACGAGTACAGGGTCACCTGCACCACGGGCCAGAGCAGGACCAGGGCGATCGCGACGATGGACGGGAGCAGCAGCAGGTACGGCGCCAGGCGGTAACGCCGGATCAGGGCCCGGATACGGGCGGCCTGGGGCGGCCCGGGCCGCACGCCGCCGCCGGCCGGGGCGCGGGCGCCGCCCGCCGACGGCGGGGTGATCGTGTCCACCATGAGTGTCGGCACTCTCCTCACGGGAGGTCCCGGCGGGCGCCGCGCCGGCCCTCAGGCCTGGAGGGGTGCGGCCGCCAGCCGGGACAGCTCGGGTGCTCAGCCGGTCTCGGACCCGGTGTTGAGCACGTTCTGCAGCTGCGTGTTGGCCTTGTTCACGGTGGCGCTGAAGTTCGCGCCCTGCATCAGCGACTTCATCATGGTCGGGATGATCGCGTCCGTCGCGTCGGCGGTGGCCCAGTTCTTCGAGTTGAGCGGGGCGATCTGGGTGTACGCGGCGGCCTTGGCGAAGCCGGCCATCACCGGGTTGCCCGCGTAGGCGCCGCCCTTCAGCTGGGCGGTGAACTGCGGGAAGAAGCCCGCGGCATTGGCGAACGTGGTCGCGTTGGCCGGGCTGTCCATCAGCGAGACCAGGGCCCAGTCGGCCTGCTGGTACTTGCTCTTGACCCAGACGCCGAGGTCAGAGCCGCCGGAGAAGGCCGGGGCCGGGTTCGGGCCGTTCTCGCTGGGGATGGGGAACGAGGCCCAGTCCGCCTCGTATTTCTTGCTGACCGCGGTCAGCTCAGCCTGCGCCCACGGGCCGTCCATGTACATGTCCAGCTTGCCGAGCGCGAAGTCCTCGTTGGACCCGCCCGAGGTCGCGCCGGGGGCGCCCAGCTCGGTCTGGCCGAACGCGGCCGCCGATCTAGTCAGCTTCACTAGAGATCTCCCTTCCTGGCTTGGTCCTTGGCACTTCACGCGATTCCTCGTGGTCCCAGGGCGCTCCGGTACCGTCGGCCGTCTAGGCTGTCGCTGCTGCCCAGTCGGCCCCTGGCGGTCACGTCGCCGGGCTGACCGACCGGCCCTGACTTTGACCAACACTGTGGGGATTCTGGGGTGAAACTAACAGTAAAGTTTCCTATTAGATAGACCCTGTGGCCAGATTGAGACAGAATTCAGCCAGGTGTCCCGCCCGCCGTCGCCGTCGGCCCGGCGTGGCCCTGGCTAGCCGGTCCCTCGCCGTGTGCGAGCAGGTGCTGGGGGGGACGTCATGCGACGGAGGGAAGGCATGGAACAACGGCCTGGGACACCCCGGCTGCTGAGGGAGCTCAACGACCGGGCCGCGCTCGAGCTGCTGCTGGCCGGCGGCCCCATGACCAGGGCCCAGGTGGGCGAGCGGACCGGACTGTCCAAGGTGACCGCGTCCCAGCTGCTCTCCCGCCTGGAGGAGCGCGGGCTGGTCACGACCGTGGGGGAGCAGGCTGGCGGCCGCGGGCCGAACGCGGCGCTCTACGCGGTCGTGCCGTCGAGCGCGTACGTCGCCGGGCTGCACGTCGAGCACGACGAGGTCAGCGCCGGGGTGGCGGACATTACCGGCGAGGTGGTCACCCAGGTCAGCGTGGACCCGGACGGCGCCGCGAATCCGGTGGAGCTGGTCCGCGGCGCGGTGGCGGCCGCCTGCCGTTCCGCGGGGGTGGAGATGTCCCGGCTCAACGCCCTGGTCATCGGCACTCCCGGGGTGCTGGATCCCAGCACCGGGGATCCGCGCCTGGCGGTGAACCTGCCCGCCTGGCACGAGGGCGTGCTGGACGCGCTGCGCAGCGACCTGCGCCAGCCGGTGACGATCGAGAACGACGTCAACCTGGCGGCGATGGCCGAGCGCGCGGAGGGTGTCGCCCAGGGCGCGGACGACTTCGTGCTCATGTGGATCGGGGTGGGCCTGGGGCTGGCCACGATCATCGGCGGGCGGCTGCACCGCGGGGTGGCGGGCGCGGCGGGCGAGATCGGGTACCTCCCGGTTCCCGGGGTGCCGCTGCCGCAGGACGTCAGCCACCCGGCCACCGGCGCGTTCCAGTCCCTGGTCGGAGCCCAGGCGGTGCGGCCGCTGGCGGAAAGCTACGGGTTTCCCGCGCCCACGGCCGCGGCGGCCGTGCAGGCCGCGGTGGCCGCCGCCCAGGCCGGTGACGAGCGGGGCAGCGGCCTGCTCGACCAGCTGGCCGCCCGGGTGGCCACCGGGGCGGCGGCGGTCAGCGTGGTGCTCGACCCGGGCCTCGTCGTCCTCGGCGGCGAGGTGGGGCGGGCCGGCGGGACCGCGCTGGCCGACCGGGTGGCCGCGGAGGTGGGCCGGATCTGCCCGGCCCACCCGCAGGTGGTGCCGACCGGGGTGGCCGGCCAGCCGGTGCTGCGCGGCGCCATCCTGGCCGCGGTGGAGCAGGCCCGTGGCGAGCTGCTCGCCTCCGTGGCCGGTCCCTAGGTCACTTTGGCAGGTCGCCGCCCTCGGCGGCCGCGGACTCTTCTTTGTCCGGCACCCCGCGGACCAGGATGATGATCACCACCGCGATAGCCGCGCCGATGATGTCGCCGAACACGTACACCCACCAGCCGGTGAAGTTGACGCCGACGATGTCTGGACCGAGCGTGCGGGCCGGGTTCATCGACGCGCCGCTGATCGGGCTGGCGAACAGGCCGAGCAGCGCCACCGTCGAGCCCACCGCGATCGCGGCGTTATGGCCGATGCTGCGGCCCCCGGTCGCCGTGTTCAGGATCACGCTGACCAGGATCGTGGTCAGGATGATTTCCATGATGAACGAGCGCCAGTCCCCGCCCGCCTTGGCGATGGGGTAGTTGCCGCCCGCGCTGACGTCCCCGAACAGGAACTGCAGCAGCAGGGCAGCGCCGATGGCGCCCGCGAACTGGGCCACCCAGTAGGGCAGCACCCAGCGGGTCGGGAACACCCCGCGGGCGGTGAAGGCGAAGGTGACCGCCGGGTTGATGTGCAATCCTGACAGCGGGCCCCACGCGTAGATCAGGGCCATCACCAGCGCGCCCGGCGCGATCACCGCCGCCGTGCGGCTGATTGGGCCGCCCCCGGCGTAATGATTGATCACGCCCGCCCCGGCGGCCACCGTCACCAGCATGAACGTGCCGAGAAACTCGATGATCAGCCGAATCCACAAGGGCCGCTGCTTGAACGTGTCCGCTTCGAACCGCATCAGGTACCGCCTGCTCACGGCAGCAGCGTGCAGCGTCTCCGGATCGTCAACGGCACTTGCCATGCCGGCCTCGCTCTCCCGTTCAGCTGGCCACGCCGAGTGTGACCAGGACCAGCATCCGCCGCAGGCGGGGTAACCGGATCACCCGCCGCGAGGGAGGGGCCTGGCGGCGGGCTACCGGGCCATCCTTTGCGGGTGATCCCCCCGGGCCAGCCAGGTGCGACCGTCAGCACAGGCGCCGCATGGGGAGCAGATGGACACGGGTGATCTCCATCCGGGGGAGCCGGCCCCGGCGAACCCGGCCCCGGCCACCAGGGGTGAGCACTGGTGGCCGGTGGCCCTGGCCATCCTGGCCGCGGCCGGCCTGCATCTGGCGCTGCCCACCCAGTACCGGGTGAACCCGAGATGGGTCGTCCCGGTGGTCCTGCTCGTCCTGCTGGCCGTGCTGGTCATCGGGGACCCGGGGCGGATCGACCGGCGCAAGCCCTGGCTGCGGGCCGTGACCGGCATCATCATCGCGTTCATCACCCTGGCCAACCTGTTCGCCGCGGCCCGGCTGGTCGCCGACATCCTGACCAATAACAAGATCTTCGCCAGCAATCCCATCGGGCTGCTGGCCACGGGCGGGGTGGTCTGGGCCACGAACGTGATCGCGTTCGCGCTTTGGTACTGGGATCTCGACCGGGGCGGCGCCGCCGCCCGCGCGCACCCGCCCGACAGGAACCCGGCGTTCGTCTTCCCGGAGATGCTGCACACCGACTACGCGCCGGCGGCCTGGGTGCCGCGGTTCGTTGACTATCTGTCGCTGGCCTTCTGGACGGCCACCGCCTTCAGCCCCACCGACACCTCCGCGATCAAGCCGTGGGCCAAGCTGCTCATGATCCTGGAAGCGTGCGTGTCGCTGGGCCTGGGCGCGCTGGTGATCGCCCGCGCGGTCAACATCCTGAAAACGTGACGTGGCCGGGCCTGCCCGGCCACGGAACGAGCGGCGCGGGAGCAGTCCTCACGCGTCGTCCCCCGGGTCGGGACGCTGGCCCAGCCACTGCGCGTAGGACCTGGATTCACCGGGCCCGGGTTGCACATTGCCGGGCAGGGGCTGGGCAAACACGAGCCCGGCGGTGCCCTCGAGGACGGTGCGGAGCAGGTGGTCGGGGCCGGTCGCCTCGAAGCCCAGGGACCACCAGTCCTGGTCCTGCATGCGGATTCCGGTGAGTTCCAGATGGCACCGCGGCCCCCGGCCCCCTTCCGGCGCGCCCGGCGCGACCCGCCCCCCGGCCAGTGAGAACGGGGCGATGCGCCGCGTCTTGCCGACCGGCCTCCAGCAGGCCGGATCATGGCCGTCCGGGCTGGACAGGTCATGCGCAGCGGACCACTTCTCCCACGACTCCATGCGCCCGCGGGCGCGGCCCGCCACCTCGAGGCTTCCCGGGCTGCCGCGGTACGCCTTCACCTCCAGGGCCTGGCCCCCGCGGATCTTGACCGAGAGCCCGCTCGACGGGGGGCACAAGAGGTAGGTGTCCTCGCGCGATTCCGCCCAGGCGGGGAACCGCCGGAACCATCCGGTGACCGCGGCGTCCAGCCGCCGGGAAATATCCAGCGCACCTCGAGGCTGCGGATCCCCCCGGTGACCAGGTCTTCCGCTTGCGCAGCGGCGATTGTCGCATGCGCGTGCGCCGAGCACTGCCGCATGCCGTACCTCCATCAGGCCAGTCTTGGCTCCCATCCTGCCCTGCTCCCTACCCACCGATCCCACCTCATGCGCTCTCCGGTGACATCCTCCCAATGGGGTGACCGAGGCGTTCCCGCGGTGCCCAGCCCGCCGGGGACGGCCGGCCCAGCCGGGCGGGGCGCTAACGTCGTCGCCATGACTGGCGGCGGCGCGGGCTCACCGGCGATGACCGCGCGGGTCCGCCGGTACCCGCTCGGCGCCGCGGTCACGCTCGCGGACCTGGATGAGGACCCGCATCCCGTGCTGGCCAGGCTGCGGGACAGCGAGCCCGTCTCGTGGCTGCCGGCGCTGGACGGGTGGCTGGTCACCCGCCGCGACCTGGCCCTCCAGGTCATGCGGGACGCGGCGACGTTCACCGTCGACGACCCGCGCTTCTCCACGGCCCGGATCGTGGGGCCCAGCATGCTGTCGCTGGATGGTGCGCAGCACGACCGGCACCGCCGCCCGTTCACCGGCCCGTTCAGCCAGGCCGCCGTGCATCGCCAGCTCGAAACGTTCGTGACCGGCGAGGCGGACCGCCTGGTCAGCGTGATGCGGCCGGCCGGACGGGGGGACCTGAGCCGGGGGCTGGCCGCACCGCTGGCCGTGGCCGTGGTCGCCCGGGTCCTCGGCCTCGGCCAGGTACCCCCGGCCACCATCCTGGCCTGGTACGACGCGATCGTCGGTGCGGTCTCCCAGCTGGCCGCCGCCGGCCCGGGGCAGCCCTCGCGACCGCGCCCGGAGTGACCGCGGGAGTGGCGGCATTCGGGCAGCTCAGCGACGGGTTGCGTGCGGTCGCCGGGAACCGGGCCGGGGCCTCGCTGCTCGCGGACGCGGCCCGGCCCGTGCTGCGGGCCGGCCGCGGCCGGACCGGGACCGGGGCGGACGCCGCTGGTCTCAGCCCGGACGAGATCATCTCCAACGCGGCGGTGCTCATGTTCGGCGGCATCGAGACCACCGAGGGCATGATCGCCAACGCCGCGTGGCACCTGCTCGGCCACCCCGGCCAGCTCAGCCTGGTGCGCGCCGACCCGGGCCTGCTGCCGCAGGCCATCGAGGAGTCACTCCGCCTCGAACCGGCGGCGGCCGTGGTGGACCGCTACGCCACCCGCGACATCGCCATCGGCGGCGCCGAGGTGAGCCGCGGCGACCTGGTCAGCGTGTCGGTGGCTGGCGCGGGCCGGGACCCGGCCGCGTTTCCCGACCCGGACCGCTTCGACGTGCGCCGGGGCAACGCCGCGCAGAACCTGGCCTTCGCCCGCGGCCCGCACTTCTGCCTGGGCGTCCACCTGGCCCGGCTGGAAGCCCGGGCGGCGCTGGCCGCGGCCCTCAGCCGGCTGCCCGGCCTGCGGCCCGACCCGGGCCAGCCCGGCCGCACCCCGCGGCCTGGTGTTCCGCAAGCCCCCGTCCCTGCCGGTGCTCTGGGACACCGGATCCGGCTAGCAGCCGCAGCTCTCCCGGCGGATCAGGCGGGTCGGCAGGACCACATCCCGCGGCTCCGGCTGGCCGTCGGCGACCAGCGACTCGAGCAGCTCGAACGCGGTGGCCCCGAGTTCCTGGATGGGCTGGCGGACGGTGGTCAGCCCCGGATGGAGCCGCCGCGCGACCGGGATGTCGTCGAATCCGGTGACCGCCACGTCGCCGGGCACGTCCACGCCGCGGCGGGCCAGCGTGTGCAGGGCCCCGAGCGCGGCGAGGTCGTTGGCGCAGACGATGGCCCGGGGCAGCGGCCGGCCCGCGCGCAGCAGCCCGTCGATCACGTGCGCCCCGCCGTCGGCGTAGTAGCTGCCCTGCCACTGCGGGCCGGGTGCGAGTTCCGCCCCCCCGGCCCGGGCCTCGGCCTCCACCACCGCCCGGCGGGTCACGTTGTCCGGGCTGTCCGCGACCCCGGCCAGGTACCCCAGCGTGGCGTACCCGTGGTCCCGGATCAGGTGCCGCATCAGGTCGCGCATGCCTGTCTCGCTGTCACCGCGCACGCTGGCCGTGTGCGGGGTGGTGATCCCGGCCAGGTTGACCACCGGGATGTGGCGGCCCAGCCGGTCCAGCTGGGCGGCGTCCAGGACCAGGTCGTGCACGATCAGCCCGTCGCACTTGCCGGCCAGGGCCATCATCCGCCGGCCCGCGTCGGCGTCCTCGGCCGCCACCGAGCTGATCAGCAGGCTGAAGCCGCGGCGCTGCGCGGCGACCTCGATGCCCCGGT
Organism: uncultured Actinomycetes bacterium; assembly: GCA_963720645.1. Taxonomy (GTDB): domain Bacteria; phylum Actinomycetota; class Actinomycetes; order Streptosporangiales; family Streptosporangiaceae; genus RYN-230. The sequence continues at coordinate 473,996 of CAVRFX010000013.1, read as the reverse complement.
TGATGATGTCGGCGAACTGGAGGTTCTCGTCCTCCTCGGCGAACACGGCGCCCGACGTGGCCTTGGGTACGCGCCGGTAGACGACCCCGACCGTCTCCTTGAGCTTGACGCTCAGCGCCCGGGCCGCCCCGTCCGGCACGAAGCCGAGCTCCGCCACGGCCCGGAGCACCCGGTCCCGGGTCTCCGGGCGGGGCCTGCCGGTCCCGTTGAGGACCCGGGACACCGATGCGATGGACACGCCCGCGACCGCCGCGACGTCGTAGATCGTGGGCGGGGCGCCGTTCACACTGGCAGCTTAGGAGACCTGGTACCCGACGCTCACGGTGCCCGCGTCGAGCCGCTCGACGGACACCACCGACGTCTTCGACGGATCACCGAACTTGATCACCGTCTGGCCCTTGCTGCTGTCCACCACCACCGGGTTGTGCACTTTCCAGTGGCCGCCGGCCCAGACCGCCACCCGCAGCCGGGCGGACGGCAGGCCCTGGTTCCCGTTGTCGCAGGCGAAACCGATCTCCTTGGCGCTGCCAAACGGGATCGCGATCGCGGTGACGGCGCTGGCGCCGTTGTTCAGGGACCCGCTCTGCACGTCGGTCTCCTTCTTGGGTGAGGGCGCTGGGTTGGCGAACTTTTTCAGGGCGGCGGTGTCCCCGTTGAACACGTTCACGTCGACCGTGTTGCTGCCCACCCTCGCCGTCCCGTACTGGTGGAACTTCCACGTCGACCACGGCCGGGGCACCACCGGCCGGCCCGCCGGCGCGGACGGCTCGGCGATCCACAGCGGGTAGTGACCCAGGCCGGCGCAGTTGCCCTGCTCGGCGAAGCTCAGGAACGTGTACACGATCGGCGTGTGGCCGGTGGCCCGCTGCACGTCCGCGCACCAGTTGCGGGCGTACTCGGACACCCGCGCCGGGCTGAGGCCGTCGGACGCCTCCAGGTCCAGGGCGAGCAGGTCACCGGCCTTCAGGCCCTGGGCGCGGACCACGTCCAGGAACGCCCGGGACTCGGCGGCCGCCCCGTTCTTCGGGTGGCCGAAGTGGTAGGCGCCGCGGACGATGCCGAGCGCCCCCGCGTCCCGCCAGTTGGCCGCGAAATCGGGGTCCCTGATCGTGATGCCTTCCGTCGCTTTGATGAACGCGAACGAAATTCGCCCCTTTTCGGCGGCCCAGTCGAACGATGGCTGGAAGCTCGAGAGGTCGATGCCCTCCGCGTCAGCCACGGCCCCCTCCTGTCCTCGGACTCACCGCGGCCGGAACCGCACGCGGCCTGCTCATGGGCGGAGGCCAGGCGATACTGCGCGGTGGCTGGTCCCCCTGGAAAAGGTGCCCTATGAAAGACGCGGCCGCAGCCGGAATGGCTTATCTGGTGCATTCAGGCTGCGCCACGACCCGCCCGGGCGCAAGCGCGGGCCCGGCCGCCGCTCCCCGGGTCAGGCCACCTGGGCCCGCAGCCTCAGCCCCCGCGGCGTGGGCCGGAACCCGGCCTCCTCCAGCGCCCGCGCCAGCGGCGAGTCCTGCACGGCCGCCCCGTCGGCCCGCTCGATGGTCAGCCGGCCCAGCGCCCCGCCCCGGGCCGCGCCGGCCAGCGCCGCCGCGGCCGGCCCGAGAACGGCCGGGTCCCCCGTCCAGGACAGCAGGGTCTTGCCGCCCCGCTCGACGTAGAGCACCAGTTCCCCGGCGGCCAGCACGACCAGGGCACCGGCCTTGCGGCCCGGCCGGTGGCCGCCTGGGGCCTCGCCGGGCCGTTCCGGCCAGGGCAGGGCCGCCCCGAACGGGTTGGCGGGATCGCCCGCGGCGAGCACGGTGACCGGGGTGGCTGGCCCGGAACGGTTTTCGTTGCGGAGAAGACCGGGGCCGGGCCGGCCTGCACCCGGATCGCCGCCGCGCGCCCACGGATCGCCGGCGGGTTCGCCGGCGCCGGCCTCCGCGGCCAGCGCGCGCATCCGGTCCACCGCGCCGGGCAGCGCGAACTGTGCCGCGCCCAGGCCTTCCACGAAGTAGCCGCGGCGGCACTGGCCGGCGTCCTCCATGGCCCGCAGCACCGGGTAGATGGCCGCGAAACCGCCGGGGACCCGTTCCGTGGCGGCCGCGCCGCGGATCAGGATCCCGTGCCGGTCCAGCAGCGTCCGGGCCAGTGCGTGCATCCGCCGGGTGGGGTCCGGGTCGGCGGGCGGCCCGAGGGACCAGCGCCCGGTGACCGTGGGCGGCCCGGTCCGGGACGGCATGGACGGCCAGGCCCAGGCCGCGCCCGCGGGAACCGATCCGGGCCGCGCCGCGGCGGCGCGCGGCCGGCGGGGGCGGTCCCGCCGCCGGGGCCGCCACCGGCAGGCCGGTGCCCAGCACCGTGCGCAGCGCGGCCAGCGTGTCGTTGGTGACACGGCCCGCCCAGACCAGATCCCAGATGGCCGCGGCGACCGCGGCGTCGGTGGCATCCTGGCGGCTGTCCTCGGGCAGCAGCGAGGCGGCCCGGTCGGCGAGCATCCGGAAGAACATCCCGCCGCCGCCGCCCAGCGCGGCCAGGACCGCCTCGTGCAGCGGGGTCAGGGTGATCTCGCCCGGTTCGGGGAGCAGCAGCGGCGCGGTGTCCGCGGGGGCCAGCGCCACCCAGCCGTCACCGCCGGGCAGCCCGCCCGCCCCGGCCCAGACCACCTCACCCGCCGCGGTCAGCTCGTCCAGCATCGCGGGCTGGTAGCCCGGCACCCGGGCCGGCAGGATCAGGGTCTCCAGCGCCGACGCGGGCATCGCCGCCCCGGCCAGCTGGTCGATGACCTCGTAGACGGTGTCCGCGCTGGCCTTCGGCCCGCGGACCCGGCCCCCGCCGGCAGCGGCCCGGCCCGGGGCGGGCCGCGCCGCGGCGGACGGGGCCACGTTCTGCCACGACGGCAGGAACCGGGCCAGGGCCGACCGCGGCACCGGCTCGGCTTCCTTGCGCAGCTTGGCCAGGCAGCGCCGGCGCAGCGTGCGCAGCACCGACGTGTCGCACCACTGCGTGCCCCGCCGCCCGGGCAGGAACTCGCCCTCGGCGATCCGGCCCTCCGCGGCCAGCCGCCGCAGCGCACCGGTGACCACCGCCACGCCCAGCCCGTACCGCCCGGCGAGATCAGCGGTCACGAACGGCCCGTGCCCGCGCGCGTAGCGCGCCACCAGGTCACCGAGCGGGTCGGGAACCGGCTCGGTGAACGCGGCGGGCACGCCCGGGGGCAGCGGCACGCCCAGCGCGTCGCGCAGCCGCCCGGCGTCCTCGATCGCGGCCCACCGGGCCTCGCCGGCGATCCGGAACTCCAGCGCCCGCCGCTGCCGGGCCAGCTCCGCCAGCCACCCCGCGGCCGCCTCCGGGTCCTGGCTGCGCCCGGCCACCTCGGCCGCCGAGACCGGCCCGATGGCGCGCAGCAGGTCCGCCACACCCTCGGCGTCGCGGCAGGCCCGTTCCGGGGTGAGCCGCTGCAGCTCCCGCTCGGTCTGCCCGACCACCGCCGGGTCCAGCAGCTCGCGCAGGTCAGCCTGGCCGAGCAGCTCGGCCAGCAGCGAGGAGTCCAGGGCCAGCGCCTGGGCGCGGCGCTCGGCGACCGGCGCGTCACCCTCGTACATGAACGCGCCCACGTAACGGAACAGCAGCGAGCGCCCGAACGGGGACGGGACCGGGGTCTCCACCTCGACCAGGCGGATCTTCCGGCTGGCCAGCTCCTTCATGAGGCTTATCAGGCCCGGGACGTCGAACACGTCCTGCAGGCACTCACGCACGGTCTCCAGCACGATCGGGAACGTGCCGTACTTGCGGGCCACGGACAGAAGCTGCGCGGACCGCTGCCGCTGCTGCCACAGCGGGCTGCGCCGCCCCGGCTGGCGCCGGGGGAGCAGCAGGGCCCGGGCCGCGCACTCACGGAACCGGGAGGCGAACAGCGCCGAGCTGCCCAGCTCGTCGGTGACCAGCTGCTCGATCTCCTCGGGCTGCAGCTCCGCGATCGCGGTCGGCGGCGGCTCCTCGGTATCCGGGACCCGGATGACGATCCCGTCGTCGGTGTGCATGGCCTGCACGTCCATGCCCTGGTAGCGCTCGCGGAGCCGGGCCGCGATGGCCAGCGCCCACGGGGCGTGCACCTGCGCGCCGAACGGGCTGTGCAGGACGAGCCGCCAGTCGCCCAGCTCGTCCCGGAACCGCTCCATGACCAGCGTGCGGTCGTCCGGCACGTAGCCCGTGGCCTCCCGCTGCGCGCTCAGGTAGCGGACCAGGTTGGCGGCGGCCAGCTCGTCCAGGCCATCCGCGCGCAGCCGCGCGGTCGCGTCCTGCTCGCCGGCCTCGGACAGCTCGCGGCAGTACGCGCCCAGCGCCCGGCCCAGCTCGGCGGGCCGGCCCGGCGCGTCACCGTGCCAGAACGGCAGCTTGCCCGGCTGGCCCGGGGCGGGGGAGACCAGCACCTGGTCCGCGGTGATCTCCTCGATCCGCCACGAGCTCGCGCCCAGCACGAACACGTCACCGACCCGCGACTCGTAGACCATCTCCTCGTCGAGCTCGCCGACCCGGTGCGAATTGCGGCCGTCGCCGCGCTGCGACGCGGCCAGGAACACGCCGAACAGGCCACGGTCGGGAATGGTGCCGCCGCTGGTCACCGCCAGCCGCTGGCCGCCGGGGCGGCCGTGCAGCAGGCCCGTGGTGCGGTCCCAGACCAGCCGCGGACGCAGCTCCGCGAACTCCTCGCTCGGGTACCGCCCGGCCAGCATGTCCAGCACGGCCTCGAGTACCGGCCGGGTCAGGCCGGCGAACGGCGCGGCCCGGCGCACCACCTGGTGCAGGTCGTCCACGGACCAGTCGTCCAGGGCGGTCATCGCGACGATCTGCTGGGCGAGCACGTCCAGCGGGTTGCGGGGAATGCTCAGCTGCTCGATCTGGCCGCCGCGCATCCGCCGGGCCACCACCGCGGCCTGCACCAGGTCGCCCTGGTACTTGGGGAAGATCACGCCGCGGCTCACGTCCCCGACGTTGTGCCCGGCCCGCCCGGTGCGCTGCAGGCCGCTGGCCACCGAGGGCGGCGACTCGACCTGGATGACCAGGTCCACCGCGCCCATGTCGATGCCGAGTTCCAGGCTGGACGTGGCCACCACGGCCGGGAGCCGGCCGGCCTTGAGTGCCTCCTCGATCTGGGCCCGTTCCTGCCGGGACACCGAGCCGTGGTGGGCCCGGGCCACCTCGGGCAGCACGCCCCCGGTGGATCCGGCCTGGGCCATGATCTGCGCGGGCGGCCCGCTCGGGGCGGGCAGGCCGGGGCCGCTGGCCGGGGTGCCCGCGCGGAGCTCGGCGCGCTCGGCGGCCAGCTCGTTGAGCCGGGCGCAGAGCCGCTCGGCCAGCCGGCGCGAGTTGGCGAACACGATCGTGGAACGGTGCTGCTCGATGAGGTCGAGGACCTGCTCCTCGACGTGCGGCCAGATCGACCGCCGGGCGGCCTGGCCGTCCGTGGCGTCCGCACTGGTGCCGGCGGGCTGGTCCAGGTCGGTCATGTCCTCGACGGGCACCACGATGCTCACATCGAGCTGCTTGGTGCTGGGCGGGGCGGCGATGGTCACCGGGCGGGCGCCGCCCAGGAACGAGGCCACGTCCCCGGCCGGGCGGACCGTGGCCGACAGGCCGATCCGCTGGGCCGGGCGGCGGCCGGAGGTCAGCGCGTCCAGCCGTTCCAGGGACAGGGCCAGGTGGGCGCCGCGCTTGTTCCCGGCCAGCGCGTGCACCTCGTCCACGATGACCGTGTCCACCCCGCGCAGCGCGTCCCGCGCCTTGGAGGTCAGCAGGAGGAACAGCGACTCGGGCGTGGTGATCAGGATGTCCGGCGGGCTGGCGGCCAGCCGGCGGCGCTCCTCGGCGGCGGTGTCCCCGGTGCGCACCGCGACCCGGATGTCGGGCTCGGGCGCGCCCATGGCCTGCGCGGTGTGCCGGATCCCGGTCAGCGGGGCGCGCAGGTTGCGCTCGATGTCCACCGCGAGCGCCTTCAGCGGGGAGATGTACAGCACCCGGCAGCGCTGTTTCGGGTCCTCGGGGGCGGGCGCCGCGGCCAGGCGATCCAGCGCCCACAGGAACGCCGACAAGGTCTTGCCCGAGCCGGTGGGCGCGATGACCAGGGTGTTCTCGCCCTTGCTGATCGCGGCCCACGCCTCGGCCTGCGCCTGCGTGGGCGTGGCGAACGCCGCGGAGAACCAGTCCCGGGTGACCGCGCTGAACCCCTCGAGGGGGTCCCTCTCGCCTGCTGCTGATCCGGCCTTCCCAGGCGCCGCGTGATGGGGCATAGGTCCATGGTGCATGCTCATACCGACAGGAATGAACGTCCTGGTCCGGGCTCCGATTCCGGCCCGCCGTCGGGGTGCCGGTCCGGCCGCTTGCTGTCTCGCCGCTTACCGGCCGGGCGTCAGTGCGTCCGCAGCGCAGACCTCACGGCGCGGCCCGCACCGAGCCGACCAGCGGCCCCGAGGTGCCGCGGACGGTGCAGACCACGGTGCGTTCGCCGGCCGACCACGCCCCGGCGCCCGGGTAGACGAAGGACTGCGCCAGCGAGGACGCGGGCAGTTCGGGGTTCAGGTAGCCGGCGAGCCGGCTCACGCAGCCCTCGCGGGCGCGTTGCTGCAGCGCCGCCGGACCGGGGTAGCGCGAGCCGGTCACCCGGAACGTCGCGAACACCTCCGCGTCGTGGGCCTGCCCGCAGCTGATCACCTGAACGCCGCTGATCCCGTTGGCGGCCGAGTCGAGGCACTGGCCCGCCCGCAGGCTGAACACCTGCGGCAGCGTGACCGGCGGGGGCGGCGGCGGGCGGGTGATGATGGCCGCGGCCACGACCGCGGCGGCCACGGTCCACAGGCCCGCCAGCACCAGGCCGGTCACCGCCAGGGCGCGGCCGCGCGCGCCGGACCGCCCGACGCGGATCAGGGCCAGCGGCCCGAGCACCAGGGTGACCGGGATGGCCGGGACGAGCCCCGAGACCAGGGCGGCCACCGCGACGCGGTCGGTGCGCCGGCGGGGCGCGGGTCCAGGGCCGGCCGGAGAGGGCTTGATGGCGGCGGGGGCGGGGCCGCGCTGCTGGGGGACGGTCACGCGAGGCGCGGCGGCCGGGTCGTGCGCCACGGCCGTCGGGCGGCCGCCGCCCTCTTCGGCTGATGGGTCCATCTGCTCTCCCCAGGCGACAGTCGGTGCCTGCCCGCGAAGCCGGCAGGCCGTGCCGAATTGGATGCGCCCAGGAACTGCGTAATTCTTATGTCATTGCGGGGGCATCCATCGTGACCCTTCCCCAACAGAACTAGTCGCATTCCTCATTGTTTGTACGAACCTGGGTCGCCGGTCCGCGCGGATGCTCCGAGGCGGCCCGGGCCCGCGCCGGCTGGGGGCTCCGGCGGGCTGGCGTGCCTGGCTATGCTGCGGGACTGGGTCGCTGGCCAGACCGCGAGCTGAGGGCTGCGGGCTGGGGCTGACTGAGTTCGCTGGCTGGGTCGCGGGCTGCGGCCGGAACTGCGCGCTGAGGGCTGGGCTCGCTGGCTGGGTCGCGGGTTGGGGTTGCCGCCCCGGCGCCGGTACTCTCGCCGGCAGTGGACCGGGGGTACGGGGCAGCCATTCAGGGGAGGGCCGTGCGGCTCAGCGAGTTCTGGACGCGGATGCGGGCGCAGTTCGGTGACGTGTACGCCCGCAGCGTCGCCAAGGATCATGTCCTGGCCACGCTGGGGGAGCGGACCGTCGATCAGGCCCTGGCGGATGGCGTGGACGCCAAGACCGTGTGGCGGGCGGTCTGCGCGGAGTTCGACGTCCCGCAGAGCCTGCGCTGAAGACACCCGCCCAGCCGTGCTCTCATAGAGCGCGCCCGCACAGGGCGCGCCCAGCCGGCCCGCGGGTTTCCCAGCTCCGTGCTCCTGTGGCCGGCGTGACTCGCGTTATCGCTGGTGCCCGCGCCGTGCTCGGGGTGTCGGGCTGAGTCGTCCCCTGACTGCCACGCCGCGGCCGCGGAAGCGTGGGGCCCGCGGCGTGGCAGCCGGGGGGCCGTAAGGCAGCCGGGCATGGGGCGCGGTGGTGGCGGCCCGCGGCGTGGCGGCCGGCCGCAGCGCCAGGGCGTTTATCAGGGCCGGAGCGGATTTTCTCCGGGGATGCGGCGTGTTGGCGCCACGGTCGAACAGTTGTTCGCCTAAGGTAGTCGTCTGGGACGGCCATTCACGGCCTCCTTTCCGTGGCCTGCGACCCGCGGTCCGGTGACTAGGGACCCAGCGAACCGGGGACACGGTGACAGGCACGGCGATGGGCCCTCGCGGCCGGGCACGGCGACAGCAGAACGGCAGCACAGCAGTAGCGCGCGGAATTGTCGGTGGCGGCACGTAGCTTCTGGACCGGCAACTGAACCAGCAAGCAAGCTCTTGAATCCAACGGGAGTTCCCATGGCAGGCAGCGACAGGGCAGTCAACCGGACCGGCGGTGACAGGGACAAGTCCCTGGAGACTGCGCTCGCCCAGATCGAACGGCAATTCGGCCGGGGCTCGATCATGCGGCTCGGCGACGAGGTCCGCGCTCCGATGGAAGTGATCCCCACTGGCGCGATCGCGCTGGACGTCGCGCTGGGCATCGGCGGCCTGCCCCGCGGCCGGGTCGTCGAGGTGTACGGACCCGAAGGAAGCGGGAAAACCACCCTCGCTTTGCATGCACTGGCTAGTGCCCAGAAGGCCGGCGGCATCGCCGCGTTCATCGACGCCGAGCACGCGCTGGACCCGGATTACGCGAAGAAGCTCGGCGTGGACACCGACGCGCTGCTCGTCTCCCAGCCGGACACCGGGGAGCAGGCCTTGGAGATCGCGGACATGCTGATCCGCTCCGGGGCGATCGACGTCGTCGTCATCGACTCGGTGGCCGCGCTGGTGCCCCGGGCCGAGATCGAGGGCGAGATGGGCGACAGCCACGTGGGGCTCCAGGCCCGGCTAATGTCCCAGGCCCTGCGGAAAATCACCGGAGCATTGAGCCAGACAAAGACCACCGCCATTTTCATTAATCAGCTTCGCGAAAAGGTCGGGGTGATGTTCGGCTGCATGTCGTACGCGACCAGGGTGACCCTGGCGGACGGCACGCAGGAGAAGATCGGGAAGATCGTTAACCAGCGCCAGGACGTCGAGGTCCTCTCCTACGACCCGGAATCCGGGCGCATAGTCCCGCGCCGCATAGTCAACTGGTTCAACAACGGCCGTACCGAGCGGTTCCTCCAGTTCACCGTGGTCAAGTCAGGCGGGAACGGCAAGGCCCAGTTCGCAGCGACGGAGAATCACCTTGTCCAGACGCCTGGAGGCTGGCGCCAAGCAGGAGAGCTGATCCCTGGTGACCGCGTTGCCCTCGCCGAGCCCTGGCGGCTGAGCGGGCAGCAGATGGAGCTCATCCTGGGTGCGCTGATGGGGGATGGGAGCCTCTCGCCGAACCCGCGCGGCAGGTCAGGTACCCGGTTCCGGATGGGCCACGGAGCGAAGCAGGCCGCGTACCTGGACTGGAAGGTCAGCCTCCTCGGCAACATCGGGTACACGCTGTCTTCCAATGCCAAGGGTGCGGTCTTCGCTGACCTGACCCCGCTTCCCGAGCTGGCTGAACTGCGTGAGGCGGTGTACTTCGGGGACGGCAAGAAGCACCTCAGCTGGGAGTACCTGAAGGCGCTCACGCCATTCGCCCTCGCGGTCTGGTATATGGACGACGGCTGCTTCACGATCAGGTCGAAGGGTGTCCAGGGGAGGACGCAGGGTGGCACCGGCCGGATAGAGATCTGCGTGCAGGCGATGAGCCCCGGCTCCCGTGAGCGGCTCGCCGACTACTTGCGGGATACCTACCAGCTCGACGTCAGGGTGGTCACCCGTGGTTCCCGGCGCCAGGCCATCCTGCAGTTCACTACTGCGGCGTCAGAGAAATTCCAGAAGCTGGTCGCGCCTTACATTCATCCGTCGATGGAGTACAAGCTCCTGCCACGATTCCGCGGGCAGTTCCGGGTGGGACCGGAGTTCGTCCCGGCTGAGATGCGCCTGGTGCCAGCCAGGATCTTGGACATCCACGTCAAGCCGCCGACGAGGTCGATGAACCGGTTCGACATCGAGGTTGAGGGATCGCACAACTACTTCGTCGACGGGGTCATGGTGCACAACAGCCCCGAGACCACCAGTGGAGGCCGGGCGCTCAAGTTCTACGCGTCGGTGCGGCTCGATGTGCGCCGGATCGAGACCCTGAAGGACGGCACCGAGGCCGTGGGCAGCCGGACCCGGATCAAGGTGGTCAAGAACAAGTGCAGTCCGCCGTTCAAGGTCGCGGAGTGCGACATTATCTTCGGGACCGGGATCAGCCGGGAGGGCGGCCTGATCGACCTGGGGGTCGAGCAGTCCATCGTCCGCAAGTCGGGAGCCTGGTACACCTACGAGGGCGACCAGCTCGGCCAGGGCAAGGAGAACTCCCGCAACTTCCTGCGGGACAACCCGGACCTCGCGAACGAGATCGAGAAGAAGATCAAGGAGAAGCTCGGCGTCGGGCCGCGCATCGACGCGGAGGCCGCCCCGGCCGCCGGGGCCGGCGCCAACGGATCGGCGAACGGAGTTCCGGCGGGGGCCCCGGGAGCCAATGGTCCGGGAGCTGGCGCTCCGGTGGGCCGGGCCGCAGCGGGCCGCGCGGGCGCGGGCCGGACTGCGGGCGCGCCGACTGGCGTGGGCGGCGGTGCCTGACCGGCCGGCGACGAAGCGGCGTGCGGCGTCCCGGTCCCCGGCGGGGGCCGGGAATGCCGCCGCCGGGACGGCCGCGGCCGGGATGGCGGTGGCCGGGACGCCGGGAGCCGGAACGGCGGGAGCGGGGGCAGCCAGCGCCGGGGAAGCTGGCGCCGGGGCAGAACCGGTCCGGGATCCTGAGGAGCAGGCCCGGCAGCTCTGCCTCCGGCTGCTCACCGGGCGGCCGCGCACCCGGGCCCAGCTTGCGGAGGCTATGGAGCGCCGCGGCATCCCGGACGACGCGGCCGCCGCGGTCCTGGCCCGCTTCGCCGAGGTAGGCCTGATCGACGACGCAGCCTTCGCCCGGGCCTGGGTCGAGTCCAGGCATCACGGGCGGGGGCTGGCCCGCCGGGCCCTCTCGGCTGAGCTCAAGCAGCGCGGCGTCGACGGCCAGGACATCAGCGCGGCCGTGAGCGCTCTCGACCCCGCCGACGAGGTCGCCACCGCGCGGCGGCTGGTGGCCAAGGGCCTGGCCGCGAGCCGGGGCAAGCCGCTGCCCACCCGGGTCCGGCGCCTCGTCGGGTTGCTGGCCCGGAAGGGCTATCCGGCGCCGATCGCCTACCGAGTGGTCCGTGAGGCCCTTGACCAGGAAGGCGCCGACGCCGCGGCGGCCGGGATCGATCTCGACGACATGGCTCTGACCATTGCCGATGGCGACGCAGACCCGGCCCAAGCCCATCCAGAGGGCCCGTTCACCCCCGATGCGGATTCTTGGTAGCCGGTCAGTTGCAGTGGGTAAGAATCAAGACGATAGCAACGGATTACTTGCCCAAAACGTTATCTCCGCTTAACCTCACGGCAGCGAGGTGTTACTCCGCGCCATGCGGATGAAATGAGTAAATATGGCCCGTGGCCGCCTGAAGGTCACGGACTTTGAATGGTTCTGGCCCTGGTGGGGACGCTCATCCGGGCCAAGAGGCCCGATCGGGCCCCCTGCGCAGGGGCCCGGCCAGGCCGCCGTAGGACGGCCGGGCCAGCTGGCCCGGCCGGGACTTAGGTCCGCGTGCTTTCCACGAAAGGCCGCAAACGCTCCGGCCGGTATGACCGCCTGGTGCTCCAGGTGCCCCAGACCGGGCCGGACCTGATCGGGCCGGACCGGGCTGGATGTGGCCGGGCTGGATCGGTCGGATGGTCCTGGCTAGGCCGCCCGGACTAGACCGCCCGGTTCAGGCTGGCTGGCCGGTTCGCCGGCCAGCCGGGGCTGGCTGTGCCAGGCCGGGCCGGGTTCGCCAGGTGGCCGGGTGGCCTGGCCGTGCAGCCCGGCTGAGACGGCCGGGCGTACCAGCCAGGACTGGCCAGCCAGGCCGGGCCTGAAGGGCCGGGTAGCCCAGCTGGGCTGGCCCGGTGCCGAGGCATCGTGGCGGCGCGCGCTGTCCTGAGTTGGCTGTGCAACCGGCCGCCCGCCGCGGCCGGAGATGGCGGGCATGACCCCTCGCTGCAGGGTTTCACCCTGGCATCACACCCTGATGCCGGGGTCGGCGAGCAGGATTGGGGTGTGCCATGAGCAGCACAATCTCTCTCGTTATCGGGGCTGTTGGGCTGCTGGCTGCCGTGATCGCGCTCATCGTCGTCCTGCGCAGGCAGCCGGGCCGGGAGCAGCCGGCCGTGCCGCCGTCGCCCAGGCCCGGCGCCGTCCCGGCCGAAGCGGCTGGCGCCGAAGCGGCTGGCGCAGAAGCAGCTGGGACCGGAGCCGCTGGCACCGGAGCCGCCGGCCCAGGAGCGGCCGCCACGGAGGCGGCCCGCGCGGAAGCGGCGGCCGCGGCCCAGCGGGCGCTGGAGCAAGCCGGCCACGAGGCCGAGCAGGTCCGGAGCCGGGCAGAAAACGACGCCGCCACCATCATGCGCGAGGCCGGGCTGGCCGCGGACAAGGCCGCCCAGGCCAGCCGGGACGCCGATGAGGAACTGCGCGCGGCCCGGACGGAGGCCCGGGAACTCCGCGCCGACCTTGAGCGGCGCGAGGCCCGCCTGGCCGAGCGGGAAAGCCGGCTGGACGCTGAGTTCGGGAAGCTGGAGGAACGTTCGGAGGGCCTGGACCAGCTCCGCCGCGACCTGGAGACCCGGCGCGCTGACCTGGACCGGCTGGACGAGGAACGCCGCCAGGTGCTCGAGCAGGCCGCCGGGCTGACCGCGGATCAGGCCAAGGCGGAGCTGGTCGCGGGCATCCAGAACCAGGCCAAGCGCGAGGCGGCGCTGCTGGTCCGGGAGACCGAGACCGCCGCGCGGCGGGATGGTGAGGAGCGGGCCCGGCGGATCGTGACCCTGGCCATCCAGCGGGTCGCCAGCGAGCAGACCAGCGAGTCAGTCGTCTCCGTCCTGCACCTTCCGGGCGACGAGATGAAGGGCCGGATCATCGGCCGCGAAGGCCGGAACATCCGGGCCTTCGAGTCCGTCACCGGGGTCAACCTCATCATCGATGACACACCCGAGGCGGTCCTGCTCTCCTGCTTCGACCCGGTGCGCCGCGAGGTGGGACGGCTCACCCTGGAACGGCTCGTCCTGGACGGCCGGATCCACCCGCAGCGGATCGAGGAAGCCTACGAGCGCAGCAAGGGCGAGGTGGAGCAGCTGTGCGTGCGCGCGGGTGAGGACGCGCTGGTGGAGCTGTCCATCACCGACCTGCACCCGGAGCTGGTCACGCTGCTCGGCCGGCTGCGCTACCGCACGTCCTACGGCCAGAACGTGCTCCGCCACCTGGTCGAGTCCGCGCACATCGCCGGCATGATGGCCAGCGAGCTCGGGATGGACCCGGCCCTGCTGAAACGTTGCACGGTGCTGCACGACGTGGGGAAGGCCCTGACGCACGAGGTCGAGGGCAGCCACGCCCTGATCGGCGCGGAGATCGCCCGGCGCTACGGCGAGCCCGCGGATGTGGTGCACGCCATCGAGGCCCACCACAACGAGGTCGAGGTCCGCACGGTCGAGGCCGTGCTCACCCAGGCCGCCGACGCGATCAGCGGCGGCCGCCCCGGCGCCCGGCGTGAGTCCCTGGAGGCCTATGTGAAGCGGCTGGAGCGGCTGGAGCAGATCGCCACGGCCCAGCCGGGGGTCGAGAAGGTGTTCGCCATGCAGGCGGGCCGGGAGATCCGGGTCATGGTCAAGCCGGAGCGGGTGGACGACATCCAGGCCCAGGTGATCGCGCGGGATGTGGCCAAGCAGGTCGAGGAGGAGCTCACCTACCCGGGGCAGATCCGGGTCACCGTCGTGCGCGAATCGCGTGCCACCGAATTCGCCCGCTGACGCATTCGCCCGCTGACGGGCGGTCAGCTCGCGGAGTTGGCCACCGTCGCCGACTGGCCTGGCCCGGCGGGCGTTTCCCCCTGCGGCCCTGGCCCTTTCCCCGCAGCTGCCCTTCTCCTCCTGGACCTGCCACGCCCCTGGACGGCCTGGGCTGCTTCCTGGGCCGGGGCAGCGGCCGTGGCGCCCGCGCTGCCCGCAGCACCGGCAGCCGCGCCCGCTTCAGCGCCCGCGCCGGCTTCAGCACCGGCACCTGCGTCGGCTTCAGCACCGGCACCGGCGCCCGCTTCAGCACCGGCACCGGCATCAGCGCCGGCCTGAGCCGCCATGGCCTCCTGGGTCATCTTCCCCGGATCGGTCACCGGCAGCCGGGGGATGCCGGGCGGGGTGAAGCCGAGCACCTGCCCGTAGAACGACAGCTCCGCCTCCAGCGCCGCGATGATCGTCTCCGCGCGGCGGAAGCCGTGCGACTCGCCCTTGAACGTGAGCAGCGCGTGCCGGATGCCGTGGGCGGACAGGTCGGCCGCGATGCTCTCGGCCTGCCGCGGTGGCACGATCGGGTCGTCCAGGCCCTGCAGCAGGAGAACCGGGCAGGTGGCGTCGGTCACGTGACCGGCGGGGGACCGCTCCGCGTACACGTACTCGAACCCCGGCAGCGGGCCGATCAGGCCATCCAGGTAGTGCGACTCGAAGTCGTGGGTCTCGGCCGCGAACTCGCGGAGATCAGCCACCCCGAAATAAGACGCCGCCGCGCTGAACACCCGGTGCCTGGCGGCGTGCGTGGTGACGGCGGCCAGTGCCGTCCAGCCGCCCGCCGACGCGCCGCGGATCCCGAGGCGGTCCGGATCGGCCTCGTGCTGGCCGGCCAGGGCCAGCCCGGCGGCCACCGCGTCCTCCACGTCCACCACGCCCCACTGCATGCGCAGCCGCTCCCGGTAGCTGCGGCCGTAGCCGGTGGAGCCCCCGTAGTTCACGTCGATGACGCCGATGCCGCGGCTGGTGAAATACGCCTTCTCCAGGTCGAGCAGGCCGATCACGTGGGAAGTCGGCCCGCCGTGGGCCCAGACGATGTAGGGCGGCAGTTCCCCGTCCGGGGCCACCGCGTCCGGGTGCGTCGGCGGGTACACCAGCGCGTGGACGTTGCGGCCGTACTGGCCCTCCAGCCGGACCTGGCTCGGCACCGGCAGGTACCCGGCCGCGGGAATCTCCTCCGATTCCCGGCGCAGCACCTCCGTTTTCCCGCTCGCCGCGTCGATCCTGACCACCGACAGCGGGGTCTGCGGGCCGCCGGCCACCGCCACGATCGTGGTCCCGTCCGCGGACACGCCGGACACGAATTCCTGGAACGGCAGCTCGAGGTCCGCGAGCTCGCCGGTCTCCGGATCGAGCAGGCCCAGCCGCATGCCGCCCTGGCCGTGCAGCACGGCGAGCCGCCCGTCGCCCAGCGCCGCGTAAGGCCGGCCGCCCAGCTGCCACAACGGCTCGGCGAACTCCTCCTCAGCCGGGTACAGCGCCTGGGCCGGCTCGCCGACCAGGCCAACCTGGTACACGTTCCACCAGCCGGGCCAGTCCGAGACCACGTACAGGCTGGTCTCGTCGCGCCACACCGGCGCCAGCACGGACTCTCTCATCCCGCCCTTAACCAGCCGCCCGCGCCCCAGCACGCCATCAGAAATCTGGGCCACCCGCAATTCGGTCCCGTCCCAGGGCATCCGGGGATGATTCCAGCAGATCCAGGCCAGCCTGCTCCCATCCGGTGACAATGTCGGAAAGGCAAAAAAATCCGGGCCGCTGACCAGTTCGCGGACCGCCGCGGGGTCCTCAGCCGCACTCCCGTCCAGCGGCACGGCCACCAGGCTGCGGGTGACCTTGCCGCCTTCGTGCCGTTCCTGGACACACCAGATCTCCCGGCCATCCGCCGACAGGATGAAGTCCGCAAAGCGCAGCACGGCCGGGGCCTCATCCGCGGGCGCCGGGGTCAGCGGGACCGGGACAACCGCATCCGCGCGTCCCGCCATGGCAGCGCGCCCGCGCGTCCGCGCGTTCCCCCTCCGCCCCCGCGTCCCCGTCCGGGCCGGGCACCAGGTAGAGCCGCTGATCCGCATAGTTCGCAAAAACCACCGCCGGGCCTGCTGGCCCGCCCTGGCCGTCCGCGGGCCGGCCGGGCACCGGCAGGTAAGCCCGCCCGCCGTATTCATGCACCCGGCTCCGCGCGTTCCAGGGCGCGGGCAGCACGGCCCGCTGCTTTCCATCCGCGTCACAGCGCACCACCGTCACCCGGCCACCCTCATCCGGGCGGCCCTCCTGCCACCAGACGTCAGCTCCGGTCACCATGGGGTAGGAGATCAGCACCTGGCCCTTGGCCACGTCGGCCGCGGTGATGGGGGAGGGCCAGGCGCCGTAGGGGATCCGGGGTGCTGAAACGCTGTCTGTCATAGGGGATATCGTCTACCATTCGCGGGTCTGCCACGAGAGATTCCGGACATGCCAGGGGGCTCCCCGGGAGATTCCGGACATGCCCAGCAGTGCGCGTACCCTCGGATGCGAAATGAGCGTCTCCCGCACCTATCAGATACGCACCTACGGGTGCCAGATGAACATGCACGACTCCGAGCGGCTGGCTGGGCTGCTCGAAGATGCTGGTTATCAGCGGGCCCCCAGCGGGGAACCCGCGGACGTGGTGGTATTCAACACCTGCGCGGTCCGCGAGAACGCCGATAACCGGCTTTACGGCAACCTGGGCCACCTGCTGCCGGTGAAACAGTCCCGGCCGGGGATGCAGATCGCCGTGGGCGGCTGCCTGGCCCAGAAGGACCGGGCCGGCATCGCCGAGCGGGCGCCCTGGGTCGATGTCGTGTTCGGCACGCACAATATCGGCTCCCTCCCCGCCCTGCTGGAACGGGCGCGGGTGCAGGAGGCCGCGCAGGTGGAGATCGCCGAGTCGCTGGAGCGGTTCCCCTCAGTCCTGCCGGCCCGCCGCGAGTCGAGCTACTCCGCCTGGGTGGCCATCTCGGTTGGCTGCAACAACACCTGCACCTTCTGCATCGTGCCCAGCCTGCGCGGGCGCGAGGAGGACCGGCGGCCGGGTGACGTGCTGGCCGAGGTCCGGGCGCTGGCGGACGATGGTGTCGTCGAGGTGACCCTGCTCGGGCAGAACGTGAACTCCTACGGCGTGGGTTTCGGCGACCGGCTGGCGTTCGGCAAGCTGCTCCGCGCCTGCGGCGGCATCCCGGGGCTGGAGCGGGTGCGCTTCACCTCGCCGCACCCGCGGGACTTCACCGACGACGTGATCGCCGCCATGGCCGAGACCCCGAACGTGATGCCGCAGCTGCACATGCCCCTGCAGTCCGGGTCCGACGCGGTGCTGCGGGCCATGCGCCGCGCCTACCGGCGGGAGAAGTACCTGGCCATCCTGGACCGGGTCCGGGCGGCCATGCCGGACGCCGCCATCACGACCGACATCATCGTGGGCTTCCCCGGCGAGACCGACCGTGACTTCGAGGACACCCTCGACCTGGTCCGGGCGGCCCGTTTCGCCGGGGCGTTCACGTTCCAGTACTCCCCGCGCCCGGGCACGCCGGCGGCCGTGATGGACGGGCAGGTCCCCGCCGGGGTGGTCGCCGAGCGGTATCAGCGGCTCGCCGCGCTGGTCGAGGACGTGTCGCTGGCCGAGAATGAGGCGTTCACCGGCCGCGAGGTCGAGGTGCTGGTGGCCGAGGGTGAGGGCCGCAAGGACGGCGCCACGCACCGGCTGTCCGGGCGGGCCCGGGACAACCGCCTGGTGCACTTCGCGCCGGGTGACACCAGCCCGCGGCCCGGTGACCTGGTGACCACCACCGTGACCCGGGCCGCGCCGCACTACCTGGTCGCTGACGGTCGGCCCCGGTCGGTCCGGCGGACCCGCGGGGGAGACGCCTGGCAGGCCCGCCAGAACGGCCTGGGCGGCCCGGCGGACGCCGGGCGGGCGCCCGCGGTCTCCCTCGGCATGCCCGCCGTCGGCCGCCCCGCCTGACCGCGCCCGCGCGCCGCGCGCCAGCCTGACCCGCCGAGCCGGTCAGCCTGCTCAACCCTGCCCCCGGGACCTGCGTCTTCACAGGTGGGCGGCCTACGGGGCCGCCATCACCAAGGGGGATTTCGATGTATTTTTCCGTGAGTACCGTCCGCCGGGCGGCCGTAGCCCTGGCGATGGCCAGCACCACGGCGCTGACCGCGACGGCCGCCTCGGCGGCCCCGGCCACCCCCGCGCACTCCGCGCGGGCGGCGGTCATCCCGAACTGCGCCCGGGCCGACCTCCGGTTCTCGGTGAGCCGGGGCAGCGGCGCCGCGGGCAGCTTCACCTATCTGCTGAGGTTCACCAACCGGACCCGCCGGACCTGCTACATGGCCGGGTTCCCGGGCGTCTCCGCGGTGAACCGGCACGGGCGGCAGCTGGGCAGCCCGGCGGCCTGGGTGCCCGGGACCCGGCTGCGGGTGGTGGTCCTGCGGCCGCGCTGGACCGCCCACGCGACGCTGCGGATCACTGACGTCACGGTCTTCTCCCGCCAGATGTGCCGGCGGCGCACGCCCGTGGCCTGCACGTCATCGCGCCGAACCGGGTCCTGGCGAAGTTCGTCCGGCTGCGCTTCCTGGCCTGCTCCCGCCCGGGCCTGGTCTACCTGCGGGTCCAGCGGGTCGCGCCGGGCCGCGGCCACCTGTAGCCGGGCCTGACCCGGCCGGCCCCCGGCTCCAGCAGGCGCCCAGGCCGGCCAGCGCGGGGGTAGCCAGCACGGTGTCGCAGCACGGTGTCGCAGCACGGTGTAGCGGCACGGTGCATCAGCACGGTGTATCAGCACGGGGGCGGGCGGGCCGGGACTGGTCCCGGCCCGCCCGCCCGGTGACAGACTGGGCGGATGGCAGACCCGGTGATCGCGGTGCTCGGCCCGACCGCGGCCGGCAAGTCCGATCTCGCCCTGCGGCTGGCCCGTGACCTCGGCGGCGAGGTCATCAACGCCGACTCGATGCAGCTGTACCGGGGGATGGACATCGGCACCGCCAAGCTCACGGTGGCCGAGCGCCAGGGCATCCCGCATCATCTGCTCGACGTGTGGGACGTGCGCTACCCGGCGAACGTGGCCGAGTACCAGCGGATGGCGCGGGACGCCATCGCCGCGGTCACGGCCCGCGGCCGTGTCCCGATCCTGACCGGGGGGTCCGGGCTGTACCTGCGGGCCGCCCTGGACGACCTGAACTTCCCGGGCACCGACCCGGCGGTCCGCGAGCGGCTGGAGGCCGAGCTGGCCGCGCGGGGCCCGGCGGAGCTGCACGCGAGGCTGGCCGCACTCGACCCGGGAGCGGCCGCGGGCATCCTGCCCAGCAACGGCCGCCGGATCGTCCGGGCGCTGGAAGTCATCGAGCTGTCCGGGCAGCCGTTCACCGCGACGCTGCCGCGGTATGAGTCGCTGTACCCCGCGGTGCAGATCGGGCTGCGGGTCAGCCGCGCCGAGCTGGACCGCCGTATCGCGGTCCGGGTCGCGCGGATGTGGCAGGCGGGCCTGGTGGACGAGGTGCGCGGCCTGGAGCAGGCGGGGCTGCGCGAGGGCCGGACGGCCAGCCAGGCACTGGGCTACGCCCAGGTGCTGGGGTTCCTGGCCGGGGAGCACGGCGAGGACGAGGCCCGCGACCAGACGGTCAAGGCGACCCGGCGGTTCGCCCGCCGCCAGGAGTCCTGGTTCCGCCGCGACCCGCGGGTGATCTGGCTGGACGCCGGTCCCGGGGCGGACCTGGCCGCCGGGGCACTGGCTACCATCGAGTCATGCCGTCCGCCCAGGGTCCACTGACAGAGCATCAGTTCAGCGAGCCCGAATTCTCCGGGCGCCACTTCGGCCAGCGCCAGTTTGCCAAGGGACACGGCACCGAGAACGACTTCGTGATCGTGCCGGACCTGCGCGGGGAGCGTGAGCCCAGCCCGGAATTCGTCGCGCGGCTGTGTGACCGGCGGGCCGGGATCGGGGCGGACGGGCTGCTGCGGGTGGTCCGCACCGCCGCGGGCCCCGCGCCGGAGCAGGCGGACCAGGCCGAATGGTTCATGGATTACCGGAACGCGGACGGCAGCATCGCCGAGATGTGCGGCAACGGGATCCGCGTGTTCGCCCGCTACCTGCTGGAACATGGCCTGGCGGCCAGCCCGGCGTTCGCGGTGGCCACCCGGTCCGGCGTGCGGCAGGTCCGGGCGGAACCGGATGGCCGGATCACCGTGGACATGGGCCCGGCCAGCGTGCTCGGCCCCGGCCGGACCGTTATTGATGGCGCAGTCCGTGACGGCCTGCGGATCAGTGTTGGCAACCCGCATCTGGCCTGCCTGGTGGACGGGGCACTGGACAAATTCGACCTGGCGGAGCCGCCGGGCCTGGACCCGGCGGACTTCCCGGCCGGCGGCAACGTGGAACTGGTCCGGGTGACCGGCCCGGGCGCGCTCAGCATGCGGGTGCACGAGCGCGGCTCAGGCGAGACACGCTCCTGTGGTACCGGCGCGGTCGCGGCTGCGGCGGCAGCAGCCGCGCTTTCCTCCGCAACGAAAACCGTCCCGGGCCAGTGGCACGTCATGGTGCCGGGGGGTGCGCTGACCGTGACCCTGGACCCCGGGACCAGCTGGCTGACCGGGCCGGCGGTGATCGTGGCCGAGGGGGAACTCGACCCCGACTGGCTGAACGCCGCCGGCTGACGGGGCCGGGCTGACCGCGGCCCGCTGACGCGGCCGGCTGACCGCGGCCCCGCGGGCCGCCGGGGGCAGGAAACCCGCCCGCCGGATCAGGTCTGCCCTAGCTGGCCGGCGGAGGGTCCGCGGCCGGGCCGGGGGCCGGGCTGCCGGTCAGCTCGGTGACCGGCAGGCCGCGCAGCGACGCGTCGAGCACCTCGGCGATGTGGGCCATGGCGGGCGGGCTGCCCGTCCCGGCCGCGGTCATCGCGGCGGAGATCTGCAGGCTGCAGCCGGGGTTGGCCGAGATGACCAGGGGCGCCCCGGTGGCCAGCACAGCGGCGGCCTTCCGCGCGCCCAGTTCCCCGGCGGCCTCCGGCTGGAGCAGGTTGTACACGCCGGCCGAGCCGCAGCAGGTACCCGGGTCGGCCAGGCTCCACGAGCTCCAGCCCCGGGATGGCGCGGAGCAGCTCACGGGGCTGGCGCCGGATGCCCTGCGCATGCCCCAGGTGACAGGCCTCGTGGTAGACCGCGGTGACCGGGAGCGGATGGCGCACCGCCCGCGGGCCGCCGTCGCCGGCCAGCTCGGCGAGGAACTCGCTGAGGTCACGGACCGTGCTGGTGAAGCGCTTGGCCCGCTGCGCCTCATCCCCATCCCCCCCGAAGAGATGGCTGTACTCCTTCATGGCCGAGCCGCAGCCCGCCGAGTTCACCACGACCACGTCCACTCCCGCGTCCTCGAACGCGGTCATGGTCCGCCGGGCGAACCCGGCGGCCTCGGCGGCCCGGCCGCTGTGCAGCGACAGGGCGCCACAGCAGCCCTGCTTACGCGGGATGACGACGTCGCATCCTTCGGCGGCCAGGATCCGCACGGTCGCCTCGTTCACGCCGGGGAAGAACACCTGCTGCACGCAGCCGGTGAGCAGGCCGACCACGGCCCGCCGCGGCCCCTGCGCGGGCACCCGGCGGGCCAGGGCGGAGCGGTGCCCCCGGGGCGGCGAGGGCGCCACCCGGAGCGACGCGACCAGCTCCGGGGCGAGCCGGGCGGCCAGCCGGCTGCCCTCGATCCGCCGCATCATCCCGGTGCGCTGGGCGGCCCGCAGCGGGCGGGTCAGCATCCGGAGCCGCGCCGGGTACGGGAACGTCGCGAAGATCGCCGCGCGCGCGGCCCGCTCGCGCGGCGAGCGGGGCGGCAGCGGTGCGGGGGCCGGGCCGCCCGGCGGCTCCTCGGCCCAGCCGCGCGCCGCCTCGATGAGCCGGTCGTAGTGCACGCCGGAGGGGCAGGCCGGCACGCAGGCCATGCAGCCGAGGCAGCGGTCCAGGTGGGTGGCGGCGGCCTCGCTGGCTACCGTCCCGCCAGCCACTGTCTCGCCGGCCGCGGCCCCGTCCAGGATCTGGGTGATCAGGTGGATCCGCCCGCGCGGCGAGTCCATCTCCTCGCCCCACAGCTGGTAGGTGGGGCAGACGGGCAGGCAGAAGCCGCAGTGCACGCAGTCGGACGCCAGCGCGCGCAGCTCGCCGGACGGGTCAATGGGCGAGGTGCTCATCTCGGTCCCTCCCGCACTCAGATCCCCCCGGCGAACCGGCCGGGCGCCATCAGGTGGGCCGGGTCGAACTGATCCTTCAGCGCCCGCATCAGGCCGAGCGAGGGCACCGGCCCCCACATGTCGATCAGGGCCTGCACGGCAGCCGGGGCCCGGACCACCACGGCGCTGGCCCGGGCGGGAGGTCCCTCCCCGGCGGCGAACCCGGGTTCCAGGTCCCGGGCGAGACGCTCACGCAGCGCGGCCAGGAACCCGGCGACCGCCTCCGGCTCGGCGCGCGCGGGGATCGCGGCGTGCAGCACGCCCGCGGCGGCCGAGCCGGCCACGGCCGGGTCCAGCCCGGCCGCCCGTCCCGCGGCGTCCACCGCGTCCAGCACGCCGGGCAGGGCCGCGGCCCAGAAGCCGATCTGGATCAGCGTGCTGCCTTCCCGGGTGGCAGCCCCGGACCCGGGGGTCGCGGGCCCCGCGCCCCACCAGGGCGGCGCGGCGTCCAGGGTCGCGGTGCCCGCCCCGAGCACCCCGCGCATCAGCGAGGCCCGCTCGGACACCCCGGCCGGGTCGCCTTCGAGCAGCACCGCCACCCTGATCAGGCCATCGCGGGCCTGCCGGTCGATCTCGATGGCTACCGGGGCGAGCTCGGAGCCGGCGGCCGCCGCGACGCCCCGCGCGGCCCCGGCCGGGTCGGCGTAACCCGCGGTCACGAACGCGGACGCGGCGGGCAGCGGGTGCAGCCGGAAGATGGCCTCGGTGATCAGCCCCAGCGTTCCCTGCGAGCCGGTGTACAGCTTGCCGAGGTCATAGCCGGCCACGTTCTTCACGACCTTGCCGCCGGACTTGGTCACGGTCCCGTCCGGGCGGATGACCGTGATCCCGATCAGCAGGTCCCGGGGGGTGCCGTAGCGCAGCCGCCGTGGCCCGGCCGAGCCCGTGGCCAGCACGCCGCCGACCGTGGGCGAGCCGGTGTGGCCGCCGCGCCGCGCCGGGCGGCACATCCAGGGCCAGCTGCTGCCGGGCCGAGGCCAGCACCTCCGCCAGCCGGGTCATGGTCACGCCGGCCTGCGCGCGGACCACCAGATCGCCCGCGGCGTGCTCGAGGACCTGGTCCAGCCGCAGGGTGTCGATGACCAGGTCGAGGCGGCTCGGCGGGACGCCCCAGGACACGCTGGTCCCGCTGCCGCGCGGAACGACCGCGAGCCCGTGCTCGGTCGCCGCCGCCAGCAGGGCGCTGGCCTCGCCGGCGTCTTCGGGGGACGCGACCCAGGCCGGGGTCAGGCCGGCCACCGCGTCCCGCGGGCCGCCCGGCCGCACCGCCCGGCAGGCCCGGGCCAGCGACCCGGGGACGGAGGCAGGGCTCAAAACTGTTCCGCCAGACCTGCGGCGACCGCGGGATGCACGCCGCGGCGCGGCCCGGGGACCTCACCGCACAGCCGCGGGGTAGGGAAGATCTTGCCCGGGTTGCACAGCCCCGCCGGGTCGAACGCGCAGCGGAGCAGCTGCATGGTGTCCAGGTCCTCGCGGGTGAACATCTTCGTCATGTACCTGGACTTGTCCGTGCCCACGCCGTGCTCGCCGGTGATCGAGCCGCCGTGCTCGATGCACAGGTCCAGGATCGCCCCGGACACTTCCTCGGCCGTGGCTTCCTCCCCGGGCGTGGCGTCGTTGTACAGGACCAGCGGGTGCAGGTTCCCGTCGCCCGCGTGGAACACGTTGGCCACCCGGATGCCCGACCCGGCCGCCAGTGCGGCGATCTTGTCCAGGACCTCGCCGAGCGCGGTGCGCGGCACCACCCCGTCCTGCACCAGGTAGGCCGGGGAGATCCGGCCCACGGCAGCGAACGCGGACTTGCGCCCGGCCCAGATCGCGGCCCGCTCCGCCGGGTCATCCGCCTGCCGGATCTCGGAGCAGCCGGCCTCGCCGGCACAGTTCCCGCACCGCCGCGCTGTCCCGGCGCACGTCGGCCCCGGGCCCGTCCAGCTCCACGACCAGGACCGCCCCTGCCCCGGCCGGGTAGTTGCAGGCCACCGCGGCCTCGGCCGCCTCGATGGCGAGCGCGTCCATCATCTCGATGGCCGCGGGCAGGATGCCGGCCCCGATGATCGCGGACACCGCCGCCCCGCCCGCACCGGTGGTCTCGAACGCGGCCAGCAGCGTGGTGATGACCTGCGGGATCCTGGTCAGCTTGACCACGATCTTGGTCACGATGCCGAGCGTGCCTTCCGAGCCGGTGAACATGCCGACCAGGTCGTAGCCGGGGGCGGCCCCGGTGCCGTCCCCCAGCCAGGTCAGTTCCCCCTCGGGGGTGACGATCTGCAGGCCGGTCACGTGATGCACGGTGAAGCCGTGCTTGAGGCAGTGCGCGCCGCCGGAGTTCTCGGCGACGTTGCCGCCCACCGAGCAGATCACCTGGCTGGACGGGTCCGGGGCGTAGAAGTAGCCGTACGGCCGGGCCGCGGTGCTGACGGCCAGGTTGGTGACGCCCGGTTCCACGATGGCCCGCTGGCTGACCGGGTCGATCGCGATGATCCGGCGCATCCGCGAGGTCACGATGAGCACGCCGTCGGTGCGCGGCAGCGCCCCCCCGGACAGGCCGGTGCCCGACCCGCGGGCCACGAACGGCACCTCGGCCCGGGCGCACTCCGTGACTACCGCCGCGACCTGCTCCGCCGTCTCCGGCAGCACGACCAGGCCGGGGGCCGCGCGATGCGAGGTGAGCCCGTCGCACTCGTAGGTCCGCAGCTCGGCAGGATCAGACACCACCCCGCCGGTCCCGCAGATCTCCGTCATCCGGGGCACCATTGCCTGGACCGTCATCCTGCCTCCACACTGGCGCTACCCTCGCTGGCGCTTACTCTCCAGGGTGCCCCCTGGCGGCCCGGTAGTCCACGAGGGGCGCGCGCTACAGCATCTCCGCTGTCGTCCCGAGAGCTGCTACGGCATCTCCTCGTAGGCGGGCAGGGTAAGGAATTCCACGTAATCGTCGGACAGCGCGACCGCGCTGAACAACGCGGCCGCCTGCTCGAACCGGGCGGCATCGAAGGTGTCACCGGCCGCCTCCCGGATGGCCGCCGACTCCTCGGCGATGATCCGCTCGGCGAGATGGTGGGTGACCATCTGGCCGTCGTCCAGCCGGACGCTGTTGTGGATCCACTGCCAGACCTGGGACCGGGAGATCTCGGCCGTGGCCGCGTCCTCCATCAGGTTGAAGATGGCCACCGCCCCGTTCCCGCCCAGCCATGAGGTGAGGTACTGCAGCCCGACGCTGATGTTGTTGCGCAGCCCCGCCTCGGTGATGGTGCCCGGGGTCTTGCTCACCGCGAGCAGGTCCGCGGCGGACACGCTGACGTCGTCCCGCTGCCGGGTGAGCTGGTTCGGCCGGTCCCCCAGGGCGGCGTCGAACACCTCGCGGCACAGCGGCACCAGGTCCGGGTGGGCCACCCACGAGCCGTCGAAGCCGTCCGACGACTCGCGCGTCTTGTCCTCGCGCACCTTGGCCAGCGCCACCGCGTTCACCTCGGGGTCGCGCCGGCTCGGGATGAACGCCGCCATCCCGCCCATCGCGTGCGCGCCCCGCTTATGGCAGGTCTTCACCAGCAGCTCGGTGTAGGCCCGCATGAACGGCGCGGTCATCGTCACCGAGTTGCGCTCGGGCAGCACGAACTCCTGGCCCCGGTTGCGGAACTTCTTGATCATGCTGAACAGGTAGTCCCAGCGGCCGGCGTTCAGCCCGGCGCTGTGGTCCCGCAGCTCGTAGAGGATCTCGTCCATCTCGAACGCGGCCGGGATGGTCTCGATCAGCACGGTGGCCCGGATCGTGCCGCGGGGGATCCCCAGCGCGTCCTGGGCCAGGTTGAACGCGTCGTTCCAGAGCCGGGCCTCCAGGTGGCTCTCGATCTTGGGCAGGTAGAAGTACGGCCCGGAGCCCCGCTCCAGCTGGCGGCGGGCGCAGTGGACGAAGTACAGCGCGAAGTCGAACAGGCTCCCCGAGACCCGCTGGCCGTCGACCAGCATGTGCTTCTCGTCCAGGTGCCAGCCGCGCGGCCGGACCACGATCGTGGCCAGCTCCGCGTCCGGCCCAAGCTGGTAGGACTTGCCTTCCTCGCTGGTGAAGTCCAGGGTGCGGTCCAGTGCCCCGATGAGGTTGAGCTGGCCGGTGACCATGTTGTCCCAGAGCGGCGTGTTCGCGTCCTCGAAGTCGGCCAGCCACACCTTGGCGCCGGAGTTCAGCGCGTTGATGGTCATCTTCCGGTCGGTCGGGCCGGTGATCTCCACCCGCCGGTCCACCAGGCCGGGCGCGGGAGCGGCCACGCGCCAGTCCGGGTCGTCCCGGATGACCTGGGTCGCGGCGAGGAAGTCCAGCGTCCCCCCGGCCGACAGCTCCACCTGCCGCGCCTGGCGGGCCGCCAGCAGCTCCGCGCGGCGGGCCCCCAGCTCCCGCTGCAGCGCCGCGACGAGGCCGAGCGCCTCCGGGGTGAGCACCTCCTCATAGCGATCGCCCTGCGGGCCGGTGATCTGCACGCCTTCGGTGGCCATGCCGCGCTCCTCCCAGGTCATCCGCCGCCTCGCGGTTACCGGGCAATGTTACTGGCAAGTAATGACGGCGGGCAGTGCCAGCCCCGGGCGGTCCTGACACTGGGCTTAACACTGCGCCACGCCGCCGGTCAAAGTGTTCCCGGCCACATGCCGGGCACAACCTGGGCTGCGTGGGTGTTTATTGAGGTGAGCGTATCCCGGAGGCATGACAGCATTGGCAGATCGAAGCAGCGCGGCCCGCGTACCCGACCCAGATGAGCAGGCGATGACCCTTCCCACCGAGCTATCCCACGAGGTTCCCGCGGACATCAGCGAACGGGATCCGGACGTGGGCGCGCTCGACCTGTCGGACCGGCACGCGCTGCAGCGGGTGTCCGGGCTGTCCACCGAGCTCGAGGACGTCACCGAGGTCGAGTACCGGGCGCTGCGGCTGGAGCGGGTCATCCTGGTCGGCGTGTGGACCGAGGGGACGCTGGCCGACGCGGAGAACTCGCTGCGTGAGCTGTCCCGGCTGGCCGAGACGGCCGGCTCGGTGATCCTGGACGGCCTGATCCAGCGGCGCGGGCGGCCTGACGCGGCGACGTACATCGGCGCGGGCAAGGCCGCGGAGGTCGCGGCCCTGGTCGCGGCGACCGGCGCGGACACCGTGATCTGCGACGGCGAGCTGACCCCCAGCCAGCTGCGCCGGCTGGAAGGCGTGGTGAAGGCGAAGGTCATCGACCGGACCGCGCTGATCCTGGACATCTTCGCCCAGCACGCCCGGAGCAAGGAAGGCAAGGCCCAGGTCGAGCTGGCCCAGCTCGAGTACCTGCTGCCCAGGCTGCGCGGCTGGGGCGAGTCGCTGTCCCGGCAGGCCGGTGGCCGGGTCGCCGGCGGCGGCGGGATCGGCACCCGGGGCCCTGGTGAGACGAAGATCGAGACCGACCGGCGGCGGATCAGGACCCGCACCGCCAGGCTGCGCCGCCAGCTCGCCGAGATGTCGGTCGGCAGGCAGGTACAGCGGCACCAGCGCCGCGGCCACGCCGTCCCGGCGGTGGCCATCGCGGGCTACACCAACGCGGGCAAGTCCAGCCTGCTCAACCGGATGACCGGGGCCGGGGTGCTGGTGGATGACTCGCTGTTCGCGACGCTGGACCCGTCGGTGCGCCGGGCCCGGACGCCGTCCGGCCGGTGGTACACGCTGACCGACACCGTCGGGTTCGTCCGCCACCTCCCGCACCAGCTGGTCGAGGCGTTCCGGTCCACGCTGGAGGAAGTCGCCGAGGCCGACCTGATCCTGCACGTGGTGGACGCCAGCGACGCCGATCCGCAGGCGCAGATCTCCGCCGTCCGCGAGGTGCTCGCGCAGATCGGGGCGCGGGACGTGCCGGAGCTGGTCGTGATCAACAAGGCCGACGCGGCCGACCCGATCGACCTGGACGCGCTCCGCCTCCAGGAGCCCCGCAGCGTGATCGTGTCCGCGCGCACCGGCGAGGGGCTCGACGCCCTGGCCGAGGCGGTCGAGGCCGCGCTCCCGCAGTGGGACCGGGAGGTCAGCGCCGTGGTGCCGTACGTGCGCGGCGACCTCGTGGCCCGGGCCCATCAGGAGGGTGAGGTGCTCGCGCTGCGGCACTGCGCCGCGGGGACCGAGCTGACGGCCCGGGTCCCGCCGGGCCTGGCCGCCGAGATCGACCGCATTGCCGTTCCCGCGGGAAGCTAACTACCGCGCGGGAACTGCCCCGCACGTGGGAAGCTACCGGGCAGGAGACAACGTCACATTGAACGGGCGGTCAATTCCGCCCGTGCCTTATCCGGTAAAGCAGAACCCCCGCGTCACGGCGGACACGCAGCGCAGCTAACAGGGCCCGGACCAGCACAGACAGTGAGATCACCGGAAAGGACGGCAATTTCCGTCCTGCCTTCTTCGTGAACTGCCTGTACACGGACCGTGTAGTGCAATACCGTAACTGAACCGATATGTTGGCTGCCGCATCCCGCAGCGTCAACGTCGGTCGCTCTGGAACCCGCGGTACCGGGTGCCTGGCGGGGGGCCATCAGTAGTACGGACGAGCTATGGCAGGTGACCGCGGATGACGCAGGTACGCCCCGTCTGGCGCGCCCACCTCCGGCCCCTCCGGCGTGCGCGGCCGGGGGCACGCCAGTGACCGTACGCCTGCTGACCAACATCGGCCGCCTGTGGACCGGATCCGAGATCTGGAGCAACGCGGCCATCCTCACCCACAACGACCGCATCGCGTGGGTCGGCCGGGCCTCGGAGCTCCCGGAGAGCCTGCCCGGCGTGGTGGAGGACATCGTCGACGTCGACTCGGTGGAGAACCTGGGCGGCGGCCTGGTCACCCCGGGCCTGATCGACGCGCACACCCACCCCGTCTACGCGGGCAACCGCTGGGCGGAACTGGCCATGCGGGCCGGGGGCTCCTCGGATGGCGAGATCGCCGCGGCCGGCGGGGGAATGGCCTCCACGGTCACGGTGACCCGCGGCACCGACCCCTGGACCCTGTGCAACGGGGTCCGCGAGCGGCTGGGCGCGTGGCTGCGCTGCGGGACCACTACGATCGAGGCCAAGACCGGCTACCACCTGACCCGCGACGGCGAGCTGGCCGACGTGCGCATGCTCCGCTCGCTGGAGGGTGAGCCCGGGATGCCGCGGGTGCACGTGACGTTCCTGGCCGCGCACGCGGTGCCGCCGGAGTACTTCGGCCGCCGGAACGACTACATCGACGCGGTGGGCACGTGGTGCTCGGACGCGGCCCAGGTCGGCGCGGACAGCGTGGACGTGTACTGCGAGGAAGGCCGTTTCACCGAGCGCGAAGCCCGGTGGATCCTCAGCGCGGGCCGGGCGGCCGGGCTGCTGCCGCGGGTCCACGCCTGCGGGGAGAGCCGGACCGGCGCGGCCCGGCTGGCCGCCGAACTCGGCTGCGCGTCCGCGGACATCCTGCACGAGGCCAGTGACGAGGACGTGGCGGCCCTGGCCCAGGCGGGGGTGGCCGCGGTGGTCTGCCCGGGGACGGCCCTGCAGACCGGCAAGAACCCGCCGGTGCGCTCCCTGCTGGACAAGGGCGTGGCCGTGGCGCTCGGCTCGGACCACACGCCCGGCGGCAACGGGATCACCTCGATGCCGCTGGTCATCTCGCTGGCCGTGTCCCAGTTCGGCCTGAGCGTGACCGAGGCCCTGCGGGCCGCCACGCTCGGCGGGGCGCAGGCCCTGCGGGCCCCGGACCGCGGCGCGATGGTCCGCGGCCGGCTGGCCGACATCGTGCTCTGGGACGCCGACCACGAGGGCGCGTTCGCCTGGTCCTACGGGCTCGAGCCGAGCCGCGTGTGGCTCGGCGGCGCGCCGGTCGCCACCAGCTGAGCTCTGGCCGGTCCACGGCCCGGTATGTGGCATGCTGCCGCTATGCCTTCCGCTGCACCCCTCTCACCCACCGGCATCGCCGGCGTCAGCGTGGTCGTGGGAGAGGAGGACCTGCTGGTCGAGCGGGCGGTGGCGCGCCTGGTCGAGGCCGCGCGGCCGGCCGACGATGTGCGCCACGTGCAGGCCGCCGGGCTGCGGCCCGGCGAGCTGGCCTCGCTGACCGCGCCCTCCCTCTTCGGCGGGGGCTGTGTCATCGTGCTGCACGGCACCGCCGACGCGGCCAAGAACGTGGCCGACGAGATCACCAGCCTGGCGGGCGACCCGCCGCCCGAGACCATCCTGATCCTCACCCACGCCGGCGGGGCCAAGGGCAAGGCCCTGCTCGCCGCGCTCGGCAAGCGGGGGGCCAGGATCGTCGAATGCCCGAAGATCACCCGGATGGGCGAGCGGATGCAGTTCATCAGGGGCGAGTTCCGCCAGGCGGGGCGCACGATCGAGGAGAGCGGCGTGCGGGCCCTGCTCGATGCCCTGGGCAATGACCTGCGTGAGCTCGCCGCCGCCTGCGCGCAGCTGGCCTCGGACACCACCGGGGTCATCGACCAGGCCGTGGTGGCCCGCTACTACCGGGGCCGGGCTGAGGCGAGCGGCTTCACCGTGGCGGACCGGGCCGTCGAGGGGCGCCTGGGGGAGGCGCTGGAGCTGCTGCGCTGGGCGCTGGCGGTCGGGGTGTCACCCGTGCTCATCACCAGCGGCCTGGCCCAGGGGGTGCGCCTGCTGGGCCGCGTCGGCAGCGCCCCCAAGGGCCAGCCGGACGCGGCGGTGGCGGCCGAGGCCGGCCTGCCCCCGTGGAAGGTGGACCGGGTCCGGCAGCAGCTCCGGGGCTGGACCCCCGAGGGGGTGGCCCGCGCCCTGGCCGTGGTGGCCCGGGCCGACGCCCAGGTCAAAGGAGAAGGGACGAGCGCGGGCTATGCCCTGGAGGTAGCCATCCGCGACATCGTCGCCTGCCGCGCCCGCTGAGGGGCGCGTATCCGCGGGCGAGGCCAGGGCCCGCCGCAGGCGGGGTTCTGGCCGAGCCGGCGATTAACCAGGCACCCGCAGCAGCCGACGTGCATACGGGCGCGGGCAAGCGGGGGTTCCGGGGGCTCGGCCCCCGGGCTAGCAGAGCCTAACTGAGCTCGGCGCAGCGGTGGGCGATGGCCGACTTGCGGTTGGCCGCCTGGTTCTTGTGGATCACGCCCTTGCTCGCGGCCTTGTCCAGGTTGCGGCAGGCGTCACGCATGAGCGTGGTCGCCGCCTCTTTGTCGCCGGCGTCGGCCGCCTCGCGGAACTTGCGCACCGAGGTCTTCAGGGACGACTTGACCGCCTTGTTGCGCTGGCGGTGCTTCTCGTTCTGCTTGTTGCGCTTGATCTGGGACTTGATGTTCGCCACGCGAAAGCCTCACTCGGGTCTGGTCTGGGTGCCGGGGCGTACCGTCACGCCCGGCAGGGCCGCGCGGCGGCGCCATGGTGCGGCGGCAGCTGGTGCAGCGACGGCAGCGCTTACGCTCCGACGAGGCAGGATAGCCTATCGGGCAGCGCGGCTCAAAACTGGTGCTGCGCGGGGTGAGCCGGGGCCAGGGCACCAGCGTTCGCATGCGACCATGAAGGCACCGCTCCCCGATACAAACCCGGCCCCGAACACGAACCAGGCGGATTCCTGTGCCAGCAGTGCCCGAGCAGGTCCTACCGGATGGTGCGCAGCCCGCGACCAGCCCCGGTCATACCGACATGGGCATCATCAGGAATTTCTGCATCATCGCGCACATCGACCACGGCAAGTCCACCCTCGCGGACCGCATGCTGCAGTTCACCGGCGTGGTGACCGACCGCCAGATGCGGGCGCAGTACCTGGACCGGATGGACATCGAGCGCGAGCGCGGCATCACGATCAAGAGCCAGGCCGTCCGGCTGCCCTGGACCGGCCCGGATGGCCGCCCCTACGTGCTCAACCTGATCGACACCCCGGGCCACGTCGACTTCACCTACGAGGTGTCCCGCTCGCTGGCCGCGTGCGAGGGTGCCATCCTCCTGGTCGACGCGGCCCAGGGCATCGAGGCGCAGACGCTGGCCAACCTGTACCTGGCCCTCGAGGCCGACCTGCACCTGATCCCCGTGCTGAACAAGATCGACCTGCCCGCCGCCCAGCCCGACCTGTACGCGGAGGAACTCGCCAGCATCATCGGCTGCCCCCCCGGCGACGTGCTGCGCGTCTCGGCCAAGACGGGCGAGGGGGTGGCGGACCTGCTCAACGCCGTCGTGCAGCAGGTGCCGCCGCCGTCCGGCCAGCCGGACGGCCCGGCCCGGGCGCTCATCTTCGATTCGGTTTATGACTCCTACCGGGGCGTGGTCACCTACGTGCGGGTGATGGACGGCCGCCTGACCCGGCGGGAGAAGAGCCTGATGATGTCGACCGGGGCGGCGCACGACACGCTCGAGGTGGGCGTGATCTCGCCCGAGCCGGTGCCGTCGGACAGCCTGGCCGCGGGCGAGGTGGGCTACCTCATCACCGGGGTCAAGGACGTCCGGCAGGCCCGGGTCGGCGACACCGTGACCAGCGCGGCGCACCCCGCCGCCGAGCCGCTGCCCGGCTACGACCATCCCCGGCCGATGGTGTTCTCCGGCCTGTACCCGGTGGACGGCGACGACTACCCGGAACTGCGCGACGCCCTCGACAAGCTGCGGCTGAACGACGCCGCACTCGTGTACGAGCCGGAGACGTCCACCGCGCTGGGCTTCGGCTTCCGGTGCGGGTTCCTCGGGCTGCTGCACATGGAGATCGTGCGGGAACGGCTGGAGCGGGAGTTCGATCTCTCGCTCATCTCCACCGCGCCCAACGTGGTGTACCGGGTCGTGCTGGAGTCCGGGGCCGAGCTCCAGGTCACGAACCCGAGCGACTTCCCCAGCGGCACCCCCGGGTCGGCTGCCCCGTCCGGGCACCCCTCGGGGGGCAAGATCGCGAAGGTCTTCGAGCCCGTGGTCCGGGCGACGGTGCTCGCCCCGTCCGAGTACATCGGGACGATCATGGAGCTGTGCCAGGGCCGGCGGGGTGCGCTGCTGGGCATGGAGTATCTCTCCGCCGACCGGGTCGAGATCCGCTACACGATGCCGCTGGCCGAGATCATCTTCGACTTCTTCGACCAGCTGAAGTCGCGGACCCGCGGCTACGCGTCGCTGGACTACGAGCCGGACGGTGAGCAGGAGGCCGACCTGGTCAAGGTGGACATCCTGCTCCAGGGGCAGCCGGTTGACGCGTTCAGCCAGATCGTGCACGAGGACAAGGCCCGCGAGTACGGCCTGGCCATGACCTCACGGCTGCGCGAGCTGATCCCGCGCCAGCAGTTCGAGGTGCCGATCCAGGCCGCGATCGGGGCCAAGATCATCGCCCGGGAGAACATCCGCGCGCTGCGCAAGGACGTCCTGGCCAAGTGCTACGGCGGTGACATCACCCGCAAGCGCAAGCTGCTGGAACGGCAGAAGGAAGGCAAGAAGCGGATGAAGACCATCGGGCGGGTCGAAGTGCCGCAGGAAGCCTTCGTCGCGGCCCTGTCCACCACGCCGGAGCGCGGGCGCTAGCCGGCCGGTGTGCGCTTTCCCTTAGTTCCCGGCCCGGGGATGGGGTGCGATATAGCAGGCGCGGAGTGCCCGACCCTCACCATGGCCACCGTGCCGACCGCGACGATCAGCACGAACAGGATGATCGCCAGCCAGCCCAGGATCAGGCCGGTCAGGGCGAGGCCGCTACCGTGCTCCCCGGTCCGCCGGATCTGGCTGCGGGCCATGTGACCGAGCACGACCGCCGGGATAGCGGTCAGCCCCACGGTGAAGAACTCCGCCACCCCGCAGACCAGCGCCGCGACCGCCAGGGAGTTGGTCCGGGCCGGGGCCGGTGCCGCGAACAGGGCCAGCCCGCCGCCGGGCAGCTGGCCCGTCACCTGGACCAGGTCACCGTGGGTACGCGCGGTATAGAGCCGGTGCAGGTGGTCGTCGTACTCGTCTTTGGTCAGCCGGCCGCTGGCGAACCCCGATTTCAGCACCTCGGACGCGCGGTCCCGGTCCGCGTCCGAGGCCAGCATCGCCGCGTGGCCGTATCCGTGAGCCCCATATCCAGGCCAGCTTGTCATCGACGCCTCCACCGAGTGGCTGCCCCCAGGATAACCGCGCGCGGCGGGCACCGGACCGGCCGAATGGCCTGGGCCGGTCCCGGAAACAAACCGGTTCGCCCGGCTCCGTGGCGCCGGATACCGTCATGGGGTGGCGAGCGCGCAGGTGATCTCAGTGAACGCAGGCCGGGGCCGTCCCGCCGAGTGGGCCGGGCGGATCGGGCGGACCGCGATCGACAAGCGGCCCTGCCCCGGGCCGGTGACCATCGGGCGGCTCGGCGCCGATGGCGACGAGCAGGTGGACAAGAAGCATCACGGGGGTCCCTACCAGGCCGTCTACGCCTATGCGCGGGAGGACCTGGACTGGTGGACCGAGCAGCTCGGCCGGGAGCTGGCCAACGGGGTCTTCGGCGAGAACATCACCACGGCCGGGCTGGACGTGTCCGGTGCGCTGCTCGGCGAGACGTGGCGGCTCGGTACCGCGGTGGTCCAGATCGCCTCGGTGCGCATCCCGTGCGGCACCTTCGCCGGCTGGATGGGTGAGCGGCACTGGGTGAAGCGGTTCGCCGCCGCCGCCCGGCCCGGTGCCTACCTGCGGGTCCTCGAGGAAGGGGCAGCCGGATCCGGTGACGGCATCGAGGTGCTCTCGCGGCCGGTGCAGAGCGTGACCGTATCCGAGGCCATGCGGGCCTACTACGGGGACGCGGAACTCATGCGGCGGCTGGTAGCCGCGCCAGGGCTCGACCCCCAGTGGCAGGAAACCGCGGCGTCGGTCCTGGCGCCGGGCCCAGCCGCGGGAACCAGCGGTGCCACGCGAGCCGGCGACCGGCTGATCGTGCCCGGAGTCCTCCCGCCCGGCTCGCCCGTCCCCGCCGACGGCGCACTGCCCCCCGGCGCCGCCGCCGAGCTTGGCCGCCGGCCACTCGGGTTCTACGTGCATGTGCCGTTCTGCCAGCGCCGCTGCGGATACTGCGACTTCAACACCTACACAGCCGCCGAGCTCGGGCCCGGGGTGTCGCGGGACACCTATCCGGCGCTGGCCGCCGCGGAGATCCGGCTGGCCCGCCGGGTGCTGGGCAGCCCGGCGGGCCCGGTGGCCACCGTGTTCTTCGGCGGCGGCACCCCCACCCTGCTCCCGGCCCGGCAGCTCGGCGAGATCCTGCGGGTCATCGAGGGCGAATTCGGCCTCGCAGCCGGGGCCGAGGTCACCGTCGAGGCCAACCCGGAGAGCGTGGACCCCGCATCCCTGGCCGCGCTGCGGGCGGCCGGGTTCACCCGGATCTCCCTGGGCATGCAGAGCGCGGCACCGCACGTGCTGGCCGTCCTGGACCGGGTGCACGAGCCCGGGCGGCCCGCCCGCTGCGCCCAGTGGGCCCGGCAGGCGGGCTTCGAGCACGTCAGCCTGGATCTGATCTACGGCACGCCGGGGGAGACCGACGCGGACTGGCGGGAGTCGCTGGAGGCGGCCCTGGCGGCCGGCCCGGACCACATCTCGGCCTACGCCCTGATCGTCGAGGAAGGCACCCGCCTCGCGGCCCGGGTCCGCCGCGGGGAGGTGGGCGTCCCGGACGACGAGGCCATGGCCGACCGCTACCTGGCCGCGGACGAGCTCCTCTCAGCCCGGGGGCTGGGCTGGTACGAGGTGTCCAACTGGGCCTCCGGGCCGGCCGCCCGCTGCCTGCACAACCAGCTGTACTGGACCGGCGGCTACTGGTGGGGCGTGGGGCCGGGCGCGCACAGCCACGTGGGCGGGGTCCGCTGGTGGAACGTGAAGCACCCGGCCGCGTACGCCGCGCGGCTGACCGCGGGCACCAGCCCGGGCCTGGCCCGTGAGGAGCTCACCGGGCCGGAGCGCAGGTTGGAAGAGATCATGCTGCTGACCAGGCTGTCGTCTGGCTGCCCGGTCGGGATGCTGTCCCCGGCCGGCCGGCGAGCGGCCGCCGCCGCGGTGGCGGACGGGCTGGCCGCGGAGGCGGCCTACGCCGCGGGGCGGGTCGTGCTGACCAC
Organism: uncultured Actinomycetes bacterium; assembly: GCA_963720645.1. Taxonomy (GTDB): domain Bacteria; phylum Actinomycetota; class Actinomycetes; order Streptosporangiales; family Streptosporangiaceae; genus RYN-230. The sequence continues at coordinate 437,784 of CAVRFX010000013.1, read as the reverse complement.
CCGCGGCCGGCTGCTCGCCGACGCGGTCATCCGCGGGCTGACCGACTGACGGCCACAGCTCCCCGGGTTCAGCGGGACGGTTCAGCGGGACGGGTCAGCGGGGCGGGCCCGCGGTCATCCGCAGCCACCGGGGCAGCCGGTACATCTCGCCGCGGGCCGCCGCGCCAGCCGCGCGGACCACCACGACCAGCACCCCGGCCCAGAGCAGCACGAGCAGCGGCACGGCGATCAGCGTGCCCACCGAGGCGGAGTCGAGGGCCAGCACGCCGCCCACGATCAGGATGCTGGCCGTGTACAGCATGGTGGCCAGGGACAGGCTCAGCGCCACCGCCGCGTGCGCCCGGGCGAACCTGCGGCTGCCCAGGCTGGTCAGGTAGACGGCCAGCGGTACCAGGAACAGCGTGAACGGCACCGCCAGGTAGGCGAGCACGGCCCGGCGCACCTCGCCGCGGTCCCCGGGGACCGGCGCGTGGGCCCCGGCGCTGCCGCCGGGAGCCATCCCCTCATTCCCGTCCTGATCGCCCGGCTCGCCGTCCTGCGGGCCGAACACGCCCAGGCCGGAATCCATCGGATACTGCGGGCCGCTGGTCATGGGCTCCTCGCCGGGGTGCGCTCCTGCCTCACGTTAGCCAGTACCCGGCGCGGTGACGAAATCAATCAGTTCCTCGACCCGGCCGAGCAGTTCCGATTCCAGGTCGGCGTAGCTGCGGGCAGCGGCCAGGATCCGTTTCCACCCGGCCGCGGTGTCGGTGCCCCAGCCCAGCGCGCGCAGCACGCCCTCTTTCCACGGCTGTCCGCGCGGAACCACGGGCCAGGCGGGGATGCCCAGCGCCGCGGGCTTGACCGCCTGCCAGATGTCCACGTAGGGATGTCCCACCACCAGCACGTGCGGTGAGGTCACCGCGGCGGCGATGCGCTGCTCCTTGGAGCCGGGGACCAGGTGGTCGACCAGGACCCCGAGCCGCCGCTGCGGGCCGGGTGAGAACGCCTGCAGCTCGGCCGGAAGGTGATCCACGCCTTCCAGGTACTCCACCACGACGCCCACGTCACGCAGGTCGTCGCCCCAGATCTGCTCGACGAGCTCGGCGTCGTGGCGGCCCTCGACGTAGATCCGGCTGGCCCTGGCCACCCGGGCCTGGCTGGCCTGGCCGGGCGGCCCCGCGGGCCGGGCCACGGAGCCCGACCGGCTCCGCGCTGGCCCGCGGGCCGGCCCGGCCGGCACCGGGCGGGTCAGCGTCACCGGCTTGCCTTCCAGCAGGAACGCCCCGCGGCTGAGCGGGAAGACCCGCTGCCGCCCGAACCGGTCTTCCAGCGTCACCGCGTTCTTCTCGCAGGCGATCACCGCCCCGCAGAAGCCGCCGCCCGCCTCCTCCACGACCAGTCCGGGGGCCGCTTCCACCTGCGGCGGTTCCGGCCGGGAGCGGCGCTGCCAGCCCGGCGCGAGGACGTCCGTGCCGTCATAGGGGTTCACCCAACCGGACGCTAGCGGACAACTGCCGCGCCCCGGCGGCGGCACGCCGCAGCCACGTTCCCTCCCCGGCCGGGGGGTCTCGGGGGGCCGCCTCCCCGGATTAAACCCTCGCTTGGGTGTCACGGCGCCCGGACCGCCTTAAACTTGGCACTCAGGACGGCGGAGTGCCAGGGGAGGTGGGGACATGCTCGATGAGCGCAAGCTGGCCGTACTGCGGGCCATCGTCGAAGATTATGTGTCCACTACGGAGCCGGTGGGCTCGAAGTCGCTGGTTGACCGGCACAATCTCGATGTCTCCCCGGCGACCATCCGAAACGACATGGCCGTGCTCGAGGAGCAGGGCTTCATCGTGCAGCCGCACACGAGCGCGGGCCGGATACCAACGGACAAGGGTTACCGGCTGTTCGTGGACCGGCTGTCCGGGGTCAAGCCCCTCTCCTCGGCGGAGCGCCGGGCGATCGAGACGTTCCTGGCCGGCGCGTACGACCTCGACGACGTGGTGATGCGGACGGTCCGCCTGCTCGCTCAGCTGACCCGCCAGGTGGCCGTGGTGCAGTACCCCTCGCTGACCCGCTCGTCGGTCCGGCACCTGGAACTGGTCCCGCTCGCCGCGAAACGCCTCATGCTGGTGATCATCACCGATACCGGGCGGGTGGAGCAGCGCTCGGTGGAGCTGCCGGACGCGGCTGAGGAAGACTCCATCATGCATCTGCGGGCGGTCCTGAACGCCTGCCTGGACGGGCGTCGCCTGACGGAGGTGGCGTCCGTGGTCGCGGATCTGCCCGAGCTGGTCGACCCGACGGAACGGCCGAACGCGGCTGCGGTGTTCTCGGTCATCCTGGAAACCCTGGTGGAGCGGACCGACGAGCGGGTGGTGGTCGGCGGGGCCGCCAACCTCACCACGGCGGACTTCTCCCGGGGACTGCGGGAGGTCCTGGAATCCCTCGAGGAGCAGGTCGTGCTCATGCGGTTGCTGGGCGAGTCTGGCGATCACCCCTCGCTGACCGTCCGGATTGGTGCGGAGAACCCGGTCGAGGGACTGCGGAGCACGTCCGTGGTGGCGGCCGGGTACGGAACCGGGGATCAGGTGCTGGCCAGGCTCGGGGTGCTCGGCCCGACACGCATGGATTACCCGACAGCGATGGGAGCGGTACGCGCGGTGGCACGATACGTGGGCCAGATCCTGGCGGGGTCCTAGTGGCCAACGACTACTACAGTGCGCTCGGCGTCCGCCGGGACGCGCCGCCGGATGAGATCAAGAAGGCCTACCGGCGGCTCGCCCGCGAGCTGCACCCGGACGTGAACCCGGACCCGGAGACCCAGGAACGGTTCAAGGAGATCACCCAGGCGTACGAGGTGCTGTCGGACCCCGGCAAGCGCCAGATGTACGACCAGGGCGCGGACCCGTTCGCGCCCAACGGCGGGGCGGGGGCAGGCGGCTTCGGCCCGGGCTTCCCGTTCAGCGACATCATGGACGCGTTCTTCGGGGCCGGGGCGGCGGCCCGCGGCCCGCGCAGCCGGGCCCGGCGCGGCCGCAACGCGACCATCCGGGTCGAGCTGGACCTCTCCGAGTGCGCGTTCGGCACCACCCGGGAACTGGTCGTGGACACGGCCGTGGTCTGCCCGACCTGCTCCGGTGAGGGCACCGCGCCGGGGACCCATCCGGAGACCTGTGAGGTCTGCGGCGGGCGCGGCGAGGTCAGCCAGGTCACGCGCTCGTTCCTGGGCCAGGTGATGACCTCCCGGCCCTGCCCGCACTGCGGCGGGTTCGGCACCGTCATCCGCCGGCCGTGCCCCGAGTGCGATGGCGACGGCCGGGTCAGGACCCGGCGGACGATGAAGGTCCGCATCCCGGCGGGGGTCGAGGACGGCACGCACATCCAGCTGGCCGGGGAGGGCGAGATCGGGTCCGGCGGCGGCCCGCCCGGAGACCTGTTCCTGGAGATCCTCCAGCGCCCGCACCCCATCTTCGAACGTCAGGGCGACGACCTCCACTGCACCGTGACCATCCCGATGGTGGCCGCCGCGCTGGGCGCCACCCTCACGGTCGAGACCCTGGACGGCCCCCGGGACCTGGACATCCGCCCGGGGACGCAGTCGGGCAGGTCGTCCCGATGTACGGGCTCGGCGTCCAGCACCTGAACGACTCGGGCCGGGGTGACCTGGTCATCCACATCTCGGTCGAGACGCCGGTCAAGTTGGACGAGGCCCAGGAGGCGCTGCTCAAGCAGCTCGCGGCGCTGCGCGGTGAGGAGACCCCGCCGGGCCGCTTCGCCCCGGGACAGCAGGGCTTCTTCTCCCGGTTGCGTGACGCCTTCAACGGCCGGTAACTCGGTGCCCGGCGCCGGGTCGCCCCGCCCGGCTCGCAGCCGCCGGTCTTCTTCGCCGATCCCGGGGACCTGGCCCGCGACGAGATCGTGCTGGCCGGCCCGGAGGGGCGGCATGCCGCCGACGTGCGCCGGCTCGCCGCCGGCGAGCGGGTGGACCTGACCGACGGCGACGGCCAGGTGGCCGAGTGCGTGGTGACCCGCGCCCGGCGCGGGCAGCTGGAGCTGGCGGTGCGGCACCGCACCGTGCTGCCCGCCCCCGATCCCGCCCTGGCCGTGGTCCAGGCGATCCCGAAGGGGGAGCGGGGGCAGCTCGCCGTCGAGCTGATGACCGAGGCCGGGGTGGACGTGATCGTCCCGTGGGCGGCGGAGCGCTGCGTGGCCAGGTGGCAGGGGGAGCGGGGCGAGCGTGCCCTGGCCCGGTGGCGGTCCACGGCGCGGGAAGCCGCCAAGCAGGCCCGGCGGGGCAGGGTCCCCGAGGTGACCGGCCCCGCGGGCCTGCGCGAGGTGACCGCGCGGGTCAGCCGGGCCGGCGCCGCGTTCATCCTGGATCCGCAGGCCCGGGACCGGCTCAGCGACGTACCGCTGCCCGCGGTCAGGCGAGATGCTGGTGATCGTCGGCCCGGAGGGCGGCATCAGCCCCGCCGAAGCCGGGGCGCTGGCCCAGGCGGGGGCCACCGCGGCCCGGCTCGGGCCGGCGATGTTCCGCACCTCATCCGCGGGGATAGCGGCGGCGGCGATCCTGCTCAGCCGGGCCGGCCGCTGGGCCTGAACGGGTTCCACGGCGCCCTCACGGGCATCGGCCCGGAGGTGATCAGGGTGTCTGGGAGGGCGGGGAGGTGTTCCCGCACTCCACGACGGCAGGCGCCCCGGCGGCCTCGGGCACGACCAGCGCGTCCGTGGTCGCGGTGGCCGTGCCTTCGGTGGCGGTACTGTCCGTCGGGGTCGGCGTCGGGAGGCTGGTCTCGGTCGGCTGCGGTGTCGCGGGCGTGCCCGTCGCGCTGCTGCTGGCCGTCGGCGTCGGCGTGGCCGTGGTCCCCGCGGCAGGTGCCGTCGCCGTGGACGAGGGCACCGGGGTCGGGGTGCAGGCCACCGCGGGCAGCACGCTCCTCACCTTCGGGTTCCGCGCCGGGCCGGTGATCTGCTGGGTCGCTTTCACGCCGAGCGGCAGCTTCCACCGCTTGGAGTTCGCCGTCTTCCCGCCGCTGCCCTGGCTGGTGCCGGGCCCGGACGGGTTGTATGAGTTCAGCGGGTTGATGACGGTCTGCGTCTCGTGGTTGAGGACAACTACCCCGGCCACCACGATGGCCACCGCGGCCGCGACCGCGAACACCGGCTTGAGCCACGCCCCCGCGGGTCCCAGGCGGCCCGGCGGACGGGTCAACCCGCGGTGCCCGCCGGCCTGGCCGTGCGGGCGGAACAGGCTGGCCAGGAAGCTGGCCAGCACGGGCAGGGCCCGCCGCAGCCCGGCCCGGCCCCACTCAATCGCCGGCTCGAACCGGACGATAAGACGAGTCCCGTGCAGCTCCAGCCACTCGGTGCACCCGGAGAGAACAGACCGCGCGGACCGGCGCGAATCCAGCCGGTGACGGATGCGCTGCAACCCGTCGCCAGTGGGCTCGATGGACTCCGCCGCCGCGGCCAGTGCGCGGCGGAGGATGTCCTCGTAGTCCCGATCCTTTGTCATCATGACTGCCACCCCGGGCTCCCCGCGTCCCCGAAGGCCCCCCTCACGAGTCCCGCTCCAGCACGGTCCGCAGGGCTGCCATGGCCCGGGCCGTGTGACTCTTGACTGCTCCCCTGCTGATGCCCATGACCGAGGCGATCTGCGCCTCGGAGAGGTCCCCGTAGTAGCGGAGCACCAGCGCTTCCCGCTGCCGGTCCGGGAGCGCGCGCAGGGCGGACACCACCGCTGAGCGCTCCAGCTGGATGATCGCGCCGTGTTCCGCGCTCGGCATGTCCGGCGGCGGTTTCGGCGTGTTCTTGTCGACGACCATCCGGTGCCGCAGGACAGACCGCGACCGGTTCACGACGGACTGGCGGAGGTAAGACAGCGCCTTGTCCGTATCCCGCAGCCGGCGCCATGCCCCGTGCATGGCCACGAACGAGTCCTGCACCACTTCTTCCGCGGTCGCGGTGTCCCGGACCAGGAAGGCCGCCAGGCGGACCAGCGAGCGGTAGTGCTCGCTGTAGATAGCGGTGACCGCCCGGTCAGCATCCCACTCAACAGCGGCGCGGGTTATCGCCGTGTCAGCTACTAGGGCCTCGGTCACGTCAATGGGACGCGTCACCATGCCGTCAGGTTCACCTGGCATGTCGAATACGTGCACGCGACCCCCCGCCCAGCCCACCCCAGCCCTTCGGCCTCACGGACGCATTCCCCCCACCGGGATGTCGAGTGCGGAGTGCTGCCCGTGCGCGCAGCGGACCCTACGGCGCTGTCCCGCCGGGAAGCCCGGGGATAGGCGCAGATGCCGCGCCCTGCACCTGGGGGAGTGCGGCGGGCGTGCGCAGCGAGCTAACACCCTGGCAACCATATATGTCGTGGATGTCTCCGGAGAGGGACAAGCTAGGATCCCCCTGTGCCGGAGTGCCTATTCTGCAGGATCGTGTCCGGCGGTGTCCCGGCATCACGGGTGCTGGAGTCACCGCGGACCATATCGATCCGCGACATCAACCCCGAGGCGCCGACCCATGTGCTGGTGCTCCCCAAGGAGCACTATCCCGACCTGGCCGCGCTGGCCGCCGCCGACCACGGCAGCCTGCTCGCCGAACTCATCAGCCAGGTGCACGAGGTGGCCGAGGCGGAGGGAATCTCGGGCCGTGGTTACCGGGTTGTCTTCAACATGGGGGCCGACGCGGGCCAGATCGTGCCGCACGTGCATGCGCACGTCCTAGGCGGACGCGGGCTGGGCTGGCCGCCGGGCTGACACTGCGCTACCCCGGGCTGGCGCCCGCGCGGATAACATGACGGTACGGGCGCAGGCCGCGCCTGCGCTCAGGCGGAGAGAGGGAATTGACAGACAGATCCGGAGATGCTGCGGGCCGTACGGCGCCCGGCGGCACCGGCGCGCAGGTCAAGATCGTTATCCCGGATGACCACTCGATGGTCAGCCTGCTGGGATCTCGCGATGAACTCCTGCACGTGATCGAGAAGGCGTTCGACGCCGATATTCATGTCCGCGGCAATGAGATCACCATTACCGGCGCGGCCGAGGAGAGCGAGCGGGTCGCCGGCCTCTTCGAGGAACTCACCGAGCTGCTGGCCGGCGGGGCCGAGCTCACCGCGGACTCGGTGGAGCGGGTCGTGGCCATGCTCCGCCGGAAATCCGGCGTGCGCCCCGCCGACGTGCTCAGCCTGGACATCCTCTCGGCGCGCGGGCGGACCATCCGGCCGAAAACGCTGAACCAGAAACGCTACGTGGACGCCATCGACGCGCACACGATCGTGTTCTGCATCGGCCCGGCGGGCACCGGGAAGACCTACCTGGCCATGGCCAAGGCGGTCAAGGCGCTGCAGGCCAAGGAGGTCAACCGGATCATCCTGACCCGGCCGGCCGTCGAGGCCGGGGAGCGGCTGGGTTTCCTGCCCGGAACCCTGTACGAGAAGATCGACCCGTACCTGCGGCCGCTGTACGACGCGCTGCACGACATGCTCGACCCGGAATCGATCCCGCGGCTCATCGCCGCGGGCACGATCGAGGTGGCGCCGCTGGCGTACATGCGCGGGCGGACCCTGAACGACTCGTTCATCATCCTGGACGAGGCGCAGAACACCTCCGCCGAGCAGATGAAGATGTTCCTCACCCGGCTCGGCTTCGGGTCGAAGATCGTCGTGACGGGCGACGTCACCCAGGTGGACCTGCCCGCCGGCCAGGCCAGCGGCCTGCGGATCGTGCAGGACATCCTCGAGGGCCTGGACGACGTGCATTTCGCCAGGCTGACCAGTCACGACGTGGTGCGGCACCGGCTGGTGGGGGACATCGTGGACGCGTACGAGCGCTACGACGCCCGGGTGCGCGGGACGCCGGCGCCGCAGCGGCGCAAGCGGGCCCAGTGAAAGCCAGCCCAGTGAAAGCCAGCCCAGTGAAAGCCAGCCAGAAAGCCAGCCCAGTGAAAGCCAGCCCAGTCACCCGGAACCCGCGGTGAGCATCGAGATCGCCAACGAGTCCGGGGTCGACGTCGACGAGGCGGACCTCGCGGCGCTGGCCCGGCATGTCCTGGATGGCATGCGGATGCACCCGCTGGCCGAGCTGTCGGTGCTCCTGGTTGACCGGGGCACCATGTCCGACCTGCACGAGCGCTGGATGGGCGAGCCAGGCCCGACCGACGTGCTGGCCTTCCCGATGGATGAGCTGAGGCCGCCGCCTCCGGGCAGTGCCCGCGGGGACCAGGGTGCCGGCGGGGAACCGGCCCCGCTGCCGGGCCTGCTCGGCGATGTCGTGCTCTGCCCCGAGGTTGCCGCCGGCCAGGCCAGCCAGGCGCACCACCCGCTGCGTGACGAGCTCGAACTGCTCTGCACGCACGGGATCCTGCACCTGCTCGGCTACGACCACGCCGAGGCGGATGAGCGCACCGCCATGTTCGGCCTCCAGGACGAGCTGCTCGCCACCTGGCGTTCCGCCCGTGATCAGCCGTCCGGCCCGGGTGGTGACCCGGAAGGGCAGGAAGAGACGGGGTGAGGCCACCATGGTGTGGCTGATCGTCGCCGCCGCCGCGCTGGCGCTGGGGGCCGGGCTGTGCGCGAGCGCCGAGGTCGCGCTCATGCGGGTGTCCCGGTCGGGCGCCGGCGAGCTGGCCCGCGGCCGCAAGGGCAGCCGGCGCCGCGCCGCCACCCGGCTGCAGGCGGTGCTGGCTGAGCCGGCCCGGTACCTGGCCGTGCTGCTGCTGGCCCGGGTCTGCGGCGAGACCGCGGCCATCGTGCTGGTGGCCGCCGCGCTGCTGCACTGGCTCGGCACCGGCTGGCACGTGTTCCTGCTGATCTGGGTCATCATGGCCGCGGTGCTCTACGTGCTGGCCGGCATCGGCCCCAGGATCCTGGGCCGGCAGCACGAGCGCTCGGTGGCCCTGGCCGCGGCCGACGTGCTCTACCCGGTGACCCGGATCCTCGGGCCCCTCCCGCGGCTGCTGCTGGCCCTGGGCAGCGTGCTGACCCCCGGCCGGGGATCGCGGGACGCGTTCGGGACCGAGGAGGAACTGCGCGGCCTGGTCGACCTGCTGGAGCAGCGCCAGGTGATCGAGCCCGGGGCGCGGGCCATGATCCACTCCGTCTTCGAGCTGGGCGACACGATCGTCCGCGAGGTGATGGTGCCGCGGACGGACATGGTCTTCGTGGAGCGGGACAAGACGCTGCGCCAGGCGCTCTCGCTCGCCCTGCGCAGCGGCTTCTCCCGGGTCCCGGTGGTCGGTGAGAACCAGGATGACGTGATCGGCATCGCGTACCTGAAAGACCTGGTGACGATCAGCCAGGAGCATCCCGAGCAGGAGTCCGTGGCCACCGTGACGTCGGTGATGCGGCCGGCCACCTTCGTCCCGGAGAGCAAGCCGGTGGATGAGCTGCTCCGGGAGATGCAGCAGCTCCGGATCCACCTGGCCATCGTGATCGATGAGTACGGCGGGACCGCCGGGCTGGTCACCATCGAGGACATCCTGGAGGAGATCGTCGGGGAGATCACCGACGAGTACGACCACGAGCAGCCGACCGTGGAGTGGCTGTCGGCAGACCGGGCCCGGGTCACCGCCCGGCTGCCCGTGACCGACCTGGAGGAGCTGTTCGGCACCACGATCGAGGCGGAGGACGTGGAGACCGTCGGCGGCCTGCTGGCCCACGCGCTGGGCCGGGTGCCCATCGCCGGGTCCGTGGCCACGGTGGCAGGGCTGAAGCTGACCGCGGAAAGCCTGGCCGGCCGGCGTAACCGGATCGGAACGGTCACGGTGGAACGGGCCGGGGTGACGGCCCAGCAGCCCGCCGCCCGGCCCGGGGAACGGGGCGGGCCGGGCCAGCGGGCGGGCTTAGCTGAGCAGCCTGGGACATACGAGACGGGCCGGGACTGATGTGGCGGTGGGCCGCCACTACACTCGGGCAGGTGAGCGCGGTGGAGCCTGGCCCGGAAGACCTGAAGATCATCACGCTGGCCCGGTCGGCGCGGGCCCGCGTGGCCGCGGCCGAGGGGGCGGCGGTACGGGACGAGACCGGCCGTACCTACGCCGCCGCCGCCGTCTCGCTGCCGTCACTGAAGCTGTCCGCGCTGCGGCTGGCCGTGGCCATGGCGGTGTCCAGCGGAGCGGCCAGCCTGGAGGCGGCAGCGCTGGTCAGCGACGCCAAGGAGGTTGACCCGGCGGATCTCGCGGTGGTGCGCGAGGCCGGGCCCTCAGCCGTGCTGTTCCAGGCGGGCTCGAACGGGATGCTCCGTGCCACCGTGCAGCCCTGACTGGACGGGCTGACGCCACCGGCCCGCCGGCGGGGGGACAATCACAGGGTGGGAGCTACGCGTACCGCTGAGTCCGGCGCTGACGCCGGAGCAGGCCAGCCTGAGTTCCGGTCGGGTTTCGCCTGCTTCGTCGGACGGCCGAATGTCGGTAAGTCGACCCTGATGAACGCGCTGGTGGGCACCAAGGTCGCGATCACCAGCAGCCGGCCGCAGACCACCCGGCGGGCCATCCGCGGGATCGTGCACCGCCCGGATGCGCAGCTGATCATCGTGGACACGCCCGGCCTGCACCGGCCGCGGACGCTGCTCGGGGAGCGGCTGGACAGCCTGGTCCGGTTGACGCTGACCGAGGTGGACGTGATCGGGTTCTGCCTGCCCGCCACGGACCCGATCGGCCCCGGGGACAAGTACCTGGCCGCCGAGCTGTCCGGGCTGGCCACCCGGACGCCGGTGGTGGCGATCGTGACCAAGACCGACCGGGCCAGCCCGGACCAGATCGCGGCGCAGCTGGCCGCGGTGGCGGGACTCGGGGACTGGGCTGACATCGTGCCCGTGTCCGCGGTGGGCGGTTTCCAGCTGGACGTGCTGGCCGACGTCCTGGTCTCCCACCTCCCGCCGGGCCGGCCGCTCTACCCGGACGGCGAGCTGACCGACGAGCCCGAGCAGCTGCTGGTCGCGGAGCTCATCCGGGAGGCCGCCCTGGAGGGGGTGCGGGACGAGCTGCCGCACTCGATCGCCGTGGTGGTGGAGGAGATGGGACCACGGGCGGGCCGCGACGACCTGGTCGACGTCTACGCGATCATGTACGTGGAGCGGCCGAGCCAGAAGGCGATCGTCATCGGGCCCAAGGGCGCGCGCCTGAAAGAGGTGGGCACGCAGGCGCGGCGGCAGATCGAGGCCCTGCTAGGCACCAAGGTCTACCTTGACTTGCGTATCAAGGTGGCCAAGAACTGGCAGCGCGACCCGAAACAGCTGCGCCGCCTGGGCTTCTACGACTGAGCCGCCCGCCCGGTTCTGCGTCGGGCCCGGATCGTCTGCTACTGTCGAAGCGCCATGGTGCACGGATTGCTGCTGCTTACCTGCCGCGGCGGGGGCCGATAAGGCCGGCTCCCTCGCCGCGGAGTTTGGCGTGTCGGCTGGCCGCCGCCCCGAACCGCAAGGGAGCAGATCCCCAACATGCATTCCCACCACGTGACGCAGCCTCAATCTGGGCCGGCCGACTCTGAGCAGGCCCAGCCCGGCCCGGTACCGGCCGGGCATCCCCCGGTCCGGCAGCAGCCCAGCGGCATGCCCTGCCAGCGGTATACGCCGTTCCGGCCGGTCGACCTGCCGGACCGGCGCTGGCCCGGCCGGAGCATCACCCGGGCCCCGCGGTGGCTGTCCACCGATCTCCGCGACGGCAACCAGGCCCTGATCGACCCGATGAGCCCGGCCCGCAAGCGGACCATGTTCGACCTGCTGGTCCGGATGGGCTACAAGGAGATCGAGGTCGGCTTCCCGTCGGCCAGCCAGACGGACTTCGACTTCGTCCGGAGCCTGATCGAAGGCGGCCGGATCCCCGACGACGTGCAGATCTCCGTCCTCACCCAGGCCCGTGACGAGCTCATCGAGCGGACCGTGCAGTCCCTGGCGGGCGCGCGCCGCGCCACCGTGCACATGTACAACGCAACCGCACCGGTGTTCCGCCGGGTGGTGTTCGGCAACGACCGGGAGGAGACCAAGGCCCTGGCCGTGGAGGGCACCCGCTCGGTAATGAAGTACGCCGAGAGCTACCTGGCCGGCTGCGACTTCGGCTACGAGTACTCGCCGGAGATCTTCATGGACACCGAACTCGACTATGCCGCCGAGGTCTGCGCGGCGGTCATGGACGTCTGGCAGCCCGGCCCGGGCCGGGAGATCATCCTGAACCTGCCCTGCACCGTGGAGCGGTCCACCCCGAACGTGTACGCCGACCAAATCGAGTGGATGAGCCGGCACCTGCCGCACCGTGAGCATGTGTGCGTGTCCGTGCACACCCACAACGACCGCGGGACCGCGGTCGCGGACGCCGAGCTGGCGGTGCTGGCCGGTGCGGACCGGATCGAGGGCTGCCTGTTCGGCAACGGCGAGCGGACCGGGAACGTCTGCCTGGTCACGCTGGGCCTGAACCTGTTCAGCCAGGGCATCGACCCGATGATCGATTTCTCGGACATCGATGAGATCCGGCGCACCGCCGAGTACTGCAACCAGCTCCCGGTGCACCCCCGGCACCCGTACGCGGGCGACCTGGTCTACACCGCGTTCTCCGGCTCGCACCAGGACGCGATCAAGAAGGGCCTGGAGGCACTGGAGCGGGACGCGGTGGCCGCCGGCACCCCGGTCCGCGACTTCCCCTGGGCGGTCCCGTACCTGGCGATCGACCCGCAGGACCTGGGACGCAGCTACGAGGCCGTGATCCGGGTCAACTCCCAGTCCGGCAAGGGCGGCGTCGCCTACATCATGAAGGCCGAGCACCAGCTCGACCTGCCCCGCCGGCTCCAGATCGAGTTCTCCCGGGTGGTTCAGGCGCACACCGACGCCGAGGGCGGCGAGGTGTCCCCGGCCCAGATGTGGGAGGCGTTCTCCGGCGAGTACCTCGCCCGCGGGGCGGTGGCCCTGCTCGCGCACCACACCTCCTCCGTGGTGGACGCCAAGGACGCGCTCACCGTGGACATCGAGGTCGACGGCGGGGAGCACCAGGTCGAGGGAGCCGGGAACGGGCCGATCTCGGCGTTCTGCGATGCGCTGTCCACCATCGGCATCGACGTGCGCGTGCTCGACTACGCCGAGCACGCGCTGTCCGCGGGCAGCGACGCGCACGCGGCGGCCTACGTGGAGTGTGAGATAGACGGGCGCCCCTGGTGGGGGGTGGGCATCGACGCGAACACGGTGACCGCGTCCCTGCGGGCGGTGCTGTCGGCCGTGAACCGGTCCCGCCGCACCTGAGCGGGCCCGCGCCGGGACTCCGGGACGGGAACCCGGGGTCCTGGCGCGCGCCTGCGCCGTGGCACGGCCCGTGGTGCGCGACAATGGCAGGGTGAGCCTGTACCGGGATGACGGGATTGTGCTGCGCACCCAGAAGCTGGGCGAGGCAGACCGGATCGTCACGGTCCTGACCAGGCGGAACGGCCGCGTCCGGGCGGTCGGCAAGGGGGTACGCAGGACCAGGTCACGGTTCGGTGCCCGGCTGGAGCCGTTCACCCACGTGGATCTCCTGCTGTACACCGGCCGCTCGCTGGACGTGATCACCCAGGCGGAGACGGTGCGGGCGTACGGCGAGCCGCTGGGCGCCGATTACCCGCGGTACACCAGCGGGACGGCCATGCTGGAGACCGCCGAGCGGTTCACCCCGATGGAGAAGGAGCCTCTCATCCGCCAATTCCTGCTGCTGGTCGGCGGCTTGCGGGCGCTCGGCGAGCAGGTTCATGACCCGCGGCTTGTCCTCGACGCCTACCTGCTGCGGACCCTGGCCGTGGCGGGGTACGCGCCGGCCCTGGACGAGTGCGCGGTATGCGGCACCCCGGACTCTGCCACCCCCGGAGCGACCGGTGGTTCACGATCATTCGCGCTCGCGGCCGGCGGGCTGACCTGCCGGTCCTGCCGGCCGCCGGGCGCCGCGAGCCCCGCGGTGGCGACCGTCGCGCTGATGCGGGCGCTACTGCGGGGCGACTGGGCCGAGGCCGACGCCAGCCAGCCCCGGCACCAGGTGGAATGCAGCAGCCTGGTGGCCGCCTACGTGCAATGGCACCTCGAGCACTCCATCCGGTCCCTGCGTCACGTGGAACACGTATGACCCGCCCACCGGTCCGCCCGCCGTACCCGCATCCGGACGGCGCCCGCCCTCCCGCCATCCCGGCCGACCTGGTGCCCCGGCACGTCGCCCTGGTCATGGACGGCAACGGGCGCTGGGCCAAAGAGCGCGGGCTGCCCCGCACCGAGGGCCACAAGATGGGGGAATCCGCCCTCTTCGACGTGATCATGGGCGCGATCGAGCTCGGCATTCCCTACCTGTCGGCCTACGCGTTCTCCACCGAGAACTGGCGGCGCTCCCCGGAGGAGGTCCGCTTCCTGATGGGGTTCAACCGCGACGTGATCCGGCGCCGCCGGGACCAGCTGAACGAGGTGGGAGTCCGGGTCCGCTGGGCCGGCCGGCGCCCCCGGCTGTGGCGCAGTGTCATCTCCGAACTCGAGGATGCGGAGCGCATGACCGAGGGTAACTCGGTACTCACGCTGCAATTCTGCGTTAATTATGGCGGCCGGGCCGAAATCGCTGACGCCGCGGCGGCGATAGCCCGCGAGGTGGCGGCCGGACGGCTGCGCCCGGACAAGATAAACGAGAAGCTGGTGGCCCGCTATCTCGATGAGCCGGACATTCCCGATGTCGATCTGTTTGTGCGGTCCTCGGGTGAGCAGCGCATCTCGAATTTCCTGCTCTGGCAGTCCGCGTACGCCGAACTCGTCTTCCTGGACACGCTTTTCCCCGATTTCGACCGGCGGCACCTGTGGCAGGCCTGCGAGATCTACGCGAGCCGGGACCGGCGTTACGGAGGTGCCCAGCCCAACCTGCTGCCGGTCACCGGCTCCTAGCGGAGCCAGCCGGGCCAGCGCAGCGAGAGCGGGCTAGCGGAACCGGCGGCTAGCGCATCGCCTGCCAGGCGCACAGGGCCAGCAGGGCCGCGAGGGCCACCACCCGCAGCAGCCGGGTCCCGGGCTGCAGCCGGGGCCACGACAGGACGGCCAGCCAGGCCAGGAACGCCGTGACGACGAGCAGCATGACCGCCCCGCCCCAGCCGCGTACCGCCAGGCCGCCCACGAACAGCGCGGCGATGACGACCGGCGGGAGCCATCGCGGCAGGGCCCGGAGATAGGCGGCCGGCCGGAGGCTCCACCGTTCTATGGACTGACGGATCTGCGGGGATTGCTGGCGCACAGTCACTATGTATCCCCTCGCGGGCGGCTGGCCGGATTTAGGATCAAGATTTCACATCTCCCTGGCAAAGTTACCCCCTTATCGCCTCCGCCCCGACGGGCGATGCGCATGCCGGCTGAAGGCGCAGGGAACGTGAAGGCGCGAGGCCTGACGTCGTCCCCCGGCGGTTGCGGGCGCTATCGCATTCGGGGGGATGCAGATGCGTCGGGTAATCACC
Organism: uncultured Actinomycetes bacterium; assembly: GCA_963720645.1. Classification (GTDB taxonomy): domain Bacteria; phylum Actinomycetota; class Actinomycetes; order Streptosporangiales; family Streptosporangiaceae; genus RYN-230. Next base: position 422,390 of record CAVRFX010000013.1, on the reverse strand, counting down.
TTTGCGTTGGTTGTGGCGCTCACGTACGCGGGACTCGGGGTATTTGCCCCCGCCCAGCCTATGCCCGGCTCCGGGGCCGCGGTGCGGCTCACGGCGCAGGCCAGCCGCCCGGCGTTCAAGGTGGTCCGCTACGCGGGGTACACGATCAGGGTCCCGGTGAGCTGGCCGGTCTACCGGCTGGACCGCGATCCCAGCCGGTGTGTCCGTTACGACCGGCACGCGGTGTACCTGGGCCGCCCGGGAGCCAACCAGGAGTGCCCCGCGCACCTGGTCGGCCGCACCGCGACGGTCAGCATCGAGGCGGCGGGCACGGGGCCGGCGGGCACGGGATACGCGCCGGGCGGTGCGGTGGACGTCGGCCCGGCGATCGGAACCGTCCCGCAGGTCAGCGCGTCGGTGACCCGGGATGTCCAGAATCAGGAGATGCATGCCGCGCTCGCGGATCCGGGGGTCTCGGTCACCGGGACCTACACCGGCGACCCGACCGGGATGCTGTCCATCCTCCGCAGCCTGCGCCGGGCGGCCGGCCAGCAGGCGGCGGCCGGCCAGCAGGCGGCGGCGCCAGGGACGGGCCGCGCCCAGCTGATGACACGCCATGCGGCGGCGCTGCCCTCCGGGACCGGGGGCACCGCCTCGGTTCGGCGCACCGCGGCGACCCTCCTCATCACCCGCCCCGGCCAGCCGGGGCATCCCCGCGCGCACCACAGGCGGCAGCACCGGCGGGCCGGCCAGCACCCAGGCAGCAGGCACCAGCGGGCCAAACATCAGCGGGCCAAACACCAGCGGACCAAACACCAGCGCAGCAGGCACAAGGCCCGCACCCACAAGGCCGCGCGGCACCACGCCCGCCAGCACGGGGCCCGCCAGCACGGGGCCCGCGAGCACGGGGCCCGCCACCACCAACGGGCCCGCAAGCACCACGGCCAGAGGTACCCCGCCCGCAGCCACCCGGCCCGCAGGAACCCCGCCCGCAAGCACCCCGCCCGCACCCACGGGCGGGGCCACCACCGGGGCCGCCGGGGCCACCAGGGCCACCAGGGCCACCAGGGCCGCCCGCGCACCCCGCGGCTCCGCCAGGGCCTGCGCGGCTTCGACAGCTGCACGACCCCCTCGGTGGCCGCGATGCAGGCCTGGCGCCGGTCGTTCTCGGCCATGGCGGTCTACATCGGCGGCGTGGAAGCGGGCTGCGCGTCCCCCAACCTCACGGCCGGCTGGGTGCACGCGGTGACCGGCATGGGCTGGTCGCTCATGCCCACCTACGTGGGCCCGCAGGCGTCCTGCTCGTCCTTCTCGGTCCGGATCCGGCCCGCCCGCGCCGCCGCCGCGGGCCAGGCCGCGGCCCTGGACGCGATCCGGCAGGCCGCCGCCCTGGGCATGGGCCGGGGCACCCCGGTCTACTACGACATGGAGGCCTACCACGGGCACCGGCGGTGCAAGGACGCGACGCTGTCCTTCCTGGACGCCTGGACCCGGACGCTGCGCGCGCACGGCTACACCTCGGGCGTGTACTCCAGCGCCTCGTCCGGGGCGGAGAACCTCGGCTGGGCCCGCACCGTGAACGGGCACCGGATCGCCAAGCCGGACTCGATGTGGTTCGGGCTGTGGGACAACGAGCGCAACGTCCGGGGCCTGCCCTACCTGCTGCAGAGCTGGTGGGCGGGGTCGCGCCGGATCAAGCAGTACGAGGGCCCGCACAAGCGGACCGTGGGCGGGTTCACCCTGGACATCGACTCTGACTGGGTCTTCGGGGCCGTGTACCGGTAATAGGCTGGCGGATGCGCCCGGCCGAGGGGCTGTGGCGCGCCCGCCCGCCGACCGCCAGCCGGATGGAGTCCCGATGGCCCGCCGTAACGACCGCATGGAAACGATCGTCAGCCTCTGCAAGCGCCGTGGCTTCGTCTTCCCCTCCAGTGACATCTACGGGGGGCTCCGCGCCTCCTGGGACTACGGCCCGCTGGGCGTGGAGATGAAGAACAACCTCAAGCGGCAGTGGTGGCAGGCCATGATCCAGGAGCGGGAGGACGTGGTCGGGCTGGACTCCTCCGTCATCCTGGCCCGCGAGGTCTGGGAGGCCAGCGGCCACGTCACCGAGTTCGTGGACCCGCTGACCGAGTGCCAGTCGTGCCACCGCCGGTTCCGCGCCGATCACCTGATCGAGGCGTACCAGGAAAAGCACGGCCACCCGCCGGAGAATGGCCTGAAGGACATCGCCTGCCCGCACTGCGGCACCCGCGGCGCGTTCACCGAGCCGCGGATGTTCAACGGGCTGCTGCGCACGTATCTCGGGGCAGTGGAGCGGGACGGGGAGGCGGGCGGGGAATCGGGCCTGGCCTACCTGCGTCCCGAAACCGCTCAGGGCATCTTCATCAACTTCCGCAACGTGCTGCAGACCTCACGCAAGAAGGTCCCGTTCGGCATCGGCCAGATCGGCAAGTCCTTCCGCAACGAGATCACCCCGGGCAACTTCATCTTCCGCACCCGCGAGTTCGAGCAGATGGAAATGGAGTTCTTCGTCAAGCCCGGCACCGACGAGGAATGGCACGAGTACTGGATCACCAGCCGGCTCGGCTGGTACACCGATCTCGGCGTGCGCCGCGACAACCTGCGCCTGTACGACCACCCGGCGGAGAAGCGGTCGCACTACTCCAAGCGGACCGTGGACATCGAGTACCACTACGAGTTCCCCGGCGGGGAGTGGGGCGAGCTCGAGGGCATCGCCAACCGGACCGACTTCGACCTGACCACGCACGCCAAGCACTCCGGCCAGGACCTGTCCTACCTGGACCAGGACTCCGGCGAGCGGTACGTGCCGTACGTGATCGAGCCGGCCGCCGGGGTGGACCGCTCCATGCTCATGTTCCTGCTGGACGCCTACGCGGAGGACGAGGCGCCGGACGCCAAAGGCAAGCTGGAGAAGCGGACCGTGCTCCGGCTGGACCCGCGGCTGGCCCCGGTCAAGGTGGCGGTGCTGCCCCTGTCCCGGAACGCCGACCTGTCCCCGAAGGCCCGTGACCTGGCCGCGCGGCTGCGCAAGCGGTGGAACACGGAGTTCGACGACGCCAGCGCCATCGGCCGGCGGTACCGGCGGCAGGACGAGATCGGCACCCCGTTCTGCGTCACGGTGGACTTCGACACGCTCACCGACCAGGCCGTGACCGTCCGGGAGCGCGACTCGATGAAGCAGGAGCGGATCAGCATCGACGGCATCGAGGCCTACCTGGCCGACCGCCTGAACGGCTGCTGACCCGCCGTCCAGGCCCGGCCGCGGGCGTCCGCCGGCGCCCGGCCTGACCGCCGTCTCGTGCGGCCCGGCCGGGCCCCGGCACCGGCCGGGCCGCATCAGCGCCTGAGGTCCGCGCTACCAGGCGATGTCGCTGGAGCGGATGCTCAGGCCCGGCAGCGGGGTGAAGTGCCCGCCGCTGGTCAGGATGCCGGCGACCGGACCCACGGGGCGGTCGAGTGTGCCCGTGCCCGGCCCGGTGCCGGGCGGGGAGATGACGATCAGCGTCCGGCCCGAGGGGCTGGTCCACAGCACGTCCTGCCAGGTTGCCGCGTGGCGGCTCAGCCGCCACCGCGCCAGGGTGCGCGTGACTGCGCCGGTGCGCGCGGAAAACTCGCTGATCTGGAGGTCGGACCGGGCCGGGTGCTGCTGGTTGCGGGCGGTGGCCGCGACCATGGTGGCGCCGTCCGGCGTGATGAGGGTGTTGGTCCCGCCCAGTGCCATCGGGCCGGTGCCGGAGAATTTCGCGATGAGCCGGGCCGCCCGCAGGTCCGTCCCTGGTGCGGCCGTGTCGAGCAGCCGCACCTGGGCGTCGTTGCCGGTCCACTTCTGGAACGCGAGCATCCTTCCGTCGGCGGTCCACGACAGCGGCTGGCCCACGGGCTTGACGTTGCCCACCCAGGTCGCACCCGGCCAGACCCACCCCCGCGACGCCCCGGTGGCCAGCGTGTACACCTGGATCCCCGGCCCGTGCCCGCCCGGCTCCGCGGGGCTGCCCGGGCCGTTGCGGCCCGGCCTGGTGCGCCCCACGGTCAGCGAGCGCAGGGCCAGGGCCAGCCTGGTGCCGTCCGGGGACACCCCGATCCCCGCCACCTCGTCGGACCCCAGCCCGGGCATACGCGGCAGCCGGGTGAGCCGGGCCGTCCGGGTGGCCGGGTCGAACCGCAGCCGGAAGTACGCGAGGGCAGTGGTGTTGTCGCGATTCTCTGCCGGCGAGGCCCGGCGGCGCCGGACGCGATGGGCCACCAGCGCTGGGCGGCGAGAACGAACGTGCGGTCGCCGGCCGCCCCGCTCACGAAATCGAACGTGCGGTAGGGCCTGGGCGGCTTCACCGTGGTGACGACCGCACCGGTGGCCGTGTCCCCGATCACTGCCTGCGACGGCATGGCCGTGCTGGTGAGGGTGACGTAGTAGCGCGGGACGCCGTGCAGCGCCACGGGCCGGGCCGGGCTCTGCCCACCGCCCCGCGGGGCGGGCACACCCCTGGTCAGGGTCAGCGACGCGATGACCGCGGCGGCCACGGCGGCCGCCGCGGCCAGCGGCGTCAGGGCCCGCACCCAGTGGCGCCGGCCCGGCCAGCTACCGCGCTGCGGGCTGGCCGCGGGGTCGTCGGGGAGCCGCAGCGGCGGGGCGCTGCCGGGGGCCACCGTGTCCGCGGCGGCCCGGGCCGCGGCGCGGAGCCGCTCTTCGGTGCTCATCACCGGGCTGGTCATTGGTCCGCCTCCTGGATGAGCCGGCCCAGTGCGGCCAGCCCGCGGGACGTGGTGGACTTGACCGTGCCGGGGCTGATGCCCATGGCCGCCGCGATCTCCGGCTCGGTCTGGTCGAGGTAGAACCGGAGCACTAAGGCCTCCCGCTGCCGGTCCGGCAGCCGCCGCAGCGCGCTGAGGACCTGCCGGTGCTCCTCGCCGAGCAGTGCGGCCTGCTCCGCCGAGTCGGTGTCGGCGGCGGCGGGCGCCGGGCCGCCGCGCCGCTGGGCCCGGATCCGGTGCCGCAGCTCCGACCGGCACCCGTTCAGGGTGGCGGCGCGCACGTAGCTGAGCGCCTTGCCCGGGTCAGCCAGCTGGCCCCAGCGCCGGTACAGGCCGCAGAACGCGTCCTGGACCACGTCCTCGGCCGCGGCCCGGTCGCCGAGCATGATGACCGCCAGCCGGATCAGGCCGACCGCGTGCGCCTCGTACAGGCCGGTGACGGCCTGCGCCGCCGCCGCGCGTACCGCGTCATCAGGCCAGCCCGTCCCCGGCCCTGGCCAGCTGGCTCGCGCGCCCATTGGTATGCCCACGTATCAGAGACGCCGCCCCGCGCGGCCGGTTGCTCGCGCCGGAGGGCGAAATTCTCCGCAACGAAAACCGCCCGGCGTCAGTCCTCCCCGCCCAGCATCGCAGCCAGCACGGCGCCCAGGAGGGCGTCGTCCGGCCCGGTCAGGGCCGCACTGCCGGGCCCGGCGAGGGAAACGCTGTCCGGCCCGGCAACGGGAGCACCGGCCGGGGTGGCCGCGGCCGGCCCGGGTGAGCAGCGGCGGAACACCTCGGCCGCGGCCTCGTGGAACCCGCCGGGCAGGCCGTCCGCGGTCATGCTGGCGCTGATCTCCTCCATCTCGCCCGCCCAGCGCCAGCCCTTGGCCGCGGCGGACCGGGCCGCTCCCAGCGACCGGCGGTCCAGCCCCGGCTGGGACAGCGCCCACTCCGCCAGCAGGCTGTCCTCCACCCCCTCGGCCCGGGCCAGCGCGCGCACCCCGAGGATCAGCGCGGCACTGCCCTTGGTCCAGGCGGCGTACGCCATCTTGAGGGCCGACGCCGCGGTGCGGTTTTCGTTGCGGAGAATTTCGGGTTTCAGGGGGGTGCCCTCGAACAGCGCCGCGACCTGCGCGGCGGGGCCGCCCTGGTCCGCGCCGGCGGGGCCGGCGGCCAGGTACAGCCGGGTTCCGTCCGGCCCGGCCTCGCCGGTCCCGTCGCGGGAGGCCGCGGGTTCGGGCGGCGGCCCGACGATCCCGCCGTCCACGTAGCGGCCGCCCGCCGCCTCCACGACGGCGCGCACCTGGCGGGCGGTGCCGGGGGAGATGGCGTTGGCGTCCGCGTAGACGCCGGTGAAACCGGCCGCGGCCACCGCGCGGGCGGTGTCCAGCGCGGCGTGCGGCGGGCAGACCGACAGGATGATCCCGGCCTGCCCGGCCAGCGCGGCCACGGTCCCGGCGTCCGCCAGCCCGGCCCGCCCGGCGCGGGCCGCGGTGGCCGGGCTGCGGCCCTGGGACGCCCAGCGGACGTCGTGACCCTGCGCGGTCAGGCAGCCGGCCACCGCCGCGCCCATCTCGCCCGGGTGCAGCAGCCCGATCACCGTGTCACCCATCTTCATGACCCATCCGGCGCCTCCGGCCCTTCAGTCCCGTCCGGTCACTTCCGTCCGGGTACGACAGTACGGCGCGCGGGACCTTCTGCCAGCTGCGGCGGGACTTCTATCGGATGCGCCGGCGCTCCGTGCTCGGTAGAGTCGAACGACCGGGCCGAAGAGGCCGTCCATCATCCAGGCTGCCGGGCCTCCACGCCGCGGCTCGCACCGGCGGCACTCCGAGGAGAGCATTTCAGTGCCGAAGCTCGTTTATGCCTTCACCGAGGGCAACAAAGACCTTAAAGACCTGCTGGGCGGCAAAGGGGCAAACCTGGCTGAGATGACGAATCTCGGCCTGCCTGTTCCGCCCGGATTCATCATTACCACCGAGGCGTGCCGGGAGTACCTGACCCAGGGCACCGTGCCCGCCAGCCTGGACGCCGAGGTCAGTGAGCACCTGGCCCAGCTGGAGAAGGCCATGGGCCGCAAGCTGGGCGACCCCGCCGACCCGCTGCTGGTCAGCGTGCGGTCCGGGGCCAAGTTCTCCATGCCCGGAATGATGGAGACGGTGCTGAACATCGGCCTGTCTGACGAGTCCGTCCATGGCCTGGCCAAGCAGGCCGGCAACGACCGCTTCGCGTGGGACGCCTACCGCCGTCTCATCCAGATGTTCGGCAAGACCGTGCTCGGCATCGAGGGCGAAGCCTTCGATGACGTCATGGACCAGGCCAAGCAGGCCAAGGGCACCCAGAACGACCTGGACCTGGACGCCAGCGACCTGCACAAGATCGTGGACCGCTTCAAGGAGATCGTCCGGGAGCACACCGGCCACGACTTCCCGCAGCAGCCGCGGGAGCAGATGGACCTGGCCGTCAGGGCCGTGTTCAGCTCCTGGAACGCCGACCGGGCCATCCTGTACCGCCGCCAGGAGCGCATCCCCGCCGACCTGGGCACCGCGGTGAGCATCGTGGCCATGGTGTTCGGCAACCTCGGCATGGACTCCGGCACCGGCGTCGCGTTCACCCGCGACCCGGGCAGCGGCCAGCCGGGCACCTACGGCGACTACCTGCAGAACGCGCAGGGCGAGGACGTGGTGGCCGGCATCCGGAACACCGTCCCGCTGCAGGACCTGGAGAAGATCAACTCCGCGTGCTACGCCCAGCTGATGGACATCATGTCCACGCTGGAGAACCACTACCGGGACCTGTGCGACATCGAGTTCACGATCGAGCGCGGCAAGCTGTGGATGCTGCAGACCCGGGTCGGCAAGCGGACTGCGGGCGCGGCCTTCCGCATCGCGACCCAGCTCGTGGACCAGGGCCTCATCGACATGGACGAGGCGGTCACCCGGGTCACCGGCGCCCAGCTGGCCCAGCTGATGTTCCCCCGCTTCGACGTGGGCCACGGGGCGCAGAAGGTCACCACCGGAGATCAGCGCCTCCCCGGGCGCCGCGGTCGGCAAGGCCGTGTTCGACTCGGCCAAGGCCGTCGAGCGGGCCGCGGCCGGCGAGGCTGTCATCCTGGTCCGCCGGGAGACCAACCCCGACGACCTGCACGGCATGATCGCCGCCAAGGGCATCCTGACCAGCCGGGGCGGCAAGACCAGCCACGCCGCCGTGGTCGCCCGCGGCATGGGCAAGACCTGCGTGTGCGGCGCCGAGGAGCTCGAGGTGGACACCAAGGCCGGGAAGATCACTGCGCCCGGCGGCGTGGTCATCAACGAGGGTGACGTGCTCTCCATCGACGGCACCAGCGGCAACGTGTACCTCGGTGAGGTGCCGGTCGCTTCGTCCCCGGTCGTGCAGTACTTCGAGAGCGGCCTGGCCGCCGACGCGGACGACCTGGTCAAGGCCGTGGACCGGATCATGAAGCACGCCGACGAGCGGCGCCGCCTCGGCGTGCACGCCAACGCGGACACCGGCGACGACTGCGCCCGGGCCCGGCGGTTCGGCGCGAGCGGGGTCGGCCTGGTCCGGACCGAGCACATGTTCCTCGGCGAGCGCCGCCAGCTGGTCGAGGACCTCATCCTGGCCGAGGACGAGGCGGGCCGGCAGGCCGCGCTCGACGCGCTGGAGCCGCTGCAGCGCGGCGACTTCATCGAGATCCTCGACGCCATGGACGGCCTGCCGGTGACCATCCGGCTGATCGACCCGCCGCTGCACGAGTTCCTGCCCGACCTTACCGACCTGACGGTCAAGATCGCGCTGGCCGGCGACAACGCGAGCGCCAAGGACCGCAAGCTGCTGGAGGCGGTCCGCCGGCTGCACGAGCAGAACCCGATGCTCGGCCTGCGCGGCGTCCGGCTGACGCTGGTCATCCCCGGCCTGCTGGACATGCAGGTCCGCGCGATCGCGCACGCTGCGGCCGAGCTGAAGAAGGCGGGCAAGGACCCCAAGCCCGAGGTCATGATCCCGCTGACCGCGGCGGTGCAGGAGATGGAGATCGCCCGGGACGCCACGGCCAGGGTGCTGGCCGAGGTCGAGCAGGAGACCGGCGTCCACGTGCATACCGAGATCGGCACGATGATCGAGGTGCCGCGGGCGGCGGTGATCGCCGGCGAGATCGCCAAGTCGGCCGAGTTCTTCTCGTTCGGCACCAACGACCTGACCCAGATGACCTGGGGGTTCTCCCGGGACGACGTGGAAGGCGCGTTCTTCAGCCGGTACATCGAGCTGGGCATCTTCGGTGTCTCCCCGTTCGAGACCATCGACCGGGACGGGGTCGGCAGGCTGGTGCGGATCGCCACCGAGGAAGGCCGCGCCGCACGTCCGGAGCTGCACCTGGGCGTCTGCGGTGAGCACGGCGGGGACCCCGACTCGGTGCACTTCTTCCACGAGGTCGGGCTGGACTACGTGTCCTGCTCGCCGTTCCGGGTGCCCGTCGCCCGGCTGGAGGCGGGCCGCGCGGTGGTCCTCGAGACCAGCGGGGGCAGCGACAGCAGGTGACGACGGCAGGACCCGGTTACGACCACGACGCCACGGCCCGCTGGGTGGCTGAGCCGCCCAAGCGGGCCGCGGTGCCCGGGTTCGACCCGGACCGGTTCGGCCGCGGGCCTTTCGAGCGGGACCGGGCCCGGGTGCTGCACACCTCCGCGCTGCGCAGGCTGGCGGCCAAGACCCAGGTGGTGGAGGTGGACGCCGGGGACTTCCCGCGGACCAGGCTCACCCACTCGTTGGAATGCGCGCAGATCGGGCGGGAGCTCGGCGGCGCCCTGGGGTGCGACCCCGACCTCGTCGACGCCGCGTGCCTGGCGCACGACCTCGGCCACCCGCCGTTCGGGCACAACGGCGAGTCAGCCCTGGCCGACGTGGCCGCGCCGTGCGGCGGGTTCGAGGGCAACGCGCAGAGCCTCCGGCTGCTGACCCGGCTCGAGGCCAAGGTGGCCGGGGCCGGGCTGAACCTGACCCGGGCCACGCTGGACGCCACGCTCAAATACCCCTGGCTGGCCGGGCCGGGGCTGCCCAAGTACGGCGCGTACGCCGACGACGCGGAGGTGTTCGCGTGGATCCGCCAGGGCGCGCCGCCCGGCCGCCGCTGCCTCGAAGCGCAGGTCATGGACTGGGCCGACGATGTGGCCTACTCGGTGCACGACCTGGAGGACGGCCTGCACGCCGGGCTGATCACGGTCCGCGCGCTGGCCGACTCGGCGGATCGGAAAGCGATCAGCGAGCTCACCGCCGACCAGTACTGCGCGCCGGGCTCGGCGACCCCGGAGGAACTGGCCGGGGTCTTCGGCGACCTGCTCGCGCTGCCCTGCTGGCCGGCCAGGTTCGACGGCGGCCCGGCGTCCCTGGCCGCGCTGAAGAACCTGACCAGCGAGCTGATCGGGCGGCTGTGCGGCGCGGCCCACCAGGCCACGCTGGCGGCCTCCGGCCGCCAGCCGCTCACCCGGTACGCGGCCGACCTGGACGTCCCGCGGCGGCAGCGGCTGGAATGCGCGCTGCTCAAGGGCGTCACCGCCTACTACGTGATGAGCCGGGAGGGGGCCGCGGCCACCCAGGCCCGCGAGCGGGAACTGATCATGGAGCTGGCGTCCGCGGTGCGGATGGGTGCCCCCGACACCCTGGACCCCGCGCTGCGTCCCGCGTACCAGGCGGCGGGCACCGACGCCGGGCGGCTGCGGGTGGTGGTGGACCAGGTGGCTACGCTGACCGACACGTCCGCGGTGGCGTGGCACGCCCGGCTGTGCCGCTGACCCCTCACGGTCTTGAGGAACTACTGCAAGGGAGCAGTCATGCCTGAAGGTCAGGCCTATGTGATCATCGGTGCCAGCCTGGCTGGCGCCAAGGCTGCCGAGACGCTGCGGGAGGAGGGGTTCGGCGGGACCATCGCGCTGCTCGGCTCGGAGCCGGAGCGGCCCTACGAGCGGCCGCCGCTGTCCAAGGGCTACCTGCTCGGCAAGGCGGACAAGTCCTCGGTCTTCGTGCACGAGGAGCACTGGTACCGGGGGAATCAGGTGGAGCTGCGGCTCGGCGTGACCGCGATCGCGATCGACCGCGGCGCCCACCGGGTCGGCCTGGACACCGGCGAGGCGGTCGGCTACGACCGGCTGCTGCTCACCACCGGCTCGCATCCGCGGGTGCTCCAGGTACCCGGCGGCGACCTGGACGGCGTGCACTACCTGCGCACCACGGCCGATTCGGAGGCGCTGGCCACCGCGCTGGCCCCGATCCCCGGCGAGGAGACCCGGGTGGTGATCGTCGGCGGGGGCTGGATCGGGCTCGAGGTCGCCGCGGCGGCCCGGGAGAAGGGCTGCACGGTGACGGTGCTGGAGCCCGAGCCCACCCCGCTGCGCCGGCAGATCGGCCCCGAGCTGGGGGAGCGGTTCGCGGATCTGCACCGCGCGCACGGGGTGGAGTTCCGCCTCGGCGACAGCGCCCGCGAGCTGCGCGGCCAGGAGGGCCGGGTGACCGCGGTGCTGACGTCGGACGGGGCTGAACTGCCCGCCGACGTCGTGGTGATCGCCATCGGCGCGGCCCCCAACGTGGCCCTGGCCGAGGCGGCCGGCCTGGAGCTCGTGGCGCCGGAGCTCGGCGGCGGGGTGCTCGTGGACGCGGCGCTGCGGACCAGCGACCCCGACATCTTCGCGGCCGGTGACGTGGCCAGCGTGCCCCACCCGCTGCTCGGCCGCCGGGTCCGGGTGGAGCACTGGGCCAACGCGCTGCACGGCGGCCCGGCCGCGGCCCGCTCCATGCTCGGCCAGCCCGTGTCCTACGACCGGGTGCCGTACTTCTTCAGCGACCAGTACGACCTGGGCATGGAGACGTCCGGGCTGCCCGAGCCCGGGCACTACGACGAGGTGGTGTACCGGGGTGACCCGGCCACGCTGGAGTTCATCGCGTTCTGGCTGTCCGGCGGCGCGGTCGTGGCCGGCATGAACGTCAACGTATGGGACGTGACCGACGACATCCAGGCGCTGATCCGGGCCGGGTACGCGGGCGCCCAGGTGGATGCCGCCCGGCTGGCCGACCCCGAGGTGCCGCTCGCCGCGCTGCTGGGCTGAGCTACGTCCTGCTGCTGGGCTAGGCCCCAGGCTGGGGCTAGGCCCCAGGCTCCGCGGGGGGACCGTCCAGGGACCCGTCCGGGGAGCCGGGCAGGGACCCGTCCGGGGAGCCGGGCGGCGGCCCGTCCGGGGAGCCGGACGTGCCGGGCGGGAAGGGGATCAGGGCCACGGTGATGTTGTCCCGGCCGCCGGCGTCGATGGCGAACTGGACCAGCGCCCTGGCCGAGCCGAGCGGCTCGGTCTGCGCGGCGGGCATGGCCAGCCCGGCCAGGCCCGCCGCCTCCGGCTGGTAGTTCCACAGCCCGTCGGAGCAGAGCAGCACGACGCCCGTCCCGGGTGGCTCGAAACGGGTGACGTGGGGCCTCGCCTCGGCGGGGTCCGCGCCCACCCAGCGCGTGACCACATGCGCCTGCGGGGATTCGAGCGCCTCTTCCTCCGGCAGCAGCCCGAGCGACACCATCTCCTGGGCCAGGGAATCGTCCCGGGTCAGCTGCTGGGCGGCTGCGGACTCGGCGGCCAGCCAGTAGGCGCGGCTGTCGCCCACCCAGCACAGGGTGACGGCATCCCTGGTGGCCACGGCGGAGATGAACGTGGCCGACCCCACCTCACCGGGCGAGTCGGCCAGCCCGGACACCGCCTGCACGGCGGCCTGGACCGCCTCGGCCGAGGCCTCGCCGAGGTCCGTGCCCGCCTCGGCGGCCGCGCGGAGCACCCGCGCCGCCGCCTGGGCCGCGGCCAGCGACGCGTCCTGCGGACGGGCGGACGTGGACACCCCGTCGCAGACCACCGCGACCAGCACCGGGCCGTCCGCCGTGGGCACGACCGCGAGCTCCATCGCGTCTTCGTTCTGCTTGTGCCGAAGGCCGCGGTCGGTCACGCCGGCCAGCAGGCGGAGATCAACTTCCTGGTGATCATGCGACATCACGGCACCACCCCAGGGTCCACCCAGATACGGCTCGACTAGTTCTCGCTCGGCTGGCTGCGCTCGACCAGTTCAGCACGACCGGGTCGGGTGTCATTCTATGCCGCCCGGAGGCGGCGCCAGACCGTCTCGCAGCACATGCCCGCAGGCCCGCACCAGGTGCTCGGACCACGCGCGGGCCGCCGGGTCCGGGGGGCGGCCGCGCAGCCGGACCAGGCCGATGGGCGGGTGTCCCGGGGCGGGCCGGAGCGGCCAGGCATCGATGGCCTGCCCCCCGGCCCGCGCGGACGACCCGGCCAGCAGCGCGACCCCCAGCCCGGCCGCGACCAGCTCGCAGATGCTGGCCGGGCTGTGCGTCTCGAACGGGATGCGGGGCTCGAACCCCGCGGCGGCGGCCGCCTCGGCCAGGATGCCGCGCAGCCCGCTGCCCGCGGGCAGGCACACGAACGGCTCGTCCCGGACGTCGGCCAGCCGCGCCATGCCCCCGGCGAACGAGTACCGTCCCGGCGGGGTGGCCAGCACGACGCTCTCGGCGGCCAGGGGCTGGCCGAGGTAGGCGGCCGGCAGATCGCTGTGGACGGGGCAGAGCGCCACGTCGATGCGGCCCGCGTCCAGGTCGGCCAGGAGATCGGCGATGAGGCCCGAGCGCAGGGCGATGGTCACCCCGGGGTAGCGGCGGTGGAACCCGGCCAGGGCCCGGGGCAGGTCGATCGACGCCAGCAGCTGCGTCGCGCCGATCCGCAGCCGCCCCCGGGTCACCGTGGCCAGCTCGGCCAGGTCGGCCCGGACTCCCTCGACCTGGGCGAGCGTCCTGCGCGCCCGGGCCAGCACCAGCTCGCCCGCGGGCGTGAGCGTGACCCGGCGCGTGGTCCGCTCGAGCAGGGTCGTGCCGAGTTCCCGTTCCAGCCGCCTGACCTGCGCGGACACCGCGGGCTGGGCAATGTGCAGCTGCTGCGCGGCCCGGCTGAACCCGCCGTGCCGGACGACCGCCTCGAAGTAAGCCAGCTGGCGCAGCTCCATCAATTAATAATGACTGCTTATATCTCTGAGCGCAAAGCTGTCTTGGACTTATGAGTCATGCTCCGGCACGCTGGCCGGTATGCAGCCAGCAGTGATGCAGCAACGGAACCTCGGCGGCCTGGTCACGTCCGCGATCGGCCTGGGATGCATGGGACTGTCCCAGGGGTACGGGCCGGCCGACGACGCGGACTCCGTGCGGGCCATCCACCGGGCTCTCGACCTGGGCGTGACCATGCTGGACACCGCGATGAGCTACGGCCAGGGCCACAACGAGCGGCTCATCGCCCGGGCCCTGCAGGGCGGCCAGGCCCGGCCCTGATCGCCACCAAGTTCGGCATCGTCCGCGACTGCGGCGGGGTAAGGGTGGACGGCCGGCCCGAGCACGTCCGCGGCTTCTGTGAGGCGTCGCTGCGCCGGCTGGGACGCGACGTGATCGACCTGTACTACCTGCACCGGATCGACCCGGACGTGCCGGTGGCGGACACCGTGGGCGCGATGGCCGCGCTGGTGGCCGAGGGCAAGGTCCGCTACCTCGGGCTGTCCGAGGCGACCCCGGCGCAGCTGGAGCAGGCCGCGGCCGTGCATCCGCTCAGCGCGGTGCAGTTCGAGTGGTCACTGCTGTGGCGCGACCCCGAGGACGATGTGGTGCCCGCCGCCCGGCGGCTGGGCATCGGCCTGGTGCCCTACAGCCCGCTCGGCCGCGGCCTGCTCACCGCCGCCCTGGCCGGGGCGGACATCGACGGCAGCGACTTCCGCCGCCAGGACCCGCGGTTCCACGGCCCGGCGCTGGAACGCAATCTCGGCCAGGTCGCGGCGCTGCGCGAGCTGGCCGCCGGGCTCGGGCTGACCCCGGGCCAGCTCGCCCTGGCCTGGCTGCTCGCCCAGGGGCCCGACGTGGTCCCCATCCCGGGCAGCCGCCGCCCGGAGCGGATCGCCGAGAACGCCGCGGCGGCCGCCGCCGTGCTCAGCCCCGCGGACCTGGAGCGGCTGGCCCGCGCCCTGCCGCGCGCCGCGTGGGCGGGAAACCGCCACTCGTTCGCGGCCCGGGGCACAGTCCGTTCGGGCGGCTAGACCACCGGTGGCTCGGGCGCGGGACCGGGTCAGGCCGGCTTGCGGGGCTCGCCCCGGTAGGTGCCGAAGGACCAGCGGTTGCCCTCCGGGTCGCGCACCGCGAAGTCGCGGGAGCCGTAGTCGGTCTCATGCAGCCCCTGGATGATGTCCGCGCCGGCGGCAGTGGCCCGGGCGAACAGGCCATCCGGGTCGTCGGTGACCACGTAGGCGCCGAACGTCCCGGGCGGTACGGGCCAGCTGTCCCCGTCGTGGTCCTCGCGGACCGAGCCCAGCATCACGCCGCCGCCGGGCGGCCAGGACAGCTGGGCGTGGTTGACGCGGTCGCCTTCGCCGTACACGACGGTCTCCTCGAACCCGAACGCGTTGACGAGGAAGCGGATCAGGGCGCGGGCGTCGCGCGCCCGCAACGTGGGCCACACCTGGGGTGGCGGGGTGTTATCGCTCATGATCAGCAGTCTCCCTCCGGGGTGGCCGGGCCGGATTGGACGTTTCGGAACTCCTCGGCCAGCCACGTGGATGGCGGGCAGCCGGCCAGCTCGCGGAACTCGCGGGCCAGGTGGGCCTGGTCGTAGTAGCCGCATTCGGCGGCCAGGCTAGCCAGGCTGAGGCCGGCCGGGCTGAGGTCGGCCGGGCTGAGGCCGGCGGTGCTGTCCCCGGTCGGGCTGAGGCCGGGCGGGGTGGCGGCCTGACGCTGAAGGGTGCGCCGGGCCCGGTCGAACCGGGTCACCCGTGCGGCGGCCTTGGGGGTCAGGCCGGTCTCGGTCTGGAGCCGCCGCTGCAGGTAGCGGGGGCTCCAGCCGACCCGGCGGGCCAATTCCCCGGCCCGGACCGTGCCCCCGCTGCGGGTCAGCAGCCGCCAGGTCTCGGCGATGTCCGGGGTCACCCGCTGGTCCAGGTCGGCGTGATCCAGCAGGATCTGGTCCAGCAGCGCGAACCGGCCGGCCAGCTGCCCGCCTCGCCGAGCCGCTCGTGCAGTTCCCGGGCCACCTCCCCGAGCACCTCCGACCCGTCCACGTCCACCCCGGCCAGCGCGCCGGCGGGGCAGCCGAGCAGGGCCCGGGCCCCCAGCGGGCTCACGGCCAGCTGGATGCCGGACTGGCGGCCCGGATGGGTGACCACGGCGGGGGTGGTGTGCAGGCCGCCCGCCAGGGTCAGGTACTCACCCGGCGGGTCGGCGGGATCGGGGTGCCGGGCCACGGTCAGCGGATCATCCAGCGTGATGATCAGGGTCAGGTACGGCGAGGGCAGGCCGCGGTGGCGGGCCGGGGGCACACCCGCCTGACGGTAGCCCGAATACCAGGAGACCAGCCCGCGCAGCGGAGCCGCGGGCGCCGCCCGGACCGACTCCGACACTCCCGGTGCCAATGGCTCCCCGGCCATGTCCCCAGTGTGCCGGACGGCCGGCCGTGGCCGGTGGCCGGGACCTGCGCCGGCTCACCGGCTCCCGGAATCAGGTCAGGCCCGCGGCCGCGGGCCGGCCTCGGCCGGGATGCCGGTGTCCGGGTCCGGCCGGCGGAGCCGCAGCCACAAGAACAGCAGCACCAGCGGCACGATAAGCCCGCCGATCCCGTAGGCGGCGAATTCGGCCGGGCCGGTGATGTGCCTGACCAGCCAGCCGAAGTTCTGGCCGAAGAACCCGGTGACGAACGTGAGCGGCAGGAACACCGTGGCCAGGATGGTGAGCTGCTCGATGGTGGAGTTCTGGCGGACGCTGACCTTGGTCTGCTCGACCGTGATCACCGCCATGTTGGCTTCCAGCACCGTGCCGAGCAGGTCACGCTGGGCCGCGACCTCCTCGTTGACCAGGAGCAAGTGGTCATGGACGTCACGCAGGTAGGGCTGCAGACCCGGTGCGGCGCCCCGCTCGACCGCGGCCACCACGCCGAGCAGCGGATGAGCCGCCCGGTAGAACTGGGTGGCCTCGCGGCGCAGCGAGTAGATCCGCTCGGTCGGTGCCACGCTTCCGGAGAACACGGTGGCCTCGATCTGGTCGATGTCGTCTTCGAGTCCGGCCACGACCGGCGCGTACCCGTCCACGACCTGATCCAGAATGGCCCACAGCGCCGAGGTACTGCCCGCGTTCAGCAGTTCGGGCCGCTGCTCCAGCCGCTGCCGGGCCTCCCGCAGTTCGCTGGCCACGCCCAGCCGTACCGTGATCACGAAGGTCGGCGCCAGGAAGACGCTGATCTCGCCGAACTCCACCTCCTCCGCGTCGTCGTCGTAGCGTGCGGTCCGCAGGATGACCAGGCGCACGTTGCTGTCGTACTGCTCGATCTTCGGGCGCATGTGAAAGTTCTGCGCGTCCTCAACCGCCAGCTCGTGCAGCCCGAAGGCCTCCTGGACCTGGGCCAGTTCAGCCTCTTCCGGCTCGAACAGCCCGAGCCAGACGAACCCGCCCTGGGAGCACCGGGCGGCGGCCTCCTCCAGCGGGACCTGCCCCTCCTCCTGCCTGCGGCCGTCCTGGTAGTGCGCACAATCAATGATCATCGCGTGGGCTCCTTGCCGTGCCGTGCGTTAGCCGGATCGCGATACACAGCATGATGGAGCCTCAGCCAGGACGCAGCACGATGACCGCCTCGACCGTGGTGCCCAGGCCGGATTACCCCGAGGAAGCCGGGGGACATGCTCCAGTTCGGGGGGAACATCCCGCCCGGCCCGCGCCCTGCTTCAGCACCAAGATCAGCGGGCTACCCGTCCCGGGACCGTGTGGCCGAGCGCGGCCGTATCCACCCGCTCGATCGTGAGCGGGGCGGGCGCGGTGAGCACCGGCAGGCAGCTGAGCCGGGTGACCTGCTCGCGCACGCCGCGGCTGGTGACACGGCGCACGCCACGGCGACGGCGGGAACCGAGCACGATGGCGTCAGCGCCCCAGCGCTCGGCCTCATCCGCGATGGACTCCGACATGCTCCTGGTTGTCGTGGTCGGGCCGAGCCGGACCACCCCCGTCGCGGTGACCCAGGCGCACCGGAACCGGAGCGTGGCGTCGTCGACCAGGTAGCGGGCGTCGTACGGCGTCATGCAGGTCAGGCCCCGGCCGTCCAGCTCACCCTGGCTGACGTGCATGATGCGCACCTCGGCCTGGCAGCTCGCGGCGAGCGCGATCGTGAAGCTGACCGCGACCTGCCCGGATTCCGAGTCGTCCAGCGCGAGCAGGATCCGCTTGAACATGGTGCGCCTCACGCGTGGTAGCTACTGCGGTTACGTTAGGGCCTTACTGTGCGTGACGCTACGCCGGTGGCGGGACGGCGGCCGGAGTCCAAGGTCATCCGTTGGCGAGCCGAAAGGCCTGGCCTGGCCCGCGACGCCGGTTTGCTAGGCGCCGGTTTGCGCGGCCGGTTTGTGCCATGGCGGCCCGCGAGGCGGGTTGCGCCGCCGGGCGGCTCTCCGGGCCGCTCCGGTTCGGTCAGGCTCCCAGGATGGCGGCCAGGACCCGCGCGGTATCGCTGAGATCCGGCAGCACCGCGTCCGGGCCCGCCTGGGCCAGCGCGGCGACCGAGAACTCCCCGGTGGCGACGGCCACCGCCCGGGCCCCGGCCACCCGCGCGGCCTCCACATCCAAGGGCGTGTCGCCGACCAGCACCGTCGCGGGGCCGCTGAAGTCCGCCCCGTACGCCGCCGTGGCGTTGGCCCGGGCCACCGGCACCAGGTCCGCCCGGATCTCGTGGGCGTCGCCGTAGGCGCCGATCCGCAGGTCGAGGTCGCGGTCCAGGCCGAGCGCACCCAGCTTCACCTGGGCCAGCACCCGCATGTTGCCGGTCAGCACCGACTGGACGACCCGGGTGCCGTCCCCGTCCCGGGGGCCGGCCGGGACGGCCAGCGCCCTGACCGCCTCGGCTGCGCCGGGCAGCACCCGGCCCTGATCCCGGACTACGTCCGCGACGGACGGGGCCACCTGGGCCAGGACCCGCTGGAAGGCGTCCACCTGGGCGCGGGGGTCCGGCAGCCCCGCCAGGGCCAGGGTCTCCAGTGCGATAGCCCGGTCGGTCCGGCCGGCCATCGACGGCGCGAGCGGCACGTCGCGGCCGAACAGCTGGCCGAAAGCCAGCTGGTAAGCCCGCCACCCCGCGCGGCCCGCGTTGATCAGGGTGTGGTCCACATCCCACAGGACCAGCAGGCTGGGCACGTCGCGACGGTACCGCATCCCGATCCCGACCTGCCAAGCCGCGGTGCCCGCCCCTCCGGCGCCGGCCCCTCCGGCGCCCACCCCTCCGCCCGCCGGCCCCCTCCGCCCCCCCGCCGCCCCGCGCCTCATGATCCCGGTCAGGATGTGACACATGGCGCCCCTTTTTGACCGTGATCATGGGGATCGGCTTTCCGGTCGCGCGCGGCGGGAAGCGGCTGTCGGCCGCCAGGGCTAGACTCGCCGCGACGGGGAGCAGTGGCGAGCGGCGGAGGGTGCCAGTGGCGGGCCGGATCCGCGATGAGGACATCGCACTCGTCCGCGAGAAGTCGGCCATCGACGAGGTGGTCGGGGAGTACCTCCAGCTGCGCAACGCGGGCGGCGGCTCGCTGAAGGGGCTGTGCCCCTTCCACGACGAGAAGACACCCTCGTTCAACGTCACCCCCGCCCGCGGCCTCTGGTACTGCTTCTCCTGCGCCGAGGGCGGCGACGTCATCAAGTTCGTGGAGAAGATCGACAACCTCTCGTTCGTGGAGTCGGTGGAGCGGCTGGCCGCCCGGGCCGGCATCGACCTCCGCTACGAGCAGGGCGGCCAGGTACCAGGCCGGGAGCACAGCCAGCGCCGCAGGCTCCTGGAGGCACACAAGGCGGCGGCGGAGTTCTACGCGGAGCGGCTGAGCACGCCGGACGCTGCCCCCGGCCGGGCGTTCCTGGCCGAGCGGGGGTTCGCGCTGGCCGACGCCGAGCACTTCGGGGTCGGGTACGCGCCCGCCGAGTGGGAAGGGCTCACCCGCCACCTGCGCGGCCGCGGGTTCACCGAGCAGGAACTGCTGACCGGCGGGCTGGCCAGGGAGGGCCGCCGCGGGGCCATGGACCGGTTCCGCGGCCGCCTGATGTGGCCGATCCGCGACCTCACCGGCGACGTGATCGCGTTCGGCGCCCGCAAGCTCAACCCGGACGAGGAAGGCCCCAAGTACCTGAACACGCCGGAGACGCCCCTGTTCCGCAAGAGCACCGTCCTGTACGGGGCGGACCTGGCCAAACGCGAGATCGCCCAGCGCCGCCAGGCCGTCATCGTCGAGGGGTACACCGACGTGATGGCCTGCCACCTGGCCGGGGTCCGGACCGCGGTGGCCACGAGCGGCACGTCGTTCGGCGACGGGCACATCAAGATCCTCCGCCGGCTGCTGATGGACGCCGACCAGTTCCGCGGCGAGGTCATCTTCACGTTCGACGGTGACGCCGCCGGGCAGCGTGCCGCGCTGCGCGCGTTCGATCTCGAGGAGCACTTCGTCACCCAGACCTTCGTCGCGGTCCAGCCGGACGGCCTGGACCCGTGTGACCTGCGGCTCAAGCAGGGTGATGGCGCCGTGCGGGACCTGGTCGCCCAGCGGCTGCCGGTGTTCGAGTTCGCGATCCGCAGCGAGCTGGCCAAGCACAACCTGGACACCAACGAGGGCCGGCTGGCCGCCCTGGACGCAGCAGCCCGGATCGTCGGCCGCATCAAGGACCGGGGCCTGCGGGACCGCTACGCGGTCAGCCTGGACCGCTGGCTCGGGATGCTGAACGAGGAGTTCGTGCTGGCCCGGGTCCGTGAGCACGGCGTGAGCGTGGACACCCGCCGGGGCGGCGGCCCGGACCGCGGTGGTCCGGGTGGCCCGGCCCGGGGTGAGAGCCCCGGCCGGGATTCCGGCCCGGGCCAGACCCGCGGCCCGGGCCGGAATCCCGGGCCGGGCGGCCAGGCCTCGCGGGCGGGTTCCGGCCGCGGCGCCCAGGACGGGTCCCCGTACGACGCCGGCGACCCCGTGGTCAACCTGGAACGCCAGGCGCTCAAGCTGGCCATCCAGCGGCCGGCTCTCTGCGGCCCGGTCTTCGACATGCTGCAGAAGGAGGACTTCAGCGTCCCGGTGCACGGGTCGGTCCGGGAGCTGATCGCGGGCTGCGGGGGAGTGGCGGCCGCGGGCCCGGCCCGGGAGTGGACCGCCCGGCTGATCGGCGCCGCTCCCAACGACCGGGCCCGGGAGTTCGTCACCAGGCTGGCCGTGGAACCCGTGGAGACACCGCGGGCCGACGGGGAGCCGGACGCACGCTACGCGGAGGAAGTGCTGGCCCGGGTGGCGGAGCTGGCCGTGAGCCGCCAGATCACCACGCTGAAATCGCGCCTGCAGCGTCTTAACCCCACCGACAGCCAGAGCGACTACAACCGGACGTTCGGCGATCTGGTGGCGCTGGAGCAGCGCCGGAAGGCCCTCCTGGAACGCGCCTCCGGTGCCCTGTAAGCCTCGGTAGGCCACTGCCATCAGGCCGCCCGGCCAGCGGCCGTAGCGGTGGCCGCGGGCCCTTCCGTGGTGGGCGGCTGGCACACGATTAGACGATTGTGGCTGGTGAGCCGCACGGGTCGTGCCACGCATCGGCCTGAACGCCATCCGCGTTACTTACCAGAAAGTGACAAAATTAACCCCACCGTTACCCGGGGTTCGTGGCGCACACTGGTCTGCGTGACCCTTACGTTACTTCCCAGTGGCGGTCTGTCAGCGGAACAGGTGGCGGAGCTGGTCGCACGGGCCAGGGAGCGCGGCACCGTTACGGCAGCTGACATCACGTCCACGCTCGACGCCGCAGATCTCCCGGCCGACGCCTTCGACAATGTCGTGCGCCTGCTCACCGACGAGGGCATCGAGATTGTCGATCCCCCCGGCGAGGAAGTGGCGGACGCCCCCCGGGACGTCCCCGCCGACACCAGCCACCGGGCGGGCACCGGCGACCTCGTCCGCATCTACCTGCGTGAGATCGGCCGCGTGCCGCTGCTCACCGCCCACGACGAGGTGGAGCTGGCGAAATCCATCGAGGCCGGGCTGTTCGCCGAGGAGAAGCTGCAGGGCGGGTTCCCCGTGCTGGATGCCCACTACGCGGAACTCGGCGAGCTGGCCGCGGACGGGCTCCGCGCCAAGCAGCGCCTCATCGAGGCCAACCTCCGCCTGGTCGTGTCCATCGCCAAGCGGTACATCGGCCGCGGCCTGGTCTTCCTGGACCTGATCCAGGAGGGCAACCTCGGCCTGATCCGCGCGGTCGAGAAGTTCGACTACACCAAGGGCTACAAGTTCTCCACGTACGCCACCTGGTGGATCCGGCAGGCCATCACCCGCGCCATCGCGGACCAGGCCCGGACCATCAGGATCCCGGTGCACATGGTGGAGACCATCAACAAGATGGCCCGGGTGCAGCGGCAGATGCACCAGGACCTGGGCCGTGAGGCCACGCCGGACGAGATCGCCGCGGAGATGGGCCTGACCCCGGACCGGGTGGCCGAGATCCAGCGGATCGCCCAGGAGCCCGTATCGCTGCAGTCCCCGATCGGCGAGGAAGATTCCGATCTCGGCGACTTCATCGAGGACGCGGACGCCGTGGTGCCGATCGAGGCCGCGGCCTTCATCATGCTCCAGGATCAGCTGGAGCAGATCCTGGACACGCTGTCACCCCGGGAGCAGAAGATCATCCAGCTCCGGTTCGGCCTGATGGACGGGCATCCCCGGACGCTGGAGGAGGTGGGCCGCGAATTCGGCGTCACCCGTGAGCGCATCCGGCAGATCGAGTCCAAGACGCTGGCCAAGCTCCGGCACCCCAGCCGGGCGCAGATGCTGCGCGAGTACCTGGGCTGACCACCGTCCGGGTCGCCGCCCGGCGGCCCGGGCCACGCCCGCCGGCCCCGGCCCGCCCCGTTCCGGGGTGCGGGCCGGGGCCGCTGGCGTAACAGAGGACGGCCGGGTTACGCGGGCGGGGCGCCTGGCCCGGCCGAGGCCGGCCCTGGTCCCGCGGGCGGCACGTCCGGTGGTGGATACGTCCCCTCCGGGCTGGCCGGCTGCGCACCCGGCCCGGGGTAGGTGGTGCCCGGCCCGGCGGGCTGGCCGCCCGGCCCCCCGTACGTGGCATCGGGCCCGGCCGGCGGCCACGGGGCCTCACCGGGGCCGCCCCGCCCCTCGTGCGCGGCGGTGAGCCGGTAGTAGACCAGCGTCACGACGAGGGCCAGGAACGGCGCGACCAGGGTGCCGGACACGACGCTGCTGATGGCGTTCCTGGCGGCCAGCGAATGCAGTGGCAGCAGGATCAGGCCCAGCACGATATCGAACACGATCAGGATCAGGAACACCAGCACATAGGTCCCGAACACGTGCCACGCGTACCCGCGGACGGTCCGCCAGCTCTTGCTGAACGAGCTGAACACGCCTTCCCCGCCGATCACGATGCTGGGGACGATCAGCGACCAGAACGTCAGCAGGATCAGCCCCGGGATGATGAGCAGCACGAAGCCGATCGCGATCCCGATGCCGGCCAGGATGGACGCGGCAATCACCGTGACCAGGTACGGCAGGACGGCGGAGATCGTCTCACCCAGGTTCAGGTCCACCCGGCCGTCCCGGACGTCCTGGACGGCTTTGACCAGGGCTGCCTGGACCAGGAAAGCGGCGATCAGGCTGACGATCCAGCCCAGGAACAGGCCGAAGCTGCCTGCGAGACCGAGCAGCGCCGCAATGATGGCAGCGCCTACGTAGATCGCGAAAGCGATGAGCAGAAAGTGGCCGGCAAAGCGCCTGTAATAGCCCCAGGCCTCGCCGAGTACCCCGGATAGTGGACTCATGCGCTGGTTATACCGTTGCCAATAGTGATCAAAACAATCCACAGCAGGGCAGTACGGAGGCCATGTCTTCCCTGGTCAGGGGCCTAGTGGATGCCCTGGTCGAAGGCCCGGCGGATAGCCCTGGCCAGGGATCGCGGCGCGGCCAGGACCCATCAGGGCCGCAGGCCCGGCATGTGCCGGGCCTGCGGCCCTGATACGCAGCTGTGCCTGATGTTCCGCGGGAGTCAGCGGGTGGCTAACTACCCGTTCCCGGCGTTCCGGGCGCGGCGGTGTAGGAGCCGCCCTGCGAGTGGCCGTTGGCGTCCCGCGTCCGGAGACCCGGGATGTGCTCGCTGATCGGGCCGCTCATCGTGCTCTTGGCCTTCTCGGTCAGCCGCGGCACCCGCTGCATCGCCTTGTCCTTGGCCGATCTGGCCAGGTTCCCCGCCTGGGCCTGCGCGGCCCCCGCCGCCTGCTGCATCGCGGGGCTGTCCGCGGCCTTGCGGGCCAGCTTCTTCATCTGCTCATAACGTTCCCGGCCCGCCCGCGCGCCGACGATGAAACCGACGGCAAGGCCGGCGAAGAACGTGAACCGGTACCGCATCTGGCAACCTCTTCTCAACGGTGTCAACTGCGCCAGGGTTGACCTTCCCCTGTTGTCCAGCCGTACTCCAGGTTACGCGCCGGCAAATGGGCCCCCGGGGGGCCGTGCCGCAGCGCCGCCGCCCGCGGCCCGCGACGGGTACCGTCTCAGGTGCGCTACCCTTATGCGCGCGGCAAAAAGCAGGCCGGGGCTCATGGTCCGGCCGGCGTTGCCGCGGTTGATCCCGCGTAGCTCAATCGGCAGAGCGTCCGGCTGTTAACCGGCAGGTTATAGGTTCGAGTCCTATCGCGGGAGCCAGCGCACAGGAGCCAGCACAAGGGGCTAGCGGAGCAGGCCCGCGCCCCACGAGCGGGCCCGCTCCAGCTCTCCGGGCCGCAGCGGCCCTTCCACGTCCTCCACGATGAACCCGGCCGGCGGGGACACCAGCTCGTATCCGCGGTGACGCAGCCGCCTCGCGATCCCGTTCGCCGCGCCACCCGCCATCCGGACCTCGCCCCGGGTGTCGAACGCCGCCCCGAGGCTGCCCATCGGGGCGCGGGGGAGACCGTGGAACCACTCCCGGACACCCGGCCCCGCGGCGCGCCGCTCGGGCTGGTGGCCGGGCACCATGGCCGGTACCTTCTCCTCGGCCTTCAGGCCCATTTTCCGGGTGACCGCGGAGGTCATCCCGTGGGCATGGGTCGGGCCCCCGACCACGAGCAGGTCCGCACCCAGCGCGGCGTCCCTGGTGGCCTCGGCCGCCCGCAGGCAGGACACCTGCGCGTGCGGCATGGCCGAGCGGATCCCGTCCTGGATGGCCTCGGCCACCTCATGGGTGTTGCCGAACAAGCTCTCGTACACGATGACGACGCGCACCGGTCCCACCTCCTGGACGTGGCCTCTGGAGCGCCCTTCTACGCCCAGGATCGGCAGCAGCGGTGCAGGGCGTCAGGGGCCTTGGTCCCGGCCCGGGTCCATTGTTGGCCGCCTGCCGGGGCCATCCCGCCGCCGGCCGCCCGCGGAACGCGCTGGCCGCCCGCCGAAACGCGCAATGGCCGGCGGGAGGATCCCGCCGGCCATCGCCTTGTATCCGGTTACCTTAACTCGACCTCGAGCATCTCCCGGGTCACCGCGTCGCCGGCTGGGCTGGCCAGCTGGGTTTGGGCGCCGGCCAGGTCGGCGCGCTTGACGCGGATGGCCGCGAGCACCACGATCAGGGCGATCACCATGATCGCGGCGGAGACCTCGAACCCGCGGGAGAACCCGACCGCCAGTGCGTGGTGGTAGATGGCCAGGGTGGCGGCCTTGGCCCCGGCCGTGGTGGCGTGGACGGGGTGGCAGGCCCTGGCCGCGGCCGCGGCGGCGGCCTTGGCGGCCTGGGCGGAGTGGCGGGCGGTGTTGGCGACGACGGTCCAGGCGACGGTGCCGAGCAGGGCCAGCCCGATGGAGCCGCCGACTTGCTGGCCGACGTTGGGCAGGCTGGCCGCCAGGCCCGCGTCCCGGTCCGGGACCTTGGACAAGGCGATCAGGGTGACGGGCATGAACAGCATGCCCAGCCCGGCCGCGGTGACGATCAGGGGGCCGAGCAGCCCGCCGGTGTAAGTGCTGTGCTCGCTGATGCGCGACAGCCAGAACATGCCGCCCGCGCCGATCACTGATCCGGTGATCAGCAGCGGCCGGGCGCCGATCCGGGGGACCAGCTGGGCGCTGGCCCCGGCCATCACCATGATGGTGGCGACCATCGGCAAGAAGGCGATGCCGGACTTCAGCGCGCTGTAGCCCCAGACGGTCTGCACGAAGATGGTCAGGAAGAAGAACATCCCGAACATCGCGGTGCCGATGCACAGCATGATCAGGTTGGCTCCCGAGCGGTTGCGGTTGCGGAAGATCCGCAGCGGCATCAGCGCGTGCGGGCTGCGCGCCTCGATCACGATGAACGCCGACCAGCAGCACCACCGCGGCGGTGAGCGAGACGATGACTTTGGTGTCACCCCAGTGCGAGACACCGTTCGCGCTGGTCGCCGCGCTGGTCAGGCCGTAGACCAGGGCGGCCAGGCCCAGCGTGGAGGTGATCGCGCCGGGCAGGTCGAACCGGCCCGGCCGCCGCTCCGACTCGGGGAACGCCCGCGGTGCGAGGATGGCGACCACGGCCCCGATCGGGACGTTGACGAACAGCACCCAGCGCCAGGACAGGTAGGTGGTCAGCAGCCCGCCGGCGATCAGGCCGACCGCGGCGCCGCCGATGCTCATCGCGGCGTACACCCCCATCGCCCGGTTGCGCGGGGTCCCTCGGGGAACGTGGTGGTGACCAGCGACAGCGCGGTCGGGGCGATGATCGCGCCGCCGACCCCCTGCGCGGCGCGGGCGGCCAGCAGCCACGCCTGGGTAGTGGCGAACCCGCCCAGCAGCGACGCCACCGAGAACAAGATGATCCCGGCGATGAACACCCGCCGCCGGCCCAGGATATCCCCGGCCCGGCCGCCCAGCAGCAGCAGCCCGCCGAACGTCAGCGCGTAAGCGTTGACCACCCACTCCAGGCCGGTACCAGAAAACCCGAGGGCCTGCTGGACGTGGGGGAGCGCAACATTCACGATCGTCGCATCCAGCACCACCATCAACTGCGCAGTGGCGATAACCACCAACGCCAGGCCAAGATGTCGTTGGACAGGGCCGGCAGCCGCGCCATCTGAGGTGGCGTGCCCGGCTGCGGGCTGTGTGGAGCTCATGCCGTCTCCTTGTCAGGGCATAGTGAACCAGTGCCGCGGCGGCTCCGCCGCGTGCGTACGTATGTGGGACGAAGAGAGGGGCCGCTACTCATCGGCGCGTCGTCCGGCCGCTGCGGCGCGGCCAGGGACCAGTCGGCGCGGCGGGTTAGCCCACCGTGGGAGTGGCAGCGGTTGCCAGGAAGTTGGTCACCTCCTCCGCCGGGCAGTCGGCCGGGTTGGTGGCGCTGAGCGGCGGCGCCATCTTGTGGATCAGGGAGATCAGGGTGGCGCGCTCCTCCGGGGTCAGGGCCTGGCGCCACGGCGAGCGTTCCACCATCGCCCGTTCCACCTGCTGCTTCATCTCGACGCCCGCGCTGGTCAGGACCAGCCGCTTGACCCGCCGGTCGGCCGGGTCGCTTTCCCGGACCGCCAGCCCCCGCTTCTCGAGCATGTCCGCGATGTTCGTCACGAACGAGGGGTCGCAATGCATCCGCTGGCCCAGTTCCTTCATGGCCAGCGGGCCGTCGATCAGGTGCAGCGCCTTGATGAAGAAGGTCGGGACCCCGCAGTCCTTGGCCAGCCGCTCGCCCTCGGCCAGCAGCCGGGCGATCAGCCCGCCCAGGGCGTCCAGAAGGTCCACATCACGCTGATCCTCCGCGGTGCGCTCGTACACGGTGCCTCCTGCCTCCCCCCGGCTGTCGCGGCGACGACCCCTGAGTCGCTCAATAGTTGAGTAGCTCAAACGTAGACGGAATGCTTGAGTAGGTCAAATTCTTTTTGCGCACCGAAGATCTCGCCGGCGCGAAGTCACTCCACACAACCAGAGCGTGATATCTGGCGTCTGTATAAGTATCGGGGTCACTCGCTGCGCCCGCTGGCCTGCCCTGGCCGCGATGCGGCGAGAAGCAGCAGGTGGGAACTGGGGGGCATCCATGGACAGCGAACTCCGGCCGTATAACGACGGGGCGGCCTCGCGCCCCTGGACGGAGGAGGGCCCGGGGTGGCCGTCCCAGGATCAGGTGGGCGGGGCGGGCCGGCGCGGCTTCCTCGCACTGGCCGGAGTCGCTGCGGGAGCCGTCCCGCTGTCCGGGATGCTCGGCCGGGGTCACCGCGGGGCAGCGTCACCGCAGGTGAGCCCGGGGGCCGGGGACTGGATGGCGCTCCGCGCCGCCCTGTCCACGCGCAAGCTGATCCGGCCGGGGATGCGGGTCTATCCGACCGCGAAGGAACTCTTCGATCCCCGGTTCGACTACAAGCGCCCGGCCGGGCATCGCCGTACTGTGCCAGCCCGCGTGACGTGAGCGCCTGCCTGGCCTTCGTCCGCAAATTCGGGCTGCCGGTCGCCGCCCGGTCCGGCGGGCACAGCTACGCGGGCTGGTCCAGCACTCCCGGCACGACCGGCCTCATGGTGGACGTGACCGCGATGAACTCGTTCCAGGTCGGCCGCGGGCAGACGGTCCGCGTCGGCACTGGCCTGCACCTGATCGACCTGTACAACCGGCTCGCGGCGCACGGCCTGGCCGTGCCGGGCGGGTCGTGCCCCACGGTGGGGATGGCCGGCCTCGCCCTCGGCGGCGGGGTCGGGGTGCTGGGCCGGGCCTTCGGGCTGACCAGCGACGCCCTGGAGGCGGTGCAGATCGTCACCGCCGACGGCACGGTCCGCACCTGCAGCGCGTCCAGCAACAGCGACCTGTTCTGGGCCTGCCGGGGCGGCGGCGGCGGCAACTTCGGCATCGCCACCGCGTTCACGTTCCGCACCCACCGCCTGTCCCGGCTGGTGGTGTTCTTCCTGTCCTGGCCCTGGTCACAGGCAGCCAGGGTGGTCGCGGGCTGGCAATCCTGGGCGCCCTACCAGCCGGACGCCCTGTGGTCCAACCTGCACATGTCGGCGGTGCAGCGGGGCGGGACACCGACCATCCAGGTCGGCGGCACCTACCTGGGCAGCGTGGCGGGCTGCCAGCAGCTACTGCGCGTCCTGTACTCACGGGTCGGCTCCGCGCCGTCTGGGACTCCGTTCCTGGCCGAGCGGACCTACCAGCAGGCGATGATGCTCGAGGCGGGCTGCGCGAACCTGTCCGTGCTCCGGCGTGCCATCTGCCGTCCCAGTCGCCCAACGGCAGGCTGGTCCGCCAGTCCCGTCCTACGCCAAGTCCGACTTCTTCACCCGGAAGATCCCGCCCGCGGGCATCCGCGCGCTGGTCACCGGCATCGAGGGATGCGCGGGTGCGCGGCGCCACGGGCGGCGTCGGGGCGATCGCCTTCGACGCGTTCGGCGGCGCGCTCAACCGGCCGCGCCCGTCCGCGACCGCGTTCGTGCACCGCAACTCCCTGTTCCTGGCCCAGTACTCGACCAGCTGGAACTAGGGCGGCCCGCCGGCGGCGTGGGCCGCCAGCACGCCTGGCTGCGCTCCTTCTACGCGTCGATGCGGCCGTGGGCGAGCGGCCAGTGCTACCAGAACTACGTGGACCCGGACCTGACCAACTGGCGGCAGGCCTACTACGGCGCCAACTACGCGCGGCTGGCCCAGATCAAGAAGACCTACGACCCGCAGCAGGTGTTCAAGTTCCCCCAGGGGATCACGCCTGCCTGAGCGGCCCGCGGGCAAGCATTCTGCTAGCCACCGAGCCACTTATGGAGCACCACGTACACGGCCACCCCGACCAGCAGGATCATCCCGCGGGCCCGCCACGCCGCCCTCGAGGCGGCCTCGGCCAGCGCCCGGTTGCCCCTGGCCGAGGCTTCCGCGCGCCGCCACCGGGCCCAGTAGTACCCCAGCAGCAGCGCGACGATGACGGCCACCGCAGCCGCATCCCGTGTCATATCGCTAAGTCTGCTACCTTTCCGCGCACTCCGCGCGCAGCGGCGCACCAAGGCACAAGGAGCCTGCTGCCAGTCGGCAGGGAGGGTCACAGGCCGTGTTCTATGTGTCCTCAGCGCCGATTGTTCCACCTTCTGAGAGGGGCGCAAGCGCCTTTGCCGCCAGGGCCGCGGGTCAGCGCTGGCTCGACGCAGCCCAGATGTTGATCCCGGCCTCCACCGCGTGCCCGTCGATCGCGGTCAGCTCCTCGTCGGAGAACGATGACCTGCCCGCGGCGGCGAGGTTCTCCTCGAGCTGCGCGACGCTGCTCGCCCCGATCAGCGCCGAGGTGACCCGCTCGTCGCGCAGCGTCCAGCTGATGGCCATCTGCGCGAGGGACTGGCCGCGCCCGCGGGCGATCTCGTTGAGGGCGCGGACGTGCGCCAGGTTCTGATCGGTGATCTGATCACGGCTGAGCGAGTCATTGCGCGACGGCCCGCGAATCGTCCGGCATGCCATTGAGGTACTTGGTGGTCAGCAGGCCCTGGGCCAGCGGCGAGAACGCGATGCAGCCGATTCCCTCCTGCTCAGGGTGTCCAGCAGCTCCTCCTCGATCCAGCGGTTCAGCATGGAGTAGGAGGGCTGGTGGATGAGCGCGGGCATGCCCAGCTCGCGCAGGATGGCGGCGGCCTCCGGGTCCGCTCCGCGGAGTAGGAGGAGATGCCGGCGTACAGGGCCCTGCCCTGCGCTGACCGCGGTGGCCAGCGCGCCCATCGTCTCCTCCAGCGGGGTGTCCGGGTCGGCGCGGTGGCTGTAGAAGATGTCCACGTAGTCCAGGCCCATCCGCCCCAGCGACTGGTCCAGGCTGGCCAGCAGGTACTTGCGGGATCCCCGATTCGCCGTACGGGCCGGGCCACATGTCGTAGCCGGCCTTGGTCGAGATGATCAGCTCGTCCCGGTACGGGCGCAGGTCCTCACGCAGGATCCGGCCGAAGTTGATCTCCGCGGAGCCGTACGGCGGTCCGTAGTTGTTGGCCAGGTCGAAGTGGGTCACGCCGAGGTCGAAGGCGCGGCGCAGGATGGCCCGCTGGGTGTCGATGGGGCGGTCGTCCCGAAGTTCTGCCACAGGCCGAGTGATACCTCGGGCAGCTCGATCCCGCTGCGCCCGCAGCGACGGTAGGGGGTGCGCTCGTAACGATCGGGGGCGGCGAGATAAGTCATGGGAGGGAGTCTCTCATTTCCGGCCCCGGGAAGCCGAGTGGTGCGCAGGAGCCGGAAGCCTGCTGGCAGGATGTGATAGTTGCCTGGGCACAAGTAACAGGCCCGGCCGTGGCGCAATCGAATGCGGCGGCGCCAGGCCGGCCGACACCAGTGCAGCGCGGAAGACGACGCAGAGGAAGAGGCGCTCCATGTACGACGCGATTCAGGCGGAGACCATCAGCCTGGCCGGGTCCGGCGGGGATCAGATAGAGGCGTACCTGGCCCGCCCGCTCGGGCCGGGCCCGTTCGGCGGGGTCGTGGTCATCCATCACATGCCCGGCTACGACGAGCAGACCAAGGAGATCACCAGGACGTTCGCGGCGCACGGCTACAACGCCGTGTGCCCCAACCTGTACTGGCGCGAGGCACCCGGCGCCAGCCCGGACGACGCGGCGGCCACCGCGCGGGCCGCGGGCGGCGTGCCGGATGAGCGGCTGATCGGGGACGTGGCGGGCGCGGTCGCGTACCTGCGGGCGATGCCGAACTCCAACGGCAAGGCGGGCACGATCGGCTACTGCTCGGGCGGCCGCCAGTCGTTCCTGGCCGCGGTGAGCCTGCCGATCGACGCGGCGGTGGACTGCTACGGCGCGTTCGTGGTCGGCACGCCGCCCGAGGGCATGCCGCTCAAGGTGGGCCCGATCGTGCACCTGACCCCGAACCTGTCCTGCCCGCTGCTCGGGCTCTTCGGCGCCGATGACTCCCATCCCTCGCCGGAGCAGGTCGCCGAGCTGGAGAAGGCGCTCAGCGACGCAGGCAAGACGTTCGAATTCCACCTGTACGAGGGAGCCGGGCACGCCTTCTTCTCCGTCAACCGTCCCTCGTACCGGCCCGAGGCCGCGAACGACGGCTGGCAGAAGATCTGGGACTTCTACGGCCGGTACCTGGCCAGCCCGAGCCCGGCCAGCCCGCCAGCTGAGAGGAGACCATCATGTGCACGTACCTCACCGAGAAGGTTGACGTCACCGGCAGCGGTAAGGGCTCGGCCGGCTGGTTCACGCTCAGCGAGGCGAGCGTGTATTTCGATCATCCGGTGCACGCGCCCGCCGAGCACACGCTGAACATCGACTTCCTCAACCCCGGGAACGGGCCGTCGGCCCGGGTGGCCGTGGAGCTCAGCGCCGAGTCGGCCCGGGCGCTCGCCGACGCCATCCAGGCCACGCTGGCGTCCGCCCCGCCGGAGCTTGTCGAGTCGGCCTCGGTCAGCCGGCCGTAGCCGGCCAGCCGCATCGCGGAACCTGCGCCCGGACGGGCCCGGATTGTCGGTGCGCCGTGCCAGTATCGGACTGGCGGCGCCCCGGTGACCCCGGGGCCGCCCGGGCGGCAGCTCCCTCGCGCAGCGAGGGAGCGAACGCCCTCATCACGATGGCGCGGAGGGCACGGACATGAAAATCAGGGTCGATCGGGATGTGCTGGCTGAGGCGCTGGCCTGGGTGGCGCGCGCCCTGCCCACCCGGCCGGTGGTCCCGGTGCTGTCCGGCCTGCGCCTGGACGCGGGGACCAGCCTCACCCTGTCCTGCTTCGACTACGAGGTCTCCGCGACCGCCCAGATCGAGGCGGAGATCGGCGAGCCCGGCACCGTGATCGTCCCGGGCCGGCTGCTCGCCGAGATCACCCGCAGCCTCCCGGCGCTGGCCGTCGAGATCGCGACGGACGCCGACGCCGTGAACCTGATCTGCGGCAGCGCCGAGTTCAGCCTGGTCGCGCTGCCCGCCGACGAGTACCCGGAGCTTCCCGCGCCGCCGCCGCTGGCTGGCACCGTGGACGGCGGTGTCCTGGGCGCGGCCATCAGCCAGGTCGTGGCGGCGGCGAGCCGCGACGACACGCTGCCCATGCTGACCGGGGTCTGCCTCGATGTTGACGGCGGGACCCTGACGCTCGCCGCGACCGACCGCTACCGCCTGGCCGTGCGGGAGACACCCTGGGAACCGGTGCAGCCGGGACTCCGCGCGGCCGCCCTGGTCCCGGCCCGGACGCTGGCCGACGCCGCGCGGGCCATGACGCCCGGGGTACCCGTATCGGTGGCCTTCGCGGCGGGGGCGCCCGCCGCCAAGCCAGCCGGTGAGCCCCGGCCCGCCGAAGGCATGATCAGCTTCGGGATCGGCGGCCGCCGGCTGACCACGCGGCTGATCGGCGGCGAGTTCATCCGGTACCGGTCCCGGTTCCCGGCCGAGTTCGGCTGCCAGGCCGACGTGCCCGCCGGGCCCTTCACCGAGGCAGTACGCCGGGTCTCCCTGGTCGCCGACCGGGCCAGCCCGGTCCGGCTCACGTTCGGCCCGGGCCGGGTCCTGATCGAGGCGCAGACCGAGGGCCGGGCGCGCGCGGTCGAGACGGTCCCCGCCGACTTCCGCGGAGAGGAGCCCGTGATCGCGTTCAACCCGCACTACCTCCTCGACGGGCTCGTCGCCGCGGCGGTACCAGGCCAGCCCCGGCCGCACGCCGGGGACGCGGGCGACAGGGCCGGGGCGGGCGGGGGGAGCGCCGCCGGTGCCGGGGACACGGGCGGCACCGGGCCCGGCGGCCCGGCGTCGGCCGAGCCCGGATGGCTGAGGATCGAGTTCACCAGCCCGGCCAAGCCCGCGCTGATCACCCGGGCAGCTCCCGGCGGGGACCATGGCGATCCGGGCGCGGACCGGGAGGAGGCGGACTTCCGCTATCTCGTCGTCCCGCTGCGGTCCGCCGGCCGCGCCTGACCCGCGTGGCTGAGCGGCGAGAGCCTGGCCTGCCGTCACCCGCCCCGGGTGACGTGCCTGTGCGCGTTTTCGCCATCGTCACCCCGTGACCGGCGGAAGAGCGGGGCTCGCGGGGAGGAGATGCCGCGCTGTTGACGCAGCTCAGTACCTAGGCGCGGGGCGCAGCCGCGCGCGGAGGCGCCAGAGCGCGTGACCCGTCCACAGCAGGCGGCCCGCCCATACCACGCGGCTGAGCCACGGCTGGCCGGCCAGCAGGGGCAGGGCCTCCAGCCACGCCCCCCGGCGCCACATCCGCCAGGCTATCCAGGCCACGCCCGCGGCAGCGGCCACCACCAGCGCGCCGACGGCCAGCAGCACCACCAGCGCGAGGCCCAGCCATCCGCCGTGGAACACGGCCACGGCGATCAGCAGGGACACGAGCGCGACGGCGCTCAGAGTGACCACCGCGAGGCCCAGCAGAATGCGGCGGCGCAGCCGGGCCCACCCCTGGCGGGCCTGGTACGTGCTGTAGACCTGGCCATCGGCTGCCAGCCAGGGATCACGCGGTCCGGCCGCATACCGGCCCGCATCACTGGCCCGAACGTCGCCGTGCATCACCACGTGATCCTCCCCATCGCTGGCCGCACCCCGGCTCACACGATATGTCGCGAATACCGCGGCGGCAAATGCCGGGGCCCGGCTGTCCTGGCTGGCGGCGGTACCCGGCCGGGTCCTGGGCGATCAACCTCCGGCGGCGGGCCGGATCCTGTCCTCGAGCGTGTCGAGGGCCGCGGACCACGGGAAGGCGGCCTGGTCGCCGCCGCCGGTCCCGGGCCCGGCCAGCGGGTGGACGTCCGCGCCGAACAGCACCGAGACGCCCCATGACCGCAGCTTGCCGATGTTCTCGGTGAACGCGGGGTGCGCCGCGTGTGCCTGGTTGGTGGAGGGCAGCGCCACGATGGGCAGCCGCTTCCCGATCGCCTCGACGAGGATGCCGAGCGCGAGCGTGTCACAGATCCCGGCGCCCCACTTGTTGATGGTGTTGACCGTGGCCGGGGCGACGATGACCGCGTCCGGGTCCGGGAGCACGTCGGGCTCGCCCGGGTTCTTGTACTCGCTGCGGACCGGGTGCCCGGTCTGCCGTTCCAGGGCCCCGGTGTCGGTGAACCGGCGCGCCGATGGCGTGGTCAGCACGCACACGTCCCAGCCGCGCCGCTGGGCCAGGCTGACCAGCTGGCCCACCGTGGCGGCGGGCGGGGCGGCACAGGCGATGACGTAGAGCACCCCCTTGCCCGGCGGGGGCGTGCCACCCGGAGGTGAGCCGCCCGCGGGCGTGCCGCTCACCGGCGTCTCACCCGGCGAGGTGCTCGGCATGGGCGGTCCAGCCCGTCCGGCCAGCGGAAACCACCGGCCGCGTCCCGTCCCAGCGGCACCGCCCGGACCACCGCCGCCACCTCCAGCGGCCCGTAGATGTGCGGGAAGGGATCCGCCCAGCCCGGTACCTGCTCACGGCGGATCTCGGCGCCGATCCGCCTGGTGTCCAGCACCAGCAGGACCAGGTCGTCCGGGTCATCCCGGTACAGCATGTCCGCGACCGGCAGGACCTGGGCGGCGGTGCTCGCGTGGATGAATCCCTCCTCGCTGAGCGACCGGCCGCGGGTTGACGTCCGGTATTCGCCGTCCCGCCGGGCCTGCTCCCAGTCCGCCGCGGTCGCGATGTGGTACAGCCACTGCGTGGAGCGGCAGGGCATCCGGCGGGTTCCTCTCCAGGTGAGGACGCTGGGTCAGGAGTTCAGGAAGTAGCTGCTGCCGCCGGTCGCGGGGTTGGTGACCTGCGCGATCACTGACATGGTCCCGGCGTGGGCGAAGACCAGCGTCAGGGTGATCTCCTTGACGCCGCGCATGGACCTGGCCCCGGTGACCAGCAGGTGCATGCTGTCGGGCACCAGCCGGATGACGCCATGGGCCGGGACGCGGATCGCCGGGATCGTGTGCATGGTCAGGCTGCCGTGGCCGACGGGGGCCCGGAAGGTGACCCGGCCGCCCACGCTGGTCCGGACGCGGATGAGCCGGTCCGCGCCGCCGTTGTTCCGGATGACCAGGTAGGCGGTGGTCTCGCCGCGCACCGTCGGCTGCGGCACCATGGCCGTGGACAGCTCGATCGCCGGGGCGGCGCTGGCTTTCGCGTAGCAGCCGGTAAGGCCGGCCGCGGCCAGCGCGATCAGGCCCGCGGCGCCCGCCGCCCGGGCAGCCCGCCCGGCACGCGCCCCGCCACGCCGGCCAAGCCCGGCCGCCGTGCGCCCGGGCCTGCCCCGGCCGCGGCTGGCCCGCGCTGGCCTGCGTCCCGCTGGGCTGCCCGTCTCGGGCAGCAGATCTGATCCCGGCATCGTCCTTAGTCCTTGCGTCTGAAGCGCCACCATGATGCTAGTCGCGCCGTCACCCCCGCGGGCGCCGCGGGGGTGACGGCGGCGGGCGCGGCAGGTCAGCCGTAGTCGCGGAACGCCGGCCAGGCCCGGGCCCACGATTCCCGGAGCCCGGTGGCCAGGTAGACCGCCGTGCCCTGCTCGTCGTCGTTGACCCCCAGGCCGTTGTAGAACGTGGCGATCTGGCGCACCTGCCGGAACTCGCGGCGCAGGAAGGACGGATCCAGGTTGACCGCGATCGCGGAGCGGTCCGCGGCCGGTGGCGGCCCCCACAGCCAGAAGTTGTTGCTGCCGCTGTAGGCCGCGGGCAGGCCGAGGCCCGGGCCGTACCGGTTGACCGCCCCGGCCTCGCCATAGTTGCCGGTCAGGATCGTGGTCCGGTCCCGCTGCGCGGCGGGCAGCGCGTGATACTCGCGGGCGACCAGCGCCACCTCGCGCGGCCACGCGATGGTCTCGGCGAGGTCGTAGTTGATGGTCTGCAGCGGGACCGTGTGCAGCGTGACCGCTGGCAGTACCGGGATGGCGATGGGCACGGCGGCGAGGGTCACGATCGCGCCCGCGCCCAGCAGGACCCAGCGCCCCCAGCGCCGCCCCGGCCCCCGCCCGGGGAACAGCCACCGCCCGGCCGGCACCGAGCCGGCCGCGAGCAGCACCGTGTAGGCGCCACCGGGGTAATACGCCTTGCCGCCCAGGAAGAACTGCGCCGCGATCGCCAGCGCGGCCGCGATCACGGCCGGCCGGAACCGGCGTGCCGCGTCGCTGCGCAGGCCCCAGACCAGCCCGGCCACCCAGACGGGGGTGAGGGCGAGGCCGGTGAAGAGCACCTGAGCCTGCCAGTAGGTCGCCCGGTTATGGCCGGCGGCGGACTGCAGCGCGCGGAACACCTCCAGGTTCGGCCATCCGTGCGCGGCCTGCCAGATCAGGTCCGGGGCCGCCAGCGCCGCCGCGATGGCCGCCCCCAGCAGCAGGTACCGGCTGCGCAGCAGCCGCCGCTGCGGGGTGACCGCGAAGCCGGCCAGCACCGCCGCGGCCAGGAACCAGATCGTCCACTTGGCCTCGGCCGCGACCCCGGCGCACAGCCCGATGGCCAGCCACCAGCGGGGCTCGCCGCTCTCCAGCAGCCGGAGCACCAGGTACAGCAGGATCGCCCAGGCCACGAAGTCGGGCGTGGTCGTGCTGAGCAGGTGCATGCAGCCCAGGTACTCGGCGCAGCCCGCCACGCACACCGCGGCGAGCAGCTGCCCGGCCCGCCCGGCACCGAGGATGCGGCTCATGCCCGCGGTGAGCAGCACCAGTGCGCTGAGCCCCAGCGCGGGCAGCACCCGCAGGCCGGCCAGGGAGTTGGCGAACAGCAGCGCGGCCAGGCGTGCGGCCAGCGGGGTGAGCGGCGGCTGATCCACGTACCCGAAGGCGGGATGATGCCCGGCTTCCAGGAAGTACAGCTCGTCGCGGTGATAGCCGTACCGGGCGCTCACCGCCATCTCGACCGCGAACGCCGCGGCGGCGACAAGGATGACGCCCAGCCGGGGTGAGCGGCGGGCGCGGGCCAGCAGGCTGGCGGCTTCTGGAGCGGTATCCGGCCCGCTCGGGCGCGGCCGGGACGGGAGTGCGCTTCCCGTGAGCGAGTTCTGCGGCATACCTGCATCGTGGGCCCCGGGCAGGCCGCGGCATCGGGCCGCAGGGCGATTTCCCGCGCTCCGCAGCGCGGCGGAGCCGCGGCGCGGGGACCGGCCTTCCTCCCCCCCGGGAGGGAGCCGCCCGGGTCCACCGGCGGGAGGATGCCGCCACGGCGGCTGCGCCATACGATCAGGGCGTGGACAGCCAGGTCGTGACGAGGCTGATGGCCCGGGCCGCCGCGTTGCCGCCGCGGATCCAGGACCTTGTCCTGGCGCTGGCCCTGGTCCTGGTCAACGCCGCGTCGGTGCTGCCCTACCGCAGCCAGCTGCACCCGTTCTGGGCGGCGCTGGTGCTGGTCATCGCCCAGTGCGTGCCGCTCGTGTGGCGCCGGAGATGGCCGCTCGCGGTGCTCATCGTGGCCGGGATCCCGCGCGTCCTGTATGACCAGCTCGCCTTCGCGTACGCCCCGTTCCCGCTGGCTAACACCATCGCGTTCTACACCGCGATGGTCTACTGCCGCCCCGCGGTCCGCCGCGTGGTCATCGTCCTGGTGGTGATCGGCAGCATCGAGTCCCAGGTGTCGCCCGGCCACACCCAGCCCTACGACGCCGTCGTGTCGGCCCTGACCACTCTGGGTGCGTGGGGGGCGGCGGTGGTCGTCCGGAACCGGCAGGCCAACGTCCGGGAGGCGGAAAGCCGGGCCGAGCGGGCGGAATCGGAGCGGGACGACGACGTGGCCCGCGCCGCGGCGGCAGAGCGCACCCGGATCGCCCGCGAGCTCCATGACGTGGTGGCGCACCACGTCAGCCTGATGGCGGTGCAGGCGGAGGCGGCCACGTCGCTGCTGCCCGGCCGGCCGGATGACGCCGCGCGGTCGGTGCAGGTGATCGCGGATACGGCCCGCCAGGCCCTGACCGAGCTGCGCCGGCTGCTCGGGGTGCTGCGCGGCCCGGCCGACCAGCTGGAGACCGCCCCGGCGATGTCCCTCACGGGCCTGGGGGCCGTGCTCGACCAGGTGCGCGGATCCGGGCTCCCGGTGGACCTGGCGGTGGAGGGCACGCCGGGCCCGCTGGCCCCCAGCGTCGATCTCACCGCGTACCGGATCATCCAGGAGGCGCTCACCAACGCGGTCCGGCACGCCGGCGCGGCCCGGGCCGTGGTGACCCTGTCCTACGAGCCGGGCTTCGTCACGGTGAACGTCACCGACACCCGGCGCGATGCGGGTACCGTCCCGGTCGTGAACGGGACCGGGAACCGGCCCATGAACGGCACGGCGGCCCGGGCCGTGGACGCCGCGCGGGCAGACGGGTCCCCAGGGCACGGGCCTGCGGGGGATGCGGCCGCGGGCTACGGCACGGCCGGGAACCGGGCGGCGCCGGTCCGGTCCGGCGGCTTCGGCCTGGCCGGCATCGCGGAACGGGTCGCCTCCTGCGGCGGCAGCCTCGCGGTAGGACCCACCGGCACCGGCGGGTTCGCGGTCACGGCCCGGCTGCCGGCCCGGTGACCGCGATGAGCACAGCCAGCCATCCGTCTACGATCCGGGTGCTGGTGGCCGACGACCAGGAACTGGTCCGCGCCGGATTCTGCGTGATCCTCGAGGCGGCCGACGGCATCAGCGTGGTGGGCGAGGCGTCCAACGGCGCGGACGCGGTGGCCGCGGTAGCGGCCCACCACCCGGACGTGGTGCTGATGGACATCCGGATGCCGGGGATGGACGGGCTCGAGGCCACCCGGCTGATCACCCAGGGCGGCCCGGACGCCTGCCCGAAGGTGGTCATGCTCACGACCTTCGATCTCGACGACTACGTCTACGAGGCGCTGCGTTCCGGGGCGAGCGGGTTCCTCCTCAAGGACGCACCGCGCAGCGACCTGATCGCCGCGGTGCAGGCCGCGGCGGCGGGCAACGGGCTGCTCGCCCCCTCGGTGACCCGGATGCTGATCGAATCCTTCGCCCGCCGCCCGGCGGCGGCCGTGCCCGCACCTACCCGGCTGGCCTCCCTGACCGCCCGGGAAAAGGACATCCTGCTCCTCGTCGCCCGGGGCCGGAGCAACGCCGAGATCGCCCGCGAGCTGTTCGTCGGGGAAGCGACCGTCAAGACCCACATCGGGCACCTGCTGGCCAAGCTGGGGCTGCGTGACCGGGTTCAGGCGGTGATCCTGGCTTACGAGACCGGGCTGGTGGTTCCCGGCGACTTCCGGGACTGACGCCCAGCGCCGGCCCGCTGACGGGCGGGCCTCAGCCCAGGCCCAGCCGCCAGTTCTGCCCCACCAGGTCGTGGCCGAAGCTGTGATGCGGTTCCGAACCCACCAGCTCGAAACCGAACCGCTGGTAGATGCGCCGGGCCGCGGTGAGGATGTCGTTGGTCCACAGCACGATCTCCTGGTAGCCCGCCCGGCGGGCGAAGGCCAGGCACTCGGCCACCAGGCGGTCGCCGAGTCCCAGCCCCCGGGCCCCTGGCTCGACGAGGAGCAGCCGGAGCCGGGCGGCGGCGTCATCCTTGCGCATGCAGAACACGCAGCCGGCCGGCGCGCCATCCAGCTCAGCGATCCAGCCCGCTTCCCGGGGGTCGGCCCGTCCCGCATAGTCCGCCACGATCCGGGCCACCAGCGCCTCGTAGCTGGCGTCCCATCCGTACTCCTGCGCGTAGAGTGCGCCGTTGCGCTGCACCACCCAGCCGAGATCGCCAGGCCGGGGGGAGCGCAGCACAAACGC
Organism: uncultured Actinomycetes bacterium; assembly: GCA_963720645.1. Lineage (GTDB taxonomy): Bacteria > Actinomycetota > Actinomycetes > Streptosporangiales > Streptosporangiaceae > RYN-230. The sequence goes on along the minus strand of CAVRFX010000013.1, from coordinate 382,046 downwards.
CGGCGGCCGGGCCGCCGGCCCGGTGATGTCCCGGATCGTGGCCATCGCCGCGGTCAGCCGCTGCTGCTCGGCCTCGGTGAGCTGGTCCAGCAGCGCGCCGATCTGCTCCGCGGACCGCTGGTCCAGGCCCCGGAAGGCTTCCTCGCCCGCACTGGTCAGCGTGATGACCCGGCGCCGCGCGTCGCCGTCCGAGCGCCGCCGGGTGACCAGGCCGTCCGACTCGAACCGGGCCAGCATCCGGCTCAGGTAACCGGCGTTGACGTCGAGGGACCGCCGCAGCGCGCTGATCTCCGTCTCGCCGCGCCCCATCTCCCCGCCGTGGGCCAGCTCGAACAGCACCCGGGCCTCGGTGAGCGAGTAGGGCGAGTCGAGATAGCCGCCGCGGAGCAGGCCGATCATGTTCGTGTACACGCGGTTGAACTCACGCACCGCCCGGATCCGCCCGTCCCGCACGGCCCCGGCGCCCGGGTTATCTGACACAGGCAAGTAAGTCTTTGACATAGTAAAATAATTGCGCGCCCGCGGCCCCGGATCAACCCCCGGCGCCTGCAGGGGCAGCCCTGGCCCGGGCCGGGCGCTAGCCGACTGCCGTCGGCTCAGCGGGCGTCCGGGAGGCGTGAGCCCGCGCCAGCGCAGCGCCCCGGCAGAGGCGTCAGCCGCGGTCCAGGGCCGTGCCGAGAAGGCCGAGGGGCGGGGAGCCGAGTTCCATCAGGGCGGTGTGGAAGCGCAGCAGGGTGAAGCCGGCCCCCCACTCCTTGCGGGCCCGCTCGCGCAGGTCCATGATCTCGAGCTTGCCCCACGTGTAGCGCCCGTACGTCGGGTCGAACGTGGCCCGCCGGGCCTCCGACAGGGCGGCCGGCCCGGACAGGTGCGTGTCCGCCTCGAACCGGCGGGCGCCTTCGGCCACGCTCATGCCCGCCGTGTGCACGCCGATCGCGCAGGCGAGCCGGGTCACCCGGACCAGGGCCTCCAGCCACACCCCCACCGCGAAGCGGGGATCGTCGGCGCGGAACCCTTCCTCGACGCACAGCTCCTCGGCGTAATGCGCCCAGCCCTCCAGGAACGCTGCCGAGTGCAGGGTCCTGCGCACCGGCCCGGGCGCCCGGCGCAGCGCTCGGCCGTGCGAGAAATGTCCCGGCGCGACCTCGTGCACGACGATCCCGGGCAGCGTGGTGTCGCTGAACACTTCCAGCCATTCCTCCTGCTCCCGCTGCGGCCACAGGGGGTCGGGCGGGGTCACGTAGAACCAGGAGGGCCCTTCCGGCTCACCGGGGGCGTTGGTGGAGATCATGGCCATGGCCCAGCGCCGTGACTCCGGCGCGGGCCCGACCAGGCAGACACCGTCGTGGTAGGGCACCAGGTTCCGGTCCCGGGTGAACGCGATCGCCTGCTCGGTGCCGCGCTGGGCCGCCTCGATCACCCCGTCCGGCCCCGGGTGCTCGCGGACCAGGTCCCGGCACAGTTCCAGCGGCGGGCGGCTCGCGTCGAGCCGGGCGCAGTCCTCGGCCAGCCGGCTGCGCAGCCGGTCGCGCTCCGCGTCAGCCCGCTCGGCCAGCAGGCCGAGATCGACGTCGATGTCCTCGGCCGCGCTCATCAGGCTGCGCAGACCCGCCGCGCCCAGCGCGGGATCGGGGTCCCCGTCGGCGGCCGCCTGCTCGACGTGCGCGACGAGCCTGGCGTGCGCGGCGATGGCCCGTGCGGCCACGTCCGGCGGGGCGGCCGGGGGGATGCCTGCGGCCAGGCCGCGGATGCCGGAGATCAGCGCGCTCGCCACCGGGGCGCTCACCTGGTCCAGCGAGGCCAGCGCCGCGTCTACCGCCTGCGGCCAGGCGGCCAGGTGCTGCAGCTGGGCCTGCTCGCGCTCCTTCGCGGGCGCGTAGTCGCGGTCGTAGCAGGCCAGGTCCATCTCGGCGAGATGGGCCAGCGGGTTGCGCCGGTGCAGTTCCAGGTCGCCGTAGGCGGCCTGGGCCCGCCGCTCGGACGCGGCCAGGTGGGACTCGTCGTGCGGGTCGTCGAGCCGGCTGCCCGACGCCGCGGCCGCCGCCAGCCGGGCCAGGCCGTCCCGGACCCCGCCAGGCGACAGGTCCTGGATCTTGCCGTCGTACTCGTGGCGCCCGCTGTACTCGCGCGCCTCGGCGACGTCGAGATCACAGACCGCGCGGACCCGGGGGGGAAGGTCATCCATGACCCAGACGCTACCGGGCCGGGCGGTCCTGCGGACGGCGGGGCGGGGAGTTCACAGGCCCTGGCCGGGCTGGCCCTGGCCGCCCTTCACCGCGTCCACGCTGAGCGGGCTGCCCAGCTTCGCAGGAAGCTGCGCGGAGCAGGTCAGCGAGGAGAACTTGACGTACAGGGCGGTGAACTGGCCGGGCGGGTACACCTTGAGCCAGTGCGCGGTAACCGGCTTGCAGTCGGACTTGCTGTAGTTCATCGGGTCAACGACCTGGATCGTCACGTGGGCCGTCCCGCCGGGGGGCAGGATGACCGTGCTCGGCGCGACCGCCGGGTTGCGGGAGGCCGGCTCGCCGATCTGGCTGCCGGACGGGCTGGTCACGAACGAGACGCCCGGATAGCCGTACAGGTAGCACGAGCTCTTGGACGTGTTCGTGAAGTTCAGCGGGTAGTAGGTGCTGCCCGCGGCGGCACCGCCCGGGCTGGAGTTCACCGCCGCGGACAGGTCGGCGGGCGAGCACGCCGGGGCCGCGGGCGAGCTGGGCGGCGTCGCAGGGGTGGTGGGCCCCGTGGTGGGCGGGGCGCTCGAGGCCGCCGAGGACGCCGTGGACGGCGCCGTGGCGGCGGTGGACGCCTGGCTTCCGGCGGAGCTGTTGCTGCTGGTCGATCCGCAAGCCGCCGCGAGGGCCCCGGTGCACAGCAACGCGGCGGCGGCGCTCAGCCGCCGGGCGGCGAGGGCGGATGGTGTCATGGGCGGTTTCCTTGTCGTGGCGGGGCCGCTGCGCGGACCCCGGGGAGGTGTCCTGCCTCTTACGACGCAGCGTGCGGCACCCCGGTTGCGCGGCGCGGATGCCGCCCTGGTTGCCCGGGCCGGGAGGCCAGGCGATTATGGCAGCGCAATCCCATCCACCAGGCCCGGGCCGGGCCGGGCCGTGCTGTCAGGAGTGCCGATGCTGCCGCAGGGTTCCTCGTTCACGACCCGGCCGCAGCTCGCGGGCACCTTTGGCATGATCGCCTCCACCCACTGGCTGGCCACCGCGTCCGGGATGGCGGTGCTCGAGGCGGGCGGCACCGCATTCGACGCGGCGGTCGCGGCCGGCCTGGTCCTGCAGGTGGTCGAGCCGCACATGAACGGCCTGGGCGGCGAGGCTCCGGTCATCGGCTACGACGCCGGGAACGCCGATCCGTCCAGCACGGGCGTGTTCGTGCTGGACGGGCAGGGACCCGCGCCGGGCCGCGCCACGCTGGACGCGTTCGGCGCCCTGGACCTCGACCTGGTCCCGGGCAACGGCCTGCTTCCCGCGTGCGTGCCCGCCGCCTTCGGCACCTGGATGCTGCTGCTCGGGCGGCACGGCCGGATGCGGCTGCGCGACGTCATGCAGTACGCGATCGGGTACGCGCGGGACGGGTACCCGATGGCGGCCGGGGTCAGCGCCGGCATCGCGGCCGCGGAGCCCGTCTTCCGCGCGCACTGGCCCAGCTCGGCGGAGATCTACCTGGCCGGGGGAGTGCCCGCCGCGGGATCCCGCTTCGCCAACCCGGACCTGGCCATGACCTACCAGCGGATCCTGGACGAGGCCGAGGCGGCCGGTGCTGACCGCGACGTGCAGATCGAGGCGGCCCGGCGCGCGTTCTACGAGGGCTTCGTCGCCGACGCGGCCGGCGCCTACCTGGCCGCGGCCGAGGTCATGGACGCGACCGGGGAGCGGCACCGGGCCCTGCTCAGCCCGGCGGACCTGGCCGGGTGGCGGGCCAGCGCGGAAGAGCCGGTGACCCTCGACTTCGCGGGCCTCACCGTGTGCAAGACGGGCCCGTGGGGCCAGGGCCCGGTGTTCCTGCAGCAACTGGCCCTGCTCGACGGGCTCGGCGTGGCGGAGATGGACCCGGCAGGCCCGGATTTCGTGCACACCGTGGTCGAGAGCGCGAAACTGGCTTTCGCCGATCGCGAGGCCTGGTACGGCGATCCGAGGTTCGCCGCCGTCCCGCTCGCGGCCCTGCTGTCACAGTCCTACGCAACGAAACGCAGGTCCCTGGTCGGTCCCTCGGCATCCCCGGATCTGCGCCCGGGTGATCCCGGCGGCGCCGAGCCGAGGCTGCCCGGCTACGCCACCGGGGAGATCCGCGTCCCGGGCGGGATGGCCTCGGCGGAGCCGACCGCGGAGGAGTCGGGGGCCGCGGCCCGCCCGGCCTGGGAGGTCACCGGCCAGGGCTCCCGCGCCGAGCCGCGGCCGAACCGCGGGGACACCTGCCACCTGGACGTCGCCGACCGGTTCGGGAACATGGTGTCGGCCACCCCGAGCGGGGGCTGGCTGCAGAGTTCGCCGGTCATCCCCGGACTCGGTTTCTGCCTGGGCACCCGGGCCCAGATGTTCACCCTCACCCCCGGCCTGCCCAACAGCCTCGCGCCGGGCAAGCGCCCGCGGACCACGCTGACCCCGAGCCTGGCCCTGCGCGGCGGGGAGCCCTACCTGGCCTTCGGCACGCCGGGCGGGGACCAGCAGGACCAGTGGACGCTGGCCTTCTTCCTGCGGCACGTGCTGTTCGGGATGAACCTGCAGGAGGCGATCGACGCGCCCGCGTTCCACACCCGGCACTTCCCGTCGTCGTTCTACCCGCGCGAATCATCGCCGCTGGCGGTGGACGTGGAGGACCGGGCCGGGGCCGCGGTGCTGGGTGAGCTGCGCCGCCGCGGCCACCAGGTCACGCTGCGGCCGCCGTGGTCGCTGGGCCGGGTCAGCGCGGTCGCCCGGGAGGGCGGCACGCTCTACGCGGCCGCGAACCCCCGCGGCATGCAGGGGTACGCCGCCGGCCGCTGAGCGCGGGCGGCGCAAGGGACCGCCTGCGGGCAGGCGGCATAGGTCGCCGCGCGGGCGGGCGGCATAGGTCGGCCGCGCGGGCAGGCTGCCTGGGCCCGGCTGCACGGCCCTGTTGCACGGGCCTGTTGCCTGGGCCGGCTGCACGGCCCGGCTGCACGGCAGGCTGCGCGGGCAGGCTGCACGCGGGCCGGCTGCACGGGCCGGGAACGCCCGCGCTCCGGCAGGCCGCCCCCGCGCGCTCCGGCTCAGACAGGCAGGGCCAGGGCACAGGCCAGGACCGCGGCGACCGCGGCGGCGGCCCGCAGCCAGCTCCCGGCCAGCCCGGTCCCGGCCGAGGGCAGCAGCGCCGAGGCTGCCGCCAGCACCAGCAATCCCAGCCCCGCGGCCAGCACCGGCGCCTGGCCGCGCAGCACCGCGGCGGCTTCGCCGTGACCGCCGGCCGACTCGGCCAGATGCGTGGCCAGCAGGTACGCGACCAGCGCCACGCCGAGGACCGCGGTGTGCCACGGCCGGGCCGGATGGAGGGCTTCCAGCACCAGCGTGCCCAGCACCACCCCCTCGGCCCAGGGGAGCCGGCGCAGCCAGTCCAGGCCCTGCAGGCCCACCCGGGTCAGCGGGCCGGGGTAGGCGGCGGCCCCGGGCGGCACCAGGGCCGCCGTGGCCAGCTGCGCGAGACCACCGGCCACGCAGCACGCGGCGAGCACCGTGAGGGCCGGCCCGGCCCGGCCCGCCGGGCCCGCCGGGGTGACCGCCCACGCCACGCACGCCGCGCCGAGCAGGCCGGAGGTCGTCGCCAGGCGGACGGTGCTGCGCCGCCACCAGGCCCGCAGGTCCGTCCCCAGCCCCGCCGTCCAGGACGGACGGCGCCCTGCCTCCCGCCGCCCGCCGGGCGCGCGGGCGGCCCGCCAGCCGCTCACCGGCGCGTCACCAGGACCCGGCGGGTGAACGGCGCCAGCGAAAGGTCCAGGCTGTGCTCCCCATCCCAGTGCGCGACGGGGATGCCCAGCTCGCGCAGCGAGAACCGGATCGCCTGCTGCTCCATCCGCCAGATCCGCTGGGCCAGCCGGGCGGCCCGGCCGCGGCCCGCGCTGGGCTCGCCGTTGAGCACGTCGACGATCAGCACCGCGAACCCGCGCTGGCGCAGGTCGCGCAGGGTTTCCACCAGCCGCGGGTCCATCAGCGGGGTGAAAACCAGGATCAGCGCGCCCGGCGGCAGCGCCTGCCGGGGCAGCCGGGAGAACCCGGGGTCCTGGGTCCACTCCCGGTCCTGGGCGAGCATGGCCTCGGCGATCCGGTAGTACTGCCGCTGGCCGTGCCCGGGGGCCAGCCACCGGGCCCGGTAGCGGTAGGTGATGAACCCGACCCGGTCCCGCGCGTCCAGGTAGGCCCGGGCCGCGGCCGCCGCGCCGCGCAGTGCGATGTCCACCACGTGATGCTCGGCGTCGTCCCCGTCCCAGGCCGTATCGACCAGGATCACCACGTCCTGCGAACGTTCCGACTGGAACGTGTTCACCTGGAGCCGGCCGCGCCGGGTGGTGGCCGGCCAGTTGATGCTCCGCTGCCGGTCGCCGGGGACGTACTCGCGCACCCCCGCGAACTCCGAGCCCTCACCGGGAGCCCGCGCCGAGTGCTCGCCGAGCCGCTGCGGCAGGCGGTTCAGCACCACCCGGGTGCGCTGGGTGGCCGGGCGCGGGTAGCACTCCAGCGACGGCAGACGGATCTGCGCCCGGCCCTCGGACAGCCGCCAGCGGTCCCGCAGCACGATCTCGGCGGTTCCCACCCGGCGCCGTCCCCAGCGGCTGACCAGGAACGGCAGGGTGACCTGGTGGCCGGCCGCGTACCCGGGCCGCTGCCCGGCCGCGGCCCGCAGCGGCACGATCTCGTGCGCCGGATGCAGCAGTGCCGCCGCGGTGTACTCCGCCGCGCCGGCGACCGACACGCTGACCGCGGCCCGCTCGCCTTCGATGATCCGCGCCGCCGTCAGCCCGGCGGTCACCTCGGCGTGCGACGGCCGGCCGGGCCGCCAGGCGGCCAGCAGCAGGACCGCCGGGGCGGCCGCCCCGGCGAACTCGGGCCGCCGGGTCACCAGCGCGATGCCCAGGCCGGCGACCGCGAGGGTCAGCAGGCGGTGGGCGTGCCGGGACAGGCTCCACCGGACCGGGACCGTCAGCGTGGACCCCGCCCCCGTCACGGGCCGGCGGTCCGGCGCGGGCACGTGGTCAGGCACGGGCGGCGGACGGATCGGTCCGCGGCGTGGGCACGCTGGCCAGCAGTCCGGCCACCACATCGTCCGGCTTGACCTGGCGGACCCACAGCTCGGGCCGCAGCGTGATCCGGTGCGCGAGCGCGGGTACCGCCACGCTCTTGATGTCATCCGGGATCACGTAGTCCCGCAACCGCAGCAGGGCCTGGCCGCGGGCCAGCTGGGTGATGGCCAGGCCGCCCCGCGGGCTGGCGCCGACCTGGATCTGCCGGTGGTCCCGGGTCGCCCGGACCAGGGCGACCACGTAGTCGATCAGGTCGGCGGACACCTCCACGTCCTCCAGCGCCGCCCGCATGGCCAGCAGTTCGGCCGCGTCGGTGACCTGCTCCAGCACGGCGTTCTCGGCCCGCCGGTCCAGCCGCCGCTGCAGCATCGACGCCTCGTCCGCGCTGTCCAGGTAGCCCAGCCGCAGCCGCATGAGAAAGCGGTCGAGCTGGGCTTCGGGCAGCTCGTAGGTGCCCTCGTACTCGATCGGGTTGTCGGTGGCCAGCACGACGAAGGGCTGCGGCAGCTGGCGGGTCTGCCCGTCCATGCTGACCTGGCCCTCGCCCATCGCCTCCAGCAGCGCGGCCTGGGTCTTCGGCGGGGTCCGGTTGATCTCGTCCGCGAGCAGCAGCTGGGTGAACACCGGCCCCGGCCGGAACTGCATCTCCGCGGTCCGCTGGTCGTACATGGGGGCGCCGATCACGTCCGACGGCAGCATGTCCGGGGTGAACTGGATGCGCGCGAAGTCCAGGCCGAGAACCTGCGCGAACGACCGGGCGATCAGCGTCTTGCCCAGACCGGGAAGGTCTTCCAGCAGGATGTGGCCGCCGGCCAGGATCCCGATCAGCACCAGCTCCAGGGCCCGCTGGTGCCCCACGACCGCCCGCTGCACCTCGCCGAGCACCTGCGCGGACCGGCGCGCGGTCTCGTCGGGGGTCATGCTCTTGTCCGTCACAGCTGCTCCAGTCGGTCGATGAGGCGGGCCAGGACGCGGTACGGGATGCCCGGCTGCTCACCGGGCGGGTCCGGCGGGGCGGGCCGGGCCGGGTCGATCCACGGCCAGAGGCTGCCGTAACCGGGACCGCCCCCGGCAAACACCTGCCGCGCGGCGTCCGGGTCGTCGTACAGGCTGATCCCGTGCCGCTCGGCGAGCCGCGAGGCGAGCAGGTGCTCCAGCTGGGGGCGCAGGCCTGCCTCGTAGGCGGTCATCGAAGCCTGGGCGTCGGCCAGCCGGGACCGCCGCCGCCACTGGCGCGAGAACGACGACAGCACCGGCGCGGGCACCGCCGGGTCGGGGCCGCTCACGTCCTCCGGGGAGGACCCCAGCGACGGCGGGCGGACCAGGCTGCGCAGCACGAGCAGGCTGATCACCCCGGCCGCCACCGCGACCGCCGCGAAGCCGCCCGGACCGGCCACCGCGTACCCAGCCGCCGCGGTCGCGGCCACGGCGGCCGCAGCGATCACGATCTCCGGCAGCGCCCGCCGCCAGAGTCCGCCCGGGCCCGCGCCAGGCCGGGCCGCGGCGGGGCCGGGGCGCGCCGGGCTGGATGACGCCCGGCCGGAGGGCGCGGAGCTGGGTGATGCCGGGCCGGTCACGGCGAGCCTCGCAGGTCGGCGGCGAGCTGGTCCAGCGCGTCACGGGCCGCGTCGCGCTGGGCCGCGGTCAGCTCATGCCCGGAGAAGCGGGCCTCGTAGAACAAGCCGGTCAGCCTCCCGGCTGCCGTGCCGCGGACCAGTCCCGCCCCGGCCGCCCGGGCCAGGAACTCATCCGGCGTGTCCGCGGCCTCGTGGTCCGCGCCCGCCGCGGCCAGGCTCCGTTCCATGGCCACATAGCAGGCGATGATCGCGGCCCGGGCGTCGTCCAGCTCAGCCAGCGCGCGCGGCCGGAGCTGACCGCCTCCTGCAGATCGCCCCGCTGGCTCTCAGCCAGCGATGCCTCATCGGGCGGCAGGACCTCGTGGCCGGGCCGGCGCCGCCGCAGCAGCACGACACACGCCACGATCCCGCCGATGAGAACCAGGATCAGCAGTGCATAGAGGACGTCAGCGAGCGGCAGCCGGAACGAGGACCCCGGGTGCGAGACCCCGGTTACCTCAGGCGACGCGCTCGGGTGCGGCTGCGGTGGTATCTCCGGCGGCGGCTGCGGATGGTGCAGCGGCTTGGCCAGCAGCAGGACCGCGGGGATGCCCGCGACCAGCGCGGCCAGCAGCGCGGCACGAAGCGCGCGACGCAGCCGCAGGACCCGGAAGTCGTCGCTGGGCTGGCGGCCCCGGATGAGCAGCGCGAGGAGCAGGCTGGCCAGGACGGCCTCCAGCCCGATCCCGATCGCGATCCCGTCCCGGTGGTACGGGCCGCGCCAGCCGTGCAGCGCGATACCACCTCGCAGGCCGACCAGGACGGCGGCGATCAGCAGCGCGATCAGCAGCAGCCGGGCCAGGGCGGGCCCGTCCAGCGCGCCACCCAGAGCCGGCTCACCCGGTGCGCCGGGGGGAGGGACGCCCGGCCGGCCAGGGACGGGCTCGCGCGGCCTGTCGTCGGGGGCGGGCTGGCGCGCGCTGTCCGGGGCAGGCTCCCGCGCCCTGCTGTCCGGGGCAGGCTCCCGCGCCGGGACTGCTGTCTGCCTGCTGGTCATGGTCTCCTACGCGGGGGTGGCCAGGCCCGCCTGGTAGGCCAGTATGACCAGGTGCACGCGATCCCGGGCGCCGAGCTTGGTGAGCAGGTGCCCCACGTGCGTCTTCGTGGTGGCGGGGGTGATGTCCAGGCGCTTGGCGATCTCCGTGTTCGACAGCCCCCCGGCCACCAGGGCCAGCACCTCGCGCTCCCGGGCGGTGATGACGTCCAGGGCACCCCCGTCGGCGGGAACGGCCGGGGTGAGCGGCGGGGTGCGGGCGAACTCCTCGACCAGGCGGCGGGTCACGCTCGGGGCGAGCAGCGAGTCGCCGGCCGCGATCACCCGGATCGCGTTGAGGAGCTCGCCGGGCGAGATGCTCTTGAGCAGGAACCCGCTGGCCCCGGCGCGCAGCGCGGCTGAACACGTACTCGTCCAGGTCGAACGTGGTCAGGATGAGCACCCGCACGTCGCTGGTGGCGGCCGACCGGGTGATCTGCCGGGTGGCCTCGATGCCGTCCATGACCGGCATCCGGACATCCATCAGCACCACGTCCGGGCGGTGGCGGCGGGCCTGCTCGACCGCCTCACTGCCGGTGCCGGCCTCGCCGACCACGCTGAACCCGGGCGTGGCCGCGACGATGCCGCGGAAACCCGCCCGGACCAGGGCCTGGTCGTCGGCGACCAGCACGCGCAGGGTCATGACCGCCCCGGGGGGAGCGGCAGCCGGGCCCGCACCACGAAACCGCCGTCCGGCCGGGGCAGTGCATGCAGGTCACCGCCGCACAGGCTGACCCGCTCCCGCATGCCGATGATCCCGTGCCCGGCGCGTTCCGGGCCGCCCACCCGGACGGGCGGCCGGGCCGCGACGGCGGCCCCGGCCGGGACACCGGCCCTGGCCGGAGGGCCTGCCGGGCCAGCGCTCCCGGCCGGTGCGCCCACCCCGGACGGCACGCCCGGCCCGGGATCGGTGATCTCGGCGAGCAGGCTGTCGTAGCCGTACGCGAGCACCACGTGGCAGCGGTCCGCGCCGGAGTGCTTGACCACGTTGGTCAGCGCCTCCTGCACGATGCGGTAGGCGGACAGGTCGAGGCTGGCGGGCAGGCTGCGCGGCGCGCCGATCCGCTCGACGGTCACCGTCACCCCGGCGCCGGCGGTCCGTTCCACCAGCCGGTCCAGGTTGGCCAGCCCCGGCGCGGGGGCCAGCGGAGCGGCGGGGCGGAACTGAGCGGCCCGGAGCCGGTCCGCGGCCGCACCAGGCCCGCCTGGCGCCGATCCCGCCGCCGCGGCCGGGCCAGCGGCCGGCGGTCCGGCCGCGGCGGTCCCGCCGGCGCTGGCCTCGGTCGTGCCGGTTCCCGCGGCGGCAGCGTCCTGGGCCAGCCCCGCGTCGGCCGCCGCGATGTCCCCGTCGGTCTGGCGGAGCACGCACAGCATCCGCTGCATCTCGCCCAGCGCCTCGCGGCTCACCGCCTGGATCGCGCCCAGCGCGGCCCGGGCCTCGGCGGGCTGGCTGTCGAACACGTACTCGCCGAAGCCGGCCTGCACGGTGACCACCGTCATGCTGTGCGCCACGACGTCGTGCAGTTCCCTGGCGATCCGGAGCCGTTCCCGGGTGACCGCGTCGGTGGCGGCCCGGTCCCGCAGGTGCGCGACGTAGGTCCGGCGCTGCTGCACCAGGTAGCCGACCATCCAGAAGATGGTCAGGACCAGCCCGGCGGCGGTCGCGTTCCCGGACCCCAGCCCATCGAAGTGCAGCACCACGCCCTGCGCGATCAGCAGGCCCAGTGACCCGGCCAGGCCGGCCAGCGCGATCCCCCGGCGGCAGGTCGACGCGACCAGGTAGAGCACCACGGCCAGCGGCAGGAACGGGCCGCGGGTAATCTGGCCACCGATGATCATGGTGATCAGGCAGCCGGCCAGCACAATGACCAGGGACCGGACCGGGATGCGGCGCCGGAGGGCGACCGGCACGGACAGGGCCAGGGCCAGCACGGCCAGCAGGGCGCCCCGCGGACCCAGCAGGCCGCCCAGGACCCCGGGGCCGTCCGCGGCCCGGGACATCAGCACCCCGAAAATGAGCACGGCACAGAACGCCGCGGCCGCGTAGTCCAGCCCTATCCAGAACCGCCGCCTCAGCCGCGCGCTCCGCGACGGTCCGGTTGCTCCGCTCACCAGCTAACGGTAACGCCGCACAGCGCCTCCGGGCGTCCGCCCGCGGTCGTACGCTGGCGGTCTGACCCGGGGCACGCGGCCGCGCCGGTCAGGCCAGGGCGTGACGGCGAAAGCCATTCCCCGGGATGATGACACGCGCCCCCCGGGGGCCCAGGCTGGGAACCCACCGCGACGATGCGACGAGGGGAGCACGAGACACGTGACCGCACCAGTGCCGCTGCAGGCCGGGCCGCCCGGAGGGACGGGCCCCGGGCCGGGTTTCGTTGCGGCGGTTGTTGAAACCTCAGCCCTCTCCATGCGGTACCCGGGTGCGGTGACCGCCCTGGACCAGCTGTCCGTGCGGGTCGGCCCGGGGATCACCGGCCTGGTCGGGGCGAACGGCGCGGGCAAGTCCACCCTGATCAAGATCCTCCTCGGGCTGCTCACCCCGACCGGCGGCCAGGCGGCCGTGCTCGGCCTGGACTGCGCGCGGGACGGGGAACGGATCAGGGCGCGGTGCGGGTACATGCCCGAGCACGACTGCCTGCCGCCGGACGTCGCCGCGACCGAGTTCGTCACCCACCTCGGCCGGATGTCCGGCCTGCCGCCGACCGCGGCCAAGGAGCGGGCCGCCGAATCGCTCCGCCACGTCGGCCTGTACGAGGAGCGGTACCGGCAGATCGGCACCTACTCCACCGGCATGAAGCAGCGGGTCAAGCTGGCCCAGGCCCTGGTCGGGGACCCGCGGCTGCTGCTGCTGGACGAGCCCACCATCGGCCTGGACCCCGCGGGCCGGTCCTCGATGCTGGACCTGGTCAGCCGGATCGGGACCGAGTTCGGCATCTCGATCCTCGTCTCCTCGCACCTGCTGGGCGAGATCGAGCAGATCTGCGACCACCTGGTGGTGATCGACAACGGACGGCTGCTCCGGGCCGACACGATGATCAGCTTCACCCAGGCCAGCCAGGTGCTGATGGTCGAGGTCGACGAGGGCACGGCGCAGCTGGAAGCCGAGCTGGCCGCCCTGGGGCTGCGGCCCCGCCGTGACGAGCGGGCGCTGCTGGTCCAGATCACCTCCGGCGACACCTACGACCTGGTCCGCGACGCGGTGGCGGACCTGGGCCTGCCGCTGAACCGGCTGGAGCAGCGCCGGCGGCACGTCGAGGAACTGTTCCGCGACGGTGCTGACCGCAGCGGCGGCGGGGAAGGAGCAGCATGACCACGCACAGCGGGGAGCCCGCGGCCCGGGCCGGTGTCATCCACGACATCGGCTACCGGCACTACGAGGGGCCGCGGCTGGGCCGGGTCGCCATCATCCGGGCCCTCGGCTGGCACAGCCTGCGGTCCGCGTTCGGCATCGGCCGCGGCGCCAAGGCCAAGATCATCCCGGTCATCGCCTTCGTGCTCATGTGCGTGCCCGCGGTGGTCAACGCCATCTCGCTGGCCACGCACGGCGGCCAGGTGGTCAACTACGACACCTACGTGTTCCAGCTCCGGGTGCTCGTCATGATCATCTTCGTCGCGGCCCAGGCGCCCGAGCTGGTGTCCCGGGACCTGCGCAGCCACGTGCTGCCGCTGTACTTCTCGCGGCCGCTGCGCCGGCTCGACTACCCGCTGGCCAAGCTGGGCGCGTTCATCCTGGCCTGCCTGGCCCTGCTGGAGATCCCGCTGCTGCTGCTCTACCTGGGCGCGGTCAGCCAGTCGCACGGCGGGGGAGCGGTCTGGGCCCAGACCCGGGCGCTGATCCCCGGGCTGCTGGTCGGGCTGGCCTGGGCGGTGCTGCTCGCCTCCATCGGGCTGGCGCTCGCCTCGCTCAGCGGGCGCCGCGCGTACGCGACCGGCAGCATCGCGATCTGCTTCTTCCTCAGCTGGGCCCTGGCCGGGCTGCTGCGCGGGGTCGCGACCGGGCGCGGGCCGGTCACGGGCGGAGCCGGGGTGGCCGACGCGGGGGCGCGGCTATCCGGGCTGGTCAGCCCCTTCACCGTGCTGGACGGCTTGCGGGAGTGGCTCGGTGGCACGTCGCCCGGCCCGGTCCCGCCGCCAGCCGGCTTCGGGCCCCTGTACGGCGTGATGTTCGTGCTGCTGCTGGCGGCCGCGACGGGCGGCCTGGCCGCCCGTTACCGGAAGGCGGGGGTGCTCCAGTGAGCGCGATCGAGCTGTCCCACGTGTCCCGCTGGTACGGCAACGTGGTCGCGATCAACGACATCACGATGACCGTCGGCCCGGGCGTCACCGGGCTGCTCGGCCCGAACGGTGCCGGGAAGTCCACGCTGCTCCACCTGATCTCCGGGTTCCTGGAGCCGTCCCGGGGTGAGCTCACCGTCGGCGGCGCTCCGGCCTGGCGCAACCCGGACCTCTACCGGACCCTCGGCCTGGTGCCCGAGCGTCCCGCCGTCTACCCCTTCCTCACCGGGATGGAGTTCGTCCAGGCCACCGCCCGGCTGCACAAGCTGCCCGACCCGGACCGCTCCGCGCAGCGCGTCATCGCGATCGTGGAGATGGCGGCCGCGCAGGACCGGAAGATCGCGACGTACTCGAAGGGCATGCGGCAGCGGATCAAGGTCGCGGCGGCGCTGGTGCACGACCCGGAGCTGCTCCTGCTCGACGAGCCGTTCAACGGGATGGACCCGCGGCAGCGGCTGCACATGATGGACCTGCTGGAGACCCTCGGCGACGAGGGCCGGACGATCCTGTTCAGCTCGCACATCCTGGAGGAAGTGGAGCGGCTGTCCGGCACCATCCAGGTCATCGTGGCCGGGCGGCTGGCCGCGTCCGGGGACTTCCGCGCCATCCGGCGGCTGATGACCAGCCGGCCGCACGTGTTCCTGGTGCGCACCTCCGACGACCGGCGGCTGGGCGCCGCGCTGATCGGCCGGCCGTCGGTGAGCGGCGTGGAGATGAGCGGCCGCGGGCTGCAGGTGAAGGCCTCGGACTACGGCGCGTTCAGCCGGGAGATCGCCGGGCTCACCCGGGAGCACGGCATCCAGCTCCGTGAGCTGCTGCCCGAGGATGAGTCGCTGGAGAGCGTGTTCGCCTACCTGGTGGAGGCCTGAGATGCTGTCGGTACAGGCCAGGACGGTGGCCTCGATCACCCTGCGCGCCACGGTGGGCCGCAAGCGGGCGCTGCTGTTCGCGCTCCCGCCGCTGATCCTGGTGCTGGTCACCGCGCTGCTGAAGGCGGCGGGGCAGGCCCAGGCTCACTGGCCGACCGTGATCCTGGCCGGCTTCGGGCTGGCCGTGGTGCTGCCGCTCACCGCGCTGATCGTCGGGACCAGCGTGCTGGGGGCCGAGATCGACGACGGCAGCGTGGTGCACCTGCTGGCCACCCCGGTGCCCCGGTCCACCGTGATCCTCAGCAAGTTCACCGTGGCCACCGGGCTGACCATGGCGTTCGCGGCGGTGCCGGTGCTCCTGGCCGGGCTGATCGCCACCGGCGGCGCGACCAGGCTGGCCATCGGGATGTTCGCCGGGGCGCTGGCCGGCTCGGTCATCTACAACGCGGTGTTCGTGATGATCTCCGTGCTCACCACCCGGGCCATCGCCGTGGGGCTGCTGTACCTGCTGGTCTGGGAATCGCTGCTGAGCAACGTGGTCAGCGGGGTCCGGGTGCTGTCGGTCGAGCAGTACTCGCTGGGGATCGCGAACTCGGTCGCCCGGGACGCCAGCCTCGGCGCGCGCCTGGGCGTGGCCACCGCCCTGGTCATGGGCGGGCTGGTCACCGTGGCCGCGCTGGCGCTGGCCATCCGCCGGCTGGCGGCGTTCTCCCTCAAGGGCGACGCGGTCTGACCTGCTGCGGGCAGTGCTCGACGGCACTTCGAGGGCGATGATCAGGCAGGCTATTCAGCGTACTCGCCTGATCTTCCCGGGGTTGTTGCCGCCGGAGACACCCGTCAGGAGACCGAGAAGCTGATGATCGAGGCCATGGCCGCGCATAGTGCGCTGCTGCGGCAAGAAGGCCATCCGGTGCCTGAGCCGTCAGAGGCTGCCGGTGTGACAATCCTTGATCCGGCAGCGGCCTGATCCGGTTATCCAGGACGCCCAGCATCCTGGGGTTCGGTGGCCGCGCCGATGTGTCCCGGATGCTGATGCTGGCACGGATTTGAGCGCACCGCGTTCGTGCGCTCACTCAAATGGCCGCCCGACAAACTGTTCGCCGTGCTCGGTGCCCTCATACTGGGAGAGGTCCTCGTTGATGCCGACCAGCCGCAGGACTTGCCCGCCTGGGGCTTGAAAGTAGAGGTGCGGATCCGGCACTTCCAGTACCTTGACACCGAAGGTGACAATTTTCTGCCGCATTTCCTCGACGTTGTCGGTCTTCAGTTCCAGGTAGATCGCTTTTGAAAAGCCGTCGTCATCCAGGGCGACCCCGTCGTTCTCGTAGAGAAACGCGATATAGAAGTCGTCCCCCATGCGGAAGTCGTCCTTCTGATCACCCTCTCTCATGACCGTGCAACCAAGGACATCACGATAGAATTTACGGATCCTGCCCTTGTCTGACCGAGGGACCCGGACCGCCGAGTGGTTTCCGAAGATAACCTTTGACATGATCGCTCCTGTTCGGGATGCCGTCGGTCAGGCAGGCTTCGAGGTGCTCAGGCGAGCTCGCGAGGTTGCCCGACCGAGCTCCGGCGCCTGCTACGTGTTCAGACACCGCCTCATTCCCGATCTGGGCGCTCATCTTGGCCGGCGAGGCCAGTCAGGCAGATTCCCGCGGTCCCTTCCCATGATCACGGTCGGTAGGGGGCGCTATATGGCACTTATTGCCCAGGATCATGGAGACCGGTCAGCGGGGGGTGGCCGGGGCGGGGCGGAAAGCGGGGCCGTGGCCGGGGATGATCACCGTGGCCACCTCCAGGATGCGGGCCCGGCTCTGGTGCAGCGCGGCCTGGTCGGTGCCGAGCGGGTCAACGGCCGGTCCCTCCGGCCCCCACCAGGCGTGCGTGCACGCGTACACGTCGTCCGGGGTGGCGGCGAGCGTGGTGATGTCCTCGGCGGTGTGCCCTGGTGTGGCGATCAGCCGGACCGACGGGGACAGCGCGAAGTCCCCGGGCTCGCGGCCGATCCAGCGGTCGCCGTCGTAGCTGGCCCAGTGGTCGTGGATCACGGCGCCGGGGAACAGGGCCGCGTTGATGGTGTGGTCGGGGTGGTGATGGCTGAACACCACGTCGGTCACCCCGGCCGGGCTGGCCACATGGTCGGCCAGCGCCCTGAGCAGCGCGTCCCGGCCGGACACCATGCCGGGATCGACGACGATCACCCGGCCGCCGTCCACGATCAGCGTGACCGTGCTGCCCACCCGGTCCGCGTCGTCTTCTTCCCGGGCGTATCCCTCATGCAGCACGAACACCTGCGCGGTCCCGGCCAGCGCCTCACCTGGTTGCGTCACGAGTGGGACCCTAGCGCAGCCGGTCAGCGGGCGGCCTTGGCCGCGGCTTTGAGCTGCTGCTTGTACGCACGGACCTCGGCGAGTGACTCCTGGTCGGTGATGTCCGCCACCGAGACCCGGGAACCTTCGTGGCCGAATGGGCCGGTGGCTTCCTGCCAGCCGGGTGGCCGGACCCCCAGCTGCTTGCCGAGCAGGGCGGCGAAAATCTGCGCCTTGGTCGCGCCGAATCCGGGCAGCCCGGCGATCCGGCGGACCAGTTCCTGGCCGGTGGCCGCGCCGGCCCACACCTGGGCGGGGTCCC
This sequence comes from uncultured Actinomycetes bacterium, assembly GCA_963720645.1. Taxonomy (GTDB): domain Bacteria; phylum Actinomycetota; class Actinomycetes; order Streptosporangiales; family Streptosporangiaceae; genus RYN-230. Next base: position 364,364 of record CAVRFX010000013.1, on the reverse strand, counting down.
CGTCGTAGCGGTCCACGATCAGCCGGGCCAGGTCCTGGGTCCGGGCCGCCATGGCCCGGGGGTAGCGGTGCAGGGCCGGCCTCTCGCTGAACACGGCGGCCAGCGCGTCCGGGTCGTACTCCGCGAGCTCCTGCGCGGTGGGCTCATGGCCGAGCCGGCGCACCAGGTCCCGGGGCCCGCTGAAGGCCTTCTCCAGCGGCACCTGCTGGTCCAGCAGCATGCCGATGAGCAGCGCCAGCGGGTTGCGCGCCAGCAACTCGTTTGCGTCAGGATCGACGGGCAGCGATAGCGATATGGTCATGAGAACCTCCTGGTCACTGCGGACATCCTGGCCGGCCCGGGCCGCACGGGCGAACCCGGGCCCGCCAGGCCAGACCGCGAACCTGGAGGCCGGCATGCTGATCGCAGCCTGGAAACCTGCGCAGAACCGCCGGGCGCGGAACTACGTGGCGGCCGGCGGGCGTTTCACTTAGCAGGCGTGGATGTGGCACGGTTGGGCGGGGCACGGCCCGGCCAGGGGACCGCATCCTCGCCGCCTGAGGAGGCAGAAGTTGTCAGGTCGGATGAAGTTCGCCATCGCCGGGATCATCCTCGGCCTCATCCTGTTTATTGTCAGCCCATGGCTCGCGATCGGTGTCATCGTCCTGGCGATCGGCATCCCGACGGGCATGTACCTGATGCTGGACCCGTCGCAGCGCCGGCGGCTGAAGGAGATCCGCCGGCGGCGCCAGATCGGCGGCTGATCCCGGCTGCGCCGCGCTGATGAGGCCGCGCAGGGCCGTACCGCTCAGCTCAGCATGCCCGGGAACAGCAGGGCCAGCTGGTGCGGATAGCCGCCGATGAGGCGCAGCTCGTCGTCGGTCAGCGGCTTGCCGCTGGCCGTCGCGCACAGCTGGACCAGTGAGAACACCAGGTCCTCGTCCTCGCCGGGGATCTCGAGGCCGAGCCCTTCCATCACGTGCCGGAAGCCGGCTTTCCCGCCGTACTCGCCGGTCAGCACCACCCGGCCGGCCCGGGTGAACCAGTCGTCCGGGAACGGGCCGAGCGTGCGGTCGTCGTACAGCTCGTAGTTCTGCCGGTCCTTGAGCGCGCCGTCGGCGTGAATGCCTGATTCGTGCGCGAACGCGTTGCGGCCCACGCCCGGCTGGTTCTGGGGGAGCGGCTGGCCGAACGCGTAGCTCGCCCACAGGGCGAAGCGCCGGGCCCAGGACAGGTCGAGCTGATCGCCGATCGGGGCCTTCCCGGCCACTCCGAACCCGTGGCTGAACGCCAGGATGCAGGACAGCAGGTCGGCGTTGCCGGCCCGCTCGCCGATGCCGTTGATGCAGGTGTTGACCCAGGCGTCCTGGCCCGCGTCGAGATCGCCGAGGGCGCCGGAGACCGAGTTGGCCACCGCCATCCCCAGGTCGTTGTGGCAGTGGGTCTCGACCGGGATCCGGATCGCGGCGGCGAGCTTGGCGAAACGCTCGCGGATCCGGTCCGGCGTGTCCCCGCCGATCGTGTCGCAGTAGCGGACCCGGTCCGCCCCGGCCTCCCGGGCCGCGGTCGCGAACTCCAGCAGGAACCCGTCGTCGGTCCGCGACCCGTCCTCGGCGTTCACGCCGATGGTCTGGGCGCCCCCCTCCCGGGCGGCCCGCACCGCCGCCACCATCTCCGAGATCACCGAGTCCCGGTCCAGGCGGCCGCGGAACTTGTGGGCGATCATCTGGTCCGACGTCGAGATGGACAGGTTGTAGTGCCGCAGGCCGAGCGGGATGGCGGCGTCCACGTCACCCGGCACGGCGCGGCACCAGCCGGACAGCCGCAGCCCGCCGAACGCGCCCGCGCCGGCCAGCGCCACGCTGGCCCGGATGTAGGGCGCCTCATGGAACAGGAACGGGAAGCCCAGCTCGGACTGGGCCACGCCGAGCTGGCCCAGGTAGAAGTTGACCATGATCTTGCCGAACTTGGACAGGCCGGTGCGGGCGGTCTGCACGCCGTCCCGGTTGGTCACGTCAAGGAAGTGGATCGCGGGCATCGGCATCCTCCGGGAGTGGGCGGTGCGCGGGCCGGGCGAGCGGACCCGCGGCGCGGGCTCTTGGTCAACACCATGGCATTTCTGTCGAGTAGCATCAACGTTGATTAAAATCAACTGATTCTGGTGGGTCGCGGCACGGGGGAGGAGCCTGATGGCGGGGACGGAGTGGATCACCGCGGCGGAGGCGGCCCACCGGCTCGGGATCAAGCAGGCCACGCTGTACTCCTACGTCAGCCGGGGGGTGCTGAGCCGCCGCCGGGCGGGTGGTGCCGCTGGTGGTGGTGCCTGGTGGTGGTGCTGCTGGTGGTGGTGGCGGTGGTGGTGGTGGTGGGTGGTAGTCAGTGGCGGTAGGGTAGTGGCGGTGCTGCTGCTGGCCGTGGAGCGCCGGCGGCAGCGCGGGACGCAGCGGGGGGAAGGGCAGCCTGTTCGATGCCGGGGAGGTCGAGGAACTGGCCCGCCGCGGGCGGCCGCGGCGCCCGCCCGGCCTGGCCGGGCTGGTGATCGAGTCAGGCGTGACCGAGATCGCCGGGGACCGGCTCCGGTTCCGCGGGCTGGACGCCCTCGACCTGGCCCGGGACTGGAGCTTCGAGGACGTATGCGAGCTGCTGTGGCTCGGGCAGCCGGGCCAGTCACCCCAGGCCAGCCCATTCCCACGGGCGAGCCCCGGGGAGTGGCAGGCGACGCCCGCGGCGGTCGCGGCCGGCACGGCGGCGCAGGCGGCGCTCCCGGCGGGCACCTTCCCGCTGGAAAGGCTGCAGGTGATCGTCCCGGCGCTGGCCGCGGCGGACCCGCTGCGGCTGCAGTTCGACCCGCCGGCTGTGGCCGCGGCGGGCCGGGTCATCATCGCGGGCCTGGTGGAGTGCCTGCCGTTGGCCGGCGCGGGGGAGCCCCCGGCGGCCGGCGGGGAGGGCGCGGCGGCTGGCGGGAAGGGCGCGGCGGCTAGCCGGGAAGACCCGGCGGCCGGCGGGATCGCGGCCAGGCTCTGGCCCCGGCTGTGCCCGGATGAGCCGGCACCCGGTCTGCTGGACGCGCTGCGGGCCGCGCTGGTCCTGCTCGCCGACCACGAGCTGGCCGCATCCACGCTGGCCGCCCGCGTCGCCGCGTCGGTCCGGGCCGACCCGTACGCCGTGGTGGCCACCGGGCTCGGCGCGGTCGGCGGCGCCCTGCACGGCGGCGCGTCGCTGGGGGCGGAGACCATGCTGGCCGCGGCGCAGGACGCGGCGGCCGTCCCCCGGGTGGTGGGGGAGCTGCTCCGCCGTGGCGAGCGGGTTCCCGGGTTCGGCCACTTCGTGTACCGCGGCGGTGACCCGCGGGCCGGGCTCCTCCTGGCCCTGGTCAGGAGCGCGGTCCCGGCATCACCCCGGCTGGCCGTGGTGGACGCCGTGCTGGCCGAGATGCACCGGCGGGCGCTCCCCGAGCCGAACATCGACTTCGCGCTGGCCGTCCTGGCCACCTGCGCGGGGATGATCCGGGGTGCGGGCGAAGTCATCTTCGCGGTGGCCAGGACGGCGGGCTGGCTGGCGCACGCGCTGGAGGAGTACACCGCGAGCACGCCGCTGCGGCCACGGGCTGTCTACACTGGCCCTGCCCATCGGCTGGCCGGTCCCGGCCAGTGGTAACGACCCCGGGAGACCCCATGACTGACGACCTGTGGCATGCGCCGCTCGTGCACATCCGCGGCAGCGACGTGCGCGGTGACACCGGCCAGACCAGCGGCATGACGCGGCTGGAGGCCATCTCCGGCAAGACGTGCGGCTCGTCCAAGCTCTGGATGGGCCAGACCCACGTGGCCCCGGTGACAAAGTCCGGCGACCATCATCACGGGCACGCGGAGACCGCGATCTACGTGGTGTCCGGGCACCCGGCGTTCGTGTTCGCGGACGGCGACCGCGAGGTCAGGCTCGAGGCCGGGCCCGGGGACTACATCTTCGTGCCGCCGTACGTGCCGCACCGGGAAGAGAACCCGGGCAGCGACGAAGCGGTCGTGGTCATCGCCCGGAGCAGCCAGGAGGGCATCGTGGTCAACCTGGAAAGCCTGTGGTCACCGGTGGACCGGACCGGGGACGCGGCCCCGGGCGAGGGGTAGCCCCGGCCAGGAGCCGGGCGCAGGGCGGCCGCTGCCTAATTCCTATAAAATCGATAGGAGTTATTGACATAGGGCAGGCCGGTGTGTTTGCATCCGAGGCATGCCCCCTCGCCTTACCCCTGCTCGCCCTGCTGCCCTCCCGGGCCGGCCCGCCACGCCCCGGGAGGGAGGATGAGCATCGAATTCATCGGGATCGCCGCCACCGCCCCGCACAGTGAGACCGAGATCGCCTCCGAGCGGACCGACCCGGTCCAGCCTGGCTACCTGGAAGAACTGGCGCGGGCGCACGAGGAGGCGGGCTTCGACCGGGTGCTGGTCGCGCACTCGTCCGGCGTCCCCGGACGGTTTCACCGTGGCTGACCAGGTGCTGGCCCGCACCGAGCGGCTCGGGGTGCTGCTGGCGCACCGGCCCGGGTTCGTCGCCCCGACCTACGCGGCGCGGAAGTTCGCCACGCTGGACGCGTTCCACCCCGGCCGGGTGGCGCTGCACGTCATCACCGGCGGCGACGACGCCGACCAGGCGCGGGACGGGGACCTGACCGGCAAGGTGACCCGCTACCGGCGGACCGACGAGTTCCTGGACGTGCTCCGACTGGAGTGGGCGTCCGCCACCCCGTTCGATTACGACGGCGAGTTCTACGTGGTGAAGGGGGGCTTGTCGGGAGTGCGGCCGCCGCTGGGCCGGATCCCGGTCTATTTCGGCGGCGCGTCGGCGGACGCGATCCGGGTGGGCGGCAAGCACGCGGACGTCTACGCGTTCTGGGGCGAGCCGCTGGCCGGCATCCGGGAGCGGATCGCGCAGGTGCGGGCGGCCGCCGCCCCGTACGGCCGAGACCCCGGTTCAGCGTGAGCCTGCGGCCCATCCCGGCCCTGACCGAGACGCAGGCGTGGCAGCGGGCCGCGGACATCCTGGAACTCACCAGGGAACGGGCCCGTGGCGCCCGGCAGTTCTTCAACCTCGACCACTCCCAGCAGCACGGCTCGCAGCGGCTGCTGGAATTCGCGGCCCAGGGTGACGTGCACGACGAGCGGCTGTGGACCCCGATCGCGAAGGTGACCGGGGCGGCGGGCAACTCCACCGCGCTGGTCGGCAGCTACGAGCAGGTGGCCCAGGCGCTGCTGCGGTACGTCGATCTCGGGGTGAGCACCCTGCTGATCCGGGGCTTCACGCCGCTGGCCGACGCCCGGGACTACGGGACGCTGGTCCGCCTGGTACGCGAGCAGGCCGACCCGGCCGCGCTCGTGAGCGCTCGCTGAAAGGAGCTACCTTGACCACGGAAATCATCGGCATGGTGGGCACGCAGGAAATCTCCGAATCCCGGGGATCCTTCGACGGGACGCCGGTCGATCCCGGTTACCTGGCCCGCTTCGCCCAGGCCCACGAGGCCGCCGGGTTCGACCGGGTGCTGATCGGTTACCACGCCACCGGCCCCGACGGGTTCGCGGTCGCGGCGCACGTGCTCAACGCGACCACCCGGCTCAAGGTGCTCATCGCCCACCGGCCCGGCTTCGTCGCCCCGACGCTGGTGGCCCGGAAGCTGGCCACGCTGGACCAGCTGACCGGGGGTGGCCGGGTGGCCATCCACCACATCACCGGCGGCGACGAACTGGACCAGAAGCGGGACGGCGACTTCGCCGACCATGACCGCCGCTACGCCCGCACCGCCGAGTTCATGGACCTGCTGCGCCGGGAGCTCACCGCCACCGAGCCGTTCGACCACGACGGCGAGTTCTACCGGGTCCGCGGGGCGTACAGCTACGTCAAGCCGGCCACCGCGGACGGCATCCCGCTGTACTTCGGCGGCGCCTCCCCGGCCGCCATCAGCGTGGGTGCCGAGCACGCGGACGTGTACATGCTGTGGGGCGAGCCGGTGGCCCAGATCGCCGAGCGGATCGCCGGGATCCGCGCGGAAGCCGCCCGGCACGGCCGCACCGTCCGCTTCAGCCTGTCGGTCCGGCCGATCGTGGCCCAGACCGAGGAGGCAGCGTGGCAGCGCGCCGAGGAGATCCGGGTGGCCACCGAGAAGCGGGTCCCCGGAACCCGCGGCGCCCAGATCCAGGGAACACGGGACCAGGGAACACGGGCCCCGGGGACACCGGCCCCGGGAACACCGGTCCAGGGCGTCCAGGTCCCGGGCACGCCGGGGCCGGGGCGCCGGCTGTTCGGATTCCGCGAATCCTCCTCCGTCGGCTCGGAGCGGCTCCAGCGGCAGGCGGCCGAGCGTGAGGTGTACGACGAGCGGCTCTGGTACGGCGTGACCCGGCTGACCGGGCCGGGTGGCAACTCCACCGCGCTGGTCGGCACCGCGCGCCAGGTCGCTGAGGCGCTGATGGCCTACCGCCGGGTGGGCGTGGACACGGTGCTCATCCGGGGCTTCGACCCGCTGGACGACGTGGTGGAGTGGGGCCGGGAGCTGGTGCCGCTGCTGCGCGAGGAGGCCGCCCGGACCCCGGTGGGCGAGCCGGGCGCGGCCGCGGGTGCCCTGACCGCATGACCGCCGCTGACCAGCATGGCCTGCCAGGCCCCGCTCACCCGGCTCCGGCCGCCCCAGCTGGCCGCCCTCCCGGAGGTCACGGCCGCCCTGGCCGCACGGGCCGCCGCCCACGACCGGGACGGCTCGTTCCCGGAGGACGGCATCAGCCTGGTTCATGACGCCGGGCTGCTCACCGCCACCGTGGCCGGGCGTTACGGCGGCGCGGGCGCCGGGCTGGCCACCACAGTGCGGATCCTGCGTGCCCTGGGCCAGGGTGACCCGTCGGTGGCGCTGGTCACGGCCATGACCCTGCTCACCCATGCGGTGCAGGCGCACGGCGGGACATGGCCCCGGCGGATCTACGAGGAGGTCCTCCAGGAGTCCGCGGGCCGCCCCGTGCTGATCAACGCGCTGCGGGTGGAGCCGGAACTCGGCACCCCCGCCCGCGGCGGACTGCCGGCCACCGTGGCCCGCTGGCACTCCGGCACCTGGTGGCTGAGCGGCCGGAAGATCTTCTCCACCGGGGCGGTCGGGCTGCGCTGGATGGTGGTCTGGGCCCGCACGGACGAGGACCCGCCCGGGTCGGCAGCTTCCTGGTGCGGACGGACTCCCCGGGCATCAGCATCGAGCGGACCTGGGACCACCTGGGCCTGCGGGCCAGCCGCAGCGACGACGTGATCTTCGCGGACACGCCGGTGCCGCCCGGCGCCACGGCCGGCCTTCACCAGCCGGCGCTCCCCGGCGCCGGCGGGCCCGCGGACGAGGGGTTCCTGGCCTGGAACTCGCTGGGGCTGGCCGCGCTCTACCTGGGCGTGGCGGCGGCCGCCCGCGACTGGCTGGCCGGCTTCCTGGGTGAGCGGACCCCCAGCGCGCTGGGCGGGCCGCTGGCCACGCTGCCGCGCTTCGAGACCGCGGTCGGCGAGATCGAGGCCGCCCTGACCGGGGCTGACGACCTGATCGACGGCCTGGCGCTGCGGGTGGACGCGGGCGACGAGACCGTGGCCGGCCATCCCGCGATCGCCAAGCTCATCGCCACCAGGGCCGCCATCGGCGCGGTGGAGCAGGCCGTGGCCCTCGTCGGAAACAACGCCCTGACCAGGAAGAACCCGCTGGAACGGCACTACAGGGACGTGCTCTGCGCCCGGGTGCACACCCCTCAGGACGACACCATCCTGGCCACGGCCGGCCGCGCCGCGCTGGCCGCGAACCGCAGTAACCCCACCACGACCACGGGAGCACGCTGATGCCGGTCGAATTCATCGGGATGATCCACACCAACGACGGGTCGGAATCACGGCCGCAGACCACGCCGCTGCTGGATCCGGACTTCACCCGCCGGGCACGCCCGGGCGCACGAGGACGCAGGCTTCGACCGCGTCCTCATCGGCTACGGCTCATCCTGGCCTGAGGGCACCCAGATGGCCGCCCACGTCGCCGCGCACACCGAGCGGCTCGGCCTGCTCATCGCGCACCGGCCCGGGTTCGTGTTCCCCACCCTGGCGGCGCGGCAGTTCGCCACCCTGGACCACTTCTCCGGCGGCCGGGTCGCGGTGCACGTGATCACCGGCGGAAACGACGCGGAACAGCGCCGGGACGGGGACTACCTGGCCAAGGACGAGCGGTACGCGCGCACGGACGAGTACCTGGACATCCTGCGGCAGGCCTGGACTTCCGCAGGAACCGGTCAGCTTCGACGGCCGCTTCTACCGCTTCGAGGACTACCGCCCCGGGGTCCGGCCGGTGCACCCGGCCGGCATCCCGCTGTTCTTCGGCGGTTCCTCGGCCGCCGCCTACCGGGTCGGCGGCAGGCACGCGGACACGTTCGCGCTGTGGGGTGAGCCGCTCAGGGAAACCGCCGAGCAGATCGCCTCGGTGCGGGCCGCAGCCGCCGCCGCGGGCCGCCCCGCCCCCGGGATCAGCGTGTCGTTCCGGCCGATCCTGGGGGCCACCGAGGATCTCGCCTGGGAACGGGCCCACCGGATCCTGGACGCCATCGAGCACCCGTCCTCACCCGGCGCCCAGCACCGGGGCTGGCGCGGCGTGAACGGGCAGCCGGAGAACACCGGCTCGCAGCGGCTGCTGGCCGCGGCGGCCCGCGGTGATCTGCACGACAGGGCGCTGTGGACGGCGACGGCCCGGGCCAGCGGCGCGGGCGGCAACTCCACCGCCCTGGTCGGCACCCCGGACACGGTCGCCCAGGCGCTGCTCGATTATGTGGACCTCGGAGTGACCACGCTGCTGATTCGCGGGTACGACCCGCTTGAGGACGCCACCGACTACGGCCGGGAGCTGATCCCGCTGGTCCGGACGGCCGTGGCCCGCCGGGACGCGGCCCGGCCGGGGGTGGCCGGGCCCGGCGCGGAGACGGAGCTGGCCGGGCGGTCCTGAGCACGGCACACCTGACGCCGGGAGGGACATGATCGAGATCATCCAGGTTGACACGCCATCCCTGGGAGACCGCAGTTACCTGGCCACCGACGGCACCGTGGCGCTGGTGGTCAACCCGCAGCGGGACATCGACCGGGTCCTGGCCCTGGCGGCGGAGCGCGGGGTCCGGATCACGCACGTGTTCGAGACCCACCTGCACAACGACTACCTGACCGGGGGACTGGCCCTGGCCCGGGAGACGGGGGCCGCCTACCACGTCAGCGCGGCCGACCAGGTTGCCTTCGACCGGGTCCCGGTGTCGGACGGCGACGTGGTCGAGGTCACGCCCTCCGCCGCGGTCCGGGTGCTGGCCACCCCGGGTCACACGTTCACGCACCTGGCCTACGTGCTGGCCGGCCCGGCCGGCGAGCCGTCCGCGGTCTTCACCGGCGGGTCCCTGCTGTTCGGCACGACCGGGCGCACCGACCTGCTCGGCGCGGCGCACGCGGAGGAGCTGGCCCGCGCCCAGCACGCGTCGGCGGCCCGCCTGGCCGCTGCCCTGCCCGACCAGGTAGCCGTGCTGCCCACGCACGGGTTCGGCAGCTTCTGCGCGGCCAGCGCGGCGTCCGGCACGGCCTCGTCCACGATCGGCCAGGAGAAGGCCCGCAACCCGGCGCTGACCCTCAGCGAAGATCGCTATGTGGCGGAGCTGCTGGCCGGCCTGGACGCCTACCCGGCGTACTACGCCCGGATGGGGCCGGGCAACGCCGCGGGCCCGGCCGCGCCGGACCTGTCGCTGCCCCACCAGGCCGGCCCCGCCGAGCTGCGCCGCCGGCTGGCCGCCGGGGAGTGGCTGGTGGACCTGCGCTCGCGCCGCGTGTTTGCCGCCGGGCACCTGGCCGGCTCGCTCGGCTTCGAGCTGGGCGACACGCTCGCGCCCCAGCTGGGCTGGCTGCTGCCCGCCGGCACCCCGGTGACGCTGCTCGGCGAAACCGCCGGGCAGGTCGCCGCGGCCCAGCGGGAACTGGCCCGGATCGGCGTCGACCGGCCCGCCGCCATCGCCACCGGCAAGCCGGAAGAGTGGGCGGCCGGGGAGCCGCTGGCCAGCTTCCCGGTGGCCGATTTCGCCGCCCTGGCCGCCGCCCGCCGCGAGCGCCCGGTGACGGTGCTGGATGTCCGGCGGGGGCTGGAATGGGCGGCCGGCCACGTGGACGGCGCCGTGCACATCCCGCTGCACGAGCTGCGCGGGCGGCTGGGTGAGGTCCCCGGCGGTGAGCTGTGGGTGCACTGCCAGGCCGGCTACCGGGCGGCCGTGGCGGCTTCCCTGCTGCAGGCCGCGCAGCGTGAGGTGACCGCGATCGACGACGAGTTCGGCCGCGCCGCCGCGGCGGGCCTGCCCGTGGTGCGGGAACCCGAGGCCGGATAGGCCGCGGTCCCGGGCCCGGTCTCCTAGCCGCCCCGGCCGGGCAACCCGGCCGGCCAGCCCGGCCAGCCGCCCCGGCCGGCCAGCCCGGCCAGCCGCCCCGGCCGGGCAACCCGGTCGGCCGCCTCCCGCCGAGCAGGCCCGGCGAGCGGCCGCTCAGTCCCCGGGCGGCCGGCTGCGGACCTCGACCGTGCCCTTATAGGTGAAGCCCTGCACGTGCAGCACCGGGGCGTCTGCGGCGACCACGGCCGCCGGGTCGGTGTCGGTGTCGGCGCCGAACCCGCCCGCCTCGACCCGGACTCCCGGCGGCACCAGGATCGTGATCCGCGACTTGTAGGCCACCGCCAGCAGCGTGGTGACCGGCGCGGTCAGCTCGGCCGCGCGCAGGTCCAGCCAGCCGCCGCCCTTGTAGACCACGGTGGTGTAGCGGTCCGGGACCCGCCACCGGCCGGACCGGCGGACCGAGCCCTTGAACGCGACCGCCAGCCCGGCCAGGCCCGCGGCCCGCGGTGCCGGCCGCGGCCAGGCCGCCGGCCACCGGGCTGGCCGCGGGCAGGTCGGCCAGCAGCCCGTCCAGGTCGGCCCGGGTCCGGGCGGACAGCGCGCTGCGCATCCGCACGTCGAACTCGGCGTCGTCGAGGCGGCCTTCGGCGAACGCCTCCTGGAGCCGGTGAGTCGCCGCATCCCGCTCGCGGTCCGACGCCCGGATGGCCGGGCTCGCGTCGCTGCCTGGCGCCCGGCTGGCCGGGTTCCCGCCGCCAGCTTCCGCCGGGCTGGCCGGCTTCCCGCCGTTTCCCGGGCCGCCCGGGACGGTTTTCGTTGCGGGAGGAATTTCAGGCGATGAGCTGTCCACGCGAACAAGATATATCGTCTTGTCCCGCCGCGCAGCCCCGCCGTCAGCCCCGGCGGCGCTTCAGTAGCGGCCGCCCGGCCCGCGCATCACCCGGATCTTGGACTGGGGGTGCGGCAGCTCCTCCCAGTCCTCCAGCAGTTCCGCGTCGAACCCCCGGGCGTCGGCCAGCGCGAGCAGGGTCTCGGTCCGGTAGTAGAAGTCCTCCCGCAACACCTGGTGCTCGGCGCCCTCGGTCCGGCAGAACGTGAAGTCGAACACGCCGTCGGGCCGCATGATCCGGCCCACGTTGGACAGGCACTCGTCGATCACCTCGATCGGCGAATGGCTGAACACGCTGTGCGCGTGCACCACCGTGAACTGCTCCGGCGGCAGGAACCGGAACTTCAGGTCATCGACCAGCTCCAGATGGGGGAGCTTGGCCTGGAGGTCGTCCCGGGCGATGGTTTCCTGCGCGGCCAGCAGGATGTCCGGCGAGATGTCGATGCCGTAGTAGTTGCCGGGGTTGAGATAGGCGATGAACAGCCGTCCCGCGCGCAGGTCGCCGCAGCCGATCTCCAGCATCCGGTCGCCCGGCTGCAGCCCGTCTTTGAGCAGGTAGTCGTACTGCAGCTGGCCCACCTTGAGCCAGGAGTCGTGGGTCATGCTGCCCACCGCGGCCTCGGGGTTGCGGGCGGTGTTGGCCTTCATGACCGCCCGGTAGTAGCTGACGTGATCGGAGGCTTTCATCCCGATCAGCGCGTCCCGGCTGCGCCGCCGGGCGTAGGGGAGGACCCGGCCAGGATTCCGCAGCGCGTAGCTGAGCTTGAAGGACAGGCGGGAGCGGTCAGGTGCGGACACGGCACAGAGTCTCGCACGCCTCCGGACCTGCCCGGACATCGATAGCTAAGACCCTGGATGCCAGGATCGGGGGCATGCTTGCGGAAAAGGAAGCCCGGGCGGCCGTGCTGGCCGCCGCGCAGGGCATGCTGGAGCACCGGATCACGTCAGGGACCAGCGGGAACGTGTCCGCGCGGCTGGACGGCGGGACTATCGTGATCACCCCGTCGGGGCTGCCTTACCGGGACATGGACCTCGCGGACCTGGTCGTGATCACGATGGCGGGGGAGCCGGTCCTCCCCGGCGCGGCCTCCCGCCCGGTGCGCAGCCTCGCCCCCTCCTCGGAGTATCAGCTGCATACCGCCTGCTATCAGGCGTTTCCGGAGATAGGGGCGGTCCTGCACAGCCATCCCCCGTACGCGAGCATGTTCGCCGCGGCCCGCGAGCCCGTCCCCGCGGTCATCGACGAGGCGGTGATCTTCCTGGGCGGCGAGATCCCGGTGGCGCCGTACGCGATCAGCGGCTCGGCCCAGGTCGGCGCGAACGCCGTGGCGATGCTGGCCGACCGGGCCAGCGCGCTGCTGGCCAGCCACGGCCTGGTCACGGTGGCGGCCACCCCGGCGCAGGCGCTGCATCGCGCGGTGGTGTCCGAGCACTGCGCCCAGGTGGCCTGGGGGACACGGGCCCTCGGCGGGCACGTCCCGCTGCCCCCGGCCACCCTCGAGACGTTCGGTGCGGCGTACCGGCGGGGCCGCCGGCCACCGGGCCCCTGAGCGGCCCGGATGGTCTGGCTACTGGGCTCCGGCGCTGCGCCGTGACCGGCTGGTCGCCGCCCGGATGGCGATCACCCGGACCGCGCCGACCACCACGCCCATGGCGATGGCCCAGCCGAGCGCCTCGGCCATCCCCACCGCGGGATCCTCCGGGTCGGCCGGCGGCTCATGGCCGGTGACCTTGGTCCAGGCCACCGTGGCCACCTTGCGGGCTATGAACGCCGCCCCCAGGGCCGCCGCCGTGCTCAGCGCCTTGCTGGGGCCGTCCCCGCGCTTGTCTGACATTCGTCCTCCCTGATGCCCGCCTGGCCGCCCATGGTGCTGGACGCCCTCGATTGTGGACGGCGTGCCGGTTCGCTGCGAGCTGATCATCCCACGGGGGTGCCGCCGGCCCGCGCAGCGGGACGGGCGGCCTCGATCGCGGCGGCCAGTTCCTCCGGCCGCCGGGTGCCGATCAGCCAGTATGGCGCGTGCGCGGCGGCCCCATCGACCGCGATGTACACCGACCGGGGCAGGTAGGGCCGGGTCATCAGGTAAGCGGCCGGGTCGGCCCGGGGGCCGCGCAGCGCCCGGGTCTGCTCCTCGTCCAGCGCGGTCACCTCGCCCGCCAGGGCCAGCGGCAGCCGGTCCCGGCCTACCCGGAGCTCGCCGCCGGCCACCTCGGTGCGCAGCCGGCCCCAGCCGAGCAGGATCGCGGCCAGGCCCACGGTCAGCACCCCGTACACGGCCAGCGCGGGCTCCCAGTCGAACCCGGCCAGGAAGCCCGCGCCCAGCATGAGGACGGAAATCATCCCGAGAACCCACCAGCTGACCGGGACACGCAGGCGTTCGTGGTAAACACGCATGGGTCCACCGTAGTTGGTTACATGAAGCCATGATTGGGCGACGCATGCGGCACGGTCTTCGCTCGGGGGCGGGCCAGGCCGCTGGCCGCGTCCCACCGGATAAAGGCACGGGGGACATCACGCAGGCAGGCGAGGGGGCCAGCCAGCCGGTGCAGGAAAAGCAGGAAGACCAGGGCCGCAACGAGAACCTGGCCGCGGCCGCCGCCACCACGCCCGAAGTCGCCGCGGGGCCGGCGGACGGGGACGGGGGACCGGCGGACGCGAGGCCGGCGGACGAGGGGCCGGCGGACACGGGGCCGGCGGAGCCAGGGGCACGCCGGCGGACACGGGGCCGGCCGATCGCCCCGGGGTGCCCTACTGGCTGCAGCGTGCCGCGGGCTGGTCGTGGCGGCTGCTGCTCATCGGCCTCGTCATCTACCTGGCCTTCCGGGTGGCCAGCGTGCTCCGCCTGGTGGTCCTCCCGTGCGTGGCCGCCCTGCTGCTCACCGCGCTGCTGCAGCCCGTGCTGATCCGGTTCCGGCGGCTCGGCCTGCCCGCGCTGGCCGCCACCTGGTGCACGCTGCTGATCGCGGTGGCGGTCCTGGCCGGGGCGGGCACCCTGGCCGTGACCCGGACCACGGCCGACTATCCCCACCTGGTCAACGAGCTCAGGCACACGGTCAGCGCGCTGCAGACGTCGCTGGCCGGGCCGCCGTTCCACGTCCGGCACGCGGGCATCCAGAGCCTGTCCAACCGGGCGCTGAAGTACCTCCAGCAGCACCAGTCGCTGGTCGCCGGCACCGTGGTGTCCGGGGGGAAGATCTTCCTGGAGATCCTGGCCGGGCTCGTGCTGATGCTGTTCGTGACGTTTTTCCTGCTCAAGGACGGGGAGCGGATCTGGGCCTGGCTGACCGGATTCCTCAGCCCGGACAGCCGGACGCGGGTCCGGCTGGCCGGCACGGCCGCCTGGCAGGCCCTGGTGTACTACGTCCGCGGCACGATCGCGGTCGCGGCCATCCACGCCGTGGTCATCGGGTTCTCGCTGTGGGTGCTGGGCGTGCCCCTGCTGGTCCCGCTCGTGATCCTCGTCTTCCTGGCCGCGTTCGTCCCGCTGGTCGGCATCCTGGTGGCCGGGGCGCTGGCCGTCGGGGTCACCCTCGGCACCAAGGGCTGGATCGCGGCGGTCGTGCTGGTGGTCATCTTCATCCTGGAGAACCAGCTCGAGAGCCACCTGCTGCAGCCGCTGGTGGTCGGCCGGATGGTCCGGCTGCACCCGCTGGCCATCATCCTGGTGCTGGCCATCGGCGGGGTGGTGGCGGGCATTCCGGGAGCGATCGTGGCCGTCCCCACCGCGGCGGCCCTGACCCGGGCCGCACCGTACCTGCGGGGCAGCCGGACGGCGGTAAGGTCGCGGGAGTGAGCGGGCATCAGCACACCGGCCATCAGGGCACCGGCCATGAGGGCACCGGCCATCGGGGCACGGGCTATCAGGGCACGGGCGATCAGCACAGCGGGAGTGAGGCATGGCAGCGGTGATCCCGGGCACGGACCCGGTGGACGTGCTCATCAAGCGGCTCGACCCGGACCTGCCGCTGCCGGCCCGGTCGCATCCGGGAGACGCCGGCACGGACCTGGTCACCGCCGTTGACGTGGAACTGCGGCCGGGTGAGCGGGCGGTGGTGCCGACCGGCATGGCCATCGCGCTGCCGGACGGGTACGCCGCGTTCGTGCATCCGCGCTCGGGCCTGGCCGCGAAGCACGGGGTCACGATCGTGAATGCGCCAGGAACCGTGGACGCGGGGTACCGTGGCGAGATCAGGGTGACGCTGCTCAACACCGACGCGGCTGCGGCCGTCAAGTTCCAGCGCGGCGACCGGATCGCGCAGCTCGTCATCCAGCGCGTGGCCCGCCCGGTGTTCCATGAGGTGGACACCCTGCCGGGGTCGGCGCGGGGCGATGGGGGCTTCGGGTCCACCGGCGGGCACGTCGGCGGGCAGGCACCGGCCTAGGCCCTTCCCGCGCCGCAGTCGCCCGGAGATCAGGCAAGAGCAGGGAGAAAGACAGTGTTCCGTCGGCGTCGCCGCGAGGAAGCACCTGAGCCAGAGGTCGTCGAGGACGAGGTCAGCGAGGACCCCGGGCTGGAGGACGAGGAAACCTGGGACGAGCCCGGGGACGAGGAGCCCTGGGACGGCGAGGAGGACGGCGAGACAGCCGGGCCCGCCGGGGCGGGCGAACCTGCCTGGGGGCCCTGGGACGCGGCAGACGAGATCCCGCCGCTCAACCGGGTGGACTTCGGCAGCCTCCAGGTTCCGGTGATGGACGGGTTCGAGATCCAGCTGAACATCGCCGACGATCAGGGCCCGCTGATCGCGGTGGTGCAGGGGGACAGCTCGCTCCAGGTCCAGGCGTTCGCCGCGCCCAAGACCGATGGCCTATGGGAAGACGTGCGGCAGGAGATCGCCACGGCGGTGGCCCAGGCGGGCGGCCAGGCCGCGGAGGCGGACGGCCCGTTCGGCCCGGAACTGCGGGTCCGGGTGCCGGGGGAGCAGCCGCAGCTGGGGCTCCAGCCGATCCGTTTCCTCGGCGTGGACGGCCCGCGCTGGTTCCTGCGCGGAGTGATCACCGGGCCCGCCGCGGAGCAGCCCGCGGCGGCGGCCCCGTTCGAGGAGATCTTCGCCGGCCTGGTCGTGGTCCGTGGTGACCACCCGGTGCCGCCCCGCGACCTCCTCGAGATCACCCTCCCCGAGGAGGCCCGCAAGGCCATGGAAGAGCAGATAGCCGCGGCCGGGGAGGACGAGCGGTTCAGCGAGCCGCTGAACCCGTTCGAGCGCGGCCCGGAGATCACCGAAACCCGGTAACCCGCGGGTCAGGCCATGTCCCGGTGGCCACCGGACAGCAGCGTGGCCAGGTCGTCCTCCACGTCCTCGCTCGTCACGAACAGCAGCTCATCGCCGGTCTCCAGCGGGTCGTCCTTGGCGGGGACCAGCACGCGGCCGTCCCGGAGGATCGCGACGAGCGCGGTGTCGGCGGGCCAGCCGATGTCCCCGATCCGCTGGCCGACCAGCGGCGCGCCGTCCGGCATCGTGAGTTCGACCAGGGTGGCGTCACTCTGCCGGAACGTCATCAGCCGGACCAGGTCACCGACGCTGACCGCCTCCTCGACCAGGGCCGACATGATCCTCGGGGTGGACACGGCGACGTCCACCCCCCACGACTCGTTGAACAGCCACTCGTTGTTCGGGTGGTTGATCCGCGCGACCACCCTGGGGACCCCATACTCGGTCTTGGCCAGCAGCGAGATGACCAGGTTGGCCTTATCGTCGCCGGTGGCCGCGATGACCACGTTGCACCGTTCCAGGGACGCCTCGTCCAGCGAGGTGATCTCGCACGCGTCGGCGAGCAGCCACTCCGCCCGGGGCACGCTGTCCACCGCGATGGACCGCGGGTTCTTGTCGATCAGCAGCACCTCGTGCCCGTTATCGAGCAGTTCCGCGGCGACGGAGCGGCCCACCGCTCCCGCTCCCGCGATCGCGACGCGCATCAGCGGCCTCCCTTGGCCTTGCCACCGGGCGCCCGGGCGGACAGCGCAGCCGAGACCCGTTCCAGATCTTCCTCCAGCGCGATCACGTGCAGCACATCGCCTTCCTGCAGGACGGTGCCCGGCCCGGGCAGCACCACCTCGCCGAGCCGGGACAGGAACGCGACCCGGACCCGGGCCGCCTCCTCCAGCGCGCTGGTCTTCTCGCCCACCCAGTCCGGGGCGTAAGCCACCTCGGCGAGCACCACCATGCCGGTGGGATCCCGCCACAGCGGCTCGCTGCCCTCCGGCAGCAGGCGGCGCAGCATCTGATCCGCGGTCCACCGGACCGTCGCCACGGTCGGTATGCCGAGGCGCTGGTAGACCTCGGCGCGCCGCGGGTCATAGATCCGCGCCGCGACCCGCTTCACCCCGAACGACTCCCGGGCGACCCGGGCGGCGATCACGTTGGAGTTGTCGCCGCTGCTCACGGCCGCGAACGCGTCCGCATGCTCGATACCGGCCTCGATCAGCACATTCTGGTCGAAGCCGATGCCGGTCACTTTCTTGCCCTTGAACGGCGACCCCAGCTTGCGGAACGCGTCCCGGTCCTGATCGATGACGGCGACCGAGTGGCCTTGGTCCTCGAGGATGTGGGCCAGGGTCGAGCCAACCCTGCCGCATCCCATGATCACAATGTGCACGACGGCCCCTTGCGTGAGTACAGTGCCTGTCCAGAGCTCGCGTTATTCAAGCAAACACCGCTGCCGCCGCACGCCACCAGCGGCACCGGCCGCCCGCCCAGGCTGATGGCCCGGGCCCGCTCGCCGGTTGAATAACGCTCACAGTGGCCCGCCAACGGTATTCCCTGTCCTGGGTTCGTGAGACGGCCGGTCAGGATACTTGACCCGACTGAACATGAGGTGCGGCGTGGAACTTGCCCGGCAGACCGGCGGGCAACTGGTCGAACTCGAGGTCGGCGACGTGGCGCAGGGCGGCTGGTGCGTGGCCCGGGAGCCAGAGGGCCGGGTCGTCTTGGTCCGGCACACGCTGCCGGGCGAGCGGGTCATGGCCCGGCTGACCGAGGAGACGGCCAGGCTCGCCCGGGCCGAGGCGACGGTGATCCTGGAGGCCTCGCCCGACCGGGTCGAGCCGCCGTGCCCGCACGCCCGCCCGGGCGGCTGCGGCGGATGCGACTGGCAGCACGCCAGCCTGGCCGCGCAGCGCCGGCTCAAGGCCGCGGTCATCGCCCAGCAACTGCGCCGGATCGCCGGCCTGGAGCGTGCGGTGACGGTGGAACCGCTGCCGGGGGATGAGGACGGGCTCGGCTGGCGGACCCGGGTCCGCTTCGCGGTACGCGCCGACGGCCTGGCCGGCCTGCGCCAGCACCGCTCGCACGCGATCGTCGACGTGGGGACCTGCCCGATCGCCCACCCGCTGGTCAACGAGATGGGGATCACCGGGCACCGCTGGCCGGGGGCGGAGTCGGTGGTCGCGGTGACCACGCCGGGCAGCAGCGAGCAGGCCGTGGTGGTCACCCCGGCGCGGGCGCCGCGGCGCCGCCGGCCGGGCGGCCGGGTGGCCTGGCCCGGACACCTGGGCCGCCCAGGTGGAGGGCCCGGTCCTGGTGGACGGGGGAGCCGGCGGGCTGACCGCGCTGCGGGGCGGCCCGTTCCTGCACCGGACCGCCGCCGGCCGGACGTGGCGGACCAGCGCCGGCGTGTTCTGGCAGGTGCATCCGGCCGCGGCAGACGTGCTGGCCGGGGTGGTCCTGGACGTGCTGCGCCCGCAGGCCGGGGACGCGGCGCTGGACCTGTACTGCGGGGCCGGGCTGTTCGCGGGTGTGCTGGCCGCCGCGGCCGGGCCGTCCGGGGCGGTGATCGGCATCGAGTCGGACCGGGCCGCGGTCCGCGACGCCCGGCACAACCTGCGGGACACCCCCTGGGCCCGGGTCCACCGGGGGGATGCCGCCGACGTGCTCGGCTACGCCGAATGGGACCAGGCCAGCCTCGCGGTGCTCGACCCGCCCCGCACCGGCGTGGCCCGCCCGGTCCTGGACCAGCTGCTGCGCCCGGGCACCGCGCTGCGGCGGGTCGCCTACGTGTCGTGTGACCCGGCCACGCTGGCCCGCGACATCTCCGTGTTCGCCGGGGCCGGCTGGGAACTCGGCGCGCTCCGCGCCTTCGACGCGTTTCCGATGACCCATCACGTGGAATTGGTGGCCACGCTGACCCGGGAGCAGGACTAGGAAGCCCCGGCGGGTCCCGCAGCGGGACCGCCGGGCCTGGCCGGCCTGCGGAGGGGTCAGGGAGCCTGCCCCGCTTCCCGGGGGCCTGCCCCTTCGCACCCGGCCCCCGCCCCCGGCCCGGAGGAACACGCCTGCGGCCCGTCCCGCCTCGCCAGCGGCTTTCTTGTCAGCCAAGTACGAGGCAGCCGGCCGGAAGGTTGACGGCAGGGGTGGTGCGCAAGGATGGATCCATGGAACTCCGGATCATGACCGAACCACAGCAGGGTGCGGACTACGGCCGGCTGCTAGCCGTGGCCCGGGCCACCGAGCAACTGGGCTTCGGCGCGTTCTTCAGGTCCGATCACTACCTCAGCATGGGGGACGGCGAGGGGCTGCCCGGCCCGACCGACGCCTGGCTGACCCTGGCCGGCCTGGCCCTCCAGACTTCGCGGATCAAGCTCGGCACGCTGGTCAGCCCGATCACCTTCCGCTATCCCGGGCCGCTCGCGATCTCGGTGGCCCAGGTTGATGACATGAGCGGCGGCCGCGTCGAGCTGGGTATCGGGGCCGGCTGGTACCAGGCCGAGCACGCCGCCTACGCCATCCCGTTCCCGGACACGGCTGAGCGCTTCGACCGGCTCGAAGAACAGCTCGCGATCATCACCGGCCTGTGGGACGTACCTGCGGGCGAGCGGTTTTCGTTCGCGGGGAAGTTCTACTCCGTCACCGACTCACCCGGGCTGCCCAAGCCGGTCCAGCGCCCGCACCCGCCGGTCGTCATCGGCGGGCGGGGGCCGCGCCGGACGCCACGGCTCGCCGCCCGGTACGCCGACGAGTACAACGCGCAGTTCGCCAGTGCCGTGGAGACCCAGGCGGCGTACGGCCGGGTGCGCGAGGCCTGTGCGGCGGCCGGCCGGGATCCCGACTCGCTGGTCTACTCGGCCGCGCACACCGTGTGCTGCGGGCGGGACGAGGCCGAGCTGGCCCGCCGGGCCGGGACGATCGGCTGGGACCTGGCCACGCAGCGCGCCGACGGGTTCGTCGGCACCCCCGACGAGATCGTGGACCGGATCGGGACCTTCGCCGGGCTCGGCGCGACCCGGATCTACCTTCAGGTCCTCGACCTGCACGACCTGGACCACCTGGAACTGATCGCCTCCGAGGTCATGTCCCAGGTCCGGTAAGGCCGGCGGGGGCCTGGCCCGTGGGGATCCAGAAGCGCAGTTCGCTGCCGCGCTTGTTCTCCAGCACGCCGCCGTTGGCCTCGATCACCCGGCGCGACCCCGTGTTGGACTCGTCGCAGGTGACCAGGGCCGGGTCGATGCCCAGCGAGCGCGCCACCGGCAGCGCGGCGGCCAGCATGGCCGTGGCGTGCCCCTGCCGGGCGGGCCGAGGGTTTCACGTCGTAGCCGATATGGCCACCGAGATCGGTGAGCCGCGGCGTCAGCCGGTGCCGGATGGCCAGGCGGCCGAGGTACTCGTCCCCGTCCACCCACCACAAGGTGGTCGAGGGCACGTACCCGGGGCGGCGGGGCGCGTCTGCCCGGGCCTGGTCCCGCAGGTGCGCCACGTAGGCCTCGAAGCGCTCCGGGTCCTGCCAGTCCAGGCCGAACTCACGGATGTCCCGGCCGAGCATGGTGTCATCCGTGGCCGCGCCGCGCCCCTCGGCACGGAATTCCTCCATGGCGCCGATGAACGAGAGCCGGACCCGGGACGTCGGCGGGGTAAAGCCGGGCATGGCCCCACTCATACCGGGTCCGAGGCCGGCGCGCAGCCATTCTGGGGCCGCCGCGTGGAGGTGACGGTCATCGACCATTCAGAGTCCATTCAGAAAGAAACCCAGCACGGCAGCAGGCTGCGGGAGGATGGTCACGTCGGCCGGGGGCGACATGGGCTCCGCGTGAGCAGGTGCGTCGGCGCTGATCCAGCCTAAACAGGAGGCATCATGGTGTCGTCACGTGGCCCGTGGCGCTGGCTGAGATGGGTGCTCGCGGCGGTGGTCGTCATCGTCGTGCTCGCGGTGGGCGGCCCGTTCGTCTTCTTTCACTTCATCGAGGGAAACGGCCCGGCGCCGCTCAGCCTGAAGGCGAGCCCCGCCGCCAGCGCGTCCGGCACCCAGGGCGCCAGCGCCGGGGCCAGCCAGGGAAGTTCCGGATCGGTGGCCGGGACCTGGGCGGTGGGCTCGGGTTCGCGGGTCGGCTACCGGGTCAACGAGGTCCTGGGCGGTCAGTCCCACACGGCCGTCGGCCGCAGCAGCGCGGTGACCGGGCAGATGATCATCAAGGGCACCACGGTGAAGACGGCCGGCTTCACGGTCAAGATGGCCACCATCCACACCGACTCGTCCCAGCGTGACGCGCAGTTCGACGGCCGGATCATGGACGTGGCCACGTACCCGGACGGGACGTTCGCGCTGACCAAGCCGATCGCGCTCGCGCCGCTGCCCGCCACGGGAACGATCAAGACCTACACCGCGACCGGCCACCTCACGCTGCACGGCCAGAGCCGGCCGGTGACCTTCCCGCTCAAGGCCGAACGGACCGCGAACGGAATCGAGGTCCAGGGCTCGATCCCGGTACTCTTCTCGAAGTGGGGCATTCCGAACCCCTCCTTCACTGGGTTCGTCACCACGCAGAACCACGGGATCATGGAGTTCCTGCTCGACTTCCGGCCCGCCTGACGGCGCGGGCGGCAGCCTGGCTGGCCGGGCTGGCCCGCCGGCTCGCGGGCCGGGATTGGCGGGCCGGGCTCGCGGGCCGGGATTGGCGGGCCGGGCTGGCCGGTGCAGCCCCCGGCGCACCGCAGGTCCCCGCTTCCTGCCGTGCGCCGGGTTTTTCGTGGCCACCCCCAGCGCGCTTCCGCCCTCCGCCCCGCTTCAGCCCCACCCGCTTCAGCCCTCCACCCCGCTTCAGCCCCCGGCCCGCCCTGGCCTGGTTCGTGATCAACCGATTGGTGTTGCTGCAGCAACACCAATCGGTTGATCACGAACGCGGGAAGCCGGGTCCGGGGCCTCAGCGGTCACGCGGGTCACACCGGCCACGGGAGTCCCGGTCTGTGCCGCCCACCCGTCGGCCGGGGCTGGTCTGCGGACGTCCGAAGTCGCCGGGGCGGTACCGTCCACGGCCGCGGGCGGGGCGGTGCCTGCCCGGTCCGGGCCGCCCTTGACATCGCATCTCTGGGCAGGATGATATGTGTCGATTTGGTTGGTCTCGTTCAGTTCGGCACCAGAAAATGTTTGATCTTGGTGTTACCGGCGGGAGCCAGAGTGCGCTGGCGCCGCAGGAACATCTCCGTCACCAGGTGGATCAGGCGAAACGGGGACATTCATGAGCGCCGCCCAGGACAACCCCGTACCCGCGACGCCGCCCCCCGGCGGCCACCCAGCAAGTCGCCCGGCAAGCCCCGCCGAGCGCAAGCCCGGCCGGCAGCGCAAGCCCCGGCAGCAGCGCAAGCCCGGCCGGCAGCGCAAGCCCCGGCAGCAGCGCAAGCCCGGCCGGCAGCCGCGCCAACCCCGCCGCCAGCCCACCCGGCCTCCGTCCGCCCGGGCCCTCGCGCCGGCAGATGCTGCGCGGGGCCGGCGCTGGCCTGGGTGTCGCCGCCTTAGCGCCGGTCCTCGGATTGGGCGGCCGGCCCGCAGGCGCTGACCGGGCCCGGCTGACCGCACGGGCAGCCGGCAGCCGGGTCACCGACTTCGGCCAGGGCTGGAAGTTCGCCCTGGTCAACCCGTACGGCATCACCGACCCGGTCGGCACCTACGCGAACGCCCAGGATCCCGGGTTCGACGACTCCGGCTGGCGGCAGCTGGACGTCCCGCACGACTGGAGCATCGAGCTGACCCCGGTGGACAACGCCAGCACCAGCAGTGCCACCGGGTTCCTGCCCGGCGGCCTGGCCTGGGACGGGACCCGGTTCGTCCCGGTGCGGAACCTGACGATCACCCGGGCCACGGCCTCCGGCCAGCCGACCACGCTCACCTTTGACGCGGTCCGCAGCAGCCAGGTCAGGCTGGACATGACGAGCGCAGCGCCCGGTGTGGGCGAAGGGTTCCTGCAGATCGTGAGCCTGGAGGTGCTCAGCGGCGGAACCGCGGTCACCTAGCCTGGCCGGGCCTGCGGTGGCCCGGCCTCGCCGGCAGGCGCCCGCCCGCCGGCCTGCCGGGGCCCCGCCGGTCAAAGCGGGCCCTGGCGCCGGGCGCGCTGCGGAGTAACGTGATGTCATGGATGGTGCTGTGGTTGGCAGTGAGTACGCGGCGCACCTGACGGATGCGGACCTGACCCTGCTGGCCTCCGCAGCGGGGGCCCCGGCCCCGGGCGGCCCGCCCGGCGCGGTTCCCGTCCTCCCGGCGGGCGCGGACCCCGGCTGGCTGCGCCGCGACCCCGCCGCCATCCCCGGCCTGCTCGGGGACCCGCGCGTGTTCGAGGCGGTGTTCGGCTGGGGAGACGCCGGCAGCCCGCCCCGGCCGGGCCAGGCCGTCCCGGTGTCGCCCTTCCTCACGTTCGCGGTCGCGGTGCACCGGTCGGCCACCGAGCTGGCGTCCGTGGGCCATGTCGCCGAGCGGACCGGGCCCCGGCAGCGGGTGCCGCTGTTCGACGCGCCCGCGCTGCGCGAATTCCTTGGCTCGCCCGCGCGGAAGCTGTTCCTGGCCGAGCTGCTGGCCTCATTCACCCGGGTGGCGAGCGGCCGCTACCGGGTCCGCGGCGGCGGCCGGACCAGGACCCGGCGGTTCAGCGAGCTGGACCCGGTCCGGCTGGCCGGGCTGCTGGACGGTGTCCCCGCCGCCGAGAAGCCTGGCGTGTACCGTCGGCTCGGTGACGTGTCCCTGTTCCTGGCCGGGGTCTTCCCTGACTACGCCACCCTGTACGGGGTCGGGCCGGTCAGCGTCTCCCGCCTGCTCCGCGCAGCCCAGGTGACGGGCGCCGAACGCGAGCGCCTGGCCACGGCGCCCGCTATCGAGCTGCTCGAGCAGCTGGGCGCCCGGTGGTACCGGGCCGCGTACGGCCTGGCACCGGTACGCACCGCCCGGCTGGACGTCGTGGCGGACGTGGCGGGCCGCTTCCAGCAGGCCCGGCGGGTGCTCAACCACATCGCCGACCTGTACCTGTTCACCGCCGACCATCCGTGGTTCGCGCCGCCCGCACCCTGACCCGGCTGCGGCCCGCACCCTGACCCGGTTGCGGCCCGCACCCTGACCCCGGCGGCGGCCCGGGCCCGTCGCCCGCTGATCACACCCGGGCCCGCCGGGTGCCATGATGTGGCGCGTGCCCCGTAACGCCGTGTGCCCCGAGCCAGTCTGCCGGGCCGCCTGACCGTGGCCGCCATCGCCGTCGCCGGCCTGATCGCCGTGCTGCGCTGGCTGATGCTCGCCGGGCTGGCCGGGGCCCTGGGCGGGCTGGCCGGGCGGGGCCTGGCCCGGCAGTACAAGGGGGCCGCCCCTGCACCGCTGCCCGCGCCGTGGGCACTCCGCTCCTCCCTGCTGGGGCTGGCCGCGACGGCCGCGCTGACTGGCGTGATCTTCGGCGCCCGCGCGCTGCTGGCTCTCCAAGCCCACCCGGCGGTGGCTCCGCTGCTGACCGCCGGCCAGGGCGCGCTCACGGGCATCGAGTGTGCCGCGTTCGCGCTGGCGGCCGGGGGACTGAGGCTGCGCCAGCCGGGGCTGAGCGTCCTGCCGCTGCTGGGCGTGGTCCTCGCCGAAGCGATCCGGGCGCACCCGGAGGGCATCGTCCCGGTCGGCGGCGCCCTGCTCAGCGTGGTGCACGTGCTGCCCGCAGTGATGTGGGTGGGGATGCTGGCCTACACGCTGCGGGCCGCGCTCGCGTGGCGGCAGGACCCGGTGGCCGTGCGGGGCCTGGTGCGCCTGTACGCCAACGCGGCGGTGTGGCTGTTCGCGGTGGTCGTGGCGACCGGTGTGGTCAGCGCGCTGGTGCTGGTCCCGCTGGGCTCGCTGCTGACCACCGCCTACGGGATCATGGTCATCGTGAAGGCGGCGCTGGTCGCGGCCGTGGCCGTGATGGCGATCGCGGGCCGCGCCTGGCTCGCGGTACCGGCCCGGGGGAGCGCCCCCCCGCTCCGCTCTCCCGGGGGACTACCCCCGGAGCCCCCGGCCCCCGATCGCCGCTCCGCGCCGAGTCCGGCGTCGCCGGCCGTGGGTGACGGGGCGGCGCAGCAGGCCGTGAGCGTGGGACCGGCCCGGGCCACCCGGCTGGAGTGCTACGGCCTGGCGGCGGTGCTGGCCGCCACCGCCGTGCTGACCGTGCTGACCCCGCCGGCGGCCCCGGCCCGCGCGGCCCCGGCGCGGGCCGGGCACGCGGCGGCGGGACTGGCCCGGCGCCCGCCCGCGGGCTAGCGTCAGGCGGCCGCCGACGGCACCCTGACGGACCGGGCCCAGTCCGGGCCGTCCGGCGCTTCGTCACCGAGCAGGGCCACCACCACCCGGGACCCCCGCGGCGGGCGGTCCGGCCACGGCGTGAAGCCGTCGGTGAGCACGACGGTCACGGCCGGGCGCGGCCGCAGGCCGGCGGCTGCGTCGATCCCGGCGCCCATGTCGGTCCCGCCGCCGCCGACCAGTTCCACCTGGCGGGCGGAGGTGACCCGGCGGACCGCCCCAACCGCGGTGTCGCAGGCCAGCACGCGGACCTGACGGGCCAGGCCCAGCGATCGCAGCAGCCCCTCCACCTCGGCCAGCGCCGCGGCCAGGAGGTCCTCGGTCATGCTGCCGGAGGTGTCGCAGACCACCGCGACCTCCGGTACCGGCCGCCGCAGCGCGGGCAGCACCACCGGGCCGGCCACCGGGGCACGCCGGGAGGGGCGCCGGTAGGAGTAGTCCACCGCGCCGGCCGTGTCCGCCACCGCCCGGCGCAGTTCGGCGGCGAGCACCCGCCGCCAGTCCACGGCGGGCTGCAGGGTCTGCTCGGCCCAGCGCAGCAGCCCGGCGGGCACGTTCCCGGCCTGCCGCGCGTGCCGGATGCAGTCCTGGGCCACCTGCCGGCAGAGCAGCCGTGCCTGCCAGGGCGACAGCGCGGGTGTCCCGGAGGCGTCCCAGTCGCGGCCCTGGCCGTCCGCGCCGCTGCCGCAGTCCAGATCCCAGTCCTCACCGGCAGCGTCCCGGTCGACGGGATCCCCGCCGCCGGTGCTGTCCCGGGTATCGTCCGCGGCCCGGCCCGCCTCGAAGTACTGCTCGGCGAGCAGGCCCTCCTCGGCGCCCAGGTGCCCGGGCAGCACCGGCCGGCCGGGCAGTTCGAGTCCCGCCGGGACCAGGTCGTCGTTGATCTCCGCGTCGGCGCCGCGGACCCAGGCCCGCGCGTCGTGCGGGTCGATCCCGGCCGCGACGGCCCGCTCCCCGTGCGCCCGCAGCAGGTGGGACACGTGGTGCACGAGCACGCTGCCCAGCTGGGCCGGGGCCCAGGCCGCGGTGAGCTCCGGGTCTGCGTGCAGCCGCCAGCCCTCGTCCACCGCTACCGTCCCGATCCCGGGCCTGGCCAGCACCTGCGCCCCGAACAGCCCGCTGGCCAGGTACGGGAAGTGCGAGGCGGCCCACAGCCGCCCGGCGGCCAGGCCCGGCACCTCACCCTCGCCGTGGCTGGTCATCCGCGGAGCAGCCCCGCGTCCCGCAGCACCGGCGCGAACAGCTGGAGTTCCGCCGGTGCCGGCGCCCCGTCGGGGCGGCACCGGGCCAGCGTCGCGGGCGGCCACGGCCGCGACATCCGGTGCGGTTTCCGCGGCCCGGCCCAGCACCTGCCACCCCGCCGCCCAGCGCTGCGGGGTGGGGTTGGCTGCTACCACCGCGGCGACCGCCGCCACCGCCGCGTAGGCCCGGTCGCCGCGGGAGGGAAGCAGGAACCCGCCCGGGTCGGCCAGGACGGCCTCAGGGTCAGGAAGGTCCATCTCGGCCACCCAGGCCAGGAACTCCACCCCGGCGCCCTCGCCCACCGCGCCGCGGACCAGGGCGGCCCGCGATTCCTCGCTGGACCCGGCGGCGCCGCTCGCCGCCCACAGCCGGGCGGCCATCTCCCAGGTCCGCGGGCTGGGCCAGCCCCGCCCGGCCGCGCTCGCGTCGGACGGCGGGGCGCACGCCAGGGCCGGGCGGACGTGCAGGAACGCGGCCACCAGGGCGAGGGCCAGGCCGAGTTCGGCCCCCCAGTCGCCGGGCAGCTGCGGGACCCGGGGCGGCGCCCAGCCGCCCGCCAGCCCGTCCGCCACCGCCCTCGGGTCGACCTCCCAGGACAGGTGGCAGAGCCGGTTGGCCAGCGGTGCGGACAGGTCCCAGCCGTCGGCCGCCTGCTCGGGCGGGTTGGCCGCGGCGACCACGGCGACTTCGGGCGGCAGCTCCAGGTCGCCGACTACGCGCTCCAGTACCACCCGGAGCAGGGCGGCCTGCACGGCCGGCGGCGCGGTGGACAGCTCGTCCAGGAACAGCAGACCGCGGCCGGCCTCAGCCAGGCGGCGGGCCCACGCCGGGGGCGCGAACCGCATCCCGTCCCCGACGATGACAGGCAGCCCGGCGAAGTCCGAAGGCTCGCGGATGGAGGCGATCACGGTCTCGCACGGCCACCCTAGGGCGTCGGCCATGGCCCGGATCACCGACGTCTTGCCGGTCCCCGGGGCGCCCCACAGCAGCACCGGCACCCGCGCGGCCACCGCCACGCCCAGCGCCTCGACCGCCGTGGCCTGGCGCTCACTGCCAGTCCCGGCAAACCGCCGGCCATCGTTAGCCATCCGCGCTCCCCGCGGTCGATTCAGCGTTCCCCGCCTGCCCGTGACCAGTGTTCACCGTCCGGCTGGATGCTCAGGACAGCGGGTTCCGCCCCCGGGGCCGGCAGCCCGAGCACGCGCACCTGCGGCCAGCTCACCTCGAGCACGTCCACGACCAGGTGACCGCCGGCGACGGGGAAACCCGGCGCCCACACCCGGGCCAGCCAGCTGAGGGGAAGGGCCGCCCGCAGCCCGGACCCGTCCCGTCCGACGTTTCCCCAGCCGGGCCCCTCGTGCAGGACGGCCCGGACCGCGTCCGGGTCGAGGCCGGCCCATGGCCCGGCCGCCGGGGCCAGCCGGCCGGCCAGGGCCGCCACCAGGGCGGGCCGGGCCTTCCGCCGGTCGCGGACCGCCCCGGCCGGACCGCCTTCCGCCCAGGCCGGACCGCCTTCCGCCCAGGCCGCGGCCACGTGGGCGGACAGCCGCTGCTGGAAGTCCCGGCCCAGGGCGAACAGGGACAGCAGTTCCACGCGCCGGGCCCGGGCCCGTTCCTGTTCGGGAGACAGCCGCCGGCCCGGCAGACCCCGGAGCGGCCGCGCGGCCGGCCGCGGAGCACCCCGCAGCGGCGCGAATCCCGGGGCCGCGTAAGCCCGCGGCCCCGGTCCTGGCGGCACCGCCCGAGGCGAGCCCGGGGCGGTGCCCCGCCCGCCCGGCCCCCCGCCAGGCGCCGGGCCGGGCGGAGGCCCGGGCCTCATCGGCACGGACCGGGGTGCAGGGCCGAACGCCGCGCGCAGCTCGTCCACGAGTTCCGGGGTCACCGCGAGCTCGTCGGCGGGTGACCGGGGGCCCAGAGCCAGCACGTCCAGGTCGTCGGCGTGCGCCCCCCAGGCCTCCAGCGCCGCTACGCACTCGGACTTGTCGCCGCCCAGCGCGGCCAGCACCAGTTCGTCCTCGGTGTCGTCGTGGTCCAGGGCGTTCAGCCGCCCGCCGGCCCAGCGGAGCACGTGCTCCCCGGGGCCGCACCGGATCCGGGCCTCGGCTGGCGGCAGCGCGGCCCACCACGGCGGGTTCACTGGCGAGGCCCCGTCAGTGGAGGATGCGGAAGGCCGCCGGGCGCCCCGCGCTGGCCGGCGGGGATTTCGCCCCGGGCCCACCTGAGCGGGACCGTCGCCTGGATCTGATGGCGTGGTCCGGTCACGAACACGTCGAGGGCCGTGGCCGCCGGGTGCAGCGGGGGAGTCAGGTACATCTTGATCATCCCCCTGGTCTGCGAGGACGCCCCCCAGCTCAGGCCGCTGACCAGATGCCAGCGGCCGGTGGAGTCGCGGGCCCGCCACGACAGGTCCCGATCCGGCGGGGTGCCGCCCGGACCGCTGCCGCGCACCAGCCAGCCATGCCCCCGGGGCTCCCAGCCGCTGGCCATCACATGCAGGGTCACGCCGCCGGCGGCCGACCGCAATCCAGCGAGCGCGAACCGGGCCCCGTCGATCTCCGGCAGGTCGGCCGCGAACGGCGCCACCGCGTCCGGCCCGTCGTGCGCGTGCCCGTCGGCCAGCAGGCTGATCCACGCCGGGGGCAGTGCGCGGGCCGGGACCGGGCCCCCCGGGCCGAGGTCGAGGCCGAGCCGCCAGCCGAGTCCCGCGAGCCGCGCCACGGCCGGGTCGCCGGCGGCCAGCGTGCCCGATCCGGTCAGGTCCCGGATGACCTGCGTCACCCGGTGCGCCACCTGGGTGCTGGCCCCGGTCTGGGCGGACTCCAGGGTCAGCAGGTCGTCGCCCATCTGGCCGAGCAGCCGGGCGGCCGGGCTCACCGAGGGAACCGGTTCCGTCAGGATCTGGGCCCTCCCGGGCGGCGTGGCCAGGTCGATCCGCACCCGCTGGCCCTGAGCGCCCGGGCCCACCTCCAGCCAGCGGGTGTCCGGCGGGGGTGCCGGGTCCAGGCCGAGGTGGCAGTCCCACCAGTCGCGTCCGCCCTCGACGCCCATGTCCCACAAGACGGCCCGGTAGCTGACGCCACGGTCATCGACGGCGCCCAGCTGGTAGAAGGGGGCATGCCGAGGACGCGGCGCGGCCGTGCGCCGGGTCTGCCCCACCCATCGGGCGGCCACCGCCAGCGCCGCCTGCGACCCGCTGCGGGCCAGGCTGAGCAGGCAAAATTCGCCGTACCAGCCCTCCTGCTCGGGCGGCAGCGGCAGCGTGGCCCCGATCTGGATCGCCGATGGAGCGTCCGGCTCATCCCCCGCGGGACTGGTCGCGGGATCCCCGGCCCCCGCCTCGCCGGCGCCCGGCGGGCCACGGTACTGCCGGGCGCGCTGCGGGCGGGCGCGGTGCTGGCCCGCTCCTGCCTGCCTGGCCCAGCGCGGCCGGTGCAGGCTGCTGATCACCGGCGCCACGTCCCCCCCGCGCAATCCGGCCGCCGCCTCGAACTCGCTCACCACCTGCCAGGCCGCGTCCGGGCCGAGCGCGCCCGCGGCCGCCAGGGTGGCCGCGGCCAGCCAGACCCGGTGCGGGTGGGGCCCGGGCCCGGAGATGAGCGGCTGCTGGCGCAGTTCAGCCTCGGCGGTCAGCCGCAGATAGATCTCGGCCGCCGACGGGCCGTCCGGAGCCCCTTCGGGAGTGGCACCACCCGGGCCGGTGCCCGGGCCGGTGCCTGGGCCGGCGGCCGGTGCGCTCACGGGGACTCCAGCCAGCGCAGCGGCAAGGTCACCAGAGCCTGGCTGGCCCGGCCACGCACGATGAGCTCCAGCGAGCTTGTGTCCGGATGCAGCGCCGGGCCGAACTCGACGAGCAGGTCCACCACCCCGCCTCTGTTCCCGCCGCGGGTCCGGGCCACGTGCCAGCGGCCCTGATCGTCCCGCGCCCACCACGAATGACGCTGCTCGCCGAAACCGGGCAGCGGGCGGGGCTGCCAGCCCCACCTCACAGCGTGCAGGGTAGCTGAGACGGCCACCGAATCCAGGCCCGCGAGGGCGAACCGGGCGCCGTCGACCTCCGGCAGGACAGCCGCCACCGCCGCACCCCGATCAGGGCCGTCGGCCGCCCCGCGGTGATCCAGCACGCTCATCCAGGCCTCCGGGAGCGTCACCGGCCGGACGAGGGAACGCAACGCCGCCGGGAACTCGATGCCCAGCTGCCCGGCCAGCATGGCCAGCCGGCTGAGCGCAGGCGAACCCGGGGTCAGGCCGGCCACGGCCCGGAGCGCCGCGACCACCTCGGTCAGGCCAGCCAGATGTGATCCGCTGACCGCACGGCCGTGTGCGACCTGGGCCAGCCAGCTCTCCGCCAGGCTGTCCAGCGGCTGGTCCGCCGGGTGCAGCCTGGCGGGCAGGCCAGCCGCGGATCCGGCCGGGCCTGCGGGCAGGGCGGCCGCAGGTTCCCGGGAGCGGGCCAGCCCGACCCGGACCGGGCGGGTGCTGCCCGGCCCGGCGATATCCAGCCACCTGGTCGCGGGCGGCGGTACCGGGAGCAGGTCGAAGGTGACGGACCAGCGCCCCAGAGCCAGGCGGGCACTGTCGTTGGCGTGGTAACGCACGCCGTGCTCGTCCGTGGCGGTGATCTCCCCGAATGGTGCGGGCCCGGGCTCCGGCCCGGGATGCCCCGGCCCGGGATGGCCCGGCCCGGGATGGCCCGGCCCGGGATGGCCCGGCCCGGGATGGCCCGGGCGGGGGCCCGGCCGGACCAGGTGTGCCCTGGCGGTGATGACGGCGCGGCCCGGCCCGATCGCCAGGGCGAGCAGGGAGCCCGTGCCCAGGCTGCCCCCTGGCCCGAGTGGCAGTGTCGTCCCGATTGATACCGCCTGGACCGAACCCGCCGCGAGCGGGCGCGCAGGACCCGCCTCAGGCCAGGGGAAGCGCGGGCCCCACGGGCCGCCACCCGGAGGCCAGTACATCGCCCTGGCACTGAGCCTGCCGCGCAGCGCCAGGGCGTCCATCAGGCTCTGCAGCACCTCACCGGCGCCCGCTTCACTGATGACGCCCGCCGAGACCAGCGTGCCGGCCACCTGGCGGACCCGGTCCAGCGCCACCTCCGCGGGGTGCGGCGCGGCCCGGCCGGGGCCGGGCAGGAGCGGCCGGACGGCACGGCGGACCCGCAGCGCGCGCCACAGCACTGGCTCGGCGGCCCGGCCCAGGGGCGTCTGCCGGGCCGCGGACGCGGCGGTGCTGGCGGTGGGCCACCAGGACGCAAGGAACGATCCGGACATCCGGGCGGCCGCCGAGACCGGGGGAAGCAACGGCGCGAGCAGCGGCCGGGACAGGCGGACTGCGGACCGCGCAGCCGGGGGGAGACCCGGTGCCCGGGGTGGCTGGTACGGGGGGTAGGCCAGCGCTCGGCGCAGTTCGGCCTCGGCCATTATCCGCAGGTAAGTCTCGGCTCGCTCCGCTGACGCCGTCGTGCTCACCTCCGCGGGTCTGCCTGGCTGCCCGCCTGCGGGCGCGCACCCATCTGCCCTTCCGCGCCGCCCGGTCCCCGCAGCCGGTCGCCGCCGTGCGTGCCTGCGGGGCCGCACCCGCCCGCCGTCAGCACATCAACACGATATGTCTTGATCTTGCTGTTGAGCCACCTGCCCGGGCCAGGCCAGCGGCACGGTGGCGGTGACCCGGTCTGACCGGCCGGTCAGGATGATGTCCAGCGACCGTGCTGCCGGGTGCAGCGGCGGGGTGAGCTCGAGCTGGAACGTCCCGCCGTCCACGCCATCGGGCCTGACCCGGCCGACATGCCAGCGGGCCGCGTCGTCCCGGGCCCACCAGGAAAAGGGCTGGCGGGGGCGGAACTCGCGGGGCGCCAGCGCCCAGCCCCAGGTGAACACCAGCACGGTGGCCTGGCGCTCCCAGGAGGAGAGCCCGGCCAGGACGAATCGGGCCCCGTCTATTTCCGGCATGACCAACGCGGCCGGGACCACGCCCTGCGGGCCGTCCTGGCACCGGCTGCCGCTCAGCACGCTGGACCAGGAGGCGGGAAGCCTGGGGGCGCGGGCCCCGCCTGGCCCAGGGGCCGCGGACCTCGATGGCCCGCCGCTGGCAGAGCGCCGCCAGGTGGGCGGCGGCTGGGCTGTCCGGTGGCAGTGCGCCGACCGCCACCAGCGCGTCAGCCACCTCGGCCAGGCTGCCAGCCAGCAGCGTGGCGCTGATCCCGGCGAGATGGCCGCCGCCCAGCAACGTATCGGCGACCGCGCCGAGCAGCAGCTCACCGGAGGACAGGGCCGGGCGGGACTCGCGGGCGGCCCGGATCGCGGGCGGACCGGCCAGGTCGATGCGGATGCTCCGGCCTGGCCTGATGGGCATGTCCAGCCACCGGGCGCCCGGCGGCGGGACCGCGGACAAGCCGAGCACGCGGGTCTCGTACCAGCCGCCCTCCCCAGCCTCCAGCGTGAGCCGGTAGGACCGGCCCTGGTCGTCGGTCATCCCGGACCCGCCGAACGGCGGGAAGCTGGGCTGCGCTGCCTCACGGCCCCCGGGGGCCCGGGCCGCTGCCCGCCACGTGCTGGCGAAGCTGGTCACGACGGCGGCGCGATCGGGGCCCAGCACGAGGGCCTGCACGTGCACCTCACCCTGCTGGCCTTCCTGCTCCGCGGGGATCACCACGCCAACCGGGATGGCCTGATAGCGGCCCGCGGGTACCCCGGCGCCGGGCTGCGCCGCAGCCCGGGCCCCGGCGGCCAGGGCCCCGGCGGCCAGGGCCCCGGCGGCCAGGGCCCCGGCGGCCGGGGTTGCGGCGGCCAGGGTTCCGGCGGCCAGGGTTCCGGCAGGCGGGGCCACGGGAACCGGGGCGAGGAGGGTGCCGGGCTCGTGGAGCCCGCGGGCGGCCAGCGCGCCGGTGAACTCCGTGGCCACGCGGCCCGCCGTGGCCCGGTCGAGCGCGCCGACCTGGCACAGGGCACCCAGGACCGCCCTGACCCGGAGCAGGCCGGCCTCCAGTGGCGGTTCCCCGCCTGCCCGGAAGTCCTCGTCCAGCCACTGGTAGCGCGGAACGGCCACCGCGCGGCGCAGCTGGCTCTCGGCCAGCAGCCGGGCGTGGGTCTCAGCGGCCGCGCTATCCACCTGGCGGGCCGCCGCCCCGCGCCCAGGGGTCGTAGTCGACCTCGAGCTCTTCCTGCGGCGGCCGCTCCGCCTCGGGCACGTGCCGCAGGTTCAGCCGGATCCGCGTCCAGGTCGAGCTGCGCCCGCGCATCGAGTCCACCAGCACGTCGGCCGGCTCCAGGTACGGCCAGACCGCGGCATGCCGCTCCTTCCAGCGGTCCAGCCCGGCCAGGGCCTCATCCTTGGTGGCCGCCCTGGCCACCTCGATGAGCGGCATGGTGGACCGGCGGCGGCCGGTGGGCTGGATGTCGCCGGCTGGCCTGCGGGCAGGCTGCACGCCATCAGCGGCGGGGCCGCTGCCAGTGCCTGACGCTGCTGAGCCGGTGCCTGACGCTGCTGAGCCGGCGCGGCCGTCCCGCCGGATGACCCGGGCTTCCCGGCCGGGACCGGTCTCCTGCCCGGCGCTTGGACGGCTGGACCCGCGGCGGCTCCCCGGCCTGCTTGTCGTAGTGCGGCGGCCACGGGGCGTCGGGCAGCCCGGCCGCCTCGTCCTGCTCGGCCAGCCGGAGCAGCGGCTCCAGCGAGCCGGCGGCCTCGTCCATCCCCTGCCACGGGTCGCCCAGCCGGGCGAACCGCTCCGGCACCGTGTCGACGGTGAAGGCCTCCGGGCGGCAGCCGGGAACCTCGTCCCAGCTCAGCGGCGTCGAGACGCGGGCGTCGGGGTGGGCCGCACCGAATACGCCGAGGCCACGGTCCGGTCCTTCGCGTTCTGGTTGTAGTCCACGAACACGCCGTGCCGTTCCTCCTTCCACCACTTCGCGGTGGCCAGGTCCGGTGCGCGGCGCTCGACCTCGCGGGCCAGGGCTACCGCGGCCCGGCGGACCTGGGCGAAGTCCCAGCGGCGTTCGATCCTGGCGTAGACGTGGAAGCCGCGCGAGCCGGACGTCTTGGGCCAGCTGGCCAGCCCGAAGTCATCGAGCACCCCGCGGGCGACCAGCGCCACCTGGAGGATCTGCGGCCATTCGATGCCCGGCACCGGGTCCAGGTCGACCCGGAGCTCGTCGGGATGCTCGAGGTCGTCGGCGCGGACCGGATGCGGGTTGAGGTCGATGCAGCCCAGGTTGACCGCCCAGGCCAGGGTGGCGGCATCCCGGGGGACGACCTCCACCGCGCTGCGCCCGGACGGGAAGCGCAGCTCCACCGTGTCGATCCAGGGCGGCCGGGACTCCGGGGCCCGCTTCTGGAAGAACGCCTCGCCTTCCGCGCCGTGCACGAATCGCTTGAGCACCATGGGACGCCCCGCGACGCCGGCCATGGCCCCGTCCGCCACGCTGAGGTAGTACCGGACCAGATCAAGCTTGGTGTGCCCGGTACGCGGGAAAAAGACCTTGCCCGGGTTGGAGATGGCCACCTCGCGGCCGGCCACCTCGAGGATCTCCTTGCGATCGGCCATGGCGCCACCATAACCGCAGCCCGCGGCCGGGCCGCGGCCCGCGCCGCCGGCGCGGGCGAGGTCAGCTGCGGATGTCCTCGATCATCGACATGAGCTCGCGCACGGGGCGCCGCAGGGGAGCGCCGCGCGGGGGCAGGATGGGCCCGTGAAGGTGATCGTGCTGTCCGACACGCACGCGCCCCGCCGCTGGCGCTCCTGCCCGCCGGCGGTCGCGGAGCAGCTGCACGGCGCGGACCTCATCCTGCACGCGGGTGACGTCTGCACGGCCGGGGTGCTGGATGAGCTGGCCGGCTACGCCCCGGTCCGGGCCGTCCGGGGCAACAACGACGGCCCGGACGTGGCGGCCTGGGGTGCGCCGGACACGCTGGAGCTGGACCTGGGCGGGCTACCGGTGGCGATGATCCACGATGCGGGCCCGGCCCCCGGCCGCCCGGCCCGGATGCGCCGCCGGTTCCCCGGCGCGCAGCTGGTCGTCTTCGGCCACTCGCACATCCCCCTCGACTGCGCCGGGGACGGGCAGCGGATCTTCAATCCCGGCTCGCCCACCGACCGCCGCCGCCAGCCGCAGGGCACCCTGGGGGTGCTGGGCATCCGGGATGGCCGGCTCGTCTCCGCGGAGATCGTCCCGGTCACCCCGCCGCGGTGACCGGCCGCCCCGCCCGGCCGGAGGCCCGGGGCCGGGCGGCGCAGGACGCTGGCCTCCTGGCTGGCCAGGGTCAGCGGTGGTCCAGGCGGGCGACCAGGCGGGCGGGGGCGATGACCCGGTAGGCGTCCTGGCACAGCTCGGCGATCTCCGCCCAGTTCACGGCACGATCCAGCCGGACACCGACCCAGCCGCGGCCTCCAACGTAGGGCGGCCGGAAGAACCGGTCGGGATCGGACTCGGTGAGTTCCAGCTGAGCCCCGGGCGGGCCGGCGACCCACAGATGCGGGAACTCATGGTCGTGATGACCGTGCGCCCACAGGGTGACGAAAGAACTCCTGCCCCGGACGAACCAGGTGGGCGCGCCGTGGCTGAGCCGCTCGGTAACCTCGGGCAGCGCCAGGCAGATCGTCCCGACCTGCTCCGCCAGACGGTCTGTCACCTCGTCCCCCGCACGGCCAGCCCACTTTCCGCCAGCGTACCGACGGCGCGGCGGCCGCGCCTCAGGTGCGCACGGGCCAGTCCGCGCCCGGCGGCCGTCAGCCGGCGTCGCGGTCCAGGGGGCGCAGCAGCGGGAAGATCTGGCATTCCCGCACGCTCTTGTCCATGAAGAACGCGAACACCCGCTCGCTCAGCCCGAAACCGCAGGCGGGCGGCATGCCGTACTCGAGCGCCTCGACGAACTCGGGGTCGGGCATCTGCGCCTCGGCGTCCCCGGCCTCGCGCATCCGCTGCTGTTCCTCGAACCGCCGGGCCTGCTCCAGCGGGTCATTCAGCTCGCTGTAGCCGTTGCCGAGCTCGCTCCCGGCCACGATCACGTGGAACCGTTCCACGATGCCGGGCCGGTCAGGCCGTTCCTTGGCCAGCGGCGAGACCTCCAGCGGCTCGTTGACCAGGAACCCCGGGCCGGACAGGCTGCGGCGGCAGTGCTTCCACAGCGCGTCCATGGCCCGGGCCCGGTTCAGGCCATCGCGGTCCACCACGAGGCCCAGGCCGTCGATGGTGGCGACCAGCTTGTCCGTGGTGGCCGACTGGACGTCGAAGCCCAGGATCTGGCTGATCGTCTCGTAGTAGTCGTAGCGCGCCCAGTCCGCGCCCAGATCGACCTGGTACTCGCGGCCGTTGCGGTGCAGGGTGAAGGACAGGGTGCCGAAGGTTTCGCTGATCACGTGCCGGAACAAGTCCTCGACCAGGCGCATCCCGGTCTCGTAATTGGCGTACGCCCAGTAGAACTCCATCTGGTCGTAGTCGTTGAGGTGCTCGCGGCTCTGGTTTTCGTTGCGGAACTGTCGGCCGATCTCGAACGTGCGCTCCAGCCCGCCGACCAGCAGGCGCTTCTGCCACAGCTCGCCCATGGAGATACGCAGGCAGACGTCGGTGTCCAGGTAGTTGTGGTGGGCGACGAAGGGGCGCGCGTCCGCGCCGCCTGTGGTCAGCTCCAGGGCCGGGGTCTGCACTTCCGTGAAGCCGCGGTCCTCCAGGAACCGGCGCATGGACCGCCAGAACCGGGCCTTGGCGTAGATCATCTCCTGGATCTCGCGGTGCAGCAGGATGTCCAGGTAGCGCTTGCGGAGCAGGACTTCCTCGTTGGTCAGGCCCGAGTGCTTGTCCGGCAGCGGCCGCAGGGACTTGGTCAGGATCGTCACCGTGCGCGCGCCGACCGACAGCTCGCCGGTCTTGGTCTGCAGCCGGTAGCCCTCGATGGCCACGAAGTCGCCGATGTCCAGCAGCCTGGTCAGCGCCTTGTAGCCGGGAACGTGATCCTCGGGCAGGTCCCGCCGGGAGATCATGAACTGCATCTCGCCGGTCTCGTCGTGCAGCTGGCCGAACGTGAGGTTGCCCATCGGGCGCAGCAGCATGATCCGCCCGGCGATGGTGGCCGGCTCACCGTCGGCGATCTCGCGGGCGCGCGCGATGGCGACCCGGTCCACGGCGTCAGGCGGGTAGGGGTCGATGCCCTGCTCGCGGAGCTGGTCAACCTTGTCGATCCGCTGCCGCCGGATCTCGCCCAGCACGTCGGACCGGCTGGCCGGCGCGCCCGGTTCCGGGGACTGTGCGTCCGCCGCCGGGCTGCTGGTCGCGCTGCTCGTGCTGTCCTCGCCTGACACTGTGTGCTGGCCCTTCCAACGTGACGGATCGCGGGTGCCCCCCGCCGGGCGTGCCGCCCGACGGACCAGTATCCCGTACCGGGGGACCCGGCTGGCGCGGGGCAGGATGGGGGGATGAAGCTGGATGCGGCCAGTGCGCGGCAGCGGTTCGCTGGCGTCCGGGTGGCCCGGCTGGCCACGGTGGGCCCGGACGGGTGCCCGCACATCGTGCCGTGCACGTTCGCGCTCGGCAGCGCGCCCGGCCCCGTGCCGGACAGCCCCGTGCCGGACAGCCCCGTGCCGGACAGCCCCGTGCCGGACAGCCCCGTGCCGGACAGGCCCGTGCCGGACAGCCCCGTGCCGGACAGCCCGGTTGAGTGCATCTACAGCGCAGTGGACGCCAAGCCGAAGAGCAGCACCGACCTGCGCCGGCTGCGGAACATCAGGGCCAATCCCCGGGTCGCCGTGCTGGCCGATCACTACGAGGACGACTGGGGCCGCCTGTGGTGGGTCCGGGCCGACGGCCAGGCCGCCATCCTGGACGGCCCGGCCGAGATGGCCCCGGCCCTGGCCCTGCTGGCCGCCCGCTACCCGCAGTATCGCGGCCTGCCGCCGGGCGGCCCGGTGATCAGCATCCGCGTCACCCGCTGGACCGGCTGGAACGCCTGAGCCTCTGCTCAGCTGGCCGGGCCGTCGGGGGGGCCGGGGGGGTCAGGCGATGGGCCGCCGGGCGGGCGGGGGGTGTCAGGCGATCGGCCGTCCGGGCGCCGGGGCGTCAGGCGGCCAGGCGCCGGGGTTGAGGCGCTTGAGCTCGCGGAAACGATGAACGGTCCGCGTGAGCAGCGGAACCACGATCCAGAGCACCCAGGCGCTGGTCGTGGCGAAGAAGAGCGGGATGGAGAGCCCGAAACCGAGGGCCAGGCTGTGGGACCGCCAGCCCACGCGGTTGAGCGTCGAGGACGGTGCGCCCGGCGCCTGATCGTGTGAGGCCATGTGATGCAGGATGACGATCATGATTACCGACGTGAGCGACTGCACGAGCGCGTAGAAGCCGAACCGCACGGCGTGCACCTGCGAGCCCTCGTGCGAGCCCACCGTGAGCAGCCTGGTCGCGAACGGGGTGATCACGATCATCAGCAGCCAGGCCATGTTGAGCGTCCGCAGCCGCTGGTCCATCCGCCGGGTGTACCGGAAGGCCTCGTGATGATCGCCCCACGCCGCGGCGATGGCCGCGAAGCTGACCAGGAAGGCCAGGTAACGGTCCTCATTGTCCTGGACCGAGGCCCAGAACATGCTCAGGGTGTGCCCGGCCGGCACGGGCAGGTCGATGGCGAGCAGCGTGATCGCGATGGCCACCACGGCGTCGGAGAAGAAGATCAGCCGGTCAACCGCCCGGGTTTCGAGCTCCTGGTCGCCCTCGGCCACTAGCCGGTCATCTCCCGCACCCGGGGGCAGCCCCCGCCCGCGCCACGCATCCGGTCTCCTACGCCTTGCCGCCTCGTCGCCAGTTCCTGGCTGTCCGCCGACGTTACTAGACCGGGCCGCCGCCGATCGAGGGCGCTGTCCCTACCACGCGCCTGCCTCGTCCCGCCCGCCCGTGCCTTGCGTGATCACGGTCGATACCTGACGCATAGCGCCCCCTATTGACCGGGATCATGATGTGGCGCGGGCGGCCCCGGCCCGGCCGCCCGGCCGGCCCGGGCCGGTCAGACGCCGGCCGGGAGGCTGCCGAGGGCGTCCCGCAGCGACTGGTCGGCCAGGTCGAAGTCGGTGACCTGGCCGGCCAGGAAGCTCTCGTAGGCGGTCAGGTCGAGCAGCCCGTGCCCGCACAGGGCGGTCAGGATGACCTTCTCCTCGCCGGTCTCCTTGCAGCGCAGCGCCTCCTCGATGCACGAGGCGAGCGCGTGGGTGGGCTCGGGCGCAGGCACGATGCCCTCGGCCCGGGCGAAGCGCAGGCCCGCCGCGAAGCACTCCGACTGCGGCTTGGCCACCGCCTCGAACAACCCCAGCTCGTACATGTGCGACAGCAGCGGCGACATGCCGTGGTAGCGCAGCCCGCCCGCGTGGATGGGGTCGGGCACGAAATCATGTCCCAGCGTGTGCATCTTGAGCAGCGGCGTGAACCCGGCCGTGTCCCCGAAGTCGTAGGCGTACACGCCGCGGGTGAGCGAGGGGGCCGCGGCCGGCTCGACCGCGCGCAGCACCGGGTTCATCCGGCCGGCCAGCTTCTCCCGCAGGAACGGGAAGACCAGCCCCGAGAAGTTGGATCCGCCCCCGGTGCAGCCGATGATCAGGTCGGGCACGTCGCCGGCCTGCTCCAGCTGCTTGATGGCCTCCTCGCCGATCACGGTCTGGTGCAGCAGCACGTGGTTCAGCACGCTGCCCAGGGCGTACCGGGCCGACGGGTCCCCGGCGGCGACCTCCACCGCCTCGCTGATCGCGATGCCCAGGCTGCCCGGCGACGCGGGGTCGGCGGCCAGCACCGCCTTGCCCGACTGGGTCAGGTCCGAGGGGCTCGGGTGCACGGTAGCCCCGTAGGTCTCCATCAGCAGCCTGCGGTAGGGCTTCTGGTCGTAGGACGCGCGGACCTGCCAGACCTCGCACTGCAGGCCGAACACGGCTGACGCGAAGGCCAGCGCGCTGCCCCACTGGCCGGCCCCGGTCTCGGTGGTGAGCCGGGACACCCCCTCGGCGGCGTTGTAGTACGCCTGCGGGACCGCGGTGTTGGGCTTGTGGGAGCCCGCCGGGCTGCCGCCCTCGTACTTGTAGTAGATCCGGGCCGGGGTGCCCAGCTCCTTCTCCAGCCGCCGGGCGCGCAGCAGCGGGGTTGGCCGCCACAGCCGGTACACGTCGCGGACGTCCTCGGGGATGGGGATGTAGCGGTCCGCGGACACTTCCTGGCCGATCAGCGCGGCCGGGAACAGGGGAGCCAGGTCGTCCGGCCCGACCGGCTCGCGGGTGCCGGGGTGCAGCGGCGGCGGCGGGGGAGACGGCAGGTCAGCCACGACGTTGTACCACTGCTGGGGCAGCTGCGACTCATCGAGCAGATACTTGACCTGACGGTCCATGGGTCCCTCCCGTGCGGCTGCAGCCACGCCCCGGCGCGGCCCGGCTCATCGCGGACCGCTGGCGGAGCGCGCTGACGTGCCTAGTATGGCGGTATCGGGCGAAATCTCACAGAAGATCACGTAGCCCCTGCTGATCATGCCCCACCTGCACGTCGTCGCCGTGCGGCCACCCCCGGCCAGCGCGGCCAGCCTGCCTCGCCCCGCCCTGCGCGGGGCCGCGCCCTGGAAGGGTCCCGATGAAGCGCCGCCCCCAGCTCGCCTTCGGCCGGATGCTCCGCCCTGTCACGCTGGCGCCTGCCCTGGCGCTGGCCGTGGCGGCCGGGGTGACGCTGGCCCTCACCACGTCCGGCCCCGGCTCGGCGAGCACCGCGCAGTCCACCCGGGCGGCCGCCCCGGCCGCGGACAGCCCGGCCGGTTTCTACTACGGCACCGACAGCTGGCCGATCGCGATCAACAGCTCACCGCCGTACCGGGAGCCAGTCCTCAGCAGCCGCCCGGTCTACGGCGGCTACATCGGCATGGCCGGGAACTGGGCCCGCTGGTCCGGCTGCGGCGGCAACATCGCCTGGTCGTCAGCGGACAGCGCGGCCGCCAACACCAACTACACGACCTACGGCAAGGGCATCGGCACCGGCGTGTACTGGTTCATGGGCGGCCCGGGCGTCAACCCGCACTACAACGGGACCACCACCGAGGCGAGTTCCTGGGGTGCCGCGCAGGCGGCCAAGACCCTGCGCGCGATGGGCAGCCTGCACGTCACCTACAAGATCGTGTGGCTGGACATCGAGCTGCCCGGCATCAAGCCCGCGCTGGACAACGGCTGGAACAACGTCTACACGTCCCCCTGCAGCGGCAGGATCAAGTCTGCAGGTGTCGCCGCGGCCGTGGACCGGGCCGAGGTCAACGGCTACGAGGCCTACCTGACCGCGCACTCCTCCTACATTCCCGGTGTGTACTCGTCCCCGGCGATCTGGAGTTCCATCTTCGGTACCGGCAGCGCCTCGAACATTTCCGGTACCTACGAGTGGACCTACACCAACGGCACCAGCAAGCTCTCGAAGCCCCCCGTCAAGTGGTGCATCCTCGGCACGACCACCTGCGCCCGGTTCTTCGGCGGGGTGAGCCGTTCCTCCAAGCAGGCCGTGATGTGGCAGTGGTCGGGCGGCGGCGGGATCACCAACGGCATCGGCGACTTCGACCAGATCGACACCAACACGGTCAAGTGACCCGGTAGGCGGGCCGGAGGGTGCGGGTACCCTCCTCGTCACGCTATGTCCTGCTGTCCTCGCGGAGAGGTCTCGCCGCGCCGCCCTCACGGCGGGCCGGCCATCCCCTAGTGTGTCGCCGTGAGCTCCGCGGAGATGGACCACCGCGCGGTGCGGCTCGCCCTGGGCCTCACGATCGCCGGGGCGTCGCTGCTGGCCGCCGGGGTCGCCATCTGGCTGGTCACCGACGTGGGGCAGGTAGCGTCCGGGCTGGCCGCCCCAGACCTGCGGCTGGCCGCGCTGGCGCTGCTGGCCGGCGGCGCGGCCTGCGGGCTGGCGATGGGATTGGTGCTCACCGCCACGGGCCGCGCCCGGCGCGGCCGCCCGGAGGCCACGGCCGGTACGGCCGGGCCGGCCGGCGAGGTCCCGGGATTCACGGGGGCGGTCCCGTCCCTGTCCGAACCCTGGTCCCTGATGAACCCGCCGCCGGGCCCGCCCCCGCCCGCCCCCTGGCGGCTGGCCCCCTCCCGGCGGGCAGGGACGCCCGGGGGACAGGCCGGCGGGGAGATGGCCGGCGCGGAGGAGGCCGACGGGAAGGAGGCCGCCGGGGAGCCGCCGTCCGGAGATCAGGAGCCCGCGGTCCGGGCCTGGTGGCGGGCGCCGAACAGCCCTCACGGCGCCTGGGACGACACCTCCGAGGAGTGGCTCCGCTCGCTGCGCGGGCCCGCCATCCAGCAGCCGCCCCCGCACAGCGCTGAGTGACACGAGCATTATCGAGCGGGAGTCGGCCCCCCGGCCGAAGCCGCACCCCGCCGGGAATTGGTGAGTGCCGCCGGGGTTAGGGAGCCGTGGGCGATGCAGGACAGATCAGTCGCCTCCACCGGGACCCGCAGGCGGCGCAGTGGTCGCGTGCGCGGCGGTGACCGACGCCCCCAGCAGCCCCACGTTCAAAACGCCTTTGGTAAGCCGGGTAAATCTGCCATACCCCTGACCCGGCGCGGAATCCATCTGCCCAATGGGACCGGTCAGTATGTGGCACGGCAAAGCTGCACCCGCCATTACCGGGTGCAGCTTTGCCGGTCCTGCTACGGGGTCACGAAGTGGAATCCGCCCACGCCGTTGCCGTTGCCGGTCGCGCGGAGCGTGGCCGGGTTCAGGCCCTCATTGGCGAA
Organism: uncultured Actinomycetes bacterium; assembly: GCA_963720645.1. Taxonomy (GTDB): domain Bacteria; phylum Actinomycetota; class Actinomycetes; order Streptosporangiales; family Streptosporangiaceae; genus RYN-230. Next base: position 320,655 of record CAVRFX010000013.1, on the reverse strand, counting down.
GTAGTACAGCCGCTGGCCCCGGTAGGTGACCTGGGAACCCTGCGGCGTCTGCACCGCACCGATCTGCCCGGCGCTGACCCCGTGCCCGGCACCGGGGACGCCACTTGTCAGCGTGTACGGCCAGACCAGGGCGCAGGCCCCGGTGCAGGCTGCGGCGCGGGTGTAGACCGGGAAGTTGATCCACCCCACGCCGGTCATCATCCGCGCGGCCAGGACCGTGTGCCCGGACACCCGTATGGCCGTGAGCTGGCCCTCCCACCACAGGGCCCGGCCAGAGGGGCTGAGCAGGCTCCACACGCCGTGCCACGGCGGCAGCGACGGCTCGTCCCAGCCCATCCCGGTGACCGCGCCGGGCTGCTGGTCGAACAGGTATTTCCCCACCGATGGGCCTGGTATTCAGGGGCGCCATACATACATCTCCCGCGCACCGCTACCCCGGGCAGGTAAAAGGTTCGTAGTGGATGCTCCATGGCTGATCTTCATAAGACAAGGCCCATCGCTGGGCGCGAATTTGATACCGCCCACGGAATGGCCTCGATGCTAAAACCGGAAAGGGTCAAGTGGACCCTCCGGGGGTAAGGTGACCGGCAAATGCGGGCCGCGCCGCCCCCGGCCACGGCGAACACCACCGCGGCGACCGCCAGCGTGATGAGCAGCACGCCGGGCCGGCACCGTGGTGGCCGGGCTGGCCACGCCGATCGCGCTGGCGCACCGGCGCAGGCCCCGCCCGCCGGCCGGCTGCCGCCCCTGGCCGCTGCGGGTTAAAGATGAAAACCAACAACCTCCGCAACGAAAACCACCGAGGGGATGAGCACATGAGTTCTGCCGGAGCGGCCCGGCCGCTGCCGAGGGTGGCCGTGCTGGGCGCGGGGACGATGGGCCGGGGCATGACGCGCAGCCTGCTCCGCAACGGGTTCACGGTGGATGTGTGGGACCGGACCCCGGAGAAGGCCGCCGCGCTGGCCGCCGACGGCGCGACGGCCCACGAAGACGCCCCGGACGCGGTGCGCGGCGTGGACGTGGTGATCACCATGGTCGCCGACGCGGACGCGGTGAATCAGGTGGCCTTCGAGGCCGGAATGCTGGAGGCGCTGCGGCCGCAGCCGGTGTGGGCGCAGATGAGCACGATCGGCGTGACGGCCACCGGGGAACTGGCCGCCCGGGTCAGCAAGGAACGGCCCGACACGTACTTCGTGGACGCGCCGGTGTCCGGGACCCGCCAGCCCGCTGAGAACGGCCAGCTGCTGATCCTGGCGTCCGGCCCCGACCAGGCGAAGCCGGTGCTCGAGCCGGTGTTCGCCGCGCTCGGCCGGGAAACCAGGTGGGTCGGCGAGGCCGGCGCAGGCAGCCGGCTCAAGCTGATCATGAACTCCTGGCTGGTCTTCCTGGTCGAGGGGGCGGCGGAGACCATGGCCCTGGCCGACTCGCTCGGCGTGGACCACCAGCAGGTCCTGGACTTCCTCCGCGAGGGCAACCTGGCCAACCCGGCCGCGGCGGCCAAGTTCGCCAAGATGGACGCGGCTGACGACTCGCCGGACTTCGCGCTGCAGTGGGCGCTCAAGGACATCCGGCTGGCCCTGGACGCGTCCGGCCGGCGGCTCCCGATGCTGGACGTGGTCCGTGAGCGGTGGGCCGCGCTCGTCGGCCAGGGCCTGGGTGACCGTGACGTGAGCGCCTCCCGGCACGGCCTGGGCTAGCCAGCTCATCCCCATGGCACCCGGGCTGCTGCGGCTAGTGGGACCCATGTTGCCCAAGTGGTCTGACGGGGTGGCCCCTTAGTTCGTGATCAACCGATTGGTGTTGCTGCAGCGACAGCAATCGGTTGATCACGAGCGCGGGTCACGCGGAGCGGGGGCCGGGCGGGGGTTGCTGGTGATGCCGGGGCGGGGCCGGACGGGGGTTGTTGGTCCATGCGGGGCGGGGCCGGGCGGGGGTTGCTGGTCCATGCGGGGCGGGGCCGGGCGGGGGTTGCTGGTCCATGCGGGGCGGGGCCGGGCGGGGGTTGCTGGTCCATGCGGGGCGGGGCCGGGCGGGGGTTAGAGTGCTGGTCGTGGACAGCCGGCGGCGGATACCGCGCACCGACACGCTGCTCGCGCTGCCCCCGTTCACCGAGGCCGCCGCCCGGCTGGGCGCCGCCCGGGTCAAGGAGGCGATCACCGCGGCCCAGGACCGGGCCCGCCGCGGCGAGATCGAGCCGGAGGACGTGCCGGACCTGGCCGCCGGGCTGCTCCCGGCCAGCGCCACCACGCTGCGCCCGGTCATCAACGCCACCGGGGTGCTGCTGCACACCAACCTGGGCCGCGCACCGCTGTCCGCCGCGGCCCGGGACGCCCTGGCCGCCAGCGCCGGGCCGACCGACGTGGAGTACGACCTGGCCACGGGCCACCGGGCCCGGCGGGGCCGGGGCACCCTGGACGCCCTGCGCGCGGCCTGCCCGCAGGCGGAGGACGTGCACGTCGTCAACAACAACGCCGCCGCGCTGGTGCTGGCGGCGACGGCGCTGGCCCGCGACCGGGAGATCATCGTCAGCCGCGGCGAGATGGTGGAGATCGGCGACGGGTTCCGCCTGCCGGACCTGCTCGCCTCGACCGGGGCCCGGCTGCGGGAGGTCGGCACCACGAACCGGACGACGGCCGCCGACTACGCCGCGGCCATCGGCCCGGACACCGGCTTCATCCTCAAGGTGCACCCGTCCAACTTCCGCGTCTTGGGCTTCACCAGCGAGGCGACGATCGCGGAACTATCCGCCCTGACCGAGCGGACCTCCCGGCCGGGCCGGGAAGCGGAGCCGGTTCCCGTCGTGGCCGACATCGGCTCCGGCCTGCTGGACCCCGAGCCGGTGCTGCCCGGCGAGCCCGACGCGGCCAGCGCGCTGGCCAGCGGCGCGGACCTGGTCACCGCCAGCGGTGACAAGCTGCTCGGCGGGCCGCAGGCCGGGCTGCTGCTCGGCCGGGCTGGCCTGATCGCCACGCTGCGGCGGCACCCGCTGGCCCGGGCGCTGCGGGTGGACAAGCTGACCCTGGCCGCGCTGGAGGCCACCGTGCGCGGCCCGGCCACGCCGACCTCCGCGGCCCTGCATGAGCCCGTCCAGCAGCTCCGGCACCGCGCCGGGCGGCTGGCCGCCGACCTGGCCCGGGCCGGGCTGGACGCCCGCGCGGTCGACAGTGACGCGGTGGTGGGCGGCGGCGGGGCACCGGGGATCCGGCTGCCCAGCGCCGCCGTGAGTCTCCCGGCCACGCTGGGGTCTTCGTTGCGTACCAGCACGCCTGCGGTGGCGGGACGGATCGAGGACGGCCGGCTGCTGCTGGACCTGCGGACCGTCGATCCCGCCGACGACGTCAGGCTGCGCGCGGCCGTGCTGGCCGTGGCGGGCGTCCGTCAGGACGCGGTCCGGCCGTAGTCGTCCTCCAGCCGGATGATGTCATCCTCGCCGAAGTAGTCGCCGTGCTGTACCTCCACGAACACCAGGGGGTCCGGGCCGGTGTTGCTGATCCGGTGCGCGGCGCCCAGGCCGACGTCGACCGTGTCGCCCCGGCGGACCTTGATGTCGGTGCCGTCCAGCCTGACCACGCCCTCGCCGCGGACCACGAACCAGTGCTCGGCCCGGCGGGAGTGCCGCTGGTAGGACAGCCGCTGCCCGGGATGCACCTCGATGGTCTTGACCTTGAAGTCCCCGGCCTCGGCGAGAACCGTGTAACCGCCCCAGGGGCGCTCGCTCTGCTCTGTCACCTGACCATAGTCGCGGATCGGCGGCCGTGACCGCGGCGCATCGGTGCCCGCGGCGGTCAACTGGTGGCAATGTTGTCGTAGCGACGGTGCCGCCGGAGGCGGGGAACCGTGCCGGTCGGGCGTGAATCGTCCCGGTTCCGGGACGGTACCCGCGCACGGGCGATACCTTGACGTCGAGATAAACTCGTCTTAGCGTGAACATGCTCATTTAACTCGATATCGAGATACCTTCACTGGTGCAGGAGGCGGACCCTGATGACCGCGAACAGCTTCGGCAGCCTGGCGACGTTGCGGGTCGGCGAGGCCGGGTACCAGATACACCGGCTCGACGCGGTGGACGGGGCGGCGGACCTGCCGTTCAGCCTGAAGGTCCTGCTCGAGAACCTGCTGCGGACCGAGGATGGCCGGAACGTCACCCCGGACCACATCCGCGCGCTCGCGCAGTGGGACCCGTCGGCCGATCCCTCGACCGAGATCCAGTTCACTCCCGCGCGGGTGCTCCTGCAGGACCTGACCGGCGTGCCGGCCGTCGTTAACCTGGCCACCATGCGGGAGGCCATGCGGGACCTGGGCGGTGACGCGGGGAAGATCAACCCGCTGGTCCCGGCCGAGCTGGTCATCGACCATTCGGTGGTGGCGGACATCTTCGGCCGCCCGGACGCGTTCGACCGGAACGTGGAGCTGGAGTTCGCCCGGAACCGGGAGCGGTTCCAGTTCCTGCGCTGGGGCCAGGACGCGTTCAGCCAGTTCAAGGTCGTGCCGCCGGGCACCGGGATCGTGCACCAGGTCAACATCGAGCACCTGGCCCGGGTGGTGATGACCCACGACGGGACCGCCTACCCGGACACCTGCGTGGGCACCGACTCGCACACCACCATGCAGAACGGGCTCGGCGTCCTCGGCTGGGGCGTCGGCGGCATCGAGGCCGAGGCGGCCATGCTCGGCCAGCCGATCAGCATGCTGATCCCGCGGGTGGTCGGCTTCCGGCTCACCGGGGAGCTGCCGTCCGGCGCGACCGCCACCGACCTGGTCCTGACCATCACCGAGCTGCTCCGCAGGCACGGCGTGGTCGGCAAGTTCGTGGAGTTCTACGGCGACGGGGTGGGCGCGGTGCCGCTGGCCAACCGGGCCACGATCGGCAACATGAGCCCCGAGTTCGGCTCCACCTGCGCGATCTTCCCGATCGACCAGCAGACCATCGAGTACCTGGAGCTGACCGGGCGCCCCGCGGAGCGGGTGGCGCTGGTCGAGGCGTACGCGAAGGAGCAGGGGCTGTGGCACGACCCCGCCGCGGAGCCCCGTTACTCCGAGCAGCTGACGCTCGACCTGTCCACCGTGGTCCCGTCGCTGGCCGGCCCGAAGCGGCCGCAGGACCGGGTGGCCCTGACCGACGCCAAGGAGTCGTTCCGCGAGGCGCTCGGCAACTACGTGCAGCTGGACCGGCTGGACGAGGACGTGGCCGACACCTTCCCGGCGTCTGACCCGTTCACCGCGGACCGGGAGAACGGCGACGCGGACCAGCGCCGGCGTGCCCGCGGCGGCCGGCACCGGCCGCCCGTCGAACCCCACGCCGGTGACGCTGGAGGACGGCACGCAGACCTCGGTGGACCATGGCTCGGTGGTGATCGCGGCCATCACCTCCTGCACCAACACCTCCAACCCGTCGGTCATGGTCGGCGCGGCGCTGCTGGCCAAGAAGGCGGTCGAGGCCGGGCTGAACCGCAAGCCCTGGGTGAAGACCACGCTGGCCCCCGGCTCCAAGGTGGTCATGGACTACTACGAGCGCGCCGGGCTGGTGCCCTATCTGGAGAAGCTCGGCTTCAACCTGGTCGGCTACGGCTGCACCACGTGCATCGGGAACTCCGGGCCGCTGCCCGAGGCGATCAGCGCGGGGGTGGCCGAGAACGACCTCGCGGTGGTGTCGGTCCTGTCCGGGAACCGGAACTTCGAGGGCCGGATCAACCCCGACGTGAAGATGAACTACCTGGCCTCCCCGCCGCTGGTGGTCGCGTACGCGCTCGCCGGGACCATGGACTTCGACATGGAGCACGAGCCGCTGGGCCACCGCGGCGACGGCACCCCCGTCTACCTGCGTGACATCTGGCCCTCGGCGGCCGAGATCGCCGACGTGGTGCTGCACGCGGTGGCGGCGGAGATGTTCACCCGCGACTACGCGGACGTGTTCGAGGGCGACGACCGCTGGCGGGAGCTGGACGTGCCCGCCGGGGACACCTTCGCCTGGGGCGCGGACTCCACCTACGTGCGGAAGCCGCCGTACTTCGAGGGCATGACCGACAAGCCCGCGCCGGTCAGCGACATCCACGGCGCCCGGGTGCTGGCCAAGCTGGGTGACTCGGTGACCACCGACCACATCTCGCCTGCCGGGGCGATCAAGACCGACAGCCCGGCCGGGGAGTACCTGACCGGGCACGGGGTGGAGCGCAAGGACTTCAACTCCTACGGGTCGCGGCGCGGCAACCACGAGGTGATGATCCGCGGCACGTTCGCCAACATCCGGCTGCGCAACGAGCTGGCCCCCGGCACCGAGGGCGGCGTTACCGTGCACCTGCCCGACGGCGAGCAGATGTCCATCTACGAGGCGTCCCGGAAGTACGCGGACGAGGGCACCCCGCTGGTCGTGCTGGGCGGCAAGGAGTACGGGTCCGGGTCGTCCCGGGACTGGGCGGCCAAGGGCACCCTGCTGCTCGGCGTCCGGGCGGTGCTGGTCGAGTCGTTCGAGCGGATCCACCGTTCCAACCTCATCGGCATGGGGGTGCTGCCGCTGCAGTTCCAGCCGGGGGAGTCGGCTGAATCGCTCGGCCTTACCGGGCACGAGGTCTTCGAGATCACCGGCATCGAGGAGATGAACTCCGGCCCGGTCCCGCGCGAGGTGACCGTCCGCGCGGACGCCACGCAGTTCCGGGCCGTGGTGCGCATCGACACCCCCGGGGAGGCGGAGTACTTCCGGCATGGCGGGATCATGCAGTACGTGCTGCGCTCGCTGCTCGGCTGAACGCGGCGGCTGGCCGGGCCGCCGGCCCTTGAGAACGCGCGGGGTAGCGTGTCGGGAACATGCCCGATCCTGACGCTCCCCCCGCGCCGTCGCCGCCGCGGACCCGCCACCACGCAAGGAACGGGGTCCTGCTCGTCGCGGGCGTTCTCGCGATCGCGCTCAACCTGCGCGCCGCGATCACCAGCCTGCCGCCGCTGTTCCCCGAGTTGTCCGCGAGCCTGCACCTGTCGCCCGCCGCGGTGTCCGTGCTCGCCTCGCTCCCGGTGCTGGCGTTCGGCGTGTTCTCCGGGGTGGCCGCGCCGCTGCGCGGCGGTTCGGTGAGGAAGAGGTGCTCGGCGCCGCCACCGGCCTGCTGGCCGCGGGGCTGATCCTGCGCGGCCTGGCGCCCGGCGTGCTGCTGTTCCCGGGGACGGCGCTGGCCGCGGCGGCCATCGCGCTGCTGAACGTGCTGCTGCCCAGCCTGGTCAAGCGGCGCGCCCCGGAACGCGCGGGCCTGCTTATCGGGCTCTACCTGCTCAGCCTCAACGCCGGGTCGATCCTGGCCGCGCTGATCGCGATCCCGGTCTACAACGCCTCCGGCGGGTCGATCCCGCTGTCCCTGTCCGTGTGGGCGCTGCCCGCGCTGGCCGCCGCGGTGGCGTGGCTGCCGCAGCGGAAATACCGGACGGTGCCGGCTTCCGCCTCCCCGGCGTCCGCCGCCCGGCCGAAGGTCTCCCGGTACGCGCTGACCTGGCAGGTCACGGCGTACATGGGGCTGCAGAGCCTGACCTTCTACGCCGAGCTGTCCTGGCTGCCGACCATGTTCCGGGACCGCGGGGTGAGCGCGGGCGCGGCGGGCACCCTGCTGGCCCTGATGAACCTGGGCGGGGCGGCCAGCTCGCTGCTGATCCCGGTCCTCGCGCACCGGGCCCGGAACCAGCGGGCCCTGATCGCCGGCACCGTCGCCGCCAGCGCCGTGGGGCTGGCCGGCGCCTGGTTCGCGCCGCTGGGCGGCGACGTCCTCTGGGTCCTGGTGCTCGGCCTGGGCCAGGGTGCCTCGCTCGGCCTGGCGATCTTCTTCACCATGGCCCGGGCCCCCGATCCGCGGGTCGCCGCGTCGCTGTCCGGGTTCGCGCAGAGCGTCGGGTACCTGGTCGCCGCGACCGGCCCGCTGCTGGTCGGCTTCCTGCACTCCGCGCTCGGCGGCTGGACCGTCCCGGTGGCGGTGCTGCTGGTGATCACCGGGCTGCAGCTGACCGCCGGATGGCAGGCGGCCCGGGCCGTCAGCCTGCCGGCCACCGGGGAGTAGGTTCAGTCCCGTCGGAGCGAAGGGGTGAGCGATGCTCGTGGCTGGGGTGGACTCGTCCACGCAGTCAACCAAGGTGCTGCTCTGCCAGGCCGAGGACGGCACGATCGTCGCCCGGGGAAGCGCCCCGCATCCGCCGGGCACCGAGTGTGACCCGGCCGCCTGGTGGTCCGCGCTGGAGGAGGCCGGGCAGGGGCTGCTCGACCGGGCCGGCGCGATCGCGGTAGCGGCCCAGCAGCACGGCATGGTCGTGGTGGACGAGGCCGGCGACGTGATCCGGCCCGCGCTGCTCTGGAACGACCTGCGCTCCGCCCCGGCGGCCCGCGAGCTGATCGACGAGCTGGGCGGACCGGGCTGGTGGGCGGAGCACACCGGGAGCGTCCCCAGCGCCTCGTTCACCGTGACGAAGCTGCGGTGGCTGGCCACGCACGAGCCCGGCCACGCGGCCCGGGTGGCCCGGGTCATGCTGCCGCACGACTGGCTGACCTGGCGGCTCGGCCTGGGTGCGGCCGGCGGAGCGGGGACCGGCGGCCGGGCCGGCGACCGATCGCGGCGACGCCTCCGGCACCGGCTATTTCTCGCCCGCCGAAGGCCGCTGGCTGCCCGAGATCGCCGCCGCCGCACTCGGCCACGAGCCCGGCCTGCCCCTGATCGCCAAGCCCAGCGAGGTGGTGGGCGAAACCGCGGGCGGGGCCGTGCTGGCCCCCGGGACCGGCGACAACATGGGGGCAGCCCTCGGCCTCAGCCTGGAGCCCGGCGAGCTGGTCATCTCGATCGGCACCTCGGGGACCGCCTACGCGGTCACCGAGCGGGCCGCGGCGGACGAGTCCGGGATGGTCGCCGGGTTCGCCGACGCGACCGGCCGCTTCCTGCCGCTGATCGCCACGGTCAACGCGGGCCTGGTGCTGTCCGCGGTCGCCGCGCTGACCGGCACCGACCTGGACGGGCTGTCGGCCCGGGCGCTGACCGCGGACCCCGGCGCGGGCGGGATCGCGCTGCTGCCCTACCTGGACGGGGAGCGTTCCCCGAACCGCCCCGACGCCACCGGCGTGCTCCGCGGCCTGACCACCCGGAACGCGACCCCGGCCAACCTCGCCCGGGCCGCGGTCGAGGCCGTGCTGGCCACCCTGGCCGAGGCCGCCGACCTGATCGCGGCGCAGGGCGCGTCCCGCGAGCGGGTCCTGCTGATCGGCGGCGGGGCCCGGTCCGAAGCGGCGCGCCGCCTGGCCCCCGGCATCCTGGGGGTTCCCGTCCTGGTCCCGGCACCCGAGGAGTATGTGGCGCTGGGCGCCGCCCGGCAGGCCGCGTGGGCGCTGGCGGGCACCCCGGAGCCCCCGCCATGGCCACGCCACCTGGCTGAGGAGTACACCGGGCAGGCCGAGCCGGTGGTCCGCCAGCGGCTCGCCTGGCTCCGCCAGGCCACGTCGGACTGGGACGCGGCGGGCTGGGACACGCCGGTCTGGGAAAAATGACACACGTTCCGGTGACACAGGTATTGCAACGGAGAGGACTGGCTGGTGACCGCAGACGCTTACGTGCCGACCCCGCAGGACAAGTTCTCGTTCGGCATCTGGACCGTCGGCTGGCAGGGAGTGGACGTGTTCGGCGGGGCGATCCGCCCGCCGATGGCCGCCGACCGGGCGGTGCGCAAGCTGGCGGAGCTGGGCGCCTACGGGGTGAACTTCCACGACAACGACGTGTTCGGGTTCGACGACAGCGCGCAGGAGCGCGATGGCAAGATCGGGGACTTCCGGCGGGCGCTGGAGGACACCGGGCTGGTGGTGACGACCGCGACCACCAACCTGTTCGGCCATCCCATCTTCAAGGACGGTGCGTTCACCGCCGCCGACCGGGATGTGCGGCGGTTCGCGCTGGCCAAGACGATGCGCAACCTCGACCTCGCCGCTGAGCTGGGCGCGAAAGTTTACGTGTTCTGGGGCGGCCGGGAAGGCGCGGAGTCGGGGGCGGCCAAGGACATCCGGGCGGCCCTGTCGCGGTACAAGGAGGGCCTGGACCTGCTGGCGGGCTACGTCCTCGAGCAGGGCTACGACCTGCGGTTCGCGATCGAGCCGAAGCCGAACGAGCCGCGCGGGGACATCCTGCTGCCCACCGCCGGGCACGCCCTGGCCTTCATCACCGAACTCGAGCATGCCGAGATGGTGGGCATCAACCCCGAGGTCGGGCACGAGGAGATGGCGTCGCTGAACTACGCGCACGGCATCACCCAGGCGCTGTGGCACGGGAAGCTGTTCCACATCGACCTGAACGGCCAGAACGGGCCCCGCTACGACCAGGACCTGCGGTTCGGCGCCGGGAATGCCCGCGGCGCGTTCTGGGTCGTCGATGCCCTGGTCACCGGGGGCTATGACGGGCCGGTGCATTTCGATTACAAGCCCCCCCGCACCGAGGACGACGACGGGGTGTGGGTGTCCGCGGCGGCGTGCATGCGCAACTACCTGATCCTGCGGGACAAGGTGCGGGCGTTCCGGGCCGACCCGGAGGTAAAAGCGGCGCTGGCCGCCTCCGCCGTGGCGGACCTGGCGGTGCCGACCCTGGCGGAGGGGGAGACCTGGCGGGACGTGGCCGGGTTCACCCCCGACATCGAGAGGCTGGCCGCCCGCGGGCTGGGCTACGAGCGCCTCGACCAGCTGGCCCTCGAGCACCTCTACGGCGTCCGGTAACGCGGGCCGTAACCCGGGCTGCCTGCCCCCGGCCGCGGCCAGGCGGGCGCCCGCCCGGCCGCGGCCTCCGGGTCAGCCCGTGAAGACGTCCCGGCCGAACGCCGTGACCTGCGGCTGCCTGGCGTCGCCCAGCAGCGGGAGCCCGAAGATCTTCTCGACGGTCTTCAGCAGCGAGTAGTGGTTGTAGTCCATGCTGCTCGTGGTACCCGGCCTGATGAACGGCGACAGGGCGACCGCGCCGACGCGCCCGCCGCCCGGCCCGTACAGCCCCGGCTCGTTGACGTTCGGGTGGGACGGGTCGGTGAACCCGAGGCTGTCCTTCTCGCCGCAGCACGCCGTAGCGTCCTGGTCGTTGCCGGACTCGTCGAACGTGATGAAGACCAGGCCGCCCTGCCGGTAGGCGGGCGAGGCCATGATCCGCGGCACCCAGCTGGCCAGGAATGCGTCCACCTGGCCGAGGCCGCCCTTCGCCCCGTCCTGGCAGCGCGGCGTGTCGTGCCCGTCGGCGCAGGTGTCCGGGCTGATCCAGGAGTAGGCCGGGGTGGTGGAGGCGCGGGCCAGATCCTGGCTCAGCGGCTTGAGCGTGACCACGTGGCGGTCACAGTAGCCCTGGCTGCCGATGATGTTCTCGAAGTAGACGAACGGGTTGTGCCTGGTCGCGTAGCTGTCATGGGCGGGCCCGGTCACATCGGTCTGGTCGATCGTGCCCAGCTTCGGGTGCCCGCAGGCCGGGCCCCGGGCGGTGGCGGCCGTGCCGTCCCGGGCCGGGTCGTTGCCCATCTGCTGGTTATAGGACTTCCACGACAGGCCGTGCGCGGTCAGCTGGGAGCCGATGTTCCGCACGTACCCCGGGTAGACGCAGCCGTCACCCGATAGCTGCCCGTCCCGGGTCCACTTGTCGAAGTTCTCCCCGCCGAACTGGAGGAACCGGCTGAAGTACTCACAGTCCTGGTTGGTCTGGTAGTTCGGGGCCTGGCCGGAGATCTCGGCAATGTAGTTGTCCAGGCTGTCATGGCCGATGCCGTAGTAGTCCCTGAGCAGGGCACCCTTGCCGGTCAGGACCTTCGCGAGTTCCGGGTCGGCCGACGGCCGCCCGAAGCTCTGGCTGAACGTCGTGTTCTCCAGCTCAATGATCCACACGTGATGGATCTTCGTTAGCGGAAACGAAACCTGCCGCAGGTCCGCGGTGGCCCGGGCCCGGGTCATGGTGGCCGGGGCGGTCACGGCCACGGCCACGGTCAGCGCGGCGGCCAGGCAGCCGGTGGTGATCACGGCGGCGGCGGCCCGCCGCGGATGCCCGCCGGAAAACCAGCGGGCCAGCCTCCTGGGCCCTGATCCGAGCATTGTTCATCCCCCTCGGCGCGGCGCGGCGCGGAAGTGGGTAATCTGCCGCAGATGCCGGTAATGCCCGGACATGCTCGCCGGCCACCATGTCCCGGCGGGAAACGGCGGGCGAACGGCACAACACGCTTGCCGGGCGCAGAAGGCGGGCCTTCCGTGCCCGGCACGAGCCCGGCGAAATAGACTCGCCAACAGATCCGCGCTTCTCACATGAGGGAGCAGCCCAGGTGACCTTGCTGGAATCCATCTCCGGCCCGCGAGAACTCAAGCAGCTGGCGCCAGACCAGCTGCCCGTCCTGGCCAGCGAGATCCGGGACCTGCTGATCGAGACCGTCTCGCGGACGAGCGGGCACCTCGGGCCCAACCTCGGCGTGGTCGAGCTGACGATCGCGATGCACCGGGTGTTCGACTCGCCGGCCGACAAGATCGTGTTCGACACCGGCCACCAGTCGTACGTGCACAAGCTCCTGACCGGGCGGGTGCCCGAGTTCGGCACGCTGCGCCAGCGGGACGGGCTGTCTGGCTACCCCAGCCGCGCCGAATCCGAGCACGACCTGGTGGAGAACTCCCACGCGTCCACCAGCCTGTCCTACGCCGACGGGCTGGCCAAGGCGTACCGGCTGCGCGGTGAGACCGACCGCACCGTGGTGGCGGTCATCGGCGACGGTGCGCTGACCGGCGGCATGGCCTGGGAGGCGCTGAACAACATCGCGGTGGCCAGGAACAGCCGCCTGGTCATCGTGGTCAACGACAACGGCCGCTCCTACCAGCCGACCATCGGCGGCCTGGCCAATCATCTGGCCACGGTCCGGATCAACCAGCGCTACGAGCACGTGCTGGACTACATCAAGACCACGCTGACCCGGACCCCGGTGGTCGGGCCGCCGCTCTACGGCACGCTGCACGGCATGAAGAAGGGCCTCAAGGACGTCCTGCAGCCGCAGGTCATGTTCGAGGACCTCGGCCTCAAGTACCTCGGTCCCATCGACGGCCACGACGAGCAGGCCATGGAGATGGCGCTGCGCCGGGCCCGCGACTTCGGTGGCCCGGTGATCGTCCATGCGATCACCCGGAAAGGCTTCGGGTACCAGCTGGCCGAGGACAACGAGGAGGACCGGCTGCATCAGGTGCCGGCGGCGGCCCCGGCGGGCCAGGCCCCCGGGGTGCCCAAGCGGACCTGGTCGGAGGTGTTCGGCGGCGCGCTCCTGTCGATCGGCGCGCGGCGCCCCGACGTGGTCGCGATCACCGCCGCGATGCTGCACCCGACCGGGCTGGCCCCGTTCGCCGAGGCCTACCCGGACCGGGTCTTCGACGTCGGCATCGCCGAGCAGCACGCCGTGACCAGCGCGGCCGGGCTGGCCATGGGCGGCCTGCACCCCGTGGTCGCGATCTACGCGACGTTCCTCAACCGGGCCTTCGACCAGGTGCTGATGGACGTGGCGCTGCACCGGCTGCCGGTCACGTTCGTGCTGGACCGGGCCGGGGTGACCGGCCCGGACGGGGCCAGTCACAACGGCATGTGGGACGGCTCGATCCTCCAGGTCGTCCCGGGCCTGCGGATCGCCGCCCCGCGGGACGCGACCCGGATCGCCGAGCTGCTGGGTGAGGCGGTGGCGGTCAGCGACGGCCCCACCGTGGTCCGCTTCCCCAAGGGGAGCGTGGGCACCGAGGTCGATGCGATCGGGCAGATCGGCGGCATGGACGTGCTGCGCCGGCCGGACAGCGGCTTGACTCCCGACGTGCTCCTGGTGGGGGCCGGGCCGATGGCCCTGACCTGCCTGGTCACGGCGGACCGGCTGGCAGATCAGGGCATCGGGGTGACGGTGATCGACCCGCGATGGGTCAAGCCGGTCGATCCGGCCCTGGCGGAGGAGGCCCGTCGCGCCCGGCTGGTGGTGACGGTGGAAGACAACGGCGTGGCCGGAGGATTCGGTGACGCCGTGTGCCGGCTGCTGCGGGACGCGGCGGTGGCCACCCCGGCCCGGACGTTCGGCCTGCCCCAGCGGTTCCTGGCCCATGGCTCGCGGGACGAGGTCCTCGATGAGGTCGGCCTGGTCCCGCAGCACCTGGCCCGGCAGATCACCGAGGCCGTGGCGCAACTGGACCCGGTGCTGGCCGATAACCCCCGCGGATAAGGCCGGGGGAGGAGACTCCAGGGGAAGACCCAGGACCAGGAGAACGGTGGGGTTGCGTCCGTGACGACACTCGAGGTCGCCGTGGTGGGCTCCGGCCCGGCCGGCATCTACACGGCTGAGGCGCTTATCAAGCAGGTCACCGCCCTCGCCCCGCCCGGCACCGTGCGGGTGGACGTGCTGGACCGGCTGCCCACGCCCTACGGCCTGGTCCGCTACGGCGTGGCGCCGGACCACCCGTCCATCCGGTCCATCGCCGACTACCTCCGCGGCGTGCTCGAGCACCCCGACGTCCGGTTCCTCGGCGGCGTGCACCTCGGCGACGACGTCACCCGGGAAGACCTGCTGGCCAGCTACGACGCGGTCGTCTACGCCACGGGCGCAATGCGGGACCGGCGGATGGGCATCCCCGGCGAGGACCTGCCCGGCAGCTACGCGGCCACCGACTTCGTGAACTGGTACTGCGGTCACCCCGACTCCGCGGCCGAGGCGTTCACCCTGGACGCCGAGTCCGTGGCCGTGGTCGGGGTCGGCAACGTGGCCGTGGATGTCGCCCGCATCCTGGTCAAGGACCCGGCCGCGCTGCACTCCACGGACATCCCGCACGCGGTCCTGGAGGCCCTGCACTCCAGCAAGGTCCGCGAGGTGCACATGATCGGCCGGCGCGGGCCCGCGCAGGCCAAGTTCACCACCAAGGAACTCCGTGAGCTGGGCGAACTGGCCGACGTGGACATCGAGGTCCGGCCAGGCGAGCTCGACCTGGACGCGTTCGACCCCACCGGGCAGAGTGCCCAGCTGGCGGAGAGCGACCGCCGGGTCCGCGGCAACCTCGCCGTGATGAGGGACTGGGCCGAGCGTCCGCCCAGCGGCGCGGCACGCAGGCTGACGGTCCGGTTCTGGCTCCGCCCGGCCGCGGTCGAGGGCACGGACCGCGTGTCCGGGCTGACCGTGGAGCGCACCCGGCTCGACGAGCAGGGCCGGTTCACCGGGACCGGCGAGTACGAGACGATCCCCGCGCAGATGGTGTTCCGCAGCGTCGGCTACCAGAGCGTGCCGCTGGCCGGGGTGCCCTTCGACGAGAACACCGCCACCGTGCCCAACGCGGAGGGCCGGGTGCTCGGCCCGGACGGCGCGCCGCTGCCGGGGGAGTACGTCGCGGGCTGGCTCAAGCGCGGTCCCACCGGGGTGGTGGGCACGAACAAGTCCGACGCGGCCGCGACCGTCCGCTCCCTGCTCGCCGACCTGGCCGCCCGTGGTCCCGGGCAGAGTAGTGGTCCCAGCGGGAGTAGTGTTCCCGGGGAAACCGCTGATCCCGGGCCCGGGCCGTCTCGCCGGCCGTTCACGGAGGTGCTGGCCGCACGCGGGGTCCGGCCGGTGAGCTACGTGGACTGGCTCCGGGTCGAGGCCGCCGAGGCGGAGCTGGCCGGGGCCCTCGGCCGCGGTGAGCGGGTCAAGATCGGTGACCGGGAGGCCATCGAGGCGCTGTGCAGGCCCCCGGCCGGCTGACCCGGGCCGCGGTACGCAGGCTGACCACGCTGGCGGGGATGGCGCTGGCCGCCGGGACACCGTCGGCGCTGCGTGGTGCTAAAGTGACGCTCGGTGCGGCAATTCGGGTCAATGACGCTCTATTGAACTGGGCAAACACGGCACTTGGTGATATTGAAAACGGGGGGCCGGGCAGTCTTGACGCGCGGGGCACTGGGGACAATGACGACATGAGTGTCGGTGAGGTCAGCTTCCAGCAGAGTAGGGACGAGGCGGGCGCGGGCGAGGTGCCGGATCATTCGGGTACGGAGCCAGCGGACGACCTGCCGCCGGACCGCTATATCGAGCGGGAGGGAAGCTGGCTGCGGTTCAACCAGCGCGTGCTCGAACTGGCCCAGGACGACACCGTCCCGCTACTCGAGCGGGTGCGCTTCATGGCCATCTTCGCCAGCAACCTGGACGAGTTCTTCATGGTCCGGGTGGCGGGCCGGATGCGCCGGATGGCCACCGGCCTGCCGGTCGAGGGCGTGACCACGGACATTCCCCCGGACCAGGTGCTGGAGAACACGCTGGAGACCGCGCGTGAGCTCAGCCTGGAGCACGCGGAATACTTCAACTCGACGATCAGCTCGCTGCTGGCCGACGAGGGCATCGAGATCCTGCACTGGAAGGAGCTCTCCGAGCAGGAGCAGAACGACCTGCGGCAGCTGTTCCGGGACCGGATCTACCCGGTGCTCACCCCGCTCGTGGTGGACCCGGCCCATCCATGGCCGTATATATCCGGTTTGTCCCTCAGTCTCGCGGTCATGATCGCCGAACCGGACACCGGCGCGGTCATGTTCGCCCGGGTCAAGGTGCCGCCGCTGCTGCCCCGCTTCCTCAAGGTGGGCGCGTACCGGTTCGTCCCGCTGGAAGACGTCATCGCCGCGCACCTGCCGGAGCTGTTCACCGGGCTGGACATCCTGGAGCACCATGTGTTCCGGGTGACCAGGACCCGGGAGCTGGAGGTGGACGAGGACGTCACCGAGGACCTCATGCAGTCCCTGGAGCGCGAGCTGCTCCGCCGCCGGTTCGAGCCCGCGGTCCGCCTCGAGGTGGAGGAAACCATCTCCGCCGAGGTGCTCGAGAGGCTGGTCACCGAGCTGGACGTGGACCGCCGCTCGGTTTACCACCTGCCGGGGCCGCTCGATCTTACCGGCCTGAATTCCATCGCCGACCTCGACATACGGCGGCTGAAGTACCCGGCCTTCGTCCCGTCGGAGGCCGCGTTCCCGCATGACGCGGACGTGTTCGCCACCCTGGACCGGCGGGATGTGCTGGTTCATCACCCGTATGACTCGTTCACCGCCACGGTGGAGCGGCTGACGGTGGAAGCGGCCGCCGACCCCCGGGTCCTGGCCATCAAGCAGACGCTGTACCGGACCAGCGATTCCTCGCCCATCGTCGAGGCGCTGATCGACGCGGCCGAGGCGGGCAAGCAGGTCGTGGTGGTGGTGGAGCTCAAGGCGCGGTTCGATGAGCGGGCCAACATCCTCTGGGCCCGCAAGCTTGAAGAAGCGGGCTGCCACGTGGTGTACGGGTTCGTGGACCTCAAGACCCACTGCAAGATGGCCCTGGTGGTCCGGGAGGAGCCCGACGGGTCGCTGCGGCGCTACTGCCATATCGGCACGGGCAACTACAACTCCTCCACCGCGAGGCTTTACGAGGACTACGGCCTGCTCACCTCCGACCCCGAGGTCGGCGGGGACGCGACGGACCTGTTCAACGTGCTGACCGGGTACAGCCGCAAGAGCGAGTACCGCCGTTTCCTGGTCGCGCCGCACGCGCTGCGGACCGGCCTGCTGGACCGGATCGAGCGGCAGATGGGCTGGCAGCGGGCGGGCAGGCGCCGCGGATCCAGCTGAAATGCAACGCGATCGTGGACGAGGCGGTCATCGACGCGCTCTACCGGGCGTCCAACGCCGGCGTGCCGATCGACCTGTGGGTCCGCGGGATCTGCTCGCTGCGGCCCGGCCTGCCGGGGCTGTCGGAGAACATCCGGGTGCGCAGCATCCTGGGGCGTTTCCTGGAGCACTCGCGGATCTACGCGTTCGGGCCCGCCGATGACGATGAGGGTGAGGTCTGGATCGGGAGTGCCGACCTGATGCACCGCAACCTGGACCGCCGGGTGGAGAGCCTGTGCCGGGTCAAGACCCTCGCGCACCAGCAGGAGCTCCGCTCACTGATCGACCTGGCCATGGACGACGCCACGAGTTCCTGGCGGCTGGCCGGGGACGGCATCTGGACCCGGCATCACCTGGACGCCGAAGGGAAACCCATGCGAGACCTGCAGCAGTACCTCCTCGAACGACGCGGTCACCCCAGCGACGGCTGATGGCGTTGGGTGGGGGAGCTGGGGAGAACGAGATCCGGGCTGCAGGCGCCCTGCTCTGGCGGCCGGGCCCCGAAGGGCCTGAGGTAGCGCTGGTTCACCGCCAGCGGTACGACGACTGGAGCCTGCCCAAGGGCAAGGCCCTGCCGGGCGAGCATGTCCTGCTGACCGCGGTCCGCGAGGTGGCGGAGGAGACCGGGGTCCGCGTGATCCTGGGACGGCGGCTGCCGTCCACGCACTACCAGCAGCATGGCAACCGGCCGAAAACGGTGGACTACTGGGCCGCCAGGGCGGCGGACGGCCCTCAGCCTGGCTTCGTCCCCAACGATGAGGTGGACGTGGTCGACTGGCTCGGCGTCGCGGCGGCCAGGGACCGGCTGAGCTACCCGCATGACGTCGGCGTGCTCGACGAGTTCGCGGCCGGGCCGCCTGATACGACCCCGTTGATCCTGATTCGTCATGCCTCGGCGGGCAGCAAGGACGGGTGGCGGGCGGACGGGCACGACGACGACCTGAAGCGTCCCCTCGATGAGCTGGGCCGTGAGCAGAAGGAAGAACTGGCCCTGCTGCTCCGCTGCTACGGGACCGCCCGGGTGCTCAGCTCGGCGGCGGAGCGGTGCGCCGAAACCGTCCAGCCGTACGCCGACCTGACCAGCCAGCGCGTGCAGGCCGACCGGGCACTCACCGTGGGGCTGGCGGGCGCCAGGGAGGCGCGTCGCCGGGTGGACCAGGTCCTGGGCGGCGGCCTGCCCACCGTGATCTGCGGACACCGGGAGAACCTCTCGGTGATCCTGGAGGAGGCCTGCGCGGTGCTTGGCGCGAAGGCTCCCGAGAGCGGGCCGCTGCCGCTGGGCGGGTTCTGGGTGCTGCACGTCGGGTGGAACACGCTGGTGTCCCTGGAGGAGCATCACCTGATGGGCAGCTGAACCCGGCCTGCCTCGCCTGCCCATCTGGCGGGCCTGCCCATCTGGCGGGCCTGCCCATCCGGCGGGGCCGGCCGTCCAGCGGGGCCGGCCGTCCAGCGGGGCCGCCCGTCCGGCGGGGTCAGGCGCTGGCGGGGCTCCAGCCCAGGGTGGCCGGCAGGGCCCCTTCGAAGATCAGCAGCCACCGCTTGATCTCGATGCCGGTGCCACCGCTGTAGCCGCCCAGCCCGTTGCCGGCCACCACCCGGTGGCACGGCACGATCAGCGGGATCGGGTTCGAGCCCATGATCCGCCCGATGGCCCGCGCCGGGAGCGAGACCCCGTCCGGCCCGGCCACCGCGCGCTGCGCCAGTTCCCCGTAGGTGACCGTCTGCCCGTAGCCGACTGAGCCATACAGCACCGACAGCACCTGGTGCTGGGCCCGGGAACAGCCGGACCAGTCCACCGGCAGGTCGAACACCCGGCGCTGCCCGGCGAAGTACTCGGCGAGCTGGTCACGGGCCGCACTCAGCAGCGCGGCACTGGCCTGGGCCGTGCTGGCCCGGGCTGTGCTGCTGGCCTGGGCCGTGCTGGCCTGGGCCGGACGGCCCTGGCCGCCCGGGCGCCGCCCCGCGCCGCCGGGGCCCCGGAAATCGAGCCGCGCCACGCCCGCGGGGCTGCAGCCCACCGCGAGCGGTCCGACCGGCGAGCTCAGCCCCGCCCAGGCCAGTTCGGTCATCGTCGCATCCACCTTCTGCCCGCTCCGCCGGCCGAGGGCCGGGGCTGCCGGCCCCGTTCACGCCAGTCTGAGACTACGCACCCCTGCCGACATTCCCGCCGGGACCTGGCGGCCCGGCTGATCCGGCCCGGTGCGCTCCAGGGCATCGATAAGCGTGGCTGCCTGCGCGGTCTCCTCCTCGACCCGGACCAGCAGGCCCTCGAAGCTCGGCGGCGCCGGGCTGGTCTGCGTGCCGGTAGTACTCGGCCAGGCCGCCCAGAACGCCGAGCGGCCTGCGCAGCGCCAGGCAGGTGTCCTCGATGGCCTGCTGCTGCCGCTCGATGGCCCGCCAGGCGGGTGGTCCGGGCTCGTGGCCGGGTCACGGTCCTGCTCGAGGTGGCTCAGCGCCGCCTCCAGCGCCGGGGCCACCCGGTCCGGGCCGGGTGACGTCCGGCCCGCGGCTCAGGCCGGCGGTGATGGCCTCCGCCCGGTCACCGAGCCGGGTAAGCGGCCGGAGTGTGGTGCGGATCATCCAGCCGGCCAGGCACCCGGCGGCCAGCACCACGGCGCCGCCCGCAGCCAGCAGGGTGACGGCCAGGCGGCTCGTGGCCTGGCCCACCCGGGCCAGGCTGAGGCTTACCACCAGGGTGCCCGGGGCGCCACGGCCCGCGGGACTGGTGACGTCGAGCGTGAAGTCCTCCGCGCTGTAGGCGTAGGGGATGCGATGCGCCCGGTAGTGGACCGGCTCGGCAACAGCCAGGACGTCCCCGACGCGGCTACCCGGCCCGGGCCCGCGCGGTGGTCCGCCAGGACCCGCACGGCGGACGCGGACAGGGACGGCCGGCCGCACGGCCCAGGCCCGCCCGCAGGACCAGCTGCCCGCGCGCGTCACGCACCTCGACGCTCATGCTGCCTGCACCCGCGCCGGCCAGGCCGCCGAGCCCCGGCGGGCCGGGCTCGGTCCGTGAGAGCGGCGTGAGGAGGAAGGGATACCGGGCGAGCTGCCCGGCGTAGCCGCGGAGCTGCTGACCGGCCCCCCGGATCAGGGCGTCCCGGGTGGACACCGCGCCGGCCACGACGATGATGCCCGCCCCGGCGGCCAGCAGGCACACCGCCACGGCGGCCAGCCGCACCGTCAGCGAGCGGGGGCCCGGCCGCCAGGCACGAAGCTTCCGCCGGAGCGAGCTGTCCTGGCCCACCCCACCAGTGTGCGCGATAGGACCCGGTCCCGGCAGCCGGGCGGGCGGCCGGGGCCTTACTCGTCGCCCTTCTCAGCCAGGCGGAGCAGCGCGCCCGCGACAGGTCCCGAGGTGAGCTGCACCTGCCACGGCCGGGCCCCGTAGCCCGACAGGTCCGCGCCGACGGCCTCGGCGGTCACCGGGTCCGGCGGCTGCCAGGCCAGCCTGCGCACCGAGTCGGGCTGCACCAGGTTCTCGGCAGGCAGCGAGTGCTCGTCGGCGAGCGCGGCGATGACGGTCCGCACGGCGGCCAGCCGCCGGGCCGCCTCCGGATCCCGCTCATGCCAGCGGTGCGCGGGCGGGGGACCGTCCGACACCTGGGCCGAGGGCCGCGGAAGGGCCTGGTCAGCCTCGGTGTGCGCGCGCCGGATGGCGGCGAACCACTCCTGTGCGTGCCGTTTGGCGCCGCGGCCCTTGAACCCGGACACCCCGGCCAGGGCGGCGGCCGTGGCCGGGGCCGCGCGGGCGGCCTCGACGATGGCGGAGTCCGGCAGGACCCGCCCGGGGGAAAGGTCGCGCCGCTGGGCGATCCGGTCCCGTTCCAGCCACATTTCCCGCACGATGGCCAGGCCGCGGCGGGTACGCACGCGATGTATGCCTGACGTGCGGCGCCAGGGCTCAGCCCGCGGCGCCGGCGGCCCGGCGTTGAGCACGGCCGTGAACTCCTGCCGGGCCCATTCGTCCTTGCCCTGGGCCGCCAGCTGCTCGGCGAGCGCGTCACGCAGTTCCACCAGGACCTCGACGTCGAGCGCGGCGTACCGCAGCCAGTCTTCCGGCAGCGGGCGGGTGGACCAGTCCGCGGCCGCGTAACCCTTCTCCAGGGCCAGGCCGAGCACGTTCTCGACCAGCGGGCCCAGACCCACCCGGGGATAGCCGAGCAGCCGTCCGGCGAGCTCGGTGTCGAACAGCCGGCGTGGGCGGTAGCCCAGGTCCGCCAGGCACGGCAGGTCCTGGGAGGCCGCATGCAGGACCGCTTCCGTGTCGGCCAGCGCCGCGTCCAGATCCGACAGGTCAGGGCAGGCCACCGGGTCGATCAGCACGGTCCCGGCGCCCCGGCGGCGCAACTGGACCAGGAAAGCCCGGTGACCGTACCGGAACCCGGAGGCCCGCTCGGCATCCACGGCCACCGGTCCCTCGCCCGCTCCCAGGGCCCGGACGGCGTCGTCCAGCGCGCCCGCGGACGTCACCAGCGGGGGCAGGCCGTCCCGTGGTTCGAGCAGGGGCACGGCGGGCGGTCGCTCGGGCTGCTGGGCGGGCGCCGCCGGATCGGGCTGGCCGTCCCCTGCGGCCGATCCGCCCGCTGCTGGCCCGCCCGCTGCTGGCCCGCCCGCTGCTGCTGGCCCGCCCGCTGCTGCTGGCCCGCCCGCTGCTGCTGGCCCGCCCGCTGCTGCTGGCCCGCCCGCTGCTGCTGGCCCGCCCGCTGCTGCTGGCCCGTCCGCCATGACTGGCCCGTCCGCCATGACTGGCCCGTCCCCATGACTGGCCCGTCCGCCATGACTGGCGCCTCCGCTGTGGCTGGCCCGGCCGGGTAACGCCCGTCCCTGGGCTCCGGCGAGGGCGGCTGGCCGTCCGGCTGCATCACCGGGACCGCCCGGCTACTCGGCAGCACTGTCACGCCCGCCGCCAGCGGCGGCAGTCCCGCCGCCGCGCAGAGGGCGTCACACCAGGCGGTCAGGTGCCCGTCCAGGATCTCCGGTCCCGGCCCGGAGCCGCCGTCCGGGGCGGCCGGGGACCAGGACGCGCGCAGCTCGAATCCCGTGACCGCGGGCTCGGACTCCTTGACGCCGAAGCCCTCGGTGACCACCGTGGTGACGGTCCCGCTGGGTTCGGCGTAGCCAGCCGTGCGGCTGCCCAGCGCCTCGGTCAGCCAGGTCCAGCCCACCTGCCCGATGAGCGGGTCCTCGGCGATGTCCGGGTCCAGGTCGGCGTGGATGTACGCGATAACCCGCAGCGGGCGGCCCAGCCGGTCTGGCCCGCGGGGTCGTAGAGCAGGATCAGCCGGCCACTGGCGATCTCATCGTCGTCTACCTGGACGGTGACCGCGACCGCGCTCGCGTACGGGGCCAGCGTGCGGGGGGCCGGGACGTCCTCGAAGACCAGTTCCGGGCGTAGGCCGCCGACCTGGTCGCGCTGGGCCTGCAGGCCGGCCACGATGACCCCGAAACCGGCTGCGGCGTCGTCACCAGCGGGCATCGAAGGCTGGGCTGCCGTGCTGCCCGCTATCCCAGGGCCCGCGGCCGGCGGGCCCGCCGCTTGCGTGCCCGCTGCCCCAGGGCCCGCTTCCGCCGGGCCGCCGACCTGCCTCATAAGCAGAGCGTACGTCGTCCCCATCGGGTATCACGCGGCGCGCCCGGTCAACTCCGCCATGCTGAGGGGCTGCTGGTGGGCGGGGACGGTGCCGAGGAGGATCGCGGCACCGCAGGCGATGCAGTACCACTCCGGGCAGATACCGACGGATGCCTCCAAACAGTGTCCAGGATCAGAATGGACCTGAGTGAATGTCCGGGTTTCCCGGCAATCGGGGCAATATCCATCTATCTGGTTCACGGCCTCGTGACCTCCTTACCCATCGGAGCCGCAGGCGTCCTCATCTGGGGGTTTTGGGCTGCGGCGCCAGGCAGGTGTCGATCGTGGCATGCGGAGCACGCGGATCGGTGGATGTCGGGCGGCGTGTCCCGATGCCCCTGGGCAGATGCTGCGGCTCAGCCCGCGTCCTGTGAGAGCATCGCAGATGTGAACGCGCAGCCCAAGCCACTCGATGAGTCCCCGTTCCTGCTGGCCTGCCGCCGCCAGCCGGTGCCTTACACGCCGGTCTGGTACATGCGCCAGGCCGGCCGGTCGCTGCCCGAATACCGCCGGGCACGGGGTGGAATGCCCATGCTCAAGGCGTGTTCCCGGCCAGATGTCATTACCGAGATCACGCTGCAGCCGATGCGCCGGTACCCGGTTGACGCGGCCATCCTTTTCAGCGACATCGTGGTGCCGCTGCGGGCGGTGGGGCTGGATATCGACATCAAGCCCGGCGTCGGCCCGGTGATCGGGGAGCCCATCCGCGGGGAACGGGATCTGGCCCGGCTGCGCCCGCTGGAGCCCGGTGACGTGGAGTTCATCACCGAGGCGGTCACCGGGCTGGTCAGGGAGCTGGGACCCAAACCGCTGATCGGCTTCGCGGGTGGCCCCTTCACGCTGGCCTCCTACCTGGTCGAGGGCGGGCCGTCCAAGAGCCACGACCTGACCAAGTCGCTCATGTACGGCAATCCCGCCTTGTGGAACGCGCTGCTGGGCAGGCTGGCCGACATCACGATCACCTTCCTGCGGGTTCAGGTGGCCGCGGGTGCCTCGGCGATCCAGCTGTTCGACTCGTGGGCGGGCGCGGTCAGCCCGGAGGACTACCGGACCGGCGTGCTGCCGCACAGCAAGAGGATCTTCGGTGCTCTCGCCGATACCGGCGTGCCCAGGATCCATTTCGGCGTGGCCACCGGGGAACTGCTGGGCATGATGGGCGAGGCGGGCGCGGACGTGGTGGGGGTGGACTGGCGGGTTCCGCTGGACGAGGCGGTCCGGCGGGTGGAACCGGGCAAGGCCCTGCAGGGCAACCTGGACCCGGCGACCCTGCTGGCCCCGTGGGACGTGATCGAGCGGCGGGCCAAGGACATCATCGGCCGGGGCCGGGCCGCCGAGGGGCACATCTTCAACCTCGGGCACGGGGTGCTTCCTGCCACCAACCCGGATGTCCTGGCCCGGCTCACCGACTTGGTGCACGAGGCGTCCGTGCGCGAGCCGGCCGGGCCGTAGCCCAGCCGCCCCGTAGGCCTGCTGCCAGATATCCAGCCGCGCCCGTAGCGCACCTAACCCTTGGGGACTGGCCCGTCAGGGCTGGCCGGCGGGATCGGCCGGCCCGGGGCTGGCCGGCGCGTCATGGCGGCGGGGGAGCCACCAGCGGCGGGTCCGGTAGCCCGCGTAGCCGAGCACGGCCAGGATCGCGGCGAACGGGAGCGCGGCCCCGGCGCCGGTGAGCAGCACGGACACCACCCGGACCAGGCCGTGCCAGCCGGCCCTCAGCCCGGCCACGAATCCCGCGGCCGGGTGGTGCCTCTGGTGCGCCGCCCGCGCGGAGGGGGTGACCAGGAGCATGTCCACGGTGCCGAACGAGGTCTCGTGAGTCAGGGCGCGCTGGCGGGCGAGCAGGGACTCCAGGCCGGCCTCCTCGTCGTTGATCTGGTTCTGCACGGTGAGCAGGCTGCTCACCGAGCCCGCGTGGCGCAGCAGCGCGCGCAGCTGGCTGATCGCCGCCTGGTCCGACGTCACCCGGCTGGTCACGTCGGCCACCGTCTGGGTCACGTCCTGGGCGTGCTGGGACATGGCCAGCCGGGTGCCGGTCTGGGTGGACAGGGCGCCGAGCGTGGCCTGGTAGGCACTGACCGGGATCTTCAGCTGGAGGCTGACCGTGGACCGGTCCGGGTGGGCCCGGTTCAGCTGGGTGTTCTCGCTGGACACGTACCCGCCCGCGGCGCGGGCGAGCTGGGTGGCCTGGGCCGCGGCCCGGGTGAGGTTGGTGCTGCGGACGGTCAGGCTGGCCGTGTAGATGATCGACGACGTGGCGGGCAGCACGGTCAGGGACGTGTTCCCGGACTGGGACGACCCGGACTGGGCCGAACCCATGGCGGCCGAGCCCTGGCCGCCGGCGGCGGCGCGGGCAGGCTCGGCGGCCACCCCCGGCGCCGATGACGCGGAGGAGCCCCCGGCCGAGCATCCGGCGGCGAGCAGGCAGGCTCCGGTGAGCAGCACGCTGGAGGCGGCCGCCCGGAACAGCAAGGACGATGTCATGCCGCTCGGACGCGCGGGCGGGCTGGCCCGGTTCCGGCCGCGTGGTCACAGGTTCGCAACGTCCTCGGCCGGCTGGGTGGCGGGGGCCCTGGTCCAAGGCCGGAGCGCGAGCGCGGCGGCCGGGAACAGCAGCACCGAGAGCAGCGACGCGCCGATCAGCGCGGCCGCGCTGGCCGCGCTGAGCAGGCCGAGATCGCTGCCCAGCGCCGCCACGACCACCGGGAAGGTCAGCGTGGTGGCCTGGAGGAACCCGGCGGCCACCGCCGGGGCGGTACCGAGCCGGCGCCGGTACAGCAGGGCGGGGCCGCCGCGGACCAGCGCGATCGCCAGCACCAGCAGCGGGACCAGGGCCAGTGACGAGGCGTGCGCCAGCAACGCCCGCACGTTGAACTGCACCCCGGTCATCACGAAGAACACCGGCACCAGGAAGCCGTAGCCGATCGCGCGGAGCTTGGCCCAGTACCGCTCCTGATTCGGTCGCTCGTCCCCGTCGGAAATGCCCACCACCATGCCGGCGATGAACGCGCCCAGCAGCGCGTCCACCCCGAACTCGTGGGCCAGCGCGGTGAACAGGAGCAGGACGACGAACGCGCCGCGGACTCGCAGCTGGGTGGTGTCCTCATCCGAGTCGGCGAAAACCCGGGCCATCACCGGGGTGCGCCACAGCCATTTCAGGATCAAGGCCAGCACTAGCGCGGCGGCGCCCATGACCAGGACGTAGATCACCTGCACCAGGGTGGACTCGGGCTGGGCGGAGAACAGGATGGTCAGCAGGAGCAGGGAACCGAACTCGCCGACCGAGCCGGCCACCACGAGCAGCTGGCCGAACTCCGTGGTGATCTCCTCGGCGTCGCGCAGCACCGGGACGAGCACCCCGAGCGTGCTGGCCACCAGGCACAGGGCCAGCAGCCGCACGTCCGCCCCTGACGCGATCAGGTGCAGCCCGAACGCGACCGGGACGGCCAGCACCGCGGACACTGCGAACGCGGTCCCGGCCAGCCGGAAGGTCGGCCCGCGGAACCGCTCCGGCCGCACGTCCTGCCCGGCCAGGAAGAGCAGGAAGCCCAGGCCCAGGAGATACAGCAGCTCGGCCGCGCCCTGGGCCCGGACCAGGCCCAGGACCTGCGGTCCGATCACGATCCCCACCAGCACCTCGAGCACTACCGGCGGGACGAGCCGCCGCGGCACCAGGCGCGCGATCAGCGGGGCCACGAAAGCCGCCACCGCGACCACCAGCAGCCCGCCGTACTGGATCGTCACCTGACCCGCCCCCCGGTGGTGGTTTACCCGCGCGGCCTGGCCGCACCCTTAGGGTGAACGCGTGGAGCAGCCTGAACAAGACCTTCCGGTAGTCGCGATCATCGGGGCCGGGATCGCCGGGCTGGCCGCGGCGTTCTTCCTTCGTGACGAGCCGGTCCGGGTCGTCGTGCTGGAAGGGTCCCCGCAGACCGGCGGCAAGCTGTCCCTGGCCGAGGTCGCGGGGTGCCAGGTCGACGTGGGAGCCGAGGCGCTGCTGGCCCGCAGGCCCGAGGGCACGGAACTCATCCGGGCGGCCGGGCTGGGCGGCGGGCTGGTGGCGCCGGGAACCACCGCAGCCCGGATCTGGAGCCGGGGGGCGATGCACCGGCTGCCCGCCCGGCAGTTCATGGGCGTGCCCGCGGATACCGGGGAACTGGGCCGGACCCAGCTGCTCTCGGCGGAGGGGCTGGCCCGGGCCAGCCGGGAGCCGGATCTGCCCCCCACCCACCGGGACGGCGATGTCTCGGTGGCCGGGTACGTGGGGGCCCGGTTCGGCCCGGAGGTCGTGGACCGGCTCGTCGACCCGCTGCTCGGCGGGGTGTACGCCGGGCGGTCCGAGGAATTGTCGTTCGAGGCGACGCTGCCCGGCCTGGCCCAGGCGTCCCGCACGCATGCCTCGCTGGCCGGTGCGGCGGCCTCGCTGCTGCCACCCCCGCCGCCGGAACCAGCCAGCGTGAACGGCCCGGGCGCCCCCGCGCGGCCCGCGGTGTTCACCACCCTGCGCGGGGGGCTGGGCATGCTGCCGCCGGCCCTGGCGGCCGCCTCGGGCGCGGAGGTGCGGACCGGGGCCATGGTCCGTGAACTCGTGCGCAGCGAGCGCGGCTGGCGGCTCACGATCGGCTCGGCGCACGCCCCCTGGCAGCTGGAGGCCGACGCGGTCATCCTCGCCCTGCCTGGGCGGCCGGCCAGCAGGCTGCTCGGCGGGGTGCCGGCGGCGGCGGGGGCGGCCGCGGCCCTCGGCGAGATCGGCTACGCGAGCATGGCCATCGTGACGCTGGCCTACCCGGACGCGGCGTTCCCGCAGCTCCCGGACGGCAGCGGTTACCTCGTCCCGGCGGTGGACGGACGGCCCGTGAAGGCGGTCACGTTCTCCTCGGTGAAATGGCCTCACCTGCGCGACCGCGCGGGCGGGCTGGTGTTCGTCCGCTGCTCGGTCGGCCGGATCGGCGAGGAAGCGGTCCTGCAGCGCGACGACCAGGAACTGGCCGCGCTGGCCGCCGCCGACCTGGCCGCCGCGACCGGGGTCCGGGGCGCGCCAGCCGATGCGCTGGTCAGCCGCTGGGGCGGCGCCCTGCCCCAGTACACGGTCGGGCACCTGGACCGCGTCGCCCGGATCCAGGCCAGCCTCGCGGCCCAGCCCGGCCTGGCAGCCTGCGGCGCCGCCTACGCCGGGGTCGGCATTCCCGCGTGCATCGGCACCGCGCGGGCCGCGGTGGATCAGGTGCTGGCCGGCCTCCGGGTCAGCAGCACGCCGGGCCAAGGCGGAGAATAGGGGTCATGGGTACGACTGAGGGCGTGGCGGCAGAAGACGGTATCCCCGCGGGGAACACGGGCGAGACGGCCGGTACGGGCGTGCTCCCGGCCGATCCGGCTCCGGACCCGCAACCGCAGCGGCCCCGCGCCCGGGACCTGAACGAGCTGATCCGCTACACGATGTGGTCGGTGTTCCGGATCACCGGCTCGCGGCGCGCTGGAGGCGGCCGGGTCGGTCACCGGCCTGGGGCGGGATGGCTGGCCGACGAGGTCGCCGAGCTGAGCCGGCAGGCGGCGGGCAAGGACGTGGTCACCCGCGGCTGCTACGACCTGCAGGGCCTGCGGGCCGACGCCGACTACATGTTCTGGTGGCACGCGCCGTCCTCCGACGACCTGCAGGAGATGTACGCCCGGTTCCGGCGGACCGCCCTGGGCCGGGCCAGCGAGCCGGTCTGGTCGGCGATGGCGCTGCACCGGCCCGCCGAGTTCAACAAGAGCCACGTCCCGGCGTTCCTGGCCGAGGAGGAGCCCCGCGCCTACGTGTCGGTGTACCCGTTCGTCCGGTCCTACGAGTGGTACCTGATGGACCCGGGCCAGCGCCGCGAGCTGCTCGCCGAGCACGGGAAGATGGCCCGCGAGTACCCCGACGTGCGGGCCAACACCGTGGCCTGCTTCTCCCTCAACGACTACGAGTGGATGCTCGCGTTCGAGGCCGACGAGCTGCACCGGATCGTGGACCTGATGCGTCACCTGCGCGGCGCGAGGGCCCGGCTGCACACCCGGGTGGAGATCCCGTTCTACACCGGCCGCCGCAAGCCGGTCCGCGAGCTGCTCGCTTCCCTGCCCTAACGCTGCCGCCGCGGGCCGCTGGCCCGGGACTGGTGCCCTGGGCTGAGGGCGCGCCGCCGCGGGGGCCGCGTCCGCGTGCAGCTCAGCTCTGGGCCTCGGCCGTCTGCGGCCGCGTGCCCGGCAGCAGTTCGGCGTCACGCCGCGCGAGGTGCGATGGCCACCAGTTGAACCGCCTGCACAGCACGACGATGGCCGGCACCATCAGCGTGCGGACCAGGAACGTGTCGATCAGAACACCCAGCGCGATGGCCGCGCCGAGCTGCTTGATCTGGCTGGTGGCGCCGGTGATGCCGGCCACGCCGAACGTCGCGGCCAGGATCAGCCCGGCCGAGGTCACGGTGGTCCCGGTGTGGTGGGCCGCGGTCCGGACCGCGGCGCGCAGCGGCGCATGGTGCGCTTCCTCCCGGATCCGGCTCATGACCAGGATGTTGTAGTCCTCGCCCAGCGCCATCAGGAAGATGAACAGCAGGAACGGCAGCACGAAGTTCAGCCCCGGCTCACCCCCCGCGATCTGGAAGAGGAGCACCGCGATGCCCAGCGCCGCGAAGTAGCTGAGCAGGACCGTCGCGACCAGGTACAGCGGGGCCACCACGCTGCGCAGCAGCACGCCGAGCAGCAGCGCCAGCAGCACGATGACGATCGGGACAAGCTCCTTCAGGTCGCTCTGCGACACGGTGCTCACGTCGTAGGACGACGGCGCCAGCCCGGCCACGCCGCTGTCCGTGGCGCCCACGCTGTGCTGCACGCTGGTGGTCGCGCTGCGCACGGAGGGCGTCGCGTTCAGCGCGGCGGTGGACGACGGGGAGCCCGCGGTCAGCGACGTGTAGAACTGCACGGTCTTGCCGTTGCTGCTGATGAACTGGGACAGCGAGCGGTACAGTTCGTACTGCTGCGCGGGCACCGGGGTGCCGCCGGCTCGGTGACCGGCAGCTTCCCCGGCGGTCCCAGCTCCTGGTACAGGCTGTTCAGCTGGCTCGTGGTCAGCTTCGTGCCGTTGGGGTCGAACGGGCCGGCGACCGAGGCGAACACGGACTTCCCGGTCAGCTCGGTCTCGGCCTGGCTGACCGGGCCGAGGTTCTTCCAGACCGACGATTTGTAGACCATCAGCACCTGGGTCGGGTTGGCCACGGCGGCCGGGTAGTGGTTGTTGATCACGTTGGTGCCGTTGGCCGACTGGCTGCCTGGCGGTCCCGTCGTCTGGCCGCCGAAACCGCTGGAGGTGTACGCCGAGGCGAACAGGCCCAGCGCGCCCAGGAACACCACGCCGCAGCTCAGCGTGATCACCGGGTGCGCGATGACGTGGTCGGCGAGCCTCGCGTAGACGCCCTCCTTCTTGGCCGCCCGGACCGGGCGCGGCCAGAACACCGCGGTGCCGAACACCCCGAGCAGCGCGGGCAGCAGGGTGAGCGCGGCGAGCAGCATCAGCGCGACCCCCAGCGCCAGCGCCGGGCCGAGCCCCGAGTACAGGCCGAACGAGGCGAGCATCAGGGTGAGCAGGGCCACGATGACGGTGCCCGCCGAGAACGTGATCGACTCACCGACGTAGCGCCCGGCGCGCTCGATGGCCACGTGCGGCGTCGCTCCCCCGGCGATTTCCTCGCGCACCCGCATGATGAAGAACAAGCCGTAGTCGGTGCCCGCGCCGAGCAGCAGCACGGTGAGCATGGTCTCGGTGATCGTGGACACCTGGAGCCCGGCCTTGGACGCCTCGGCGATGATGGCCCCGGACATCAGCAGGACCCAGATCGCGGGCCCCAGGGTGACCAGCGGCGCGCCCACCGCCCGGAACACGATGATCAGCATCACCAGGATGATCAGGACCGACAGGTCCTCGGTGAGTTTCTGCGCGTGGGCCTGGGAGTTCTGGTTGTCCACGGCGCTGGGCAGCTGCCCGGTGAGGTAGGCGGACAGCCCGGCCGGGAGCGCGAAGCCGCTCATCGTGGAGCGGATGGCCGCCACGGTGGGGGAGGCCTTGGTGCTGGAGGTCAGCACGTTGATGACGACCTGGGCCTTGTCCACCTGGCCGTCCTTGGACAGGCCCTGGTCCGAGACGGAGACGACGTGATCGTCTTTAGCGATCTTGTTCTGCAGCTTGGTGATGGACTGCTGGTCGCTCGCGGTGAGCTTGGACTTGCCCAGCACGACGAGGGTGCCGGTGGTGTCGTTCGTGGGCTGGAACGGCGCGGCCAGGTTCATCGCGTGCACGCTGGGCGAGCTGGACGGCAGGAAGGAGCTGTTGTCGGTGTTGACCGCGCTGCCCAGCGAGGGGAACAAGGCGATGCACAGGGCGCCTGCGATGACCCAGAGGGCGATGATCGCGTACCGGAACCGGATGGCGAACCGTGCCAGCCCAGCCATGAAGTTCCCCATAATGCGCCCCCCCGGACAGCATCGCATCCGTGCTTCACCGGGGACAGTACCCACGCAAGCGATTACTTAATGTAATCAGTCGGTCACACACATCAGCGCCATCCCGGCGCCCCCGCCGCCGCCCTGCTCCAGCTCCCACGAGTAACAGGGGCCCCTCCTGTTCACGTTTCACGCTGACCGTTCGCCATAATGCGACAAATCACCCGCTATCACGCACGTCGGGCGTGAAATGTGGCGCTGGCCACCGGACGGAGGGCAGTGGCGGAAGAAAGCGCGGGGAGGCGGGACCGGCGCCCCGGGGCGGGCGGGAGGCGGTCAGCTCTCAGCGGGCTCCAGGCTCAGCGAGACCGAGTTGATGCACCAGCGCTGGTCCGTGGGTACCTCGTAGCCCTCGCCCTCGAACACGTGGCCGAGGTGGGACTCGCAGTTGGCGCAGCGGACCTCGACCCGCCGCATGCCGAGCGAGTTGTCCTCGATCAGGATCACCGCGTCGTCCTCGGTGGGCTGGTAGAAGCTGGGCCACCCGCAGTGCGACTCGAATTTCGCGTCTGACCGGAACAGCTCGGCTCCGCACGCCCGGCAGCGGTAGACGCCCTCCGTCTTGGTGTCCGTATATTCCCCGGTGAACGGCGCTTCGGTGCCCGCCTGGCGGAGGACCCGGTACTCCTCGGGGGTCAGCACGTCCTGCCATTCGGTCTCTGTTCGGCGCACCTTGTCCATGCCCGTGAGACTACCCGGCCCCCGTACCGCTACCCTCGTCTCGGCGAGATCACGGAGGCGTTGACTCATGGAGTGGCTGAATGAGCCTGGCAAGCTGGCAGCGGACCGACGACGTACTGCAGGTAAACGTTGACCCGGGTACCGACTTCTGGCGGGTCACCGGTTACGGCTACATCCGGGACAGCGGCCATGTGTACGGCGAGGTGCTGGCGGGCGACCTGGATGTGGCCGTGCGGATCCGCGGGAACTGGTCGGCCCAGTACGACCAGGCGGGCGTCATGCTCCGGGCGGACGAGCGGACCTGGCTGAAGACCGGGATCGAGTTCTTCGAGGGCCGGCCCCGGCTGAGCACGGTGCTCACCCTGGGCATGTCCAGCTGGTCCGTGGCGAACCTGCCGGACGGCTCGGACGAGGTGGCGCTGCGGCTCTCGCGCCGCGGCGACGCGGTCGAGATCCGGTACAGCACCGGCGACGGCCCCCCCGACCTCGCCGCCCTGGTGTACCTGCCGCCGGACAGCGAGCTGCTGGCCGGCGTGATGTGCGCGGCGCCCGAGGGATCGGGGTTCAGCGTGTCCTTCCACGAGCTCCGCATCGCCAAGCGCGAGTAGCCAGCGGCGTCCTTATCCCGGGGCCGCCGCGGCTATCGGCTGGTGGCCCCGGCCGCGTCTCACAACGTGACGTGATGGACTGGCTCGGAGCAGGCCGACGGGCGCAGTATCACCTGGTCCACCTGGCCGGCGGCCTGCACATCCGCGAGGACAGGCCGGATCCGGGCCAGGTCCTCCTCCCCGGCCGACACCACGAGCTGGCGGACCGGGGCCCGCATGGACAGGCGGGCGGCCGACTTGGCTCCGCGCACCGCCGCGATCGCGGCGGAGGCGGCGTCGAGCACGGCCGGATCCGCATCTCCGGCCGCGGGCCTCAGCTCGGCCGGGCCGGGCCAGGGGGAGCGGTGGATGGAGCCTTCCTGCCACCACGACCAGGCTTCCTCGGTCACGAACGGCAGGACCGGCGCGAACAGCCGGAGCATGACCGACAGCGCCGCCCGCAGCGCCGTGACCGCCGAGACGGCGGGCCGCGGGCCGTGCTCGCCGTAAGCCCGGGACTTGACCAGCTCCAGGTAGTCGTCGCAGAAGAACCAGAAGAACGACTCGGTCTCGTGCAAGGCCCGCGCGTGATCGTAGGACTCGAACGCCGCGGTGGCCCCGGCGACCACATCCGCCAGCCGGCCGAGCATGGCCCGGTCCAGCGGCTCGGTGACCGGCGCGTCAGCCAGGCCCGGGTCAGCCCGGAGCCCGCCCCGGCCGCATCCCCGGCGCTGCCGCGCCGCGCATCGTCACCCGGGGCGAGGGACAACACGAACCGGGCCGCGTTGAGGAGCTTGATGGCCAGCCGCCGGCCGACCCGCAGCTGGGCCGGATCGAAGACCATGTCGGTGCCGAGCCGGCCGCTGGCCGCCCAGTACCGGGCCGCGTCCGAGCCGTGCTTGCGCAGCGAGTCCATCGGGGTCACCACGTTCCCCCGGGACTTGGACATCTTCTTCCGGTCCGGGTCCAGGATCCAGCCGGAGATCGCGGCGTGCCGCCAGGGCGCCACGCCGTACTCCTCGTGGGCGCGGAGCACCGTGTAGAACAGCCAGGTCCGGATGATCTCGTGGGCCTGCGGCCGCAGATCCATCGGGAAGATCCGGTCCAGGTCCGGCCCGCTCGCCGCGCGCGCCGCGATCTGCGGGGTGAGCGAGGCCGTGGCCCAGGTGTCGAACACGTCCGGGTCGGCCGCGAAGCCGCCGGGCCGCCCGCGCTGCTCCTCGGCGTACCCGGGCGGCGACTCGGCCGCCGGGTCCACGGGCAGCCGCGCCTCATCCGGCGTGAGCGGCGCGTCGTGGCGCACCGCGCCACCGGAGTCCAGCGGGTACCAGACCGGGATGGGCACGCCCGAGAACCGCTGGCGGCTGACCGGCCAGTCGCCGGACAGCCCGTTCACCCAGTTCTCGTAGCGGGCCCGCATGTGCGCCGGGTGCCAGGTGATCTCCCGGCCCCGGGCCAGCAGCGCGTCCCGCAGCTCCGGGTCCCGCCCGCCGTTGCGCAGGTACCACTGCCGGGTGGTGATGATCTCCAGGGGCGTGTCGCCCTTCTCGTAGAACTTCACCGGGTGCACCACCGGCTCCGGCTCGCCGAGCAGGTCACCGGACGAGGCGGCCAGGGCGGTGATCCGGGCGCGGGCCTCCGCCAGGGTGGCCCCGGCGAGCCGCTGGTACGCGGCGCGGCCGGCCCGGCTGGTGATGCCCGGCGGCGGGGACGCCAGCAGCCGGCCGTCGGGCCCCAGCAGCGGCCGGGTCTCCAGGCCGAGGTCGCGCCACCAGGTCACGTCGGCGGTGTCACCGAACGTGCACACCATGGCGATGCCGGTGCCCTTGCCCGGGTCGGCCAGCGGGTGTGTCCGCACCGGCACCTGCACGCCGAACAGCGGCGTGGTCACCGCGGCGCCGGCCAGGGCCGCGTACCGCTCGTCGTCGGGGTGCGCGACCAGCGCCACGCAGGCCGGCAGCAGTTCCGGCCGGGTGGTGGCCACGGCCACCGCGCTGCCGTCCGGGCCGCGGAACCCGAGCCGCACGTAGCTGCCGGGCATCTCCCGGTCTTCCAGCTCGGCCTGGGCCACCGCGGTCTGGAATGTCACGTCCCACAGCGTCGGGCCCTCGGCCAGGTACGCCTGCCCCCGGGCCAGGTTGCGCAGGAAGGCCCGCTGGGAGATGGCCCGGGCGTTCTCGCCGATGGTCTGGTACTGGGTGGACCAGTCCACCGACAGGCCCAGCCGTCGCCACACCTGCTCGAACGACTGCTCGTCCAGGCTGGTCAGGCGCTCGCAGAGGGCCACGAAGTTGCGCCGGGAGATGCGGACCGGCTCGCCCGCCGGGCGGTCCGGCGGCACGAACGACGGGTCATAGCGCAGCGCCGGGTCACACTGGACGTGGAAGTAGTTCTGCACCCGGCGCTCGGTGGGCAGGCCGTTGTCGTCCCAGCCGATCGGGTAGAACACCGCCTGGCCGCGCATCCGCTGGAACCGCGCGATCGTGTCGGTGTGGGTGAACGAGCAGACGTGCCCGATGTGCAGCGCCCCGCTGACCGTCAGCGGGGGAGTATCGATGGAGAAGACCTCCTCGCGGGAGGCCGTGGCGTCAAACTTGTACTACGCCCGTCTCTTCCCACCGGCGCGACCACTTCTCCTCGAGGCCCTCAAGCGATGGCTTGAGCGGCATCGGGCTGGCCTGCGCGCGGGCCGGGGAGGCCGGCGCGGCAGCGGGGCGGGTATCGCTACTCATGGCGGTCAGGGTAGCGCATCGGGGGATGGCGCCGCGACGGGGATTCCCGGGCCCCGGCTCGCCGCCGCCCGGCCCCGGATCGCCCAGCCGACCCCGGCCCGGGCCCCGGGAGGTCACGGGCGGCGGGCGCGCAACGATTTCGCCGCACCCGGGACACCAGCCGGACCGGGCGTTTCGCGGGGGCAATAAACCATAAAACGGCAGCAAGTGCGCCTCAGTCGCGGCTGAAGCGGGCGGATACTGGGATACTTGGAGGATGCTGCGGGCGTCGAGCGGACGGCTGGTCGGCAGGGACGGTGAACTGACTCGCCTGCTCGGCCTGCTTGACGACGCCAGCGCCGGCCGTCCGTCCCACGCACTGATCAGCGGCGACGCGGGTGTGGGCAAGACGCGGCTGGTCGCCGAGCTCGCCGCCCGGGCCGCGGACCGGGGCTTCCTCGTCCTGTCCGGGCGCTGCGCCGAACTGGGCGACAGCATTCCTTACCTGCCGCTCGCCGACGCCCTGCGGGAAGGCACGACCACTCCCGGAGCCACAACGGAACCGCTGGCGGCCGCACTGGCCGCCCGGCCGGTGCTGGGCCGGCTGCTGCCGGACCGGGACGTGCCCGCGCAGCGGGGCGGTGAGGTCTCCGGGCTCGCCCAGCAGCAGCTGTTCGGGGCGGTGCTCGGGCTGCTCGCCGAGCTGGCCGAGGGGCATCCGGTGCTGCTGATCCTCGAGGACCTGCACTGGGCCGACCGCTCCACCCGTGACCTGATCACGTTCCTGAGCCGGGTCCTGCACCGGGAGCGGGTGGCCGTGGTGGTCACCTACCGCACCGACGACCTGCACCGGCGTCACCCGCTCCGGCCGGTCGTGGCGGAGCTGCTGCGGCTGCCCAGCGTGGCCTCGATCGAGCTGGGGCCGCTGGGCTACGCGGACATGGCCAGTCACCTGACCGCGCTGGCCGGCGAGCCGCTGGACCCGGCCGTGCTGCACCGGATGGTCGCCCGGGCCGAGGGCAACCCCTACTACGCCGAGGAACTGCTGGCCGCCATCGAGCCGGTCCAGTCCGGCGCCGCCGGCCGCGTCCCTGGTGGCGGGGGTGGTGCCGGCGGGGGCCGGGCGGCCCCGGGCGGGGACGTGCTGCCCAGCGGGCTGGCCGCGCTGCTGCTGGCCCGGGTGGAGCGGCTGCCCGCCGCCGCCCAGCAGGTGCTGCGGGCCGCGGCGGTCGGCGGCCGCCGGGTCGAGGACGACATCGTCCGGGCCGCGTCGGGACTGGCCGGGCCGGAGTACGAGGACGCGATCCGGGACTGCGTGGCCCAGCAGCTGCTGGTGCCGGGCGGCGCCGACGGTTACGTGTTCCGGCACGCGCTGATCCGGGAGGCCCTCTACACCGACCTGCTGCCGGGGGAGCGGACCCGGCTGCACGCCCGGTTCGCCGAGCTGCTGGCCGACCCGGGCCGGCTAGCCACCGTGCCGGGGTCCGCCGCCGAGCTGGCCCACCACTGCCTGGCCAGCCACGACATCACGGGAGCGTTCGCCGCGTCGGTCCGCGCCGGGCAGGAGTCCGAGCGGCTCGCCGCCCCGGCTGAGGCGCACCGGCATTACGACGCCGCGCTCGCGCTGTGGGATCGCGTCAGCGAGCCGGAGCAGCTGGCCGGCCAGGACCGCGACCACCTGGGCTTCTGCTCCGCGAACTGCGCCGCGTCCAGCGGCGACATCGCCCGGGCCGTGCAGCAGCTGCGCCGCATCCGCGGGTTCCTCGGCGAGGACACTGACCCGGTGCTGGCCAGCCGGGTGCACGAGCGCCTCGCCTACTACCTGCTCGAGCTGGATGCGCCGGGCGACGCGGAAAGTGCGGCCCGGGCCGCCGTGGAGCTGCTGCCCGCCGACCCGCCGCGAGCGCAACACGCCCGGGCCCTGGCCACCCACGCGCAGACGCTGATGCACGCGGGCGACGAGGCGGCCGCAGCGCGCCGGGCCCAGCAGGCCCGGCTGGCCGCCCGGGCCGCGGATGCCCCCTGGGTCGAGGCCGACGCCCTGGTGACCCTGGGCCTGCTGGCCGAGCGGCAGGGCGAGCCCGGCCAGGCGCTGGACCTGTTCACCCAGGCCTACCGGGAGGCGCAGGCCCTGTCCATGCTCGGCGTCGAGCTGCGGGCCGCCTTCCAGGTCGCCCGGTCCCAGCTGGAGAGCGGTGATCTGGCCGCGGCCGCCGAGACCGCGCACCAGGGGCAGGGTCACGCGGAGGCGGCCGGGCTCGGCCTGGCCCCCTACGGGCTCGACCTGCAGTACGTGCACTACCTGGCGCACTACGCCGACGGCTGCTGGGACCACGCCCAGGAACTGGCCGACGGGTTCGGTGTCCGGGTGACCACGGCCGCTGAGGCCCGGCTCTCGGCGATGGCCCTGTTCCTGGACGTGGCCCGGGGCAGCCCCGGGTCGCGGACCGGCGGGCCTGGCTGGAGCCGTTCTGGCCGGGCGACAGTTTCGGCGCGTACATCGCCCGCGGCCTGCTGGCCGAGCACGCCCTCTGGCGCGGTGACACCGCGACCGCGCTGGCCGAGGTGGCCGCGACCCTGGCCGAGCTGGATGTCGAGGGCGGTTACGGGCCGCCCGCGATCCGGGTCGCCGCCGTCGGCCTGGCGGCCCGCGGTGAGCAGGCCCGGCGGGCCCGCGCCGCGCGCGACGAGGAGACCGCCGCGGCGGAGGAGTCCGCGGCCCAGGTGCTGATCGACGCCGCGCGTGAGGGGGCCGCGTTCCCCCGGCGGCCCAAGTTCGTGCTGGGCGTGGACGGCCGGGGCTGGCTGGCCCGGGCCGAGGCGGAATGGGCCCGGGTCCAGGGCCGCAACGACCCGCAGGCCTGGCAGGCCGTGGTCGACGCGTTCGGGCCCGCGTTCAGCTACGAGACAGCCCGCTCCCGCTGGCGGCTCGCGGAGGCGCTGGCCGAGGCGGGACGGCGGGCCGACGCGGAGCGGGAGTGGTCGCTCGCGCTGGCCGTCGCGGACGAGCTGGGCGCGGTGCCGCTGGCGTCGGCGCTTCGCGATCTCGGCCGCCGGGCCCGGCTCACCCGCCCGGCGGGCAACGGCGCGCCGGGGAACGGCCCGGGTGGCCCGGACGGGGGCAGCGGGGCGGCCGCGCCGGTGCCCTGGCCGGGCTGACCAGCCGGGAACGCGAGGTGCTGCGCCTGCTCGTGGCCGGGCGGAGCAACCGGGAGATCGCGGCCGCGTTGTTCATCGCGCCCAAGACGGCCAGCGTGCACGTGTCCAACATCCTGGGCAAGCTGGGTGCGGCCAGCCGGGGCGAGGCCGCGGCGATCGCCGCGGCCGCCGGGCTCGAGCCGGCCGACCGCTGACCGGGGCCGCGCGGGCCGCCGTCGGCCGGGCGCACGGGCCGGCCGTCAGCCGGGGCCGCGCGGGCCGCCGCTGGCCGGGGCGGGGTCAGGCCCGCAGCCGGGTCAGCCGTCCGGCTGGCCGCCGGGAGCCAGCTCGGCGAGGATCTCCTCGGCCCGGGCGGCCGCGCCCACCGGGTCCGCGTCCGGCGCCCCGACCAGCGGATCCCAGTTCAGGTCGTAGAAGATCTCGGTCACCCCCTGCCCGGCGAGCCATTCCACGTCGCCGCGGATGTCCGCGTAACTGCCGGACAGCAGCACCCGCCCGCCGCCTTCCGGCACGGTCACCGGCGCGCCCGCGCGGACCACGCCGCGGCAGATGATGCGGATCGAGCCGGGGTCGCGGCCGGCTTCCTCGGCGGCCGACCGGACCACGCTGATGCCCTCGCCGATCCGGGACAGGTCGGTCCGGCTGGCGGTGACCCAGCCGTCCGCCAGCCGCCCGGCCCGCTGCAGCGCGGCCGTCGCGGCCCCGCCGAGCAGGATCGGCGGGCCCGGCCGCTGCACCGGGTTGGGTGCGAACCAGCCCGCGGGCAGGTCGTAGTCGCGGCCGTGGAACTCGGCCGGCCCGTCGGCCCAGACCCGCCGCATGACCTCGATGTACTCGCCGGTCCGCACCCCGCGGCGGGCCATGATCCCGCCCGCCACGGTGAACTCCTCCGGCAGCCAGCCGATGCCCAGGCCGAGGTCGAGCCGGCCGCGCGACAGCACGTCCGCGGTGGCGGCCATCTTGGCCAGGTAACCCGGCGCCAGGTACGGCATGTTCACCACCGCGACGCCCAGCCGGATGCGCTGGGTCACCGCGGCCAGGTAACCGAGCGCCACCATCGGGTCGAGCACGCTGTGGTACACGGAGTCCATGGCCGCGCCCTCGGGCACCATCAGCCGCTGGAACGTCCAGAGCGAGGCGTAGCCGGCGGCTTCCGCGCTGGCGGCGAACGAGGCGAGGTTGCCCGGGGTCGCCCACACCCCCGAGACCGGGGCACCGAAACCAATCTTCATTCCGCTCACCCTAAGGCCCAGGCGCCGCCGTGGTGAGCCCGCCGGGCACCGGCCCGGGCCGCTGGCTCTTACCGGGCTGACGGCCGGGCGGCCGGGCGGCCCGGGCGGCCGGCCGGTAAGCTGTCCCGTCCGGTATGCCCCCAACCGCACGGAGCGAGCCATGCCCACTGACCCCCGCGCACTCATCGGCGTGCTGCGCAACTCGCACGAGCGGCTGGCCGGCCTGGTCCGGCCGCTCACCCCGGATCAGCTGCGGGCCCAGTCCTACGACACGGACTGGACCATCGCCCAGGTCCTCTCGCACCTCGGCAGCGGCGCGGAGATCGCGACCCTCAGCCTGGCCGCCGCGCTGGGCGGGCGCGACCAGCTGGACCAGGGCGCGTTCCCGGCCATCTGGGACACGTGGAACAACCGCACCCCGGAGCTGCAGGCCGCGGACTGCCTGATCTGGGACGGCGAGCACGTGAGCCGGCTCGAGCAGCTCACCGGCGCGGAACTGGACTCGATCGGGCTGGACTTCTTCGGCCGCCAGCTGGACGCGGCCGGGCTGATCCGGCTGCGCCTCAGCGAGCACGCCATCCACGTATGGGACGTGGCGGTCAGCATCGATCCCGGTGCGACCGTGGCGGACGACGCGATCGCGCCGGCCATGGAGCAGATCGCCCAGCTGCTCCCGTTCGTCGCCAAGCCCGCCGGTGATTCCTTCCGGGTCCGGCTGCGCACCACCGCCCCCGACGGTGACTACCTGCTCGAGGTGGGGGAGTCGGTGACCTGGTCAGACTGGGCTGAGGGCTCGGACACCGACGGGGAGATCCGGCTGCCCGCCGAGGCCCTGCTGCGGCTGTTCTACGGGCGGCTCGACCCGGAGCACACCCCGGAATACTCGGCCACGGGAATCGACCTGGACCGGCTCCGCGCGGTGTTCCCCGGCTTCTAGCCGGCGGCGGCTCTGGGCGCCGGCCATCAGACGGTAACCCGGCGCAGGGTGGTGAGCCCGCCAAGGCCCATGGCCACGGCGACCGCGGCCAGCACGCCGGTCACGGCCAGGGCGGTCACCGTGGTGAAGAAGTGCCCGACGCCGGACCAGCTGTGCGTCGCCGACACGGCCACCACGGCCAGCAGGGCCACGAGGATCTGGGTGGCGACGAAGGCGACCAGCCCGGTCACGTTCCAGCGCCGGAACACCAGCCCGTACCACATGCCGTACAGGACGAACACGACCAGCAGCACGAACGAGGTCAGCCACGTCTCGTACCACGGGCCGTCCATGATCCACGGAATGCGGAAGTAGTGCAGCCGGAGACCCCAGCCGCCGGTGGCGCGCTCCACGAGCTGCAGCAGCGTCAGCGCGAGGCCGTAGACCACGCCCAGGGTCAGCACGAGCAGGGCGGTGCCGGTGTAGTAGGTGCGGCGGCTGATCCCCATCATCAGCCCGAACGGGAGCGACCGGGTCATGCTCAGCGCCCCGCACAGGAGCATGAAGATGTAGAGCGACACCAGCCCGCCGGTGTAGATCCCGTTCGGGCTGACCGGGACGGACAGGGCGACGGCGATGTTGACCAGGAAGCTGAACGCCATGATTCCCCAGGGCATCGCCAGCCAGGTGAAGCGGTCCACCAGGTGGTAACGGCCCACGTTCACCAGCGTGTTCATGCGCTCACCTTCTCGTCGGCGGGGACGCCGGCCGCGTGGACCAGCAGTTGCTGCAGGGACAGGGGTTCCAGGCTCAGGTGCAGGGCGCGGGCCCGGGCCTGCGCCGCCGGGTCGAGCGGGTCGGCGATCGTGGCCGAGGCCCGCGAGCCGAGCCGCTGCCGGCGCCAGACCGTGCGGCCGGCCACGAACTCCTCCACGGCCGGGGCCGGCCCGCTCACGGTCAGGGCCGTGCCGCGGACGTCGTCGGCGGGCGCGTCCAGCGCCACCCGCCCGTGGTCGAGCAGCACCACGTGCTCGAGCAGGTCGGCCACCTCGTCGATGAGGTGGGTGGAGAGCAGGATGGTCCGCGGGTGCTCGGCGAACTCGGCCAGCAGCCGGTCATAGAACAGCTGGCGCGCGACCGCGTCCAGGCCCGCGTAGGGCTCGTCGAACAGGGTCAGCTCGGCGCGGGCCGCCAGCCCGATGACGATCCCGACCGCGGACCGCATCCCGCGCGACAGCCGCTTGATCCGGCGCCGCGGCGGGAGGCCGAAGTCCTCGAGCAGCTGCTGGGCCAGGTCCTCATCCCAGTTCGGGTAGAACCACGAGGCCACCTGGATCGCGTGCCGCACCTGGAAGTCCGGGTAGGACTGCTCCTCGCGCACGAACACCATGCGCCGCAGCACCGGGTCGTCCTCCGCCGGTACCTCGCCGAACACCCGGAGGTCCCCTGAACTGGGGAACTCCTGCCCGGTGATGATGCGCATCAGCGTGGTCTTGCCCGCGCCGTTGCGGCCCAGCAGGCCGGTCACGGTGTCCGGCTCGATCTCGAGCGAGACCTCGTCGAGCGCGATCTGATCGCGGTACCGGCGGCTCAGCGCCGTGGCGGAGATCGTCGGGGTCATGGCCTGCTGCCTCCGTTGTGCCAGCCGGGTCCCTGGATCAGGGACACCAGCGTGTCGGTGTCGATGCCCAGCCGGGTGGCCTCGGCCAGCATCGGGTCGATGTACTGATCGGCGAACCGCTTGCGGCGGACGGCCCGCAGCTGTTCCCGCGCGCCCGCCGCGACGAACATCCCGATACCGCGGCGCTTCTCCAGTACCGCGTCGTCCACCAGGAGATTGATCCCCTTCGCCGCGGTAGCCGGGTTGATGCGGTAGAAGGCGGCCAGCTCGTTGGTGGACGGGACCCGGGCGCCCTCGGCCAGCACGCCGTTGACGATGTCGTCGGCCAGCTGCTCGGCGATCTGCACGAACAGCGGCGTCCCGTCGTCCAGCGCCGGCACCGCGCCTCCCGGTTCAGCGGTTCATTACTTGAGTAATGTACCCATGTGGCCGGCCGCGGTCAAACCGTTATTGGGTGGCGGGGGTAACGGCGGCCGTGGCAGCCTCAAGCGATGCTCAGCGAGGACGAGATCGGCGTTTTCCTGGCCGGCGGGTACGTCGCCGTCCGCGGCGCGGTCCGGGCGCCGGTCATCGCGGCGTGCCAGGACATGATCTGGGCCGAACTGGACCGCCAGGGTGTCCGGCGCGGCGACCCCGCCACGTGGACCGCGCCGGTGATCCGGATCCCGTGCCCGGAGGGTGGCCCGTTCGCCGCGGCCGGGACCACGCCGGTCCTGCAGGAGGCCTGCGACCAGCTGATCGGCCCCGGCCGCTGGTGGCGGCGGGAAGGCGCGGGCGGAACCAGCCCGGTGCGGTTTCCCAGCGAGGCCGACCCGGGCGACGCAGGCTGGCACATCGAGTCCAGCTACCAGGCAGGCGGGGAGGCCCGGGTCAGCGCCGGCTCCCGGGACCGCGGCCTGCTGGCGATCTACCTGCTCACCGACGTGGAACCGGAGGGCGCCCCGACCCGGCTGCGGCCGGGCTCACACCGGGACGTCCCGCCGATCCTGGCCCCGGCGGGGGACGAGGGCATGCCGTGGCTGCCCGCCGCGCAGCAGGCCGCGCGGGCCAGCGCCCACCGGCCCACGGTCCTGGCCACCGGCCGCGCCGGTGACGTGTTCCTGTGCCACCCGTTCCTGGTCCATGCGGCCTCCTGGCCGCACCGGGGCCGGTTCCCGCGGATGATCGCCCAGCCCGGCGTGGCGCTGCACGGTCAGTACGCGCTGCTGGCCGGACCGGGGGAAACGCCGCCGCCGGTGCAGCAGGCCATCCTGGACAGCCTGGCCGCCGCGAGCTGACCAGCGGCTGTCAGCGGGACGACGCGACGAGCCGCGCGGCCTCGCGGGCGCATCCCCAGGACAGGGTGATGCCGCCGCCCCCGTGGCCGTAGTTGTGGACCACCAGGCACCCGGCGCCGTCGCCGCCGGCGCTCTCGGCTTCCAGCCGCACCCGGGGCCGGGCCGGCCGCAGGCCGACCCGGTGCCCGAGGATCCGGGCGGTGCGCAGCCGCGGGTCGATGGCGGTGCAGTCGGCCAGGATGCGCTGAGCGGTCGCGGGACGGGGGTCCAGTGACCAGTCACCCGCGATCTCGGTGCCGCCCAGCACCACCCGGCCCTGATGCGGGAACACGTAGGCCAGCTCGTGAGTCTCGTCGCCGTCCCCGATGAAGAACTCGGTGATGCCGGGGTTCTCGGCGATCACCACCTGGCCGCGGACCGGGCTCACCGACGGGTCGGGAACGAAGTCGCGGGCCGCGGCCCCGGTGCAGTTCACGATCACCGGCGCGGGGCTGTTCCGGACGGCCTGGGCCAGCGAGTCCAGCGGTGCCACCGTGAGCCGCCCGCCCGCGCGGTGCAGCCGTCCGGCCAGGTAGTCCAGGTAGACCGGCATGGACACGACCGG
Source organism: uncultured Actinomycetes bacterium (assembly GCA_963720645.1). GTDB lineage: Bacteria > Actinomycetota > Actinomycetes > Streptosporangiales > Streptosporangiaceae > RYN-230. The sequence continues at coordinate 276,115 of CAVRFX010000013.1, read as the reverse complement.
CGCGTTGTACCGCCAGCCCGCCGCGAAGCCGGGCGGCAGGGACCCGGGGTCGCATGGCCCGAGGTCGCGCAGCGGCGCGAGCCAGTCCGGGCGGGGGTGCGCAGCCCGGGCGGCCTCGGTCCCGCTGACCAGCCGGACGCCGCTGCCCGGGTCACCGGCCAGCTCCGTGAGGACCCCGAGAGTCTCGGCGCACCAGCGGGTCACCCGGTCGCTGTCCTCGACCAGATGCGGCCCCCAGATGGCCCCGGCCACCGCCGACGTGGTCTGCTGCGGCGGCTGGCCGGCCTGGACGGTCACGGCCAGCCCGGCTTCCGCCAGGCACACCGCGGTGGTCAGTCCCGCGACGCCCGCCCCGATCACCAGCACCTCAACCGCACGTTGTGTCACCCCCCGACGGTAGCGCCCGGCGTGCCGACGTGCCGTGGCCGTCAGAACGCGGACCGCCGCCGGGACAGCCGTGCTGGCGTCGTCGTTGTTACTGGTGTGCAGCGCCTGGCGGGGCATCTCAGCTATCGAGACGGGTGTCAGGAAAGACTCACTGGATCGCCCGGCCCGCGGTGACCATCGCCGCCGCCCCCCCGCGCCGCTTCCGGCTGGACTGCCACGCCCCGGCAAAGCGCGCTGGTCATGCATGGGGGCCCGTGCGGGACCGGGCCGGCCGGTGCACTGCCTGTGAGCGGAGTGGCTGCGGTCCGTGGATGGCCCGTGACCCCGCTCCGGGCACCGGCAGGCCTGCGATCTGCGGCGAAGTGCCGCGAGCGGACTTGCTGCACCGGGTGCCGCGCATAGGCTCGGTTGGGGCGGATAACGTCCCCATCCCCCCCGGCCGTGAATTCCGCGCTGGCTGAGCGGGGGACTCACCAGGCAAAGGGGGACGGTTCATGAGCGGGAGGCGCGGACTCAACCTGAGCGCCGCCCAAGTCATCGCCAGTGTCCTGGCCACCCTGAGCGCCGCGGTCGCCGCCTCCTTCCTGGGGGTGGCGGGCACCCTGGTCGGTGCGGCCGTGGGCAGCGTGGTCAGCACCCTGGGCACCGAGATCTATAAGCACTACCTCCAGCGTTCCGAGGAACGTCTCCGGTCTGCGGGGCAGGTGCTGTATCACTCGGCCGCCCGGACCAGGACCGGCAACACCAACGTGCAGGCGGGAGCGGCGTCCAGCGCCCGGCCCGCCGCGCACCCGGGTTCGGCGGGTCAGCAGGGTGTAACCCGGGACCTGGGGAATCACGATGCGGCAGGCCGGGATCCGGCGAACCAGGAAACGGCCGTCTGGGACCGCCGGCAGTACGGCACCCCGCGGGATCCCCACCAAACCCAGATGATCCCGGGCTACGGTACCCAGTGGGACAGCGCCGCGAACGGCGGGGTCACCAACGGCGCACCGAACGGATGGGACGGCTCCGGTAGCAGCGCCGGCCAGCACGCTCACGGGAGCATCACCCCGGAAGGGGCGGACGGCGACGCAGCAGGCCACGGCAGCGTGTGGGTGGCGGTCACCAGCTTCTTCAGCGACCTGACCCGGCGGCAGTGGCTGACCTACAGCGGTATCGCCGCAGTGTTCTTCATCATCGTCATAGCGGGCATCATCGTGGTCCAGCTCGCCGTGGGCAAGCCGCCGCTCGGCAACTCGTTCAGCGGCCACACCTCGCGGCAGCAGCAGCAGACCACGCATCCGACCAGCACGCCGTCGGCCACGCCGACCGGGTCCACGCCGGCGAGCCCGACATCCTCGGCGTCGCCGACCTCGGGGACGCCGACGCCGACCTCGGGGACGCCGACCCCGAGTACCTCCGTCGGGTTGACCTCACCCTCGGCCGTGCCGTCGCCCACCCCGAGCACGGGCGGCAGCGGCGCGGCCAGGTCCACCCCCACCCCCTGACGCCGCGACCGGATGGCGTGGGTCAGGGAACCTCCTGGCCGAAGCCGGCGAGCTGCGGGACGAGGAACGGCCAGCGCGCAAAGAGTGAGCCGCCCCGCGCGTCCTCAGAGTTCGGGGGCCGGGCGCGGCGCAGGGTCTGCCGGGCGGTGCGCGGGAGGCTTGCCGGGGAGGGCCGGAGGCTTGCCGGGGAGCATGGGCCGCGTGAAATCCTGGCGGCATGGCGAAGCGAATCTGCGTGACTGGCGCGAGCGGCCGCGCCGGCCGGGTCACCGTACGGGAACTCCTGGAGCACGGGTACCAGGTCGTGGCCACCGACCGGGCCCGGGCCGCGCTGGGCTTCGTCCCGCAGCATTCCTGGCGCGAGCACGTGACCCCGCGGTCGTCCTGAGCGTGCCCGGGGAGGCGCACGCCGGCGCCGTGGCGAGCCGGACCATCCCGCAGGTCCTGGCCGACGCCGCGGCCCGCGACCCGGACGGGATCTGGGTCCGCACCGACGACGGGACCCTGAGCTTCGCCGGGGCGATGCGCCAGGTCGCGGCGGCCGCCGGCGGCCTGCACGGCGCCGGCCTCGGGCCCGGGGACCTGGTCATGATGACCGCACGGACCACGCCGGAGTACCTGATCTGCTGGCTGGCCGTGACCGCGCTGGGCGCGGTCGTGGTGTCGGTCAACCCGCGCAGCGCCCCGGCCGAGCTGGCCGGCCTGGCCCAGCAGACCCGGCCCCGCGCGCTGATCACCGATCCGGGCCTGGCCGCGCTGGTCACCCAGGCCGGGGTGGCTGGCCTGCTGCCGCGGGGAGTGCTGGACGCCGGCGAGCTGGCCGGTGACTGGGCTCACGCCAGCCCCGTGCACCCCGCCCCCGGCGGGCCGGGCGGCGGCGAGCCGGGTGGAGGCCTGCCGGGCGGTGGCCTGCCGGGCGGCCCGGTCAGCCCCGGCGACCTCGCGGTCCTGATCCCCACATCCGGCACGACGGGCCGGTCCAAGCTGGTCATGCAGACCCACCGGGCCTACGTCCTGGCCGGGGAGGGATTCCCGTACTGGATGGAGCTGACCGCGCAGGACCGGCTGATGACCTCGCTGCCGCTGTTCCACATCAACGCCCCGGCCTACTCGGTGATGGGCTCGCTGGCCTGCGGCGCCGGCCTGATCCTGCTGCCCCGGTTCCCCGCGAGCGGCTTCCTGGACGCGGCGCGGCGGCACGGCGCGACCGAGTTCAACGCGATCGGGGCGATGCTGGAGATCCTGATGCGCCAGCCGCCACGCGCGGCGGACGCGGAGACCCCGCTGCGGCTCTGCTACACGGGCCCGGCGCCCGCCCGGGAACGGCAGGAGGAGATGGAGCGGCGGTTCGGCCTGCGCATCGTGGTCGGGTACGCCATGTCGGAGAGCCCGTACGGCCTGATCTGGCCGCACGGCACCCGGCCGTTCGGCACCCTGGGCGCGGTCCGCCAGCACCCGGTGCTCGGCGAGATCAACCACGCCCGGGTGGTTGACGACGCGGGCCGGGAGGTCGGCCCGGGCGGCCAGGGCGAGCTGCTGCTCCGCAACCCGGTGCTGACCCGCGGCTACTACGGCATGCCCGCCGAGACGGCCCGGGCGTTCACGGCGGACGGCTGGCTGCACACCGGCGACCTGGTCACCGTGGACCCCGGCGGGCTGTACACGTTCGTGGCCCGGAAGAAGGAGGTGCTCCGGCGCCGCGGTGAGAACCTGTCCCCGGCCGAGGTCGAGGAGGTCCTCGAGGACCATCCTGACGTGCTCGAATGTGCCGTGGTCGGGGTGGCGTCGGAGCTGTCCGAGGACGAGGTGAAGGCGTTCGTGGTGCCGGCGCCCGGCCGCCGGCCCGACTTCGCCGACCTGCGCGCGCACGTGGCCGCCCGGCTGTCCGCCTTCAAGGTGCCGCGGTACTGGCAGCTCATCGAGGAGCTGCCGCGCACCCCCACGGCGCGGGTGGCCAAGCACCGGCTCCCCGGGGGCCACCCGGCGGGGGAGTACGACGCGGATGAAACCGGATAGCGCCCGGCTAGATCCGGAAGAACAGGTTCAGGTAGCGGTCGGCAATCTCCTGATCGCCGCGGACGGTGCCGGCGTTGCTGCGGCCGAAGGTGGTCAGCACCAGGCTTCCCGCGTCGAAATCGATCACGGTGGGGAGGTCGCTGAGGTCACCATGCTCGTAGCTCATCCCCTGATCCGACACGTCGATGCGGTAGCTCCCCGCGTTCCGGCCGGTGACGGTGATGCCGAGGCGGAACGGGGTCAGGTCGGCGTCCTGCCGGATGGTTGACTGCCACAGCACGAACATGAACGGCACCAGCAGGTCAGCCGCGTCACCGGACAGCCCGTGCGCCCGGCCGCTGCCCTGCCGGATGTCCCAGGAATGCACCGCGTAGTCCATCAGCTGCCCGGCGGCGTAGAAGAAGGCCGGCACCGGGCCCATGTAGAAGTGCGGCACGATGAAGCCGGACCAGTCCTCCGGGCCCATCGGCTCGAGGATGCCCATCAGCTTGTCGAGGTCGTTACCCAGCCGGGCCAGCATTTCCTGCTGGGACAGGTCACGGAACCTGGTCGCCTGCTGCCCGGCCCGCTCGTGCATGCCGGCCAGGCCATAGGGGGTGGCCTCGGCCCCGGACCGGGCCGCCTCGAAGGCCTCGAAGTAACCCTCGGTCGTGTCCACCAGGTGGCCGACCACGTCGCGGACGGCCCAGCTCTCGCAGGCGGTCGGGGCCTCCCAGGCCCCGGGCCGGCCAGCCAGGGCGATCAGCCTGCCCGCTTCCTCCCGGACGACCCGCAAGATGGTGTCCTTGCCCTCATAGGTCGTCGCGTCCCAGGCATTCATGTGCTTCTCCTCCTCGTCGAGTAAGCCCGCACAATTCCCGCGGGGTAGCCCGCGGGATTCCAGCCAGTGACCAGGGTTTTCTGCGCTTGGGCGAGAAGCGGGATTCGCGTTCGCAGCGTCTTCTCAGCACGGTGTTCTCACAGGGGCTTCCCGCCGCGGAGAGCTCATCACAGTGCGAACTCTGGTCCGCACCTCGAACTTCAGCGCAGTGCGTGCCGCATGTCAATGCCCGGCGGGTGAAGGGACTCCGCGGCGCGCCCTGGCGCCCGCATCATCTCCTGCCGGGACGCAGGTGTGAGCCGCTCCCTGGCGGGCAGACTGGTGGCCGTGCGCTCCCCGCGCAACGAGGCCGGGGAGCGTCTGGCCGGGCAGCGGCCGGGGTGCATAGGCCCGGTGCCGGCACTGTGAGGAGGGGCACGGTGGCCTGACATTGACCGGTAACCGCGCGTCCCATACTCTACTAAATTGATCGGGATAATTCTCCCTCGCTCTGGGCAGCCCGAGGACGTGCGCAAGAGCACATTCACGTAAAGGAGGCCTCATGCCTCTGCCGGACTTCCTGATCATCGGTGCCCCGAAGGCCGGTACCACGGCGCTGCACGCTGCGCTCGCCACGCATCCCGGGCTGTACATGTCGCCGGTCAAGGAGCCCAAGTTCTTCCTGACCGACGGGCCGCCCCCGTCCCGGGGCGGCGGCCCCGGGGACATCCCGACCTGGCGCGAGCATGTCTGGCGCCGGGAGGACTACGAGGCGCTGTTCGCGGACGCCCCGGCGGGCCAGCTGCGCGCCGAGTCCACCCCGTTCTACCTGTATGACGGGGCAGCGCAGCGCCGGATCCGGGACCTGATCCCGGACGTCAAGATGATCGCGATGCTGCGCGATCCGGTCGAGCGGGCCCATTCCAACTGGACGCACCTGTGGTCGGCCGGGCTGGACCCAATCGGGGACTTCGTCAAGGCCTGTGCGGACGAGGACCGGCGGGTGGCCGCGGGCTGGGCGCAGTTCTGGCACTACACGCGGCTGGGCCGCTACGGTGAGCAGCTCGAGCACCTGTACCAGGTGTTCCCGGAGGAGCAGGTGCTCGTCCTGCGCTACCGGGACCTGGTTGACGCCCCGGTGCAGACGCTGGACCAGATCTGCGGGTTCCTGGGCGTCGAGCAGGGCGTCGTCACCGAGGTGCCCCGGGAGAACGTGACCGCGCACCCGGACGAGTCGCTGGGCCACCGGGCCGTGTCCTCGGTGATCCGCGCGGCCGCGGCGGCCAGCCGGCACCTGCCGGGTACCACCGGGACGGCGCTGACCAGCCCGCTGGAGCGGATGCTGCAGCGCGGCGCCCGCCCCCGCCAGCCGCTGACCTGGGAGCAGCGGCAGGCGGTGCTGCCGTACTTCGAGTCTGATATCCGGCTGCTGGAGAAGGTCACCGAGGCAGACTTCAGCGACTGGCTGCAGCCCCGGGAAAGGTCCGGCGGGCTGGTGGGCGACCGCCCGGTCGGGCAGCGCCAGGCCCGGAACGGCCAGCCCCGTGACGGCCAGCCCCGCATGGGCGCTGGCTAGCACCGCACACGGGCTGGCCGCACACGGGCTGGCCGCATACGGGCTGGCCGCAGGGCCAGAGCGGGGCGTGACCGCGCCCCCGGGCGGGGGCCAGGTTATGCGTCCATCCCGGGGCGGAGTTCGGTGCGGAGTTCGTGCGAGCCGTCCGGCCGGGTCATCTCGTAGTACAGCCGGTAGCTGCCGTCGCCGAGCGGCAGGATGTCCAGGTAGCGCAGGCCCCCGCCGCCGTAAGGCGACGCGGCGGAGGGGGCGTCCCCGAGGGGGGTGAGCGCGGCGGGCTCGGTCCCGGTGGCGACGCCGGTGCGCTCCTCGTAGTTCTCCGCGGCGCTGGCGCGGCCGTCGTAGTACGCGACGAGGGTGCCGCCGGCGTACATCACCGCGGTCACCCGGGCGCCCCGGGAGTCCCAGTAGCCCGGCCGGCCGTTCAGCGCCGTCCCGTGCCAGGTCCATTCCTTGCCGTCGGCGCTGGTGGCGTAGTCGGTGACCATCTGGTCGGCCTCGTCGGGCTCGGCCAGGGGATGGCACGACGCCCACAGCTGCCAGAGCCCGCCGCGGTGGCTGATCACCGGGTCCTTGACCCCCGTCTTGGCGTCCCCGGGCAGCACGACCTGGCTGGTCAGCGCGTCGAACTCGCTGGGGTGGGCGGCCTCGACCAGTTCCACCCGCCAGTGCTTGGTGCCCGGGGTGGCACAGCTCAGGTACAGCCGCCAGGTGCCGGTCTCGGTTCGCACCAGAGACGGCCGCTCGAGTGACTCGGTGCCGACCAGCTCGCGCCCGATGGTCAGCATCGGCTCGAAATGGACGCCATCCTCGGAGCGGGCCACGCTGACGCCGTAACCGCGCCCGCGGCCCACGGGGCGGCGCATCCGGTAGGCGAGGTAAATAGCGTCGTCGCCCAGGACCGCGCTGGGCGCACCGGCCCAGTACCCCGGCTCGGCTACGGGGGGAGCGATGGCAAGCTCTGACTCTTCCGGGCGCGGCAGCAGCATAGGCAAGCGAGATTCCCCTATTATCATATAGGAATTATAGGCATGACCAACTCCCTGCACTAGCCAGGGAGCGAGATATAGGTAACTTGTTGGTTACGCCGACGACCAGAAACGCGACAATGCGGCCGATGTGGTGTCACTCCTGGCGGACGCCGCCATAGCACCTATTCCGACCGAAGCATACTCCGGTACACCGTGATGAGGGCGTTCTTCTGCTCAACGGTGAGGCGCTGATCAGCGAGGATAGCCGCTTCGGCGCTGGCGGCGGGCGTGCTCGCGCGGCCGTTGCCAGCCGCGCCGGACCCGGCGGCGGTCCCGGATCGGTCGCCGTCCAGCAGCCCCGCCTGGGCGAGCAGGGTTTCCGCCGACACGTTCAGCGCATCGGAAATGAGCTTGAGCACCCGGACCGACGGCTGGTGCAGCCCGCGCTCGACCTGGCTCAGGTAAGGGTTGGAGAGGCTGGTCATCTCGGCGAGCTGGCGCAGGGAGAGATTCGCGAGCTTGCGCTGGCTGCGGATGAAGGCGCCGAGCGCCTCGCGCTGGGTGTCCCAGGGTTCTGCCATGGGCACCTCCCGGGCCTGAGACCGTGCGGCCGGCGGCCTGGCCAGCGCACCACTGCTGCTAACTATAGTAAGCATACAACCGCGCGGTGACCCCCGGATATCCAGGGTCACCGCGCGGGTCTGGCGGGATCAGATCACTTGGCGGACCCGGACTTGCCAGCGGTCAGCGGCTTGGTCGCCTGGAGCATGCTCTCGGCGAACTTGCGCTGGCTGACGAGCAGCTGCTCGGCGAAGTTGTAGGCGTTGGCCACGACCTCTTCGGGCTTGGGCAGCTTGTCGGCGTACGGCATGTTCGGGACCGGGATGGACGGGGTGATCGACTGGATCGTCTCGGCCCAGCGCTTGATCGCGTTGACCATGGCGTCCTGGCTCTTGCGGACGGCGTCCAGGATCTCGCTCTGGACTTCCTGGGTGGTGGTGCGGGTGTCGGCCATGGTGCTCTCCTCGATGTCTGAGCCCGGAACTTGCGGCTCGGGTCCTCGCTCGGGGGCCCTTCTGTCTGTCTCTGTATGCTTACTATATCATGCATGTGCGCGGTTTGCCAAGCAGGAGGGTGTCTGCTAGTTCACACCCAGCCCGCGGCCGGGGTCAGCCGCGAACGTACTGACCCGGTGCGTCGCCGAGCGGGGGATAGCGCCGGCTGCCCATCTTGGGTGGCTTGACCAGGTCGCCAGCCCGCGACCCGATCCAGTCGGCCCAGTCTTCCCACCAGGAGCCGGTCTTGCGCTCCGCGGCGGCGTGCCACGCCTCGGCGCTGGGCGGGTAGTCCTCGCCGGCCAGGTACCAGGCCTTCGGCCCGGGCGGGTTGACGATCCCGGCTATGTGCCCGCCGCTGCTCAGGACGTAGCGCACGTGGCCGCCGAGCAGCCGGGTCGCCTTGTAGGACGTCGTCCAGGGCACGATGTGGTCGTTGATCGCGGCCACCACGTAGGTGTCGCTCTTCACGTCGTCCAGCGACAGACGCTCGCCCGCCAGTTCCAGCTCCCCCTTGGCCAGCTCGTTGCGGACGTAGAGGGAGCGAAGGTAGAAGGAGTGCATGGCGGCCGGCATCCGGGTGCTGTCGCCGTTCCAGGCCAGGATGTCGAACGCGGGCGGCTGCTTGCCCATCAGCCAGTTCGAGGCCACGTAGTTGAAGATCAGGTCGTTCGCCCGGAGCATGTCGAAGGTGCCCGCCATCTGCGACCCCTCCAGGACGCCCTCGGCCTCCATCTGCCGCTCCAGCCGGGCGATCGTCGGCTGGTCGGTGAACGCGCCGAGCACACCCGGCTCGCTGTAGTCGAGCATCGTGTTCAGCAGCCCGATGGAGTTGATCCGGTCATCGCCGGTGCGGACCAGGTACGCGGCCAGCATGGCGGTCAGCGCGCCGCCCAGGCAGAGCCCGGTAATGTTGATCTTCGGTGACCCGGTGATCTCCGAGATCACGTCCAGGGCCGTCTTCGGGCCGCCGATCAGGTAGTCGTCGAGGGTGGTCCCGCGCATCTCCTGCCCGGGGTTGCGGTAGGAGATGACAAACACGGTGTGCCCGTGCCGCACCGCCCACTCAAGGAAGCTGCGGTCGGGCGCCAGGTCCATGACGTAGTACTTGTTGATCCAGGGCGGGCTGGCCAGCATCGGAATGGAATGGACCTGCGGGGTCTGCGGGGCGTACTGGATGAGTTCCATCAGCTCGCTGGAGTAGACCACCTTGCCCGGGGTGGCGGCCAGGTTCTCACCCAGGTGGAACGGGGTGGTGTCCACCTGCCGGGGCCGCCCGTTGTTGTGCACCAGATCATCGAGGAAGTTGCGGGCACCAGCCACCAGGCTCCCGCCGCCGGTCTCGAACGCCCGCTTCAGCGCAGCGGGGTTGGTGATCAGGAAATTGGTCGGGCTGAGCGCGTCGAGCATGAACCCCACGGCCAGCTGGGCCTTACCGTCGCTGACCGGGTCGCCCTGACCGGCGTCGAGCACCTCGCCGGTGAACTGCCTGGTCGCCAGGTAGTACTGGCGCAAGGCAGCGAACGCAGGGTTGTCCTCCCAGGTGACGTCGGCGAACCGCTTGTCGCGGTCTGGCTCGATAGGCGGGGTGGCCTGCGATCCGATCGCCTTGGCCGCCGCGAACTGGGTGGCCCGGGTCAGGTTGGCGGTCAGCCGGAAACTGGCCTCGGCCAGGGTGGCCGGACGCTCCATGGCCCGGTTGAGCACCGTGCGCAGGGCGCCCCCGAAGCCCGCCATGTCGAGATCGGCGACAAGGTTGACGTCGGGTGTGAGTGCGTTGGCCATGTCCTGCGCCGCCTGCCCGGGGATGTCGATGTCGGACACTGGGGCACCTCCTAAGGAATAACTGTCCGGGGCCAGGCCCTCATGAGGCTCGGCTTGCTCGAAAATGGCCGCGATGTCCCGCCTGTCCCAGACCGCCACCGAATGATCATCCGCGTGTTTCCCGTGGCATAACTGTCCCTCACGATCTGCCGGCTGCCAGATCGTTCCTGCCCTCGGCACCGGGGTGGTTTTCTCCTTCGTATCACCGTGTAACCTCAGCGAAAACGTCGATAAGGTAATAATCGGCGGCGGCCCGGGAAGTCGTGACGGAGGTCCGCTGCGCTACTGACTTAGGACCCGTGCCCGGGCGCCGTCAGGCTCTGGACGGGAACCCGCGGCCGGGGGCCGGGCCCCGCCCGTCTGGCTACCCCACGTGAGCTGATCAAACTTCTGGGGTGACCGCCGGTACTGATCGCACCGGCCTGCGCCTGCTGGACCGGCCCGTCTCCGGCCCGGGCACGCCGGGAGAAACCCCCGCCCCGGGCCCACGGGAGTAAGCCCCGCCCCGGGAACGGCGTTGCCCGCACGTCCCGGCAACTGTGCGCTGCTTGCCGGGCCGTGCGGGCAACCATTCACCATGCGCCCCAGGTGGGAAGAGGCAGTTCTTAGACGTGCCGGACCACCGCTGCGGTTCCCGAGGTTCCGCAGAAACTTTCCGGCCGGGCTACCGGCCGCCGAGTGAGGGCGGGATCTGCTCGTCGGGCTGGCCCCACGACGGATCCGGGCCAGGTGGCGGGAGGAACGTGGCGGCGGCCGGGTTGAGCTGGCGGTGGATGACCTCCGCGGCGCCCTGGATCGTCGCGATCCCGTACGCCATGGTCGGGTTGTCCTCCGTGAGCACCACGATGGCGTAGCCGCGGTGGTGGCCGGTGAAGCAGCCGATGCTGTTGATGCGCCAGCCGTGGGGGGCCAGGGGCAGCCAGCCGTTCTTCACGTGCACGGTCAGGCTGGCCGGCGCGCCCGCCGGGACGCCCCAGCGCTGGGACGGGATGACCTGGGCCATCAGGGTGAGCGCGTAGCTCCGCGACGCGCTGTCCAGCACGGTGTTCGGGTACTGGAGCAGATTCAGCAGCAGCAGCTCGTCGTGCGCGGTGATCTGGGTCAGGCCCCAGTAGCCGTCCGGCCCGAGCTGGGTCTCGTTCATGGCGGCGCGGCCGAGGAAGTACTCCAGCCGCCCGCGGCCGACGTGCGCCCACAGGGCCGAGGCCGCGTTGTTGTCGGATTGGGTGATCATGAGCCGGGCCAGGTGCGCCTCGGAGGCGGTGAGGTGGCGGTGCTGGGTCTCAGCCTCGCGCAGCAGCGTGCCGAGGATGATCACCTTGACCACGCTGGCCGAGTCGAAGTGCATCCTCGTGTTGAGATAGCAGTTCAGGTCCTCGCTCTTGTCGTAGACCCGCAGCGCGACCGTGGAGGAACGGCCGCTCAGCGCCGCGTGGATGCCCCGGGCCATCCGGGCCGCGAGCCGGGGATGCGCGGCGGAGATGCAGTTCACCGCGATCGAGCCGGCCTCAGGCTGCTCGCCGGCCGGCGCCCCCGTCGCCCCGGCAGCCCCCGTGACCCCGGCAGCCCCGGTGACCGCGGCGCAGAGCACGGCGGCCGTGGCGGCCAGGCTGACCCGGCCCCGCCGCGGGGAATGGCCACTTCTCATGTCCCACCATCCATCTGGTATGCGGGCCAGGCCGCCGGTATGCGCGGGCTCCCGCCGGGCCTCCGCGCCCGGCGCTGGTATCTCAGCAGACGCTCCAGGGCGGCGGGAGGTTGCCCGGGGTCAGAGCCGGCCACGGATCCGGTCGCGCAGCGGGCGGCCGTCGGGGTCGTACACCAGCCGGTACAGCGGCGCGGCCCAGTAACGCTGGGCCGCGGTGGGCCGGTGGGTCCGGTGCGGCAGCACCCGCCCGGGCGGCCTGAGGCCGGTCCCGCCCGCGTCGTGCCAGGCGGCCAGCGCCCCGGCCTGCCGCCGGAACGCCGCGACCGTGCCAGCCGGGCTCACCAGGTCGTCCACGTCACCGGGATCACGGTCCAGGTGCTCGGAGCAGAGCCGCAGCCGCAGGTCCCGGGCGAACACCCGGGCCCCGTCACCCAGCCCGGCCGGGTCCCGGGGCTCCCGCGGGTCAGGCTCGGAGTCCAGCACGCCGATGGACAGCTCGCTGTCGTGGCTCCAGGACCGCCGGTTCAGGTTGTCGGAGCCGACCATGGCCCACACGTCGTCCACCACCACGATCTTGGCGTGCACGTAGACCGGGGTTCCCTCGTGGTTCTCCAGGTCGTAGACCGCGAACCGGTCACCCCCCGCGGCGGTGCACGCGCGCACCACGTCGTGCCGGGCGATCAGGCCGGGCATCCGGGTGACCGGGCCGTCGTTGTCCGGGTGCCGGGGCACGACCGCGATGACGTGCAGGCCGGGGTTGGCCCGCAGCGCCGAGGCGATGAGCCGGGCCACGGGCCGGGACCAGAAGTACTGGTCTTCCAGGTAGACCAGGTGACCGGGCCCGCATGAACGCCTTGCGGTAGGCGTGCGCGATGCTCCGCTCGCCGAGCGGCGCGAACGGGTAACGGCGCACCCGGGCCGGGTAGGTGCGCAGCACCTGCACCGCGTGCGTGCCGCGCGGCATGCTCTCGTCCGGTACCGGCTCGGGCAGCGGCCGGCTGTCGTCGCGCCCATGTGGTAGGCGCGGTCGTAGAGCTGGCGTACCGGGCTGGGCAGGTCCAGGACACTGCTCCCGTACCAGCGCTCGCGGAAGGTGTGCTCCAGGTCATGCACGGCGGCCCCGCGCACCTCGGCCTGGATGTCGTGCCAGGGCGGCCGGGGCCCGTAGGCGTCCGGGAACTCCATGACCTGCGGGTCACCGTGGTGCTGGGAGTCGTCGCCCCGGCTGTGGCCCAGGTCGATCCCGCCCACGAACGCGACGTCGCGGCCGGGGGCGCCCGGTGGCGGATCACCACCAGCTTCTGGTGATGGCTGCCCGGCCCGGCGGGTGCGTGCGTCGAGCAGGACCTGGCCGCCGTCGTCGCCGATCTCGCGGGAAAACTCCGCGTTGGCTTCCTCGGACTGGCGCAGCGCCTTGGGCTGCGAGCGCCAGAGCAGGCCGAACACCTTGACCCCGCGGCGCGCGGCGCGGCCGAGCACGTCACCGACCGACGAGTCCGGGCCGTCGAGCAGCTCGTCGAGGTCGCCGCGGAAGTCGAGGAAGTAGACCTGGTCGCCCGGCCCGGTCGCGTTCAGCTCGGCGTGCAGCCGGGCGAAATAGCCCCGGCCGTCCACCAGCGGGGCCACCAGGTTCCCGGTCGTGAAGGTGCGCAGGTCGGTGGCGGGGTTGGCCCGGTCGCCGTCGCCCAGGAACCACGACACGATGGCCGGGTCGTCGACCGGATGGTCGGGGGCATCCTGTTCGAGGGGATCATCAGCCGAGTCGGTGGCACCTGGGAGCATGTCCGGATTGTGGCATCCCCGGGCCCCCGCGCAGGACGCATTCACGGCACCCGGGTGCGGTTCCCGGGGCGGCGGGCGCCCCGGCGGCCGCGTTCCCGCCTGGTATGGGAACGGTCAAGAACAGTCATACGGCTGATGCGTATCGGCCCTGCCGTCGGCGTGGCCGCGCCGCCGGGTTCATGATGGACCGCATGAGGGTGCCCTCTCACTACGCGCGCTATTCGCGGCGGGCCTTCTTCGGTATCGCCGCCGCCGCCACGGCCGTGGCCGCGGCGGCGTGCGACGCGGCAGCCAGGACCGTCGGCCGGAGCGGGAGCAAGGGCCAGCAGGGGGCGGGGGCGCGCACCACCGCGAAGGGCCCGGGCAGGGAGAACGACCTCCCGGGGGACCCGCACTGGAACATCAGGCACCTCGGGGCGCCGGACGCCATCGCCGGCTACGCGGGCCAGGCCAGCGTGCTGCCCGGCGAGCCGGTCACCCTCTACGTGTCCACCACCGCCCGCTCCTTCCGGGTCAGCGCGTTCCGGATGGGCTGGTACCACGGGGACGAGGCCCGGCTGCTGTGGAAGTCGGCCACGGTGCCAGGGCACCGCCAGCGCCAGCCGGAACTGATCAGGCCGACCAACACGGTGGAAGCCAGGTGGGAGCCGTCCCTGACGGTGCCCACCCACGGCTGGCCGGAGGGCTCCTATCTCCTCCGGCTCGACGCCGACCATGGCGCCCAGCGGTTCGTCCCGGTCACGGTCCGGTCGCCGAGCACGGCCGGTAAGACCGTTATCAAGAACGGTGTGGAGACCTGGCAGGCGTACAACACGTGGGGCGGGTACGACCTGTACAACGGCCCCGGCGGGACCGGCGACTACGCGAACCGCTCACTCGCGGTCAGCCTGGACCGGCCCTACGACGCCAACGGCGCGTACATGTTCCTGTACCACGAGCGGAAGACGATCGAGCTGGCGGAGCGGTCCGGCCTGCCGCTGGCCTATGTGACCAGCATGGACATCGACGGCGACCCGCACCTGCTGGACGGGGCGCACGCGCTGTTCACGGCGGGCCACGACGAGTACTGGACCCCGCAGGAGCGGGCGCATGTCACCGCGGCCCGGAACGCGGGGATGAACATCGCGTTCATGGGGGCCAACACCATGTTCCGGCGGACCCGGATGGCCAGCACCAGGCTGGGGGAGCGGCGGCTGGTCATCTGCTACAAGACCAGCTACCTGCAGGATCCCATGTACGGCAAGGACAACGCCCTGGTGACCAGCGACTGGCGGGAACCGCCGCACCCGGATCCGGAGTCGTCGCTGACCGGCACCCTGTATGAGTCGAACCCGGTGACCGCCGACTTCATCATCGCGTCGCCGGACAGCTGGATCCTCGCGGGGACGGGGGTGCGCAAGGGCACCCGGTTCACCGGCCTGGTCGGCATCGAGTACGACCGGGTCAACCCGGTCTATCCCGTGCAGCGGCCGATGCAGGTGCTCTCCCACTCGCCGCTGACCTGCCGCGGCGTGCACAGTTACTCGGACTCGGCCTACTACACCCACCGCGGCGGGGCGGGGGTGTTCAACACCGGCACCATGCGCTGGGTGGCGTGCAGCAACGGGCTGCGCCTGTTCGGGCTGAACCGGCACGCGGCCCAGTTCACCCGCCAGGTCACCACCAACCTGCTGCACGGGTTCGCCGGCGGCCCGGCCGCGGCGAGATACCCGGCCCGCGACAACCTCGGCTCGATGCACGAATGGGCCGGCGATCCGATCGCCGCCCAGCATGACCTGTGGCCCCCGGTCGTGCTCTGAATCAGGGATGGCCCGGGGGCGGGACCAGGCGCAGGCCGTGCCGGGGCGGGCTCGTCACGGCCTGGCCGTCGCCGGGGATGGCGGTGAGCGTAAGGCCGAACACGTGCGACTGGAGCTCGCTGGCGCTGATCCCGATCGCGGACGCGATCGTGGCCGGCGTCTCACCGCCGTCCCGGACGGCCCGGAAGACCTTGGCCAGCAGCTGCGAGGACTCTCGCTCGATACCCCGCGGCTCGCTGCTGCGGTAGCCGAGCCGGGCCAGCTGGACGCACGCGGTCCGGTAGCCCCACTCGGTCAGCAGGTCCAGCTCGTGCAGCCGGTGGGCCAGCGCCATGGCCGACACCTTCCAGGTCCGCTTGGCCTCCACGATCCGCTCCGCGGTGGCGTCGCGCAGGTCGCGGGCCAGGACGCTGGCCCGGGGCATCAGGAACGCGGCGGCGAAGCGGTTGGCCTCAGCCTCCGCGGCCGGGCGGCTGGGCATCTGGTGCTCCCCGTGCAGGACGAGATGGCCGAGCTCGTGCGCGGCGTCGAAGCGGCCGCGCTCGCCGCTCTTGCCGGTGGCCAGGAAGATGAACGGCCGCCCGTGCCAGTACAGCGAGTACGCGTCCAGCTCGGCGTTCTCGGAGGTCAGCGAGTAGATCCGCGCCCCGCGGGACTCCAGGAGATGCAGCACGTTGCTGACCGGGCGCTCGCCCAGGCCCCAGCGCGCCCGGGTCACCTGCGCCGCCGCCTCGGGATCGTGGCCGGTGAGACGGGGGATGTCGGTCTCCGGCAGCCGGAACCGCGTGTCGATCCAGTCGTTGATCAGCAGCGCGACCCGGCCGGCGCTCAGCGCCCGGTCCCGCTGCCGGGCCGTCATCTTGCTCAGCGCCCGGAAGCTCACCGCGTCGCCGGGGATCTCGTCCACCTCGGGTGCGCGCAGGAACCCGGGGGATACGTCGAGGACCAGGGCCAGCTGGCGCAGCGTGTCCGCGGCCGGCTCGGTGTGGCCGTTCTCGTACAGGGAGATGCTGCGGGTACTCACGCCGGTCAGCCCGGCCAGCTGGGTCAGCGTGAGGCCCCGCCGCTTGCGGGCGATCATCAGCCGGGACGGGGTCAGGGCCGCCGCCTGTCCGCGCGGCATCAGAGCCGGCTCACCTCGACGACGATGCCCCGGTCCCCGGCGGAGTCGGGCGGGGCCAGCCCGCCGTCCAGGACGATCTCGTCCCGGGGGAAGACGGGCAGGATGATCCGCTCCGCCCAGCGCGTGATGCGGCCGTCGTCGATGCGGTCTGGCAGCGACAGCTCGGCGTGGAAGCCGTCGTCGTCCGTGCGGAACAGCAGCAGCCAGGTCAGCAGCTGATCCGCTGGCGGCAGGGCGAAGTCGCCGAAGTCCAGGGTGAGCTGCTCGTTGACCTGCACCGCGCGGGCGGTGGCGTACCCCTTGGCGTACCTGGGCCCGGGCAGCAGCCCAGCCAGCCCGGTGACGTCGTCGCCGGTCATCGCCACGATCGCGAACTGGCCGCCGGGATGGATGGTCCGGGGCAGGTTCCGGGGATTGTCGAACCGCCAGCCGAGCGGGATGAGTTCCTCGCGCAGGAAGCGGTTGGTCCGGGCCCAGCGGGTCAGGCCTTCCATGATCGGCGGGTCGAGCGGGGTGCAGAACGCCGCCTCGGCGTCGGCCCGGCGCACCACCCGCTCGAGGAGGCCGATGCTCAGGCCGAGATCGGCCAGCCGGCTGGCCGCCGCGGCACCTGCCGGGTGGATCCGTGCCGTCATCGCGGCCTCCCCTGCCGGCTGTGCGTAACCCCTGCTTCATGAAATCCTACCTCGCCTGAGGGGCGGAAACGTGAAGTCCGGGCCGCGTGGCCCGGATGACGGGGCGGCCCCGGGCGCCCGGGGGCAGGCCCAGGAGTGCCGCCCGCACGAGTCCGGCGCGGGCGGCGCCAGGCCGCATTACGATTGACGTAAAGCCGTTCTCTTAAAGGGCGGGGGACGGGCCGCGCCCCGTTAATCCAGCCGGGCGCCGTAGGTAGCAGCCGGGTATTCACAGATGTGCGCCTAATGCGCTTAAACTCCCGGCGGCTTTACCTGGATTATCCTTGCGCTGCCTTACTGTGCGTGATCAACTTGGAATCTGGCACGGGGCGCTGACCTGCTCGGTTGCGGGCGCTCGCGGTCGCTACTGCTGCGCGTCCCACCGGAACGGCGGCGCGTCCAGGCACCTGCAGCGTTGAGCGGAGGGGAAACGCGTGCTGGCGAAAATAACGGGCTGGGTCGTGGGAATCCTGGTTGTTGTCTGGATTGTTTCCACGCCGGCCGGGGCCGGTAATGACGTGCATTCGTGGGTTTCGGGCATCCTGTCCTTTTTCCAGCATCTCGCCAGGGGCTGACTCCAGGGCCCGGAATCACGCGGTAAAGCCTAGGCTTCCCGGCGGCCGGCGGGGGTGTGCGGGACGGCGCGCAGCGCCGCGGCCAGGGACACGCACAGCAGCACCGCGAACGGCAGGATGGTCAGCGTGATCCGCAGCGGCCCCTCCCACCCCGAGGTGGCGTCGTAGGGGCCGCCGGTCATCGACGGCGGCACGAGCAACTCCACGATCAGGTAGTAGACCGGGAGGGCCAGAAGGGCTGCCATCCGCTTGCCCAGCGGGGAGGCCAGCGCCATCCCGCTCAGGGTCACAGCGCAAGCTGAGATCATGATCGAGCTCGTGACGGAGGGGTGATCCAGCCCCGCCCAGTTCAAGGTGGCTGCCAGGCCCAGCGGGATCGCCACGGCGAGCGCGTAATGCTTCCAGCTCATGATCTGCACCGCCCGCGCCGGGCCTGGTGACGCCAGCAGGGCCGCTGTCTCCAGCCCGGCGGCGACCAGGGCGAGCATGGACGGGGCGTCGATGTACGACCAGTTGACGGCCTGGGCGGAGGAGTACGCCAGCCAGATCAGCAGGGCGGCAGCGGCGAGCGCGGCGCTGCGCCGCAGCCGGAGCAGGGCCAGGACGGCCACGAGGACCCAGCCGCCGAGGAACTCGGCGTCCAGGCGCGCGAACGCGTCGAAGGCCGTGCTTCCCGCCGGTACTGACACCAGCAGGGACACGTCCAGCAGCGTGGCGTAGGCCAGCACCATCAGCGGCAGGAGAACGCTCACCACGGCCAGCGCCTCACGCCAGAGCGGCCAGGCGGTGCCGCGGCGGGCCGGGCGGAGCCTGATCAGCAGTGCGCCCCAGATCAGGTTGGCGGTGTCCGCCAGCCCCGGCTGATGCTGCCCGGCGCGCGCCCCTGTCATCAGCACGCCGAGCATCTCGTCCTGGTGCTTGCGCCGGTGCTCCGCCGGATACATCATCAGCAGCCGCCGGTAGCGTCGTTCCAGCGGCGCGGCCGCGTTCACGCCAGGCCCCCGAGCAGATCGAGCCGCTGGGCCGCGACCGTAGCGTGCGCGCGAATCCGCTCGACCTCGGCCGCTAGGCGCTGCGCCCCTGGCGGGGTGAGCCGGTAGTAGCGGCGCAGCCGGGTGTCCACGATCTCCTCCCGGTCCACCTCGACCAGGCCTTCGTCGGCGAGCCGGTCGAGGGCGGCATACAGCGTCCCGGCGCGCAGCTTCACCCGGCCGCCGGAGATGTTCGTGACGTCGGTCATGATCCCGTAGCCGTGCTGGGCGCAGGCGGCAAGCGCCGTGAGGATCAGGAACGTGGGTTCCTGGAGCGGACGCGCTTTCATATCATCGTTATATACCGGGTGTCGGAGTATGGCAAGGGCGCGCGGCCGCGCCGAGCCGGGCGGGGTCGCGGGCCAGGAGGGCGAGATCCGCTCCCTCTGCGGCCAGGGCGGCGGCGATCGCGTACCCGATGCCGCGGCTGCCGCCGGTGAAGCCGGCCCGCTTGCCGGTCAGCTGGAGGTCCATGCCCGTCCGCTCTGGGCGCGGGTGCACCCGGGGAGAGCGCTGGCTCCGCGCGCGGGTGGCGCGCTAGCCCAAAACCTATAAAAACGATCGATTAACTATAAAATTAATCCGCGCGGGCCGGATGTCAACGGGTCTCCGGCTTCCAGCCCAGGGCAGGCGCCACCCGCGTGGCCAGCAGTTCCAGGGCCGTGATCGCCTCGTCCAGCGCCGGGGCGGCCGGGCTGAACTGGACGATCAGCTCGGTCGCCAGCGGCAGGACCCGGTCCGTGGCCAGGCGCTCGGCCACCTGGTCCGGGCTTCCGTAGGAGATGTGCATCCGAACGAAGTACTCCTCGGCGCTGAGGCCGGCCGGGAACCGCCCCGCCCGGATCATCCGTTCCGCCATGGCCAGCACCGGCGCCTCGATCGCGGCCCTGGCCGCTCGCCGGCCGGAGGCCGGGTAGACCCCCCGGGACAGGCCGATCCGGGCCTGGCCGGCGGGACCCGGGTAGGCGGCCAGGTAGGCCTCCGCCCAGGGGGCCTGCACCTCGTCGGTCCGCCCTTCCGTGCCGAACGTGGCCCGGTTCAGCAGCAGCCGGGAACCGGCCGCGCCGACGTAGCGGGCGCCCTCCTGGCTGAACGCCGCCTGCCAGAGCCGCCCGGCCAGCCCGGGCGCGGCCGGCTGCAGCCGGAGCTGCGTGCCGCCGACTCCGTCACCGGCGAACGCGGCGGACAGCGCAGCCACGCCCGCGGAGTTCTCCTCCCGGCGGCGGCCGGGATCCTGGCCGAAGGCCGCGAACACGGCCGGGTCGGCCCCGCTCCCGACCCCGAGCTCCACCCGGCCGCCGCTCAGGGCGTCGAGCACCGCCGCGTCCTCGGCGACCCGGAGCGGGTCTTCCAGCGGAAGGGTCACCACCGCCGTGCCCAGCCGGATCCACCGGGTCCGCTCGGCCACCGCGGCCAGGAAGGTGAACGGGGACGGGAGCCGCCCGGCCGACGCGTCGAAGTGATGCTGCGCGACCCAGGCGGAGTCGAAGCCCAGTTCCTCGGCGGCCACGAACAGCTCGACGTAGTCGCGGTAGAGCTGGCGGGGTTCCTGGGGCCCGTGCAGGTGGGACAGGAAGCCCAGGCGCAGCGGCGCAGACACGAGAGTCCTCCCCCCGGTTTCAGGCGGGGACGGCTGCTGCGGCCGGGACCACGGCCAGCGGGCGGACCGCCTCGATGACCTCCGCTGCCTCGGTCCGCACCAGCCAGTCGGGGTGGACGTCCGCGAACCGGACCACCCGGTCCTGGCCGATCACGACGATGGTGGGCATGGGCAGTTCCCACTGGCCGGTACCCAGCACCTGCCCGAGGTCGGTGCCGTGGGCCCGGGCCTGCGCCTGGGACGCCGCGCTGGCGGTGAAGGTGATGCCGAAACGCCGGGCCAGCCTGTTGCCGGTGTCGGACACCACCGGGAAGCCGAAGCCGAACCGGTTCTTGATCGCGGCCAGCCGGCCGGGGACCTGCGGGCTCACCGCGACCAGGGTCGCGCCCAGCCCGGCGAGCGCGGGGTACAGCTCCAGCTGGTAGTGGCGGAGCGCAATGTTGCAGGCCGGGCAGCCCTCGTAGCGGAAGAACAGCAGGACGACCGGGCCATCGGCCAGCAGGCGGTTCAGCTCGATGGTGCCGCCCAGCACCTCCGGCAGGGAGAACGGCTCCACGACGTCGCCTGCCTTCACGAACGCGTCGCGGTCGGCGGTGTCCTCCAGGAGCTGCCGCTGGTCGATGTTCACCTGGAGGTCTGCGGGCGCCATGGCCCGCAGCCGGTAGGCATGCAGGTCGGCGAGGAGCTGGCAGACGGAGGGTACGGGCCGGTCGGTCATGGCTGGGGCCTGCTCTCATGGGGTCGCGCCCGGGAGGCAATTCTCTAGTAATTCGATCTATAAAGTCGAGTATCAACCCGGCGGCGGCCCCGATCAAGGGGCAGCGGCCGGCGGTCAGGTGAGCACGGTGAAGCCGTGCGTGCCGTCCCGCTCCAGCTGGGCCACGAGGCCGTACTCCCAGTCCAGATAGGCCTGCATGCCGGCCGGGTCCACGCCCGTTCCCTCGTACGGCCGCCGGTAGACATCGATCTGCGGGGAGAGCATCTCGCCGGGACCGGACTGCAGTGGCCGCCCGGACCGGGCCCACCCGGCGGTCCCGCCGGCCAGCGCCAGCACCCGGATCCCCGGGCGGGCCGGCACGTCGGCGGCGGCGAAGCGGGCCAGCGTCCCGTCCGCACTGGTCAGCACCAGCCGCCCGGGCCGGGACAAGCCCGGCCCCTCGGCCCGGGACAAGCCCGGCCCCTCGGCCCGGGACAGCCGCCCCTCGGCCCGGGACAGGCCCGGCCACCCGGCCCGGGAGAGGTCGGTGCGCAGCGCCCAGGCCGCGCCGGGCAGGTGGCCGTCCAGGAACCGGCGGCTGGAGTCGACGTTGACGACCACCGCCTCGCCGTCCCGCAGCCAGCCGTCCACCTGGGCCGGGCTGGCCAGCGGCAGCTCCGGCGGGGGCGGCCAGGCGGGAGCCCACGGCCCGGTCTCCGGCCGGCCCCGTCCGCGCCCGCCTCCAGGGCGCCCGCCTCCAGGGCGCCCGCCTCCAGGACGGCCGCCTCCACGACGGCCACCTCCCAGCCCATCTGGGCCAGCCACGACGCGGTCATCGCCGCCCGGCCGCCACCGTCGGCGGCGAGCACCACCAGCGCCCCCCGGACCGGGGCGAACCAGTCGGTCTCCTGCACCAGCTGCCCGCCGGGAGCGGACCTGAACCCGGCCAGGTGGCCGCAGGCGTACTCCTCGGGAGAACGGACGTCGAACCGGTAGACGGTCCGCTCCCCGCGGTCCAGCACCGAGCGGAGCCGGCCCGCGCTGATCCGGCCGGCCCCGGCCTTGCGGGCTACCGCCCAGGCCGCCGCGTCTGCCCGCCGGGCTGCGCCCGGCGGCACCCGGGGGCCCGGCGTTCCTGGCCGTGGTCGAGCTCGAACCCGGCCAGGGTCCAGCCGATGGTCCCGTTGCGCAGGGCGGCCACCCGGTTCGGCAGCCCGGCGTTGATCAGCGACTGGGTCCCGATGATGCTCCGGGTGCGGCCGGCGCAGTTCACCACGACCAGCGTGCCGGGGTCGGGGGCGAGCGCGCCGGCCCGCATGACCAGTTCGGCGCCGGGCACGCTGGTCGCGGTCGGGATGCTCATCGTGTGGTACTCCTCGAACCGGCGGGCGTCCACGACGACCACGTCGGCGCCCCCGCTGAGCAGGGCGCGGAGTTCCGCGGCGGCCATGGCCGGGGTGGCCGCCACGGTCTCGACCAGCTCCCCGAACGCCTTGCTCGGCACGTTCACGTCCCGGAAGAGCTCCCCGCCCCCGGCCACCCAGCCGGCCAGGCCGCCGTCCAGCAGCGACACGTCCCGGTAGCCCAGGCCGCGCAGCCGGGCCGCCGCGGCCGCGGCGTCCTGCTCGCCGGCCCCGTAGACCACCAGCGGCACCGAGGGGCGGGGCAGCCGGTCCAGAACCTCGGCTTCCAGGCGGCCGAGCGGGAAGGACGCCGCGAACAGGGGATGCCCGCCGGCGAACGGTCCCTCCGGGCGCACGTCGAGCAGCCCGATCTCGGCCCGATCCCGGAGCGCCCGGCGCACGGCCGCGCCCGTGGTCACGGCGGAGCGCGGCGCCTCCGCAGAGGGTCTGACCATGCGGGATACCCCTTCCTGGCCGGCCTTTCCAGCCAAATCCCTACTTGACCAATCGATTTTATCTGATTTACAGTTACGCCGCTGGATCCACCGGGCCACGAGGGCGTGGCTGGTCCCCCGTCACCCTCAGGAGTTCTCGATGCCATTCCCCCGGCGCGCGGTCCGCGGCGGTACCTCCCGGCACGCCACGGTTCGCCGCGGCGCCCTCGCGGGCGCTGCCGTTCTCACTCTGTCGTTGCTGGCCGCCGCCTGCGGCACCAGCACCAGCTCGTCGGCGGGCTCAGCCTCGTCCGCCTCTGCCGGGCCGACCGGCACCCTGAACTGGGAGTGGGAGCTGCCCACCTCCTGGGACCCGGTGACCTCCAGCGCCGGGTGGGACGTGCACGCGCTCGGCCTCGTCTACGCGTCGATCACGACCCTCGACCCGTCCGGCACGGTCGCCCCCGGTCTCGCGACCTCGTGGAAGTACGCCAAGAACGGCAAGAGCGTCACGTTCACGCTGCGGCCCGGCCTCACGTTCACCGACGGCACGCCGCTGAACGCGGAGGCCGTCAAGAAGAACATCGTGCGCGGCCAGAAGCAGCCGACCTCCAACATCGCCTCGGAGCTCGCGGTCATCTCGAAGGTCGTGGTGAACAGCCCGACGAGCTTCACGCTCGACCTGGCCCAGGTCGACTACCAGGTGCCTGACCTGCTGGCCGGCAAGGACGGGATGATGGTGAGCCCGGCCGCGTTCGCCAAGAGCCCGGGCAGCCTGCCCACCCACCCGGTCGGTGCCGGGCCGTTCAAGCTGACCAGCTACGTGCCGGACTCCCACGCGAACCTGGTGCGCAACCCCGGCTACTGGGACGCGAGCCAGATCCACCTGGCCAACTTCACGGTGCAGTCCATCACCCAGCCGGAGCAGATCCTGGCCGCCCTGCAATCCGGCCAGGTCAATGTGGCCTACATCGCGGGCAATCAGGTGGCGTCGGCCAAGGCCGCCGGGTTCAAGATCGCCGTGATCCCGTCCGAGGTCGTCAACGAGCTCGACATCCAGACCACGACGGCGCCGTTCAACAAGCCGGACGTGGTCAAGGCCATCAACTACGCGATCGACCGCCAGGCCATCCTCAAGGTCCAGGCCTCAGGCTACGGCGCGGTCTCCTACCAGCCGTTCCCCAAGGGCTTCGTCGGCTACAACCCGGCGCTGGCCAACCTGTACCCCTACGACCCGGCCAAGGCGAAGCAACTGCTGGCCCAGGCCGGCTACCCGCACGGCCTGAAGATCACGCTGAGCACGGTCAGCACCAGTGACTCGCTGGCCGAGCAGCTGCAGAGCCAGCTCAAGCAGGTCGGCATCTCGGTGACCATCAAGGACATCCCGGCCGCCACCGAGACCCAGTACCTCTACCTGGACAAGACGATCCCGCTGGCCATCGACGGCACCGCGGGCCGCAACTCCCCGGTGGAGATGCTGGACGTGCTGTACAGCCAGCAGGGCCTGATGAACGTCGACGGCAAGAAGTTCGACGACCTCGCCCACCGTGACCCAGGCGCTCAACCAGGCCCTCACCGTGCCGCTGAACTCGCCCAAGTACGCGAGCACGCTGCAGAGCGCGGTCGCCACCGCGGTGACGACCGACCCGATCCACATCTGGCTCTACACCAACCCGCGCATCCTCGCCTACAGCACCAAGGTCACGGGCATCCCGTACGACCTGGTCCAGCAACGCTGGGAAGGTGTCCGGGCGGGGAGCTGACCCGATGACCGTGACGAGCATGCCACGGGCCGCCGCCGCCGGGGCCACCGCGCCCCGGCGGCGCCGGGGCCGCATCATCCTGGCCCGGCTCGGCGGCGGGCTCGCCGTCCTGGTGCCGATCGTGCTCATCAGCACGTTCATCAGCTACAGCCTCGGTGCGCTGTCCAACAGCGACCCGGCGGCCACGATCCTGGGCCAGGACGCGGCCACCCCGGCCGCGGTGGCGCGGCTCAACCACACCCTGGGCCTGGACCGTCCGCTGATCGTGCAGTACTGGAGCTGGCTGAGCCAGGCGGTCCGCGGCAACCTCGGCCGATCCTACTTCAGCCAGATCCCGGTGGCCCAGAGCATCGGCCAGCGGCTCCCCGTCGACCTGTCCATCGCGGTGCTGGCCATCATCCTGGCCGTCATCATCGGCGGCGGCGCCGGCACCCTCGCGGCCGTCCGCCGCGGCGGCTGGTTCGACCGCGGGGTCACCCTGGCCTGCTCGGCGGCGTCCACCCTGCCGGCCTTCGTGGTCGGCATCATCCTGGTCGTCCTCTTCGCCGTCACGGCGCACCTGCTGCCGGCCAACGGCTATGTCGGGCCGAGCACCAGCGTCACGCAGTGGCTGGCGCACATCATCTTGCCGGCCCTGGCGCTCAGCCTGGCGGTGTCCGCGGACGTCGCCCGGCAGCTGCGCACCTCCCTGGTCGAGGTGCTCGAGCAGAACTACATCGTCGGGGCCAGGGTCCGCGGCCTGCCGTACCGGCGCATCCTGGTCCGGCACGCGCTGCGCAACGCGGTCGGCCCGGCCCTCACCATCCTCGGCAACGATTTCCCGCTCATGCTGGCCGGGGCGGTGGCCGCCGAGGCGGTGTTCTCCCTGCCGGGCCTGGGGCAGCTCCTGCTGGAGAGTGCGCAGACCCGCGACATCCCGGTCGTGCAGGGCCTGCTGCTGGTGGTCAGCTCCTTCGTGATCGTGGTCAACCTGATCGTGAACGTCACCCTGAACTGGCTGTACCGCACGGACGACGGGATCGGCGCGTGAGCGGGCCGGACCCCCGGGAGCGCACGCCCCGGGAGCGCAAGGCCAGGACCCTGCTGCGGATGCCCTCGGCCTGGATCGCGATCGCCGTGCTGCTCGGCGTCGCCGCCGCGACCGTGTTCGGCAGCGCGCTGGCCCCGCAGAACCCGCTCACGGTCAGCGCCAACGCGCTGTTCCAGGGGCCGGGCGCGCACCACCTGCTCGGCACCGACTACCTCGGCCGGGACGTGCTGAGCCGGCTCATGGCCGGGACCAGGCTGTCGGTGCTCACCGCGCTCGAGGCGGTCGGGATCGGCCTGGTGCTGGGCACGATCCCCGGCATCGCGACCGTGTTCCTGGGCCGCGGGTTCGACTTCGCCGCCAACCGTGTCACCGACGCGCTGATGACCCTGCCGTACATCTTCTTCGCGGTCGCGGTCACCGCCGCACTCGGCAACGGCCTGGTCCAGGCCATGGTCCCGGTGGGGATCCTGCTGGCCCCGTTCTTCTTCCGGATCACCCGGGCCGCCACCCTGGAGCACGCCCGGGCCCAGTACGTGGAGGCCGCCGAGCTGATGGGGGCCTCGAAACTGCACGTGGTCCGGGTGCATGTGCTGCGCAAGGTGCTGCCCACCATCGCGGTGACCACGGCGTCGATGACGGCCGCGGCGCTGCTGGCGGTCTCGTTCCTGACCTTCCTCGGCATCGGCGTGCAGCCACCCGCGCCCACCTGGGGCGGCGTGCTCTCGTCCGACCTCGACTACCTCGCCCAGGCGCCGTGGGCGCCGTTCATCCCCGGGGCGCTCATCGCCATCACCGTGGGTGCGCTGAACGCCCTGGCCGACGCGTTCCGCGACCGCCGCACCCCGGGGATGCTGGCCGTCCCGGATCCAGTCATCCGAACCCACTCGACTCTGGAGCCTGCCGATGACGATCGACAATCTCAGGTCGCCTGACCTCGCCGCCCCGGGCCTGGCCCCGGCGTCCAGGCCTGCCACGGCGCCCAGCGCGGACGCATCCGATGTGCTGCGCCTCGATGACCTGCACATCAGCGTGCATGACGGGGCGGCTCTGGCCGTCCGCGGTATCTCGCTGAGCATCCGGGCCGGGGAGATCGTCGGCCTGGTCGGGGAGTCAGGCAGCGGCAAGACGCTGACCTGCCGCGCCGCGCTCGGCGTGCTGCCCGCCGGGGTCACCATCGAGCAGGGGACGCTATCGTTCGCCGGGCACGACCTGACCACCCTGTCCCGGCGCGGCTGGCAGAGCCTGCACGGCAGCCACATCGGTGCGGTGTTCCAGGACCCGGCCTCCTACCTCAACCCGTCGATCACCGTGGGCCACCAGCTGACCGAGGTTCTGCGGGTGAAGCTGGGCCTGTCCCGCCGGGCCGCGCGGCAGCGCTCCGTCGAGCTGTTCACCTCGGTCGGCCTGTGCCACCCGGAGCAGGTGTTTCACCAGGTCCCGGCCGAACTGTCCGGTGGCATGCTGCAGCGGGTGATGATCGCCATCGCGATCTCCTGCGACCCGCAGCTCCTGGTGGCCGACGAAGCCACCACCGCGCTGGACGTCACCATCCAGGCCGAGGTCATCGAGCTGCTGCGGCAGCTGCGCGAGCAGCGCGGCCTGGCCGTCCTGTTCGTGTCACACGACCTGGCCGTCATCAGCGAGCTGTGTGACCGGGTGGTGGTGTTCTACGCGGGGGAGATGGTGGAGTCCGGTCCCGCCAGGGAGATCATCGAGCGGCCCCGGCACCCCTATACCCAGGCCCTGCTCCGGGTGGCCTCGGTCGGTGATTTCCGCCGTCGTGAGCTGGAGGTCATCGCGGGCCAGCCGCCGCAGGTGGGCGCGGACATCACCGGCTGCCGGTTCGCGGAGCGCTGCCCCGCCGCGGCCGCGACGTGCCGGGCCGGCGCCATCCCCCCGGTCAGCGTCGGCGCCCAGCATCAGGTGCGCTGCGTCCGGGTCCACGAGCCGCAGGTCGCCATCGAACTGGCGGCCCGGTGAGCGCCGCCGCTGCGCCCGAGGCCCCGCCCGCGGCGCCGTTGCTCGCGGTGCGGTCGCTCTCGGTAATCCTCGGCCGCGGCTGGCGGGCTACCCGGGTTCTGCGGGGGGTCGACCTGGCGATCGAGCGGGGCGAGATCGTCGGCCTGGTCGGTGAGACGGGCTCGGGCAAGACGACCCTGGCCCGGACCGTCCTCGGCCTGGTCAGCCCGGCCGGGGGCCAGGTCGTGTTCGAGGGCACCCCGATCTCCGCCCTGCGCGGCGGCGCCCGGCGCGCCGAGCGGCGCCGTGGGCACCTGCAGCTGGTCTTCCAGGACCCGCTCCGCTCCCTCGACCCGGACATGACCGTGGCCGACATTGTCGCCGAGGGGATCAGGCTGCAGGGCGAGACCGACCGGCGCGTGATCCG
This sequence comes from uncultured Actinomycetes bacterium, assembly GCA_963720645.1. GTDB lineage: Bacteria > Actinomycetota > Actinomycetes > Streptosporangiales > Streptosporangiaceae > RYN-230. The sequence continues at coordinate 248,052 of CAVRFX010000013.1, read as the reverse complement.
CCAGCGGGTCGCCGGGGCCCTGGACAAGGTCGGCCTGGACGCCTCGGTGCTGCCGCGCACCCCGGGCCAGATCTCCGGCGGCCAGCGGCAGCGGGTGTCGATCGCCCGGGCGCTGGCCACCGAGCCGGGGCTGCTTATCTGCGACGAGCCGGTAAGCGCCCTGGACGCGAGCAACCGCAATTACATCCTGCGGCTGCTCAGCCAGCTCCGGACCGCCCTGGGGCTGTCCATCGTGATCATCTCGCACGACCTCAGCTCGCTGGCGGGCATCGCCGACCGGGTAGCGGTGCTGTACCGGGGCCGCATCGTCGAGGACGGCCCGGTAGACCAGGTGTTCGCTGACCCCCAGCACCCCTACACCGCGCTGCTGATGGCGTCCGCGCCGAGCGTCATGCACGACCGCGAACTCTCCCCGCAGCAGCTCATCCGCACCGTCGCCGAGGCAGGCGCGCTGCCGGAGGCCCTGCTGGCCAGCTTCGATGACCCGGACGCCTGCGTGTTCGCCACGCGCTGCGCGTTCGCCACCGACCCCTGCACGGCCCAGCCTCCGCTCGTCACGGCCGGCGGCCGGCGCGGGGTCGCCTGCCACCGGCACAGCGAATGGATGACCCTGGCCCGCGCCCGGATGGCGGACGGCCGGACTACGGAAGGACAGTTCCGATGAGCAAGCGGCAGGTCAAGCTCGGCGCGGTGACCATGGGAGCAGGTGGTCCCGGCCAGCACTTCCAGTGGCTGGATCCGGAGATCCCCGGCGACGCCAGCGTGAACATCGGCTGGTACTCCGAGCAGGTCCAGCTGGCCGAGGCGGCCAAGTTCGACCTGGTCTTCATCGTGGACAGCCAGTTCATCACCCCGGACTCCCCGCCGCACTACCTCAACCGGCTCGAGCCCATGACGCTGCTGTCCGCGCTGGCCGTCGTGACCCGGCACATCGGCCTGGTCGCCACCATGACCACGTCCTACAACGACCCGTTCAACCTGGCCCGGCGGCTGGCCTCGCTCGAGCTGATCAGCGGCGGGCGCTCCGGGTGGAACGTGGTGACCAGCGGCGACGCGGGCGCGGCGGGCAATTTCAGCCGGGACGAGCACTACGACTACGACACGCGGTACGCGCGCGGGCTGGAATTCGTCCGGGTCGCCCAGGGACTGTGGGACTCCTACGAGGCGGACGCGTTCCCCCGGGACCGCCAGGCCCGCCGGTTCCTGGACCCGTCCCGCCTGCACGCGCTGAACCACAAGGGCGAGCACTTCGGTGTAGTCGGCCCGCTGAACATCTCCCGCTCCCCGCAGGGGCAGCCGGTCATCTTCCAGGCCGGCGACTCCGAGCAGGGCCGTGACCTGGGCGCCACCATCGGGGAGGGCATCTTCACCCACGCGGCGTCGATCGAGCAGGGCCAGGCGTTCTACACCGACATCAAGGCCCGCGCGGCCGCCAAGGGCCGCGACCCGGACCACATCATCGTGATGCCGGGCGTCCGGGTGTTCGTCGGCGACACCGACGCCGAGGCCCGCGAGATCGAGCACGACCTGCAGCTCGCCGACCAGGACTTCGACCGGGCGCTCGGCGAGCTGGGCCGCCCGTTCGCCTGGCACGATTTCCGTCAGTACGATCTCGACGCGCCGTTCCCGGACGTGCTGCACGTGGCCGAGCGGGGCTTCCGGACCCAGGCCGAGAAGATCGTGAAGCTGGCCCGGGACAACGGCTACACGCTCCGGCAGACGGTGCAGGCCATCTCCGGCCCGAGGCCGACCCCGTTCGCGGGCTCACCGGAGACCGTCGCGGACGAGATGCAGCGCTGGTTCGAGGGCCGCGCGCTGGACGGCTACAACATCCACATCGGGCACCCGTCGCAGTTCCGCCGGTTCACCAGCGAGGTGGTGCCGATCCTGCGCGAGCGCGGCCTGGTCCGCGCCGAGTACGAGTCCAGCACGCTGCGCGGCCACCTGGGCCTCCCGATCCCGGAGAACCGCTACACCGCGGCCCGCCGCGAGGAGGAGGAGGAGCAGGCCGGCCCGCGGAGTTGTCTGCCGCCCGGTTCTAGCGCGGGTGCAGGCCGGCGCGGCATCTCTTTCCCCGCAACGAGGACCAGCGTGCCCCGCCCACCCCGGGCCGGGCGCGGGCGGTCAGGGGCCGGTGCCCGGCCACGCACGCCGGGCGCGGGCGGTCAGGACCGGTGCCCCGGCCAGTCCGCCGGACCGGCAGCCGGGCCAGGAACGACGTCATCGCGGGCGAGAACTCCTCCAGCCCCGCCGCCACGGACAGCGGTGTCACCGAGATGAGGCCACGCCGCAGCGCGGCGACGTCGGTGCCCGCCGGGCCGTCGGCCTCGGGGATGGCCTCGTCCGGGCCGCCGAACAGGTAGAACGCCTGCGGCCCGGGATCGGCGTCCCAGTCCTTCAGCGGGGCCCGCGGGTAGATGCGCTGCCCGGGCCGGGTCAGGACGGCCGCCGGGGTGACTGCCCCCGGGCCGGGGGCCGCCGGGCCGGCCGGGTAGTTGATGCTGAGCACCACGGTCTCGGCCGGCCGGGCCGCCAGGATCGTGGCGGTGAGCCCGGCCCCGTGCCGGGCCGCCAGCCCGAAGTCGTAGTCCCCGGTGTCGGTGTAGTTGACCGTCAGGCTTCCCGTCGGGGTCTGCTGGGACAGGCACAGCGCGGACGTGCCGAGCACCGCGGCTTCCAGCCCGGCGCCGACCGTGCCGGAGTAGACCACGTCGTCGGCCACGTTGGAGCCGTGGTTGATCCCGCTGACCACGAGGTCCGCCTCGGCGGCCAGCCCGCCGAGCAGGCCTGCCGGACACAGTCGGTCGGGGTGCCGTCGCACTCGTACACCGGGTGCGGGCCGCCCTCCAGCCGCCGGACGCCCACCGGCCGGTCGAACGTGCACTTGCGCGCGAACCCGCTGCGGTTGCCGTCCGGCGCGACCGTGACCACCGAGGCGCACACCCCGGTGAGAGCCGCCCGGATGGCCTGGATGCCCGCGGCCCGCACCCCGTCGTCGTTGGTCAGCAGGACTCGCAGCATGGCGCCAGCATAGGCAGGCACCCGGCCGTCTCAGGCGCCGGGCCGCTTCGCCTTGGGCGGGGCGAGCACGGCCGCGACGACCCCCGCGGCCGCCACCGCGGCCGCGGTCCATTCGGCGGCCCGGAAACCCTGGATGAACGTGGCCGGGGATGCGTAGCTGCCGTGGGCGGCGAAGACCGCGGCGAGGATGGCCACGCCGAATACGCCGCCCAGCGCGTTCAGCGCGTTGTTCGTGCCGGCGGCCACGCCGACGTCGCCGGGCGGGACCGAGCCGGTGACGGCGTTGGCCACGGTGGGGAAGCACATCGAGATGCCCACGCCCGCGATGATCAGCGGCGCGACCAGGGTGCCGTAGCCCACCCCCGGCTTGGTGACCGCCGCCAGCCAGCCCAGCCCGGCGGCCTGCATGACCAGAAGATCACCGCGTTCGCATCCAGCTCCTCGGATTGGCCGTCAGCTATGCGCTGGCGAGCACCCGGCTGGCCACCCCGCCACGTCTCTCCCGTCCCACCCCGTGCGCCTGGCTGGGACGTGGAGTTGCTGCTCGAGGCCCGCGACCATGAACGGCCGGTTGCCGATCTTGTCGGCGAGGGCGCCGGCGACCGGCGCGACCAGCAGCAGGCCGGGGCTGAGGAAGATGACCAGCCGCGCGATCCCGGTCGCGGTGACCGTCAGCACCAGCACCGCGTGCGCACGGTACACGCCGTCGTGGTCGCGTTCGTACGCCGCGAAGGCCGGCTGGCCGTTGGCCAGGGCCGGAACCAGCCGGAACTGCCCGGGCACGCCGGGCAGCTTCGTGGCCAGGAAGCGCCGCACGGTGTCCCGGCCCGCGAACCAGGTGAGCATGGGCGGCATCTCCAGCGTCACGTCGTGGCGCAGCAGCTCCGTCAGCGCGGCCACGTCACCGTTCTCGAACGCGGCCGCGAACCGATCGAGCAGCACGCGGCGATCCGGCTCGGCGGGCTCGGCGACGGCATCCTCGTCGGGCAGGGCCTGCGCGAGCTGGGCCCGGGCGCGCCGAAGGCCGCTGTTGACCGCGGTGGTCGTGGTCCCCAGCATGGCGGCCACCTCGGCGGCCGGCCAGTCCAGCACGTCCCGCAGGATCAGCACCGCCCGCTGCCGGGCGGACAGGTACTGCAAGGCGGCGACCATCGCCAGCCGGATGCCCGCCCGTGACACGGCGGCGGCCGCGGGGTCGTCGTACGGCGAGGCCAGCAGGGCATCGGGAATGGGCTGCAGCCACGGCACCTGCGGCGCGTCCACCACCGGGGCCGCCGGGTCATCATCCGGGCCGCCCAGCCCGGAGGGCAGCGGCCGCCGGCCGCGGCGCTCGATGGCGGTCAGGCACGCGTTGGTGGCGATCCGGTACAGCCAGGTGCGGACCGACGACCGGCCCTCGAACCCGCCGTAGGCCCGCCAGGCCCGCAGGTACGTCTCCTGGACCAGGTCCTCGGCCTCGTCGGCCGACCCCAGCATCCGGTAACAGTGGGCCAGCAGCTCGCGCCGGAACTGCCCGGTCACGCTGGTGAAGTCCTCGGTGGCGGTCATACCGGGACCGACCCGCCGGCCGGCGAAAAGTCACCGCCTGGCCGTGGCCGGCTAGGCCGGGACGCCCGGCATCGGGTAGTAGGTCTCGTACACCGCGCGGGCCTGGCGCTCCGCGTCCTCCCAGGTCCAGGTGCGCGGGAGGTAGCGGTCCGGGCTCAGCGACCGGACGTACGGCGACGGGTCCGGGCCCAGGCTCTCCACCAGGTGCATGGCCAGGCCGGCCGAGCCGGACACGCCGTGCGCGTTGCAGCCGGCCGCGAAGGCCAGGCCGCGGATCGCGCTGACCGGGCCGACGACGAACCGTCCGTCCGGGGTGAACGCCGGCCAGCCGCGGAACGTGGCCCGCACGCCCGCCCCGGGCAGCCCGGGCACGAACCGGCCCAGCCCCTCCGCGAACCCGCCGAGCACGTCCCAGTCGGGAGCGGCGGGCAGCGGGGAGTCCACGGTCACGCCGCGCGGGTCCAGGCTGGTGCCCTGGTTCTCGAACCCGCCGCACAGCACCCGGTCGCCTTCACCCCGCGCGTACACGCCGATCTCCGGGATGCGCAGGCAGGGCAGGCCGGCGTGCCAGCCGGGCACCGGCTCGGTGACGAAGTACTCGTGCCGCACCGGGACAATCGGCAGCTCCACCCCGGCCAGCCTGGCCAGCGCGGCCGACCACGGCCCGGCCGCGATGATCACCTGCTCGGTGGCGAACTCGCCGTCCCGGGTGAGCACCGAGCGGACCTCCCCGCGCCCGGTCCCGATCCCGGTGACCGCCGCGTGCGGGGCGATCGTGACGCCCAGGTCCCGCGCCGCGCTGGCGTACCCGGCGACCAGGCTGTTCGGCTGGACGTAACCGCAGGTCGGAGACCATAGGGCCGCTTTGATGCCGTCGGTGCGCTGGAGCGGGGGGAAGATCTCCCGCAACCGTGCGTCCGGCAGGAACTCCACCGGGAGCCCGGTCACCGCCGCGGTCGCGGCGATCTGCTCCAGCTCGGCCACGGACGAGTCCGACAGCGCGATCCGGACCGCGCCGGACTCCCGGTAATCCATCGGGTAGCCGGTCTCGCGCCCGAACCCGCGGTACAGCGCGGCGGCCGCCATCGCCAGCCGGGCCCGGTCCACGGTGGTCCGGGCCTGGCCGACCAGGCCCGCGGCCTGGCTGCTGGTGGCCTCGCCCAGGCCCTGCCGGTCCAGCAGCTGGATGTCCCGGTACCCGGCCCGGGCCAGGAAGTACGCGGCCGCCGCGCCGACCGCGCCGCCGCCGATGACGGTGATCCGGGCGTCACGGGGGTTCGCCACGCTGCCTGCCCCTCCTGCCGGGCCAGGCCGCCGCCCGCGCGGGGTTCGTTATTTGGTACCAGCAAACGTTAGGGCGCGGGGCGGCCGGGCGGAAGAGAGGTACCAGAGCGGACACGGGGGGTAACGAGTGGCAAGTCACCGCAACCCGGGCACCTCCGGCATGAGTAACCTGGTCTCATACGGGAAGTTCCGCTAGACGCCACACCCACGTGAATTCGCCGGAAGGATTCAGTAAATGCGGCGTGGTGCATTCGGCACTCACCCTACGCTCAGGATAGGCATGTAAGCAGGGCTAGCCAGGCGATACCGAGGGCATGCGGGGGCCCGGAAGTACCGGCGGCGCGGTGATCCCTCCGCCCGCCGTGCTGGCTGGCGCAGCGGTGCCGGCCAGCACCGCGGGGCCTGCCAGCCCGGTGGCCGCGCGAGACCGCCCAGGAGGTGTGGCGCAGAGTGACTCAGGTGTCCACTCACTCTGCTGGCACGCCCGGGCTGACCCGGCCGCCCGAGCCGGCGGCACCTGATTCCCTGGAAGTCGGCCACGGTCCTGTCGAGCGGCTGATGAGCACGCTCATCCGCAAGCTCGCCTGGAGCAGGCTGTCCAACCCCAAGGTCGCCCTGTCCCTGTCGGGCGCGGGCCTGCTGCTCGGCATGCTCCTCGGGGCCACCGCCCCGAACGCCGAGACGCTGCCCGTCCTGCTGCCGCTGTCCCGGCTGCTGCCGTCGCTGAGCTCGCAGCACGTGCTGGCCAGCCTGATGCTCTACACCAGCATCATCCTGGCCTGCCTCGGGCTGGCCGGGCATGCTGTGGGCGCACAGCCAGGGCTGGCGGCCCAACCCGCGGATCCTGCTGCTGGTCAGCACGGGGATCGTCGGGATCATGGTCAGCCTCACCCCGGTGGGATCCTCGGACACCGCGAGCTATGCGGCCTACGGCCGGATGGCGGCGCTGGGCGGCAACCCGTACACCACCAACCCGCTCGCGTTCCTCGGCGGGCACTCGCCCTACACCCAGGTCGTCGGGACCATGTGGAAGGCGCAGCCGTCCGTGTACGGCCCGTTCGCCACCGTGATCCAGTCGTTCGCGGCCTCCATCGGCCACGCCGAACGTCGCGACCACGATCTGGGTCCTGATGATCCTCAACGGGATCGCCTTCATCGGCGTGGGCCTGCTGCTGCTGCTGACCTCGGATGACCCGGTCCGGGCCACCCTGTTCTGGACCGCCAACCCGGTCCTCATCCTGGAACTGGTCAGCGGCGGTCACCTCGACACGCTCGTGGCGGCCGCGGCGATCGGCGCCATCCAGGTCGCGAGGCGCTTCTCCGACGGTGTGGGGCGACGCGGTCGTCGGCGTGCTGATCGGCCTGGCCTGCGGGGTGAAGATCTACGCGGTGCTGATCGGGCTGGGGCTGGCCTGGCCGCTGCTGCGCAACCGCGAGTGGCTGCGGATCACCCGGATGACCGTGGTGGCCGTGGCCACGCTCGTGCTCAGTTACAGCTACTACGGGCTCGGGGCGATCAAGCCGCTGTTCGGCGGGCTCAAGCTGGTCACGCTGCCCTCGCCGTGGCGGGTGTTCGAGCTCACCGGGCAGGCGTTCGGCGTCCCGCAGAACACGATGGCCACGATCATCAGCTGCCTGTGGCCGTTCGCCCTGTTCATCGTGGCCTGGCTGGTGTACCGGCGGATCTCCTCCGACCAGCCCGCGCGAGGTCGTGGCCCCGTTCGCGCTGACCTTCGCCTGGATCCTCGTCGCCCCCTGGGTCTTCGCCTGGTACACCGCGGTGGCCTGGGCGGCGCTGACCCAGGTCCCGCGCAACCGGATGACCCGGTGGCTGACGATCGTGACGGTCCTGCTCGCGCTCTGCCTGTCCAGCGGCGGTCACGCGGTGCCGACCACGTGACTGCGCTCCTGACCCGCCAGCCGCGCCGCGGCCCGGCTCGGGGCCCGGTGGCCGCGCATCCTGGGCCGGGCTGGCCCGGCGGCACTGGCCCGCGCTGCTCCTGCTGGCCGCCGGCCTGGTGCTGCGGGTGCTGGCGCAGTTCGCCTACCGGCCCGCGCTGTTCTACATCGACACCAGCCGGTACCTGTACGACGCCCAGGGGATGGACCCGGTCGGCTACAAGGGACCGCTGCGGGCGATCCTGCTGGTGGGCAACTTCGGCGCGGTCGCGGCCGTCCAGCACCTGCTCGGCCTGGCCATGGCGGTGGTCATCTACTTGCTGCTGGTGCGCCGGGGCGTGGCCCGGTGGCTGGCCGCCCTGGCTATCGCACCGGTCCTGCTGGACGCCTACCAGCTGCAGAGCGAGCAGGCGATCATGCCGGGCACCTGGTTCGAGGCGCTGATCGTGGCCGGCCTGGCCATCCTGCTCTGGCGGCCGGGGCCCGGCTGGCGGGCGGCCGGGGCGGCCGGCCTGGTGCTCGGCACGTCGGCCACCTTCGCCCAGGTCGGCGAGGCCCTGATCGTCCCCGGGGTGATCTACCTGCTGGCCGCCGGCGGCGGCTGGCGGCGGGTCCTCGGCCGGGCCGCGGTCTTCTGCGCGGCGTTCGCCCTGCCGATCGTGGCCTACTGCACCGTCTCCTACCTGGTGGCCGGGGACTTCTTCCTCTCCCACACCGGTGTCACCTCGTTCTACGGGCGGGCCGCCGCCGCGGCGGACTGCGCGACGCTCCGGCTCCCGGCCGCCGAGCGGGCCATGTGCCCCGACCCGGCCCAGCAGGCCAGGGGGGCGGACTGGCTGGAGTACCAGCCGGGCTCCCCGATCCGGCCGTACTACGCGAACCTGCCCCGGACCGAGACCGACAGCATGATCTCCGACTTCAACCACCGCGTGCTGGCCCAGCAGCCGCAGCGGCTGCTCGGCGCCTACGGCCGCGACCTGGCGAAGCTGTTCGCGCTGACCCGGGCCACCAGCCCCGGGGACACGCCGATCTCCCGCTGGCAGTTCCAGGCCACCTACCCGTACTTCTCCTCGCATTCGACCAGGCCGGAGGTGGCGGCCGAGATCGCCGAGTTCGGCGGCGGCACCCCGGCCGTCTGGCGGCCGGTCGCCGGGTTCCTGCGCTCCTACCAGCTCGACGGCGGCTACACGCCCGGCCCGCTGCTCGCCCTGTGCGTGGTCACCGGGCTGGCCGGGTCCGTTCTCCTGGTGCGCCGGCGCTGGCGGGCGGACCCGGCGACCAGGTCGCTGGCCCTGGGCGCGCTGGCGTTCTTCGCGTCGGGCGTGTTCGTGCTGCTGGTCTCCGACCTGTTCGAGTTCTCCTGGCGGTACCAGCTGCCCGCCCTCATCACGCTCGTGCCGGCCGGTGCCCTGGGCATCGCCGCCCTGAGGCAGGCCGTGTCCGGGCCGCGGTAGGACCGGGCCCGCGGGGCACACTGGGGTGGTGCGGATTACCGTCTGGGTACGCCCCGGCTCCACCCGGCCCGGCGTAGGCGGCGATCACGGCGGTGCGCTGGTCGTCCGGGTCAGCCCGCGGGCCACCGGCGGCCAGGCCACGGCCGCGGCGCTGGGGGCGGTGGCCGATGCGTTCGGCGTCCGCCGCAGCGCCGTCACCCTGGTCGCGGGGGCCACCAGCCGCACGAAGGTCGTGGACGTGGCGGGCGCCGATCCGGCTGACCTGGCCCGCCTGCTGGCCCTCTAGAGCGTGGCGGGTACGCCGCGGTCAGGCCGGCGGCTTGTCCCGCCGCCGGCGACGGGCGCCGAACAGGTGATCTCGAGGACCAGCAGCGTGATGGCGATCGCGAACACCCCGTCGCTGAGCGCCTCGAGCCGGCCGGTCGGCAGCCCGCGCCGCAGTGGGCTGGCCGACCGGCCGACGTTGGTCACCGCCCGACTGTAGCGCCCTGCCCGGCCAGCCGCCGCGGCTGGCCCGGCTGGCCGCCCCGGTCAGCGGGTGGTGAGCGTGAGCTGGGCCGCGATGCTCTCCGCCCAGTCCGCGATCTCCTCCCAGTCGCGGAAGTCCCCGTCCAGCCCGCGGAACACCAGGAGGGAAGCCCGCTGGGCCGGGTTCAGCTTCTTGCGGTCCAGCTTGCCGGCGAACATCTGGTGATCGCGCGCGTGGAGCGCCGCGCGGATCCGGGGGACCTCCACCGGGACCTGTGCCATGTTCCGGGCCATCTTGCCGGAGGGGTCACCCACCGGGCCGCTGGAGAACAGCCACACCGGACGGCAGGCCAGCGTGTCGCGGCACCTGCTGGCCAGGTCCTTGGCCGGGCCGAGCCAGTGGCCGGTGTACACGGCGCTGCCGAGCACGACCGCGTGGTAGTCCTCGACGGACCGGACCTGGTCCGGCGGGGCGACGGTGACGGCATAGCCCTGACCGGACAAGGCCATGCCGATCGCCTGCGCGATCTCGGCGGTCGCCCCGTGCCGCGAGGCCACCGAGACCAGGACCCGCACCCCGCGCCCGGGCAGTTCCGCGGCTGACTCGTTCATGATCGTCACTTCCCGGTCCCGGCCTGCCGCTCGATCTCCCGCTGGATCTGCTCTTCGGAGACCGGGTGGCGCAGGTACACGTCCCAGGCGCCGGTGGCGAGCAGCACCAGCCACGCGCCCAGCGGGTAGACGATCCACAGGTTCCACACGTCGTGCAGGCCTGAGCTCTGGCTGAATCCGTGCACCGGCCAGCCGCCCGCGTTGTGATACTCCGAGACGGCCCAGATGAGCACCAGCAGCAGCATGCCCAGGCCGGACACGACGGCACTAACGCGGTAGCGGTGCTTACGCTCGAGCTGCCTGATCGCCTGACTGGCGGGCGAGGTCATCGTGAGTGGTGCTGTCCGGGTGACCGGCCGCGGGCGCATCGTGCATGAGGTCCGGCATCTCAACCCCTCCTTCGCGGGGAGTCACCGGTGCGGTGGCTGGTTAGACCCCTCCATCACGCACGATGCTCTCCCGGCGCCGCGGCCGGGAGAGTCCTCCGTCACCTGATCAGGTGACGGAGGACTCCCCGCCACGGGGCGGCTGGGGAGTGCCGGTCACCGCGGCGTCCCAGAATTCCTGGACCGGCGGGTAGATCAGCTCGTGATCGCGGGGGAGCGAGGCCTTGACGAACCGGGTCCGCTCGTCGGCGAGCACCTCGACCTGGCCGGCCTCGATCGCGTCGCAGATCTGCCGGGCCATCGACTGCGGGCTGATCTTGGGCGCGTCGACCAGGGCGGCCATGTCGGTGTCGATGAAGCCGGCGTGCACCGCGATCACCAGGGTGCCCTGATGGTGGAGCTCCAGACGGACGCCGTTGGTCAGGGACCAGCCCGCGGCCTTCGACGCGCCGTAGGAGGCGTTGAACGGGTTGGTGTAGAAGCTGGTCACCGACAGCATGTTGACGATCGCCCCGCCGCCGTGGGCCGCCAGCACCGGCGCGAACGCCCGGCACATGCTCAGCGTGCCGAAGTAGTTGGTCTCCATCTCCTGCCGCGCCGCGTCCAGGGCCGGCGCGCCGATGAACGTGCTGGCCTTCATCACGCCCGCGTTGTTGATCAGCAGGCTGACGTCCGCGCACTGCTCCGCGGCCCGGCCGACCTGCGCCGGATCGGTAATGTCGAGGGCGACCGGGGTCACGCCCGGCTCGGTGACCTGGCCGGGGTGACGGGCGGCCCCGTAGACCTTGGCCGCGCCGCGGCTGACCAGCTCCCGCGCGTCCGCCTGGCCCAGCCCGCGGTCGGCGCCGGTGACCAGGGCCACCGAACCCGTCGATCTTCATAAGCCCCTCCTGGCCGGGGCGCACCCGGGCGCCCCCTGGCGCTACGGTAGCGCCCGCCGCCCCGGGGCCCCGCGAATGGACGGCCAGATTTCCCGGCGCTTTCGTTGCCATCCGTCCCACGCTGGGGGAGTATCGGCAGTTAGCACTCCATAGTGGCCGGTCATATCGGGCGAACGCATGCCCAGTTAGCCAGATATACCGACGGTTTCAGCTGGTCGTGGCGCACGCTCCGTGACGATTAGCCAGGGGAAGGGGTTTCGCACGGGGGGTTAGCCGGCTGATGGGCTGGGGCCGTGGGTCCGAAAGGACCGGCCACCCTGCGCGCAATGACGCGTACCCAGGTTCCGGCTATGGAAAGGACAGACGGTGAAGCGATACGTCATGGCTGCGATCAGCCTTGTGGGCTTCCTCGTCCTCGCGGCGGGCTCGCTTCCGGCGAGCGCCGCGAGCCGTGCACACTCACAGGCCCAGACCACGAGGGCCACGACGATCAGGGCCCACACCAGCAGGGCCCAGGGCGCAGCAGTCCGGACCACGGCGGCCCGGACTGGCAAGGCGGCCTCGGAGTACTCGTTCGAGGATCCCGTGTGCCAGAGTTACAACTCGCTCTGCGTGGACACGGCCAGCACGCCCCCCGGGGGATACGTCGGGCACGACGAGCCGTCGATTCTCTTCAAGTCCGGCCGCCCCGGGTCGGGCAATGACATGACCTACACGGTCAAGCTGCCGAGGGACCCGAAGAAGCAGCCCAACGCGACCGGGGCCGGCGGGACGACCTGGAATTTCCAGCTGCGGCCCACGTTCTGGTTCGGCCTGACGCTCTGCGACACCCAGTCCGCGCCTGAGTTCACCCACAAGTGCAAGCCCGACTCTGACGCCAACAACCTGGTGGGCACCAATCCCAAGGCGCCGGACTACATCGGGAAGCACCCCGGCAACGCCTACATGGAACTGCAGTTCTACGGCCCGGGATATATTCCCGCAGTTCGAGGGATTCGGCTGCGCGAAGACGCAGTACTGCGCGGCCATGACCATTGACAGTTTCGTGCAGAACCAGAACAACGGCGTCGCGAACACCGCCGCGTGCAACAACTACATCCTCGGCGGCCCGGAGCCGATCAACTGGGCGTACATCACCAAGAGCGGGAAGTCCCAGGCCCCGGCGAATCCGCTGTTCACCGGGACGCTGACCAACCCGAACCTGGCCGCGGTCAACCCGGACCTACCACAAGGACCTGCTCATGAGGCCCGGCGATGTCGTCCGGTTCCGGATCCACGACACCCGGGCCGGCCTGCAGATCGACATGGCCGACCTGACCACCGGCCAGCACGGGTCGATGACCGCGTCGGTGGCCAACGGGTTCGGCCACATCCTGTACACGCCGAAGTCCAAGACGTGCCAGGAGAAGCCGTACGCGTTCCACCCCGAGTACTCGACGGGCAACCCGCGCGGCAACACCTGGTCCGCGCACACGTACAACGTGGCCATGTCCGACGAGATCGGCCACTTCGAGAACTGCCTGGCCATCAACGCCAACGGTGAATGCACCAAGCCCGGCAGCCAGGACCCCACGCCTGGACTCCGACGACGACGGGTGCCTGCCGGGTACCGACTCGCTGCTGGTGCGCATCGACGGGTGCTTCGCCCCGGACAGCGATTACGACGGGCAGTCCTACCGCCTGGACTGGCCGGGCACCAACCCGAATCCCGCCGTCGACCGGGCCCTGCACCCGTCACCGGTGGTGTTCACCAGCCCGCTCACCCGCGGGAGAAACTATCCGACGATCGCGTTCGAGACCGACCTGCCGCGGATCGAGGCATCCGACTCGCAGGCCAACCCGCCGTTCTGTGACCGGACGACCGGCGCGAACTGCGTGAACCCGCCCCCGGGCGCCCAGTTCTACCCGTTCTACTCCACGACGGGCAGGTACGGGGCGGCTGCGCCTGGCAGGAAGGTGGCAAGTACATACCCGGCACCACGAACGACTTCGGCGGCAGTTCCACGACTGAATTCGGCCCGCTGCTGAAGACCGTCTACCCGGAGGCCGGGTTCACCACGGAGCACTTGTTCGACAACTTCAACAGCGGCAATATGCCGAACCCCTGCCGGGTCGGCTAGGAAGTCGGGTGGCGTTACCGCACCGGAGACGGTGTGGCACGGACCGCGGCGGGAGCGGGGACAACCGCCGCGGTCCGTGCCTGCCCAGGGGGAAGGCCAGCCCGCGGCGCGGATCATGCCACCGGCACGCTGCTCGGATGAGTGCCCGGGATCAGCCGGCCCTTCCCGCCGACCGCCCCGCTCAGCAGCCGCCCAGGCTGTGATGACCAGGTCCACTGCCGGGCCGTCCCGAGCCCGCTGACCGTGGCGCAGCCCGAGTCATGGATAAGCACCGGGGGGTACGCGTGGCCCTGGGCGGAGAACTCCAGCACGAGCACGCCCGGCAGGGCGGCCGGGCAGTGCCGCAGCCCGCGGGGGGCCGGCGGCAGCCGGCACAGCGCGGCCGCCAGGGCCCGGACCCGGGGCGCGTCCGTGATCGTGGCCGCACGGGGCAGGATCTCGCGGACCCGGCTCCCGGTAAGCCGCAGCGTGACCTGGTCCAGCCGCCCTGTGCTGGCGCACAGCGGGACGGCGGCCGCGGGGGGCGTGGCCCCGGTGTTCGCGGCCGGCTGGGCGCTCCCGCCGGCCACGGCGCTGCCGCACCCGGCCAGCATGACCATGGTTCCGGTCACGGCCAGGACCGATCCGGCCGGCCTGCGCGGCCGCCGCGAGCTGATCGTCGCGCGCATCCCGGGCCTCCGTTCCGTGTCCAGGGTCTCGGCATGTGCTTCAGGCCTTGGACGGTCAGCGCCCTGCTCCCGGTTCCCTCCGGCCCGCAGTTGCCAGCGGGGCGGTGCGGCAGCGCCGGGGCCGGGGCGCGGTCAGGTCAGGCTGACCTGACCGCAGGCAGGCGGCGGCTGGGCGGCCGCAGCGCCCAGGACGCCACGGTCAGGGCCGTCATGACGGCCAGCACCGCCACCTCGCCGGTGTCGTAGCCGGTGGTCAGGTGGGAGACGATGGCCCCGGTGTAGGTGAAGAAGGCGCCCGCGTAGGCCCACTCCTTGAGCAGCGGGCGGCCCGGGACGAGCAGTGCGAGCGAGCCCAGCACCTTCCAGGTCCCCAGGAGCACCAGGAAGTACGACGGGTAACCCAGGTGGGCGGTGAGGTCGCGGACATAAGGGATGCGCGCGATGTCCCACACGCCGCCGACTCCCAGCTCGGCCGCCACCGAGATGGTGGCCAGCCAGTAGCAGGCTGACCGCCAGCGCACGGATCCGGACCGGGCGGCGTGACCTGAAGCTTGCGCCGTGGTGCTCATGGCTGACCTCCGTTCCGCCCCTGCGATGCTGCGTGCGGAGGGCGGGATCCCTATGTGTAGCAACGCTACATATAAAGGAAGAGTAGCATGGCTACCTATGAGGGCGGAGACGCTGAAGGGCCACCTGGATGGCATCCTGCTCGCGGTGCTCGAGCCGGAGCCGCGGCACGGTTACGCGATCATGGAAGCCCTGCGGGTCCGCAGCGGCGGCCAGGTCGACCTGCCGACCGGCACGGTGTACCCGGCCCTGCACCGCCTGGAGCGGGCGGGCCTGGTCCGGGCCACCTGGTCGGCGGCGGGCGGCCGCCGCCGGCGCGTGTACGAGCTGACCCCGGCGGGCCGCCGCGCGCTGGACGGCGAGCGCAGCACCTGGCGTGACTTCTCCGCCGCGGTCAACGCCCTGCTGCAGCCCGCCCCGCTCGCGGTGAGCTCGCCATGACCCGGCGGCCCGGGTCCCGGGAGCACGCGCTCCCGGAGTCCCTGCCCCCGGAATCCCTGCCCCCGGAGCCAGGCTCCAGCCCCGCCGTGGAGCGCTACCTGGGCGAGTTCACGGCGCGGCTACCCGGCCCGGCCCGCGACCGGGCCGGCATCGTGGCCGAGCTGCGCTCGGGGCTGCTGGATGCGGCGGACGCCCACCGCTGCGCGGGACTGCCGCCGGACCGGGCCGACCTGGCCGCGATCAGCGAGTTCGGTGACCCGGCCGGGATCGCCGGCGCGTTCCGGGCCGAGATCGCCGCCCGCCAGGCGCGGCGCGTGGCGCTCGCGCTGCTGGTGACCGGCCCGCTGGTCGGCCTGCTGTGGATCGCCGAGACCGCGTCCGGCCACGCTGGTGCCCAGCCCGGCCAGCCCTGGCCGTGGGGGGCGCCGGTCCCCGGGCTGCTGCTCGCCGTCGCGGTCGGGGTGACCGCCTGGGCCGCGATGATCGGTATCGCCAGCACCGGGCGGCTCACCCGCCGGCTGCCCGCCCGGCCGCGCCGGGCCCCCACCGCGGCCGCGGTCGCCGGGTTCGGCGCGATGGGGGCCGACGGGCTGGGCCTGATGCTGCTGGCCGCCCAGATCGCCACCGTCCCGGGGAAGCCCGCCCCGGTGCTGGCCGCCGCGGCGGCCGCGGCCAGCCTGGCGCGCCTCCTGCTGGCCGGCCGGTCCGCCCGCCGCTGCCTGGCCCTGCGCGCCGGCCTGGCCTGACCGCCGCCCGCGCGCCCCGGATGACGGGCGGCCCGCCCGGCCGGATCAGCGGAGATCGGCGCGGATCCGGCGGATCTTCCGCCCGAACGAGCGCTTCCCGACCGTGTGCCACAGCAGCCGGGCTGGCCCGGGCAGGTTGCCCAGCATCAGATCCCGCTCCGGCGGGCTGGCGTCCTCCAGGATCAGCCCCAGGAAGAACAGCAGCTTGTCCTGGGGCGTGTCCCGGGCGAACCGTTCCCCGAGCTGGCTCCACTCGGCCACGGTCAGGTACTCGGCGATCAGCGGCAGGACGTGTTCCTCCTCGTCAGCCAGGTGCTCGCGCAGCGCCTCGCCGTGCGCGCCGATCGCCGCGGCCAGCGGGGCCGCGGTCTGCGCCGACGGCGCGGACACCCAGGCCGGGACGTACCGCGCCGCCTCGTCCAGGGTCCCGGCCACGGTCTCGTGCTGGGCTTCCATCCGCAGCACGGTCTCGGCCTCCAGGTCCACCCGGGCCAGCAGCAGCGGCCAGACCAGGTCGTCCTCCCCGGTGTGGTGGTGATGCAGGCCGAGCTGGTAGTCCGCGAAGTGGCCGGCGATGAGCCGGGCCCGGCCAGTGTTCCCGGCCGGGACGGCGCGGACCATGCGCCCCAGCAGGATGATCTCCCGCCGGAAGACGCGGTGCACGACCAGCATCTCGCGGGTGTCCGGGCGGGCAGTGGTGTCGGTGACGGTCACGGTGGTCTCCCTCGCTTGTCCGTGGTCCTGCGGACAGCCTGCTGACCAGCGCTTGGAACCGGCTTGGCGTGCGCTTGGTAGCTACCATGGCGGGGTGACGGCGGGGGTTCGGGTCCTCGGCTCTCTCGAGGCCGAGGCCGGGGGCGTACAGGTGGACCTGGGCGGGCGGCGGCAGCGCGCCGTGCTGGCCCTGCTGCTGACCGAGCGCACCCAGGTCATCTCCGTTGACCGCCTCATCGACCAGCTCTGGCGGGGTGAGCCGCCGCCGCGCGCGATCGCCTCGCTGCAGGCGTACGTCTCCAACCTGCGCCGCCTGCTGGAACCCGGGCGGCCGCCGCGGGCCCCGGCCCGGACGCTGGTCAGCGTGCCGCCCGGGTACGCGCTGCGGCTTCCCGACGGCGCCGTGGACGCGTGGCGGTTCGAGTCCCTGGCCGCCGCGGCGCGGGCGGCCGCGCTGGCGGACCGCCGTTACGCCTACGACACGGCCGTGTCCCTGCGGGCCCAGGCGGTGGAGGCCTCCGCCCGGGTGACCGGGTCGCTGGAGGAGCGGGCCGGGCGGGACGTGGACCTGCTCGGCGGGCTGCTCCGCGCGCAGGTGCGGGCGGGCCAGATCGCCGCGGCCCGGGTGACCCGGCAGCGGGCGGTGGACGCCGCCGAGTCGGCCGGCCGGGACGACCTGGTGGCCGCGGCCTTCGCCGCCTGGACCGAGCCGACTCCCTGGCAGACCCGCCCGTACGGGTTCGTTCGACGAGCAGGCCGTGTCCACCCTGGAACGGCTGCTGAGCCAGGGCCAGCTCGCCCCCGCCACCCGGTGCCGCCTGCTGGCCGCGCTGGTCGCCGAGCTGGCCGGCGAGAATGACCCGCGGCCGGGCCGGGCCGCGGCCGAGGCGCTGGCCATCGCCCGCGGCCTGGGTGACGAGGACCTGCTGGCGCTGGCGCTGACGGCCAGCGCCACCGCCGCCGACTTCGAGCGGGAGCCGGGCCGCCGGTGGGCGGCCGGCACCGAGCTGGCCGCCCTCGGGGAGCGCCGGGGCCAGCCCGCCTACCAGTGGTACGGCGAGTACATCGCCGGGACGGCCGCGGCCGTTCGGGCGGACCCGGCGGAACTGCGCCGCCGCCTGGACCGCGGCCAGCGCCTCGCCGACCAGTACCGGATGTCCGAGCCGCAGGCCGTCCAGCTGTGCAGCGACGCGATGCTGGCGCACATCGAGGGCCGGTTCGCGCAATCGCGGCTCCGCTACGCGGAGGCCGCCGCCCAGATGCGCCGCAACGGCTCGCTGCACGCCGACGGCTTCCACGGCCTGGCCCTGCTGACCATCCACATCAGCGAGGGGACCGCGGCGCAGGCCGAGCCGCTCGCGCACACCCTGGCCGACACGGCCGGCCTGCTGGCCGCCGACGCCTGGGCGGTGACGCTGGCCGCGGCCTGCGGGATGGCGGAGGCACGGGCCGCGCGGGCCGCCGGGGAACCGCTGCGCCGCGACTTCTTCTACTCGGTGTTCGCCACGTTGCGCGCCATGGCCCTGATCGCGCTGCGGGAGCACGCCGGGGCGGAGCAGCTCGCCGCCGAGCTGGCCACGGTTCCCGGGCTGCTCGCGGGCGCGGCCTCGACCTCCCTGGCCATGCAGCCGGTCGCCCAGACCCTCGGCGAGCTCAGCGCCCTGCTCGGCCGCCCGGGCCAGGCCGCCGGGTACTTCACCCAGGCGGAGGAGCTGGCCCGGCGGTGGAACTCCCCGCACTGGACCGAAGCCGCCCGGACCGCCCGGGCCGGGCTCTGAGGGAGGCACGATGAGCAGTCTCGTCCGCTGGTCCGATGAGGCCGACGCGGTGATCAAGGGGGACATCACCGCGGCGGCCGCCTACGTCACCCCCGCGGGTGGTGCGGTGGTGACGGCCGTGGCCCCGTGCGGGCTGGGCCAGCGGGACCGCGGGACGGCCGGCTTCACCACGTCCCTGGGCTTCGGCAAGAAGCTGGAGCGGATCATCCGGGAGCCGCATGTCGCCCTGGCCTATCACGCGCGTGATCACGGCTTCTCGTCCAGCCCGCTGTTCGTGCTGGCCCAGGGCCTGGCCTCGGTGGATCTCAGGCCGTCGCCGGAGCGGCTCCAGGCCATGGTCCCGCAGGCCGAGCGGTACGTCGGCAAGGTCGTGTCGGGCCCGGTGTGGGACCGGCTGCTGCACGAGTACTACTACGAGCGGATCTTCGTCGATATCACGCTGGCCCGGACCGTCACCTGGCCCGACCTGGGCGCGTCCGGCCCGATGGCGGTCACCGGGGCGCAGTGGCCGGGCCCGGCTGACCCGCAGCCGCCGCCGAAGGGCGGGACGGCCCCGCGGGTTGACGTCGGGAAAGCCGCGGCCCGGATCGCCATGCTGCCGCACCGCCTGCTGGCGTACCGGGGAGCGGACGGGTTCCCGGTCGTGGTGCCCATCCAGATCGCCGGGCACGACGGGCGCGGCCTGCGCCTGGTCGTGCCCCCGGGGCTGCTGCCGCCCGGGGGCCGGCGTGCGGGCCTGCTCGCCCACGCCTACCGGGCGCAGCTGGTCGGGCTGACCAGCCGGGTCTTCACCGGCTGGCTGGACGCGGGGGAAGCGGGAACGGTCTATGCGCCGCACACCTATAAGGGTTTCGTCGCGCCACCGCGCAAGAACCTGCTGCTGGTTTCCAACGGCCTGATGGCGAAGTTCGGCTCCTGGCAGGCCAGGCGCCAGGGACGAGCCGGGCAGCTGGAGGAACTAGCCCGCGGCAGAGCCCGCCCCGGCGGGGTCTAGCGGCGGCCGGGGCCGGGTGGCGCCTGCGGTGCAGATGCCGCCATCCCAGGTAGGCCAGCGCGCCGAGCGGGATCGGCAGCAGGTAGGTGAGCGAACGGAACAGCAGCACCGCGGCCGCCACCTTCGCGGCCCCGGCCGGGCCGAGCCCGGCGGCCAGCGGGGCGGTCAGGCCGACCTCGATCACGCCGATGCCGCCTGGCGTGATCGGCACCACCGACAGCAGCCGGACGAGCGCGAAGGCGGCCAGCGACGCCTGCCAGGAGACCTGGGCCTGGCTGAGCCCGTCGGCCCGCAGGCACGCGAGCAGGACCAGCCACAGGCTCAGGTGGCTGGCCACGGTGGTCACGGTGATGCGCAGCCAGCGGCGGGCGAGCAGGCCGGAGGCCCCGGCCCGGAACTCCAGCAGCAGGCCGCGGGCCCGGCCCGGCGCTGGCCGGCGGGCCAGCCGGCAGCCCGCCGTCATTAGCGCGGCCAGCCCCCGGTCGGCCCGCCGGGCGAACCGCTCGCTGCGCAGCGTGGCCCGGAACACGACCGCGAGCAGGACAAGCAGCCCGGCGCCGGTGTAGGCGGCGGCCTGGGACGCCGTGCCGGAACCGCGCGTGATGACC
The DNA here is from genome assembly GCA_963720645.1 of uncultured Actinomycetes bacterium. GTDB lineage: Bacteria > Actinomycetota > Actinomycetes > Streptosporangiales > Streptosporangiaceae > RYN-230. The sequence goes on along the minus strand of CAVRFX010000013.1, from coordinate 227,863 downwards.
AGGACGGACAGGGCCACGATCGGGAGCCCCAGCCGCACGAACACGTTCCACAAGCCGGACACCAGCGCGTAGCGGACGTACTCGCCGGTGGCCACCCCCCAGCTGGACAGCATGGCCCAGCTGAGGCCCAGCGCCACCGCCCCGCCGCCGGGCATGGTGTTGGCCACGGCACTCGAGCCCAGGTTCACCGCCGCGGCGTCCCGCAGCCGCAGCGACGGGAGCACGGCGGCCACCATCAGCCAGGCGGTGACCAGGCTGGCCGCCACGGCGGCCGCGATCACGGCGAGCCACGGCAGGCTGACCGCCCGCAGGCTGCCCCACACCGCGCCGTAGGAGGCGAACCGGGGCAGGGCGAAGCCGAAGACCCCCCCGATGACCAGGACCGAGAGCACGCCCGCCAGCAGCCGGCGCGACGGCCGGGCCCGGCGGGCACCCGGCGGCCCGGGTGCCGCCTGCGGGCACGCCGGCCGGGGCAGGGGCCTCCTGGCCGGGGGAGTGGTCAGCACCGGGCCAGCTAACCAGCGATCGGGGAGACGGGCGGTTGAACCGGGCAAAACCCCTGAAACCACAGGAAGAGGCCGTATGATACGGCCCTCCCGCGAGCCCGGTTACGCGCCAGCCTCCGTCGCGCAGGATCTCCTTCTCCATCCCTGGCTCCTGGGTTTGACCTGGCCCGAAGGCTACGCTCAGAGGGTCGCGGAACAGCTGGACACGGCCCGCTCTCCCGGTACCCGCACCGCGGTGGCCCAGCTGCCCGGCCCGGCCGAAGGCTGATCTGGCGGGAGGTAACACAGTGCGGGTGGTCGTTACCGGGGGAAGTGCCGCCGGGCTGTTCACAGCGCTGCTGCTCGCCCGGGCCGGGCATGAGGCTGTCGTGCTGGACCGCGATCCGCTGGAGCCCGCACCGGATGTCGAGTCCGCCGCGCGGGTGGCGTTCCGCCCGGCCGCACCGCAGATCGTGCAGCCGCACGTGGTGCTGGCCCTGTGCCGGGAGCTGCTCCGGCAGCGGCTGCCAGACGTGTACGGCGGGCTGATCGCGGCGGGGGTGGCCGAGGCGTCACTGTCCAGCCAGATGCCGCCCTCCTTGCCTGACCGCCGCAGCCGGCCGGGGGATGAGCGGCTGACCATGCTGATGACCCGGCGCTCGACCCTGGACTGGGTGCTGCGCCGGGCCGCCGCGGCGCAGCCCGGCGTGACCGTGCGCGGGGGCGTCCAGGCGACCGGGCTGCTGGCCACGCCGGGGTCACCTCCGCACGTCACCGGGGTCAGGACCCACGCTGGTGATCTGCCCGCCGACCTGGTGGTCAACGCCACCGGGCGCCGCTCGTCCCTCGACCGGTGGCTGGCGGCGATAGGCAGCCAGCCCACCGCCACCCAGGCGGCGGAATGCGGTCTCGCCTATTACAGCCGTCACTACCGGCTGCGCACCCCGGCGGGCCTGCCCGGTCCGGTGACCACCCGCATAGTCGCCGGGCTGGACGAGTTCACCGTGGGCATCTGGGGCGGGGACAACGCCACGATGCTGCTGTGCATTGCCCCGCTGGCGGAGGACAAGCGGTTCCGCGGTGTCCGCGATCCGGGCATCTTCACCAGGGTGCTGCGCACCGTCCCCACCTTTACCGCCTGGCTCGACGTGCTCGAACCCGCCAGCCCGGTCTTCCCCATGGGCGGCCTGCACAACACGCTGCGCCGGCTCGTGGTCGGGGGATCCCCGGTCGCGACGGCGCTGCACGCCGTCGGTGACAACGTGTGCACCACCAACCCGACGCTGGGCCGCGGCCTGAGCCTCGCGATCCAGGGCGCGGCGGACCTGGTCGACGCGCTTGACCGCTACGGCGGGCACTGGACGGACCTCGTGCTCGCGCTGGATGAACGAGCGGGGGATCATATCGCGCCGTTCTACGCCGACCAGGCGGGCATCGATGCCGCCCGGCTCGCCGCGCTGCGGCACGCGATCTCGGGCACTGCCCTGCCCGCGGCGCCCGCTGTCCCGGGACGCGTCACCTTCGCGCAGCTGCGCAGTGCCGCACCGTATGACCCACTGGTCTTCCGGGCCTTCTGGAAGGTCATGGGAATGTCCGGCCGGCCGGGGGACCTCTACACCGACCCGGCCATCGTGGCGCGGACCCGCGAGATCATCCGCGACCGCGGCAGCGCCCCGCCGATGACCCAGCCCACCCGCGAGCAGCTGCTGACCGCGCTGGCGCCAGCTTCCTGACGGCCCGCGCTACATCCCCGACCGCGTCAACACCAGCAGCGGAACCCCGGAAAACACCGCCGCGCCGACTTCGCCGACGTGACCGTGAATTTCCAGCTGCGGGTGGCCGGGCTGGTGTCCACCGCGCGCACCCCCGCCGAGTCGTACGACGGCGTGCACGTGTTCCTCCGGTACCAGAATCAGCGGGAACTGTACGTCGTGAGCGTCTACCGCCGGGACGGTGTCGTGGCCATCAAGGAGAAGATCCCCGGCGGTCCCGCCAACGGCGGCACCTACTACACGCTGGCCGAGGCCCGGGCGGGCGTGCCGCGGGACAGCTGGTCTGCGGTGTCGGTGAGCATCGTGACCACCGGGAGCAAGACCGTGCGCATCGCGCTCTCGATCAACGGCCGGACGGTCCTGGCCAGCACGGGTTCGCGGGGCCGCGTCGATCCCATCCTCGCCGCCGGGCGGGTGGGACTGCGTGGCGACAACTGCCAGTTCTTCTTCCGGGACTTCACCGTCACCGCGGCCTGATGCCCGGCCACCGCCCCCAGTACCTTGGTGCGCATGACAGCGGAGGAGCCGGGGAAAACGGCGGAGCGGCGGAATCAGGTCCTCACCGCCGGCGTCATCGGCGGCGTGGCCGGGGCGGCCCTCACCGCCCACCGGGGCGCGCGGGCCGCCAGCCTGGGCGCGGCCGCCGGGGCCGCAGTGCTGGCCGCGTCGGAGGCGGTGGCCCGGGCCCGGCAGCGGCCGGGGGAGATCCCGCCGCTGTGGTCACGGATCGCGGCCAGCGCCGCGCTCGCCGCGCCGCTGGGATGGGCGGCCAGGCGCTGGCCAGCCTCAGGCCCGTCGAGGTGGGCGCGGCCACCGGGGCCCTCGGTGGCCTGCTGGGGGTCCGCCCGCAGAAGGTGCTGCTCGGGCCGCTGTTCGGCGCCGCGGTGGGCGGGGCACTGGGAGCGCGGGGGCGGGCGGTGCCCCCGTCCGTGGTGGCCGCCACCACGATGGCGGCCTACCGGGTGGCGTCCGCGGCGGTGTTCCGGGACGCGCAGGTCAGCCTGCTCGCGGAGCGGGTCCGGGCGGAGGACGTGCCGTTCGTGGTGCCCCGCGAGGCCCGGTCCCGGTATGTCGGCACCGGCTACATCCGCGAGCTGGCGGGCGAGATCGGCGGCCGTTATACCGCCGGCGCGCCGGATGTGGGCATCGTCGCCTCGGTGGACGAGCTGGCCGGACCGGACTTCGACCCGGCGGGCACCGACCCGCTGGTCCGCGAGTTCTACGAGCACACCACCCGGTTCGCCCTCGACATCGTGCCGGAGTGGCGGCTGTGGGTGCGGCCCGGCTACCTGCTCTACCGCACCCTGGTCGCCCGGCCGCTGGGGCAGGCCAGCGTGCCCATGAACCAGCGGGAGACCCAGCGGGGCATCCGCAGCCGGATCGACACGATCACGCTGCCGGGCGCCGGTGACGGGGCCCCGACGGTCCGCGGCTGGATCCGGTCGTTCAGCGACACCGATGAGCCGATCTACGTCGGCATCTACACCACCTACCGGCACGGCGGACGCGGGTACGTCAGCGTGGGCTTCCCGGTGCCGCAGGCCAGCTTCACCGCCACCCTGCTGCCGCGGGCGCGCCCCGGCGGGGGCCTGATCCTGACCAGCCGCAGTGACCTGGACCAGCCAGGTCACTACCTGGCCTACATCGACCCGGCCAGCCGCGATCTCACGGTGCTGGCGGTCCGCGGTTTCGCCGAGCAGCTCGACGTCTACGTGCAGGACGGCAGCCTGCGGGCCGACCACGCTTTTTCCGTCTTCGGATTCCCGTTCCTGGTCCTGCACTACCGGATGTACCGCAAGCGGCCGAGGCCGGCGGCTGAGCATGATCCCCCGCTGGGCGCCGGCTCCGCCGGCGTCGGCACCGGGGGCCGGATGAGTGAACCTTCCAGGGCGCCCAGGTAGTCGTGTCAGCTGACGCGCCGAACTGACCGGAGGTGCGGTAGACGCCGAGGCCGAGCGGTTTGCGGCATTCGTGGAGGCGCGCGAACGCGCACTCCACCGCCGGCAGCTGCTGCCGTTGAAGCCCGCTGACGCCCGGAACGTCTTCTACGAAACCTGGTCGAGGCCAGGCCCGCCACGGCCTAGGAGAAGTCGCCGCCCCCGCCGCCGAAGTCCCCGCCGCCGAAGTCCCCGCCGCCGAAGTCCCCGCCGCCGAAGTCCCCGCCGCCGAAGTCCCCGCCGCCGAAGTCCCCGCCGCCGAAGTCCCCGCCCCCGTAGTCCCCGCCCTGGCCGGAATCCCCGTCCCCGAAGTTCCCGTCGTAGTCACCATCGCCGTAGCCGCCGTAATAGCCCGGATACCCGGAACCGGGGGACAGCGCCTCGCCGAGCAGGAACCCGGTGAACATCCCGGGGAGGAATCCGAAGCCGCCCCAGTACGCCGGGGCGAAGCCCGCGTTCATGTAGCTGACCGGCGCCCCGCGGACCTCCACCGTCCTCATCCCGGGCTCGATCCCCTGCTCCACCTGGCTCGCGTCGTCAGCGCAGGCCGGCACCGGGCGGGGCGGCTCCCCGTCGGGTGGTGTCCACAGCACATCGCGCACGGACATGCCGTGCCGGGGATCGAAGAAGCACAGCGGACGCCGGTCCGGCTTCGGCTCCCCGGCGGCCAGGGCCCGGGCGCTGGCCAGGTGGTACTGGCCCTCGGCGATGGCCCGGCTGACCGCCCCCATGTCCGTCACGCTGCGGGCCGCGTCGAGGGCCGCGGTGCCCCGCTCGTACGCGTCCAGCGCCGCGGCCTGCTCGGCGGCCGCCTCGGGGTTGCCGCGGATCGAGACGTCCGCGTCGTGGCCGGTCACGCCGGCGCTCAGCGCGATCAGGTCATCCTGCGCGGCCGCCTTGGCTTCCTTCAGTTCCTGCTGGCGGCGCCTGCGGATGGGCCGCCAGATCAGCAGGCCGGCCAGCACGGCCAGCACGGCGATCACCCCCACGACGATCAGGACGGTGGCCAGCACGTGTGACGATCCGCTGGCCGTGCTGCCCGCCGGGCCGGTGCCGGTGCCCGGCCCGGTCTGGTGGCGCACGTCAGTCACGAACTCGGTCAGGGCCGCGGGAATGTTCCCGTCCGCCTGGTGCTGCCGGACCACCTGGGTCGCGATGGCAGCGGCGCCGTGATCGGGCAGCATGCCCTGGTTGTAGGCGCCGAAGTGCCGGAGACGGCTGTCCAGGAACCCCACCGTGAACTGGGCGTGCCCGGTGAGGTCGCTGATGATCTGCCGCATCGCGCTGTTGTAGCCGGACGGCCCGGACGGGGCGACGACCACCCAGATGTTCTCCGCGCCGATCTGGCGCTCCAGCTGCGCCTCCTGGCCCGGGGAGACCAGCGACCGGGCGCTGCCGCTCACGCAGACGTGCTGCCCGGCCAGGCACTGCGCGAGCGTGCTGGCGCTGGCCGGGGCGGGAAACAGCCCGATCCCGGCGAACACCAAGGCGGCGGCGATGAGCAGCCTCTTCATACCCGCGACCTCCTACCGCAGCGAGTCCCCGGCACACACTAAGCGGTCCTGCTGACCCGGCAGGCAGCACGCCGGCGGTCCGCCATCACGGCGGCGGCCAGGAGAAACGGCACCACCTCGACGGGACGCAGGCAGCGTGGTCGAATGACCCGGTGACAGCGGAGATGGATGAGCGGCTGGCGGCGGCGGCCGGCGCGGTACGCGAGCTCGAGATGACCGGCGAGCGTGGCAGGCAGCTGCGGGCCCGCCGGGGCGAACTGGCCAGGCAGCTGGCGGCACTGCAGGCCCGGGCGGCCGGCGAGCAGCATGACGTGCAGCGGATGGAGGGCGTGTCACTGGCCCGCGTGCTGGCCTCGCTGCGCGGGGCACGTGAGGACCAGCTCGCGCGTGAGCGGGCCGAGGCTGACGCGGCCCGGTACCGGGTGACCGAGACCGAGGGACTGCTGGACGCCGTCACCCGTGAGGAAGCGGCGGTCCAGGCGCGCCTCGCCCAGCTCAGCGGCGCACCGGAACGCTACGCCAGGCTCCTCACGGAGAAAGAGCGCTTCATCCGCGAATCCGGGGATCCGCACGCCCCGCGGTTGATGGACCTGGCCGCTGAGCGCGGGCGGCTGGCCGCCGAGCGTACGGAGATCGCCGAAGCGCTCCAGGCCGCGAGCGCTGCTGGGCAGGCGCTGGCGCAGGTCGGCGAGGTTCTCGGCAGCGCGTCCGCCTGGTCCGCCTACGACACGTTTCTCGGCGGCCGGGGGATCAGCAGCTCGATCAAGCATTCCCGGCTGGACCAGGCGGCCCAGGCTGCGGCGGCCGCGGACCAGCACCTCGCCGTGCTGCGGACCGAGCTGGCCGACGTGTCCCCGGTCCTGCCGGTCACCCCCCGCCTGCCGGTAGAGGGCCTGACCAGGTTCGCGGATATCTGGCTGGACAACTTCTTCACCGACATGGCCGTGGACGCACGGATCCGGGAGGCCCAGGACAGCGTGGCCCGGTGCGCGGGGCTGGTCGAGGAGGTGCAGGCCCAGCTGGGCAAGCGGGACGCCACGGTGCAGGCGAGCCTCCAGGCGATCGAGCGGGAACGCCGTGACCTGCTCACCCAGCCGCTGCCGCCGGCCGCCCGGGCGGTCACGCCTAGCCCGTCACCCGGATGCCTGGGCCGGGCGGCCGGCCGCTGGGTGGCCCGAAGAACGGCCCGGCCGCGGTGCCCCGGCCGCGGGCCCGGACCCAGATGACGTCCCCGGCCTCGGCGAAGTCCTCGATCGTGAACGAGATGTCGGGGACGGCCGAGTGCACGTCCCGGACCGCGGCCTTGACGTGCTCGATCGCCTCCGCGCCGGTGCCGGCCAGCCCGAACTGGTGGTCGATCAGGCCCTGCTGGCGTCCGGCCGGAGCGTGGAGGAGGCGCGGGACGAGTTGTGGGCCCTCGGCGCGGTCGGGGTCTACGAGCTGCTGGTCGGCCAGCGTGGCTGGTCACCGGACCGCTACCGGGACTGGCTGGTGGACGTCTGGGCGGACCGCCTGCTCGCCGACCCCGGCTGACCGGTTCGTTATCCTGGTGCGGCGGGCTCAGCAGGTGGCTTGGGGTGGCCCGCTCCCTAGGTGCGGGGCGTCTGCGATGAGCCAGCTTGACCTGTCTCCGGAAGCGCTGACCGGGCGGGCCCGGGAACTCGGTTTCCTGCAGGGGTTCGCCCGCGAGACCGCGGTCAGCGGGGGCGCCCTCATCCTGTCCGGGGATCCCGGCATGGGGAAGACGGCGCTGCTGGATGCCCTGGCGGACTCCGCACTCACCTCGGGGATGACGGTCCTGCGGGTGGCGGGCCTGGAGTTCGAGGGGGAGGTCAGCTTCGCCACGCTCAACCAGGCCCTGTTCCCCCTGCTCGGTGACCTCGACGAGCTCGCCAGCGCGCACCGGGACGCGTTGCGGGTCGCCCTGGGTTTCGGGGCCGGGTCCCCGCCGGACCGGCTCCTGGTGTCCACGGCCACGCTGGTCTTGCTGCGGCACGTGGCGGCCCGCGGGCCGCTGCTGCTGATCGTGGACGACCTGCCCTGGATAGACCGGGCCAGTGCCGGGGTGCTGAGCTTCGTGGCCAGGAGGCTGGTCGGCAGCAGGGCGGGACTCCTGGGCGCCCGCAGGACGGGTGCGCAGACCTACTTCGAGCGGGCCGGGCTGCCGGAATACGAGCTGAAGCCGCTGGATGACCACGCTGCGGCCCGGCTGGTGGCCGGCCGGTTTCCCGGTATCGATCCCCAGGTGAGGAACCGGGTGCTGCAGGCGGCGCAGGGGAATCCGCTGGCCCTGCTGGAGCTGCCGCAGGCGCTGACCGAGGCGCAGCGCTCGGGCCGGGAGCCGCTTCCTTCGGTGCTGCCGCTCGGCCAGCGCCTGCAGGAGCTGTTCACCTCACGCGTCGCCCGGCTCCCTCCCCGGACCCGGGCGCTCCTCCTCGCGGCGGCCCTGGAAGGTACGGGGGACCTCCGGGTGCTGGGCGCGGCGGGCGGCCGCGGCTACCAGCTCGATGATCTCGCTCCCGCCGAGCGCGACCACCTGGTGCGGACCGGGGAGAGCACCCACCGGATCACGTTCCGGCATCCGCTGATCCGCTCCGCGGCGGTCGGGGCGTCAACCGCCGGGGAGCGCCGGCGGGCCCACCTGGCGCTGGCCGAGGCCCTGGCCGGCCAGCCCGAGCGCCGGGCGTGGCACCTGGGTGAAGCCTCCGTCGAGCCCGATGAGCAGGTCGCCGCCTTGCTGGAGGACGCGGCGCGGCGCGTCGTCGAGCGGGGAGACTACTCCGCCGCGGTGATCACGCTTACCCGTGCGGCCGACCTGAGCCCCGCCCCGGCGGAGCGCAGCCGCAGGCTGGCCCAGGCCGCTTATATCGGCGCCCAGGTCCTCGGCGAGATGCGGAGCGCCTCGCAGCTGCTGGAAGGCACCCGCCAGGCCAGCCCGCACGTCGATGACCTGCTGAACTATGCGTCAGCGGCCGCGTTCGTGATGCTCAATGCCGACGGCCATGTCGATACCGCGCACCGGCTGCTGGTGGGGGCCATCGAGGGCCGGGCCCGCCGCTGGGATGCGGACGACCAGATGATCGGCTGGGCCGGGCCGCGCGGGGCCCGCACCGCGCAGGTCTACGCGCGGCATGCCCTGGTGCTGGCCGATCTTGGCCAGGGTGACTTCGAGAGCGCGTACCACCACGCGACGGCGATGAGCCCGCCGGGCACCCTGGCCTCCCATGTCCCGCACTGCCTGTGGGTGGTCATGGAGCTCGTGGACGCCGCCGTGCGGACGCAGCGGCACGACGACGCGGACCGGCATGTGCGGGCCATGAGGGAAGCAGACCTGGCGGCGCTGTCCCCGAGGCTGGCCATGCTGATGACGGCGTCCGCCGCCATCGCCGCCGATGACGAGCAGGCGCCCGCGCTGTTCCAGAGGGCACTGGGCCTTCCCACCGTGGACCGGTGGCCGTTCGATGCCGCGCGGGTGCGGCTCGCGTACGGCGAACGGCTGCGCCGGACCCGGGCGGCCACCGAATCCAGGATCCCCCTCCAGGCTGCCCTCACGGCCTTCCAGAAGCTGGGGGCCGCGCCCTGGGCCGCCCGCGCTGAACTGGAACTGCGGGCGACCGGCGCGATCAGGACGCCGTCCGGCGCCCGGGGCGCTGAGTCCCTGACCCCCCAGGAACTGCAGATCGCCCGCCTCGCGGCGTCGGGCCTGACCAACAAGCAGATCGCGAAACGGCTCTACCTGTCCCCGCGGACCGTGGGCGGCCATCTCTACCAGATCTTCCCCAAGCTGGGCATCACGACGCGAGCTGCCCTCCGCGACGCGCTCGGCACGCCGGACAGCTCGTTACCGGCGCCCGTCGCGGACATCCCGCTCCGCCGCTGCTTTCAGGCCGACGGCCCATCGGTCGAGCGTGCGCTGCGCGGCGCCGGGGTCGGTCTCCCGCAGCGCGATGGCGGCCGCACCCCTGGCCGCGAAGCCCGCGAGGGCGCGTGACCCGCTGACGTCGCCGGAGAACACCCACGCGTGGTACGTGCTGATATCGATTCCCTGGCCCGACCAGGCCAGCCGGCGGCCCGCGGCGAAGTCAGCGACCTGTGCCGTAAGCCGGAGGCCGTCCATCACGAATTCAAACGCGGTGTCCTCGGCCAGGTCCTGGTGCCCCCCGGTCAGGACGCGGACGTTCCGCAGACCCGGGAAATCCCGCTCCCAGCGGCCCGCCGTGACCAGGCGTGAGAACACCACATCGGGCGGGGCGATGATGACGAGCTCGCTGCGGGCCCACACGTCCGAGTATCCAGGGGAAAAGCCAGCGGGCCAGCGGAGCGCGTGAACCGCATCATCATCCGGGCCGAAGGGGCCGCCCATGTCCGCTCCTTCCTCGTGCGCCTGCGGGGCGGGGCAACTGGTCAGAGTCTTCGGCACCTGGCCGCGGTCAACACCGGTCATCTGACCGGTGCTGCGGGCGGGTTCCTCCCGGCAGGCTGGTGGGCAGTCCGGCAGCCGCGTCAGCGTCGTTGCCCGGCGCCGCAGCCGCAGTGGGCGGCTGCCCAGTCCCGTGCACGGCAGGAGGAGAAAGCATGTCCACAGTGGTCGTCGGCCAGGAGAACACGGACGACATCGAGATCTACTACGAGGATCACGGCCACGGGCAGCCGGTGGTGCTGATCCACGGCTACCCGCTGAACGGGCACTCGTGGGAGAAGCAGGAACGGGTCCTGCTCGAGGCCGGGTACCGCGTCATCACCTATGACCGGCGCGGGTTCGGCCAGTCCAGCCAGCCAACGGTCGGCTATGACTACGACACGTTCGCGGCCGACCTGAACACGCTGCTGGGTCACCTGGAGCTGGACGGCGTGGTCTTGTGCGGGTTCTCGATGGGCACCGGTGAGGTGACCCGCTACCTGGGCAGCTACGGTTCGGGCCGGGTCCGCAAGGCGGTGCTGATGGGCGCCATCCCGCCCTACCCGCTCAAGGCCGCCGATAACCCCGAGGGCGTGGACCAGTCCGTGTTCGACGGGATCAAGGCGGCCGTCGTCAAGGACCGGCCCGCCTACTTCAAGGACTTCCTGGACCACTTCTACAACGTGGACGTGCTGCGCCCGGAGCGGATCAGCGACCAGGCCTGGCAGGCCAGCTTCAACGTCGCGGTCGCCGCGTCCGCGCACGCCGCCTACGCCTGCGTGGACACCTGGCTGACCGACTCCCGCGCCGACCTGCCCAAGATCGACGTGCCGGTGCTGCTGATCCACGGCGACGCTGACCGGATCCTGCCCTACCCGGCTACCGCGGCGCGGCTGCCCGGGCTGATCAAGGATCTCACCTTCGTCACCGTGCAGGGCGGCCCGCACAACGTCGCCTGGACCCACCCCGACATCGTCAACCCCGCACTGCTGGACTTCCTGGCCGCGTAGCGGCTGGCGGTCCCCGTCCAGGTACCCCGCAGAACAGAAAGGACTGACCCATGTCTCATCATCTGGATACGCCGCTGGCGGCCCAGACCGGCCAGCTATTCCTCGACGACTTGTACGTGTTCGCCGCCGGCGGCAGCACGGTGCTGATCATGGATGTGAATTCCAACGTCAACGGCCTGCATTCCGAGCCGGGGTTCCATCCGGAGGCCCGCTATGAGTTCAAGGTCCACGCTGGTGGCGCGGAGTTCGAGGAACTGACCTACCGGTTCTCGTTCGGTGAGCCGGATCCGGGCGGGCGGGAGCAGCCCTGGCGGCTCGAGGCACTGACCGGCGAGGCGGCGCGTGAGGATGCCGCGGCGGGGGAGCTGGTGCTGGAGGGGCGGACCGGGCAGGAGGCCAGCGGGGGCGGGGTGCGGGTATGGGCGGGGCGGATCGCCGACTCGTTCTACATCGACCTGTCGCTGCTGGCCCTCGTCAACGCGGCGGTCGCCGCCGGGACCGCGCCCGACCTGTCCGGGTGGCGGCCGGCGGGCGCGCAGAACAGTTTCGCTGGGACGACGGTGGAGTCGATCGTGCTGGAGGTGGCGCACGCTCATCCGCTGCTGCGGCCGGGGGCGCGGATCGGGGTGTGGGCGGCCACGAAGCTGGCCACCGACGCGGGGGGGTGGCGGCAGATCAACCGGGCCGGGCACCCGATGATGTGGCCGATCTTCTGGCCGAACGACACCGACTTTTCCAACCCGGCCAATACCCGCCATCCGTCGGAGGACGTCGCGGCGTCGGCCAAGTACCTCGGTGAGCAGGTCGCTGCCATGGTGGCGGCCAGCGGCACCAGCGCTGACCCGCAGGGTTACGGCCAGGCGGTGGCCGCCCGCCTGTTCCCCGATGTGCTGCCGTATGTGGTCGGCACGCCCGCGAGCTACGGGTTCGCCGGGTTCAACGGCCGCACCAGGGCTGACAACGCCCCCGAGGCCATGCTGTCCCTGGTCACCAGCATGGCCATCCCGTCCGGGCTCACCCCCGCCACCGCCAGCGGCCAGCGCGCCGCCACCTTCCCCTACGTCGTGCCCGCCTGACCGGCCGCCGGGGGCCGGGCCGGTCCCGGAACGTGCCGTTCCGGGACCGGCCCCGGGCCGTGGTCATCACCCGTCGCCGTGCCCGGCGCAGGGCCGCGGCATCGTTTAGATAGCCTGGCCGTGGCGAGTTCCCTACTTTCGTGCTGCCACCCGCGCCGCCAGCAGAAGGAGGGCCTGACATGAGCAGCGAAACCCAGCCCCTGACCGGGATCGATCTCGACGTGGCCGCTGACCTCGCCGCCCAGCTGCGCGTTGATTCGATCCGGGCCAGCACCAGCGCCGGGTCCGGCCACCCGACCTCCAGCATGTCCGCCGCGGACCTGCTGGCCGTGCTGGTCGGCCGCCACCTGCGGTACGACTGGGACAACCCGCGCGCCGACACCAACGACCACCTGATCTTCTCCAAGGGACACGCCTCCCCGCTGCTGTACTCCGTGTACAAGGCGGTGGGAGTGGTGTCCGACGACGAGCTGATGACCGGTTACCGGCGGTTCGGGTCCCGCCTGGAAGGCCACCCCACCCCCGTCCTGCCGTGGGTCGATGTCGCCACCGGATCGCTCGGCCAGGGCCTGCCCGACGGGGTGGGGATCGCGCTGGCGGGCCGCTACCTCGACCGGCTGCCCTACCGGGTCTGGGTGCTGTGCGGGGACAGCGAGATGGCGGAAGGCTCCATCTGGGAGGCCCTGGACAAGGCCGCGTACTACCGGCTGTCCAACCTGACCGCGATCGTCGACGTGAACCGGCTGGGCCAGCGTGGCCCCACCGAGCACCAGTGGGACCTGGCCGCCTACACCCAGCGCGCCGAGGCGTTCGGGGCGCACGTGCTCATCATCGACGGTCACGACCTCGCCGAGATCACCCAGACGTTCCGCTTCATCGCGGAGGGCGGCTCGGACCGGCCCACCGTGGTCCTGGCCCGCACCATCAAGGGCCGCGGGTTCTCCGAGGTCGAGGACCACGAGGACTGGCACGGCAAGCCCTTCCCCCCCGACATGGCCGCCCGCGCCATCGCGGAACTGGGCGGTGAGCGCCACCTGCTGGTCCGCGGCCCCCGGCCCGCGGACGCCACCCCCGGCCCCGCGCCGGCCATGCCCAGCGAGGCAGACCAGGCGCACGGCGCGCCCCAGGCTCCGCCGCGGCGCCCGAGTACTCGCCCGGGGACAAGGTCGCCACCCGCAAGGCGTACGGTGACGCGCTGGCCGCGCTCGGCGCCGGCCGGCCCGAGGTCGTGGCGCTCGACGGCGAGGTCAGCAACTCCACCTACGCCAATGAGTTCGCCCGGGCCTTTCCCGGGCGGTTCTTCGAGATGTTCATCGCCGAGCAGCAGATGGTGGCGGCCGCGGTGGGGCTCAGCGCCCGGCACTACATCCCGTTCGCGTCGACGTTCGCGGCCTTCTTCACCCGCGCCTACGACTTCATCCGGATGGCCGCCATCTCGCAGGCCAGCATCCGGCTGGCCGGCTCGCACGCAGGCGTGGAGATCGGCGCCGACGGGCCCTCCCAGATGGCCCTCGAAGACCTGGCCATGATGCGCGCGGTGCACGGGTCAACGGTGCTGTACCCGAGCGACGCGACCAGCACGGCCGCCCTCGTCCAGGCGATGGCGGACCGCCCGGGCGTCAGCTACCTGCGGACCACCCGCGGCGCCTACCCGGTGCTGTACGGCAGCACGGAGACCTTCCCCGTGGGCGGCTCGAAGGTGCTGCGGTCGGGCCCGGACGACGCGGTGACGCTGGCCGGCGCGGGAGTCACGCTGCATGCCTGCCTGGCCGCCGCGGATCAGCTCGCCGCGGAGGGTATCGCGGCCCGGGTCATCGACCTGTACTCCGTCAAGCCGATCGACACGGAGACGCTCTCGGCGGCCGTGGCGCGCCACGGGGGGCCGCCTGGTCGTGGCGGAAGACCACTACGCGGCGGGCGGGCTCGGCAGCGCGGTGTCGGATGCGCTGCTGGAGGCCGGGCCCGGGCCGCTGTACCTGGCTCACCTGTGTGTCCGGGACCTGCCCGGGTCGGGCAGCAGCACCGAACTGCTGGCCGCGGCGGGCATCGATGCGGAGCACATCGCGGCCGCCGCCCGCGAGCTGCTGAAACGAGCCTGAGAACCGGCTCAGCCAGCCGGGACTTTCTCGCGGAGGAAACCGGCCAGCAGGCCGGTCACCGCGGACGGCCGCTCCATGCTGGGCAGATGACCGGCCCAGGGAAGCTCGACCTGCTGCGCGTCGGTGAGCAGGCCGGCCAGCCGGTCCGCGATCTGCCGGAAGTCCGCCATGTCATGCCCGCCCGACACGACCAGGCAGGGAGCCTGGATGGCCGACAGGTCGAATTCGGCCGTGACCGGCTCGAACTCCCCGGCGGCTAGCTGCACCTCGAAGGCATGCCGCTGCATCTGGCGCACCGCCTCCCGGGCCGCGTCGTCGGCGTCCGGGCCCAGCCAGGTACCGACGATCAGTTCCACCGCCCCGTCGATGTCACCCGCCTCGATCAGCGCCTCTTCCCGTTCGTTGAAGGAGTGCCTTTCCGCGGTCGGTTCATGCCCGGGAAGCGCGGTGCACAGCAGGGCCAGGGCACTCACCCGGTCCGGCCAGCGGGCGGCGATCTCCAGGGCCACCCGCCCGCCGTAGGACGATGCGATCAGCGCCGCCCGCCTGACGCCGAGCGTGTCCAGGAGTTCCAGCACATCCTCGGCATCGCTGGCGGGCCCCACCGCGGCGGGCGTGTCACCGAAGCCCCGGAAGTCACAGCGGATCAGCCGGTAGCCGGCCTTGATCAGGGCTGGCCACTGCGCATCCCACATCCGCCGGTCGCACACCCCGGAATGCAGAAGGACCAGCGCCGGACCTTCGCCGGCCACGTCATGAGCGAGCGTCATCCCGCCGACCTTACGCACCGGTGTCCTCCGCCGGCCAGCGAATATCGTTTGCGGCGGCCCTGCCCGGGTAGCTCAGCCTGCCTTGTACCAGGTGTGTACCTCGTCGCATGGCCCGGGCGTGCGCCCGCGCGAACCGCCGGGCCCCAGGGAGGCAGCTATGACCACCCCGCAGGACCCTCAGGAATACATCCACCGCGCCGCGGCCGACGCCGACGGCAACAGGATCGGCAAGGTCAGCCAGGTGTACCTCGACGACGACTCCGGGCAGCCGGAGTGGGTCCTCGTGGAGACCGGCCTGTTCGGCACCAGGCAGAGTTTCGCGCCGATCCACGGGGCCCGGGTCGATGGGGAAGTGGTCGTGCTGGCCGTGTCCAAGGACCAGGTCAAAGACGCCCCGAACATCGACCGGGACGCGCACATCAGCGAAAGCGAGGAAGACGCCCTCCGCCAGTACTACCGCGGCTACCTCGGGACGGGCGAGGACACCAGCGGCTAGCGGGCCTGGGCCTTGCTTCGCCGGGGGATTTCAGATGCCGATGTGCAGGTACGGCGCCCAGCGCAGCGGGTTGGTCGGATCCTCGCGGCGCAGCGCACCGGCGGCGCGGTGCAGCGCCTCGGCGGCCGCGTCCGGCTGGCCCGCCACGGCGCCGTAGAAGACATCGGCAACGGCCGGGGCGGGGGAATCGGCGATCGTCCACATCGTCGCGACGACGCCCCGGTAGCCGAGGAACTGCATGGCCGCGGCCAGGTGGATCGCCTCGTCCAGGTGCCGCACGCTGCCGGTGGCGGTCTGGCAGGCGGACAGGAAAGCCAGGTCCCGGCCCCGGGTGGGCTGCGCGGCCAGGGCGCCGAGGGTCAGCGGCCCGTCCCACAAGGCGAAGCCGCTGCGGTCAGGGTCGCCGGGACGCTGGCTGGCGTGGCAGGCCAGGTGGACCCAGGTGTGCGCTCCGATGGCCGCCAGGACGTCAGGCCCGGTGGCCGCGGGCCCGATCAGCTGCCGGTTGAGCTCACCGGCCGGGAAATAGCGGCCCAGGACCTGGAGCTCCTCGCTGACCGCGGGCAGCGGGGGCTGGCCAGGGGTGTCTGGCAGGCCTACGGCCAGCAGCCCGGCCGGCTGCGGCGCCCGCTGTCCGCGGGCGCGCAGCAGCGCGGCCAGCGTCGGGGTGTAGGAGGACACGACCCGGTCCGGCACGCAATCACGGCCCGGTGGCGAGGTGGTCAGCCGCGGATGGTGGCCCGCGGCGTGGATGGGCAGCACGGTCAGCGGCCCGGTCGGGCACCACCACACCCGCCGGTGCGCAGCGCGGCCGGGCTGGCCCGGCGGGGCTGGTGCGCCGGGCAGGCGGGTGAGCACCGGCCCGGCGATGGCGTCCCACAGCCAGTCCAGCACGTCCAGCACCGCGTGCCGGTCCTTCTCCCGGCTGGGGAACGGCCGCCCGGGGGAGCCGGCCCTCCGCGCGGCGTCGAGCATGGTGTTGCCCCGCTCCACGATCGTGCCCAGGTTCAGGCCGGTGAGCTCCACGACCCGCGGTCGCTCCTGGCTGTCACTGATGATCAGCGCGTGGCAGCCGAACTGGCTGGCGTTGAGCACGACGACCGGGCCCGAGGCCGCCGCGGTGGCAAGCTCCGGGTAGGGGGTGGCCATGAGGAAGTGCTCGAACCCGTCCAGGGCCCGTACCTCCGCCAGGGCCTCGGTCCACTCGCGGGCCAGGGCCCGGCGCCGGTCGATCGCGGCCTGCAGGTCCCGGGACCGGCGGCTCGACTCGGCGCCGGGCGGGCCAGCCTGGCTCGGCCCGGGCAGCACCCCCGTGGCCGGCAGCGGCCGGTCGAGGCCGGCCCGGATGTCATCGAGGCGCAAGGCCAGTACCGGGGACGCCTGGGCCAGCTGGGTCAGGTCGGTACGCAGGTTCAGGGCCTGGCTCCACAGCACCGACCTGCCCTGCTCCAGCAGTTCCACCGCCAGCTCAGGCTGGTCCTCGTGGATGGCGCACGCCGCGGCGTCGGCGGCCAGGCCCGTCCACTGGGCGAGCTGCGCGGCCCGGCGCTGGCGGTTCCACGCCGTCCCAGGCCACCGTGGGCAGCAGCCTGACCGCGGCCACATAACCGGCCACGGCGTCCGCCCACCGGCCTGCGCCTGCTGCGGCCTGGCCCCACTGCTGCGCCGCGCCCAGCCGCGTGCCTGGCAGGCCGGTTCCTGGCTGGCTTCACGCCAGTGCCCGATCGCGGCGTCCAGGTCGGCCGGATCATCCGTCTTCTCGAACCGGGTGTGCCGGAAGCTGCCCAGATTCCCGAGGTAGAGCGCCCGGTCCGGGTGCCCGGGCGGGGTCAGGCCGGCCGCTTCCTGCCCGTATGCGATCGCGGCGTCCAGATCCGCCATGTCCGCGTCGCGGCCGAAGCGGGTGTACCGGGAGCCGCTCAGGTTCGCCAGGTACCCGGGCCGGTCGGGGTCGCTGTCCAGGGTCGCGTCCACCGCCAGCTTCCCGGCCTCGATCGCGGCGTCCAGGGCCGCCGGGTCCCCGCGGACCCGGTACCAGGTCTCCAGGCAGGCCCCCAGGTTCGACTGGCGCAGCGCCCAGCCCGGTTCGCTGCGCCCGGTCGCGTTCACGGCCGCTTGCTGCGCCGCGACCGCGCGCTCCAGGATCGCCGGGTCATGGGTCTGCCCGTAGCGCATGAGCAGGCAGTTGCCGAGATTCGACTGGGCGCTGGCGCGATCGGGGTGATCATCATCGGCCAGGTCCGCCGCGCCCTGGCCAGCCTCGATCGCGGCGTCCAGGTCACCCGGGTCGTCCCCGACCTGGTCGAAGCGGGTACGCAGGGACGCGCAGAGATTGGACTGGCGGGTGACCCGCTTGGGGTGCCACGGCGGGGTGGAGCCCAGGGCCTCCCGCTGCTTGGTGATCGCTTCGTCCAGGTCCCCTGGTTCCCCGTCCCGCTCGAAACGTTTGAGCAACGCCGTTCCCAGGTTGGACAGTATGCCGGCCCGGTTGGGGTTGTCCGGACCGGCCGTGTCCAGGGCTTCCTCGAAGCTGCTGATCGCGGCGTCGAGATCCTCCGGTGGCCCGCCGCCGTCGCTGTACCTGGTCTCCAGGAAGGCGGCGTAGTTGGCGAGGCGGGCCGTGCGCTCGGGGGTGCCGGCCGGGCTGGCGTCAATGGCCGCCCGGAACGCGGCTATGGCCTGGTCCAGCCATTGTGGCTGCCGCGTGCGCCGGTACTCGCTAAACGCCTGGCGACCCTGGAGGCTCAGCAGCCCCGCGGCCAGGGCCGGGTCGCCCTGGGCCAGCAGCCGTGCCCATGCGTCGAAATCGGTCATCGGCCGGCCTTTCCCCCCGGCGCCGCGAACTCATTCCGTTCATGACACCGCGCCGTATTGCCCGCGGCCGCCAGCGCTGGCCTGCTGGGTGTGCTTACCTAATGTATGCCCGATCAGGGCAGCCGCCTGGGGGGAACGGAGCACGCCGCCATGACCGAGATGCCGCCAGCGCCGGGTGCGTGGGCGTACCAGCTGACCAGTGACATTGAGTGGACCAACAAGGCGTTCGAGAGTCTCCAAGAAGACGGCGATATGCACGGGGAGGTCATTTCCCGGGGCGGCGTGGTCGCGTCGAGGGTGTGGGGCCCGTGCCCGCGATGCCGGGACTTCCTTGACGACCGGCAGACCCTTTCCGGGATTCCCGGCCTGATCGGCGTCGGCGGCCCGAGGGGAGATGACGTTAGCCGCGGCGAAACCGCCCCGGTCTGGAAAGGGCGTTACGCCCAGGTCGATGTGTCGTGTGGCTGCGGGGATACCCATGAGGGCGCGCCAGAGGGACGAACCGGCTGCGGGGTGAGTTTCCGGGTCGAGCTGCCCGTCCAGGAAGTCAGCCGCTCCGGCCAATGACCGCCGACCTGCCGCCCGCCCGCAGGCCGCCGCAGGCCCCCAGCCCCAGTGACCTCGCCGAGCGGGACCGCTACGCCGTGGTCACGGCCGGCGCCCTGGACGCCGTCCGGGCCAGCGCGCAAGCCTGGCGGAACGGCCTGGCGGCGTTTCTCACCCTGGTCACCACCGGCATCATCATCAAGGGACGGGACACCGCGGCCAACCTGCCGACAGGCTGGCGGGCTCTCATCACGGTCCTGATCGGAGGCGGGCTGGCGCTGGCCATCGTGGGACTGTGGCAGGCGCTCGCCGCCGAGGCGGGTACCAGCATCAAGCCTCAGGTGATCGACGACATCCGGGCCAGCGACACCACCCTCGATGGCTACCTGCTCACGCTGGCTTACAGTGCGGGGGAGCGGCTGCGCTGGGGACGGTACATCGTGGCCGGCGCCCTGGTCTGCCTGCTGGCCGGGATCATCCTCACGTGGTGGGCACCCGCGCGGGCAGCCAGCCCGCCCGCCTATCTCACCGTGGTGCACGGCCGGGTGACCACCTGCGGGACTCCCCGCGGCGCCAGCCACGGCCAGCTCCGGCTCAGCCCGCACGGCAGCCAGTATCCCGTCACGATTCCGCTGGCCCGGATCACCAGCATCACCGTGACCGCGTCCTGCCCCTAGCCCGGCGCCCTACCCGCTCACGGTCCTGATCGTGCTCACCGCCCCAGCCGCCGTGGCGTCGTCGGGTCCGGACGCAACACGGAGGCTGTGCGCCGGCTGAGGGATACTTCTGCCGTGGAGCACCTGGCTGCGCAGACTGCGCCCGCCGCCTGGTTCCGGCTCGCCGCGGGAGCGCTGCACTTCGCGGAGGTCTACGCCAGGCGCCGGGACCGGGTTGGCTGCCTGGCGAACCTGTGCCAGGCGGTGCTGGCCGCGGCCCAGGGCCGCCTGGCGGCTGCGGGCGAATGGGCGCTGAACGAGAGCGCATCGTCGAACGTGCCGGGCTGGGCGGTATCCAGGAGCGGCTCGGGGATCCCCGGCCAGGCCTGGGCAGCCTCGCCGCCGACGTCCGTGAGGCTCTCGGGCTGATGGATTCAGTCTGGATTGATGAATGACCGGGCGGTCTCCTCGCCGCCCGTGCTGGCCCGGTCCCCGCTCAGAGTCTCAGGGCGCGCAGGCCTGCGTGCAGCATACGGGCGCCGAGCGCGCCTGCCGCGCCGGTCACCACTCCCTTGGTGATGGTCGGGCCATGTTCCGCACCGAAGTTCTTTCCGGCCTTGATAATGGGGGTGGCAGCGCCACTGAACCCCTCGATGAACGCCCCGTGGTCAGTCGAGGCGTCATAAGTGCCCTTGGCCAGGCCAGCGGCGATCGCAACCGGTGTCACGACGACCGCGCTGACATCTGACCAGAACTCGCTCTTGTTCTCCATTTGCCATTTCCTCTTCGGCCACGTAACGCGAAGTCTTTGTATATCTGCCAATGATATGACGCATCTGATAAGTCGGCGTCAGGCTGAGGGTGGATCTTTAGCTGCCCTGGCCTCATCCTGCACGGCGATGCGACGGCGCGCTAGGGGGCTGGCATCCACATCCGTGGTAGACCTAGGTCTACCCGGGCCGCCTGCTCGATCTGCTCAGCGGCGGTCTGCTCAGCGGCTGGCGGCGCCGAGGTCGTCGGAGCGCCCGGCGTCGAGCCGCGGCCACTGGGCGATGGGGCGTCCGCCCGGCCACTCCGGCACCGGCGGCCAGGCGGGCGGGCCGCCGTCCGTCCGCGTGTTGGAGCACCGTTGCGGCCAGCCGGGGGGCGAGTCCTCCCACGACTCCTGGCGCCCGTACACGGTGAGGTCCATGAGCGCATAGCTGTAGTCCATCGCCTCGACGCCGCGGCGCTTCGTCCAGTAGGTCTCGAAGACGCGATCGCCGTCCCGTACGTAGCACACCAGGTGGAACAAGCCGATCTGGCGCCCGGTGAGGAGCGCGCCGAGGGAGGCCTGCGCCGAGTACCACGGCATGTGCCAGTCCATGAAGTCCCGGTAGCGGACGCTCTCCTCGTACGGGCCCTGGCAGAAGGTGGCGTACGTGACGTCCCGGGAATGCAGGTAAGACAGTTCGCCGATCTGGCCGTTATAGAACGTGCAGCCCTCGCACTGCTCGGGGGCGGGCCTGGCCTGCCACATGAAGTAGTAGGCGATCAGCTGGCTGCGGCCCCCGAACGCCTCGAGCAGCGTGACCGCGCCGTCCGGTCCGGTCAGCGGGATGGCGGGATCCATCTCGACCATCGGCAGCCGGCGGCGGGCCGCCGCGATCGCGTCACCTTCCCGGGTGTGCGCCTTCTCCCGGGCCCGCAGCCGGTCCAGTTCGGCCTGGAAGGTGGCCCGGTCGGCCACGGCGGGCATCCCCGCGCGTTCCGGCGCGTCGTTCATGATCGCCTCCTCGGAGAGACTGGCCCCGCTACCCCTGCGGCGACTCGGCGGCGTCGTACGCGTCGTGCCATCGCCACCAGGAGTAGGGCGCGGTCTGCGGGTAGCCGTCGGGTGACTCCTCCCATTCCTCCTGGCGCCCGAGCGCGGTGATGTCCAGGTAGGCCCAGGTGCCGCCCATGACCTCGTCGCCGCGGTTGTTGACGAAGTAGGTGCGGAACACGCGGTCACCGTCGCGGATGAACGCGTTCGTGCCATGCCATTCGTCCACGCCGAAGTCGGCGTCGAAGCTGTCGGTCATCGTGTACCAGGGGATCTCCCAGCCCATCCGCGCCTTCACGCGCTCGATGTCGGGCTGCGGCGCCCGCGAGGCGAAGACGAGCGTGGTGTCGCGGGCGTTCAGGTGGGCGACGTGGGCGACCTGGTCGGCTACCAGGGAGCAGCCCGGGCAGGCATGGTCGGGCCAGCCGTACACGCCGGGCTCGAAGAAGGCCCGGTAGACGATGAGCTGGCGGCGGCCCGCAAACAGGCCGGACAGGCTCACCCGGCCCTCAGGCCCGTCGAACTCGTACTGCTTCTCCACGGCCACCCACGGCATCCGCCGCCGCTCGGCGGCCAGCGCGTCACGGGCGCGGGTCAGCTCCTTCTCCTTGACCAGGAGCTGCTGGCGCGCAGCCTCCCATTCGGGCTGCGTGACGATCGGGGGAGTCTTCATGGTCAGGTCTGCCTTCCAGGTGGGTCCGCACCGCCACAGGCGGCGGTGAATCCGTGATCAGTCATGCTGGGCCCCGGTCTCGGGGAGCAGAGGCCTGGCGGGCCCGCCAGCGTCACCGTCGAGGTGCTCCCTCAGCGCGCCGAGCGGGCCGTCCCAGTCCCGGGCCAGCGCGGCCAGGAACTGCTGCGCCACCCGCATCGGGGCCGACCGCAGCCGGTAGCGCACCCGGCGCCGCTCGCCCGGCTCGGCCGTCACCAGGCCCGCCTCGGCCAGCAGGGCCAGGTGCTTGGCGATCGCCTGCCGGGTGATCGGCAGGCGCCCGGCCAGGTCGGTGGCGGTAGCGGGACCGCCCGACGCCAGCGCGGCCAGGATGGCGCGCCGGCTCGGGTCGGCCAGCGAGGCGAAGACCTGCTCGGCGATCGCCTCGATGTCAGGCTCGATGTCAGGCGGCATCGAGGTAGTCGGCCAGCTCGCCCAGCTCGCTCGCCCAGCCCCGGGTGTTGCCGTCGAATGCCTGGCGGTAGACGTCTTCCGGCAGCTGGCTGAAGCCGGACTCCACGACGGTCAGCCGCGTGCCCGCGCCGGCCGGCTCGAGGGTGAACTCGACGTAGGTGCGGCGCGGGTCGTCATCGGGCAGGCCGTAGATGTGCCAGGTGAAGGCGAACACCGTCGGCTCCTCGACCCGTTCGACCCGCATGTCGGCGACGTGGCCGTGGTCCCATTTCATGCTGGCCGACCCGCCTGGACGCAGGTCGATCGCCGCCTGCTGGCCGAACCAGCCGGCCAGGCCCTCGGCCGTCGTGAGCGCCGCCCACACCTTGGCCGGCGGGTGGGCGAGCTCCACGGTCCGCTCGATGCGATCAGGAAAACCCATGACGGCCTCCAGTTAGTAGCAACTGAACGGTTGCCACGTTATAGCAACCGGGGAGTTGCGTCAACTGGTGCCCGGGGCCGCCACCCGGGCGGGCCGGCGGGGCTAGGCGCTGTGGAAGCTGGCGGTAGCCAGGACGGTGCCGCCCGGCCCGACCAGCCGCGCGCCGGTGAGCGCCCCCTGGGTCGCCGGGACCGGGCTGCCCCAGTAGCCGTGGCCGTCGGTCAGCTGGAACGAGCCGACGGTGGTGACGTGGCCATCGCGGCTTTCCACCTCGCAGATCACGGTGCCATTCCCCGCGGGCATGTCCACGGACATGTACAGCCACCGGGAACTGCCGTCGTAGAGGAAGATCTTCCCTGCTGCCTGGTGGCTGGCGGAGAGCAGGGTGGCGGAGCTCAGCGGGGTCCCGGCCGGAGCCGAGGTGCCGGAACGCAGGCCCCATCCTCCCAGGCCAGCCGCGACGACTGCGACGGCGACGGCCGCCAGGGCCAGCACCCGCTGAGTTCGCCTGGCCGGCCTGGACGGGCCGGTGGCCGGCGGCCGGCGGCCGAACGGCAGCCGGCTGAACCAGCCAGCCCGGCTGGCCGGGGCCGGGGCCGGATTCGGGCTCGGGCTCGGGTTAGGGTTCGGGGTGGCCGGGGCCGGGGTGGGGGTGGCCACGGCAAGGCCGAGCCGGTCCATCACCCGCGCCTCGAATCCCGCCGGGGGCTCCACGCTGGGCAGCAGTCCCAGCAATCCCTCGCCGGTCGCCGTCAGCTGGCGGACTTTCTCGCGGCAGGACGCGCAGTGGTCCAGGTGCGCGAGCGCCTGCGCACGCTCACGCCCGGTCAGGACACCGAGCGCCAGTTCGGCGGCGGCGTCAGAGAATTCGCGGCATCCCATCTCGTTCAGCTCACTCATTACCGGCCTCCTCCGGGAGGTAGGCGGCCCGCAGTTTCTGCATCCCGTCCCTGATCCGGGTTTTCGCCGTGCCCAGGGGGATGTGCTCGCTGTCGGCGATCTGCTGTGCCGTCATGCCGTAGATGCCGGCCATGGCCACGGCCCGCGCCTGCGGCTCTGGCAGCCCGGCCAGCGTGCGGCGCAATTCCGCGGCGCTGTCGTGGGCTTCGGCGACCCGTTCCGGTGTGTCGGTCACCGCGGTGAGGATAGCCGGAAGATCGTCCAGGTCCACGGGCGCCGAGGTCCGCGAACGGACGACGTTGACCGCGAGGTTGTGCGTGATGGTCCTCAGCCAGGCCCGGACGGAGCCACGGCGCGAGTCGAACACCTGGGCATGCCGCCACGCCTGCTCGAAGGCCTGCTGGGCGACATCCTCCGCCGTCGTGGTGTCGCCGACCACGGCCATCGCGACGCCGAAGACGAGTCCCTGGAAGCGGCGCACGAACGCGAGCGATAGCTCGGCGTCGCCGGCGCCCAGGCCCGCGAGCAGCGTCTCGTCTGGTTGCTGGTCAGTCGGGGTTCCCACTATCCGCACACACTACATACGGGTGACGGCCGGAAAAAGATTGGATCCCGGCGCATGAGCTGGGGACATTCGTCGGGGGCCACGCCCGCGCCGCCATCATCGCTCATTTCGGCCCGCTGGACCCGCACGGCCCCCACCCGCTCCGCTGCGTCATCACCGGTCGCTGACTGGCTCCCGCCTCACCCGTTCATCCAGCGCGTCGGCTCTTCGCGGGGTGGCTCGCCGGTCCAATAAGCATCATCGCCGGGTTCCCTGGGGGCCGGGACATCCGGTGATCCGCTGGGTGCACCGACGTCGAACCAGGGGTGGCCGCCCCACTCGGCGGGCGGCTCATGGCGGATGACGTCCAGCGCGACGACGTGGGCGTAGCGGGCATGCTGGTGGACCCGGACGTCCCTGGCCCAGCAGGCAGCCGCCAGTCCTGGCTGTGCCGAACGGAAATCGGCGGAGCTCGTGCCCGCCCGGCACCACAGGTAGACGCGCTCACCGAACGGCTGGCGCCTGGTCAGCAGCACGATGGGGATCTTGCCGTACCGGGAGTGGATCCAGCTCTGGGCGCAGCCGCTCCGTACGCGATGCGGCGTCACGATGCACCACCAGCGAGCTACGAGGAACCTCCGCCCCCCGGCCGTACACACCGCCAGAGCGAGCACTGTGGCCAGGCCGGCCGTCAGGGCGGCCGCGACCGTGCTGCCCAGCATGCCCCACAGGGCGGCCAGTCCGGCCGCCGCTGCGAGCTCGTAACGCCAGCGCCACGACGCCACCAGGGCGTTTGCGCGGGCGACCGTCCCCATCGCGTACTCGAAACCAGCCCTGGCCTGGCGCGTGCTGCCCGGGCGGGGCGATGGCGTCATCCCGCGCGCCTCGCTTCCGGCCGGAACTCAGCGGACACCGTGATCCGGCCCGTCCCCGCGCAGCGGTCGCAGGCCCGGTCATCGGGGCTCGTGCCGGTGCCGCGGCAGGCCGGGCAGCTCTGCAGGCGGTCGAACCGCGGATCGCGGTACGTCCTGGTCAACCCGGCACGCCGGGTTGTGATCTGCCAGCCGTACTGACGGGCGCGTACGTCGTCGGCTTGGAACAACTGGTCGCTGAAAGCCCTGATCACGCGGGCCAGCCGCCCTGTTGCCCGGGCGAGCCGGCCGTCCTCGTGAGAGGCCGTCCCGAACTTTCTCATGTAACCAGGACAGCGCACCAGGGACGCAATGTAACCGTGCCAGGAAACCACGTAATTAACGGACGGGACACTGCTCAGATACCGTAGCGGCATGGCATCCCGCGGGCGTCCGGTCGAACGGCCGGCGCATCTATCGCAGGAGCAGCGCCTGCGGGCCCAGGGACAGACTAAGCGGTGGCGCGAGCGGTGCGGTCTCAGCCAGCGGGACATGGCTACCGCGATCGGGGTCAGTTATGCCAGCTACCGTTCATGGGAAAACGGCCGGGACGACCATGCCGGGCCCACCCGGCTGCAGACTGAGCACCTCGACAAGGCGCTCCGGAGGCTGCTGCGCGCCGCGTACATGGAGGACGCGGCCTTCGATGCGTGGGGCTGGCCGAGACAGCAGGACATCAGTTACGACCGGGTGACCGAACTGCTCCGCCTAGCCGGATTCGAGGTCCCGCGGCCGCAGGCGAACGGCCGTCCCCCGGCCGGAGTTTTCTGGGTCCACAAGGTACGGGAACCGAATCTCGTCCACGGCGTCTTCTCGCTCGCAGTGGCCGCCGCCACGCGGGCTGGTCTCCCCGTCCACCTGCTGCTCGATGATTTTGATATGACCGACCGCAGGAATCACGACCTGTGCGGCGAACTTGAGTCCCAGATCAGGACATGGGTCGCCTTTGCCTCCGGCGATGACGCCAAACTTTCAACCAAGCTGTACACGGAGGTGCTGACCGAGACTTACCTGGCCGAACGGGGCTGGGCCGCCATCAATGACTACCTGAATCCCCGGATCGGTGTGCTGGATTTCCTGGTCGCCAGCAAGGCCATCTCACCGCAGCAATACACCACGAACCCCGAGGAAAGCGTCCAGGCCCTGTTGCGGAACGCCCGGTCGCTCGGTGCCGAGAGGCTGCTCACCCCGCTGCGTAACTGGCTCGTCTTCGAGAAGCAGATCACCTGGATCCTCGGTCAGTCGCCAGGCGGCATGCGCGACTCGGTGATGACCCTGGGCGGGGGCGATGAGCGGGCCCTCTGGGAGGCCTGGCACCGGGGCTGCTCCGACGACCTGTCGGCCCGGGTTCGCCATATCTATCTGCGCCCTATGCCCATGCCCAGCTACCGGGCGCCGTGGCAGGAGCGGGCCATAGCCGTGGGCACCGACCGGTCCACGCTGACCACCTATGTGTCCAATCGGACATCATCGGACCGGGCTGATCTGCTCGAGTGGATGCTGCGGACGGCCGTGCGGCTGCCTGCGGCGCTGAACCCCGGCTTCGAGGAGGGGCTTGATCCCGTCCTCCGGGATGTGACCGCGCTGCTGCGAGCACCGGCCAGTGAGTTGCCGGCCGCAACGGTAGGCGCTATAGCCAAGGCGGTGGTTGAGTGGCTCAACGTCGGACCGGAGCCTGATCTGCGCCCTGAGCGTCCCGGCAGTTAAAGCCCAACTGCTACCAGAGAAACGCCCGGGGAATGGTGTGCCCTGAGGGGTGACGAGAGTAAGCTCCCATGCCGTCCCGGGCGGCCTCGCCTCGCTCTTCCGGTCGCTCCGTCTTACCTGTTCATCGGTAGTCACAGCAAGGCGGTAGCTAGAGTGGCGCAGCGCCTGTTGGGCACGACGTTTCATGATGTGGTCGGACCCCCGCCGGGACACGGCCTCACATCAGTGGACCTATACGTCACATCCCAGTGCAATCGCCGCTGTACGTATTGTTTCCTCCCGACCGGGTTTTTCACCTCGGGCGCGCGGATGAGCCTCGATGCTTTCTCGGGCGTCGTGACGTGGTGCCTCCGGTACGGCGTGGGAGAGGTCACCCTGCTGGGTGGTGAGCCCTCCCTCCATCCGTCGTTCGCAGAGATGGTGGCGACGGCCTGTGGCCGGGGCCTGGACGTCCGTGTGGTCACCAACGGCGCGCGCCGGTTCCGGCGGCTGATGGAAGACGGCCTGATAGGCCCGGGCAACCTGAGCCGGGTCGCGGTGAGCCTGGACACGCTGGACGAGACGGTGCAGGACGAGTTGCGAGGCCGCGGAGCGTGGCGCGATGCCACGGACACGATCCGCATGCTGGGCCAGCAGGGTGTCCCCTTCGACATCAATGTCACGGGCGTGCGATCGGTGCTGGGCGGCCTCGATGCGATGATCCGCTTCGCGGACGGGGCGGGCTGCCGCCGGCTCAATGTGCACTGGCCGTCGAGCATCGGCCTGGGTAGGCAGCTGACCGCCGAGCAGATTCCTGATGCCGTGGAGTGGCTGGACCTGGTCACCGCGATCAGCAAACGGGCCGAGACACGACCCGACCTCTTCGTCGAGATCGAGCGCGGCTTCCTGGCCGAGGGTGAGCCACTCGCGGAATGCGCCCTGCCTGTTTTCTCCAATCTGCAGATACTTCCCGACGGCCGGGCTTATCGCTGCGGCCTGCTGGTTAACCGGGTCGGCATGGCGTCGCTGGCGATGCACGACGACCAGTTGCTCCTGACTCGCCCGGGTTCCGGTGAGGACCAGCTCGGAGAGTCGATGCCGCCCGCGTGCGACAGCTGCCCGGCCATGCCGGCCGGCGGCAGGCGTGCCTGCATCTACGACAAGGTCAGCTCGGTCCGCCTGGCCTGATTCCCGACTTTCCAGGCCTGATTCATATTTTTAGCGCATTTATCTTCTTCCGCTTTGGCCTGCTTACAATCAGGCTCGATCTGCGGAGGAGGGCCAGCAGATGCCGAGCAGGGGCCTGGTAATTTTTGACGCTTTCAATACCCTCGTTACCTCACGCCGTGGCAGCAAGCGGACCTTCCTCGCCGGGCTGGCCCAAGTCGGGCTGAACTGCTCGCGAGCGATGCTGCTGGAACTGCAGGTGGCCAGCGAGGGACTCGACCATTCCGGATGGTCTGGCTCCCGGCCGGCCTATTGCGACTGGGCGGGCGAGACCCTGGCCGCCGTCGCCCAGGCCGGCGGCGACCTTCATGCCAGCCTCGCCTCACACGTCGTGCCGGCCCTGGAGCAGTGGCATCAGGCGGCCATGGTGGCCTTGCCGGGAGCGGCAGACTGCCTGACCGAGCTCAGGCGCGCGGGATTCACCATTGCCGTGTGCTCCAACTGGGGGTGGGATCTGGCCGCGGATATGGCCGCCGCGGGCCTGGCTGCCAGCATCGACGTTTTCGTCACATCGGCCCAGGCTGGCTATCGGAAGCCGCATCCGCGCATCTACCACGACACGCTCGAGCGGGCGCGATTCAGCGCGCACGACGCTGTCTTCATCGGCGACAGCTTGCGGACCGACATTCTGGGGCCGCAACGCATCGGCATCCGCCCGGTGCTCGTGGCCGCGCCAGCCACGGTCCAGACCGGTCACGAGCAGGTGGCCTCGCTCGCCGAGGTGCCGAGTCTCATGCTCGGCACGAGCCATCTTGGGATAGGCCGTCCAGGCCGGCGGAAAAGAGGTCGCGCTGGCCTGGACAGGCCTGCCGCGGGGCGCTAGCGCTGCGCCGGCCGGGATCCCCGGCGGGCGGCCAGCACGATGACGGACGCGGCGGCGAGCACGGCCGCGCCGGCGAACTCCACCACCAGTGAGCTCCCGGCGTAGGGGACGGCCAGGCTTTCCTGGTAGCCGAACAGGCCGATACCGGCACTGAGCAGCAGCCCGGCGGCCGTGGCAGCCATCGTGACCGCACCGGCAGCCATCAGGATCAGGCGGCGGAAGACGGCGAGCAGCACGGCCAGCGCGATGCCCCCCACGCCCTGGAGCAGGAACAGCGGCCCGATCACGGAGATGCTCCGGAAGCCGTCAGACCACAGCTGAAGGTGGATCACGCTGGACCAGACGATCAGGGCGGCCCCGGCGATGGCCAGGACGTTGACCGTCCAGCGCGCGGCGGGTGACTTCATCGCGGCTGGCCCCCGGACCAGCAGCCGGGCAGCCCGGCCCGGGACGGTGTCCTGGCGGGCGGAGTCGTGATCGCGGAGCATGGTGTTGGCGTGACTGGAGTTCATCGGTCTTTCTCCTTAGCGGTTCCGGCTGGCAGGCGCCATGGCCGGCTGTTCTGGTGCCGGGTCAGGTTGCGGAATGCTGGATGGTGACCCAGAGGCCGTAGAGGGCGAACGCGGTGGAGATCACCGTGAGCGCCCAGGCGGGCAGGCGGCGGTCGTGGTGCCGCCCGGCGAACCGGGGGTAGACCGCGAAGACGATCAGCTGGCTGAGCCACAGCGCGACCAGCGACGGCTTGATCAGGAAGCTGTAGATCCGGTCCGGGTTGATGAGAGTGACCGGCGCGGACAGGACCAGGGCGGCGCCGAGGGCGATGATGACCGGGCGCAGGCGCCAGGAGGTCACGGTGCTGATGAGCCGGCTCAGGGCGAAGTACTCCGCGAGCATGACCCCGGCGACGCTGATGGCCACCCCGAGCCCGACCGCGACGGCGAGCCCGTGCCCGGCGAAGCGCTCCGCGACCGCCATCCCCGGGATGGGGGCCCGGGTGAACGCCGGCGCCGCGGCCAGCGGGGCGACAGCGGCCGTGACGACCACGGCCGTCACCAGCCAGGCGGTGGTCAGGCCGCGGCGGATCGTCCGGGCCGGGCGGGCCAGCTCACCGCTGAGGAACAGCGGCAGGCTGCCGCAGATGTACAGCAGCGACGTCTGGCCGGCCGCGCTGGCCAGCGCCCCGGCGGGCGCGGAGGCCGCGAAGCTCCCCACCGGGACGGGCAGGTGGGCCAGGGTCACCGTGTCCAGGACGACGGCGAGGACGATCTGGCCGGCCGCCAGTGCGCCGGTGACCAGCAGCGCGGCGCGCCGCCCGGCGATCATCACCCCGGCCAGGGCCACCGGGATGGCGATCTCCAGCACGGGCTGGTAGCGCCGTTCGGCGGGCAGGACGGCGGGCAGCGTGTCGTAGACGATCTGCGCCGTGGTGTACAGCAGGTACAGCAGGTAGCTGGCGATCCACAGCCCGGCCTGGACCAGGGCGACCTGCCGCCCGGCCGCCGCCTCGACGAAGGAGTACAGCCCACCCGCCCCGTTGACCCGCCGCGCGTAGCGAAGCCAGATGACCAGCGGGGCGGCGAAGAGGGCCACCGCGCCGGCCATGGCCAGCCCGGCCCCGGCGCTGGCGCCAGCCACCCCGGCCGGCGCATACAGCGCGGCCAGGGCCAGCGGGCCGCCGAAAGCCGTCACGGCGAGGCCGGTGAAGGCCCATCCGCTGGCCGGCCGCCCGGGGAGCGGGACGGCCGGCCAGCATCAGCGTCCGCGATGCGGGTCAGGAACGTGGTCACGGGAAGGGTCAGCCCCAGCCGCCACCGGCGCTGCCAGTGCTGGAGCCGCCGGCGCTGGAGCCACCGGATGAGGCCGGCACCGTCGAGGCGGAGCTGCCCGCGCCGGCTGCCGCGTCGGCCACGGTGATCTTCGTCCCGGCCGGGTTGACCAGCCACCACTTCGCGCCGAAGTCATCGTTACCCTGGCCGGTGGTCTGGGCCGGGCCCGTGTCGCCGGCGAAGTAGTACAGCGGGTGACCGTCGTAGGTCACCTGCCTGGTCCCGTCCGACCGGGTGATCGTGCCCAGGTCAGCGGTCTTCGCGCCGTCGGCTGCGGTCACCTTGCCCGTGGTCGTCACCGCAGGCCACACCCCGGCGCATGCCCCCGAGCAGTTGGACTTGTTCATGCTGTCCGCCGACCACAGGTACACGGCGCGTCCGGACCCATTGGCCAGGAACGCTCCCGCCGAACCAGTGTGAGACTCGATCACCGTCGCCGTCGCCGTGGCGGGCCCGCTCGCCGGTGCCCCGGCGGTCGTTGACCCGGCGGCGCTGCCGCACGCCGCGGCCAGCAGTCCGGCGGCCACCGGAACACCCAGCTTGGCCGCCATCGGCAGCCGTCCCAGCAGGGACATGCTCATCTTGATCATCTCCTGTTCCGGGCGGTGGACGCTCCGGCGCCGCGCCGCCCCTTCATCACTTGCTTGACGGAACCGAGTACGGGCGGAACGCCGGAAGAGATTGGAGGGTCAAGGTGACGTGCGTCACTCACGGCCCGGATCGCGGGTGGTCAGGCCGCGGCCATGGCGTCCCGGGGCCGCGGAACTCAGGACGCGGGTCATGATGCGGGCCGCCCGGATCGGTGCGTTTGCTGAAATCGGGGGCTCAGGCGGGCCAGCGTCAGGTCAGGCCTGCGGCTCCGCCCGTCCCGCGGCGGGATCCGCGGCGGTCTGCGGGGGGGACGGGTGGCTCCGATATCGGAACCGGAACAGGCCGTAGGCGATCGGCCCGGCACACAGCGGCGCCCAGTACGAAGCGAGCCGGTAGGTGAGCGTGGCCAGTACCGCCTGGCTGGAGTTGACCTCGGCCAGCACCAGGAGCCCGGTCAGGCTCGCTTCGACCAGCCCGAGGCCGCCGGGAGTGGCCGGGATCATCCCGACGACGCCGGCCACCGCGTAGGCCACGAGGATCAGCGACGGGCGCGGCCGCGCCCCCGTGGCCCGCAAGGCGGCCAGCAGGCACAGGTAGTCGAGCGCCAGGCGGCCAGCGGAAAGCAGGAGCGCCTGCCACCACTTCTCGCCCAGGGCCGCCCGGATCTCGTTGCGCTGGGCGAGCAGGGTTTCATCCAGCCCGGTGAGCGGGGGCCGCTTGCGCAGGACCCAGTTCCTGGCCCGCTGGGCCACCCGGCCGCACCAGCGCAGCGGTGCGTCGTAGGCCAGCACGACCGCCCCGAACGCGGCGAAGGCCACGAACCCCACCGCCCCGAGGATGGCGGCGTTGACCAGCCCCCGGTTGGTGGGCGCTCCCACCAGGATGACCGGGAGGGCGAAGACCGGGAGGGCCAGCAGCCCGCCCACGCCGAGGAGGGAGAAGGCGGTCAGCCCGCCGACGGTCGAGCTCGTGTCTTTCCCGCTGGTCGACAGCATCCGGAACTGCACCGCGGCGCCCACCGCCGCGCCTCCCGGCATGATCAGGGTGATCGCGTTGCCGGCCAGCTGGGACGTGATGACCGGGAACCAGGCCCTGGTCCGCAGCGCCAGGCGTTGCAGCGCGAACGTGCAGAAGAAGTGGCCCACCTCGGCCCCGATGGCCAGGGCGAACCACCGCGGATCGAGGGTTAACAGGCGCGGCCAGGATGCGAGCACCTCGGTGATTGCCGGGAACACCAGGTAGAGGGAGATGCCGGCGACGGCGACCACCGCGGCGCGCTTGGCCACCGCCTGCCACGTCAGCGGGTGCGCCTTCTGGCTATCGATCCTGGCGGCGAGGGACGGCTCAGCCGGGGCCGCTGCCTGGTCACTCACCGCATCGGCCTGGCGCCGCTAGCGTCAGGCAGGGCGCCCGCCGGCCCGCGGCACCGCTCCGCGGCCGGGGCGCTGTCCTGGTCAGAACGAGGGCCAGCCCTGCGATGATCACTACGATCTCGCCCCTGCCTGGAGTCATTGCTATGTGTCTACCTGCGCGCCCGTGTGGTTGACAAGCGCTGGGCGGGTGGGGCACGCGCCGCAGGTGCTTTGGCCGGGGACGCGGCGAGCTGGCCCCGGACAAGCCGGGCAGGAAGATCAGCTGTCCGCCGCGGCTGACCTTGCGGTGGTCAGGGGGTGACGATGGCGAAGTCGGGGTCAGGGTTGTCGATGAGCGACAACAGCCGCCCCAGGACGGCGGGGTCGCCCGAGGTGTCGATTCCGCCGGGCTTCGCGGTGGCCAGGAGCTGCAGCAGCTGGGCTTTGGTCAGGGTTATGGTCAGGTCTGCTGCCTGGTTGCTGGTGGTGGGGTAGTGGATGAGGGCGCCGTTGCTGAGTTCCATCCGGTAGTTCTCGTGGGCGTCGGTGAAGTGCCAGCCGATCGACAGCCGCTCGTTCCAGGCTTTCGGGCCGTCGACCCGGATGGCGATGGAGTCGAACAGCTGGGTGATGGTCAGGGCCGGGGCCAGGCCGGCGCTGCTGAGCTCGGTGTGCTCGATCTTGTTCGTCCGCAGCTCGCGTGCGCCGGTGAGGTAGCTGTTGCGCCAGGTCGCGTTCTCCGCCCCGTAGCCCAGCCGTTCCAGGATCGTGGCCAGCAGTTCCCTCGCGGCCTGGTGGCCTGGGTCGGCGAACACGGCGTGGCTGGCCAGTTCGGCGGCGAACCGCAGATCCCCTGCCCGGAGAATTCCCTCGCCCTGGCCAGGGTCGCATCAATGCCGCCGAAGGCTTCCACGTACCGTGTCCCGGCCGCCTCCGGCGGATGCTGCCACAGGTGGGCGGGGTTGGCGTCGAACCAGCCGATGTAACGCTGGTAGATGGCCTTGACGTTGTGATTGGCCGACCCGTAGTAGCCATGTGTGTGCCACTCCCGGTCCAGCCCGGGCGGCAGCTCGATCATTTCGGCGATCTCGCTGTGGATGTAGCCCTGGTTGATCAGCCGCAGCGTCTGGTCGTGCAGGTAGGCGTACAGGTCCCGCTGCGCGGTCAGGTAGGCGACGATCTGGTCGGTACCCCAGGTGGGCCAGTGGTGGGAGGCGAATGCCACGTCGGCGTCGCGGGCGAACAGGTCGATCGCCTCGGCCAGGTAGCGGGACCAGATCCGCGGGTCGCGGACCTGCGCGCCGCGCAGGGTCAGCAGGTTGTGCAGGTTGTGGGTGGCGTTCTCGGCCATGCACAGCGCCCGCTTGTCCGGGAAGCAGAAGTTCATCTCGGCCGGGCATTCGGTGCCGGGCGTGAGCTGGAAAACAATGCGGACCCCGTCCAGGACCTCCTGCTGCCCGGTGCGGGTGATGTAGTGGGTCGGCGCGATCAGGCCCGGGGTGCCGGTCGACCCGCCAGCGCCCAGCCCGATCCCCAGGGTGCCGGTCGCGCTCTTGGGAAGGCCGATGGCGGCGTAGTAGTAGCTGCGGCGCAGCATCGCCGTCCCGGCGTAGACGTTCTCCGACACCGCGTGCTCCAGGAAATGCTCCGGCGCGAGGATCGGGACGCTGGTGTCTTCATCGACCACGCCGAGGACTCCGCCGAAGTGGTCCAGGTGGGCGTGGGTGTAGATGACGGCCGTCACGGCGCGGTCGCCGCGGTGCTGGCGGTACAGGGCGAGCGCCGCGGCGGCGACCTCCTGGGAGATCAGCGGGTCGATCACGATGACGCCGTGGTCGCTTTCGACCAGGGTCATGTTGGACATCTCGAACCCGCGGACCTGGTAGATGCCGTCGGTTACCTCGTAAAGGCCGTGCTTGGCTGTCAGCTGAGCCTGCCGCCACAGGCTCGGGTTCACCGTGTCCGGGCAGTCGCCGTCCAGGAAGCCCCACGAGTCCATGTCCCACACGACGCGGCCGTCCGCAGCCTTGACGACCATCGGCTCCAGCGTGCCGACGAAACCGCGGTCAGCGTTGACGAAGTCACTCCGGTCACTGAAATCAGCAGTGGCCGGCTTAGTCTCCGCAGCCTGCTCAGACATCTCACTCTCCCAACCCAGACGATGGCCGGGCAGCTAGTGCACAGCCCCCCACGTCAGCCAGGCTTCCATAGGCCGGCCCCACATTCCCAAGGGACCAACGTCCCGCT
This sequence comes from uncultured Actinomycetes bacterium, assembly GCA_963720645.1. Lineage (GTDB taxonomy): Bacteria > Actinomycetota > Actinomycetes > Streptosporangiales > Streptosporangiaceae > RYN-230. The sequence goes on along the minus strand of CAVRFX010000013.1, from coordinate 192,831 downwards.
GAACCCGGCGAACGTCTCCGGAACCGGTCCAGGCGGGGCCCTGATCGCCTGCGCGGAATCCGCCCCGCCAAACAACCTGCAGCGATGAAAAAAGGCAAGTATCGGATGCTGACGGAATCATAACGATGCCCGCCGCTGGAGGATTGGCACCGACTACGCCGCGGTCCGCGCGCTGCCTGCGCAGGATATTTCCCCCGTGCGTTCTGCAGGCCGATCTGATTGGCGTTCCGCAACGTCTTGCACCGGTTACGGAACGGATCGGTTGACGCGTCCCAGCCGCCCGGTGATGATGTCAATAAGTGCAGTATGGGGGGCCCGGTGATGCACCTGCGGCGATTGATGGCGGTAGCGCTTGCGGTCCTCGCCGCCCTGGTGACGCTAGCTGGTTTCGCGCAGACGTCGGACGCGAGTGTCGGGGTTGGCGTGCAGGCCAGCCCGGTGCGCCTCGGGAGCATGGCGCACCGTGGGGAGAGGTATGCGCTTCCGCTTGACGTCGTTAACACCGGGACTGAAGCAGAAACGGTCAGCATGCGTGTCGAGCGGCTCAGCCGGGGCCCAGGCTGGGCTGTTCCGCCGTCCTGGATCCAGTTCGCCGGGCCGGCCGTGCAGATCGCGCCGGGCAAAGCGGCCCGCGTTTCCCTGGAACTTGTCGTGCCCGGCCGGGCCAGGCCGGGCACGTACCTGAGCGACATCGTGGTGAGCAGCTCCGGGGCAGGCCACCCGGGGACAGGCAATCTTGGTGTCGCCGCCGCGACCAAACTCGAGTTCAGGGTCAGTTCCGCGCCAGCGCAGGGGGCTTCCTCATTCCCGGGCTGGATGTGGTGGGCCATCGCCGGGCTGCTGCTCCTGCTGACCATCACGGCCCTCGGCGTCCGCAGGTCCGGCCTTCGGATCCGCGTCGAATGGGGTAGCAGCCACCGGGACGCCATCGATCAGCAGGGGGACTCGCATGGCTGACTATGAGGTGACGGTGCGGCGCAGGAGGACCTGGGGGCTTATATTGCTCGCCCTGGCCCTGCTGCTCGCCGTGCTCGTGTGGGCCAACAAGCCGGCGCCCGCCGCCACCAACGGCGGAAGCATCTCCCTCTCGCTGAAGGCCGTCCCGACGATACGCTCGGTCACCGTCTCCCCGGGCACCGCGAGCTTCGGTAACTGCACCGGCGGGAGCGCGGACGCTGACACCGCATCGACGTCGAGTGCGCTTGGCTACCCGAACGGCCACTGCTGGGAGGGAGCGCCCGGCGCCAGCGGAAGCTTTCCCATCAAGATCACGTACCAGGGTCCCCCGGGACGGGTGTTCGTGGTCGGCGCGGACGCTACCCCTTCCGGAGGCGGTCCTGACTGGGCCCTGTGTAACCCGTCTGCGGCCTGCACCGGCCCTGGTGGCGCGCCGGGGGTGAATCAGTACATGCTGAAGAACTTCAGCACCGACATGAACAACTCCACGGGGCTGACCGGCAGCCTGACGTGTGACCAGGAGTTCAGCCCGCGCGGTTGCACGGCAACGCAGGGGCAGTCCGAGAAGGAAGGCATCGAGCTCATCGGCCCGGAATCCAGCGGGAGCACGTCATCGTCCTGGACCGTCACGGTTACCTGGGCGGCGGCACCGCCCTCATAGTGACGGAATTCGTCCCTTGGCTGCGCCGCATACGGCCGGCGGCTGGACCTGTCACACGCACCTGGCCCCGCTGACTCCCGGCCAGCTGTGGTGGAGCTACGCCCCGCGCAGCGGACCAGGCAGGGCAGTCCGGTCACCCCCGGAACCGTTCTCGGCTACTCTTGGGTTGCGTTCCCTACGCGAGGCCGCGGAGGACGCTCAGCCACTGCCCGGGATGCCGGCGGGCACGCGAGGCCATTCGAGCCAGCCTCTGTCCGGCCCAGGCGAAACATCAGATTCCGCTGCTCAAGGCCGTGCACACTGTTGCCCTAGTCCCGTCGTTTCGCCTTAAGCACGCCGTCACACGATCGCTGGCCCTGGCTCCCGCACGACTCGAGATCTGCTGGCGCCATAGGTTGCGTCAGCGCCGGCGACGACAAAGGAGCCGTTTCAATGCCGATGACTTACGCCCTGCTCAGCACGTATCCCCCGACGCAGTGCGGCCTGGCGACATTCAGCGCGGCCCTGCTCGCCCATCTGCCCGGGCCAGGCGATCACGTAGCCGTGGTGCGCGTCCTCGACGAGCCGTTGCCGTCTGTCAGCGATGAGGTGACGGCGGACCTCGTGAACGGCTCCGCGGCGAGCTCGGCTGCCGCGGCCGCCATACTTAACGGCTTCGACATGGTGATCGTGCAGCACGAGTATGGCATCTACGGCGGACCCGACGGCCAGGATGTCGTTCCATTGCTGCAGGCTCTGCGCGTGCCCAGCATCGTCGTGCTGCACACGGTGCTGGCCCGCCCCACGCCGCGGCAGCGCAAGATCCTCGACGAGGTTCTTGCCGCCGCCAGCGCGGTCATCACGATGACGCAGACGGCGCAATCGCGGGTGCTGGACATCTACGGCGCGAGCCCGGCGAAGACGTTCGTGATACCGCACGGTGCCGCCGACAATCGGGTCGCACCCTCATCGGCCGGCGGCCCCGGACGGCCCAGGATACTGACCTGGGGGCTGCTGGGCCCAGGCAAGGGGATCGAGCACGCAATCGATGCGATAGGCCTGCTTCGTGATCGCGGGCTGCGAGCCGACTACCAGGTATCCGGCCAGACTCATCCGCGCGTGCTGGCCCGCGATGGCGAGGCCTACCGGCGGTCACTTGAAGCGCGAGCCCGGGCCCGCGGCGTCGCGGACCGCGTGCACTTCGATGCCCGGTTCCTCCCCGCGGATGCCCTGAGCCATCTGATCAGCACCGCGGACGTCGTCCTGCTGCCGTACGACTCAGCGGAACAGGTCACCTCTGGGGTCTTGATTGAGGCGGTCACTGCGGGCAAGCCGGTGGTCTCCACCTGCTTCCCGCATGCAGTCGAGCTTCTCGGCGGCGGCGCGGGGCTCCTGGTCGAGCGGCAGGACCCGGCCGGCATCGCGAATGCGCTACGGCGAGTGTTCACTGAGCCCGGCCTCTCGGCCCGGATGAGCAGCCATTCGGCGGACCTCGCGCCGCAGTTGCTGTGGCCCGCGGTGGCGCGTGCCTACCGGGACCTCGCCGCAGCGCTTACCATGACCCCGGCAGGAGCCGCGGCATGAGCTATCCGACCCCGCCGTTCCGGCACCTGCAGCGGCTTACCGATCGCATCGGGCTGCTTGAGCACGCTGAGGGGATCGTGCCCCGCCATGAACACGGGTACTGCGTCGACGACGTATCCCGGGGCTTGGTCGTGGTGTGCCGCGAACCGTCGCCATCCCAGGAACTCATCGCTCTCGGGCGCCGCTACCTGCACTTCCTGGGGCAGGCGCAGGCGGCCGACGGAAGGTTCCATAACCGTCTCGGCTACGACCGCCGGTGGCACGATGAGCCCGGAACGCAGGATTGCTGGGGCCGTTCCCTGTGGGCCCTGGGCACCGCGGCCGCACGCGGTCCCACCACGCAGATCCGCGAGGAATCCTTCACCCGGTTCGGCGTGAGCGCGCAAGCCTCCTCCCCGTGGCCGCACGCCATGGCGTTCGCGGCGCTCGGCGCGGCCGAGGTACTTGACAAATGGCCCGGCCACCCTGGCTCGCTGGCGCTCCTGGACATGGCCAGCACCGTCATCGGTGAACCGCCTGCGGACGCGGCGTGGCCGTGGCCACAGCCCAGGCTGAGCTACGCCAACGCGGCGATCGCGGAGGCCGTCATCGTGGCCGGCTGGAACCTTGGTCACGACCGGGTCCTGCGCAACGGCCTGCGGATGCTCGGCTGGCTGCTGGCCAGCGAGACCCGGGACGGCCATCTGTCGGTGGTACCGGCCGGGGGCTGGGGTGCCGGTGAGGTCCGCCCCGCTTTCGATCAGCAGCCAATCGAGGTGGCCGCGCTGGCGGATGCCTGCATGCGCGCGGCGGCGGTTACCGGCGACAGCAGCTGGCTGGCGGGCGCCGAGATGAGCGTGGCGTGGTTCCTCGGTGACAACGATGCCCGGGTTCCGCTTCTCGACGAGCAGACGGGCGGGGGAAGCGACGGTCTCGGGCCCACCAGCCGTAGCCGTAATCAGGGGGCCGAGTCGACACTGGCGATGATCTCCGTTATGCAGCAAGGCCGCCACCTGGCGGCAGCCGCCCGATGATGGCCCCCCAATCCCCGGGCCGGCTGCTGGCCAGAACGCAGCAGCGGCTGAAACCGGACGCCTCCCGCACTCTCTGCCAGTTGTTCGTGCCTGGCCAGGAGACCCTGATCCGGGGCGAGTCGCGCGCTATGGCAGTGATCGACCGGGTCCTGGGCATGAGCGAGCGGGACGTGGACCGGACGCTGGCCCGGACGCTGGCCCGCTTCTCCGATAGATATCGCGACCTGCAGGGGCTCCTGGAGCACAACTTCGGGCTCATTGCCCATCGGCTCGGCGCGCAGACCACGATCGGGGACGCCCGGCGGCAGCTGATCGGGGCGTTCTTCACCCAGGAGTATGCGCTCGAGGCCGCGGCCCTGTTCAACCCGTCGATCGTGGCGCACCCGGACCAGGCGGGCTGCGCCCCCGGTGAGGTCCGGTTCGCCATGAGCCTGCGGGCGGTGGGAGAAGGCCACCGGTCGAGCATCGAATTCCGGAGCGGCACGATCGGCAGCGACGGCGAGGTCTGCTTCGACCTGCCTGGCCGCTTCCTCGACACCGGCTGCCAGCGGCCAGTCCTGTACGACCGCCGCCTGTTCCAGGAGAAGTTCGCCGAGCTCGGCCATGAGGACGAGGACGCGCGCTACCTGTGGAGCAGGCTGCCCTCCCGTTTCACCGCGGCCGAGCTGGATGCCGCGCTCGCGGAGCTGTCCAGCGAGCATGTGACGCGCGGAGACTCCACCGCGCTGGGCGACGCGGTGCGCTGGATGGCCGCGTCTAACTATGCGGTCGAGTTCGACGAGCGCCACGCTCTGTCCGAGCGGGTTCTCTGGCCGGCCGGCCCGGCCGAGAGCCACGGTATGGAGGATGCGAGATTCGTGCGCTTCACCGGTGCAGATGGCCCAGTTTATTACGCGACATATACGGCGTTCGATGGCTCGCGAGTCGAGCCGCACCTGCTGGAAACCAGGGATTTCCGGACGTTCACCATCTCCCAGCTCTCAGGTCCCTCGGCCAGCAATAAAGGCATGGCGCTGTTTCCCCGGCGGATTGGTGACCGCTACGCCGCGCTCTCTCGCTGGGACAGGGAAAGCAACGCGATCGGATACTCAGACGACAGTCATTGCTGGTCCGAGGCCATCACGGTGCAGGCGCCGGCTCGTCCGTGGGAGCTGATCCAGCTCGGTAACTGCGGCTCGCCAATCGAGACCCCGGAGGGATGGCTGGTCTTCACCCACGGCGTAGGGCCCATGCGCGAGTACGCCATCGGTGTTGTCCTGCTCGACCTAGAGGAGCCCGAGCATCTGATCGCGGCTCTCCCCGAGCCGCTCCTGGTCGCTGACGAGTCGGAGCGCGTCGGTTATGTCCCGAATGTCGTGTACTCCTGTGGCTCCATGATTCACCGCGAAACAGTCGTGCTGCCCTACGGCTGCAGCGATTCCTCCGTGCGGATCGCCACCGTCGACGTGCGCCTGCTTCTCGAACGTCTCGTGCCATCGCGGCGGTAGCCTCCTGCCCCGGGGGCGTAATGTCAGCCAGGTGAGCAGATGAGTGACAGCCGGCCGACGGTCCTGTGGGGCCTGGTCGCGGAACGCGCCGCTGCGGCTGGCCGCCGGGTGGCGGTCGCCGATGTGTGCGCGGTCGCCGTCTCCTCAGCCCAGGCCACTGGCGCGTGGGTGGCCGCTGCCAGCAGCCGGGGTCCGGATTTCGTCATGTGCGTGACGGACTGGGTCAGCGAGCAGCTCGCGGAGCTCCAGCTGATGCTCGGCGAAGGGCCATGCCGCGACGTGCTGACCGCCGCGGCGCCGGTCCTGGCCGCCGACCTGAGTGACGAGGAATCCGGCCGGCGGTGGCCCGCATTCACGCCGGAAGCCCGCACCGCCGGGGCCGCGGCCGTGTTCGCGTTCCCGCTGATGATCGGGGCGATCCGGACGGGGGTCATCGCCCTGTACCGCAGCTCATCCGGCGCCCTGACCAGCGCGCAGCTCGGTGACTGCCTCCTGCTGGCGGACACCGCGACCGTGCTGCTGCTCGACGGCCTCGATGACGGCGGTAACCCGGCCGCTGACGGGAATGGGCGCGCGACGCCGCCTGGCGGGCAGTCCCCCGATCTGGCGGTGCACCGTGTAGAGATCGACCAGGCTACCGGCATGCTCACCGTGCAGCTCGGCGTCAGCGCCGCGGCAGCCTATGCCCGGCTGCGGGCCTACGCTTATGCCCGGGACAGGCGGCTCGCCGACGTGGCCGGTGACATCGTCGCCCGGCGCTTGCGCCTGGACCCCGATCCAGGTCACGGTGCCGGGCCATGACACATCCGGTGGCCCCCATAGCTCACGGCGACAGCGGCGCCTTTCGGGCCGCGACGAGAAGGTGAACCCAGATGGACTCCGAACTGCTCTCCGACACTTTCGTCGACCTCGCCGACACCATGGTCGCGGACTTCGACATCATCGACTTCCTGCACATGCTCACCGACCGCAGCGTCGCCCTGCTGGCCGCGTCCGCGGCCGGTGTCGTGCTCGCCGATCCGCGCGGCGAGCTGCGGGTTGCGGCCGCGTCCAGCAATGCAGCCGGCATGGCCGAGCTGTTCCAGATCCAGAATGACCAGGGACCGTGCCTGGATTGCTTCCGTACCGGCCTCGCAGTCACGGCCGCTGACCTGGCCGAGCCGGGGACACGGTGGCCCCGGTTCGCCGCCGCCGCCACCGAGGCTGGGTTCCGCACGGTCGAAGCCCTGCCGATGCGACTCCGTGACCAGGTCATCGGGGCGCTGAACCTCTTCCGTGCCACCCCTGGCCCCTTCGAGCCAGCAGACCTGCGCATCGCCCAGGCCCTGGCCGACGTGGCGACCATCGGCCTGCTCCAGGAACGCAGCCTGCGCCGCAGCGAGACCGTGGCCGAGCAACTCCAGGCCGCTCTCAACAGCCGGGTCGTCATCGAGCAGGCTAAGGGCAAGCTCGCCGAGCGTCTCGCCACCGACATGGACGGGGCCTTCCGGCTGCTCCGCGACCACGCCCGCAACACCAACCAGCGCCTCACCGATGTTGCCCGTAACTTCGTCGACAGCACCTCCGCGGATTTCCCGTCACCACCGCTGGGCTAGCCGCAGTGCATCTCTGAACAGGCGCCGGCCACTTCGTTGTGTGGTTGGATGAGGCCTGGGAGCCTAGACCCCGCTTCGTATTGATATAGGCACGCACTGTGACCAAATCGGCGAAAGCGGTTGGCATGAAGGTACTAGGCAGTACCCCGGTCCGAGCGCCGGCCAGAGCTGATGCGCCGCCCGGGCCCGTCCCGCCGGACGCGAACGAAGTGACAGGGCTGGACACGCCTGCGTGGGCTGGCCCGGCGGATGCGTTCACGGCAGATCCGTTCGGCCGGGTGACACGGCTGGCGGTGATGGTCCTGGGTACGCCGCTGGCGGCGGTCACGATCGCCGGTGAGTTCGCATCCTGCGCGGGGAACAGCCCGGGCGGCCTGGATGCGGCTGACTGGCAGAGCCCCGCCGAGCAGGCGTTGTGCCGGCGCGTGATCGACTCCGGGCAGAAACTGGTCCTGGGCGGCACCCGGCTGGACCTGCGGATGAGCGGCAAGTGCCCGGCCGGGATGGCGGGCGTTATCGCGTGGGCTGGCTTCCCGGTGCACGGCCCGGACGGACGGGTGGCCGGCGCGCTCTGCGTGGCTGACCGCCTGCCGCGCCATTGGAGTGCCAGGGACGCCGAGATTCTGGAGACTCTGGCGCAGGTCGCCGCGGGTGAGGTTGCCCTGCGGGCAGCATTGCGGCATGGGGCCGAACGTGCCGCGCTGGCCCAGACGCTTCAGGAGAGCCTGCTGCCACCGCGGCTGCCGCAGATCCCGGGCCTCCAAGTCGCGGCCCGGTACGCAGCGGGCGGGACAGGAGCTGAGGTTCTTGGCGACTTCTACGACGTTTTCCCCTCGATGCGGGGGAGCTGGGGCATGGTGGTTGGCGACGTGTGCGGCAAGGGGGTTCCAGCGGCCAAGAGCACCGCGCTGGCCCGGTACACGCTGCGAGCGGAAGCACACAGGCAGACCCGGCCGAGCCCGATCCTGGCGGCACTGAATCAGGCACTGCTGGACTGGCTGACCGATGACCCGCGGTTCCTGACCGCGATCTATGCGACCGTCCGGCCGACCGCGGCTGGGGCTTCGGTGCGGATCAGCTCGGGGGGTCACCCGCTGGGCCTGGTTCGACGGGCCGGCGGGCGCGTCCAGGAAGCCGGGCGGCCGGGAACCCTGCTCGGGATGCTGGCCGATCCCGCGCTGCATGACTCGCGTGTACTGCTCCGGGCCGGCGACAGCCTGGTGCTGTTCACTGACGGAATCACCGAGGCCCGCGACCCGGCCGGCGGCGGCCTGTACGGCGACGACCGCCTCCGCGGCTTCATCGCCACCTTGCACGACATGACCGCGGAACAGATCGCCGGTGCCATCCAGCAAAGCTCGCTGGCCTTCAGCGGCGGGAAGACCGGCGACGACGCCGTCGTCCTGGTCCTGACGATTCCCCTGGGCCGCTAGCCCTCGGGTTGGCTATCAGCTGCCATTGCGGGCCGCCGTGCCGGGCGTAAGAGCGCCCTGAGGTGACTACGTAGATCTACAGTGTTGACACTGTCAGGAAATGCGCCCATGCTGGAGGTCTACAATGCATTTTCTACGGAGCATCAAATGATCGTCATCATTGGGCTCGTTATCCTGGTCGCCGCAGTCATCGCCGGCGTTGCGGGGGTTCTCGCTAATAGCGGCAGCGGGCACGCGCTCACCCACGGGTTCGCCGTATTCGGCTACCACGTAACTGGCTCCACCGGGACTCTCTTCCTGTACGGCATCGTGGTCGGGGCGGCCGGCTTGTTCGGGCTGATCCTGTTGCTAGCCGGCGCACGGCGTACCTCCCGGCGCGGCCAGGCCGCGCGGCGCGGGCTCAAGCAGTCCCGCCGGGAGACCGCGGCGGCCAGCCAGGCCCGCGACGACCTGATCGATGAGCGCGACACCGCTCGCGCGCCAGCTGCGGGCACACCGGGGAACGGCACGGCCGCCAGCGGCCGCCCTCGTGCGGGGGACACCCGCCGGCATATGCCGCACCTGTTCAGGCACCGCCCGGCCGCCGCGCCGGGTGGCGCCACCGACCCCGACCCGGCGGCTGGGCCGCCCATCGGTGCCACCGCCCCGCCTCAGTCAGCGGGGTCATCCGCGAATGGGAGCCGCCCTGACCATCACCAAGCGGGCCGGGCATCCGCGCGAAGCATTCAAAGGCGGCGTGAAGCAGGTAACCGGCATGCTCACGCGAGATCGCCACACATCGGCAGCGAGCCATCGTGACGGAGCCAAGCGCAACGCCATCCGCGCCTGGGCAACGATCAAGGCCCCCTCCGTCAGGTAACTGACGGTCGGCTCATCTGCTCACCGCGTTCCCATCCGCGGGCCAGGCCAGTTAGCCGCATCCCTGGCCCGGGGATTCCTCGCCGGGAGGAGGCACCGTGGTGGCCAGGCCGGCCAGGAGGATGTCGAGGCCCCGTTCGAGTTCGGCCGCGCCGTCGTAGCGGGCTAGCACAGAGGCGAGGCTGCGCAGCAGCGGGAAATCGCCGATGGGCAGCCGGTGCAGGCCGAGGCGCAGCAAGTCGTCGGTCTCCTCCGGGTTCTCGACAAGCTCTTGCAGTTCGTTAAGGACATGGCCGTGCAGGAAGCCGAACAGGGCCCGGTAGATGTGCAAGGCGTCCGGGCCGCTGAAACCAGCCCGGGTCAGCAGCGTGAGGACGTCTTCGAGCGGGCGCAGGGTCCCTGGCGGGCGGAGCGCAAGCGGGGTGGCCAGGGGACGGGTGACGAGCAGCGGCACCACATGCGGGTGAGCCAGCGCCAGACGGCGGTAGTCCCGGGCAATCGCGCGCAGCTGCGTGGCCCAGTCAGGGTCGGCCGGGTCCACCTTGAGCTGGGCCAGCACGATCTCGGCCACCCCATCCAGCAGGGCCGCCTTGTTCGGCGCGTGCCGGTAAAGGATCATCGGGTCCCGGTTCAGTGCGCGGGCAAGCCGCCGCATGGACAGACCCTCGGCCCCGTCCCGGTCAATGATCTCCAGCGCGGCGGCCAGCACGACGTCCCGGGTGATCTTGCCATCCCCGGCTGCGCCGGTGACGCGGGCGGTGCCGGCGGCCGACAAGGACGTCATCGCGAGAGCACCCCGATTCCTCAGGCAGGAAACTTTCACCTGCAGCTACGGCGCAACAAGGAATTCAGTGTAGGTCTACGTCGTAGTACAGGCAAGCACTCACACGCCCTGCGCCCCGCGCGATAGTCATGCGCGCGCCCGGGCCGGTTTCCTCCCCGCTGTTGAAGACCAGCAATTACCTGTCGTCAACAGTGTAGGCCGACGATGTTGACAACAGTCGATAACAGGCGTTTGCTGTAGCCAACGGCACAAGCTGCGGGCGCCCGCAGGCCGCACCCAGAATCGCTGAATGACCAGTCGGTGATCGATGTACGGCCCTGCATGCTGACTGCCCGCGCCGGCTGGGGCGACGCGCCCGGCGGCGTGCGGTTCCAGCGACGGGATCGTGCCCGGCCTGATAACTCGCTCGCGCATGCGCCCGAGTCCGCGCTAAGAAACCGCAGATGGAAGGCGCCGCATGCCCGAGCAAGACCTCTGTCAGCACCTCGAGGTCGGCGATGATGAGCGTACGGTCGCCACTGCTGAGGTCACGACCTCCGAAGCATCCGGGGGCACCGCCCGGGTGTCTTTGCACGCCGAGGCCGGGCACATCAGCTCAGGCCACCGCGCGAGGCTGGTCGATGCGGTGATGGATCTTCCCGAGGTGCGGGAAAGCACACGCTTGAAAGCGGCATTCCGGCTTGGCGATAGCGAGTCACTGCACCGGCTTCAGGAGCACTGCGAGAACGTCAGTACTCACCCGGCTGGGTGGAGCGCGCTCTTCGCTGCGGACCTTCCGTCCAGCAGCCTCGGCCGCGTATCGCTGGACCCAGCCACCGAGAAACCTGCTCAGCGTTGACCCCTCCCGCGCCCGCAGGCCGAGGCGGCATATCGTGCCCGGTGGTGAACATGGCCCACCATCGGGCACGACCGGCCAAGGGTCCGGAGCGGCTCACCTAATCTCGCCTTTCCCGGGTTTCCGCGCAGAGGGCATTCCATGCCAATTACGAGTTTCCCGCCACAGTCACTGCTGTTGCCCGGCAAGCACGGCGATGATGTTCCGGAAATGGGAATAAGCCAGCACATGCCTGGCCTTACACCAGCAGGACTGTGGCCTTAAACTAGTGCCGTACGGATTCGCGTCACCGTGCCCGCTGGTGCATGGTGGCGCACCTGACTGCCCCGGACTTCGGCGGTTCTTCTGATTCTTCTGAGAACCGAGGCGAGCATGGCAGCGATTTCCCCACCCGCAATATCTGCAGGGGAGGCGGTACGGGCTCCCCCTGCCCCGGCAGGCCGGGGCGAGCTGCCCCCGCGCGAGCAGAAGATCCTGCGGATGCGCTTTGCCGACGACATGACCCAGGCGCAAATCGGCCAGCAGCTCGGCATCTCCCAGATGCATGTCTCCCGGCTGAGCGCACATGCCCTCGGCTACCTCCGCCAGCGACTGCTCGGCCCGCAGGAGCACCGGTCCGCTGCCCGGCCAGCCTCGGCCCGCGCCTCAGGCGGGGGCGAAACGGAGCCTCAGCCCGAGCTTGCGCAGTACTGACAGGAACCACACGGTGGACGCGGCGGCCCCGGCGACGATGAGCGCTGCGCTGGCGACGGTGGAGAGCATCAGGAATACGGCGGTCGGCTCGGTCACCATCAGCACGGCCAGGCTGGCCGTGAGCAGCAGGAAGATGCCCGCCCACAGCCAGGTCGCCCGCTGGAAAAAACGCTGCAGGCCCGGGTGGTGCGTAGCCGGTTGCCGCAGCGCGACGACCTCGGCCGCCAGCCTGGCGACAAGCGGGTTCGGGCCGGTCGCCGTCCGGGCGAACAGGACGCACATCGAGAAGTTTGCGAGCGGAAATTGCAAGAGGAAAAGCCAGAGGTCACCGGTGGCAAGGACCACAGCGGTCTGGATCGTGAGCACCACCGCGGAAATCGTCAGGAGGCTGGGCACGGATCCGGTCGCGGTCTTGCGGATGGCCGCGGTGAGCCAGATGGCCACCAGCCCCGCGACCAGTCCCGCATCGCGGCCGTCAAGCCAGGCCGCCACCAGGTAGGCGGCCACGGGCAGCCCCACGGATTCGGTCAGATTCCAGCCTGCGGTGAGGAGCAGCCGCAGGGGTCTGGGCAGCTCCAGGTCCTCGGTCGCCCGGGTACTAACGGCGGGAGAAGGCCCAGTGCCGTCATGACGTGCTGTCAACATGGCCGCGACCACCCGCCCCGCCTCGCGGAGATGTGAATGCAGCGAGGCGGTTTCGAGACGTGGCGTATGGTCCAGACCCGATCGGGAACTCGTTCAGGCTGCCTGAGCAAGTGCTGTCCTGAGCGTACGCCGTTGCCCACGATCATGGCGCCGCAGCCCGCGGCCACGGAACGGGCTGGTGCTGCAGCCGACGGGAATCACCCACCCGGGACGCAGGCGGATCTAGCCGCGTAATGTCCTTGGTGAAGGACCGGTGAACGAGCCGCTGGGCCCAGCCCCCGCCTTGCTGCTGACGCAGGAAGGCGCCCGCCATGCCCAGCCCCGCCATCGAAAGGCCGGCCCGGACGCGGCCGCAAGATGCTCCGCACCGCAGCGTCAGCGGCCCTCATCGCCGCCACCTTCGGGTTCGCCATCCCGCGTTTCGCGTCCTACCGCAGCGTGTGGGCCAGTGTCCAGGCGATGACCTGGCCGCACACCCTGCTCGTCGCCACCGCAGCCGCCGCGAGCATGATCTCCTACTGGATCACCATCCGCGCGGTACTGCCCCGGCTGAAGGTCCGCCAGGCCGCTACGGTCAACCTCGGCTCCAACGCGGTGGCCAACACGCTGCCCGCAGGCGGTGTCCTGGCCATGGGCGTCAGCTGGGCGATGCTCTCCAGCTGGGGTGTGTCCACGGCCGACTACGTCCTCTACACGCTCGTGACAGGGATCTGGAACGTCTTCACCCTCCTCGGGATGCCCGTCCTCGCGCTGCTGGTCATGACCACGGCCACCCGGCCCGATGCGATCCTGATCACCGCCGCAGCCGCAGGCCTGGCCGTGCTCACCGCCATGGTCACCGGACTGGGCCTCCTGTTGCGCAGCCAGGCCTTCGCGCTCCGCGCGGGCCGCGCGCTGCAGCGCCTCCTGGCCGCCGCCTGCCGGCTGGCACGCCGGTCACCGCCCGCCGATGCCGCCGGGTCGCTGTCCAGCTTCCGCGACCGGGCCGGCACCCTGCTCGCGGCACGCGGCTGGCGGATCACCGCCGCCACGGTGGCCAGCTACCTGACCTTGTGGCTCGTGCTGCTGGCCTGCCTGCGCGGCACCGGCCTGTCCCAGGCCCAGATGCCCTGGCAGACGTCCCTCGCGGCTTTCGCGTTCATCCGGCTGCTCACCGCGCTGCCCATCACCCCCGGCGGACTGGGGGTTACCGAACTCGGATTGGTAGGCATCCTGGCCACCGGCGCCGGGCCGGCCGCCAGCGTCCAGGTCACAGCGGCCGTGCTGCTGTACAGGGCGGTCACGTACCTGCCCCCCATCCCCCTCGGCGCCCTGGCCTGCCTGACATGGCGGCTCGCCCCCGCTCTCACCGGCACCAGCCTTCGCCATGCCCGCCCGGCCAGCCCGCACCTGCTGACCGCGGCAGGCATTCCTGATCCAGAAGGTGCGCGGAGATAAGCGGACCCGCTGGTGGTGGTGGCGTGGTGGCTGGCGGCGGAGATCGGCCCTCAGCGGAGGTATGCCCGTTGAGCGCTGGCCAGCTGGAGCATCTGCGCGGCCATGCGTGCCGGATGTCTGCGCAGGGCGCTGCGTTCTTCCCGGGTGGTTCCTCCCCAGATGCCATCCTGGGGAGTCTTCAAGCCAAAGGCCAGGCATGCGGGGCTCACCGGGCAGCACAGGCAGATCCTTTTCGCTGCCCTGATCTGTGCCAGCGCGGGGCCGTTCGCTGCGATGGGGAAGAAGAGCTCGGGATCCTCGCGCTGGCAGGCCCCCTGTGACATCCAGTCCATAGAGTCTGGGGCGTCATCTGATGGCAGCACGGAACTCTCACCATCCCTGGCCTGTGGCGTCATGCCGGCATCGCTTCCGTGCACAAAAAGACCGGGCCCTGCTGAGCATCCGCTGATTGTCGCGGGTGCAGCTGCCAGGGTCCGGAGCGCCGACATTACTGTACCCTTCGCCGGCCTCCGCGTATAGATTTGCCGATAACGGGCTTTTCGCCGTGAGGCAGCGCTCAATGGAATGACGCCGGGTGGCAAGGCACGATGCCTGCCGATCGCGGGCCTTCCGCCACTTGATGGCCGCCGCGGGCAGGTGCCGCCCCAGCGGATTGCCTTCCGCCTCGAATTCGTGCGACCCTGGCAGGACTTAGCGAGCCTGGATCAGTCCGGACCATGTGCTCCCTCGCCGCTAGCAGCCCTGCATTGAAGGCGGCGAGAGCTGTGACAGACCCCACGATCAGCCAGGCTTCCGGGACTGCCCGAGGGCGGCACCCGGGGCCGCCACCTGCTGCCGTCCGTTCTGCGCTGTGCATCTACTGCCGGACCGACCGGTTCGTGCACTGGCCGCCGGCCATGCGGCTGTCGCTGGCCGCGTGCCCGGGGTGCCAGCAGGGGGAAACCGCCGGCCTGGGCATCGCATCGCCAGATGGCCGGCCTGGTGCTGCGGGGTTCCGTGCAGGCTAGTGTGACCTCCCTGACTGGCGTGTCTTCGTGGGCGCGCGGCAGTGGCCTGGAGATCGTCCTGCTCGTAACGGGGGCGATCCTGCTGACGCGCCTGGCGACCTGGACAGGCGCGAGGATCACGGACCGGATCGACGCCAAAGCGCTCGAGACGGATGCGCTGGTCCGCTCGGAGGCTTCGAAGCACCGGCACGCGCTGGCGCAGGTGATCACCTGGGTCACCCTGGTGGCCGTCTACTGCGCGGCTGGGGTGCTTATCGCGGCGCGCCTGGGCATTCCCGTGACCAACCTGGTCGCCCCGGCTGCGGTGGTGGCCGTGGCGCTGGGGTTCGGCGCGCAGCGCATCGTCCAGGACATCCTGGCCGGCTTCTTCATCATCACTGAGCGCCAGTACGGCTTCGGGGACCTCATCCGCCTGTCGGTGCCGGGTCTGCCCGACCCGGCGATCGGGACCGTCGAGGACGTCACGTTGCGGGTGACCACGGTGCGGACCGCCGACGGCGACGTGGTCATCACCCCCAACGGCCAGATCACCCAGGTGACCAATCTCTCGCGCGACTGGGCGCGTGCCGTGGTGGACGTGCCGGTGCCCGCCGCTGCGGACGTCAACCGGGTGAGCGACCTGCTGCGGCTGATCGGGGAGGACGCGTACCAGGAGCCGGGGGTGCGGCGGCTGCTGCTGGACCCCCCGGCCGTCATGGGCGTGCAGAGCATCGACGTAGACCATTTCCAGGTCCGCCTGGTCGCCAGGACGTTGCCCGGCAAGCAATTCGAGGTCGGGCGGATCCTGCGATCCCGGATCACGGCCGGGTTCCGGCGCGAGGGAATCCACCTGCCGGCCGACCTGGAGACGGCAGAGCCGGCCGGGCCCAGCTGATGCGGCGGGGGCGGACCTCGACCTGGATCCTGACCGCATTCTTCCTCGTCACCCTGGCGACCTACCTGCTGGTCAGGCCGTCACAGGCCGCCACCGTCGGTGGTACCCAGGCGACGACACCGTCCTCAGTTTCGCCCGCGACGGTGCCCGCCACGCCACCGCCGGCCGCCACGCCAAAACCGGCCACACCGAAGCCAACCACCGGGACCAAGCCGGCGAGTTCAGCGTCCCCGGGCCGAACGCACTCGACTCCCGTTCCCGCGAAATCGCCCACCCCCGTGGTCACGCCAAGTCCCTCAGCCGCCAGCACGATGTCCGCTGGATAAGAGAGCAGCAGCGCTCCGCCTACCGGGATACGAGGCACCCGCGTAGGCTACGGGCTGAGGCAGTATTCAGTACCGACCTGCATCGGGCCGATGCGGGTGCGGGTACGCCCGTCGCTCCGGACCCTGGCGGCAGTCCCAGCGTGGCCCTACAAGCAAGGAGCCGCCGCTATGTACCGGATAGCAGGTAGTTATTCCGCAGCGCCCTCAACCCCGGCATCGGCTGAGCCCCGGGTGCAGCCGACCCGGGGTCCCCCGCCGCGGAGCCCGCAGGCACTCAAGGGCGGCGCCGCCGGCCCAGCCGAGGCCATCCTTAACCTGGTCGAAGACCGTGAGCGGATCGCCCTGGGCCTGAACGACGTCGTGGTCCGCCGGCTGTTCACCGCGGGCCTGGATCTCCAGGCCGTACTGGGGGTGATGGGCGATCACCCCATGAGCGGCAGGATCTGCCACGCCGTGGGTGAGCTGGACCAGGCCATCCGGGATATCCGGGACGCCATTTTCGATCACCCGGCCGTGCGCGACCGCCCGGATAGCACCCCCACAAGCACCAACTGAACGTGATTCGTGCTGCCATCCGCGGGGCCGGGCGCCGTGCCCCACGGGCGGATGGGCAGGTCAGGCGCCGTCACCGGGCGCGGGCCCGGCAGCCATCAGGTGGCGGGCGACCCGGACGCCGGGGCCGAGCCGGGCCAGGTGGGCGGCCAGGTCGTCGGCGGCGGCGCGGAGGGCCTCGCCGGTCATCGGGCCGAGCGCGTCGAGGATGAACAGCGCGGCGGTGGTGTCGTCGCTGAGCTGGGTGCGGCGGGCCTGGCGCCAGTTCCAGCGCCGGCAGGTCACGCCGGCGTCGTCGCACCACACCACCTCGCCGGGGTCGGGATGCTCGGTCACCGCTGCGCCGTCGGCCACGGTGTCAAAGGGCTCCTGGCCGGTGGCGCGGACCAGCCGCGGCGCACCGGTGTAGCGGAGCAGGTCCTCCCCGCCGAGCGGCAGCTGGTGCAGCACCGAGACCGCGTTGTAGAGGTCGGTGAGCCGGTTCACCCGGGGCAGCCCGGATGCCGCCCGGCGCAGCAGCGCCTCCAGGCTGTTGCGGGTGCGTTGCGGCTTGGCCCCGAACGCGCGGTAAGCCTCGCGCCACGCGGCCACATGCGGGAGCTCTTCCAGTGGCCGGTCGCGGAGCGCCCCGGCGGCGGCGGCCTCCGCCGCCTGGAGCAGCGCGTCGCTGGCCTGGTCGCTCGGGCCCGGAACCATCCCCTCGACGGCGAGCAGCATCGCGCGGTAGTCGGGCCGCAGCGCGAACACCGCCGCATCGACCTGCGCGCCGTCGAGGAACTCCTGGAGCATGGCCACGTCAGGCACCGCCAGCCTCCGATCGTGATTCCGGGTCCACGCCCGGCTCGAAGACGGCCAGGGAGAACCTGGCCGGCTCATGTCGCGGATTGGCGTAGGAGTGCGCCACGTCGCCAGGGAACGCGACCGCGTCGCCGGTCTCGAGGGTGAGCGGCTGGCCAGCCACCTCGAGCGTGATCGAGCCCTGCAGGACCTGGATGAGCTCCCTGGTGCCCCGGGTGTGGGCCTCGCTGCGGTGCTGATCCCCGGGTGCCAGGGTCCAGTCCCACAGTTCGGCGACATCCGGCGGCTCGGTGCCCGCCACCAGCACCCCGCGCCCGCCGGACTCGCTGCTCCACAGGACAGCGCCGTCACCATGGCGGGTGACCTTCACCGGCTTAGGCCGGGGTGGCTCGACCAGCGCCGGGAGCCCGACGCCGAGCGCGTCGCTGATCCTCAGCAGGGTTCCCACGCTGGGGTTGGCGGCGCCCTGCTCGACGTTGACCACCATCCGGCGGCTCACCCCGGCCGCCCCGGCCAGCTGATCGAGCGTCCAGCGCCGTGACTGCCGCTCCTGCCGGACCCGGGCGCCGATCGCCAGCGCCAGATCAGCGGTACTCCGGTCCATTAGTGCAGCATACTGCACTCTGAGTGCACCTCGGGTGGGCGGTGGGCCGCCCGGACGCCGGCCGTTCGGCCGGCTCTCGCCGGCCACCGATGAGTTCGCCCGCCGGGCGGCGTCTCAATCTGCAAACCGCAAGCCGTGCATCTGGCCGCACCTCGGAGGAACCCATGACCACCAGCGCACTGCCGCCTGTCGTCGACGCCGGAACCTGGCAGCGCCAGCTCGATGAACTGCGCGCCCGGGAGAAAGCCGCCACCCGGGAACTCGACGCGATCGCCGCGCAGCGGCGCCGGATGCCGATGGTCAGGATGCCCGACTACACCCTGGACGGCGAGGAGGGGCCGGCCCGGCTGGCGGACATCTTCGGCGGCAGGTCACAACTGATCGTCTACAACCACATGTGGTTTCCGGGCGAGCAGTGGCAGTGCCCGGGCTGCACCGGGTTCACCTCGCACTTCACCCGGCTGGAGTTCCTGGATAGCTACGACGCCCGGTTCGTCATCGTCACCCAGGGCCCGATCGATGAGGCACTCGCGTATAGGCGGCGGGTCGGGAACACGATGGCCTGGTATTCCACCGCGAACAGCCCTTTCGGCGCGGACGTCGGCGCGCCGCCCGGCGGCGGGTTCGCGGTCAACGTGTTCCTGCGCGACGGCGACACTGTCTACCGCACCTGGCACACCAACGGCCGTGGCACCGAGCAGCTCAGCTACACGTTCGCCCTGATCGACCTGCTGCCCTACGGGCGGCAGGAGGAGTGGCAGGACTCGCCCGAGGGCTGGCCGCAGTCGCCCACCTACAGCGGGTGGGGTACCTCGCAGGACGTCGCCGCCGCCTACGGCCCGGACGCGTGAAGCCGCCATCTTGCCCTGACTAGGCATGCTGTTCACTGGCCACCCGCTCGGCGGGTGCCTGCTGTACCGGGCCGGGCCGGCCCGGCAGGGCCAGCCCGGCGATGGTCCCGGCCAGGGCCAGGCCGGCCGCGGCCGCGATGGCGGGGGCGAACCCGTCGCTGAACGCGGCGGCCGAGGTGTAGCCACCAGCCGTGGTGAACACGGCGGCCAGGATCGCGACGCCGAACGCGCCGCCCAGCTGGCGCATCATGCTGAAGCTGCCCGACGCCTTGCCGATGTCGCCGCGGGGGACCGAGCCGACCACGGCCTTGGTGACGGCGGGCACGGCCAGGCCAAGCCCGGCGCCGGAGATCATCATCGGCGCGAGCAGCGCCGGGTAGGCCAGCCCCGGGGCGGCGATGATGGCGATCCAGGCGAACCCGGCGGCCTGCAGCAGCAACCCGGAGACGACCAGCGGCCGCTCGCCGATCCGGTCGGCCAGCTTTCCCGCCCTCGGTGCGATCAGGAACGGCGCCACCCCCCAGGGCAGCAGCCGCAGCCCGGCGCCGAGCGGATCCTGGCCGAGGCCGACCTGCTGGAACTGGGCCATGAAGAAGACCGCCCCGGTGATCGACGCGTTCATCAGGAAGACCGCGGCGTTGCCCGCGGAGAAGCCCCGGATGGCGAACAAGCGCATCGGCAGCATCGGCGCGCGGGCACGCAGTTCCCAGCCGGTGAACGCCACGGCCAGCACCGCGCCCGCCGCGAGCGCCCCGGCGACCTCGGGGCTGGCCCAGCCGGCCGAGCTGCCGCGCACCAGGCCCCATACCAGCCCGAGCGCGGCGGCGGTGCCCAGCGCCACGCCGGGCAGGTCCAGTGCCGCGCGCGGCCCGTAACTCTCGTCAAGGTGGCGCAGCGCCAGCGGGATGGTGAGCAGGCCGACCGGCACGTTCAGCCAGAAGATCCACGGCCAGGCGATGCCCTGGGTGATCGCGCCGCCCAGCACCGGCCCCACCACGACCGCCAGGGCGGTCACCGAGCCGAAGATCCCCATCGCCCAGCCACGGCGCTGTGGCGGGACGGCCGCGTTCAGCAGCGCCAGCGCCAGCGGCATGATCATCGCCGCGCCGACGCCCTGCACCGTCCGCGCCGCGATCAGCGCGCCGGCCCCGGGCGCGAGCGCGCACGCCGCCGAGCCCGCGGCGAACACGCCCAGGCCGATGGCGAAGACCCGCCGCCTGCCGAACCGGTCGCCCACGGCGGCCGCGGTCATCAGCAGCACCGCGAAGGCCAGGGTGTAGGCGTTGACCGTCCACTCCAGCTCCCCGATCGAGGCACCCAGGTCGCGGCGGATCGTGCTCAGCGCGGTCGCGACGACCAGCAGGTCCAGCACCACCATGAATGAGGCCACCGACGCCAGCGCCAGGGCCCAGCCCTGGGCGCGGGTCACAGCGACCTGCCTGCTCGCGGTGTTCACGTGTCCTCCAAGTTCAGCGTGTGTTGCTTGCTGCTGGTTGAGACACCGCGGATAGCCGGGAATTGACCGGTGAGTTTCCGGCCCGGCTGGTGTCGTTACTGTTAAGGACCCGGCGAAGGGTGAGGCGATGCGAGGATGTGATCGTGACCACGACAGCGCTGGCCCGCGCCCGGGCGGGCGATGGGGAGGCATTCCGCGAGCTCACCGACCCCTACCGGCGCGAGCTGCAGCTGCACTGCTACCGGATCCTCGGCTCGGTCCAGGACGCCGAGGACACGCTGCAGGAAACGCTGCTGGCTGCCTGGCGCGGGCTCGGCCAGTTTGAGGAACGGGCCTCGGTGCGCTCCTGGCTGTACAAGATCGCGACCAACCGGTGCCTGAACGCGCTGCGCGACTCCGGCCGCCGCCCGGCTGCCGCGGCCAGGTACCAGTGGTCTGACCCCCCGCCCGAGCCCACCCGCCGGGTCGAGCCGCTGTGGCTGCAGCCTTACCCGGACGCGCTGCTCGAGGACCTGCCCGACGCCGCGCCCGGCCCGGAAGCACGCTACGAGACCAGGGAAGCGGTGGCCCTGGCGTTCGTGGCCGGGCTGCAGCGCCTGCCGCCCCGGCAGCGCGCCGTCCTGGTGCTGCGCGACGTGCTCGGCTACCCCGCGGCGCAGGCCGCCGGCATGCTCGCAGTCAGCGAGGTGTCGGTGAACAGCGCCCTGCAGCGGGCCCGCGCCACGCTCGCCGCCCAGCTTCCTGCCAGCGGCCGCGACAGCGCGCCCGCGCCGCGGTCGGCCCGGGAGCGCGAGCTCACCAGCCGGTTCGCAGACGCGTTCGAGGCCGCCGACACCGACCGCCTCGTGGCCCTGCTCACCGAGGACGCGCTGCTGACGATGCCGCCCGAGCCGCTGGAATACCAGGGACACGCTGCGATCGCCGAGTTCTTCCAGACCCGGCCCTGGTGGGGGACCCAGGTGCCCCGGCTTGTGCCCACCCGGGCCAACAGCCAGCCCGCGTTCGCCTACTACCGCGCCGATCCGCCCGCCCCGGTTGATCCCGCGCCGGTCGCGCACGGGCCGGTCGCGCACGCCCACAGCCTCGTCGTGCTCACGCTCGCCGGCGACAAGATCTGCGCCATCACCCGGTTCGGCGACAACAGCCTGTTCCCCCACTTCGGGCTGCCCCCGACCCTGCCGCACTAGCCGGATACCGGCCCGGGCGGGCCATAGGGCGCCGCCCCGGCGGACCGCGGTCCGCCGGGGCGGCGCCGGAGGGGCCAGCGAGCTGGCCGGGGCTACGCTCGCTTGCTGAACGTGGCCCGCGACCACAGGTAGCCGACGAGGGCGATGGCGGCGCACCAGGCGAGAGCGGCGGCCGCGTAGCCGCCTGACGGGGTGCCGGCGAGCAGGCTGCGCAACGATTCGATGATCGGCGTGAAGGGCTGGTACTCCGCGAATTGCCGGACACCCTGTCCCATCTTGTCGGCCGGCACGATCGCGCTGCTGATGAAGGGCAGCAGGATCAGCGGGACGACGGTGAGGCCTGCGGATTCCGGGGTTTTCGCGGCCATGCCCAGCGCGACCGTGAGCCAGGCGGCCGCGAAGGCTGTCGCCGCGATGATACCGATCGCGGCGAGCCAGTCGAGGAGGGTGGCGGGTGAGCGGAATCCCAGTGCGAAGGCCATTCCGATGATGACCGCGATGGCTATCGCGCTGCCCAGCATGGTGGCCACGACGTGGCCGTTCAGGACGGCACCGCGGGAGACGTTCATGACCTTGAACCGGTTGATGATGCCCTTCGTCATGTCGGAGCTCACCGATACCGCGGTGGCCGACAGCCCGTAGGTGATGGCCAGCAGGATCAGGCCTGGTGTTGCGTACTGGACGTAGTGCTCGCCGACGTTGAAGACGTTGCCGAGCACGTACACGAATAGCAGCATGATCACGACGGGCATCAGGGCGCCGTTGAATATCGTGACCGGGTTGCGGCGGATATGCTTGAGGTTGCGGCGCAGCATGATCCGCGAATCGGCCAGCGGCGCTGACGTGGCGCTCATGATGTGATGTCCTCCGTGCTCGCGCGGCGTTCTCCCTCGCTGGCCATTCCTTCTCTCCTGTCGGTGCTGGTTTCTTTTCCGCACGTTAGGAAGCGCCCAGGGCCGGGGCGTCACCCGAAGGTGTCCTGCGGGGTGGAATCTTCGGATCTCCGGGTGGCGGCATCGGCACGAAGTGCCGCCCTGTCCGGGTGTCCGTGCGGGCAGCGCCGGCCCAGCCCATGGGGTAGTTGCGCCAGGTCAGGGTGCTGCGCGGCCTGCTGGCGGCGGCCTGATCGGCCGGCCCCGGCCACCGTGCTACCGCGATCTCAACCGCCGGCGGATTTGGCCGCGATCAGGCCCAGCACCTCGTGTGCGCGGCAGGCCCAGTACATGTGATCGCCGGGGAACCCGGGTGAAACTGAATTCGCTTGAGGTGGCGTTCCGCCATTCTCGCGCCTGTTCAGCGCTGACCAGGCCGCACCACGAGCGTCATTGATGCCGCCGCCGCCTCGGGCGCTGGGCTGATGCCACGCCAGTCCTTCCTGCCCGGGGCCGGCCGGGATCAGTCGTCGCCCGGCGGCGGCGTGTGGATGAGCTTCTTGTTGACGAACTCGTCGATGCCGAGCGGCCCGAGTTCGCGCCCGACGCCGGAACGCTTGGTGCCGCCAAAGGGCAGTTCCGGGCCGCCGCCCTCGGCCTGGTTGATCCAGACCATCCCGACGTCGAGGCGGTCGGCCACGTCCAGTGCGAGTGCCTCGTCGCTGCTGAAGACCGCTCCGCCCAGCCCGTAGGTGCTGCTGTTCGCCAGTTCGACTGCCTCGTCGGCGTCGGCCACCCGGTAGACCACCGCTGCCGGCCCGAAGAGCTCCTCGGTGTAGGCCCGCATGGCCGGGGTCACCCCGGACAGTACGGTTGCCTCGACGAACGCCCCGGGCCGATCGACGCGATGCCCTCCGGTGTGCACGGTCGCGCCCTTGCTGACGGCGTCGTCGATCTGGTCCATCAGGTTCTGCGCCGCACGCTCTGAGGACAGCGGTCCGTAGGTAGTGGCAGGATCAGCCGGGTCTCCTGTTACCTGGGCGGCCATCTCCTTGGTGAACTCCCGGATGAAGTCGTCGTAGACGGCGTCGGCGACGATCATCCGCTTGGATGCGTTGCAAGCCTGGCCCGCGTTCTCCATCCGGGCCTCGGCGGCTGCCTTCGCCACGCCGGCGAGATCGGAGGTGTCGAGCACGATGAAGGGGTCCGATCCGCCCAGCTCCAGCACGACCTTCTTCAGGTGCTCGCCGGCCCGGGTCGCCACAGCCGAGCCAGCGCGCTCGCTGCCGGTCACCGACACGCCGCATATCCGCGGGTCGGCGATCATGGCGGCGACCTGCTCGTTGGAGGCGAACACGTTGATGTAGGCGTCGGCCGGCAGCCCGGCGTCACGGAAGATCTGCTCCATCGCCAGGGCCGACTCAGGGCATTGCGGCGCGTGCTTGAGGACGATCGTGTTCCCGATCATCAGGTTCGGGGCGGCGAACCTGGCCACCTGGTAGTACGGGTAGTTCCACGGCATGATGCCCAGCAGCGCCCCGATCGGGGACTTCCGCACCCATGCCGTCCCCGGCGTCCTGGACGGCAGCGGCTCATCCTTGAGCAGCTCCGGGCCTTGCTCGGCGTAATACCGGTAGATGGCGGCGGTGAACTTCAGCTCGCCCTTGGCCTCGGCGGTGGTCTTGCCCATCTCGCGGGTGATGATCGCGCCCAGGTCGCTGGAGCGGTCGCGGTAGAGCTGGGCGACCTGGCGCAGCACGTCTGCGCGCTCGGCCTTGGACGTGTGCCGCCACGACGAGTAACCCCTGTCGGCCCGGGCCAGCACCTCGCTGATTTCGGCGTCGGTCGCCGTCGGGAACTCTCTTTCGAGCTGGCCTGTTGCCGGATTCACTACCTGGTACTCCATTGAATCTGCCTCCATCAGGCGCATCCCAGCCGGTTGAGCTATCGATCGGGTAACCCGTCCCTCCTCATGATGTCAGGGCCGCCGCGATGACGCCGGCCGGGCCGCCCGCCTCAAGGACGCCGGGGATCCGGGCTCATCGCGGGATGACCCCGGGCGGCTCCTTCTCGTCCAAGAGGCTATCGCGCAGCGGACGGCTACGGACTGAACTGATTCTTGCCGTCGGGGTAGTGCTGGAGGTAGTCCTGGTCTTCGGCCTCGGCCTCCCAGAAGGGGCCAGCCTCGCTGATCTTGGTCACGACTTTGCCGGGCCACAGGCCTGAGGCGTCGGCGTCGGCGATCGTGTCCTCGGCGACGTGGCGCTGCTCATCGCTGGTACAGAAGATCTCGGAGCGGTAGTCGGAGCCGACGAGCCCTTCGCCAAGGTCGGGTCGGTGGATCTGGAAGAAATACTCGAGGATGTCCCGGTAGGAGGTCCGGTCGGGATCGAAGATGACCTCGACCGCCTCGGCGTGACCCGGATGGTTGCCGGCGGTCGGGTTGTCATTCTCCCCGCCGGTGTAGCCGACGCGGGTGGAGATGACTCCGTCGCGGCGGCGCAGCAGTTCCTGCGCGGGCCAGAAACAGCCCCCGGCGAGGATCGCGGTCTCGAGGTTCTCGCTCATCGCGGTCCTCCAGGGCGGTGTTGAAGATCACTCTCGGAAGGCCCTGCTGGCCCCGGCCAACGCTCCCGGCCACTACTTCCGCGCTGGGGGGACCGGAAGAAATACGTGATCTTGCTAACGTGGATGCTAACAAGGGCCCTGGATGAGCCCTGGATACAGCGGGGAACTGACCAGTGGCGCTGCGGGCCGGGCCGGGCGTCAGAAGGAGCGGATGGCCCCGCCGTCGATGGGGATCATGGCGCCGGTGATGTAGGACGCGGCGGGGGAGAGCACGAAGGCGGCGGCCTGCCCGAACTCTGCAGGTTCGCCGTAGCGGCGCAGCGGGATGGTCTGGGAGACGCGGGCGCGTACTTCGTCGGGGTCACCGAGGAGGGCGTCGAGCTGGCGGACCCGGTCGGTGGCGATGCGGACAGGCAGCAGGCCGTTGATCCGGATCCCGGACGGGCCGTGCTCGTCGGCCAGTGTCTTCACCACGCCGGCCAGGCCAGGGAAGAGCCCGTTGGAGATGGCCAGGCCGGGCAGGGGCGCGCGGACGGAGGCGGCGAGCACGAAGGCGATGGAGCAGCCTGTGCCGCTGAGGGCACCGTTCTCGCGGTGGCCGGCCAGGCTCGCGGCGACGGCGCGGGTCAGCCGGACAGCGCCGAGGAAGACGCTTTCGAACGCGGACCGCCACGCGTCGTCGCTGGTGTCCGCGATGGTCCCGCTGGGTGATCCGCCCACGCTGATCAGCGCGCCGTCCAGGCGGCCGAAGCGGTCGCGGGCGGCGGTGATCAGCTGGCCGGGCGCGGCGGGATCGGCGTTGTCGGCGACGGCCCAGGCGGCGGCGCCGGGCCCGGCGTCCTGGGTGAGGCGGGCCGTGGCCGCTGCTGCCGTGGTCTGGTGGGGCGCGCTGATCAGCACGCGTGCCCCCTCGGCGACGAGCGCCTGGGCCGCGGCGAACCCGAGGCCCCGGCTGCCGCCGGTCACCAGGTACGCCCTGTCCCGCAAGCCAAGATCCATGCGGCCATTCTGCCCGGGCAGGCGGCTGCCCGGCAGGCAGCGGGGGACCTGCCCCTGCCAGTTCCGCCCCCGCGGGTAGCTCCCGCCGTCCCGGACCCAGCCCGAGGTGCTCGGCGATCCCGGCCAGGAATGACCGCCGACTCGGCCGCGGTGCCTTCCCTGCCGGGTCAGCCCGTCGAAGAGCAGCGCTGCTGCAGGCCAGGCAGGTTGCATGTCAATTACGATGGCCCGGTGCACCCCAGATTGCGCAGCAGGCAGCCCCAGGTTGACCTGCTGCGGGGGCAGCTAGACGCGCTCGGCGCCGGGCGTGGCAGCGTCGTGCTCGTCACCGGGCCCGCGGGCTCGGGGAAGACCACGCTGCTGGCCGAGGCCGCAAGCCTGGCTGCGGACGGCGGGATCCTGGTGTTCTGCGGCGGCGGGGACCCCGCGGCCCGGGCGGTGCCGCTGGGGGCGATCCTCGACGCCCTCGTCTCCACGGACGACCCGCCCGTCGATCCCGCGCGGCTCCACGAACTCAGCCAGTCCCCTGACCAGCGATTCTGGCTGCTGCGCGAGCTGCAGGAATCACTCGAAAAAGCCGCGCAGCGCGCACCGCTGCTTGTGGTCGTCGATGACCTGCAATGGGCCGACGCCGCCACCGCCAGCGCCCTGGTCACGCTGTCCAGGCGGCTGGCCACCCACCGGATCAGCTGGCTGCTGGCGCTGCGCCGCGGAGAGCTGGCCGACGCTGCGCCGCACGCGGTCGACCGGCTGGAGGCGGCGGGTGCGTCCGAGATCCGGCTGGGCCCCCTGGATGAGACCGCGGTCGCGCAGGTCGCCCGGGACATGCTCGGCGGCGAGCCCGATCAGGCGCTGCGGGAGGTACTCAGCCGGGCGGACGGCCAGCCGTTCCTGCTGACCGAGCTGCTGCGCGGGCTGCGCACGGAAAACCTCGTGACCGTCGACGGCAGCACAGCCAAACTGGCCGCGGGCGCGCGCCTGCCGCGCCGGCTCGTCGACTCGGTGGCCGGCCAGCTCGCACGGCTGACCGTGCCTGCCAGGGACGCCGTGGAGATGGCTTCGGTGCTCGGGCACAGCTTCTCCCTGGATGAGCTGGCCGGGCTGCTCGGCCGCCCGCCGCTGGATCTGCGGAGCGAAATCAGGGAGGCGATCGCCGCAGGACTCCTGACCGAGGAGGGGGAGCGTCTCGGGTTCCGGCATGACCTGGTGCGCGAGGCCGTCGATGCCAGCCTGCCTAAAGCGGTGCGGCGGAGCATGCGCCGCACCGCGGTCGAGGTGATGCTTCAGCATGGGGCCTCGGCCTGCGACGTCGCGCAGCTGGTCATGGATATCGCCGAGCCCGGCGACCTAACCTCAGCCAGCCTGCTGCGCCGGGCAGCGGCCCAGATCGGGGAGACGTCCCCGGCGGTGGCAGTCCCCCTGTCGCGACGTGCCCTGGACCTCATGCCGCACGGCGGCCCCGGGCGCGGCGAGGCAGTCGTAGAGACCATCGACCTGCTCGTGCAGGCCGGCCGGGCCGCCGAGGCGGCCAAGCTCCTTGCCGCGTCACAGAGCGACCTGGCCGATCCCGTGGCCGAGGCGCAGGCGCGGCTGGGCATAGGCATGCTGATGGCCCAGTACGCCCCGGCAGCGGTCGCTGAGCAGTGCCAGGCGGCCCTGCGGTTGCCCGGCGTCCCGCCGGCGCTGCGCATCCAGCTGCTGTCGCTGCTGGCCTGCGGCCTGGACATCAGCGGCGAGGCAGACGCGGCGGCCGGTCCAGTCGCGCACGCGATCGCGGAGGCGACAGCGAGCGGCGACCCCGCTGCCGAGATCGTCACGTTCGTGCCGCGCGCCCTGCTCGCCTTCGCCCAGGGTGACTGGCGGGGAGCCATCACCTTGGCGAACATGGCGGCCAGGCGCCAGCACGAGGCGAAGGAGCTCCGGATGTGGCTGCCGGAGACCTGGAAGTCGCTGCTGCTGATCTCGGAGCTGCGACTCGAGGAGGCGCACGCGATCATCGAGGCCGGTACCCGCGAGGCTGAGAACGTCTCCAGGAACATCCGGGTCTGGTCCATGCTCAGGTGCCGGGCACGGCTGGCTGCCGGGCAGCTCGCCGACGCCCGCGCCGAAGCCGAGGCCATCCTGGACATGTCCGACGAGATGGGTGACGGGAGCTTCGGCTACCTCAACCACATCGCCAGCTACGTCCTCGGTGACATCGCCCTGCGCACCGGCGACCCCGCCGCGCTGCAGACCGCCCGGCGGGATGCGGCGGTGCTCTACGGCACGGGCAGCGGCTGCGCGACCACCAAACGCCTCGGCGCATGGCTCACTATCCGCCTGGACGGCGGTCCTATCGGCCCGGACCTGCTCGACGTCCTCGCGCCCGGGTACGTGCACGCCTGCAGCCCGCTCGGCCATGGCGACGCGGTCGAACTGGTGCGGCTGCTGCTGGCGGCAGGGCAGCGGCCGGACGCCGCCTCCGTCACCGCGCGGCTGGAGGACCACGCGGACGCGAATCCGAGCTTTCCCGGGCTGCGCGCCGCCGCGCTGCATGCGCGCGCGCTCCTTGACAAGGATCCCGAACGGGCCCTGGCCGCTGTCCAGGCATACCGGGGGGACCCTCGGTCGCTGGTCCGCGCGGCGGCGTTTGAGGATGCCGCCCGGCTGCTCCCGGAACGGGCGAAGGACGAGGCAGTCGGCTACCTGGACGAGGCGCTTAGGCTGCAGTCCGCCGCGGGCGCCGAACGAGAGGCGGCACGTGTCCGCCGCCTGCTCCGCGACTACGGCGCGCAGCGGGCAGGCGGGCGCCCTGACCCGGCC
This sequence comes from uncultured Actinomycetes bacterium, assembly GCA_963720645.1. Taxonomy (GTDB): domain Bacteria; phylum Actinomycetota; class Actinomycetes; order Streptosporangiales; family Streptosporangiaceae; genus RYN-230. The sequence continues at coordinate 163,974 of CAVRFX010000013.1, read as the reverse complement.
GCAGCGCACTGGCCGGAGCTGACCGCCTCTGAGCTCGCGGTCGTCCGGCTGGTCATCCGCGGCGCCACCGACCGTCAGGTCGCCCAGCGGCTTTACATCTCCGCGCACACGGTGAACTCACACCTGCGCCACGTTTTCGCGAAACTCGGTATCCGGTCCCGGGTCGAGCTGGCGCGCCGGGCCGGCGAGCGCCAGGCGGCGGAGTTACAGATGTAGTTCGCGAACTTCATAGTCCCGTCTCCGTCATTGCGCGGGGAGTCCCAGTCTCGGCGCCCGCCGCGGTGCGGCGCATCACTCATCCCGGCCATTCCCGCCACCAGCGAGTCCGGGCCGCGGCGAATCACTTGATCAAGTCATGCGCCGCGTGCCCGCCACGCTGCACGCTTGGCCGCATGCCCCATGTCACCGTCGGGTCGGAGAACACGGGGTCTTGTCGAGATCTACTACAGGACCACGGCCCGGGCATGGCTGGCAACGCCTGGAGGAGCACATGCCTGCACCACCCATCCCCGTGGTCTTCATCCACGGCCTATGGATCCACTCCGACGCCTGGCAGCCGTGGATCGAGCTGTATCGCCCGGCCGGCTACAACGCGCTGGCGCCCGGCTGGCCCGGCGACTCGGCCAGCGTGGACAAGACACGGACGAACGCGGCAGCCGTCGCGGACAAGGGCATCGACGACATCACCAACAGTTACCTCGACGTCATCAGCCGCTTGCCGGCCAAGCCGATCGTGATAGGTCATTCGTTCGGCGGTCTCATCGCGCAAAAGCTGCTGTCCGGGGGCGCGGCCGCGGCGGCGATCGCGATCGACCCCGGCCAGATCAAGGGGGTCAAGCCGCTGCCGTTCGCCCAGATCCGCTCGGGGTTCCCGGTGCTATCCAAGCCCGGCAACAAGAAGCGGGCGGTAACGCTCACGAGGAAACAGTTCCGCTACGGCTTCGGCAACGTGCTCACCGAGCAGGAATCCGGCGAGCTGTTCGACAAGTACGCGATCCCCGGACCGGGGAAGCCGCTCTTCGAGGCCTCGGCCGCGAACTTCAGGAAGTCGTCTCCGGCTGCCGTCGATACCAGAAAGCGGGACCGCGGACCTCTGCTGATCGTCGCCGGCGGCAAGGACCACACCGTGCCGGAGGTGGTGGCCCGGGCCGCCTACAAGCTCTACTCCGGCTCAGGTGCGGTCACCGGTTATCACGCATTCCCTGACCGCGGCCACTCGCTCGTCCTCGATCACGGATGGCGCGAAGTCGCCGACCTGACCCTGTCCTGGCTCGCCAGTCAGGGCCTGTGACAACTCTCCCCAACGGAAGGACACTCTCATGCGCACGCCACTGAAATTCGGAACACGAAAGGCGCGATTCGCGCTGATCGGCCTGGCCGTCGCCGGCCTGGCCGGAATCCCCAGCGCGGTCGCTGCCGCCTCGACGAGCAACCACTCGCACTCGGCGGCCAAGCCGACCATCGTGCTGGAGCACGGTGCCTGGGCTGACGGGTCAAGCTGGGGCGGCGTCGTCACGCGGCTGCAGAAGGACGGGTACACCGTTGATGTCCCCCCGAACCCGCTGCGCGGACCTGACAGCGATTCGGCCTACCTGGCCAGCTACCTCGCGACCGTGCCCGGGCCGGTCGTGCTGGTCGGCCACTCCTACGGCGGTTTCGTCACTACCAACGCCGCCACCGGCGACAAGAACGTCAAGGCTCTCGTCTACGTCGACGCCTACATCCCCGCCCAGGGCGACACCATCAACAGCCTCACCTCGCAATTCCCCGGCAGCCAGATCACGCCCGCTGCCCTGAACTTCGTCCCGTCCCCCGGCGGGGTCACCGACGCGTACATCAAGCCCTCGCTGTTCCGCAGTATCCTCGCCAACGACCTGCCGGCCGGGCAGGCGGCTGAGCTTGCCGCCACGCAGCGGCCGATCGCGGCAACCGCGCTGACCGAAGTCTCAGGCCCGCCGGCCTGGACCAGCATCCCCAGCTGGGCAGTGATCGGAACGGCTGACCACGCGATCCCGCCGGCGGCGCAGGAGTTCATGGCCCACCGTGCGCACGCCACGGTGACGGAGATCAACGCCTCGCACCTGTCGCTGATCTCGCACCCGGGCGCGGTCACGAACGTGATCGAAGAGGCCGCACGCCAGACGTCCTAGGACGCCAGCCAGCGAGTCCCGGTAACGCCGGACGACGAGCTATAGGCGAAGTCGTCCGGCGTTCCGGCGCGTGCTGCTCGGCGGGCGGAGGTCTCCCGCACAGATGATGTTTCGCCGGTTGTGCGCGGCCACCATGGCCGCCAGGCTGGCCCGGCGCAGTTGCTGGTGGCCGCAGATCAGCCGGGCAGCATGCCGCTGACCAGCGCCTGCCAGATGGTGTCGCTGACGATCCCGTCCTGCGTGACTCCGAGCCCCTTCTGGAAGCCCTTCACGGCCGCGTCTGTCTTGGGCCCGAAGATCCCGTCTACCGCGAGGTTCTGCTTGCGGAACACGAACTCTTCCTGCACACCGCGCACGGCGTAGTCGCTGGCCCCCTCCTTGACCTGGAGGGCCAGCTGAGCCCAGGTCAGCGGCCCAACTTCGCCGTCCTGAGCCAGTTTCTTCTCGGCCTGGAAGGCCCTCACGGCCGCTGTCGTCTTCGGCCCGAAAATCCCGTCGATGGTGACTGCGTGGCCGCGCTGGTGGAGCAGGTACTGCACGGACTGGACCGGGTGCTGGCTGTCCCCCTCCTTGACTAGTGGCCACGGCCGGATCGCATCACTCATGACTTTCCCCCTAGATGTGCGAGTGCCCCGAAATGGCCCCAAGGGCCAGCTCACCACAATGAGCAAACATTGGCTACCCACCGACGCGAAATCACCCTTGTGTCGCCCCTGTTGATCAATGAGCAGGGCGGCGCTCAGCGAAAGGACCCAGGTCGGCCCGGGGCCAGGGCAGGCGGCAGGGGCCGCTGCGCCCCGCGGATGGCCCTCGGCCGGGTTCTGAGGGCGGGTCGCCGCCGGTCGGTTACTGGTTGCCGAGCACCGGAGGGGCGGCCGGATTGGCCCGGTCGAGGTCGGTGTGGCCGGGATCCTGGATCCCGCGAACGGTTCCGATGCTCGTGTACTGCCAGAACGACCAGGTCTTCCAGCCAGCAGGCAGCAGCGGGCGGGGTGCAGTGGTGTAGTCAGGCACCCACAGGTATCTCTGGCCGAATCCTGTGCTGCCGCCAGTGCAGGACGCCCACCAGGACGCGGGGACGTACAGTATCGGCTTCCGGCCGGTCTTAGCCTTGACCTCGAAATTGAACGAGGAGATCCAGGACACCATGGCCCGGGCGGTGAGCCCATAACACTCTCGCCCATAGGGGTTGTACTCGATGTCCAGCATGACCGGAACACGACGGCTCATGGTTCCCAGGTATCTCAGCAGGTAGTTGGCCTGGGTGACCGGGCTGCGGCTCGCGCCGTTGCCGTTCGGGATGGCAAAGGCATAGGCGACTACGGACAGTCCGGCGGCGCGTGCCTGGGCCAGATCGGCCAGGGCGTACGGGTTGCGGTAGTAGGCCCCCTCGGTGGCCTTCACGGCGACGAAGCCTATTCCGGACGCGTGGACCCGCGGCCAGTTGATAGCGGCCCCGTTCGGGTGCTGATAGGACGCGACGTCCACGCCCCGCCCGGCGCCCTTGGCGGCGGCCGGCGCAGCCAGGCCGGGCACCTGCCGCCCCGGACCCGCCCGTGTGGCCGGGCCGGCGAGCTGCTTCAGCAGTTGCGGCGAGTGGGCGGCGCCCACATTGAAGTGATCCGCTGTCCCGGCGGCGTGACCGGTGGCCGCCGGTGCGGCCCTGAACCCGGCCAGCGACAGGGTGGCTGCAGCACAGCAGGCATACGTCCAGAAGCGGCGAGATGGCGCAAACATGCGAACTCCCCCCGAAGTACCCGCAGGTCGGCCCACGATTCGCCCCGCAGGCCAGATGTCCTTCCTAACCGGTCATGCGGAAACATACAAGGGCAAATCCCCCATCCGGGGGCTCCGGGTAGCTATCGTGCGGGCGGCAATACCCTTACCGGCCAGTTACGCTGCGCGGTCGCCGGGGAACCGCGATGCCGGGCCCGGCCGGAGAAGCCGGGCCCGGCCGGAAAGGCCCCCAGGCCACAGCCCAGGGTGCGAAATCTCATCCGCCAAGGGGTGAGATGCGGGGCTGGCGAGCGGCCGACACTTGACCCAAGCCGCTGACCACCGCTGGGATCCTGGGCGGTGCCCTCCAAGCCGCCAGCGAGGGAGGCTTCGTCAACACTGTCGTCACGACCGATCCTCAGCTGGCTAGCTATCTGATTGCGCATTCCAAGCAACTACGGAACGACGCGTTCATGGAACAGCTGGTCCGTGCCGCTGTCGAGGTGCGCGCTGCGCAACCGGATGCCCCCCGGTCTGGCCGCTTGCTCAACGAGCACCTGACTCCTGCCGAGCTGCGCGTCCTGAAGCTGCTGCCCACGAGTACCTATCCGCAGATCGCAGCCACTCTGTTCATCTCCTGCAGCACGGTAAAAACCCATCTCCGGTCGGTCTACTACAAGCTCGGGGCGGCAACACGCTCGGAGGCAATCGAGCGGGCTGTCGGCCTTCGCCTGCTCTAGAAGCTGGGCCTCGTCCTCGACACCCGGGGCGAACCCGGCCGCGGGCGTCAGACGTTCCGCGGCTACGCAGAGAGGACGTGGCGGCCCAAGACCTCCTAGCGACGCTCACCCATGGGCCGGGCGCAGCGCGGAGCGGGTGAACCGGGCTCCGACGGCGAGGGTGACTGCGGCCAGGGCCAAGGCCAGCGTGACGGCCCACTCGGCGGAGCCGCTGCCCGCGTCCGGGTCGAGGCCGGTCAGCTCCTCGATCCAGTCCGGGTGGATCGCAGTCGCGACGGCCAGGACGGCGGCCGCGGCGGCGAGGAGCACCTCGGCCCAGAACAGGACCAGCAGCCAGGTCCGGCGGGGCGGGTGCGCGTCTGCGCTCATCGTGGGGTCCTTTCTCTGACTTCCCTCAGCTCCCTCAGCGGATCTCGACCGACCGGGCCGCAAGTTGCGGGCTGCCGAGGATCTGCCCGGACAGCGACGCCCCCGCCAGGGTCGGGGTCCCGGCGCCGGCCGCGATCACGGCCAGCAGCAGCCACTGGCCAGGACCAGCGGGCAGGTCCGCCCGGAACGACACCACCCCCGGCGCCGCCGGGGCGACCGGCCCAGCGGGGCGGCGGACCTCGGTCGTGGAGTCGGCGGGCTGCCAGCCGGCCGGCAGCATGAAGTTGAGCGGGCCGCCGGCCGCGGGCACGCTGGCCATCGCGGCCCCGAGGCCGTCCGCGGCCAGGGCCGGCATCCCGGCCCAGCTGGCCGCGTTGGGGTCCAGCGCCGTGCGCAGCAGCAGCACCGTCAGCCCGTCGGGCCCCAGCGGCAGCAGGGCCCGCCGGTGCACGCACACCTCGACGGCCAGGGTGCCGGCCGGGACCGCGCAGCTCGCGGCGGAGACCGTGGGCGCGTCCACCTCGGGCCCGGTGCCGATCACCGGCCGGGCGGTCGTCTGATGCACGATCCGCTCGACCAGGTCAGCCTCGGACGGCGCGGGCCCGTCCCATGGATCCGCCCACCAGCCGGCGGCAATAGCGGCGTGATTCCATAGAGCGGCATCCACTACGGCTGTATCGCTCAGCCCATTCGCCCTGCGTAGCGCCCTCAGGCGCCGGCCGAAGACCGCCGTCCACCGCCCGTCGGGGACGATGAGCGGGTCAACCGCGTGCAGCGCGGTCTGCAGGGCCCACAGGGCGTATTTGTCGGCCGGTCTCCTGGTCCACGGCAGCGACGCCGGGGCGGGGAAGAGCGGGCTGCCCGGCGCGGGCCTGACCCTCACATCCGGGCTGGCGTGCCAGGTGAAGCTGCCGGCCGGGGTGCCGTCGGGCGACGGCGCGGGCCGCCCGGCCGCGTCCCTGAACGCACGGGCCCGCACGTCGGCCCAGTCCAGGTGCCACTCCCGGTCGGCGCCTCGCGGCGGCGGGAGCGGGTCAGTCAGTGCAGTGGGCAGCGACCGCCGGGTGTCGTACGGATGTACCCGCAGGTAGGTCACGTCCACCAGGTCGGTGTCGAGCTGGCACTCCCAGGCCCCGCGGGACTGAAGCGCGGCCCGCAGCAGCCGCACCCGCCCGCCCTGGGCCAGCGGGTAGCCCACCACCGACAGGTCCTGCACCGCCGCCTCGGGCAGCCCGTTGGCCAGCGCGGCCCAGTTCCAGGCCGGGACGCCTGCGGTGATCGTCAGCGCGCCCCGCCAGACGCCGACGGCGGTGCCCACGTAGACCACGCCCGGCTCGGCGGGGTCGACCGTGACGCTGTAGGCGGGCACCCGCACGCCAGGCCCGGCCGGCGGCAGCGTGCCGAGCTGGGACGGGAACCAGGTGCCGGTGCCGTCGAACCACCACAGCGGTTCCAGCGGATGGCTGGTGGCGACGTAGAACGAGCCGTGCGGCCCGGCCGCCTGGTCGTGCACGGCCAGGTCGTTCAGCATGCCCTCGGGCGGGATCACCGGCCCGGAGACGGCCGGGGCCGCGGGGGCGCCCGGGGCCCCGGCGGCCACCGCGCGGCGCAGGATCCGGGTCCGCTGCCAGGCCCGGTTGGCGGGGTTGCGGTCCAGCCGGTGCGCGGCCCCCGGCATCAGGACGTAGAGCCGGTCCGGCCCGGCCCAGCGCATCGCCCGCACCCCGGTGGACCAGGCGTCCAGCGTCCCGGGCGGCACCGGGCCGTGCTCGAGAACGTCGGTGACCGCGTCGTTGGCGTTCCCGGCCCGCGGGTCGGTGAACGACGGCAGCGTCACCGCCTGTACCCGCCACATCCCGGCCGCATTGTCGGCGAAGGTGCGGAACCACTGCTCGGAGTACCAGACCCGGCTGGTGCCCAGCGCCACCTGGGTGAGGCCCCCGGCCGCGATCGCGGCCACGTTGGAGTAGAACCGGGTGGCGTTGTCCTCGATGGCCTGGGCAGGCGAGGCTGGCCCGCGGAAGGACGGCTTGACGAAGCTGTCGGCGTCGTCACGCCAGAATGCCTGGGAGTCCTGGCCGATGAACCGCCCGCTCCCGGACGGGTCGAAGGCCACGCCGCCGCCGTCGGAGCCGGAATTGGCCCGGCGCCAGACCGAGTCCCCGATCCGCAGCTGGGTGGCGTTGTCCTGGACGCCGATCAGCACCGGGCCGTCACTGGCGGGGTGGCTGTCCAGGTAGCCGGCCTCGGTGGCGGCGAGCCCCGTGGTCCGGGAGGCGAACGTGGTGAGGTCGCCCCCGGCGGTGGACACGAAGATCCCGCCGTCACAGGCCACGTGCAGCCGGGTGCCGGTGCCGGCGGCCGCAGGCAGCCAGCGCAGCCGGTGCACGTCCGCGTGCACGCCCTCGCCGATCCAGGTGGCATCGGCGCTGCCGTTCCCGGCGTAGTCCGTGTGCCAGTCCGCGGTCCCAGCCGGCGGCGGGGTGCGCAGGGTCAGCCGGTAGAGGCAGGCCGAGAACGTGCCTGGGGTCAGTGAGCTGTCCACCGCTGCGCCGCCGACGGTTACCCGCAAGGGCTCGGCCGGGTCGACGGCCACCGCGAGGTCGTAGTCGCCCTGCCCCGGGTTGCTGCTCGGGAGGGGCGCCGAACAGGCTGACCGGCAGCCCCTGGACCCGGCGCACCGTGGCATCGCCGTCCACCCGCCACAGCCGCGGGCCGGTCGACAGCACGTACAGCACGGTGGGATCGGACGGCGCGGCGGCCAGCCCCAGGTTAAGCAGCGAGGCCCGCAGCACGTCAGTGGTTACGCCGGTCAGGTCGACCCGGGTGAACGGGCCGGCCAGGCCGTTGTCGCTGCGCCACAGGCCGCGCACGGGAGCGGGGGTGACGTCACCGGCCACCGCCACCCACAGCCGGTCCCCGGCCGGGGTGCTCACCCAGGCCAGGTCGGTCACCTGCACCCGGCCGCTGCCGCCGGCGCCGAGCAACGCGTCCCAGGCGGCCACGGTGACCAGGCTCCACGGCTCGGTGGTGGGCCCGGCGGCCGGGTCGAACCGGTGCAGGCCTGCGCTCGTCCCGGCGATCAACGCGGACGGGTCGGCTGGATCGGCTGCGAACGTGTACACGCCCTGACCGCGCAGCCCCGCGTAGCCGGCATCGGGCTGAGCGCCGTGCTCCCACGGGTCGGTGCCCGGGTCCTGCTGGACGGCGTGCACCGGCCCGGTGGCGTGCAGGATCCCGATCCCGCCGTAGCTGGCTTTCACACCCAGGTCACTGGGCGTGCCGGTTGGGTCCGGCTCCCCGGTGCCGGCCCAGACCTCGTCCTGGGCGGGGTCGCCGCCCGTGTCGAAGCGGACGTGCAGGGCGCCGATGGCCAGCGTGGTGGACGACGGGGCGTCGCTGGTGACGTCGCCGCCCAGCGTGTAGGTGCCCACCGGGAGCCAGCTGGTGCCGCTGTCGGCGGAATACCAGACCCCGCCGCCCGCCGCGCCCGCGTAGATCCGCGTGCCGTCGTCGCTGACCGCGAGGTCCCGGATCCGCCCGCTGACCCGGGGGTCGGCGTCGGTCAGCCCGCGCAGTGTGGTGCCCGGCCCCATCGGCTGCCACAAGTCCGTCGCGGGGCCTGGCGGCTGGCCGGGGGCCAGGCGCGGCGCCGCCGTGCCCCGCAGCGCCTCCGCCTGGTCGGCGCGGCGCCGGGCCAGCGCGTACGGCCGGGCGGCCGGGTCCGTGCCCGCAGCCTGCCCGGCGATGTCGGCCCGGCGGGCCCGGGACCGGCCCCGCGGGCCCCTGGGTCCCGGCGGCCATTCGTACCTGGTCATGACGCCGCCCCGGCCGACGTGGACGCGGTCCCCGAGCCGGTGCCCGGCGGCGGCGGGGGAGATGGGTCGACCCGGATCCAGCCCTCCCGCAGCACCGACGCCCGGTCCGGCAGCAGCGCCTCCTGGGTGGCGGCCAGGATCGCGTCGTCCTGCCAGCCCAGCGGGCCCTCCCGGTGGGTGAGCACCTGGCGCTCACCGAGCGCGGTCACGGCAGGGAGCCGGACCTGGCCGGGATCGACCAGCACCGGCCCGACCCGGACCGACGGCGACAGCTTCTCCAGGCCGGGCGCGTACCAGGCGCGCTGCAGCGCGATAGTGAACCGCGGCACAAGCCCGCAGGTGACGCTGGCCGTGGACCCTGGCAGCATCAGCACGGTCAGCAGCCGCGGGCTGCCCGGGTGGACCACCACCGTGTCGGCGGTGTCCAGGTAGGGATGGTTGATCGGCTGCGGGTCCGGCACGACCGGCGTCGTGCCCCACGGCCCGAAGTGGCCCTGGCCCGGCCCGGCCGCCAGGGCCTCGTCCCGGACGAGCTTGTCCACCACGTGCATCCGGGAGTAGTCATCGTCGGCGAACCAGCCGAGCACGCCGTCGTCGGTCCGGGTCAGCTCCCCGATCCTGACCGGCACCCCGAGCCGGGTCAGGTCCGCGTAGGCCTGCGCCCTGGCGGCCCGGCCCGCGTCGTCCAGGGTGAGCGCGTCCAGGTCGTCGGCGACGTCCACGGACAGCACGGTGCGCACCACGGCTACCGGCCGCCCGACGATCGAGGCGACCGCGGACGACCCCGCGCCCGAGATCGGGTCCACGGTCCACAGCGTCGTGTCGATCGCGCGAAGAAAGGCGGACAGCGCCGACTCGTCCGGGCCGCCGGCCGCGCCCGCGGGCTGGCCGGCCCGGGCCGCGGCGTCGGCGGCCACCATGCCCGAGGCGAGCAGGCCGAGCGGGCGCTGGGCCGTGGTCAGGCCCTCGCCGGGCGCGGCGTCGGCGCGCAGCGGCCGGCCGGGGCCGGCTTCCAGACCACGCCGCCGCCAGTCGGCTCGGTGATCAGTTCGCCGAGCGGCGTGCCATCGGCGCCGAATACCTGGACGCCCTCGTCCACGTGGTTCGGCAGCAGGAACCCGATCACCGGGCTGACCTGGCGGCTGGCGTCTACCTCGTCGACCACCGCGTCGGCCGGGTCGGCCGGGTCGGTGGTCTCGGCGCCGACCAGCCGCAGCCGGCAGCGGGTCGGCGCGGTGATCCGCGGCGTCCGCAGCATGGTCGCCTGCGCACCGGGCACGACTGCCCGCTCCGGCACGACCGTGCCCGCCGGGTCGAGGTCGAGCAGCCGGCCGAAGGCGTCCACTACGCGCAGCCGGGTCAGCGTGGCCGTGCCGCCGGCCAGAAGGACCGGCAGCCCGACCGGGGCCGGCGGCAGGACGCTGCCGTCCGGCTGGCGGGCCGACAGCGCCGTCTGGCGCAGGCCGAGTAGCACCGTCCGCACGCCGTCGCAGGACACCGAGAGCAGGTCGAGCCCGGCCGCAGCGGCGCCGAGGGCGGCGATCTGCGTGGCGATGGTGTCGTCCACCTCGCCGGTGTTGTCCCGGTCCCTGGCCTGCTCGGCGGTCAGCCAGGTGGCCACCGCTCCGGCCAGCCGGGTGCCGGGCGCCGTGGTGAGGTGGGCCCGGCCGGACACCGTGACCGGCGCGGGCCCGCCGGCGGCGGCACCGGGACCGGCCTGGTCCGGGCTGGCAGGCTCGTAGTCGACCGGGCCGAGCTGCCAGCCGGACAGGTCCGCCGCCGGGGTGACGGCCAGCTCCCATTCCAGCCAGGCCGGGATCCATGGCTGGGCCCAGGAGGTCAGCGCGACCAGGTCCGGCTCGACCCCGTCCAGCAGGCTGTGGCGGCGCAGCAGCTCCAGTGTGGACGAGCCGACCGGGTCCAGGTCACCCCGGCCGATGGTGAGGCCGGCAGCGGCCTTGCCCAGGTAGCCGCCTGATGGGTCGAAGCGCAGGGCCAGCTCGGCGCCCAGCCGGGCCATGGGCGCGGCCGGGGGCGCGGCGCCTGGCGTGGCGGCCTGGGCGGGCGCCGGGGCACCGCCCGGTGGCCTGGGCGGCCAGCCAGGGGAGCAGGGTGGGCGAGAGCAGCAGGGCCTCGCGGACCAGCGCCGTGGTCTCGTCCGGCAGCGCGCCGCTGGACAGGGCCGGGACGAGGGCGGCGCCGTCAAGCAGTCCCGAGTAGCGCTGCGCGATCTGCGACCCGCGGCGGCAGCCGAGCAGCTCGTCCGGGTCGCCGCGGCCGTCGCCGCCGTGCCGTGGCGAGCGGCCCGCGCCGCTGCAGCCCGATCTGCGGGTCCAGCGGCACGAACCGGCCCGGCGGCTGCCGCTGGACCGTGGCCGAGTCCGGCGGCCCCGTCCCGGTCCCCGGCGCCGGGGCCGCGCCGCTGCCGGGCTGCCCGCTGCCGGCCGGCTGGCCGGGGGCCGGGGGTGCCGACGTCCCGGCCCGGGCCGCCGCGGCCTGCCCGGACGCGTCGGGCACGGTGATCTGGGCCAGCCGGGCGCGGGTGAAGTCGGCCGTCTCCTCGGTCAGGAAGCCGCTCATGCGCACGCCAGGGCCGGAGTAGACGAGGGTGGGCGGCGCGGCCCCGCCCGGCGGGGCGGCCTGCGGCGGCGCCGCACGGGGCGGCACCGGCGCCCGGCTGGTCAGCACCCGGTCAGTGACCGGGGGCTCGCCCGCGGCCGCCCCGGCGAACCCCGCCTCGTGCTCGCGCTCATCGATGGTGACCAGCCCGTCCGGGCTGGACAGGGCGGCCAGCAGGCCGGACGAGAAGGCGGTCAGCAGCCGCTCGACGCTGCGCCGGGCGTCCCCGGTGCCGCCAAGCGCACCGGACAGGCCGGCTGCGATCAGGTCGTCCACGTGGTCGCCGGCCACGATCCCGACCGCGGCCGGGTCAGGCCGCAGGTCGGGCGCGAACGCATTCCTGGCGATCGCGATCCCGGGCAGCGGCACGCCGAGCACGGCGCCGTGCAGGAGCGTGGACGCCTCCACGCCGGTCCCGGTGCCGGTGATCCAGCCGCCCGCCTCGCGGGCCAGGCTGGCCGCGCCGATCGCCTGGTAGGCCGGCACCGTCGAGACGTGCGCGGCCGCGGCCGCCGCCCGTGCCCGGGCCGTCCGCCACGGTGGCACGGTCGGCCCCCGCGGGCTGGCCGGCGGGCTGGCGGCGCGATCCGGGTGTCCGTGGCCGCCGTGTCCAGCCGGGAGGCGACCGTGACGTCCAGGTCGGCCAGCCGCTCCAGGGTGCCTTCCCGGTCGGCGCCCTCGTCACCGCCGCCGGTGATCAGCCGCCAGCCGAGCCCGGCGAGCCGCTCGGCCAGGCTATCGGTGGTGCGGACCCCGTCCAGCGGGTCGAGGGCGGCGGTGGAGTACCAGCCGACCACGACGTAGGTGGCCGTCCCGCCGAACGCCCCGCCCGGGAGAGTGCCGCCGAGTTGCGGGTCGGCGGCCAGGTCGTCGAGCGGGTCGTGCCAGGCGAACCGGGAGTAGGCCGCGTCGTAGCTGCCGGTCCAGGTCAGCGACCCGCCCGCGGTGCCGGTCAGCTCGTCGGGGGTGAGCGGCCTGGCCGGGTCCTGCGGCAGCGGGGCGCCGCCGGCCCCGGTGGCCAGGTCACGGGCGGCGCCGGCGGCCGCGTCCAGCAGCCAGCCCCTGATCGCCGTCGGCGGGGTGCCCGTGGCGGGCGCGGCGGCGGCGAGCACCCGGAGCACGGCCCAGCGGTCGGGCAGCGCGCCCATGCCGAGCCCGCCGCCGCTGCCCTGCCGCGGGTCCTGGAGCCGCCCGCGCTGCAGGGCGTCGGGCATGGCCCAGCTGAGGTGGACACCGGCCGGGCGCGGGGTCCCGGCGGTGAACGGCGGCGGGCCGTCGACCACGGCTGGGTCGGTGCCGTGGCCGGGGGAGAGCGGGCCCGGCAGGGCCAGCGCGGGCTCGGCCCCGGCCGCGGGCACCACGTAGGCCTGCACGTCGACCGGGACGAGCACCCGCGGCTCGTGCAGCAGGTCCGCGTCCCAGGTGCCCAGGGTGGCCACGTCCGCGCCGGTCCTGGCCAGCACGCTGAACCGGGGCGTGACCTGGGCCGCGCGGACCTGCGCCGGGTCGTAGGAGGCCATTACCGCCCGCCCTCGAAGCGCTCGAGCAGTTGGGCCATCCCGATCGTGGGCCGGAACAGGGCCGCCGGGTCGGACGGCGGTCCCCCCGCCAGCGTCCGGTCGCCGAACACTGCCCGGTAAGGGAACTGCAGCATCTGCATGGCGAACTCCGCGGCGTCCAGGGACGGCCCAAGGGCGGGCTCGGCCGCGACCAGCCTCCTGGCCAGCGCGCCGAGGTGGATCACGCCGGGGACATCCGGCCGGAACGGCACCTCGACAGTCCCGCCGGTGGGCCGCGCGGTGCCGGGGTCGCGCAGCGTCACCTGGGCCCCGGCCGAGCCGCCGTCGGTCTCGGCGTCGACGCCGAACTGGATCCCGGCCCGCGGTTCCTCGATGTGCACCACGGCCGGGACCCCGTCGAACAGCACCAGCAGCACAGCCGGGGCCAGCCGCTCCATCCGGAGCAGGCCGAGCCGCTGCAGCGCTGCCGCATCGGACTCGTCCACGTCGCCGTCGGCGATCGGCTCGGCCAGGGACAGGTTGTCCACGGCGTAGCCGCGCACGTGCAGCGCGGGCCAGCCGGACACCATCCGGGACCGGAGCAGGAAGCCGCTGATCGTGCCGGCGGGCCCGGCCGGCACCGCTGAACCGGGGTCCACGCCGGGCAGCCGGACCAGCCGCTCGGCCTCGTCCACCTCGGCCCGCACTGTCCCGTAGAGAGCGGCGAGCGCGGACCGGTCGGCGGTCGTCACCGTGCCTACCGACAGCGCGCCCTCGGTCAGCGCGTCGGTCCAGCCGCGGTCCACGTAAAAGAACCGGATCGACTCGGCCGGCAGCAGCTCGGCGTCGGCCACCAGATCGCCGAACGGCACCCCGGCCAGCAGCCGCAGCCCGCCGAGCCACAGCCGCAGGTCCAGCGGGACCGCGTGCGGGCCCGAGTCCACGTCCTGCGGGCCGAGCTGCCCGACCAGCTGGGCGGCGACCAGCTGGACGGAGGAGATCACGGCCGACAGCGCGGCCTTGGAGGTCAGCGCCATCGAGGTCATGACGGCTTCCTGTCCCGCCGCTGGGTGGCCCGGCGGATCAGTTCGTCCAGCGCGTCCCCGTCCTGCCCGGTGGCCGGTTCCGCGGCCCGGGCCGCCCGTTCCGCGCCTTCCTGGCCGCCGGCCGGGGCCGGGCCCGGCTGCGGCGGCGGGGGCGCGGCCCCGGCCGCCGGCGCCGCGACCGCGGCCTCCAGGCTGGTGCGCAGCGCGGCGATCCTGGCGGCCGCCGGGGCCTGGCCTGTGGCGGCGGGCGGCGTCCCGGTCACCGCCACGGCCGGGGCCCCGGACAGCTGATTCAGCAGCGTGGCCGGGTCGCTGCCGGCCGCCACGCCGGGCACCGCCAGCCCGGTGAGCAGCCCGGCCGTGCCCTGGGCGTGCACCGCGGCCAGCGGGCCCGCGGCGTTGCCTGGGTCGGCCACCGGGCGGGCCGGCCCGAACGCCGTGGCCGGGTCGGCGCCGAGCACGCCGGCCAGCGCCCGGCTGGCCCGGGCGCCTAGGGTCCGCGGCCGGGTGGCCAGCGCGGGGTCGGTCAGCGGGTCGGCGGCGTCCAGGCCCGTGGCCACGGGCCCGGGCAGGCTGCTCATGGCGTCCGAGACCACCTGCTGGACCCGGGCGGCGCCGTAGGCCTCGGCCCGCCAACGGGCCAGCGCGCCGACCACGCCGGGCTGGGACAGCGCCAGCAGCCTCCCGATCTCGAAGGCGGCCGCGTACCCGAGGTCCTCCTGCCCGTCCGGCGTGACCCGGCGGAGCTGGTCGGCGTGATGGGCTATGGGCGGCGGATCGCCGGGGGCGGGCGGCTCCGCCCGGGGGACCGCGGCCGGGGCCAGCGGGCCGCGGAACCAGGCCGAAGACGGCTCGCCCTCGCGGCTGAGGTGGCCGAGCTGGACGTGCCCGGTCGGGGCGACCAGCGGCAGGGGCCGGGTCGGCGGCGGCTCGGGGGCGATCCGCGGCTGGCTATCGTCCGGGGCGTAGTCGTCGCCGTCTGGCGTCTCGGGGCCGGTCACCACATGGCCCAGCATCCGGACCTGCACCCTCTCGGCGAGGTACTGGAAGTCGCCGCCGTCGTCGCAGGTGAACGACCAGTAGGCGAGGACCGGGAAGCGCAGCACTGGGTCCGCCAGCTGCCCCACGAGACTGCCGCGCACCGGGTAGGAGAACCCGTCGGCCAGCTTCATCTTGGCCGTGGCGGTGGTATCGGCCTTCTGCGGGGCGGCCGCAGCGGCGGCCGCGGCCCAGGCCGAGCCGGTGCGGGCGGCCGCGCCGTGCGCGGACTCGACGGCCGGCCCGGCGCCGGCCGACGGCACGGCCGCGGCCGCCCGGCCGGCCCGGTGGCCGGGGCTGCGGTCGGCTTCAGCGCGGCCTGCGGCCCTGCCGCGCTGAAGCCGGCCTGCGGCAGCAGGCCCATGGTGGCCGTGTCGTAGCTGACCTGGTCGCCGTACGTGGCCCGCAGCTGGGCGCCGATGTCGTAGACCGCTCCGGCCGGGATGTAGCGGAGGACGAGCTGCTCGTCGGGGATCACCGGCAGGCGGTCGTACTGGCCCTCCAGGTTGACCAGGCAGGCGAGGTACTTCACGCCCGGCTGGGGCAGCCTGTTGCCCAGCACCACGGCCATGTAGCCGTCGTCGTCGCCGAGCGCGAGCTCGGTGTCGGCCAGGTCGACCTCGCGCAGGTGGCACAGCATCGGCAGGTCGTCCCGGGTGGGGAAGACCTGGCCCACCACGGAGGCGGGGATCTCTATGCAGGCCCCCTTGGGCACATCGGCGTCGTCGCCGATGCTGACCCCGGGGGTCACCGTGTCCTTGACGTCGACGTCCGTCTGCAGCTGGCCCTCGCCCTCGGCCAGCAGCACCAGCGCCAGCCAGGGCGTCGGCGTGGTGGTCACATCGTGGTCCAGGTCAGGCGACCGCTCCCAGGGCAGGGTCCGGCGGCGCAGCACGATCTGCGGCAACCGGGTGCCGAACGCGCCGCGGGACCCGGCGGGCGGGAACGTCGACAGGATCTGGTCCGGCGGCATGGTGTAGCGCGGGGCCGTGATGTGCACGGCCGCCCGCAGCTGCTCCACCCCGCCGGGCAGCCCGCTGACGTCGCCGGTCAGCACGTACTCGCCAGCCGGGACGGGCGGTTCGGCGAACGGGTAGAGGCGGAACGTTCCGGGGGCGGGGAGACTGGGCATCACGCCTGCTTCCAGGCCACGACGGCGCGGCCGAGTCCGGTCGGGACGGGGTCGGGGACGGCGGCGGCGAAGCCCCGGGCGGCGATCGCGGCGGCCAGGCCGGCGGCCCCGCCGTCCGTCCCGCCGCCCACCGAGCCGGCCACCCCGGCCAGGTGCCGGCCAGGACCGGTGGCGACCGTGACGTCGACGCTGGGCCCGGTGGCGCCGGGCCTGGCGTCCGGCACGACGGCGAAGACCGCGACCGCGCGCGGGCCGTCGGCGACCAGCACTGGCGGCACGAGCTGGCCGGTGTCGTCCCGGGCCCGGGCGGCACCGCTGAGCCCCAGCGCGAGGTCGTCGCCGCCACCGCCCTCGACGGCTACCGCGACGGTGTCGACAGGCTGGCTGAACCGGGTGGTGATGGCCGAACCGCCCGCGGTGAGCGTGCCCGGCGAGACCCAGCCGAGGCCGGTCCTGGCGTACCGGCGCCACGGCACCCGGCCGGCCGAGACCACGATGCCGCCTGCCGTCAGCAGCACCTCATCGCCCAGGTAGGGCAGGGGAGTGGCGGGGTCCCACCCGTACACCTGCGCCTGGCTGGCGGTGCTGCCCGCGCTCGCGGCGCTGGCGGGCGGGCTGGCGGTGTGCACGGCCAGCACCCGGGTGCCGGGAGGCACCGGCACCGCGTCGCCGGCCTGCGCGGTCTGGTCGAGCAGCAGGCCGGCCGCGGGCCCGACGGCGATCACCCGGACCGCGCCGGAGACCACGGTAAGGGCGGGACGGAACTGCGGGTCCACGTCCCGGTCGCCGTCCGGGGCGTGCAGCACCGTGACCTGCCCGGCGCTGATCGTGAGGCCGCCCTGGCCGTCGGCCGGCGCGCTGCCTGACGGGCCGGCGTGCAGGCTGGCGGTAAGCCCGGCCAGCCAGGCCCGGCCGGCGGTTCCGCCGCCGCGCCCGTCAACCGCCTCGGTGCCGCTGCGGCCTGACCGGCTGACCGGCGGCAGGCCCGCGGACAGCACGGTCCCGGCGGCGGCCACGGCCGGGTCCGCCTGCTGGATCAGCCGCGCCGGGATCGCCGGGGTCAGCCCGGAGTCGACGCTGGCCAGCACGGGCGGCTGGGAGGTCACATAGTTCAGGCCGGTGAGCAGGCCGGGCGCTACGGAGGTGGTGGGGCCAGGGCCGCGCAGGACGACCGAGGTGACCGGGATCCGTGAGGCCCGCTCCGCGGCGGCCTGCGGAGCCGGGCTGAGCAGGGACGGCGCGGCCGGCGCCGCGATCATGACAGTCGGCGCCGGATCCAGCCCGACCGGCATAGCCAGGACAGCTTTGACCACGGGCAGCCGTAGCGGGACCGGATCCGGTACCGCAGGCGCCACGGGCTCTACCGTGGCCGGGACCCAGGCTGAGCCCAGGCCCTCGCCCAGGCTGCCCAGGATCGGCTGGGAGCGCTGGCCGCCGCGCCAGGCGGCGACGTCGGCCGGGCTCCGCCCGCCGCGGTCCTTCAGCAGGTCAGCCGCTGTGACCAGGACCCCGGCCGGGCCGGCCGCGGGAACCGTGCCGGCCAGCTGCCCGGCGTCCTGGCTCAGCGCGGCCAGCTGGCTGGCCGAGCCCTCGGTGACGAACGGCAGCGGCCGCCGGTTCCCGGTCTCGACCTGGCGCAGCGGGATATCCGGAGCACCGCCGGGGCTGGGCGCCCACAGCGCAGAACCGGTCAGCTGCACCCGGTCCACCGCCGTGATCACGGCGCCGGACGGCACCTTGGCGTCGTCCTGGGTCTGCGCCGGGCCCCACACCCCGACCGGGAACGAGCCGTCCGGCTGCGGGCCCAGGGCCAGCGCAGCGATCCGGTCCTGGGGGCTGGCGTGGGCCGGCCCGGTGAAGGCGACGGTGACCGACGGCCGCGCGGGCTGCCGCATCGGCGCTGCCGACACCTCGGGCACGGTCGGCAGGTCGGTGGCGGTGCCGCCGGCTACCAGCTCGCGGATCGGGGCGAGGCTGGTCACGGTCAGCGTGAACTCCGGGGTGACCAGGAACGGGTTCGCGTCGCTGCCGTCCGGGCTGCGGGCGCCGCCGGTGGCCGCCGAGCCGGCCGGCACCTGGGCGCCGGGCCCGGTGATCGCGCCCAGCACGTGCGCGATCCCGGCGCTGGCCTCCTGGAGGTACTTGGGCACGAAGTCGGCCCAGGCGATGCCCGGCGCAGGCTGCTGCGGCGGCTGGTCGCCGAACGGGACGGTCAGCGACGACGGGCCGACCGAGAACGTGGCCTCGCCGTAGAACGGCGGCCCGGACACGTCTACCTGCGCGGACAGTGACACCGAGATGCTGATCGTGCCGATCCAGACGTCGATCGTGATTCCGGCGCTGATCGACGCATACACGCTGATGTGCAGCCAGAACGGGTCATAGAAGATGATCCCGTCGCCGCCGAACCGCAGGTGCGCCCAGGCGATTCCGAAATCGGCGCTGGCGGTGATCGCGACCCCGGCCATGACCGCCTCGGAGGTCAGCGCGAAGTACGTCTGGCCGGTGATGGACAGGAAGCCGAACAGGTTGATGGACAGGCCGAGCCGGGGCACGACCGGATAGCCGTCCCGGTGGAAGTCCGGGTGGTAGCCGCCCAGGGTCAGCACAAGCTGGCCGCGGTTGGGCCCGCCGAACCAGGAGGCGAAGGCGAACCCGCCGGTCAGCCGGATGTCCGGGTACAGCAGCCAGGAGTTGTCGGTGAGCGCGGCCTGGACCAGGACCACGCCCTCCTTGGTGGAGACCCGGGCCAGCAGGGCGAGCTCGATGCTCACCAGGGCGGCCTGGGGCCGGGGCAGGGCCATCCGGGCCAGCCCGAGCAGGGCCAGCTCGAACCCGTCGCCGATCTGCACGGCCACCACGGCCACGCCGTCCACCAGGGCGAAGGCCGTGAACGACAGCCCGGCGGCGAACCAGAACGAGCCGCGGTCTGGCGGGAAGAAGCCGCGGACCTGGTCCAGCTCGGTCATCGGGTCGCCGGGCCTGGCGGCCGGGTCGAGCGCCTTGATGAACGGGTAGGTCGGGAACTGGGTCAGGTCGCTGGGGTAGATCAGGTCGCGGTTGATCCCGAAGCCGCCGCCGATCCCGGTGACGAAGAATGCGGGCGGGCCGCCGATCGGGCCGTTCACGGCGCCGAACAGGAACAGCGAGGCGTACTGGTCGCCGGGCGGGCCGACCAGGCCGTACCCGCCGTAGACCGAGATCCCGTAGACGGCGAGCTTAGCCAGCAGCATGCCCAGGTACTGGACCCCGCCCTCGGATACCGGGAACTTGCGGAGGCCCCCGGCCAGGGACAGTCCGCTGAGGTCGGCGGTGACGGCCAGCCCGGCCAGGTCCACCGCCCAGGAGTGCGGGTTCAGCGGCGAGCCCGCCGGCACCAGGTAGGTGATGGACAGGTCGTCGACCGAGGCGGTCAGCCCCAGCAGGCTGACCTGGCCATCGATCAGCAGGCCGACCGAGCCGACCTGGCCCGAGGCCATCGTCACCGCCAGGCCGACCTGCTCGATGTAGATGGGGCCGAAGCCGCGCTGGATGACCACCCACCACGGCCCGGTGCCGTCGCCCGCCGTGAACGTGACGAACGCGGCGTCGGTGCCGTGCTTCTGGATGGCCAGCGCCGGGCTGAACCGCGGCTTGGGTGCGTCGTCGTGGCTGCCGGAGTTCAGCAGGCCGCCGGCTACTGCGTTGTCGCCGCCGCTGGCCCCGCCGAGCGCGGCGGACAGGCCAGTCAGCTCCAGCTTGGCGCCGCCGGAGGCGGTGACCGTGCCGTCTGCGCCGAGGATGTCGGCGAACAGGCTGAGGGCCGCCGACTCGATCGTGACCACGCTGTCCAGCAGCGCGCCTGAGGTGCGGGCGAGCCGGACGGCGACCCCGTCCACGCCGATCCCGGGGGCGGGCACCGGGTCGCCGGCCGCGTTCAGGGCCAGCAGCTCCACGGTGATCCCGGGGGACCCGGCCGGGGGCGGGACGATCCACCCGGCGTCCGGTTCCAGCGACACGGTGATGTCGTCGCCGCCCAGTTGCCAGGGGGCTGTCAGGCCCAGCGTGAGCCCGTACACGGTGCCGCCGGCCCCGTCGTCCCGGGTGTGCGGGCCAAGGGTCAGCGCGCCGGCCAGGGTGATGGTCGCGCCGGGGGCGGCGGCCAGATTGCGGAGCAGGTAGCCGAGGCGGTGCACGGCGGTGGCCGGGTCCAGCAGGCTGGGGTCCAGGTGGTCGGGGTGGGCCGGGTCCAGCAGCACGCCGGTGAGCAGGCTGCGCGCGGTGGTGCCGAGTAGCGGGCGGTCCAGGCCATCGGACACCGCCTGGACGGCCAGGACCACCGAGCCGGCCAGGTCGAGGACGGCGCCCAGGGCGGCGAGCACGACCGCCGCCGGGTCGGTCGAGTCGGTCGCGGTGGCGGCCGGTCCGGTGCGGCTGATCAGCCCGGGGGTCCCGCTGCCGAGCGGGATCCTGGCCACCAGGCGGGCGTCGGTGCCTGCGCCGAGGCCGATCTCGACTGCGCGCCCGCCGGGCGGCGCGGAACCGGCGATCACCCGGGCGAACGGCCGCAGGGTGAGCGGGCCGGCGGCCAGGCTGGCCGGGCCCAGGGCGATGTCCAGGGCGGTCAGCCCGGTGGCGTCGGCGGTCACCGAGGCGGCCAGTGACCCGACGCCGGGCAGCCCGCCGGGCACCGTGACGCTGGCCCCGATCCGGGCCGAGCCCGGCGCCCAGCTCAGCGTGACTGGGCCGACGGTGACGATGACGGCCGAGCCCGCGGTGGTGACGCTCCGGGTAGCGGACGTGCCGAGCAGCGGCGAGGCCGCGTCGGCCAGCAGGGACAGGCCCTGGGCGGCGATCGCCGGGGCCCGGGCGGCCAGGGCCGCGGCCGGGTCGTGGCCGAAGGTGGACAGGGCTGCGGGATCGAACCGGGCGGGGTTGCCGGTGCGCAGGCCGAGGGCGTCGCCGAGCCGGGCGACGACCCGGCCGGCGATCTCCTCGACCGTCGCTGGGTCGCCGGCCGGGTCCCGCTCGGCCACCGTGTCCAGGAGGGCCGGGAGGGCCTTCAGCGCCGCGCCCGCGAGAGCGGAGGCGCCCAGGCCGGGACCGGCCGGCAGGATCGGGATGTTCACGCCGCCGTCCGGGTGGACGGACAGGGTGATCCCGACCGTGCCGTCGGCGCGTGGGCCGACACCGAACTGGATCGCGCCGGTCCCGGTCACGGTGAGGGCGAGGGTGACGTCCGGGCGGGGCACGCCACCGGCCGGGGCCAGGCTGAGCCCGGCACTGCCGGACAGGACCAGCCGGCCGACGTCGCCGTCTGGGGTGAACGCGGTGCCGTTGACGTCGGCGGCCAGCACCAGCTGACCGTTCGACCGTGGCCGCGCGCAGGGCCAGGCCAGGGGCGATGGGCAGGACGCCCGGAGTGCTGGAGCCACCGCCGCCTGCGTCGGTGACGAGGCCGCGGAGGGCGTCCAGCAGGGCCGGCACGGTCGCGGCCAGGGTGCCGCCGGACGGGGCCAGGGAGCGCAGCCAGCCGCCCGGGTCGGCGAGCAGCCCGGCGGGCAGCCGCAACGGCCGGGCCGCGGCGGGTCGCCCGGGTCGCTGCCCGGCGGCAGGGCCGGGGCCGGGCCGAGCAGGCCGAGCGCGTCGGCCACGGCGTCGATGAGCTCGCCCGCGGCCGCGCTGCCACCGGTCGCAGCGGTCAGCCGGGCCCGCAGCGCAGCCAGCACGGCGGTCAGCAAGGCCACCGGCACCGCACCCGCCAGCGCGCCGGCGACCGCGGCCGGGTCCGGCGCGGGCCACAGGGTGAGGTCAGAGGTCCCGGACGGCGCCGCGGTCCGGACCCGGGCGGAGAACGGGCTCACCCCGGTCCCGCTGCCGGAGCCCGAGCTGGTCCCCGTCCCTGGACTTGTGCCGGATTCGATGACGTGACCCGCCCCGAGCAGGAGGGCGGCGCCTTGCGCCGGGCCGCCGGCGACGCCCGGGTCCGGGAGGTCCGCGCCGACCCGCAGCTGACCCGACACCGTCACCGCGCCGGCCCGTTCCGGCCGATCCCGGCGGTGAGCGCCCAGCCGGCCCCGCCCGGCCCGGAGGCGGTCACCTGAGCGCCGCCGCCGGCCAGGTCGAAGGTCGCGGTCACGGCGGCCGCCCCGGACGCGAACGACAGTGCCACGGTCTCGCCGGCCGCCGCTGCCGTCCGGGTATCCCCGGCCAGCACGCGCAGGGCCGCCGCGAGCGCGGGCCGGCGGGTGAGGTCGGCACAGACCGCGGCGGCCACGCCGCCCGGGTCCAGCACCAGGCGGTCGAGCGTGACCGGGTCGATCCCGAGCGCTGTCCCGGCCGCGGCCGCGGTGCCGGTCGCCCCGCCCGCGCTCAGCAGCCCGGCCGCGGCAAGCGCGTCGCGCAGCCCGGCCATCACCGGGTCGCCCGCCGTCCCACCTGGTCCCGCGGTCCCGGCCGCGGCCTGGTTGATCCGGGTGGCCACCTCGGCCAGCAGGGCCCGCACCTCGGGCAGCGCGGTCGTCGCGCCCGCCGGGGCGTCCGGCCCCGCGGCGACGTTCCATCGCGGCACCGTCACCCCGAACGCGGTGGCGTCATGCAGCACGATGAGGCTGGTGGCACCAGCGCCAGCCGTGCTCCCGGCCGCGGCCGCGGCCGCGATTCCGGTCAGGGGCAGGCGGACCCGGGCGGTGAGGCGGCGCAGGGCCAGGGGGCGGGCGGTGCCCGGGGCCCGGCCCGGGTCGGGGCCGCCGACCAGCCAGCCGGATGCCGACCCCAGGTCGAGCGAGATCGCGATCGCCGGCCCGGTGACCGTGGGCCCGCCCGTGGCCGGCCCATCCGCGTCCGCGCCGCCCGCGCCGGTTCCGCCTGCGGTCAGGTCGAAGCCGGCGAGTTCCAGATCGACGTGGACGGCGCAGGTCAGGCCGCCGCGGGAGACCGGGGGGAGCAACGGCAGCCGCAGCCCCGCCCGGGCCCCCGTGGCCGCCGTTGCCGTGGCCGCCGCCTCGGCCCGGGCGGCGGCGCGCACGGACAGCCCGGCGGCCACCGCCGCGGTGAGCGCACGTCCCACCGTGCCCGCGGTCAGCGCGCCAGCCAGCGCGTGCACGGGCGTCCCGCCGGCCGGCACGGTCGGCCCGGCTGGCGGGCGCAGCTCGGCCAGCGGGTCGCCCAGCGGGTCCAGGCCCAGCCACAGCCCGGTGAGCGCCCGGGCCAGCGCCAGATCGGGATCGTCCGGCTCGTCCGGGTCCACCGCCGGGACGAGCCCGGCCAGCAACCGCAGGCTCTCCGCCCCGGGCAGCCGGTCCAGGGTGTCCGCGCTGACCGGCGACCACGGCGTCCCGACAGTGACCACCGCGGCGACCCCGGCCAGCCCGGTCGCCGCGCGGACGGCCGGGTGGCCGGCCGCGCCGTGGGCCACGACCAGCACCGGGCCGCCGGCCGCCGCCACCAGGCCGGGCAGCACCGCGGCCAGCCGGGCGGTCTGCCCGGCCACCCCGTCCGGGTCGCCGGTGTCCAGGCGGCAGGCCCCGCGCGGGCCGAGCGCGACCGTCCACAGCCCCGTGGGATCGGCGGCCGAGGGCGGGCCGAACGACGCCGGGGCCCGGCTGGCCGCGGTCAGGTCCAGGGCGTGATCGGCCGCCGGGCCGCCGTCCGCGCCGGGCGCGGCCAGCACCACCGGCAGCCCCGGCGCGACCACCGCGATATGCACCACGGTGGCTGCGGCCGCCGCGCCGGCGAGCCCGTCCACCGCGGCCAGGTCGAGCGCGG
This sequence comes from uncultured Actinomycetes bacterium, assembly GCA_963720645.1. Lineage (GTDB taxonomy): Bacteria > Actinomycetota > Actinomycetes > Streptosporangiales > Streptosporangiaceae > RYN-230. The sequence continues at coordinate 140,101 of CAVRFX010000013.1, read as the reverse complement.
CCAGCGGCGTGGGGTGCGCCAGGTCGGGGACCTGGTGACCGCTCACCCCGTCGGGCAGGCCGGTGTCCGGCAGCGTGACCAGCCCGTCCGTGCCCAGCCAGCGCTGGGTCAGGTCGTTGACCCCGGTGAGCACGTCGCCGCGCCCGGCCAGCAGGTCGGCCAGGTCCGTGTCCAGCCCGGCCTCGGTGGCCAGCGCCGAGATCAGCGTCTCCGGGGCCAGGTCCGGGTCGCCGGGCTGCCACCCCGCCACGCCCTGCTGCAGCAGCGTGGCCGGCCCCTCGGGCCGGCCGGCTCCACGGTCGCGAACAGCGCGGGCATGGCCCCGGCCGCTGCGTCCGCGGCGTCGCCGAGCAGCGGCAGCCGCCACGGATCCAGGGCCTGGCCGCTGCCCAGCCGGGCCACCGGCGTGCCGGCCAGCTCGGCCAGCACGTCGAGCAGGGTGAGCAGGCCGCTGGCCCCCTCGGTGACGTCGGCCAGCGCGGCCGCCTCGGCCCGCAGCGCGGCGGCCGGGTCGGCCACCAGGGCAGCCAGGGACAGGTACGGCCCGGACAGCGTGCCGGTGCCCGGCCGCGGCGAGCCCCAGCCGAGCGCGTTCACCACGGTCAGCGGCCAGGTCGCCCCGGCCGCGCTGGCTAGCGCCGCGGCGCCGGCCGCGACCAGCGCCTCCACAGCCGCCCACGCCTCGTCGGCGAGCGCCGCCGCGGCCCCGGGCCCGAGCTCCGGCAGGGCGATCTGGCCCGCCGGGGTCAGCAGGGCCGCTCCCTCGGCCACCGGCACGACCCGCAGCCCGGGCGCCCCGGCCGGCGCGGACAGCGCGCTCCCTGTGCTCCACGTGACGCCGATCCCGGCCGCGGTCGCGGTGAGCGCCACCGGCGGCGCGCCCAGGGTCAGCGGGCCGCCGCCCGCGTGCGTGAACCGCAGCTCGCCGCTGGCCCCCGGCAGGAACGCCGCCCGGCCCGCGTGCGGCCCGGACAGCCCCACCTCGGCGAGGCGCACCTGGGCCGTCAGCGTGGCCGCGATGCCGGTCCCGGCCAGGTCGCCGGTCCCGGCCGAGGCCGCCAGGACGGCCGACAGCACGCCGCCCTCGTAGCTCATCCCCAGGCCCGCACCCGTCGTCAGCGGCAGCAGCCACGGGTCGCCTGCCGTCCCGGTCCCGGTCAGCGGCACGGCCGACTGGGTGGCGTCGGCGACGGCGTCCCTGAGGACCCCGAGCAGCGCCTGCACCTCGGCCTGGCCGGCCGTGAGCGCCGCGTCCCAGTACGCACGGAGCGCGCCGAGCGGGTCGCTGAGCAGCCGGACCGGGTCAACCCTGGGCAGTACGGGGCCGCCGGGCGGGTCGGCCAGGCCGAGCAGCACGCCGGCCGCGACGGCCGCGGGACCCAGGTTGCGCAGCAGGCTGGTGGCAGCACCGGCCACCACGTCCTGCGCCGCCGCGGCGAGCGCGTCGGGGGAGGACAGGTCGAGCACGGCGAACTGGCTGGCCCCGACGGTGGCGCTGCGCGCCTGCAGGACCAGCGTCGGCCGGCGGGCCGCGTCGAGCGCGAAGCCCGCGTCCAGCCCGCCGATCTCGACGCTCAGCCCGGCCGGCCCGGTGACCGCCGGGAGCAGCGGCCCGCCGGAGCCGCGGAGCTGCCCGGTGAGCCGCAGCGCCGGGACCGCCACCGCCGCGCCGGTCCCCAGGTCGATGCTGACCGGGTTGACCTCGAGGGCCAGCGCCACGCCGGGCGCCCCGGTCACCGACAGGCTGAGCGTGGGGGTGATCCGGGGGCGTCCTGACGCGCCGGCCACGGCGTCGATGCCGATCGCCAGCACGGCCGGGCCCAGCGTGACGTCCACCTGGGCCGCCGCCCCGGTGCCGCTGACCGTGCCGCCGACCAGGGCCGCGACCCCGCCCAGCCAGGCGGCGCGGGCAGCCGCGTCGCCGAGCGCGGCGGCCAGCCAGCCGGCCAGCGCGCCAGGGCCGTGCCCCAGCAGCTCCTCCACCGGGAACGCGGGCACGTCGCCGGGCACCAGCCCGAGCATGGTGGCCAGGCCGCGCAGCGGGTCGGTGGCCGGCAGCCCGGACACCTCGGCCTGCACCAGCCCCATGACCAGGTGGATCAGTGAGTGCTCCAGGCTGGCCAGGTCGGTCACGGTCACGGCCAGGTCGGCCGGGGCGGCCGCGCCGGGCAGCTGCAGCCCGGTCAGGACCAGGCCGAACTCCGGCCCGGTGCCGTTGGTCGGCACCGAGGCGGTCAGCCTGGCGCCGCCCAGCGCGACCCCGGCCGTCTGGGTCCCGGACGGCAGGGTCAGCTCCAGGGTGACGTCCACCGTCCCGGCCGCCGAGCCGATCAGAACGGTGGCCGCGCCGCCCGCCGTGGGCTGCCCGAACAGCGGCACGTGCACCTCAGCCTGGCAGCGGACCCCGCCGGAGCTGGTGACGTCCAGCCGGGCCCCGGCGCCGGCCTCGATCACCGGGCCGTCCGGGCCGATCACCGCGTAGACGGTGAACGCGCTGTCGCCCGCGTGCGCCACCGGCAGCCACTGCCGGCCCTGGCTGTCGGCCACCGGCTGGCCGCCGCCGAGCAGGTCGCCGGCGAACGTGACCAGCGACTCGCGCTGGTGCGCCTCACGGAGGACCTGGGTCAGGTAGTAGCCGGGCCGGGAGAACCAGTCGGGGGCCAGGTTCCCGCCGTCGTCGAGCAGGCCCAGCGCGGAGGCGAGGGTGGCCAGGTCGCCGAGGTCGAGGCTCACCGGGCGCGCTTCACGACACGGCCCGCTCGGCCGGGACCCGGTCGAAGGGGTGCCGCGCCTGGGTCTGCACGAGCAGCCCCTTGCCGGTGGCAGCGACCGCCACCGGGATCAGCGGCGAGCCATCGGTGTCCCGCCCGGCCGCGGCCGCGATCCCGGCCACGGTGTCAAGCAGGGCCCGCCAGGCCAGCGCGGTGAGCGCGTCGGCCCACCGCTCGGCCACGACAGCCGGGCCGTCGGGCCGAGACGGGGCCGCAGCGAACAAGCCCGCCGGCCGGTCGGCCGTTCCCATTGCGAACGTGACTGTTACCGGCTGGCTTGGTGCCCCTGCGGGGTCCTGAATCTGGTCGCAGGTCACCGGGATGGTGACCGTCACCCAGCCGTCGCCGACGGCAGTGGTGATCTTGGTGATCTGGACCAGCAGGGCGTCCACGCCCTGCTGCCACAAGACGGCGTCCGGCGCGGTGCCGCCGGTCTGCGCGCTGGGCAGGGCCTGCCCAGCCGCGGCCACCATCAGCGGCCCGAGCGCCGCAGGCGTGACTGGGATTACGGCACCGACCCCGCCGGGTGGCAGCGGATCGGCCGGGACCAGCCCCGGGCACCGGGCCCGCAGTTCCTTCAGCAGTGCGGCGCAAGCCTGGTCGCCGGCCCGGCTCCCGGAGTGTCCGCTTCTCGGTGCTTATGAACTGCCATTCTTGCCCCTGTAGATACGGACAGGGCAGCCATTTGTTATTGCCCTGGACTGTATTGGATTTCCCGGCCAGCGTGCGCGAGGCTTACTGATCATCCTCTCAGGGCGGTCCCTTGTCCAGTGCCGCCACGGGCAGTCCACTCTGGTTGCTTGCAAGCAACTAAATAGCGCAGTGCGCTATTTCCTATTTGCACCAGCCGGCCCTGATGCCGCGAGCCATGCCGCGGCCGGCCCCGCACGAAACGGCAGCTCATCGCCAGCGGCACGCCACATCCGCTGGCGGGCCAGCTGCGGGCAGCAGAGCCCCCGAGTCACGCATCGCCGTCGTCTCCACCCTAGCGGCGGCCGGCAGACCAAAACCGCACTGTGGCGCATCGCCTGGTCCGCATGCGCTGCCATCAGCCCCGAGGGCTGCGTCGTCCGGCGCACCGCCGAAGGCAAAACCAAGACCGAGATCCCTCCGCTGCTTCAAGCGGTACATCGCCCGCGAGATCTGCCCTCGCCTGCAGCTGGCATCCGAGCGCGCCAGGTCGATGATTCCCGCGACGTCGAGGACTGTACGTAGTGCCTGGGCGTCGCGCTCAACGGTATTGGCTCCTGGACGCTCTTTCCCCGTCGCGCGCTCCGGTCACGAGCAAGCCGTTTGTGATGCGCCGCGTGAAAGAGCCGGCTGCGGAATCTCTTTCCCCACTCCGAGCTGGTCCCATGCATTGGCGATGGTGTTAAGGGCTTGCTTTGCAGTGTTAAGGGTTTGCGTTGCGCTCTGCTTGCCAGTGGTGAGGGCGGCCCGGATGCTCGGATCGGCCACATCGAACAGATATGCACCCTTGGGGATGGCCGGGCGCGCGACGGCTTCCGTTTGCCAGATACGATGGAATTGCCTGGTAAATGAATTGCTGGAGGCCAGACTACTGGTTACCGACTTGAGTGTTGGCAACGTATGATTTGCCTCGGCCATGGTGATCTGGCTTTTCTTCGAGCTCATGAAGGCGATGAACTTGTATGCTTCGGCCGGGTACGCGGTGCCGGAAGAGATGACATAAGACTGCCCGCCGAGCGGTGAGCCGGCGCTTCCGGGGCCCCCTGGAATGTCAGCGATCCCCAGGTTACGGTGATCGTGGCTGAAGCTTGACCCGGTCAGGATCTCTGGTACGTCATAAGGACCGTCGAAAATCATGGCCACCGTGCCCCTCTTGAAGTCGGCGACGATGGGCTGATACGGCCGCCGTTGGTGAGGTTCACATATACTGGCTTCACGTTCCCGGTCTTCCGCAGGTGCAGCAGGAAGTCCAGGCCGCTGACTGATCCCTTGTCATTGACCAGAATCCTGTTACTGCGCGGGTCGAGCAGGCCGCCGCCGCAAGCATAAAGGAACGGCGCTGCCTTGTTGAATGAGCCGTCAGTCTCGAATCCGTATTTTGCCTTGTGCTGCTGCACGATGCGCAGGGTATCGGCCTTAAATTGAGTCATATTGTGTGGCGGGCGAGCAATGCCAGCCTCCGCCAGCTCTTTCTTGTTGTACAGCAAGGCCAGGATGTCAGTCACCTGCGGCAGGCCATAGAGATGCCCGTTGTACTCGTCATATGTCAGCGGGCTGAACCTCGTCCCACCCGGGCGCCGGTCCGGTCCAAAAGGTGGATTGAGCCTCCGGTAGTCCGACAGATCCTGGTTGCTCTGATACGTGTACGAGTCAATATTTAGCAGGTAGCCCTCGGAGGCGAAGAGCTTGGTCCAGCTCAGGTCGGCCCGCAAGACATCAGGAGCCTTGCCGTCCTGGACAGCAGCGGTGAATGCCGCCCGTGTATTAAAGAAATTCATGGACACGGGCTTAATGTGTATACCCGGGTACAGTTTCTCGAATCGCGGGATCAGAGTCTTAGTGATCACCCTGCTTTCCTGGCCCGCTTCGGTGTACCAATAGGTGAGAGAGATGGCAGGAGCGTGGTGGCAGTGCAATCCTGTGGGCAGGGCTGCGTCTCTGCACGAGTTAACCTGCTTGATTTGGCGCGGAGTAATGTTAGCGCCGGTCAGGTCGGCGCCGGCCAGCATCGCACTGTTCAGGCGGGCCTTCTTAAGGTCGGCACTGGTCAGTATTGCGCCGCCTAGGCGGGCCCCGGTCAGGTCGGCACGCTCCAGGATCGCATCGCTCAGGGAGGCGCCGGTCAGTGTGGCATCTCTCAGGTGTGCGCCGGTCAGGTTGGCGCCGTACAGGGCAACACCAGCCAGGTCGGCACCATTCAGCTGGGCACCGCTCAGGTCGGCACCGCTCAGGTCGATAACCTCACCCTGCGGGCCCATGAGGCCGGCATCCCGCAGGAACCGCAATACGGTTCCATTTACCCTGTGCATTTAGCACCCGCATCGTGGTAACCGTATCCTCTATTGCTACCTGACGTACCTTACTGTCTGGCTTTGACGAACTGAGATGCTGACTAAGCAGGTCACGCATGTCACCTAGATACGTTTGCTCGACATCGTCTTGATGCTGCTGCTTACTAAGCGCAATGTCGTTTCTATGCTGCTGGTCTGCGAGGCGATTCTGCGAGTGGGTAAAGTAAATGGTAAACCAGATGGTTACGCCAAGTATTACGAAAGGAACACCAAGTTTCGCAAACCAATCCAGCCCGGTCACAATCGATTTGCCGTAGCGCCGCCAGCGGGGCTGCCCTGTTTCAGGCGGTTTACCTGGAGTGCTGGGCTGTAGCGAATCGGGCGCGGGTGCGGCATTGTGCGCCCGTGATCTCTCGGACCGGCGCCGCCACCAGCGGCGCGGTGGAGCCGGCGGGTCAGCCGCAGGCGTGGCAACGGCGCCCATGAGAGGTCCTGCGGCAGCGGTTTGCCGGTGCCTCGCGGCGTCGTTGTCGAGGAGGCGGATCTGTGCCTTCTCGAAGGCTTCCAGCCTCTTGGCTTCGATCCGCCGCCGCGTGGCGATGGTGTCCTGGGTCAGCTGGGGGATGGGAGCGGTCCAGCCGGCCAGCCTGTTCTGTTCCTGACTGATGGTGACGACAGCTGCCATCATCTCGCTGGCCAGATGGAGGGCCATGTTGCTCGCTGCCACACTCCGCTGCCGTTGCTCGTCGGCCTGCAGCAGACGGTCATAGTTGTTCTCCGGGCCCAGGTTGAGCATCACCTTGATCATCACCGGCATGCAGTCGATGACGACGAACAGCAGGAACAGCAGCCAGCGGGCCGCGTTCAGGGTGAGATCGTGGCTGGTGATGGCATCCAGCGCCTGCAGCCTGATCAGCAGGCCCCCGTTGTTCTCGTTCTGGGTGGTGAAGTTGCTCAGTTCCTGGGCTTGCTCTTTCTGCGCTGCCTGCAGGGTTTTCCGTGCTGTCGGCAGCTCCTCCTCGGCCCCGGCCTTGTTCTTCGCCTGGGCCCTGGCGATGTTCTGGCTCAGCTGTTTGTGCTCCGCGTTCGCCGTGATGGTGAGCTGTTTGACCTGGGCGGCGTCGTTCTCATAGCGCTGTTGAGCGGCCTTCGCCAGCCTGCCGTTTCCTGGCGGCCGGCATGGGCCATATAGCTGACATTGCCACTGGCCGAGGTCCCGGTTCTCGGCGGCCTGCGCCTGGTGGAGCTGGGCAAGCGTGCTCTGCAGCTGCGAGCTCTGCAGCGGAGGCCCCCCGCTGCCCGCAATAGTCGTCAGGCGATTGACCTGGTCCTGGTCTTGTTTGATCTGCTGCTGGAGATGGCTGTTCCTGGCCCCTGCCAGATACGCGTTTTCAGCCTGAGTGTGCAGGATCGTGATCTCATGCTCGATCTCCGGGCGGAAGATTTGCAGCACAAACGGCGTGGAGATCACTAATCCCAGCAGTAACGCAAGCAGAAACCGCGGAGTGGCGCGGAGGAGCTGAGCGGGCCACTCGCCGTCGCGGGACAGCGACACCACGAACAAGCGGTCCAGGCTCAAGATGGCCAGGCCCCAGGCTATCGCGAAGGGCAGGGCCCGCCACAAGTTGACCCTCAGCGCCGTGACCAGGGCAAACGCCAGGGACACGGCGGCCATCGTGGCCGTGATGAGGATGGACGCACCGATTCCGACGTACTTGGGCCGCTCAGTCGGGCACTCGTCGAGGATCTGCCTGCGTGCGCCCGACAGCCATATCAGAAATCGCCCCACAACCGTTCCCCTCGTTCGGCCGGCCACAAAACGGCCGACTGCCCCGGCTGCCGCCGGGAACGCGCAGGGAAGCTGGTCGTAAACAGTTCAACCAATGAGGTAACCCATCTACCTCTCCCGACCCAAATCCCCCACAGGTTACGAATAGGCAACTCCGCCCGTGATGCTAGCCACTCCAAAGAGCGCGTTTTGCCCATTTTATGCCGTATGTCGTTACTAGGTTAGCCTAGTCTGCCCGGTTGATGATCAAACACAGATCTTATACGCCGCCAAGAGTGACAAAGTCAATGCCAGGTAAAGTGCCGGGTTCAGCATCGGCAATTGCAGGTAATGCCGCCTGTGCGGAGGAAGCGTCAAACGGGCAATGACCACTGGGAGGTCGACATATTGCGGCGGTTACCCGTACCAAGCGGGCCGCGACCCACCCGTGCCACCGTGGCCGAAGACCAGTCCATACCCCGGCCGAAGGACTCCCGTGACAGATCGCGTTCGCGCCCTGCTGGTCACCTCCAGCCATGATCAAGCAAGCCGGTCCCCTCCTCGGGAACCCGGCCACTGGCCTGCGCAACCTGATGGGCGATACCGGGATTGAACCAGTGACTTCTTCGGTGTTAACCGGCCCAATTCTTGCTCTCCATCCATTGTCGCCCTAACATGTTATTGGCGTACTAGCAGGTCAGGCTGCCGATCTGTGTTGCACAATATCAGCAGATGCCGCATGCTGGTGGCCGCTCTTGATGGCAAACGGCTGGCACAAATTCAATTCTGGAGTGGTTATGGGATTCACCCGGGAGCGGGCCGGCGCTGACGGGAAGGTGCGGTACGCCGCGACGTACAGAGACCTCCGGGGACGCCAGCGCTCGGCCGGGACGTTCGGCAGCCGGCGCCAGGCCGACCGGGCCTGGCAGCGGGCGGAGGGCAAGGTCGCCCAGGGCTACTTAGGTGACCCCAGCCGCGGGCGCCGGACGTTCCGCGACTACGTGGAGCAGACGTGGCTGCCGAACCACGAGATCGAGGCGAGCACCCGGCAGTCCTACACGTACGTGCTGCGGGTCCGGATCCTGCCGGAGTTCGGCGAGATGCGGATGATGGACATCCTCCCGGAGCACGTCCGCGAGTGGGTCGCCTGCATGAAGGCCGGGGGAGTAAGCCCACCGACGACCCGGTACGCCATGGTGGTGCTCGGCGCCATCTTCACCACGGCGCTGAACGACCAGGTCACGTCGCTTCACCCGTGCAGGGGCGTGAAGACACCGCCGGTCCCGGCCCAGCCCCGCACCATCCTCACGCCGGAGCAGTTCGCGGTCCTGCATGACTGCCTGCCCGACGCACTGTCCAAGCTGCTGGTGGAGACCGCTGTCGAGAGCGGCCTGCGCTGGGGGAGCTGACCGAGTTGCGCGTGCGCGACATCGAGTTCGCCACCCGGATGCTGACGGTCAGCCGGGCGGTCATCCAGGTCGACCCCAAGTTCCATCCAGAGGGCAGCCGGTTCCTCGTGAAGCCTTATCCCAAGGACAAGGAGTACCGGCGCTTCAAGCTCAGCAGCTGACCGCCGCCGACAGCGCAGACTTCCTAGCCATCCTCGCCACAGCGGACGACGGCCAACCTGTGCTAGGGGGCAATTCGCGGTCGGGACCATGACGGCGACTGGACTCTGCACGTCTACCGGCCGCAGACATCCTGAAACCACGTGCGCCTCTGGCGTGCGCCAGGCGTGTCCCCAGATGTCCCCGAACCGCCATCAACAATCAACAGCCGCCACCGCCAGCAACCTGTGAACCTGAAGCTCGCGCGCGCTTTGAACCCGTGAGCAACGCACGAGAACACGCTCTGCGTAGCTCGCGGCCGACTTAGCCGTGGCAGCGCGAACTCGGGATACATGCGGGATGATTTGCCTGGCGAGCCAGCGCCGGGCGCCGACGACGCAGGTAGCAGGGATGGGAGACCGCACGCCCTGCCTTACCTAGCGCCCGCCTGGCGCATCTGGCCAGTAGCCAGCGGGCCGCCGTAGGCCACCCGAGGCCAGGCACCGGTGGCAATGTCTTTAGCTGGTGCCGCCCGGCTCGGCCACTGCAGCAGGTCCGGCGAGCTGCAGCCTGTGGGCACGCTGCATCACCAAGATCCGCTGGAAGCCCAGGCTGATGGCCAGGTACAGAACGATGGTGGCGACTCCAAGGCCCCGGATGCCGTTCCCGTGTCCGACCAGGATGTCGTAACCCAGGTGCGCGGCCAGGGAGGCGATCCACAAGACCGCGGTAAGCCAGTTGCCCTGGGACCACGCCTGCCCGTCGTCCAGCCAGACCCGGACGGTCCGGGCGCGTAGCGCGCCGAAGATAGCCGCGAGCACCAGGCTGCCGCCGAGGGCGGCGAAGGTCAACGGGTGAGCATGATTCTGGCTCAGGAACCGGTAGGTCTGAAGCAGGCCAATGACCAGCAGGACTGCAATGAGCCGCAGGGCAGAGGCGTTCACGGGGCGGACCGACAGTTGCCGGTAGATCAGGAAGACCAGGACCGCGAGTCCGAGGATAACGTTGACGACGAGCACGGTTATCACCCCTTCGGCGGTTGCCGCGGTACCCCGATGCCCGCACCGCACTCCGCACATGCAAGGACGTGCCCACTCCACGCTACGCTCAGACGCCGTCATTTCGGTATGCCCCTACCGCGACAACTGGCCGACGCCGGGATCTCACCCGCGACAAGCGCGGGTATGGCCTGCTATGCCTCGCTCCGGCGCCGGGGACGCGGCCGGGGCCAGCACACTCACCTAACACGGCCACGCCGCTTTTGCAGCCAAGGATGCAGCCGAAAGCTTCACGGGTCGGGCTCGAGTGGCGGGTCGTGATCCCCGGTCATCGCGGGACCGCGTGCGCTGGCCAGGTGCTTCCCCTTGAGCAGCGACCACGCGCGCTGCAGCGACGCAATCAGCGTGACGAAAATGATGATGGACAGGTTGATCAGCTGATCGCTGTCATGTGAATCGACTAGCAGCAGCACACCGAGTCCGAACTGAGCCGCGTAGGCAAGCAACGTGATGGTCAGCACAATCAGGTTTCTGCCAGTGTGCAGCCGGCGCTGGAGCCTGACGATCGCGACGACGCTGATCACGGCCATGATCACGGCGGGCTCGCCGATGTTGATTTTGGGGATGAGCCCGAGCAGAGAGACCACGAACGAGTTCACCAGGCCGGTGAAAGCAGTGATCGCCAGCGCTTCGCCGCCCGGCATAGCATTCGGCCCGAAGATCGTGTCGTCTCGGACCGAAACAGCCACAAACAACAGGCCAACGAGCGCCGCAGCAGCCGTGGCCATCGCGGCAAAGTAGGCGTCGTACACGCCAGGCACCATGCCAACAGAAGCTGGCATGGTCGATCTGTGCTGTCAATCGGATGAACGCTGTCGCTCGCCAGCATGATGGGCTCCGGCGCGAAGACTCCATCACTCACTTGCTGGCCAGCCAGCGGCACCGTCAAGTCCGGCGTCCTGCATGCTGTTGCGGAGCGGATGCGCCGGAACTCACCGCATAGCACGGCTTAAGAAGCGGCGAAATTCTTGTCGGCGGCACGTGAATACTGACCCCGGCGTGGCACTTGGGTTCTAGGGCGGATTCGAGCGGTCGTCGCAACGTTGACCACGTCATGATGTCAGAGCGGCGGTGAAGATCTCGGACGGTGTGCGCCAGCCGAGTGTTTTGCGTGGGCGGCTGTTGAGGCGTTCCTCGACGGCGCGCAGGTCCGCGGCGGTGTGGATGGACAGGTCGGTGCGCTTGGGGAAGTACTGGCGCAGCAGGCCGTTCGTGTTCTCGTTGGTTCCCCGCTGCCACGGGCTGGCCGGGTAGGCGAAGAACACCCCTTCGCGCAACAGCGGGGCGACCTGGTCGTGGAAGGCCATCTCGCATCCCTGGTCCCAGGTCAGCGTGTTCCTCGCTGTTTCGGGCAGGCTGGCCAGCACGGCCATGAGGCCGTCGCGGACGGCTTCGGCGTCATGGCAGGCGGGCAGGTGGATCAGGCGCACGTAGCGGCTGGCCCGGTCGGCCAGGGTGCCGATCGCGGACTGGTTCATCCGCCCGGTGATCAGGTCCCCTTCCCAGTCCCCGATCCGCTCCCGCAGCGCCGCCGCCTGGGAGCGGTGGTCGATCAGGATGAGGGGAGTGATGAACCGGCTGCGCCGCTGGTCGGGCCTGCGGCGCCGTTTGCGCAGTGGCCGGCCGGTCCGCAGTTTGCGGGTGAGCTGCCTGCTCAGGCCGCCTTTCCCGCCGTGATAAAGCGCCTGGTAGATCGTCTCGTGGCAGACATGCCAGCCCGGGCGGTCAGGGTAGGTGCGGCGCAGGTGCGCAGCGATCTGCTCCGGGCTCCACTCCAGCTCCAGCCCGGCCTGGACCACCGCCCGCAGCTGCGGGTCCTCGATCAGCCGGGCGCGTCGCGGCCGGCGGGTTCGTTCCCGGGCCCGGGCGTGGGCCAGGTCGCCGTCGTAGATGCCGCGGTCGTGGGCTCGCATGTTGCGGCGCAGTTCCCGGCTCACCGTCGACGGCGCCCGTCCCAGCCGCTCCGCGATCGACCGGACGCCTAATCCCTGCTGGTGCAAGGTCGCGATCCGCTGCCGTTCCAGCAGGGAGAGGTACCTCCCAGATCGTGCGGTCTCGGCCAGCCGCCCGGGTGGGAGCCCGCCGTTCTCCGCGCGCCAGCGGTAGCCGGTCTTGCGGCCGATCCCCACCGCCCGGCAGGCCTCGACTGTCCCGATGCCCGACAGGAGCAGCTGCCAGTACTCAGACTCTGTACCGAGCTGCCGTTTGTGTCCTCGCCTCGCCATCAACACGCCCCTCATCTACCACGCGTGTTGCGACAAGCACTAGAACCCAAGTGCCGCCAGGGGGTCAAAATTCAGCCGCCGTTGACAATTCTGCAATACGAATCTGGTAGCAGTCGTGGGATTCACTCAACCTGCCGGCGAGATGCCCGTGATGCGCTAGGGCGCAGATTGTGCGATGAGGGCAGCGCAGGATGCGGGCGCACTCCGCGGCAGTAAGGTACGTATCGTCACATGAACCATCCGCGAGAATACGATTCGTATGTTGATCTGGTATTCGGTAGGTCCGGCCCAGACGCAAACTGCGCAGTTGGCCGTTGTGAATCTGGCGAAGGACTGACGGTCGAGATTGCGACATCCTTCTGGCCGCCTCGGTTACCGTGAGGAATACGGGCTGCTTTGCATGCAGCGGTGAGATAGGGACCCGGCTCAGGTCAACCGACCGGAGCAACGTGAAGGGCATGGCCAGGACGACGTGATCGGCCGTCACATCACGGGTGGTACCCGCGCTCTCGAAGCTGCACCGGTACCCGTCTGCCCGTGGCCGGATGGCTACGAGCCGTTCGCCGAGGTGGAGGACTCCGGCAGGCAGCCGCGCCAGCAGGCCCGTGATCAGATGGTCATTCCCGCCGTGAATGTGCCACTTCTCGTTCCCGCCCCCCAGTTGCGGCGCTCTGTGGGGCTGGGCGCCGCTGGCGGTGCTCGTGTCCTGGCCAAGGAGATACACCAGGTTGAGCGCTGATGTCTCATCTCCAGGGCCGCCGTACTCGTCAAGCGTGGCCGCGATGCACAGGGCCCCGAAGTCAGATGCGACCCCCCCGGGGATATAGGTATCAACCCACTCAGTCACCGACATGTGGTCAAGGCGACGGCCACCGGGGTTGCTGGCGTGGTATGTCTGCGGCCAGGGTGCCGTCACAAAAGCAGCATGATGAAAGAGCTTCCAAGCCCACTCGTGCCAGTCGCGGTTGAGCGCGGCCTGCGGCCATTTCTTTCCGTGAAAGCGCATGGTTTCGCGGCCGGGATGGGTCCCTGGCGGGGACTTGTCAGTGTTGTCGAGCCTGAGGCCGAAGCTCTTCGCCAGCGCCAGCGTCGCCGTGTGCTCGGGATTGATGAACTCGGCGTGCTCTTCGACGATCTGCCCGTCTTCGAAGTGCCCGCGCAGTGTCCTGATCCGGCCGCCAGGCGCCGTGTTGTACTCGTAGACCTCCGCCTTGATGCCATGCCTGGCCCACAGCCGGTAAGCACAGCCCAGCCCGGCGATGCCCGACCCGAGCTATGACAACCCGCGGGCAGCCGCGGCCACAGTGAGCTGATCCACCGCGGCGGGGGGTTACGCCTAGCCCAGCAACAGCGCTAGCACCGGCAACGCCGAGGAACGCGCGCCGGGTCATCGGCTGCGCGAGCAACTCCTCCGCCTCGTCCAGGCCGCACCCAGTCTGCCGGGCCAGACGAGACACAGCCTGTGCCCGGCGGATCGCTTCAGCCGCCCCCGAAGACCCCCAGGTTCGTAACGCCGACTCCCTGCACCATCCTTCGCCCTCGGCAACGCTAACCTCGCAGGCAGAGCCGGGCAAGAGCGGCAGCGCTCCGGGCGACCCCGCTCCTGCTGATACTCGGCGGCCGGCTCACCGAAACTCCCGATGTGCCGCGGAGGACCTCGGGGACGCCGCCAGGTGGGGGTCGTCCGGCGCCACCGGCTCGGCGATGGCCGCGTCGCACGCGTCAAGGTACCCTGCCTTTATCGCTACCTGGCCAGCGACGCAATGGTCGTCCCCAGCGGCGGCGGGCGGGTGCAGGAGCACGCGCTCACCAGGCTAACCGGGGTCTTCCCCGCATAGATGGTGGTCAGCGTCCTGTGAATCAGGCCGTCATCTGTCGGCGAGCCGCACTGCGTCGAACCCGGCAGATGCCGATGGGAAAGGCGGTGCCAGGCTGATGAACCCCGGCCGCCGCATCTCCCGCCGGGCCGTACTGGCCGGCTTGGCCGCCGCCGCATCCGGCGCGGCTGCCGCGCCGCGACGGGCTGAGCCTTCCGCCGCCGGTAACCGCGCGGCCGGCCACCGGCCGATGGCCAGCCGCCAGCCCGCGGCTGCAACCCCGCGCGGCGCGGGCTGGTTCGCGCCCGGCGATGACGCGCCGCACGAGCGCACCTGGATGGCATGGCCGGCCCGCCGCGACATCTGGGGCGCCATGCTTCCCGGCGTCCGGAGCGATGTGGCCTCAGTTGCCCGCACCATCGCCGCGTTCGAGCCGGTCGCCATGGTCGCGCGCCCCGATCAGGCCCGCGACGCCGCCCGGGCGTGCGGGCCGGGCGTGGAGATCATCGAACTTGTCAACGACGACCTGTGGATGCGTGACATGGGCCCGGTATTCGTGGTCAACGGCCGGGGCGGGCTGGCTGGCCTAGACCTGAACTTCAATGGCTGGGGCGGCAAGCAGGCCCATGCTCATGACGCCTTGATCGCCCGCGAAGTGCTCCGCCTGCTCGGCGTCCGCAGGTTCACCGCCCCGTTCGTCTCCGAGGGCGGCGCGTTGGTGGTCGACGGGCAGGGCACGGTCATGGCGACCGAGAGCTCGATCATCAATCCGAACCGTAACCCGGGGCAGTCCAAGGCCCGGCTCACCACGGAGATCTGCGACTACCTCGGCGCCGGGAAGATGATCTGGGTTCCGGGGCTGCGCGGCCACGACATCACCGACGATCACATCGATGGCCTGGCCAGGTTCGTTCGCGGGCCTGAGGTTGTGGTCGATCAGCCAGCCGACCCGCACGCCAGCGGCCCCTGGGCGGTCTCCGAGCGGCAGGCGCTGCGGATCCTCCGGCGCTCCACCGACGCGACCGGCCGGCTGCTGCGCTGCCGCATCTCCCGGGAGTCCAAGACGATACCGCCACACGAGAACCCGCGGTTGTTCGTCAACGTCTACGTCAACTGGTATGTGTGCAACGGTGCCGTGCTGATACCCACGTTCGGCGACCCGCGTGCCGACGAAACCGCCCGCGACCTAGTCCGTGGCCTCTACCCGCACCGCGAGGTCATCCAGCTCACCATTGACAACCTGGCCGAGGGCGGCGGTGGCATCCATTGCGCCACCCAGCAGCAGCCCGCCGTGTAGAGGCCATCAGGCAGGCCGAGCTTCGGCGGAAGGCCACGCGCCCGCGACCATACAGAACCAGGCAATATGCGCGGCTGGGATCGCGAATGCCTATTGAACCAGTAGGCATCCATACTCGGCGTTCGGGGCAACGTGGCGGTGCGTCAACTAGCGAATACAGTCACGTCCTGTGATAGCCATGGGGTCTTCTTCGTGGCCGCCAGCGGGCAGTTCCGGACGGCCGCCAACAGCCGGGCTAGCCAGTCGTTCGCCGGTGCTCAGGTGCCAGGGGTGCTCAGATGTCGAGAGAGCAATCCGGGCTACGACCACACCATGAGCACCGATGAACTCAGCTTCGACCAGAGAGGTCTACCCGTCATGTCACTTGTTCGTGTTCACAACCTGTCCGTCTCGCTCGATGGCTTCGGCGCTGGTGCTGACCAGAGCCTGGAGGCACCCTTCGGGCATGCCGGCCAGCGGCTGGTGCGATGGTTCATGGGCACCCGTTCATTTCACGTCATGCAGGGCCAGCAGGGCGGGAGCACCGGCATCGACGACGCCTTCGCGAGCAGCTGGGGGCCGGGCATCGGCGTGGAGATCATGGGGCGCAACAAGTTCGGCCCGCAGCGCGGACCGTGGACGGACGAGGAGTGGAAGGGCTGGTGGGGCGAGGAGCCGCCGTTCCATACCCCCGTTTTCGTGCTCACCCATCACGTCCGGCCCTCGATCGAGATGAAGGGCGGCACCGCCTTCCACTTCATCGACGCCAGCCCGGCGCAGGCGCTCGCGGCGGCCAAGGAGGCCGCGGGTGGCCTTGATGTCCGCATCGGCGGCGGCCCGGCCACCGTCCGCCAGTTCCTCGCCGCCGGGCTGATCGACCACATGCACGTCGCGCTCGTGCCGATCCTCCTCGGCCGCGGCGAGTCCGTCTGGGACGGCCTGGAGGGCCTGGAGGAGCGCTTCGCCACCGAGTCGGTGAGCTCTCCCAGCGGCGTCACCCACGTCACGTTCACCCGCCGTTAGCCGCGCTCAGGCCTGCCTCCTCGAACAGGGGCGAGGTCTGGGGCGCTCCATCTGGCGCGCGGCGTCTATTTAAGACTGGCTGGCTTCTTGGCCCGGTGCCAGATGGTCATTCGGTGCCGCGCGCCCACGCCTTTCTGAGGGCAAGGATCTCGTCCGCGCTGTTCTCCCGGGCGATATACGGAATGTCCAGTGCGTAGCGCATCCGCTCGCGTGGAATCTGGCGGTGCACTGCGGCGACGTCATCCAGGATCGCCTGGTACAGGTCCGACCCAGCCATGCAGAACACGTCAAGCAGCACCGGCCGGCCGGCGGCGCTGTAGATGTGCTCGTCGTCCAGGTCGCACCTACCCCACCAGGGCGTCGACTTCCGGTACTCCGCGTGGATCCGCTGCGCTGCCCGGCTTACCTCTGCGAACTCCGGATCGTCTGCCCTGGCCAGCCACTGCTCGGCAAACTGCTTGACGACCGGATGGCCCACCGGAGCAACGAACTCCAGGAAGACCACCGAACCGCCGCCTTCAAGGCCGGCCGCCAGCTCGATCCTCGGTAGCCATCGATTGCCGGCGCACTCGCGGCACAGGTCCACGAAGGCCCAGTAGGCCGGGTCAAACGGGCATACCCGGGCGGCGACGTGTCCCGCCGGGGACCGCAGCGCCACCGCACAGTCGCCCACTCCGCAGGGCACCCAGCCCGCTCCCGTCAGGTGAGCCAGGACCTGGCGGTGAGACAGTGACGCCCAGGGCAGGTCAGGAATGCCCAGATGGCCTGCACTCAGTTCAGGCACGGCGGCATCGTAACCACGCGCTACCTGGCGGCGCACCGGATTATCCGGCCGCGCAGGCTCTAGTCGGCAGCGCCCTCGGATTGGATCGCAAGAACCTGGCTGGCCAACTGAGGCACGTCGATGACCGCCACGTCCCACAAGATGTCGAGATCGACCTCGAAGTAGCCGTGCACGACCCGGTTGCGAGTGGCGATGATCTGGCGCCAGGGCACCCCGGGGTGCTGGGCGATGAACCCATCCGACAGCCCGGCGGCGGCCTCCCCGATCACCTGGATCAGGTGCACCAGCACGATCTGCGTGTCCTCGTCGCCGTCGAACGCCGCCCGGCCTTTAGCGGCCCGGATGGTGATCTTCTCAGCGGCTTCGAGGATGTCGGCCAGCCGCTCGTCGTCACGCCTCACAGGGCGACGGCCTCCCGCAGCACACGGTCGCGGATCCGGAGCTTCAGCCCACCCGGCGTCGCTACCTGGGTCATCACGCCGAGTTCGTCTTCGACTCCCAGGGCGAACCCGGCCATGTCGAAGTAGCCGTGGCCGCGCTCGACGTCGACCAGCAGGTCCAGGTCACTGTCGGGGGTTGCCTCGCCGCGGGCCACCGAGCCGAAGACCCTGATGTTGCGCACGCCGAACCGCACGCCGAGCTGCGTGATCGCGTCGCGGTGTGCGCGTACCTCATCCAGCGTGACGGCACGCCGCGGAGCCTCAACCCTCACGTGCCTACCTCCAGTCACCTCACAGGATAGAGGCTGAGCCCGGGCGCCCTATGTGACCGACGGCGAACCCCGGGCTGGACCAGGCAGCTGACCGCGCAACCGGTTCCCGGCTTGCAGCCGTCGGATTCAGGGCCAATGAGTGCCGGGCTTGTTCAATTCCTGCCGCAAAACACCGGCGTGTCTTGATGGCAAACTGATGGCAAATGATCTTGAGACCGGTTCCCGATCATGGGAACCGGCCTCTGACCTGCGCAAACTGGTGGGCGATACTGGGATTGAACCAGTGACCTCTTCGGTGTCAAGGCGCAACTGTGTTCGATTCTCTTCCTGGCCAGAGGTACGCTCGGCCATATAAGGCCAGGTCAGAGTGTCATTCGTGGTTGCCCGCCACCGGCATATGCCGGAGGATATCAGGCAGTCTTGTTGACAAACCGTTGACAGACGATCTTGGCGGGAGGTCGCCGTGGGATCGACGCGGGAACGGATTAGGTCGGACGGGAGTGTCCGTTATACGGCGCTCTACCGCGACCTGAAAGGCCGTCAGCGGTCCGCGGGATCGTTCACCACGCAGCGGCAGGCGGATCGGGCCTGGCAGCGGGCGGAGTCGAAGGTCGCCCAGGGCCAGTTGGGGGAGCCCGGCCGCGGGCGGCAGACGTTCCGCGACTACGCCGAGAAGACCTGGCTGCCGAACCACGAGATCGAGGCGACCACCCGCCAGTCCTACAGCTACATCCTGCGCCGGCACATCCTCCCGGAGTTCGGGCCGATGCGGATGATCGACATCCTGCCCGAGCATGTGCGGGAGTGGGTCGCCGCTCTCAAGGCCAGGGGAGTGAAACCGCCCACGATCCGGCAATGCTTCGTCTTGCTGAGCGCGGTCTTCACTACCGCACTCAACGACCAGGTCACGTTCCTGCACCCGTGCAAGGGCGTCAAGACCCCGCCGGTCCCGGCCCAGCCGCGCACCATCATCACGCCAGAGCAGTTCGCTGCCTTGTATTTGAGTGTCTGCCGGATGCGCAGTCCAAGCTGCTGGTGGAGACCGCGGTGGAGAGCGGCCTGCGCTGGGGCGAGCTGACCGAGCTGCGGGTGCGTGACCTGGACTTCGCGACCCGGATGCTGACGGTCAGCCGGGCGGTCGTGCAGGTCCATCCCAGATTCCACCCCGATGGCGGCCGGTTCCTGGTGAAGCCCTACCCCAAGGACAAGGAGTACCGCCGCTTCAAGCTCAGCGCCCAGATCACCGCCAAGCTGAAGGCGCACGCCGTCGAGCGCGGCCTGGACCGCGACGATCTGCTGTTCCAGGCACTCCCGGAGGAAGCGCCGCGGGAGCGGGTGCCGCGCCTCTCAGCCGACCCCGACGCACCCCTCGGCCGCACTAAGCCGAACGCGGCTGGGCATCGCTACCGGCACGGCACGCTGACTGGCTACTCCCTGGGCCGGTGCCGTTGCGATTACTGCCGGGACGCCTACTGCCGTTACCGCGCCGCCCGCCGCGCGGACGGTAAGGACGACCCACGCGGCGTACGGGCGCGTGACACGGATGGGCACATCCCGTCGAACTGGTTCCGAAACGCCATCTGGTACCCGGCCGTGAAGTCGGCGGACCTGGCGGGCCGGGCGCGGATCCACGACCTCCGCCACGCGCACGCCTCCTGGCTCCTCGCCGGCGGGGCCGACCTCCAGGTCGTCAAGCAGCGCCTCGGCCACGGCAGCCTCCGCACCACCGAGAAGTACCTCCACACCCTCCCCGACGCGGACGAGACCGCCCTCGACGCCCTAGCCAAGATGCGCAACCGCGGATCCACTGTGTGAACGGCGTTTACCGAATTGCGCTGTCTCAAGGATCAAGGCGGCGCCTCGCGGCGCCGCTGGCCCGGCGTCAGCGCCCGGCTCAGCCTTGGGAGGCCCGCCCGGCGCACGCCGGGCCACACCTAGTGCCGCGTCAGGCAACGTTCGCCCGGGTGACGACGCGACGGAGGCGTTCGTCGTAGGCGTGGTTGTTGCGCCAGATGATGTAGCGGCGGATCATGCTCGCCTGCTCTTTGTGGCTGGCATGGTCGGTACCATCCAGCGCGAAGTACCGCAGCGCCGTGAACTGGGCCTCGATCCGGTTTAACCACGAGGAATTGGTGGGCGTGTAGGCGATCTCGACGTTGTTCGCCGCCGCCCAGGCCCCGACCCGGCCGTCTTTGCGCGTGGTCAGGTGCGGGCTGAAGTTGTCGCAGATGATCGCGATCCGGGTGGCGGGCGGGTAGAGGGAGCGCAGGTAGCGGCAGAACTCCAGGAACCGGGTCCGGGTCTTGCGCGGCTTGACGTGCCCGAACAGCTTGTCCTCGCCCAGCTCATAGGCGGCGAACAGGTGCCGCACCCCTTGCGTGCGGGTGTAGGTGGCGCGCATCCGCGGCCGCGGCTCGCGGCCGGGTTCCTTGCCGTTGCCGCTGACCGCCGCCCACTGGCGGCCGGGGCGAGGCTGCAGGTTCAGCGGCCCGAACTCATCCACGCAGAAGATCACCTCCGGCTCGCCCGGGTCCGGGACGACCTCACCGTCAGCGATCGCATACAAGTGCTCCACCCGCGCTTTCTTCTCCGCATACTGCGGGTCCGCCGACGCCTTCCAGGTTTTTATCCGTTGAAAGGACACGCCCTCCTCGCGGAGCAGCGTGCGCAGGCCCTCGTGGCTGATGTCCTCGACCACCCCCTCAGCGACCAGGAAGTCCGCCAGCTTCGCCAGGCTCCAGGTGGAGAACGGCAGCCCATGCTCAGCCGGCTTCGACTTGGCGATCTTCTTGATGTCGCGGCGCTGCGCCAAGGTGAACTTGGGCGGATGGCCACCCTTGTACTTGGGATACAGCGAGCTGAACCCATCGGAGTTGAAGTTCCGGATCACATCGCGGACCCGGTCCTCGCTGGTGAACGCCACCTTCGCGATCCCAGCGGCGTCCATGCCCTGCGCGGACAGCAGCACCATCTGCGCCCGCCGCCAGGTCACCACCGACCCGCTGCCCCGGCGCACGATCCGCACCAGCCGCCGGCCCTCATCGTCATCGATCTCACGAACCCGCAGCCGTTCCGTCACCAGCCCAGTCTGCAGCACCGACATCTGCGGCAACCGACCCCGCGGCGGGGCCAACGTAAGCTGCTACGGCACTAGGACCGCTAGATCGACGCGCTCACGTCGCACGGACCGAGCGCATCCGGTCGTCTTGCCTTGCTGCTCATCGTCCGGCTCGCTTGGCCATGGCGTAGGTCTCTGCTTCCGCCGTACAGTGCCGACCATGCAAAACCCCCGGGCGGATGACTACGAGGACCAGGTCCGCACTCCGGCTTGCCTTCACGGCGCACATGAGAACTGCGCCCATCTGCACGGCTATGGCAGCAGTCTCAACCTGCGCCGACTTCGTTTTGAGGCTAGCGCGCTGCTGTGCAAGTGCGCATGCCATTCCTCTTGCCCGTTCGCCGGCAAACGGATAAGAGTCCTGGAGCAGACTTGGCGCGAGTCGTGCACCTGCCCAGGCGCCGAAGACGAGCGCTCCAGGAGAGATCGGGACGGGGCCTAGGCGCGGCGTAACTCGCAGGCACGCAGAGAGGTGCTCGACGTAGACGGGGCCAGAGTTGCTGGCAAGAGCCGGCACCAGATCAAGGACCTCTACAAAGCTGAACTCCGCGCCAAGGGGGCTGGACATAGCGTCGGAGGGCCTTCTCGACGCTTGGACGGCTTCCGATCCGTCATTGTCCGGGCGCGCAGAACCCGTCAAGAGCGCCTACGGCGTCGGGCTTCGCCCGCAGACTCTTGACTGAACCTGCCCGCTGTACCGGAGTTTGCAGCTATCGGGAGCCCGTGCAGGGCCGGAGGCTTCGACTCATGCCGGTCTCAGCCCTGCGCTCTGGCTTCCAACTGGCGCCCAAGTTGCAGCCGTTGCTCTGTCAGATCTCCGCGCTTCAAGAGATCCACTACTTTCCAGATCGGCGCCACGATCGAGACATCTGAGAAATGCATGACCCTTAGATCGTCGCGATCATGCCAGGCACCTGCGTCATTTGCCTGTTTGACCTTCAACGGGTCTTTCTTATGGCCTGTATCAATACCAAGAAGCCGAAAATGTGTCACATTGCTCTCCCGGGAGGTGTCGCCGATTGTCCCGCGAAAGCTGTGTTGTGGGATGAACAAGAAGACGGCTGATCCGCTGAAGCCTGCATGTGAGCGCATTTCGATTAGGTATGCTTCAACGTCGTTTTGCCTACCATCGCGAACCAGTTCAGTCTCGTCGGGCATGAGAGAAATACTGCCGAATCTTGCAATTGGATTGTTGGCCGTTCGGCCTCCATGACCTATGAAACGGCCGACCATGTACGCCTCATCACCAGGACCGACATTCAGGGCCTCAGCGTGCTCGCGGGTCAAGGCGAGAGAGTCAAGTGACAACTCGAACGGCGTAACCTGCGGGGGCAACCGGAGAAGTGCAACTGCTATGTCATTCGGAGGCGCGGTTTCCCACTGATCTGCCGGAATATGTACAGTGTACGTGCCACCTGGATGATTGAGCCGGACCCATTGACCTCCGCCCTCCATCACATGCGCATTGGTTACAACGTAGCGAATCCGCCAGTCGCCGATACCAGACGGATAGTTCACAACGAACCCGGAGCCACCAGAGGACCGGCCCTCGGCCGCGGCCTCAGCTGACGCGTATACGAAGACGATCGACTGTAGATGAACATCAGGAATCCGTGGCAAAGTTACGATCCGCCTCGTGGTGGGGGTAACTGGACGGTCCCGTCTGGCCTCAGCGCCGCAGGTTCCGGAACCCCCATCTCTTGTTCGAGGTCACGCGCCAGCAGGTAGGCAGCAGCCCCAGCTTGGCTGCGACCGAGAGCTAGTTGGTCTAGTGGCGCGATGGTTTCAGCAGGTTCGTGGGGCCAGGCGTGCGTCCAGATGACATCATCTTGAAACCCGCCCCGCTTTAGCCGTACTCTCGGCCATAGGACGCGGCCGTATAGCCAAGCGTTGATGGCACAGTCCCCGGCTGCACCACTCCAGGCAGCATATGACCCTAGAAGGGAAAGCAGCTCGACAATACCTGCCTCCAGGTAGGTTAGATCAATTTCTATCTCATCTTCCTGAGCATGGTGGCCAGTTATTTCAAGTGACGCCCATCCTGAACCGTCTGTGTGCAATTCAATGATGGAGTGCTTGCCTTCTGCCCGCAGTCGGCGACGGGCCACGCGGTAACTGCTCACGCCACCGCCCGCCTCCAACGGAAACAAAGGTGAGTGCCATGAAGCTAGAAAATCCGAAATCTTCGGCGCTTCTGTCAGTGAGCGACTGCCCCGAAGTGTAGGAACAAGCGCCACTGCAAGTGTGAGCCCGTCGGAAAGAACGTTACGGTGGCCTTCGGCATGAAGGCGGTCTAGCCGGTTTACCTGATCGCGGGCAAGGGCGAAACGATCACGATAACGGATGGCTATTTCGGTCTCCGTGAGGTAATGGGTTGTCGTACCGTGCCGAAACGGATAGCAAAACCACAGCGGGTGCGGATCTGATCGCCGGACGGCATGGGGGCTCTGTCCGCTCCGAGGCACTACTATCAGATAGTATCCTTGTGTGTCATCATTCGTAGACGAAACAGCCTCAACTTGCGCGCCAACCACCATGGGATGTATTCGGTCGGCAATGACTTGCCTAATACGTCCCTTCTCGGAGTCAGCGAGCTTAACTGGCGTAAGGCGTGCGGCCCGACCTGATCATCTTCTGCGATCCCGAGGATAATCAGTCCTCCAACATGATTAGCAAGCGCCGCGACATCCTTCGCTAGCTCGAACGTGCCATCGGGGCCGTAGTTGTACCGTGCGCTGTGGAACTCCAGATCTTGGTCTTCCGCTACACGACCTTCAGCAAGGCCACGGAGGCATGCCTCATCAGCTGCCGCCACCGAGGCGACATCAAGCAGGGCGAGGAGGCGTGGAGACAGCATGCGTATACGGTACGGACAACCAGTCGAGCCTGCTGACGAACTTGGCCCATCGTCCGAACGCTTAGGCTGTCTAGTGCCGTAGCAGCTTACGTTGGCCCCGCCGCGGGGTCGGTTGCCGCAGATGTCGGTGCTGCAGACTGGGCTGGTGACGGAACGGCTGCGGGTTCGTGAGATCGATGACGATGAGGGCCGGCGGCTGGTGCGGATCGTGCGCCGGGGCAGCGGGTCGGTGGTGACCTGGCGGCGGGCGCAGATGGTGCTGCTGTCCGCGCAGGGCATGGACGCCGCTGGGATCGCGAAGGTGGCGTTCACCAGCGAGGACCGGGTCCGCGATGTGATCCGGAACTTCAACTCCGATGGGTTCAGCTCGCTGTATCCCAAGTACAAGGGTGGCCATCCGCCCAAGTTCACCTTGGCGCAGCGCCGCGACATCAAGAAGATCGCCAAGTCGAAGCCGGCTGAGCATGGGCTGCCGTTCTCCACCTGGAGCCTGGCGAAGCTGGCGGACTTCCTGGTCGCTGAGGGGGTGGTCGAGGACATCAGCCACGAGGGCCTGCGCACGCTGCTCCGCGAGGAGGGCGTGTCCTTTCAACGGATAAAAACCTGGAAGGCGTCGGCGGACCCGCAGTATGCGGAGAAGAAAGCGCGGGTGGAGCACTTGTATGCGATCGCTGACGGTGAGGTCGTCCCGGACCCGGGCGAGCCGGAGGTGATCTTCTGCGTGGATGAGTTCGGGCCGCTGAACCTGCAGCCTCGCCCCGGCCGCCAGTGGGCGGCGGTCAGCGGCAACGGCAAGGAACCCGGCCGCGAGCCGCGGCCGCGGATGCGCGCCACCTACACCCGCACGCAAGGGGTGCGGCACCTGTTCGCCGCCTATGAGCTGGGCGAGGACAAGCTGTTCGGGCACGTCAAGCCGCGCAAGACCCGGACCCGGTTCCTGGAGTTCTGCCGCTACCTGCGCTCCCTCTACCCGCCCGCCACCCGGATCGCGATCATCTGCGACAACTTCAGCCCGCACCTGACCACGCGCAAAGACGGCCGGGTCGGGGCCTGGGCGGCGGCGAACAACGTCGAGATCGCCTACACGCCCACCAATTCCTCGTGGTTAAACCGGATCGAGGCCCAGTTCACGGCGCTGCGGTACTTCGCGCTGGATGGTACCGACCATGCCAGCCACAAAGAGCAGGCGAGCATGATCCGCCGCTACATCATCTGGCGCAACAACCACGCCTACGACGAACGCCTCCGTCGCGTCGTCACCCGGGCGAACGTTGCCTGACGCGGCACTAGTCGTCATCAACGGCATGTGGCGCAGCGCAGCTCAGGGGATATGTGTGGGATGAGCCTGCCCGGCAGGCCGAAGGATTCGTGCTTCCCGCAGGTCGGGGGCCGCTAAAGCGCCTAGCGGTAACCGTCTATAAACCCATCGCTCTTGGGGTACTGCTCGTCGCGAGTGGGTCACGTGTCCTTCCTCCTAGCTGCTCGATGGTCTCGGCCGAGTCCGCCGAGTCAAGGCCAAGCCCGCTGACGCGGGTCGCTGCGCGAGCCTTGACACGACGGGCGGCGGCCAAGGGCTGGCAGCTATGAGGAGGATGGAAGACGTGCAGAAACCCAAAGGCCAGCGCCCGTCCCTGTAAACGGATCTGTAAACCGGACAGGGCGAGACGGGCTGAGGTGGGGAAGACAACCGGGACGCCTGGAGATGGCCAGCCACCGCGTCTAGGGCGGCCCTGCGGGCCGTCGCACGCGATCGGCTCCGCCGACCCTAGCCTCGGGCTTTCGTCTGGGATTAGCCCGGCGTCACCGTTCGAATTAAAAAGTGCCTCTGACCTGGAAGAATAGGACTTGTCTAGGGACCTATCAGCCACGAGTCGAAGGCACTTTTCCCGTGAAGAATAGTGCACGTACTGCTCGCGTCATGGTGTCTGCTGACGGCCGGGCCTGGTGTCTCAGGCCGGGGCCGTGCTGCTGTGGGAAACGATGCGGGTGACCGGCCTGGGCCGGGGCCTGTTGACGGGCCTGGACCGGTGGCGGGCGCCGCGGGCGACGTCTCCCCTACGCGAGGAGCTGTCACGAAATTCCGTTCCTCTTGACGAGGCCGGTCCACGTCCAAGTGGCACGAGCAGTCAGGGTTCGGCTGAATGAGCTCACGGAATGCCAGACCTGAGCAACCCACTGGGAGCGACGAGGTGTCCCGCATCACGAATGGCAGCGGGTCCGCAAGCGCATCGTGCGGATGCACGTGCGTCATCCAAGAGCCGTGAGCCGACCCTCGGCGGTGGCTGTGAATGAATCCGGCTTGGGCTCATCTGCCGATGGCAAGGGCGAGGAGGGTATCGACCGCCGTTTCGAACGGACGGGCGCTCCGATGCACCTGGGCGAGTAGAAGTCCTCCCTGGAGCGTGGCGAGCAGAGTAGTGGCGAGGTCGTCCGGGTCGATGCCGGGCGGGAGTTTCCCGTCGGCATGAAGGGATCTGAGTGCATCGCCGATGACGGCTGCCCACTGATCGAACCCTGCCGCGATGAGCGCTCGGGCCTCGGGGTCACTCTCGGCGAGCTGGCCACCGAGCGAGCCAAGCGGGCAGCCCCCCTTTGCTTTGGTGAGCTTCGCCGCGGTGATCACCATGTCCCGCCAGGCTTCGACTCCGTTCGCGCTGCTGAGCACACGCCCCTGGTGAGTGACGATGGTGTCGGCCTGGTAGTCGATGACCGCCTGCACGAGTTCGTTCTTGTCGGGGAAGTAGTGGTACATCTGAGAGCCGCTGACTTCCGCCGCCGCCTTGACGTCTTCCAAGGTGGTGCCCGCCACCCCGCGCTCATGGATGAGGGCGGCGGCCTCCTCCACTATCCGTGCCCGGGTGCGCGCTCCCTTGGCGGTGAGCCTCGGCCGGTCACTCGTCTCGTTGACCATGCACCAATGCTAGCAGAATTTTGAGTTTGACAACCCAGTGCCGAACTGTCAGAGTGAGTCGCACCACCCATTCTGCAGCGAGGACGACATCGCATGACTGACCTAAGAGGCAAGACAGCTCTGGTTACGGGCTCGACGAGCGGGATCGGCAAGGCTACGGCCATCACCTTGGCCGCCCGCGGCGCTCACGTACTGGTAGTCGGGCGCAATGAGCAACGAGCCAAGGACGTGGTCGCCGAGATCGAAGGCAGCGGAGGCAGCGCAACGTCCCGGCTCACTACGCTGAGCGACCTCGAATCGGCCCGGGAGCTGGTCGAGTGGGCCACTGAGGCAGGCGGCGGCCACGTTGACATCCTCATCAACAACGCTGGCGTCGCCTTGCTCGGGCCAAGCGGCGCAGCCACCGAAGCGGAGTTCGACGAGACCTTTGCCCTGAACGTCAAGGTTCCGTTCTTCCTCGTCGCGTCACTGGCGCCAGCCATGGCCGAACGCGGATGGGGTTCGATCGTCAATCTCTCCACGATGGTCGCCAGCTTCGGACAGGCCGGCATGGCTCTGTACGGCGCCAGCCGAGCGGCTCTCGAACTGCTGACGAAGGCCTGGGCCGCCGAATACGGCCCGAGTGGTGTCCGGGTCAACGCCGTCGCTCCCGGCCCGACGCGCACCCGCATGATGGAGGCAGTCCCCGCCGAGATGGTGAGTCAGCTCGCAGCGCTGGCACCAGCAGGTCGCGTAGCTCGGCCCGAGGAACTCGCTGCGGCGATCGTCTTCCTCGCAAGTGATGATGCCAGCTTCGTCCACGGCGTCACTCTTGCGGTCGATGGAGGCCGGGTAGCGACGTAACGCCTGTCGGCGGTGACGTTTAAGAGTGAAGACCTAGAACACAGATCACAACTCAGAACTGGGGAGTATCCACATGAGCGCATACGTAGTTGTCGAATTCACCGTCAAGGACCCGGATGTTTATCGTGAGAAATACGGCCCCAACGCTGGGCGGACGGCCAAAGAGTACGGAGGCGAGGTTCTCGCCAACGCTAACTGGGAGATCCTGCACGGCGATGGCTCGCTCACTTCAGGGGCACTCATGCGGTTTCCCGACCATGAGACGGTCATCAAGTGGTACAACTCGCCTGAATATCAGCAGCTGATCGATGTCCGAAATGTCGCGATGGATGCCCGGTTTAGCTTGCTCGACGGCCTCCCTAGCTGATCGAGGTGGCTCCATGGGTGGCACTCAGATGACATCAGATCTAGATTCCCGAACTGCACTCGTCACGGGCGAGAACCTGTCCGATGGGAGAAGCGAATGAGCAAGTTCGACGCCCAGTTCGCGGGTCGGCTGGACGGTCAGACCGTGCTAGTCACCGGCACCAAGGGCGGTATCGGCCACGAAACCGCCCAAGGCATTGGGAATAGTGGGGCGACTGTGCTGGTGCACGCCCGTCGTGTTGACGACGCCCAACGCGCTGTCGACCTACTGGTCAACAACGGCAACGGCAAGGGCCAGTACCTGCCCGTAGCCGCAGACCTCGGATCTCTGGCGGGTGTTCGGCAACTCGTTGACGCTGTGCACGAGGCCGCGCCGAAGGGACTCAACGGACTGGTCAACAACGCGGGCGCCGCGTTCTCCAGCAAGGCACTGTCACCCGACGGGTACGAGCGGACCATCGCCATCAATCACGTCGCGCTGGCGGCACTGACCGACGGGCTGCTCGACCTGCTCCGGAAGGGCGCTGATGATTTCGCCGCGCCCTCGCGGGTGGTCAACATGACCGCCCTGATCGAGTCGCGGGGCAAGCCGATCACCGACTGGAGCTACCCGGGTAAGTACAAGCAGATCCAGGCCTACGCCGATGCCAAACTGCTGGCCCTGATGTACACCTACGCCCAAGCTCGCCGCCATGAGGGCGAGGGCCTGACGTTCAACGCAGTCAGCCCGGGCGCGGTCAAAACCAGTCTCGGCAGCAAGGCCGGCGGCCCGTTCAAAACGATTCAGGCGTTGACCAATCCGTTCGTCGGGCCTCCGGAGAAGGGGTCACGCGGCTGTGTGCGGCTGATGGCCGATCCGGAGCTCGCGACCGCGACCGGGGGCTACTACAGCTCGGCAAAGTTGAAGAAGTCCTCGAAGAAGTCTCTCGACCCCGAGGTCCAGGAACGCATTTACGCCCAGACTGAGCGGGAACTGCGCATCCACAACTGAGGCGGCCCCAGCCGGCTATCGCCAGCACCTGGTCACCAGATCCCTCGACCCCACCGGGACCGGCCGCACCAAATGGGCCATGCGATGGAAACCCGCACTCAACGCTTTCGCCATCACCTTCGGTGACCGGTTCCCGGCCGCCGAGACCTACTAACCCAACCGCCGGAAACACCGTTCGTGAGACAGACCCACCGAAGTTTCCGCTGGCCACCTGACGTTACGTGCCGCAATCTTCCTAGTTCGTTTGATTGCGGGTCCTCTCTGCATCGTGGAAGCGCTCCCAGATGAGTCCGAGCGCTTCCTGGTCGGGGCGTTGCCTGGCCGCCATCGGCTCGGCGAGTTGGGTGCCTGCAAGAGCTTCATACTGAGTCCCGATCAGCAGCTTCGACACTGCGACGGCCCGGCTCACCGGATCAGGTGCCAGCAGACCGAGATCAAACAGCGTGTGGATGTCAGCTCGCAGCAGCAGCCCATTGGTGACGTCGTTCGATTCAGGTCCACGGTAAGGACGCAGGTGTGCGCCTTCGAGGGCCGCGGGCGCATCGCATCCAGTGATCGCGCACCTGCCGCGGTAAGCCTCCAGCAGGGCGGCCCGGAACACGGACTGTCCCCCGCGGGCGACGATCTGCCGGAAGACGCGACGGCGAGCGTCGTAGTCATCGCTCAGGCTCTTGGTGTCATCCTCAGCTTCCTGGTCTACCTCGGCGGCGGCCGCCGCCTCCAGAACATCAGTCATCGGATCGCTGGTCAGCCGTGCCGGAGGGTTGAGGCTTTCCAGGAAGAACCGGCCCTCGGACCACTGGACCGGCATCGCGAGACCCAGAACGTCATAAAAGCTGTGGCGGTCAACGGGTGCCCGTCCGATGAGCACACCCACCGGGATGCGGTATTCAATGCACCGCATCAGGCCCCGGTTGGTGTTCAGCCGTTCGCGATCCGCGAGGCTAGCGTCACCCTCCTGGTGGTAGGACAGCAACCAGCCGCCACCAGGAGTCGGCACGGGCACACCGTCGGCATATGAGCTACCCGGTTTGATCTTGATGCTGAGTGAATATTCCAGGTCGGCGGGCTTGTAGATCCCCTTCGGGGTGGAGACAAGCCGCAGTGTCCCGGGTTCCAACGGCGGGCGGCCCAGAAACCTGGCCCTGATGTTCCTCAAACCACGCGAGGCGACGTGCATGGTCGGGTGTGATTCGCGCGATCAACTCAGCATCCATGCCCATGCGTACCACAGACCCCGGACAAATCCAGCCCGTAGACCCACAAGGGGGTGTGCGCCAATTTCGTAGGTAGTCCGAGTTAGCCTGCGGCGGTCTGAGTGTGCTGCCGCTGGCAGATGGCGGGTGCTGCTGCGGTCGTCTGGTTGTGTGGCCGCTGCCAGATCTCTTCCCAGCGGCCGCTGGCTTCCTGGCAGCGCAGGGTGGCGATGGCGGTGGCACCGGGGATGGCCCAGCGCATGCCGGAGAGCTTGAGGCGCTGGCCGATGACGGCTTTGCAGCCTGCTTCGACGGCGCCGGAGCCGACGAACATGCCCAGGCCGCGGAAGTGGGCGTAGCGCATGCGGTGGGCGTTGACCTCGAAGTAGGCCAGCTGCTTGTCGCGTTCGCGGGCTAGCGAGCCGGTGAACTTCAGGTCCCCTCCGGCGGCGAGCAGGGCGGGGATATCACCGGCGTCGAGTTCGGCGAGGCGCTCGGTGAGCCAGTCAGGGTGGCTGTTGCGCAGCAGGCGGGTGGCGAGGGCGGCGAGGTCGTGGACGTGCTCGCGGGCGTGGTAGAGGTTGACGATCTGGGTGGCGGCGGGGAATAGCTCATCGGCGATGTTCCAGATCCATACGGCTCCATCCCCGAGTATCACGAGCTGGCGGATGTGCTCGGCGCCGCGGCGGCGGGCTTCGGCGTCTGCGAGCCGGGCGAAGCGGGCGGCGGGTTCGAAGGTGGCCAGGTAGGTAGACGAGCCCGGATCGCGGATGGGGTGGCCGTCTTTGTCCAGGGTGGTCTGGGTGAACAGGCAGGCGAGCTTGACCTCACGGGTGTGCGCCCGGCCATCGTCGCCTTTGCCGGGGCGGCCCTCGGTCTCCGCCGCGACCATGGGCACCCCGGTGCCATCGACCGCGAGATACAGCATGTCCGGCAGCGGCGCCGGGGGCGGGAGAGGGATCACCTGGCGGGAGCAGATCGCGCCCGCCTGGGCGGTGATGGCCGCGGCGGCAGCGGCGCCGCCGGCTTCGGCGGACCGCTCGATCCGCTTGGCAGTCAGCTGGATGCCGGCCAGTTCGGCGAGCAGGCGGCCGGCTTTGGCGAACGGGACCGCGGCTGCCGCCCGGGCCGTCATCTTGGCCAGCCCCGGCGACATCGAGGCCCGCCCCACGCCGAGTTCGGCGTCCCTGGGAACCACGCCGTGCCCGCAGCCAGGGCATTGGTAGTACGCGCGGCGCAGGTCAACCGGGCCCAGGACGGTATCGATGGTCTTGGCCCGGTAGGACACGAACCTGGCCTGATGCCCCGCCCCGCACTCTGCCCGGGGCCCGCGGTAGCCGGGATCAGCAGCCAGCAGGTCTTCCAGTAAGCCAGCGCCCAGCCTGGTCATGGCGCTGCGGATCGCCAGCTCCACCGCCTCCAGGCCTGCGCCGCCGGTGCCCAGCGACCGGGCGGCCAGCCCGGCCAGCCGCTCTACCTCGGCGGCGGCCTCCGCCGCGAACGCCGCGGCGAGCCGGGCGGAGAGCCCCCTTTTTCACCACCCGGCCCGGCCGGGGGCTCCTGGGCGGGCAGCGGGACCGGCCTAGCCTCGCAGATCGCCTCATTGACCTGCACGATCTGCTCACTCAGCGCTGTGAACTCCTTATAGGCCGCCAGCTCCGCGCGGACCTTCTCCAGCTCGGCGGCAGCCAGCTGGCGGGTGCGCGTCCGGCCCCCGGCTGAGCGGGTCCACAGCCAGCGGGGCCCGTGCCCCGGATGACCGGGCCGCGCGCAGGCGCAATTCGGCTTGCCGCAGCGCCGGTAGGTGGCGTTGATGCTGCCTGGCCGGAAATCGCCGGTGCCGGCCAGCCGCTCATACAGCTGTTCACGCTGCTGCTCCAGGTCAGGAAGGGACGGCTCCGTCATCAGCACTCCTCTGGAAGTTTTGACACTTCCAGAGTACCTCGGCACCCTGCGCTTCCCCGGCTCACCTACATCTGTGTCGCGCACCCCCCACAAGGGACACCAGAACGACACGATGGGCCGCCGTGCGATCCTCGTGCCATAGCAAAAGGGCCAACCGCGGGTACGCCTGCATGCGTCCGGTGCGTGCCCGTGACGTGCCCGATCGGACAGTGAGCCGCGGTGAATCAGGGTCACTCACGGGCACGCCACGGGGCCGCTGACCTGGAGCTGGGCAGGTCAGGGCACTGGGCGCGAAGACCTCCTAAGCAATGAGTCGTACTGCAACTGCCCTTTGATGTCAGCCTCCCCGAGGTGAGCCACGAGTCCCGTGCCTGATCGCCTCGACCGGTCAATGGCCGGTGGGAGCGGGATGCGGATAGCGTCGCTTTGTGACCGACGAGACTCCTTCGGCCGTGCGGACGCGGTGGACGATCCATGGCGAGCGGCTGGTGGATGCGAACCCGCACATCCGCTTGTCGGTAGCCAGCGTTGAGCTTCCGGACGGGAAGCAGTTCGAGCAGTACGTCTTCCGAATGCCGCGGTGCGCGATGACCGTGGTTCTCGACGAGGCACGGGAGCGCCTGCTGCTGATCTGGCGACACAGGTTCATCGTGGACCGGTGGGACTGGGAGATCCCAGGCGGCTATGTCGATCCCGGCGAGGACAGTGCCGCTGCTGCGGCACGGGAGGTTCAGGAAGAGACCGGATGGCGGCTGCGGTCGGTCGAGTTCCTTCTGACGTTCCAGCCTGCGCTCGGGTCAGCGGACGCGCCGCAGGACGTCTACGTGGCACACGGCGCGGATCTTGTCGGGGAACCGGAGACGGACGAGGCCGAGGCAGTGCGCTGGGTTCCTGTCGAGGAGGCTCTGGAGATGATCCAGACTGGGGAGATCATCGGGGCTGCGACAGTTATCGGCGTCCTGCATGCCGTTGCGGAGCGGACGCGCCGGAACTCACCGCATAACGCGATTTAAGAAGCGGCGAAATTCTGCAATACGAATCTGGTAGCCGTCGTGAGATTCATTGAACCTACCGGCGAGATACCCGTGATGCACTAGGGCGCACATTGTAGGGTGAGGGCAGCGCAGGATGCGGGCACACTCCGCGGCAGTAAGGTACTTGTCGTCCCATGACCCATCCGCGAGAATGCGATTCGCATGGTGATCTGGTATTCGGTAGGTCCGGCCCAGACGCAAACTGCGCAGTTGGCCGCTGTGAATCTGGCGAAGGACTGACGAGGGAGATTGCGACATCGTTCTGGCCGCCTCGGTCACCGTGAGGAATA
The DNA here is from genome assembly GCA_963720645.1 of uncultured Actinomycetes bacterium. Lineage (GTDB taxonomy): Bacteria > Actinomycetota > Actinomycetes > Streptosporangiales > Streptosporangiaceae > RYN-230. The sequence continues at coordinate 106,628 of CAVRFX010000013.1, read as the reverse complement.
CGGGCTGCCAGGAGTCTCTGTGACTAGCTGAGTCATGCGGCGCCTGATCGATTGTCCTGATACCGACTCCCACCTGCGGCGTGTCCCTGCCGGGCAGCTTGTGGGCAATGGTGAGTCGTTGCGCGTCCGTGCTCACCTCTTCACCTGTCCTGGGCCGACGGCCCGGCGGCTTCCAGGGCGACTCGCAGTTCACCAAGGTCATGCGTGACAACGGTGTGAGGGCGTGCTCCGACCCGTTGGCTGCGCGCGACGAAGCGCACGCGGTCCATGATCGTCTCGGTGCCGATGCGGTGGCCCGGAAACTCCGCCCGCAGGCGGACCATCTCCTCATCGCTGTCGGGGGTACTCACGCGTCACCGCCCGTCGCAGCCAACACCCGCAGGACCCGATCGGCGGCTGCGGGCACATCCGTGGCCGGGCCGATCCTGTCTTGCCATGGCCACCAGAACCATTCGGCATGGACGAGCACTGTTTCGGCAAGCATCGGCACCTGGGGGTTGCGTACCGCCAACCACGGCTCGCGTCCCTCCGGGGCGATTAACTTCACTTCATAGCCGCGCCTCCGAAGCTCTGCGGCCAGCGTTTCGAGCGCTTGTGAGCTGGTCCAGGGCATCTGCATCTCCACCTTCCCGAAGGCCGCTCATGGCGCCTGTGACCTTAGGCGCCATGACGTCCCCAGAGAGGCGCAGCATGGAGCCCGCCGCGGAGAGGTGCGGTGTGCGCCCCGTCGCTACAGGGGCAGGCCGAGGCTGCCCGCCAAGGCACGCGCCCGCCTCCTGATCAGCAGGCCACCGTGATCGACGGCTTCCGATGCCATCTGGCGCGCGGAAGGGGAATAGCGGACCGAATCCGTCGAGGTCTGGTAAGCGAACTCCAGCCAGTGCAGCATGCCCGGGTAATCCTGCCGCTGGCCATAGGAGCGGGCGATCTCCACGCCCAGCCGCCCGCGGCGTTCCCGGCTCGGGATCTCCTCGGGGTCGATCTGTTCGGCTCGGCTGCGTGCCTCCTGAGACTTCGACAGGTCCGCGCTGATCGACACAGCATGCAACTCCACGTTCGATGCCCCGAACATCGTCCACGGGTGGTTATAGCCATCTGGCAACCCCCGGGCGATGACGCTCGCCCGGTCCCAGTACCGCCAGGCGTCCCCTTCGCGGCCTGCTCTCGCGCAAGTCGTAGCGGCATGCAGCTCCAGCGCCCCGGCTAGGCCGGCACGTCATCGCTAACGTCGTCCATCAAAGGTTCCAGCAGCACGGTAGCGTCGCGGGCCAGGGAGAGGGCCCCATCGATATCCCCGGCCGACCGCTGGACCATCCCCAGGGTCCAGGCCGCGCCAGCAAGGGCGACAGGGCTATCGGCTTCCTGAGCTGCAGTCATCGCACGGTCAGCGACCGTCCAGGTCAGTTCTGCCTCGCTCGCCCAGACGATCTCATGCTGCGCCAGCGCGTACACATCCGACAGCACCGCATTGGCCGAACGGCGGGCAGCTCCTTCGGCAGAGCGGGCGGCGAGCCGGGCATCTGTGATGAGCCGGGGAAGTACACGTCCAACATCGGTGCGGTGTTCGCGTGACGTGTGCCATAGCCGCCATGCGTCGGCCGTGCGGGCGGCCACGTCCTCGATGTTGACCGGCGTGTCCGGCACAGACAGCATCGGATCGCGGACGGCCTCCCGGATCGCGGGTACTGCGTCATGCGGAATCCGGGCGAACGACGCCACCGGAATTGACGCAGCGCCGCCCAGGTCCATGTCCGACCCCGGCCAGGACAGCTACGTCTCCAACAGCCAGTGCTTCCGCGAGCTTCACCAGGACAGGTAGCCGCGGCGGAAGGCGCCGGCCCTGCTCGATCCCCTTCAGCCAGCCTGCGGACATGCCAACCAGCCCGGCGAGCACCGGCCGGGACAGGCCTTTGCGCTCGCGGAGGATCTGGATACGCTCGCCAGTCCGCTTACCGGCTAGATCATCTAGCATCAGTCACCCTCGGGGTTGACCAGCTACCGATTACCAAGGGTATGCGCGTGGACAAGACCTGTGCAGGCGGGACACCCGGGGCGGCGCAACCGGAAGCCCTGCTGGGCAGCCGCGGGGCGTCGCCTATCTACTGGCCCCGACTGGCAAATCTGGCCGCGTCAGGCGTGCGGAACGACATCCGGAGTTATTGGCTGGTCTTATCCGGCACTCTTCCGCATAGATTAGTGATCTGCGATAGGTGGTGTGCGACTTGCATCGAATGAAACTGGAGAACGGGAGGAGCGAGATATACATAACCTATGGATAACTCTGGACCGGCGCGGTCCAGAGTTGCATGATGGAAGCTGCTGGCCGGGTTCGCAACGGGGTGACCGGGCGCGGTCACGCAGGAAGAGCTTGATGAGGTGTCCCGCTGTACGAGCTGGCGAAGGCGGCGGATAAGCCGGGGAAGCTGATGAGGGATTGGCTGCGCTGGCAGACCACTGAGTCTCTGGGGATGTGGGTGACCGTTCCTGATGATCGGGAAAGTGGTCCGCGGATCAAATGTCGGGGGACTGCTGCGCTACTTGTACGGGCCAGGCCGGGCGAATGAGCACACCGACCCGCATCTCGTAGCGGGGTTCGGGGATCCGCAGGAGTTGGAGCCGGACCGGCGGGGCGACGGGACGCCAGACCTCCGGCGGCTGACTGGGCTGCTCCTCCTGCCGTTGGCGCTCGACCCGTTCGGCGGATGCGATAAGCCCGTGTGGCACTGCTCAGTCCGGACAGCGCCGGGGGACCGGATGCTGTCCGACGAAGAGTGGGGCCGTGTCGCATCCGAGGTCATGGACAGGACCGGCTTCGCGGCCCACGATGACGAGTCCGGCGTGCGGTGGGTCGCGGTCCGGCACGCTGCGGATCACATTCACATTGTGGCGATGCTGGCCCGGCCGCATGGCGGACGAGTGAGGACCTGGAATGACTTCTTCCGGGTGCGGGAGGCCTGCCGGGACGCTGAGCGGCGGCTGGGGCTGCGGGCCACGGCTCCTGCGGACCGCACCGCCGCGAAGCAGCCCACCCGCGCCGAGATGGAGCAGGCCCTCCGGCGCGGGTGGGACGAGGCGCCCCGGGTGTCCCTGCGCCGGGAAGTGTGCGCGGCGGCGGCCGGGGCGGGTTCGGAGCGGGAGTTCTTCGCCCGGCTGGAGCAGGCCAGGGTGCTGGTCCGGAAGCGGCACAGCACGATCAACCCGGGTCAGGTCACCGGGTATGCCGTCGGCCTAGCGGATCACACCAGCAAGGACGGCGGGATCGTCTGGTACGGCGGCGGGAAGCTGGCCCCCGATCTCACCTTGCCGAAGCTGCGCGCTTGCTGGGCGGGCCCAGCCGAGGAAGGCCACGGGCAGTCGGTCCACGGTGTGATAGCCCGAGCTGCGCTCCGGGGCCGGGTCACCGCGGCGGCGGAGCAGGCCCCGGACGAGGCCGGGTTCTTCGCGCAGCTGCGAGAGAGCGGCGTGCTGGTGCAACTGCGGTACAGCGAGGTCAACCGGGGTGAGGTCACCGGGTACGCGGTGGCGCATCCCGGCTACACGGACCCGGACGGCGCGGTCAGATGGTGCGGGGGAGGGCGGCTGGCCGCCGGGCTGACGCTGCCTCAGTTGCGCCGCCGGTGGGAGCGGGAGCACATCGGCGCCGGATCGTTCCGGCTCACCGGGCCGGAACGCGACGCGTTCTACCACCACGCCGCCCAGCAAGCCAATGCGGCTGCGGAGCAGATCCGGCGCAGCGCCGGGAGTGACCCGACCGCGGCCGCCGATGCGGCCTGGGCGGCGGCTGCGACCTTCCACGCGACGGCCCGGGCAATCGGGAATCCGGTGCTGCGGGACGTGGCGGACGCCTACGAGCGCGCGTCCCGGATGGCCCATGGGAAGATTCCGCAGCGGACCGCCGAGGGCGACGGCCTGCGCGCAACTGCCAGGCTCCTGGCCATGGCGGTCGGCCCAGGCGACGGCGGCACACGGGGAGCTGTCCAGCTGACCGTCAGCCTGGTTCGGTTGGCCATAGCGGTGGGCGAGCTGCGCCAGGCCGAGCAGCACGCCGCGCGGGCAGCAGCGGCGCGACAGGCCGCAGAGCGCCTCCACGCGAGCCTAAGCCAGGCGCGGGGGGATGCTTCGGCACCAGACGGGCCACAGCAGGCCCACCAGCCCCGGACTGCGCGGCGGCCACGAGACGTCGCCAGCCTGGACTTCCCGGCCCCGCCGCGACCCGGCCAGGCTCCACCGGAGGCCGACAACAACCTCATCGGATCGCGGCCACCGTTGACCCCGGGACCCGTGCGCAGGCCGCCCAGCCGCGCCGGACCGGGCCGCTGACAGCACCCCAGCACCGGGTTCCGGCGGACCGAAATTCAGGGCCGCTCAGTGCCGTCCTGGTTCAATACATGCCGCCTGACGGTGGCGCGTCCTGTTGACAAACCGTTGACAAATGATCAAGAAAGCCGGTCCCCGTCCCCGGGAACCGGCCTCTGACCTGCGCAAACTGGTGGGCGGTACTGGGATTGAACCAGTGACCTCTTCGGTGTCAACGAGATCAGCTCACTCACCGGGTAACGCCGCAAGCCCGCTATGCCCGGCCGGTTGGGGGCTGGCCGGGCGTAGTGCGGTCTGCTGTCCGAGGTAGGTCATCGCCATCTCGGAGTACGTCTCGATGTACCCGAGGGCCACATTGCAGGTAAGGCACAGCAGGCCGCGCACGCACTTGCCGCAGCACCTGCTCGGCAGCTTGGGCGGGCAGCAGGCGTGGTCATGGTCGATGCAGATGCGCTGGTCTTCCTCGAACGGCGTGCGGCACATCGCGCAGGCGTACCCCTGCGTCTCCAGCATGCGGGCGAACCGCTCCGGGGTCAGGCCCATGAGCTTGAGTTTGTACGCCCGGTTCCAGCGGGACCTGGCCTCCGGGGTGACGAGTGTCTCCTCTCGCCGCCGCTCCGTCAGCCGTGCCCTGCGGTCGGCCAAGGCTGCCGCCGTCCGGCACTCTCCCCCGGTGGCCGGGCATCCGCCCGCAATACTCCCTGGCGCGCGGCATCCAGTTGCCGCACCGATCGCCCGTAGGCTGGCCGCTAACTGACATGGTGTTTACCCACCTTCGTCAGTCAGAGCCCGTGGGGTGCGCCAACACCCTGCGGGCTCGCTTGCTTTCGTGGGCGATGCTGGGTTCGAACCAGCGACCTCCTCGGTGTCAACGAGGCGCGCTCCCACTGCGCCAATCGCCCTCGAGGCGGAGGCGGGAATCGAACCCGCGTACAGGGCTTTGCAGGCCCTTGCCTAAGCCACTCGGCCACTCCGCCAGCGCCAACGTTCCCTGCTGGGGAATCATGGCTTTGGACATCCGAAGAACCGTGCGGGCCAGCGGCCTGCGGGACGGAATCCGGCGCCTCCGAGCGGACGACGGGATTCGAACCCGCGACCCTCACCTTGGCAAGGTGATGCGCTACCAGCTGCGCTACGTCCGCATGTGGTGCACTCCCAACCGAGCGTGTCAGCCCGGGCAGGCGTGCGTTCAGAACTGTAGCCGATCCTGGCCCGCGAGCAAACTCGGGATGGCGGCGCGCCGCCCGGCACGGGCAAGCTCGGGATCCACTACGCGCCGCCGCCACGGGCAAACCCGGGACCCGCGGCGCGCCGCCGGCGAGGCCGCCCCCACCGCTACTCCGCGCGCAGGGCATTGGCCACCCTGAGGCGGGCCGCGCGGTGCCCCGGCCAGGCTCCGAGCAGGCTGGCCAGCACCAGCGCCGCCGGGACGATGACCACCATCACGATGGTCGCGATCGGCGGCACGTACTGCACAGGCGTGTACCCCGCCACCGTCCGCCACAGCAGACGCCCCACCACCAGGCCGGCCGGCAGGCCAATCAGCAACCCCGCCAGCGTGATCACGAATCCCTGGGTGAGCACGATCAGGCGGCACTGGCGCGGCGTCACGCCCATGACCCGCAGCACCGCCACGTCCTGGGTGCGCCGCTGGACCACGGTGACCAGCGCATGACCGACGGCGCCGAGGGCGAGCACCGCCAGGAAGACGCCCAGGACCACCGGCAGCACCTGCACCTGCCTCAGCTCCGCCATCTCCACCGGGGACTGGGCCGGCTCGAGGTCCGCGCTGGCCAGGTGCGGCGCCGCCCGCGCGAGCTGGCCATGCACGATCTGGCCCGCCCGCGCGGCGGGCACGCCAGGTACGGTCCTGATCAGCACGACGTGGAACTTGAAGCCGGTGAACAGCCCGCTGAACCCGGCCGGGGTCAGCCAGCCGCCGTCGGCGTAGCTGTTGTGCGAGCCTTCGGGCACCAGGCCGCTGCCCGTCACGGTCAGGGTCTCACTGCTCCGGTTCCCGGCCAGCTGTACCCGGCTGCCGACCCGGGCGTGCAGGGCGGCCAGCGTCCGGGGCGCCAGCAGCACCTCGTCCGCGCTCCGCGGCATGTGGCCGTGCAGCACCACGACGGGGATCGCCTTGGGGCCGCCCGCGTGGTACTCGTACAGGCTGATCGACCCGGCGCCGCCCCCGCCGGTGGCCACCGCGACGCGGCAGTCGTCCACCCCCCTCACCGCCGGCAGCCGCCCCAGCGCGCGCACGAACGGAGGTGCGGGACCGAAATCCTTGCCGTTCTCGCCTATCTCGGAGATCAGCTGGAAGGTCTGGCCGAACCGGCCCGGGTGCGCCACGCTGTCGGACACGCCGTACGAGAACGTGAACGCGGCCACGATGCCGAGCACCCCGGCCACCGCCCCGATCTGCGCGGGCCGCACCGGCACGGCCGACGGGCCGCGGCCCGGCTCCAGCGCGAACCGGGCCCCGACCACGACCGGGACGCCGAACCCGGCCCGGGCCGCCGCGGCGGCGATCGCCGACCCCCGCACCGGGACCTCCCGGCGGCCCGCGGCCAGGGCGGCCCGCCCGGCCAGGGCCGCGCCCCCGGCCACCAGCAGCGTGATCAGCGCGACGGCCGGCCCGATGACCGCCCAGTCGGCGGACAGGCCCGGCGACGGTTCGAGCAGCGACGCGGTCCCGATCGGGAACCAGGGTGACACCGCCACCGCGAACCCGGCCGCCAGGCCGGCCCCGGCCAGCCCGGCGAGGGCCGGGGCCGCCGCGACCGCCCCGGTGACCTCGGCGGATGTCATCCCGAGGGCCCGCATGATCTGCTGCTCCGCCCCGCTGGCCGCCGCGAACCGGGCCAGGGTCTGCCCGACCAGGAACAGCGAGGCCAGGAAGGCCGCGGCGGCCAGCGCGACCAGGCACCGTGCTTCGAAGGCGATCTGCCGCTGCACGTCGGCGTACTGCTGGGGCAGGTCCCAGATGTCGATGTCCTGGCGCCCGGTCAGCCGGGCGATGTCGCGCCGCAGCCGGGGGATGGCCGCCTCCCCGCCACGCAGCCGGACCAATGCGTTGACGAAACTGAACTGGTTGTGCGGGTTGCCCACCACGCTGAGCGGATACCGGGCCGCGACGGCGGGCGACATCAGGATCGCGCCATCCGAACCCGGCGAATCGGAGATCCACGGTGAGCGGACGACGCCGACGATCCGCAGCCGCAGCCTCGGCCCGGTAAGGGAGCCGCCCGGCCCGGATCCCTGGCCGGTGTCCAGTTCCCGGGCGGTGGGCAGCTGGAGGATGACCGTGTCGCCCACGCCCCGGTGATGATCGGCCACGAACAACGGCGTGACCACGGCCTCACCGACGCGGCGGGGGTCGAGCACCCGGCCCTGGAGGACCACCGGCTTCTCGATCGACCGGAGAATGGTGTCATTGGCAGGCGGGAACCCGGCGACGTCGGCGGGCAGTCCCTGGTAGGCCAGCGTGTAGTCCACCGAGAACGTGGACACCGAGGCCACCTCGGGCAGCCGCTCGACGCGGCCCCAGTCGAATCCCGGCTGGTTGGGCAGCACCACGGCCGTCGCCGGGAGGGTCACGGCGTCCAGCCGCCGCAGTGCGGTGTCACCCCGCCGGGCCCCGGCCACCGCGGCGATGATCGTGCCGCCCGCGAACCCGACCAGCAGCGCGAGGATGACCAGGGACCGCCAGCGGTGGCGCAGGTCCACGCGCAGCCACGTCCCGATCGCGTTCATCCGCCCCGCCCCCCGGGTGCTGCCCGCTGATGCGCCTGACAAGGCCATTAACCCGCACCTCACGGCCCCCTGCGAGTAGGCCAGCACCAAATTGACGGGGGGTGCTGCCAGCCCCGCCGGTGCCGCTGGCCCGGACCGCGACAGTGGCCAGCCGGGACGAGGCCTACTTCAGGGAGCCGACCTGGTCGGCGTAGTAGGTCACGCCCGCCACATGCTCGGCGATCTCGCGCAGCGTCCAGGCGCCCGGCTGCGGGCGATCCCAGGCGTCGGCCCCGGCGGTCTCGTAGCGCAGCACGTACCAGCGGCCGAGCCTGGCGCAGCCGGGAACAGGCCTCGGCGTAGTCCGGCTCGGTGAAGCGGGCCCAGTCCGCGTTGACCGTCACCGTCCGCCCGAGCCACTCATCGGGCAGCGGGGTGGCTCCGGCCACCAACGCCTCCACCTGATGCAGGTGATCCACCAGGTGATCGGCGATCCGGCGCAGCGCCTTGTGCGGCGTCCACGTGTTCGGCAGGCCATCGTCCATCGCCCGGGCGATGGGCCGGCCATCCCACGCGTGCCAGGTCCGGGCCAGTTCCAGGCACCGGTCCACGGCCGCCACTACCAGTTGCCCCGGGTTCGGGTCCGTATCGTCAGTCATGCTCCGACTCTGGCCCGGTAATGCTTCGGCCAGCGCCGAAGGGTCTCCGACCAGCTTCGGCCGCCCCCGGCTCCGAGCCCCCGGCTCCGAGCCCCCGGCGCCGAGCCCCGGCGCCGGGCCGCCCCGGGGCTGACCCCAGGGCACCAGGCCGGGCTCCGGCATCGCCTGCCGGCCGCCGCAATGGCAGGCTGTCAGCCATGCGAACTGTGATCGTCACCGGCGACGGCCTCAAAGTCCAGGATGTCATCGACGTGGCCCGCGGCGACGCCCGCGCCGAGCTCGGCCCGGACGTGCCCGCCACCATGGAATTCAGCCGGTCGGTCGTGGAAGCCGCGACCGCCGGGGACACCCCCGTCTACGGGGTCAACACCGGCTTCGGCGCCCTGGCCGACACGCCGGTCGGCGTCAACGACCTGGCCCGGCTGCAGGGCGCCATCGTCCGCTCGCACGCCGCGGGCACCGGGGCGCCCCTCGACGACGCCGCCGTCCGCGCCATTCTCCTGCTGCGGGCCCGGACCCTGGCCGCGGGCTACTCGGGTGTCCGGGCCGACCTGCCGCGCCGTCTCCTGGAGCTGCTCAGCCTCGGCCTGCTCCCGGTGGTGCCCAGCAAGGGCTCGGTGGGGGCCTCCGGGGACCTGGCCCAGCTCGCCCACCTGGCCGAGCCGCTGATCGGCGAGGGCCGGCTGCGTGGTCCCGGCGACCCGCCGGAGGGGCGGCCCAGCGCCGAGGTGCTCGCCGAGCACGGCCTGGTCCCGCTCGAGCTGGCTCCGAAGGAAGGCCTGTCCCTGGTCAACGGGACCGAGCCGATGCAGGCCCTGCTGGCCTTCTCGGTGCATGACGCCCAGATGCTGGTCCAGGTGGCCGACATCGCCTGCGCCCTGTCGATCGAGGCGCTGCTCGGCACCGACCGGCCCTACGACGAGCGGGTCCAGGCGCTGCGCCCGCATCCGGGCCAGCTGGACAGCGCGGCCAACCTGCGGGCCCTGCTGTCCGGGTCGCCGCTGCTGGCCAGCCACCGGCACAGCCGGCACGCCGTGCAGGACGCGTACTGCCTGCGCTGCGCCCCGCAGGTGCACGGTGCGGTCCGGGACGTGCTGGCCCACGCCCGCCGGGTCATCGACATCGAGCTGGGCGCGGTGGTGGACAACCCGATCGTGGTCAGCGACGGCGAGGTGATGACCTCCGGGAACTTCCACGGCGAGCCGCTCGCGTTCGCCGCGGACATGCTGGCCATGGCCCTGTCCGAGCTGGCCAGCATCAGCGAGCGCCGGGTGGACCGGATGCTGGACCCGGCGTTCTCCCGCGGCCTGCCGCCGTTCCTGGCCCCGGACGCGGGCACCAACTCCGGCTTCATGCTCGCCCAGTACACCGCCGCGTCCCTGGTCAGCGAGAACAAGGTGCTGTCCCACCCGGCCAGCGTGGACACCATCCCGACCTCGGGCAAGCAGGAAGATCACGTGTCCATGGGCTGGACCTCCGTCCGCAAGCTCCGCGAGGTGGTGGCGAACGTCCGGACCTGCCTGGCCGTCGAGGTCTGCTGCGCGGCCCAGGGCATCGACCTGCGGGCCGGCATCGCCGCGCCCAGCGAGCCGCTCCGGGCCGTGCACGCCGCGATCCGGGCGCGCGTGCCGATGATGCCGGTTGACCGTGAGGTCGCCGAGCAGATCATGGCCGTCGATGGCTTGCTGCCTTCACTATCCGCAACGGCCAGTTCGTCCTCAGGTGCGTTGCGCTAGCGTCATCGTGTGACGGTGTGGATGAACGGCACCCTCGTGCCGGATGACCAGGCCCGGGTACCCGTGACCGATCACGGGCTTACCACCGGGGACGGGGTGTTCGAGGCGCTCAAGATCACCGGGGGCGTGCCGTTCGCGCTGACCAGGCACCTGACCCGGCTCAGTGCCTCGGCCCGGGGGCTGGGGCTGCCCGATCCCGACCTGGACGGGATCCGGGCCGGGGTGGACGCGGTGCTGGCCGGGGCCGGGCACCCGGACCGCGCCCGGATCCGGATCACGGTCACGGCGGGCGAGTCGGCGCTGGGCTCGCAGCGGACCAGTACCCAGCCGGCCACGATCATCGTGCTCGGTGACCTCCACGCCGCCGCGCCCCATGGTGACGTGGTGACCTTCCCGTGGCCCCGGAACGAGCGGGGGGCGCTGGCCGGGGTGAAGACGACCTCCTACGCCGAGAACGTGGTCGCGCTATCCTACGCCCGCCAGCGGGGCGCCGCGGAGGCGATCTTCGGCAACCTGGCCGGGAACCTGTGCGAGGGATCGGACCAACGTGTTCGTGGTGGCCAGCGGCCGGCTGGTCACCCCGCCGCTGTCCGCGGGCTGCCTGGCCGGGGTGACCCGGGGGCTGGTCATCGAGTGGGCCGGCGCGGTCGAGGAGGACCTGCCGCTGGGTGCGCTGGCCGGGGCGGGGGAGGCGTTCCTGACCGGGACGACCCGGGATGTGCAGCCGATCCGCAGTGTGGATGGCGTCCTGCTGCCCGCGGTGCCCGGCCCGGTGACCCGGAAGGCCGCGGACATCTTCACTGAGCGCTCAGCCCAGGACCTCGATCCCTGACGCCGCGCGTCCTGTGCCCTGGGTATCCGGGTCGGCCGATAAGTCCGTTAGCGTGCCAGTCAAGTGTCGGGCCCGGGCTCCGGGGGAAGCCCGCGGTCTCAGCTCCGGCGCAGCAGCTGGCTCAGCTCGCCGTCAAGGTTGATGAACTCGCCTTCCCGCCCGGCCGGGATCACCTGGAACGTCCGGAGCAGGAAGCCGGCCAGCGCGGTCAGCGGGGCCTCGAAGTGAGCCTGGCCGAACGGCGAGGACAAGGAGATGTTCAGCACCCGCTGCCCGGTCGCCGTGTCCGCAGGCCACACCCGGACGTCGCCGTCACCCGCGGGCTCGGTCATCCCGCCGGCCAGCAAGTCGCGGGCGAAGATCCACTCAACCGGCTCGTCCATCCCGACATGAAACGCCATGCGGATGGCGTACGGATCCTCGGCCCGGTAGTGAAGACTCGCGGTGAGGGGAACGCCATCGTGCTCTGGAACCACGAGTCTGAGGCCGAGCTCGGCTGCGACGGTGTTGCTGCTGTTCATTGCCTCGCCAAACCTTTGCCTTGTCTCATCCCGGAACGCCGGGCTTCATCCTTCCAGCGATGCCGTCCCACGGGGTGACGAGGCACGCAGGCACGAAAGTCTTCAGTAGGAGGATTCCGCGAACGCTGCCACTACTAACCTCGGTCACCACAGACCATATCAGCCGTGACCTGGGCAAACGCTTCTCGCGTCTCAACGCAATCATGACCTAGCCGTGTTCCTGTGACCAGGAACAACACGCTGTGATCTCGCTCTCAGTAGCCATGGGGCCAAAATTTCGCTTCGCATCCCGCGCGCACCTCCGGGTTTGCGTTCAGATAGCGAACAGTCGTGCTTTGTCCGATGCGGCAGCATACAGCCTTCCGGGTTGGGCGCACTACCCGATGGCGACGACTTTCGCACGGGGTTGTCCGCAATCATGACATTCCGCGACTTAATTCCCGCGTGGCGATTATTCGTATTCAACGGGACAAGGGACGGACATCGCCGCCGCCGGGGTTTCCCGGCGGCAGCCGGTAAGGGCGTCAGCGCCGTTATGCGGGGCCCTGGTGATCTTCCCCGGGTCCCCGGGAACCGGTGCGGCTTCCCGGCGCCTGTCCTGGCCTCTCAGGGCTGCCCGCGTGCCATCGGGCCAGCTGGCAGGCGGCCCCGCCGGGTGCCCCGGAAGGCCGGGCCCGGCCGCCGGGGCGGCCGTCCCCGCGCGGCGCGGGCCGGGAGGGGCCCGGCGGGCCGGGCGGGTTCCGGCGGCGCCGGGGGATGGCGGCGGGCGGGGAATCGGCTTCCCGGGGTGCTGGGGCCGACCGGGAAATCGGACGCCGGCGGGGGCGCCATGGCCGCCCGGATACGCTAGTCTGTGTTGGCCCGCGAGCGATCCGGCCGTCAGGAGCCGGGCCGTTTGGGGGCGCCAGGGCGATTGGCTCAGCGGGAGAGCGCCTCGTTCACACCGAGGAGGTCACTGGTTCGATCCCAGTATCGCCCACCAGAGTTAGCACATATCAACCACATTTTCTACCATACCTACACATTTCATAACAATAACATAACAAAACAAACTCACATCAAACACAACACAACACAAACAATTACAACAGATAATAACAAACATATAGCTTCACCCGTAACACATCTAACACAAAACAATACCAAATAACACAAAACCACCTAACAACCTACAAACAAGCACATCACACCACCTCTCCACAAACACAAACACAAAGCTAACAAACAAAAAACTCCCCAAACACTAACCCATCACGCAACACGCTCACCACAAACTCTCCAATTAAAAACAAACAGATCAAATACACAAACAACCCACACAAAAAAAGTACAACATACCCAAAAACAGCGAGACCAACCACCGCTACATCTCGATCAACAAAACCACCACCTACTACAACATCAACACCCACAACATCTACCGCTAAATTACCAACAAACACCTCACCACCTACCAAACCAACCCAACACTACTCCACGTCAAGCTCGCCAACCTCAACCAACTCATACAACCCGTCGCACCGCCCAAACCAATAAACAAACACACACTCAACAACAAGCGCGCTAGACTCTAACAAACAGCTAGACACATCACAGCGAAACACACAACCCCAAACAAACGAACACCAACACCACCAAGAAACCACACAAAACACAACAGCGCATCCCGCACAAACAAACAAACACAACACAACCTCACACCTACCTCAACTCGTTAACTACCCGCAAAGATTACATACCACCTGCTATCAACCCACTACCAACCCCAAATAACGCCACAAGCGTGCCCGCAAAAGCGCCACCAACGTCAACAGCCTCACAACCTCGTGCACGCATCACCACCACGCCAACAAGCTCACCCCTACACAGCGCGAGCACTAGACACCGTGCTACAAACAGCCCAAGCCGCTCTTAGAGACATCGAAAAACAAACGCCCTCGACAGAGACAACCAACCCAAACACAACTCCCTCAACAAAAAAAAGTCCAATACACACAATAACGCAACATCAACCCAGCCACCAAATACTAACCACCACCCAAGTACACAGTGTCACAACAACCCGCCCCACCATAAGCGAACGCCGCTCTTGTAAGCGATCGCCACCGCCCCAACGTGACTAACGCACCTGCTCAAAACGCTGCTCGCATCGCCACCACACAACAAACAAACCGCATGCGCGTGTCACACACCGAATCGCGCGCATCATCAACAAGAGCGAAGCGCAAACTCAACGCACCTCGACAAGCTCGACACCTCACCTGCTGCACGCGTGATACGCGCCACGCGCCACCGCGATCACCAACCCACCGCAGCAACCACAGCGTGTACAAGCTCGCGATAACGCACACACGATAACGCACCGCTTGAATAAATAAACGCCCTACGCGATCACCCACCCACCGCCAAGCGCTCAACAGCTCACGCTGTTTTCGCTCGCGCTGCGCCTCACTAAAAAACCACGCCAAATCACCTCAACAAGTCAGATAATAACCACACCACGTGAGCCAAGCACAGTCAAGCGAGCACCAAATAAACGCGTACGCCACCTGCTAATCTGCACTCGCCGCGTCACCACTCAGTAACGATCTGTGCTCGCGTCAAAGTAACGGCTAACCCAGCCTCAAGAGCTCACAAGTGAGCGGTTGAGAGCAGCCTCAAGAGCTCAATCAAACACCTCAAGAGCTCAATAACGCAGCCTCAGAGAGACACCACAACCCCCCATCAAGACCTAGATCTTCAAACCTAGATCCTCAAACACGCTCGCGCCGCTAGCGCTCCCGCGAGCACCCAAACAAGTCAACTGCAACGTAAATATCCACCGTCTTGTGATAGCTGCCGTGCCGTGATCATACGCTGCGTAGATAACCGCGACCGCGCTCGCGTGAGTCGTGCGCCTGCTGATGCGGTTTCAATGCTTGCCCGATGTGCGAGCTCGGCAACCACACCGTGCACAGCCCGAATTAGTGCCAGTGCAGAATTTGCGCGATACGCAAACCGATGCGTGCCAGAGCGAGAGCAACCTCCGCTGCTCAATTGCAAAGATCAGCTCAGCACAGCGAACGTGGTGCATGTGCTACTGCCACACGCCACCACCGAATAGCTGAACACCACCCGCCGAAAACAACCGTCATAACCGCGCCACCACCGCAGCCGCCGCCGTGCCCGCACCCGCCGTACCCCAATCTGCAAGCACCCGCTCGCCGCCGAACCGCCGTGCTGCCGCCGCACGTATCCGCATCCGCATCGTGACCACCATCGCAGCACCTAGAAGAAAACATGCCCACCAGTCCACCAGTCCACCGCCACAGCACCGCCGCCTCACCAGACCGCGCCGCTGCCCACCCAAACCACATGCTCAGCTCTATCGAAGCGAAGATCCGCGCCACCTCCCGTCGCCGTCGATCACAACACCGCACCGCCGCCGCTGCCACCCCGCCAGCACACCGCCGCCCAGCGCGCCAGCTCGCCGCCGCCCGCGCCGAGTTAGCTGAACCGACCCGCGCCGAGCTCGCCGCCCGCCAGAAAGAAACCCAGTCATGACCAGACCACACCGCCACCCGTATCCGAGACCAAAGCCGCGTTTACCGCCGCGATCCGCGAGAGCCGCAACGTGCCGCCGAACACGCGCCTGAGTTGCCGCCCGCACGCCATCATGCGCAAGCACCGCATCACTGTACGAGATCCGTGAGACATACAAAAACCGATCGCCGAGTGCAACCGCTGCGCACAAAGACCGCCCGCCTCAATCGCTCGCACCGTACGCGAGCACACCGTCAACATCAACACCACCACCACCCGCACCTACACCCAACCGAGCATGCCGCCGAACCGCGTGACGCGAGCAGACCAGCACTACGCCGGCATCCGTGCCGTCGTGGCGACCTCAGCATCGAGATGCCGCCGTGCTGCGCGCGCTGACCTGCCGCCGCTGCCCACATCCCACCGTGCCGCCGTACGCCGAAGCACCCAGCAACGCACCGCCCAGTCAGCCGCTGCCCGTGCCCGCGCGTGAAAGTCACCACCGCGCCATTCCCGTCCCGCGTGCGCTAAAGCCATAGCGGCGAGACTAAAGCTCCACGCCACACCCGCCAGCGCCCCGAGCACAACAGCACAACACCGCACGCCAGCGCGCCACAACCCCCCAAAACACCCCTCCCCCCGCCGCCGTCTCCTGACCGCCACGTATAGCGCCGGCTGTGACCGTGCGCAATCACCCGTTTTCCAAGATCGACGAGAAGAGCCAATATAGCCGTGAAAGCACCCTCCGAGCTCAGCCCACAACCGTTGACTATAACGCGAGACCATCCTCGGTTTGAGCTCGACCCGCACGAGCGACCCGCGCTGGCCAAACGTGCCGCCTAACCACGAGCTCGCCCAGCTGCGCCGGCGCTAACCACACGCCAGCGTTCGTCCGCGGCTCGCAGAGCCAGACGTGCACCTGCTGTATGCAGAGATCCGCGCCCATGCCGAGCTGATTCACCGGCACCGCGTTGATCGGCGTCGAGACTTGCCCGAGGCGAAGCGGCACGTCAGCGTCAGCGCGCAAAACCGCACCGCCCGCTGGTCGGCCTGACGCGCGACCCGCCGTGAGCGTCCCGTGCCGATCGAGAAAATCCTCGCCAGCCTCACGTCGCCGTCGCGCTACGCGAGCTGCTGCTGCGAAATAACGCGTGTTACGCCGACCCGAGTTAGCGGCCGCCAAGCGATGACCTGCCGCGGCTCGACGCCGAGAGTTTCCGAGCCGAATCGTCAAGTTTGACCGAGAGATCGCCGAGCCTGCGCGCGCCCTCGATCGCCGTAGCCGCCCTGAGCACCGTCCCTAGCGACCGTATCGCGCCGTGTCTGAGCCAACTGGTCCCGCTACCGTTCAGCTGTGAACAAGCGAAAGCTAGCCGCGCTGCTCGCGTGGTGCTCGTGCTCAGCGGCGTTATCGGTGGCCTGATCGAGTCCGCATAGCCCGAGAACAGCCGCGCGACACCTGAAGAGACGTCCGTAGCTGAGCGACCTTTGTTGTGCTCGTGCTCAGCTTTTCCGTCGCCGCATATGAGCTGAATTTGCAGCGTGTGCAGTTCGCCAGACAGACCGCACGCAAACGCACCACATCTGCTCAACCGCCAGCGGCGAGAGATGACACAGACCGAGCTGGTCCGACAGCGAGAGCAGACCGAGCACGTCGCCGTCGAATGAGAGCTAACCATGAGCTCTGACGAGACGCGAGCGAGAGTCCGCAACGACTCCCGCCGTCCCATCACCAAGGTTTCGGCCAGTGTGAGAGCTCCGCTGCCCGAAGCGGTATGCAGACACACAGCTCCGTAGAGTGAGTCATCGTTAGCGTCGTGTCGCCCTTCCCGGCCAAGCGTAACATCCTGTCAGTGATCGCACCCAAAGCTACACAGAATGCCGCTTGCCGCATAGTGACCTCTTGCAGAATGCCCAGCTGCTAGTCCGTTTCTGTGACGACGCCGAGCGCGCTAGCAACTCGACCAGTACATGCACCTTGAGACCGCACCAGAGATCAGTGTGATTGACCGCGACCGGCTCGCGGCGCCGAAACAGCCGCAGCGCTCCCAGAGCACCCAGTGCACCCGATACCGCCGAGCGTGCCTGCCTGCCTGGCGGTGTGCGCCGAGCGTGGCTCGCGCTGACCGCGTTCCTAACCCGCGCCCGCGAGCCGTCTAGACTGAAGGCCACTGACATGTCGAATAACCTCCAGTCCTAGACGTCGATCACCGCTCGCGTTGTCCGCTGCTTAGCCGTTCGTGTCCTGCCATACCCCGGTCAGCGAGTCCGAGCTGATCTCGCACGAGGCGATGTTGTAGCCGCCCGTTGCGTGCGCCGCAGAGATCACCTTGCCGTTGACCAGGATCTTGCACGAGACAGAGCCGCCGCCCTGCAGTTGCGCGCTGATCGCGTAGTAGGCCGAGTGTGCAGCGTGCGAGTGATGCTCATAAGCACGTGCCGCTGTTGTTGCTGCCCGACAGCCCTGTAGGTCACCTCTGCCGAAGAGCCGTGACCACGTAGGTAACCGTGTGCCTGACCGGTGCGAGCTTCGAAGCGAGCGCCAAACCGACCGCCATTGAGCACATAGAGACGCCGGCACCTTGCAGTCAGCGCTGACCCGGTCTGCCGCGGTCCCAGCTCCGTTCCGACCTTGATCGCATCCATCCAGCTGCGAAAGTCAGAGCCCAGCGAGGTTCCGGCGATCTCTTGCTCGATCTTCGTACCGACCCGCGAGTGAGCCAGATTGCGCGTGCCGCTGCTGTTTTCCCAGCGCGCGAGTTCACCGCACGCCCACTGCGAGTTGCTGCCTGCACGTTCCCGCTGGTCGTCGCGCTGCTACTAGTGCCGCTCTTTTTAGAGAGCGCCGAGCTCGTCGCGCTGATGATGATCAGAGCGACACAGCCAGCAGCGCGGTCAGCACCTTGTGCCGCCTCAGCCAGAACTTGCGCGGCGGCGGCTGATGTGACAGCGAAAGCCCGTAACCCTGCGGCGGATAGAGCGGCGAGCCTGCTGTCCGTAGAGCCCCGGCGGCGAGTACTGAGACATTGCTTCTGCTCCTTAAGACATGCGAGTGGTTCTGTTGTACTGCCTGTGACGACGTGGCGTCCGGCGTCCAGCGAGTCACCCGCTATTGCGAGTCTTTGCAGATCTGAGATAGTTTTGACCTAAACTCCGTCAGGTTCCGCGAAGCGGCGAGTCAAGTCCCGAGAGCGATCGCCAGATCCGCGACCAACCGATCTGTAGCGCCACAGCCGCAGACCCGCCAGGTGACCGCCGAGCCGTTTCAACCGATCCGACCGCGAGCCGCAACACGCGACATCGCAGGCCACGTGTCGCGACACGTGTTGCGGCGCCGCGACGTGTTGCGCGAGCGTCGCTACATGTTGCGAGCCCAGAATCTGTCGCGCACCCGCCGCGAGGTGTCGCGGTTCCGCGACACTCGCTGACCTGCGCCTATGCGAATCTCCGCGACACCGACCAGCAGCCGCGACGCGCTGACCTGCAATGTCGCGGTGTCGCGGCCAGCCGTGAGCAGCGACCCAAAATCGCCGCCTAAGCGCGACCTCAGCCGAGCATGCCATAGACCGAGATCCGCACGTGCACAGATCCCAACCTCTGAGTGGTCAGCGCGACCCGCGAGTGAGTATCCACGCCACAGCGGCGACCGCGGCGATCGCCAGCAGCCACAAGTATTCATCCGCGAAGCCGACAGCGACCGCGGCGGCGCAGATCGCAGCGCCGCTCGAGATATTCCGACCGCGGCGGCTGCTAGTGAGCACGCGAGCGAGCCGAGCAGACCGACGCCGAGTCAGACCCTCACAGCTAGCCCGTAGCTGCCAGCCAAGCAGATAGCCAGACCGTACCGGCGATAGGCGGCGTCCTTAGCGCGAAAATTCTCCTAACCGATGATCCCGAGAATGAGAAACAGGTCAACGATCGCCCAGACGAACGTAATCAGAGCGCCGATACCGAGCGTAAGCACTGTGATCAGCAGCATCGCCAGCGCCGAGCCTTTCCGACGCATGTAGAACCTGTGCAGACCGAACGTGCCCAGAAAGATGCACAGCAGATAGGCGAGCAGTTTAGTCAGCCGCCGAGCTTGCGCGTCGAGCTCAGCGACCTGCGCCGCCTGCTCCGAAGTCAGTTGCGACATAAGCACCGAGTGATCTTCCGACATGCGTGTCCGCTGTGACTACTCATTTTTGTAACCCTTTCGTCTGTAGTTAGTGAGACTCGCGGCGAGCCGTTCCGTAGTCATCCCCAGCGGCTAGCGACCTGCCTGCGCCTCTTGTAGCGCTGCCGTTCCCGCTCAGCGATCCGCCGCCGCTCAGCAGCAGCCACCTGCCCAGCAGCGAGCGCGCCGAGACCGTCAGCGATCAGTTGCGCAGATCCGCTGCCGCAATCCACGCCAGCAGCCAAGCCCGCGTCGCGCCGTCCAGCACCCGCACGACCTCGACCGCGACCGCCAAGTCATCCCCAACCGCCGTCGCTGAGCTAGTCACAGTCGTCACCCAGCGCCCAACCGACCCGCCAAAATGCAGCGACCGCCGACAAGTCGCCGCCGTGCCCGTCGTGACAAACCGCGGCGTCAGCGAGAGCGTCAGCCACGACGCCGACGTCAGCTGAAGCGACAACCGCCCAACCGTCAAGCGTCACGCCTGTTGAGACCGCCTGCCTGAGCGACCTGCTGCTCGACAGCGTCGCCTATCACAGCGAGCAGATCGCCGACGAGCCCAACCAGCCGCACCGCCCAGTCAGCCCACTCTAACCGCTAACCGTCGCCGCGAGCGAAATCGCGTGCTCGCTCGAAATCCGCGCGAGCAGCAGCCACCGCCGTGATCCTAACCGCTGAGCTCAGCGCCGCCGTCAACAAGCACCGCCCAAAATCAACCAGAGGTGCCGCGACCGTGCGTGCCGCGAGCCATTGCGAGCCGAGAACAACAGCACCAGCGCCGAGCAGCTGAGAGCGAGATTACCTCAACCGCCGCCTCACCTATGCGCTCAGCGAGACTGTCGAGGTGAGCGCCGATCGCCGCAAACTCAGCCGTGTCCACGTTCACGCGACATCATCGCCGCTCAGCTGCTGTGCGGCCCAGATAGCCGCCTCACAGCGCGCGAGCCGTTCCTCAAGCGAGATCGCGAGCATAGCGTTGATCCACGCATTGATCGCGTCGTCGCTGACGCTGATCTCTGCCAGCAGCGCCACCGGCCGCGTGCAGCCCGCCGAGCATAGCGTCTATCGCCATAACTGCCGTGCTAACACCTGCCGCACCTCGGCTGCGCCTTGCTGTCGTCGCGAACCGCCCAACGCTAGGCGTCATTGACTACGTCGAGCGTGCCACGCAGACGCACTATTAGCTCTCTCGCCGGTTGTGAGACTGTGACACTGGTTGCCTTCCTAGTGATGTCAGTTGGTGATCAAACCCCTGTTGCGTTACCGCCGCGTCCCGCTGCCCTGCTATCCGCTGGCCTCCTTCCGTTTCCTCCTGTTCTGGCGCGGGTGATCGGCGTCACCGTGCCGCCCGCAGCTTCGATAATGCCGCCGCGATGACCTTGTCTCGCTCCGCTGCGGCGTGCTGATAGCGCATCGCCGCGCCGGGCGTCGAGTGACCCAGGCGTGCCATCAGTTCCTTCAGCGTGGCTCCTGTCACGGCGGCGAGGATCGCCCCGGTGTGCCGCAGGTCGTGAAAACGCAGATCCGACCTTCCGGCTGCTTTCACGCGCCGGGTAGTACACCCGGTACAGGCTCGCGGTGGCCATATGGTCTCCGCATCGCGGCGCGGAAAATCAGCGCATCCGCTTCGCGGTGTACATAGTCGCGCATGTGGTCTTTCACCACCGGCATCAGGTGCGGCGGATCGCTACCGTCACGCTTCCCTGCCTCGTCTTACGCTCTTCGATCTTGCGGCCGCCTTTGATGCGCGTGACACCCCGGCGCACGTGGATCACTCGCGTTCTTCACGTCGATATCGGACCGGCGCAGCTCGGTCAGCTCACCGAAGCGCAGCGCGCACCATGACGGCCAGCAGCATCATCAGCCGGTAGCGGCGCGGGCATCGTCGCCGCGATCGTCTCCAGCTCGCTCAGGCGACGCGGGCCGTTATCTGCTTCGCGCGCCTGACCTGACCCGGCGCCGCGTACCCGGCATGGATTTGCGGCGATCGCGCTCATCAGCGACTCGCCGTGTTCATGATCGTCCGCAGCAGGCCGTAAGCGTGAGCCCGCATCGTCGGCCCTTTCGCATCCTTCAGCGCGGCGTGCCACACGCCGCACCGCGGCCGGGGTGATCGTCGCTCATCTGCAGCGCCAGTGAAAGACGGCATCGATGTGATCGCGCGAGATGCTGGGCATAGTCGCTCGCGGGTGCGGTCTGCGCCAGCCCGGTCAGCAAGCCACGAGGCGCGCGTAGTCGCCGTAGCATGCACCGGCCCCGCTGAAGCGCGACGCGTCAAGCGACACCCACCGACCGACCTGAATGTCCGCGATACACGCTAAAGCGAGATAGACGTCAGCAACGCTGCTCCGAATCGAAAGTGAGCGAGCAACCCTCAAGCAACTGCGACCCATGTAGATGCAACCATCCAAACCCGTGATACCTGCGCTTACAGACAACCATACTACAGCGCGCAAACAGATACCGAAGTACCGCTTCAAACTTTCATCTCGCCTAACAATGTGCCACCTTGTCTACATTACCGTGCCATCTAGCGTGCCAGATGCTAGCGTACAGAAATAACAATCCGTGTCAACCCATGTCACGCTATAACAAATCGAAAAGCCGCAGACCAAACCACAGTTTCCGCGCGTGCCGGTCAGTATCGCTACCCCCTGCGCATCACTGGTTCGATCCCAGTATCGCCCACCAACCCCAACGCTGCCCGGGTGCGAACCGGCCGTCCCTGTCCTCGTGCGCCTAGGATCACCTGATGGAGATCATCGAGGGTGCGGGGCGGTGGACGGCGCCGGGCGGCGGCGAGGCCAACGACTGGGCGGAGCACTTTGCGGTGCCCGCCCTCTCCGTGGGCACCTACTGCATCCCGGCCGGGGGGCTGGATACCCAGACCCCGCATACCGAGGATGAGGTCTACGTGGTCACCGCCGGCCGGGCCCGGATCGTCACCCCGGAACGATCCGCTGAGCTGGGCCCTGGTTCGGTGATCTTCGTTCCGGCGGGCGAGGAACACCGCTTCGCCGACGTAACCGAGGACCTGGCGCTGCTGGTGGTGTTCGGCCCCGCGTACGGCACGCAGGCCGGGCCACCCACCGCTGCCGAGGCTCCCTAGCCAGACCTGGGTTCCCGTCCGGCCGTCCCTGCTGGTCAGCGACGGACGTTTCCTGATATCCCGGGAAATGACCCGTGCTGTGCTATCCCGGGGGGTGCCCGTGGAATCCTTCATCGACCAGGCCAGCCGCCGGCGCAGCGAGCTGGAGGCGCGGCACCGGCCCTGGCGGCCGCAGACCCTGACCGCGCTGCTCGACACGGTCGCGAGGCGGTTCCCGGACCGGCCATTCGTCATCGGTGACGAGGAGACCCTCAGCTACCAGGACCTGGCGGCCCGTTCCGCCGCGCTGGCCCGCGGCCTGGTCGCCCGCGGGGTGCAGGTCGGTGAGCGGATCGCGCTGGTCATGCCCAACGGGCCGGACATGATCGCCGCGCGGTTCGCGGTGGCGCGGGCCGGCGCGGTCGCCGTGCCGGTCAGCTTCCGGCTGCACGCGCTGGAACTCGCCCAGGTGCTGCAGAAGGCCCAGGCCAGCGCGCTGATCACGATGGAGGAGTTCCGCGAGATCAACGCCCTGGACGGGCTGGACCGCATCGCACCCGGGTGGGAACGGCTCGCCTCAGCGCAGCCGGGCCCGCAGGAGACAGTCCCGGACGGGGCGGGTGGCGCGGGGACGCTGCCGGAGCTCAGGCTGGTGGTGACCGTTCCCCGGGGCACGGCCCCCGCCCGCCCCGGGCTATTGACCCTGGCCGGGCTCGCCGCCGGCCCGGACCCCGGGCTGGACGCCATGCTGGCCGTCCGCGACGCCGTCGCCACTCCCGCGGACGTGACCACGATCTTCTACACATCGGGCACCACCGGCCTGCCCAAGGGCGTGCTGTCCACCCACGACATGGAGTTGCGCAGCGCGTACGGGTCGGCCTACGCCCGGGCGTTCGAGGACGGCCGGCGCATAATGTTCGCGCTGCCGCTGAACCACGTGTTCGCCTACATCGAGGGACTGCTGGCGTCGATGTTCGTGGCCGGCAGCGTCGTGGTGCAGTCGGTGTTCGACCCGGAGGCCTCGCTGGCCGCGATCGCGCGGCACCAGGTCGGGGAGGCGCTGTTCGTGCCCACCATGAGCCTGGCCGTCGTGGAGGCCGCGCGGAAGTCCCGCCATGACCTGTCCTCGCTGCACTCCGTCATGTCCGCCGCCTCATCGGCACCGGTCAGCCTGTGGAAAGACCTGCAGGAGGTGCTCGGGGCCGAGCAGCTGGTCACCGCGTACGGGATGAGCGAGACCTCGGCCGCCACCACGTTCACCAGGGTCGGCGGCCCGCTGGAGGACCTGGAGCACACCGTCGGCTGGCCCAAGCCGGGCGGCGCCGCCGGCGACCCGGACCTGGGTGGCGCGCTCGCGGAGTACAAGGCGGTGGACCAGGTCACCGGGGCCGACCTGCCCCGGGGCAGCGCCGGCGAGCTGGTGGCCCGCGGGCCGATCATCTGCCGCGGCTACTTCCGGCAGGCCGAGGCGACCGTCGCCGCGACGCTCCCGGGCGGCTGGCTGCGCTCGGGGGATCTTGGCCTCGTCCGCGAGGACGGCGCGCTGGTGCTCACCGGCCGGGCCAGGGAGGCCTACAAGTGCGGCGGTGAGCTGGTCATGCCGGCCGAGGTGGAGGTGTGCCTGACCCGGCGGCCGGACATCGCGCAGGCCTACGTGGTCGGCGTGCCGGACGCCCGGATGGGCGAGGTCGGCTGCGCCTGGGTCGTCGCGGACGAGGACGCGAAGCTGGACCCGGACGAGATCATCAGCTACTGCCGCGCGCAGCTGGCCCGGTACAAGGTGCCGCAGTACGTGATGCTCACCACCGCCGCCGAGCTGCCGCTCACGCCGGCCAGGCAAGGTGCAGAAGTTCCGGCTCGCCGAGCGGGCCGTCAGCGAGCTGGGCGGGTAGTTCGGCGGGCCGGGCGCGGGTGGTCAGCACCGCGGCACGACCCGGCCGATCACTTCCGCCCGGACAGCCGGTCATGCCCGGCTGGCGGCCTGGCCCGGCTGGCGGCCTGGCCCGGCTGGTCCGCGTCCCGGCACGCGCCATAGCGCCGTCGTGCCAGGCGATTCCGCCCTGGGAACCGTCTCGGTAAGCTGCGCCTGTGCGTACGTTCCCGCCGCAGGCAGCGGCGCCGCAGGCGGGGGCACCGCAGGCTCTGGTGCCGGAGGCGGTGGTGCCCGGGTGGCGGTGCCGCGGGAGCGGCCGGTGAGCCGGACGGGGGCGGTGCTCGCGGCCGTGGGGATGGCGGTGCCCGAGCAGATCATGACGAACGCGACGATCGCGGCCCGGCTCGGGGTGGACGAGCAGTGGATCACCCGGCGCACCGGCACCAGCGAACGCCGCGTGGCCGGCCCGGACCAGCGGCTCGCAGCGCGCTTAGCGGGATGCGTTCCTGATCGCGATCTGGCTGAGCCACGGCAGCCGGACCCCGAGGCCCCCGACCTGCTGGGTGCGACGGTTGACCACGGCCAGGCTGCCGTGCGCGGTGATCACGAACAGCCAGCGGCTGTCCGGGGACCAGGCCAGCGTGCCCGTCCCGGCGGAGGCCTGGTCGAGCGGGACGGCGACCTGCTGGTCCGCTCCGGTGGCCAGGTTGAGCAGGTGCAGGGTGGTCTGGCCGCTGGCCGTGACCCGGAACACCGCGGCCGTCGTGCCGTCCGGCGTGATGGCGCCGGGGGAGGAGGCCGAGACCGACATGACCGGCGGGCCGCCCAGCTGGCGCTGCGTCCCCGTGGCCGTGTCGATGACCACGTCCGCGCAGCGGTGCGGGCGGTAGCAGTTCACGGTCAGCCAGCGGGTCGGGCCGACCGCGGCCAGCATCCCGCCGATGTGCCGGGAGCCGCCCGGCCAGACGTCGTAGACCTCGCCCACGCCGGACAGCAGCACGCCGCCCCGCCCGTTCGAGCTGGCCAGCCACCAGCCGCGAGCGGGCAGCCGGATGGAGCCGCCGATCCGGCGGCCGTCCAGGCCGACCAGCGCCAGGGAGGTGGCGGTGGTCCGCACCCACACCTCGCCGGGCCGCGGCCCGGGAAGTGCCGCCCCGCCGCGGCCGAGCGCTCCGGTCAGCCGCCGGGCGGGCGCGCCGTCCGGCACCACGTAGCCGGGAACCAGGTCCCACGGGCGGATGATCATCTGGGTGGGGCCCGCCACGAACGAGACCGGGCCGGTGCTCTGCAGGACCGGCAGGACGGTTTGGGTCACGCGGCCCCGGGCGAGTTGGACCCGTACCGCGCTGACCGGCCCGAAGCCGACCAGGTCCCAGCCTGCCCGCACGCCGAGCAGGGGGTGCCCGGCCTCGGAGACCGTCACCGGCTGCGCCAGCGCCTGGGCCGGCTTCGCCGGGTGCCGGCCCAGGGCGAGCACCACCGCGGCCGCGATCACCACGGCCCCGGCGAGGATCAGTGGCCCGCGCCGCCCGCGCAGCCAACGGGTCCCGCGCGGCCAGTGGTGTCGCGGCGGCCGCGCTGAGCCGAAGCCAACCTCATCGGGCTGGCCCAGGGACTCGGGATCAGACCAGGTCATGTTGGCGTATCAGCAGTGCGGTGGCCCGCCGGAGCGACGGGGTGCCTGCGGGTGCCCGGCCACGGGGCACCCGCGGTCGCCCGGCCGTGGCTGGCCGCCGTTGGCGCCGCGAACGCCGTGGACACGGACATGAGCCAAGCATCCCCCAGCAGGGCAGAGGGCGGTAGAACCCCTGCGCAGCAAGCGAATCCAGCCCCAGACCCCGGCAACGGAGCCCAGCCACACACCCGGCAACGGAACTCAGCAAGGGAGCCCAGCAAGGGAGCCCAGCCACAGAGCCGGCAACGGAACTCAGCGAGGGAGCCCAGCAAGGGAGCCCAGCCACAGAGCCGGCAACGGAACTCAGCAAGGGAGCCCAGCAAGGGAGCCCAGCCACAGAGCCGGCAACGGAACTCAGCAACAGCCCGGCCACAGACCCCGGCCACAGAGAGCGCGGCAACAGGCTGCGGCCACAGGAGCCTCAGCTGGCTCGAACTCACGTTCGTGATCAACCGATTGCTGTTGCTCCAGGACCCTGTTGGCTTATTGGTTCAGGCTGCCGGGGCTAGGTCGAGCCGCTGGAGGCAGGTGGTCCGGGTCCGGTCCAGTGGTTTGCCGGTCCACCAGGCGTTGAGGCGGATCAGGTTGATCGCGGCGGCGGCTGCGTTGTGCTCGAGGCTGGTCCGGGCCAGGCCGGTGTAGCGAGCGCGGCGGATGCCGGTGACGTGGGTGGCTTGCCACATGGTTCCCTCGACGCCGGCGCGGATGGCGTACCGGCGTTTCCAGGCGGGGGTGGCCTGTTCGGCGCGGGCGGTGGTGACCGCCTCGTGGATTTCGCGGGGGCGCAGGCCTAGCTGGCGGGCGGCCGCTCAGGTGGTGCACTGGGCCCGGGCGGGGCAGGGGTGGCAGGCGGCCGCCGGGAAGCGGACCATGATCTGGCCGGCTCCCTTGCGGGTGTGCTCGCACCAGGTGGTGCTGGTGATGCCCTGGGGGCAGGTGACCTGCTGGCGGTCCCAGTCGATGGCGAACATCTCCGCGGTGTAGCCGCCGGTGCGCCGCTGGCGGGTGGCGGTGGTGCGCAACGGGCCAGTCAGGGTGATCCCGCGGGCCTGGGCAGTGACCAGCTCGTCCGCGCAGGCATACCCGGCATCGACGGCGTGCTCAGCGGGGGCCAGCCTGGCGGTGGCGAGCATGTCGTGCACGGGGGTGGTCATCGCCACGTCGGCGGTGCTGGCCGGCGTGGTGGCCACGCTGATGATCAGGTTCGGGCCGCCGCGGCTGCCGTCAGGCCCGGGCACCTGGCAGGTCTCGGTGAGGTGGATCTTGTAGCCCAGCCAGCCCCTGCCGCGCTTTTCGCTGTAGCGGGCATCCAGGTCATACGGCGAGACGATCGCCGATCTGCCCGGCGGGAGGCCCTGCTCGCCGGCTTCCCGCATTACCACCGCCCCCCGCCCGTTCCGGTAGTACTGCTGCACCCAGATCCGGCGCAGCGTCTCGACGGCGGGCAGCTCCCGCAGCCACGACGGCGCGCCGGGCGCGCGGACGGCGTCCAGCACCACGGTGCCGTCGGCACCGTGCTGGCTGGCCAGGTCCTTGCGTTCCGCCTCGCTGGCCGGCAGCCGCATCCCGTCGATCCGCTGCCCGTAGACCTCCTGCCACGAGGCATCGATCAGCCCGGCGAGCCAGCCCGGCGCGGCCGCGGCCAGGGCCTCCAGCGCCGCCCGGACCGTTTCCCCGGCCAGCTCCAGCCGGTTCAGGTCCCGGATCCGGCCCAGCACATACGTCGAATCAGTCCGCGCCGTCCCCCTCGCTTTCACCAGGCCGAGCTCTTTCAGCCGCTCCAGCAGCAAGTCAAACAGGCTGCGTTCCAGGCCCGCCGCGACCAGCCGGGACCGGAACTCGCTCAGCACGCTGAAGTCGAACCCCTCGTCGTCTAACGGCAGGCCCAGGGCGTATTTCCAGTCCAGCCGGCCCCGCACCGCATCCGCGGCCTGCCGGTCAGTCAGGTTCTCGGTGAACTGCAGCACCGTCACCATCGCCAGCTGCGCCGGGGACATCCCCGGCGCGCCCCGCACCCCATACGCCGCCGCGAAATCCGCGTCCTGGTACCAGGCGCCCAGCTCATCGCGGGCCCGCATCGCCAGGCTCCCTTTACGGAACGCCGCCCGCGCCACCTTGGCGGTCGCGGCAGGCACCTCAGGCCACGGCCTCGGCTGCATCGACATGACAACCCGATTCTGCGGCCACGGCAGGCAACAAGGAAAGCAGAACACGGCGACCGCCCGACGATCATGAACCCAGCCATGATCAACCCGGATGAAGCTGTCCGGCGCGTCACCAAATAAGCCAACAGGGTCCTCCAGCAACACCAATCGGTTGATCACGAAGCGGAGCTGTTACTGATGGGGCGGATGGGGCCGAAGGGGGCTTCGGGAGGGATCAGCGGGAGGCGAGCTGCTCCGCCTTGGCCTTCACGCGGCCCGCCTGGTAGCCGGCCCGGGTTGCGGTCTTCCCGGCCTTCACCCCGGCCTTGCCCGCCGCCTTGCCGGCTGCCTTCCCGGCTTTGACGCTGGCCTTGTGCGCGACCTGGCCGGTCTTCGCGCGGGCCTGGGCCGCCTTCTCGGCGCGGACCCGGCCGGCCCTCGCCCGGGCGGTACCCGCCCTGGCCCGGGCCAGGTCAGCCCTGGCCAGCGCCAGGTCGGCCGTGAGCTGAGCCTTGCCGACCGTCGCCCCGACCTTGGCGCCGGCCGGCCTTGCCCGTCCGGGTGGCCAGCGACACGTCGTGCCGTGCGGCCTGCACCGCGTGGCGCCCCCGCCAGGCCAGCGACGGGTTCCCCTCGGTGTCGGCCGCGGCGATCAGCAGCCCGCCGAGCATGGTGAGGTTCTTGAGGAAGTGGATCCGCTGCTGGGCGCGCTCCTGGTCGTCCTTGGCCTCCCAGTAGGGGTGCCCGGCCAGGGTGGTGGGGATGAGCGTCGCCGCCAGGGCCAGGGCGGATAGCCGCGGCCAGCGGCCGATCGCCAGCAGCGAGCCCGCCACCAGCTGGATCCCGCCGTTGATGCGGACCAGCTGCTCGGTGTCGTCCGGCAGGGCGTCCACACGCTCCTTGAGCGGGCCCACGACCTTCTCCGCCCGCGGGGCGACCCGCTCGGGCCGGCGCAGAGTGTCGTAGCCCTGGACGATGAAGATCGAGGCCAGCATGGGACGTGCGAGAGCTCTCAGTACAGCCATGGCCGCCCTCTGCCCGCTCAGCCCGATTTCTAACCCCGGCCAGCCGGCACCCAGGACGGTCCGGAGCGCGGTCCGGCCCGGGCGAGTCCTCCCGCGAAGTGCCGCCCGCGCGCCCGCTGTGGTGGACTCTCACCGTGCCGCCCGAGAACCCGCCACCTGTCCCGCCCGGGAGCCCGCCGCCCCGAAGCCCGCCTCCCGATAATCCGCCACCCGGAACCCCGCCACCCGTGCCGCCCGCAGCGGGACCATCGGGGAGCCCGCCCGGCCCCCAGCGCCCGGCCGGGCCAGCGCCGCGCCCGGCCGGGCCGCCGCTGCTCGCGGTGTCCGGGGTGAGCCGCCGGTACGGGGACCGGGTCGCGCTGCAGCCTCTCGATCTCAGGCTGGGCGCCGGGCAGTGCGTGGCCGTGCTCGGCGCGAACGGGTCCGGCAAGTCAACTCTGCTCCGCATCGCGGCCGGGCGGGACACGCCGAGCACCGGCCAGATCAGCTACGGCGGCCGGGTGATGTCCGAGGACGACCCGGTGGTCCGGACCGAGATCGCCGTGATCGGCGACCTGGTCAGCGCCTACCCGGACCTGACCGCCCGGGAGCATCTCCTGCTGGTCGCGGTGGCGCACGGCGCGGGCCGCGGGGCGCAGGCCCTGGCTGACCAGGCACTGGCCGAGTGCCGCCTGGCGGACCACGCCGCGGCGCTGCCCGGTTCGCTGTCCAGCGGGCAGCTCCAGGCCCTGCAGGTGGCCACCGTGCTGGTCCGGCCCCGCCGGCTGCTGGTGCTCGACGAACCCGAGCAGCGCCTGGATCCCGCCGCCCGGCGCTGGCTGGGCGACCTGCTGCGCGGCGAGAAGGACGCGGGTGCGGCCCTGCTGATGGCCACGCACCACACCGAGCTGGCCGCGGCCGTCGCCGACCACGTCATCGTGCTCAGCGACGGGGTGGTCATCGCCGAGGGGCCGCCGGACGTGGCGCTGGCGGCACTGCGGTGACCGCGACGCCGGACTCCATCCCCGTCCCGGACACCACCACCGCGACCTTCTCGCTGCTGCGCCAGCTGCGCCGGGGCCGGGGGCGGAAGCAGGCGGCCAGCGTGGCCTACTGGGCCTACCTGGCCGCGCTCATCGTCGTCGGCTACGGCGGCTCGCTGATCGTCACGACGTACCGGGCGCTGCGCCACCCGCCGCCCGCGACCGCGGCGGCCCCGCGGCTGCTGCACGCGGCCCCGGCCGCGCTGACCGCGCTGGCCCTGCTGGTCTTCCTGGTGCTGCTGCGTGACGCGCTCTGGCGGGGCCCGGTCACGGTCCCGCAGGCCACCGCGGACTGGCTGCTCGGCACGCCCGTGGCGCGGCGCAGGCTGCTGCGGCCCCGGTTCCGCGGGTCCGCGGTGGGCGCCCTGCTGGTCGGCGCGGCCGCCGGGATCGTGCCCGCCGCCGCCCTGGTCGCCCTGGGGCTGGGCGGCAGGTCCGGCGACGCGGTGCTCCGCCTGGCCGCAGCCGCGATGGTGTCGATGGGCCTGCTGTTCGCGCTGGCCACCGGCCTGGCCGGCCTGATCGAGCGGTACCCCGGAACCGGGCGGTCGGTCCGCACGGCCACCCCGGTGACGCTGGCCGCCGCGGTCCTGCTCGGCGGCCTGGCCGCCTGGGCCGGGCTCGGGAGGCTGCCGTCCGCCGTGGCCGGCGTGGTGCTCTGGTCCGGCCCATGGGGGTGGGCGGCCCAGCCGCTGGCCGCCGCGGCTAGCCACGCCGTGCCCGCCAGCTCCGTGGCCGGCCACGCCCTGCCCGCCGGCGCCGCGGCCGGGAACCCGGCGCCCTGGTGGCCGCTGGCCCTGGCGCTGCTCGCCGCGGCGGCACTGGCCGCGCTGGCCTGCGCGGACCGGGCCGCCGCCGGGGTGCCCGCCGCCGCGCTGCGCGCCCGGGCCCGGACCCTCGGCGCGATGTCCGCGGCCGCGCTGAGCATGAACACCCGCGGTGTCGCGACCGCCTACGGCGCGGCGGGCGGGGCCCGCCGGGCCCGTTTCCGCCTCCCGCCGCCGCGCCGGCGGGAGCTGGTGGTGCTGTGGCGGGACCTGCTCGCGCTGCTCCGGTCGCCCGCCCGGCTGGTGTCCGCGGTCCTGCTGGCGCTGCTGGCCACCGCGCTCATCGCCGTGGCCGGCCACGGCCACCCGGTGTCGCTGGTGCTGGTCGGCTCCGGCCTCAGCCTCGGCTTCCTGGCCGCCGCCTGGCTCTGCGAGGGGGCCAGGCTGGACGCCGACGACCCCCGCCGGTCGGTGCCCCTGCCCATCCGCTTCCAGGCGCTGGCCTGGTGGCATGCGGGGGTGCCGTGCCTGGTGCTGCTCGTGGCCGCGGGGATCCCGGCCGCCGTGGTGTGCGTGGCCGCGGGTGATCCGCGTCTGCTCGCCCTGCTCGCGGTCATCATCCCGGTGCTGGTCGGCGGGGCGCTGGTCAACGCCTTCCGGGGCAGCTTCTCGCCGTCCCTGTTCGTGGGAGCGGACACCCCGGTGGGCAACACCGCCGCGCTGAGCATCCTGTTCTGGTACGCGTGGGGCACGGTGCTGGCCGTGCTGCCGATGACCGTCCTGGTGTCCGGCGCGCTCCGCTCGCCCGGTCCCGCCCCGCTCGTCCGTGCCCTGGTCATCGGCGCCGGTCTCGCGGCCGGGCTGGGCGCCTACGCCGCGCGCCGCGCGGGACGCCTCCGGTCTGGCTGACCCCGGGCTGGCCGGTCCCCCCGACCGGCCACCAGCCGCGGAGCACCGGACCACTCCTAGCCACGCCCCCTACCTGCTGGTAACCAGTCGTTCACCTGCACTTCCGGCCATATGACCTTGGTTGGCGCCGGGCGGGACCTACGTCTCTGTGATCATGCTCCTGCCGCGGAGCAGGCTGGCAGAAGAGCAGGTGCCCGCCCCTGCGTGGCCGCCTGCCAGCAGGTCGAAGGGGGTTGCAATGTCAACCGCGACTCGCGGCCACATCCGGTGGCTGCCACATCACGAGACTCCGAATCATCAAACTCCGAATCATGAGCCTCCGGGTCATGGATCTCCGCCGTCCTCATTGCCGCCGGGAATGTCGCCGCGGAACCGGGAGAAGGCCCGCGCCCTCGGGCTGACGTCCGCGACCGGCCTGGTCATCGGCAGCATCATCGGCACCGGGGTATTCACCATGCCGGCCGTGCTGGCCGGGGCCGGGACCAGCTCACTGATCGTGCTCGCCGTGATCGCGCTGGGCGCCATGGTTCTGGCTGTCTTGTTCGGCCAGCTCACTAAGCGGGTCCCCAATTCCGACGGCGGGCTGTACGCCTACGCCCGGTATGAGTTCGGCGACTTCGCCGGTTACCTTACCGGCTGGTGCTACTGGGTCCAGGCCTGGGCCGGCAACGCGGCCATCGTCTCCGCCTGGGTGTTCTACGTCGACGCCCTGTTCGGCATCACGCACCCGTCGGCCATGACCAACTGGGGCATCGCCCTGATCGGCCTGTGGGTCCCGGCGGCGGTAAACCTGGCCGGCGTGCGGCAGATGGCCTGGTTCCAGAACATCACCGTGGTGCTCAAGTTCCTCCCGCTGCTCTTCGTGGGCATCGTGGGATGGTTCTTCGTCTCCAAGGCCAACTTCGGTCCCTTCAACGCCTCCGGCGGCAACCTCTACAGCGCCATCGGCATCGCGGCCGGAGTGGCCCTGTTCTCGTTCATCGGGGTCGAGGTGGCGGCCATGACGGCCAAGCGGGTGCGTGACCCGCGCAAGAACGTGGGCCGTGCCTCACTCCTCGGCACCGGCGCGAGCGCCCTGCTCTACCTGCTGGTCGCGGCCGCGGTGATGGGCCTGGTGTCGCACCACACGCTGGTGAACACCGGATCGCCGTTCGTCAACGCCTTCGACACGATGTTCTCAGGCGCCGCCTGGGCCGGGAAGCTGATGGCGGCCGTCGCCGTCGTCTCCGGCATCGGGGCGCTGAACGGGTGGACGCTGGTCACCACCGAGGTGTCCCGCGCCGCCGCCAACGACGGGCTGTTCCCGAAGCCCTTCGCCTGGACCGACCGCAAGGACACCGCCTGGTTCGGCATCGTGATGGCGGCCCTGCTGCCCTCGCTGCTCATGCTGTGGCGCTACACCAGCAGCACCGGGCTGACGGTCTTCACCGAACTGGTCGACCTCACCGTGGTCACCGTGGCTATCCCGTACCTGTTCTCGGCCTGCGCCCAGCTCACCTACCTGGTGTCCAGGCGCCGCCGGGTGCAGGGCTGGCTGCTCACCCGCGACCTGGCCATCACCGCCGCCAGCGTGCTGTTCTCGATGTGGGTCACCTTCGCCGCCGGTTACTCGGCCGTGTATCAGGCCATGGTGGTCGTGCTGCTCGGCGTCATCCTCTACGCCTTCCTCAAGGCCCGGCGGGAGCGTGACGGCCAGGTCGCGGCACCCGGCGAAGCCAGCCCCATCATCGAGCCGGCGCCAACGGAGCCGGGACGGGCAGCACCAGGACCAAGGGGGCAGCGCGATGACTGTGGGCGTCTATTCAGAGATCGGCCGGCTGCGGCAGGTCGATCGTGCACCGGCCCGGGCTGGAACTGGCCCGGCTCACCCCGCAGAACATCCGCGGGCTGCTGTTCGACGACGTCATGTGGGCGCGGAAGGCCAAGGAAGAGCACGACGTGTTCACCGAGGTCCTGCGCGATAAGGGCGTGCGGGTGCACTACTTCGGGCAGCTGCTCGCGGATGTGCTCGAGGCCCCTGAGGGCCGCGGGTTCGTCCTCGACCGGGTCTGCACCCCGGAGGTCCTGGGCCCCGGGCTGGTCGGCCCGGTGCGCCGCCTGTTCGAGGACCTGGACGGGCCCAGCCTGGCCGGGTACCTGATCGGCGGGGTGCTCAAGGCCGACCTGGGCCCGCTGCGGGCGACCAGCCTGCGGTGGGACATGCTCCGCACGGACGACTTCGTCCTGCCGCCGCTGCCCAACCACCTGTTCCCGCGGGACAACTCCTGCTGGGTGTACGGGGGCGTGTCCATCAACCCGATGGCCAAGCCTGCCCGCCAGCGCGAGACTGTTCATATCCAGGCCATCTACCGTTACCACCCGCTGTTCAAGGGGGCGGACTTCGTCACCTACTACGGCGCCGACGACGACGGGCACCTGCCGGCCAGCATCGAGGGCGGCGACGTCCACGTGATCGGCAACCGGTCCGTCCTGATCGGCATGGGGGAGCGGACCACGCCGATGGCGGTCGAGATCCTGGCCCAGGCGCTGTTCGCCAGCGGGCAGGCTGACCAGGTGATCGCCGTGGAGCTGCCCCAGTCGCATGCGATGATGCATCTCGACACCGTGATGACCATGGTCGACCGGAGCACGTTCGTGCTGTATCCGTACTTCGACCGCGCGATGCGGTCCTGGACGGTCCGGCCCGGCGACGACCCGATGACGCTGCGGGTGACCCAGAACGGGGACTTCTGGGCCGCGCTGGCCGCGGCGCTGAAGGTCGACGAGGTCACCGTGCTGGCCACGGACGAGGACGTCCGGGCCGCGGAGCGCGAGCAGTGGGACGACGGCACCAACTACCTGGCCGTGGCCCCCGGGGTCATCGTCGGCTACGACCGCAATGTCGCCACCAACACCATGCTGCGCAAGCACGGCATCGAGGTGGTGACCGTGCCCGGCGAGGAACTCGGCCGGGGCCGGGGCGGGCCGCGGTGCATGACCTGCCCGATCGAGCGTGACCCTGCCTAGGGGAGCCGAAGGACCTGCACGGGGATATGGACCTGCACGGGCGCAATCTGCTGAAGGAGATCGACTTCAGCCCGGAGGAGTTCCTCTACCTCGTCGACCTGGGCGGCCGCCTGCGCGCTGAGAAGCGCGCCGGCCAGCCGGGCGGCCGGCTGGCCGGGCTCGGAACATCGCGCTGATCTTCGAGAAGGCCTCCACCAGGACCCGGTCGGCCTTCGAGGTGGCCGCGTACGACGAAGGCGCGCACGTCACCTATCTCGGGCCGGAGGGATCCCACATCGGCGACAAGGAGTCGATGAAGGACACCGCCCGGGTGCTGGGCCGCATGTTCGACGGCATCGAGTACCGCGGGTTCGCCCAGGAATCCGCGGAGACCCTCGGCGAGTTCGCCGGGGTGCCGGTGTGGAACGGGCTGACCAACGAATGGCACCCCACCCAGATGCTGGCGGACGTGCTGACCGTCCGTGATCACTCCGACGGGCCGCTCACCGGCGTGTCCTGGTGCTACCTGGGCGATGCCCGGAACAACACCGCGAACTCGCTGCTGGTGACCGGGGCCCTGCTGGGCATGGACACCCGGGTCTGCGCCCCGGCGCAGCTGCAGCCGTCCCCTGCCGTGCAGCGGATCGCCCACGGCCTGGCCGCCCGCTCCGGCGCGGCGCTGACCGTGACCGAGGACGTGAAAACCGCGGTGGCGGGCGCCGACTTCCTCTACACCGACGTGTGGCTGTCCATGGGCGAGCCGCCGGGGGAGTGGGACAAGCGGATCGACCTGCTGCTGGACTACCAGGTCAACGCAGCCGTGCTCGCGGCGACGGGGAACCCGGCGGTCAAGTTCATGCACTGCCTGCCCGCCCTGCACAACCGGGACACCAAGGTCGGCGAGGAGATCTACCGGCGGCGCGGCCTGACCGCGCTGGAAGTCACCGAGGAGGTCTTCGAGTCCCCGGCTTCCGTGGTGTTCGACCAGGCCGAGAACCGGATGCACACGATCAAGGCCGTCATGGTCGCGACCCTGGGGAGGCGCGTCATGAAGGTGGTCGCGGCGCTGGGCGGGAACGCGCTCCTGGAGCGCGGCGAGTCGCCCGACTCCGACATCCAGGAGGCGCACATCGCCCGCGCCGCGGCGGCCCTCAGCCCGCTGCTCAGCAGGCACGACGTGATCATCACGCACGGGAACGGCCCGCAGGTCGGCGTCCTCGCGGTGGAGAGCGCCGGTGACCTGTCGCTGACCCACCCCTACCCGTTCGACGTGCTGGGCGCGCAGACGCAGGGCATGATCGGCTACTGGCTGGTGCAGGCCCTGGAGCGGGCCTCGATCCACGAGGCCGCGCAGCGCGGCGTCCTGGAGCACGGCGCCGCGCACGGCGGCCGGACGGCCAAGCCGGCGGTCTGCCTCATCTGCCGGACCCTGGTCAAGGCGGATGATCCGGCGTTCACCGAGCCGTCCAAGTTCGTCGGCCCGGTCTACGACCAGGCCACGGCGTCCCGGCTGGCTGCGGCGCACGGCTGGGACATGCACCGCGACGGGCAGGCCTGGCGGCGGGTGGTGCCGTCACCGGAGCCCGCCGGCCTGGTCGAGCTGGACATGATCAGGCTGCTGGCCAGCCGCGGCGTCACCGTCATCTGCGCCGGGGGCGGAGGCGTCCCGGTCGTGGCCGACGAGGAAGGCGGGTTCCGCGGCGTCGAGGCGGTCGTGGACAAGGACCTCACCGCGGCGCTGCTGGCCCAGGAGACCGGCGCCGACGCCCTGCTGCTGCTGACCGACGTCGCTGCCGTCCAGGACGGGTACGGCACGCCGGACGCCCGGCCTATCCGCCGGGCCACCCCCGCCCAGCTGCGGGGCCGGCTGCAGGGCGGGGCGTTCCCGGCCGGCTCGATGGGCCCCAAGGTCGAGGCGGCCTGCCGCTTCGCCGCGGCGACCGGCGGCATGGCCGCCATCGGCTGCCTCGACGATGCCCAGGCCCTGCTGGACGGCCGGGCCGGAACGATAGTCCAGCAACGACCGGGAGGACAGGAGCACCATGACTGACCCAGGCAGCGAGCACCGCCCCCGGATCGTGGTCGGGGTGGACGGGTCGGCCGGCTCGGCGCACGCGCTGCAGTGGGCGGCCCGGCAGGCCAAGTACGACGGGGCGACCCTGGAGGCCATCGTCGCCTGGCAGTACCCCGCGTTCTTCGGCTGGGCCCCGGTCGGGGCGGACAGCGCCGACTTCGGCTCGATCGCCGAGAAGACCCTCCACGACGCGCTGAACGAGGTGTTCGGCCCCGAGTGGCCGGACTGGGTGCACGCGAAGGTGATCGAGGGCTACCCGCCGAACGTCCTGGTCCACGCGTCGGAGGGGGCGGACCTGCTGGTCGTGGGCAGCCGCGGGCACGCCGGGTTCGCCGACGCGCTGCTCGGCTCGGTCAGCACCTACTGCGTGCACCACGCGCACGGGCCGGTCACCGTCATCCGGCCGCCACGCCGGCCCCACCACTGACCGCCGGGCCCGGCGGCCCGGGTGGCCCAGCGGGCCCGGCGCCTGCCCTGCACCGTGGCCGCCGGCTGACGGGCGGGGATGCAGCACGTAGCGGACGTCCAGGCGGTCGGCGGAACGGTTGGCGGTGATCGCCACGCTGTCGCCGGGCAGCACCGCGTGATCGTCCACCACGGCCAGCCCGGCCGCGGTGAAGCTGACCCGGTGGCTGAGCAGCGCCGGGCTGCCCGCCGGGCGGTCCAGGTAACCAGCCTCGAGGGTCCCCAGGGCACCCGGGCTGATCGTCTCCGTGGCCCGGGTGACCGCGAGCCCGTGCCCGGCCAGCACCGTGTACAGGCCGCGCCGGGCCAGCTCCGCCGGGTCGAGGTCAGCGGCCAGTGGCAGGGGCAGGTACGAGGTCTGCACGATCAGCGGCCGGCCGCCGGCCAGCCGGAGCCGCCTCAGCTGCAGCACCTGGCCGGGGCCGCCGAGCCGGGCACCGACCTGCTCCGGCGGGGTGATGATCTCGGTGGCGAGCAGCCGCGTGCTGATCTCGGCTCCCTGCCCGGCCAGGTCCGCCGCGAAGCTGCGCAGGTGGCCCAGGTCGTACTCGTACCGGGCCGCGACGTACGTGCCGCTGCCGTGCCGGGCGGCGATCAGCCCCTCGTCGGTGAGCAGCTGCAGCGCCTGCCGCAGCGTCATGATGCTGACCCCGAACTCCCCGGCCAGGTCCCGCTGGGGTGGCAGGGGGCTGCCCGCGGGCCACCGGCCGCTGGTGATCCGGTTGCGCAGCTCGGCGTGGATCCGCAGGTACTTCGGCTGCCGGTCCTCCGCGGTCCGCCGCGCGGCGCTGCTGACCGGGGCGCGCCGGTTCACGTCCGCGCCGCTCACCGGGGCGCGCCGGTTCACGTCCGCGCCGCTCACCGGGGCGCGCCGGTTCACGTCCGCGCCGCTCACCGGGGCGCGCCGGTTCACGTCCGCGCCGCGTCGATCGCGGCCCGCAGGGCGCCGACCTCGCGGCCGATGTCCGCGGCGGCCGCGCCGTCCAGCACCCGGCGCATGAGGGCGGACGCCACGATCACCCCGTCGGCATGCCGGGCAGCCGCGGCGGCCCGGGATGGCGTATCGATGCCGAAGCCGATCAGCACCGGCCGCGGGTCCTGTTTCTCTCCAACGGTCTGCCCGCCCCTCTCCTCCGCCACGGCCGCCACCGCCCGGGCGGCCAGCGCCCAGCGGCGTTCGTCGTCGCGCTCGCTGGCGCTCCCCGTGGTGGCCATCACGCTCATCACGTAGAGGAAACCACGGGTGACGACCGGCGATGGCGCGCATCTGCGCGGGCGGTGTGGCGGGAGTGACCATCAGGGTGGCGTCCAGCCCGGCCGCGGCGGCCGCGGCGAGGTACCCGTCCGCCTCCCCGGCCGGGAGGTCGGGGATGATAGTCCCGCTGAAGCCGGCCTCGGCGAGCTGGCCGCAGTACCGCCCGATGCCGCGGCGCCAGGCGTGGTGCGCGTAGCTCATCGCGATCAGCGGCACCTCGCCGTCCCGGCCGGCCCGCGGCCGGGCCCGGCGCAGCTCGGCCAGGATCGCGGTGATGGTCGTGCCCCGGCTGATCGCGGTATCCGACGCCTGCTGGATGACCGGCCCGTCGAGCATCGGGTCCGAGAACGGGAGCCCGATCTCGACCGCGTCCGCGCCGGCGTCGATCATCGCCGCCAGCAGCCCGGTCCAGTCGGCCCGGATCCCGGCGGTGACGTAGCGTGACCAGGCTGGGCCGCCCGGCCGCGCGGGCCGAGCCCAGCGCCGCCTCAACCCTGTGCCCGGGCTGGCCCACGGCTGACCTCCTTCAGGGCGGCGGCGTCCTTGTCGCCGCGGCCGGACATGGTGATCAGGACGCCCGCCCCGGCGGGCAGGTCCCCGCGGCGCGCGGCGCGGGCCACCCACGCCACCGCGTGCGCGGACTCCAGCGCGGCCAGGATGCCCTCGGTGCGGGCACAGAGCCCGGCGGCCGCGATCGCCTCCTCGTCGGTCACCGTGTGGTACTCGGCGCGGCCGCACGCGGCCAGGTAGGCGTGCTCGGGCCCGACGCCCGGGTAGTCCAGCCCCGCCGAGACCGATTGCGCCTCGGTGACCTGGCCGTGCTCGTCCTGCAGGACCGCGGACAGGAAACCGTGCAGGATGCCGGGGCGGCCGTGGCTGACCGCGGCGCCGCCCGCGGCCTCCACGCCGACCAGCCGGGCCGGGGTGTCCGCGAAGCCCGCGAACGTCCCGGCGGCGTTCGACCCGCCGCCCACGCACGCCACCACCACGTCCGGCCGGCCGGACGGCAGCAGGTCGGGCCGGGCGGCGCACTGGGCCCGGGCCTCGTCGCCGATGACCCGCTGGAACTCGCGCACCAGCCACGGGTACGGGTGCGGTCCCAGCACCGAGCCGATGCAGTAATGGGTGCTGCCCACCGTGGTGACCCAGTGCCGCAGCGCCTCGCTGGTCGCGTCCTTCAGCGTCCTCGACCCCGAGCACACCGGCCGCACGGTGGCACCCAGCAGCTCCATCCGGAACACGTTGAGCTCCTGCCGGGCCATGTCCCGCCCGCCCATATAGACGGTGCAGCCCAGGCCCAGGTGTGCGGCGACGGTCGCCGTGGCGACCCCGTGCTGGCCCGCTCCGGTCTCGGCGACCAGCGCGGTCTTGCCGAGCCGCCGGGCCAGCAGGCCCTGCCCCAGCACGTTGTTGATCTTGTGACTGCCGGTGTGGGCCAGGTCTTCCCGCTTGAACAGCACGCGCACGCCGAGTTCGGCCGAGAGCCGCGGTGCAGCGCTGACCGGCGTGGGGCGGCCTGCGTAGTCACGCAGCAGGTTCTGCAGCTCGGCCCGGAAGCCGTCCTCGGCCCAGGCGGCGCGGAACTCACGCTCGAGCTCCTCGCACGCGGGCACCAGGGCCTCGGGCACGAACCGGCCGCCGAACGGCCCGAACCGGCCTGCTGCCCCCGGGTCGCCCATGATGAGCCGTTCCGCCGCCGTCATCAGGCCACTGCTCCCATCACGACTCCGTCTCCGGCACGGCTTGCCCCGGCACGGCTGGCCTGGACCGCCCGTGAGTTCAATAGTTCTAGAACACTAGCACACCTCGGAAGGCGGTGGCACCGGCGGGCCGGTGGCATCGGCGGGCCAGTGACGCCGGGGATGCGCCGGTGACGCCGGGATGTGCCAGTGACGCCGGGATGTGCGAGTGACGCCGGGATGTGCCAGTGACGCCGGGGATGTGGTGACCCGCTGCGGGGTGCGGCGACAGCGCCCGGCCGGAGGCGCCGCGGGTGCGGCGGCGCCGGGCCGGGGGAGAGCGGCCGGAAAAGTCGCGAATGGAATCTTGTGCGCGTGCCGGGCCCCGGCGCATCATCAGCAGGCAGAACCACATCGATCAGGATCACATCGATCAGATCCTGACGAGCGGAGCCCTAACGAGCCAGGCCGCGAGGCGGCCATCCGTGGGAGGTGCTGAGCCATGGCCGCCAGCAACGAGACCGGGCCAGTAAGCCAGACCGGGCCAGCGAGCGAGCTGGCTGAGGCCGGGCCGCCCAAGCTGCACCGCAACCTCAGCGTCTGGGAGGCCATCGGCATCTCGCTGGCCCTGATGGCGCCCTCGATGGCGGCCAGCATCAACCCGCAGGGCACCGCGACGACGGTGGGCCGGGCGGTGCCGATCGCGTTCGCGCTCGCGTTCGTCGGGGTGCTGCTGGTCGCCTACACGTTCGTGCGGCTGACCCAGCGCTTCCACCACTCCGGGTCGGTGTACGGGTTCGTCGGCGCCACGCTCGGCCCGCGCGCCGGGGTGATCTCCGGCTGGGCGCTGACCGGCACCTACACGTTCTACGCCGTGGTCACCTCGATGGCCGGCGGCCGGTTCGCGGCCAACTTCCTGGATGCGCTCGGCATCTGGAACAACCCGCCGACGTGGTCCGGGTTCCTGCTGGGTGCCATCGGGATGGTGCTGGTCTGGTGGCTGGCCATCACCCCGGCCCGCGGCGGCACCCGGGTCCTGCTGGCCGCCGAGGGCATCACCGTGCTGCTCATCGTGATCGTGATCGTGATCGTGTTCGCCAAGCTGGCCGGCCACAGCGCCCCGCACGGGCTGGGCGTGGACTGGTCGGTGTTCAGCCTCCCGTCCGGCACGCCGATTTCGACGATCTTCCTCGGGGTCGTGTTCGGCTTCCTGTCCTTCGCCGGGTTCGAGGCCGCGTCCACGCTGGGGGAGGAGACCCGGCGGCCCAGGCGCGACATCCCCCGGGCCATCCTCGGCGTGGCCATCTTCGGCGGCATCTACTTCTTCGTGGTCACCGCGGTCGAGGTGATGGGCTTCGGGACCTCGGCCAAGGGCGTCACCGCGTTCATCAACTCCACCTCCCTCATCGGCGACCTCGGCACCAGCTACGTCGCGTCCTGGCTGGGCACGATCATCACGGCCGGCGCGATGATCTCGGCGTTCGGCTGCGCGCTCGCGTCCACGGTCGGCGCGTCCCGCCTCGCGTTCGCGATGAGCCGGGACGGCATCCTGCCCGCCCGGCTCAGCCACGTCTCGCCCCGGCGCCGGACCCCCACCACCGCGGCCGCGTGCGTGGTGCTGGCCGTCTACGTGATCGTCGCCTTCACCTGGTTCGTGCTCGGCGGCGACCCGTTCACGCTGTTCCTGGAGAGCGGCACGATCGGCACGCTGATCCTGCTGGTCGTCTACGTCCTGGCCACGATCGGGATGGTGCGCCTGGTGTTCTTCCCGGGGCCATCCGGGGTCAGCACGGTCCGGCGCTGGGAGCTGGTGATCCCGGTACTGGGCATCATCGTCCTCGGCTACACCCTGTTCCGGAACGTCTGGCCGCTGCCGACCGGGGTGGCCTGGTGGGGCCCGTCGGTGGCCATCGCCTGGTTCGTGGTCGGCATCGCCTGGGTGCTGGCCCGGCCGGCCGCGACGCGGCGCGCGGGCGAGCAGCTGACCCAGGCCGAGGGCCTGGCCGCGCCGGACGCGTCGGACCCGGACCGGCTGTCCCGGCAGGCCACCTAGGCAGGCGCGGAACCGCCCGCGGGCTCGTAGGACCACAGCTCGCTGGACACCCCGACCGGCGGCGGGGCCTGGCCGCCCTCCTGCCCGGCCTGCGGGCGGTGCCCGTGCCCGAACGCCGGGGAGCCCAGCCACGCCGCGAAGGACTCCTCGTCCCGCCACCGGGTGACGACCAGCCAGGTGGTCCGCTCGTCGGTGGGTTTGAGCAGCTCGAACCCCTCGAACCCGTCCTGGCTGTCCACGGCCCCGGCCCGGGCCGCGAAGCGGCGGGCCAGCTCGTCCCCGCTGTCCGGCGGCACGGTGATCGCGTTGATCTTGATAACCGTCATAGGCCCGATCATGCCAGCCCGGGGAGGCGGCCCAGGTGGGCGTGGCGGCGTCACCCAGGCGGCGGATGGGCCCTGATGCCCTTATCTTTGCCACCATGGCGCGTACCCGCATGTACCGCAACGGGGTCCTGGAGGACGAGGGGTTCCCCGTCGCCAAGATCTCCGATTACCTGGCCGACCCGACCGCGGTCGTCTGGTTCGACTTCTGCGAGCCGACCGCGGAGGACCTGTCCTCGATCAGCGAGGAACTGGGGCTGCACCCGCTGGCGGTCGAGGACGCGGTAGGCGAGCACCAGCGCGCCAAGCTGGACCGCTACCAGAGCCACATCTTCGTCACCTCCTACGGCGTGAAGCTGAACACCGGCACCGGCGAGCTGGACATCGACGAGGTTGACGCGTTCGTCACCGACCGCGCGCTGGTCACGGTGCGGCGCAGCCGGGGTTTCGACATCGACGCGGTGGTCCGCCGCTGGGACGACTCACCGGACCTGGCCAAATGCGGGGTGGGGTTCCTGCTCTACGGCCTGCTCGACTACGTGGTGGACACCCATTTCGAGGCGGTCCAGTCGCTGGACACCCAGATCGAGACGCTCGAGGACCAGCTGTTCGACGAGAACCCCCGGGACAACGAGATGCAGCGCCGCACCTTCGAGCTGCGCAAGTCGCTGGTCGTGCTGCGGCGCGTGGTGCTGCCGATGCGCGAGGTGCTCAACTCGCTGCTGCGGCGTGACCTGCACGTCGTGGACGGCGAGATCCTGCCCTACTTCCACGACATCTACGATCACGTGCTCCGCGCGACCGAATGGACGGAGTCCCTCCGCGACCTGGTCACGACCATCCTGGAAACCCACCTCACGGTGCGCGGCAACCGGCTCAACGTGATCATGAAACAGGTCACCAGCTGGGCCGCGATCATCGCCGTGCCGACTGCGGTCACCGGCTTTTACGGGCAGAATGTGCCTTATCCAGGTTTTGGCCGAATCGCCGGTTTCTGGACGTCCACACTGATCATGATTGGCCTATCTGCGACCCTGTATGTGATCTTCCGCCGTAAGGACTGGCTCTAGGCTGCCTTAGCCCAGCTGGAGGCCTATGTCTGCGCGGCGGATATCACCCGCTGAGGACGTTCCCCGGTGCCCGGGCCGTCACATAGGACAGGCGAAGGCGCAGGACACGCCGGCGCACGGGAACCGGGCATGTCGGGAATGCGTTACAGCGGGCAGGCCGGGCGGGCGAGGGGGCCCGCAGGCCAATGCCGGGAATAGGGAACACGAGGGAGCGGAACGTGCAGACTCCAGGGTGGATGCGGCGGCCCACGGCGTCCTCGTCGGCCGGGGCCACGGGCGATACCGCCGCGGACACGGCCACTCAGGACGCGGACGGCCAGGGCGGCAGCCCTGCGGCCGCCACCCCCGGGGACGGCCAGCCGGGCAGCCCCGAGGCCGCCACCCCCGGGGACGGGGACGCGGCGGCGCCCGGGTCCCGGCGGACCAAGACCCTCCTGGCCATCGGCGGCGTCGGCGTCCTGGTGGTCGCGGGGGTCACCATCGGGGTGCTCGGCGCGTCCGGCTCCGCCGGGCACGCCACCACCGTCTCGGACCGCCAGTCCGGCGGCGCCCAGGCCGCCGCCCCGCCGCTGCAGGTCGAGTCGGTGACCCAGGGCGGCGCGGTGACCCGCACCAACGGCGCCAGCCCGGTCCGGGTGACGCTGTCCGCCCCGCTGGCCGCCAGCTCGCCGATGCCGGTCCTGCACCCGGCCACGCCGGGAACCTGGGCGAAGGCGGGCAGCACGCTGACGTTCACCCCGTCCACCCCGTTCTGGCCCGGGACCCAGGTGCGGGTCATCATCCCCGCGGGCACGTCC
The DNA here is from genome assembly GCA_963720645.1 of uncultured Actinomycetes bacterium. Taxonomy (GTDB): domain Bacteria; phylum Actinomycetota; class Actinomycetes; order Streptosporangiales; family Streptosporangiaceae; genus RYN-230. The sequence continues at coordinate 61,949 of CAVRFX010000013.1, read as the reverse complement.
GGGCTCCGCTCCGCCGCGGGCGGTGTGGTGACCAAGACCGTGACCGAGCGGTTCACCACCCGGCACTGGTCGACCCTGCGGCTGAAGCAGATGCTCGCGCAGCTGGGCTACCTGCCGCTCAAATGGGCCCCCCAGGACCCCACCGCGATGGAGCCGGACAACGTCCCCACCGAGCTGTCCGCCATGTACTCGCCGCTGGCCGGGACGTTCACCTGGAAGAAGGGCTACCCGTCGGTCCTGACCAGCTTCTGGGGCGGCAAGTCCAGCCTGATCATGCAGGGGGCCATCCGGGCCTTCCAGTCCAACCACGGCCTCACCATGACCGGCGTGATGACCCCCGCCCTGTGGCGGGACGTGATCCGCGCCGCCGCGGCCAACAAGAAGAACCCCAACGGTTACACCTACGCCCTGGCCAGCAAGGCCAGCCCGGAGACGCTGACCGTGTGGCACAACGGGCGGGTCATCCTGCACACGCTGGCTAACACCGGCATCCCGGCCGCGCCCACCGCCGACGGCACCTTCCCGGTGTACCTGCGCTACCAGTTCCAGATCATGTCGGGCACCAACCCGGACGGCTCGCACTACTCCGACCCGGTCTCGTGGGTGTCCTACTTCGATGGCGGTGACGCGGTGCACTACTTCCCGCGGGGCTTCTACGGGGCCCCGCAGAGCCTGGGCTGCGTCGAGCTGCCGTACGCCCAGGCTCACTACGTGTGGCCTTACATGACCTACGGGACCCTCGTCACCGTCCGGTAGCCCGGAGTCCCTGGAGCGGCCCAGGCGATATCGAGGCGCGGCTACGGCTGCGCCTCGATAGCATCAGAGGCTGGGGCAATGGCCCCACTCGCCTACGATCCAGGGAGCCCGCCGTGTCGGCCCAGCAGCTTCACATCACCCTCGCCGGTCGCGAGCACGTGGTGGACGCGGGCACTACGGCCGGTGACGCGCTCCGGCTGAGCGAGCCGGGCGGCGGCCCGGCGGGTGCGCCCGGCTCCGCGGTGATCGCCGCGCGGGTCAACGGCGAGCTGCGCGACCTGGCCGCGGCGCTGGCCGACGGTGACGCCATCGAGCCGGTCGAGGTGGGCAGCGACGACGGCCGGGCGATCATGCGGCACTCCACCGCGCACGTGATGGCCCAGGCCGTCCAGGAGCTGTTCCCCGAGGCCAAGCTGGGTATCGGGCCGCCGGTGGAGAACGGCTTCTACTACGACTTCGACGTGCCGGCCCCGTTCAGCCCCGAGGACCTCAAGGCCATCGAGCAGCGGATGCGCCAGATCGTGAGGCAGGGCCAGCGCTTTTCCCGGCGCGAGGTCAGCGACGAGCAGGCCCGCGAGGAACTGGCGGGTGAGCCGTACAAGCTCGAGCTGATCGGGCTCAAGGGCGGCGCAGCCGGGCCCGATGCGGGTTCCCCGACCTCACCCACCGAGGTGAGTGTCGAGGAGGCCGTCGAGGTCGGCGGCAGCCAGCTCACCATCTACGACAACCTCGACCCGGCCACCGGCGGGGAATGCTGGAAGGACCTGTGCCGCGGGCCGCATGTGCCCACCACCCGGCAGATCCCGGCGTTCAGGCTGATGCGTTCCAGCGGTGCGTACTGGCGGGGCAGTGAGAAGAACCCGCAGCTGCAGCGGATCTACGGCACCGCCTGGGAGTCGCGGGACGCGCAGGACGAGTACCTGAAGCTGCTCGCCGAGGCGGAGCGCCGCGATCACCGGCGGCTGGGCGCCGAGCTGGACCTGTTCTCCTTCCCGACCGAGATCGGCTCCGGGCTGCCCGTCTTCCACCCCAAAGGTGCGATCATCCGCCGGGTCATGGAGGACTACGCGCGCCGCCGCCACGAGGAAGCGGGTTACCTGTACGTCAACACCCCGCACCTGACCAAGGAAGAGCTGTTCCAGACCTCCGGGCACCTCGGCTTCTACGCCGAGAGCATGTTCCCGCCCATGGAACTGGACGGTGCCCGGTACTACATGAAGCCGATGAACTGCCCGATGCACGTGCTCATCTACTCCTCGCGCGGGCGGTCCTACCGGGAGCTGCCGCTCCGGCTGTTCGAGTTCGGCACCGTCTACCGGTACGAGAAGTCCGGGGTGGTGCACGGGCTGACCCGCGCCCGCGGGTTCACCCAGGATGACTCGCACATCTTCTGCACCCCGCAGCAGCTCGCCCCCGAGCTGGCCTCGCTGCTGAACTTCGTGGTCGGGCTGCTCCGCGACTTCGGCCTGACCGAGTTCGAGGCCGAGCTGTCCACCCGGCCGGAGAAGTACGTCGGGGAGCCCGCGGAGTGGGACGCGGCCGAGGCCGCGCTCAAGCAGGCCCTGGACGCCTCGGGCCTGCCGTATACCGTCGCCGAGGGCGAGGGGCGTTCTACGCCCCCAAGATCGACGTGCACGTGAAGGACGCGATCGGGCGCCGCTGGCAGCTGTCCACCCTCCAGGTGGACTTCCAGGAGCCGGGCCGGTTCGGCATCGAGTACCAGGCCCCCGACGGGTCCCGGCAGCGTCCCTACATGATCCACCGCGCGCTGTTCGGGTCGATCGAGCGGTTCTTCGGGATCCTGCTCGAGCACTACGCCGGGGCCTTCCCGCCGTGGCTCGCGCCGGTCCAGGTGATCGGCATCCCCATCACCGACGCGCACGTGCCCTACCTGGACAAGGTCGCCGCGCAGCTGCGGGAGCAGGGCATCCGGGTCGAGGTGGACACCAGCGATGACCGGATGCAGAAGAAGATCCGCAACGCGCAGCGGCAGAAGGTGCCTTACATGCTGCTGGCCGGGGACGACGACGTGGCCAAGGGCGCGGTCTCGTTCCGGTTCCGCGACGGCGGGCAGCGCAACGGGGTCCCGGTCGCCGACGCCATCGCCGAGATCGTCAGCGCCGTCCAGCAGCGCATCCAGGTCTGACCCGGGCCGGGAACCAGAGCCAGCAGGATCAGGGCCAGCAAGACAGGAACTGAGCAGCCAGATGACTGAGCCAACCGAGCCTGGCCTGTCCGAGCAGGACGGGGCCGGGATCCCGGACGGTTTCGCCCGGCTGTGGATGCCGCACCGGATGGCCTACATCAAGGGCGAGAACAAGCCGCCCGGGGGCGGCCAGGATGACGGCTGCCCGTTCTGCCGGATCCCGGCACTCAGCGACGAGGACGGCCTGATCGTGGCCCGGGGCGACCTGGTCTACAGCGTCCTCAACCTGTACCCGTACAACGCCGGGCACCTGATGGTGCTCCCGTACCGGCACGTGGCCGACTACACCGACCTGGACGAGGCCGAGACGGCCGAGCTGGCCGCGCTGACCAAGCGGGCCATGACCGCGCTGCGCACCGCGTCCGGCGCGCAGGGCTTCAACATCGGCATGAACATGGGCTCGGTCGCGGGCGCCGGGATCGCGGCGCACCTGCACCAGCATGTGGTGCCCCGGTGGGGCGGGGACACCAACTTCATGCCCGTGGTCGGGCACACCCGCGTGCTGCCCCAGTTGCTGAGGGACACCCGCAAGCTCATCGCCGACGCCTGGCCGGCCGCCTCGAGCGGCCGGCCAGGCCCGGGGGGCTATCCGCCGTCCCCGGCGGCGGCGGCGACCTTGTCGGCCAGATGGGCTGGCAGCGGCTCGTAGCGCAGGTAGCTGCGGCTGAACGAGCCGGTGCCGTGCGACATCGAGCGCAGGTCAATCGCGTAGCGGGTGATCTCCAGCTGCGGTATCTCGGCCTTGACCAGGGTCCGCCCGCCCGCCACCGGCTCGGTGCCGAGCACCCGGCCGCGCCGCGAGGACAGGTCGGACATGACCGCACCCACGTAGTCGTCCGCGACCAGCACCGACAGCTCGTCCACCGGCTCCAGCAGCAGGACCTTCGCCTTGTCGGCGGCGTCCCGCAGGGCCAGCTTGCCGGCCTTCTGGAAGGCCATGTCGGACGAGTCCACCGAGTGGGCCTTGCCGTCGAACAGGGTCACCTTGATGTCCACCATCGGGTAGCCGGCCAGGACCCCCTGCTCCAGCTGGGCCCGCACCCCTTTCTCCACCGACGGGATGAACTGGCGCGGCACCACGCCGCCGACGACCTTGTCCACGAACTGGAAGCCGGTGCCCGACGGGACCGGTTCCACCTCGATGTGGCACACCCCGAACTCGCCGTGCCCGCCGGTCTGCTTGACGTTACGGCCCAGCCCCCGGGCTTTCCCGGCCACGGTCTCGCGCAGCGGGACCCGGAGCTCCTTGGTTTCCACGCCCACCCCGTACCGCGAGGACAGCCGGTCCAGCAGGAGGTCGGAATGGGCCTCGCCCATGCACCACAGCACGAGCTGGCGGGTCTCGGAGTTGTTCTCCATCCGCAGCGTCGGGTCCTCGGCCACCAGCCGGCCGATGGCCTGGGACATCTTGTCCTCGTCGGCCTTGGACTTGGCCGAGATGGCCACCGGGAGCAGCGGGTCGGGTATCGACCAGGGCTCCATCAGCAGCGGGTGGTCCTTGTCGGACAGGGTGTCGCCGGTCTCCGCACTGGACAGCTTGGCCACGGCGCAGATGTCCCCGGCCACGCACTGCGGGACGGGGCGCTGCTGCTTGCCCAGTGGCGAGGTGAGCGCGCCGATCCGCTCGTCCATGTCGTGGTCGGCGTGGCCGCGCTCGGCCAGGCCGTGCCCGGACACGTGCACCGGGGCGTCCGGGCGCAGCGTCCCGGAGAACACCCGGACCAGGCTGATCCGCCCGACGTATGGATCGGACGTGGTCTTGACCACCTCGGCCAGCAGCCGCCCGTCGGGGTCGCAGGACAGCCCGGTCACCGGCTTGCCGTCCAGGGTGGTCACGCCGGGCAGCGAATGCTCACCGGGCGCGGGAAAGGCCTGGGTCATGATTTCCAGCAGCTCGGCCAGGCCGATGCCCTGCAGGCTGGAGGTGGTAAGCACGGGGTAGAAGCTGCCCCGGGCGACCGCCTTCTCCAGGTCCTCGATCAGCACCTTGGGATCGATGCTCTCCCCGGACAGGTAGCGCTCCATGAGCGTCTCGTCTTCGCTCTCCTGGATGACGCCCTCGATCAGTGCGCTGCGCAGCTCCTCGAGCCGGTCCGCCTGATCCGGGTCGGGGTCCCGCTCGGTGCGCGTTCCGCTGCTGTAGTCGTAGAACCGCCCGGACAGCAGCCCGATGAGCCCGCCCACGGCCCCGGGGCCCGAAGTTACCGGCAGGTAGAGCGGGGCGACCGAGTCGCCGAACGCGTCCTGGCAGGCGTGCAGGGCCTCGGCGAAGTCGGCCCGCTGGTGATCCAGCTTGGTGATGACTACCGCGCGTGGCATGCCGACGGAGGCACACTCCTCCCACAGCATCCGGGTCAGCCCGTCCACGCCGTCGGTGGCCGGCACGGTGAACAGCGCGGCGTCCGCCGCCCTCAGGCCCGCCCGCAGGTCGCCGGTGAAGTCGGCGTAGCCTGGTGTGTCGAGGAGATTGACCTTGACCCCGGCGTGCACCACGGGTGCCAGGGTGAGGTTGATGGAACGTTGCTGCCGGACTTCCACCTCATCGAAGTCGCTGACGGTGGAACCGTCCTCCACCCGTCCCGGGCGCGGTATCGCGCCCGTGCTGACGAGGAGAGCCTCCACGAGAGTTGTCTTCCCTGACCCGGAATGGCCGACCAGCGCGACATTCCGCACGCTGCCGGGCTGATCGGCCCCTGCTGTACCGCCTGTGGCGCTCGATCCTCTCCTGTCGGTCATGAGTACTCGCCTCCTACGACGCTGTTCGGCTGCCTCACAGCCAGCCTTTACCTGCTAGACACCCGACCACAAGCCCCCAGCCGGAATCGTCCCTCCTGTCCACTCCGCCAGTAGGATCGGACGGCCATGCTGAACGCTCTCAGACCCCTGTTCGCCCGCCTGCTGTCGCCGCTGGGCCGGGTGCTCGCGCGCACCCCGGTCACGCCGAACATGATCACGGCGGCCGGGACGATCGGCGTGGCCATCGGGGCGCTCTGGCTGTTCCCCACCGGCCACCTGTTCGCCGGGACCCTGGTGTGCTGGGGCTTCGCCATGTTCGACATGCTGGACGGCCTGCTGGCCCGGGTGAAAGGCACCACGGGGCCCTGGGGGGCCTTCCTCGACTCGACCCTGGACCGGATCGGTGACGGGGCGGTCTTCAGCGGGCTGGCCATCTACCTGGCCCGGGACCATCAGCCCGTGCTGGCCTGCGTGGCGCTGTACTGCCTGGTGGCCGGCGGCCTGGTGTCGTACGCCCGGGCCCGGGCCGAGGGGATAGGCGTGCGCGCCGACGTCGGCGTGGCCGAGCGGTCCGAGCGGCTCCTGGTCGTGCTGGTCGCGGCCGGCCTGACCGGCCTGGGCGTGCCGTTCGTCCTGGCCATCGGGCTGTGGGCGGTCGCGGCGGGCAGCACGGTCACGTTCGCGCAGCGCGTCCTGGTGGTCCGCAAGGCCGTCGGCCCGGGCACCGCACCCCGGCCCGCCGCCCAGCCCGGCGGCCCCCCGGCCGCGAGCGGGACCCCCGGCCCGGCGGGTAACGGCGCCCCCGGTGCCGGCCCGGCGGCGGCGGTCCGCGACCCTGGTGATGGTGGCGCGCGAAAGGATACGGCGTGACCTCGGTACGGGACCGGCTGACTGACGCCGCGTACGCCCTGGGCTGGACCCTGGTGTGCCGGGTGCCGGAATCCTGGGCCCGCGGCGCCTTCCGGTTCGGGGCGGACATCGCCTGGCGCCGCCAGGGACCCCAGGTCCAGGTGCTCGAGGCGAACCTGCGCCGGGTGACCGGCCCGTCCGTCACCGGCAAGGAACTGCGCGCGCTGTCCCGGCAGACCATGCGCTCCTACGCCCGCTACTGGCTGGAGTCGTTCCGGCTGCCCGTGCTGGGGCAGGACCGGATCCAGGCGGACATGCACGTGACCGGCGAGGAAAAGCTGCAGGGGAACCTGGCCGCCGGCCGCGGCGTGATCATCGCCCTGCCGCATACCGGCAACTACGAGCTGGCCGGCGTCTGGATCATCCACCGCGGGGTGGGGAAGTTCACCACGGTCGCCGAGCGGCTCAAGCCCGAGTCCCTGTTCCAGCGGTTCCTGGATTTCCGCGAGGGCCTCGGCATGGAGGTGCTCCCGGCCAGCGGCGGGGACGGCCGGTTCGGCGTGCTGGCCCAGCGGCTGCGGGCCGGCGGCCTGGTCTGCCTGGTCTCGGACCGGGACGTCACCGGCCGTGGCATCGAGGTGGAGTTCTTCGGGGAGAAGGCGCGGATGATGGCCGGGCCGGCCGCGCTGGCCGTGCAGACCGGGGCGGCGCTGCTGCCCACCACCTTGTGGTTCGACGGCGACGGCTGGCGGGCCCGCATCTACGACGAGGTCCCGGTCCCGGAGGCCGGCACCCGCCGGGAGAAGGCCGCGGTCATGACCCAGGCGGTCGCCCGCGATTACGAGGACGGGATCCGGGCCCATCCGCAGGACTGGCACATGCTCCAGAAGGTCTTCGTCGCCGATCTTGACCCGGAACGGCTGGCCGCGGCGGACCGCGCGGCCCGCGGCGAGAGTGAGACGGCCAGCACGGGCCCGGGAACAGGCACGGGCACCGGCGCGGCCACGGGCACGGGCGGCGGGCCGTGAGAGTCGGCATCGTCTGCCCCTACACCTGGGCCGTCCCCGGCGGGGTGCAGCAGCACATCCGGGACCTGGCCGAGGCCCTGATCGGGCTGGGGCACGAGGTGTCCGTGATCTCGCCCGCCGACGACGACACCCCGCTGCCGGCCTACCTGGTGCCCGCCGGCCGCGCGGTTCCCGTGCCCTACAACGGCTCGGTGGCCCGCCTGGCGTTCGGGTTCCTGTCCGCCAGCCGCGTCCGGCGGTGGGTCAAGGAGGGCGGCTTCGACGTCCTGCACGTGCACGAGCCGGCCGCGCCCAGCCTGTCCCTGCTGGCCTGCTGGGTGGCCGACGGGCCGATCGTCGCCACCGTGCACACCGCCACCCCGCGGTCCCGCGTCATGCACGCCGCCTACCCGGCCCTGCAGACCGCGCTGGAGAAGATCACCGGGTGGATCGCGGTCTCCGAGGCGGCCCGGACCACCCTGGTCGAGCACATGGGCGGGGACGCGGTGCTGATCCCGAACGGCGTGACCGTGAGCCGGTACGAGAAGGCCGCCCCGCTGCCCGGCTGGCCCGGGGACGGCGGCGTGCTCGGCTTCCTCGGCCGGATGGACGAGCCCCGCAAGGGCCTGGACGTGCTGCTGCGCGCGTTCGCCGAGCTGGGCGCCCAGCGGCCGGGGCTGCGGCTGCTGATCGCCGGGCCCGGGGACACCGGCGACGTGCTGGCCAAGGTGCCCGCGCCGCTGCGCCCGCGGGTGATCCTGCTCGGCCAGGTCAGCGAGGAAGATAAGGCCCGCGTCTACCACTCCGTGGACGTGTTCTGCGCGCCGAACACCGGCGGTGAGAGCTTCGGCATCGTGCTCGCCGAGGCCATGGCGGCCGGGGCGCCGATCGTGGCCAGCGACCTCGACGCGTTCCGGCAGGTGCTGCGCGGCGGCCGGGCCGGTGAGCTGTTCGAATCCGGCGACCCGGCGGCGCTGGCCGCGGCCGCCGCCCGGCTGCTCGACGACCCGGAGCGGCGGGCCGCCCTGTCCGAGGTCGCGGCCGAGGCGGTCCGGGCCTACGACTGGCCGGTGGTGGCCCGCGACGTGGTCCGGGTCTACGAGGCCGTGGTGGCCGCGTACGGCCAGGTGGGGGTGGCCCGGTGAGCCCGGCCCGCCGCACCGGGTGTGCCGCCGCCGCGCGGGGGGCGGGCAGTGAGCCATGCTGATCGACGTCATCCTCATCGCCGTGGCCGCCGTGCTCATCGGCGTGTACGTGTCCTGGCGGGCCGGCCGTCTCGACCGGCTGCACGCCCGGGTGGACAAGGCCCGGGCCGCGCTCGACGCCGCCCTGGTCCGGCGCAGCTCGGTGGCGCAGGAACTGGCCGCGTGCGGCCTGCTCGACCCGGCGACCAGCCTGCTGCTGGCCGGGGCCGCGCACGACGCGCGGGCTGCCGGGGAACCCAACGAGCTCGCCGAGAGCGACCTGACCCGGGCGCTGCGGGCGGTGCTCAGCCAGCCCGGTTTCCGGGTCTCGCTGGACAGCCAGGGCAGCGCCGACGAGCTGCTGGCCGAGCTGGAGGCCGCCGCGCACCAGGTGTTCCTGGCCCGCAAGTTCTACAACGACGCGGTCGCCGCCACCCAGGCGGCCCGGCGCCGCTGGCTGGCCCGGGTCCTGGGGCTGGCCGGGGGCGCGCCGATGCCGGCGTTCTTCGAGATCGACGATTCGCTGGTCGCCGCGACCGGGGAGACGGGGGGCTCCGATATGCCGCATTTCGCCAGCTGACGGAGCGCCTACCATGGAGCTAACACAACTCCGCCGATCCGAATGAGGTTCACCGTGTCACGCAGTACCGCATCCACCCCCGCGAGCCCCACCCAGACCGGCACCGCGCGGGTCAAGCGGGGCATGGCGGACATGCTCAAGGGCGGCGTGATCATGGACGTGGTGACGCCGGAGCAGGCCAAGATCGCCGAGGATGCCGGGGCCGTGGCGGTGATGGCCCTGGAGCGGGTCCCGGCCGACATCCGCGCCCAGGGCGGCGTGGCCCGGATGAGCGACCCCGACATGATCGACGGGATCATCGAGGCCGTGTCCATCCCGGTCATGGCCAAGTGCCGGATCGGGCACTTCGCGGAGGCCCAGGTCCTCCAGGCCATCGGCGTGGACTATATCGACGAGTCCGAGGTGCTGACCCCCGCCGACGAGGCCCACCATGTTGACAAGTGGGACTTCACGGTCCCGTTCGTCTGCGGCGCGACCAACCTGGGCGAGGCGCTCCGGCGGCTGGCCGAGGGCGCGGCCATGATCCGGTCGAAGGGCGAGGCGGGCACCGGCAACGTGGTCGAGGCCACCCGGCACATGCGCTCCATCACCCGCGCCATCCGCGGCCTCGGCACGCTGCCGGACGAGGAACTCTTCGCGGCGGCCAAGGACCTGCAGGCCCCCTACGAGCTGGTGGCCGAGGTCGCCCGGCTGGGCAAGCTGCCGGTCGTGCTGTTCACCGCGGGCGGCATCGCCACCCCGGCGGACGCGGCCATGATGATGCAGCTCGGCGCCGACGGGGTGTTCGTCGGATCCGGGATCTTCAAGTCCGGTGACCCGGCCGCCCGGGCGGCCGCGATCGTCAAGGCCACCACGTTCCACGACGATCCCGACGTCGTGGCCAAGGTGTCCCGCGGGCTCGGCGAGCCCATGGTCGGGATCAGCACCGACACCCTGCCCCCCGCTGACCGTTACGCCAGCCGCGGCTGGTGACCCCGGGGGCCCGCTCCGCCCGGTCCTGGTGACCCGCCAGCCTCCTGACGCCGCGGCCCGTCCCGGCCCCGCACGACCGTCGTCACCCATCGTGGGGAGCGGCAGATGTTCGAGAGGTTCACCGACCGGGCCCGCCGGGTCGTCGTCCTGGCCCAGCAGGAGGCCAGGGAGCTCGGCCACAACTACATCGGTACCGAGCACATCCTGCTCGGCATGGTCCGCGAGGGTGAGGGCGTGGCGGTCGAGGCGCTGAAATCCCTCGGGATCAGCCTGGAAACCGTGCGCCACCAGGTTGAGGAGATGATCGGGCGGGGCCAGGACGAGCCGTCCGGGCACATCCCGTTCACCCCGCGGGCCAAGAAGGTGCTCGAGCTGTCGCTCCGGGAGTCCCACCAGTTCGGGCACCGCTACATCGGCACGGAGCACATCCTGCTCGGCGTGATCCGCGAGGGTGAGGGCGTGGCGGCCCAGGTGCTGATCAAGCTGGGCGCGGACCTCAGCCGGGTCCGCGAGCAGGTCCTCCAGATCCTCGGCGCCCACGCCCGCGAGGCCGGCGCCGAAGGTGAGACCGCCGTGACGTGGGAAGCCGACCCCGGCCTAACCGGGGAGCGCGAGGTGCGCATCGTGGGCTCGCCCGCCCAGCTGGCGGAGATGATCACCCGGCTGCGGTCGATCGACGCCCGGGTGGCCGCGATCGAGCGGCATCTGGGGATCGGCCAGGCGGATCCGGAGGCGGGCTGAGCGCGCCGTGGCGGGCGGGCGGGAAGATCTGCCCTGTTCCGGGTGTTGCCCTCAGACCGCTACGCTCGAAGCAGCCCCCGGGCCAGAAATAATGCGCCCGGAAGTACCGCCCGGAAGGACCCGCCATGCCCGACCACATCCCCCCCAGCGCGGGGGGACCGGCCGTGGGCGTGCTCTCCCTCCAGGGTGATGTGATCGAGCACTTCAGGGCCCTGGAAGCGGCCGGGGCCCGGCCGCTGCGGGTCCGCCGGCCCGGCGAGCTCGACCAGGCCGACGGGCTGGTCATCCCGGGCGGGGAGTCCACCACGATCTGGAAGCTCGCCGAGATCTTCGAGCTGACCGAGCCGCTGCGCAAGCGGATCAGCGGCGGGATGCCGGTCTTCGGGTCCTGCGCAGGCATGATCATGCTGGCCGACCGGCTGCTGGACGGGATCGCGGGGCAGGAAACTTTCGGGGGCATCGACATGACCGTCCGGCGCAACGCGTTCGGCCGGCAGGTGGACTCGTTCGAGGCGGATATCCCGCTGGCCGGGGTACCCGGGCCGGCGCTGCGCGCGGTGTTCATCCGGGCGCCGTGGGTCGAGGACACCGGCCCGGACGTCGAGATACTCGGGGCTGATCCGGGCACCGGTAGGATCGTCGCGGTCCGGCAGGGCCCGGCGCTGGCCACCGCGTTCCACCCCGAGCTGACCGGGGACCTGCGGGTGCACAAGCTGTTTGTTGACATGGTGAGGGATCGGATATGAGCGGCCACTCCAAGTGGGCCACGACCAAGCACAAGAAGGCGGTCATCGACGCCCGGCGGGGCAAGCTCTTCGCCAAGCTGATCAAGAACGTCGAGGTGGCGGCGCGGACCGGGGGCGCGGACCCGGCCGGCAACCCCACCTTGTATGACGCCGTGCAGAAGGCCAAGAAGAGCTCGGTGCCGAACGAGAACATCGACCGGGCCATCCGGCGCGGCGCGGGCCTGGAAGCGGGCGGCGCCGCCTACGAGAACATCGCCTACGAGGGGTACGCGCCCGGCGGGGTCGCGGTGCTCGTGGAGTGCCTGACCGACAACCGGAACCGGGCCGCCGCCGACGTGCGGACCGCGCTGACCCGCAACGGCGGGACGATGGCCGACCCCGGCTCGGTGTCCTACCTGTTCCACCGCAAGGGCGTGGTGATCGTCCCCAAGGCCGACGGGGCCAGCGAGGACGACGTGCTCACCGCGGTGCTCGACGCGGGCGCCGAGGAGGTCAATGACCTGGGCGAGTCGTTCGAGGTGATCAGCGAGCCGCACGACCTGCTGGCCGTGCGCAACGCGCTGCAGGCGGCCGGCATCGAGTACGACTCCGCCGAGGCCGCGTTCCTGCCCACCGTCGAGGTCGAACTGGACGAGGAGCAGGCCAAGCGGGTGTTCCGGCTGATCGAGGCGGTGGAGGACTCCGACGACGTGCAGGACGTCTACGCGAACTACTCGGTGCCCGACGAGGTCATGGAGAAGCTCGGCTGACGCGTGGACATCAGGGAACTGGGTCCCGGTGACGACCCCGGTGCGCTGCTCGACCTGAGTGTCCGGGCCTTCGGGCCGATTGCGCGGGCTGACCAGCCGCGCTGGCAGGAATTCAGCGGCGCCGCCATCGCGGCCCGCCGGTACCTGGGGGCCTTCGACGGCGGCCGGATGCTGGCCGCCGCCCAGTACCACGACATGATCCAGTGGTGGCACGGCCGGCCGGTGCCGATGGCCGGGGTGGCCAACGTCATGGTGGCCCCCGAGGAACGCGGGCGGGGTGCCGGCCGCACGCTGATGCGGGCGCTGCTCGGGCTGATCGGCGACCGCGGATACCCGGTGTCCGCGCTGTATCCGGCCACCATGGCGCTGTACCGGTCGCTGGGCTGGGAGATCGCGGGCAGCATGAGCCGCCTGGCCATCCCGTCCCACGCGCTCCGTTCCCTGGTCACCCCCGACGCGGCCCTGCCCGTGGATGACCTGTCCCCGGACGGCCTGCTCCCGGGCGGCCCGCCGCTGCTGGCCGCACCGCCGGCCGGGCCAGCCCCCGCGCTGCGCCGGGTCGGTCCCGGCGACGCCGCCGAGGTGCTGGCCGTCACCGGCCGGGCCCACCAGGACCTGCGCGACTGCGGCCCGAACACCCGCGACGAGCCGTCCGTGGCCCGCTGGCTCGGCGACGAGCACCGCTTCGCCTACCTGGCACCGGACGGCTTCCTGGCCTACCGCTGGCAGCAGGGCAACGACGAGCTCCTGGTGGAACGGGCCGTGGCCGGCTCGGCCGCCGCCACCCGGGCCCTGTGGGGCGTGGTCGCCTCGCATTCCTCCATAGCTCAAACTGTCCGGGCGGCGGCCGCACCCGCCGACCCGGTCCAGTGGCTGACCACCGACCCCGAGGTGCGGCTGACCGCCCGGAAACCCTGGATGCTCCGGGTGGTGGACGCGGCGGCGGCCGTCGCCGCGCGGGGTTTCCCGGCCGGGGTCGGGCTGACCGCCGCCGTCCGCCTGGCCGACCCGGACCGCCCGGCCCAGGACGGCTGGTGGACGCTGGACGTGGGCGGCGGCTCCGGCACGCTCACCCCGGCCAGCCCCGGCCCGGGCACCCTGGCCCTCGGGCCGCGCGGCTTCGCCGCGCTGTACGCCGGCATCCCGCTGGCCACGCTGCGCCGGGCCGGGCTGGCGGGCGGCGGTGACCCCGGCGCCGATGCGGCCCTGGACGCCGCGTTCGGTGCGGACGCGTTCATGCTCGAATTCTTCTGAGCCGCCTCGGGGGAGGGCCCGGGACGGTTCTCGTTATCTGCCGTCGCGAGGGGCACGGGCCGGCCCGCAGCCGCCGGGAATGCCGACACGCCGGGGATGCTGGGCGCGCGGCGCGTCCCCGGCCGGTAGGGTCAGTCCCGACCGAACACGTGTTCGTGATAGCCCGGATCGACGGGCCGGCCGGGATGGAGCGCAGATGCGGGTGCTCGGCGTCGACCCGGGACTGACCCGGTGCGGGCTTGGCGTGGTGGAAGGCGCGCCCGGCAGGCCCCCCGGCCTGGTCGCCGCGGGCGTGGCGCGGACCGCGCCCACCGCGGACATCGGGGCCCGGCTGCTCGCCCTGGAAGCGGAGATCGACTCCTGGCTGGCCGAGCACCAGCCGGACGCGGTGGCGGTGGAGCGCGTGTTCAGCCAGCACAACGTGCGCACCGTGATGGGCACCGCGCAGGCGGGCGCGGTGGCCATGCTGTGCGCGGCCCGGCGCGGCCTGCCGGTGGCGCTGCACACGCCGAGCGAGGTGAAGGCCGCGGTGACCGGGAGCGGGCGGGCCGACAAGGCCCAGGTGACCGCCATGGTGATGCGGCTGCTCCGGCTGGCCGACCCGCCGAAACCCGCGGACACGGCCGACGCCCTCGCCCTGGCCATCTGCCATCTGTGGCGCGGCCCGCAGACCCGCCTGGGGGAAGCTGCGCTGCTGGCCCGCCAGGCGGGGATCGCTATTCCCCGGACGCATGCAGGGGGCCTGCGGTGATTGCCCATCTGGATGGTGTGGTGTGCGCGATCGCCCCGGAGGGGGCGGTGATCGAGGTCGGCGGGGTCGGGCTGCTGGTGCAGGCCACGCCGGGCACGCTAGCCGCGCTGCGCACCGGCGAGCGGGCCCGGGTCGCCACCTCGCTGGTCGTCCGCGAGGACGCGCTGACCCTCTACGGGTTCGCCAGCGACGACGAGCGCGACGTGTTCGAGCTGGTGCAGACGGCCAGCGGGGTCGGCCCGCGGCTGGCCCTGGCCATGCTGGCCTCGTTCAGCCCGGACGGGCTGCGGCAGGCCATCGCGGCGGAAGACGTGGCCGCGCTGATGCGGGTGCCGGGCATCGGCCGCAAGGGCGCGCAGCGGATCGTGCTGGAACTGGCGGGCCGGCTCGGCTCGCCCGCCGCCCCGGCCGGCCTCCTGGGCCCGCCGCCCGGGGCCGGGTCGGCTGCGGGCAGCGCCGCGCTGTGGCGCGATCAGGTCCGGGCCGGCCTGGTCAACCTGGGCTGGCCCGCCCGCGACGCCGAGCACGCCATCGCGGCCGTCGCCGCCGACCTGGCCGGCGGCCCCGCCGGGGACGTGGACGTGTCCGTCGCGCTGCGGGCCGCGCTGCGCAAGCTGAGCCGCACGTGACCGGGCCGGGTCCCCGGCCGGGCCGGGGCGGCCAGGCCGCGCACTCCGCCGCCGAGGACGCCGAGCGCGAGGCACCGGGCCTGTCCGCCCTGGAAGAGCAGGCGCTCACGGCCGCGCAGCGGGACGGGCTGGCCGGGGCAGAGGGGGACCGGCTCGTGTCGCCGCTGGCCGACGCGGACGAGCGGGTCATCGAGGGTGCGCTGCGGCCCAAGCGGCTGGCGGAGGTCATCGGCCAGACCCGGGTCCGCGAGCAGCTGTCCCTGGTGCTGGAGGGCGCGCTGCGCCGCGGCCGGGCCCCCGACCACGTGCTGCTGTCCGGGCCGCCCGGGCTGGGCAAGACCACGTTCGCGATGATCATCGCCGCGGAGCTGGGCGCGCCGCTGCGGATCACCAGCGGGCCGGCCATCGAGCGCGCCGGTGACCTGGCCGCCATCCTGTCCACGCTGGGCGAGCGGGACGTGGTGTTCATCGACGAGATCCACCGGCTGGCCCGGCCCGCCGAGGAGATGCTCTACCTGGCCATGGAGGACTTCCGGGTCGACGTGGTGGTCGGGAAGGGGCCCGGGCGCGACCGCGATCCCGCTGGAGATCGCCCCGTTCACCCTGGTCGGCGCGACCACCCGGGCCGGGCTGCTCCCCGCGCCGCTGCGCGACCGGTTCGGGTTCACCGGCCCACCTGGACTTCTACGAGGCCGCCGAGCTGGAGGTCATCGTCCGCCGGTCGGCCGACCTGCTCGGGCGTGGCGCTGCGCGACGACGGTGCCGACGAGATCGCCGGGCGCTCCCGCGGCACCCCCCGGATCGCCAACCGGCTGCTGCGCCGGGTCCGGGACTACGCGGAGGTCCGGGCCGACGGCGTGGTGACCCGGGACCTCGCCCGCGCCGCGCTGGAACTGTACGAGGTGGACGAGGAAGGCCTGGACCGGCTGGACCGCGGCGGTCCTCAGCGCCCTGGTGACCCGGTTCGGCGGCGGCCCGGTCGGGCTGTCCACCCTCGCCGTGGCGGTGGGCGAGGAGGCCGAGACGGTCGAGGTGGTCGCCGAGCCGTTCCTGGTCCGCCGCGGCCTGATGGCCCGGACGCCGCGCGGGCGGGTGGCCACCCCCGCGGCCTGGCAGCACCTGGGGCTGCAGCCGCCCGAGCCGCCCGGCCTGGCCCTGCCGGGCAGCCTGTTCGAGTAACGCTCTGCTGGCCCGGGGGGCGACCCCCCGGAACCCCCGCGACAGCCGGCTCGGAGAGGACACGCTCTGCTGGCCCGGGGGGGCGACCCCCCGGAACCCCCCGCGACAGCCGGCTCGGAGAGGACACGCTCTGCTGGCCCGGGGGGCGACCCCCCGGAACCCCCCGCGACAGCCGGCTCGGAGAGGACACGCCTGCGGCGCGCCTCGCCTCGCCGGAGGTGCCCGTTTTGGTCGCGGGGATGTCACGATCAGTCGCCGGAAGCCGTAGCCTGTTGGTGCGCTGCCCGCGCGCCGCTACACTTCGGCAGTTGGTCAACCGCTGCCCGGGTGGCCACGGATTTCCGGCCCCGCCGGCCCGATGGCCCGGCGCGCGGCCAGGCAGAGTACATCAACTGGAAGGAAGCCCCCGCGATGGGGAGTCACATGCATAACCTTGCGGCCAGCAGCTCCGGCGGTGGGAGCTACACGTTCCTGATCGTCATCGTGGTCCTGTTCGGGCTGCTCTACTTCGTCATGATCAGGCCGCAGCGCAACCGGCAGCGGCAGGCCCAGCAGATGCAGAACACGGTGCGCCCGGGTCAGCGCGTCCGCACCACCGCGGGCATGTACGCCACCGTGGTCGACGCCGATGACCAGGATGTGGTGCTCGAGGTGGCGCCCGGCGTGCATATGCGCTTCCTGCGCCGGGCCGTGATGGAAACCCTGCCCGACGACGACGGCCCGGCCGACATGGCCGGAACTGACACGGCGGACAGCACGTTCCACGAGGAGACCCCGGAGGACACCACCCCCGGGAGCACGACGGACGCCGCGGCGCCCGCCGAGCACCTCAACGGCTCCGCGCCGGACAGCGCGGCTCCGGGCACCACCGGCACGGGCAGCACCGCGGCTGACCACACCGCTCAGGACGAGCGCACCGCGGACTGACCGGCTGCCCCGCGCCCAGCGTCGGGCCGGGGGACACGCGAACCGAAGGACAGACGAGAATTGGCTCCCCCAAGCGGTAACGTCTCCCGGCCAGGCCGCGCGCTGGCCGTGCTGGCCGCGCTGATCGTGGTCATGCTGCTGGCCATCGTGGGCGGGAACATCGGCTCACCCGGGCTGTGGGGCAAGGACTTCAAGGTCCACCTGGGCCTGGACCTGACCAGCGGCACCACGGTGGCGCTGAAGGCCAACGCGCCGAAGGGGGTGTCCAGCGCGCAGTTCGCGGCGGATATGACCCAGGCCAAGAACATCATGGCCAACCGGGTGAACGGCGCGGGCTTCACCGAGGCGCAGGTCCAGCAGCAGGGCAGCGACATCATCAACGTCGCGGTTCCCGGGGCCGGCAGCCAGAGGGTTGTGGACCTGGTCGGCACGACCGCCCAGCTGCTGTTCCGCCAGGTGATCCTGCAGGCACCGAACACGGGCGCCACGACCCCCGTCACGACGCCCACGCCGACCCCGTCGGCCAGCGGGTCGGCGTCACCCACGCCGTCGGCCAGCGCGTCACCCACCGCGTCCGCGTCGGCCAGCTCGACCGCGAAGAGCGGCGCCCTGGGGCGGCTGGGCCAGGCGGCGTCCGGCGGGGCCGGGGCGAAGGAGATGGCCAGCCGGTCCCGCAGCCTGACCGCAGCGCACGCCGGGGCGTCCGCCACCCCATCGGCCTCCGCGTCCGCGAGCACCTCGGCCAGTGCGACCCCGGCGGCCAGCGCGTCCGCCTCGCCGTCGGCCGGCGGCTCCGGCCTGTCCACCGTGGCGGGCGCCAGCGGTGACGCCAGCCTGGTCAGCCCGGCGGTGAAGGCCCAGTTCAACAAGCTGAACTGCGCCGACGCGAACTGGAAGAAGCAGGTCGGCTACACCGCGCAGCAGTACAACAACGCGAACATCCAGACGGTCTCGTGCGGCTCCCTGGGCGGGGTGCGGTACAAGTTCGTGCTGGACAAGGCGGCCGTGCTCGGCAAGGACGTCACCTCGGCCAGCGCCACCCAGGCGACCTCGAATGTCTACTGGCAGACCAACCTGAACTTCAACTCCGAAGGCGGCGCCGCCTTCGGCAAGGTCACCGAGCAGATGTTCAGCAAGTACGGCGTGAACTCGGTGCAGGACGAGCTGGCGGTCGTGCTGGACGGCGCCGTGATCTCCTTCCCGGTCATCCAGGGCGCCATCCCCGGCGGGTCGGCCCAGATCACCGGGAACTTCAGCCAGGACCAGGCCACCAACCTGGCCAACGTGCTGAACTACGGCGCGCTGCCGCTGACCTTCACCAAGCAGTCCGTCCAGTCGATCTCGCCCTCGCTGGGCGCCAACCAGCTGCACGCCGGGCTGATCGCCGGGGCCATCGGCCTGCTCCTGGTCGTGCTGTACTGCCTGCTGTACTACCGGGGCCTGGCCGTCGTCGCCGTGTCCAGCCTGATCATCGCGGGCGTGCTGGTGTTCGAGTCGGTCATCCTGCTCGGCAAGTACCAGGGGTTCGCGCTGCAGCTGTCCGGCGTGGCCGGCCTGATCGTGGCCATCGGCATCACCGCGGACTCCTTCGTGGTCTTCTTCGAGCGATTGCGGGACGAGGTCCGCGACGGCCGGACCCTGCGGACCGCGGTGGAACGCGGCTGGAAGCGGGCCCGGCGCACCGTGCTGGTCTCCGACACCGTGTCGTTCCTGGCCGCGGCGCTGCTGTGGTACTTCTCGCTCGGCGAGGTCAAGGGCTTCGCGTTCACCCTCGGCCTGACCACGATCATCGACGTCGTCGTGGTGTTCCTGTTCACCAAGCCGATGATCACCCTGCTCGCCCGGACCAAGTTCTTCGGCCAGGGCCATCGCTTCTCCGGTCTCGATCCGGCCCGGCTGGGGGCCCGGGCGCCGTGGCGGTCCTCCCGGACCACCCGCGTGCGCTCCGGCATCTCGACGCCGGCGAAGGAGGCATGATGTCGCGCCTGGGCACCTTCGGCGGCCGCCTCTACCGCGGCGAGGTCTCCTTCGACTTCGTGGGCCGCCAGAAGCTCTGGTACACGATCTCCGGCCTGATCCTGCTGCTCAGCCTGGTCGGGCTGTTCGGCCGCGGGCTGAACTTCACGGTGGACTTCAAGGGCGGCTCGGTCATCCAGTTCCCGGCCACCTCGGCGTCCTCGATCAGCCAGGTGCAGCACGCCGTCGCCGGCACCGGCGACGGCGAGGGCGCGATCGTCCAGCACGTCGGCTCGGGCAGCAGCGCCTCCTGGCAGGTGCAGACGGGCAAGCTGGACTACGCGCAGGGGCAGCAGGTCCAGTCCACCCTGTCGAAGGAACTGGGCATCCCGCAGAGCCAGATCAGCGTGAACTTCGTCGGGGCCAGCTGGGGCTCGCAGATCTCCCAGAAGGCGCTGCAGGCGCTGATCGCCTTCCTCATCGTGATCGTCATCTACCTGTCGATCGCGTTCGAATGGCGGATGGCCGTGGCCGCGCTGATCGCGCTGGTGCACGACATCGTGATCACCGTGGGCGTGTACGCGCTGGCCGGCTTCCCGGTCGCTCCCGCCACCGTGATCGGGCTGCTGACCATCCTCGGGTACTCGCTCTACGACACCGTGGTCGTCTTCGACAAGGTGCGGGAGAATACCGCCGGCCTGCTCGGGTCGGCCCGCAGCACCTACAGCCAGGCCGCCAACCTGGCCCTCAACCAGACCCTGGTCCGGTCCATCAACACGTCGGTGATCGCGCTGCTGCCGGTGGCCGCGATCTTGTTCATCGGCGGCGGGCTGCTGGGCGCCGGGGAACTGAATGACCTGGCCCTGGTGCTGTTCATCGGCATGCTGTCCGGTACCTACTCCTCCATCTGCATCGCCACCCCGGTGCTGGCGGACCTCAAGGAACGCGACCCCCAGTACAAGGCGCTGGCCAAGCGGGTGGCCCAGCGGGCCTCGGGCACCCGCGCCGCCCGGCGCGCCGCCGCGAAGGCACCCACGGGCGCCGTCGCCGGCGCGGGCGCCGCAGCGGGAGCGGACGCGGCCGCGCTGGACACCGACGACGGGGACCTTCCCGACGCGGACGTTCCCGGCCAGGATCCGGCCGACGACGACGCCGCGCCGGGCGGCCCGGACAAGGTCACGGCGGGACGGGCCGCCCGCCCGGCCCCCGGCGGCCGTCCCGGGCCGCGCCAGCAGCCGCGCCGGAACACCTCCGCGGCCAAGCGCCGCCCCGGCGGCAAGAAGAAGCGGCGTTAGATGGCGGCTGGCCAGGGCGGGGCCGGTCAGGGCGCGGCACCCGACGGCGCGCCCCCCGAGGGCGGGGTCACCGGGGACATCGCGGAGCTGATCCAGGCCCGGGTGCGGGACATCGCCGACTACCCCCAGCCCGGGGTGATGTTCAAGGACATCACCCCGCTGCTGGCCGACGGCGCCGCGCTCGCCGCGGTGGTGGGCGCGCTGTCCAGCGGCCACGACGGGGTGGACAAGGTGGCCGGGATCGAGGCCCGCGGGTTCATCCTGGCCCCGTCCGTCGCCATCCGGCTGGGGGCCGGCTTCGTGCCGGTCCGCAAGCAGGGCAAGCTGCCCGGGCCCACCTACGCGCAGAGCTACGACCTGGAGTACGGCAGCGCCACCATCGAGGTGCACCAGGACGCGTTCGCGCCGGGGGAGCGGGTGCTGATCGTGGACGACGTGCTGGCCACCGGGGGCACCGGCGCGGCCACCGTGGAACTGGTCCGCAAGGCGGGTGCCGAGGTCGCCGGGATCGCGGTGATCATGGAACTGAGCTTCCTCGGCGGGCAGGCCCGGCTGCCCGGCGTCCCCATCCGCTCACTGCTGGTTGTGTGACGAGGCGCTGAGCTCGGCACTTTCCGGATCTTCCGCCGATAGAATGGGGTCTTGGCGGACGTGAGGAGTGCCTGTGGCCGGTGACGTGGCAACGACCGGCGGTGCCGGAGCCGAGGTGACTCCTGCCCTCCCGGACGAGCCCGGGCTCCCCGGCGCCGGGACCACGGACGGTGACGCCACGGGTACCGGGGCCAGTGACGCCGAGGCCACGTCGTCGCCGGTCACGGAGCGGGCCAGCACGGATGCCGCAGGCAGTGAGTCCCCGGGCAGTGATGCCGCGGGCAGTGATCCGGCGGGCAGTGATGCGGCGGAACCGGCCCGGGTCCGCCCCGGCTCCCGCTCGGCCAACGGCCGGAGCCCGGCCAGCAGCCGGGGCGCCGGCGCCGGGCGCGGCGGAGGATCGGGACGGGCCGCGCGGCGCCTGGCCCGGCTCGGTGCGACCCGCGGCGGGGGAATCAACCCCGTCCTCGAGCCGATGATCAAGACGGTACGCGCGACCCACCCCAAGGCGGATGTCCGGCTCATCGAGCACGCCTACGAGGTAGCCGCGCACTGGCACACCGGGCAGAAGCGCAAGAGCGGCGACCCGTACATTACCCACCCGCTCGCCGTGGCCACGATCCTCGCCGAGCTGGGCATGAACCACGAGACGCTGTGCGCGGCCCTGCTGCACGACACGGTGGAGGACACGGAGTACACGCTCGACCAGCTGCGGGCCGATTTCGGCGACGAGATCGCGGCCCTGGTGGACGGGGTCACCAAGCTGGACAAGGTCAAGTACGGCGAGGTCGCCGAGGCCGAGACCGTGCGCAAGATGGTCGTCGCCATGTCCCGCGACATCCGCGTCCTGGTCATCAAGCTCGCCGACCGGCTGCACAACATGCGCACCCTGCGCTACCTGCCCCGGGAGAAGCAGGAGCGCAAGTCACGCGAGACCCTGGAGATCTTCGCGCCGCTGGCCCACCGGCTCGGCATGAACACGATCAAGTGGGAACTCGAGGACCTGGCCTTCGCCACGCTGTACCCCAAGCGCTACGACGAGATCGCCCGGCTGGTCTCCGAGCGGGCCCCGCGCCGCGACGTCTTCCTCCAGGAGGTCATCGAGGACGTCTCCACCGACCTGCGGGAGGCCAAGGTCAAGGCGCAGGTGACCGGCCGTCCCAAGCACTACTACTCCGTCTACCAGAAGATGATCGCCCGCAACGTGGGCTTCGACGACATCTACGACCTGGTGGGCATCCGCGTCCTGGTGGACTCCGTCCGCGACTGCTACGCCGCGCTCGGCACGGTCCACGCCCGGTGGAACCCCGTTCCCGGGCGGTTCAAGGACTACATCGCGATGCCGAAGTTCAACATGTACCAGTCGCTGCACACGACCGTGATCGGCCCGGGCGGCAAGCCGGTCGAGCTGCAGATCAGGACCTGGGGCATGCACCGCCGCGCCGAGTACGGCGTGGCCGCGCACTGGAAGTACAAGGAGGAGGTGGCCGGCGGCGGCCGGGGCGGCCGGGACGGCACCGGCGACATGGCCTGGCTGCGCCAGCTCGTGGACTGGCAGCGGGAGACGGCCGACCCGGCCGAGTTCCTCGAGTCGCTCCGCTTCGACCTCGGGGCGGCCGAGGTCTACGTGTTCACCCCGCGCGGCGAGGTCATCGCGCTGCCGCAGGGGGCCACGCCGGTGGACTTCGCGTACGCCATCCACACCGAGGTGGGGCACCGCACGATCGGGGCCCGGGTCAACGGCCGCCTGGTCGCGCTGGAAAGTGCCCTGGACAACGGCGACACGGTGGAGATCTTCACCTCCAAGGCCCAGGACGCCGGGCCGAGCCGCGACTGGCTGCAGTTCGTCAAGAGCGCCCGGGCCCGCAACAAGATCCGGCACTGGTTCTCCAAGGAGCGCCGGGAAGCGGCGACCGAGACCGGGAAGACCGCCGATCGCCCGGGCCATGCGCAAGCACGGCCTGCCGCTGCAGCGCCTGGCCACCGGGGACGCGCTGCTGGCCATCGCCACCGAGCTGCATTACCCGGACCTGTCCGCGCTGTACGCGGCGGTCGGGGAAGGGCACGTCAGCGCGCAGTCGGTGGCCGCCAAGCTCGTCCAGTCGGTCGGCGGGATGGCCGGGGCCCAGGAGGACCTGGCCGAGGCCACGCTGCCGACCCGCCCGCCCCGGCCCCGGCCGATCGGCGATTCAGGTGTCGTGGTGGAAGGCGCCGCGGACGTGTGGGCGCGGCTGTCCAAGTGCTGCACCCCGGTGCCCGGGGACGAGATCACCGGGTTCATCACCCGGGGCCACGGGGTCTCGGTGCACCGGGCCGACTGCCTCAACCTGCGCCACCTGCTCGACTCCCAGCCCGAGCGGCTGGTGGCGGTGCGCTGGTCGCCCACCGAGGACTCGCTGTTCCTGGTGGCCATCCAGGTGGAGGCGCTGGACCGGACCGGGCTGCTCTCGGATGTCACCCGGACCATCTCTGACCAGCACGTGAACATCCTGTCCGCCTCGGTCACCACGACCCGGGACCGGGTCGCGGTCAGCCGCTTCACGTTCGAGATGGGCGACCCGAAGCATCTGGGCCACGTGCTCCGCGCCGTCCGGGCCATCGACGGCGTCTACGACGTCTACCGCATCACGAGCTGATTAGTCCGGGGGGCGACCCCCCTGGACCCCCCGCTCGCCGCTTCGCGCCGAACGCCGGCTCGGCGAGCACCCGCCTGCGGCGGGCCCCGCCTCCCCGGCGACAGGTAAGCGGCTGGGGTTGGCGCACCCCAAAACCTTTCCCGCTAACCTGACAATTCCGCCAGGGTGCGTTCGGCTTCTTCCAGCCAGGAGCGGCGGGCGGCGATCGATTCCTCGGCCTCAGTGACCGCGCGGGTGTCCCCGCGCTGCTGCGCCTTGGCCAGCTGCTGCTCGAGGCTGGCGATCGTGGCGCGGATCTGCTCGACGGTGCCCTGGGCCCGGGCCAGGGCCTCCGGGTTCGAGCGCCGCCACTGCGCGTCCTCGGCCTTGCGGACCGCGTCCTCGATCCGGCGCAGCCCCTGCTCCAGCCGGTCGTGCGCCTCGCGGGGCACCGACCCGGCCTGCTCCCAGCGCTCCTGGATGGAGCGCAGCGCCGCCCGGGCGGCCCGCACGTTCGTCACCGGCACCAGCTGGCCGGCCTCCTCCAGCAGCGCGCTCTTGACCGCCGCATGCTCGCGCAGCTCGTTCTCCTTGGCCGAGAACACGTTGGCCCGCGCGGCGAAGAACTGATCCTGGGCGGCCTTGAACCGGCCCCACAGCTCTTCCTCGTCGGTGCGGCCCGCCCGGCCCGCGGCCTTCCATGACCGCATCAGGTCCCGGTAGGCCGCCGCGGTTGGCCCCCAGTCGGTGGACGCGGCCAGCGCCTCCGCCTCGACGACCAGCTTCTCCTTGCGGGACTTGGCTTCCTCGCGCTCTTCTTCCAGCCCGGCGAAGTAGGCCTTGCGCCGCTTGGCGAACGCGTTGCGGGCGGCCGACAGCCGCTTCCACAGGGCGGTCTCCACGGCCCGGTCGGCCCGCGGGGCGGCCTTCCACTCCTCGAGCAGCTGGCGCATCCGTTCCCCGCTGATCTTCCAGTGGGTGGCCTCGGCCGCGATCTGCTCGGCCTCCGCGACGATGCGCTCCTTGAACGCCCTGGCCTCGACCCGGGCCTGCTCGCGGGCCGCCCGGACCTCCTCGCGGCGGTTGTCCACCTGCCCGGTCAGCGCCTCGAGCCGGGTCTTCAGCGAGTCGAGGTCACCGACCGCGTTCGCCGTGGCCACCGCCTCCAGCAGCCGGTCGATGGTCGCCCGGGCGCTGCCGGGGGACAGGTCGGTGGCGGAGATGCGCTGCTCGAGCAGGGCGACCTCGGTCTCCAGCGCCTCATACTTGCGGCGGTAGAAGGCGAGCGCCTCGTCCGGGCTGCCCGCCTGCCATGAGCCAACCACCCGCTCGCTCCCGCCGGCACGGACGTAGACCGTACCGTCGTCAGCTACCCTGCCCCACGGATCGTTGGCGGTGCTCACCGCTAACCTCCTGCTCAGCCCTGGGTCCTGGCGACCTTGCCAGGCTCAGGTCTTCTTGATGGTGACGCTTTCGATAACGACTTTCTCCTTCGGGTGACCATCCCCGGTTCCATTGGCGTTGTCACTGCCCGCCTTGGCCACATTCTGGATGATCCCGAGCCCTTTGACGACCTGGCCGAACGGCGTGTAGCTCGGCGCCAGCTGCGAGTTCTTGTACACGATGAAGAACTGGCTGCCGTTGCTATTGGGGGCGCTGGTGTGCGCCATCGCGACCGTGCCCGCGGTATACCTGGCGCCGGCCAGGTTCTCGTTGGCGAACGTGTAGCCGGGGCCGCCGCTCCCGGTGCCGGTGGGGTCACCGCACTGCAGCACGAACAGGCCGCCGCTGGTGGTCAGCCGGTGGCAGTGAGTGTTATTGAAGTAGTTCTTGGCCGCCAGGTGGACGAAGGAGTTGACCGTGCAGGTGGCCTTGCTGTTCAGCAGGTTGATGACCACATCGCCGCGGTTGGTGCGGATGGTGGCCTGGTAGGCCGCCTTGTGGTCGGGCTTGGACGGCGGCAGGCCTACCTTCCGGGCGGCGGTCCCGCCGGCCCGGTAGCTGCACGTGGTGGCGGGCTCGGCCTGGGTCAACGCGGAGGCGGACGCGCTCGCGGACGCCGACGGCGTCGCCGAGGACGTCGCGGAGACCGCGGCGGCCTTGCTGCCGCCCGACCCGGAGAACGCGAAGTAGCCGCCCAGGCCCAGCCCGACGACCACGACGCAGATCACGGCGACTATCGTGATCTGGCGTGCCCGGTGGGCCCGCTGGGCACGCCGGGCCTGCTGGCGCAGCATGCGCTCGCGGGCCAGCTTGCGCTGCCGCTCCCTCTTACCCGTCACAGATCTGTTCCTCCTGGGCTGCCTGTTGCCTGCTTACCAGCGAAACTTCGCGAATGGTACCGGCACCCGGGAGGTCGTGACGTCGCTGTTATCGGTTCGCGGCCACGCTGAGTAGATCGGTAGCCTGTAGCGGCAGAACTTGACCCTGAGTCCGCCATCTGTCCCGAACGCCTCGAGGAGGTCGGTCCGTGCTAGTTGCCGGGTTTCCGGCTGGCTCCTTTGCCGCCAATTGCTATCTGGTGGCCCCGGAGCCGGGTGCGGAGTGCGTGATCATCGATCCCGGGGAGGACTCGGTGGGCGGCATCGCGGAGATCGTCGCCGAGCACCGGCTGAAGCCGGTCGCGGTCCTGCTCACGCACGGTCACATCGACCATGTGTGGTCCGTGGCCCCGGTCTGCGGGGCCCGCGGCATCCCCGCCTACATTCACCCCAGCGACCGTGATCTCCTGTCCGACCCGGCCCGGGGCTTTGCGCTGGGCCCGGGCCAGCAGCTGTTCGGCGGCCTGGAGTTCACCGAGCCTGACGACGTCAGGGAACTCGGCGACGGCACGGTGCTGAACCTGGCCGGCCTGGAGATCACGGTCAATCACGCGCCCGGGCACACCCCGGGGTCGGTGGTGTTCCGGTCCGATCCCGCCGTCATGTTCTCCGGCGACCTGCTGTTCGCCGGGTCGATCGGGCGGACCGACCTGCCCGGCGGCGATACCGCCGCCATGATGGACAGCCTGGCCCGGGTGTGCCTGACGCTGCCGGACGAGACGCGGGTGCTGCCCGGCCACGGACCGCAGACGACGATCGGCGTGGAGCGGGCCAGCAACCAGTTCCTGGCCGGCCTGGGGCCCGGCGCCGGGCTGGGGACGCCGGCGGCAGGCCCGGCCGGCCGACCGGACTTTGATCAGGGCCCCGGAGGGCCCACGGGGGCGGTAATGGAGAGGCTGAGCACGAAATGATCCGAACCCACGAGGCGGGCTCGCTGCGCGCCGGGCAGGACGGCCAGACGGTCACGCTGGCGGGCTGGGTGGCCCGCCGCCGGGACCACGGCGGCGTCACCTTCATCGACCTGCGCGACGCCAGCGGCGTCGTCCAGGTCGTGTTCCGGGGCGAGGGCGAGGACGGTCCGGTGCACGCGCTGCGGGCCGAGTTCTGCGTGAAGGTCACCGGCCAGGTACGCCGCAGGCCGCCCGGCAACGAGAACCCGGAGCTGCCCACCGGCGAGATCGAGGTGGCCGCGGACGAGCTCGAGATCCTCGGCGAGGCGGACCCGCTGCCGTTCCCGATCGACGGGGCGGGGGAGATCAACGAGGACACCCGGCTCCGCTACCGCTACCTGGACATGAGGCGCCCCGAGACCGCCACCGCGCTGCGGGTCCGCTCGGAAGCCACCTACCTGGTCACCGACGTGCTGCGCAGCCACCGCTTCGTCTACGTGGAGACGCCCGACCTGACCAGGTCCACCCCCGAGGGGGCCCGCGACTTCCTGGTCCCGGTGCGGCTGAAGCCCGGCTACTGGTACGCACTGCCCCAGTCGCCGCAGCTGTTCAAGCAGCTGCTGATGGTCGGCGGGATGGAGCGGTACTGGCAGCTGGCCCGCTGTTTCCGTGACGAGGACTTCCGGGCGGACCGGCAGCCCGAGTTCACCCAGGTGGACATCGAGATGAGCTTCGTCACCCGGGAGGACATCGTCGAGGTCGCCGAGGACCTGGTCGGCCGCCTGTGGTCCGAGGTCGCCGGGTACCAGCTGCCCCGCCCCGTCCCGCAGATGACGTACGCGGACGCCATGGCCCGGTTCGGCTCGGACAAGCCGGACCTGCGCTTCGGCTGTGAGCTGACCGAGCTGACCGGCTTCTTCGCGCAGTCCAGCTTCCGGGTCTTCCAGGCCCCCTACGTGGGCGCGGTGGTCATGCCCGGCGGCGCCGCCCAGTCCCGCCGGGAGCTGGACAACTGGCAGGACTGGGCCAAGGCCCGCGGCGCCCGCGGCCTGGCGTACGTGCTCATCGACGCCAGCGGGCGCGTCTCCGACTCCGGGCCCGTGGCCCGGCACCTGTCGGACGAGGAGCGGTCCGGGCTGCCCGCCGCGGCCGGCGCGGGACCCGGCGACGCGGTGTTCTTCGCGGCCGGGCCGCCGCAGCAGGCCCGCTCGCTGCTCGGCGCCGCGCGGCTGGAGATCGGCCACCGGCTGGGCCTCATCGACCCCGGCGCCTGGTCGTTCACCTGGGTGGTGGACGCGCCGATGTTCGAGGAGGACGGGTCGGGCGGCTGGACCGCGGTGCATCACCCGTTCACCGCCCCGCTGCCGGAATGGGCGGACAAGTTCGCCGACGAGCCCGCCGGCGCCCTGGCGGACGCCTACGACCTGGTCTGCAACGGGAACGAGATCGGCGGCGGGTCGATCCGTATCCACCGGCCCGCCATGCAGCAGCAGGTGTTCGACGTCATCGGGCTGTCCCGCGAGGAGGCCCGGTCGCAGTTCGGCTTCCTGCTCGACGCGCTGCGCTACGGGCCGCCGCCGCACGGCGGGATCGCGTTCGGCTGGGACCGCCTGATCATGCTGCTGGCGGAGCGGGACACGATCCGGGACGTGATCGCCTTCCCCAAGGCCGCGTCCGGGTCCGACCCGCTCACCGGCGCGCCCACGCCGATCACGCCCGAGCAGCGCCGGGAGGCGGGCATCGACGCCGTCGCGGCGGCGACACCCCGGACCCCGCCGACCGCCGCCGGTCCCCGCTGCCGGTCCCTGACTCCGGTCCCTGACCGGGACTGGCCCTGACTGCGGTCCAGCCGTCCTGACTGCAAGGGCAGGCACGACGGCGGTCAGGCGGACAGCCTCTTCGACGCGGCCGGGGAAGAGGCGGCGCGGGCGGCCGCACCGCTCGCGGTGCGGATGCGGCCGCGCACCCTGGACGAGGTCGTCGGCCAGCGGCACCTGACCGGCGACGGCACGCCGCTGCGCAAGCTGGCCGAGAACAACGCCGGCATGTCCGTGGTGCTGTGGGGACCACCGGGCACCGGCAAGACGACCCTGGCCCACGTCATCAGCCAGGTCACCAGCCGGCGTTTCACCGAGCTGTCCGCGGTGACCGCGGGGGTCAAGGACGTGCGCGCGGCGATCGAGGCCGCCCGCCGGGAACTGGGCCTGACCGGCACCCAGACGGTGCTGTTCATCGATGAGGTGCACCGCTTCAACAAGGCCCAGCAGGACGCCCTGCTGCCCGCCGTGGAGAACCGCTGGGTCTCGTTCATCGGCGCCACCACCGAGAACCCGTCGTTCTCCGTGGTCGGGCCGCTGCTGTCCCGGTCGCTGCTGCTCACCCTGGAGCCGCTCAGCGACGAGGACATGCGTGAGGTCATTTCCCGCGCGCTGGCGGACGAGCGGGGCCTGGGCGGCGCGGTCAGCCTCGACGACAAGGCCCTGGACCACCTGATCAGGCTGGCCAGCGGGGACGCCCGGCGGGCGCTGACCTACCTGGAGTCCGCCGCGCTCGGGCTGCGCCGCGGCGCCACCATCGACACGGCCGTCCTGGAGCGCGCGGTCGACCGGGCCGCGGTCCGCTACGACCGCGCGGGGGACCAGCACTACGACGTGATCAGCGCGTTCATCAAGAGCATCCGGGGCAGTGACGCCGACGCCGCGGTGCACTACCTGGCCCGCATGATCGAGGCGGGCGAGGACCCGCGGTTCATCGCCCGGCGGCTGATCGTGCACGCCAGCGAGGATGTCGGGATGGCCGACCCGTCGGCGCTGGGCGTGGCGGTCGCCGCGGCCCAGGCCGTCGAGTTCGTCGGCCTGCCCGAGGCCCGGATCAACCTGACCCAGGCCACCATCCACCTGGCGCTGGCCCCGAAATCCAACTCGGTGATCAAGGCCATCGGCGCGGCGTCCGCGGACATCCGCGCCGGGCTGGCCGGGCCGGTGCCCGCCCACCTGAGGGACGCGCACTATCCGGGGGCGCCGCGGCTGGGCCACGGCCAGGGGTACGCGTACCCGCATGACTACGCCGAGGGCGTGGTCCCCCAGCAGTACGCGCCGGATTCGCTGGCCGGCCGGACCTACTATGAGCCGTCCCGGCACGGCGCCGAAGCGCGCTACGCCGAGCGCTCCGAGCGGATCAAGGGGATCCTGGGCCGTGGCGCCGGGCCGGGCGAGCGCGGCCCCGACGGCCCCGGCCGGGACGGTTCCTGACCCGGCTGCCTGCCCGTCCGCCGCAGTCGCGGTATGGCACGGCCGCCTGCGAGATAAGGTCAGGCAGATGAGGGAGCAGGCATGCTGAACGCGGTATGGGTGGCGGTCATCATCGCCGCCGCGTGCTGGGCGGTCCTGGTGATCGCCGCGGTCTACGTGCTGATCAAGCTGTCCGGGCTGATCACCCAGACGTCCGCGGCCGTGTCCGGGCTGCGGGAGGACAGTGACGCGGTCATCGCGCGGGCGCACGCCACCATCGACGCCACCGCCGGGCAGCTGAACCGGACCGACGAGATCACCGCGAGCATGGACCAGGTCGCCGCGGGCATGGCGGAGCTCACCGGGCGGGTGACCGCGCTGGCGCCGCTGGCCAGGCTGGCCGCGGCAACATCGAGTACGAAGCTGGCCCGCCTCTCGGCCTTCGTCTACGGCGTCCGGCACGCCGCCGAGCTGCGCGCGGAGGCGGTGCCGCGCAGGCAGCCCTCCGAGCCCGTCCGGTCAGCGCCCGGCGACGCGTCGAGCTGTCCCTCGAGCCGTCCCGATCGGGCCGGGGTCGGGGCCGCGCGGACAGGCGTGTGATCCGGCAGGCGTCGGGGGGTCCGGGTGCCGCCTCCCGGCGGCAGACCGGGGGTCCGGTCGTGATCCGCAGGCTGTTCTGGCTGACCCTCGGGGCGGCGCTCGGCATCTCCGGGTACCGCCGGGTGACCGCGGCGGCCCGGGCCATCATGCCGGCCCCGCGGGCCCGGGAGCTGGCCCGGTTCGCCGGGGATGTGCGTGAGGGCATGGACATCTACCGCCAGCGCCAGATCCAGGCGTCACGTCCCGCCCTCACGGGGCGCACCGACCATGAAGAGGATGGCCGTTGATGGAGTCGGCAGAGATTGCCCGCCGTTTCCTTAGCTACTTTTCCGAGCGCGGGCACACCGTGGTCCCCTCGGCGTCGCTGATCGCCGAGGATCCCACGCTGCTGCTGGTGAACGCGGGGATGCAGCCGTTCAAGCCGTATTTCCTCGGCCAGGCCAGCCCGCCCTTCAACCGGGCGGCCAGCGCCCAGAAGTGCGTGCGCACGCCAGACATCGAAGAAGTCGGCAAGACCACCCGGCACGGCACCTTCTTCCAGATGCTGGGCAACTTCTCCTTCGGCGACTACTTCAAGGAGCAGGCCATCCCGTTCGCCTGGGAGCTGCTCACCACCCCGGAACGTGACGGCGGCTTCGGGTTCCCCGAGGACCGGCTGTGGGCCACCGTGTACCACGACGACGACGAGGCGTTCCGGATCTGGCGGGACACGGTCGGGGTCCCGGAGAGCCGCATCCAGCGCCGCGGCATGGCGGACAACTTCTGGTCCATGGGCGTGCCGGGCCCGTGCGGTCCGTGCTCGGAGATCTACTACGACCGGGGTCCCGACTATGGCCGGGACGGCGGCCCGGTCGCCGATGAGGACCGCTACCTGGAAGTGTGGAACCTCGTCTTCATGCAGTTCCTGCGCGGTGAGGGCGCCGGGAAGGAAGGCTGGCCCATCCTGGGTGAGCTGCCGTCCCGCAACATCGACACCGGCATGGGCCTGGAGCGGATGGCCGCCATCCTCCAGGGCGTGGACAACATTTACGAGATAGATACGTTGTGGAAGATCCTCGACCGGGCGGCGGAGCTCACCGAGCAGAAATACGGCCGGGACCACCGCGCGGACGTGGCCCTGCGGGTCGTCGCGGACCACGTGCGGACCGCGGTCATGCTGGTGAGCGACGGGGTGCTGCCCAGCAACGAGGGCCGCGGCTACGTGCTGCGCCGGATCCTGCGCCGCAGCATCTACAACCTGCGGCTGCTGGCCGGCGGCCAGCGTGGCGGCGGCAGCGACGGCCGGTACCTGCACGAGCTGGCCGACACCGCGATCAGCGCCATGGCCGACCAGTTTCCCGAACTGCGCATCGAGGCGCCGCGCATCCTCGGGGTCATCGATGCCGAGGAGTCCACGTTCCTGTCCACGCTGCGCACCGGCTCGGCGATCTTCGATGCCGCGGTGGGGGAGACCAAGCGCCGCGGCACCACGTCCCTGTCCGGTGACCAGGCGTTCCAGCTGCACGACACCTACGGCTTCCCGATCGACCTCACCCTGGAGATGGCCACCGAGCAGGGCCTTACCGTGGACGAGGAGGGGTTCCGGCGGCTCATGGCCCAGCAGCGCCAGCGGGCCAAGCAGGACTCGCTGGAGAAGAAGACCGGCAACGCGGACATCTCCGTGTTCGCCGGCCTGCTGGCCAAGTCGGGCCCGGTGGAGTTCACCGGGTACGACGAGATCAGCGGGGAGGCCACGGTGGCCGGGCTGCTGTCCGGCGGGGTGAGCGTGCCCGCGGCCGGCGCGGGCACCGAGGTCGAGCTCATCCTGGACCGGACCCCGTTTTACGCCGAGGGCGGTGGCCAGCTGGCCGACACGGGGCTGATCCGGGTGGCCAGCGCCCCCGGGGCGGCCGGCGGCGAGGTG
The DNA here is from genome assembly GCA_963720645.1 of uncultured Actinomycetes bacterium. Classification (GTDB taxonomy): domain Bacteria; phylum Actinomycetota; class Actinomycetes; order Streptosporangiales; family Streptosporangiaceae; genus RYN-230. Next base: position 29,282 of record CAVRFX010000013.1, on the reverse strand, counting down.
GAGGTCCGTGATGTCCAGGCCCCGGTGCCCGGGCTCATCGTGCACCGGGGGGTCATTACCTCCGGGGAGGTCGTCGTCGGCGCGCCGGCCGAGGCCATCGTCAACACCGGCCGCCGCCGGGCCATCTCCCGTTCGCACACGGCGACGCACATGGTGCACCGTGCGATCCGCGGCGCGCTGGGGGACTCCGCCGCCCAGGCCGGGTCGGAGAACTCCCCGGGCCGGCTGCGCTTCGACTTCACCGCCGCCGGGGCCGTGCCGCTGGCCGTGCTCCGCGACGTGGAGGACGAGGTCAACCAGATCCTCATCGACGACCTCGAGGTCCGGGCCTTCGTCACCCCCATCGACGAGGCGCGGTCCATGGGGGCCATCGCCCTGTTCGGGGAGAAGTACGGCGACGAGGTCCGCGTGGTCGAGGTCGGGACCTACTCACGGGAACTGTGCGGCGGTACCCACGTGGCCCACTCCGGGCAGCTCGGGCTGATCAAGATCCTCGGGGAGTCCTCCATCGGCTCCGGCGTGCGCCGGGTCGAGGCCCTGGTCGGCACCGACGCATTCCGCTACCTCGCCCGGGAGAACGTGCTGGTCAGCCAGCTGACTGAGCAGCTGAAGACTCGCCGGGAGGACCTGCCGGACCGGGTCGCCTCGCTGGTCAGCCGGCTCCGGGAGGCCGAGCGTGACCTGGACCGGCTGCGGAGCGCCCAGATCCTGGGCAGCGCCGCCGAATTGGCCGGGCAGGCCGAGGACGTCGGCCCGGTCGCGCTCGTCGCGCACCAGGTCCCGGACGGCACCACCGCGGACGATATCCGCAAGCTCGCCCTGGATATCCGGGGCCGGCTCCCGCAGCAGCGGCCCGCGGTCGTGGTGATCGCGGGCGTCCCGGCCGACCGGCCCGCGGTCGTGGTCGCGGTCAGCGAGGCCGCCCGGAACCTCGGCGTCGCCGCCGGGGCGCTGGTCCGCAGCGCCGCCCAGGCGCTCGGCGGGGGCGGCGGCGGCCGTGACGACATCGCCCAGGGCGGCGGCGCGCCGCAGGGCGACCGGGCCGGCCAGGCGATCGCCGAGGCATTTGATGCGGTTCGTGCGGTTGTCAGGGACATGACGTGATCCATTGGCGTACGGTTGAACCGTGCTGCAGCCAACCCGTTGCGCGACCGAGACCGAAGGGCTGCGGAGCTCCCCGTTGAGGACTGGCGTGCGGCTCGGTATCGACCCTGGGTCAGTCCGGATAGGCGTGGCCCGCTGCGACCCGGATGGCCTGCTCGCCACCCCCCTGGACACCGTCCCGCGCGGTCCCGGGGACCTGGGCCGGCTGGTCCGCCTGGCGCTGGAGCACGACGCGGTCGAGGTGATCGTCGGCCTGCCCACCGGCCTGTCCGGGCGTGAGGGCGCCGCGGCCACGGCGGCCCGGTCGTTCGCCGACGCCCTGGCCGACCGCCTGGAGCCGATCCCGGTCCGCCTGGTGGACGAGCGGTTCACCACCGTGCTGGCCCACGACGCCCTGCGCCAGGGCGGCAAGGACGGGCGGGCCCGGCGCCGGGCCGTCGACCAGGCGGCCGCCGCCCTGCTGCTGCAGGGAGCCCTCGACGCGGAGCGGGCCGCGGGGCGGCCCCCCGGCGAGATCGTCCGGGCCGGCCACAGGACGGACGGGTGAGCCGGCACGGGCGGCGGGGGAGTCAGGGAGACGACGAGCAGTGGGGGCCGGGGGACTACCCACCAGCGGACGCCGACGAGCCCTTTGCCCCCGGTGATTACGGCCAGGCCCGCCGGGACTGGTCCCGTAATCCCATCGCGACCGCCGACACCGGGGACTTCCCCCCGGTAGCAGACCCCAGCCTTCCGCCCGGGTCCTACCCGCGGGATCCGGGCGGCCGCCGCGGCGCGGACTTCGACTGGGGGCCTGATCCCCTGGGCCTGGACACCCGGGGTTCCCGTGGCCGCGGAGCCGGCCCGCGGGGCTCCAATCCGCAGGACCCCGATCCACTGGGCTTGGATCCGCAGGGCTTCGATCCGCAGGGCTCCGGGGCCCGGGGCGGCGGGCGTCCTGGCGGCCAGCCCCAGCCCGAGCCCATGGCCCCTGACCGCTGGGCTCCCGAGTCCTGGGAGCCGCCGTCCTGGGAGCAGTCGTCGTGGGATTCGCAGACGGCCGGGTCAGCGGGCTGGCTCAACCCGCCCGGCGCCCGCCCGGACTGGGCGGAACACGGCGACCCGCCCGGGGACCGGCGTGGCGCGGCATCAGGAGGCTTCGGCGGCCTGCAGCCGGGTGAACTCCCGCCGCTGCCCCCGGGCCCCATGCCGGGTTCCGGGCACCCCTCCGGCCCGCTCCCGCCCCTGCCGGAGTCCGATTACCGGTGGGGAGAACCGCCCTCCGGCCCGCTGCCCCCGGCTGCCCCCCGGTCACGGCCCGGAGCTGGCGACGACGGGGCCCGCCGTCGGTCCCGCCACGGAACCCCCTACGGGGAGGGCGGGCCTGTCCCCGGCGGATACCCGGAGGATCCGGACGGCTACCCGCGTAACGGGACCGGTTTTCCTGACCACGCGGCCGGCTACCCGGAAGACGGGACGGGCTACCCGGACAATCCCGCCGGCTACCTGGCTGACCGGGAGGAACCGGCGGACTACCCAGCCTCCCGCGGCCGGCGCTGGCGCCGGCGCTCCGCCGAGCCAGAGGTCGGGCCGGGTCATCCGGGGTATGAGGGTTACGTGGACGACCCACGTGACCTGGACATGGCCCCGGATCAGGGGCAGGAGCCCCGGGACTACCCTCCCTCCGGGAACGGGTATCCGGACGGCGACGAGCCGCATGCCTGGGCTGAGCAGGACGCCGACGGCGCCCTGCTGCCGGGGCTGGACCAGGGACACGGATCCCGGCGCGGCGGCGGCGGGCCCGCCGGCCCGGCGCGCAAGCGCCGCAGGCGCGGCCGCACCGTCCTGCTCGTGCTGCTGACGGTGTTCGTCGCGGTCGTCGCGGTCGTCGGGGGAGTCGGCTACCACTACTACCGGGAGTACATCAACCCGCCGGACTTCCCCGGCGCGGGCACGGCCAGCACCGTCGTGGTGCAGATCCTGCCGGGCCAGAGCGCCAGCGCGGTCGGGTCCACCCTGGCCGGCAAGGGAGTGGTGGCCAGCGCGCGGGCGTTCTCCAACGCGGCCAAGGCCAGCCCGCAGGGCAACACGCTCGAGCCGGGCTACTACAAGGTTCACTTGCACATGAAGGCCTCGCTGGCCCTGGCCCTGCTGCTCAGGCCGTCCGCACGGGTGCAGTCGAAGGTCACCATCCCGGAGGGCTTCCGGGCGTCGCAGATCATCTTGCTGCTGGGCAAGGAGACCGGGGACCTCAAGGGGTACCAGCAGGCCATCGCGCATCCCGCCTCGCTCGGCCTGCCCCCGTTCGCGGGCGGCAAGCCCGAGGGATACCTGTTCCCGGCCACCTACACCATCCCGCCGCACACGACACCGACCGCCGTGCTCCGGATGATGGTGGACAAGTTCACGCAGAACGCGCAGGCCATCGGGCTGCCGGCCAAGGCGGCCGCGGCCCACGAGAGCCAGGCTGCGGTCATCACGGTGGCCAGCCTCATCGAGGCCGAGGGCAAGCGGCCCCAGGACTTCCCGAAGATCGCCGAGGTGATCTACAACCGGCTCAACGCCAACCCGCAGATCAAGCTGGAACTCGACACCACCGTCCTGTACGCGATGTCGCTGGCCCACAAGAGCGGGTTCAACCTCGGCTTCCAGTCGCCGTACAACACCTACCAGCACGCTGGCCTGCCGCCCGGGCCGATCGACAACCCGGGGAACCTGGCGATCCAGGCCGCGCTGCACCCGGATCACGGCAACTTCCTGTTCTTCCTGACCACCAACTCCAAGACGGGCGCGACCCTGTTCTTCAGCACCTCCGCCGCCTTCAACGCCGCGGTGGCCAAGTACGGCAGCACCGGCGGCGGCACGGGTTCACGCACGGGCTCGGGCTGAGCGGCAGGATCATGAAAGCCGCGGTTCTGGGCTCTCCTATCGCTCACTCACTGTCGCCGGTCCTGCACCGGGCGGGATACCAGGCGCTCGGCCTGGCCGGGTGGGCCTATCAGGCGATCGAGTGCGATGAGGCCCGCCTGCCCGGCCTGATCGGGCGGTGCGGGCCGGACTGGGCCGGGCTGTCGCTGACCATGCCGCTGAAGCGGGCCGTGCTGCCCCTGCTGGACGAGGCCGAGCCCCTGGTGGACGAGGTGGGCGCGGCCAACACGGTCATCTTCGACGCCGGCCGGCGTCACGGGCACAACACCGACGTCCCGGGCATGATCGCCGCGCTCGCGGAGAGCCTGCCGGGCGGGGGCGATGACCGGGCCGGGGCCCTCGCCGGGCTGGCCCGTGACGGTGATCCAGCGGCGCTCATCCTGGGGGCCGGCGCCACCGCCTGCTCCGCGCTGGGCGCGGTGCGCGGCCTCGGCCTCGGGCGGGCGACGGTGGCCGTCCGCGACCCGGGCGGGCCGGCACCCTGGAGGCGGCCGCGGAACGGCTCGGCCTCAGCGTCCGGCTCGTCTCCTTTGACGACCCCGGTGAGCTCGCTCCCGGTTTGCTGATCGCGACCACCCCCGCCGGGACCGCGGATATTTATTCTCAACTGATCGGGGCCGGTGTGCTGCGGCCGCGCTGCGTCCTTGACGTGGTGTACCACCCGTGGCCGACCCGGCTGGCGGTGGCCGCCGAGCGGTCCGGCGCGGCCGTGGCGGGCGGGTTCGCCCTGCTGCTGCACCAGGCGGCCCGGCAGTTCGAGCTGATGACCGGCAAGCCCGCGCCGCTGGAGGCCATGCGGGCCGCCGGGCTGACGGCGCTGTCCGGTTAGCGGCCCGTTCTGCGCCCATTCCGGTGGACGCGCCGCAGAGCCGCCCCTACCGTGATCCCATGCGTGACGGGGCCATAGTTGCCGGGATTGTCGCCGGTGATCCCGCGGCGATGGCCGCCGCCTACGACCAGTACGGGCCCGCCCTGTACGGCTACTGCTGGTCCCAGCTGACGGACCCGTCCAACGTGGCGGGCGCGGTGCGGGACACGTTCGTGGTCGCCGGAGCGAAGCTGCCCAGGCTGCGTGACCCGGGCCGGCTGCGGCCCTGGCTGTACGCCGTGGCCCGGAACGAATGCCGCCCGGCGCCGCCACGACCCCGCCTCGGCCGGGATCGGCTCGCCTCCCGGGACCAGCGAGGACGCCCCTTCCTTCAGCCTGACGCTGGAGCAGGCGGAGCTGCGCGAGCTGGCCTGGTCGGCGCTGACCGGGCTGGGCCCGGGGGACCGGGAGATCGTCGAGCTCAGCCTGCGGCACGAGTTCTACGGCGCGGACCTGGCGGACGCACTCGGGGTGCCGCGCAACCAGGTCCTCACGCTGACCACGCGGGCCAGGGACCGTTCGGCACTGCGCTGGGCGCACTCATGGTGGCCCGCTCCAGCCTGCAATCCTGTCCCGGGCTGGCCGCGATCCTGGGCAGCGGGCATGACGAGCTGAGCCCGCGCTGCGCCGCCAGGTGCGCCAGCACATCGCCGGGTGCGCGGCGTGCGGCCAGCAATGGCGCCGCGACCTCGGCCCGACCGCGCTGCTGAGCCTGCTGCCGGTCCCGGTCCTGCCGGCCAGCCTCCGCCACCGGGTCCTCGGGATGCTGGCCGACGGTTCCCGGGACGCGGCCCAGGAGCGGGCCGAGGTCGCCGAGCGCGCGGACCCGTTCACCCGGTCCGGGTTCCCGGTCCCGCTGGACCCGCTGGCCGCGGTGCGCGGGCCGGCCGCGTTCGTGCCCGCCGCCGGGGTGCTGGTGGCGGTGTTCGCCATGTTCGGCGGCGGGGCCATGGTCGCCGCGACCACCCTGCATCATGCGGCGTCCCCGGTCACCTCGGCGCTGGCTCCCGCGGTCCCCTCCGTCACGGCGGCCCCGCCCGCCAGCCCGCCCCCATCCGCCCAGGCGCGGTCCGGCCGCAGGCACACCCCGCACCCGCCGGCCAGGGGACGGGCCAGGAACCTGGCCGCCGTGCCCAGCGCGGCGGCGGCCCGGACGTCCGCGGCACCGGTGAGCTCAGCGTCACCCAGTCCGGCCCGGAGCCCGGGCCGGTCACCGAGCCCGGGCCGCGATCCCTCCCCGACCCCGACCTCCACGCCGACGCCGACCTCCACGCCCACCCCGACCCCCACGCCGACGCTCACCCCGACCCCGACGCCCACCCCGACAGACTCGCCCACCCCGACGCCCACCGGCGGGACACCGGGCTGAGCAGGGCGCCGGGCGGCCCGATCACGAAGGCTGGGAACGCCCATCCGGGAACGCCAGCGCAGCCGGGGAAACGGTGCTTACGCTCCGCGTGGCCCGGAATACCCAGGGGGCCTGAATTGCTGTTAGTCTTACACGACGACCAGCCTGGCACTTGCGTGCCGGGCGTGTAAGCGGAGGACCACCTCCCACCTGGCCGGCCACGGGCTGGCGGGTAAGGCTGCCGGCTTCCGGGCCGGACGGCCAGGCCGGGCGGGCAGCCCGGATCCCGCAGGGATCCGGACATTGCCCATCCGGTCCGCTGCGTCCCTGGCGAGGACTGAGTCCTCGCCAGGCGGTGTGGCTTTGGTGGGCTCCGCACGCACTGGTGCGGGGCCTTTTCTTTTGTGGCGGCGTATCCGCCGCAAGCCGGAAGCCCGCCCGATGGTCGCAGCGCACCGCCCGGGCACCCGGCCCAGGCGGAGGACTAGACCCCAGGAGGTCACATCAGCGCCGAACCCCGTATCAACGATCGGATCCGCGTACCCGAGGTGCGGCTCGTCGGCCCTAACGGCGAGCAGGTCGGGATCGTTGCACTGAACGACGCGCTCCGGCTGGCTCAGGAAGCGGACCTCGACTTGGTGGAAGTCGCGCCCACGGCGCGCCCGCCGGTCTGCAAGCTGATGGACTACGGCAAGTTCAAGTACGAGTCCGCGCTCAAGGCCAGGGAATCGCGCAAGAATCAGACGCAGACGGTCATCAAGGAGATCAAGCTCCGGCCGAAGATCGACCCGCACGACTACGGGACCAAGAAGGGTCACGTTGAGCGGTTCCTCAAGCAGGGCGACAAGGTCAAGGTCACGATCATGTTCAGGGGGCGTGAGCAGTCCCGGCCCGAGCTCGGGTTCCGGCTGCTGCAGCGCCTGGCCGGCGATGTGGAGGAGCTCGGCTTCGTCGAGGCCCAGCCCAAGCAGGACGGCCGCAACATGATCATGGTGATCGGCCCGCACCGGAAGAAGAGCGAGTCCAAGGCGGAGCGCTCGTCGCGGGAGGCCGAGGCCGAGGCGGAGGCCGCGGCAGCGCGTCCGGTGCCCCGGCAGCGCCGCCCGCGGCCGCCCCGGCCTCGCAGTCCCGGCCGGCCGGCGGCGGTGGCACGGAGCAGGCAGGAGCCTGACCCAGGTCATCGCGGAACTCGCCTAGCGTAGAGCGGCACGGGCACGGCCGCATGGCGTCGTGCCCCGGCTGCGGATGACAAGCGTGCCCTGAGGCACAGATGACAATGGAGACGACGGCCACCATGCCGAAGATGAAGACGCATAGCGGCACCGCGCGGCGGTTCAAGATCACCGGCAGCGGCAAGATCATGCGCCGCCGCGCCAACATGAACCACCTGCTCGAGCACAAGCCGAGCCAGGCGCACCCGGCGGCTGACCAAGGAGCAGGTGGTCGCGCCGTCCGACGCTAAGAAGATCAAGAAGTTGCTGGGGAAGTAGCCCGGCCCGCCTCCAGGGAGATATGAAATGGCACGCGTGAAGCGGGCAGTCAACGCCCACAAGAAGCGCAGGGTCGTCCTTGAGCGGGCGAGCGGCTACCGTGGCCAGCGGTCACGGCTGTACCGCAAGGCCAAGGAGCAGGTCCTCCACTCGATGACGTACGCCTACCGGGACCGCAAGGACCGGAAGGGCAATTTCCGCCGGCTGTGGATCCAGCGGATCAACGCCGCCGCCCGCGCCGACGGCATCACCTACAACCGCTTCGTCCAGGGGCTCCGGCTCGCCGAGGTGGAAGTAGACCGCCGCATGCTCGCCGAGCTCGCCGTCAGTGACCCGGCGGCGTTTTCCGCGCTGGTTGAGGTGGCCAAGGCCGCGCTGGCCGGACGCGGGTCCCGACGCCGGCACCGAGGCGGCCTGACGTCCTCGTGAGCTCTGCCGGGGCGGCCCGCGGCCGGGCCGCCTGATGCTCCCCGCCGGAACCGAGCTCACCAGCATCCGGTCACCGCGGGTCAAGGCGGCGCGCCAGCTCGCCAAGCGGGCCCTCCGGCAGCGGGCCAGGTCGTTCCTGGCGGAGGGGCCGCAGGCGGTGGGTGAGGCGCTGGCCGCCGGCGGTGTGGTGACCCAGCTGTTCGTGACCTCGCTCGGCGCAGGCCCGCTACGCGGAGCTCATCCGTCTCGCCGCCGCGCAGGGCGCGGATGTGCACGCGGTCAGCGGCGAGGTCATGACCGAGCTGGCGCAGACCATCACCCCGCAAGGAGTGCTGGGCCTGTGCCGGTTCGTCGACGTCCCGCTGGCCCAGGTCGACCGCCGCGCGCTCCGGCTCTCGCGGTCATCCTGGCCAACGTCCGCGACCCGGGTAACGCGGGCACCGTCCTGCGCACCGCCGACGCGGCCGGTGCGGGCGGAGTCATCTTCGCCGGGTCGTCGGTCGATCCGTACAACAGCAAGGCCGTCCGGGCCTCCGCGGGAAGCCTGTTCCACCTTCCGGTGGTGACCGGCGCACCGGTGCAGGACGCGGTGCGTGCCCTGCGCGAGCGCGGGCTCCGCATCCTCGCCGCTGACGGCGGCGCCGCCAGCACGCTGGACGACCTGGAGGCGGCTGGCCAGCTCGGCCGGCCCACCGCCTGGCTGTTCGGCAACGAGGCCTGGGGGCTGCCGGCGGACGTGCTCGGCCTGGCCGACGAGGCGGTGGCCGTGCCCATCTACGGCCAGGCGGAGAGCCTGAACCTCGCCGCCGCGGCCGCGGTCTGCCTCTACGCTTCGGCCCGCGCGCAGGTGCAGCCGGCCGTCACAGCGCCCGCGCGGCAAACCTGACGGAGCTGTGACGTCCCCGCAGCGGCGGCCCTGGGGGACTGCCGTTGGCCGCGCCGTAAGCGCTAGAGTCTGATCACGTTGCGTCATTCAGGGAAACGTCAGCTCAGCAGCCGGACGGAGGCGGCGTTCTAGTGGACAGGTCCAGGCCCGACTCGGCGGTGCCCGCCCTGGCGAGCGTGCCCGCCGGCCAGGTGGTGGCCTCGGGCGGCCTGGTCTGCGCCGACGACCTGCCCGACGGGCTCGTGGTAGCCGATCACCTGGGCCGGATCGTGGTGTTCAACCAGGCGGCCACCCGGCTCACCGGCATCGCGGCGCTCAACGCGCTGGGCCGGGATGTGCGGCAGGTCCTCCCGCTGCGCGACTCCGAGGGCCGGGGCTGGTGGGCTTGCGTCGACCCGTACCGCGGCCTGTCCACCCGCACGCGGCATCCGGAACTGCCGCTCTACCTGGACGGCACCGAGTTCCTCGTCACCATGGGGTACGTGCGGGTGCCCCGCTGCGCGCCGGGCGCCGGGCACGACTGGCCCGGGCCGGTCCGGCCGGGTGACGTCCAGCGCATCGCGATCAGCCTGCGCGGCACGCAGCAGCGGGTGCGCCTGGAGCGCAGCCGCGCTGACCTGGTCTCCACCGTCGCCCACGAGCTGCGGTCCCCGCTGACCAGCGTGAAGGGCTTCACCGCCACGCTGCTGGCCAAGTGGACCCGGTTCACCGACGACCAGAAGCGGGTGATGCTGGAGACCGTCAATGCCGACGCTGACCGGGTGACCCGGCTCATCACCGAGCTGCTGGACGTGTCCCGGATCGAGGCCGGCCGGATCGAGGTGCACCGCCAGCTGGTGGACATCCCGCAGCGCGCGGAGAAAATCGTCGCGGGCCGGGTCGCCGCCGGCGACCAGCCGGACCGGTTCCGGATCGTGGCCTCCGATGAGCTGCCCGAGACCTGGCTGGACGCGGACAAGGTTGACCAGATCCTCGGCAACCTGGTCGAGAACGCGGTCCGGCACGGGGCTGGTACCGTGACGATTGTGATACAGCCGGTGGATGACCTTCCCGCCCGGGCGGCGACCCGTCCGGGTGGCACCGGCGCGGTCAATGGTTCCGTTGCGGCTCATGGGTCTGCTGCACCGCTGGTAGCGGTCTCGGTGCGCGACGAGGGTGACGGGGTGCCGCCTGAGCTGGTGCCGCGGATCTTCCGGCAGTTCTGGCGCGCCAAGCGCCGGGGCGGCGCCGGGCTCGGCCTGTACATCGTGAAGGGCCTGGTCGAAGCGCATGGGGGGACGATCACCGTGCAGCGTGCGCCCGGTGGAGGCGCCGAGTTCCGATTTACCATGCCCACCGGGCTGCCCGGCTTCGGGTAGGCGGGGGGCGGAGCGCTGCAGCCGGGGCGTGACCCCGGCGGCGGGCCGGGACGGCCCGCGGACCGCTGCTCCGCGACTCGCCCCGGTGGGCCCCGCAGGCTGAGGACCCGGGCGGCGGCAGCGCCGCGCCCCAGCCGACCGGCATGATGATGGGCCCGCAGCCCGCACAGACTTTCCCTAGTCCTAGACGGCCGCAGGAAGCAGGACGATGTCCGCACCGAATAAGCAGTACGACCCCGTGGAGGTGGCGAGCCTGTCCCCGGGGGAGGTAACCCGCATGCGCGACGAGGCGCTGGCCGCCGTCGCCGCCGCGGGAACACTGGATGAGCTCAAGGCCGCGCGGCTGGCCCACGCCGGGGACCGGTCGCCGATGCGCCTGGCCAACGCCGAGATCGGCGCGCTTCCCCCCGGGGCGCGCGCCGAGGCCGGTAAGCGGATCGGCGGCGCGATGCGCGAGGTCGAGCGAGGCGCTCGCGCGCCGCCAGCAGGCGCTGGAGGAAGAACGCGACCAGCGCGTCCTGATCGAGGAGGCCGTTGACGTCACGCTGCCCTGGGATCACCAGCCCCAGGGGGCCAGGCACCCGGTCACCACGATCAGTGACCGGCTCGCCGACGTCTTCGTGTCCATGGGCTATGAGATCGCCGAGGGCCCCGAGATCGAAGACGAGTGGTACAACTTCGACGCGCTCAACTTCCTGCCCGACCATCCGGCCCGGGAGATGCAGGACACGCTGTTCGTGGCCGGGCCGGACGGCGGCCGGTCCGGGATGGTGCTGCGCACCCACACGTCGCCGGTCCAGATCCGCGCGATGCTCACCCGGCCGCTCCCGCTGTACGTGGTCAGCCCCGGCCGGTGTTACCGCAACGAGGCCCAGGACGCCACCCACAGCCCGGTCTTCCACCAGATCGAGTGCCTGGCCGTGGACGAGGGCCTGACCATGGCCGACCTGCGCGGTGCGGTTCAGGCCTTCGTGGACGCCATGTTCGGCGAGGGCCTGCGCACCAGGCTGCGCCCGGACTACTTCCCGTTCACCGAGCCGTCCGCGGACGTGTCCATGGAATGCCATGTCTGCCGGGGCGCCTCGACCAGGCCCGGCGGCGCGGCCTGCCGGGTCTGCCGGTCCCAGGGCTGGATCGAGCTGGCCGGCTGCGGCATGGTCAACCCGCGGGTGCTGATTGCCTGCGGCATCGACCCGGACCGCTACAGCGGCTTCGCGTTCGGCCTCGGCATCGAGCGGGCCCTGATGGTCCGGCACGGGGTGACCGACATCAGGGACACCCTCGAGGGGGACGTCCGGTTCAGCCGGGCATTCGGGGTGGAGGCCTGATGCGCGTCTCACTGAACTGGGCCCTCGAGGTGGCCGGCGCTGGAGCCGGGCGCCGATCCGCAGGACGTGGCGCGCCGCCTCACCGCGGCGGGCCTGGAAGTCGAGTCGGTCGAGCAGGTCGGGCAGGACATCGACGGGGTCGTGGTCGCGGAGGTGACCGCGATCGAGGAACTGACCGGCTTCAAGAAGCCGGTCAGGTACTGCCAGGTCAGCACCGGGGGCGGCGAGCCACGCGGGGTCATCTGCGGGGCGGTCAACTTCTCGGCCGGGGACCGGGTGCCGCTGGCCGTGCCCGGGGCCCGGCTGCCCGGCGGCTTCGAGATCGGCGCCCGGAAGACCTACGGGCACATCTCGGAGGGGATGATCTGCTCCGCCGCCGAGCTCGGTCTCGGCGACGACCACTCCGGCATCCTGGTGCTGCCGCCGGACGCGCCGCTGGGCGCGGACTTCGCCGAGTACGGCGGGCTCGCCGACCACGTGCTCGACATCGCGGTCACCCCGGACCGGGGCTACGCGCTGTCGGTCCGCGGCGTGTCCCGGGAACTGGCCACGTCCTACGGGGTCCGGTTCACCGACCCGGCCTACGCCGACCTGCCTGCCGATGTGGCCGCGGTGTCTGACCAGGTGCACCCGGCCAGCATCGAGGACCCCACCGCGTGCGACCGCTTCGTGCTCCGCGAGGTGCGCGGCCTCAGCCCGGGCGCGCCGACGCCGCTGCGGATGCGCGTCCGGCTGGCCCGGTCCGGCCTGCGCAGCGTGTCGCTGGCCGTGGATATCACCAACTACCTCATGCTCGAGCTGGGCCAGCCGCTGCACGCGTTCGACGCCGACCGGCTCAGCGGGCCCCTCGCGGTCCGCCGGGCGCAGCCGGGCGAGAAGCTGGAAACCCTCGACCACGTGCTGCGGGACCTCGACCCCGACGATGTCGTGATCGCGGACTCCACCGGGGCCATCTCGATGGCCGGCACCATGGGCGGCCTGTCCACCGAGATCTCCGGCAGCTCGGTCAACCTGGTGATCGAGGCCGCGCATTTCGACGCGCGGTCGATCGCCCGGGAAAGCCGCCGGCACCGGCTGTTCAGCGAGGCGTCCTACCGCTTCGAGCGGGGCGTTGACCGCGAGCTGCCGCTGGCGGTCACCGCCAGGGCGGCGGCGCTGCTGGCCGAACTGGGCGGCGCCACGTCCGTGCCCGGCTGCACCCACGCCCAGGTAGAGGTGCCGCAGGTCACGATCACCATGCCGGTGGACTACCCGGACAAGGTGGCAGGCACGGTGTACGGCCGCGACGCCATCCTGCGCCGGCTCCACGACGTGGGCTGCGAGGTGGCCGAGCCGGCCAGCCGGCCGCAGGAGCCCGACGCGGCCGGCGGGACAGCCCCGGGCCGCGGCGCCGGGGGGAACGGGACGAACCGCTACCAGCGCCCTGACCACGGCAAGCATGACCGGAGCAAGCAGATGCTCGCGGTCCTGCCCCCGTCCTGGCGGGCGGACCTGCGGTACCCATGGGATCTGGCCGAAGAGGTCATCCGGCTGGAAGGCTACGAGAACGTCCCGGTGCGCACGCCGCGCGCCGCGGCCGGCCGCGGGCTCACCGAGCGGCAGCGGCTCCGCCGCACCACTGGACGGTCACTGGCCTGGTCCGGGTATGTCGAGGTGCTCAGCCAGCCGTTCAGCTCCGCCGCCGACTTCGACCGGCTGCAGCTGCCCGGGGACGACCCGCGGCGCCGCGCCGCGGTAATCGCCAACCCGCTCAATGACGACGAGCCGCTGATGCGCACCATGGTGCTGCCGGGCCTGCTGCGGGTCCTGGTCCGCAACATCGGCCGCGGGTTCACCGACGTGGGGCTGTTCGAGACGGGCCGCGTCTTCCTGCAGCACCGCAACGGCCCGCGCGTCGCCCCGATCCTGCGCACCGACCGCGGTCCCACGGTGCAGGAAGTGGCCACCCTGGAAGCCGCGCTGCCCGAACAGCCACTGCATATCGCCGCGGTGGTCACCGGTGAGCGCGACCTGGACGGCTGGTGGGGCAAGGGCAGGCCTGCGGGCTGGCAGGACGCCATCGAGGCGGCCCGCCAGGTACTGCGGGACCACCGGGTGCCGTTCCAGATCCGGGCCGACCAGACGGCCCCGTGGCACCCGGGCCGCTGTGCCGCGCTGTTCGTCCAGGCCGAGGAAGGCCAGGAATGGCTGGCCGGGCACGCGGGCGAGCTGCATCCGCGGGTCATCACCGCGTTCGGGCTGCCGCCCAGGACGTCCGCGATGGAGCTGGACCTGTCGGTGATCGAGACCGCCGCGGCGGCGCTCGGCCCGGTCGAGGGGCCTGCGATCTCGGCGTATCCGGTGGCTACCCAGGACGTCGCGCTGCTGGTGCCGGAGAACGTGCCTGCGGCCGAGGTGGAAGCCGCCCTGGCCGGGGGCGTCGGGCAGAGCGAGTACCGCGGGCTGCTGGAGGAGATCCACCTCTTCGACGTCTACACGGGCGAGCAGGCCTGCCCGGGACGCAAGTCCCTGGCCTACACGCTGCGCTTCCGCGCGCCGGACCGGACGCTGACCGTGGAGGAGACCACTGCGGCCCGGTACGCCGCCGTCGAGGAGGCCGCCCGGCGGCTGGGCGCCACGCTCCGCGGTCCCTCCTGAGGTCATCCGTTTCCGGCCAGGGCAGCGATGCGGTTTCGTATGTCGGTAACGTACCTACTAGAGGTTCGCAGGCAACCACGCATCGTAGCCTGATGCCGGGGCGGCCCTGCGCCAACTGACGGACGGCCGCAGCGCAGCGGCGGGGGCGGGCTGGCCTGGAGGAGGAGCAGATCACAAGCGGGGAACCCCGGATCCCGTTGAACGACCAGACCCCGCCCGGCAGGGTCGCTGCGCCGCAGAGCCCATCGACCTTCCGCCAGGTCTTCGAGGTCTCGGAGTTCCGGGCGCTGTGGACGGCCCAGGTGCTGTCCGTCATCGGGGATCAGCTGGCCAGGGTCGCGCTCACCCTGCTGGTCTTCCAGCGCACCGGCTCGGCGCTGCTGGCCGCCATCACCTTTGCCGTCAGCATCGTGCCGGCTTTCGTGGGTGGCCTGACCCTGTCGGGCCTGGCCGACCGGCTGCCGCGCAGGCAGGTGATGATCGCCAGTGACCTCAGCCGCGCGGTGCTCGTGGCCCTCATGGCCATTCCGGGGATGCCGGTGTTCCTGATGATCTGCATCTTCGGCGCGGTAACCATGATCGGCGCGCCGTTCAACGCGGCGCGCGCCGCGCTGTACCCCGACATCCTCATCGGGGACCTCTACGTGCTCGGCACCGCAGTCACGCTCACCACCCTCCAGTTCGCCCAGGTCATCGGGTTCGCCGCGGGTGGCGCGATCGTTGAATTTTTCGGCGTCCGGACGTCACTGCTGGTGGACGCGGCCACCTTCCTCGTCTCGGCCCTGATCACCCGGGCTCTGGTGCGGGTCAGGCCCACCGCCAGCGCCACGCCGCGGGTTCGCCGCCTGGCGCTGTCGGATCTCCGCGCGGGGATCCGGCTGGTATTCGGTAACCCGGCGCTGCGCACGCCCATGCTGCTCGGCTGGCTCGTGGCGTTCTACGACATCCCTGAGGGCGTGGTAGCGCCGCTGGCCCGGTCACTCGGCGGCGGGGACCTGGCGGCGGGCCTGATCCTGGCTGCGGCCGCGCTGGGCGCTTCCCTCGGGGCTGTGGGGTTCAGCCGCCTGGTGAGCCCGGAGCGACGGGTGCGGTGGATGACCCGCATAGCCCCGCTGGCGCCCGGCGTGCTGGTCCTCTTTGCCTTTCGTCCCGCCTTGCCGGCCGCTCTGGCCATCCTCACGGTCAGCGGGATCTTCGACTGCTATCAGGTCGCCGCCAACGCCACATTCGTGCAGGCCACACCCCCGTCCCAGCGAAGCCAGGCGTTCGGAATCGTCCAGGGTGGAATGAGCCTGGGACAAGGTACGGCCATGATCCTGGCCGGGGCGGCCGCGGAACGGTTCGCGTCCGGCCTGGTCATCGCCATCGGCGGCGCCATCGGCGCCGTGGCAGCCATCGTGGTCGCGTTGACGCGCCCGCGGGCGGGCTGACTGGCGAGTTGCGCGACTCCTGCGCGATCTAGTCGCGATCCAGGCCAGGCAGATGTGGTGGCGGGTGTGCGGGTCAGCCCCATCCGTGGGTCATCGGGTGCTCCTTCCTGCGGTAGCGGGGGTGCGGGGAGTGTGGGCTCAGCCCCATCCGTGGGTCATCGGGTGCTCCTTCCTGCGGTGGCGGTGGTTAGGCGGGTGTGCGGCTCAGCCCCATCCGTGGGTCATCGGGATCTCCTTCCTGCGCTTTGCATGGTCAGGCCGTAGGTGTGGAAGCGCAACATCTGGCGAAAAGTACCGCTTTGAGGGCTGATGGTGTCAGACTTGACTCAGCATGTAACGTAGAGTCATTGAATGACGACTCAGGCACGAGAACCTGACCCCGATGCGTAATGGAGGGTTGACAGAGGGCATACTGAGCCTGTGACAATACGGGGCAACGCTCTTACCCCGTGCAATGAACACGACCACCTGCTTGTCATGGAGGCGTCTATGCTGCCTGGAGTGTGCAAACGAATGCACGCACCACTCGCAGCTGCCCGTGCCTGGCCACTCTGGGAGCTGCCGCGCTGGCTGACGGGCTACATCGTCGCCATGGTCGTGGCCTACCTGGCGGTGCTCTCGGTAGTCGGCCAGTTCTACACCCTGTCCCCGCGTCAGATCGTGATATTCGGGGCCCTGCTCCTGTGCGGCGCCGCCACCGTCGAGCTGACCAAACGCTCTGGTGAGAACGCCGGGCTGATCAGCGACATCTACGGCGTGTGGGAACTTCCTGCCGCCATCCTGCTGCCCCTGGGCTACGCGATGGTGGTGCCGGTCATCCGGCTTGGCCTCACCCAGTGGCGGGTCCGGCGTATCCCGCTGCACCGCCGCGTCTTCACCGCGGCGATCATCGGGCTGTCCTATGCCGCCAGCGGGGCGCTGTTCCACGCGCTCTCTCATACCGGGTTCGAGTCGGTGCCCAGCCCGCTGGACCATCCGACCGCATGGGTCCTGGCCATAGCCGCCGCCGCCCTGATGCAGTGGCTGGTTAACACCACGCTTCTGGTGCCGGCCATCAAGGGTTCCGACCCGGGGGTCCGGGTACGCGACCTGCTGCTGGCCCGAGAGACTATCCATAATGACGTGGCCGAGTTGTGCGTCGCGGTTCTCGTCACCCTCGCCATAGCGGTCAGCCCTCTCGCGATTATTTTCGCTCTCCCGTTTGTCACGCTGCTGCAGCGCTCGGTGAGGCACGCCCAACTGATGGCCGCATCCCGGGTTGACTCCAAGACGGGCCTGCTCAACGCGGGAACCTGGGAACGTGAGGCAGCCTCCGAGGTTGCGCGTGCTGTACGTACTCGTACCCCCCTGGCGCTGGTCCTGATCGACGTTGATCGCTTTAAGCTGGTTAATGACCTGCATGGGCACCTGGTTGGAGATAAGGCACTTCGGGTTATTGCGCGCACTTTCAAGATTTTCCTCCGTGACTACGACCTCGCGGGCCGGTTCGGGGGCGAGGAGTTCGCGCTGCTGTTGCCGCAGACTAGTGCGGCCGATGCACGGCAGATTGCTGAGCGTGTGCGCGTTCACATTGCTGAGACGCCAATCAGAGTCAGTGATGAACCGGGGGCCGAGTCACTCAATGTTACTGTGTCGATCGGGGTGGCGGCGCTAGGTTCGAGTTGGGAAAGGACCACAGGCAGTCAGCTGACTGACTTGCTCGCGGGTGCCGACCGGGCCCTGTACCAGGCCAAGAACGCCGGGCGGAACCACGTGTGGATGTTCACCGACACGGAGACCGTGGGAGATGTGGCCATCCGAGAGCAGCAGTCCATCTGATCCGCTGCTTTGTGTCAGATATGTCCCGGACTCGATCCTGAGCGGACTAATCCTGCCACGTGCCTGAGTCGATGCGGTTAGGCGGCTTCCGCGGGACGCATTTGGCCAGTCGCCTTGATTTACCGAATTGTCCGGCACCTATGACGTGCTGAGAAACGGTTAAGTCGATCGTCGCCGCCTCCAGTTCAGGCGTGCGGCCCAGGGTGGAATCAGTCCCCGGGCAAAGTACGGTCCGGGCCCTCACCGGGCGGGTGGTGCCCAGCCTGGTAAGCACGGTCAGCGCGTGATGCAGCCAAGTTCGCTACGGCCGCGGTCACACGCAAACTGACCGGCGCACCGCCCAACCTCCTGCGCGGTCAAGTTGAGCGGATGCCGCCGAGTCATCTTCCGTGGTGGGTTCAGCCCCAGCCGGTGGTGCCGGTCATGGCGGTGCTCCTTCCTGGGCAGGGTGCGGGGGTGGTGGTGGGGTTCAGCCCCAGCCGGTGGTGCCGGTCATGGCGGTGCTCCTTCCTGGGCAGGGTGCGGGGGTGGTGGTGGGTTCAGCCCCAGCCGGTGGTGCCGGTCATGGCGGTGCTCCTTCCTGGGCAGGGTGCGGGGGTGGTGGTGGGTTCAGCCCCAGCCGGTGGTGCCGGTCATGGCGGTGCTCCTTCCTGGCGCTTTACCCCGGCGTGAATGAGTAGGGATCGCAAACTCTAACTCCGTGGTGACGGAGAGGTACATAACGTGCATTACGGTCTCACGTCAGATCCCACGGCGGCGCCCGAGTGGCTCTTGGAGTGCCAGAGGCTTAATGGGATCAGCTGATAACGATTAGTAACGAAAATCCCCTACGAGGCCCAGGGAGGTATCGGTGCGTAGTGGGGTCTTGACAGCGGGCGCGCCCACCCTGTGACAATACGGGGCAACGTTCTTAGCGCCCGCCGTATGAAGTGCTACGCAAGCGAGGGAGGCTTGGATGCGCGTCGGCATCTGCAAACGTATGCACATTGCCGCGCGAGCCTTCCGAGCCTGGCCGATGTGGGCCCTCCCCCATGGGCTGGCGGCCTTCATCGTGGTGACGACGGCGGTGTACATGGCCGCCCTCGGCCTGACCGCGAGCATGGCGCACGTCCACCCGCGGGACCTGGTCGTCTTCGCCATGCTCATGCTGTGCATCGCGACCACGGTGGAGCTCACTAAGCGCGCCGGCGAGAACGCGGGAGTCATCAAGGACGTCTACGCGGTCTGGGAACTCCCGATCGTTATTCTGCTGCCGCCCGTCTTCGCCCTGGTCGCACCGCTTATCCGGATCGGCCTGGCCCAGTGGCGGATTAGGCGGTTTCCTGCGCACCGGCGCGTGTTCACGGCCGCCGCCGTCGGCCTTTCCTACGGGCTCGCCTCGGTGGGTTTCCATGCGGTCGGCCCTCTCGTGCTCGGGTCCGGGGTGCTCTTCGATCCGGGTCGCTTCTCCCACGCCCAGGTGGCCGCATGGCTGCTCGCGGTCGCTGCCGCCGGAGTACTCCAGTGGGCGGCCAACCTGGCCCTGGTGGTGCCTGCGATCAAGTCCTCTGATCCCTGCTTGCGGGTCCGGGACATGATCTTCGACCGGGAGCGCGTCCAGAACGATGTCGCCGAATTGTCGGTAGCCGTCCTCGTCACGCTCGGCGTCGCGACCAGCCTGGTCACCATCGTCTTCGCGCTGCCGTTCGTGACCCTGCTGCAGCGCTCACTGCGGCATGCCCAGCTGCTGAATGCCTCCCGCATGGACTCCAAGACCGGACTGCTCAACGCGGGGACCTGGGAACGTGAAGCCGGCCTCCGAGGTAGCCCGGGCGGTGCGCACACGCAGCCCCCTGGCCCTCATCCTGATCGACATCGATCACTTCAAGACGGTTAATGACCTGCATGGTCACCTGGCGGGCGATAAGGCGCTCCGGGCCATCGCGCACGTTTTCCGGATCTTCCTGCGCGACTACGATCTGGCCGGCCGGTTCGGCGGCGAGGAGTTCGCGGTGCTGCTGCCGCAGACCAGCGCGGCCGATGCGCGCCACATCGCTGAGCGGGTGCGCCTGCACATCGCGGACACGCCGATCAGAATCAGCGACGACCCGGCCGCGGTGCCCGTCCGGATCACGGTGTCCATGGGCGTGGCGGCGCTCGGCCAGACCTGGGAACGGACCACCGGCAGCCAGCTCACGGACCTGCTCGCCGCGGCGGACCGGGCTCTCTACGGGGCCAAGAACGCGGGCCGGAACCACGTGGTGATGGTGACGGACACGGAAACCGTGGGGACAGTGGCCGATCCGGGCAGGCTGTCCCGCTTATCAGGGCTGCTGTCCCGGCGGGGCGCCCCGCCGCGGTCCGTCAGCCGTGCCGCGCCGGAGATCCCGGCTGACCGGTCCTGGTCACTCTGAGGGAGACGCCGAGCCTGAGGGCATGGCCAGGACGGCGAGGATCTGCGAGGGGCCCTTCGAGCACTGCGACGTGTTCCCGCTGCGCAGGATCTCCGGGGTGTCGAAGCCCTTGCAGACCCAGCCCCTGACCGAGACCGGCCCGCCTCCGCCGTTCCCCGGGGCGTGTCCCGAGGCCAGGGCGGCCGCGTAGGCGCGTTCGATCTTCATGGCGGCGGGACAGCCGACCGGGCCACGGCCGATCTCGATCACGACGGGGACGCCTGCCGCTGTCCTGCCCGAACCGCACGTGTGCCCGGTGGCCGCGGGGGCCGGCGATTGCGCGGTGGACGTCGCCGCCGCGGACTGGGCAGGACTGCCGGTACCGCACCCCGTCAGCGCGCACCCGGTGAGCACGGCCAGGGCCAGCCAGGCGGAATACGCCAGGCCAGCGGACCGCAGAGGGGAACGGCGCATGGGGTCTCCTTTCGCGCCCCTCATCATGCCGTGATCGGCGGCCGCGTACGACGCCGGCTCCCCGTGTCGTCGCGCCCGATCGCCGCCGTTTCCGCCTCCGGTCACCCCGCCCTCCCTGCGCCGGACGTGGCATCGCCGTAGCCCGCGTCCGTGTTGCATAAGTAGTCATGATCGCGCATACTTTTGCGAGAGGGGCCGGAACCCCGAGCCTCTGGATGCCCGCCGGGTGCGCCCACTCCGCCGCGACGCCGAACCGCGTGACGCGGTGGCAGGCTGCCTGCCCGGCCAGAGCCCGGGAGGACACATGGGTGTCCGCGTGGCGGTCGCTGGGGCCAGCGGCTACGCCGGCGGTGAACTGCTCCGCCTGATCGCCGGGCATCCCGATCTCGAACTCGGGCCGGTCACCGCGGGCACCAACGCCGGGGCGGCGGTCACCGCCCTGCATCCTCACCTGGCCGGGCTCGCCGACCGGACCTTCGAGGACACCGACCCGGACCGGCTCGCCGCGGCCGACCTGGTGTTCCTCGCCCTGCATCACGAAGAGTCCGCCCGGCTGGCCGCCCTCCTGCCCGCGGACGTCCCGGTCATCGACCTGAGCGCCAGCTTCCGGCTCTCCGACCCCGGGAACTGGACCGCCTTCTACCGGACCGCGCACGCCGGCCGCTGGGTCTACGGGCTGCCCGAGCTCCCGGGCGCCCGCGGCGAGATCGCCGCCGCCCGGCGGGTCGCGGCCCCGGGCTGCTACGCCACCGCGATCATCCTGGCCCTCACCCCGCTGCTGGCCAGCGGGGTGGCCGAGCCCGCCGACATCGTGGTCGTCGCCGCCTCCGGTACCTCGGGGGCGGGCCGCACCCCGGCGCACCCCTGCTGGCCACCGAGGTGATGGGCTCCGTGTCGCGGGTACCAGGTGGGCGGTGTTCACCGGCACACCCCGGAGATCGAGCAGGCGTTCGCGGAGGCCGCCGGCGTGACCCCCGTCGTCTCCTTCACCCCGCTGCTGGCCCCCATGCCGCGCGGCATCCTGGCCACCTGCACCGCGCGCCTGGCCCCGGCCGCCGCGCCGGGAACGGCGGCCCCGCGCGGCACGGCCGACCCGGGCGCGCCGCGCCAGGCGCTCGCCAGCGCGTACGCGGGGGAGCCGTTCATCCACGTGCTGCCCGAAGGCCACTGGCCCAGCACCGCCTCGACCGTCGGGTCCAACGCGGTGCACCTGCAGGCGGTGGCCGACCCCCACGCGGGGCGGGCCGTGGTCGTGTCGGCCCTGGACAACCTGGTCAAGGGGGCGGCCGGCCAAGCGATCCAGATCGCCAATCTCATGCTCGGCCTGCCAGAAGCGGCCGGCCTACCGCCAACGGAGTCGCACCATGAACCCTGCCGCCGCCGCACCCGGGAACGAGGTCATGAGCGTCACCGCGCCACTGGGTTTCCGCGCGGCCGGCGTCGCGCCGGCCTCAAGACGTCGGGTGAGCGTGACGTCGCCGTGGTGATCAACGACGGCCCCTCGCGGGCCGCCGCGGCCGTGTTCACCCGCAACCGGGTCAAGGCCGCCCCGGTGCTCTGGACCCAGCAGGTCGTGGCGGGCGGCCGGGTCCGGGCCGTCGCGCTCAACTCCGGCGGCGCCAACGCCTGCACCGGGCCGCTCGGCTTCCAGGACACCCACGCCACCGCCGAGCAACCTCGCGCCGGGCGCTCGACCGCGAGCAGCCGGGCCGGGCCGAGGGGTCCGCGGGCGAGATCGCGGTGTGCTCCACCGGCCTGATCGGGGAGCGGCTGCCCATGGACCTGCTGCTGGGCGGGCTCGATGCCGCCCTGGCGCGACGCCTCGCGCAGCGGCGGCACCACCGCGGCCGACGCGATCAGGACCACCGACACGGTCAGCAAGATCGCGTTCCACCGGGCCCGCGGCTACACCGTCGGGGGGATGGCCAAGGGCGCGGGCATGCTCGCCCCGGCCCTGGCCACCATGCTCTGCGTGCTCACCACCGACGCCGACCTGAGCCCGGCCGAGCTGGACCAGGCGCTGCGCGAGGCGACCCGGGTCACCTTCGACCGGCTGGACACCGACGGCTGCATGTCCACCAACGACACCGTGCTGCTGCTGGCCAGCGGCGCCGCGGGAACCTCCCCCGGCGTGGCCGAGTTCGCCGCGGTGCTGACCGAGGTCTGCGCCGACCTGGCCCGCCAGCTCCAGGCGGACGCCGAGGGGGCCAGCAAGCTGATCGCCGTCGAGGTGGTCGGCGCGGCCAGCGAGGCGGACGCGGTCACGGCCGGCCGGGCGGTGGCCCGCTCGAACCTGCTCAAGTGCGCGATCGCGGGGGAGGACCCGAACTGGGGCCGGGTGCTCTCCGCGGTGGGCACCACGGACGCGGCCTTCGAGCCGGAGCGCCTCAGCGTCGCGATCAACGGCGTCTGGGTCTGCCGCAACGGCTGCGCCGGCGACGACCGCTCCAAGGTGGACCTGCACGCGAAGAACGTGACGATCACCGTCGACCTGTCCGCCGGGCCCGCATGCGGCCACGATCAGCACGACCGACCTGACCGCCGCGTACGTGCACGAGAACTCGGCGTACTCGACATGACCGCCACCGTGAACCCCGAAGGGCCCGAACGCGGACCCGGCCGCGGCGGCGCTGGCCAAGGCCAAGACGCTCATCGAGGCCCTGCCCTGGCTCAGCCGGTTCCACGGCCAGACCGTCGTCATCAAGTACGGCGGCCACGCGATGACCGACGACGGCCTGCGCACCGCGTTCGCGCAGGACGTCGTGTTCCTGCGGCACGCCGGCATCCGCCCGGTCGTGGTGCACGGCGGCGGCCCGCAGATCTCCGCCCACCTGGACCGCCTCGGCGTGCCGAGCACGTTCAAGGCCGGCCTGCGGGTCACCTCGCCGGAGGCCATGGACGTGGTCCGGATGGTGCTCACCGGCCAGGTGAACCGGGACCTGGTCGGGCTCATCAACCGGAACGGGCCGTTCGCCGATCGGCATGTCGGGGGAGGACGCCAACCTGTTCACCGCGAGCCGCCGCGGCGCCATGGTGGACGGGGAGCCGGTGGACCTCGGCCTGGTCGGCGAGATCGACACGGTGGACCCGGGCGCTGTCCTCGCCCTGCTGCGCGACGGCCGGGTCCCGGTGGTCTCGAGCGTGGCCCGCGGCGAGGACGGCGAGATCTACAACGTCAACGCGGACACCGCGGCCGCCGCGCTGGCCGTCGCGCTGGAAGCGGCCAAGCTCGTCGTGCTCACCGACGTGGAGGGCCTGTACGCGAACTGGCGGGGCGCGGGGCAGCACTCCGCCGCCGACGTGATCAGCCTGCTCAACGCGGCCGAGCTGGAGGATCTGCTGCCCGGCCTGAGCGCGGGCATGATCCCGAAGATGGAGGCCTGCCTGCGGGCGGTGCGCGGCGGGGTGCCGCAGGCGCATGTGCTGGACGGGCGCCTGCCGCATTCGGTATTGCTGGAGATCTTCACCGATTCCGGCATCGGCACCATGGTCGTCCCGGATGGAACCAGCACCGGCGGAGGGCAGGCATGATCGCGACGCAGCGGCTGCAGGCGCGGTACGAGGCGGCGCTCATGCCCAACTACGGGCTGCCGCCGCTGGCGCTGGCCCGCGGCGAAGGATGCCGGGTCTGGGACGCCGACGGCCGCGAGTACACCGACATGTTCGCGGGGATCGCGGTCAGCTCGCTCGGGCACGCCCACCCCGCGATCGTCGAGGCGGTGAGCCGGCAGGCCGCGACGCTGGCCCACACCTCCAACCTGTTCGTCCACGAGGGGGAGGTCGCGCTCGCGGAGCGGCTGCTCAGCCTGCTCGGCACCTCCCCGGGCGGCACGGGCGGCGGCCGGGTGTTTTTCGCCAACTCGGGCACCGAGGCCAACGAGGCCGCCATCAAGCTGGTCCGCCGCTACCAGGGGCCGGCCCGGCCCGTGTTCGTGGCCGCCGAGAACGGGTTCCACGGGCGGACCATGGGCGCGCTCGCGCTGACCGGCAAGAGCTCCATCCGGGAGCCGTTCGCGCCGTTCGGCATCACCGTGCGGTTCGTGCCCTATGGCGACGCGGCCGCGCTGCGGGCCGCGGTCACCAGCGACACCGCCGCCGTGTTCCTGGAGCCGGCCCTCGGCGAGGGTGGCGTGGTCCCGCCGCCCCCCGGCTACCTGCAGGCGGCCCGGGACGCCTGCGACGCCTCCGGCGCGCTGCTGGTCGCGGACGAGATCCAGAGCGGCATCGGCCGCACCGGCGCCTGGTTCGCCTGCCAGGCGGACGGCGTCGCGCCGGACGTGCTCACGCTGGCCAAGGGCCTGGGCGGCGGGCTGCCGATCGGGGCCTGCATCGGGCTGGGCGACGCGGGAACCGCGCTGCGCAAGGGCGACCACGGAAGCACGTTCGGCGGCAACCCGGTGGCGTGCGCCGCGGCCCTGGCCGTGCTGGACACGATCGAGTCCGGGGGGCTGCTGCAGCACGCGGTCACGGTGGGCCGCCGGCTCGCGGACGGCCTGGCCGCGGTGAGCCACCCGCTGCAGGCCGGGGTGCGCGGCCGTGGCCTGTGGCTCGCCGCGGTACTGGCCCAGCCTGTCGCGGCCCAGGTGGAGGCGGCCGCGCGGGACGCCGGCTTCCTGGTCAACGCCGTCCAGCCGGACGCGATCCGGCTCGCGCCCCCGCTGATCCTCGGCGAGGACCAGGCGGACGCGTTCCTCGCCGCCTGGCCCGCCATCCTGGATGCGCTCTGCAGTCCAGGCGGGCCGGTCCCGGCCGGGCAGGAGGCCTGACATGCCCCACATGGCGCACTCCCATCTGCTGGGCGGGGCCACCGCGGGGATGCGGGTGCGGATCGCGCCCCCGGCGCCCGTGGTCTGGGACGAGGCGGAGAACCGGCTGCACGCCCAGAAAGCGCTGCTGGCCTGGCTGCTGGAGCGGTCCTGATGGCGCCCGTGAGCCCGGTCACGAAGACCGCGCGGCAGGCCCAGATCGCCGGCATCCTGACCCGGACCGCGGTCCGGTCCCAGGACGAGCTGTCTCATCTGCTCGCCGAGCGCGGGGTGACCGTCACCCAGGCCACCCTGTCCCGCGACCTGGACGAGCTCGGCGCGGTGCGGCTGCGCGCGCCGGACGGGGCGCTGGTGTACGCGCTGCCGGAGGAGCCGGGCGGCCCGGGCTCACGGCCCGGCGGCCTGCCCGGGAGCCTGTCCGCCCCGCCCGGCGGCCCCGGCGGGGCGCCGCGGCCGGCCGGGCGGCCTCCGGCCGGGCCGCGGGCAGTTCCGGCGCGGACCGGGACCTGTCCGGGCGGCTGGCCCGCGTGGCCTCCGAATTCCTGCTCAGCGCGGAGGCCAGCGCGAACCTGGTCGTGCTGCGGACCCCGGCCGGCGCGGCCCAGTTCCTCGCCTCGGCGGTTGACCACGCGGCCTGGCCCTCGATCCTCGGCACCGTGGCCGGTGACGACACGGTGCTGGTCATCGCCCGCGAGCCGGACGGCGGCGGCGAGGTGGCCGGGGCCCTGCTGCGCGTCGCGGAGCGGCGGAATTAGCCGATCCGGCCGGGCTGCCCCGCTCCGGCTGAGGTCGCTGCTCTTCCTCCCGTAGCATCCGGGCTGAGGTATCAAGACGGCAGATAACGAAAACCGGGCCGTGGCCCGCACGCAGGAAAGGACCGTGGTGGCCGCCGACGAGCAGACGCCGCAGGAGCAGGCACCAGCGGAACGCGCACCGACGAGGCTGTGGGGAGGGCGGTTCGGGTCCAGCCCCGCCGAGGCGCTGGCCCGGCTGTCGGTCAGCGTCCAGTTCGACTGGCGGCTGGCCCCGTACGACCTGCTCGCCTCGCGGGCCCACACCCGGGTCCTGCACCGGGCCGGGCTGCTGGACGACGACGAGGCCCGCCGGCTGCTGGCCGCGCTGGATGACCTCGACCAGGCGTGCGGGGAGGGCCGGTTCCGGCCGACGGTCGCGGACGAGGACGTGCACACCGCACTCGAACGGGGCCTGCTCGAACGGGTCGGCTCGCTCGGCGGCAAGCTGCGGGCCGGCCGGAGCCGGAACGATCAGGTCGCCACCGACCTGCGCATGTACCTGCGCGATCACGTCCGGCGGGTGGTTTCGCGGCTGGCCGAGCTGGAGACGGCCCTGCTGGCCCAGGCCGGGGAGCACACCGGCACGCCGGCCCCGGGATGACGCACCTGCAGCACGCCCAGCCGGTCGTGTTCGCCCATCAGCTGCTCGCCCACGCCCAGGGTTTCGCCCGGGACGTGAGCCGGCTGCGGGACTGGGACAAGCGGGCCGCGGTGTGCCCGCTGGGCGCGGGCGCGCTGGCGCTCGTCGCTCCCGCTGGACCCCGAGGCGGTCGCGGCCGAGCTGGGCTTCGACCGGGCCGCGGAGAACTCCATGGACGCGGTGAGCGACCGGGACTTCGCCGCCGAGTTCTGCTTCGACGCGGCGCTGCTCGGCGTGCACCTGTCCCGGCTCGGCGAGGAGATCGTCCTGTGGTCCACGTCCGAGTTCGGCTGGGTGGAGATCGACGACGCCTACGCGACCGGCTCGTCGATCATGCCGCAGAAGAAGAACCCCGACGTCGCCGAGCTGGCCCGGGGCAAGGCGGGCCGGCTGATCGGCGGCCTGACCGGCCTGCTCACCACGCTGAAGGGGCTGCCCCTCACGTACAACCGTGACCTGCAGGAGGACAAGGAGCCGGTCTTCGACGCGGTGGACACGCTACTCGTGGTGCTGCCCGCGCTGGCCGGGCTGGTCAGCACGCTGCGGATCCATGCGCCGCGGCTGGCCAGCGGGGCCAGCACCGGGTTCGCGCTGGCCACCGACCTGGCGGAGCTGCTGGTCCGGCGGGGGGTCCCGTTCCGCGACGCGCACGAGGTCGTCGGGCACCTGGTGGTGTGGTGCCAGGTCCACGACTGCGACCTGCCCGACGTGAGCGACGAGGACCTGGCCAAGATCTCGGAGCACCTCACCCCGGACATCCGGGAGGTGCTGTCGGTCCAGGGCGCGCTGGCCGCCCGCCGGGCGCCCGGCGGGACCGCACCGCAGCGGGTGGCGGAGCAGCTGGCGGCGCTGCGCACGGTGGTTGACGAGCACGCCGCATGGGCAGCCCGCTGACCGGGCTGCTGGCCCGCGAGTTCTTCGCGGGCCCGTCGCTGCGGGTCGCCCCCCGCCTGCTGGGCTGCGTGCTGGAGCACGAGACCGCCGAGGGCCTGGTCGCCGTGCAGCTCACCGAGGTCGAGGCGTACGAGGGGAGCGCGGACCCGGCCTCCCACTCCTACCGGGGCCGCACGGCCAGCAACGGGGTGATGTTCGGGCCGCCCGGGCACGCCTACGTGTACTTCACCTACGGCATGCACTTCTGCGTCAACGTGGTCTGCCTGCCGGCGGGCACGTCCTCCGCGGTGCTGCTGCGGGCCGGCCGGATGCGTCGAGGGGGCCTCCCTCGCCGCCACGCGGCGGCTGGCTGGCCGCCCGGGGGGCCGGGTGCCCGACCGGGA
This sequence comes from uncultured Actinomycetes bacterium, assembly GCA_963720645.1. Taxonomy (GTDB): domain Bacteria; phylum Actinomycetota; class Actinomycetes; order Streptosporangiales; family Streptosporangiaceae; genus RYN-230. The sequence goes on along the minus strand of CAVRFX010000013.1, from coordinate 1,356 downwards.
CCTGGCCCGCGGGCCCGCCCGGCTGTGCGTGGCCCTCGGCATCGACCGGGCCCAGAACGGCGCGGACATGTGCGACCCGGCCTCGCCGCTGCGGGTCCGGCCGGGCCGCCGCCCGGGCCGGACCCGGCCGGGCCACCCCCGCCCGGCCTGCGCTCCCCGGGTCAGCCGGGGGCCGCGGGTCGGGGTGAGCAGCGCCGCCGACCGGCCCTGGCGGTTCTGGCTGACCGGCGATCCCACCGTCTCGGCGTACCGGCCGCATGTCCCGCGGACCAGGCCGAAACCAGTTTCACCCCTGGCCGCGGAAGGTGGCACCATGGGCCGGTGACCGACATCATCGACGAACTCAGCTGGCGCGGGCTGATCGCGCAGTCCACTGATCTTGAGGAACTCCGCAAGGTCCTCGATGCTGGCCCGGTCACCCTGTACGGCGGTTTCGACCCGACCGCGCCCGGCCTGCACATCGGCAACCTCGTCCTGCTGCTCACCATGCGCCGGTTCCAGCTGGCCGGGCACCGGCCGGTCGCGCTGGTCGGCGGGGCCACCGGGCTGATCGGGGACCCGAGCGGCAAGTCGGCCGAGCGGGTGCTCAACCCCCGCGAGGTCGTTGCGCAGTGGGTGGACCGGATCCGCGGCGAGGTGTCCCGGTTCCTGGACTTCTCCACGGCGCCCAACGCCGCGCTGGTCGTCAGCAACCTGGACTGGACCGAGCCGCTGTCCGCGCTGGAATTCCTCCGCGACATCGGCAAGCACTTCCCGGTCAGCCAGATGCTGGGCCGGGAGTCGGTCAAGGCCCGGCTGGAGGCCGGCGGGATCAGCTACACCGAGTTCAGCTACCAGATCCTGCAGGCCAACGACTTCCTCGAGCTGTACCGCCGGGAAGACACCACGCTGCAGCTGGGCGGCAGCGACCAGTGGGGGAACCTGGTCTCCGGCGTGGACCTGATCCGCCGGGTCGAGGGCGCGACCGCGCACGCCCTGTCCACCCCGCTGATCACCAAGCCGGACGGCACCAAGTACGGCAAGACCGAGGGCGGGGCCGTCTGGATCAGCGCCGACCTGATGAGCCCGTACGCGTTCTACCAGTTCTGGCTGAACCGGGCCGATGAGGAGGTGCCCGGCCTGCTCCGGGTGTTCAGCTTCCGGTCCCGTGCGGAGATCGAGGCCCTGGAGCTCCAGACCCGGGACATGCCCCGGCCCGCGCCGGGCAGCGGGCCCTCGCCGAGGAAATGACCACCCTGGTGCACGGCGCGGAGGAGACCGCGAAGGCCATCGCGGCCAGCCGCGCCCTGTTCGGCCAGGGGGACCTGGCTGAACTGGATGCGGACACGATCGTGGCGGCCTTGAATGAGGTGCCCT
>CAVRFX010000012.1:0-156978 GCA_963720645.1 uncultured Actinomycetes bacterium | reverse complement strand
CGTCGTAAGGTTATCCGGGCAGATCAGGGACGAACCGGGAGGGTGCTTCGTGGCGGACGCTGTCCCGGGACTGCGTGACCGGGTAGCCGCCGCGCTGCCGGGGCTGCGCGCGTTCGCGATCCCGATGCGCACCCGCTTCCGCGGCATCACGGTCCGCGAGGGTGCGCTGATCGAGGGCCCTGCCGGGTGGGCCGAGTTCTCCCCGTTCGCTGAGTACGGGCCGCGGGAGTGCGCCCGCTGGCTGGCCTGCGCGCTGGAGGCGGCCTGGGACGGCTGGCCGGCGCCGGTCCGCGACCGGGTGCCGGTCAACGTGACCGTGCCCGCGGTCGGCCCGGAGCAGGCGCACCGCATCGTGTCCGGCTCCGGCTGCCGGACCGCGAAGGTCAAGGTCGCCGAGCGCGGCCAGGCCGGCCGCGACGACATCGCCCGGGTCGAGGCGGTCCGCGACGCGCTCGGGCCCCGGCGGCCGGATCCGGGTCGACGCCAACGGCGCCTGGGACGTGGACACCGCCGCCCGGATGCTGGGGGAGCTGGGCCGCTTCGGGCTGGAGTACGCCGAGCAGCCCTGCGCCACCCTGGAGGAGCTCGCCGCGCTGCGCCGCCGGTCAGACGTCCCGGTCGCCGCGGACGAGTCGATCCGCAAGGCCGAGGACCCGCTGGCGCGTGCGGGCCGCGGGCGCGGCGGACATCGTGATGCTCAAGGCCCAGCCGCTGGGCGGGGTCGCGGCCGCGCTGCGGGTCGCGGAGGCGTGCGGGCTGCCCGTCGTGGTGTCCAGCGCGGTGGAGACCTCGGTGGGCCTGGCCGCGGGGGTGGCCCTCGCGGCGGCGCTGCCCGGCCTGCCGTACGCGTGCGGTCTGGCTACGATGAGCCTGCTGACCGGCGACGTCACCGCCGATCCGCTGGCTGAGCAGGATGGCTACCTGCCGGTTCGCCGGCCTCCTGTTTCTCCGCAACGGCTTGATCGCTGGTCATCAGATCCCGCACCGTGGCGCGCCCGGGTGGCAGCTGCCGCGCAGTTCCTCGGCGCGGCCGCCCCGGCCGGGACGGCCTGACCGGGCCGGTGCACACGCCGTGAATCCCTCGACTGCCTTCGCCGCCACCCTGGTCAACGAGCTGGTCCGCTGCGGCCTGCGCGAGGCGGTGCTGGCCCCGGGATCACGCAGCGCGCCGCTGGCCATCGCCTTGTGGGACCGGGCCAGCGCACCGGGATCAGCGCTCCGGCTGCACGTCCGCATCGACGAGCGGTCCGCGGCGTTCCTGGCCCTGGGCCTGGCCAAGGCCAGCGGCGGCCGGCCGCGCTGGTCTGCACCTCAGGCACGGCGGCAGCCAACTTCCACCCGGCGGTGATCGAGGCGGACGAGTCCGGCGTCCCCCTGCTGGTGCTGACCGCCGACCGGCCGCCCGAGCTGCGCGGCACCGGCGCCAACCAGACCATTGACCAGCTGAAACTCTACGGCGGGGCGGTCCGCTGGTTCGCTGAGGCGGGGGTGCCGGAAGCCCGCCCCGGGATGAACGCGTACTGGCGGTCGCTGGCCAGCCGGGCCTGGGCGGCCGCGGCCGGGGCGGACGGCGGCTTCGCCGGGCCGGTGCACCTGAACCTGCCGTTGCGGGACCCGCTGGTCCCCGGGCTGCCCGACGCCGCCGCCGCGGCCGGTGCCGGCGGCGACGGCTGGCCCGAGCCGCTGGACGGGCGGCCCGACGGGGCGCCGTGGATCCGGTGGTCCGGGCCTGGCCAGCCGGGGACGCTGGACCTGCCGTGGGCCGAGCGCGGGGTCATCGTCGCCGGGGACGGCGCCGCCGACCCGGCCGGGCTGCTCCGGCTGGCCGCCGCGGCGGGCTGGCCGGTGCTGGCCGAGCCCTCGTCCGGGGCGCGGCTCGGCCCGCACGCGCTCGGCGCCTACCAGTACCTGCTCGGGCATCCGGGCTTCCTCGCCGCGCACCGCCCTGACCTGGTCATCTGCGCGGGCCGGCCGGGGCTGTCCCGCGGCCAGACCGCCTTCTTGCGGCAGAGCGCGGCCGATGGCGCGCGCCAGGTGGTCCTCGCCCAGGGCCCCGGCCGCTGGGCGGACCCGGCGCGCACCGCCACCGACGTGGCCGCCGCCGTCCGGCTGGCCGGCGCGCCCGCCGGGCTCCCTTCCGGCTGGCTGGGGGACTGGCAGGAGGCGGACGCGGCCGCCCGCCGGGCGGTGGACGCGGTCCTGGACGCCCCCGGTGAGCTGACCGAGCCGCGGCTGGCGCGCGACCTGGCCGCGGCGCTGCCCGGCGGGGCGCTGCTGTGGGCCGCGTCCAGCCTGCCGATCCGCGACCTGGACCGGCACCTGGCCCCCCGGGACGGCCTGCGGGTACTGGCCAGCCGGGGGGCCAGCGGCATCGACGGGCTGATCTCCTCGGCCAGCGGGGCCGCGCTCGCCCACCAGGCGTCCGGCGGCGGCCCCGCCGCCGCCCTGCTGGGTGATCTCGCGTTCCTGCATGACTCGCCCGGGCTGTTCGCGGGCCCGGAGGACAGCCCGCCCGGACCTGGTCCTGGTGGTCGCCAGCAACGACGGCGGCGGCATCTTCTCCGCCCTGGAGCAGGCCGCCGTGCCCGCCCCCTTCGAGCGGGTGTTCGGCACGCCGCACGGGGCGAGCCTGGCCGGCCTGGCCGCCGCGGCCCGGATCGGGCACGCGGTCGTGCGGCAGGCGGGGGACCTGCCCGCCGCGCTGAAAGGCGACGGGATCCGCATCGTCGAGGTGCCCGCGGACCGGGCCGCCGGGACCGCGCTGCGGCGGCGGCTGGCGGAGGCGGCCGCGGCGGCGGTCAGCGCGCTGCGGTAGCCCGCCGGCACCGCCGCGGGCGGTCAGGGAGGCCGCGACGGCGCCGAGGAAGATATCCCGATAACGCGGGCGCCCGCGGTGATCCTTTTCGCCGCACTCGGCGCAGAGCGCCGGTTGTGCCGGATGACGGGGGAGACCCGGGTAATGGGAAGGGCGTTAAGTCTATACCTTCACGCCCCGGTTTGCCGCATCGGGAGGGCCCCGGTAGCGGTCTGATAAGGGTCAGATTACCGTCGGGTCACGATTCGGGGCGGCAGCATCGTGCCTGTTCACCACTGCGGCCACCCAGTCCTAGCATGATCCGGGTCGGGCGCCGCTCTTGGCGTACCGCCGACCGTGGGACGGATCGGCCCACGGTCCTTGCTCCGCGGACGAACTTCGCGGGCAGAACACTAAGAAGGAGGAATGTGTCGATGCGCGAAACGCACGCGGGGCTATGCGGCCGCCGTAGGCGCTGGCCGCCCTCGCGCTCGTGGCTAGCCGCCTGTGGCGGCAGCAGCGGCGGACGGCTCGTCGTCGCGGCAGCAGCAGCATACGGCCTATGGCTGCAGGGACTGAACCCCGGTCCGGGACGCCCACCAAGGGCGGCACGCTCAACATGCTCGGCGACGGCGACGTCGACTACATGGACTACAACGTCAGCTACTACACGCATCGGCTACCTGGGCCAGCGGCTTTGGATCGCGGGCTGTACGCCTACCCGGCCATCCCGGGCAAGATCGACCGACGGTCGCGCCGGACCTCGCCACCGGCTGCCCGTGGTGAGCAACGGCGGCAAGACGTACACGGTCACGATCCGGACCGGCGCGATGTGGAACACCAGCCCGCCCCGCCAGGTCACCGGCGCCGACGTGATGCTCGGCATCAAGCGGGCCTGCAACCCGACCCAGCCGTTCGGCGGCCTGCCCGACTACGAGGCGCGTCATCGCCGGGTTACAGCCCAGTTCTGCACCGGCTTCGCCAAGGTCTCGCCCAACCTCGCTGCGGCCATCAACGACTACATCGAACGCCACCAGATCTCCGGGCGTGAAGGCCAGCCGGAGCAGACGGTCACCTATCAACCTGACCCAGCCGGCGACGCTACTTCCCGACTGCTGACGCTGCGACTCGTTCGCATCCGGCGCCCGTCGAGAGCCTGAACTACCTGCCGGCCAGCACCGCGTCGCGCAGCACATGATCGCCGACGGCCCCTACCAGATCAGCGTCGTACATGCCGACGAAGTCGATCACGTTCGCCCGCAACCCGGCCTGGAAGGCCAGTCGACTGACCCGATCCGCAAGGCCTACGTCGAACGAGATCAACGTCACCGGAGACCGGCACCGCGACCGCGGCTCCAGCAGCATGCTGCAGACCAACACCGCGCCGGCCGGCATGGAGTTCAACGCCGTTCCCGCCGGTCGGCATCGCTCCCGGGCCTGATCAGCCAGATGCAGCACGGGTGAGCCACAACTTCAACCTCGGCTCCGAGCTACGCAACAACCCGTACCTCGTCTTCAACACGGTCTCGCCGAACAACAACGGCGCGCTGAGCAAGGTCGCGGTCCGCCAGGCGATCAGCTACGCGATCAACCGGGCGCACCTGACCCAGGACCTCGGCGGCCCGCACGTCAGCCCGCCGCTGACCCACGTCCTGCCGCCCGGCATCAACGGTGCGCAGGACGTGCCCAGCCGGCTACGACCCGTACCCCTACGACCCGGCGAAGGCCAAGCAGATGCTGGCCGCGGCCGGCTACCCCAACGGGCTGACGCTGACCGTTGCTCTACCGCCCGGCCAGACGACCGAGCCGAAGATGTTCCAGACCATGCAGGCGGACCTGGCGCCCGTCGGCATCAAGATCAAGCGCTCGCGGTGCCGCCGCGCGGACCTCTACGTGAAGTACATGTACGGCCCGAGCACGGCCAAGCACGGCAGCGTGGGACATCGCCATGGTCGGGTGGGGCCCGGACTGGTACGGCGACGCCGCGTTGTCGTTCTTCAATCCGCTGTTCTCGACGGCCGCCGTCCTACCCGCCGACGTCGGCAGCAACTACGGCCTCTACAACAACCCGGCGGTGAACGCGCCTCATCAACCAGGCGCCAGCGCGGCACGTCCCAGCGGCGCGGCCACGATCTGGGCCCAGGCCGACGAGAGCGTCATGAAGGACGCGGCGATCTACCCGATCACCGACCTGCAACCGGCGCTTACCACGCCAGCTACGTGCACAACGCGGTCTACGTGCCGGCGATCCAGAGCTTCGACCCGACCAACGTCTGGCTCAGTTCCCCGGGAGCTGAGCACTCGTCCGGTACAGAGGCTAAGCCGGTCGATCACCAGCCGCCCGGCGGTGTCTACCGCAGGGCGGCTGGCCGCGATACAGTCATTGCAGAGTCATGGGCTGCCCAACAGGCTGAGCCAGGCCCGAGTCATGCGAAGGGTAGGTAGCGTGGCCCTGCTCGAGGTCGAGGACCTGCACGTGTCGTTCCAGACCGCCGACGGCATCGTGCAGGCGGTCCGCGGGGTCTCGTTCGGGTCGATGCCGGGCAGACCCTCGGCATCGTCGGGCGAGTCGGGCTCCGGCAAGAGCGTGTCCACCCAGACGATCATGGGCCTCACCCGCGGCGCCCGGGTCAGCGGCCGGGCCCTGTTCGAGGGCCGCGACCTGCTCACCATGGGCCGGGACGAGCTGCGGAAGATCCGCGGCGCCGAGATCGGCATGATCTTCCAGGACCCGCTGTCCAGCCTGCACCCGTACTACCGGGTGGGCTGGCAGATCGTGGAGATGATCCGGCAGCACGACAAGCCATGTCCAAGGCGCAGGCCCGGGCCCGGGCGGTCGAGCTGCTCGGGCTGGTCGGCATCCCGCAGCCGGACCGCCGGGTCGACGACTACCCGCACCAGTTCTCCGGCGGCATGCGGCAGCGGGCCATGATCGCCATGGCGATGGCGCTCAACCCCGACGCTGCTGATCGCCGACGAGCCGACCACCGCGCTCGATGTCACGGTGCAGGCCCAGGTGCTGACAGGTGATCAAGCACCCTGCAGGAGGAGTTCGGCACCGCGGTGATCATGATCACCCACGACCTCGGCGTCATCGCCGACGTGGCCGACGACGTGGTGGTCATGTACGCCGGGGCGGTCATGGAGCAGGCCGACCTGCGGACCACCTTCTTCGCGCATCACCACCCCTACACCGAGGGGCTGCTGCAGTCGCTGCCCGCCTACGGCGGTGAACGGGAGCGGCTCCGGTCCATCACCGGTCAGCCGCCCAGCCTGATCAACCTGCCCGCCGGGCTGCCCGTTCGCACCCGCGATGCCCGTACGTGATGGACCGGTGCCGCAGCGAGGTGCCGCCGCTGGGCCGCGGTGGGCAGCGACTCGACGCACCTGTCGGCTTGCTGGCTGCCGCACGACACGTCGGCGCGGGCCCGAGCTGCGGCACAAGGTCGTGGGCGAGGCACTGCCCGCGCAGGCTGCAGTCGTGAGGGCGGAGCGATGAACGCGGAGACACCGGCTACCCCGCCTGGCCCGGCGGCCGGCGGGGACGTGCTGCTGCGAGTGGAAAACCTGGTCAAGTACTTCCCGGTGCAGTCCGGCAGCCTGCTGCGCGCGGACCAGCGAGGTCGTGCACGCCGTGGACGGCGTGAGCCTCGAGGTCCGCCGGGGCGAGACCCTGGGCCTGGTCGGCGAGACCGGCTGCGGCAAGTCGACGCTGGCCCGCTGCGTCGTGCGGCTGTACGACCTCACCTCCGGCCGGATCACCTTCGACGGCCAGGACATCAGCACGTTGACGCGCAGGCAGATGCGGCCGTTCCGGCGGGAAATGCAGATGATCTTCCAGGATCCGTACGGCTCGCTGAACCCGCGGCGCCGGGTCGGCTCGATCATCGGGGACCCGTTCGCGATCCACAGGACGGCCACGGGCAGCGAGCGCAAGCGCCAGGTCCAGGAGGTCATGGAGCTGGTCGGGCTCAACCCGGAGCACTTCAACCGGTTCCCGGCCGAGTTCTCCGGCGGCCAGCGGCAGCGCATCGGGGTGGCCCGGGCCCTCGCCTTCCGGCCCAAGCTGATCGTCTGCGACGAGCCGGTGTCGGCGCTCGACGTGTCCATCCAGGCCCAGATCATCAACCTGCTGGCCGACCTGCAGAGCGAGCTGGGCCTGACCTACATCTTCATCGCACACGACCTGTCCGTGGTCCGGCACGTGAGCAACACGGTCGCGGTGATGTACCTGGGCCAGGTGACCGAGCTCGCGCCGGTCGAGGACCTGTGGGCGCACCCGCGGCACCCCTATACGGACGCGCTGCTGTCGGCTGTGCCGATCCCAGACCCGGACAAGTCCGGCCAGCGGGAGCGGATCATCCTGGCCGGGGACGTGCCGTCGCCGATCAGCCCGCCGTCCGGCTGCCGGTTCCACCCGCGCTGCCCCAAGGCGGCCCCGGCCTGCGTGGACCAAGATACCCGTGCTCGAGCCGCAGCTCGGCGACACCGACAGACCACATGGCGGCGTGCCACTTCCCGGTGGCCGACGGGGAAGACCTCTCGCAGGCCCGGCCCACCATCGCCGCTGAACAGCGCGTAATCGAGTCCGGGCTGCTCGGCAGCGTCCTGAGCCAGGCGGACCAGGAAGTGACAGGATGACTTTCGAGCCTACAGCAAGCTGCAGCGGCCGCCGTCGGGATCGGGCGCGCCGGCAGCTCCGCTCGCCGAGGGCGCGGCAGCGAAGAAGATCGAAGGCCGCAGCCCGTGGCGGCTCGGCCATGGCAGCGGCTGCGGCACGTGACCGCGCGGCGATGATCTCCCGCGGCGTCATCGGCCTCATCGTCCTCGATGGCGATTTTCGCGCCGCTCTTCGCCGCGATCGCCGGCCACGGCGCTGTACCAGCAGTTCCACGCGCCGATCGGGCTGACCGTCGATGGCCAGCCGCTCGGGCCGTCCAGCGCACTTCCTGCTCGGCACCGACACCCTCGGCCGGGACATCCTGGTCCGGATCGCCTACGGCGCGCGGATCTCGCTCTTCGTCGGCGTGGTGGCGACTCGGTCATCGCGGTCGCGGTCGGTGCGGTCGTCGGCCTGGTCGCCGGGCTACTTCGGCGGCGTCACCGACACGCTCCTGGCCCGGCTCATGGACTGGTGCTCGCCATCCCGTTCCTGCTGCTCGGCCATCTCCCTGGTCACGGTCCTCGGCCCGGGCCTGGCGTCGTGATCATCGTCATCGGGTTCCTCGGCTGGGCGTCCGTCGGCCGGATCATCCGTGGCCAGGTGCTCTCGATCCGGGAGAAGGAGTACGTCGAGGCCGCCCGCTCGCTCGGGGCGGGGCCGTGGCGGATCATGTTCATCGACATCCTGCCCAACGTGATCGCCCCGATCATCGTCTACATCACCCTGCTCATCCCGGTGTCGATCGTGGCCGAGGCGTCGCTCTCCTTCCTCGGCGTCGGCATCCCCCCGCCGACCGCGGACTGGGGGGCAGATGATCGCGACTCGCAGACGGTGTTCGAGTACGGGGCCTGGTGGTACCTGGTGTTCCCCAGCATGGCGCTGCTGATCACCACCCTGGCGTTCAACATCTTCGGTGACGGCGTGCGGGACGCCTTCGACCCGCGCGGCGACCAGCTGTTCGTCTAGGGAGCGCCACGGTGACCCGCTTCCTGATCCGCCGCATCCTCCAGGGCCTCATTGTCTCTGGATGATCACCGTCGTCGTCTTCGCTGATCTTCTTCGTCGGCCCGGGCGCGAATTCAGTCGCCCGGTCGCTGGCCGGGAAGACGGCCACGCCGGCCATCATCGCCGAGGTACAAGCGCCGCCTGCTGCTCGACAAGCCCTCTGGGAGCAGTACTGGCACTTCCTCTGGCTGCTGCTGCACGGCAACCTCGGGCTACTCCTTCTACCATGGCCAGTCGGTGAACTCGGTCCTCGTTGCGGCCTTCCCGATCACCCTCTCCCTGGTCGTCGGGGCCGCCTCGTGCTGGGTGGTCACCATGGGCGTGCTGACCGGCGTGCTGTCCGCGGTGAAGGCCCGCTCGTTCGCCGACCGCACCTTCACCGGCCTGGCCCTGCTCTTCTACTCGATGCCGACCTTCGTGCTGGGACTGCTGTTCCTGCTGGTCTTCTACTACAGTTCACCATCCACGGCATCCACGCGTTCCCCGGTCCGGCTTCATCGCCGTTGACCACGAGCCCGTGGTTGTGGTTCCGCGGGCTGGTGCTGCCGTGGCTCACGCTCTCGCTGGTGTCAGCGGCTACCTACACCCGGCTGACCCGCGGGTCGATGCTGGACGTGATGGGGGACGACTACATCCGCACCGCCCGGGCGAAGGGACTGTCCGAGCGCCGGGTCATCTTCCGGCACTCGCTGCGCGCCGCGCTGACGCCCGATCGTCACCCAGTTCGGCCTGGACGTCGGGATCCTGCTCGGCGGAGCGGTCATCACCGAGGTCGTGTTCGCATGCCGGGCCTCGGGTTTACCGCGGTCCAGGCCATCGTCCAGCAGGACCGCCGGTGATCATCGGCGTGGTCCTCATCGCCTCGGCCGCCGTGGTGCTGGCGAACATCGTGGTGGACGCGTTCTACGCGGTGCTCGACCCGAGGGTCCGCCTGCACTGAGCTAGCTGGCGAGGGCCGCCTACGGGCGGCTCTCGCTTTGCGGCCGCCCCCGCCTCCGGCGGGTGCGGGGTCCGTCTCCACGCCCGCCCGCCTTCGGCGAGGGCCGGGGTACCTTGTCAGCCTTCCAGGGCGGACTGCATGGGGCGGAACTTGGCCTGGGCCTCGGCGAGCTCGGCGGCCGGGTCGGAGTCGGCCACGATGCCCCCGCCCGCGAACAGCCGGGCCCGGGTCCCGTCCACCTCGGCGCAGCGCAGCGCGATGCACCATTCGCCGTTCCCCGCGCTGTCCACCCAGCCGACCGGCCCGGCGTAACGGCCCCGGTCCATGCCTTCCAGTTCCCGGATCAGCTCCATCGCGGTCTCGGCCGGGGTGCCGCACACCGCGGCGGTGGGGTGCAGGGCGTCGGCGAGCGCGAGCACCGACGGGATCGTGCCGTCGGCCCGCGCCGCCAGCCGCCCGCTGATCGCGGTGGCGAGGTGCTGCACGTTGGCCAGGCGGAGCAGCTCCGGCCGCGGGGCCACGGTCAGCTGGCCGCACAGCGGGGCCAGGGCCTCGCGCACCCCGGCCGCGGCGTACCCGTGCTCCTCGGTGTCCTTGGCCGAGGCGAGCAGCGCGGCGCCGAGCGCCGCGTCCCGGTCCGGGTCATCGTCCCGGGGTGCCGTGCCGGCCAGCACGAGCGAGCTGATCTGCCCGTCCTGCCGCTTGATCAGCAGCTCCGGGGTGGCCCCGATGAGCCCGCCGCAGGCGAACGTGTAGCAGTCCGGGTAGCGGGCGGCCAGCCGCTCCAGCAGCAGCCGCTCATCGATCAGGCCCGCGGCCGACGCGTACAGATCACGGGCCAGCACGACTTTCTGCAGCCGGCCCGCCCTGATGCGCTCCACCGCCGTCGCGACGGCCCGCTCCCACTGCGGCGCGGTCAGGCTGCCGTCGTGCCAGCGGATCAGGCCGGGGGTGGCCAGCGGCGTCACCGGGGGCCGGGCCAGCCGCGGCCCGCCTGGCGGTCCCGGTACCGCGGGCGGCGCGGGCGGCTGGCCGGTGATCGAGGTGAGCCACGCCTGGCCGGCGCGCTGGCCCAGGATCACCTGGGGCAAGGATGAGGACGGACCCTTCGGAGGTGGGATCGAAGGTGAAGCTGCCGAAGGCCACCGGCCCGCAGCCAGGCGCGCCCACATGGTCCTCGACCTGCGCGCCGTCCAGCAGCGCCCGCAGCCACTTGTCGGCCGCGGTGAAGCGGTCCTGGCCGGCCGGCACCGTGACCCGGGCCACTTCACCCCAGCCCACGAGGCCCTCACCGCGGCGGATCCAGGCCAGCGGCCCAGGACCGGGGAGCTGGCCCACCAGGTCACCGGGGTCGGCAACCGGGACGGTGCGGACCACGAGCCCATCCGGCTCCGGAAAGCCTGCACGGCCTGAACCTGATCCCACGGCAGCTAACTGTACGTGCCAGCAGGACCCGCCCCGCCCGCGGGGAGCCCCGCGGCCCCGCCGCGCCGGAGCGGTCACCGGGCGCGGGACAGCTGCCCGGACCGCTCGTCCGTGACGTCGTCGTCGCGCCGGTGGGCGAGGCGGCTGGGCCACCACATGTGCCGGCCGATGTCCAGCGTGAGCGCGGTCACCAGGACCGACCGCACCACCAGGGTGTCCAGCAGGACGCCCAGGGCCACCGTGAACCCGATCTCGGTGAGGATGACCAGGGGCAGCGTGGCCAGCGTGGCGAACGTGCCCGCCAGCACCAGCCCGGCTGCGGTGATCACGCCGCCCGTGGCGGCCAGCCCGGCCAGCATCCCCCGGCGTGTCCCGGACTTGAGCGACTCCTCCCGCACCCGGGTCATCAGGAAGATGTTGTAGTCGATGCCGAGCGCGACCAGGAACACGAACGCGAACAGCGGCATGGAGTTGTCCGCCCCGGCGAACCCGAAGACGTGCTGGAACGCGAGCGCGGACAGGCCGAGCGCGGCGCCGAAGGACAGGATGACGGTGGCGATCAGGATCAGCGGCGCGACCACCGCGCGCAGCAGCAGCGCCAGGATGACCAGGACGACCAGCAGCACCAGCGGGATGATGACGTTCCGGTCCCGGATGGCATAGTGCTGCACGTCGGCGTTGATGGCGGTGGCCCCGCCGACCCTGGCGTCCGCGCCCGGGATCGCGTGCACGGCGGACCGGACCGCGCTGACCACGCTGTACGCCGACTGGCTGTCCGGCGGCACGGCCAGCGTGCCCTGCAGCAGCACCAGCCCGTCCTTCACCTGCGGCGGGCTGACCGCGGCGATGCCCCGGGTGCCGGCCAGCGCGGCGCGCAGCGGCGCCGCCTCCTGGCTGTTGCCGATCACGTAGACCGGTTCTCCCGCGCCCGCCGGGAAGTGCTGGGCCAGCACCTTCTCGCCCGCGACCGCGCTGGGCGTGCCCCGGTAGGACTGGGCCTGGGTGAGCGCGCCGAAACGGAACCCGATCAGGCCCAGCGAGACGACGGCCAGCAGCACGGCGGTGACGATCCAGACCCGGCGGGGGTGGCGTGCGATCCGGGTGCCGATGCGCGCCCACGGGCCCTGTGACGTGGGGTCATGCGAGCCGTAGCGGGGCCGCAGCGGCCAGAACACCCACCGCCCCGTGATCACCAGCAGCGCGGGCAGCAGGGTGATCATCGAAAGCAGCCCCACGGCGATGCCGATCGCGGCGACCGGGCCCAGCCCGGAGATGTCGGCCGAGTCCGCCACCAGCAGGCAGAGCATCCCCGCGATCACGGTCAGGCCGCTGGCGAAGATCGCGGGCCCGGCCCGCCGCATGGCCACGGCCATGGCCTCGTGCCGGTCCTCATGCCTGCGCAGTTCCTCGCGGTACCGGGCGACCAGCAGCAGCGCGTAGTCCGTCGAGGCACCCAGGACCAGGACCACCAGGATGCCCGCGGTCTGCCCGTTGACGACTAGGCCCTCGTGCACGACGAGCTCGTAGATCACGGCCTCGGCCACGATCAGCGAGACGCCCGCGGACATGATCGGCAGCAGCCAGAGGATGGGACTGCGGTAGGTCAGCAGCAGCAGCACGATGACCACCGCCAGGGTGGCGTACAGGAGGGTGGAATCGATGCCCTTGAAGATCTTGACCGAGTCGGCTGCGCTGGCGGCGGGGCCCGCCACGTACACGTGCAGCCCGGGATCCCCCGAGGACCCGATGCTGTGCACGCGGTTGACGAAGTTGGTGATCCCGCTGCTGAAGCCGAGATGGGCCTCGATGAGGACCTCGGCCGCCTGGTGGTCCCGGGACGGCACCGGGCCGATGACCTTCCCGGCGTCCTTCAGCGTGGCGAACTTCTTCGCGTCCGCGGTGATCTTGGCCAGGTCGGCGGGAGTCAGCCCGGAGGGCCGCACGTAGACCACGACCGCCGGGTTCAGGTTCTTCGAGGTGAAGTGGTCCTGCAGCGTGAGCGCCTGGGTTGACTCCGCGGACGCCGGCAGGTAGGCGGAGGCGTCGTTCTTCTCGACACCCATCAGTTTCCCGGCCAGGGACCCGGTCAGCGCGATCACGATGACCCAGAAGGCCAGCACGGCCCACTTGGTGCGCCGCCCGCTGGGCAGGCCCGCGATCCGATGTGCCCAGCGGTGACCGGCGCTGGATGCCCCCGTGCGGGCTGGTTCAGTGGTCACAGTTCCTCCCGTGGGATGCGGCCCCCCGGGCCGCCCGGCATGTATCGCGATACACGATGTATCGCGTTCGCTGAGGCTGTCAAGTCATATCGCGAGACGCGATGCCTGCCCGCCCGCCTGCCCACCCGAGAACCCCGAAGCGCAGGCCCCCAGGCCGCCTGCAGGCGTCCCCCGGCGCCGTCATCGCCAAGTCTGGCAGGGCCTTGCGCCCGGGGGCAAACGCGGGCGTCGGGCGCGTAACTGCCCTCGTGGCGTGTCCCTAGAGACCTGGCGGACAGGGCGTGCTACCCTCAGAGCCCACTATATTCCTATCGTAACGATCGGATAACTAGGATGCTTCTCGCGAACACTGAAGTCCGTCCGCGGCTGCACCGCGCGCGGCTCGCTGACCTCGTGCGCCTGGCCGCTTCGGCAGGGGAGTGGGCCGGCCTGGTCCGTTACACCGAGGGTGAGCGCTGGTACCAGCGGCTGGAGCGCGGCGAGAACCACGAGGTATGGCTGCTCAGCTGGCTGCCGGGGCAGCGCACCGGATTCCATGATCATTGCGGCTCGTCTGGCGCGTTCACCGTGGTCCAGGGCGAGCTGCGGGAATGGAAGCCCGCTGCGGGGCGCCCGGCACCGGTCGCGGCGCGCGTCCCGGCGGGCCGGGTGCGGTCGTTCGGGCCGCGTCACGTGCACGAGGTCGTGAACGAGACCGCCGCGCCCGCGGTGAGCATTCACGCGTACTCGCCGCCGCTGGCCGGGATGCGCCGCTACGAGCTGACCGGGCGCGGCCTGGTGCTGGCCGCCGTGGAGGCCGCCGGGGAGCGCTGGTGATGCGCACGGCACCGCCGGGAGCCCGGCCGATCAGCGAGGTGCTCGAGCAGGCCCGGGCCCGCCTGGACCGGCTCGGGCCGCTCCAGGCCTGGGCGGCCATGCGGGACGGGGCGCTGCTGGTGGACATCCGCCCGCAGGCCCAGCGGGACGCCGAAGGAGAGGTCCCGGGTGCCCTCGTGATCGAGCGCAACGTCCTGGAATGGCGGCTCGACCCGGCATCGGAGGCCCGGCTGCCCGAGGCAGGGTCGTACGACCTGCGCGTCATCGTGATGTGCTCGGCGGGCTACACCTCCAGCCTGGCTGCTGCCTCGCTGCAGGACCTCGGGCTGTCCGCGGCGACCGACCTGGCCGGCGGGTTCCAGGCGTGGGCCCGGGCGGGGCTGCCGGTCACGCCCTGACCAGGCCGGTGCCCCCGGGCCATGACAGATGTCATGGCCCGGCCATGACGCGCGGCAGCCGGCGGCCCGCGGCCCGGGCGGCATGATCAGAGCATGGCGGACGCATGGCCCGACCCCGGGCCGCCGGTGAACCCGGCACCGAGCCCGGCGCTGGCCCCGGTGCTGTCCCCGGTGCAGGACCGGGCGAGTGGCCCCTGGCCCGATCATGAAGCAGACTCGGGGTATGCGGTTCCCCCCGTTCCGGCCGGCCCGGGTGAGCAGACCGAGCGCCGCCGTATGGACCCGGCCCGGCGGGCCTGCCATGACCAGGGCACCAGCCCAGCAGAGCGGCCGGCCCGGCCCCGTCACCCCGGCCGGTGCCGGTACCAGCGCGGCCGGCGCCGCCCCGGGCCCGGCTGCCCCGGGCCCGGCTGCCCCGGGCCCGGCTGCCCCGGGCCCGGCTGGCCCGGCCCCGGCTGGCGCTGCCCCCGACGGCGGGCCGCCCGGCCCGGCGGAGCTCATGGCCCCGCGCAACCGGTGGAGCCGGGCGGGCTGGCTGTTCGCGGCCATCTGGCTGGTCTACCTGGCCCAGCCGATCGGGAAGCTCTGGTCCGACCCGAGCCTGGCCCGCCGGTACCTGGGCCTGGCCGACCTGGTCGCGTTCGCGGTCTTGTTCATCGTGGCGTTCGCCGCGGCCCGGTTCCTGCGGGACTTCCGGAACCGGCGGATGTCCCGCCGGATCGGCGTGGCCGTGCTGGCCGCCGAGAGCGTGCTGGTGGGGCTGGCCTATGCGGCGCTCGGCCCGTCCGCCGGCAGCCTGCTGATCTACGTGAGCGTGATGGCGGTGTTCCTGCTGCCCACCCGCGCGGGCTGGGCCGCGGTGGGCGCGTTCGTCGCGGTCTCGCTGATCGTCCCGTGGACGCAGGGCTGGACGGTCGACGGGACCATGGCTTTCCAGATCTTCGTGTCCGCCCTGGCCGCGTGGGGGGTGAGCCACGTCATCCAGCGCAACGCCCAGCTGGTCGAGGCCCGGAACGAGATCACCCGGCTGGCCCTGGCCGAGCAGCGCAACCGGTTCGCCCGCGACCTGCACGACATCCTCGGCCACTCGCTGACGGTCGTGGCGGTCAAGGCGGAACTGGCCGGGCGGCTCACGAGCCTGGATCCGCAGCGCGCCGAGACCGAGATCGCGGACGTGGAGCGGATCGCCCGGCAGGCGCTGGCCGACGTCCGGGCCGCCGCGGCCGGGTACCACGAGGTGACCCTGGCCGGCGAGCTGGCCAGTGCCCGGACCGCGCTGGCCGCCGCGGGCATCGAGGCTGACCTGCCCGACCAGGGCATCTCCAGCATCCCCCGGCCGCGGCAGGAGCTGTTCGGGTGGGCGGTGCGCGAAGGTGTCACCAACGTGGTGCGGCACAGCGGCGCCACGCGCTGCCGGGTCAGGGTCACCGCCAGCCAGATCGAGATCGGCGATGACGGCTGCGGGGCGCCCGCGCCGGCCGACGGCACGGTGAACCAGGCAGGCACCCGCGACGGCTGGCCAGCGGACCACCTGGGCGCCCTGGCCAGCGGGTGCGGGCCAGCCAGCGGCCACGGCCTGGCCGGGCTGCGGGAACGGGCCGCCAGCGCCGGGGCCACGGTCAGCGTGGGCCGCTCCGCCACGGGCGGCTTCGCCCTGCGGGTCCACGTGCCATGATCACGACGTGAGCACGTCCATCCGCCTCCTGATCGCCGACGACCAGGCCCTCGTCCGGGGCGCGCTGGCGGCGCTGCTCGCGCTGGAGCCTGACCTGGAGGTGGTGGCCGAGGTCGGCCGCGGCGATGAGATCGTCCCCGAGGCCCGCCGCGCCCGGCCGGACGTGGCCCTGCTGGATGTGGAGATGCCCGGCCTGGACGGCATCAGCGCCACCCAGGAGCTCCGCAAGGCGCTGCCGTCGTGCCGGGTGCTGGTCGTGACCACGTTCGGCCGGCCCGGCTACCTGCGCCGCGCGATGGCCGCCGGCGCCAGCGGGTTCGTGGTCAAGGACACCCCGGCCCGGCAGCTGGCCGACGCGGTCCGCCGGGTCGCCTCCGGGCTCCGGGTGGTCGATCCCAGCCTGGCCGCGGAGACGCTCGCCGCGGGCGACAGCCCGCTCACCCCGAGGGAGACCGACGTGCTGCGCACCGCGCGGGACGGCGGCACCGTGGCGGACATCGCCGCCGCGCTGCACCTGTCTGAGGGGACGGTGCGCAACCACCTGTCGGCCGCGATCGGCAAGACCGGCGCCCGCACCCGCGCCGAGGCCGTCCGCCTGGCCAGCGCCAACGGCTGGCTCTTAGGAAACTGACCCTGGCCGTGGCTAGGGCCGCCGGGCCACCCAGACGGTCCGCGCGGTGCGGACGGTGAGGTCGCCGCGCCGCAGGACGCTGGCCGGCCCGTCGCCGTCGGTCAGCGCGTCGAGCGTGGCCAGGTCCTCGGCGCTGAGCTGGCTCTCCAGGCCGGACCGCAGGCGCCGCAGCGACGCCTGGGCGAAGCGCCGGGCCGCGGCGGGCAGCGGTGGCGCCAGGTCGATGGCAAAGCTCCGCTCAGCCTCGATCGTGAAGCCGGCCGCGGTCAGGTGAGGTCCCCAGTCGGCGCCCAGATGCGGCATCTCGCTGGCGTGTTTCCCGGCGCGGGCCGCCTCGCAGCGCTCCTCCAGCCCGGGGCGGCCCAGGCCGGGGTCGTCGGGCAGGAAGCGGGGGAAGGCGCCCATCTCGGCCACGGCCAGCAGGCCGCCGGGCCGGAGCGCCTCGAGGACCTGGACCAGGACGCGATCGGGGTCGGCCAGGTGGTGCAGCGAGTTGGATGCCCAGACCAGGTCGACGCGCCCGATGTCCGGCCACCCCTCGTCCAGGTCGGCCTGGACGGCCCGGATCCGGTCGGCCACGCCCAGCTCGCGGGCCTTGACGCGGAGGCGGTCCAGCATCGGCGCGGACGCGTCCACGGCGACGGCGCCTGCCGCCTCGAAGTGCCGGAGCAGGGCGAAGGTGCCGGTCCCGGTCCCGGCCCCCAGGTCGGCGATCCGGCGGGGCTGGGCGGCCGCCAGCCCGCCGACCCAGTCGATCACGCCGGACAGGTAGGCGTGCAGCACCTCGGCCTCGAGGTCCAGGAGCTCGGCCATGTCCTCCTCGCCGTTTCCGGCGCCGGGATGATGGTGGCCCTGGTGATGATCATGGTGGTGGATGGTCATGACCCTAACAGTACGGGCACCTTGCGTTATTGACATAGAGTCTTGCCTATGACGCAAGACGCCGAGCTCGACGGCCTCGTCCGCCAGCGGATCCGGGGCCTGCGCGCAGCCCGCGGCTGGTCCCTGGATGACCTGGCGGCCCGCTGTTACCTGAGCCCGTCCACCCTGAGCCGGATCGAGACGGGCCATCGGCGGATCGCCCTGGACCAGCTGGTCCCCATCGCCCAGGCGCTGGGCACCACGCTGGACCAGCTGGTGGAGTCGGCCGATGACGAGGACGTGGTGATCAGGCCGCAGCGCGATGTGGTGCGGGGGATGACCACCTGGATCCTGAGCCGGGAACCCGGGCCGCACGGCGTCACCGTGGCCAAGATGCGGATCACCCGGCCGGAGCCCGGGCGCGGGACCGCGGAGCTGCGCGTCCATCCCGGCAAGGACTGGTTCACGGTCCTGTCCGGGACCATCGTCCTGATGCTGGGGGAGCGGACCATCGTGGTCGAGGCCGGCCAGGCCGCGGAGTTCTCCACGATGATTCCGCACGCGTTCGGCGCCCGCGGCGGCCCGGCGGAGGTCTTGTGCATCCTCGACCACGACGGGCAGCGTTCCCATCTCCGCCCCTCGCCGTAGGTCAGCCCAGGGCGAGCAGGCGGCGCCGGAGGCCTGGATGAGCCGCGCTTGCGCGGGTGTCACCGGGCGGCGGCCGGTGAGCGCGGCGATCAGCGTGACCTGGTCCCAGCCGGTTCCGGCGCGCAGCCCGGCCGCGGCGGCGGAGGGCAGCAGAAGATCCTCGGTGACCTCGGCCGCGGGATCGGTCATCCACGGCTTGCGGTCCAGCGCGGCGGCCAGGTCCAGGCCGTGCACGGCGAGTTCCAGGACCCGGGTCCGCAGGAACTCCGGCAGCAGCATCAGGTCCCCGTGGCGGGTCTGCACCACCCGTCCCGGCGGCGCGTCCCGCAGCGCCGCCCAGGCCTGCTGCCGCGCGTCGGCGACGTCCCGGGCCCGGGCCGCCGCGCCGCGCCGGGCGGACTCGATCCGGTCGGCGTTCGTGGCGGCGGAGAACCGCTGATCCGGCCGGTAGTAGCCCGCCGCGGAGACCAGGGCGGCCCCGGACGGGGCGGGCGCGGCGAGCATGCCGGGCAGCCGCCGCATGGTCATCACCACGTGGGACAGCAGCTCCGCCACCGTCCACGGATCACACCGGGTGGGACGGGCGAAAGCGGCGTCATCAAGGCTGGCGGCGACCTCCGGCAGCCTCGCCGACTCAGCCCCCGAACGCCTCCACGATCCTTTCCGCCCGCATAGCCCCGAAGCCTAGGCGGCGTGCGGCCAGCCCGTGATCCCGGTCAGGAATGGCCACATAGCGCCCCCCATTGACCGTGATCACGAAACGGCCGGCGGGGTCAGCCTTCGACGGCGCGGGTGGCCGGGGGCAGGCCGAAGGCCCGGCAGGCCTGGCCCGCCGGGTCGGGTGCGGTGACTTTCTCGCTGAGGATCACGGCGGCGGCCCGGGGGGAGAAGTGCGCATGCACCCAGGACGGATCCCAGGAGGACGGTCCGACGTCCAGCGACCGGGCCCGGTAGGGAGCCTCATGGCCGGCCAGCGTGATGACCTCGCCCAGGCTGGGATAGCCGGCCGATCCCTCGAGCAGGGTGTGGCCGCGGCGGGCGAACTCGCCGCAGTTCATCACGATGCCCACCCGCCAGGACAGCGTGAACGGCGCGACGCCGGCGGCCGACAGCGATTCCCCCGGCCGATCTCGACGATGGTGGCGTCACAGAACGTCCGGGGCCTGAGCCGCGGGCTCAGGGCCCCGCCGAAGCCCAGCCGGCCCGCGTCCCGGTCCAGGTAGGCGTCGATGACGGGCAGCATGGCCCGGGCCTGGCGCTGGCCGGGCGCCGGCCTGGCCTGGGCCAGGTCGCGCTGGGGCTGCGGGCCGGTAAAGGTGAGCGCCGTCCAGGCCGCCGCGGCCACCGAGGCGGCGATCAGCGCACCCGGGAAGATCACCCGCCAGGTCAGTGAGGTGTCCACCGGGCGGGTCTCAGAAGGCCTGGCTGCAGATCAGCCCCAGCAGCAGCTCGGCGGCCACCCCGGCCGGGAGCGCCGCGAGCAGCCAGCGGGCCGCCGCGGCATACTGCCGCCGGTGCAGGCCGCCAGCGCGAACGCGGCGGGGCGCCGCCACAGCGCCCCGGCCGCGAACATCACGGCCAGCCACGGGCCCGCCGCGTTGACCAGGCTGCCCCACGGCAGGCCCAGGTATTTCTGCAGGACGGAGGTGACCGTGCTCGAACTGGCGGCGGAGGGCACGCCGCCGGTCCAGCCGCCCGGCCGGGCGGGCGTGGCCACTCATCAGCTCCTGATCGCCGTCCTCGGCGCGGCCCAGCAGGCCGGACGGCGGGGGGCGGTCCTCGCGGAACTGCTGGCCGCGGCCCGCCACCGCGGGGCGTACCGGGACAGTGCCGAGGAGCTGACCCCGCTCCGCGGCGACGTGCGGGCCGCCACCCCGCTGGCCCTGGCCGCGGTGGCGACCGTGATCCGGCCCGCCAGCTGGCACTGGTTCGTCGCCGACAGCGTGCGTAATTACGCGCTGACCCCGGAAGGCTGGCGCCAGCTGCTGGCCCGCCAGCAGGCGCCCTAGCCGGGCCCGCGCCCCGGCTGCCCGTCCTGCTGGCCAGGCTCCGGTCCCGGGGCGCTGGCGAGCAGGTCGCGGCACTTGCGGATCCGGACATCCAGGTCGGCCAGGAAGCCTTCCAGCGCCGCGCGCTTGGTCTCGACCGTGGCCCGCAGGCTCTCCTGCAGGCTCAGGCACTCGCCGGCCAGCCTGCGGCGTTCCTCGTCGCTGGTCCGCTCGTCGTGATAGCTGAGCCGGATCTCCGCCAGCCGGTCCTCGTTGCGCAGCACCACGGCGATCTCGTCGAGGTTGAAGCCGAGCAGGGCCTGCAGCTCCCGGATGCGGGCGACCCGGGCCAGGTCCTCCTCGGAGTACCGGCGCAGGCCGCCGGGCGTGGTGCAGGCCGGGACGAGCAGGCCCAGCTGCTGGTAGTAGCGCAGCGCCCGCTCGGACACGCCGGCCCGGGCCGCGGCGGCGCCGATGCCGAGCAGGGTCTCACCCCGCCGCGGTGACCCGGCGGCGGGTGCGGTAGAGGCGCCACGGTGCGCCGTCATGCCCACCCCGCTCAGCTGCTTCCCGGCGATTCGGAACCGCGGTCCGCACTGGCGGCCCCGGATTGCTCGGCCGGGGCCAGCTGCCCGTTCCTGTTCCCGTTGCCGGTGACCGGGATGTCCGCGTCAGAAGACGCGCGGCTCGACAAAGCCCGTGATCCCGCCGATCTCCGCGGCCCCGTCAGCCAGTTCCTCGGCGGTCGGCTCGGTGGCGTGCAGGTAACGCTTGCCGCGCAGGGCGGAGGCGATGATGGCCACGGCCGTCACGATGGCCGCGAACGTGAACGCCAGGTGCAGGCCGCTGGCGAAGGGCTGCTCGATCAGCTTGGGGAAGAACGTGCGGCCGGTGACGTAAGCCTGCTGGCTGGGGGTCAGGTGCTGCAGGGCCCCGGTCGGGCCGAGCAGCTCCTTGATCGGGTTGTAGCCGAGGAACGCGGAGAACAGGCTGCCGATCGGCGGCTCGTTCGCGACCACGTGCGCGGCCGATGGGGCAGACACCCGCGTTGACCAGGCCCTTGTACAGGTGCGAGGGCAGGTTGGCGGCCAGTCCGAGCGTGACGATGGTGAAGAACAGGCCCATGGACAGCACGGTGGCCGAGTTCTGGAACGTGTTGACCATGCCGGCGCCGGCGCCGCGCTGGTCGGGCGGCAGGCTGTTCATGACCGCGGCCTGGTTGGGCGAGAAGAACAGGCCCATGCCCACCGCGAACAGGAAGATCAGCAGCGCGAACCAGACGTAGCTGAAGTTGATCGGCAGCAGTTCCAGCAGCAGGAACGCGATACCCGAGACGATCAGGCCGGACGTCGCGAACAGCCGGGCCCCGAAGCGGTCCGACAGGATGCCGGCCAGCGGCCCGACGATGAGGAAGCCGAGCGTCAGCGGGACCATGGCGATGCCCGCCCACAGCGGGGTCTGGCTGAAGCTGTAGCCGTGCTGCGGCAGCCAGATGCCCTGCAGCCAGATGATCAGCATGAACTGGATACCGCCGCGGCCGAGGGCGCCGAGCAGGCCGGCGATGTTCCCGGCGGTGAACGCGCGGATCCTGAACAGGCTCAGCCGGAACATGGGCTGCTCGACCTTGGTCTCCACCCAGGCGAACAGGATCAGCACCGCGATCCCGCCGAAGATGGCGGTCAGCACGTAGGGGTTACTCCACCCGGTGGGGTGCCCGCCGTAGGGCAGCAGCGAGTACACGATGCCGACCAGCACGGAGATCAGGCCGATCGCGAACAGGGCGTTGCCCAGCCAGTCGATCCTGGCTGGGATGCGGATCCCGTTGTCACGCAGCATGAGGTAGGCCCAGACCGTGCCGAACAGGCCGAACGGGACGGAGACCAGGAACACCAGGTGCCACTCGATCGGGGCGAGCACGCCGCCGAGCAGCAGCCCGAGGAATGAGCCGCTCACCGCGGCGATGCCGTTGATCCCCATCGCCTTGCCCCGCTCGTTCTGCGGGAACGCGTCGGTCAGGATCGCGGTCGAGTTGGCGAACAGGAACGCGCCGCCGACCCCCTGGAAGACCCGCATGATGATGATCCACAGCGCGCCGGGGACCCCGGTGAGCCAGGTCACCGACAGCAGGATCGAGAAGAGCGTGAATACGGCGAAGCCCAGGTTGTACATCTTGACCCGGCCGTAGATATCCCCGATCCGGCCGAAGCTGACCACCAGCACCGCCGTGACCAGCAGGAATCCCATGAACACCCAGAGGAAGTATGAGGTGTTCGAGGGAACCAGCGGGTTCAGGTCGATGCCCCGGAACAGGGCCGGCAGCGAGATCAGCAAGATCGACTGGTTGATCGTCACCATCAAGATTCCGAGCGTGGTGTTCGACAGCGCGATCCACTTGTAGTGGACACCCCGCTCGTCTGGGGCTGCGGGCGCGGCCTGCGCTGGACCTGCCACCGGCATTAAGTCTCCTTGCTGAAGAGGGCGTGAGCCGACGTCCGTGAGCTGATGAGCCGGACGGGAGTCTCTGTATTTCTGCTCAGCCCGCCCGTACCTCAGACATCATACCGAGCCTTGACGTCAACGTCAGAGTCGGCTCGCGCGAGGGCTCCGCGTGCGGTCCCGGGGACCCGGGCCCCGGCGGGCGGGAGCGGGCTCGCGGGCGGGTCAGAGCAGGGTGAGCTGCTCGCCGGCGGGCTCCGGCTCCGGCGGCGGGCGGGCGGGGTGGCGCGGCGCCAGGTGCGCTCGCTGGCGGGCGGGCTGCCCCGGCCCACGTGGTACCGCGCGGCGAGCTCGCGGACCTGGCCGGCGATCCGCTGCTGGTAGTCCTTCGGCGCGTAGGCCCGGGAGCCGTACAGCCCCCGGTAGCGCGGGACCAGGGTGGGGTGGTGCTCGGCCAGCCAGGCCAGGAACCATTCCCGGGCCCCGGGCCGCAGGTGCAGCACGATCGGGCTGACGTGGGTGGCGCCTGCCTCGGCGATCTGCCGCACGGTGGAGTCCAGCTGGGCGGGGGAGTCGGACAGGAACGGCACCACCGGTCCCATCAGCACGCCGCAGCGGAGCCCGTGCTCGCTGAGCGTGCCGCACACGCCCAGCCGCCGCCGCGGGCTGGGCGTGCCGGGTTCCACGGCGCGCCACAGGTCCTCGTCCGCGCAGCCGACCGACACGCTCAGCCCCACGTCGGTGACCTCGGCGGATGCGAGCAGCAGGTCGAGGTCGCGGAGGATGAGCGTGCCCTTGGTGAGGATCGAATACGGGTTGCGGGCATCCAGCAGGGCCTGCAGGATCCCCGGCATCAGCTGGTACTTGCCCTCCGCCCGCTGGTAGACGTCCACGTTGGTGCCCATGGCGATGTGCTCGCCCTGCCACCTGGGGGAGCTGAGCTCCTTGCGGACCAGGGCCGGGGCGTTGACCTTGACGACGATCTTCGAGTCGAAGTCATGCCCGGCGTCCAGGTCCAGGTAGGTGTGCGTGTTGCGGGCAAAGCAGTAGACACACGCGTGGCTACATCCACGGTAGGGATTAATAGTCCAGCGGAACGGGACGCGGGAGGAGTCGGGCACCCGGTTGATCGCGCTGCGGGCGTGCACCTCGAAGAACGTCATGCCCCGGAAGCCGGGGGTGTCGAACGACCTGGAGATCGCGCCCCGCTCGAACAGCGCCGGCGCGGCCACGGCCGGCTGGCTTCCCGGCCGGCGGGGGAGCCCCGGCCCGCCCGGCGGCCTGCGGGCCGGGGTCGGCCTGCGGGTCGGGGTCGGGCTCCGGGCCGCGGTCGGTGCCGGGGGAGCCGGGACCGGCCGGGGCGTCCGGGTGAAGCCGGAGCTCGTTCCATCGCATGGGCGCCACTCTAGAATTTTAGTTCGAAAGTGGCAAACGCCGATCGAGCATCTGGTCGATTGCTGCTCGTTGCGCGGGGCGGGAAGCCTGGGCCCAGGTCCCGCTCCGGCCGAGACCGGCAAGTTCGCAAAAGCCGTGACAGCACCGGGAACTGCGGCTAACGATCTTGCGGTGGGGGATAGTAAGAGAAAGTTCCCACCGGCCCGGCGGGGTGGAGGTAGCCCTTATGGCGCTATCCATGGATGAGCAGCGCATCCTGGATGAGATTGAGCGCGGCCTCGCCAGCGCCGACCCGGCGCTGGCCACGAGGCTGGCCAGCTTCGGCGCGTCCCGCCGGATCGCGGCCCTGCGCATGCGCCGGCTGCGTCTGGTCGCCTCGCTGATGACCCTGGTGGTCGTCGCGATGGTCTCGGTGCTGGTGTACGCGCTGGTCCCGTTCCGGGCCGCGGCCGACCGGCACGCGGGCAGCAAGGCCAGCTCATCCCCCGCGCAGCCGGTGATGACCACGCCCTCCCACGCGGCCGAGTCTCACCCCGCCCAGTCTCCGCAGGCCCAGTCCCAGCAGGCGAAGTCGTCCGCCGCAGCGAGTGCCGCGCCCGCGAGCGCGGCCCCTGCGGGCACCGCCGTCCGCGACTCGGCGCCGGCGAGCGCGGCGGGCAGCCGGGCGCCCAGCACGCGGGCCGGCACCTCGGCCAGCCCGGCCGCACATCAGCAGGCACGGGGCGGACCCGCCCAGTAGTCCAGCCCGCAGCGCGGCGTACGCGCGGGCCCGCGCCGCGCCGGGCCGGTCAGTTCTCGCGCCAGAACTGCAGCAGGTACTGCTCCAGTCCCTCGAGGTTCTTCCTGGCCTGCTGGAACTCGTCGCTGAGCGGGTTGACCCCGCGGTCGAACATCTCCTCGTACAGCCGCATGACCTCGCGCCGGTTGCGGGCGTAGACGCGGACGACGTAGTCGCCGACCCCGCCCGCCAGCGTCAGGCCCTCGACCGCGCGGCCCGCGGAACCCATGTCCACGCTGAGCTGCCCCCGCAGGTACACGGTGCCCTTGGCCTCGTCCTCCCAGGCGTCACCGAACGTCGGGGGGGCGGTGTCCCACTCCTCGAGCGTGAGCCGGACGCCGATGTGCTCCTGCAGGCTTCCCACCCACAGTTGCTCCCGGTTCACGCTCACCAGGGTGCCTACCGGGGCTAGCGGCCCGCCGGGCGCGTCCGGATCCACGGTCGAGTCGTGCACCCGGAACATCCGCCGGTCCGGGAACACGGGCATTTCCAGCCGGATGAGGCGGCGGCTCATGTGTCCCCCCTTAGGTCCAGACGCAGCTCCAAATTAATAGCATGCTCCGGGCGCGGGCGCCGTGACCTGCATTCGCCGACAAACTTCCCGAAAGTAACGCTCAGTGATCCTCAGGGCGGGGCGCGCCTGACCCGCGCGGCGGCCCCGCGACCCCCCGTGCGGCGGCCCCGCGATCCCCGGATGGCAGGCCGTGATCCGGCCGCGGATCAGTGACCCGGCGGCGCGGCCGCGGTCAGAGCACGCGGGCCCGGACCTCCGCCCACAGGGCCTGGTAAGACTGGGCGGCCCGGCCGTGCGGCGCGAACGCGGGGACGGGAGCACGTTCCACGGACATCCGCTCGATCTGTGACAGCGCGGGGATGGTGGCCGTGGCCACGTCGCCCCGCTCGGTCGGCAGCCGCTCGGCGATCTCCCGGTGCAGCCGCTTGCGCTGGTCGATCATGGAGAAGAACGCCAGCACCTCGGGCCGCTGGCCGTCGAAGCTGCTCATGAAGTCGGTCAGCTGATCCAGGGTGCGCAGCGACAGGACCGTCGGGATGAGCGGGACCAGCAGGCTGTCGGCGGCCTGCAGGACGCTTTCCGACAGCAGCGAGATCCCCGGCGGGCAGTCGAGGAAGATCACGTCGTACTGGTCGCTCAGCGGGGCGAGGAGCCGCGCGATCCGCCGGGTCGGCTTCTTGGTGGTGTCGAGGACCAGGTCCAGGTTCCGGTAGGTGAAATCGGCGGGCAGCAGGTCCAGATCGGCGAAGTCGGTGCCCTTGATCGAGTCGTCGATCTCCCGGCTGCCCTTGATCAGCGCCTTACCGCCGCCCTTGACCCGGGGCCTGATCCGGAACAGGTAGCTGGCCGCGGCCTGCGGGTCGAGGTCCCAGAGCAGCACGCGCAGGCCGTCCTGGGCGGCCAGGTAACTAAGGTTGACCGCGGTGGCGGTCTTCCCGACGCCGCCCTTGATGTTGTACGTGGCCAGGATCTTCATCGGCCCGCACCGTCGGCCGGGGCGGCGCTCCCGATCAGGTCCTGGAACCTGCGCTCGCTGGCCGGGCTGGCGAATTCGCCGAACCGCTCGGCGAACTCGCCGCGGGCCCGCTGCTGGGCGCGGCCGATCTCCCCGGCCAGTTCGCCCATGGCGAGCAGGGCGGTGGCGGGCACGGGGTTGCCGGGCCCGGTCTGGTCGGCCATCATCTGTCCTGCGAACTCCCGTAGCTCCTGCTGCTGCACCTGGCGATCCTGGAACTCGCCGAGGCAATCCTGCAAGCCCTTGAGGTCTTTCAGTGCGCGCTGGTAGGCCTGCGGGCCGAACAGCGAGGCGAAGATCTCCAGCAGGTAGCGCAGTTCCTTGCATCGTTTGCGCAGGTCATGGAGTTGCTCCGCGGGGGAGCCCGCACCGATCGCCCGGCCCTGGCGGATTACCCGCCGGTGGGCGCGGCGCAGCCGCCTGGTGGCCAGGTCCGCGGCACGCTCGCCGCCCCGCGGCACGGTGAGCCCGGTGAGCGCGCCACGCCATTCGCAGGCCAGCGCCGTGAAGCGCGCGGACCGCAATCCACGGGCCAGCGAGCGCTGCTCGATGACCCGCCGGCGGCCCAGGTAGGTGTGGAATGGCTCGAGCTCGGCCGGTGCCGCGGACACCAGGGCCTCGGCCATCTCGTCGTAGCTCAGCAGGTAGACGTCGAGATCCCGGGTCGGGGTGGTCAGGTCACCCAGCCACTTGAACGCCGGGCGGAACCGGGCTGGCAGGCTGGCGGGCAGCACGTCCCCGGCGAGCTTGAGCGCGGACCGGGTCCGCCGGACCGAGACACGCAGATCGTGCAGGAACTCGGTGTCGATGTCCCGGATGGTGCCGGGGACGTTGGCCTCCAGGGTGTCCAGCAGTTGCAGCAGGACGGCCTGGAGGGCGGCCCGGGCGGGCATGGCGGCGGTGAGCTGGACACTGATCTTGTTGCTGTACGACTCGGCGCGCTGGCCTGCGGCGGCGAGGGCGGCGTCCAGCGGGCAGGGCGGTACCCCGTCCAGCCCGGCCGCCGCGGCGAGCAGGTCGCCGACCCGCTCGGCCTGGGTCTGGTAGCCGCGGACCGCGGTCACCCGGAGCCGGGCCGGCAGCTCGGCTGCCGCCGGGTGGTTCACCGTGGTCTGGTCCGCCCTGATCCAGGCGATCGTCTTGGTGTCCGGGTTCAGGACCCGCAGGTCCCGGACCGCGCTGGCGCCCCGGGCGGTAGCCAGCAGGGCCCGGATCCCGGCCACGGGACGGATCACCGCGGTGACCGGGCCGGGCGGCAGATCCTGGACCAGGGCCGGCCAGGTCAGCCGGCCTGCGGGCTGCCTGACCATCTCCCCGGCCGCAGTGGCCAGGACCAGCTCCGCGGGCCGCGGGCCGGTCACGTACTCCAGGGTGAGCCCGGCCCGGTGCAGCCGCCAGTCGAACGTGTCCAGCCAGGTGCGGCGCAGGGTGCGGGGCCGGCCGGCGCTCGCCAGCGTGAACCGGGGGGCCAGGGCGGCCAGCACGTCGTCCTCGCCGGGCTGGCCTGTGCCGTCGCCGGCCAGCACCACCTCACGCGAGAACGTTTGCATATGGGAACCTCTGCTCGGTCAGGAAGCAAGGATACGGCGGGGCAAAGCCGACAGTTTCCGACCGTAAGTCTAGCTAGCGGCGGCTGGTCCGCTCTTGACTAGAGGTGTGTTCTTCCGGTATCTGGCCTGCGGCCGGCCGGGCTCCGCGCCTGCGCCCCGGCCCCTGGCCCGGGACCGGGGGCATGATCAGCGTCCCCTCCGAGGTCACCTGGATTCTCGCGGCGGCTACGTCGTCGTCCGCCGGGACCGCGGCGGGCATGCTCAGCGTGCTCTCTGGGGAGCGGGGTGCGGGTGCCACAGGGACTTCCCCGGCGGTGTGGCCGGCCCCGGTGGCCTGGCCGTCCCCGGCGGCGTGGCCGTCCCCGGCGGCGTGGCCGTCGCCGGCGGCAGCGGCTCCCGCCGTGCCCGGCGTCTGACTGGCGGCCGCGGCTTCGCCCGAAGGCGAGGCCCCCGTGGCAGCAGGCGCTCTGCCGGCAGGCTCGGCTTTCGCCGCCGGCCGGGCTTCCGCGGCCGGCCGGGCTTCCGCCGCCGCCGCGACATCCTCCGCAGGCTGGCCTGGCCCGGAGGCCCGCGCTGGCCCCGCGGCCGGGCTGCCTGCCGCGGCCCCGGCCGGTTCCTCATCCTCATCCTCGTCGGGCCCGGTCCCGCCCATGCCGGGGATGGTCAGGGGCGGCCGTTTGATCGCCGGCATCACGGAGGTCAGCTCCGCGCTGGCCTTCACCCTGGCCCGCTTCCGGTGCTGTTCCTCATCGATCTTCGCCGCGGCCGCGTCCAGCCGGTCGTTCATGCCGGCCATCTGGCGTGCGCGGGCCCGGAGCTTACGGGCCCGGTCCGCCGCGTAACCCAGCAGAGCAGCGGCGACAATGAGGACAATGAGCAGCTCAGCCATGTATCACGCCATCACTGGAAGGACTTGCGGGGTGTCTCCCAGCCTATGCGAGGGACGCCGCTGCCCCGGGGGAAGGCGGCCTGGTGTCGGGGTGGATCAGGCATAGTCCTGGTAAAGAGCCGGCTCAGGCCAGGCGTGTGACCTCGACCGTCACATCCATCGCGACGCTCGGGGCGCCGTGATAAATCCCTTTCAGCGGCGGCACGTCGGCGTAGTCGCGGCCCCGGGCCACGACCACGTGGCCCTCACCGACCGAGGCCCGGTTCGTCGGGTCCGTCGCCACCCAGTCCCCGGCCCAGTACTCGACCCAGGCGTGGCTCTGCCCGGCGATGGCCTGGCCGAGACCGGCTTCGGGGCGCGGGTGCAGGTAACCGGACACGTAACGGGCGGGCAGGCCCGTCTCACGCAGCAGCGCGACAGTCAGGTGCGCAATGTCCTGGCAGACTCCCTGGCCCTTGTCCCAGGCTTCCTGGGCACTCGTCTGGACCTCGGTGGCCCCGGGCATGTACTCCACCCGCTCCCGCACCCAGGCCGCGACGGCCGAGGCCGTCTCCAGCGGGCCAGCGCCACGGGCCCGTTCCCGGGCCGCCCCGGCCAGCGCGGGGCCCACCGTGGTGCGGGGCGTGGCCGCGAGGTACTCGGCCACGATCCCCGCCTCCGCCCGGGCGCGCAGCTCATCCCAGGCCAGCGGCTGCGGGGGCTCGGGGGCCGGGCTGGTCTCCACCATCGCGTGGGACCGCACGGTGAGCTCGTTGTGCGGGGCCTGGATGTCGAACGAGCTGACCACCGTGCCCCAGTAGTCGTGATACGCCCACACGGGCGTGCCGTTCCCCACCGACACCCGGGTCTGCAGCGCCGTCTGGCTGGGCAGGGTCAGCGGCGTCATCCGGGCCTCGTTGTAGGAGGCCCGGGCAGCGCCCTGGTAGTGCACCCGGGTCTCGTGGACGATCTCCAGCAGCCAGCCCACCGATCAGCACTCCTGAGCCCAGATCACGGGCTGCTCGTAGCTGAAGTAGCGGGCGGTGATCGCCTCACTGGCCTCCCGGCAGCTGCGCTGCAGCGTGGCGAGCAGGTCCGGCAGCAGCCCCGGGAGCTGCCGGGGGTCCGCGTATTCCAGCCGGGTGCGCAGCTGGCCGATCGACCGGCGCGCCGGGTCGGTCAGCGCGGCGCTGCCGGCCATGGGGTCAAGCGCGGCGAGCACTTCCTCCGCGGTGGCCAGCGCGTGGACTACTGAACGCGGGAACAGCCGGTCCATCAGCAGGAACTCCACGACCTGCTGCGGGTCACCGGCCCAGGTCCGGGTGCGGATGAAGGACTCATAGGCGCCGCAGGAGCGCAGCAGCATGGGCCAGCTGACCTCGTACGGCGTGGCCGGCATCCGGGCCAGCAGCAGCCGCGCCGTCATATCCACCCGTTCCAGGCTGCGGCCCAGGACCAGGAACCGCCACGCCTCGTCGTGGCTCATCGTTGACTCGGTCAGGCCGAAGAACAGGGCGGACCGCTCCCGGATGAACTCGAGGTAGACGTGCGGCCCGAGCCGGTCCGCGGACTTGCGCCGGGCCGCCAGCCCATGGCTGGTGACGTTGAGGCATTCCCACATCTCGCTGGAGATCACCTCGCGGACACTGCGCGCACCGCGCCGCGCGGCCAGCACCGCCCCGGCGATCGCGCTCGGGTTGTCCCGGTCGTAGGCCGACTGGTACAGCGTCATGCCGATGTCCGGCCTGGTCCCCTCTGCGGCCGGGATGCCCAGCACCGCGAGCAGGGCCCGGCAGTGGGCCTCCTGGTCGGTATGCGGCTCCTCCAGCATCCGGTGCACGTACACGTCAACCATCCGCGCGGTGTCGTCCGCGCGCTCGATGTACCTGCCGGTCCAGAACAGGGTCTCGGCGATCCGGCTGAGCAGCCCGGTGTTCATTGCTGCTGGTCTTCCATGGGGGGCCCGCTCTGCCTGCTGACCTGCGTGTCCGGCGGCAGCGGGGGAGGGGCCAGGGCCGGCGGGCCGGGCTGGGCGGCCACGGCCAGGGCGGCCACCCCGGCTACCCCGGCGGGGTCCGCCGCCGGACCGGCGCCCGCCGGATCCGGCTCGCCGGGCGGGACGAGCACCCAGGTGTCCTTGGACCCGCCGCCGCGGCTGGAGTTGACCACCAGTTCCCCCTCGGGCAGCGCGACCCGCGTCAGCCCGCCGGGCAGCAGCCAGACGTCGGTCCCGTCGTTGACCGCGAACGGCCGCAGGTCGATGTGCCGGGGGGCCAGGGTCTCCCCGATGAGCACGGGAGAGGTGGACAGCGCCACCGGCTGCTGCGCGATCCAGTTGCGGGGCTGCGCGGTCACCTGGGCGCGGAGCGCCGCGAGCGTGGCCTCGTCCGCCCGGGGGCCGATGACGATCCCGCTTCCGCCCGCGCCGTCCACCGGCTTGAGGACCAGCTGGTCGAGATGCCCGAGCACCCAGTGCAGCATCTCCGGGTCATCGAGCCGGTAGGACTCGACGTTCTCCAGCAGGGGTTCCTCCCTCAGGTAGTAGCGGATCAGGTCGGGGACCCAGGTGTAGAGCAGCTTGTCGTCGGCGACCCCGTTGCCGACCGCGTTCGCGATGGTCACGTTCCCGGCCCGGGCGGCGTTCACGATGCCGGGGCAGCCGATCACGGAGTCGGGGCGGAACTGCAGCGGGTCCAGGAAGTCGTCGTCCACCCGGCGGTAGATGACGTCCACCGGGCGCAGGCCCTGCGTGGTGTGCACGTACACGCGGTTGCCCGAGCAGGTCAGGTCGCCGCCCTCGACCAGCTCCACGCCCATCAGCCGGGCCAGCAGCGCGTGCTCGAAGTACGCCGCGTTCGCGGTCCCCGGGGTGAGCACCACCACGACCGGGTCCGGGGTACCCGCCGGCGCGGCCGCGCGCAGCGCGGCCAGCAGCTCGGCCGGGTAGCTGTACACCGGGTGGACATGCTGCTCGGCGAACAGCGCGGGAAAGGTCCGGGTCATCGCGAGCCGGTTCTCGATGACGTAGCTGACCCCGGAGGGGATGCGGACGTTGTCCTCCAGCACCCGCACCTTCCCGGCCCCGTCCCGGACCAGGTCGATGCCGGCCACGTGGACGCGGACCCCGTTCGGCGGGTTCAGCCCGGCCACCTCCCGGTGGAAGCGGGCGGACGTGCAGACCACCCGCCAGGGCAGCACCCCGTCGGCGAACGCATGCCGGGGGCCGTACACATCGGCGAGGAACGCCTCGAGTGCGAGAACCCGCTGCTTGACGCCGCGCGCGATCAGGTCCCATTCCGCGGCGTCGATCACCCGCGGGATGAGGTCCAGGGGGAACGGGCGTTCCTCGCCCGCGTAGTCGTAGGTGACGCCGCGGTCGGTGAACATCCTCGCCAGCTGGTCCGAGCGGAAGCGCAGTTCCCCTGGATCCAGCGGCTGCAGCGCGGCGAGGAGCCCGGCGTAGGGCGCCCGGGGCCGCCCCGGGCGCTCGAACATTTCGTCCCAGGCCTCAGCCAGCTGGTAGGAGTCGAAAATGTCCGCCACGTGCGCAGCGTAGGCGCGATGTGTTCCGCCGCCATTACCTGCGATGACGAATATGTTTCGGCTGTGTTACGCCGCCGGGCGCTGACCGCTGGCCGCCCGGTCCCGGCGACGCCCTGGCCGGCGGGCGGGAGCTTTCCGCGCCAGGCCTCCCTGGCGCAAACTTGTGGAGGTGCCTGACAGGCTGATGCCACCGTGAACTGAGGGGAGCCCGCCTTGCTCTACGTCTTCGGCTTCGAGCGGACCGCGATCGTGCTGAGCGATCTGTACTTCGTGGATCCCAACCCGATGAAGGGCCAGGAAAGCCCGGAGCACGGCGTCCGCCTGGAAGTCCGGGTCATCACCCCCGGCCCGCTCAAGGGGTCGATCTACTCGGCGCAGCCCATCGAGATCGGCGACCTGATCTGGCGCGCCGACCTCCTGGAATCGGTGGACGGCCCGGCAGGCAGCTTCGACCGGACGCACCACCACCCCGGGGTGTCCCGCGGCCTGGAACCGGGCAGGCGGGTCTTCGACCGGAAACTGTCCGCCGCGCCCGTCGAGTGGGTCGGGGATCAGCTGGCCGACCTGGAGGGAATCCTGGAGCGGGTCGGCGTGGGCGGCGACCCGGCCGACCCCGCCGACGCGGAGAGCCTGCGGCGCTGCCTGCCCGAGATCCTGGAAGCGCTGGGCCGGCTGATCGACCGCGTCCAGGCCGAGCTGGGCCGCCTCCCGCGGACGGCCCCCTGCCCAGCGCCCGCGCCGGCTGGCTCTAACCCCGCCCCTCGCCCCCGGCCCGCCCGTCCCGTGATCACGGTCAATGTCTGCCACATGGCGCCCCTTTCTGACCGTGATCATGGAGTCGCCGAGCCGCCGGGGCCGCCGCCGGGGTCCCGGGGGCCGCGCCGGCGCCGCGCCGAGGGCGAGGGCGCGCCGTGGGCTGTCCCGCCCCCCAGGCCCGGCGGTCTCCCGTGATCGCGGTCAATGTCTGCCACATGGCGCCCCTTTCTGACCGTGATCATGGAGTCGCCGACTGGCGGGGCTGGGCCGCGGGCCCGGGCCGCCCCCGGCCCGGCCGTCTGCCGTGATCGCGGTCAATGTCTGCCACATGGCGCCCCCTTCTGACCGTGATCATGAAGTCGCCGCGCCGGCGGGGGCCGCGCCGGCGGGGGCCGCGCCGCCGGGGCCGACGGCCGCGCCGCGAGGCGCCCCGCGGCGCGGGGCGCCCCGCGCCCCCCGGCGGGATTGCGGCTGACTGAGGGTGATGGGGTGCCCGCGGAACGCCCTCGTTCGGGGCACACCGGGCAGAGTTTTCCCGTTTGTAGCACCGCGCCGCCTTCTAAAGCGGGGGGCGCGCCCGCACACTGGAGGCGTGTACGACTTCGATCTCCTGGTCATCGGGTCCGGCCCAGGCGGCCAGAAAGCCGCCATCGCCGCGGCGAAGCTGGAACGCCGGGTGGCGATCGTCGAGCGGCCGGACATGCTCGGCGGCGTGTGCGTCAACACCGGCACGATCCCGTCCAAGACCATGCGTGAGGCGGTCCTGTACCTGACCGGCCTCGATCAGCGCGAGATGTACGGCCAGAGCTACCGGGTCAAGGACGAGATCACGATCGGCGACCTGGCCAACCGGACCCGGCACGTGGTCACCCGCGAGAACGACGTGGTGCGCAGCCAGCTGACCCGTAACCGGGTCACGGTGCTCAGCGGCACCGCGTCCTTCCTCGGCCCGCACGAGGTCGCGGTGGACGACGGCGCGGGCCGGGAGCGGAAGGTCACCGCCAGCGCGGTGGTCATCGCGACCGGGACCAGGCCCGCCCGCCCCGCGAGCGTCGCGTTCGACGAGAAGGCGATCATCGACTCGGACGGCATCCAGCATCTCCAGAGCGTGCCGCGGACCATGGTGGTCGCGGGCGCGGGCGTGATCGGGATCGAGTACGCGTCGATGTTCGCCGCGCTGGGCTGCAAGGTGACCGTGGTCGAGCAGCGGGACCGGATGCTGGAGTTCTGCGACCTCGAGGTGGTCGAGGCGCTCAAGTTCCACCTGCGCGACCTGGCCGTGACGTTCCGGTTCGGCGAGATCGTGGACTCCGTCCAGGCCAAGGGCGACGGCGCGATCGCGACGCTGCGCAGCGGGAAGCGGATCCCGGCCGACACCGTGATGTACTCCGCCGGCCGGCAGGGCATGACCGTCGACCTGGACCTGCCCGCGGCGGGCCTGGAGGCCGACAAGCGGGGACGGATCAAGGTCGACGAGTTCTACCGCACCGAGGTGCCGCACATCTACGCCGTCGGTGACGTGATCGGCTTCCCGGCGCTCGCGGCCACCTCGATGGAGCAGGGCCGGCTGGCCGCGCACCATGCGATGGGCGAGCCGGTGCACACCGCGCACCTGCTGCAGCCGATCGGCATCTACAGCATCCCGGAGATCAGCTTCATCGGCCGGACCGAGGACCAGCTCACCGCCGACTGCGTGCCGTTCGAGGTCGGCGTGTCCCGGTACCGCGAGCTGGCCCGCGGGCAGATCATCGGCGACTCCTACGGCGTGCTCAAGCTGCTGGTCTCACCCGAGGACCACACGCTGCTCGGGGTGCACGTGTTCGGTACCCAGGCCACCGAGCTGGTGCATATCGGCCAGGCGGTGATGGGCTGCGGCGGCACCGTCGACTACCTGGTCGACGCGGTGTTCAACTACCCGACCCTGGCCGAGTCCTACAAGGTCGCGGCCCTCGACGCCACCAACAAGATGCGCCTGGTGGAGCGCTTCGACTAGCCCGCCGGGCCGGCTGGCTGCAGCCCGTCGGCTAAGCGTTCGCCCGCGAACGGGAGGCCCGCCGCGGCCCGCATAGGATCGGGGAATGCCTGATTCTGTTCCCGCCACCGCGGCAGCCCAGCTGGATGACCCGTTCGCCGAGCTCAGGGGACCGCTGGCGGGCACCACCAGGATGCGGCTGGCGGTCGCGGACAACGCCCAGCTCACCCCGAACATGCAGCGGCTCGTGCTGACCGCGCCGGAGCTGGCCGGCCTGACCTACCAGCCCGGCCAGGACGTCATGCTCCTGGTGGCCGTGGACGGCAACCGCCCGGTCCGCCGCCGGTACACGATCCGGGACCTGGACCCGGCCCGGCAGCTGCTCACCCTGGACATCGTCCGGCACGGGGACGGCCCGGGCGAGCGGTGGGTCCGGTCCGCCCGGCCCGGCGACACGATCGAGGGCATCGCCCCCCGCGGCAAGATCTTCCTCAGCAGCGGCGCGGACTGGCACCTGTTCGCCGCGGACGAATCGGGGCTGGCCGCGGTGTTCGCGATGACCGGCTCACTGCCGCCGGACGGCCGCGCGACCGCGTTCCTGGAGATTCCCGAGGCCGCCGACGAGCAGAAGCCCGACTTCCCGGCCGCGGCCGTGCTGACCTGGCTGCCCCGCGAGGGCCGGCCGGCGGGCGACCCGGCGGCGCTGGCCGCGGCGCTGCAGGCTGCGGCGCTGCCGCCCGGCACCGGTCACTTCTACCTGTTCGGCGAGGCCAGGGTCGTGCTGGCGCTGCGTGAGGTGCTGGCCGCCCGCGGGGTGCCCGGCGAGCAGGTCTCGGCCAAGGCCTACTGGGGGCGGGGCAAGGCCAACGCCCAGCATGGCGAGCCTGCGCGCGACAGCTGACCGCCGCGCTCCCGCTTCACCCCGCCGCAACGAAGACCATCCCGGGCCGCTCACCCCCGGAAGTAGCGGCCTTCGCCGGGATCCGGGATCAGCCCGGTGCACGGGCTGCCATCCGGGGAGCTCCCGGGTGGCGGCGCTGGACGCGGGGATGCCCAGCGCGGCCAGGGCGCCGAGCCAGCCGAAGTGGGCGCGCTTCCTGCGGGGGAAGGCTCACGACCGGCACGCCTTCGTCAGCCCAGGATCCGGGCCGCGCGGATGCTCTTCCTCGCGTCCCCGGCCGGCGAGGAGTCATCAGCGGGCGTGATGCGGTGCCGTGGCGACCCGGCCCGGGTTAGAAGCGGGTCGCCGCCAGCCAGCGGCCCAGCACGGCGGGATCCCCGTGCACCGCGACCGCCGGGTCATCGGGCGGCAGGCGCCGCAGCAGCACCAGGAGCAGGTCCGACGCGCCGCCCCGGAGCGCGAGCGTGGCCTTCTCGTGGGCGCGGCGCACCGTGACCCCGGACGGGTCGTGGCTGACCAGCCACTCGCCCGTGCCGTCCGGCACGTCGGTCGCGTGCACGTGCAGGGATTCGCCGGCGGCCAGTCCCCGGGCCCGCACGTCAGGCTCGTCGCCGTCGGGTGCGGCCACGCTCGTCAGCCATTCGTCGATCCCGTCGGCCGCCACCTCCGCGGGGATCAGTGGCCGGCTGCCCTCGGTGATCTGGGCGTCGGCACCATGCACGGCGGTCTCGTGGGTCATCCGCCGTGCCCAGAAGCCGGCGGGACGCTGTTCACCGAACGCCCAGACCTTGGCGTCCCCGGCCTCCCCGAGCACGCTGATCAGCCGGTCCGCGCCTGCGCGCAGCCAGCCGGCGTGCTCGGCCGGGTCGTCGGGTATCCGCCCGCCGGGGACGTCGCGGAACGCGATGGCCCGCTGCGACCGGGTGCCGACGATCTCCGCGGCCCAGCGGTGGGCCCGGCCGACGTGGGTGGCCAGCTGCCGCAGCGTCCAGTCCGGGCAGGTGGGCACGCGCACCGTGAGATCTGCGCCGTCAACCAGCCCGGCCAGGGCCAGGGTGGCGGCGCTGATTTCCGCGTGATAGCGCTCGGGGGTGAGCACGCGGGCGGCCCGGGATCAGCCGCAGCCGCACGCGCCGCCGCAGCAGCCACCGCCACCGCCCGGGCGCGGGCCGGAGGCGCTGGCCCGGCCGCCGACCGAGACCGTGGACAGCAGCTTGACCGTGTCGTCGTGCCCTTCCGGGCACAGGCACGGATCGGATGATTCGCTCATCGGCCGGGCCCGCTCGAACGTGGATCCGCAGGCCCGGCACCGGTACTCGTAACGTGGCACAAAGCACAGGGTACGCGCCCGGCCGGTTCCCGACGAGGCCCCGGCTCCCAACGAGGCCCCGGCTCCCGGCGCGGCCCCGGTCCGGGGCGGGATGCGGCACCCAACGCGCGGCGCGCCGGGCCCCGCGGATGTATGGTCGGCGGGGCCATGGTGGCCGGGTCCCCCGGAGGGCGCCGCCACGATGATCGTGATGGCAGGGCCGGGAGCCGGGCCAGGAGGGCCCGGAGGCCAGGGGAGGAAGCCGCGATGCCCGTGATGAGGGAGTACCCTCCCGGCACGCCGTGCTGGGTGGACCTGTCCACCAGCGAGCCAGCCGCGGCGGTGGCCTTCTACACCGGCCTGTTCGGCTGGGAGTCCTACACCGCCCCCGGCGGCGGCGAGGGGTCGTACACGTTCTTCGCCCCGGCGGGAACGGCCCCGGTGAATTTCCCCGGGCGGGTGGTGGCCGGGCTGATGCCCAGCCCGGGCGCGGAGCGGCCCGCCACGTGGAACACCTACGTCAGCGTGACCGATATCGACGCCACCGCCGGCCTGGTGACCGGCTCCGGCGGCCACGTGATCGTGCCCCCGCTGGAGGTGGACGGCCAGGGCCGGATGGCCATGTTCGCCGATGACCAGGGGGCGCTGTTCGCGGCCTGGCAGCCCAGCGCCTTCCCCGGCTGCGGGCTGGTCAACGAGCCGGGCTGCTTCTGCTGGAGCGAGCTGGCCTGCCGGGATACCGGGGCGGCGGCCCGGTTCTACGGGCGCGTGTTCGGCTGGGAAACCGAAACCAGCCAGATGGGGCCGATGACCTACGCCGAGTGGCGGCTCGGCGGCCGCGCGGTCGGCGGCATGGTGCACATGGACGAGAACTGGCCGGAGGGTGTCGCGCCCCGCTGGGTCGTGTACTTCGCCGTCACCGACTGTGACGCGGCCGTGGCCCTGGCGGCCGGCCTGGGGGGCCAGGTGGCGGTCCCGCCGGTGGACGCCCCGCCCGGGCGCCTCGCGGTGATCGCCGACCCGCAGGGGGCGCCCTTCACCATCATCAAGCTGGCGGCGGAGCCCGCATTCCACTAGTCCCCGGGAGCCCCGGGCCCGCTCAGGCGACGGTGTCCTGGTCCTGCTCGGCCGGCATGACCTGGGCCAGCGGCGGCCGCTCGTGCAGCTCGTTGAGGTGCTCATCGAGCCGCAGCCCCGAATCGGTGGCCACCGCGTGCACGTACACCTCCGGCCGGGGCAGCGCCCGCACCCCGGCCGTGCCCGGGGAGCAGATGCCCCGCTGGGGCAGCGACGCCCGGCTGGCCATCGCGCGCAGCACGGCCGAGCTCATCAGGCTGAGATCCCATAGTGACTGGTGCCGGTTCTGCCGGGCCCCGAGGTCGACCTGGGCCATCGCGCCGAGGCCCGCGTCCTCCAGCACGTTGACCATGATGCCGAGCTCGACCCCGTACCCGGTGAGGAACGGGATGCTGCCCAGCAGGTCACGGTAGGCAGCGAACTCGCCCGCCAGCGGCTGCACGAAACCGGTGAGTTCCGGGCAGAAGAAATTGAACAGCGGCTTGGCCATGAGCTCGGTGACACGCCCGCCGCCGTCCGCCACTGACCGGCTGGAGTCCGTGTAGGGCCGGCGGTAAGCGGCCTTGGCGAACTGCACCTCCGGGATCGCCAGCAGCGGGCCGAGCGTGCCGTAAACGAATCGCTCCGGGAAGTCGCTCGTGTCCGCGTCCGCGAACATGACCACGTCGCCGCGGGCCACGGACAGGCTGCGCCACATGGCGTCACCCTTGCCCTGGGCCGGCCCGAAGTCCGGCAGCAGCTCGTTCTCGGAGTACACCTCGGCGCCCCAGGCCCTGGCGATGTCCGCGGTGCCGTCGGGTGAGTCCGCGTTGACGACCATGACCTGGTCGATCAGCCCGGTCCGGTCGTTCAGCCGGGCCACCTCGGCGAGGATCGGCCCGATCGTCGTGGCACAGTTGCGGGACGGGAAGATCAGGGTGGTGCTGACCTCGCGGGGTGCCTGGCCCGGTGTGCCCAGGGCGGCGAAGTCCTCGTGGCTGAATGATCGCTGCTCGAACCATTCCCGGACGTTGATCATCATGTATCGTGCCCTCTCGCTCAGGTCGCCGCTACATCAGCCCAGGGCGCGGTGGTGGCTTTACTGACCGGGTGCATGCCCCCAGCACCGGCCGCCGCAAGCCGAGAAAAAAGGCTAGCCGCGGCTTGTTGATATGAGGTAAATGCGTGTTTCTTCCCGGTAAACCCGGCCAGGGGATCTGCGCGGAACTGCTCACCCGGCAGGCCGGGGGTTGCCCCCGGCCGCTGAGCGGGGCCAGGGCGGGCTGCGCCGCCGGGCTGGCCCGGGCGGGCTCCACCGCCGGGTTACCCGGGGCGGGCTGCGCCGCCGGTCACTCCGAACAGCCTCCGGGGCCCGGCACCGGGGACGAGGTACCCGGGGTGAGGCGGGGCACCGGCGCGGTTCCGTTCGTGCCGGTGACCGTGGTCTTGACCGCCGGGCGAGCCGGGGAGGAAGCCGTCCGGGCCCGCGGCAGCCCGCCGTCCGCCGACGCGTCGTCGTAGATGAACTGGCGCCCCCGCAGCAGCGACACCATGGCCCCGATGAACGACATGAGCGCGGCCGCGGTGAACACGATGACCAGGCCGTGGTGGAACGGGCCGCCGATCAGTGTCGGGAAGAAGTGCCGCCCGGTCAGCGCGGCCACGTTATGGGCCGGCAGCCGGCTCAGCACCCCGGACGGCTTGAGCAGGTGCTGGACCGGGTTGTAGCCGAGCAGGGCGGCGAACACCGTGCTCACCGGGGGCAGATGGCTGACCTGGGCGGCGACGCGCAGCGGCACGCCCTGGGCGGTCAGCCCGCGGATCAGCGCGGGCGGCAGGGTGCTGGCCAGCCCGGCGATCATCAGCGAGAAGAAGATGCCGATCGACAGGGACATGCCGGCGTTCTGGAAGGTGGACCGCATGCCGGACGCGCTGCCGCGGTGCCGGGCGGGCACGCTGCTCATGATCGCGGAGGTGTTGGGCGAGGCGAACAGGCCGGAGCCGACCCCGTTGAAGAAGATGATCGTCGCGAACAGCCAGTACGGGAAGTCCAGCGGCAGCGCGATCAGGCCGATGAACGCGCAGGTGGCCACCAGCAGGCCCGCGGTGGCGAACGGGCGCGGGCCGTACTTGTCCGACAGGGTCCCGGAGATCGGCCCGGCGATCAGGAACCCGGCGGTCAGCGGGAGCATGTAGATGCCCGCCCACAGCGGCGTGTCGATGAAGTTGTAGCCGTGCAGGGGCAGCCAGATGCCGGCCAGCCAGAGCACCAGCATGAACTGGAGCCCGCCGCGGGCGATCGAGCCCAGCAGGCTGGCCAGGTTCCCCGCGGCGAAGGCCCGGATCCTGAACAGCCCGAGCTGGAACATCGGCTCGGCGATATGCGTCTCGATCAGGCAGAACACCACCAGCAGGGCCGCACCGCCGAGCAGGCCGGCCAGCACCCACGGGTTCATCCACCCCGTCGGGTGGCCGCCGTAGGGCTGGATCCCGTAGGTGATCGCGACCAGCAGCGCGGTGGCGCCCAGGCCGAACGTGACGTTCCCCCACCAGTCGATCCTGGCCCGCCGGGTGGTGGCGATCTCGCGCAGGCTCTTGTAGGACCAGATGGTGCCGGCGATCCCGATCGGGACGTTGACCCAGAACACCAGGCGCCAGTCCACCGCGGCCAGCAGCC
Organism: uncultured Actinomycetes bacterium; assembly: GCA_963720645.1. Classification (GTDB taxonomy): domain Bacteria; phylum Actinomycetota; class Actinomycetes; order Streptosporangiales; family Streptosporangiaceae; genus RYN-230. The sequence continues at coordinate 116,145 of CAVRFX010000012.1, read as the reverse complement.
CGCCCAGCAGCAGCCCGACGAACTGGCCGGAGATCCCGGCGATCTGGTTGACGCCCAGCGCCATGCCGCGCTTGCCGGCCGGGAACGCGTCGGTCAGGATCGCCGCCGAGTTGGACATCAGCATGGCCCCGCCGAGGGCCTGCACCAGCCGCCAGCCGATCAGCCACAGCGCGCCGCCGCTGCCGGTCAGCGGGTCCAGCGACAGCGCGATGGAGGCCAGGGTGAAGACCACGAAGCCCAGGTTGTAGATGCGCACCCGGCCGTACATGTCGCCGAGCCGGCCCAGGGTGACCACCGCCACGGCGGTGACCAGCAGGTAGCCGATGATCATCCACAGCAGGTAGCTGACGTTGCCGGGGGCGAGCGGGTCCAGCTTGATGCCGCGGAAGATGGCCGGCATCGCGATGATCACGATCGAGGCGTCGATCGTGGCCATCGTCATGCTGAGCGTGGTGTTCGAGAGCGCGATCCACTTGTACCGGCCGTCGGTGCCGTCGTTCCCGGTGCCGTGGTTTCCCGGGGCGCCGCCGTGGCCGTTCACTACGGGCTGGGCGCCAGCGGCGCCGCTGCGATCAGCGTTTCTCGACACGTTGATACATGCTACCTCGCATCAGTTGCTTGATCGCAACTACTTATCCGGGCGAGTTCTTCCTGACCGGTGCGGTCACGCGGTGCCGCGCGCCATCGCGATGAGCCGGTCCAGTACCGCCCCGCCGCTGGTCCCCAGCCCGTCGTGCTGGTACTCGTTCGTGACCCAGGGACGCAGCCCGCGGACCGCGGCGGCGGTGGGCAGCGAGAGCTGCCGGGGGACGTACATGTCGTCGAAGTAGACCGCCGCGGCGGCCGGCACGCCGCTGGCCGCGAGCCGGGCCGGGTCGTAGAGCCGCGGCCACGCATCACGCGCGGCCAGTTCCTCCGCCGCGTCACGCAGCGGGCGCAGCACCGGGTCGGTCTCGAACATCCACGGGTAGATCATCTCGCCGGTGAACAGCAGCGTGATGTCGCCGTCCACGGCCGCGGCCGGGTCGAACTCGCCGAACTCGGCCATGATCCGGTCCGCCGCCCAGCGCGTCGCGCTGCCCTGCGCGTAGCACGCCTCGTGGACCAGGGCGTAGAGCGGCGCCTCGGCGAACGACAGCCGGGCGGCCACGTGAGCCAGGAACGCGTCGGAGAGAACCGCCCCGGAGGGCCCGTCCCCGGAGGGCGCTGGCCCCGCGAACGCCTCCTCCAGCAGATAGTGCAGGGTGTCACTGCCGCTGGAGGCGCCGAGGATCCGGCCCAGGCTCTGGAAGGCCGGCACGGTGAGCCGCCCGCCGCCCGGCATGATCACCTCATGGCCGGCCAGGTGACGGGCTACCGCCCGGGCCCGGTCGGCGTCCTGCGGGAAACGCTCGTAGTGCAGCCGGTTGCGTTCCGCCACGATCGGATACGTGAGCCGGTACACGTCGTCGGCCGTGGCGTCGAGGCCGGGGAGGCCGCCGGTGATCAGTGCCTCGCGCACACCCTCCGGCGCGAGGGACAGGTACGTGGTCGCGGCGAAGCCGCCGAAGCTCTGGCCCAGCACGCTCCACGGCTCGCCGCCGGCGAGCCGCTTGCGGATCAGCTCCGCGTCCCGGACGATCGAGTCGGCCCGGAAATGACCCAGGTACCCGGCCTGCGCCGCGGCGCTGCCCAGGCGGCCCAGCGTGTGCCGGGACGCCGGGGTGGACTGGCCGGTGCCCCGCTGGTCCAGGAGCAGCACCCGGTAGTCGTCCAGCGCCCGGTTCAGCCATGACTCGCGGCCGAACGGGCGCGGGCTGCCGAACCCGGGGCCGCCCCGGAAGTAGACGAGCCACGGCAGGGCGGGTTCGCCGCCGCGCCGGCCGGCCGGCGCGACCTCGCGGGCGAACACCTCGATCTGCTCGCCGTCCGGCCGCTCGTGGTCGAGCGGCACCATGAACACGTGGTCGGTGAGCACCGTGCCCGGCTGGCGGAAGACCGGGCCGGTGCGCTGGTCTGCAGTCATCCCGGTAACGTACGCGAGTCGGGGAGAGAGGAGAATCCGGGTGCCGGACTGGGTCAAGCACGCCATCTGGTGGCAGGTGTTCCCGCTCGGGTTCGCCTCGGCGGAAACAGCCAGCGAGCCCGCTGGTGACGGCGCGCAGCCGGTCGCGCACCGGCTCGGGCAGCTGGGGCCGTGGCTGGACTACGCCGTGAACCTGGGCGCCTCGGGCCTCGCGCTCGGGCCCATCTTCGCCTCCCAGACGCATGGCTACGACACCACCGACCACTATGTGATCGACCCGCGGCTCGGGGACGAGCGGGACTTCGCCGAGCTGGCCTCCGCCGCGCACGCCCGCGGGCTGCGGGTGCTGCTCGACGGGGTCTTCAACCACGTGGGCCGCGGTTTCCCGGCCTTCCGCCGGGTGCTGGAGCAGGGCCCGGACGCGCCGGAAGCCTCGTGGTTCCGGCTGACCTGGCCGCCGGGCTGGACGCCGGGAACGGAGCCGGAGTACGGCACGTTCGAGGGGCACCAGGCCCTGGTCGCGCTCAACCACGACGAGCCGGCCGTGGCCGGCTACGTCGCCGGGGTCATGAACCACTGGCTGGACGCGGGAGCCGATGGCTGGCGGCTGGACGCGGCCTACGCCGTGCCCCCGTCGTTCTGGGCCCGGGTGGTGCCCCAGGTCCGGGCCCGCCATCCCCGGGCCTACCTGGTCGGCGAGGTGATCCACGGCGACTACCCGGAGTTCGTGGCCGAGTCGGGCCTGGACTCGGTGACCCAGTACGAGCTGTGGAAAGCCATCTGGAGCGCGCTGAACGACCGCAACCTGTTCGAGCTGGGTCACGCCCTGGGCCGGCACAACGAGTTCCTGACCACGTTCGCGCCGCTGACGTTCGTGGGCAACCACGACGTGACCCGGCTGGCCAGCCGCCTGGACGATGACCGGCACCTGGCCCACGCCCTGGCCGTGCTGTTCACGGTCGGCGGCACGCCGGCCATCTACTACGGCGACGAGCAGGCCTTCCGGGGGATCAAGGAGGAGCGGGCCGGCGGCGACGACGAGATCCGGCCCGCGTTCCCGGGCGCCCCGGACGGGCTCGCGCCCACCGGCTGGCCGGTCTACCGGCTGCACCAGGACCTGATCGGCCTGCGCCGCCGTCACCCGTGGCTGCACCGGGCGCAGACCACGATGCTCGACCTGGCCGGCGAGCGGATGATCTACCGGGTGACCGCGCCCGCGGGGGAAGCCGCCGCCCCCGGCGAGGCGGCCGGCGGGCAGCCCGCGGGGGAGCAGAGCCTGGTGGTCGCGCTCAGCCTGGCCGGCCAGGAGGTCCGCGCCGCGGTCCCGGGCGCCCGGGAGCGCCTGGCCGGCCCCGGCCAGCTGACCGGGGCGGGCGGGCCGGGCGCGGAGGTCATCCTGCCCCCGCACGGCTGGGCGGTGCTGGCCTGACCGCTGCGCGCCTGAGCGGGATCAAGCTGTTCCAGCTCGACCCCTCCACCGGGAAACCAGCCACCGCCTCGCCCGCCCTGTACCCGCTGGCCCAGCGGCCCGCCCCGGACGCGCTGGAAGGCGCGGGCATCACCTACCACGGCGGCTACTACTACCTGTTCGTGTCGTTCGACGCGTGCTGTGCGGGCTACCACTACTACGACGCGTTCGATCACGGCGACCCGTGGGTGCAGGTCCGCCCGCTGGTCTGGACCCCGGACGGCTGGCCGGTCACCGGGGCGCCGCTGACCCCGGTGCCGGGCAGCCCGATCCGGTAACGCCGGCGCCCGGGCCTGCTGGCCGCTAGCGGAGCCGGGCCTCGATGGCCTCGATGATGCGCGGGCGGAGCTCAGCGGCGCGGATGACCGCGTTGACCGAGCCAACCTCGACCGCACGCTGGATGTCGTGCACCCGGTCGAACTCGGTGGCCACCTCGCCGAGCTTCTCCGCCCGCACCGATGACCGGACCTCGTCCAGCTCCGCGGCCAGCGCCGCCCGCTCCGCGCCGTGCGTGCCGGAGACGCGGGCTTCGAGTTCCCGCACCCTCGGGTCGTTGGCGGTGCGGGCGTTGACGTCGGCGGAGAACACCACCGCGGCGGCGGGCGCGCCGCCGAGGACCGACGCGAACGAGCCCTCCAGCGCCAGCACGGTCATGTCCGGGTTGAGGGTCTTCGAGAAGACCACGAACGCGCCGCCGTGGTAGCGCGAGATCACGCAGAACACGATGGGGCCGCGGAAGTTCACGATGGCCCGGCCGATCTCCGCGCCGTACTCCAGCTGCAGGTTCCGCATCGACTCCGGCGAGCCGTCGAAGCCCGACAGGTTGGCCAGCACCACCAGCGGCCGGTTGCCGCTGGCCGCGTTGATCGCCCGCGCGGCCTTCTTCGACGAGCGCGGGAACAGCGTGCCGGCGGTGTAGGTGTCGGGGCCGTCGGTCGGCGGGAAACCGCGCCTGGGCACCGCGCGCGACTCGATGCCGAGCAGGCACACCGGCAGCCCGCCCAGGTGCGCGTCCTGCACCACGGCGGTGTGCGCGGCGGCCATCCCGGCCCAGCGTTCCAGCACCAGGTGGTCCTGGTCGGCGACCGCGCGCATCACCGTGCGGATGTCGAAGGGCTTTTTGCGGTCCGGGTTGGCCGCGGCGGAGAAGATCTCGCCGACGGTGCTGAAGTCGCTGCCCGCCAGCGTGTGCGGGAAGCCCGAGATGTCCCGGTCGAACGGGTCGGTGGTCACCGCCCGGCGTGGCCGCACCTCACCCGGCGCGACGTAGGTGTGGTCATAGTGCGCCATCAGCACGTCGCGGGCGGCGGTCAGGTTCGGCGCCCAGTACTGGGCCTGGCCGTTCGGGCCCATCACCCGGTCGTAGCCGCCGATGCCGAAGTTGTCCTCCGCCGACACGCCGCCGGAGAAGTCGAGCGACTGCTTGCCGGTCAGCACCATCGCCGACTCCGGGGTCATCACCAGGATCCCCCGGGTGTGCATGAGCATCGTGGCCTCGGCGTTCCAGTAGGGCTGCGCGCCGACCGTGATCCCGGCGATCACGATATTGATCTCGCCGCCGGCCTGGGTGAACTCGACGATCCGCTTGAGCGCCGCAGCCACCCAGTCCATGTTCTCGGTACCCGACTGCATCGAGATCCGGGCCCCGGCCGACAAGGCGAACCACTCCAGCGGCACGCGCATCCGCTCGGCCAGGCCCAGCGCGGCCATCACGCGGCGGCACTCGGGTTCGGACAGCGCGCCGAGCGACTTGGTCGGGTCGCCGAGCAGGACCACCCTGGTCACGCCCTCGGGGTGCCGCTCGGTCGGCGTGGACACGACGCCGGCGACGATCGCGGCCGTGTTCTGCCCGCGGGGCCGGTCCACCGGCACCAGCGTGCCGGCCGGGTCGAGGTCGTGCTCGGTGAACGTGCCGAGCAGGGCGGTCAGCTCATACGGGTAGACGGTGTTGCGCAGGGCCGCGCGCAGCACCTTCTGCCGGTAGTCGTCGAGCGGCTGGATCGCCTCGGTCGACGGTTCGCCGACCGACAGCCGCATGCCGGCGTCACGTCGTAGGTGATGCGCACGGCGACGTCGGTCAGCTCGCCGGTCCGGCGGCTGCGCTGTTTCGCCAGGAAGAGGACCTCCTCCAGGCCGGCGCCGGCGGTGGTCGGCAGCACCCGCTGCGCGATCATGTTGACTTCCTCGTCGGTAAGGTCGCTCGGCGGCCACACGTAGATGAGGATCCGGTTGGTGTTGAACCGTTTCGTCGCGGGCCGCCGGGCCTGGGCCCGGCGGATCGAGTCCAGGCAGGTGGCCAGGATGTCCTCGGCGGCGGGCAGCGCGACGAGCCGCCCGTCGTGCTCGCGCAGCGGCGTGAGGTCGCGGAGCTGGGCCAGCGCGACGAGCCGCTCGTCGGCCGGGTTCTCCGGTGCGACGCAGCGGAAGAGGTAGACCTCCTCGTCCGAGGACGGCAGCCGGGTGAGGTCGAAGTTGCGCAGCCGCTCCAGCTGCATCCGCTGCGCGATCAGCGGATGCAGGCCGCGGATCAGCCGCTCCTCGGTGAACCCGGCCGGCGATGGCCGGAACGTGAAGTGGTGGTGCATCGCCGCGCCACTGCGGCCGGCGACCGTGGTGGTCACCCGGCGGACGTGGCCGGGCAGGTCCGCCGTGGCCAGGATCCCGCCCAGCTCGGCGGCCATGGCGTCGGGGTCCTCGGGCTGGTTGTCCCAGGCAAGGTAGATGTCGGCGGCGACGTCACGGTCCGCGGCGAGCTCGCCGGCGCCGCGCAGCGCGGCGGGCAGCTCCGTGAAGGCCACCGCGGTGGTGACCACCCGCACGTCCGCCTGGGGATGCTCGGCGACGACGAACGGGCAGCCGGCCACCTGGCGGGTGCGCACGTCGGCCAGTGCCTTGTTGCCGTAATACCGGCGGGTCAGCACCTCGAGCAGCGGCGCGTGGTCCACGTCGTCACGGCCGAGCCGCAGGGCGAGGAGCCGGACCAGCGGCTGCGAGCTGGCGACCATCGCGGCGATCCGCTCGCCGCGGTCCGGGGCGCCCGGATGCCGGTCCAGGTAGCGCAGGTGCTTGCGCACCCCCGCGTAGACCTCCGCGCGGCTGCGGCGCAGCAGCGGCTGGCCGAACCAGGCGAACACCACCCCGCGCGCGAGGTCGGATACCGCGGGGAAGCGGACCTGCGTGGCCGCCACGAGCTGCTCCAGCGCCAGGCCGGCCGCTCGCGCAGCGACTCGGCCGGCGGCCCCTCCCGGAGCCACTCCCGCAGCAGCGCGGCGACCACCGCGGCGTCCGCGGCGCCGCGCTGCTGCGCGAGGAAGATCCGGAACACCGCCTCTTCGAGCTCGGGCGTGCGCTCCAGGGTGCCATCCGGCACGCCGTAGTGGCCGAGCGCCCGGGCCAGCCGTTTCCGGAACGTCTCCGACAGCCCGGCGCGCTCGGCGTCGAGGCTCTGCAGGTAGGTGTGGAAGTACTCGCGGGCACTGTGCACCCGGCTGCCCGCGGACGACTCCTCGCCCGCCGGGCGGTTGCGGCTCAGCTCGGACAGGTCGGCGAACACGGTCAGCAGCTCGATCTCCTCAGCCAGCACGCGGTGCCCGGCGTCGGCCAGCTCCGCGCGCGCGGCGAGGTAGCCGGTGAGCACCCGGTCCTCGTCGTAGGGGTCCACGTCGAAGCCGAGCAGCAGGCTGCGCAGATCCTGCTGCCCGCGGGCCGCCCGCTCGCGGGCCGGGACATCCACCCGCGCGGGCGGCAGATCGAGCTCGACCACGGCGGCCTCCCCGCCGGCCGGCTCGCCGCCGCCGGCGTCGAGCTGCTCCAGCCGCAGCAGCGGCGCGCCGGTCTCCACCTGGCTGCCTACCGAGACCGCGCATTCCTTGAGCCGGGCGCGGAACGGCGCGCGCAGCACCGTCTCCATCTTCATGCTCTCCAGGACCAGCACCGGCGCGCCCGCGTCCACCTCGGAGCCGACCTGGAGCGGCGTCGCGACCACCAGCGCGGGCGCCAGTGAGCGCACCACGCCGCCCTCGTCGCGGCTCACCCGGTGCGCGACACCGTCGACCTCGACCAGGTGTGTCGGCCCGTGCGTGCCGGTGACCAGGCGAAACCGCCTGCCGTTGACGCTGATCTGGCCGGTGTGCCGGTCGAACCGGTCCAGGTCGATGTCCGCGGTGCGCACGCCGGTGCCGGCGCCGGTGTCGATGCCGACCCGGAAGCGGTGCGGGCCGACGCGCGCGACCCGGACGCGGTAGCCGGCGCCGCGCAGCTTGAGTTCCAGCGGCCGGCCGCTGTGGTGCTGGACCTGCGGCCGGCCGCCGGCCGCCGTGGACAGCAGCCGCTGCCGCTCGGCCCGTTCCTCCTCGTCGTACGTCTCGATACCGGCGGCCGCCAGCGCGACCGCGGAGTGCCGGTGCGAGACGAGCCTGCCGTCGGCCCGGACCCGGTCGATCCAGCCCGTGTCCGCGCTGGCGTCGATCACCTCAGGCTGGTCGAGCAGGTCGAGCACGAAGCTCTTGTTCGTGGCGCCGCCCTCGATGATCACGGTGGTCTCCGCCATCGCCCGGCGCAGCCGGGCGAGCGCCTCGTCGCGGTCGCGCCCGCAGGCGATGATCTTGGCGATCATCGAGTCGAAGTCCGCGGGGATCGTGTCGCCCTCGCTGACCCCGGTGTTGACCCGGATGCCCGGCCCGGCAGGCAGGTCCAGCCGGGCGATGCGGCCGGGGGACGGGGCGAAGTCGCGGTCGGGATCCTCGGCGTTGAGCCGCGCCTCGACGGCGTGCCCGCGCTCCGCCGGCGGCTCGCCGTCCAGCTTGCCGCCGGACGCGATGTGCAGCTGCATCTTCACCAGGTCCACGCCCGTGGTGGACTCGGTGATCGGGTGCTCCACCTGCAGGCGGGTGTTGACCTCCAGGAACGCGAACATCCGGTCCGCCGGGTGGTAGAGGAACTCGACGGTAGCCGCGCCGCTGTAGCCCACCGCGAGCGCCAGCCGCTCGGCCGACGCCTTGAGCTCGGCTACCTGCCCGGGGCTCAGCACCGGTGACGCGGATTCCTCGAGGACCTTCTGGTTCCGCCGCTGCAGCGAGCAGTCGCGCACGCCGAGCGCCCACGCGGTGCCCTGGCCGTCGGCGATCACCTGGACCTCGACGTGCCGGGCCCCGGTGACCAGCCGCTCCAGGAAGACCACGCCGCTGCCGAAGGCCCGCTCGGCCTCCTGGCTGGTGCGCTCGTAGGCGGCGGCCAGCTCGGCCTCGCTGGTGATCACCCGGATACCGCGGCCGCCGCCGCCGGCGGTCGCCTTGAGCATCAGCGGATAGCCGATCTCGCCGGCCGCGCGGACGGCGGCGCCCAGGTCAGCCACCGCGCCGCGGCTCCACGGCGCTACCGGGACGCCAGCCTCCTCGGCGATCAGCTTGGCGCCGATCTTGTCGCCGAGCTTGCGCATCGCCTCGGCGCCCGGGCCGACGAAGGTGACGCCGAGCCGGTGGCACAGCTCGGCGAACGCCGGGTCCTCGGCGACGAAGCCCCAGCCGACCCACGCCGCGTCGGCGCCGGACTCGGTGAGTGCACGTTCCAGCACCCCGAGGTCGAGGTAGGGCCGGGCGGACGCCGGGCCGAGGTCATAGGCGATGTCCGCCTCGCGGACGAAGGTGGCGGTCCGGTCGACGTCAGTGTGCAGGGCGACGGTCTCGATCCGTGTCCCGGTCTCCGCGGAGAGGTCCCGGACGGCGTGGATGAGCCGCATCGCGGCCTCTCCGCGGTTGACGATGGCGACACGACTGAACACCGGGTGAGCCTCCTGTTGTGGGTGCGCTCAGGGGGGACATCGCCCCCCGGCGTACACACAACCCGCTACCGGCGGGTAGGAAAAGGTCGTACTCGGTGCACGCCAGGCGCCTTCAGTTGTGGGGAACGACCAAACGTACCCGGCCGCCGCGGGCTGACCTGCGCACCGTCCGGGCGCTGGCCGGCCCGGCCGCAGGCTGGGCCGCAGGTGACGCGGCTCAGGGCCAGTGCTTGCCGCGGCGGTAATCGGCGGCGAAGGTGGCGGCGATCGAGGACATCACCTGCTGGCTGCCGGTGATCAGGCCGAGTTCGCGGTTCCGGTTGAGCGACGCGGCGGAGAAGTTCTCCGACCCGATGAACACCCTGCCGCGGCTGGTGCCGTAGTCAGCCTCGATCACCTTCCCGTGGATGTAAAAGCCGTGGGAAGAACTGTAGTAGCTGATGTGCACCCCGGCCCGGGCCAGCCGGGAGAAGTCACCGTCGTACTCACCGCCCGTGTTCTCCCCGCAGACCCGCACGTCGACCCCGCGGTGAGCAGCGCTGATGAGGGCTTCCTCAATCGTCGTGTCGCCCATCTCCTCGCTGTAGATGCGCAGGCTCTTTCTCGCGCCGTTGATGAGAGCCAGCATCTGCGCCTGGGAGCCGGCGGGCGACCAGACCAGGTCGCGGCCGTCGGCGGGACGGACGGGGCGGTGCGCGAAGTCCGCGTTGAACACCCGCGCGATCGCGGCCATGTCGGCCGGCTTGGTGTCCATGACCAGGAAGTCGCGGGTGCCGGAGTAGTACTCGCTGGTCAGGTTGGCGGTCATGATGACGGCGGTGGAACCGTCCACCAGGAGGGTCTTCTGGTGGGTGTACTCGAACGACGGTGACGACCAGACGGCCTTCACCCCGTGCGATCTGAGGTAATCGTAGGCAGGCGAGTTGTGGCTCTTCTCGCGCTGATCCAGGACGACCTTCACCGTGACCCCGCGCTGCGCCGCGGCGGCCAGGTCGTGCTCCGCCGTGGTGTCGGAGAACTCGTACATGGTCAGGTCGATGTAGTGCCGGGCGTGCCTGATCAGGTGATAAACGGGGGAGAACCCGGCGGCGGGCTCGGTGTACAGGGGACCGGACTGCGCCGGTGCCGCGGCCGCGCCCGGGTCCGGCGCGCTGGCCGTGGCCAGCGGCTTGCAGCCGGCCAGGGCGACGACCGCGGCCGCCGCGGCGGCCGCGGTCTTCAGGGCAGCCTGGGTGATGGCCGCCGCGGGAGTCCTGGCGGGGATCTTCCCGGGAACCTGGGCGCGGGGGCGGATCATGGGGAGGGCTCCGTTCCTTCCTGCGCTGCGCGCGGGCCGGGCGCGGCGCGTCCGCCCGTGCAGTACCCAGGAATCGGCCGCTAAGCATCCGGCCGGGCCCGCCGCGCGCCTGCCGGCCGGGCCGCCTGGCTTTCGCCGCGCCGCGGGCCGTGGGCTACTGTCGGCCCCGTGGGGACCGCTGCGGACGGCGACATCGCCGCTGCCTTCCAGAAGGGCCGGGCCGACGCCCTGTCCCTGGTGTATCAGCGCTACGCGCCGATGGTGTACACGGTCGCGCTGCGCTCGCTCGGCCAGCCGGGTGACGCCGAGGATGTGACGCAGCAGGTCTTCGTGGCCGCCTGGCGCGGGCGTGATTCCTTCGACCCGGGCCGGGGCGGGCTGTCCACCTGGCTGATGGCCATCACCCGCAACAAGGTGGTGGACGCGCTGCGGCTGCGGGAGCGGGACGCGAACCGGGTACGCGCGGCAGGAGCTAGCGTGGCTTCCGGGCGGCCGGGCGGGGCGGACGGTTCCGGCCTGCCCGATCAGATCATCGACCGGATCGTGCTCACCGACGAGATCGTCCGCCTGGGAGACCCGCAGCGCCGGATCATGATGCTCGCCTTCTACAGCGATCTGACTCACGAGCAGATCGCCCGGGCCCTCCGGCTCCCGCTCGGGACCGTGAAGAGCCACATCCGCCGCAGCCTTCAGCGGCTCCGGACCAGGCTGGAGGGTGACGGTGGCTCACATTGACCCCGATCTCCTGGCGCTGCTGGCGCTGGGGGAGAACGCAGGCGAGGAGGCCAGCGCGCACCTGGCCACCTGCCCGGACTGCCGCGCCGGGGTGCGGCAGTTCGCCGAGGTGGTCACCGCCGCGCGCAGCGGGCCGGACATCGCCGCGCTGGAAGCGCCACCGCCCGGTCTCTGGGCGCGGGTGGCGGCCGAGGCCGGTGTCGATCCCGTGCCGGTCCCTGGTCACGGCAGGGCCAGCCGTCCGGGTCAGGACGCCGGCGTGCTTCCCGGGGCAGGCCCGGCGCCGGCCGGGACCGGATCGCCCGCCCCCGGTGCGGGACCAGCCCGGGATGCCCCGGCGGGCCGGCCGGGCCGTCCGCCGTGGTGGCGCCGCCGGCCGCTCGTCAGTGCGGTCGCCGCCCTGGTCGCGGGCCTCATCATCGGCGCGGGAGGCGCGCTGGGCATCCGCCAGCTCACGGCCGGCCCGGCCACGCACGTGGTGGCGAGCATTCCGCTCCGGCCGCTGCCCCAGTTCCCCCAGTGGCGGGCGGCGAGCGGGACCGCGGTCATGGCCGAGGGACCGCACGGGCAGCAGCTCACGGTGTCGCTCCGCGCACCGCGCAAGCCGGGTTTCTACGAGGTGTGGCTGCTGGCCCGCGACGGAGTCAGCATGATCTCGCTGGGTGATCTCGGTCCAGGGCACACCGGCAGGTTCACGATGCCGCCAGGTGTGGATCTGGCCACCTACTCGCGGGTCGACGTCTCGCTGCAGCCGTTCAACGGCAGCACCCTGCACTCGCGCAGCAGCGTCGTCCGCGGCTCATTGCCCTAGCCCCGCCGGCCCTCAAGCCGGGCCAGGCCAGGCGGGTGCGGACGCGAAATCCTGCCGCGGCTGCATCTGCGCCCGGTCCCGCGTCCGTATCCCTAACCGATATGACCGGGCCAGCCACGGCCCGGTCGGGAAGGGAGACACCATGCGAGTGTTCCGGCGTCTGGCGGTGATAGCCGCGTCCGCGGGCCTGCTCCTGGGCCCCGCGGCGGGCATCGCGTCCGCGTCAGCAGGGGCAGGCCACGCCGCCCCGGTCCATCTCAGGGGCGGGACGACCACGGTGACCACCGGCAGCGGCATCGCCGTGGCCCTGTTCAAGAACGGGATCGTGCCGGTGGCCACGCGGCCCGCACGTGAGGTGGTCAAGTACCGGCACGGGCAGGTGGGCGTGAAGTTCGCGTTCCCCGTCACCGGCGGGAAGGTGAGCCTGAGCCCGCTCGGCGGTTCCATCCGGCACAGCGGCGGGATCGTGTTCATCGACCTCAGCACCGGCAAGAAGATCAGGGTCAGCGACTTCGTGATCAGCCTGACCCACGGCAACCTGACCGGGATCGTCAACGGGAACCCCGGGCAGCGCGTGGCCCTGTTCAACCTCAGCCTCGCGCACGCGACCCTGAAGGCCGGCCAGCACTCCGTGCGGGCCAGCGGGATCGGCGTGTCCCTGACCAAGACCGCGGCGAGCGCGCTGGACGCCGCGCTCGGCACCTCGCTGTTCAGCCCGGGACTGAAGCTGGGCACGGCAGCTACGGTGCTGCGCTTCTGAGCTATCCCCGGGGCGCCTCCGCCGATCACCGGCGGCGGCGCCCCGGCGTTCCACCGTGGCCGGGCCACGTATCCATTACTAAGGCTGATCCCGCAGGCGGCGGGCATCCTGGCCGCGATCCCGCCTCGGTCCAGCGCGGCCACTAGCCGCCGAGCCGCAGCCCGGTTCCGGGCCACCGGGACCGCAGCCACCGGTCGTGGGTGGCGACGACGATCGCCCCCGGGCTGGTCCCGAACGCGCTTTCCAGCTCGTCGGACAGCACGGGGGACAGGTGGTTCGTGGGCTCGTCGAGCAGCAGCAGGTCAGGCGGGTCGGCGAGGACCAGCGCGAGGGCGAGCCGACGCCGCGTGCCTGCGGACAGGTCGCCGACCCGGATCGCCAGGTCGCGCGGGGCCACGAGGCCGAGTGAGCGCAGCGGCACGGCCCCGGCCCGCTCCGGCCCCAGCCTGGCCTCATAGACCTGCTGCGCGGTACGGTCCGGCCGGCCGAACGTGGTGTCCTGGGCCAGCAGCCCGATCCGCAGCCCCCGACGCCGGAGGACCTCACCCTCCGGATCGAGGTGCCCGGCGATGACCGCGAGCAGCGTGGACTTGCCGGCGCCGTTCGGGCCGGTGATCAGCAGGCGATCGCCGGCCAGCACGTCAAGACGGCCCAGGGTGAGGCGATCCGGTACCCGGATGCCGCGCAGCGACACCAGGACACCGCCCGCCGACGCGGCGGCGAGCACGGGGGCGCGGAAGCGGAGCGGCTCCGGCGGCTTGCCGACCTGATGGCGCTCCAGCTCGTCGAGCCGCCGGCTGGCGTCGCGTACCCGCCGTGAGACCTGCTTCTCCACCCGGCCCGCCCGGCGGCCGTACCCCATCTTGTCGTGATCGCGGAGCGCGCGGCCGGGCGCGACGTTGCGGGCGGTGACCGCGACCGAGTGCCGCAGCCCGGCCAGCTCCTCCTGCTCCCCGGTGAAGCGCCGTTCCCAGCGCTCCCGTTCAGCCCGTTTCGCGGCCTGGTAGGCGGTGTACCCGCCGCCGTACCGGACCGGGCCGCCCAGGGCGGGGTCGAGGTCGATCAGGTCCGTGCAGACCGCGTCGAGGAACGTGCGGTCATGGCTGGCCAGCACGACGGTCCCGGGCAGGTCCCGCAGGTGCGCCTCGAGGAAGGCCGCGGCGTCGTCATCGAGGTGGTTGGTCGGCTCGTCGAGCAGCAGCGCGGCCGGACGGCGGACGAGCAGGGCGGCCAGGGCCAGACGGCTGCGCTGGCCGCCGGAGATCTCGCTGAGCCGCCGGCTGTGCGGGAGCCCTCCGAGGCCGAGCCCGGCCATGACCAGCCCGGCCCGGCGGTCGGCGTCCCAGGCATCGTGTCTTTCCGCACGTTCCAGCCACTCGCCGTACTCCGCGAGCAGGCGTGCGGAGCCGGGGGACCCGCCGGCGCCGGTACCGCCCAGCGCCCGGGTGAGCCGGTCCAGCTGGGCCAGGTCTTCCCGGGCTTCGCGGAGCGCGCCGCCGAGCACGTCACCGATCGCCGCGCCCGGATCGAACGGCATCTCCTGATGCAGGAACCCGGTGTCGGGCGGGCGGACCACGGCGCCACCGTCCGGCTCGTCGGCACCCGCCAGCAGGCGGAGCAACGTGGACTTCCCCACGCCGTTCTCGCCGATCAGGCCGATGCGCTGGCCGGGGGCGCCGGTCAGGCTGATGCCGTCGAGCACCCGGCGCGCGCCCAGCGTGCGGACGAGGTCATAGGCCAGCAAGGCAGATGGGGGCATGCGACACCACCGACGAGAAGGTTCCGGCCGGACCCGCCGGGCTCAGCCTCGGTCGCGGGCGTGGGGGTGTCAGATGCTCATGTCGCCGGTCACGTTACCGGACCGGCGTGGACCCGGGCCACTGATATACGGGCCGCTGACATGCGGGCCAAGGGGGGCCGTCAGCGCCGCGGCCCGCCCTCGTATGCAGCCGGTCCTTCAGCTGACCATCTAGGGCGCCTGCCAGATCGGGTAGTCCGTGTAGCCGCGGGCCCCGCCGCGGTAGTGGGTGCCCCGGTCACTGGCGGCCAGCCGGTGACCCAGCGCAAACCGGCTGACGAGATCGGGATTGGCGATGAACAACCGGCCGAAGGACACGGCGTCGGCGATGCCCGCCTCCACGATCGCGTTGCCGGTGGCCCAGCCGAACCCGTGGTTGGCGATCAGCGGCCCTCGAACAGCTTGCGGTAGCGGGCGATCGCGTCCACGTCGGGGACCGCGCCCGGGGCCGCCGGGGCGCGGCCGCGCACGTGGAGGTAGGCCACCTGGAGCTCGCTCAGCCCGGCTGCGAGCGCGTCGTAATCGGCGAGAGTCCGCTCGTCCGCGGCGTACGGGTACCCGCTGTCCGGAGGGCTGGCGGAAGAGCGGTCAGCGACGCCCCAGTACGGCGACAACCGGACGCCGACCCGCCGCCGATCCTGCGGCGGCCACCGCCCCGGCAATGTCCAGCAGCAAGCGGTGGCGCCGCAGGCCGTACCCGTCGGTCCGGCGGTTCAGCCGCCGGTTGAGGAACTGGGGGATCAGGTACGTGCCGTTGGCGGCGATCTCCACGCCGTCGAATCCGGCGGCGCGGGCCTGCGCGGCGGCCGAACCGTAATCTGATATCGCAGCGTCGATGTCGGCGGGCGTCATTTCCCGGGGAGTGACGGTGGGCTTGCGCCCGGCGGGGGTGGGGGAGATCTCGCCCGGGTTGACCGCCGAGGGCCCGGCGGGCCGCGCGCCGCCGTGATGATCGGGGTGGGACTGGGCGCCCGCGTGCCAGAGTTGCAGCACGATCCGGCCGCCCAGGGCGTGCACGACGCCGGTGACCCGGCGCCACGCGGTGACCTGGGCCGCGCTCCAGATGCCCGGGACGCCCGGGAAGCCTGCCGGTGCCACCACGCAGACGGACCGCGGCGGGGAAAGGTGACCGATGAACGAGCAGGAGAGCCTGGCCAGGCAGTTCGAGGTATCGGGGGCAGCTCCGCGCGGTCGCGTACCGGATGCTGGGCTCGCTGAGTGAGGCGGACGACGCCGTCCAGGAAACCTGGCTGCGGCTCAGCCGCACCGACGTCAGCGGGGTCGCCAGCCTGGAGGCCTGGCTCCGCACAGTCGTGGCCCGGGTCTGCCTCGACATGCTGCGCACCCGCAGATCGCGGCGCGAAGAGCCGCTCGGCAGGCCGGTGAGCAGCTGGACCTGGCCGTCCTGGGCCAGGACACCTGACGGCCTGCCCGGGCCGGCGTCACAGCCGCCGCGAGCCCGCGGGCCGGCCCGCGTAGGGTGGCACGCTGTGATCAGGGTGCTCATCACGGGCATGTCAGGGACGGGCAAGTCCACCGTGCTGGACAGGCTCGGCCGGCGCGGTCATCGCGTCATCGACACCGACTACGGCGGCTGGTCTGCCGAGGCCGTTTCCGCGGACGGCTCCCGCGTCGAGCAGTTGTGGCGCGAGGACCGGATGTCCGCCCTGCTGGCGGAGGATGACGCGGGCAGCCTGTTCGTCTCCGGCTGCGTGTCGAACCAGGGCAAGTTCTACGACCGGTTCGATGCGGTCGTCCTGCTGAGCCTGCCGGCCGGGATGCTGCTGGACCGGCTCGCGACACGGGTCACCAACCCTTTCGGCAAGGATCCCGCCGAGCGTGAGCGCATCCTGCACGACCTCCGCACGGTGGAGCCCCGGCTCCGCGCGACCGCGACCACCGAGATCCGCACCGATCAGCCGCTGGCCGACGTCGTGGACGCGGTGGAGGCGGTGGCCCGGCGCGCCGCCCGCGGCGGCGGGCGGCGGCCATGAACGGTCCGGGGTCCGGTGGCCAGGCCCCGGCGGTCAGGCCGCAGGCCCGCGCGGGCGTGCGGCCGCGTCCGGGCCGCCGCGGTGCGGGACCGGGGCGGGTGCGGCCGGGCTGGCCAGCGAGGCCAGCAGGGCCAGCTTGTCCGCATGGGTGGTGCCGGGCTCGGCGTGGTAGATGACGAGCACCTGGCCCGGCGCGCCGCCGACGCTGAGCTTCTCCCGGCTGAGCGTGAGGTCCCCGACCTGCGGATGGCGGATACGGGTCGGCATGCCCTCGCGGGCCTGCACGTCGTGCCGGGAGATCATCGTCCGCATGGCCCAGGCGGGACCCGGCGGCCCGACTGGCGGCTATTTCAGTGCCAGCGGTCAGGTCCCCTGGTAGGAGGGGACGCGGCGAATCGATCCAGCGGTCGCTCGCCCGGGCCAATCGCGTTACAGCCTGGTCGGACTGGTCCTGGCAGACTTCGGATCCGGTCCACCCGGGGCGTGTGTGGTGACGGACCGCGCGGGATGGGCCGCGATGCGGAGCTAGGGGATCGGGCCGAGCTCGCGCGCCCTGGTGACAGCCTCGGTGCGGTTGGCCGCGCCCAGCTTGCCCTGGAGGTGGCTGGGAAGACCTCGCGGCCTGCCTGCTCGCCCAGGCCAGCGGAGGGCCTCCCGGGGGATAACAGCAACAAGCGCGGAAACGGGGTGTGACGGCCCGCCTCGGCGCCGGCCAGCCGCTGGGCTGGTTAGCGAGCAGATGCCGCGCGTGATCCCCGGCAGTGTCACCATGGCTGGCTGGCTGGCTGGCTGGCTGGCTGGCTGGCCGGCCAGACGCGGGGGTCGCGGGGGAGTAGGTCACCGGATAGTAGCGGCCACAGCACTGCGGGTGATCGGCGGATGCCTGGCTGGCGGGGGAGTCCAGCTCAGGCCCGTGCACCGCTTCCATGATCATCGTCGAGAACAGCGGGAGCATGAGCCCCCCCGCCGAATCCCTGAACAATCCGGAATCGGAATGGCCAGACTGTTCGGTTCGCCAGTGCCGGCGCCGGGATGACATGCAGACGCCCGGGGCCCGGGTGGCGTCGGTGCCGTCCGGGCCCCAGGCTGGCCGCTCCGGGCGTCAGGCCCCGGGCTGGCCGGTCCGGGCGGGGGCCTCGGCGCTGCGCGGCTCGAGGGCTCGGGCCGGCAGCTGGGACGCGCGCACGCCGAGGGCGACCGTGCGCACCAGGATCATGGCGATGGCCATGAAAATCAGCCCGTCGGTGAGGGCCGCAACGCTGACCTGGTGTGCGATGCCCCAGCTCACCAGCGGGGCGGTGAACCAGTGCACGGAGCCGTAGGAGAAGGCCGCGCGGGCGCCGATGATGGCGGTCCAGAAGATCGCGTACGGCAGCCCGGCCCGGCTGACCGGCTTGCCGGTCGTCGGGCTCCGGTAGACGCCCATCAGGGCGCTGGCGGCCAGCCCGCCCAGCAGGCCAGCGGCGACACCCGCGATCTCCACCGCCAGGGCCATCCCGTGGGTGGCCGGCCAGTTGACGAAGAACGGGATGATCAACGCGGCGGCGATCACGGGACGCAGCAGCCGTATCTTGCTGATCTTGCGTGCGGGGCCGAGGTCGGTGGCCAGCACGGTGGCGAGCACGACGCCGTTGACGATCATTGCTTCGGTCAGTTCGGAAAGCATCTCACGCTCCTTCGAGTGGGTTTCGTTAACGACCCCACATTCGCCAATTGCGCTGGTGAGCGCGTCAGAGCACGGGCTGGTCCCCGGCATGAGAATGAAGGGCGCGGCCTGGTACCGGGCGGTACCAGGCCGCGCCCCGGCGGGTCAGCCCGCCGGGCTGACCCGCCGCTACCGCGCCCCGGCCGATACTGGAGGCATGCTGCGCACGGTCAACGCGCTGGCCCGCGCCCTCGGCTTCGTATGGCTCGGCCTGCTGGCGTTCCTCATCGCTCCGCCGAGCGCGCCGTACGCCTTGCCTGTTCAGATCGCGTGCTACGCCGTGCTTGGCCTGGCCCTGCTGGCCTGGACCGTGCTGGAGGCGTCTCCCGCCGCCGCGGCGCGATATCCCGCCTGGGCGCTGCCCGTGCTCCGCGGGGTGATCGCCGGCGCCTCGGGGGTCGCGGCCGGCGCTGGCGGCGGCGGTTCGGCCATGGTGGTCTTCGCGTTCGTGGCGGCGATGGCCGCGGGCGTTAACAGCGACCTCTCGGCAGCGGTGGCCGTGACCGCGGCGGGCATACTCGCGATTGAGGTCAGCGGGCTGGCTTTCGGCCAGAGCTACGGCACGCTGCTCGGGCTCCCGGCGATCGTGCTCACCGGCCTGGTGATCGGGCACAACTGGGGCACGTACCGGGTCCAGGCGGAGCAGACGGCGGCGCTGCTGGTCCAGCGCGAGCAACTGCAGGCCGAGCAGCGCCGGGCCGACCTCCTCGACGAGCGCGCCCGCATCGCCCGGGAGATCCACGACGTGCTCGCCCACTCGCTCGGCGCGCTCGGGATCCAGATCCAGGCGGCGCGGTCGGTGCTGCACAAGGACGCCGACCAGGCCAGTGATCTGCTGGCCGCGGCCCAGCAGATGGCCGCCGAGGGCCTGGTGGAGACCCGCCGCGCGGTTCAGGCCCTGCGCACCGACACCCTGCCGCTCGATGAGGAACTCGTCCTGGTCACCGACACCCACGAGCAGCGGTATCACGTCCCCGTCAGCTACGACACCGGTGGCGTCCCCGCGGACCTGCCCCCAGACGCCACGCTCGCGCTGCTACGCATCACCCAGGAGGCCCTGGTCAACGCGGCCAAGCACGCCGCGGGGCAGCCCGTGGCGGTCCGTCTCGACTACGGCGACGCCGATGTCCGTCTCACCGTCCGCAACGACATGCCCCCGGGCGCGGACACCCGCCAGCCGGCGGACGTGAGCACCGTCAACGGCGGCTACGGGCTGACCGGCATGCACGAACGGCTCCGGCTGCTGAACGGAACCCTCGAGGCGGGTCGCCGCGACGGCCAGTGGATCGTGACCGCCGAACTACCGCGCCGCCAGCCTGGGACCATGGCTTCATGACCACCCCACCGGCGGGGGCGCCGCTGCGTCTCGTCATCGCCGACGATCAGGCCAGCGTGCGCCAGGGCCTCGTCCTGCTGCTCGACGCGGTGCCCGACATCGAGGTGGTCGGCGCCGCCGCGGACGGGGAGCAGGCCCTGGACCTCGTGGCCGAGCACCACCCCGACGCGATCCTGCTCGACCTGCACATGCCCGTCCTGGACGGCATCGGCGCCATCCGCCGGCTGACCGCCGAGCACCCCCAGGTCGCGATCGTCGTGCTCACCACATACGCGGACGACAGCTCGGTCCTGGACGCGCTCCGGGCCGGCGCGCGCAGCTACCTCACCAAGGACGCCGACTACACCGAAATCGCCCGGGCGCTGCGCGCGGCGGTAGGCGGGCTGACGGTCTTCGACCCCCGCGTGCACGCGACGCTGCTCGCCGCCACGGAAGCCCCCCCGAAGCCCGAGCCCGCCCGGAGCGCGCCGCCCCCCGACGGCCTGACGCAGCGCGAGGCGGAGATCCTGGGCATGATCGCCCACGGGATGACCAACCCGGAGATCGCCGCGCAGCTGTTCCTGAGCAACCACACGGTCAAGACCCACATCAGCCGGATCTTCGCCAAGACCGGGTCGCGGGACCGCGCCGCCGCGATCGGCTACGCGCACCGCCACGACATCGGCTGACCGCGCGGCTCCCGCGGCTGCGGCCGCCGCCCGTGATTCCGCGGCGGGATACGGGACAGAACGCGACGCACATGCCCGTTGCGCTCGAAGATGCGATGAGGCACCCGGCGAGGGGCAGGCGAGCCCCGCTCCACCCTCTACTTAACATAATGCTCATTATCGGCGCTTCACGGGGGCGGTCGGCCCGGACGAAGCAGGGCCATGGCCGGGCGGCAGACCGCCCGGCCATGGCACCGCGCACGCCATTTCCCGGCGTCACTTCCTCAGCTTGTCCAGGGCGATGTCCAGGCTGGCCCAGGTGGCCCGGTCGGCGATCCCGGTGACCGGGATGCGGCTGGCCCGCTGGAACTGGCGGCAGGCGTCGGCGGTTTCCGGGCCGAACTCCCCGTCCACATCCAGCTTGATGCCGAGCACGGAGTTCAGGGCGCGCTGCAGTCCCATGACCCGGTCGTCCTCGCTGCTGTGCTGCTGCAGGACCGGGTACCTGGGAAACCGGCTCACCGACATCGAGAACGGCTCGGGGTGCGCGTCCCAGTACTTCGGCCAGTTAATCGCCCCCCAGATGTCGGTGGCCCCGAGCGCGACATTCTTCTGGTAGACGCCCTCGGGCATCCCGGTGTTGCCCTCGATGGTCTGGCCTGCGCCGATGTAGATCCCGGTGTGGGTCTTCATCGGGTTGACCGGCTCCTGGCCGTCCCCGTTGCTGAAGTCGTACAGGATCTGGCAGCCAGGCGTGGCCTTGGTCGAGACGATGAACAGGGCGGGGATCCCGAAAGGGCGAGCCAGCCTCCTGGTCGCACAAGCCGAGCCTGCCTCACTTGCGGGCGGTGCTGGCGCCCCCGGCGCGCGCTCAGCAGGCAAACACCGACCAGCAGATGTCGTTCCGCAGCCGCTGGTCGTCCAGGACGAGCTCGCGGATCGCCTCCGGGAGCTGGTCACGCTGCCACCGGCACTCGAGCCGCCCGGCGGCCTCGCCCTCGCCGTCCGGCGCAGCAGCACGTGCGGCCTTGATCGCATAGGCGGCCGCACCGAGCTCGTGCGCGGCGACGTGTGCGACGGCCCCGGCCTGGCCAGCAGCGTATGCGGCATGCCGTGCTGCCCCGCGCAGATCTCTGGCCGCGCCCATGGCATGGCCGCCCGCCGCGCGGGCCTGGGTCATCCGGACCTCGCCACGCACCCAGGCACGGGCATGCTCGATCGCCTGACGCGGCCGCGGGTCCCCGGGCTGAGCCGACTCGAAGAGGTCAAGGACGTGCTCCGCACACGATGCCGCCCAGAGGGCGAGGAGATGATGATCCGGATCAGTGAGGATCCCGCCGCGGCGGATCGTCACGAAGCGAGGGTCCCGGACCTTCGGGAGGATCATGGCCGGCACTCCTTCTTGCATCCGCCCGGCACCCGGGGGGCGGCGCACCCGCACCAGGCATCCTCCGAGCAAGCCTGCAAACCCGGTGGTCGATCCGCAAGCTCGTCGGCTACACGGGAGCGACTGGACGGTGGCAGCGCCAATCCTGCTGCGGTCGCTGCCTCCCGGCTGGCCTGTCTTCCCTGTCCCGGCTGACTGTGTTCTTCTCAGCGAAGCTGAGGCAGTGACCGATCAGCCGGGACCTGGCCGGGCGGTGCTGGCCGTCACGGGCATACGCTCACCGATTCGATGTGGTGCGGTTCTCCCCGGCAGGTCGTGACCGTGACGCGGAGCCGGTGGCGCATAGCCTGCAGCAGGATCCGGCTGAGCCCGGGTTCCGGGGCACGGAACTCCGCGTGCTCGCAGCAGCCGCCGAGGACAAAAGCGTCGATGTGGCCGGCGCAGTCGTAGCGGACCTCCAGCACCCTGCCGGTGGTGGTCCGGCCCGGCTTCTCGCGGGCGGGCTGCGGCGCGCCGTCGGGTGACGGCGCGATCGCACCCGGATCGCCGCCGAGGCCGGCCACCCGGGCCGCCACGAGGTCCACATACCGCTGCAGGACCGGATACCAGCGGCTGGTCGGTGAGGTCTGCAGCAGCCGCCACTTGAAGATCGCCAGAGTGTCGCGCTCCTGCGGCAGGATGGCGGCCGCCTTCGCGACCGGGATCTTCACCTGGAAGGCGCCGGTCACGTAGCGCCAGTTCGTCTCCTGCGGGACATGGTGCTTCCTGGCGATGGGCGTATCCAGGCGGCCCTCGGTGCGGCGCCCGCGTGACCTGGCACGCCGGGCCGGTGCCGCCGGCGGCCCGGCCTCATCCGGCTCCCCCGCCGCGAGCTGCAGCTGGATCGGCTGGCGGCTGCGGACCCGGCGCAGCACCACATCGAACTCCTGCCCCGCCACCACCGTCGGCGGCAGGTCGACGGTGAGCAGCCCGGCCAGCGACTGCCCGGTGCCCTGCGGGATCGGCACGTAGCTGACACCGGCGGTGACCGGGCACTGGATGGTGTGCGGGCCGGACGCGGTGAGCTGGTGCGATGAGTACAGGGCGGACGCCGTGGCGATGACGTCGGCGGCCAGCACCTGCGGCCAGTAGATGCTGGCGGTGCTGCCGGCCGGGGTGTTGCCCCAGTCGATCATGAGCTCGTCGGGATAACTGGCCAGCACCCCCGCCGGGGGCCCGATGTTCGCGGTCGGGCGCAGGTCGAATGTCTGCGGGATGAGGTGAGTCGCCGCCGAGCCGGGGTTGTCGGAGGCGGTGACCTGGAGGTTGCGCTGGGCGAGCTTGTCACTCGTGCCGGGGCTCGCGGTGATGCCGTTGGCATTGATGATCGGCGCCGGGTCGTAGGCGACCTGCGCGACCAGGCAGTGGTGCGTGCCGGTCAGCAGGGACTGGATCTGGGCGCCGTTGACGAAGTTCGCGGGATCGTACACGTCGAGGAAGCAGCCGAAGTAGGCCCACTGGGCGTCGCCCGTGGCGACGGTGACCGTCTGGTTGTTGATGCCCGTGGTCCCGTACTCCGGGTTGTCCGGGTCGGCGAGGTCCGGGCTGCTGCTGGTGGCGAACATCGGCACGGTCTGGCTCGCGGACGGGGCCAGCGGCCAGGCGGGCAGCCCGCTGGCGTCGTTGTGGCTGAGGTAGGTCGTGGCCGGGTCAAAGTCGGTGTCCCCGGTCTGGGTTGCCCACAGCCGGAAGAACACCTTCACGCCCGCCGCGGTGTCGCCCTGGCCGCCCCGCAGCCGGACCCGGGCCACCGCGAAGTTGTAGTTGGCGTGCGAGCCCGAGTGCGGCGTCACGGACGAGTCACCCGTGAGCGCGCCCGTCTGGCCGGGGATGACGTTGCTGGCGGGATCGAACGGGTCGACGCCGGCCGGGTTGCCGTAGCCGGCGTTGAGGCTGCTGATCAGCGCCTGGATGTAGGCATAGGCGCCGGTGACCGAGTCGGTGCCGAACGCGGGGCCGCCCGGGACCGGGTGGCTGTTGACTGCCGGGGTCGTGGTGAAAACCCGCAGGTCCTGGCTGAGGTAGCTGACGTTGCCGAGGGCGGGGTTGACGTTGGTGAAGTACGGGTCCGCGCCGCCGGTGAGCTCGAGGATGGTGCCTGCGCTGGCGGTGTTGCCGCCGAGCGTGAAGGCGCCGTCGAGTTCCAGCGTGACCGGCGCGGCCCCGGGCGCGGGGAAGAAGGCGAGGTCACCCGCGGTGAAGTCGACGTCGTAGGGGAACCTGACCCGCTGCGGGAGCAGTGGCCTGGCGGGGAACTCATACTCCGCCCCGGCCGGGTCCGGCGGGACCGTCATGTGGTGAAATGTGGTCGCGCTGCCGGACAGGGCCGGTGTCGCCGCCCCCAGTACCTGGCGGTTGAGGCCGTCCACCACGAGCCACAGCGAGCTGGGGAATGACCCGTTGTTCGGCGGTGCCGTCGCGTCGGTGACCTCGTCCCGGCCGAAGGTGCTCTTGTCGAACCCAGAACGAGGCGAAGGTGAGCGGCCACGGGTTGTCGGGGTTGGGCCCGGCAATGGCCGACGAGGTGGTCGAGGGGTAGTAGAAGTCCAGCAGGCTCTTGAAGAACGGGAACGCGTCCCCGTTGTCGCCGGTGAGGTTCCGGTACACCCCGGCGAGCGTCGAGGCTGCCGCCGCGACGATCTGGGTCTCGCTGAAGCCGAATTGAGTGAACAGGTACCAGATGAACAGCGCGGTGCAGCCGTTGACGGCGTCGTAGCCGTTGTCGTCCGGGGCGTTATTGACATAGTCGCCGCGCGGGCTGTTGAGCCAGAGCCGCGCGGTGCCGTAGTCGGTCCGCAGTTGCAGTTCGGCGAAGCCGTTCACGTCCAGGAACCGGGCGCCGAGGAAACGGGACAGGCCCTCGCCCTTACTCCCCTCGTCGCCGCTCTGGAACCAGCCGGCGTTCTGGTTCATCATGAAGATCTCGGTGATCTCGGAGACCATCAGGTACCGGAGGTAGACGGGATCGCCGGTGTAGCTGGCCCCGCCCGGATACAGCCGGACCGTCGAGGAGCCGGAACTGCCGAACCAGTGCGCCCCATTGCTGCGGGGGGTGACCTGTACCGTCATCCCGGTCACCCCGGTGGAGCCGAACCAGCCGGACATCAGGCCGTAGTCCGTTTCGCAGGCCGCCATGACGGAGTTCAGGCGGGCCGCTCGGGACCGGCCGGGCTCTTGAGGCTCTCGTTGTAGGAGAACGTGTAGTGCGTGGTCACGCCACCGTTGCTGAGCCCGTCGGTGATGTACCACTGGGCGTAGAGCGTCACGTTGCTGCTGATCGCGAACGTGTTGCCGGGATCGTATTCGGTGCCGGTTCCGTCGGCGGCGGTGTTCCAGAACCCGAACGTCGCCCCGGCCTTGGCGAGGCTGCCGCTATTGCCCTTGACGGTGACCTGCGCGCCATTGGCGTAGGCCGTCCCATCGACCGGCACCGAGCCGCCGGTCGAACCATTGCCGTTATACGTCACCGTGAATGCCATCGAAGTGCCTCCCCCGCCGGTCGCTTTCCCGGACGCCCGGGCTACTCGCGCCCCCGCTGCGGAAGGAGCCCGGACGTCCGTTGACCTAACAGAGGCCAGTGATCGCTCCCTGATACGTCGCTCACAGTGATCGGGCGATCTGTACGGCCCGGCGGTTCACCCGGCAGGGCGGCGGGCCTGGTACGCCTCGCGAAGGACCGTCCAGGCGTCCGCCACCGGGCCCACGTGCCCGAGCTTGTCGGGGTTGATCACCGTGCGGATCGTCTGGATCTGGCCGTCGAGGATGTCCAGCGTCCAGGTGTTGATGACCCTCCCGCCACGGTCGCGGAAGATCGCGCCCGGCTGGCCGTTCACCTGATGGGGCTCCACGGTCCCGCCGATCCGGGTGAACGGCGGGACAAGCGCGGCGAGCACCCGGGCCACATTCTCGGCGCCTGCGATGACGCCCGTGCCCCACTGCGGGGCCTTGCCGCCGCCGTCGCCGACCATGTGCACGTCGGCGGCCAGCAGTTCCCGCAGCCCGTCGAGGTCCCCGCCGGTGAAGGCGTCGAAGAAGCGCCCGGCGAGTTCCTCGCGCTCACGCCGGCCTGCGTCGAACCGGGGCCGGCCCTCGTCCATGTGACGGCGCGCCCGTACCGCGAGCTGGCGGCACGCTGCCTCAGACCGTCCCACCGCCGAGGCGACCTCGGGGAAGCCGAATCCGAACACCTCCCGCAGCACGAACACCGCCCGCTCCAGCGGGGACAGCCGCTCCAGCAGCAGCAGGGCCGCCATCGACACCGAGTCGGCCAGCTCCGCCGAACGCTCCGGATCCTGGTAGGGGTCGGCCAGCAGCGGCTCGGGGAACCACGGCCCGACATACGCCTCCCGCCGGACCCGGGCCGAGCGCAGCACGTTGATCGAGATCCGGGTCACCACGGCCGACAGGAATGCCTTGGCCGAGGCGGGCTGCGCCGCGGAGGCCTCGTAGCGCAGCCAGGTGTCCTGGACCGCGTCCTCGGCCTCGCTCACGCTGCCCAGGATCCGGTAGGCGATCGAGAACAGCAGCGGCCGCAGCTCCTCGAATTCCTCCGCGCGGGCAGGCATCAGGAGCATGCCAGCTCTTCCTGGAAGCCCTGGCGCCATGAGGGGTAGCGCAGCTGCCAGCCGAGTTCCCGTCTGGCCTTGGCGTTGGAGGAGCCGCGCCCCTCGGTCATCATCGTCACCGTCTGCTCGCCGGCCAGCAGCCGGCCCAGCCACGCGGGGATCCGCACCGGCCGCCTAGCGCCCGCGCACCTGGCCAGATACGGCAGCCAGTCGCTGACCGGGGCCGGTTCGTCGTCGACGATGTTGAACACGCCCCTCACCTTCTGCTCCACCGCCAGGACCGTGGCGCTGGCCGCGTCGTCCAGGTGCACCCACGACCAGTATCCGGTGCCGCCCCCAACCACCGGGAACTTCCGCTTGCGGATGAGCCCGACCTGGTCATCGGTGGCGCCCGGCCCGTAGAACCAGCCGTAGCGCAGGGCCGCGCCGCCGGACCTGAGCACCACAGCCTCGAGGTGGCACAGCGGTTTCATCGCCACCGCGTACGCCGCCGGCATCGCGTGCGGGTCCAGGGGATCTTCCTCCGGCTGCATCCATCCGTCTTCGTGGATACCGTTCGCGGTGGCGTTGCTCTGCGCGACGACATGGGGAACGCCGGCCGCCTCGGCCGCAGCCAGCAGGTGATCGGTTCCCTCGAGGCGCAGCCGGTTGGTGCTGGCGAAGTAGCGGCCGGGATGCTTCATGTCGAGCTGGCCGGCGTGGTGCGGCTGAGCCCGGTCATCTGGTGCACGATCACGTCCGGCCGGGCCCTGGCCACCGCTTCACCGACCGAAGCCGCGCCCAGCCCGTCCATCACGGCGCCATCCGCGCCCAGATCTGCCAGCAGGCCCAGCCTGGCCGCGCTCGTCGTGGTCGCCGTGACCTGGTGACCCCGCGCGACCAGCTGCGGCACCAGCCGCCGCCCCAGCACCCCGGTCCCGCCTGCCACGAACACCCGCATGACCATCACCTTCCCGGCTCGGTAGCCTGCTTTCGCTACCCGAGACAAGACAGCCCAGCCGCCTGTGACACCGGACGATGGCCGTCCAGATTCTGGCGCGGGGAACCAGGCCGGCGCGGGCCGCCCGTCTGGCGGGGCGCCGGCGGAGTTCCGCGGGCTCAGCGGCTGACCGCGGTCTCCCGCTCGAGTCGCGACAGCTTCTCAGGATTGCGCACGATGTAGAGCCCGGTGATCAGGCCGTCGTCGATCCGCACCGCCACGAGGTGCTCGATCTCCCCGTTGAGCCGGATGATCAGAGCCGGACGGCCGTTGATCTGCACCGGCTCGACCGACACCTCGCCGCTGATCCTGGTCAGGCCGACAGCCAGCAGGCGCGCCACCCGGCCGGCCCGGCGATGGGCCGCACCGCGGCGCGCTTGACCCCGCCGCCGTCCGTCAGGAGGACGGCATCCGGCGCGAGCATGTCGAGCAGGCCCTGCAGATCGCCCGTTTCGACCGCCCGCTGGAACGCGTCCAGCGCGCTGCGGGTCTCGGCTGCAGACACGGCCCCGCGCGGACGGCGTGCAGCGACGTGTGCCCGGGCCCGGTGCGCGATCTGGCGGACCGCCGCCGGGCTCTTGCCGACAGCCTCCGCGATCTCGCCGTACCCCAGATCGAAGACCTCGCGCCGCACGAACACCGCCCGCTCGGCCGGCGTGAGCGTCTCTAGCACCAGCAGCATCGCCATCGAGACGCTGTCGGCCAGCTCGGCATCCTCGGCCACGTCGGGCGCGGTCAGCAGCGGCTCGGGCAGCCAGGGGCCGACGTAGGACTCCTTGCGCTGGCCCAGCGTGCGCAGGCGGCTCAGCGCCTGCCGGGTGGTGATCTTGACCAGGTACGCACGCTGATCCCGCACGGTGCCGAGATCGACGCCCGCCCACCGCAGCCAGGTCTCCTGCAGGACGTCTTCGGCGTCGGCTGCCGAGCCGAGCATCTCGTAGGCGACGGTGAACAGCAGGTTGCGGTGGGCGACGAACGCCTCGGTGGCGCAATCCATCCGGCCGCCACGGGCGGGCGGCCCGGCTGCGCCCGCTGCTGGCTCGCTGCGCTCGCTCATCGCTGCCTCCTGCCTGATCGCTCCCGACTGTGCCACACGCACAAGACGCCGGTCCCGGCCGCTTTGTGACACCGCTTTGTGACCCCCGCGATCGCAGGCGCACGTCACCTGCCGGCGCTGTCACAAATCCCGGGGCGGCGGCATCTCCATGTTCGTCAGGACGCCGCGCGGGCGATCAGCACGGCATGCGACTTCACGAGTGAGGACGACGTCATGGAACCCCGTATCGACCTGTTCACGAACGAGATCGGCGCCAGGATCGGCCGCCGGATCTACAACGTCGCCCTGGTGATCGAGCAGTCGCCGCTGCCCAGGGCCATCCGGGAGCTGGTGAGCATGCGCGCCAGCCAGATCAACGGCTGCGGCTGGTGCCTCGACATCCACACCAAGGAGGCCGCGGCCGCCGGCGAAACCTCGCTCCGGATCAACCTGGTCGCTGCCTGGCGCGAGTCCACGGTGTTCACCGAGGCCGAGCGGGCCGCGCTGGCGCTCACCGAGGAAGGCACCCGGCTCGCCGACGCCCAGCACGGCGTGTCCGACGAGACCTGGGCCCAGGTGCGCAAGCACTACGACGACGACCAGATTGCCGCGCTGGTCTCCCTGGTCGCCTTGATCAACGCGACCAACCGGCTCGCTGTGATCGTGCACCAGCAGGGGGGTTCCTACCAGCCCGGCATGTTCGCCAGCATGGCCAGCTGACCGGCAGCCGGATCCCGGCCCGGCCCGGCCCAGGATCATCTGATCCTGGGCCAGGCCCGCGCCAGGCCCGGCTGATGGCAAGCCGAACGCGGTCGATTTGGGTTGCTCCTACGACCGTGAATGCCCGCGAACTAGGCCGGACGGCCCGCAGGGTTCCCCGGCCCGATGCTCCTGAGGTCAGCGTGACTCGCGTTACCGGTGTTGTCCCCGCAGCGCTTCCCGTGTTCGTGATCAACCGATTGGTGCTGTCCCAGCAGCACCAATCGGTTGATCACGAACCGGGGCCTCTCCCCCGGCCGGTGGACCGGCCTGCTGATGGGTCACGGGCGGGACGGGTCTGGCACGTGCAGGGCGCCGGGACGCAGCGGGGTGCCGAGAACCTGCCTGACGAGAGTGCGGTGGGCGGCATGGAGGGTGCGGACCGCGGCTGGCGTCAGGCCGGGCTTAACGGCTTCGCGGCCGCCGCGGGGCCGCCCGGGCTTGGTCGGGATCCACAAGTGACCAGGATCGCTGCCCTGCAGCTCGGCGATGATCGCTGCGCGGGCATCGAGCCACCGGGTGAGGATCTGCACCGTCGGGCCGCCGAGCGGGCAGGTGCTGTCGGCGAGGTTGACTTGTGCCTCGCCGTCCAGGTGCAGCGCCCTGACCTGGAGGCCCGCCAGTTCGGGGACAGAGCGCCCGGTCTCGGCGACCAGCGCGGCCACGGCAGCCGTGCGCAGGCAGGTGACGGCGTTGGCGTGGACGGGCCTGCGGGCGGCCAGGTCACGCAGAAGGCGCTCGGTATCGGCCGGGGTCAGGTAGTAGCCGCGGGCAGGCGGCTGGCTGTCCCGGCGCCCCGGCCGGCCGAGGAAGTCAGCAAAGGCGTTGTAGGAGGCGGCACGCACGCGCATGGAGTTGGTGTACGCGGCGGCGTCGGGACCGCGGAGCGTGTTGCGGGTACGGGTCCTGCCCGCGGCCGCGTCGCTGAGCCACGCATCGGTTCGCGCCGGGTCCAGGAGCTCGCCGAGAGTCATCTCGATGGCGCCGGTGGCCTGCTGGGCATGCTGCAGGTATTCGTCGAGGTAGTGCCTTCGAATCCGCCGGGTGGTGACCGTGAGCTGGCGGCCGGCCAGGTCCCGGATGAACTCGTCTACAGCGTCGCGGGCCGGTACGCGCTCGTCGAGGGCTGGCATGTTCCCTGACGATATCCAATCCTGGCGATAACAGCAAGACGCGCTCCCCCGGCCCGCGGCCCGTTTCCTGCTGCGATTCAGTGGTCCGGGTAGATCCGGTTCGAACCACTCCGGTCCGGATCGGTTCACCCCGGACCTCAAGAAACCTGCACCGGGGAAGGCGGGCCCTCAACCCCTCGCTTCTTGCTGTTATCTACCTCCATGAGGCCGGGTACCAGACGAGGCTCGAGGCGATAAGGGCCCCGCATCTTGCTGTTATCAGAACCCGCTATCCGGCGCCCAGGGGCGCGGGCAGCGAACTTGCGTGACACAGCCCTCTCAGCTGCTGGCCGGGGTATCCCGCGCGGCCGCCCGCGCCTGCTCCAGCTGGTCGGCGGTCACCGGGCCGTTTCCCGGCAGGCCCGCGGTCACCCAGGCGTCCTGGGCGCGCGCCACGTCCCCGCCCGCCTCCTGCAGGACCATCTTCTTCGCCGTGGTGCCGGGCACGGCGGCCTCTGCGCCGAGATCCATCAGGTGGGCCAGCATCCGGACCGACTGGTTCCGCTGCCCGGCCTTCCGCTCGTTGTAGCGGTAGACGAGCACCCACCGTCCTTCCAGGGATCGGGCGCGCTCGATCAGCGCCCGTCCCCGGTCGGTGTCCGCGTGCTCGGTGCGGATCGGCTCACTCTCGCCCGATGGCAGCCGCAGGGTGACCAGCCCGCGACGGCTCGATTCCTCGATCTCGACCTTCTCCAGGAACGCGACGAAGGTCCGGGCTGATTCCAGCCGCTCGATGTCCTGCCTGGCCTGCTGGGCGATCAGGTGCAGGTCCACGGTCAGGCCGTGGACCCGGCGGCCCCACGCCGCCTCCTCGCCAGGAGGGCACGGACCCGCCGCCTGGGCAGCCGCGGCGACGAGGCTGTAGTGGCTGGTGTCCACGCCGCCCATTATCGCCCGCTGGCGCCGGCCGTCCCGTCACTTGCTGTCGTACTCGTCCTGGCGGCGCCACCAGTGGCCGCTCTCGTTGCGCCCGAGTGGTGCGCGGTCGAGCCACTGGTACATGCCCCAGAGCCCGTCCAGCCCGCGTTCGTATGCCGAGTAGGTGTGGTAGACAATGCCGTCCTCGAGCGCGAACGCGCTCACGCCGGGTCCTTCCCGCCGGTACGTCGCCCAGTCCGTCCCGACGATGCGCGAGGCGAACTCGTCGAGGCTGGAGCTGTCCTGGCCGGCTGGCGGCCGGAAGTCCGCCGTGCGGAAGTTGTACTCGGCGGTCCCGGACTCCCACTGCTCCTCGGTGACCGCCGCCTGGAAGTCATAGTTGAAGTCGCTGCCGGACGACGACACCCAGGGGAAGCTCCAGCCCATCCGCCGCTTGTACGCCTGCAGTGCCGCCAGCGGTGCCCGCGACACGGCGCAGAGCGTGACGTCGTGATTCGCGAGGTGGACGACGGAGCCGTCGAAGCCGTCCGCGATCGCCGAGCAGGACGGGCACCCTGCGGTGTAGGCGGACCCGAACATGAAGTGGTAGATAAGCAGCTGCGAGCGCCCGGCGAAGAGATCGGCGAGCGAGGCCGGGCCCTCATCGGCCTGGAAGCTGTACTCCTTGTCAATCCGGACCCACGGCAGTTCCTGCCGCCTGCGCGCGAGTTCGTCGCTGCGCCGGGTCAGGGCCTTCTCGGCCTCGAGCAGCTCCAGCCGGGCGGCCAGCCACTCTTCACGTGTTCCGGTCTGGTGAGCGGTCATTTCCTCTCTCCTTCATGTCACTGACGGGCGGGGCGTGCCGCACGCCCCGGTGAGGTCTCACATCGGCGGGATGAGCCCGGGAACCGACGAGGGCGCGCTGACGATCAGGACCCCGAATCCGGCGATCGCCAGCGCCAGTGGCACGTCGATGACGGCCCTCGCGGGCAGCAGCTTCTGGCCGATGGCGAGGACGGTGATCACGGCCATCCAGATGACGCTCATGACGCTCACCGCCACCAGCACCAGCATCAGCCCGGCGCTCGAGCCGACGCAGCACAGCCCGTAGGAGAATCCGGAGCGGACGTTCTCCCGGCAGCGCCTGCGGAAGTGCTGCTTGACCGGCGTGAGCTCGTAGACGCCGGCCACGATCACCGCCACCCCGGCGGCGAGAGTCCCGTGCGGCCGGTACAGCACGTACACGGCGGCGCCCGCCAGCGCCCAGACCGCCAGGTAGGAGCCGACGAAGGGCGGCACGGCGCGCAGGCGGCCACTGACCCGGGCACGTCTCACCACCGCCGGGGCCGCGCCCGGCAGCATCATCGCCGCCATCATCGGCACCCACAGGGCAGCAAAGAACGCGAACGACCCGAGCCGGGTCGCCACGCCCATGTCCATCCCGCTCATCTGCCGGACCGCGACGACCCAGCACGCGGCGGCCAGCCCGAGCGTCACCCCCAGCGCGGCCGCCGTCGTGGCCGACCAGCCGGCCCCCGGCCCGGGCCCCATCCCGGCCCCCCGCAGGGCAGCCGGGCCAGCGCCCGTCAGGACCGCGGTACGGGAAGCCGGCCTCACGCCGCGCTGCGCGGCGCTACCCGGGGGGCTTCCGGCGGTGCCGGGCACGGTGCCCCTCCTTCCGCTCATGACGTGGCAGGTACCGCGGCAACGGACTCCGCAAGCTGGCGCTCGAACGCCTTGACCGGGCCAGCACGCCAGTCGTCCGCCAGGGTCCGGGACAGGGGATCGGGGAAGATGTCCTCCTCCCCCATCTCCACTCCGTCGAAGATGGCTCGCGCCACGGACGCTGCGGAGGCCTTCGGTATGTTGAGGCCCCGGTTCATCTCGGTGTCTGTCGGGCCGGTCAGGACGGCATGAACTGTCACGCCCCGGCCGGCCAGCAGAGCCCGCAGCGATTGGGTCAGGGAGAACGCGGCCGCCTTGGAGACCGCGTAGGCGGGGATGAGCGGCAGGGGTGCGAGGGCGTTCAGGGACAGGTTGTTGACGATGGCTCCCCGGGAATCAGTGAGCAACGGCAGGAAGGCGCGGGTTACGCCGTAGGTGCCGAACAGGTTGACCTCGAGGTGCTGCTCGAGCGCGCCACGGTCACCGAGATCGTCGTAGAGCGCCATTCCGGCGTTGTTGATGAGGAGATCGAGGGAGTCAACCCTCCCGGCCGCCGCCTGAATCTGCGCCGCACTGGTCACCTCCAGGGCCAGGGGCGTGACGCGCCTGTCCGGGTGAGCCAGCGGCTGGCGGGTACCGGCGTATACCCGCCCCGCCCCCCGGTTCAGGGCTTCCTCGACCAGAGCCTGGCCGATCCCCCGGTTGGCCCCGGTGACCAGGACTGCCTTGCCTTCGAGTGTCATGCGTCCTCCTGCGTAGCGCGGGCTCCCGGCCGGGGAGCAGGGGTGTCCAGCCAGTGCTCGAGCCAGGCGGGGAAGAACCCCTGCTATAGCAACCAGCTGATTGCGATAAATTTATAGCAACCTTCTGGTTGCGTCAAGTCCAGCCCGCCGGAGGCCGTCCGGGACCATCCCGGGCTGTCCGGGGAGAAATCCGGGGGTCCAGCGCGGGGCCTTAAGCGCAGGGCCTTAGGCGATCGGGACCGCAGCCGATACGCTCGGCTTCGTGTCGCGGCCGCCGCCGACGGCCGCCGGAGCTGGAGGTCCAGGCTGTGGCCGATCAGGCGCCAGACCAGCAGGCCCGCGAGTTTGCGGCCGCGTTCCGGGCTTTCCTGGGCTGGATCCACCGGCCGTCCGCCGAGGAGAACGAGGTTTCGGCGCTGGTGCGCGGCTTCCTGCAGGCCGGCGGCGAGCGTCATTCGGTGGTGACGCGGGTGCTGGCCCCGTTCGAGCACGTCAATCTGCAGACCGCGCTGGATGCGTGGTCAGCGGGCGCGGGCCGGACGGTGGAGGTCCACGGCATCGCCCTGCCGCCGCATTACGGCGGCCTGACGCTGCAGCAGCTGGTCGCGGGCGAGTCGCTGCCCCCGCTGCGGCTGACGGCGCCGGCCCTGGCCGACCTGCCGAACGGGCCGGGCACCACGCTGGCCTGCCTGCGGCTGGCCGTCCTGATGGTCACCGACCAGCTGGGCCGCTACGTCGTGATGATCCAGGCCCCGAACGAGCATGATCCCAGCCTGCAGGTTGAGGTCGCGGGGCTGCCGGTTGACCTGGCCCAGGGGCTGCTCGCCGAGCTGGACCGGCTGCGCAACGAACTCAACGTCTACCGCGGCCACCTGCTCGACGTGTCACTCGACCCGATGGGCGGTGTCATCCTCAGCTTCGCCGGGCCGCCCGGCATCGGGCGCGACGCGGTCGTGCTCCCCGGGACCGTACTGGCCCGGGTGGAGCGGCACGCCCTGGGGGTCGCCGGCCACCGGGACGCGCTGCTGGCCGCCGGGCAGCACCTCAAGCGCGGGCTGCTGCTCTACGGTCCGCCCGGCACGGGCAAGACGCATACCACGCGCTACCTGCTGGGCCAGATGAGCGGCTACACGCGCCTGGTCCTGACCGGCCGTTCCCTGGTCGCCGTGGGCGCGGTTACTGAACTGGCCCGCGCCCTGCAGCCTGCCGCCGTCGTCGTGGAGGACGTTGACCTGGTCGCCGAGGAGCGCTCGCTCGGCCCGGCGTCGAGCCCGGTGCTGTTCGACTTGCTGGACGCCATGGACGGAGCGGCCCCCGACGCCGACTTGCTGTTCCTGCTGACCACCAACCGGGCCGACCTGCTCGAGCCCGCGCTGGCGGCACGGCCGGGACGGGTTGACGTCGCGGTCGAGATCGCCCTGCCCGACGCCCCGGCCCGCAGGCGCCTGCTCACGCTCTACGGCCAGAACGTGCCGCTGGCCCTCTCCGACGAGGATGTGGACATCGCCGTGGAGCGCACCGACGGGACCACGGCGTCCTTCCTCAAGGAGCTGATCCGGCGCAGCGTGCTGGAATCACTGCACGACGACCCGGCCCTCACCGCCGTCACCGGGGCGCACCTGACCCGGGCCCTGGACGACCTGCTCGACGCCGCGCAGGCGGTGACCCGCACCCTGCTGGGGGTGGGCGTCGACCCCGCCGACCTGCCCCCGGGCGGCGCGCTCTCGCCAGGCCCGGGACCTGCGGGCATGATGGCCTACCGCCGGGCACGGATGTCACGCCACTTCGGCCACTACGGCGGCTGAGCCCGGGCCGGCGGCCCATCGCCCTGTCCGGGGCAGCGCCTAGACTCCTCGCCCATGACCGACGTGGATGAGCACGGCCGCCCGGAACCTCCCATCGCGGCTGACGAGACCGCCACCCTCCTGGGCTTCCTGGACTACCAGCGCGCCACCCTGGCGTGGAAGTGCGCCGGGCTGGATGCGGCCGGCCTGGCCGCGACGGTCGCGGCGTCATCGATGACGCTGGGCGGGATGCTCAAGCACCTGGCGTACGTCGAGGAATGGTGGTTCTCGGAGTGGCTGCACGGCCGGGGCCCGGGGCTCCCATGGTCCGCGGTGGACTGGGACGCCGACCACGACTGGGACTGGCACTCGGCCGCCGGGGACTCCCCGGAGCAGATCATGGCCCTCTGGCAGGACAGCACGGCCCGCTCCCGTGAGCTGGTCGCCGAGGCGCTGGCCGGCGGCGGCCTGGGCCTGCTGTCCCGGCGCACCGGAACGGACGGATGGGCCCCCAGCCTGCGGTGGATCCTGGTCCACATGATCGAGGAGTATGCGCGGCACAACGGCCACGCCGACCTCATCCGCGAATCCCTGGACGGGGAAACAGGCGAATAGGGCCGGCCGGCCAGCCGCAGCGGGGGCGGAGCGGGGGCGGGAACCCGGTCCAGCGCAGCTGGTCCGGCAGGTGCCCGGTGTCGTTGAAGCTGACCAGCGACGGCGGCAGGCCGGGCCGGTACAAGATCACCGTCAGCGCGCAGTTCTGCTGGTTCAGGCCGATCCAGCGCCAGTCTGGAGCGTACAGCGCGTGCCGGATGAACCAGCCGATCAGGAAGTTGTGCGTGACGATCAGCTCGTGCACGTCGCGGGCCGGCTCCTCCCCCGGCGCCCCGGTGAACTGCTCGATCGGCGCCTGCGCCAGCGCCGCCCGGGCAGCACGCTCCGCCGCGGTGAAGCTGCTGACCAGCTGGGCGTAAGACGGCGGCAGCGCGGCCGGGTCCGGGTCGGCGGGGATGTAGTCGCCGACTACCGCGGACTCGGCCAGCGGCACGCCGGGCAGCCAGCCGGCGATCAGCCGGGCCGTATGCGCGGCCCGGGGCAGCGGGCCGTGATGGATCCGGGTCACCGGCAGGTTCCTCAGCCGCTCGCCGGTCCGGCGCGCCTGTTCCTCGCCCGCGCCGCTCAGCCCGCCGTCTTCCGCCGCCTCGCCGTGCCGGACCAGGTAGAGGAAGCGGCTGGCCATGGCATCTCCCGGTGCGCGGGCGGACCGGGCGGGACTGCGGGAACCCCGGTGACCGCGGGCCGGGCCGGCCCCGCGGCGATCAGGACGGGCGTAATCCCGTTGACCGGTGAGCAGGCCGAGCCTAGTGTGTCCGGCGGGCCAGGGCCGGGAGCCGGGCACCCGGCCACGGGGTATCCGGCCCGGGGCAGCCGGGGACCCGGGACCCGGAGACTGGCCACTGGGCACCCGGCTGCCGGGCCGGGCGCGCCTCCGCAAACCACCCGGGGGCTGTGTGCGTATCCGACCCACCACCGACGCTGACCTGTCCCGCGTCTTGGCCTGCCCGTCCACCGATGCGGTTGGCGTGGTCCCGCCCGGCCGCTACCGCGACGAGCTGGCCCGCCACCAGTACCGGCCGGAGTGGACGTGGATCGCGGAGGAGGGCGGCCGTATCCTGGCCCGCGCGGTCTGGTGGGGGTTCGGCCACGCCGCGCATCCCGTCGCGCTGGACTGCGTGTACGCCGACGATTCGCGGCCCGGCCGGGTGGCCCTGGCGGCCGGGCTGATCGCGGCCGGGCAGCAGGCGCTGCGGCCGCCGCACGGGACGGTCCCGCCGCGCTACGAGATTGGCCTGCCGCCAGGCTGGCGCGCCGACCCCGCGGCCGTGGCGGCGCTCGGATGGCGGCGGGAGGCGGCCGCCCGGGCGGGGCTCAGCGACGAGCTCGAGCGGACCCGGTTCGAGTGGACCCCGGACGCGGGCCTCCCCCGCCCCAGCGGCCGGCTGATCCTGCGGCCCGAGCCGGACGACGACGCGTTCCTGGAGGTGTTCCGCCAGATAGCGGTGGGCAGCCTGGACGTGATGACGCGGCGCGAGGTCGCCGCGCTGGGCGCGGACCGCCAGGCGCGCGAGGATATGGAGATCTACCTGTCCATGCCAGGTGACCGGGACTGGTGGCGGCTGGCCTACACCGCCGCCGGGGGACGGCTGGCCGGGATGATCCTGCCCAACCGGAACACGTACGGTGCGGTGGTGGGCTACCTGGGCGTGGTCCCCGGATTGCGCGGCCGGGGCTACATCGACGACCTGGTCGCGGAGACCACCCTGTTCCACGCCGGCCGCGGCGAGCCCCGGATCATGGCCACGACCGACACCACGAACCTGCCGATGGCTGCCGCCTTCGAACGGGCCGGGTACCGCGCCTTCGGGGTCCGCTACGTGCTCTCGGAGCCTGGGTGATCCGCCCGCGGGATGACGCGCAGGGCGGCGGACGCGGCCGCGATGCCGACGACGACGCCGATCAGGGTGTCGGCGAACCGGAAGATGGGCTGCTGCCAGGCGTCGTGCGGGCTGACGCCGGCCGAGACCATGACCACGGTGGTGGTGATCGCGGCGGTGATCGCGTCGCCGGGGCGCCCGGCCAGCGTGGTGGCCAGGACGCTCAGCCCGATCAGGACGGCCATGGCCCAGACATGGAAGGGCAGGAAGATCAGGTAGATGAGGCACAGCACGAAGCTCACCGAGGTGGCCGCCATCCGGGACACCGCGGCGCTCCTGCTCCCCGTGTAGCTCTCCCGGAACACGAAGATCGTCGCGATCACGGCCCACAGGCCGCCCAGGAGGTGGTCAGCCCGGGGAACCACGTACAGGTGGGTCACGATCGTGCTGGCGAGCCAGAAGGTAGCCAGGCAGGCGAGGGCCAGGGCGGTGCTGTACAGGACGGCTTCCCGGATCTCGTCCCGGCCGGGGTGTCTCAGGTGAGGTGCCACGGTCCCGCCGTCCCGGCGCCGCGGCGTGCCGCTGTCAGTGCGTCCATCCCGTCACCCCTCCCAGGCTTTCCGTATACCCGTCCGGGCCGGGAGGCCCTCACCCGTGCCGCCGCCCGCTGACGGCCAGCCCCCCGGCCAGCCGCGCAGCCAGCCACAGGGCCCGCCCCCCGGCCAGCCGCATGACCAGCCCCCGGGCCAGGCCCGGGGCCAGCCCGGCCGCCTGCGCTTCGCCGGGCTGGGGTATGCCCTGACCGTCCTGCTGACCGGGACGAATCTGGCCACCCCCCTGTACGCCGGCGACGAGCGCGTGTTCGGCCTCACGCCGCTGGATGTGACGCTGCTGGTGGCCGTCTACGCGGCGGCGGTCGTGGTGGCCCTGCTGGTCTGCGGCCCGCTCGCCGACACGGCCGGTTACCGCCCCGTGCTGGTGGCCGGGCTGGTGGCGGCGGCCTGCGGCTCGGCCCTGCTGGCCGCGGCCGCGGGACCGGGCTGGCTGTTCGCGGGCCGGGCGGTGCAGGGACTGGCCGTCGGCACCTGCTCCGGGGCGCTCACCGCGGGGCTGGTGCTGACCGAGCCGCGCGGGCGGCGGGCCCGCGCGTCGTTCCTGGCCGCGACGGCGACCACCGCGGCCGTCGGGTTGGGTCCGGTGCTGGCCGGGGCGCTCGCACAGTACGCCCCCGCCCCGCGGGTCCTCAGCTACCTGGTGGAGATCGCGCTGCTGGTCCCGGCCGTGGCCGTGGTGGTGCTGCTGCCCGGCTCGCTGGGGAGGACGGGCCAGCGATGGCAGCCCCGGTGGCCGAGCCTCCCGGCGCCGGTTCGCGCCGCGTTCCTGACCCCGGCCGTGGTGAGCCTGCTGGCCTGGGCGGTGGCGTACGTGGTGCTGGCCCTGGTTCCGTCCTACGCGGCGGCGGCGCTGGGCGGCAGCAACCTGTTCGTTGACGGCACTGCGGCTGGCTCGCTGCTGCTGGTCGCGGCGCTCGCCCAGGCCGTCTGCCGGTCGTGGGACCCGGCCCGGGCCCAGGCGGCCGGGCTGGCCGCCCTGGCCGGCGGCCTGCTCGGGCTCATCGCCGCCGGGCTCATCACGGCCGGCCGGGCAGGCAGCGCGGCCGTGCTGTTCGCGGCCATGGCAGTGGCGGGCTGCGGCCAGGGGCTGGCGTTCATGGGCGGCCTGCGGCAGATCAACGAGATCGCCCCGGCCGGGGCCCGGGCCGGCACCGTCTCCATGTTCTACGTGGTGACCTACGCGGGCAGCGGACTGGTCACCGTGGGCGTGGGCCTGCTCGCCACGCTGCTCGGGCTGGCCGCGTCGGTCCGGTGGTTCGGGGCGGTCCTCGCGGCCGCCTGCCTGCTCATGCTGCCCGCGGTGCTTCTCCGCCACGGAGAGTGACCAGCGCTCCTTGCTGTTATCACCGCGGCCAAAGCACTCCGCACCGGCGCCGGGGTAGTAAAGCATGGGCCGCCCGCCCCGGTCACCGCCGTGCCAGGCCGCCCGCCCCGGTCACCGCCGTGCTAGGCGGCGCGAGCCCGGACCCGGGCCAGGGCCTCGCGGGCCTGCGCGCCGATCCGCTCGCCGTCCAGCGTGACCAGCGCCCCGCCGCGCTTGAGGATCTGGCCGTCGGCCAGCACGGTGTCCACGTTGCCGGGCTGGGCCGCGGTGACCAGCAACCCGGCGGGGTCGGTGAGCACGCCCAGGTTCGGGTGCCCGGTGGCGACCAGGATGATGTCGGCCCGCTTGCCCGGGGTGAGCGACCCGGTCACGCCGTCCAGGCCCAGCGACCGGGCTCCCTCGAGGGTGCCGAGGGCCAGCGCCTGCCGGGCGGTGCACGCGAACTCCTGATGGGCCGTGGCGTTGATCAGGCCCTGGGTCAGTTTCATGATCGCGAACATGTCGGCGTTGCCGGTCAGCGCGGTCGTGTCCACGGACAGGCCGACCCGGATCCCGGCCGCGAGCAGTTCCGCCGTCCGCGGGAGCCCGTAGCCGATCAGCAGCTCGCTGAACGGCGACAGGCTCACCG
This sequence comes from uncultured Actinomycetes bacterium, assembly GCA_963720645.1. Classification (GTDB taxonomy): domain Bacteria; phylum Actinomycetota; class Actinomycetes; order Streptosporangiales; family Streptosporangiaceae; genus RYN-230. The sequence goes on along the minus strand of CAVRFX010000012.1, from coordinate 75,822 downwards.
CACAGCCCGCCTCCGCGAGCTGGGCGATTTCCGCCGGAGTCGCGCTGTTGGCGTGCACCACCTGCAGGTCCGGCCCGAGCAGGCCCGCGGCGGCCAGCGCGGCGATCTGCCCGGCCGCGGCGGGCGGCCCGGAGGCGTGCACGGTGACCGGGAGGCCGAGCTCGCGGGCGGCGGCCATCTCCCGCTGGTAGACCCCGGGCGGCACCCGCATGGCCGGGTTGCTGCCCCCCAGGCCCCGGCAGGCCATGCCCAGTGTCAGTAGCCCGCCGGCGCCCGGGCCCGCGTCCCAGTCCCGGTGCAGCGCCCGCAGCCCGTCGGTGTCCATGGCCTGGTCGTTGGGGTGCCCGGCCGAGTAGCCGTAGGAGTAGCGGGCCCGCAGCCCGGCTTCAGCCAGCGCGCGCAGTTCAGCCTCGGCGTGGGCGGGCGCGCGGACGTTGTGCGACCAGTCGTGCACCGTGGTGATCCCGGAGTTGATGGCCTCGGCGCAGGCCAGCAGGGTGCCCTGGTAGTTGTCCTGGTCGGTGAAGGCCTGCCCGAGCCCGAGCGACACCGAGAAGTAGCCGGCTGGCCGGTCCCCCCGGCATGCCGCCGGACATGCTGCGCAGCAGCGTGTTCCACATGTGCCAGTGGGTGTTGACCAGGCCGGGCGCCACGATCATCCCGCGGGCGTCCAGCTCCCGGGCCCCGCCCGCGCCCAGGCCGGTGCCGACCGCGGCGATGCGCCCGCCGGTCACCAGGACGTCGCCGTCCGGGAGGTCCCCGAGCCCCGGGTCCATGGTCACCACATAGCCGGACCGGATGACCAGGTCGTCCGGCCTCACGCGGCCCGCCTCATGGGCACCGGGCCGGGAGACATCTCAGCACGCGGCGATGGTACTGCGGACAACAGCAGGCATGGTAGGCATGGCCCATGGCTGAACTCATCCCGCGGCGGGTTCTGTTCGGGAACCCGGAACGCATTGATCCGCACCTGTCCCCCGACGGAACCCGGCTGGCCTGGATCGCCCCGCACGACGGGGTGCTGAATGTCTGGGTCGCCCCGATCGGCGGCGACGGCGTGGACTGGCCCGCGGCGCGGGTGATCACCGACGACACCGACCGCGGCATCCGCATCTTCGCCTGGGCGCACGACGGCCAGCACCTGCTGTACCTGCAGGACACCGGCGGGGATGAGAACTGGCGGCTGCACGACGTTGACATCGAGACCATGCAGCGGCGGGACCTGACGCCGTTCGACGACGTGCAGACCGAGCTGATCGCGGGCGACAAGAAGTTCCCGACCGAGATCCTGGTCGGGCTGAACCGCGACAACCCGCAGCTGCACGACGTGTACCGGCTGAACCTGACCACCGGTGAGCTGGTCAAGGAGGTCGAGAACCCCGGGTTCGTGGGCTGGGTCGCCGACAGCGAGCTGGCCATCCGGGCCGGGATCGCGCCGCAGCCTGACGGGGGCATGGTGGTCATGGTGCGCGGCACGGCGGCCGGGGACTGGCGGCCGCTGCTGACCATCTCCGCCGAGGACGCGCTGACCAGCGGGCCGGTCGCGTTCAGCGAGGATGGCCGGTCCCTGCTGGGGATCAGCTCGGTGGGCGCGGACACCGGCCGGCTGGTCCGCATCGACCTGGCCAGCGGGGCCGAGCAGGTGCTGGCGGAGGACCCGGAGGCCGATGTGGCGGACATCCGGCTGCACCCGGACACCCGCGAACCCCAGGTCGTCTCGTTCCTCAAGGACCGGATGGAATACCGGGTACTGGACCCGGCGCTCGAGCCCGACCTGGCCGCGATCCGCGCGCTGCATCCGGGTGACCCGTCGCTCACCGACCACGACGACGCGGACGAGACGTGGCTGGTGGCGTTCAACACCGACGCCGGGCCGGTCTCCTACTTCGGCTATGACCGGCGCACCCGGACGGCTGAGTTCCTGTTCGACAGCCGCCCCGAGCTGGACCGGTACGAGCTGGCCCCGATGGAGCCGTTCTCGTTCACCGCCCGGGACGGCCTGACGATCCACGGGTACGCGACGTTCCCGCCGGGTGCCGGCCGGCGGGACCTGCCCATGGTGCTCGACGTGCACGGCGGCCCGTGGGCCCGGGACGCGTGGGGCTTCGACCCGGAGGCGCAGTGGCTGGCCAACCGCGGCTACCTGTGCGTGCAGGTCAACTTCCGCGGCTCGACCGGGTACGGCAAGGCGTTCGTGAACGCCGGCGACCGCGAATGGGGCGGCCGGATGCAGGACGACCTGTCGGACGCGGTGGCCTACGTGACCGGCCAGGCCCGTGGCGCCGAGCCAGAACTGGGCGGATCCGGGCCGGGTGGCCATCTACGGCGGGTCGTACGGCGGCTACGCGGCGCTGGCCGGCGCGGCGTTCACGCCGGACCTGTTCCGCTGCGCCGTGGACATCGTCGGCCCGTCGAACCTGAAGACGCTGATCGAGACCATCCCGCCCTACTGGGCCCCGATGATCGCGCAGTTCCATAACCGGGTCGGCGACCCTGATAAGGACGCCGATTTCCTCTGGTCACGCTCCCCGCTGTCGCGGGCGGCGGAGATCAGGATCCCGCTGCTGATCGCGCAGGGCGCGAACGATCCGCGGGTCAAGCAGGCCGAGTCCGAGCAGATCGTCGCGGCCCTGGAGAACGCGGGAATCGAACACGAGTACCTGCTGTTTTCCGACGAGGGACACGGCTTCGCCAAGCCGGAGAACCGGCTGAGGTTCTACGCCGCAGCCGAGCGGTTCCTGGCCCACCACCTCGGCGGCCGGGCTGAGGATTAGCCGGCCGGCTCCGCAGGGCGGTGGCTCGCGTTATTTCTCCGCAACGAAGACCGTCGCGCGCCCCTGCCTGCGGTCAGGCCGGCCAGGATGGCGGGCGGGGCCGGGCGCGGGCGGGTGAGGCAGGCCAGGCGGCGGGGGGCGGCGAGCGGGCGCCGGGGACGGCGGATGAGACCACGGAGGAGCACGGCAGGACATGGTGGAGATCAAGAACGGCGAGGCGCTGGACGCGATGCGGGAGGCGGGGCGGGTGGTCGCCGGGTGCCTGGCTGCGGCCCGCGAGGCGGCTGCGGTAGGCGTCAGCCTGAGCGAGCTCGACGAGGCGGCGCACGCGGTGATCCGCCAGGCCGGCGCCACCTCGCCGTTCCTGAACTATCACCCGTCGTTCGCGCCGACCCCGTTCCCCGCGGTGATCTGCGCGTCGGTGAACGACACGATCGTGCACGGCATCCCCGGCGGCTACGTGCTCAAGGACGGCGACCTGGTCAGCATCGACTGCGGGGCGACGCTGGACGGCTGGACCGGGGACGCGGCGACCAGCTTCATCGTGGGCACGCCCCGGCCGGCCGACCTGCTGCTCATCGAGACCGCGGAGAAGGCCCTCGCGGCCGGGATCGCCGCCGCGGTGGCCGGAGCCCGGATCGGGGACATCTCGCACGCGATCGGCAGCATCGGCCGGTCGGCGAGGTACGGCATCCCGTCCGGGTTCGGCGGCCACGGCATCGGCCGCCAGATGCACGAGGACCCGCACGTCCCCAACGAGGGCCGTCCGGGCAAGGGCTTCCGGCTGCGGCCCGGCCTGGCGCTGGCCATCGAGCCCATGCTGATGGCCGGGGGCGGCGACGAGTTCCGGGTCGCGCCGGACGGGTGGGCGCTGCGCACCACCGACGGCAGCCGGGCCGCGCACGTGGAGCACAGCGTGGCCATCACCGACTCCGGCCCGCGCATCCTCACCCTGCCGTGACCAGCCTGCCCCTGACCAGCCTGCCCCGACCTGCCTGCCCCTGACCTGCCTGCTGCAGACCCCGGGAACCGTCACCGGGTGGCGGCCGGCCGGCCCGGGTCAGCACGCCGGGCCGAGCTCGTCGAGGTGGACGATATGCAGCGCGAGGTCCTGGAACCGGTCCAGCAGGCCGTAGAACTCCGACTCGTCGCGCACGGATGCCGTGACGCAGGTCTCCCCGGAGCCGTACTCGATCTTGGCCCCCTCCAGGATCCCGGCCAGCAGCGTCCGGCACTCGCCACGGAGCACGATCCGGTACCGGCTGGCGGCGGCGTTCGGCCTGGTCATCATGTGCCCCTCCGGTGACGGGCGGTTCTCAGCCCGTGGCTGAGCACCTTTATCCCTCATCGGGGCCGGGGTGTCATCACCCGCTGCCCCGCTGTCGGGTGGCAGTCCCGCGCGGGGGTCACCCATAGCGGGTGGGGCGCGGGCCCGGCCGGGCTGGTGGACTGGGCCGCAACCCCAGCAGAAGGAGATATGAAACGCCATGTCTGACCTGATTGCGATCGGATACCCCGACCAGGCGACCGCCGAGGCGGCGGCGGATGAGGCGCGGCGGCTGGCCAAGGACCTCATCATCGAGCCTGACGCGATCGCCGTGATCGTCCGCGACGACGAGGGCAAGTACCACGTGCACACCAGCCACAACCCGGTCGGTGCCGGGGCGAGCTGGGGCATGTTCTGGGGCCTGCTGTTCGGCCTGCTGTTCTTCGTCCCCGTCTTCGGGATCGCCATCGGCGCCGGTCTCGGCGCGCTGATGGGCAAGGTGACCAAATCCGGCATCGACCGCCAGTTCCAGGAGCAGGTCCGCGGCATGCTCACGCCCGGCACCTCGGCGCTGTTCCTGATGGTCGAGAAGGTCACCCCGGACAAGGCCGTCGAGGCCATGAGCAAGTTCGGCGGCACGGTCCTGAAGACCTCCCTGTCCAAGGAGGGCGAGCAGGAGCTCCAGGACGCGCTGCACGGCAAGTCCGCCTCGTAGGCCCTCCTAGCTGCGGGCCGGAATCCCGGCCCGGCCCGGCGGCGCAGTTCCCGGCGCAGGCCCCTCACGCAGGGGGGCCTGCGCCGTCCCCGGTGGTGACAGGGGGGGTCCCGGTCACTTGTCAGATCAATGATTGGATGTGGCACCCATGTCAGGACTGGACTGGTTCTTCACCACCACGCTGGGCATCTTGTACCTGGCCCTGCTGTTCACGGTGGCCATCGTCACCTTCCGCAAGGGCCACTGGGTCCTCGGCGTGTTCGGTTTCTTCATCCCCATCCTGTGGCTCATCGGCGCGATCCTGCCCAGCAGGCGTCCCGGCCGGTAGCCCCCCGGCCGGCCCCGCTGTATCCCCCGCCCGGGGTGATGCGCCGCACCCTGGCCAGGCAGGATGCTCAGTCCCAGGGGGCGGGATCATCATCGAGCCCTCCATAAAAGCCAGCTGATCAGCGGAAAGAGGCGTCGCGATGGCCATCGGGCCGGTACAGCTCATCGTGTTGGGGTTCGCCAACCCCGACTTCCACGGCGAGATCATCGCCGAACTAGAACGGCTCCGCGAGAGCGACACGGTCCGGGTGATCGACTCGCTGGCCGTCTACAAGGATGAGGCGGGCGAACTCGAGGTCGAGCACCTCAGCAACCTGACTCAAGACGAGGCGATCGAGCTCGGATCCAAGATCGGCGCCCTCATCGGCCTCGGCATCGAGGGTGAGGAAGGCATGGAGGCCGGCGCGGTCGCTGGAGCCGAAGAGGCCGCGGCCGACGGGGGCGTGCACGTGTTCACCGAGGAGGAGGGCTGGGACATCCTCGAGGACATCCCGAACGGCTCCGCCGCCGCGCTTGTCCTGCTGGAGCATCACTGGGCGGTGCCGCTGCGCGATGCGATCGCCCGCGCGGGAGGGTTCCGGCTCAGCGACGGCTTCATCAGCCCGCTGGACCTGGTGGAGCTCGGGCTGGTCACCGCGGAGGAAGCCGCGGAACTGCACGCGCTGGAGACCTCAGCCGCAGCAGGCTGAGCGTAGTTTCCCCATCCGTACGAGAACCTGGAGGCAGAGATGTTCGGTGGCCGCAGAGTAGCCCGGCGCACGTCCCGTCGTACCGCCCGGCGCGTTTCCCGCAGGCGCTAGGCCGCCGCCGGGCGCAGGCTCATCCGCCGCCATCGTGCCGCGTGACGAGCCACGCCTCGGCGTCGTGAGAGGCCGCCCTGGTCGATTCACCCACGACCGGGGTGGCCTCGAACGCGCGTACCGGCCCGTCGAGGTGCCCGGTCCGGCGGAGCCGGTCGGTCAGGCCCGGGTCGAGGCCGCTCAGGTACAGACGGCCGTCGGCCTCCGCCAGGCGGTCGGCGTAGTCGCCCACCACCTTGACGAAGGTCGCCCCCAGGGAGGTGCGCCGGCGCAGCCGCAGCACCACCACGGGCGACCGCGCCCCGGCCGGATCAGGCAGGTGAGCCTGCAAGGTGCGGGAACCGGCGTACATCAGGCTGCCGTACACGTCGAGGATGGTCACGTGGCCGCTGGCCAGGACCGCCGGCGGCGGGCGCTCCTCGAAGAGGCCGTCATCACGCGGGACGAGTTCCACCACGGCAAGGTCCATCGCCTCCTGGTTCAGCTGCAGCAGCAGCGACAGCGCCACCCCGATGCCGACCGCGGCCGCGACCGGCAGGAACAGCGTGGCGCCGAACGTCGTGATGACCGCGATCTGCGAGCTGCGCCCGGTGCGCATGATGCTGCGGACTTCCCCCAGCTGCAGCGAGCCGATGGCGGCGAAGATGAGGATCGCCCCGAGCGTGGGCACCGCGATCTTCGCCACCAGGCCGGAGAACAGCGCGAGGATGACCAGCAGCCAGACACCCGACCAGATCGCCGCCCACCGGGTCCGGGCGCCAACTGACACGTTGAGCGCGGTCTGGCCGACCGAGCCGCCCACCGGGATGCCACGGAAGAACCCTGAGGCCAGGTTGCCGGCCCCCTGGGCGATGATGTCCTGGTCCGGATTCGGCCGGGCGTCGCCGGGGTTCGGCGCGGCCTCGGCGACGCCGGCCCCCTGGACGAGGACGATAGCCGCGACCGCCAGGGCGCCAGTGACCAGGCTGAATGAGAAGAGCCGGAAGTCGGGCAGATGCGGGAGGGGGATGCCCCGCGGGATGTCGCCCTGGTCTCCCACCCGGGCGACGCTCCCGGCGCCCGCGAGAGCGACTACGACGGTCGGGATCACCAGGGCGAACAGTGAGCTCACCACGGCCAAGCGGGTGCGCGCCAGCAGCGCCAGGATCGCTAGCGCACCCAGCCCGGCGAGCAGCGAGGGCAGGTTAATCCGGCCGGGATGGGTGAGCACGTTGACCGCTTTAGCTAACGGGAATTGCCCCTTCGCCGGAGCACCGGTCAGGTCGGAGATCTGGCCGCACACGATGTTGACCGAGATCCCGGTGAGAAAGCCGATCATCACGGAGTACGAGACGAACCGGGTGTACCGGCCCAGGCGGACGACACCCGCGGCGACCAGGGCGGCGCCGGCGAGAAGCACCAGCAGGGCGATGGCCCCGGGCCGCTGGGCCGGGGCCACGCCCTGCAGGGCCGAGCCCGCGGCCAGCGCGGCCGCCGACGTGGTGGTGATGACCATGAGCCGGGTGTGCGAGCTGAGCCCGCCCGCGATAGGCCCGGCGAAGCCCGCGTACAGTCCCTGCACCGGGTTGACGCCAGCCAGGACCGCCGCGGCCATCCCGTCCGGCACGCTGCTGATCGCCCGGGGCAGCCCCGCCACCAGGTCCGCGCGCAGGTGCGCCCGCTCCGGGCCTATCGTGCGCAGCCAGCGGCCGGTGGCGGCCAGGGACGGGCGAACCGGGTTCCGCACGTGCCGTCCTCCCGCCGCACCGGGGGGCCAGGTCAGGGGAAGGCCGGCCCGGAATGCCCTCGATGATCCCGTGCTGGCGGCCGTCCCCGGCTCACCCGCGCCGGGTGGTGGCGGCCTGCCGGCCGCCGCTTACTGTTCAGCCGTGGCGGAAACAGCAGGCCAGGATGTGCTGCGGGCCGGGAGCCCGCTGAGGACCCCGCGGGCGGCTGCGGTCGCCGGGATCCTGTTTTCCGTGCTGCTGATCCTGGCGCTGGTGCTGCTCAAGATCTCGGTGCCGGCTCATCCCGAGGTTCCCGGCGTGTGGCTCACCGACTCGCGGCGCCGGACGGCGGTGGCGGTCGCGCTGAACCTGGTCCCGTTCGCCGGGATCGCGTTCCTGTGGTTCATCGGGGTGCTCCGGGACCGGATCGGTGACCGTGAGGACCGTTTCTTCGCGACGGTGTTCCTGGGCAGCGGGCTGCTGTTCGTGGCCATGATGTTCGTGGCCGCGGCGGTCGGCGGCGGGCTCATCGCCGGCGTGTCGTCCCGCCCGCCGGGCGCGGGCACCCTGGCGCTCGGCCGTAACGTCACCTCGCTGCTGCTGAACGTCTACGCGATGCGGATGGCGGCTGTGTTCACGCTGACCACCGTGACCATCGCGCGGCGGACCGCGATCGTGTCCCGGTGGCTCACCGTGGCCGGGCTGGTCACCGCGCTGCTGCTGCTGGTCGGCGTCGGTATCTCCGCCTGGGTGGAGCTGCTGTTCCCGGCCTGGATCCTGGCCCTCAGCGTGGATGTCCTGGTCGCGGGCCGGAAGCTGGAACGCCAGCCCTAGCCCGCCGGGGCCGGCCTGGCGCCGTGGCAGTGTTTCCATTTGCGGCCGCTGCCGCAGGGACACGGGTCGTTGCGGCCACGCCGGGAGTCTTGTTTCGCGTAGCTGACCATCAGCTCGGCGGGGGCCCGGCCTTCCCGGAGCAGCGCGGACATGGCCTGCATGGGCCCGGTGACGTGGTGGAAGAAGTCCTTGTAACTAGGGCACAGGTAGTGCTGGCCGGGCTCGCCGTAGGGTGAGGTGGCGAAGCGGTCCTTGGGGCAGCCGCCCTGGCAGGCGAACCGGACATCGCAGTCGCGGCAGTACCGGGTCAGCGTGTCGCGTTTGTCCTGCCCGAACTTGCGCTGCTGCGGTGACGCCACCAGCTCCAGCATGTGCCGGTCGCCGATGTTGCCCAGCAGGTACCCAGGCTCGACGTAGTGGTCGCAGGAATACAGGTCACCGGTGTGCTCCAGCGCCAACTGGGTGCCGCAGGTCTCCGCGTGCACGCACATCCCGCCGCCCTCGCCATAGAAGTTCGCCAGCGCGGTGTCGAACATCTGCACGTACACGGCGCCGATGTCGCGGCGGACCCACTCCTCGAACACCTCGATCAGGAACCGCCCGTACTGGGCCGGGCCGACCGAGCGGTGCGTGACCAGGTCGCCGTCCTGGGTGTACAGGGGCCTGCCTTTGACGCCGTGACCCCAGCCGGCGTCGGCGACCGGCAGGGTCTGCTCGGTGGCCCGCTCGATGATCGGGATGAACTGGATGAACCCCGCGCCCAGCTCATCCCGCAAGAACGTGTACACCTCGCGGCCGTGACCGCCGTTGACGGCGTGGATGGTGGTCAGCACGTTCCAGTCCACGCCGTGCCGCTTCAGCACGTCCAGGCCGCGCATCACCCGGCCGAAGGTCGGCTTGCCGCCCTTATCCACCCGGTACGCGTCATGCATCCCCGCCGGCCCATCAATCGAGATGCCGGCCAGGAACCCGTTCTCCTTCAGGAACTGGCCCCACTCGTCATCCAGCAGGGTGCCGTTGGTCTGGATCGTGTTCAGGATCTTCTGCCCGGGCCGGGCGTATTTCCGTTCCAGGTCGATGGCGCGGCGGAAGAAATCCAGGCCCATCATCGTCGGCTCCCCGCCCTGCCACGCCACCACCACCTCCGGCACCCGGGCGTGCGCCTCCAGCAGCTGCCGGATATACGTCTCCTGCAGATCGGCGGCCATCCGGAACCGCGACCCCGGGTACAGCATCTCCTTGGACAAGAAGAAGCAGTACTCACAATCCAGGTTGCACACCGCCCCCGTGGGCTTGGCCATCACATGGAACGCCAGCGGAGCGCCCGGCACCGTCAGCACGTGCGGGCGCTCCGTGCCGGCCTGGGTGGAGGCGGCCTGGGTGGGGGCGGCCTGATCGGTGATCGCGGTCTCCCCTACTCGCGCGCCAGCATGCCCTGGGCCTCACGCTCGAGGTCCACGTAGGGTTCGCCGCTGACGTCGACCGCGACCCGCTTGATCGTGCCGCCGGTGAACCGGTGCGGGTGCGGGCCCGGGTAGTCGGCGGTCACCGGCTCGCCGCTGTCGCGGCCGACGCACAGGCCCTCGCCCGCGAGAGAGAACGTTCCCGGCTGGGTCTTGATCCGGCCCTCGCCGACCTTCTTGTCCCCGTGGTACAGGGACAGGATCCCGGTGGCTACCCCGGGCGCGTCCTCGCCGTCCTTCTCGAAGGAAGCCGACAGGATGAGGTTCTCGCCGGTCGGGACGTCCCGGTCCCCGTCGATCTTCTGTTCCACGAGGCCCACGAAGTTGTTGACGTAGTGCAGCCGGTTGTCCTTCACGTACAGGGCGTGGCCGCCGAACCGCGCGCCCTGGGCGAACAGCACGCCCTGCGCTTCCGCCTCGGGGATGTCCACCAGGGCACCGATCGAGAACGACCGGTTCCGGATGTTGACGGCCTGGGTTTCCGGCACCTCCGCGGTGTCGGGGAAATAGGCGTAACGGTTGCGGGGCGAGGCCAGCGTGGGCCGGGGCGTGCTGATGATCTCCAGCGGGGACCGGTCATCCAGCGGGAACGCGCCGTTCGCGCCAGCCTCCGCGAACCACAGGTTGATCAGCTCCCTGAGCTTGTCCGGGTGCTCGGCGGCCAGATCGTGGATTTCGGAACGGTCGGTGTCGGTGTGGTAGAGCTCCCAGGTGTCGTCGTTGAAGTGGCTCCAGCCGCTGACCGTGGGGTGCGTGGTGACGGCCTTCCAGCCGTCATGCCAGATCCCGCGCGAGCCGAGCATCGAGTAGAACTGGGTCGGGCGGGCCGACGGCGCCGAGGGCATGTCAACGCTGTAGCGCATGCTCACCCCGTCGAACGGGGTCTGCACGTGGCCCTTGATGGTGCTGGGAAGGTCGACCCCGAGGGCCTCCAGGATGGTCGGCACGATGTCGATGGCGTGGTGGTACTGGTGCCGCAGCTCACCCTTGCCCGCCTGGCCACCGGCTGCCGCAGACGGCCAGGAGATGATGCACGGGTCCGCGGTGCCGCCGTTGAACTCGTACCGCTTCCACATCTTGAACGGCGTGTTGAAGGCCATCGCCCAGCCGTTGGGATAGTGGTTGTAGGTCTTGGTCCCGCCGAGCTCGTCGATCATCGCCAGGTTCGTCGCCATGTCATCCGGGACGCCGTTGATGAACTTGTTCTCGTTCAGTGACCCGTTCGGTCCGCCCTCCCCGCTCGCCCCGTTGTCCGACACCAGGATGACCATGGTGTTCTCGCGGAGCCCGAATTCCTCCAGGTAGTCGAGCAGCTGCCCGATGTAGTGGTCGGCGTGGGCCAGGAAACCCGCGTATACCTCGGCCATCCGGCAGAACAGGCGCTTCTCCTCAGCGCTCAGCGAGTCCCAGGGCCGGGTGACGTCCAGCACCGGGAACGGCTTGCCGTCCGGTCCCTTCCGGGTCTCGGGCGTGCCGATCGGGTTGACCGGCGGCAGCTCGGTGTTGGCCGGGACGATGCCCATCTCCTTCTGCCGGGCCAGCGTCTGCTCCCGCATGGCCTCGTAGCCCATGTCGAACCGGCCTTTGAACTTGTCCGCCCATTCCTTCGGGACCTGGTGCGGCGCATGGGCGGCACCCGGGGCGTAGTACAGGAAGAACGGCTTGTCCGGCGCGATCACCTTCGAGTCCTTGATGAACTCGAGGGCCTTCTCGGTGATGTCCGGGGTGAGGTGGTATCCCTCCTGCGGTGACTTGGGCTGGTCCACCGGGTGGTTGTCGTAGACCAGGTCCGGATACCACTGGTTGGTCTCGGCCCCCAGGAAGCCGTACCAGCGCTCGAACCCCCGGCCCGACGGCCAGTTCCGCCGCGTCGACGCGACGTTCATCTCCACGGTCGGGCACAGGTGCCACTTGCCGACCATGTAGGTGTTCCAGCCGCGCTCGGCCAGGATCTCCGACAGCATGCCGTTCTCGGGCGGGATGGTCCCGCTGGCGTTCGGGAAGCCGACCGCGGCCTCGGTGATGCAGGCCATCGAGTTGCGGGTGTGGTTGCGGCCGGTCAGCAGGCAGGACCGGGTCGGCGAGCACAGCGCGGTCGTGTGCCACTGCGTATAGCGGATCCCGTCCGCCGCGATCCGGTCGATGTTCGGCGTCTCGATCGGCCCGCCGTAACTGGACATGGCCGAGAAGCCGACGTCATCCAGGACGATGTACACAACGTTCGGTGCCCCGTCCGGGGCCCGGGGCGGCTCGAACGGGGACCAGTCCGGGACCGAGTCCCGGATATCGATGTTGATGGTTCCCTTGAACGGCTCGCTCACTGTGCACTTCCCTTTCCTGAGGTTCCTGATCAGCCTGTCCTGAGGCTGTCGCGCTAGACCATTCCGGGGGCCCGGCGGGAAGGCCCAGTCCCAGGGCCGCCATCAGCTCGCGGGCGGGATCCAGGCCGCTTCAGTCCCTTCGGTGCCCTCCGGGAGCCGGTTCTGCCGGGGGTCGACCACGTTGACGGTGGCATCTTCCGCGCCTTCCGGGCTCACCCGTAAGGGATGGTGCGAGGCTGCGCGGGCCCGCCCGGCCGCCGTTCAGCTGCCCGCGGATCCCGGGTGCTCGCCGGCGTCCGGCTCCCGGTCGTGCAGACGGCGTATCTCCACGATCTGCGCGCCGAAGGTCTCCAGCCGGGCAAGCAGGCCGTGCAGGGCCGCTGCATCGGGCAGCGGCCCGTGCACGACGGTTTCCACCGGTTCGACGGACGCCGTCAGCCGGTCGAAGTCCAGCAGGGCTTCGGGCGGGAGGACACCCACTACCCGGATCTCGTAGTAGGAGGGTGTCAACGTCGCTCCCCCGTTCGTGTGCGGGCAGGTCCGCGTACCAGCCTGCCGCGTCCAGGGCGGCGGCGCCCCACTCCAATCGGGTGAGTCACCCTGGTGAGATCGGGGTAGAGGTGATGACAAATCACCCGGATAGCGCGAAGTGTCTGGAGCTGATGAGCCACCGCCTCCCGGCCGGGCGCAGTCCGGGGGACGTGGCTGGCGGCCAAGGGGGGGCCTTCCCCGCCAGGAAGAGGTGGAGCCGATGGTCACCAGTCCGGGCGCGCACACCGGGACCGGCGCCGGCGAGCCCCCGGCCGATGCGGGCGATCCCGTCCTCCTGTCCAAGATCACCGCACCGGGCCTGCCGGGCTGGGCGGTGCCCCGCCCGCGGATCGCGGCCCTCATGGCCGAGAGCGCCCGCGTCCCGCTGATCACGGTGACCGGCCCGCCCGGGGCGGGCAAGACGATGTCGATCGCGCTGTGGGCCTCCACCCGGGCCGGCGCGGGGCCGTGCGCCTGGATGACGGTGGACGAGTATGACAACCGGCCCGGGGTGTTCTGGTCCTACGTGACGGCCGCCCTGCGGGCGGCCGGTGTCGCGGTCACCCCTCTCACCCCCGCCATGGCCAGCGGGACGATGGACACCGAGGCCGGCCATGGTTTCCTGCTGCGGCTCGCGTCCGAGCTGGCCGGGCAGGACCCGCCGGTGGTCCTGGTCCTGGACGACCTCCACCTGCTGACCGCGCCGGCCGCGCTGGACGGCCTGGCCTACGTCCTGAGAAATGCCGCGCCGGGCCTGCGCCTGATCGCCGGGTCACGGATGGATCCCCTCCTGCCGCTGCACCGCTACCGGGCGGCCGGTGAGCTCGCCGAGATCCGGGCCGGGCAGCTGGCCTTCAGCGTGGCCGAGACCACGCTGCTGCTGGCCCAGCACGACGTTTGCCTGCCGGATTCGGCCGTGCAGGCGCTGACCCGGCGGGCCGAGGGCTGGGCGGCGGGCCTGCGCCTGGCCGCGATCTCGCTGGAGGGGCATCCCGACCCGGCGCAATTCGTCAAGGAATTCGCGGCCGAGGACAGCTCCATCACCGGCTACCTGGTGGAAGAGGTGCTCGATGCCCAGCCGCCGCCGGTCCGCGACCTCCTGCTGCGCACCAGCATCCTGTCCCAGGTCAGCGTGGATGCCGCCGACGAGCTCACCGGTAGCGGGGACGCCGCGAGCGTGCTGCCGGAACTCGCCCGCACGAACGCGTTCGTGCAGGCCGCCGGGCCCGGGGTGTACCGCTACCATCCCCTGTTCGGCTCGGTCCTGCGCCTGAAGCTCCGCCGCGAGAGCCCGGGCCAGGTCCCGGCGCTGCACCGGCGGGCGGCCCTGTGGTACGCGCGGCGGGGATCACTGGGCGACGCGGTCCGGCACGCCGGCGACTCGGGTGACTGGCAGCTCGCGGCGCGGATGGTCGTGGATGACCTGGCGATCGGCCAGCTCATCGACCCGCAGGGGACGGAGCCGCTCACGGACGGGTTCCGGCGCCTGCCGCCCGCGCCGCCCGGGGCCGGGCCGGAGGTCCTGCTGGTGGCGGCCGCGCTGGAACTGGGCACCATGGCCGGCCATCACGAGGGCACCGTGGCCGGCCCTCCCGAGGGCGCCGCGCTCGCCGCGGCGGAGGGCATCCTGGAGCACCGCCCCGCGGGCGAGGACATCCCGGCCCGGCTGGCCGCGGCGCTGGTCCGCGCGGCCGTGTCCCGCCGCACCGGGGACTGGGCGGCGGCGGCGGGCGCGGCGGCCCGGGGGCAGCAGCTGCTGCCGGAGCTGCCAGGATCGCTGCTCGACCGCCATCCCGCGGTGCGGATTGAGGTGCTGTCCGCGCGAGGCTGGGCTGAGCTGTGGGCCGGTGACTTCGGCCGGGCCGCCGCGATGCTCGGGGCGGCCAGTGAGGTCACGGCCGCCGGGGCCACCCGTGAGCGGCGCCGCTGCCTCGGGGGGCTCGCGCTGGCCGAGGCGTTGCGCGGGCACCTGACCCGCGCGCGCGGGCTGGCCGATGAGGCGCTCGCCGGCCAGCCGGGCGCCGCGGCCGCGGTCGCCCTGGCCTGTATCCACCTGGACCGCGGTGAGCTGGGCGAGGCCCGCAGCCAGCTGAAAGCGGCGGCCGGGGCCCTGCGGCTGCAGCCCGATCCGCTGCTGGATGCGCTGGCCCACGCGGTCGCCGTGCGTCACGCGCTGGCTGAAGGCCATGTCGGGCCGGCCCGGGGCATGCTCGGCCGGGCCCCGGCGGGCGGCCCGCTTCCCCCCTGGCTCGCGCACCGGATGGTCCTCCTCGAGTCGGCCACCTGCACGGCGGAGGGCGCGGCCCGGGCCGCTATCGACGCGGCGGAGAGTGCCGCCCCGCGCTCGCATCTCGACGCGGCGGTGACGCTGGCGCACGCCTGGCTGGCCGCGGGGAATCCCCAGGCGGCCAGGCGCGCCCTGGCCATGCCGCGCGTCGCCGACGCCGCGGCTCCCGACTACGCGCGGGTGGAAGCATGGCTCGCCGACGCCAGGCTGAGCTACCGGGCCGAGGACCGCGCCCAGGGTCACCTGTCACTCGAGCAGGCGCTGCGCCTGGCCAGCGCCGAGCAGCTCCGGCTGCCCTTCATCGGGGAGCGGGCCTGGATCCGGCCGGCTCTCCGGCGCGATCAGGGCCTGGCCCGGACCTACCGGCACCTGCTGGAGCCGGACGTGATCGGTTCCCGCCCGGTCCCTGCTCAGCCGCCGGGCGATGAGGCGCCGCTGATCGTGGAAGAGCTGAGCCAGCGTGAGCGTGAAGTGGTCCGGTACATGTCGGAGATGATGAGCACCGCGGAGATCGCCGCCGAGATGTACATCTCGGTGAACACGGTCAAGACCCACCTCAAGAGCATCTACCGCAAGCTGGCCGCGGCCCACCGGAGAGAGGCGGTCCGGCGCGCCCGGCAGCTCCACCTGGTCTAGAACCGCGCCGGGAGAGGCTGGCCGGCCTCGTGACGGAAAGGCCAGCCTCATCGTGAGCACGGGCCCCGCGCCCGGCGGCTCACAGCACCCCGGCGTCGCGCCCGCGCAGCACGGCGTCCTGCCGGGTGGACACGCCCAGCTTGCGGTAGATCGCCTGGGCGTGGGTTTTCACCGTGTTCGGCGATACGTACAGTTCCTGGCTGATCTCCCGCAGGGACATCGTGCCCCGGAGGAGGCGCAGCACCGCCAACTCCCGTTCGGTGAGCGTGTTCCCCGGGCGGGCCACCATCCGGGGCCGGGCCGCGAGCTGCCGCCGGAGGCGGTCCAGCCGGGCCCGGAGAACGTCTGCGCCGTCGGGGAACTCAGCCAGCAGGTTCTGGCCTTCGCCGATCAGCAGGCCCGCCTGCGCGCTCTCCCCCAGGTCGATGAGCACCTGGCCCAGCCAGAGCATGCCCTCCAGGGTGGCCCAGGGGCTCATCCCCGGCTTGCGCCGCCGGGACCAGACCGCACGCTCGAATTCGGCCCGCGCCTCGTGGAGCCGGCCCTGGGCAGCCCGCACCCGGCCGGTGGCGGTGTAGGCGAGCGACGCTTGCGGCGCCTCGCTGAGATCGTCCCGGATGGCCAGGCCCCGGGCCGTGTCAGCCAGGCCCTCCGCGCGGGGGATGTCGCCGCGCTCGGCGGCGATCAGGGAGAGCGTGGACAGGGCCAGGATGCCGATCAGCGTGGCGCACGCCTCGCTGCGCGCCGCGTCCCCGAGTTCTGCCTCCGCTGCCTCGAGGTCACCCGACAGGTAGAGGCTGAAGCCGTAGGCCGCCCGGGCCAGGGTGTACCACGGGGATCCGGGGTCGGTCTCCAGCGCGGTGGCCCGCCGGGCCGACTCACGCATCACCGCGAGGCCATCGAACCCGTACACGCCGCGGAGCAGCGCGGCGGAGGACTCCATCGACACCAGGCCGTCCGGCATCTGCCCGGCGTAGCCGGAGGACTCGATGACCGGGAGCCACCGGCGCAGCGGCTCCGGCTCGCCGGACAGGGCCGCGGCCCAGGCGGCGCAGTGCGCGGCCAGCGGGTAGGCGGCGATCTGGTCGTCGGTGAACAGCCGCATCCAGGCCCGGACGGTGCCGGCCCGGCCGACGCTCACGTAGGCGTACCAGTTCCGCGCGATGAGCTCCATGGAGCGGCGGAAGTCGCCGGCCGCGAGGGCGTGGCCGATCGCCTCGTCAACCCATCCGGAGGCCGTGTACCAGGCGCTGGCCCGCTGGTGCAGCGCGGGCACGGTGCCCGGCTCGTCCCTGGCCAGCTGGCTGGTGAGTACCTGCGCGAACAGGTGGTGGTAGCGGTACCAGGTCCGGGTGTCGTCCAGCGGGACGACGAACAGGTTCTCCCGCTCCAGCAGGTCGAGGATGTCCGCCGCGTTGTCCGACCCGACCACGGCATCGCACAGCGGGGCGCAGAACCGGTCGAGGATCGACGTCCGGGCGAGGAAGTGCCGGATCCCGGCCGGCAGGCGGGCGAGGACCTCCTCGGCCAGGAAATCCACGACGAAGCGGTTGTTGCCGGTGAACTGGCGGACGAAGGCACCGGGGTCGGGGTGCCCGCGCAGCGACAGCGCCGCCAGGTAGATGCAGGCCGGCCATCCTTCGGTCCGCTCGACGAGATCGGCCAGATCGGCCGCGGTGAGCTCGGCGCCGGAGACGGCGTGGACCAGCGCGGCGGCCTGCAGCGGCGTGAAGCGCAGCTCGGGCATCCTGATCTCGACCATCTCGCCGATGGTCCGCAGCCGGGCGAGCGGAAGCCGCGGGTCGGCCCGGGTGATCAGCACCAGCTGCACGCCGGGCGGCAGGTGGGACAGCAGGGACGCCAGCTGCTCATGGCAGTGGCGTTCCCTGATCACGTGGTAGTCGTCCAGCACCAGGACGACCGGGGCCCGCAGCCTGGCCAGCCGGCTGACCAGGCCGGGGAGCACATCGCCGGCGATGTCCGGGGCCTGCATCCGCAGCGCCCGCAGCAGGTCCTGGGCGTCAAGCTCCGGGCAGGCCCGCTCCAGCGCAGACACGACGTGCCACCACAGCCGGCCGGGATCGTCGTCCCCGCCGTCGAGGGAGACCCACGCGAACCTCCTGCGCTCGACCGCGCTGGACCGCCACTGGGCCACGAGGGTGGTCTTGCCGAACCCGGCCGGCGCGTCCACCAGGACCAGCTTGGCCGAGGCCGCGCGCGCCAGTTCCTCCACCAGCCGGGGCCGCTGGACCCATTCCCGGCGGATGCCGGGGGCGTGCAGCTTGGACTCGATGGCCAGGTCCGGGCCGGGACGCGTCAGCCCCGGCCCGTCGACGGAGCGCAGCGCGCGCTCCTGGGGCCGGTGTGGCTGGGAAGGCCTACCTCCGGACACTGGTTCACGATGCCCATGGGCAGGCCAGGTCCCGCCAGGGCCAAAGGTCCTTTATAAGACCTTTACCTGCCGGGCGGCCGCGATCGCCCCGGGGCGTGACGTGCACCGGCGGGCACCGGTCCCGCCGCCCGGTCAGTGAGCCCGGCCCGCCCGCGCCCCGCGGCCGGATCGTCTCACCCGGGCGCCGCGGCGGTCCGCCTGGCTGGCTGGCCGAGCCGCTCGGCCACCCAGTCGGCGGTCAGGTAGCGGTGGAACGGTGACAGGTTCGCGCAGCCGTGGTTGCCCTGGTCGAGCAGCAGCAGCTGGGCCGGGCCGCCGGCCTCCCCGGCCAGCCGGGCCGCCTGGGTCCACGGGATCAGCCGGTCCAGCTTGCCCATCACCACCAGCAGCGGGCAGTGGATGAGCTTCGCCCGCCCCTCCAGGCTGAGCCGGGCGGCCACGGACCGGGCGCTGTCCATGTCGGGCGACTTGGACCTGACCCGGAACGCCTCCCGGGTGAGGAGGGGACGGCTGTCCCACTGATCGGCGAAGTTGAACGGCCCGGCCAGGGCCACGCAGGCCCGCACCCGCTCATCCCCGCTGGCCACCCGCGGGGCGTAGTACCCGCCCAGGCTCACGCCCCACACCGCGATCCGCTCCGCATCCAGCGACGGCTCGGCGCTGAGCCGGTCGATGATGGCCGCCCCGGGGACTTCCCAGTCGCCCCGGATGGCCAGGTCGTACTCGGCCTCACCCTGCCCCGGGCCGTCCACGCTGAACGTGGCCAGGCCGCGCTCCAGGAACAGTTCCTCGGTACTGCGGAACTCCTCCTTGGCGGAGTCCAGCCCCGGGATCATGATCACCACCGGATGCGGGCCGCGGCCGGCAGGCTCGCGGAGCACCCCGACCAGGCGGGCACCGTCGAACGGGATCTCGATCCGCCGTCCCGGCGGGTCGAGCAGGGGCAGCGCGTCGGTGAGGCAGCGGACCGCGGCCAGGTGCGCGGCCCGCATCTGGCCCAGGTCACAGGTGAACAGGAACTTGGCGAAATGGAAGTACACCGCGGCCTGGGCCAGGTGCGCCCCGGCGGACATCTCCCGGCCGGCGGCCAGCGCGTCGCGGCCGAGCTGCTCATGCTCGGCGGCCACGGCGCTCCAGGCCGCGCACCAGTCCGCCCAGCGCTCCAGGCCGCCGGTGATCCGCTCGAAGTCCCCGGTGGTCACGCCGTTGGCCGTGAACCGCGGCGACCAGTGCGAGATCGCCATCGCCACCCGTTCATCCATAGATTGCCTCCTGCGCCCTGGCTCATGCTGCAAACGAATGCATACTCTGTGCCCATGGCGACAGTCAATATCCGGGCGACGGTGAACGGCACCGAGCGGGTCATCCGGTGCGAGCCGGATGCGCCGCTCCTCGACGTGCTGCGGACAGAGCTGGGGCTGTCCGGGCCGAGGTTCGGCTGCGGCGTCGGCCTATGCGGGGCGTGCTTCGTGCTCATCGGCGGACGGGCCCGGTCCTCCTGCGACTTCCCGGCCTGGGCGGCCGAGGGCCAGGACATCACCACGGTGGAGGGCCTGCTGTATGACGGGACCATGCATCCGGTGCAGCAGGCGGTGGTGGACGAGCAGGCGGCCCAGTGCGGCTACTGCACCTCAGGAATGATCATGAGCGCGGTGGCGCTGCTGCGCGCGAGCCCCGCGCCGACCGAGGCCGAGGTGCGCTCGGCGCTGGACGGCAACCTGTGCCGGTGCGGCTCGCACCAGCGGATCGTGCGGGCCGTGCTCCGCGCGGCCGGGCGGCCGGAGGAGGCCCGTTGAGCAGCCCCCCGCCACCCTCGCCGAGCCTGGCCGCCAACCCGCAGCCGGGCGGGTGGGTGGATTTCGGCGTGGACGGCCTCGTCACGATCCGCCCCGGGAAGGTCGAGTACGGCCAGGGAGTGTGGACGGCGCTGGCGCAGATCGCGGCCGAGGAACTCGACGTCGGGCTGGACCAGGTCCGGGTGGCCGGGGTGAGCACCAGCAGCAGCCCTGACGAGGGGGTTACCTCGGGCAGCCGGTCCATCCAGGACTGCGGCGGGGCGCTGCGCCAGGTCTGCGCCCAGGTCCGTGCGGCGTTCCTGGCCGAGGCGGCGGAGAAGCTCGGGACGGGCGCGGCCGGGCTGGAGGTCCGGCGCGGGGTGGCCCGCGCCGGGGCCGGCCAGGCGGGGCTCAGCTACTGGTCGCTGGACGAGGCGGTCCTCCTCGACCGGGCCGCGCAGCTGCACGCGGCCGCCAAGCCCCCGGCCCGGTGGTCGGTCGCCGGCCGCAGCGTGCCCCGGATCGACCTGCCGGACAAGGCGACCGGGCGGCCCCGGTTCCTGCATGACCTGGTGCTGCCGGGCATGCTGTTCGGCCGGGTGATCCGGCCCCCGGCGCCTGCGGCCACGCTGGACGGGATGGGCAGGCGGACCTGCCCGGCGGGGTGGTGGCAGCGGTCCGGGACGGCTCGTTCCTCGGCGTGATCGCCGAGTCCGACCGGATCGCGGTGACCGCGGCGGAGCGGCTGGCGCGGGCCGCCCGCTGGACGGTTCGGGAGTCGCTGCCGGACGAGGACGACCTGAAGGGCTTCCTGCTGTCCCAGCCCACCGAGGACCAGCCGGTGCTGCGGCACCCCGACCCGGAGGCGGCCGCCCAGGTGAGCCGGGCCTGCGCCGCGGAGTACACCAGGCCGTTCCTCGCGCACGGCTCGATGGCCCCCAGCTGCGCCATCGCCCGCTGGGATGACGGCGACCGGGTCAGCGTCTGGACGCACAGCCAGGGCCCGTTCCCGCTCCGCGGGGCGCTGGCGGCCGGGCTGGGGCTGGATCCCGCCCAGGTGACCGTGCGGCATGTGGAGGGGGCCGGGGTGTACGGGCACAACGCCTCGGATGATGCCGCGGCCGACGCGGTGCTGCTGGCCCGGGCGGTGCCCGGCCGCCCGGTGCGGGTGCTGTGGTCCCGGCCGGACGAGCTCGGCTGGGGCCCCTTCGGGCCCGCCATGCTGGCCCGCCTGTCGGCGGGCCTGGACGCTGGCGGCCGGATCCGGTCCTGGCGGCAGGACGTGTGGAGCAACGGGTTCGTCGGCCGGCCGGGCATCGGCGGTGAGCCGCGGCTGCTCGCGCTGTCCCACGTCGCGGGGGGCGCGCCGATCAGCGCCGCCCAGGACGGGGTGCCCAGCGGGGCGATGGGCGCCACCCGGAACGCGGTTCCCGCGTACGACATCCCCGATCTGGAGGTGACCCGGCACCGGCTGCTCACCATGCCGCTGCGCACCTCGTCGCTGCGCTCGCTGGGCGCGTTTCTCAACGTGTTCGCGATCGAGTCGTTCATGGACGAGCTGGCCGCCGCGGCCGGCGCGGATCCGGTGGAGTTCCGGCTCGCGCACCTCAGCGACCCGCGGGCCCGGCGGGTCATCGAGGAGGCCGCGGCCATGTCCGGCTGGTCCGGGTCCCGCGCGGGCGGTGCCCGTGGTGCGGGTAACGGTGGTGCGGGTCACGGTGGCGGCCGGGGTGAGGGGACCGGGCTCGGCGTGGCCTTCGCCCGCTACAAGGGCACCGCCGGGTACTGCGCGGCGGTGGCGGAGGTCACCGCGGATACCAGGATCAGCCTGCGCCGGCTGTGGCTGGCCGTGGACGTGGGCCGCGTGATCAACCCCGACGGCGTGATCAACCAGGTGGAGGGCGGGGCGATCCAGAGCGCGAGCTGGGCGCTGCGCGAGCGGGTCCGCTTCGACCGGACCCGGATCACGTCGGTGACCTGGGACAGCTACCCGATCCTGCGCTTCACCGAGGTGCCCGAGGTGGCCGTGCGGATCGTGGCCGCCCCCGGCGAGCCGGAGACCGGCGCCGGGGAGCTGGCCCAGGGGCCGGTCGCGGGCGCGATCGGCAACGCGGTGGCGGACGCGGTGGGCGTCCGGGTCCGGGATCTCCCGCTGACCACCGAGCAGGTCACCCGCGCCATCGAGCTCTGCTAGCCCGGGGGCCCGGGCCCCCGGTCAGTGCGGGCCGAACAGGACGCTGACCGACTCGCCTTCGTGGATCCGGCGGATGGCGTCGGCCAGGGCGGAGGCGAGCGAGATGACCTGAAGCTTGCCGCCGAGCATGTGGTCCGGGATCGGCACCGTGTTGGTGCACACCACCTCGGTCACCTCGGGCGCCGACTCGATCCGCTTCAGCGCGTCGCCGGCGAACAGCCCGTGCGTGCAGGCGACCCGGACCGACCGGACGTCGCGCTCGCGGAGCCGGTCCAGCAGCTCGAGGACCGTGGTGCCGCGCGCGATCTCATCGTCCAGCACGATGACGTCCCGGCCGGTGACGTCCCCGATGATGGACGTGATCGTCACCTCCTCGTCGCTGAACCGCTGCTTCGCCCCGGCCGCGACGGGCAGGCCGAGGCGGCGGGCGAAGGCCGCGGCCTGCTTCGCGTTGCCCAGGTCGGGTGAGACCACCACGGTGTCGGACAGGTCCTGGCCGCGGAAGTGGCCGGCCAGCTCGCGCAGCGCGTGCAGGTGATCGACCGGGACCGAGAAGAACCCGTGGACCTGCGGGGAGTGCAGGGTCATCGTCAGCACCCGGTTCGCGCCCGCGGTGACGAGCAGGTCCGCGACCATGCGCCCGCCGATCGACACCCGCGGCATGTCCTTCTTGTCCGACCGGGCGTACGCGTAGTGCGGGATGACGGCGGTCACGCGGGCCGCCGAGGCGCCCCGGGCGGCGTCCAGCATGAGCAGCAACTCGACCAGGTTCTCCTGGACCGGGGGGCACAGCGGCTGGATGAGGAACACGTCACGTTCCCGGCAGTTGGACTGGAGCTGCACCTCCATGCAGTCATTGGCGAAGCGGCGCAGCCGCACCGGGCGGAGTTGCTCGCCCAGGTCCGCGCAGATCTCGGCCGCCAGCTCGGGGTGGGCGCTGCCGCTGAACACCACGATGTCCCGCACGCGGACCAGGGTAGTTGGCGGCTGGCCGGGCCCGGCGGCCGACCCGTCAGCGGGTGACCCGCGCGGCCAGTTCCTGTCCGGCCTGCCGGAGCCAGCGGCCGGGGTCGGCCAGCGCCGGCCCGGCGCCGCCGGCCAGGTCGGCCAGGCTCACGGCCCAGGCCACGGCGGGCGGCGGGCCGGCCGCGACCTGGCCGGCGACCAGCGCGGCGGGCACCCCGGCGGCCGCGGCGGCGGCGAACACGGTCCCGGCGACCTTCCCGGTGCCTGAGGTCTCGTCGTACCGGCCTTCCCCGGTGATCACCAGTCCCGCCCCGGACAGCGCCCGGTCCAGGCCGGCCAGCCGGGCCAGCTGCACCGCGCCCGGGCCGATCTGCGCCCCCCAGGCGACGGCGAAGCCGTACCCGGTGCCGCCGGCCGCCCCGGCCCCGGGCGCCGCCGGATCCCCGCCCAGGCACCCGGCCAGCCGGGCCAGGCCGTCCTCCAGCAGGGTCACCTGGGCCGGGCTGGCGCCCTTCTGCGGGCCGAACACGGCGGCCGCCCCGGCCGGGCCGAGCAGCGGGGCGCGGACGTCCGACAGGCAGCTGACCCCGGCGGCGGGGGGCGGGCGCAACCCGGCCAGGTCCACCGCGGCCAGGCCGGCCAGGGCCCCGCCGCCGGGCGGCAGGGCCCGGCCGGCCTCGTCGAGGAAGCGGGCACCGAGCGCGGCCAGCGCGCCCGTCCCGCCGTCGGTGGACGCCGAGCCGCCGAGCGCGATCATCACCTGCGTGGCGCCGGCGTCGAGCGCGCGGCCGATGATCTCGCCGAGCCCGGTCGTCTGCGCGCCGAGCGGGTCGGGCCGGTCCAGCAGCGGCAGCCCGCTGGCCCGGGCCAGTTCCACGGCCGCGACGCCGCCGGGCAGTTCCAGCCAGGCGCACTCCACCGGCCGTCCCGCCGGGCCGGTGACCTGGGCGGTGCGCCAGCGGGCGCCGCTCACCGCGGCGGCGAGCACGTCCAGGGTGCCCTCGCCACCGTCGGCCAGCGGCACGCAGATCACCTCGTCGCCGGGCCGGGCCGTGTGCCAGCCGCCCGCCAGCGCGGCAGCCGCCGCGGCCGCGCCGATGCTGCCCTTGAACGAGTCGGGGGCGATCACGACCCGCACGGCGCCTCCGCAGCTGCCGCAGCCGGGGATGCGCAGGCGGCGGGCGCCCGGCACCGGGGCCAGCGGGTGCGGGTCCGGGTAGGTGCGGGGCTCACGGCTGGGCGGCGGGCTCCGGCGTGAACGCGGGCAGCCCGAGGGCCTCCCGGATCGCCTTCTGGACCTCGTCCTTGTCCGTGGTGGCGTCGATGCGCAGGACGTACTCCTTGCGCCCGAAGATGGCCAGCACCGGGTCGGTCTTCTCGTGGTAGTCACGCAGCCGGACCCCGAGGGCTTCCTCGGAGTCGTCCTCGCGGGTCACCAGCGTCCCGCCGCACACGTCGCACTTGCCCTCTTCCCGGGGGCGGCCCTCGATCAGGTTGTAGTCCAGGCCGCAGCCCGAGCACAGGCGGCGGGCCAGGACCCGGCGGCGGACCTCGGTGTCGGGCAGGTCGAGGTGGATGACCGCGTCGATGTCGTAGCTTTCCAGGAAGAACTCAGCCTGCCGGGCGTTACGCGGGAACCCGTCGATGATGAACCCGTAGTTCCAGTCGTGGTCGGCGAGCCGCTGCGCGGTCACCTTCTCGGCCAGGTCGTCCCCGACCAGCTCACCGGCGGCCATGATCCGCCGCACGTCGGCGCCCATCTTGGTGTGCTGCTGCACGTTCCAGCGGAAGATGTCGCCGACGCTGATGTGCACCAGGTCCAGGTCCCGCGCCAGCCACGACGCCTGCGAGCTCTTGCCGCTGCCGGGCACTCCCATGATCACGTACTTGCGCATGCAGTAACCCTGACACATCGGGGCGGCTGCGGGAAATGCTGCCCGGCCGAGGCCGGCCCGGCGTGCCGGTCAGGCCTTGTCCGGCACGCACCGGTTGACGCACTCGCCGATGCCCTCGATCACGGTGCGGAGCGTCTGGCCGGCCTGGAGGTAGACCGGCGGCTTGCGGGCGTTCCCCACCCCGCCCGGCGTGCCGGTGAGCAGCAGGTCCCCCGGCTCCAGCGTGATGGCCTGGCTGGCGTAGGCGGCGATCTCGGCCGGGCCGAACAGCAGGTCGGAGGTGCGGGACTGCTGCATCACGGCCCCGTCCACCTCGCAGCGCACCTCCAGGTCGGCGGCGTCGCCGATCTCGTCCCCGGTGACCAGGTACGGGCCGGCCGGGGTGCTCCGCTCGAACATCTTGCCCTGCAGCCACTGCAGGGTACGGCTCTGCCAGTCGCGCATGCTCACGTCGTTGGTGACGGTGTACCCGGCGATGGCCGCCGCCGCCTCGTCCTGGCTGGCCCGGTAGATCGGCTGGCCGATGACCACGCCCAGTTCGACCTCCCAGTCGACCCGGTCGCTGACCTCGGGCAGCACCAGGTCATCGTGAGCGCCCAGCAGGGTGCGGGCGAACTTGGCGAACAGGGTCGGGTACTGCGGCAGGTCCCGCCCGGTCTCCAGGATGTGGGCCCGGTAGTTCAGTCCCACGCACAGCACTTTGGCCGCCCGCGGCACGAGCGGCGCGAAGCTCGCCTCGCTGGCCGGCACCGGGTCCGCCCCGGCCCGCTCCGCCGGCGCCCGGCCACCGCCCAGCGCAGGGCCGGCCAGCAGCGCGCCGACGTCGGCCGCGTCCAGCGGCACCAGCATGTCCCCGTCCAGCCGCGCGGCCGTGGTCCCCTCGGTGGTCCGGATCGTGGCGAATCGCATGGCCTGACTGTAGAGGGTCCGGGTCAGCCGGCCGGGGCTGGGGTAGCGCCGGAGGCGCTCACGGGGGCACCGGCCCGCAGCTCACCAGCCCCGCCGGGTGAACGCGTCGTTGAACGGGGTGGCGTACGCGTCGTTCGCGGTGAACGGCGCGACGCCCAGGGCCGCCTCGATGGTGCGGGCGGCCGAGTAATGGTCGTAGCGGGCCGGGCTGACGTAGCCGGCCCGCACCGAGCCCTGCGATCCCACCACCACGGTCGCGACCCGGTTGCCCGGCTCCGCGGTGCGCTTCGTCACGCCCGCCTCGTCCCACGTGATGATCAGCAGGGACTTCTGCGTCCGCCAGGCGGGCGAGCCCAGGACCGGGGTGAGGGTCCGCTTCAGCCAGCCGTCCTGGACCTCCCGGCTGTGCCGGTCGCCGTTGCCGGCCGACTCACCGTCGTAGTAGTCGTCGGCGGCGATCCAGGAGAAATCCGGCGTGGTCGCGGCGCTCTCCAGGTCCCGGCCCAGCTGCCTCGTGTCGGCCAGGTGGGCGCGGCAGCGGGCCCGGTCGCCGCTGACGTCGGTGTAGTTGATGAACGGCGCGTCGTCCGGGTAGTAGTACTTGTCGTACTTGAACTCGGTAGACGCGCGGTCGTTGCACCGGTAGCCCATGCCCTGCTCGTAGGCCTTCCAGCTCATCGACCGGGCGTCGAGCTCGTCGCCGAGGTTGCGGCGCGGGTCGTTGATGTCCGGCCAGTAGATGGCGCCCCGGGCGTAGGTATCACCGCCCGCGATGGCCAGGTAGTTCTCGTCGCTGGGGTGGTACAGCGCGTGGTAGTTCGCCAGCGTGGTCCCGCGGGCCATCAGGCTGTGGAAGAACGGCATGTGGCTGCGGCGCGACAGCACCGCGCTGCCGTTGGTGTTCTCCATCATGATCACGAACACGTGGTCGAAATGCGGCACGGCGGACCGTGGCGGCACCAGCCGGGCCGCCGGCAGCGGGGCGGACACCCGCAGCGAGAGGTTGTCGAGCAGGCCGCCGCCGGGGCCGGACGGCTCGGGCTCCCCGCCGGGCGGGGTGGAACTGGCGGAAAAGCGCACCCCGACCCGGATCGAGGCCGTGCCCGGCGGCACCGTCCCGTTCCGCACCCGCCGCAGGAGCCGGGTGCGGCCGCCCCGGTCAGCCCGGCTCACCGTGCGCAGCGTCACCGCGGCACC
This sequence comes from uncultured Actinomycetes bacterium, assembly GCA_963720645.1. Taxonomy (GTDB): domain Bacteria; phylum Actinomycetota; class Actinomycetes; order Streptosporangiales; family Streptosporangiaceae; genus RYN-230. Next base: position 48,833 of record CAVRFX010000012.1, on the reverse strand, counting down.
GGCCGGGCGGCCCGGCCGCCGCAGGAAGGTGAGCGACACCGTCACGTACCCCGGCTCGGTCTTCCACCCGCCCAGCCAGCCGGACAGCCGGTAGGACAGCGGCCGGCCCGCCGCGGCGCCGGGCGCGAGCCGGGCCGTCTGGGTCATCGCCGAATCCCCGTAGGGGCCGGAGCTGAAGAAGCCCTGCCCCGCGGATCCCGCCGGATGGCGGACCCGGGCGGCGGCGTAGCACATGACGTTGGGGCTCCCGGTGCGGATGCTCCAGCCCGGGATCGTCGTGGCCGCGTTCCAGTCGCGGGTGCAGTAGCCCGCGGCGGCGTTCCCGTCGGCGATCAGGTTCCCGCTCCAGGCGGGCCCGCTCCCCCCGGACAGGCCGCGCACGGCGGCGGACGTGGTGGCCCCGGCCGCGGCGGTGCCCTGCGTGGCGGCCAGCAGGAGCGCCACCCCCACGCTGCCCGCGGCCGCACTCCAGCGTGCCCGGATCTGCCTCATCGACCTCATGGCCCCCTCGTTCCGCCGGACGGCCCGGATGGCGGATAACAGGCAAACGTGAGCAAGCCACCCGGTCGTGAACACCGTCCCACGAACCGGTGAAACTGTCCCGCCAGTCAGCCATCCCGGCCTGGCCGGTGTCCGGGTCACCGTGGCCCGTGACGCTGCCGCAGCCGCCCGGCCGGCCCCAGTTCATCGGCGGGCCCCGGGACCGGACGGGGCAGCCCGGCGACCGGACGGGGCAGCCCGGCGGTGGGTTTCCGGCGGAATCACCCCGGATAGGGGATGCGGGCCGGCCCGGTCGTGGCCAGCGTCGGAGGATGACGCGAGTCGCGGGGGTCGTGCGCGGGCTGTGGCCTGACCGCAACCCGCTCCGGCGTTCCTCCGACCGGGCGGAGGCGGGGATCATCGCCGGGCTGGCCGCGGCCTTCCTGATCGGCGCCCCGCTGATCGCGGTGGCGGTCTGGCAGCTGGCCCTCGGCAGCGTGTTCACCACCACGGACGCGGAGCAGGGCTGGCACCCGGTCCGGCCCGGCTGCTCGCCGCAGCGCCCCAGTCCTACAGCTACGACGTGACCGTGCCCGCCCGGTGGCAGGCACCCGGCGGGACGGGGCGCACCGGCCGGATCCCGGTCCGTTCCGGCAGCCGGTCCGGGGCCACGGTGACCGTCTGGACCGGGCGCACCGGGCAGCTGGCCCGCACGCCTGCCTCGCCGGTCCAGGCGGAGCTGCAGGCCTGGGTCACGGCGGGCCTGGCCGTGCCCTGCTGGGGGATGCTCCTGTTCTGCGCGGGCCTGGTCAGCCGCCGCCTGCTCGATGCGCGCCGCCTGGCCGCCTGGGACGCCGGCTGGGCGGCGATGGATCCGCGCGGCCCGGCCGGGGCCAGCCCCGGGCCGTAGCGGGCGCCGTCCCCGCCCCTGGCTCAGGCGTGGTAGCGGTAGATGGCCTGGGCCACGCAGGCCGGCTTGGCGCTGCCGTCCACCTCGACGGTGAGGTCGGTCGTCAGCTGCACGGCCCGGCCGTCGCCGACCGGCTCCACCGCGGCCACGGCCGCGGCCAGCCTGATCTTGGAGCCGACCGGCACCGGCGCCGGGAAACGGACCTTGTTCAGCCCGTAGTTGATGCCCATGCTGATGCCGGTGACCTCGAGGAGCTCGGCGAACAGCGGGATGACCATGGACAGCGTGAGATAGCCGTGCGCGATGGTGCGGCCGAAGGGCCCGGCGGCCGCGCGGGCCGGGTCCACGTGGATCCACTGGTGGTCACCGGTCGCGTCGGCGAAGGTGTTCACCCGCTCCTGGGTCACCTCCATCCAGCCGGTACGTCCCAGGTCGGCGCCGGCCAGCGCGGTGATCTCGTCCAGGCCGTTCACGACGGTGCTCATGCGATGGTTCCTCCATGGGTCTCGCGGAGCTGCTTCTTCAGGATCTTCCCTGTGGCGGTGCGCGGCAAGCCGCTGGTGAACTGCACCGACTTGGGAATCTTGTACCGGGCCAGGCGGCCGTCGAGAAAACCCAGGATGTCGGCTTCCGACGCGCTCGCGCCCGGGCGGGGACGACCACGGCACGGCCGACCTCCCCCCACCGGGGGTCCGGGATCCCGATCACCCCGCAGTCCGCCACCGCGGGGTGGCTGAGCAGGGCGTTCTCCACCTCGGCCGGGTAGATGTTCTCCCCGCCGGAAATGATCACGTCTTTGAGGCGGTCCACCACGGACACGTAACCGTCCCCGTCCGTGACCCCCACGTCGCCGGAACGCAGCCAGCCGCCCGCGAGCACCGCGGCGGTGGCCTCCGGCTGGCCCCAGTATCCCCGCATGACGTTCGGGCCGGCCACGATGATCTCGCCGCGTTCCCCGGCCCGGGCCCCGGTCCCGTCCGGGCCGACCACCCGGACGTCGGTGAAGAAGTGCGGCACCCCGGCCGAGCCCGCCTTGGCCAGCGCGTGCCCGGCGTCCAGCAGCAGCGCCCCCGGGGACGTCTCGGTCATCCCGTACCCCTGGATGAAGGTCAGCCCCCGGCCGGTGTAGCGGCGGATGGTGGCGTCCGGCACCGGGGCGCCGCCGCACAGCAGCATGCGCAGGCTGGATGTGTCCGCGCTGGCCCAGCCGGGGGCGGCGGCCATCGCATCGTAGATGGCCGGGACACCGAACATCGAGGTCACCCGGTGCCGTTCGATCAGCTCCAGCACCCGGGCCGGGTCGAAGGCCGGCTCGATCAGCACCGTGCCCCCTTTGAGCATGGCGGGCAGGCAGAGCATGTTCAGCGCCGCGGTGTGGAACAGCGGGGCGACCGCGAGGGCCACCTCGTCGGCCCGGAAATCGGCGTCCACCACCACGTTGACCGCGTTCCAGGTGATGTTGCCGTGGGTCAGGGTCGCGCCCTTGGCCCGGCCCGTGGTGCCTGAGGTGTACATGATCAGGCTGGGGTCGTCCAGGCTGACCGGGATGTCCGCCGGCTCCGGCGGCGGCCCGGCGAGCAGGCTCTCGTAGTCGTGCTCGCCAGGCGCCGCCCCGTCCAGCGCGACGAGGTGGCCGGGCCGGGCCGGGCCGCGGATGCCCGCCACCACGGCCGCCTGCTCCGGGGCGTACACCAGCAGCCCCGCCCCGCAGTCGGCGAGCTGGTAGGCGAGCTCGGGGACCGCCAGCCGCATGTTCAGCGGCACGAACACCGCCCCGGCGGACCAGGCCGCGAACATGGTTTCCAGGAAGGCCGGATGGTTGGGGCCCAGGTAGGCCACCCGCGCGCCGGGCTCCGTGCCGAGCCCGCGCAGCGCCCGGGCCAGCCGGCCCACCCGCTCGTCCAGCTCGGCGTAGCTGAGCGCGCGGCCCGCATGCAGGATCGCCCGGGCGTCCGGGGTCTTGCGGGCCCGGCGGGCGGTCCAGGACCCGACGCCCTCGTTGAGCACGGCCTGCCCCTCTCAGCCCGAGGCCAGCGCGGCCAGGTCCGGGCCTGGGGTCACGGGGGCCTCCGGGCGGTCGCCGGGCGTCAGCTGCGGAGCGGGCCGGCCGCCCGGCGGTGGAACGGTCCCGCGCTCCTATTCTGGCCACCCCGTGGCCGTATCCGCGCCCCCCTCGGCCGGCTCTGGCGATGCCGGGCCGCCCGGGGCCGGCCAGGCGGCCGCGTCCCGCCCGGGCGGGCTCGCCTGGGACGCCTGCCCGCGCAGCGCCAGCCGCCGCTCGCACCAGCGGCGCAGCTTCGGGTCCAGCGAGGAGCGCAGCAGCGGCCAGTCCTGCGTCAGCAACCGCGGGTTGACGAAGCGGGCCAGGTCGTTGCGGCGGCCCTGGGTCAGCACGATCCCGTACAGGCTGCGCCGGAGCCGGTCATCGGTCACGTCGAATTCCCGCATCCCGGGCCAGGCCAGGTGGCGTGGCAGGACGATGACACCCCGCTCGGGCCCGTGCAGATCTTCCAGCCGGGCGGGCAGCCGTCCCGCGAGCCCGGTCCGCCCGGGCCGCAATAGATCCGTCAAGGACATGGACCGATTATCACTGAGCCGCCCGGATGTCCTGGCATTGACGCGCGGGCAAGCGTGTCGGGTTAGCCCGGGGGCCCGGGCCCCCGCAACCCCCAGCGTGCTGGCGCCCGTCCTCAGGGGGCGCGGCTAGACTTCTTCGCATGTCCAGCGATACCCCGGCCCCGAGCTGGCGGTTCTTGTTCCGGCCCAAATGGCTGGGCTGGCATGCGCTGATGGTGGTGACTGTCCTGGGCATGCTGGCCCTGGGTGACTGGCAGCTCCACCGCGCCGAGGCCGGAAACGGCCTGAGCTGGGCATATACATTTGAGTGGCCTATTTTCGCCGGCTTCGCGATCGTCTTCTGGGCTAAGACGATCAAGGACGAGTTCCGCCCGCCGGCCCGCGCCGAGGGCCTGGACAATGTCGCGCTGCCCGCGGGACGGGACGCCGCGGCCGGGGACGGCCCCGTCACCGGCCCCGGGGAGGGCGCCGCTGACGACGAGGACGACGAGGAACTGGCCGCCTACAACGCTTATCTGGCCCGGCTCACGGCCGAGGCGAGCAGGCACGGGAAGTGGCACGGGCTCCGCTGAGCGGGCCCGGACAATGGAGGAGGCAGGCCGGTGCGCGCAGCCGTGCTCCGCTACCGGGTGATGGCCTACGTGACCGGCGTGGTGCTGATCATCCTGTGCTTTGTCGGCATCCCGCTGCAGATCGCCGGGTACCCGGCGGTCGCCAACGATGTCGGCGTGCTGCACGGGATTCTCTACATCATCTACCTCGTCTTCGCCTGGCTGCTGGCCCGGCGGCTCCGGCTGACGCTCTGGCCGACGGTGCTGATGCTGCTGGCCGGCACCATCCCGATCCTGACCTTCGTCGTGGAGCGCTGGGTGACCCACCGCTTCATCGAGCCGGCCCTGGCCGGGCAGGAGACGGCCCCGCCGGAGATGGCGAAGCCCCGGAACCGGTGAGCAAGGAGCAGGAGACCCTGGACCAGCAGACCCCCGGCCAGCCGGGCCCTGGCCACGCAGGCCCAGGCCAGGCGGGCCCAGGCCAGGCGGGCCCAGGCCAGGCGGGCCAGCATTACTTCACCGCGAGCCCGGCGGCGGCGCACCGCCCGGGCCTGGTCCAGGTCGTCCTCCCTGACCTGCATTTCGAGTGCGCCACGGACGCCGGGGTGTTCTCCCCGGGCCGCCTGGACCCGGGCAGCCGGGTGCTGCTGGAAACCGTCCCGCCGCCCCCGGCCCGCGGCAACCTGCTCGATCTCGGCACGGGGTACGGCCCGATCGCGCTGGCCATGGCGGCGCGGGCGCCGGAGGCCACGGTCTGGGCCGTGGATATCAACGAGCGCGCGCTGGGCCTGTGCGCGGCCAACGCGGCCCGCGCCGGGCTGGGTAATGTGCACTGCGTGCCCCCCGCAGACCCGGGCCTGCCCGGCCAGTTCGCCGCGATCTGGTCTAATCCGCCGATCAGGGTCGGCAAGGAGGCGCTGCACCGGATGCTGTCCGGCTGGCTGGCCCGGCTGGCCCCCGGGGGCCGGGCCCACCTGGTGGTCCAGCGGAACCTGGGCGCGGACTCGCTGCAGCGCTGGCTGCAGGCCGAAGGGTGGCCGGCCACCCGGATCGCGTCCCGCAGCGGCTACCGGGTGCTGCAGGTGACGCCCCGATGAGCGGGCCGGCCCAGCCTGCGGGTCCGCCCGGCGCGGCGGCCGAGGCGGGCGCCGTGCACAAGCAGCTGCGCCCCACGGACGTGAAGCGGCTGAACCGGTCCTGGCGGCGGGCCACCGGGGCCCGGCTGGCCCTGCTGCTCGACTCGGTGACCCAGCCCTTCAACGTCGGGATGATCGTCCGGTCGGCGGCCGCGTTCGGCGCCGAGCACATCTGGCTGTGCGGGAACTCCGCCCCGCTGGATCACCCCTCGGCGGCGAAGACCGCCCTCGGCACGCAGCGGCTGCTCAGCTGGGAACGTGAGCCGGACCCGGTGGCCGCGGCCAAGGCGGCCCGGGCCGCGGGGCTGCGGGTGGTCGCGATCGAGCAGGCTTCCGGGGCGTACCCGCTGCACGAGGCCCCGCTGCACGGGGATGTCTGCCTGGTGCTCGGCAACGAGGACCACGGCTGCTCCCCCGCGCTGCTGGCCGCCGCCGACGCGGTCGCGTACATCCCGCTGGTGGGCCGGGTCGGGTCACTGAACGTGTCGGCCGCCGCGGCCATCGTGCTGGCCGAGGCACGCCGCCGGGAGTGGGCAGGCGGTGATCAGGGCGATGCTGACCAGGGCGGATGAGAACCCTGCCGCTACAGGCGTTTCAGCGTCCGGTCATCATCCGTTTACAGCCTGCTCCGCGCGGTAGCGCATACTCGGATACATGCCGACCGCATTCCTCGATCACCCCACGCCGGTGGCTTTCGCCCACCGGGGCGGGGCAGCGCACGCCCCGGAGAACTCGTGGCGGGCCTTCGAGCACGCCGTCGGGCTGGGCTACGGCTACCTGGAGACGGACGTCCAGGCGACGCTGGACGGGGTCCTCGTCGCCTTCCACGACCGGACCCTGGACCGGGTGACCGGCCGGCCGGGCCGGATCGCCAGGCTGAACCACCGGGATCTCGCCACCGCGCTGATCGGCGGCACCGAGCCGATCCCGCGGCTGGAAGACCTGCTGGGAGCCTGGCCTGACCTGCGGTTCAATATCGACCTGAAGGATGCCCCCGCGATCGGGCCGCTCGCTGACGTGCTGCGCCGGACCGGGGCCTGGGACCGGGTCTGCGTCACCTCGTTCTCGGCGGGCCGGCTGCGCGCCGCACGGCGGGCGTTCGACCGGCAGGTCTGCATGGCCGCGTCCCCCATCGGCACCGCCGTAGTCCGGTTCGGCGGCCCGCGTGCACGGCGCGATCTCACCCGGCCCGGCCGGGTCGCGGCGGGCCGGACCAGCCGGAGAGGGCCCGGGCGGGGCTGGCTAGCCGGGGATCCGGCGTCTGGCGCACCGCAGGTCGCGGGGCGAGGGGCTCATCTGGCCCTGGCCGAGCGGCTGGCCCGGACCGGTGTGCGGTGTGCCCAGGTGCCGGCCCAGGTGGCCACGCCTGCGTTCGTCGGCCGAGCGCACGCCCTCGGCCTGCACGTGCACGCCTGGACCATCAACTCCCCCGAGATGATGCGCAGCCTGCTGGATATCGGGGTGGACGGCATCATGACCGACGAGACCGTGGTGCTGCGGGACGTCCTGATCAGCCGCGGCGAGTGGCATCCCCGGGTAGGCGGATGAGCGGGCCACGGCGGGCCCGGGTGAGCTAGCCGCGCCACCCACCCGGGTGAGCATCTCGGCACTCTCCGTGAGCATGACGATACGGCGAGGTCCGGGGCGCGCCGGGGGGGTTGGAATCGGGCACAGCGGGAATCTTGACCGGGTACTCGGCGTTAACTATTTCACAAGGCTGAGCGCCTGGGAGGCAGTGACTAATGGCCGAACGCGCACTTCGCGGCACCCGGCTCGGGGCAACGAGCTACGAGAACGACCGTAACACTGACCTGGCGCCACGCCAGGAGATAGCTTTCGACTGCCCCAAGGGTCACCACTTTACCGTCCCGTTCGCCGCCGAGGCTGAGGTTCCGGCTACCTGGGAATGCAGGGTGTGCGGGGTGACCGCTTTCACCGCCACGGGCGACCTGTCCGCGCCGCGGAAGGCCAAGCCGCCGCGGAGCCACTGGGACATGCTGCGCGAGCGCCGGTCGATCGCCGACCTGGAGGAAGTGCTCGCGGAGCGGCTGGCCCTGATCAGGAGCCAGCGTGGTGAGGAGACGCCGCGTAAGCAGAACACCAGGCACCGCAAGAGCGCTTAGTTCCGCAATGACGGCCCGGGCTTCGCCCGGGCCGTTTTGCTGTCCCCGGCCGGGCGGGTCGTGGCCCGTGGCCCGCGCTGCCATCCTGGGGTGCCGGTAAGAAACGTGTCACCAGGGGCAAACGAGCGCGACCAGGACCGTTGGGCGGCCGGGTGCCGATGACGGCGTCGTAGCGCTGCGGGGCATCGCGAGGGCCAGGCGAGAGTTGACGGGTCTGACCCGTCGGGCACCTTGCTTGCCAGACCCGCCGGTGGTGCCTCGTTACCGACCGTGACAGCTCGGCGAGTCGGCACGCGATATCCGTTCTGCGCGGCCGTCGGTTCGATGCCGGTCAAGACACTGACCGCTCAGATCTTGGCATTCTGCGCGCTCAGAAGCTGGTGGGGACGGGGATCGCTGGTTTCATCCCGGGTCCGCCGGGCACGAGCGGGTGCTGGCTGACGGCGGATGGGTGAGCTGGCAGGTTGATGATCTCGGTTGCTTGCGGGCGTGTTAGCCGGTCGTGACTGCTTGGGTCTTCAGGGATGATTGAGCCGATGAGCGACTCACATGGATCCCGCCTGCCGGGGCCCCGGCGGCCACCGGGGTCGCCTAACGGGCCGGACGAGGTCCGCCGGGCGGTGCTCGATGCCGCGGCGAGGCTGTTTGCCCTGCGGGGAGTCCACGCGGTGTCACTTCGTGACATCGCGGCGGCGGCCGACGTTCATCTTTCGCTGATCGGACGGTATATCGGCAGTCGTGACGACTTGGTGGCTGCAGTGTTCCGCCATGTCTCTGATCAGCTTGCCCTGGCCGTGGAGGAGAACCCTTTGTCGGGGCAGGGCTTCTCGGCTGACACCGTGATGGGGAAATGGGTGCGGATCGCCGCCGCGCTGGCGATCTCTGGCCGCTCTCTGGAGAGCCGCCCCGATTTCAACCCTGTCGTGGCGATGGCCGAGACCCTGATGGCTGGGTATGGCCTGGCCGCCGAAGCGGCCCGGGTGCGCGCGGCTCAGATCGTGGCGGCTGCGCTGGGATGGCGGATCTTCGAGGACTACCTTGTGCAGGCCGGCGGCCTTGATGCGATCCCTCTCGTGACGTTGCGGGATGAACTGGCCCGGTCTGCGCGCAGGCTGGGCGCTACGCCCTGGCCCTCGCCGCCCGACCCGCAGCCACGCACGCGCTGAGCCCGCCGACCGCCCTGGTTAGGACCTTCGGCCCTACGCGGTCGCGCGCATGGCGTGTTGTAATGTGGACAGTTGTATGAATTCCCGGCGCCGATATCAGGCCCGGCCGGGCCTTCCAGCGGCGGGGTCAAGTCCCGCGCGGGAGGAGAATCCAATGACTGCGACCGAGGCTCCCAGGAAGCAATCCAGCACCGTGCCCCTCGACTGGAACGAGGTGTACTACACCAACTGTCCCCTGGTCTCCGCCAGCAACGTCGACCAGGAGCTGGGCTGGACCCGGGAGGAGTACAAGAAGATCGGCGTCGAGTACGCCTTCCTCCGCTCCCGCCGGGAGAACAACTGGTACCCGCACTACATCCACAACATGGACAACCTGATCCGCTTCGGCGGTCTGTTCCCGCCCGTCCACGTCCACGCGGATCTCCGCCGGACCAGGCTCCTGGGCGCGACTCATGCTCCACACGAGGGCGGCTGCATGCTGGTGCGCGCCCGGGACGACATCTACCGGATGACGGAGCTGCGAGGGAAGAAGATCGGCCTGACGAAGAGCCTGAACACCATCAAGAACGACTGGTGGCGCATCCAGGAGGAGCAGGGCATCGAGCTGATGCTGCGGATGAACGGCATGACCCGCGACGACGTCGAGATCGTCGAGTTCCCCTACCCGGACGACTGGTACGACAAGCCCGAGATGCTGGCGCCGATGGACAACCCGTCCGAGTTGTGGCTCAAGCGCGACCACAAGCACGACCTGGCGTTCCGTCCGCTGGAGACCGCGCTGGAGAACGGCAAGGTCGACGCGATCTACACCCAGAGCAAGCCCTTCCAGCACCTGCAGGAGGCGACCGGCAAGTTCAAGGCGATCGAGGACCTGTCCAGGTACCCGGACTGGACGCTGCAGGTCGCCAACATCCCCGCCGTGATCACCTGCACCGCGGAGATGGCCGAGCAGCACCCCGAGCTCGTCGTCACCTTCATGAAAGGCATGATCAAGGTCGGCCGCTGGGCGAACGAGCACAAGCATGCCGCGGCGGCGATCCTCGACAAGCAGACGTTCTACCTCGACGTCGAGGACACCTACCAGGGCATCAAGAACATCGACATGGTGCCTAACCTGTCGCCGCAGAACCTGGCCTCGATCGAGATCGGCAAGGACTTCATGCTCAGCCACGGCTACATCAAGCACGACTTCGACGTGCACGAGTGGGCCGCGCCGGAGTTCCTCGAGGAGGCCGCCAAGGAGCTGCTCGAAGAGGAGTGGGAGAAGGTCACCCTGACGAAGATCGGGACCCAGGAGTCGCTCGGTATCGGACATGCCCGTCTTGGCTGACCAAGAGAGCAACGGCCCGCGGCGGCGCCGATCTGACGGCCGTCGAGGCACGGCAAGAGCGGCCACCGGCGAGCGCTGGGCCGGGTCACGCGAGTGGCCCGGCCAGCCCGACCCGGCGAGCACGACTCGGACAAGGAGAGCACGATGAGTAAGACCGCGATGGAGATGATCGGCGAGGCCCGGGCCCAGGTCGGCACCGTGGCGCCCAAGGAGGCGGCGGACGAGCTCGGCACTGGTGCCGTGCTCGTCGACGTGCGCGAGCCCGAGGAATGGCAGCACGGCCACATCAACGGCTCCGTGCCTGCGCCCCGGGGCCTGCTGGAGTTCTTCGCCGACCCGACCAGCCCCCGCCACAAGGCCCAGCTCGACCCCGGCCGCCGGATGATCGTCGTCTGCGCCTCCGGGGCGCGCGCCTCGCTCGCCGCAGCGACCCTGAAGACGATGGGCTACAGCGACGTGGTCATCCTCGACGGCGGCCTCAAAGGCTGGACCGAGGCCGGGCTGCCCACCAACGAGCACGAGTACTCCGGCATCTGAACATCCGCCCATCAGCACTTGAGCGATCTACGGACAAGGCGCTTTCACCGGTCCGCCAGGAAGCAGAGATGGGCCTCCACCTCGGGAAGGACGAGGTATGGCACAGGGGATCGGCGAGGTATTGACGTTCGCGATCGGTGTGGCGATCAGTCCTGTGCCGATCATCGCGGTGATCTTGATGCTGTTCTCGGGCCGGGCGAAGGTGAACGGGCCGATGTTCCTGGCCGGCTGGGTTGTCGCGCTCGCGGTGGTCAGCAGCGCCGCATACCTCCTCTCGGACGCGGGCAACGCCTCGACGGATAGCGCAGCAGCCGACGGCGTCTCCTGGGCGCAGATCGTGTTCGGTGCGCTCTTCCTGCTCCTGGCCGCACGCAGCTGGCGCAACCGGCCGGCGCCGGGAACCGAGCCGCAGATGCCGAAGTGGATGGCAGGCATCGATGCGTTCACGCCCGCAAAGGCGCTCGGGCTCGGCCTGCTGCTGGCGGGCGTGAACCCCAAGAACCTCCTCCTGGCGGCCGGCGCCGGGTCCGCCCTCGCGGTGACCGGGCCCTCGGCGGCGGAGGCGGCCGTCTCACTGATCGTCTTCGTGGTCGTCGGCAGCCTCACGATCGGCGGCCCCGTCGTCTTCTACCTCACCGGCGGCGATCGCGCGAAGACGCAACTCGACGCGGCGAAGGGCTGGCTCGCCGTACACAACGACGCCGTGATGACGGTGCTATTCCTAGTCCTCGGCGTGAACCTCATCGCCAAAGGCATCCCGCCGTTGACCTGATAACCAAGCCCTGACCGGAGGAAGTGACATCACCAGTGATGACGACACGACCGGAACCCGGCGGGCACGACGCGAAGTGCGCGCCCGGCCCGGCGCGGCGACCGCCGCCGATACCTCCCAGTCGCTGGCCGGACACGCCGGTCACGCGTTCCGGCCGACCAGCCGCGGTACCCTCCACGATGCCGCGCAGGCGGCGGCGTGGCCGCGTTCGGGAGCGGTGATGCGGTCGCTCGCTGCCCGCCCGCCCGGGCGGTTCGCGCGGCCCCGGCGCCGGCTGCGGGCCGGTCTGGTGCAGCTGCTGTGCGCGCTGGCCGGGCTCGGGCTCGGGCTGCTGCTGCCCCGGATCACCACCGACGCCACTGTGGCCAGCACCCAGGTGACAGACGCGCTGGTCGCGGTGGGCTTCGGCGTCCTGGGGCTGGTGACCGTCATCTTCTCGCTGCTTTTCCTGGTCGTGCAGTGGGCCTTCAGCAGCCTGTCGCCCCGGCTGACCCTGTTCCGTGACGACCCGATCGTGTGGCGGACGTTCGCCTTTGCCATTGGCGTGTTCGTGTTCTCGGTCACCACGGCCCTGGTCATCGGCGACCAGACGAAAGTCTCGGTGATCGTGCCGGCCGCCGAGGTGGTGGCGGTGCTCGCGGCCATCGCCTTGATCCGGAGCCTGCAGGTGAAAGCCTTCGCCTCCATTCAGCTGGCGCCCACCCTGGCGGCCATCGCCGGGCAGGGCCGCGGCGTCATTGACGACCTGTACCCCCGGCCATACACGGCCGGGCGGGAACCGCCTGCCCCGCTGGCGCCGCGGCAGGGGGCGGTCCTATGGCCGCACCGCCAGGCGATCTTGCAGCAACTCGACCTGGGCCGGCTGCTGCGGGCCGCTGGCGGCGCCGTGATCGTGTTCCGGGCCGGCATGGGGGACACGCTTCAGCAGGGGGCTCCGGTCGCCGATGTGCATGGCGGCGAGGTGGCGGACGGGGCGGTTCTGGGCGGGCTGGTGACCGGGCCAGAGCGCACCTTCGACCAGGATCCGCTGTTCGCGTTCCGCCTGCTCGCCGACATCGCCATGCGGGCACTGTCGCCAGCGGTCAACGATCCGGCGACCGCCGTCCAGGTGCTGGACACCATTGAGAGCCTCCTCCAGCCCCTGGTATCACGGGACCTGGACGTGGCCGACGTCGCCGATGACGCCGGGACTGTCCGGGTGGTGCTGGCACTGCCGTCCTGGGATGACTACCTGCGCACCGGACTAGACGATCTCATCGAGTCCGCATCCCAATCTCCCATGGTCCTGTTGCGGGCACAGGCCCTGCTCACCAGCCTGCGGAACACTGCACCGCCAGCCCGCCAGCCACCGGTCGCCCGGCGGCTCCACCGCGCCGAAGAGCTTGGCGCCGCCAACTTCCCAGCGATCTGGCACGAAGCGACCGGCACACTACACCAACCAGCTGGATTAGCCACCCAGACGCCCGGCGATCACGTAACAGAAGGGTTCCGATGATCATCCATAGGACGAGGAGGACGTAGGCTACACCCGGTGACAGCCACGGACTCGGCAGCAGACCCAGCCCTTGCCTCCACCCGCGCGCGCACTGGCAATCGGCACTCACCCACGCGCGCTCCGCCCTGGACTGGACCCCAACGCGCTCTCGCAATGTCACCGCCCTGGGTGCTGGGTGAGTTCCCAGGAGCACGCCGGAATGGTTGATCTGGGCGCCGACGGCGATCCCGGCACTCCCTGAGTCCCCTGCAAAGAATCAGCGATATGTGCCGAATGTCTGGGCCGCCCGCCCGGCGGGGTGCTCACCCTCCGCAACAGACACCGTCTGGGATAGGCGAGCGCGCTTCTCTCGGCGAAGTTCCGTTTTGACTTCTGCAGTCGGCACTTACAGGTTCTGGAGGTCGGCGCCGCAGGCCGCCGCCTGCGGCAGCGGGCGTGGCATGGTCCCGGAAGTGCCGCCTCCGGTAATTCCCGGAACTTTGTCAGACCCCCTCGCTATCGTCAGCCGCGGAACGCGGAAGTGTGGTGGTGCTGGTGGACCTGGATGAGCTGGCCGAGCACTGGACCCTGCTCGAGGACGAGCGGGAGCTGGTCGCCGGGAAGCAGGGGCCGACCCGGCTGGGGTTCGCGCTGCTGCTGAAGTTCTACACCCACGCCGGACGGTTCCCGCGCGGCCGGGCCGAGCTAGACGACGATGCGGTGGCATTCGTTGCCCGCCAGGTCGGTGTGCCCGCGTCCGACCTCGGCTTTTATGAATGGTCCGGCCGCACGTTCAAATACCACCGGGCACAGGTCCGCCGCCACCTGGGGTTCCGGGAGTGCAGCACCGAGGACGCCGCCAAGCTCACCGAGTGGCTGGCCGCCGGCGTCTGCCGGGCCGAGCGGCGGGCCGACCGGGTGCGGGAGGAACTGCTGGCTCGCTGCCGGGCCGAGCGGATCGAGCCGCCGTCCGCGGGCCGTTGCGACCGGATCATCCGCTCGGCCCTGTACCAGGCCGAGCAGGCGCTTACCCAGTTGGTGGCCGCGCGGCTCGGCCCGGCCGCCAGCGTCCGGCTCGCACAGCTGGCCGCGGCCGCCGCTGATGACGATGCCGAGGAGACCGACCCGTCGGCGCTGGCGCTGATCAAGTCGGTGCCCGGCAACTCAGCTTGGAGTCCATGCTCACCGAGATCGGCAAGCTGGACGCGGTGCGCGCGGCAGGCCTGCCGGACGGCGTGTTCGCCGGCATCGCGCCGAAGGTGATCGCCGCCTGGCGGGCCCGCGCCGCGGTGGAAGCCCCGTCGCACCTGCGCAGCCACCCTGAGCCGCTGACGCTGACCCTGCTGGCCGCGCTGATATACGAGCGGCAGCGGGAGATCACCGACACCCTGGCGGACCTGCTGATCTCCACCATGCACCGGATCGGCGCCCGCGCCGAGCGGAAAGTCACCCAGGAACTGGTCAGCGAGTTCCGCAAGGTCGCCGGGAAGGAGACGCTGCTGTTCCGCCTCGCCGAGGCCGCGATCGCCCGCCCCGATGACACCGTCCGCGCCGTGGTCTACCCGGTGGCAGGCGAGAAGACGCTGCGCGACCTGGTCGCTGAGTACAAGTCCTCCGGCACTGCCTACCGGCGCACCGTGCAGACCACGCTGCGGGCCTCCTACACCGGGCACTACCGGCGCGGGCTGATCAAGCTGCTCGAGGTGCTCGAGTTCCGCACCGGCAGCAGCGCCTGCCAGCCGGTGATCGAGCCCTGGCGCTGATCCGCCGCGGGGTAACCTGACCTACTACCCCGCCGGGGAGCACATCCCCGGCACGCCGGGATCACGAAGACTGGAAGCCGCTGGTCTACCGCACCGACCAGCACGGCCGCCAGCGGTGTCCGGATGGCTACGAGATCGTCACCTTCCAGGCGCTGCGCGAGCACCTGCGCTGCAAAGAGATCTGGATCACCGGCGCCGGCCGGTGGCGCAACCCCGACGAGGACCTGCCCGCCGACTTCGAGGCGCGCCGCGCCGAGCACTACGCCAGCCTGCGCAAGCCGCTGGACCCGGCGGCGTTCATCGCTGAGCTGCGCGAGGAGATGCGTGCCGAGCTCGACGCCCTGCATGACGCGCTGCCCCAGCTGGACTGGCTGCAGATCGCCGGGCGGCGCGAGGGCGCCATCAAGCTGACGCCACTGGATGCGGCCCCCGAGCCGCAGAACCTGCGGCAGCTGAAGAAGGAGATCACCGCCCGGTGGGGCACCGTGCCGCTGATCGACATGCTCAAGGAGGCCGTGCTGCGCACCGGCTGCCTGACCGCGGCCGCCTCCGCGGCCACCCGCGGGGACCTCGACCCCGGCGTGCTGGCGCAGCGGCTGCTGCTGGCCGTCTACGCCTACGGCACCAACACCGGGATCCGCGCGGTCGCGGCGGGCGAGCACGGCCATCGCGAGGACGACATCCGTTATGTGCGCCGCCGCTACCTGTCCCCGGAGACCGCCCGGGCCATCGCGGTCGAGATCGCCAATGCCACCTTCGCCGCCCGCCGCCAGGCCATCTGGGGCGCGGGCTCCACAGCGGTGGCCTGCGACTCCACTCACTTCGGCGCGTTTGACCAGAACATCTTCACCGAATGGCACGCCCGTTACGGCGGCCGCGGCGTGCTGATCTACTGGCACGTCGAGCGCAAGAGCATGGCCATCCACTCCCAGCTCATCGGGTGCTCTGCCTCCGAGGTCGCCGCGATGATCGAGGGCGTCATGCGGCACGGCACCACGATGGAGGTGGAAGCCAGCTACACCGACTCCCACGGCCAGTCCGAGATCGGGTTCGGCATCACCCGGCTGCTCGGCTTCGACCTGCTGCCCCGGATCAAGCGGATCAACAAGACCCGGCTGTACCGCCCGGCCGCCGGAGACCCCGGCGCCTGGCCGCGGCTGGAACCCGCGCTGACCCGGCCGATCCGGTGGGACCTGATCGCCGCCCAGTACGACCAGATGATCAAGTACGCCACCGCGATCCGCACCGGCACCGCCAGCACCGAGGCCATCTTGCGGCGGTTCACCAAAGCCAACGCCATCCACCCTGCCTACCAGGCCATCGCCGAGACCGGCCGCGCACAGCGGACCATCTTCCTGGCCCGGTACCTGCGCGACCGCGACCTTCAGCGCGAGATCGGCAAAGGCCTCAACGTCGTCGAATCCTGGAACCGCGCCAACGCGGTCATCTTCTTCGGCAAGGGCGGCGACATCGCCACCAACCGCCGCGACGAGCAGGAACTGTCCGTGCTGTGCCTGCGCATCCTCCAGGCCGCCCTGGTCTACGTCAACACCCTGATGGTCCAGGATGTCCTCGCCGACGAGATGTGGGCGGACCGGCTGACCGCCGACGATAAGCGGGGCCTGACCCCGCTGTTCTGGGCGCATGTCGCCCCCTACGGCGAGGTCCGACTCGACATGGGCCGCCGCCTGGCCCTGCACGCGGACACCGCACCGGAGGCGCAGTGACCCCCGCGGCCGCGCCGGGCCCGCAGCGGACCCCGGCCCGGCGCAAAGCCCGCCAGCTCGCCCCGCACCTGCGTGGCGAGCGGCCCGACTACGCCTACCTCAAGGAAGTGTTCCGGCACCTGCGTGAAGAACTCGAGGTCGAGGTCACCCGCACGCCGAAGAAGCTGCCCTACGTGCCCACCGAGGCCGAGATCAGCGCGTTCTACGACGCCGTCTGGAAAGCCCGCCGCGCCGGAGACGTCGTTCTGATCAAGACCCTGCTGTACACCGGGGTCCGGGTCGCCGAGCTCGTCCGGATCCGGATCGCCGACGTCGATCTCGACGCCTGCCGGATCCGGATCACCCAGGGCAAGGGCAGCAAGGACCGCGTCGTCCCGTTCCCCGCCGCCTTCAAGGAGACCCTCGCCCTGCACATCGACGCACAGTGCCGAGCCGGCGCGGCGTACTTGTTCGAGTCGAGCTGGAAGAAGCCCTACAGCGAGCGCGGCGTCCGCAAGATCCTCGCCCGCTACACCCAGGCCGCGGGAATCACCGCCTCGATCAGCCCGCACACGCTGCGCCACTTCCTGTTCACCTGGCTCAAGACCCAGGGCATCGACGACGCGCTCATCCAGCCCTACAGCGGCCACGCCACCCGCCAGTCCCTGGAGATCTACTCCCGCCTAGCCCTCGCCGACGCCCAGCAGCGCTACGACGACGTCATCGGCAACTTCCCCGTCTGACAGCAGGATCACGCTCGTTTGCCCCTGGTGACACGTTTCTTACCGGCACCCCATCCTGGCCCATGGCCCCGCGCTGCGGGGCGGGCTGCTCAGCGGCCGCCCGTGCGGGTCCCGCGCAGCGCCGCCCAGCGGGACGCCACTCCCCAGCGCCCGATCCGCCAGAACGCCTCCACCATGATGGACCTGCTCATCTTGCTGGAGCCGTGGATCCGCTCGACGAACGTGATCGGCACCTCCACCACGCGCAGGCCCGCGTTCAGCGCGCGGAGGGCCAGATCGACCTGAAAGCAGTAGCCCTGCGACTCGATCTCGCCCAGCCTGATGGCCCGCAGGGTGGCGGCCCGGTAGACCCGGAAGCCGCCGGTGGCGTCCTTGAGCGGGATAGCCAGCATGACCCGGGCGTAGATGTTCGCCCCCCGCGACAGCACTTCGCGCGATTTCGGCCAGTTGAGCACCCGGCCACCGGGCACCCACCGGGAGCCGAGCACCAGATCGGCCTGGCGCAGCGCATCCAGCAAGACCGGCAGCTGCTCGGGCTGGTGGGAGCCGTCCGCGTCCATCTCCACGACCGCGCCGTAGTCCCGCTCCAGGGCCCAGCCGAACCCGGCCAGGTACGCGGCACCGAGGCCACCCTTGCCCGGCCGGTGCAGGACCTGGACGTGGGAGTCCTCGGCGGCCAGCTTGTCGGCGAGCTCGCCGGTGCCGTCCGGGCTGTTGTCGTCCACCACCAGCAGGTCGGCGTCGGGGACCGCGGACCTGACCCGCGCAGCCATGGCTTCCAGGTTCTCACGCTCGTTGTACGTGGGCATGATGACGGCGACCCGGCCAACTGGAGTCCCGGCTTCGTTGTTGCCAGCCAACCTCTCCTGCCTTCCCCTGACCGCCGCGTGGGGTCGCGGCATCTCGGGCCCGTGGTCCCTGCAGATTACCGTCACGCGGCGTCATCGGCGCCCGCGCTCCGGCGCGCATAGCCAAATTTGCACCAATGTTGACGCTGCGAAAGCGGCGGATATCGCGTTCGGGTCACGCGGGCCAGCCCGGCCGCGGCGGCGGATCCGCCCGCCCGGCGGACCGGGCAGCGCGCGGCGGGCAGGGAAGAGGGCCCGGGCATCCCTTCGGACCGGAGACCGTCCCGCCGGCAACGAGCTCGTTCTCCGTTGTCTACTGGGCGCCCAGGCCCTTCCCGTTTCCAACCCCCCGGCCCAGCGGGCTACCGGGCACGTCCTGGCGCGCTGCGCCTGGCATCAGGGCCGGCCGACCGGCCCGCACGCAGCCTGGCCAGGACGGCCAGCTCACCCTGACGGCTAGCCAAGTGCTGGACTGTGCGCAGCACCATACCGCTGCCACGCCTGATGTCAACCGGCCGCCCGGCCCTGGCCGGGGCCGCGCGGGGCCCTGTGTCCCCGGGACGAGGGGCCCTGGTTCCGCGGTACGCCTGGGGATAGCATGAACCGGTTTCCCCAGCGCGTGAGGGCGTCATGACACCGTGGTCAGCGGGCGGTCCGGCCAGGGGGCGGCGGCGGGAACCGCGACAGCCCCGGCGGCATGCTGCTGGCTGGCCTCCGCCGCAGGGACGGGCAGCCAGGCGGGGAGGATGAGCCGGCGCTACCTGACGGGACCCCTGCGGGCCCGCCTGACGCGTGCGCCGCATCCCTGCGCCCTGCCCTCCTGTCCCGGGGCGGCCAGGGCGCCGTGAACGGCTCCCGGACTGACCGCCTAGAGATCATCCATTCATGGGAGGACCAGCAATGACGGAGAGTCAGCAGGACCCGGTATCTGAGTCGCAGATCGCGGTGCACTGGCGCGAGGAAGAGTACATCTACCCGCCGGAGTCGTTCGTCCAGCAGGCCAATGCGGCCGACCCGGCCATTTTCGACCGGTTCGACGAGAAGAACTTCCCGGACTGCTTCACCGAATACGCGGAGATGCTGAGCTGGGACAAGAAGTGGGACACGGTCCTGGACGCGAGCAATGCCCCGTTCTGGAAGTGGTTCACGGGCGGCCGCCTGAACGCCTCCTACAACTGCGTGGACCGTCACCTGGCGGAGCACGGGGACAAGGCCGCGATCATCTGGGTGCCGGAACCGGAGGCCGTCGAGCCGGTCGCCATCACCTACCGGGAGCTCTACCACCAGGTGAACGAGTTCGCCGCGCTGCTGCGTGACTTCGCCGGGCTGAAGGCCGGCGACCGGGTCACACTGCACATGCCCATGGTGGCGGAACTGCCGGTCGTGATGCTGGCCTGTGCCCGGCTGGGCGTGGTGCACTCGGAGGTCTTCGGCGGGTTCAGCGGCAACGCGTGCGGGACCAGGATCGCTGACTCGGGCAGCCGGGTCCTGATCACGATAGACGGCTACTACCGCAGTGGCACGCTGGTGGATCACAAGGTCAAGGCCGACGAGGCAGTGGCTGAGGCGGCCAAGCAGGGCCAGGAGATCGACAAGGTGCTGGTCTGGCGGCGTCACGAGGGCGAGTACGCGTCCCAGACACCGATGGTGACCGGCCGTGACTTCTTCGTGGACGAGATCATCAGCCCGTATCGCGGCCAGATCGTGGAGCCGGTCTCGCTGCCGTCCGAGGCACCCCTGTTCCTCATGTACACGAGCGGGACCACGGGCCGGCCGAAGGGGGCGCAGCACAGCACCGGCGGGTACCTGTCCTACGTGGCCGGGACGTCCAAGTACTACCAGGACATCCACCCGGACGACACGTACTGGTGCATGGCCGACATCGGCTGGATCACCGGGCACTCCTACATCGTGTACGGCCCGCTCTCGCTCGGCACCACCACGGTGATCTACGAGGGCACGCCGAACTTCCCGGACGCAGGGCGGCCGTGGCGGATCGCCGAGCGGCTCGGGGTGAACATCTTCCACACCTCGCCCACCGCCATCCGGATGCTGCGCAAGGTCGGTCCCGATGAGCCGGCCAAGTACGGCTACCACTTCAAGCACATGACCACGGTCGGCGAGCCGATCGAGCCCGAGGTCTGGCGCTGGTACCACAAGGCGGTCGGCAAGGACGAGGCCGTCATCGTGGACACCTGGTGGCAGACCGAGACCGGCGGCTTCCTGGGCAGCTCGCTGCCCGCCCTCAAGCCGATGAAGCCGGGCAGCTGCGGTCCCGCGGTGATCGGCATCTACCCCGCCATCTACGACGAGGACGGCGCGGAGGTCCCGGACGGCAAGGCGGGCAACATCTGCATCCGCAACCCGTGGCCCGGCATCATGCAGACGATCTGGGGCCAGCCGGAGCGGTTCCTCTCGGTCTACTACGAGAAGTACAACAAGGACCCGGACAGCAAGGACTGGCATGACTGGCCGTACTTCGCCGGTGACGGGGCGGTCCGCGCGCCGGACGGCTACTACCGGATCCTCGGCCGGGTCGATGACGTGATCAACGTGGCCGGGCACCGGCTGGGCACCAAGGAGATCGAGTCGGCCGCGCTGACCGTCCCCGAGGTGGCCGAGGCCGCCGCCGTCCCGGTGGTCGACGACATCCGGGGCCGCGCGGTCGAGGTGTACGTGTCGCTCAAGCCCGGGCACACGGCCAGCCAGGAGATGGTCGCCAAGGTCAGCGCGTCGATCGAGACAGAGATCGGCAAGATCGCCCGGCCGAAGAACGTCTGGATCGTCCCGGACATGCCGAAGACCCGGTCCGGGAAGATCATGCGCCGGGTGATCGCGGCGGTGTCCAACTTCGCCGACACCGGGGACGTCACCACGCTCGCCAATCCCGAGATCGTGGACGACATCCGCCGCGAGGTGCAGTCGGCCAAGGTCGCGCGCGGTGACGTGCCCAGGGAGCTCACCGAGACGGAGCGGGCCGAGATCCAGTCGTTCGGCACGGAGTAGCGAGGCGTTCCGCGGGACCGGCGGCGGGGGGCTGGGGCATGAGCCCGGGCCCCCCGCCGCCGCGGTGCGGACGATGCCGGTGCCGCGGCGGGCGGGAGTTACGGCACGACGACCGTGCCGGTCGCGGTGACCACGACCAGCGGCTCGGCGAGCACCCGGGACGCGGACGGGCCCTGCCCCGGATCGGCCCGGCACACCACGCGGGCCTCGAAAATCAGCTCGCGGCTGCGCCGGCCGGTGCGGACCACGGTCGCGGTCACCTCGATGACGTCACCGGCCAGCACCGGCTCCCGGAACTGCACGTCGGAGTAGGACGCGAACAGGCCCTCATCGCCGTCCATCTGGATGGCGGCCTCGGTGGCCACGTCCCCGAACAGGCTGAGCACATAAGCCCCGTCCACGAGGTTCCCGCCGTAATGGGCATGGCTCGCGGGCACATACCGCCGGTGCGTGACGGCCAGCCCGTCGTGCAGGCCGGTCATGCGGCACCCGCCCCGACCGGCTCCGGCGCCAGCACGTGCACCAGGTAACTCGCCACCTCGCGTGGCGTGGTGCCGCGGCCGAAGATCTTGTCCACCCCGAGCTCCCCCGCCATGGCCGGGTCGAACCGCGGGCCACCCACGATCAGCAGCGGTCCGCCCGCCGGGTAAGCGGCGCGGAACGCGGCGGACAGCTGCCGCGCCCCGGCCAGGTGGGCCTCACGCTGGGTGACCACCTGGCTGACCAGGACTGCGTCGGCCCGCTCAGCCTGCGCCCGGGCCACCAGGTCGGCCACGTCCACCTGCGCGCCCAGGTTCACCACCCGGATCTCCCGGTAGTACTCCAGTCCCTTCTCCCCCGCGTGGCCCTTGACGTTGAGGATCGCGTCGATGCCCACGGTGTGCGCGTCGGTCCCGATGCAGGCGCCGAGCACGACCAGCTTGCGGCCCAGGCCGCTGCGCACCCGGAGGTTGATCTCGGCCGGGGAGAGCAGCGGGAACTCGCGGCGGGTAATGGTCACGGCGGACAGGTCAACCAGGTGCCCGGTCCGGCCGTAGACGATGAAGAACGTGAAGTCGGGGCCCATGCCCTTGGCGTGCACCACCATGGCCGGGTCCAGGCCCATCTTGCCGGCCAGCTGCAGCGCCGCGCCTTCCGCGACCATGCGCTGTTCTTCATTCCCGAACGGAACCGGCAAGGTGAATGAGACCTGGACCTGCCCATCACCCGTGGTGTCACCGTAGGGGCGGATGACGTGGCCGCTCATGATGCTTCCTCCGGGTCCTGGCCCGCCGCGGGGCCGGCCTCCAGGAACTCACTAGCCGGATTCCAGTAGCCATCGGCGCGCCGGATGACCCCGGCCAGGCCGCGGCCCCCGTCGGCCGGGCGGCGGGTGACGCCGAACGTGCCGTCCGCGATCGCGGTCAGCAGCCCTTCCCGGCTGATCCGCCGGAGCAGCTCCACCGCCTCGCCGAGGACCTGGTGGGCCCGCCGTTCCACGAACCCGCCTGGCGGCGGCCGGAAGTTCTCACCCAGCCGGGCCGCCGCGCGGGCCACGTAACGGGCGTTCTCCAGGGCGAGGTCCCGGTCGGACAGGAACGGGGTGTGGATCCCCTCGGTCATCATCCCGATCAGCAGGATGGACTGGTCCGTCATGACCCCGGCCAGGTTGAAGAACGCGTCCAGCAGGTAACCGGCGAACACGTTGCCGGTCATGTGCTTGGTCGGCGGCATGTACTTCAGCGGCGCGTCCGGGAACAGCTCCCGGACCAGCTGGGCGTGCGCCAGCTCGAGCACGAACGAGTCGGGCACCTCGGGATTGATCTCGAACGCGTGGCCCAGGCCCAGCTGCCCGTCAGCCAGCCCCGCTTCCTTGCCGAAGAACTCGTTCATCAGCTGGCTGACGACCACGGTGTGCGCGGCATCCACCGCATCAGCGGTGGTGAGGTAGTTGTCTTCGCCCGTGTTGATGATGATCCCGGCCCGGGCATGGATCTGCCGGGCGAAGCGCTGGTCGATGAACGTCCGCTGCGGGTTGATGTCCCGGAAGATGATCCCGTACATGCAGTCGTTCAGCATCATGTCCAGCCGCTCCAGCCCGGCCAGCGCGGCGATCTCCGGCATGCAGAGGCCGGAGGCATAGTTGGTCAGCCGCACGTACCGGCCCAGCTCCCGGGAGACGTCATCCAGCGCGGCCCGCATGAGCCGGAAGTTTTCCTGCGTCGCGTAGGTCCCCGCGTAGCCTTCCCGGGTCGCGCCCTCCGGCACGTAGTCGAGCAGGGACTGCCCGGTGGACCGGATCACCGCGACGATATCCGCGCCTTCCCGGGCCGCGGCCTGCGCCTGCGGGATGTCCTCGTAGATGTCACCGGTCGCCACGATCAGGTAGATCCATGGCTTGGCGGGGTCCGAGGTGTCCCTGATCATCGCGGACCGCTCCGCCCGCCTGCGGTCGATCACCGCGAAGCCCTGGCCGAGCGCGGCCCGCGCCGCGTCCCGGGCGGCGGCGGCGTCCGCGCCGTCCGGGAGCCGGAATTTCACGGTCCCGGCCGCGGCGTCGGCAGCCAGCGCACGCATCGCCGGGTACCCGCCGGTGAGCAGGGCGTCCCAGACCGGGAGGGCCACGCCCTGCTCGAGCCCGGTGCTCTCCCGGACGCTGTCGACCAGCCGGTTCACCCACGGCATGCCGTCGGAGTCCGCGCCTTCCAGCCCGGCCAGCCGGAGCACCGCGCGTTCCACCGACACGGTCGTGTGCCGGGTGGCCAGATCCACGATGGGCTGCCCGGCGACCCGGGCCAGTTCGCGGGCCTCCGCCACCATCGCGGGGTCCAGCTGGAGCCTCGATTCCACCCGCAGAACCTCCTTTATTCGGTCAGCCGGGCCTCGAACAGGGCACGGACGCCGGGCTCGGACCGGATCAGGTCGAGCGCGAGGTCCGCATGACCAGGCACATACCCGTTGCCGATCAGCATCGTCACATCGGCGGCCACCCCCTCGGCCCCCAGCGCGGCCGCGCTGAACGAGGTCGCCATCGAGAAGAAGATCACCGTGCCGCCGGGCGCGGTGGACAGCACCGCACCGCCCTCGCAGCCCGGCACGTCCACGCAGACCACCGTCACCGCCGCCGGGCCGCCGGCTGAGCCGGACGGCGCCCGCCAGGGCCACCGGGTCGCGGGCGTCGGCGATCACCACCTCGTCGGCCAGGCCGGCCTGCCGCACCGCGGCGGCCTCGGCCTCGGCCGGGACCACCCCGATGATGGTGCCCGCGCCGGCCCGGCGGGCCGCTGCCGCGGACAGGGAGCCGCTCTTGCCGCCGGCGCCGAGGATGGCCACGACCGGGCCCGCCGCGGGGGCACCGCCCGGCCCGGCGGCGCCCCGGGGGCACTTCCCGATGCGGCACCGGCCTCCCGCCGGCCCCCCGGGCACCGGCCAGCCCGGCACCGGCGCGTTCGGCGCGCACCACCCGCTCGGTGAGGGCAGGCGCGCCGCACACGTCCAGGACCGCGAGCGCGAGGGCGGCCGGCAGGTCCGGCGGCAGCACCGCGGCGATCGACCGGCCGAACAGGATCGCGTGCCCGGCGCAGGGGACCTGCTCGGACTGGCCGTCCCAGCGGGCCAGCCCGTCGGTCACGGCCAGCGGGGTCAGGCTGAGGGAGACCAGCGTCGCGATCCGGTCACCGGCCGCCAGCCCGAGCGGCGACGCGGGTCCCGCCTCGTCCACCACGCCGGTGAGCATCCCGCCGGACCCGGTCACCGGGTTCTGCATCTTGCCGCGCCCGGTGACGATGTCGAGCACCGCGCCCCGCATGGCCCCGACCGATCCGCCGGTAGATTCCCGCAGCTGGCGGTAGGAGGCGGCATCCAGGTTCAGCCGGTCTACCGCAACGCGGACTTCATCCGGCCAGATCGCCGGGTCTGCGTCCAGCCGCCAGGCCGCCTGCGGCAGTACCCCGGCAGGCTCGAGCACCCGGTGCAGGCCGAGTGGTGACCCCGGGCCGGCGCCCGGTGCGCGGTCGGGTCCTGGATCAACGAATGCCCCCTACCTGACAGTAAGTCTTCCTGTGCGAGAGTCCTCCCACACTATCTTCTGCTGTTCTTAGTACAGATGGAAGGCTATCCTTCAATAAAGCACGACGAGAACGGGAAGGTGATCAGCCTTGGTCAGCCAGCCGTATGCGTACCGCCGTGCCGGGCTTACCGAGCCGGACTGGCGGCGGTTCCCGGGCTGGTCGCAGGTGACCACCGCAGAGTGGGAATCGGTGCAATGGCAGCGTGCCCACTGCGTGAAGAACCTGCGCCAGCTCCGCGAGGTGGCCGGGCCCGGCCTGGAGGAGTCCTTCCTCGCCGACCTGCAGCGTGACCAGCAGGAACGGGCGACCATGTCCATGCTGGTGACGCCGCAGATGCTGAACACCATGGTCCCGGCGGGGCACCGGACGAGCCTGGCTTCACCGAGGCGTTCTACGCCGATCCGGTGCGCCGGTACATGATCCCGGTGTTCAGCGACCGGCGGACCGACTGGCCGTCCCACCCGTACGCGTCCCGCGACTCGCTGCACGAGGCGGAGATGTGGGCGGTGGAAGGGCTGACCCACCGCTACCCGACCAAGGTGCTGGCCGAGGTGCTGCCCACCTGCCCGCAGTACTGCGGGCACTGCACCCGGATGGACCTGGTCGGCAACCCGACGCCCAGCATCACTAAGCACAAGTTCGGCCTGCCGCCCGCTGACCGGCTCACCGCCATGATCGAGTATCTGCAGGCCACCCCGGGTGTCCGCGACGTGGTGGTCTCCGGCGGGGACGTGGCCAACATGCCCTGGCCCCGGCTGGAGAGCTTCGTCAGCTCGCTGCTGGACATCGGCAACATCCGGGACATCCGGCTGGCCACCAAGGCGCTGATGGGGCTGCCGCAGCACTGGCTGGCCGACGACGTCCGGGCCGGCATGGAGCGGCTGGCGGCCAAGGCCCGGGAACGCGGGGTGAGCATCGCCATCCACACCCACGTGAACGCGGCCCAGTCGGTCACCCCGCTGGTGGCCCGGGCCACCCAGGCCATGCTGGACACCGGGATCCGCGACGTGCGCAACCAGGGCGTGCTGCTGCACGGGGTCAACGACACCGCGGAGGCCCTGCTCGACCTGTGCTTCGTGCTGCTCGACGGGGCCCGGATCATGCCCTACTACTTCTACATGTGCGACATGATCCCGGGCAGCGAGCACTGGCGGCTGTCCCTGGCCCAGGCCCAGAACCTGCAGCACCAGATCATGGGCTACCTGCCCGGGTTCGCCACCCCGCGGATGATCTGTGACGTGGCCTACGTCGGCAAGCGCTGGGTGCACCAGGTGTCCCGGTATGACACCGAGCTGGGCATCTCCTACTGGACCAAGAACTACCGGACCTCGGTCGAGGCCGAGGACCCGCTCGCGCTGAGCCGCGAGTACCCCTACTACGACCCGATTCACCTGCTGCCGGAGAAGGGCCAGGAGTGGTGGCGCGCCCGGGTCCGGGACGGCGCGGCTGAGACCGCCGGGATAGCGGGCTAGCAGAGGTCCAGACGCCCGGGGCTGGCCCGGTGGTGGCCTGCCCTGCGGTGGCCTGCCCTGCGGTGGCCTGCCCTGCGGTGGCCTGCCCTGCGGTGGCCTGCCCTGCGGTGGCCTGCCCTGCGGTGGCCTGCCCTGCGGTGGCCTGCCCTGCGGTGGCCTGCCCTGCGGTGGCCTGCCCTGCGGTGGCCTGCCCTGCGGTGGCCTGCCCTGCGGTGGCCTGCCCTGCGGTGGCCTGCCCTGCGGTGGCCTGCCCTGCGGTGGCCTGCCCTGCGGTGGCCTGCCCTGCGGTGGCCTGCCCTGCGGTGGCTAGCCCGCGATGGCGGTCCCGGGTGGGCTGAGCGTGGCCGGGAGCAGCCGGAGCGGCAGCGAGGCGAATCCGCTGAGCGTGTTGTTCAGCCGGCGCCGCGGCTCCCCGGACAGCTCCAGCCGGCCCACCTGCCGCGCCAGGGCCTCGAGCAGCACCTCGCCCTCCAGCCGGGCCAGGGACGCGCCGACGCAGGCGTGGATGCCGAAGCCGAACGCGACGTGGCCGTGGGCGCGGCGGCGCAGGTCGAAGCGGTCGGGATCATCCCAGCGCCGCGGATCACGGTTCGCGGCCGCGAGGAACAGCAGCACCTTCTCGCCGGCGCCGATCCGCACTCCGCTCACCGTGACCTCGCGGGTGGTGGTGCGGAAGAACGTCTGGACGGGCGACGCGTACCGCAGCGACTCCTCGAACGCGGCCCCGGCCCGGCCGGGGTCCTCCCGGAGCAGCTGCCACTGGGCCGGATCGCGGGCCAGGCAGTCCAGGGCGCAGCCGAGCCCGATCACGGTGGTGTCCACGCCCGCCGTGAGCAGCGACCGGACCAGCAGCGCGGCCTCGTCCGCGGTGATCGTGCCGTCGTCCACGCTGGCGTAGATCCGCGCCCCGAGGCCACCCGGGACGAGTGCGTCCCGGGCGCACTGGGCCGCGATCCAGGCCCCCACCTCGGCGGCCTGGCGCAGCGACGCCCTGGTCCGCTCGTTGCGCGGGCCGAACGCGTTGAACGCCATGTCGCCGTAGGCGAGCAGCTGCTCCCCGCCGGGCTCGGCCAGGCCGACCGCCTCGGCGAACACCTGCAGCGGGAAGGCCTCGGCGATGTCCGGCACGCCGTCCACGGTCCCCCGCCGGGCCAGTTCGCTGGCCAGCTGGCTGGCCGCGCGGGAGAAGCCGTCGCGCAGGTCCCGCACGGTCCGCGGGGTGAGGGCCCGGGTGACGGCCGCGTGGGCCCGGGAGTGCTCGGGCGGGTCGGCCTCGAGCAGCAGGCTGGGCGGGCGCCACGGGGTTTCGCGGCGGAAGTCGCTGAGCCCCACCCCGGCGGCGGAGCAGAACGTTTCCCAGTCCCGCAGCGCCTCGTGCACCTCGGCGTAGCGGGCCATGGCCCAGATGCCGTACTGCTCCAGCCAGACCACCGGGCCTGCGTCGCGCAGGCCGCCGTGCCAGCGGAACGGGTCAGCCAGGAAGTCATCACTGAACGGGTTCGACGGCGCAGACCGGGACCCCTGGTGGTGCCGTCCGCTTCATCGTCATCGCACCCTGTTCCGGGCCCACGGGGTTCCGTCAGCCCGGGCTGTCGGGCCGCAGCGCCATGATGCACCGCGGGCGGCGGCGGGATCAACGCCCGGCGGCGAGGTCAGCCGCCCCGGCCCGGGTGACGGCCTGCGCGGCCGCCCAGCGTTCCCCGCCCACCGGCACCAGGACCGCCGCGGCCAGCGGGAACAGCGTGACCAACGCGCGGTACCCCGCGGCGCCGATCACCGCGGCCAGCACCGGCGGCGTCGCGGCTGCGAACGCGTTCTGGCCGGTGTTCTGGATGCCGAGCGCCCGCCCGGCCCAGGACGGCCCGGCGTGCTCGGCGACGGCGGTGAAGGCCAGCCCGTTGGTGCTGACCGAGACGATCACCGCGGCGAACAGCACGGCAATGGCCCACGGCGCCCGGATGGCGGCCCCGGCCGCCAGCGCGGCCAGGATCAGCGCGGTGGCCACCGCGAGCACCCGCATCGGGCGCATCCGGCTGCCCACCCGGTCGGACCATACGCCCGCACCGAGCCGGGAGAACGCCCCGCACGCTTGCGCGATGGCCAGCATCCGGCCGGCCGTGACCGGCTCCAGCCCGTGCGCGTCAACCAGGAACACCAGGGCAAACGTGGCCACCGCGAACTGGGGCACGACGAGCAGCGCGCTGGCCGCGTGGATGCGCCACAGCACGGGGGCTGTCCGGTGCGGGCCCGCCCGGTAGGGCGACCCGCCCTGCGGCGCGCAGCCGGGCGCGGCGGCCGCGCCGGATCACGCACGGCCGCCGCGACCAGGACCGCGGCGGCCAGGCAGAACGCGCCGAGGAACGCCAGCGCGGCGGGCCTGCCGTGGGCGCCGATGGAGGGCAGGGCGAGCGCGGCGACGGCCACGCCGAGCGGCTGGGCGCTCTGCCGGATGCCCATGGCCAGGCCCCGCTGGCGGGCGGGGAACCAGCCCAGGATGAGCCGCCCGCTGGCGGCGTAGACCGACGCCCCGGCCGCCCCGGCCGCGGCCAGGCAGGCTCCCAGCGCGGCCGTGCCGTGCACGGTGGCCCCCGCCAGCAGGGTCGTGCCGGCCAGGGCCAGCCCCGTGCCGAGCACCAGCCGCTCCCCCCAGCGGTCCGCGGCCGCGCCCCAGGCCACCAGCGTGAGCAGCAGGCCCGCGGTGGGACAGGCGACCAGGATCCCCGCCTGCTCCAGGGACAGGCCCTCAGCCCGGAAGGCCGGGATCAGGTAGGCCAGGCCGTACTGGAACGTGCAGCCCGCGGTCATCGCGAGCAGGCCGGCCACCAGAACCACCCAGCGCCTGGCCGCCCGGGCCGGTATCGCCGGCCGGGTCCGCGGCACCGGGCCGTGCGGACTCGCTCATATAGCGATCATACGAGTTCCAGCATATGAGACGAGATGAGGCCAGCCGGGGCCGCTCGCTCCCGCGGCTCCGGCGCGGGCGGGAACCAGGGCCGGGCGGATGCCGGCGGCCCGGGCGCGCTAGTCCCCCTGGGCCGCCTGCGCCGCGGCCAGGCCGCCCAGGCCGTACCGTGCGGCGTGCTCCGGGTCACCGGGGTCGATGGTCCGCATGCCCTGGGCGGCGAGCCGCTCGTTGATGGCGTCCAGATGGTCCCGGACCAGCTCGCGCTCGGCCTCGGTGATCCGGCCCTTGTGCGGCTCGCCGGCGTGCTCCAGGGTGTCGTAGTTGATGCCGCGGGGCGCGGCCGCCTTGGCGCGCCGGGCCGCCCGGGCGGGCCGGGCGGTGAGCAGCAGCTCGCTCATGGGCTTGTCGGCCGCCATCTCGTCGAAGGCGGCCGCCTCCATGGCCACCCGGCGTGGCTCGTCCTCGCCCGGGAGGTAAAGCTCGACCACGGCCACCCGGAGCGCCGCCTTCTCGATGGCGGCAGCCTCATCGGCTAGCGCCTCGATCTCCACCGGGGTGTCGCCGAGCTCGGGATGCTCGTGGATGACGATGCGGGCGAGCGTGTCGTCCCTGGTGATCAGTTCGCCGCTGAGGTCGCTGAACCTGACCGTCTTCTGGCCCACTGGGGTTGCCTCCTGCACATCGGTGAAGCTGCTGATGCGGTCTCGGGGGTCAAGCATGCCAGAAAAGACAAACGTAAGTTCGATGGACGCGCCGGAGCAGGGCCGGCTTATGAACTAATAATCGACTATGAGCGGGGCGCGGCTAAGCCGTGTCCGTCGCCCGGGCCGCCTCGCCGGACCCGGCGGCACCCGGTCCTGCCGGGCGCGATTCCGCCCGGGCAGACTCCGCCGGGCGGGATTCCGTCCGGGCAGACTCCGCCGGGCGCGATTCCGCCCGGGCAGCTCCGCCGGCCGGGATTGCCCGGGGGCGGACCCGGCCGGCCCGGCGTCCGGCGGTGGGCCGTCCTCGTCCTCGCTGCCCGGCCCGCGGGCCGGCAACTCCGCGGCCGGCCGGCCGTGCCGCTGGGAGTGGATGAACCAGGCGACGCCGGCGATGGTCAGCACGCTGGCGACGTACATGTTCAGCCGCAGGCCGAGGAAGTGCTCGGACGGGTCCACCCGCAGCGACTCCTCGAAGATGCGGAACGCCGAGTAGCCCGCGACGTAGAGGGCGAACAGGCCCGGGGGCTTGATGCTGCGGTGGTGGCCCAGCCAGACCAGGAAGGCGGCCCAGGCAGGTCGAAGATCAGCTCGTAGAGAAAGGTCGGGTGGAAGGTCTGCGTACTGCGTGTAGCCGCCGGGCCGGTAAGCGTGCGAGATGTGCAGGGCCCAGGGCAGCGTGCGTCGGGCCGCCGAAGAGTTCCTGGTTGAAGTAGTTGCCCACCCGGCCGACGGCCTGCGCCACCAGCAGCGCCGGGGCTACCGCGTCCATGAACAGCGTCACGCTGCGCCCCGGACCGGCGTACCCGCCAGGCTCCTACCACCGCGGCCAGCGCGATGCCGCCCCAGATGCCCAGGCCGCCGTCCCAGACCGCGAAGACCCCGTACCAGTGATGCGGGATGTACTTGGGGGTGGTCAGGTCGAAGTAGATCCGGCCCCCGACGATGCCGGCCGGGAACCGCCCAGATCGCGACGTCCCCGACCAGGCCGGCGTCGCCGCCGACCGCCTTCCAGCGGCGCTGCGTGATCAGGATCGCCAGGGTGATCCCGATCACGTACATCAGCCCGTAGAAGTGAATGTAGGCCGGGCCGAGATGAAACCCGTTCACTGGCGGGCTCGGGATGTAGAAACGCAACGCCATGCGCCCGAGCGTACCGTGACGGACCGGGGCCGCCGGCCGGGCCGCGGGTACGGGCATCCGGGCGGCGGGCGGCATCACCCGGCCCGGCGGGCCGGCCCGGCCCGGACCGCCCGCCGGGGCGTCGCAGGCCGGCTCAGCCTGACCGGGCCAGCAACCCCGGCGGATCCGCGGCGTAGGCGACCATCCAGCGCGGCCGGACCCGGTACGCCACGACATCTCCCCAGCTCAGCGGGGAGCTGCCGTAGTGCTGGGTGAGATGATCCAGGATCGCGGGCCACTGCGGGTCCGGTGGTGCCTCCCGGGGGTTCAGCACCTCCACCTGGCCGTGGGTGAACACGCCCAGGTCATCGCCGCGCAGATGGGCCACGCTGACCGCGGGCCGGGCCGTGAAGTGCCTGGCCTTGGCCGAGGACCGCTCGGTGCTGAACACCCAGCGGCCGTGCAGGAAGTGACCGTCCGCGCCGCTGACCCGGGGCTCGCCGGACGCGGTGACACTGCTGACGGCCAGCGTGCACATGCCGTCGATGACCCGGACCAGCTCGGGGGCGGTCAGGGTCCGCCCGGGCCGGATGATGGACCTCAGGTGGCCGGTGGCCTGCGCCAGCGAGGCGTCCATGAGGGCCTGGAGCTCGGTGAGTTCCTCGTCGCTCTCCCGCATCTTCCTAGCCTGCCCCCACCGGCTACCGTTGAACGCGTGGCTACCGGAACCGAGCATGTCAGTCCTCAGATCCTCGACTACGTCATCTCGCACTCCAGTCCCCCGGACGCGGTCCTCGACCAGCTGCGGAAGGAGACGGCCCGGCGGTTCCCCGACTGGACGGTCCTGCAGATCGGGCCCGAGCAGGGCACGTTCATGACGCTGCTGAGCCAGCTCATCGCCCCGCGCCGGGCGGTCGAGGTCGGCACGTTCACCGGGTACTCCTCGATCTGCCTGGCCCGCGGCCTGGCCCCGGGCGGCAGCCTGCTGTGCTGCGACGTCAACGCGGACTGGACCTCCCTGGCCCGGGAGTACTGGGAGAAGGCGGGCCTGGCCGGCCGGATCGAGCTGCGGCTCGGGCCGGCTGCTGGCACGCTCCGCTCGCTGCCCGCGGACGCCTCCCTGGACCTCGCGTTCATCGACGCGGACAAGACCGGCTACGCCACCTACTGGGACGAGATCGTGCCGCGCACCCGCGCGGGCGGGATCATCCTGGTGGACAACACGTTCCTGCACGGCCGGATCTTCGACGCCGACCCCGATCCTGACGCCCGCGCGGTCCGCGACTTCAACGAGCACGCGCTGGCCGACGACCGGGTGGAACTGGCGATGCTCTCGGTGGGAGACGGGCTGATCTTCGCCCGGAAGAAGTAGTGTCCCGCCGGGACCGGCCGGCAAAGCTATGACCACAGGATCTCAATAGGGCCCCAGCTTCACCGGCTCGTGGGCCACAATGGCGGCTCGGCCGGCCGAGCCGGGCACTGTCGTCAGGAAGATCGAAGTCTGATGGGCGCCTCGAACGACCCGGTGTACCTGCGCGTGCTGGAGGATCTCCGCGACCAGATCCGGGGCGGGGCGCTGGCGCCGGGGGCCCGGGTTCCCTCCCGCAACGGGATCATCGCCCGGTACGGCGTCGGGGAGACCGCCGCCAAGCACGCGCTGCAGGTCCTGGCGGCCGAGGGCCTCATCGAGGCACGGGCCGGGTCGGGATCCTACGTCCGCCGGCTGCCCGTCGCCGCGGCCCTGGAGCATGACCGGCTGCACTTCCCCGGCTCGCCGTTCGGGCTGGACGGCGGGGACCCGGCGCGCGGGGGGACCGCACGATGCCACCCCCGCCGGGCACGCCCCGCGGCTGACCTGGGAGTACCAGTCCGAGCGGGTGCCGGCGCCCGCGCACGTGGCCCGGCGGCTCCAGCTTCCCGACGGGGATCATCTGGTAACCCGCACCCGGTACCTGATGACCGCGGACGGCTCCCCCGTGCAGCTGGCCACGAGCTACGAGCCCGCCGCGATGACCGCGCAGACCCCGGTGCCCCTGC
Source organism: uncultured Actinomycetes bacterium (assembly GCA_963720645.1). Lineage (GTDB taxonomy): Bacteria > Actinomycetota > Actinomycetes > Streptosporangiales > Streptosporangiaceae > RYN-230. Next base: position 15,425 of record CAVRFX010000012.1, on the reverse strand, counting down.
CCGAGCAGGGCACCTACGCGGGCCGCGGCGTGGTGGAGCGCATGCAGGCGATCGGCATCGGCGTGGACCAGGTCGTGGAGGAGATCTCGGTCCGCCCGGCCCTGTCGGCCGAGGCCGCGGTGCTGAACATCCCGGCGGGCTCCGCCGTGCTGCTCATCGAGAGGTCACACCGCTCGGGCGAGCGGACCGTGGAAACGGGCGAGATCGTCATCGCCGCCGACCGCTTCCGGCTCCGGTACCGCTTCCCGGCCGCGGCGCAGGCCGACCTCTCCCCCGCCGCCGCTCCCCCGGCCGGACCCGTCCCGGCCGGACCCGTCCCGCCCGGAGCCGTCCCGCCCGGAGCCGTCCCAGCCGGAGCCGTCCTGGCCGTGGCTGCCCCGGCCAGGGATGGCCAGCCCGCGCAGGCCCCGGCGGGGCCGGACGGCGCGGGGCCGGCGCGTGATCCGGCCGGCGGAAGCAGCCGACATCCCGGCCATTCACCAGCTCATCCGGGACCTGGCCGAGTACGAGAAGGCACGTCACGAGGTCAGCACCACCGAGGAGGACCTGCGCCGCGCCCTGCTGGGCGGGCAGCCCGCGGTGTTCGCGCACGTGGCCGAGAACGCCGGCGAGGTCGCCGGCTTCGCGCTGTGGTTCCTGAGCTTCTCCACCTGGACCGGCCAGCACGGAATCTACCTGGAAGACCTCTACGTGCGGCCGGACCAGCGGCGGTCCGGGCTGGGCCGGGCCCTGCTGGCCGAGCTGGCGCGCATCTGCGTGGCCCGCGGCTACGCCCGGCTGGAGTGGTCGGTCCTGGACTGGAACTCCCCGGCCCGCAGGTTCTACGCCTCACTCGGCGCGGTGGAGATGGACGAATGGACGGTGAACCGGCTCGCCGGCCCGGCCCTGGGCGCCCTGGCCGTCGCCCGCTCCGGGCCGCCGCCCGGCGCTGCTACTGGCCGGTCGTGACCGCCTGGTCCGCCTGCTTCAGGTCCGCGGCGAGCTGGTCGGCGGCCATGTCGGTGGCCTTGGAGATCAGCCTGTTGGCCGCCTTGATGTTGGCCGTTACCTGCTCGGCCAGGTTGGCCTCGTAGACCACCAGGAGCCCGGCCGTGCCCGCGTCGAGCGTCTCGCCCAGTTCCTTGAGGTCGGACCGGCTCATCCCGCCGCTGGCGTGCCCGGTCACGGCCCCGATCGCGGCACCGCCGCCCGCGCCGACCGCCAGCGCGCCCAGGATGCCGACCGGCGGGAACAGGGCCGCGGCCACGCCGGCAGCCAGCCCCCAGCCGAGCCCCACCGCCGCGCCGTGCCGGGTCGGCTGCTCGTGCTTCTTGACGATGCTGACCTTGCCCGCATCGTCCTTGGCGATGACGGCCGCGTCGAAGTCGTGCGAGGTCTTGACCGCGTAGTACAGCGCCTTCACGGCCTCATAGTCCTCGACGGCGTCGGCCGGGTCGTCGTAGGCCGCCGCCAGCACGTACAGGGTGTCCGGGTGTGCCATCAGGCCCCTCCTCGCTGTCACCCCGGACGGTAGGCCGCAGGCCGGCCAGGTGCGTCACCCGGCGCGAGTGAAATCGCAGCGTCCCGGAAGCTCCCGCCGCGGAACCCTCCCGCCACCGGCCGCCCGCGGCCTCCCGCCTCCGCCCGCGGCAGCCCTCCCTCGCCCGGCCGCGGCCCTCCCGCCCGCGGCAGGCCTCCCCCGGCCCGGCCGCCCTTGCCGCCGGGGCCACCGGGATGTCAGGATCACAGCCGGTGCAATGGTTTGCAGGCCAGCCCCGGACCCGGGCCGGCCACGCAGGCGCTGGTCCGGACAGACCGTTAGAGAAAGGCGGGGCGGGGATGACCTACGACGCCGACATCGTGGTGGCGGGGGCCGGGCACAACAGCCTGCTCACCGCCTGCTACCTGGCCAAGGCCGGATACCGCTGCCTGGTCCTGGACGCGCGGGCCATCCCGGGCGGCGGGGCGGCGACCGAGGAGCTGCTGCTGCCCGGGTTCGGCATCGATACCTGCGCCACCGGGCACACGATGATCCGCGTCAACCCGGCGCTGAGCCACGATGAGCTCGGCCTGACCGCCGACTACGGCCTGCGCTACGCGGAGCCCGACCCGGTGGAGCAGGTCGCGTTCCCAGATGGCCAGCAGCTGACCATGTGGCTGGACCGGGATCGCACGGCCGAGGAGGTGGCCCGCTTCTCCAAGGCCGACGCGGCCGCCTACCTCCGCCTGCTCGACGAGTACGACCAGGTCAAGCACATCTTCAGCCAGGCCCAGTTCACGCCGGTGGGGTTCGGGCCGTCGCTGGAGCACAGGCTCGCTGAGCATCCCCAGGGGAAGATCTGGGCCCGGCGCAGGCAGCTGTCCGCCGTCCAGGTGGTGCGGCACGAGTTCGAGAGCCGCCACATCCAGGCGTTCCTGCTCTGGATGGCCTTCCAGGTCTTCCAGCCGGCCGACGAGCCCGGCTCGGGCGTGCTGCCCTACGCGCAGACGTCCGGCCGCCAGCAGCGCAGCTGGTCCATCCCGGTCGGCGGGTCCGGGCAGCTGACCGCCGCCCTCACCGGCTACCTGGCCGACCACGGCGGTACCGTGCGCTGCGGCCAGCGGGTGACCCGGCTGCTGGTGGACGCCGGCCGGTGCGCCGGCGTGCAGACCGAGGACGGGACGCAGTACCGGGCCCGCACCGCGGTGGTGTCCACGATCCACGTCAAGCACCTGCGCGACATGGCCCCCGCGGACGCCTGGCCCGCCGAATTCCACTACGGGGTGGATACCTACGACGTGGGCGTGCCCGGCTTCGCCACGTACTACGCCACGACCGCGCCGCCGGAGTTCCAGACCCCGGACGGGCCGCGCACCGCCGTGTCGGCCGGCCTGGCGGGCTGGCCCGAGGACGTCATCCAGATGGGAGCCGACCTGCGCGCCGGGCGGTTCATGGCCGAACCGCCCTGGCTGCTGGTGGCCACGCCCACCCTGGCCGACCCGGGCCGTGCGCCGGCCGGCCAGCACACGGTGAAGCTGCTCAGCCCGCAGGTCTATGAGCTGCCGGAGGGCACGGGCGGCTGGGCGGCGGTCAAGCACGGGCACGCCCGCCGGCAACTGGAGCGGCTGCGCCGGGCCGCACCTGGTTTCACCGACTCTGTAATCCTGGCCAGCCTGGTCAAATCCCCCGCCGATATCGAGGAACTCAACCCGCACATGATCCACGGCGCGTTCCACGGCGGCAACCGCGGCCCGGCGTTCAGCGGGGCGCTGCGCCCGGTCCCGGGCTGGGCCTCGCACCGGATGCCGATCCCCGGGCTGTACCAGACCGGGGGGACGACGCACCCGGGCGGGTCCATCACCGGTGCCCCCGGGCGTAACGCCGCGATCGTGCTGCTGAGCGACCTCGGCCACGACCCGGCCGCGATCATGGGTGCGCCGTCAGGCCCGGGGCGGGCGGTGCCCGTTGCTGGCGACACGCCGTGACGAGCCGGTGCCCGGGAGCAGGCCGACCGCGTCCAGGTCGGCCCGGAGCTCATCGAGCTCGGCCCGGGAGGGCGGGAGCAGCGGCGGCCGGACCGGGCCGCCGGACATCCCGACCAGGGCGGCCCACGCCTTGATGGAGGTGATCGCGTCGAACCGGCGGGCCCGCCCGTGCAGCCACTTCGCGGCGATCACGCGCACCGGGTCGAGCGTCGCCGCCACCTGGGCCGCGGCGGTGAAATCGCCGCGGAGCGCGAGCGTGGTGTACTCGCGCATCGGCTGCCACTGCGGCGACTGGTAGAGATAGGGCGCGGCCGAGGACATGAAGACCCGCTGGCCGTGGTCCCGCATGTTCTCCAGCCAGGTGCCCTCGTTGGGCTCGCAGACGAGGATCTCGCCGCCCACCCGGTCCAGGACCTCCAGGTACCGGGCGTGGTCGCGGCCGACCTTGATCCCGCAGACGTTCTCGATGGCGGCCAGCCGCTCGATCAGCTCCAGCGACAGCGACACCCCCGAATACGCCGTGTCGAACAGCCAGATGCCGAGGTCGGCGCCCGCGCACACGCTCTCGTACCACCGGTAGAGGCCCTCGTCCGAGGCGGGCGGGAAGTACGGGTTGATCAGCACCGCGAATTCGGCCCCGGCCTTCTGCGCGTGCCGGGTGAGCTCGAGGGCCTGCGCCGCCGACGAGTGGCCTGTGTGCGCGAGCACCGGGCACTTGCCCCGCGTGCTGTCCACGGTGATCTCGACCAGGCGCCGGCGCTCGCTGCCGGACAGGGACCAGAACTCGCCCATCACCCCGCCGCAGAAGATGCCGTCGATCCCCAGGCTGCCGGTCAGCCGGTCAAGGTCACGGCGCAGCGCGTCGGCGTCCAGCGCACCGGTGCTGTCGAACGGGGTGGTGATCGCGGCCCACAGCCCGGTGAAGCATTCCCGGGCCGCCTGCTTGGCCTCCGCCTTGGTGTAGTCCATGCCTGTCCTCCGGGTAAATCATGCCAGGCCCAGCAGGCGCCCGGCATTCCCGCCGAGAACGAGATCCTCGGCGGGCCCGAGCCGCAGCTCCCGCACCTCCCCGGCCGGGTCGTCGCTGCCCATGTCGAAGGGCCGGTCCGAGCCGAGCAGGACCTGCTCCGGGCCGGCGTACCGGATCAGGTCGGCCAGCAGGCCCGCGTCGTGGGTCACGGTGTCGTAGTGGAACCGGCGCAGCGACACGTCGGGACCCTGCCGCAGGCGCCCGGCCGCCTCGGGCCGGACCGCATGGGCGCGGCGCAGCCGCCCTCGCAGCACCGGCAGCGCGCCGCCGCCGTGCGCGAGCAGGATCCGCAGCCCGGGGAACCGCTCCAGCACCCCCGCCACCGCGATGTGGGCCCCGGTCACCGCGGTCTCCAGCGGGTTGCCGACCGAGTTCCACAGGTAGTAGCCGTCCAGGGCGGGGATGCCGAGGCCGCGGGTGGACGGGTGGATGAACACCACCGCGCCAGTCCCGGCGGCCGCCTCCCAGAACGGCAGGAAGAAGTCGTCGCCCAGATACCGGCCGCCCACGCTGGACGGGATCTCCACGCCGTGCAGGCCGGGCACGGCCATCAGGCCGGCCAGTTCCTTCGCGGCCAGGACCGGGTCCTGCACCGGGACCGCCCCGACCGCGCTGAGCCGCCCGGGGTGGCCGGCCACCAGCCGGGCCAGCGCCTCGTTCTGCACCCGGCAGACCAGCTGGGCCTGGCCGGGCTCCGCGTCCACCGGCACCAGGTTGATCCACGGGGACAGCAGCAGGTGGTCAACCCCGGAGGCGGCCGCGTCGCCGAGCATGATCCCGGGGTCGCTGAACTCGCCGACCGCCGAGGTCAGCTCGCGGCCGCGGAACCCGACGATGCGCTGGCCGTCCTCGGTGCGCAGCACCGGGCGCCAGGCCTCGGGCACGCTGCGCGCCGTCATCTCCGCGACGATGATGTGGCAGTGCGCGTCGATGATCAACGGGCGGCGGTGCCGTTCGGGGCTGTGCCGTTCGCAGCCGGGCCGCCCGCAGCCGGGCCGCCCGCGGCGGAATCCGTCCCGGCGCCTTCCGCGGGCATCGCCTCCGCGTCCGCCGCGGCGATGCTCGCGGCGGCCGCGTCCACGGCCTCGGCCGCGGGCGACGCGGTGCCGGACGAGTCGGTCACCGCCCCGCCCAGGTAGAGGGCACCGATCTCCGGGTGATGCAGGACCTCGTGACCCGAGCCCGCCAGCCGGACCCGCCCGTTCTCCAGCACCACCCCGTGCGTGGACAGCCGCAGCCCGGCCCGCGCGTTCTGCTCCACCAGCAGGATGGTCTTGCCCTGGGCGTTCATCAGCCGGACCGCGTCGAACACCGACTTGAGCACCTTGGGTGACAGGCCCATGGACGGCTCGTCCAGGATGACCAGGCTCGGGTCGAGCATCAGGCAGCGGGCGAATTCCACCAGCCGCTGCTGGCCGCCGGACAGGCTGCCGGCTTTCTTCCCCAGCCAGTCGGTCACCTGCGGGAACATGCCCAGCACGTCGTCCAGCCTGCGGTCGGCCAGGCCGCGCTCACGCAGGATGTAGCCGCCGAGCACGATGTTCTCGCGGACCGTCATCTCGCGGAACAGGCTGTGGTTCTGCGGCACCAGCACCACGCCCATGTCCAGCACCTGGCGGGGGGTCTTGCCGGACAGCCGCTGACCACGCAGGCTGACCTGGCCGAGCCTCGGGTTCAGCAGGCCGCTGATGGTGCCGAGCAGTGTCGACTTGCCCGCCCCGTTGGGCCCGACCACGCAGGTGATGCCGCCCTCATAGACCTGCATGGTGACGCCGTGCAGGACGTCGCCGCCGCCGTAGCCGGCCACCACGTCCGCGAGATCTCGAGCGCGGGCGCGCCGGTGGTCACGGCTCAGCCGACCGCGATGTCATCGTCATCCTCCGCAGTGCCCAGGTAGGCGTCGAGTACCCGCGGGTCGGTCCGGATCACGTCCGGCGGCCCGGTCACGACCGCCGTGCCGTAGTCCAGGACCGTGACCCGGTCGCACAGCCCCATCACGAAGTCCATGTTGTGCTCCACGATGAGGAACGTGGTGCCCTGCTGGTTCAGCTCCCGGATCCGGTCCGCGATCGTCGCGATCAGGGTCAGGTTCACCCCGCCGGCAGGCTCGTCGAGCAGCACGATGGCCGGGTCCGCCATCAGCACGTACGACAGTTCCAGCAGCTTGCGCTGGCCGTAGGACAGGGTCTCGGCCAGCGCGCCGGCGTGGTGCGCGATGCCGGTGAAATCCAGCAGCTCCAGGGCCCGGCGCCGGGTGGCCGGGCCGCCCGCCCGGGCCAGCGGGTTGCGCAGCCGGCCCTGCCGCCCTTCGACGTGCTGCGCCGCCACGATCATGTTCTCCATGACGGTGAGCCGGGAGAACACCCGGGTCAGCTGGAACGTCCGGCCGATGCCCGCCGAGAACACCTTGTCGGGCGCCGCGTTGGTGATCCGCCGGTCGCCGAGGTAGACCTCGCCCTCGTCCACCGTCTCGTAGCCGGTGATCACGTTGAACAGCGTCGTCTTGCCCGAGCCGTTCGGCCCGATCAGCCCGGCGATGCTGCCCTGCTCGACCTCGATCGTGGCCCCGCTGAGGGCCTGGACGCCGCCGAAGGACTTGCTGACCGCCTCGGTGCGCAGCAGCGCGGTCATCGCACGCCTCCCGTGCTCGGCGCGCCCGTATTCGGGGTGCCGGCGCCCGGGGCAGCCCCGCCTGACCGGCTCACCGCAGGCTCCCGGCGGCGCGGATCCGCCCGGCGCTGAACCGCCCGGGGCGGGCTCCCGCCGCCGCTCCCGGCTGGCGCGCCACCTGGTGGCGAACTCGGCCGCCGGTCGGCACGATGCCGCGCGGCAGGAACAGGATGACGGCCAGGAACAGCACGCCGAGCACGATCTCGCTGGTGTAGCCGTTGGTGAACGTGATCCCGATCCACTGCTGCAGCGGCTCCAGGATGAGCGCGCCGAGCACCGGGCCGGCCAGCGTGCCGAACCCGCCCAGGAAGGCCATCAGCGCGACGGTCAGGTCGAACAGCGGGTTGAACGCGGTCTCGGGCAGCGCCTGCCCGATGAAGAACCACCACAGGCCGCCGATCATGCCGGTGATCCCGCCCGAGATCACGAACGCGATGAGCTTGACCTTCATGGTCCGCACGCCCAGCCCGCGGGCCCGGTCCTCGTCGTCCCGGATGGCCAGCAGCTGAAGGCCGAACCGGGAGTTCCGGATCAGCCAGGACAGCGTGATGGTGCCCACCGCGATGATCAGCCCGGCGTAGTAGAACGGGTTGTTGTAGTCCGACGCGGACCACAGGAAGAACGGCGAGCTCAGCCCGTGGTTCCCGCCGGTGAAGCTGAGGTTGAACGCCATCAGCTGGAAGATGAAGAAGAACGCGATCGTGATCACGACGAACGTGTGCCGCCGGACCCGCAGCGCGATCAGCCCGAGCGGCACCGCGACCAGGGCGGCCACCAGGCCGCCCAGCGGCAGCAGCGCGAAGATGTCCCCGCCCGGGAGCTTCCAGTGGTTGGCCAGCAGGCCCACGGTGTAGGCACCGACGCCGAAGAACACTGCGTGGCCGAGCGCGATGTAGCCGGAGTAGCCGGAGAACAGGTTCCAGGCCGCCACGGCGCCCACGAAGATCATGGTGTTCACCGCGAACTGGGTGTACAGCGCGTTGGTGATGACCAGCGGGAAGATCGCCGCGATGACCAGCAGGACCGCCAGGAGGCCCAGCCGGATCGACGTGGCCCGGCGGTCCCGCCCGGCCGGCTCCACGACGGTGCCGCCCGCCTGGGCCGGGCCCGCCTTCACTGTGCCCCGACTCATCGCTTCCTCACTGCTCGCCGTGCCTGACCTGGCCGCGCCCGCCTGCGCAGGGCCTTCGCCCGCTTGTCCCGTGCTCACTGGGCCCGCGCCTCCTTGCGGCCCAGCAGGCCCTGCGGGCGGAAGGCCAGCACGACCACGAGGGCGCCGTAGAACACGACCACCGACCAGCTCGGGGACCACAGCACGTCCACCACCCCCTCCAGCGTGATCATGAAGATGGCCGCGATCATGGCCCCGGCGATGCTGCCCAGGCCGCCCAGGATGACGATCGCGAGCAGCCGGGAAATCAGGTCGTACCCGGTGTTCGGGTTGAAGCCGCCGCCGGTGGCACCGAAGACCATCCCGCCCGCGGCGGTCACGGCCACCCCGATCCCGAACGTGAGCGCCTGCACCCGGTTCACGTTGATGCCCACGATCCGGGCCGCGGTCTGATCCTGCATGGTGGCCCGGATGGTCCGGCCGAACTGGGTCCGGTACAGCGTGTAGTAGATGCCCGCGACGGCCAGCAGGGCCATCAGGAACCCGTAGATGTAGATGTAGTCCAGGTAGAACCCGAAGACTTCGGGCCCGACGTGGTGCTACGAGGCGTTCAGGCTGACGAAGTTCGAGCCGAAGATGATGTACAGGATCCCTCGATGATGATCGCCACCGCGTAGGTCGCGAGCAGGGACATCGAGGTCCGTTCCCGGCCGCGCAGCGGCCTGATGAAGGCCCACTGGATCGCGACCCCGACGATGAACATCGCCGGGACGGTCACCAGCAGGCCCACGAACAGGTCCAGGTGCAGGTGGACGGAGAGCACGTAGCTGAGATAGGCGCCGAGCACGACCAGGATGCCCTGGGCGATGTTGATGATGTCCAGCACCCCGAAGATCAGCGTGAGCCCGACGGCCATCAGGGCATAGATGCTGCCCCCCAGGATGCCATCGACGATCGCCTCGCTGAGTTGACGTCCCATCTCCGCTTCTTGCCCTTCATCCTGCTAACTCGTGATGGTGGAGGCGGGCCGCGCACCCGGCGAACCCGCCAGGTCAGCCGCTCTGCCCCCATTGCGGCTTGGTGGCCACGATCGGGCTCGACCCGAGCGCGTCCGACGGCAGCACCTGGGTGAAGCTGCCGCCCGGCTGCCACTGGTAGATGAAGCCCTTTTGGGCGGTGTTCTGCCCGATCGGGGTGAACCGCACCGGGCCCTGCACGGTCGGCAGCAGTTTGCCCAGGTTGTGCAGGTAGGCGATGATCTTCTTGTTGTCCACGCCGCCGGTCGCGGTGACCGCGTCGGCCAGGACCTCGCCGGCCGAGTAGGCCTCCGCGACGTCGGCGTTGATGTCGGACGCGGTGCCGCCGAACTTCGCGATGTAGTCCTGCACCATCACGTGGCTCAGCGCGTTCGCCGACTGGCCGGACCAGGCGTCCGGGACCATGATGCCGGTGGCGTTGATCGGGTTGAGCTTGTTCAGGAAGGCCTGGCCCTGGTCCGGCCCGGATGCGGCGATCATGACCTTGGGCGTGTAGCGGGCGTTCTCGAACGTGTGCACGAAGACCGTGCAGGCTGGGCAGGTCAACCGACCCGATGACCACGATGTCCGGGTGCAGGTGGGCCACCTGGTTCGCTTCGGCCTGGATCTGCCCGGGCTCGGCGACGTGGCTGTACACCGTGCGGACGCCGTGCTTCTGCAGGAAGGCCTGGGTGCTCTGCACGGGCGGGTCGGCGAACGGGTCGTCCACCATCGGGTAGGCCGCGGTCTGCTTGTCGCCCGCCGGGAGCGTGGTCACCCAGTTGGCGAACGGTGTCATCACGTTGGCGGCAGGCACGCTGACGCTGAACAGGTTGTGGTCGTCGGGCCGCCGGTAGCCCCGAACACCAGGCCGCCGGTGGCCGAGCCGGCCGGCAGCGCGTAGCCATACTTACTGGTCGGCTTCGGCGTCGGCGGTCAGCAGGCGTGGAGAACGGCGCCAGCGTCAGGTCCACATGGTCCTGACGTGATCAGCTGTGGTAGTACTGGCTGACGACCAGCTTCTCGTTGCTGTTGTCGTTCAGGATCTTCAGCTCACCGGGCGGCCGAGCAGGCCGCCGTTGGTGTTCACGTCGCTGGCCCACAGCTCATACCCGTTCCTGGTGCGCCTGCCCATCGGCGGCCGAAGTCGCCGGTCGAGCGGCAGCGAGATGCCGACCGTGATCGGCTTGGCCGAGGTGGTGGCGGACGTGGTGCTGGCACTGGTACTGCCGCAGGCGGCCAGGGCCAGGGCGGTCGCCGCGAGGCGGCCGTCAGCGGCACGAACCTGGCGCGGTGGGGTCGGCGCCTCATCAAGCTTCTCCTTTCCTGCGTCCGCGCCGGAGCACCCGGTGTGCCCCGGTGCGCGGAGCGCACTGGCACCGTATGCCTTTACTGGCCCGGGGAAAGCCTGCTTTGCCCCGATCCCAGGCCCGGTACCGCCGTGCCGCTCCGCGCACCGCATTGGGTTGCTGATCCATTCCTGCTGACGTGGTCAGCTCGACCAGTTGGGCTTCGGGTTGATGATGGCCACCGAGCCGGTCGCGCTGGCCGGCAGCACCTGGTTGAAGGTGCCGCCCTTCTGCCACTGGAAGATGAACTTCTGCGCGACCGTGTTCTCGCCGGAGCTGTTGAATTTCACCGGCCCCTGCACGGTCTGCAGCGTGACGCCGCTGTGCAGGTACGCGGTGATCTTCTTGTTGTCCACGCCCTTGGTCGCGGTGACCGCGGACGCCGTGATCTCGCCGACCGAGTAGGCCTCGGCCACGTCCGCGTTGATGTCCGCGGCGGTGCCGCCGTACTTGGCGATGTACGCCTTGACCATCGCCTGGCTCAGCGGGTTCTTGATCCCGCCGTACCAGCCGCCGGGAACCATGATCCCGGTGGCGTTGGCGTTGCCCCCGATCGCCTTGGTGAAGGCGGTGCCCTGGTCCGGGCCCGAGGTGGCGACGAAGATCTTCGGGTTGTAGTGCTGCTGCTGGAACGCCTGGATGAACGCCGCCGAGGTGGGCACGTCCACCGCGCCCAGCACGACCATCTGGGCGCCGTCGCGGCCACCGCGTCGGCGCCCGCCTTGAAGTCAGGGTTCTCCGCCGGGTAGATCTTCGAGTAGACCGTCTTCACGCCGGCCTTCTGCAGGATGGCCTGCGCGGTCTGCGTCATCGGGTCCGCGAACGGGTCGTTCACCATCGGGTAGGCCGCCGTCTTCGGCCGCTCGTTGGCCGGCAGCGACGCCACCCAGTCGGCGAACGGCACCAGCTGGTCCGCGATCGGCGGGCTGGGGTTGAAAACGTTCGGCAGGTTCAGCTGATAGACGGAGGGCCCGCCGCCCGCACCCTCGGGGAACGCGTACCCGTACCGGGCCGCCACCTTGGCGGCGGGCACGGTCAGCAGCGTCGAGAAAGGCCCGAAACCAGGGACACGTGCTGCTGGGCGATGAGCTTGGTGTAGTTGGTGGCCACGGTGGTCGGGTCGCTGGAGTCATTCAGGAACACCATCTTGACCTGGCGGCCGAGCAGGCCACCGTGGCTGTTCACCTCGCTGGCCCAGAGCTCGTAGCCACGCTGGAAAGCCTGGCCGTCCGCGGAGAAGTCGCCCGTCAGCGACAGCGACGTGCCGATGAGGATCGGTGACTTGCTGCCATTGCTGCTTGAGCCGCCTCCGCCGCTGCTGCTGCACGCGGCAAGGACCATCGCCGCCGCCGCCGCGGCGGCGGTTAGAGACAAGAACCGGGTGCGGTGAGGTTTCATCCGGTCCTCCTTCCAGTTCAGGAATCTCCTGTGGGTAAAGCCAGCTGCAACCCGCGCTATGAGGCGCGTCCGCGGGGGGCTCGGATGGCTGCATTAAGGGCTGGCCGGGGACAGTCGCTCACGGTACTGCATGACCCCCCTCCGCGTTAGCTTGGTCCAGCCCGTCTGAGATGTCGGAATTTTCGCTCTCCAGCTCGAGGCCCGCCGACTGTGCCTCGAGCTCAACAAGGGCCGCGAAATCCTGCTCGCCGTAACCGTTGCCGATAAGGGCCTGCACGATCTGGTGCACGAGAGAGGCGACCGGCATCGGGACCTCATGTTCCCTGGCTGCGGCCAGGCCGAGGTCAAAGTCCTTGCGGAGCAAGGTGGCCGTAAACGTCGGATGAAAGTCCAGGTTCACGAAAGCCGGTGATTTGTAACGAGTGAACTGCGAACCCATCACACTTTTATTAAGGCACGTCAGGAAGGCGGCCCGGCTCACGCCACTCTTCTGGGCCAGGATCGTCACTTCCGCGAGGGACTGGCTGACGACGCCGAGGAACAGGTTATGGCACAGCTTTACGGTCCGGGCGAGCTCTCCGTCGCCCACATATGTGGCCCCGGCACCGAGAAGGTCCAGGTAGGGCCGGGCGGCCTCGAAAGCGCCCTGCGGCCCCGACACCGCGAGCGTGAGCTTGCCCATGCTCGCCACCTTCGGGTTCCCCATCACCGGCGCGGCCAGCAGCTCGGTCCCGCGGGCCGCGAGCTGCTCCCGGATCTGCATGGAGACGTCCGCCGAGATCGTCGAGCAGTCCACCAGGATGGCGGGCACCGACTCCCCGGTGGCCAGGCCGTCCTCGCCGAGCACCGCGTCGATCAGGTCCTGCGGCGTGCCCACGGTGGCGAACACGATGTCCCGCCGGCTGAGCCCGGCGGGCGAGCTGACAATCTTGGCTCCCAGCGCGGCGAGCGGCTCGGCCTTGGCCCGGGTCCGGTTGTAGACGGCAACGTCACAGCCGGCCTTGAGCAGCCGGCGGACCAGCGTGAAGCCCATCCGCCCAGTACCCAGCCAGCCCAGCCGGGGTTCGTTACCGTGCCCTGCCATCAGGTCACCCCCTGCATTAACAATCGTTTGCACGAAGCCTGACGCAGGAGTCAGGCCGCTGTCAACAGACATGATCAGTTCAATACCGGAGAATTTGGGGCGCTAGAGACTCGCCGGGCACCCGCAGCGCGCCCGCCCCGCGCCCCCGGCTCGCCCCGGCAGGTCGCCCGGCACGCCGCGGCACGCCCGGAGCCTGCCGGGGCTCAGCGGTCCGGCCCGGAAGGGCCGGATAGGTCGGATGGGATCGGATGGGCCGGCCGCGGCGCCGGGCATGCTGCCGGGCCGGGGGGCCGCGGCGCCGGGCGGGGGCCCGGTCGAGCCGCGCACGACCAGCTCCGGGGCCAGGAACAGCACCTTGACCGGCCCGGTGTGCCCGGCGATCCGTTCCAGCAGCAGCTGGGCCGCCTCGGTGCCCACCTGGTAATGCGGGAAGCGGATGGTGGTCAGCGGCGGCCGCAGCCGGTCGATGAACGGCATGTCGTTGAAGCCGACCACGGACAGGTCCGCCGGGCACGACAGGCCCGACTCGTCCAGGGCCGCCTAGCAGCCGACCGCGAGCATGTCGTTGCCCGCCGCCACCGCGGTGCAGCCGGCGTCGCGCTGCATCAGGAGCTGGGCGCAGCGCACGCCCTCGTCGATCGAGAACGACTTGGCGTTCACGATCAGCTCGGGATCAGGGGTCAGGCCGTGCGCCTCCATGGCCGCGATGAACCCGCGGTACCGGGCGAGGCCGGTCGAAACCTCCTGCGGGCCCGCGATGTGCGCGATCCGGGTGTGCCCGAGCCCGGCCAGGTGGGCCACGGCCATCCGGATGCCGCGCTCGTTGTCCACCGAGACCGAGGGCAGGCTGTAGTCATCGGCCAGCCGGTTCATCAGCACCACCGGCAGGTCCGCGCGGCCGACTCGGCCAGCAGCGGGTCGCCGAGGTGCACGGTGGCCAGCACCAGCCCATCGACGTGCCGGGCCCGCATCTGCTCGAAGAGCATCCGTCTCCCGGTCCGCGTCCCCGTCGGTGTTCCCGATCAGCGCCACGTATCCCGCGGCTGCGAGGCGATCCTCGATCCCGCGCACGATGGGCGGGAACAGCGGGTTGTTCAGGTCCGGGATGGCACCCCGACGCTGTGCGAGCGGCGGGTGCGCAGGCTGCGCGCCACGGTGTTCGGGCGGTATCCGAGCGCGGCGGCGGCCTCCAGTACCCGCTGGGCGGTGTCCTCGCGGACCAGCAGCCGGGTCTCCGGGTTCAGCGCCCGGGACGCCGTGGCGGGGTGCACACGCGCCCGCGCGGCGACATCCTTCAAGGTCACCGGCGGATCAGCCACTGGCAGCCACCCCGCTTCCCTCTGCGCGCCCTCCGGGCGTGCCCCGTCAGTCCTGCGCCTCCGCCAGCCTGCGGCAGGCAGCTTCCCCTGGTACCCCGCGGCCGGCGGCCCTCAGACCTGAATGGTATCCACCAATGCAGACGATTGCCTGCCGCTGGGACATCGGGGTTACCACCGCGCTACCGCGGGCCGGTTCCGGGCCGCCCGCGCCGCCACCCCGGGCCGCGGTCCGCGGCCCCACCCGCCCGGCCGTCCGCGGCCCGGTGCCGCGCCGCCGCCCGCGTGTCACGATAAGGCCATGCGTATCGCCAGCGTGGCGGGCACGGACCTGTTCGGCGGAACCGTGGCGCACCCGCTGCAGGTCGTCCGCGTCACGGTGCTGGACGACCGCCCGCCGCGTCCCGCCAAGTCCGGCGTCCCGGCCGGTGCGCCGGTCACGGTCCGGGTCGAGGGGCCCGGGGTGAGCACGCGGCCCCGGTGCGGCTGGACCTGGCGCAGCCGGGGGCGGAGCACGTGGCCGAGGTGGGCGTGGACATTGCCGCCCCCCGGGCCGCGGGCAGCCCGCGCCAGGTCACCACGATCGCCGAGTTCCCCGGCGGCCGGGCCGAGCAGGCGGCGACGATCAGGGTGGCCGAGACCGGCTGGACCATGTGGATGGTCAGCCATTTCCACTACGACCCCGTCTGGTGGGACACCCAGGGCGAGTTCACCGAGTCCCGGCTGCTGCTGCCGGGCGAGGACGGCAGCCTGCCCGAGGTGCGCACCGCCTTCGACCTCGTGGCGCTGCACCTGGACGAGGCCCGCCGGGACCCGGACTACAAGTTCGTCCTGGCCGAGATCGACTACCTCAAGCCCTACCTCGACACCCATCCGGAAGACCGCGCTGACCTGCGCCGGTTCCTGGCCGAGGGGCGGGTCGAGATCGTGGGCGGCAACTGACAACGAGCCGAACACCAACCTGACCGGG
Organism: uncultured Actinomycetes bacterium; assembly: GCA_963720645.1. GTDB lineage: Bacteria > Actinomycetota > Actinomycetes > Streptosporangiales > Streptosporangiaceae > RYN-230. The sequence goes on along the minus strand of CAVRFX010000012.1, from coordinate 37 downwards.
GCCGAGTCGACGATCCGGAACGCGGTCTACGGGCTCG
>CAVRFX010000011.1:0-156536 GCA_963720645.1 uncultured Actinomycetes bacterium | reverse complement strand
CCACTCATATCGCTATGGATTGTCGAGCACCACCTCCACCAGGCCGCTCACCCCGCCGGCCGCGCCTGCGGCCACCCGGGTGTCGAACTGGCTCGATGCCGCGCCGGAATTGATTCCCGGATAGGCCAGGTACTCGCCGTTGGTGAGCTGGGCAGCCTGGTTGCCGTCCACCCCGGACGGTTGGTGTCCCCGGTGGCCGCGTCGGAAATGCTCCCGAGGACCCGGGTAGCAGTCCGCGGAGATGTTCGCGGTCGCGGTGGCCGGGCAGGACGTGCCGCCGCCGCTCCCGGTGCTGGCCGGGGTTGGGTGGGCGTCGGGGTCGGCGTGGGGGTTGGGCGCTCACCGTCTCGATCCACCCGAGGACCACGAGCCGCCGGAGTTCACCGGAGTGATGTTAGGTGCCCGCTGCCGTCCGTGGACACCCCGGCCCGGTCCGCCACCTCGTAGACAGTGCTCACGCGGAGCCTTCCCGGGCCTGCGTGGCCTGGCTTTGCGTGGCCTGGTGGTCTCGCGGGGCCTGGGTGTTGGGCCTGAGTGGCCGGGGGTCCCAGTTGGCCTGGCTCTGCGCGGCCGGGTGGTCGCAGCTGGCCTGGCTCTGCGTGGCCGGGCGGCCCCAGCGGGCCTGGGTCTGGGCCTGGGGCGCCGCGAGGCCTCCGGCCCCTTCGTGATCGACCGATTGGTGTTGCTCCAGCAACACCAATCGGTTGATCACGAACGGGATGGCCGCGGGCCGCCGGGCGCGGGGCAGCGGGGCGGGCGCCCGCCGCGAGTTGTGATCATCATTGACCGCCAGCGCGTGATTGGCGTACGGGAGCGGCTGGAAACGGGCCGTGGAAAGCGTGTTGTAAGCGGTTACATCAGGTTGGTACCTGAGATGCTAGGAATGGATGTAAGCGCTGTCAATGGCGACTGCAGAACGGTAGTCCTTACTAATTCCTTACGGTTTCCCCCTCGCGTGCGAACGCGGGGCGCCAACCTGCCAGCATCCTGACCCGAGAGGGAGGCAGCCATTCGCGGAGCGACGGACGGTCGGCCACCTGGGCGGCAAGCGTTGCCGCGGCGGGGGGCACCGGCGGCGTTTCCGCAGCCAGGAATGGTCCCGCGGTCAGCGATGGCCCCGGCTGCCAGGGGTTCGAGCCGCAGCAGGGGGGGCTGGCCCAGCCGGGAACGGTGGCCCACCCGGCGGGCATGGACCGGACGGGGATCGCGCGGCAGCCGGCGATGGTTCCGCACCCGGGCACGTTCGCCCAGCCCGGTGCGTACGCCAACCCGGGCACGTTCGCCGAGCCCGGCGCGTACGCCTACCCGGCCACGTTCCCCCAGCCCGGGCCTGTCATCCGGGCACGTCCGTGCCGCCGGGAATGTTCGCGCCCACGCCCATTCCGGCCTCGGCATGGCCCTTCCCCAGCAAGGCCCGCCACCGATCTCCGGGCCCCTTCCCGCGGTCCCCGCGGACCCGCTGGCGCCGCCCTACCAGGAGGCTCAGCCCTATCCGCTTATCCGGCAGCTCCGCCTATCCCCCGGATCCGGGCTATCCGCCGGATACGGGCCTGCCCCGGTCGGGGCCATCCAGCGGGCCGCGCCCCGGCGACGCCCTCGGTGTATTCGCCGCCGCCGGTAAAGGCGCCGCCGCCGTATTCACCGGCTCCTTTGGTCCGCCTGCTCAGGCGATCCCGCCGGATCCCGCCGCTTCAGCCGCTCCATGGCCTATGAGTCGTCCCCCGCGTACGAGCCGCCGCGGGCCTTCGGGGCGTCCGGGACCTTCGAGCCATCGCAGGCGTCTGAGCCGTCCCCTGCGTATGAGCCCTCCCGGATCTTCGAGCCGCCGCGGGCGTCGGGCCCGTCTGCTGTGCACGAGCCGTCGCGGGTACACGGGCCTCGCCGGGTTCAGGAGCCGCTTCCCGTCTATGAGCCTGCCCGGGCTTACGAGCCGTTCCCGGTGTATGATCCGCCCGGGCATACGAGCCGCCGCCGGCCTACGCGCCCCCCGCGGCGCACGCGCCGGCCTGGGCCTTCGTGCCGCCCGCGCCGCCCCCGGCAGGCCCCGCCGCCCCCGCCGGACCTGCCGCCCCCCGTTCAGCGCTGGCGGCGGGTCTTCCCAGGCGCAGGAGGCGGAACTGCGGCGCATCCGGTCCTGGCTGTCCGAGCTGCTGCCCAGCGGCCCGGCCCGCGAAGACGTCGTCACGGTCGCGACCGAACTGGCCGCCAACGCGGTCCGCACACCGCGAGCGGCGCGAACGGCTTCTTCGCCGTGGAACTCACCTGGCAGATGCAGCCCGTGACGGTCCGGGTCGCGGTCGCCGACAGCGGTGCGCGCACCACCCCGCACCTGGAGCCCGGCACCGACCCGCTGGGCCCGGCCCGCTCGGCATCGGCTCACCCGGTACCGGCCCGCTCAGCGCCGATCAGCTCGGCAGCGACCAGCTCAGCGAGCACGGCCGGGGCCTGCGGGTGGTGCGGGCCCTGGCGGAACGCACCGGGGTGTGCGGGGACCACCGGGGCAGGCTGGTCTGGGCCGAGATCCGGTGGATCACGGACGGAACCGCCCAGCCGGACTTCCCGGATGGCTACGAGGCCTCGTTGCGGGACATCCAGGCGGTGCTGGCGGCCCGGTACCCGGAAGCCGACATCTGGTTCGGCCGCGCCACGATGCAGTGGTGGGCACTGATCGGCCGGCCGGAAAAGGGACACCCGGAGGCCAGGCGCCTGCTCACGGCCGAGTCCCCGGTGGACCTGGCCCAGCTCCTGGACGTGGCCCGGGCCACGGCGCCGCCCGCGCCCGGCCGCAGTCGTGGCCGGCACGGGGTCACCGGCCGGCGGGCGGCCCCCGAACCGGGCGGCCCGCCGGCCAGCAGGCCTGGGCGGGAGTACGGGCGGCTTTAGCCAGCCCGCCGCGGATCCCGCCGGTGACCCGGGCCGTGCGGGCCCGGTTCGAGGCCCGCTGACTCCGGCCGGCCCGAGGCCGAGCCGCAGCGCTGCACAGGATCAGCCCAGCTGGCCGACGCGGCGGATCGTCTCCTGCGCGGAGTCCCCGCCGGTCAGGTCCAGGTCGTCGGTGACAGCACCGTCCCGCAGCCGGATCAGGCGATCGCAGCGGGCCGCGATCTGCGGGTCGTGGGTGGCGAGGATGACCGTCATCCCGCTGCTGCGCCGCAGCTGCCCCAGCAGATCCAGGACTTCCCCGCCATTCTGCGAATCCAGGTTGCCGGTCGGCTCGTCCGCCAGCAGCACTTTCGGGGTGCTGACCAGCGCCCGGGCAATGGCCACCCGCTGCTGCTCGCCCCGGACATGCGGGCCGGCAGGGACTCCTCCCGGCCGGCCAGGCCCACGGCGGCCAGCAACTCCCGGCCCCGGTCCCGCTTGTCCCAGCCGGTCCGGCGGGGAAGGACCGGCGCGATCACGTTGTCCAGCGCGGTGAGAGCGGGAAGCAGGTTGTAGCGCTGGAAGACGAACCCCACGCCCCGCCGGTAATCGGCCAGCGCTGAGCCGCGCAGCGCGGTCACGGTGATCCCGTCCACCTACCACCGTGCCGCTGTCGGGCCGCTCGATCGCGCCGATGATGTGGAGCAGCGTTGACTTTCCCGACCCCGACGCCCCGGTCAGGGCGACGAACTCACCGGCCCCGACGCTGATCGTCACGTCATCCGCCGCGCACACCTGCCGGGCCTTGCTGATCCCGTAGCGCTTGCTGATTCCGTGCAGCTCGATGGAGCCGCCGGCGGCTGGCAGGTCGGGCATGCTTCACTCCTCGGCAAGAAGCTGCGCGGTGGGCAGGCGGCGCAGCAGTTGCGCCGGCAGGATGGCGGCGCAGGCGGTCACCGCGGCTGCAGCCAGGATGCTGGCGAGGGCGGCCAGCAAGAGCCGCAACGGAACCTGTCCGGTGAACTCCGCCGCCGCGGCCAGGCCAGCCGCGGCGCCGGTGACGGAGCCGGCCACGCCGATCAGCAGCGCCTCACCGATGACCAGGCGGGTCAGGGCGGACTCGGGCCAGCCGAGCGCACGCAGCGTGGCGAACTCGGCGGATCGCTCGCGGATGTTCAGCGCGACCACATCGGTCACGGCCACCACCCCGAGCACCACGGTGGCGGCCACGGCGACGTAGTCGACCGCGCGGACCTGGACGGCTACCGCGTCGCCGAGCAGCGAGCCGACGACGACCCCGCGGAAGGCCGCCGTCACCCCGGCGACGAGGGTGAGCGCGGCCACCCCCACGGCCAGGCTGAGGGCGCCGACCACCGAGCGGCCCGGGGTGCGCAGCACGTTGACCGCGGCCAGGCCGGCCAGGCCGGCCGGGTGGCGGCCGCGCCGCACGGCCAGCACCGGAGGGCGGACGGAGGCGACCGGGTCGGCGCGGGCGGCGCGCCAGGCAGGCCCGGTGCCGGCCGCGATAGCCAGGAGCACGGCGGCGGGCACCGCCAGGGCAGCCCGGCCGGGCGAGGCATGCAGGTGGAGCAGGGCGCAGATGGGCAGGGACGCCAGGCCGCCCAGGATGCCGGCGACCAGCCCGATCAGCGCCAGTTCGCCGAGGGCCACCGCGAAGAGCTGGGGCCTGGTCCAGCCCAGGCTGGCCAGCACGCCGAGTTCCTGCCGCCTGCCGCGGACCGCGGCGGTCGCCGAGTTGGCCACGAACAGCCCGCACACGACGAGGATGAGCACGAACAAGACCACGCTCTTCTTGTCGATCGCGGTGAGGATGGCCACCGCGACGCCCTTCTTGACCCAGCCCTCATGCAGCGTCAGGGCGGGCTGCCCATACCGGCCCGCAGCCAACGCCACGGTCGTGGGAGCGGGCGACGAGCCGGTGACGATATCGACGTCCAGCCCGGTGCGGACCGCGATCTGCTGGGCCACCTCCTTGATCCGCTCCAGGGAGACCGGGTTCGGGCCGGTGACGCCGTCCACCCTGACCCGGATCACGCTGATCGGGTCGCTGGCGTGCAGGTCGCCGGCGAACACGCTGCTGTTCTGCAGGGCCGGGAGGGCGGCGAGGGTGGTGATGAGCTGCCGTGGTGTAGGCGATACCGCCTGCCCCCGACGTCACCGCGGGCGCCGCTCGCTCACCGAGATAGCGGCCGGAGGTGACCGCCCGGTCCAGGCCGTCCAGCTTCGCCTCGGCCGCCGGGTCGATGGCGGCGATCAGCATGGGGAAGCTCCAGTACACCGCGAACCCCGGATGCTGCGCGGTGAGGCCTTCCCAGGAACCTCCGCCGAACATCCCGGTCACCCGCGACCAGCACCAGAGGCTGGACTGCTTGGCGGGGCCGAAGGGCGGTTCGGCGGCCCGCAGCGGGTATCCGGCACACGTCCTGGCCCGGGCCCCGGACGGCAGCCGCTCGAAGACATCCGGGCCGGTCTGCTGCTGCCGGATCGGGTTGCTGGTGAGGTAGACGTAGGACGGCGGCTGGCGGATCCGGATGCGGCCCGCATCGCTGACCCACGTCGTGCTGAGCCGGTAGAGCTGCCGCCCCGGGCTGGCGATGGCCGCGGCCGGCAGCCGGGCGGTGACCGGCACGATGGGCAGGCTGTAGCCGACCATCGCGATCGGCGCCGCTACCGACACCCCGGGGAGCTGCGCGATGTCGTGGTACTGGCGCAGGCTGATGCCGCCGTAGATACCGGACAGGAAATTCGGCTGGACAGTGCCCGTGCTGCTCTCCAGCCGGGTCCGGGACCCCCGGGGGCGGACCAGGATGTCGTACGCGGCCCGGAAATGCGCGCTGACCGTTCCGGCCGTCCGCAGCTGGGAGGTGCGCGCGCTCGCGGTCAGCACGCAGAACGCGATGACCGCGACCAGGATCCCCAGCAGCAGGGCGGCCGACCGGGCCGCCCGGTAACGCAGCTGTGACCAGGCCAGCCTGCTCACTGTGATCGACCTCCCAGGCCGTGCCGCCATTGCCGGGTCATGCCGAGTATGTGGCGCGCCCGTCCTGGCTACCTAGTGGCTAGGCAACAGTGCAACCCAGACTGTTACCTAGTAACTAGGTAACAGGGTTCCGCTGCCGTCCGGCCAGGCAGGACACTGAGGTCATGGCCCTTCATCACGCGGTGCTCGCCCTGCTGGCGGTCAAGCCGCCCATGGCTACGAGCTCAAGGGCAGCTTCGACGAAGCCGTCGGAGACCAGTGGGGCGGGCTGAACATCGGGCACCTCTATCAGCTGCTGGACCGGCTGGGCCGGGACGGCCTGATCGAGTCGGAGCGCCAGCCCCAGGCGGTGAAGCCGGACCGGGTCGTGCACCGGCTGACCCCGGCCGGGCGCGAGGAGCTCAGCCGCTGGCTGGCCGCGCCGAGCCCGCGGACCCGGGGTTACCGGGATGATTTCTTCCTCAAGGTCATGGCGGCGGCGCAGATCGGCGACCCGGCGGCGCTGCACCAGGTCCTGTCCAGGCAGCGCGCGCACCTGATCCGGGAGCTCCGCAGTGTGGCCGGGGCCCGGGCGGACCTGGCCTCCGGCCGCTCGGCGGCCGCTCATCCCCGGTCGTGGATCTCCTGCTCACCGCGGCCGAACTGCATACCCGCGCCGATCTGGGCGTGGTTGACGCGGCAGAACAGGGCCTGCGCCCGGAGGTGCTGGAAGCGCTGCGGGCCGCAGCAGGCGGCCAGCAGGCCGGTGAGCGCCTCGCGGACGACGGCGGTGCGGAGATGTCGCAGATCAGCAGCTGACCGGCCGCACGCGCGGAACAGCCCGGCTGGCGGGTGGTTTCCCGTACGGCGGGGGCCTGATTCACCGGGATTCGTGCCGCCCGGGCAGGCGCTGGTGACCAGGGCAGATGCTGACAACTGGGCGAGCCGTCAGCGCCACGCCGCGTGATGGTGTTCAATGGTCGGTGGTTGTCGTCGAAGTTCGTGAGCGTGTCGGCGCCGGTGAATTCGTTCCCCGGCGTCGTGGATCACACAGTGCCCCGCCGTTGAAGGGCAGACTGTCGCAGCAACCCGGGAGACACGTCCGTGGATCCCGATAATCGTTCCCGTAGGAGAAGAGCACGTGGCTCAGGGCACCGTGAAGTGGTTCAACGCTGACAAGGGCTATGGTTTCATCGCCCCTGATGACGGCACCGCCGACGTCTTCGTACACCACACCGCCATCCAGACTGACGGTTTCCGCAGCCTGCAGGAGAACCAGCGCGTCGAGTTCACCGCAGGCCAGGGCCCGAAGGGTCCGCAGGCTGAGCAGGTCCGCCCGGTCTGACCGGACCCGGTTGCTCAGGCGGCGAGACCGCCTACGGCCGGCATTCTGCACAGGGCGCGGGCAGTCCCGAAAGGGACTGCCCGCGCCTTTTTTGCTATTGCTTTACTTAACGGCGATACGGCTGGCCCAGGCTGAGCCAGGGCGCTGGTCAGGACCGGGCCGCGGGTGCCCGGCGGGCCGGGCCCCGCGATAAGGGCAGGCCGAAACCCAGAAAATCTCCCGTGGAACCAGCCCCTTGCGGCACAAAGGTTGACAAAAACCTCAATAGAGCCATAAGACATCTCCCAGGGCTTCGTGTGAGGAGCTCTGGGCGGTTGCGCGGGGGCTATCACCGGGGCCTCGCGCAGGCGCCCGCGTGTCGTTGTGTGTTCTGGCGAACCTCCCGGAAGGACCACGATGGGCAAGCGGTGGGCGCGGCTGTGCGCGCTGGCAGGGTCATTAATCGTCATCATCGGAACAGCCACCTGGAGCGGCCTGGCCGCCAGTGCGGCCTCGGCCAGGCCCGCCGTGGTGAGCGCCGGCGTCGCGCCGAAACCAACGAACCTGCTCGACTGCAACGGGCACAGCACCAAGTACAAAGAGGTGAAGAAGGACCTCGGCGGCCTCTGCACCGATCCGCGCGGCACGTGGGGCGGCCGCTTCGAGGACAACGGCGTTTACGTCGGCCATGACGAGCCGTCGGTGAAGTTCATTTCCAGCGCCCCCGGCAGCGGAAATGACATGACCTACGTCAACCGGCTGGGGAAGGACCCGCACGCCAAGCCGACCACTTCCCCGCACGGCAAGACCGTCAGCGACTATGCCGAGCTGAGCCCGGCGCCGTGGTTCGGCCTGCCGATCTGCGACCCCGGTTCGTATCCGCAGAACCCCTGCAAGCCGGACAGCGACTCCAACAGCGGTGCGCTCAACAACCCCAAGGCCGCGGGGTCGGCCTTCATGGAGCTCCAGTTCTACCCGCCGGGCTACCAGCCGTTCGTGGACGGGCCGAGCTGCGACGCCACGCACTGGTGCGCCGCGCTCACCATCGACAGCCTCGAGTCCCAGTACAACTTCGCCAATCTCAACCCGGCCTGCGAAGAGCCGGTGAACTTCGCGTTCCTGCAGCGCAACGGCGTGCCGGCGGGGCCGCCCAGCCCGCAGCTGGCCGATGTCAGCACGCTGACGCCGAACGCCGAGACGCTGCTGATGAACCAGGGTGACACGGTGGCCACGACCATCAAGGACACCCCGCAGGGCCTGCTGGCCAGCGTCACGGACTTCACCACGCACCAGACCGGCTACATCGTGGCCAGCGGCAAGAACGGGTTCATGAACACGAACTACAAGACCTGTGCCGGCACCCCGTTCAACTTCCACCCGGAGTACAACACCGCCCGGCAGCAGAACCAGGTGCCGTGGGCCGCGCTCGAGGGCGGCGTCCTGATGCAGCAGGAGATCGGGCACTTCGAGCCGTGCTCCTCGATCACCAACTCCTACCCCTACACCGCCAGCTACCCGGACGGCCAGACGTTCAGTGACCAGGAGACCGCGCAGACCTGCGTCGGCGGGTTCGAGGGCCCGGGGAAGGTCGGTGAGGGACCATGCAACGCCAGCACCGGGGTGTGCCAGAACGCGACCACGCAGGGCGGCGCGGCCTGCCCGAGCGACAACTTCACGTCAGGCGCGCTCTGTGAATTCTCTGATATGACGTGTGCCCCGGCAGGACCGCGGCCGATCAACGTCAATGGCGCCGCGGAAACGGTGTCCTGGCCGGTGGCTGGCTGCCAGGATAACTATTTCCAGAACGGCGATCTCGATTTCGATGGGAGCTCCTACATACGTGACTGGCCGGATGGTTCACCTAACCATCCGACATCGTTCGCTTATATAGGGCCGTTCACGCACGGGAAGAGTTACCCGAAGATCCAGTTCGAGACCGACGCCGCGGGCTCCGAGGCCGACTGCAACGTCGCCACCGGGGCGGGCTGCACCGCACCTCCCGCGGGCGCCAGGTTCTACCCGTTCTGGACGCTGGGCCACGGCGGCCGGCTGGGTGGCTGCGTGTGGCACTTCGGCAACGTCATCGCCGGCAACACGACCGCGACCTTCGGCCGTGACGCGCAGTACGGCACGCCCGACGTGGCCCGGTACGGAGGAACCCTGGCCAGTCCGGTGCTGAAGAACCCGCAGACCCAGCGGCGGTGCTGATCTGGCAGGCCGGCCGGGCTGAGACCCGGCGGTAGGCCTGAGCCCCCCGGGTGCGTCCGGCGCCCGGGGGGTTCAGCTCATCCGGGGGCCGGTGTCCGGGCGCCCCGGATTAAGCGGCGCTTGCGCGGCCTGCTGGAGTCGGTCAGGTGGTCGGGCCGCAACCCGAAGAACAGGGCCAGCATGACCAGCAGGTCGAGGATCGCGATCAGCCCGCCGATATAGGGGCCGGGACCGCCCAGCGAGGCCAGGTAGCCGCAGAAGGCGAGGACCACGATCATCGCGCTCAGCGCCCGTGGCCGGCCGCTCTGGGCCAGCCGTTCCGGCACCTCATACGGCGCGCGCTGGACGTAGTTGATCGTCGCCGCCTTCTCCTGGGCAATCTTGAGCCACAGGTCGTACAGTTCGGGCGCCTTGTCGCGGAGCATGATCGCCTGCTCCGCCGGGGGCGTGTCCTGCGCCGGGTCCGGGCGGTGGTCCATCTTGTCACCGATCCGTTCGTACACCTGGCTGGCGATCTGGTCGATGTCCAGCGGGGGAGTGGTGCCGTCGGTCGGAGCGGTGGTCCCCGGGCCGGCGACCCGGCCCGGGGCGGTGCCGGCGCCGCCGGGCCGGGCGCGCCCGGCGGCGGGCCGGCCGCGGCGGTGGAGGCCAGCTCGGTCGTGGGCTGGACCGGCCCGGCCGGGCCGGGCCCGGCCGGGACAGGCGTGGCCGGGGCGGGCGGCCCGGCGGCCGCGTCCGGAGGCAGGATCGCCCCCGGGTCGGTGCTGCTGCCGGTGCCCGGGCCCGGGCGCGGTGCCGGGGTGCGCCACCCCGAATCCGGGCAGCGGGATACGCGGGTGGCGTGTGCCCCGCGGGGTCCGTGTGCCGGCGCGGGCCCCGCGCGCCCGGCGGCGGCTGCTCGGCCGCCCGGCCCAGCCCCGGGCCCGGATCGGGCGGGCCGGTCAGGCCGGATCCCGGATCGGGCGGGTGGCCGGACTCGACGGCGCCGTCATCGTCAGTCACGCGGAAACGTCCACGCCATTCGTCCGGGTCGCGCGCATAACCGCCTCTGAATGCGCGTCCTGGATGGTTTTCGTGGCGAGCTGGAAGGGCCCTTCCGGGGGAACATTCCCGGGTTCCGGCATCTCAGCGCGGAGCGCCCGGTAGATGACAGCGCCAGTGATATCGAAAAGCGTAGCGGCGCCAAAGGCGAAAGCGCGGATCCGGCCCGCTGACCTGTCCGTTGGCATACGCGGTACTTTCCCGCTTCGGCGTGGCACAAAACTGTTGCCCAGTTCGGGCCTATCACCGGTATTACCCGTATAACACGCGGATGGCCCGAAATGTGCGGCCTATCCGCGCCCGCCCGCCGCCGTCCGGCCGCCCGCCGCCGCCGAGCCCGCCGTCCGGTCACCGCCGCCCGCCCCGCCCTCCGCCGGTCAGTCAGCGATGGCGCGCTGGGCCAGCACCCGGGCCGGGGACACCCGGACGATCAGCTCGCCGGGGACCGCGTTGCGGGCGCCGTACTCCGCCGCGCGGCCGGCGCCCATGTACCGGGCACCCAGCCTGGTCGCCACGGCCAGCAGTTCCGCCGGATCCTCGCTGAGGACGGCGCTGCCCTCGATGAGCACGAACGAGAACGGCGGGACCGGATCGTCCACGGAGATCATCACCCGGCCGTCCCGGGCCAGGTTGCGGCCGGCCACGGTTTCCGCGGCGGTGGTGAAGAGCACCTCGAAGTCGCCCGGCTTGCCGGACAGCTCGAACCACACCGGCTTGACGTGCGGGCGCCCGTCGGCCCGCACCGTGGCCACGTGTGCAGTCCGGGTCCCGGCCATCAGGAAGTCCCAGGTTTCCCCGGCCGTCATGGCGGCCATGGCCCCTCCCTGGTCGCTGCGGCACGCCGCCGGCCTGCGCAGCGGCCGGCGCGGCTGCGGACAGGCTATGCCTGCCGCTCACCCGACCGGGGCCGGGCGGCCGCCCTGGTGCCCGGGTCAGCAGCTGCCCGCGTTCGCGGGCGCCGCGGCGGTGCGGCGGGCAGGCCCAGCGGGGCCGGGCGCGCGGGCCGCCGGGCCGGCCCGGGGTCCGGTACATCCAGGCGGTGGCCCGCAGCCGGGTGCGGAGCAGCGATACCCCGGTGAGCACCACCTGGTGGCCTGCGACGTCGGTGATCCGGACGCTGAAGCGGGTCCCGCCCGCCGCCCGCCCGGCCGGCCCGCCGGCCAGCGCGGCCGCCGTCCCGCCGGGGGCCCGTCCCGGGCCGGGCCGTCCCGGGTGCAGTGGCCCGGTCCAGTAGCCGTCGGCGTCCGGGGCCAGGCGCTGCCACCCGCCGCCCGGCCGGCTGGCCGCGACCGACGACAGCCGGTTGCCGTGGTTGATGACCTGCACGGCCAGCCTGCCGGGCCGCCCCGCGGCGATCCGCAGCATCAGCGGCCCGGGGAGAGGCGGGTCGACGGCCGGCCGGTAGCTCACCACGACCGTGCCCCGGCGCGGGTCAGCGATCCGCGCGAAGGCCGCCCGGCTCAGGTTGACCGTCCCTGCCGCGCAGTCCGTGCACACGTCGACGACTTCGGCCCGCACCGTCCCGGCGGGCCCGTAGACGTCCAGGTAGCTGCCGCAGGCCCGGCCGGACGCGTAGCCGCCCGGCGGCAGGCTGACGTACCAGCCGCGGCCGGGAACGGGCCCAGCCCGCAGCTGCCCGCGGCGCGGCCCGGATCGTAGAACACGGCCTGGCCCTGGACCACGGACCGGGCCAGCGCGGGATGACCCGCCAGCGGCCCGGTCCCGGCCGGCCCGGCCGGCCCGCCCCCGCCCCTCGCGGCGGCGGCCCGTCCGCGCCCGCGGCAGCAGCGGACCCGTCCGCGCGCGGCGGCCCCGGGCAGCCGCTCCCGGTCAACTTCACCGCAACGAAGACCACCACGAGGACGGTGACGACGCAGGTGACCACCCAGATGCGGTTGCCGTTGCGGGGCTGGCGCAGACCCGGGGCCCGATCGCCGGCGTGAGCTAAGCGCATGAGCACAAGCTTGCCGAGCGAAGCTATCCTGATTACGTTAAGTAATAGAAGAGTTATCTGCCCGCCAGCCCGGGATCCGGGCGGCCGGGCTGGCTCGAGCCGGCCCGCCACCAGCGCGATAACCCTCCCGGCGGGTGAGTCAGGTCCGGCCCGGCGAGGTCAGGGTGAGTCAGTCAGGTCACGGTCGGAGCCGAGCCGCCAGGGGCCGGCCAGGTCGGGGGCGCCGGGGCAGGTCCGGCGAGGTCCGGGCGGGGCAGGTCCGGGCCGGGCCAGGCCGGGCGGGGTATCCGCGACCGCCGCCGGGCGGCGCGGCCGGTGCTGCTCACGGTCACGGTGCAGCAGGTGCTCACCGGGCACGTGGTACTGGCGCAGGCCCGCGAGGGCCGGCGCCCGGGCGACCAGGATCACCCCGCCGACCAGCGCCAGCAGGCCCGCCACCTGGAGCGCGATGAGCAGGGGCGAGGCGGGGACCTTCTCGCGGAAGGCCACGACGCCGAGCGCGATCCCGGCCACGGGCTCCGCGGCCGTGATCCCCGGCAGCGAGGCGTGCAGCGGGGCCGAGCTGAACGCGCTCTGCATCAGCCACAGGGCGATGACGCCCACCGCGATCAGGGAGTAGGCCGGCCAGCTGGACAGCAGGTCGGTCACCTCGTGCACGCTGCCCAGGGACCGCACGGTGAGCCGGGTCAGCGCGTCCTGGACGCCCAGGACCAGGCCGGCGGCCGTCCCGGTCAGCAGGCCGCGCAGGTCGCCCCGGCGGCGCCGCCCGGCGATGGCGAATCCGGCCGCCGCGGCGGCGATGGCCGCCCCGGCGTACGGCCAGTAGGCGGGGGAGCCGACCGAGTCCTGCACCGAGGTCACCGACCGGGCCACGGACAGGGCGCTCACCCCGCCCAGCAGGATCACCGCCCCGACCAGCTCGCGGGCCCGCACCCGCTGCCCGGATACCCGCCCGGCGATGACCAGCGCGACCAGCAGGTTGGTGGCCAGCAGCGGCTCGGAGAGGCGCCAGGACCATGTGGCCGATGACCAGGCCGGACAGGAGCATCCCCGCGATCATGAGGCCGAGGCCGGCCAGCCAGCGCCGCTGCCGCAGCAGGTCGGCCACCAGCCGCGGGCGCAGGAAGTCGGACTGCGGCACGCGCTGCGCCGCGTCCTGCTGCAGCACGAAACCGGCGCCCAGCAATACCGCTGCTATCGCGCCGATGAAGTACCACACAGGCCGCGGACTACCCCCGTCAGCTCGATATCACCCGAAGATTCGGGCACGATTTGGCCACATCGCAGGCTCGCTGTCCGGGGCCCGCCCGCAGGCCCGTTGAGCGGCCTGCCGTGCAGGCCCTCTCACCGGGCTAAACGCCCGCGGGGACCCGCGCCGTTCCCGGCCCCGCTCAGAGCCGGTTCCAGGCCTCGGTCAGCACGCTGCGCAGGATCTGCTCCATCTCGGTGAAGTGCTCGGGGCCGCAGGTCAGCGGCGGCGCCAGCTGGATCACGGGGTCGCCGCGGTCGTCGGCGCGGCAGACCAGGCCCGGCGTCGAACAGGGCCTGGGACAGGAAGCCGCGGAGCAGCCGCTCGGACTCCTCGTCGCTGAACGTCTCCCGGGTGGCCTTGTCCTTGACCAGCTCGATGCCGTAGAAGTAGCCGTCGCCGCGCACGTCGCCGACGATCGGCAGGTCGGACAGCTTCTCCAGGGTGGCGCGGAACGCCGCCTCGTTGGACCGCACGTTGCCCAGCAGGTTTTCCTTCTCGAACACGTCGAGGTTGGCCAGGGCGACCGCGCAGGACACCGGGTGGCCGGCGAACGTCACGCCGTGCAGGAACGTGGCGCGTGCCCTCGCTGAACGGCTCCATCAGCCGGTCGCTGACCATCATGCCGCCGAGCGGGGCGTACCCGGAGGTCACTCCCTTGGCGAACGTGATGATGTCCGGCTGGTAGCCGTAACGCTGCGAGCCGAAGTAGTGGCCGAGCCGGCCGAACGCGCAGATGACCTCGTCGGAGACCAGCAGCACGCCGTACTGGTCGCAGATCTCCCGGACCCGGGCGAAGTAGCCGGGCGGCGGCGGGAAGCAGCCGCCCGAGTTCTGCACCGGCTCCAGGAAGACCGCGGCCACCGACTCCGGGCCCTCGCGCAGGATGGCCCGCTCGATCTCGTCCGCGGCCCACAGGCCGAACGCGGTCAGGTCGTCGGCGACGAAGCCGGGCGCGCGGTAGAAGTTGGTGTTCGGCATCCGGACCCCGCCCGGGGGCAGCGGCTCGAACGGCTCCTTGATCGACGGGCAGCCCGGTGATGGCCAGCGCCCCCATGGAGGTGCCGTGATAGGCGATGTCCCGGCTGAGCACCTTGTACCTGGCCGGCTCGCCGATCGTCTTGAAGTACTGCTTGGCCAGCTTCCAGGCGGACTCCACCGCCTCCGAGCCGCTGGTCGTGAAGAACACCCGGTTCAGGTCGCCCGGCGCCAGCGCGGCCAGCCGCTCGGCCAGCTCGACGGCCCGCGGGTGGGCGTAGGACCAGAGCGGGAAGTAGGCCAGCTCGGTGGCCTGCCGGGCACCGGCCTCGGCGACTTCCCTGCGGCCGTGCCCGATCTGGCTGACGAACAGGCCGGACAGCCCGTCCAGGTAGCGCTTGCCCTTCTGGTCGTACACGTACTGGCCCTCGCCGCGCACGATCACCGGCATGTCGGCGTCGGCATAGGCCGACATCGCGGGTGAAGTGCAGCCACAGGTGCCGCCGCGCTGCCTCCTGCAGAGCCAGGTCGGCCGGGCCCGCCGGAGCCGAGGGCGCCGTCCGTGACGGCGGCCGGGCCCATCGGGTCCGGTCCGCCGCGCGGGTGCGCCTGGCCTGGCTGCGATACGGGTCGCTTGGCGTGGTCATCTGGTCCCCCAGCCGTAGGTCTGCTTGCGGAGCTTCAGGTACACGAACGTCTCGGTGCTGGTCACGCGGGGCACCCCGCGCACCCGGCTGAGGATCTCCAGGAGGTGGCTGTCGTCCTCGCAGACCACCTCGACCAGCAGGTCGAACGATCCCGAGGTGATCACCACGTAGTCGATCTCTTCCATGGCGGCCAGCTCGTCGGCGACCTGCTCCAGGTCCCCGCCGCACTTGATGCCGATCATCGTCTGCCGGCTGAAGCCGAGCATCAGCGGGTCGGTTACCGCGACGATCTGCATGATGCCGGCGTCCACCAGCCGCTGTACCCGCTGCCGGACGGCCGCCTCGGACAGCCCGACCGCCTTGCCGATGGCCGCGTAGGAGCGGCGGCCATCCTCCTGGAGCTGCTCGATGATCTGCTTGGAGAAGCGGTCCAGCACGGTACCCGGGGAGCCCCGGGCCGCGGAGCGGCCGTTCCGGCCGGCCGGTGCAGGCTCCCCGCTCAGACCGCCCGGGATCGCGGGCGTCGCCGGGGTGTGCGCCATGCGGTCCTCCTTCGCAAGCCATGGTGCCACGCTCGGCCCGCTTGTCAACTGATTTCGTTGCTATGCATGGTATATGCAACGGATTCGCTTGTTCACGAAACATTTTTCTGCGAGTGTCGGATCCAGTGGCGGCTGCTGAGACGCCGAGGGCGCCGGCACCGTGGCCAGGAACCTCGCCCTGAGGAGGCGGACCTTGACAGCGACCATGCAGCCCGGCGCCAGCGTGGCGGACCTGAAGAACTTCGTCAACGGCGAATTCGTGACGGCCTCGGCGGGCCGCACCAGCGAGGTGGTCGACCCCAGCACGCGGCGAGGCGTACGCGCGCGGCGCCGGTGTCCGGGCCGCAGGACGTGGACGCGGCGCTGCGCAGCGCCGAGGCGGCCCGCGAGGCCTGGCGCGACGCCACCCCGGCCGCAGCGGAGCCTCGCGCTGCTCAAGATCGCTGACGCCGTCGAGGAGCGGGCCGCCGACCTGGTGGAGGCCGAGTGCCGGAACACCGGGAAGCCGGTCGCCATGACCCTGGCCGAGGAACTTCCCCCGTGCGTGGACGAGCTCCGCTTCTTCGCCGGCGCCGCGCGCATCCTGCAGGGGACCGCGGCGGGTGAGTACATGGCCGGGCACACCTCGATGATCCGGCGCGAGCCCGTGGGCGTCTGCGCCCAGGTGACGCCCTGGAACTACCCGCTGATGATGGCGATCTGGAAGATCGCGCCGGCCCTGGCCGCGGGCAACACCGTGGTGCTCAAGCCCTCCGACACCACGCCGATGTCCACGCTCCTGCTGGCCGAGATCGCCGCCGAGCACCTGCCGCCGGGCGTGCTCAACGTGGTCTGCGGCGACGCCGGCACGGGCCAGGCGCTGGTCAGCCACGACATCCCGCAGATGGTGTCGATCACCGGCTCGGTCCGGGCCGGGATCCAGGTCGCCCTGGCCGCGGCGGCCGGGCTCAAGCGGGTCCACCTCGAGCTGGGCGGGAAGGCGCCGGTCGTGGTCTTCGACGACGCGGACGTGGCGCGCGCCGCCCAGGGCATCGCCGAGGCCGGCTACTACAACGCGGGCCAGGACTGCACCGCGGCGACCCGGGTGCTGGCCGGCCCGCGGATCGCCGCGGACCTGACCGACGCCCTCGCCGAGCAGGCCCGGCACCACGACCGGCGGGCCGGAGGTGCCCGACGCCGACTACGGCCCGCTGAACAACCCGGCGCAGCTGGCCCGGGTCGCAGGGTTCCTGCGCCGCGGCCCGACGCACGCCGAGGTGGTCACCGGCGGCCACCGGGTGGGGGAGCGCGGCTACTGCTTCGAGCCCACCGTGGTCCGCGGGCTGCGCCAGGACGACGAGATGATCCAGGAAGAGATCTTCGGCCCGGTGATCACCGTGCAGCAGTTCGGCGACGAGGACGAGGCGGTCCGCTGGGCCAACGGGGTCAAGTACGGGCTGGCCGCCAGCGTGTGGACGCGGGACCACGGGCGGGCCATGCGGCTGGCCCGGCTGCTGGACTTCGGCGCGGTCTGGATCAACACGCACATCCCGTTCGCGTCCGAGATGCCGCACGGCGGATTCAAGCATTCCGGGTACGGCAAGGACCTGTCGATGTACGGGTTCGAGGACTACACCCGGATCAAGCACGTAATGAGCTACCTGGGCGAGTGAGCTGTTACGGGTGTGTAACCGAATCGGTTGCGATTGAGATTCGCGACGACTGATTCGGTTGATTTTGGACAATCTGTCTGCCAGGATCGGGTCCACTCGCCGCATAGGTGTCGTTTGACCTGGTATGCGGCCCGCTGACCGGACGGAGCGCGACGCCGCGCACGGCCAGTTCAGAATGCTGGGAGCGCGTTACCCAGGGACCCGAGCGAGGGATTGCTCCTGATATGACCGACATGGCCTATGACCGAGACTGACGCGTCGCGACGGCGTGCCGGCCGCAAGCCCGGCGAGCCGGATGGCACGCCCGGCGTGCCCGCCATCGGGCTGGACGGGGTGGCCAAGGAATTCCACTCCCGCGGCGAGGTGGTCGCCGCGGTCCGCGGCATCGACCTGGCCATCCGGCCGGGCGAGTTCTTCTCCATGCTCGGCCCCTCGGGCTGCGGCAAGACCACCACGATGCGCATGATCGCGGGCTTCGAGGAGCCGACCCGCGGCACGGTCCGGCTCGACGGCCGCGACGTCACCGGGGCCCCGCCGAACAAGCGCGACGTGAACATGGTGTTCCAGTCCTACGCGCTGTTCCCGCACATGAGCGTGTTCGAGAACGTCGCCTTCGGGCTGCGGCGCAAGAGCGTGCCCAAGGCGACCAGATCACCCGCCAGGTCGGCGAGATGCTGGAGATCGTCGACCTGACCGGCCGCGAGCAGCGCCGGCCCCGGGAGCTGTCCGGCGGCCAGCAGCAGCGCGTCGCGCTGGCCCGGGCGCTGGTCAATCACCCCAAGCGCGCCCTGCTGCTGGACGAGCCGCTCGGCGCGCTGGACCTCAAGCTCCGGCAGGCGATGCAGGTCGAGCTCAAGCGCATCCAGCGCGAGGTCGGCATCACGTTCGTCTACGTCACCCATGACCAGGACGAGGCGCTCACCATGTCGGACCGGATCGCGGTGATGAACGACGGCGTGATCGAGCACCTCGGCCCGCCGCGGGAGATCTACGAGCACCCCGCGACGCGCTTCGTTGCGGGATTTATCGGCACGTCCAACCTGCTGACCGGGCCCTGGCCCGGGTCACGCGGCGGCCAGGGCGTCATCGAGGCCGGGCCCGGACGAGCGGATCATCGTGCCAGCCGGGCGGTCCCGCGCTGGCGCCGGCGACGAGGTCGAGCTCACCGTGCGGCCGGAGAAGATCGAGCTCGCCGCCGGGCCGGGCCCGGCGGGCGGCTGCGCGCTGCGCGGCACCGTCACCGAGGTCGTCTATCTGGGCACGTCCACGAATTTCTCGTCTCCACCACGACCGGGGCGGACGTCGTCGTCTTCCAGCAGAACTCAGCCTCGGCCGCCACCCCGGTCAGCCGGGGCGACGAGGTCTGGCTGACCTGGGATTCGCAGCACTCGTATCCGATTGGCTAACCGCCCGCGCCCGGCGTGCCCCCGCGCCCGGCCAGCGTGAGGCGTTGACAGGAGGTCCCGATGGACGAGCAGCATGGCAGTGACCCCGCCGGTGATGCAGCGCGGGCGGCCGGCCCGACCCATCCTTCTGGCGCGGGCTGACCCAGCCCCGCGTCTCCCAGCAGGGCATATCCCGGCGGCAGCTGCTGCAGTCGGCCGGGGCCGGCGCGGGCGCGCTGGGCGTCGGCGCCTTCCTGGCCGCCTGCGGGGTCAAGGGCGCGACGACGGCCAGCAGCGGGTCCACCCCGGCCGGGGGCGTCGGCACCGCGGCCTGGTGGTCCAAGCAGAAGCTGCACCACACGGTGAACTTCGCCAACTGGCCCTATTACCTGGACGTGCTCAAGGGCAAGCACCTGTCCCTGGAGTACTTCACCCAGCAGACCGGGATCCAGGTCACCTACACCGAGCCGATCAGCGACAACAACGCGTTCTACGCGAAGATCAGGCCCTCGCTGACGGCCAAGCAGTCCACCGGCTACGACATCATCGTGATGACCAACAACAGCCCGCCGCTCGGCTACCTGATGAACTTCGGCTGGCTGATCCCGCTGGACCGCAGCATGATGACCAACTTCGACAAGTACGCGGGCCCGCTGATCAAGAACCCGTCCTGGGACCCGGGCAACAAGTACACGATGGCCTGGCAGTCCGGCTGGACCGCCATCGGCTACAACTCCTCGGTCGTCAAGGACCCCGGCACCAGCGTGGGCATCCTGTTCGACAGGAAGTACTCGGGCAAGATCGGCATGATGTCCGACCCCCAGGAGCTGGGCAGCGTCGGCTTGCTGGCCATCGGGGTCGAGCCGGCCACCTCGACGGAGTCCGACTGGGCGAAGGCGGCCAAGAAGCTCCAGCAGCAGAAGAGCGACGGGCTGGTCCGCGCCTACTACGACCAGAGCTACATCGACCACCTGAAGAACGGCGACATCGTGGTGTCCCAGGCCTGGTCCGGTGACATCTTCCAGGCCGACCTGAACAGCAAGTACCGCGACCTGAAGCTGCTCGTCCCCACCGAGGGCGGGATGCTCTGGACGGACAACATGTGCATCCCGATGTACGCGCAGAACCCGAAGGACGCCATGACGCTGATGGACTTCTACTACAACCCGCAGGTCCAGGCGGTCGTGGAGTACTACAACGACTACATCTGCCCGGTCCCGGCCGCCAAGGGCGTGCTGCTGTCACCCAGCGGCTGGGCCCAGCAGGCGCTGGCCAAGATGAAGCCGGAGATCGGCCTGCCCACGTCCACCACGGCCAACGCGCCGACCGTGTTCCCGACCGGGCAGTACATCAAGAACTCCCGCAGTTACTACGTGTACAAGAGCCAGGAAGAGCTGACCGCGTGGAACAACCTGTTCTTGCCGATCACCCAGGGCTCGTAACCAGCCGCCGCCCCCGCCCCAGGCTCGGCAAGGCCCTCGCGCCGTACCTGCTGAGCCTCCCGGCCGGGCTGTGGCTGCTGGTGCTGTTCCTGGTCCCGCTGGTCGTGATGCTGTCGCTGTCCCTGCAGTCGTGCAACACGGCCACGGGCGCGTGCGTGATGACCTGGCACTGGGGCGAGTTCGGCCAGCAGTTGAGCCTGTATCACACCCAGTTCATCACCAGCATCTACTTCGCGGGCGCGGCGACCATCATCGACCTGATCGTGTCGTTCCCGATCGCCTACTGGATCGCGTTCCACGGCGGGACCAGGAAGAACTTCTTCCTGCTCATGCTGCTGGTGCCGTTCTTCGTCTCGTTCGTGATCCGCACGATCGTCTGGGAGTTCATCCTCTCCGACCAGGGCATCATCCTGGGCACGCTCAAGAACGCGCACCTGCTGCCGCAGAACTTCCACGTGCTGGCCACCGGGTACGCGGTGGTGGCCGGGCTGGCTTACAACTACCTGCCGTTCACCGCGCTGCCGCTGTACGTGGCCATCGAGCGGATCGACAAGCGGGTGCTGGACGCGGCCTACGACCTGTACGCGACCCGGCGGCAGGCCTTCCTGCGGGTCATCCTGCCGCTCACCGTGCCCGGGCTGTTCGCCGCGTTCCTGCTCACGTTCGTCCCGGCCCTCGGTGACTACATCAACCAGCAGGTGCTCGGCGGCACCGGCAACACGATGATCGGGACCGTGATCCAGAACGCGTTCCTGGTCAACCTGGACTACGCGGGCGGCTCGGCGCTGTCCGCGGTGCTGCTGGCCGTCGCGCTGGTCGGCATCTTCGCCTACGCCCGCCTGCTGGGCTCGCGGACCATCGAGGACTACATATGAGCGCGGTGGTGACGGCGCCCGCTGGCACCGAGGCGGGACAGGCCCGGCAGGCCGGCCGCGGCGGCGCCGCTGGACCCGGTTCGTGCTGCCCGCCTACTCCTGGCTGATCATCGCCTACCTGGTCTTCCCCATCGCGGTGATGATCCTCTACAGCTTCAACAAGGTCACCACCGGGCTGCCCCAGGTGAGCTTCGCCTGGAACGGGTTCACCACCCAGTGGTACCAGCAGTGGTCCGACATCCCCCAGCTCACCACGGCGTTCTGGCTGTCGATCCGGCTGGCCCTGGCCGCCACGATCGTGTCGACGGTGGTCGGCACCCTGCTCGCCCTGGCCCTGGTCCGCTACCGGCCCCCGCAGCTGCGCGGCAAGAACCTCCTGGAGCAGGTGATGTTCCTGAACATCGCCGCGCCGGAGATCGTCATGGGCGCGTCGCTGCTCGGCCTGTTCGTCACGCTGAACGTGGCCCGGGGCTTCATCACCCTGCTGCTGGCCCACGTGGCGTTCAGCATCGCCTACGTCGCGATCACGGTGCGGGCCCGGATGGCCGGCTTCGACCGGTCGCTGGAGGAGGCCGCGCAGGATCTCGGCGCGAACGCCTGGGTCACGTTCCGGAAGATCACCCTGCCGCTGATCATGCCGGGCGTGCTGGCCGGCGCGCTGATGGCGTTCGCCTTGTCCATCGACGATTTCGTCACGTCCAACTTCGTCAGCGGGGCGGCGGTCCCGTTCCCGGTCTGGGTCTACGGGGTCACCCGGGTGGGCATCCCGCCGCAGGTCTTCGTGTTCGGCAGCGCCATCTTCACGGTCGGAATCCTGTGCGCGCTGGCCAGCATCGTGGTAGCCAGAAGGCAGACCTGACCTGGCGGTGAGCGATGACAGACGAGCGAACGTCACGGTGACCCCGTGCCTGGCGCGCGGGCTGACCCAGCCTCGTCGGCGCGACGTGCTGGGCCTGGGCGGCCTGGCCGCGGCCGGGCTGGCCCTGGCCGCGTGCAGCGGCAGCGCGCCCCCGAAACCCCGCGTGGTGCACGCGCAGAACACCGTGGCCAGGTTCTGGGCCGCGCAGAAGCGGCACGGGCACGTGAACTTCGCCAACTGGCCGCTGTACATCGACACCGGCCGCAAAACCCTGCAGGAGTTCACCGCCGCCACCGGGATCACGGTCAGCTACGCCGAGGTCATCCAGGAAGACAGCTACTGGGTGAACAAGATCGCGCCCATCCTGCGCGCGGGCGAGTCGATCGGCTACGACCTCATGGTCGTCACCAACGGGTTCTGGTTCTCCCAGCTGCTCACCATGGGCGGGCTGATCCCGCTGGACCAGAGCATGCTGCCGAACTTCCACCGGTACGCGGGGGCCAAGTTCCAGCACCGCTCCTTCGATCCGGGGAACACCTACAGCATCCCGTGGGCGTCCGGCACCACCGGCATCGCCTGGAACCCGAAGTTCATCCAGACCCCGGTGACCAGCCTCAGGGAGCTGTGGAACCCGGCCTACAAGGGCCGGGTCGGGATGATGGCCGACGTTCAGGACCTGGGCAACTTCGGCCTGCTCAAGCTGGGGATCGACCCGGAGACGTCCACCCCCGCGGACTGGCAGGCCGCCGCGAAGACGCTCACCCAGCAGCGCGACGCGGGCCTGGTCCGCGGCTACTACCAGCAGTCCTACATCGACGAGCTGACCAGCGGGAACACCTGGATCTCGATGGCCTGGTCCGGGGACATCTTCCAGCAGAACCTCAGCTCGGGAACGGACCTGAAGTTCGTCATCCCGGACGAGGGCGGCACGCTGTGGACGGACAACATGATGATCCCGAGGTACGCCCAGAACCCGGTGGACGCGATGATGCTGATGGACTGGTACTACCAGCCGGCGATCGCGGCCCAGCTCACCGAGTCGATCAACTACATCAGTGCCGTCCCGGCCGCGCAGCGGATCATCACCCGGGACGCGGCCAGGGCCACGGGCAGCAACCGGCGGCTGCTGCACGAGGTGGCCACCAGCGAGCTGGTCTGGCCCAGCCCCGCCGACTACAAGCGGCTGTTCAACTACGCCGACGTGAGCGGCAAGCTGCAGGTGCAGTACGAGGCCACGTTCAACCGGGTGATCCGCGGGTGAGCACCCTGTCCGGCCAGTCGGTGCTGCCCGGCGAGGCCGCGCTCCGGGACGCCCGGCCGGCCTGCTTCTGGCTGGATCGCCCGGACGCCCCGGAGCCCGCCCCCCCGCTGCGCGAGGACACCACCGCCGACCTGGCCGTGGTCGGCGCGGGGTTCACCGGGCTGTGGACCGCGCTGCTGGCCAGGGAGCGGGACCCGTCCGCCGACGTGGTGCTGCTCGAGGGCCGGACGGCCGGCTGGGCCGCGTCCGGCCGCAACGGCGGGTTCTGCTCGGCCAGCCTCACCCACGGGCTGGCCAACGGGCTGGAGCGGTTCGGCCCGGAGATGCCCGTGCTGGACCGGCTCGGCCGGGAGAACCTGGATGAGATCGCGGCCACCGTGGCCCGGCACGGGATCGACTGCGACTTCGAGCGCACCGGCGAGCTGGCCGTCGCGACCCGGCCCTGGCACCTGCCCGGGCTGTGGGACCACGCCGCCGCCGCGCGCCGCCTGGCCGCCGCCTCCGGGGCGCCCGGCGCGCCGCCGGAACTGCTGGGCGCGGCGGCGGTCCGGGCCGAGATCGCCTCGCCGGCGTTCTACGGCGGGCTGTGGGACCGTGGCGGGTGCGCCATCGTGGACCCGGCCCGGCTGGCCTGGGGCCTGCGCCGGGCCTGCCTGGACGCGGGCGTGCGGATCTACGAGCAGACCCCGGTCGGCGCGATCGCGGGTGAGGGCCCGGGCCTGCGGCTGTCCGCCCCGCACGGGAGCGTGCGCGCGCCGCGCGCCGCTCTGGGCACCGGGGCCTACGCTCCGCTGCTGCGCCGCTTGCGGCGGTACCTGGTGCCGGTGTACGACTACGCGATGATGACCGAGCCGCTGTCCGGCGCCCAGCGGGACAGCATCGGCTGGCGGAACCGGCAGGGGGTCGGTGACCTGGGCAACCAGTTCCACTACTACCGGCTCACCAGCGACGGCCGGATCCTGTGGGGCGGGTACGACGCGGTCTACTACAACGGCGGCCTGATCACCGCCGGCCAGGATCAGCGGCCCGCCACGTTCGCCCGGCTGGCCCGGCACTTCTTCCAGACGTTCCCGCAGCTCGAAGGGCTCCGGTTCACGCACACCTGGGGTGGCGTGATCGACACCTGCGCCCGGTTCTGCGTGTTCTTCGGCACCGCCCACCGGGGGCGGGTGGCCTACGCCGCCGGGTACACGGGGCTGGGGGTGGGCGCGTCGCGGTTCGGCGGCAACGTGCTGCTCGACCTGCTCAGCGGGCAGCGGACGGAGCGGACCGAGCTGGGCATGGTGCGCGGCAAGCCGGTGCCGTTCCCGCCCGAGCCGCTGCGCTCCGCGGTGATCCAGCTGACCCGGGCCTCGCTGGCCCGCGCGGACCGCCACGAGGGGCGCCGGGACCTGTGGCTGCGGACCCTGGACCGGCTCGGGCTGGGCTTTGATTCGTAGTTCAGCCGGACACGGCAGGGTCTGTCGCTGCAGGATAGGTAGAAGGATGCGCTCCGGAAGGCGGCACTGATGGCAAGCGAATGGCTCGGCGCGCCTCTTCCCGCGGACGATGAGGAGCGGGTTGACTTCGACACCAGCGTGGCGCATATCGCCCGGGTGTACGACTACTGGCTGGGCGGTAAGGACAATTTCGAAGCCGACCGGCAGGCCGGCGAGGAAGCGCTGGCGGCCTACCCCGACCTGGTCTCCTCGGTACGGGCCAACCGGGCGTTCCTGGCCCGCGGGGTGCGGTTCCTGGCCGCGGACGCCGGGGTCCGCCAGTTCCTCGACATCGGCACCGGCATTCCCAGCGCCAACAACACCCACGAGGTGGCCCAGGCCATCGCGCCGGCGAGCCGCGTCGTGTACGTGGACAACGACCCGATCGTGCTGGCCCACGCCCGCGCCCTGCTGGTCGGGCGGCCCGAGGGCACGACCGACTATCTCGACGCGGACCTGCGCGACACCGAGAAGATCCTCGAGCACGCCCGCGGCCTGCTCGACTTCTCCCAGCCGGTCGCCGTCCTGCTGGTCGCGGTGCTGCACCTGATCGGGCCCGAGGATCACCCGTACAGCATCGTGAGCCAGCTGATGGACGCGGTGCCGCCGGGCAGTTACCTGCTGCTGTCCCACGTGGCCTCGGACATCGAGCCGGAGAAGATGGCCGAGATGGGCAAGCGGCTCAACCGGCTGCTCGCCCAGAAGGGCACCTACCGCAGCCAGGCCGAGGTAACGGACTTCTTCGCCGGGCTCGAGCTGATCGAGCCCGGGGTGGTCCCGGTGCAGCACTGGCGGCAGGACTCCGAGGTCGAGGGGGCCCGGCGGGCGGCGATGTGGGGCGGGGTCGCCCGCAAGCACGGCTGATCCACCGCGTTGACGGTGCGGGCCCTGGCTCGTAGAGTCATGTCATATATGAGATGCCGTATGCGAACCCGAGCGGGCGGAGGTTCCCGGTGAGCACCGCAACGGTCCCGCCCGCCCGCAGTTTCCTCAACGGTTCGACCGGGGCGGCTCCGTCCCGGACCGAGGCCGTCCTGGACGCGATCAAGCACGCCATCCTGGCCGGTGAGCTGCGTCCCGGGCGGGGCCTCGTGGAGACGGAGCTGGCCCAGCTGCTCGGGGTGTCCAAGACCCCGGTCCGCGAGGCGCTGAAGACGCTGGCCGGCGCGGGCCTGGTCACGATGAGCCCGTACCGGGGTGCCACGGTCCGGGCCATCGATGCGGCGAGCGCGGCGGCCATCTACGATCTGCGGCTGCTGCTGGAGCCGGAGGCGGTGCGCCGCGCGGTCCAGGCCCGCGGGCCGGACGCCGGCCTGGAGGCCGGCGCATGGCCGGCCGCGCAGGCGGCCCTGGCCGCATCCGACGACGCCGCCGGCCAGGCGCAGCGCAGCCTGGCCAACCGTGAGTTCCACCGGACCCTGTACCTGGGCTGCGGTAACAGCCTGCTCGTGAAGACCTTGGATGACCTGCGCGACCAGACGGCGCTGGTGTCCGCGCTGTCCTGGGAGCAGGCCCCGTCGTGGCAGCAGGAGGCGGCCGAGCACCGGGCCATCCTGGCCGCGGCGCTGGCCGGGGCGGCCGATGAGGCGTCGGCCCTGCTCCGCGAGCACATCGAGGGCTTCGCGGCCCGGCATTTCACCTCGCCCGGCTTCCCGGCCCCCGCCACCGAATGGAGTACCGATGCGCATTGACCCGGCCGTCACCGACGAGTTCCTCGACATCCTCGCAACCGTGGCCGCGGTGCCGGTCACCCCGTTCGGCCCGGACGGCGCCCCCGACTGGGATGGCCACGCCCGCCTCGTCCGGCGCCTCGTCGACAACGGGATCACCCTGGTCACCCCCAACGGCAACACCGGGGAGTTCTACACCCTGACGGACGGGGAGACCCGGGCCGCTACCGAGTCCACGATCCGCGCCGTCCGCGGACGTGTGGAGGTGCTGGCCGGCGTCGGCCACGACGTCGCCACCGCGGTCAGCTCCGCGACCCACGCCCGCGCGGCCGGGGTCCGCATGATCATGATTCACCAGCCGGTCAGCCCGTACCTGTCGGCCGACGGCTGGGTTGACTACAACGCGGCCATCGCGGAGGCGGTGCCGGACATGGGCGTGGTGCTCTACATCCGGGACGCGAAGATCACCGGCCGGCACATCCGGCGGCTTGGCAAGCAGTGCCCGAACGTCGTCGGGGTCAAGTACGGCGTGCGCGACCTGGTCGGCTTCGCCGGCGTGGCCCGGGACGCGGGCCTGGCCCGGTTCACCTGGCTGGCCGGGCTGGCCGAGCTGACCGCGCCGGGCTGCTGGGCGTACGGGGCGCGCGGCTTCACCTCGGGGCTGGCCAACGTCGCGCCGCAGATCTCCGTCGGCATGCTGGAGGCACTCCAGTCCGGTGATCATGCGGGGGCGCTGCGCCTGTGGGCCGAGTGCCGGGCGTTCGAGGAGCTGCGGGCCGCGGACTCGTCCGCGGACAACGTGAGCGTGGTCAAGGAAGCCCTGGCCCAGCTGGGGCTGGCCCGCCGGGACGTCCGCCCGCCCAGCCGCCTGCTGCCCGAGGAGATACGCGCCGAGATCGGCAAGATCCTGGCCGGCTGGGGCCTGGCCGCGGAGGGAGACCAGCGGTGAGCCCGGCTAGCCCGGGGGGACGATCGCCGGAGCAGCTTCGGAGTTACGGCTGGTTCGGGGGCGACGGGATGCGCGCGTTCAGCCACGGCACCCGGATGCGCCAGCTCGGCGCCAGCCCCGAGGACTACCTGGGCAAGCCGGTGATCGCGATCGTGAACACCTGGTCTGAGCTGAACCCGTGCCACATGCACCTGCGCGAGCGGGCCGAGCAGGTCAAGCGGGGCATCTGGGAGGCGGGCGGCTTCCCGGCCGAGTTCGGGGTGGCCAGCCTGTCGGAGACGTTCCAGAAGCCGACCCCGATGCTGTACCGGAACCTGCTGGCCATGGACACCGAGGAGCTGCTCCGGTCCTACCCGGCGGACGGCGCGGTGCTGATGGGCGGCTGTGACAAGACCACGCCCGCGCTGATCATGGGTGCGGCCAGCGCCGGGATCCCCGCCATCTACCTGCCCGCCGGGCCGATGCTGCGCGGCAACTACCGCGGCTCCACCCTGGGCAGCGGCACCGACCTGTGGAAGTACTGGGACGACAAGCGGGCCGGCCTGATCGGCGACTGCGAGCTGGCCGACCTGGCCAGCGGCATCGCCCGGTCGCCCGGCCACTGCATGACGATGGGGACCGCCTCCACCATGACGTCCGCGGCCGAGGCGCTGGGCATGACCCTGCCGGGCGCGGCGTCCATCCCGGCGGTCGATTCCGCGCACTACCGGATGGCCACCGCGACCGGCCGCCGCATCGTCGGCATGGCCTGGGAGCACCTGACCCCGGACCGCATCCTCACCGCCGAGGCGTTCGAGGACGCGGTGGCCACCGTGCTGGCCCTGGGCGGGTCCACCAACGCCGTGATCCATCTCATCGCGATGGCGGGCCGCTGCGGGGTGCCGCTGTCCCTCGACGACTTCGACGACATCTCGCGCCGCGTCCCGGTCCTGGCCAACATCCGGCCCGGCGGGACGTACCTGATGGAGGACTTCTACTACGCCGGCGGGCTGCCCGCGCTGCTGGCCCGGCTGGCCGGGGTGCCCGGCGCGCTGCACCCGGACCGGATCACGGTCACCGGCCGGCCCCTGGCTGACCAGCTGGCCGGGGCCGAGGTCTACAACGACGACGTCATCCGCGACCCGGGCACCGCGCTGTCCGCCGAGGCCGGCCTGGCCGTGCTGCGCGGCAACCTGGCCCCCGACGGGGCGGTGATCAAGCACATCGCGGCCGACTCCGCGCTGCTCAAGCACACGGGGCCGGCGGTCGTGTTCGACAGCTACCGCGAGATGCAGCGGCAGATCAACGACCCCGCGCTGGGCGTGACCGCCGAGTCGGTGCTCGTGCTGCGGAACGCCGGCCCGCTCGGCGGCCCGGGCATGCCCGAGTACGGGATGCTGCCCATCCCGGACTACCTGCTGGCCCGGGGCGTGCGGGACATGGTCCGGATCTCCGACGCGCGGATGAGCGGGACCAGCTACGGAGCCTGCGTGCTGCACGTCGCCCCCGAGTCCTACGTGGGCGGGCCGCTGGCGCTGGTCCGCACCGGCGACCTGATCACCCTGGACGTCGCGGAGCGATCGCTGCGGGTCGAGGTCGAGGACGCCGAGCTGGCCCGGCGCCGCGCCGCCTGGCAGCCGCCGCCCCGGCGGTTCGAGCGCGGCTACGGCGCGCTGTACGCCGAGCAGGTCACCCAGGCCGACCAGGGCTGCGATTTCGAGTTCCTCGCCCGCCCGGGCCGTAACCCCGAGCCCGACCCCCGCTGAGGCCGCCGCCTGGCCGGCCGCGCGCAGGCTAGGCTGGGTGCGGAGCTAGCTATGACTGATCTGGAGATGCGTCCCGCCGAGTGGCTGCTCATGTCTGACGGCCGTCTCCGGCGCGTGGTGACCGTGGGCACCGAGCTTGTTCACTACGATGCCTGGCTGCGTGCCCGGGTCCGGAAGTGCGGGTGCGGTGCCCCGGCTATCCGGGAGACCTGTGGCTCGCCCGCGTGTGTCGCCGGACTCTGGGCGAGAAAGCGAAGCGGGGGACCGGCCGCGTAAGGTCGACTGCCGTGCCTGTCATCGTCATTACCGGCGGATCCGGCCGGATCGGGACCATGCTGCGCCAGCGGCTGGCCCGTCCCGGCCGCATCCTGCGCCTGCTGGACATCGCGCCGCCGGCCTCGCCCGGGCCCGACGAGGAGGTGATCGTCGCGTCCGTCACCGACATGGCCGCGACGACCGAGGCCCTCGCCGGGGCGGACGCCGTCATCCACCTGGGCGGGGTGTCCGGCGAAGGCCCCTGGGACAAGATCATCGAGATCAACATCCAGGGCACCTACACCGTGTTCGAGGCGGCCCGCCGGTCCGGCGTGCCCCGGGTGATCTTCGCCTCGTCCAATCACGCCGTCGGGTTCACCCCCCGCGCGCAGTTCCCCGCCCCGGACTACGCGTTTCCCGCGCCGGACACCTACTACGGCGTATCCAAGGTGGCGGGGGAGGCCCTGGCGTCGATGTACCACGACCGCTACGGCCTGGACACCATCTGCCTGCGCATCCTGTCCTGTTTCGAGCGGCCGGCGACCGCGCGCATGCTGTCCACCTGGTTGTCCCCCGACGACGCCGGGCGGCTGTTCGAGGCGTGCCTGACCGCAGCGCGGCCCGGGTTCCGGGTGGCCTATGGCGTGTCGGCCAACACCCGCGGCGGCTGGGTCAGCCTGGACGAGGCCCGGGCCCTGGGCTACGAGCCGCGGGACGACGCGGAGGACTACGCGGGCGAGGTCATCGCGGCCCACGGGGCACCGGATCCGGACGATCCGGTGTTCGCCTACCTGGGCGGGGAGTTCACCCGCCCCGGCTATGACGCGGAACACCTGAAGTAACCGCAGAGGATGGATGGTTCATGATCCAGGGATATGACCCGCGGACCGGCAAGCCGGCGGCGAGCCGGTCGCCGAGACCACGGACAGCGCCGTGGACGCAATCGCCGGGGCCGCCGCGGCGGCCCGGCCCGGCTGGGAGGCCATGGGCCCGGCGGGCCGGGCGGCGGCGCTGCGGGCGGTGGCCGGC
Source organism: uncultured Actinomycetes bacterium (assembly GCA_963720645.1). Classification (GTDB taxonomy): domain Bacteria; phylum Actinomycetota; class Actinomycetes; order Streptosporangiales; family Streptosporangiaceae; genus RYN-230. The sequence goes on along the minus strand of CAVRFX010000011.1, from coordinate 126,151 downwards.
GCGCTGGACGCCCGGGCTGCGGAGCTGGCCGCGCTGGCGGACACCGAGACCGCGCTGGGCAGCACCCGGCTGACCGGTGAGGTGGCCCGCACCACCGGCCAGCTGCGGATGTTCGCGGACGTCCTCGAGGACGGCGGTTACCTGGACGTGATCACCAGCCCGCCCGCCCAGGGCGTGCCCGGACTGCGCCGGATGGTCCGGCCGGCCTGCCCGGTCGCGGTCTTCTCGGCGTCGAACTTCCCGTTCGCGTTCTCGGTGGCGGGCGGCGACACCGCGTCGGCGCTGGCGGCCGGCTGCCCGGTGGTGGTGAAGGCCCATGAGGGCCATCCGCAGACCTCGGTGGCAACCGCCCGCATCGTGGCGGATGCGCTGGCGCAAGCCGGGGCGCCGGACGGGACGTTCGAGGTGATCTTCGGTGTGCCCGCGGGGGTCAGGCTGCTCCGTCATCCGGCGATCACCGCGGCCGGCTTCACCGGGTCGGCCCGGGGCGGCCTCGCGCTGCAGCAGATCTGCGCCGAGCGGGCCGTCCCGATCCCGTTCTACGGCGAGCTGGGCTCGGCCAACCCGGCGGTGGTCCTGCCCGGGGCCGCCGCGGCCCGCGCCGCGGAGACCGCGGCCGGCTATGCCGGGTCGCTGACCCTGGGGGCCGGGCAGTTCTGCACCAACCCCGGCCTGCTGTTCATCCCCGACGACGACGGCCTGCGCGCCGCCATCGCCCGTGCGGTCGGGGCCTCCGCGGGCGCCCCCATGCTGTCGGAACGGATCCACGCGGCCTGCGACGAGGCGGCCGCGGCGCTGGCCGGCCACCCCGGGGTCAGCGCGCTGGCCACCGGGCAGCCCGGCGAGGGCCCGTGGGCGGCGACCCCGCAGGCGTTCCTCACCACCCTGGAGGACTTCGCGGCCGGGCTGCCGGACCTGGCCGAGGAGCGGTTCGGGCCGGCCGGGCTGGTCATCACCTACCCGTCCGTGGACGCCCTGCTGCCGGTGCTGGCCCGGCTCGGCGGCAACCTGGCCGGCAGCATCCACGGCGACCCGGGATCCACCGCCGACCTGAGCGCCGCGGCCCCGGTAGCCGAGGTGTTCACCCGCACCGTGGGCCGGGTCATCTGGAACGGCTGGCCCACCGGCGTGGCCGTGACCTGGGCCCAGCACCACGGCGGCCCGTTCCCCGCCACCACCAGCCCGCACTACACTTCGGTCGGCGCGACCGCGATCCGCCGCTGGCTCATCCCGGTCGCCTACCAGGATTTCCCGGACGAGCTGCTGCCCGCGCCGCTGCGCGGGTGACCGGGGCCCCGTGGCCGCGGAAGAACGGGTGAGGATCGGGGCGTACCTCTATCCCTGGGACGTGGACGGCGATCCGGCCGCCGCGGACCGCATCGCCGGGCTCGGGCTTACCGAGATCACGCTGGCCGCCGCGTACCACGCGGTCCGCGCGGTGACCCCCTTCCACCCGGAGCACCGGATCGTCACCCGGGACGCCGGCGTGTACTACCGGGCCGATCCCGCCCGCTGGAACGGCCAGCCGCTGCGGCCCGCGGACGCAGGCCCCGGCCCGTCGGGCTCGTTCGAGCGGGCTGCCGCCGCGCTGCGGGCGGCGGGCATCAGCGTCAGCGCCTGGGTCGTGGTGACGCACAACTCCCGGCTCGCCGGGACGGGGGAGTGCGCGGTCCGCAACGCGTTCGGGGACATCTATCCCTGGGCCCTGTGCCCGGGCTCCGCGGCGGTCCGGTCGTACGCCGCCACTCTGGCCGCAGAGATCGGCGCGCTGGACGGGGTGGATGCCACCGAGCTGGAGGCGTGCGGCTGGTACGGGTTCGAGCACGGCAGTGCGCACGACAAGACGGGTGACGCGGCGGCCCGGGCCGGGGCCGGGGGCCTGTGGCTGCTGTCCCTGTGCTTCTGCGCCGCGTGCCGCCCGGCCTACCAGTCAGCCGGCGCGGACCCGGCCAGGCTCGCGGCCCAGGTCCGTGCCGCCTTCGACGGCGGGCCCGCGCTGCCGCGCGACGCGGCCGCGGTGCTCGGCCAGACCCGGGAAGCCGCCTCCCGGCGGCTCCTCGCCGAGGTCCTGCACGCGGTCCGCGCCGCCGCACCCGGCCGGCCTGTCCTGGTCCATTCCGCGCCCGATCCGCGTGCCGTCGGCGCCAACCCCGGCTACGACCCGGCCGTGCTGTGCGGCCCCGGTGGCGCGGACGGCATCGTGCTGGCCTGCGAGAACCCCGCCACCGCGGCTGACCAGGTCGCCCGCACCGCGTCGGCCGCGCCGCCCGGCGCCCGGATCGCCGCCGTCCTGCAGGCCGTCGCCGGCCTGGGCGGCCACCCGGCGACCCTGCCCGCGCAGGCCGCCGCGGTCCGCGCCGCCGGCGCCACCGAGCTGCGCCTCTACCACGCCGGCCTGGCCGCGCAGTCCGACCTGGCCGCCATCGCGGCTCTCCGCCAGACCCAGTCCAGCTAGCCGGACTACCCGGTAGGCGCGGTGGCGGGCCAGCTGGAACCGGAGCCAGGCGATGTTGTGCTCGTCGTAGTGGTGCTTGCAGTTCTCGCAGATGCTGCCGTGTCCCTCGAATCGGGAGCAGGTGCACTTGGTGCACGACCCCGTGCCGGCCCGCGCTGGCCTGCGTTCGGTACCGATAGCCATGGCGCTGCGGTTCCCCTCTCCCCGAATGGCCTGAGCGGGGTGGCCTGATGTCTCGTGGCGTGCTCAAGTGATTCTCTGACAGGACGGCCAGCCTGCCGACGTGGTTGTCAGGATGACCGCTGACTGACCGGAGGGTAAGCCCCGTCTATCCGGTACTGCGCACGGCTCCCGGCGGATGAGGCATCCGCTGCGCGGTGAGCAGGGCGACGTGCAGTGACGTGCGTGACTCGGCCGAGTCGAGGCTGACCCCGAGGATGCGCTCGATGTGCCGCAGCCGCTCGTACAGGGTGGGCCGGGCCAGGTGGGCCCGGGTGGCGGCGTCGGCCTTGTTGCCCCCGGCCGCCAGGTAAGCGCCCAGCACGCTGATCAGGTCGGTGCCGTGCGCGGCGTCGTACTCGCGCAGCGGCCCCAGTTCCCGGTCCACGAACGTGGCCAGCCTGGTGTCCCCGCCGAGCAGCGAGAGCAGGCCGCGCAGCCGCAGGTCGGACAGGCGGTAGAAGGGCCGGCCGTCCCGCGGTCCCGGAGTCTCCGCGGCGGCGTCCGCGACCTGCCGCGCCTCCAGCAGTGAGCGCCGGACCTCGCGCATGCCGCCGGCGGCCGTGCCTACCCCGATCACCGGCTCGCCGCCCGGCACGCCGTAGGGCCGCCTGGCCCGGCGGGCCAGCGCCCGCCGGGCCGCGGCGCACACGCCCGCCAGGACCTGCTCCAGGTCGGTCCCGGCGCCGGCCGACAGGAGCGCACCGGCCCGCACGTCATCCAGGGAGCCGACCAGGGCGGGGATCCGCTCGGTGCGGCAGGCGTCCGCGAACGCCTCGGCCAGATCCAGCACCCGGGCCTGGGCCAGCAGGCCCGCACCGCCCTCTGGTGACCTGATCACGGCGGTGATCAGCTGCCGCCCGGTGACCGGCACGCCCAGCGCCCGGCACTGGGCGGCCATCTCGCCGGTGTCCGCGTCCGGCTGGGCCAGCAGGATGCTGATCAGCGTCCGGTGTGCCTGCCGTTCCAGGCTCTCCTGCTGGCGGGCCAGCAGGCCCAGCGCGAGGGTGGTCGCCGCCCGCTCCACCAGCGCGGTGTCGGCCGGGGCGGGCGGGCCGTCGCAGACCAGGATGACCCGCCCCCAGTCCTCGCCGCGCGCGCCCACGGTGGTGACCAGCCAGCCGGGGCCGGGGTGATAGGCGGTGCGGGGCGAGGCTGGCACCGCGGCGGAGCGCACCCCGAACTCCGCCAGCAGGGCGGCCGGGTCGGCCCCGGCCGGCTCGCAGGCGAGGACATGATGCGACCGGTCCTCCAGGATCAGCGGCCTGCCCGCCAGCAGGGCCGCCTCCCGGAGGATGTCCGCGGGCCCGGCGCCGGCCACGGCCAGGTCGGTGAACACCTCGTGCAGCCGGGCCGAGGCCCGCAGCTGCTCCAGCTGGTCGTCGATGATCAGGGCGTGCACGGCCTCGGTGATCCCGATGAACGGGACCTCGCGGGTAAACACGATCAGCGGCAGGCCGCGCTCCTCGGCGGCAGTGATCAATGCGGCGGGCAGGCCCCCGGTGTATTTGCGGCCGAGCTCCACCGCGAGGGCGCTTACCCCCACCCCGGCCAGCCCGGCGACGTAGGCGCCGAGCAGCGGCTCCTCGTCCGGCAGCGCGATCCCGGTGGTAAGGACCAGCTCACCGCCGCGCAGCAGCCGGGCCGCGTCGGCGAACTCGATCGCGTGCACCCACCGGACCGGGCGGTCCAGCCCCCGGGACGCCGCCACCACCTCGGGGCGCCCCCGCTGGACCTGGTCCAGCCGGAGAACCTCCGCCACCGTGGGCATCCGCCGCCTCCCTCCGCCGCCGCTCCCGCATGCCGCGCCGCCGGCCGCTCCCACCAGGGTACGGAGTACTGGTCATAGTGTCAGGATCGGGGGGTTATTGGTGACACTGTGTCGCAGGCGGCCCGAGGGTCCCTCGGCCAGACTGGGGGGATGTCGGAACTCCTCGAGCGGCACCGCCGCGTCCTCCCTAACTGGCTCGCGCTCTACTACTCCGAGCCGCTGGAACTCACCAGCGGCAGCGGCAGCCGCGTCACCGACGCCAACGGCCGCAGCTACCTGGATTTCTTCTGCGGGATCCTGACCAACATGCTGGGCTACGACGTGCCCGAGGTCCGCGAGGCGGTCCAGCGCCAGCTCGGCACCGGCCTGGTGCACACGTCCACCCTGTACCTGATCCGCAACCAGGTGGAGCTGGCCGAGAAGCTGGCCCGCCTGTCCGGGATCGAGAACGCCAAGGTGTTCTTCACGAACTCCGGCACCGAGGCCAACGAGACCGCGCTGATGCTGGCCACCGCGGCCCGCCGGTCCAACCAGGTGCTGGCGCTGCGCAACAGCTACCACGGCCGGTCCTTCGGGGCGGTCGCCATCACCGGCAACGGCGCGTGGAAGAGCTCGCCGCTGGCCCCGTTCGCCGTGCACTACCTGCACGGCACGGACCGCCAGCTGCCCGCCTTCGCCGGGCTGGACGACGCGCAGTACACCGCCGCGTGCGTCCAGGACCTGCGGCACGTGCTGAGCACCGCGACCGCGGGGGACGTGGCCTGCCTGATCGCCGAGCCGGTGCAGGGCGTCGGCGGGTTCACCATGCCGCCCGACGGGCTGCTGGGCGAGTACGCCGCGGTGCTCCGGGAGCGCGGCGCGCTGCTGATCTCCGACGAGGTGCAGACGGCGTGGGGCCGGACCGGCGAGCACTTCTGGGGCATCGGCGCGCACGGCGTGACCCCCGACATCATCACGTTCGCCAAGGGCCTGGGCAACGGGATGGCCATCGGCGGCGTGATCGCCCGCGGCGACCTCATGGACGGGCTGCCCGGCAACGGCATCTCCACCTTCGGTGGCAACCCGCTGTCCACCGCCGCCGCCAGCGCCACCCTCGACTACGTGCTCTCCCACGACCTGCAGCGGAACGCCGCCGAGCTCGGCAGCATGATCATCAGCGGGCTGCGGGAGGCGGCCGGGCCGCTGGGCGCGGTCGGCGAGGTCCGGGGCAAGGGCCTGATGTTCGCCATCGACCTGGTCAACCCGGCGACCGGCGCGCCCAGCCCGGCGCTCGCCACCCGGATGCTGGAGGAGACCCGGGAGCGCGGCCTGCTCATCGGCAAGGGCGGCCTGTACGGGCACACGCTCCGGATGGCCCCCCCGATGAACCTGTCCGAGGCCGAGGCCAAGGAGGGCCTGGGCATCCTGGCCGATGCGCTGCGCGCGGTGAGCGAGGAGGCCAGCCGATGACGGGAAAGCACGTCAGCCACTGGATCGGCGGCCAGCCCTGGGACGGCGTGGCCGAACGGCACGGTGACATCTACGACCCCGCCACCGGCCAGGTGACGGGGACCGTCGAACTTCGCGTCGGCCGCGGTCGTGGATGACGCGGTCGCCGCGGCGGCCAAGGCCTTCCCCGGGTGGCGGGCCGCGTCGCTGGCCAGGCGGGCCAGCGTGCTGTTCGCGTTCCGGGAGCTGCTGGCCCGCCGGACCGGGGAACTGGCCGCGCTGATCAGCGCCGAGCACGGCAAGGTGGCCGGTGACGCGGCCGGCGAGGTGGCCCGCGGGCTCGAGGTGGTCGAGTTCGCCTGCGGAATCCCGCACCTGCTCAAGGGTGGTTTTTCCGAAAACGTTTCTACCGGCGTGGATGCCTACTCGATCCGGCAGCCGCTGGGCGTGGTGGCCGGCATCACTCCCTTCAATTTCCCCGCCATGGTCCCGATGTGGATGTTCCCCCTCGCCATCGCCTGCGGCAACGCCTTCGTGCTCAAGCCCTCGGAGAAGGATCCCTCGGCATCGCTGCTGCTGGCCCGGCTGTGGGCGGAGGCGGGCCTGCCCGAGGGCGTGTTCAACGTGGTCCAGGGCGACAAGGAAGCCGTGGACTCCCTGCTGCGGCACCCCGACGTCCGCGCGGTGAGCTTCGTCGGGTCAACCCCGATCGCGCGCCACGTCTACGAGACCGGCACGGCGGCGGGCAAGCGCGTCCAGGCCCTGGGGGGCGCGAAGAACCACATGGTCGTGCTGCCGGACGCGGACCTCGACCTCGCCGCGGACGCCGCGGTGTCCGCGGGGTTCGGCTCGGCGGGCGAACGCTGCATGGCCGTGTCCGTGCTGGTGGCGGTCGGTCCCGCGGGCGACGAGCTGGTCGCCAAGATCACTGAGCGGGTGGCCCGGCTGCGGGTGGGGCCGGGCACCGACGAGCGCTCGGAGATGGGCCCGCTGGTCACCGGCGCGCACCGGGACAAGGTCGCCTCGTACCTGGATTCCGGAGTCCGTGAGGGCGCGACGCTGGCCGTGGACGGGCGGGTGCACCCGGTCATCGGCGGCAGCGAGGGCGGGTTCTGGCTCGGGCCCAGCGTGCTCGACCACGTGACCCCGTCGATGGGCTGCTACACCGACGAGATCTTCGGCCCGGTCCTGTCCGTGGTCCGCGCGCCGAGCTACGCCGAGGCGGTCCGGCTGGTCAGCGAGAACCCGTACGGCAACGGGACCGCGATCTTCACCAACGACGGGGGAGCGGCCCGGCGGTTCGTGTTCGACGTCGAGGCCGGCATGGTCGGGGTGAACGTCCCGATCCCGGTGCCGATGGCGTACTACTCGTTCGGTGGCTGGAAGGCATCCCTGTTTGGCGATTCCCACGTCCACGGGACCGAGGGCGTGCACTTCTATACCCGGGGCAAGGCGGTCACGTCGCGGTGGCTCGATCCGAGTCATGGGGGCGTGAGCCTCGGGTTCCCGGTCAATAAGTAGCCGTCCCCCGGGATCAGATAACCACTTTCCCCCTGGTCACAGATCCACTTTCCCCCGGGTCAATAACCACTCTTCCCCTGGTCGCGGACGGCGGCGGGCCTGCTTTTGCGCACACATAAACGCGCAAAAGCAGGCCCGCTGCGCCACCGCTGGCTGGGCGGGCGCGTGTCCGCTGCGCCACCGCTGGCCGGGCTGGCGCGTGTCCGCTGCGTCACCGCTGGCTGGGCTGGCGCATGTCCGCGGGCTCCCGGGTACACAGGGGCCATGGTTGTTCTTGTGGGGACCTCGGGGTGGCAGTACCGGGACTGGCGGGACGGTCTGTATCCGCAGGGGGTCCCTCAGCGCCTCTGGCTGGAGCACTACGCCACCAAGTACATGACGGTGGAAAATAACGGCACGTTTTACCGGTTGCCGGCCCGGAAGACGTTCGAGGGGTGGCGGGGGCGGACGCCGGACGACTTCGTCATGGCGGTGAAGGCCAGCCGGTACCTGACTCATGTCCGTCGGCTGCGCGACCCGGCCGAGCCGGTGGCCCGGCTCCTCGGCGCCGCCGCCGGCCTGGGTCCCAAGCTGGGGCCGATCTTGCTGCAGCTGCCGCCGACCATGACTGCGGAGCCGGGGTTGCTGGATGCCTGCCTGGCGCAGTTCCGGGCGGGCTGGCCTGCGGTGCGGGGGGACGGGCCGGAGGCGCTGCGGATCGCGGTCGAGCCGCGGCACGAGTCGTGGTGGACCGGGGAGGTGCGGGGGATCCTGGCTGAGCATGATGCTGCCCTGTGCTGGGCGGACCGGCTCGGACGGCCGGTCACGCCGCTGTGGCGGACGGCCCGCTGGGGGTTCCTGCGGTTTCACGAGGGCGCGGCGGACCCGTGGCCCCGCTACGGGGAGCACGCCCTGCAGTCCTGGGTGGAGCGGATCACGCAGGCCCGCCTCACCCGGGCCGACGTGTACGTCTACTTCAACAACGACCCGGGCGGGGCCGCCGTCGTGAACTCCGCCGAGTTCGCCGCGCTGGGCCGCCAGGGGGGCCTGACCGTCACCCGCACTCCGCAGGTGGGCGAGGTCCCCCTGACCGCTCCGTTACCAACGTGGTGAGCCCCCGGCTCAGCCTGCGGCGGCGCTGAACACGGGCTCGTAGGCGCCGGACTGGCCGGACGCCGTGGGGTGGTAGGACTCCGAGACATCCAGGATGTTGACCGAGTGCAGCCAGCTGCCCGAATCGCAGATCTCGTGCCCGCTGAAGGCCGAGCGCACGTCGGCGAACACGTCGCCGTGGCGGGGGGATCGGTGGGGCACAGGTCCTCCTTGACAGCGCCATGGTGATCTACTCACCAGTAACTCCGGGCCTCGGGCACGCGTCAAGGAAGGGTCATATAGCGATCAAGCCACCAGGCCAGGAGGCTGGTGGCTTGATCAGCTGAAGCGGACGAGGATCAGAGCGCGGCGAACGCGTCCTCCAGGATGGACAGGCCCTCTTCGAGCAGCTGCTCCCCGATGACCAGCGGGGGCAGGAACCGGAGCACGTTCCCGAACGTCCCGCAGGTGAGCACGACCAGGCCCGCGGTGTGGCAGGCTCTGGCCACCCGCGCCGCGATGTCCGCGGCCGGCTCGAGGGTGCCCGGGCGGACCAGCTCGACGGCGATCATCGCCCCGCGGCCGCGCACGTCGCCGATGACCGGGTAGGCCTCGGCGAGCTTGTGCAGCCGGGGCAGCATGATCTCGCCGATCCGGCGGGCCCGGCCGGGCAGGTCCTCAGCCGCCATGGTCTCGATGGCTCCCAGGGCGGCCGCGCAGGCCACCGGGTTCCCGCCGTAGGTACCGCCGAGGCCGCCCACGTGCACCGAGTCCATGATCTCGGCCCGGCCGGTGACCGCGGCCAGCGGCATCCCGCCGGCGATCCCCTTGGCCGTGGTGACCAGGTCGGGCACGACCCCCTCGTGGTCGCAGGCGAACCAGTCGCCGGTCCGGCAGAAACCGGTCTGGATCTCGTCGGCGATGAGCAGGATCCCGTGCTCCCGGCAGAATTCGGCCAGCCCGGGCAGGAAGCCGTCTGGCGGCACGATGAAGCCGCCCTCGCCCTGGATCGGCTCGATGAGCACCGCGGCCACGTTGTCCTCGCCCACCTGGGTGTGGATGAGCCCGGTGATCATGTCCAGCGCGTTCGCCGCGCAGGCTTCCGGGCCTCCCGGCCAGCGCAGCGGGTACGCCATCGGCATCCGGTAGATCTCCCCGGCGAACGGCCCGAACTTGTCCTTGTACGGCATGTTCTTGGCGGTCAGCGCCATGGTCAGGTTGGTCCGGCCGTGGTAGGCGTGGTCGAACGCGATGACCGCGGGCCGGCCGGTGGCATGCCGCGCGATCTTGATCGCGTTCTCCACCGCCTCCGCCCCGGAGTTCAGCAGCGCGGAGCGCTTCTCATGATCCCCGGGGGTCAGGCGGGCCAGCTCCTCGCAGACCGCCACGTACCCCTCGTACGGAGTGACCATGAAGCACGTGTGGGTGAACCGGTCGGCCTGCTCGCGGACGGCGGCCGAGACACGGGGGGCGCTGTTGCCCACCGACGTCACGGCGATCCCGGAGCCGAAGTCGATCAGGGAGTTCCCGTCGACGTCGATGAGCACGCCGCCGCCCGCGGCGCTGATGAACACCGGGAGGACATGGCTGACCCCGCGGGCCACGCTGGCCTCGCGGCGGGCCAGCAGCTCGCGCGAGCACGGGCCGGGGATCTCGGTGACGAGGCGGCGCACCTGGGCCAGGCCAGGTCCGCCCGGAAGAGGCGATTGCACGGTCATACAACTGACGATAGGCCACGAAGCGCCCGCTGTGGGCAGCGGATTTCCCGCGGGCAGGCCGGCGGGGTGGATCCGCAGGCCGGCGGCGGAACGTTCAGCCGGCCGGCGGGATGGACGTCACGGTGGCGAACGCGTGCCCGGAGCGGTCCTGCAGGGTCAGCCGGGTCAGCGTGGTGCCGGACGGCAATGCCAGCGCCACGTAATCGCGGCCGCCGACGGTGACCGGGGTGATGCGCTCGGTCGTGCCGTTGGACAGGGTGGCCGCCACGGTAGCCGCCCGGGGGCTGACCAGGGCGCCGTAGCCGGCCAGCCCGGACGGCACGGAGAAGACCAGGGGCCGCAGGACGGCCGTGGCGGGCGGCAGGCCGACCGGCTGGCAGGCGGTGCCGCTGGTGTAGGCGCCGGAGCCGAACGCGGCCCCGGCGAAGCACTCACCCGTGGCGCCGAGGGTGACCGTGACCCGCCACCGCACCGTGCCGAGATGCCCCGAGCCGACGGTGCCGGACGCCGTGTCCGGCGGGGTGGCGCCCGCGTGCGCCCAGACCCCGGGCACCAGCCGCAGGGCCGGCTGCCCGGTGGCGGAGCCGCCCGGGCCGCCCTCACCGCGGAACGGGCTGGCCGGGACGGTCTCCCGGGCCGTCGAGGCGAATGGCCCGCTGGAGTACGCGGTGATCCGGGTCACGCCCGAGGCCGGGTAGGCGAAGCCCGCCAGGTGCAGTTGCTGGCCGCACACGCGCCTCGGCACGGGGTGCACGGTCAGGGTGGTTCCGTTGCGGAAAATCGCGGTGAGGCGGGTCACGGCGGGGGCGACCTGCAGGACCGCAAAGCCGGCGCCCGGATGACCGGGCGGGTTGTCGAGGAACGCCGTGCTGGTGATGCCCGGGCTGGTGGCCGGGCCGGCGAGCAGGTCACCGTCGGTGCCGTCGAGCATGACCGCGGGCAGGCAGCCAGGCCCCGGGCCCGCGATGTTGCGCACCGACAGCCGCCAGGCAGCCCCGCCGGCCGTGCCGGCGGCGAGCGCGTTCCCGCCCGGCGGCACCGCCGAGTTCAGGTCCCCGGCCGGCGGGGACCCGGAGGCCGCCGCCGGGGAACCGGGCGCGGCCCCGGTCCGGGCGGCGGCCGGGCGGGCGGCCGGGTTCCCGGGCTGGGCGGACACCGCGATGGTGACGGCGGCGGCCCCGGCCATCAGCCCCGAGGCCGCGGCGGCCCAGCGCCGGGCCCGGATCGACCGGCCGCGGCGGCGCACCGCGCCGACCGGCGCCGGCGGGGCCGTCACGGCATCGAGGTCCTCGTGCAGCCGCTGGCTCAGGCCCTGCTCATCGAGAATGCTCACTGGCTTCCCGCTCCGTTCCCCCGTGCTCCACGCATCCGGGTCCTCGCTCCGGGGTCCGCCGGGGGCCGTCATGATGCTGCCCGCCCGGCTGCCCCGTCGGCCAGGGCGGCGCTGCCGCGCAGCTTGGCCAGCGCGCGTGAGGCCTGGCTGCGTACCGTGCCCTCGGCGCAGCCGAGCGCGGCGGCGACCTGGGCGTCGCTCAGGTCCTCCCAGTACCGCAGCACCACGATCGCCCGCTGCCGGCCCGGCAGCTCGCGCAGTGCCGACAGCAGCGCCGAGCGCTGGCCGATCAGGTCGGAAGGATCCGCGACCGCCCGGTCCGGCAGCTCGCCCGGCTCCCGGGCGTGCTCGGTGATCCGGCGGCGGCGGAACCGGCGGTTGCTGGTGTTGACCAGGATGCGGCGCACGTAGGCATCCGGGTCATCGGCCCGGCGCACCCGCCACCACGACGCGTAGGCGCTGGCCAGCGCGGCCTGCGCCACGTCCTCAGCCAGCCACCGGTCCCCGGTCAGCCCGTAGGCCAGCCGCACCAGCCCGGGCCAGCGAGCGGCCATGAACTGGCCGAACTCTTCCTGCCGGGTCGTCTCCACCGCATCAGTCGTCGCATCCAGAATGGCCGCCTCCCGAGTCACAACACATACGAGCACCACTTGCCTACGCAGCGTTGCATCCCGGGGCCGGGGATTTCCCGGGATCTTCCGCGGGGCGACGGCCGCTAGGGTGGGCGGGGCAGCAAGCCGACGACTCGCGCACTCTCGCAGGAGCAGGCGGTGCACACTTCGCACGGGCTTTTCGATGGGGTGTTCGGCCGTGGTGCCGTCGACACCTCCGACCAGGCCTGGCTGCAGGCGATGCTGGACGCCGAGGCCGCCCTGGCCCGGGCCCTCGAGCAGGCCGGGGTGGCCGAGCCGGGAGCGGGCGCGGCGGTCACGGCCGCGGCCCGGGCCGCGGCTTTCGACGCTGCGGACCTGGGCCAGCAGGCCACGCTGACCGGCAACCCGGTGCCCGCGCTGGTCCGGGCGCTGACCCGGATCCTGCCTCCCGGTCCCGCGGCAGCCGTGCACCAGGGCGCGACCAGCCAGGACATCATCGACACCGCGGCGATGCTGCTCGCCCGGCAGTCGCTCGGGGTGATCTCAGACGACCTGGCCGCGGCGGCCGCCGCCGCGGCCCGCCTGGCGGCCGCGCACCGGGACACCATCATGGTCGGCCGCACCCTGCTCCAGCAGGCCGTGCCGGTCACGTTCGGGCTGGTCGCGGCCGGCTGGCTGACCGGGCTGGATGAGGCCGCGGCCGCCCTGGACCGGGTCGCGGCCAGCCGTCTCGCGGTCCAGTTCGGCGGGGCCGCTGGCACCCTGTCCGCGCTGGGTGACCGCGGCCCCGAGGTCGCGGCGCTGCTGGCCGCCGAGCTCGGCCTGCAGGCCCCCACCGTGCCGTGGCACACCGACCGGCTCCGGATCACCGAGATCGCCGGGGCCTGCGCTGGTGCGGCCGGGGTGCTCGGCAAGATCGCGCGTGATGTCACCCTGCTCGCCCAGCCCGAGGTCGGTGAGGTCCTGGAGGGTGGCGGGCCCGGCCGCGGCGGATCGTCCGCCATGCCGCACAAGCGGAACCCGGTCGCTTCGATCGCCGTCCTCGGCTGCACCCGGCAGGTGCCCGGGCTGCTCGCCACCCTGGCCGCCGCCGCGGAGCAGGAGCATCAGCGGGCCGCGGGGGCCTGGCATGCCGAGTGGGAGCCGCTGGCGGACCTGCTGCGGCTTACCGGATCGGCCGCCTCCTGGGCCGCGGACCTGCTGGCCGGCCTGGAACCCGATCCGGGCCGGATGCGGCGCAACCTCGACGCGGCCGGCGGTTTCCCGATGGCCGAGCACGTCGCGGCGCTGCTGACGCCCGCGCTGGGCCGCACCGCCGCCCATGACCTGCTGGCCGGGGCCAGCGCCGCGGCCGTGGCCGAGGGCCGGACGCTGGGCGAGGCGCTGCTCGACCGCCTGGACGCCGGCCAGCCCGGCCAGGCCGGGGTCACGCCGGAGCAGGTCGCCGCGGCCCTGGACCCGGCCGGGTACCTGGGCGCGGCCGCGGAGTTCGTGGACGCGGCCCTGACCGCGCACGCCCGGGCAGCTGGTTAGAACCGGCGGCCAGGTCCCGGCGGCCAGGTCCCCGGCGCCCAGGGCCGCAGGCCCGGGCCGGTAGCGCCGGCCGTGCCGGGAGTGGGTAACCTTCCTGGCCCGGCAGCGGCGTCGCTGCCCGGAGCCGTGAAAGGCGGAACCATGGACGATGCTGAGCGCGCCGCGCAGGGGATGGCGGTCCGCCGTGAGGTCCTGGGCGACGAGCACGTGGACCGGGCAGTGGCTGCGACCACGCCGCTCACTGCGCCGTTCCAGGACTTCATCACCCGCTACGCGTGGGGGGAGATCTGGTCCCGGCCGGGGCTGTCCCGCGCCGAGCGGAGCATGATCACGCTCACCGCGCTCGTCGTGCTCCGCCAGGAAGAGGAGCTGGCCATGCACCTGCGGGCCGCCCTGCGCAACGGCCTGAGCCCCGACCAGATCGGCGAGGTGCTGCTGCACGCGGCCGTGTACGCCGGGGTGCCCGCGGCCAACCGGGCGTTCGCGATCGCCCGGCAGGTGCTGGCCGAGGCCGGGTGAGCCGGCCGCGGCGTCCCGCGCCGTCCGGGCGGGTAATGTCCGTATGACGAACGGCTGTACTTATCGCGACCACATCGCCATGATGGTGTCGGGTACGCGCGGGGTGCCCGGCTGCCCGTGGTACCGGTACGGGTGGTTGCGGTAGCGCTGGTTGCCGTACTGGTGTTGCTGTTCTGGGCAGGAGGATATGGCAGAGATCGTTTCACTGGCCGATGCCGTCACACGGGCCGTCCACGACGGGGATTCGGTCGCGATGGAAGGGTTCACCCACCTCATCCCGTTCGCGGCCGGGCGTGAGGTGATCCGGCAGCGGCGGCGTGATCTGACCCTCATCCGGATGACCCCGGATGTGCTGTACGACCAGCTCATCGGGGCTGGCTGTGCCAGCCGGCTGATCTTCTCCTGGGGTGGCAACCCGGGGGTCGGCTCCCTGCACCGGTTCCGCGACGCGGTGGAGAATGCGTGGCCGGGGCCGCTCCAGCTGGAGGAGCACAGCCACGCGGGGATGGCGAACCGGTACGTGGCGGGCGCGTCCGGGGTGCCGTTCGCGATTCTGCGCGGCTACAGCGGTACCGGCCTGGAGGGCCTGCCCGGGCTGGACGGGCAGCCTGCCATCCGGTCGGTCACCTGCCCGTTCACCGGCGAGCGGCTGACCGCCGTGGCCGCGCTGAACCCGGACGTCGCGATCATCCACGCCCAGCGGGCCGACGGGGCCGGGAACGTCCAGCTGTGGGGCATCACCGGGGTGCAGAAGGAAGCCGTGCTGTGTGCCCGGCGCTCGATCGTCACGGTCGAGGAGATCGTGCCGGAACTGCGGCCCGAGCCGGGGGCGGTCGTGCTGCCGTCCTGGGTCGTTGATTTCGTGGCCGAGGCACCCGGCGGGTCGCATCCCTCTTACGCGCTGGGGTACTCGGCCCGTGACAACGACTACTACCAGGCGTGGGACGAGATCAGCCGGGACCGGGACCGGTTCAGCCGGTGGCTGGCCGAGGAGGTCTACGGCGAGGCCGGGTCGCTGGCCGGGGCCGGGACCGACGGGGGAGGATGAGGGGCATGAACGCCACCGGGGCGGCCGGGCCGGCGACGAAGGACCCGGCGGCCTTCAGCGCCGACGAGATGATGACGGCCTGCGCGGCCCGCGCCCTGCGCGACGGCATGACCTGCTTCGTGGGCATCGGGCTGCCCAGCGCCGCGGCCAACCTGGCCCGGGCCACGCACGCGCCGAACCTCGTGCTCATCTACGAGTCGGGCACGATCGGGGCCAGGCCGGACCGGCTGCCGCTGTCGATCGGTGACGGGATCCTCGCCGAGACCGCCGAGGCGGTCGTGAGCGTGCCCGAGATCTTCAACTACTGGCTGCAGCCCGGCCGGATCGGCATCGGCTTCCTCGGCGCCGCGCAGATCGACCGGTTCGGGAACATCAACACGACGGTGGTGGGCCCCGATTACGCCCAGCCCGCGGTCCGGCTGCCCGGGGCCGGTGGCGCCCCGGAGATCGCCGCCTCGTGCCGTGAGGTGATCGTGGTGGTCCGGCAGAGCCGCCGGTCGTTCGTGGAGCGGGTCGACTTCGTGACCTCGGTCGGGTTCGGGGACGGGGCCGGATACCGGGAGCGCCTGGGGCTGGCCGGCGCGGGCCCGCGGAAGGTCATCACCGACCTGGGCATCCTCGAACCGGACCCGGCGACATGCGAGCTCACGCTGACCGGGCTGTATCCGGGGGTGACGGTGGCGGACGTGGCGGCCAAGACCGGCTGGGAGCTCGCGGTCTCGGATTCGCTGCGCACCCTCGAGCCCCCTACCGCCGCTGAGCTCACCGCACTGCGCCAGCTTCAGGGGCCGAGCCAGCTTCAGGGGCCGAGCCAGCTTCAGGGTCCCAGCCAGCCTCAGAACCGGGCGGACAAGCCGAGCTAGAAGGAGCAGCAGCCCCGATGACCACGCACCCGCCGTCGCCCCCTGCCGGGCTGATCCTGCCCTCCTACGAGCGGCCCCGGGGCCTGCACCCGCCGCTGGACTCGCCGGGCTACCGGTCCACCGCGCTGCGCGCGCCGCGGCAGGCGCCGCTGACGATCCCGCAGCGGCTGACCGAGATCACCGGGCCGCTGCTCGGTGAGGGCCGGGTCGCGCCCGCCGACGCGGACCTGACCACCCAGCATGCGGGGGAGCCGCTCGGCGAGCGGATCATCGTGACCGGGCGGGTGCTGGACAGCGACGGGCGCCCCATCCCGGACACGCTGGTGGAGGTCTGGCAAGCTAACGCGGCCGGGCGCTACCAGCACACGGTGGACAATCACCCGGCCCCGCTCGACCCGAACTTCTCCGGCGCGGGCCGGTACGTGACCGACTCCGAGGGCCGGTACCGGTTCGTGACGATCAAGCCCGGCGCCTACCCGTGGCGGAATCACCCCAACGCCTGGCGGCCCGCGCATATCCACTTCTCACTGTTCGGGCGGGCGTTCACGCAGCGCCTGGTGACGCAGATGTACTTCCCGAACGACCCCCTCTTCGAATACGACCCGATCTTCAACTCGATCCCGGACCCGGGGGCCCGGCAGCGGCTGATCTCACGCTTCAGCATCGACCTCACCGAGCCGGACTGGGCGCTCGGCTACGAATGGGACGTCGTGCTCCGGGGCAGCGCCGGGACCGTGTTCGAGGAGCAGCCCGTGGCCGGCAACAGGGAGGGAGGGCGGTGACCGGGCTGCCGCTGACGCCCTCGCAGACCGTCGGGCCGTACCTGGCGATCGGGCTGCCGTGGCCGGACGGCCCGACGGTGGTCCCCGAGGACACGCCCGGCGCGATCACGATCACCGGGCGGCTGCTGGACGGCGAGGGCGCGCCGGTCCCGGACGGGCTGATCGAGACCTGGCAGGCGGACCCGGACGGCCGGTTCGCCCATCCGGATGACCCGCGCGGCGCGGCGGGAGGCACCGCCGCGTTCCGCGGGTTCGGCCGCTGCCCGACCGGGCCGGACGGCAGCTACCGGATCGTCACCCTGCGGCCGGGCGCGCTGCCCAGCCCGGACGGCGGCCGGGAGGCCCCGCACCTGGACGTGTCGGTGTTCGCGCGCGGCCTGCTGGACCGGGTGGTGACCCGTATCTACTTCCCCGATGAGGTGGAGGCGAACGCGGACGATCCGGTGCTGTCCGCCATCGCCGACCCCGCCCGCCGGGACACCCTCATCGCGACCGCGGAGCCGGACGGCAAGCACCGGTTCCAGTTCCACATTCACCTGCAGGGCGAGCACGAGACCGTCTTCCTCGATGTCTGACTCCGTGCGCCTGGCGGCGTCGCTGGACGGCCCGCGGGACGCGCCGGTCCTCGTGCTCGGCAACTCACTCGGGAGTACCCGGGACCTGTGGGAACCGCAGCTGGCCGTGCTGGGAGAGCACTTCAGGCTGCTCCGTTACGAGCACCGCGGGCACGGCGGCTCGCCCGCCCCCGCGGGGCCGTACACGCTGGCTGAGCTGGGTGCGGACGTGCTCCGCCTGCTCGACGACTTCGGGATCGGGCACGCGTCGTACTGCGGCGTGTCGCTGGGCGGCATGATCGGGATGTGGCTGGCCGCGAACGCGCCCGGGCGCATCGACGCCCTCGCACTGTGCTGCACCTCGGCCAGGTTCCCCGATACCGGCCTCTGGGTACAGCGCGCGGCGACCGTGCGGGGTGACGGCCTGCCATCCATCTCCGCCCAGGTGGTGAGCCGCTGGTTCACGCCCGGGTTCGCCGCGCGGTTCCCGTCCGTCCCGGCCGCCTTCGCCGCCACCCTGGATGGGGTCGATCCGGAAGGCTACGCGGGCTGCTGTGAGGCCATCGCGGGCATGGATCTGCGGGCCGGCCTCGCGACGATCTCCTCACCCACCCTGGTCATTTCTGGATCGGAAGACCCGTTGACCCCGCCGTGGCACGGCGCCGTGATCGCCCGGGGGATCACGGGGTCCCGGCTGAGGGTGATCCGCGGCGCCGCGCACCTGGCGAACGTGTCCGCCCCGGCCGAGGTGACCGCAGCGCTGCGTGCCCACCTGCTCGCCACGGTCGCGCCGTTGCGGAGCTGACCGCGCAGTCCCGCCGGAGCGCGGCGCCTTAGAGAGCGCCCCGCGGCACCACCCATTCCGCCGCCTGCCCGGTCACGGCCGCGATCCGGTCGTAATCCGCGTCATAGTGCAGGACCGTGGCGCCGTGCTCCTCGGCCGTCGCGGCGATGATCAGGTCAGGGAGCCGGAAGTGCCGGTGCTGGCTGCGTTCGGCAAGCATCCGGTGCACCTCCAGGGCCCGGTTCATCGCCGTGGCCGTCACGTCCATCCAGCGCTGCCCGTGCAGGGCCGTCCACAGCACCTCATACGCCCCGGGGTCCGGGGCGTCCTGGCCCCGGGCGGCGGCCACGGCCAGGCTGAGCGCCCGGCCGGCCAGCCGGGCCACGTCGGCGAGCTCCGGCCGGGGGCCCAGGCCCGTCGCGGGCCACAGCCGGTCGCGAGAAGTCCCCTGGGTATTCCCGGAATCCCCACGGGAGCAGCATAGACAGGGCGGGGCTGGATTATTGGGGCAACAGGGACCGGGCCCGGGATTCGATGCATGCCTCGGACAGCAGCACGGCCTGGGCGGCGTCACCCAGCGGGATGAAGCTGTCCTCGCTGTTAACGCGGGTGATCGTCCCGGTGAACCCGGCGTCGATCAGCGTCGTGACGACGGCCTCGGACACCCCGCCGGTGCGCCGGGTCTCGTCGGCCACCAGGACCCGCCCGGTGGCCGCGGCCTCGCGCAGGATGTCCTCCCCGGGCAGCGGCGCGATCCAGCGCAGGTCCAGCACCCGGCAGCCGATCCCGTCCGCGCCCAGCCGGGCGGCCACCCGCAGGCTCATCCGCAGCCCGTTGCCGAACGTGATGATGGTGAGGTCGCGGCCGTTGCCGTAGCGGCGGCCGCTGCCGAGCGGCACGTACCCGGCCGGCCACAGGCCCGGCGGGTCGTAGCGGGCCAGCCACCTCCCGTCCCCGGCCTGGTGCAGGTCCCTGGTGTGGTACAGAGCGATCGGCTCGAGGAAGGCGCAGACGCGGCCATCCGCCTCGGCCGCCGCGAGGCAGGTCCGGAGCATGGCGGCCGCGTCGTCGGGCCGCGCCGGGCACGCGATGATGACGCCGGGAATGTCGCGGAGGCTGGCCACCGCGTTGTCATTGTGGAAATGGCCGCCGAAACCTTCCTGATAGGCGAGCGAGGCTATGCGCACGACCAGCGGATTGCGGTACTGGGCCTGCGAGAAGAAGGACAGCGTCGCGGCCTCACCGCGGATCTGGTCGGCGGCGTTGTGCAGATACGCCAGGTACTGGATCTCCGGGACCGGCAGCAGCCCGGCCAGGCCTGCCCCCAGGGCCAGGCCCAGGATGGACTGCTCGTCGAGCAGGGTGTCGAAGACCCGTGCGGCGCCGAACCGCTGGGCGAGCCCGCGGGTCACCCCGTAGACGCCGCCCTTGCGGGCCACGTCTTCGCCGAAGACCAGCATGCCGGGCCGGGCGGCCAGGGCGTCGGCCAGCGCCGCGTTGACCGACTGGGCCAGGGTGAGCCCGTCCGCCGATTCAGGCAGCCGCCCGGCGAAGACCTCGCCGCGGCGCTGCGGTCCGGCGGCCAGGGCGGCCCCGGCCCGGACTTCCCCGGGATGATGGGGCGCGAGGGGGGCCAGCACCTGGGCGGCCGTGGCCAGTCTCGGGCGGCCGGCCATCCCGGCGGCGCGGTCCAGGATCCGCGCCCGTGACTCCTCGTAGCGGGCGGTCACCTCGGCCGGGGTCAGGATGCCCGCGGCCACCAGCAGCCGGGCCGTGCCCGTCAGGGGATCGGCGGCGAGGTCCGCCGCGGCCGCGGCCGTCCCGCGGTAGCTGCTTTCCACGTCTGAGCCCGGCGTGCCCGCCGAGCCGCACCACCGACAGGTGCAGGAAGGCGGGGCTGCGCCGTTCCCGGACCCAGGCCGAGGCGGCGAGCGCGGCGTCATAGACGGCGGCCAGGTCCGACCCGTCCGCGTGGAAGTAACCGAAGCCCGGCACGGCCCGGGCGGCGGCCCGGACCCAGCCGGGTGGCGTCCGGACGCTGATCCCGATCCCGTTGTCCTCGATCACGATCAGGAGCGGCAGCGGGAGATGCTGGTAGGCGCAGTAGGCGGCGGCGTTGACCGCCCCGGTCGCGGTGGAATGGTTCAGCGAGGCGTCGCCGAGGCTGGCGGTCACGATCGCATCCGGGGGCCACCCGGCGGGCCGGCCGAGCCGGGCCGACCGGTCGAGGGAGAAGGCCAGCCCGAGGGCGCGGGGCAGGTGCGAGGCGATGGTCGAGGTCTGCGGGATGACATGCAGCTGCCGGTGGCCGAACACCTTGTGGCGGCCGCCGGCGATGGGCTCGTCCGCCGCCGCCACCAGCCCCAGCAGGACATCCTGGATCCCGTCGCGGGGCGGCGTGGCCTGCTGGCACCGGGCCAGGTAGAACGCCCCCGACCGGTAGTGCAGCAGGGCCGGGTCGGTAATCCGCAGCGCCGCGGCCACGCCGGCGTTGCCCTCGTGCCCGGATGACCCGATCGTGTAGTACCCGGCGCCGCGGGCCCGCAGCCAGCGCGCGGCCAGGTCGAGATGGCGGCTGGCCAGCTGCGCGTCGAACAGGTCCAGGCAGTGCTGGCCGGTCAGGGCGGAGCCGTCCCGGACCGGGCCCGCCGCGGCGGCACGGCCCCCGGGGCCATCGGGGCGGAGGCCGTCCAGCGCGGCGATCACCCCGGCGAAATGCCGCTCGGCGGCGTCCCGTCCCGCCTGCGCTCGTTCCGCCTGATCAGGGCTCATTCCTCTACGGTAGGGCCGGTTGTTCTACCGTGGGTGCGGCACTGTTACTGACATCGGAGGAGGCCTGATGCTGCCCTGGTCCGCCGACCTGGCCGGCCGGATCGACGAGCACGTGATCACCAGCGAGCTGCTGCGCGGCAACCCGCTCGGTGATCCGTACGAGCGACCGCTGTGGGTCTACGTCCCGCCCGGATACGACGACGATCCGGGCCGCCGCTACGCCACGGTGTACGTAATCCAGGGCTACACCGGGCACCTGGCCATGTGGCGGAACCGCTCGCCGTACCGGCAGCCGTTTCCCGAGGCCGCCGACGCGGTGTTCGCCTCCGGGCAGGCGCCCGGGACCATCGTGGTCTACGTGGACGCCTGGACCCGCTACGGCGGCAGCCAGTTCGTGGACTCCCCGGGCACCGGCCAGTATCACTCGTACCTGTGCGACGAGGTGGTGCCCTGGGTGGACGCGCACTACCGGACGCAGCCGTCCGCGGCGCACCGGGGGATCACGGGCAAGTCCAGCGGGGGGTTCGGCGCGATGATCACCCCGATGCTGCGGCCCGACCTGTTCGGCGCGCTGGCCTCGCACGCCGGCGACTCGCTCTATGAGCTCTGCTACATCCCCGAGTTCGGCAAGTCCGCACGTCACCTGCGCGACTACGACGGGGATATCTGGCGGTGGTGGGACGACTTCCAGTCCCGGGTCTCCTTCACCAAGGAGGCCGATCACGACCTGCTGATGCTGCTGGGCGTGTCGGCGTGCTTCTCCGCCACGCCGGATGGCCAGGTGGAGCTGCCCTTCGAACCGCAGACCGGCAGGCTCCGCCCGGACGTGTGGCAGCGCTGGCTGGGCTGGGACCCGGTCCGGATGGTGCCGGGGCACGCGGCGGCGCTGCGCGGGCTCCGCGGGATCTGGCTCGACGCCGGGAAGCGCGACGAATGGTTCCTCGACCTGGGTGCGCAGGCCTTCCGTGCGGCCCTGGGCGAGGCCGACGTCCCGGACGAGGTGATCCACCTCGAGTTGTTCGAGGGCACGCACATGAGCATCGACTACCGGTATCCGCTGTCGCTGGCCTGGCTGGCCACCCGCATCGCGGTCTAGCCGGGGGATGCGGTCTAGCCGGGGGATGCGGTCTAGCCGGGGGATGCGGTCTAGCCGGGGGATGCGGTCTAGCCGGGGGATAGTGTCACCCGGGGGGACGGCCCCCGGCCCCCCCGGGAGCCCCGGCTCGGGGAGAACGCCCCTGCGGGGCGCCTCCCCTCGCGGGACTCGGCGCGGCGCGTCCGGCCCGGCCCGGAAACGGTCGGCTGAGCGCGTAATAAAGTCGTAAGCCGAAATGTGGGTCCGCTCATGAACTCCGGCGCGGGATAGTACGTGCTCGGGAACATATGTCCGCCCCTCCTCATGAGCGGAGAGACACGATGCGTTACCGCAGATGGGCGCCGGCGGTCCTCGCCATTCCTGCCCTGCTGCTGGCCGCGTGCGGCAGCAGCACCTCACCCAGCACCGCGGGCGGCGCCAACGCCATGTCCACCAAGTCCATGCCCACCGCGTCCAGCTCGATGGGCGGCCCGGGGATGAACTCCTCCAGCATGGCCGCGCTGATGAAGATCAAGACGAGCGTCGGCCCCGTGCTGGCCGACGCCAAGGGCCTCACCCTGTACTGGTACGCCAAGGACACCCAGATGAGCTCGGCCTGCACGGGTTCCTGCGCGACCGCCTGGCCGCCCCTCACCGGCAAGCCCGGGGCGGCCATGGGCGTGCGACTGGTCGGCAAGTTCGGCACCATCACCCGGGCCAATGGCGTGCTGCAGGCCACCTACAAGGGGCACCCGCTCTACCTGTACGCGGCCGACATGGCGCCGGGCCAGGTCAAGGGCAACGGGCTCGGCGGGGTCTGGCACGTGATCAGGGTGACGGCGATCGGCGCCGTCTCGCCGGGCTCCATCATGTCGGCGAGTTCTCCTGCCCCGTCCCCGTCCGCGTCGAGCAGCGGCTACGGGAGTGGCGGCGGCGGGTACTGACCCCCGCTGCGCGGCCCGGCCGGGGGACCGCCCGCACGAGGGCGGGACCCCGGGCCGGCCGCGGGACCGGGACCACCAGGACGGGCAGCCGGTCCGGCGGTTGATATCGCAGCCGGGTGATACATACCCGATATGGCGCAGCACCAGGAGAGCCCCGCCCCGCCTGCGATCAGCCCCCGTGGTGGCCTGGTCCTCGTCTATGCCGCGCTCATGCTGGCCATCCTGCTCGCCGCGCTGGACCAGACCATCGTGTCCACCGCCCTGCCGACGATCGTCGGTGACCTCGGCGGGCTGAACCACCTGTCCTGGGTGATCACCGCGTACCTGCTGGCCGGGGCCGCCACCTGTGTCGTGCTGCTGACGTCGTGGGGTGGCACCACCTTCGCGTGGCGGTCACCGGTGATCATCGGCCTGGGCATCGCCGCGGTGGCGCTCGGGTCCGGCTGGTGGTGGTCGGCGCGGACGGCCGCTGAGCCGGTGCTGCCGCTGCGGCTGTTCCGCAACCCGGTGTTCTCGGTCAGTTCCGCGATCGGGTTCGCCATGTTCGGCGCGCTGGCCTTCCTGCCCATCTACCTGCAGGTGGTACGCGGTGTCTCGCCGACCATCTCCGGGGTCTACCTGCTGCCGATGGTGCTCGGGCTGCTGCTCACCTCGGTGGCCAGCGGCCAGATCATCTCCCGGTGGGGCAGATACAAGGTGTTCCCCATCGCCGGGACCGCCCTGCTGACCCTGGGCCTGTTCCTGCTCTCCCGGCTGTCCGGGCACACCCCGGGGCCGGTGATGGACGCCTACTTCTTCGTGCTCGGCGCCGGCCTGGGCCTGACCCTGCAGGTGCTCATCATCGCGGTGCAGAACTCGGCCGATTACGCCGACCTGGGCGCCGCGACGTCCGGGGTGACGTTTTTCCGGAGCATCGGCGGCTCGTTCGGCGTGGCCATTTTCGGCTCGATCTTCGCCAACCGGCTGGCCAGCCAGATCGCCGCTGCGCTGCACGGCGTGTCGCTGCCCGCCGGGGTGAACCCGGCCGCCGCCGAGGCCAGCCCGGCCATCCTGGCCCGGCTGCCCGCCGGGCTGCGGGCAGACATCCTGCACGCCTACACGGTCTCGATCGACACGGTGTTCCTGGCCGCGGTTCCCGTCGCGGCCGTCGGCTTCGTGCTGTCCTGGTTCCTGCGTGAGGTCCCGCTGCGCTCGACGGCCGGGGCGGCCGACCTCGGCGAGGGCATCGGCGCGGCCCCCGCGCAGCGCTCCTCGGTCCAGGAGGTGGAACGTGCCCTGTGCCGGCTCGCCGACGCTGACATGCGCCGCCGCGGGTACGAGCGGCTGGCCGCGCGGGCCGGCCTCGACCTGCCCGGCGGCAGCTGCTGGGTCCTGACCCGGCTGGCCAGGCAGGGCACAGTGCCCGGTGAGGAGCTGGCCCGGCAGGCGAACGTGACCGTCGATCATGGCCGCCCCTACGTGGACGCGCTGGTCACCGGGGGCCTGGTGGTGCGGGCGGACGGGATGCTGGACCTGACCCCCGCCGGGGGTGCCGCGGCGGACCGGCTGTTCGCCGCCCGCCGTGAAGCGCTCTGCGAGCTGCTGCAGGGATTCGACCCGGAGCAGCACGCGGACCTGGCCGCGATGCTCAGCCAGCTGTCGCGGGCCCTGCTCGGCGACGACGCCGACCGCCAGCTCCTCAGCCGGTGAGCGTGCCTTCCGGCCGGGGATTGCTGACATGACCAGGGCGGCGGAGTCTGGGCGTAGCATCGGGTGACATGGCAGATCACGGCGGCACGGGCGAGACGGGCACTGGCGGTGCGCCCGCGGACGGGCCGGCCGCCAGGTACCTGCAGGTGCAGACGACCACTGATTCCAGGGCCGAGGCCGTCGAGCTGGGCCGGGACGCGGTGGCGGCCCGGCTGGCCGCGTGCGCCCAGGTGACCGGCCCGGTGCTGAGCAGCTACTGGTGGGAAGGCGACCTGGAGCGGGCCGAGGAGTGGGCGCTGCTGCTGAAGCTGCCTGCCGCGCGCTACCAGGAGCTGGCCGACTTCCTCACCCAGCGGCACAGCTACGACGAGCCTGAGATCGTCGCGACGCCGATCGTGGCCGGATCTGCGGCCTACCTGAGCTGGATCGAGGAAGTAACCCAGCCGCAGTGACTAGCCGTTACCGGGGGCCGGTGCGGGCGGGTCGGCCCGGCCTGGGCCGGCCGGGTATTCCCGGTCCGGCAGCAGCCGGATCCCTGAGCTCAGCGTGACGGTGCCGGGCAGCTCAAGATGACCCGGCCTGGTCATCACCATGGTGCCCTGGATGACCAGGGTGGCGGTGATATCGCACCGGCCCGAGTGCAGGGCGGTCAGCAGGCCGGCGCTGACCCCCGCCACCAGGGCACTGACGTCGAACACGACGGACAAGCCGAGCTGGACCCGGGCTACCCGGATGTTGTCCACCATGACATCGACCGAGGGATTCCTGGTCACGGTGATCTGGTGGGTAGCCAGGTTCACCAGCTCGGTTCCGCCCGGGGTGGCCAGGGTGCGCCGTGCCGCGTCGGCCAGGTCATGGACCGCCCGCCAGCCGGCGACCAGCAACCCGATGAGGTCGATATCCAGCAGCCCGGCGGCCGCCTGGCTGACTTCGCGAACGGCGGCCTCGCGGGTCACCGTCGGCAGGTCCGCCAGGGCGTGGCCGAGCTCGCCGGTGCCCCCTGCGGACATGATTTCGCGTCCCAGGGCCTGGGCGGAGTCGCTGCCCGGGTCGAACAGCAGGTCAAGAACGGTCTGCGGGCGGGCTTGCAATGCTGGTGTCATCAGGGCTCCCCTTGATCATCGTTGTGCTGGCTCCGGGGTTGGCGTTGATCCGCACGCTGTGGGCGGTGGCGGCCCCGGTGGTCCGGACGCTGGCCGACCCCGGCGGGCCGGGGTTCGCTGCCGCCCGCACGCTCGGCCCGGCGGCTGCGGGCGGGCGGCCGCGCGGCCGCAGCCGCGGTAGCCGCCGGCGCAGGGCCAGCACGCCGCCCGCGGCGGCGAGAGCCGCGGCGGCCAGCAGGCCGAGCATCGCGCGGGATAGGGCCGGCGCCGCCGGGCTCACCGGGAATGACCATCCTGCTGCGCGGGCGGCCGCGTAGGTGGTGCTGCCGCCCTGGGTCGCGGCGATGGAGCACGTTCCCGGGGTGAGGGTGGTGACGGTGGCTCCGGAGACGCTGCAGACCGCGGGGGTGCCGGACCAGAAGGACACGGGCAGGCCGGAGGATGCGGAGGCGGTCAGGACGACCGGCTGGCCGACTGTGGCGGCTGGCGGTATCCCGAAACTGATCCACTGCGGCCGGTGCCCGGCCTGCACCGCGAGCGATCGCGTCTCGCGGGCGGCGGCGTAGGTGGTGCTGCCGCCCTGGGTCGCGGTGATGGAGCACGTGCCCGGGGTGAGGGTGGTGACGGTGGCCCCGGAGACGCGGCAGACCGCGGGGGTGCCGGACGAGAAGGACACGGGCAGGCCGGAGGACGCGGACGCGGTCAGGGTGACCGGCACGCCGACGGGGCTGGCGGCTGGCGGCGTGAAGGTGATGGTCTGCGCCTGCTGCCCGGCCAGGATCGGGAACGACTGCGTGACGTCCGGAGCGGCCGCGTACACCGTGTCGCCGCCCTGGCGGGCGGTGATGGTGCAGGTGCCGGCGGCCAGGGTGATAACCGCTGCCCCCGACGCCGTGCACACCGCAGGGCTGCGCGGAGCGGAGGGACACCGGCAGGCCCGACGACGCGACGGCGGCCGGGGTGACGGGCACGCCGGCCCGGGCGTCCGGCGGCGGGCCGAAGGTGATGTGCTGCGGCTGCTTCCCGGCCCGGACGGGGAAGGTGCGGGCCACGTCCGGGGCGGCACCGTAGACCCTGCTGCCGCCCTGGGTGGCGGTGACCGTGCAGGCACCGGGGGCCACGGTGATGACGGTCGACCCGGACACCGCGCACGCCCGCGTGTCGGCCCGGAACGAGACGGGCAGCCCGGAGGTGGCGGTGGCGGCCAGGGTAACGGCGGCACCGGTGCGCGCCCCCTCCGGCTGGGCGAATGTGATCTTCTGTGCCACCTTCCCCGCCGTGACCTGGAAGGACTGCTGCACTTGCGGGGCGGCCGTGTACCGGGCGCTGCCGCCCTGGGAGGCGATGATCGTGCACACCCCGGCCGCGAGGGCGGTGGCCGTCGTCCCCGAGACCGTGCATACCGGGAGGCTGCCGGAACGGAAGGTGACGCGCAGGCCCGAGGATGCGGTGGCGATCAGCGGGACGCGCGATCCCGCCCTGGCGGCTGGGGGGGTCCTGAAATCGATCACCTGCGACTGCACGCCGGCCTGGATCTCCAGCGAGCGGGCCACGTCCGGGGCGGCCCGGAAGGCGGCGTTGCCGCCCTGCGAGGCGGTGATGGTGCACATGCCGGCGGCCTGGGCGGTGACGGTGGTTCCCGACACCGTGCACACCGAACCGGTGTCAGAACGCAGTGACACGGGCAGCTTGGAGGTCGCCCGGGCGAACAGCACGACCGGCCTTCCCACCACCGTCCCCGGTGGCTGCCTGAACATGATGGTCTGCAGCCTGCTCCCGGCGTGGACCGTGAAGGAGCGGGCCACGCCCGGGGCCGCGGCGTAGTCGGCGTTGCCACTCTGGGTGGCCGTGACGATGCAGGTGCCGGGGGCCAGGGTACGGGCCGTTGTCCCGGATACCGCGCACACGCCCGGGGTGGCGGAGTGGAAGGACACGGGCAGGCCCGAGGAGGCGGTGGCGCTCAGCGGCACCGTCACGCCCGCGGCCGCGCTTCCCGGCTGGGTGAACGTGATGCTCTGGGTTGCTTTCACCCGGAACGTCCGCGTGATGTCCGGGGCCGCGGCGTAGTCGGAGTTGCCGTCCTGGCTGGCGGTGATGGCGCACAGGCCGTGGGCCAGCGGGGTCACGGTGGATCCGGAGATGGTGCAGACCGTCGGGCTGCCGGAGCGCAAGGACACAGGGAGACCGGAGGAGGCGGTGGCGCTCAGCGGCACCGCCACGCCGGCCAGCGCGCTCCCGGGCGGCAAGAAACTGATCGTCTGCGTCTGCTGGACCTGGATCGACCGGGTCGCGGGGACCGCGGCCTGGTAACCCAGGTTGCGCTGCGCGGGCCCGCTGACCTTGAGGCCAGGGGGCTGGAAGCTGCCCGCCTGGAAGGCGGTGACGGTGCACGGGCCGGCCGTGAGCGGGATGACCGTCGCCCCCGAGACCGTGCACCCGGGCGGGGTACCGGAATCGGGGGGCGCCTGTGCCGGGCCCGCGCGGAAGGACACGGCCAGCCCTGATTTCGCCTGGGCGGACACCACGAATGGCACGCCGACCGTCGCCCGGGCCGGCACGCTGAACCCGCCAATAGATTGCGGCTGCCCGTCCTGTGACACGACCGTCAACGGGAATGAGGCCGTCGCCGGCCCGAACTCCTGGCTGCCGCCCTGGGCAGCGGTGACTGTGCACTGGCCCGCGGCCAGGGTTATCACCGTCAACCCGGACACCACGCACGCGGGCGGGAACTGAGCGCCGGGGCCGGTGGTGGCCCGAAGGGTCACGGCCAGCCCCGACGTCGCCGTGACAGGGACCCGCACGGCCATGCCCACCGGCAGCGTGGCGGTTCGGACAGCCGGAAGGCTGCTCGCGTTGGCCGGAGAGATCGACTGGACACCCTGGCCGGCCGTGATTATGAATGACCGGTGCTCGTCGCGGGCGGCGGCGAAACGGGCGCTCCCTTCCTGGGCAGCGATGATGGCGCACCTGCCGGGGGCCAGGGTGAGCACCGTGGTCCCCGACACCGCGCAGGCCAGCGGGGTGGCGGAGCGGAACGACACCGTGAGCCGCGAGGAGGCCGACGCTGACAGCGTGACGGGGATCCCGGCCATCACGCCTGCCCGGGTCCCCTCCGGCCGGTGGAACGTGATCACCTGCGGCGTCCGCCCGGTGCCGATCTGGACGGTGCGGGCCATCCCGGCCGCCGCGAACGCGGAGTCACCGGGCTGGGTGGCGGTGATCGTGCAGGCGCCGGCGCTGACGGTGGTCACTGAGCCGGTGGTGACGGGACCGGCCGTGATGATGCTGGCGGAGACCGTGCACACCGCCGGGGTGTCCGACCGGAACGTGACCGCCAGCCCGGACGACGCCTTCGCGGTCAGCGGTACCCGTCCGCCGACCTGCGTTCCAGGTGGCTGGGGGAAGGAGACCGCCTGCTGCTGCTGCCCGGTACCGATCTGGACGGTGCGGGCCACCCCGGCCGCCGCGAACGCGGAGTCACCGGGCTGGGTGGCGGTGATCGTGCAGGCGCCGGCGCTGACGGCGGTGGCCTCGCCGATCGTGGTGGCCGGGCCGGCGGCAGGGGCCGGCGATGCCGGAGACGGTGCAGATGGCCGGGGTGTCGGACCGGAATGAGATCGTCGGCCCGGGCTTCGGCGCCGGAGCCCGTGATCTCACGTTGGGCGAGGTGTCCCGCGTCACCGAAGCGGTCAGGGGGACATGCGCGCCGACCTTGGTCTGGGGCTGCCCGGGCTGGGTGCCGGCCGGCTGGGGGAAGGAGACTTCCTGCTGCTGCTGCCCCGTGCCGGTCTGGAAGGCGCGCGCCCGGTCGGGCGCGGCTGCGAACTCGGTGTTCCCCGCCTGCGAGGCGGTGATCGTGCACACGCCCGCCGCCACCGTGGTGACGATCGTGCCGGAGACCGTGCACACCAGCGGGGTTGCCGAGCGGAACGAGACGGGCAGCCCTGACGACGCCCTGGCCTGCAGGGTGACCGGCGTGCCGACCGCCGTGTCCGCCGCCCCGGCCGATGTGCCGCCCGGCTGCGCGAACCTGATGGTCTGCCGGGCCGCACCCATCCCCGCAGTCGAGTCGGCGGGAGCGGCGGTGAGCCGGGCGGGCCCAATCCACGCAGGATGGCCAGACGCGGGGGGATCCGGGCCGGTCAGCACGGCCGGGCCGGTCAGACCCGCGACCACGCAGATGCCCAGGAGCCCGCAGGTTCCTCGCCAGAGCCTGGGCTGACCAGACCTGGTCCGGCCTGGCCGCAGGCTCCGCGGCCGGTCCACCATGACCGCACCCCTTGTCCTCACGGGACGCCCCGCTGGGCGTCACTTCGCTAGGACCAGAAGCCGCAGGGGTGGCCGGAAATACTTGCCCGGCGGTGAGTCTTCACTGGCCGGGTGGCCGGTCAGCGGCCCGGGACGGGCGCGTTCCACATCAGCACGACCGGCTGGCCGTGCTCGGTGCCCAGCGTGGACAGGGTCCCCGTGTCCAGCCGCAGCAGGCGGCCATAGGACGGCTCCAGGCCGAGCCAGCGGGCGGCCAGGACCCGCAGCATGTGCGCGTGGGACACGAGCACCACGTCCCCTTCGGGGAGCAGGGGCCGCACCAGGGCCAGCACGGCGTCCGCGCGCGCCCCGACCGCCGCCACGGTTTCCCCCGGGTGCCCGGCGTCGCCGGGGATGACCCCGTCCCGCCACAGGTACCAGCCGGGACGCTGCTCCCTGATCTGGGCGGTGGTCATGCCCTCGTAGCCGCCATAGTCCCACTCCTGCAGGTCAGGGTCGGGCGTGGCGCTCAGCCCGGCCAGTTCCGCGGTCCGCACCGCTCGCTGGGCCGGGCTGGTGAACGCCGCCCGCAGCTGGCGCCCGGCGAGCGCCGGGGCCAGCGACTTGGCGGCCGCCTCGCCGTCCGGCGTGAGCGGGATGTCGGTCCGCCCGGTGTGCCGTCCGGCCTTGCTCCACTCCGTCTGGCCGTGCCGGAGCAGGATCAGTTCTCCCATAGGCCCCATCTTCGCGGACCCGGCCGCGGAACCGGGCCCCGGCCGGCCGGTCCGTGGTGGCCGCCTGTCTTCGCTGACCGGGTGGCGGAACCGGGCCCCGGCCGCCCGATCCGGGCCGGCCGCCCGATCCGTGCGGCCGCCGGTCCTCGTTGACTCACCCACCTTCCATATGTAATATTTTCCTGACAGGTGAAAGAAGCACGACGGGGGAGAGACGCTGACCAGTGACGAGCTGCTTACCGTGCTCGCGGCGGTGGCGAACCCGCACCGGATGCGGATCGTCGCCGAGCTGCGGGACGGCCGGGTACACGTCAGCGAACTGGCCCGGCGGCTCGGCATGTCCCGGCCCCTGCTCTACATGCACCTGGACAAGCTGGAGAAGGCGGGCCTGGTGGCCGGCCAGCTGGAGCTCTCGGAGGACGGCAAGGCCATGAAGTACTTCGAGCTGGCCCCCTTCGACCTGCACCTCAACGCGGAAACGATCATCTCGGCCCTGCGTGACGGCAGCGGCGCGGAAGGGGACGACGTGGACACCCAAGAGACTGACCCGGAAGGACATCTGAGATGACCGCGATGCATGTGGCCGCGCTGAGCAGCAGCGCGGAAGCAGGGATCCTCCTCGGCCTGGGCATCCCGTTCTGCATCTGCGCGGCGGCCGCCATCATCGTCTGGGCCTACTTCCGGCTGCAGGCGCACCGTGCCGACGCGGTGGCGATGGCCGAGTACCGCAAGCTGGCCGAGGAGGCCGTGGCCAACCAGCAGGAGCTGCGGACTGAGCTGGCCAAGCTGGCTGAGCACGTCCAGGCGGTCGAGCAGTTGATGCGGGACGTGGGATGAGCACCCACGGCAGCCGCCTGCCCGCCCCGCACGGGGGCCCGGCCGGCCGGGCGGCCCTTTCCCGGCTGAGGCTCTATCGCAACCCGCTGCGGCTGGCCGTGTCCGGCGGCCCCTGGCGTGCCGCCGCCTTCCTGGCCGCGTACGTCTTCGTCGCAGGCTGGCTGCTGTTCGCGATTGCCTTCACCGCGACGGTGACCGCCGCCGTCTTCATGATCACGCTGGCCGGGATCCCGCTGCTGGTCGCGGCGTCCGGAGTGCTGCGCGGCTGCGCCAGCGCCGAGCGCGCCCGGCTGCGTCAGGTGCTGGCCGGGCCGGTCAGGAGCGGCTACCGCCCGGTGACCCGGCCGGGCATCATGGCGCAGGTCGGGACCCGATGGCGGGACTCGGCCACCTGGCGTGACGTCGCCTACCTGATCGGGCTGTGGCCGGTGCTGTTCATCCTGGACACGACCGTGCTCAGCATCTGGCTCGTGTTCCTGGCGGGCGTGACCGTGCCGGCCTGGTACTGGGCGGTTCCGGAGACCTTCAACAACGGCCAGTCCGCGCACGGGCTGCAGCTTGGCTACTTCCCGAACGGGCCGCACGGGCGCGGCTCCTGGGGACTCTTCGTGGACACGGCACCGAAGGCCTGGCTGGCCGCCGCCTGCTTCCTGGCCGCGTTCCTGCTCTTCACCTACGTGCTCGTGCTGACTGCCCGGGCGCACGCCCGGATCGCGTGCGCGGTGCTGGGTGCTCCCGCCGACCCGCTGGCCCCGGCGAAGGAGGTGCTCACCCATCCAGGCCCGCTGGGCCCGCTGCATCCCGCCAGGTAACGACCACGCCCCCGCCCGCGAGGGATCAGCTCGCAGGCGGGGGCTCACGACAGACTCACGCACCGTCCTCGAGAGAAGGCCATGATGCGCCAGCCGTCTAGTTCAGTATTGCCGGAAACCGGGTCCGACCGCGAGGACCGCCACCGCCGTGAGCCCCGGCCGCGGGCACCGATCGTCGAGCGCGTCGCCGGGTGGAGCGCCCGGCACCGCAAGACCGCCGTGCTCGGCTGGCTCGCCCTGGTCGCCGCGGTCTTCGTCTTCGGGCAGATGCTGCCCGCGAAGAACCTGCCCTCCTACGACGCCGGCCAGTCCGGCCAGGCCGAGCAGACCCTGCAGCGGCTCGGGGTGGTCTCCCCGCCGCAGGAGAACGTGCTCATCCAGGCGCGGGGACCCGGGCGCCTGGGCTCAGACCCGCAGATGCGCCAGGCCGCCCGGCAGGTGGTCACCGCGCTGTCTGCCCTCCCGCACTCCGCGCGGGACATCATCTCGCCCCTCGGTCCCGGCCACGCTGGGCTCGTGGCCGGGGATGGCCGGAGCGTCCTGGTCACCTTTCACGTCCCCGGACAAGCCAGCAACGAAGACCAGGCCGTGGCTCCTGCCCTGCGCGCGGTGGCCCGGATCGCGGCCCGGCATCCCGGGCTGCGGATCGAGGAGGCCGGGGACGCGAGCACCGACCGGGCCGCGAACGCCCTGATCAGCCGGGACTTCCGCCAGGCCGAGGTGACGTCGGTGCCAGTCACGCTGATCCTGCTGATCGGCGTGTTCGGGGCGCTGATCGCGGCCGGCATCCCGCTGCTGCTGGCCGCGACCGCGGTGATGACCGCGATCTCGCTGCTCGCCATCCCCGGCCAGTGGCTGCCGGTCGGCTCCAGCACCTCGGAGGTGGTGCTGATCATCGGGATGGCGGTCGGCATCGACTACTCCCTGTTCTACCTGCGCCGCGAGCGTGAGGAACGGGCCAGGGGAGCGGGTACCGCGGAGGCCCTTCGCCGCGCCGCGGCCACGTCGGGACGGGCCATCGTGGTCTCCGGGCTGACCGTCATGATCGCGCTGGCCGGCCTGTTCCTCACCGGATACGCGGTGTTCACCGGCGTCGCGATCGGCACCATCGCCGTGGTCGGCGTGGCCGTGGCCGGCTCGCTCACCGTGCTGCCCGCGCTGCTGTCCTGGCTCGGCGGATGGGCCGACCGGGGCCGGATCCCGTTCCTGGGCCGGCGGCGCACCGCGGCCCGCCCGTCCCGGCTGTGGGCCGCGCTCGTCCGCCGCGTGGTGGCCCACCCAGCCGCGTGGGGCGCGCTGGCGGCGCTGGCCATGATCGCGCTCGCGGCCCCCGGCCTGGGCCTGCGGCTGGGAAACCCGCCGGACGGCGGGTTCTCCGCCCGGATCCCGGTGGTGGCGGCCCTGGACCGGATCGACCGGGCGTTCCCCGGCCGTCCCGCTCCCGCGGAGGTCGTCGTGACCGGCCACGACCTGGGCTCCCACCAGATGGCCGCGGCGCTGGCCGCGCTGCGCGACCGGGCCTCGGCCCGCGGGCCGGTCCGGGCACCGGTCACCGCCGTCCCGGTGGCTCACGGCCGCGCCCTGCTCGTCAGCGTGCCGCTGGCGGGTACCGGGAACGGATCCGTTGCGGATCATGCCCTGCTCGCCCTGCGCGAGCGCGTGCTGCCGCAGACGCTGGGCCAGGTGCGGGGGGTCAGCTACGCGGTGACGGGGAACACGGCCGGGAACTACGACGACATCGCGGTGCTGCGCAGCCGGACGCCGCTGGTGCTGGCCGTCGTGGCCGTGCTGGCGTTCGCCCTGCTGCTGGTGGCGTTCCGCTCGGTGGCGATCCCGCTGGTCTCGATCTCGCTGAACCTGCTGTCGGTGGGCGCGGCGTACGGGGTGATCACGCTCATCTTCCAGGACGGGCGGCTGCAGGGGCCGCTCGGGTTCACCGGGTACGGCGCGATCGTGCCCTGGATCCCGCTGTTCATCTTCGTGTTCCTGTTCGGGTTGAGCATGGACTACCACGTGTTCATCCTCAGCCGGATCCGCGAGCTGCGCGCGGCCGGCGCCCGCACGGCGGACGCGGTCGTCGGCGGCGTGGCCAGCAGCGCGGGGGTGGTGACCAGCGCCGCGGTCATCATGGTCGCGGTGTTCTCGATCTTCGCGACACTGTCCCTGATCCAGCTCAAGATGCTCGGCGTGGGCCTCGCCGTCGCGGTGCTGATCGACGCCACCGTGGTGCGCGGCGTCCTGCTGCCCGCTTGCCTGGCCCTGCTCGGCGAGCGCAGCTGGTACCTGCCGCGGTGGCTGGGCTGGCTGCCGGGCGGGGAGCGCCGGCCGCTGCCGCCGCCCGGGATCACGGGGACGTGCTGGTCGCCGCGGGGGCGTGGGAGACCCCGCAAGCACCACAGCGGCCCGCCGGCTAAGCCGCGCCCAGGACGCCGGGGCACCGTTTCAGGGCCGCGGCCGGCGGCCGGGCGCCGGGCCGGGGCCGCCGGGAGTCGGGGCCGGGAGCCGGCGGGCGGTTCGGGGCGGGGGCGAGGGCCCGGATCGGGGGCCCGGGGGCAGGCACGCCGGTGCCTGCCCCCGGTCCGGTGCCTCGATTCCAGCGCCCCGGTCCCGGTGCCTCGATTCCAGTGCCCCGGTCCCGGTGCCTCGATTCCAGCGCCCCGGTCCTAGCGCCCCAGCAGCACCACCCGTCACATTGATCATGACCGGGGCGACGTTTCACGTATCTGGTGCAGTTTGGCGGGGTGATTTGCCCGTTTCGGTGCACTAGTTACGTGAAACGTGGACGGCGGCACCCCCTGGATCCTGGTGATCCCCTGAACGTTTGCTGTGACGTTGCGCAAAATCCCTGGACACTGACGTCAGTGTCACAAAAGTCTGGCATGCTGGTCAGGATCCATGACACGCGCGTCAGTGAAGCCTGCCGCGCAACTCAGCCGTCCCTGATCCCCCGCGAGGCCCCATGCGCGACACGCTCAGCCCTGCCCTGCCAGACGCCCGGACGCCGTTGCCGGAGGTGCGTCGCGCGGTATCGCAGGACCCCGGGGGCTCATCGGCGCCCCGTCCGCGCCGGCCCCGGGCGCCGATGGTTGAGCGCATCGCCTGCTGGAGCGCGCGGCACCGGATCGCGGTGATCGTGGGCTGGCTGCTGCTGGCCGGGACCGCGCTGCTCGCCGGGCAACTGCTCGGCACGCAGAGCCAGCAGCAGTACGACCCCGGGCAGGCCGGGCGGGCCGAGCAGATGCTGCACCAGCTCAACGTGGTCAGCCCGCCCCAGGAAACCGTCCTCATCCAGGCCCGCGGCAGCTCGCCGGGGGACAGCTACGCGCACAGCCCGCAGCTGCGCCGGGCCGTCGCCGACGTGGCCGGGGCGCTCCAGGGGCTGCCCCAGGCGGCCCGGGACATCCGGTCTCCGCTGAGTCCCGGCGGCCAGTCCCTGGTCTCGGCGGACGGGCGCACGGCGCTGGTCACGTTCAACGTCGGCGGCCCGCACGCCCGCGCGGACACCACGGTCAGCCGGGACCTGGCCGCGGTGGCGCGGGTTCAGGCCGCCCATCCGGGCCTGATCGTCTCCGAGGCGGGTGACGCCAGTACCGACCGGGCCGCCAACGCGATGATGGGCAAGGACTTCCACAAGGCCGAGCTCACCTCGGTGCCGATCACGCTGATCCTGCTGCTCGCGGTGTTCGGCGCGCTGATCGCGGCGGGCATCCCGGTGCTGCTGGCCGGCAGCGCGGTCATGGTCGCGGTCTCGCTGCTCGCGGTACCCAGCCGCTGGCTGCCCATCGGCTCGAGCACCTCCGAGGTGGTGCTGATCATCGGGATGGCGGTCGGTGTCGACTACTCCCTGTTCTACCTGCGGCGGGAACGGGAAGAACGGGCCGCGGGCGCGTCGTTCCCGGCCGCCCTGGCCACGGCGGCGCACACCTCCGGCCGGGCCATCCTGGTCTCCGGGCTGACCGTGATGGTCTCGCTGGCCGGGCTCTTGCTGACCGGGATCGACCTGTTCACCGGGATCGCGGTCGGCACCATCATGGTCGTCGGCGTGGCCGTCATCGGCTCGCTCACGTTCCTGCCCGCCCTGCTGTCCCTGCTGGGGCCGTGGGCTGACCGCGGCCGGATCCCGTTCCTGGGCCGGCACCGGACCCAGGCCCGGCCGTCCCGGCTGTGGGCCGCGCTGGTCCGCCGGGTGGTGCGCCGGCCGCTGTTGTGGGGCGGGACGGCTGCGCTGGCCCTGCTCGCGGTGGCCGCGCCCGCGCTCGGCATGCGCACCGGCACGCCGGCCATCGACCTGCCGGCCAAGCTCCCCGTGGTTCAGACTCTCGACCAGGTCCAGCGCGCCTTCCCCGGGCGGCCCGCCCCGGCTCAGGTCGTCGTGATGGGCGGCGACGTGTCCGGCCCGCGGATGCGGGCCGCCGTGACCGCGCTCCAGGCCAGGGCGTCAGCCCACGGGGTCATCCACCGCCCGGTCACGGCCGAGGTCGTCGGCCAGGGCCGCGGGCTGGTGATCTCCGTCCCGCTGGCCGGCGATGGCACCGATTCGGTGTCCCGCCACGCCCTGCTCGACCTGCGCGATCAGATCCTGCCCGCCACGGTCGGGAAGGTGCCGGGAGCCAGCTACGCCGTCACCGGGAACACGGCCAGCGGCTATGACTTCGACGCGGCGCTGCGGTCCCGAACGCCGATCGTGTTCGCTGTGGTGGCGGGCCTCGCGCTGCTCCTGCTCATGGTGGCGTTCCGCTCACTGGCCATCCCGCTGATCTCGATCGGGCTGAACCTGCTGTCGGTGGGCGCGGCGTACGGCCTGATCACGCTCATCTTCCAGGACGGGCACCTGCAGGGGCCGCTCGGCTTCACCTCGTTCGGCGGGATCATCCCGTGGGTACCGCTGTTCATGTTCGTGTTCCTGTTCGGGCTGAGCATGGACTACCACGTGTTCATCCTGAGCCGCATCCGCGAGCTGCGGTCCCGCGGCCGAACTCACGAGGAAGCCGTGGTCGGCGGCGTGGCCGCGTGTTCCGGCGTCGTGACCAGCGCGGCGGTGATCATGGTCGCGGTCTTCTCGATCTTCGCGACCCTCTCCCTCATCGAGCTGAAGATGATCGGGGTCGGCCTGGCCTCCGCGGTGCTGATCGACGCGACGATCGTGCGCGGCATCCTGGTGCCGGCCGCGCTGGCCCTGCTGGGCGAGCGCAGCTGGTACTTCCCGCGGTGGCTGGAATGGCTGCCAGGCTGGCGGCTCGAGGCGCCCGGTCCGGCTGCGGAGCCCGGGCCGGCCAGCGCGGCTGTGGCGCAGCTACCGGCCAGTGCACCTGCGGCGCCCTTGCGGGGCAGTGCGGCCGCGGTGTCTGCGCAGGCTGGTGCGCCCACTGGGCCGGCTGCGCCAGCGGTTGCGGCCCTGGCCCGGCGGGAGCCGGAGGTAGTCTTGGCGGGTGAGCGAACCGGGTCCCGGGAGGGCGCGGCCTGACGGCCCCCTGTCGCCCCCGGCGCCGGCTTTAGCCCCGGCCGCGCCGCCAGTACCTGAGACGCCGGCGGCCTCACCATCCCCGGAGCTTCCCGCCGTCCCAGAGCCGGCCCGGGAGCCAGCCGGCTGCGGGGAACCGATGGTCCCGCAGCCCTCGCCCGAGTCATCCGTCGCCTCCGGACCGGTTCCGGACACCCCCGGGCCCGGGCCCGTTCTGAGCGCCTCCGCGTCCGGGCCGGTTCCGGACGCCCCCTGGCCCGGGCCGGTTCCGGACGCGCCTGGGACCGGGGGGCCTGGGTTTCCCCCCGCCCCGGTCTCTCCTGGACGTACGGGACGCCGCCGCATACTCCTGGTCCTGACGGCGGTGGCGGGGGCCTGCTGCCTGGCGGTCGCGGTGCTGGCGGGCCGCGCGGCCATCGCCGGGCAGACGCGCCCGCCGACCCCGGCGGAACGGGCCGCGGCCGCCGCGGCCGCGGTGGCCCGGCGATGGCGGTCCTGGCCCGCTGGGCGGATCTTCCCGGCCGACCTGAGGTACACGACCGCATTGCGCGGCCGCGAGACCGCGCACCGGGTCGGCATCTCGCCGGACTACCGGTGCGCCGCCGCGCTGGACGCCGCCCTGGCCCGCCCGGCGCACCAGGACGGCTGCCGGGCGGGAATCCGGGCCAGCTACGTGGACGGACTGGACGGCGTCGTCTACACCACGGGCGTCCTCGCGTTCCCCGACCGGGCCCAGGCGGCCGCGTTCGCCCGCCGGCTCCCGTCGGCCCGGCCCCCGGTCGCCGCCCTCCGCGCCCTGGCGCTGCCCGGCACCGTAAGCGCGCGGTTCACCGGCGCGGCCCGCCAGACGGCGACCGCCGACCAGGACGGCCCGTTCGTCATGCTCACCGTCGCGGGCTACGCCGACGGCCGTCCGGCCGCCGCCACCGGCGAGTTCGACGCCTCGGCGTTCAGCGCCGCCGGGCAGCTGGCCCACGAGATCCTGGCCCCGCTGAACCGGCCTGCCGTGGTCAACTGTGCCCGCAGGCAGTGGTCGTGCTGACCAGGCCGGTCCGGGTGCGGGCCACGCTGGCGGCCGCGGCCCTGGCCTGGCTGCCGTGGCTCGGCGGGCACAGCTCCGCCGCGGTCCGGGCCGCCGCCCCCGCCGCCCCCGCCGCCCCCGCCGCCCCCGCCGCCGCCGTGGCTCACGCGGCGCAGCCCGGGCCGGGAGCGCAGGTCCGCGTGGCCGAGCAGGCGCAGCTCAGGGCCATCGACGCCCCATCCGCCTGGCGGCTGAGCCGGGGCCAGGGGGTGACCGTCGGCGTCCTGGACACCGGCGTGGACGCGGCCGCGGCCGACCTGTCCGGGTCGGTCCGCGCCGGGCCGGACTACACCATGGGCGCCGATCCGCCCGGCTACCAGCCGCCACATCTGCACGGGACGTTCATCGCCTCGCTGATCGCCGGGCACGGCAGCGGTCCGGAGAGGGGCGGCGGGATCATCGGTGTCGCCCCCGACGCGCGGGTACTCTCCGTCCGGGTCATCCTGGACGACCAGGAACCGGGGATAGGCCCCTATAACACCAACGCCCGGTTCGCGGACGCTATCGGCCGGGGCATCCGGTACGCGGCCAGCCACGGGGCCGGTGTCATCAACATGTCCCTGGGCTCAGCCGAGCCCAGCCAGGCCATGCAGGCGGCCCTGGCCTACGCCGTGTCCCGTGGTGTCCTGGTCGTGGCGTCGGCCGGCAACAGCGGCGCCCCCGGCCCGGCGTACACCCCCTATTCGTACCCGGCGGCGTTCACCGGGGTGGTGTCGGTGGCGGCGGTGAACGACTCCGGGGTGCGGGCCCCGTTCTCTGACCGCAATTCGTCCGTGGTGCTCTCCGCGCCCGGGGTCAACGTGATCGGGGCCGGGCCGGGAGGCACCTACCTGCAGGCCAGCGGGACCAGCCCGGCATCGGCCTTCGTGACGGGCGTCGCGGCCCTGATCCGGTCCGCGTACCCGCGGCTCTCCGCGGCCCAGGTCGAACAGGCGATGATCAGCTCGGCGGCCCGCCGCCCGGCAGGCGGGTACAGCACCGCCACCGGATTCGGTGAGGTCAACGCGGCCGCGGCGCTGCGGGCCGCGGGCCACCTGGCGGCCCGCCGGCCCGCGGCCGGGCTGGCCGCCAGGCGGCACTTCGGCCGGACGGCGCCCGGGCCGATCCAGGTCACCCACCGGGATGAGGCCCGGATCGCCACGCTCGGCGGGATCGGGGCTGCAGGAGCGGCCGGCTTCCTGGCTGCGCTGGCCGTCTTCGCCGTGCTCACCGCGCGGCGCCTGCGGGGCCGCCGCGGGCAGGCAGGCCCGGGCCCGGCAGGCGGGGAGCCGGCAGGCCGGGGGCTGGCGGGCCAGGGACCGGCTGGCCAGCGTCCGGCTGGTTAGGGCAGGGTCAGGATCTCGTAGCCGTTCCCGGTGACCAGCAGCGTGTGCTCGAACTGCGCGGTGCGCCGGTGGTCCTTGGTGACGGCGGTCCAGCCGTCGTCCCAGACGTCATAAGCGACCGTGCCGAGGGTCAGCATGGGCTCGATGGTGAACGTCATGCCCTCCTCCATCACCACGTTGACCGCGGGGTCATCGAAGTGCGGCACGATCAGGCCGGAGTGGAATGTGGTGCCGATGCCGTGGCCGGTGAAGTCGCGGACCACGCCGTAACCGAACCGGCGGGCGTACGACTCGATCACCCGGCCGACGGCGTTGAGCGGGCGCCCCGGGGCGACGGCCCGGATGCCCCGCATCATGGCCTCGTAGGTGCGCTCCACCAGCAGCCGCGATTCCTCGTCCACCTCGCCGGCCAGGAACGTCGCGTTGGTGTCGCCGTGCACGCCGTTGAGATAGGCGGTGATGTCCACGTTCACGATGTCGCCGTCCGCGATCACCGTGTCGTCCGGGATGCCGTGGCAGATGACCTCGTTGAGCGAGGTGCACAGCGACTTGGGGTAGCCCCGGTAGCCCAGGGTGCTCGGATAGGCGCCGTGATCGACGAGGAACTCGTGCCCGACCCGGTCCAGCTCGTCCGTGGTCACCCCGGGCACGACGTGCCGGCCGACCTCCTCGAGTGCCTGGGCGGCCAGCCGTCCGGCCACGCGCATCCGCTCGATCGTCTCCGGGTCCTTGACGTCCGGCTCGCCGGTCCGCGGGTACTTGCGGCCGACGTACTCCGGCCGCGGGATGCTGGCCGGGACCTGCCGTTGCGGTGAAATCCGGCCGGGATGGAGCAAGGTCGCCATGGTCTGGGAGTCTAGTGCGCATGGACGAAGACCAGAGCTGGTGGTACTGCCTGACGCACCGGACCGTGGAGCACGGCGCGGGCTGCCCGAACAAGGAGCGGCTGGGCCCGTTCGCCACCCAGGAGGAAGCGGCCCACGCGCTGGACACGGTCCGGCGCCGCAACGAGGAGTGGGATCAGGCTGACGAGGATTGACCGTCGCGGGCAGCGGTGATCACGTCCCCGGCAGGTATCGTGGGGTCTGCGACGATGCCGGAAGGGGCGCGCGGTGGCGGATGACCGGGCGGGTGGCGATCTTCCCACGGCTGCCCAGGCCCGGATGGCCGAGATCCGTACCAGCGGGACCTGGGGATCGGCGCTCAGCACCGACGAGTTCGCGGCGATCCGTGCGGTCGGCTTCGAGCCCGTCGGCCAGGTGCTCGGGGCGGCCGTCTACAACATCGGCTTCTCGGGCGGTTACAACTGCCCGGGAGCGTGGTCCGGATTCGGCTCGTACGCGCAGGCCTACCGCAGCGTGACCCAGGTGTCCGGGCGGGGTGGCTACGGCTCGTTCGGCCCGCTCACCCAGGCCATGTACGACGCGCGGCACCTGGCCATCAACCGGATGGTCACCGAGTGCGCCGAGCTGGGCGGGCACGGCATCGTCGGGGTGTCGCTGAACATCGGGTCCTTCCCGGCCGGCGGCCTGGAGTTCAAGGCGATCGGCACCGCGGTCCGCTCGCCGGGATCCCCACCGCTGGCCAGGCCGTTCAGCTCGGACCTGTCCGGGCAGGACTTCGCCAAGGTGATCTCGTCGGGCTGGGTGCCGGCCGGGCTGGCCCTGGGCATCTCGGTGGGTGCGAGGCACGACGACTGGCTGACCGTGGGCCAGACCCGCTGGGGCGCGGGCAACGCCGAGGTGGTCGGCTACACCGAGCTGGTGAACGATACCCGGCACGACGCCCGGCAGCAGCTGGAGAAGGACGTGCGCCGGCTCGGCGGGGAAGGAGTCGTGGTCCGGCGGATGGACATGC
Organism: uncultured Actinomycetes bacterium; assembly: GCA_963720645.1. Classification (GTDB taxonomy): domain Bacteria; phylum Actinomycetota; class Actinomycetes; order Streptosporangiales; family Streptosporangiaceae; genus RYN-230. The sequence goes on along the minus strand of CAVRFX010000011.1, from coordinate 84,021 downwards.
GCGTTCACGAGCGCGAGTGCCCGATCCAGGAGCACGGCAAAGATCACATCGTGGAGGCGACGATCGTGGGGACCGCCATGGTCCGCTTCGCCTCGGTGGCCAAGCCGCCACCACCGCTGGCGATCCTGTCGCTCGACCCGCAGCGCCGCCAGGCGGCCAGGGTACGGCTGGGACCCTGACGGGCAGTTTTCGGCTGGACTGGCAGTACGAGCAGGGTGAGGGGAAGCGATGACCGACCGGCAGAGCGCCGAGCTGAGCGATAAGCAGAGCACCGAACTGAGGGCCGAGGGGGTCCCGCAGGATGCCCTGCGCCGCCTGGCCGAGCTCCGCCCGGGACGCCCCGGTGGCATCTTCACCTCAGACCTGTCAGTCAACGAGTTCCTGCTCGTCCGCGAGGCAGGGTTCCGCCCGCTGGGCCTGGTGCTGGGCAGCTCGATCTACCACGTGGGGCTGCAGGTCGGCCGCTGGGGCAAGAACCAGGAACTCGACGTGCTCTCCCAGGCCATGTACCACGCCCGGGAGCTGGCCATGACCCGGATGGAGGCGGAGGCGGATGCGCTGGGCGCAGACGGCATCGTCGGGGTCCGGCTGGACGTGGAGATGAAGGAGTTCGGGAACGACATCGCCGAGTTCATCGCGGTCGGCACCGCGGTCAAGGCCGAGCCGGGCGCGGGCGGCGGCGGGGTCTCGGACTGGCGGAACAACAAGCGGCAGCCCTTCACCTCGGACCTGTCCGGCCAGGACTTCTGGACCCTGATCCGGGCCGGCTACGCGCCGCTCGGCATGGTGATGGGCTCGTGTGTCTACCACATCGCGCACCAGCGGATCGGCGGGAAGATCAGCAACATCGGCCGGAACGTCGAGCTCGAGCAGTTCACCCAGGCCCTCTACGACGCGCGTGAGCTGGCCATGAGCCGGATGCAGGCCGAAGCGGAAGAACTCCACGCGGAGGGCATCGTCGGGGTGCAGCTGCGCCAGCACAGCCACACCTGGGGCTCGCACACCACGGAGTTCTTCGCCATCGGCACGGCCGTCCGCCCGCTGCGCGAGGACCACGTTATCGAGCGGCCCACCATGGTCCTCAGCCTCGACGGCTGATCCCCGGGGTCCCGGTCAGGGGCCAAAGGCCGCGATGGTCTGCGCGCGGCCGATCGCGGCCTGGTCGAGGAAGCCGTAGGTGCCCTGCTCGATCAGCTCACGGGCCGCGCACACCAGGGCGCCGAGCGCGGCGTTGGAGAACGCCGACCCGACCGAGATGCGCCGCACGCCGGCCGCCGCCAGCTCTGGCACGGCCGGGGCCTGCGGCCAGGTGAGCACGTTCACCGGCCGGTCCACCGAGCTGACCACCGCGGCGATGTCGGCCAGGCTGCTCAGCCCGGGTGCGTACAGGACGTCGGCGCCCGCTTCCTGGTAGGCCTGCAGGCGGCGGATGGTGTCAGCCAGGTCCGGCCGGCCGTGCAGGTAGTTCTCGGCCCGGGCGGTCAGCACCAGCGGCCCGGGGGCCGCCTGGGCGGCGGCCGCGGCCGCCGCCACCCGCTCGCGGGCCAGTCCCAGGTCGTAGATGGGCTCGTCGGGGCGGCGGGTGAAGTCCTCCACCGAGCAGCCGGCCAGCCCGGCCGCGGCGGCGAGACCGATGGTCTCGGCGACCCCGGCCGGCTCGTCGGCGAACGCGTTCTCCAGGTCGGCTGAGACCGGAAGGCTGGTCGCCGCGGCGATCGCCGCCGCGTGGCCGAGCGCCTCGTCCCGGGTGACCGCCCCGTCCAGGCGGCCCAGCGTGGCAGCGAAACCGCCGCTGGTGGTGGCCAGCGCAGCGAAACCCAGCGAGGCAAGCAGCCGGGCCGAGCCGGCATCCCAGGGGTTGGGCAGCAGCAGCGGGCCGGGGCCCTCGTGGAGAGCGCGGAAGACGCGCGCCCGTTCGGCCTGGGTCTGGACTGCACTGGTCTGATCAGCATGGGCCGCCGGCATCGTCATGCCGTCACTCTAAAGGCCGCCGGGCAGGCCGCCGACTGATTCAGGCGGCGCTGCCCGGATGCTGGCGGGCCGGGCGCGCCGCGGTCAGCAGCCCGGCCAGGGCCGCCGCCTGGTCCCGGATCTCCGGGATCGCGGTCGTCTCGTAGCGGATCCCGCGCAGCGGCGGCCCCAGCGTGAACAGGGTGGTGCTGGGTACGCCAGCGGCGTCGAGCACCGCGCCGTCCGGGGTGGCGTCCAGGCCGAGCCGGATCGGGTCCGGCCGGGCCAGCCCCCGGTCCAGCAGGTCCCGCAGCAGCGGGTCCGTGGTGCGCGTGAGGTCGGTGTCCGGGCCGGTCGCGTTGATCAGCCAGCCCGCGGCCAGGTCAGTGACGGACGAGTCCTGCTCCACCCGGATGCGCAGCCGCTCCGGTGCACGGACCGTGCCGGGCGGCCCCAGGGCCGGACCTAGGACGGCCGGACCTGGGGCGGGCGGCCCCGCGCCGGGCAGGCCGGCCTGGACGGCGGGGACCTCGGTGATCCCGGTGACCCGGCCGCGCAGTACCGACAGCCGCCCGGTACAGCGCAGCTCGGTGATCCGCCGTGCGGTCGCGGGCGGCATCCGGTGCCGGTGCACCTCCCAGTAGCGGGCCACGTGCCGGACGAACAGCCGCTTGTCCCGGTCCGGCAGCCGCCGCCACAGGCTCGGCACATGCGGCCGTACCGCGTCAACTACGTCCTGCCAGTGGTTGGGCCGGCTGGCCATGGCCGCCCGGATCTGCCAGATGAGTTCCGGCAGCCGGACCGCGTCGCCCGCGTCGGACAGGGCGGGCAGCCAGATGGAGTCGGACGGGGCGCTCCGGCCCCGGTGGACCTGGGGGAGCATCCCGTGCCGTGACACGGCCCGGACCGTGGTCCGCGGATCGCCGGTCACCGCCGTCGCCACGTCCAGCATGGTCAGCCCCGTCCCCAGGATGATGACGGGACGGCCGTCCTGGACCGCGTCCAGCGCCCCGGGAGCCCACGGGTTCGGGATGCACCAGGGGCTGTCCGGGAACGGGACCGGCGGCGACGGCGGCAGGTTGCCGGTGGCCAGGATGGCCTGGTCGGCCTCCAGCGTGGCGCCGTCGGCCAGCAGCACGCGCATCGGGTGGCCGGCCGCGCCGGGCCGGATGCCCAGGACCTCCGACGTGATCAGGCTGAGCCGGGACAGCGGAGCGGCCCCGCGCTGCGCCTCCGCCAGCGTCTCCTGGAGGTAGCGGCCGAAAGCCTGCCGGGGCAGGAACTCAAGGTCGCCGAGCCCGGCCTCGCCAGCCCAGCGCAGCAGGTGGTCCGGGTCCCCGGCCACGCCGCTCATCCGGCCGGTGAGCGCATTCAGGAAGTGGGCCGGGCTGGTCGTCGAGTAGGCCTCACCCAGCCCGTGCCGGCCCAGCCGGTCGATCAGCGCGATACGCAGCGGGTACTGCCTGGCCGCGGCCGCGCGGAGCAGGTGGATGGCGGCCAGCGTGCCGCTGGCGCCGCCGCCGATGATCGCGATGACCGGCCCGCGCGGGGCCACCAGGCCGGACTCCGGCAGGCTGTGCGTGCTAGTGGTCATCGCTGGTCCCCGGGTCCGGGCGGGTGAACCGGCCCTGATGGTGCAGCAGCGGCGGCTCGCCGGAGCCGATGATGGCGTGCTCGACCTGGCCCACCACGAGCTCGTGGTCGCCCACGGTGAGCATCGCGTGCGTGGCGCAGACCAGGTGCGTGGTCGCCCCGGCGAGCAGGGGGAGGTCTCCCGGGCCCGCGCACCACCGGGTCTGCGGCCCGAACCGGTCCGCCCCCTTCCGGGCGAAGAGCGCCGCCACCGCTTCCTGGCCGTGATCCATCAGGTTCACCGCGAAGTGCTCCGCCGTGCGGACCGCGGGCCAGTTGGAGGATCCGTGCCCGATATAGAAGGACACCAGCGGCGGGTCCAGGCTGGCCGAGCTGAACGACGTCACGGTCAGTCCGGCCGGGCCGCTCAGGGTCACGATGGCCACGCCCGCGGGATGGCGGGCGAGGGCCTGGCGGAAGACCTGGGCGTCGACGGTGGGCAGTGAGCGGGTGCCAGCCGAGCCCGGCACGGTGGGGACGGACGGGGTGCGGAGGGCGGCGGGTGGGGGAGGGGTCACAGGACCTGCCTTCGGCTAGCTGCCGTTGCCATGACGATGCGGCAGCGGGGGTTCGGTGGTCCCGCGGGCCGGTGCGGCCCGCAGGACCCGTGGTCAGGCGACTGGTTCCGGCACGCCGCTGCGCCGGGTCGCGGTGAACTGGCTGGCCGGCCGGGGCAGCCCGTTGTGCTCCCGCAGCGTCTGGCCGGTGTATCCGGCGCGGAACAGCCCGCGCCGGCGGAAGGTCGGGATCACCTGGCCCGCGAACGCCCGGAGGCCGGAGGGCAGCACGGCAGGCATCACGTTGACGTGCAGCTGCCGCCGCAGGGCGCTCATACGGCGACCTCGCTCGGGGCCAGACTGGCGCAGCGGCCGAGTGCGGCGGCGACCCGCCCGGCCCACGCATCCAGGACCGGGCCGGGCTCGGCCAGGTCCGGCTCGAGGAAGGCCAGCCCGGGCCCGGGAGTGGCCGCGCCCAGCTCCAGCAGCAGCGGCCGCAGATGCAGGTCCACTGCGAGCGCGTGGTTCGGCACCCGCATGACCAGCAGGGGCAGGGCGATCACCGAGGACAGGGCCTGGTAGTCCAGCCGGTCCAGGAAGACCTTCAGCAACCCGGTGTAGGTGCCCTTATAGGTCGGGCTGGCCACCAGCAGCAGGTCCGCCTGGCGGACCTGCTCCAGCGCGTCTTCGACCGCGGACGACGGCTCATCCAGCAGCAGCCGCCTGGCCAGCCCGGACAGATCGACGACCTGGTGCTCGCCGGGCAGCGCCGCCGCCCGGCTGACCGCGTCCGCGGCCAGCCGGGCGATCTGCAGGGTCCTCGATTGCGGTCTGGGATTGGCGACCAGTACGACGAAGCTCAACACGACCTCCTTGGATGCGTGATCATGGTTATGCGCTGCTTTCCTAGGCACTGGCCCGCAGGTGGGGGCGCCCTGAGTTGCTGGCGGCCGCCTCACGCCGGCGGATCTCGGGCAGGACGCCCTCGCCGAACCAGTAGGCCTCCTCCAGGTGCGGGTAGCCGGACAGGATGAACTCGCTGATCCCGAGGGAGGCGTATTCCTCGATGAGATCGGCCACCTTCTCGTGGCTGCCGACCAGCGCGGTCCCGGCCCCGCCGCGGACCAGGCCGACACCGGCCCACAGGTTCGGGTAGATCTCCAGGTCCTGGGCGGAGCCGCCGTGCCGGTAGGCGGCGTGCAGAGCCCGCATCCGGTCCTGCCCGACCGACTCGCTGGCCCCGAGGACCTGCTGGGCCTTGGCGATCTCCGCGGGGTCGATGTAGTCGAGCAGCCGGCTGGCCTCGGTCCAGGCGTCCGCCTCGGTGTCCCGGGTGATCACGTGCAGGCGGATGCCGAAGCGCAGCGTGCGGCCCTGGGCGGCGGCCAGCTCCCGGATCCAGGTGAGCTTCTCGGCCACCTGCGCCGGGGGCTCACCCCAGGTCAGGTAGACGTCCGCCGAGGAGGCCGCCACGGCGCCCGCTGCAGCGGAGGAGCCGCCGAAGTAGACCCCGGGCAGGGGGTCCGGCGGGCGCAGCACGGTGGCCCCTTCCACCTGGTAGTGCTGGCCACGGAAGTCGAACGGCTCGCCGGTCCACGCGCCCCGGACGATGGCCAGGAACTCCGCGGTCCGGGCGTACCGCTCGTCGTGGGACAGGTAGTCACCGAACCGTCGCTGCTCGTCGGCCTGCCCTCCGGTCACGACGTTGAGCAGCAGCCGCCCGCCGGACAGCCGCTGGTAGGTAGCGGCCATCTGGGCGGCCAGGGTGGGGGAGGTCAGCCCGGGACGGAACGCGACCAGGAACTTCAGGTGGCTGGTCTCCCGGGTCAGCGCCGCCGTGACCAGCCATGCGTCCTCGCACCAGGTCCCCGTCGGGGTCAGTACCGCCTCGAAGCCCAGTTGCTCGGCCGAGCGGGCCACCTGGGCCAGGTACTCGATGTCCGGGGGGCGTTCCTGGGCTGCCGCACCGCGGATGTGCGGGGCGTCCAGCCGTCCGGCCAGGCTGCCCGGCGCCCCGGCCGGAGGCAGGCTGTGCCCCCGGCCCATGATCGACCGGCCGTCACCAGTGGTGGGCAGGAACCAGTGGAACGTCAGCGTCATCAAGCCCCCCCGGCGGTGTCGCTGAAGCCGGAGCAGGGGAAGTTCTGGAAGTCCACGTGGCCGGGATTGAGCCCCGAGGTGGTGAACGCGTTGGACACCGGCTGCTCGGTGCTGACCAGGGCCGGGGTGATCCGGACCGGGGTTGGCACGTCGCCCCTGGCCGGGTCGGCCAGCGCGGCGCGGGACGCGGTGCTCACCTCCGTCCCGGGCCCGCCAGGCCCGGTGGGGAGCAGGCCGGTGGGTGTGTTTCCAGGCATAGACAAACCTCACTCGTGACGGCAGCCGTACCGCCGGCCGCCTGCCGCGGGGGCTGGGCCCGCGTGCGGCCGGCTTATCCGGACGGTTAGGTCTGCTCGGCGGCGAGCAGGGCGGCGGGCCGGGTACACCGGCCAGGGGTGCCTGCGGTGGCCGGTACGGCAGCTCGAGACCAGGGGTGGGTTGCAACCATGAACCCATGGTGGAAGGCCAATCCCTATAATGTCAATAGGGAAAATCGAGATACTGGGACCTGCGGGGCCAGTGTGGTAGAGGAGCTGGACGTGAGAGAGGCGAGCGGCGGGTGGGTCAGGCGCCGGGCTGGCCGGGGCGGGGGAGAGCGGGTCAGGCGCCGGGCTGGCCGGGGGCGGGCCCACTCACGGTCTCGAGCACCCGGTTGAGCCACTCCCGCAGCCCGCGCCGGCCCAGTCCGGGCGGCTCCCCGGCTGACGAGCTGACCAGATGCTGGGCGCCGTCGAAGGAGACCGGGGCGATCCCGGGCGTGACCGTGAGCACCTCATGGGCCAGCTGCTCCAGCTCCGGATCGCCCTGGTCGAGGGCGAGTACCGTGGCGCGTTTGCGGGCGTCGCTGACCCGCTCGAGCAGCCGGGCCGGAGCGACCTGAGTGCCCACGACCAGCACCGTCTCCCCGCGCTCGGCCCGTTCCAGCCGGCCCATGCCGATCCGCAGGTGCGGCGGGGCGTCCAGCGGGGGCGCCCAGCGGACCAGGGTGGGGCACAGCTCGGGCGCACCGGACAGGCGGCTCTCCTCGTCGAGGTGCGCGGCGAGATGCCACGGCTCATCCCCGGGGGTCCCGACCACGAGCAGCCCGCCGGGGGTCCGGGAACGGCGCAGTACGCGGGCGAACGCGGTGGTGCGCTCCAGCCAGCCGGTCCGGGCGAGCACGGCGCGCAGCGCAGCCACCTGATCCGCGTCCATCGGCCCATCGTGCCACGCGCGTCTGGGGTCTGACAGGATCAGGACATGGCCGCGGAGCAAGGATCTTCCACTTTGGACAAAGATGTCGCCGACCTGATCGTGGGGGTCCTGGGGGGTACCGGCGATCAGGGCCGGGGTCTCGCGCACCGGCTCGCCGCGGCCGGCAACCCGGTGATCATCGGCTCGCGGCGCGAGGAACGCGCCCAGACGGCCGCGGCGGAGCTGGGCGGCGGAGGGATCCGCGGGATGGCGAACGCCGACGCCGCACGCGAGGCGGACGTCGTGATCGTCGCGGTGCCCTGGGAAGGCCACCGGGACCTGCTGGCCTCGCTGGCCGGGCCGCTGACCGGCAAGATCGTGATCGACTGCGTCAACCCGATCGGGTTCGACCAGCGCGGGGCCTACCCGCTGCCGGTCCCCGAGGGCAGCGCCGCGCAGCAGGCGGCCACGGTGCTGCCGGCCAGCCGTGTGGTGGGGGCCTTCCACCACGTGTCCGCGGTCGTGCTGCTGGACCCGGAGATCGAGTCGGTCGATCTTGACGTCATGGTGCTCGGCGACGACCGCGGCGCCACCGACCTCGTGCAGGCGCTCGCCGCGCGCATCCCCGGGGTCCGGGGCGTCTACGCCGGCCGGCTCCGCAACTGCAGCCAGGTCGAGGCGCTGACCTGCAACCTCGTGTCGGTCAACCGCCGCTACAAGGCCCACGCGGGCCTGCGCATCACCGACATCTGACCCGCGCCCCGGCGCTGGCCCCGGCTTCCCGCGCCCGGCGGGAGTGAGGGGGCGGGGTGGTCTTCGTTGCGGAGAAGAGAGATGCTGCGCGGCCCGCAGCGTCAATCCAGCCTTGACGAGCGGGGCTGGGTCAACCTAGCCTTGACGCATGACATCCTCACCCATCTCGCTGGACACGCTGATCACCTTCGTCAAGGTCCAGCACCCGGCAGGCTCGCCGCTGGACAACCTCTCCGACGCGGTCATGGTGTCGGCCCAGCTCAGTGACCAGGCCGACGCACTGATCGGCCATTTCGTGGATCAGGCCCGGCGCTCGGGCGCGTCCTGGAGCCAGATCGGCGCCAGCATGGGTGTCAGCAAGCAGGCGGCGCAGCAGCGGTTCGTGCCCCGCGGCCCGGTCAAGATGGAGCCGGGGTTCGGCGACTTCTCCCGGTTCACCCAGCGGGCCCGCGACGTGCTGACCGCGGCCGAGGACCTGGCCCGGGCCGCGGATGTGGCCGGGATCGGCAGTGCCCACCTGGCGGCCGCCCTGATGACCCAGCCGGAAGGGCTGGCCGCACGGGCCATGACCGGCCTGGGGGTCACCGACACGGGATTGCGGTCGGCGCTGGGCCTGCCTGAGGCCGCGCCGGCGGCGGAAGGGGAAGGCTCCGCGGAGCGGGTGCCGCTCGGACCAGCCGCGGTGGCCACGCTGAAGGCCGCGCTGCGGCAGGCCCTGCACCTCGGCCACAACTACATCGGCACCGAGCACATCCTGCTCGGCCTGGTGGACGAGCAGGACGGCACCGCGGCCACGCTGGCCGGGCTCGGGGTGACCAAGCCGGCGGTGCAGCAGCAGATCAGGATGTTGTTCGCGGAGATCGCGGCCAGCCGGCCCGGCTCAGGTGCCTAGGACCTGGATCGAGGGCCGCAGCCGGGAGAAGACCGGCATGTAGGGCACCTGCTTCTGGGTGGCCAGCGTGACGTAACAGGTCCGGCCGGCCGGCGCCGCGATGGCGTACTGGAGCGCGGTGACGTTGGCCGGGCCCACGCTCATCTGGTTGTAGACCAGCACCGCGGTACGGCCGTCCACGGTGGTCTGGCCGAGCTGGGCGTTGCTGGAGTTGATGGCGGTGAATTCCTGTTCGGCCAGCGTGTTCAGGCCGGTCAGCGCGTTGGTGCCCGCGGGAAGGCCGGCGGGTGCGCAGCTGAGCGACATGACCGCCTGGTCGCTGGAATTTCCGCCCGCCGAGCCGGGGTCGGCCAGGGTCACCGACCCGGGGCTGCTCCAGCCCGGCAGGACCGAGTCCAGCACCGGCCGGCTTGAGCCGTCCGAGGCCGACAGCGTGCAGCGCACCGCGGCGGGCATCCGGGGCCACCGTGACCCATCCCGCCGGGACCGCCACCCGCAGCCCCTGGGCCGGGCCGCCGGCCCACTTCTGCCCGGCCGGCAGCGATGTGGTCGCGGCGACCGGCTTGCTGACCGCGGCATACATGGCCTGCTCGGCCTGGGTGGACCGGCTCCCCCCGCCGGAGCAGCCGGTGACGGCCAGGGCGAGGCCGGCGGCGAACGCCGATACCGGGAGCAGGGCCGGTACGCGCCTCATCAGTAATCCTCCGGGGATGCCGCGCAGACCCCCGGGGAATTCCGCGCACCACACTGGCGCCAGAAGTCTAAGTCGCCGAAGGGATATATGTGCCCGAATGGGTCATTCGGGGCCAGGCCGGCGGCTTCACCCGGCGAGCGGGCTGATCAGCGATAGGAGTTCTCCTCGGCCGGGAACCGGCCGCCGACGACATCGTCCGCGAACGACTGCGCGGCCTGGCCGAGCACGCCGGCCATGTCCGCGTAGCGCTTGACGAACTTCGGGGTCCGCGGGGAGAGCCCGGCCATGTCCTGCCACACCAGCACCTGCGCGTCACAGTCCGGGCCGGCGCCGATCCCGATGGTGGGGATGGAGACCGTGTCGGTCACCCGGGCCGCCAGTTCCGCGGGCACGCACTCGAGCACGACCGCGAACGCGCCCGCCGTCTCCAGGGCCTTCGCGTCCTGGAGCAGCTGCTGGCCGTCCTCACCCCGGCCCTGCACCCGGTAACCACCGAACACGTTGACCGACTGGGGCGTGAGACCCAGGTGCCCCATGACCGGGATGCCGGCCGCGACCAGCTCCTCGGCCTGATGGACCACCCGGCGGCCGCCCTCCAGCTTGACCGCGTGCGCGCCGGCCTCCTTGAGGAACCTGATCCCGGCCGCGAGGGCCGCCCCGGGCGAGGCCTGGTACGAGCCGAACGGCAGGTCGGCGACGACGAGGGCCCGGCTGGTGCCGCGCACCACGGCCGCGGTCAGCGGGATGAGCTCGTCCAGGGTGACCGGGATCGTTGTTTCGTGACCGAAGACGACCATCCCGGCGGAGTCACCGACCAGGAGGACCGGGATGCCGGCCTCGTCGAACACGTGCGCGGTCAGCGCATCGTAGGCGGTGAGCATGGGCCACTTCTCGCCCCGGGCCTTGGCCTTGGCCAGGTCGCTGACGGTCACCCGGCGGGTGGCGCGGCCGCCGTAGAGGGGCTCGCTCCGGCCCGTGCTGGCCGGTGCCGTGCTGGCCGGTGCCGTGCTGGCCGGTGCCGTGCTGGGCGGCGGGCAGAGGTGGCTGCTGCGTGCGGGGCGGCGGGGGCTGGTGCACTGGTCCGCGTCTCGGTAGCGGCCGTGCCCTGGCTCCCAGTGAAATCATTCATTCTGGGTTCCTCCAGTCTCGTGGCGCCGTGGCGGCGTCCCCGGACCTTTCGATCATGACACGTGCGATGGCGCTGGAGATAGCCCCCGTGACCACGGTGTGCTTTTCGGGGTCCATGGGCCCTCCGAGCCGGGCCCATGGACCCGGAAAAATCTTCCGGGTGCCGGGAATCTTTTACGATACGGCCGAGTTCCGTATCGATAGCTTCCCCGGCGCGATGACGCGCCGGGACACCTGCCGGCGGGGCCGCCGGCGGACCGTTCGCAACCGGGGTAACGCCGCCATCCGCGACGGCCTTCCCTCTCACCAGAAGGACGTTATGGATCACCGCAACACTCGACCCGCCGCCGGGCAGTCGGCCGCGGGTCCATCTGGCTCGGCCACCCTCAGCCGGGCCGCCGATGCCGCCGCTGACCGGATCTACCGCCGCCGCTGGGCCATCCTCGGCGTGCTGGTCATCAGCCTCATCGCCATCGTGCTCGATAACACGGTGCTGAACGTCGCGCTCAAGACCATCGCCGAGCCCAAGCCGGCCGGACTGGGCGCCAGCCAGAGCCAGCTCGAGTGGGGGATCAACTCCTACACGCTGGTGTTCGCCGGCCTGCTGTTCACCTTCGGGGTGATCGGCGACCGGATCGGCCGCAAGAAGATGCTGATGTTCGGGATGGCGGCGTTCGGCGTGTTCTCGCTGATCACCGCCTATTCACGCAACCCGGACCAGCTGATCTTCGCGCGGGCCGCCATGGGCCTCGGCGCGGCGGCCGTCATGCCGCAGACGCTGTCCATCATCTCCAACGTGTTCGATCCCGCGCGAGCGCGCCAAGGCCATCGGCATCTGGGCCACCGCCGTCGGCATCGGCGTGGCGATCGGCCCGATCGTCGGCGGGCTGCTGCTGGCCCACTTCTGGTGGGGCAGCGTCTTCCTGATCAACGTCCCGCTCACCGCGGCCGGCGTGCTGGCCATCCTGCTGCTCGTGCCGGAGTCGCGGAACCCCAACCCGGGCCGCATCGACTACCTGGGCGTGCTGATGTCCATCGTCGGCCTGGTGCTCGTGGTGTACGGCATCATCCAGGGCGGCGAGAAGGGCTCCTGGATCCACTGGGACGTGCTCGGCATCACCATCGCAGGACTCGCGGTACTGGCCCTGTTCGGCTGGTATGAGACCCGGCTCAGCCACCCGTCGCTGGACGTGAAGCTGTTCCGCGACCCCCGGCTGTCCTCCGCGGTCGGCGCGCTCGGGCTGGTCTTCTTCGGCATGATGGGCGCGCTGTTCTTCCTCAGCTTCTACCTGCAGAGCGTGCGCGGCTACAGCCCGCTGTACGCGGGCCTGCTGACCCTGCCGTTCGCGGCGGGCCAGATGCTGATGGCGCCGCGCAGTGCCCGGCTGGTCAGGCGGTACGGCACCAAGGCCGTCGCCGCGACCGGGCTGATCACCGTGGCGGTTGCGCTGGGTGGCTACCTGCTGCTCGGCGTGAGCACGCCGATCTGGGTGCTGGGCGTCATCTTCTTCATCCAGGGCGCGGGCATGGGCACCGTGATGCCCCCGGCCACCGAGGCCGTCATGTCCGTGGTGCCCAGGGAGCGGGCCGGTTCCGGCTCGGCGCTGACCAACACCGCCCGCCAGGTCGCCGGGGCACTTGGCGTCGCCGTCCTCGGGTCGATCCTGGCCCAGGTCTACCGTGGCCAGCTCAGCCCGCACCTGACCGCCCTGCCCGCCTCCGCGCGGAACGCCGCGACGGGCTCCATCACCGCTACCGACACCGTGGCCGCCAAGCTGGGTCACGCGGGACTGCGCCTCGACCAGTTCGGTGACGCCGCCTTCGTGCACGCGATGCATGTCACCACGGCCATCTCCGCGGTGATCACGCTGCTCGGCGCGCTGGTCGTGCTGATCTGGATGCCGGGCCGCGCTGCTGCCCAGGCGAAGCTGGCCCAGGCGGAGACGGCGCAGCCTGAGCTGGCCCAGCGCGCGAGCTGGCCCAGGCCGAGCTGGCCCGGGCCGAGCTGGCCCGGGCCGAGGTGGCCGTCGAGGCCGGAGTGGAAAACTAGGGCCATGGCCGCATCGCACGCCAAGACCGTGGCTGAGCAGGGCGTGGCTGGGCAGGGCGTGGCTGAGCAGGGCGCGGGGGCCGGGCCGGAGGGCCTGGTCCCCGCGGCCCGGCCGCGCCGGCCCGGCCGCCCGCGCAGCGAGCAGGCCGACCGCGCGATCATCGACGCCGCCCTCTGCGTGTTCGCGGAGCACGGCGTCGAGGGCCTGTGCATCGAGAAGGTGGCCGCCAAGGCCGGCGTGGGCAAGGCCACCATCTACCGCCGCTGGCCTGGCAAGGAAGACCTGCTGCTGGACGCGCTGGCCGCGCTGAAGAACCCGCTGCCGCAGCCGCGCGGCGAGTCGGTCCGCGACGACCTGGTCGACCTGATGGAGACCATGGCGGCCGACTACGCGGACCCCCGGCGGGCCAGGGAGTTCGCCCTGCTGCTCGGCGAGGGCGCCAAGTTCCCCCGGCTCATGGCGAGGTACACCGAGACCGTGGTCGAGCCGCGCCGGGACGTGATCCGTTCGGTACTGCGCCGCGGGATGGCCTCCGGGGAACTGCGGCCGGACGTCGACCTCGAGGTGGCCCTGTTCATGCTGACCGGGGCGATCATCGGCCGGGGCAAGCACCAGCCCGAGGGAATCTCCGCCGGCTACGCGCGGCGGGTGGTGGACGAGCTCCTCGCGGGCCTCACCCCCCGCTGAGCCTTCGCCGGTACTGCCGCTGGGCCTCCGCCGGGTGCTTCCGCTGGGCCTCCGCCGGGTGCTTCCGCTGGGCCTCCGCCGGGTGCTTCCGCTGGGCCCCCGGCCGTTACTGCCGCCGGACCCTCACCCGGCCCGTACCCCCAGCCCCGCACTCCCCACCAGCCCCACAGGTTCCTCCCCCTCGTTCGTGATCAACCGATTGGTGTCGCAATAACGACACCAATCGGTTGATCACGATGCTCTGGGAGCCCGGGAGGGGTGCCCGGCGCGGGGGTGGGGGCCGGCACGAGCGGGACATGGGGCGGGGTGGCGGGCGGCACGCGCGGGACACGGGCGGGCACGCACGGGACGAGAGGCGGGGCGGGACGCAGCAGAGCGGGAACGGGGTTGCGGGCGGTGGGAGACTGGGGGGTATGCAACGCCGGTTCCGCCAAGTCGACGTGTTCACCGCCACACCCTTCGGGGGCAATCCCGTCGCGGTCGTGCTCGACTCCGAGGGGCTGAGCACCGGCGACATGCAGCGCTTCGCCAACTGGACCAACCTGTCCGAGACCACGTTCGTGCTGCCGCCGTCCCGTGAGCAGGCGGACTACCAGGTCCGCATCTTCACCCCCAGCCGGGAACTGCCGTTCGCGGGCCACCCCACCCTGGGCACCTGCCACGCGTGGCTGGAGGCCGGCGGGAAGCCGGCCCTCCCCGAGGTGTTCGTGCAGGAGTGCGAGGCGGGCCTGATCGAGATCCGCCAGGTCCCGGCGGGGCTGGCGTTCGCCGCGCCGCCGCTGATCCGCTCCGGGCCGGTGGAGGAGGCGGTCGCCGCGCACATCGCCGAGGTTCTGGGCATCAGCCGGGCCGATATCACCGACCTCGCCTGGGCCGACAACGGTCCCGGATGGGTGGCTGTGCTGCTGCCCAGCGCGGAGGCCGTGCTCGCGCTGAGCCCGGGGGCAGTGGACATGGACATCGGGGTGGTGGGCTGCTACCAGGCCGGCTCACCCGAGGCCATCGAGGTCCGGGCCTTCTTCCGCAGTGGCGACGCGACGATCGAGGATCCGGTGACCGGCAGCCTGAACGCCTCGCTGGCCCAGTGGCTGCTGGACACCGGGCGGGTCAGTGTGCCGTATGTGGCGAGCCAGGGCACGGCGCTCGGCCGGTCCGGCCGGGTGCACATCTTCCGCGAGGCCGACGGCCAGATCTGGGTCGGCGGTGGCGCCCTCACCTGCGTGTCGGGATACGCAGAACTCTAGGGGTAGGAGAGCCTGGTCCCGGGAATCCATCTCGTGGCACGCCAGACCTCTCCGCAGGAGGCTTTGCAGACCGTGGACCTATCGCAGGAGTCGGCCGAGCTGCTGAATACCGAGGCGACGGGGTACGCCGCCGCGGCGCTGGCCAACATCAGGCACGAGTTCCCGGCTGCGATGCAGCACACGATGACCGCGCCGGGCGACTTCCCCTACCGTCCGCGGGCCCGCACGCCGGTGTTCTACGGCAGCGTCGACTGGCACTCCTCGGTCCAGATGCACTGGACCCTGCTCCGGCTGCTGCGCACCGTACCCGGGGCGGTACCCGGGACCGAGATCCGGTCCGCACTCGACGCCCAGTTCACCCCGGTGGCGCTGGCCGCCGAGGCCGAGTTCGCGGGCAGCGCCGACGCCCGGGCCGAGCGCCCGCAAGGCTGGGGCTGGGCGCTCGCCCTCGTGCACGAGACCCAGACCTGGGACAACCCGGACGCCCGGAAGTGGGCGCAGGCCATGGCCCCGCTGGCCGAGGCCCTGACCGGCGGGTTCCTGGGCTGGCTGCCCGGGCAGTCCTACCCGGTGCGCTACGGAACTGAGCAGGGCAGCGCCTTCGGGCTGTCCCTGGCCTGGCCTTTCGCTGAGGCGCGGGCGCGGGCGGGTGACCCGGCGCTGCGGGACGCGATCGCGGCGCGGGCCCTGGCGTGGTTCAGCGCGGACAGCATGTACCCGGCCGACTGGGAGCCGTCGGGCGATGACTGTGTCTCGCCGGCCCTGACCGAGGCGGAGCTGATGACCCGGGTGCTGCCACCGGCCGAGTTCGCCGACTGGCTGGCCATGTTCCTGCCCGGGCTCGAGCGGGGCCGGCCGGCGACCTTGTTCACCCCGGCGGTGGCAGGTCATCCCGCGGCGGATGAGGACCAGGATCAGGACCAGGAGCAGGGCAGCCGGCTGCACGGGCTGAACGCGACCCGGGCGTGGTGCTGGAGGCAGATCGCCTGCGCCCTGCCGGCCGGCGACGCCCGCGCCGAGCCCGCGGCGGCCGCGGCCCGCCAGCACATCAAGGCGGTGCTGCCCTACGTGCTCGGCGGCGGCTACCAGCTCGAGCACTGGCTGGCCGGCTACGCGGTGCTCATGCTGAGCTGACTACCGGCCGCACTCAGCCGGGGCGCCGGTCCGGGCGGGGCTCGCGCCAGCGGCTGGTGATCGGCAGGCGCCGGTCACGGCCGAAGTTGCGCGGGGTGATCTTCGGGCCCGGCGGGTACTGCCTCCGCTTGTACTCGGCCTTGTCCACCAGCTGGATCACCCGGTCCACCAGGGCCGGATCATGGCCGGCCGCGATCAGCGCGGCTGCGCCCATGTCCTTCTCCACGTAGTCGTCCAGCAGTGCGTCGAGGACCGCGTAGTCGGGCAGCGAATCGGTGTCCAGCTGGCCGGGGGCCAGCTCGGCGCTCGGCGGCTTGGTGATGGAGTTCTCCGGGATGGGCGGGGTCTCGCCGCGCTCCACCGCCTGCCCGTTCCGCCACCGGGCCAGTTCCCAGACCAGCGTCTTGAGCACGTCCTTGATCGGGCCGAATCCGCCTGCCGAGTCGCCGTAGAGGGTGGAGTACCCGGTGGCGATCTCGCTCTTGTTGCCGGTGGTGAGAACCAGGTGCCCTTCGGCGTTGCTCAGTCCCATCAGGATCACGCCGCGGATCCGGGACTGGAGGTTCTCCGCAGCCAGTCCCGCCAGGTTCAGCTCGGCCTGGAACGCATCGACCATGGGTGCGATCGGGACCGTACGGGCGTGCAGTCCCTGCCGTTTGGCCAGGTCTTCCGCGTCGCTCACCGAATGCCCGGAGGAGTACTGGCTGGGCATCAGCACCACATGCACCTGGTCGGGTCCGAGCGCGTCAGCCGCGATGGTGGCGACCAGCGCCGAGTCGATGCCCCCGGACAGGCCGAGGATGACCGAGCGGAAGCCGTTCTTGCGCACGTAGTCGCGCACGCCGGTGACCAGTGCGGCGTAGACCTCGGCGTGCGGGGCCAGCCGTGGGCTGATGGCGGGCTCTACGAGCGGGAGGAGCGCGCCGCCCTGCGCGGGCCGCGGGGGCAGCACCACCCGGTGAATGCTCATCACGGTGCCGTCGCTGGCCTCGGCGGGAGTGTCCGGAGCCGGCGTGGTGTCCGGAACCGGCCGCGCGGGAGGCAGGTCGAGGTCCGCAACGAGCAGCGTCTCCTCGAACTGGGGTCCCCGCATGATCAGGCCGCCCTCGGCGTTGACGATGATCGAATCGCCGTCGAAGACCAGCTCGTCCTGGCCGCTCATCATGTTCACGTAGGCCAGCGCCGCGCCGGCCTCGCGGGCCCGCCGGGCGACCAGTTCCAGCCGGGCCTGCCCCTTGCCGCGCTCATAGGGGGACGCGTTCGGTACCACCAGCAGCCCCGCGCCCGCCTGCCTGGTCACCGCGACCGGGCCGCCGTCCTGCCACAGGTCCTCGCAGATGGCGATGGCCACGTCCACGGCGTCCGCGCCGCCGCGTGCGGGGACCCGGACCACCGGCAGCCGGTTTCCGGGCACGAAGTAGCGGTATTCGTCGAACACCCCGTAGTTCGGCAGGTGATGCTTGGCCGTGGTAACCGCCACTGTCCCGCCGTGCAGCAGCGCGGCCGCGTTCTGGGCGGAGCTGACGGGCTCGCCGACCCGGGGCGTCCCGCCGGGCCGCCGGCCCAGGTAGCCGGTGACGACGGCGATGCCGCCCAGCCCGTCCGCGGCCAGTTGCCGCGCCGTCGCCTCCAGGGTGGCGACCGAGGCGTCCACGAACGAGTCCCGCAGCGCCAGGTCCTCGACCGGGTAGCCGGTCAGCATCATCTCCGGGAACACGACGAGGTCGGCGCCGGCGTCCGCGGCGCGGCGGGTCCACTCCGCCACCGTCGCGGCGTTCCCCTCCAGGTCGCCGACGGTCGAGTTCACCTGGGCAAGAGCGATCCGCAGCCTGGTCACTCTTGTACTGTAATCGGGCCGCGTGGCCGTCCCCGCCGGCCCGGTGCGGCCAACTGCGCCTGGTAGCTTCCGGCGTGGAAGCCCGGCTTGTCCAGGGTTCAGCGGTAGACTCACCGCAAGTTTGTAACGTCCTGGTAACACGCTCGCGAGAGACTGTCGGCCAGGGCAGGCTCGGTCAGCCGATATGCTGTGCTGCCCGCCATCTCCGCAGGTGAACGCCGCTGACCAGCAAGGACAGGCCGTCATGGACAGGCAGGAAGAATTCGTCCTCCGCACTCTGGAGGAACGGGATATCCGTTTTGTCCGGCTGTGGTTCACCGACGTCCTGGGCTACCTGAAGTCGGTGGCGGTGGCTCCTGCCGAGCTTGAGGGTGCGTTCGCCGAGGGTATCGGGTTCGACGGCTCCGCGATCGAGGGGTTCGCCCGCGTCTACGAGGCGGACATGATCGCCAAGCCCGACGCCTCCACCTTCCAGTTGCTGCCCTGGCGGGGTGAGGCCTCCGGCGTGGGCCGGATGTTCTGCGATATCCGGATGACCGACGGCTCGCCCTCCTACGCGGATCCCCGCTACGTGCTGAAGCGGGCCCTCGGCCACGCCGCCGATCTGGGCTTCACCTTCTACACCCATCCCGAGGTGGAGTTCTTCCTGCTGAAGGAGAAGCCCGCCCCCGGCGCCCAGCCGCAGCCGATCGACACCGGCGGGTACTTCGACCACACCCCGCACAGCGTCGCGCATGACTTCCGGCACGAGTCGATCCAGATGCTGGAGAGCATGGGCATCTCGGTGGAGTTCAGCCACCACGAGGGCGCGCCCGGCCAGCAGGAGATCGACCTGCGTTACGCCGACGCGCTGACCACGGCGGACAACATCATGTCGTTCCGGCTGGTCATGAAGGAGGTCGCGCTCCAGCAGAGCGTGTACGCGTCCTTCATGCCCAAGCCATTCACCGAGTACCCGGGCTCCGGGATGCACACCCACATGTCGCTGTTCGAGGGTGACCGGAACGTGTTCTACGAGCCGGGCGCGGAGTTCCAGCTGTCCAAGCTCGGCCGGATGTTCATTGCCGGGCTGCTGCGGCACGCCGCGGAGATCACCGCCGTGTGCAACCAGTGGGTGAACTCGTACAAGCGGCTGTGGGGGGCGGCGGAGAGCGCGGCGGGCGCCGGTGGCGAGGCCCCCGCCTACATCTGCTGGGGCCACAACAACCGGTCGGCCCTGGTACGGATTCCCATGTACAAGCCGCACAAGGGAAATGCCACCCGGGTCGAGTTCCGCTCGGTAGACTCGGCGTGTAATCCCTACCTTGCGTTCGCGGTGATCCTGGAAGCCGGCCTGAAGGGCATCGAGGCCGGCTACGAGCTGCCGCCCGGCGCGGAGGATGACGTATGGGCGCTCACCTCGGCCGAGCGGCGGGCGCTGGGCATCTCACCGCTGCCGCAGAGCCTGGATGAGGCGATCACGGTGATGCAGGACAGCGAGCTGGTGGCACAGGCGCTCGGCGAGCATGTCTTTGACTTCTTCCTGCGCAACAAGCGCGCCGAGTGGCGCGAGTACCGGCACCAGGTCACCCAGTTTGAGCTGGACCGTTACTTGCCCGTGCTATGACTGTGTGAGCCGGGACCGTGGCATCAGGCAGGGCTGAGGCAGCGGGCAGGCTGGGGTGGGCGGCGTGACCAGGGATCGGGGTCGGGGCACAGTGTTCTGGGTGGGCGTACTCGGACCATTACTGGTTCGGAGCGGCGGTGAGCCCGTGCCTGTCCCCGCCCCCAAGCAGCGGGTGATCCTGGCCACCCTGGCTCTTCGCGCGGGCCAGGTCGCGTCGTACGACGAGCTGGCCGAGATCGTCTGGGACGGCGAGCCCCCGGCCGGGGCCCGGGTGGCCATCCGGAACTACGTGAAGCGCCTGAGGCAGATCCTGGGCCCGGTAGCCGGCCGCCGGATCGTCACCCAGGATCCGGGCTACGCCCTGGAGGCTGAGCCTGACGAGGTTGATGCGCTGCGTTTCACGGCGCTGTGCAGCAAGGGCGGCGAAGCCATCCGCCAGGATGCGCCCCAGGGCCGCGGCCCCGGTGCGTGGGAGCTCCTGGGCGAGGCGATCGGCCTGTGGCGCGGGAACCCGCTCGTGGACGTGCCCTCCAACGTGCTCCTCACGGCCGAGGTACCTCGCCTGGATGCGCTGCGGATGCAGGCCCAGGAATGGCGGATGGACGCCGGGCTGGCCCGCGGGCTGCACGCGGAGCTGGTCGGCGAGCTGACCCAGCTCGCGCAGGATCATCCCTGGCGTGAGCGATTCCACGCCCAGCTGATGCTGGCGCTGTACCGCTGCGGCCGGCAGGCCGAGGCGCTGGCCGCCTACCAGCGCACCCGGCGGATGCTGGTGGACGAGCTCGGTGTCGAACCCGGCCGCGAGCTGCGTGACCTCCAGGCCGGGATCCTGGACGCCGACCCCGGCCTGGCCGCCCCGGGCCCGACGCTGGCCAGGTTCCTGTCCGCCCCGCCCGCCCCGGAGCGCGCACAGTCCGGCCGGACGGCCGCGGCCGGGCCGGCGGGCGGCCCGCCGGGCGGGCCGACGCAGGCCGCGGGCCGCGCCCCGGCCACCCTCCCCGGCCGGGCGCCGGCCTGCGAAGCCCCGGGACGTCCCGGGACCGGCGGCACGGCAGGCGGCGGCACGGCTAGCGGCAGTACGGCAGGCGGCGGTACGGCAAGCGGCAGTACGGCAGGCGGCGGTACGGCAAGCGGCAGTACGGCAGGCGGCGGCGCAGCGGGGGACGGCGCAGCGGGGGACGGTGCGGCAGCAGGCCGCGGGGCGGGGGCCGGAGCCCGGATCACCCGCCCGGCCGCCGACCACGACCACCCCCCGGGCCGGGTGAGCCAGGGAGTCGCGGCGCAGGCGGCCCCGGCGGTGGGCGCGGGCCCGGCCCGGGCCGGCCGGGCCGGAGCCGCCCCTGCGGGCCAGGCCACCGTGGTGCCCCGGCAGCTGCCGGCCGGGGTGGCGCACTTCGCGGGGCGCACCGCCGAGCTGGCCGAGCTGCAGACCTGGCGGCAGGAGGCGGCCTCGGCCGACGGGGCGGCCAAGGTCCTGGTCATCGGGGGGACAGCCGGGGCGGGCAAGACGGCCCTGGCGGTGCACTGGGCCCACCACAGCGCGGCGGAGTTCCCCGACGGCCAGCTCTACGTGAACCTGCGCGGGTTCGACCCGTCCGGCACGCCGGTAACCCCGGGGGATGCGCTGCGCTGGTTCCTCGGCGCGTTCGGGGTGACCGAGGAACAGATCCCCGACAGCGTCGACGCACAGTCCGCCCTGTACCGGAGCGTGCTGGCCGGCAAGCAGGTCCTCGTCATCCTGGACAACGCGCGTGACGCCGCCCAGGTGCGGCCGCTGCTGCCGGGCAGCCAGACCTGCCTGGCCGTGGTGACCAGCCGGGCGAGGCTACCCGGGCTGGCCGCGACGGAAGGCGCCCGGCTGGTCCCGCTCGACGTGCTGACCGCGGGCGAGGCCCACGAACTGCTGGCCAGCCGGCTGGGGGAGCGGGCCCGGGCGGAAGCGGACGCGGCCCAGCAGCTGACCGAGGCATGCTCCCGGCTCCCGCTGGCGCTCAGCATCGTGGCCGCCCGGGTGGCCGCCCGGCCGTACCTGCCGCTCGCCGACCTGGCCCGTGAGCTGGCTGACGCCCACGGGCGGCTGGAAGCGCTGGACGCCGGGGACCCGGTGGCCAGCATCCGCGCGGTGTTCTCCTGGTCGTGCGAGCAGCTGAGCGCGCCCGCGGCCCGGATGTTCCGGCTGCTGGGGCTGCATGCCGGGCCCGACGTGACGGTCGCGGCGGCGGCGAGCCTGGCCGGGGTAGACCGCGGGCAGGCGGCGGCCGCGGTCGCCGAGCTGGCCGACGCTCACCTGATCGCCGAGCACGCTCCGGGCCGCTACGCGTTCCACGACCTGCTCCGGGCCTATGCGGCGTACCTGGCCCGGGCCACCGACAGTGACGAGGAGCGGCGTGAGGCCGTGAACCGGGTGCTGGATCACTACCTGCACACCGCCTCGGCCGGCAGCCAGGTCCTCAACCCGGTCCGCCCGCACATCACCCTGGAACCGCCGCAGCCCGGGGTGGTCCCGGAGCTGCTCGGCTACGCCGGCGAGACGCTGGCCTGGTTCGAGGCCGAGCGCCAGGTGCTGATCGCCGCGATCGCTCAGGCCAGCGACGGCGGCTTCGACACGCATGCGTGGCAGCTGCCCTGGGTCGTGTGGCTGTTCTTCGACCGGGCGGGTTACTGGCACGATCAGCTCGCCATCCAGCGCACCGCCGTCGACGCCGCCAGGCGGCTGGGTAACCGGGGCCGCCAGGCCCACGCCTACCGCGATCTCGGCGCCGCCGTCGGCCGCCTCGGCCAGCTGGCCGAGGCGCGCGACTACTGCCGCCAGGCTCTCGAGCTGCACCGGCAGGTCGGCGACCGGCTCGGCGAGGCCCGCGCGCACAACGAGATCGCGATGCTGGCCGAGCAGCAGGGCCGGATCGCGGAGGCGCTCGGTCACGCCCAGCTGGCCCTCACCCTGTACCGGCAGGAAGGGCACGAGCAGGGCCTGGCCAAGATGCTCAACGGCGTCGGCTGGATGCACGCGCAGCTGGGGGACTACGAGCAGGCGCTCGAGTTCTGCGAGCAGGCGCTGAGCATGTACCGGGGCCGCGGCGACGCGCTGAACGAGGCGGCCACCTGGGACAGCATGGGGTACGCCTTGCTGCACCTCGGCCGGCTCGACGAAGCAATCGGGTGCCTGCGCACCGCGGTCGGCATCATCGCCGGACTCCACATGGGGTACTACGAGACCACCATGCTGGTTCATCTCGGGGACGCCTATAGCGCGGCCGGTGACATGGGCCTGGCCCGCCAGTCGTGGCGGGAGGCCCTGGACATCCTGGAAGGCCTCAATCATGCGGACGCCGACCAGGTCCGGGCCCGGCTGCACGGCCAGCAGCCCCCGGGTCCCGGCATTCCCGCAGGTCCCGCCGGGTCAGCGCTGAGCGGCCGCCTGCGTGAGGATCACGCGGTCGGCGCCTGACATACCGCCCGCTTACCGCGCTACCGGGACGTTACCGGCCGGTTGCAGACTTTAAGAGTGCACCTACCCCCCCCGGTGCACCCCCCTGCCGGGGCCGTCTCCGGACGGCCCCGGCGCCGGACCTCCGGCTCCCGTTCAGGAAGCCGGGGGGTCCCCGGCTTCCTCTTCCTCTCCCTCCCGGATCCCGTACTCGGACGGTGAGCCCGGGCCGCCCCGGTCAGGTCCTGCCCCCGGATCCGGCACCCAGCGGAACCACCCCAGCCACACCACCGGGCCCCAGCAGTGGCCCACCGGAGCGGACCACAGCCGGGGACACGGTCCTGACCCAGCCAGGGGAAGCCAACCCGGCGTGCGGCCGTTACGGTGCAGGGGTGAGTGTGCGCCGAAGAACGACACCAGCCGGGGAGCTGGCCCGGCTGGGCTTCGCCGACGCTGCCCGGGCCGAGCGGCTGCTCAGCCAGGACCTGGCCCTCGACCCCGAGGGTGCCGACGGTGCCCTGCTCACCTCACTCGCCGCCGCCGCGGACCCGGATCTGGCCCTGATCACGCTGTCCCGGATGACACTCGGCGGCGACCTGCTCGGCGCGCTGCGCACCGACGCCGGCCTGCGGAGCCGGTTCACCGCGGTGCTCGGCGCGAGCGCCGCGCTCGGCGATCACCTGGCCCGCCACCCCGGGGACTGGCGCGTGCTGAGCGGCCCCGACGCGCTGCGCAGCCCCGGCCCGGCCGAGCTGCGGGCGGACCTGCTGATGGCGGTGGGGGCCAAGCCCGACGACCCGGAGCCGGTCGCCGGCCCGGCCGTGGCCCGGGACCGTGACCCGGCCGTGGCCCGGGACCGCGACCCGGCCACCGCGCCGGAGCAGGTGCCGGCCCCGCGCCGGACCGCGACCCGGCGATCACGCCGGTCACATCCCTGGCCGCTGCCTACCGGCGCCGGCTGCTGCACCTGGCCGCTCGTGACCTGACCGGTGCCGTCACCGTGGACGAGACCGCGGCCGAGCTGGCCGACCTCGCCGCCGCGGCCCTCGAGGCGGCGCTGGCCATCGCCCGGTCAGAGCTGCCCCCGGACTCGGCGCCCGCGCGGCTGGCGGTCATCGCCATGGGCAAGTGCGGCGGCCGCGAGCTCAACTACGCCAGCGACGTGGACGTGATCTTCGTGGCCGCGCCCGCGGGCGCCCCGCCATCCGCGCCCGATCCCGCCGGGCCCGATCGCGCCGGGCCCGATCGCGCCGGGCCCGATCCCGCCGGGCCCGATCGCATCGGGCCCGGTTCCCCCGGGCCCGATGCCGCTGAGACCGAGGCAGCCGCGCTGCGCACCGCGACCCGGCTGGCCGCGGGCCTGGTCCGGACCTGCTCGCAGAGCACCCCCGAGGGTGCCCTGTTCCCCGTGGACCCCAACCTCCGCCCCGAAGGCCGCGACGGCCCGCTGGTCCGGACCCTGGCCAGTCACGTCGCGTACTACCAGCGCTGGGCCAAGACGTGGGAGTTCCAGGCGCTGCTCAAAGCCCGCCCGGTGGCCGGTGACCGCGAGCTGGGCCAGGCCTATCTCGACGCGCTCGGCCCGATGGTGTGGCAGGCCGCCCAGCGCCCCAACTTCGTCGCCGACGTGCAGGCCATGCGGCGCCGCGTGATCGGGAACCTGGCTCCCGGCGAGGCGGCCCGCCAGCTCAAGCTGGGCCCCGGCGGCCTGCGTGATATCGAGTTCGCGGTGCAGCTGCTGCAGCTGGTGCACGGGCGCACCGACGATTCGCTGCGCGAGACCGGCACGCTGCCCGCGCTGGCCGCACTGGCCCGGGGCGGCTACGTGGGCCGGGAGGACGCGGCCAGCATGGCCGCCGCCTACCGGTTCCTGCGCACCGTGGAGCACCTGCTGCAGCTGCGCCAGCTGCGCCGCACCCACACCCTGCCCGAGGACCCCGCCGCGCTGCGCCGGCTGGGCCGCGCGCTGCGCCGGGCCCGGACCCGCAGCGGCGCGGCGGCCCCCGCCCCGCCGTCCCGGGCCGACCCGGCCGCCGAGCTCATGGCCCAGTGGCGCCAGCACGCCCGCGAGGCCCGCCGCCTGCACGAGAAGCTGTTCTACCGGCCGCTGCTCGATGCGGTGGCCCGGCTGCCCACCGACGCGGTACGGCTCACCCGCGAGGAGGCACGGGCCCGGCTGGAAGCCCTCGGCTACGCCGACCCGGCCGGCGCGCTGCGGCACATCGAGGCGCTGACCTCGGGAGTATCCCGGCGGGCGGCCATCCAGCGCACGCTGCTGCCCGTGATGCTGGAATGGTTCGCCGACGCCGCGCAGCCGGACGCCGGCCTGCTGGCCTTCCGGCAGGTCAGCGACGCGCTCGGGGACTCGCCCTGGTACCTGCGGCTGCTCCGGGACGACACGAACGTGGCGCGCCGGATGGCCCGGCTGCTGGCCTCCAGCCGGTACGCGACGGACCTGCTGATGCGGGCGCCGGAGACCGTGGCCCTGCTCGGCTCGGATGAGCAGCTCGCGCCCCGTCCCGCGACCGCACTGCACACCGAGGCCACCGCGGTGGTCAGCCGGCACGCCAGCGCCGGGGACGCCGCGCAGGCGGTCCGGGCGCTGCGCCGCCGTGAGCTGCTCCGCACGGCGGCGGCCGACCTGCTCGGCGTGACCACGGTCGAGGAGACCGAAGAGGCGCTGACCGTGATCACGGCGGTCACCATCGGCGGGGCGCTGGAGGCCGCGATCAGCCAGTCCGAGCGGGAGTCCGGGCCGATGCCCACCCGGATGTGCGTGGTGGGCATGGGACGGTTCGGCGGCCGGGAGACGGGCTACGGCAGCGACGCCGACGTGATGTTCGTCCATGACCCGCTGCCCGGCGTGACGGACCAGGTGGCGTCGCGGGCCGCGCACGCGGTCGCCGAGGAGATGCGCCGGCTCCTCGCCCAGCCCGCACCCGACCCGCCGCTGGTGGTCGACCCGGGGCTGCGCCCCGAGGGCCGCCAGGGGCCGCTGGTGCGCACGCTGGCCTCCTACCGCGCGTACTACGAGCGGTGGTCGCTGGCCTGGGAGGCGCAGGCGCTGCTGCGCGCGGACCCGGCGGCCGGGGACCGGGAGCTGGGGGAGCGGTTCAACGCCCTGGCGGACGAGTTCCGCTACCCGGCCGGCGGGATCAGCGCCGCGGCGGTCCTGGACATCAGGCGGCTCAAGGCGCGGATGGAAGCGGAGCGGATGCCGCGCGGCACGGATCCGGCCATGCACCTGAAGCTGGGCCCCGGCGGGCTGTCCGACGTGGAGTGGGTCGTCCAGCTGCTCCAGCTGACCCACGCGCACGACGTGCCCGCGCTGCGCACCACGCGCACCCTGACCGCGCTGCGGGCGGCCCGGGAGGCGGGCCTGATCGGCCAGGATGACGCGACGGCACTGGGCGCCTCGTGGCGGCTGGCGACCCGGATCCGCAACGCCGTGGTGCTGCTGCGCGGGCGGTCCTCGGACCTCCTCCCCGCCAAGCAGGCGGAGCGGGCGGCCG
Organism: uncultured Actinomycetes bacterium; assembly: GCA_963720645.1. Classification (GTDB taxonomy): domain Bacteria; phylum Actinomycetota; class Actinomycetes; order Streptosporangiales; family Streptosporangiaceae; genus RYN-230. The sequence continues at coordinate 57,704 of CAVRFX010000011.1, read as the reverse complement.
TGGCCCGGATCCTCGGCTACTCCCCGGATGCCAGCCAGGACCTGGTCGAGGACTACCGGCGCACCGCGCGCCGGGCCCGCGCCGTGATGGAGCGCCTGTTCTACGGCTGACCGTTTCTCCGGCTGACCGTTTCCAGGGCTGGCCGTGGCCGGTTCCGTTCCAGCCCGCACCGGGGCAGCGCCCGCGGCCGTTCTCGTCCTCCGGTACCAGGCCAGGATCGGCCCGCGGGCCGATGCGCGGGCGGGCACCGGCGCGTCATCGTGGCAGTGTGAACTCACCGGGCACCGGGCGCACGCGGCGGCCCTTGTGGCGCTGGGCCGTGGATCTGGTGCTGATCGCCGCGGCCGTGGTCTCGGTGCTGCTGGAGCCGGTGTCGATCGCCTGGCACAGCGTCACCGGGCTGGTCTTCGCCGGGCTGGCCGGCCCGCACCTGTGGCACCGCCGGGCCTGGATCCGCGGGACGCTGGGCCGCCTGTGGCGGCGCCGCTCGCTTCCCCGGGCGCTGCGCTGGAGCCTGTCCCAGGCCGGCCTGCTGCTCCTGCTCACCGTGATCGTCACCGCGTCGGGATTGTGGGACTGGCTGGACGGCCGCACGACGATCCGCTGGCACGCGATCTCCAGCGTCATCCTCCTGGCGGTGCTCCTCCGGCACACCTGGACCCGGCGCCGCCGGCTCCTGCGGCCGGGGAGCCCGGGCCGCCGGGCCGGGCCGGTCAGCCCAGCCAGCCGTTGGCGCGCAGCCGGTCCAGCGCGTTCACGGTCATCGCGCCGCGCCACTCCGCCGCGGCCACCGGGGACCAGGCCAGCCAGTTGACTGTCCAGCCCCCGTCGTCGCGCTGGCCGCGGGCCAGGTGATCGAGGCAGGCCCCGATCACCGCCGGCTCGAACAGCGCGGCGGGCCAGCGACCCCGGCCGGGGCGCGAAGTCCAGCGGCGTGTGGATCTCCCCGGGCGCCGCGGGATCCAGCGTCACCACGTCCGGGCTGGTGATCAGCGGCGCGAGCTGATCCATCGCGGTGACCGCGCGGTCGCTGTCGGGCACGTGATCAAGGAAATGGGCCACCGCGCGCAGATCGTAGGGGCCGGCCTTCTCCAGCTGGCCGATCCGGTCCCACATCAGCGCGGTCGCCTGGTCCAGCCAGGGATGGCGGACGCCGCGGCTGTGCAGCGTCCCGGCCAGCAGCCCGGTGGTGATGAGGGACACCGGGCTGTCTTCTTCCGGCACCCACCAGGGCGCGTGCGGCCATCCGTCAATATTGTCCGCAACGAAGACCGCACCCCCCTCGCCGGGCGCGTTGGCCGCGAGCCAGCCGAGGGCCCCGCGGACCAGGCTGTCGTCCCAGGCGTCCGCCTCGTCCAGCGTTTCGAGGGCCAGCTCGATGGCCAGCGGCTGGCTGCCCGGGCAGCGGCCGTCCGGCTCGAGCGCGTGGCCGAACCCGCCGTCCGGGTTGCGGTAGGCGGCCACGGCGTCCCGCACCGGCCCGGCCTGCCCGCCTGCGAACAGCCGCTCGAACCGGCGCTGGTCCAGGACCCGGCCGCTGGCCGCGAGGAACTGCCGGGCCGCGTCGATGTCGATGTCAGATGAGGTCATGGCGCCCATCCTGGCGCCCGGCGCGGCGGCGTGTCTTGAACGAATCGGTCACCCGGGGCCTCGCGGCGGCGTGGAGACGGGTGGCGGCACGTGCCAGACTCATGACATGGACTGGTCGCCGGGGTACCGGGAGTACCCGCCTCCCGCGGCCCTCGCCCGCGCCGTGTCCTGCGTGTGGGTGTCGGTGACCCCGGCCGCGGGTGCGCCGCCCACCCGGGTGCTGCCTGACGCCTGCAGCGACCTCGTCTGGCGCGCGGGCAGCGGGGTGTCCCTGGCCGGGCCGGACACCGGGCCGGTGCTGGTCCCGTCGCCGCCCGGCTCGGTGATCGCCGGGATCCGGTTCCGGCCCGGGGCCGGCGGCCCGGCCCTGGGACTGCCGCTGAGCGCCCTGCTCGATCAGCACCTGGACCCCGGCGCCCTGCGCAGCGGCCTGCCGGGCGGCCGGGGAGCGGCGCTGGCCGCGCAGGTGCACGGCGGGCTGGCGCCCGCGGAGGCGGTGCGCCGCCTGGTGCGGCTGGCGGGGGAGATGGTGAGCGGTGCCCCGCCCGACCCCCTGGTGGCGGCGGCCGTCCGCCAGCTGGCCCGGCCCGGGATCTGGGACGGCGGGGTAGTCCAGGTCAGCAGCGTGGCCCGGGACCTGGGTATCAGCGAACGGCAGCTGCATCGCAGGTGCGTGGCCGCGGTCGGCTACGGCCCGGTGCTGCTGCGCCGCGTGCTGCGCTTCCGCCAGTTCGTGTCCAGGATCGACGCGGGCGCGGCCTGCGGCGATCTGGGCGTGCTGGCCGCCGAGGCTGGCTACGCCGACCAGGCGCACCTGACCCGGGAGAGCCGGGACCTGGCGGGCCTGCCCCCGGCCGCGCTGGCCCGGCTCCGGCGGGCCCCGGCCTGCAGCCCCGCAGCCTGATCACGCGCGGGAACAGTCACCCCGGCCCGGGTCCGCCGGGCACGGGATCAGGGCTGGGGGTCCGGGGAACTCGCCGCGAAGGCGGCGGCCCGCAGCCGGTCCTCCTGCTGGACCGAGAGGTCCGGGCGGATCAGCTCCATCGCGTGCCCCTCGAAGGCCCGGGCGACCGTGTCGGCCGCGGCATCCACGCTCAGCAGCACCAGCGCCGACGTCCCCGGCGTCATGCCGCCCTTCACCGCCGCCAGCATGGAGGCGTCGATGAGGTCCTGGGTGTTGAGCTGCTTGAGCCGCAGGACGGCCTGCCAGGTCTTCCCAGGTGCACCGCGGGCCCGCCGGCGTGCGGGCAGGACATGGCGACGCTCCGGGGTTCGTTGCGGGAATTTGAAGTTCCAAGAGCGCCGCGGGGGCCTACGCTCGGGAAGCACAGCAGCATGCACCGGCGTCTGGCCGGGAGATCGAGCGCGGGGCCGTCTCGCGGCGGGGGCCCGGGCCCCCGCTGATCCCCATCGTGGACCGTGCCCGCGACGTCGCCCGGGTGGCGTTGCCGTACGACATACTGAAGGCCGAGGCGCTGTCCCCGCGCGCCCGGCAGACCTGGCGAGGAAGGCGATCGAGAGATGGACCTGACCGGCGCCCCGTGGCGCACGTCCTCCTACAGCGGGCGCAGCGGCGGCACGTGCGTGGAAGTTGCGGTCGTGCCCGGCTCCAAGGAGGGCAGCGACTACGTCATCACCATGCGTGACTCCAAGGACCCTGACGGGCCGGTGCTGACCTTCACCCCGGCCGAGTGGAAGGCGTTCACCCTCGGCGTCCAGGACGGCGAGTTCGACGTCGAGGAGGACAGCGCCGGGGAAAGCGGCCCGCCCCGGGCCGGAGGCTGACCGCCCGGGCGGGCAAACCGTCCGGGACGAGCAGTCAGGGGCTACGCGGCCGGATGCTCGCCGGGCGGGCCTGCGGCTGGCGGGCTGTGGCTGCGGATGGCCGGCCGCACCGGGCGGCGGTGCATCCGCTGCTGCGGGGCTCGGGGCGAGGCGCGCCGAGAGGACGTAGGCCACCACGACGGCCACGATGACCAGCGGCATGACGGCCAGGCCGTCCGACGCCAGCAGCAGGGACGCGAGCAGGACCGAGGTCAGCGGCAGCCGGAGCATCACCACGGACATCGCGCCGATGCCCATGGCCACGCCCGACACCAGCGGCAGCCCCGGCAGGTGGGACAGCGCGACGCCGCCCACCCCGCCGAGGAACAGGGCCGGGAACGTCGGACCACCGCGGAAACTGCTCAGCGAGAGGCCGTAGGCGAGTCCCTTGCAGGCCAGGAGCAGCAGCAGCGCACCGACCGTGTAGCTGGCGCTGTGCGAGATGAACGGGCCGAGCTGGGACTGGCCGGAGAACAGCACCTCGCCCGAGCTCTTGCCGGTCGCGGCCGCGAACGCGATGGCCAGCCCCGCGACGGCCAGGCCCACCAGCGGGGTGAGCAGCAGGATGCGCCGCTCGACGTGAGGCCGGACGAACAGGCCCAGCCAGCGGATCGCGCTGCCGAGCGGAACCGCGAGCACGCCGATGACCAGCGCCCACCCGAACTCGGCGGCCGTGGGCGAGCCGATGTGGGGAAGGCCGGGAATGGCCAGCGAGAACGTGCCCAGCCCGGTCCACGCATCGAGGCCGATGAACACGAGGGAACCGACACCGGCGGCCAGCAGGCCGGGGATCAGCACGAGCTCCATCATGGCCCCGCCCAGCCCGGTGGCTTCCATCAGCAGGAAGGCCCCGGTCAGCGGGGAGCCGAGCAGGGTGGCGATGGCGGCGAAGCTGCCCGCCGCGGCGACCACGGTCTGGGTGCGGGCCGGGGCGTCCCGCTTGGCCAGCCGGACGGCGATGACCCCGAGCCCGCCGCCGAGGGCGATCAGCGGGGCCTCGGGGCCGAGGACCACGCCCAGGCTCAGGGTCGCGAAGGCGGCGAGCACGATGCCGGGAAGATCGATGGGGGCCGCCGGCCCGCCGCCCGCCTTGAACCCGTCGGCGGGGGAGTGGCCGCCCGTCCCGGGCAGGTACCGGAGGGTGAGGGCGACCAGCACCCCCGCCACCGCCAGCGGCAGCAGGGGCCACCACAGCGGCTCGCCGTGGAAGCCCAGGCCTTTGGGCAGGTCGGTGAAGACCCAGCCTTGCGTCTTGCTGACCAGGGCCAGGAAGAAGTAGGCCGCCGCCGACACCGGGGCCCCGATGATCGCGGCCAGCACCAGCAGGGCGACGTAGCTGCGGGACCGCAGCAGCGCCAGCGGGTCGGGTGGCGTCGTCACCGCATCTCCTCCTCAATGGCTAGATCGGTGGTCATGTGACCAGCAGGTAGAGGCTCTTGCCGGCCAGCCAGAACCCCAGCAGCAGGCAGATCACGATGATCACCTGGTCCTGATGGGTGTCCAGCCAGGTCCGCAGCTTCTCGAAGAGGGCGCCGGCAGCGACCGGCCGGAAGGCCGCCGACAGCTCCAGGTAGAGGAAGCTGGAGGTGGCCAGCAGGCAGAACAGCACCAGGACCAGCCACTCCCACACGTTCGAGAGGTTGGCCTGGCTGACCGTGGCTGCGCTGGCCGCGACGAGCGTCCACGGCTGGAGGAAGGCGGCCAGCCCGGCCGCCGTCCAGGCCGAGAGCTGGTCCAGGCGGCCCATCCAGGCCGGGGTCTTGCGGGGGCGGCCCATCCGGCGCCACTGCCAGATGGCGTAGAGGATCAGCACGACGCCCAGGGCCAGCTTGATGGCCAGGACCGCGGTCGACGGCGCCGTGCTCGGCGCAGGCGGCTTGCCCCCGGTGAGCAGGACCACGGCGCCGATCACCACGACCAGGCAGGCCAGCCAGCCCAGAATGAAGGCCAGGCCTTTCCTGGTGCCCTTCTCGGAGCTCAGGATCAGCAGGAACGCGATGAGCGGGAAAGGCTCAAGGGTGATGCCCAGGCCGATCAGGAGCAGGTCAAGTACCACCTGGCCCGGCTCTCCTCATCGACACCACCCCTTAACGTGACCCTGCCTGGCCCGCGGGGCCGCTGCCTCACCCGGCGGGGGTGAGGCTCGTCCGCTCAGCCCGGGCCGGCGGCGGGGGGGCCGGGCTTCCCGCGGCGGGGCCGGGCGGGCCGGGCACATTGGCCCTGTTTCGGGTCCTTTCACAGCTGGTTTGCACTCCAGCGAAGGCAGGCCGGCTCGGTAGAGTGGCATACCGCCGGAAGAACTTCGGCGCCATACGTGCTCACCGGATGTGAGCGCGCCTCGCCGCGGAGCGCAGGCATGGACGGTGGTGCGGACCGGCCAGCCGGGGTGCAAGGGTCACGCAGTCGCCCAGGGTGTCCCGCCCGGTGCTGGCCCGTTAGTGGGGCGGCGGGACGCGCTGGGTGCGTTCGGGGAGGCGCTCGACGCCTCGGACAGCGGGTCCTGCTGTTTCCTCGGCCTCGCCGGTGACCCGGGCGCGGGCAAGACGCGGCTGCTCGGCGAGCTGGCCGCGGACGCGGCCCGGCGGGGCCTGGTCACCCTGGGGGGCCGGGCGGCCGAGTTCGAGCAGGAGATGCCGTTCGGGGTCGTGGTCGACGCCCTGGACGACCACGTGGAGGCCCGCTCGCCCGGGCTGGCCGCGCGGCTGGGCCCGGACACCTGCGCGCTGCTCGACACGGTCCTGCCGTCGCTGCGGGCCGCCGCGCCGGGCCCGGGCCGGCCGGCCACGGCGGACTCCGGCCGTGACCTGACCGGCCGGTACCGGATCTACCGCGGGATGCGGCGGCTGCTGGAGGACCTGGCCGCCCCGCACGGCCTGGTGCTGATCCTCGATGACGTGCACTGGGCCGACAACGCGTCCATCGAGCTGCTCGATCACCTGGTCCGTCATCCGCCCCGCGGCCGGGTGCTGGTGGCCATCGCCTACCGCCCGGCGCAGGCGTCGGCGCGGCTCGCGGCGCTGCTGGCGTCGGCCACGACCCGCGGCCGTCAGGTGATGGTCGGGCCACTTACGCTGGCCGAAACCCAGGAACTGCTCGGCCCGGGCCTGAGCCGGCCGCGCTGCCGGGCGCTGCACGAGGCCAGCGGCGGCAACCCGTTCTACCTGGAGGCGCTGGCCCGGATGGACCAGCACGCGCCGCTGTCCGCCGACGGTCTCGACGGCAGCGAGCTGCCGCCCGCGGTGCGGGCCGCGCTCCAGCTCGAGCTGGCCGGACTGTCGCCGGCGGCGCTGCGGGTGGCGCAGGCCGCGGCGGTGGCCGCGGACGAGCTCGAGCCGGCCCTGGCCGCCGTGGCGGCCGAGGTCAGCGAGGGCGAGTCGCTGGCCGCGCTGAACGAGATGGCCACCCGGGACATCGTCCGGCCCGGGGCGCCGGGACGGCTGCGCTTCCGGCACCCGCTGGTGCGCCGGGCCGCCTACGACTGCGCGGCGGCGGGCTGGCGGCTTGGCGCGCACGCGCGGATCGCCGCCCACCTGGCTGAGGTCGCAGCCCCGGCGGCGCTGCGTGCGCACCACGTGGAGAGGTCGGCCTCGTTCGGCGACCAGGCCGCGGTGGCCACCCTGCTGGAAGCGGCCCGCGAGGTGGCCGCGCAGGCGCCGGCCACGGCCGCGCACTGGCTGGAGGCGGCGCTGGCCATCATGCCCGCCGGGGCCGCCGGCTCCGGGCACCACGTCGAGCTGCTCCTGGAGGTCGCCGGGCTGCGCGCGGTCAGCGGCCAGCTGGCCGAGGGCCGGGAGGCCGCACGTGAGGTGCTCCGGCGGCTGCCGCTCGGTGATCATGCCCGGCGGGCGAAGGCCGCCCGGTTCTGCGCCCTGATGGAACGCCAGCTGGACCGCCCGCAGGAGGCCCGGGCGGTGCTGCTCGACGAGCTGCGCCGGATCCCCGACCCGCAGTCACCGGCCGCGGTGCCGCTGCGTACCCGGCTGGTGGCCGAGAGCCTGATGCGCGGGGATGTCCGGGCCGCGCAGGCGGTCCTGGACCTCATCCCGGAAAGCGCGGAGGCCCGCGAGCCGAGCGTCGCGGTGGCGATCGCGGCGCTGCGGCCGCTGCCCGCCTACGCCCGGGGCAAGGTCGCCGACGCGGCCCGGTACAGCGAGGCTGCCGGCCAGCTGATGGCCGCCGCGCGGGACGACCATCTCGCCGAGTGGCTGGATGCGGTGGCCTGGCTGTGCTGGACCGAGACGATGATGGGCCGCGATCACAGCGCGCTGGCCCATTTCGAGCGCGCCGTCGGCGTTGCCCGCGCCACCGGGCAGGGGTACATCATCAGCAACCTGCTGGCCGGGCAGGCCCGGGTGCTGACGCTGTTCGGCCGGCTGGCGGAGGCGGCCGCCGCGGCGGAAGAAGCCGCCGAGGTCGCGCGGCTGCTCGGCTCCGGTCACCAGCTCGTCTTCGCGCTCACCCAGCAGTGCCTCGCCGCCAGCTGGGCGGGGGAGGATCAGGCCGCCGTCCGGCTCGGCGAGGAGGCGGCCCGCACCGGCAAGGGCAACGGGGAATGGTCCGGCGCCCAGGCTCAGTACGCGCTGGCGGTGGCCCTGATCAACGCGGGACGCCGGGAGGCCGGCCGGGACACGATGACGCAGGCCTGCAATGACCTGCGGCGGCCCATGCTCGATCAGCGCAGCCTGCTGGCGGCCTGCGAGGTGATGGCCGACGTCGAGGCCGACGGCGGGCATCCTGCCGAAGCCAGCCGGTGGGCGGATCACGCGGCTACGGTCGCCCGGCCCGGCCAGGAGGCCAGTGCCGCGCTCGCCCGCGCCCACGCCCTGCGCGGCACGCGGCCGCACGCGGCCGCCGCGGAGGCCGGCCGGGCGGCGCAGTCGTTCGCGGACGCCGGCCTGCTCATCGACGCGGGCCGGGCCCGGCTGTGCGCCGGGCACGCCTACGCGGCGGCGGGCGACGACGGGCAGGCGCGCGCCGAGCTGGCCGCGGCGGCCCAGGCCTTCTCCGGGTGCGGCGCCCGGACCCTGCACGCGGCGGCCGTGCGCCAGCAGCGCAAGCTCGGCGTCCGGGTCACCGGGCCGGCCGCGGCCGGGCGGGCGGCCGGCCCGCACGGCCTCACCCAGCGGGAACTCGAGGTGATCTCCCTGGTCCGTGAGGGCTGCACCAACCAGCAGATCGCCGCGGCGCTCTACGTCAGCATCTGGACCGTGGAAACCCACCTGTCCCACGTCTTCACCAAGCTCGGCGTCACGTCCCGGACCGGGCTGCTGAAGGCGCTGAGTGAGGTCCGCTAGCCCGGGGCGGACGGTCACTGACCGTGAGATAGCCGGGTCACGCGCGCAACTCAGGGTTTACCACGATGCGCGCGGCCCGCCGGAGGCGGCACGGTAGGAGACAGCAGCAGCAGCGGATCCCCTGGGGAGCGCAGATGACGGCCCGTATCCCGCGGTACACGCTCGACGGGGTGAAAGACGCCGACGTCTCCGTGCATCCGTTCGCCACCGATGACGGCCTCGGCCTCAGCCTCACGCGGTTCCGCCGGGCCGACTGTGACGACGTCGTCCTGCTCGTGCACGGCCTGACGTCCTCCAGCGACCTGTTCATCATGCCCGAGCACCGCAACCTGGCCAGCCACCTCCTGGACACCGGGTTCACCGACGTCTGGGCGGTCGACTTCCGGATGAGCAACCGCTTCCCCTACGACACCGAAACCCACCGCTACACCCTGGACGACATCGCCGGCCAGGATCACCCCGCCGCGCTGTGCGAACTCCGGCGGCACGTCGGGGACCGGCGGGTGCACGTCGTGGCCCACTGCCTGGGGTCGCTGTCGGTCATGATGAGCCTGTTCGCCGACCAGCTCCCGGGCCTGGCCAGCGTGACCTGCAACAGCGTCGCGCTCACGCCCCGGGTGCCGGCCTGGTCGCGGACGAAGCTCCGGTACGGGCCGCCGCTGCTGGAGTACCTGACCGGCATCGAGTCCTTGGATCCCGCGTTCGCCGCGAGCCCGGCGCTGACCCGCGGCTGGGCCCTCGCCCGGCTGGTGGACCTGGCGCACCGCGGATGCGGGGTCAGCGCGTGCCACATGCTCAGCTTCATGTGGGGCAGCGGGCACCCGGCCATGTACGAGCACGAGAACCTGCTGCCTGTCACCCACGAGCGGATGGGTGACCTGTGCGGCGCCGGCGGGATGTACTACTACCGGCACGTCAGCAAGATGGTGCGGGCCGGGCACGCGGTGAAGTACGACCGGGGCAACCCCGGCACCGTGGCCTGCCCGATGACTACCTGGCGGATGCCGCCCGGGTCAGCACGCCGATCCTGCTGCTGACCGGTGACCGCAATCACGTCTTCACCGACTCCAACATCGTTTGCCACCGGGTGCTCTCGGACGTCGCCCCCGGCCGGGCCGAGCTCGAGATCCTCCCGGGTTACGGCCACGTGGACCCGATCGTCGGCCAGCACGCCCACACCGACGTGTTCCCGCGGATATGCCAGTTCCTGAAGCGGCAGGCGGCCTGACATGAACGGGACAGGTCTGAACGGCGCAGGGTTGAACAGCGCAGGGCTGAAGGGCGCGGCCGCGGCGCCGGTGGCCGAGCACGCCGACGCGGTGGTGATCGGGTCAGGCTTCGGCGGTGCGGTGGCCGCCTGCCGGCTGGCCCAGGCGGGCCTGTCGGTCATCCTGCTCGAGCGCGGCAACGCGTATCCGCCGGACAGCTTCCCGCGCACGCCCGCGCAGATGAGGCGGGCGTTCTGGGACCCGGCCGCCGGGCTGTACGGGATGTTCGACGTATGGCACTTCACCGGCTGCGACTCCGTGGTCTCCAGCGGGCTGGGCGGCGGCTCCCTCATCTACGCGAACGTGCTGCTCCGCAAGGACGAGCACTGGTTCGTCCAGGACGATCCGCTGCCGCAGGGCGGCTTCGAATCCTGGCCGGTCACCCGGGCCGATCTCGACCCGCACTATGACGAGGTCGAGCGGATGCTCGGCGCCACGCCCTACCCGCTGGACGCCGCGCCCTACGCCGCGACACCCAAGACGCGGGCGATGCAGGACGCCGCCGCGGAACTCGGCCTGCCCTGGCAGCTGCCGCCGCTCGCGGTCAGTTTCGCGCCGTCGCCCGGCTCCGCCCCGGGCCCCGGGTCGCACGAGGAACAGGAGGTCGTGCCTGGCGGGCAGCACGACGCTGGCAGGCTGCGCGACGATCCGGGCGCCGCCGTGATACCGGCCGCTCAATGCCCCCTTGGTCAGCCCCTCACCGAACAGGATCTCCCCGCTGATGTAGGGCGCGACGACGCCGTGGCTGCGCCGCGGCGGTGCGAGCCGGTAGACACGGCCCTCGACGTTGCCGGTCAGCAGCACCGACGCGAGCGCGTTGAAGTCGTCTTCGTCCGTGAGCAGGAGCACGGCCGTGATCTCCTCGAGCCGGGCGCCCCGGCCGGTGGCGGCCGCGAGCAGCTCACCGGGCGCCAGCTCGAGCCCGGCCTGCCGGATCTGCTCCCGCTGCTGATCCAGGCCCGCCCACATCAGCACGTCCAGGCCGGCGGACCGCAGCGCCCGGCCCAGGTCGATGACCCAGCGGTCGCCGCCCACCAGCAGCGGTCGGGTCGATCCTTAATGGCGGCTGCGGCCGGTACTGTGACCCGGCGGCTTTCACCGGGTGCTCAGGTTACCTGGAGGTAGAGGTCAGTGAACAGTCAGGATCATGGCTGATACTTCAGGTGGTTCTCCCGGCGGCGGACCGAACAGGCTGCCCGGGAGATGCCCAGGAACGCCCCGCTGGCCGTGCCTTCCCCGACGCATGCCGCCGGCGGGGCGCCCGAGAGCGCCCCGCTGGCTGCGCCTTTCCCCCGGAGGCCTACCCCGGCCGGCGGGGCGCCCTCACCACGCCAGTCCCGGGGCATGGCTCCCGACTCCGGCCTTATCCGAAAGAGGCCGCGGTGTTGGCTTTCTGCTCGGAATCGATGAGCAGCGATACGGCTTCGATCAGGGCCAGGTGGGTGAACGCCTGGGGGAAGTTGCCCATGTGCTCGCCGGTGCTGGTGTCGATCTCCTCGGCGTAGAGCTGCAGCGGCCCGGCGAACGACAGCAACTTCTGGCATAGGGCGCGGGCGCGCTCGGTTTCGCCGATCATGGCCAGGGTGGTGACCAGCCAGAAGGAGCAGATGGTGAAGGTTCCTTCTTTACCCTCGAACCCGGTGTCGGTTCCGTCGACCTTGTAGCGCAGGACCAGGCCGTCCTCGGTCAGCTCGTCCGCGATGGCCAGCACGGTGGCCCTGATGCGCTTATCATCGGGCGGCAGGAATCCCATGATGGGCAGGAGCAGGAGCGAGGCGTCGAGCTCGTCGGTCTCGTCGTGCTGGCGGAACACGCCCCGCTTGGAAACGTCCTTGTCCAGGACATCGGCCTTGATCTCGTCGGCGCCGGCCCGCCAGCGCTTGGAGCGTTCGCCGTCGCCGCGTTCGGCGGCGAGGTCGGCGCCGCGCGAGGCGGCTACCCAGCACATGACCTTGGATGCGGTGAAATGCTTGGGCTCGCCGCGGACCTCCCAGATTCCCTGGTCGGGCTCACGCCAGTGCTCCAGGGCCGCCTCCACGAAGGTGGCGAGCCCTTCCCACACAGGGGCCACGATCATGCCGGCGCCGGCATGGAACTGGACGTCGAGGGCGTCGAGGATCATTCCCCACACGTCGTGCTGCTGCTGGTTCCAGGCCCCGTTGCCGACCCGGACCGGGCGTGCGCCGCGGTAGCCGGACAGGTGGTCGAGGGTGTGCTCGGTCAGGTCGCGCTCCCCGCGGATGCCGTACATGATCTGGAGTTCGAACTTGCGGTTGAGGTCCCCCCCGGTGACCGCGTCGAGGATGAACCCCCAGTACTCGATCGCTTCCCAGTCGAAGCCCATCCGGTACAGCGAGCGGAGCATGAACGCGGAGTCCCGGATCCAGGTGAAGCGGTAGTCCCAGTTCCGCGCCCCGCCCCAGGTTTCCGGCAGCGAGGTGGTGGAGGCGGCCATGATCGCGCCGGTGGGCGCGTAGCTGAGCCCCTTGAGGGTCAGCACGCTGCGGTCCAGGTACGGCTTCCAGGGATGGTCGGGGATTTTCGCGGCGCTCAGCCAGCCGCGCCAGTAGTTGACCGTGGTGTTCAGCGCACGCTGCGCCTCCTCCCCGGTGGCCGGGGGGGTGCCGCTGCCCCAGGACAGCGTGACGAACGCCGACTCGCCCTCCGTCAGCGTCGTGCGGCCGTAGCAGCGGGCCCCCAGGACGCCGAGCGGGATGGAGCCGGCCACGTCGAGGTGCATGTCCCCCTCGGCGGCGGTGATGGTCATCGCGTCGTAGGTGTCACCCTGGTAGCTCCACGTGCCTCCGGTCCGCCCGTAATCGAACAGCGGGCCGCAGTTCAAGGCGACCTCGACCCGGCCGCTGATGCAGGTCGCCACCCGCACGAGCGCGCCCACGGCGCCGAAATCGGCGGGAGCCCGGTGGTAGTCCGGGCGCCGCGTCTCGTGCGGGACCGGGCCCATGGCCAGGAAGTCGTGGACGATCATCCACCCCGTGGGAGTCTGCCAGGTGGTTTCCAGGACCATGGTGCCCGGCACATACCGGCGATGCTGGGGGACGTGAGCGTTGCTGGGACCGAACCTGAACAAGCCGGCCGCCCGGTCGAGCAGCGCCCCGAAGACACTCGGGGAATCGGGCCGCGGCAGGCACAGCCATTCGACTGAACCGTCCGGGGCGACCAGGCAGCTCTGCTCGCAATTCGACAGAAACCCGTAGTCGGCAATAGGCGGGAATGTGCTCATCAGCCGTAACCTTTCGCGGTCGGGATAGGATGTCTGGCACCGGGCTGCTTTCCCGCAGCCGGGCCTGGGCGCTTCATGAAATCCGGCTCAGCAGGTGCTCGCCGACGCGGATCGCGTTGGCCATGGCGGTGAGCGCCGGGTTTACGGCCCCGATGCTCGGGAAAAAGCTCGTGTCCACCACGTACAGGTTGTCGAGCTCGTGCGCCTTGCAGTTGACATCCAGCACCGAGGTGGCCGGGTCCGTGCCGAACCGGCAGGTGCCCGACTGGTGCGCGACGCCGGCCACCGGGACGTCCATGCTGGCGTAGAAGTTCTTGCTCAGCACGTGATGGGCGGCGATCCCGATGTGGTTGAGCACCTTCCTGAGCTCGTGGTACAGCCCATCCGCCTCGGTATCGTTCGTCGCCTGGTAGGCGAGGTGCACGTGACCATCGCGGTCCACCGTGACCCGGTTGTCCGGCTTGGGAACGTCCTCGGTGGTCAGCCAGAAGTTGACGGCATGCCGGGCGACCTCCTCCAGGCTCCACTTCGGGGCCAGCTTGGTGAGCTTGGGCTCCTCGCCCTTCATCGCCATCGCATTGGACTTTCCGAGCATCTGGATGTTGCCCAGCGGCCACTCCCGGCCGTGGCCCGCGAGGTAGAAGTCGTTCAGGCCGAGCGTCTTCTGGAACACCGTGTCGTTGCGTTCCTTATCGAGCGCCACGATGGCCTTGCTGTTGTGGTACATGTAGTTGCGGCCGACCTGGTCGGATCCGTTGGCCAGGCCCGCCGGGTGCTGGCCGGAAGCCGACCGGAGCAGGATCCTGGCGCTGTTGGCCGCGCCGGCCGAGACCACCACGATCTCGCCCTCATAAAATTCCTGCTTGCCATCGCGGGTTACCTGCACGCGGGTGACCGTCCGGCCGGACGGGTCCGTGTCGAGGCGCTCCACCTCCGCGTTCACCAGCAGGGTCACGTTCGGCTGGTCGAGCAGGGGGCGCACGGCGATGATGTCGGCGTCTGCCTTCGCGTGCACCAGGCACGGGTAGCCGTCGCACGTGGCGCAGCGGATGCAGGCGCTGAGCGGCCGGTCGGCCTCGTTCAACAGGATGCCGACCGGCGCGTGGAACGGATGGTAGCCGCCTGCCGCCAGCGCGTCGGAGATCTGCTGGACCCGCGGCTCGTGTGAGACCGCGGGCCAGGGGTACTCTTTCGAGCAGTGACCTTCGGTGGGGTCTTCGCCGTGGGTTCCGTGCACCTGGTAAAGCCATTCGGCCTTCGTGTACCAGGGCTCGAACTCGTCGTAGCTCAGCGGCCAGGGCGGCGAGGGGCCATCGGCGTGCTTGATCTCGCCGAAGTCCTCGGGGCGCAGCCGGTACAGCGCGGCGCCGTAGAGTTTCGTGGCCCCGCCGACGTAGTAGTGCACCTGCGGCTGGAAGGCCTTACCGTCAGCGTCGAACCACGAGTCCGGCGAAATGTATCTGCCGTCCACGAACACCGTGCCGGGATCCCAGTTCCCGAGTTCGCGGGGCAGGAAATTGCCCCGCTCGAGCAGCAGGATCTGCTTGCCCGACGGGGCCAGGGTGTGCGCCAGCGTGCCGCCGCCAGCGCCGCTGCCAACAATGATCACGTCATAGTGTTCGGCCACATGGCCGAATGTCGCGGATTTGCGCGCGTGGCACATCACACCTGCCGGGTGACTCCGCCGGAAATCGGGTTGACACAAGCGCGAATTCGGCCTGCCCGCCGCACATGATGCGGTTGAGCCGGCTCGTCGCCGGGGATTTACCGGGTAGTCGCCGGGAATTTGCCCGGGATTTGCTGGGTAGTGGTCAGGCACCGGGGCGGTGGGCGCCGGCAGCGGGTGCCCGTGGGACGGGACCCACCCAAAGCGGGTGAGCCCGCTGCCGCGTATTCGTCCTACTTTGCCCCCCATGACCGCCGATCCATTGCCGAGCTGGCGTGAGACTGCCGCGAAGCAGTCCATTGTGGAGTTCGTCGCCGCCGTGACCAATCGTGACTCGCCGGACTTCGTGCCGGAGCCGGGCCGGGTCGCGGTCTTCGACAATGACGGCACCTTGTGGACAGAACAGCCCGTCTACGCACAGCTCGTGTTCGCGCTGGACCGGGCGGCGCAGCTGGGTCACCCCACCAGCCTCGAGGAGCTGCACGCGGGAGGCATGCCGGACGCTGCAGCTGGTCGTCACCACACGGACGGCGACCGGGAATACGCCTACGACCACGACCCGATCCTGGGCAGCCGCACGGACCAGATCCGCGCGGCCGCCACCGACCGCAAGTGGACCGTGATCGACATGGCCGCAGACTGGTCAGCTGTCTACCCGCCTGCCGTCTAAGAACCGCGAATGGCTGGCGCAGTACCCGTGGCCGGCGTGCAGTCGTGTCCGGCCGGGTTCTCAGGTGCCATGCATCCCCGTAACCACCCATGAAGGGGGATGCCCGGACATCCGCGGGGTGGCGACAGTGAAACCCAACGACTAGCGTCCGGGACGGTGGCATGTCTACGAGCACGGAGAACACCAGCAGCTGGCCGGAACTCAGAACCGGCCCGATCATCACGGGTGCCGCGCTCGTCGGGGCAGGGGCCCTGATCGCGCTGGCGGGCCTGGCCGTCGGCGGCACGCATCTGTTCGCGGCCACCCGCCGGTGGATCCAGCAGATGGAAGTGCCGCCCAGCGAGCAGGCCAGGATCAAGTGGGCGCAGGCCAAGAGCGCCGCTGCCGCCGGCAACGCCGCCTGGCACAACGGGGTCTCGGCCCGCCAGGGCGCCGGGGCCTAGGCCCCGGGTGGCTCGGCGGGTCACTGGACGGGCAGCCAATCGTGTATCCGGACCGGGGGAGTAGATGACGAACGTCGATCTCGCGCGGTGGCAGTTCGCGTTTGTGACGATCAATCACTTCTTTTTCGTGCCGGTCACGATCGGGCTGGCCTTCCTGACCGCGCTGCTGCAGACGGCGTGGTACCGCAGCAAGCGCGACGAGTACCTGCGGCTGACCCGGTTCTTCGGCACCCTGCTGGTCATCAACGTCGCGATCGGCGTGGTCACCGGCCTGGTCCAGGAGTTCGAGTTCGGGATGAACTGGTCGGCCTACTCCCGGCTGGTCGGCAATATCTTCGGCGCCCCGCTGGCCATGGAGGGACTGGCCGCCTTCTTCCTGGAATCCACGTTCCTCGGGCTGTGGCTGTTCGGCTGGGACAAACTCCCTCGCCGTATTCACTTGCTGACCATCTGGCTGGTGTCGCTCGGCACCGTGCTGTCGGCGGCGTTCATCATGGCGGCGAACTCCTGGATGCAGCATCCCGTCGGCTACGTCATGGTGAACGGGAAACCGCAGCTCAACGACATCTGGGCGGTGTTCACCAACCAGGTGTTCGTCTGGGGGTATTCGAAGGTGCTGCTGGCGTCGCTGGTCACCGGCGCGGCGGTGATGCTGGCCGTGTCCGCGTGGCAGCTGCGGCACGGCGGTGCCCGGGAGGTGTTCACCCGGTCGGCCCGGCTCGCGCTCATCGTCCTGGTCCCGGCCATCCTGTTCACCATGCTGGTCGGCGATGAGCTCGGGGTGATCGAGGCCAAGTACCAGCCGATGAAGATCGCGGCGGCCGAGGCGCAGTGGACCACCTGCCAGCCGTGCTCGTTCTCGCTGTTCCAGATCGGCGGCGGCAACAACGACCACACGCCCACCCAGATCCTGGAGATTCCGCACCTGCTGTCGCTGCTGGCCACCAACCACTGGGACGGCAAGGTGGTCGGCCTCAACCCGTTGCAGTCGCAGTACACCAGCAAGTACGGGCCGGGCTACTACGTGCCGAACGTGTTCATCCAGTACTGGTCGATGCGGGTGATGGCCTATATCGGGGTCCTGGTCTTCCTGCTCGGTGCCTACGGGCTGTGGCTGCTGCGGCGCGGGAAACTCGCGACGTCGCGGCGGTTCCTGTGGGTGGCGATCTGGGCCGCGGTGCTGCCGTTCCTGATGAACACGGCAGGCTGGCTGCTGACCGAAAGCGGCCGGCAGCCGTGGATCGTGCAAGGCATCATGCTGACGAAGAACGGGATCTCCTCGTCGGTCAGTTCCACGTCCATCGTGATCAGCCTGGTGATTTTCGTCCTCCTGTACGGCGTGCTCGCCACGGTCGACTTCCTGCTGATGCTGAAGTACTCCCGCCAGCAACTCCCGCCCGCCCGCGCCGAAGCCGACGCGGACGCGCCCGTCCCGGCCGTCCAGTACTGAGGTCACGATGAACAACCTCATCCCGTTCTGGTTCATCATCATCGCCGTCCTGTGGACCGGGTTCTTCGTCCTGGAGGGCTTCGACTTCGGCGTCGGCATGCTGCACGGCGCGGTCGGCCAGGATGACGCCGGCCGCCGGGCCGCCATCAATACCATCGGCCCGCTATGGGACGGTAACGAAGTCTGGCTGATCGTGGCCGGGGCCGCCATGTTCGCCGCGTTTCCCGGCTGGTACGCCACCATGTTCTCGGGCTTCTACCTGGCGCTGGTGCTGCTGCTGGCGTCGCTGATGGTCCGCGGTGTGTCGTTTGAGTACCGCGGCAAGCGCGACGCGCTGCGGTGGCGCCGCACCTGGGACGTCTTGCTGACCGTGGGCAGCTTGCTGGCCCCGCTGCTGATCGGAGTAGCACTGGGCGACCTGCTGCACGGGCTGCCCATTAACTCCCACCAGGAATACACCGGGTCCTTCTGGGATCTGCTCCAGCCCTACGGGCTGTTCACCGGGGTCACCCTGGTGCTGATCTGCCTGCTGCACGGCGCGACGTTCCTGGGCCTGAAGACCACCGGCGACATGCACGAGCGCGCGGGGCGGCTGGCCCGCCGGGTGGCCCCGGTGACCGCCGCCGCTGTCGTGGCCTTCGCTATCTGGACACACGTGACGTCCAGTACCACCTTCTTTGTCAACCCCATCGAACTGCTCGCCATGCTCGCTGTCCTGGCTGCCGTGTGGCTCGTCTACGAGCACCGGGACGGCTTCGCGTTCGCAGCAACCACGGTCACCATGGCAGCCTGCATCGTCTCGATCTTCGTTGGCCTGTATCCCAACGTGATGGTCTCCAGCACCAATGCGGCCTACAACCTCACCGTGCACAACACGGCGTCCGGAGCCTATTCCCTCAAGGTGATGACGGTCGTGGCCATCATCTTCCTGCCTTTCGTGCTCGCCTACCAGACCTGGACCTACTACGTGTTCCGGCGGCGCGTCAGTAAGCAGGAATTCCAGCCCTCACCCCCGCGGGGCACACCGCTGGATGCGGCCCGTCCGCAGCCCGCGCACCCCGACGGGGCGG
Organism: uncultured Actinomycetes bacterium; assembly: GCA_963720645.1. Classification (GTDB taxonomy): domain Bacteria; phylum Actinomycetota; class Actinomycetes; order Streptosporangiales; family Streptosporangiaceae; genus RYN-230. The sequence goes on along the minus strand of CAVRFX010000011.1, from coordinate 39,188 downwards.
CCCCCCCGGCGGAACCGGGACATTGACCGACACAGGGAGCGGACATGACCACTAACCAAGTCGATGCACTCGTGATCTTCGGGGCCACCGGTGACCTGGCCAAGATCGAGACTTTCCCGGCGCTGGTCGGCCTGGTTGACCGGGGCGTCCTCGACGTGCCGGTCATCGGGGTGGCGAAGAGCGGCTGGGGGCTGCAGCAGTTCCGCGACTACGCGACTGCCTCGCTGCGGCTCAACCACATGGACCCGCAGACGCCGGCCGCGCAGAAGATGCTCGGGCTACTTCGGTACGTCGACGGGGACCTCGACGACGACGCCACCTACAAGGCCATGTCGGACGCGATCGGCTCCGGCAGCCGGATCCTGTACTACCTTGAGGTGCCGCCGCCGCTGTTCGGGCGCATCGCGCACGGCATCGCCACGGCCGGCCGGGCCAAGGACGCGCGGGTCATGGTGGAGAAGCCTTTCGGCACCGACCTGGCCAGCTCGCGGCAGCTCAACGACACCATGCACCAGTACTTCCCGGAGGACGCGATCTTCCGGGTCGACGACTGGCTGGCCTTCGACCCGGTGGAGAACGTGCTCTTCGTCCGGTTCGCCAACTCGGTCATCGAGCCGCTGCTCAACCGGACCTACGTCGAAAGCATCCAGATCACGATGGCCGAGGCGTTCGACGTCGCCGACCGGGGCCGGTTCTACGACCGGACCGGGGCCATCCGCGACGTGGTCCAGAACCACATGCTCCAGGTGCTGGCCACCGTGCTGGCCGAACCGCCGGACCGGCCGGCCCTGGCCGACTGGCGGGACGCCAAGTCGCGGGTGATCTCCGCGCTGCGGCCGCTGACCCCCGAGGACACGGTGAAGGGCCAGTACGAGGGCTACCACGAGGTCGACGGCGTCGCCCCGAAATCGGCGACGGAGACCTACGTCGCCATCCGGCTCGCCGCCGACACCTGGCGCTGGGAAGGCGTGCCGATCCTGATCCGGGCGGCCAAGTGCATGCCGGTGACCGCCACCGAGGTGAACGTCCGCTTCAGGCGCCCCCCCCATGACGTATTCGGGATCGATCCCTTCGCCGTCCGCGACTCGCTGCGGTTCCGGGTCTGGCCGGAGACCGCGGTAGGCCTCAGCCTGGCCGGCAAGAAGCCCGGCGGTGGCATGGAGCCGCTGCTGGAGGACCTGACGTTCGCCGGGCAGCCGGGCTCGGACATGCGTCCCTACGACCGGCTCATCGGCGCGGCCCTGGACGGCGACCGCTGGCTGTTCGCCCGCCAGGACACCGTCGAGGCCGCCTGGGAGGTCGTGGACCCGGTCCTGGGCGACGTCGGGCCCGTGCATCCCTACGCCCGGGGCAGCTGGGGTCCCGCGGAAGCCGACCGGCTGCTGCCCGCGCGGGACACCTGGCACGACCCGGCAGGATGAGCGACGGGAGCAGACAATGACAGGGCAATCGGGACAGCGCCAGGTGGTGATCGTCGGCGGCGGCTTCGCAGGCCTGTTCGCGGTCCGCAGGCTGAGGCACGCCGGCGCCTCGGTAACCATGATCGACAGGGCTCAGCATCACGTGTTCCAGCCGCTGCTCTACCAGTGCGCGACCGGCATCATGTCCGAGGGGAAGATCGCCGCCCCGCTGCGTGACCTGCTCAGGAAATACAAGAATGTCGATTGCGTCATGGCTGAAGTGTTCGATTTTGATGTCGCCGGCCGGCGGGTCCTGGCCCGCCGGGTCGGCGGCGAGCAGATCGAGTTCGGTTATGACGACCTCATCGTCGCCGCCGGGGTGCGGCAATCCTACTTCGGCCATCCCGAATTCGCCCGGTGGGCACCGGGGATGAAGACGGTCTCCGATGCGCTCGCGATCCGGCGCCGGGTCTACGGCGCGTTCGAGATGGCCGACACGGCCAGCACCCCGGAAGAACGCCGCACCTACCTCACCTTCGCCCTGGTCGGCGCCGGGCCGACCGGCGTGGAACTGGCTGGGCAGGTCCGGGAGGTCGCCACCAAGACCCTCCGCGCCGAATTCCGGAACATCAAACCGGAGGACGCCCGGGTCCTGCTGTTCGACGGCGGCAGCGCACCCCTGGCCATGTTCGGCCCCAAACTGTCACAGAAAGCGGCCAAGGCCCTGGACGCGCTGGGCGTCGAGCAGCACATGGGATCCATCGTCACCCACGTTGACGAAGGCTATGTACTGGTCCGGGCCCACGACGGCGCGCAGACCCGCTACGACGCCGGCACCGTGCTGTGGACCGCCGGGGTTGAAGCCCCGCCCGTCGCCGAGGCCCTCGCGGCCGCCACCGGCGCCCAGCGCGACCGGGCCGGGCGTATCCTCGTCGAAAAGAACCTCACCATCCCCGACCACCCCGAGATCTCCGTCCTCGGCGACATGATGAGCCTGGACAAGCTCCCCGGGGTCGCCGAGGTGGCGATGCAGTCCGGGCTTTACGCCGGGAACCGCGTCCGGCACCGGATCTCCGGAGACGTGGAAGAAAAGCCGTTCCGCTACCACGACCTCGGCTCAGCCGCCTACATCTCCCGCGGCCGGGCCGTCGTCTCAGCCGGGCCGCTGCAGGTCGGCGGCTTCGCCGGCTGGGTGATCTGGCTATTCATCCACATCGCGTTCCTGACCGGCTACCGCAACCGCGTCGGTGCGCTGTTCAGCTGGTGGTTCGCCTTCACCCGCGACATCCGCCGCGAGCGCACCTTCACCACCCAGCAGATCGAGACGCTGGGAGACGTCTACACGTTTCCGCTGGGCCCGGCCGGACCGGAGTCAGGTGATCAATCGTCCGCGGACGCCAGCGGCGTCAGCGGCGGCGGAAAGGCGGCCCACCCGTGACCATAGGCGGCAGCATCGCGCTCATCGTGATCGGCGCAATTCTCCGGTTCGGCATCACGTGGAAGCCCGCGCACGTCGATCTCCAGGTCATCGGCGTCATCTTGATGATCGCGGGGGTGCTCGGGCTGATCATCGCCCTGGTGTTCCTGTTCCGGCGCCGCAGCCGGCCAGCGACCGAGGTGTATGAGGAGCGCCGCTACACCGATCCGCCGGCCTGACGGGAGGGCTGAGCCGGACCGGCGCGGTCGGGCTCATCAGCCGCCGGCCAGCCCGAAGATGCCGTTGCCGACCATGATGGCGCCCGCGGCGACCAGCACCCCGATGAGGATCTTGTTCCCGTTCGCGCGCAGCCAGCCGTTGAAGGCCGTCAGGCGCTGGGTGGTCAGGCCGGGCGCGATGAGGTGCAGCAGCAGGGGCAGCCACACGAAAGCCGCGTTGATGATCACGACCACGACGATGGCCACCGTGGTGTATTCGATGTCCGCGTTCGCGGTGGCGATCACCTGAAGGGCGGCGATGAACGTGAGGCCCGGGGCGAACAGGAGCAGGCCGACGGCGAACGCGCTGGCCGGGGCGGGATCGGCGATCATCCGGGACACGAGCCCCTGCTTCTTGTCGGGGTCGGGCGGCTTCGGCTTCCGCCGGGCCAGCACGGCGGCCGCCGCGAGCAGCACGACGCCGAGGCCGAGGCGCAGGCCGTAGCGGGGAGTGTGCGCGGTGCGGTGACTCAGGCCGGTGTTGCGCAGGATCACGAGCACGACCAGTCCCATGACCAGGCTCATGATGATCGCGCCGGCCAGGTAGAGGGTCCCGACCAGCCGGGGCCGGGCCGAGCCGAGGTAGACCGCCGCCACCAGCAGCGCAGTCGGGGAAATCGCGGCCAGCACCGCCAGCCCGGCTGCCTGCAGGATCACGGAGTCGCTGGCTGGGCAGGCGGTCGGCTGCCCAGCAGTTCGATCAGCCCCAGCACGACCAGCAGCACGACGACGATCACGATGACGAGAGCGACGCTCGGCTGCCCGGCGAAGACGAACAGCAGCGCGGCGAGGGCCACGGCGCAGATCCGCAGCCCCCTGCGGTGCGCGTACGTCCACGTTCCGACGGGGCCGGTCCGCAGTCCTGCGTGCTCGCCGCTCTGCCGGACCCAGGCCAGGCCCGAGGTGATGGCTTTCCGGATGGTGACCGCGCTGACCGAGGGCCCGGTCAGGAACGCGCCGGCCGCGATGACCAGGCCGGCGACCAGGATCGTGCGCAGCCCGTCCTTGATGAACCGGACCAGCGTGTCGAACAGGGCGGCGGCCGCGTCGGCCGGCAGCACGTCATTCGGCACGCTGTTCAGGTAGACACCGCGGAAGATCAGCAGCCCGGCGCCGAGCACCAGCATCGATGCCGCCAGGCCGAGACCCGCTCCGATCAGGGCCCGCCGGTGGCTGCGGGCCACGTACACGCCGATGGCCAGCAGCAGCAGGGCCACGATCGGCAGCACGATCTTCAGGTCGTTGATGAGCCGGTATCCACTCTGCGCTTTGACCAGGTACTTGGCCGAGAACAGGCTCAGCGTCGGATTGATGGCCGGGAGCTTGCTGACGATGGTGAAGCCGCGTTTGACCAGGTCCTGCTTGATCAGGTCGATGAACGGCCCGAGGCTGAGGACGACCTGCCCGTTGCTGACGCTGACCGCGCTGCCGCCCTGCCCGGAGAGGGCCTTGACCAGCTGCTGGTGGACCGCGGTGTTGGCCTGGACCCAGATATGGGCGAACTGCGGGCTCGTCACTATCTTGTGCACCTGGCCGTGCACGAAACCGGCGACCGCGCTGCTGATCGACGGCCCGAAGGTCTGCAGCAGTGCGCCGACGCGCGGCAGCCCGTGGCTGGTCAGGAGGGAAGCGGCCTGATCGGTGTACGCGGTCACGTTGAGGTGAGTGGTGATCTCGGTGGTGAGCTTGTCCGTCAGCGCGTTCTGGACGGCCGGATCGTGGACGAGCGGCTCCACGTTGGCCACGTAACGGCTGGTACTGGAGACCTGGTTAGCGGTCCAGACGGCCAGCACCGACACCGGGGCCAGCAGGCAGCCGACCACGATGAGAACGAGGGCGACCGGGAAGCGCCAGCCGGCATGCCGCCGGGGAGCCGCCGGCACCCGCTCGGCCTGCAGCTGGGTGACCTCGGCGCGCAGGCGTTCTAGCTCAGCACGCTCGTCCGGGCCTAGGCTCCCGCCCTGTACCGCGGGCCCCCCCGCGTGACCCGCGTCAGACATCTGGTGCCTCCTGGCTCGTCGCTCCGGTGGCCCGCCGCCGATCACGGTCACCGCGCCGGCAGCGCACCCGGCTGGCTCACGGTCTCGCGCGGCGGCCGCCGGCCGCCTCCCCCCCAGGGGTGAGGCACATCGCCATTTCCGGCAGGCCCGCCGGGCCGCCAGACCGCTGACCGGACGTGCGGCAGCCGGGCTAGAGATGGTTGAACCCGGCCGATTCCTCCTTCGACATGGGCACCGTGACCGGATGCTTCCCGAAGTGGGCCACGGCGTTCCGGAAGTCCTCCAGGAGCAGGGAGGCCAGATCCTGGCTGACGCCCAGGCGGACCAGGATGCGCTGCACGGCTATCCCGGAAGCGGAGCCGGTGAGGGTGTAGGCCGGGACCTGCCAGCCCTGGTTGCGGAGCCGGTCGGCCAGGTCGAACAGGGTGTAGCCAGGATCCACGCCGTCGCGGATGCGCCAGGTGACGGTCGGGATCCCGGTCTCCGGGTTGCTGTCGCAGAGCAGCTCGAAGGGGCCCAGCTTGACGATCTCGGCCGCCAGGTACTGGCCGGTCGCGTAGGACGCGTCGTGAATCCGCCGGTACCCCTCGTGGCCGAGGCGCAGGAAGTTGTAGTACTGGGCGATGACCTGGCCGGCCGGGCGGGAGAAGTTGACCTGGAAGACGGGCATGTCGCCGCCCAGGTAGTTGACGTGGAACACGAGGTCCTCGGGGAGGTCCTCGCGATCCCGCCAGATGACCCAGCCCACCCCCACCGGGGCCAGCCCGAACTTGTGCCCGGAGGTGCTGATCGACTTGACCCGCGGCAGGCGGAAGTCGAAGACCACGTCCGGCGCGCAGAACGGGGAGAGGAAGGCGCCGCTGGCCCCGTCCACATGAATGTCGATGTCCAGGCCGGTCTCGGCCTGCAGCTTGTCGAGGGCGGCGGCCAAGGCCTCGACCGGCTCATAAGCGCCGGTATAAGTGACCCCGAACGTGGGGACGACCATGATGGTGTTCTCGTCCACCCGCTCCAGCATCGAGGCCGGGTCCATCATGTAGCGGCCAGGTGCCATCGGGACCTCGCGCATCTCGACGTCCCAGTACCGGGCGAACTTGTGCCACACCACCTGCACCGGCCCGCACACCATGTTCGGCTTGTCTGTCGGCTTGCCCTCGGCCCGCCGCTTCGCCCGCCAGCGCCACTTGGCCGCCATCCCGGCCAGCATGCAGGCCTCCGAGGAGCCGATGGCCGAGGCCCCCACGGTGTTGGCCGCTTCCGGGGCATGCCAGAGGTCGGCCAGCATGTGCACGCAGCGGGACTCGATCTCGGCGGTCTGCGGGTACTCGTCCTTGTCGATCATGTTCTTGTTGACCGAGAGCGCCATCAGGGCCAGCGCCTCGGGCTCCACCCACGTCTGGCAGAACGTGGCCAGGTTCTGCCGCGCGTTGCCGTCGAGCATGATCTCGTCCGCCACCAGCTGGTACACATCCCTCGGCAGGGTCTCCTCCCGGGGGAACCGGTACTTCGGCACGGGCCTGGTCATGTCGTGCCCGGCGAACACGCAGTCCTCCATCTGATCGCGGACGGTCTCGCGCTCGTGCAATGGCATGGTCGGCATCTCCTTGATGGGGAGTGCTCCCGCTGCCGGTACCCCCCGGACGATCCTTGCGTCATGCACCCGGGCTCTTCGAGGACGGGGGCCGCACTGGTGATGTCGATGGTCGCCGCAGCGTCTGGCGCCGCCATCACCCGGTATGGGGGATTTGGCCGCGTATCAGGCGGCGGGCGGGTCAGGCGGGCGGCTGCCCTGCGGGCGGCTGCCGGTGGTCGAGCAGCCCGGCCACCGCCAGGCCGGTGCTGGCCCCGATCAGTGACCCGATCACGGTGTCGCCCGGGTAGTGCACGCCGGTGTGGATCCGCGAGTACGCCACCGCGGCGGCCAGGAACCCGGAGCCCAGGGCGACCCAGGGCCGCTCCCGGCTGATCGCCGTGGCGAACGCGAACGCCGACGCGGAATGGCCGGAGGGAAACGAGGTGGAGTCGGGCATCCGCACCTGCCGCACCCCTGGCACGCCGGCCCCGGCCCGGTCCGGCCGGGCCCGGCGGCCGATCGGCTTGATGGCCAGGTTCACCAGCGCCGAGGTGGCCCCGATGGCCAGCACGCCGCGGACCGCGGCCCGCCGGCCGGCCGGGCCGCCCGTCACGGCCATCACCGCGGCGAGAGCCAGCCAGATCCGGGACTTGTCGGCGGCCCGGGACAGCCGCCGCAGCGGCTCGTCCAGTGCCGGGGTCGGGGTGGCGGCGATCGCGTCGTACACGGCCCGGTCCACCGCGGCGACCTGGTCGGCCGTTTCCCGTCTGGTCACGCGCGTATGCTACACGCAGGCAGACAAGCAAAACAGGCGGCTACCCCGGGTCCTGTGGGCAAGGCTTTCCGGGGGGATCGTGTGCCAGGCCGTGACGTGAATCGCCCGACCATGGGCGAGCGCGCGTCGGCCGCGGCTGCCCTGGTGGCCCTGATCGGCGCCGCCGGCTCGGCGCTGGTGGGGATCGCGCTGCACCTGCTGGCCATCCTCGCCGTCACCGCCGGGCTCCTGGTCTGCGTGACCGGCTGCTGGTACGCGGTATCCCGGCGCGGCCTGCTCCGGATGATCTCGCTGCTGGTCGTGGCGGCCGCGCTGGGCGGGACCATCGCCGGCCTGTTCTTTGCGCACATCCACTGGCCGCTGCTGCTCCTGATCGCCGTCCTGGCCGTCGTGTCGGTCGTGGCCGCCCGGCACGCGCTGCGCCGCACCGACCAGGCCCTGCGGGCGGACACGGCCCGGCTGGCCCGGGCCCGGCGGCCGGAGCACCCGGTGCTGATCATGAACCCCAAGTCCGGCGGGGGGAAGGCCGGGCGGTTCGGGCTGGTCACCGAGTGCCGGAACCGGGGGATCGAGCCCGTGCTCCTGGAACCCGGTGACGACCTCCGGGAACTCGCCGAGGATGCGGTCCGCCGGGGCGCGGACGTGCTGGGCATCGCGGGCGGGGATGGGTCGCAGGCGCTGGTCGCCTCGGTCGCGGCCCGGGCCGGCCTGGACTACGTGTGCGTGCCGGCCGGCACCCGCAACCACTTCGCCCTCGATCTGGGGCTGGACCGGGCCGACGTGGTGGGCGCGCTGGACGCCTACGGCGACGGGGTGCACCGCTACATCGACCTGGCCGACGTGAACGGCCGGACGTTCGTGAACAACGCCTCGCTCGGCCTGTACGCCGAGGTGGTCCAGGCCCCGGAGTACCGGGACGCAAAGCTGCGGACCGCTGCGGCTGTGCTGCCCGGCCTGCTCGGCCCGGACGCCCGGCCGATGGACCTGTGCTTCACCGGGCCGGACGGGGCGGAGCATCAGACCGCCCATCTCATCCTGGTCTCCAACAACCCGTACCAGCTGGTGCCCACCGGTGGGGGACTGGGCACCCGGGAGCGGATCGACCGCGGGGTCCTGGGCCTGGTCACCGTGACGATCACCGACGCCGCCCAGGCCAGCGCGTTCCTGGCGCTGCAGGCGGCCGGCCAGGCGCGCCGGTTCAGCGGCTGGGGCGAGTGGACCGCGCCCCGTTTCGAGATCCGATCGGCCGGCCCCGTCCCGGTCGGCGTGGACGGTGAGGCGCTGACCCTCGAGCCGCCGCTGGTGTTCACGTCCAGGCCCGGGGCGTTGCGGGTCCGGCTGCCCCGCCGGACGCTGCGGCGCTCGCCCGCGGCCCGGACCGTGCAGGTGCTGTCCGGGTTGACCGTGGCCGGGCTGGCCCGGGTGGCGGCGGGCGGGATGCCGGCGTCGTGAGAGGGCGGGCCCGTGAGATCCGGTTCGCGGGCCCGGGTTACCGGCCGAGGCTGAGCTGCGCGCGGATCGGCAGGTGATCCGATCCGAGGGGCCCGGTCACCTCCGCGTCCACGGCGGTGACCCGGCCGCGGAGCAGCATGTGGTCGAGCTGGATCAGCGGCCGCCCAGCCGGGAAGGTCCGGCCGCGCACGGCCGCACGGTAGCCTGCCGCGGCCACCGTGGCCGGGCGCGGCATGTTCAGGTCACCGACGATGACGGTGGGCACGGGACCGCCTGGCCCGCGGGCCGGGCGGGCATCTGGTGCGTGGCCGGCCGCGAGCCTGCGCACCAGCAGGGCGAGCTGGACCGGGCTGGTGTAGCGGTGGGTCAGGTGGGTGTTCACCACCCGCAGCACGGCCCCGCCCGGGGTGGCCAGCGTGAGGACCTGCGCCGCGCGGCTGATCCGGTCGCCGGGGGCGCGGCCCAGCTCGATCTCGTGGTAACCGGTGACCGGGAGCATGGTGAGCACGGCCAGGCCCCAGGTGCCCGGCCCCTCGTCGGTGCCGATGCCGAGGCGGGCGCGGCTGGTGTCCCGGGCCAGACCGCGGTGGCGCACCTCGGCGCCGAGCGCGGCGGCCACCTCGGTCACGGCGTCCGGCCGCGCCTCGGGCCGCCACGCTTCCTGCAGGGTGATGACGTCCGCCTTCAGCCGGTAGCACGCCTCCGCCACATCGAAGGGCGCACCGTGGCTGGTCAGGCCCCCGTGCAGGTTCAGGCTCGCGAGCGTGATCGGGCCGGCCGGGCTGGTCCCGGTGCCGGATAGCTCATCGGTCACCGCTCCATCCTGCCCGGTCCGGGCCGGTGCCCGGTCCGGGCCGGTGCCCGGGGCCGGGCCGGGCCATGCGGGAGGCCACCGGCGGCCGCCGCGCTGCGGCGGGCCGGTGGCCTCCCGGATGAGCTGTTACCCGTCAGGCGCCGTCGTGCTCAGACGTCGTAGTACATCGCGAACTCGTGCGGCGAGGGGCGCAGCCGCACCGGGTCGAGTTCGTTCGTCCGCTTGTACTCGATCCAGGTCTCGATGAGGTCCGGCGTGAACACGCCTCCCTCGAGCAGGTAGTCGTGGTCCTCCTCGAGGGTGTCCAGCACCGTCTCCAGCGAGCCCGGAACCTGCGGGATCGCCGCGGCCTCGTCCGGCGGCAGTTCGTACAGGTCCTTATCGACCGGCTCGTGCGGCTCGATCTTGTTCTTGATGCCGTCGATCCCGGCCATCAGCATGGCGGAGAAGGCCAGGTACGGGTTGGCGGACGGGTCGGGAACCCGGAACTCCAGCCGCTTGGCCTTGGGGTTCGAGCCGGTGATCGGGATACGCACGCAGGCGGACCGGTTGCGCTGGGAGTAGACCAGGTTGACCGGCGCCTCGTACCCCGGCACCAGGCGGTGGTAGGAGTTCACCGTCGGGTTGGTGAACGCGAGCAGCGAGGGCGCGTGCTTGAGCAGGCCGCCCACGTAGTACCGGCCCGTATCCGACAGGCCCGCGTAGCCCACCTCGTCGTAGAAGAGCGGCGAGCCGTCCTTCCAGATGCTCTGGTGGCAGTGCATGCCGGAGCCGTTGTCACCGAAGATCGGCTTGGGCATGAACGTGGCGGTCTTACCCGCCGCCCGCGCGACGCTCTTCACCACGTACTTGTAGAGCATCAGGTTGTCCGCCTGCTTGAGCAGCGGGCCGAACAGGATGTCGATCTCCGCCTGGCCCGCGGTGCCGACCTCGTGGTGCTGCATCTCCACGGTGAGGCCGACCTCGATCATCTTGCGGACCATCTCCGACCGCAGGTCGGTGTAGTGGTTGACCGGCGGGACCGGGAAGTACCCGCCCTTGTACGGGGGCTTGGAGCCGAGGTTCCCGCCCTCCTCCTCACGCCCGGTGTTCCAGGCGCCCTCGACCGAGTCGATGTAGTAGTAGCCCGCGTTTGCCCCGGTGTCGTAGCGCACCGAGTCGAAGATGTAGAACTCGGCTTCCGGCCCGAAGAACGCGGTGTCCCCGATCCCGGTGCCCTGCAGGTACGTCTCGGCCTTGCGGGCGACGTTCCGCGGGTCACGGGTGTACGGCTCGCCGGTCAGCGGGTCGTGCACGAAGAACGTGATGTTCAGGGTCGGGTGCTGGCGGAACGGGTCCATCACGGCACTGGTCGGGTCGGGCATCAGGAGCATGTCCGACTCGTGAATCTGCTGGAAGCCCGCGGATCGAGGAGCCGTCGAACATGCGGCCCTCGGTGAAAACCTTGTCGTCGAACGTCTCGGTCGGGACGGTGAAGTGCTGGACGGTGCCCAGCAGGTCACAGAACCTGACATCAACGAACTGAACCTTGTTATCGCCGATGAACTTCAGTACCTCGTCGGCGTTGTTGAACATCAACCCTCCCTGAACGGAGCTGGCACCGCGTTAGCTGGCACGAGTTGCCTCCCTGGGCTGCCGCGGCTGAGGGCCGCGGGAAGGCGGCCACGCAGAGCTGGCCGCATGGGGGGTCTGCCTGCGGCAGGAACGATTCGGACCATAGTTCCCGGCGATTTCCCGCCCGTGTCTCTAGTGTTTCACACGTGTTACGCCTCACCGTGTGTGACGCGCACAGGCAGGTAAAGGCGTGCATGCCCGCGGTGAGCAGGCCCGGGGCGGCCGCTGGCCCGGGCGAGGGTACCGTGATGGGGTGACGGAACGACGCTGGGCCGGGGCGCTGCTGCCGGCCCGCAACCCCGCAGGCGCGCAGAAGTACCCGGGAGAGCAGTTCGGCCTCCCCGAGCGGGGCCCCCGGTCGGTGGCCGGCATGGGCCGCCGCCTGCTCGCCCTGCTGATCGACTGGCTGGCGAGCCTGGTGGTGGCGCTGGCCGTCCTCCATTCGGCCGGCTGGACGCTGCTGATCTTCACCGCCGAGGTCTACCTGCTCACCGCGCTGACCGGCTTCACCCTGGGCAAGCGGGTGCTCGGCCTCCGGGTGGCCCGCCTGGATGGCAAGCCGGTGGGCCTGCTGTGGTCACTCGTCCGCACGCTGCTGCTCATCACCGTGATCCCGCCGCTGGTCACCGACCGTGATCTGCGCGGGCTGCACGACCGGGCGGCCAACACGATCGTGATCCGTACCTGATCAGCCGGTTCTGGCCGCCCCGCCCGGCCTCACGGGCTAGCGGATGCGGGGCCGCGGCTGCCGGGGCATCCGCCCCGACTTGGGCATCGGCCCCTTGGGAGCCTGCAGCGACTGGGGCAGGGCCTTGAGCCGGTAATTGAGCTCGGTGACCTCGGCGCCCTTCAGGTTGCGGGGCAGCCGCATGATCTTGCGCTGCAGCTTGCGGATCGGCACCTGGCCCTCTTCGTTGCCGACCTGGAAGTCGTAGATCGGCGTCTCGTAGGCGACCCGGGAGATCCGCTTCTTCTCCGCCGCGAGCAGGCTGGGCAGCCGGGTGGGCGCCCCCTCGCCGACCAGCACGACCCCGGGCTTGCCGACCGCCCGGTGCACCACGTCCATGTTCCGGTTGGCCGCCACCGCCGGGGTCACGGTCCAGCCGCCGCGCATACTCTGCAGGATCGCCGCGGCCGCGCCGGGCTGCCCCTCGACCACCGAGTACTGTGCCGACTGGGCAAACCGCCCGAACATCACCATGGCGGCGGCCACGCCGATCACCACGCCGAACGGGATCAGCGCGCCGGGCAGGCCGGTCAGCAGCCCAACGATCACGAAGACGGCGATGATCCCGACCGCGGTCAGCGCGATGATCGGGAGCGCCCTGGGGTTCTGTTCGCGGACTATGCCCGCGACCATGCGGATCTGCTTGATGCGGCCCGGAGGGACGCCGTCCGCGCCGTCCTTCCGGTTCGCCGTACTGTTCGCCATGGAGGGCAGGATACGAGTCAGCGGGCCTGGGGGGAAACTGCGGCGCCCGCCGGACCCGCCCGGCGGGCCATTGCCTCCCGGTACAGGCGCCCCGCGCGGTAGGACGACCGGACCAGCGGCCCGGACATCACGCCGGAGAAGCCCATGTCCGAGGCCTGCGCGCCGAGGCGGTCGAACTCCTCCGGCGGTACCCAGCGCTCCACCGGATGGTGCAGCGGGGACGGCCGCAGATACTGGGTGATCGTGATCAGCTCGCAGCCGGCCGCCCGCAGGTCGGCCAGGGCCTCGGTGATCTCGTGCGGTTCCTCGCCCAGGCCGAGGATCAGATTGGACTTGGTGACCAGGCCGGCCTCCCGGGCCAGCGTGATGACCTTCAGTGAGCGCTCGTAGCGGAAGCCGGGCCTGATCCGCCTGAAGATCCGGGGCACGGTCTCGATGTTGTGGGCCAGCACCTCCGGCCGGGCCCCGAACACCTCGGCCAGCCGGTCGCCGGCCGCGTTGAAGTCCGGGATCAGCAGTTCCACCCCGCAGCCTGGCACGGTGGCGTGGATCTCACGCGCGGTCTGCGCGTACAGCCACGCGCCCCCGTCAGCCAGGTCGTCGCGGGCGACGCCGGTCACGGTCGCGTAGCGCAGGCCCATCGTGGCCACCGACTCCGCGACCCGGCGCGGCTCGTCCGTGTCCAGTGGCTGCGGCTTGCCCGTGGCGATCTGGCAGAAATCGCACCGCCTGGTGCACTGATCCCCGCCGATCAGGAACGTCGCCTCACGGTCTTCCCAGCACTCGAAGATGTTCGGGCAGCCGGCCTCCTCGCAGACCGTATGCAGCCCCTCCCGGCTGACCAGGCTTTTCAGGGCCGTGTATTCCGGGCCGGTGCGCAGCCGGGTCTTGATCCACGGCGGCTTTCTCTCGATGGGAGTCTGGCTGTTGCGCGCTTCGAGGCGAAGCAGCCTGCGTCCTTCGGGTGCGAGTACCACCCTCTCAGCCTACGTCCCGGGAGCTGGGGCCTGCGCGCCGCAGCCGGGCGTACCGCACCCAGCCCAGGGCGCCGGCCGCGATGCCGCCGGTGCCCGCGATGACCAGGACCGCACGCGGGTTGAGCGGGGCCAGCAGCCCGCCGGCCGCCGCCATGCCCACCGATGCGGCGCCGAACAGCACACCGGAGTACAGGGCGAAGACCCGGCCGGAGATGGCCGCGGGCACCCGGTGGTTCAGGAAGCTGCGCGTGGTCACCACCTCGACGCCGTTGGCCAGGCCGCCGATCCCGTAGGCCGCCGCGGCCTGCCACAGCGTGACCGCGCCGCCGGCCAGGGCCACGCCGGTGCCCGCGATGACCGTGCCGGCCAGGGTGGCCACCGCCAGGCGGCGGCGGCGTACCCGGCCGCCGGCCAGCGTGCCGCCCAGCATGCCCGCGGTCCAGGCAGCGACGAGGACCGAGTACCCCGAGGGACCCGCCTTGAGCACGCCCTCGGCGAAGGCCACCTCGGCCACGCTGGCCAGGTTGCCGAAGGCCACCATCACCGCGACCACCAGCACCAGCAGGCCGGCCTCGCGGTCAGCCCGCAGGAAGCGCAGCCCGGCGCTGAGCTGCCGCCCGAGTGACCCGGCCTGGCTGCCCGCGGCATCGGCGCCCCCGCCGCCCAGGCCCGCGGGCCCCGCGGCCAGCGGGAGCGCACGCAGACCGATCGCACCCAGCCCGTACACGGCGGCGACCGCGCCCAGCGCCAGCCCGGTACCCCCGGCCGCGGTGAGCACCCCGGCCAGCAGCGGGCCCACGGTGAACCCGCCCCAGGTGGCCGCCTGCAGGTACCCGTTGGCCCGGGTGACCCCGGTCCGGCCGGCCAGTTGCGGGACGATGGCGCCCAGGCCGGGCTGGAGCAGCGCCGCGCACAGGCCGAAGCCGAGGGACAGCCCGAGGATGGCCCCGGTGCCGGTGAGCCGGGTGAGGGCCAGGGCCACGGCGGTCTGCGCGGCCGCCGCGGCGACCAGGACCGGCCGGGGCGACAGCCGGTCGAGCAGCAGGCCCGCCGCCGGGGCGAGGGCCGTGATCGGCACGGTCACGGCGAGGAACACCGACGCCACCGCCCACGAGGCGTGCGAGGTCTGGTACACCCGGCTGGCCAGGGCCACCATGGCCAGCCCGTCCCCGGCGGAGATCAGGGTCTGCAGGATGACCGCCAGGCGCAGCGCGTAGCGCGGGACGGCCCGGCCCGGGCCCTCCGCGCCTGGTCCCGGCATGGCCGGCCCGGCGCGGGCCCGGCGGACGGGCTCAGCTCGGCGCGGGACGGGCTCAGCTCAGCGGGGGACGCGGTCGCGTCAGCGACCTGCGGGAGGGACACGGACAGACTCCTAGGACGAGGGCAGGCGAGGGCTCGGGGGCGATGAGAGCGGGGCCGCTGGTCCTAGTACACGCCGCCCAGTCTACCAGGACGGCCCCTGTGGCCTGGATAATTATCGCGGCGGCCGGCCCGCCCGCCGCGGCAGCGCGGGCCCGCATCCCGGGTATCGATGTGACGCGGGGTCCCCTTGTCATGGACCATGGACCCATGCCAACGCAGTTCGATCCCCCCTCGGGGACACGTGATTTCCTGGCCGCCGACGTCGAGGCGCGCGAGCGCGCGTTCGCGGTGATCCGCTCGGTGTTCTCGAGGTACGGGTTCGAGCCGCTCCAGACGCCTGCTTTCGAGCGCCTCGACGTGCTGCTGGGCAAGTACGGGGAAGAGGGCGACAAGCTCATCTTCAAGATCCTCCGGCGCGGGGAGCACGAGGCCTCCGGCGAGGCGGACCTGGCGTTGCGCTACGACATGACGGTGCCGCTGGCGCGGGTCGCCGCCGCGTACGGCAGCCAGCTGCCCACGCCGTACAAGCGTTACGCGATGGGCCCGGTGTGGCGCGCGGACCGGCCGGGACGGGGCCGCTTCCGCGAGTTCGTGCAGTGCGACCTGGACACTCTCGGCACGTCCTCGGTGCTGGCCGACGCGGAAGTGATCTGCGCCGTGCACGACACGCTGGCCGGGCTGGGTGTCGCGGACTTCCGGTTCCTGCTCAACTCCCGGCACGTGCTGGCCGGCCTGCTGGAGGCGTTCGGCGTGCCCGCCGAGCTGGGCCCCGGCGTCCTGATCACCCTGGACAAGCTCGACAAGCTGTCTGCGGCGGACGTGACCGCGGAGCTGGCCGGCCGGGGCCTGGCCCGCGGCACGGCGGAGGACCTGGTCTCCACCATGACGGCCCCGGACGCGGACGAGCGGATCCGGGCCGCGCTCAAGCCGAGCGAGGAGGGTGCGGCCGGGCTGGACGAGGTGGACGAGGTGCTCTCGCTGGTCACGGCGCAGGTTCCGGCCGGCCGGATCGAGTTCACCCCCCGCATGGTCCGCGGGCTCAGCTACTACACCGGTCCCATCTGGGAGGTGGTCGCGGACGGGGTGCCCGGGTCCATCTCCTCGGGCGGCCGCTACGACCACCTCATCGAGCAGCTCGGCGGGCCCGGTGTGCCGGGTACCGGCGGCTCGCTGGGTATCGAGCGGATCCTGCTGCTGCTGCCGGAGGGCGTCCGCACCGGCCGGCCCGGGCGGCTGGACGTGGCCGTCACCATCCTCGGGGAGGAATTCGCGGCCCGCGGGTTCGCGTTCGCGGCGGACGCCCGCCGCGCGGGCCTGCGGTCCAGCGTGTACATGGGCTCGTCGGGGAAGCTGGGCCGCCAGCTCAAGTGGGCCAGTGACCAGGGGGCGCGCTGGGCGCTGATCTACGGCCGCCAGGAAGAGGAAGCCGGCGCGGTCACCGTGCGGGACATGGACAGCGGCGCGCAGGCGGTGGTCCCGGCGGGTGAGCTGACCGGCTACCTGGCTGAGCAGGCCCAGGCGGCGGTCTAGGAGGCGGCAGCCGCGGATGCCGTGGTGCGCGGCGGCCCGGCCGACCGCCGCCAGGTGGCCGCGCCGAGCACCCCGGCCAGGTGGCGCTCGATGGCGCCGACCATGTCGGTCACGGCCACCGGCCGCCCGAGTTCAGCCGACAGGCTGGTGACCCCGGCGTCCCGGATGCCGCACGGCACGAAGCGGCTGAACCAGCCGAGGTCACAGTCGCAGTTGAGCGCGAAACCGTGCATGGTGACCCCGCGCGACACCCGGATCCCGATCGCGGCGACCTTGCGCGCCGGCTCGCCGGCGACCCACACCCCGCTCCGGCCCTCGACCCGGGTGGTGCTCAGGCCCGCGTCGCCGCAGGCCCGCATCAGCGCTTCCTCGATGGCCCGCACGTAGGCGATCACGTTGACGGGCTCGCCGAGCCGGACGATCGGGTACCCGACCAGCTGGCCGGGGCCGTGCCAGGTGATCTTGCCGCCCCGGTCTACCTCCACCACGGGCGCGCCCGCGTCGCCCGCGGGCCGGTCCAGCGGGCTCGTCCGCTTCCCGGCCGTGAACACCGGCTCATGCTGCACCAGCAGGCACGTGTCCGGGATCTCGTTGCTCACCCGCTGCCCGTGCAGCTGGCGCTGCAGCTCCCAGCCGCGCAGGTAGGGGAGGGGCTGTCCGTCGAGGCCGAGATGCAGGAAAACCAGCTCATCGCTCACCCTGCCCACGATATCCGCGGTCCCGCCGGCCCCGGCCAGCAGACTCCGGGCGATCTCCCAGCGAAACCACAGGCGCCGGCGCGGGAAGCAATGCGGTCCGCGGGGTAGTTAGCGCCTAGGGAGGTACTTCACGTGATCAATGTGGACGAGCTCCGCCGGATGAGCCCCGGCGAGCGTGCCGAGCTCGCGTGCGCCCTGGCGGCCCTGGACGGTTCTCCCGGTGCGGACCCGGCATCCGGCGACGCGCAGCCGTCCGGCCTGCCCACGGAATCAGACCTGCCGGGGAACCCGCGGAGCCGGGCCATCGCGCTCGTCGCCGTCATCGGCTGCTGCCTCGCGCTGGCGGCCTGGATCGGCGTGCTCGCGGTCACGCTGCCCCGCTACTACCGCTCGGGGGGCTGGCGGGGAGCCTGGGTCGGGTTCGACCTCGGGCTGCTGGTCACGTTCACGGTCACCGCGTGGGCCGGCTGGCGGCACCGCCAGCTGGTGATCATCTGCCTGGTGGTGCTGGCCACCCTGCTCTGCTGCGACGCCTGGTTCGACGTCACCCTGGACCTGCGCACCAGCGATTTCCTGGTCAGCCTGCTGATGGCGCTGTGCGTCGAGCTGCCGCTGGCCGCGCTGGCCGTCATCGGTGCCCGGCGCCTGATGCGGCTGAACATCCGGATGGCCGGCCGGGTCATGGGCCGGCCGGGACGGGTGCCGCCACTGTGGAAGATCCCGCTGTACGGCCTGGAGTCCCGCGGCTTCCGCACGCTCATCCCGGCGGAGCCGTGCCCGCCCGTGCCGCCGGCCGAGCCCGGTCAGGGCGGCGTGGCCTCCGGGCTGGCCCTGTCGGCCCGCGGTACCCCGCAGTAGCGCCCGGGTCCTCTGCCCTGCGCGAATTCCCTGGCCGGGCCGCAGCCGGGGGCGCAGGTCCGCGTTCCTCTCCGGTGCGTCACCCGGGCCTGGCCTGGCGCCCGGGCCCAGCCGGATCTAGGCGGTGGATCCGGCCGGCTGCAGCTCGGCCGCCAGCGCGGCGCCCAGGCCGGGCTGGCTGAACTGGAACCCGGCGTTGCGCAGCACCCGGGGCAGCACCCGGGCGCTGGTCATCAGGTCGCTGGTCACCTCGCCGAGGGCCACCGACAGCACCGGTGACGGGATGCTCAGCAACGCCGGGCGGTGCAGCGCGCCCGCCAGGGCCGCGGTGAAGGCGGCGTTGGTCGCCGGGTTCGGCGAGGTCAGGTTCACCGGCCCGGACACGCCCTGGTCGTCCAGGAGGAAGCGGGCGGCCCGGACCCAGTCGGCCAGGGTCACCCAGCTCATGTACTGCGTGCCCGCGCCGAGCCGGGCGCCCAGGCCGAGCCGGAACGGCAGCAGCAGCCGGCCCAGCACCCCGCCGTGGCGGGAGAGCACGATGCCGGTGCGCAGGGTGGCGACCCGGATCCCGGCCTGCCGGGCCGGGTCGGCGGCCGCCTCCCAGTCCCTGACCACCCCGGCCAGGAACCCCGTGCCCGCCGGGGACGACTCGTCCACTTCCCGGCTCCCGGTATCCCCGTACCAGCCGATGGCGGACCCGGAGAGCAGGACCGAGGGCGGCTGGTCCATGGCGGCCAGGAACCCGGTGAGCGCCCGGGTGCCCTGCACCCGGCTGGACCGGATCTCCTCCTTGTAGGAGTCGGTCCAGCGGTGGTCGGCGATGCCCGCGCCGGCCAGGTGCACGACCGCGTCGGTTCCGTCCAGGGCGCCCGGCGCCAGGCTGCCCAGGGGCGTCAGCGGGTCCCAGGCGATCTCAGTGGCGGACGCGGGGGTCCGGCGCACCAGCGTGACCACCTGGTCCCCGCTGTCCCGCAGCGAGGCGGTCAGGGCGCTGCCGATCAGCCCGGACGCTCCGGTCACCGCGACTTTCATGGCTGCCCCCGTGTGCTCGCACGTGTGGCCCGCTGGGCCCTTCGCCTCAGTCTTCGTTCGGCGCGGGGCCCGCGGACGCCTGCCCGGCGGCTACGTCAGGCCGCCTACAGTCCCAGTTCCGCCTCGAAGGCCCCTTCCTCCAGGCGGGTCTTGACGGTGCCCAGGAAGCGCACCGCGTCGGCCCCGTCCACCAGCCGGTGGTCGTAGCTGAGCGCCAGGTACACCATGGACCGGACGGCGATCACCTCGCCGAGCGCCGGGTCCTGGACCACGACCGGCCGGCGGACGACGGTGCCGGTGCCGAGGATGCCGACCTGCGGCTGGTTGATGATCGGCGTGTCGAACAGCGCGCCGCGGCTGCCCGTGTTGGTCAGCGTGAACGTGCCCCCGGCCAGGTCGTCCGGGCTCACCTGCCCGCCGCGGGTCCGGGCCGCCAGATCCGCGATCTTGCGCGCCAGGCCGCCGACGTTGAGGTCGCCGGCGTTGCGGATGACCGGGACCATCAGCCCCCGATCCGTGTCCACGGCGATGCCGAGGTGCTCCGCGTCGTGGTAGGTGACCTCGTTGCCTTCCGGCTCGATGCTGGCGTTGAGCCGCGGGTGGACCTTCAGCGCCTCCACCGCGGCCAGCGCGAAGAACGGGAGGAACGTGAGCTTGACTCCCTCACGGGCCTCAAAGTCGGCCTTGGCGCGGTCCCGGAGCCGGGCGATCGCGGTCACGTTGACCTCGACCACGGTGGTCAGCTGGGCTGACGTCTGCAGGGACTCGACCATCCGGCGCGCGATCAGCTGCCGGGCGCGGGACATCCGCTCGGTCGTGCCGCGCAGGTGCGACGGCTCGATCGCCGGGCGGGCCGGGCCCTGTGCCTGACCAGCCTGGGCCTGCCCGGCCGCCGCCTGGCCGTCCGGTGCGGCGGACTGCTGGGCCGCGGCGATGGCCTCACGCCGGACCCGGGCCGCGTTGACCACGTCCTGCTTGCGGATCCTCCCGCCGACTCCGGTGCCGGTGACGGTGGCCAGGTCCACGCCGTGCTCGGAGGCCAGCTTGCGGACCAGCGGGGTCACGTACGGGCCGTCGGCCGTGCCGAGCGGGGAGGCGGCCCGCGCCGCGTCCCCGGCCGCGGGCGCGCCCGCCTGGGGCGGGGCCGGCGGCGGAGGTGCCTGGGCCGCGGGGGCCGGCGGCGGAGGTGCCTGCTGCACCGGGGTCTGCTGCACCGCCACCGGGGCCTGCGGCACCGGAGTCTGCTGGGGCGGGGCCGGGGGAGCGGGCGGCGGAGTGGGCGGCTGGGACCGCTGCCAGACGTCGCTGACCGGGCCGCCGGCGGCGGGCTGCGGCGCGGGCGACTCCTGCGGCGCGGGTGGCGGCTCGGTGGCCTGCGGCGCCTGCTCGTAGCTGGGCGGTACCGGGGGCTGGTACGCGGCCGGCTGCTGGTAGCCGGCCGCAGGCTCCTCGCCGCCGCCCTGGTAGCCGCCCTCCGCGGGGTACGGGTACCCCGCCGCGGCCGGGGGCTGGAGGTCCGGCGCCTGGGCGCCTGCCTCGTAGCCGCCCTGCTGGCCGTCTGGCGCGCTCTCGGCGGCCGCGCTCTCAGCGGCCGGGCTCTCCCCGGCCGGGCTGCCCGGCGTCCGGGGCCGCCGCGGCCTGGCCGTCGGCGCCGTCGCCGGCGGGGGCGGCGGCCTCGGCACCAGTCTCGTCGATGACGGCGAGTTCGGCGCCGACCGCGACGGTCTCGTCCTCGGCGACGGTGATGCCGCGCAGGATCCCGGCCACCGGGGACGGGATCTCGGTGTCGACCTTGTCTGTGGAGACCTCGAGCAGCGGCTCGTCCGCCTCTACGCGCTCGCCCTCCTTCTTGAGCCAGCGCGTGACGGTGCCCTCGGTAACGCTCTCACCGAGCTGGGGCATGGATACGGAGACCGACATGGCTTCCCGTGACTCCTTCGCTGTTCGACGCTCACAGTTGCTGCTGTGCTGGGGTGCGTGGCCCGGCCCGGGCTACGCGTGCATGTGCAGGGGCTTCCCGGCGAGCGCAAGGTGCGCCTCGCCGATCAGCTCGGACTGGGTGGGGTGCGGGTGGATGAGCTGCGCCACGTCATACGGCAGCGCCTCCCAGTTGTAGATCAGCTGGCCTTCGGCGATCAGCTCGCCGACCCGGGCGCCGACCAGGTGGATGCCCAGCACCGGCCCGGGCGTCCCGTCCGGCCCGCCGCTGGCCGCCGCGATCAGCTTCGCCGCGCCCTGGGTCTGCAGGATCACGCTCTTGCCGTTGCCGCCGATCGGGTAGCTGAGCTCGGTGACCTCGATGCCGCGCTCGGCGGCCATCGCGGAGGTGATGCCCACCGACGCGACCTCCGGGTCGCTGTAGGTGACCCGCGGCACGCCGTCGTAGTCGATCGGTGTCACCTTCAGGCCAGCCAGCCGCTCCGCCACCAGGATGCCCTCGGCGAACCCGACGTGCGCCAGCTGCGGGCCGGGGATCAGGTCCCCGACGGCGGAGATCGTGGGCACGTTGGTGCGGCAGTACTCGTCGACCGTCACGTACCCGCGCTCCACCGCCACGCCCGCCGCCTCGTAGCCGAGGCCTGCTGACACGGGCCCGCGGCCCACCGCGACCAGGAGGAGCTCGGTGTCCAGGGTCTTGCCGCCGGCCAGGCTGACCGTCACGCCGCCACCGGTGTCCTTCACCCCCTCGAAGCGGGTACCGAGCTCGTAGCCGATGCCGCGGCGCCGGAACGCCCGCTCCAGCAGCTTGGAGCTGGCCTCGTCCTCCAGCGGGACCAGGTGCGGCAGCATCTCGACGATCGTGACCTCGGCCCCGAACGAGCGCCATACGCTGGCGAACTCCACCCCGATGACCCCGCCGCCGAGGATGACCGCCGACCTGGGCACCCGGTCCAGCCGGAGCGCGTGATCGCTGTTGATGACCCGCTCCCCGTCGATCTCCAGCCCGGGGAGGGTCTTCGCCTCGGACCCGGTGGCCAGCACGACGTGCGCGCCCTCGTAGACCGTGTCGCCCACCCGCACCTGGGTCGGCGAGACCAGCGTGCCGTCGCCGTAGACGATCTCGATCTTCCGGCTGGCCAGCGTGCTCTGCAGGCCCTTCCAGAGCCGGTCGACGACCTTGTCCTTGTACGCGTTCACGCCGGGCATGTCGATCCCCTCGAAGGTGGACCGGACCCCGAAGGCCTCACCTTCCCGGGCCTGGTCAGCCACCTCCGCGGCGTGTAGCAGCGCCTTGGTGGGAATGCAGCCGCGATGCAGGCAGGTCCCCCCGACCTTGTCCTTCTCGATGAGCGCCACGCGCTTGCCGAGTTCGGCCGCCCGCAGCGCGCAGGCGTAGCCACCGCTTCCGCCACCGAGGATGACGATGTCGTAGGAACCGTTGCTGTCCGCCACAGATGTGCTCCTTGCTCCGATCAGTTGTCCCCAACCGCCAGTAACACCCTGGCCCGGTTAGAGCCTTCCCTCCGCGGCGTCCAGCGCGATCTGCACCAGGGCCCTGGTCGCCGCGCCGGTCCCGCCCTTCGGGGTATACCCGTGAGGCTGGCCGTCATTGAACGACGGGCCAGCGATGTCGAGGTGAGCCCAGCGTGCCCCGTCGGGCACGAACTCACGCAGGAACAGCCCGGCGACGAGCATCCCGCCGTTGCGGTCCGGGGCCACGTTGGCCAGGTCGGCGACGGCCGAGTCCAGGCCCTTGCGCAGCTCCGGGGGGAGCGGCATCGGCCACATGGCCTCGCCCGCCCGGTCCGCCGCGGCCACCACCGCGTCGCGCAGCGCGTCGTCATTGGCCATCACCGCGGAGATCCGCGTGCCGAGCGCCACGACCTGGGCGCCGGTGAGCGTGGCCACGTCCACCACCACGTCGGGCGCGTCCTCCGCCGAGCGGGCCAGCGCGTCGGCGAGCACGAGCCGGCCCTCGGCGTCGGTGTTGAGCACCTCAACGGTCTTGCCGCCGTAGATGGTGAGCACGTCCGAGGGGCGCTGCGCGGTCCCGCTCGGCATGTTCTCCGCCATCGGCAGGTAGCCGATGACCCGGACCGACGGAGCGAGCGCCGCGATGGCCTGCATCGCGCCGATGATCGCGGCCGCGCCGCCCATGTCCGACTTCATGGTCTCCATGGACTTCGGCGGCTTCAGCGAGAGCCCGCCGGAGTCGAACGTGATGCCCTTGCCCACGAACACCACCGTCGTGTCCGCCCCGGGCGGCGCGTACTCCAGCCGCACCAGCCGCGGAGGGTGCACCGACCCCTGGCCCACGCCCACGATGCCGCCGTAGCCGCTGCGCTCGAGCGCCTTCTCGTCCAGCACCTCGGCCTGCAGGCCGGCCGCGGCGGCCACCCGTTCCGCCTCTTCCGCGAGGGTCTCGGGGTACAGGTCCGAGGGGGCGGTGTTGACCAGGTCACGGGCGAGCGACACCGCGCCGGCCAGGGCCTGGGCCCGGCGCCGGATGCCATCCGCGTCATCCGCGGGGGTGAGCACGGTGATCGCGGCCGGCGCCCGGCGGTCCTGCCGGTACCGGGTGAACGCGTAGCCGCCCAGCAGCGCGCCGACCGCGACGGCCTCGGCGGCGGCCGGGTCGGGGGAGGGCAGCGCGAGTGCGATCCGCAGGCCGGCGCCGTTCCCGTTGGCTGCCGCAGGGCCGGTGGCGGCCAGCGTTCTGACTGCCGCGCCCGCGGCGCGGCGGAGCGTCTCCGGGTCGGCGGAGCCGGTGCCGTCCGGGCCCAGGCCGACCGCGGCGATCAGCGGTGCGGTGACCGGGCCGCCACCCGGCAGCCGGGTGACCTCCTCGGCCTGCCCGGTGGCGCCGAGGGCGGCCAGGGTACTGGCCAGGGCACCGCCGAGTGCCTGGTCGAGGTCGGCGGCCCCGGAGGCCAGGACGGGTCCATCCTGGCCCTTGATCACTCCGATGACGACGGCGTCCGCGTCGATCGAGCTGGGCGCGCTGCTAGCAAGGGTGAGCGTCGTGGTCACGGCTCTGATGCTAGTCCCTGCCCGGGCGGGACGATCACGCGTCGAGGATGGTCGGGCTGGCGGCCACGGCATGGGTCGCAGATGCCGCAGTACGACGAGTCGGCCGCGCCTTTGAATGTTCAAGGCTTGGCCGGCCCGCCCCCACCCGGCGCGGCCCGGAGGCAGGCCAGGGCAGGCCGCTGCCGCGTCCCCGGCCCGGCGCTGAACACATGGCAGCCGTGCGGGTCCAGGCGCAGGCCGACATGCGCGCCGCGGTCCGCCCGGGTGTCGGAGAACACGACCGGTGGCCTTGGTGAAGGCGGCGGTCATGGCTCGGGGGGTGCGGTTCATGAGCCGCAGATTGCACGAGCTGTTCGTCCGGAACATGTGCAGCCAGTGGCCTGAGTGTCAAGCGCGCAGTACATGACGGATCTAACAGCTGTCACTTCCAAGATCTGACAAAGGTTAGGAACTAAGGTTGACTGCAGTGGGGGGTCTGCGGGTATGCAGGAAGGCCGGCGGGTCCGCCGGACCGGCTGGATCGATCGCGCGAGGAGGTGGACGGTGGCCAGCAGGCACCGCCCTGGGCGGTCAGTGGCCGTCTTCTTCTTCCGCGTAGACCCGCGCCGCGTAGTCGTCGAGCGACTGCTGGCAGGCCTCGAGGGCCTTCTCCGCCTCGGGGCGGCCGGTCGCGCCGAACGCGTCCCGCGCGCGGACCCGGGCGAACCAGGTCCGCAGCTTGACCAGATCGACCTCGTTCTCCTCCAGCTCGGCGTAGGTGAAGTGGTTGGCGGCGTATTCCTTCTTCACCTGGGCCAGGAAGTCCTCGCAGCGGTCGACGATCTCCTCGTACTCGTCGTTCCGCGCGGCCTGGAACGACGCCCGCACCTCCTGCTCGCCCGCCAGGACACGGCACGAGAGCAGCGCCGCCGTGCCCTCCATGTCGAGGATCTGGCTGCGCAGCTTGCGCAGCGCCCGCTCGTTGCCCACGCTCGCGGGCAGCGCCGCGGCGGAGTTCTGCAGGTAGATAGCCCCGAGGCTCTTCAGCCGCCGCCATACCGCCGAGCGGAGGCGGCTGGGCTCGGACGGGACCCGGTAGATGAGGACCAGCCAGCCCTCGTCCGGCGCGCGGTTGGCGTCAGCCATGCCGTCATTCTCGCAGAGGCCAACGATCACCCCGTGCTGCTCACCCCGGCTGATTCACCCGTGCTGATTAACGCCGGGCCGTTCCTGACGGCGACCCTGGAGGTTCCGTGAATGCCGCAGCCCTCGTCCTGACCGTCTTCGTGGCCTGTGCCGTCGAGGCGGTCGAGGCGCTCACCATCATCCTCGCCGCCGGGCTGACCCGGGACTGGCGCTCCACCTTCCAGGGCATGGCCGTGGCCCTCGTGGTGCTGGCGGCCGTGGTAGCCGCGGTCGGCCCCGCCCTGACCCTGTTCCCGCTGGGGGTGCTGCGCCTGGTGGTCGGCGCGCTGCTGGCCATCTTCGGGCTGATGTGGGTGCGCAAGGCCATCCTGCGCGCCTCGGGTTACAAGGGCCTGCACGACGAGGCGGGCATCTACGAACGGCAGGTGGCCGCCGCCCGGGAGGCCAAGACCGAGAGCCGCTTCGGTGTCCGCGACTGGTACGCGTTCACGCTGTCGTTCAAGGGAGTGCTGCTGGAAGGGCTGGAGGTCGTGTTCATCGTGATCACCTTCGGCGACAACCAGGGAAATGTGGGCCTCGCGGTGCTGGGGGCGGCGGCGGCCGTGCTGGTCATCGCGGGTGTCGGCGTCGCGGCCCGGGCGCCCTTGGCCCGGGTCCCCGAGAACACGATGAAGTTCGTGGTCGGCATCATGCTCACCTCGTTCGGCACGTTCTGGGGGGCCGAAGGGGCCGGCGTTCACTGGCCGGGTAATGACGCCTTCCTGCTGGTGCTCATCCCCGTGTACGCGCTGGTCTGCGTGGGCTACACCGCCCTGCTGCGCCGGGCCCGGGCCCAGGCGCAGGCGGCGCCCGGCCCGGCACGGGTGGCCCCCGTCGTCGTCACCCAGCCGGCCGCGCCCGCGACCGGCCCGTTCACCTCCGAGGAGACGCCCCGATGACCCGCTGGCTGCGCTCGTTCGGCGCGTTCTGGTACGACTTCGTGATCGGCGACGACTGGCGCGGTGCCGCGGCCGTGGTCCTCGCGCTGGCCGTGACCGCGCTGCTGGTCCACGGGGTCCAGGTCAACGCGTGGTGGCTGCTGCCGGTCTGCGTCATCGCCGCGCTGGGCTGGTCGCTGCGGCGCGCGATCAAGTCCTGACGGGCCGGTCCTGGCCAGCGGGTGCGCCGGGATCCGCAGCGAGCGCCTCTCGTTCCGGCCAGCGACCATGGGGCCTGTCCTCCGTGCGCAGGAAGTGCGGTGCCGCAGGTCGGCTGTGCACCCCGCCCGGGGAGACGCTCCCGCTCTCCGCAGATAACGAAAACCGCCAGCGGACCCGTCCCGCACGGGACGGGTCCCCTGGGCCGCCGGCGCCAGCGCCCTGCCTGCTACGTGCAGCGCTACGCATGGTTCGGGCTGGAGGCCACGCCTGCCGACGGCAGCATGGGCCTGTTCTCCAGCGCCGCGGCGGCCACCACGGTCGGCCGGGCTTTCGAGGCGGCCGGCTGAGGGGCCCGGCGGTCAGGCGATGCCGCGCGCGCGGACCAGGCCGGTCTCGTAGGCGAACACCACGGCCTGGACCCGGTCGCGCAGCCCGAGCTTGGCCAGGACCCGGCCCACATGCGTCTTCACCGTGGCCTCGGACACGAACAGCCGCTGGGCGATCTCGGCGTTGGACAGCCCCTGCGCCACGTGGGCCAGCACCTCGCGCTCCCGGCTGGTCAGCATGTCCAGCCCGGGTGGCGCCGGGGAGTTGTGCGCGGGGAACAAGGGCGCGAACCGGTCGATCAGCCGGCGGGTGGTCGACGGCGCGACGACCGCGTCCCCGGAATGCACGGCCCGGATCGCGAACAGCAGCTCCTCCGGCGGGACGTCCTTGAGCAGGAAGCCGCTGGCTCCCGCCTTCAGCGCGGCGTACGCGTACTCGTCCAGGTCGAACGTGGTCAGCATCAGCACCCTCGGCCGGTCCCCGGCTTCGCAGATCTGCCGGGTCGCCCCGATGCCGTCCAGCCGTGGCATCCGCACGTCCATCACGACCACGTCGGCGGGCCGGGACTGGAGCATCCGGATCGCGGCCAGGCCGTCCCCGGCCTCGCCGACGACGCACATGTCGTCCTGGGCGTCGAGCACCATGCGGAACCCGGTCCGGACCAGCTCCTGGTCGTCGACGAGCAGGATGTTGATGGCGGTCATGCGGCGGGCTCCGGTGCGTGCTCAGCCGGGTCCTGGTCCGCCGCCACCGGGGTCGGCGCCGCCCGGCTGGCCACTGGCCTGGGGGGGAGGGGGAGGGGGAGGGTGGCGGTGACCTGGTAGCCACCGCCGGGCAGCGGGCCGGCCTGCAGCGTCCCGTTGTAGAGCGCCACCCGCTCACGCATGCCGGTCAGCCCATGACCAGCGTCGTCCGCGGCGGTCGCGCCGCGGCCGTCGTCGGTGATCTGCAGCACCAGGACGTCTTCGCAGTAGCGCAGCAGCACCCGGGCGCTCGCCTGCGGGCCGCCGTGCTTGCGGGTGTTGGTCAGGGACTCCTGGATGATCCGGTAGGCCGCCAGCGCGAGCCCGCCGGGCAGCGGCCCGGGCACGCCCTGCACGGTGAACGACACGGCCAGCCCGCTGGCCCGGGTCTGCTCGAGCAGCTCGCCGAGCTGGCCGATGCCGGGCTGCGGCACCACGCCCGGCACGCCGTCGTCGCTGCGCAGCACCCCGAGCATGCGGCGCATCTCGGCCAGCGCCTGCCGCCCGGTGGACGCGATCGCGCCGAGCGCCTGCCGGGTCCGTTCCGGCGAGCTGTCCAGGGCGTAGGACGCCCCGTCGGCCTGCACCACCATGACGCTGACGTTGTGCGCGATGACGTCGTGCAGCTCACGGGCGATCCGGGCCCGCTCGGCGGCCGCGGCGATCTGGGCCTGCGCGTCGCGTTCGCGTTCGAGCCGGGCCGCGCGGTCCTCCAGCGAGGCGTAGTAGCCCCGCCGGTAGCGCATCGAGTCACCGAGCACCCAGGCGGTCAGCGACGAGCCGGCGAACACCACCAGGCCCAGCACGAGCCAGTGGGACAGGGCGAGGTACGCGGGCGCCCACCGGGCCACCGCGGCGGCCGACCCGATGAGGCAGGCGGCCAGCCCGGCCACGGACACCCGGCGCCGGCAGTAGGCGGCCAGCGTGTAGAGCAGGACGACGATCGCCGCGTCGATCATGTTGACGTGGATGTTGAACAGCACCTGGAGAGCACCCACGGTGATCCCGATGGCGAACGCGGCCTCCGGGTGATCCCGGCGGAAGACCAGCGGGATGACCAGGGCCAGGGAGACCGCGACGAGGGCGTACGCGCGGGTGGCCACCGCCGACACGAGCGCGGGGATGCCGAGGGCGGCGGCGAGCACGCCGTCCACCAGCCGGGGATGACGGCGCAGCCAGAGGTAGAAGGCGGCCACGGCTCCCAGGGTACGGGCGCGTTCCCGGGCCGGGCATCATCCTGGGGGAGGGCCCTGGGTCAGACCCCCGGGTGAGGCAGCCCGGCGACAGGCCCCCTGAGATGGCTCCGTGAGATCGGGCTGAGGCGCCCGGCTGGGCCGCGCCGGTGCGCGGGCCCGGCCCAGCCGGACTTGCCTTCCCCCCTTGCCCCCTTTGCCCGGGGCGCGCACGGAATCCTGGCCTGCCGGAGTCCCCCCGGAGAGTCCCAGGATGACGCCATGCGAATCCTTCGTGCACCCCAACCCATGCCGTGACCTCCCACGGCACGGACCCGCCTGCCACGAGGGCAGGCTCCCCGGCGAGCCATGTCCGCGCTCGCCCCGGGCTGGGTCATAGCTAACCGGAGCCGGGGGTCGCCGGCTATCCCCGGACTGGGGGATCCGGGTTGCGCCGCGGCGGGCCCTAGAATGCGCGTCACGAGACGGCTCGCCCATGCGCGGGACCGGCTCGTTCCAGGTGAACCGAGGCAACCGGGCAGGGAAGGCGATGGCGGTCGGGCAGGCCACATCCCCGGTGGCGCGCGTCAGCACGCCATCCGGGCTGGTGGTTGGCATTCCCGATGGCGGCCGACTGGTCTTCGGCCGCGGGCCGGACGCCGACCTGACCATCGCGGCCGGGCGGGGGCTGTCCCGCCGCGCCGGGGTGATCAGCGCCGTGGGGGACGGTGTCTGGATCGCCAACATCAGCCGGACCCACGCGCTCTACACCGAGGGGGACGGCTACCGGATCAGGCTGCCCCGGATGGAGGACAACGGCGAGCCGTCCGGCGGCTGGTTCCTGCGGGCCGGGATGACCCTGGTCGGCTCCCGGGCCATGCTCGACGAGGGCCAGCCGCTCTGCGTGATGGTCGCCGGGCAGGCCGGCGGGTGGGACTCCGGGCCGGACGGCACGCGGGTCTGGCAGGACGGCGACGCCACCCTGCTCCCGCTGTACCTGGACCCGATGACGAAGATCTTCCTCGTCGCGCTCATGTGGTGCCGCCCGTGGCTGCTGGACGCGGCCGGGACGACCCCGCTGCCGCGTACCCCGGAGATCGCCAAGGCGGCCCTCGAGGTGACCGGCGCCTACCACGAGCTGGAGCGCTTCGACACCGACCCGGCGTTCCGCGACCGGCTCTCGGCCCGGGTCGCCGAGCACATCAAGGTGCTGCGCCGCAAGATCACCGACCGCGGCCTGGTCCGCGCGGACACCCGGCTGTCCGACGAGGTGGTCGTCCGGGTCCTCATCGAGCACGGCATCATCACCTCGGCCGACCTCGGCCGGCTGAACGACCCGGCCTGGTGCTCCCGCCAGGAGGATCTCTGGTGGACTCAGGCCCCGTGAGCCGACGTGCCCCGTCCGGCCAGGCGGGCTCCCGCCGGCGCCGACCGCTGGCTCCCGCCGGAGGGCGATGGATGGCTCAGGGTGGTGGGTGACGGGCTGCCCGTGGGAGGCGGCGGCTGGTTGGTGACCACGAAGCTGGCGCTGGCGTGCCGGCCCCGGGCCCCGGTGACCAGCACGTGATAGATGCCCACCGGGATCGGCCCGGCGAAGAACACGTGGCCCTGGTCGATCGCGTAGTTGAAGGTCCCCATCCGGTCCGCGACCGGCCGGAACGATGCGAACCCGTGCCCGATCAGCTCCACCCTCACCTGGGTCAGCGGGACGAACCCGCTGCCGTGCACCACGAACACCGTGTTGCCGTCCCCGAAGGGCTGCCCCATCGCCAGTTTCGGCACCTTGCTCGTCCCGGTGGGCAGCGTCGAGGGCGGCGGGCCGGGGTTCGGCGGGATGGTGGGCAGCCGCGGGGACGTGGTGCTGGCCGCGGGCCGCTTCCCGACGCCGGCCCCCTGCCCGTCCCGGGCGAACGTGACCCCGAGCCCCGCGCCCAGGGCGACCAGCGCCACGGCGCCGGTGACCAGGCCGGCCCAGGCCAGGACCGGCCGCCGCAGCGGTCCCCCCGGGCGTGCGGCCCGCCGCGCCCTGGGCGGCGCGGCCGGTGACCCGCGGCCCCGGCCGGTCCCGCGCCGGCGGGGCCAGCGGGAGCGCTGCGGGGCCGGGAGCGCGGTGTAGGAGCCGTACGTCGCGTCCTCGCTCACGTCGTCGGTGAGCTGGGACTGATCCGTGTCGTGATCCGTGCCGCGGTCCGGCAGCCGGGGGCTGCGCTGGTACTCGCCGATCAGGGCCAGGGCGCTGGCGGGCAGGTACGTGTGGCCGGACCCGGGGCTGCTGGGCGTCCCGCCGACGAACGGAGCCAGCTCGGCCAGCAGCGCCGCCGAGGTCGGGCGGTTCCGGGGGCTGCGCTCCAGGCAGGCGGAGACGACGCGGGTCAGGTCCGGCGGCAGGCCGGTGAGGTCGGGCGGCTCGGTCGCCAGCCGGACCAGGATGTCCATCACGGTGTCGCCCTGATACGGCGGGTGCCCGGTCGCCGCGAACAGCAGCGTCGCGCCGAGCGAGAACACGTCGCTGGCCATCGACGCCTGCCGGGTGTCCCGGGCCTGCTCGGGAGCCATGTAGGCGGGGGTGCCCAGCGCGCCCCGGGTCACGGTGAGCTGGATCCGCTCCGCGGCCCGGGCGACCCCGAAATCGATGACGCGCGGGCCGTCCGGGGAAACGAGCACGTTGGAGGGCTTCAGGTCCCGGTGCACCAGCCCCGCGTTGTGAATCGACTCCAGCGCCTCCGCGCACCCGGCCGCGAGCCAGCGCACCGCGGGCACCGCCAGCGGGCCGTCGCTGCGCACCAGCCGGTTCAGCGATGGGGCGGCGATGTAGGCGGTGGCCAGCCAGGGCACGTCCGCGTCGGCGTCAGCCGCCACGACCGCCGCGGTGAACACCCCGCTGACGCGCCGCGCGGCGGCCACCTCATGAGCGAAACGGGACCGGAAGCCGGCTTCCTCGGCGAACTCGATCTTGATGGTCTTGACCGCGACCAGGCGGCCCGCGGTGGACCGCCCCAGGTACACCTGCCCCATCGCCCCGGCACCGAGACGTCCCAGGAGCACGAACGGCCCTATTCGTTCCGGATCCCATCGGCGCAGCGGCGCTAGTGCCGGCTGCGGAACCATCATTGTCCTCCCCGGTCCCTTCAGGCCCGGGTGACTATCATGCCGAGTCCGCGGGAGTCTGTGCCCCGGTTCCGGACTGTGTGTCGGAAATGGCACCGAACGGATAGCCTGAGGGCCGCGCACAGCTGCGGCCGGGGGGGTGCCATTTGCGGTTTCGGGGACATATCGTCACGTTTATGACCGAGTGGCTGGTCTGTTACCGGCGCCCTGACTGCGGGGGCCCGATCGCAGGGGGAGAACCCGGGCCGCGCCGGAGGCCGGCGCCGGTCCCGGCCAGGCCCGCGGCTGGATCGGGCGATTCCGCCGCAGCCGGCGTCCTCGCCGGGTGAGTAGCGTGCGCGGGGGCCGCAAAACCTCCCTACGACGTTTGATGGCCCGTTCTGTGAGCTCTGGTCCGCGGGCAGTGCAGGATGGAGTCATGAGGGATACCAGAACCACAGCCGTCGGGCTGCGGTCAGCGATCGAGCGAAGTGGTTACTACCCCGGGCTGGTAGCGGACGCCGTGTTCTCGGCCCTGGGGGCGGAAGCCGTGGTGTCGTACGTCGTCCAGTCGGACGCCCTGTTCGATCCGGCCATGGAGGTCCGCCGCCACATGACCGTCCTGGTGCTGACCCCGTCCCGGCTGCTCTATTCCCATACCGACGAGAACCCCGCGGACGACGAGCCCGGCGCCCGCCCGCAGGCGGAGACCAGCACCGAGGCCGTGCGGTTCTCGCGTATCTCCTCGGTGGCCGTGACCCGGGTCGTCCCCGACCCGGCCGCGTACGTGCCGGGCGTGACGATGCCGACCGAGGTGGTCCTCACCATCGGCTGGAACGTCCTGTCCCACGTCGAGCTGGAGCCGGCCCACTGCGGCGACGAGAACTGCGAGGCTGACCACGGCTACACCGGCACCATCACCGCGGACGACCTGACCATGCGGGTCAGCGAGGCGGCCGACGGTGAGGAGGCCGTCCGGCAGGTGCTCGCCTTCGCGGTCGCGCTGACCGAGGCGACCACCCACCCCGGCCACTGACGGACGACAGCATGACCGATGAGCCGACGACCTCGGCCACTGTGCCCGATTACGGCGAGGGAACCCTGTCCGACCTGGCCAACTCGCTGCTCGCCTCGCTGGGCGTCCGGGACTCGCCGAACCCGCTCGGGCTGCCCTCCGCCCGCCGCGCCTGCCTGCTGATCGTGGACGGGCTGGGCTGGGAACTGCTCCGCGCCCATCAGGCGGCGGCCCCGTTCCTGTCCGAGCTCACCACCACCGGGCGCGCGCTTACCGCGGGCTTCCCGGCTACCACCGTCACCAGCCTCAGCTCCCTGGGCACGGGCCTGCCGCCGGGACGCCACGGGATGCTCGGCTACCAGGTCGCCGTCCCGGGCCAGGACCGGCTGCTCAACGGGCTGCGCTGGGATAAGCAGGTGGACCCGGTCAAATGGCAGCCCGCGCCGACCATCTACCAGCGCGCCGCGGCCACCGGCATCGACGCCTACCGGGTGGCGGCGCGGGGCCTGGAGAAGACCGGCTTCTCGGTGGCGGCCATGCGCGGGGCCTCCTACCGGCCCGCGGACAGCCTCGGCGCGCTCGTCGCCCAGGCGTCCTGGGCGCTGGCGGGCTCGGACCGGGCGCTGGTCACCGTCTACCACGCGGAACTCGACGGCACCGGCCACGTGTTCGGATCCCAGTCCGAGGCCTGGTCCTACCAGCTCGCCCACGTGGACAAGCTGGCTGAGCAGCTGGCCAGCTCGCTCCCGGCGGGCACGGCGCTCTACGTCACCGCCGATCACGGCATGGTCGACGCGGGACCGGACGAGAGGGTCGATGTCGACGTGGTTCCCGGCCTCCGGGACGGGGTCGCCCTGCTCGGCGGCGAGCCGCGGGCCCGGCACGTGTACGCCGTGCCCGGGGCGGCGGCCGACGTCCTGGCCACCTGGCAGGGCGTGCTGGGCGGCCGGGCCTGGGTGGCCTCGCGCGAGGAGGCGATCGACGCGGGCTGGTTCGGCCCGGTCGATGAGCGGTTCGCCCCGCGGATCGGCGACGTGGTGGCCGCCCCGGCCGGCTCGTGGGCGATCGTGGCCACCAAGGCCGAGCCGCTGGAGTCGTCCCTCGAGGGGATGCACGGCTCGCTGACCCCCGGCGACCAGTTCGTGCCGCTACTGAGCGTCACCAGTATCTGAGAACGGCCGGGCCCGCGGCCGGCCCGGGCGGGGCCCGCCCCGGCCTGGTCCGGCCAGGACGGCAAGGTTATCCACAGCGACGCGCCAGGGGATCAAGAGCAGGGCAGAGGGTTCATCCACAGATCCGGGGTCACTTATCCACAGAACGATCCCGCCCTGGAGACTGATCCGGGCAGGATCAGGGCGCTAACGCCCAGTGCGGGCGGAAGGGATGAAACGGTGGATATGACCATCGATCCTGCGGCGCTGGCCGCCGCGCTGGCGGCCGGCCCGCCGCCGGTCCTGCTGGATGTGCGGTGGCGGCTCGGCGGCCCGCCCGGGAACGAGCGCTTCCGCGAAGGTCACCTGCCTGGCGCGCATTTCGTCGACCTGGACCGCGACCTCGCGGCCCCGCCCGGCGCCGGGGGGCGGCACCCGCTGCCGGACGCGGCCGCGTTCGAGGCGGCCATGCGCCGCGCCGGGGTCAGCGACGACCGGCCCGTCGTGGCCTACGACGAGAACGACTCGACCGCGGCGGCCCGCGCATGGTGGCTGCTGCGCTACTTCGGGCACCCGCAGGTGCAGGTCCTGGACGGCGGCTACCAGGCCTGGCTGGCCGCGGACCAGCCGATCGAGAGCGGCAGGCCCCGGCCGCGGCTCCCGGCACGTTCACCGCGCGGCCGGGCCATCTGCCCCTGCTCGACGCGGACGGGGCGGCCCGGATGGCCCGCGAGGGCGTGCTGCTGGACGCCCGGGCCGTGGCGCGCTACCGGGGCGAGGTGG
Organism: uncultured Actinomycetes bacterium; assembly: GCA_963720645.1. Lineage (GTDB taxonomy): Bacteria > Actinomycetota > Actinomycetes > Streptosporangiales > Streptosporangiaceae > RYN-230. The sequence goes on along the minus strand of CAVRFX010000011.1, from coordinate 4,463 downwards.
AACCGGTCGATCCGGTCGCCGGGCACATCCCGGCCGCGATCAGCGCGCCCACCAGCGAGAACGTCGGCCCGGACGGGCGCTTCCTGGACCCGGGCGCGTTGCGGGCCCGGTTCACCGGGCTCGGGGCCCGGGCCGGCCTGCCCGGCGTCCCGGACCGTGATCCGCAGGCCGGCTCAGATGCTGGCCCCGATGGTGGCCCGCCCGCCGGCCCGGATGGTGGCCCGCCCGGCGGCTCCGGCGGTGGCCGGGAGGGGGCCGTGACGACCGGGGTGTACTGCGGCTCCGGGGTGACCGCGGCGCACGAGGTGCTCGCGCTGGCGATTGCGGGCATCCCGGCGGCGCTCTACGTCGGCTCCTGGTCCGACTGGGTCACCGACCCCGCCCGGCCCGTCGCCACCGGCCCCGCCCCCGCGTGACGCCCTCTCACCCGGCCCGCCCCGGCGCCGTCACCCAATGAAGGCCAGGTGGACCTGGCGGTTGCCCCTGTGTCGTGCTGATGCGCTCCTGGCCGCGGCGAAAAAACCGTTAGTGGGGCAGAAGATTGATACCGGGAAAAGAGGTTCAATCCTGCTGGTATGGTCAGCCGGAAATCAGCGAGCCTGCCCGGTGGGGCGGCGCGGCGGACGCCGGGGGGCGGGGCCGCGAAGCGGGACGGGACGGACCATGACCAGCAACAGGGCGGCCTGCAAGCGCGCGCTGGACCAGATCGTGTTCCGGGCGACGCTGGCGCGCAGCTACCTCATCGCGAAGCGGCGGTTCAGCGCGTTCGGCGCCCGGCCGGTGATCCGCGGCCGGGTCCGCTGCCGGGTGGGCGGGACAGCGATCGTCGGCGACCGTTTCGTCGCCGAGGGCATGATCGCCGCGATCAGCCTCAAGGTTCTCCCCGGCGCCGCGCTCGCCATGGGCCACGACGTCTACCTGAACGGCGGGGTCTCCATCGAGGCCTGCCACGACATCAGGATCGGCAGCAACGTTCTCATCGCGCCGTTCGCGTCGGTCATCGACGATGACAGCCACCTGCTGCAGCCGGGGTCCCAGCCGCACAAGGGGCCGACGGTCATCGGCGACAACGTGTGGCTGGGCCGCAACGTGGTCGTGCTGCCCGGCGTGACGATCGGCGACGGCTCCGTCGTCGGGGCCAACTCCGTGGTGACCAAGGACGTCCCGCCGCGCTGTTTCGCGGCCGGCGTCCCGGCCCAGGTCGTCCGGAAGCTGGAGATGGACGAGGACTGGGTGCGGCGCTAACCGCCCCCCTCGCCCAGCATCGTGCCCAGCCGCCGGATCAGGTGGCCGCGCCAGCCCCCGCCCAGGATCCCCATCGCCATGCGCTGGCCCGGGTCGGTCGCATCGAACCCGTCGTGCGTGATCAGCAGCCGCGTGCCGGCTTCCTCGGGGGCCAGCGACCAGCTGACGACCGTGTCGAGGATGTCCGACCGCCAGCTGAACCGGATCAGCCGGGGCGGCTCCAGGGCGAGCAGCTCGCAGTGCACGACACCATCGAACCCGTGCTGGGGGACAGGCTCGGTGCGGAACGTGAACGCGTGGCCGATCACCGGCTTGAAGTCGTTCGGCATCAGCCAGCGGGCCAGCAGGGCGGGGTCGGTGAGGGCCTGCCAGACCCGCCCGGGCGGCTGGGCCAGGAACTGGTCCACCTCGATGGACGCCATCAGCCGCCCTCCTCCAGGAGATCACGGAGCAGCCGGGCGTGCTGCCGCCAGAACCGCTCGTAGTGCGCCGCCCAGTCCGCCACGTCCCGCAGCGGGCCGGCATCCAGCCGGTAGTGCCGTTCCCGGCCGACCCGTTGCTCGGTGACCAGCCCCGCGTCGCGCAGCACCCGGAGATGCTGGGACACGGCCGGGCGGCTCATGTCGAACGGCGCCGCCAGGTCGTGCACGGACCGGGCGCCGTCGGCGAGCACGTCCAGGAGGGCCCGGCGGACCGGGCTGGCGATCGCCTCGAAGACGTCGGGGCCGGGCACGGCCGGCCAGCCGCGGCTGGCGGGGCCGGGGCTGTGGACTGCAGCACGAGGCCGTTGCCGTCCGGGTCGTCGAAGGTCACGAACCGGCCCCAGGGTGCCTCCTGGATGCCCGCGTCGATGACCACCCCGCGGGACCGCAGCGCCGCCACGTCGCCGTCGAGGTCGCCGGTCTCCAGCACCGTGCCCTTGGCGGACCCGGGAGGCATGGTCGGGAACCAGGTGACCAGCGTGATGGAGGTCGCCGACCCGGGCGGCCTGACCTGCACCCAGCGCTGGTCCGGGCCCATCGCGGTGTCCGCGACGAGCTCGAAGCCGAGGGCGCCCACGTAGAAATCCCGGGCCCGGTCCTGGTCGGTGACGGGCAGCGAGAACAGCTGTACCTGCGTGATCGTCATGCCGCCGATAATAGGTAAGAAATCTCTTACCGGTAACCCTGCGGCCAGATTTCCTAGCCGGGGCTCACCGGGTGCGGCGCAGCCCGTGCGCCGGGCCCGCGGACGAGGCGCCCGCGCCGCGTCCACGCGCTGGCCCCCAAGAGCTTCGTGATCAACCGATTGGTGTTGCTGGGGCAACACCAATCGGTTGATCACGAACAAGGTCTTGTGACTAGCAGGGCTGGTGTGACTGGCAGGGCTGGTGTGACTAGTGGGGCGAGGGGGTGGGGGAGCGGGGGAGTCAGGGAGGTGGGGCCAGGTCGTGGCGGGCGGTCAGGAGCAACCAGGTGAGCGCGCCGGTGATCAGCGCCGGGGTGGCGGGCTGGGACCCGGCTACCGCCACCGCGATCGCACTGACGGCGGCGGCGATCAGGACCCTGAGGGCCAGGCGGGCCGGGCGGCCGCGGCGGATCCGGGATACCAACCGGGACCGCCTGATGCCGGTGACGGGAGCCGGGCCGGGCTCAGCCTGGCGCGGCGGGCGGGGCTGCAGGCCGGCCGGGGCCGTCTGGCGCGGGACGAAGCCGGCCGGAAGAGGTCCGGGCAGGACGGGCCCACCCGGCCCGCGGGGAGCGGGACGCCAGGTCGGCCAGGGCCTCGCCCCGCCCGGACCTGGTCCGCAGCATCGTGTACGCCGCGGCGGCCAGCGCGAACCGGCCGGGCTCACCGCCATCGGCGCGGTCCGGGTGGGTGGCGGCCGCGATCCGGCGCCAGGCCGACCGGACATCGTCGTCGGTCAGGTCCGCCCGGGCCGGGAGGCCGAGGGCGGAGAACGGGTCGGCGCCGCCGGGAAGCCCCATCACGGCTCCTCCCCGAACGCCTCGTCCAGCAGCGCGCTGACGTCAGCGGGCCGGCCCGCGCCGGGACCGCCCGCGCCGGGATCCCCCGCGACGGGATCGCCCGGGCCGGGCCGGGGGCCGTCCGGGCCAGCACCGCCCGCGCCAGTCCCGGCCGCGCCGGGATCGGCCGCACGGGGGTCGGGCGCACGGGGATCGGCCGCACGAGGATCGCCCGCCGCCATCCCGGAGGCACTGCCCGCCCGCGAAGCCCCCGCCGGGCCGGCCCGCGCCGTGGGCCGCGGCAGCTCGGCCGGCCCGGCCACCAGCCGTTTCACCTGCACGTAGGTCACCCCGCCGCGGTAGATGTAGGCGGCCTGGCCGACGTCGAGCGCGCGGATGATCTCGGGGTCCACGACCGGCGTGCCCTCGGCCCGGGACAGCCCTTCATGCGCCCACAACGGCACGCCCAGCATCCGCCGGGCCGTGTCCACCACCCGGCGGGCGCCGGCCAGGGCCGCGACCGGCTCCGGGTGGGGCGTCCGCAGCAGCCAGATGCCGCCGTCCGCGGTCGTGGCCACCCGGTACCGTTCGTCGTCATCGGCGGCCAGCCCCGGCCAGGACTGGGCCGACACCTGGACGGCCAGGCCGAGCGAGCGGGCCCGCTCGTACAGCTGCCAGATGGGCAGCCGCCGCGAGACGGCACTGAACTCGTCCACCGCGAGGAGGATGTCGCGGCGGGCTCCCGCCCCGGGAGGACCCGCGGCCGTGCCGCCCGGGGAACCGCCGGCCGCGCCGCCCGGGAAACCGCCGGGGGAACCGCCGGCCGCGAACCAGGCCAGGAGGTTGACCAGCGCGCGGGCCTGCGCCTCGGCCACCGCGATCTCGGCCGTCCCCTCCAGGATGCAGTACCAGGCGTCCGCGTCACCGAACCCGCCCGGCCCGTCGAGCCCGGTGCCCAGCCGCCGCAGCAGCGCACGGTACCGCAACGCCACGTCGCTGATGTGCCCGGCCGAGGAACGCAGCAGCGCGGCGGACCGGTCGTCCGGCGCGCCCGCATAGGCCAGGGCGAGCCAGTTCACGTCCAGCCGCCCGAGGAAGTCGGCCGAGCTGGCCGGCGGCCCGCAGGGGGCCTCCACCGCCAGCCGGACGATCTCCTCCAGCACGTCGGCGTAGTAGGCCGCGCCGCCCGTGCCCGACTCGACCATGTCCGCCAGCGTGCTGACGAGCTGGCGGGGCGGCAGCGCCCACAGCGACAGGCTGGCCTCGTCGGGC
>CAVRFX010000010.1:0-53294 GCA_963720645.1 uncultured Actinomycetes bacterium | reverse complement strand
CGACTTCACCAACTGGTGTTGATAGCCGCGATTTTCGCGGCGTTTTATGAGCGCAAGTCTTTGTTTTCGCTGATGGGAGCGGCGCGGAAAGGGCTGTAGTGCCGACCAAGTCCATTGCGCGGCCGGGGCGAGGGCGCGAGTCTGGCGCATGTTTTTGCGCAGCAAGATTCGGCGGAAGGACGGCAAGGAGCATCGAAGTTGGTCGGTGGTGGAGAACCGGCGCGTTCGGGGCGGGCGGGTGGTTCAACGCCATGTGTTGTATCTCGGCGAGATCAACGACAGCCAACGCGCGGCGTGGGCCCGGGCGATCGAGATCTTCGACGACGGCGGAGGGGCGAAGCAGATCGCGCTGTTCCCGGAAGACCGCGTCGCGCCGGCGCTTCCCTGCGACGTGGTTTCGATCCGGCTGAGCGGCATGCGATTGCGCCGCCCGCGCCAATGGGGCGCATGCTGGTTGGCGATGCTGCTTTGGGACCAGCTCCGCCTCGACGATTTCTGGCGTCCGCTCCTGCCGCCCTCGCGCGAGGGCACGGATTGGCTGAACGTCCTCAAAACCCTGGTCGTCTATCGGCTGATCGATCCTGGCAGCGAATGGCGGCTGCATCGCCATTGGTTCGAGCATAGCGCGATGGGCGATCTGCTCGGCGAGGACGCGGCGCTCGTTCAGCCCAATACGCTCTATCGCTGTCACGACTTGCTCCTCGCGCACAAGGCCCGGCTGTTCACGTTTCTGCGCGAGCGCTGGACGGACATGTTTGAGGCCGACTTCGACGTGTTGCTCTATGATCTCACCAGCACCTATTTCGAATGCGATCCGCCCGAGGCGGGCAAGCGCAAACACGGCTATAGCCGCGACAAGCGGCCCGATTGCGTGCAAGTGGTCATCGCGCTCGTCATCACCCCCGACGGCTTCCCGCTCGCCTATGAAGTCATGGACGGCAATACGTCGGACAAGACGACGCTGAAGGCGTTTCTGAGCAAGATCGAGGCGCAATATGGTCGCGCCAAGCGCACTTGGGTCATGGACCGCGGCATCCCGACCGAAGACGTCCTCGCCGAGATGCGCAACGCGCCGACGCCGATCCGCTATCTCGTGGGCACGCCGCGCGGCCGGCTGACGAAGCTCGAGAAAGCCCTCGCCGGCAAACCCTGGCAAGACGTGCGCGACAGCGTGCGGGTCAAGCTCGTCGAAGACGGGGATGAAACCTACGTCCTCGCCCGCAGCGAAGGCCGGCGCGAAAAAGAACAGGGCATGCGGCGACGGCGCTTGCGCAAGTTGGTCAAGCGGCTGCGCCAGCTGCAGGGCCAGGCTCTCACCCGCGACGAGCTCTTGCTCAAGCTCGGCGCGGCGAAGAAAGAGGCGGGCAAGGCCTATCGATTGCTGACGATCAAGACGCCGGCGAAGGACGAGCCGGTCACGCCCCAAACCTTCCGTTTCTCGCTCGACCGCAAGAAGCTGCGCGAGGCGCGGCGGCGCGAGGGCGGCTATCTCCTACGCTCCAACATCGCCGCCGACGACCCCGCCCATCTCTGGAGCCTCTATCTGCATCTGGTCGAGATCGAACAGGCCTTCAAGGAGCTGAAGAGCGACCTGGCGATCCGACCCATCCACCATCAGCTGGAGAATCGGATCGAGGCCCATATCTTCGTCGCCTTCCTCGCCTACTGTTTGATGGTCACGCTCAAACAACGGCTGAAGGCGCTGGCCCCGGGCCTGACGCCGAGGGCGGTCATCGAAAAGCTCGCGGCGATCCAGATGATCGACGTCGAACTGCCGACGACCGACGGGCGGATGGTCGTGCTCTCGCGCCACACCGAACCGGAAGACGATCACCGCCTCTTGCTGCAGCGCCTCAAACTCGACCTTCCCGCCCAGCCGCCGCCAAAAGTCATGGCTTCCCTCCAAGCCTGACCTGGGTGAGACCTCACGCCCCTGTAGTGCCGACTTTCAGCCTCCATCCCTAGCGATTTCAACGCCTATCCGGGCGCGAAACCCGCCAGTTGGTGAAGTCGGGCTAAAGATGCGAAGATTCTCGGAAGGCGCCGGGCACGGGCGGAGGCGGCCACCAACTCGAGCGCCGAGTCCGGAAGCCCCCGGAAAAGGTCCATCGCGGCAAGGGCCTGCGGCGCAAGCTGAGCGTTGGCTGTCATGTAGGCACGTTTACCCGCTCACGCGGACGAATGGGAGCAGTTTGTTCCAGCGCAAACGGGCCACTCCGCCGCTACGGTAAGAGCATCTGAGCCCACGGTGCGGATTTGCCGGACGGAAGCTCCGGTTTGCCGCTGAGCGCGGTCGCCGGAGATGGGGGTTGATCTTGAGTTCCCGCATGAACCGGAATAGTTCCAGAAGGGCGATGGAAAGGAGCGAAGAATGACCTTGGATGCCGAACGCATGGATACGCCCGTTAGCGATGCGGTCGCCAACGTCCTCAAATGGGCGCTTTTCGCCGTCGCCATCCTGACCTTCGCGCTGCTTGCCTGGGCGACCACGGCGACCTACCGGTTGGTCCCGCCGCAACCTGACCGCTTCTTGGGCGCGGACGGCGCCGTGCTCATGACCATTGACAATATCATTGCCGGAAAGGGCGGCTTCCAGCGAGCGGACCTAATGGACTACTGCAGCCTCTACGGCATGGGGTCGTATTATGGCGAGGGCTACACGGCCTCGACCCTGGTGCGGTTGGGCGCCGCCGCGCGCGACAACATCGCCCGGGCTGCGAACGGCAACCCCTTCGCCAGCCTCACGCCCGACCAGCAGGCGGCCGCCACCGCCGCTATGCAGCGCGATTTGCACAGGGGCTGGAACCCGGACGATCGATCCCGCTTTGCTCTTATCGCCCTGCAGAGCCGCCTGCGAGACGTAATAGCGCCAGCGCTTGGACCCCTTCCTCGCCCAGGTTGGGCTCATCCGGTTGCCCCGATCGTCGAAAAACGTGTCGCGGAGTTTTCCCACGGTCTGCAAGAATTACGCACCGCATGAAACCCCTCTCAAAAACTAGGGTTTTCGAGAGAGGCAGGCGGCCCGATTTCTTCCACCGCGTGGGTGGCGCGCCGCCGGACATATTCGTCGGGATCGCCGAGGGCGGCGGCGAGCGCCGGCACGGCCTCGACGGCAGGCGGCCCGATGTTCCCCAGCGCGCCTGCGGCGCACCACCGGACATCTCTGTCGGGATCGCCGAGGCCGGCGGCGAGCGCCGGCACGGTCTCGACGGCAGGCGGCCAGATGTTCCCCAGCGCGTCGGCGGCCCACCGCCGGACATCTTTGTCGGGATCGCCGAGGGCGGCGGCGAGCGCCGGCACGGCAGGCGCCCGATGTTCCCCAGCGCGCCTGCGGCGCACCACCGGACATCTCTGTCGGGATCGCCGAGGGCGGCGGCGAGCGCCGGCACGGCCTCGACGGCAGGCGGCCTGATGTTCCCCAGCGCGTGGGCGGCCCACGGCCGGACATCTTTGTCGGGATCGCCGAGGGCGGCGACGAGCGCCGGCACGGCAGGCGGCCCGATTTTCCCCAGCGCGTCGGCGGCGCACCGCCGGACATCTTCGTCGGGATCGCCGAGGGCGGCGGCGAGCGCCGGCACGGCCTCGACGGCAGGCGGCCTGATGTTCCCCAGCGCATCAGCGGCGGGGAGCTGGACGTTTACGTTCGGGTCGCCGAGAGCGGCAACGAGCGCCGGCACGGCCTCGACGGCAGACGGCCCGATTTTTCCCAGCGCGTCGGCGGCGCGCCGCCGGACATCTTTGTCGGGATCGCCGAGGGCGGCGGCGAGCGCCGGAACGGCAGGCGGCCCGATTTTCGTCAACGCGTCGGCGGCGCGCTGCCGAACATTTTCGTCAGGATCGCCGAGGATGGCGACGAGCGCCGGCGCGGCAGCCGGCCCGGTATCCCCCAGCGCGCCGATGGCGCACCGCCGGACTTCTACGTTCGGGTCGCCGAGGGCGGCGACGAGCGCCGGCACGGCAGGCGGCCCGATTTTCCCCAGCGCGCAAATCCAAGACTATGTGCACAAACTAAGACCTCACGTGAATTCCTATAGCATTTCTTAAGCACAACATCTTCGTCGAGGTGGAACCCTTGGCCGAAGACAGATTCTGATGAGGGAACTTCAGCCTGAAAGATGTTCTGAAGCTCGTCATAAGCGTAAACAAATTTATCGTCTTTAGCCAGCTGACGGGCCATCCGCAGGAAGGACGTCGGAAAATCTTGGCCTTCGTCCACAAACACATAATCGTATGTGGGCCTTATAGCCACACCCTCAAGCAATGCAGAAACAGCCACGTCAAAGGGATTGGAATACCGGCTGACATCGGAGTAGGTGAAGGACGCGACACCGTGATCGACACAAGCCTGGTAGTACAAACCCTGTTTGCCTCTGCCGCCCCAGGCGTGCATCACCTTGAGCTTATCCCAATCTGGATCTTGATCATTATAGTGTCGATAAAATCTAGTAATAAGTCGTCTGACGTGTTGATATAGACTTCTCGTGTAAAAATTATATACGATGCTCGCGTTTGGGTCCTTTAAGTGGGTGAGCGCAGCCTTCATAGCAAGCACTACGGTCTTTCCAGAACCAGCTAGGCCTCTAATCCTCTGTGGCCCGCTGAAAACCTCCATATATCCTTGCTTTTGTTCTCGGTCAAAATTTCTGATTTCACTCTCGAGCTGATTTACAAGGGCTGCTTTGGAAGTAACAGGCCTGCCGGCCACGTCTCTTGGTCTCGGTGCAACGAGCCCTTTGGCCCCTTCTATTACAGAGCAGATTTCGCGGAAAACTTCGTCGAGAGATTGCGAAAGCCGATGCCCATCGAGAAATGTCGCCAACTCTTGTCTGGAAGCGATCAAAGCAGTTACGTTATCTATGGTTTGCGTATCATGAAGACTAGGGAAGTATATTGCCGGCTCAAGATTGAACAAAAGTGATTTCTTGTCCTTCCGCAGTGATCGTTGTTTTGTCAGCCGAGCATGTTAATTGACCGAATACAACATCTAACTCTGCATCGGCAATTTCTATCGAAAGTCTTTGATTGGGTAAGCCACTGTCAATGGTTGCAAAAACGAACACCCCGTGATTGGGTGAAACCAGTATCATTTTCGCAGTTATAACTTGTTCATCGTCACGATAAATCGGAAATTTGTGATATAGTGATGCTTCTTCGATACCAAACTCGTGCTGGTTTGCCTCCAAGAGACTGACCAGCTCTGCGGCTGTCGGGTCGCTACGCAGACGGTCGTGAGTTGTGTTCAGCAGCACCTATTGGCTCCTGGATGCGGTTCTTCGTGACTTCCCGGCCCTTGCACGCAGTGCTGCTCCCCGCGGCCGCGGGCGCGGGACGGCTGATAGAGGCGCTGGGCGCGGCCCTGGATGGCACCGGGCCGGCGCTGCTGCCCGTTGACCCGCGGCTGCCCGCCGGGCGGGTCCAGGCTCTGCTCCGGGCGCTGCGCCCCGCCACCCTGGAAACCCCCGGCGGTCCCCAACGGCTCGATCCTGGTGACTCCCCGGGCGTGGCCCCGGGGACCGCGGTGGTGATCGCCACCTCCGGGTCAACCGGGGAGCCCAAGGGAGTCGAGCTGAGCGCGGCGGCGCTGCGCCATTCGGCGCGGGCCAGCCTGGACCGGATCGGCGCCCGGCCCGGCGAGGCGTGGCTGTCGTGCCTGCCGCCGGGTCACATCTCCGGCCTGCAGGTCTTCGTGCGCTCGCTGCTGTCCGGGGTCGCGCCGGTGGTCCTCGAGCGGCTGACCGCGGACCGCGCCAGGGGCGCGCAGTACGTGTCCCTGGTCCCGACCCAGGTGCGTCACCTGCTGGACGAGCCGGGCGGGCGGGAGGCGCTGGCCGGGTTCCGGGCGATCCTGCTCGGCGGGGCCGCGGCGCCGGCCGGGCTGCGCGCCGAGGCGGCCGCCGCGGGAGCCCGGGTGATCACCACGTACGGGATGTCCGAGACGTGCGGCGGATGCGTCTACGACGGGGAGCCGCTGGACGGGGTGTCGGTCCGGACCGGCCCGGATGGGCGGATCCGGCTGGCCGGCCCGGTCCTGTTCTCGGGCTACCGGGGGCGTTCCGGCCGGACGGCGGCCGCCCTGGAGGACGGCTGGTTCGTCACGTCCGACGTGGGCGAGGTGGACGCCGCGGGGCGGCTCACGGTCCGCGGCCGCGCCGACGGCATGATCAACACCGGCGGCGAGAAGGTCTCGGCCGACGAGGTCGCGTCGGTGCTGGACGGCTGCCCGGGGGTGAGGGAGGCCGTCGTGGTCGGCCAGGCCCGATCCCGAGTGGGGCGAGCTGGTCACCGCGATCGTGGTCCCCGCGGACCCGGCGGCGCCGCCCGGGCTGGACGTGCTGCGCGGGTTCGCCCGCGGCCGGCTGCCGGACTACGCGGCGCCGCGGGCGGTCGTGGTGGTGCCGGCCGTCCCGCTGCTGTCCTCCGGCAAACCCGACCTGCAGGCGCTGCGGCTGCTGGCGCAGCGGGACTGACGGGCGCAGCCAGGACTAACCGGCGCCCCGGGGGCGTTGACGTGCACAGGGAGCTCAGCCGCGAGGGTTGATACACGGGGGTTCAGGTGCGCCAGGAGCCGGCGGGACCACAGCCGGATTCGCGCACGCAGGCACTACTGCATGGCACGGGACGGGAACAATTGGCTCCCGCCAGCGTTAATACATAGTGCCCGCGCTTCACAGTAGCAAGTGCTGCGGACCGCTGGAGCACACCGATATCGCGGATACGTACTGACGTATGTGCGCACTACGCGCCCACGAAGGGAGGAGGTGCCTCGATGCCAAGGAATGCCACCGCCAGGCGGGAGCCCGAGGTCGCCGATGACGCGGCCACCATGCGTGTGGACGAGCTGATCCAGCTTGGCCGCGGACAGGGGTACCTGTCCCTGACTGAGTTGCGCGCGGCGTTCGGTGAGGCGGGCGTTTCCCCCGCGGAAGGCCGGTCCATCATCCGGGAGCTGGCGGAAGCCGGCGTACGGCTGGGTGATGAGCCGGGTGGCAGCGGCACTGCCCGGACGGGCACTGCGGCCACGGGCACTGTCTCCAAGCGAGCACGGACGGGCACGGAGGACATGACTACAGCACAACTCACCGCATCGACTAACGCTGCCGAGGAGCCCGCGCTGGACAGCCTGGACTCGGCCGAGGCCGAGGCGGTCGCGCTGGCCGAGGCGGCACCCGCGGAACTGGCCGGGGACCGCGCGTCGGGCACGGCCCAGCCGATGCTGGCCGAGGTGGACCTGGACGACCAGACCTCCGCCATGGGCGACTCGGTGCACACGTACCTGAAGTCCATCGGGCGGACCAGCCTGCTGACCGCCGAGCAGGAGGTCAACCTGGCCAAGCGGATCGAGGCGGGCCTGTTCGCCGAGCACAAGCTGGCCACCGAGCCTGACCTGGACGCGGGCTACCGCCGTGACCTCGAGGACGTGGCCGAGGACGGCCGGCGCGCCAAGGCGCACATGCTGGAGGCGAACCTGCGCCTCGTGGTCTCCGTGGCCAAGAAGTACAGCGACCGCGGCCTGTCCCTGCTCGACGTGGTCCAGGAGGGCAACCTGGGCCTGATCCGGGCGGTCGAGAAGTTCGACTACACCAAGGGCTACAAGTTCTCCACCTACGCGATGTGGTGGATCCGGCAGGCGATCCAGCGTGGCTTCGCCGACTCCGCGCGGACCATCAGGCTCCCGGTGCACGTGCTCGAGATGCTCAGCAAGCTGAGCCGGGTCGAGCGGGACATGCACCAGCGGCTCGGCCGTGAGCCCACCCCTGAGGAGCTGGCCGTCGAGCTGGACCGGACCCCGGACCAGATCGAGGAGCTGCTGCGCACCAGCCGCCAGCCGATCAGCCTGGACTCCACCATCGGCGAGGACGGCGAGACCAGCATCGGTGACCTCATCGAGGACGTGGACGCCCCGGAGGCGTCCGAGCTGGTGGACCGGCAGCTAATGGCCGACCAGCTGCGGCACGCCCTGGACGGGCTGACCCAGCGCGAGGCCACCATCATGGCGATGCGGTTCGGCCTGTACGACGGCAACCCGCACACGCTGGATGAGATCGGCCGGGCGCTCGGCCTGACCCGGGAGCGGATCAGGCAGCTGGAGAAGCAGTCGCTGTCCAAGCTGCGCCACCCCAGCCGGGCCCAGCCGCTGCTCGACTACGCCAGCTGAAATCCGGGCCAGCTGAGATCCGGGCCAGCTGAGATCCGGGCCAGCTGAACGACTACGGGTAGGGCTCGCTGAGCCCACCGCACACTGCGCCGCCACCGGCCATCCGGTGGCGGCGCAGTGCTGTACTGGAGCCGTGGACCCCACCCGTGACGAGCCGCCGGGCGCCCCGCCGCAGCGTGACCACGGTGGTCACGACACGCCCGCCGGGGAGGAAGCGCGGTACTGGCGGCACGCGGCCGTGCCTGGCGTGGACCTGCTCCGGGCCACGTACGTGACCCACCGCTACGCCCGGCACGCCCACGAGACCTACACGCTCGCGCTGATCGAGGACGGGGTGGAGGAGTTCCGCTACGGCGGCAGCCTGCTGCGGGCCGGCCGCGGGGCGGTCGCGCTGCTCAACCCGGAGATGGTGCACACCGGCCAGGCCGGCGTCCCCGGAGGCTGGTCCTACCGGGTGCTGTATCCCGCGGTCAGCCTGGTCCGCGAGATCAGCACGGAACTGACCGGGTCCCCGGGCACCCCGTTCTTCCCGGACACCGTCGTCGAACGACCCGGGCAGCGCCCGGCTGGTCCGCGCGGCCCACCTGGCCGCCGAGCACGGCGACCCGCTGGCCTCGGCCAGCCTGCTGCACCAGGCCCTGGCCGGGCTGCTGCGCGAGCATGCCCGGGCCGGGCGGCGGACCCGGCCCCGCGAGGGCCGGCCCGTGGTGCGCACCGCGGTATCAATGCTGCGGGAGCGCGCGACGGACCCGCCCACGCTGGAGGAGCTGGCGCAGGCCACCGGGGTCGGGCCGTTCGCGCTGATGCGGGCCTTCCGGGCGGAGACCGGGCTGCCGCCCCATGCGTATCTCAACCAGCTCCGCGTCCGCCAGGCCCGGCGGCTGCTGGACCGCGGCGTGCCGCCCGCGCGGGCCGCGGCCGAGGCGGGGTTCGCCGACCAGGCTCATCTGACCCGGCACTTCAAGCGCATGATGGGGGTCCCGCCCGGGGCTTATCAGCGGGCCCGCCGGGGCGGGACGCATCCCGCCTGGCCGGGCGGGGCCGCCTGACCGGCGTCCCGCCATCAGCGCGGTGCATCGTGTGCGTCCAGGCGCACACGATGCACCGCACTAACGCTCCTATCGGCTGGGGCGCAGCCGCAATAACGTTCAAGGCAGCGGGCGGCGGCACGGCCTAGCCTCCCGGGCATGGCAGATACGTCAGCCGACCCGGTGAAGCGGGCGGCACGGGACGGGATCGCGCTGGGCGTGGCGGTGGGCACCTCAGGGCTGGCGTTCGGGGCGGCCGCGGTGGCGTCGGGGCTGAGCGTGGCCCAGGCCTGCGTGCTGAGCCTGGTCGCCTACACCGGCGCGTCGCAGTTCGCGCTGGCCGCCGCCGTGGCCGGCGGCGGCAACCTGATCGCCGGGACCGCCAGCGCCGTCCTGCTCGGCAGCCGGAACGGCCTGTATGGGCTGCGCCTGGCCAGCCTGCTGGGCTTCCGCGGGCCGTTCCGGCTGCTGGCCGCGCTGGGCATCACCGATGAATCCACCGCGGTCGCCCTGGCCCAGCCAGCCGGGGGCCAGCCGGGCCGCGCCGCAGCCCGGGCCGGGTTCCTGGCCACGTTCGGGAGCCTGTACCTGACCTGGAACGCGGGGACCCTGGCCGGGGCGCTCGGCGCGGGGCGGCTCGGCTCCCCCGGCACGTTCGGCCTGGACGTGGTGGGACCGGCGGCGTTCCTGGCCTTGCTGTGGCCGCGGCTGCGCGACGGGCGGACCGAGCGGGCGGTCGCGCTGGCCGGGGCGGCGATCGCGCTCGCCGCCACGCCGTTCTGCCCGCCCGGGCTCCCGGTGGTGCTGGCCGCGGCGGCCGCACTCGGTGCCGCCCTGCTGCCCGCCGGCACGGCGCTGTCCCCCGCCGCTGCTCCCGGGCCGCCCGGCCCGGCGGACGCAGCCGCGATTCCCGGAGCGGCCCAGGCCGCGGATACGGCGCGGGCCGCGGATACGGTGCGGGCGGCAGGCCCGGCGGACCCGGCTGGCGAGAGGCCGGGCCGGTGACTGCCACCTGGATCGCCGTGCTGGTCACCGCGGCGTGCTGTTACGCGCTGAAGCTGGCGGGCCTGACCGTGCCGCCGAGGTGGCTGGCGCATCCCCGGGCGCAGCGATTCGCCACCCTGGTCCCGGTGGCGCTGCTCGCCGCGCTGATCGCGGTGCAGGCCACCGGCCGGGGCGAGTCCCTGGCTTTCGACCCGGCCCGGCTGGCCGGGCTGGGCGCGGCGGCCGCCGCGCTCCTGCTCCGCGCGCCGTTCCTGGTCGTCATCCTGGCTGCGGCGGGCACCGCCGCCGGGCTGCGTGCCCTGGGCGTGGCCTGACCCGCCAGCCGGACGCGCCCCGGCCACGCGGGCTTCCCCCGCCCGGCGCTGGCCCTCCCCCTCACCCAGCCATTCCTCATCCGGGCCACTCCTCATCCGGGCCAGGCCGGCGGGCGGCCGCCCAGGCTCCTCGGCTGACCGCCGGGGCGCGATAAAGTTCCCGCGTGACTGTGAGCGTCGAGGTGCTGCATGAGGTAACCGATGAGGTCGTCGAGGCGTTCGGCGTCCTGCTGCCCCAGCTGTCGCGCAGCGCTCCCCCGGCTGACCGGGCGATGCTGGAACGGGTGGCCGGGTCGCCCGCCACCACGCTGCTCATCGCCCGCTCCGGCGGGAAGATCTCCGGGACCCTGACGCTGGTGATGTTCCCGATCCCCACAGGGGTGCGGGCCTGGATCGAGGACGTGATCGTGGACGAGGCCGCGCGGGGCCAGGGCATCGGCCAGGTCCTGACCGTCGAGGCGCTGCGTATCGCCGGGGAGGCCGGGGCCAGGACCGTGGATCTCACCTCGCGGCCGTCCCGGGAGGCGGCGGGCAGGCTCTACGAGCGCGTCGGCTTCCAGTCCCGTTCCACCCGCCTGTACCGCTACACGTTCGCCGACCACGAGGCCGCCTCGTAGGCTGCCTCCCGCCCCGCTGAGCCCGGGCCAGGACCGGCGGGGTTACCCGGCGAGGCCGGCGACCGCCTCCAGCAGCCGGTCCACATCGGAGCGGTCGTTGTAGTGGACCAGGCCCGCCCGCACCGCTCCGCCCGAGTCGCGGATGCCCAGCACGCCGGTCAGTTCCCACGCGTAGTTGTGGCCGCTCCACACGTTGACGCCGCGTCCGGCGAGGTAGCGCGCCACGTCGGCCGGCGGGTGCCCGGCCACGGTGAAGTACGCGGTCGGTGCCCGGTGCGCCGCCTTCCCGTAGCCAGTGACGTGGCCCATCCCGCCCAGGCCGTCCTGCAGGACCTGGAACAGGCCCTGCTCGTGTGCGTCCACTGCGGCCATCGAGGTGAGCAGCCGCTGCCGCCGCGCCGGCCGGCCGCGGTAGCATCCAGCTGGGCCAGATGCTCGACCGCCGCGGTGACCCCGGCCAGGTCGGCGAAGGGCGGGGTGCCCTGCTCGAAACGCTCGGGGACCGAGTCGGGAGCGGGCATCAGCTTGTCCGGGTGCAGCGTCTCGAGCAGCGCCGGGTCCGCGATGACCGCACCGACGTGCGGCCCCGACCACTTGTACGCGCTGGTGGCGTAGAAATCCGCGCCGAGCGCCGCCACGTCGATGGGGCCGTGCGGGGTGGCATGCACCCCGTCAACGTAACTGAGCGCACCCACCGCGCGGGCCTGTGCGGTGATCGCCGCGACGTCCGGCCTGGTGCCGAGGACATTGCTGGCCGCAGTGACCGCGACCAGCCGGGTCCGGCCGGACAGCAGGTCGGCGTACTGGGCCGCCGGAAGCTCTCCTGTCGATATGTCAACTTCCGCCCAGCGAACGGTGGCGCCGGCCCGCTGGGCGGCGTGAATCCAGGGCCGGACGTTCGCATCATGGTCAAGCCGGGACACGACCACTTCGTCGCCTTCGCTCCAGTGCCGGGCCAGCGTGTAGGCCAGCCGGTAGGTGAGTGTGGTCATGTTCGGCCCGAGGATCACCCCGTCGGCGCTCCCGCCGACCAGGTCGGCGACGGCCTGACGGCATTCGGCGGTCAGCGCGGCCGACCGGAGGCTGGCCGGGAACTCCCCGCCCGCGTTGCCCAGGCCGGCCCGGTAGGCGGCGCCGATGGCCTCGATCACGCTGGCCGGGACCTGGGTGCCGGCGGCACCGTCCAGGTAGGCGAACCCGTCAGCGAGGGCCGGATAGGCCGTCCGCACGGAAACGACATCGAATGCCATCAGCACCTTCCCTTCCACGAGCCTGCGGGCGCGGCCCGGCCGCCGGGGTGCCGCGCGGAGGCTACAGCACCGGGCCGGGAGAACTCCCGCCCACCGGCATCCTGCCCGATGCGCGGAGCATGACGTGCCACGGGTCCTCGCGTACCGCCGCCCCGGCCAGCCGGCCGCCCGGCCCGCGGGCTACCGCGGCCGCCCGCTCCGCCGCGTAGTCGAGCCCGGCCCGGGCCAGGGCCTGCGGCATCCCCGCCGTCCACCCACGGAGCAGGATGTCCGGGTCCGCGGGGCGGTAGTCCTTACCCAGTGCCCGGGCGAGATCCCAGGCGTGCAGATGCCATTCCGCGCAGGCGGCGCCCGCCATCCCGCCCACCGTGATCAGCACGTCCCGGTACTGGTGATGAGGCAGATCCCAGATCGGCAGCAGGCGCTGCGCGTACAACCGGGCTGAGCTGGCGAACGCGTCGATATGCTCGGGCCCGGCCGCGTCGGGCAGGGCAGCCAGCTCCGCCGCGTTCTGCCGGGCCAGCTTGCGGGCCAGCGTGTCGGGATGCACCCCCGTGGCCATGAGCCGGGCCAGCCGGCTGGCGGGCGCGTCATCCAGGTACTCGTGGAAGTCGTCGGCGACGCAGCGCAGGTGGCCGGCCAGATCGGTCACCCGCCATTCCGGGCACGGTGTCGGCCCGAGCCAGCCGGCGTCGCTGAACTGCGCGGACAGCTGGCAGATTACGGTCACGCCGTCGTAGAAAGCGGCGAGCGCCGGGCCAGGCGACCAGCTGCGCGCCGGTGGCCTGCCCCCAGAATCCGTGCGCTCCACGGTCCCTCCCTGCCGGAGCATGGCACCGCCGCGCGAGCCCCCCCGGGCTAGCCAGCGTGCCAGAGTTGCCCAGCCGCCGCTACCCGGCTACCACATAGCGGCGATGAGGTGACACAGCTGTAACGTCCGGACCAATAGGGCGACCCACTCGTTGCCTGCGCGCGCGGGCCGCGCCGCGGCCTGCCGCGCGGCCTGGCCGGGTGCGCCGTCCAGCCCGCGAATATCCAGGTGACAGCGCAGGAAACCGCAGCTAGCGTTCGGTTAATGCCCCCCCATGAACCTGGCCGTAGCGCGCCCGCCAACCGTGGGGCGACACCCCTCGCGTCACTCTGGCGCATCCGGGTCTATCTGCGCCCCTACCGCTGGCAGCTGGCGTTCATGCTGGCCTGCGCGATCGTGGCGGTCGGCAGTGAGATCGCCATCCCGTTGCTGACGAAATCCATGATCGATGGGGCGATCAGCCACGGGGAGCGCCAGCTGCTGCTGCCCATCGGCGCGGCCGCGATCGGCCTGGGGGTCGGGCAGGCGCTGCTGAACTTCCTCCGGCGCTGGATGCAGGCGAGCGCGGTCACCGGGATGGAGCAGGCCATGCGGGCGGATATCTACGCCGCACCTGCAGCGGCTGCAGCCCTCCTTCCACGACGAGTGGCAGTCCGGCCAGCTGCTGTCCCGGGCGACCACGGACCTGTCTGCGATCCGGCGGTTCGCCGGCTTCGGCACCATCTTCCTGGTCACGAACGTGGTCACGTTCATCGCGGTGGTCGTGCTGCTGATCCGGCTGAACTGGTGGCTCGGCCTGCTCACGGCGACCGTGTTCCTGCCCGTGGTGGCGGCCAGCACCCGGTTCCAGCAGACCTACCGGGTGCTCTCCCGGCGCGCCCAGGACCAGCAGGGCGATCTGGCCACCTACGTGGAGGAGGCCGCGACGGGGATCCGGGTGCTCAAGGCACTCGGCCGGGGTGACGAGGCGGCCGGGCAGCACCGTGGCCAGGCCCTCGAGGTGTTCGGCACCGAACTGCAGAAGGCCCGGCTGCGCAGCACCTTCTGGGCGGGCCTGGACCTGATCCCGAATGCGCTGATCGGCGTGCTGCTGCTGCTCGGCGCCATCGCGACCAGCCGGCACGAGCTGACGCTGGGCGGGCTGGTCGCGTTCATCACGCTGACCCTGGCGCTGGTCTGGCCCATCGAGTCGATGGGCTACATCCTGGCCGGCGGGCAGGAAGCCGCCACCTCAGCCCAGCGCGTGTTCGAGATCCTGGACACCCCGCCCGCCATCGCCAGCCCCGCGGGATCCCCGGTCCGCGCGGCGGAACGCCCGGCCCTGCGCCGGGCACGGCCGGCCCGGCTGGTCTTCGACCACGTCGGGTTCCGGTATCCCGGCGCGGAACAGGCTTTACTCCGCGACGTGAGCCTGGCCGTCGAGCCGGGCCAGACCATGGTGCTGGCCGGGGCGACCGGGGCAGGCAAGACGACCCTGCTGCAGCTGGTGCCCCGGCTGGCCGACGTGACATCAGGCGCCGTCCTGCTGGATGGCACCGATGTGCGCCGGCTGCCGCTGCCCGTGCTGCGGTCGCGGGTCGGCTGCGCGTTCGAGGACCCGACCCTGTTCTCGGCCAGCGTCCGGGAGAACGTCGCCTACGGGGCCCCCGACGCCGATGACGCGGCGATCGAGGGGGCGCTGGCGATGGCGCAGGCAGGCTTCGTGCACGACCTGCCCTGGGGCCTGGACACCCGGATCGGCGAGCAGGGCATGGCCCTGTCGGGCGGCCAGCGGCAGCGAGTGGCGCTGGCCCGGGCCATCCTGGCCCGGCCGTCACTGCTGATCCTGGACGACCCGCTGTCCGCGCTGGACGTGCACACCGAGGCCAAGGTGACCCAGGCGCTGCACGGGCTGCTGGCCGAGACCACCGCGCTCGTGGTGGCGCACCGGCCGTCCACGGTGATGCTCGCGGACAAGGTGGCCCTGCTCCGCGACGGGGTCATCGCCGCCACCGGCACGCACGCGCACCTGCTGGCCAGCCAGCCCCGCTACCGGGAGCTGATGAGCGGCCTGGACGGGCCGGATACCACCGAGCAGGAGGCATCATGACCACCGGCACCTGGCGCGGGATCGCCGCCGAGGACGTCAACGAGGTCACCGGCGGCCTGGCCGCGCTGCTGCGCCGGCCGGGCCCGGCGGCTGCTGTTCAGCCTGCTGCGCCCCCAGTCAGCCCGGGTGGCGGTCACGTTCGCCCTCATCGTGACGGCCAGCCTGGCCGCGCTGGCCGGCCCCTGGCTGGTCGGGGTGGCCATCGACCGTGGCATCCCGCCGCTGCTGCACGGCGGGGACCTGGCCCCGCTGGGGCTGTACGTGGCCGGCTTCGCGGCCGCCGTGGCCATCCAGGCCGTGGCCAGCCGGGGATTCATCTACTCGATGGGCAAGCTGGGCGAGACCGTCGTGCTGGAGCTGCGCCAGCGGCTGTTCCTGCACTTCCAGCGCCTGCCCGTGTCGTTCCACGAGCACTACACCTCCGGGCGGGTCATCTCCCGGCAGGTATCCGACATCGACTCGATCTCCGACCTGTTCGACGACGGCCTGGACGCCCTGGTGTCCGCCGCGCTGTCGCTGATCCTGGTCGGGGCCGGGATGCTGCTGCTGGACTGGCCGCTCGCGCTGGTGGTGCTGGCCGGCTTCGTACCGCTGGCCTGGCTGACGATCTGGTTCCGGCGTGAGTCCGCAGCCGCCTACCGGCGGACCCGGGAAACGATCGCCCAGGTCATCGTGCACTTCGTGGAGACCTTCGGCGGTATCCGCGCGGTGCAGGCGTTCCGCAGGGAGCAGCGTAACGAGGAGATCTTCGACAGCCTCAACGGGGACTACGCGGCGGCCAGCCTGCGCTCGTCCCGGGTGCTCGCCGTGTACGCGCCCGGGATCACCCTGGTCGGCAACGTGGCGACGGGGGTCGTGCTGTGCTACGGCGGGCTGCGGGTGATGGACGGGGACATCAAGGTCGGCGTACTGGCCACGTTCCTGCTGTACCTGGGCCGGTTCTTCGACCCGCTGCAGGACCTGTCCCAGTTCTACAACTCCTTCCAGTCCGCGGCCGCCTCGCTGGAGAAGATCTCCGGCGTACTCGAGGAGCCACCTGCGGTGCCGGAGCCCGCCCATCCCGTGCGCCTGCCGGGCCGCCGCGGGACGGCCCACCAGCTCGGAGGCCGCGAAGTCCGGTTCGAGTCGGTGCGGTTCGGCTACCGGGGCACCCCGGTGCTGCCCGGGCTGGACCTCACGATCCCGGCCGGGCAGACCGTGGCCCTGGTCGGCGCCACCGGGGCCGGGAAGACCACCATCGCCCGGCTGCTGGCCCGCTTCTACGACCCCGGCCAGGGCAGCGTCCGGCTGGACGGCGTCGACCTGCGGGACGTGCCGGACCGGGTGCTCCGCCGGGAGATCGTCCTGGTCACCCAGGAGAACTTCGTGTTCACGGGATCGGTGGCCGACAACATACGGCTCGGCCGGCCGGACGCGACCCAGGCCGAGGTGGAAGCCGCCGCCCGGGCCATCGGCGCGGACACGTTCATCTCCGCGCTGCCCGGCGGGTACCAGGCTGACGTGGGCAAGCGCGGCGGGCGGCTGTCGGCCGGGCAGCGCCAGCTGATCGCGTTCGCGCGCGCGTTCCTCGCCGCCCCCGCCGTCCTGGTGCTCGACGAGGCCACCTCGCTCCTGGACATCCCCAGCGAGCAGCTGGTCCAGGCGGCGCTGCGCACCATCCTGGCCGGGCGGACTGCGATGATCATCGCGCACCGGCTGTCCACGGTGGAGATCGCGGACCGGGTGCTGGTACTCAGTGAGGGGCGCATCCTCGAGGATGGCCCGCCGGCCCGGCTGCTCGCCTCGGACGGGCAGTACTCCGCGCTGCACGCTGACTGGCAGGACAGCCTCGCGTAGGGCGCGGTAGCCGTCCCGCATCCGGGGGCGCCCCCGTTTCCCGGCCGGCCGCCGCCGGGCTGGCCCTGCCGCGCGTCGCGCGACGGCGGGCGGGCCGCGACGGCGGGCGGGCCGCGACGGCGGGACTTCGCCATCCGCTAGGCTCGCCGTTGGCCGCGCACCGGCCAGATGTTCCAGCGTGACGTAGGAGCGCACCGTGATCGCGAGACGCAAGCCGGTCAGCCCGGAGGCCGGGCAGAAGTTCGCCGACGACCAGGCGGCTGCCGCCCGCTTCGACGACCTGCTCGCCGAGGCACGGACCGCCGAGCAGGAACTGCGCAACGGGGAGGCGGCGAACCTGCCGCTCGCCGAGCGGCACCGGCTCGCCAAGCGGCTGGACGCGGCGCTCACCGACGCAATGCGGGCCGCATACGCTGCCGAGCGCGTCGCGATCGGACCACAGGGCTACGACGACCGCATCTACCGGCGCAAGGCCAGGGCGACCACCCCGGTCCGGGCCTGGTCCGCCGAGGCCGAACGGCTGCTCACGCTGCGGGAGAGCCACCGGCTGACCGGCATCCCGCGGGTGCCGCGCCCCGCGGCCACCGGAGGGTCAGACGAACTGGCCCCGGGGTTCCAGCCGGCTCACCCAAACGCAGTTACGACTCGGTAACGGAATATCGCCGGCGTATGCGAATATGTGACACCGCCGCGCTATCGGGGATAACCAATAAAGGGATCCGGGTCACGTATGCTACTAGCTACTAGTAACAAAGAGTGACCCGATAAATCGTCACAACGGACTATGTCGCCCGCCAGGCGAAGCCGGCACACTAGCATGTGATCAACACCACAGCCAGATTCAACATCACAGCCAGACATTGACCAGGAGGCACACGTATGTGCCCGCATACGCCGCCCTGTCCAGACGCGCGAGCGCTGGACCGCGAAGCGGCCCGGACCGTCGTCAGTCACCCCGAGCAGGGCTGGAGCCTGCTCTGTAACGGCATCGTCGTGTTCGAGGACACCGGCGAACTGCTGCCTGGCGGGGACACGGTCGCTCCGCATAGGCCCACAGATGTGAGCGCAAACAGCAATATCATCCCGGCGGCCCCGCACGCGCCCCCGCAGGTCGCCGCGTCCGCCGAGCCCGCAGCTTAAGCCAGCGCCCCCGCTGCCGCCTTCCGGGCTGCCCATCTCGCCGTCCCCCCGCTGCTGTCGCCTTCCCGGCTGCCCAGCTCGCCGTCCCCCGCTGCCCGGCTCCGCCGTCCGCCGCTGCCGGGCGCTGCCGCCGTCCCCCGCTGCCCGTAGCCCAGCGCGGGTAGGGCCGCCCTCCCCCGCCGCCGCATGCTGGGCTCCGCGCGGCGCCGCTGCGCCGTCAGTCAGGCGCGGGCCAGCCGTGGCAGGGCCGCCAGCCACGCACCCGCGGCCGCACCGGCCATCTCGGGTTTTCTCGACAAAGCGTGCGTTTCACCATCCAGCACCACGACCCGGGTCCGGGGCGCCTGATCCGGGATACCGAATGGATCACGGCTCCCGTTGATGACCAGGATGTCGGTGCCCGCCTGGGCCAGCTCCGCGGCCCGGGACTTTTCCGGGTGCCCCGGCGGATGGAGCGGGAAGGCCAGGGCGAGCACCGCCCGTGCCCCGGCCGCACGGGCGGTCCGGCAGGCGACCCGGGCACCGTTGCTGCGGCCACCCTGGACCAGCGGCAGCCCCGCTCCGGCCCGGGACCGCAACGCGTCGATGATCTCGGTCCAGGCGGCGTCCTGCCGGGCCGGCGGGCCGGGCGCGCGGCGTCCTTTGACCCGGTAGGGCTGGGTGACGAGCGCCACCACCGCGCCCAGGGGCAGCGCCGCGTCCCGCACCGCGAGCAGGTCGGCGGAATCCGGCCCGCGTCCCGAGCCATGGGTCAGCACCAGCAGGAACGCGGGGTCCCTGGCGGGCCGGTCGCCGCCGGCCGGCCAGGTAACGTCGGCCCGCGCGGCACCCTCACTGGTTACGATCTCCACGCCGCGAAGCGTAGCCCCCGCCCGGCACACCATGGCGTCCTGACCTGCCGTTTCCACCCGGCGGGCCAGTCTGGCGCGTGCCCCCGCCGTCAGGCGTTGAGGAGCTTGCGGAGGTAATGGCCGGTGTGGCTGCCTTCGGTCGCGGCGACGTGTTCGGGGGTGCCGGTGGCGATGATGTGGCCGCCGCGGGATCCGCCGTCGGGGCCGAGGTCGATGATGTGGTCGGCGGTCTTGATGACGTCGAGGTTGTGCTCGATGACGATGACGGTGTTGCCACCGTCGGCGAGGCGGCCCAGCACGCCCAGGAGCTTGCGGATGTCGTCGAAGTGCAGCCCGGTGGTGGGCTCGTCCAGGACGTAGATGGTCCGGCCGGTGGAGCGGCGCTGCAGTTCGGCGGCGAGCTTGACCCGCTGGGCCTCGCCGCCGGACAGGGTCGGCGCGGGCTGGCCGAGCCGGACGTAACCCAGCCCGACCTCGGTCAGGGTCTTCAGGTGCCGGTGGATGGCCGGGATGGCCGCGAAGAAGGCGGCGGCTTCCTCGATCGGCATGTCCAGCACGTCGGCGATGGTCTTGCCCTTGTAGTGCACGGCCAGGGTGTCGGTGTTGTACCGGGCGCCGTGGCACACCTCGCACGGCACGTACACATCGGGCAGGAACTGCATCTCGATCTTGATCGTGCCATCGCCGGAGCACGCCTCGCAGCGGCCGCCTTTGACGTTGAAGGAAAACCGGCCCGGCAGGTAGCCGCGGACCTTCGCCTCGGTGGTCGCCGCGAACAGCTTCCGGACATGATCAAACACCCCGGTGTAGGTGGCCGGGTTCGACCGCGGGGTCCGCCCGATCGGCCCCTGATCCACATGCACCACCTTGTCCAGCTGGCTCATCCCGGTCACCCGCACATGCCGGCCCGGCACCGTCCGCGCCCCATGCAGCTCCCGCGCCAGCGCCCGGTACAAAATGTCATTGACCAGCGTCGACTTCCCCGACCCCGACACCCCCGTCACCGCGATGAAACACCCCAGCGGGAACGCCACATCCACATTCTTCAGATTGTGCTCACTGGCCCCCTTGACCACCACCTCACGGGACTTCGACCGCTTGCGCCGCACCGCCGGCACCGGGATCGACTGCCGCCCGGTCAGGTACGCCCCGGTCAGCGACTCCGCACTGGCCAGCAGCTTCTCCACCGGACCCGACACCACGACACTGCCACCGTGCTCACCCGCCCCCGGGCCGATGTCCACCACCCAGTCCGCGGCCCGGATCGTGTCCTCGTCGTGCTCCACCACGATCAGCGTGTTACCCAGGTCACGCAGCCGGGTCAGCGTCTCCAGCAGCCGGTGATTGTCCCGCTGATGCAACCCGATCGACGGCTCATCCAGCACATACAGCACCCCCACCAGCCCCGACCCGATCTGGGTGGCCAGCCGGATCCGCTGCGCCTCCCCGCCCGCCAGCGTGGCTGACGCCCGGTCCAGGGACAGGTAGTCCAGGCCCACGTCGAGCAGGAAGCCGAGGCGGGCGTTGACCTCCTTGAGGATCCGGCCCGCGATCTGCATGTCCCGGTCCGACAGCTCCAGGCTGCGCAGCAGCTTGGCCAGCTCACCGATGGGCTGGGCGCAGATCTCGGCGATGGACCGGTCATCCACGGTGACCGCGAGCGCGATGGGCTTGAGCCGGGACCCGGAGCAGGTCGGGCAGGGCACCTCCCGCATGAACCCGGCGAACCGCTCCCGGCTGGAATCCGATTCCGCCTCTGAATGCCGCCGCTCGATATACGGGATCGCGCCCTCGAACGAGGTGTAGTAGGACCGTTCCCGGCCGTAGCGGTTCTTGTACCGGACATGGACCTGCTTGTCGTAGCCGTTCAGCAGGGCCTTCCGGGCCGCCGCCGGGAGCCGGGACCAGGGCGTGTCGATGCTGAACCCGAGCGAGGCGCCGAGGGCCTCGATGAGCCGGAGGAAGTAGTCGCTGACGTGGCCGCCGCTCCACGGCCCGATCGCGCCCTCGGCCAGCGTCCGGTCCGGGTCGGGGACGACCAGCTCCGGATCCACCTCCATCCGGGTGCCCAGCCCGGTGCAGTCGGGGCAGGCCCCCCACGGGGAGTTGAACGAGAACGACCGCGGCTCCAGCTCCTCAAACGACAAGTCGTCATACAGGCACGCCAGATGCTCCGAATACATCCGCTCCCGGTGCGGGTCATCGGCGGGCAGATCCACGAAATCCAGCACCACGACCCCGCCCGACAACCCCAGCGCCGTCTCCACCGAGTCGGTCAGCCGCCGCCGCGCGTCCGCCTTCACCGCCAGCCGGTCCACCACGACCTCGATGGTGTGCTTCTCGTACTTCTTCAGCGCCGGCAGCTCCCCGGACTCGCCGCCGGCCACGCTGTCCAGCCGGATGACCGTGCCGTCCACCCGGGCCCGCGAGTACCCCTTCACCTGCAGTTCGCGGAGCAGCTCGGTGTACTCGCCCTTACGGCCCCGGATCACCGGCGCCAGCACCTGGAACCGGGTCCCCTCCGCCAGCTCCAGCACCCGGTCCACGATCTGCTGCGGCGTCTGCCGCGCGATCGGCCGCCCGCACACCGGGCAATGCGGCCGCCCCACCCGCGCATACAGCAACCGCAGATAGTCATACACCTCCGTGATCGTCCCCACCGTCGACCGCGGATTCCGCGACGCCGCCTTCTGGTCGATCGACACCGCCGGGCTCAGCCCATCAATGAAATCCACATCCGGCTTATCCATCTGGCCCAGGAACTGCCGCGCATACGCCGACAGCGACTCCACATACCGCCGCTGCCCCTCCGCGAAAATCGTGTCAAACGCCAGGCTCGACTTCCCCGACCCCGACAACCCGGTAAACACGATCATGGAATCCCGCGGCAGCTCCAGCGACACATCCTTCAGGTTGTGCTCACGAGCGCCACGGACGACAAGATGATCAGCCACTGTGCTCAATTCTCCGCGGTCAGGATGAGGGTTCTCCGGCTCTTGCTGAGGGTTCTCTAGCTCTTGCTGGCGGATCTCCAGGTCAGGACGGGTGGGGACGCTACGCCGACCAGGAGACACGCCATGGTATTCGGGGCCACTGACAAAACATCGCCGCGGCGGGAGAGCTTCCCGGCCAGGGCACCGCCGGGACCACGCCGCCCCGGGCCGTGCCGCCCGTCCCCCCGCTGCTTCCAGGGTGCCATCGCGCGGGAGATGATGGTCGGGAACCCTGCCAAAGGAGGCCGGTGGATAGCGAAATCGCCCTGGGCCTGGCCCGCCTCGGCGACTCGACGGACCGCCTGCTGGCCACCGCGGCCGCGCTGGACGACACCCAGGCCGCCGCGGCGTCCCGGCTGCCGGGCTGGACACGCGGTCACGTCCTGACCCACCTGGCCCGCAACGCGGACGGTTTCCGGAACCTGCTCATCTGGGCCCGCACCGGGACCGAGACACCGATGTACCCCAGCGAGGAGTCGCGGGACCGCGAGATCGAGGCGGGCGCCGGGCGGCCCGCCGCGGAACTCGCGGCGGACCTGCGGGCGAGCGCAGCCGCGTTCGCCACGGCGGCGCGGGAACTCCCGGCCGCCGCCTGGGACGCCCCGGTGGCCAGGCGCGGGGCCACGTTCCCGGCCCGGGCGATCCTGCCGCGGAGGCTGTCCGAGCTGGAGATCCATCACGTGGACCTGGGCGCGGGGTACGGGCCGGGCGACTGGCCTGCTGACTTCGTGCAGGTGACCCTGGCCCGGGTGGCCGATGACTTCGCCGGCCTGCCCGGCATGCCCGCCATCCTGGCCCGGCCGGACGGCCAGGATGCAGCGTTCCCCCTCGGCCCGGCGGGCGGCGGGCCGGCCTGGCCCCGGGGCAGCCCGGCCCGGTCACCGTGACCGGGCCGCCGACGGCCCTGCTGGCCTGGCTGATCGGCAGGGACAGCGGGGCCGGGCTCACGGTGGCGGGGTGCGCCGCCGTGCCGCTGCTGCCACCCTGGCGGTAGCGGCCGGGGGTCCGGTGTAGAAAGGCAGCAACGCAACGCAAGGAGGCAGCGGTGGCCTACACCGGGGACGTGACCGTGGGCGGCCCGCCCGACACGCGGGAATTGCCGGGACTGACCGTGACCAAGCTCGCGGTCGGCCCCATGGACAACAATGCCTACCTGCTGACGTGCACCGAGACCGGCGAGGCCGCGCTGATCGACGCGGCCAACGAGGCGGGCCGCCTGCTCGAGCTGATCGGGGACCGGCCGGTCCGCCGGATCATCACCACCCACCGGCACTTCGACCACTGGCAGGCGCTCGCCGAGGTGGCCGAAGCCACCGGCGCCGACGTGGTCGCCCACCCCGACGACGCCCTGGAACTGCCGGTTCCGGTGGCCACGCTGGTCGAGCAGGGTGCCTCGATACCGGTCGGGACGGCCACGCTGTCGGTCATCCACCTGCGGGGGCACACGCCCGGCAGCATCGCGCTGAGCTACGACGCGGCCGGCGAGCTGGCCGGCGAGCCGCACCTGTTCACCGGGGACTCGCTGTTCCCCGGCGGCCCGGGTAACACGCAGGGCGACGCGAAGCGGTTCGGCCAGCTGATGGACGACCTGGAGGAGCGGGTCTTCGCCCCGCTGCCCGACCCCACCTGGGTGTACCCGGGGCACGGGAACGACACCACCCTCGGCGCCGAGCGGCCGCATCTGGGCGAATGGCGGGCGCGCGGCTGGTGACACCACCGCCGCGCCCCGGCCTGGGCGCGCCGGGGGCGGTCCGCCCGGTCAGCTGACCTGGGTGCTGTACACCACGACGTTGCTGAGATAGCTGTGCGTGGTGTAGTCGAACGAGCCGCCGCAGGTGATGAGGTGCAGTTCGGCGTCGGGGGCGGGCCCGTACACCCTGCCGGTCGGGAAATGGTCCTTCGGGTACTCCCGCACCGCGTACACGCTGAACACGGCGAGGCTGCGGTCCGCCCGGCGGACGTAGATGCGCTCACCGGGCCGCAGCTCGCTCAGCCGGTAGAAGATGCCCGGGCCCCGGTAGGAGTCGATGTGCCCGGCGATGACGGAGGACCCGATCTCGCCCGGCCGCGGGCTGCCGGTGTACCAGCCCGCGACCGTGGTGGAGGTGGGTACCTGCAGGGTGCCCTGGGCGGTGACGCCCAGCCTGATCAGCCTGGTGTGCACGCCGATGGCCGGGATGGTCAGGGACACCGGCGCGGCCGCGGCCGCGGCCGGGGACGGGTCCGGGGCCGGGGCGGCCAGCCCGGACGGCGCCGGGACCGACACGCGCGCCACGCGGGCGGCGGCCAGCCCCGGGTGGCCGGTCAGCATGATCAGCCCGGTCACGCCGAGCGCCAGCACGGCCAGCCCGCAGGCCAGCATGGCCACGGCCAGCGGCCGGGGCCGCCGCCGCCCGGCGGGCGGCCCGCGGTGCGCGTGCCCGGGCCCGCCGGCCGGGTTCGCGGGTGCGGGGCGGCCCGCCTCCCTCAACGGGCGTGCCGGGCCACGGCCCCGACCCGGCGGAGCCGGTACCCGCCGGCCAGGATGAGCAGCGCGCCCGCGGCCACCGCGGCCAGCCAGGGCAGGGGCGTGGAGCGGGGCGGCGGGGCCGTGCCGCCGAGCCCGGTCGCCGCGCCGCCGTTCGGCATCACGGAGCTGCCCGCGGCGTCCATCAGGTCGGTGACCTCCAGGCCGCTGGACGAGTCCAGCACGACCAGGGTGTGGATGGTGCCCGCGGTCAGCGTGACCTGCCCGGACCACGTCTCGCTGCCACCCCTGGCGTGAACCATCCAGGTGCCGGGCGAGTCGGTCCCGTACTTGGTGATGCTGGCGAACGGCAGGTTATAGGCGAGGGTGGCGCGGCCGGCCTTCACCGTGACGTGGTGCTCCTTCAGCGACGCCTGGATGACCCGGACCAGCGACTTGCCCCTGGGGGTGGTCAGCCGGTCGTCCAGGACCTGGAGCCGCAGGGCCTTGTTCGGTCCCACGCCGGCCACCGTGTACGCGTGCCCGGGGTGCACCATCAGGTTGCTGGACAGCACCGGGCTGGACGACGCCGGCGGCGCCCGCCCCGCGCATGGCCACCGTGTACTCCCCATGAGGGACCCGCTCGTACGGCGACACGGTGCCGTAGGCGACGTGCCTGAGCACGATCATCGCGTTCGGCATGCCGTAGCTGTACAGGTAGACGTCCACCGGCGGCGTGTTCGGGGACAGGTGCGCGAGCCTGACCCAGCCGTACCCCGACGAGGCCGGGGCGTGGGCGGTGGCGGCGCCGGCCTGCCGGCCGCCGCGGTGAGCGCGACCAGGGCGCCGCCGGCCAGCAGGGCCAGCCCGGCTACCCGGCGGCGAAGCCCGCCCTTGGCACGGGCGCGCAGGCGGCGCGCCCCGGTCACTGTGAACTCCGAACCATCGTGCGCTCCCACTCCAGGATGAATCATCCAGTGTTGACGATGCTGTGGCTGTCTGCTCGTGCCCGGTCAGCCCTTCCCGAGCAATCCGAGCGGGCTCGGCGCGCCGAACTCGACGCGCAGTACCGGCCGGCCGCTGGCCAGCCGGACGACCGTGATGTCCGCGGGCCGGTACGGGGTCAGCTGGTTGCGCAGGAAGCTGGCCAGCGAGCTGATGCTGTTGGGCCGGTGCCGGGTCCCCGGTCCGGCCGGGGCGATGTCCGCCACCCGCAGCGGCATGCCCGGGCCCGCCCCGGCGGCGGGCGCCGGGAAATCGACCACATCCACCCGGTGCAAGGTGGCCAGGGCGGCGAACGCGGTCAGCAGCCGGGAATCGGCCTGGCCGGCGGCCAGGGCCCGGCGGGCCGGGCGGACGGACGGAGCCGGGGATTCTGCAGCAGCTGGCGGCCCGCGGAGACCCGCGCCGCCACGTCGGCCCGCAGGCTGCGCAGGTAGGCCGGGCCCCCGTCGGCCGCCACCACCCGCACCGCGGTCTGCGCGCCGCCCGTCCCGAAGCTGGCCAGCATCGCCGGCGCGTACACGCTGCCCAGCCGGGCACCGAACTCGCTGCGCACGGCGGCGGTGGACACGATCAGGTCGCTGCCCAGCGGGGCGGGATTGCTGCCGCCCAGCGCGAGCAGCCGCGCGCGCCGGGAACCCCTGGGCCTGCAGCAGCGCGCACATCTGCGGGTCGCAGGACACGATCGCGTCCGCGGACACCTGCCCGGCGATCCAGCTGGGCCGCGCTGTCCGGGCCGCCGCGGCCGCCTGGACGGCCGCCGGGCGGGCGCCTGGCCGGTCCGGACGTGGGCGCCGGGCCGGGCCGCGGCCGGGGCCGGGCTGCTGCGGGTCAGCGCGACGCTGATCACGCCCGCGCCGACCAGCACGGCGGCCACGACGACCACGGTGAGCACCCGCCACCGGGCCTGCGCGGGCCAGCGGAGGTGCAGGCGGCGCTGCGCCCAGAGCTGCACGGTCGTG
Organism: uncultured Actinomycetes bacterium; assembly: GCA_963720645.1. Taxonomy (GTDB): domain Bacteria; phylum Actinomycetota; class Actinomycetes; order Streptosporangiales; family Streptosporangiaceae; genus RYN-230. Next base: position 26,795 of record CAVRFX010000010.1, on the reverse strand, counting down.
AGCAGCACCCTGCCCCAGGACGGCGGGGGCGCGGGCGGGCGGCGGGCCGGGCCAGGATGGGCGGCGCCCGGGGCGGGGACGCGGCCGGGGGAACAGCGGGCGGGCGTCCCGGAGCGGGAACGGGGCCGGCCGGCGGCCCGGGAGGGAGGGTTCCCCGCCGCGGGTGTCCCCGGCCCGGCTGGGCCACTCCCGGGTTCCGGGCTGTCCCGGGCGCCCGCCGCGGTCCCGGCGCGCCGCTCGTCTTCCTGGTCCTGGCGGGCCAGCGTGACCGCCTGCTGCGCGGCCGCGAGATCCTCCACCGACAAGATGACGGCGTCCTGGGCGGCGTCCGCGCTGAAGTCACGGGTGGACCGGATCCTGGTCCGGGTCGGGAGCCCCTCAGAGGGGGTGCCCACGGCCAGATCCCCGGGCGCTGCCCCGGGTGATTTCAGCCGTCGGATCTGCGGTTGCACGCACGTCCCCCACCGGGCCCGCAAGGAGGTAAGACCAAGCCCACGTCCACAGCGGAGCACACCCGCGGAGACCTTTTCAACCGGAATAACACGATGTTCCTAAGGAAATACGTACTGTTCAGTACCGCCCGATATGCTCACGGTCCGTATAGGACCCCCGGCAGCAGAACCCGGATCTCACCGACGCACAGTTACGGTCGCCCGTGGCCCGGGCCCCGGGCGCCCTGGTACAGCCGGAGCACCTGATCCACCGCGGCCTTCTCGGTGGGCAGCAGGGCGGCCCGGGCCCGCGCCGCCGCCGCCAGCCGGGACGCGGCCCCCGGGTCGTCGAGGAGCCGGGCCACCGCGGCCGCCAGCGCCTCCGCGTCGCCGGGCGGGACGAGCAGGGCGCCATCGCCGCCGGTCAGCCCCGCGATCCCGCCGACGCTCGTGGCGACGAGCGGCCGGCCCGCGCGCAGCGCTTCCTGCACGATGAGCGGCTGGCCCTCCCAGGTACTCGGCACCACCACCACGTCGGCGGCGGCCAGCAGCGCAGGCACATCGCGGCGCGGGCCGAGGAACCGGACGGACACCCCCGCCGCCGCAGCCTGGCGGCGAAGTTCCGCTTCCAGTGGCCCTTCTCCCGCGATAAGCAGCAACGGAACCGTCCGGCGCCGCTGCCACCGGGCCGCGGCGCGGATCAGCGTGGCGAAACCCTTCTGGGCCGCCAGCCGGCCCACGCCCACGACGAGCTCCCGGTGCACGGGCCCGCTCTCCCCGGGCACGCTTCCCGGGGGCTCGCTTCCCCCGGGAAGCGTGCCCGGGGGCACCCGGTCCTCCAGCTCGCGGCGGACCGCCGCTATCTCGGCGGGGGAGGCAACGGCCGAGGCCGGCGCGGGCACCAGCGCCCGCCCGGCCAGCCGGGCCCCGCGGCGCCGCAGCCGGCCGTCCAGGTCCCCGGAGACGGTGAGCACGGCGTCCGCCCGGCGGGCGACGATCAGTTCCAGCACGGCGTACACGGCGGCGGCGGGTCCCCCGGCGGGCGGGGAGTTGTGCACGGTGACGATCAGGGCGGTACCCGGCCGGCCCGGCAGGGCCAGGGCCAGCGCGGCCAGCGCGCCCGCCCGGAGCCCGTGCGCGTGCAGCACGTCGGGGGTGTCGCGGGCCAGCAGTTCCCGGAGCCGGAGCACGGCCGCGGCGTCCCGGGCGGGGCGGGGCCGGTCAGCGATGTCCACCAGGCTGAAATCCCAGCCCGGCCGGGGCGCCGTGACGCCGGGGATGGCGGGATCCGCCGGACCGTAGACGTGCACCACGGCGCCCCGGGCGCCGCAGCCGCCGGCCAGCATCGCCACGTGCCGGCCGGTGCCCCCGGCGGTCGCGGCGACCAGGTAGCTGACGCTCAGGGCCCGCCGGGCCCCGGTCCCGGCCTCGCTCACGACGGCCCCGCTCACGGGCGCGGCTTCCGCCCGGCCGGCCAGGGGCCCCGCAGCATGTCCCGGCCCCGGGCCAGCACCGCCCGCAGGTCCGCCCCGTCCAGGGCCAGCGCCGCTCCGCCGAACACCAGCGTCACGCACCCGCAGGCCAGGATCGCGAGCCCGGCGCTGGGGAAGAAACCGCGGGCGGGCACCGCCGAGGACAGCGCGGCTCCCGCGGCCGCCCCGGCCAGGGCCCCGGCCAGCCCGGCCAGGGCCGCGCGCGCCACCCCGCGGAGCGCGGCGCCGCCGCGCGCCCGGCGCACCGCGCCGAGCAGCGCGAGACCGCTCACGGTGAGCCCGATCGTGTTGCCCAGGCCCAGGACGGGCACCACCCACCAGTCCGGGACCAGCCGCACCGCGACCACGTCGGCGGCGATCACCAGCAGCCAGCCGGCCACCAGCGCCGCCGCCGCCACCCTGGCCCGCGCGTCGGCGAACAGCACCCTGGACAGGTTGGTGGACAGGCCGTAGCCGATCAGGCCCGGCGCGAAAGCGGCGAACGTGTACGCCAGCTGGCGGGCGTCCGCCGGGTGGTGCGTGAACAACCGGGACGCGGGCACGGCGGCGCCAGCCAGCAGCGCCGCGCCCAGCCACGACACCAGCATGACCGCGCGGGTGGACGCCGCCGCCGTGTCGTCGAAGCGGCCTCCCCTCGGCGGACGCCAGGACCGGGAACGCGGTCGTGGCGATGGGCACCGCGAGCACCGCGTACGGCACGAAGAACATCTGCCAGCCGAAGTTGTACAGGACCAGCGCGCCCTGGCCCTCCCGGCCGTTGGCCAGCACCATCACCGCGACCACCGAGGCGTCCTGGGCGATCAGCGCGATCAGCCCGACCGTGGCCAGGCCGCGTATCCGCGGGGCCACGCCCGCCGGGAAACGCAGCGTGGGCCGCAGCCGCAGCCGCAGCCGCAGCGCCGGGACCAGGGCGGTGATGGCCAGCGCGGCCACCCCCGCGGTGGTGCCCACCGACAGCATCAGCTCGGCCGGCCGGGGCAGCGAGGCCAGCCGCCCGTACCCCTGGCTGAGCGGGACGAAGGCGAGATACGCGGAGATCACGACCAGGCTCGACAGCACCGGGGCGATGGCCGGGGCGGTGAACCTCCGGTGCGCCTGCAGGATGCCGTACAGCACCACGGCCAGCCCGTACAGCAGGATCTGCGGGGCGAACACCACCAGCATCCGGCTGCTGACCCCGACGATCTCCGCGTGCGCGCAGCGCGGTGCGCCCGCGAGCAGCAGCGAGGCCAGCGGCTCCGCCGCCACGGCGATGATCACGCTCACCGGGGCGAGCAGCAGGACCGTCCACGACAGCATGGCGGACGCGATCTGGCTGGCCTGCGTCTCGGCGCTGTCGGGCGCGAGCGCAGCGGCGCCGGGGCCGGGCACCTGGGCCAGCCGCCGGGCCGCCGGCCGGCCAGCACCGGTATCAGCACGCTGGTCAGGGCCCCGCCCAGGACGATGTCGTAAATGATGTTCGGCACCTGGTTGGCGGTGGCGTACGCGGTGCCCAGGCAGGTCGCGGACACGGTATGCGCGAAGACCAGCTGGCGGGCGAAGCCCACGATGTTCGACACGATAGTGATCGCGCCGATGAGCACCGCGGCCCGGGCGATCCCGCCGCCGGCCTGCGGCACGCTGCCCGCGTGCTGCGCCCGGCCGGCCTCGGTCGCTGTTTCCTGCGCCTCGGTCACGGGGGACTGGCAGTCGTCCCCGGCGCAGGCTGATGCGTGGCCGGGCCCGGGCTCTCCGGGCCCAGCTGGCCCGGGTCCGGCACCCCCGGGCTGGCCCCCGGTGACCCGGCCGCTGCTGACCGGGCCGCTGATGATCCGGCCGCGGCTGATCCCGGTGCCTTGCGGGCCGGCGGCCGAGCATGTCCAGCCAGTGCAGCGGCGGTGTCCGCTGGATGACCTTAGTGAAGCTGACCTTCTCGCTGGCCGCGGTCAGCACGATGATCCCGGCCAGCACGGCCACCCGGTGCCGCCGCGGCAGGCTCGCCGCCGCCGCCGCGCCGAGCATGGCCCCGAGCGCGTTGGCCCCCGCGTCGCCGAGCATGGCCCGCTCCCCCAGGTCCTCCCCGGCGAAGGCCAGCCCCGCACCCAGCGGGATCCCGGCCAGCCCAGCCCCTGGCACCGGGCTGGCCGCCGCCAGCAGCCCGCCCGCCAGCCCCGCGACCTTGATCGCGCGGCCGGGCCGCAGGTCGAACAGGTTGAGCAGGTTGGCGCCGCCCGCGATCAGGCCGGCGTTGACCGCCACGTCCAGCGGGCGTGCCGCCCAGCAGCCCGCTGCGCGGCGGCCCCGGCCGCACCGATACCGCCGATCTTGATCGCGCCGGTGGTCACCTCGCCGTGGGCCAGGGCGCCCAGGTGACCCCGGAATCCCCGCCGGTCACCGCGGCCCGCCAGGTCGTCGTAACCGCCGAAGGCGCCCGCCCCGGCGGCCGCGGTCACCAGCGCCGCCCGGACCCGGGCCGCGAGGCCGGGGGTGAGCGCGGCCGCGAGCGCGGCCCCGGCGGCGGCGGCCGGTCCCTCCAGCAGGGTGACCGGCTCGCCGCGGTGATTGGTGCGGGTCCAGGTCGCCGTGCCGCCCGGGGGCCGCGCCCGCAGCAGCGCGTACGCGCCCCGGGCCGCCCCGGCCGCCACGGCGGTGCCGATCACGCTCGCGGCGGCGCGCCGCGCGCCCCCGGGTCCCTGCCTCACCGCGCGCTCGCCGACGCGGTGGCGTCCGGGCGCGCGGATGCCCCGGCGGCCCGTTTCGGGCCCGCGGACTGCCGGGAGGTGGAGGTCGCCGTCGTGGTCGGCGACGGGGTGGGGGCCGGGCTCGGGCCAGCCGTGGTCGCGCTGGCCAGCGACCCGTAGTTGCCGGACCGGCCCGCGGTCATCTGCTCATACAGGGCCTGGGCCACGACGATCTGGCCGATCGCGGTGTCCGCGTTGTCCACGCTGCTGAAGTGGTCCGCCCGGCCGCCCGACCGCAGCACGTCGATGGCGCTGCCCGGCCCGGAGCCGCTGACCGGCCCGGCCACGACCGTGCCGTTGCCGGCCAGGTTCAGCTGCTGGGCCACGGTCACCAGGGTCTGGCTCGCGGTGCTGGCCCCGCTGGTCGCAGGCGGGGTCGCCGGGATAATCACGACAGCCAGGGTGGCACGCGCGGCCGGGTTCCCGCTGGTACTCAGGAAACCTCCGGCGGCGTAGCCGCGGAGGATCGATTTGCCGCTGGCGTCGGCCACCCCGGCGGGGGGATCGGTGGGGCCGTCCTTGGTCAGGATCGCGCTGGCGATCAGCTCACCGGCCTGGGCCTGCTCCGTGCCGGTGCGCAGCGTGACCCCGGCGGGCGTCAGCTGCCGGTTCAGCGTGTCCAGGTCCGACTGGGTGCCGGTGGCGAAGAACTGGCTCTGCAGCTGCACCTGGCCGGACACCGTCGCACCGGCCTGGGCCAGCGCCGCCGTGACCCCGGTGACCACCCCGCCGGCGAAGCCGGGCGCGGTCACCAGGACCACCCGCTGCCCGTCCAGCAGGCCGTTCAGCGCGAGGCGCTCGCCGGCCTGGGCGTAGGCCTCGGCGGCCCCCAGCTCGTTCTGGTACTGGCGGTTCTGGGCGTAAAGCGCGTCGATCCGCTTCTTCTCCGCGGTCGCGGTCTTCTGCAGCGTGGTGAGCACGGCCGGCTTCAGCGCGGTGGAGCCGACCACGATCCCGATCGCCAGAGCCAGGAAGACGGCGACGATGGACACCAGGTGGTAGCGGAAATCGATCACGGGGGCTGGCCTAGAACAATCCGCTGAGCCAGTACCGCACGCCGTCCCACTGGGCGCCGAGGTACGTGAAGAAGATCTGGCCCGCGGGCGACGCGAGCATGACCACGAGGATGGTGGTGCAGGCGGCCAGGACCAGCACCATCAGGGCCCAGCCGGAGATCCGCTGGCGGTAGAGCCGGCTGACGCCTTTCGCGTCCACCAGCTTGCTGCCGACCCGGAGCCTGGTCAGCCAGGTGCTCGCGTACCCGGCCCGGCCCTTGTCCAGGAACTCGTCCAGGGTGTTGTGCGTGCCCACCGCGACGATCAGGCTGGCCCCCTTGGCGTCGGCCATCAGCAGGGCCACATCCTCACTGGTGCCGCCCGCCGCGCAGACCACCGAGGGCAGCCCGAGCCGCTCGACCCGCTCCTGGCCGGGAGCCTGGCCGTCGCCCGGGTAGGCGTGCACGACGAGCTCCGCGCCGCAGTGCAGTCCCTCGTCGGTGACCGAGTCCATGTCGCCGACGATGATGTCAGGGAGGTAGCCGGCCTCGAGCAGCGCGTCGGCGCCGCCGTCCACCCCGACCATCACGGGCTTGAACTCGCGGATGTAAGGCCGCAGCACCGCCAGGTCCTCGCGGAACCGGTTGCCGCGCACCACGACCAGCACGTGCCGCCCGTCGATCCTGGTCCGCAGGTCGGGCGCGGCGATGCCGTTGACCAGCAGCCCGCCCTCGCCTTTCACGTACTCCAGCGTGTTGGTCACGAAGTCCTGCAGCTGGGCCGCGATCCCGTCCTTGGCCGCGGTCATCGCCTCCGCGACCGTCCCGGCCGTCTGCACCCGGCCCTTGGCCACGACCTCCTCGCCGATGTACACGGTGTCGCCCTGCAACCGGACCAGGGTGCCCTCGCTGACCTTGGTGAACACGTCCGGCCCGACGTCGTCGATCAGCGGCACCCCGGCCTCGACCAGCAGCTGGGGCCCGAGGTTCGGGTACCGGCCGCTGATGCTGGGCGCGGCGTTCACCACCGCCGCGACCTGCTGCCGCAGCAGCGCCTCCGCGGCGAGCCGGTCCATGTCCACGTGATCGATGATGGCGATCTCACCCACGCGCAGGCGCTTGGTGAGGTTCTTGGTCCTGCGGTCCAGGCGGGCAGCCCCGACGACACCGGGGAGGTCTTCTGGCCTGCTCCGGTGCCGTATCGGATGTTTCAGGAACGGGGCCATCATCGCAGTCCATCCTGCCAGACGGGCCGGGGCAGCGGAGCCACACACCGCATCAGCGGCCTCCCCGGCCGCGGGACGCTCAGCTCCCGTCCAGCCGTTCTCCAGCAAGCACGGGCCAGCAAGCACCGGCCAGCAAGCACCGGCAGCCGGCACCGGCGAGCGGCGGCCGGTCAGCCCGCCCGCTGCCCGTCGGCGGCCGCCCGTTCCGCCGCGGCGGCGGTGAGCAGCTCCCCCGCATGCGCGCGGCCGTACTCCGAATCCTCGAGGCCGGCCAGCATCCGGGACAGTTCCGTGACCCGGCCGGCGTCATCGAGCCGGGTCACGCCGCTGCGGGTCACGCTGCCGTCGCCCGCCTTCTCCACCACCAGGTGGGTGTCCGCGAACGCCGCGACCTGGGGCAGGTGGGTGACCACGATGACCTGGGCCAGCCGGGCCAGCCGGGCCAGCCGCCGCCCGATCTCCACCGCGGCCTTCCCGCCCACCCCGGCGTTGACCTCATCGAACACGAACGTCGGGACGGGGTCGGCGCCGGCGAAGACCACCTCGATCGCGAGCATGACCCGGGACAGCTCACCGCCCGAGGCGCCCTTGGCCAGCGGCAGGGCCGGCGCCCCGGGATGGGCGGCCAGCCGGATCTCCACCTCGTCCGCGCCGTGCGGCCCGAAGTCGTCCAGCGGCGTGACCGCGACCGTGAGTGACGCGTGCGGCATGGCCAGGGCGGCCAGCTCGGTGGTCACCCCGGCGGCGAACCGCGCGGCGGCCTCCTTGCGCAGCATGGTGAGCTCGGCGGCCAGCCCGGCCACGGTCGCGCCCAGCTGGTCGGCTTCCGCGGCCAGGCCGGCGATCCGGTCGTCGTCGCTGTCCAGCTCGCCCAGCCGGCTGGCCGCCTGCCTGGCCCAGTCCAGCACGGCGGCCACATCCCCGCCCTCGCCGTCCGCCGTGATCCCGCCGGCGCCGTAGCTGCGGACCAGCCGGGTCAGGTCGGCGCGCCGCTGCTGGACGGCGGCCAGCCGGGCCGGGTCAGCCTCCACCGACTCGACGTACGAGGCGAGTTCCGCGCCGATGTCGGAGACCAGGTACGCCGCCTCGGACAGCCGGGCCGCCAGCCCGCCCAGCGCCGGGTCGTGGGCAGCGACCGCCTCCAGCGCCTGCGTCGCGGTGCCCAGCAGGCCGACCGCGTCGGGCAGGTCATAGGAGCCGCTGGACGGGTCGGCGAGCAGCGCGTCGTGCGCCGCGCTGGCCGCGGTGTGCAGCCCGTCGGCGTTGGCCAGCCGCTCCTCCTCGGCCCGCAGCTCCACATCCTCCCCCGCGGCCGGCTCGAGCCGCTCGATCTCGGCCAGCCCGCGGCGCAGGTCCTCGGCTTCCTGGGCGCGCTCGCGGGCCCGCCCGGTCAGTTCCTCCAGCTCGGCCCGGACCTCGCGGTGCCGCTGGTAGGCCCGGCGGTAGTCCCCGGCCGCCGCGGCCAGCGCCGGCCCGGCGAACCGGTCCAGCGACTCCCGCTGGCGGCCGGCCGCAGCAGCTGCTGCTGGTCGGCCTGCCCGTGCACCGCCACCAGGTCATCGGCCAGGTAGGTAAGCAGCGACACGGGCACCGAGTGCCCGCCGGCGTAGGCACGCGAGCGCCCCTCCGCGGACACCGAGCGGCTGACGATCAGCGTGGCCCCGTCGTCGTCGAGCTCGCCACCCGCCTCGGTCACCTGCGCGGCCACCCGCCCGGCGGGGTCGATGCGCAGCCGGCCCTCCACCGTGGCCCGGTCGGACCCGGGCCGGACCCGGGCCGGGTCGGCCCGGCCGCCGAACATCAGGCCGAGGCCCGTCACCACCATCGTCTTGCCCGCCCCGGTCTCGCCGGTGACCACCGTGAACCCGGGCGACAGCTCCAGCACGGCGTCCTCGATCACGCCGAGCGCGTTGATGCGGACTTCCTCAAGCATGAGCGCGTGGCTCCTGTTCGATGTGACGGGCGCCGGGGCGCCCCCGCCAGCCGGTGACCGGCAGGCCGAACTTCGCGACCAGCCGGTCGGTGAACAGCGCGCCGCCCGCCGCGGCGTCATCCCCGCTGCGCAGCCGGGCCAGCAGCACCGGGGTGGCGCCGCGGCGGACCTCGATCCGGGCGCCGGCGGGCAGGTCCACCCGGCGCCGCCCGTCGCACCAGAGCACGCCCGCGAACGACTGGCCGACCGCGGGGCCGCCGAGGACCTCGACCGCGAGCAGGGAGGCCGGCGAGATGACCAGCGGGCTGCCGAACAGCGCGTGCGCGCTGATCGGCACCATGAGCAGCGCCTCGACCTCCGGCCACACGACCGGGCCGCCCGCCGAGAACGCGTACGCCGTGGAGCCGGTCGGCGTGGCGCAGACCACGCCGTCGCAGCCCCACCGGGACAGCGGCCGGCCGTTGATCTCGGTGACCACCTCGATCATCCGTTCCCGGGCGACCTTCTCCACGCTGGCCTCGTTCAGGGCCCAGGTCCGGGCGATGACCGTGCTGTTCTGCCGCACGGTCACGTTGACGGTCATCCGCTGCTCGACGGTGTACTGGCGGGTGATCACCCGGTCGATCACGTTGGGCAGGTCGTCGTACTCGGCCTCGGCGAGGAAACCCACGTGCCCGAGGTTCACCCCCAGCAGCGGCACCCCGGCCGGCCGGGTCATCTCCGCCACCCGCAGCAGCGTCCCGTCCCCGCCCAGGACGAGGACCATCTCGGTGCCGCGGGCGGCGTCGGGGGTGGCCGGGAGCACCTCGGCGCCCGGGCACTGGAGGTCGGCGGCCTCGGTGTCCACGACGCGCACCGATATCCCGGCCGCGAGCAGCATCTCCACCACGAGCCGGGCGCTGTTCACCGCCGCGGCCCGGCCTGTGTGCGCGGTCACCAGCACGGTCCGGGTGGGGTTCACTGCGGTCCCTCCGCGACGACGTGCGCGAGCGTGGACGGCTCGAGCGGGGGGCACCGCGGCGCAGCCAGAGGAAATACTCCACGTTCCCGGCCGGCCCGGGCAGCGGGCTGGCGGTGACGCCCGCCACGCCCAGGCCGCTGCCGGCGGCGGCGGCGGCCACCGCGGTCACGGCGGCGGCCCGCAACCCGGGGTCGCGCACCACCCCGCCCGCGCCGACATGCCCCTTGCCCACCTCGAACTGGGGCTTGACCAGCAGCACGAAGTCGGCGTCCGGGGCGGCGCAGCGGACCAGGGCGGGCAGCACCAGGCTGAGCGAGATGAACGACAGGTCCGCGGTGACCAGGGACGGCGGCGGCGCCACCTGGGCCGGCTCCAGGTGCCGCACGTTCACCCGGTCGAGCACGGTGACCCGGTCGATCGCTGCGCAGCGCCCAGGCGAGCTGGCCGTAGCCGACGTCCACCGCCACCACCTGGGCCGCCCCGGCCCGCAGCAGCACGTCGGTGAAGCCGCCGGTGGACGCGCCCGCGTCCAGGCAGCGGCGGCCCGCCACCGACAGCGCCGGGAAGGCGGCCAGCGCGCCCGCGAGCTTGCGGCCGCCCCGGGATGCGTACTCGGGGCCAGCGCCGGCGCCGGTGACCGCGATCGGGTCATCGGCGGTGACCTGCGTCGCGGTCTTGCCCGCCGACTGGCCGGCCACCACCACCCGCCCGGCGGTGACCAGCTCCGCGGCGTGCTCGCGGGACCGGGCCAGGCCACGGCGCACCAGTTCGGCGTCGAGACGTCTCCGGGTACTCATGCAGTGGCTGCCTCGCCGTTCAGCTGTCCGGGGTCGCGGGAGTTCCATGAGCAGCCGCTGCGCGCGGGGTCTGGGCGGACGCGATCGGGGCCTGCGGAAACCGGTCGTTTCCTGAATCAAGGGTACCCAGCGCCCCGGTCAGCTCCGCGTGGATGTGCTCGAAGACTGCCGCGTGCTCAGGCAGCGGCAGGTCCGCCAGCTCGCCGAGCCTGCCCAGGGCCTGGTCTACCCGCGGATCGCCGGTGATCGCGGCGCTCGCCGGGGTACTCCCGGGAGCGATCGCGCCGGGCTCCACCGGATCGTTCTGCGTCACGTCGCGCTCCTCGGCAGGTTGCGGGCTACGGGGCGGTTCCCCGACGAAACGCTACCGTCCGGAAGCCGCCGGAGGCGCCACCAACGGCTGGCGCCACGCCTATGGCGTCATCAATGGGTAAGGAGTTGCACAATGGACCCCTCTGGGAAGTGAGGAGATATGGCGACTGCCGAGGAGTGCCGGACGGCGCTGGAGGCGCTGACGGCCCGGATTTCTGAGATGGACGCGGAAGCGCGCGCCACTCACCTCGCCGACCGCACCCTCAGCTGCACGGTCACCGACCTCGGTGTCACGTTCCTCACCAAGCTCGGCGCGGACGGGGCCTCCCCGGTCGCCGAGACCAGTCCGGGTGAGCCACCGGCCCAGGTCCGGTTCTCGGCCACCAGCGATGAGCTGCTGGCGATAGCGGGGGATCCGAGACGTTTCGTCCGGTCCTGGCTGTCCGGCCGGGTGAAGGTCCACGCCAGCCTCGGCGACCTGCTCCGCCTGCGCAAGCTGCTCTGACCGCCCGCGCCGGCGGCCCCGCCGCCCACCGCCGCGGGACGCGGGCATACTGAGGCGGTGGCGGGGCTGAGCGGTGCCTGAGGGGGACACGGTCTGGCATGCGGCGAAGCGGCTGCGGGAGGCGCTGGCCGGGCGGGTGCTGACCCGCAGCGACTTCCGGGTGCCGCGGTACGCGACGACCGACCTGACCGGCCGCCGGGTGACGGAGTCACTGTCCCGCGGCAAGCACCTGCTGACCCGGGTCGAGGGCGGCGTCACCGTGCATACCCACCTGAAGATGGAGGGCGCGTGGCGGGTGCGCCCGGCCGCGGCCCGGTTGCCCGAGGGGCACCGGGCCCGGCTGATTCTCGCCAACGAGGACTGGCAGGCGGTCGGCTACCAGCTCGGCGTGGTCGAGGTGCTGGCCACCGGCCGGGAAGAGGAGGTGGTCGGCCACCTCGGCCCGGACCTCCTCGGCCCGGGCTGGGACGCGGCTGACGTGGACGAGGCGGTGCGCCGCCTCCTGGCCGAGCCTCGGCGGCCGGCCGCCGAGGCGCTGCTGGACCAGCGCAACCTGGCTGGCATCGGCAACGTGTACCAGTGCGAGCTGCTGTTCCTGCGGGGCGTTCACCCGTGGCGTCCGGTCGGTGAGATCAGCGACCCGGCCGGGATGGTGCGGCTGGCCCACCGGATGCTGGACGCGAACAAGGACCGGATCGGGCACATCACCACCGGGTCGCGGCAGCGCGGCGCGGAGCACTGGGTCTACGGGCGGGGCGGGCGGCCCTGCCGCCGGTGCGGGACGCTCATCCAGCGGGCTGGCCAGGGCCGCGACCCGGAGGCGCGGATCACGTTCTGGTGCCCGCACTGCCAGCCCCGCTCGACGGCTCGCCCCCTGACGGCCAGCCCCTGACGGCCCGCCCGCCAGCGGGCCGCCCGGGACAGGGCCCGCAGCACAAACAGGCACTCGCCTGGCGGCAGCCCCCGGCCGCCAGGCGAGTGCCCTGGGGACGCGCGGTCCCGTGCGCGTCCCCCTTCCTGGGGGGTCTTACGCGTCCCGCTTCATGAAGACGAACGCCCCCGCGATGATCGCGATCACCGCGTAGGCGGTGAACACGGCGAACCCGGTCCACGGCGAGAACATGGGCGGATTGCCGTGCACCGGGAGGGTGGACCAGATCTGGCTGCCCGCGTTGAACGGGACCCACTTGTCCACGTGGTTCTGCCAGCTGGACGGCAGGAAGTTGATCAGCACGAACAGCACGAACAGCAGCCCGATCGAGGCCGTGATCGCGCCCGCGGTGTGCCGCAGCAGCGTGCCCAGGCCGAAGGCCAGCATCCCGCAGACGGCCAGGAACAGCGCGCCGCCGATGACCGCGCGCAGCACGTTGGGGTCACCGAGGCTGACGTTCAGCTGCTTCGAGGACAGGATGGCCTGGCCGATGAAGAACGACACGAACGACGCGACCAGCCCGGTGACCAGGCTGACCAGGGCAAAGACCACGCCCTTGGCCGCGAGCACGGTACCGCGGCGCGGCTGCACGGTCAGCGAGGTGCGGATCATCCCGGTCGAGTACTCCGAGGTCACGGTCAGCGCCCCGAGCACCGTGATGATGAGCTGGCCGAGGATCAGGCCGGCCAGGCTGCGCTGGGTCGCGTCGAAGCCCGGCCCGCGGATCCCGCTCCCGCGCGAGACCGCGCCGACGCAGGCCAGCGTGCCGATCCCGATCGTGATCACGACCAGGGCGATGAGCGTCCAGTAGGTGGACCGGACGGAGCGGATCTTGGTGAACTCCGAGCGGAGAGCGCCCGTGAACCCGGCCCGGCCGGACGGCGCGGCGCGCAGGGCCGGCGCGGAACTGCCCGGCAGCTGAGTGGTCGCAGTCATGTCAGAGCACCTCTCCCGTGGTCACCGGCTGCACCGCGGTACCAGACCCGGCGGTCCCGGATCCGTCGATGTCGGAGTGGGCGTGGAACTCGACGCTGGACGCGGTCAGCTCCATGAAGGCCTGCTCCAGGGAGGCGTGCGCCTGGGCCAGCTCGTGCAGCCGGATGCCGCGCTCGTAGGCCAGGTCCCCGATCTGGTCGGTGGCCAGGCCCTGCACGACGAACGCACCATCCGGGGCGTCCGCGACGTGGCCGCCGGCCACCGCGACCGCGCTGCGCAGGGCGTCGCCCTGCGGGGTGCGGACCCGGACCGTCTGCACCGAGTTACGGGCGATGAACTCGTCCACGGTGCAGTCGGCGATGAGCCGTCCCCGGCCGATGACCAGGAGATGGTCCGCGGTGTTCTCCATCTCGGACATGAGGTGGCTGGACACGAAGACGGTGCGGCCCTCCGCGGCCAGGGCCTTCATCAGGTTCCTGATCCACAGGATGCCCTCGGGGTCCAGCCCGTTGACTGGCTCGTCGAACATCAGGATGGCCGGGTCGCCGAGCAGCGCGCCGGCGATGCCGAGGCGCTGACCCATGCCGAGCGAGAACCCCTTGGAGCGCTTCCGGGCCACCTCGTTCAGGCCGACCAGCTCGAGCACCTCGCCGACGCGGCGCTTGGGCAGGTTGTTGGTCTGGGCCAGGCAGAGCAGGTGGTTGTAGGCGCTGCGGCCGCCGTGCACCGCCTTGGCGTCCAGCAGCGCGCCGACCTCCCGCATCGGCTGGGCCAGCTCACGGAAGTCCTTGCCGTGCACGGTCACGGTCCCCTTCGTCGGGCGGTCGAGCCCGAGGATGAGCCGCATGGTGGTGGTCTTGCCCGCCCCGTTCGGGCCGAGGAAGCCGGTGATCTTGCCTGGCTCCACGCTGAATGACAGGTCGTCCACCGCGACCTTGTCCCCGTAGCGTTTCGTGAGGCTCATCGCCTCGATCATCGATATGTCCTTTCCGCTTCGCGCCCCCCGGGCCGGGTGCCCGCCTTCCGCGCAAGGACAGTCTTCCGGGCCCGGGCGGGTCCGCGCATCGCCCGCGCGGCCGGCCCGTATCCCCCTGTGGGTGGAGGCCTGGTGTCAGCCTGGCAGGGCAGCCAGCGCGGGCCTGATCAGCTCCGGGGTGACGTCACCGGCGGACCAGGCCGCGGCGCACAGCGCGCGCAGCCCGTCGATGCGGTCCCCCGAGCCCTCCAGGACCAGCGGGGAATCCCCGTCCGGTCGCCGCGCCGTCCACCCGCCGCAGCGGAAGGCCCCGGGCCCGGCGGCGACCGGGGGGTGCGGGGCGAGCAGGCCGGACAGGTCGGCCGCCAGGTAGGTGGGGCGCTGCCGCGGCCCGGCCAGCACCGCATCCTCGGCGCGGGTGACGCCGGTGAGCACCAGCAGGCTGGGCGCCCCGGACCGGACCGCGCCCTCGATGTCGGTGTCCAGCCGGTCCCCGACCACCAGCGGGTGCCGGGCGCCGGTCCGGGCCACCGCCTCGGCGTGCAGCGGCGGCTCGGGCTTGCCCGCCACCACCGGCTGCGTCCCGGTCGCGTAGACGATCACCTGCGACAGGGCGCCGTTGCCGGGCTGGCGCCCGCGCCCGGTTGGCATGGTGGCGTCCCCGTTGGAGGCCACATACCAGGCCCCGTCCTGGACCGCCAGGGCACCCTCGCACAGCAGCGAGTAGCCGACGCCGGCCGCGAAGCCCTGCACGACCGCGGCGGGCCGGTCCAGCGCCGTGGTGACCGGCCGGAAGCCCCGTTCGCGGACCGCGGCGCGCAGCCCGTTCCCGCCCACCACCAGCACGGCCGAGCCTGGCTCGAGCCGCCCGGCCAGCAACGTCGCGGCGGCCTGGGCCGAGGTCACCACGTCGGCGGACGTGGCGGGCACCCCGAAGCTGGCGATCTGCGCGGCGATCGCCGAGGGGGTGCGGGAAGAGTTGTTGGTCACGTAGGCCAGCCGCATTCCCGCGTCGGCCGCCTTGGCCAGGGCCTGCGGTGCGCCGGGTACCGCGGCGTCGCCGAGGTAGACCACCCCGTCCAGGTCCAGCAGCGCCACGTCGTAGACCTGGCTGAGCGGATCGGGGCAGCCACTCAGGAAAGCGGGCAGTCCGGTGTCACGATCGCGCTCGGCGGCCTCAGGCATGCGGGTCCTCGGTTCCTGGTTCCAGGGGAAAGCCCTTCAAATTAGCAC
Source organism: uncultured Actinomycetes bacterium (assembly GCA_963720645.1). Classification (GTDB taxonomy): domain Bacteria; phylum Actinomycetota; class Actinomycetes; order Streptosporangiales; family Streptosporangiaceae; genus RYN-230. The sequence continues at coordinate 11,347 of CAVRFX010000010.1, read as the reverse complement.
TAACGAACCATCCGGCCCGGCCTCGCGGGCCGCCGGCTGCCTCGCGTGGCGGCCGGGCGGGGTCCCGGTCGGGACCCGCCGGCCTGGCCGGTCTCCTGGCGCGGGGTCAGGGCCCGGGGCGGGCCCGGCCGCGGGGCAGGAACGCCCGCGGGTGCCTCAGGCCGGGGCGGCCGGTGGCTCGCCGGACGCCTGGGCGCGGGCCTTCAGGGTGGCCCGGACGCCGCGCAGCGCCTCGGTGTAGTGCGTCAGCTCAGGCCGCATCGCGGCGGCCAGGGCCAGGTGCTCGGCCGCGGCCCGCGGGTCGCCGCCCCGGGCCAGCGCCAGGCCCAGCCCGAAGTGGGCGTAATCGTCGCTCGGGCTGGCCTCGACGATCTGCCGGAAGGTCGCGGCGGCGTCGGCGTACCGGCGGGTGTCGAACTGTGCCCGGCCGAGCGCCTCGAGCACGCTGCGGGACCCTGGCTCGGCCTCGGCGGCCCGTTCCAGCAGCTGGGCGGCGGCCGCCGGGCTGCCCCGGCCCAGCAACTCCAGCCCCCGCTGGTACCACGTGTACACGTCACCATCCGGGGCCGGGACGCCGGGATTGCCGCCGCGCGGCGCCGGATTTTCCGCCGGGCGGGAATCCTGGCCGCCCGAGGGCGCTTCTGTCATATGTGCAGATCCTTCCGTCCGGCGGGGAACAGGCGCCGGGACCAGCCGGGCTCGAGCTCGCGCCGTTCCGTGGAGTCCGTTATGCCCCGGAACAGGTGAGCGGACTCGCGGAGGTCACCTCTCCACCGTACGACGTCATCGGCCAGGACACCGCCCAGCAGCTCCGCGACGCCGACCCGCACAACATCGTCCGGCTCATCCTGCCCCGCCAGGACCCGGGCCGGCCGGGCGAGGAGTACCACCACGCCGCCCGCCTGCTGGCGGACTGGCAGCGCGAGGGGATCCTGGTCACCGGGGACGAGCCCGCCCTGTACGTGTATGAGCAGCGGCTGTCCGCGGAGGGTGGCGGGGACCCCGGCGTGCTCCAGCGCGGCCTGATCGGGGCGGTGCGGCTGGCCCCGCCCGGTGCCCGGATCGTGCTGCCGCACGAGGACGTGATGCCCGGCCCGGTCCGGGGCCGCCGGCAGCTGATGGAAGCCACGCAGGCCAACCTGGAGCCGATCTTCCTGCTGTACGAGGGCGGGCTCGCCGGCGGCGGCCCTGCCGCGGGCCAGCCGGCCAGCGCGGCCACCCGGATCGCCGGCCAGGTCGCGGCGGCGGGCACGCCGGTGCTCAGCGCCGATACCGGTGATGGCATCCGGCACACGCTGTGGGCGGTCACCGATCCCGCGGCGCTGGCGGAGATCGCGGCCGACCTCGCGCCCCGGCAGGCGCTGATCGCGGACGGGAACCACCGCTACGCGGCGTACCTGCAGATGCAGGCCGACCGGCGGGCCGCGGGCGGCGGCGCGGGTCCCTGGGACTACGGGCTCGCGCTGCTGGTGGACGGGGACGCGTTCGCGCCGCAGATCGGGGCGATCCACCGGGTGCTGCCCGGGCTGCGCCCGGCCGAGGCGGTGGAGCGGGCCAAGGCGGGCTTCTCGGTGCGGGCCATGCCCGGCGGCACCGCCGGGCTGCCCGCGGCCGCGGAAGCGCTGGCGGCGGCAGGCCAGGACGGCCCGGCCTTCCTGGTGGCCGGGCAGGGCCAGATCCACCTGCTCACCGACCCCGACCCCGTGCAGCTGGAGGCGGCCATGCCCGCGGGCCGGTCCGCGGGCTGGCGGCGGCTGTCCACCGCGGTGCTGCAGGAGTACCTGCTGGCCGCGCTGTGGGGTATCCAGGACGACGAGCAGGGCGTGCGCGTGGTGCACCACGACGCGGCGCGGGCGATCGCGGAGGCTGATGCGTCTCCGGGCGGCACGGCCGTGATCGGCAACCCGCTGCGCGCCGCGGACGTGTACGCGGTCGCAGCCGGCGGGGAACGGCTGCCCCGCAAGTCCACCTCGTTCGCGCCCAAGCCGAGAACAGGCCTGGTCCTGCGGTCCCTCACCGCAGGCTGAACTTCCCGTTACCGGGATGCGCTGTGCGCCCGCCGGCGGCGCAGAACGCACCCCGGTGTCCGCGCCAGGCCGGGGGATGGATCAGCGGGGGTGCTGGCCTTTGCGCATGTACAGGCCGAACGGTCCGTGCGGCACGGGCACGAAGTGCTGGTCGAAGTACACCGAGATCTCCCGCGAGGCCCAGGGGATGCGCTTGTAGGACAGCGGCGACAGCCACACGTACTGGGCGCCCCGCAGCGCCGACATCCACAGCGCGCGGACCGCGGGCACGCGGCCGGCCCCGGTGGCCGCGCTCAGCCCCCGGGACAGCGAGTAATCGCTGCCCACCCCGTCCACCATGGGCACGCAGCCGGGCCGCGAGGACACGAACCGGTTCGCGGCGATCGTGTAGGACGCCTGGTCGGTCAGGACGCACGCCCCCGGCGGGACGGCATCGCCGGCGGCCGACACGACGTCGGAGGTGAGGCCGGGGGTGGTCGGCGCGAGCGGGGGCTGCAGGCTGCTCTCGAAGCCGAACTGGGCGACGGCCATGACCGCGACGGCCACCAGGGCCACGGGCGTCGCGTAACGCACGACCAGCCGGGCGGCCGGGCGCGGTGGTGCGGCGGCGTCACCGGCCCGCGCCTCCCCCTCGCGGGACGCGCGGAGGGCGTCCACGAAGCGGGCCACGGGCAGCGCGATGGCCAGGGCCAGGAACGGGGCCAGGAAGCCGGCGTAGTGGTAGTAGAAGTCGGCCGGCCACAGGAACGCGATGATGGTCAGGGCGCAGGCCGCGAGCGAGAACTGCTCCAGCCGCGGCGGCCGCTGCCCGCTCAGCCGCGAGGCGGCCACGCTGGAGCCTGCGATCAGGGCCAGGATGAGCAGCGAGATCAGGGACAGCACCAGCGTGGAGGTCAGGCCGGTGACGTCGGTCAGGCCGGTCATCTCGTGCAGCCGGTAGCCGACCGGGATCCGCACCGTGTCCACCCGGACCAGCTGCGCCACCACCACGCTGCGGTAGAAGGTCCCGGGCGCGAGCGCGGCGAACGGGAGCACCGGGACCACGAAGCCGGCTATCACCCCGGCGGCGTAGACCGCGGCCCGCCGGGGCTGCCGCGCGGCCAGGATCAGGACCAGGATGACCAGCACGGGCACGATGGCCCACACCTTGATGGCCCCGGCGAACCCGAAGAGGACCCCGCCCCAGACCAGGCGGCGGGTGCTGGCCAGCCGGTCACCGTCGAACACGGCCAGCATCCCGGCCAGGCAGAACAGCACCAGCCAGGGCTCGAGCAGCACCGTGTGCGCGGCCTGCACCGCGGCCGGGTAGACGGCCAGGATCCCGCAGGTCACGACCACGGCCAGGAGGCCGCGGTGGCGGACCAGCAGGCCGCCCAGGCACACCGCGGCCGCGCCGGCCAGCGCGGTCAGGATCCGGCCCACGCCCATCCCCCAGGCCGTGCCGATCCCCTTGGTCACCAGCGCGACCGGGGCCATCAGCAGCGTGATGCCGGGCGGCTGGACCATGATGAAGTCCCGGTACGGCAGGTCACCGTGGATCAGCAGGATCGCGCTGCCGAAGTCCGTCCCGTCGTCGTACTCGGTGACACCGATCAGGTAGTCCGGGCGGCTCAGCTGGTACAGCCGGAGCGCCAGGCCCAGCGCCGTGATGATCACGATGGCCAGGGTGACCGCACCGGGACGCGCCCACCCGGCCGGCTGGCTCGAATCCGCCGGCGGCACTTGCGACCTGGCGGCTGGCATTCTCACAGGTAATCCGCTCACAATTGGTGACCCGCACGTTTCCTGACCAACCCGGCACCGGGCCCAGCCTGAGTGCGTGGCGACATCGACTCTAGCCACTGCGCTCAGGCCGTTAACGACAAACCCATCCCCCCGGCCGGCGCCCCGCCCAGGTCGCATAGGGGCACGATCCGACCGCGCTCCGATACTACCCGTGCGCGGGGCGCGAGCGACGCTTACCCGCCCGAAGCACCGGCCCGATCTCCCGGGACGCTCCGCGAACGGGCCGCCCGGTGACGCCCGGAGGGCCGCTGGTGCGGGGCATCGGCAGCCAGCCGGGCTTCTGGAACGATGGTGGCATGGACACGGCAGAGGGCGCGGCGGAAAACGGGGCGCAAACCCCGGGCATTACCAGCCTCGGGCACGACGTGTACGAGATCGATACCCTGATGGCCGGGTACCAGGGCATCACGGCCGGGTACCTGATCCTGGGCGACCGGCCGTGCCTGGTGGAGACCGGCACCGCCCCCTCGGCCCCGGTTGTGCGTGACGCGCTGGCGGCGCTGGGCGTCGGGCCGCGTGACCTGGCCACGATCGTGGTGACCCACATCCACCTGGACCACGCGGGGGGCACCGGCGACGTCGCGGCCATGTTCCCGGACGCGGACGTCGTGGTGCACGAGCGCGGTGCCCGGCACCTGGCCGACCCGGCGCGGCTGATGAGCAGCGCGCGGATGGTGTACGGAGACGCGCTCGACACCCTGTTCGGGACGATGAACCCGACCCCCGCCGAGCGGATCCGCAGCGTGGAGGAACGGGGGACCGTGGACCTCGGCGGCGGACGGCGGCTGGACAGCCACTACTCCCCCGGGCACGCCAGGCACCATGTCGGCCTCATCGACTCGGTGAGCGGCGACCTGTACGTGGGCGACGCGGCCGGCGTGTACATCCCCGAAACCGCGGACCTGCGGCCCGCCACCCCGCCGCCGGACTTCGATCTGGACACCGCGCTGGGGTCGCTGCGCCTGTTCGCCTCGCTGCGCCCGTCGCGGCTGCTGTTCAGCCACTACGGGCCGGTGCCGGACGTGGACGAGACCCTGGCCCGGTCGGCCGAGGAGATCCGGCTGTGGGTGGAGGAGACCCGGGCGGCCCGGGGTGCCGGGCTGGACTTCGACCATGCGGTCGCGCTGGTGCACGAGCGGACCCGGGAACGCTACGCGGTGCTGGGCCCGGACGCCGACCCGGAGATCGTCGCGAGGTTCGAGACCGTGAGCGGCACCGCCTCGAACGTGGCCGGGATCGTCCACTGGCTCGATTCCGCGGGCCCGGCGGCCTGAGGCCCCGGTCCGGGACCGGGGAAGTCCGGGCGCCGGGCGGTCGTCAGGCGGTTGCGGCTGCGCCTAGCCGGGGGAACTGCTCGGTGGAAAAGATCACCTCGACCGGGACCTCGAAGTGCGCGGCAATCCGCAGGGCCAGGTACAGGCTTGGGCTGTACTCGCCGCGCTCCAGGTAGCCGACCGTCTGGTAGTGCACGCCGAGCGCGTCGGCCAGCTCGCGCCGGGAGATCCCGCGCTCGGCCCGCAGCATCGCGATCCGGTTATAGATGACCTCGCTGCTCATATTCCCCGCACCGCTTTCTCGCGGCGGGCCGCGACGTTCGAGCCGGACTCGCGGCGCGCCATCCGGCGCAGCACGACCGGCGCCAGCACGAGCCCTGCGATTGCCCACGCGGACAGGACGCCGAACGTGGCCAGGTGCCGCCAGGAATGCCCGATCTCCACCGCCGCCATCGCGTTCGGCAGCAGCGCAGAACGCATCCCCAGCCCCAGCCAGTACACCGGGAACACCTGCCCGGCCCACTGCAGGATCACCGGCAGGTGCGTGATCGGGTAGAAGATGCCGGAGATCACGGCCAGCCCGCCCAGCAGCAGCAGCATCGGCCCCCCGGCGCTGCGCGTGCTGGAAAACAGCGACCCGAGCATGGCGCCCAGCGGCAGCGTGGCGAGCAGCCCGAGCACGAGCACCCAGGCCAGCGTCAGCCATCTGCCAGGGCTGCCGATCGCCAGGCCGGTGAACAGGAAAACGCCGATGAGCAGCGTGGTCGCCACCGCGAACGCTATCTGCCCGGAGATGTTGACGACCTTGCCAAGCAGGTAGCCGAGCATCCCGTTCGGGATGGCCTTGGCCCGCAGCAGCGTGCCATCCTCGCGTTCGGTCACGATCAGGTCGCCCATTCTGATGACTCCGTACACCACGATGTTCAGGCCGAGCACGCTGACCAGCATCGTGGTGCCCAGCGAGAAGCGCGTCCCCGGCACGTGCGTGTACCGGGTCCAGATCATCGCGGCGAGGAAGCCGCCGGTCACGAACAGGATCGAGATCAGGTCACCCGGCGTGGTCAGGGTCTGCCTGAACTCGATCCAGCCCCGGGACAGTCCCACTCGCGCCGCCACCAGCGCGGGGTTCATGCCGCCACCGCCGTCAGCCTGCGCGGCACGCCGTGCTCCGCCTGGCGGACCAGCGCCATGTACGTGTCCTCCAGGCTGGCCCGGCGCACCTCCAGATCCTCGACCGACTCGCCGTACTGCCGGAACAGCTCCCTGACGAACGCCGTCGCGTCGTCCGCCGCGTGCACGAACCGCTGCCCGTCCCGGCTCCAGCGCACCTCGGACTGACCGGACATCGTGCGGGCCAGTTCATCCGCGGAGCCGTCCGCGATGATCGTGCCGCCGGCCAGGATCAGGATGCGATCCGCGAGCCGTTCCGCCTCGTCCAGGTCGTGCGTGGTGAGCAGGATCGTGGTCTGCTCCAGGTCACTGAGCCGGTGCACGACGTCATGGAAGTCGCGCCGTGCCTCAGGGTCGAAGCCGGCCGTCGGCTCGTCGAGGAACAGCAGCTCGGGCCGCCCCACGATGCCGATGGCCACGTCGAGGCGGCGCCGCTGCCCGCCGGACAGGTTACGCACCCGCTTGCGCGCGTGCGGGGTCAGCCCGACGGTCTCGATCAGGTCATCCACGTCCCAAGGGCGGGTGACGCCCGGCGTGGAGTACGGCGCGTAGTAGCGGCCCAGGTGCGCGAGCAGCTCGCGGACCTGCCATTTCGCGTGGTCACGCCAGGACTGCAGCACGACGCCGGTCCTCGCCCGCCACGCCTCGCCGCCGTGCGCGGGGTCGGCGCCGAGCACGCTGACCTCGCCCGCCGAGCGCATCCGGAACCCCTCGAGGATCTCGATCGTGGTGGTCTTGCCCGCGCCGTTCGGCCCGAGCAGGGCGAGCACTTCCCCGTGCCGCGCCGCGAAGCTGACCCCGTTGAGCACGTCGGTTCTGCCGTACCGCATCCGCAGATCACGGACATCCAGTACATCATCCATGCCTCGGAAGATAGCATGTGTGCTACATATCGTATAGGTCTTGCAGCTTGACTGCCGCCAGGATCCCGGCCGCGCGGGCGACGGCCTCCGGCCCGGCATCGGGCAGCGGTCAGCCGGGGTCATCCTCCTGGCCAGCCAGGTCAGTCGCCGCGGCTGGCTCGCCGGCGGCGGAGGGATCGTCCTCACCGGCGGCGGAGGCGTCATCGTCTTCGTCGGCCAGGTCGTCGATGACGACGTCGTCGAGGTCATCGAAGCGCTCAGCGGCATCGGTCTGCTCGTCGGGGTCCGCGGCGGCGGCCCGGGCGAACCATTCCCGCGCCTGCTCGGTACGGCCCGCGTCCAGCAAGGCGTCCGCGTACGCGTAGAACAGCCGCGCAGACCAGGGGCGGAGCCGGCGCTCTTGAGCTCGGGCAGCTGAAGAGCCACGACGGCGGCGTCAGCCAGCCCCTGGTCCCGGCGGATGCCCGACTCCACGATGCGCAGCTCGACCTCGGTTTCCCGGTCGAGTTTGGTCCGCGCGGCCTCGGCCACCACGCCCAGGGCCCGGTCTATCCGCCCCAGGGCCCGCTCCGAGTCCGCCATCATCGGCAGGTAGCTGGTCCGGCCGGTGAGCCGGCGCGCGGCCCGCAGCTCGGCGAGGGCTTCCGCCCAGTGCCCGGCCTGGTAGGCCGCGATGCCCGCGGTCTCGCGGACGATGCCCACTCGGGCGGCCAGGCGGCGGGCTTCCAGCGCGTGCTGGTACCCGGCCTCCGGATCGTCGGCCAGGCTGGCGGCGAGCAGCCGCCGGCCCACGGCCGAGGCCAGATCGCCCGGCAGGGTCCGCAGTTCGGCCGCGGCGGCGGGATCAAGCTGGGCTTCGGTAATGCCAGCCGGGATCTCCGGCAGGTTCCCGGTCCGGGCGGCCCCGGATCGTGGTCCGCCAGTTCCGTAGCGGGCAGCACCGCGGTCTGGACCGGTGCCGCGGGAGGCAGCGGGACCCGCGCCCCGGGAGGACGCGGCACCGCGGGCGGGCCGGGTGCCCCGCGACGGTTCCCCGCCCCGCGGGCCGGGCCAGCGCTCTGAGCCCCGGTCGCCAGGTCGGCGCTCTGAGCCCCGGTCGCCGGGACGGCCGCGGCCAGGAGCCGGGCGTCCGGTCCGGAACGGCGGACGTCCAGACGGCCGCTCACTCCGCTCGGTGCCACCCTCCCGTGCCGCGTCATCGCGTCCCGGACCGTAGGGGGTGCCGCGCCCGCGGGGGCCGGCCTGCACGCGTGCCGCTTCCGCGGGGGCCGCCGCCATGGGGCCCGTCGGCAGGAGCACGAGGGCCCGGAGTACGCGGGCCGGGAGCACGGGAGCCCGGAGTACGCGGGCCGGAAGCACGGGAGCCCGGAGTACGCGGGCCCGGGGTGCGCGAGCTGGGATGGGGGTCGCGCTCCGACCGCGGACCAGGGCCACGGGACGCACCCGCGCCCCGGGAGGTGCCTGTCCCCCGTGACGCCCCAGCGCCACGGAAAGTGCCTGTCCCCCGGGAGGAGCCTGCCGCGGCGCCCCGGTCTGAGCCGCCCGCGCCGGGGCCGCCATACCGCGGCGCACCTGGCGCCTGGGCCCGCGAACCGGATGCGCCCTGGCTGCGCGGCCTGGGCGCGCTGCCACGGGGAACACCAGACGTGCCGGCCCGCCGGGCGGTGCTTCCGGCGCCGCCAGCCCGGCCCGCACCGGAGCGCCCCCCGCTGGTCCCGCCGGCGCTGCTGCGGCCGGTACCGCCACTGCGGCCGGTACCGCCACTGCGGCCGGTCCCGCCACTGCGGCCGGATCCGGCACTGCGGCCGGAATCACCGGCGCGCCCACGATCAGCTGCACCGGACCGGCCCTGGCCGCCTGCGCCGCCACGGCCCCGGTCAGCGCCGCTGGGACGGCCCTGGCTCCGGGCTGCGCCGGGAGCCCTGTTCTGGCCACGTCCCGCGCCGCCGGAACGGCCACCGCCCTGGCCCTGCTCGCCTGCCACGCTTACTTCTCCGCTCTTCCAGATGACCATCATGGCTCCGCGCCGCACCGGCGCCTTACCGGGGACGGTCCCGCTCCCGGGAACTCCCTGGGGCAAAGCCCCCGGAAACCTCGCTCACGGAAACCTTAGGGCCCGGACAACGCAGTTGAGGCCGCTCCCTGTTGGGAGCGGCCTCAACTGAAGATGTCCGGCGGCGTCCTACTCTCCCACGCGGTCCCCCGCGCAGTACCATCGGCGCTGAAGGGCTTAACTTCCGGGTTCGGAATGGAACCGGGTGTTTCCCCTTCGCCATGGCCACCGAAACTCTATGGAGATGTGGGGACCGTACCGGCGGAGCGTCAGCCCCGGCCAGGTACGGCACCGACCGCACCTCGGGAACCGCACAGTGGACGCGAAACATGCACAAAGAATGTAGAAGCCAAGCCACTCGGCCTATTAGTACCGGTCAGCTCCACGCGTTGCCACGCTTCCACCTCCGGCCTATCAACCCAGTCGTCTAGCTGGGGGCCTTACCGGGTTAACCCCGAGGGAGATCTCATCTTAAGGCGAGCTTCCCGCTTAGATGCTTTCAGCGGTTATCCCTTCCGAACGTAGCCAACCAGCCGTGCCCTTGGCAGGACAACTGGCACACCAGAGGTTCGTCCGTCCCGGTCCTCTCGTACTAGGGACAGCCCCTTTCAAATCTCCTACGCGCGCAGCGGATAGGGACCGAACTGTCTCACGACGTTCTAAACCCAGCTCGCGTACCGCTTTAATGGGCGAACAGCCCAACCCTTGGGACCTGCTCCAGCCCCAGGATGCGACGAGCCGACATCGAGGTGCCAAACCATCCCGTCGATATGGACTCTTGGGGAAGATCAGCCTGTTATCCCCGGGGTACCTTTTAGCCGTTAAGCGACGGCGCTTCCACATGCCACCGCCGGATCACTAGTCCCAGCTTTCGCTCCTGCTCGACATGTCTGTCTCACAGTCAAGCACCCTTGTGCACTTACACTCGACACCTGATTGCCAACCAGGCTGAGGGTACCTTTGGGCGCCTCCGTTACCTTTTAGGAGGCAACCGCCCCAGTTAAACTACCCACCAGACACTGTCCCTGATCCGGATCACGGACCCAGGTTAGACATCCAGAACGACCAGAGTGGTATTTCACCGATGACTCCACGAGGACTGGCGTCCCCGCTTCACAGTCTCCCACCTATCCTACACAAGACGTCCCAAACACCAATGTCAAGCTGCAGTGAAGGTCCCGGGGTCTTTCCGTCCTGCTGCGCGTAACGAGCATCTTTACTCGTAGTGCAATTTCGCCGGGTCTGTGGTTGAGACAGTGGGAAAGTCGTTACGCCATTCGTGCAGGTCGGAACTTACCCGACAAGGAATTTCGCTACCTTAGGATGGTTATAGTTACCACCGCCGTTTACCGGCGCTTAAGTTCAGAGCTTCGCGGCCGAAGCCACTAACCCTTCCCCTTAACGTTCCGGCACCGGGCAGGCGTCAGTCCGTATACGTCGTCTTGCGACTTAGCACGGACCTGTGTTTTTAGTAAACAGTCGCTTTCCCCTGCTATCTGCGACCGCACCCAGCTCTGAGGGCAAGCCTCGTCACCGGGCACGGCTCCCCTTCTCCCGAAGTTACGGGGACAATTTGCCTAGTTCCTTAACCACAGTTCACCCGATCGCCTTGGTATTCTCTACCTGACCACCTGAGTCGGTTTGGGGTACGGGCCGCTTATATGCTCGCCGCGGGGTTTTTCTTGGCAGCATGGGATTACTCACTTCGCCTAAATCGGCTCGGCATCAGGTCTCAGGCATATGGTGCGCGGATTTGCCTACGCACCGCCCTACACCCTTACTCCGGGACAACCATCGCCCGGTAGAGCTACCCTCCTGCGTCGCCCCTACGGCTTGCCTACTACTAGTTTGGGTCGCATCCGCAGCCGGGTCATCCCGAAGGATCGCCGGCGTTGGCTGCTTAGCATCGCCAGATTCAGCATGGGCGCGTATAAGCGGGTACGGGAATATCAACCCGTTGTCCATCGACTACGCCTGTCGGCCTCGCCTTAGGTCCCGACTTACCCTGGGCGGATTAGCCTGCCCCAGGAACCCTTGGTCATTCGGCGGAGGGGTTTCTCACCCCTCTTTCGCTACTCATGCCTGCATTCTCACTCGAGTGGCGTCCACGGCTGGATCACTCCGCCGCTTCTCTCGCCACCCGACGCTCCCCTACCCATCCGCACACCTGGACCC
>CAVRFX010000009.1:0-606455 GCA_963720645.1 uncultured Actinomycetes bacterium | reverse complement strand
GGTCAAGCCGGGCCGCTGGACTTTTCAGAGTGGTTATCCGCTCCGGGCGGCGCCGGCTTACCGCACCCATGGGCGGTCAGTGCGTTCGCTATCTCTTGTGTGGTCTGGTCCCAGCCGCGCAGGGTCGACCGCCGCTGTCGTGCGGCGGCCCGTAGCCGGTGTCGGTGGCGCTCGTCACCCAGCCAGTCTCCGAGCGCGGCGGCGAGGGCAGCCGGATCGCCGGGAGGGACCAGTTGGCCGGGGCGGGTGCCATCGGCGGTGGAGCCGAGCGCTTCGGGCAGCCCACCGACGGCGGCGGCTATGACGGGTAGGCCGTGGGCGAGCGCTTCGGTGACAGTCATGCCGTAGGTCTCCGAGCGGGACGGCGCGACGAGCAGGTCGGCGGTGGTGTACGCGTGGCTGAGCGCCGCGCCGGTCAGGACGCCGCTGAGCCGGATGCGGTGGCCGTAGCCGAGGCGCGTGATACGGGCCTGCAATTGCTCGACGAAGTCCGGGTCGCGGTCGAGCGGTCCGGCCAGCACGCAATGCCATTCCCGCTCAGCGAGGTCGGCGAGCGCCTCGACGAGGAGGTCCTGCCCCTTGTGGCGGCCGAGGACTCCGACGCAGATCAGGTGGCCGCGGACGGGCCGGGCCGGGGCAGCGACCCGATCGACGCCGGGCCGGGCGACGTGCACCCGGTGGGCCGGGATCGCGTATCGGGTCAGTACCTGCTGGCGGGTCCATTCGCTGGTAACGACCACGCCGGTGGCCGCACGGAGCACGACCCGTTCGGAGCGCTGCGCGCTGGCATCATGGTGTGTGTCGAGGACGGTGGCCAGTGGCATGTGCAGCAGCACTGTCATTCGTATCCGGCCGGTGTGTGGCAGTAGCTGCGCGGCGGCCGGCGAGGCGATGAGCCCGTCGATCAGGACGGTCTCACCGTCGGGGATGGCGGAAACGATGCGGGCCAGGTCGGCGCGGGCGCCCGAGCCGGGTACCGGCCACGCCTCGGCGACGGTCGTGACCAGCACATCCCATCCGGCCTCGGCCAGACCGGCGCAGACGCGCCGGTCGTAGATGTTGCCGCCGCTAGGCTGGCCGGGATTGTCGAACCCCTCGGGGACTACTACGTGGACCCGCACGATGTTCCGGCCCTCCAGAGCGCCTGCCGCACCGAGCCAGCCTCCACCCTGCGGCCGAGCTGAACCACGCCCGCCGCCGATCCGTCATACCTGACACAGGATGGTACGTAGCAGCGGTGGACGCGGTTCGACCCGAGACGACCGGCGTCCGCCCGACACGGGCGCGGCGTGCACGGCAAGTTGCTCTGCCGGGCCGGGTGGCACCGGCTCCGCCCCGGACACCGTGCGGGATCTGATGTGAGACAGGATCAGCAAGCACCATTGTCGACGGCGCTAGAGCGGGCCCGGGCGGCCGCCTACCCCGCGGGAGAGTATGTCGGCCAGGAGAGCTTCATGCGGGCGAGCGAGGTCCGGACGCTGGCTCACCAGGCCCGGGTCGGCCCCGGCGTCTCAGTGCTCGACCTGTGCTGCGGGGTGGCCGGCCCCGGCCGGATGATCACGGCGGAGTCGGGATGCCGCTACCTGGGTGTCGATCACTCCGCCAGCGCACTGGCCACCGCCCAGGAGCTGGCCGGGAATCTCCCCTGCCGCTTCGAGCAAGCTCACCTCCCGCCTCTGCCCGAGGGCCGCTTCGAGGTGGTACTCCTGCTGGAGACGATGCTGGCCTTCCCCGACAAGGAGGCCTTGGTGGGTGAGGTGGCGCGCGTGCTGGAGCCGGGCGGGCGTTTCGCTTTCACGGTCGAGGAAGGCCGGCCGCTCACCCAGCAGGAGCGGGCGCGGATGCCCGGCGCCGATACAGTCTGGCTCATCGAGCTGGCGGAATTGACGGGCGTGCTGCGCGAGGCGGGGTTGACCGTGATCTGGCGGCAGGAGTACAGCGCCTCCCATCACGCGATAGCGACGGCGCTGCTTCGCTGTTATCGAGCTGATTCACCCCAGATCGCCGACCAGATCGGGACGCAGGCCACCGCCGAGCTGATCACAGCCCATCAGCTGTGGAGTGACTGGCTCGGCAGCGGGCGGGTGCGCAAGTTCGCGATGGTAGCCGAGAAGCAATGACTTGCTTCGATGAAGCCTCGATGACCTTCGACTATGCCCGCTACCTGGCCGCGAAGACGACCGTGGATGACCGGGCGCTGAACCGGCATGTGCTGGCCGAGCTGTGCCGCCTGATGCCCGCGGGTGCGCCGCGAGTGCTGGAGGTCGGCGCCGGCCTGGGCACGATGGTGGCCCGTCTGATGGACTGGGGCGCGGTCGGCGCCGGCGAGTACATCCTGCTGGATGCGGATCGGCAGCTGCTGGACTGTTCTCGCCGGTGGCTGCGCGATTGGGCGGCCGCGCGGGGCCTGCGCAGCGACCTGCTGCCGGATGGGCTGCGGGTGGGTGATCTCCGGGTGCGCCTGGTGCACGCCGAGCTCGGCAGTTACCTGGAGGCCGCTCATGGGGCGCCGGCCGATGTGCTGATCGCCAACGCCGTCCTGGACCTGGTGGACGTGCCGGCCGTCCTGCCCGGATTGTTGCGGTTGCTGGTCCCCGGCGGCGTCTACTGGTTCACGATCAACTACGACGGCGAGAGCATCTTCGCGCCCGGCCACCCCCACGACGACCAGATCATGCAGGCCTACCACCGCGACATGGATGAGCGCTTTCGCTACGGCCGGCCGGCCGGGGAAAGCCGAACGGGCCGCCGCCTGTTTCACTACCTGCGGGCTGCGGGGGCGCCCGCGCTGGCGGCGGGGTCGTCGGACTGGGTCGTAAGCGCCGGCCCGGATGGGGACTACCCGGGCGATGAGGCTTACTTCCTGCGCAGCATCCTTAACACGATCCAGAACGCGTTGCGGAATCGCCAGGACCGGGTAGAACCGGCGGACCTGGCCGGCTGGCTGGCCGAGCGCGGCCGGCAACTGGCCGCGGGCGAGCTGGTCTACATCGCCCACCAGCTTGATTTCGTGGGCCGCTCGCCCGGCTAGCGCCCCGCCAGCTCGCGGAGTGTCTGTCATCGGTCCGCGATCCCGAGGTGTGCCGGACCGGCGAGCGGGCCGGCGTGCCGGTGCGGCTCGGCGGCGCGTTCAAGACCCCGCGACAGCAGATCATGCCCACCGCGCCGGGCCTTAGTGGCCAGGTAGGCGGCGTTGGTCCCGGTAAGGTGCAGCGCGGTGGGGACCTGCCTGGCGATCGTGATGCCCAGGCGGGCCAGCTGAGCGCCCTTGTCCGGGTTGTTGCTCAGCAGCCCGATGCGGTTGGCGCCGAGCGCGTGCAGCATCTGGGCCGCGCTGGTGTAGTCGCGCTCGTCGGCGCGGTGACCGAGCGCGAGATTCGCGTCGTACGTATCCAGACCGCGATCTTGCAGCGCGTAGGCGTCGAGTTTGTCGTACAGTCCGATGCCGCGCCCTTCCTGGCGCAGATACAGCACGTACCCGCCGTGCTTGGTGATCCGCTCGACCGCTTCGCGCAGTTGCGGCCCGCAGTCGCATCGCTGGCTGCCGAACACATCACCGGTGAGGCATTCACTGTGCAGGCGCACCAGCGGTAGCCCGGCCGCGGCGGGCCGGCCGAGTTCGAGGGCCACGTGCTGCTGCGCGTCGGTCAGGCCGGTGAAGCTGACGACCGTGGCAGTGGTTGAGTAGTCGTCAGCGAAACGCAGCGGGATGCGAATACGCCGGCGGATCGCTGCCGCCTGGACCGCCCCGGTCACGGGACGAGCCGTTCGGCCTCGCGCCAGGTCGAGCGCCTCGTCAGCGGCGTGCCGAGGCCGGTCACCGGGTGTGGCCGGTCAGCCACGAACGGCCTCCATCGTCTGCGGCGCCGGATCGGGTCGTCTCGGCTCGCCCGGTTGTCCCGGGTCGCGACGGCGGCGAACGGCGTCTCCCAGCAGCAGGCCCGCGCCCGGGGCAACCGCGGCCAGCATGAGTACCGCATAGAGAGTGGCGACCGTGACCCCGGTGGCCGCGCCGAGCCCGGCTGCGGCGAAGGCCCAGGCGGCGGCACCTTCCCGTAGCCCCCACCCGCCGATACTCAGGGGGATCACCACTGCCGTCTGGACCACCATCAGCAGCGCGACCAGTTCGCCCAGGGGTGCGGTGCTGCCGGCGACCCGGGCCGCGATGACGAACGTGGCCGTGTGCCCGGCGACGACCAGCACCGAGGCCAGCGCGAGCTGGGGCCACACGCCTGGGGCCAGCAGGCCGTGACGAAGGTCAGCGGAAACGGCCCGGGCGGCGCGGGTCAGCCGCGACCGGCCGCGGCGAGCAGCGCCGCGCACGACCAGCGCAGCACACCCGGCTACGCCCGCGACACCCGCCAGAACATACGGCAGCGCGGGCCGAACCGGCGAGGGCAGGGTCAGCAACACGACGGCCGTCACCACGGCCTGGATGACCTGACCGCACAGCCGTTCCCACGCCACCGCGCGCAGCCCCCGCGCCACGTCTCCAGCGCGCCGGCCGTGCGTGACCGCCCGGTGCACGTCGCCGAGAACCCCGCCGACGAGCACGGAGTTGAGGAACAGGGAACGGTAGTAGGCGCAGACCGCGCCGGGCAGGCCGATGCCGACGCCGAGTGCCCGGGCGACGACCCGCCACCGCCAGGCCGAACACACCGTGGTCAGGACAGTGAGCGTGACGGCGGCCACGACCGCCGGCCAGGTGACCGCACGCAGCCCGTCCTTGAACGGCGCCGCGCCCACTTGCCGCCCGAGAAACCACAGCACGGTGACGCCGGCGGCCAGGCGCAGCAACGACGGGCCGAAGCGGCGGACGGCCGGACCGATCCCGGCCGGAACTGAGTGCAGGAACGCCACACCGGGTTACACGGGCCGGCTGGACACATAGTTCAACCGTCCGGCTGCGGCAACATAGCGGGCCGGCGGCCAGCCGCGGTGAACCAGCGTGACCGCGGACCCGTTGTCCCCATCAGGGATGGCGGCAGCTGGCCACGGAGACGGAGGCGCGGTGCGTACCATTCAGCCTGCAGACGAAAGCGCGCCGCCTGCGACCCGGCTCGCGGGCAAAGGCGCGCTGCCTACGATCCGGCTCGCGACGATCCTGGGGATGCTCGCCACAGCCGCCCTGCTCGGCGTCGTGTCCGCCACGGCTGGTCTCGGCGTCGCCGGCTGGATCGCCGGGCTGGCCACCGGTTCGGCGGCGACCGCGCTGCTTGTCACCGCCCGCATGCGCAGCGACCAGCCGGCGATACTCCCGGCGGACTGGGTCACCCTGACCCGGGCGCTGCTGATCGCCGGGGTCGCGGGACTGGTTGCCGACTCGTTCGGCCGGCCGGTGTCGGTCACCGCGCTGGTCACCCTGTCCACCGTCGCGCTGGTCCTCGACGCGGTGGACGGGCCGGTGGCGCGCCGGACCGGCACCGCCACCCCGCTGGGCGCCCGCATCGACGGCGAGGTCGACGCGTTCCTCATCCTGCTGCTCAGCATCTCCGTATCCCAGGACTACGGCCGCTGGGTGCTGGTCATCGGCGCCGCCCGCTACGCGCTGCTGCTGGCGGGCTGGCTGATCCCGTGGCTGGCCGCGCCGCTGCCACCCCGGTACTGGCGCAAGGTCGTGGCCGCGGTCCAGGGCATCGTGCTCACCGTCGCCGCATCCGGACTGCTCGACCGCCTCGCCGGGATGATCGCGGTCGCCGCCGCGTTGCTGCTGCTGGCCGAGTCGTTCGGCCGCGACGTGATCTGGCTGTACCGCACCGGCGCCAGCCCGCGCACCCGCCGGGCTCTGCGGCTGGCCATCACCGTGCTTTCGGTCGTGCTCGTGTGGGGTGTTCTCGTCGCGCCCGACCGTATCTTCCAGTTCACCCCGGCCGCCTTTGCCCGCATCCCCGTGGAGGGGCTGGCCCTGGTCGCTGTCGCGGTGGTGCTGCCGGCCTGGCCGCGACGGATCGTGGCCGCGGTCGCTGGAATCCTGTTCGGCCTGCTTACTCTCGTCAAGATCCTCAACATAGCGTTCTACGAGGAGATCGGGCGGGCGTTCAACCCGGTATTCGACTGGGGCGACATCGGCCCGGCTATTGGCGTGGTACGCGACACGATCGGCGCCACGCGCACTGCCATTGCGCTCGCCGCGCTCTGCGCTCGGTCTCATCCTGCTCGTCGGCGCAATCACCGCATCAACGATTCACTTCACCACCGTGGCCGCCCGGCATCGCCGCGATACGGTTCGCGCGCTCGCCGCCCTCACTGCGGTCTGGGCGCTGTGCGCGGGCCTGTCACTGCAACTCATCCCAGGATCCCCGGTCGCCTCGACCAGCGCCGCCGGGCTGGCCGTCGCGCAGGTGCGCGACACCCAGGCAGCGCTCCGCGACCAGCGCCGTTTCGAGCAAGGTCCTGCACGGCTCCGACCCGGAAGCCAGCGTCCCCGCTTCGGACCTGCTCACCGGATTGCGCGGCAAGGACGTCATCATCGCCTTCGTCGAAAGCTACGGGCAGGTCGCCGTCCAGGGCACGAGCTTCTCCCCGGGCGTCGACGCCTTCCTGCGCCGGAGCACCGCCTCGCTGGCCCGCGCCGGCTGGTCCACGCAGAGCGCCTGGCTCAGCGCACCCGGCTTCGGCGGGGTCAGCCAGCTCGCCCACTCCACCCTGCAGTCGGGGCTGTGGGTCAACACCGAACAGCGGTATGCCGAGCTGGTCGGCAGCCGCCGGTTCACCCTCAGCGACGCCTTCGGCAAGGCCGGCTGGCGCACCGTGAGCGACAGCCCCGATGACGACGAAGTCTGGCCGCCCGGCACGTCCTTTTACCACTTCGACAAGCTCTACGACCGGCTCAACGTCGGCTACCACGGCCCGAGCCTTCAGCTACGCCTCGATGCCCGACCAGTACACCCTGGCCGAGTTCCAGCGGAACGAACTCGGCCCAGGCCACAAGCCCGTGATGGCCGAGATCGACCTGGTCTCCTCGCACACGCCCTGGGCCCCGTTGCCGACCATGGTGCCCTGGAACAAGGTCGGCAACGGCTCGATATTCGACCCCATGCCCGCGCGCAGCGAATCCCCGGTCACGGTCTGGCGCAACGCCAGCACCGTGCGCCAGTTCTTCGGCCGGTCGATCCAGTACTCGCTGCAGGCCCTCATCTCATGGGTCACCGAACTCAATGACCCGAACCTCGTGCTCATCCTGCTCGGCGACGAGCAGCCCGCTAGCCCCATCAGCCGCCCCGGGGCCAGCCACGAGGTGGTGATCTCGATCGTCGCTCACGACCCTGCCGTGTTCCGGCAGATTGCTTCCTGGCACTGGCAGGACGGGCTGCTGCCCAGTCCCTCCGCTCCGCTCGAGCCCATGGACGCCTTCCGCAACCAGTTCCTCGACGCCTTCAGCACGGCCTCGTCCCAAGCGGCGTCGGCCCATGGACCCGCAGCACCCGGACCGTGGCGATGAGCGGGTCCTCCGGGCGGTGACATCTTCTCCCGTGGCCCCGGCATATGCGGACCTGCGTTCGCGGCGGGACGAGACGGGCCCGGTGAGTCAGGGAAGGTGGCTGGTGTCGTTGACGCAATGGACGGCGGCAAATCCGCGGCCGTGCCACTGGATCTCGTTAATGCAGGCGGAGCCGAGATACAGCCGGTAAAGGGTGCCCAGCGGGACGCCGAGAGCCCGGCACAGCAGGATCTTTATCGGGGTAATGTGACTTACCACCAGGACGGTCTGGGCGCCGTAGTCCCGCAGCAGCCGGTCACAGGCCCGGTTTACCCGGTGTGCGGTGTCGGTGAAGCTCTCCCCGCCCGGCGGTGCCTGTTCGGGGTCGCCCCGCCAGGCTGCCGCGGCTGCGGGCCATCGCTGCTGGATTTCTGCCAGGGTAAAGCCATCCCAGTCACCGAAGTCGGTTTCACGGAGATCATCATCGATGACTGCGGTCAGGCCCAGTTCGCGGGCCGCAATGGCGGCGGTGGCGACAGCGCGCTGCAATGGCGAGCTGACCACGGCATCGATCGGGGCACCGGTGGCCAGGCGGCGGGCGGCGGCCTGGGCCTGCTGGGTCCCGTTGGCGCTAAGCGGGAGGTCGCGCAGCCCGCTGAAGCGGTGTTCGGGTGACAGTCGGGTATCGCCGTGCCGCAGCAGGATGGTGGTGGTGGGATCTGCCGTGGGGTTATCCCAGCCCAGTGTCATATGGCTGTCCAGCGAGGATGACGAAAATGTTGTGTCGACTGTTCCCATGACAGCAAGACGGACACGTCAGCAGAACGGTTCAGCGGCCAGCCTCGGCCTTGTCGCCCGGGATAATCAGGCAGGGTCAGCATCGTGCGTGGTATCCGCCGAACGCGATGGGAGTTTCCCACACCCGCACGGCCAGTGCCTCGCCGCCTGCGGCGGCGACGGCAGGCGAGAGGCTGTCATGCACCCAGCGGGCGAACACCTCGACTGTGACCGCCTCGGCCCCGGCTGGGCGTATCTCCTCCAGGTTGCGGCCTTCGACCCGGCTGGTCAGCTCAGTCAGCGCCGCTTCCAGTACATCCAGATCGCAGACCATGCCCCGCTCGTCGAGCTGCTCGCGGTCCACCACGATCTCTATCCGGTAGTCATGATCATGCAGTTGCCCCTCTGGCCCGGGCAGTCCCGGCATGATGTGGAATGCACGCACGCTTCGGCTCAACCCGACCTCACAGGTCACCGGCAGCACTCCTGTCGTAGTCAAGAACGGCATGCATCAACCCGGGTATCCCCTGGTCCACGGCTTGGAACGCCTCGGCTGCGTGGCCGAAGGCGAAGACGTGAGTGCACAGCTGGGCCAACGGTAGTCCGGCCAGCAGCTCAACGGCCTCCCGGCGGCGCCGGGCCCGGGTCCAGGTCCCGGACAGCCGGGCCGGCACCGTGGAAACTTGTGTGCTGCGGATGATCAGACGCCGCCGGTGGAAGGCGCCGCCGAGCGGCAGCACCACTGGTTTGGTGCCGAACCACGACGCGATCAACAGGGTTCCCTCGTGGGCCAGCATGTTCAGCGCCATCGCTGGCGCATCCGGGTTTCCGCTGGCGTCAATGACCAGCGGAACCTCCTCTTTCACCAGTTCCTCCGGCGCTGCGGCGGTGACGCCGAGGCTGCTGGCCATGGCGCGGCGCCACGCCTGCGGCTCGGCAATCAGCGGCCGCCACCCGGAGCGCTGCAACAGCAGGCCGGTCAGCAGCCCGAGCGCGCCGGCGCCGAGCACGATGACCCGGTCGCGATATCCGGGCCCGGCATCGAGCGTCACCTGCAACGCCGTCTCGACCAGCGGGAACAAGGTTGCGGACGCGGGATCGATGGCAGGCAGCGGAATCAGTTCACCGGCCCGCGCCGCGAATACGTCCTGGTGCGGATGGAACGCGAAAACCGCCTGGCCAGACTCCGCTACTTCACCGACGCACGCGTATCCATAGGCGAAGGGGTAGGAGAAGGTACCGCCCAGCGCGTCGATCGTGTCATCCAGCGCCAACTCGGCAGGGACCTCGCCGCGGTATACCAGCCGTTCGGTGCCACCGCTGATGCCAGAGCACATGGTGCGGACGAGGACCTCACCGGCCGCAGGCCGCGGTGTGGGCACTTCCCTGATCTCCACGCGGCGCGGAGCGGTATGAAATAGCGCGCGGGCGGGCACCCAGCCAACTTACCCGCGATCAGTCTCAACCAGCCGGTTGATCTGGGGGTATCGGTAGGCGGGGCGGGCTGCTCGGCCTCCATGAGGGTGCGCGTGTGCACGGCCTCGGGGGCGCACAGCGCGAGCTGGGGTGCTACCAGGACGATGGAGGAGTAGCCGACGATGGGGGCCCTGGTGTTGCCGAGGTCGCCCCAGGAACGCGGGACCCGGCAGCGAGGAATGCGGTTCCGAAGAACAACTCGGTCCAGGAGAGATCGGCCAGTTCTTCCTGCATGGCTGCGCGAATCGCCTCCCACGGACGGCGCATGACCCACTCATCTATGGAGGCGAAAGGCCGCACAAGTGCGGTTCCGAGCTGCGCCAGCCACCCAGGCGTGTTGCCGGGAACCTTGAGATCCAGCACGACCCAGCGTCCGCCTCCGGAGAGGGCCGCGGCGCCGTGGGCGATGACCTCTGCGCACTCGGGCACCTGCGACAGGGCGTACGTGGACAGGATCGCGTCGACCTCGGTTGGGAAGTCGAAGTCGGCCGCGTCGGCTTGCACGAGGCTGATATTGCTCCAGCCGTTCGTCTCTAGCCGATCCTGCGCCTGGGCGAGCATCGCGTCGGTCAGATCGACGCCGACGATCCGGCCGTCGGGACCGATCACCTCCTCAATCAGCGGGAAGTTGAGACCTGTGCCGCATGCGATGTCGATCACGCTGCCACCCGCGCGAAGTCCGAGCGCTTGTACCGCCCGGCGGCGTTGCGCCCGCTGGGGGTAGCCGGGCGCGGGGTAGAGACGGGAGGTGACGTCGTAGTGCTTCGCCTTCTTGCGGTATGTCTCGATCAGGTGCTCTCGCGTACGGTCGATCTGGCTCACGGTGTGCTCCTCGATCTCCGTAGCGTCGCGGTAGATCCGCGCGCCACCCATCTAGGACTCCGCGTCTCCCCGCGTAGCGGACTCGACCGCCGCCTTGATCGCCACCATCTCGCCATCGCTTACGCGCTGAATTCTGCCTTGGAGACTGCGGCCGGGGACCGCGCGCATGATGCCCGCGAGGTCGACCTCAATCCACATCATGGCGTCGGTCTGCCTATCGTCCACCGGCTCGAGTTCCATGCCCCAGCGCGCCGCGGAAGTCCCCATCGGCCCGGCGAACGCCACGTGGCGGGGCGCCTCGACAGCGGTCACCTCCTGGCTCCGGCCGCGACTCAACCCGAGTATCAACTTCGCCCGCTGCTCCACCCGCGAGCCGGGCTGAAGCGGGGCTCCTCCGCGAATCCGGCACTCGAGAACCGTTGGCGCCCACTCCGGCCAGCATCCGACGTCACACACGTACGCCCACACCTCACGGACGCTGCTGGCGATTGTTATGCGGCTCTCGGTTCTGATGGTCATCGGGCGGACTTTGTGTTGATCACTTTCCGGTCGCGTAAGGTCCCCCGCGACGCTACATCCTGGCTGAGACGCCTGCAAGCGCGCTCCGATGGCGGGAGGATCAGGCAGATCTCGCCGCCCAAGCTCTGCTGATAGGAGTCAACGCGAGCCACACCTGCGAAGCCACGTCTGGATGGAACGGGCCGCCCGTCAGCCTGTGACAGGCGGCCCGTAACCGATAGTGCTACCGGTTACCCCCTCTTCCGCTTGTCGGGCAGGATCTCGCTGTAGGCCAGGCGGGAATGATCATCGATGGATAGCGGCAGGGTAGGCGAGCTGCCGTGGTTCCCGGACCCTGGCCATCGACTCGACCTCGCGGAACACCCGCCAGTCGGCCGTGATGGCCCGGCCCTCGGCCACGTCCAGGGCGTTGAACGTCGCGGTGCAGTCCGGGCCTGCGGGCCGGCTGCGGGCAAAATTACTGCCGTCCGGAAGCAGCGGATGGGCGCGGCCGGGGTCATATGAGATATGGACTCCGATGCCGCGGCGCACCCGGACCGCGCGGGCCGGCGGACCCAGCGCGGGCCGCAGCCGCCGCCGGGGGCGGACACCTTAGTGACCGCGCTGTACCAGGCCCATGCGCTGGGTCTGATCCGGTTCGCCTATCTGCTGCTCGGCGAGCGGCAGGCGGCCGAAGACGTGGTGCAGGAGGCGTTCGCGGGCCTGTACCGGCGCTGGGAAAAGCTGTCCGATCCCGGCAAGGCGCTGCCCTACGTACGGTCGTCGGTGATGAACGGCTGCCGCTCGCAGCTGCGCCGCCTCAGCCGGGCCCCGGCCGTGGCGGCCGCCGGGCTCGCGGACGCGGGGCTGGCGGATGGGGCGCTGCCCGCGGTGTCCGCGGAATCGGCGGTGCTGTCCGCGGAGCAGCGCCGGTCGGTCCTGCACGCGCTCCGCCAGCTGCCCCCGCGGCAGCGCGAGGTGCTTGTGCTCCGCTTCTACCTGGACCTGTCCGAGCCGGAGATCGCCGCGGCGATGGGTATCGGACCGAGCACCGTCCGGTCCACCGCGCACCGGGCCCTGGGGGCGCTGGGCCGCATGCTGGAGGAACCGTCATGAACACGCCGGAAGACTGGGTCCGCCGGGCCCTGCGGGAGACCGCGGAGGACATCTCCCGGGCGGACGTGCCGCTGCTGCGGCTGCCCGATGGGGCGGGGCGCGGCCGGCTGGCGCGCGGCTGGCGGGGCTGGCTGCCCTGGCTCACCCCGCTGGCGGCGGCCGCCGCGGTGGCTGCCGTGGTGGCCGCCACCTTCGCCCTCACCGGCGGCCCGGCCCGGCCCGGCCACCGGACCTGGTCGGACGCGCTACTGGCCAGTGTCCCGCGCTACTACATCGTGCTGACTGACACCGGGCCCGAGCGGGGCTGGCCGCACCAGGCGGAGGTCCGCGCCACCAGCACCGGCCAGACCGTGGCCACGCTGGCCGCGCCCCGGCCGGACAACGCGTTCATCATGGTGGCTGCCGCCTCCGGCGTGGGCCGCTACGTGCTGGCCGCGCAGCGGATGGCGCCCGAGCACCGGAAGGTCGTCGGGATCCCCGGGACGGCCACCCGGAAGACCGTCACGATCTTCGTGCCGGCAGGCCCGATCCACTTCTACCAGCTGCGGATCAGCTCGTCAGGCCAGGTCTCGGCGCTGAGCCGGCCGCCTGTCCCGTCGCTGCCGGCCGATGCGGAGCTCTCCGGCCTGGCGCTCACCCCGGATGGCCGCAAGCTCGCGATGGCCAGCCGGACCGGCGGGCCCCGGCCCGGCCTGGAGATCCAGGTGGACACGCTGGCCACGGGGGCCCGGCGCGTCTGGACCTGGCCGGGCGCCCAGCCGGTGGTCGAGAGCCTGGGTGGGACCGGCTCGGCGCTGTCCTGGGCGGCCGACGACAGGACGCTGGCCTTTGCCCGGCTGATCGACGGCCGGTACAAAGTCCGGCTGCTGGACACCACGGCGCCGGGCAGCAGCCTGGCAGGCACCCGGCTGGCCCTGAGCCTGGACTGGACGGGCATGGCGACCAGCCGCCGGTTCAGCCACGGCCGGGCGGTCAACAACACCGACACGTTCGGCGCCCTGCTCACGCCGGACGGCAGCAAGATCGTCGTCGCCACGGTCACCCAGTCCAAGCACCCGCTGAACTCGGAATTCGCCTTCACCGAATTCTCCGCGCGGACCGGGAAAGTGGTCGCGGTGCTCGGCCGCTGGCGGTTCACCCGGCGGTGGCCCGAGCAGGAGCAGGCCGTGCTGTGGACTAACACTGACGGCAGCACGCTGCTCGTGCTGGCCCACCGGCCGGGCGTGACCCTCAGCCCGAGACCGCCCGACCCGGGAGCCGTCTTCCCGGTAGTGTTCGGCGTGCTGCGCGGTAACCGGTACACACCGCTGCCCGGCCAGCCCCGCCTTGGCCGGCTGAGCGTCTTCCCGGCCTGGTAGCGGCCGTGGTGCGGGCCCGGGGGCGGCTGCCGGCCCGGGCCCCCGCGACACTGGGCGGATGAGCGGGACGCTGATCGGGCCGCTGCATCCCGGTGAGATGAGCGCGGCCGTGGCCGACTGCCTGACCGGCCGCGGGTACCAGGTGCTGTGGGTGCCGGCTGGGCGCGGCCCGGCGTCTGGGCGGGGGCGTTCCTGGTGGTACGGTCCGGATCGGCCAGACTGTCGCTACAGCAAGGAGGGATAGCCGTGGACCTGGATCAGCCGGGCCCGGAACTGGCCGCGGCTTTCGCCCGCGACGGCGTCGCCTGCGTGCGCGGCGTCCTGGACCCGGCCGAGATAGCCGCAGCGGCCGCCGCGATCGAGACCGTGCTGGCCGTTCCTGGCCCGCTGGCCCAGGTGGCGAGCGGCCTGGGTGATCCCGGTTCGTTCACGGAGGACTTCCGCCGCTGGCAGGACGTCCCGCAGATCGAGGAGCTGGCCCGCCACTCCAGCGTGCCGCAGATCGCCGCGACGCTGATGGGAACGCCGCAGGTGCGGTTCTACCACGATCATGTGCTGGTGAAGGAAGGCGGAACCCGGCAGCGCACCCCCTGGCACCAGGACCAGCCGTACTACAACGTCGACGGGCACGGCGTCAGCGCGTGGATACCGGTGGACCCGGTGCCCGCGGCCGGCTGCCTGGAGCTGCTGGCCGGCTCGCACCGCGGGCTCTGGCTCATGCCGCGGACGTTCCTGGCCGGGGAGGCGAAGTGGTTCCCGGACGGGAGCCTGGCCGAACTGCCGGACATCGAGGCCGACCGGGACGCCTTCGACATCCGCCGTTTCGAGCTGGAGCCGGGCGACGCAATCTTCTTCGACTTCCTGACGGTGCACGGGGCGCCGGGGTTCCCGTTCCGCGGCCGCCGCCGGGTGCTATCGCTGCGCTACCTGTCGGCCGATGCACGGCACGCGCCGCGACAGTGGCGCACCTCACCGCCATTCGATGGCCTCGAATCCCAGCTCCCGGCCAGGCGCAGCCTTGGATCATCCCCTGTTCCCCGTCGTCTGGCCGTAGGCTTCCGGCCCGTCCAGGATCACCTGGCCAGCGCGGCCGCGAACGCGGCCCGGCCCAGCCAGCGCTGGCCCCGGGTGACCCGGGCCGGCGTCCCGGGGCGCGTCATCTGCCCACCCGGTGAGTCACCGCCCGTCGGCACCCGTTCGGCCTTCCCCGCCATACCTGCCCTCTCCTGCTCAGAACGGTGCCGGGATGTACCGCAACGGCAGGTCCGGCTGGGTGTAGCCGCCGGCTTGCTGGCGTTTGGGCAGCGTGACGTCCGGGAGGGGGAGGGGCTGGTAGGGGACCTGGCTGAGCAGGTGGCTGATGATGTTGAGCCGGCCTCGCCTCTTGCTGTCGGTGTGCGCGATGTACCAGGGCGCCCACGCGGTGTCGGTCGCGGCGAACATCGCGTCGCGGGCCCGGGAGTAGTCATACCAGCGGCGGTAGGACTTCAGGTCCATGTCGGAGAGCTTCCAGATCTTCCGCGGGTCGTTGATGCGGCTCTCCAGCCGCCGGGTCTGCTCGCCGGGGCTGACCTCGAGCCAGTACTTCAGCAGCACGATCCCGTCATCGGTCATGGCCTTCTCGACCCCGGGCACCAGATCGAGGAACCGCCCGGTCTCTGCAGGGGTGCAGAAGCCCATCACCGGCTCGACGCCGGCCCGGTTGTACCAGCTGCGGTCGAAGATCACCACCTCGCCGGCGGCGGGGAAGTGGGGGAGGTAGCGCTGGATGTACATCTGCGACTTCTCCCGCCCGGTCGGGGCGGGCAGGGCCACGACCCGGAACACCCGCGGGCTGACCCGCTCGGTGATCCGCTTGATCGTGCCTCCCTTCCCGGCGGTGTCGCGGCCCTCGAACACGATGCAGATCCTGGCCCCCGTCGCTTTGACCCACTCCTGCATGGCCACCAGCTCGCCGTGCAGCAGCCGCATCTGGTGCTCATACTCCTTGCGCTTCATCTTCGGAGGCGGGCCAGATCCGGCCTCCGGCCGCGCTGCGCCCGGCGGCGCCTGGACCTCCGGGCCGGGCTGCTTGTGCTTGTTCTTCTTGGCCATGCTGCTTCCTCCGGCTAGTCAGGCCGGCGGGCTGGCGGCTGGCCTTTGGCGGGGAGTGGTCCCGCCACCATCACCTGCTTCCACGCCTGGGCCGTCACCCGGTGGGGGTGATGCCGGATTTGTCCAGACGGGCGAAATTGCTACGACTACATATGCCCAGGGCCTGGGGGTGTCCGTGTTCCACTGGGTGCCCGGGCTTCAGGTGATCTCGTCCTACCGCCGGCAGTGGCTGCTGAAGGACGTCATTGCCGGGGTGGTGCTCACCACCTTGCTGGTGCCGCAGGGCATGGCGTATGCGGAGCTGGCGGGCCTGCCGCCGATCACCGGCCTGTACACATCCATCTTGTGCCTGCTGGGTTACGCGGTGTTCGGGCCGTCGCGGATCCTGGTGCTGGGCCCGGATTCCTCGCTGGGGCCGATGATCGCGGCGACGATCCTGCCGTTGATGGCGGCCAAGGGCGACGCGAAACGCGCGGTCGCGCTCGCGTCGATCCTGGCGATCATGGTCGCGGGGATCATGATCCTGGCGGCGGTGGCGAAGCTGGGCTTCATCGCGGACCTGATCTCCAAGCCGACGATGATCGGCTACATGAACGGCCTGGCGCTGACCATCTTGATCGGGCAGCTGCCGAAGCTGCTCGGGTTCAAGGTCGAGGCTAATGGGCTGATCGGCGAGTTCACCGGGTTCGCCAAGGGCGTGGCCAACGGGGATGCGGTCCCGGCCGCGGCCGCGGTCGGGATCGCGGGAGTCGTGCTGATCCTGGTCCTGCAGCGCTGGCTGCCGAAGGTCCCGGCGGTGCTGATCGCTGTCGTGCTGGCGATCGCCGCGGCCACGGTCTTTCACCTGGCCGACCACGGTGTCAGCCTGGTCGGCGTGCTGCCCAAGGGTTTCCCGCCGCTCACCATCCCGTCCGTCCGCCTGTCCGATCTCGGCCCCCTGTTCGCCGGGGCGCTGGGGATCGCCCTGGTCTCGCTGGCCGACACGATCTCCACCGCGTCGGCGTTCGCGGCCCGCAGCGGGCAGGAAGTCCGCGGTAACGGCGAGATGATCGGCATCGGCGCGGCGAACCTGGCCGCCGGCCTGTTCCAGGGGTTCCCGGTCAGCACCAGCGGGTCACGGACCGCCGTGGCGGAACGATCAGGGGCGAAGACGCAGCTGACCGGGGTCACCGGAGCCGCCCTGATCATCTTGATGATCGTGCTGGTCCCGGGGCTGTTCCGCAACCTGCCCCAGCCGGCCCTGGCCGCGGTCGTGATCACCGCTGCACTGTCGCTGGCTGACATTCCCGCCGTGGTGCGGCTGTGGCGGCAGCGCAAGGCCGAGTTCCTGCTGTCGATCGCCGCGTTCCTCGGGGTCGCGCTGCTCGGCGTGCTGCCGGGGATCGCGATCGCGGTCGGCCTGTCCATCCTCAACGTGTTCCGGCGGGCCTGGTGGCCCTACGCCACCGTGCTCGGACGCGTCGAGGGAGTGGAGGGCTACCACGACATCCACAGCTATCCCGGCGCCGGGCACCTGCCTGGCCTGGTCATCTACCGGTTCGACGGGCCGCTGTTCTTCGCCAACGCCACCACGTTCCGCGACGAGATCAGGCGGCTGGCCAGCGCGGACCCGAAACCTGCCTGGATCCTCATCGCGGCCGAGCCGATGACCGACGTGGACACCACCGCCTCCGACGTGCTGGAGGACCTCGACGAGACGCTGAACGACCAGGGCACCAGCCTGGTCTTCGCCGAGCTCAAAGACCCGGTCCGCCGCAAGATCGAACGCTACGGGCTCACCCGCACCATCGACCCCCGCCACTTCTACCCCACCATCGCCGCCGCCGTCACCGCCTTCCGCGAGCAAACCGGCGCCCAGTGGACCAGCGACAGCCAGCCGCCCGACATTCCCGCAGCACCACCCCTCAGCTAGGGGGAGGCAGGACTCGATGAGCGCTTCCGATGTGGCGATCGTGGCAGCGCACGGCCTGACCGCCAACCCGCTTGCGCACCGCCACGGGCCGCGCATCGCCGTCACCCCCGGGCGGCCTGATGACGCCGGGGTACCGCCGCTGCCTGCCCGCAGGCTCATCCGACGTGCTCCCTGACCAGCGATGCCCGTCGTTGAGGTGGGCTGCCCCGGAGCCGTCCCCCGGCAACTTGGGCAGTTCCCGGGCTCTCTCACCGGGTATCCCGGCATCTTCGGGCTAGCGTGGCGGCCATGACGGCAACCGGGTTCGGGTTCGGCTCACGGCCGTTGGATCTGAATGGCTGCGCCGAGCCCTCAGCCAGGCATTGGTCTCGTGTCCCGCACTTCAGGGTGCCGCCTTCCTGCTGATCGCCGGCCGAACCCGTCCGGCACCGTCCGACGCCTGCCGGACGGTGCCGGCCCGGCGCCGCGGTCGCCCAGCGATGATGACGTTTCTGGACGTGATGACAGGAAGGCGGAGGCATGCGCTTCTTGGAGGGCTCGAGCGCACAGGTGAACCGGATCATCGCCTGGGCGGATCGCGTGCAGCGCCGGCATGGCTTCCTGGGATTCCCTTACGCAGTGATCAAGAAATACGGAGACGATGACGGCGGCCGCGAGGCCGCGCTCATCACCTACTACGGTTTCCTCAGCATCTTCCCGTTGCTGCTGCTCGGCGTGGCGATCCTGTCGCGGGTCCTGGCGGATAACCCAGAACTGCGGCAGCGGCTCATCACTGAGATCGTCCCGTCAGCACTGCGAGCCACCGTTGAGAATTCGGTGACCTCCTTGCCGACGTTGACCGTGCCGTTTATTGCCGGCCTGATCGGCTTGCTGTTCTCCGGAACCGGTGTCGTGTTCTCCGCATACCAGACGCTCAACCATGTCGCCGCCGTCCCGAGGCGCCTCCGGGCCGGGTTCGCGTCCCGGTACGTCCGGGTGTTCCTGATGCTGGTGGCGCTGCTGCTGGGGGCCCTGGCGGCTGGCGCGCTCACTGTCGTGGTCACGGCGCTGCCCGGCCTCCCGGAAGCCGAGCGCGCTGCGGCCGCGCTCGGGTCCGCGGTAGTCATCTTCGCTGTCCTGCTCTTTGGCGCCAGGCTGCTGCTCACGCGGCCCGCGCCGGTCCGGGCCCTCTGGCCGGCCGCCCTGCTGGGCGCTGCGGCGGTGACCCTGGCACTCAACCTGGGTGCGCCAGCGCTGGCCAGGCTGGTGAGCAAGGCCGGGGCCGTCTACGGGAGCTTCGCCACCGTGGCCGGCATGTTCGCCCTGCTCTACCTGGTCAACCAGGCGCTGGTCTACGCGGCCGAAGTCGCAGCCGTCCGGTACGCCGGCCTGTGGCCGCGAGCCCTGGATGTGAACCGGCCCACGGAGGCCGACATCCGCGCGATGACGCTCCTGGCCCGTGAGCAAGAACGCATCCCCGCTGCCCGGGTCGGGTTCCGCCTCGTTTCCCGGGATTCACCCCCGGCCGATAACGCTTCGCCGGGATCAGGCCGTCCTTAGCGGGCCTTCCCGCCGCGATGCGCCAGCCTGATCGCCGGGGAGATCCGGGCGCTGTAGGCTCGCCGCCACCGACTAGAGCCAGGAGCACATGTCGATGCCTGAGCTGAGCGACGCTTCGGCATTGACGGTCATCATCGTCTGCATCGTGGCGGCCGCCATCGCGTTCGTCGTAGGCGTGGCGGTCACGATCCTGATCAGGCGGCTCGCCGCGCGCCGTAATCTGCAGGTTGGGCGGCGGCCAATCTGGCGGGCGCCGTTCACCGTGCTGCTGGTCGTGCTGGCCATCCGCGGAGTCCTCGGGCGGGCGGGCACACACCGCGAATGGGTCGGCGGCGCCGGGCACATTCTCGGCCTCGCCGCGATCGCCATCGTCGGATGGCTCCTCACGGTGGTCGCAGTCGGCATTGAACGGGCCCTGCTGGCCCGCTTTCCTGAAGCCGGGCTCGGGGATCGCCGCTCCCGCCACGTCCGGACGAAAATCATCCTTGTCACGCGCGTGGTCCAGGCCCTGATCGTGGCGGTCACCGCGGCCGCGATCCTGTGGACGATCCCGCCGCTGCGCGACATAGGTGCCGGCATCCTGGCATCGGCTGGCCTGATCGGAGTAATCGCCGGACTGGCTGCGCAGACAACTCTCGGGAACCTGTTCGCTGGCCTCCAGATCGCCTTCACCGACGCGATCCGCATCGATGACATCGTCGTCGTCCAGGGGCTAACCGGCCGCATCGAGGAGATCACCCTCACCTACGTCGCAGTACGCCTGCGGGACAACACCACGCTGATCCTGCCCTGCACCTACTTCACGACAACACCATTCCAGAACTGGACACACAAGGGCGCCCGGGTCAGCGGCGTGGTGGAAATTGCGGTCGACGGCCACGCGCCTCTCGATGCCCTGCTCAGCGCCTTGCGTGAGGAACTCGGCCGGACACTCGGGCGCTCCTCACAGTGGGACAGGAGCCCTGGCGACATCTTCGTCGAAGACGCGACCGGCTCCGCCGTGAAACTCATCGCGGCGGTCACTGCCGTCGATGGTGACGCCATCGCGCCACTGTGCCGGGAAGTCCGGGAAAGCCTGCTTACCTTCCTCCAGCAGAACTATCCTGCGGCGCTGCCGGGCGGCCAGTAGGAAGCCTCGCCGGCTCACGCCAGCCAGTCGGCGGTCGGCCCAGGCGGAACACCGAGCCCGCTGGGAGCCGTTCGCGCCGCCAGGACGTCGCGCCAGTGGGATGAGGTGGTCCTGGCCGTTTGGCCGGATTCGCCCGGCTCCTGGGCCTTCGGTGGGAGGCACCGGCCGCAGCACCGGGAGGAATGCTCGGGACCTTTGGCCCTCAAGGCCGTGCCTGGAGCACGCCATCATGGGTGAAAGCGCTGAGAAGGGCTCCACGGGCCACAGTCATGAGCCGACGTCGGGGTCAGCTCACCGTCAGGGACCCCAGGGTTCGGCCCCACTGGGAACGATGATTTAACCGTGCTGCAACGTGGCGTAGGTTGCCGACGCCTGAGGATTAGGTGGTTTTGGAAACAGACCCGGCGACCAGCCTCAGCACTCCAACCGGGCGCGCCTGGTTGCTCTGCTGGCCGCCTGGGCCCGCAAGGAACGCGCTCAGCACGAAGAGCCGCTGGACGCGCCCGCACCCGGTAATGCGGTGCAGGTGCCGCACCGCGGGCCGGCGACCCAAACCCGGGAGGGCGGCATGAGCATAAAGGCCGAACCCAGCGCCTACGCTCTGCTCATCGATGGCACCACGATCGAGATCCGGGCCGCGCGGCCTGACGACTTCGACGCGGTGCGGGAGATGCACGCCAAGATGTCCCCGGACAACCTGTACCTGCGCTTTTTCAGCATGAGCCCGCTGGTTGCCGAGCAAGAGGCGCGCCGGATATGCCGCGAGCCCGCGCCGGACCATGCCGCTCTGCTGGCCGTGCTGGACGGCGAACTGGTCGGCTGCGGCACCTACGAGCAGGCCGGCGCGGGGTCCTTGTCCGCGGAGGTGGCCTTTACGGTCGCCGACGACATGCAGAACCGCGGCGTCGGCATGCTGTTGCTGGAGCACCTGGTGTCGCTGGGGCGCGGCCGGGGGTTCCGCGCCTTTACCGCGGAGACGCTGAGCGAGAACGCGGCCATGCTGCGGGTGTTCGCCGACGCCGGGCTGCAGGCGCAGCGTTCCCTGGCAGATGGCGTGTACGACCTCAGGTTCCCGCTGCCCGTTGACGAGGCCGACGCCGCCCTGGGCACCTACCGCGATACGGTCGCCGTGCGGGAGCAGTCCGCGGACGTGGCCAGCATGCGGCACGCACTGATCCCGGCCTCGGTCGCGGTCATCGGCGCGAGCCGGCGCCAGGAATCGGTCGGCCGGGTCATCTTGCGCAACATCGTCACCGGCGGCTTTAGCGGCCCGGTCTACCCGGTCAACCCGGGGGTCGCTGAGCTGGACGGCATCCCGTGCCTGCCGTCGGCGGCTGCGCTGCCCGAGGGCGTGGACCTGGCAGTTATTGCCGTACCAGCGGGTGCGGTGCTTGGTGTCGCCGAGGACTGCGGGCGGCAGGGAGTCAAGGCGCTCGTCGTGGTCGCGGCGGGACTCAGCGGCCCGGAGCGGGCGGAGCTGCTGGGCATCTGCCGCCGGCACGGCATGCGTATGGTCGGTCCGGCCAGCTTCGGCGTGGCCAACCCCAGTACCGGTCTGGACGCCACGTTCGCGGCCCGCCATCCCGCGGCGGGACGGGCCGGCCTGGCCCTGCAGTTCGACCGGCGGCACCGGCTTCGTGCTGGTGGAGCACCTGTCCCGGCTGGGTGTGGGGATCTCCTCCCTGGTCTCCTTCGGCGACAAAGACGACGTGTCCGGCACCGACATGCTGCAGTGGTGGGAGTCCGACGAGGCAACAAAGCTGGCCGTGCTGTACCTGGAATCGATCGGGAACCCGCCCAAGTTTGCCCGCACCGCCCGCCGCGTGGGCCGCACCATGCCGGTCCTGATCGTGGTCGTGGGCCGGTCCGTGACGGGCAAGCGCCTGGCCGGGGCGCGCGCCGCCAAAGCGGCCACCCCGATGGTCACCAGGCAGGCCCTGTTTGCGCAGGCCGGCATCATCGCCGCCGCGAACCTCGGCGAACTGCTCGACGCCGCGGCGCTGCTCGCCTTCCAGCCGGTGCCCGCGGGACGCAGGGTCGGCGTGGTATCCAACACCCGCGGCGCCGCGGTGCTCGCCGCCGACGCGTGCAGCGACGCCGGCCTGCAGGTCGCCGACCTGGCCGTGGACACCCAGCGGACGCTGCGGGACCTGCTCGGCCCTGCGGCCGTGGTGGCCGGGCCGGTCGATACCACCGTGCTGGTCACCCCCAGCCACTTCCGCCGGTGCCTGGAGCTGGTCGGCGCCGATCCGGGCGTCGATGCGGTGCTGGCGCTGACCACCACGACCGCGGCCAGCGACCCGGTTCCCGAGATAGCCGCCGCGCGGCTGCCGGTGCCGATCGCCGCGGCCGTGCTGGACCAGCTTGAAGTGGTGCGGCTGCTGCCAGGCCCGGGCGGAGACACCCCTCCCGTCCCCGCCTATGGATACGCCGAGTCCGCCGCCCGCGCCCTCGGCCACGCCGCGCGCTACGGCACCTGGCGGGCCGCAGCGCCAGGACGGGTGCCCGACCTGGACGGCCTGCGCCAGGACCGGGCCAGGGACCTGGTCACCGGGGCTCTGGCCGGCTCGCCCCGGGCCGGCTGGCTGGCCCTGGACCCCACCGTGGAACTGCTCAGCTGCTACGGCGTGCCGCTGGCCGACAGCATAGGGGTGATCACCGAAGAGGCCGCAGCCGCGGCGGCGGCGCGGTTCGGCGGCGCCGTCGCGCTCCGCGCCGACGTCCCCGGCCTGGTCCGCACCCGCGACGCCGGTGACGTGCTGACCGGACTGCACGGCGCGGAGGAGGTCCGGCACGGGTTCTGCTCGCTGAAGAACACCTTCGGCGCCCGGCTGGCCGGCGTCATCGTGCAGCCGATGGTCACCGGCGGCGTCGAGGTAACGATCAGCCTGCTGCTCGAGCAGGTGGCCTGCCCGCTGGTGCTGCTCGGGTCCGGCGGCGCCGACCAGGTGCAGGCTGACCGCGCCGCCCGGCTCGCTCCCCTGACCGACGCCGACGCCGATGACCTGATCCGGTCAGCAGGCGCCGCCCCGCTGCTGCTCGGGCACCGCGGAGCCCCAGCCGCCGACCTCGCCGCGCTGCGGGACATCCTGCTGCGGGTCTCCCGGATGGCCGACGACCTCCCGCAGATCGCCGAGCTCGATCTCAGCGTGATCGCCCGGCCCGACGGCGCCCTGGCCGTGGACGGCCGGGTCCGCATCCAGGCCGCTGAGCCCGTCGACGCCTTCCTGCGCCAACTGTCCTGACAAGCGACCTGGTCGTTCGCTGTCCGCTCATGAGCTGGTGCCGCGACGCGGCTGCTGCCTTCTGCCTCGTCATGACGCGAGGAAGCCGGTGATCAGGGGCGCGAGCAGGGCCGGGCGGGTCACCAGCTCGACATGGCCGGGTCGAGTGCATCCACGAACGGCCGCAAGGCTTCCAGCCGCATGCCGATGCCGTTGCACAGCAGGAGCGGAGGCCCTGTCCCGGTGCCGGGCCGGATTGCGACGCGCAGCGGCGTCCCGGCCACCTGCGTGATCTCTTCGCGCACGTAGTCATTCCTGACAGGCATGCCCGTTCCTCCTAGGACACGCCGTGGCTCCCGCCTTTGTGACAGCAGTCACACGGTTACGGGGATAGTAAACGATGCTTGAGATAGTACGCAATATGCCAAGTCCACTTAGCGCGACTGGCGGCAGCGCCGCCTCGTCACTGCACGAGAGGGCTGACGTGAAGGCTGTTCTTACCAGCGCGTGGTGTAAGTCCTCGAGCATCCCAGCGCCGGGGTCATGAGCATGCTCGCCTTGATCGTGTTGCTGGTACGAGGGGGGTCTGTTGCTGGCACGAAGCGGGTCACCGCGAAGCTGCAGACGCCTACCGAGTACCAGAACCATCCGCCGGCCCTGCCGATCCGCTTCGTCGCGATGAGCTTCCAGCCGTGGCGCGCATGCCGGAAAACGGCTGCGGTAACGGTGGCCGCCGGGGCCGGGGCGGTGCCCGGTGACCGGGTGGCTGTCAGCACTATCTTGAAGCTGCCGGTCAGCGTGGTGACGGCGAGCTCGCGCCGCTGGGGCTGAGTGGCAGCACCGCTGGCGGATCTGGCCACGGGCAGCAGGGCCGCAGCGCGATGACCGGGTGTGCCCGCGGCTGCCGATGCGGCCAGGGTGACGGCTGGGAGCAGGATGGCGCAGCACGCTAGCGCGATGCCGACGGCGAGGCGCCGGCCAGCATGGGATGTCAGTTTCATGGCGTGACTTCCTTATCCTCGTCTGATGCGAATGCCTTCAGTCCTTATGAGGTCCTCTGCCGCGCCGCAAGGGGATCTTGTCCCGTGCTGCAGGTCGTTTTGCCCCGGCGGGGGATGAGAGAGCTGATGTTTATGTTCCGGAATGCCTCAAGAATTTTAGATCACCCATTGTCAAGGTATTTCTCTCCCGCCGATCCGGAAAGGGTCATAGGTCCCGGACGGGGAGTGTGCCTGCTCCAGGCCGGAAGAACCTCAAAGAATAGTCTGGCTTCCCCGGCCTCGGCGGTGCGCCGCCGCGGCTTCTCGATGACCAGCCGCGGGCATCAGTAAGGCTCGTCCCTGCGCCAGAAGGTCCTGATCAGAATTCAATCAGGCGCACCTGAAGCCGGTGCCCGGCCTGCGTCAGATGAAGCGGGCCGGTAACCGTCAGCCGCCGAGCGCCGGCAGCTCCCGCCGAGTGAGTGAGGGTGTCGTACGCGGCCACCTCGCCTGGTTCGGCCACCTGCGGGCCTCGCGCTGCCGGATCCCACTGGATCTTCCCTCCCGGGTCAAGGGGCACCAGCTCAACTGGGGGTCTGCGGCCTTCGCCGGCCAGCACGAACACATCGTCCTGCGCCTCGATGGTGCCGGTGAGGGTCACCTCGACCCCCCGCAGCTCATAGGTCTGGTGGACCATCCCCCGGAATTGATCGTCCCAGCGATCCAGTGCAGGCAGCCCGTCGTCTTCCAGGTAGACAGTCGCAGTTGATCTGTCCCCATCGGGGATCGGGTCAACGTACTGCACTCCCTCAAGCCTGCGCAGCGCCTCGTTCGCGCCTCCCCAGCAGGCCGCGATGCCATACGGGCAGATTCCCGTGATCCCGGCCACGACGCGGGTGCCGCCGGCCGCGGCGCGTACCGTGGCCCGCAGGGCGAAGGCGTCCCTGGGGGCCTGTGGCGCGGGGGCCGGCGCGCCGACGGCAGCAGCCTCGCGCTGCGCGGCAGCAGCCTCGCGCTGCGCCGCAGCAGCCTCGCGCTGCGCGGCAGCGGGCGCCGAGACCTGGATGATCTTGGCGACCGACGGCACGCCCTCAAGGTTCACGATGAATAGCATGTAGTGCCCCGGCGGGCAGACGTTCGCGTTGGGCGGTGCGGTCGCCGTGAGGGTTCCTCCCACCACCTGAGCAGGGAGGAAGTTGATGCGCTGGCCGGCGTTGAACGAATGGGTCACGGAGGACAGGCGGATCAGGCTGATGGTCGCGATCTGTTCCGGCTGAGCCGTGCCAATCTCGAATGTGCCGCCGTACTGCACGGAATCCGGCGCCGAGCTGATCTGCGGCTGTGGCCCCTTGAACAGGTAGGGGGGAGAGAACACCTGGGCGTCATAGTGCGTGTCCTGCGGGTTGTTCGCCACCTGCTGCGGCGTCCCCTCGTTCAGGATGAACTCACCGCTGCCCGCACTGAGCACCCTCCCGTCCGGAAGAAGCACCGCGGTGGAGTGGTAGCAGCGGTCCGTCTGTTCCGCCGCCAGCATCGTCCATTGCCCGGTCTTCGGATCCCATAGCTCCGCGATGTGCACGGGCTGGCCCGGGTCGAGATCGTTGAAGGCCTCCGCGGTACCGGGTGCCCCGCCGCCGCGTGTGCCCCCGGTCACCAGCACCGTCCCGTCCGGGAGGATGGTGGCGTTGTGCTGCCGGCGGGGGAAGTTCATGGGATCGGTTGCCAGCCAGGCGAGTTGCGCCTGGCTTAGATCGATGGTCTCGGCGTTCGCAGTCGGCGGGTTGCCGCCGCCGACGAACAGAACCTTGTTGACGTCGTACAGAACCGACGGGGCATAGTCGCACAGCCCGTTGGGCTGCAGGACGTTGGCGAGCGCGGTCCATGTGCCCGCGCCGGAGACATCCAGGGACCAGGTCTGGACGAGCGAGGTCATGTAGAGGATGCCGGTGGAAGCGACGTGCATGCGCGGGAAGAGGTCAAGAGCCGCGCCCGGAATCGACGCGATGCTGGTGAAATTCCCGTTGCCCCAAATCTGGGGTATCA
This sequence comes from uncultured Actinomycetes bacterium, assembly GCA_963720645.1. GTDB lineage: Bacteria > Actinomycetota > Actinomycetes > Streptosporangiales > Streptosporangiaceae > RYN-230. Next base: position 580,067 of record CAVRFX010000009.1, on the reverse strand, counting down.
CATTGTTGACGACCAGGTTCTGGGTGGGGTCGAAGAAACTGCCCGACAGCACCAAGAGGCTTCCGGACGGCAACGCGATGGCTGTCGGGTACCACCGGCCGTCGTTCATCAAGCCGGTGGGTGTCCACGTATTGGCCGCTGGATCGTAGATCGTCGCCTGGTTCAGGCCGTGGCTATCGGCGAGGTGGCCCCCGGCCACGAGCAGGCGCCCGTCCGGCAGGAACGCATGGCCGGAACAGAACAGGTTGGCGTTCGTCGTGCCGTCGTTCAGTGTGGGCTGCGGCGTCTGCGTCATGTTTCCATTCGCGGGATTCCAGAGAAATGGAGTGCACGTTGCCGGAGGGGCGGGCGGCAATCCAGGCGCGAGCGGGCTGGCCGGATCGGTATCCAGGGATTGCTGCGGGTTATCCCGCCTGCCCCACATCAGCACTAGGCCGGTTGGCAGCACATGAGCATGGATGCCGACGTTCAGCAACGTGAAGGGATCCCCCCACTGGCCGCGCTTGTCCGGTGTCTCGATGGTGAAGGTGAACGGCGCGGCCTGCGCTGCGGCCTCGTCCGCCGTCGTCACCGAGAGCATGTCGGTGGCGTCTGCCTGCAGGTACGTGGTGTCGTGGTCGTCGTAGGCGATGACCAGGTAGTACTGGACGACGGTGCCCGTCGCGAACGCGCCGAGCGGGATCGCCGCCGAGTAGTACTTGTTGTCGCCGATCGCGGTGGCGAACACCATGGGCACCGTCGTCCACGCCGTCTCGGTCGTCCGCTTGAACAACACCGCGCTGCCATCCTGCAGCTGGTTGCCAGGGTTCCCGCCCCCTTGGTATTGGTTGCCGCTGAAGATGGTGACCGCCGGCACCGGATCCGTGGGAAAGACAGGATCTCGCATGCCGGAATGGCCAAACGGTTCAGGGTTGCCGGGAAAGTGCCACGCATTGCCGAGTGCCATGTGGAATCCCTTCCTTGATGCCAGATCGCCTGGTCATTAATTGATGACCGTCGTCCCCCCGGAATGTGTGAAGTTGATCTCCATGAAGCCCGCCGCGGCGTCGCAGCAACAGCCGGGTATTCCCGATCCTGGCGTTCCCTGCGTGGGCGGTACCCAATCGCGGCTTCGGCCAATCTGACCGTGCCGCGGGTCTTCGGTGCGGGCCCGGTTGCCGGAGTTGCTGGCGGCGTAGACGGGCCGATCACCGCCCCGGGCGGACCGGCCGCCCGTCAGCTCCCGTCCCGTACTGGCCGGCCGGAATTCCGCGTACGGTGGGACCACGTATGACCAGCTGGTCCCGGGCGGCCTGCTGGCACGATGCGTTTGGTCAGTGAACCGTTGCGCTGGCAAGTTCTCGGTTGACGGCACGTGAAACTGGCTCCTGAGGGGCGGTGGCATGGCGAGCCCACTGCTTGCGACCAAGCTCCACGTGCCCAGGCGGCAGCGCGATCTGGTCGCCCGTCCGAGACTGAGCGAGCGGCTGAGCCGGGGGGCGGAGTCGGCGCTGACGCTGGTGTCCGCTCCGGCCGGGTTCGGTAAGACGACGCTCCTCGCGCAGTGGCTGGCGGCCGTTCCTGCGGCTAGACGGTCCGTGGCGTGGCTTTCACTCGATCAGCGTGACAACGATCCCCGGTTGTTCTGGACGTACCTGGTCGGCGCGCTGAAGACGGCGGGCCAGGGCGGTGGTGCGAGCCCGCTCTCGCTCTTGCACCCGCCCCAGCCGCCGACCGAGGCGGGACTGGCCACTCTGCTTAACGACCTCGACGCCATCCCCGCGGACAGCGGCCGGGCCCGCCAAGGGCCCGGCCGCTGTCTGCTCCGGCCCGATCCGCCGCCGGTACTCCACAGCGGGAGCCGCTCCCTGGGACGCGGGGGCCGCCCGGGGATGCCGGGGGAGCGACACCGCTGGTCCGGTGCTACATGTCCAGGCCGCCGTTGACCCCCCAGACCTGGCCGGTGATGTACCCGGCGGCGTCGGCGGCGAGGAAGTGGACAACGCGGGCCACCTCTTCCGGCTCCGCGACACGCCCCATCGGGATCTGGGACCTGATCTTGTCAAGAACTTTCTCCGGCACCTCCTCAAGCATCTCCGTGGCTACGTAGCCCGGGGTGACCGTGTTGACGGTGACGCTGATCCTGTTGCCGGCCAGCTTTCCCGAGCGGCCGAGCTGGAACATTGCCTCACGCGCAAACGCCTTGGTCAGGCCGAAGAGACCTGACTTCGACGCCGCGTAGTTGGCCTGGCCGATGCTGCCCGTCTCCCCGATCACCGACGAGACGTTGATGATGCGGCCCGTGCCGCGCTCGAGCATGTGCGCCAGCGCGGCCTGGGACAGGTAGAAGACGCCGGACAGGTTGACGGACAGCACCTTGTTCCAGCTGTCGTCGGTCATCTTGGCGATCGTGCTGTCGCTCGTGATGCCCGCATTGTTGACCAGAATGTCGAGCCGCCCGTGCTGCTCGATGACCTCGCTGACCGCGCGCCGGCAGTCGTCGCCGGAGGCGACGTCGCCCTGGTGCAGCGTTATCTTGACGCCGTCATCGACGTGCCTGGAGCGGAATTCCTCGGCGAAAGCCTCGGCCCTGGCCCGGTTGCCACCGTAGCCAGCGGCGATCGTCGCGCCCTGGCGCGCCAGGCTCTGGGAGATCGCGGCGCCGATGCCGCGCGTGCCCCCGGTGACGAAAGCCACCCGGCTGATGAGCTTGCCCTCGGGGGATAGCGCGGCGGCGATGGTGTCAGAGCTAGTCATCAGCGGGATCCTGTCTTCCCAGGGCCGGAGTGAGTGCGGTGCTGGACGGGACTGCCATGGGCTGCCTCCTGGGTATGTCTCCACTCTCCCAGCGGCCGGCACGCCTTCACAAGGGACCAGCATCCCGGCTATCGCGTCGCGCCGATGACGCAGCCGCCGGCCCCGGCGATCAGGCTGGCTGCCGAGGGCCACACGAACCCCGAGATCGGCGCCCAGCTGTACATCAGCCCCCGGACCGCGGAGTACCACCTGCACAAGGTGTTCTCCAAGCTCGGCGTCAGCTCCCGCCGGCAGCTCCGGCACCGTCTGGCGGCGGCGTAACGGCGGCGGCGACGGCGAGGCATCGCCCGGGATGGCGGCAGCGCAGCTCATTGTCTGGCCGGTGAGCCGCGATATAGCTTGGTGTTATGGACGAGCGGGCGCACGAGGATGTCGCTGCGGCGGCCGCCGTGCACACCGAACTCGGCCGGGGGTACGAGGGAGCCGTGGCCGAGGGGCTGGTCGAGAGGATCAGCTCGGAGATCGACAAGCAAGTAGATGCCAGGCTGGCCGAGCATGGCATCCTTTCCAGCCGGGCCGCATGGGCGAACGTCGCCATGGGCCTGGGCTCGGTCGGGCTGGGAATCGGCGCCACCGCTGTGACGCTGCATGCCTACTCGGTCAGCAAAGTCGCACCCAAGGCATCAATCAATCTGGGGCCCCTGCATGGATCGGTGATGACGACGACGAGCTCGGTGGGCACCGGCGGGCTGGTCCTGGTCGTGCTGATCTGGGCCGTCATTGCGGTCATCAACGTTGCCTACGCTCGCCGCCAGCCCCGCGCCCTGACCGCGACCTCGGTCAGACGAACAGCGGCTCGGCCGCCGTCCGGCCGGCCAGCGCGCTCATCACCGCGTCGTCCGGCCTCCCGGTGAACCGGCTGGCCGCGTCAAGCACTTTCGGGAGCAGGCCCACGTCCCCCACGCTGTCGAGGAACACCCCAGGGCGGCTCATCGCCCACCACACGGCGAGATCGATGTCGTCCTGCTGCTCAAGCGGCTCGTACCAGGTCGCCCGGGTGTGCGGCCGGCCCGCCCACGGGCGCAGCGCGATCGACTTGATCGTCTGCACCGCGACGCGCCGCTCGCGGCAGGTCTCATACAGGGCGTTGAAGTTGCCGGCGTAGTACGGGTTCTGCATGGTGAGGAAGTTGTAGGGGAGCAGCACCGAGTCGAAGTCGAACCGCTCCAGGCTGCGGCGGTGCGTCGCAGCGATCTGGCTGCCGTGGCCGGTCACCCCGATCCAGCGGATGAGGCCTTGCTCCCGGGCTTCAAGGGCGGCCTCGAGCGCCCCGCCAGGACTCAGGGCGATGTCCCACTCGATCGGATCAGCCAGCGAGTGCAGCTGCCAGAGGTTGACGTGGTCGGTACCCAGCCGGTCCAGGGACCGGTGCAGTTCCTCGCGGGCCCCGGCTGCGGTGCGCTCGTCGCCCTTGGTGGCCAGGAAGAACCGGCCCGGTTCGCGCTGCAGCCACGGCCGGATGCGCACTTCCGCCTCGCCGTAGGAGGAGGCCACGTCCAGATGGTTCACCCCGTGGGCGAGCAGGACGTCCAGGGTCTCGTCCGCGGCCCGCTGGGGGACCTGCGCGAGAGCCGCCCCGCCGAAGATCACCCGGCTGCTCTGGTGGCCGGTGCGGCCGAACTCTGCCTGTTCGATGGGCACGAGACCTCCCGAGGTGGCGAAAGCTGAGTCTGAGAGTACAGCGGGCCGCGGCGGCGGGAGGACCAGGTGCGGGCGCTGGCACAGCACTTCCTCGCTGATGCACTCCCGACCTGACCGTATTCGGTGCTCAGGAGAGCTCGCCGGCGAAGTCCCAGGCACGTAGATCACCTGGCTCGAGGCGGATGAGGAGGTCGTCGTCGGCGCTGTCCGCGTACGCGGCTCCGGCTTCGCGGCCAAGGTAGCGAGAGGCGATTCGCTGCACCGCATCGCCGACTCCCGCGGTGACGAGCCGGGCGTGGCCGCGCACCTCGATTCCGCGGTACGGCGGGGAATGCTCGCAGACCACGATGCTGGCCCGTGGATCTCGCCGCAGATGCGCCGCCTTCACGTCGCGGCTGCCCGTGACGACGTCGAATCCGCCCTCGCGCCATTCGTGCCAGACCGGGGACAACAGCACAGTGCCGTCGGGCCGGTACGTGGCCAGGACCGCAAGCAAGCGGAGTTCGGCCAAGTCGCCAAGATCTTCCATCGTGAGGCCTCTGCGCATCCGGCCAGGCTAACCGGCAGCAGGCCGCCGGAACAGGCGGGTCCCCACCCAGGGCTGCGGCGGTCAGCTAATGGATGGGCAGAGCCTCAGCAGGAAGCAGGCTCTGGGCTGGGTCCGGGCACATTTCCGGTGCGCTTGCTAACCACTAACTATGCGTCGGGCCGGCATTAGTGTGCCGGTGATGCGCCGCTTGCGCCGGAGTCGGCCCGGCCGGAGCAGAAAATCCTCCCTGGCGGGTGATGTGCGCTCCGTCACGGGGTTGCAGCATAAGGGCCACCAGGCCGAGAACTACCGGGGGTAAGGCGTGCCAGTTGTCGAGTATGAGCCGGGTGCTGCGTTCCCAGGTGTGATTGGGCGGACCGCCGAGGAGTCCAGGCCGGCGTGGCCCGCGCCGGTCCGGGCGCGCGAGGGCGCGCCTAACGTGCTGTTCATCGTGCTCGATGACACTGGGTTCGGCCAGCTGGGCTGTTATGGCAGCCCGATCGCGACGCCTAGTTTTGATGCGCTCGCGGCGGATGGCCTGCGTTATAACAACATGCACACGACGGCGTTGTGTTCGCCGAGCCGGTCGTGCATTCTGACGGGCCGTAACCATCACAGCAACGGGATGGCCGCGATCACGGAGCTGGCGAGCGGTTACCCGGGGTATAACGGGGTTGTCCCGTTTGAGAACGGCTTCCTGTCCGAGATGCTCCTCGAGCAGGGCTACAGCACGTTCCTGGTCGGGAAGTACCATTTGACGCCGAGCAATCAGGAGACAGCCGCCGGGCCGTATGACCGGTGGCCGCTCGGGCGCGGCTTCCAGCGTTTCTATGGCTTCCTGGGCGGTGACACCAGCCAGTGGTATCCGGATCTGGTGTATGACAACCACCAGGTGGAGCCGCCGCGCACGCCCGAGGAGGGCTACCACCTCAGTGAGGACCTGGTCGACAAGGCGATGGGGTTCATCGCCGATGCTAAGCAGGTTGACCCGGCGAAGCCGTTCTACCTGCACCTGTGTTTCGGTGCGACGCACGCCCCGCATCATGTGCCGAAGGAATGGGCCGACCGGTACGCGGGCGCGTTCGACGATGGCTGGGACGCCTACCGGGAGAAGGCGTTCGCGCGGCAGAAGGAACTCGGCATCGTGCCGGCGGACGCGCAGCTGTCGCGGCACGATCCGGACGTGCCCGACTGGGCGTCGCTGCCGCCGGAGGGCCGTCGGCTGTTCGCCCGGATGATGGAGGTGTTCGCTGGTTTCCTGTCCCACACCGATCACCAGGTCGGGCGGCTGATCGAGTTCCTGCGCCAGCTCGGGCAGCTGGACAACACCCTGATCATGGTCATCTCCGACAACGGTGCCAGCGCCGAGGGCGGCCCTACCGGGACCACGAACGAGGCGCAGTTCTTCAATAACGCCCAGGAGCCGATGGAGGACAGCCTGAAGCTGATCGATGAGATCGGCGGCCCCAAGCACTTCAACCACTACCCGTGGGGCTGGACGTGGGCCGGGAACACCCCGTTCCGCCGGTGGAAGCGCGAAACCTACCGGGGCGGGGCCAGCGATCCGTTCATCGTGTCCTGGCCGGCGAAGATCAAGGCCCGGGGCCAGGTCCGTACCCAGTACGCGCACATCATCGACATGGTGCCCACGGTCCTGGACCTGCTGGACATGGCGCCGCCGACGGCGATCCGCGGCGTCACCCAATCACCCCTGCATGGGGTCAGCTTCGCTCACACGCTGGACGACGCCGCCGCCGAGAGCAGCCGCCACACGCAGTACTTCGAGATGCTGGGCCACCGCGCGATCTACCATGACGGCTGGCGGGCTGTCTGCCCCTGGCCCGGCCCGTCGTTCAAGGAGGCAGGCATGGGCTTCGGGCAGCCGATCTCCTCAGAGAAACTGTCGGAGCTGGACGCCACCGGCTGGGAGCTCTACCACGTGGCCGAGGATTTCGCCGAGAACCATGACGTGGCCGCCGAGCATCGCGACCGGCTGATCGCGATGATCGGCACCTGGTACGTGGAGGCCGGCAAGTACGGCGTGATGCCGGTCGATGGCAGCGGCCTGGCCCGCATGATCGCTGAGAAACCGCTGGTGGCGGCGCCCCGTGACAGCTACATCTACCGGCCCGGCACCCAGTCGGTCCCGTTCTTCGCCGCACCCAGCGTGCTCAACCGCCCGCATAGCATCACCGCCGACGTCGAGATCCCCACGGGAGGGGCGGAAGGGGTGCTGCTGTGCCAGGGCAGCGCCGCCGGCGGGTACTCGCTGTTCGTCAAGGACGGCAGGCTCCGCTACGCCCACAACTACGTCGGCCGGGCCGTGTACAGCGTGGAATCCGACCAGGCCCTCCAGCCCGGCAAGCACGAGCTCAGGTTCGAGTTCGAACCAACCGGAAAGCCGGACATGGCCCACGGCAGGGGCGCACCCGGCCGGCTCCAGCTGTATGTCGACGGCACCCTCGCCGGGAACACGGAGGCACCGTTTACCACCCCGTTCGTGCTCAACCCCGGGGCGCTTACCTGCGGCGCCAACCCCGGCTCCGCGGTCACCGACGACTACCCCAGCCCCTTCAAATTCACCGGCACCATCCACAGTGTGACGGTCAACGTCAGCGGAGACCTCATCCACGACCCCGAAGCTGAATTGCGCATGCACATGGCCCGCCAATGACCCACTGCGGTGGCAGTTCGCCGGCTGCGGGCATCGATGCGCTGACGCCCGGGAAACGACGATGCAACTCAACTCGGCGAAAGGCGCTCCGCGGTGACACCGCGGCCTACAGATCGAGACACGTATGCTCGTCCTCAGCCTGATTCTCATCGGCCTGGCGATCACGCTCGAACCGCTACCGCTCACCGCGTTCATCCTTATTCTCGCGTCGGAGCGCGGCGTTCGGAAGGGCGCCGCGTTCATCTTCGGCTGGCTGCTGTCGCTGGCGATCGTGATTGCGGTCACGGTGCTCTTCACCGGCAACAACCCCCCGAAGCCGAATACGGCTCCCTCGCTGGCCGCGGTCGTAGCCAAGCTCGCCATCGGCGCTGGGCTGCTGGTGATCGCGATGCGTTACTACCGGCGGCTGGGCAAGCCCAAACCGCCGAAAGAGCCCCCCAGGTGGCAGGCGGGCATCGACCACATGACCCCCTGGTACGCCCTCGGACTGGGCCCGCTCACCCAGCCCTGGGGACTAGTCGCCGCGGGGGTCACGGTCATCGTCGAGGCGAAACTGTCATCCTGGGAGGACTACCTAACGATGGCGCTGTTCTGCGTCATCGCCACGTCCTCGATCCTTGCCATGGAGATTTATGCTGGCTTCCGCCCCCAGCCAGCCCAGGATTTCCTCGCCCGGCTGCGGCACTGGATCGACACCCACACCGACCAGGTCGTCATCATTGTCTCTCTGGTCCTCGGCTTCTGGCTGGTCGCGAACAGCATCTACTACATCGTCACCAGCTGAGTCGCCGCCGGATCCCCCGCAGCTGCCGGCCCGGGAGACGTGGTGAGCCAGAGCGGAGACCACCTCAAGTCCGGCCAGCTCAGTACGGCCAACGTGACGGCCTCGACGGTCGCGAACATCGGGCCGGGGATTGACTTCTACTTCGGGTTCGGAGTGATCGCGGTAACCGCCGGTGCCGCCGCGCCGCTGACGATCCTCGCCGCTACCGTGGCCGTCGCACTCCTGGCTTTTACGGTGGCCGAGTTCACCAGGGCGGAGCCTTCGGCGGGGAGCTTCATCACGTATGTCGAAACGGCGCTGGGGGCTAGAGCCGGTGTCGCAACGGCCCTGCTGGTCACCGTCGGGTACACCGTCGCCATTGCGGCAGTGTTCACCATGTCAGGTGGGCTGATGGCGATGACCCTCGCGCAATACACCTCATGGCATCCCTGGTGGGGGCCGTTTTCCCTGGTCCTCACCGCAGGCGCGATCTGGCTCACGGCACGTGGGGTCAAGCTGTCGACCACCGCGGTGGGGGCGGCCGTGCTCGTTCAGGTGGCGATCATGATCGCGGTCTGCCTCCTGGTCCTCGTCGACCGGCGTGCGCATCTGTCGGCCATACCGTTCTCCTGGGCGCACCTCACCGGTGGCCTGGCCGGCCTTTCCGCGGGCTTCCCGCTGGCCCTCTTCATGTTCATCGGCTGGGAAAACGGACCCGCGCTCGCCGAGGAGGCCCGCGATCCACGGCGCACCATACCCAGGGCCCTGTACATCTCGGTGACCATCGCGGCCGCCCTGCTCGTCTTCTTCGCCTACGCGACCATTACCGGGTTCCGCTATGACGTCTCCTCCATTGGCCGCTCATCGGTCCCGTTTCTGACGGTGGCCGATCACTATCTCGGCGGAGCGGCCGTCCTGGCCTGGATCGCCGGAATCGTCTCCGTGCTCGCCACCCTGGTCGCCGGGGCGGATTCCCAGTCGCGCATGCTCTTCGACGGCGGCCGGACAGGGCTGCTGCCGGCCAAGCTCGGCCAGATTCGCCCGCGGTCCGGCACGCCCGTCAATGCGCTGCTTTTCATGGCGGGCGCCGGGCTGGGGATCATCGGGGTCTGGTGGGTGTCCCGCCTCATCACCGCGGACACCGGATCGATGAACCCGGTCGGCCTGTATGCCGAGTGCTCGACGATGGCGACGATCGTGATCCTCTTCGTCTACTTCCTGACGATGCTCTCCCTGCCCGTGTTCATGTGGCGCCGCCACCGGGACTCGTTTTCGCCCCTCCGCCATGTGGCGATCCCGGCCCTTGGGTCCATCACCCTGATCGTCCCGTTCGTCGAGCTGTGCCAGCCCGGGCAGCCCGCCCCCTACAGCGCCTTCCCCTTCATCGCACTAGCGCTCGTGGCGGCGGCCGCAGCGATCGGCTGCCTTGTCGTGCACCGCCACCCGCGCACCGGAGCAGGTGAGGGAGCGGCCTTCCCGGGAACCTGAGCCGTCGCCACGGCTGGGGCATCGTTTACGGGCGATCAGGAAATGCTGCCTGCAGCGGCGGCGATGGGGCTGTCCCCGCCGACTAGCTCGAGCGTCTGGTGCACGGTACCCGGCTCATCGAGCAGGGCGGCGATGACCGCGGCGACGTCGGCGCGGGGGATGGAGCCAGCGGGGACGGGCGGGGCCCCGAGCCGGACCTTGCCCGTCGCGGGGGCGTCCGTGAGGTGGCCGGGGCGCAGGATGGTCCAGTCCAGCTCCCGGGAGCGCAGGTCGTCCTCGGCCGCGGTTTTCGCCGTGATGTAGGCCGCCCAGACCTCACCGGTGCCGGGTCGCGGCGGCTGGCCGGCACCCATGGACGAGATCTGCACGAACCTGGTCACCCCGGCCCGCTGGGCGGCATCGGCCATCAGGACGGAGGCAGACCGGTCAACGGAGTCCTTGCGGGGGACGCCACTGCCCGCGCCTGCGCCGGCCGCGAACACCACCGCGTCAGCCCCGGACAGCAGAACCGCGACATCATCGGCGGAGGCTGCTTCCAGATCGCAGACCACAGCATCGGCCCCTGCGTTCTGCACATCGGCTGCCTGCGCCGGGTTCCTGATCAGCCCCACGGCCCGATCACCGAGCCCGGCCAGGAGGCGTTCCAGCAGCAGCGCGACCTTGCCGTGCCCGCCCGCGATCACTACCCGCATGCCGCCAGCCTACGCACCGGCTGCGTCGGGTGGTTGCCGGAGGAACATGCGGGGGTGCTGCTCGGCCTGGCCATGTGGTTTGGCGCCGAACTGATGGCGGGCAGCGCGCACGTAGGCGTGGCCGAGCGGGTGCTGGGCGCGGCGCAGGCGACCTGGCCGCTGGCCGTGATCGTGTCCTGCCGCCTGAGCCAGGCCTCGGGCCGTCATGAAGAAGCGATCAGTGACCTTTCTCGACCCGGGCGCCCGGACCCGGGGAGATGAGCGATTCGTATTCTCCGGCCAGCCAGCGCACCCGATACGGAGGCGATCCGTCCGGGCCCACCGCGAGGATCCGGCCGATGCGGGGAGCGCTCGTGCTGCTCTTGTCCACGATGACCAGGGTGTCACCAACGTGTGCGCGCAACGGCGTGGTCAACCGATCACCTTTTCTCTCGGCACCTGCGGATGCCCCTACCGCTGAAAGACGTAGGTACCTGGTGCGGGAGCCAGCGGCGGGTATTTCGTGCTGCCCAGCGTGCGCGGGGGTTGCTTCATCCCGCCGCTGCGGTCCGCCAGCCAGGACGTGTAGTTGGGCCACCAGCTGCCCTGGAAGGTCTCGGCCTGGGCCAGCCAGTCGCGGTGATCCGGGGGGTTGGCCGTCGCGAGCCGGTAGCTCGCCTTGGGGTTCGTCGGTGGATTGACCTGGGAGGCGACGTGACCGCCGTTGGAGAGCACGAACCGGATCTTCCCGCCGAGCAGCTGGGTAGCGTGGTAGGCCGACGGCCAGGGCACGATGTAGTCGGCAATGCCCGCCACCACGTAGGTGTCGGTATCGATCCTGGACAGATCCACCGGCGAGCCGAGCATGCTGACTGCCCCGGGCCTGGCCAGCGCGTTGGCCATGGCGATCTCGATGAAGTCGCGGTGCAGCGCCGCGGGCATCCGCGTGGTGTCAGCGTTCCAGTACAGGATGTCGAACCGCGGCGGGGGCTTTCCCTGCAGGTAGTTGTTGACCCAGTAGTTCCAGATCAGGTCATCGGGCCGGAGCCAGGCGAACACCTCGGCGAGCGAGCTCCCGTCCATGTAACCGAGAGCGCGGGAGGCGAGGATGGACGCTGCGGCGACACCCGGATCCATCAGCGCGACCACCGTGCCCGCCTGGGACTCATCCACCAGAGTCACGCCCAGGAACAGGCTGGCCACCTGGTCGAGGTGCCCGGTCGCGCTCAGCTGCGCGCAGAGCATCGCGGAGACGATGCCGCCGGCGCACAGCCCCATGAGGTTGATCTTGGGTGCGCTGGTGATTTCGCGGGCCACGCTGAGCGACTCCGCGACGGCCGCGCCGTAGGTGTTCAGGTCCCAGTGGCTGTGCCGCCTGCCGGGGTTGCGCCAGGAGATTGCGAAGACCTGATATCCCTGCGCGACGAAGAACTCAAGCATGCTGCGGCCGGGTGCGAGGTCGGTAATGTAATACTTGTTGATCATCGGCGGGACCATGAGCAGCGGGAACTCGTGGACGATTTCCGTGGTCGGCCGGTACTGGATGAGTTCGAAGACCTCGGTGCGGGCTACCACCGTTCCTGGCGTCACGGCGAGGTCCTTGCCGATCTTGAACGCATCGGGCGCCACCATCGCCGGGATGAACGGGGGGGAGGACATGTCCGAGACCAGGGCGCGGACGCCCCGCACGGTGCTCAGGCCGCCGGTGTCGATGAAGGCCTTCCATGCGACCGGGCTGATCTGCGGGTAGTTACTCGGCGCGGCTGCGGCGATGAGATTGGTCAGCACCCACTTCAGGCGCTCGTTATCCCGCCAGCCCAGCCCGGCATCAGCGAGTAGCCCTTCAGCGGACCTCCCGGTGGCCAGGTACGCCTGAACGGTCCGCTTGAGCAGCGGGTTCTCATTCCACGCGGGATCTGAGAACCGGCGGTCGCGAGGCTGCGGGGCGATCGCCGACCTGCCCGCCGCGATGCCGGCCAGGTCCGCGGCCAGCTGGCCGGCCCGCCGGAGCACGGTGCCCGGACGGCTGGCCAGCCGGGCCGCGTACCGAGCCAGGCTGGTATCCGGCCGGAGCTTGCGCAGAGCATTCAGGGCAGCAAAGGGCAGGAGCAGATCCACCGCTCCAGCTGTCTCAGCGCCCTCAGGGTTTGCCGGCTCATCTGCCATCCGCGTGGTATCCGTCACCGCGTGGACGGGGGTTTCCATCGCCACCGGTGATCACATCCTTACTTCGGTCGTAGCCAGGCTTCGGCGAGCCAGGCCACGGTCAGAGTCACCCACCATTCAGTCAACAAGGCGGCTGAGAGATCGCACAGAGTCGGCTGTCCTCACGGGCCAGGACGTTCGTCGCCCGTCAGGTCCGGGAGTGCCGCGATGTGCCCGGGCCGGTGCTTCCTTGATGCCAGGCACGGTCCCTATGGCGGTCCGGGCATGCATGGTCCGATGATCTGCAAGGACCTTGGACCCTACCAAGTTATTGGCCAACGTCGGCTACTAGGAAAACAGGTATCTATTCAGGGAGGCCGATCCCAGCGAGCCGACGGGAGGAGGCCGGGGATGGCTGATCAACTGCCGGGCTGGACCGACGGGCCGGCGAAGGCCCGGATCCTGGAGTTCATCCGGTCGGTGACTGAGCCGGGGGAGTTGTTCGTCCCGGTGCCGGAGCGTGTCGCGGCGTTCGATCACGATGGAACGCTGTGGTGTGAGAAGCCGATGTCTGCGCAGGCCGACTTCCTGTTGCGGCGGTGGCAGGAGATCGCTCGGGCCCATCCTGGTAAGGCAAGGGAGCAGCCGTGGAAGGCCGTTGCCGAAGGTGACAAGGAATGGCTTGCCGGGCTCCTGGATCAGGTGCCGGGGCTGACCAGGGGCGTGGCGGAGGCGTACGCGGGCATTACCGTCGAGGCGTTCGACCGGGCCGCGCGGGGGTTCTTCGATACCGCGCGGCATCCGTCATTCGGCGTTCCTTACACCAGGCTCGCCTATCCTCCGATGCGCGAGCTGATCGCCCTGCTCAGGGCCAGGGAGTTCGAGGTCTACATCTGCTCGCCGGGCAGCCGGGACTTCGCCCGGGTGGCGGCCGAGAAGATGTATGGCATCTCCCGGCAGCACGTGATCGGCTCGGGAGCCACCCTGGAGTACCGCCATGGCAAGCTGTACCGCACGAAAGCCGTCGAGCAGCCGATCGGCGACGGCCCGGGCAAGCCCGCGCACCTCTGGGCCCGCACCGGGCGCCAGCCGCTGCTGGCAGGCGGGAACGCCGACGGCGACGCCGCGATGCTGCGGACGGCCCGGTTCGGCCTGCTGATCCGCCACGACGACGCCGGGCGGGAATTCGCCTACGACGCGGGTGCGGAGAAGGCCCTGGCCAAGGCCAGGGAACGCGGCTGGACGGTCGTGAGCATGCAGAACGACTTCAAAGTGATGTTTGACCTGTGACGGGCCGAAACCCCGGGAGCCTCCCGCCAGGTCTGGGTGCCGGGCGGGCATGCAGCTACGCGTCGTTACCGCGGCGGTGTGGCCTTTCACTCAGCCCGGGTGACCCGCTCCGCCGTTAGACCGGCTTGACTCGCCATGAGAGCCGGGTTTCTGAGTGATGTCGCCGGGGGAGTCAGCGGGAGGCAGGCATGGGCGAGGCCGATGAGGTGGCCGCGCGGGCCGGCGGTCCGCCGCCTGAAACGGGCGGCGCAGGCGGGCTGCATGGGACGGGTGACCAGTCAGCGCCTCCCACCCGCCGCCAGCGTTGGCTGGCCAGGCTCGCGTTCGCGGCGGCCATCGCCGCTGTGGTGGTGCTGCTGCTGCCCGGAGGGCTGAAAAGCATTACCGCGCTGCTCCTGGGCTTGGCGGGCCTGGCGGTCGGCTGCGCGGCGGCCTGGTGGTTCCTCGCCAACCGCGGCATCGTGCGCTGGCTGGCCTGCGTGGTCCTGGTCGCGGCGCCGGTATTCATCATCGTGGTGTATGTCATGGCCGCGCTGCTCTGGGAAGTGGTGCTGGCGTTCGTGCTCGCGGCCGCCGCCGCGGCCGCCGGGCGCGCAGCCCTCAGCAGCGGCCACGCGCCCGCGGGTCCGCCCGAATATGCGGCGGCCCAGCAGCAGCAGCCGTTTGTGATCATGAACCCGAGGTCGGGTGGCGGCAAGGTCGGGAAGTTCGGGCTCAAGGACAAGGCCACCGCGCTCGGTGCCGAGGTGGCCCTGCTGGAGGGCCCCGGGTTCGTCAACGTGGCCGCGCTGGCGCGGCAGGCGGCGGACCGCGGGGCCGATCTGCTCGGGGTGGCAGGTGGTGACGGAACCCAGGCGCTCGTCGCGGGGATCGCCGCCGCGCGGGGCATCCCGATGATGGTCATCTCCGCAGGTACCCGTAACCACTTTGCCCTCGATCTCGGGCTGGACCGCGACGACCCCGCGACCTGCCTGGATGGGCTCAGCGACGGCGTCGAGCTGCGCATCGACCTGGGCCTGATCGGGGACCGCACGTTCGTCAACAACGCGTCGTTCGGCGTCTACGCCGAGGTCGTGCAGAGTCCCGCCTACCGTGACGACAAGGCCGGAACGGTCTTGCAGATGCTCCCGGACATGCTGGGCGGGCACCAGGGAGCGCACCTGGTGGTGCGGGTCGGCGGGAAGGTGATCCTCGACGGGCCGCAGGCGGTGCTGGTCAGCAACAACCCGTATGAGGGCGGCGACATCGCCGGCCTGGGCCGGCGCGCGCGGCTCGACCAGGGCGTGCTCGGCGTCATCGGCGTGAAGGTGCAGAACGCCGCCCAGGCGGCCGGCCTGCTGAACAGGGCGGCACGCTCACGCGAACTCACCGCGCTCACTACCCGCGAGGTCATCATCGACTCCGGCCAGCCGCAGATCCCGGTCGGGATCGACGGTGAATCGGTGCTGATGCCCACCCCGGTGCGCTGCACGATCCGCCCGCTGGTGCTGCGGGTACGGGTGCCGCGCGACCGGCCCGGCGTCCCCGCGCCGCAGCCGCGGCTGGACTGGGCACGGCTCCGCCGCCTGGCGCTCACCTTCGCGCGGACCGCTGGCGGCACCCATGCGGCACGATCCGGCATTTCATGACCGCGATAAATTTGCGGGACTATTCGCCGGGAAGCACGAAGCACAAGCAGCCGGACTGCCGGATGCACGCTATCACCCATAACGGGTGACGACGGCTATGGCCTATCGCGCCGAGCATCGGTCAATGAGGAGGCCCAGGCCAGTTTCGCTCACACCAGCCGCCTGCCAGCCACGAAGAAGCCACCTAGGGAGTGTCAATGGTTTCCGACGAGTCGTCAGTGGTTTCCGATGGATATGGCACGCCGCCGCCCCCGCCGCCTGGGGTAATGGCAGGAACATGGCAGGCGACGCTGTTCCTCGGCGCCCTGACCCTGATCCTCGGCATCATCGTGAGCTTCCATCCGACGGGCTCCCTGAACGTCCTCGCGGTGCTGCTCGGCATCCTCATGATCTTCTCCGGGATCTTCCACCTGATCCGGGTGTTCGACAGCCAGGAGCAGCACCGGGTCTGGCTCGGCATCGCCGGCTTGCTGTTCATCGTGATCGGCGTGGTCCTGATCCGCCATCTTCACCTGACCAGGTCGCTCATCGGCCTGATCATCGGCATCACCTGGATCGTGCAGGGGCTGGCCGCGCTGATCGGGGGGATCTCCGGCGGTGCCCGCGAGGGCCGGGCCTGGTGGATCATCTTCGGCGTGGTGAGCCTCATCGCCGGGATCGTCGTCGCGTCCGCCCCGGCGTCCTCGCTGAACGTCCTGGCCGTCCTGCTCGGGATCTGGTTCATCATCATGGGCATCTTCGAGATCATCGGCGGGTTCCTGCTGCGGCACGCCCTCCACGCCACGCACCCGGCGCCCGCGTAATTGTGCTGCGGGGAAGGTTCCCAGGGCCTAAGGTCCCGGGCCCGGGGGTATTCCGTCCTCTGGGCCGCTTGCAGGCTCTGGGCTTCTGATGGGAAGACCTGGCCGGTCTGAGAAGGGGAATGATGTCATGGCCAAATTGCGGCGTCCCCAGGCACCGGCCGTGTTCCAGGCCATGTTCCCGGACCTGGCCGATTGGCTGGAGTCGCCATGGACGGCCCCGCTGCCGTTTACGGCGGCCCAGACGTTCCGGATCGAGGAAGTGATCCGGGACAACCACTACGTGATCCGGGCCGAGCTTCCCGGCCTGGACCCGGAGACGGATATCGAGGTCACTTTCAACGGCAGGGTCGTGACGATACATGCCGAGCGCCGCCAGGAAGACAAGGACCCGTATCGGTCAGAATTCCGTTACGGCTCAGTCACTCGGTCGGTCAGGCTTCCGGCCAAGGTGCCCCTCGCGGACGTCACCGCCCGTTACGAGAAGGGAATCCTCGAGGTCAGTGTGCCGGTCAGCGAGGTAAAGCCGGAAGGCAGCCGGGTCACGATCGAGAAGGCAGACTGACGTCCGGGCGGTAGCAGCCGACGGAGAAACATCTGGGGTCGGGCCTTGACCCGGATCTGGCGGCTCACCCTCAAGGGGTGGTCCAGGCCCAGATAGCGTAGCGATACTTATCTCGTGGACCTGTATGGGCGACGGCGCCCGGTGAACGGCCGGCTCGGGCCGAGCGTGGAGGCGCTGGCCCAGGTCGTCGCGGAGCGTGCGGTCGAGCTGGTGGTTTCCGCGCTGGATGTGAATGCGCTGCTGGACGAGGTCGATCTGAACGCCGTGCTGGACCGGGTTGATGTGAACGCCGTGCTGGACCGGGTGGACGTGAATGACATTGTCGAGCGCCTCGATGTCGAGGCGCTGGTCGAGCAGACCGACCTCGGTGCCATCATCGCCAGCTCCACCAGCGGGGTCGCGAGCGATGCTCTCGACGTGGTCCGCAGCCAGGCCGTTGGGCTGGACGAGTTCATCGCCCGCTGGATAGCGCGGCTTCGCCGCCGCCCCTACACCGGCCCGTCCGGGCCGCCTGACGGGCTGCGGGCCGGGGCAGGGCCATGACTGCACGCGTGGGCGATACCCCGCCCTCTGGGGCCCCGGCCGTCATCCGGGAGAGCCTGCAAGGGAAGTACGCGGGTTTCGCGTCGCGTTTTACCGCTTTCGCTGTGGACGTGGGGGTCAGTCTCGGCGTGTTCATGCTCGCCCTCGCCGCCATCTCGTTCGCGGCGAGGGTGCTGACCGGCAAGGACATCGCCTGGAACAGGGGCGACATCTGGGTGGTCATCGCCTATGTGGTCTGGGGGTTCATCTACTTCGCCTATTCCTGGGCCGCGAGCGGCAGGACGGCCGGCATGGCGCTGTTCGGCGTGCGGGTCGTGCAAGCCGATGGCACCGGCGTAAGCGGGCGCCGGGCGGTCGTGCGCACGCTGGCGCTCCCGTTGAGCTTCCTGTTCCTGGGCCTGGGGTTCGCCGGCATCCTGCTGGGCGGCCGGCGCCGGGCCCTGCACGACGTCATCGCCGGGACGGCGGTCATCTACTCCTGGGACGCGCGGGCAGCGCGGCTGCGGTACCTGTCCCGGGACTTATCCTGCGGGAAGCATCCTGCGGGTGCCGATCATCATCAGCGGAGACGGAAGGGGGGTATGGGCATAAAGACGGTGACCGCTCGCATGAAAACTACTGCGGCGCGGCTGGCCGGACGGCTCCAGCAGCACGGCTGCGGGGCCGTCCTCGCGCGCCGGTATCACGCCCGCAGAGGGCAGTCCGCAGGACCGGGGCCTGCGGAGGCCGGGCGGCCCGGCCGGCTCCGGTCGTTTGACCCGGCCCGCGTCGCTGACCTTGAATACCGCGCCTGGGTCGGGTACTACCAGCGCAACTGGCATCAGACGATGGTGGCTTTCATCGGGCTGATCAGGATGGGCTTCGGCATGGACTGGTACCGGACCCTGCACGCCGCCTGGCTGGCGCAGCGCGCCATCCAGCTATGGGCGCCGCTCCCAGACAACGATCCCGACGCCGCACGGGCCTGCATGCGGCGGTTTTACGCCCTGGTCCATCTCAGCCACGGCGAGCCGGCCAGCCCGGCTAAGGCCGCCGAACTCGAGGTTGACTGGTGGCGGGTGCACCGGGAGGTTCAGTACTCCACGGCGCCGGGAGTCACCGCCAACGACCTGGTGGAGTCGCTGACCCGCCTTTATTGCTATCTCTTCGGTGAGCCGGAGGACGAGGTCAGGCCGGCGGCGGTGCACCGGGTCCGCGCCATGGGCCTGTCCGACCGGTGGGTCAGCGAAGGCTGCCTGTCCGACAGCCCGTTGCTTCCGCTGGTCCGCGCCGCGCTGGTCCGCGGCTACGCCGCGCTGCTCGCTGCCGTGCATCACTGACAGGCGCCTCAGCAGGCGCCGCTGCGGGGCAAGGCTTACGGCCGTTCCGGGTGCGGGGGTTCGGTACGCACGCCCCCGGGGGGCGCCTCCTGGGCTTCGGCCCGGGCGGCGGCCGCAGCGGCCAGGCGCTCACCCTTTCGCTTGTGGTAGCGGCCGTAGCCGACCGTCCAGGCGGTCAGCACCCCGGCCACCGCGTACGGCAGCACCTTGGAGCTGGCCAGAGCGGTGCCGGTCGAGGTGTTCTGCACGATGACGACCCGGGCCACGGCCTCGGCGACATAGCCGATGCCCCAGACCACGGTGATGACCCGGAACACGTGCCGGAACTCCGGGTACTGCCACAGATCCGTGAACTCGCGGCCCTTGCCGGGTGTCCGGGCCGATGAACTCCAGGGCCAGCCGGTACATCAGCGGCTTCGGCGTGGCCAGCGAGCCCAGGCAGATCAGGCCGAACACCGCGGTGGGCACCGACCCCTCGTCCAGCACCAGCCGCGTGTTGTGGCTGACCAGCCCGAGCACCGCGCCCACCGCGATGCCGGCCAGCACCAGGATGCCGAGGGCGTCGACCCGCCGGTGCGCGGCGATGCCGATCGATGACCCCGGCGGCCGGGAACACGCCGCTCAGCACGAGCGCGGTCACCGGGCTGAACCCGGCCGAGCGGAGCACGCTGTAGGCCACCAGCGGCCCGGCGATGTCGAATACCGCGATCATCGCGACCGAGCGCAGCCGCCTGGAGTCCACGGCGCATAGGCTATAGGTCGATTCGATCTAATGTAAGGCCGGCGGCGAGGCCGCCGGCCGGACTGAGCGGGGTGCCGCGTTCATGCCTCGATCACGGCTCACCCGCTTCGAGCACGTGCTGCTCGGCATGATCTTCATCCAGCCGTCCACCGGCTACGACCTCAAGCGCCGGTTCGCGACCAGCCCGATGGGCGTGTACCAGCCGAGTTCTGGCGCGCTCTACCCGGCGCTGAAACGGCTGGAGCGGCGCGGCCTGCTCCGCTCGGAAGCGCTCCGGCCGGCCGCGGCGGGCGGCTGCGGCGGGTCTACCGCCTCACCGCGGACGGGCGGCAGGCCCATCTCGGCTGGGTCCGCGAGCCCGTCACGCCGGAGACCGTCGCCCAGGACCTCGGCATGCACCTGCTGCGCTTCGTGATGATGGCGGACGTGCTGCGGGAGGACGAGGTGCTCGGGTTCCTGGCCAGCCTGCGCACCGCGCTGGCCGGGTTCGTGGCCACGCTGGAGCAAGCTCAGCGTAGACCCGGACCTCGGTGGGAACCCAGCTGCCCGGCTGGCCGTCGAGCACGGCCTCGCCGTGCACCAGGCCAGCCTGGCCTGGACCGACGAGGCGATCACCAGGCTGGCCAGGGACGGCCGCGGCCACCTGACTAGGGGGCAGGCCGCACGGTGAGCTCACGGCCAGCCGCTGCCCGGCCTCCGGGGTGTCGCAGGTCCTCGAGGTCGATGGTGGCTGCGGCTCCGCTGTCGCGGGCGTGGTCACCGGTGGCCCGGTAGGTGGTGGTCAGGCCGTCTTCGTGGAAGGTCGCGGGGCCGGTGGGGGCGGCGAAGCAGAGCGTGACGGTCAGTGATTCCAGCGGCGTGACGTGCAGGCCGGTGGCGTCGGAACCGGTGACCTGGCGGGCCGGGATGGTGACGGAGCGGCTGCCGCGGAAGGTCAGGGAACGCATCGTGCCCGGCTCGGTGGCCGCGCCGCCAGCGGACTCGGCAATGGTGGCCCCGGCGATGCGCAGCGGCCTGGTCCCGTACCGGTTGGACAGGCGGATCCGGATCTGGTCACCGCCGCCGCTGACGCGCAGTTCCTGGCGGACGGTCTGGCCGGAGAACCTTCCATGGACCAGTTCTCTCCCATGTCCGGGCTACTGGCGACGGGCTGCTGCATTGCTGATGTCCAGCTCGCTGACCAGTGCCTGGCCGGCTGCTGGCGGGATGCACTGGCCGGCGGGCCGGCCATGAGAGTGGCGGCCAGCGAGGCGGCCGCGGCGATGACGGCGGTCGGGCGGATACTCATTCTGTTTCTCCGTTACTACGCGCGGCCGGGATTCCTGGAGCTGGCGCGGGCCGTTCGAACCTTTCGCCTGCGACCGGCTATGAATGGACTGGCTCCGTCACCGGCTCAGCGCCGGCTGGGCTGGCCAGCTGGGTTTGGGCGCCGGCCAGGTCGGCGCGCTTGACGCGGATGGCCGCGATCACCACGATCAGGGCGATCACCATGATCGCGGCGGAGACTTCGAACCCGCGGGAGAACCCGACCGCCAGTGCGTGGTGGTAGATGGCCAGGGTGGCGGCCTTGGCCCCGGCCGTGGTGGCGTGGACGGGGTGGCCGGCCTTGGCCGCGGCCGCGGCGGCGGCCTTGGCGGCCTGGGCGGAGTGGCGGGCGGTGTTGGCGACGACGGTCCAGGCGACGGTGCCGAGCAGGGCCAGCCCGATGGAGCCGCCGACTTGCTGGCCGACGTTGGGCAGGCTGGCCGCCAGGCCCGCGTCCCGGTCCGGGACCTTGGACAAGGCGATCAGGGTGACGGGCATGAACAGCATGCCCAGCCCGGCCGCGGTGACGATCAGGGGGCCGAGCAGCCCGCCGGTGTAAGTGCTGTGCTCGCTGATGCGCGACAGCCAGAACATGCCGCCCGCGCCGATCACTGATCCGGTGATCAGCAGCGGCCGGGCGCCGATCCGGGGGACCAGCTGGGCGCTGGCCCCGGCCATCACCATGATGGTGGCGACCATCGGCAAGAAGGCGATGCCGGACTTCAGCGCGCTGTAGCCCCAGACGGTCTGCACGAAGATGGTCAGGAAGAAGAACATCCCGAACATCGCGGTGCCGATGCACAGCATGATCAGGTTGGCTCCCGAGCGGTTGCGGTTGCGGAAGATCCGCAGCGGCATCAGCGCGTGCGGGCTGCGCGCCTCGATCACGATGAACGCCGCCAGCAGCACCACCGCGGCGGTGAGCGAGACGATGACTTTGGTGTCACCCCAGTGCGAGACACCGTTCGCGCTGGTCGCCGCGCTGGTCAGGCCGTAGACCAGGGCGGCCAGGCCCAGCGTGGAGGTGATCGCGCCGGGCAGGTCGAACCGGCCCGGCCGCCGCTCCGACTCGGGGAACGCCCGCGGTGCGAGGATGGCGACCACGGCCCCGATCGGGACGTTGACGAACAGCACCCAGCGCCAGGACAGGTAGGTGGTCAGCAGCCCGCCGGCGATCAGGCCGACCGCGGCGCCGCCGATGCTCATCGCGGCGTACACCCCCATCGCCCGGTTGCGCGGCGGCCCCTCGGGGAACGTGGTGGTGACCAGCGACAGCGCGGTCGGGGCGATGATCGCGCCGCCGACCCCCTGCGCGGCGCGGGCGGCCAGCAGCCACGCCTGGGTAGTGGCGAACCCGCCCAGCAGCGACGCCACCGAGAACAAGATGATCCCGGCGATGAACACCCGCCGCCGGCCCAGGATGTCCCCGGCCCGGCCGCCCAGCAGCAGCAGCCCGCCGAACGTCAGCGCGTAAGCGTTGACCACCCACTCCAGGCCGGTACCAGAAAACCCGAGGGCCTGCTGGACGTGGGGGAGCGCAACATTCACGATCGTCGCATCCAGCACCACCATCAACTGCGCAGTGGCGATAACCACCAACGCCAGGCCAAGCGTGCGGTGGCCGTCGGCGGGCGCGCCGCCAGCCCGGGCCGGGCGCGCGGCATCCCGTTCCGCAGCGGACATCACATTCTCCTTAGCTTCTTGGCACAGAGGTCAGGGGCAGCCTGACCATCAGTCTCCGAACCCGGGCCCTTCACGGCCGCCCCGCGAGGTGCGGGTCATGGGTTCATGCCAGGACGGTAGGAGATGCTGACGCCGCGGGCGTCACCCGATAGTGGACTTGCCCGGTGGAATCATCCGCGCAGGCCGGTGGCACGAAAGTGCTGCGGGGATGAGCTACGGGCAGGCCGGTCAGGGGATCAGGCCCAGTTCTCGCGCCCGGGTGACGGCCTCGGTGCGGTTGGCCGCGCCGAGCTTGTCCATGATGTGGCTGACGTGCTTCTTGACGGTGTCGATGGTGACCACGAGCTCTCCGGCGATGGCCTGGTTGGACCGGCCTGTGGCCAGCAGGGCCAGCACCTCCAGCTCGCGGCCCGTCAGCGGCTCGACGATGCCGGGTGCAGCAGCCGTGGCTGGCCCGGTGCCCGGCCCGGAATGCTCCGCGCTGGAACGCTCCGGGCTGGAATGCTCGGAGCTGAGCGCCCGCAGGATCCGGGCCAGGTAGCCGAGCGGGATCCCGGCGGCGGCCGGGCCGGATCGCTGGGCGGCGATCAGCCGGGCGAGCAGCGCGGCCATGGGCGGGCCTTCGTCGGCGAAGACCCGTACGTAGCCTTGCGGGCAGGCCAGCGTGAGCGTCTCGGCCAGGGCGGCCACCGCGGCGGTGTCCTCGCCGAGGGCGGCCAGCGCCAGTGCCCGCAGCGCGCCGGCTTCGATGACGCTGCCGGCCCGGCCCTGGGCGGCGGCCGCCGCGTGCAGCCGGTCCAGCAGCGCGAGCGCCGGGCCGGGCCGGCTCTGGGCGATCAGCACCCGGGCCAGCACCAGATACCCCGGCTCGCGAGGGTAGACGGGATCGTCGTCCGGTTCGAGGCCGATCTCCTGCGTCCAGCGGGCGGCGGCGGCCAGGTCACCCTGGGCCAGCAGCAGCCGCGCACGCTGTGCTGGGACGGGATTGAGCAAGCCTGCCGGGCCCGGCTCGGCCTGCCCGGCGCCGGTCATCGCTTCCTGGCCGCCGGCCGGATCACCGGCCGCCTGCCGGAGCCACGCCAGCGTGACCAGCCCCGCCGCCAGCGGCGGGGTGTAAGCGAACTGGCGGCACAGCGCGACGCCCTCGCTGACCTGGCGCAGCGCCACGTCCAGCTCGTTCCGCTGGTACGCCACCTCGGCCAGGCCAACGTACGCGGGGCCGGCGGCTGCCAGCGGCGCCTGGCCGGGCACCGCGGTGAATTCCAGAACCTGCTGGTAGGTCCAGCCGGCCGCGTCCAGGCGGCCCTGGGCCCGCTGAACCTGGCCGAGCTGATAGCCGCCGTATGCCGTCAAGGCTGGCTGGCCGGCCGCCCGCCATCCGGTGATCCCGGCCACGAACGCATGCTCCGCCTCCGCGAGCCGCCCCCGGAGCCACTCGGCCAGGGCCAGATTCCACCGGATGACCAACTCCAGCATCGACTCGCCTTCGCCGAGCACGGCGAGTGCCTGTGACGCACACCCGGCCATCCTCTCGGCGTCACCGCGGAGATAGGCGGCGTAGCTGCGGCACAGCGCGTTCAGCGCGGCGACATTCACCAGCAGGCTGGCGGCCCGGCCAGCAGTAGGCTCGAACGGCTCATCGGCCCCGCCCGCGGGCGCGTGCCCGGCCGCATCGACCGAGCGCTCCACGATTTCCACGTCACCGCGGTTGGCGGCCAGCAGCCCCTGGGCCAGCAGCAGCCGGGGACGGGACCGGGCCAGGTCATCCGGCAGCGCCGACAGCCACCGCTGGATCGTCGCCCCCTCGCCGCGCGCCATGTAAACCGTGTCGAAGTGCTGCTCGATCAGCCGCGCGGCCCAGACCATCTCCCCGGCGGCCACGGCATGCCCTAGTGCGTCATCGGCCTGGCCGTGCTCGGTGTACCAGGCCGCGGCGCGGCGGTGCAGCTGGGCCACCTGGCCGGGCTGCCCGGCCTGCAGGCGGGCGCGGAGCAGGTCGGCGAACAGGTGGTGGTAGCGCCACCAGCCGCGCACCTCATCCAGCGGCATCAGGAACAGGCCGTCGTGCTCCACCTGCTCCAGCAGCGCCTGGCTCCCCGTACGGCCGGTGACCGCGTCGCAGAGCGGGCCGGACAGCCGGTCCAGCACCGAGGTCTCGGCCAGGAACGTGCGCACCTGCCCGGGCTGGCGCTCCAGCACCTCCTCGGCCAGGTAGTCCAGCACGTAGCGGTGGCTGCCGGTGAACGCCGCCACGAACCCGGCGACATCAGCCTGGCCGCGCAGCGACAGCCCGGCCAGCTGCAGCCCCGCGGCCCAACCCTCGGTGCGGGCCGCCAGCGCCGCCACATCCGCATCCGGCAGGGCGGCGGGCACGGGCGCTATCTGCTGCAGCAGCGCCGCCGCTTCGTCCTGGGTGAACCGCAGCTCGCTGGCGCGCAGCTCGGCCAGCTGCCCGCGGGCCCGCAGCCGCGCCAGCGCGAGCGCCGGATCGATGCGGCTGCCCAGCACTACGCCCAGCCCAGGCGGCCGGTGCTCCAGCAAGAACCCGACCGAGGCGTGCACCGGCCGGGAGTCAATCAGGTGGTAGTCATCCAGGATCAGCCGCACCGTGCCGTCACCCGGCTGGGCGGCCAGCTCATTGATCAGCGCCGTCACCAGCGGCTCAAACGTGGGCGGCACTGGCGGGCCGAGCAGCGGGCCCATCCGCTCCTCGATTCCCGGGTGCGCCCGGTCCAGCGCGGCTACCACGTGCCGCCAGAACCGGGCCGGGTCGTTGTCGGCCGCGTCCAGCGCGAGCCACCCGGCGGGGCGGCCACCCTGCCGGGCCCAGTCGGCCAGCAGGACGGTCTTGCCGTACCCGGCCGGTGCGCAGACCAGAACCAGCCCCTGCGCCAGCCCCTCATCGAGCCGCTGCGCCAGACGCGGCCTGGGCACCAGGCCCGGCCGCGGCCCAGGCACATGCAGTTTGGTGGCCAGCAGCACATCCCGCCTGGCCGTGGCGGTCCCCGATCTGGCCGCCGCGGGCGGCTCAGTCACGGGGGACCTGCACAATCACCGCCTCCAGCCATCAGTCGTGCGGCGCCAGGCCCATCGTAGCGGCCGGCCCCATCCCGGATGCGGCCGGGAACGGGCGCAGCCGGGGAACGGGCGCGGCGGCCCGCGGAAGACCGGCCCGGGGATGCGGGCGCGGCCCGCCGGATCCGGTTGCGGCACCGGCGACCCGTGGGTCTACTGCCGGTCATCGGATTGCAGGCCGGTAACCGCGAAGACGGGCCACCGGTCAGCGGTCCCGCTCAGTTCGTGCGAGCCGCGGCCGGTGAACGAGACCCCGGAACCAACGACCAGGTCTTTGACGGTTCGGGATACGAGGATCTCGGCAGGCTGCGCACAGGCGGTAACACGGCGGACGATGTCAACGGAGATGCCCCTGATCTCGTCACTGACCACGTCCACTTCCCCGGTGTGAATCCCGGCGCGTAGCTGGATTCCGTGTGCTGAAGCGTCATCGCGGATGGCTGCTGCGGACCGGATTGCTTCCCCGGGCGCGTCGAAGGTGGCGAGGATGCTCCGTGCGGTGCTCTCACGCAGCCGTCCGCGGTGTGAGCGCACTCGCTGGCTGATCGCGGCACTCCGGGCATCCAGGTGGCCAGCCTGCGGACGGTCGCTGGCCTGATCTGCGTGCGTGGCGCCGTCCGCCACCTCGGCGAGCAGGATCGTGGCGAGCACGCGGTCCGGATCGCGGCGATCCGATGCACCAGTGAGGAAGTTCTGGATCTCGCCGAAGAGCCTGTCGATGTCCCCGCTGCCGGCGAATCGCAGGGCGTGGTCCCCGGGCTGCTCGAAGTAGCGGGCGCCGGCTATGTGGGATGCGAGATACCGCCCGTGGCAGGGCGGGGTCATGATGTCGTTCAGGCGCTGTATCACGAGAGTCGGCACGTGAATCGCTGGCAGCACCGCGCGGACATCGATGTCGCGGACCATCTGGATGATCCGCAGAAACGCGCTGGGGCTGACCGCCATCCGCTCGAAGCGCGCGAACATGCGCCGCGCACCTGGTGAGTCCGCGCGGCTCGGAAGGAACCAGTCGATGGTCGCGCCTTGTCCCCACCGGTGTGCGGAGATGCTCTCGAGGGAATCGAGCATCGCATCTGACCCTCGTCCGCACGGATAATCGGGTGCCCAGCGATAGCGGGCGGTCGCCGCCCCGAGGATCAGGGAGCTGACCCGCTCCGGATACGTGGCCGCGAACAGGATGCTCATCGGCGCACCCTCTGAATAACCGAATAGCGCCGCCTCGCCTGAGCCGGCCGCGTGCATCACGGCTCGCACATCGTCCATCCGCTCTTCCAGCGGAGAATAGGCCGGCGCCCGGTCCGACAGCCCCGTGTCACGCTTGTCGAACAGGATCAGGCGGCCCAGCGTGGCAGCCAGGAGGCGGCCATGAGCACGATCCATCCCAGCGCCCAGTCCCGGGGCGCCGTGGGGCACTCAATCGGCCCCCAGGCAACCGAATCGGAGGGCGCAGACGCGGCGAAGCTGCTGCGACTGATGTGGGGGATTCACATCTCACGCGCGGTTTATGCCGCGGCGGAGCTAGGGATCGCCGACCTGCTCGCCGAGGGCCCCGCGAGCACGGAGGAGCTGGCCAGGGTTACCCGCACCCACGAACCGTCGCTCTACCGGGTTCTGCGCCTGCTCGCCGCGCTGGGCGTGTTCGACGAACGGTCTCCCCGATGCTTCAGCCTGACGATGCTCGGCAACCGCCTGCGTTCCGACGTGCCCGCAGGGATGCGGTCATGGGCAACCTTCCTGGACGCGCTCGGCGGCGTCCGGCCGTTCGCGCGCATCCTCGACACCGTCAAGACGGGCAGGCCGGGCTTTGACGCTGTCTACGGAATGGGCATCTTTGATTTCCTCGCGGAGCACCCAGAGAACGCAGCCACCTTCGACGCTGCGATGTCCGAGCGGACCGCGGCATTCGCCCCGGCCGTCGCCGACGCCTGCGACTTCTCGGACATGCGCACCGTCATCGATGTCGGCGGGGGCCAGGGAACCTTGCTGGCCGCGATCCTGCGCAAGCACGGCCACCTGCACGGAGTGCTGCTCGAGTCTCCGGCCGTGGCCATACGCGCCACCGATGAGCTCGCCGCGAGAGACATCGCGGATCGCAGCGAGGTACTGGCGGGGAACTTCTTCGAGCAGGTTCCGGAACGCGGGGACTGCTACGTGCTGGCCAACGTCTTGCACGACTGGGACGACACGCGAGCGGCCAGGATCCTGCGCAACTGCCGCCGATCGATGGCCCGGGCAGGCAGGGTGCTGATTATCGAGCGGCTGATCCCCGAGGACGGCAGCGACGCCGTGCCAACCCTCCTGAGCGACATCAACATGCTCGTGATCACCGGCGGCCAAGAACGCACCAACGAGGAGTACGGCAAACTCCTCGGATCCGCGGGGCTGAAGCTCAGCAGAATTCAGCCGGTTGCCTTCCCCTACGGCGTGATCGAGGGCGTCGCCGCATGAGGTATCGGGTCACGGCACGGGCTGGCCCAGTGAGTTAGCCACGAACAGGAGATGGCCGCCGCCACGGCGGCGCGGTGGCCATGGCGAGGGCGGTGGTGATACTGACAGGCATGGAGATCACAGGGCTTGGCTGGTGCGGCACGCGGACCGACCGCTCGCGGGAGCTGGCGTACTTCTACGAGCATGTTCTTGGGCTCAGGCTGGTGCACGCCGAAGCAGCGGCCGGCAAGCCATGGTCCGAGGCCAGGTTAATTCCAAGCGCTCCTTTTATCGTGGCAGGATGACCACTTCCATGCGAACGGTAATCCGTCCGCACCTGCTGCTCGATGTGGTGACGGGGGACCTGCTGCAGGACCGCGCCGTCGTCATCGATGGCCGCCGAATCGCCGGTGTTGTCGCCGCTGGCGATGCACCGGCCGAAGGTCCTGCTTTCGTGGACCTGCCGGGCCAGACGGTGCTGCCCGGGATGATCGACTGTCACACTCACCTGGTCGGCGAGACCGACAGTGGCCAGGGGTACGCGGAAGTGCTGGCGCGGACCGGTGCCCAGGAGGCGCTGTCGGGTGCGCGCAACGCGCGGGATACCCTGCTCGCTGGCTTCACCACGGTGCGTGATGCAGGCACGTTCCGCGCCTTCGTCGATGTCGCGTTGCGCGATGCAATCGGCGAAGGCTGGGTGGCTGGCCCGCGCATGCGGGTCGCGGGAGCGTACGTGACGTGTTCCGGCGGGGGAGGTGACATTACCGGCCTGGCCCCGGACGTCGATGCGGTCGTGCCGTACGAGTTCCGGGTTGGGGTGGCTGACTCAGTCGATGACATACGCCGGGCAGTACGCCGGGTGCTGCACGGCGGTGCGGACTTCGTGAAGCTGATCGCTACCGGCGCGGTCATGGCACCGGGAGGCGTGCCCGGCGCCCCCGAGCTCACCGAGGACCAGATCCGGGCCGCCGTCGAGGAAGCGTCACTTTCCGGCGCGGACGTCGCCGCCCATGCGCACGGCGCCGAGGGCATCAAGCGCGCCGTGCGCGGCGGCGTGCGCTCTATCGAGCACGGCTCGCTCATGGACGATGAATCAATCCAGATGATGGCCACCGCCGGGACGTTCCTGGTCGCCGATGTCTACAACGGTGACTACATCGCGGAGACCGGCCGCGAGCAGGGCTGGCGTGCCGACGTGCTCGCCAAGAACGACCAGACCACCCTCGCGCAGCGAGAAGGATTCACCAGGTGCCTGGCCGCCGGCGTCCGCATCGCGTTCGGTACCGACAGCGGCATCTACCCGCACGGCCTCAACGCCCGCCAGTTCGCCTACCAAGTCCGCTGCGGCCAGAGCCCGCTCAGCGCGATCCAGTCTGCCACCATCCATGCGGCCGAACTGATCCGCTGGGACGACCGGGTCGGCCGTATCGCGCCGGGACACCTCGCCGACATCATCGCCGTGAACGGCAACCCGCTGCAGGACATACAAGTGCTAGAGAACGCTGCCTTCGTGATGAAGGACGGAGCCATCCAGCATCGTGGCCCCGACACAAAGACAATGCAGGTCTAAGACCAATGTCGGACGCCGACGTAGCTGCATGGCCACGTTCCGGCCCCGGGTGCTGTCCACGACCTTGGCGCTAGCGTTTCACCGTGTAGCACGGGCAGATTGGCCCCTTGGCCGATGCGCCCTTCCCGCGCCCACCCCGGGTGGGTTCCACCCCGGGCGGGTTCCACCTCGGGGCATGCACCCGCTCACCGGCAGGACCGGCCCCGTTCGGGCATGCGTGGCGAGAGGCGGCGGGGTTAGCTACAGCCGGGTCCACCAGGCGTCGATGATCACGTCGTGGGCGAGGCCGGGGTTGACGGTGTGGTGCAGGCCGAGCCGGACGATACGGTCATCGTGCGGGTGGAACGGCCGGGCCGGGTCTTCGCCCAGCACGGGGCCGAAGGCATCGATGAGCGGCTTCCACAGGCTGGCCCAGTTGCGGCCCGGACCGGTGGTCAGCGCGATGTTCAGCCCGACCGGACCCGGATCAACGGTGGCCGCCCGCACCGCAAGCCGGTCGTGGAGCTGTTGTTTCCACTCCCGGCGCTCAGCAGACCCACTCATCCGGGTCGAGAACTGCGGGGCAGCCCCGGCCGTGGCCGGCTCGGCGGGTCCCACCGCCAGGGACGACGGCCCGCAGATCTTGCGGCCGAAGATCGCCGCCACCCGCCCCGGGCCTAGCCGCTGAGCGACCGGGAACAGGTAGTTGCCCAGGTCATGGCCGCCATCAATCAGGGAAACGCCATCGCTGAACCCCACGATCAGCTCGGCAACCACCCGGCCGCTCACCGTCGCCAGCACCGGCCCGGCTATGGCGTCTACATGCGCCAGGAAGCGAGCCAGCTTCACCTGGCTGGGATGCCCTGCCCGGTCCCAGCTGGCCAGCTGTGGCTTGACGCTCTGCCGCATAACACCTACCGGGCGGCGGTACACCATTGCCATGTGAGTCATCGTCGGGCGCATCCGCACCTGGTGGCAACCAGCCGGTACCCCAGCAAGCTGCGCTCCCAGCGGCCTGAGCGACGTGGACCTGCCTCTGTCGGCAAGGCGAGTTAGGGTCCCTCCGTGGATGCCAAGTCCGAAGAGCTGAGGGCGGCACACGATGTCCTGGCCGAGTTTTACGCTGACCGCCTGGCTGGCGCCTTGGACCGCATGCCCGCCGAGCGGGCGGTGCTGGGCCTGTTCTGCGACCTGACGCTGGCCGCACGCCTGGCGTCACCGCCCTCATGACCGTGGCCGCTCCTTGATTCCCGCCGCGAGCAGGCCTGTCACCTCGGCGATGCGGGCCGCACGGAGTTCCGGCCGGCGAGTGGTCGCCTCGATCCAGCGGAGATAGGCCTTGCGGTAGAACTGAGCGAGCGTGTCGAAGAATGCGGCCGCGGCCGGGTTGGCCTCGAGCGCTGCCGCGATGTCATCGGCAAGATCGCCGCGTTGCGGGCCTTCCGGGGCCAGTTCAATGATCACGTCATCGCCTACCGCCACGCCTATGCCGCGCAGCCGGTTCGCAGCCAGGGTCAGCGTCCATCTGCTGCCGGCTGGGAAGAGCCTGGCACGGATCCGGCAGCCGTCGATCGTGCCGCCGACGGGATGGTTGGCCTTTGCGCCCCACGCCTCATCCGGGTCGAACGGCACCGTGATAACCGCGCTATCGCCAGGGCCGGCGGCAATGACGGCGTGGAAACGCTGTGAGCGCATGCCCTCTAGCGTGGCATCACGGCGGCGACGGCGGGTGGTCAGCCCGGAACGGCTACTTCCGCGGCCCTGGCGTGCCCCCCAGCTGGTCGCGTGTTGCGGCAGTGGTCAGGTCAAAATCGTGTCCAGCTGCGGCCGTTCCAGTGCAGTATCAGGGTCTTCGCGCCAGAGTCGGGGGATGTGTCCCCAACCGCCCACGCGTTGTATGGAGATGTTGCGCTGATGCCAGCGAGCGAGGTGCCGGTCGCGCCTCCAGGATTCGGGGTGGCCACCTGGGTCCAGTGGACGCCGTTCCAGTGGAGCGCCAGGGACTTCATCCCGCTGCTGGTCGTCGAGTAAGTTCCAGCCGCCCACGCGTCCGAAGTTGACACGGCGCTCACACTGTTGAGCAGGCTGAAGTTGCCGTCCTGCGCCGGGTTGGGGCTGGGCACGTGCGCCCAGCTGGTGCCGTTCCAGTGCAGCAGCAGCGTTCCCGCCGCGGTGGCTCCGGCCGCCCACGCGTCCGAGGCCGACACGGCGCTGACCCCGTTGAGGACATCCGGGGCGGCTCTTCCGGGGCTGGGGACGTGCGCCCAGCTGGTGCCGTTCCATCGCAGGATCAGTGTCCCGGTGTCGATGCTTCCGGCCGCCCACACGGCAGAGGCTGATAGGGCGCTCGCGCTGTTGAGCACGTTGAAGCCGAGATGGACCGGGTTGGGGCTGGGCATGCGCGTCCAGCTGGTGCCGTTCCAGTGCAGGACCAGGGTATTGGAGTTCTCGCCGCCGGTGCCGTAATACCAGCCCACCGCCCACGCGTCGGTGGCAGACACGGCGCTGACCCCCGTCAGGAAGCTGCCATCGATCACTTCCGGGCTTGGGCTGGGCGTGCGCGTCCAGCTGGTGCCGTTCCAGTGCAGGATCAGCGTCTTGTTCCCGCCGCTGCTGGTCCGATAGGACCCCACAGCCCACGCGTCCGAGGCCGAGACGGCGACCACGGCGGCGAGGCTGGCGAACGTACCGGGGCTAGGACTCGCCACCTTGGTCCAGGACGTCCCGTTCCAGTGCAGGGTCAGCGTTGCGGTCCCGCCATTGCCGACCGCCCATGCATCGGAAGCAGACACCGCGCTCACGCTCAGCAGCTGTCCCGGCAGGCTGGTGATTGCCCCGGGCGAGGCCGGGGATGCGGCCGCGCCCAGCGCGAGAACAAGGCATGAAACACCAGCTAGCCCGGCCAGAAGCCGCAGCGGACGGTGACGCAGATGTGACACATTCATGGCTCCCCCAAGGCCGCACCGACGAGGCGCCCGGCTCCGAAGCTGCAGTGCGCGTACAGGCAGGCCATCCCCGCGCGACAAGAATCAGGCGCGAACAGGGACCCAAACCAAGCCACCCATTAGGCCAAAACCTATGGAGCAGCATAAGTCCTGCCAAACAGTAACGGTAGGCCGCTAATCCGCAGGATGTCGGATCCTCCACGGAGGTCTCCGACTAGACATCCCGTTCAATGCATAGGTATCCGCGAAGGCAACGTGCTCAATTCGGCAGATCCGCTGGGCCGGCGGGTGG
The DNA here is from genome assembly GCA_963720645.1 of uncultured Actinomycetes bacterium. Classification (GTDB taxonomy): domain Bacteria; phylum Actinomycetota; class Actinomycetes; order Streptosporangiales; family Streptosporangiaceae; genus RYN-230. The sequence goes on along the minus strand of CAVRFX010000009.1, from coordinate 547,197 downwards.
CAGGGACGTCGGCTGTCACACGGCTACGAGCAGCATGCGGCTGGCCGCCGCGGTCGCGGCGGCCAGGCTGTCCAGGAACAGGTCGCGCGCGGTGGGGATATCGCGCAGTTCCCACAGCAGCAGGGAGTTGTTCCAGGCGAGGTCGCGTGCGGAGTTGATGGTCCAGCTGGCGACGAGGTTGCCGACCGCCTGCAGGTGGTGATCGGCGGCGAGCTCGGGCGCGGACTCGAACGACTGGCGGACCGACTGCTCGGCCGCGTCCAGCAGCTGGTCCACCTTCTGGTAGTCGGCCAGATGGGTACCCGCGGCCGGGGAGGTCGCCAGCTGAGCGCAGGTGCTGACGACCGCCACCGGCAGGTCGTGGTTGATGTGAGCGTTCATGCCGGCCAAGGCGAACTGGATGGGCTCGATCCCTGGTGCGGCCCGCTGCTCGATCAGCGGGCGCCAGGCCAGCGGGACCGCCGCCAGACCGGCCGCGGCGGCGCCGAAGTAGAGATCGGCGAAGGCCACATCCAGCGCGGTCATGAAGACCGGATCAGCGAAAAATCCCTGGCCCAGCCTGCTGTACACCTCCTGGGTTACCTGAAGGTACATGCGGTTGAAGCAGGCCAGCCCATCGCCGGGCGCTGTCGCCGCCGCGATGGCCTGCATCTGCGCTATCGCCCCGGGGACTGACGTGACCGCAGCGGGCGGACCTGGCGCGCCGGCAGACATGGCGTAACACTATAGGCCCGCCGGCCTGCGCGCTGGCCCGGCCATCCGCGCGGCTGGCCGGCCGCCTGGCCGGTGGGGGCAGCGCCGACTGGTTCACCATGACCGCTGGCGGCCTCATGGTCCCCGATGTGCGCCCGGTCATCAGGACCGCGACCCCGCTAGCAGGCGCGATCGTGCGCAGCGACGGCGCGCCAGGGCCGGCAAATGCGGACGTTCCCCATGAGGAAGACGCAGCATAACTATTCGACGACCGTGAGCCGACCACGCGGCGCACCTGTCTGGCGATCTGTTTGGCCGGGGCGGCAAGTTCAGTCTGTAGCGATATTTGCCGATAATCGTCGCCGTGCCGCCGTGGTTGATGTCGCCGCGCCGATCACGAAAGGTTATCTGAATAAGCGACGGGTAATCACATTCAGGCGGCCCCGGCCAAAGCGTGTTGCAGCACGCGGCCGGGGCCTTTGCATGGCAACGGAACCTCGGAGGTAACAAGCCATGACGCTTGTCAGTATTGCAGCTGGTGGGGTGGCCAAGTCTCTGGTCGTGGTCACGATTTCGCTGCATCCTGGAGCAGCTCAGCCGGCCCGTCACGACATCATGGTTCAGCGGGGTGACTCGCTCAGCGCGATCAGCCTGCATGAGTACGGGACCGCTGCAGACTGGCCCGCTCTGTGGTGGGCAAATCGGCGGCAGGTACCCGACCCGTCCATGATCGTGCCCGGGGAGCGGCTGATCGTGCCCGGCGGACCGCGGGTCAGCCGATGGCTGGTCCGGGAGGCGCAGGTGACGGCCGCGGCACCGCGGCATGCCCGCCCGGTGGCTGCGGCGCGCCCGGTGAGCGGCGGCACGTCGGCGGCGGACGCGGTGGCCCCTGCTGCGGTGCGCCGCGCGACGCCGTCCGGCACGACACCGGGCAGCTTCCGCAGCTGCGTGATCCAGCGCGAGAGCAGCGGGAACCCCAGGGCAGTCAATCCGTCCAGCGGCGCTGGGGGACTGTACGGCTTCCTGCCGTCCACCTGGCACGGACTCGGGTTCTCTGGCTTGCCAGAGAATGCGTCGGTGGCTGAGCAGAACTACGCCTTCGCCAAGGAGTACGCGCAGTCCGGCACCAGCGCCTGGGCCCCGTACGACGGCTGCTGAGATCGCCGTGCACGTGCCACGATGGCGGGCATGAACCCGGTGAACATCCACGCCATGCTGGCGCGTTTTGAGGAGCACTGGTCGCCGAAGAAGATCGCGCAGATCAACGACTACGACGTGCGGATCGTCAAGCTCCAGGGTGACACCGCCGAAGTTGAAGCGCTGTCCTAAGGACCAAACTGCGGCTTGATTCCTCTCGGTGGCATGAGCGTTCGAGCCGAAGTCGATCACGCACCTGCGCGCCGGGCAGTTCTGGGCCGTCCCGCTCTCTGCGGACTAGAATGACACGGTGGGAAGCCGGACAGCCGTGGTGCTTTACGTGCTCGCGATGGTAGCCGTCGTGGTCGGCGTGGACGTCCTGTTCTTCAGGCACCACTTCTGGGGTCGGCTGATCGTGAACGTCGGAATTGTCCTGGTATTTGCGGCGTTTTATTTGAGGTACCTGAAGCGTCCATGAGCGCAGCTCTGGTCATTCCGCTTCGGCGCCGATCATCGCCCGGCACACGTCGGTAATGTCAGACCACTCCGAGCAGGCCGGTGTCGTCGGCGACCGGCAGGTGACGGAAATGCCTGGCCGTCATGATGGTGGCTGTGTCACGGATGCTTGTGGTGGTGGCGACGGCCGGGCGGGAGGTAGTCACGGCATCGACCCAGACGTCGTTGACGTCCTTCCCGTCGGCGATTGCGTGGGCAATGTCCGCCTCGGTGATGATGCCGACCGGCTGACCGGCGTGCGGGTCCACGACCGCAAGAACTGTCGTGCCCGCGTGCTTCATCAGGTACGCGGCCGCGGCCACGTGGTCGTGCTGGTTGACGGTCGCCAGCGGTGTGCGCATGACGCCGGCGACGGTGGCCGCGGCCGGCGGCGGGTGAACCGGTGATTCCCGCGCGGGGATGCTTGTGATGGCCTGCTGCATTTTGTGCCTCCTAACCTGCTGGTGGCGAGCGCGTTGTGCTCATTGGGCGTAGGCAAGGTCGCCAGGCCGCCGGCTGGGTCCTGCTCGTGTGCTGGCGGGGATCGGCGGGGGTGCTGGCCGGTGAGGGGCTTCCCGGCCCGCGGCTGCTCGTGCCAGGTAGCGGTGGACCAGGGGGATGGTGGCGGCGCCTTCGCCGACCGCGGATGCGACCCGTTTGACCGATCCGCGGCGCACGTCACCGGCGGCGAACACCCCGGGCAGGCTGGTCTCCAGCGGCAGCGGCGGGCGGCCGGTGGGCCTGCGGACGTGGCTGCCGGTGGGCAGATCCGGGCCGGTGGGAATGAACCCCTGCCGGTCGCGGGCGACGGCCTCGCCGAGCCATTGAGTCCGCGGCTGGGCGCCGACGAGGACGAACAAGGCGTCCGCGGGGACGGTCCGCCGCCCCCCGGAGGCAGTGTCTTCCAGGACCAGCGATTGGAGGTCGCCGCCGCCGGTGCCGGTACCGCCGGCGACCTGCACGTGGTAGCCGACGTCGATGTTGGGGGCGGCGCCGATCTGGCGGATGAGGTAGTCGGACATGCTGGCGGCCAGCGAGGGCGCGCGGACCAGGATGGTCACCTGGGCGGCCCATTTGGCCAGGTGCAGCGCGGCCTGCCCGGCGGAGTTGCCGCCGCCGGCGACGAACACGGTCCGGCCGCGCATGGCCGGGGCCTCGCTGGTGGCGGCGCCGTAGAACACTCCCCGGCCCTGCAGGTCCTCCAGGGCCGGGATGCCCAGCCGCCGGTAGGTGACGCCGGTCGCGATGATCACGGTGCGCGCGGTCAGGACGCCGCCGTCGGACAGGGCCAGCCGGTAGTGGCCGCCGCTTCTTGAAAGGCTCCTGGCCTGGCGCATGTACACGAACGTGGTGCCGAAGGCCCAGGCCTGCCGCCGCATCTCCTGCGCCAGCGTGGCGCCGCTGATGCCCTGGGCGAAGCCGGGGTAGTTGCGGATCATCGAGCTGGTCCCGGCCTGCCCGCCGACGGCCTCATGCTCGACCACCACGGTCGAAAGGCCCTCAGAAGACGCGCCGACCGCGGCCGCCAGCCCGGCCGGGCCCGCGCCGGCCACCGCCACGTCGAAGACCGTCCCGGGCGGGATCGGCCTCATCAGGCCGAACGCGTCGGCGATCTGGCGGTTGGAGGGGTTGACCAGCACCGGCCGTTCGGCGCCGAACCGGAGCACGACAACCGGCAGGTCGGGGGACTCCAGGCCGAGTTCGTGCAGCATCTGCCGGCCCTGCCCGCCGGTAGCGTCATAGAACCCGGCCGGGATCCGGTGCCGGGAGAACAGGTCGCGCAGCTCCTGCGACCGCGCCGACCACCGCTGGCCGATCACCTGCACCGCCTCGAAGCCGCCGCCGCGCTGGCTGGCCCACTCCCGCAGGAACTCGGTGATGGAGCGGTGGAACTCCTCGGCCGGGGCCTGCACCGGGCGGTTCACCCAGTGGTCGACCGTGCCGAGGGTGACCGCGTCGAATACCGACCGCCACGATTGCCAGTCACCCCAGCCGACCGTGGCCACCCGCAGTGCCGTCGGGTCGATGGCGCGGACCGCGGCCAGCACCTCGATACCATCGCGGTCCTGCCCGCCGACCCCGCCGATGACCAGCGCCACCGGCAGCCCAGCGGCCCGCAGGTCCCGCATCCATGGTGCCAGCTGGCCGGGCTGGCCGCAGACCACGATCTGATAGTCGCCGCCATACCGCTTGGACAGCTCCCGGTGCAGGATCTCCCGGACGCCAGGGTCACGGCCGACGATGACGATGGCCGCCCGCGTGCCGGCCGCCTCACCGCCCGCGGCAGCAGCCAGCCCCTTATCCGCCTCGGCGGCAACCACAGCTGATGCACTCATGTCGTCCCCCTCAAGTGCGCTGCTTGAAATTTGGTGACCGCATGGGAAAGCGGGCGCCGGGCCGGGAGGTGCAGGCGCAGCGCCCCACCGTGCCCGGCGGGTGTGGCTGATTCCGCAACCGGGCGGCCGTCCGGACGCCAGGAACCAGGCTCGTTTCCTGAGGTGCCCGTCCCCGCGGCGGTCCTGGCCGCAGGCTGGCGAGGCAGATGGGTGGGGCAGGGCGTGTCCTTGTACCGGGCCGCACAGGCCACGATCAGTGCCGTCGCCACGATCTGGATCGCGCCGAGCACGATGAACACACCAGCGCCGATGGCGACCGCGCGTGCCGTGGTCAGAACCGACGCCAGCAGCCACACCCCGAACGCCAGCCGGCTGATCCCAGCCGAGCAGCGAGCCCTGACCAGGTGGGAAATCTGCGGCACGTAGGCCACCCCCGCCAGCCCAGCGCCGACGAAGCCCCCGATCTGCGTTGCGGTCGGCATTGCCGGCCCCCCTATGGTTGTCTGGTTCAGGTGAGCGCCCGCCGGGCGTTGCCGTGACTGGGTCACCGGGCGGGAGGTTCCCGCCGTCACTTGCCATGCTGCCGGCCACCCAGGGCGATCACCACACGTGCCCGCCCACAGGAGACCCACAGGATCGGCGTGCCGCCCGGGGCGCCGCCGGGAGTCGGGTGGCCGGTGGGCCTGGCTACTGTTGGTGTAGGTCCTGCCGCGCCTGCCGGGTTGCGGTGCGGCGGGTTGAGGGCCTGCGGGGGGGATTCTGGGACCATGGCGGAGCAGCCTGGGCCGGGGTTTGCCGGGTTGCTGCGGCAGTTGCGGGCTGAGGCCGGGCTGACGCAGGAGGAGCTGGCGGAGGCGGCGGGCCTTTCCCCGCGGTCGGTCAGTGATCTGGAGCGGGGCATCAACCGCACTGCCCGCAAGGACACCGCCGTGTTGCTGGGCGGCGCGCTGGGCCTGGCCGAGCCGGTACGCGCGTTGTTCGTGGCGGCGGCCCGCGGGCGGGTCCCAGCTGCAGAGGTGCTGGGGGCCGTGCGGGGGGCCAGGCCCCGGGTGTGGAACATCCCTGCCCGTAATCCGGGGTTCACCGGCCGGGACGATCTGCTGGCTGAGGTGCGGGAGCAGCTGCTGGCCGGGGATAAGGCGGTGGTGCAGGCGCTGCACGGGATGGGTGGGGTGGGCAAGACCCAGCTGGCAGCCGAGTACGCGCACCGGTTCGCCGGGACCTATGACCTGGCCTGGTGGATCAACGCCGAGCAGGGCGGGCTGATCGGGGACCAGGTCGCCGCCCTGGGCCTGGCGCTGGGATGCGTGCAGCCCGGGGCCGGGACCGAGGCGGTGCGGGCGGCGGTGCTGGCCGAGCTGCGGCACCGCGGCCGATGGCTGCTGGTCTTCGACAACGCTGAGGACCCCGCGGACGTGGCACCGTGGCTGCCTGGCGGCGGCGGGCACGTGCTGATCACCTCCCGGGAGCGGGGCTGGGACGAGGTCGCCGCGCCGGTCGAGGTGGACGTGCTGGCCCGGGCCGAGTCGGTGGCGATCTTGCAGGCCCGGGTCACCGTGCTCTCCGGTGCCGGCGCGGATCAGCTCGCCGCCGAACTCGGGGACCTGCCACTGGCCATCGCCCAGGCGGCGGGGTTCATGGCCGACACCGGCATGACAGCCGATGAGTTCCTGGTGCTGCTGCAGACCCGGGCCGGGCAGCTGCTGGCCCAGGGGGCGCCGGGGTCGTACCCCCGGTCGCTGGCGGCCGCCACCGGCCTGATCGCCGACCGGCTCGCGCGCCAGGACCCGGCCGCGGCCGAGCTGGCCAGCGTGTGCGCGTTCCTGGCACCCGAACCGATCCCGCAGAGCCTATTCACCGCCGCCGTCAGCGTCTTGCCCAGCGAGCTGGCGGACCGGGCCGCGGACCCGCTGGCCTGGCGGCAGACCCTGGCCCATATGACGAGGCAGTCGCTGGCCCGCATCGATCACCGCGGGCTGCAGATGCACCGGCTTACCCAGGCCATCCTGCGCGAACGGCTCACCCCCGCCCAGGCCAGTGCCACCCGCAAGTACGCCGAGGCGATGCTGGCCGCCAGCAACCCCGGCGACATGCCGAATCCGGTCACCTGGCCCCGGTGGGCGCGTCTGACACCGCACGTGCTGGCCGCCGACCTGGCCGCCACCGACACCCCCGCCCTGCGCCAGCTGGCCGGCGACACATGCTGGTACCTGCTCGAGCGGGGCGATACCCGCACCGCCCATGATCTCGCCAGCGGTCTTCACCAGCACTGGCGTGACCGGCTCGGCGAGGACCACCCGCACACGCTGACGGCCGCGCACTACCTCGCCCGGACGCTGCTGGAGATGGGCCGCCACGCCGAATCACGCGACCTGAACCAGGACACCCTGGCCCGCCGCCGACGGGTCCTGGGCCCCGACCACCCCGACACCCTCTACTCCGCCCACAACCTGGCCATCAACCTGCGCAAGCTGGGCGACGTCCAGGCCGCCCGCGACCTGAACCAAGACACCCTGGCCCGCCACCGCCGCATCCGGGGCCACGACCACCGCAGCACGTTGTCCTCCGCCACCATCCTGGCCCACGACCTGCGCGCGCTCGGCGAGGTACAGGCCGCCCACGACCTGAATCACGACACCCTGGCCCGCCGCGCCCGCATCCTGGGCCCCGATCACCCCGACACCCTGAACTCCGCCCACAACCTGGCCCACGACCTGCGCGCGCTCGGCGAGGTACAGGCCGCCCGCGACCTGGACCACGACACCCTCGACCGCCGCGCCCGCATCCTGGGCCCCGACCACCCCGACACCCTGAACTCCGCCCACAACCTGGCCCACGACCTGCGCGCGCTCGGCGAGGTACAGGCCGCCCGCGACCTGGACCACGACACCCTCGACCGCCGCCGGCGCATCCTGGGCCCCGACCACCCTGACACCCTGGCCTCCGCCGCCAACCTGGCCACCGACCAGCGCGAGCTCGGCGAGGCAGACGATGGCCCACGAAGCCATGACGGCATGCGCGCATGATCCGATCGCGGGGCTACGCGCTGGGCGTCAGGCCGGGATGGCGCCGAGTTGCTGCATCAGGGCGACGCCATCGAACTGCGTCCAGATGTCGGTCACGCGTCCGTCCTTGAGGCGGTAGAAGTTCATGCCCTCGACCCTGATCGTCTGGCCGGAGGCGGGGATCCCCATGAACTCCTGCCGCTGAGAACCGGCCACGACCCAGCGCGTGGCGACCGTCTCGCCGGTGGCGACGATGTCCTGCAGGTCCTCCACCAGGTCGGGGAAGATCGCCTTGAAGCCCGCGACCTTCTGCTTGAAGCCGGCCAGCGTCGGCTCTTCGCCGGGCGCTGGATTGTGGTCAACCAGGCCCGGGTCGCAGAGCTCGTCGATCGTCGCCTGGTCGGCCGCGCGAAACGCGTGCTCGAAGCGCGTGATGATCTCGATGTTGACCGTTACCTGGGCCATGCTCACTCCATTCCCCCGGGCGCGTGCCTCATGGCGGGCCCTGTCTGCGCTGCTACCCACATGTAGCAACTGACTGGTTGCCATATTATGGCAACCAGTCAGTTGCGTCAATGACCACGTTCCCGAGACGCCCGCGCCTGGCCTGAACGCCGCTCACGTAGCCGCCGGGTAGCCGAGCCGGCACACGGGTAGGCCAGAGCGGCAAGACAATGCTGATCGGGGCGGCCGCGCAGCGGGCTCGCAGCCGCGGGTTCGGGGTTCTGGGCGCCGCAGCCGTTCGTGGCCAGCCTGGACGCCTGCTGGGGGTGCCCCATCTGCACGGAAAGGATGCGGTGCGGGCGTCTACCAGCTGCTCTCGCGAGAGCTCCTCCCCGACGTCGCGTGAACCTACGGGCTAGAGCGTGAAGTAGAACGTGGAACCCTGCCCCGGCTCCGACTTAACCCACAACTGGCCGCCCTGGCGTTCCACGATGCGCCGGCTGATAGTCAGCCCAGCGCCCCCGGAGGTCCGGAAGATGTCTTCCTGCTGCTCGGCGCCGATGCCGATGCCGTTGTCGCGAACGTAGAAAGCGCGCAACGGCTGCTCGGCACCGGGCGGCACGGCATCCTCACAGCCCACCTCAACCCAGCGCGGCGGGTCGGCCGCGGCGTACTTGACCGCGTTGCTGACCAGATTGACCAGCACTTCCTGCAGCCGGATCCGGTCAACGGAAACGGTGCCCAGCCGCACCGGACGGCGTAGCTCCACGTCAGCTTCGGCAAAACGAGCGCCGAGTATCTCCTCGATGTCATCAACCACATCGTCCAGCGATACTGACGTCACGCGCTGGTCGCCTAGCCGCGAGTACTCCAGCAGGGAGTTCAGCAGATCATCCATGCGCGAGGCGAGCCGGTGGATGGTATCCAGGTGCTTCACGCTCTCGTCGTCAAGCGCGGCCGAGTCCTTCTTGATGAGGGTGGCGTAGTTGGCAATCCCCTGGAGAGGCACCTTCAGGCCGTGCGATGCGGCGCGGGCGAACGCCTCGAGTTCGTCAGCGCTGCGCATGAACTCGGCGTGGGCAGCGCTCACCGCTGATGCCTGCCGGGCCGCGACGTCGAACAAGGCCCGGTATGCCTCCTCGGCGATGCCGTGCTCCTCGCCGGACCACGGCAGGCATTGCCCGCGTACGGTCTGCTGCCACACCGACGAGGAACCGCGCGGGGTCAGCCGCTGCCCCCGGCTGCCCGTGACGACCGGGCGCCGGGGATCGGCGGCCCACCGCACGGTGCGTGATACCTCACCGCGGAACCAGGCCAGCATGTCGCCACTGGAGCTCAGCGGCACGAGCAGCACCCCGGCGCAGTCACCAGCCAGATGGCCCAGCTCGCCCAGTTCCTCGCCCAGGTGGTGCGTCAACCACGCCCGGCCGACGGGCCCCGAGGGCAGGCGCGTCAGCAAGGCCGGCAGCCCTGGCAGGTCTGGCACGAGACCAGATGCGTGCGAGACGGTACCGAAGCACGCATAGACGCCATCGGCGCCCACCAGGTCGCAGAGCCGGGTGTCCGCGACGAAACGTTCCCCAAACTGTTCTGGCCCGGCGGCATCGGCAGCGTCGATCACCTGCCGCAGGACCCGCCGGGCCTCAGCCTCGCCCGCTGCGCGCTGGCGATCCTCGACACCGCCAAGCTGCAGCGACAGCGCGATACCGAACAACTCGCATGCGGCGCGCTGATCAGCCGTAAGACGCCGCGGCGTGCCGCTATGACAGGCAATCAGTCCCCACAGCCGGCCATCCTTGATCAGCGATATCGACATCGAGCCGCGGACGCCGATGTTCCGCAGGTATTCCAGGTGATAGCCCGACACCGCCCGCAGCGCCGAACCGGCCAAGTCCAGCGGCCGCTGCGTGCCAGGCAGCAGCGGAGGTACCAGCGCCGCGCCGGGGTCATCGACGTCGGCGATGACCCGTATCCAGTTCTGCAGGTAAAGCCGCCGCGCCTGCGGCGGCACGTCAATCGCGGGGAACCATAGCCCCAGCCAGGGTTCCCAGCCGGGCGTGACATCCTCCGCGATCACTTCGCCGGGCCCGTCACCATCAAACCGGTAGGCGACCACACGGTCATAGCCGGTGAAGGACCGCACCTGCCGCACCGCGGCCTCGCATAGTCCTGTCACCGTCCGCATACCCTCCATCTGCAGCAGGGCGCGCCGCGCACCAGGGTAAAACGAGGAGAACCGGAACGGCTGGTCGGCGGGCGGCTCGAACTCGCAGATCACCAGGCCGTCGCCGCGGTGCACGCTGGCCTCCAGCCGGTACCCCGTCTCGCGCTCCTCCAGCCGGACCGGCACTATCGCGGCGACGTTGTCATCACCAGATGCTGCCTCGCGAAGCTGCCGGGCCTGTTCAGCACCGAGAATGTCTGCTACCGGCAAGCCCAGCAGGGCCGCCGGTGCCACCCCCAGCACTGCGGCAGTATTCGCGCTGGTCACTGAGACAGTCATGTCCCGCTCGTCCAGCGCCAGCAACGCGCCGTGGGACTGCACCGAGCCCAGCAGATGAATTGGCTCGCGGGCGCACTCGGTAATGTCGAAGACGGTCCCGGTGGCATACTCGGCGGCCACCTCACGCGCCGACAGCCTGGGGTGCGTTTCGTCCGTCATGCTGCCTCCTGCACCGCCAGGCCCAGCCTCGGCTGCAAAGCGCAGACGTTCCTCAACAGGCTAATGCAGCCGATGCTGAAAGCGAACGTGCCTGGTTACGATGGGGTGGTGAGGCAGGGACCTCGGCGCGGGCTCCTCTGGCGGCAGCTACGGGAATCCACTCGGGCTGAGCATGCGCAGGCGGAGGGGAGTCTGGCGCCGCTGGCGCAGCCAGACAGTCTCGCCAGGTATGCGGCCTTGCTGTGTGTGCTGTGGGGTTTTCAGGCCCCCATGGAGCGGTTGCTGAATCACCAGGATTTGCCCTCGGCGGTGGACTGGCCCGCGCGGCGGCGGCTAGGCGCACTGACCGCGGACCTGACCGATCTTGGCCTGAGCGGCATGTCACTCCCCGAGGCCGCCGGGTTGCCCGCGCTGGCTGGTCCTGGTGCGGTGTGGGGAACTCTGTACGTTACGGAAGGGGCGACCCTGGGCGGCCGGGTGCTGCGGCGTCACGTCGAAGCCCGCCTGGGTCCGGTGCCGGTAAGGTTCCTCGACGGCCACGGCGACCGTACCCAGCCGATGTGGCGTGACCTGGGCCAGACCGCCGACCGGTACGTCCACAGCCAGCAAGACGTGCAACTCGCCCAGCACGCCGCGATCCAGGCCTTCACGGCCTTCAGTACCTGGGCACGCGAGTCGGTCCGCGCGCGCATGCAACAGCTCTGAGCATGCCTCATGGGCGTGCCCAAGTGGCCGGTCCTGCGCATCACGCCACCCCCGGGGGCTGAACGGCCCGCGCCCCCGCTTAACAGCGCGCGGAAACCCTGCCGCCTCGGCTGATCTGCGCCTGCCCAAAACAGGAGCAGAACGATAGCCTTATCCGGTTATCCAGCCCTATCCGGCGAAAACGGTGCAACTCTCACCGAGCCGTGACACCCGGAGTCCGGGTGCGCGGATGCCGGGAAGGGGAATGGCGGGGAGCGCCTTCGGCGAAGGGGGATCAGGTGAATCTGACCCGGGTGGGTTGGCTGGGCGTGGCGGTGGCCTCGGGCCTGGCCACAATCGGAGCAATGGTTGCGCCCACGGTGGCCCAGGCGTCGGCTTCGGGGGACAGCCCGTCTCCCGCAGTGACGCACTACACCGGCACAGCGGGGGTTGCCCGGCTGGTGCCCAGGCACAAGCCGGCCGCCGGAGCGCCGTCGGCGCCGCGGGTGGTTTCCAGGGGGGCCCGCCGGCTGCCGTCCGGCCACTTCTCCGCGGCGGAGGCCGTGCCCCGCGCGCCGGGGTCAGCGGCCGCGGCCGCGGACGCGGCGGCCACGGCCACGAGTCCTGCTCTGGTCAACTTCAACGGCGTCAGCAGCCGGGACAGCCAATTCACCAACTTTGAGCAAACGTTCGAACCGCCGGACCAGGGGCTGTGCGAGGGCAACGGCTTCGTGCTCGAGCCGGTCAACAGTGCGTACCGCATCTACCGCACGACCGGGAAGTCGCTGCGCGGGCCATTCAACATCAATGACCTGTTCAACGTGGGCGGCAAGGAGTTCACCAGCGACCCGCGCTGCTGGTTCGACCCCAGCACCCAGACCTGGTTCGCGACCATCCTGTTCCTGAACGACTCGTCCACCGCGTCATCGCTGCTCATCGCGGTCCGGCACAGCTCCGACCCGCGCGGGCTGTGGAACGAGTACTCGATCGACACGACGGACCCGTCCGGGTCCGGCTGCCCGTGCTTCGGTGACCAGCCGAGGATCGGGATCGACCAGACCAACCTGTACGTGACCGCCGACGAGTTCTCGATCCTCGGGCCGCAGTTCAATGGCGCGGAGCTGTGGGCGATCGACAAATCCGACCTGGTCAACGGCGTCGCGAACCCGCACTTCGTGAACTTCCCCCACCTGACGAGCGACACCGTTGCGCCTCAGCCCGCCCTGTCCACGGGCCGCCCGAACGCCGAGTACTTGCTCAGCTCGCTGGACCCCAGCGGCACCGGAGACAACCGCATCGGTGTCTGGGCCATGACCAACCGGGACCAGGTTGGCCTGGGCGGCATGCCGACGCTGTCCAGCGTCCTCATCAACTCCGAGGCGTACGCCGTCCCGCCGCCGGCTCCGCAGAAGGGTGCCAAGAGCAAGCTGGATTCCGGCGACGACCGGATGCAGCAGACCGGATTCGTCGGCGGCACGGTCTGGGGTGAGCTGACGACGGCAGTGCAGCCGGCCGGCGACAGCTCGGCGCGCGCAGGCGGCGCCTGGTTCCAGGTGAAGCCCAAGCTCGGCTCAGCCGGGATCGCTGGTGCGTCCATCGTCCGCCAGGGCTACATCGCCGCGGCAGGCAAATACGAAATCTATCCGGCGGTGCAGCCGGACGCGGCCGGGAACGCAGCGGTCATCTTCACCCAGACCAGCAGCGCGCGCTTCCCGAGCGCCGCCTACGCCACCCTGAAGGCCGGGCGCAGCAACTCGGGCCGGCGGTCGTGGCGGCAGGGGGGACTGGGCCCTACATCCGGGCCGCGGCGAACGCGCCGCGCTGGGGCGACTACTCGTTTGCGGTCCCGGACGGCACGTCGGACTCCGCGTGGCTCGCCACCGAGTACATCCCGCCCAAGTCGAGCCAGACCACGACCGGGATCCGGAACTGGGGTACGCGCGTCATCAAGGTCCCGCTCGGCTGACGGCCGGCGAGTCCCCGGGACCCCGTCCCGGGGACTCGCTCATGGGCTCCTGGATGAGCCGCTGACGGTGCCGCCGGCGGCTTCGGGCCCGGCGCTCAGCCACGGCCGCGAGGCGGCCGCACGATCAGAGCCGGCGCGGCCGGCTCCGCGTCAGCGGATACCGCTATCGCAGTTGATGTTTGCGCGGACGGGCGCGGGTGATGTGACCGCGACGAGGACGTGCGGGCAGCGCGACACAACGTGCCTGGTCAGGGCGACCAGCACATAATGGCCCTGCCCCAGCCTGAATGAGTAGTGACCGTCGGCGCGGGCCCGGGCGCTCACGACCACCCCGGCGGGCAGGGACCGGGCCTCGACTCGGATCCCCGCCAGCGGGCGGGACTTGCACAGGCGGCCCGGCCGCTCGACCGGACAGCCCGGGCTGGCTTCGACCACGCCGGAAATGAGCGTGACCGGGCCGGATGGCTGAGCCGGGCGCGTTCCTGCCGCGCGCACGCCGCATGACGTGCTCACCAGCACAAGGGCCGCTGTCGGCAGCAGCCACCTGGCCTGCCGCCCACACCATCGCATCGTGATCATCCCGGAGCTTGGACGGTTCTCCCGGCCGATCGGTTCCCGCGCCGCGACGGCCGGTCCGGATACCCGGGTCCGCGTTAATCCTGGTTTTCCGACCAATTAACTAGATTTTGAGCTAATCTCCCCGCGTGGCTACGGACATGCCCATGACCGCTGGACCTACCCCGCTGGCTGCCTGGCGGGAGCGCCGCCAGCAGGTGAGCGAGGGCTGGCCACACCGGTGCCTCGTCGGCATGCTGGCCGCCCTGGCCGCGGCCGGCTACTCGGTGTACTGCCTGGCCCGCTACTACACCTTCCACTACAACGCCTACGACCTGGTGATCTTCGACCAGGCCGTGCGGTCGTACGCGCACTTCAGGCCCGGGATCTCGGTCATCAAAGGGGTGCACAACGGGTTCGGGCCGGACTTCTCGGTCCTTGGTGATCACTGGTCGCCGATCCTTGCCTCACTCGCCCCGCTCTACTGGCTCGACAGCAATCCGCAAACCCTGCTCGTAGCGCAGTCGGTCCTGTTCGCGCTGGCGATCCCGCCGCTGTGGATGTTCACCCGCCGGGCGCTGGGCGGCGGGCGGCAGGCGACCGCAGCGGCGTACCTGGTGGCCGTGGCGTACGGGCTGAGCTGGCCGGTCGCCGAGGCTGCGCGCGCCGGCTTCCACGAGGTCGCGTTCGCGCCCGTGCTGATCGCCGTTGCGCTGGAGCGCCTGCAGGCGGGCCGGCTGCGCGGCGCGCTGATCGCGCTGGGCGCGCTGCTCCTGGTCAAAGAAGACATGGGCCTGCTCGTCGCCGGGATCGGCGCCGCCCTCGCGCTGACACGCCCGGGCATGGTCCCCAGGCAGCGACTGGCCGCCGCCGGGCTCATCGTGGCGGGACTCGCCGACACCGTGCTGGCCACGTACGTGCTGATCCCGGCCATGGGCGGGCGCTCGGACTACTACTGGGCCTATACCGAGCTGGGCAGCAATGGCCAGCAGGCCCTGGTGCACCTGATCACCCACCCGGCCGGCTCGCTGCGGCTGCTGGTCAGCCCGCAGGTCAAGCTCGACACGATGCTCTGGCTGTTCGGGGCGTTCTGCTTCCTCCCGCTGCTGTCCCCGATCTCGCTGGCCACCGTGCCGCTCCTGGCCGAGCGCATGCTGGGGGCGAAGTTCCCCAACTGGTGGACCACTCACTATCAGTACAACGCGTACCTGGTGATCATCCTGGCCTGCGCCGCCGTCGATGGCGCCGCCCGGCTCAGCCGCTGGTCGGCGGGGGCCAGGCGGCATCTGGCTGCCCGCCGCGGACCGCCACGGCCCAGCCCGCAGCCGGCGGAGAGCGGCCCGGTCCCGGCGGTGGCCGGGTCCGTGTCGTGGGGCCGGGTGCCGGAGGCTGGACGCGCGGTTGCCCTCGGTTGCGCGGCGGCACTATGTGCCGCCGCGGTGCTGCTCGTGCCGCGCTTCCCGCTGGCGGGCGTCCTGCACCCGTCGTTCTACCAGCGCAATGCGCGGATGACCGCGGCGGCCGCGGCGGTCAGCGCCGTTCCGGCCGGGGTCACCGTGGAGGCAGCGGGCGGGATCGGGCCCCACCTGTCGGCTCGGGACACCGTCCTGCTGTGGGACGGGGAGAACACCCCACGCTGGGAGCCCTGGGTCGTCGCGGACGTAGGTCAGCGGGAATTCTCGTTCGCCAGCATCAGGGCGGAGAAGCAGCGGGTCGCGCTGCTCAGGCGCCATGGCTACCTGATCACTTTTGACCGGAGGGGATACATCGTGCTGCACCTGGGTAGCGCCCGCCCGGCCGCCGCTCCGGGCGCCGGTGTGCCTGGGGCGGCCGCGGGATGAGCGCCGAGACCGCGGCCAGCGATTCCTCGGCGGCTCTCGCTGGCCCGGATGCCGCCGGCGGCGACCCGGCGGCTGAGGCGCCGAGTGCGGCCGGCCGCCTGCTCGGGCGGCTGTCCGTGCTCCCGGCGCTGCTGGCGATGGCCTGGCTGCTGACCGGGCTGCCGCTGCTGATGCTGGGCTGGTTCACCTGGCCGCTGATGGTGGCGCTGTCCGTGCCGGTGGCGGCCGCAGCTGCGGTGTCCGGTCTGCGGTGGATTCCGGACCGGTGGCCGGGCACCGTGCCGGTGGCCGTCCCCGGGCAGGGGCGCACGCCGTGGTGGGCGGTGGCCGGCGTCATCGCCGTGGCTGCCGCGTTCGGCGCCGAGCAGCTGATCTATCACTCCCAGCAGATCATCATCCTGCGTGATCCCGCGTCCTACATCCAGTTCGCGGCCTGGATCGCGCATCACGGCTCGCTGCCCATCCCGCAGTCCCGGGCGGCGTTCGGCGGCCCGCACCACGTGCTCATGTATGCCAGCCCCGCGTACTACCAGGTCGGCAGCAGCATCGTGCCGCAGTTCATGGCCGGGCTGCCGATGGTCCTCGCGGCCGGCTTCTGGGCCGGCGGGGTGAGCGCGGCGGTCCTGGCCGCACCGGTGCTCGGGGCGGCCGCGGTGCTCACGTTCGGCGGCCTGGCTGCCCGGCTGGCCGGGCCACGGTGGGCACCACTGGCGGCGCTGGTCCTGGCCCTCTCCCTGCCGGAGCAGTACACCAGCCGGTCGGCCTTCAGCGAGCCGCTGGCGCAGATCCTGTTCCTCGGCGGGCTCTGCCTGCTCATCGACTCCCTGGCCGCCGGCGGCGCGGCCGCCCGGGTCCTTGCCGGCCTGGGCGGCCTGGCTCTCGGCCTGACCATCCTGGTCCGCATCGACGGGATCAGCGACATCCTGCTCCTCGTCCCGTACGGCGGCCTGCTGCTGGCCCGGCGGCAGCCCCAGGCGGTCCCGCTCCTCGGCGGGCTTGGCGCCGGCGCGCTGGCCGGCGTGGCGGACGGCGTGGTGCTGTCCTGGCCCTACCTGGTGCACATCGAGAGCGCGCTGCTGCCCCTGGCGGTGGCGGCCAGCGCGGTACTGGTCGTGACGGCCCTGGCGGTGCCGGTGCTGCGGCGGCGTGGCCTGCCCTCAGCGGACTGGGCCGGGAAGCGGGCCGGATGGGCGCTCCGCGCGGCGGCTGCCCTGCCCTTCGCGATCCTGATCGGGCTGGCCATCCGCCCCTACGTCCACCCGGTGCCGGTCGTGCCCGGCCTGCGGCTCCGGCACCGGGCCATCACCTGGCATCACTACCTGCAGTTCAGCCTGCACTGGGTGTTCTGGTATGCGGGGGCGCCGGCCGTGCTGCTGGCCGCGCTCGGGGCTGCCGTGCTCACCCGCAGGTGCCTGCGTGGCGAGGGGCCAGCCTGGGCGCTGCCGATCGCCACGTTCGGGTGGATCATCGTCACGGTGCTGTACCGGCCGGCCATCGTCCCCCATCAGCCGTGGGCGAGCCGCAGGCTGGTGCCCGGCGTGCTGCCCGGGCTGATCCTGCTGGGGATCTGGGGGGCGAGCTGGCTCATTGCCTGGGCCCGCCGCCACGACTACGGCCCGGTGGCCTCCGGCGCCATCCCGCTCTGCGCCGCGGCGCTGGTCGTGCCGCCCGCGATGACCACGTTCGGCCTGGGCATCAGGGATGGCGGTCCGCTGGGGATCAGGCCTGTCGCGGACGGCTGGGCCCTCAAGGCCACGGAGTCGGGTGAGCTCGCGGCGGTGGCCCGGATGTGCGCGGCCCTGCCCGGCAATTCCTCCGTGGTCATGCTCGACGGCCGGGTCAGCGGCCGGTTCACCGAGGTCGTCCGCGGCATGTGCGGCTACCCGACGGCCGTGCTGCCTCACCCGACGCCGGCCAGCGTGCAGCAGGTCGTGCGCGGCATTGCCGGGGCGGGCCGGCAGCCGGTGCTGCTGGCGACTTTCCGCTCCACGCTCACCCCCTACGGGACCGGGATAAGGGAGATCATGCTGCTGCATACGAGGCAGGAAGAGGCCACCCAGCTGGCACCGCCCGAGACCACCCACCGGGTGGACTTCGACGTCTGGATGCTGGAGCCCACGCGATGACCGTCGCCGACCAGGATCTGGCCGGGCAGCGGCCGGAATCACGCGCGTCCGCCAGCCACGGGCCCGCACCCGCCGCGTCCCCGGCTGTCTCGCCGGCCGGGGAGGCGGCGGGAGGCGGGCCGTATGTGACGATCGTGCTGCCGTGTCATAACGAGGAGGGTCATGTGGTGGCGGAGGTGGCCCGGATCTGCGCGGCGATGGACGCCAGCGGCTACGCCTATGAGCTGGTCGCCTACGATGATGCGTCCACCGACGCCACGCTGGCCCGGCTGCGGGACGCCGCGCCGCGGTTCCCGCAGCTGCGGGTCGTGGCGTTCCGCCGCAACGGCGGGTCGGGCACGGTACGGCGGATCGGCACCCAGGACGCCCGGGGCCAGATCGTGGTGTGGACCGACGCGGACATGACCTACCCGAACGAGCGGATCCCCGAGCTGGTCCAGATGCTCGACGAAGACCCGGGCACCGACCAGGTGGTCGGCGCGCGGACCAGCGAGGAAGGCAGCCACAAGCTGCTGCGGGTGCCGGCCAAGTGGTTCATCCGCAAGCTCGCCGAACGGCTCACCGGCACCGCCATCCCGGACCTGAACTCCGGGCTGCGGGCCTTCCGCCGCCAGGTCGCGCTGCCCTACCTGCGGCTGCTGCCGCCCGGGTTCTCCTGCGTCACCACGATCACCATCGCGTTCCTGGCCGGCCAGCACGACGTGCGCTACGTCCCGGTCGGCTACGCCCGGCGGGCCGGCACCTCCAAGTTCCACTTCGTCACCGACGCCTACCGCTACATCCTGCAGGTGCTGCGGATGGTGATGTACTTCAACCCGCTCAAAGTCCTGATGCCCATCGCCCTGGTCCTGCTCGGCCTCGGCACCGCCAAAGCCCTCTACGACCTGGCCGCCCACCCCCTGCACATCGCCGACGACACCGTCCTGATCTTCGTCAGCGGCCTCATCATCGCCACCCTCGCCCTGCTCGCCGACCTCATCGTCCGCTCCCGCAGCAGCACCTGACCCTACGGTTCAGCGCCGCGCCGCAACTCCCGGAACAGGCAGACGATCATGGTGCCCGCCCGCCAGCGCCGGACCAGCCACATCCGGCGGACCAGCGCGATCTTCTCCCGGTCCACGCCCGACACCGGCCTCGGCAGGCGCCCGCGACTGGCCAGCGCGACCAGCCACACCCGGCGCACCTGGCTGAACCTGCTGGCCAGCGTGGCGGCGCTCACCTCGGTACCGGCGAGGGTGGCCGAGGCGACGGGACTGGCGCTCAGGGCCACGTCGTGAGAGCCGGCCGAACGCACCGGGATACGCCGTGCTGGCGATCCGTCTTCCCCCGGAAGATAAAGCACGGCATCCCCGGGCCGTTCATGGGCCGCGAGGATCGCGGCGGCCCGGCGCAGGTTGTCGTTCCCGGCCAGCGAGGCGCGCCGGACCGCCTGCTGCGGCCCGGCCAGCAGGACGATGATGATCAGCATGATCAGGGCCGGCGGCAGCCAGGCCAGTGACCTGGCCAGGCCGGCCACCGGGATGCCCGCGGCGCGGCCTGCTATCCAGGACAGGCCGGCCGCGCTCAGCAGGGCCAGAGCAGGCTGGCTGTACAGGACATACCTGGGGTTGAACACCGGATGGACCTGCGACACGGCGAGCAGGACGGCCGCGGGAGCGACCAGCCAGGGCACGGCGATGAGGCCGGGCGTGAGGGCCTGCGCGCGGCGCGGGATCATCCCGGCCGCGATGCCGCCGGCGGCGGTGACCGCCAGCAGGAGCGCGAGCGCGGGCGACCCGGCGAATCCGGTCACCAGCCTGCCGATCGTGCCCAGGTGCGGCCGGACCACCCAGGAGATCTGGGCTCGCTGCAGGTATCCGGCCGCGAGCAGCGGGGCGAGGGCCACGGTGGCCGTGGCGGCGGTCATGCCCCAGCTGGCCGCCTGGCGGCGGGAGACTAAAGCCGGGGAGACCAGAGCCGCAGGCGCCGCAGCCGGAGCCGGCCGCCAGGCGGCCGCCTGCGCCCGGGCCAGCAGCAGGGACAGGCCGTGCGCCAGCAGGAGCAGCAGGGAGAACGCGTTGAACAGCCCGGCCAGCAGGATCACCGCCCCGTACCCGGCCCACCAGCGCCAGCGATCGTCGGCCAGGGCCCGGACCAGCACGTAGGTGGCCACGGTGGCGAGCATCGTCACGAGCCCATAGGCTCGCGCTTCCTGCGCGTACCTGGTCACCTGGGGCACGGCGGTGAACAGCAGCCCGGCGAGCAGGCCGGTCAGGGCCGGGGCGGGAAGCCCGGCCAGCCCCGCCAGCCGGCGTCCCAGGGCCGCGGTGAACGCGGCGGCGACCGCCATCGCCGCCACCGAGGGCAGCCGTACTGCCGCTGCTGACGTGCCGAGGGCCGGTCCGGTACGAGCCATGCGCCTATGCTCGCGAGTATTTCCTATCAAGTCAATAGAGATTATCTATAAAACGGCCCGGTGCCGCCACGCCTGCCGGGAACCCCGGCTCTGCCCGGGCCGCCGGGTCCACCCTCCCCAGGGGCGGGTTTCCATCCTCCCCGGAGCGGGCACGCGCGGTACATGCGCCAGGCGGCCGGCGGGACCGGAATCGTGATCGTAGGCAGCGCCCTGGCCGGGGGCAACGCCGCCGTGACCCTGCGCGAGGAGGGATACCGGGACCGGGTCACCCTGGTCGGCCGGGAACCGGGCGTTCCCTTTGGCCGGCCCCCGCTGTCCAAGACCTACCTGCGGTCGGAGGAAGATCTCGCGGGCTGGTACGTCAGGCCTGCGAGCTGGTATGAGGAGCACGACGTCGATCGCCTCGCCGGGTCCAGCGTCGCGGTCATCGATACCGCCGCGCATACGGCCCTGCTGAGCTCGGGCCAGGAGCTGCCGTACCAGAAGATCCTGATAGCCACGGGCGGGCAGAACCGCAGGCTCAAGCTTCCCGGGGCTGACCTGCCCGGCCTCCACTACCTGCGGACGGTCGCCGAGTGCGAGGCGATCAGGGCCGACGCCGTGGCCGGGCGGCGCGCGGTCATCGTGGGCATGAGCTTCATCGGCTCGGAGGTGGCGGCCTCGCTGACGCAGCTCGGGGTGCACGTGACCGCCATCTTCCCGGGCAGATTCCCCCTGGAGCGGGTCCTCGGCCGCGACATCGGCGCGATCTTCGGTGCCATCCACCACGAGAACGGCGTCGAGCTGCTCGCCGGGGAACAGGCGGCCGCGTTCGAGGGGACGGAGCGGCTGGAGGCGGTCACGACCACCAGCGGGAATCGCGTCCCGTGCGACTTCGCCGTGGCCGGAGTGGGGATCGAGCCCGTGGCCCCCGCTTTTGCCGGGCAGCCGGTCACGCAGGACAACGGCGTTCTGGTCAACGAATTGTGCCGGGCCAGCGCCGCCGACGTCTACGCGGCCGGCGATGTCGCGAACCATCTTCACCCGGTCTTCGGCCGGGTCCGGGTCGAGCACTACAACAACGCTGAGAAACAGGGCGCCGCGGCGGCGAGATCGATGCTCGGCTCGGCTGCTCCTTATGACTACATCCACAGTTTCTGGTCAGATCAGTACGACCACAAGCTCGAATATGTCGGCCACGTCACGGCGTGGGATGAGTTCGTGGTCCGGGGGAATCTGCAGGAACGCAGGCTGGTCGGGTTCTACCTCGTCAACGGGGTGGTCCGGGCCGCGGTCGGGCTGGACCGCGGCGGCGACCCCGAGCTGGACCGCGAGTCGGAGATGGCCGCGGCGGCCCGTCTGGTGGCCGCCCAGGCTAAGCCCTCTCCCGGGCTGCTCGCTGACGAGCAGGTGGACCTGTGGTCGCTGGGGAAAGAGGCGTAAGCGCCGCCCGGCTGCCCGGCTGACCCGCCTAGGCATTCGAGAAGAGGGGGATGTTCGCGCCGCTGGCCGGGGCCAGCGGGCTATCGAGCAGCGCGAGGATCAGCCCGGCGACATCGCCGGGGGTCAGGCCCGGGCGCAGGTCGGGATTGGCCCGGCGCAGCATCTGCGTATCGACCGCTCCCGGGCTCACGCAGATGGCGCTGATACCGTACGGCCTGCCTTCCACGGCGATCGCCTCCGTCAGGCCGATGACCCCGTACTTGGAGACGTTGTAGGCGGTCAGCCCCGGGAACTTCTCGGTGGCGTAGATGCCCGACAGCGAGGCGATAGTGACGATCCGCCCTCCGCCTTCACCGCGCATGGCGGTGAAGGCCGCGCGGCAGCACAGGAACGAGCCCGTCAGGTTGGTCCCCAGCGTCTCTTCCCAGATGTCCCACGTGGTCTCGCTGAACGGCGCGGACGTCAGCACACCGGCCGCGCAGACCAGGGCGGTGGGCCGGCCGGCCTGCGCGGCCGCGGCAAACAGCCGCTCGACCTCGTCGGTCTTGCTGACATCGGTGGGCACGGGCGTGGCTCCGCCGCCGGCCGCCTGGATGCGGGCGGCGACCCTGGCCAGGGCGCCGCGGTCTCGGGCGGCGAGAACGACGTGCGCTCCAGCGCCGGCCAGGGCCTCGGCGGTGGCCGCCCCGATTCCCCGGCTAGCCCCGGTGACCACGGCGACCCGTCCGGCCAGCCAGTGCCCGGGATCAGTCATCGGCTGCTGCCCCGCTGGGCTGGCGGATGATCCGCTGGTAGAAGTGCTCGTGAGCATCCAGAGTCCGTTCCAGGTCAAGATGCCTTTCGGCATGATCTCGGCAGGCCGTGCGGGAGATCCGGGCCGTGTTCCGCACGCAGTCCGCGGCCGCCCGGATGTCATCGGGCGCGGCCAGGAAGCCGGTCACCCCATCCACGATGATCTCGGCGAGTCCGCCCCGCCTGAACGCGACGACGGGGGTCCCGCACGCCTGAGCATCAGCGGCAGCCATGCCAAAGGGCTCGTCCCACCGGGCCGGGCAGATCACGACCGCCGCGCGGGCCATGGCCGCCCAGATGGATTCGCGGGGCAGCCCGGGATGCACCGCCACGCCGGGTGCATCCCGCCGGGGGCCGATCTGGTCTCGCGCGTACCCGGCGTCGTAGACGTCGCCGTACACGTCGATCCGGGCTCCGGCCGCCCGGGCGATGTCGATCGCTTCGGCGGCTCCCTTCTCGGGACTCAGCCGGCCAGCGAAAACGGCGCCGTGCCCCGCCGCGTCGGACCAGGGGACGGAACGCGTCGGCACATAGGGCGGGAGAGTCGCGTCGACCCGGGCGGCCGCGCGCCAGATGCCCGCCTGGAACGCGGACACGCAGGCCACGGCCGGGGGCGGACCGTCGCGCGCGGCCTGGCGGAGCGCGGCCGCGATCGCCGCGTCCGGGGGCAGGTGGAGCGTGTGCACGACGGGCGTGCCCAATCCTGCGGCGAGGATGATCGCGGGCGCGTCGAAGGCGTGATTGTGGATCAGGTCGTAACGGTCCTCCCGGACCGCGCCGTAGGCGCGGGCAAAGGCCGATTCGGCCGGGCCCGGGTCGGCGTCCGCTGGGCCGTCGGCCCGGTACAGGGTGGCCGCCAGGGACCCGGGATCGACCCCGGTGTCAATGACCGTGACCCCCGGTATCCGCGATCCGGTGGCCGCGTACACGTGGACCTGGTGGCCCCGGCCGGCCAGGCCGCGGGCCAGATCGGACACGAAGGCCTGCGAGCCTCCCCCCTGGGGCTCGCGGATGGCTGACACCAGCGGCGCCATGATCGCGACCTTCATCCGGTGATCACCTTGAAGGCGAGATCACGCGGCGGGTTGATGCCCAGCACCTCGTAGGGGACTCGCCGGCTGCCACGGCGGCGCACCTGCGCGACCGCATGGGGATAGAAGATCCCGGCCAGCTCCACCGCCTCGCGGTGGCTCGCGAACTCCACAGCCATCGGCCCGGCGAAGCTTTCGTACTGGTAATGGCGGGCGGCGAGCCAGCTGATGTTGTTCGGCCAGATGATGGCGACACAGCCACCGGGCCGGCAGGCCCGCTCCATCTCGGCCAGGCCTGCATCGCCCCCATGAGCGGGCGCCGGGGTGAGGACGGAGCACGCGACGACCAGATCGGCGAAGCCGCTCGGCACGGGCAGATCGTCGAAGAACCCGCACCTCACGGTGGCGCGGTGGCCCTGGCTGGCCCGGGCCAGCTTCCGCTCGAGTATCTGGCGCAGCCCGGCCGCGGGCTCGATAGCCACCACCTCCCGGCCCCGGCTGAGGAGTTCCAGCGTCAGCCGCCCGGAACCGGCACCGACCTCGACAATCCGGTCCGCAGAGCGCGGCAGCCAGTCGAGCAGGCCGGGATGGAGCCGCTCCGCGCGGGCCATCCGCTCGTACAGCTCCGGCTCGAGCCGGTACAGCAGTTCCCAGGCCAGGGTCAGGTCGGCCCGCGGATCGCCGTCTCCGTCAGGGGCAAAGCGCCGCGCCTCCTCGCGGGTGAGTACCCCGAGGTCCGCAGTCGTGTAGCGGGTGCTCAACTCCCGGCCCAGGCGGGCCGGGTCCTCAGAGGTGATCACCGACCTCGGCCCAGTTCTTGTCGGTCTCCGAGACCCGGACCGACCGCAGCAACCCCTCCGGAAGCTCGCTCTGGAGCCTGTCCCAGAAGGTCACCGCGAGATTTTCCGCCGTCGGGATGAGTCCTGCCAGCCACGGAACGTCCGTATTCAGGTTCCTGTGGTCAACGTGCTGGATGATCTGCTGGTATATGACCTCTGAGAGCCGCTTCAGGTCCAGGACGTAGCCGCTGGCGCCGTCGATCTTTCCGGCCACCACGACGTCCAGCGCGTAATTATGGCCATGCAGATTGACGCATTTCCCGAACATGCGCCGGTTCTCGTCATCGGACAGGCGCGGGTTACGGAGCTGGTGCGCAGCGTTGAACGTCTCGCGGCGGCTAACGAGCACAGTCGCCGGGCTGATCATGGCTCTCGGGGGCAGGGAGCGCATTCACGTCCATGACGGCCGTGATCAGACATTTCGCGGTCCTCCAGGTTCTCCGCTCGGCTGGCCCCTCAAAGCCATCACTAGGGCGGCCTACCTGCGAACTCAGAGTTTACAACCGCCAGCTACTGGAGCCCGGAGCGGACGGACGTGATGCGCTGCGTGTTGAAGCCGAGCCAGTGCATCCGGCCCACGTAACGCGCGTGCTCAACCTTGAGGCAGCGGTCCATGATCACCGTGACGCCACCGTCCTCGGCGATCCGCGCGCCCTCCTCGTTGATCACGCCGAACTGGCACCAGAGGGCGCCGGCGTGGATGGCCACCGCCTCCCGCGCGATCCCCGGCAGGGCATCCGGCGCGCGGAAGACGTTCACGACGTCCACCGGCACGGGTATGTCCAGCAGGCTGGCGTAGCACGTCTCGCCGAGGATCTCCGTCTCCCGGGGATTCACGGGGATCACCCGGTAGCCGTGCCGCTTGAGGTAGTAGCCCACGAAGTTGCTGGCCCGCAGCTCGTTGCCGGACAGGCCCACGACCGCGATCGTCCTGGCGGTGTGGAGCACGCGCTGGATCGTCAGTGGATCCTGATACCGGGCGAGATCGGTCATGCCGTCGCTACCTTCTTCCCGCGATCGCGGCGACCCGCGCGAAACCCTGCTCCAGATCCCAGATCAGATCCTCGACGGACTCGGTCCCGACCGACAGCCGCACCGTCCCCGGCCCGACGCCGGCGGCCTGCAGTTCGTCGTCACCCAGCTGGCGGTGCGTCGTGCTGGCCGGGTGGATGATCAGGCTCTTCGCGTCCCCGACGTTCGC
Source organism: uncultured Actinomycetes bacterium (assembly GCA_963720645.1). Classification (GTDB taxonomy): domain Bacteria; phylum Actinomycetota; class Actinomycetes; order Streptosporangiales; family Streptosporangiaceae; genus RYN-230. Next base: position 521,573 of record CAVRFX010000009.1, on the reverse strand, counting down.
CAGGTGGGACCAGAGCGTCACGCCGCCGATGAGGCTCTGCCCGCCGGCCCGGCCACCGGCGCAGTCGAACGAGAACACCGCGCCGGCGCCGCGCGGCAGGTACTTCGCCACGAGCGGCTGGTACCTGCTCCCGGGCAGGCCGGGGTAGGTCACGTTCGAGGCCAGCTCGTGGGACTCGAGGAACGACGCGACCGCCTGTGCGTTGGTGACGTGGCGTTCCATCCGCAGCGACAGGGTCTCGAGCCCCTGCAGGAACAGGAAGGCGTTGAGCGGCGCCAGCGCCGCGCCGAGATCGCGCAGGGTCTCGGCCCGGAGCTTCATCAGGTAGCCGTACGTCCCGAACGTCTCGTGGAATTGCAGGCCGTGGTAGGCCGGCGACGGATCCGCCACCACGGGAAACCGGCCGTTGGACCAGTTGAACGTGCCCGACTCGACGACGACGCCGCCGATGCTCGTGCCGTGGCCGCCGATGAACTTGGTCGCCGAGTGGATCACGATGTCGGCGCCCCATTCGATCGGGCGGCACAGGTACGGCGTCGCGAACGTGCTGTCCACGATCAGCGGCAGCTCGTGCTCGTGCGCGATGGCCGCCACCGTCTCGATGTCCAGCACGTTCCCGGCCGGGTTGCCGATCGTCTCGCCGAAGAACGCCTTCGTGTTGGTGCGGACCGCCTTCCGCCAGGCGCCCGGATCGTCGGGATCGACCCAGGTCAGCTCCACGCTCATCTTGCGCAGCAGGTGCTTGAGCTGGTTCACCGTCCCGCCGTAGAGCGCAGCGGACGAGACGACGTGGTCGCCCGGCTGCAGCAGCGTGAAGAGCGCGGCGGCCTGCGCGGCGATGCCGCTGGCGAACGCCACCGCGCCGGCGCCGCCCTCGAGGTTCGCCACCCGCTCCTCGAATACCGCGACGGTCGGGTTCATGATGCGCGAGTACGTGTTCCCGTACTCCTGCAGGTTGAAGTAGGCCGCCGCTGATTCCGGGTCCTCGAACACGTAGCTGGTCGTCTGGAAGATCGGCACCGCACGCGCTCCCGTGTTCGGGTCGGGCCGTTGCCCGGCGTGCAGCTGCCGGGTCTCGAATCCGAAGGCACGGACCTGTTCGGCAGGCACGCTCTCGCCGCGGGCGGGCTGGTCGGTCACGAAGTTCCCTTTCTCGCTCATCCGCTGGCCCCGTGTCCGGCCAGGCTGTGTCTGCTCAGGAACCGCCGGATGATGGGCGTCTGCCGCGCTTCCTCCAGCAGGAAGCAGTCGTGGCCGTACGGCGCCTCGATCACATGGAACTCGGCCGGCTTGCCGAGGGCGCGGAGCGCCTCCTCGACCTCCTCCGACGCGGACGGCGGGTACAGCCAGTCGGAACTGAACGCGATCAGCAGGGTGCGTGCCGACATGCCTTCGAGGGCCCGGGTGAGTGATCCGCTGCCGTGCTGCCGCGCGAGATCGAAATACGTCAGCGCGCGCGACGTGTAGAGATACGTGTTGGCGTCGAAGCGCCTGACGAACGAGTCCGCCTGGTGCCGCAGGTAGCTCTCGACCTCGAACTCCGGTTCGGTGATCGTGTAGCGGATATCGTCGGCGAACTGCAGCCGCCGGCCGAACTTGTCGTCCAGCGCCAGGGCGGACAGGTACGTGACGTGGCCGACCATCCGCGCCACACCCAGGCCGGCCTGCGGCGCGGTGCCCGTGCCGTAGTAGTGGCCGCCCTGCCAGGCCGGGTCGCGCAGGATCGCGTTACGTGCGATCGCGTTCCAGGCCACGCCCTGCGGGTGCAGAGCGTGCGTGCTGGCGATCGCCACGACGGCATCGACCTGATCGGGGAACAGGATCGCCCACTCGAACGCCTGCATCCCGCCGAGCGAGCCGCCGGCGACCGCGGCGAGCCGCTCGATGCCCAGGACGTCCAGGAACGCGCGCTCGGTCCGCACCATGTCCGCGACAGTGATCACCGGGAAGTCCGGCCCGTACGGCTCGCCGGTCGCCGGGTCGGTCGACGACGGTCCCGTCGTCCCGCGGCAGCCGCCGAGCAGGTTCGTCGAGACGACGAAGAAGCGGTCGGTGTCGAACGCCTTGCCGGGGCCGATCATCCCGTCCCACCAGCCGAGCCCCCGGCGGGCCGCGCCGTCGCGGTCCTCGGCGCCGAAGCCGTCGCGCGTGCTCTCTTCGGGCGGCGTCTTCGCGAAGCCCGCCGCATGGGCGTCCCCGCTGAGCGCATGGCAGACCAGGATGACGTTGTCGCGCCGGGGTGAGAGGGTGCCGTAGGTCTCATAGGCCACGCGGACCGGGTGCAGCTTCCGGCCGCAGTCGAGCCGTACCGGCTCCGGCAGGTCGAGGTACTGGGTTTCGACTGTCCCGACCGAGCCGGCCGCGAGCGTCGAGGCTGGCTCCGCCATGGGGGCTATCGTAGCTTGCCCTGATCAGGGTATTGTCAAGCGTCTTGATAGGAAAACCGGGGAGCGAAGGGGCGTCACCCACCATGACTACGGAAGTAACCAACGGCGTTAACGTGCAGGCATTGCTCGACGCGCGCGAAGTGCTGAAGGGTGCGCCTGAGGCCGCTCAGTTCACCTGGCGCGCCTCGGCCAAGTGGCGCAGTGGCGTGCACAGCACGATCAAGGTGCAGAGCTTCTTCGGCCTCGGTGAGGAGCGGAACCACAAGGGAGAGTGGACCTTCGAAGCCGACCACCCCGAGGTCTTCGCGGCGGAGGACAACGGCATCACGCCGATCGAGTACCTCCTCGTCGGCCTGGCGAGCTGCCTGACCGGGGGTATCGCGTCCGTCGCGGAGAACCGCGGCATCCAGCTCCGCTCGGTCGAGTCCACGGTCGAGGGCGGGCACGACATCCGCGGGATCCTGGGTGCCGACAGCGACGTCCGCAACGGCTACAACGACATCAAGGTGACGTTCACCATCGATGCGGACGCGTCGCGGCAGGAGATCGAGGCCCTGGTCGCCCAGTCCCAGAAGCGCTCCGCGGTGTTCGACGCTCTCACGAATCCTACGAACGTCACCGTCGAAGTCGCTTGAGCGGCCGCGCGGCGGCAGGCCCGCGCCCGCGCTGCGGAAAGCACTGAGGGGCACGCCATCGAGCGCACCACCACGGTCGTCATCGGCGGGGGCCACGCGGGCCTGGCCGCGAGTTACTTCCTCAGCGACCGGTCGATCGACCACGTCGTGCTGGAGCGCGGAGAGGTAGCCAACTCCTGGCGTAGCGAGCGCTGGGACTCCCTGCGGCTGCTCACTCCCAACTGGCAGAGCCGCCTGCCGGGCTTTCACTACGAGGGCCCGGATCCGGACGGCTACATGACGGTCGGCGAGGTGACCGAGTTCATCGAGCACTTCGCCAAGGTCTCGCGGGCCCCCGTGCGGACGGGCGTGAACGTTACAGAGGTGCGGCAGGCCGGCGATGGGTACGACGTGACGACAAGCCACGGCGAGATTCACTCCCGGACCGTGGTCATCGCGAGCGGCGCCTGCAATCAGCCAGCGCAGCCGCCGTTCAGTCAGGCGGTGCCGGCGTCCGTCGGGCAGGTGACGCCGCTGCGCTACCGCGGCCCCGCCCAGCTGCCCGACGGCGGCGTGCTCGTCGTCGGAGCCTCGGCGACCGGCGTGCAGCTGGCCGCCGAGCTGAGGCGGTCGGGCCGGCCGGTGACTCTCTCGGTGGGGGAGCACGTGCGGTTGCCGCGGACGTACCGCGGACGCGATGTGCTGTGGTGGATGGACGCGTCGGGCGTGTGGGACCAGCGGTACGACGAGGTTGAGGATCTCACCCGGGCCCGGCGGCTGCCCTCGCCCCAGCTCGTCGGGACCGCTGAGCGGACGACGCTGGATCTCAACGCGCTCACCTCGATGGGCATCGAGCTGGTCGGCCGCTGGGCGGCGGTACGTGACGGCCGCGCGCTGTTCTCCGGAGGCCTGCGGAACGTGTTCTCGCTCGCGGACCTCAAGCTGGAGCGCCTGCTGGACACGTTCGACGAATGGGCCAAGGCGGAGGGGCATGACGCCGGGCCGGCCCTCCCGAGCGTTTCGCGGCGACACGCGTGCCCGAGTCGGCGCGGCTGCAGCTTGACCTGCGCAGTGGCGAGATCGCCGCGGTCGTGTGGGCGACCGGTTTCCGGCCTGACTACGGGTGGCTGCACGTGCCGGCCGTCGACGCGAAGGGCCAGCTGAACCACGAGGGCGGTGTGGTCGGCAGCCCGGGACTGTACGCCCTGGGGCTGCCCGTTCTGCGGCGGCGCAGGTCCACGTTCATCTGCGGCATCGAGGACGACGCGCGTGAGGTGATCGATCACCTCACGCGCTATCTGGCCGTGCGCCGGTAACCCATCACCTACCGGTTCTGGGCTGAGCAGCTCGGCATCGGGTTCGACACGCTGACCGTGCGGGTGGAGGGCGATCTCGACATCCGCGGGTTCTTCGGCTTCGATGACAGCGTGCGGCCGGGTTTTTCCGCCGTCCGGATCGAGGTCGCGGTGACCGGGCCGGAGAGCCCCGGGCGCTACCAGGAGCTGGCCGCCGCGGTGGATCAGCACTGCCCCGTCCTCGACCTGTTCGCCAACCCGGTGCCGGTCACCCGCACGCTGGCTGGCTAACCATCACCGGTGAGGCGGATGCGGACGTCGGCGACGACGGCGCCGTGCTTGCGGACGAATACCGGGTTGAGGTCGAGTTCGGTGATCTCGGGGATGTCCTCGACCATGGCGCTGACCCGGTGCAGCAGCTCGGCGAAGGCGGCCACGTCCAGCGGCGGGGACTGGCGGTAGCCGGTGAGCAGCCGGTAAGAGCGCAGCGAGCGGAGCATTTCGTCGACGTCGGTGTTGCTCAGCGGGGTGATGCGGACCGCCACGTCGCCGAGGAGCTCCACTGTGGTCCCGCCCAGGCCGGCCAGCACCAGCGGGCCGAAGGCTGGGTCGTGGCTCACACCGACGATCATTTCCACGCCGTCGCGGATCTGCTCCTGGACGAGGAATTCTGCGGCGTGCCCGGCGATGCCAGCATCGGTCAGGGTGGCGCGGATCGCGGTCACCGCGTCGGCTGCCGCCTGCGGGCTGTCGATGCCGAGGGCGACGCCGCCGACGTCGCTCTTGTGGATGGCTGCGGCGATCTTGACCACGACCGGCCCGCCCAGTTCGGCCTGGGCGGCCGCGGCCTCGGCCGGGGTGCGGACCAGGCGGGACCGGGCGGCGGCGATGCCGTAGGCGGCGAGTAGCTCCCCGGCCTCCTCGGCGTCGGCCCAGCCGCCGCCGGGCTGGCTGGCCAGGATCTTGCGGGTCAGCGCCTGCCCGCGGCGCGGGTCGATGCCGGGAGGCGTCACGACGTGGCCGGCGGGCCGGGCCCGCCATTCCGCCCACCGCGCGATCTGTCCTAGCGCGGCGGCGGCCTGCTCGGGGTAGGTGAAGGCCGGGACGCCGGCGTCGGACAGGCTGGCCGGCGCGGGCCCGGCCGTCATGAAGACCGCGATGACGGGCTTGGCGGGCAGGTCGGCGGCGGCGGCCGTGATTTCGCGGGCGAAGTCCTCGGCCCAGGCGCCGAACGGCGGGATGAAGACTGCGATGATCGCGTCGATCTCCTCGGCCGCGCCGAGCAGGCGCAGCGCACCGCCCGTACTGGCCCGGCGGTGGCGCTGGCGACGACGTCCACCGGGTTCCCGATGGCCGCCTGGGGCGGCAGGCCAGCGCGCAGCGCTGCCTGGGTGTCGCCGGACAGTTCCGGCACCAGCAGCCCGGCCGCTTCGCAGGCGTCGGCAACCAGGATGCCCGGCCCCCCGCCGTTGGTCAGCACCCCGACCCGCCGTCCCGCGGGCGTCGGCTGCGACGACACCACGGCGGCGACGTCGAACATCTCCTCCAGCGTCCCGGCGCGGATCACCCCCGCCTGGTGGAACAGCGCTTCGACCGCCACCTCGCCGGCCGCCATCGCCGCCGTATGCGAGGACGCTGCCCGGCGCCCGGCGCCGGTACGGCCGGCCTTCACCGCCACGATGGGCTTGTGCCGGGACACCCGCCGGGCAATCCGGGCGAACCGCCGCGGATTGGGCACCGACTCCAGGTAGGCCAGGACAAGGCTGGTGCCGGGGTCCTCATCCCAGTACAGCAGCAGGTCGTTGGGCGTCAGGTCGGCGGTGTTGCCGACGGACACGAAGCCGCTCACGCCGAGCGACGGGCCGGTGAGCAGGGTGAGCGCGGCCAGCCCCAGCCCGCCGGACTGTGTCACGAACGCCAGGCGGCCTGGCGGGGGGAAGGCGGGGCTGAAGGTCGCATTGAACCGGGGATCGGGGCCGCCGTTGAGCAGTCCCATGCAGTTGGGCCCGATGAGCCGCACCCCGGCGGCCCGGGCGTGGCGGCGCAGTTCGTCCTGCAGGGCCCGGCCCTCGCCGCCGACCTCGGCGAACCCGGCGGAGATCACGCACACCGCCCGGACCCCCAGCAGGCCGGCCTGGTCGAACGACCCCGGCCACCAGCGGCGCGGGCACCGCCACCAGCGCCAGGTCCGGCGGCTTGGGGCACGAGGACAGGTCCGGGTAGGCGGTCACCCCCTGGATGACCTGGTGGCGGGGGTTGACCGGGTACACCGGCCCGGTGAACCCGCTGGCGAGCAGGTTGGCCAGCAGCAGGGCGCCAATGCTGGCGGGCTTGTCGCTGGCCCCCACGAGGGCGATCGACGCCGGGCGGAGGAACGGCTCGACCGCGGTCCGGGCAGCCGCGCGGTGGTCGGCCAGCACGGCATCAAGGTAGGCATCGGTTTCCTGCACGGCGAAGCTGGCGTGCACGCTCGCCGCCGTCACCTGCTCCTCATACTCCAGGCCCAGCTCCTCCAGCAGGCCCAGCATCGCCGCATCGCTCCTGGGCACATCGCCGACCAGCCGCCGCACCCCGGCGTGCCGGGCCGCGTCGGCCAGCCGGCGCAGCAGCAGGGTGCCCAGCCCGGCGCGCCGCCAGGAGGCGTCAATGAACACCAGGAACCTGGCCGCATCCCCGGCCGTGCGCTCGTATCGCGTCACGCCCACCACCCGCCCCGCCGAGCCGGCCGGGGCGGTCGCGACGATCCCCGCCGCGTGGCCGGGCCGTGGGACGGCCACGTCACCGGGACGGTCGGGCGGGAGATGAGCCAGGCCGGTGAACCGGTGCCGGGCCGGGGCATCGAGGCGGCGCCACAGCGCCTCGAGCCCCCGCAGCGTCAGCAGCGCGCAGCGGGCGGACGGTCACGACCCTGCCATCACGCAGCGTCTCCTCCGAACCGGGGCCGGTGCCGGCGGTCACGGCCCGCCCCGCGGCGGCTCGCGGCCCGGCCGCGCATTCGCCGGCTGGCGGCATGCCTGCCCGGGCCCGGCCCCGATGTGCGCCATGGTCCTAGTGTGCGCGTTCACGCCGGGCACCGGGAGGGCGGCGAAGAGATCGGCCGCGAACCGGGTCACCAGAGCGGTCAGGAATCGAGAAGCGCCGGCCGCGGAGCCCCAACTAGCGTGACCGGCATGACTTCCATCGAATCCGTCACCCTCGAAGTGGCCGACCCTGCGGCCGCGCACCGTTTCTACACCGCCGCCTTCGGCCTGGGCCCTGAGCTGCGCCTGCGGGCCTCGCAGGCACCGGCGAGCGGCTTCCGTGGGTTCACCCTGTCGCTCACGGTCTCGCAGCCAGCCACGGTCAGCAGCCTCATCAACGCTGCCCTCGACGCCGGCGCCACGCCGCTCAAGCCGGCCGCGAAGTCGCTGTGGGGCTACGGCGGCGTCGTGCAAGCCCCGGACGGGACAATCTGGAAGATCGCCACCTCGGCGAAGAAGGACACCGGTCCCGCCACCCGGCAGATCGACCAGATCGTGCTCCTGCTGGGGGCCGCGGACGTGGCCGCGAGCAAGCGGTTCTACGTCGACCACGGCCTCCCCGTGGCGAAGAGCTTTGGCCGCAAGTATGTCGAGTTCGCCACGCCGGCCAGTTCGGTGAAGCTGGGGCTCTACGGGCACCGTGCCCTCGCCAAGGATGCCGGTGTCCCTCCCGGCGGCTCCGGATCGCACCGGCTCGCGATCAGCAGCGATGCCGGGCCCTTCACCGACCCGGACGGGTTCGCGTGGGAAGCCGCACCGCGGTGAGCCGCGCGGGTGACCAGACTGATCAGGAATCGAGAAGCGCAGGTCACCGGGTCACGGTTAGCGTGATGAGCATGGACATCACCATTCACGCCAGCTCCCTGCCGCACGACGACCCGGAAGCCTCCCTGGCCTTCTATCGCGACACCCTCGGCTTCGAGGTCCGCGCCGACGTCGGATCCGGCAAGATGCGCTGGATCACCGTCGCCCCGCCCGGCCAGCCCGACACGTCCATCCTCCTGGCGCCGCCGGCCACCGACCCCGGCATCACCGACGACGAGCGCCGCGTCATCGCCGAGATGATGGCCAAGGGCACCTACGGCTGGATCCTCCTGGCCACCAAGGACCTGGACGGCACCTTCGAGCGGCTGCAGGCCAGCGACGCTGAGGTCGTCCAGGAGCCGACCGAGCAGCCGTACGGCATCCGCGACTGCGCCTTCCGCGATCCCGCGGGCAACCTGATCCGCATCCAGGAGCTGCGCTGAGCTACCCGGCAGTTCGCAGCCATGTGCACAGACGCCTACCGTGATGCGCTGATACGGGATCTCTCCTCCACGCCATCATCGGCCCTGGCCCTGGCGCCGGCCCCGGGCCGGCGCCAGGCCGCTGACGGTGCCGGGACACCGGTGGACGCGCGGCCGGCTGGCCTGCCAGAGCCCAGCGGTTCCAGCCCGGCTAGCCCGGCCCAGGTCACAGTGGCCGGTGCTGGACCGTGAAGCCCAGCTTTCCGAGCACCGAGACCGCTCCGGCTTTCCCGCCCTCGAACTCTCCGGAGCCCAGGCGCTGGCCGGTGGCGAACTCATACGCTGCGCCCAGGATGGCTTTCGGCGGGTAGCGGCGTTCGTCCCGGACCAGGGCCCGCCGTCCGCGGTTCCCTGGCAGCCTCCCGCCGCCCGGGCCATGGTTGTATCCGCCACTGGCCAGCCATCCTCGGCCAGGTCCTGCCCAGCGACCCGGCCGCCGTCTAGCAGCCCGGCCAGCCACGCCTGCCGGGCTTCCGCCGATGTCGCGTAGCCGCAGGCCAATTCTGGCAATTTATTGCTAGTTTCAGATTGCAAGCGTAGCGTCGGTGGCAGACGCCGAGGCCGGACTGCCGCTGGCCGCCGGGTATCTCGGGTCAGGCAGAGGGGCCCGGTCATGGCTGAGAACCGGCTGCAGGTGATGCTCGGGACTGGCCAGGCCGGCGCAGCGCGGGCCGCGGATCATCTTCAGGCGATCTGCACAACAGAAGCGCTCGCTCTCCATGTGCCGGTTCTCAGGTAGACGCAGGGGATAAGGACTTCCGGCCCGGGTGATCTGCCCCAGCCTGCGTATCGCGTGCCCGTGTCAAGGACGTGGGTCAGCAGGCACCGATGAGGAGGAAACCATGGACCAGAACTACCCCGTGCAGGTACGAGCCCGCCTCGACGAGCCGCTCAGCCGCTGGCTGTGGCTGGTCAAGTGGCTGCTGGCGATCCCGCACTTCATCGTGCTGTTCTTACGACCTCGCACCAGCCGGGGCCGCTTCGGCGCCGTCTGCCGGCGCACCGGCCAGCTGACCCAGATGGCCGCCATCTCGCGGCGGTCGCACGGGATGGCGGTCAGCGCATGTCAATGAGAGAAGGATGAGGTCATGAAGGGCCCAATCCGCAGCGCCCTGCGCCAGTTCACCCGGGTCATGCGGCCGCTCGCGCTGAGATCAGCCGGGAAGGAGGGATCGGCCAGCTCGGTCATCAGTCACGTAGGGCGCCGATCGGGCCGGGTCTACCGGACTCCTGTCGTGGCCGTCGCGCACGACGGCAGCTTCCTGATCGCCCTCCCCTACGGAGAGCGCACCGACTGGCTGAAGAACGTCCTCGCCGAGGGCTCGGCGACCCTCATCACCGCGGGGAAGACCTACCAGGTTGACCGGCCCGAGGTGATTCCCATGGCGGAGGCGACCACCTACTTCCAGCCCAAGGAGCAGCGCTTGCACAGGCAGTTCCACGTCAGCTCCGCCCTCCGGCTCCGCCGGGAGTGACCCGGTACGGCGAACGGGCACCACGCCGGGGCGGCGTCTGCGCCCCATCGCAGACCAGGCAACGGCCAGGGTAACGGCCAGGGTAACGGCCAGGGATGTCACGGGCGCGACACGCCCGCTCGGCAGGCGATCGTGAGGCGAGACCGCCCTTTCGGGGAAGGGGAGCAGATCCCATGTCCAGCGAAACTGAAATCCGTCCCTTCCGGGTCGATTTTCCGGACGAGGAGGTCGCCGAGCTGCGCCGGCGGGTCGCGGCGACGCGGTGGCCCGAGCGCGAGACGGTCACCGACGATTCGCAGGGCGTGCGGCTGGCGACGATGCAGGAGCTCGCGCGCTACTGGGCGGCGGACTACGACTGGCGGCGGTGCGAAGCGAAACTGAACGCCCTGCCGCAGTTCATGACCGAGATCGACGGGCTTGACCTTCACTTCATCCACGTCCGCTCCCAGCACGAGGACGCGCTGCCGCTGATCGTCACCCACGGGTGGCCGGGCTCGATCATCGAGCAACTGAAGATCATCGATCCGCTCACCAATCCCACGGCGCACGGCGCGAGCGGCGCGGACGCGTTCCATCTGGTGATCCCGTCGCTGCCGGGCTACGGGTTCTCCGCCAAGCCCGCCAGCACCGGGTGGGATCCCGCGCGGACCGCCCGCGCCTGGGTCGTGCTGATGAAACGCCTCGGATACACCCGGTTCGTCGCCCAGGGCGGCGACTGGGGCGCGGCCGTCACCCAGGCCATGGGCGAGCAGGCCGCGCCGGAGCTGCTCGGCATCCACTCCAACATGCCCGGCACCGCCCCGGCCGAGATCAACACGGCGGTCCAGCGCGGCGACCCCCCGCCCCCTGACCTGTCCGCCGGCGAGCAGCGCGCCTACGAGCAGCTGAGCACCTTCTACGCCAAGCACGTCGCCTACGCGCAGATCATGACCACCCGCCCGCAGACGATGTACGGGCTGGCCGACTCACCCGCCGATCTGGCGGCGTTCATGCTTGACCACGGTGACGGCACCGGCCAGCCCGGGCTCGTCCAGCAGGCCCTCCAGGGACATCTGCAGAGCGCCCTGACCCGGGACGACATCCTCGACAACATCACGCTCTACTGGCTGACCAACACCGGGGTCTCCTCGGCCCGCCTGTACTGGGAGAACAAGGCGGACTTCTTCAACGCCAAGGACATCACGATCCCGTTCGCCATCAGCGTCTTCCCCGACGAGCTCTACCAGGCCCCGCGCAGCTGGGCCGAGCGCGCGTATCCCAAGAACCTCATCCACTTCAACGAGCTCGACCGGGGCGGCCACTTCGCCGCCTGGGAACAGCCCGGCCTCTTCTGCGACGAGATGCGGGCCTCGTTCCGGTCACTTCGCTGACCCAGCCAGGGAAGGAACGGCCACGACCGGCCGGGCCGGCGGATCCGCGAGATGGATGAGGCAGCGATGGAAGCTGGGGCCGGGATCGAGGAGCTCGCGCGCGATCGTCTTGGCTTCGAGCGGCTTCGCCCCGGGCAGCTGCGCGCGGTCCAGGCGCTGGCCGGTGGCCGTGACGTCCTGGCCGTGCTGCCGACCGGCGGCGGGAAGTCGGCGATCTACGAGCTGGCCGGGCTGCTGCGGGCGGGCCCGGTGGTCGTTGTGTCGCCGCTGATCGCGCTCCAGGATGATCAGCTTGCTCACCTGCGCGCCGCCGGGCTGCGCTCGATCGTGCTGAACTCGCAGCAATCGGCCGGTGCACGGGCGGCGGCGCTGCTGGCGTCCTGCGATTCGGACACGTTCGTGTTCCTCTCGCCGGAGCAGCTGGCGAACAGCGAGACCCGCGACACGCTGCGGCGCGCGCGGCCGGGCCTGTTCGCCGTTGACGAAGCGCACCTGATCAGCCAGTGGGGTCACGATTTCCGGCCCGACTACATGCGGCTCGGTGCGCAGGCCGAGGCGGTCGGCGCGCCGAGCCGCCTGGCGCTGACCGCGACCGCCGCGCCGCCAGTGCGGGAGGAGATCATCCGGCGGCTTGGCCTGCGCGATCCGGCGGTGGTGATCGGCGACTTCGACCGGCCGCACATCCATCTCTCGGCGCAGCACGTGCGCACTGTTCCCGACAAGGAGAACGAGCTCGTGCGTGCGGCGGGGGAGTTCGCCGGCCCGGGGATTGTCTACGCGGCCACGCACGCGAGCGCGCAAGCGGCCCACGACACACTCGCCTCCGAAGGTGAGCGGGTGACGCTTTATCACGCCGGGCTCTCCGGGCGCGAGCGGCACGACGCGATGACCGCGTTCCTGGACGGTTCGGCCCGCATCATCACGGCCACGGTCGCCTTCGGCATGGGGATCGACAAGCCGGACGTCCGGTGGGTCCTGCACGTCGACCCGCCGCCCTCGCTGGACGCGTACTACCAGGAACTGGGGCGGGCCGGCCGGGACGGGAACCCGTCGCAGGCCCGGCTGGTGTATCGCTACGACGACTTCGACCGGGCCCGCTACTTCATCGCGAGAAGTGTCCCCGGCCCGGCCGTGGCGCGGGCCGCGACCGCTCTCGCGGACGGGCAGCCGCCCGCCGGGCCGGGCGCGCGGCTGCAGACGGCGGCGCTGGCCCGCCTGGCCGATCTCGGCGCGGCGGCCTGGCAGGCAGACGGCGAAATCCGCTGGACCACCGCGATGAGCCCGGCGGAGGCCGTGCAAGCGTCGCAGGCGCAGACGGAACGTGAGGACGAGATAGAGCGCACGCGGCTGACGATGATGCGCCGCTACGCTGACCACGCTGGTTGCCGCCGTTCGTTCCTGCTGACCTACTTCGGCCAGGACTACCGCGGTCCCTGCGGGAACTGTGACCATGACCACGGGACGGCCGAGGCAGCGCGGGCCGAGGTCCCGTTCGCCGTCGGTGCGCGGGTCGCCAGCGAGCGCTGGGGCGAGGGCACGGTGCAGCGGTACGACGGCGACCAGGTCACGGTGCTCTTCGACGAGCACGGCTACCGCGAGCTGTTCGTGCCGGTCGTGCTGGAACGCGGCCTCCTGAAGCCCGCATAAAAGTGCGGACGGTACGTGACCGCACCGGCCCGGGCGCGGAACAGGCCCGCGACCCGGGATCGGTGGCCCGGCCCCCCTCTCGTTACCGGAGCGCGGATGTGCTCTGCTAGTGACGTGACTGGTCAACTCATTCCTGACTTCAATGCGCTGCCAGAAGACTGGGCGTCCGACCCCGTGCTGGTCGCGGGGCTCACGGTTGACGACGACGACGAGCACGACGATCCCGTGCTGCGCTGGCCGGATGGCCGGGTCGTTGACACCTGGCGCGAGGATTACCCGTACCCGGAGAAGATGGCACGGGACGAGTACGAGCACCTCAAGCGCCCGCTGCAGGTCGAGCTGGTGAAGCTGCAGAACTGGGTCAAATCCACCGGCGAGCGCATCGTGATCGTGTTCGAGGGCCGGGACGCGGCCGGCAAGGGCGGCACGATCAAGCGGTTCACTGAGCACCTGAACCCGCGCGGTGCCACGGTGGTCGCGCTGGCCAAGCCGAGTGAGCGAGAGCGGACCCAGTGGTACTTCCAGCGTTACATACCGCATCTGCCTGCCGCCGGTGAGATCGTCATGTTCGATCGCTCCTGGTACAACCGGGCCGGTGTGGAGCGCGTGATGGGCTTTTGCAGCGACGAGGAGTACTGGGAGTTCATGCGGGAGGCACCGGATTTCGAGCGCATGCTGGTCCGCTCCCGGCTGCACCTGACGAAGTTCTGGTTCTCGGTGACCCCGTCTGAGCAGCGCACCCGGTTCATCATCCGCCGGGTCGACCCGGTCCGGCAGTGGAAGCTGAGCCCGATGGACCTGGAGTCGCTGGACAAGTGGGACGCCTACACGGACGCCAAGGAGGCGATGTTCCACTACACCGACAGTGAGCTCGCGCCGTGGACGGTGGTCAAGAGCAATGATAAGAAGCGGGCCAGGCTCGAGGCGATCAAGCATGTGCTGAGGAAGTTCGACTACGACGGCAAGGACGAAAAGGCTATCGGGGAACCGGACCAGGCCCTGATCGGGCCGCCGTCCGGACTGTCCGAGCACAACAGCGGCCTTTCCTTCCCCAGCCTCTGAAATCCCAGCCGCTGAAACCCAGGGTTCAGGCGAGGCTCCCGGGACGCCATGGGGGCCGGGAATTGGACCGCCGGAGCCCGGTGCCTGGAGCGCGGCCGCTGTGCGGGATACCGTGGAAGCAGGTGGTCACCAATGCGCAGGTACCTTGTTGTCGCGAACCAGACCCTGCAACGCGCTGAGCTGCAAGAAGAACTCCGTCAGCGGATGAATGCGGGGCCCTGCTCCTTCTTCGTGCTGGTCCCGAATACGAAGGCCGCGCACTATGACGCCGTGGCGGCCGGTGGCGTGCTGCCCCAGCCTGGCATGTGGTGGTGGGTCACGGATTACGCTCCTCCCGCCACCGACGAGGAGGCGACTGCGCAGGCCCGGCAACGGCTCAGCCAGATGGTGGCGGGCCTCGCTGAGCTGGGCGTCCCGGTCCAGGGCGATCTCGGGAGTTCCAGCCCGCTCGAGGCCATGGAGATGGTGCTCGCCGACCACCAGTTCGACGAGATCATCGTGGCCACCCTGCCCCAGACCATCTCGCGCTGGCTAGGGTCCGATCTGCCTCATCAGGCCGAGCGCCGGTTCGGGCTCCCGGTCACGACCGTGATCTCGAAACGCTGACCCGGCCGGAGTGCCCCCGTGCGGGCGAAAGCCGTGCGGAATATGTCAGGTGCCCCGGAAGTTCGGCTGTCGTTTCTCGGCGAAGGCGTTGAGACCCTCGAGGTAGTCACTGCTGTCGTAAGCTTCCCGCCGCAGCCCCTGGATACGTTCGTACACCTGCGCCGAGATGGGCTGGTAGTCGGTCAGGACACGGAGCTGTTCCTTGATGACTGCCATCGCCATGGGTGACTTCGTGGCTATCGTTTCGGCTAGCCCGAGGGTGAAGGTCTCCAGCTCGGCCGACCCCACCAGGTAATTGACCAGGAGCCACTCCCTGGCCTTCTGGGCGTCCACGGGTGCGGCGGTGAAGAACATTTCCTTGATGAGATTCATGGGCAGCCGCCCGACGAAATGAAGCAGCCCGGTGGTGTTGTACGGCAGTCCCAGATTCGCGGCGGTAATGGCGAACGACGCCGTCTCATCCGCGGTGACCAGGTCGCAGCTGAGCACCAGGTCCAGCGCTCCGCCCCACACCGTGCCGTGCACCATGGCGATGACCGGCGCCGGGAAGCTGCGGATGGCGCGGAGGAGTCCTTCGAGATGATCGTTATAGCCAAGCGGGTCGCGGCGGCCCCGGGGAAGCTCGCCGATGTCGTGGCCGGCCGACCAGACGCTCACCCCGGCCGCGGCGCGGAGCACAACGGCGCGCGCGTGCCGGGCTTGCAGGCTCGCGAGCGCGGTGACGACGCCGCCTGCCATCCGGGCGCCGATGGCGTTGCGCTTGCGCTGGTCATCAAGGGTAATGATGCCGACCTGCCCGATTACTTCGGTCCGCACGACGGCGCCCGCCGGGCCATGATCCACGGTCAGGGTGCCCGCGGCGCTGGCCTGGTTCCCTTCCGCTGCGGCCGCGGGCTGCTGGCTCAGCGCGCTGCCGGCCCGGCTGGCCAGCGCCACGTAGGTCCGGGCCAGTGCATCCTTGCCCGTCCCCAGTGCGGCGTTCACGAGCCCGAGCGCCTCGACCCGCTGGTCCCCGGCGAAGGTGCCGGCCACGTGCCGCCAGAGCACCTCCTCCAGGATGGTGTAGGCCTCCTGGGCCTCGGCAAGGTCGGCGCCGCCGGCGAAACGGTCCGCCGCGATATGCTCAGACGGCATGATGATCGACTCGGCGCTGCCCTCCTGCACGCACCGCAGGACGAGCTCGAACAGATGCCGCACGTCACGACGGTGCTGCCCCGGGCCGGATGCGTGATGGTGGGCCTGATCGCGCCGCTCGAGTGAGGCAACCACGTCGCTGACCACCCGGTCCTGCGCGCTGGCGAGGAGTGACGATGTCTCCATGATCCGCAACCTCCGTTGCCTGGCCTGTTGTCTGGGAGTGCCCGGCGCGCACGCGGCCTTCCCGGGCGGGGCCTGGTCATCGCGAGCCTAGGGCCGGAGGACGCCATGTTCACGGACCCGGTAGTAGAGCGTCCGGGGCTGCCGCCGGGTCGGCGGCCACGGGGACCGGCTCGGCGTGCCAGATGTCGCGGCAGTAGTCGCGCACGGTCCGGTCGGAGGAAAAGAATCCTGAGCGTGCGGTGTTCAGGATGGACATCCGGGTCCACCGGTCCTGGTCGGCCCAGGCTGGCCCGGCGGACAGGTCGTGGCAGTCGACGTAGGGCCGGTAGTCGGCCAGCACCATGTATTCATCCCGGTGCAGCAGCGAGTGGACGAGCGGCTGGACGGTGTCTGGCTCACCGACGGTGAAGGCGTCCGAGGCCAGGGCGTCGATGGCTGCCTTGAGCTCAGGGTCACTGCGGTAGTACCTGCGCGGGTAATAGCCACTGCGCCGCAGGGCGGTGGCCTGGTCGGCGGTATGGCCGAAGAGGAAGAAGTTACCGGGCCCGACCCGGTCGCGGATCTCGATGTTGGCGCCGTCGAGCGTGCCGACGGTGACGGCGCCGTTGAGGGCCAGTTTCATGTTGCCGGTGCCGGAGGCTTCCTTGCCGGCCAGGGAGATCTGCTCGGAGACGTTGCCGGCGGCCACCACCAGCTCGCTGACCGAGACGCTGTAGTCGGGCAGGAAGACGACCCTGATCCGGCCGGCCACCTCGGGGTCGGCGTTGACCACGGATGCGACCGAGTTGATCAGCTTGATGATGCGTTTCGCCTGCTGGTAGCTCGGCGCCGCCTTCGCCGCGAAGATGACCGTGCAGGGCGTGACCGTGATGGCCGGGTCTGCCTTGATCCTGTTGTACAAGGTGACGACGTGCAGCAGCTTGAGGAGCTGGCGCTTGTACTCGTGCAGCCGCTTGGCCATGACGTCATACAGTGAGCCGGGGTCGATGGCCACGCCGGACGTGGCGAGCGCGTAGCTGGCCAGGTCGGCCTTGTTCAGCCGCTTCACCTCACGCCACTGCGCCCGGAACTCCTCGTCGTCGGCGAAAGCCTCGAGCCCGGCCAGCCGGTCCAGGTCGGTCAGCCATCGCTGGTCTCCCAGCCGGGCGGTGATCAGGCCGGACAGGCGCGGGTTGGCCAGGAGCAGGAACCGGCGGGGGCTGACCCCGTTGGTCTCGTTCCGGAACTTCTCCGGCCACAGCTCCGCGAAATCCCGCAGCGTGGTCTGGGTGAGCAGCCGCGACTGGAGCTCAGCCACGCCGTTGACGGCGAAACTGCCCACGGCGGCCAGGTTGGCCATCCGCACCCGGCGCTCGGGGCGCTCCTGGATAAGTGACATCCGGCCGAGGCGCTCATCATCCCCCGGGTAACGGGCCCGCACCTGCCGCAGCAGGAACGTATCGAGGGTGCGGATGATCTCCATGTGGCGCGGCAGCAACCGTTCGAACATGGTGACCGGCCACGTCTCCAGGGCCTCGGGCAGCAGGGTATGGCAGGTGTAGGCGAAGGTCTGGCGGGTGATCTCCCATGCCTGCGCCCAGCTCACCCCGTTCTCGTCCACGAGCAGGCGCATCAGCTCGGGTATGGCCAGCACCGGATGGGTGTCGTTGAGCTGGATGGCAACCTTGTCCGGGAAAGCTTCCCAGTCGCTGTTGCGGATCCGGAACCGGCGGATGATGTCCCGCAGCGAGCAAGAGACCAGGAAGTACTGCTGCTGGAGCCGGAGTTCCTGGCCGGCGGGCGTGCTGTCACTGGGGTACAGCACCTTGGTGAGGTGCTCCGAGCGCATCCGCACCTCGACCGCCTCTGCGTAGTGGCCGGCGTTGAACAGGGCCAGGTCAAAAGACTCCCGGCCGGCCCGGGCCTGCCAGAGCCGGATGATGTTGACCGTCCCGGTGCCGTAGCCGGGGACCAGCATGTGGCTGGGCTCGCCGAGCACCGTCTCGCCCGGCACCCAGCGCCGCCGCAGCCTGTCCGGATCACCCGGGACCGGCTCGGTACGCCCGTAGAAGCCCACGACCTGGCGGTCATCAGGGGCAGGGAACTCCCATGGGTTGCCGTAGAAGGTCCAGTCGTCGGGATGCTCGACCTGATAGCCGTGCTCGATGACCTGCTTGAAGATCCCGAACTCGTACCGGATGCCGTAACCCACCGCCGGTATGTCGAGGGTGGCCAGCGAGTCCAGCAGGCAGGCGGCCAGCCGGCCCAGGCCCCCCGTGCCCAGTCCCGGTTCCACATCCAGGGCTTCCATGTCAGCGGCGGACCAGCCGATACCTGCCAGTGCCTGGCGGGCCAGGTCATCGGTCCCGCTGTACACCGCGTTCTGGGAGAGCTGGCGTCCCAGCATGTACTCCGCCGACAGGTAGTAGACGAACTTGGGGTTGGCCGCATAGTGCGCCTCGGCCGTCCTGGCCCGGCGGTCGGCCAGCCGGTCACGTACAGTGATCGCCAGCGTCCAGTACGTGTCCTGGGCGCTAGCTGACACGGCAGTCGTGCCCCGCTCGTAACACAAGTTGTCAGCGAGATCACGCTCGAACTCGGCCAGCGAATTACCCACCCACCGGGCATGCGGACCATGGCTGGAAGACATGAGCCGAATGTAAGCCGCATGTCCCGGCAGGGACAGGTGCGAAGGTCCCGGCGCCGGCCCCGGACGGCCGGCGGCAGCCGTTAGGCTGATCACGTGCCCGGCGAGAGTCACGTGCCCGGCGAGAGGCGCGGTCTCGTCCCGCGGGGCGACGGTGCCGAGCATCGATGGAGGCCGCGATCGTGAATGCTGATCCCGCGACCGCGCCGGGTGTCCAGATGCCGGCGGCGTTCATCGGCCACGGCAACCCGATGAATGCGCTCGAGGTCAATCGCTACACCACCGCCTGGAAGGCCTTCGGCCAGGCGGTGCCGCGTCCACGCGCCATCCTCGTCGTCAGCGCCCACTGGTACATCAACGCCACCGCCGTCACCGCGATGGCCAGGCCGCGGACCATCCATGACTTCTACGGGTTCCCCCCGCCCCTGTTCGAGGTGCAGTATCCGGCACCCGGGCTACCTGAGCTGGCCGCAGAGATCAGCGACGTCGTCCACCCCACCTGGGTCGGTGCGGACATCGACAGCTGGGGGATCGACCATGGCACCTGGTCGGTGCTGACGCACGCCTTCCCCGACGCCTCCATCCCCGTGGTCCAGCTGAGCATCAACGCCGACAAGCCGCTGGACTACCATCTGCAGCTCGGCGCCAGGCTGGCGCCGCTGCGGGAGCGGGGCGTGCTCATCATCGCCAGCGGCAATGTCGTGCACAACCTGCGCGGGATGGACTGGAACCTCGCCGATGAGGGCTACGACTGGGCCCAGCGGTTCGACGAGGACGCCAAGGCCCGCATGCTGACCGACCCGGCCGGGTTCGTGACCCTTGACGGCCACCGCGACTTCGGCCATGCGGCGCCGACGCCCGACCACTTCATTCCCGCGGTGTACCTGGCCGGCCTGGCGGCTACCGGAACACCGGATACCGACGTCCTGGTCAACGGCTACGCCTACGGGTCGCTGTCGATGACGGCGTACACGCTCGGCCTCACCTGCCCCCCTGCTGATGGCGAGGGCGGATCCCCGCCGCCGCCGCAGTTCCCCGCCGACGAGTCCAACATCTGACCCCCGGCATCCCCGGGGCTGCTCGCGGAGCCGAGCTCCGCGAGCACCGCCTGGATCGCTGGGCTGGCCTGGGCGCTGCGCCGCCACGCCGCATCGCTGCGCCTGCCTGACCGCACCCGGCCCGCTGGCGGACCGGGCCAGCGGGCCGCCCCATGGCGATGCCATGGCCGGTTCAGGGGACCAGCCGACGGCCCGGCCTCAATCACGTGCCCGTCCGGGGCTGTCGGTCACGTGCCGTTTTCAGGGTCCCGGCTCTGGTGCGGGGGCGGCGGCGGCCCACCCGGGGATTCCGGCGCGTGGCCCATCCGCAGCAGCCGCTGTTCAAGGTCGGACCAGGCGCCGCTCCACTCCGCGAGCGGGCTGAGGATCTGCTCCAGCACGGCCAGCTGCCCATCGAACGCGGTCAGCTGGGCTTGCAGCGCCTCGATGCTGCGCCGCTGCGCGGCGACACTCTCCGCGATCGACCTGAACTGCGTGGCCGACAAGGTGCCCGGCAGCGGGAACGCGCCAGGCGCCGTCGGCAGCCACGCACTCGCCCCGGCCAGGCTCTCCAGCCTGCCGGTGACGGCCCGCAGCTGAGCGATGAACTCCTCGGCCAGGCCCGGAACCAGGCCGGATTTGCGCTGCTCATCATCGGCCATCAGCTGACCCCCTGTCGCCGCGCGGCACGCCAGTCCCTGTCCTTACGAGTCCTTCCCCCACTCCGGCAGGTAACGCCCGTCCCGGGCAGCCCGCTCCGCCGGGGTCCAGGGGCCCCGTGGTCATGAATCAGGCCCTTGACGGCCTGCACAACCAAGAGTAATGACATGAGCAAGAACGGAAATGGGCGCGGGGGGATGACAAGTCATGGCGACACTGGGTGAAAGAATTCTTGATCTTCTGGCCGCGATAAACAGAACGCACAGCAAGTATCCTGACGACAGCAGGGACGCCGCGTACACCCGTTCGTATCGAGTCACCCGCCTGGCGGTCGGAGGCCTGGGTGTGCTACTGCCGATTGCCTTCATCGTGGGGGAGACGTTCTTCCTGAAAGGAGGCGTCCACGTCCGGGGGTCCCTCAGTGAGTATTACCATACGTCGATGCAGGACATATTCGTGGGCGGTTTGTGCGTCATCGGGTTCCTGCTCGCTACCTATATGGCCGGGGAGCCTGCGACCCTGGATTTCTGGGCCAGCCTGATCGCGGGTGTCGCCGTGCTCGGAGTCGTATTCTTCCCGACCACCCGGTCGGGCCTGCCAGCCGGTGCGCCGCCTGCGGCAGCGTCCCCGAGCCGGCTGGGTGTTCCTTCGTCGAGCAGTCACTCGGTGAGCATCAGACAGCCGTGATACACGGGGTGTGCGCCATCGTGTTTATCTTCTTCCTCGCCGTCATGAGTTTCCTCTTCGCGACGAGCGAGGTGCTGTCCAGGGCTGAACGGAACACGCCCCCGGGCCAGCCCGCGCCACGCGCATTCCAGAAGCCGGCCTTTTTCTGGATCCAGAGCATATGCACCCTGGTCATCCTGGCTGCCGGAGCATGGGCATTCTGGGGCGCGAACATCGGGCCCCTGACCCGGCTCTACATCGGAGAGGTCGCTTCTGTCTGGGCCTTCGCCCTTTCCTGGATACTGGCCGGGCTGCCCGCAACGGCGCCAGCCAGGGCCAGGCCGGGCTGGGGCGTCCCGGCGAGCCCGTCCCCGGCGGCGGACGCTGCCCTGCCCGGGTAGGTGTTTCAGGTATCGCGGTGCTCGCGGGCGTAGGCGTCGAGCCGCTCCAGCTCGTCGGCATAGATGCCGCGCATCACCCGCGGCGCGAAGAGGCGCTCGAAGAAGCCGCCGATCCCGCCTGCGCCCTCCCAGGCCGTGGAGATCTGCACGAGTGACCTGCTGCCCTGGGCCGTGACGGTGGTCGTCGTGACCATGCTGGAATTCGTGTCGGACTCGGTGAGGACGCGGCCGGGCTCAGGCTCGGCGACCTTCATCCGGTACTGGCGGGTGCGGCCGCCGGCGGTGACGGTGAAACGCGTGATGGTGCCCTCACCCACCCCGCCCGACTCGACCTGGAAGTCAGAGAAGGCCGGGGGCAGGAAATGCGGATGGTGCGCCCGCATGTCCGCGATATAGCCGTACACGGCGCCCGCCGGCGCATCCACCGTCCGCTCAGCGGAGACGAGAATCGTTGCCATGCCGCCTGTCTACCTTCCTGGCGCGGCTGCCGCGGCCGGGACGCGCCGGGTCACCCGGGCGGGCCGCCGCCGAAGCCGATCTCGTTGCCGTCGGGGTCACGGTAGATCACCTTGCGCACACCGTTCTCGTAGGCTTCCTGCGCGGCGGGCTCGAGCCCCCGGGCGCTGATGCTCCTGACCCGCTCATCGAGGTCGTTGACGAAGAGCGTGTGCAGCGCATGGCCGGCCCGCCCGGGCAGCTGCTCGATGTAGAGGTAGCGGTGCTCGGCAAGCTCCCACACCGCCTCGGTCGCGTTCGGGAAGAACGCGGGCCCGGAGCCCAGCAGCCGCTCGTACCACGCCAGCGCGCGCTGGTAGTCGCTCACCGGAAGCCCCGCGAACAGATCGACCGTCACGTGCTCACGCTAACCCGCAACCAACGCGGACGTGTGCCATCTCGCACCCTGCGGGCCGTCCGGCTCGCAGACGGCCCGGCACCGGAGCTCTAGGGTGGCCAGCATGGCCGTCGTGTTCGCTCTGCTCGCTGCCTTGTCCAACGCGGCCAGCGTCAGCACCCAGCACATTGCCAGCACCGCGGGCCCGCGCCGGTCGTCGGGCTGGCGCGTGGTCCTGTACTTGTTCCGCAATCCGCTGTGGCTTTTCGGCTGGGTAGCCCTGGCAGCAGCGTTCCTGTTCCAGGCGCTCGCCCTGCACGATGGCCTGGTTTCGGTCGTGCAGCCGCTCCTGGTCACCGAGCTCGTCTTCGCGCTCGTGCTGCGCCAGTTCTGGATTCACCAGTCCATCCGCCCGATCACCTGGGTCGCCGCCGCCTTGACCTGCGCCGGCTGGCCGTGTTCATCGTCGCCGGGGAACCTGAAGGGGGCCATCCCACCCCGACGAGTCAGCACTGGCTCGTGGCCGCGGTGACCTGCGGCGCCGGAGCGGCCGTCCTGGCCGCCGCCGCGCAACGAGGATCCCCGGGCCGGCGCGCGGCCCTGTACGCTGCGGCGGCTGCGACCATCTGGGCCCTCGAGGCGACGATCATCAAGGCCACGACGGACACGCTCAGCCAGTTCGGCGTGGCCGGAATGTTCACCCGCTGGCCGGTGTACGCCCTGGCCGTGGGGGGTGCGGCGGGCACCTTCCTGCAGCAGGTGGCGCTGCACGTGGGGCCGCTGCGGGTGTCCCAGCCGTTCCTGGTGATCGTTGACCCGATCGTCAGTATCGCCCTGAGCGTGTGGCTGTTCGATGAGCGTTTCAAACCTGACGCCGCGGTACTGGCCGTGGCGGCGATCGCCTTCGCCGTGATGTGTGTCGGAGTCGTCTTCCTGACCCAGACCGCCCCGGCGACGATGAAACCCGATGCCGCAACGATCGCGCCATGAACCGGCTGTCACCCGGGCCCGTGTAGTGAGTGTGTAACGGAGCGGTGTCCTCGCTGGTCGCGCTCCGGCTCACATCGCCCATCAGCCCTCGCACGCTGGCCGCCTCTCCTGCGCAGGAGGAAGAATGCTGGACGTCGAACAGCGATCCGGGGTAACGGTGCTGCGGCTCCAGCACGGCAAAGTCAACGCGCTTGACCTCGAACTTCTGCAGGCGATCACGGCAGCCATGGATGATGTGGACGAGAACGCGGCCGTGGTGATCACCGGGTCCGGCCCCGCCTTCTCCGCCGGTGTTGACCTGCAGCGGATCGCGGCGGGCGGGCCAGCCTACGTCCAGGAGTTCCTGCCGGCGCTCTCGGGGACCTTCATGGCTATCTTCGATCACCCGGGGCCGGTGCTCGCCGCCGTCAACGGCCACGCCATCGCCGGCGGCTGCGTGATCGCGGCGGCATGCGATGTGCGCGTGATGTCCCAGGGGAAGATCGGTCTCGCGGAGCTGAGCGTCGGTGTTCCCTTTCCCGCGAGCGCGATGGAAATCCTCCGGCACGCGATCGGGCCGGCCATTGGCAGGCTGGTGCTCACCGCAGCGCTGCTCGATGCGCGGCAGGCTGAGTCGATCGGGTTGGTCGATGGCATCGAGACGCCGGACGCGCTGCTGGACTCGGTGATTCGCCAGGCACAGACCATGGCCCGGATCCCGGACGACGTGTTCACGCTCACCAAGCGCCAGCTGCAGCAGCCGGCCCGCGACCGGATCGCCGCGCGGAGCGGCGATGCGCAGACCATCCTCGCGATGTGGTCATCGGCCCGCACCCGGGAGGCGATCACCGGATACCTCAGCACACTCAGGCAGCGGCCCCGGTAGGCGGGTGTGACGCCCGGACGGCTGCGTCACGCGCTCCGGGCGCCCTGGATCGCGGTAGCAGTGCCGGGCCCCTGGGCGCAGACTTGACAGTGGCCCTTCACCCGACGTTGAAGGAGGGGCTGATCATGGGACTGACCTGGCGGGACGCGGTTTCGTCCTGCGTCCTCGTCGTGATCGTCATCGCGTACACCGCGCATCTGGAAGGAACGAGCCTGCTGCTGATCTCCAGCACGTGGGCCATATCGGCCGTGGTACTGGTCCTCGGCATCGGCTGCGCGGTGATCGGGGGCGGCGACCTGTACACCAGGTCTCAGCCACGTTTGGGCGCGGTTTTCAGGAGGATCGCCACGGGCCTCGGCACGATCGCCGTCATCGCTGGCCTGACCGGGCTGGTCACCGGCAGCGCGCACGCGCTGGAGATCCTGATCGTCGTCACGATGGCCTGGCTCGGGACCGCGATCTTCTGGCACGTGCTCACGATCGGATCGGATCGGGAGTAATGAACAGAGCCGGGGACCACCTACTCCCCGGGGTGAATCGGCAGGCGAGCCGGCCCAGGCTGGCCGGCCTGCGGTAGGGCTTCTCCCCAGTGACCGCCATGTCCCGTCCGTGACGGAAGCGGCCGGCTGGCGGGCACCCGGCCGCGCCGGAGCGCACCGGCGGTGGATGAGCTGACCAGGGTACCTGGCGGCTGCCCTGGCCGCCTCGGTGCATACAGTGGCTGTACTTCTCATGCCTGCGATTGAAGGGACGTACACGCCCGTGGGTCATGTGGCTGCGCAACGGGCCGGCTCCGGCGGCCTGACCGCGACCGAGCACCGTCTGGATAATGGCCTTCGCCTCGTGCTCTCCGAGGACCACCTGACTCCGGTCGCGGCGGTCTGCCTCTGGTATGACGTCGGCTCGCGACAGGAGGTCACGGGCCGCACGGGCCTGGCTCATCTTTTCGAGCACCTCATGTTTCAGGGTTCGGCGCAGGTCACAGGCAACGGCCACTTCGAGCTGGTCCAGGGCGCAGGGGGTTCCCTGAACGGTTCGACGAGCTTCGAGCGCACCAACTACTACGAGACCATGCCCGCCCATCAGCTGGAGCTGGCCCTCTGGCTGGAGGCGGACCGCATGGGCTCGCTGCTGGCCGCGCTCGACGAGGAGTCGCTGGCGAACCAGCGTGACGTGGTCAAGAACGAGCGCCGGCAGCGCTACGACAACGTGCCCTACGGCACCGCCTACGAGCGGATGACCGCGCTGGCCTACCCCGAGGGCCACCCGTACCACCACACGCCGATTGGCTCGATGGCCGATCTGGACGCGGTGACGCTGGACGACGCACGCGCGTTCTTCCGCGCGAACTACGCACCGAACAATGCGGTCCTGGCGGTCGTCGGCGACATCGACCCGGAGCAGACCCTCCGGTGGGTCGAGAAGTACTTCGGCTCCATCCCGTCCCACGAGGGCAAGGTGCCGCCCCGCGACGGCACGCTCCCCGACATCATGGGCGCGGAGCTGCGCGTGGAGGTCCAGGAGGAGGTTCCGGCGCGCGCGCTGATGGCCGCCTACCGGATGCCCCGCGACGGCACCCGTGAGTGCGACGCCGCGGAGGTCGCGCTCACCGTGCTCGGCGACGGCATGGCCTCCCGGCTCTACAACCGGCTGGTGCGGCGTGACCGCACTGCGATCACCGCCGGCTTCGGGCTGCTGCGGTTCGCTGGTGCGCCCTCGCTGGGCTGGCTGGACGTGAAGGCCTCCGGGAACGCCGGAATCCCGCAGATCGAGGCCGCCGTTGACGAGGAGCTGGCGCGGCTCGGCGCTCAGGCGCCGGCGCCCGGGGAGATGGAGCGGGCGCAGGCCCTGCTGGAACGAGGCTGGCTGGACCGGCTGAGCACGGTCACCGGCCGGGCCGACGCACTGTGCCGGTACACGGTGTTGTTCGGCAACCCGCAGCTCGCGTTCACCGCCATCAACCAGATCCTGGACATCACCGGCGAGGAGGTCCGGGCGATTGCCGCCGCCCGGCTTCGCCCGGACAACCGGGCCGTCCTGGTCTACGACCAGGTGACCTCGCCGGACCCGCCCGGCACCGCGGCCGGTCAGGCTGACCGGGCCAGCGCAGCCGGGCAGGAAGACACGCCAGAGGGAGGCGGGCGATGACGGACGCCGCCGTGACCATGGACTTGTACCCGCAGCCGGCCTCCGGGCCGCCGAAGCCCTGGGTGTTCCCCGCGCCCGAGCGTGGCGGCCTGGGCAACGGGCTGACCGTGCTGCGCTGCCACCGGCCCGGGCAGCAGGTGGTGGCGGTGGAGATCTGCCTGGACATGCCGCTCGACGTCGAACCCGGCGGGCTCGACGGGATCGCCACGATCATGGTGGACGCGCTGTCTCAGGGCACCGGCAAGCACACCGCCGAGGAGTTCGCCGCCGAGCTGGAGCGCTGCGGCGCGACACTCGACGCGGACGCCGACTACCTGGGCGCGCGCGTCTCGCTGGAGGTTCCCGTCTCCCGCCTGGCCAAGGCGCTCGGGCTGCTCACCGAGGCGCTGCACGCGCCCGCGTTCACCGGCAGCGAGGTCGAGCGGCTGGTTCGCAACCGACTCGACGAGATCCCGCTCGAGCTGGCCAACCCCGGCCGGCGGGCCGCCCGGCAGCTATCTGCGGAGCTGTTCCCGGCGGCCGCGCGGCTATCCCGGCCGCGCAAGGGCACCGAGGACACCGTCGCGCGGATCGACGCGGCGGGGGTGCGCGCGCTCTACCAGGCTCACGTGCGGCCCGCCACGGCGACCGCGGTCATCGTGGGTGACCTGAGCGGTGTCGACCTGGACGCGGTCCTCGCCGGCACGCTCGGCGGATGGACTGGCGATGCCGCCGAGCCGCTGCCCACGCCGCCGGTGACCGCCGACGACACCGGCCGCGTGGTGATCGTGGACCGGCCTGGTGCCGTCCAGACACAGCTGCTCATCGGGCGGATCGGCCCGGACCGGCACGACCGGGCCTGGCCGGCCCTGGTGCTCGGCACGTACTGCCTGGGCGGCACGCTCACCTCCCGGCTGGACCGGGTCCTGCGCGAGGAGAAGGGCTACACCTACGGGATACGGGCCTCCTCACAGGTGCTGCGGTCGCCGGCGCCGCACGCCGGTAACGGCGCGACGGGTGCGTCGGTGCTCGCCATCAGCGGCTCCGTGGACACCGCGTCCACCGGTCCCGCGCTGGATGACCTGCGGACGGTGCTGCGCACGCTCGCCGCGGAGGGCCTGGCCGAGCCTGAACGTGATACGGCGGTGCAGAACCTGGTCGGTGTCGCGCCGCTCCGGTACGAACGGGCCGCGGCGGTCGCGGGCACGCTGGCGGATCAGGTGGAACAGCACCTGCCGGACGACTACCAGGCGCAGCTGTACGCGCGCCTGGCCGAGACAGATACCGCCGAGGCCACGGCCGCGGTCGTCGCGGCGTTCCCGGAGAACCGCCTGGTCACGATCCTGGTCGGCGACGCCTCCCAGATCGTGGCCCCGGTGAAGGCCGTCGGAATCGGCGATGTCGAGGTCGTCGCAGGCTGACTCCAGGCCCGGCCGCTCAGCCGGGCCGCCCGCCCGCATACGATGCCCGCGTGCGGAGGCAATCATGGAGCACCGGCGAGCCGGTCCTCGTGGAAGACGTCGAGGGGTCCGCCCGCCCCGCGGCGTACTACCTGGCCGAGTCACGTGACGGCCTGTACGTGCCCTATGTGGTGCGCACGCCCGCCGGCGAGGGGCGGTTCCCGTTCGTGTTCCTGGCCTACGGCAACGGCGGGGGCGGGATCGGCTGGCTACGGGAGTGGGTGCACACCCGCCCGTACATCATGGAGCGCCTCCTCGCCGCCGGCTACGCCTGCGGCTGGGGGCGGTACCGCACGGAGG
Organism: uncultured Actinomycetes bacterium; assembly: GCA_963720645.1. Lineage (GTDB taxonomy): Bacteria > Actinomycetota > Actinomycetes > Streptosporangiales > Streptosporangiaceae > RYN-230. The sequence continues at coordinate 493,527 of CAVRFX010000009.1, read as the reverse complement.
TGGATCTCGGCTTCAACCGCGGCGGCCCGCTCATGGTCGACGGGCGCCAGGGCATGGAGGTCATGAACCGCTCGCCCCTGGAGTTCGAGGACGAGCTCGCCATCCTCGGTCACGTCCGCCAGCACCCGCAGGTGGACGCGGGCCACCTTGGCCACGTCGGCGTCAGCCACGCCGGCGAGATGCTGTTCAAGCTGGCCTCCCGGTACCCGGGGATCCTCCGGGCGGGCGTCGCCAGCGAGCCGGCGAATCATGAGTTCCTCGGCCTCAGGCTCGGCGACGCCGCGCCCGTCAACCCCGAGACCGGGCTGCGGGACATCGAGGACATGCAGATGCAGGACCCGGCGTGGGTGAGGGAACGCACCGACCTCCCGCTGGCCCGGGAGCGCATCGCCGCCATCGACCTGCCGATCCTCGTCATGGGACGGGACAGCGATCATCTCCAGGGGATCTTCCGGCTCAGCTACGAGCTCCTCGGCGAGGGCGGCAAGGACGCCGAGTGGGTGTCCTGGGATCACCCGCTGCACGGCTACCTCTTCCCGTCGGCCGCCGAGGGACCCGGCCGCCCCGACCCGGTCCAGCAGCACGCGATCGACGGGGTCATCGACTTCCTCGACCGGCACCTGAAGCCGGGCAGGTAGCGGCCGCAGCGCCGGGCGGTCGCGCTGCCGGGCCGTCCGCATCGGACGGACCGTTATGGAGCCGGAGATCGCCGGCCGGGCGCGTGCCCGCCGGCGACGGTGACCGCCGCGTAGGTCATCGGGAAACCAAGGCGCCAGCTGGGGTAGCGGGGAGTCCAGCCGAGTTCGCGCCTGGCCCTGGCGTTGGAGGCGCCCCGGACCTGGGTGGCCATGACCACGGCGGCCTGGCCGGCGATCAGGCGCGCCACCCAGGCCGGCACGTGACGCGGCTCCCGAGAGCGCCACTTGCCCCGGCCACGAAGACGCGCATCGTGTGTTCCTCTCCCGGCGGTTCATGCGGTCACCAGGAAGACACCTGAAGCGGTGGAGATGTGACCGGCACCCGGGTGAGCAGGACTGGCGTGCGCAGCCGTCCGGGGAGAACCATCTGCCCGCATACCTGGCGGCCCCGGCTGAGGACGGCTATACCGATAGTAGGAGAAACCGCACGGAATTCCCGGGCACGCTGGCCCGGGGGGCGGCTGCTCGTGGCTGGCCGCGGCTCTGGCGGGGAGGCCCCGGAGGCGGCCGGGGCTGGGGCCGGGAGGTGGAAGTTGGCTGAAAAGCGCGTTTTGAGCCTCGTTCTCGCCGGGGGAGTGGGTAAGCGCCTGGCGCCTCTGACCGCCGACCGGGCTAAATCAGCCGTTCCCTTCGGTGGCCTGTACCGGCTGGTGGATTTCACCCTGTCCAACCTCGTCAACGCCGGATGCCGGCGCATCTGCGTGCTGACCCAGTACAAGAGCCACAGCCTGGACCGGCATCTCACCACCACCTGGCGGCTGAACAGCCTGCTGGACAACTACGTGACGCCGGTCCCGGCGCAGCAGCGGCTCGGCCCGTGGTGGCAAACCGGCTCGGCGGACGCGATCTACCAGTCGCTGAACCTCATTTACGACGACCGGCCGGACATCGTGATGGTCTTCGGGGCCGATCACGTGTACCGGATGGATCCGAGGCAGATGATCGACCAGCACGTGTCCTGGGGCGCGGGAGCGACGGTCGCGGCGCTCCCCGTCCCCCGGACGGATGCGAGGGACTTCGGTGTGGTGCGGACCGCTCCGGACGGCCATAGCATCGAGGCGTTCGTGGAAAAGCGGCCGACCCGCCGGGAAGCCCCGGCCAGCCGCACGAGGCCTTCGCGTCCATGGGCAACTACGTGTTCGACAGCGATGTCCTGGTGGACGCGCTCCGGAAGGACGCCACGGACGAATGCAGCCAGCACGCCATCGGCGGCAACATCATCCCCATGCTGGTCCGCGAGCACTCCGCGCATGTCTATGACTTCCGGGACAACAAGGTTCCCGGCGCCGATACCCGTGACCTGGGTTACTGGCGGGACGTGGGGACGCTCGATTCCTATTTCAACGCGCACATGGACCTGTGCGCGGTGCATCCGGCGTTCAACCTGTACAACGACCAGTGGCCGATCCTGACCCAGGTGCCCTGGCAGCCGCCGGCCAAGTTCGTGCACAACGACGGCGACCGGGTCGGCCGGGCGATCGACAGCACGGTCAGCAACGGTGTCATCATCTCCGGCGGGCTGGTGCGCAACTCCGTGGTCTCGCCGGGAGTGCGGATCGACAGCTGGGCCACCGTCGACCGGTCAGTGCTGCTGAACAACGCGCGGGTCAACCGGCATGCCGTCGTCCAGAACGCCATCCTGGACAAGAACGTCATCGTGCTGCGGGGGGCCACGGTCGGGGTCGATAAGGAGCATGACCGCGCCCGCGGTTTCGTCGTGTCCGCCGGCGGCGTCACTGTGGTCCGCAAGGGGCATCTGGTGACGCCGTTATCGCCGGCAGGCGTGATCTCTCCAGCTGGCCATGACCGCATGATGCCGGCCTGCGGGCCGGTCTCCTGACCAGTTCACCCTCCAGATCACCGGCCGGCGCCTACAGTAAGGGCCTCAGTTTCCGGCCACGGCAGGCGCGGCGGGTTGCGTGCCCGCCTCCGCGTCCCCGGAGGTTTCAGATGCGGTGGATGCGCTCGCGCGCGGCCGCGGGAGCGGCGGCGCACCTGCCGGTCATCGCGGGGGTCCTGGCCGCCTCGCTGATGGCGGCGCGGCTCCTGCTGCCGGTCCCCGTGGGCATGGCCAACAACGGCGACGCGGTGCGGCTCATGTGCGAGATCGGCGCGAATCCGCAGTCGCCGCCCTGGCCGACCTCCGGGCCGTCCTTCGTCCGCTTCTGGTACCCGTTCCTGCGGCCCGGGCCAGGGTCGGCGTGCTTGCACTACCCGACCACCGAGGTCGTCCAGATGTGGCTGACGGCGTGGGTCCATCAGCACGTGCTGGGGCTGCCCGGCGTCATCGACATGCGTGAGCTGATCGTCGAGTACTGCGTCCTGGCTGGCCTGGTGACAGCGGCCGCGGCCCGGCTGCTCGCGCCGCTCAGGCTGGGCGCGCGGATCCTGATCCTGATCCTGCTGTTCCTGGTGCTGTCCGAGGCGGCCTTCGCCGATTATGCCGCGTCGCCGTTCACGGAGACGGCCGCGCTGTACGGGATGCTGATCTTCGCGATCGCCGCGGTGGCGGTCGCGGTGCGGGCCCGCGGATACCACGCGGCGTATCTGGCCGCCTGGGCCAGCGCGGTACTCGCGGTCGGGGCCAAGACCGAGACGACCACCCTGGCGCTGCCCCTGGCCGTGTTCCTGGGCGCTCACCGCTTCCCCCTCGGCGGCGGCCGCGGATGGTCCGCCGGCCTGCTCATCCCGGGCCTGTGCGTGCTCTCGCTGGCCATGACCGTGTACTGGAGCCTGACCCGCGAACCGCTCAACGACGTGCGGGCCAACCCCGGTAACGAGCTGACCATGACGATCATGCCCATGGTGTCCGATCCGGGCAGTGCCGCTGCCGGGCTCGGGCTGCCGCGCGCGTTCGGCCGCTACAGCGGGACCGTCTGGTGGAGCGCGCACCCGATCGAGAACGACCCCGCGTACCCCCGCTACGCGAGCCGCTTCACCCAGGCCAACCTGGCCCACTACCTGATCAGGCACCCCGCGCTTACGGCGAGGATCTTCGCCAGCGGCGCGGGCCCCTACCTGACCTTCCGCAACACCAACCTCGGCACATACCCGCCCGGCTCCGGCCACGCTCCGCGCAGCCAGGAATGCCGCGATTGCCTGCTCATGGACGTCTCGCGCGCGATGCGGTGGACCGGGCTGGCCGGCGTCCTCGCGTACTGGGTGGCCTGCCTGGCCGGGGCGGTGCTGCTGATGCGCCGCTCACGCCCGGGCGATGCGGCCCTGCTGGTGCGCGGCCCGCCCCCGGGCGGCCTGCGGCGGGGCTTCGCGCTGGTGGCGCTGGTGCTGACCGGATGCACGGTGGTCCAGTACGTCACCGCCGTGTACGGCGAGGGCAACGAGGTCATCAAGCACATGGTGATCGCCCTGTTCACCGCGTCCCTCGCGCCCATCTGGCTGCTCGCCGGCGCCCTTGCCAGCCGCCCCGGGCCCGGCGGCAGGCGGCCCCGGGGGAGCGGGATGCCCGCCCGGCCCAGCAGGCGGCCACACCTGGGATCACCTGGGGCGGGTGATGTGAAGCCGGCTGCCCGGTGCGACGGTACGGGCCTGGTGGCCGCTACGCGTGAATAGAGATGGCCGTATGGGTGTAAGTCAGGCGGCGGGAGCGGGCCGCGCCGCCCAGTCGGCGGCCGCGGCGGCGGGGATCGTCCTGGTGACGCTGGCGTCGTCGCAGTTCCTGATGACGCTGGACAGTTCGGTCATGAACGTGTCGATCGCCACCGTGGCCAAGGACGTCGGCACGACGGTGACCGGGATCCAGACCGCGATCACCTTCTACACGCTGGTCATGGCCTCGCTCATGATCACCGGCGGCAAGGTGGGCCAGATCCTGGGCCGCAAGCGCGCGTTTTCCATCGGGTGCGTCATCTACGGCTGCGGGTCGCTGACCACCGCGCTGGCACCGAATCTGGCCGTGCTGATCGTGGGATGGTCGGTGCTGGAAGGCGTCGGGGCCGCGCTGATCATGCCGGCGATCGTCGCGCTGGTCGCCTCGAACTTCGGCCGTGATCAGCGCCCGCGCGCGTACGGGCTGGTCGCATCGGCCGGCGCGATCGCGGTGGCGGCCGGGCCGCTGATCGGCGGCCTGCTGACCACCTACGCCTCGTGGCGGTGGGTGTTCGCTGGCGAGGTCGTCGTGGTGCTGATCATTTTGGTGCTGACCCGCCGCATCGCCGACACCCCGGCCGAGCAGGGGGCACGGCTCGATGTGATGGGTACCGTGCTGTCCGCGCTCGGCCTTGGCCTGATCGTGTACGGAATCCTGCGCTCCGGGACGTGGGGATTCATCCAGCCCAAGACCGAGGCTCCGATGTGGCTGGGGCTGTCTCCGGTGATCTGGCTGCTCCTGGGCGGCGGGATCGTGCTGCGGATCTTCGTGTGGTGGGAGAACCGCCGTCTGGCGCGCGGCGCCTCCGCGCTGGTGGATCCGGCGATGCTGCGCAACCCGATCCTGCGCGGCGGGCTCATCGCGTTTTTCTTCCAGTACCTGCTGCAGGCCGGCCTGTTCTTCGCGGTGCCGTTGTTCCTGTCGGTGGCGCTCGGGCTGTCAGCGATCGCGACCGGTGTCCGACTGCTGCCGCTGTCGGTCACCTTGCTGCTGGCCGCCGTGGGCATCCCCAGGCTCTTCCGCACGCATCCCCCCGCCGCGTGGTCCAGCTCGGGTTCCTCGCGTTGTTCGCGGCCATCGTGATCATGGTGGCCGCGCTCGAGGTGGGGGCCGGGCCCGAGATCGTGACCTGGCCGATGCTGCTGGCGGGCCTGGGCATCGGCGCGCTGGCCTCCCAGCTCGGCGCCGTGACCGTCTCGTCGGTGCCCGACGAGCAAAGCGGTGAAGTCGGCGGAGTCCAGAACACCATGACCAACCTGGGCGCCTCGATCGGGACCGCGCTGGCCGGCGCGGTGCTGATCTCGGCGCTGACCGGCTCGTTCCTCAGCGGCATCCAGAACAACCCCGACGTCCCCAAAGATGTCGTCTCCCAGGCCCAGGTGAAACTGAGCGGAGGCGCCCCGTTCATATCCGACCAGGACCTGAAAGCCCAGCTCGACAAGGCCGGCGTGCCCCAGCAGACTGCCGACGCCATCGTCAGGGAGAACGAGAAGGCCCGCATCGCCGGATTGCGTGCCTCGTTGTCACTGCTCGCCCTTATCGCGCTGATGGCGCTGTTCGCCAGCCGCCGGATCCCGGCCGAGCAGCCCTCCGCGGCGCCCGCGGGCGAGCCCGCCGGTGAGCCCGTCACCTGATTCGCGCATCCTCGCAGGTCGCCGGGCCGTACCTGGCGTGCCCGGGGGGCGTGCAAGCGGAATGCAATAAAACCGTGCGGTCCGGCCCAGGAAGCTGGGCGGCGGGCGGGAGGTCCCTGCCCAGGCCAGCCCGAAGGAGCCCCCGTGACCGCCAGCACAGCCGGCCACCCGCCCGTCCTCCGCTTCGATTCCCAGCCGGACGGTGGGCCGCCACCCATCCTTGACGCCAGTGGCCACGACTATGCCGTCCGTCCCGCCGGCGGCCCGCCGATGCTGATTCTGAGGCGGCGCCCCGACGTCATCCGCGCCCTCACCGATTCCAGGAATTTCGGCATGGCCGCCGTCACCCGGACCGGGGGGCTGGCCCGCTGCCCGCTCACCGGCGCGGAAATGCAATCCCCGGACGGCGGGCTGCTCAACATGAACACGCCCCGGCTGCGTTCCTACCGGCGGCGGATCGCCGGGCTGTTCACCCGCCGCGCCGCGGAAACGACCCGCCCGCTGGTCCGGGCGCTCGCGGGCAGCCTCGCCGAAGCGCTGCACGCCCGGGCCACCGCGGATGTCCTGACCGGGTTCGCCGAGCCGTTCACCGCGACCGCGGTCAGCGCGGCCATGGGGACACCCGTGGCGGACTGGCACCGGATCCTCGAAGCGTCCCGTATCGCGTTCGCCGTCGTCCCCGGCCCGGCGGCCGTCGATGACGTGGCCGCGGCGTGGGATGACCTCTACGGCTACTACGCCCACGCCGCGGCCCGGCCGGGCGGCGGATTAACCACCCAGCTCGCCGGGGCGCTGAGCGGGCACACGCCCGCCCAGGTCGCGCACGTCACCGGCACCGTCTCCAACGGGTTCGGCGCGATGCTCCCCGTCCTCGCCGTGGCCATCGCCGAGCTCGCCCGGCAGCCGCACGTCATCGCCGCGTGCACCCGGGGGGAGCGCACCTGGGCGTCCGTGGCCCGGGAACTGCTGAGCACGCGCACGATGTTCCCCATCGCCCTCCCGCGCGTCGCTCTGGCCGACACCTGGCTCGGCGGGCGGCCCATCAGCGCGGGCACCACCGTCCTGCCGTCCCTGATCGCCGCGGCGCACGACGGGCCCGCCTCGCCCGCCATCCCCTTCGGGGCGGGCGCGCACTTCTGCCCCGGGGCCGCGCTGGCCCGCGTCTGGCTCGCCGTCAGCCTCGAGGCCTTCTTCGGGACGTTCCCCCGCGCCCGGCTGGCCGGCGACCTGGACTGGCAGCCGGGGACGCTGTCGGTCCCCCGGGAGATAACGCTGGCCCTGCGCTGATCCCGGCCAGACCAGGACCTCATCTCTCAAACTGTTCGCGCTGACCGGCGGGAGCGCGCCGCGGCACTGCGCTGGCCCGCCACCGCGCCCAGGCGCGCTCATCGCGGTCCCGCCATGAGGGTCGCGGGGCGTGAAGGCCATCCCAGAGCCGGGGACCTGTGGCCATGGTAGGCCAGCCGTTTGGCACTGGCCACCGCCACCCGGTGTGCCGACGCTGGAGATGCTCTGCCGTCGCCCGGGGCGTTCGCCCCTTCCCGGCGCAAGCCGGGTCGTTGATGGAGGTCACGATGCGTGCTGTGACACTGCGTCTGCTGCCTGCCGCGGTGGCCGTCGGGCTGGCCGGGGCCTCCGGTGGCGGCGCTTCCGGCCTCCAGCGCCACGCCGGCCAGCGCCGCGGCCCAGCCCCCCTCGCCCTCGAACGAGGGGCCACCCGGTCCGCCTGCACTGATGCCCAATGGCCGGGTTGCTGCGCCACCCCAGGTCACCGCACCCCAGATCGCAACGGGCTGCCCGGCAGCACCCTATGGGCCGAACTACTATGCGCCCGGCGCGGCCAAGACGGTCGCCCTGACCTTTGACGACGGTCCCGGGGCGAGCACGGCGAAGATCCTGTCGATCCTGCGCGCGAACGGGCGTGACCGCGACGTTCTTCAACCTCGGGCAGAACGCAGCGGCCAGGCCCCAACTGGTCGGCGACGAAGCCGCGCGCGGGTTACCTGCTTGGCAACCACACCTGGAGCCACCCGAACATGTCCACCCTGTCCGCCGCCGCGCAGGCCGCCCAGATGGACCGGGCCATCACCGAGCAGAAGACCCTGGTCGGCGTACCGCCCTGCGCGTTCCGGCCGCCGGGGGCGACTACAACTCGAGCACGCTCAGCCTGGCGCAGCAGCGCAGCATGAAATTCTGGATGTGGTCGGTGGACACCGAGGACTGGAAGGCCAACGGCTCGTCCTCGTCCTACTGGGTGAACCGGATCATCAGGCTGGCGGAATCGGAGGGCGGCGCGCATGCAGCACCCGGTCGTGCTCATGCACAATCAGCCCGCAGGGAACCCGGCCACCGCGGCTCGCCCTGCCGACGATCATCAACTTCTTCCGCGGCCACGGCTACACCTTCGTCAATCTGCTGGTGACACCGGGCTCGGCTACCTGGCCCTGACCTCCGATGGCGGCGTCCGCAACTTCGGCACGACCTGGCATGGATCGGACCGGGGCAGCCTCGCGGCGGGGGTGACGGCGGTCGGGCTGGCCGCCGATCCTGCGACCGGGGGTTACTGGGTCGCTGAGGTCCAACGGCGGGGTGGATAGTTTCGGCGCCCCCTGGTACGGGTCCGCCAAGGGCACGCTCGGCCCCGGCGTGAGCGCGGCCGCGATCGCGGCCAGCCGTGGCGGCTACCTCGTCCTGACCTCCAGCGGCGGGATCCGCAATTTCGGCACCACCTGGCATGGATCGGACCGTGGGCCAGCCTGCGGCGGGGGTGACGGCGGTCGGGCTGGCCGCCGATCCTGCGACCGGGGGTTACTGGGTCCTGAGGTCCAACGGCGGGGTGGACAGTTTCGACGCCCCCTGGTACGGCTCGCCAACGGCAAGCTCGGCCCCGGCGTGAGCCGTGACCGCGATCGCGGCCAGCCCGGGCGGCGGCTACTGGTCCTGAAGTCCAACGGTGGGGTGAGCGCTTTCCGGGCGCCCTGTGCTACGGCTCGGACGGGGGCGGCTGCCGGCCGGGGTGACCGCCGGTCGGCCGATCACCGCTGCCCCTGCCACCGGGGGTTACTGGATCCTGAAGTCCAACGGCGGCATCGACGGCTTCGGCGCGCCCTGGCACGGATCCCTCCACGGCACGCTGCCGGCGGGCACCACCGTGACCGGCATCGCCGGGCAGTAGGCGGCCCTGATCCGGGAGGTCACCTCGGCCCCGGTGCCCCTGCCCGGTGCCCCTGCCCGGTGTCCCAGCCTGGTGTCCCAGCCTGGGGCCCGGGAGCGTCTGGGACGAAGGGCCCGCCGGGCTGGGACTCATGAGCCTGGGCGCAGGCCAGCCCGGGTGATTGCCTTACATCCAGGGGTGTCTGTCATGTCCGCCGAGACCTATCCCGTCAAAGTGGAGGCGTCACTCGACCCGCAGCTGTCCCGATGGCTGTGGCTGGTCAAGTGGTGGCTGCTGGCCATCGCCTGACCGTCCGGGCCGACATTGGCGCGACGGTCCCGGCCCTGCCATGGATCGCGGCCGGCCTGCTGGCGGGCGGCGTGCTGCTCGCCGCGGGCGGCGTGCTGCTGATCGTGCTGCCGGCGTGCCGGGCGTCGGCACGTCAGTGACACGCCTGAGCGAATCGGGCAGACCAGTGCCGACTCAGCCAGCGGAGGTAAGGATGCTTGGTAAGCGGATGGGCACGGGATTGGCGATCCTGGGTGCGGCGGGCGTGGTCTATGCCCGTTTCCTGCGCCCCTGGCATCTGCACTGGGGCGCGACCGTGCAAGAGGCCGGCGGTGAGGTGGCCGGTGACGACCTGATGCCTGACCCGGACGTCGTGGCCACGCGGGCAGTTGACATCGACGCGCCGCCGTCGGCGATCTGGCCGTGGCTGGTGCAGATGGGACCGGGACGCGGCGGCGCCTACACCTACGACTGGATCGAGCGCCGGCTTGGCATCGATATCCGCAACACCGACCAGATCATCCCCGAACTGCAGCATCTCAAGGTCGGTGATGAGATCCCGATGCCCGGCTACACGATGCGGGTCGAGCGGCTCGACCCGCAGCAGGCGATGGTCATCCGGTCCAGTAACCACGCCTGGGTGTGGTCGTTCGAGCTGCGGCCAGCCGACGGGCACACCAGGCTGATCAGCCGCAACCGCTTCGACACCTCCGCCTTGCCGCTCAGGGACAAGCTCGCGTACCCGCTCATCGAGCCCGGGTCGTGGGTGATGGAACGGAAGATGCTCCGCACCATCAGGCTGCGCGCCGAGCACCTCGCCCGCAGCGTGCCATGAGCGCGCGCACGGCCATCAGGCTAGCCGCGATGGCACTCGCCGGCGGCGTGGCCGTGCCCGTGCTCGCGGGCTGCCATGTCGGTGCGGGCGCCCTGCAGCATCGCACCACGAGCTACTCGGTGCCCGGCCCGGTGCAGGCTCTTTCGTGCACGCCCACGTGGGCGGCGTCCACGTCACCGGCGGCACCTCCGGCAAGGTCCTGGTCACCGAGCACCTGGTCTTCCGGAACGCGGCACCGGTCACCACGCACCGGACCTCCGCCGGCACCCTCACCGTGACCAGCACCTGCCCGGCCCGGGACACGTGCAGCGTCAGTTACGACATCACCGTGCCCCGGGCGACGGCCCTGCGGATCACCGACAGCGTTGGCACTATCCGGCTCGGCTCCCTGTCCGGGACGGTGATCGCCCACAGCAACGTGGGCAACATCGACCTGGGCTCGGTGTCAGGACCGCTCGAGGCCACCGGCCACGCCGGGTCGATCCTGGGCCGGGCCGTGTCGTCCCCCCGCAGCACCCTGCGCCTGTCCGCGGGCCGGATCGACGTGACGTTCTCCGTTCCGCCGGCCAGCGTCAGCGCCACGGTCACCGCCGGCAGGTGTCGCTGCGCGTGCCGGGCAGCGTGCCGTATGCCATCCACGCGGGCACGACGGTCGGCAGCCTCCGGGTCGGCGTCACCCGGAGCGCGGCGTCACCGCATGCCATCACGGCCAGGGTCACGACCGGCTCCGTCATCATCGAGCCAGCGCCCTGATGGGCCGCCCGCGGTAGGTCCCGCGCGTCCGCGCAGGCGCCTCATCCGGCGCGCGTAGATCCGCTGCCCGGCGGTGCGCCAGATCCACCGCGGCAGGGCTGGCATGGCCGTCAGCACGCTGGCCCGCTCGCCGGCGTCCGCGTCCTCCAGGACCGCGCCCAGGAAGATGAGCAGGTGGCGCTTGGGTGTCGTGGCCAGGAAGTGCTCACCCTGCGCATCCCATTCCGCCCGGGTGAGGTAACGAGCGGCCAGCGGGAGCAGGTGCGCCTCCTCGTCGTCGAGGTGTTCCAGCACGATGGCGCGGTGCTCGGTGAGCGCGGCCACGAGACCGTCCCGGGCGGGCGGGCTGGCCGAGGCCTGCCAGGCCGGCAGGGCCAGCATCACCCGGTCCAGCGACGCTGCGACCCGCTCATGCTGGGCTTCCATCCGCCGAACGACGCCGGCCTGCAGGTCCACCCGGGCCAGCAGCACCGGCCAGAGCAGCTCGTCTTCGCCCTGATGGTGATTGTGCAGTCCCAGCCGGTACCAGCGAAGGTGCGCGGCCAGCATCCGGGCGCGGCGCGTGTCGCCGTCCGGCACGGCCGCGATGAGGGACGCGAGCAGCCGCGATTCGCGGCGGAAGGCCCGGTGGACGACGACCATGTCATGGGTGTCCACGGCCGGCCCGGCGTCGGCGGGCGTGGTGCGTGAGGTCATGGTTACTCCTGTTCTGTTCCTGGTCCCAGGGGCGCGGCGGGGCCGGCTACCGGGCGGCGCGGGCGCGGTCCCAGGCGGTGCTGTCGGTGAAGTGGGTGTCGAAACGGTCCTGCAGGCCCAGCAGGACGTCCCGCGGCTCCCGGGCCTCGCGCCACCGCGCGACGTGCCGGAAGTAGTCGAAGCGCTCGACGCCGGGGGTGATGATGATCAGCGCCTCGGCGGCGGAGTCCCGGTGCCCGCCGAACGCGTGCACCCGGCCCGGGGGCACGACCAGCAGGTCGCCCGGCCCGGCGACGACGATGTCGTCGCCGGCCAGGACGTCGAGCCGGCCATCGAGGATGAAGAACAGCTCGGACGACGTGTCGTGCCGGTGCGGGACCGCGCCGGCCGCTCCAGGGCCCAGCGCGACCCGGTGGCTGCTCAGGGCGCCATGGGTGGCGCTGCTGTCCGCGAGCAGAATGTGCCCGATTGATTCCAGGCGCTCGGCCTCGGCCGCGCGCACCAGGACTGGCCGGGACGGATCAGCGACGCTTGAGGTCATCGTGGGCTCCCTTCCGGGTGGGGATGTGCGTCCCACCCTGGCCCGCGACTCCATCATCTGTCCAACAGATGTATTCACTGATCAGCATTGATACAGTCCATTCATGGAGCTCCGCCAGCTTGCGCACTTCGTCGCGGTCGCGGAAGAACTGCACTTCACCCGGGCCGCCACGCGTGTCCACGTCGTGCAGTCCAGCCTGAGTTCCTCGATCGGCGCCCTCGAGCGGGAACTGGGCGAGGCGCTCTTCGTCCGGGATAACCGCCGGGTGGTGCTGACCCAGGCCGGCCGCGCGCTGCTGCCAGCGGCCCGCCGGGCGCTCGCCGCGGCCGACGAGGGCCGCGACGCCGTGGCCGGCGTCCGGGGGGTGCTGCACGGCCAGCTGCACGTGGGAGCGATCCAGACCCTGGGCGTCGTGGACCTGGCCGCGCTGCTGGCCACCTTCCGCCGCGCTCACCCCGGTGTCACCATCCGGCTGAGTCACGGCGCGGCCTCAGCCCTCGCCCGCGCGGCCGCCGATGCGGAACTCGACATCGCCTTCATCGACGGCCCGGTCGACCCGGCCAGGCTCACCCGCACCGAACTGGGCCGCGACTACCTGGTCCTCGCCATCCCGCGGGGCGACCCACTGGCCCGCCGGGACAGCATCCGGCTCGACGACCCGGTGCTCCGCGACCGTGACTTCGTCGAATACCGCGCCGACTCCGCGCTGCGCGCCCAGATCGATGCCGCCTGCGCGGCCGCCGGGCTCGCCCGGCGGGTCGCCTGCGAGGTGGAGAACATGCAGTACCTCGTCGAATCGGTGCAGCACGGGCTGGGCGTCACCGTCCTGCCGCCGATGGCCATCCAGCCCGCGGGCGGGCTCGTCGCCGCGGTCCCGATCACGCCGCCGCTGCACCGCGATCTCAGCGCGGTCGTGGCGGCCGGCTGCCCCGCCACCGGGGCCGCCCAGGCTCTGCTGGCCCTGCTCCCAGCCGGCTGAGCCGGCCCGGATTGAGCCAACCATGGGACACGAGCATGACGCCGTGCGGCTACCGGGCCCGGGGCGGGGCAGCCCGGCAGCCGCCCGCTCAGATGGGTGTACTACCTGCTGATCCTCAAGATCAGCGCGACTGCTGCGGCGGCAACCGCAAGCAGCGCGATGAGCCGGGCGGACTGTCGCTGCCATGGTTCCGGCTCTTCTGTGGACGATCAGCATGGTTTCGGCGTTTCGGTGCACAACTCCCTGCGCGGCCGCGATGTGTGATCGCTGGCCCGCTCAGTAGCCGCACTCCAGTGCTCGGCGGGGGCCTGGCCGTGTTCGGCGCCCCCGGCGTCCCTCACCTCGGGAGGGTGATCCGGGCGCTGTGATCCCGGTGCACATGCTGCACGTGACTGGGAGCAGCCGCGGGGAGCGAGCAGGCGACATGGCGAAGCCGGACGCGATCTTGAACTTTTTCGGCACGTACCCGGACGAGGTGGCGGCCCGGGCCGACTACGACGTGGTCAAGGATCTGCACGCGGCGGGCGCGGTCGGTACATACGACGCCTCGGTGGTCACCAAGGACAGCTCGGGAACAGTGCACGTCGATAAGGATGAAATGTCTACCCGGCACGGTGCCTGGGGAGGTGCGGCCGTAGGCGCGCTGGTCGGCATCCTGTTCCCGCCCCTGCCGGGCCCGGCCGCGATCAGTGCGGCCGGGCCTGCGGTGGTGACGGGCTCGTGATGGCCGGCGAGCCGGGTGGGACCACCGGGCCCTGCCGGACCTGGACCTACCAGACCTGGCGTTCGTGCATGGTCCCGCCCCGGACGATCAGGTAGACCAGCACGCCGATCAGCGGGATCAGCAGGACGAACACGAACCAGAGGGCCTTCTCGCCGCCGGACAGGTCAGGACTGCGGAAGATGTCGATGAACACGGTGATCAGGATCCAGAACCAGATCACCATCAGGAAGACCTCGATGATCGTCCAGAAGATGTTCAAAAGCGGATAAGACGATGACACGAGCGCGACCGACATGCCGTCTCCTTCAAGCTGGGAGATGCTGCTGAGCGCCGCGGCTCCGGGGAGCGGTGCCGGGCGTGCCTAGGATGCGCTCGCCTCGCCTCACGGGCATCACCCAGCACGGGGGATGCCTGGTGGCTCCCGGCTCCCGGGACGGTCAGTGCTTGCTACCCGGGACGGTCAGTGCTTGCTGCCCGGGACGGTCAGTGCTTGCTACCCGGGACGGTCAGTGCTCGTGAACGTGGTCGCCGTGCTGGACATGACGGTGGCCCTCGTGCACGTGATCGACATGATCGCCGTGGGGGATCACCTCGCAGCCGTCGTCCTCGGTGTGGGTCCCCTCGTGGCCCGCGTGCAGGGCCTGCTCGGGATGGCGCTCGTCACCGTGCATGTGATCGACATGGTCCGCGTGCGGGACCGTCTCGCAGCCGTCGCCGGGGTGATGCTCGTGATCGACGGGCTCAGTGTGGGATGTCATCGCAGCTCCTTAGCCCTCCCGGCCACTGTACATCGCTCATTTCCTGGCTGCCGGGAAGCCCAGGGCGGCGGCGAGGGGGAGGGCGCTGCGGGGGGCGTACGCGATGCGCCACAGGCCGCCGTGCGCGGCGGCGTGCGCCTCGTCCTGCCAGGGATGCGCGTGCGCCGGGCCGCCGCCGGTGTGCAGGTCGTGGACGAGCAGCGCGGCCATGAGCACCCGGCAGGTGGCCGGGTCGAAGACCTCGACGCCGAACCGGTGCGCGCCGGCGTACGCCGCCGCCAGCACCCGGTTCTTCAGCACCGACCTGGTCCGGGTCGGCGGGGCGACGTTCAGCGATACGGTCGTGCCGGCGTCACGGGCGAGGGTGGCGCGCCAGCGGTGCACCCGCTTGGCCAGCGCATAGTTGGGACCCTGCTGGGGGACCAGGCTGTCGTTGATGCCCGGGTCGGCCCCGGGCAGGTAGGCGGGGCGGAGCAGGCGCCCGCCGGACAGCGTCCGCAGCGGCTGGCCGGCGAGCTTCGCCGCCCGTGACCGGGTCTCGTACGCGCGGGCGGACTGGGCGACGGCCTCGGCCGGGACCGCGAACACGTCGGTCGGCGTCGCGAGGAACGCCAGCGCGGTGTCGCCGCGGCCGGCCTGCAGGCGGACGGTCAGCGCGTCGACCGCGGCAGACAGGCGCACGTTGGCCCCGCCGTCCGCGTAGACATAGTTGCCCAGCACCAGCGGCCCGTCCATGGTGCCGAGCCAGCCGGCGACGTCGGGGATGTCGCTGGCCAGGTCGAGGCCGGCCCGCTGCGCGAGGGCCTCGCTCCCGCCCCCGGCCTGGCGCGGGCCGGCCTGGCGGGCGGCGACGGGGACCAGCAGCGTCCCCGCGCTGCGCCGCGCGGTGTCCAGGATGCGCTCCCAGATGGCGGGGCGGGGCAGGTCAACGGCGATCACCCGGGCTCCCCAGCCGAGCAGCGGGGCCAGGGGGCCCACCTCGGTGCCCGCCCCCAGCATCACGATCGCGCGGCCGGGCAGGCGGAGCCATTCCGGGTGCGCCGCGACCGTCCGGACCGCATCCGCGCAGGACGGCTCGATCACGCCGTCGCCCACCCACGCGTCCAGGCGGCGCGCCAGCGCGTCGCCGCGCAGCTGGCCGCCCCGGTAGGGCAGCGACAGGCCGTCACCGGGCTCCGCGGTGCCCGGGACCGTGACCGTGGTGACACGCCGGTGCCCGGGCGCCGACAGCAGCGTGTCCAGCCCGGTCTCGCCGCCGGCGGCGTCCGTGACCTGCATCCGCCGGTGCAGCGACTCCAGGCCGCCGGCGGCCACCGACACCGCGGCCTCCCGGGACGGCAGCCCGGCTTCGACCAGCCGGCGGAAGTGCGCGACGTATCCGGTGCGCCAGTCCGTGTCCCGCCCCGCGTCGAGCGCGCCGGCCGGGTCCACCGCGCGCAGCGCGTCGGCGGTCACCGCCCGGCCCAGTGCTGACGTGCTCCTGCGTCCGTCCGCCGCGGTGGGGAAGACCACCCCGGCCAGCTCGCCGCCGCTCATCGCGCTCCTGTCGTCGGCACGAGACAACCACGCGCAGCCGCATCCCGCCACCGCCGCGGGCCGGGCGCCGGCTGGCCGCGGGTCAGCTGGCGCGCCGGCCGGCGAACGTGCGCCGGTAGGCCTGGGGGCTGGTGTGCACGGCCCGGCTGAAGTGCTTGCGCAGGTTAGCCGCGGTGGAGAAGCCGCTCTTCTCGGCGACCGAGTCCACCGGCAGGCCGCTCGTCTCGAGGAGCCGCTGGGCCAGCTGGATGCGCTGGTGGACCAGCCACTGGTAAGGGGTGGTGCCGGTGGCCGCCAGGAACCGCCGGGCGAACGTCCGGGGGCTCATGGCGGACCGGTCGGCCAGGTCCTCGACGGTGATCGGCTCGTCCAGGTGTTCCTGGAGCCAGTCGACGGTGCCGGCGAACAGGCTGGAGCGGTCGAGGGCGGGCATCGGCGCGTCGATGAACTGGGCCTGCCCCCCGTCACGCTGGGGCGCGACCACGAGCTGGCGGGCGAGCCGGGTGGCGACCTCGGTGCCGTGATCCCGCCGGACCACGTGCAGGCACAGGTCGATGCTGGCGGCGCTCCCGGCTGAGGTCAGGATGTCGCCCTCGTCCACGAACAGCACGCCGGGGTCCACGGTCACCCGAGGATGCCGGCGGGCGAGCTCGCCGCATTCCGTCCAGTGCGTGGTGGCGCGGCGGCCGTCGAGCAGCCCCGCGGCCGCCAGGGCGAAGGCGCCGGTGCACAGCGACACGATGCGGCTGCCTCGCGCGTGAGCCTGCCGCAGGATCCCGGCCAGCCCGGCCGGGACCCGGGAGAACGACACGGTCGGGAGCACGACCACCGTGTCCGCGCTGCGGATCCGCTCCGGTCCCGCGGCGGGCAGGATCTGGAATCCGCTGTCGGTGGTCACCGGCCCCGGCGCGAGGCCGCAGACGAACGAGCGGTACCAGGGCCCGCTGACCAGCGCGGCCCACTCATCGCCGAAGACGTCACAGGCGACCCCCAGCTCGAACGCGGTGACCCCGTCACAGGCGACGATCGCCACGACGTGGGGCTCACCGGCCCGGGCGCGCCGTGGTGCGCCGGGGCCTTCGGGCCGGGCTTCCGCACAGTTGGCAGGATAGTTGCGCATCATGACAAAGATGCCACTTATCCGGGCGCGTGTCGAGGCCCACGATGGGGACATGACCACAGATCAGCTGCCCCGATCCGCTTCTCACGACCGCCGTCGGTTGGACCGCTGGCTGGCCCGGGTGCGGGCGCCGTCGCTGGACCAGCAGCTCGCGGCGGGACGCCCGGCCGCCGCCGGCCTCCTGGCCCTGCGCGCCCGGGAGATCGCCTCGCCGGCCGGGCGGCGGGAAATCGCCCGGGGCTGGGAGCACGTCCTGCATCAGGCCGCCCGGCCGCCCGTGCCGCGCACCCCCCGGGCGCCGCTGTGCCGTGACCGCATCACCGCCGCCGAACCGGATGTGCGGGACATGCTCGCCGTGCTCCGGGGCCCGGTCCCGGTCACCGTGCGCGGCGCCGCACTGGCCAGCTCCCTGCTCAGCGACGGCACCGGGCCGCTGCACAACCTGCGCTCCCGCCGCGGCCTCGACGCCGCGGTACGCGAGGCGACCAGGCTGATGACGGCTCCCTCACCCTGGCCCGGTGACTGGAACTGAGACAGGGGACGGCTCGTCCCGGCCCAGGATTTGACCATGATCTGGATGGCCGGCCGGAACCGGGAGCAGGGCGAGCTGGTCGCGGAGATACTCCGGGAGGCCAGTGCGCTGCCGCGGGAGCGCCGCGCCGTCATCGCCGGCGGCCTGCCCGGCGCGCCCAAGGCGGCCGTGCTGGAGCGCCACGCCGCGATGATCGCCGCGTACCGGCGCGGCCAGCTGGGCCTGGAAGGGCTGGGGCTGGAATTCCGCGCCCGCCGGTGGCCGGACGTCCCGCCCCTGCCCGCCGGGACTAGAGCGGGCCAGCGCGGCGATCGACGATCTCGAGCCGTATGTCCCGGGTTCCTTCGATGACGTGGTTCTCGCGTATGACCTGGGTCGGCTGGACGACCAGGAGTACGAGTTCCTGGCCGGGGTCGGCGGCGTGCTCGGCCCCGGAACGGCCCTGACCGCCGGGCCAGGTCCCATCCGGCCCGCCCCATCCTGCTCGCCGATCCGGCCTGCCCCATCCGGCCTGCCCCATCCGGCCTGCCCCATCCGGCCTGCCCCATCCGGCCTGCCCCATCTGGCTTGAATAATCATGCATGAGACGGCATACTTTCTCGTGTGTCCAAGGTAATCTCCTCCCTGCCCATCGGTGAACGGGTCGGCATCGCGTTCTCCGGCGGCCTCGATACCTCGGTCGCGGTCTCATGGATGCGCGACAAGGGTGCGGTGCCGTGCACGTACACCGCCGACATCGGGCAGTACGACGAGCCCGACATCGACTCCATCCCCGGGCGCGCGCCGAGTACGGCGCCGAGATCGCCCGGCTGGTCGACTGCCGCCCGGCCCTCGTGGAGGAGGGTCTGGCCGCGCTGACCTGCGGCGCGTTCCACATCCGCTCGGGCGGCCGGGCCTACTTCAACACGACCCCGCTGGGCCGGGCGGTCACCGGCACGCTGCTGGTGCGCGCGATGCACGAGGACGACGTGCAGATCTGGGGTGACGGCTCGACGTTCAAGGGCAACGACATCGAGCGGTTCTACCGCTACGGGCTGCTGGCCAACCCGAACCTGCGCATCTACAAGCCCTGGCTCGACGCGGCGTTCGTCAGCGAGCTCGGCGGCCGCCGCGAGATGAGCGCCTGGCTCCTCGCTCACGACCTGCCCGTACCGCGACAGCGCCGAGAAGGCCTACTCGACCGACGCGAACATCTGGGGCGCGACCCACGAGGCCAAGACCCTCGAGCACCTCGACACCGGAATCGAGACGGTCGAGCCGATCATGGGCGCGCGGTTCTGGGACCCGGCGGTCGAGATCGCGCCGGAGGACGTCACGGTCGGCTTCGAGCGGGGCCGCCCGTGACCATCAACGGCGCGCGGTTCGACACGCCGGTCGACCTGGTCATGGCGGCCAACGAAGTCGGCGGCCGGCACGGCCTCGGCATGTCCGACCAGATCGAGAACCGGATCATCGAGGCCAAGAGCCGGGGCATCTACGAGGCGCCGGGCATGGCGCTGCTGCTCGTCGCCTACGAGCGGCTGCTGAACGCCATCCACAACGAGGACACCATCGCGAACTACCACACCGAGGGCCGCCGCCTTGGCCGGCTGCTGTACGAGGGCCGCTGGCTCGACCCGCAGGCGCTGATGCTGCGCGAGTCGCTGCAGCGCTGGGTCGGCTCGCACGGTCACCGGCGAGGTCACCCTGCGGCTGCGCCGCGGCGAGGACTACTCGATCCTGCGACACCGCCGGCCCGGCGTTCAGCTACCACCCCGACAAGCTGTCGATGGAGCGCACCGAGGACTCGGCGTTCGGCCCGCTGGACCGGATCGGCCAGCTCACCATGCGCAACCTCGACATCGCCGACTCGCGCGCCAAGCTCGAGCAGTACGCGGGACTCGGGATGGTCGGCTCCGCCCACGTCCAGCTGATCGGGGCCGGGGCGTCCGACCGAGCTGGTGGGGGAGATGCCCCAGGGGGGAGCCGAGGCGATCGCGTCCCGCGGCGGGGTGGACGAGGACGAGCTCCTCGACCGCGCCGCGATGGAACTCGGTACCGACTGACCGGCCAGTTCCCGGGTGCCCAGTCCCGGAGTGGCCAGTTCCCGGGGTGGCCAGTTCCCGGGGTGCCAGTGCCCGGGGCGGGCGGGGACCCCGGGGTCCCCGCCCGTTCCCGGTCCGGGCTGCGTCAGTGCCCGCCACCGTGGACGGTGACGGTGGTGGTGAGCCCGGCGGACCGCTCGTTGCCGGCGACATAGAGCGGCCGCGGCCCGGCGGCCGTCACCCAGGGTCCGGACTGGGTGTCCCAGTACTGGAGCTGGCACAGCGGCACGTGCAGCGACACGACCTGGGACTGGCCCGGGCGCAGCGTGATGCGGCTGTAGGCGGCCAGGGCCCGGTCCGCGAAGGCCACCCCCGCCGGGCCGCTGGCCGGTGCGCCCAGGTAGACCTGCGGGACCTCGTCGCCGGCGGTGCTGCCGGTGTTGGTCACCCGGAACGCCACATCGAGGCCGCCGTCGCGGGCGGGTGCCCAGTGCAGGCCGGAGTAGGCGAAGCGGGTGTAGGACAGGCCGTACCCGAACGGGTACAGCGGCGTGAGGTGCTGCTGGTCATACCAGCGGTAGCCCACGTAGATGCCCTCGGTGTAGGTCGTGGTGCACTGCGGCCCGCCGAACGGGCTGCCCGGGGTGGTGCAGTACTTCCCGTTCGCGTCCACCCCGTTGGAGGTCCGTTCGGGGTGGGTATCGGGCTGGTTGGCCACGCCCTGGCCGAGCGAGGCGGGCCAGGTGAACGGCAGCCGCCCGGCCGGGTCGGTGTGGCCGAGCAGGACGTTCGCGGTGGCGTAGCCGTCGTTGATGAAGCTGGTCGCGTGGTTCGCGCCCCAGTCGGAGGTGACGAACCCCTTGAAGCCCAGCTCCCCGCGCAGGATCCCGGTCAGCGTCTGCGAGTTGCCGCAGGAGTACGGACCCGGCGTCCCGCCAGAGGCGGGCGTGGCCGCCACCACGCTGACCGTGTTGTAGGAGCACATGATGGACGCGACCCCCGCGTCGATGGCGTCGGCGAACGGCTGCAGGTAGATCTCGTGCAGGGTCGCGGAGTCCACCACCACGTTGTTGCCGCCGTCGTAGGCGATGAAGTGCTTGAC
Source organism: uncultured Actinomycetes bacterium (assembly GCA_963720645.1). Lineage (GTDB taxonomy): Bacteria > Actinomycetota > Actinomycetes > Streptosporangiales > Streptosporangiaceae > RYN-230. The sequence goes on along the minus strand of CAVRFX010000009.1, from coordinate 472,546 downwards.
CATGGCCATGGTGCCCTGGCTCTGGATGCCGGAGATCTCGCCGGCCCCGGTCTGCCCGGTCAGCAGCGGATCCTCACCGAACGTGTTGAACGCCCGGCTCCAGATCGGATCGCGGTCGATGTTGACGAATGGCTCCAGGACCACGTCCACGCCCAGCGCCCGGGCGTCCCGGCCGATCACCACGCCGTTCTCGTAGGCGTCGCGCTGGCTGAACGTGGCCGCCACGCCCATCGTCCCGGTCATCCCGGTCGACGGCTGGCGGGTCGCGACCCCCGGCGGGCCGTCGGCCAGCCGCAGTGAGGGGATGCCGAGCCGGGGGATACCCGGCAGGTACCCGGCGGTGAACTGGTTGGTGGACGCCGCCTCCTGCGCCCCCTCCAGCAGCGTCAGCTTCTCATCCAGTGTCATCTGGCTGATCAGCGAGTTCGACGCGCCCGTCGCCGGTGCCCCGTGGACCCTGGGCCTGCGCCGCCCGGCCGGCGGCCGCCTGCCTTAACGCGGAGGCGCTCGACGCGAGTGCCGTGGCCGAGCCAATCCAGCCCAGGCCAATCACCGTGACCAGTGAAATTGTCATTCGCGCCGCGATTCGCCGCGCGGTCCTGCCCGATGTTGTGCCCATGGCCCACCTCATCGTCTCGCCCATGGCCTGCCTGACCCGGTTCCCGGGCCAGCAGCCGGCCTCCGGTGAGCTGGCTGCAAGCTGGACGCTACGCCCGGAAAGGCGGCCAGTATCCACCGCGGCCGCGAAAAAATCTGTAAACGGCCGCACGGATAAATTTGCGGCAGCCAGGACTTTCACCATGCGATAACGCGCGCCTTTACTGCCTCCTGCTCTTACCTATCCGCAACGAAAATCCTCACCCGCGGCTGACGTGCCCAGTGCCCTGTGCCGGTCGAGGCTTGACCCTCGCCCGCCAGCTGATGCTTGACAAGGGCCCGCGCTGGGGCCTTCAAATCCGTTACGTTCCGCGGGACGTCGCTGGTGAGGAGGGCCCAGATTGGCGCTGGTTGCGTTGTCGGTGGTCGAGCAACGGCTTGACGTAGTGGCACGGATCGTGACGTTGGTCCCTTGCCAGGCAGTGCACCGCCTCCGACTGTTGTTCGTATGGCACTTCGACGCAAGACCGCGGTTATGGTCGCGGCCGGAATGGCAGCAGCCGAAGTCGCCTACGCAGCGTGGGTGCGCCCTCGGCTCATGCACTGGGGCGCAACCGATGAGGAAGTCGCCGGGCCATATCCCGGTGCCGAGCTGATCCCTGGCGGCCAGAGGGCGGCGACGATGGCCGTCACCATCGGCGCGCCGCCAGACCAGGGCCCGCCCATCGCCGCCTGTCAGCGCACGAACGCGGCCTGCTGACCCGCCTGCTCACCCGGATCCTGGACCGCCGCGCGACCGCCGGACGGCACCAGGGCATCGTCGCTGAGCGGGGCCGCGGCCGCCTCGAAGAGCAGGATCGCGACATCGTCGTCGAGCCTGCGGCCGGTGTGTGCCACCAGCCGGCCGAGCAGCTCCTCGGCCGCGGCGTCCAGGTCGGGGTGGCGGAGGGTGTCGAGGCAGTCCTCCAGCCGGAAGAACCGGCCCGCCCGGTCGCGGGCCTCGAGCAGGCCATCGGTGTAGAAGACCAGCCGGTCGCCGGGGCTCACCGTGAACGTGGAGGCCTGCACGCCCGGGCGCAGGCCGAGCGGGGTCGCGTACGCGGACGGGTTCAGGGCCTGCAGGTCACCGTCGGCCGTCAGCCGCAGCGGCGGCGGGTGGCCGCAGGTGACCAGCTCCAGCCAGCCACGCGGGTCGAACTCGGCGAACAGCGCGGTCACGAAGTCCTCGTCCCCGGCCGCCCGCGTGACCGACCGGTCCACGACCCGGGCGATCTCGGGCAGCGACAGGCCGGGCTGGGCGCACGCGTCCCGGAAACTGGTCATCGCCACGCTGGCCAGGCGCACCGCGGGCAGCCCCTTGCCGCGGGTGTCGCCGATGAGCCAGCGCGGCCGGTCCCCCTGGGAGACGACCTCGAGCAGGTCCCCGCCGACCCGGGCCTCCGCCGCCGCCGAGACGTAGCGCGACGCCATCCGTCCCGCGGCCACGGTCGCCGGGACCTCGCGCAGCAGCGCGCTCTGCGCCACCCGGGCCACGGCGCGGACCTGGCTGAGCCGCCGCTGAGCCGCGGTCCGCAGCATCGCGTTGACGACCGCGAACGCGGCCAGCAGCACCAGCACGCTCAGGTGCGTCACCCGGGAGCCCGGCGGGCCGGGCTGGTTCATGATCAGCCCGAGGCCGAGCAGCAGGGTCCAGCCCGCCAGCGCGGCGGTGATCCGCGGGCGCAGCACCAGGGAGGCCAGCAGCGGGCCGACCGCCAGCCACGCGACCGTGACCGGCGCCCGCACCATGCGGTACTGGGCCACGGCCACCGCCGTGATGGCCAGGCCGAGCAGGACGGCGAAGACCCGCTTGGCCAGCAGCCGGGCCGGCTGGGAGGGTCCGGACACGTTCAGCGGGATGCCGCGTCCAGGCCGCAGCCGGGACAGGCTGCAGCGCCACCATCTCTGGGTTTCCGCATTCACGAGGCTGCCTCTCATCTGCCTGCCATCGCCGGTCCTGCCCTGTGCCTAGAGGCAATGCTGCAGGTCAGGACCGAACGGCAGCTGAACGCCACCTCTGATCTAGCTCCAGGCCATCTGATGCCCGGCCGCGAGCGCGCGGTCACCAGCCCGGCGGCGCCCGGACGGGCCCCGGGTCCGCGGCCCGGACCGGATCCGGGCCGGGCGCGGACGGCCCCGGGTACCCGGCCCGCAGGAGCGGCCAGGCGCTGGTCATCCCAGGTCCGCGGCGTGACTGGTGAACGATCAGGGCAGGTTGGCACGTTCTTGGTGGTATGGGGACAAGGCTGGCCGGGGGTAGCCCGCTGGGACGGGGGCTGGCGCCGTGACCGGCACCGGGAGCTGCGGGGAGATCCGCAGCGCGCTGGGCGTGTACGTCGTCGGCGCCATCGACCCCGCCGACCGGGCTGTGGTGGAGAGCCATCTGTCCTGGTGCATGGCGTGCCGGGAGGAACTGGCCGGGCTGGCGGCGCTGCCGGGCCGGCTGGGCAGCGTGCCGGCCACCGATGTCTCCCGGCTCGCCCTGGATGACCCCGGGCCGGGCGCCGCGGACGGGGGTCATCCGCCTGAGGCGATGTTGCGGTCGCTGCTGGAGCGGGTGGCCGCCCTGCGCAGGCACCTCCTGTGGCGCCGGATGGCGGTGGCCGCGGCCGTGGCGGTGATTGCGGCGGCCGGGACGGTGGCCGTGTCCCGGATGGCGGCTCCGCCGGGGTTGCGCCCGGCGGCCTCGGCGCTGCCCTGGGCGGCCGCGGCTCACGGCCGTGATCCGCGGACCGGCGCGGGCGCCACCGTGGAATACGCGGCGCAGCCGTGGGGGCTGCGGGCGCAGGTGCAGGTGAGCGGGATTCCCGCCGGAACCCGGTGTGAGCTGCTGGTCGAGGGGCCCGGCTGGCGTGTCGTGGCGGGGGGCTGGACGGTGGCGGCCGGTCATGCGGATGCGTGGTACCCGGCGTCGGCGTCGCTGGCCTCCGGCGTCCGCGGCTTCGTCGTGGCCACGATGAGCGGCCAGCCCCTGGTCAGCGTGCCTATCCGATGACATCCCGGGGCCGGCGCGAGGCCGGGAAGGTGCCCGGCCGGCGGGTGGATAGGCCCTCATAGGCCGGCGTGGCCGTGGCCGGCGCGGCGCGGCGGACACGGCGCGCCCCGGCGGACACGGCGCGCCCCGGCGCCGGAACGGCCAGCGGGGAGCAGACGGCGTAGGTGAAGTCGTGCCCGAGACGGCGGAGCGCCTGTTCCTCGGCGGCCAGGCACTGCCGCATCACCTGGGCCGTGCCCGGGTCATCGGCCAGGAAATGGCCGGCGATGCCGTGCAGCGCCAGGTGCAGGATGCTGCCGTACGGGTGCTGTTCCAGCACGGCGAAATGGCGGTGCAGGGCGGGCATCAGGCGGCTGGATTCCACCGCCTCGGATGGGTCATCCAGCCGCATCGAGAGCCGCTCGGGCGGACCACCCGGCGCTTGATCCGGCCATCGTCCTGGATCCGCCGCTGCTGCGGGAGCGCCGCGAGCAGCGCGTTGGCCGCCCGCATCTGCGCGGCGGCCCACTGGAATCTCGAGGGTCCCACGTATTCATCCATGATCAGCAGGCCGCCGGGGCGGAGCACCCGGGCGATCAGCGTCATGGTCTCCTCCAGGTGACCGAAGTGGTGCAGCGAGTTCAGCGCGAGCACCACGTCGCAGCGGCCTTCCGCCTCCCGCAGCGCCTGGCGGGCGTCGGCCACGTGGAAGCTCAGCGCATCGTCCAGGCCCGCTTCCTTGGCCAGGGTGGTGGCGCGCTCGACCTGCTCCGGGGCGATGTCCACGCCGGTGATCTGCGCGAAAGCGCCCAGCCGCATCCACTCGGCCTCACGGTCACCGGGCCCGCACCCCAGCGACAGAGCCTGGAGCCCGGTGCTGGCCGGGGGGGGCGACCCCCCGGAACCCCCCGGGCGTGGCCGGCCCGGAGGGAACAGGCCTGCGGCGCCCCCCGCCTCGCCGGCCAGCCAGTGGCGGGTCACATGCCCGGCGAAGGTGGTCTCCCCGCCGAACGTGTGCCAGCGGTGGCGTATCGCGGGAATGTCGTCCCACTGCACCTGCCCCGCCGCGTGGCCCGGCGCCCACCAGTGGGCCAGGACCCGCTCCGGGCCGGGCGCGCGGACCGTGCCCACCAGCTGGCCGAGTTGGCCCCGCCGGACCCGGCGGTACAGCCGCATCGCGTCATGCCTGTTGATCAGATTGCCCAGCACGCAACTCTCCCCGTCCGGTCCCTACGGGCAGATACGTCCGTGCGGGCCGGGCGGTTCAGGCTGGCCCTAATTCCCTGAACAGGCCATCAGTGGTGAACGGACCGGGGGCCGGGTACGTGCTTGGGAGGTAGACAAGCCATTCCTGAGCAGGCGGGATCACGTGATGCGTAATAGATGGTTCGGGCCGGCTGGCCTGGCCGGGATAGCTCTGGTCGCCGCGGCGTGCGGGACGTCATCGCCGTCCAGCACCAGCAGCCCGGCCAGCCAGCCGAGCAGTTCGTCCAGCTCGGCGGCCTCCCCGGCGGCTGCCTCCGGTACCGCCCTGAAGGCCACGACGATCGGCGGCACCAAGGTGCTGACCAACGCCAAGGGCTTCACGGTGTACTCGTTCGCGCCGGACACCGCGACCAAGTCCAACTGCAACGGGTCGTGCGCGACGTACTGGCCGCCGGTGAAGGGCCCAGCGACCGCCGGGCCGGGCGTGACCGGCAAGCTGGGCACGATCACCCGGTCGGACGGCTCGACGCAGGCCACCTACAACGGCCATCCGCTCTACACCTACGTGAGCGACTCCGCCCCGGGCCAGGACAAGGGCAACGGGCTCAACCTGTCCGGCGGGGTATGGCACGTGGTGCCGGTTTCCGGCGGGGCCGCGCCCGCCGCGCACAGCAGCTCCAGCAGCAGCAGCAGCAGCAGTGGCGGCGGCGGTGGCGGTTACTGACGGAGGCCGGCCAGCTGGCCGCGGGGCGCACCTCTTCGGGGCGGTGCACCCGGGCGGCCGGGCCGCAGGCACGCGAAGGCGAGGACAGCCATGGACGTGATGAGCGGAACACGGCAGGCGGTGCGGGGAAGCTCCCTGCGGGTCGGGCTCCGGGTGGCCGGGGCGGCCCTGCTGGCGGCCACCGGGGGGATCCACCTTGACTTGTACCTGACCGGCTACCGCTCGGTCCCGACCATCGGCTGGCTGTTCCTGCTGCAGGTGATTGCCGCCTTCGCCCTGGCCCTGGCCGTCCTGGTGTCCGGCAGCCGGCTCGCCGCCGCCGCGGGTGCCGGCTTCGCCCTGGCCACTCTCGGCGGGTACCTCCTGTCCGTCTGGATCGGGTTGTTCGGGTTCAAGGAGGTCCGCACCACGGCGGGGATCGTCGCCGGGGTGGTCGAGGTCGCGGCCTTCGCGGCGCTGGCCGTTCTCGCCCTCATCCCGGCGGCGGCCCCGCAGCCGGGGCAGCCGCCCACGCGCCCCGCGTTGCTGGGCCGCCTGCAGGACGGGATCCCGGGGCCGGCTGGGCGGTGGCCGGGGTCTGCGTGATCGCGCTGGCCCTGCTGGGCGCCGCCGTGGGCGGGGCAGGCGGCTCGGCGCCGGCCGGTGCCAGTGCCAGCGGCAGCCTGAAGGCCGTGCAGATCGGCGGGGTGAGCGTGCTGGCCAACGCCCGCGGCTTCACCCTGTACTCGTTCGCGCCCGACACGCCGTCCAGGTCGGTCTGCAACGGCTCCTGTGCCGCCTACTGGCCGCCGGTGAAGGGACCCGTGACCGCCGGGCCGGGCGTGACCGGCAGGCTCGGCACCATCACCCGCGCGGACGGCTCGACCCAGGCCACCTACGACGGGCACCCGCTGTACACCTACGTCGGCGACTCCGCTCCCGGCCAGGCTCACGGCAACAACCTCAACCTCAACGGCGGGCTGTGGCGTGAGGTCCCCACGGCCGGATGATCCCGCTCGCGGCGGGCGTCCCGCTGGCGGCCGGGTGCTCCCCGGCGGCGCGGACGGTTAGCTGCCGCCCACCTCACGCAGCGCCGTCACGACCACCAGGATGAGCGTGGTCACCGCGAAGACGCCGTGCCCGATCACCACGGACAGCGGGAAATTCCGTTCCGGCGGCACGGTAATGCCCGCGCGTTCCCCGCGGACCGCCGCGGCGTCGTGGGCCCGGTACACGCCGATCCAGCGCACCGCCATGGTCAGCCCGAGGGCCGCGACCACCACCAGGGTCAGGGCGGCCGCATAGGCCAGCCTGGGAGTGTCGGTGATCAGGTACCCCGCCCAGACCACCAGGCCGGCCACGGCGAGCAGGGCGTGCAGGCTGATGACCGGGACCGGGAGGCGGGTGGCCGCGGCGGACTGGAATTCGCGGTCGTATTCGATGAGCCAGATCGTCAGCAGGTACAGGCCAGCGGAGGCCGTGACGATCCAGGTGAAAAGCGCGGCTAGCGACATCGGCAACCTCATCCTCGGCCAGGCCCGGACGCCCGCGAGCGGGGGCGGCCAGGCTGGTAATCCGCGGCATACGGGACAGCATGCCGCACGAAATGAGGGGAGGGGCCCGCATTCACCTCTATGTACGGGCTGGCCGGCCATCCAGTTCAACGCTGCGCAACGGACCGGCCGGGAACAAACCGGCCCAGCGGGCCGGCCGGGAAGGCCAGCAGGCGCGTTCCGCGCGCCGGAACGCGCCGCGGCTCAGGCCTCGTCCGCCGCCCGGGCGTTCTCGTCCTGGTCGAGGGTGGCTGCCCAGCTGGCCAGTAGGTTCAGGGCGTCCTCGGAGGCAGAACCGGGCTCGGCGGTGTAGGCGGAGATGCGCAGGCCCGCGTCGGCGGCGAGGTCGAGAGCCTCGTAAGTCAGGCTGAGGTCGCCGACCACCGGGTGGTGCAGGCGCTTGATCCCGGTCCGGTGAAAGCGGACGTTGTGCGCGGCCCACCAGGTCCTGAAGATCTCGCTCCGGGTGGACAGCTCCCCGATCAGGCCGGACAGCGCCTTGTCGTACGGGCTGCGCCCGGCCGCGGCCCGCAGGATCGCGACCGTGTCCTGGGCCTGGCGCTCCCACTCGATGTAGAACTCCCGGGCGGCCGGGTCCAGGAACAGGAACCGGGCGTGGTTGGCCGGCTGGGCGGCGCTGGTCAGCACCGGTGCGTAGAGCGCCCGGCCGAGCCGGTTGCCCGCCAGGATGTCCAGGCGGGCGTTGCGCACGTAGGCCGGGGTGGTGGTCATCGAGTCCACGATCCGCTGGATGCTGGGCCGGACCTGCTGGCGGGCGGGGCGGCGGGGGGCCCGCGCCGCGCTGCTGTTAGCCGCGTGGACCAGGTCGAACAGGTGGGCGTGCTCAGCCTCGTCCAGTTGCAGGGCGCGGGCAAGCCCTTCCAGGACGCTGTCGGACGCGCCCTGCGCGTTGCCGCGCTCCAGGCGCGTGTAGTAGTCCACGCTGACCCCGGCCAGCAGCGCGACCTCCTCGCGGCGCAGCCCGGCGACGCGCCGGTGGCCGCCGTACGCGGGCAGGCCCGCCTGCTCCGGGGTGATCCGGGCCCGGCGGGTGGTCAGGAACTCGCGGATCTCGTTCCGGTTGTCCATGACCTTGAGGTTACGTTCCGGGGCGGCGGGGAGGGGGGTCCTGTCAGTACCTGGAACGGCAGGCTCTCCCTCCCCCGCTCCGGGCCGGGTTTCATGGATACCGCGGGACGCGGAAGAACTGGAGATTTCCGCGGCCCGGCGGGACGGCACGCTCGGCAGCCCCCGGACGATCTGGGTCGTCCCGCACGGCGGCGCCCTGTACGTCCGTTCCGTCAACGGGCCCTCCGCGGCCTGGTTCCGCGGCACCCAGGTCCGCCACGAGGGCCACATCCAGGCCGGGGGCGTCAACCGGGACGTGACCTTCGCGGACGCCGACCACAGTCTCGACGACGAGATCGACGCGGCCTACCGGAGCAAGTACCGCCGGTACGCCAGGAGCATCACCGACTCGATCACCAGCCCTGCGGCCCGGTCCACCACGATCAGGCTGCTGCCCCGGTAGAAGGAGCGAACACGATGGAGCAACGACGTCTGGGAAGCACCGGCGTCTCGGTCAGCAAGCTGTGCCTCGGGGCCATGATGTTCGGCGACTGGGGGACCAAGGACCACGACGAGAGCATCCGGATCATCCACCGGGCGCTGGACGCCGGGATCACCTTCGTCGACACCGCCGACGTCTACTCCGCACGGCGAGTCCGAGGTCATCGTCGGCCAGGCCCTGGCGGGCGGCCGCCGCGACGACGTCGTGCTCGCGACCAAGGTGCACATGCCGATGGACGACGATCCCAACCACCGCGGCAACTCGCGCCGCTGGATCATGCGCGAGGTCGAGGACTCGCTGCGGCGGCTGGGCACCGACTGGATCGATCTCTACCAGATCCACCGCTACGACCCGGACACCGACATCGACGAGACGCTCGGCGCGCTCACCGACCTGGTCCGCGCGGGCAAGGTCCGCTACATCGGCCACTCGACGTTCCCCGCCTCGGCCATCGTGGAGGCCCAGTGGACCGCGCAGGACCGCGGCCGGGAACGGTTCCGTGTGCGAGCAGCCGCCCTACTCGATCCTCACCCGCGGGATCGAGGCCGAGGTGCTGCCTACCTGCCAGCGGTACGGGATGGGCGTGATCCCCTACAGCCCGCTGGCCGGCGGCTGGCTGTCCGGCCGCTACCGCAAGGACGCCGACGTGACCGGGCCCACGTCCTACGCGCGGCAGCGGCTCGCCAACCGCTTCGACATGTCGCTGCCGGAGAACCAGCGCAAGCTGGAGGCCGCCGAGCAGCTCGCGGAGCTGGCCGAGCGAGGCCGGGCTGACCCTGATCCAGCTGGCCATCGCGTTCGTCCTGCGCCATCCCGCGGTGACCGCCCCGATCATCGGCCCGCGGACCATGGAGCACCTGGAGTCCCAGCTGGCCGCGGCGGATGTGACGCTGTCCGGCGACGTCCTCGACCAGATCGACAAGATCGTGCCGCCCGGCGTCAACCTCAACCCGGCCGACGGTGGCTGGGTCAGCCCGGCCCTCGAACCGGCGGCCCGGCGACGGTAGGCGTCTCTCCCGGGCGCCTGGGGGATACGCCCGGGCGCCTGGTGGATACTGCCCGGCGCCCGGCGGAGACTCCCCGGCGCCCGGTGGAGACTCCGCCGGCGCTCGGGAGGGTCAGTGTGATGTTCCTGACACGCAGCCTGAGTTCTGCAATCCTTTGCACGGTTTCGGGGTAGCCTCGGTCGGACTACAGCAGCGTGACCCTCCCGGCGTGCCGGGCCGTCACCGCCGCAGGGCCCATCCGGCGAGAGGCGTTGTCGCATGGCATTGATGTCCCCGAAGGTAATCGCGCAGGTCAGCAGCAGTTCCGCTAGTGAGCTTGCGATGATGTCCTGGGAATGGATCATGCGCGCCGACGGCGAGGTGTTCTACCGGCTCAGCAAGGTTGACGGGCGGCGGGAACGCAATCCCTGGACCCTGGCCACCCGGCTGCCGCCGGGTGAACTGCAGGCCCTGCGCGGGGACAAGTCCCGGGCCACCGCGGTGCTGGACGTTATCGCCCGCCAGCACGGGCACCGCATCAGCTGACCAGGGCGGGGCTGACCAGGGCGGGGCTGACCAGGGCGGGGCTGACCAGGGCGGGGCTGACCGGCCTGGGCTGCGCCACGCGTCCGCCGGGCAGCGCTGAAAATCGATTGCGGTACGCCCCGGCCCCAGGTGTGCTGGTGGCCATGAAGGGCTCGCCTGTTCCGCTCGCGGAGGCGGCCGGCTTCCTCGCCGGCCGCTACGGCAGACGGGCGCGTGACGTCTCGGTGCTTGGCGGCGGCGATTGGTCCCGGGCGTTCTCCTTCCGGCTTGACGGGCGTGACCTCGTCGCCCGGTTCGGCCGCTACGGCGAGGACTTCGCCCGCGACCAGGAGGCCATGGCCTTCGCCGGACCGGACCTGCCGGTCCCCCCGGTGCTCGAGACGGGCCGCGCCCTGGGCGGCGCGTACGCCATCTCGGAGCGCGGCTTCGGGGTGTTCCTCGAGACCCTCGACGAAGCCCGATGGCACCGGCTGCTCCCCGCGCTGCTGCGGGGGCTGGACACGCTGCGGCAGACGCCAGCGTCCGCTGCAGGCGGCCCGGGCTGGCGCGACTGGCTGAGGGCCGGGCTGGTTAACCGGCCCGGCGAGCGGGTCTCCGGCTGGGCGGCGGTCCTGGCCGGGTCGGCCGCGCTCAGCGAGCTCTTCACCGCCGGGGAACGCGAGTTCCGGGTGCTGCTGGAGACCTGCCCGGAGATCCGCCACATGGTGCACGGCGACCTGCTCAACCGCAACGTGCTCGTCGCGCCGGACGGGTCCCGGCTCACCGCGGTTTTCGACTGGGCCTGCTCGGTCTGGGGCGACTTCCTCTACGAGGCCGCCTGGTTCACGTTCTGGGCCCCCTGGCACCCGGGACTGGCCGCGATGGACTTCCGGTCCGTGATCCGCGGCCACTACCGCGCCAGTGGCGTCGAGGTTCCCCGGTTCGGCGAGCGCCTGCGCTGCTACGAGCTGCACATCGGGCTCACCCACCTGGCTTACTGCGCGTTCGCGGGCCGCGACCGGGAGGACGACCTGTGGGCAGTCGCCCGGCGCACCCGCGAGATCCTCGGCCGGGACACCGGCTGAGCCCGCACGTCAGCTGAGCCCTCCGGAACCGGCTGAGACCCCTCGTCAGTCCGGTACCAGCCGGAACGCCTGGGCCATCACGAGGGTGTCGTCGCTGACCGTGAATCCCGGGTCACCCATCTCCCGGCGGATGTCATCGGAATGCCAGAACCGCTCATGCCCGGCCCGCCACTGCGCGACCGACGTGTCTCCCTCACCCTCGCCGAGCACGTGAGCCAGGTCCACGTCGGCGAGGCGCATCACCCGCACCGCGGTCGTCTCGATCACGGCCACAGGTTCCCCGGCGGAATCGACGACGACCTGCCGCAGGCCAGGGTGGGGGAGCGGCTCCTGCTCCCGCTCGTAACTGGCCACCAGGCCCGTCGTCGTGGTCTTGGTGCCCGCCAGGATCGCGGCGACGAGCTGATCCCGCAGCGGCCCGGGGAACGCGAACTCCGCGACCGGCAACTCCTCCGCAGACATACGGGCAGCCTAGCCACCGGGTGACAGGCCTGGTGGGGGCGATAGGTGGGCGGCTCCTGGCCGGGCGGCGGCCGCTCTGCGCGGCCGGCCCTTGACACGCCCGCCGCCCCCAGTACACGGTGTGCCGGGGAAAGGGAGGCCATGCCCTCAAGCACCTTCGGGTTCACCGCCGCCGACGGTCAGCAGATCACTGCGTACCGCTGGGATCCCCCGGGCAGGCCCCGGGCCGCGATCCAGGTAACGCACGGCATGGGCGAGCACGCGCTTCGTTATGAGAAATTCGCTCGGGCTATGAACGGCCACGGCCTGGTCGTCTACGCCCAGGATCACCGGGGTCACGGGGTGACCGCCGGCCAGGGTGAGCTCGGTGACCTGGGGGAGGGCGGCTGGCCTGCGCTGGTCGCCGACATCGGCCTGCTCAGCGCCGGGATCCGGGCCGAGCACCCGGGCCTGCCGCTGATCCTGCTGGGGCACAGCATGGGGTCGTTCGCGGTGCAGCAGTACCTGCTGGATCACAGCGCGGACGCGGACGCGGTCATCCTGACCGGCACGGCCGTGATCGACCTGCTCGAACCGGCCCTGGACCTGGATCAGCCGCTGGACCTGACCATGTTCAACGCCGCATTCCAGCCCGCCCGGACTGACTACGACTGGCTGTCGCGCGATGAGGCGGTCGTCAACGCCTACCTCGCGGACCCGCGCTGCGGGTTCGGTATCGACACCCGCTCCGCGAAAGCCATGTTCGCCGGCGCGCGGCGGCTCGCCGATCCCGGTGAGGTGGCCGCCATGCGGCCCGATCTCCCCATCTACATCGCGGCTGGGGAGAGCGATCCCGTCAACGGCCAGCTCACGCTGCTGACGCCGCTGGCCGAGCGGTACCGCGCGGCCGGGCTGACCGACGTCACCGTGCTCACGTACCCGCAGGCGCGGCACGAGATCCTGAACGAGATCAACAACGCCGAGGTCATCGCCGCGATCGCCAGCTGGGTAGACCGGGTGCTCAGCTCCGCCGGCCTCGCCGGCCCGTCTAGCCGCCGGGCCGGGACGGGTCCTGATCAGGCCCGGTGCCGGTCGGGCCCGCTCCTGGTCAAGTCGTACTTGGCCAGGCCGTACTGGTCAGACCGTACTGGTCAGGCCGTACTGGTCAGGGGCGCCGGGGGAAGCGCTCGAACTCGGGCCGCCGCTTGGCCTTGAACGCCTCTCTCCCCTCGCGGGCTTCCTCGGTGCTGTAGAAGAGCAGGTTCGCGTCGTGGGCCAGCTGCTGGATGCCCGCCATGCCGTCTTCGGCCGCGTGGAAACTGGCCTTCATCAGCCGCAGCGCGAACGGTGACATCTGCAGCATCCGGCGGCACCAGGCGACAGTCTCGGCCTCCAGCTCCTCCAGCGGCACGACGGTGTTGACCAGGCCCATGTCCAGGGCTTCCTGCGCGCCGTACTGGAAGCACAGGAACCAGATCTCCTTGGCCTTCTTCACCCCGACCAGCTCGGCCAGCAGGGCCGCGCCGTAGCCGCCGTCGAACGAGCCGACCTTCGGGCCCACCTGGCCGAACCGGGCGTTGTCCGCGGCGATGGTCAGGTCGCAGATCAGGTGCAGCACGTGCCCGCCGCCGATGGCATAGCCGGCGACCATGGCGACAACCGGCTTGGGCAGCCGGCGGATCTGGATCTGCAGATCCGTCACGTGGAAACGGCCGACGGCGCCGGGCTGGCCAGGATCGGTGAGGTAGCCGGTATCACCCCGGACCCGCTGGTCACCGCCGGAGCAGAACGCGTCCGGGCCCTCCCCGGTCAGGATGATCACCCCGATCCCGGGGTCTTCCCGGGCGATCGTGAGAGCGTCGGAGATCTCGATCAGGGTCTGCGGCCGGAAGGCGTTGCGGACCTCGGGGCGGCAGATCGTCACCTTGGCGATGCCGTCCTCGCAGACGTCCAGGCGGATGTCCTCGTAGCTGCCCACCGGTGACCAGGTCACCGGGCCGCGGACCGCGGCCAGCTCGGGGCGCCCGGACGTCTGGGGGATACGGGATTCAGGGGATAGCGACATGGTCCACAGCCTAGGACGGCGGCCATGACCGTTGGCCGGGCACGGGGGTCCCTGCCCACCGCCGTCATCGGGAGCCTCCCGGCGCGGCAGCGCTCCCGTCACCGGCGGCTGCTGGCTTTGTGTTGCGAACCGCCTGCTATCGCTGGCGTCGTGCTGCTCAACTGCTGCCTCTGGCTCTAGGTTGCCCCCGGCTGCTGGCGCTGGCTCGCGGTCAGCTCACCCCCCATCCCGCGCGTTTTGTCGGTGGCGGGTGGGATGATTCGAATATGTGTTTACCAGAGCAGTCTGCCCGGGACGCGGCGCTGGCCGAGCTGGCCCGCCTCGACCCCACCGTGCTGGATGCGGCCTCGCTGATGGGCCAGATCACCGAGCTGGCCACGTTCATCAGCCAGGCCCACGGGCAGCTGTCCCGGCTGACCGCCACCCTGGACGCCACCGGCGGGGCGGCCGAGGCCGGGCACACGTCCGCCGCCGCCTTCCTGCGCACGCAGTGCGGCCTGGCCCCCGGGCGTGCCGCGGCGGTGGTGGCCACCGCCCGCGGGCTGCGCGGCCTGGAAGCCACCGGGAAGGCCCTGAACGCGGGCCAGATCTCCTTCGATCAGGCGCACATCATCGTCCGGGCGGCCACCGGCCTGGGTGAGGCGGCCGGCCAGGCGGAGGAGGTGTTACTTGCGCACGCGCCCGGGCTGGACACCGCCCGGTTCGGGCAGTTCGCCGCCGAGGTGGCCTACCGCGCGGACCCGGGCGCGGCGGAGGAGCGGGAAAAACGCCGCTGGGACAGGCGGCACCTGTCCTTCGGGCTGACCCTGGACGACACCGGGATGCTGTCCGGGGCGTGCGGGGATGCGGTGTCTTATGAGATTGTCCGGACCGCCGCGGAGGCGTTCAGCCCGCCCGGCGGCCAGCTGGACACACGGACCGCGGCGCAGCGGCGGATGGACGGGCTGGTCGCCGCGTGCCAGGCCGCCCTGGACGGCGGGTCAGCACCGCAACGGCACGGCAGCGCACCGCACATCACGGTGCTGGTCAAAGACGAGACGCTGGCCCAGGCCGCCGCCCAGACCGCCGGCGCGGGGCAGCCGCCCGGCGCGGGACCGGCATCCGGCCACGCTGATCCCGCGGCGCCCGGCACACCCGCCGGGCCGTCTCCGGGCCTGATCAGGCAAGCGCCCGCGAGCCTGATCACGGGGGCGGCGCCGGGCCGCACCGGGCACGGCACGCTGCTGACCGCCCGGCAGGTCCTGGCGCTGTGCTGCGGCGCGCAGATCAGCGCGATCCGCTGGGACGACGGCCTGCCCCTGGATGTCGGCCGGACCGCCCGCACCGAGCCCCCCGGGCTGCGCCGCGCGCTGGAAGCCCGCGACCGCGGCTGCCGCTGGACCGGGTGCGGGGCCCGGGCCGCCTGGGCCACCGCGCACCACATCCGCCCCTGGAGCCTGGGCGGCGCCACCCGCCTGCAGGACATGGCCCTGTTCTGCCACATCCACCACCACTACTTCATCCACACCCTCGGCTGGACCATCACCGGCGACCCCAACGCCACCCTCTACCTCACCCACCCCGGCGGCTGGCTCACCCTCGAAAGCCCTCTCCCCGGACGCTGACAGAGCGCCGTACCAGTCCGGGCATCCCATTCTTTCCGGCTGTCTGACGTGCGCCATCAGACGGGTCAGCGATGTCGCCCCGACGCGTGCGCGGAGCACCAGCGTGCCGGGCCACCGGGCCGCCGACGCCCTGGGCAGGGGGTTCCCCGCCGTCCGGGCCACAGGTGAAGCCGGGCGACCGGTGGGCAGGCGAGTACTGTCATCTCGTGGCGGGGGCGGGTGCGACCGCCCCGACGAGCTGGGAGGACACGGTGGCCGAGCCGTCCCGACGACCGGCGGCACGGGGGCGCCGGCCGGAGCCCGTCGAGCTGCCCCGGACGGAGCGGCTCGCCGTGACACGGCTGTCCGACGATCTTGCCGAGCGGATCCGGCGCCTCATCATCAGCGAGGACATCGCCGAAGGTGCCCGCCTGCCTCCCGAGCGTGACCTGGCCGAACGATTCGGCGCCAGCCGGCCCACCGTCAGCCAGGCGCTCCGGGCCCTGTCCCTGATGGGGCTGGTCGAGATCCGCCGCGGGTCCGGTGCCTACGTGGTCCGGCGTCCCGAGACCATGGTGACCGCATCCGTCAACCTCATGCTCGACCTCGACCAGCGTTCGCTGAGCGATCTCATGCAACTGCGGCTGTGGCTGGAGACCCTGGGCGCCCGGGAGGCCGCGGCCCGCACGCCCGGGCTTCCCCCGGGGGAGTCCGACGCGATCGGTGAGGCGCTCGGCCGCCTGGGAGACTCGGCCCGTGACGCCTCGGAGGTGATCGCCGCCGACACCGTGTTCCATGCCACCGTCGTCCGCACCGCGGGCAACCTGTATCTGGCCGCGATCTACGAGAGCGTCCACACCGCGGCGCTGTCGTTCGAGTTCCGGCACTGGGTGGACACCGAGTCGGTGCCTGACTGGCTGCGCGACACCAGCCCGGAGCAGCATCTGGCGCTGCACGAGCCCATCGCCGCCGCGGTCTTGCACGGGGATCCGGACGCCGCGGCCCGGGCCGTCGCCGCCCATCATCAGGTCATGCTGGCGCATATTCTCCGCGCCTGATGTGGTTGACGCCTGGGCGTGGTTTGTGCCGGATCGTGGTTACGCCTGACCCGTGGTTCCCGACCGTGGTGACACCCAGCCGTGGTTGACAGGGCACTGGCCCGGTCATCATCATTGTGGCTAAGCCACTTGTCCACTTTATGGCAGAAGAGGTCCGATGAGCGCGATGGCGCACGTCTCCGCCCCCGGGACCCAGTGGACCGTACCTGACCTGCGCGAACTGGCGCTCAGAATCCGCCTGCGGGCGGTCCGGATGGTCGCTCCGCAGGGATTCGGCTACCTCGGCCAGGCACTGTCGTCCGCAGAGCAGGTCGCCGCCGTCTTCGCCGCCGCCCGCCCCGGCGTGGACCGGCTCGTCTGCTCACCGGGTCACTACGTCATCGGCCCGTTCGCGGCTGCCGCCGAGCTGGGGCTGCTGGACGAGGAGGCGGTGGCAGGCTACGGGCAGAACGGCTCGCCGGTCGAGGCGATCGGCACCGAGCGCTCACCGGTCTTCGACTACACCTGCGGCTCACTCGGCCAGGGACTGTCGGCCGCGCTGGGGTTCGCCCTGTCCGACCGGCTCCGCGGGTCCGGCGCGCGGATTTTCACGATGGTCAGCGACGGGGAACTGGAGGAGGGGCAGGTGTGGGAGGCCGCCCTGTTCGCCGCGCACCACCGCCTCGGCCAGCTGGTCGTACTCCTCGACGCCAACAACTCCCAGGTTGACGGCCCGGTTGACAGCATCACGACGCTTGAGCCCATCGCCGCGAAATGGTCGGCGTTCGGCTGGCACGCCCAGGATCTCGACGGTCACGACCCTGGCGCGCTGACCACCGCGCTCGCGGCCGCCGTGCGGGAGGACCGGCCGAGCGTCCTGGTCTGCCGGACCTCGACCATGCACGGGCTGGATTGCCTGCCGCCCGACGCGGACGGGCACTTCATCAAGCTGCCGCCCGAACTGGCCGCGGCCGCGGAACGGGAACTCACGGGCAAGCTGGAGGCCCTCCGTGCGTGAGCCGCCCTACCCCACCGAGGTCAAGCCCTACGGCCGGGCGCTGGTTGACCTGGCGCGCCGCCGGGATGAGGTGCTGTGCCTCAGCGGCGACCTGACCCGGCAGTGCGAGGTCGACCTGTTCGCCGACGAACTCCCGGGCCGGTTCATCCATGCCGGCATGGCCGAGGCGAACATGATGAGCATGGCCGGGGCCCTGGCCCGCTGCGGCCACATCCCGTTCGTGCACACGTTCGGGGTCTTCGCCACCCGGCGGCCCTTTGACCAGATCGCCAACGCCATCGCCTACCCGGGGCTGCCCGTGCGCATCATCGGGTTCATGCCCGGTGTCTCCACGCCCGGCGGGCCGAGCCATCAGGCCATCGACGATGTCGCGCTCATGCGGACGCTGCCGAACATGACCGTGGTGGATGTCGCCGATGCGGTCGAGGTCCGCCAGGTCGCCGCGGCCGTGGTGGACGTGCCGGGACCCGTGTACGTCCGGCTCAAGCGCGGTGAGACCCCGGTCATCTTCGGCGAGGATCACGTGCTGCGGCTCGGCCAGGCCGAGGTCCTCATGCCCGGCGACGATGCGGCCCTGTTCGCCAGCGGCATGATGCTCGCCGCCGCGCTGGCCGCGGCCCGGGCGCTCGGCGAGCACGGCGTCCACGTCTCGGTCATCAACGTGGCGACCATCAAGCCGCTGGACGCGGCCACCGTGCTCGGCGCGGCTGCGGCCGCGCGGATCGTGGTCACCGCGGAGAACCACACCGTCATCGGCGGCCTCGGATCGGCCGTGGCTGAGACCTTGGCCGAGGCCGGGCTCGGCCGGCCGCTGCGCCGGGTCGGCCTGCGCGACACGTTCGCGGAAGGATCGCTCACCGCCCCGTACCTCTTCACCAAGTACGGCCTGTCCACCCAGGCGCTCATCGAGACGATCTGGTCGGCGCTCGGCCGGCCAGGACCCGCCCCGGCCGCCCCCGCGGCGCCCGCCGAGAGCGGCGAGTACTCGCCCGTCTGACCAGCCACAGCCCAGCAACCTCGTCCAGGAGCACGCATGAACACGAAGGCCCGCAGCCTCGGCTGGGTCGGCACAGGCCGGATGGGCGCGGCCATGGCCGGCCGCCTGATCGACGCCGGTGAGCAGGTGTCGGTGTGGAACCGGACGCCGTCCAAGACCGGGCCGCTGGTGGCCAGGGGAGCGCGGGCCGTCGAGCGGATCACCGACCTGGGCGGCTGCGACATCGTGTTCGTGACGGTGTCTGGCCCGGGTGACCTGGAGGAGGTGGTCTGCGGGGAGCGCGGGCTGCTCAGCGGGAACCGCAAGCCCGGCACGATCGTGGACTGCTCGACCGTGTCCGCTGGCGCCTCCGCGCGCGTGCGCGCGGCTGCGAACAACGCCGGCACCGGCTTCCTCGCCGCCCCGGTCAGCGGCAACGCCCACGTGGTCGCCGAAGGGGGTGCCTGCATCGTCGCGTCCGGCCCGGCCGACGTCTTCGCCGAGGTCCGGCCCATGCTCGAGGAAATGGCGAAGGTCGCCGTGCACGCGGGTGAACAGGAGCAGAGCCGGCTGGTGAAGCTCTGCGCCAACCTGTATCTCGGGATGATGGTCCAGGCCCTGGTCGAGGTGACCACCCTGGCCGAGAAGGGCGGTACCGACCGGGCCGCGTTCCTGGAGTTCCTCGGCGGCACCGTGCTGGGATCCGACTGGGTCCGCAAGCGCGCCGGCGACCTGGTCAAGCGGGACTGGACCCCGACGTTCACCACCGGGCTGCTGCGCAAGGACTTCGACCTCGGGCTGGACGCGGCCCGCTCCCTGGAGGTGCCGATGCCGGTCGGGGCCACGGTGTACCAGCTCATCCAGTCCGCCATCGGCAGCGGGCTGCGCGACGAGGACTTCCTGTCCCTCTACGAACTGCAGGCCCGCGGGGCGGCGCTGGGAGAACAGCCCGGACCGTGATGCCCGTCCGGCGGCCCTCCCGTGGGGGCCGTCCAGATCGTGGCCCGTTTCCACGCCGACCCGCTACCCGCCACACGCTGAAGGAATGACCATGTCACTACAGGAATTCGTCCCCGGCCCGCGTTTCGAGGAGTACCGGGAGACGTTCAAGGACTTCTACCGGATGGAACGCCGCGACGACGGGGTCCTGCTCGTCGCCGCGCACACCCTGGGCGGTCCCGTCCAGCTCAGCGTGCAGAACCACCGCTCGCTCGGCCAGATGCTGAAGACGGTCGGCGCGGACCCCGAGAACGAGGTGCTGATCCTCACCGGGTCAGGCGAGGAGTTCATGATGACCTCCGATCCCGAGGGCTTCGCCCTCGAGGAGGCCGACATGGAGTACTGGGCCTACGAGTACGCCTACAAGGATGGGCGCATCAACGTCAGCGCCCTGGTCAACGACCTGGAGATCCCGACCATTGGGCTGCTCAACGGGCCCGGCTTCCACACCGAGATCGTGCTGATGTGCGACATCACCCTCGCCGCGGACGACGCCACCCTGTTCGACCTGCACTACGACATCGGGTCCGTGCCCGCCGACGGCATCCACAACGCGTTCCAGGAACTGCTCGGCGTGAAGCGGGCCGCCTATGCCCTGCTCACCGGCGAGGCGATCAGCGCCCAGCAGGCCCTGGAGTGGGGGATGGTCAACGAGGTGGTACCCCGCGACGATCTCGTCCGGCGCGCTTACCAGATCGCCGACCACATCATGACCCAGCCCAGGACCACCCGCCGGCTCACCACCCAGATCATCCGGCGCCCCTGGAAGCAGCGGATCGCGGGCGACCTCGACGGCGGGTTCGGGATCCAGATGTTCGGCCACATCGCCAAGAAGCGCGCCGTCCACGGCGAGCAGCACATCAGGTCGACGGTTCGACTACGTGCGCGAGGGCCGCAGGAACAACTTCGACTGACCGGCGCCGGGACGATCCCGGCGCCGGGTCCGCTGGCAGGCCACGTGTTGCCTGACTGCCCTCACCACGTCAGGCGACGCCGGCCGCGTACCGCCAGAAGTCCCGCATCCACCCGGGCGGGACCGGGCTGTCCGCGGCCACCTGGGCGAGCAGGATGGCCACCGAACCAGTAGACGGCACGATGTGCGCCGAGGTGCCGGTGCCGCCGACCCAGCCGTAGCGGCCAGGGACGTTCCACGGATCGACGGGCGCGATGTCCACCGAGCCGCCGAATCCCCAGCCCTGGCCCTCCAGGAACAGGGCGCCGATCTCGCGCTGGGCGGCCGTGGTGTGGTCGCTCGTCATCAGCCGGACCGCGTCGGCAGACAGCAGCCGCCGGCCGCCGCGGGTTGTGCCGCCGGCCAGCAGCATCTGGCCGAAGGCCAGCCAGTCATCGGCCGTCCCGGCCAGCCCGCCGTTCCCCAGCGGGAAGGCCGGCAGCGTGCTCCACTGCCCGTCTGGCCCGTCGCCTAGCTCCAGGCCGCCGCCAGGGCCGGTCCGGTAGTAGCTGGTGAACCGGTCGCGCTTGCCCGCCGGGACCTCGAACGCGGAGTCAGTCATGCCGAGCGGCCCGAACACCCGCTCCGCCATGAACTCGGGCAGGGACTGGCCGCTCACCCGGGCGACCAGCACGCCCTGCACGGTGGAGCAGGTGTCGTACAGCCAGGCCTCACCCGGCTGGTAGAGCAGCGGGATCCGGGACAGCTCGGCCATCCACACGTCCGGGGCCGGGAAGCTCTGCACCTCGCGGCCGTCCTTCTGCACGGTAAACAGCCGCTGCACGGCCGGCAGCGTGAAGTCGGACGCGAACCCGTAGCCCGCGCGGGAGGTGAGCAGGTCGAACACGGTAATGGGCCGGGTCGCCGGGACCACGTCATCGGCCTCGCTGGCGGGCGTGCGGACCACGGAGGGCCTGGCCAGTTCCGGCAGCCACTCGCTGACCGGATCATCGAGCGCGAGCCGGCCCTCGTCGACCAGGATCATGAGCGCGGCGGCGGTGATGGGCTTGGTGATCGATGCGAGGCGGAAAATCGAATCCCTGGCCATCGCGGGGCCGCCCATGCTGGCTGCCCCCACGGCCGCCACCTCGGTCTGGCCGCCGCGGGCCACCAGGCCTACCGCTCCTGGCAGCGATCCGCTGCGGACGTGCCGGTCCAGGATGCTGGTCAGGTCAGCCATCGATCCGCCTTCTGTCGTCCGGGGTCGCAGATGAGACGGCGGACACGGCCCGGACTCACCGGCCCGGCGGGATGGCCCGGAATTCAGCGCTGCCCGCGGACAGTCCGCCGCAGGTCGTCTACCCACTCGCCGGGGATCTCCCACGGGATGAAATGGCCGCCGTGGTCATGGGCGGTGATGTTGACGTGGTTGTACCAGGAGGCACGGTCGCTGTCGAGGAAGTTCCGCACCCGCTCTTCGCTGGTCGTCACGCCGGGCGGGTTCTCGTACCCGACGAACGTGATCCCGGTCGGGGCCTCGACCACCGGCCAGCGGTCGTGCGACGGCGTCCACGGGTAGCGGTTGTTGTTGGCGTAGGTGCGGACCGAGGTGCCGATCCCGGCGCCCGCCCAGTAGATGGTCGCGTGGGTGAGCAGGTCATCCGCGCTGAATACGTTCTCGATCTCGCCGCCGTTGTCGGACCAGTTCGCCCACCGTTCCAGGATCCAGGCCAGCATGCCCGCGGGGGAGTCGGCCAGCCCGTAACCCAGCGTGCCGGAGTCGAGGACGTGCGCGGCCAGGTGGACGGCGAAGCGCCGTTCCAGGGCCAGGATCCGCTCGCGGACGGCGGGCGGCAGATTATCCGGGAGGGGGTGGCCGCCGGTGATGTCCCAGGCCCGGTCGCCGTTGAACAGCGTCAGCTTCAGCGCGGACCCGATGTGGATGGCGCAAAGCTCAGCGGCGTACTTGTGGCCGAGCTGAGCGGTAATCAGCGCACCAACGTCGCAGCCTGCGGCGGCGTACCGGCCGTGGCCGAGAACCCCGGTCATCAGCTCGTGCCAGACGTCGGCGATCTTCCAGAAGTTCATGTCGCGGCCGGCCAGGGGGGTGGAGAACCCGAAGCCGGGCAGTGACGGCACGATGACGTCGAAGGCGTCGGCCGGATCACCTCCGTACGCCGCCGGGTCGGCGAGCGGGCCGATGACCTTGGACCAGTGCCAGAACGTCCACGGCCAGCCGTGGCTGAGGATGAGGGGCACCGGATCCGGCCCGGTGCCAGGCTGGCGCATGAAATGCACCGGCACTCCGCCGACGTCGGCGCGGTAGTGCTCGTAGGCGTTGATCGCCCGCTCTGCGGCGCGCCAGTCGAAGCCGTCCGCCCAGTACTCGGCGAGTTTCTGCAGGTAAGGACGGCGCACCCCGTAATAGCCGTCCTCATTGCCGGCATCGAGCGGCCACCTGGTGGCGGCCAGCCTGCGGCGCAGGTCGGCGAGCACCTCGTCGGGCACATGGATCGGCGCCGGGTCCAGGGGAAACAGTCTGGCCGGCATGCGCTGTCCTCTCGTCAATCGCCGCGGGCGGCTTAGCCGGAACCCGAGGGCGTGTCGCAGGGTCGCGGGCGCGCGGTCATCTTTATATCAAAGTTCGATGTAAATCCGCAGCCCGGGCTTCGCCGGCCGACCCGGCCGGCCCGGAGCGGCGCGCGTGACTGACGGCTACGGAGTCGGGCTATCTGACCTCGGGCTGCGCGAGTTCTGCCCGGCGAAGGCAGTCTGGATCGCGTAGCGCGTCCTCATGTACCGGCGGTGCGGTACCGCTTGGCGGGCCCGCTGCGCGGTCCTGCTGCCGTGTCCGGGTTCGCAGCCGGGCTGCCGGCCGGGGGCGCGACCAGAGCCCGGCGGCCAGGCCGGCCATCACGACCACCATGCCCGCCCACATCGGCACGCTCGGCGCGCGGCTGCCGGTGGCCATCCCGGTCACCGCGGCCGCGACCGGGGCGATGCCGGTCAGCACCCCGGCCCGGGCGGGCCCGAGGGCCGACACCGTCGAGTACCACAGCACGAACGCGACCACGGTGACCAGTACCGCCAGGTAGGCCACGGCCGCCAGATCAGCGGCGGTCAGCCGGGTTATCGCCGCTGGGCCCTCGGTCACCCCGCCCAGCGCGATCAGCATGACCGCGCCGATCCAGACCGAATGCACCGAGACGCCCCATGCGCCATGCCGCCCGAGCACCGGGACGGCCAGCAGCGTGAATGACGCCTCGCAGGCCAGCGCCACCGCGGCCCAGGCGAGTCCGGCCGGGGTGGCCCGGCCTGCTCCTCCACGAGGACCGCGCCCACGGTCACGATGACCGCCGCGAGGACCGCCTGCCGTCGGGGCACCTGGCCTTGCAGCAGCGGCCCGAGCACGCTCAGCAGTACCGGCACGCAGGCCACGGCGACCGCGATCATCGCCGGTCCGGTGTGGGCCACACCCCGCACGATCGCGATGTTGAACAGCACCAGACCGGTGGCCGAGATGCTGGCCAGCCACAGCCACTCGCGGCCCCGCGGCCGCACGATCGCGACGCCGCGGCGGCGCGCCACGATCAGCAGTATGACCGTGGCCGCGCTATACCGGATGGCCTGGGCAGTTTGCAGCGGCGCTGCTACCAGGGCGTGGGAGATCCCCACGCTGCTGCCGACCAGCGCCATGGCGGCGGCGCCGGCCGCACCGCGGTCCAGCCCGGCCCGGAGATAGGTAGTCACGCTGCCACCTTGCCGCGACAATGGACTTATGGAAAGGTCCATTGATAGCTCGGCTTACTGGTCCATAAGCGGGACTGATTTCCTCCAGCTCGATCGGGCCGACGCTCCGGCCGGGGGTCTGTCGGACTGGCTGGCCCAGCATCTCCGCCAGGCCATTTCCGACGGCCGCCTGCAGGTCGGCAGCAGGCTGCCGGCCACCCGCGTGCTGAGCGGCGAGCTCGGCGTCTCCCGCGGGGTGGTCACGGAGGCCTACCGGCGGCTGGCCGAGGACGGGCAACTCTCCGGGCGTGGCCGGTCGGGGACGCGGGTCGTCGCGGCGCCGCTGGTGGCGCCGCTCGCGGCCCCGGCCCGAGGCCCGGCCCGAGGCCCGGCCCGAGGCCCGGCCCGAGGCCCGGCCCGAGGCCCGGGCCCAGGCGCGGGCCCAGGACCAGGCCGCCCGGACCTGATGGCGGATGGAGATGATCAGCCCATCTTCGGCGCCACCCTGGGCGCCGGGGCCTTCGACGTGCTCCGGGCGGCCCGGTGCCGGATCGATCTGTCGCCGGGCCTGCCTGACCTGGCCGCGTTCCCGCGGACGGCCTGGCTGCGTGCCGAGCGGGCCGTGCTCGACGGGCTCTCACCGTCCGGCTTCGGGTACGGGGACCCCCGGGGCGCGCCGGCCTTCCGGCGCGCGGTCGCGAGCTGGCTGGCCCGCAACCGCGGCATCAGGGTCACCCAGGACGAGGTGATCGTGGTCGCGGGGGTAGCCCAGGCCCTGGCCCTGCTGGCCCGGACGCTGCGCGGCAGCGGGCTGACGTCGGTGGCAGTCGAGGACCCCGGGTCGCTCGGGGCCCGGCAGCAGCTGCAGGGCTGGCGGATGGGCACGCCCCCGATCCCGGTCGACGAGCGCGGGCTGCGGGTGGACGAGCTGGCCGCGAGCGGGGCGGAGGCGGTGATGCTCACCCCGGCGCACCAGTTCCCCATGGGCGTGATCCTCGACGGGGCCCGGCGCCGTCAGCTCCGGCAGTGGGCCCGCGACGGCGGCCTGATCATCGAGGACGACTACGACGCCGAGCACCGCTACGACCGGCCCCCGGTTCCGGCGCTGCGCGCGGCGCTCCCGGGGCAGGTCTGCTACGCAGGCAGCATCTCCAAGCTCCTCGCGCCCGCGCTGCGCGTGGGATGGATCGTGGTCCCGGCGCGCTATCACGAGGCCGTGGTTGCGGCCAAGCGGGACGCCGACCTCGGTAACGCGATCCTGCCCCAGCTCGTGCTGGCCGAGCTGATGAACTCCGGCGAGCTGGAACGCCATCTCCGGTTCCTGCGGCGCCGCCACATCCGCCGCCGCGACGCCATGATCACCGCGGTCGGCGCTCATCTCCCGGGGGCCCGCGTGCACGGCGCCGCGGCAGGCCTGCACCTGACCCTCACGTTCGACGGGCCGTCCGTCAGCCCGTCACTGCCCGGCGCGGACGCGTCTGACATCGCGCTGGCCGCCGCCGCGCTGGCCCGCGGCGTGAAGACCCAGCCGCTGTCCTGGCACCGGCAGCGGCCCGGCCCCCCCGGCCTCGTCCTCGGCTACGCGGCGAGCGCCCCGCCGGAGATCCACGAAGGCATCGCCGTGCTCGGCAGCGTGCTGCGCGGGTAGCCGCCCCGGTCTAACCCGCGTCGCGGGCCGCGATCTCGGTCAGGCGGCCCAGCAGGCGCGCGTAGTCGGCCAGCGCGGCACGCTCCTGGCCGCTGAGCTGATCCGCCAGGCGGGACAGCCTGGTCATCCGGTCGGCGTGCCGGGACCGGACGATCTCCCGGCCTTCCCGGGTCAGGGAGAGCAGGACGGCCCGGCCGTCACCCGGGTCGCGGCGCCGTGACACCAGCCCGTCCCGCTCGAGCTTCGCGACCAGGCTCGTGAGCGCGGGCTGCTTGAGCTGTTCCGTGGCGGTCAGGTCGGTCAGCCTCAGCGGCCCCCTGCGCGACAGGGTGTGCAGTACGGACAGGGTCGAGAAGCTGAACCTCCGCACGGAGGGCAGCCGGATGAAGATCGCGTTGAAGTCCTCGATCGCGGTCGTCAGCTCATCGATGTCCAGGGCGCGGTCCGCAGGTGACGATGCCACGATAATTTTTATATCAAAGTTCAATGTAGTTTGCCGGCCTCCGGACCGGCCAGCCGGGCCGCCGCGCCGGGTGGCGCGACGGGTAGCGGCCGGGCCGCAGCACGCTTGCTCGTCACAGGCCGCCTTGTCCAGCGCGCTCTGCACCGAGGTGATGTAGCCGTCGGCCAGCGCGCGGCTGTGGTCGCCGAGCGCCTTGGCGGTGATGCGCGCCGGACGTCGGCGTGGACCTGGCGGCCAGCTGGCCGCCCGGCTCCGGGGACTGGTCAGCGGGATCGTCAACACGCCGGGCACTGACATCGTCGCCAGCACCCGCCGCATCATGGCCAGCTGACGGCCGCAGCCTGGCCGGGTGCCCGGCCAGGCTGTGGCCGGGCACCTGGTCACGAGCGCGTCCTCGGGGTCGTCAGGTCATACACCGTCATTCCCCCAACGGTCTTTCCGCTGAAGTGTGCCTTGACCCACGCGGTGATCTGCGAGCCGGACCCGGAACCGCCCGCACCGCCCGGCCCTCCCGATCCGCTGGCCACGAAGTAGTGGATCTCGTGAGCGGAGACGAGCTTCTCGAACTGGGCGAGCGTCGGGGCCGGGTCGCTGCCGGTGAAGCCGCCGATCGCCATGACCGGGACCCCGTTACTGCCCAGCTCGAGCGAGGCCGCGCTGGTCGAGCCGACCGTGGCCGCGGCCCAGCGGTAGCCGGACGCGCCGGACTCGAGCAGCCGGGCCAGGGCGCTGCTGACGCCGCCCGTCCCGCCGGGACCGCCGGCCTGCGGTGCCGGGCCCGCCGGTGCCACCCGGCGCGGTCCCGGACTCCCCGGCGATGACGCGGCGGTGCCGGCGGACGAGCCGGTGCCTGAGGGTGCCGTGTCTGAGGGTGCCGTGCCTGAGGGTGTCGTGCCTGAGGGTGCCGTGCCGGACGGGCGCGTGCCCGAGGAGGGTGCGGTGCCCGAGGAGGACTGTCCCGTCCGCGAGCCGCCCGGGGAGCCGGGGAACGTGACCGCGGCAGGCTGCCCGCCCCCGGGGCCACCCGAGGCTCCTGCCACGCTCGGGCCCGCCGTCGGGATCGACCCGGTATGGGCCGTCGCGGCGGTGTCGATGCTGTACGCCAGCGGGCCGCCCAGCCCGGCGACCAGGGCCAGCGACAGCGGCGCGACGGCCAGCGCGGCCCGCCCCCGGGAGGTGGCCGCCCGCGCCGCGGGCCCGGCCAGGATCATCGCCGCCGCGGCGGCCGCGGCGATCGCGATGACCACCCGGAGCCAGGGCAGCCAGCTGGCGCTCCGGCCGAGCAGCACCCACGCCCAGGCCGCAGTGACCAGCAGGTGCCTGGCGCAGGGTGATGCGGGCCGCCCAGGTGTGCCGGATCCGCCACAGGACGACCGCGCCGATGCCGGCCAGCGCGGCGATCGCCGGGGCGAGGGCCACCGTGTAGTACGGGTGGATGATGCCCGACATGTAGCTGAACACCACCGCCGTCACGACCAGCCATCCGCCCCACAGCAGGGCGGCGGCCCGGGTCCGGTCGGTCCGCGGGGACCGCCAGGACAGCCACAGCAGGGCGATCAGGGCGATCAGTGCCGCGGGCAGCAGCCAGCTGATCTGGCTGCCCATGTCCGACTGGAACAGCCGGGTGATCCCGGTCGCCCCGCCGAACAGGGACCCGCCGCCTCCGCCGCCGGACGGGAGGCCGCCGGACCGGGTCGCGGCCTCGCCGAGGCGGGCGGCGCCCCCGCCCAGCCGGGCCGCGGTACCGCCGCCGCCAGCGGAGCTCTCGCTGCCGGTGATCCGGCCCAGGCCGTTGTAGCCGAACGTGAGCTGCAGGATGTTGTTGTCGGTCGAGCCGCCGACGTAGGGCCGGTCGGCCGCGGGGGCCAGCAGGTCAATCACGACCCACCAGCCGGCCGCGGCCACCAGGGCGGCCAGCCCGGCCAGCAGCTGCCACAGCCGCTTGCCGAGACCCGGCTGGCCCGCCCAGAGGTAGACCAGCGCGAACGCGGGCAGGACCAGGAAGGCCTGCAGCATCTTGGTCAGGTACCCCAGCCCCAGCAAGGCCCCGGTCAGCGCGACCCAGCGGGTCAGCCCCGACTCGACGGCCCGGGTGATCGTGTACGCGGCCAGCGTCATGACCAGGACCAGCAGCGCGTCCGGGTTGTTGAAGCGGAACATCAGGGTGGCCACGGGGGTCAGCGCCAGCGCGGCCCCGGCGATCAGCCCCGCGGCGGGCCCGAACCACCGGCGGACCGTGGCGTACAGCACGCCGACGGCGGCCACGCCCTCCAGCGCCTGGGGCACCAGCATGCTCCACGAGCTGAAGCCGAAGACCCGGCCGGACAGACCCATGACCCATAGCGACGCCGGGGTCTTCGTCGGCGCGGACCGCCTTGAACCCGCACTGCGCGTCGGAGAAGCCCGTGCCGAGGGACGCGTGCAGCAGCAGGTTGTAGCAGCGGGAGATGATTTCGCGCTTGGCGCCACGGATCACCCGCGAGCCGCGCGCCAGCCGGGTTCCGATCGCCACATCACTGTGCCCGGACACCAGGGGGGCGACCAGTGGCAGCAGCGCGTTCAGGTCGGTGGACAGGTCCACGTCCATGTAGGCGACGACGTCGGCGTCGCTGTCCGACCAGATCGAGCGCAGCGCCCCGCCGCGCCCGGGCCGCTCGATGCGGGCCGCGCGCACCAAAGCGAATTCCTCCGCCAGGTCCAGGGCGCGGGCCCAGGTGCGGTCGGTGCTGCCATTGTCGGCGACGGTGATCCGCGCAGCAAGAGGAAAGCATTCATCACAATAGGCGTGCAGCCGCTGCACGGCCGGCCCGAGGTCGCGTTCCTCGTTGCGGACCGGGATCACGATCTCGACCTGCGCCTTCCGTGGCACCGGTGCCGTCCGCGCACCGGGCCCGGTCAGGACTGAGGAGTCAGTGGTATGCATGCTCCTCATGCTGGGCGGCGATGCTTTACCGCTCCTTAACTATCTTTCTGCGGTTCGCATGAAAGGCCCACCAGGGAATTCTGCGCAGACTGAGAAGGGAAATCCAGCCAATGATGAGGTCCTTACCTTCCCGCCGGCGATGCTGGACCCGAGGGATCCGGGTCATGATCCCGAAGCGGTCCGGGTAGGCCTGGCACGCCTCGAGGGCATAGTCGATCGGGTCGCCTCCCAGGACTGCGGCAGGATCAGGGCGCGGTCCATGCCCGCCTCGTCGGCTATCTTCCTGTACTAAAGGGAGAGCGAAAGCTCGGCGACGATGCGTTCGGCGATCGCCAGGGACGCCGTGGCGGCCGGTGACGGGGCATTGCGGACCGTGGTCACCGGGCCGATCCGGTGAATGCGGAAGTCATCGACGAGTGATCCGTCGGGATCCACGGCCTGGGCGCGTACCCCGGCCGGCGCTGACGTCACATCGCCGGGCCCCAGCCAGGGCAGGTAGGTACGGGCCTCGGCCAGGAAGGCCCGCCGCGACACCGAACCGCGCATCTCCTGCAGGCCCGCCCGCCAGTTCTGCCGCGCCAGCCGGCGGAAGGCGGCGGACCGGGCCAGGCGGGACAGCTGACCGGCGGACACGTCGCGGCGCCGGTAGCCCTCCCGGGCCAGCGCGAGCACCGCGTTCGGGCCGATGTCGGCCTCGCCGTCGATCCGGGGGGTCAGGTGGACGCCGAGGAACGGGTAGGCCGGATCCGGTACCGGGTAGATCAGGTGCCGGACCCGGCCGCGCGCGTGCGGGCGCAGCCGGAGGTACTCGCCGCGGAAGGGGATGATCTCCGGGGCGGCCGCGTCCCCGGCCGCGGCCGCGAGCAGGTCGGACTGCAGTCCGGCGCAGATGACCAGCCGGGACAGCCGGTGCGTCCCGGTGGGGGTGCTGACCCCCACGCCGTCGCCGCGGCGGTGCACCGCGGCCACCGGCGTGCCCGTCAGCACCTGCCCGCCGAGCCCGGTGACGTCGCTCGCGAACGAGCGCGCGATCGCCGGGTAGTTGACGATGGCCGTGGTCGGCGACAGCAGCGCGGCCTCCCCGGTGATCTCCGGTTCCAGCTCACGGATCTCCGCTGCGTCCAGCCAGCGCACGCCGGGGACGCCGTTGGCGGCCGCCCGGCGCTCGATCTCCCGCAGCTTCGAGGTCTCGGCCTCGTCCCGGGCGACCACCAGCTTCCCGCGGGCGTCCCAGGGCAGCCCCCGGTCCGCGCAGTACGCGCTGAGCAGTTCGACGCCACGGCGGCACAGCGTCGCCTTGGCCGAGCCGGGCAGGTAGTAGATCCCGGCGTGCACGACCCCGGAATTGTGCCCCGACTGGTGCTGCGCGACGGTGGCCTCCTTCTCGAAGACCAGCACGGGAACGTGTGACTGCGCCAGCTGCCGGGCCACGGCCAGGCCGATCAGACCCGCCCCGACCACGCCGACGGGGTGGCCGGGGCTCGCCTGTGTCACCAACACTTCATCGCAAGGAGTGCACGGGCTTGACGGAGACGGGCGTCGGCTCCAATGTCCTCGCAGATCTGCTGGTCCTCGTCCGGGCTGCCCCCGGAGATCCCGATGCCGCCCAGGATCGCGCCGTCACGCTTGAGGGTGTATCCGCCCTTGGTGGCGACGATGGGACGCTGGCCCATGCGGCCCACCTGGGTGAAGAAGACGGGATCGGTGTTCCGCCAGTTTTCCAGCATTTCGGTCGGCCGCTGCATGACCGCCGCCGAATACGCTTTCGACAAGGCGATGTCCGGGGTCATGGCCGTGCTCCCTCCATCCGCTCGACCAGGACGGCGAAGCCGCCGTAGTTGACGACCGCGATGCTCAGCGCCTTCCCGGGTTCCAGGGCGCGTGCCCGGGCGCCGTCGGCGGGGGTCCGGGCATCCTGGAAGGGCAGCGTCACGTTGACTCCTGTTTACCTGGGCATACGAGGCTGCTCGGGCCCGCACGCGGTGCGGTCAGCGTAGGGCGGGTGACGCCGGGCAATCAACGGTTCGGCCGCGCGCCCGGCGAACTCTAATGATTCAGGCCAGGACGCCGCCGCCCCGCGGCCCAGCGGACCACGGCCACCACGATGGCCAGCAGCGTGGCCGCGGTCATGGCCAGGAATCCGCTGGCGATCCACCGGGCGGCGCTGATGGCCAGCGCGGTGTGGGAGGAGTCGGCGGCCCGGTCGTGGACCAGCCCGGCCACGGTCGCCGCAGCCATGTAGGCCAGCGGCGGGACCGGGATCAGCAGGTAGGCGGCCCGCGGGCGCACCGCCAGGACCCCGGCCGCCGTCCCGGCGAGCAGGAAGATGCTGAGCACGGTGCCGGGACCGCGGCCGGCCAGCAGCGTGACGAGCAGGCCCGCGGCAGCCCCGCCGATGACGAGGCCGATCCCCATCCTCCCCGGGCGCGTGCCCAGCCAGTGGTCTATGCCTGGCCAGTGGTGCCTGCCCGGCCAGCGGCGCGGGGCCGGCCAGGGCCGCGGGCGGCCCGGCGGCGGCCGCCGGCCGCGGTGCGGCGGGCGGCCGCGCTGGGGCCGGCGGGCGTCAGGGCCGCGCCTGCGTGAACCCGCATTACCGGCCGGCCCGCCGTCATACCGCGGGCCGGAATCCGCCTTGTTCCCCCGTCGCTCGAGCATTTTTCCCTAAAGGTTTAGCCGGCGTTGTTTTGGTGAAGG
Organism: uncultured Actinomycetes bacterium; assembly: GCA_963720645.1. Taxonomy (GTDB): domain Bacteria; phylum Actinomycetota; class Actinomycetes; order Streptosporangiales; family Streptosporangiaceae; genus RYN-230. The sequence continues at coordinate 440,840 of CAVRFX010000009.1, read as the reverse complement.
AAGAGCGGGGGTAACCTTCGCCACAATGGTAGCAAGCCATCCCCGGGGGGGCGATGTGCAGCAGGGTGTCGTTTCGGCAAGCAGCGAATAACCGGGGACGGGCCGCCAGTCGGGCGCCATCGCGCGGCGGGGCCCGGCCGGGGCCGCCGCCCAGGCCGGCCGAGGCCGGGCAGGACGGGGACACCACCCGGGCCGGTGGCCAGGACCTGGTACTTCGTCTCCTGCGTCCTGGCGGCGCTGGTCCTGCTGGCCAGCGGCTTCTCGTACCTGGTCATCCGCGACGTGGGCAGTATCGGCGCCTCGCACGCGATCGCCAGCGGTCCCTCGGCGGGCGCGCAGAACATCCTCCTGATGGGGCTGGAAAGCCGCCGGGACTGGAACGGGAATATCCTGCCGGGGAGCATCCTGGCCAAGCTGCATGCGGGGAATGCCCAAGCGGTGGCAAACGGCACCGGTGGAAATGCGACCAATACGCTAATCCTCATCCACATATTCGCCGGCGGCAAGAAGGCGGTCGGTTTCTCCATCCCGCGTGACGACTGGGTACATTTCGCCGGCACGGTCGGGCCGCAGCAGGTGGGCAAGATCGACCAGGCCTACGGCGTGAGCATGTACTTCGAGCAGGCGAAGCTCCGGCAGCAGCACCCGTCCATGGGGCAGGACCAGCTCGCGTTCCTCGGCAACGAGGCCGGGCGCCGGGCCGCCGTGGCCACGGTCGAGAAGCTCACCGGAGTGCGGGTCGACCACTTCGCCGAGGTCAACCTGGACGGCTTCTACGAGCTCGCGAAGGTGTTCGGGGGGGTGGAGGTCTGCCTCAACCACGCGGTCCGCGATCCCCGGTCCGGGGCGCACTTCCACCGGGGCTACCAGCATCTGGACGCCGCGCAGGCGCTGTCGTTCGTCCGCCAGCGTGACGGCCTGGCCAACGGCGACCTGGACCGTACCCACCGTCAGCAAGCGTTCATCGACTCGGTGACGCACCAGCTGCGGACCGAGGGAGTGCTCAGCGACCTGGGCAAGGTGACGGCCCTGCTGTCGGTGGCCAAGCAGTACGTGATCACCGACGCGGGCTGGGACCTGCTCGACTTCGCCACCCAGATGCGGGGTCTGACCAGCGGGAACATTGTCTTCCGCACGCTGCCGATCCAGGGCTTCGCGACTATCGATGGCCAGGACGCGAACGTGGTCGACGTGCCTGGCATCCGGTCCATCGTCCATGCGGCCTTCTTCCCGGCGCCCGCCCCGCGGCCCGCCCGGCCCCGCGCGGCCGCGCCCCTCAAGCCGTCAGGCGCCGCGACCACCGTGGACGTGCTCAACGGCGGTCCCACGACCGGCCTGGCCGGGCAGGTCTCGGCGGCCCTGGCCAGGGCCGGCTACCGGGCAGGGACCGTGGGCAACACGGCCGCCCGCACGGCCACCTCGGTCAGCTACGGCCCCGGCGCGTCCGCCAACGCGGCCGCGATCGCCCGGGTGTTCGGGGTTACCCCGGTGCCGGCCGCGTCGCTCGCGCCCGGCCGGGTGCAGATCCTGCTCGGGGCCAGGGCCGGGCTGCCCGGCGCCCTGGCCGCCAGCGCGCCGGGCGGCAGCGGGCCGGGCCCCGCCGCGGCCGTGATCCCCACCGCCGGGCCGCAGGGCGGCGCGGTGGTCGCCAGGGACGGCATTCCCTGCGTCAACTGAGCCCGGCCCGCGCGCCCCGGCCGCGACGAGATCCTCCAGACGGCCGCAGAGCTCTTCGCCTCGGATGGGTACACGAACACCTCGATGCGGGAGGTGGCGGCGGCGTCCGGCATCCTGGCCGGCAGCCTCTACCACCACTTCGACTCCAAGGAAGCGATCGCGGTCGAGCTGGTCGAGGCTTATCATGCCGACCTGGTCCGCGTGGTGCGGGAGTTCGGCTCGGTCCCGGCGGACCCGCTGAGCGCGCTGCGGGGCTTCGCGCTGGAGATCGCCGCGGTCTCCTTCCGCCACGCGGCGGCCTTGCAGATCAGCCTGTTCGCGCGGCGCTGGCTGGAGAACGACCAGTACGGTGAGCGGTTCCGCGGCACGATCCGGCTCAACATCCACGGGGCCGAGGGGATCCGGTTCTGCACCCGGGCCAAGGCCGTCACCCAGCGCTGGCACGGCACCACCCGGCACGCGGCCAGCTACAGCTTCCCCTCCGCGTCGTAGGGCCCGGGATCAGGCCGTGGCCATGGCGCCCTGGAGCAGGCTCTGCCGCAGGAACGTGAAGGCCCTGGCCTCGCTGGTGCGGGCGTGCTCGTGAAACCGCAGCCACAGGACGGAGCGGAAGTGGACCGCCATTTCCCGCGGTCCGGCGACCGGCCGCACGGTGCCCTGCTGCGCGCCGTGGCGCAGCAGTTCGGCCATGGCGTCGAACCGCCGCTGGGTGGCGATGAAGTAGTCGTGGACCGGGCTCGACGCGGCTTCGTGGCCGAACCACCCGAAGGAGACGATCTGGGATTCCTCGCGGAAATGACGGCTCGCGTGCCCGAAGACCCGGGTGAGGGCGTACAGGCGTTCCGGTTCGCCGGACCCGGCGGACATGACCGCGCTGAACGCCTGGTCCAGGCAGTCCGCGTACACGTCGATGATCGTCCGCAGCAGCGATTCCTTCGACTCCACGCGGCGGTACAGCGTGGCCATGCCCACCCCCGCGGCCCGGGCGATATCGCGGATCGTCGTCGCCTCGTAGCCCCGGCGGGCGAACTCGCTGCGGGCGGCAGCCAGGATGTCGCCGGTAGCCCCGTCCGCCGGGTCGGGTGGTCCCCAGCGGGAGATGGCGTCCAGGGCGGCCTGGTGCGGGGCGGAGCGGTCCAGGTTGCCGAAGTCCGGGGCGTCGGCCAGGAGGCCATGCAGCAGGATGTCGCACAGATGCCCCGCGATCTCGTCCCCGCGGGTGTCCGCGGGGTAATAGAGCGGGGCGCGCGAGGTCAGCTGCTGCAGGGTGAAGCGCAGCAGGCCCAGGTCGGCGGCGGGGTGGGTACCGGCGGTGGCCAGCGACTGCACAGCGGTCCGCCAGGCCCGGTCCAGAGCGGCCGACCGGAACGCGATCGCGGCCGTGAACCGCTCCGTCGACACGCTGGGCGCCTCGTAGGCGCTCAGCCGGACCGCGGCCGCGTGCCGGAAGGCCAGCGTGGTCACGTCGCCGGCCAGCTGCCTGATCAGGCTCTCCGGCTCGGAGGGGGAGGGCTCCGGGCGGCGGGCCGCGGCCGTCCCCAGCTCGGTGAGCGCCTGGCTGTAGGAGGAGAGCAGATCGACGGCGATCTCTTCCTTCGAGGCGAAGTGGTGGTACAGGCTGCCCGGGAGGATGCCGAGCGCGTCGGCGATATCGCTCATGGTCGTGGCCGAGTACCCCGACTGCTCGAAGAGGCGGGCGGCGGTCCGCCGGACGTCGTCTGCCCGCGCGCTCGCGGGGGGCGGATGCGGTGCGGACGGCTGCGGTCCGGACGGGTACGGGGCGGACGTCCGGGCGGAAGGTGCCATAGGCAGAGTATGACGCGGCCCGCCGCCCGAGCGGGCCAGCCAGGGGGTGGAAATCTGATCATCGAACCAAATTTCTGTTCCGCCAGCCTTCACGGGTCTCCGGGAGGATGTGTAACGTGCCAGGTAAAGGCCGGTCAGGGCAGCCGGGCCCGGCTATGCGCACGACGGGGCCAGAAAGTTCAGATGCAGAGCAAAAATTTGATCCTTTGACCACGGTGCTTGACCCAGAGTGCATGACCCAGAGTGCTTGACCCACGGTGCTTGACCCACAGTGCTTGATGCCACGGTGTTCGACGCAGAGAGGCGACAATGGCTGAGGCTGAGATCGAGATCAACGGCGGGATCGTCGTCTACGAGTTCGTGGGCCCGGACGACGGGGAGGTCGTGGTTCTGACCCCCGGAGGCCGGTTCAGCAAGGACTACGGCGGCGTGCATGAGCTCGCCTGCGCCCTGGCCGACGGCGGCAAGCGCGTCCTGCTGTGGGGCCGGCCCAACTGCGGCGCGGAGGAGTTCGAGCCACGAGGCGTTCGTCAGCGGGATGCACGCCGCATTCCTGGTCGCCGCCACCGTCGCGCTGGCCGGCGTCCTCATCGCCCTGATCACCACGCGCGGAAACGCCGAGACCCCAGCCCACGCAGGCATCTGACCGGAAGCCTCCGCGGCGCCTGGCCCGGGAGGGTGGCCAGACATCGGCGGTCATTACCGATTCCACGGGATTCTGCTGCCGGCTTCGGGATTCCAGTACGGATTCCGCGTGCCGTTTGGCGGGAGCGGGACAGCCGGGGCGATCCCGACCCGAATGGTGCGCGGCCAGGTACGTGGCCGCCGTCATCGGTGCGACGGTCACTGGCCGGCCCGGATCGCGGGGTCAGGCGATCTTGCGGGCGCCCGGGCCGGGCACGGGGACGACGTCGCGCGCGGAATCCAGGACGTGCCCGGCCTCGCAGGCCAGCTGCAACCGCACGGGCTGCCCGCAGTCGCGGTGGCGGAGCTGGACCGGGGGACCGTCCGGCCCGGCCCCGTAGCGGTCGCCCCACTGCATCAGCCCGACCAGCACCGGGTACAGGTCCAGGCCTTTCGCGGTGAGCCGGTACTCGTGCCTGCTCCGCTGGCCGCTGTCCTGGTAGGGGACCTTGCGCAGCAGCCCCTCCTCGACCAGGCGGGTCAGCCGGTCGCTCAGCACCTGCCGCGGGATGCCGGTCCGGCGCTGCATGTCGGCGAACCGGCGCACGCCGTTGAACGCCTCGCGCAGCACGAGGAACGTGGACCGCTCCCCGATGATCTCCACGGCCGCACCGATCGCGCAGTTGGCCGGGTCGTAGTCCATCATCCAGGTCCGTTCCATGATCCCAGGCTAAGTCTGGTTGACAGACTCAGCAACCGATGGTCATGCTGGGTCTGTGAATCGAACCCAGGCAAGCCATCCTCCCGCCCGCATCACCGCCACGATCAGGCGGCCGGAGTCTGCGGATCTGGCCGCGCTCACCTGCTTCTTCGCCGGGCTGTCCATGCAGACCCGCGTCCAGAGGTTCTTCGCGCCGGTCCGGCCGACCCCGGCCCTGATCCGCCTGGCCTGCGGCTGGGCGGATGACGACGGGGCCGGCGGCGAGGACCGGGCCGGCGGCGAGGACCGGGCCGGCGGTAGTACCGGGCGCCGCCGGCCCGGCCACACCGATGCCCTGGTGGCATCGGTCGGCGGCGTCATTGTCGGGCACGCGATGGCCGCGGACCGACCCGTGGACCGGCCCGCCCGCCCGCGGACCAGCACGCCGGCCCGCCCGCGGACCAGCCCGGCCAGGTGACGGAGATCGGCATCGTCGTGGCCGACGCATGGCAGCGGCGGGGAGTGGGCTCGGCCCTGGTTCGCGCCCTGATAAGCCGGGCCCAGGCCCGCGGCGTGACGTCGCTCAGCATGGACGTCCTGCCCGGCAACCGCGACGTGCTGGCCATGATCGCCAGGCACTGGACCGCGGCGCGCACCCGCCGCGGTGGGGACTGCGTGACCATCCAGGCTGGCCTGGTCCCGGACAGGGCTGGCCTGCCGGGCGGGGCTGGCCTGCCGGGCGGGGCTGGCCTGCCGGGCGGGGCTGGCCTGCGGGGCGGGCCTGGCCTGCGGGGCGGGGCTGGCCTGCCGGACGGGGCTGCCCAGCAGGACGGGGCTGGCCCGCGGGACGGGGCCGCCCTGGCCCCGGAGCAGTCCGCGGCCGCCTGAGCCAACCACGGACCCGAGCCCGCCGTGCTGGGCGGCCCGGCGGCCGCTATCGCCAGACCGCGACCGGCCTGCCCGGCGCGTAGATCCAGCCTCCTGTGCCCTTCGAGGCATTCGGGTCGGCGGCCAGATGGCGGTAGTCGATGTCGAACTGGTACCCGGCGCCTGCTGACACCCGGTGCCCGGCCGGGCTGGGTGCCTGGATTTTGCCCGTGTCGGTGAAGGACCCGTCCGCGTAGGTGAACTGGGCCGGGTTGACCAGGAACCCCTGGGCACCGCCGATGATCACCCAGGCGATGATCACCCCGCCGCTGCTGTCGCCCTGGGTGTCGATCATGGCGACGCGGGAGCCCTCCGGGGTGGTGTACCAGGACAGGGCGCTCGGGTCGGTGCTGTCCGTGGACTTGAGCACCGCCTCAGGGGGAGTGATCTCCCTGACCGAGTCCAGCCGGGCGGTGCTCTCGGCGAGCAGGCAGCCGGCCGTGTCGATCTCGTCGATGGTCCCGCCGCCGTTGAAGGCCCTGGCGCAGACGGGCTGGCGGGCCGAGAGCCAGGCGCTGTCACCGGCGGTGATGGCGGTCCGCTGGCCCTGCGGCGCGCTCTGATAGCGGCCCAGCTGCACCGCGTCGATCCGCGCGTCCGCATTCTCGATCTTCGCCTCGTAGCACTGCTCGATGGCGAGCGTGGTCGGCTGGCCGCCGCAGCTGGCCGGGGCCGGCCTGGTCCGGGCCGGGTGGCCAGGATCGAACGGCTCGACGATGGGCGTGAACGCCGCCGCGGCCGCCGAAGCGGCCGGGGAGCCCGCCGACGTGGCCGATGCCGTGGCGGCCGCGCTGGCCGTGGCCGGGGCCGGGGCGGCGCTGCTGCCCGTGGAACCGCCGGAGCCGCCGCAGCCGGCCAGGGTCCCGATCGTCGCGACGCCGATGGCCAGGCCGGTCACTCGTCCGCCCCGGACCGGACGCGATCCGCGCTGCTGGCCCATCGGGCCACCCCCTGGTCCCGCCCCCTGCTGTGACTTTGCGAGGGTGACGTTAGCGGTCCCCGGCCAGTGGTTTCCATGATCCTGGTCGATAGGGGGCGCCCATGTGGCACGAATTGACCCCGATCATGGAAACAGGCATAGGGCAGACCGCGCGCGGGCGCAGGATGAGGGAAGAATGACCGAGATTGCGGCGGGGAGCCGGTACGTCGCGATGGGCAGCTCGTTCGGGGCCGGCCGGGCATCGCGCCGCGGGCCCCTGGGAGCCCCCGCCGGGCTGGCCACCCTCGCCGGAAACCCGGAGGAGGCTGCATGACCGCTAGAGGCCGGATGACTGCAGGAGGCTGGATGACTGCAGGAGGCCGCATGACCGGAGGGGCTGCATGACGCGGGAGAGTCCATGACCCGGGGGAGCTCGTGACCCTGGAGATCAGGCGGCTGCACCTGGCCGCCCTGCGTGGGCCCGATGGCGGGGACTGGCCGGTGCACGGTTTCGTCATCATCCACCCCGGCGGGGCGGCGCTCGTCGATACCGGCGTCGGCGGCCCGGATGAGCTGCTCAGTGACTGGCGGGTGGTCAACCGCACCGCCGCCGGCGCGCTGGCCGGGATCGGGATGAGCCCCGCCGACATCGGCCTCGTGATCAACACGCACCTGCACTTCGACCACTGCGGCCAGAACGCGGTGTTCGCGCACGCGCCGGTCTACGTTCAGCGGGCCGAACTGGCCCGCGCCCAGCGGGAGGCGCCGGCGCTGTGCGACTGGCTCGGCTTCATGAACACGTCGTTCGAGCTGCTGGACGGCGACGCCGAGATCCTGCCGGGGGTATCGGTCATCACGACGCCGGGCCACACGGCCGGCCACCAGTCGGTCATCGTCCGCACCGGCGACGGCTCCGCCGACCTGCTGACCGGAGACGCCGCGTACACCCCGCGCCAGTACCATGAGCCGCCCGGCCCCGATGGCGCGGGCCTGCCGGACGGGCAGGCCGCCGACTTCGCCGCGTGGCGGGGCTCGCTGGCCCGGATGCACGCGCTAGGCGCCCGGCGGGTGCACTTCTGTCATCACACGGCCGTCGCGCACGACTGACAGCTTCCCGGGGTGAAGGCGCGCCCCGCAGACGCTCCGTATCAATAACGGAACGTATCGTGGTGATCATGCCCGCGGTGGAGGAGGTGCGGGACCAGGCCCTGGAGGTAGCAGCGGGCTGGTCGCCGGATGGCGCGCCCGCGTCCTGGCGGCTGACCGCGGCCCTGTTCCAGGTCATCGCCTCGCACGAGGAGCTGCTCGGGCGGCTGGCCGCGCTGCCGGCCGATCGCCTGCCGGCCCTGCTGGCCAGCGCCGCCATCTCGTACCTGGTCCGCCGGGACCAGCCCGCGCCGCTGGCGGGCTATTTCCCCGAGCCGGGCGGCCCGCAGCCCGCTTTCGACGACGGCTTCGCCGGCGCCGCCCGGGCTTTCGTCTCGGCCCGGCTGGACGACATCGTGGCGGAGTGCCAGGGACGCCGCTACCAGATGAACGAGGTGGCCCGGTGCACCCAGATCGCGCTGGGCCTGGCCGCGGCCGCGGCCCCGGCCGCCGGGCCGGTCGGCCTGGCCGACCTGGGCACCGGCGCCGGGCTGGGGCTGCACCTGGACCGGTACCGCTACCGGGTGGGCGGCCGCGCCTGCGGCCCGGCCGCCGCGATGACGCTGAGCTGCGACGTCCGCGGCACCCGGACACCCCCGCCGGCCGTGCTCCCGCCCATCGCCGAGCGGGTCGGCATCGACCGCCATCCGCTGGACCCGCAGGACCCGGCGGATCGGTCGTGGCTGGAAGCGTGCGCGCCGCCGGAGGCGTCCGGGCTGGCCAGGCTGGCCGCGGCGGTCGACGTGGCCCGGCGGCACCCGGCGCGGCTCGTCGCGGGTGACGTGGTGACCGCGCTGCCGGCCGTGCTGGACAGTTTCCCGCCCGGCCGCCGGGTCATCGTGACCGATTCCTACCTGGCCGTCTTCCTCCCGCCGCCGCAGCGCGCGGAGCTGGCCGCCGTCCTGGCCCGCGCAGCGCGGACCCGGCCGGTCACCTGGCTGTCGCTGGACCCGCTGGTTCCCCTCGGGCCGTCCGGCCGGGACAGCGTGCAGGGCATCCCGCTGCCCGGGGCGCTGGTCCGCGACTACCAGCGCCACGGGGTGTTCGCCGTGCTGGGGGAGCGGGCCTTCGAGAACGGCCGGGAACAGTCCCGGCTGCTGGGCCGGGCCCACCCGTCCGGTGAATGGGTCGAGTGGCTCGCTTAGCCGGATAGCTCAACCGGTCCTTCAGCCGGGCTGTTAACCCCGGTGCGGCTCGTATTTCCAGATCACGTAGGTGCCCTGGCCGACCGGCTTGACCTCGGTGCCGTAGGGGACGACGTCGATGGTGTGGTAGCGGGGGTTGTGGTGCAGCTCGGTGGCCAGGCCGTGGTCCAGCGCGGTGGTGTCGGTGAAGTTGAGGGCCACGTAGGCGAAGTAGCCGTGGGCGATGTAGTAGGCGAAGGTCGCGGCGTTACCTGCTGCGATGATGCCGGTGGTGGTCCCGGTACTGGCCCCCGACGGCAGGACGATGTTGCGGGTGCTGGACCAGCGCCGCCACTGGTGCCCGGACGGCAGGTAGTACTTGGCGATCGAGGGGTCTTCCACCAGCATCGGCCCGGTGCTGTGGGCGGCCAGCGGGCGGAACACGTCGATGAACGCGGTCGCGTTGGGCCAGCTCGTCGCGAACGCCTGCGACTGCACCGCGCCCAGGTACACCGGGAAACGCCAGCGCGACCACGCAGGCCGCGCTCATGACCGCCCGTTCCCGCCCGGCGGGGACGGGCGCGATGAACCGGTCGGCGGCGTAGCCGGCGGCGATGGCCGCGAACCAGGCCCCGACGCCCACGTGCTCGTTCAGCAGCGCGGCGGTGTGCAGCCAGGCCTGCTCGGCCGGGCCCAGGATCGCGGCGGCGGCCAGCACGGCCAGCAGCCAGGTCGCGGCCCGCCCCTCCCGCCGCACGGCGCTGATGACCACGCCGCCTGCGGCCAGGACGACGAGGATGCCCGCCCAGTACCAGGTGCTGGACAGCACCGCCAGCGGCGAGTTCGTGTGCGCCACCGGGGTCAGGATGTTCGCCTTGAACCCGTTGAGGTAGTTGCTCCCGCCGGCCAGCAGGCCCGCGCCCAGCAGCGCGATCACCGTGCCCAGCAAGATGGCGGCCCGCCGCAGCGCGACCCGGCCGCCCGGTGCCGGGAACGCGGCCAGCGCCGCCAGCACCACCACCAGCACGTCGAACAGGACCGTCGAATACGACGCGGCGCTGGCCAGGGCCAGCGCGGCGCCCGCCGCGATCATGCGGCCCGGCAGCACGCCCCGCTCACCCGCCCGCAGCACCAACCAGGCCGCCAGCGCCACCAGAAACAGGGACAGGGCCTTATAGGTGGCGAACGCGCCCAGGTGCAGGGTCGGGCCCAGCGTGGCGAACAGCGCGGCGGCGAAGAACGCCGCCCGCCGCCCGTAGCGGTGCCGGGCCGCGCTCCACAGCAGGGTGGTCGCGCCGAGCATGAAGACCAGCGACAGGATCCGCGCCCCGGCCAGGCCGCCTAGATGGTCGGCCAGCGCGCCGAGCGGCGGGTAGATCACCGGCGCGCCGGAGAAGTAGTACGCGAACGGCGGGATGGGCGTGCCGTGCAGCCAGTTCGCCCACTGCAGATGCCCGGCCCAGAGGTACAGGGCCTCATCCTGGTACGCGGTGTCGGCCCCGACCAACCGGAGCGTCAGCAGCGTCTGGACGATCAGTACCGGCAGCAGCGGCCACCCGCTGGGCACCCCCCACCGGGTGGGCCTGGCCCGGGCGGTCCGCCTCGGTCCGGCCGTCCACGAGCGTGCCCGCCGGGGACTGCGCCGGCGCCGACGTCTGAGCATTCATCAAGAGGTCTCCGCGTCTTTGTGCCCCACCTGCCTGGGCAGTCATCGACCGGGCTCCCCGGCACACATACGTCACCGCTGAGCGGCATGGTCCGGCCCGGGCGCGGGGCGCAGGCGCATCAAAAAGCCCAACAGGCGCGCGGGAAGCCTGGATTACCTGGCCTACAGGGATGAGACGCGCGAACCCGGCTGCCCGATCACCGCCAATCCGGAAAAAAACAATGGCGGCCTGGCCCGGCGGCTGCCCAGCGGGGCGAGCCCCGCGCCCGCGTCACGATGACCAGGGCGTGATGGGGCGCTCCCGGCGGCGGCCGTCCAGGCTGAGGTTGACGCGCTCGTCGAAGAACGCGACGAGGCCGCGGACCCGCGCGGCCTCGTGCAGCGGTTCCTCATAGCTCCAGGCCAGGTCGGGGACGAGCCGCCCGCCGACGGTGGCCGACCAGTAGGACGCCCGTCCCTTGTAGGCGCAGTAGGAGGTGGTGCTGCTCGGGATCAGCGCGGCCCGGATGTCCTCGCGAGGCACGTAGTAGCGGGTCGGCAGCATGGTCTCGAACAGCAGGGCCGGGCGGGACGACTCGGCGAGCAGCATTCCGTCCAGCTCGACCCGGACAGGCCGTGAGCTGGGCAGCACGTCGATCCGGTGGAACGGGTCGCGCGGGTGCGCCAGGTTGGGCTCGTCCTCCTCGTACCAGGCGTCGAACGTGCCGAAGTCCAGCACGACGTACCCGGCCAGGTCGGGGTCCGTGGGGCAGAACCCGGCGGCGGGCCGGTCCCGGCCGCCGGCCCGGACCGTCATGATCTGCCCCGGCGTGGTGTGCACCGCGAACGGAACGGTCGGATCCAGCACGGGCCGGTCGGTGACATCCGGGAGCCGGACCCCGGCCCGGTCCGCGGCGCCGGCCGGGGCCGCCGGGGCGGCGGGCAGCAGCTCGCCCAGGACGTCGCCGACCGGGACCGCGTAGGACGGCACCACCCGCCTCGGCTCCCAGACCAGCTCGGCACGCGTGGTGTCCACCACGGTGTCATCGCCCTGGACGGCCCTGATCCGCTTGGCGATCGGTTCCCTGCGGAGCAGATCGAGCCCATCGCTGAAGAATTCCCGCATCCGTGCGCTCATGTCCTCATTCTCCCAGGAGGGGCCGCGGTGGCCGGGTCCTGCGGGCTGGCGTCGGCGCTGGCCCACCCGGCCGCGACCTGGTCGGCGCGCCGCCGGGTGGGTGCGTGCCCGCTGACCGCGGCCAGGAACGTGTCGCTGTCCAGCGCGAACAGGGTGGCCGGCGTGACCGCCGTGACCGTCGCCGTCCGCGGGGTGCGCCGCAGCAGCGCGATCTCGCCCAGGCCGGTGCCCCGGCCGCGCACCCCGCGCGGCCGCCCGTCCACCCAGACCGCCACCTCACCGTCGGCGATGGCGTAGAACCGGTCTGCCTCGTCGCCCTGGCGGATGAGCACCTGGCCGGGGGCCACGTTGACCCGCTCCAGGGCGCCGGCGAGGGTCTCCAGCGCCGGCCCGGGCAGGTCCGCGAAGTGCGGCAGCGAGCGCAGCAGCGCCACCTCGGTCACCGGCACCACCCGGCCCTGGTCCAGCCGGCGCAGCGTCCGCAGCCCGCAGAGCGCGGTCACCGGGAGCAGGCCGCCGACGGCGACCAGGGCCAGCCGCGCCCCGCCCAGGCCGACGAGCAGCGGGGTGAGCAGGGCGCCCGCCGCCAGCCCGGCCATGGACAGCCCCTCGACGATGCCGAACACCCGCCCGACCAGCTGCGCGGGCACCACCCGCTGCAGCATGGTGTTCGCCGAGACGGCCAGCACCGCCCGGCCCCCGCCGGCCAGCGCGATGAGCACGATCACCAGGCCGAGCGCCCCGGTGAAGGCGGTCAGGATCAGCCCCGCGCTGAACGCGACCAGGGATACGGCCAGGGCCTGCGCGAGCCGGCGCCCCAGCAGGTGCGCGGTGAGCAGCCCGGCGGCCACGGCGCCCGCCCCGTACGCGGTGTTCAGGTAGCCGACCCACACCTGGCCCCTGCCGAGGACGTCGATGGCCACCACCACGAACAGCACATCGAGCGAGCCGACCACCACGAACTGCGCGGTGAGCAGGCTGACCAGCAGCCGGGGTCTCGGCTGCCCGCCGACCTCCCGCGCTCCTTCCAGCAGCGTCGTGAGCCGGGACGGCGGGCTGGCCCCGCCGTCCAGCGCGATGCCGGTCACCCGGACCGGCGCGACGAGCGCCGCGCCGCCCGCCACCAGCACGGCGCAGACCGCGAACAGTGCCCCGATCTGCCCGAGCCCCAGGAACAGCGACGCGACCAGGGCGGCGACGACCACCCCCACGTTCTCGGCCCAGCCGGCCACCACGTTGGCCGCGGTGAGCTGCTGGGCGTCCCGGGCCAGGGCGGGCAGCACGGCGAACTGTGCCGGGCGGGTGGTGGTCATCGCCGTGCCAGCCAGCACGGCCAGCCCGTAGGCCAGCAGCGGCGGCGCCCCGGACCACAGGCTGGCCGCGACACCCGCCATCCCGAGGGCCTGCACCACGTAGCCGCCGGCCAGGAGCTGGGTCGGCGACCGCCGGTCCGCGAGGGTGGCCAGCACCGGGGCGAGCAGGATGCCCGGGAACAGCTGCGCGAACGCGACCAGGCCGGCGGCGGTGGCCCCGCCGTGCCCGAACGCGTACACCAGCATGCCGATCCACACGGCGTACTCCGCCACCACGAAGGCCACGAACGCGATGGTCACCCGGGCCATGGCCGGGTCGCGGATGAGCGCGCGGGTGACCCGGAAGAACCGCCCCACCAGTCGCCCTCCCCCCAGGCTGGTCCGACCGTACCGAAGGGCCGGCAGGCGGGCAATCGTGCTAGCCACCCCGGCTGGCGGAGGGGACCACGACCCCGGTCACCTGGAATTCTTTCCGCAACGAACCGCTTGCGCGTGCTGACCCTGGCTGCGTGCCCGCCTGCTCATTACAGTGAGGGCGACCTCCTCAATGATGTGGCCGGGGGCCGGGGCCGGGGTGGGGGGTCGGAGCCGGAGTCGGCACGTCCCGGCGGCCGGGGTGAGGGGGCCGGGGATGGAGCATCCGCTGCGGATGGACGCCGAGGCGATGCGGCGCGCCGGGTACGCGACCGTGGACGCCCTGGTGGCCAGGCTCGCCGATCCGGCGGCCGACCCCGTGCTGCGCCGGGCCTCGCCCGTGCAGATGCGGGCCCGGCTGGCCGGGCCGCCGCCCGAGCAGCCCGCGGACTACGCGGCCGTGCTGGAGCGGCTGCTCACCGACGTGCTGCCGTACGCCAGCCGGACAGATCACCCCGGGTACTTCGCGTTCGTGCCCAGCTTTACCACCTGGCCCGCCGCGCTGGCCGAGCTGGCCGCGGCCGCGGCCAACCCGTACTGCGGGGCGTGGATGGAGTCGGCCGGCCCGGCGCAGATCGAGCTCGAGGTCGTCGACTGGTTCCGCACCTGGCTCGGGTTGCCGGAGGGCACGGCCGGCGTGCTGGTCACCGGGGGCTCGGCGGCCAACCTCACCGCGCTGCTCGTCGCCCGGGACGCCGCCGGGGGACCGTCCGGGGACGAGGTCGTGTACGTGTCCGACCAGGCCCACTCCTCGCTGGCCCGGACCGCGCGGGCGATGGGCCTGCGCCCCCACCAGGTGCGGGTGCTGCCCACCGACGGCGGCTGGCGGCTGCGGCCCGACGCGGTGACCGCCGCGGTGCGCGCCGATCGTGACGCGGGCCGGGTCCCGTTCGCCCTGTGCGCGAGCGGCGGGTCCACCAACACCGGGGCCGTCGACCCGCTGGCCCGCCTGGCCGACGTGTGCGCGGCGGAAGGCCTGTGGCTGCACGTTGACGCGGCGTACGGCGGCTTCGCCTCCCTGGCCCCGAAGGGGCGGGCGCTGCTGGCCGGCGTCGAGCGGGCCGACTCGGTGACCCTGGACCCGCATAAATGGCTTTTCCAGCCGATGGAATGCGGCAGCGTCCTGATCCGCGACGGCGCCCGGCTGGAGCGCACGTTCGCCATCCACCCCGACTACCTGGACGACAACGACGCCCACGGCGCAGGCGAGGTCAACTTCGCCGACCGCGGCCTGCAGCTGTCCCGCGGGTTCCGCGCGCTCAAGGTCTGGGTGTCGGTGCAGACCTTCGGCCTGGCCGCCTTCCGGGCCTCGATCCAGCGCGGCCTGGAACTGGCCGAGTACGCCGAGACCCTGGTGCGCGGCCAGCCGGAGCTGACCCTCCTGGCCCCCGCGGTCCTGGGCATCGTCTGCTTCCGCCGGGAATGGCCCGGCTCCGACGAGGCCGAGACCGAGCGCCGCGGGCTGGCCCTGGCCGCCAACCTGGAGCAGAGCGGGACGGCGCTGGTCTCGAGCACCCGGCTGGCTGGCCGGCACGCGGTCCGGCTCTGCGTCCTGAACCCGACCAGCGCGGAAGCCGATGTGCGCCGGGTCATCGACTACTTCGCCACGGCCCCCGCCCCGGCGGCGCCCGGCGCCGCGGACGTCACCGCCGGCCCGGGTTACCGGGGGGCCCCGGCCGCCCAGCGGGCCGGCGTGCTGGCGGCGCTGGACGATGACCCGCTGCGCGCGGTGCCGCTCCTGTCCCGGGTACGCGGCGCGACCCTGGCGGCCATCCGCACCCGCGCGTCGCGGCTCACCACGGCTGCCGGGGAGGAGGTCATCCGGCGGTGGGACGCGGACCGGTCCTTCTACATCATCGTGTCCGGGCAGTTCGACGTGCTCATCGACGGCCGGCCGATCCGCACCCTCGGCCCGGGCGACCACTTCGGGGAACTGGCCGCCCGGGACTGGGGCGGTGGCTACGGCTACACCCGCCTGGCCACCGTGGTCAGTGCCGGGCCTGGTGAGCTGCTGCGGCTCACCAGCGGCGACTTCGGGTGGCTCGTGGACGCCGAGCCCACCGCCCGGGCCGCGATAGCCCGGGACCTGGCCGACCGGCTCCCCGAGCGGTAAGTACCGCCGCTGCGGGGCCGCTACCCCAGGGCGCTGTCGTCGGTCAGCCGCAGCCAGCGGAACCCGTAGCCCGGGAGCGTGATCTCCGCCCCGGCCTGGACCGGCGTCCCGGCCCCGCCCGCCGCCGGTGCGCCGCTGTCGCCGAGCAGCTGCCGTATCTCTCCCTGGCCCGGGCGGTCGCCCAGGTCGCCCGGCAGCCGCACCCGGGCCGGCTCGGCGGACAGGTTGTGCAGCGTGACCACGCAGCCGTCCCGCCAGCGGGTTTCGATGGCCAGCACCCGCGGGTCGCCGATCTCCAGCGTGCGCCATTCGCCCCAGCCGAGCTCCGGGCACTGGCGGCGGACACCGATGGCGCGGGCCACCCAGGAGTACAGCGACCCCGGGTCGTGGCGCTGGCTGGCCACGTTGACCGTGCGGTAGCCGTAGCGGCCGCCGGCCGGGCCGGCCGGTACGGCGCGGCCGCGGCCGAGAACCCGCCGGCGTGCCGCGACGACCATTGCATCGGGCTGCGGACCGCGAGCCGGCCGGGCAGGGACAGGTCCTCACCCATGCCGATCTCGTCGCCGTACAGCAGGATGGGCGTGCCGGGCAGGGCCAGGGTGAGGGCCAGCGCCAGCTCGATCCGGCGCCGGTCGTTACCCAGCATCGGGGCCAGCCGCCGCCGGATGCCGCGCCCGTACACCCGGTGCCCGGGCTCAGGCGCGAACGCGTCGAACACCTCGCCGCGCTCGGCGTCGCTGAGCATGCCCAGGTTCAGCTCGTCGTGGTGGCGGACGAAGTTGGCGAACTGGGCGTGCTCGGGAATCCGCGGCCGCTGGTTCAGCGAGTCCACCAGCGGGCCGGCGCAGGCCCCGGGCGTGCGCGAGCCACTGCGCCGCGCACGTGCGGAAGTCGAACAGCATCTGCACGCCGTCGCCGTCGTCGAAGGCGAAGTAGCGTTCCTGCTCCTGCGGGCTGACGTTGGCCTCGCCCAGGAAGATCGCATCGCCGCGGCGCCGCTCCATGAACTCCACCTGCGACCGCAGGTACGAGACCGGCTGCTCCCGGGCCCCGGTGCCGACCGTCTCGATCATGAACGGCAGCGAGTTGACCCGGAAACCCGACACCCCGAGCTCCAGCCAGAAGCCGATGACCTTGTTCATCTCGTCCCGCACGTCCGGGTCGGTAATGTTCAGGTCCGGCATGAAGTCGTAGTACCGGTGCATGTACCACTGCCCGGCCAGGTCGTCATGGGTCCAGGTGCTGTCCTGCTCCCCCGGGAACACCACCTCGCTCGGCTCGGCCTGCTTCTCGTCGCTCCATACGTAGTACGGCCGGTAGCGGGAACGGCGGTCGCGGCGGGCCTGCTGGAACCAGGGATGCTGATCACTGGTGTGGTTCATGACCAGGTTGACCAGGACCCGGATGCCGAGGTTGCCGGCGGTGCGGATCATCTCGACGAAGTCGCCCAGCGTGCCGAACCGGGGATCGACCGCGTAGTAGTCGGTGATGTCGTACCCGTCGTCGCCGAGCGGTGACGGGTAGAACGGCATCATCCACAGCGTGCTGATACCGAGCGCGGACAGGTAATCCAGCCGCCGGGTCAGGCCCGCGAGATCCCCGTTTCCGTCCCCGTCGCCGTCCAGCCACGTCGCCACGTCGGCGCAGTAGATGACGGCGTCCTTCCACCACAGGTCGCTGGCCGCCTTGTCAGTCATGCGGCACGGGTTCCCGCGGAGGGCGGTTCGTAACGTCCCGGCGGCGACCGGCAGGATAGGAGGCCGCGGCGAGGAAGGGATCCTGGCATGAGTCGTGTGGTGGTCATCGGGGCTACCGGGCACGTCGGCACCTATCTGGTGCCGCGGCTGGTGCGGGGCGGTCACGAGGTCATCGCCATGAGCCGCGGGCTGCGTGACCCGTACCACCCGGCGCCGGAGTGGGCGCAGGTCACCCGGGTCGCGGTGGACCGGGACGCGGAGGACGCCGCGGGAACCTTCGGCGGCCGGGTCGCGGAGCTCGCTCCCGACGTCGTCGTCGACATGGTCTGCTTCACCGCGGCCTCGGCGCGGCAGCTGGTCGAAGCGCTCCGCCCGTCCCGCCCGCTGCTGCTGCACTGCGGGACGATCTGGGTCCACGGTCCCGCGCTGCGGGTGCCGGTCACCGAGGATGACCCGCGGACCGCGTACGGCGAGTACGGCACCGGCAAGGCGGAGATCGAGGCGCTGCTGCACCGCGAGACGCTGGCGGGCGGGGTCCCGGCTGTCGTGCTGCACCCGGGTCACATCAGCGGGCCGGGCTGGCCGGTGATCACCCCGCCGGCAACCTGGATCCGGCCGTCTGGACCAGCCTGGCCACCGGCCAGCCCCTGGCGCTGCCCGACCATGGCCTGGGCGTCCTGCACCACGTGCACGCCGACGACGTGGCCCAGGCCTTCGAGCGGGCCCTGACCCGGCCCGCCGCGATCGGGGCCAGCTTCCACGTGGTGGCCGGGCAGGCCATGACGCTGCGCGGGCTGGCCGACGGGGTGGCGCGGTGGTTCGGCCGCGAGCCGGTGCTGGACTTCGTGGACTGGCCGGAGTTCGAGCGCCGGGCCGGTGCCGAGCACGCCGAGGCGACCCGCGAGCACACGATGCGCAGCATCACCGCGAGCATCGAGCGGGCCCGCGAGGCGCTCGGCTACGCGCCGCGGTACAGCACGCTGGAGGCCCTGCGCGAGGCCCTGGCGTGGCTGGCCGCGCACGGCCAGGTGGACCTGGGGGGCCAGCCGTTCCCCGCGGATAGCCGCGTAGATAACGGGGTCTAGCAGGTCAGCGACATGATCCCCGGTAGCCTGGCAGCTCATCGCCGCCAGAGTCGCTCCTCTTGGGGCCCGAGCTGTCACTCACATCCGTCACGCGAACGTCCCGCATGCCCGGCCCTGATGCGGCCCGGCGCTGGCGGGGCGATACCGCGGCCATCATCACGCTCCTCGCGCTGCCCGTCCTCGTGTACGGGGTTCCCGCGCTGCTCGGTCACCCCGTTCTCCCCGGCGACGACCTGACGCAGAACTTCCCGCTGCGCGTGCTGGCCGGCCACGAGATCCGCAGCGGCCACCTGCCGCTGTACAACCCGTACATCTGGAGTGGCGCACCACTGCTGGCCGGCTGGAACGCCGGGGCGGCGTACCCGTTCACGTTCTTGTTCGCCGTCGTCCCGCCGGTGGCCGCCTGGACCCTGAACATGATCCTGACCTGGGCGGTCGCCGGGATCGGGATGTTCGTTTTCTTGCGCGCCTGCCGCCTGGGATGCGGCCCGGCGGTCCTGGGTGCGCTGTCGTTCGCGTTCGCCGGGGCCATGTCCGCCCAGGTGGCCCACTTCGGGCTGGTGGCCGGCATGAGCTGGGTGCCCGTGCAGCTGCTGTGCGTTCTCCGGCTCACCGGGCCGCGGAGCCTGCCCTCCCGGCTGGCCTGGACCGGGTTGCTGGCCGGGGCGTTCGGCCTGACGATCCTGGCCGGTGAGCCGAGGGCCGTCGACGACGCCGGCGTGATCGTCGGCCTGCTACGCGGTCTGGCAGATCGCCCGGCTGGGGCGCCGCTTCGGTCCCGCGGCCCTCTCGGTCGCGGCCCGGCCTGGCCCTGGGCGCCTGCCTCGGCGCGGTCCAGTGGATCCCCGGCCTGGCCGTGGTCGCCACGTCCCAGCGGGGGGCGAGCTCCGTGGCGCTGTTCAACTCCGGCTCGCTCCCGCACCGGTGGCTGCTGCTGATGCTGGTGCCGGATCTGCTGGGCGGCTCCGGCTCGTTCGGCCAGCCGGCGTTCTTCGCCAGCTACAACCTGGCCGAGGTCACGGGCTACGTCGGGATCCTGCCGCTGGTGGCCGCGTTCGCCTTGCTCGGGCGGGTCCGGCTGCGGCCGCGCCCGCCGGAGTGGCTCATCTGGCACGGACTGGCCGTGGCCGGGATCGTGCTGGCCCTCGGGGGCAACACCCCGGTCGGGGACGTGCTCGTCCACGTGCCGCTGCTGCGCGGCCAGCGGCTGCAGAGCCGGAACATCCTCGTCGCGGACCTGGCGCTGGCCGTGCTCCTCGCGTACTGGGCCGACCGCCCGGCCGGTGCGGGCCGCCCGCGGTTCCTCCGGGTCCGCGGCCACCGCGGGCCCGACCTGGAAACGGTTCTCGCTGCCGCGCCGCCGCTCGCCGTGCTCCTCGTCGCCGCCCTCGGCCTGTCCTGGGGTACGGGACTGCTGCGCTGGCTGAGGGCCGGCCCGGCCGCGGCCACCCTCGATGGGGCCCTCAAGCCGTGGCTGGTCCCGTACGTGCTGCTCGGGGCGGGGGCCCTCGCGCTCGTGATCGCGGGCCCGCGCCTGCGGCCGGTGCTGCGCTCACGCTGGCTGGGCGCCTTCGTGGTGGCCGACCTGATCGTGTTCACGCTGCTGGGCGTGGTCGCGGTCGCTACCGGCGCTGGCCGGCACCACCAGCCGCGCCACCGGCGCCACCGGCGTGGCCAGTCGGGGCGCGGCCAGTCCGGGCCCGGCCAGCCGCGGGAGCGCGCAGGCCAGCCGCGGGAGTGCGCCGGGCCGCCGCGGCCCCGCGGCCGCGGCGCCGGCCGCGCGTCCCGTCGCGGCCCTCGGGTATCCGGGCCGTTTCGCGATCTACGACCCGGACCAGCTCGACGCGCACGATCTGTCCCGGCTCGGCGCACCCGATCTCAACGTGATCAGCGGCACGCCGTCGGTCCAGGGGTACACCTCGCTGGTCTCCGGGTTCTACGCGTCGGCCACCGGATCGCACCGGGCCACCGGGGACGGGCAGGACGTGCTCGACCCCCGGGCCATGCGGGACGGGGTCCTGGACCAGCTCGACACCTCGGTCCTCCTGACCGTGCCGGCCTACCTGGCCACCGGGTCCGGGGTATCCGAGGCGGGCGCCGGGCCGGCGGGTACCGGCCACCGTGCCGTCGCCGCGCACCAGCAGGCCACCTGGTACTTCGCCGGGCCGCTGGAGGTGACCCGGCTGGAGGTGCCCGACGCGGACGCCCGGCAGGACGCGGCCCAAGGCACCCAGATCGGGCTCCTGACCGCCGGCGGATCGACACGCTGGTTCACCGCGGCCGCCGCGGGACCCAGCCGCCTGGCCATCAGCCTGACCCGCCCGCTGACGAGCGTCGCCGTGGTCGCCCAGGCGGGGGGCCACGCGGTCCGGCTCGGGCCGGCGTTGGTCGCCGATACCCGCGGGCGGGTGTTCGTGGCCGACGGGCAGCTCCAGGACGCGCTGGTCCCGCCCCGGTGGGGATACGCGGGCCGCGACGGCTCGTTCGCCATCTTCGTGGACCGCTTCGCCCGGGGCGCGCTCCGCCTCCAGACGCTCCCCGGCCTGCCCGCCTCCAGCGCCTCGGTCCGCCCGGTGGCCGCCGGCCGGCAGCCCGGAGGCGGCGGAGGTCTCCTCCTCCCGCGGCGTCCGGGTCATCCGGTCGGTGGCCGCCACGGCCGGGTGGAGCGCCACCTGGAGTCCGCGCCGCGGCGCGGCGGCCCCGCTGGCCGTGCACCGGGACGGTCTCGTCCAGGCCGTCGACGTGCCGGCCGGGCGGGGCGTGGTGACCTGGAGCTACCGGCCGCCCGGGTTCCGGGCCGGCTTCGCGCTGTCCCAGGGTGCGGCCTCGTTCATCCTGCTGCTGCTGGCCAGCGGGCTGTTCCTGGCGCGGTCCGGAGGCACACGCGAGCCCGCCCGCGATCCCGCGCCGCCCGCGCCGGGCCGCCGAGCCGATGGTCAGGAAGGGCTGACCAGCCGTCCAGCCAGTCTTCAGGTCTGCTGCCTACGGTGAGGCGCGAAGACAGGTCCGGCGAAGGACAGGATCCGCGGATACGTGCCCGGGTAGGACAGGCCGGGCAGGGAGGCTGGGACGGTGCGGGACAGCGGCACGATCTGGTACAGGGGAGCGGGCTACCAGCTCGGTCGGGGGGAACACGGCTACGCGATCTGGCCTGCGGGCGGCCCGCCGGGGCAGCCCCTGGAGCAGTGGCCGGAGACTCCCGCCGGGTGGACCGCGGCGTGGACCCGGTTCAACGCGGTCGAGGCGCCCGGCAGCATCGTCCATCTCGAGCCGCCTGCGGACCCCGTCTCCGCCCCGCCTGCCAACGCCATGTCCGCCCCGCCTGCGGACGCCGTTTCTGTCCCGCCGGGCGGCCCGGTTTCCGGCCCGCCCGCGTACCAGGTCTCCGGCCCGCCTGCCGCTCCCGGCTCCTGGCGGCCGGCGGCCGGTCCCGTCCCCCCGGGGCCGGTCCCATCCCGCCCGGGGCCCGTTCCTTCCCGCCTGGAACTGGTCCCGTCCCGCCCTGGGCCGGTTCCTTCCCGCCTGGAACCGGACCCGTCCCGACCGGGACCACCCCGGCCGGCCGGCCTGGTCGGGTGCCCGTGCGGCCGGGCCGCTCACCGCGGCCATCGCCCTGGTGACCGGCGTCGCGCTCGGGCTGGCCGGGCTCTTCCCCGCCTACCTGTCCGGGGCGAGCCTCGCCCAGCAGCCGGCCCAGCTGGTGCCGCACGTGATCTACCTGGCCGTCTGGACGGCCAGCGCGCTGCTCATCGCGTCCGGAGTCGCCCGCCAGCGGATGGGTGCGCTGCTCGCGCTGGGCATGAGCATCGTCACGTTCGGCTTCTTCTTCGCGGACCTGGGCACGGTGATCTCGGGGGGCACGCACCTGCTCGGCCCCGGGCTGGTGCTCGGGCTCGCCGGGTGGCTAGCCTGCACGGCCGGCTCGTGCTGGCCTTCCGGCTCCGCTCCGCCGACGCGCCCCGCAAGCTGCCTGGCCGGCCGGATGGGCCCGGTCCTGACGCTGGCCGCCGCGGTGCTCGCCGCGCTGGGGGCCGCGATCGCGTTCGCCCCGTCCTGGGACAGCTACACGCTGCGCACGGCGGCCGGGCTGACGCACACGCTCACCGCGGGGAACAGCTTCGCGAACCCGGCCCCGGTCATCGCCGGCGACGTCGCGGTTATGGTCACGCTCGTGATGGTCGTGGCCGCCGCCGCCCTGTGGCGCCCGGTCCGGCTCGGTGCGGTCCTGCTCGCCGGGGCCGTCATCCCGATGGCCGCGCAGGCCATCTCGGCTCTCGTCCAGGTCGGTGAGCCCGTGTCCGCGGCCGACTTCGGCATCCCGCCGGCGCAGGCCACCCAGGCCGGTCTCACGATCAGCACGGGCCTCACGGCCGTGTTCTGGATCTACTGCGTGTTCGTGGTGGCCCTGCTGGTGATCGGTGCCTGGATGGCGCGGCCCCAGCGTCCGGTGAGGTACTCCGGCTACGGGCCAGCCAGCCGCCCGGCCCCGTGGCCGGGCCAGTCACCGTGGTCAGGCCCGGCGGGTCCGGGCCCGGCAGGCCCGCGCACGGCCGCCACCAGGCCGGCGGGCCCGGCGGGTCCCGTCACGCCGGGTTCCGTGACGGCCGCTGAGTAACTGAGCACGGCGGGCAGCAGCTGCCCTGACACGTCCCCGGCGAGAGCCGGATCGGCCGGGTCCAGGGCCCGGACCGGCGCTCCCGGGCTCAGGTCCAGGCAGGGGAGCTCGGCCCAGACCGGGGCCGGGCTCGTCCGGGACCAGAAGTAGTAGGTCAGGTGGGTGAGGTCGATGGCCGACACCCACCAGGTGGGGTACACGCCGAAGTCCTCGTACGGGGCACCCGGCGGGCAGGACACCGTGCCCGCGATGCTGACCACCCCGGCCACGGCCTCCGCCGCGTCCCGCGGCTCGGGCAGGTAGTGCAGGAAGTAGGAGGCCCGCACGAAGCGGTCGAGGGACTCGATGCCGCCCGGGACCGGCTGGTCGCCCCCGAACGGGCGGTAGCGGCGCAGGTTGGCTTGCTGCTCGGCGAACGGCGGGTCGTTCGCCATCACCTGGTACGCGCGGTCGTGGTAGATCTGCAGCCGGCCCTCGGCCGGCTCCACGATGGCGCAGTCCCCGCTGGCGTCCTCCAGTGCCAGGTGGCAGCCGAGTTCCTGGCCGCGTACCGGAACGGACACGACGGACATCTCCCGTAGGGCCCGTACGGCCCCGGCCACGGTCGCGTGCTGGTCGAGGACCCACTGGGCCCACAGCAGGTTAGGGACCGCGCCCGGGCGGCCAGCCGGGGCGAAGCCGGCCGATCCCTGGTAAAGCAGGTGCGCGGCGAGCCCGGCCGAATTCACCGCGTCGGTCGTCCCTGCGCCCCACATGCTCACCCCCACCACGCCGAAGCGGGAACGCCAGGTCAGGCCGGGCGCGCTCCGCTCCGTGCCCGCGGGCACCGCCCAGAGCCGCGGCTCGTCGCTGACCGCCCAGTCCATGGTGCGCGAGACGACCTTGGCGACGGCGTTTCCGGACCAGAAGACCCTGGTACACATAATCCTTCTCCGTAGTAGTCTAATTACTCAGAGTAACAGCACGGCCGGCCGCGTTCCGGCGGCCGGTCCCGGGGTGGCTGTGCGGGCCGGGCGGCTGCGCAGGCCGGGCGGGCTGGGCAGCCGGGGGTGCCAGTCCGGCCGCGGCGGGCGAGAGGGCCTTCCCATGACCAGCAGGCGGATGGATCCTGGGCGGCTGCGGGACAGCAGGCTGGTGCTCCGGGGCGACAGGTGGCTGGAGCGCCTGGCGGGCAGCCGGCCGGCAGCCTGGTCCTGGGCTGCCTGCTGCGCTACACCGAATCGAGTGAGAATTCTGCCGAGGCCCTCGTCCTGGGCACGTTCCTGTCGGTCGTCCCGGCCCTGCTGGCCATCTACGCCCTGTCCGACCTGTCGGCCGGGTCGGGGAACGGCATCGCCCAGCATCTGATCTACCGCCTGCACATCCATGCGCCCGCCGCCCGGCTGGTCTCCTCGGCGTTCGGGAGCGAGACGAGTAACGCCGCGGCCGCCACGGTCATCGGCCTGCTCGGCTTCGTGATCTTCGGGCTCGGCCTCGGGAAGATCGTCCAGAGGGTGTACGCCCGGGCCTGGCGGATCGAGGTCCGCTCGCTGGCGGACCGGTGGCGCTTCGGGCTCTGGTTCGTGGTCTCCACCATCCTGCTGGGCCTGCAGGTGGCCGAGGAGTCGCTGGTCTCGTCGGTGGGCTGGGTGCTGGCCAGCCCGATCGGCCTCGTGGTCCTGGTTTCCTTCTGGCTGTGGACGCCGTGGCTGCTGCTGCACCGCCAGATCAGCCTCCGCCAGCTGCTCCCGGGGGCGCTGCTGGCCGCGGTGGTCTACATGCTCGCGGTGACCGTGTCCGAGTTCGTGCTCGGCTACTGGATCACCGACAACGGGCGCTTCTTCGGCTCCTTCGGCGTGGTGCTGGCCCTCGTGGCCTGGGCTCAGGTGGTGGCGGGAATCTGGCTGGCGTGCGCGGTCTTCTCCCCGGTCTACGCTGAATGGCGGGACGGCTGGAGCCGCCGCGGAACCTCGCCCTTTTCCTACCCGCGTGCCGCCGGGGTGCCGCGGCTGGCCGTGGCCAGGCGCCTTAGCGGGTGCTGGTGATCAGGTGGGCGTAGACCACGACGTTGTCCAGGTACTGGCGGGTCGCGGTGTCGAAGGGCCCGCCGCAGGTGACCAGGCGCAGGCTGGGGAAGCTGACGTTGCCGTACACCTCGGAGGCCGGGAACCCCGACTTGGCGATCTTCTGCACCCCGTTGACGGTGAACACCGCCGTGGACCCGTTGGCCCGCAGGACGCTGATCAGGTTCCCGGGGCGCAGCGTCTTGATGGAGAAGAACACCGAGGTGCCGGTGAACGAGTTGACGTGGCCCAGGATGACCGACGAGCCGCGCTGGCCGGGCGTGACACTGCGGTCATACCAGCCGGCCAGGTCGTGGTTGCCCAGCGGCGGCACCTGGATGGCGCCGCTGGCCGCCACGCCGAGCCGCATGACCGGGGCGGACACGTGCAGGGCCGGGATCTCGATCCGCACCGGCGCGGACCGGGCCAGCGGAGCCGCCGTGGGGGCGGTCAGCGGGAGCGGGGCGGACGTGCCCACGGCGGCGGGGATCTCGGTGGCGGCCCCGGTGAGCGGGCCGCCGGTCACGGACCGGACGGCCAGCAGCACACCCCCGATGACCAGCCCCGCGCCCAGGACGATCACCGGAGCCCGGCGGGTACGGCCGCGTCCTTCCTCGTAGTAGGTGCGGGTGGACCAGTGCGCCCGGTAGCGCCGTGAGCGGGGAGGACCATCAGGCCAGGTACTGGCCACCGCGGCGGCGCAGCCCGGTGACCGTGATGGCCAGCCCCGCCAGCAGGAGCGCCCCGCCCGCGGCGAGCCCGGCGAGGTCACCGGCGTGGTGCAGGCTGCCACCGCCGCCGGTGCCGGGTGCGCCGGCCGGGGTGGCCCCGGCCATCAGGGGAACCGTGGCCGTGCCGCGCACCACCTGGACCGCGACGGAGGCCGGCATCGTCGCGGTCATGGTGGTGACCAGGACGCACGTCACGAGGACCGAGACATGGTGTCCCGCTCCGTGTGGTGACCCGCTCCCGGCGATATCCCGCTCCAAGGGCACGTGCGTAATCAGGGTAGGAGGGCCGTCCGCTGCCCGCGGGGCAATGCCCGGATTGAGTTCTTACGGACCACGAACGCCGCAGGCCGGCCTGCGACAGCCGGCCGGTAAAGTCGTTAGGTGAAGTCAGCGCAGACTGCGGGCGGTACCGGCCAGCCGGGCGACGGCGAGGCGGGACAGGCCCACGCCGGCCGTCTGGTCGAGGCGCTGAGCCGGGCGCTGCCCGGCGGCCGCATCGTCACCGATCCCGACGTCCTGGCGGCCATGTCCCACGACGAGGCCGAGTGGGCGCCGGCCGGGCGGCCCGCCGCCGGCGTCCGGGCCCGCTCGGAAGCCGAGGTCCAGGCCGTCGTCCGGATCTGCGCCGAGCTGGGCGCGGCCGTCGTGCCGCGCGGGGCCGGCACCGGCCTGTCCGGCGGCGCCAACGCGGTCGATGGCTGCGTCGTGCTCGACCTGGCCCGGATGAACCAGGTGGTCGAGATCGACCGGGACAACCTGCTCTGCGTCGTGCAGCCGGGCGCCGTCAACGACGACGTGAAGGCGGCCGTGGCCGAGTACGGCCTGTGGTACCCGCCCGACCCGGCCAGCTCACCCTGGTCCACGATCGGCGGCAACGTCGCCACCAACGCGGGCGGCCTGTGCTGCCTGAAGTATGGCGTGACCCGCGACTACGTGCTCGGCCTGCGGGCGGTGGCTGGCGGCCCCGGGGTGGACGGAGGGGTCGCCTACGGCCAGGTGGTGCGGCTCGGCCGCCGTACCACCAAGGGCGTCGCCGGCCTGGACATGGTGGGGCTGTTCGTCGGATCCGAGGGCACCCTCGGTGTGGTCACCGAGGTCACGCTGCGGCTGCGGCCCGCGCTGGCGGGCACGCCGCGGACCGTCGTCGGCGCGTTCGGTGACCTGGTCAGCGCGGGCGAGGCCGTGTCCCAGATCACCCGGGACGGGCTTGGCCCGTCCGTCCTCGAGCTGCTCGACCGGGCCTGTCTCACCGCCGTCGAAGAATGGAAGCACCTGGGCCTGGAGGCCGACGCGGCGGCGCTGCTGCTGGCCCGGGTGGACACCCAGGGCGATGCCGGCGCGGCCGAGTCTGACGGGCTGGCCGCGGCCATGACCGGCGCGGGTGCGCTGTGGGTCGCCCAGTCCACCGACGATGAGGAGGCCGAGGCCCTGTTCGAGGCCCGGCGGCTCGCCTACCCGGCGTTCGAGCGGCTGGGCCCCGTGCTGACCGAGGACGTCTGCGTCCCGCGGTCCAGCGTCCCGGCCATGCTGGCCCAGATCGAGTCCATCGCGGCCCGGCACGGGGTGCAGATCTCCACCATCGCCCACGCCGGGGACGGGAACCTGCACCCGCTGATCGTCACGCCGGCGGGCGACGACGCGGCGCGGGCCGCGGCCCAGGCCGCGTTCGAGGAGCTTCTCGACGGGGCGATCGACCTGGGCGGCACCGTGACCGGCGAGCACGGGGTCGGGCTGCTGAAACGGGACGGGATGCGCCGCGAGCTCGACCCGGGATCCCTCGCGCTGCAGGACGCGGTGCGCCACGCCCTCGACCCGCGCCGGGTGTTCAACCCCGGAAAGGGATAGGGGTGTTCCGCCGCGGTACCGGGTAACCGGCCCGTTCACGCCGTTAGGCTGTGCCCGTGGTCACCTGGCGATCGCTCGTTGTAATGACTAGCCTCCTGGCGCTGCTCGCCGCCGGCTGTTCCGGCGCGCGGGCCCCGGAGGCCGTGCCGGCCGCGGTCCGGACGGCCGCCCATCCCGGGACCACCCCCCCGTCACCCGGCCCGCCCGGCGACCCCGGGGGCGCCGTCCCGCCCGGGCCCGGTCACGCTGGCCTTCGCCGGGGATGTGCACTTCACCGGTCGGACCGCGCGGCTGCTGCACGATCCCGCGACCGCGTTCGGGCCGGTCAGCTCGGTACTCCGGGCGGCCAGCTTCACCGCGCTGAACCTGGAGACCGCGGTCACGAGCCGGGGCAGGCCGCAGCCGAAGACCTACCACTTCCGCACCACCCCGGTGGCGTTCACCGCGCTCCGGGACGCCGGGGTCGACCTGGTCACGATGGCCAACAACCACGTCCTCGACTACGGCCAGGTGGGGCTGGCGGACACGCTCGCGGCCGCCCGCGCCGCCCGGTTCCCGTACGTGGGCATCGGCGCCAGCGCCGCCGCGGCGTGGGCGCCCTACGTGACGACGGTCAGCGGCGTGAAGATCGCGGTCGTCGGGGTCTCGCAGGTCGCCGAGCTGGCCTCGTCCTGGGTGGCGACCCGGTCCCGCCCGGGGGAGGCCAATGCGATCAACCTGCCCCGCACGCTGGCGGCCGTCCGGGCCGCCCGGCGGCTCGCCCCGGTCGTCATCGTGTTCATGCACTGGGGTACCGAGGGCCAGGCCTGCCCCGACCCGGGCCAGCTGAGCCTGGCCCCGAAGCTGGCGGCGGCGGGGGCCAGCATCATCATCGGGGCGCACGCCCACATGCTGCAGGGATCCGGGCTGGCTGGGGCACACGTTCGTGGCCTACGGGATGGGCAACTTCCTGTGGTGGGAGCACTCCTACAGCACCGCCACCGGGGTGCTGGAACTCACGCTGCATCCGCACGCCCCGCTGACCAGCCGGTTCATCCCGGCGGTCGTGTCACGGACGGGACAGCCGGTCGTGCTGCGGGGCGCCCGGGCCCGCCGCGCCGCCGCGCACTACGCCAGCCTGCGGGCCTGCACGCAGCTGACCCGCCGGCCCTCCTGACCCGCCGGCCCTCCTGACCCGCCGGCGCTCGTGACCTGCCGGCGCTCGTGACCTGCCGGCGCTCGTGACCTGCCGGCGCTTGTGACCTGCCGCCCCTCCTGGCTCGCCGGCCCGGGAAGCTGCGCGTGCCCGCGGCGCCGGTTCCGCCTGGGCCCGGTTCGGTCTCGCCCGGTTCGGCTGGGCCGGTTCGGCTGGGCCGGTTCGGCTGGGCCGGTTCGGCTGGGCCGGTTCGTGATCAACCGATTGCTGTCGCTCCAGCAACACCAATCGGTTGATCACGAACACGGGGAGCCAGGCAGAGGGTCACAGCGGTCACATAAGTCACATCGGCCGCAGGAGTGACAGGCAGCCGAGTCGGGCGGCCGAGTCGGGCGGCCCAGTCGGGCGGTCCAGCCGGGCGGCCCAGCCGGGGTCCAGCCGGGCGGCCCAGCCGGGGTCCGGCTGGGCCGCCGGGCGGGCGGTTCATGGCTGGCTGAAGAAAGCCCGGATCTCCGGGGCGAGGACGCCGGGCTGGGCGCCGCGGTTGGCCTGCCGGGATCACCGGACGCGCCGTGATCGAGGCCCGGGAAGACGGCCTGCCGGTGATGCGGGAGCGTCCCGGCGAAGGCGTCGAAGGCGGGCCGCAGGAAGGCCGGCCGCTTCAGGTCGCCCCCCATCAGCAGCACATCGGCGGCGACGTCGGCGTACCTGCTGACGGTGCCGGCCGTCTCGGCCAGCAGCAGCCCCTCATACCGCAGGGTCGGTGCGACTTCGCGCATGGTGGCGTCGCCGGGGACGGCCTGGCGGTCCTCTTTCTTCATGGCCGCACTGGTCATGGCCGCCAGCAGGCGCCGGGGCATGACCTTGAAGGCCGGGGGAGCCAGGTCGCACCCGAACATGCTGGTGATCAGGGCCGCTGCCACCTGGTCCCGGCTATCTCTGCGTCGAAGCGCGGCACCCAGCCGGTGTACCGGTCCTTATCCGCGGCGGTGAGGATGGCCGGCTCGTACAGGGCGAGCTGGCGGATGGCCGCCCCGGCGCGGGCCGCCTCCAGGGCGATCAGGCCCCCGATGCTGACCGAGAACACCTTGTCGGCCCCGGCGCCGGCCAGCACGGCCTGAAGGTCTTCGACCTCGGTGCGCAGGCTGTGATCGGCCCGATGCGGCCCGGACCGGCCGCGGCCCCGACGGTCCGGCAGGTAGACGGTGAAGGCATCGGCCAGCGCCAGCGCGAGCTGGGTATGGCTGCGGGCCGATTCGTTGCTGCCGTGCAGGATCACGACCGCCGGGCCCTGGCCGACCTGGAGGTAGCCGATCGTGGTCCCGTCGGCGGACGACACGGAACCGGTGGTCATGGATGGGGTGCTGAGCTGAGCTGTCTTACTGGGATTCATGGTCCTGTCCTGGGGTTGAGTGTGTGTTCTTCTCCTGGGCCGGCGGGTTCTCGCCGTGGAAGGCTGCCCAGTGGCCCATCCATTCGGTGCCGGGGTCGTTCATGCGCTCGATGAGACGCGCGGTGAACGCCGCCTCGGTTTCCAGCAGCGCCAGCCGGTACTCCTCCTCGATCAGGAACAGCCCCGGCACCCCGCCGGACCGCGACGTCTCGATCAGCGCGCGGATCCCGGCCTGCTGGTGCTCGAGGTGGCCGAGCCGGGTCTGCAGCAGGCCGAGGGCCTCGCTGGGCGGGAGCGCCGCGATCAGCGACAGGGCGCTGACGAACGCGGGGTACTCGTGCTGCGGCTGCCTGACCAGTTCACGCAGCCAGTCCCGCAGTTCGTCCCGCCCGGCGTCGGTGAGGGCGTACACGGTGCGCTCGGGCCGCTGCCCTCCCCGGGTGGTTTCCTGCTCGGTGATGAACCCGGCCCTGGCCAGCTGCCCGACGACCATGTACAGCGATCCGTGGTTGAACTTGATGCTGCGGTCGTCACCATGCTCGCGGAGGTTCCGCCCCAGTTCGTAGGGGTGCATGGCCTGCTGGCTGAGCAGGGACAAGACGGCCAGGGCCAGCAGGTTGCCGACCTTGCGCTTGCCGGGCATGCGCGCCTCCTTGGTCGCCGCTGATTGAGCGGGGTTATCAGGCTCCACGGGACGGGTCATCGAGGGTGGTCAGCGGCCATCGGCGCGGGCGCGGCGCGCGTCGGCGAGGAACTCCCGTGAGCAGATCGCCGACAGCTGCGCGATCCCGCCGCTGTGCACCCGGACCTCGCCGTGGCGGATGTGCCCCGTCAGCCGGACCCGGCGGCCGGTGCTGGCCGCCGGGTGGTGGAAGGTCTGCTTGACCTTCCCGCCCCCCGTCCAGGCCAGGTCCCACTGGTCGATGACCGCGTCCTCGGCTACCAGCAAGGTCACCGCGGCACGGTCCAGGTCCAGGGCGACCTGGATATCGCCGTCCGGGATCTGGGGTGAGCGCAGATCGAGCACGACCCGGCCGTGCCGCGAGCGGATCTCGAAGTCCCGCCGGGTGGTCCAGTTGCCCAGCCGCTTGTCGGTGCGGTGGTCGGCGAGGATCGGGACCGGGCTGCCCGTGGAGCAGGTCTGCGTGTTCATGATGCTTCCCTTCGTCGTTGACTGCTGAGTCGACTATCCAGGACTGAATATTCAATGTCAACTAATTAGGGATGAAAGATGACTGCTCCTCCCGGGCCTGCTCTTCCGGGCCTGCTCTTCCCGGGCCGGCTCCTTCCGGGCCTGCTCTTCCGGCCAGCTCCTCCCGGGCCAGCGGTGACCGCGTCGCACAGCGGCCCGCTGAGCCGCTCCAGCACCGAGGTTTCCAGCAGGAACGTGCGCAGCTGGGCAGGCTGCCGCTCCAGTACCTCCTCGGCCAGGTAGTCGAGCACGTAGCGGTGGCTGCCGGTGAACGCGGCCACGAACCCGTCGATGTCGGTCTGCCCGCGCAGCGAGAGCGCCGCGAGCTGCAACCCGGCCGCCCACCCCTCGGTACGCGACGCCAGCGTGGTCACCACCGCATCGGGCAGCACCTGGCCGGACGCTCCCTGCTGCAGCAGCGCCGCGGCCTCGCCCGCGGTGAAACGCAGGTCGGCCGCACGCAGCTCGGTCAGCTGCCCCCGGGCCCGCAGCCGGGCCAGGGACAGCGGCGGGTCACTGCGGCTGGCCAGCACCAGCTCCAGCCCGGGCGGCCGGTGCTCCAGCAGGAACTCCAGCGACGTGTGCACCGGCTGGGCGCCGATCGCGTGATAGTCGTCGAGAACCAGCCGCACGTGATCCGGGCCGGGCTCGGCCAGCTCGTTGATCAGGGCGGTAACCAGCTCGTCGAAGGATGGCGGGGCCGGCGGGCCGAGCAGCGGCGCGACCCGCTCGCCGATCCCCGGCCGGACCCGGTCCAGCGCGGCTACCGCGTGGCGCCAGAACCGGGCCGAGGTCGTTGTCGCCGGCGTCCAGTGACAGCCACGCGGCGGCCTGCGGGCCGCGCTGAGCCCAGTCGGCCAGCAGGACCGTCTTGCCGTACCCGGCCGGGGCGCAGACCAGGACCAGCCCGCGTCCCAGCCCTTCGTCGAGCTGCTGCGCCAGCCGGGGCCGGGGCACCGCCCCCGGCTGCGGCCGGGGCACGTGCAGCTTGGTCGCGAGCAGCACGTCCTGCGCGGACGGAGCGGCTGGCGGTCTGGCATCAGCGGGCGGGTCAGCCATCGGGAACCTGCACGTTCCGCCTCCCCTGATCCCTCTTACCGTTGCTTTGCCGAATCATGGTAATGAGCGGACCCGGTTGCGGCCAGGTCCGGGCCCGGGACGGCACCCGGCTGCGCCCTGCGCCGCGGAAGATTCCACCCGGGAGGCACTTTCGGGTGACGCCTGACTGGCCCCTGCCTTCGTAGCGTGCTGGGACATCAACGCACACCACCAAGGAGCGCAATGGCGCCAGAGCACTACGAGATCCGGGTCGAGGGTGTCCTCGGCGAACGCTGGACCGCCTGGTTCGAGGGCCTCCAGGTCAGCAGCGAGGACCCCGAGACGGTGATCTCCGGGCCACTGGCCGATCAGGCTGCCCTGCACGGGGTCCTGGTCAAGATAGGCGACCTCGGGATGCGCCTGATCTCGGTACGCCGGGTGGATCCCGGTGACGCCAGGAAGGAAGCCCAGCCATGAAAGACCTGCTGACCAGCCCGTCAGCGGTGCGGGAAGGCCTGCTGCCGTGCCTGCGGGAGGACCCGCAACTGTGGTTCGCGGAGCGGCCTGCCGATCTGGAACTGGCCAAGGCCTACTGCCAGCCCTGCCCGGTGCGCGGGCTCTGCCTGGAAGGCGCGCTGGCCCGCCGCGAGCCGCACGGGGTCTGGGGCGGCGAGATCTTCGAGCACGGCACGATCACTCCGCGGAAGGCACCCCGGGGCCGCCCGCCTCATAAGTCCGGGAGGACACCATGCATCCAGCCATAACGGAAAAGATGGCCGCCGAGCGGATCAGGGACATGATCGCCCAGGGCGACAACGCCCGGCGCGCCCGTCAGGCCCGCCCGGCCCGTCAGGCCCGCCCGGCGCGCGAGGCCCGCCCGGCCCGCCGGGGCAGCCCGGTCGGCCCGGCCCGCCCGGCCCGCGAGGTGCGCCGGGCCCCCAGGCGGCGCGGCCCCCGCCGGTAGGCTGGCGGCCATGGCTGAGGATGGCGACACGGCCCCGCAGATCCTCGATCTGCCCATCGGGCTCAGCGCGACGGGGACGCGGGCCGAGTTCGACAGCCTGGGTCGGGTCGAGGTGCCGGCCGACCGGTACTGGGGTGCCCAGACCCAGCGGAGCCTGGAGCACTTCAGCGTCGGCCACGACAAGATGCCGGCCGAGGTCTACCACGCCTACGGCTACGTGAAGAAGGCCGCGGCCCTGGTCAACACCCGGTCGGGCCGGCTGCCGGAATGGATGGGCCAGCTCATCCAGCGGGTCTGCGATGAGGTCATCCGCGGGGACCTGGACAGCGAATTCCCGCTGCACGTGTTCCAGACCGGCTCGGGCACCCACTCCAACATGAACGTGAACGAGGTCATCGCCAACCGCTGCATCCAGCTGACCGGCGGGACGCTCGGCTCGCAGCAGCCGGTCCACCCCAACGACCACGTCAACATGGCCCAGTCGAGCAACGACACGTTCCCGACCGCGATGCACATCGCCGCGTACACCATGGCCACCGGGCGGACGATCCCCGCGCTGCGGCGGCTGCGGGACGCGATCGCCAGCAACGCGGCGAAGTGGGCCGGCGTCGTCAAGATCGGCCGGACCCACCTCGAGGACGCCACGCCGCTGACCGTCGGCCAGGAGTGGTCCGGGTACGCGGGCGCGCTCGACGACGCGATCGCCGAGGTCGAGCACGTCACCCACGGCCTGCTGGAGCTGGCCATGGGCGGGACGGCCGTCGGCACCGGCCTGAACGCGCCGGAAGGCTTCGGCGAGGAGGTCGCCGCGGAGATCGCCGCGATGACCGGCGCCCCCTACGTGACCGCGGCCAACAAGTTCACGGCGCAGGCCACCCTGGACCGGATGGTCCGCGCGCACGGCGGCCTCAAGGCCGCGGCCGTCACCCTGTTCAAGATCGCCAATGACCTGCGCTGGCTGGGATCGGGCCCGCGGACCGGTCTGGGTGAGCTGATCCTGCCCGCCAACGAGCCGGGCTCGTCGATCATGCCGGGCAAGGTCAACCCGACCCAGGCCGAGGCGATGCTGATGGTCGCCATCCAGGTCATGGCGGCGGATGTGGCCGTGACCATGGGCGGTGCCGAGGGCAACCTCGAGCTGAACGCGTTCCGCCCCATCATCATCGACAACTACCTGCACTCCGCGCTGATCATGGCGGACATGTGCGACCACCTGCGCGAGTTCATGATCGAGGGCACCCAGCTCAACGAGGCCACGCTCACCGCGAACATCGAGCGCTCGGTGATGATGGTGACGGCCCTCGCCCCGGTGATCGGCTATGACCAGGCCTCGGTCATCGCGCACTACGCGATCGACCACGATCTGACCCTCAGGCAGGCGGCGCTGGCCAACGGGGTCAGCGAGGAACTCTTCGACCGGGTGGTCGACCCGGTCGCCCTCACCCGCGGCGGCACGGCCGGCGCCCCGCGGGATCCCGGGAAGTCCTAGCCGGGGTATCATCGTCGGTGCGGTTCCGGACGCCTCTAGGTCCGCAGGCAGAGCTGCAAGCTCACCGGCAGTGTGATTCACGATCCACGGCCAGTCTTTCCTGCCCGGACGTAGCGGACCTGCGGGCATGAGGAAGGGCTGCCATGCCCAGTCCGGCAAACCCCCGTCCGGCAAACTCCGGTTCGGCAAACCCCCGTTCGGCGCACCCCGGCACATCTGCGCGCCCGCTGCCTGGACGGCCGAGCCTCCGCTACCTGAAGGTGCAGGCCAAGCGCCGCGAAGCGCTTCCCCCACCTCACCGCCAGCCAGGTCACCACCGAGCAGCACATCCTGCTGATCACGGGGGTCGTCGCGGGCGTGATCTCCATCGCGGCGTGGATCCTGATCGCCCGGGCCTGCCAGGCCGGGAAGAACTGGGCCCGGATCACCGGCACCGTGCTGTTCGGGCTGGCCACCCTGGACGCAATCGGCGGGCTGGTCAACCCCGTGGCTGTCCCGGTCAAGATCCTCGCGTTCGTGATCTGGCTGTTCGGCCTCATCGCCGTCGTGCGGCTGTGGCAGGCCGCCTCCTCCGCCTACTTCAAGCCCGGCCGGTGACGGCCGCGCAGCCCGCGCTGGCTGTCCTCGCCGTCCTGCTCTCCGCTTCGCCGGCCGGGCACCTGAAACCCTTAACTTCCCGCAACGGCCTGTTCCCGGAACGGTCAGCCGCAGGGAACCAGGACGTCGCCGGACTGATAGGTCGGGGTCCCGTCCACGACGGTGGCCAGCACCGGGATGTCCGTGACCCGCTCCGGGGCGGCCCCCAGCGGGTTGTCCGCCAGCACCACGAAGTCGGCGAGCTTGCCCGGCTCGAGGGAGCCGATCTCGTCCTCGCGGTGCATCGCGGCGGCGGCCTGCGTGGTGTAGAGGGCGAGCGCGTCCCGGGCGGTGAGCCGCTCACCGGGGCCGAGCACCTGCCCGGCGGCGGTGCGGCGGGTCACGGCGTCGCGGATGCCGAGCAGGGGAGCGGCGCTGATCACCGGGGCGTCGGAGGATCCGGCGACGGTGAGGCCCGCCCGCCGCCAGGACCCGAACGCGTAGAGCTGGCCGGCGCGGCCGGGGAACGCCGCCGCGAACCCGTCGCCGAGGGCGGACAGGAACCCGGGCTGGCTCACGATCACGATGCCGAGCTCTGCGGCGCGGGCCGTGAGCTCCGGGTACATCGCCCCGGCGTGCTCGATCCGGTGCCGCCGGGGGTTGCGTCCCGGACCTGATGCGGCGGCGGGGCCGGGCCGCCCCGTGCTGGCCAGGCCCGTGCTGGCCAGCACCGTGGCGTAGGCGTCCAGCACCGTCTCGATGGCCCGGTCTCCCTGGGCGTGCACGGCGACCTGGAACCCGCGCGTGTCGAACTCGCGGATCATGGAGGTCAGCTCGTCGCGGGTGAAGAACAGGATGCCCGATCCGTGCGGCGGGACCGGGTAGGTGCCGTGAATGGCCGCGGTGCGGCTGCTCATGCCCCCGTCGGCCCAGATCTTGACGGCCTCGGTGGCGAGGCGGCCGGAGTGCCGGCCCTTCAGGCCCTCGCCGAGCAGCCAGTCCACCTGGTCGTGCACGACCAGGCCGTAGATCCGCTGGGCAAGCGCGCCGGCCTGATCCGCGCCGGCGAACGCGGCGAACGTGTCGCGGCGCAGGTCCGCGTCGCAGGCGGCGGTAATGCCGAGCGCCGCGAGGTGCTGGCCGGCCCGCTCCATGAGGCGGGCCCGGCCGGCCGCGCCCATCCGGGAGATGTCCTCCCGCAGGTTGCGCTCGAACAGCGCGAACATGGGGCCCTCGAACACCACCCCGTTGAGCCGCCCCTCGCGGTCGCGGCCGAACGCGCCGCCCGGGGGATCCGGCTGCCGGTCCGCGAACCCGGCCGCGCGCAGCGCGGCGCTGTTGAGCACGCAGGCGTGCAGCGACGTGTGGTACAGCACGGCCGGTCGGTCCGGCACGGCCTGGTCCAGCTCATCCCGGGTGGGGTGCCGGCCCTCACGCAGCTGGTACTCCACGTATCCGCTCCCGGTCACCCATGAGCCGTCCGGGGTGCGGCCGCTCGCCTCGCGCAGCCGGGCCTGGATGGCCGGGATGTCGGGCGCGGCCGGCTGGCTGCAGTCGGCGCCCGCCGCGAGGTAGCCGACGTCGGCGACGTGGCAGTGCGCGTCGATCAGCCCGGGGATCACGGTCGCCCCGCCCAGCCGGGCCACCGCCGCGCCCGGGGACGCGGCCGCCCGTACCTGCGCGGGATCGCCGACCGCGGCGATCCGGCCGTCCCGGACCAGCATGGCCCCGGCGGTCGTGTCGCCCGGGCCCATCGTGACGAGGACCGCGTCCTCAATCAGCAGCTCCATCGCTCAGCCCTCCCGGACGCAGGCTAGCCGCCAGGCGGCCCGCCCGGGAGGGCGGCCCGGACGGGCCTCAGGGGGGCCAGCGGCGGTGAAACACGGTGTTACACTCAGTTTCTTATGTAACTAACGGAGGCTGGCATGGACCAGGCGGCTATCGAGCACATCGAGCAGCAGCTCGGTGACGAGGTGAACAGGCGCTTCCCCGGTGGCGCGGTGCAGCGGGTCAGGGTGCTGCAGTACGGTGACGAGCCGGTGATCGAGCCGGGAGAGCTGCTGGTCCGGCTCATCCTGGAGGCCGCGGACGGGCAGAAGGGCCAGGAGCAGGCCCTCCATGCCTTCGAGGAAGCGCATGACGAGGCGTTCAAGCAGTTCCGGAAGGATCTGTCGGCCAGGCTTCCGAACATGTGGCGGATGGAGGTCCTGACCAGCAGCGACACTGGCGACGGGCCCCGGATGGTGCTCGGCGGCAGGCGCCTGGACTCGCTGGTAGCCCGCGCGACCGAAGGCGGCGAGCCGACCCCGGTGATGGCCCGGCTCGGCCGGGTGGACCTGGAAACTCTCGATGCGCTGATTACCGCGGGCATCGCCTCCAGCCGCGCCGAGGCGGTGCGCTGGGCCCTGGCCCGCATCCGTGAACGGCCGGCGTACGCACAGCTGCGCGAGCGGGCCCGCGAGATCGAACGGCTCAAGACCGAGTTCTGAGCGCTGGCTACGCCGGCCGGGTGCTCACCAGGCACGGGGTGATCACGAGGCCCGGCCCCGGTCGCCTCGCGCGGGCGTCCCGCCGGGCGCTCACCGCGGGGGTTCCCGCAGGGCACCGGCGATGACCGTGCTCACCATCGCCGGGCAGGCCTGGCACTGGGTGGACCCGGTCGCGGGAGCGGCCAGGGCGGCGCGGGTGCTGCGTCCCGGCGGCCAGCAGGCCGTTTCTGGAACGCGTTCCAGCCCCCGCCCGATCTGAACGACGCCTTCGCCGCTGTTTTCCGCCGGGTGCTGCCCGATTCACCCCTGGCGCAGCGCGGGATGCCCGGCGCGGACGCGTACTCAGCGCTGTGCGCCACGGCGGCCACCGGGATAGAGCAGGCGGGCGGGTTCGGCGATCCGGACCAGTGGCGATTCGACTGGGCGCGGCCCTACACGCGCGACGAGTGGCTGGACCAGGTACCGACCTTCGGCGGCGCCAGCCTGTACCCGCCGGCGACGCTGCGGGAGCTGCTGGCGGGCATCGGTGCCGCCATCGACGCGGTGGGAGGCAGCTTCACGATGCAGTATGCGACGGTGGCGCTCACCGCGGCGCGGACCGCCGGCCCCTGACCCGTCCTGGCCGATCTACCTCGCACGGTCGCTGGCGCGGCCAGCGGCTGGGGCGGTCAGCGGCTGGCGGCCGAACTCGCCGGCGCGGACCGCCGGCAGCTCGTCCTCGCCGACGATCAGGTGGCTGTGGCTAAGAGCGGAGACGCCGCCGACGATCAGGGCCAGGGCCAGGGCCTCGACGGCCAGGTCCAGCACGCCGGTCTGGATGTGCTCCGCGAACAGGAACAGCCCGAGCAGGCTGGCCGACAGCGGGTCGAGGATGGTGAACCCGGGCTGAGACGCGGCGAGCGGGCCTGCCGCCAGTGCGTGCGAGGCCAGCAGCAGGGTCGCCGCCCCCGCCACGACCAGGACGTAGAGCGACCAGTTGGACACGATGGCGCCCAGGCCATCGCCCAGGTGCGAGCTGAGCTCCTTGATCACGGCGGCGACGAAGCCCCAGGCGATCCCGGTGGCCGCGCCGAGCACCGCGGCGCGTCGGGACGGTGCGGCGCCGGGAAGGCGGCCCATCCCGAAGGCCACGGCCAGGGCAGCGAGGACCACGCCGAGCGAGGCGACCCCGGCCAGCCACCACAAGGTGCCGGGTGCGTGCAGCCGGCCACCTGACGGGGACGCCGCGAGCAGGAACAGGCCGAGTCCCGCGCACATGGCGATCGCGGCGAGCCAGTCCCGCCGTTTCACCCCGCGCGAGCCGATCACGGCCATGTAGCCGAACACGAAGATCAGCTCCAGCGCCAGGATGGGCTGCACCAGGGCCAGTGCACCGAAGTGCAGGGCGCTGATCTGGAGGATGAAGCCGAGGATCATGCTGGCCAGGCCGAGCAGCCAGACCGGCTGGCGGACCAGCCGGAACAGCAGGTAGATATCGAACCCCGACGCGCCGGAATTCCGCGCGCCGAGACGCTGGCAAACCGAGGAGGTGGCGGTACAGAAGCTGGCCGCGAGGGCCAGGACGATCGCCGCTTCCATTCGCACCCCCTGCTCGGCTCGGTCACGGCATACCCGGAGCTTCCTCCGCTACGTACAACCGGTTCGCCTGCCGAATCTTCCCGCCGGTGGCGTGAATCTTGCCGGAGGCGGGGCCGCGCGCCGTGCGGGCAGTTCAGGGGAGGGGTATGACGTCAGGAACTTCCTCGGCCCGGGTCCGGCGTCCCATCCACCAGAAGGACGTCCCGATGGCCACGAAGGCCAGCACCGGGATGAGCTCGGTCCACAGGTAGGTGAACCGCTGGGCGTGGGTCCAGCCTTCGGGGATGAAATCGCTGCCGAACCACGAGCTGCCCAGGCCCGGCGCGATGAGCTGGATGCTGGCCACGGCCACCAGGATCATCAGGAGCACGGTCAGTGGCCGGTACCAGGGCATCCTGAACGGCCGGTGCGTGGCCGGGTGACTGCGCCGGAGCTTCCACAGCGCGGGGTAGATGAGCAGGTAGCTGATCAGGGTGGTGGAGATGGTCACGCCGAGGACCGCGTTGAAGTACTTGGCCGCGTCGCCGCTGGTGATCTGGTGCGCGAGCACGACCACGACCGAGGCCACGATGCCGCTGAACACGTTGACGCGGACCGGCGTGCCGTACTTGGCGCTGATCACCCCGAGCGTGCGCGGTCCCGCCCCGTCGTAGCAGGACACGGCCAGGGCCCGGTCTGAGCCCATGATCCAGGTCACGCCCGAGGTCAGCAGGCAGAGGATGAACAGGATCGCGCAGGCGTCCCCGAGGAACAGCCCGGCCCCGCTCAGGGTCGCGCTGCCGTTCGGGCTGACCTGCCCGCCGTACACGGTGAAGACGTCCTGGATCGCGCTGACGAACCCGCTGAAGTTGGTGATGGCGCTGGACGGCAGGACGATCAGGATGCCGATCACGGGCAGGGCGTACAGCACCACGCTGGCCACCGCGGAGCGGGCGATCCCGAACGGCACGTCGCGCTGCGGGTTGGTCATCTCCTCGCCGGCGCTGCTGGGCAGCTCGAACCCGACGAAGTTGAACAGCAGCACACCGACCAGCAGCACGAATCCGCTCTCGGACGGCTTGTAGCCGCTCGCGCCCAGGCCGTGCGCGCCGTGCTTGAACGCGAAGACGATGACCGAGAGCGTGAACACGCCGAGCACGATGAACCGGGCGAAGGCGCCGAAGGTCGGCAGCCACTTGGCCTTGCTGAACGACATGATGGCGGCCAGGATCGACAGCCAGACGAACGTGAGCGCGATGATGAACCACACCGGCGTGGACACGTTCGCGCCGTGGTTGAAGAACACCTCGACGGCGCTGATGCAGGTGATCGTGAGCGTGCCGCCGATCCATACCGGGTTCGTGATCCAGTACAGGAAGTTGTTGACCGCCCCGGCCAGGTGCCCGAAGGCCAGCCGGGTCCAGTAGTACGGCCCGCCCTCCTCAGGGAACGCCGCGCCGAGTTCGGCGAACAGCAGGGCCTGCGGCACGAAGAACACCACCGCGAAGATCATCATCCAGGTGAAGGCCTGGCCTCCGCCCTGGGCCACGGTGGCGATGGTGTCCACGCCGACGATGGTGCAGATGAGGAAGAAGAGGATGTCGAAGCGCCCGAAGTGGCGCTGCAGCTTCTGCCGCTCGACGGTAGCCGCAACGGTCGTCGTGTCCAGGGTGTCAGTCATCCGCAGCGCTCCTGGGGGTCAGCAGGGGGATACGCAGGCACATCCTGGCCGCAGCCTCACAACTGATGATGTCGGCCGTGTTTCCTATTGATGACACAACAAGACGAGCCGGCCAAGACCCCGCGGCCCCGGCTTCCCGGACCGCCGGCCCGGCCGCCGGCCACGGCGCCTGATCCGGCCAGGTCGCGGCGGGAGGGCCCGGGGCTGGCCGACCGGGGATGCCTGTGTTATCACGGTGGTATGCGGACGTGGCGGACGCCGGGCCGGGACCACCTCGCCATGCTGGCGGCGCTCCTGGCCCCGCTGGCCGTGGCGGCGATCCTGACTCCCTGGCGGGCCAGTTTTCCCAACACCGATGCCGCGCTGGTGCTGATCCTGGTGGTCGTGGCGGTGGCCGCGAACGGGTACCGGCTGGCCGGGTTCGTCGCGGCCCTGTCGGCCGCGGTCTGGTTCGACTTCTTCCTGACCCGCCCGTACGAACGGTTCTCCATCTTCCGCCGGTCCGACATCGAGACCACCGTGCTGCTGCTGGTCATCGGCGTGGCGGTCACCGAAATCGCGGTCTGGGGCCGCCGCCAGCACGCGGTGGCCAGCAGGCGGGCCGGTTACCTGGAGGGGATCGGCGCGGCCGCGCAGGCGGTGGCGGCCGGAGGCCCCCCGTCGGATCTCATCGACGAGGTGAGCAGGCAGCTCACCGGGCTGCTGTCGCTGCAGGCCTGCCGTTTCCAGTACGGCGTGGCCGGGATCGGCCAGCCCGCCCGGCTGCAGCACGACGGGACGGTCACCGCCGGGCGGGCGGGCCGGAGCGCGGACGGCGCCGGATCGCCCGGCGCCGGCGACACGGAACTACTGGTGGAAAGCGGGGGCATCCTGCAGGGCCGGTTCCTGATGA
Source organism: uncultured Actinomycetes bacterium (assembly GCA_963720645.1). Lineage (GTDB taxonomy): Bacteria > Actinomycetota > Actinomycetes > Streptosporangiales > Streptosporangiaceae > RYN-230. The sequence goes on along the minus strand of CAVRFX010000009.1, from coordinate 398,873 downwards.
CGCCGGCCCCGGGGGCGCAGCCCACCGTCGAGCAGCGGCTCCTGGCGATCGCGTTCGCCGACCAGGTCGGGGCGTCGCTCGCCGCGAGCCATCCCGTCGGCCCGTAGGCGGACGAGCCCCCCGGCCCGGCCCGGGATGGCCTCGCGTCAGGTGCTGGCCTCCCGTCAGGCGTGGGTCCGCGCCCAGAGCAGCGGCCGGCCCGCACCACGGCGGACCTCCCGGGTTACGGCGAGGTAGTGCAGGTGCGCGACGGTCTCCGCGAGCGCCATCCGGCGCATCAGGCCGTGCAGCGCCGCCCAGCCCCGTGACCAGGTCAGCTGGGTGGCGATGGTCCAGGCGGTGGGCTGTCCCAGCCGGTCGATCACATCCATGATCTCCGCACCCCGGTCGCGGTGGTGGGCCACCAGCGCGGCCGAGCGGATGTCGAGCCCGCGGAACCGGTACTCGTGCGCGGGCAGCGCCTCCTCGGCCGTGAACGTCCCGGTCCGGGCCAGCGAGGCCAGATAGTCGGTCAGCGGGTCTGTGTCCTGGGCCCCGTGCACGCTGATGTGCGGGCTGATGCGGGGCAGCAGGTGATCGCCGGTGAGCAGCACGCCCGCGGCGGCGTCGTGCAGGCACAGGTGACCGGGGGTATGCCCGGGAGTCCAGACCGCGCGCACGTCCCGGCCCGGGATCGCCAGCCGCTCGCCGTCGGCCACGAACCGGTCGGGCTCGGGCATGGACAGCACTCCCGTCATCCGGGCCGGGTCCACGACCAGGACGGCGACGTCCTCCTCGGGCACGCCGTGGCCGCGCAGCCAGTCCGGGTCCGAGCCCGGTTTGCGCTCGCGCACGATCCGGGCGGGGAGAGCCTCGGCCTCCGCGGAGTGCATCGCGATCCAGGCTCCGCTCTGCTCCCGGACCCAGCTGCTCAGCCCGTGATGGTCGGGGTGGACGTGGGTGACGACCACCCCCGTGACGTCGCGCGGTGTGGCCCCGGCCGCCGCCAGCCCGGCGGCGAGGGCCCGCTCGCCCTCTGGAGAGTCCCAGCCGGGATCGACGATCACCGGGCCCGCGTCGCCGGTGAACGCGTAGCACAGCGTGTAGCGCAGCGGGCTGAACGGGATGGGGACAGGCACCGACCACAGGCCCGGCCGGACCTCCTCCACGGGGGAAGCACCCGGCCCCGCCAGGCTTCGCGCTGGGCGGTGCCGGTGACCTGGATGCGCGTGGTCACGTCACGGCCGCTCATCCGCGATCCGCGGCGGCACGGTGACGGCCCGCATCAGGAAATCGACGAGCCTCCCGGCCTGGACGCCGAGCGTGCGGGCCAGCTCCGCCCGCCGGTCGGCCGGGGTGCTCATCGCATGCATCATGGCCCCGCCCACCAGCGTGTCCAGCAGCAGGGTGACGGACGTATCCCGGGCCAGCTCACCGCGGCTGATCCCCCGGCGCACGATGGCCCGGGCGGCCAGGGTCTGGTCCCGCTTCATCGCCTCGTAGTGCCCGGCCACGCCCGGGATCGCCTCGGCCTCCAGCGCCAGCCGCAGCACGACACGGCCGGTGTCTCCCGCGTAGATGCCGAGCATCTGGGTGGCCAGCTCGACCAGGTCGCCATGCAGCGTGCCCGTGTCCACGTCGGCCACCCGGGCCAGCCGCCACGTCACCGCGTCGGCCAGCAGCACTTCCTTGCTGCTCCACCGCAGGTACAGCGAGGCCTTGCCCACGCCGGCCCGGCGCGCGACCCCCTCCATCGCGAACCCCGCCCAGCCGGCGTCCGCGAACAGATCGAGCGCAGCCCGCGCGATGCGGCGGTCCACCTCCGGGTCGCGGGGCCGTCCGGGCGGCACGTGCGTCGTGCTCACCGCGCCACCTCACCCTGATCCGGGACGGCCGTATTCCTGAACGGTCTCCGCTCAGGATACTGGGCCCGCACAGTGAAACGCGTGCCGTCCAGTTATGGCCGGGCCGCGCGGGCGGCGGGCGGGCGGCGGTTCGGCAACCGGGTTCCGCGCAGCCGCTCAGCGCCGGTCCGGGCTGATCCAGCCCGCCTGCCGTGGTTGGCTGGAACCGTGGCGGGCATGGTGCAACCGCGGCCGCCCGCACGCCTTCGCGACCCCGGGGCACCAGGAGCCTGTCATGACCGTGGACCGGATGCTGCCCAGCCGTGAGGCTGCTGATCTGCTGGATCTGACCCGGCAGCTGGCCGACCGGGAGCTCGCGCCCCGCGTGGCGGAGGCGGAGGCCACCGAGACTTTCCCGGCGGAGGTGTTCAAGATCCTCGGTGCGGCCGGGCTGCTGGGCCTGCCCTATCCGGAGTCGCTGGGCGGCGGCGGGCAGCCGTACGAGGTGTACCTGCAGGTCCTGGAGGAGCTGGCGATGCGGTGGGCCGCGGTCGCGGTCATGGTCAGCGTGCACGGCCTGTCGTGTTTCCCGCTGGCCACGTTCGGCACCCCGGAGCAGCAGGAGCGGTGGCTCCCCGATCATGCTCGGCGGGGGAACTGCTCGGGGCGTACAGCCTGTCTGAGCCGCAGGCGGGATCGGACGCGGCCGCGCTGGCCTGCCAGGCGGTCCGGGACGCAGGCGGCTACGTGATCACCGGCACCAAGGCGTGGATCACCGGCGGCGGCAACGCCGACTCGTACACGCTGTTCGCCCGCACGGCCCCCGGCAGCCGCGGGGTGTCCTGCTTCCTGGTGCCGGCCGGCGTCGCCGGACTGTCGTTCGGCGCGCCCGAGCGGAAGATGGGGCTGCGGGCGGTGCCGACGACCAGCGCACACTACGACGGCGTGCGGCTGCCCGCGGACCGGCTGATCGGCGCCGAGGGGCAGGGGCTGCGCATCGCGTTCAGCGCGCTGGACTCCGGCCGGCTGGGTATCGCGGCCGTGGCGACCGGGCTGGCCCAGGCTGCGCTGGACTACGCGGCCGGCTACGCGAAACAGCGGCGCACGTTCGGCCAGCGGATCATCGACCACGAGGGCCTGGCGTTCCTGCTCGCGGACATGGCCGCCGCGGTGGGCTCGGCCCGGGCGACCTACCTGGACGCGGCCCGCCGCCGGGATGCCGGGCGGCCGTACAGCCAGCAGGCCAGCGTGGCCAAGCTGGTCGCGACCGACGCCGCCATGAAGGTGACCACCGATGCCGTCCAGGTGCTCGGCGGCTACGGCTACATCCAGGAATTCCCGGTGGAGCGGTACCTGCGCGAAGCCAAGATCATGCAGATCTTCGAGGGCACGAACCAGATCCAGCGCCTGGTCATCAGCCGCCACCTGGCCTCGTGAGGACCGAAGCCAGCCTCCCCGCGCTCAGGCGTCCCAGTCGGCCAGCACGGCCTTGGTGTCACCGCCGGGCACCGGGGGAGCCGACGGCGGGCCCGGCGGGGTCCGGGAGAACCGCGGGGCGGGCGCGGCCTGCGGCACCCCGCCCAGCGTGATCACGGTCTCCCGCGCGGTGAGGTGCGGGGTGAGGGGGGCCTCGCCGAACGTCAGCACGGGGGTGACGCACGCATCGGTGCCCGCGAAGATCTCCGTCCACTCGTCCCGGGTCCGGCTGACGATCACCTCGGTGAAACGGGCCCGCAGCCGGGGCCAGCCGGAACGGTCCATCTGCCCCGGGAGGTCCTCCCCGGCGATCCCCAGCCCGGCCAGGAACTGCGCGTAGAACTGCGGCTCCAGCGCGCCCACCGCGATCCAGCGCCCGTCGGCGCAGGTGTAGGTGTCGTAGAACGGCGCGCCCCCATCCAGCAGGTTGGCCGAGCGGTCATCCGTCCAGCCGCCGGTGCCCCGGAACGCCCACACCATCTGGGCCAGCGCGCTCACCCCGTCCACCATGGCCGCGTCCACCACCTGCCCCACGCCGGAACGGTGCCGCTCCCACAGCGCGGCCAGCACCCCGGTGACCAGGAACATGGAGCCGCCGCCAAAGTCAGCGATCAGGTTGAGCGGTACCGCGGGCCGGTCGCCGGCCCCGATCGCGTGCAGCACGCCGGTCAGTGAGATGTAGTTGATGTCGTGGCCAGCCTGGGTGACCATCGGCCCGTCCTGGCCCCACCCGGTCATTCGCGCGTAGACCAGGGCCGGGTTCACCGCGTGGCATTCCCGGGGACCGACCCCCAGCCGCTCGGCCACCCCGGGCCGGTAGCCCTCCAGGAGCACGTCGGCCTTGGCCACCAGGCGCAGCACCAGGTCCCGGCCGGCGTCGGTCTTCAGGTCGGCGGCCGCGGACCGGCGGCTGCGCAGCATGTAGTCGGTCTGGCCGAAGGCCGGGTCGAACCCGCCAGCGGGCCGCTCCACCCGGACGACATCGGCGCCCAGGTCGCCGAGGATCATCGCCGCATGCGGCACCGGGCCGATCCCCCCGAGTTCGATCACCCGCAGGCCGGTGAGCGGACCAGGCATGCTCAGCCCCTTTCAGCCAGGCTCGTGCGCCACCGGGGGCAGTATGGCATTCCGGGTCACCCAGCCCGGCCCGGAGGCCGCCCCGGGCGCTGGTAACAGCAGGCGGAGGCGCCCCCGGATGCCGCTAGGATTCGTGCAGGATGTCCGGGGATATGCCGGCGGACAGCGGTCCGGGCCGACAGCCCGTAGGAGGCCAGGCTGCGTACACGAGCCTCGTCCCGGCCAAAAGTGCTCCTGGCCGGGCTCAGCATGCTCATGATTCTGGGCGGACTCGCCTGCTCGTCCGCGGCCGAGCAGGGGAACGCGACTCCGGCATGGAAGCTCGCCTGGTCCGACAGCTTCAACGGCCCGGCGGACTCCGGCGTCAACCCCAAGTACTGGGAGTACAACACCGGCCACGGTGTCTTCGGCACCAACGAAGTCGAGACGATGACCGACTCGAAGTACAACGTCCACCTCGACGGGCACGGGAACCTCGACCTCATCGTCCTCGGCCACGGCGCGGCCGGGAACCCCAAGGCCGCATGGACCTCGGGCCGGGTCGAGACCCGGGCCAACCGGTTGTTCAACGCGCCGCCCGGGGGCGAGATGATGGTGACCGCCTCCATCAAGCAGCCGAACGTCCAGCATGCGCTGGGCTACTGGCCCGGCTTCTGGATGCTGGGCCGCACGGCGTGGCCGGGGACCGGGGAGATCGACATCATGGAGGATCGTCAACGGCTACAGCAAGACCTCCGGGACCCTGCACTGCGGCAACCTGACCCAGAAGAACCCGGATGGGACCTTCGGGCCCTGCCACGAGACCAACGGCCTGGGCAGCGGCCTGCGGACCTGCTCAGGATGCCAGCAGTCGTTCCACACCTACTCGGTGATCATCGACCGGCGCCACCCGGGCCACGAGGAGGTCCGCTGGTACCTCGACGGGCATCAGTTCTACAGCGTGAGCGAGAGCCGGGTCGGGACGGCCGCCTGGACTGCGGCCATCGACCATGGCCACTCGATCCTGCTCTCCCTGGCCGTGGGCGGCGCGTTCCCCGACGACCAGTGCCGGTGTGCCACCCCCACCAATCAGACCTCGTCCCAGGGCACCATGGTGGTCAACTACGTCAGGGTGTACACCAACTGAGCCCGCCGGGTCAGGGTGCGAGTTCCGTGGACTTGGAGCCAAGATCCAGGTAGCGCCGGACCTTGTGGTTGAAGACGCCGCTGACGGTCGGCCGGTGGCCCTTGACCCAGATGAAGTAGTCGCCGGGCCCGAACACATCGGTGATGTGGATCTCGGCGGCCAGGTAGTAGTCCTTGCTGGCCGACAGGGCCTGGGCCAGGACCGCATCGGCGGCCCCGGTGACTTCGTTGTTGTACGCCACCACCTGGAAGTAGCCCGCGTCCACGGCCGCGGTGAAGCCGACCGTGCCGGTCAGCACCACGCCCTTGCTGTTCTGGTAGTTGATGTAGAACGTCGAGGTGAACTGCCTCGGCTGGGCGTCGGCGTGGCCGAGCAGGTAGTAGATGGGTACCTCGGGCACCTCGACCAGGTAGCGGGCGTGCGGCTTCAGGTACGCGGAGAAGGCCCGCACGAACTGGGTGGAGTTGGGCCACACCTGGTACAGGTGGGTCGTCTGGACCAGGCCGAGCACGAGGGCCAGACTCCAGACCCCCACGGCGATGTGCGGCCGGCGGTAGTGATCACCCAGGAGGCGGGCCACTCCCAGGCCCGCCATGGGCGCCGCGAAGAACAGGCCGAACCCGATGTGCTTCTGGAATGAGATGTCCGTGTGCAGATGGGCCTGGTAGGCCGGGGCCAGCAGGGCCGTCCCGGTGAGCAGCAGCCCCAGGCAGAGCCGCCGGAAACGGCCGCCTGCCGGGGCGACCAGTTCCTCCGGCTCGGTGCGGATCCGCCTCACGTAGGCGATCGTGCCGATCACCGCGAGCACGAAGATCACGCCACCCCACTCTGCGGATTCCTTCAAGAGGGTGGTCACCGGGGTCAAGCCCTGCGCACGTTGCGTCGTGGTACTCGAGATAGCCGCCATATACGAGTGGCCGCCCAGACGCAGCGCCCCGTAGAGCAGGCCCGCGACGGCGGCGACGAACAAGGGCGGGTAAAGGAGCACCCTGCGGCCGCGCAGCGGCCAGCCCGCCAGCGCGGGCAGCACGGCGATGGTGGGTACGAACAGCAGGCCGGCGTACTTGACACCGACCGCGAGCGCGGCCACGGGGGCGGCGATCAGGAAGAGGGGCCATCGGAACCCTGCGGTGCGGACCATGATCCACGCCGCGAGGGACAGGAGGAACAGGCAGGTCGCGTCGTAGGTGGCGAAGTTGCCCAGGAAGATCGCCGACTCGCACACCGAGAAGAGCAGTGCCGCGCACAACGCGGTCCGTTCGTTGAACAGGCGGCGGCTCATGGAGTAGAGCAATGCGGTGATCGAGAGCATCTCGGCCAGGCTGAGCATCCGGGCCGCGGTGAGCCCGCCCAGGCCGTTGAGGAAGCCGGCCGCCAGGGGGTACAGCACGGGGGAGCCGGAGAAGTAGGACGCGTAGCTGCCCTGCAGGGCCGCGCCGTGGAGCAGATGCTCGAGCTCCATGTGGCCGGAGTAGATGTACAGGGCCTCGTCTTCGAAGGCCGTGTTGTGCAGCCGCAGTGACAGCACCGCTTGCAGGCACAGGATGGCCAGCAGCAGGACCCGGCTGACCCGGGTGCGTCGCCGGGCGGCGACGACCGCCGGCTCGGCGCCGGGCTCCGCCTGCGTCTCGGCCGGGGGACCGGGCTGGGCGGGTGGAAGCGCCGTGGGTCCTCCGGGGCCGCCCCGCTGCGGTATCGGTGTCACGGTAATGGTGTCTGGTGCGGCCGCGACCGGCGTGACCGCCACGATGCTCTCGCTTCGCGGTTGCGGCAACGCGATCGTCGTCTCGGTCGCGGGAGTGATAAGCGTGACACTCGCCGGAGGCTCGTCGAGCCTGATAATGCGGGTCGTGGCGACGTCCGCGCCGGGGGAGGGCGTAGCGGACACCGCGCTGTCCGGCCGGGCGCTGTCCGCCGCAACCGGCGTCGTGGTCCCAGGCGTCGCGGTATCAGGCGTCGCGGTATCAGGCGTCGCGCTATCAGGCGTCGCGTATCGGCTGGCCCGGGCTGGCTGGTGCCGGACTGGGCCGCGTCGGGCTGGGCCGCGTCGGGCTGGGCCGCGTCGGGCTGGGCCGCGTCGGGCTGGGCCGCGTCGGGCTGGCCAGTGTCAGGCCGCGCGGTTCAGAATCTGCGTGGTGTCGGATCCGGTGGCCTCCCCGGCCACCGTGCCGCTGATTTCGGCCACCGTCGCGTCGATGGCGTTGAGCGCGTCAGCGGTCATGGCCTCGATGGCTTGCATGGCTTGCGCGGTCTTGACCTCGATGGCTTCGATCGCCTCGACGGTTTCGAGGGCATCAGCCGTCCGGGCCTCGAGGCCGACGATGGTGCTCGCCTCCAGGACGTCGATGGCCTCGATGGCCTCGACCGCCCTGGTTTCGGCTGCCTCGCCTCCGGCTGGCTTGGCTCCGGCTGCGTCGCCTCCGGCTGGCTTAGCTTCGGCTGCCTCACCTTCGGCTGGCTTGGTCTCGGCGGCCCCCGCCGCCCTCATGGCCCGCGGCAAGCTGAGCAGGACCGTGACGTCTTGCGGGGTGGTGTCCCGCGCGGTACTGGGCTGCGCCGTGCCGGGCTGCGCCGTGCCGGGCTGCGCCGTGCCGGGCTGCGCCAGTGCGCCCCGGAGGGCGGCCTGGAGGTCCGCCAGGCTGAGCGTGGTGATCGTTTCGGATTCCGGCCGAGTCACCGCCGGCAGGGTGGGGCCGTCCGGTGCCATGGCCCCGGCTGTGGCACTGCCGGGCGCACCCGCCGCGGCCACCTCCGCTCCCGCCGCCCCGGCGTCCGCGCCTGAACCTGTCTCAGCGCCTGAACCTGTCTCAGCGTCTGAACTGGTTTCCGGCTCTGGCCCGGCTCCAGACTCTGGCCCGGCTTCGTCATCCGGCCCGGCGTGGTCTTTGGCTCTGGCGTCCGGCTCGGCCGGGGGGCTGGTGACGACCAGCGTCGTGGCATCAGCGTCAGCCACAGGCCCGGCCTCAGCGCTGGTGCCGGCCTCGGCGCCTGACTCAGCCGGGGTCTTGGTGTCCGCGCCGGTCTCGGCCCCGGCCTCAGCCTCAGCCCCCGGCTCCGCCCCTGTTTCTGGTTCCGGCCCGGCTTCGGGCTCAGCCGCAGCCTCCGGCTCAGCTGCAGCCTCCGGCTCCGCCCCGGCTTCCGGTTCCGGCACAGCTTCGGGCTCAGCCGCAGCCTCAGCCTCAGCCTCAGCCTTAGCTTCCGGCGCCGCCACAGCTTCGGCATCGGCCCCCGGCTCCGCGCCCGACCCGGTCCCTGGCCCTGCGGCTGGCGGTTCCCCGGTTTCCGGTTCCGTGACGGCCGGCTCACCCGCCTGCGGCGGGACGGTGATCGACTTCAGGAACCGCGCCAGGCTCTCCGGGGACGCCTTCTCCGCAGACGGGCGGTGGTGCAGCCAGACCGGCAGGACGACCGTTTCCGCGTCGGTGAGCGTCGGGCCGCTCGTCACCGGACGGCCCGAACACGGAACGGCTGGACCGCTTCCGCACGGGTGCCGCCGGACGGCCGTCGTCACCGCGTGCCGCCGTTCCGCGGCCCCGTGGCCAGCTGCGACGCGCCTTGGCTGGCCGCTTCCTCGGTGCCCTTCACCTACTTGCGCGCATCCTGAACCGGCTGGAGTAGCACCCGACCCGCGACGACGAGCTCGAACAGCCCGAGGCCGAACAGGACGATGAAGTTGTACGGGTCCATGGTCAGCATCCGCCAGAACGCGAGGCCGGTCCAGAGCAGCGAGCTGCCCACGCTCCACAGCAGGAAGCAGGTCCAGAAGCGCCGGTTCCCCTCCTGCTTCTTCTTGTCGCCGCCGGAGGGCTTCCAGCCCAGGCGCTTACCGCGGAGAGCATCCCAGTACGCGAAGAAATGAGCCCAGCCGGAGATCAGCTTGACGGCCCACGCCTCCAGGCGGTAAGGAGCGTGATGCCACGCCGGGATAATCACCGCAGCGTAGAGCACTACCGGCACCATGAAAATCATGTTCTTGAATTCGAGGACGTTCGGTACGAGCGCGAGGATCGCGATGGTCAGCGCAGGCACCACGAACGTGAACAGAGCCGTGTAGATGTAGTAGATGAACCCGGAGATGTAACACAGCCGCGTATAGTGCGGAAGCTTCGCCCCCCAAAACATCTTCCCGAACAGCAGACGCGACTGTTCCTGAGCACCAGCGGTACTGCTGGTTCAGGAAGCCCGGGACGTTATCCGGGCAGTTGCCGGTGGAAAGCGCGACCGGCAGGTAGCGGAGGTGACCAGCCCATAGCGGTTGAGGTCGAACCCGGTGAGCACGTCCTCGGAGTGCTCCGCCAGCGTCATGCCGAGGTTCTGCTTGGAGGGCGGCCCCACGCCGGTACACGGCGCAGCTCCCCACGCAGATGGGCTGCGCCCTTGCGTGAGCGCGCCGTCTGGATGGACCGGTAAAACAGCTCCTGAACTGCCCCGGCGCCGCGTTCCACCCAGGACTGGTCATTGGTGATCCGGAAGAACTGGGGGGTCTGCACGATCCCGGTGTCGGGTAGGTGTCCATGTACGGAGCGCCTCATTCAACAGGTCAGCCCGGGGGGCGAAGTCCGCGTCCAGCAGCAGGATGTAGTCCCCGTAGGACACCTGGAAACCGAAACAGAGGTTCCCCGACTTCTTGAACCAGCCCCGGTTTGGGCGGCGGCGTACGCGAGCCCGAACTCGCGGGCCATCGCCTTCAGCTCGGGGCTGGCCGAGTCGTCCAGCACATAGGCGGTGACCGTTCCCTGATAGTGGCGGCTCATCTCGGCCACGTACTTCCAGGTATTGCGGACCACGTCCACGGGTTCGCCGCAGACCGGAAGGAAAACGTCCACCGACGGATAGGCCTCCGGCCGCCATTCGTCGACCAGCCGCTGATGCTCGCCGAAATCGGAGCCGCGGGCCATCCCATCTGTGATCATCGGCAGCGCCAGGAACAGGGCTCCCATTATCACGAATGGAACGTAGAACCAGAACCAGTGGTATTCCATCATCAGCCGCGTCTGGCTGAACAGCAGCAGCGGGAAGCTGGCGACCGAGGCGAGGGTGAGAATCCAGGCGCCGCGCTTGATGTAGCGGTACTTCTCGTCGTCCCGCGGCGGGACGGGCGGCGCCCCGGGCCCGTAGCCGGAAGGCCCGGCGCACCGGGCTGGACAGCAGGCGCGGGGCAGGCTCAGGGCTCGCCGCCGGTCCACCCCGGGGCGGGGGGACCGTGACGGTGCCCGGGGCGGGAGCGCCGTCGGCGCCGGTCGCGGTGGACACGGCCACGTCCGCCGGTGCCTCGTCACGAAGCGACACGGACGCCAGGCCGCCCGGTGCCGGTACCGGGGAGCCCAGCGTGTCGCTGGCGGCGCCCCGGCCGGGCTCTGCGACGGGAGGGCCGCCGGCGTCTGCGCCACGGCCTGCAGGCGCGCGGGCCGGGCCCGGGCCGCCATCGCAGGCGCAGCGGGATGGCGGATTCCATTATCAGCGGGATGGTCGCGGACTCCATGATCAGTGGTTTGGTATCGAACGAGTTACCGGTCGGCTCGCAGGGTCAGCGGGGTGACCGCTGCCCGGCGACGCGGGTGCTGGAAGTTGTGCCGCCGGGAGTTCACCCCCAGCGGGCTGTCCGGTGCCATGCGGCCCGTCGATGACGTCCGTCACCAGTCCCCCTCACCTCGTGCCAACGCGTGCAGACGCGGACAAGTCATGAGTTGAGCGGGGTATGAGCACAATACGTCATTGTCAAATTATCCGGGTAAATATTGAGCGGTCAACAACAGTACTTAACCCAAAATTAACGCATTACCCCGGATCTTCCCTACTCTTCCCACCGCTTTGCCCACTTTCACCACGCGTGTCCGCTCGTGGCGGTGCCGACGCGCTAGTCAGCCCATCCCCTGACCACGTCGGCTTCCGCAGCTTATCAGGCTATGACTTCCTGAATGCGAATAAGTCTGGCACTCTATGTTCATCTCAGTGAATGCCAGGAGCCCGGTCCCACCCCGCGCGGGCCACTGGCACCGGGGGCATGCGCCGTCCGGTGCGGACTTAGTCGGAGGTCATGGGGTGGAGACGGTCGGGGAGATCATCAACTGCATGCGGGCGGTAGCGCCCGCCGGGCAAACGTGCCTTGACCAGGCAGTTCTCGGTCGCTTGGGGGAGCTCACCCAGGCGCTCATCGCGGTCAAGGAGGGTGCCGCGGCGGAGCACTCCCGCTTCCTGGGCATCGGCCAGCGCGGGCTCTGCCTGCCCGAAGCGCAGGTGTCCGACTGGCTGTCCGGCACCACGGTCATGGTCACCGGCGGGACGGGATGCATCGGCTCCACCCTGATGGCTCAGGTGGCGAAGCGTGGCCCGGCCCGCCTGGTCAGCGTGAGCCGCGGGAACAGTGATGCGTGGCCGCGGCAGCCTGGTGCCGAGTACCGGCAGGCCGACGTCCGGGATCGGGGCGCCCTGGAGGCGCTCATCCGCGAGATACGGCCGGACGTGATCTTCCACGTGGCTGCGCAGCGGGAGCCCGCCCGGGCCGAGGTGGAGGTGCACCGCACCGTGTCCACCAATGTGCTGGGTACCCGCAACGTGCTGGAGACGGCCGAGGCGGCGGGAGTTCCCCAGGTGGTCTGCGCCTCCACCGGCAAGGCGCTGCGTCCCTACTCACCCGACATCTACACCGCCTCCAAGCGGGCGGCGGAGTGGGTCGCGTCGAGCGTGGCCGGGCGCGGGGAGATGCTGATCTCGGCGGCCCGGTTCACGCATGTGCTCGACAACTCGGTCATCTACCGCCGGCTGCTGGGCTGGGCCGAGGACGGCGTGGACCGCCCGCAGGGGGCCAGCCAGCCGCAGGGGGCCAGTCGGCCGCAGGGGGCCAGCCAGGGGCAGAGCGTCATCCGGCTGCACAGTGCGACCATCGCGTTCTACGTGCAGTCAGCGCTGGAGTCCGCGCAGTTGCTGCTGCTGGCCGGGCTCGGCGCGCAGCGCGGCGAGTTCCGGGTGCACGCCATCACCGACCTCGGCTGGCCGGTCAGCCTGCTGGACGTCGCCCTCGGCGTGCTCATCAGCACCGGCTCGGCAACGCCGGTCTACTTCAGCGGCTACGACCCGGGTTACGAGGAAGTCCCGTTCCCCGGCCTGTACGACCCGATGACCGCGGGGGACGTGAGCCCGCTGATGAATGCGTTCGAGGCCGCGGTCGGCACCTCCGCGCCATGTCCCATGGTGGACGCGTTCCGGCTGGAGATGGCGGCCAATCCCCGGCCCGCCAAGCTTCTCGCCGCGCTGGGCGAGATCTGCGACCGCACCGCCGATCCGGGCGTGGTGCGCGGCGGGCTGAACGAGATGTCCTGGGCGCTGCTGGACGCCACCCTGCACGCGGTGCCGCGCCGGGTGCTGGCCCGCGCGGCGACCCTGTCCGACCCGCACCAGGACGTCATGGGCGCGGACCACCGGCGGGTGCTGGATGCGATCAGGGACAGCGCTGGGCTCACCGCCAGCACCTGAGCGCGACGCGCGGCCCGCGCCCCGCCGTGGCGGCGTGCGGGGCGGCGGTGCGCCGCTACAGGGCGCCCTGGGCCGGGGTCCCGGCCGGGTGCGGCTGGAGGATCTGGACGTCCGGCCGGCCCTCCAGGCGCCCGCTCAGCGCCTGGTTGAGCTCGGCGAGAGCGGCGCCGCGGGAGTGCTCGGCGAGCGCGTCCGCGCTGGCCCACTTCTCGACCATGACCAGCCGGTCGTCCCCTTCGTGCAGGGCGTACAGCAGGCAGCCGTCATCGTGGTCGTGCACGTCCGCGATGGCCTTCTCCAGGGCCGCGATGACCTCGGCGCGGTACTCCGGAGGGGGCGGATGGTGGCCACGACGACGACAGGGTCATGACGGGGGATCCTTTCCTGGGTGGGCATCCGGCCGCGTCGCGGCCGGGGCCTTACCGAGCGGCCGCCAGGCCACCACGGGCAGCAGCGGGCTGAGCAGCTTTTCGGTCAGCACGCCGCGGTAGACGCCCGCACCGTAGGCCGCCTCGTCGGCCAGGTAGGCGAGCGAGAACGACGCGGCGGGCAGCGGAGGCCGGATCCGCCGCCACTCGGCGAGGGGCGGTCCGGCCAGCAGCGACGCCACGGCCAGCCGGCGGCCCAGCCGGGTCCTGGCGGTCCGGCCACCGGGCCGGGCCAGGCTGGCCACCGCGACCGGCAGCGCGTACTGGATCGTCCAGCGGCCCGCACCGAGCCACGTCTGCCGTACCGAGTCCGCCATCGGGCGGAGCACGCCCCTGGGCGGCACGTCCCAGCCGTGCAGCAGCCGGATCAGCTGGCCGGTCCCGGCCCCGTAGGCGGCGAGTGCGGCCACCGGCCGGCGGGCCAGCAGCGCCGCGACGGCCGCGGCTGGCCAGGCCTGCAGGACCAGCGGAGGCACCTGCCCCGGGTGCCGGCGCGCCAGCGGAGCTGCCGAACATCCATAACGGAATTTTCGTCCCAGCACACGGGTCCAGCTGCCAGGTTCCGCGTGGCTGACCGACGCGGCGGGGTCGTAGCGGACCCGCCAGCCGGCTTCCGCGAGCCGCCAGACGAGGTCCACGTCCTCGCCGTAGCGCAGGCCGGCGTCGAAGGGGCCGGCCCCGGGAGGACCGGCCGGAGGAGGAACGGCGCCGGGAGGACCGGCACGGGGAGGAAAGGCTCCGGGGAGACCGGCCCCGGCGAGACCGGCGCCGGGCCGCGCCGGCGGCCAGCGCGGACCGGCGGACCAGCAGGGCCGCGGTCGGCACGTAGGACAGCCGGGTCAGCGGCAGCACCCGGCCCTCCTGCGGTCCCATGTCGAGCGGCGCGCGGGCCGCCAGGTAGCGGCAGGCCGAGCCGGGCACGGTGATGGGCCGGATCCGCGGGGCCACGGCCGCGACCAGCGGATCCGCGAAATGAGCGGCCAGCGAGGTGATCCACTCCGGCCCGGCCTCGCAGTCGCTGTCCACGAACGCCACCAGCTCCGTCGCGACCTGGGCCAGCCCGTCGTTGCGGGCCGGGCCGGGGCCGCCGGAGCGCGGCCGGCGGATCAGGGTCGCGCCGTGCCTGCGGCACAGGTCCGCGATCGCGCCGGCCTCGCGTGACCCGTCGTCCACCACGACCACCGGGTAGCTCCGGCCCAGGGCGGCCAGGCAGCGGTCCAGGCAGCCAGGCCCGGTCGCGGGCCGGGATCACCACCGTCACCTCCAGGCTGGCGGGTGCTCCGGGCGGCCGGGGGTGAGCCAGCCCCGTGTCGGTGAGCCGCCGGGCCAGCTTGCCCGCGGCGGCGGAGCACACCGGCCCGCGGCGCAGCTCGGCCAGGGCGCGCTGGCCGGCCGCGTTGAGCCGGAGCAGCCGCGGTGGCGACCCGCCGAACAGCACGTCCGCCCCGACGAACTGCGTCCCCGGGTCGAACACGACGCGAAGCAGGCCGGCAGCGGCGCGGGCCCGGGACCCCCGACGGCCTCCGGGCGGATCACGGGCCGGGTCACGGCGCTGGCTGGAAGGTCACAGGGCCAGCCCCCCGTCCACCGGGACCACGGCGCCGGTCATCCCGCTGCTGCCGTCCCCGGCCAGCCAGGCCAGCGCCGCGGCGACCTCCTCCGGGGCCAGCAGCCGGCCCAGGGGCTGCTGGGCGGCGAACGCCCCGGCGCCGGGCAGCCCGTACAGCCGTGCACTCTCCGCGAGGATGGGCGTGTCCGTGGAGCCCGGGCTTACCGCGTTCGCGGTCACGCCGGTGCCGCGCAGTTCGGCGGCCAGCGCGCGGACCAGCCCGGCCACGCCGGCCTTGGCCGCGCAGTAGGCCGCCAGCATGGGCAGCCCCCGGGTCGCGGCCGCCGACGCGACGGCCAGGAACCGGCCGTGCCGCGGCTCGGGCAGGCGCAGCAGCGCCGGGATGGCCGCGCGGGCCAGCACCAGCACACCGCCCAGGTCGGTGCTCAGGACGGCCTCCTGCTGCCCGGCGGGCATCTCCCAGAGCGGCACGCCGCCCGCGATCACGCCGGCCACGGCCAGCGCGGCGTCCAGGCCACCCCAGCGGCGCTCGGCCTCGGCCACGGCGGCGGCCATGGCCTCGTGGTCGCGGGTGTCGGCGGTAAGGCCGTGCACCTGACCGGGGCCGTCCGCGGCCTGGGCCACCACGGTGTCCAGCTCGGCCCGGGTACCCAGCCGGTAGGGGAGCGCCGGGTCGTCGGCGCAGCGGTCAACGGCCAGCACGGACCAGCCCCCGGCGGCGAGCGCGCGCACGGTGGCGGCGCCGATGCCGCGGGCCGCCCCGGTGACCAGCGCGGCCCGGCTCGTGTCCGCGGCCGGGCTGGTCACGGTGAGTCCGCCGCGCGTTCCCCGGCCCGGCCGGCCCCGTGGCCGGTGCGCCCGCTCCCGGGATACCAGGCCGCGACCGCGGCGGCCAGGTCGGCGGCCAGGTGGTCCAGCAGCCGCGAGCCCTCAGCCGCCGTGGCGCCGGCCGGGTCGCCGAGCACCCCGTTGCGGCTGACCGCCCGCACCCCGCCGGCCGCAGGGCCGGCATCAGCCCGCGCAGCGGGGCCGTGTTCCCGGCCTCGGCGAGGCCGGCCCGGACCCGGCCCGGGGTGAGCGCCAGCTGCAGCGCGGTCTCGGTACGCCCGGCGTGCGCATCCGGGGCGGGCAGGTCCGGGCCGGGCTGCGGTGCGGGCATCCACAGCAGCACGTCGCGCGATTCAGCGCGGAGCCGGGCGGCCGCCCGCCGCGCCGGGGCCGCGTTGCCGCCGTGCGCGCACACGAACAGCAGGTGGCCGAAGGTCTCGGCAGCCGAGCGGCCCAGCTCGGTCAGCACGAGCTCCACCGCGGCCTGGCCGATCGACAGTGTCCCCGCGAACCCGGCGTGTTCCCCGCTGGAGCCGTAGCTGACCGGTGGGGCGACCAGCACGCCGGGCCGCCGGGCGGCGAGCCGCATGGCCAGCGCGACCGCGATGTCGGTGTCGGTGGACAGGGGCAGATGCGGCCCGTGCTGCTCGGTGGAGCCGACCGGCACGGCCAGCAGCGCGCCCGCGGCGGCCAGGCGGGCCGCCTCGGGCCAGGTGAGATCGGCGAGCAGAGTCATCTGCGCATCACCCTAGTGCTGGCCGCATTCATACGGCGGCCCCTGCCCGTTCGCCGTCGATCACCGCGGCGTGCGCCCGGCGCGGGGCCAGGCAGTCACCCACCCGGTGCACCTCGAACGGCGCCCCGGGAACCGCACCGCGCAGCGCATGCCACAGCTCGTCGGCGGGCCGGGGCGGGACCGCGCAGGCCACCCAGTCACAGGCCAGCCGCTGGCCGGCTCCGGTCGGGTGGTGCAGCAGCGTGAGCTCCAGACGGCCCGCCGCGTCCTCGCGTGCGTCCAGCACCACCACGTCCGTCCGCTGCCGGACCCCGAGCGCGTGCACCGTCCTGGTCCACAGCTCCAGGTCCAGGGTGAGGCCGAGATCCTGGCCGGCCACCAGGGCGCTGGTAATGACTTCCACCGCGCAGCCCCGGCCCGCGAGCAGCTCCGCCACCGAGGTGGCCGGATGGAAGCCGAGTTCGTCCACCACGACCACGGTGCCCTCCGGCCGCACCGACCCGTCCGCGACCTGGCGCACGTCCACGATCCGGGGGTGCCCGTGCGCCCAGCCTGGCTGGACCGGGACGGCGCCGGTGGCCAGGATGACGGCGTCCGGCCGCTCCGCGCGGAGGAACCCTGCGCTCACCGGATGGCCGGTCTCCAGGCGCACGCCGGCCCGGCGCGCCTGGGTGGCCAGATCGCGGGTGAGGGCAGCGAACCCGGCCCGGCCGGGCATCCGGGCCGCCACCGCGGCCTGCCCGCCCGTGCGGTCGGCCCCCTCGAACAGGGTCACCCGATGGCCGCGTTCCGCGGCGGTCACGGCGGCCTGCAGGCCGCCCGGGCCGCCGCCGACCACATGCACGCGGCGCCCCGCGGCGGGCCTGCGCCCGATGCGGGCGGTGGGTGCCGTGGTGGCGCGGGGCGCACCGTGCCCGGGGGACGCGGCAGGGTCCGGCAGCGGCACGGCTTCCCGGCCGGCCCGGGGGTTGCCGGTGCAGCCGAGCCAGCGGTTGCGGCCCACCCGGCCCGCGCATTCCTGGTTGCAGGACAGGCAGGTGCGGATCGCGGCCGCGTCACCCCGCCGGGCCTTGGCCGTGAAGTCCGGGTCGGCGATCTGCCCGCGGACCACCCCGACCAGGTCACACTGCCCGGCGGCCAGCGCCTGCTCGGCCTCCTGCGGGCTGGTGATCCGGCCCGCCCCGATGACCGGGATGCTCACCGCGGCCCGGATCGCCGCCGGGACGTGCATGGCGTAACCGGGGCGTGTCCGCATGCTCGCCACGACCAGGTACAAGGTGGCGGTGGCCACCCCGACCGTGGTGTTGATGTAGTCCACGGCGCCGGTGGCGCCGGCCAGCCGGGCCACCTCGACCGCCTCGCCCAGCGTGGTGCCGTCCTCGACCATCTCGTCACCGCAGATCCGCACGCCGAGCACGCGCCCGGGGCCGATCGCCGCGCGGACCGCGGCCACGACCTCGAGCAGCAGGCGGGCCCGGCTGGGCAGTGACCCGCCGTATCCGTCGGTGCGCCGGTTCGTGGCCGGCGACAGGAAGCCGCGGATGATCGAGGACTGCGAGCACTGCAGTTCGACCCCGTCGAAACCTCCTTCCGCGCAGTGCCGGGCGACGCGGGCGTAGCCGGCCACGATCTCCGCGATCTCGTGTGGCTCGGCCGGCTTGGGCACCTCGCGGAACAGCGGGTCGGGGACCGGGCTCGGCGCCAGCACCGGGAGCCGGGAGTACATCCCGCTGGACTGGCCGCCGTTGTGGTTGAGCTGGGCCAGGACCGGGACACCGTGCGCGTGCACCGCGCTGGTGATCCGGCGGTAGCCGGGGATGACGCCGGGCCGCCAGCCCTGGATCAGTTTCTCGCAGGGCTGGTCCGCGGGGTGGGTGGAATGCTCCTCGGTGATGATCAGGCCGGCCCCGCCGGCCGCGCGCCGCGCGTAGTACGCGGCGTGCTGCTCCGTGGGCTGCCCGTCACGCGCGTAGTTGGTCAGGTGGGCGGCGAACACCACCCGGTTGGCCAGCGTCAGCGGGCCCACCCGCAGCGGGGAGAACAGCCGCCGGTACGGCGGCCCGGTGCTGATCGGTTCGGTGCTGATCGGTTCGGTGCTCACCGGTTCAGCCCGCGAACACCGCGCTCAGCGCGGGCGCCACGTCGGGGTAGGCGCGGATCAGCCGCAGCCGCCCGCGGCCCAGCCGGGCCAGCTCACGCGCCAGTTCCTCATCCTGCTCGCCCGAGGTGTCCAGGAGCACGTCCAGCCGGGGCAGCCGGGCGGCCAGCGGCCGCGGGTCCGGTCCGGCGTTGTGCACGCAGTCCGACAGCAGCACCACCCGCGCGTCCCGGGCCGGCACCCGGGCCAGCTCGGCCGCGGCCACCTGCAGCGGGAACGCGATGTTGGTCAGCCCCCTGGCCGGGATGCGGAGCATCTCCTCCAGCAGCTGCTGGGCGGGCACGTGCTGGCCGAGGTGGCTGAGCACCGCCGCGTCGGACCAGAACGCCACCACCGACAGGTCGTCGCGGTCCAGTTCCGCGGCGAGCGCGCCGACCGTCGCGGCCGCGGTCCGGATCCGCTCGCCGCGCATCGACCCGGACACGTCGGCCAGCAGCACCACGCTGCGCCGGGTCCGGACCCGCTCGCGGACGATGATGTCGTCTTCCTCGGGCACCGGATGCTCGACCAGCTGGTCAACGGTCCGGTCGAGGTCGATGTCGTCCGACCCCCCGTTGTAGCGGACGCTGGCCAGCTCACCCACGCCGCGCCGCGCGGACGTGTCCCGCCGCGGGCGGGGCACCGCGAGGCGGGCCGCGATCTGCCGGGCCCGGCGCAGGGTCTCGGGATCGGCCTGCACCGCGTCGTCCGCCGCCCCGGTCAGCGTGCCCTGCTCGGCGGTGACCGCCGGGCCGCCGCTTCCGGAGCGCGGCGGCAGCCGGCTGCCGCGCCCGCCGCCCGCCAGCACCAGCCCGCCGGTCCCGCCCCGGGCCAGGCTCCAGCAGCACCGGCTGCTCATCGAGCACCTTGGGGCGGCGGCGCAGCGGGCGCAGCCGCGACGCCGGCTGGCCGCCGGGCCGCCGCCCAGCCGGCCGGGACACGGGCGAGCCGGCCTCGACGGCTCTTCAACCGGGCGCCGCCGCGGCCGGGTTCAGGATGAAGTGGTTCTCCCAGATCTGCCGGAGCACGGCCTCGGGGGTGAGCTCCACGGTCTCGTCCAGGAAGATGCGCCCCGACAGCGCGACCACCATCGCGTCGAACACCACGTCCGGATAGCGCTGGTCCTGCCCGGCGCCCGGCTGGACCAGCGTGATTCCCCGCAGCTCCAGGAGCTGGCCCGCGATCAGGGTCAGGTCGATGGCGCCGCGCACGCTGCTGCCCTGCCGGACGTCCGGGTGCTCGCGGGTCGCGCGGGTGACCGCGACGGCGTCGGCGACCAGCCGGGTGTACAGCTCGGGGTCCATGTCCGGCAGCGGGGCCCGGAGCGCCACGATGCCCCGCTCCGCCCCGGCGTCCTGGTAGCTGATCGCCAGCCGGCACAGCCGGTCGTGCACCGACGTGGACAGCCGGGTGGTCCCCACGTTGTCGTAGGGGTTCATCGAGGCGATGACCCGGAACGTGGGCTTGGCGGTGACCATGCCGGCCCGGGGCACCGCCACCTGCCGCTCGGCCATCGCGGTGAGCAGGGTGTTCGGAGGGTGTCCTCGGGGGCCCGGTTGAACTCCTCGATGTACAGGAACCCGCCTTCCCGCATGGCCTCCAGCAGCGGGCCGTCCACGAAATTGTCCTCGCTGTAGTCCTCACGCAGCACCCGGGCCGGGTTGTGGTGCCCGACCAGCTTGGCCGGGGTGAGGTCCGCGTTGCCCTCGACGAACACGAACGGGATGCCCCACTCCGCCGTGATCGCCCGGAGGATCGTGCTCTTGCTGGTGCCGGGCGGTCCCTCCAGGATGATGTCCCGGCCGGCGGCGACGGCCGCGAGCGTGAGGGTGACTTCACGCTCGCGGCCCACCAGGCGTGCCGCCACCCGCTGGTAGGTGCGCGCCAGGTCCGCCGGGGGTGCTGCGTCGGTCACTTGATCAGCAGCCCCGCGTCGACGGGCAGCGTCACCCCGGTGATGTAGCGGGCCTCGTCGGAGGCCAGGAACAGCACCGCGTTGGAGACGTCGATCGCCTCGACCCACGGGATCGGCAGCACGTTCAGCGACCCGAACCGGGGGGCCAGCGCCTCCCTGGTCCGCTCGGCCTCGGGCAGGTCGGGGGCGAAGAGCTCGTAGGTGGCCGAGTTCTGGATCATGTCGGTGTTCACGGCCGTCGGGTGCACGCTGTTCACCCGGATCATGTCCGGGGCCAGCTCCAGGGCCAGCGTCCGCATCAGGCCCACGACCCCGTGCTTGGCCGCGTTGTAGTGGCCGGTGTTCGGGATCGCCTGCAGCCCGGCCGTCGAGCTGGTCAGGATCATGGATCCGCCGCCGGCGGCCCGCAGGTGGGGGATCGCCGCCTTCGCCGCGTGCCAGACACCGGTGAGGTTGACGTCGATCATGTCCTGCCAGCGGGTCTCGTCGAGCTCCTCCATGGTGCCGAAGCTGAAGATGCCCGCGTTGGCGGACACGATGTCCAGGTGCCCGAGCTGCGCGACGCCGTCGTCCAGCGCCGCCTGGACCGCGGCGTAGTCCCGCACGTCCGCCTGGGCCGCCACGATCCGGCGGTCCAGGGCCTCGACTTCCTTGACCGTTTCGGCCAGGTCATCCGGCGTGGACATGGCGTAGGGAACGCTGCCGATCTGGCCGGCCAGGTCCACGGCGATGATGTCCGCGCCCTCCTGGGCCAGCCGGATCGCGTGGCTGCGGCCCTGGCCGCGCGCTGCGCCGGTGATGAAGGCGACCTTGCCTGCTACCCGTCCCGCCATGCGCGCCACCTTCACTTCTTGTTGGTGAAGCCGGCGTCCACCGGCACCGTGATGCCGGTGACGTAGCGTCCGTCGTCGGAGACCAGCCACAGGATGGCGTTGGAGATATCCACCGGCTCGACCATGTCCACCGGCAGGGCGTTGGCCATCGCCTGCCCCATGGCCGGGTCGGACTCGAGGAACTGCTGCATTACCTCGTTGACCACCATGGGCGTGCGGACCCCGGTCGGGTGCACCGAGTTCACCCGGATGCTGTGCGGGGCCAGGGTGTTGGCGTAGGAGCGCATCAGGCCGACGACGCCGTGCTTGGACGCGGTGTAACCCAGGCCGCCCCGGGAGGCCCCGCCGATGCCGTTGATCCCCGCGGTCGAGCTGGTCAGCACGATCGCGCCGCCCTGGCCGCGCTCGATCATCGACGGGATGGCCGTCTCCACCGTGTTGAACACGCCGGTCAGGTTGACGTCGATGACGTCCTGCCACGCCTCGTGCGCCTCCTCACCCAGCGCCATCGGCGCGATCCCGGCGTTGGCCAGCACGATGTCCACCGGGCCGAGTTCGGCCACGCCCGCGTCGAAGGCCGCCTTCAGCCCGGCCTCGTCCCGCACGTCGGCCTCGCGGGCCACGATCCGCCGGTCCAGCGCCTCGACCTCCTTGACCGTCTCGGCCAGGTCGTCCGGGGTGGCCATCGGGTAGGCCACCGAGGCGATCTGGCGGCACAGGTCCACCGCGATGATGCTGGCGCCCTCCTGGGCGAGCCGGATCGCGTGGCTGCGGCCCTGGCCGCGGGCGGCACCGGTGATGAAGGCCACTTTGCCCTCGAGCTTTCCTGCCACTGCTGTCACTGCCTTTCTTGAGGTGATGCGTGCGGCCGGTGATCGCCGGCCGGTCCTTCCTGATGGCTTCCCTCCCGCGTCCGGCACCGGGCCGAGGTGGTTTTCGTTGCGGCTGGTGAACCCGCGCCCGCGGCCCGCGGCCAGACGCCGGCTAACGCGCGGCGGGCTGTCTCTGCGGCGCGGCAGAGGCGGGGGGCGGCTGCCCGCGCTCCAGGGCGCCGATGTCCAGGGCTGCGCGCCGGCCCTCCCGAACGGCCTCCGCGGCGGTGCGCGGGGCCACGCAGTCGCCCGCGCGGGGGAGGCCAGGCGGGCCCGCGGCCTCCAGCGCCCAGTCGTACAGGCTGGTCTCGGCCAGCCGGTGACCGCAGTCCACGACCGCGGCGCAGCCGGTCTCGCGCCGCTCCCCGGTCCAGGTGTCTTCCAGCACCACCCGGCCCGGCGCAGCCGGGCGGAGCCGCGACCGCAGCGCCCGGGTCACCCCGGCCCGCTGCAGCCGCGCGTTGGCGCCGGCCAGGTCACCGGCCAGCGACAGCTGCGACCCGGCCACCGGGTCCGGGGTCACCAGCGTCACGGTGCGGCCGCCCGCGGCCAGCCACTCGGCCATCGCCACCCCGGCCGGGCCGCCGACCGGGTCGTCCACCACCACCGGGCCGTCCGGCACCGCGGCCAGGCCCTGCGCCAGCACGGCCAGCCCATCGAGCACGGGCGGAGCACCGGGCGCGGGCAGCGGATCCAGCGCGGGCCGGGAACCGGTCGCGAGCAGCACCTCGGTACCGGCCGCCCGGGCCGCGGCCAGGCCGGCCGGGCCGACCTCGGTCCCGGTGTCGATCCGCACGCCCAGCCGCCGGCACTCCGCGTCCAGCCAGTCCGCCAGCAGGGCCAGCCGTTCCCGCCCCGGGGCGCGGGCCGCGGGCCGCGGTGCGCAGCGCCCCGCCGGTGCGCCCGGCCCGCTCGGCGAGCCGGACCCGGTGACCCCGGCCGGCCAGCACCCGGGCCGCTTCCAGCCCGGCCGGCCCGCCGCCGACCACCAGCACCTCCCGGGACCGCGGGTCGCGGCCCTGCTCGGGCGGGTCCTCGGTCTCGTGACCGCTGCGCGGGTCACCGACGCAGCTGACCAGCGGGTTGCGCGGGTCCCGCACCCGGCAGGCCTGGTTGCACAGCAGGCAGGGCCGGACCTGCTCGGGGTGACCCCGGCGCAGCCTGGCGACCAGGCCGGCGTCGGCGATCTGGGCCCGGGTCATCTCCACCAGGTCGCACACGCCCGCGTCCAGGGCGTCCCGGGCGGCGTGCGGGCCGGTCACGCTGCCCTGCAGCACCACCGCCGCGGCGCCGTCCAGCGCGTCCCGGACCTGCCGGGCCAGGTCCGCGTTGAACAGCGGCGCGGTGTGCCCGCCGGGCCGGTAGGCGCTGGCCGAGTACGGGCCGCCGCGCACCACCACCAGCAGGTCCAGCCAGCGGCTGAGCTCGCGGGCCTGCCCGGTTCCGGCCTCCGGCGTCACCCCCGCCCAGGGGGCCAGCTCGTCGCAGGACAGCCGCAGGCCCAGGACGCGGCCGGGCCCGATCGCGTCCCGGACCGCGGCCAGCACCTCCCGGGTCAGCCGCAGCCGGTCGGTGCCGTAGCCGTCGCCGCGGTGGTTGGTCAGGCCCGAGTGGAACTGGCGCAGCAGCGCCCCGGGCCCGGCGTCGATCTCCACCCCGTCCGCGCCGGCCGCGGCCGCGAACCCGGCGGTCAGCGCGGCGATCTCCGGGGCGCCCATCTCCATCGGCATCTCGCGGGTGACCGGGTCCGGGACGCCGGACGGCCCCCATGCCGCCGCCTGGGAGTAGGCGGACGAGCCCTGCAGCCCCGTGTGCCCCAGGCCGGCCAGCACCAGCGTGCCGTGCGGGCGGCACGCCGCGGCGATCTGCCGCCAGCCGTCCGTGGCGGCGGAGGCCAGCGGGGCCCGCTCGTACGGCCAGTCCGACGGGTGCACCGAGGCGGTCTCGGTGACGATGAGCCCGGCCCCGCCGGCCGCGCGCCGCTCGTAGTAGGCCACGTGCCGGGGCGAGAGGGCCCGCCCCCCGCCCAGCACGGCCTGGCCCAGGTTGGTCGCGTGCGGGCCGAACATGACCCGGGACTGCGCGACCCGTCCGGCCAGCGTGACCGGGCCGGTGAGCCGCGCGAATCCCCCCGTCATGTCAGCGTGCGCCACCCGCCGCGAAGCCGGCCAGCGGGTTGACGTCACAGGCCCGGTCCGGCGGCGCAGGCACCGGGCGGCGCCCGATCGTCACCGGGACCGGCCGGGCGGCCTGCCCGCGGCGGACCTGACCGCGCACCGGCCCGCGGTGCGAGTGATCGGGCCCGGGCCGGGGCAGCGCGGCCCGGGCCGCCCCGGCCCCGGCCAGCGCCTGCTCCCCGAAGCCGCGCACGCATTCCGGGTCCGGGCCGTCCAGCGGCAGCCCGGTAAAGAACTTCGCGGCCATGCAGCCGCCCCGGCACGAGTCGTAGAACTGGCACGAGCCGCAGGCGCCGCCCGCGGAGGGCCCGCGCAGCTCGGCGAACAGCGCGGACTCCCGCCAGACCGCCTCGAAGCCGCCGCCGGCCCGGACGTTCCCGGCCAGGAAGTTCTCGTGGATCGCGAACGGGCACGCGTACACGTCACCGACCGGGTCGATGAGGCACACCACCCGGCCGGCGCCGCACATGTTCAGGCCCGGCAGCGCCTCGCCGTAGGCGGCGAGGTGGAAGAACGAGTCACCGGTCAGCACCTGCTCGCCGTGCGTGCACAGCCAGTCGTACAGCTCGCGCTGCTGCCCCGCCGTCGGGTGCAGCTCGTCCCAGACGTCCGCGCCCCGGCCCGACGGCCGCAGCCGGGTCAGCCGCAGCTGGGCACCGTAGCGGTCGGCCATGGCCTTGAACTCGTCGAGCTGCCCGGCGTTCTGCCGGGTCACCACCACGGAGATCTTGAAGCCGCGGAACCCGGCCGCGGCCAGGTGCTCCATGGCCCGGATGGCCATGGCGTACGAGCCCTGCCCGCGCACCGCGTCGTTGACCCCGGCGGTCGCGCCGTCCAGCGAGATCTGCACGTCCACATAGTCGCTGGCGGCCAGGCGGCGGGCCACGGCCTCGTCGATGCGCACGCCGTTGGTGGAGAACTTCACCCCGACGTGATGGGCGGTGGCGTAGTCGACGAGCTCCCAGAAGTCGGGCCGGACTGTGGGCTCGCCGCCGCCGATGTTCACGTAGAACACCTGCATGCGTTCCAGCGTGTCGATCACGGCCTGGCACTCGGCCGTGCTCAGCTCACCGCGGTCCCGCCGGCCCGAGCTGGACAGGCAGTGCACGCAGGCCAGGTTGCAGGCGTACGTCAGCTCCCAGGTGAGGCAGATCGGCGCGTCCAGCCCGTGCTCGAAGAGCTCCACCAGGGTTTCCGTGCTCACGCGGCCTCCCGCGGGCTGATCATGTGCGAGCCGGCCAGCGTGGCCAGGCCCCGCTCGTAGGCCGGCAGGCCGGCCGCGGGGACCCCGGCCGCAGCGCAGGCCGCGCGGGCCGACGGATGGTCGCCCAGCGACCGCACCACGGCCAGCATGGTCTGGTTCTTCAGGAACGACAGCCGCCGGGTACCGAAGTGGTAGAGCAGCGCGCCGAACGGCTCCGGCCGCACCGCCACCCGCTCGTCCAGCCGCCAGGGCCGGTCCAGGTCGAACGGGCGGCCCGGGTTCACCACTGCGGTCCCGGCCCGGTCAGTAGACACCGCACATGCCGTCGATGGACACTTCTTCGACGAGGAGTTCCCCGGCGACCAGGCTCTCGTCGGCCGGGCCGGCCGGTTCGGCCTCGATGGGCTCCGCGGGGGTGGTCGCGCTGGCGGTCTGTTCGCTCATGCCTGCCTCCGGATCCGTCGTCCGGCCCGCGCTGGCTGGTCCGCCAGCACCGCCGCTGTCGTCTGCCCCGCACCGTGTGGCACGTAGAGCCGACATTAAAGGCACTCAGTGCCAAAGGTCAAGACAGGACTTCGGGCCTTACACATGCCCGGCCCGGTCGTGGCATGCTCCTGTCAGGCCCACGAGCCAGGCGGGACGGAAAGGCGGTGCTGGCCGGTGAGCGCTACGGGGATACCTGCCCAGCTCGGCCGCAGGCGTATCACCTCCCGTGCCGAGCTGGAGCACGTCGCCTTCGAGCTGTTCGACCGGCAGGGGTTCGAGGGCACGACGATCGACGACATCGCGGTCGCGGCCGGGATCGGCCGCCGGACGTTCTTCCGCTACTTCCCGTCCAAGAACGACGTGCCCTGGGGAAACTTCGAGGACGAGCTGGACCGGATGCGGGGCTGGCTCGCGGCCTGCCCGCCGCAGTGGCCGCTGATGGACGCGATCCGGCTGGCCATCGTTGACTTCAACAAGGTGCCGCCGGAGGACGAGGGCTGGCACCGGCGGCGGATGCAGCTCATCCTGGGCGTGCCCGTGCTCCAGGCCCACTCCACCCTGCGCTACGCGGAATGGCGTCAGGTGATCGCGGATTTCGTGGCCGTGCGTACCGGCCAGCCCGCCTGCGGCCTGCTGCCGCAGACCATCGCCTACGCGATGCTCGGCGTGGCCATCGCCGCCTACGAGCAGTGGCTGCAGGACGACGACAGCAACCTGAGCGAGCTGCTGGACACGGCCATGCGCGACCTCGCCGCGGCGTTCGGCGACGGCCTGCCGCTCCCGGCCGGGCCGGCTGGATGACGGCCTGCCCCATCCGGGACGACACCGGGGCCGTGGTCGGTCTCCCGGCCCGGGTCAGCCGGATCGTGTCCCTGGTGCCCTCGCTGACCGAGACCGTGGCGGTCACCGCGCCGGGCCTGGTGGCCGGGGCCACCGACTGGTGTACCCATCCGGCCGGCCTCAGCGTGCCCCGGGTCCGCGGGACCAAGAACCCGGACCTCGACGCGGTCATCGCGCTGCGCCCGGACCTGGTGCTGGCCAACGAGGAGGAGAACCGGGCCGCCGACCTGGCCGCGCTCCGCGCCGCGGGGCTGGCGGTGTGGGTGACCGTCATCCGGACCCTGGACGAGGCGCTGGCGTCGTTGCGGCGCCTGCTCACGGTCGCGTGCGGGCTCCCGGCCCCGGCGTGGCTGGACGGCGCAGCGAAGGCCTGGGACCTGCCCGGGGCGGGGCCGCCGCAGGCCCGCCGGGCGGCTATCCCGGTCTGGCGCCGGCCGTGGATGGTGCTCGGCCGGGACACGTTCGCGGGTGACGTGCTGGCCCGGCTCGGGGTGGCCAACGTGTACGCGGGGCACGCCGAGCGCTACCCGAAGGTGCCGCTGGACGGCATCCTAGCCACGCGGCCGGACCTCGTCGTGCTGCCCGACGAGCCGTACCGGTTCACCGCCGCGGACGGCCCCGAGTCCTTCCCCGGCGTGCCCGCGGCCCTGGTCAGCGGGCGCCACCTGACCTGGTACGGCCCCTCGCTGGCCGAGGCCCCGCACGTCCTGGCGGCCCAGCTGGCCGCCGCGTCCTTGTTCCGCCCCTAACGATCCGTTCGCCGCCGGGCAGGCCTGCCCCGGCGATCGGGCCGGCCGGCCACGGCCTGCGGCGTCATCCGAGCAGCCGGCTGAGCAGCGCCGCGAGCCGTTTCTGCTCGGCCGGGCTGAGGTGGCTGGTCATCGGCGCGATGAGATCGCCGATCTCCCCGGTGAGCAACGCGGCGAGGCGCTGCCCGCCCGGCGTGAGGCTGACCCGGACGGCCCGCCCGTCGTCGTCGCTGGTGTCGCGCCGCACGAGCCCGCGCCGGACGGCCCGGTCGATCAGCCCGCTCACCGACGACCGCTCCAGCCCCAGGTACTCCGCCAGCCTGGCCATCGTCGGCTCGCGGTCGCGCAGGATGGCCAGGGCCCGCAGTTGGGTGAGCGACAGGTCATGCTCGGCCGCGGCCCGGCTCAGCAGCGCGATCACCGTGAACGAGGCCTGCACCAGGCCGTCCATCAGCTCGGCGGAAGCCGGGCCGTGCTCCGGGTGCGCTGGGCCTGGCTGCTTCGGGTCGGGGTGCGCGGGGCGTGAGTGCGGCGTGGCGGGGTGCGCGGTCATGGCGCCAGCCTACCTTGCGATGATTCGTAATACCAGCTAAATTAGTTCGTGATACCACCTATATTAACGCGGTTCCCGGACCAAGCCCCTGGAGGATCAGCATGCGCGCAGCGGTCGTCACCTCGTTCGGCACACCGCCGGAGGACCAGGACTTCCCGGTACCGGCACCGCAGGCGCCCGGCGGGGTCCTCGTCGACGTCATCGCCGCGGGCCTGCATCCCCGGGTGCGATCCCAGGCCGATGGCTCGCACTACACCCGCTCCGGCGAGCTGCCCCTCGTCCCCGGCATCGACGGGGTGGGCCGGGCCCCCGACGGCAGCCTGCGGTACTTCGTCCTGCCCGACACCACGATGGGGGCCATGGCCGAGCGGACCATCGTGGACCTTCGGCGCAGCATCGTCCTGCCTGACCGCAGCGACCCGGTCCTGATCGCCGCCGCCATGAACCCGGCCATGTCCTCCTGGGTCGCCCTGCGCCAGCGCGTTACCTTCCACCCCGGCCAGAAGGTCCTGGTCCTGGCGGCGACGGGCAGCGCCGGGCGGATGGCCGTCCAGGTCGCCAGGCACCTGGGTGCCAGCCACGTCATCGGCGCCGGGCGCCAGCCTGAACGGCTCGCCGCGCTCACCGGTCTCGGCGCGGACGTGACCGTCTCGCTCAGCGGCACCCACGCCGAGGTCGCCCGGCGCCTCGGCCAGGCCGCCCGCGACGTGGACGTGGTCATCGACTACCTCTGGGGGTCGCCGACCGCCGGCGCGATGCTCGCCATCGTCCTGAACCGCGCCGACCGGAGCCAGCCGCTGACCTGGATCGAGGTCGGCTCGGTCGCCGGGCCCGCCGCCGCAGTGCCTGCCGCGGCCCTGCGGGCCGCACGGCTGCAGATCGTCGGCAGCGGGCAGGGCTCGGTGCCGGCCCGCGACATCCTGGCCGAACTCCCCAGCCTGGCCGCCGAGGTCACCCGCGGGACCTTCCAGGTGGACGCGCGCCCGGTCCCGCTGGCGGACATCCAGGCGGCCTGGAAAGACACCGGCGGCGATCAGCGCATCGTCATCACGCCCTGACTGCCGGGCGTGTTTGAGACGGGCGGGCGTGTTTGCGACGGGCGGGCGTGGCTGCGACGGCCGGGCGTGTTTGCGACGGGCGGGGGTGACTGCGACGGGCGGACTGGCTGGATGGGGCGGGCGGGCCGCAACAGTCGTTCGTGATCAACCGATTGCTGTTGCCCGGGCAACAGCAATCGGTTGATCACGAACCCGGTCAGCCCGGCCCCGGCCCGGGGACACATGGGCCACGCCAGCCACACCAGCCACGGCTGGGATCAGCGGAGGGCTTCGGAGCTGTCGTAGTGGGCGGCGTGGGTGGAGCGCAGCCGGTACTTGAGCACCTTGCCGCCCACGGTCTCGGGCAGGGCGTCGGCGAACACCACGGACTTGGGTGTCTCGTACCCGGCCAGCGCCGCGCGGCAGTGCGCGATGAGCTCGGCCTCGGTCGTGGTGTCGCCGGGGGCGCGGACCACGACCGCGGTGACGGCCTCCCCCCAGTGCGGGTGCGGCAGCCCGATGACGGCCGCCTTCGCCACCCCCGGGTGCAGGCTGAGCACCGCCTCCACCCGCAGGCTGGAGACGTTCTCCCCGCCGGTCTTGACGATGTCCTTGTAGCGGTCGAGCATCACCCGCAGCCCCTCGTCGTCGTAGACGCAGCTGTCGCCGGAGTGGAACCAGCCGAAGCGGAACGCCTCACGGGTGGCGGCCTCGTCGCGGTAGTACCCGGACATCATCGACGGTGAGCGGTACACGGCCTCACCGGGCGTGCCGGGAGACGAGCTGAGGTCCTGCCCCTCCGTGTCGAGCACGGTCGAGGCGAGCACGGGACTGGGCACGCCGACGTAGTTCTGCCTGGGCGCGGTGCGCGCGTACAGCTCGGGCCACTTGTCCGGCCAGAACCGGTGGCACGAGATGGACTCCGTCTGCCCGAAGATCTCGAAGACCAGCAGGTCCTCGCCGCAGTGCTGCTTCATCGACGCCAGCATGGCCGGGGGCAGCGCCGCCCACCCGTACACGATGACCTTCAGGCTGCGCGCGTCGAGTTCGGGGCGTGCGGTGAGCGC
This sequence comes from uncultured Actinomycetes bacterium, assembly GCA_963720645.1. Lineage (GTDB taxonomy): Bacteria > Actinomycetota > Actinomycetes > Streptosporangiales > Streptosporangiaceae > RYN-230. Next base: position 368,466 of record CAVRFX010000009.1, on the reverse strand, counting down.
CGCGTCCAGGGCCGTCACCATCGCGGGGGAGCCGCTCCACAGCGCGGTCACCCGCTCCTCGTCGATCATCTCGGCGATACGGCCCGGGTCCGGCCTGCGGCCGAGGATCAGCGTGCCGCCGGAGAGGAACACCGAGTAGGTGAAGGGCTGGTCGCCGACGTGGTAGAGCATCGGCAGGAACGTGCCGCACCCGCAGGTCCGACTCGATGCGCAGGCCGCGGGTCAGGGACAGCGCGAACCCGTAGGCGGCCATGTAGCTGCAGGTGTGCGAGATCATCACGCCCTTGGGCAGCGCGGTGGTGCCCGACGTGAACAGCAGCTCCCAGATGTCGTCGCCGTGGATCTCGACGTCCGGCTCGCTGACCGGCTGGTCCCGGACGAACTCGGTGAAGGAGGCGCTGCCCGGCACCGGGCCGCCGCCGATCGTGATCGTGACCGCGACCTCGAGCCCGCTGGCCGTGAACGGCCCTTCGGCGGCCGGCCAGAACTCGGCGTCCACGACCGCGAGTTTGGGCTCGACCAGCCTGATCATGGCCGAGACCATGTCCGGAGCCATCATCGGGTTGATCGGCGCGACCACCAGCCCGGCCTTGGCCGCGCCGATCTTGATCAGGTAGCCCTCGATCGAGTTCTCGCAGAACAGCATGACCACGTCGCCGTGGCCCAGGCCGCGGGCCAGCAGGGCGTGGGCGATCTGGTTGGCGAGCTGGTCGGCCTGCCGGTAGGTCAGGCGCCGGAACGCCGGGTCCGCGTAAGCGCCCTCCCGGCCAACCAGTGCCTCCTGGTCGGGGAAGCTCCATGTCATGCGCTCGAGCAGATCGCCGACGCTGGTCCGCTCCCAGCGGCGGGTGGCGCGCCGGTGGTGCAGGCTCGTCACATCGAAGTCAACGGCCATCGCCACTCGCGTCCTCTCTGACGGGGCGTGCTGATGCGGACCGGCCCGGCGGCTGCTGCCGGAGAAGTGACTAGATATTCACTTCAGTGGTCACTGTAGGCATCAGCGGATCGCTTGAAAAGGCCCAATCGTGATCCCGGCGGCGAGTCTGGCGTGGCAAGTGAATAGACGTTAACCTCGAGGGCACTCAGCTAAGAGGCGCTGCGCTGGCGGGCATGACTGGCCTGCCGGACACGACCAAAGGGGGTTCGGTGCCCGTCCTGCGATCGGCGGTGGACACAGCCAGCGAGGAATACCTGGCCAACCGGGCCGGGCAGCTGGCCGCTATCGCCGCCCTGAACGAGCAGCTCGAGCTGGCCCGCGCGGGCGGCGGCGCGAAGTACGCGCAGCGGCACCGGGACCGCGGCCGGCTGCTGGCCCGGGAGCGGGTCGAGCTCCTGGTCGACCGGGACTCGCCGCTGCTGGAGCTGTCCTCGCTGGCCGCCTGGGGGACCGAGTTCGCGGTCGGGGCGAGCATCGTCACCTGCGTCGGCGTGGTGTCCGGGGTCGAGTGCGTCCTGATCGCCAGTGACCCGACCGTGCGGGGCGGGTCGATGAACCCGTACACGCTGCGCAAGAACCTGCGGGCCCTGGAGATCGCCCGCCGCAACCGCCTGCCGGTCATCAACCTGGTCGAGTCCGGCGGGGCCGACCTGCCCACGCAGTCGGACCTGTTCGTCCCGGCGGGCCGGATCTTCCACGACCTCACCGAGCTGTCCGCGATGGGCATCCCCACGATCGCGCTGGTCTTCGGCAACTCCACCGCGGGCGGCGCCTACGTGCCCGGCATGTGCGACTACTCGGTGCTGGTCGACGGCCAGGCCAAGGTGTTCCTGGGCGGCCCCCCGCTGGTCAAGATGGCCACCGGCGAGGAAGCCGACGACGAGTCCCTGGGCGGCGCGGACATGCACTCGCGGATCTCCGGGCTGGCCGACCACTTCGCGGCCGACGAGCTCGACTGCATCCGCCTCGGCCGGCAGATCGTCGCGGAGCTGCACTGGCGCAAGCTCGGCCCGCCGCCCAGCGAGCCCGCCGACCCGCCGCTGTATGACCCCGATGAGCTGCTGGGCATCGTGTCGGCGGACTTCCGGGTGCCGTTCGATCCCGCGCGAGGTGCTGGCCCGGGTGGTGGACGGCTCACGGTTCGGCGAGTACAAGCCCCGCTACGGGACCAGCCTGGTCACCGGCTGGGCCTCGGTCCACGGCTACCCGGTCGGGGTGCTGGCCAACGCCCGTGGCGTGCTGTTCAGCGAGGAGGCCAAGAAGGCCAGCGAGTTCATCCTGCTGGCCAACCAGAGCGACACGCCGCTGGTCTTCCTGCAGAACACCACCGGCTACATGGTGGGCACCCAGTACGAGCAGGGCGGCATCATCAAGGACGGCGCCAAGATGATCAACGCGGTGACGAACTCGGCCGTCCCGCACATCACGGTGAACATGGCCGCCTCGTTCGGCGCCGGCAACTACGGCATGTCCGGCCGCGCCTACGACCCGCGGTTCATGTTCGCCTGGGCCAACGCCAAGCTGGCGGTCATGGGCGCGCAGCAGCTCGCCGGGGTGCTGTCCATCGTCGCGCGGCAGTCCGCGGAGGCCACCGGCCGCGCGTTCGACGCCGAGGCCGACGGGAACCGCCGCCAGCAGATCGAGGCGCAGATCGAGCGGGAGTCGGACGCGTTCTTCGTCAGCGCCCGGCTCTACGACGACGGGGTCATCGATCCGCGGGACACCCGGCCCGTGCTCGGCATGGCGCTGTCCGCCGCGCACTCGGGCACCGTCGAGGGACGCCGCGGCTTCGGCGTCTTCCGGATGTAGGCGCGGTGACCACGCCGATGAGCATCAGCAAGCTCCTGATCGCCAACCGCGGCGAGATCGCGTCGCGGATCATCCGCACCGCCCGGGACATGGACATCACCACCGTGGCGGTGTTCTCCGACCCGGACGCCGGGCTGCCGTACGTGGCCGAGGCCGACGAGGCCGTCCGGCTGCGCGGGGCGGCCCCGGCCGAGACCTACCTGCGCGGCGAGGCGCTGATCGCCGCAGCCGCCGCGACCGGCGCGGACGCGGTGCACCCGGGCTACGGGTTCCTGTCCGAGAACGCCGGGTTCGCCCGGGCCTGCGCGGCGGCGGGCCTGATCTTCGTCGGGCCGTCCCCGGCGGCCATCGAGGCCATGGGCTCCAAGACCGCCGCGAAAGAGCTCATGGCGGCGGCGGGCGTGCCCGTGCTGCCCAGCGCGGTTTTCGACAGTGCGGTGTTCGGCGACGGAGCCGAGCCCGATCCGGCCGAGCTGCGCAAAGCCGGGGAGGACATCGGCTTTCCCGGTGCTGGTCAAGGCGGCGTTCGGCGGCGGCGGCCGGGGCATGCGGATCGTTGCGGACCCGGACGAGATGCGCGGGCGCGGTGGCCAGCGCCCGGCGGGAGGCCGCGTCGGCGTTCGGCAACGGCACCGTGTTCCTCGAGCGGTTCGTCGAGTCCCCGCGGCACATCGAGGTCCAGATCCTCGGCGACCAGGCCGGGACCGTGGTCCACCTGTTCGAGCGGGAATGCTCGATCCAGCGCCGCTATCAGAAGATCATCGAGGAGGCGCCGTCCCCCGTGGTGACGACGAGCTGCGCGCCGGCTGTGCCAGGCCGCGGTCGCCGCGGGCCAGGCCATCGGCTACGTGGGCGCCGGGACCGTCGAGTTCGTGCTGGACCCGTCCGGGCGACTTCTACTTCCTCGAGGTCAACACCCGGCTGCAGGTCGAGCACCCGGTCACCGAGCTGGTCACCGGCCTGGACCTGGTGCGGCTGCAGCTGGAGATCGCGGCGGCCAGCCGCTGCCGCGACGAGGTCACCGGGGCGCGGCTTGAGCGGCCACGCGATCGAGGCCCGGCTCTACGCCGAGGACGTCGCCGGCGGATACCTGCCCGCCAGCGGCGACCTGCACACTGCTGGAGATCGGTCCCTGCCGACGGCCTGCGCGTGGACGCGGGGTTCGCGTCGGGGACCCGGGTCAGCATGTTCTACGACTCGATGCTGGCCAAGGTGATCGGGTACGGCGCCGACCCGTGATGACGCGCGGCGGGCTGCTGGCCGCGGCGCTGTCACGGGCCCGGCGTGCACGGGGTCGTCACCAACCGCGACCTGCTGGTCGGCATCCTGCGCGAGCCGGAGTTCGCCGCCGGCGCGATCGACACCGGCTACCTGGACCGGCACCGGCCCGCGGACGCTGTGCCCGCCGACAGGCGGCGGCCGGGCCGGTGCACCTGCTGGCGGTGGCCCTGGCCGGGCAGGCCCGGCGGCGCGAGCAGACGTCCGGTACTGGCCACGCTGCCCGTCCGGCTGGCGTAACAACCCAAACGCGCCGCAGCGGGTGAGCTACCGTGTTGACCTTGGGGACTACCCCCCGGCCTGGCGGCGAGCGGAGGGCCGGCGTCGAGGTCAGCTACCGCTTCGGCCGGGACGGGCTGCAGGCCGAGGTGGACGGGGCCGGGCTGGGCGCGTGGTGCTGCACGGCACTCGGCCGGTCGCTGCTGCACGGCTGTACCGCGCGGGCGCAGGTCGACCTCGAGATCGGCGGGGTGCGCCGGACCGTCGACGTGACCCAGGCCGGCGCATATCCGGTACGCCGCCAGCGCGCTGGGGCACACCCTGGCTCGCGGAGCCGACGCTTCCCCGAAACGGCAGCCGCAGCCCACGCCGGCTCCCTGCTCGCACCGATGCCCGGCACCGTCGTGCGGGTCGAGGCGGCCGCTCGGCGACTCCGTTCACGCCGGGCCGTGATCGTCGTCATCGAGGCGATGAAGATGGAGCACGCGGTACGCACGCCCGCACGCGGGCACGTCACCGGCTGCCGTCACCGTCGGAGCGCAGGTCGACAGCGGGCACCGTGCTCGCCGTCGTGGAGGAGGAGCCCGCAGTCCGACTGACGGCGCAATCGGCGGGATGGGCCCGTGCGTGACAGCCGGTCCGCTACGAGGTCGTCGACGGCGTCGCCTGGCTGACCATCGACCGGCCCGAGGCCCGCAACGCGCTGAATAAGGCGGTGCGGGAGGGCCTGTTCGCCGGGGTGCGCCGGTTCAACGCCGACGACGGAGGCCAAGGTGCTGGTGCTCACCGGCGCCGGGGACTCGCGCGTTCTGCGCCGGCGGGGACCTGAAGGAGATGGCCGAGATGCGCTGACCGTTCCGCCGCCGGATTTCCTGCCCCAGTTCGGCCGCAACATCGAGGTCGCCAAGCCCACCATCGCGGCGGTCAACGGCCTGGCGCTAGCCGGCGGGTTCCTGCTGGCCCAGATCTGCGACCTGTGCGTGGCGGCGCAAGTCGGCGCGGTTCGCCGTCACCGAGGCCAAGGTCGGCCGCGGCGCACCCTGGGCCGCGCCGCTGTCCTGGCTTATCCCGCCCCGCGATCGCCATGGAGATCCTGCTCACCGGCGACCCGCTCAACGCCGACCGAGCCGAGCGAGATCGGCCTGGTCAACCAGGTCGTCCCCGACGCTGAACTGCGCGCGCAGCCCAGCCGCTGGCCGAGCGCATCGCCGCCAACGCGCCGCTGTCGGTGCTCGCCGCCAAGCAAACCGTCCACCTGTCGCCGAGTACCGGCTGGGCGACGCCTTCGATGAGGCCGAACGGATCTGGGAGCCGGTCTACCCAGCGAGGACGCCCAGGAGGGCCCGGCGGCCTTCCGCGACAAGCGGGCCCCGGTGTGGACGGGCCGCTGATGAGCGCCCAGCCGGCGGCAGGCCGCACCGGGCCGGCTAGCCGCGCCGCTCGACCCGGCGAAGGACGGACTCAGACTGCGTGGCCGACCTCGCCGCGAGACCGACTCGCTCGCCGGTCCTGGCCCGGCTGGCGCGGCGGACTGGGCTCCGCCCACCCCCGCCGAAGGCTGGACCATCCCCGACCAGGTCACCCACCTGGCCTACTTCGACGACGCCACGCTGCTCGCCGTGCACGACCCGAGCCGGTTCGCCGCGAGGCGGGCCGAACTGCTCGCCCGCGGCGACGACTTCCCCGACCTGGTCGCCGCACGAGTACCGCCACCTGCGCCGGCCGAGCAATGCTGGCCTGGTTCCAGACCGGGCGCGGGCACTGCTGGCCGCCTACCGCGGCGTCGACCCGGATACGCGGCTGCCCTGGTACGGCCCGGACATGGGCCCGGCCTCCTCGGTCGACCGCGCCGGCTGATGGAGACCTGGGCGCACGGCCAGGATATCGTCGACACGACCGGTGATGCGCACGGGCGCCCGACCGAGCGGCTGCGGCACGTCGCCGATCTCGGGTATCCGGACCTTCGCGTACAGCTACCGGTCACGGCCTGCCGGTACCGGCCGTACCCGATCCGGGTCGAGCTCGACGGCACCGGACGGCGGCGACTGGACCTGGGGAGCCGCCGCCGCGGCTGACCGGGTCACCGGCACGGCACTCGACTTCTGCCTGGTCGTCACCCAGCGGCGGCACCGCACGACACGGGCCTGGAGGTCACGGGGGACACCGCCGGCCAGTGGATCGGCATCGCGCAGGCTTTCGCCGGCGCGGCCTGCCGGGGACGCTGAGCGCGCCGGGGCCACGACCGGGCCGCGACCGGAGCGTTCCTCGGCGGCGGGCGGCGCCCCGGTGCTCGGCCCACGGCCGCCCGCCACGGCGAGGGGAGCCGGCATGACCGCAGCCCACGACGGACCACGGCCGCCCGGTGCGGATCGCCAACTCGTCCGGCTTCTACGGCGACCGCGCTCGCGGCGGCCCGGGAGATGGTCGAGGGCGGCCCCATCGACGTTCTCACCGGTGACTACCTCGCCGAGCTGACCATGCTGATCCTGTGGAAGGCCCAGCAGAAGGACCCGTCCGCCGGCTACGCGCGCACCGTGCTCAGCCCAGCTGGAGCAGTGCTCGGCACCTGCCTCGACCGGGGCATCAAGATCGTCAACAACGCCGGCGGACTGAACCCGGCCGGCCTGGCCGGGAGTTCGCGGCGCTCGCCGGTCGTCTCGGCCTGCACCCGCAGGATCGCCTACGTCACCGGCGACGACCTGCTGCCCCGGCTCGGAAACCTGCTCGCGGCCGGGCAGGCGCTGGCCAACCTGGACACCGGCCGGCCGCTGGGCGAGGCGGCCGGACAAACCGGTGACCGCCAACGCCTACCTCGGCGGCTGGGGCATCGCCGAGGCCCTGGCCGCCGGCGCCGACATCGTCGTCTGCCCGCGGGTCACCGACGCCTCGCTGGTCACCGGGCCCGCCGCCTGGTGGCACGGCTGGCGCCGGGACCGACTTCGACCAGCTGGCCGGGGCGGTCGTCGCCGGCCACGTGATCGAATGCGGCCCGCAGGCCACCGGCGGCAACTACTCGTTCCTGGACGAGATCCGCGACCGCCGCTACCCGGGCTTCCCGATCGCCGAGATCGCCGCCGACGGCAGCAGCGTGATCACCAAGCACCCGGGCACCGGCGGCCTGGTCTCGGTCGGCACCGTCACCGCCCAGCTGCTCTACGAGATCGCCGAGCCCGGCTACGCCAACCCGGACGTCGTCGCGCACTTCGACACGATCACGCTCGGGCAGGACGGCCCGGACCGGGTACGGATCTCCGGGCACCCGGGGCAGCCCGCCGCCGGCCACGGCCAAGGTCGCGATCAACTTCCTCGGCGGCTACCGGAACACCATGACGCTCGTGCTCACCGGCCTGGACATCGAGGAGAAGGCCGCCTGGGCCGAGCAGGAACTCTTCGGCATCCTCGGCGGCCGGGAGCAGTTCGCCGACGTCGATGTCCGGCTGCTGCGCTTCGACCGCCCGGACGCGCCCACCAACGAGCAGGCCACCGCGCACCTGCGGATCACGGTGAAGGACCCCGACCCGCGCAAGGTCGGGCGGCGCTTCTCCAACGCGACCATGGAACTGGCCCTGGGCGGCTACGCGGGCTTCCACACCACGACCCCGCCGACACCGGAGAGCGCCTACGGCGTCTACTGGCCCGCCCTGGTGCCCGCCGCCGTGGTCGCCTCATGCGGCGGTGCTCCCGGACGGCACCACCGTGCGGGTCGCCCCCACGGCACAGCGGCCGCGCTTCCGCCGCGGCGGACGCCCGCGGCAGGACGATCGCCGTCCAGCGCCCTGGCCCGCGGGCGACCGTCCAGCCGATGGTCGCCGCCCGCTGGGCCGGATCTGCGGCGCCCGCTCCGGCGACAAGGGCGGCAACGCCAACATCGGGCTCTGGACCCGGACCCGGCCGCTTACCCTGGCTGCGCGACTACCTCACCGTCGACCGGCTGCGGGCGCTGCTGCCCGAGTCCGCCGGACTCGACGTCCGCCGCTTCGAGCTGCCCAACCTGCACGCGCTCAACTTCGTCATCGTCGGCCTGCTCGGCGAGGGCGTGGCGTCCTCGACCCGGCCCGACCCGCAGGCCAAGGGCCTCGGCGAGTACCTGCGCTCCCGCTTCGCGGAAATACCGGCCGCCCTGCTGGAACGGGGCCCAGGCGCCGAGGGTCCCGGCCGGCCCTTGCCGGCCATCCGGGCCATCCGCCGGACCAGCGGCGGAGGGATCCCCGCCGGCGGCAGCGGATCCTCCGCGCGGCCGCCGAGCTGGTCGCGGAGCGTGGCTACCACGAGGTCGGCATGGCGGACATCGGCGCGGCCGCGGGCATCACCGGATCGGCGATCTACCGGCACTTCGACGGGAAGTCCGCGGTGCTCGTCGCGATGTTCGACCACGTGATCGACGACCTGTCCGGCGAGGCCAGCGAGATCGTCGCCTCCGGCGGCGACGCCCTCGCCACGCTGCGGGGGCTCATCCAGACGCAGGTGCGCTTCGTGCTCCGGGACCGGACGCTGGCGCAGGTCTACCACAACGAGGTCGCCAACCTTCCCGGCGAGGACCGGCGCCGGCTGCGCCGCAAGCAGCGCCTGTACATCGAGGAGTGGGTCCACGTCCTGGCGCAGCTCCGGCCGGACGCCGGCGACGCGACGGTGCGGGCTCTCGTGCATGCGTCCGTCGGCGCCATCCAGTCCGTGCTCTTCTACTCCAGCGGCCTGGCCGATGAAGAGCTGGCCGCCCTCATGTCGTCCGCCGCCGAGGCGTCCCTCTTCGCGGCTCTGCCAGCCCGGGGGGACGACCCCCCGGACCCCCCGATTCGCCGGGTCGGCAAGGACACGCCTCCGGCGCGCCTTCCGAGCCAGCCCGGGGGGACGACCCCCCGGGCCCCCCGATTCGCCGGGCTCGGCAAGGACACGCCTCCGGCGCGCCTTCCGGAGCCAGCCCGGGGGGACGACCCCCCGGGCCCCCCGATTCGCCGGCGTTCGGCAAGGACACGCCTCCGGCGCGCCTTCCCTCCCCGGCGAAGCCAGCCTGGAGATGACCAGTGGACTTCGCTGACCACCCCGACCACGCTGCCATCCGGGAGACGGTCGCCGCCATCACCCGGTCTTTCGGCAGCTCGTACTACAGCGCGCACGCCGAGGCCCGGACCGCCACCGACGAGCTGTGGGCCGCCCTGGCCAGGCAGGGTTTCGTCGGGATCAACCTGCCCGAGCGGTTCGGTGGCGGCGGCGCGGGCCTGGCCGAGCTCGCGCTGGTCTGCGAGGAGACGGCCGCCCAGGGCTGCCCCATGCTGCTGCTCCTGGTCTCCAGCGCTATTTCCGGGGAGGTCATCGCCAGGTACGGCAGCCAGACCCAGCAGAAGACCTGGCTGCCCCGGCTGGCCGACGGTGAGAGCCGGATCGTGTTCGCCATCACCGAGCCCGACGCCGGCTCCAACACCCACCAGCTGTCCACGACCGCCGTCCGCGACGGCGGGGACTGGATCCTCAACGGAACCAAGTACTACATCTCGGGTGTCGATGGCGCCGCAGCCATCCTGGTCGTGGCACGGACCGGCACGGACCCGGGGACCGGACGCGGCCTGCTGTCGCTGTTCCTGGTGCCGCCGGACGCCCCCGGCCTGACCGCGCAGCCGCTGCCGGTGGCGGCAGCCCTGCCCGAGCGGCAGTTCACCCTGTACTTCGACGGGGTGCGGGTCGGCGCGGACCAGCTAGTCGGGGACGAGAACGACGGCTTCAGCCAGGTGTTCCACGGCCTGAACCCGGAGCGGATCACGGGCGCGGCGATCTGTGTCGGGATCGGCCGCTACGCGCTGGCCCGCGCCGCGGCGTACGCCCGCGACCGGGACGTCTGGGGCGTCCCCATCGGGACCCATCAGGGCGTGTCCCACCCGCTGGCCAAGGCCAAGATCGAGGTGGAACTGGCCGCGCTGATGACCGCCAAGGCCGCGTGGCAGCACGACCACGGCCAGCCCGCCGGTGAGGCATCCAACATGGCGAAGTACGCCGCCGCGGAGGCCGCACTGGCCGCGGTGGACGCCGCGATCCAGACGCACGGCGGCAACGGCCTGGCCGTGGAATACGGGCTGGTCCCGTTGTGGAGCGTCGCGCGGCTGCTCCGGATCGCCCCGGTCAACCGCGAGATGATCCTCAACTACGTGGCCGGCCACTCGCTGGGCCTGCCGCGTTCCTACTAGGCCCGGCCGATGAGCTCATCCCCGTGCGCCTCGCTGGACCTCTATGCGGGCCAGGGCCTGCGGCTGGACGAGGCCGCCGGGATGGCCACCGCCGCGGAGTCGGCGGGGTTCGGCGGCCTGTGGACGCTGGAAGCGAACACCGAGCCGTTCCTGCCGCTGGCCCTCACCGCCGAGCACACCTCACGGATCAGGCTGGGTACGGCCGTGGCCGTGGCGCTGGCCCGCAACCCGATGGTCGTCGCCCACCTGGCTCACGAGCTCAACCGGTACGCGGGCGGCCGGTTCAGCCTCGGGCTAGGCCCTCAGGTGGGCGCGCACATCACGCGGCGGTTCGGGGCGCCGTTCGACCACCCCGCCGACCGGATGACCGAGTTCGTCACGGCCCTGCGGGCCATCTGGCGTTGCTGGAACGACGGGGAGCGGCTGGACTTCCACGGCCGCTTCTACCGGCACGACCTGATGACCCCCGCGTTCGATCCGGGCCCGTCCGGGCCCGGTGAGCCACGCGTGCTGCTCGCTGCGGTCGGACCGCGGATGACCGCCGCGGCCTGTGCGGTCGCGGACGGGCTCATCGCGCACCCGCTGACCTCGCGACGGGTGGCCCAGGAACAGCTCAGACCGCGGATCGCCGCGGCGGCCCGGCCTGGCTTCGAGCTGTCCTGCCCGGTGCTCGTGATCACCGGGCGCAGGCCGCCGAGCTGGATGCGGCCCGGGCCGCGGTACGCAGGCAGATCGCGTTCTACGCCTCGACCCCCGCCTACCGCGGCGTGCTCGAGCTCTATGGGGCGGGCCAGCTCAGCGACCGGCTCCGGCAGATGTCCCGCGACGGGGACTGGGACGCGATGACGGACCTGATTCCCGGCGACCTGCTCCGGGAGTTCAGCGTCGAAGCCCCCGCCGGGTCACTGGCCGGGGCGCTGCACGAGCGCTTCGACGGCGTGCTGGACCGGATCCTGGTCTACGCGCCGTACCCGGTTCCCGGCGGCCTCTGGCGCGAGGCTGGTCTCGGCGGCGCCTGAATCAGGCGGTCAGGCCCGGGCCAGGCGGCGGGCCCGCCCGGAGCCGGGACGGACCCTGCGGGTCAGCGCATCTTCCACAGGAACACCCGGCCGTCCGGGTCGGTCGTGGCCAGTGAGGTCCCCCCCGGCCGGAACGCGACCGAGAAGACCGCCGTGCCCTGGTCCTGGGACGAGGATTGGGAGGCCGGGCCCTTCGGGTTGGTCAGGGTCGCGACGGGTTTGGTGGCGGGCAGGTGCCACAGGTAGGTCTTGCCGTTGGCGGCGCCGGTGGCCAGCCATTTGCTGTCCGGGCTGAACGCCACGCTCTCGATGGCCGAGCCGTCCGGATCGGGCAAGCTGAGCCGGGTCGGGGAAGTCAGGCCCCAGACGTAGGTCACCCCGCCATTCTCACCGGCCGCGAGCGACTGGCCGTTCGGGCTGAAGGCCACCGAGGTGACGGCGGCCGGGTTCCCCGCGGGCTTCAGGGTGCGGGTCACGGTGCCGGCCGCCTCGCTCCACAGGTAGACCTGGCCGTTGGCGCCGCCCATGGCGAGGGTCGTACCCCGCCGGCTGAACGCGATGGCGTCGGACTTCACGCCCCCTGGGAGGGCCAGGACCCCCGGATGGTATCCCGCGGCCACCTCGCCTCCGCGGCCCAGGCTCCACACGTAAACCGTGCCGTTGGCGTCGTTGACCGCGAGCGTCCTCCCGCTCGCGCTGAACGCCACCCCCTCGACGCTCGAGTCGTGGTGGTCAGACAGCACGGCGATCGTGCGCTGGGTGGACACCCCCCACAGGTACGTGGTGTCGTTGCCGGGACCACCGGCGGCGGCCAGGATCGAGCCGTTGGGGCTGAACGCCTCCGCTCCCCCGCCGGGGGAGAGCGCCCCGATCTGCTGCCCTGTCTTCACGTCCCACAGATAGGTGGTGCCCTCGGCCTGGCTCCCGCGCTTGGCCTTGGGGCCGCCGGTCGCCCCTGCCGACAGCGTCTTGCCGTCGGGGCTGAACGCTACGGACGACATGATCCCGGCCTGCGGGCGCCCGAAGACCCGATGGGTGAACGCCGAGGGGGCCGTCGGCGGGTGGTTGTCGGAGGAACCGAAGAACTTGGTGGTCACCACCGTGGTCAGGATCACCGCCGCCGCCGCGGCCAGCAGGACGCCGGCTCCGATTAGCGCTAAATAGGCGGCACTGCGATGTCGCGGGTGCCGCCCGCGTCGGGCCCGGCTGGCCGGCCGGGCCGGGGTACTCGCCGACTTGGGCGGGGGCGCCGGCCGCCCAAATGGGGCGGGAGGCCTGGTCGGGCGCCCCGGCCGCTCAGGTGTGGTGGCCGGCCGCCCGGGTGGGGTGCCCGGCCGCTGACGGTGGGTGCTGGGCTGCGGGCGGGGGGTACCCGGCCAGTTGCGCGGGGGCGCTGGCCGCCTGGGCGGGACGGGCGGCTGCTCGACCGCGGGGCCGGCTGGCGTGCCCGCCTGCCCGGCTGATGCAGCGGGGGGCCGCCCGGCTGGTGCGTCGCCCTGGCCCGCCGGGGTGCGAGGCGGTACGGCCGGTGGCTCTTGGGGGGAGCGCTGATCCGGCTGGCCGGGGTGGCGGGCTGCTGAGCCGGGGTGGCCGGTGGCGGCCCGGCCGGGCGGGCAGGCGGGGCGCTGTCCGGGCCAGCCTGGCGGCCGTTCTGGTGTGCCGGGCCGGGCGGCTGGCCGCGGCTGGGGGTGCCGTCCTGGTCGGCTGGGCGGGCAGGTGCGGCGCTGGGGGTGCCGTCCTGGTCGGCTGGGCGGGCAGGTGCGGCGCTGGGGGTGCTGTTCTGGCCCGCCGGGCCGGCGGCTGGGGCGTCCTCCAGGTCAGCCTGGCCGCTGTCCAGGTTGGCTTGGTCGGCAGGTGGGGCGCTGGAGGTGCCGTCCTGGTCCGCCGGAGCGGCAGGCGGGAGGCTGTCCGGGCTGGCCTGGCTGGCGGGCGGGGCGCTGGGGGCGCCGTCCTGGTCCGCCGGAGCGGCAGGCGGGGCGCTGTCCACCTCGCCCGCGCTGGCGTCCAGGTCAGCTGAGGCGCTGTCCGGCTCAGCCGCCCCGCTGTCCGGGCGGGCTGGAGGGCTCGGCTGCGGGCCCAGCGGAGCCCGGCTGGGGGCCTCTTCCCGGACGCTGGCCGCCGCCGCGGAGATCACCTGAAGGCCGGGGTCGGTCGGCTGGTCATCGGGGGTACTGTCCTGGCGGTCCTCCGCGGGCTGGTCCTGGTCCCGCCCCGCGGCCGGTGAGCGGGCCGCGTAGACCTCGCTGGCCTCCGTGTCTTCCCCGGGAGGCGGACCCTGCGGGCCGGCACCCCGATCAGCACCACCGCTACCAGCGGGGGCAGGCGGCGGGGACACAACCGAAGCCGGCGACGGCCCGGAGCCGCGTGGTGCCTCCAGGGAAGGGCTGCTCCCGGCCCTGGACAGGCCTGGCTCGGAGGCGGAACCGAGGTGATAAGGCGGCAGGCCGAGCGCGTCACGCAACGCGTCGGCGAACTCCCAGCACGTCTGGTAGCGATCGGCCTGGGCCTTGGCCAGCGCCCTGGCCATCACGAGGTCCGCCGCGGGGGGCAGTTCCGGGCGCCGTTCCGCCAGCGACGGCGGCGGCTTGTTCAGGTGAGCCCAGATGGCCGCGAAACTCTCGCTGCGGTGAAATGGCGCCTGGCCGGTCAGCAACTCGAACACCGCGCAGGCCAGCGCGTACTGGTCCGTCCGCCCGTCAACCGGCAGGCCCTCGATCTGCTCGGGCGCGGTGTAGTCCGGCGTGCCGAGGAACTGCCCGGCCGCGGTAAGCCCCAGTGACACCTCCGCGCTCTTGCTCAGCCCGAAGTCCGACAGGTAGACGTGGTCGGGCCGCCCGGGCCGCCGGTCCAGCAGGATGTTCGCGGGCTTGACGTCCCGGTGCACCAGGCCGGCCGTGTGCGCGGCGTCCAGGGCCGACGCCACCGGGGAAATGATCGAGGCGACCCGCTCCGGTGGCAGCGGGCCCTCACGGCGCAGCAGCGACCGTACGTCGCCGCCCCGCACGAAGCGCATCGCGATGAACAGTACGTGACCGACCTCGCCGGCCTCGTAAACCGGGATGATGTGCGGATCATCCACGGCGGCGGCCGCCCGGGACTCCCGGATGAAGCGCTGGCGGAACATCTCATCGGAGCCCATGACCGGCGTCATGATCTTCAGCGCGACCAGCCGGTCCAGGCGCTCGTCGCGCGCGCGGAAGACGACGGCCATCCCGCCCGCGCCGACCTGCTCTTCGAGCCGGTATCCCCCCAGCCATGAACCTGCGGCGAAGCCGGCCGCCAGATCGGCGTGATGCCCTGGCGACTCCTCGTTCACCCACGCCTCCACGCGTTCCTGTGCCTCCGGCATCCTATGCTTCCGTCCAGCGGCGGGTCAGAGCGTAGGAACGCGGATATTAAGTACATAGTCGATACGAGTTTCCGGTGCGTAACCCCCGCCCGCGTCCGCCAGGGCCATCCCTGCTTCCCGCCCCGCCCGCGTCCTAACGTCGCGCCGCGCCTGCTGCCTGCCCTCCCGGCCGGGTGGCCTGCGGTCTCCCTCCAGCGGCCTGTGCCGCCCGCCCGGGCCGGTGCTCTGCGGTCTCCCCCCGGGGGCACGCCGCCCGGCCCGCCCGGCCCGGCCACGCCGAGAACGCCCAACCGCGCCTTCCGCCCTATTCACGGACACGGCGTTTGCGATCACCTCCGTGCGGCGAAAAAGAGTCAGTGAACGGGGGGCAGGAAATTGATCACGAAACGTGCGGCCGGGGCCGCTGGCGTAATCAGGAAAACCGGGCTATCGGTTAAGAAAACGGCCGTCGCGGCTCAGCCCGGAAAGCGGCTGCGGAAACGGTCACGGCTCGGATGGTGCGCCGTCGCCCTCCTGGCCGCGGGGACCACCGGCGGGTGCGGCCTGCTGCATCAGGCTGCGGCGCCTGCCGGGATGGAACGGCAGATCTCCGAGGGGGAGCGGGTCAGCGCGGCTACTCAGGCACACACGTCGCCTTCGGCGCCGTCCTCCGGCACCGCTACTCCCGGCACGGGTGCTCCCGGGGCCAGCAGCCTGGCCCTGGGCACGCCCACGCCGTCCGCCACCCCCGCCCGGGTCACGGGCCGGCAGGTCACGGCCATCGGCGACTCGGTCATGGCGGCCAGCGCCATGGCTCTCGCGGCAGCCATGCCGGGGATCTACATCGACGCCAAGCCCGACCGGCAGATGCCGGCGGGCCTGGCCATCCTGCGCAGGCTCGCGGACACGGGCCGGCTGCGGCCGGTCGTGGTGATCGGCCTTGGCACCAATTACATCGTCACCACCCGGCAGCTCAATGAGGTGATGAGGATACTCGGCCCGGACCGCAAGCTCGTCCTTATCAACACCTATGTTCCGGATGCGTGGAGTAAGCAGGTCAACGCGACGGAGGCGGCTTTTATCCAGCAGCACCCGAATGTGACGCCAGCGGACTGGTACGACACGATCAAGAACCGGATGAACGTGCTCTGGCCGGACCATATCCATCCCGAAATCCCCGGCACGTACGTGTACGCGCGGATGGTGAAGCGGGCGGTCCAGGCCACCCGCGACGTCACCATCCCCTGACCGGGAGTCCGCCCAGGACCGGAACCCGCCCGGCATCCCGGGATCCGCCCGGCACCCCGGGATCCGCTCAGGACCCGGGCGGCCCGGTTGGCCCGGCGCGGCGGGCCGTCCGGGCCGCGAACCGGTAACGATGGTGATGTCCCCTGAGTTGTTACTGGCCGTGATCGCGTTGGGGGCTGACGGTGACTGCGGCACGGATACGGTCGTGGTACCGAACGAATCGCGCGTCTGCACCCGGTAGGTCGCCGGCCCGGGCGGCAGCACCAGGGTGATGTTGCCGAAGCTGTCGGTGACGGTCACTTGCTTCGGGACCGTGGTGAACGTCAGCGAGATGTCGCCGGAGTTATTGCGGGCCACCACGTCGGCCGCGGCCACCCCCGTCACCGAGATGTTCCCGAAGCTGTCCTGCAGCCGGGTGTCGCCCGTGATCCCGGACGTCGTGATGTCGCCGGAGCTGTTGTCCAGCTGGATGTTCCCGGCCAGGCCGGAGGCGGTAAGGGCGCCGTAGATGTCGGCCAGGTGGACGTTCCCGGTCAGCCGGGACGCGGTCAGGTCCCCGCTGTTGTCCGACAGCGCGATCGTGCCGCGCAGTCCGCTGGCGCGCAGTTCGCCGAACGCGTCGCTGGCGCTCACCGGGAGTCCGGCCGGCACGGTGACGCTGAGGTCGAGCGAGCAGGCCCCGGCGGGCACCCGGCACCGCGGATCAAGGGCCAGCCCGGCCGCGCTGGAGCGGTAGCTGAAGGCCGGGCGGGCGAAGCTGCCGCTGAGGCGGCCGCGGACCACGATCCGGCGGCCGGGCCCGGGCCGCACCGTGAGGTCAGCGTTGCTGCTGGTCACCCGGGCCTGCCCGGCGACGGCGGGCACGCTGAACCGGACCTGGTAGCCGACCTGGTTGGTGCTGGCCAGGTAGACAACGGCCCCGTTGACCCAGGCGTGCACCCCGAACGCGATGAGGGCCGCCGCCACCGGGAGCCCGGCGGCGAGGACCGCCCAGCGCGCACGGGTCATAGGCGGCGCAGATGGCATGGCTACTCGGCTCCCAGGTAGCGCAGGACCGCGCGGACCCGCCGGTGATCGGAGTCGGCGGGGGGCAGCCGCAGCTTGGTGAAGATGCTGTTGATGTGCTTGGCCACCGCGCCCTCGCTGACGACCAGGGTGGCCGCGATGGCCGCGTTGGACCGGCCTTCGGCCATCAGCGCGAGCACGTCGCGCTCCCGGGCGGTGAGCTCGGCCAGCGGATGACGGCTGCGGGCCAGCAACTGCGCGACGACCTCCGGGTCCAGGGCACTCCCGCCGGCGGCCACCCGGTCCAGCGCGTCCAGGAACTCGACTCAGGTCCGCCACCCGGTCCTTGAGCAGGTAGCCGACGCCGTGCGGCCGGTCGGAGAGCAGTTCGGTGGCGTAGCGCTCCTCCACGTACTGGGACAGGACCAGCACGCCGACGCCGGGCCAGCGCTGGCGGACCACCAGGGCGGCGCGCAGCCCCTCGTCGGTGAAGGTCGGCGGCATCCGCACGTCCACCACCACGACGTCCGGCTCGCACGTGGCCACCGCCCGCAGGAACTCCTCGGCCTCGCCGGCGGCCGCGGCCACCTCGTGCCCCGCCTCGGCGAGCAGCCGGGTCAGGCCCTCGCGGAGCAGGACCGAGTCCTCGGCGATCACGACCCGCATGGCAGCTCCGCCTCGATCACGGTCGGGCCCCCGGCCGGGCTGCGCACCGACAGCCGCCCGTCCACCCCGGAGAGCCGGTCGGCCAGGCCGGCCAGCCCCTGTCCCTGCGGGTCGGCGCCGCCGATGCCGTCGTCACGGATCACCACCCGCAGCACGTCGCCGTGCCGGGAGGCCACCACCTCGGCCCGGGTCGCGCGGGCGTGCTTGGCCACGTTGGTCAGCGCCTCCGCCACGACGAAGTAGGCGATGGCCTCGGCGGAGGCAGACGGCCGGGCCGCCAGGCTGGCGCGCACGGTCACCGGCACCGGGCTCAGCGCGGCCAGGCCGGAGATCGCGGCGTCCAGGCCCCGGTCGGCGAGCACCGGCGGGTGCACCCCCCGGACCAGGTTGCGCAGCTCGGCCAGGGCCTCCTTGGCCTCCGCGTGGGCCTGGTCGAGGATGACCCGGGCCCCCTCCGGGTCGTCAGCGAACCGGGCCCGGGCCCGGCCCAGGTTCATGGCCAGGGAGACCAGCCGCTGCTGGGCGCCGTCGTGCAGGTCCCGCTCGATCCGGCGGCGCTCCGCCTCCGCCGACCCCACCGCCCGGGCCCGGCTGCTCTCGAGCTCACCGATCCGCTCGCTCATGTCCGCCTGGCTGCCCGGGCCGATCAGGTAGCGGGCGACCGCGGTGTCGGCCGCCAGGGCCAGGGTCACCCGCGGGGCGACCGGCAGCACGATCAGCCCCAGCAGCACGGCCAGGGCCATGGTCCCGGGGTGCGGCAGGCCGGCGTTCACGTGCCATTGCAGCCGGATCAGCAGCCAGCCGAACAGCGGCAGCCCCAGCATGGCCAGGGCGAACGACCAGAGCGCGGTGACGATGAGTATCTCCGCGAGACTGAGCGGGAGCCGGATCAGCGCGTACCCGGCATGACGCCACGCCACCCGCGCGGTCAGCAGCCGCCACATCCGCCGCCACCGGCCCCGGTCCGGGCTCACCGGGAGCGGTGCGGCCGGAACGTGCACGCCCAGCATGACCTGGAACCTGGCCCGCTCGGCCCGGCCGAACTGCAGGCTCAGCCAGAGCGCGGCCACCAGCACCGGGAGGCCGATCAGGAACAGCCACAGCGTCCCGATGCCGACCAGGGCCAGGGCCACGATCACGTCGAAGCCCAGCACGCCGGTGACCACCCCGGCCATCAGGTGAATGACGGCCAGCCAGGTCTGCGTGGAGACGACCGGCCCGGCCGCCCTGGCTAGCACCTGGGTCAGCCGGGCCCGGGCCAGCGGACCCCGGCCCAGGCCAACGCCGCCCGGGTGACCGCGGCCCGCCTGGAAACCGGCCGCGGGGCCGGCTCCTGCGCCGCCTTCCGTCATCGCTCCTCCGGTGCTTGGTCCCGGGTCTGACGCTAGAGGAATCATGGCGTGCCGCCCATCCCGCAGGATCCCGGCTCGCGGCGGGAGCTAGCACCACCCTGGATCGGGGGTCCTGCGGGATGTCGCCGGCCAGCCCGCCGCGCCGGCGGGGGCACGGCGATGAGAGCCGGGCCGGTCGGCCAGGCGGTGCGCGGCGGGGTGACCCGCCGCCGGGTGCAGACCATCGTCATCGCCCTGGTGCTGCTGGTGTCCACCGGGGCGGCCGTGCTGGCCCTGGCGCTCGTGGTGGACTCCAGTGCCCCGTTCGACCACTCGTTCGCGGTGCAGCGTGGCGCCCACCTGGCCATGATCATCGACCCGGCCCGGGCCACCCCGGCCGATATGGCCGCGACCCGGAGGCTGCCGCAGGTCACGGCCGCGGCTGGCCCGTTCGCGGCGGTGAGCGTGGCCGCGCAGCTGGCCGGCCAGTCCGGGCCGGCCGGGTCCATGCCGCCGATGACCCTGGCCGGGCGGTCCGCGCCGGGCGGCCGGGTGGATGACCTCACCCTGCAGTCCGGCCACTGGGCGGACCAGCCCGGCCAGATGGTCCTGGCCGTCAACTCGTCCAGCGGCATCCAGTTCGGGCTCCCGCTCGGCGCCCGGCTCACCGTGACCAGCGCCCCGGGTCACCCGGTGCTGACCGTGGTCGGGAAGGCCACCTCGGTCACCAACTCCGCGGACGGCTGGGTGGCGCCCGGCGAGATAGCCCGGCTGCGCACCCCGGGACGCCGGGCAGCGACCAGATGCTGTACCGCTTCCGCAGCGCCGGCACCGCGGCGGCCGTCCGCGCGGATGCCGCCGCGGTCGGCGCGGCGCTGCCGCCCGGCGCGGTGACCGCCGTCCAGTCCTACCTGACCGTCCGGCAGCAGGAGACGTCGCAGATCGGGCCGTTCGTGCCGTTCCTGGTCGCGTTCGCAGGTGTCGGCCTGATCATGTCGGTGCTGATCGTGGCCAACGTGGTCAGCGGCGCGGTGGTGTCGGGCTACCGCCGGATCGGGATCCTCAAGAGCATCGGCTTCACCCCGGGGCAGGTGGTGGCGGCCTATACGGCCCAGGTCACGGTGCCTGCCCTGGCCGGCGTGCTGGGCGGCCTGGTGGCCGGCGAGCTGCTGGCCATGATGCTGCTGCGGCAGGCCGCGAACGCCTACGGCGTGGGCCAGCTCAGCGTCCCGGTCTGGGTGGACGTGGCCGTGCCCGCGGCCATGCTCGGCCTGGTCGCGATCGCGGCCCTGCTGCCGGCCCTGGGAGCGTCCCGGCTCAGCGCGGTGCAGGCCATCGCCGCGGGCCGGGCCCCCCGGGCGGGCCACGGCTACGCCGCGCACCGGCTGCTGGGGCGGCTGCGGCTGCCCGGCCGGTGACGATCGGGCTGGCGGCCCCGTTCGCCCGCCCGGCCCGCACGGCGATCACGCTGGTCGCCGTGCTCCTCGGGGCGGCCGCGGTCACCTTCGCGATCGGCCTGGGCAGCTCGCTGAACCGGGTGGTGGGCGGCCTGTCGCACTCGGCCGCCGAGCCGGTGCAGATCTACCGGAGCGCACCGAACTCGTTCCTGTTCAGCGCCGCCCAGCAGCGGACGGTCCAGGCGGCGCTGGCCGCCCAGCCGGGCACCCGCCGCTACGTGGCCGAGACCGACAACCTGATCAGCGTGGCCGGCCTGACCGGGCAGCATCCGCTCACCGCATTCCGCGGCCCGGCCGCCTGGACCGGCTATCCGATCATCAGCGGGCACTGGTACACCGGCCCGGGCCAGGCGGTCGTGTCCACCGGCTTCCTCACCCTGACCGGCAAGGCCGTCGGCGGCACCGTGACGATCGTGCTGGGCGGCACGCCGATCCCGCTGCGGATCGTCGGCGAGGACTTCGACGCGCGCAGCCGCGGGATTTCCGTCATTACCGACTGGAAGACCCTGGCGGACGCGCACGCCGGCCGGCCCTGACCGCGCCGGGCCAGTACGACGTCGGGCTGCGCCCCGGCGTCTCCCCGGCCAGCTATGCGCGGTCCATCGGCAGCAGGCTCGGCCCGTCGTACTCGACGTCCCTCAACACCAGGAACTCCGTCGTGGTAAGCCTGATGCTCGGCCTGATCGGCACCCTCACGGTGCTGCTGGCCCTGGTGGCCGGGCTGGGCGTGCTGAACACGGTCGTGCTGCACACCCGTGACCGGGTGCACGACCTGGGCGTGTTCAAGGCCGTCGGGATGACGCCGCGGCAGGTCATCGCCATGGTGGTCTGCTGGGTCGCCGGGACCGGGCTGGTGGCCGGCCTGATCGCGCTGCCTGCCGGGGTCGCGCTGCACCACGCGGTGCTGCCGGTGATGGCCTCGTCCGCGAACCTGGGCCTGCCCGCCAGTTACCTGTCCGTGTACCGGGGACCGGAACTCGTGGTGCTGGCGCTGGCCGGAGTGGTGATCGCCGTGGCCGGGGCGCTGCTCCCGGCGGGCTGGGCGGCCCGGATCCGCACCGCCTCCGCCCTGCGCGCCGAGTAGTCCTCCCGCTCGCGGCCTGCCTGCACGGGGGCGGCCTGCCGGGGCCGCGGGGCCGGCCGGGTGGACGGTATTAGCGTGGTCACCGGGTGACAGCTTGTCTCCGCCGCCACGTCAGCGATCTGGACCGCCTCGTCGAATCGCTGCAGAAGCAGGGCGCACGCTTCCGGAACGAGATCGTCCTCGGGAGTGGGTGGCCGGGCAGATCCTGCTCGAGGACCCCTCCGGAAACCCGGTCGAGCTCTTCGAGCTGGCCAGGGCCGAGGCCAGGCTCTCGGCGCCGGGCTGATACCTGCTTAACCGGGCACAGGAACGGAACGCTTCACCCGCACCGCCCGTGTCCACATAGTGGGGGCGCGGGCCGCGACCCGGCACGGCTGGCCGCGGCTCCTGAGGGCGGCGGGCTCCCCGCGTCCACGGGAGAGGCGCCCGCGCGCCATAACCTTGCAGTCACCACGACGGGCGGATCGCTCAAGGGAGAAGGTCAGGTGCCCAAGCAGGCGGGGAACAGAGGCCGCGGGAACCAGGGCAGCGGCAGCCGGGGCGGCGCGAACCGGGGCAGCGGGAACCCGGCCAGCGGAGCCAGGGGCGCGGAGCAAGGCGAACCGAGGCTGCGGCCCGGGCGAAGGTCGCCGAGATGCGCGCCCAGGAAGCGGCCCGTAAACGGCGCCGTAACTGGCTGGCCGGCATCGGCGCGGCCGTGGTCGTCATCGCCGCCGCCGTGGCCATCACGCTGGCCGTGACGAGCAGCAGCGGGAAGACCCCCAGCGCCGCGGGGCACGCCGGAACTCAAGCTGGCCTCGCTCAGCACGCTCGGCACGCTGAAGCCGGCGCCGGCGCCCGGCCCCAAGGGACCCGAGGGCGTGCCGGTCCCCTCGGCGCCCGCGCTGGCCGGCACGGCCACCGTGGCCACCGGCAAGCCCGTGGACGGGATCAGCTGCGACACCAGCGAGCAGCTCGTCTTCCACATCCACGCCCACCTGACCGTGTTCGTGAACGGCGCCGCCCGCCAGGTGCCCGCGGCGTCGGCATCCCCGGTGCCCAGGCCCAGAACACCCCGACCGGCCCGTTCATCGCCACCGGCACGTGCTTCTACTGGCTGCACACCCACGCCGCCGACGGGATCATCCACATCGAGTCCCCGGTGCACCGCACGTTCACGCTGGGCGACTTCTTCGACATCTGGGGCCAGCCGCTGAGCAAGACCCAGGTGGGCCCGGCCCGCGGCCCGGTCACCGCGATCTACAACGGCCGGGTCTACCTGGGTAACCCCCGCGACATCCCGCTGGAGAAGCACGCGCAGATCCAGCTCCAGGTGGGCAAACCGCTCGTCGCCCCGGTCTCGATCACCTTCCCCGGCGGCCTCTGACCGCTCAGCCCGCCCGGGGATCCCAGCGGAACCGCCGGACCGCGATGAGCGCCCCGGCCGCGCCCCAGGCCAGGAGCACCCCCAGGTCCTTCCAGTCGGCCCCGCCGTGCTGCGCGAACGGGCCGAGCAGGGCCTGATTGAACGGCCGGACCGGCAGCCATCCGGAGATGCGGTTCAGCAGGGCGGAATGGATCGGGAGGTAGGTCCCCGAGATGAACACCAGCGGGAACAGGACGAGCTGCACCACGGCGGGGGCGGCCTCGGCGTTGCGGATCAGCGAGGCCACCGCGACGCCCAGCGCGCAGAAACTGGCCGCGCCCAGCACCAGGGCGGCCCCGATCGCGGCCCAGCGGGTGGGCAGCGGCACGCCGAACAGGTGGCCCACCCCGATGATGAGCGCCACGTCCACGACGCTGACGAGGATGCAGTGCGCCAGCAGCCCGAGGAAGTAGGCCCAGGCCGGAAGCGGGGTGGCCCGGACCCGTTTCAGCATCCCGTTCTGCCGCCGGGTGGACAGCACGATCGCGAGCTGGCTGTAGCACGAGCCCAGCACCGAGACCGCGGCGATCGTCGGCACGTAGTACTGCAGGGCCGAGAGCCCGTAGAAGTACGAGCTGCGGGCCGCGCCGCCGAACATCGCGCCGAACAGCGTGATGATCACGACGGGGAACACGAACGTGAAGAACGCGCTCTGCGGGTTGCGCCAGAACGACAGCTGCTCGTAACGGACCTGGTGCCACACCAGCGCGAGATCACGCTGCCGGGGCTGGGGATGACCGCGGTCATCGGGTGCTCCTTTCCAGCAGGCCTTCCGGGACCGCCGCCCCGGTCAGCCCGAGATAAATGTCTTCCAGGCTGGGCCGGTCGACGGTGAGCCGGTCCAGGGCCAGCCCGCGGTCCAGCGCCCAGCCGGTCAGCTGGTGCAGCGCCTGCGTCGGCGCGCTGGTCTGCACCGAGACCAGGCCGTCGGCCAGTTCCGCGCCGGCTGGCAGGTCTGGGCCCGGGTAGCCGGCGGGGAGCGCGAACCGGATCCGGGTCCGGGCGCTGGCCCGGCCGCCCAGGTCTGCGGGGGTGCCCTCGGCCACGATCCGGCCGCCGGACATTACCGCCACCCGGTCGGCCAGGGCCTGGGCCTCGTCCATGGCGTGCGTGGTGAGCAGGATCGTGGTCCCGCTGGCGCGCAGCCCGCGCACGATCTGCCACGCGTCCCGCCGGGCGCCCGGGTCGAATCCGGTCGTCGGCTCGTCCAGGAACAGCAGCTCCGGGTCACCGATCAGGCCCAGGCCGAGATCCAGCCGCCGTTTCAGGCCGCCGGAGAGGCTCCTGACCTTGGTCCGCTCCCGCCCGGCCAGGCCGACCAGCGCGATCACCTCGCTGACGTCCCGGGGCGCCGGGTAGTAGCCCGCGTTGCGGGCCATCGTCTCGCGGACCGTCAGGTAGGGCTCGACCGCGATGTCCTGCAGCACCAGCCCGATCCGCTCCCGCAGCGCCCGGCCGGTGGCCCGGTGGCCGGGATCCAGGCCCAGCACCTCGGCCTGCCCGCCGTCGCGGCGGCGGAAGCCTTCCAGGATCTCCAGCGTGGTGGTCTTCCCCGCGCCGTTCGGCCCCAGCAGCGCGAAGATCTCCCCGCGGCCGACCGTGAAGCTGACCCCGCGCACGGCCTGCACGGCGCCGTAACTGCGGGTCAGTCCCCGGACGGTGATGGCGCTAGCCACGGCGCACGCACCGGACCTCGGCGGTCACGTCGAGGTAGCGGCCGGCCAGCCCGGGGGAGGCCGTGATCCCGAACTCGGTCCGGTCGATCCGCACCGCGGCGCGGGCCGTGAATGAGCCGTCCGCCAGCACGCTCACCTCGGCCGGCAGCCGGACAGGCCGGGTGGTCCCGCAGACGGTCAGCGCACCGTCCAGCGTGTCCCCGTCCATCTGTTCCGCAACGAAAACCATCACGGGGTGCCGCCCCGCATCCAGGAACCGGGCCGACCGCACACTGCTGTCGCGGGCCGGGTTGCCGGTGCGGAAGCTGGCCGCGTCGATGTCCACCCGGATCCGCGACGCTGCCAGCGGCTCGCTGACGTTGACGGTCCCGGCCCGGATGCGGAACGTGCCCCGGACCGGGGCCAGCCCGAACAGGTGCCGGGTCCGGAACCCCAGGGACGATCCGTCCGGGTCGATGTCATAACGGCCGAGACGGGGTTTCGTTGCGGAGATTTTCTGGTTTGCTGTCATGGGCTCCATGACACGCCGGGCCGGGTGCGGCGCGGCAGGGCGAGCCGGGGGATCCTGGGCCGCCGAAGGTCGCGCCGGGCCGGGCCGCATACGACTTTCGTCGGTTCCTGTCCCTCCGAAGGTGTGCGCGCCCGGGGCACGGCGGCCCTGCTGACGTAGCGTTAAACGCGTGAGCGACGAACACTGCCCGTCCTGGTACCGCTGGCCGGCCAGGTTTCACTGGCCGTCCCGGCACCGGACCGCGACCGACGTGGGGATCGCGGTCTTCTTCGCGCTGCTTGACACGGCCACGACCCTGGTCGGGGTCAGCTGGTGGCCGGCTCATCCCGGGACGCTGGCCTGGGTCCTGCTGGGCCTCCAGGCCGCCGCCTGCCTGTCGCTGGTGGCCCGGCGGCGCGCGCCGCTGCTGGTGATCGCCGTCCTCGGCGGGTTCACGCTGGCCGTGACGCTGCTGATCTGGCCCGCCGGCGCGCTGACCCCGGTCAACCCTAACAACGTGTGGGCGCCGTTCGCGACGGTCCTGGCCGCCTACGGGCCCTTCTTCTACGGGCGGGACCGCCGGATCGCGTTCCTCGCGGTCGCCCTGCTGACGGTGATCGTGGCCCGGCCGTGGCAGCCGTCGATCGTGGTCATCACGGTCGCGGTGCTGCGCACCGCGGTGGGGCCGCTGCTGGCGCTGTACTTCGGGGCCCGCTCCGCGCTGCTGCAGTCGCTGCGGGAGCGGGCCAACCGGGCCGAGCGGGAGCGGTACCTGCTCGCCGAGCAGGCCCGGACCGAGGAACGGGCCCGGCTGGCCGGTGAGATGCACGACGTGGTGACGCATCGCGTCAGCCTGATGGTGCTGCAGGCCGGGGCGCTGCGGATGACCGCCCCCGACGAGGCGACCCGGCAGGCGGCCGAGGACCTGCGGGTCACCGGCTGCCAGGCCCTGGACGAGCTGCGGGACCTGGTCGGGATCCTGCGCACGCACCCGGACGGCGACGAGACGCCGTCAGTGGCCGGCCTGGCCGCGCTGGCCGCCGAGTCGGTCAGCGTGGGTACCCCGGCCGAGCTGACCGAGGAGGGTGACCCGGCCCTGGCCTCGCCGGTGGTCGGGCGGACCGCGTACCGGATCGTCCGGGAGGCCCTGACCAACGTGCGCAAGCACGCGCCCGGCGCGCGGGTGACGGTGCACGTCCGGTACGGCGACGCGCAGGTGAGCCTCGTGGTCCGCAACACCTCGCCCCCCACCGCCGCGGACCTGTCCGGCCTGGCCGGGACGGGTTCCGGCCTGGGCATCGCCAACCTGCGGCAGCGGGTCGAGCTGGTGCACGGGATGTTGCGGGCCGGCCCCGAGCCGGACGGGGGATTCTGCCTGGAAGCCACGCTGCCCGCCTACGTCCCGACGGCCGAGCCGGTGGGCTGACGGTGATCCGGGTCGTGGTCGTCGACGACGAGCCGATGGTCTGCGCGCACCTGCGCACGATCCTCGGCTCGGGTGGCACGATCGAGGTCGTCGCCGAGGCGCACGACGGGGCGGCCGGGGTCGAGGCGGTCGCCCGCACCCGCCCCGACGTCGTGCTCATGGACCTGCGCATGCCGGGGATGGACGGGCTGACCGCGATCGAGCGGATCGGCGAGCTCGCCGCGGCGCCCGCCGTGGTCGTGCTGACCACCTTCGACGCTGACCAGTACGTGCTGCGCGCGCTGCGGGCCGGCGCGGCCGGGTTCCTGGTCAAGTCCACGCCGCCCGAGGATCTCATCGGGCTCGTGCAGGTGGCCGCGGAAGGGCACACGGTGCTGTCCCCGGCGGCCGCCCGGCGGCTGATCGCGGCCTCGTCCGACAGCCAGCAGACCCGCGACCGGGCCCGCCAGCTCGCGGCGACGCTCACCGAGCGGGAGGCCGAGGTGCTGGCCGGCCTGGGCGAGGGCCTGTCGAACGCGCAGATCGCGGCGCGGCTCTACCTGTCCGAGGCCACCGTCAAGGGCTACGTGTCGCGGACCCTGGACAAGCTGGGCTGCGCCAACCGGACCCAGGCCGGCCTGCTCGCCCACGATGCAGGCCTGGTCCGCCCCTGACCATCGGGCGCCGGACCGCCTAAGCTGTGCCGCAGCACCGGGGGGAATAAGGCACGGAAAGGACATGTCGTGTCCGCGTCCCAGGATCAGCGCAGCGCCGGCGCCCCGGCGGGCAGGCCCGTTTTTGATACCAGCGTGGCCAATCCGGCCCGGATCTGGAACTACTGGCTGGGCGGCAAGGACCACTTCGAGGCCGACCGGGAGGCCGCCGAGAAGGTCATCGAGGTGATGCCGACCATGCCGCTGCTGGCCCGGCTCGCCCGGCGGCAGCTGGTCGACACGGTGCGCCTGCTGGCCGGCCGGCACGGCATCCGCCAGTTCCTGGACATCGGGACCGGGCTGCCGACGGCCGACAACACCCACGAGATCGCGCAGCGCACCACGCCGGACGCGCGGATCGTGTACGTGGACAACGACCCGGTCGTGATCAGCCATGCCCGGGCGCTGCTGACCAGCAGCCCGGAAGGCGCCACCGACTACCTGGAGGCCGACCTGCGGGACACGGCGGCCGTTTTAACCGGGGCGGCCCGGACCCTGGATTTCAGCCAGCCGGTCGCGGTCCTGCTCATGGGCGTGCTGCACTTCATCCCCGATGAGGACGGCCCGTACCGGATCGTGGCCCGGTACATGGACGCCACCGTGCCCGGCAGTTACCTGGTCATCGGGCACGGGGCCAGCGACATCCAGGCCGACGCGGTACCGGAGATGACCCGGCGCTACAACGCGCGGTCGTCCGCGTCCCTCACGCTGCGCACCCGGGACCAGGTGGCCCGGTTCTTCGACGGGCTGGAGCTGGTCGGCCCGGGGCTGGTCCCGCTCAGCCAGTGGTGGCCCGCGGACGAGGTTGACCCCGGCGCGGCCAGCGGCGTGATCGGCTACTGCGGGATGGCCCGGAAGAATGGTGGCGGCACCTGACCGGACGTGCCACTGTGTGGTGACGGCGGGCACCGTGTGAGGACACTGCCTCGTGGGGTAGGTGCTCTCCATCTCGGTGAGAGGGGGGCCCATGGGACGCGACATCAAGGCCATCACGATCAGTGGTGAAGACCGGCGCAAGTACCGGGAAAAGGTGCAGCGCTCGCTGGATGTCTTCGCCCGGATGCTTCGCGAGCGCCGCTTCGAGGCCAGCCCGTCCCGGGTGGGCGTGGAGATCGAGCTGAACCTGGTGGACTCCAGCGGGGCGCCGTCGATGCGCAACGCGGCCGTTCTCGACGCGATCGCCGACCCCGCCTGGGCGACCGAGCTCGGGCAGTTCAACCTCGAGATCAACGTGCCGCCCCGGCGGCTGGAGGGCCACGCGCTCGCGGACCTGGAGCAGGAGATCCGGGCCAGCCTCAACGCCGCGGACGCCAAGGCCCGCGGCACCGGGAGCCGGCTGGTCATGGTCGGCATCCTGCCCACGCTGTCCGAGGACGACATGGACGAGGACGCGATGTCGGCCAACGCGCGCTACCGGGTCCTGAACGAGCAGATCTTCGCGGCCCGCGGGGAGGACCTGCGCATCGCGATCGACGGTCCCGAGCCCCTGCTCACCCACGCCGGCAGCATCACCCCCGAGGCCGCGTGCACCAGCGTGCAGCTGCACGTCCAGGTCAGCCCGGACACGTTCGCGAGCTACTGGAACGCGGCCCAGGCCATCGCGGGCGTGCAGGTCGCGCTGGCCGCCAACTCCCCGTTCCTGTTCGGCCGGCAGCTGTGGGCCGAGACCCGGATCACCCTGTTCGAGCAGGCCACCGACACCCGGCCGGACGAGCTGAAACAGCAGGGCGTGCGCCCCCGGGTGTGGTTCGGCGAACGGTGGATCACGTCCGTGTTCGACCTGTTCGAGGAGAACATCCGGTACTTCCCGGCCCTGCTGCCGCTCTGCGAGGACGAGGACCCGCTGGCCGTGCTGGACGCCGGGGCGGCCCCGGAGCTGGCCGAGATGAGCCTGCACAACGGGACCATCTACCGGTGGAACCGTCCTGTCTACGCCGTCGTTGACGGCCAGCCCCACCTGCGCATCGAGAACCGCGTCCTGCCGGCCTGCCGTCGGTCGCGGACATCATGGCCAACGCCGCGTTCTACTACGGGCTCATCCGGGCCCTGGCTGAGACGCAGCGGCCGATCTGGACCCAGATGTCGTTCCCGACCGCGGCCGAGAACCTGCACGAGGCCGCGCGGGACGGCATGGATGCCCGGCTGTACTGGCCCGGGCTCGGTGAGGTGCCCGTCGCCGAGCTGGTGCTCCGCCGCCTGCTGCCGCTGGCCCGGGAGGGCCTCTCCCGCTGGGGCGTCGATCCCGGCACCGCCGGGCGCCTGCTCGGCATCATCGAGCAGCGCTGCCTGACCGCCCGGACCGGGGCCGACTGGCAGATCGCCATGACCCGGGACATCAGCGAGCGGACCGGCGCCGACCGCGCGGAGGCGCTGCGGCAGATGACCCAGCACTACATCGAGCACATGCACACCAACGAGCCCGTGCACACCTGGCCCACGTCGCAGTAGCGCCGGCCGTCACCGGGGGCCGGCTCGCCGACCTGCTCGGCCGCAAGCGCATGTTCATGACCGGCGCGTCGATCTTCGCCCTGTTCTCCCTGCTGTGCGGGGTGGTCCCGGACGTCGGGCTGCTCATCGCCTGCCGGGCGCTGATGGGGGTGGGCGGCGCGCTGATGTGGCCGGCCATCCTCGGGCTGACCTACTCCCTGCTCCCGGCGGCCAGGAAGGGGCTGGCCGGCGGGCTGATCCTCGGCGTCGCCGGGCTCGGGAACACGGTGGGGCCGCTGCTCGGCGGCTGGCTGACCGACGTGGCGACCTGGCGGCTGGTGTTCTTCGTCAACCTGCCGGTGACCGCGTTCGCCATGCTCGTCACCCGCCGCCAGGTCCCGGAGAGCCCGGCTGAGTGCCGCGGAGCATGGCCTCGACTACCCGGGGGTGGCCCTGCTGTCGGCCGGGGCGATCGCGATCCTGATCGGGCTGGACCTCGCCAACGCCGACGGGTTCACCAGCCCGCTCATCCTGGCCCTGCTGGCCGGCGGGGTGGCCCTGCTGGCCGTGTTCCTGCTGGCCGAGCGCCGCCTGGGGAAGCGCGCCCTGGTGCCCGCCGACGTGCTGCGCAACCGGGTGTTCGCCGCGTCGTGCGGCACGGTCCTGCTGATGGTGGCCGGTTTCGCGGTCGCGCTCGGGTTCGTGCGCGGCCCGCGGGCGTCGCCGCCGCACGCCGCGGCACCCGCGGCCCACCACCGGGCCCAGGCCGCGCCGCGCCGCGGGCGGCCCGGGCCCGGTGCGGCGGGGCCGGCCCAGCGCGACATTGTCACTATGTGAGACCTGGCCCCGCTGCCGGGCGTGCCAGGATCGGCGGGCAGACCGCCACGATGCCGCGACCGGAACGAGGAGACATGAGCGACACGAAACCCGCATCGCCGCAGCCACCGATGCTGACCGTCGCTCTCGACCTGCCGTCCGCTCAGGTGCTGGCCGACCAGGCGTCGATCGTCTCGGATCTGCAGTTCGTCGTGGAGTGCTGCAAGGGGCTGCTCGGCGAGCTGGACAAGCCCGAGGAAGACCGCGATCCGGTGGTGCCGCAGGCGCTGTGGTCGGCCGCCCTGGCCTCCTACTCCCGCTGTTTCAGCAAGAGCAAGCGGTTCGGCCTCGGCCCGGACGACATCACCAGCCTGCCCCTGGAGGGGGAGGTCATGACGTTCCACAAGTGGGCCATCGAGCAGCGCACCCGGCTCACCACCCACCCCACCGACCCGTTCGACGCGGCCAAGGTGGGGGCGGCGCTGGCGCTGCCCGGGAGCGGGAAGCGCCGGGTGGAAGGCATCGCGATCCTGACCACCAGCCGGGTGCTCGTTGACGACACCGGGGTGCGGCAGCTGGGGGCGCTCGCATCGGCGCTGGCCAAGCAGACCGCCGAGCGGGCCCAGGAGCAGCAGGACACCGTGCTGGAGGAGGCCCAGCAGCTCGACGTGGACCGGCTGTACCGGCAGCCGCCGCTGAGCAGCGCCAGCCCGCTGCCGAACCTGCCCACCCTCCCGCAGCAGCCCGCCCAGGCCTGACCGGGAGCGCGGGCGGGGGCGGTGATCGGGTAGAACGGGGTCATGCCGGAGCTTCCCGAGGTCGAGACCGCCCGCAGCCTCATCGCCGGCCGGGCGCTGCACCGGACCATCGTGGGGGTCGACGACGCGGACACCTACGTCACCCGCCCGCACACGCCCGGCCAGCTGCGCGACGCGCTGGTGGGCCGCGAGCTCACGGCCGTGATGCGGCGCGGCAAGACCATCTGGGCCGAGACCTCGGGCGTGAACGGGGACCCGGCGCCCGGCCCGGACCTCGGCATTCACCTCGGCATGAGCGGCCGCATCGTGATCACCGCAGCAGACGGGGACGCCGCCGAGGGCGGTGACCCCTGGCGGCGGGACGCGCAGCCCCGCAAGCCCGAGTGGGACCGGTTCACGATCGAGTTCGCCGATGGCGGCCGCCTGGCCCTGTTCGACAAGCGCCGGCTGGGCCGGGTCCGGCTCAACCCCGATGTCACCGCGCTCGGGCCGGACGCCGAGCAGATCACCGCGGAACAGTTCCGCCACCTGCTCAGCAAGGGGGCCATCGCGGTCAAGGCCCGGCTGCTCGATCAGTCCCGGATCGCCGGGGTCGGGAACCTGCTGGCCGACGAGGCGCTCTGGCAGGCCAGGATCTCCCCGGCCGCGCCGGTCAGCCGCCTCAGCCTGGCCGACGTGGACCGGCTCTACCAGGCGTTGCAGGCCACGCTGAAGTCGGCCGCTGCCCAGGGTGGCGTGCACACCGGCGAGGTGATCCCGTTCCGGCGCGCTGGCGCCCGGTGCCCGCGCGACGGGGCGGAGATGAAGCATGGCACCGTCGGCGGCCGCAGCACCTGGTGGTGCTCGGTGGAGCAGGCCTGGCCGCCAGCCGCCGGTCAGGCGTAGAGCCGGGGGAGCGTGATGACGAACCGGGTCCGGCCCGGCTTGCTCTCCACCCGGACCCGGCCGCCGTGCGCGGTGGTGACCGCGTCCACGATGGCCAGGCCGAGGCCGGTGCTGGCGGCCCCGCCGCTTCCGCGCGACCGCGAGGAGTCCCCGCGGACGAATCGCTCGAACAGGGCAGGCTGCAGTTCCGGCGGGATGCCTGGCCCGTCGTCGGTGACGGTCAGCTCGACGGTGCCGGGTGCCTGGCCGGCCGCCAGCGCGACGGTGACCACGGTGTCGTGGGGGGTGTGCTTGGCTGCGTTGCTCATCAGGTTGGCCAGCACCTGGTGCAGCCGGTGCTCATCCCCGCGGACCAGGACCGGCTCGCCGGGCAGCTCCAGCAGCCAGCGGTGATCGGCTGAGGCGGCCCGGGCGTCGCTGGTGGCGTCGATGGCCAGCCGGGTCAGGTCCACCGGCTCGCGGGCCAGCGGGCGGCCCGCGTCCAGCTGGGCGAGCAGCAGCAGCTCGTTGACCAGCACGCTCATCCGCGCCGATTCTGACTCCACCCGGCGCAGCGCGTGGTCGATGTCGGACGGCACCGGGCCGGGGTGGCGCAGCGCGAGCTCGGCGTAGCCGCGGATGGCGGCCAGCGGGGTGCGCAGTTCGTGGCTGGCGTCGGCGGCGAAGCGGCGCAGCCGGGCCTCGCTGGCCGCGCGGCGGCCCAGGGCCGATTCGACGTGCCCGAGCATCCGGTTGAACGCCACCGCGACCTGGCCGACCTCGGTGCGCGGGCTGGCGCCGGGCACCCGGTCAGGCAGCGTGACCTCGCCGCTGGCCAGCGGCAGCTGGGTAACCCGGGCGGCAGTAGCCGCGACCCGGCGCAACGGCCGCAACGACAGCCGCACGAACCCCGTGCCGAGCAGGCCGGCCAGGACCAGGGCGGCGAGGAACGCCGCCAGCTCGGCCATCTCGACCTTGTGCAGCGTCGATTGCATGGGAGCGAGCGGGAGGCCGGTGATGAGCACGTCACCGTCCAGCCCCCTGATCGCGGTGAGCCGGTAGTCGCCGTGCAGGGACTCCAGGTCCTCGGTGTAGTACCGGCCGTCGGGGGGCAGCCGGGACAGCGTGGCCTCGTCGGCGGCGGACAGGTGGCTCTGGCCGTCGATGATGCCCTGATCGGTCACCACCCCGTCCTTCACCCGGGCCCCGAACGTCCCGGCGTTCAGCCCCGGGGTCTTGTTGCAGTTGGTGGCCTGTGCCCCCTGGGGCAGCGGCGGCCCCTCGTGGTGCTGGGCCTCCATGCAGGAGGCGTACCGCCCGCCCGCCGCCTGGAGCTGGTAATCCAGCTGGTTGAGCAGCGTGTGGCTGATCACGATGTAGGTGACGAGCCCCACGCCGGCGCAGGCCAGCGCGAGCAGCGCCACCAGGCCGCTGATGAGCTGGCCGCGCAGCGAGCGGGTGGCCAGCCAGCGGGCAGGCAGAGCCCGCCACGGGACATGCGGAACGCCGGATCCGCGCATCAGCCACCGGACGGACGGCCCGCGGCCACCGTGCCCGCCGCCGGCGCCTGCCCATTGATCCCCATGGCCAGCACTATCGCAGGCCGGGCTGGGCGGAGGTTCCCGTTAGCTTCTGTGTCGCTTCTGAAGGCCCGGGGGGGAGCGGCGGCCGCCGCCTCGCCGCGGCAGCCGGGCAGCTGAACCCGCACGTTATGGTGCAGCCTATGGATGCGGAGCTCAGGGGCGTGATCACGGCGAACCTGGGCCGTTTCCGGCGCATCGAGGCGCCCGCCGACGGCCTCAAGGCCTCCGCGGTCGCCGTCTGCGTGGTGACCCAGCAGGAAGTGCCCGCGCTGCTCATCACCAGACGGTCGCCGACCCTGCGCAACCACGCGGGCCAGTGGGCGCTGCCCGGCGGCCGCCGCGACCCGGGGGAGTCCGCGCAGGCCGCGGCGCTGCGGGAACTGCTCGAGGAGACCGGCGTCGAGGCCGGCCCGGACGCGGTGCTCGGCACTCTGGACGACTACGTCACCCGGTCGGGATACCTGATGACCCCGCTGGTGGTGTGGGGCGGCGAGGTCAGCGCCGGGATGAAGGGCCCGGAGTCCGAGGTGGCCCAGATCCACGTCATCCCGCTGGCTGACATCGACGTCGCGCCCCGGCTGCTGCGGATCCCGGAATCCGAGGCGCCCGTCATCCAGCTGCCGCTGCTCGGGCGGTACCTGCACGCGCCCACGGCGGCGATCATCTACCAGTTCTGCCAGGCGGGCCTGCACGGCACCATGACCAGGGTGGCGCACTTCGAGCAGCCCGTCTTCGCCTGGAAGTAGCCCGGCCCGTCCGCGGTCGCGCTGACGTGGCCAGCGCAGCGGGCCCGGGACCGGCCCGTTGATAGCCTGCATCGGACGACCCGGCGGCGCGGCCGCCGGCGTTACCCGCGGAAGGTTGTCCATGCCGGCCAGCAGATCGTCGGAGACGGCGGCGCCGTCGCTGCTGTCCCGGCGGCACGCCGCCGGCGCCCCGAGCGCCCGCGGGCTGCTGTTCACGCTGCTCGGCGAGTTCGTGCTGACCACCGACGGGACGGCCTGGACGTCGGCGGTCCTGGCCGCCTTCAGCCGCCTCGGCATCGAGGAAAAGGCCACCCGGCAGGCGCTGATGCGCACCGCCGCGGCGGGCTGGCTCGAGCCGGAGAAGCTGGGCCGCCGCACCCGGTGGCGGCTGACCGGCAGCGCGCGGCGGCTGCTGACCGACGGCGCGCAGCGCATCTACTCGTTCACCGGGCCGGCCGAGGACTGGGACGGCCGCTGGCTGCTGGTGTACGCGCGGGTCGCGGACAGCGACCGCCGGGCCCGGCACGTGGTGCGCAGCCGGCTCGAGCTGGGCCGGGTTCGGGTCCCTGGGCGCAGGGCTGTGGATCAGCCCGCACCCGGACCGCGAGGCCGAGGCCGTCGGGGTGCTCCGGGCGGCTGGCCTGGACGGGGACGCCCACGTGTTCGTGGCCACCCGGTCCGGCCTCGGCGACGTCCGGGTGATGGTGGCGGCCGCGTGGGACCTGGCCGCGGTCGAGCAGCAGTACGAGCAGTTCATCGAGGAGTTCCGCGACCCGGCGGCCGGTGACGTGCTGGCCCGGCAGGTGGAGCTGGTCCACGCCTGGCGGCGCTTCCCGTCGGTCAACCCGGCGCTGCCCCGGGAACTGCTGCCGGCCCGCTGGAGCGGGCTGGCCGCCGCCCGGCTGTTCGCCGACCGGCACCAGCACTGGTCTGGCGACGCCCGGCTGGAATGGAAGCGGCTCAACGACCCCGGCTGAGCCAGCCCCTCACCGCGGACGGGAGATCGCGATGAAGACGCGAAACCCGGGCACCGGCCAGGTCGAGGCGCCTGCGCGGGATCTGGTGCCCACCCGGTACCGGATCGACCTGGCGGCCTCGGCCCTGCTGCTGCCGGTCACCGGGTGAGCCGGCAGAAATATGCTACGAATAATTGACGTATTTACCGTCCAGCGTAGAACATAGACGTTACCTGCGGCCCAGCGGAAGGATGATCATGACCGGCGAGGCCAGAGTGGACTTCCGCACGCACCCCGGGCAGTACCGGCACTGGCGGCTGGCCTGCGACGGCCCGGTAGCCACGCTGACCATGGACGTGGACGAGCAGGGTGGGCTGGTGCCCGGCTACGAGCTCAAGATGAACTCCTACGACCTGGGCGTGGACATCGAGCTGTACGACGCGGTCCAGCGGCTCCGCTTCGAGCATCCCGAGGTCCGCGCGGTCGTGCTGACCAGCGGCAAGGAAAAGATCTTCTGCGCGGGGGCCAACATCCGGATGCTGGCCGCGTCGCCCCATCCCTGGAAGGTCAACTTCTGCAAGTTCACTAACGAAACCCGCAACGGTATCGAGGACGCCAGTGCCTACTCGGGTCAGGTGTACCTGGCCGCGCTGAACGGGACCGCATCCGGCGGGGGGTACGAGCTGGCCCTGGCCTGCGAGCACATCATGCTCATCGACGACCGCTCGTCCGCGGTGTCGCTGCCGGAACTGCCGCTGCTCGGGGTGCTGCCCGGGACCGGCGGGCTGACCCGGGTGGTGGACAAGCGGCACGTGCGCCGCGACCGTGCGGACTACTTCTCGACCAAGTCCGAGGGCCTGGGCGGTAAGAAGGCCGTGGCCTGGCGGCTCGTGGACGAGGCCGTGCCCCGGGCCCAGTGGGACGGGGTCGTCCGGCAGCGGGCGGAGGAACTGGCCGCCCGGTCCGGCCGCCCCGGCGGCGCGGCGGGCATCGAGCTGACCCCGCTGGCCAGGACCCGGACCGGCGAGGAGATCACCTATGACCATGTGCGGGCCCGGCTGGACCAGGCGCGGGGGGTGGCCGAGATCACCGTGACCGGGCCGGGCAGCGGGCCCCCGTCCGGCCTGGCCGGGCTGCACGAGCAGGGCGCCGGGTTCTGGACCCTGGCCGTAACCCGGGAACTGGATGACCTGATCCTGGACCTGCGCACCAACGAGCTGGAGCTGGGCACCTGGGTGCTGCGCACCGAGGGCGACTCGTCCCTGGTGCTCGCGTATGACCAGTTCCTGGCCGATCACCACGACGACTGGCTGGCGGCCGAGGTCGTGCTCTACCTGAAGCGCACCCTCAAGCGGCTCGACGTGACCAGCCGCAGCCTGCTGGCCCTGATCGAGCCGGGCAGCTGCTTCGCGGGGTCGCTGCTGGAGCTCGCGCTGGCCGCCGACCGCTCCTACATGCTGTCCGGCGTGTTCGAGGAGGTCGACCCGGACGCCAATCCGGCCACGGTCACGGTCGGGCCGGTGAACCTCGGCCCGCTGCCGATGAGCAACGGCCTGACCCGGCTGCAGACCCGGTTCCTGGGTGACCCCGACGCGCTGGCCGCGGCCGAGAAGAGCGCGGGTGACGCGCTGGAGGCGCAGGACGCCGAGGCGCTCGGCCTGGTCACGTTCGCCCCCGACGACATCGACTGGGACGAGGAGGTCCGCATCGCGATCGAGGAGCGGGCCAGCTTCAGCCCCGACGCGCTGACCGGGCTGGAGGCGAACTACCGCTTCCCGGGCCCCGAGACCCTGGAAACCAAGATCTTCGGCCGGCTGACCGCCTGGCAGAACTGGATCTTCTACCGCCCGAACGCCTCAGGCCCCGACGGTGCGCTGCGCAAATACGGCACCGGGCAGCGCGCCGACTTCGACCGAAAGCGAGTCTGAACCTCATGTCCTCGGCACCGGACTACACCGAGAAGATTCCCAACAACGTCGATCTGCGCGACGACCGCCGCCTGCAGCGGGCACTGGAGTCCTGGCAGCCCAACTTCCTGCACTGGTGGGAGTCCATGGGCCCGACCCTGCCCACCCACGACGTCTACCTGCGCACCGCGGTCAACGTGGGCCGCGAGGGCTGGGCCCACTTCGGGCACGTGCCGATGAAGGACTACCGGTGGGGCATCTTCCTGGCCGAGCGGAACTCCGACCGGCACATCGCGTTCGGCCAGCACAAGGGCGACCCGGCCTGGCAGAAGGTGCCCGGGGAGTACCGCGCGGACCTGCAGCGGCTGATCGTGATCCAGGGCGACACCGAGCCGGCCTCCGTCGAGCAGCAGCGCAATCTCGGGGCCACCGCCCCCAGCCTCTATGACCTGCGCAACCTGTTCCAGGTCAACGTGGAGGAGGGCCGGCACCTGTGGGCCATGGTCTACCTGCTGCACGCCTACTTCGGGCGGGAGGGCCGCGAGGAGGCCGAGGAGCTCCTGCACCGCAACTCCGGCAGCCAGGAGTCGCCCCGCATCCTCGGGGCGTTCAACGAGGAGACCCCGGACTGGCTGTCGTTCTACATGTTCACGTACTTCACGGACCGGGACGGCAAGTACCAGCTGGGCACGCTCAAGGAGTCGGCGTTCGACCCGCTGTCGCGGACGTGTGAGTTCATGCTCAAGGAAGAGGCCCACCACATGATGGTCGGCACCACCGGCATCGACCGGGTGGTGGAGCGGACCGCGCAGCTGATGGTGGAGCACGAGACCGACGACGCCGGGCCCTACGGGGCGATCGGCCTGGACGTCATCCAGAAGTACCTCAACTTCCACTACAGCGTGTCGCTCGACCTGTTCGGCGGCGAGACCTCCACGAACGTGGCCAACTACTACACCGCCGGCCTGAAGGGCCGCTGGCTGGAGGAACGGCGCAAGGACGATCACCGGCTGACCGACGACGCCTACCTGGTTGACGCGCTCACCGACGCCGGGAACGGCCAGCACAGCATCGGCCAGACCGAAGTGTCCGCGCTGGTGGGCCTCAACACCGACCTGCGCCGCGAGTACATCTCCGACTGCCAGAGCGGCCTCACCCGGTGGAACCGGATCCTCGACGGCGCGGGCCTGCCGCACCGTCTCAAGCTGCCGCACGTGGCGTTCAACCGCCGGGTCGGCGCGTTCGCTAGCGTGGAGGTGAGCCCGGACGGCGAGCTGCTGACCGCGCAGGAGTGGGCGGAGCAGAAGGGGCGGTGGCTGCCCACCGACGTGGACAAGACCCACGTCAGGTCGCTCATGCAGCCGGTCCACGAGCGCGGCAAGATCGCCGCGTGGATCGCCCCGCCGCGCAACGGGATCAACGGCCAGCCGTTCGATTACGACTACGTCCACCTCGCCTAGATCACCGGGTCCCCGATCGCGGGGGTCCAGGACACGGGTCCCAGGTCACGGGGCCCGGGTTCGCTGACACCGCCACGTCACCGCCCGACCCAGAAAACGGAGGGCAGCAGCGATGCCGCAGCTGTTCAACGCGTGTGAGTACCTGCTGGACCGCCGGCTGGCGGCGGGGGACGGGCCGCGCACGGCGCTGGCCGGCCGGCCGGGGACGTGAGCTACGCCGCGCTGCATGACCAGGTACGCCGAATGTCGGCGTCGTTGCGGAGAATCGGGCTGCAGCCCGAGCAGCGGGTGCTGATGCTGATGGCGGACACCCCGCAGTTCGTGGTGATGTACCTGGCCGCGATGCGGATGGGTGCGATCCCGGTGCCGGTGTCCACGATGCTGAAAGCCGACGGCGTGGCCGAGCTGCTGGCCGATTCGCGGGCCCGGTTCCTGGCCGTGACCCGGGAGTTCGCGGAGACCGCCGCCGCCGCCGCGGCCGCGGCCGCGGCACCCGAGCTGACCGCGATGCTGGCCGATGAGCCACTACCCCTCAGCCCCGTACCGGTCCACCTGTTCAGCGACCTGGCCGCGGGCCCGCCCGGCGACGAGGTGTACCCGACCACCGCCGACTCGCCCGCGTTCTGGCTTTACACCTCCGGCACCACGGGGCGGCCCAAGGCGGCCATGCACCGGCACGCCTCGATCCAGGTGGTGTGCGAGACGTACGGCACCCAGGTGCTCGGGATCCACCGGGACGACCGCTGCCTGTCCGCGGCCAAGGCGTTCTTCGCTTACGGCCTGGGCAACTCGCTGCTGTTCCCGCTGTCGGCGGGCGCGTCCGCGGTCCTGGTGCCCGGCCCGGCCCGGCCCGACCTGATCGCCGACGCGGCCCAGAAGTACGGTGCGACCCTGTTCTTCGCCGGGCCGACGTTCTTCTCGAACATGCTCCGGGCCGGCCTGCCGGCGGACGCACTGGCCGGGGTGCGGCTGGCCGCGTCGGCGGGCGAGGCGCTGCCCGCGTCGCTCTACACCAGGTGGACCTCGCACTTCGGGGCAGACATCCTGGACGGCATCGGCATGACCGAGGTGCTGCACATCTTCCTGTCCAACCGCCCGGGCCAGGTCCGGGCGGGCACCACCGGGATGGCCGTCCCCGGCTACGACCTGCGCGTGCTGGACGAGACCGGGCACGAGGTGCCGCCCGGCACCCCGGGCACGCTGTTCGTCCGCGGTGACTCCACCGCCACCGGGTACTGGTCCCGCTACGACACATCGCGCCAGGTCTTCCAGGGCGAGTGGCTGCGCACCGGCGACACGTACGTGCGTGACGCCGACGGCTACTACACCTGCCTCGGGCGGACCAGCGACATGCTCAAGGCCAGCGGCATCTGGGTGTCACCGGCCGAGGTCGAGGCCCAGCTGCTGGCCCACCCCGCGGTGGCCCAGGCCGTGGTGGTCGCCGCACCCGACTCCGAAGGGCTGGAGAAACCGGTCGCCTACGTGATCCTGGAGCCGGGCCAGACGGCCACCGAGGACGAGCTGGTCGAGTTCTGCCGCCAGGCGCTGCCGTCGTTCAAGCGGCCGCGCAAGGTGGTGTTCGTGGGGGGCTACCCGACCACGGCCACCGGGAAGATCCGCCGGGTCGAGCTGCGCCGGATGGCCGCCACCGTGCTGCTGGTCCCGGGGGAGAGCGGCTGATGCTCGACGGACGCCCGCTCGTTGACGTGCACCTGCACCCGGCCCGGCTGCCCACCCTCAAGCCCTCGTGGCGGGAATGGGCGCACGACTTCGGCGACCGCGGGGTGCTGGACCGGGTCTACGACGCCGAGGGCACCCTGGTGCCGGCCGAGTTCGCGGCGCACCTGGCCGAGCAGGGCGTCGATATCGCGCTGCTGCTGTGCGAGTACAGTCCCAAGGCCACCGGCATCCAGCCGATCGAGGACCTGCTGCCGCTGGCCCGGCACAGCCCGGACCGCCTCAAGATCATCGCTAACCTCAACCCGCACCTGCACTACCCGGTGGACGAGGAGCTCGAGCGCCAGCTGGCGCTGGGCGCCGTCGCGCTGAAGATCCACCCGGTGCACGCGGGAGCCGCGGTCAGCGACCGGGCGCTGTACCCGGCGTACGAGATCTGCCAGTCCAGGGGGATTCCGGTCGTGGTGCACTCCGGCACCAGCTCGTTCCCGGGCTCGACCAACGCGCTGGCCGACCCGGTGCTGCTCGACCCGGTGCTGCGTGACTTCCGCCGCCTCGACGTCGTGCTCGCGCACGGCGGCCGGGGCTGGTGGTACGACGCGGCCGCGTTCCTGGCCCTGTCCAACTCCCGCGTCTGGATCGAGCTGTCCGGGCTGCCGCCGTCCCGGTTGCGGCAGTACTACGCCCAGTACAACTGGAACCGGCTCACCCAGAAGATGATCTTCGGCACCGACTGGCCCGGCGTGCCCGGTATCGCCGTCAACGCCCGGGCTGTCGCCGCGCTGTGCCCCGACGAGGAGACCGCTGGCCTGGTCCTGGCGGGCAACGCGCTGCGGGTCTACAACCTGAAGCTGCCCGCCTGACCGACCAGGAGGTCCCGACGATGACGCTGGACTGGACCAAGGAGGACGACCCGCGCTGGGACGAGGCCAAGCAGCGGCTGCTCAGCCCGGACGAGCTGGCCGCGGTGGACCTCGACCCGCCCGCGCCCGGCGCCGCGGTCGCCGACGAATGGTGGCAGGTCACCGGCGACGACGGGCAGGTCGCCGGTTACGGCTGGCTGGATTCCGAATGGGGTGACGCCCAGATCACGTTCTGGGTGGATCCCGCTCGCCGGGGCGAGGGCATCGGCGACTTCATCGTGGATCATCTGGAAGCCGAGGCCGCCGCGCGCGGACTGAACTACATCTACAACGTCGTCCCGGCCGGCCACCCGGCCCCGGACTGGATCACGGCGTGGCTGACCCGCCGTGGCTTCGTGCCCGGCACCGGTGACCTGCGCCGCCAGGTCCGCAGCGCCCGCCGGGGCGCTGGCTGACTCCCGGTCTGGCCAGCGGCCCAGACCGTGCCGCTGGCCAGACCGGGATCGCGGTACGCTTCCTGCCACCCTGACCCGCCCTGCCGGAGGCAGCCCGTGCCGCGTCTGTCCCGCCGAACCCTGCTGGCCGGCGGACTCGGCCTCGCGGCCGGCGGCTGCGTCGCCGGGGGTTATGAACTCGTCCAGGACGGCACGCTGCCCGGTAAATACCGGCTCGCCCGGCT
The DNA here is from genome assembly GCA_963720645.1 of uncultured Actinomycetes bacterium. Lineage (GTDB taxonomy): Bacteria > Actinomycetota > Actinomycetes > Streptosporangiales > Streptosporangiaceae > RYN-230. The sequence continues at coordinate 326,484 of CAVRFX010000009.1, read as the reverse complement.
GACCGGCGCCTGCGGATCACCCCTGCCGCCCCCCGCCGGGCCGGCGCCGTCCCGGAATCTGGTGACGTTCCACTCGGCCTACCGGCACCGCGAGGTGCAGATGCTGACGCTGCTCCCGCCCGCCGCGCCCGGCACGGCCGCCCCGCAGGGACTGGGCGCCCCGCAGGGACTGGGCGCCCCGCAGGGACTGGGCGCCCCGCAGGGACTGGGCGCCCCGCAGGGACTGGGCGCCCGGCAGGGGCTGGGCGTCCCGGCCGGGCTGGACGTGGTCATCGCGCTGCACGGGGCCGGGGGCGACGGCGCCAGCATGGCCCGCCAGGTGGCGCCGGCCATGACCCGCGCGGGAGTCAGCAGGTTCGGGGTCATCTGCGTGGACGGCGCGAGCACCTACTGGCACGCGCACGCGGACGGGGACGACCCGGTCGGCATGATCGTGCACGAGGTCCTGCCCCGGGCGGCCGCGGCCGGGATGCGGACCGGGCGGATCGGCCTCGTCGGGCTGTCCATGGGCGGCTACGGCGCCCTGCTCCTGGCCGAGCGGTTCAGCGCCGCAGACGGAACCGGCGGGGTGCCCCGCGTCGCCGCGGTCGCGGCCCTGTCCCCGGCCATCTTCGCAAGCTATCCCGATGCCCGCGCGGCCAACGCCGCGGCGTTCGACAGCCCCGCGGACTTCGCCCGCAACGACGTCTTCGCGAGGCTGGGCGCCCTGCGGCGGGTGCCCGCCCTGATCTCCTGCGGGCAGGACGACCCGTTCCAGCCCGAGACGGTCCGGGTCCGGGCCAGGCTGGCGTCCCTCACCGGCCTGCCGGTACCCGGCGGAATCATGCCGGGATGCCACGACGGAGCGTTCTGGGGCCGTACCATGCCGGGCGCCCTGACCTTCCTGGGCCGCCACGGGGCCTGAACCCAGCCCGTCGGGCACCTCCCCGATTCCCTTGGCCCGGCTCGCGTAATCCGCTGCTTTCGCCAGTAACGTCCGCCCTGCTGCCCGGCGCCACCTCAGCTCCTCTGCTTCCGCTGTCCCGTCGGCCGTCTGCTGTCCCGTCCGCCGTCTGCTCGCCATCCTCGGCATCGCCGTTTTGTCGGTGGCGGGTGGGATGATTCGAATATGTGTTTACCAGAGCAGTCTGCCCGGGACGTGGCGCTGGCCGAGCTGGCCCGCCTCGATCCCACCGTGCTGGATGCGGCCTCGCTGATGGGCCAGATCACCGAGCTGGCCAGGTTCATCAGCCAGGCCCAGGGGCAGCTGTCCCGGCTGACCGCCACCCTGGACGCCACCGGCGGGGCGGCTGAGGCCGGGCACACGTCCGCCGCCGCCTTCCTGCGCACGCAGTGCGGCCTGGCCCCCGGGCGTGCCGCGGCGGTGGTGGCCACCGCCCGCGGGCTGCGCGGCCTGGAAGCCACCGGGAAGGCCCTGAACGCGGGCCAGATCTCCTTCGATCAGGCGCACATCATCGTCCGGGCGGCCACCGGCCTGGGTGAGGCGGCCGGCCAGGCGGAGGAGGTGTTACTTGCGCACGCGCCCGGGCTGGACACCGCCCGGTTCGGGCAGTTCGCCGCCGAGGTGGCCTACCGCGCGAACCCCGGGGCGGCGGAGGAGCGGGAGAAGCGCCGGTGGGAGAGGCGGCACCTGTCCTTCGGGCTGACCCTGGACGACACCGGGATGCTGTCCGGGGCGTGCGGGGATGCGGTGTCTTATGAGATTGTCCGGACCGCCGCGGAGGCGTTCAGCCCGCCCGGCGGCCAGCTGGACACACGGACCGCGGCGCAGCGGCGGATGGACGGGCTGGTCGCCGCGTGCCAGGCCGCGCTGGACGGCGGGACCGCACCGCAGCGGCACGGCAGCGCGCCGCACATCACGGTGCTGGTCAAAGACGAGACGCTGGCCCAGGCCGCCGCCCAGACCGCCGGCGCGGGGCAGCCGCCCGGCGCGGGGCAGCCGCCCGGCGCGGTGCCGGGCCGGACAGGTCACGGCACCCTGCTGACCGCCCGCCAGGTCCTGGCGCTGTGCTGCGGCGCCCAGATCAGCGCGATCCGCTGGGACGACGGCCTGCCCCTCGACGTCGGCCGCACCGCCCGCACCGAACCCCCCGGCCTGCGCCGCGCCCTGGAAGCCCGCGACCAGGGCTGCCGCTGGACCGAGTGCGGTGCCCTGGCTGCCTGGGCCACCGCCCACCACATCCGCCCCTGGAGTCTGGGCGGCGCCACCCGCCTGCAGGACATGGCCCTGTTTTGCCACATCCACCACCACTACTTCATCCACACCCTCGGCTGGACCATCACCGGCGACCCCAACGCCACCCTCTACCTCACCCACCCCGGCGGCTGGCTCACCCTCGAAAGCCCCCTCCCCGGACGCTGAACACGGAGAGCGGGGCGCGGCCGGTGATCGAGGAGTCACCACCTGGTACCGCCACGCCAGGCCGGTTACTGCCCCAGGAGCCAGCGTCCCGGCGCGATGAGCTCGCGGGCCTCGGCCGGGCCCCACGACCCCGGGGCGTACGGGGCGACCTTGGGCGGGCTGTCCAGCAGCCGCGCGGCCACCTTCCACACCGAGGCCAGGCCGTCCGGGCGGGTGAACAGCGACCGGTCGCCCAGCAGTACGTCGTGGATGAGCCGGACGTAGGGCGGCAGCGGGTCCGCGTCCTTCAGGCCTGCCAGCGGGATCGAGGCCTGCGCCACCTCCACGGCGAGCGCCGGACCGGGCTTCTTGGCCATCAGGCACAGGCCGATCTCACCGCTGCCCGCGAGCGAGAACGACAGCACGTTGCTGTTCGCCGGAAGCTGCCCGGCCAGCGGTCCGGCAGGCTCACGCAGGATCAGGCTGACCTGCTGCTCCGTGGCCGCCAGCCGCTTGCCCGTGCGCAGGTAGAACGGGACACCGCGCCAGCGGTCGTTGTCGATCCACAGCCGTGCCGCCACGAACGTGTCCCGGGCAGAGTTGGCCGCCACCCCCGGCACGTCGCGATACCCGTCGAACTGGCCAAGCACCACCTCGGCCGGGTCCAGCGGCTGGAAGCATCCGATCACCTTTTCCCGGGCGGCCTGCAGGTCGGCCGGCCCGAGGCTGGCGGGCGGTTCCATGGCCACCTCAGCGGCCACCTGGAACAGGTGCGTGACCAGCATGTCCAGCACCGCCCCGGTGGCGTCGTAGAACCCTGCCCGGTCGGTGATGCCGAGCTTCTCGGGGACATCGATCTGCACCGCCTCGATGTGCCTGCGGTTCCACATCGCGGCGAATAGTTCGTTGGCGAAACGCAGCACATGCAGGTCCTGGGTGGCCTCCTTGCCCAGGAAATGGTCGATCCGGTAGACCTGTCTCTCGTTCAGCACCGAGTGGACGACCTGGTCCAGTTCCCGGAAGGACTGCTGCGAGGTGCCGAACGGCTTCTCGTAGACGACCCGCGCGCCTTGGGCCAGCCCGTGCTGGCCGAACCCCTTGGTCAGCTCCGCGAACGCGACCGGGGGCACCGCCAGGTAGTGGACCAGCTGCGCGTCGCCGCCCAGCGACTCGCGGGCCTCCCCGAGCACGTCGAGCAGGCTGCCGGGATCGTCCGAGCTGAACCCCCCGCCCGCGAACCGGACCCGCTCGGCGAACGACTTCCACGGGCCGGCCTCCGGCTTCGGGCCGAACTCGGTGAGCACGTCGTGAATGTGCTTGCGGAAGTCCTCGTGCGCGACGTTCCCGCGCCCGTTCCCGACCAGCAGCCACTGCCTGGGCAGCAGCCCTTCGGTGGCGAGGCGGTAGAACGCGGGCAGCACCAGGCGCTTGGCCAGGTCGCCGGTGCCCCCGAAGAGGACGAAGACGGTCGGCCCCGGATGGGGGGTGTGCTGGGCGGAGGGCTTCGCTGTGGGCATGCCCCAAACCTATGCCAGGCCCCTCCGGCGGGTGGCAGCCATGCCGACCTCGGGCGCGGCCGTCCGGCGCGTCCGCCTGCCGGCGCCCGGCCACCCGCCAGGCGCATCCGCCTGCCGGCCCGGCCACCCGCCAGGCGCATCCGCCTGGCGCCCGGCCACTCGCCAGGCGCGTCCGCGGCCGTCAGACGGCGCCGCCGCCGAAGAGGCTCCCGATGCCGTAGGTCACCGCGATCGCCAACGCGCCCAGCAGGAACTGGCGCACGCCCGAGTGCAGCACCGGCCGCCCGGTGAGCTTGCCCACCACCATCCCGCCGGCCATCAGCGCCACCGCCGTGATCACCAGCGTGGCGGCCAGGCTGGGCAGGCCGAACAGGTACGGCAGCAGCGGGACCAGCGCGCCGAACGAGAACGCGAGCAAGGACGCGACGCCCGCCAGGACGGGGAGGGCAGCTCGCTGGGGTCCACCCCGAGTTCCTCCCGGGTGTGCACGCGCAGCGCCGTGCCCGGGTCCTTCGACACTGCGGCGGCCATCCGGGCCGCGGTCTCCGGGTCCGCGCCGTACTCGCGGAAGTAACCAGCCAGCTCCTCCTGCTCGGCTACGGGGAACAGGGTGAGCATCTTCTGTTCCAGCGCGACCTCAGCGTGCACCAGCTCGTTCTGGTTGGTGACCGAGATGTACTCGCCGGTCCCCATCGAGAACGCGCCGGCCACCAGCGCGGCCACCCCGGTCAGCACGATCGTGTGCGCGGACACCCGGCCGCCGCCGAGCCCGGCGATCAAGGAGGCGTTCGTGACCAGCCCGTCCACCGCACCGAACACCGTCGGCCGCAGCCAGCCGCCAGATACGTCCCGGTGCCCGTGCGACCACCCCGCACGCAGCGCCGCCGTCCCGGTCGCCGAGGACGGCTTGCGTGTCTCCTCGTCAGCCACCTGCCCGATCACCTCCCAGCCCCCCGGTACCGGAACGTGTCGCGGTAACGCTGGGCTGACGTCCACGATGCGGTCGAAGGCCCGGCGGCGCAGGCCGCCTGCCCGGCGAGCTCGCTGACATCTGCCGTCTCGCCCAGGTGCTCCGGCGATGCGGCCACCCGGATCCGGTGACTGGGATCGCGCTCGCCAGCCACCCACGATGCTAGCCCAGGGACCGCCGCGACCAGGGGTACGACCCGGTGCCCGGGCGCGCTAGAACTGGTGGCATGAGCACACCACTGGCGGGCCTGGGGCTCGGCCTCCCCCTGGTAGCGGCGCCGATGGCCGGCGGGCCGTCCACCCCGGCCCTGGTCACCGCGGCGGCCCGGGCCGGCGGGCTCGGCTTCCTGGCCGCGGGGTACAAGACACCGGAGGTCCTGGCCGGCCAGATCGCCGAGGTGCGCGAGGCCGGGGTGCCGTTCGGGGTCAATGTGTTCGCCCCCAACCCGGTGCCCGCTGAGCCGGGTGCGTACCGCCGCTACGCGGAGGCCATCCGGCCCGAGGCGGACCGCTACGGCCTGGACCTGCCCGGCGATGACCCGGTCGAGGACGACGATCACTGGGACGCCAAGGTAGCGCTGCTGCTCGAGGATCCGGTCCCGGTGGCCGGCTTCACGTTCGGCTTCCCGGCGCCGCCGGTCATCGCGGCCCTGCGCCGGGCCGGGTCACTGGTCGCGCTGACCGTGACGTCGGCGGAGGAGGCTCGCGCGGCCGCGGAGGCCGGTGCCGACCTGCTGGTCGTACAGGCGTCGGCGGCGGGGGCGCACTCCGGCACGCTGACCCCGCAGCGCGTCCCGCCGCCGGTCCTGCTCGTCACGCTGATCGGCCAGGTCCGGGCCGAGACCGCGATGCCGGTGCTGGCGGCGGGAGGCCTGGGCGAGCCCGGCGACGTCGCCCGGGTGATCCATGCCGGGGCGGGTGCCGCGGTCGTCGGCACCGTGCTGCTCCGCGCCGACGAGAGCGGCGCTTCCCGGGCCCATCAGGCCGCGCTGGCCGGGCCGGCCCGCGAGACCATCGTCACCCGCGCGTTCACCGGACGGCCGGCCCGGGGCCTGCGCAACACGTTCACCGACCGTTACGACGCTCTGGCCCCCTCGGGGTACCCGGCCCTGCACCACCTGACCAGCCCGCTGCGCCGGGCCGCGGCGGCCGCCGGCGACGTCGAGCGGCTGCACCTGTGGGCGGGCACGGCCTACCGGCACGCCACGGCCGAGCCCGCCGGCCGCATCCTCGCCCGCCTGGCCTCCGGTTTGTGATCTGGCGGAAGGAGCGGCCCTGGGCCGGGCCTTACCGGGCCGGCGGAGCCAGGCGGAACCGCCGTTGTCCGGACTTCATATACTTCTGTTTCAGAAACTTATCCGGCTCGCTGGCGGGCTGCTGGCGGGCTTCCCCCGATCCCGCAGGAAGCGTTCCTCTGATGGCCAGCGACCCCGCTGCCCCCACCGGGTCCTCGCCGCAGGCATCACCCCGCCGTTCGCCCCGCCCCGGGCCGTCACCGCGGGCCGCCCAGTCACCGCAGGCCGCCCAGTCACCGCAGGCCGCCCAGTCACCGCAGGCCGCCCGGTCACCGCAGGCCGCCCGGTCACCGCAGGCCGCCCGGTCACCGCAGGCCGCCCGGTCACCGCAGGCCGCCCGGTCACCGCAGGCCGCCCGGTCACCGCAGGCCGCCCGGTCACCGCAGGCCGCCCGGTCACCGCAGGCCGCCCGGTCACCGCAGGCCGCCCGGTCACCGCAGGCCGCCCGGTCACCGCAGGCCGCCCGGTCACCGCAGGCCGCCCGGTCACCGCAGGCCGCCCGGTCACCGCAGGCCGCCCGGTCACCGCAGGCCGCCCGGTCACCGCAGGCCGCCCAGTCACCGCAGGCCGCCCAGTCACCGCGGACCGCCCGGGTCCGGCGTGTACGCCCTGGTCGGCGCGGCGGCCATGCTGGGCGCGGCCATGCAGGCGCCGCTGGCCGGGCTGGCGCTGATCATGGAACTCACCCACGGCGGCTTCTCGATCATGATCCCGCTGGTCCTGGCCACCGTCGCCGCCACGGTGGTCGCCCGGCACATCGACGGGTACTCGATCTACTCGGCCAGGCTGCGGGCCCGCCCGCAGCCTGCCGCGGGCCTTCCGGTTCCGGCCGGGCCTGCTCCGCCTCCCTGATCTGTGGCCGTGCGGCGCGCGCTGGGCGTGCTTCGCGCGGAACCGTCAGCGCCGTGCGGCAGACGGCGGCCGGGCGGGCGGCGGCCGGGCGGGCGGGAGCAGGCCGGTCAGGATGCGGGTCATCGCCCGCTCGAACAGGGACTCCCGCGGCCCCGCATCCGCCTGTCCGCCGCCCTGGTCCGCCAGCGCGGCGGCCAGGTGCGGATGCCGCCCGGCCGCGGCGATCTGCATCAGGTACGAGGCCAGTGAGCCCTGCCACTGGGTGGTGTCCTGGCCGGCCCGCTGCTGGGCGATCTCGGTCTGCGCGAACAGCCGCACCACCCCGGAGAACAGGCCGACGGTCTCCAGCCGGGCAGGCCCGCTCAGGCCGGTCCCGGCCAGCGCGGCCAGGACGTGCTCGATGAACGCGACCGCGTTCGGCCCGGGCAGGTCCCCGGTGGCCGGCACCTCGAGCAGCCACGGGTGGCGGTGATAGACGGCCCGCGCCTGCCGGGCCAGCCCGACCAGGTCGGCCACGGGCTGCCCGGACGGGGGCTGGTAGGAGAACTCGCCGTAGACCTGGTCGGCCATCAGCTCCACGAGCTCGTCCCGGGTGGCCACGTAGCGGTAGAGCGAGGCGGGCGCGGTGCCGATGGCCGCCGCGGCCGAGCGCATGGTGACCGCGCCGAGCCCGCGGGCGTCGGCCAGCCCGATCCCGGCCGACGCGAGCTCCGCCCGGCTGCGGCAGGGCGACGGCCCGCGGGCCGAGCGCTCCGGGCGGGTCCAGATGCTCGGGATCGGGCCGCTGGTGATCCGCTCCTCCTTCATTGCGAACACTGTATTCAGTAAGTTAGGCTGCCGCTATAGCGAACATTGATCGCAGTTTTGGTCCGGGCGCGGATCGCAGGGAGACCGGCGGACCAGGAGGCCAGGAGCAGAGATGACCGGAGCACCCGAAGCTGGCTCGTGGGCCAGCACGTGGACCCCGACGCAGTACGCCCGCAACGGTGCGGTGCAGATCGCCTACGACCGGCTGGCCGGCTCCGAGGGTGACCCGCTGCTGCTCGTCATGGGCCTCGCCGTGTCCCGGTTCTGGTGGCCCGCCGGGCTGGGCCGGGCGTTCGCCGACCAGGGGTTCGCGGTGGCCCGCTACGACCAGCGGGACGCGGGGCAGTCGACCCGGATGCCCGACACGGGGGGCAGCAACCCGTTCGCGGCGCTGGCCCGCAGGCGGGGCGCCTACTCCGCCGAGGACATGACCGACGACGCGGTCGCGGTGCTGGACGCGCTCGGCTGGGAGCGGGCGCACGTGTTCGGCGCCTCGCTGGGCGGGATCATCGCGCAGCGCATCGCGCTGCGCCACCCCGGCCGGGTGCTGAGCGTCACCTCAGCCATGGCCATGCCCAGCGACGCGGTCGGCATCAGGGGCGGGCGGTACGTGCGGTTCGGCCTGCTGGCCAGGCTGTCCCGGGCCAAGTTCCCGGAGGGCCGGGAAGGCGACATCCAGCTCTCGCTCATGCTCGCCCGGGAAGTCGCCTCCCCGGCCTACCCGTTCGACGAGGACGCCGCGCGGGAGTGGATCGAGCGGGAGGCCGACAGCGGCCCGCGGGACACCAGGGCGCAGAGCCGCCAGGCCGGCGCCCCCTGGCACGGCCCGAAGCTCCGGGAGCTGCACAAGCCCGTCCTCGTCCTGCACGGCGACCGGGACCCGATCCTGCGGGTCGGCGCGGCCCGCGCCACCGCGAAGGCCATCGACGGTGCCCGGCTGGTGATCCTCCCCGGGGTCGGGCACGACCTTCCCGCCCCGCTGTGGCCGCAGATCGCCCGCGAGGTACGCCACCTCGCCGACCGGGCCGCGGCCACCTCATCCTGAGCCTTTCCCTAACGGTCTGACCGGCGCGAGGTGGCCGGCCGGAACCCGGTGGCCCGTGGCCGGCGGGCGGGCCAGGGTGTCTAGCCTGTGGCCATGCGGGTGGCTCGCTCCGGGAGGGACCTCGATGGCCGACGCGGATGATGTCCGCCGCCTCGCCCTGGCCCTGCCCGGCGTGGCGGAGATCGAGAGCGACGGGTTCGACTTCCGCGTAGGCGGCCACGGGTTCATCTGGTCCTACCCGGAACGCCGCCCGGGCCGGCCCCGCGTCATCCGGTCGGACATCGCGGTGCTGTACGTCGGGGACGAGGCCGAGAAGCAGGCCCTCCTGCTGGGCGAGCCCGCGGTCTTCTTCACCGCGCCCGGCTACGACGGCCGGCCGCTGGTCATGCTGCGGCTCGCGGAAGTGGACGCCGGGCGGCTGGAGGAGCTGGTGACCGACGCCTGGCGGATGCGCGCGCCGGATGCCGTGGACTGAGCTCACGAGCCGCCCCGCCCCGCGGGGGAGGCCCACCGGGTCAGCCTCCCGCGGCCTAAGCTGACCCGGTGGCACGCCGGTTCGATGTCATCCGCACGCAGCGCCTGCTCATGCGGCGCTGGCGTGAGGACGACCGCGAGCCGTTCGCGGCCATGAACGCCGATCCCGAGGTGATGCGGTACTTCCCGGCTCCCCTCTACCGCGCGGCCAGTGACGCGCTGGTGCAACCGCATCGAGGACCGCTTCCGGCGGCAGGGGTTCGGGCAGTGGGCACTCGAGGTCGCCAGCACGGGCGAGTTCATCGGGTTCACCGGCCTGAACCCGATGCCGCCCGGCGTCCCGGGGGCCGGCGGCATGGAGGTGGGCTGGCGGCTGGCCCGCCACGCCTGGCACCACGGCTACGCCACCGAGGCCGCCGCGGCCGCGGTCGGCGTGGCGCTGCGCGGAGCGGGACTGGCGGAGATCTGGTCCATGACCGCGGTCCTGAACGAGCCATCGCAGGCGGTGATGCGGCGGCTGGGGATGACCCTGCACTCGAGGTTCGACCACCCGGGCGTCGAAGCCGGCCACCCCCTCCGCCCGCATGTCGCCTACCGTCTCCCGCAGTCCTAGCCAGTCTGACGGTCCGCTGCCTGGCACGGGTCACGACACTGATCCCGGGTAGGGACGTCAGTGCCGTCCCGGCACATACCGTCAGAAAAGCAGGAGATGTCGCGATGACCAGCGGTTTCTACGGGCCGGAAGACTTCGGGTCCAGTCCCTTCGATGACTTCCTCGCGCGCATCTACGGCGCAGGCGGCCGGCGTCAGGCCGGGAACCGGGTCAACATCACCCGGCTGATGAGCGCGCCCGCCCGTGAATTGCTCGGCGCGGCCGCGGCCCACGTGGCCGAACGGGGCGGCGCGAACCTGGACACCGAGCAGCTGCTCTGGGCCGCGGCCCACCTGGAGCCCACCCGCGAGCTGCTGACCCGGGCGGGCGCCGATCCCGGCGAGCTCATCCGCCAGATCGAGAGCCAGGAAGCGCAGGCCCAGCCCGCGGCCGAGCCGCCGCAGCTAACGCCGGGGGCCAAGCGCGCGCTGCTCGAAGCGCACCAGATCTCCCGCGCGGTGGGCTCCACGTACATCGGGCCGGAGCACATCCTGTTCGCGCTGGCCGCGAACCCGGAGTCCGGCGCGGGCCGGCTGCTGTCCGCGGCCGGGGTCACCCCGGAGACGCTGCAGCGGGTCCTGGCCGGCCAGGGCGGCCCGCCCGGCGGCCGGGGCCCGGGCAGCCGGTCGGCCACGCCGACGCTGGACGAGTTCGGCCGCGACCTTACCGCCATGGCCCGCGAAGGCCGGGTCGACCCGGTCATCGGCCGCGACGACGAGATCGAGCAGACCATCGAGGTGCTGTCGCGCCGGGGCAAGAACAATCCGGTCCTGATCGGCGAGGCCGGGGTGGGCAAGACCGCGATCGTCGAGGGCCTGGCCCAGCGCATCGTGGACGACGACGTCCCCCAGACCCTGTCGGGTAAGCGGGTCGTGCAGCTCGAGCTGTCCGGCGTGGTGGCCGGCACCCGGTACCGGGGTGACTTCGAGGAGCGGGTCAAGCGGATCATCGACGAGATCCGGGATCACCGGGACGACCTGATCATCTTCATCGACGAGCTGCACACCCTGGTCGGCGCGGGCGGCAGCAGCGAGGGCGGGATGGACGCGGGCAACATGCTCAAGCCCGCGCTCGCCCGGGGCGAGCTGCACATCGTCGGCGCCACCACGCTCGACGAGTACCGCAAGAACATCGAGAAGGACGCGGCACTGGCCCGGCGGTTCCAGCCGATCCTGGTGCCCGAGCCGACCGCGGACGACACGATCACGATCCTGCGCGGGCTGCGCGACCGCTACGAAGCCCACCACCAGGTGCGGTACACCGACGAGGCGCTGGTGGCCGCGGTCGAGCTGTCCGACCGCTACATCACCGACCGCTTCCTGCCGGACAAGGCGATCGACCTCATCGACCAGGCCGGCGCGCGGGTCCGGCTGCGGATCACCACCCCCCGCCGGGATGTGCGCGAGCTGGAGCGGCGGGCCGAGGAACTGCAGCGGGACAAGGACCAGGCCATCGCCAACGAGCAGTACGAGGACGCTTCGCGGCTGCGGGACCAGATCAGCCAGGTCCGCCAGCAGCTCGGGGATCTGGGTGGCGACCCGTCCGCGGTACCCGAGGTCACCGCGGACGACATCGCCGAGGTGGTGTCGCGGGCCACCGGCATCCCGGTCCGCCAGCTCACCGAGGAAGAGAAGGACCGGCTGCTGCGGCTGGAACAGCACCTGCACGACCGGGTCATCGGCCAGGACGAGGGGGTCGAGGCGGTGGCCGAGGCGGTCCGCCGGTCGCGGGCCGGGCTGGGTGACCCGAACCGGCCGGTGGGCAGCTTCCTGTTCCTCGGCCCCACCGGGGTGGGCAAGACGGAGCTGGCCCGGGCGCTGGCCGAGGCGCTGTTCGGGGAGGACAGCCGGATGATCCGGCTGGACATGAGCGAGTTCCAGGAGCGTCACACGGTGAGCCGGCTGGTCGGGGCCCCGCCCGGCTACGTCGGCTACGAGGAAGCCGGGCAGCTCACCGAGGCGGTCCGGCGGCGGCCGTACTCGGTGATCCTGCTCGACGAGATCGAGAAGGCCCACCCGGACGTGTTCAACATCCTGCTCCAGGTGCTCGACGATGGCCGGCTCACCGACGGCCAGGGCCGGACCGTGGACTTCAAGAACACGGTCCTGATCATGACCAGCAACCTCGGATCGGACCTGATCGCCCGCCGGGCCGGCCCGCTCGGCTTCGCCGGGAGCTCGGCCGCCACCGGCTCCGCCCAGCAGGACAGCCTGCAGGAGCAGCTCATGCGGCGGCTCCGGGAGTCGTTCCGGCCGGAGTTCCTGAACCGGATCGACGAGATCATCATCTTCCGCCAGCTCGACGAGACCCAGCTGCGGCAGATCACCGAGCTCATGCTGCAGGAGACCAGGCGCCGCCTGCACGCCCAGAACGTGACGCTGGAGTTCACCCCGGCCGCGGTGGACTGGATCGCCGAGCACGGCTTCCAGCCCGAGTTCGGCGCCCGGCCGATGCGCCGCGTCATCCAGCGCGAGGTGGACAACGAGCTGTCGCGGCGGCTGCTGAACGGCCAGATCAACCCGGGCCAGACGGTCGTCGTGAACGTCGGGGACGGCCACCTGACCTTCGTCCCGGATGAGCGGCAGGGACCAGCCCAGCCGGGCTGAGCTGGCCGTCCCGCCAGCCCGCCGGCCGGGCGGCCATTCCGGACCACAGGCCCTCAACGAAAGGCATCACATGGAACGCGAGAGTTCCAAGCACGGCCCGCGGCTCGACGATGAGATGGAAGAGGAAACCGAGACCATCCGCCGGTCGGGCCAGCCGGACCGCACGGAAGAGTGGCGCGAGACCGAGCCGTTCGACCCGGGTCACCTGGAAGCGGAACTGCCCGGGGAGGAAGAGCCCGCCGCGCCGCGCGGGATGACCCCGGCCGACGTGGAGCGCCGCGCCGACATCGCCCGCTGGCTCCCCCCGCACAAGTTCCCCGCGGACCGCGACACGCTGGCGGCGTTCGTCCAGCACGAGGGGGCGCCCGACGAGGTCGCCGACGCCATCGCCAGCCTGCCTGCCCGGCGGAAGTTCGCCACGATCGGCGAGGTCGTCCGGGCCCTCGGCATCCCCTACGAGGAGGATTAGCGAGCAGGGCCCGCGAAGAGGACTGGCCAGGCCGCGGACCGCGGCGGCGCCGGTCAGGCAGCCGGCTACCTGACCGCGAAGTGGCTGAGCCCCTCGGGCCGTTCCTCGCGCACCGTGACGCCGGTGACGGTGGCCGCGGCGGGGCCGTGGTGGGCCCAGTCCACCAGCCGGTGGACCCCGTCGGGCGGTCCTTCCAGGACGGCCTCGACGCGGCCGTCGGGCAGGTTGCGCACCCAGCCGCTCACCCCGTGCTGGAGCGCCAGCCGCCGGCAGGCGTCGCGGAAGCATACGCCCTGGACCCGACCGGAAATCAGCACATGATTGCGGATCACAGGCCTACGTTAACCACCGGCCCGGTGGCCAGCGCCTCCGCTCCCGGCGGGCCTGCTTGCGGGCGCACCGCCGGCAGGCCGGGACGCGGCCTGCCACCGCCACGGCCGGAATACCCAGTAACCAGTGACGGCGGTGGTAGCGGCACGGTTCCCCGGGGGCCGGACGGGGCACGGCCGGGCCGGGCGCAGGCTGTCCCGGTCTGCAGGCCCAGGTGCGTCCACCGCGGCGGCGGCACGCCGGTGTCCCACCGCAGCGGGTGGCCAGCGGCCGCGCACACCACGCCGGACAGTTCGGGCACCACGGCCAGGCCCGGCGGGAACCCGGGCGGCGCGGGCCAGGCGGCGCCGGCCGCGGCGTGATATTCCTGCTCCGACACCAGCGCCGAGGCCGCGGCCAGTTCCCAGCGGGCCAGGTGGGTGCCGTCGCACGAGCAGCACTCGCCCCGGGGTGCCTGGCAGGCCTCGCAGGGCATGCTGCGCACCGCCTCGGCCAGGTCGGCGGGCATCGCGCTCATCGCGGTCATAACCCCCCCAGCCGCTATCGTGCGCCTACCCATCGTAATTGCGCGCGGGCCCGGGGTCACGCTGTGAACGCGTGCCGCCCCGGTGTACCGGCCGCCCGGCAGGCGGGCCGGCCCGGCGATCGCGGCCGCCCGCCGTAACCAGCACCGGACGCGCCGTCCCCGCGGGCTACGCCCGGCAGGTCAGCGGCGTGCCGCCGTTGTAGGCCACCATGTCGGCCAGGGCGGCCGGCACGTCGATGGGCCCGCCGCGCGGGGTTCCGGCGAGCTCGGCGCAGGCCCGGTGCAGGTTGCCGACGATCCGTTCGCGGTCCGGCCAGCCGGCGAACCGGCCCAGGTCGGTGTCGCGGGCCGCCGCGAGCGGCGTCATCCCCGCGGCCCGGGCGCGGGCCGCGACGTCGAGCACGAACCGGAGGTAGTCCAGCGTCGCCTCGAGGGGCCCCGTCCCCTCGAACACGGGCCCGTGGCCCGGCAACGTGATCCGTGCCCCGAGCGGCGCCACGACCTGCTCCAGCACCTCGACCGCCCCCGTCACCGAGCCCATCAGCAGGAACGGCGTGCCCCCGTTGAAAATCAGGTCGCCGCAGAACAGCACGGAATGCCGGGGGATCCAGACGATCGAATCGTTAGTGGTATGGGCGGGGGTCCCGACGTAACGCACGGATGCGCGCAGATCCCCGGCGTGCACGGCGATCTCGTCGGTGAACGTGACGAACGGCGGGTCGAGGACGAGCTCGCCCCAGTCCGGGCCGTCCCAGATGCCCAGCTCGCGCGGCGGGCCGAACGCGTAAGCCTCGGCGCGCGTGCTCTCGTGGCCGACGATCGCCGCGGCCGGGAACAGGCAGTTGCCGAACGTGTGGTCGCCGTGGTGGTGGGTGTTGACCACGGTGCGCACCGGCGCGGGCGTGACGGCCGCGATCGCGGCCTGGTAGGCACGGGTCCGGCGGTGGGTCGCGCAGGAGTCGATGCTGATGACCCCCTGCGGCCCGGTCAGGAAGCCGGTGTTGTTGATCCACCAGGTGCCGTCGGGCTGGATGTAGGCGTAGACGCCGGGGGACACCTCGTGCACCTCGGGCCGTCCCGGGACGGTGATATCGCTGGGCAGGCTGCTCATCGGGCCCTCCCTCCCGGCGCCCAACCTAATGGGCGGGCGGAGCGCCCGTGCGGGCTGCCTCAGACGGCGTGCTCAGCGGGGGAGGTCACGGTGTGCCGGACCCGGCCGGCAGCAGACCGCACCCGGAACGCCATCCCGATCTCCATCACCCCGTAGATGATCAGCCAGACCCCGAGCACCAGGGCCAGCGTCACCAGCGAGATGCCCGGATAGGCCAGCACGACGAGCCCGGCCACGATGCTGAGCACGCCCATGAAGCCGGTCCAGCCCCGGTGCGGGCTGTCCCGGTGGGTCAGCGCGCCGAAGATCTCCACGAAGCCGTTGACCACCCAGAAGATGCCCAGCAGCAGGGCCAGCGCCACCACCGAGACCAGCACGTGGCGGATCGCGTACAGCCCGACCACGAAGGCGAGCAGTCCCAGCACCGCGTTCAGCACCCGGACCCCGCCGCTCACGTCGCTGCCCCCGAAGGCACCCACGAACTGGAACAGGCCGACCACGACCAGTTGGATGCCGAACAGCACAGCGACCGCGATGACCGTCGGGCCGGGCCACGCCACCGCGGCCACCCCCGCGATCAGCGTGAGGATGCCGAAGGACAGCAGCCAGATCCAGTGCCGGCCGATCGAGGCGACCAGGTCGGCGGCGTCGGTGCGGGGGGCAGGACTCATGGGGCGCTCCAGCGTCAGTCAGGATGCATACCGCATCCAGCATGATCGACGAACGTGGTGGTGTCGACGTCCGGATGCGGCCCGCCGCGGTGGATATGGGCCGTTCACCGGGACTTTGACAGCCGTCGATGTGCCTGCCTATCGTCGTTAACCTCTAAGCCAGCACACTGCCGGGTGACCGGGACGGGGAGCACGCATGCGCCGGACACCCGAGGTTTCACGTCCCGCCTGGATGAAGGCGCTTCCGGGGAGCAGCGACGGGGTGCGCCGGTCGCCCGTCGAGATCGTGGCCAACATGGCCTCCTACGTGACCAGGACGCCGGCCGCGGACCTGTCCGGGCTGAGCGGCGGCTGGTTCGGGCGGTGGACCGACGGCGTGGCGGCCATGCGCGGCGATTGCGTCACGTTCGCCAGCCACTGGCAGCTGCACAACTACCGGGTGCTCACCGAGGCGGGTCCGCTCTGGGTCGTGCTGGGTGACTCGACCGCCCAGGGTCTCGGCGCGCCCAGCCCGGAGAGCGGGTACGTCGGCCAGGTGCTGGCGGAACTCCGGGAGCGGACCGGGCAGCCGTGGCGGGTGCTGAACCTGTCCACCTCCGGCGCGCTCATCCGTGACGTCCTGCAGTACCAGCTGCCCCGGCTGCCCGCCGCCCCGGACCTCGTGACCTGCGGGATCGGGGTGAACGACATCCTGTACACCGCGCCGTCGCGGCTGTTCGCCGACCTGCGCGCGCTGCTGGCCGCGCTGCCCGGCCAGACTGTCGTGCTGGACCTGCCGCTGCCCGCCGGCCTGTGGGGTGTCCTCGGCCGGTTCAGCGTGCCCTACGTGGCGCGGATCAACCGGACCATCCACCAGCGGGCCCGGGCGCGGGGGCTCCTGGTGGCCGAGGTGTCCACGCATTTCCGGCCGCCCTGGAGCGGGAAGTTCGCGTCGGACTACTTCCACCCCAGCCAGGCTGGCTACCGCGACTGGGCGCGGGCGCTGCTGGCCGCGCTGCCGTCCGCCCGCTGGCGGGACCCGCTTCCCGCCCGCTGAACGCGGGGCGTAATGCCGCCCACTGTTCGCGAAGTTGTCACGCTGAGTTACAGCTTACTGAGCCTGGTGACGTCAGGATCGGTGCGTGAGGATCGTGCGGCTCGCCAACTACGTGGCCCCGGCCTCAGGCGGCCTGCGCACCGCGCTGCAGGAGCTCGGCGCGGGCTACCAGGCGGCCGGGCACGAGCCGCTGCTCGTCGTCCCCGGGTCCCGGCCGGGGCGGCAGCGCACCGAGCAGGGCCTGGTCGTGACCGTGCCCGGCTGGCGGGTGCCGGGCACCGGCGGCTACCGGGCCATCCTCGGCCGCCGGTCGCTGCGGCGGCTGCTCGATCAGCTGGAACCGGACCGGCTCGAGGTGTCCGACCGCACCACGCTGCGCTGGACCGGAGCCTGGGCCCGGGCCAGCGGGGTCCGCTCCATGATGGTGTCGCACGACAGCCTGGCCGGGCTGATGACGATGTTCAGCCCGCCCGGGGTGCCCGCGGCCCGGCTCGCCGACCGGTTCAACCGGAGCACCGCCGCCTCGTACGACGTGGTGGTCTGCACCACCGCGTGGGCGGCCGCCGAGTTCCGCCGGGCGGGCGCGGCGAACCTGCTCCAGGTGCCGCTCGGCGTGGACCTGGACGGCTTCCACCCGCGGCGCCGCGACGAGGACCTGCGCTCCCGGCTGGCCCCGGGCGGCCAGGCCCTGCTGGTGCACTGCAGCCGGCTGTCCCCGGAAAAGCGCCCGCAGCGGGCCGTCGGTGCGCTGGCCGAGTTGCGCCGCCGCGGCGTGCCCGCGGTGCTCGTCGTGGCGGGAGACGGGCCGCAGCGCCGGGCGCTGCAGGCCCGGGCCCGGGGCCTGCCCGTCCGCTTCCTGCGGCACGTATCCGACCGCGGGGTGCTGGCCCGGCTCCTCGCCACCGCCGACGTGGTGATCGCGCCCGGGCCGGTCGAGACGTTCGGGCTGTCTGCCCTCGAGGCGCTGGCCAGCGGGACGCCTGCCGTGGTCAGCCGCCACAGTGCCCTGCCCGCGATCGTGGGGCCGGCCGGGGTGACCACGGAGAACGATGATGCGGCGTGCGCCGATGCCGTCCAGCGCCTGCTGGAACGGGACGTGACGGGGCGGCGCCGGCTGGCCCGCGAGCAGGCCGAGCGGTTCGGCTGGCCGGCTGCGGTGCGCGGCTTCCTGCACGCGCACGGGCTGGCCGCGCGGGACGAGGTGGCCGGGACGGCCAGGGCCGGGCCTGCGGGGGCCGGGCCTGCGGGGGCCGGGTCCGCGGCGGGGGCCGGGGCCCGGGGCCGGGGCGGCCGGCCGTGGTGACCACCGCGCCGGAGGCGGGCCCCCAGACGGGGGAGCGGGGTCCGGTGGTGCGCTTCGCGGCCCTGGGTGATTCGGTCACGCTGGGGATCGGGGACCAGATGCCGCAGGGTGGCTGGCGCGGCTGGGCGGCCCTGCTGGCCGGCTCGCTGGCCCCCCCGGATCAGGTGGAGCTGTGCAACCTGGCCCGCAGCGGTGCCCTGGTCCGGGACGTGGCCAGCCAGCAGCTGCCCCGGGCGCTCTCCGTGCGCCCGGCTCTCGCCTCGGTGCTGGTCGGGGTCAACGACACGCTGCGCGGGAAGTTCGACCCGGGGGCGATCGCCGCCGACCTGGAGAACATCGTCGCCGCGCTGCAGCACGCGGGGACCGTGGTGCTCACCGCGAGCCTGCCCGACCCCGGGCTGCTGCTCCGGATCCCCGCCTCGATCCGCCGGCCCCTGGCCCGCCGGGCCCACGAGATCAACGCGGCACTGGGCCAGCTCGCGGTCCGCTACGACCTCGTCCACGTCGACCTCGCGGCGTGCCCGGAGATCTACGACCGGCGCATGTGGGGGGTGGACCGGCTGCACCCCAGCGAGCGCGGGCACCGGATGCTGGCCACGATGTTCGCGGCCCGGCTGGCGGAGCGGGGCATGCCGCCCCTCGCCCCGCCCGACCCGAGCCGGCCAACCCGGAGCCGGGCGCCTGGCGGCAGGCTCACTGGATGGCCACCAAGGGGACCGGGTGGATGGTACGGCGGTCCCGGGACCTGCTGCCCGGGCTGCTCCAGCTGGCGCTGGCCGAATGGTGGCACGGCCGGCGCGGGCCCGGTACCGGCCCCGCCGGGACGCCTGGGCGCGATGCCGCACGCGGACAGGGGACATGGCTGACATGACCGACCCAGCACCGTCCCTGCCGGTGGCGGTCGCCGACCCGGCGTCGGCCGGCTACGCGGAGCTGCGCCGCCGGGTCCGCGAGGAAGGCCTGCTGGACCGGCGGCCGCGCTACTACGCGATCAAGATCGTGATCATGGCGGCCTTGCTCACCGCGGGCTGGGCGGCCTTCTTCGCCGTCGGCGACTCCTGGTCCCAGCTGCTGGTGGCGGTCTACCTCGCGGCGGTGTTCGGCCAGATCGCCTTCCTCGGCCACGAGGCGGGGCACCGGCAGATCTTCCGTTCCCGCCGCCGGAACGAGGTGGCCGGCCTGGTGCACGGCAACCTGCTGATCGGCCTGAGCTTCGGCTGGTGGACCGGGAAGCACAACCGGCACCACGCCTTCCCCAACCAGGAGGGCCGCGACCCCGACATCGCCATCGGGGCGGTGGCCTTCACCCCGGAGCAGGCGGGCAGCCGAGCGGGCCGGCCCGGGTCCTGGCCCGGTACCAGGCCTACCTGTTCTTCCCCATGCTGCTGCTCGAGGCGGTCAGCATGCACATCATCAGCGTGCGGGCGGTGCTGAAGGGACCGGTCCGGCGCTGGCGGCTGGAGGGCTCGTTGCTCCTGGTGCACGCGGCCGCTTACCTTACCGCCGTCCTGCTCGTCCTGTCCTGGCCCCGGGCCCTCGCCTTCGTCGCCGTCCAGCAGGGCCTGTTCGGCCTCTACCTGGGCAGCGTGTTCGCCCCGAACCACAAGGGCATGGCGGTGCTCCCCGAGCAGGAGGAGCTGGACTTCGCCCGCCGCCAGGTGCTCACCTCGCGCAATGTCAGCGGCGGGCGGCTGACCGAGACCATGCTCGGCGGGCTCAACTACCAGATCGAGCACCACCTGTTCCCGGCCATGCCGCGGCCCGCCCTGCGCCGCTGCCGGCCCCTGGTCCGGGCGTTCTGTGCCCAGGCCGGCCTGCTGTACTGCGAAAAGGGGCTGGTCAGCTCCTACTCCGAGGTGCTGCGCCACCTTCATGCGGCCGGGCAGTGACGCTGTCATCGACCTGCGGCGGGGCAGTGCGGGGGGCGGCCGGCTCCGGCCCGGGCCCGCCCGCCCTCCCCGGTGCGCTGGCCCGGCCTGGCGCCGCGTCGCGGAACACCAGCCAGCGCAGGGCGGAGTACATGTACCCACACTCACACGCCGCGGCGGCCACCCTGGCCAGCCGGTAGTCCAGGCCCAGGGCGGCCAGCCCGGTGCTCACGCCGAGGATCAGGGCCAGGTAGTTCACCGTCACCACCGCGGCGTACCCGGCCAGCTGCGGCCCGACCGCGCCGTGCGAGCGGAAGTTGAGCGCCCGGTTCAGGGCGTATCCCAGGCCGGACGCGATCGCGTAGGCGGCGGTGATGGCGGCCGGCAGCGGCCACCGCAGCCCGCCGTGGAAGGCGGTGAGCAGGCCCAGGTCCACCGGGAAGGTGATCGAGCTGATGACCGCGAAACCGAGCAGCCGCGCGGACACGACCTGATTCAGGCCGGGCGGCAGCGCGGCCGGGACGGCGGTCATCACGGCGCTGAACCAGGCTCCCCGCTGCGGCCCCGTGGCGGACATGACCGCCAGCCTGCCAACCCCGGGTGACGGGCGGGCGGCCTCCGGCCGGCGATCCAGCCAACTGTCCGGGGCCACGGCCCGCTCGTCCTGGGCGGCCGGCCGGCGTGCGCCGCGGCAGTCAGCGCTGGCCGGCGCCGACGCTGACCCCGCTGGGCCCGCGGGCCAGGACCGGCTCGGGCTGGGTGGCCGCCTTCCCCGGCCGCAGCCGCGCGGGGAAGGGCCGGACCGGGAGCGAGATGGCCGCCTCCAGGGTGGCCAGGCGGCGCAGGAACGCGAAGATGAACCAGGTGGGTGACCACAAGATGGCGCGCCAGTACCCGTATTTGACCGCGTACGGCAGGCTGACGGCCAGCCCGATCCCGCCGCCCGCGATGTACAGCAGCGCGAACGTGGCCACGTTCTGCCGGTAGGTCGGGTTGGTCAGCACCAGTTCCAGCAGGAAGATCGGGGCGACCAGGCAGGCCTGGATGGAGAACCAGGAGAAGCCGCGGCGCAGGGTCCAGAACCAGACCCGCGGGCAGGCCGACCCGGCGCGCAGCGGCACGTGCCGCGCGAAGACGTGGTCAGCCGGCCCGGGCCCACCGGGTGCGCTGCTCGACGAACTCGCCCGGGCTGCGCGGCACGTCCTCGTAGGAGCGGATCCGCGGATCCACCACCACGCGGTAGCCGAGCCGGCCGATGTGCATGGTCAGGTCGGCGTCCTCGCCGTTCATCCCGACCGGGAAGCCGCCCGCGGTTACCGCCGGGCCGCGCCGGAAGGCGGTGAACGTGCCGGGGATGACCACGATCCCGTCCACCATGCTCTGGCCGAGCCGGGCGAACCGGAACTGGAACACGGTCTCCAGCCGGCGCAGCTCGTGGAACCAGGTGCGGGTGTCGGTGCGCGGCTCCTCCATCGCGCCCACGCTGCCGATCCCGGGGTCGCGGAACCAGGGCACCGCGTAGACCAGCGAGTCCTCGCCGAGCACGCAGTCGGCGTCCACCCGGATGATGATCTCCGCCTCGGTGATCTTGATGCCCCGGTTCAGCGCGGCGGCCTGCCCGCCGTTGGGGCCGGTGAGGATCTCGGCCTGGGCGTACCGGAACCGGGCGATCTCCGCCTCCGCCAGGTCCACGGTGTCGTCCACCGAGCCGTCGTTGGACACCACGACGCGGACCGGGCCGCCGTAGCGCTGCGCGGCGATGTCGATCGACCGGAGCAGCCGGACGATGTTGTCGCGCTCGTTGTAGGCCGGGATGATGATGTCCACCGGCGGCCGGTCCGGGCCTGGTTCGGGCAGCACCCGGTTGGCCCACCAGATGAGCCACAGCGGCGCGAACATCAGCAGGAACAGCATGCTCACCGCGTACAGCGGCGGTCTGGTACGTGCCACGGATCGTGCGCGCCGACGGGCGCTCATTCACCGGCACGGTGAGCAGCAGCGGCGTGACCAACCTGAACTTCGCGAACTCGGGCCTGGTCGGGAAGGTCCCGGTCCAGCTGGGCCAGACCGTCAAGGCGGGCCAGGTGCTGGCCACCGAGACGTCCCCGTCCACCACCGCCGCGGTCAGCGCCGACCGGGCCGCCATCGCGGCGGACAAGGCGGGCCTGGCGGAGTCGAAGGTCAGCGGGACACAGGCCAGCGTCGCGGCGGCCGGGGCCCAGCTGGCCAAGGATCAGGCCCAGCTGGCCTCGGACAAGGTCAAGCTGGCCGAGACCCAGATCATCGCCCCCTCGGCCGGGACCGTGATCGCGATCAACGGCCAGACGGGAGAGACCGTCACGGCGGCCGGGATCCGCAGTTACTCCTCCTCGTCCCAGTCGTCGGGATCGCAGTCCCCGCCGTTCTCGCTGCTTCCCGAGGGACCGGCCGCCAACGTCAAGAGCAGCTCGTCGCAATCCGCGCTGCCCATGCTCGCGCTGCGCACATCGAGCAGCTGGCAGGTCACGATGCTGGTCCCGGAGAGCGGGATCCAGCAGGTCCACGCGGGCCAGGCGGTGACCGTCGCGGTGCCCGCGGTCGGCCTGAGCGGCATCCGGGGCACCATCCAGCAACTCTCGCCGACCCCCGTGAGCACCTCGATCGGCACCGCCTACCAGGCGATCGTCCGGATCAGCGGCCACCAGCGGGTCACCCCGCTCGGGGGCATGACCGCGAACGTGCAGCTAGCTTCTCTGACGGCACGCTGGGCGCGGGCCCTCGGCCCGGTGACGGCCCTGGCCTGCCTGCTGGCCGGCTGCTCCGCGCATCCCGGCGCGGGCGGCCCGGCCGCTCCCGGCCCCGGCACGCCGCGGCCGGGGAGCACGGGGCCCGCCACGGGGCTGGCCACGACGGGGCCGGGGCAGCGGGCGACCTGGATGCTGACCCGGGCCGCGCTCGCCCAGGTGCTCACCGACCCGTCGGTGGCCGCCCGGCTGGAGGCGGCCCGGGTCTACGAGATCCTCACCCCCGGGGAACAGCCGCTGGCGGCTGCGGGAGCCGAGCCGGTCGTCACGTTCTCCGCGGTCAGCGCGCTGCGGCAGGCGGTGGACGGCGGCCAGCTCCCGCCCGGCACCCGGGCCGTCCTCTACGATCCCGAGGTCTGGCCGTACACGCCCCTGGCCGAGCAGCGCGATCCCGTCCGGGCCGCGCGGCAGGCCGCGGCCGTGACCCGGGCGCACCACCTGACCCTCATCGTGGCCCCCGCGCTGGACCTGGCCACCGCCCGGCCGCGCTCAGCCGGGCCGCTGTGGCGGCAGTACCTCCGCCTGGATCTCGCCGGCGCGATCGCCAGGGTGGCCGGGGTGGTCGAGGTACAGGCGCAGAGCCTGGAGCGCAGCGCGCAGGCCTACCGGGCGTTCGTCCGGGCCGCGGCGGCGCAGGCCCGCGCGGCCAACCCGCACGTGAGCCTGCTGGCCGGGCTGTCCACGAACCCGCCCGGCCCGGCCGTCAGCGGCCCGCAGCTGGCTGCGGCCATCCGGGTCAGCAGTGCGGCCGTGGCCGGCTACTGGCTCAACGTCCCCGGCGAGGGCCCGCGCTGTCCCGCCTGCCACGCCCCCCGGCCCGACCTCGCCCGCCAGATGCTCGGCGAATTCGCGTCCTGACCCGCGGGTGGCCGGGCAGATCAGCCCAGGTTGACCGAGGGATAGAGCGGGAACTGCGGCGAGCAGCTCGGCGGCCTGCTTGGCGACCCGGTCGGCCAGCGCGGGGTCGGCCGCGCAGGTCGCCTTGGACGGCGCGCCGCTGGACGTGGTCCCCGGCCGGGCCTGGCTCAGCACCTCGTGGATCAGGCCGGCGATCACGTCCATTTCGCCGGTGCCCAGACCCCGGGTGGTCAGCGCCGGGGTGCCGATCCGGATCCCGGAGGTGTACCAGGCCCCGTTCGGGTCCCGGGGGATCGCGTTGCGGTTGGTCACGATGCCCGCGTCCAGCAGGGCCTGCTCGGCTTGCCGCCCGGTCAGCCCGTAGCCGCCGACGTCGATGAGCACCAGGTGGTTGTCGGTGCCGCCGGTGACCAGCCGGGTCCCGCGGCGGATCAGGCCGTCCGACAGGGCCTGGGCGTTGGCCACGATGCGCTGCGGCGTACTCCCGGAAGCTGGGCTGACGGGCCTCGGCCAGCGCGACGGCCTTGGCCGCCATCACGTTCGGCAGCGGGCCGCCCAGCACCAGCGGGCAGCCCCGGTCCACCGCCCCGGCCAGCTCAGGCTGGCACAGCACCATGCCGCCCCGCGGCCCGCGCAGCGACTTGTGCGTGGTCGTGGTGACGATGTGGGCGTGCGGGACCGGGTCGAAGTCCCCGGTGAACACCTTCCCCGCGACCAGGCCGGCGAAGTGCGCCATGTCCACCATGAACGTGGCGCCGACCTCGTCCGCGATCTCGCGCAGGGCCGCGAAGTTGACCCGCCGCGGGTAGGCGGAATAGCCGGCCACCAGCACCAGCGGGCGGAACTCCCGCGCGGCCTCGCGGACCACCGCGTAGTCGATCAGGCCGGTGGCCGGGTCGGTGCCGTAGGACCGCTGCTCGAACATCTTCCCGGAGATGTTCGGCCGGAAGCCGTGCGTCAGGTGGCCGCCGGCGTCCAGCGACATGCCGAGCATGCGCTGGTTGCCGAGCTCGTGGCGCAGCCGCTACCAGTCCTCCTCGGTCAGGTCGTTGACCTGCCGGGCCCCCGCCCGCTCCAGCGCCGGGGCCTCGATCCGGCTGGCCAGGATCGCCCAGTAGGCGACCAGGTTGGCGTCGATACCCGAGTGCGGCTGCAGGTAGGCGTGCGGTGTGCCGAACAGGTCCCGCGCGTGCCCGGCCCCGATCGTCTCGATCGTGTCCACCTGGGCGCAGCCCGCGTAGAACCGCCGCCCGATGGTCCCCTCGGCGTACTTGTCGCTGAGCCAGTTACCCATGGCCAGCAGCACCGCGGGCGAGGCGTAGTTCTCGCTGGCGATCAGCTTGAGCGAGGCACGCTGGCTGGCCAGTTCCGCGGCGATCGCGTCGGCCACTCCCGGCTCGACGGAGCGGACCACGTCCAGCGCGCTGCGGAAGGCGGCCGATTCAGTGCTCGGTGACGACATGGAAACCCCCAGTGCGGCAAGAGGCCAGTGCGGCCAGCTGTGGCGCGGTTTCAGTGTGCTCACGGAGAGGCCCAGGCGCCCGGCATGCGTCCCGATGACGGGGCCGCTCCCCGATGGTTACCCATCCTTGCGCGCCAGTCACGACCCGCCCGCAGCTTACCGGGAGCGGGCTGACGCTGTCAGCGACCACCCTTACCGTGGGAACTG
Source organism: uncultured Actinomycetes bacterium (assembly GCA_963720645.1). Taxonomy (GTDB): domain Bacteria; phylum Actinomycetota; class Actinomycetes; order Streptosporangiales; family Streptosporangiaceae; genus RYN-230. Next base: position 301,302 of record CAVRFX010000009.1, on the reverse strand, counting down.
TGACCACCGTGTACCTGCCCGGCCAGCTCAGTCCCGCGATCGTGCGGCCACGCCCGCACGTCGAGGCGGTCCTGGCGCAGAGCCTGCGCGAGATGGGCCCGCACGGGCGCACCGCCCTGGCCTGGCAGTGGGCGCTGACCGGGACCCGGCCGTCGCCGGTGACCCTGTCCCTGGCCCCGGGCTCACCGCCGTCGCGGGACGAGATCCTGGCCGAGGCTGCCGCCGAGCCGGAGGGGTCCACCGCCCCGCCGGGGGTGCCAGCCGATTTCCGCGACCAGTTCCGCGAGACCCGCGCGGTTCTGGCCTGGCTCGCGGGCGGCACCGATGAGGTGCCCGTCCACGCCGACAACCGCGGCCGCTTCATCGGGGCGCGCGGCGACTACGCGCGCACCGACCACGAGATCCGCCAGCTCCTGGAGCTGACCCGGGCGGCGCTGCTGGAGGGTGACCTGCCCGAGCCCATGACCGCGTCGGACGCGCGGCATCCGTGGCGCTGGGAGCCCGGCTGGATGAACGCCGCCTGGCTGCGCGGCGTCCGTGACCTGCTCGACTGGGTCCTGGGTGACACCGCCGCGGCGCCGCTCTGCGGGCGTTCGGTCGGCCTGCCCAGCACGTCCCACCTGCACTACGAGGACGCCGCCGCCAACGTGGTCGTGCTGCAGGGCCGCCCTGGCGGTGTCCCGGTGGACCCGGGCCGGTACCCGCCGCCCCAGTACGGCGAGGGCCTCCAGGCGGCGATCCGGTGGCTGCGCGGCGAAACCAGCGCCGCCCCGGTGGACCCGGCTGGCCGCGGCCCTTACCTGTACTCCAGCGACCGCCGCTGACCGCAAGCCCGGGCCCGGCACCCCGGGCCGGAGAGGGAGGCCCCATGGACAGCACCGGACTGCGCGCCGTGCAGCAACCGCTCAAGGACGCTTACCGCGAGGATCCGGAGCGGGCGGTGATCACCCTGCGGGCCCGCGGCGAGCTGGGGGACGAGGGGATCAGCTGCTCGGTGGACACGGGGAGGGCCATGGCGGTGGCCGGGCTGCACCCGGCCACCGGCGGCGACGGGTCCCTGCTGTGCTCCGGCGACATGCTGCTGGAGGCGCTGGTCGCGTGCGCCGGGGTCACCCTGCGGGCGGTGGCCACGTCGCTGGAGATCCCGGTCACCGGCGGGACCGTGCACGCCGAGGGTGACCTGGACTTCCGCGGGACGCTCGGGGTGGCCAAGGAGGCGCTGGTCGGGTTCACCGCCATCCGGCTGAGCTTCGAGCTCGACACCGCGGCCAGCGAGGAGCAGATCGCGACGCTGCTCCGGCTGACCGAGCGCTACTGCGTCGTGTACCAGACCCTCGCCCACCCCGTCCCGGTCACGGCGTCCGCAGCGGCCAGCCGCTAGACCGCGAAACCCGGACAACCCCGGGCGCGCGCCAGCGATGGCCGCCAACTCTGGGGTGCCCAGGCCGGCGGGGCCGTCGAATCGGGGGTTGCGGCCGGCCTGGTCTACCTGGGCAGCAACGCCAACACCGTGCTGGCGCTGCGGGCCGGCGACGGTTCGCGGGCCTGGCAGGCGGGCACGGACGGCCCGGTCACCTCGGGCCTGGCGGTGGCCCGCGGGATCGTGTACGCCGGCAGCAACGACGACACCGTGCGGGCCCTGCGGGCCAGCGACGGTACCCCGGTCTGGCAGTTCACCGCCCGCGGCCCCGTGGAGTCACAGATCGCGGTGGCGGGCGGGACGGCCTACGCCGGCAGCAATGACTTCAGGGTCTACGCCCTGAAGGGATGAACCCCAGGTCACCGGGGCAGGGAGACTAGGCAGCACCAGATCGACGCTGGCCTGAGCCCGGGACATGTGCCCGCCTCAGGCTGGCCTGAGGCTCGGTGACCGGTCCTGCTCGCCTGCGGCCGGGTCAGGCCAGCGGGGCGGCTGCGCCCCATCACCAGGCTGACCGGCATTCAGGGGGGCGCCGGGTCATCCGGGACTGCAACCTGGTTGCAAGCCGCGGCCGTCACGATGAGTCTGACCAGTCAGGAGGGGACGATGGCAGACACCACGGTGATCGGGACATTCCTGCAGGCGATCGAGGACGCGGCGATACCGGGCTGCGACGCATGGAGCCCGGAGGCCACGCTCGACGCGACCGTGCCCGGCTGGCGGCTGCATGCCGCCGGGCCGGAGGCGATCCGCGCCGAGTACGCCCGGTGGTTCGCCGATCCTGGCCACTTCGACGAGCTGCGCCGGTACCCGGTCGCCGCCGGGGCGAGCGAGGTCGTCGAGTACACGCTCAGCTGGACCGAGAACGGCGTGCCGCACGCGGCCCACCACATGCACCTGCTCACGGTGCGCGACGGACGGATCGTCGCCGACACCGTGTTCTGCGGCGGCCGCTGGCCAGCGGCGCTGCTGGCCGAGATGGAAGCGGCCGATGCCTGATCCCGGGCCCGGCGCCACCCGACCGCGCTACGGCGACGCGGCTTCTTCCCCGCCACGGCGCTACGGCGACGAGGCTTCTTCCCCGCCACGGCGCTACGGCGACGAGGCCGAGTTGCTCGCGGGGGTGACCGAACGGACGGTCCTGGACGGAGCGCCGGGCAAGTCCGGGGCCCGGCTGGAGCGGGTCATCATCGGCGGGCGGCGCTACGTGCTCAAGCATCTCGACCTGAGCGCGGACTGGACCACGCGGGCGTCCGGCTCGCTGCGGGGGGTCTCGCTGGAGCTGTGGGAACGGGGCATCCTGGCCCGGCTGCCGGGCTGCCTCAACCAGCCGATCGTGGGCGCGGCCCCGGAGCAGCGCGGTCCCCGGCCGCGCGGCGGGCGGGCCTGGCCCCCGGGCTGTGTCCTGCTCATGCACGACGTGACGCCCTGGCTGGTCCCGGTCACCGACGACCCCATCCCGCTGGCCCAGCACCAGCGCTTCCTGCGCCACATGGCCGAGCTGCACGCCGCGTTCTGGGCGTGCGGTGCCGAGTTCGACGTGGTCCCCGAGATGCACCGCTATCTCGAGCTGTCCCCCTGGATGGCGCAGGCGGAGGCGTTCATGCGGTCGGCCACCGGTGAGTCGCATCTCGTACCGCAGCTGGTCGCCCAGGGCTGGCCGTTGCTGGCGCAGGTAGCCCCCGCCGCCGCGGCCGTCGTGGTCCCGCTGGCCCACGACCCCGGCCCGCTGGTGGACGCCCTGGCCCGGACCCCGCACACGTTCGTGCACAGCAACTGGAAGCTGGATAACCTCGGCACCGACGACAAGGGGCGGACCGTGGTGCTCGACTGGGAACAGTCCGGGGTGGGTGCGCCGCTCAGCGACCTGGCCTGGTACCTGGCCATCAACTGCCGCCGTCTGCCGCAGCCCAAGGAGGCGTCGATCACCGTCTACCGGGAGGCGCTGGAGGACTGCGGCATCGACACCGGGGCGTGGTGGGACCGCCAGCTGGCCTTGTGCCTGCTGGGCGCCCTGGTCCAGTTCGGCTGGGAGAAGGCGCTCGGCGGCTACGACGAGGAGCTTGCCTGGTGGGAGGCGAAGGCGGTGCAGGCCGCTCCCCTGCTGGGATGACGGCGGCCCTGCGCGCCGCCTACGAAGCGGCCGCCGGGGCGTGGGCGGCCGGCCCGGAGCGGGTGTACGCGCCGCTGGCCAGGGCCCTGATCCTGGCCGCGCCGGTCCCGGTGACCGGCCGCCGGGTGCTCGACCTGGGCGCGGGAACCGGCGTGGCCGGGCGGGCCGCGCTGGCCGCGGGTGCGGCCCGGGTCGTGTCCGCCGACCTGTCCGTGGCCATGCTCCGCCGCACCGGCCCGGCGCAGCATCCGGTCGCGGCCGACGCCGCGGCGCTGCCGTTCCGCGACCGGGCGTTCGATCTCGTCGTGGCCGCGTTCTGCCTGAACCACCTGGACCGTCCCGGCGACGTCCTGAGTGAGATCCGGCGCGTCAGCCACAGCCTGGCCGCCAGCACGTTCGCGCCCGGCTGGGCCCACCCGGCCAAGCTGGCCGTGGAGCAGGCGCTCCGCCCGTTCGGCTACCAGCCCCCCGCCTGGTACGAGTCGATGAAGCGGGCGGCCGGGCCGGCCGGGCCGGATCCGGCCCGGCTCGGTGACCAGGCCGCCGGCGCCGGGTTCACCGACGTGCGGGTCGCCGTGATCACCGTGCGGACCGGCGTGTCGGCCCCGGCGCAGCTGGCCTCGTGGCGGCTGGGCCTGGCCCACGTCGCCCCGTTCCTCCAGTCACTGGACCCGGCGGGCCAGGCCGCCGCCCGGCGCGCCGCCGAGCAGGCGGTGGCCGGCACCGGGCCGCTGATCGTGCCCATGCTGGTCCTCACGGCCTGGTGATCCGGGTCCGGGCCTGCTGAGCGGGGCCGGCGTAGCCGGCCAGGGCCCGCCAGCCACGCAGACGCTGGTCGGCCTGCCGGCGGAGCCCGTCCGCGTAGCCCTCCGCCTGGCGGGCCAGCCGGGCGGCGCGATCCACGGCCCGGTCCAGCCAGGCCGGGCTGGCGAAGTCGGCGGCCACCTCGCCGGTCCACCACCACGCCTCCACCGCCGCCGAATCGTCCAGCAGATCCAGGTCGCCTTCGACGCAGCTCAGGTCCACCGGCTGCCCCAGGGCCCGCTCGGCCCGGTGCCGGAGCAGGCGGGCCACGCTGATGTAGCGGGGGACGCCGAGCGCGGCCGCGCGTGACTCCAGCTCGCCCGCCACCGCCGCCGCCCGCCCCGGATCACCGCACAGCAGGGCCAGGCGCCCCGTGATCAGCCGGTGCTTCAGGTCCAGCCGCCAGCCGAAGACCAGGTCGCCGTGCAGCAGCAGGGCGGCCTCCGCGAGCCGGGCCTGCGCGCCGTCCGGGTCCCCCCGGTCCAGGCACTGCTCGGCCAGATCCTCCAGCGCGGCGATGGTGAGCTCGGCGGTGCCCTGGCGCTGCCCGATCTCCAGTGCGGCGGCGTGCCGGTCGGCCGCCTCCCCGGCCGCCCCCAGGTTGCGCAGCACCCAGCCGCTGAAATTCACCGCGCGGCCCGCGAAGCGCGGCACCTGCCGCCGGTTCACCTCCTCGGTGTAGCGCGCGAACGCGGCCAGCGCCAGGGCCGGGCGCCCCGCGAGCGCATGCGCGTGCCCGGTGAACAGGAGCGCGTGCAAGGTGGCCGACGTGTGCTCCACCCCCACGTGCCCGCGGGCGGCCGGGCGCAGCAACGGCAGGGCCTCGGCGGGCCGGCTCTGATGCGAGCGCAGCACCCCCAGCCAGGCGGCCGCGGTCACCCGGTCAGCCCCCTCGGCCAGGGAGAACGCCTCACCGAGCAGCCGCTCGGCCCGGCCCAGGTCACCCAGGGCGTGGCGGGTGCGCCCCCCGACGGCCAGGCACCGGGCCCTGGTCGCCGGATCCACCGCGGCCAGCGCGCCATCCTCGGCGAACTGGGCCGCCTGCGCGAACCGGCGGCCGAAGTACGACGCCCACGCGCCGGCCTCCAGCGCGGCCGGGCCCGCGGCCCCGGCGCGCTGGACATCCTCCAGGGCCTCGGGGTAGCGGCCGCGGCGGGTGCGGACCCGGGCCCGGGCCAGCCACCCCTCCTGATCGGGATGCAGCAGCAGCGCGTCATCCAGCAGGGCCTCGGCCCCCGCGTGGTCGAACCGCTCCCCGGCCCGCGCGGATGCGTCCCGCAGCGCGCGCGAAGCCAGCATCAGGTCACCGCCCAGCCGGGCGTGCTGGGCCACGGTCACCGGGTCGCTGTCCGCCCGCCGGGCCAGCACCCGGCCCGCCTGCCGGTGCAGCAGTGCGGCCCGTCCGGCCGTCGCGCTGGCGGCCAGCGCCTCCCGCAGCAGCTCGTGCCGGAAGCGGAGCGTGCCGTGGTCGTCGGCCAGGAACTGCCCGGCGACGGCCCGCTCGGCGTCGTCCAGCAGATCCACCACCCCGCGGCCCAGCACGGCCGCCAGCAGGTCCACGTCCAGCTCGGGCCCGATCACCGCCGCGGTCCGCAGCAGCGCCCCGGCCGGGCCCAGCTCGTCACACCGCGCGGACACCGACTCCACGAGCGAGGCCGGCAGCGGGCCGCCCGGCGCCTGCTGCGCCAGCTCGGTGAGGAACAGCGGGTGTCCCCTGGATCGCTCGTACAGCGCGTCAGCCCGGGCCGCCCCCACCAGCTCCGCGGCGGCATCCCGCCCGAGCAGGCCGAGATGGATCACCCCGGTGGCCGGCAGCGGCTCGCCTTCGCCCGGCCGGACGGCGGCCACCACGGCCAGCGGGACGCCCCCGCGCCGCACGAAGCGCAGCCAGTCGGGGAGCGCAGGACCGGCCAGGTGCGCGTCGTCGATCGCCACCACCACCGGCCCCCCGGCGGCGAGCCGGCCGAGGACCCGGACCAGCGCCGCGTACAGGACCGCCGGGCCGAGCAGGCTGTCGGCCAGCGCGGGCCTGGCCGGTTCGGCGCGGACCGGCGCCAGGAGGGGCGCCGAGCAGGGGCTCGTCGCCGCCAAGCAGGTCGGCGGCCGCCTCGGGCCCGCGCCGGCGCAGCAGCGCGGCCAGCCCGGTGAGCACCGCGTCCAGCGGCAGGGCCCGGTCCAGCGGCCCGCACGAGGCCGTCAGCACCGTGTCACCGCCCGCCGCCCGCCGGTCCGCCCAGCTGCGCAGCAGGGTGGTCTTGCCGATGCCGGCCTCCCCGTCGATGACCACCACCTCGGCGCTGCCGTCCCGGGCGCGCAGCGCGACGGCGTCCAGATAGCCCAGTTCCTCATCGCGGCCGACCAGGCCCCGCGGGTCCGGAGCCACGGCGGGGCCGGGCGGGGCCAGCTCACCGCGCAGGATGGCCAGCTGCAGCGCCTCGGTCTCCGGTGAGGGGTCGGTCCCCAGCTCATCGGCGAGGCGCTCCCGGGTGCTGGCGTAGGCGGCCAGCGCCGCGGCCACCCGGCCGCCTGCCACCTGGGCACGGAGCAGCACCCGGAGGGCGGCCTCGTCGTAGGGGTCCCGTTCCAGCGCGGTCGCGGCGGCATCGGCGGCCGCCATCCAGTCCCCGGCGTCCAGCAGCGCCGTGGCCGCGACCTGCCGGGCCCGGCGGATCAGGCGCTCCAGGTCGGCCCGCTTGAGCTGGGCCCACTCGCCCGGCAGCGGCGCCGGGCCGTCGCCACGGATCAGGGACAGCGCGACGCGGCCGGCGGCGGCCGCCCCCATCATGTGGCCCGCGCCGCGCCGCCGGCCGATTTCCTCGATGAGCCCGGCCAGCTCGGCGGCGTCCAGCCAGTCGCAGCGCAGCAGGTATCCGTGGTCACGATGCTCGATCCGGTCCCGGCCCAGCACCGACCGCAGGCGGCTGACCAGCACGGCGAGCTGATCGTCGGGCTTCGCGGGGGGCGTATCGTCCCACAGGGCGTCCGCGAGCGCGGCGGAGGTCACGACCTGCCCCCCGGCCAGGGCCAGCAGGTGCAGCACCAGGCGGGCCTTCCGGCTGCCCAGCGACTGCGGCTCGATCCCGTCCACACCGAAGTCGTTGAGCACCCGCACCGCGAGCGACCTCATGCCCGTATCCAACCCTGGCGCGGCGCGTACCGCCAGTTCAGCGGCTGCAAGGTGGCTGCAATCCGGGCCGGCCAGGCTCAGCGGAAAGAAGGTCGCGAGCCGACGGGCAAGGAGAAATGAGTGCCATGACCGGAAAAGCGGAGCAGAAGAGCTTCGAAACCCCCGACGAGACCCGCACGTTCGGCCACGGGGCCCTGCACCTGCTCCAGATCGGCGGCGGGGAGATCGGCCGGCTCACCCTCCAGCCGGGGTGGCGCTGGTCGCAGGACGTCAAACCGCTGGCCGGCACCGAGCTGTGCGAGGCGCCGCACTTCCAGTACCACCTGCAGGGCACGCTGCACATCGTGATGTCCGACGGCGTGGAGTTCGACGCCCGGCCGGGAGATGTCACCGCGCTGCCCCAGGGTCACGACGCCTGGGTCGTGGGGGACGAGCCGGTCGTCGTCGTCAACTGGTACGGGGCCAGCAACTACGCCCGCGGCTGACCGCGCTACCGCCGGGCCGGCCGGGACGCGGCCGCCGCGCTGTCCATTCCAGGCCGGCCCGGCAGGCCCGCAGCTATAGCCAGCGGCACCGTGACGGGATACGGTCCCCCTAACGCAGCGACAGGGGGGGTCGAAATGGCGGATGCGCCGTTTGCCTGGGAGAACCTGGGCACCTACAAAGCCGAGGGCCGTTTCCTCGACGGTTACCCGGACGACGAGAGGACGTTCTTCGCCCCGCGCGACAACGTCCACGGACTGCTGGTCGCGCTGCTCGGGACGGCCCAGCATTCCATCGTGGTCAACATGTTCGGCTACGACGACGACGAGCTGAACTCGATCATCCAGGGCAAGCTGGCCGACGAGCGGGTCTATGTGCAGATGAGCCTGGACCGGAGCCAGGCTTCCGGGGCGCACGAAAAGGCGATCCTGGCCAAGTGGAACAACAACGCGTTCGGTAACAGCATCGCGATCGGGACCAGCTCGGTACACAACGCCATCTCCCATCTGAAGATCGTGATCGTGGACGGCGTGTACACGGTGAAGGGCTCCACCAACTGGTCACTGTCGGGCGAGCAGCAGCAGGACAACGAGCTGAGCCTGAGCCGGAACGCGGTCATCGCGGCCGAGACCCGGGCCATCCTCGACCTCAACCACGACTTCATGCTGAAGCAGATGGTGGGCTCGGGGCTCGACGTGGCCAAGTTCCTGGCCCCGGCGACCCCGGGCGCCGCACCCCCGCTGCCGCCCCAGCCGGCCAGCGCGGCCGAGGCGGGGTAACGGCCTGCCTTGCTAGCGTGGCTGCCATGTCGGATGACCTGCCCGGCATGCGGGCATCGCACGCGGATCGCGACCGCGTCGTGGACGCGCTGCGGGTCGCCGGCGGTGACGGCCGGCTCAGCGCGGAGGAAGTCGACACCCGGCTGGAGAGCGCGCTTTCAGCCCGGACGCTCGGCGAGTTGGCGGAGCTCACCGCCGACCTGCCGATCGCGCCCGCAGCCACGGGCAAAGACGTACTCGTGGTCGAGCAACACGGCGGCAGGTACGTACGGGAGGGGCGCTGGCCGGTCCCCGCGCGCATCGAGCTCGCCGGAAGCTTCTGCACGCGAAAGTCTTCGAGCGGCGCGCGCGAGCATCGCATCCAGGTCGCGGACCCGGAAGTTGAGCATGGTCTGCGGGGCACGGGGTCGCCGTCCGGGAAGCCTGCCCGTCAGGAGAGCGCGGGACGGGGACGGCTGGCGAAGGTGGTGTACGTCGCCACCTCGCCCGGCCGGATGAGGCCGTCCTCGATGGCCCGGGCCAGCAGCGCGTCCTTGGTGTGAGCGGCCGGCCGAGCGTGGCGTACTTGACCCGGGCCCGGTCGATGTACTGCCGGACGGTGTGCTCGGAGATGGACATCCGGCGCGCCACCGAGGCCTTCGACATCCCCTGGAACCACAGCAGCAGGGCCTGCCGCTCCTTGCCGGACAGCGCGGGCCGGCCCGGGCGGGGATCGGCGAGGATCGCCTTGGCCTGGGACCGGGTCACGCAGGGCCGGTCGGCCGCCGCTGCCAGCACGGCCTCGAGGAGATGGTCACGGCCCTCGTCCTTGCTCACGTAGGCGTGCGCGCCGGGCGTCCAGGACATCCAGGATGAGGGCCGGCTCGACGTGCGCGGAGAAGGCGACGATCCGGTATCCGCTGGCCGCGAGCCGGGCCACCTCGTCCGCGATCATGCGCCCGCCGAGCTCGAGGTCCAGGATGAGGACGTCCGCGGCGTGCGGCCCGTCCAGCCCGGTGACATCGGCGACGACCTGGCTCACGGTGATGCGCTGACCGGGATCCGCCCGGATCCAGGACATCACCCCCTCGACCACGACCGGGTGATCGTCCACGATCGCGACCCTCACATGGTGTTCCAACGCGCCTCCACCCACAGGCTCTGCTGGTCCCGCTGACTGTCCACCGCCAGCCCGGCCGGGCTGGCGGGCAGGTCCGGCTGGACGGGCGAGTCGGAGACCAGGCTGACGATCACGCCATCGGCCGTCCCGGTAACAGTGACGCGCACCCGGGAGATTGCGTTGACAAGGACCGCTATGGCCAGGTCGGTGAGGGCCCGGCGGCCCTCGGGCGGCACCGCGGGGAGCTCTGATCCGGCCCGCTCGGTCCCGGGGAACGGGGCTGCGGTCTCGATGTCGACCGCCACCCCCCGCCGCTGCGCGACGTCGGCGCAGGCGTGCAGTTCGTGGACCAGCGGGTCCGGCGTCTCGTCTCCCTCGGCGAACAGCCGCCGCAGCCGCGCCGCCTCGACCGCGCAGGCCCGCTGGACGGCGAGATCCGCGGGGTCAGCGGTGCCGGCCGCGAGGCCGCTCAGCAGCGGCTCGGCGGTCGCCCGCAGTTCCAGCCAGCGGGCCCGCCGCGTGGCGCGGATCCGGTCCGCGACGGCCTGCCGGGCGGTGGCCTCCGCTTCCCTGGTCGCGGCGTCCTCCGCCTGCTGGGCCGGAACGTGCAGCGTCCGCGCGGCCACGGAGAGGGCCACCTGGATTCCGGTCGACCCGGCCAGGACCGTGATGAACGCCGCCACGTTCGGCTGGTGCAGGCCGTCCCGGGCCAGCACCGCGAACATGGCCAGGCCCTCCAGGGTGAGGAACATGCCCAGCTCGGCCAGGGGCCGCCGGAGCAGCACCAGGACCCCGATCCAGCCCGCCGTGCCCCAGGACCAGTTGGTTTCGAGCATGTGGGCGGCCGGGCAGGCCGCGGCGGCCGCCGTGCTGATGACCAGGGCCCCGGCGGCCAGCGCCCAGCCGGTGCCGCGGCGGCTGGAGCCGCGCAGCAGCAGGACCGAGCCCGCCGCGTTGATCAGCGCCAATGCGCACCAGGCCGCGACCTGGAACGTGGCGGATGGGTAGCTGTCCAGGTGCGCCAGGAGCAGCGGGCCCGCCCCGGCCAGTTGCCACCCGGCCGCCGCGACCACCACCGCGATGTCGAGCGCGCGGGCGTACCGGGCCGCGAGTACCGCGGCCAGCCGGGGACCCGGCACCGTCTGCGCGGTCATCCCGGCCCCCGCACCGCTGCGGCGTCCGTGCTGGGCCACCGCCGTGTTCCCGCGCTGCCGTCACTGGGCCACTGCTGTGTTCCCGCGCTGCCGTCACTGGGCCACTGCTGTGTTCCCGCGCTGCCGTCACTGGGCCACTGCTGTGTTCCCGCGCTGCCGTCACTGGGCCACTGCTGTGTTCCCGCGCTGCCGTCACTGGGCCACTGCTGTGTTCCCGCGGCGCCCTCACTGGGCCACCGCAAGATCACCGTGGTCCCCGCGCCAGGGACGCCGGAGATCTCCGCCGTGCCGCCGATCTCCGCCATCCGGCCGTGGATGGATTCGGAGATCCCGCGCCGCGACCGGGGCACGGACCGGGCGTCGAACCCCCGCCCGTGATCGATGATCTCCACCACGACCTGCCCGTTCCCGTCGCCGACCCGGAGCTCGGCGGTGCCCGTCCCGGCGTGCCGGGCCACGTTGCGGAGTGCCTCGGCCGCGCAGTCCGCGATCCGGTCGACGGCCGTGGCGGGCACGGTCTTCGTTGCGGAACAAAAGGACGTGGAAACCCGCAGCGGGGCAGCGTCGGCGGCCACCGCGGCGAGACGGCCCGGCAGGGCCACCGCATCCGGGGGACCTGGCACCGGGAGCGCAGGCCAGCTGTGCAGGACCTGCAGGTCGCGGGAGGCCTGTGCGGCGAGCACCGGCGAGGACAGGTCTAATGCACCCGAGGCGACCATGGTCAGCGTGGACAGGATCGTGTCGTGCAGCCGGCGGTCCTGCTCCCGCTGGTCCGCCCGCCGGGCCGCCTCGACCTTCAGGTCCTGCTCCAGCTCGAGCTGGCGGGCGATGGCGGCGTCAGCGCTCCGCCCGCCCCGCCGGACCAGGACCATCAGGGCGGCCGTGGCCAGGGCCTGGAAGACCAGGTACAGGGCGTCCGCGGGATGCGCCACGGTGAGCACGTAGGCGGCGATCACCACCGCCGCCACGGGCAGGCCTGCCGGGGGCGGTATGCAGAGCTGGGAGATGTAGATCGCGGTGCTGGCCAGCGGCAGCATCCAGGTCGTCCCGGACGCGATCAGCGCGGCCAGCACCACCAGGTGATGCACGACGATCAGGGCCACGATGACCGCGGCGTCCGCGAGCACGAGCGGGCCGGTGACGCCGCGGCGGCTGACCCGGACAGCGAAGAGTACCGACCACGCGGACAGCGTCACCAGCGCGGCCGCGAGCCACGCCCCGGACACGGCCGCGGTCGCCGCCAGCGGCGCGGCCACCACCACGGCGACCGCGATCCACAGCCGGAACCCGACCGCGTACCAGCCTACGAGCCGGTGCAGGGCCCGGTCGGACGGGCTGCCGGTGCCGCGCAGGGGCTGTATCCAGAGGCGCCCCACGCCGGTCCCCCTCATCGCGATCTCCTACACCCCTCATCCCGCTCAGGGAGCAGTATGCGTCCGAGAGTCGGGAATTGCGCCACGAATCTTAAAGAAACACACTTCATGATGGATTGGCCAGACAACTACTAAGGCAATTAGTCGAAAACCGCTCCAGGCCGCTGCCGCGCCCGTGGTCACCGGCGGCCGGTGAGCCGCTGCGCCAGCGGGCCGCGCCGCTCAGTCCAGCAGCTCCACGGTGGTGAACCTGATCGGCGTGTCATCTGCGCTCTCGACCCGGGCGGCCGCTCACCGCGCGGTCCCGCCCGTCCCGGAATGAACGACCCGGCCCCGCATCTGCAGCCGGTAGGAGTACCGGTCCGGGTGGAAGTGGTTGATGGCCAGCTCCACCGGCACCAGGTCCCGGTCGCTGTAGAGCCGCTCGATGCGCAGCACCGCGGCGCCCGCCGGGCAGCCCAGGCGGCGGGCGGTGTCCGGGTCGGCGGCCACCGCGGTCGCGTTCTGCACCGCGTTGTGAATCGGCTGGTCGCTGACCTGGTCCACCAGGCTGATCACGGTGAAGCTGGCGCGGTCGCCAGGTTCGCTGAGCGCCCCCATCTCGGGGAGCTCCCGCAGTTTGCGGCCGATCTCCAGCGGCACATGGACCCGCGTGTAGCAGAACGGCACCCCGTCGTGGAGCCGCAGGAAGGACATGGCCATCACGCTGTCCTCCGGCACCCGCAGCGTGCCGGCCACGGCCAGGCTGGCCAGCACGTGCAGCGGCTCGACCACGCGCAGCTCGGTGTCCAGCGACAGGGCCATGAGATCGTCGATGCTGCCGAACGAGCGCAGGTACTTGCCCTCACCCGGGACCGCGAACGTGCCCCGGCCGCGGACCCGGTAGATGACGCCCTCCGAGACAAGCTCCTGGAAGGCGCGGCGCACCGTCTGGCGGCTCAGCCCGGTGGAGGTGACCAGCTCAGCCTCGGTCGGCATCCGCTGTCCCGGCGGGTGGCGCCCGGCCGCGACGGCTTGCCGCAGATCCGCCGCGAGCTGCCGGTACGCGGTGGCCTCTCCCGCGCCGCCCGTGGCGCCGGCCGGGGCGGCGGCGGTAGCCGCCCGCCGCGAGGGGCGATCGTGCCGGATGGGCGGCACGACCCGCAGCGCCGCACGGGCGGTCCGGGCGGGTCTGGATGGCAACGTCACTCCTGCTCGTGCGCCGGGTCCTGGCGGTCGCGGCGACGGGACGCGCACCGCGGCCTTTAGACGGCCATATTGTGGCGCCCGCGGTGATCGCGTCAAGGCCCGGCAGTGCCCATCCTGACTGGGATTACGCCGTCCGTGCGGCGGGTCCAGGGTGAGCGGGGCCCGGCGGGCTGCCTTTGTGAACGCAGTAACACGCCGATTTGGCCGGTCCAATCCCGCACCCCCGCCCACCAGACCCCCGGATCCCAGCCACCCGGTGCACCAGCCCGGCCGGGGCACATTTCACGCCGGACGTTCGCCGCAATCGGGCAAATCATCCGCCATGGCGCACGTCGGGCGTGATACGTGGGCGCTGGCGGCGTGAAACGGGGCGCTGGCCATGGTCAATGTGACTGGGGTTAGCCGGTGTAGGAGACGGAGGCGGGCAGGCGGCTGCTTCCGCAGCTGTGATGGCCGGGCAGGCCCATGCCGTTTTCGGCCTCGGTGTCCTGCGAGCACGCGTTCCAGATCCACCAGTAAGCGTCGTTGCCGATCCGGAAGGAGTAGGTGATGGTGAACCCGTACTCGGTGGCCGAGATACGGTGCGTGCCGAAGACCCGGGCCGCACCCTGGTCGAGCTGCATCCACTTCGGCGCGGGCGGCGTCTTGGAGGGGGCTAGGTTCAGGCCGAAATACGGATACCACTGCTTGGCCATCTCGGTGTCAAGGGCGGCCGCCGGGACCAGCACCAGCATGTGGAGCGTCTCGAGGCAGACCGGCCGCCGGCAGTTCTGGCCATTATTGGATTCGGCCCATGGGACGACGTAGACCGTGACGGCCGGTGAGTGAGCCACCGCCGCCGTCGCGGAGCTGTCCGGGAACACCCGGACCGTGTAGCGCGTGGCCATCGACGGCGTCACCGTGAACGAGTATGCCGCGCTCTTCCCGCGACCCAGGATGACCGAGCCGACCCGGCCGGCGGGCGGGCGTACGGAAACGGCTGGGCGTACAGCCCGGCCACTTCGCCCCGGGCCGCGCCCTTCACCTGCCCCAGGATCTGCCCGGTGGCGTCCTTGCCGCTCCGGTAGCCGACGTAGACATCACCGCTCACCGGCGCCAGCCGCGACTTGGCCGCGATCTGGATGGCGGACGGATGGTGCACCGCGGGCCGGTGGGCGGGAAGCCGGCCAGCGCGATCCCGGCCACCACGGCCGCCACCGCGAGGACGGCGACCCCGGCGAGCACGGCTGGGGCCCGCCGGCGCCGCCACAGCGCGACCGGCGGATCGCCGTTCCCGCCGGAGCTGCCCGTCCCGCCGGAGCTGCCCGTCCCGCCGGGGCCGCCCGTCCCGCCGGGGGGAGGCGGCAGCGGCGGGGGGATCGGCGTGTCCTCCGTGGCCACGCCCACGACCTCGGTCGGCGGGTGACCCGGGTCCCGGGCCTCCCCGGGGCCCGACGCGTAGGACGCCAGGCCCAGTGCGGCGCGGAGGGCATCGGCGAAGTCCCGGCAGGTGGCGTACCGGTCCGCGGGCGCCTTGGCCATCGCTTTCGCGACGACCCCGTCCGCGTCCGGAGGCAGGTCCGGGCGCCGGGCGGTGAGTGCAGGCGGCGGCTCGGACAGTTGCGCGTACACCACCGCGGCGGGCTCCTCCCGCCGGAACGGCGGCTGGCCGGTCAGCAGCTCGAAGGCCGCGCAGGCCAGCGCGTACTGGTCGGCCCGCCCGTCCACCGGTTTGCCCTGGATCTGCTCGGGGGCGATGTAGTCCACCGTGCCCAGGAACGTTCCGGTGCCGGTCAGCCCGGTCGAGGACAGCGCGGCCTTGCTCAGCCCGAAATCGGACAGGTACACGTGATCGGGCCGCCCCGGCCGCACGTCCATCAGCATGTTCGACGGCTTGACGTCGCGGTGCACCAGCCCGGCGCCGTGCGCCGCATCCAGCGCCGAGGCGACTGGCGAGATGATCGCGGCCGCCCGCGCGGCTGGCAGCGGGCCGTCCCGGCGCAGCAGGCTCCGGGCGTCCCCGCCGGGCACGTAGCGCATCGCAATGAACAGCACGCCCTCGGCTTCGCCCGCCTCGAACACCGGGATGATGTGCGGATCGTCGACGGCCGCGGCGGCGCGGGACTCCGCGATGAACCGCTGCCGGAAGCGGTCATCCGCGGCCAGTGCCGGGGCCAGGATCTTCAGGGCGACCAGCCGCCCGAGCCGGTCGTCACGCGCCCGGAAGATCACCGCCATCCCGCCCTGGCCGATGCGGTCCTCCAGCCGGTAGCCAGCGATCCGGGAACCTGACCGCCAGTTGCCTGCTGCTTCAGCGGAAATGCTGTCACGCTCACGTGGCACGTTTCCCCCCACGGTGCCTGGGCCATCCGCGTGCCCAGCCGGAACTCACCTCTGCCTGTCACGTGGCAGCAGGACACTCAGCAACACGATGACCACGTGTTTTGCTGTAAGAGGGGGACCTCCAGTATCGGCTTTGATCAGGAGTTATCGCAAATTAACCAGGAACCGGCCGCGGCCCGCCCGGCGGACCGCCGGCGGCGGCCGCGGCCAGCCGGTCCCGCGTGCGGCGGCCCGGTACCCCGGGCCGCCGCACGGCGAGACCTGGACAGCAGCGTTCAGCCGGCCCGGCTGCGGCCCCGCTCGCCGGCCCCGCTCGCAGCCCGGCTCAGCGGGCCGGGTGCTTCAGCTGCACCGTCACCGAGCGCACGGTGGGCGCCAGGGTGACGGTGCCGGACTGCTCGTTCACCGTGCCCGCGCTGGCGGAGGCGATGTTGCCGACGAACGCCGGCAGCTGGAACAGCACCGGCCCGGCCGGCGCCTGCCCGGTGAGGGTCAGCGTGACCGACGAGCCCTGGCCGCGGATGGTCAGCCCGAGGTGGTGCCCGTCCGTGGACGGGAAGTTGGCCAGCTGGATGGGCTGCCCGCCGGTGAGCCAGGAGCCGGGCACGCCGCGGCCGACGACCAGGTCACCGTCGGCCCGCTGCGCGGCGATCGAGTCCAGCAGCACCATGTTGGCGTTGGCCATGCCCCAGGCGTGCGGGGACGAGCCGTTGCCGGCCTCGGGGTGGGTCCCGGTCCACGGTGCGCCGGGGTTGGGGAACTGCTGGCTCTCCCACCACGAGTACGGGCCGCTCTGCCCGTTGGAGATCATGAACTGGTAGCTGAGGATGCCCTGGTCCCGGTGATCCGCGCTGGCCAGGCCCCATTCGCCGTAGCCGGCGTTGTAGGCGGTGCTGTAGTACTGCGTGGGATAGCCGCCGAACGTATTGGGCGGCAGCTTCCCGGCCAGCCCGCCGAAGCCGTAGTTGTACGTGGCATCGATCAGGGTGGCGCCCGGCCCGCTGAGCGGGGCACCGAACAGGTAGCCGTCCCAGGCCCAGCGGCCGAACAGGAACGGCGCCGCCCAGTTGGCGTCCTCGGCGTTGGAGCAGCGGTTGGCCGTGTTCGGCTCGGTCATCGAGCACGGCAGGTAGTTCAGGTGATTGGCCGAGATCGTCCCGTTCAGCGTCTTGTTCACCGCCGCGAGCAGGCTGGCGTACTGCGCCGCGGCCCACTTCGCCTCGGCCGTGTTGCCGACCTGCTTCGCCAGCCACTCGTAGGTGGCCAGCCCGGTCAGCGCGGTGTAGTTGTCGATGGTCCAGTAGCCGTTGGCGTCGATGTCGTTGGTCTTCTCCATGATCCCGCCCGGCCCGGTCCGGTCCGCGGCGATCAGGTGCGCGGTGTCCTCGATGCTCGGCTCGGTCTTGCCGGCCGGCCCCTGGGTGGCGAAGTTGGCTTTCACGAAGCTCAGGTCGCCGGTCTTGAGCAGGTAGATGGCCCACACCCAGGGATAGGTCCACACCCCGTCGTCGTACTGGGTCTGGGTGCCGATCACGTACCGGGCCCGGTCCAGCAGTGCGTGCGCGCCGCTGGTGTACCCCTGGGTGAACAGGTTGGCCAGGATGCCGATGACGTCGTGGCTGAACTCGGTGTCGTAGCCGTTGGCGCCGGTGCGCAGCTGGTTGCCGGACCGGATGATCTGGGTGTAGATGAACCCGGTCCGGTACGCGTCGGCCAGGCTGGCGTCCGGCAGGCTGACGATCTGGGCGATGCTGGCCAGCTGCTGGTTCCAGTAGGCCCGCATGTGCGCGAAGTGCGAGTCGAAGCCGCCCGCGCCGGCCACCGCCGACGAGGAGGGCCAGGCGTAGCTGCCGCCGAACCGGTCCGCGGCCACCGCATAATCGTGGTTCACGGTGCCGTGCGCAGGCACGGTATCGCCGGCCGAATTGAGCGGCACCAGCCCGGCGGACGCCTGCGGGTCGATGCTGAGCGGCTGGCCGGTCGGGTTGGCGACCTGGACCCGGCTGTAGATCACCACGTAGGCGTGGCCGCCGATGGTGACCTTGTCACCGAAGTTCGTGATCGAGATGCGGGCGCCGTCCCGGTGGAACGTGGTCACCAGGGCGGGCAGGTAACCGTCCGCGTTGGTCCAGGTGGTGGCGCTGTCGTCGTAGACGCCGTAGCCGTACGTCGTGCCGGTGACCGGCGTGGTGGTGCCGTCACCCGGCCGGCCGTGGCTGATCACGAAGAAGCTCCCGCCCAGGCACGCGGGCACCCCCTGGTGGTTCCCGGCCCAGCCCAGCACGCTGGCGTCGCCGAACGTCCCGTACACGGTCTGGTTTCCGGCGGGCCCGTTCGCCGTGCAGCTGTAGGGCGGTGCCGTCACCGCGGGCGCGCTGGCGGCCTCGGCCGCGGGCAGCACCGCGGTTCCGGCCAGCGATGCCGTCCCGGCCAGCAGCGCGGCCGATCCGAGCAGCGCGGCTGCCCTCCGTGGCCCTGGGCGGCACCAGCCTGGCCGCCCCCTCGTCGTTGAGGTCATGGCTCCTCCGCTGTCCTGGCTGGCGGTCCCGCGGGGCCCACCCCGGCAGATACCCGCCCAGCCGCGGACCGGGTACCCGCCCGCGCGGAGGCCTAACGTGGCGCCGGGCGCCTACACGCTGCTGCGGGAGCGGACGATGAGGTCGGCGAGCAGGGCGAGGGTGGCGATGATGAGGCCGCTGACGAAGATCAGGACGGTGTCGTCGGCGATGTGCAGGGGGTGGGCGGCCAGGTCGTAGAGGGCTTTGGCGGTGCCGAGGCCGAGCAGGACCAGGGCGATGGGCATCAGGACTTTGAGCGGGTTGAAGTACATCACCATCCGCAGCACCTGCAGGATGTAGCGGTAGGCGTCGGTGACGAAGTGGAACTTGGAGGTGCCGGCCCGCCGGGCGTAGCCGACCGGGACGTAGCGCACGTCGTGCTGGCCGGCCAGGAACGCGATGGTGATCGTGGTGACGCAGGAGAACCCGGGCGGCAGCAGCCGCAGGTAGGGCAGCGCGACCTGGCGCCGGAAGGCCCGCAGCCCCGAGTTGAGGTCGGGGATCTCGCAGTTGGTCAGCCGCTCCGCGACCTTGCGGATGAACCACTTGGCCGGCACCCGTAGCAGCTTGTGGGTGCCCTCCTCGCTAGTCCGCGCGCCGACGACCTGATCCAGGTCCGGGTCCTTCTCGAGCATCTGGATCAGTTCCGGGATCCGCTCGTTCGGGTAGGTCATGTCGGCGTCAGTCCACACCACGATCTGGCCCCGGGCTTCCTGGGTGCCGATGCGGCGAACCGTGCCGGAGCCTCCGTTGCGGCGGAAGTGCACGATTCTCAGGTGCGGGAACTGCGGCGCGGCCTCCTGCAACCGGGCCAGCGTCTCATCGGTGGACGCGTCGTCGTAGGCGACGAGCTCATAGGCGTACTCGCTGGCGTCCATGGCCGCGCAGATCCGGGTCAGCTCGGTCACGATGTGACCCTGCTCGTTGTGGCAAGGCAGCACGATGGTGACGTGCGGGTCGTGCTCGCCAGCCTCCGGCAGCGGCGAGGCAGCCGGGGACGGGGCAGATGCGGTGGCGCTGCGGTCGCCGGTCAGCATTTTCATCGCGTGGGCTCCGACATCCAGATGTTGATGGTGAGTTTCCAGGCGCCTGCGGGCGGGGTGATCAGGGTGTGCCCGTCCTGGGTGCTGCGCAGGGCCATGACCCGCCGGGCTGGGGCGCCGTAGGGCTTGAGTTCCCTCCTGCGGGCCGCGAGGAGTACGGGCTGGTGGCCAGCCCGGCGGATGCCGCGGGTGACCTCGGCGACGGCCGCGGCGCCCGCGTCGTGCATCCGCGCGGCCGGGACCTGGCACATGCCCCGGATCAGCTGGGTGAAGTTGTCGGCGATCGGCCGGTTGACGATCACCACGGCGGCGTCACGCGGGATGGCCGCGCACAGGCCGCCGACCGCCCGGACCTCGCCGCGGTAGGTGGGGGTGAAGGCCAGCCCGGACGCGGCCGGGCGCAGGCCCAGCGGGCCGCCGTCCCGGACCCCCAGGCCGAGCGTGGTCTGCGCGGCCGGCCCCGCCAGGGCAACCGCGCACAGCGCCGTGGCGCCCGCCCGGCCGCCCTGGCGGTAGCCCTGCTCGCGCAGCCAGCCGCTGAGCCACCGCACCGCCCAGACCGCCAGCAGGATGAAGCCGGGCAGCACCGCGGGCACCAGGCGGCGGCTCGCCCAGGGCTGGTCAGGCACGATCGCCGGCCGGTACAGCGTGACCACGATGGTCCAGGCGAACGTGATCAGCGGCAGTGTCCACAGCGGCGCGCGGCCACGGAGGCAGCGCCGCGCGAGCAGCGCGGCGCCGAGCGTGCCGAGCACCACGGCGGGGATGCCGAGATACCAGAACACCCAGCGCAGGCTGATCTCGTAGTAGAGCCGGGTGGGCTCGACAGGCAGGTGGTCGGCCCGCTGCCAGACGGTCATGGCGGCTTGCGTGGGTGCGTTCAGCGCCGCGTGCACGGTCTGGACGTACGGGCGCACGGCAAAACCGATCATGATTGCGAACGCCAGCACCGTCACCGCGTTGGGCAGGACGTTCCCCCGGATGGCGGGCATGCCGCGGCGGCGCAGCAGCACCACCGCCACCCCGGTGGCGAGCACCACCACGACGGTCAGCAGGGCCAGCGGGATCAGCGAGCTCCTGATGGTGGCCAGGTAGGGGCGGGAGAGCAGGAGGCCGTCCACGGCGCCGTACAGCCCGCCCGCCATCAGGCCGCCGAGCAGCGGCAGCGCCTGCGGCCGCCTGGTGATGAGCAGCAGCCCCAGGTAGGGAACGACCGGGAGGATGTCGCTGGCCCCGTCGATACGGACCAGCAGGGTCAGGCCGAGGGCCAGCCCGCCGAGCGCGGCCGTGATCCTGCCGCCGCGGCCCGCCACCCGCAGGGAGTCGGTGACGAGGCACAGTCCGCCGAGGAACAGGATCGCGGCGGCCGGCTCGCTGTAGGTCAACCGGCTGGTGAACTGCATCGGCAGCGTGATGGCCAGGACCAGGGCGGCCAGCGGCGCCCAGCGCGGCCCGATGAGCCGGGCGGCCAGGCCGCCGAACGTGAGCACGGCCAGGGCCCCGAGGACCGGCGCCATCGCCGTGGCGGCCGCCGCCCCGCCGATCCAGAACCCGCCGGCGAGGACCATCGGCAGCCCGGCCATGAACTGCGGCACCACCACGCCACCGACCTGATAGGAGGCGAAGCTGTCGAAGGTGAGCAGCTGGTGGGGGCCGCCGAACGCCGCGCGGTCCTGCGGGATCGGCAGCGAGCCGTGGGCGGCGATCCAGTTCCCGAACTGGATGTAGGCGGCGGGGTCGCGCATCACGGTGAGCTGCTGGGCGTGAAAGATCATCTGGTCCACGCCGAACGCGACCGCGATAACGATCACGGTCACGGCGGCCCACCACGGGGTGCGCGTGCCGTCCGGGCTGCCCGCCACGTCCGGCTGCGGCTCCACGTCCGGCTGCGGCTCCACGTGCGGCTCCGGCTCCACGTCCGGCTGCGGCTCCACGTGCGGCCCGGGCTCCGGGTCCGCTTCCGGTGTGTGCGCGAGGCCGGGGACCCAGCGCACCGCGGCCAGCACCAGCACCAGCGCCACCGCCGCCGGCGTCGCGAGCATCAGCTGGAGCACCGGGGTGAATACGCCCAGCAGCAGCAGGGGCAGCCCGGCCAGCAGCCAGGCCATCGCGAGCAGCGCCGGCAGCACCGACAGCCAGCTGAGTAGCTGCCCGGCCGGGTCGGCCGGCCTGGTGACCAGGCCCCGCCCGGCCCGGCGGGCCGGGCCAGCCAGCGAGGTCCTGGCCAGGGCGATCACCGGGCCGCCCCTGGGGCGTGCAGCACGACGTAACCGTCGCGCCGGAAGGTCACCTGGTAGCCGCGGCTCTCGAGGAGAGCCACCCGCCCCGCCGCGACCAGGGCCAGGCCTGCCAGCAGCGGCAGGCTGAGGGCCTGCGGGCGGGTCACGGCGAGGCAGACCCCGATCCCGGCGACCAGGAAGCCCATGTCCTCCTTGACCAGGAGCAGGGCGGCCAGCGCGAGCAGGGCGGTGCGCAGCCGCCCGGCCTGCAGCCGTTCCAGGGCGGCGGCGGTCAGCACCGGGGCGAACCCGACCTCATGGAAGTCGAAGCCCACCGCGGAGGCGATGGGCCAGCTCAGCGCGTACGACGCGGAGACGAGATAGGCGGCCGCGGTGGCCTTGGCGCCCCCGCCGAAGGAGCGCCGGGTGAACACCCACAAGGGCGGGATCGCGAGCGCAAAGAGCACCGCCTGTGCGGCCAGGAGATTGACGGGGCTGTTGCTCACCCAGTACAGCGGAGCCAGGGTGGCGAGGATCGGCGACCAGTGATCACCGAGCACCGGGAAGTCAGCACCGAACCCGTTGTGCAGCCCCTTCATGATCGAGATGCCGGGCTGCTGGTGAGCGTAGGAGCGCACCGCCTGGTCGAAGATGACCAGGTCGTAGGACGCGCTCTGGAAGGTGCGGTAGCGGACCAGCGCGAAGGCCGAGTACGCCGCCGCGGCGAGCACGGTCAGCAGCCCTACCGCCAGCGGGTGGGTGGCGGAGAGTCGTCCGGGCCACCGGGGAGCATCCCGGTCTTCCCCGGGCTGCTGGGCGTCCGGCACCGCGCGGCCCGCCGTTACCCGAAAACTCACGATTGGGGAGAATAGCCATCAGGGGTTCCGGGCGCGCGTTAATTCCTTAATCTCCCCGCGGGCTCCGGGATTACCTCTGTGACAAAACAAAACTGCCAATTACTTCGCAGACGGAACTGTGTACGGAAACGTAGCGGATCAAATTACCCAACAATTTCCGGGGCGTCGCCGGCGCCGGGATTCCCGCCGCGAGGGCCCGGGGCCCGGCCGGACCAGGCGGCCAGTCCGGCGGTGAGCAGATCGCCGGCCGTCATCAGTACCCGGGAGACCAGGGCCACCGCCGTGGCGCTGCCCACTCCCAGGACCGGGCCGAGGATGGCGACCAGGAGAACGTCGCGTACCCCCGCCCCGGCCGGGGCGAACACCACGAGGAAGCCCACGCTCCAGGCGAAGGCGAAACCGCCCACGGCGAGCAGCGCGTGCGCCCGGCGGGTGCCCCCAGCCGGGTCGCGAGCAGCCATATCTGCAGGCCGTAGAGGACCCAGGACGAACAGGACCAGGCCAGGGCACCCGCCATGACGCGGCCGGTGAGCGGCTGGTCCAGCGGGGGGCGCCGGGCCACCCGGAGCAGCCACCCGAGGACGGAGTTGAGCACCCGGGGGTGCAGCCCGGCCATCAGCACCGGGATCGCGGCGAAGGCCCACCGGTACGCGGTGGCCTGGGCCACGAACGGCAGCGTGACCAGGGCCATGAGCAGCCCCGAGAGCAGGGACACCACCATGGCCAGCACCGACGCGCTTGCCGACCGGTGCCGCGGTACCCGGTAGGCGTGGCCCAGCTCCATCTGGGCCAGGACGGGCCACACCGAGCCGGGCAGGTACTTGCCGAGCTGGCCGATGAACATGATCCGCGACGCGGCCCGGGCCGGCAGCGGTGAGCCGAGACCGGCCAGCAGCACCCGCCAGGCCTGCATGGTCAAGACCATGGCGGCCAGCACGCTGAGCAGGGCTGCGGCGACCGTGCCGACTCCCAGGCTGCCCAGCGCGGCGCGCACGCTGGTCCACTCGCGGGCCACGGCGTAGCCGCCGAGGCCGACGGCGACCGCCACGAATCCCCAGCGGGCAGGCCGGCCGGACAGCAGCCGGGCGGCCGGGGCCCAGCGGCCCGGCCGCGGCGGGGTTATCCCGCCCGTCCCGCTATTACGCCGCCCGGCCGGGGGAGCGACCTGACGGTCTGGCATAGCCAGGATCGTAAACGCCCGGCCGCCCGCTGGTGCCCAATCCGGTCCAATTCGTGCTGGCGCGACGCTAGGGTAGCGAAGCCATGCGCGTTATTCTTTTCGGAACTTATGACACCTCCATGCACCCGAGAATTGCCACGCTCGGCGCGGGCCTTCGGGACAGCGGGATCGAGGTGGCGGAATGCAACGCGCCGCTGGGCCTGGACACCGCAGGCCGGGTGGCGATGCTGGCCCAGCCGTGGCGCGTGCCTGCCCTGCTGGCCCGGCTGGCCCGGCGCTGGGCCGCGCTGGCCCGGTCGGCCCGCCGGATGCCCGCCCCGGATGCGGTGCTGGTGGGCTACCTGGGCCACTTCGACGTGCACCTCGCGCGGCTGCTGTTCCGGGGGGTGCCGGTCGTCCTCGATCACCTGGCCGGGGCCAGCGACACCGGCCGGGACCGGCGGCTGGACGGCGGCCCGCGCCAGGCGCTGCTCCGGCTGATCGACGCCGCGGCGCTCCGGGCGGCCGATGTGGTGCTGGTGGACACCGAGGAGCACCGGGCCGCCCTGCCCAGGCGGTACCGGCGGCGGGCCGTGGTGGTTCCGGTGGGCCCCGGCCGCCTGGTTCGCGGCGGGCACGCCGGCCGCGGCGGCGGCCCGGGATCTGCCGGCCGCGGAGCCGGCGGCCAGCGGGACGGGTCCTGGCCCGCTGCGCGTGGTGTTCTACGGCCTGTACACCCCGCTGCAGGGGACACCGGTCATCGGCGCCGCGCTGGGCCTGCTCGCCGGGACGCCGATCGAGGTCACGATGATCGGTGACGGCCAGGACGCGGCGGCGGCGAAAGCCGCCGCCGCGGCCAACGGCGCCGTCCGCTGGCTGGACTGGGTGCCGGCCGCGGACCTGCCGGCCCTCGTCGCGAGCCACCAGGTGTGCCTCGGCATCTTCGGCACCGGGGGCAAGGCCCGCCGCGTGGTGCCGAACAAGGTGTTCCAGGGGGCCGCCGCCGGGTGCGCGATCGTGACCTCGGACACCGCCCCGCAGCGCCGCGCGCTCGGCGGGGCCGCGGTCCTGGTGCCGCCCGGCGACCCGGAAGCGCTGGCCGGGGCCCTCCGCCAGCTGGCCGCGGAACCAGCTTCGCTGGCCCGGCTGCGCCGGGCGGCCAGCGAGCTGGCCGCCGCGCAGTTCGCGCCCGCCCAGGTCGTGGCCCCGCTGCTGCGGCTGCTCCGGCCGGTGCCGCCGGCCGCCGGGCCCGGCGAGCGGCCCGATCCCGGGGCGCCGCTGACCCCGAACGCCTGGCTGCGCTACGACGTCGTCGCCCGGATGCTCCCCGCCGGCGTCCGCGACGTGCTCGAGGTCGGCTGCGGCCAGGGCGCGCTCGGCGCCCGGCTCGCCCGGCACTACGACTACCTGGGACTCGAACCCGATCAGGCGTCCTGCGAGGTTGCGCAGCGGCGGATCAAAGCCGCCGGGCGCGGCGAGGTCCGCAACATCCGCCTGGACGCGCTGGGCCCCGGGCAGTTCGATCTGGTGTGCGCCTTCGAGGTACTCGAGCACATCGACGACGACGCGGCCGCGGTACGGCACTGGGCGGCCCGGCTGCGGCCGGGCGGCTGGCTGATGCTGTCCGTGCCCGCGCACCAGCGCCGGTACGGCCCCGCCGACGAGCTGGTCGGCCACTTCCGCCGCTATGACCCGGCGGCCATCAAGGCGCTGCTGGCCAGTTGCGGGCTCAGCGACATCGAGGTACGGCAGTACGGATTCCCGCTCGGCTACGCCCTGGAGGCGGCCCGCAACATGATCGGCCGCCGCCGGCTCGCCGCGGCGCCCGCCCGGTCCGCCGCCGAGCGCACCGCGGCGTCCGGCCGCCTCCTCCAGCCTGCCAGCGGCGCGCGGGGCGCGGCGGCCCGGTACGGCACGGCCCCGTTCCGGCTGCTGCAGCGGGGCTTCCCGGGCACCGGCACCGGCCTGGTCGTGCTGGCCCGGCGCGCGGGCTGACGGCCGCCCGCCGTCACGACCGCGGCAGGGGGGCGCCAGCAGGTTCCCAGACACCGGCCCGGTCCCGCCGGGACCGGGCCGGGCACGGCGAAGGCCGGGAGCCCCGCTGGCCGCGGTGGCTCCCGGCCCGGCCGGATGGGTTAGAGGCCCTCGTTGATGAGGCGCCCGGCCTGCTCGTACTTCTGCGGCTTGCGCTTCTTGAAGTAGAAGGCGGCGCCCACGCCGATCAGCACGATCGCCAGGTCGATCGGGCCGAACCACTTCGCGTAGCTGTAACCGCTGCCCAGGAAGCTGATGTTGTCGAACAGCAGGTAGACCACGAAGGCCTGGGACACCAGCGCCAGGGCCGGGGCCAGCCGGGTCTTCCACCAGTGCGTCTCATCGGTGTGGTGCCGCTGGTAGTAGACCAGGATGGCCAGCGAGACCAGGGCCTGCACCGACAGGATGATGATCACGCCCATCACCGCCATCAGCCCGTACAGCTGCAGGTAGGCCTGGGAGCTCGGGTCGTTGGTGCCGGTGAACACCGCGAACAGGATGATGATGACCGCGGCGATCACCGTCTGGACGATCGACGCGATGTGCGGGCTCTTGAACTTGGGATGGGTGCGGCCCAGCGGGGCGGGCAGCAGCCCCTCCCGGCCGAGGGAGTACATGTACCGGGCGGTGGTGTTGTGGAACGCCATCCCGCAGGCGAACGAGCCGGTGATGATCAGGTAGCTCATGATCGAGGACACCCAGTGGCCGGCGTACTGGGTGGCCGGGGCGAGATAGAAGTTCGCCGCGTTGCCCTGGGCCGCGGCGACGGCCGCGTGCGTGGTCGGGTAACCGAACAGCGGCGCCCAGGACGTCAGCGTGTAGAAGACACCCAGGCCGATCACCGAGATGTACAGCGCGCGGGGCACGATCCGCTTCGGCTCGCGGGACTCCTCGGCGTAGTTGGGGGCCATCTCGAACCCGACCCAGGACCAGAACGCGAAGAACAGCCCGATGCCGACCGAGCCGGCGGCCAGCTTCCCGGAGGCCGGGAAGCTCTTGAACGCGTTGGCCGGGTTGAGCGCGGCCCAGTGGGCGTGGCCCTTGCTGAACATGAAGATGTCGAAGATGACCAGGATCGCGATCTCGCTGATCAGCCCGATGGCCAGCAGCGTGGAGGACAGCCGGACGTCGAAGAACGTCAGCAGCGAGATCAGCACCACCATGCCCAGGGCCAGCCAGGGCCACCCGATATTGACCCCGAACGCGTTCACCTTGAGGTTCGCGAAGTACGCGAACCCGCCGGCCAGTGAGGCCTCGAACACCGAGTACGCCACGACCGCCCCGTAGCCGGTACCGATGCCGAGCTCCCGGCCGAGCCCGTGGCTGATGTAGGAGTAGAAGCCGCCCGCGCTGGTCTTCTTCCTGGTCATGGCCACGTAGCCGACCGAGAACACGACCAGCACGATGGCGGCGAAGATGAACGCCGCGGGCGCCCCGACGCCCTGGCCATAGCCGACCATGATCGGGGTGTTGAACAGCATGGCCGAGATCGGCGCGGATCCGGTGACGGTCAGGAACAGCACGCCGCCCAGGCCGACCGCTCCCTTCCGCAGCTTGGGGACCTCGTCACGCTGGGAGACGTCGAGGGATTCCTCCAGACCCTCGATACCGCCGACCCGCGGAAGCTCCGACTGTGCCATGAGTGCCCTCCCCAGAGGATCGCCCAGTTACTACGAGGTGGCCCGCGCCCTGCGGCGCCAGGCCGCGGCAGCCGGCGGCGGCCGGCCAGGCAGCGGTGGTCAGAAAGCAGTGGTCAGAAGGGGGGTGGTCAAGCAGGGGTCAAACGGTTGGAGTACGCCCTGTGGTACAGATCACAGCGCGGACGGTATCAGCAGGTAGGAATCATGACAAGAGTTTTGGTTCATGAAATATGGACTTAACCATGACCTCTTGACACGTAAAGGTTAGAAGCGTACGTATTTGGTCAGACCAAAGCAGACCGGACTGGCGCCCGGACCCCGGAGGTGACATGACCGAGGAGCTGATCGCCTTCCCGTCCAAGGCCGAGATGCTCGACCGGTCCAGGCAGTACTGGAACCCGGACAAGACCCAGTTCTGGGCCGACTCCGGTATCCCGCTGGTCATCGACCGGCGCGAGGGCTACTTCATCTACGACGTCGGGGGCAAGCGCCTGATCGACGTCCACCTCAACGGGGGCACCTACAACCTCGGCCACCGCAACCCCGAGGTCGCCGCGGCGGTCACCGCGGCCATGCAGCGGTTCGACATCGGGAACCACCACTTCCCGTCGCTGGCCCGCACCGCCCTGGCCGAGGCGCTGGTGAGCACCGCGCCACCCGGCCTGACCAAGGTGGTGTTCGGCAGCGGCGGCGGCGAGGCCATCGACATCGCGCTGAAGACCGCCCGGCACGCCACGAAGAAGCGCAGGATCGTCTCGGTGGCCAAGGCGTACCACGGGCACACCGGCCTGGCCGTCGCCACCGGCGACGACCGGTTCTCGACCCTGTTCCTCGCCGACCGGCCGGACGAGTTCAGCCATGTCCCGTTCAACGACCTGGCCGCGATGGAGGACGCGCTGCGCGGCCGGGACGTCGCCGCGGTGATCATGGAGACGATCCCGGCGACCTACGGCTTCCCGCTGCCCGCCCCCGGCTACCTGGAAGGCACCAAGAAACTCTGCGAGCGGTACGGCGCCCTCTACATCGCCGACGAAGTACAGACCGGGCTGATGCGCACTGGCGAGCTGTGGGCGATCACCAAGCACGGCATCGCGCCGGACCTCCTGGTCACCGGCAAGGGCCTCTCCGGCGGCCTGTACCCGGTCAGCGCGGTCCTGGTCAGCGAGGCGGCGGCGGGCTGGCTCAGCGAGGACGGCTTCGCGCACATGTCCACGTTCGGCGGCGCCGAACTCGGCTGCGTGGCCGCGCTGAAAACCCTGGAGATCACCTGCCGGCCGGAGGTCAGGTCGATGGTCTTCTACATCTCCGACCTGATCGGCCGCGGGCTGCGCCGGATCCAGCAAGCCTACCCGGACTGGTTCACCGGCATCCGGCAGGACGGCCTGGTCATGGGCCTGGAGTTCGGGCACCCGCAGGGCGCCAGGTTCGTCATGAAGCGGCTGTACGAGCACGGCGTGTGGGCGATCTTCTCCACCCTCGACCCGCAGGTCCTGCAGTTCAAGCCCGGCCTGCTGCTGACCCCGGACCTGTGCGCCGAGCTGCTGGACCGGGTCGAGGTGGCCGTCGCCGCCGCCCGCGGCGATGCGGCGAAGAAGGTGCGGGCGTGAGCGAGACACGGGCCGGCGTGAGCGAGACACGGGCCGGCGTGAGCGAGACCCGGGCGGGCGTGAGCGGGGCACGGGCCGGCGAGGCGGGGCCCGCCGGAGGCGAAGCCTGGCGAGGCGGCAGCCCGCGCCGGCCGGGGGATCCGGGCGGCGTCCCCCGCGGAAACGGAGCGGCGGCCCGGTCCTTCGGGCTGGCCGAGCCCGGCGACCCGATCAGCATCGACCTGCTGACCGACCCGGCCGGGGTGCCACGCGCCCGGGCCATGCTGCAGCGGGCGCAGTGGGCCGCGTCCGCGTTCGCCCGCTACGACAAGGCCGCGGTGGACCGGATCGTGCACGCCGCGGCGGCCGCGGGCGCCGCCCGGGCCCGCGAGTACGCCGACTGGGCGGTCCGCGAGACCGGGTTCGGCGTGGCCGAGCACAAGGTCATCAAGAACCTGGCCGGCAGCACCGGCCTGGTCGAGGCCTACGCCGCCCACGACTACGTGACCCCCCGCGTCGATCCGGCCACCCGGATGGTCGAGATCCCGCGCCCGGCCGGCGTGGTGCTCGCCCTCACCCCGTCGACGAACCCGGTCACCACCGTGTTCGTCAAGTCGCTGCTCGCCCTCATGACCCGCAACGCGGTCGTGGTCAGCCCGCACCCGCTGGCCCGGGAGTGCTCCGCGGACGCGGCCCGGACGCTGGCCGCGGCCGCGGTGGCGGCGGGCGCACCCGACGGCGTCATCCAGGTCGTGGACGAGCCGTCGGTGCCGCTGATCCACGCGCTGATGACCGACGAGCGGACCAGCCTGATCGTCGCGACCGGCGGTACCGCGGTGGTCCGGGCCGCGTACAGCTCGGGCACGCCGGCTATCGGGGTAGGGCCCGGCAACGTGCCGGTTTTCGTTGCGGACGATGCGGACCTGCCGGAAGCCGCGCGCCAGATCGTGGACAGCAAGAGCTTCGACAACTCAATCCTGTGCACCAACGAGTCCGTGCTGATCGTCACCGAGTCGGCCGCCCCGGCGCTGCTGCGGCACCTGCAGCGCGCGGGCGCGTACCTGCTCCCGCCGCCGGACCGGGACAAGGTGCGTGACCTGCTGTTCCCCGGCGGGCACTTCGATACCCGGTTCGTCGGCCAGGACGCGACCTGGATCGCGGCCCAGGCCGGCCTGCGGGTGCCGGGCACGACCCGGGTGCTGCTGGCCCCGTTCCCGCTGGTCGTCCCCGAGGAGCCGCTGGCCCACGAGAAGCTCTGCCCGGTCCTCGGGCTGACCCAGGTCGGCAGCGTGCGGCACGGCATCGGCGCCGCGCGGGCCGTGCTCCGGCTGGGCGGCAAGGGCCACTCGGCCGCGATCCACTCGGCCGACCCGGCGACGGTCATGGAGTTCGGCGCCGAGCTCGAGGTGCTCAGGATCGCGGTCAACACCGGGTCCAGCCTGGGCAGCGCCGGCATCGGGACCGCGCTGGCGCCGTCGATGACGATCGGGACCGGATTCTTCGGCCGCTCCTCGGTGGGTGAGAACCTGCAGCCCAGGCACCTGGTCCAGTGGACACGCCTGGCCTATAACGAAGACCGGTCGGTGGCATTCGGGGACTTCACCGGACTCGTGCCGTGGGAGGCGCCGGCGGGGGCCGTTCCCCCCTACCCGGTGGCCTCGAATCTGCGGGACGAGAACGGGCGGTCCGCGGCGGGCCGCACCGCGGCCGCGGGCCGGGCGCGCGCCGGTGGCGCCGGCGGCACGGACCCGGATATGGAGGCGCTGAGAGCGGAGATCCGCCGGGTCGTGCTGGAGGAGCTGCGCGGGATCGTGGGTGGTCAGGGTGGCTGACCTGCGGTCGTTCATCTTCCTCGACCGGCTGCAGGCGCAGACCATGTGCTACCTGGGCACCTGGATCCGGGGGAGCCTGCCGCGCAGCAACGATGCGGCGCTCGTGGTCGAGGTCGCGCCGGGGCTGGATGTGGAGCCGCTCACCGATGTCGCGCTCAAGTACGCGGGCGTGCGGGCCGGGATCCTGGTCGTGGAGCGGCACTTCGGGTACCTGGAGGTGCACGGGAGCACCGACGAGGTCCGGGCGGCCGGCTCCGCCGTGCTCGGCGCGCTGCGCGCCGCGGAGGCGGACGCGAGCCAGCCCGAGATCCTGGCCTCGCAGATCGTCACGATGATCGACCCGCAGCACGCGTTCCTGATCAACCGGAACAAGATCGGCTCCATGGTGCTGGCCGGGGAGTCGCTGTTCGTGCTGGAGATGCAGCCGGCCTCGTACGCGATCCTCGCGGTCAACGAGGCCGAGAAGGCCGCCCGGATCAAGGTCGTGGACTACCGCATGATCGGCGCGACCGGCCGGGTGTACCTGTCCGGGTCCGAGGCGGACGTGCGGCAGGCCGCCGAGGCGGCCGAGCACGCCCTGCGGGGGGCGGCATGACCTCCGGCGTGGACCCCGAGGTGCTGCGCGCGCTGGTCCGCGAGGCGCTGGCCGACCTGCGGCCCCCGCTGGCGCAGCCGGCGAGGCGGGCCGCCGCGCAGCCGCCGGGGCTGACCGGCGGCGCAGCCGGCCGGGCCGACCCGCGGCGCAGCCGCCCAGGCGGGCACCGCGCCGGCGCAGGACGGGCTGGCGTACACGGTCCGGGACGGGGTCGGCGCGGTGGAGACCGTGAGCGTCCGGACGGACCAGGAGCTGGCCGCGTTCGTGACCCGGCTGCTGCACGTGTTCGAGAACCCGCGGCGGCGCGACGACCTGCGCACCGGCCGGCTCCGGTTCCGGCTCGCGCCGGGCGGCGCGGCGCCGGCCGGGCCAGCCGGGTCCGCCCGGCCGCCCGCCGCATCGACCAGGGCGCGGTCACCGAGGCCGTGGTCCGTGACGCGGCCCGGGCCGGGGCGCGGCTGGTGCTGGGACGGCGTGCGGTGCTCACGCCGCTGGCCCGCGACCGGGCGCGGGCGGCCGGGGTCGAGATCGAGAAGGAGCGCTGATGGTAACCGCGACGGTGGTGGGAAACGTCTGGGCCACCCGCCGGCTGGCCGAGATCCCGAAAGGCGCGTTCCTGGAGGTGGAGGCGGAAGGCTCCGGCCAGCGGTTCGTCGCCTTCGACGTCCTGGGCAGCGGCGTGGGTGAACGGGTGCTGGTCGCCCAGGGCTCGGTCGCCGCGGCCTGGTTCCCGGGCGAGCCGCCGCCCGTCGACGCATTGATCATCGGCTCCATAGACCCAGCGGGCAACGCATCGTAATCGTGACGTGGGGGCCGCTGGACGGCACCCACCTCATGAGCACGACAGGAATTAGAGGGAGAGAACCGTGGCAGACAACGCGATCGGGATGATCGAGACGAAGGGGTACGTGGCCGCGCTCGCGGCCGCGGACGCCATGGTCAAGGCGGCCAACGTGGCCATCGTCGGCCGCCAGGAAGTCGGTGACGGCCTGGTGTCGGTCACCATCGTCGGCGACGTGGGCGCGGTCAAGGCCGCGACCGAGGCGGGCGCGGAAACGGCCAGCACCGTGGGTGAGCTGATCTCGGTGCACGTGATCCCGCGGCCGCACGCCGAACTCGGCAGGCACTTCACCATCCGCGGCGAGTGAGCGCGCCGCCTGCCGCCGGGCCCTCGGTGCAGGCCGCCGGGCCGTCCGCCCAGCCCGCCGGGCCGCAGGGGGCGGCGCCCCTGGCCGAACTGCGGGTCCACCTGCTGGTCCGGGACCTGCAGCGGCAGTTTGCGGCGTACCTGGGCACCCCTACCCGGGCCCGGGGCTACCCGCCGATGCAGGGCGAGCACTCGCTGATCGTCGAGGTGGCCCCCGCGCTGGCCATCGAGCGGGTGACCGACCTGGCGCTGCGCGCGGTGCCGGCGGTGGAACCGGGGATCTTGTTCGTCGAGCGGCAGTTCGGCGTGCTCGAGGTGCACGGGCCCGGCCTGGACGACGTCGAGCGGGCCGGGCAGGCCATCCTGGCGGGCCTGAACGCCGCCGCGTCCGACCAGCTGCGGCCGCGGATCCTGTTCTGCGACGTGATCGAGGACATCACCGACCGGCAGGCCATCATCATCAACCGCAACCGCGGCGGCTCCATGATCATCCCCGGGGACACGCTGCTGGTCTGCGAGGTCACCCCGGCGCTGTTCGCCGCGCTGGCGGCGAACGAGGCGGAACGCGCGGCGCCCGGGGTGACGCTGGTTAACGTGTCCATGATCGGCGTGGCCGGGCGGCTCTACCTGAGCGGGCCCGCGGACCAGATCAGGGCGGCGCGGGACGAGATCATGGCGGTCCTCGGCGGGGTCGAGGGCCGGGGCCACGAGGGCGGGTGACGAGGTGAGCGTGGCTGACGAGCCCGGCGCGCACGACCTGTCCGGCGGCGGTGACGTGCTGGCCCGGATCACGCGGTTCGCCGGGCACGCGGCGCTGGCCGGCGGGTGCGGTCCCGGGTCCACCGTGCACCTGCTCAACGTGTCCGAGAACGCGACCTACCTGGTGCGGGACCCCGATGAGGGACCGTCGATCCTGCGGGTGCACCGGCTCGGGTACCACACCGTCGCCGAGATCGAGTCCGAGCTGGCCTGGATGGACGCGCTGCGCACCGAGGCCGGCGTGCGCACCCCGCGGGTGCTGCCGGCCCCCGGCGGCGGGCGGGTCATGACCATGGCCGACGAGACCGGGCAGCAGCGGCACTGCGTCCGGTTCGAGTACCTGGCCGGTACCGAGCCCGCCGACGACGACGCCGCGCACTTCGCCGAGCTGGGCGAGATCACCGCCCGGATGCATCAGCACGCGCGGCAGTGGCGGCGGCCGGCCTGGTTCACCCGGTTCCACTGGGACTACGCCGCCGCGTTCGGCGCCCGGGCCCGGTGGGGCCGGTGGCAGGACGGGATCGGGGTCGGGCCGGCCGAGCACGCGGTCCTGGGACGGCTGGACGGCGTGCTCCGGGACCGGCTGGCCGCGTACGGCACCGGCCCGCAGCGCTACGGGCTGGTCCACGCCGACACCAGGCTGGCCAACCTGCTCGTCGACGGCGGGCGGGTCAGCGTCATCGACTTCGACGACTCGGGCTTCAGCTGGTACCTCTACGACGTCGGCACCGCGGTGAGCTTCTTCGAGCACCAGCCGCATGTGCCGGAGCTCGTGGACAGCTGGCTGTCCGGCTACCGGCGGGTGACCGCCCTGCCGCCGCAGGACGAGGCGGAGATCTGGACCTTCATCATGTTCCGGCGGCTGCTGCTCGTCGCGTGGATCGGCTCGCATCAGGGGGCCGACATCGCCCGGGAGCTGGGCGCCGGGTACACCCAGGACAGCTGTGCCCTGGCTGAGCGCTACCTCAGCCGCTAACAGGCAAGGCCGCTAACACATAGGGGAGCCACACGTGTTCACATCAATTGCGGGGCGGTCCGTCGTGGTCACCGGCGCCACCCGGGGCATCGGCAAGGGCATCGCCCGGGTGTTCGCGGCCAGCGGGGCGCGGGTCCTCATCGTCGGCCGGGACGAGGACGCGGCCGCCTCGGCGGTCGCGGAGATGACCGCGGACGGCGCCGAGGTCTCGTACGTGCTGGCCGACGTCAGCGTGCGGGCGGACTGCCAGCGGATCGCCGAGACCGCGGCCGGGCGGCTGGGCGGCGTCGACGTGCTGTGCGCCAACGCGGGCATCTTCCCGGACCGGAGGCTCGCCGACATGACCGACGAGGACCTGGACACCGTGCTCGGCACGAACCTGCGCGGCTGCATCCTGTCCGTGCAGGCCTGCCTGCCCGCGCTGCAGCAGTCCGCGCACGGCCGGGTCATCCTGACCTCGTCGATCACCGGGCCGATCACCGGGTTCCCGGGCTGGTCGCACTACGGGGCGAGCAAGGCCGGCCAGCTCGGGTTCATGCGCACCGCCGCCATCGAGCTGGCGCCGCACGGCGTCACGGTCAACGCGGTGCTGCCCGGCAACGTGTACACCGAGGGCCTGGAGGACCTGGGCGAGGAGTACATGACCGAGATGACGGCGAGCGTGCCGCTGCGCCGCCTCGGCACCGTGGACGAGATCGGCTACGCGGCGCTGTTCCTGGCCACCGACGAGGCGGCCTACATCACCGGGCAGACGATCGTCGTGGACGGCGGGCAGGTGCTGCCGGAATCGCAGGGTGCCCTGGATGGCTGACGCCGCAGGCGGGCGCACCCCGGAAGACGTGCGGCGGGTGCTGGCCGAGCGGATCTCGGCCGGCCATCTCCGCCCCGGCCAGCGGCTGGGCGCCGAGCGGGCGCTCGCGGCTGATCTGGGGGTCAGCCGGGCCACGCTGCGCCAGGCGCTGGCCGTGCTGGCGGACAGCGGCGTGGTCCGCCGGGTGCCCGGCCGCGGCGGCGGCACGTTCGTCAGCCGGGACAAGATCGAGCGGGACACGTCCCGGGTCGTCGGGGTACCCGCCCTGCTGCGCAGCCAGGGCGTCGTGGCCGGCACCCGGGTGATCAGCGCGGGGCTGTCCGGGGCGGAGGAGCCGGCTGCCCGGGCGCTCGGCATCCAGCGCGGCGACCTCGTCATCGACCTGGTCCGGATCCGGCTCGCGGACGGCAGCCCCATCTCCGTCGAGCACGCCATGCTGCCCGCCGACCGCTTCCCGGGACTGCTGGAACTCCCGCTGGGCGGCTCGGTGTACGAACTGCTCGACGAGCATTTCGGCACCCGGCCGGGGGAGGCCGTCGAGCGGATCGAGGTGGTCGCCGCGTCCGGTGACGAGGCGCTGGTCCTGGACGTGCCGGACGGCTCGCCGCTGCTCGCGATCAGCCGGACCACCACCGACCGGGACGGGGTGCCGTTCGAGTTCTCCTACGACCTGTTCCGCGGCGACCGGATCCGCATCATGGTCCGCACCCCGGGGGAGCGCGCCCCCGGCGAGAGCCCGATCACCCCGGCCGAGCCCGCGCGCGGCCGGGTCATCGAACTGCGCCCGCAGGGCGCGATCTGAGGCCGCCCAGCCAGATCTGAGGCCGCCCGGGACGTCCGGGGCCCCAGGAGAGGAGTCCGCCATGACCGTGCCAGGGCCTGAGCGGCCGGTGGGCCGGATCCGGTTCATGGACCAGCAGCGGGTCAATCTCGACGGGTTCGCGGTCGAGGACCCTGACCTCGGCCTGGTCGCGCTGCGTTCCCCGCACGACCCCGAGCCCGGCCTGGTGATCTCCGAGGGCCGGGTGACGGAGATGGACGGGGTCGCGGAGGAGGACTTCGACTCCCTCGACGCCTACATCGCCCGGCACGGCCTCGACCTGTCCGTCGCCGCGGAGGTGATGGCCCTGCCGGACACCGAGCTGGCCCGGCGGGCGGTCAGCCCGGACGTGCCCCGGGCCGAGATCATCCGGCTGTGCGCGGGGACCACGCCCGCCAAGCTGGCCCGGGTCCTGGCCCTGCTGCGGCCCGCCGAGCTCGGGCTGGCCATGACCAAGCTGCGCGGCCGGCGTACCCCCAGCAACCAGGCGCACGTCACCAACCGGCTCGACGACCCGCTGCTGCTCGCCGCGGACTCGGCCACGGCGGCCGCGTTCGGCTTCCGGGAAATCGAGACCACCGTCCCGGTCCTGGCCGACGCGCCCAGCAACGCGGTGGCCTGCCTCATCGGCGCCGCAGTCGGCTCACCGGGCGTGCTCATCCAGTGCTCGGTCGAGGAGGCGCTGGAACTCGAGCTCGGCATGCGCGGGCTCACGTCCTACGCGGAGACGGTCTCGCTCTACGGCACCGAGCCGGTGTTCACCGACGGGGACGACACCCCCTGGTCCAAGGCCTTCCTGACCTCCGCCTACGCCTCACGCGGGATGAAGATGCGGGTCTCCTCGGGCGCCGGGGCCGAGGTGCTGATGGCCGGGGCGCAGCGCAAGTCCATGCTCTACCTGGAGGCGCGGTGCATCGCGCTGGCCCGCGCGATCGGCGCGCAGGGGGTGCAGAACGGCGGCATCGACGGGGCGAGCGTGGCCGGGTCCGTGCCCCGCGGGCTGCGCGAGCTGATGGCCGAGAACGTCATGGTGATGATGCGCAACCTGGAGTCCTGTTCCG
This sequence comes from uncultured Actinomycetes bacterium, assembly GCA_963720645.1. Taxonomy (GTDB): domain Bacteria; phylum Actinomycetota; class Actinomycetes; order Streptosporangiales; family Streptosporangiaceae; genus RYN-230. Next base: position 264,343 of record CAVRFX010000009.1, on the reverse strand, counting down.
GCAACGACGCGCTGATGAGCGAGTCGGACATGCGGCGCACCTCCCGCACGCTGCCCATCGTGCTGGCCGGCTGGACTTCGTGTTCAGCGGGTTCGGCAGCATCCAGCGCTACGACAACATGTTCGGGCCCAGCAACTTCAACGCCGAGGACATCGACGACTTCCTGGCCATGCAGCGGGACTGGGGGGTGGACGGCGGGCTGCGTACCGTGCCGGCCAGCGAGATCGGCGAGCTGCGCCGTTACGCGGCGCAGGCCTGCCGGGCCGTGTACCAGCACCTCGGGCTGGCGGACTTTACCGACAGCCACACCGAACGCGCGGTCGACGCGGCCGGGTCGAAGGACCTGGGCGAGACCGACACGCTGGCGGTGCTCGGCGCGGCGCACGCGATCCGTGAGGGCCGGGCTCACCGTGGTGGACATCGTGGCGGCGCTCGACGAGACCGGGTACGAGGCCGAGGCGGAGGCGGTCATGGCCATGACCCGGGCCCGCCTGTCCGGCGACTACCTGCAGACCGCCGCGATCTTCGATGAGGAACTGCGCGTCATGTCCCTGGTCACCGACCCCAACGACTACGCCGGCCCGGGAACCGGGTACGAGCCGTCGCCGTCCCGCCAGGCCGAGATCGACGAGATCCGCCAGGCCCGCGGCGTCGAGGACCTGCGGGCCGAGCAGGCCTCCGCCGCGCAGCTCCTGCTCGCCCCCGTCGGCCCGGTCTTCCCCGGGCAGGACCCCCGCGACGTGGTGATCGGCGTATCGCCCGCCGTCGGCCGGGACGTCTGGCGGTCGCTGTCCGGGCTCACCGTCCCCGAGGTGCTGGGCGAACTGCTGGCCGGGCTGGAGGAGGAAGGCTGCACCGGCCGGGTCGTCCGGTTCAATGACACCGTGGACCTCGGCCGGATCGGGCTGGCCGCGGCCCGGCTGGCCGGCTCGGGCATCGGCATCGGCCTGCAGGGCAAGGGCACCGCGCTGATCCACCGCCGGGACCTCGCGCCGCTGGCCAACCTGGAGCTGTACTCGGTGGCCCCGGCCGTCACCCGCGAGCTGTACCGGCTGCTCGGCGCCAACGCCGCCCGGCACGCCAAGGGCGCGACCCCCGACCCGGCCCGCAACCCGTACACCGACGAGGCCATCGAGGCCCGCTACCACACGACGGTGATCGCGCTGATGGCGCTGGAACGGGCCTGGGTGCGTCCCGGGGAACCCGCGGAGCAGCTGTCGAAGGAGGGGTTGCAGTGACCGCGGCGGCGGAGCGGCCAGCGAGCGGGGTGCAGGCGCTGTCGGGCCGGCCGGTGGGCGAGCTGACCCTGGATGCCGTCCGCCGGGGCGAGATCTCCCTGCCCGACCTGCGCATCCACCCGGAGTCCCTGGAGCACCAGGCCCGGGTGGCGCAGGAGCACGGCAACCCGCAGCTGGCGGACAACCTGCGCCGCGCCGCGGAGCTGACCACGCTGGGCGACGACGAGGTGCTGGCCATCTACGAGGCGCTGCGCCCCGGCCGGTCCACCGCGGCCCAGCTCACCGCGCTGGCCGCCTCTCTCGACCGCCGCGGCCTGCCCCGCTGCGCGGCCCTCCTCACCGAGGCCGCCGAGATCTACGCGAGGCGGGGCCTGACCGCATGACCGCCCGTCCCGGGCCGCCGCCCGCCGCGCGCTTCCATGATCGCGGTCAATTTCTCTCATATAACGCCCCTTATCGACCACGATCATGGAGGCCGCCCCGGTGAGCGTGGTGGCGGGGGTTGATATCGGGAACGCCACGACCGAGGTCGTCCTGCTGGACGGGGACCGGCTGCTGGCCGCGGACCGGCTGCCGACCCGGGGCCGCAAGGGATCGGCGGACTCGCTGCGCGGCGCGGCCATGCTGGTCCGCCGGATGGAGCGGCGGCTCGCCGTGACGGCCGGGGAGGCGCGGATCGCGCCGTTGCGGGCCGTCGGCACCGCGACGCTCACGATCCCGGCCGTCGTCCCGGACACCGGCCGTCTCCGGGTGCTCGCCGCGGGGGTCGCCACGCCCGGCGGCGCCGGCACCTGCGTCGGCCGGCCCCTCTGGCTGGACGGGGAGTGGCCGGACGGGGAGCCGCCGGACGGGGGATCGCCGGACGGGCCCTCCCCGGCCCGGCTGGACGGGCAGGGCCCGGACGCCCCGCGGGTCGCGCTGGTCCCCGCCCGGGCCGGCTACGCGGCGGCGGCGCGGCGGCTCCGCCAGCTGATCGGGGCCGGGATCCCGGTCGGGGCGGTCCTGGCCGGCAGTGACGAGGGCGTGCTCATCGCCAACCGTCTCGGCATCCCGGTCCCCGTCATCGACCAGGTTGACGTGGCCGCGGCCGCCGCCTGCACCCTGCTGGCCGTCGAGGTGCGCCTGGCCCGGCCAGCCGCTGACACTGCTGACCGACCCGGTCGCGCTGTCCGCGGCGCTGCGGCTGGGCGGCGGGGAGGCCGGGGACGCCGCCACCGCGTGCCGCGCCCTGCTCGACTACGGCAACGCGGTGATCGGGCTGGCGCCCGGGGCTGCGGGCCGGCCAGGCCCGGCCACGTCAGGCCCGGCGGCTTCAGGCCCGGCCGCCCCGCGGCTGCCTGCTTCCGGGGCGGACGTTTCAGGGGTGGCCGCTCCGGGGGCGGCCGCACCGGGACCGGTCACGGCGTCCCGGGCTGAGCCGTGGGTCGTGGCGCACGGCCGCCGGATCGGGCTGCGGGCCGCGTGCCGCGAGCTGGCGGCCTGGCCGGTCGGCACGGTCACCGCGCTCGGCACCCCGGACGGCGAGACCAGCCTGGACGACCTGTTCGCGGTGGACCTGGCCGCCGCGGCCGACACGGCCACCGCCCGGCGGGGCAGCGTGGGCCGGGCCGCGCTGGTCTCGTCGCTGCACCGGCTCACACCAGGCTCCGACCACGCGGCCGTCCTGGCTGACCTGCTCGGCTGCCCGGTCCGCTGCGTGCTCAGCGAGCCCGCCGCGGCCCGGCTGGGTGCCTCGACCACGCCGGGGGCCCGGCCCGACGCCGTCGTGGTCGACGTGGGCGCCGGCACCATCGACGTCATCGCGCCCGACGGGGAAGTGGTCGCGGCGGGCGCCGGTGACCTCCTTACCGCCGCGGTCGCGGAGACCCTGGGCGTGCCCCGCGCCGCGGCCGACTGGGTGAAGCGGGGCCCGTGCGTGCGGCTCGACGGAAATCAGCGGTTCGAGGCGGAGGACGGGACCCGCGGGTTCCTGGATAGCCCGGCCGACCCGGCCGCCGCCGGCATGCTCGCCGCCGCCGGGCCCGCCGGGTGGCTGCCGTTCGACCGCCGGCACAGCCCCGCCGAGTGGCGGGCGATCCGGCTGCGCCTGAAGGAAGCCGTGTTCGCGGCGAACCTGGCCCGGGTGCTGCGCACGCTCGGCCGCGAGCTGGGCCAGGTCCTGATCGTCGGCGGGCCCGCCGGGGACGACGAGCTGCTCGGCGTGCTGCTGCGCACGCTGCCGGAGGGTGTCACGGCCGGGCGGGGAAACGTCGGCGGCACCCTGGCGGGGACCGCCGCCGGGCACCGGCACGCCGCCGCCCTCGGCCTGGCCCTGGCCCCGGCGGAGCCCGTGATCCGCTGACCCTCCGCGCCGGGCCAGCGGCCGGGGACAGGCCAGGCTCCGCCGGCCAGCAAGACGCCGAGGAACAAGGCGGCCAGCGCGCTGACGCCGGCCAGCGCGCCGAAGACCGCGAGGCCCGCGGTGCTGCGCGCCCGGGCGTGCAAGGCCGCGGCGATACCAGAGACGCCCACCGCCACCAGCTTGGCGATCAGCGTGGCCCGGTAGCTGGGACTGTGGCTGACGCCGGGCCATACCGCGGTGACATTCCAGATCCCGGTACCGATCAGGACAGCGAACGCAATCCAGGCGACCTGGTTGAAGCGCCGGGCGGCCGCCCGCGGCACCTCAGCGCCGAAACGGCGCAGGACCGGAACCACGGCAGCCAGGGTGAGCTGGCCGCCCACCCAGACGGTGGCCGCGAGGACGTGCAGGAACAGCCGGACGGTATCCCAGCTGACCGGCAGCACCCCGGTATCCCATCCCTTCCTCCCACAGCCGGGCGGTGCACGGCCGGTGATCAGCGCGCCCGGGCCCTAGCCGCGGAGGTCACGTTCCGGTGGGACGGTGATCATGGCAGCTTGGCCACCGTCAGCAGCACGGCCGCATCCTCGAGCGCCTCGAGACTGTGGGATGAGCCGGGGACCAGCAGCAGGTCACCGTGCCGCCCGTCCCAGGAGTGCTCGCCGGCTGACATCCGGACCCGTCCGGCCAGCACGTGGATACTCGCCTCGCCGGGATTCTCGTGGTCGCCGAGGGCCGCCCCCTTGACCAGGGCGATGACGGTCTGCCGCAGCACCCGTTCGTGGCCGCCGATGACCGTGGCGGCGGCGCGGCCCGCGCCCGTCCCCCGGGCGCGTTCCAGCAGCTCACGGGCCATTGCTTCCAGCGACAGCTTCTGCATATCGTCTCGCTCCATCCATGTCGGGTGCTCAGGAGAGGACGCGGCGCCGGAAGTTGCGCAGCCCGAGGGCCAGGAACAGCACGGCGAACCCGATCACGACCGGGTAGATCACGTACAGGTGCATGTGCGGGGCCAGGGTGAACGCGGCCCGCATCCCCTCGTTCACGTAAATCAGCGGGTTGACCAGCACGATCGTCTGCAGCCAGTGCCAGCCGCCTACCGACACTGGCGCCAGCCTGGTCCACGAGTAGTACGTGCCGCCCAGGAACGTGATCGGCAGGATGATGAAGCCGAACATCAGCCCGATGTTGCGCGGCTCGAAGCTGGTCCCCAGGACCAGGCCCAGGCCGGCCATGGCGACGGCGGCCAGCGGCACGAACGTGAGGATGATCCACCAGTGCAGCGACAGGTGCGCGTGCACCCCCGGCGCGTGCACCACCGAGGCCATCGGCAGCACGATGATCGCCGAGATCACGCCCTGGGCCGCGCCCGAGAGCACCTTGGCCATCGCCACCAGCCAGATGGGGCAGGGCGCCTGGACCCGGTCCTCGATCTCCCGGGTGAAGCCGAACTCCGTGGCCATGTTCAGGGCGATGGACTGCACGCCCTGGAACATGACCGAGATGCCGACCACGCCGGGCACCAGGATGGTCGCGAACGCGGACTCCGCAGCCGTGCCGTGCCCGCCGATACCCTGGCCGATCTTCGGGAACACGAACAGGAACACGAAGCACAGCAGGAACGGCTGGATGATGGTGCGCAGCACGAATTCCCAGAGGTGCTTGCGCAGCACCACCAGGTCGCGCAGCATGAGCGCGCCCAGCGCGGTCCAGCTCGCGGCGGCCACGGAGCGGGTCGGGCCGCCGCCGATCCGCTGCGGCGGCGCCTGCGGGGTCAGTGAGGCGGTCATCAGTCCCGCAGCTCCTTGCCGGTCAGGTTGATGAATACGGTCTCCAGGCTCGGCCCGGAGATCGACAGGTTGACCAGGTCGAACCCGCCGCGCTCCGCGGCCAGCACGATGCGCGGCACCAGCCGGTCCCCGCCCTGCATGTGCAGCTGGACCCCACCGTCCACCAGGCGGGTGCGGGTGACGCCCGCCACGTCCTGGCTGAGCAGCCCGGCCAGCCGGGCGGTGTCACCCGCCGTCTTCACCGTGACCACGGTGTCGGCGCCGACGCTCTGCTTCAGCGCGGCCGGGGTGTCCAGGGCCAGGATCCGGCCGTGGTCCATGATCGCGACCCGGTCGCAGAGCTGGTCCGCTTCCTCCATGTAGTGCGTGGTGAGCAGGATGGTCTGGCCCTGGCCGTGCAGCTCGCGGAGCAGGTCCCACAGCGCGAGCCGGCTCTGCGGGTCCAGCCCCGCGGTCGGCTCGTCGAGGAACAGCACCGAGGGACGGTGGAAGATGGCCCGCGCCACCATCAGCCGCTGGGCCATGCCGCCGGACAGCGCGTACACCGAGGCCGTGGCCCACCTGGACAGCTGGAACTGCTCGAGCAGCTCGTCCGCCGTCCGCCGGGACACCTTGGCCCCCATGCCGAACAGCCGGCCGTGGAAATACAGGTTCTCCCACACGTTGAGCTGCCGGTCCAGGGTGTTCTGCTGGGACACGATGCCGCTCAGCTGCTTGGCCAGCGCCGGGTGCACCGCGACGTCCACCCCGCCCAGGAACGCCCGCCCGGAGGTCGGCACCACCCGGGTGGTGAGGATGCCCGCGGTCGTGGTCTTCCCGGCGCCGTTGGGGCCGAGCAGGCCGAAGATCTCCCCGGCCTCGACGCTGAGGTTCAGCCGGTCCACCGCGGCGAAGTCCGTCCCCGGGTAGACCTTCGTCAGGTCCTCGGTGCGGATGACCGCGGCAGGCCCGCCGTCGGGGTGCCTGCTGGTGCTCGCTGCGGATGTGCTGCTCATGGCCTGCACATCGTAGCGAGAGAGCCGTAGGGCACCCTTGAGTAGGCAGAGCCACCGCGACGAATCAACTCCCTGGAGGAAACGCGCATGGCCCGGGTACTGATCACCGGCTCGTCCGACGGCCTCGGCCTGATGGCCGGCGGCCTGCTGGCCCGCGACGGGCACGAGGTCACCCTGCACGCCCGCAACGAGGCCCGCGCCGATGACGCCCGCGCCGCGCTACCCGGCGCCGCGCATGTGGTCGTGGGCAACCTCGCTTCGCTCCGGGGCATGCGCCAGGTCGCCGAGCAGGCCAGCAAGCTGGGCCGGTACGACGCGGTGATCCACAACGCGGGAGTCGGCTACCGGGAGCCGCACCGGATCCAGACCGAAGACGGCCTCGGCCACGTGTTCGCGGTCAACGTGCTGGCCCCCTACCTGCTCACGGCCCTGATGACGCGCCCGTCCCGGCTGGTGTACCTGAGCTCCGGCATGCACCGGGGCGGGAACCCGGACCTGGCCGACCTGCAGTGGGTCGGCCGTCCCTGGAACGGCTCGCAGGCCTACGCGGACTCCAAGCTGTTCGACGTGGTGCTGGCGTTCGCGGTGGCCCGCCGCTGGCCCGGCGTGCTCAGCAACGCTCTGGAGCCGGGCTGGGTGGCGACCAGGATGGGCGGGCCCGGTGCGCCGGACGACATGTCCCAGGCCCCGGTCACCCAGGTCTGGCTGGCGGTCAGCGACGATCCGGCGGCCACCGTGACCGGCCAGTACTTCTACCACCAGCGCCCCCGCTCGTTCCACCCCGCCGCGTCCAGCCCGGCCCGCCAGGATCAGCTGCTCGCGGCCTGCGCCGAGCTCAGCGGAGTGGAGTTGCCCGGGGAGCCCGCGTGACCGCGGGCTCCCCCCGAGCCAAGGAGTCGCGATGAAAGCCGTGGTGTTCGCCGGCACCCGCCGCGTCGAGGTCCGGGAGGTGCCCGACGCGGTCCTGGAGGAGCCCTCCGACGCGGTCATCCGGGTGACATCCAGCGCGATCTGCGGCACCGACCTGCACATGTACGACGGCCGGACTGGGGCCGAGCCGGGGCTCGTCCTCGGCCACGAGCCGCTCGGCGTGGTCGAGCAGGCCGGTTCCGCGGTCGAGATGGTCAGCCCCGGTGACCGGGTGGTCATCCCGACCCACCTGTACTGCGGCGTCTGCGTCAACTGCGCGCGCGGCCTGTCCGCCGCCTGCCTCCGGGTGCGCCCCGGCGGGTTCGGCGCCGCCTACGGGTACGCCGGGATGGGCCCCTACCGCGGCGCCCAGGCGGAGCTGCTCCGGGTGCCGTACGCCGACGCCAACTGCGTCCGGGTACCGGGCGCGCCGGGCGACGGGCTCGAGGACGCGCTGGTCCTGCTGGCCGACGCGTTCGTGACCGGCTGGCACGCGACCGAGCTGGCCCGGGTCTTCCCCGGCTGCACCGCGGCGGTGTTCGGCGCGGGCACGATCGGGCTGCTGTCCGCGTACAGCTGCCTGCTCCGGGGCGCCGACACGGTCTACGTCGTGGACTACATCCCGGAGCGGCTGGAGATGGCGGCCCGGATGGGCGCGGTCCCGGTCGACTTCCGGGCCGGGGATCCCGTGGAGCAGATCCGCGCCGGGCGCGGGCTGGCTGGCCTGCCACCCGGGGAGGAGCCGATGAACGGGGTGGACATCGTCATCGACGCGGTGGGCTTCCAGGCCCGGGACCGCGCCGCGGTCTCCCAGGGCCACCCGGGCCAGGAGAACCCGGCCCAGGTGATCGGTGACCTGGCCCGGCTGGTCAACCCCACCGGGCACGCCGGGATCATCGGCGTGTACGCCGGGAAGGACCTGCACCCGGTCCCGCCGTACACCGCCGACGGCCACCTCACCGTCCCGTGGGCCACGTTCTTCTCCAAGGGCGTCTCGGTCGGGTTCGGGCGCACTCACGACCGCCGCTACACGGTGCTGCTGCGCGACATGATCCTGTCCGGCCGGGCCCGGCCCGGCGGGATCGTCACCCATCACGGCGGGCTGGACGACGCCCCCGGCCTGTACCAGGCGTTCGACCGGCACGCCGACGGCGTGATCAAGGCGGTGCTGCACCCCTGACCGCCGCCTCACCGGGTCGCCGTGCTGCTGACCGCCACCGGGGGAGCGTCGAGCGCGCAGTGGACCCGCGGGGCCGCCCGCCGGCCCGCCCCGGCGGCCCGGGCCGGGTTACGGACGGTGAAGAAGGCCAGCACGCCGCCGGCCACGCACAGCGCGCCCGAGATGAGCGACGCGGTGTGGAACCCGGCCGAGAACACGTCCGCATGCCGGTACGCGTCGCCGGTGATCCCGCCCGCGGCGGGCAGCAGGGCCACGGCGATGAGCGCGGCCGCCCGGGCCACGTCGTTGTTGACCGCCGACGCGATGCCCGCGTGCTCCGCCGGCACCGCGCCCAGCACGGTGGACGTCAGCGGGGCGACGGTCACGGCCAGGCCGAAGCCGAACACCAGCACGGCGGGCAGCACCTCGGTGACGTAGTCGCCGGACGCGGTGATCCGGGTGAACAGGGCCAGGCCGACGCCGACCAGCACCGGTCCCACGGTCATCTGCAGCCGGGGGCCGATCCGCGCCGCGAGCGCGCCGGAGCGCGACGACAGCACCAGGGTGATCACGGTGACCGGGAGCAGCGAGATACCCGCCTCCAGGGCGGTGTACCCGGAGACCTGCTGCAGCTCGATGGGCAGCAGGAACAGCGCACCGCCGATCCCGCCGTACACCACGAACGTGATCACGTTGGTGGCGGTGAACTGGGTCGAGGCGAACAGGCTGAGCGGCAGCATCGGGTCCTTGGTCCGGAGTTCCTGGACTGCGAACGCGCCGAGCAGCACCACCCCGCCGATCAGCGCGGCCAGCACCCCGGAGCTGAACCAGTGCCCGCCCGGGCCCTCGATCAGCCCGTAGGTCAGCGCGATCAGGCCCAGGGTGACCAGCGTGCCGCCCAGCACGTCGATCCGCCCGGTGGCCTGCGGGTCACGGGACTCCGGGACATGCCGCAGGCTCACCGCCACCACCAGGGCGGCCAGCGGCAGGTTGATCACGAAGATCAGCCGCCAGGACACCGCCTGCACCAGGTAGCCGCCGATGAACGGGCCGATCGCCGTGCCCACCCCGCTGAATCCCGACCACGCGCCGATGGCCTGGCCGCGGTCGTCGGGCCGGAACACCGCTTCCAGGATGGCCAGGCTGCCCGGGGTCAGCAGCGCCGCGCCGACTCCCTGCAGGGCCCGGGCCAGGATCAGGAACGTCGCGCCCGGCGCCGCCGCGCACAGCAGGGACGCCACCGCGAACCAGACCACCCCGATCACGAAGACCTTCTTGCGGCCGTACTTGTCGCCCAGCGACCCGGCCAGCAGCAGCAGCCCGGCCAGCGTCATCGTGTAGGCCGTCACCACCCACTGCAGGGCGGCCAGCCCGACCTGGAAGTCACGCCCGATGGCGGGCAGCGCGATGCCCACCACGGTCGCGTCGATCGACGCGATCGCCGACCCGAGCACGGTCGCGACCAGCACCCAGCGGCCGCGGGGGCTGGCCAGGACCAGCCCGTCCGCGGTGCCCGGTGCCGGCCTGCTCATCGCACGGTCAGCACGGTCTTGCCGGGCGGCCGGGGCTGCCCGGCACTTTCGAAGGCGCGGCGGCCCTCGCTCAGCGGGAACGTCTGGCTGATCACCGGCCGCAGGCGGCCCTGGTCCACCAGGCCCGCCAGCTGCGCCAGCTCGCCGGGGTCCGGCGTGACCACGAAGAACATCGCGTGCACCTGGTGCGCGCGGGCCTGCTCCGGCGCAGGCGGGGCGCCCAGCGTCACCAGCCGCCCGCCGGGCCGCATGACCGTATAGGACCGCTCGGTCATCGTCCCGCCCACGGTGTCGATGACCACGTCCACCCCGCTGATCGCGTCCTCGAACCGTCCTCCCTCCGCGGCCACGAACTCCCCGGCGCCGAGCCCCCGCACGAAACCCGCGTCCCGGGCCGACCCGGTGGCCGTGACCTGGCCGCCGAGTACCGCCGCCAGCTGGACCGCGTACACGCCGACGCCGCCCGCGCCGCCGTGCACCAGCACCCGCTCGCCGGCTTCCAGCGCCGCGTAATCCACCAGTGCCTGCCAGGCGGTCAGCGCGGCCAGCGGCAGGGTGGCCGCCGCCTCGTGCGGGACCGTGCGGGGCCGGGCGGCCAGCTCGGCGGCGGGCATCGTCACGTATTCCGCGGCGGCCCCGTTCCGGTCGAACCCGATCAGGCCGTACACCTCGTCGCCGGGCGCCACGCCAGCGGCGCCGCTCCCGAGACGGGCCACGGTTCCGGACATCTCATGCGAGGGGATGACCGGCGTCCGGTCCCGCCCATCCCGTGTGGTCCAGGACAGGTCCCAGGTCAGCTCGGCGAAGGTGATCGCCGCCGCGTGCACGGCCACCAGCGCCTCCCCGCGCTGCGGCACCGGGACCGGTGCCTGCTCGTACACGAGCTGGTCCGGCCCGCCCCGGGTGTGGGCCCGCAGCGCCATCATCATGTCCATCCGGGACCTGCCCTGAATTCTCCGCAACGAAAACCACCACGCCCCAGGCCCGCCGGCAGGCCCGCTTAACGGCCCTGCTTGGCCAGCCAGCCGAGGCACTCGTCGGCGACCGCGGTCCAGCCGCTGTCGATGGTCAGGGAGTGGCCCCGGTCCCGGAACTCGGTCAGCTCCGTGACGGCGTCGGAGTGCCGGTACTGCTTCAGCGTGGACTTGGTGATGGCCTCCGGCACCGTGTGGTCCTGCCCGCCCATGACCAGCAGCAGCGGGCCGCGGTCTTCGTTGCGCGGTATTGACCTTGGCCGGCGAGTGCAGCGAGAAGTTCGCCTCGGCCGCCTCGAACAGGGGGCGGCCGGGCGCCGGGATCGACCACCGCTCCCAGAGCTCGTTGGATTCCTCCGCAGGCAGCGCGTTGCCGAAGCTGTAGTGGAACTGCTCGGCGGTCAGCGACACGGCGCGGTGAATGTTGGCCGGGTTCCGCAGCACCGGGAGGGTGGAGCGCAGCGCGGACAGCGGCAGCGGCAGCACGCCCTTGATCTGCGCGGCGTCGATGCCGATCGCGGCGGTGCCATAGTCCTCGCCGAGCAGCTTCTCGGCGATCATGCCGCCGAACGAGTGCCCGATCAGGATCGGCCGCTCCGGCAGCTCATCTTGGCGTAGTGCTGGGTGACGTCGTCGATGCCGTGGTCGGCGATGGCGTCCGGGTTCGCCCGGGCGGCCTCGACCGTGCCGGGGATGCCGGGCCAGCCGGGCGCGACCGGCGCGTAGCCTTCCTCCGCGAACCGGTCCAGCCACGGTGCCCACGAGGACGCGTGCAGCCAGAGGCCGTGGATGAAGACGACGGGAGTCCTGGTAGTAGCCATGGTGACCTGCCCTTCCGTGCTGCGGTCTGCCTGTCACCGTGATCGTGCCGGGCGGCGGGGGGACAACGCTTCAGTCACCTGACTGCCGGCCCGGCTGAACCGGGGGTGACGATGCTGAGCGTCGCTCAGGCAGGCCCGGCCCAGGCTGGCCCGAGCCGGGAGGCGAGCTGAGCCCGGGACGTGATGTCCAGCTTCGGGAAGATGTGGTACAGATGCGAGCCGACCGTGCGGGGGGACAGGTAGAGCCGTTCGGCCTGGTCTTGCGGTCAGTCGGTTGACGCAAGCCACCGCGGCCCGGGCCGCTTAGCGTTGGTACCCGGACCGACAGAGGAGGACGGACGCATGGACCTGGACCTGGAGGGACAGACTGCCGTGGTCACCGGCGCGAGCCGGGGCATCGGCCTCGCCATCGTGCGCGCGCTGGCCGCGGCCGGGGCGCAGGTGATCACCGGCGCTAAGAGCTCATCCGCCGAACTGGACGACCTGGTGCGCACCGGCCCGGTCCAGTCGGTCGCCGTGGACCTCGCGGACCCCGCCGGTCCGGCCCGGCTGGCCGCGCTGGCGGGTGACCGGATCGACATCCTGATCAACAACGTGGGCAGCGCCCCGGCCCGCACCGGCGGGTTCCTGTCCATCACCGACGAGGACTGGGCCGCGTCGATCACGCTCAACCTGATGGCGGCGGTCCGCATGACGCGCGCCGCGCTGCCCGCGATGCTGGCCGCGGGCCGGGGCGCGATCGTCAACATCTGCTCGGCCAACGCCCGGCTCCCCGACCCGGCCGTCATGGACTACAGCGCGGCCAAGGCCGCGCTGGCCAGCTTCTCCAAGGCGCTGTCCAAGGAGGTCGGGCCGCGCGGTATCCGGGTCAACACGGTCAGCCCCGGCCCGGTGGCCGCCGGCCTGTGGCTGGGCGCGGGCGGGGTGGCGGCCACGGTCAGCGCCGCGACCGGCGCCCGGCCCGAGGACGTGGAGCACGACGCGGCCCGGCAGATGGTGACCGGCCGTTTCACCCGCCCGCCGGAAGTTGCCGACGTGGTGCTGTTTCTGGCCAGCGGCCGCACCGCGAACGTGACGGGGGCCGACTTCGCCATCGACGGCGGCCTGATCACGACCTTGTGACGGCCCTCCCCGCGTCAGGCCAGGTCCTGCCAGGTCCGGCCGGTGCGCACGCTGGCCGGCTCCTCGGCGGTGATGTCCGAGCCGGGCCGGGCCGCATCGTCGCGGGTCTTGACCAGGATCCAGCGCCGCGGCCCGGTCCGGGTCAGCGCGAACCCGCCGGTGAGCTTGCGGCCGTGCAGCACGAACGACACGTGGCCCGGCTCGTCCCGGAGGATCTCGGCCGCGCCCTCATCCCAGATGATCACCGCGCCGCTGCCCCGCGCCTGGCCCTCGTGCACGCCCTCGAACTCACCGGCCTCCAGGGAGTGGTCCTCAACCGGCACCGCCAGCCGCCGCACGGCCGGGTCCAGGGACGGCCCCCGGGGTACCGCCCAGGACCGGAGCACGTCGCCGAACGCCAGGCGCAGGTCGAAGTGCAGCGTGGTCGCGTCGTGCAGCTGCACGACGAAGCGGGAAGCGCTCACCCCGCGACCGTACCGCCCGCCAGGCCGCTCAGCTCAGCAGCGCACCACGGGCTCAGGCAGGCTGGGCGGGAGGGCGGTCAGGAGCGCCGCCCGGCCCGAGCCCGCGTTGCATCAGCAGCGTGTCGAACCCAGCGGCCGTGCTTGTACCCGGCCCGGGTCACGCCGGCCCGCGTCCGTGAACCCGCAGGACCGGTGCAACGCCACCGAGGCGGGGTCCCCGGAGTCGGCGATCACCGCGATGACCTGCCGTACACCCGCGTCCGCGCAGCCGCTGAGCAGGGCCTCCAGCAGCAGCCGCCCGAGGCCGCGGCCCCGCTGCCCGGGCGCCAGGTACACCGAGTCCTCCGCCGTGTGCCGGTACGCGGGCTTGGGCCGCCACGGGCTCGCGTACGCGTAGCCGGTGACCTCGCCGCCAGTCTCGGCGACCAGGAAGGGCAGCCCCCGCCCGGCCAGGCTGTCCAGCCGCTGCTGCCATTGCGGCAGGCCGGGCGGGTCCTCCTCGAACGTGGCGACGCTGTTCGTGGCGTAGAACGCCAGGATCCCGGCCACGGCGGCGAGGTCGCCCCGGCCGGGCCGGATCCGGGCCCGGGAGCGGGCCCGGGCCACGGGATGTTCCGGGCCGCCCAGTACGTTGGGGCCTGTGAGCAGCGGGGGGAGTGGTGGTGATGACTGAGGCGCCGGCCCGCCCGGCCAGGGTCGGCATCCGGAAGGCGGCCCAGATCCTGGCCGGGCGCGATCCGGTGCTGGCCCGGCTGGCCGGCGAGGTCGGCCTGCCCAGCCTGCCGCGTCCCACCGAATCCCACTTCGCGACGCTGGTCCGCTCCATCGTCTACCAGCAGCTGGCGGGGGCCGCGGCCCGGGCCATCCACGGCCGGCTGATCCTGGCCCTGGACGGCGAGGTCACGCCGGAGCGGATGCTGACCCTGACGCCCGAGACGCTCCGCTCCGTCGGGCTCTCGGCCCGGAAGGCGGTGTCGCTGCAGGACCTGTCGGCCAAGGTCCTGGACGGCACCGTGATGCTGAACCCCCGCGGGCTGGCGCGGGAGAGCAACGAGGAGATCGTCGCCCGGCTGACCACGGTCCAGGGGATCGGCAAGTGGTCCGCGGAGATCTTCCTCATCTTCCAGCTCCGCCGCCTGGACGTGTGGCCCACCGGTGACCTCGCCGTCCGCCGGGGCTACGCCCTGGCCTGGGGGATTCCCACGCCGACCCCCAAGCAGCTCGACCTGCTGGGTGAGCCGTACCGGCCGTACCGGACCGTGCTGGCCTGGTACAGCTGGCGGGCGGCCCAGCTCTACGCGGGCTCGGCGGCCAGCGCGGTGACCAGCTGACGGGCTGACCAGCTGGCGGGCGGGCGGGCCCGCGGTCAGGACAGGCCGAGGATCCGCTCCGCGTTGTCGCGCAGCACCGTGTTCAGCGTGTCCGGGGGCAGGCCGAGGCCGGACAGCTCGGTGAGGCAGCGCTCCGGGGTGAGGAACGGGAAATCGCTGCCCCACAGGAACTGCCCGGACAGGCGGCCGCGCATCTCGCGGATCACCTCCGCCGGGATGCGCCGCGGGGACCAGCCCGAGATGTCGATGTAGACGTTGGTCTTGTGCAGCGCGATCGCGGTCAGGTCGAGATGCCAGGGCCAGCCGAAGTGCGCGGCCACTACGGTCAGGCCGGGATGGGCGGCGGCCACCGGGTCGAGCTTGAGCGGATGGGCGTAGTCGAGCCGGATGCCCTGCCCGCCCGGCTGGCCGGCGCCGATCCCGCTGGTCCCGGTGTGGAACAAGGCCAGCAGGCCATGCTGCTCGCAGGCCGCGAAGATCGGCCAGTACTGCGGGTCGTTGGGGGAGAAGGCCTGGAGCGAGGGGTGGAACTTCACCCCCCGCAGCCCGAGGGCGGCGATGTTCGCCACCTCGGCCACGGCCGCCTCGCCTTTGTGCGGGTTGACGGAGCCGAGCCCGGTGAAGGCGTCCGGGTACTCCTGGACGGCCTCGGCCACGGTCTCGTTCGGGACCCGGGGCCGGCCGGTGGCCGTCTCGGCGTCCCAGGCCAGCAGGACCGCCTTGACCCGCAGATCCCGGTACCGGGCGGCCAGCTCGCCCAGCGACTGCCGCTGCACCGGCGACCGGAAGTAGGCCTCGGCGGCCTCGACGTAGCCCGCCATGCTGACGTCCAGCCAGGCCGGGGTGGGCAGATGGACATGGAAGTCGACGGCACGCAGCGGCACCGGATCATCGTAACGGCCGCGCGGGTTCCGCGGCCCCGGCGCGCCGGCCCGCACCGACCTGCCCCGTCCGGTCGGCGCGGTCATCCGGCTCGCGCCGGGCTGCCCGGCTGCCCCGGTCGTCTGCAGGAGCCCGGTCCGGTCCGCTCACCTGCCCGGGCTGGCGGACGGTGTCCCGCTCGCGCGCCATGGCCCGCAGGACCGGCAGCGCGAACGCCGCGGTGGCCGCCAGCCCACCCAGGCCGGCCGCCGCGATGGTGACCCGCACCGGCAGCACGCCGAGCAGCACGCCGCCCAGCAGCAGGCCGGCCACGTTGGCCCCGTTGGCGACCGCCCCGAACACCGCGAACGCCTGGCCCCGCATCGCGGCGGGCGCCCGCCGTCCCAGCAGCACGCCCGCGGCGACGTTCACCCCGCCGTTGCCGGCACCCCCCAGCAGGCTGACCGGTGCCAGCCAGGCCACGGCGGGCACGGTCGCCATCAGCGCCACGCCGAGGCAGGTCAGCGCCAGGGAGCTGAGGAGCAGCCGGGCCAGTCCCGCGTCGGACGGGCGGCGGCGGGCCACCCACCAGCCTCCCGCCACCGAGGCGCTGACCCACACGCTATCCATCAGCCCGTACACGCCGGCCGTGGAGTGCAGCGTGCTCCGGACAAAGAACACCTCGGCCACATTCACCAGGCTGGCCGCGGCCACCACCGCGCCGACCAGGACCACGGCGGTCCGCACCAGCGGATCCCGCCGTACCGACCATCCGCTCCCCACCCGGGCCACGTCCTCGCCGCGCGCGCGGCGGCGGCCCAGCTGAGGCTGGGGCGCCCGCGGTGTCACGCCCGCGGCGCGGGGGAAGGGCCCGGGGCGGCGCGGCGCGGCGCCCCGGCGGGTGCGGATCAGGCGGCCGGCAATCGCGATGGCCAGGTAGCTGCCGGCGTCGGCGAACAGGGGCACCCGGAGCCCGAAGCGGCCCATCAGCAGGCCGCCGAGCGCGGGAGCCAGCATCATGCCCAGGGAGCCCGCGGTCTGGCTGAGGGCCATCGCCCTCGGCAGGTCATCGGCCGGGACCATGGACGGCATGAGGGCGGACAGGCACGGCTGGGTTACGGCCAGCCCCGCGGCCAGCACGGCCACCAGCGCGATGATCTCCGCGGGCCGGGACACGAAGGCCAGCGCCACGCAGACCGCCGCCTGGGCCAGCCCCGTCGCGACCAGCAGGAACCGGCTGTCCGCCCGGTCGGCCAGCCGCCCGGTCCAGCGGACCAGCAGCACCGGGGGTGCGGCCGCGGCGATCAGGATCGCGGCCACCGCGAATCCGCCGGCCCCGCGCTGCTGCAGGACCAGCACCAGCGCGGTCGCGGCCAGGAAGTCACCGCACGACGACACCGCGCGGGCGGCGCTGGCCAGGTACACGTCCGCCCACCCGGACCGCGCCCGCGCCGGCCCTGCTGATGACACCGGCTCTGCTGATGCGGCCGCCCCTGTCGATGGCGCCGATCCCGTCAGCCGCGCCGCCCGCGCCGCCCGCGCCGCCCGCGCCGCCCGCGCCGCCCGCCACCCCGCTTCAGTCCGCCGCCGGCCCGCCACCCATCGCCGAGATATGAAAGACATACTTCGAAGTATGTCCTTCATATCTGCGCCTGGCAACCGCTCCGCGGCGGCAGGCGGCCGACATTTCCCGTGCGACGTGCGCTCTGGCGGGTGATTTGCCCGGTTCGGGGGAACGTTGCGCGGGAAATGTGGCCGGGCGCCGTGGCGGTGGTGACGAGTGGGTGGCGCGGTGGCGCGGGCGCCGGGCGCTACCAGGTCACCGGGGGAGGGAGGGGTCAGCTGGGGAGGGCGCGGACGGCCACCGAGACCGGGCGGGTGCCGGGGGGCAGGTCCCCGCGCCGGTTCTTGCGGTAGGGGGCGGTCAGTGCCTCCACGGCCTGGCTCAGCTCGGTCAGTTCCTCCGCGGTGACCTGAAGCGTCGAGTCCATGAAGAATGCCGCGTCCTGCCACTCCGGCGGCTCGGCGTCGAGCCGGGACAGGTACCGGCGGACCCGGGCGTCGTCCCAGGCCAGCAAGGATTCCATCAGCGCGCGCAGCGCCTCGCGTCCCTCGGGCGCCAGGTCTGCGATCCCGCTGACCTGGTAGCGCCCGGCGCTGATGCGCCACAGCCGCTCCCGCCCGTCGCCCCGCCCGGGCGCGGCTTCCACCAGTCTCGCCCGGGCCAGGGCACGCAGGTGATAGCTGGTCGCGCTGGGCGACAGGCCCACGACGCCGGCGCACTCTGTGGCGGTGGCGGGCCCGCTGTTGCGGAGGTGCTCCAGCAGGGCCAGCCGGGCCGGGTGGGCCATGGCCCGCATGACGGCCGCGTCCAGGGTGGACGCCGGGCTGCTCGGCGCCCGGCTCCGCATTCGCGCTCACCCGGCCAAGATAGCCGGGCGGACCGGCCCGGACATGCTCGCCCAGCACATGTCACACTCCGGGCGGCCGTGTCGTCACCCAGGCATGAGAATCGCCATTGCCGGAGGAACGGGAACGCTGGGCACTCACCTCACGGGCGAGCTGCGCTCGCGCGGCCACGAGGTCCGGGTGCTCAGCCGGTCCGCGCCCGAATACCGCGTTGACCTGCGTACCGGAGCAGGACTCGGGCCCGCGCTGGAGGGCTGCGACGTCGTCGTGGACGCCAGCAACAACAACTCCCGGAAGGCAGCCCAGGTCCTGGCGGACGGGACCCGGAGGCTGCTCGACGCGGAGCGGGCCGCCGGGGTCAGTCATCATGTGTGCGTGTCGATCGTGGGCTGCGACCAGGTGCCGATGGGCTACTACCGGGTCAAGACGGACCAGGAGAACCTGGTCGCGCAGGGCCCGGTACCGTGGACCATCGTCCGCGCCACGCAGTTCCACGAGCTGGTCGCGAAGTCCTTCGAGGCCGCGGCCCGGTGGCGGGTGCTGCCCGCGCCGCGCGCGCTGCTGCAGCCGATCGCAGCGGCCGAGGTCGCGAGCTACGTGGCCGGCCTGGCCGGGCAGCCGCCGCGCCACGAACGGGCTGCCGTCGCGGGACCCGAGGTGTCCGAGCTGCGTACGCTGGCCCGCACCTGGCGGTCGGTGACCGGCCGCGGGCTCACGCTGCTCCCGGTCTACGTGCCAGGCCAGGTCGGCCGGGCCCTGCGGGCCGGGACGCTCACCGCTGGCCAGGCTGAGGTCCACGGCCGCGTTTCGTTTTCTGCCTGGCTTGAGGCGGGAGCGGGCGCGGCCGTCACCGCGCGCGGCGGGCCGGTGCCCCGGTGACCGGGCGCGGCGGGGAGCCCGGGACGGGGGATCGCGGCGCGCAGGAGCTGGCGCAGGCGTTCGAGGCGCAGCGGCCGCGGCTGCTGCGGGTGGCGTACGCCACGACCGGCTCGCTGGCCGAGGCTGAGGACTGCGTGCAGGAAGCGTGGCTGCGGTTGCTGCGCGTCCCGGACCCGGCGTCCATCCATGACCTGGGCGCCTGGCTGACCACCGCGGTGAGCAGGCTGGCGCTCGACGCGCTGGGCAGCGCCCGGGCGCGGCGGGAGCGGTACGTCGGCCCGTGGCTGCCCGAGCCGCTGGTCGGGGACCCCGGCGGCACCGACCCGGCCGACCGGGTCACGCTGGATGAGTCGGTCAGCATGGCGCTGCTGGTGGTGCTGGAGCGGCTCTCGCCGGCGGAGCGAACCTCGTTCCTGCTGCACGACGTGTTCGGGATGTCGTTCACCGAGATCGCCACCGTGGTCGGGCGGTCGCCCGCCGCGGTGCGCCAGCTCGCGTCCCGGGCGCGGCAGCACGTGGACGCGGCCGGCCCCGCTTCCCGCCCACCCCCGCGCAGCAGCAGGAGCTGGTCACCGCGTTCGCCACGGCCTGCGCCCAGGGCGACCTGGCGGGCCTGGTCGCGCTGCTCGATCCCGATGTGGTGTGGCGCGCGGACGGCGGCGGGAAGGTCACCGCGTCGCGGCGGGTCGCCCGGGGCGCGGACGAGGTGAGCCGCTGGCTGCTCGGGTTCATGCGGCAGCCGCCCACCCTGGTCCGGATGGCCACCGTCAACGGCGCCCCTGGCCTGGTCGTGCGGGACGGCGGCGGGGTGCTGACCGTCCTCGCGTTCACCGTCAACCGGGGCCGGATCACCGCCCTGGACGCCGTCCGCAACCCGGACAAGCTCACGGCGGTCCGGGAGCAGGGGCTGGCTGACTAACCGCGAGCGGCTGGGCTGCCGGCCAGTTCACGCAGGTAGGCCTGAGTCGGGCGACCGGTGGCGTCACCGCCAGGCGGGCACCGCAAGATCATCTTGAGTCATCACAACCAGGATGATCGAACCGGTGGCCCTCTCGCTTCCAGCACCGCCACACCGCAAGATCATGGTCTACGGCTGGAGTGCTAGGGCAGTGGCGCCATTCCGTGCTCGGGGAAGACGGCCGCCCTGGTGGCCACGATGGCCCGGTCGAGAGGATCTTCCGGGTCGTATCCGGATTCGAAGCTGGCGTATCCTGCCTGAGCCCCTTCGGTCATGAACTCGGGTGCAAGGCGGCCGGTGCCGCGGGCCGCGTGCTCGCGCCAGGCGGCCGGGATGCGCGCCCCGGGGTCGATGGGATGCCCGGCGGCCTCGGCCAGCAGGTGCGCCCACGTCCTGGGCACCACCTGGAGCAACTCGTAACCGCCTCCCCCGGTCAGCAGCCAGCGGCCGCCCGCCACCTGGTGGGCCAGCTCGTGGATCGCGGCGCCCGCGGCGCGCTGCGCATCGATCGACAGCCGCAGGCCCGCCAGCGGGTCCAGCCGGTGCGTATCGCAGCCGTGCTGGCTGACCAGGATCGCCGGCCGGAACGCGTGCAGCAGCGGCGGCACGATCGCGTGGAACGCGCGCAGCCACCCGGCGTCCCGGTCCCGGTCGGCAGCGCCACGTTCACCGCCGACCCCAGCGCTCCCAGCCCGCCGGTCTCGGACGGCAGCCCGGTGCCGGGCCACAGCGCCTCCGGGTGCTGGTGCAGGCTGATCGTCAGCACCCGCGGATCGTCGTAGAAAGCGGCCTGCACCCCGTCGCCGTGGTGCACGTCAACGTCAACGTAGGCGACCCGCTCCGCGCCCTGCCCGAGCAGCCAGGCGATCGCGATCGCCGGGTCGTTGTACACGCAGAACCCGCTCGCGCTGCCGCGCATCGCGTGGTGCAGCCCGCCCGCGATGCTCGCGCCATGCTGGGCGGCTCCGGTCCAGACCGCGCGGGCCGCCGCCAGGGTCGCCCCCGCCACCAGCGCTGAGGCGTCGTGCATGCCCGCAAACACCGGGTCATCCTCGGTGCCGAGGCCAGAAACCCGCACCGAGGGCCCGGCTCCGGTCCCCGCCCGCGAGCCGTACTCCCGCGATGTAACGCGGGTCGTGCACCAGCTCCAGCTCCGCGTCAGTCGCGCGCACCGGGCTCTTGACCGACACCCCGGCCTCGGCGAACAGGCCGAAGGCCCGCGCCAGCTCGATCGCCAGCTCAACCCGGGCCGGCGCCATCGGATGGGCGGCCCCGAAATCATAAGCCTGTCAGCCGCTCACCCCAAGCCACGTACAGCGTGCAGGCCATGCGCTCATCCTCCAAGTCATGCGAACCCGGGTGAGCATGATTGCGGACCTCATCGGGATCTTCGTCCTTAGCGGGCCCATCAGCGCCTGGCGGCCAGCCGGCCGCCTGCGCTGTCTCGTCCCGCTCTCTGCCCAGCCTATGCGGCAATTAGAAACTAGCAATAAATTTCCAGAATTGGTGATCATGTTCAGTTCGGCCGTGCAGCCAGCCGCCATCCCGGCGCCATGCCGTTCCTGCCGGTCGCCATCCTCGGCCGCCACGGCCGGAACACCGCCGTGGCGGGCTGCATCGCGCAACGCTGTCGCGTTGCCGTCCTGCATCAACGGCGCGCCAGACGGGTGCGGGCGCTGCGCCCGGTGATGCCCGTCCGGAGCCCGGTCTCGCGCCGCCGCGCGCCGGGGGTCATGCGCGATGCGCGGCGCAGCCCGGGCCTGCCCGCCAGGAACTTCTACCCCGCCTTTCGGGGAATACACCAGATTTCCGGAAATACATTGCTAGTTTATCATTTCATATGTAGTGTGCGAGTAGGTACCGGGAGGCAGTTGCCGAAAGCCGTGAGATGTCAGGTCCGCGAGGAAATTAACCCGGGTCTCAGCGAACCCGTTCTCCTCGTGAAGGAAGTAATCCCCATGACCGAACCAGCGGCACCACCCGGTACAACCAGCACGCTGCCGCTCCCGTCAGCCAGCAGCCTCGCCCAGTCACCGGCCGGGCCGCGGGCACCCGGGCCCGGATGGCTGCACGAGGTCGCTGTGCCCGCAACGCCGGTTGCCGTATTGGAGCCGGTGATTGGGACCGAGCGTTACGCGCAGCTGGTCGCCGCGGCCGCCGCGTTCCGGGACCGGCTCGGCCGGCGGATCATCTGGAACGTCAATTCGACCTCGGTCGGCGGCGGGGTCGCGGAGATGCTGCAGGTGCTCGTGGGGTACATCGCGGGTCTGGACATCGCGGTCCGCTGGATGGTGATTGGCGGCGACCCGGAGTTCTTCGCGATCACCAAGCGGCTGCACAACCAGATCCACGGCGAGGCCGCCGGCGGGCCGCTGAACAGCGCCGACGCCAGCCACTACGGGCAGGTCCTCGCCGCGAACGCCGACGAGCTGCTCAGGCAGGTGCGCCCGGGCGACATCGTGTTGCTGCATGACCCGCAGACCGCCGGCCTGGCGGCACCCCTGGTCCGGGCCGGCGCGCGGGTGGTGTGGCGCTGCCACATCGGCGTGGACTGGCAGGATGACACCACCCGTGCGGCGTGGGATTTCCTGCGGCCATACCTGGCACCCGCGCACGGTTTCGTTTTCACCCGCCGGCAGTACGTGCCGCCGTGGATTCCCCCGGAACAAGCCTGGATCATCCCGCCATCGATCGACCCGTTCTCCGCGAAGAACCAGCACCTCGGCTCCGCCACGGTCCAGGCGATCCTGGCCACCATCGGGGTCCTAGACGGCGAGCCGTCCCAGGCGCCCGGGCGCTTCGCGCGCCGCGACGGAACGACCGGCGAGGTTACCCGCGCCGGGCTGGTGACGGGCGAGGGCAGGCCCGGCCCGGCCGACCCGGTTGTCGTGCAGGTCTCGCGCTGGGACAGGCTCAAGGACATGTCCGGTGTCATGCGCAGCTTCGCCGAGCACGTGGTGCCCGGCGGCGCCGGGTACCTGATGCTCGTCGGGCCCATGATGAGCGAGGTTGCCGATGATCCTGAGAGTGCCGTTGTCCTGGCTGAGTGCCTGGCGCAGTGGCGCGGCCTGCCCGTGGCCGTCCGCGCGCGGGTGCTGCTGGTGACATTGCCGCTAGATGACGTGGAGGAGAACGCGGCGATGGTCAATGCAATCCAGCGTCATGCGACGGTGATCGTGCAGAAGAGCCTCGCCGAGGGATTCGGGCTGACCGTGGCCGAGGGCATGTGGAAGGGACGCCCGGTCATCGGCTCGGCGGTCGGCGGGATCCTGGACCAGATCGTCGACGGCACCGGCATGCTGCTGCTCGACCCGGCAGATCTGACCGCGTTCGGGTCGCAGATGCGGCACCTCCTCGACAGTCGCGACGATGCCGAGTGCATGGGCAGGGCGGGCCAGGAGCGCATCCGCGAGCTCTTCGTTGGCGACCGCCACCTGCTGCGATGGGCACAGCTCATCGACGCGATCATCGGCGGTGAGTTGGGCCAGCCCGGGACCGAGCTCACTGACCCAGCAGAACCCGCGCCGCTCACCGCCCGGCGTGGCAGCCCTGCTTCCGACCGGGAACCGGCGAAACGTATCAGCCAGCCGCGCAGCTTGCCGTTGCCGCCGTAGACCTCATCGGCGGCGAACCAGCGGCGAACAGCGGAACGGCACCCCGGCGGCGATGGCCCGCCCGATCATCCGCCACGCCCGCTCCGGCTTGGTCGCGAAGACAGTGTCCTGCGGGAGCCCGGCCGCCTCGCAACGGGCCCGGTCCCCGTCCAGGACTGCAGCAGGTACACACAACCAAGATCACGATCTACGGCTGGAGTAGAGCTGGACGTGGGTGAACAGCAGCAGGTCACCGCCCGGGTCTGCCCGGCAGATGTGCGCCATGAGCACGGCTCACGGCCCGGCCCCCAGCCTCCTGACCGGGGCCGCTGCCCCGGGTCCTGGCCGGAATCGTCACCGGCCGCGGCGGAAGCTGGCGCCGGGATCCGCGTACCGCTGGCGTCCGCGGGCCCGGGACGGCTCCATCACCTGCCTCAGTGCGCGGCGTCTGCCTCGACCAGGCGCTCGATGAGCTCGTTGACCGTGCCGGACTTGGGCAGGTCCCGCTGGGCGAGCTGCTTGCCCAGCTCGGCCTTGGTCAGGCCCTCGTAGCGCTCGCGGGCCCGCTGATGCGCCTGGCTGGCCTGCTCGCGCTCGAGCCGGCGGGCCTCACGGGCCAGTTCCTGGCTGGCCTGCTCGGCCTGTTCCGCCTGCCGGGCAGCCACCTGCTCGGTCTGCTCCGCCTGCCGGGCGACTGCCTGCTCGGCCTGTGCGGCCTGCCGGACAGCTGCCTGCTCGAAAGTCTCGGCCCGCTCCCGCACGACGTCACCCACCGACTCGGCCCGGTCCAGCGCAACGTGGCCCACCGACTCGGCCTGCTCCCGGACCGCGCCCGACAAGGTGTCTGCCGCCTGCGCCCACCTGAGGGTGATGCCGCGGTTCATGTCCACCGCCCGCTGCACGAAGTCGAAATAGCGTTCCACCGCCGGGACCAGATCGACCTGCGGCAGGACCGGGAACCGGTCAGCCAGCTTCCGCACGCCCTGGACCCAGGAGTCTGCGGCCTTCTCCACTGCCTCGCTCGCGTGGCTCGCCACCGCGCTGTATTGCCTGGTCATGCTCGTCATCTCACGCCTCCATCAGTCAGGACCTCACTGCTCAGTTTACCAAGCAATAAGTGCTTGCTAAAGAAAGCGTTGGGTGATTTGCCACACGTATGCGGGGTCGGCCAGGCCACGTGCGAGCGGCGCTATGACAAGCTGCGGGTCAAGGGGAGCCAGGGGGGCCTGGTGCCGCGGGCGCACCCGGGCTGAGGCCGTTCAGCACCATCTCGGTGAAGGCCCGGCCGATCTCGGCGGCGGTCGGCATGCCGCTGGCCCCGTCGCGGTACCAGCGATGGGTCCAGTTGACCATCCCGATGATGCCGTAGGCGATCACCCGGGCCGGTCCGACCGGGCGGATCGTGCCATCCCGGAAACCGGACTCCACGATCCCGATCACCGCGTCCTCGTAGCGTTTGCTGAGCACTCTCATCTGCCGTGCCCAGGCGGACCGGCCGCCCGCGACCTTGCTGAGGTCTTCCTGGATGTAGACGTACAGGTAGGGGTAGTGGGCCGAGTACGTCGCCATCAGCGAGGTGATCAGGCGGCCCAGCTTGCCCACCGCGCTGCCCGGGCCGTCCCGGATCTCCTCGGCCTGCTGGGCGGCAGCCTCAGCGGCGTCCCGGACGATCTCGTGGAACAGCTCTTCCTTGCTGCCGACGTAGTAGTAGAGCGACGCGCGGTCGGTGCCCAGGCTTTCCGCCACGTCGGCGAGGCTCGCGCCGCGGAACCCCTTCTCGCGGAAGATCCTGGCGGCGGTCGCGACGATCTCAGCGCGACGTCCGGCGTAGGCTGCGCCCCCCTCGGCGCGGGCGGCGGCTCGCCGGCGGCTGATACCGCTCTGCATTCGCACGTCCCATCCCGTTGTGCTGCGCAGCACCTCCGGCGGGGCCGGGGGCACGGGTCCGGCAGTATGGCTGACCGTCATGGTCTCATGCCGGGCGCCGGCCTGGTCCCTCAATTCCGTACGGCTGGCCGCCAGGCAGATGGACGTGCCGGTGACGGGCCCGGCGTGACCCCGCGGGTGCTCAGCGGCCCAGCGCGGGGGACTGCAGCGCGACCCGCCACGGGCGCACCGTGACCGTGAAGAACCCGCCCGCGACGCTGCTGTCCTCCTTGGTGGCCAGTTCGGTGGCCCGGTCGAGCTGGCCCGCCCCGGGCAGCCGCAGGATGGTCATGCCCTCGCCGGGCGCGTCACTCAGCGAGCCGGCGGCGACCAGGTAGCCCGCGTCGCGCATCCGGATGAGGAAGGCCAGGTGCTCTTCGAACCTCGGGTCCTCGAACAGGGCCGCCCCCTCGGGTGCGGCCGGGCCGGGCCGGTGCAGGAGGGCCACCCACGTCTCACCGTCCGCGTCCGGGACGCCGCGGGGCCGGCCCCGTAGACGCTCAGGTCGTCCAGCGGCCACCACTGGCCGACGCGCCCGGTGAACACCTCGAAGGCGGTGTCCGGGTCAGCGTCGGCCAGGATCTCGCGGCGGATCGGCGGCAGGCGGCGCGGGGGCGCGCCACCGGGCGGGACATCCCCGGGCGGGACGGTGCTGCTCACTGTGCCTCCTCTGGCGTGCCGTGGTCAGGGCTTCCTGGCCCGGCTCGGCGCGACCCGCGGCGGTTCGCCGGGCTGCTTGGGATACACCGGCGGCCAGGGAGCATCCAGGAGGCCGGCGGCGAGGTCCCGTTCGCTCATGGCCAGCAGCGGCTCCAGCGACTGTGGCGCGTCGTTCATCCCCTGCCACGGGTCGCCGGTGCGGGCCAGCCGCCCGGCCATGGCCGCCACCGTGAACTGGTCCGGGTGGATCTCGTCGAGCTCGTCCCAGGCCAGGGGGGTGGACACCTGCGCCCCGGGCCGGGCGCGCACCGACCAGGCACCGAACACCGTCTTGTGCGGGGCGTTCTGGTTGTAGTCCACGAACACCCGCTGGCCGCGTTCTTCTTTCCACCAGGCGGCCGTGATCAGGTCGGGCCGCCGCCGTTCCAGCTCTCGGGCGACGGCCACGGCGGCCGCCCGGACCTGATAGGAGTCCCAGCGCGGCTCGAGCCGGACATACACGTGCAGGCCCCGGTTCCCGGTCGTCTTGGGATAGCCGGTGACGCCGGCCTCGCGCAGCAGCCGCTCGAGCTCGCGGGCGGCCTCCCGGATCTGCGGGAACACCACCCCGGGGGTCGGGTCGAGGTCGATCCGCAGCTCGTCGGTGTGCCCGGGGTCGCCGGCCAGGTAAGGCCACACGTGAAAGCCCAGGCAGCCGAGGTTGACCGCCCACAGCACGTGATCGGTGTCCGCGGCCACCAGGGCCTGCGAGGTGGTGCCGTTGGGCGTGGACACCGTGGTGGTCTGCAGCCAGTCCGGGGCGTTCTTGGGCACCCGCTTCTGGAAGAACGACGGGCCGCCGGCCCCGTCCGGGAAGCGCTGGAGCAGCACCGGCCGCCCGCCCATGGTCCGCATCAGCGGCTCGGCGACCCGCAGGTAGTGCTCGGCCAGATCCGCCTTGGTCTCCCCGCGCTCCGGGAAGAGCACCTTGTCCGGGTGGGTGATGAGGCCACTGCGCATGATCTCTCATTCCTGGGCGGGAACCGTCTGACCAGGCTACTCACCGGGGGCGGGCGGCGCGGGGGCGGCTGCCGGGGTCCCGGGAAGGCCTGGCCGGTCCCGGGAAGGCCTGGCCGGGTTCCGGGAAGGCGTGGCCGGGTGGCCCGGCGATGAGTTCGCCGCCCGGCCGGCGTCCTAGTCAGCATGACCGACATGATGGTGGATCTCACCCCCGCGGCCCAGCGTCTGGCCGACCTGGTCTCCCGGGTCAGCGACGACGAGCTGGGCGGTCCCACCCCCTGCCCCGCGTACACGGTCGGGGACCTGATCGAGCACGTCGGCGGCCTGGCGCGGGCCTTCCGGGCCGCGGCGGAGAAGGACACGGCCAGCCCGTACGTGAACGGCGCGCCCTCCGGGGACGCGGCCCGGCTGGAAGCGGGATGGCGGGACCGGATCCCGGCCGACCTTGCCGCGCTGGCCCGGGCCTGGACCGACCCGGGCGCGTGGACCGGGATGACCCGGATCGCCAGCCAGGACGCGCCTGCGGAGATGGTCGGCATTACCGCGGCCGACGAGCTGGTGGTGCACGGCTGGGACGTGGCCCGCGCGACGCGCCAGCCCTACGAGCCCGAGCCGGAGCTCGTGACCGCGGCGCGGAAATTCCTGGGCATGTTCGCCAGCCCGGACGCTCCGGCCGGCCCGGAGGTGGCGTTCGGGCCGTCCCGTGAGCTGCCGGGCAGCGCGCCCGCGCTGGACCAGGTCCTCGCCCTGGCGGGCCGCGATCCCGGCTGGACAGCTGGATGACCTCCCTGGAGACCGCAGCCGCCCGGCCGGGGGCCCGGGCGGCTGCGTAACATCGGCGGATGGCTGGCCGTCTGTCGTCGAAGGTCGTGATCGTCACCGGGGGCTCGACCGGGACCGGCCGGGCGGTGGCCGGCCGGGTCGTGGCGGAGGACGGCGGAGTGAACGCCACCGCGCCGCTGCCCGGCGTCGGCGCCGGCGACTGGCAGGCCGACCTGGAGCAGAACCTGACCAGTGTCTTCTATTGCCTGAGGTACCAGATCCCCGCGATCACCCGGACCGCCGGCGGCGGGTCGATTATCAACAACGCCTCGGCCGGCGGGGTCCGCGGCATCCCGGGGCTGGCGCCGTACGTGGCGGCCAAGCACGGGGTCGTGGGCCTGACCCGCTCCGCGGCGCTCGAGGGAGCCTCCCGCGGGGTCAGCGACGAGGCGGCGTTCATCACCGGCGCGGCGCTGGCCATCGACGGCGGCGCCACGGCGTAGCCCCGCTCCCCGGTGAGCGCTGTCCCGTGCGGCGCACCGCCACCGACGACAGGAGGTAGCGCAGCGCCGTGAGCAGCCACAGGCCGGCGAACATCCAGGCGATGGCAGGCGAGGAGATGAAGAACGACGCGGTCAGGAACACCAGGGCCAGGGCGGCGTAGCCGCCGGCCATCCGGACCCAGATCCGCGGCTGGCCCGGGGGCTGCCACCAGGGGCGTTTCGCCGGGTTCCGCGCCGCCGCGCGGGCCTCACCAGCCATCACGTCCCGAAAGAACTCCGGCTCCTGGGCGGGCCCCGGCTCGGTGTCTGGCACGGAAGCTCAGCTGCCCCCTGGCCCGCCGGGCAAACGGGTCAGGGCCGGGGCCAGGCCGCGAACTGCCCGCGCAGCCGGTCGACGTCCGCCGGGCTGAGCCCGTAGCGGGTGAAGACCCCGTCGGGCATCCGGTCCAGCTGGGCTCCCGCGTCCGCGAAGTCGCGGTCCTCCAGGCCAGGATCCATCCGCCGGGCGAAGCCGATCAGCTGCCCGACGGAGTAGCGCTGCAGGGCGGCGGCCGTGTCGATGTAGTCGCGCGGCTCGACCCGGCTGGCCAGCGCGCACACCTTCGACCCGGCCAGGTCCTCCAGATCGAGGACGGGCCCGACGTCCATGGTCACCGGGCCGCGGGTCCGGTCGAAGTACGCCATCTGCAGCATCGTCTGCTGCCCGCCGGGCGCCGTGACAATCCACTCGGCCAGGCCCTCGCCCATCCCGTAGAAGATCTCCTCCAGGCCACCGGCCCGGTCCCGGCGCTCGGCCTCGAAGCCGGCCGCGCGCAGCGCGGCCTCCACCGCTTCGGCGGCCGCGGCCACGGCGGTTTCCTGGTCGCTGAACAGGTTGACGTCGTCGGTGGGGCGGTCCACGATGCCGTGCGCGATGAGCGCGTTGCCGCCGGCCAGCGCAAACCCGTGCCGGGCCGCGGTGCGCAGGGCGATCGTGGCTACCTCGCGCTGCAGCTCGTCGATCGGCATCAGGGGACGTCGCGGGTCAGCACCGGGCGGCCGGGACCGGCATCAGGCGGCGGGGACGGCGGCGGCCCGCAGGGCCGGGTGCTGCTCCTCCCACGCCGAGCGCACGCCCTTGGGCAGGAACAGCGTCGGCCAGAGGGCGATCAGTTGCTCCTGGTTCAGGTAGGCCAGGTCCTCGGGGCGGGCGGCCTCGCGGAGCACGATCTGGTACATCCACGGCAGCATGCCCGGCTCGTCCAGGTCGAACGTGCGGTCCGGGTACCAGAACAGCCAGATCGGCAGCTCAACGGCCCCGTGCAGGGGCCCGCGGAGTTCAGCCAGGCTCTCGGCGACCAGCACCTCGCGTCCGGGACGG
The DNA here is from genome assembly GCA_963720645.1 of uncultured Actinomycetes bacterium. Classification (GTDB taxonomy): domain Bacteria; phylum Actinomycetota; class Actinomycetes; order Streptosporangiales; family Streptosporangiaceae; genus RYN-230. The sequence goes on along the minus strand of CAVRFX010000009.1, from coordinate 234,757 downwards.
GACGCGTGGCGGCGCCTCGTCGTGGCGGCTCGCGCAGTGGCCATGCCCATAGAGTACCCGTTCCGCGGCCCGGCTGCCCTGGCTCACGTCCGCAGATTCTCAAACATACGTGTTACGTGCGGTCCGTGGCCGCGATCAGGCCGTTATTTTGTTCGAATTTCGCATCTAAAATTTACCGGCCTGCTGATGTGCCGGCGCGGAATGATCTGCGGTGCGCGCGCGGTTGCCGCAGGCATGACAACTGTGGGTTTCATCGGCAGCGGGATGATCGGTGGCACCGTGGCCCGGCTGAGCGTGGCGGCCGGGTACGACGTGGTGCTGAGCAACTCCCGCGGCCCGGAGACACTGAAGGATCTCGTCGCCGAGCTGGGCCCGCGGGCCAGCGCGGCGACCGCCGCCGAGGCGGCGGCCGCGGGCGACCTGGTGGTGGTCAGCGTGCCGCTGCACGCCTGCCCCCACCTGCCGTCCGGCTCGCTGGCCGGCCGGACCGTCCTCGACACCGGCAACTACTATCCGCAGCGGGACAGCCAGATCCCCGAGCTCGACAGCGGGAAGCTGACCAGCAGCGAGTGGCTGCAGGCCAGCTGCCCGGCGCGGCCGTCGTGAAGGTGTTCAACAACATCTTCTTCAAGCACCTGGGGTCGCTGGCCCGCCCGGCCGGCGAGCCCACCGCACGTACCTGCCGATCGCGGGCGACGACGCGGCCGCCAAGGCCGCGGTGACCGGCTTCCTGGACTCGATCGGCTACGGCGCGGTCGATGCCGGGACGCTGGCCGGCAGCTGGCGCCAGGAGCCCGGGACACCCGTGTACGGGGCCCCGTACGGGCCGTTCGAGAACGAGGCCGGCACTCCGGCGGACGCCGCCGTGATCCGCGCCGCCCTCGCCGCCGCCACCCGGTAGCCGCGCCGGGACGACGGGCCAGGCCTGGCCCGGTCATCCCGCCATCATCGCCCCGGTCACCGGCCGGAACGTGATTCAGCCGATCGGTACCGCCACGCGGCACCAATCGGCTGAATCACGAACCATGCCCCCGCCGGGACGGCGCACCGGCCCGTCAGTGAGCGCTCGGGGCCAGCTGGCGGCGGCGCGCGGTCCGCGTCCGGTCGGCCAGCACCGCGATCACCGCGGCGAGCACGGCGGCCGCGACGATGAACAGGGCGATCTGCCACCCCGGGGTGCCGCCGACGGTGACCGTGTGAACGGTGGCCGGGACGGCCGTGGTTCCGGTGTCCCCACTTCCGGGGGGCGGCACCTCGGTGGCGAAGGCGGCGGGCGCGGCGATGATCGCGCCCAGCACCACGGTCAGGGCTGCGGCGAGGCGGGCGGCGGGCCGGAAGATGCGGTGGATCGTGGTCATGACAGTCTCCTTGATGGTCGTCAGGTCACAGGGTTGGATCGGGGTTGAGCCGGGCGAGCCTCAGGCACCTTCCTGCACCTGGAAGATCTCGTCGGCGAGCAGGCCATGGGCCTCCTTGTGGACGGTCGCCGCCGCCTCCGCGGACGGCGCCTCGACCAGGCAGAAGATCTTGCCCTGCTGCTCGTCCACCCAGTAGCGCAGGTAACGCACGTCGTGCTGGCCCTGGGTCTGCAGGTCGGCCTTGTGGGCTTCGGCCACGTCGCTGCAGGCGACGCCGCCGGAGATGTTGTGGATGTCCATGTAGAGCGGCATCGGGTTTCTCCTGGATCTCGTGGGCCGGGCCTCGCTGGCCGGGTCCTGTTGCTTGAGTCGAGATGAACGTATGGCGGAACCCCCGGCCGGCGGATCGGGAGTGGTTCCCCAGATTCCGCCGCGGCGTTCCCCAGTTTTCGCGCCGGCGGCCCCAATGACGTCTGCCCTGCTAGCGCGGGGGACAGCGGTCATGGACACTGAGGAGGTGCCGCTGTTGGAACGGGAAGCGCAGCTGGCCTCACTGGGCGAGTACGCGGGGGAGGCCCGCTGCGGCGATGGCCGGATGGTGCTCGTCGCCGGGGAGGCCGGGGTCGGCAAGTCGGCGCTGGTCGAGCAGCTGCAGCGTGACCTGCCGGACGCGACGCTGGTTCTGGGGGGCGTGCGACGGCCTGTTCACCCCGCGGCCGCTCGGCCCGCTGTTCGACATCGCGGCCAAGCTCGGCGGGGAGCTGCTGGAGCTGTGCCGTGCGGACGCGCCCCGGGAGGACCTGTTCGGCGCCCTGCTGCGCCAGATCAGCGAGCCAGGCGGGCTGCAGGTCATGGTGGTCGAGGACATCCACTGGGCGGACGAGGCCACCATCGACCTGCTCCGCTTCCTGGGCCGGCGCATCCGGGACGCGAACGTCCTGCTCATCGCCACCTACCGGGACGATGGGCTGAGCGCCACCGATCCACTCCGCCTCGCGCTGGGCGATCTGGCCACCCAACGATCCGTCCGGCGCGTCGGCCTCGCGCCGCTGTCCGCGGCCGCGGTGCGGATGCTGGCGGGCGAGGCTGCGCTCGACTGCTGCCGCGCTCTACCGGCTGACCGGCGGGAACCCGTTCTACGTGACCGAGGTCGTGCAGTCCGGCATGGCCGAGGTCCCCGCCTCGGCCCGCGACGCGGTGCTGGCCCGGGTGTCCCGGCTGAGCCCGGCCGCCCGCGAGTTGCTGGATGCCGCCGCGCTGATCGGCACCCGGGTCGAGGTCCGCCTGCTGGCGTCGGTCACGGCGGGCCCGCCGCCGGCGGCGATGAGCTCCTCGCGTCCGGGCTGCTCGCCGGGGATGGCGTGGCGGTGACCTTCCGGCACGAGATCGTCCGGCTGGCCGTGGCCGCAGCCATCCCGCCGCTGCGCTGCGGCCTCACCCACGCCCGCATCCTTGGCGCCCTCCGGGACCGCGGCTGTGACGACGACGCCCGGCTGGCCTTCCACGCGGAGGGGGCCGGGGACGGCCCCGCGGTGCTCCGCTCCGCCCCGGCGGCGGCGCGCCGGGCCGCCCGGCTGGGCTCGCACCGGGAGGCCGCCGCCCAGTTCGAGCGGGCCCTCCGGTTCTCCGGCGGGCTGGATGCCGCCGCCGCGGCCGGGCTGTACGACGGGCTGGCCACCGAGGCGGGGCTGGTGGACCGCTGGGAGGAGGCAGCCGGTGCGCGGCAGCGGGCGCTCGCGCTGTGGCGCGAGGCCGGCGACCAGCGGCGCGAGGGCGCCACCCTGCGCCAGCTGTCCCGACCATGTGGCGGCTGTGCCGCGGCGCGGAGTCGCGCGCCGCGGCCGAGGCCGCCGTGTCGCTCCTCGAACCGCTGGGCCCGAGCTCCGAACTGGCCTGGGCGTACGTGAACCTGGCCAGCCGGGAGATGGATGAGTACCAGAACGAGGCGGCGGTCGGGCTGACGGCTGCAGGCGCAGGCCATCGCCGAGTCGCTGGGCGTGCCCCAGGTGCTCAGCGAGGCGCTCAACACCCAGGGCTGCGCCCTGGCCGGAATGGGCGCGCGACTGGGCCGGGCCGCTGGAGCGCGCGCTGCAGATCGCGGTGTCCGAGGGCCTGCAGGAGCAGGCGGGCCGGGCGTTCGCCAACCTGCACGGCATGTACTGCGGCCAGCTGCGGTTCGCCGACGCGGGACCGTACTTCGCGGACGGCACGGCCTACTGCGACGAGCACGACATCGGCACGTTCGGCATCTGCCTGCGCGGCGAGCACACCTGCACCCTGGAGATGCTGGGCCGCTGGGAGGAGTCGGCCCGGCTGAGCCTGGAACTGCTCACCCGGAGCGGGGCCTCCCCGGTCAACCGGATCAACCCGCTGACCAGCCTGGGCAAGATCCTGGCCCGCCGCGGCGAGCCGGGAGCATGGGACCGCCTCGACGAGGCGATGAGGTCCGCGGACGGGACCGCCGAGCCGCAGCACATCCTGCGGGTCCGGCTGGCCCGCGCCGAGGCGTACTGGCTCGACGGCCGGCCCGCCGAAGCGCGGCGTGAAGCCGAGCTGGCCGATGACGTATCCGGCGGGCGCGGACGCCTGGGAGCGCGGCATGATCGCCGACTGGCTGCGGCGGACCGGGTCCGCCCGCCCGTCGCGCGGTGATGCTGGCCGATCCGTACCGGCTCCAGCCGGCGGCGACTGGGAGCAGGCCGCGCGGCTCTGGACCGGCCTGGGCTGCCCGTACGAGGCCGGCCTGGCCCTGCTCGAGTCCGGCCAGGAGACCGCGCTGCGCGACGCGCTGAGGATCTTCACCGACCTCGGCGCGGTGGCCGCGGCCGGCGTCACCCGGCAGATGATGCGCCAGCTCGGCGTCAGGTCCATCCCGGCCGGGCCGCGCTCCGCCACGCGGGCACACCCGCGCGGGCTGACCCGCCGTGAGCAGGAGGTGCTCGGCCTGATCTGCGCCGGCCACACCAACGCGGAGATCGCCGGGCAGCTGTTCATCTCGGCGAAGACCGTCGACCACCATGTCTCCGCCGTGCTGGCCAAGCTCGGCGCCCCGTCCCGCGAGGTGGCCGCGTCCGAGGCGGCCCGGCTCGGGCTGGTCGGGACCGCATCGGCCTAGCGGGGGCGATCCGGCCCGGCCGCCCGGGCAGGTCCCTACATTCGCCGCGCCGTTCCCCAGTTTTCCGCCGATCACCGATATGGGTATCCGGCCTGGTAGCGCGGAGGCCCAGCGTTATGGACACTGAAGGGGTGCTACTGGAACGGGAAGCGCAGCTGGCCGCCCTGGCCAGCTACGCGGGGGAGGCCCGGAAGGCCCAGGGCCGGCTGGTGCTCGTCGCCGGCGAGGCGGGCGTAGGCAAGTCGGCGCTGGTCGAGCAGCTGCAGCGGAACCTGCCCGGCGCGAGCTGGTACTGGGGAGCCTGTGACGGGCTGTTCACCCCGCGGCCGCTCGGCCCGCTGTTCGACATCGCGGCCAAGCTCGGCGGCGAGCTCCTCGAGCTGTGCCGGGCGGACGCCCCCCGCGAAGCCCTGTTCGGTGCCCTGCTGCGCCAGGTCAGCGAGCCGGATGCGCTGCACGTGGTCGTGGTGGAGGACATCCACTGGGCCGATGAGGCCACGATCGACCTGCTGCGCTTCCTGGGCCGCCGGATCCGGGACGCGACGGTCCTGCTCATCGTCACCTACCGGGACGACGGGCTGGTGACCGGTGACCCGCTCCAGCTCGCGCTGGGGGACCTGGCCACCCAGCGTTCCGTGCGGCGGATCAGCCTCGGCCCGCTGTCGGCGGGCGCGGTGCAGGTCATGGCGGGCGGCAGCGACCGGGAAGCGGCCGCGCTGCGCCAGCTGACCGGCGGGAACCCGTTCTACCTGAGCCAGGTCATCGCGGCCGGCATGGATTCCGGCGACGGGATCCCGGCCTCGGCCCGGGACGCGGTGCTGGCCCGTGCGGCCCGGCTGGACAGCAGCGCCCGCACGGTCCTGGACGCGGCCGCGCTGATCGGCACCCGGATCGAGTTCCCGCTGCTGGAGTCGGCCACCGAATGCCCGCCGTCTGCTGTCGATGAGCTGCTCGGAGCCGGGATGCTCACCGGGGACGGCGCGGCGCTGAGGTTCCGGCACGAGATCGCCCGGCTGGCCGTGCAGGACGCCATCCCCGCGCACCGCCGGGGCCTGATCCACGCGCGCATCCTGGATGTCCTGCGCCGGTCCGGTGCTGACGACGACGCACGGCTGGCCTTCCACGCGGAAGGCGCGGGGGACGGCCCGGCGGTCCTCCGCTACGCCCCGGCCGCCGCCGTCCGCGCGTCCGGGCTGGGCGCGCACCGCGAGGCAGCCGCCCAGTACGAGCGGGCGCTGCGCTTCGCGGACGGGTCCGGCCGGGCCGCGCTGGCCCGGCTGAACGACGGGTTCGCGTACGAGGCGTCGCTGCTGGATCGCTGGCAGGACGCGGTCGAGGCCCGCCAGCGCGCCCTGGACCTGTGGCGGGAGGTGGGCGACCCGCTGCGCGAGGGTGACACGTTGCGCTGGCTCGCCACGTCGCTGTGCTCGGTGAGCCGGGGCAGCGAGGCCATCGCCGCCAGCCGGGCTGCGGTCGCGTTCCTCGAGCCACTGGGCCCCAGTGCCGAGCTGGCCTGGGCGTACGCGACCGTCGCCGGGCACCTGATGGTGCGGTACCACAACGATGAGGCGATCAGGCTGGCCCGCCGGGCGCAGGCCGTCGCCGGGCCGCTGGCGCTGACGGAGGTGCAGAGCGACGCGCTCAACACGGAGGCGTGCGCGCTGCACACGATCGGCGGGGAGTGGACCGACGTGATGCGCTCCGCCCTGGACATCGCGCTGGCCGGTGACCATGACGCCCAGGCGGGCCGGGCCTACGTGAACTTCCACGCCATGTACATCGCCGAGCGGCGGTTCGCCGAGAGCGAGCGGTATTACACCGAAGGGCTCGCCTACTGCGACGAGCGCGACCTCACGTCGTACTCGATCTTCCTGCGCAGCGAGCGGACCAGCACGCTGGAACGGACCGGCCGCTGGGATGAGGTCATCGCCATCGCGGAGGACCTGCTCCGCCGGGGCGGCCCGTCCCCGAACATCCGGCTCTGCCCGCAGACCCGGCTCGGTACCGTGCGGGCCCGCCGCGGCGACCCGGGCGCCTGGGACAGCCTCGATGAGGCCATCCAGACCGCCACCATGGCCGATGAGCCGCAGAGCATCGTGCCGATCCGGCTGGCCCGCGCCGAGGCGGCCTGGCTGCAGGGCAACGAGGAGGCCGCCCGCTGCGAGGCCGAGCTGGCTGACGACCACGCGGCCGATGCCGACTGGTGGGAACGCGGCGCGGTCGCGGTCTGGCTGATGCGCACCGGGTCGGCCCGCGGCCCCCGCGGCACCCTCGCCGAGCCTTACCAGCGGCAGCTCGACGGGGACTGGGCGGGCGCGGCCCGCCGGTGGGAGGACCTGGGCTGCCCCTACGAGGCGGCCCTGGCCCGGCTGGGCAGCAGCGAGGAGGATGCGCTGCGCGGAGCGCTGCAGATCTTCTCTGACCTGGGCGCGAACCCGGCCGTCCGGGTGGCCCGCAGGAAGATGCGCGCACTGGGCATCCGGTCCATCCCGGCCGGCCCGCGCACCGCGACCCGTGAGCACCCGCTCGGCCTGACCCGCCGCGAGCACGAGGTCCTGGACCTGATCGTGGACGGGCTCACCAACGCGGAGATCGCCGAGCAGCTGTTCATCTCGGCCAAGACCGTCGACCATCACGTCTCGGCCGTGCTGGCCAAGCTGGGCGCCCCGTCCCGGAACGTGGCCGCGTCCGAGGCGGTCCGGCTGGGGCTGGCCCGCGCGGCGAAGGCATAAGCCCCCGCCACCGGGAGCGGCGGCCCGCCCGGATGTGCCCTAGCCGCCCATGTTGACGGCGTGGACCCGGGCCGGCCTGATCGTCACCACGACCCGGGACTGGCCCGCCTGGTCATGAGCCCGCAGGTCCGACCCGTACTTGGCCCCGACCCTGTCGGCGAACACGTAGCCGTCGTCCGGGGTGATCTCCGCGTCTCCGCGCAGCTCCAGGTAGCGGTACGGGTTGGCCAGGTCCAGGATGAGGAAGCTGACCGCCGGGTTGGCCCTCAGGTTCCTCGTCTTCTGCCGGGACGTGTTCAGCGAGATGGCCACCGTGTCGCCCTCGGCCAGGAACCACACCTCGGAGAGCTGCGGGCGACCGTCGGGCCCGACGGTGGCCAGCGTGCCGACCTGCGCGGACAGCAGGTCGCGATGGGACTCAGGAATTGTGCTCATCACAGCATCCTCCCCGGCTGCCGGTCGTCGTGGCGCCGTCAGGTCAGGTGGAGATGTCCGGGTAGGGCAGCGACCAGTGGCTGAGCCGGGTCGCGTACTCGCGCTGGAAGGCCAGCGGCTCCTCGTAGTCCCGCTCGAACATCGCGATGAACAGGGTCAGCGTGAGGAAGTTGTGCGCCCCCAGCTCGAACAGCGTCACGTAGTCGTGGGTGGCCAGGGCCTCCCGCTCGGCGCCGGTGAACTCCAGCCACGTGCTCCGCTCGGCGCCCGGGCAGTTCAGGAGCAGGTTGGCCCGCTCCTGCTCCCACCAGGTGACGGTGCCGCGCGGGTCCTCCCGGTAGCGCTCGACCAGCTCCGGGTCCCGGTCGATGGTGTACAGGAACTTGTTGACCAGGTACTTGCTCACCGCGCTGCCGCCCCCTCCGGATACCAGGTGAAGTACGCCTCCATCGTGTGGAACAGGTCCAGCGAGTCGGTGTAGTCCGCCTTCACGCCCGCCCCGGCCACGCCCATCATCAGCATGAAATCCATGAACCCGTGCGTGGCGTTGCCCGGCTGCCACAGGCTGTCCAGGCTGACCTGCGCCAGCGCCGAGTCCAGGTCGCCGGACGAGATCCACTCGACCGCCTTGCGGTCGAACTCCGGGTCCGGGCCGTGCGGCCCGAACTGCCGCGGGCCGCCGAGCTCCAGGGACAGGTGGCCGGTGCCGATGATCGCCACCCGCTGGTCGGACGGCCAGGACTCCACCATCTGGCGGATGGCCCGGCCCAGCTCCACGAAACGGCGGGGCTGGGGCATCGGCGGGGCGAAGATGTTGGTGTAGATCGGCACGATGGGCAGGTCCGCGCTCGGGCCGCAGCGTGATCAGCGGGCAGGTGATGCTGTGGTCGATCCGCAGCTCGTTGCTGAACGCCAGGTCGAAGCCCGCGTCCAGGCCCTCGCGGAGCAGGTAGCCGGACAGCTCCTCGTGTCCCTGCAGGAACATCCGGGGCAGCCCGAACTCGCGCTCCTCGTTGTACCAGTTGGCGTCGTAGGACGGGCGCCTTGCCGATCAGGAACTGCGGCATGTTGTCCAGCCACAGCTGGTGGAAGTGGTCCGAGCCCACCATGACCAGCACGTCGGGCCGGGCCCGGGTCAGGGTCTCCCGGAACGCCCCGATCTTGGCCACCCATTCGTCGGCGAACGGCGGCCGGTCCGCGCCGGCTGAGGTGCTCGCCCGGTAGTAGAACGGGTGATGGGTGGAGGCGATGACCGCGGCGACGGTGGCCATGGCTGCTCCTCGGGTGTCGGGACCGCGCTCGGCTGGGTTCCAGCGGTGCTGGCCCTAGGCGGGGTCGGGGGGAAGGTACTCGGTGTTGCGGTCCACGGTCAGGTACATGTCCATGCCGACCGGGCGGCGCTGCTCCTCGGCCAGGTGACCGAGCAGCCCCGCGGTCCGGGCCAGCAGCGCGAAGCCGCGCAGCAGCGCGGGCGGCAGGCCCAGGTCGGCGAGCGCGGCCCCGCAGGTGCCCGCGCCGTTCAGCGGCAGCGTGCGGCCGAGCACCTGGGGATGGACCCGGCCGATGGCCTCGAACAGCCGCAGGTGCGGGCCGCGCAGCCCCTCCTCCTCGGCGATCCGCAGCAGCACCGGGGTGCGCGGGTCGGTGACCTTGTGCACGGGGTGGCCCAGGCCGGGGATGAACCTTCCCGCCGCCCGGGCCTGCGTCACCGCACCGACCGCCAGCGCGTCCCAGCCGGCGTCGTCGGCCGGGAGGGGCTCGGCCGGCCGCCTCCAGCGCCGCGGACAGGAACTGGCCCGCGTCCTCGGTGACGCCCAGGAACCGGGAGCCGCCGCCGAGCAGGCCGGCCGCCAGCGCGCCCTGCACGGAATCGGGCGCGCTCAGGTAGGTGAGCCGGGCCGCCATCGCGGTCGGCGTGAAGCCGTGGTCGGCCAGCGCGACCAGCACGGCCTCGAACACCCGGACCTGGGCCGCGGTCGGCCGCCGCTGGGTGACCAGCCACAGGGCCAGCTCACCGAAGCCGACCTTTCCCATCAGGTCCGCGGCCAGGTCCTGGCCGAGCAGGGTGATGGTCGTCTCGCTCGAGGTGCCGAGCGAGGTGGGGAAACGCGGGACGGATCCGGGCTGCGTCATGCGGTGCTGTCCTCCTCGGGCTGTCCTCCTCGGTGCTGTCCTCCTGGGTGCTGGCGTCCGGCGCGGGAACACCCGGCGCCGGGCGGTCCGCCGGGCCCGGGCGGCGAGCCAGGCCCGGACCTCCGCGCCGTGCTCGTCGAGCTTAGGCGGGGGCAGGGGGTAGCGCGGCGGAGTGCGGGAGAAGGTCAGCGGGTGCCGGACCGAGCGCCTGGTGTTGCCCGGCGGGCCGGCCAGCACGACCGGCTCCAGGCCGACCTCGGCCGCGAACGCCACGCCCCCGTCCACCGTGTTGATCGGCCCGCAGGGCACCCCCGCCGCGATCAGCTCGTCGAACCATTCCTTGGCGGTCTTCGCCGCCAGCCGCGCGGCCAGCAGCGGCCGGAGCTGATCCCGGTTCGCCGTGCGGCCCTCGTTATGGGCGAACCTCGGGTCCCCGGCCAGTTCCGGGGCCCCGATCAGCTGGCACAGCCGGGCGAACTGGGTGTCGTTGCCGGCGGTCACGATGAGCTCCCCGTCCCCGGTGGGCAGGGGCTCGTACGGGAACAGGCTCGGATGCGCGTTGCCCATCCGGTACGGCACCACCCCGCCCGTCACCCAGGCGCTGGTCTGGTTCACCATCCCGGACAGCGCCGAGGACAGCAGGTTGGCCTCGACGTGCTGCCCGGCGCCGGTCGCGGCCCGGTCGTAGAGCGCGGCCACGATGCCGAACGCGGTGTGCAGCCCGGCGATCACGTCGAACACCGAGATCCCGGCCCGGAACGGCGGCCCGGCAGGATCGCCGGTCAGGCTCATCAGCCCGGACATGGCCTGCACCATGAGGTCGTAGCCCGGCAGGTCCCTGCCGCCGCCCGCGCCGAACCCGCTGATCGAGGCGTAGACGATGCCGGGGTTCGCGGCGCGGACCGACTCGTAGTCCAGCCCGTAGCGGGCCAGCCCGCCCGGCTTGAAGTTCTGCACGAACACGTCCGCCCGCCGGGCCAGCTCCCGCGCGGCGGCCAGGTCGGCCTCATCCTTCAGGTCCAGCGCGACCGAGCGCTTGTTGCGGTTGATGGCCAGGAAGTACGTGGACACGCCGTCCTCGGTCACCGGCGGCACCCACTGCCGGGTGTCGTCCCCGGCCGGGCTCTCCACCTTGATCACGTCGGCACCCAGGTCGGCCAGCAGCATGGTGCAGTACGGGCCGGCCAGCACCCGGGAGAAGTCAGCGACCAGCACGCCGGACAGCGGTCCGTGAGGTCCGTCGGGGGTCGGGTCTGGCTGGGTCATCGGCGCTGGCTCCACTCCTGTCCGCTGATGGAGTCCTCCGGACGGATCGTTATTGGTCCTGCTGGTCCAGGTCTACCCGGGTGCCGGTCTGCCCGGTGGGCCTACCCGGGTGTCCGCTGACCGGACACTTGTCCGGCGACCTGCAGTCTGCTGTCGGCCCTGCTGGCTGTCAAGGCGCCCGGCTGCGCGGCGGTGACGTGCGGTGCCGACTGGCAGCGTGCCCAGTCCGCGCTGATCGCGCCGGCCGCCTGGAGCAGGAGCGGCAGGTACTCGCCGGTGAGGGTCTGCAGCGGGGTCTCCGCGGCGTGCACGGTCACGTTCAGCGCCGCGATCACGGTCCCGTCCCCGTCCCGCAGCGGGGCGGCCACCGACCGGATCCCCGCCGCGAGCTGCTCGTCCGTGAGCGACCAGCCCCGGGCCCGCACCTCGCGCAGCTCCGCCGCCCGCTCGTCCGGCCCGGGCTGCCAGCGGGCGGTGATCCCGGACCGGCTCGGCTCGGCCAGCACCTGCTCGGCCGCCCCGGGTGGCAGCGCGGCCAGCAGTACCTTGCCCAGCGAGGTGGGCATGGCCGGGAACCGGGTACCGATCGTCACCGCCAGCGCGATGATCTTCGGCACCGCCACCCGGGCCACGTAGACGATGTCCGGGCCGTCCAGCTGGGCGATGGACGAGGATTCGCCGGTCCGGGCCACCAGGCATTCCAGGTGCGGCCGCGCCACGTCCCACAGGCTGCGCGACAGCACGTAGGTCATGCCGAGGTCCAGGACGCGGGGGGTGAGCTCGAAACCCCCGCCGGCCGGCCGGACGTAGCCCAGCTGCTCCAGGGTGAGCAGGATCCGGCGGGCGGTCGGCCGGGCCAGCCCGGCCGCGCTGGCCACCGCGGTCAGCGACATGACCGGCTGGTGCGGCTGGAAGGCCCGGATCACGTCGAGGCCGCGGGCGAGCGCCTCGATGAAATCGGGGCTGGCGTCGCGGCGGGCCATGCGGACTCTCCCTTGACATCGGTCCGTGAACCGGCCACGCTTCCGGACTAGTCCCTGCGGCCGTTGTGCGGACAGCTGTCCGTGAGCCGCCACGATACGCCGATAGCCTGACCGCCTCGAAGTGGAGGTCCGCCATGACCCTGGTGTTCCGGAACGCGACGGTGCTGACCATGGATGATGCGCACACCGTGCATCACGGCGGCGACGTGCTGATCGCCGGGGAGCGGATCGAGGCCGTGGGCCCGCACCTGGACGTGCCCGAGGGCACCACCGAGGTCGACGCGTCCGGGGGGATCGTGATGCCGGGCATGATCGACACCCACCGGCACATGTGGCAGACCGCGATGCGCGGCTACGGCGCGGACTGGACCCTCACCCAGTACTTCGTCTGGTACTACCTCCAGTGGGGCAAGACGTTCCGGCCGCAGGACATCTACGCCGGCAACCTGCTCTCCGGGCTGGAGGCCCTCGACGCGGGCGTCACCACCACCGTCGACTGGTCGCACGGGCTGCAGACCACCGACCACGCCGAGGCCGCCGTGCAGGCCCTCACCGAGGTGCCCGGCCGGTTCGTGCTGGCCTACGGCAACATCCAGCAGGGACCCTGGGAGTGGTCGGCCGCGCCCGAGTTCCGCGACTTCGTCCGCCGCCACTTCGATGCGGCCAACGACATGCTCGGCTTCCAGATGGCCTTCGACGTGACCGGCGACCCGGCGTTCCCCGAGAAGGCCGCGTTCGAGGTGGCCCGGGACCTGGGCGTGCCGGTCACCACGCACGCCGGGGTCTGGGGCGCGACCAACGACGACGGGATCCGGCTCATGCACGAGCACGGGTTCATGACCCCGTCCACCATCTACGTGCACGCGGCCACCCTGAACCGGGACTCCTACCACCGGATCGCGGCCACCGGCGGCACCGCCTCGGTGTCCACCGAGAGCGAGCAGAGCGCGGGCCAGGGCTACCCGCCCACCTGGCAGCTGCGCGAGCACGGGATCCCGGTCTCGCTGTCCATGGACACCAGCGTGTGGTGGAGCGGCGACCTGTTCTCGGCCATGCGGACCACGCTGGGCGCGGACCGCTCCCGCGAGCACCTGGAAGCCCACGGCCGCCAGGAGACCGTCACCCACTGCCATCTGCGCGCCGAGGACGTGGTCGACTGGGCCACCCGGGGCGGCGCCCGGGCCCTCGGCCTGGACTCGGTGGTGGGCAGCCTGGAGGCCGGCAAGAAGGCCGACGTCGTACTGATCAAGAACGACGCCTCGCCGGTCATGTTCCCGCTGCTCAACCCCTACGGGCACGTCGCCTTCCAGGCCCAGCGCGGTGACGTGCACACGGTGGTGGTGAACGGCCAGGTGGTCAAGTCCGCGCACCAGCTGTCCGGCGGCCTGGACCGGGCCCGCCAGGCGGTCGGGGACACCGTCGAGTACCTGCAGGGCCAGCTCGGCCCGGAGGCGTGGGCCGGGGGCATGCACCCGGAGATCCCCGAGACCAAGGTGCTCGACAACCCGTACACGTACACGAAGTGGGACGCGGGCTCCGCGCAGTGGAAGGGCGGCGCGGGCCCGGACGCTCCCGGCGGCGGCTCAGCTTGACCTTGGCCTGGCACGTAGTTGCCGGGATGGGCCCCGCTTGATTGACTCTTGACCTATGGCCGGGCGCGCGGGCGACGGCGGCGGGGGGGCCGCGGCTCCTGCTGGCGCGCAACCACCAGCCACCCGGGTCGTTCCGGGCGCCCTGGTCGGCCGGGCCGCTGACTGCGCGGCGCTGGAAGATCTGGTGCAGGCGGTCAGCCGGGGGCTGAGCCGGTCCCTGGTCATCGTCGGCGAGCCCGGCATCGGGAAGACCCGCCTGCTGCAGTACGCAGCGCAGGCCGCAGGCGGCCTGCGGACGGTGAGCATCGCCGGGGTGGAATCAGAGCTGCGGCTGGGCTTCGCCGCGGTGCACCGCATGCTGCTGCCGTTCCTGGACCGGATCGGCACGCTGCCTGCCCCACAGCGGGACGCGCTCGATTCGGCGTTCGGCCTGGCGGCCGGTCCGCAGGCGGACCGGTTCCTGATCGGCCTGGGTGCGCTGACCCTGTTCGCGGAGGTCGCCGGTGAGCAGCCGCTGATCTGGCTGGTCAACGACGCGCAATGGCTCGACCGGGAGTCGCTTGACGTGCTCGGCTTCGTCGGGCGGCGCCTGTACGCGGACAGCATCGGGTTGCTGTTCGGGGTCCGGGAGACCGCGCCGGGGCTGACAGCGCTCGACGGGCTGCCCACCCGTCACCTCAGCGGCCTCGAAGCCGCGGCCGCCCGCGCTCTGCTCGCCACGAGCATCGCCGGCCCGGTCAACGCCCGGGTAGCCGCACGGGTTGTCACCGAGACGGGCGGCAACCCGCTCGCCCTGCTGGAGCTCGCGGGGCTGCTGACGCCGGACCAGCTGGCAGGCCGATCGCCGCTGCCGCAGCGGCTGCCGGTCGGCCGCCGCATGCAAGGGCACTTCCTGCGCCAGGTGAGGACTGCTCCCCGCCACCGGATCCTTGCTGCTGCTCGCCTCCGCGGCGTCGAGCGATGATCCCGCCGCCCTGTGGCGGGCCGCTGCCCGGCTCGGCCTCGGACCGCAGGACGCCGAACCGGCCGTGGCACAGGACATCATCTCGCTTGAGCCACGGGTGGCCTTCCGGCATCCGCTGATCCGCTCGGCGGTCTACGAGGGTGCCCGGCCAGGTGACCGGCGCACGATCCACGACGCCCTGGCGAGCGTCGCCGGACGGGACGGGGACCCGGATCAGGCGGCCTGGCATCACGGCGCGGCTGCGGTCGTCCCGGACGCGGACGTCGCGGCCGACCTCGAACGTTCCGCCGAGCGGGCCGAACGCCGCGGCGGCTACGTCGCGCAGGCCGCGTTCCTGGCCCGGGCGGCAGAGCTGACCCGGACGAACGCGGCCGCGCGGTGCGGCTTCTCGCCGCGGCCCAGGCGCATCTGGTCGCCGGGGACGGCACCCTCGCCGAGGCCCTGCTGGACCAGGCGGCGCCCCAGCTGGCCGAGGCCGGACTGCACGCGGAGGCGCAACGCCTCCGGGCGGCGATCGCCGTGTTCTTCTCGGGCACAAGGACGCGCCCGCCCGCCTGCTGGACACCGTGGGTGCCACCCACCCGCGCGACGCGCCCCTGATCCGCGAGATGCTCTTCGAGGCCATCGGCCGCCCTGGCCGCCCGCCCGTACACCACGGGCACCACGACGGCGACGTGGCCCAGGCGGCGCTCAAGGTGCCGCGAGACCCCGCCACGTCACCGACGGCTACCGACTTGCTGCTCGACGGTTTCGCCACCCGGACCGCCGTCAGCTACGCGTCGGCGGTCCCGCTGCTGCGCTCCGCCGTGGCGGCTCTTTCTGCCGCCGAGCAGGCCGCGCTGGACGGCATACCGGCCACCATCCTCGGCTGGTTCGCGGCGGATGATTTGTGGGACGACGAGGGGCGGCGGGCGGCGCTCGAGCACGCCGAGGCCATCCAGCGCCGCCATGGTGCGCTGGGCGGGCTGGATCACGCTGGCCGGACTGACCACCGGCGCCGCGTGGGCCGGGCGTCCGGACAAGGCTGAGGCCCGCTACCTGGAAGCAGCGGAGATCTCGTCGCTGATCGGGGTACCGGCGCGGGCGACAACCGGGGTGCTGCTGGAGCTGCGGGCCTGGCGGGGGCGCGAGCAGGAGAGCCGGGCCCTCGCCGAGATGACCGCACAATGGGGCCGGGAGCGTGGGGCCGCTGTCCTCGAGGTCTTCGCCCTGATGGGGCTGACCATCCTGGAGCTGGGGCCGGCCGGTATGCGGAGGCGTTCCGCTCGGGGATGCGCATCTACGACGATGACCCGCCCGGCTTCGGCAACCGCATCCTGCCCGATCGTGAGCGGCGCGCGCAGCGGCGGGCGAGGCGCCGCCCGCGCCGCCCTCGGCCGCCTGGCCGACCGCGCGACAGCCAGCGGGACTCCCTGGGCGCTGGGCATGCTCGCCCGGTCACGTGCGCTGCTGGCGCCCGGCGTGGCGCCGAGCCGTTCTACCAGGAGGCATTGGCGCATCTGCCAGGCACTGGATTCGCCCCGAACTCGCCCGCGCGCATCTGCTGTACGGGGAATGGCTGCGCCGGCAGAAGCGCCGCCGGGACGCCCGGGCACAGCTGCGCACCGCGTGCGACATGTTCGACGCCATGGGGGCGGCGGCGTTCGTCGGCCGCACCCGGGCCGAGCTACTCGCGACGGGCTATACCCCCGTCGGCCGCAGGAGCGGCCGGGCCGGACCTGACACCGCAGGAGGCACAGGTCGTCCGCCTCGCCGTGGCCGGCGCGACCAACGCGGAGATCGCGATCCACCTGTTCGTCACCACGTCCACCGTGGAATACCACCTCAGCAAGGTGTTCCGGAAACTCGGCATTACCTCCCGGCGCCAGCTCGCCGCGGTCGTGGGGCACTGACGGCACCCGCCGCGACGGGGTGCTGCCGGCCACGGTCGCCGGGGGCCTGCCCGCGCGGCGGTGCCGTCCACCCCAGTGCGAACCGCACCTGGCGGACAGCTCACTGGGGTCTTTCCCGGATGCGGGGCTCCCCGGACGCTGGTGTGCTGGCCAAGTCCAGGGCACAGCCGACGCCAGCCCCAGTCAGACTCAGCCGCCGTCGCGGCCCGCCACCGCACGCCTGGAGGACATGGTCATGCCGTTCATCACGGTCGGCCGGGAGAACACCGCCGATATCAGGCTCTACTACGAGGATCACGGGAACGGGCCGGCGGTCGTGCTGCTGAGCGGCTGGCCGCTGGACAGCCGTTCCTGGGAGCCCCAGGTCCACGCGCTGCTGCAGGCGGGTCACCGGGTGATCACGTACGACCGCCGGGGGTTCGGGCAGTCTGACCGGCCAGCCGGGGGAGTACGACTTCGACACGCTCGCCCGGGATCTGGACACGGTACTGACCGAGCTCGATCTGCATGAGGTCACCCTGGTCGGCTTCTCGCTCGGCACCGGGGAACTGGCCCGTTACATCGGGGCCTACGGCACCGGCGGGCTGAGGGGCTGCGTCTTCATCGAGAGCCTGGCGCCCTCGTTCGCCAAGTCCGGTGACAACCCGGACGGGGTGGACCGGGCGGCAGTGAACGCGGTCCGGCAGGCGATCCTGGATGACCGGTTCGCGTGGCTCACCGGGTTGCTCAGGGACTTCCTCAATCTCGACGTCCTGCTGGGCAAGCGGGTCAGCGAGGAGACCGTGCGCAATGCCTGGAACGCCGGGGCCGCGGCGTCGCCCGAGGCGACATGGGCGTGCGTGCTCACCTGGTTGGACGACTTCCATGAGGACATCAAGCGGATCGACGTCCCCACGCTGATCCTGCACGGGACAGCTGACCGGATCCTGTCGGTGCAGGGCCAGGGCCGCCGGCTGCACGCCGCCCTGCCGGACGCGCACTACGTCGAGATCGACGGAGGCCCGCACGTCATGTGCGTTACCCACGCGCCGGAAGTCAACTCTGAGCTGCTGGCCTTCCTGCGCAGCGGTGCTCCCGCCAGTCCTGCCGCCTGAACCGGCCCTCGATGTCAGGTGGTCCCAGCCATGCCGTCCCTGCCCAGAGAGAACGCCCCGCAGCCTGCCGACGCACTCGCGGCCCGGCTCAAGCGGACCGAGCTCCAGCACCAGGCATCGTCGATTCCCGGACGGGAGATCGTCCAGGTGCTCACCGAGATTCCCTGCGGCGTCGAGTCCGGCTGGCGCATCCATCCCGCGGCGAGGAGGTCGGGTACGTCATCGCCGGACCGTCCAGATGATGATCCAGGGGCAGCCGACCCTCACCCTGCACGCGGGCGACCCTTTTTCATGCCGCCGCGCACGCCGCACAACGCGCCTCGACGCCGGCCCCGGGACAGGCCGCATGCTCTCCACCTACATCGTCGAGGCCGGGCAGCCGCTGGCCACGTTCGTGGACGCGCCAGCGGCCGCGGCGCGGACCCGGACACGGCACGGGACTGAGGCACGCCGCGGCCACACACGGTGCGCGCGCCAGCCCGGAATCGAGCCAGGACGGGCCAACCCGGAACCGGCCGGAAAGGAGCCCAGGAATGAGCACGATCACCACCAGCGACGGCACCGAGATCTACTACAAGGACTGGGGCGAAGGCCCGGTCGTAACGTTCTCGCACGGCTGGCCGCTCAGTGCCGACGCGTGGGACGGCCAGCTGCTGTTCCTCTCGCAGAACGGCTTCCGCGTGGTTGCGCACGACCGGCGTGGCCATGGCCGGTCCAGCCAGCCCTCATCCGGCAACGACATGGACGGCTACGCCGACGATCTGGCGGCCGTGATCGAGGCGCTCGATCTCACCGGCGCCACCCTGGTAGGCCACTCCACCGGCGGCGGCGAGGTCGCGCGTTATATCGGACGCCACGGGACGGGGCGCGTTGCCAAGGCGGTCCTGGTTTCCGCGGTGCCGCCGGTCATGCTGAAGTCCGCGGCCAATCCGGAGGGCCTGCCGATCGAGGTGTTCGACGGCCTGCGCGCGGGCCTGACCAAGGACCGCTCGCAGTTCTACAAGGATCTGGCCACGCCCTTCTACGGCGCCAACAGGCCAGGCGCCAAAGTCTCGCAGGGCGTGCTGGCTCAGTTCTGGCTGTGGAGCATGCAGTCCGGCCTGAAGAACGCCTACGAAAGCATCAAAGCGTTCTCTGAGACCGATTTCACCGAGGACCTCAAGAAGTTCGACGTCCCGACCCTGGTCCTGCACGGCGAGGACGACCAGATCGTTCCCGTCAAGGACGCGGCGGTCAAGTCGGCGCAGCTCATCGAGGCGCGCACGGAAATCTACTATCCGGGCGCGCCGCACGGCCTCATGGACACCCATAAGGATCAGTTCAACGCCGACCTGCTGGCCTTCCTCCGGAGCTGAGCCTCCCGGCCGCCGGGGCACTGTCGCCCGGCGGCCCGGGGACCCGGCCCCGGGCTGGGCCCGTGGCCGGGCGGGGCCCGTGGCCGGGCGGGGGCCCGGGGCTGTTCCCCGAACCGGGCCCCGGCGGGCGGCGTGGGCACCTGACATCCCACCGGGTGGCCGTCCCCGGGCCGGACCCTGAGACCATGATGGAGTCCGCCGGGCCGGGCCCCGGCCTCAGAGGAGACGTGACCGGCCCAGACGTGAGAACGGCCCGGAGGGGGAACCATGGATGGCGCAGTGCTGGTGACGGGGGCGGCGGGAGCGCTTGGCCACGCGGTGGTCAACGAGCTGCGCGGCCGGGATCTGACGGTCGTCGCCCTGGACCGGCCGTCAACCGCGCTGGACGTGCTGGGCGCCGGGGACGGGGTGTATCCGGTCCCCATCGAGCTGGCCGACCGCTCTGCGGTCCACGCCGCGTTTGAAGCAGCGGACGCGGTGGCCACCCCGTCCGCGCTCATCGCGCTGGCCGGCGGGTTCATCCCCGGCAAGCTCGCGGACCTCTACGAGGACTCGCTGGAGAGCCTGTGGCGGTCGAACGTGGTCTCGCTGCTGTGGTGCGCCCAGGAGGCAGCACCGCGGATGGCCGCGGCCGGGGGCGGCGCGATCGTGACCGTCGGCTCCAAGACCGCGGTCAGCGGCAGCGCCCCGCTGGCCCACGCGCTCAGCAAGTCAGCGGTGGTGCGGGCCACCGAACTGCTGGCCGACGAACTCCGGCCGCAGGGGATCCGGGTGAACTGCGTGCTGCCCTCGGTCATCGACACGCCCGCCAACCGGACCTGGATGTCGCCGGACCTGGCCGCCCGGGCGGTCGCCCCGGCCGCGATCGCCAAGGTGATCGCGTTCCTGATCGGCCCGGACGCCGGCCCGATCAGCGGCGCCCGGATCCCGGTCTACGGCGACTCCTGACGTTCCCGCGCGCCCCGGAGCCGCTCGATTTCCAGCAATGGAGGGTGGACGCTGGACGGGTGGACCGTGACCGGCGGCCGCGGGATGGCCTGGGCGCGGTGGCTAGGCGGTCCCGGCGACGCCGATCACGTTGCCCTCGGGATCGGTGAAGTGCCCGACCACCAGCACTGATGACGGGTACCCGGCGGCAAACTCACCGGTAGCCGTTCTGGGGCTGAATGCCGACGAATGGCCCGGCGCGGAACGCGGCACCGAGTCGCAGGTCGCCGGTTTCGTCGCCGGCCTCCGCGAATACCTGGCCGGGCCTTCGTGATCATCCTCTTCAACTCGTGATCTAACCGATTGGTGTTGCTGGAGCAACACCAATCGGTTGATCACGAACGCGGACGGAACTCCAGGGAGGCAGAAGGTGCGGGTGTGGCCAGAGGTGCTGGTGGTGTGGCACTTCGCCGGCTAGTGCTCCGGGTGGGCCCGGGCGGCGGCTGGGGCAGGCTCAATGCCGGGGGCTCAGGAGTCCGGGTGCAGGAGCCGGGTGCCGGAGGCCGGGGCCTAGGGAGTCCGGGTGCGGGGCCTGGCTGGCGAGGAGTTCCGGGTGTCGGCCAGGTGCCTGCGGATGATCGAGGTGAAGTCGGGGTCGGGGGCCAGGCCCAGGCGGGCGGCCCGGTCCGTGCGGAAACGGGCGGCCCAGCCTGCCACCATCCTCGCCACCACCGGGTCCGGGACCCAGTCGATCAGGCTGGTCGCCTCGGGGCCGGCCACCTGCTCCAGCGCGGCCACCATGTCCCCGACCGTCACGGTGAGGCCGGGCATGGTCATCGCGGTCCGGCCGCCCCAGGCGTCGTCCGGCGACGTGGCCGCGCACCGCAGCGCCGCGATGGCCCGGGCCGGGGAGGCCAGCGCCACCTCGGTGTCCGGACCGACCGGGCAGACCGCGCGCTGGCCCGCGAGCGGCTCGCGGATGATGCCTGACATGAACCCGGAGGCCGCGGCGTTGGGCCGGCCGGGGCGCACGCTGACCGTCATCAGCCGCACGCTCCGCCCGCGCAGGAACCCCTTCCGGGTGTAGTCGGCCACCAGCTGCTCGCCGATGAACTTCTGGATGCCGTAGCTGGTCTGCGGGTCCGGCAGCGTGTAGTCCTCCACCACAGCCGGGAGCGGGTGCTTGTGGGAGCCGCCGAAGACCGCGATCGAGCTGGAGAACACCACCAGCGGGTTGGTGCCTGCCGCGCGGCAGGCGGCGAGCACCGCTTCCGTGCCCCGCAGGTTCGCCCGGATACCCAGGTCGAAATCGGCCTCGCACTCGCCGCTGACCGCCGCGGCCAGGTGGAAGACCACGTCGGCTGCGGCCAGCGCTTCCCGCCCGGCCTGCCCGGGCCCCAGCAGCCCGGTGAGATCCCCCTCCAGCACCGTCACCCGGGCGTCGGCGGCCAGGTCCGCCGGGGGCGGGACCTGGTCCAGGAGCGCGACCTGGGCCAGCGGGCGTTCGCCGTCACCCGCCACGTCCAGCGACCCGGCCGCCAGCAGGTCCCGGGCCAGGCGGGCGCCGAGGAACCCGGCGCCGCCGGTAATCACCACATTCGCCATGGCGTCTCCATCCCGGGCCGGGGGTGTGGAATACAGTGCGATCTTAGGCAGGAAGGGGCCAGCGTGCTGGGGGACAGGCGGCCGGACGCGGCCGAGGTGTTCGCCGGGCTGCCCCGGCGCGCCCCGACGACGAGGGTCTGCGCGAATCCATCCGCGCCCTCCGGTCGGCCAGCGACCTGCTCCTGGGCGTCCTCGACGACGACCCGACCGGGTCGCAGGCCGTGCACGACGTCCAGGTCGTGACCGTGCTGGACGAGGACGCCTACGCCGCGGCGCTGGCCGGGCCGGCCGCGACGTGCTTCGTGCTGACCAACTCCCGGAGCCTGGACGCGGCGGCCGCCGCGGACATCACCACCCGGGCGGCGCGCGGGCTGATCACGGTGGCGGGCCGGCGCGGAACCCGCATCCAGCTGATCAGCCGGAGCGACTCCACGCTGCGCGGCCACGTGATGGCGGAGGTGGCCGCGCTGCAGGCGGTCCGCCGGGACCTGGTCGGCCGTGGTTACGACGGCGTGCTGCTGGTGCCCGCGTTCCTCGAAGCGGGACGGGTGACCGCGGCCGGCATCCACTGGGCGCGTACCCCGGCCGGGCTGGTCCCCGTCGGTGAGACCGAGTTCGCGAAGGACAGCGCGTTCGGGTACAGGGCGTCGGACCTGACGGTTTTCGTTGCGGAGAAAAGCGGGGGGACGATCCGGCCCGAGGATGTGCGCAGCATCAGCCTGGCGGACATCCGGATCGGCGGGCCGGCCCGGGTCCGCGAGGTGCTGGCCGGCGCGGCGGGCGGGGCGTGGGTGGTGGTCAACGCCACCGAGTACTCCGACCTGGAGACGGTGGCCCGCAGCGTGCTGGAGGCCGAGCGCGAGGGCCAGTCGTTCCTGTTCCGCACCGGGCCGTCGTTCGTGCGGGCGCTCAGCGGCCTGGGGCCCAGGCCGCCGTTGCGCGGGGCGGGGATCTGGGGGGAGGCACGCCGCGGCGGGCACGGGCTGGTCGTGGTCGGCTCGCACGTGGGGCAGACAAGCCGGCAGGTCGCCGCGCTGCGGGCCCGGCGCGTCACCGCCGACATGGAACTCGACGTCCGGGCGGTGCTGGGCGGCGGGCCGGACGTGGCCGCCGCGGTCGCGCGGCGGGTCACCGGGGCACTGGCCCACGCGGACGTGCTGCTGTACACCAGCCGTGACGTCGTCGCGGGCCGGGACGCGGCGGACAGCCTCACGATCGCGCGCACCGTGTCCGCCGCCCTGTCCCGGATCGTCCGCGGCGCGCTGGCCGCCCGGCCCGCCTGGGTCGTCGCCAAGGGCGGCATCACCTCGCACGACGTGATGCTGCACGGCCTCGGGATCCGCCGCGCCGAGGTGGCCGGCCAGCTGTTCCCCGGGACGATCTCGGTGTTCCGGCCGCTGGACGCCGCGCCCGGGGCGGTCGGGATGCCGTACGTGGTCTTTGCCGGAAACGTGGGGGACGACGGCACGCTGGCGCAGGTCGTGGCGATTCTCAACGGCGAGCGGGAGGTTCCCTGATGCGGGTGGGCTGGCTCGGGCTGGGTGCGATGGGCGCTCCGATGGCGGGCTGCGTGGCCCGCGCGGGGCACCCGGTCACCGCGTACGACATCGTGGCGGGGCGGGCCGCGGCGCTGGCGGCCGGTGGTATCGAGGCGGCGGACAGCATCGCCGGGGCGGTCCGGGACGCCGGGATCGTCGTGGTCATGGTGGCCACGCCGGACCAGGTCGACGAGGTGCTGTTCGGGCCGGGCGGCGCGGCCGGCGCGCTGGCGGCCGGCGCGGTCGTGATCATCATGGCGACGGCCGGCCCGGACGTGGTGGCGGAGGCGGCCGCCCGGCTCGGCCGCGGCGGGGTCGCCCTGGTCGACGCGCCGGTGTCCGGGGGCGTGCGCCGCGCCGCCGACGGCGATCTGCTGATCATGGTGTCCGGCCCGGACGACGCGGTCAGCCGGGCCCGCCCGGTGCTCGACGCGCTGGCCCGCAGCGCCCCGGTGGTCGGTCCCGCCCCCGGCGACGGCCAGCGGATGAAGCTCGTCAACCAGCTGCTGTGCGGGGTGCACATCGCGGCCGCGGCCGAGGCCCTCGCGTTCGCGGAGTCGCTCGGCCTGGATCCGGGGGAGTGCTGGAGGGTGCTGCGCGACGGCGCCGCCGCCTCGTTCATGTTCGAGGACCGCGGCGCCCGGATGATCTCCGGGGAGTTCCGGGATCCGCGGAGCGCGCTGGACATCTTCGTCAAGGACATGGGCCTGGTCAGCGTGGCCGCGGAGCACGCCGGCGCGGCCGTGCCGCTGACCGCGGCCACGCGGCGGCTGTACGAGGAGGGTCACGAGCGGGGCCTGGGCCGCCACGATGACGCCGCGCTGATCGAGGTGCTCCGCCAGGACCGGCCGTCCGGCGGCTGGGCCGGGACCGCATTCTCTGACTAAGATCAGAAAATGGAGGCCTCCCTGATCGGCCAGGTCCGGCGGTTCAACCGGACCGTCACCCAGCGGGTCGGCGCGCTCGACGACGAGTTCCTGGCCCGGGACCGCCCGCTCGGGCAGGCCCGCGTGCTGTGGGAGATCGGCCCGGACGGCACCGACGTCCGGTCGCTGCGTGCCCGGCTGGACCTGGACTCGGGGTACCTGAGCCGGCTGCTCCGCGCGCTGGAGGCGGACGGGCTGGTCGTCGTGGACGGGAGCGAGTCGGACGGCCGGGTGCGCCGGGCCTGCCTCACCGGCCGCGGCCGGGACGAGCGGGCCGAGCTCGACCGGCGGGCGGACGACGCGGCCGCCGCGATCCTCCGCCCGCTCAGCGTCTCCCAGCGGGACCGGCTGGCGGCCGCGATGGCCGAGGTCGAGCGGCTCCTGGTGGCGTCGGCGGTCGGGGTCACCGCGCGCCATCCGGCGGATCCGGCCGCCCGTGCCTGCCTGCGGGCCTACACGGACGAGCTGGGGCGCCGGTTCGAGAGCGGCTTCGACCCGGCCCGGAGCCTGCCGGCCGCGGATCAGGACATGATCCCGCCCGCGGGACTCTTCCTGGTCGCCACCCTGCATTCCGAGGCCGTGGGGTGCGGCGGGCTCAAATTTCACGGTGCCGCGCCCGCCGAGCTCAAGCGCATGTGGGTGGCCCCGGCCGTGCGCGGCCTGGGGGTCGGCCGGCGGCTGCTCACCGAGCTGGAGGCGCACGCGGCCGCGCGGGGGGTCACCGTGCTGCGGCTGGAAACCAACGGCACCCTCACCGAGGCGATCAGCCTGTACCGCGCGTCCGGCTACCGCGAGGTGGCCGCGTTCAGCGACGAACCGTACGCGCACCACTGGTTCGAGAAGACCCTCGGGGAGACCTCCGCGGAGACCCCCGGGGAGCCGTCCGCTTGACGTATTCCTTTATAGGAATATGATGCTGTCATGGCACGGGCAGCAACGACAGCGGACGCATTCAACGCGGTAGCCGAGCCCCGGCGGCGGGAGATCCTCGACCTGCTGGCCAGCGGGGAACGGCCCGTGAACGACCTCGTGGCCCTGCTCGGGCTGGCCCAGCCGCTGGTGTCCAAGCACCTGCGGGTGCTGAGGGAGGTCGGCCTGGTCGAGGTGCGCGGGGACGGCCGCCAGCGGGTGTACCGGCTCAACGCCGGGCCGCTGAAGCCGATCTACGACTGGGTGAAGCCGTACGAGCAGGCCTGGTCGCGCCGGTTCGAACGGCTGGACACCGTGCTGGAAGAGCTCGTGCTGGAAGAACTGGGCAGGGCCGGGCCGGAAGGGCCCGGGCTGCCGGGAGAACTTGACGCAGAGGAGGACGGGGAGAATGGCCGTGACGAGTAGCCGCCGCGCAGTGGTGACGCTGCCCGAGGACACGCAGATCCTGATCACCCGGGAGTTCGACGCTCCCGCGCGCCTGGTCTACCGGGCGTGGACCGAGCCCGACCTGGTCCGGCGCTGGTGGAGCGCGGACCGGGGCGAGGTGACCAGCGTGGACATCGACCTGCGGGTCGGCGGCACCTGGCGCTTCGTGATGACCGCGAACGCCGGGTTCGAGGTCGCGTTCCACGGCGAGTACCGGGAGATCGTCCCGGCCGAGCGGATGGTCTGGACCGAGATCTTCGAGGGCATGCCGGACGCCGAGGCGCTGACCACGATCACGTTCACCGAGGCGGACGGGCACACGACGGTCCGGATCCTCGTGGAACACGCGAGCCAGGAGCACCGGGACGCGCACGTCAACTCCGGGATGGAAGACGGCCTGCAGGAGGCCCTGGACCAGCTGGAGCAGGTCGCCCGCTCGCTGCGCTGAGCGGCGAGCCCGGGCCCGCGCCCGGCTCAGCCCGGGCCCGCGCCCGGCTCAGCCCGGGCCCGCGCCCGGCTCAGGCCGGGCCCGCGCCCGGCTCCGGCCGCATTCAGGCTCGGGCCGCGACCAGCCCAGGCGGCATCCAGGCTCCGGCCGCGCCCAGCTCAGCTGGGCGCGGCCTGCGGGTGCTGGGACGCCGCCGCCGCCGGGTCGAGATCGGCGAGCCGGAGCAGGTGCGCGGGTTCCGCCGGGAACGGCGCCGTGCTGCTGATCTCCAGCGTCGGGCGGACGTGCAGCAGCTCGCCGGGGTCCAGCAGCCGCCAGCCGGGATCGTCGTCCATCCGCTCGGTAGCGATGATCACTGAGGGCTGGTGGGCCAGGTGCTCGGACCGGGCGTGGATCCGTGGGCTGGCCACGTCGAGGGCCTGGCCAGCCGGATGACCCCCGGCCGGGCGGTCGAGCACGTACAGCTCGTGGGTAGCCGGGTACCGCAGCGCCCACAAGTCCGTCGCGGTAATGAGCACCAGGTTGAGCGCGTACACGGGCAGCCGCGCGCCGATCCAGCCGATCGCCCCGGCCAGGCCGGCGGTCACGTCGCCGCCGTGGCGCCGGGTCTCCGCGGTGATCAGCGCGAAGATCCGCTCGCTGTCCGTCTCGCCGCCGGCCAGTCCCGCCGCGCCCAGTTCCGCCAGGCGCCGGTCCAGCTCGCCTAGGCCCTGGACCACCCCGTTGTGGGCGAAGAGCCGGCCGTCCTGCAGGAACGGGTGGGTGTTGGCCAGCGTGTGGGCACCGGTGCTGGCGTACCGCACGTGCGCCACGAACGTGGTGCCGCGCAGGTCCCGGGCCGCGGCGGCGAACTGCGCGTCCTCCCAGGCCGCGATGGGCTGCTTGCTGACCGCCGGCTCGCCCGCGGGCCCGAACGTCCCGACGCCTGCGCCGTCGGGATTGCGGTGGCTTTGCGCGTCCAGGCTGTCCGGGGCGTCGATAAGCCAGAACCTGGCCGCCACGTCCCGGGTGCCGGCGTGCAGCCCGAACAAACGGCACATGGTCCGGCCTTACCGGGGCGCGGCCGGCGGGAACGGGAGTGTCACGGTTCCACCGTATCCGCCGCCCCCCCGGTTCACCGGCACCCGCGCCTGGCCATTCCGGCCGGCCGCCCGGCCACGCGTCCGGGAAGCCGTGGGTACACGCGGCCCGGCCCGCCGTTCGCCCGGCGGCCCGTTGCCGCCGGGCGAACGACCGCCCCGCCGGCAACATTGATCATGGGCCGGGTGACATATCACGTAAGCGGTGCACGCGGTGTCCGGTTCGTCCGGGTATTCGTGCACCAGATACGTGAAATGTCGGCCCCGGCCCCGCTGACCGCCCCGGCCCGGCGCGCCCCGGCCCGGGCCCCGCGTGCCGCCGGACTGAGCGGCCTTCTTTTCCCAGAAAGAACTGGGATACCGTCGTGGAGGAAGGCATGGGCGCACCCAGGGGCCGAGCATGGGCGCGGCCGGCGTGGGTCGGCGCAGACCCGTGCCGCCCCCAGCGGGCCAGGCGAGGAGGAGTGCAGCGTGCGTGATGCGGTGATCGTGGAGGCGGTCCGGACGCCGGTCGGGAAGCGCAATGGCTGGCTGTCCGGGGTGCACCCGGTGTCGCTGTCGGCCCACGTGCTGAAGTCCCTGGCCACCCGGTCCGGGATCGACCCGGCCGTCGTGGACGACGTGGTGTGGGGCTGCGTCAGCCAGGTCGGTGAGCAGACCCTGGACATCGCCCGGACCGCAGTGCTGGCCGCAGGCTGGCCGGAGACCGTGACCGGGGTGACCGTGGACCGGCAGTGCGGCTCCTCCCAGCAGGCCGTGCACTTCGCGGCGGCCGGCCTGATCGCGGGCCAGTATGACGTGGTCGTGGCGGGCGGCGTGGAGTCCATGTCACGGGTGCCGATGGGTTCCTCAGTTCAGGGTGGCAACCCGCTGGGCCCGGAGTACCTCGAGCGCTATGGCGGCGTGTTCCCCAACCAGGGCGTAGGCGCCGAGATGGTCGCCGAGCGGTGGGGTCTCTCCCGTGCTCAGGTTGACGAGTTCTCGGTTGGCTCGCACGAGAAGGCGGCCGCCGCCCAGGACGCCGGCCGGTTCGAGGGCCAGATCGCGCCGGTGACCAACGACAAGGGCGAGCTGATCACCGCGGACGAGGGGATCCGCCGCGGCACCACGATCGAGGTGCTGGCCGGGCTGAAGACGGTGTTCAAGCCGGACGGCGGCGTGATCACGGCCGGCAACTCCTCGCAGATCTCAGACGGCGCGGCCGCGTTGCTGATGACCACCTCGGACAGGGCCCGCGAGCTGGGGCTGACCCCGGTCGCCCGGGTGCGCACGGCCGTGCTGGCCGGCTCCGACCCGGTCATCATGCTGACCGCGCCCATCCCGGCCACCGAGAAGGCCCTGGCCCGCAGCGGGCTGTCGCTGGACGAAATCGGCGCCTTCGAGATCGGTGAGGCGTTCGCGCCGGTGCCGCTGGCCTGGCTGGCCGACCTGGGCGCCGACCCCAAGGCGCTGAACCCCAACGGAGGGGCGATCGCCCTGGGCCATCCCCTCGGCGCGTCCGGCGCACGCCTGATGACCACGCTCGTCCACCACATGCGCGACAACGGGATCCGCTACGGCCTCCAGGCCATGTGCGAGGGCGGCGGCCAGGCGAACGCCACCATCCTGGAACTCCTCTGACCAGGTAGCCAGGCTCACGGCCGGCCCGGCGAAAGTCAAAAGCCAACTTCTCCGCAACGAAAACCGCACCGTCGCCGGTCCCTCGCTCCAGCCGCGGGCGCCCCGGCTGCCCGGGACGGCACTGCGGCATGGCAGCGCCAAGCACCCGGACCGGCCTGCCGCTCGCCGGCGTCCACCGGGGACCTCCGACGCGGCGGTGGTCGCACTCGGCAAACTCTCCGAGGCGCTGGAGGTGGTCGAGCACGCCCGCGGTCTCCTCTACGGATTTCACCGCCTGCCCGGGACGGCCTACAGCACCCTCCAGGAGGCCGTGGCCATGCTCCGCGACGCCGGATTCACGGAGCTCGCCGACGGCATCGAGGAAACCCTGGTCGGGCGGGAGATCGCCGGCGACCAGTGGAGCTTCCAGATGGTCAAGGCCTACGACACCGGCTACTGGCAGGTGTTCCGCGACGTGGAGCGGCAGGCCCGCGACGCCGTCGGCGTCCCGGACCGGCACGTGTACGAGGCGGAGATGAAACAGCGGGAGCAAGGCGGCCCAGCCTGAGGCTGCTCAGGGCAGCGGGGCCGGGCCGCCGGCGGCCGTACCGCCTGGGATCAGGCCACCTGGGACCGGGCCGGTCATCGCCCGCTGGCCCGGACGGCCGGGTCAGCGGGCGATGCCGATGTGATGGTGGATGGTGGCCGGGTCCCCGATGATCGCGAGCATGTACGCGGCGAGGTCCGCACGGGACACGGTGACCCCGCGGGGCAGGTTACGGTCGATCGCGATCCGGTACCTGCCGGACGCGGGCTCGCCGGTGAGCCGGGGCGGTCGCATGATCGTCCAGTCCAGCCCGCTCTGGCGGATCTCCTCCTCGGCGCCGCGCATGTCGGCGGCCGGGTGGCGCAGCAGCGTGCCGCGGACCAGGGGCTTGAGCAGGTAGCGCAGGACGGGGCCCTCACCCTCGTCGGTCACGATCGACCCGCTGACCGTGATGAGGCGGCGGGTGCCCTCCTTGCTCATGGCCTCGATCACGCTCCGGCTGCCCTCGCGGAGCACGGTGGTGGGGCCGGTGCCACGCGGCCCGAACGCGGCGAGTACCGCGTCTGCTCCCGCGACCGCCGGGCTGATTGCGGCCGGGTCCATCAGGTCGGCGGTGATGACCTGCAGGCGGGGTGAGTGCGGCACGGACAGCCGGGCCGGGTCGCGGACCACGGCCGAGACCCGGTGCCCGGCGGCGAGGGCCTGCTCGGTGAGGCAGGTCCCGGTGGCGCCGGTCGCGCCGAAGATCGTGAGCTCCATGAGGTACCTTGTTTCTTGTAGTCCGTACAATATGGAGTCCATATTATATGAAGTCAGTAAAACCTGCCCACCGGGAGGCGGTACGGCGCCGCCGGCGGCTGGACCGCGAGGTCCGGGCGTCGCTGCGTGACGTGAGCGTGCAGCTGTCCCTGCTCAACCACCAGGTCCGGGGGCACCTGGAGCTCAAGGGCACCGACCTGGAGTGCCTCGACCTGATCAGCCGGGACGGGCCGCTCAGCCCGAGCACGCTGGCCCGCAGGACCGGGCTGCACCCGGCTACCCTGACCGGGATCCTGGACCGGCTGGAACGGGGCGGCTGGATCGCCCGCGAGCGCGACCCGGCCGACCGGCGCGCGGTCCTGATCCGGGCCGAGCGGGGCCGGGCCGCGGAAGTGCTGGGGCTCTACTCGGGAATGAACAGCGCGATGGACCAGATCATCGGCGAGTATGACGAGGCGCAGCTGGAGCTCCTGGCCGGCTTCCTGCGCCGGACCGCCGAGGCCGGCCGGGCCGCGGCCCAGGACCTGGCGGAAGCACCCGGCCGGGCCAGCGCCGGGGACCCGCCGGGCTCCCCGGTCTGAGAGCGTGTGCCCGGGCCAGCCGGTGATACCCCCGGCTACGCTGCACATCGCGCACACCGCCGAGCTCGAGGCCAGCACACGGCGCGCCGCCCGGGCTCTGCTGGACGACGTGTTCGACGACATGACCGACGAGGACTGGGACCACTCCCTCGGCGGGATGCACGCCCTGCTCTGGGAGGGCGCCGAGCTGATAGGTCACGCGTCGGTGATCCAGCGGCAGCTGCTGTACGGCGGGCGGGCCTGGCGTACCGGCTACGTCGAGGCGGTCGCGGTCCGGGCGGACCGCCGCCGGAGCGGCCACGGCGGCACCCTGATGGACGCGGCGGAGCGGATCATCCGCGGGGCGTACGAGGTAGGTGCCCTCGGTTCGACCGACGCCGGGGCCGTGTTCTACGCCGCGCGGGGCTGGCTGCGGTGGCTGGGCCCCTGCTCGGCGCTCACCCCCGCAGGCGTCGTGCGTACCCCCGACGAGGAAGGGAGCATCTACGTCCTGCCCGTCGCGGTCCCGCTGGACGTGTCCGGGGAGCTGACGTGTGACTGGCGCGAGGGTGACGCGTGGTGAGCCTGCGTAGGGTGGCAGGTATGGACTATCGGACCCTGGGACGTAGTGGCTGCGCGGTGTCGAGCTTCTGCCTGGGCGCCATGACCTTTGGCCTGGAGACGGACGAAGCCGGCGCGCACCAGCAGCTGGACCGCTTCGTGGAGGCGGGCGGCACGTTCGTGGACACCGCCGACGTGTACAACGGCGGGGCCTCCGAGGAGATCATCGGCCGCTGGTTCGCCGCCCGCCCGGCCGCCGTGACCGACCGGGTGGTGCTGGCCACCAAGGGCCGGTTCCCCACCGACGATTCGCCCAACGGTCTCGGCCTGTCGGCGCGGCACCTAACCCGGGCGCTGGACGCATCGCTGCGGCGGCTGGGGCTGGACGCGGTCGACCTGTACCAGGTCCACGCATTCGACCCGATCACGCCCATGGAGGAGACCCTGCGCACGCTGGACGGGTTCGTCCGGTCCGGCAAGATCGGCTACTACGGGCTGTCCAACTTCACCGGGTGGCAGCTGACGAAGGCCGTGCACCTGGCCCGTGAGATGAACATCGCCGCACCGGTCACGCTGCAGCCGCAGTACAGCCTGCTGGTCCGGGAGATCGAGTGGGAGATCGTGCCCGCGGCGATCGACGCGGGACTCGGGCTGCTGCCGTGGAGCCCGCTCGGTGGCGGCTGGCTGTCGGGCAAGTACCGGCGGGACGAGCGCCCGTCCGGGGACACCCGGCTCGGCGATGACCCGGACCGCGGCATGGAGGCCTGGGACCGCCGCGGCGTGGACCGCACCTGGGACGTCATCGGCACGGTGCAGGAGATCGCCAAAACGCGCGGCGTGTCCATGGCCGAGGTGGCGCTGGCCTGGGTGACCGGCCGGCCGGGGGTGACCTCGACCATCCTCGGCGCCCGGACCACGCAGCAGCTCGAGGTCAACCTGCGCGCCGCGGACCTGCGCCTGTCCACCGACGAACTGGTCGCGCTGGACGTGGCCAGCGACCCGCGCCCGGCGGACTACCCGTACGGGGAGATGGGCGTGGACCAGCGCGCCCGCCGCATCGGCGGCTGAGCGGCAGACACCATCGCCGCTGGCCCTTGGCGCGGCGGGTGAGGTTGAAGTACTTGTGGAGGCATGAGTGCTGACGAGGTCATGCCTTCCGCTGCCCAGGTCGAGGCCGCCGCGAGCGGGCAGCCGACTCACCCTCGGGAGCCGCATTCCGGCGGCACCGCGGGACGGCTGAACTGGCTGCGGGCAGGAGTGCTGGGGGCCAACGACGGGATCGTGTCGGTGGCCGGCATCGTCATCGGGGTGGCGGGGGCCACCACGTCCCGCGGTCCCATCTTCACCGCCGGGCTGGCCGGCCTGGTCGCGGGGGCGGTGTCGATGGCGCTGGGCGAGTACGTGTCGGTCTCCAGCCAGCGCGACAGCGAGCGCGCGGAGATCAAGCAGGAGAAACGTGAACTCGCTGACGACCCCGACGCCGAGCTGACCGAGCTGACTGCCCTGTACGAAGCCAAGGGCCTGTCCGCGGCGACCGCCCGCACCGTGGCCACTGAACTGACCGCCCAGGGTGCCCTGTCCGCCCACCTGGACGCCGAACTGCACATCGATCCCGCTGACATCCCCAGCCCGGTCCAGGCCGCTGCGGCTTCGGCGCTGTCGTTCACGTCCGGGGCCCTGCTGCCGATGCTGGCTATCTTGCTGCCCCCGGCCAGTCTGCGGGTACCGATTACCTTTGCCGCCGTCCTGGTCGCTCTCGGCCTGACCGGTGCCCTCAGCGCCCGCCTGGGCGGCAGCAACGTCCGGCGCGCCGTCTTGCGGGTAGTCATCGGGGGAGCGCTCGGCCTGGCCTTCACCTACGGCATCGGGCACCTGTTCGGCACCGCCATCGGCTGACAGCGTCAGACGCCGATCCGGGCCGCGGCGGCGGCCCACGCGCCGGGATCGCCGGACGGCTCGAAGCGGCGCAGCGGCTGGGTGGCGCGCAGCAGGGCGCGCATCCCGTCCAGGTCGCCCGGCGCCGCGCCCAGCGTCCGCGCCTGGACCAGGATGTTGCCCAGCGCGGCTACAGCTGGGTGGTGGACGCGTTGGTCACCTCCGCGCCGATCTCACCGGTCAGCCAGTAGGCGAGCAAGTCGGGGATCAGCAGCAGGGTCCGCGCCGCGGCCAGCTGCGGCGTCCGCGCCTCGGCGGCCAGCTGGTAGATCGTGTTGATGGGCATCTGCTGGACGCCGGTGACCGCGTACAGGTCCGCCGCCGGGACCTTGGCCAGCACCTCGTCCACCACGCCGTCGGTCCGGGTGTCCCGGTAGTGCACCGGGTTGGCGAGCAGCGCCCCGTCCGCGCCGAGCAGGCCGTAGTCCACCCCCCACGAGTCGATGCCCGCGCTGGCGAGGCCGAAGGAGCGGGCCGCCGCGCCCAGCCCGTCCAGCATCCCGCGGTACAGGCCCAGGATGTCCCAGTGCAGCGTGCCCAGCACCCGGACCGGCGAGTTCGGGAAGCGGTGCGCCTCGTGCAGATCGAGCTGATCAGCACTGACCTGGCCGACCATGACCCGGCCGCCCGACGCGCCCAGGTCCACGGCCGCCACCGCGGTTCCGGCCCGCGCGGTTCCGGCCTGCACCCTTCCGGCCTGCGGCGTTCCGGTCATCGCCTGCGGCCTCAGCGCAGGAACGCGGCGGCCACGCCCGCATCCACCGGGATGTGCAGCCCGGTGGTCAGGGCCAGGTCGCCGGCGGCCAGCGCGACCACCGCGGCGGCCACGTGCCCGGGCAGCACCTCCCGCTTGAGCAGGGTCCGCTGCGCGTAGTACGCGCCGAGTTCCTCCTCGGGCACCCCGTACACCGCGGCCCGCTGGGCGCCCCATCCGCCCGCGAAGATGCCGGAGCCGCGGACCACGCCGTCGGGGTTGATCCCGTTCACCCGGATGCCGGATTCGCCCAGCTCGGCGGCGAGCAGCCGGACCTGGTGCTCCTGGTCGGCCTTGGCCGCGCCGTAAGCCACGTTGTTGGGCCCGGCGAACACCGCGTTCTTGCTGCAGATGTAGATGATGTCGCCGCCCATGCCCTGGGCCGCCATCACGCGGGCCGCCTCCCGGGCGACCAGGAACGAGCCCCGGGCCATTACCGAGTGCTGGATAGCCCAGTCGCCCACGCTGGTCTCCAGCAGCGGCTTGGAGATGGACAGCCCAGCGTTGCTGACCACCAGGTCCACCCCGCCGAAGGCCAGCGCCGCCTGCCGGTAGGCCTCGGCCACGCTGTCCTCGTCGGTGACGTCGGAGGTCACCGCGACCGCGGCATCGGCCGCCCGCAACGCCCCGGCCCCGATCGCCTCGGCCACCTTGGCGGCGGCCGCGCCGTCCCGGTCGGCCACCACCACGCACGCGCCCTCGGCGGCCAGCCGCTCCGCGGTGGCCCGGCCGATCCCGGACCCGCCCCCGGTGACCAGCGCGACCCGGGTGGCCAGCGGCTTCGGCTTGGGGCGCCGGCGGAGCTTGGCCTCTTCCAGGGCCCAGTACTCGATGCGGAACTTCTCGCGTTCCGGGATGGGGGAGTAGGTGGACACCGCCTCGGCGCCGCGCATCACGTTGATCGCGTTCAGGTAGAACTCGCCCGCCACCCGCGCGGTCTGCTTGTCGGCCCCGAAGCTGAACATGCCCACCCCGGGGACCAGCACGATCGCGGGATCGGCGCCGCGCATCGGCGGCGTGTCCGGGTCCGCATGCCGGTCGTAGTAGGCCCGGTAGTCGTCCCGGTAGGCGGCGTGCAGCTCACGCAGCCGGGCGATCACGTCGTCCAGCGGCGCCGAGGGCGGCAGGTCCGCCACCATCGGGCGGACCTTGGTGCGCAGGAAATGGTCCGGGCAGGACGTGCCCAGCGCGGCCAGCGCCGGGTGCTTCTCCCGGGCGGTGAAGTCCAGCACGGCCGGGCTGTCGGTGAAGTGCCCGACCTGCGGCCGGTCGGCCGAGGCCAGGCCGCGCAGCACCGGGGCCAGCGCCGCGGCCCGGGCCCGCCGCTCCGCCTCGGGCAGCGGCTCGTAGCCGGGGATCACCGGCCCGAACGGCTCTGGCACGCCGCGGGAATCCAGGTACTCCCGGGCGGAAGCGATGATGCTCAGCGAGTTGGCCTCGCACTCCTCGCTGGTCGCGCCCCAGGCCGTGACCCCGTGCCCGCCGAGGATCACCCCGATGGCCTCCGGGTGCTCCCGGGCCACCGCCGCGATGTCCAGGCCGAGCTGGAACCCGGGCCGGCGCCACGGCACCCACCGCACCCGGTCCCCGAAACACGCCCGGGTCAGCGCCTCGCCGTCGGCCGCGGTGGCGAACGCGATCCCCGAGTCGGGATGCAGGTGATCCACGTGCGGCGCGTCCAGCAGCCCGTGCATGGCCGTGTCGATGCTGGGGGCCGCGCCGCGCTCTGCTAGCCCTGACCCCACCACCCCACCCAGGCCGTGCAGGCAGTATTCGAAGGCCGCGACCATCTCGTCCTCGCGTTCCACCCCCGGGTACACCCCGGTCAGCGCGCGCAGCCGGTCCAGCCGCAGCACCGCCAGGCCGCCGGTGGTCAGCGTGCCCAGGTCCCCGCCGGACCCCTTGACCCACATCAGCTCGACCGGCTCGCCGGTCACCGGGTCACCTGCCGGCCCCTTGGCCGAGGTGTTCCCGCCCGCGTAGTTGGTGTTGCGGGGATCCGACCCGAGCCGGTTACTGCGCTGCAGCAGCTCGGAGACTTCGGGTGGTACCTGCGCGGCCAATGTCGTGACTCCTTTGCGGGGGCGGTCCCCGGGACGGTGTTCGTTGCGTGCCTGTGAATTTGATTTTCCCGGTGCGCGGCTAGCTGCCCCAGCTCGCCGGGGTACCGCCCACGCGGTCGGCGATGATCTCGCCGGGGTAGCCCGAGCGCTGGTAGGCGGCGATCGGGTCGGGGTCCAGGCCCATCTCCTCCCGCAGCTGCGCCAGCAGGGGCCGGACGTCGGTGTTGTAGGCGTCCATGAACGCGGCGTTGGCGCCGAGCACGTCGCCGGCCTGCTGCGCGGCGGCCAGCGCGCCGGTGTCGATGAGCAGCGCCTTGGCCGTGGCCTCCTGGACGTTCATCACCGAGCGGATCTGGGCCGGGATCTTCGGCTCGATGTTGTGGCACTGGTCGAGCATGAACGCGATGCCGGCCTCGGGGCGCAGCGCGTCCGCGGCCACCACCTCGTGCAGGATGCGGAACAGCTGGAACGGGTCGGCCGCCCCCACCATCAGGTCGTCGTCGGCGTAGAAGCGGCTGTTGAAGTCGAACCCGCCGAGCCGCCCGGCCCGCAGCAGCAGGGCCACGATGAACTCGATGTTGGTGCCGGGCGCGTGGTGCCCGGTGTCCACGACCACCTCGGCCTGCGGCCCGAGCGCCATGCAGTGCAGCAGCGACGTGCCCCAGTCCGGCACGTCGGTGGTGTAGAACGACGGCTCGAACAGCTTGTACTCCAGCAGCATCCGCTGCGCCGGGCCGAGCCGCGCGTAGACCTCGGCCAGGGCCTCCGCCAGGCGGTCCTGGCGGGCGCGGATGTCGTCCTGCCCCGGGTAGTTGGTGCCGTCGGCGAACCACAGCTTCAGGTCGCGGGACCCGGTGGCGTCCATGATGTCGACGCACTCCAGCAGGTGGGCCACGGCCTTGCGGCGTACCCGCGGGTCGGGGTGGCACACGCTGCCCAGCATGTAGTCGTCGTCCTGGAATATGTTGGCGTTGACCGTGCCGATCGCGACGCCCACGGCGGCGGCGTGGCCGCCCAGCGCCGCGTAGTCGTCCACCTTGTCCCACGGGATGTGCACGGCGACGGTCGGGGCCACCCCGGTGAACTTGTGCACCTGCGCCGCGTCGTCGATCTTCTCCTGCGGGGTGCGCGGCACGCCCGGCTGGGCGAACACCTTGAACCGGGTCCCGGTGTTCCCGAAGGCCCAGGATGGGAGCTCGATCCGCTGCGCCCTCAGGGCGGTCTTCACGGCGGTCAGGTCAGGCATCTCAGGTCATCTCCAGGCAGCAGATCTGGTCCGGCTCGCGATCCCGCGGGCGGCCCCGGGCCCGGGCGCACGGCCCGGGCGGCGGGGTGCGGTCCCGCTGCCGGGTCGCGGTCCCCGGCAGGCTCAGTCCAGGTGAAATATCTCGTCGATCCTCCGGAAACCCTGGTCGGGATGCTGGCCGCCGAGATCCGCGAAGAACGGCGCCATGCCAGCCTGCCAGCGCTCGTTGACCGCCGTGCCCGCGCTCGCCGGCCACCCGCGCCTCCATCTGCCGCCCGACCATGGCCCGGACCAGGTCGTCCGCGGTCAGCCCGGCGAGTTCGCTGGTCAGGACGTGCCGGCCGTCGCGCATGACCGTCACCCGCTGGCAGATCTCGAACACCTCCTCCAGCCGGTGGGAGATGAACAGGACCGCCGCGCCGGCGGAACGGAGCGTGCGGACCACGTCGAAGAGCCGGGCCACCTCGGTGGCGGACAGTGCTGCGGTGGGCTCGTCCATCACGATCGCCCGGGCGTCCAGCGACAGCGCCGTGCCGTCGGTGACCGCGCGCACGGCGCCGAATGATTTCGTCACGTGGTGCAGGGCCAGGATGGCCGTCGCCGGGGGTGCCCCGGCGGCGCCGGGCGCGCTAATGCCCTCACGGGCACCAGTGCCCTCACGGACACCAGACACCTCAGGTACAGCAGCACCTTGATGAGCCCCAGAGGCCTCAGGCACACCAGCAACTTCGTCAGTCCCAGAAACCTCAGGCACCCCAGATGCACCGGGGACCTCAGGCACCGGGGACCTCAGGCACCGGGGACCTCAGGCACCGGGGACCTCAGGCGACCAGGACGGGGCTCCGGCGAGGGGGGCCCGGCCGGGGGTGTTCCGCTGTCGTGGCCGTCGCCAGCTGTCACAGCCCGGTTCCCTCTCGTCTCTGGGTGGGGTCGCCCCGGTCCGGCAGCAGGCCAGCGGGGGGATGCCTGAGGAAGGATGTGCTATAACGTTTCAAAGTATGTGGAAGCAGTGTCGAGCGAAGCGGCGACCCTGTCAATAGGGGTCCGTGGCGATGCCCGAATCGTTACCGACAGGTTTCTTGGCCGCTATTGTGCTGGCCAAGCCCCTGGTTGACGCGTTCCCGCGCTCCGCACGACACTGACCGCACAGGAGGAGCCGTGGCGGACACGCCGGTCAGCATCAGGGAGGTCGCCGCCCTTGCCGGCGTCTCCCTCGGCACTGTCTCCAACGTGCTCAACCGCCCGGAGGTCGTGGCCGAGCCGACCCGGACCCGGGTCCAGGCGGCGATCAAGCAACTGGGCTTCATCCGCAACGAGTCGGCCCGTCAGCTCCGGGCCGGCCGGAGCCGCACGATCGGGCTGGTCGTCCTCGACGTCGCCAACCCGTTCTTCACCGACGTCGCCCGCGGCGTGGAGGACGAGGCCAGTGAGGCCGGGCTGGCGGTGATCCTGTGCAACAGCGACGACCAGAAGGCCAAGGAGTCCCGCTACCTCGAGGTCCTGGAGGAGCACCGGGTCCAGGGCATCCTGATCACGCCGGTGTCCGGGGCCGACAAGCGGCTGGCCAGCGTGCAGCGCCGCGGGACCCCGGTGGTGCTGGTGGACAGCCGGTCACCGTCCCGCGGCCAGTGCTCGGTGTCCGTGGACGACGTGCTCGGCGGCGACCTGGCCGTGTCCCACCTGCTGGAGGCCGGTCATGAGCGGATCGCGTTCGTGGGCGGCCCGATGAGCGTCCGCCAGGTCAGCGACCGCCGGGACGGGGCGGTCCGTGCCCTGGAGCGGGCCGGCCGCGGCCGCGGACCTGCTCGTGATCGAGACCCCGGCGCTGAACGTGACCGCGGGGCAGCGGGCGGGCGCCGCGCTCGCCGGCCTGCCCGCGCGGCACGGCCCACGGCCGTGTTCTGCGCGAACGACCTGCTCGCGCTGGGTGTGCTGCAGGAGATGACCACCCGCCGGATCGGGGTGCCCGACGGCGTGGCGATCGTGGGTTACGACGATGTGGACTTCGCGGCCGCGGCCGCGGTGCCGCTCTCCTCGGTCCGCCAGCCCCGTCACCAGCTGGGCCGGGCCGCGGCCCAGCTGCTGATCGAGGAGGCGCTCGGCGACGGCACCCACCGGCACCGCCAGGTCGTGTTCGAGCCGGACCTCGTGGTCCGCGCGTCGAGCCGGGCCGGCGGCCCGGGCGTGAGCCCCCGTGGCCGTGAGCCCCGGCCGTGGCCAGTGAGGCGGCAAGCTGACGTCATGCGAATCGCCCTGTTCGTGACCTGCCTGGCCGACACGCTGTTCCCCGAGGCGGGCCGGGCCACGGTCCGGCTGCTCGAGCGGCTCGGCCACCAGGTCGAGTTCCCGGCCGCGCAGACCTGCTGCGGCCAGATGCACGTGAACACCGGCTACCTCCGCGACGCGCTGCCCCTGGTCCGCCGCTACGTCGAGGTGTTCGAGGGCTGCGAGGCGATCGTGGTCCCGTCCGGCTCGT
This sequence comes from uncultured Actinomycetes bacterium, assembly GCA_963720645.1. GTDB lineage: Bacteria > Actinomycetota > Actinomycetes > Streptosporangiales > Streptosporangiaceae > RYN-230. The sequence continues at coordinate 195,459 of CAVRFX010000009.1, read as the reverse complement.
GCACGGGGTCGATCCGGCACCAGCACGCGATGGTGGCCCGCCGGTACGGGGACGAGGCGCTGGCCCGCCGCGCGGAGGCGGTGGCCGCCCGCACCTACGAACTCTCCCAGCTGCTGACCGACGTGCTCGGGGTGGAGGACGTCGGCGCCTACTACCCGCACCGGGTCACCTACCATCCGACCTGCCATTCGCTGCGGATGCTCCGGGTCGGCGACCGCCCGCTCCGGCTGCTGCGCCACGTGGCCGGGATCGACCTGGTCGAGCTGCCGGACGCCGACACCTGCTGCGGGTTCGGCGGCACGTTCGCGGTCAAGAACGCGGACACGTCCACGGCCATGCTGGCCGACAAGATGCGCAGCGTGCTGGACACCCGGGCCGAGGTGTGCACGGCCGGGGACAGCTCCTGCCTGATGCATATCGGCGGCGGCCTGTCCCGGCTGCGCGCGGGCGCCCGGACCGTGCACCTGGCGGAGATCCTGGCCTCGGTCGACCCGGCGAGACCCGGTGCCGCAAACCGCACGGTGCCGCAGACCCGGCCGCGCGTCGGGCGGCCGGCGGGTCGAGCGCCCGGCCCACGTTCCTGGGCCTGCCCACCGCGCCGCGCGGCGTGGGCCACCTGCGCGGCGCCGAGCCGTTCCCGGTCGCGGCCCGCCGCGCGCTGGCCGACACCCAGCTGCGCCGCAACCTCGGCAAGGCCACCCGGACCATCCGGGCCAAGCGGGCCGCGGTGGTGGGCGAGCTGCCGGACTGGGAGGCGCTGCGCGACGCCGGCCAGGCCATCAAGGCCGGGACCATGGCCCACCTGGACCGCTACCTGGAGCAGCTGGAGGAGCAGGTCACGGCCCGGGGCGGCGTGGTGCACTGGGCCCGCGACGCCACCGAGGCCAACGAGATCGTCACGGGCCTGGTCCGCGCGACCGGGTCGCGCGGAGGCGGTCAAGGTCAAGTCGATCGTCACCGACGAGATCGGCCTCAACGACGCGCTGGCGGCCGCGGGCATCACCGCGCACGAGACCGACCTGGCCGAGCTGATCGTCCAGCTCGGCCACGACCGCCCGTCGCACATCCTGGTCCCGGCCATCCACCGCAACCGGGCCGAGATCCGGGACATCTTCCTGCGCGAGATGGGCGACGTGGATCCCGGGCTGACCGACTCACCGGCCGCGCTCGCCGAGGCGGCCCGGATCGCACCTGCGCCGCCGGTTCCTGTCCGCGAAGGTCGGGATCAGCGGGGCCAACTTCGCGATCGCCGAGACCGGCACGCTGTGCGTGGTCGAGTCCGAGGGCAACGGCCGGATGTGCCTGACGCTGCCGGACACGCTGATCACGGTGATGGGCATCGAGAAGATCCTGCCCCGCTGGGACGACCTCGGCGTGTTCATGCAACTGCTGCCGCGCAGCTCCACCGGCGAGCGGATGAACCCGTACACCTCGATGTGGACCGGGGTGACCCCGGGCGACGGCCCGCAGCAGTTCCACCTGGTCCTGCTGGACAACGGGCGCACCGCGGCGCTGGCCGACCAGACCGGCCGCCAGGCGCTGCACTGCATCCGCTGCTCGGCGTGCCTGAACGTCTGCCCGGTGTACGAGCGGGTCGGCGGCCATGCCTACGGCTCGGTCTACCCCGGCCCGATCGGCGCGGTGCTGTCCCCGATGCTGACCGGGGTGCGAGGACAACGCCTCGCTGCCGTACGCCTCGTCGCTGTGCGGCGCGTGCTACGACGCCTGCCCGGTCAAGATCGACATCCCGTCGCTGCTGGTCCACCTGCGGGCCCGGTACGTGGACGAGGCCGCCGAAGCCCGCTCCGCGAAGCGGGCGCGCTGCCCAGCCCGGAAGCGGTGACGATGGCCGCTGCCGCCTGGGTGATGGCCAGCCCCGCGCGGTACGAGGCCGCGCAACGGGGCAGCCGGGCCGGGCGCCTGCTGGGCCGGGGCGGGCGGATCCGCCGTCTGCCCCCGCCCCTGTCCGCCTGGACCGCGGCCCGCGACGCGCCCGCAGCCGCCCGCCCAGACGTTCCGCGACTGGTGGCGCACCGAGCATGGTGATGCCGGGCGCATGCCGGGCATGGTAGCCGGCCGGGGACGCCGGGCCCGGGGACACCGGCGGCAGGGGCACCCGGTGAGCGCCCGGGACGAGGTGCTCGGCCGGGTCCGGACCGCGCTGGCCGGCGACCGCCTGCCGGCGCCGGCGAGCCGCCCGTGCCCGGCCACGGTGGCCCCCGCCCGGCGGCGACGCCCGGGGAGGCGCCCCCGCCCGACGCCCGCCTACCGGACCCGCGGCGACCTGGCCCCCCGGCGCTGCTCGACCTGCTCGCCGGGCGCCTCATCGACTACCGCAGCCAGGTGCGGCGCACCACGGCCGCCCAGCTGCTGGACACCGTCCGCGCGGCGCTGGCCGAGCGCGGCGCCCGCCGGGTGGTCCTGCCACCCGGCCTCGACCTCCCCGGCCTGGACCAGCCGCAGCCTGGCCAGTCCGGCTCCCTCGACGCCACCGAGCTGGTCACCGACGGCGGCCTGTCCGCCCAGGAACTCGACCAGGCCGACGGCGTCATCACCCGCGCGGCGGTGGCGATCGCCGAGACCGGCACCATCGTCCTGGACGCCGGGCCGGGCCAGGGCCGCCGCGCGCTCAGCCTCATCCCCGACTACCACCTGTGCCTGATCGGCGCGGACCAGGTGGTCGCGCTCGTCCCCGAGGCCGTGGCCCGGCTGACCCCGGGCCGCCCGCTGACCTGGATCAGCGGCCCGTCCGCCACCAGCGACATCGAACTCGACCGCGTCGAAGGCGTGCACGGCCCCCGCACCCTCGAAGTCATCCTGATCAGCTAGCGGCGCCGGGCGGCCCGCGGGCGCCTGCCGCGATACTGGGTGCGTGGAAAGACCGTCCTCAGCGCTGGCCCAGTACTTCGACACCTGGTACGCCGGCATGCCTGCCTCGCCCGTCAAAGATGAGATCCAGCAGCGGCACCTGGGCCTGCCGCCCGGCCTGCTATCGACCAGCCTGCTCACCTGGGAAGGGATAGCCGAGGTCACCGAGGCGCTGCGGCTGTCTCCGGGCGCCCTCCTGCTGGATCTCGCCTGCGGCCGCGGGGGCTATGGCCTCGAGATCGCCGCCCGCACCGGCGCCCGGCTGACCGGGGTCGATTTCTCCGCCGAAGCGATCCACCAGGCCCGCCAGCAGGCGCGCCGGCTGGGCCGCACCGCGGCGTTCTGCGTCGCCGACCTCGCCGCGACCGGGCTGCGCACCGGCTCGGCAGGCGCGGTGCTGTGCGTGGATGCCATCCAGTTCGCCCCGCAGCCGGACGCTGCCTACCGCGAGCTGCGCCGGGTCCTCGCTCCTGGCGGCCGGGCGGTGCTGACCTGCTGGGAGCCGGTGACCACCGGCGACGAACGCCTGCCTGAGCGGCTGCGCCGGGTCAGCCTCCATACCGGGCTGGCCCAGGCAGGCTTCACCGACGTCCAGGTCCGCGAACGGGCCAGCTGGCGGGCGGCCGAGCGGTCCATGTGGGAAGAAGCCGCGGCCCTGGACCCGGGCGATGACCCGGCCCTGCAGTCCTTCCACCACGAGGGCGTGCGCTCCCTGGACACGTTCACCCTGCTACGCCGGGTCCTGGCCACGGCCACCGCCTGACCACGCACAGAGTCTGGGTCCTGAGAAGCCGGGAGGCAGTCATGCGGGCGGTGGTGTACCGCGGCTACGGGGTCCTGCCGGAGCTGGCCGACGTGCCCGAGCCCGGCTGCCCGGAGGACGGGGTGGTCATCAGCGTCGGCGCGACCGGGGTGTGCCGGTCGGACTGGCACGCCTGGAAGGGGCATGAGCCCGTCCCGCTCCCGCACATTCCCGGGCACGAACTGGCCGGGACCATCGCCCAGGCCGGGCCGGCGGTGACCCGCTGGCGGCCCGGCGACCGGGTCACGGTGCCGTTCGCCTGCGGCTGCGGCCGGTGTGAGTATTGCCGGGCCGGGGACGCGCAGGTGTGCCCGGACCAGACCCAGCCGGGGTTCACCGGGCCCGGGTCGTTCGCCGAGCGGGTGGCCATCCACGGCGCGGACACGAACCTGGTCGCGCTGCCGGCCGCGGTGGACGCCGTTACCGCCGCCAGCCTGGGCTGCCGGTTCGCCACCGCCTACCGGGCCCTCACCGGGCACGCCCGGCTCCGCGCGGGGGAGTGGCTCGCCGTGCACGGCTGCGGCGGGGTCGGCTTGTCGGCCGTGCAGATCGGCGTGGCCCTCGGCGCCCGGGTCATCGCGGTGGACGTGGCCGGCCCGGCTCTCGGCCGGGCCCGCGACCTCGGGGCCGAGCACGCAATTCTTTCCGCAACGAACACCGATCCGGCCCCGGACATCCACGACGTGACGGGGGGCGGGGCGCACGTGTCCCTCGACGCGCTCGGCTCGGCCGCCACGCTGGCCAGCGGGGTGCGGAGCCTGCGCCGCCGCGGGCGGCACGTCCAGGTCGGGCTGCTGCTGGGTGCCGACGCCACACCGCCGGTGCCGATGGACCTGGTCATCGCCCGGGAGCTGGAGATCTACGGGTCGCACGGCATGGCGGCCCGGGATTACCCGCCCATGCTGGCCCAGGTCGCGGACGGCACACTCCGCCCGGGACGGCTGGTCGGCGACGTGATCGGGCTGGAGCAGGCGGGCGCGGCCCTGGCCGCCATGGACAGGCCGGCGTCCGGCGCCGGGATGACGGTCATCGTCCCGGCGCCGCAGGGGCCTGGCGTGGCTGGCCGGTTACCCGGATGTATGAGCCAGCGGCGGGGAGGCGGCCTGCCGGTAGAAGGTGTTGGACGGCCTGGCGAAGATGAGCCCCATCGTGACCAGGGCGACGAGCCAGATGGCGCCGCCCGCGATCAGGTCGGGCTCCTGCATCGCACGCTCTGCCATACCAACGTTATATATCGATGAACTACCTGTGGCAAGACCCGGTGAGCGAGGGTTCGCGGGAAGCTCAGCGCGGGCCGGTGACGTCGCCGGCGGGCCGGGCGTTGATCACCCGGTCCGGCGTGATGGCGTGGCGCTCGGCGCGCTCGCAGCCGTTTTCCAGCCAGTCGAGCTGGCCGGGAGCGTGCGCGTCGGTGTCGATGGAGAACAGGCAGCCCGCCTCGGCGGCCAGGCGCAGCAGCCGCCCCGGCGGATCGCGGCGTTCCGGCCGGCAGTTGATCTCGACCGCGACGCCGTGCTCGAGGCAGGCACCGAACACCGCCTCCGGGTCGAACTCCGATTCCGGCCGGCCACCCCGCCGCCCGCCCAGCAGCCGGCCGGTGCAGTGCCCGAGCACATCCACGTGCGGGTTGCGGACCGCGGTCACCATCCGCTCGGTCATCGGGCCGGCGGGCATCCGGAGCTTGGAGTGCACGCTGGCCACGACCACGTCGAGCCGGGCGAGCAGGTCCTCGCGCTGGTCCAGCGAGCCGTCGTCGAGGATGTCGACCTCGATGCCGGTCAGGATGCGGAACGGGGCGAGGTCGGCGTTCAGCCGCTCGACCAGGGCGAGCTGGGCCTCCAGCCGCTCGGGGGACAGGCCATTGGCCACGGTGAGCCGGGGGGAGTGGTCGGTCAGCGCGATCCACTCGTGGCCCAGCGCGCGGGCCGCCTCGGCCATCTCGCCGGGCGGGCTGCCGCCGTCGGACCAGTCCGAGTGCGTATGGCAGTCGCCGCGCAGCGCCGCGCGCATTGCCGAGGCCGGGAGCGGGCCGTCCTGTTCCTGCAGCAGCCGGGCCAGGTAGTCCGGCTCCTGGCCCGCCGCCGCCTGCGTGATGACCTCGGCCGTGACCTCGCCGATCCCGGCCAGCGCGCGCAGCGACCCGTCGCCCAGCCGACGGTCCAGCTCACCCGCGGGCAGTTCGCTCACCACCTGGGCGGCCCGCCGGAAGGCCCGCACCCGGTAGGTGGGTGCCCCGGCCCGTTCGAGCTGGAAGGCGATCTCGCGGAGCGCGGTCGCGGGACCGGGCCGGGAAGCGGCGGAGGCGGCATCAGCGGGCACAGGAATCAGTATCCGCAAGTCAGGCTGCGAACAGACCGTTAGGGGGATGAAGTGCCGGCCAGCGGGCAGGGGGACACGGTACCGACAACGAGCGATCAGGCATCGCCGGAGGAGAAACCCGTGGTGAACCCAGTACCTGACGTCATGCTGAACAACGGCAGGACTATCCCCCAGCTCGGCTTCGGTGTGTTCCAGGTCAAGCCCGGCGACACCGTGGAGGCGGTGACCACCGCCCTGCAGACCGGCTACCGGCACATCGACACTGCCGAGATGTACGGCAACGAGAAGGAGGTCGGCGAGGCCATCGCCAAGTCCGGCCTGGACCGCGCCGACGTGTTCGTCACCAGCAAGCTGTCCAATGACGCGCACCTCCCCGACGACGCGCGGGCGGCGTTCGACCTCTCGCTGGAGGAGCTCGGGCTCGGCTACCTGGATCTGTTCCTCATCCACTGGCCGCTGCCCACCCGCTACGACGGCGACTTCGTGTCCACCTGGCGCACGCTCGAGGAGTTCTACCGCGACGGGCGGGCTCGCTCGATCGGCGTGTCGAACTTCCAGCCGCAGCACATCCGGCGGCTGCACGCCGAGGCCGAGGTCCCCCCGGCCGTCAACCAGATCGAGGTCCACCCGTACCTGACCCAGGACGATGTGCGCGCGTTCTGCGCCGAGCACCAGATCGCGGTCGAGGGCTGGTCGCCGATCGCGCAGGGCGAGGTCCTCGAGGACCCGACCATCAACGAGATCGCCGAGCGGGCCGGCAAGACCCCCGCCCAGGTCGTGCTGCGCTGGCACATCGAGCGCGGCGACATCATCTTCCCGAAGTCGGTCACCGCGTCCCGGATCCGGGAGAACTTCGACATCTTCGGCTTCGAGCTGTCCGGTGCGGATGTCGAGGCGATCAGCGCGCTGAACAAGGACCAGCGGACCGGCCCGGACCCCGACAAGTTCGCGGGCTGACCGGCCCGTGGGGTAACCGGCCTGCGGGCTGGCCCGCGGGCAGCGATCGGGGCCGGTTCGGGCTGGCCCGCGGGCCGCGATCGGGGCCGGTTCAGCCTGGCCCCGTTCGTGATCAACCGATCGGTGTTGCCGGGGCAGCACTAATCGGTTGATCACGAATATGGGAGGCCCGGCGGGGGGCACACAGGTAACACGAGCCACACTGGCCGCAGGAGTGCCGGGAACCGTGGTTCAGGCGGGCCGGCGGCTGGGGCGGCGGACGGTCCAGGTGAACGTGCCGCGGCACACCAGTGCGTGCGCCTCGTCGGTGACGTCGGCCACGGTGCTGATCCGGGTCCGGTTCTCCGAACCGGACAGCACCGGCCGCAGCGCCTGCCGCGCGGCCTCACTGAGCTGGCAGGAGGCGGTCAGCCGGCCCCGCGCGGGCGCACGGAACTCCAGCGCCGCGGCCGCGCCGAGCGGGAGCACGCCCCGTATCTCGTCCTCCGCCTCGCAGGCGGCGATGATGGCCGCCAGGCCGGCCGCGTCGGCCAGCGTGATCAGGCCGCTGGAATGCAGCGAGCCGATGACGTTGGTGAGCGTGGGCTGGACGGCCAGCGTGACCTGGGCCGCCCCGTCGGCCGCGCGAAGCACCTCCAGGCCGGCGGCGGCGTGCGCCGGCACCGGTTCGATCAGCGTGCGGGCCAGCGTGGTGACGTCCATGGACCGGCGAGTCTGGCAGGCCCGGCTGACGGGAACATGACCGTGCGGCGAACAGCCGGGTTCCGCAGGCGGGCTGCCCGCGTGAGACTCGGAGCATGACGGACTGGCGGAGCGAGGTTGACACCTGGTGGGCCGCCCGGCTGCGGCTGCCGCCCGCCGCGCTGCGCACCGGCGGCATCTGGGTGATGCCCGGTTCGGGACACATCGGGGTGATGGCGGTCACGGGGGCCCGCCGGTCACTCGGCTACGGGCCGGCCCGGGCGCTCCCGCTCCTGCGCCAGGTCATGTCGGCCGTGCCCGCGGGCCCGCTGGCCGAGGGCGGGCGCTTGCCGGGCGGGCCATTGGCCGCCGCGACCCGGGCGGTCGCCGCGTTAGGGATCGGCCCCGGGGCAGCGATCGGGCCCGCCTGGTACGGCTACGTCACCGAAGCCAGCCTCCCCGGGACCGCAGCCCGGCGGTACGCCCGCTGTCCCCGGCTGACCTCCCGCTGCTCGGCCGGCTGCGCGAGCAGACGCCACCCGCGGAACGGGACGAGAGCGGGACGAACGGGCTGCCGGCGTACGGCTATCTCGACCGTGGTGCCCTGCTGGCCGTCGCCTGCCTGGGGCTGTGGCACGAGATGCCGACCCTGGGGGTGCTCACGCATCCCGCGCACCGGGGACGCGGCCTGGCCCGGGCGGTGGTCGCCGCGGCCGCCCAGGCCGGGCTGGAGCGCCGGGCCGTGGTCCAGTACCGCGCCTGGCGGGCCAATGCGGCCTCGATCGCGGTAGCCCGGCACACGGGGTTCGCGCACTACTGCGACGGCCTGGTCATCGAGTTCGTCGATGAGCCCACCCGCTGACGGTTCCCGCCACCCGGTGGGCCGCAGGCTAGGCCTCGGGGCTCAGCTCGGGCTGGTCGAGCAGGCGGAGCCAGGTCCCGTCGGGCTGCCTGCGGGCCACCTGCACCCGGACCCCGGTGCCGTCGCGGGCCACGGTGGCGGTCAGCGCGATGTCCCCGCTCACCAGGGTGGGCAGCGGCGGTTCCGGCTCGAACCGGGGCGCGCTGGCCACGACCTTCTCCCACAGCGCCTGGATGGCCTCGCGGCCGGTCGTCTGGCTGCCCGGCGGGTACGCCATCACCGCGCCGGTCTCGTAGAGGGCGGCGATACCCGCCGCGTCGCCAGCGTTGGCGCACGCCACGAACAGGCGGGTGAGATCCTCCGGCTGGCGGGCTTTCTCCTGGGCAGGCATGGTCCTCCTTCCCGCGGCCAGTGCGGCCGCGTCCGTCTGACACCCAGCCTGCCCCGGCCTTCGTGAGAAGTCCAACAGATAGTTTTTCTTATAACTAGAATCAGTGGTTATGGAACTTCGGCAGCTGGAGTACTTCGTGGCGGTCGCCGAGGAGGCGAACTTCACCCGCGCCGCGCAGCGCGTGCACGTCAGCCAGTCCGGGGTGAGCGCCCAGATCCGCCAGCTGGAGCGGGATCTCGGCGCACCGCTCATCGACCGGTCAGGCCGGGTGGCCTCGCTGACGGGGGCCGGGGCGGCGGCGCTGCCGCACGCCCGGGCCGCGCTCGCGGCCGCGGCTGCGGCCCGGCAGGCGGTGGACGACGTGACCGGGCTGCTCTCCGGCCGGATCGTGGTCGGGATGGTGACCGCCTGCACCGTCACCCCGCTGTTCGATGCGCTGGCCGCGTTCCACCTGGCCCATCCCGGGGTCGAGATTGCCCTGGAGGAAGGCAACTCCGACTGGCTCATCGAGCGGGTCCGGAGCGGTGAGGCGGACCTGGCCCTGATCGGGGCGGCCGGTGCCCCGCCCGGGGGGCTGGAGGCGTTCACCATCGTCAGCGACGGCCTGGTGGCCGCGGTGCCCCCCGGTCATCCGCTCGCGAGCCGGGACGCCGTGACCCTGGCCGAGGTCACCGGCACCCGATCGTCTCCCTGCCCCTGGGCACCGGGGTGCGGGCCGTGTTCGATCAGTCGTGTGCCGCCCAGGCGCTCCGGCCGGATATCGCGTTCCAGGCCAGCGCGCCCGGCGCGGTCGCCGACCTGGCCGGGCGCGGGCTGGGCGTGGCCATCCTGGCCGAGACCATGGCGGCCGGCTTCCCCGGCCAGCTGAGCGTGGTGCCCATCGAGGACATCGGGATCCCGTCGCTGCTGGTCCTGGTCTGGGCGCCGGGCGGGGGCCCGGCCCTGCGTGAGCTCCTCGTGCACAGCAGGCAGGCCTTCGCCCGGCCTCCCGGGTAGGCCCGGCAGCACGGCCTCCTGGCCGGGCCGGGGGGCGGCGGGGTCAGCGCCCGATGGCGGGCCGGGGCCGGGGCTGGCGGGTCAGCCACTGCCAGAATGTCCGCCGGGGCGGCCGTGGAGGGCGTGGCGACCGCCGCGGCCGGGCGGTGATGTGCCCGCTGCCGACCTTGCCGGACACCTGGATCCGCAGCACGGACGCGTCCTGCCCCCAGGGCGCCCGGACCTCGAGCTTGCCGCTGCGGACCGCGACGTCGTCCATGTCAACGACGATGCCGGGCTTGATCACCAGCATCAGGGCTCCGGAGCCCACCTCGGCGTCGATGGGCAGCACCGGCTGGGTGATCACGGCCTCGGAGAAGTCGAGGGTCACGGTGCCGCTCTTGACGCGGATCTCCATGCGGCGCGGGACGAGCCACGGCCCGGTGCGTTCCACGCTGGAGGACTGGCAGTCGATGCGGACGAGGTCCTTGGGGGCCGGGGCGCCCAGCATGGCCCCGGCGGCGGACGGGAGGTCCTTCGTGACCGAGGCGAGCTCGGCGTAGGTGCGCGCGGTCAGCGCCACCTCCAGGCGCTCGTCGAGTTCCTCGGCGGTCCAGCCGGCCGTCACCGGCGGCCACCCGCAGCTCCTCAGCCACCCGGTCCCGGTCCTCATACGAGACCCGCAGCTCACCGCGGGGAACCGGATTATCGCCGTGGCCGGCAGGCCGCAATTCGCCCGTCATGGGCACACTCTACGGCGGGGCAGGCGCCCGTGGAGGGCCAGTGCCCCGGGGTGCCACCACGACCTTCTCCGGTAGGGGTAGCCACCGCAGACGGGTCGTCCCGGTACCCTTGCGGCGGACCCGGGACCGGCCATCTACTCGTACCCATGGACGGCGTGGGGGGCCATGACCGGGTGGCAGGTCATAAGCGCGTGGGCGGCCGGGAGAGCAGACCGTGCTGATCACCATGACCTGGCTGCGGCTGGACGCGCGGCGGCGCTGGCGGTCGCTGGCCGTCCTGGCCCTGCTCATCGCCCTGGCCACCGCGACCATCCTGACCTCCATCGCGGGGGCGCGCCGCGGCCAGACCGCGTTCGACCGGCTCTGGGCCCGCACGCTGCCCGCGACCGCCACGGTGCTGCCCAACCAGCCCGGGTTCGACTGGGCCAAGGTCGCGGCCCTGCCCGAAGTCGCCGCGCTGACCAAGTTCCCCGTCGTGTTCGGGTACGAGGCCCAGGGCTATCCGGGGGCCAGTACCGGGTTCCCGCTCGCCGACGACCAGATGACCCGCACCATCGAGCGGCCCGTCATGGTGGCCGGACGGCTGTTCAACCCGCGCCGCACCGACGAGGTCATCGTTACCCCCAAGTTCGCCGCGACCTCCGGCAAGCACGTGGGCGACACCCTGACCCTGGAACTGGCCAGCCCGCAGCAGGCCAACCAGGGGTACGACGGATCCACCGGGCCGCCGCTCGGCCCGAGGATCCGGGCCCGCATCGTGGGAGAGGGCCGTATGCCGTGGGGCCTCGACGCGGATACGCCCGGATCGCCCGGCGGGATCCTCACCACGCCCGCCCTGTTCACCCGGTACCGCGCCAACATGATGGGCACGAACGGGCAGGCGTACATCAACGCGCTGGTCCGGCTCAAGGGCGGCCGGGCGCGATCCCTGCCTTCCGCGCCGATCTGAAACGGGTGACGGGCCGGTCCGACATCGACGTCTGGGACAACCTGGAGCAAATCGGCGATCCCATGCACAAGGTGTCTGCGTACGAGGCCGTCGTGCCTGCTGGCCTTCGGGCTCGCGGCGCTGGCGGCCGCGCTGTTCCTGATCGGCCAGTCCGTCGCCCGGTACACCTCCGCCACGGTGGCGGATCTCCAGGTGCTCCAGGCGCTGGGCATGACCCGGGGGCAGGCCATCGGCGCCGCTTGTGCCGGACCCGTCACTGGCCGGGGTGGCGGGCGCACGCTGGGCGTGGCGGGGCCATCGTGGCTTCGCGATGGATGCCGATCGGCCTGGCTTCCATCGCCGAGCCGCACCCCGGTTTCGACGCAGACTGGCTCGTGCTGGGCCCGGGATGGGTCCTCGTGCCACTGCTCGTGCTGGCTGGTTCCGCGGCTGCGGCGGCGGTTGCGCTGGCCGCGGGGCGGCGGCAGGCGCCGCAACGCCGGTCCGGCGGCCGCGGCGGCGCTGGCCGCGGTGAACTCCTCCGTCCCGCTGGTGGTGGGGGCCAGGTTCGCGCTCGAACCCGGCCGCGGGCGGTCCTCGGTGCCGGTCCGGTCCGCCCTGGTGGGCGCGGTCGTCGGGGTGCTCGGGGTGCTGGCTGCCTTCACCTTCTCCGCCGGTGTCTCCGACGCGGCCAGCCACCCGGAGCGGTTCGGGCAGACCTGGCAGCTGACCACCTTCCTCGGCTACAACGGGCAGGACTTCGGCAGGCCAGCCGGGTGCTGCGGGCCGTGGCCGCGGACCGTGACGTGACCGGGGTGGACGACGGGCTCATTGGCGGCGCGCAGTCCGGCCAGGTCTCCATCGAGAGCTTCACCTACGCTCCGGTGGGCGGCAAGCGGCCGGCCGTGGTGCTGACGGCCGGGCGGATGGCCGCCCGGCCGGACGAGATCGTGCTCGCCCCGACGACCGCCCAGGAGCTGCATGCCGGGACGGGCTCCGTGGTCCGGCTCACCGGCGGTGGCACCGCCGCACAGCCGGTGCGGGTGACCGGCATCGGCTTTGTTCCGGTGGGGCCGCACAATGGGTACGCGGACGGAGCCTGGCTCACTCCCGGCGGTTACGACCGGATCTTCCACGGCGCGCGTTACTCGTTCAAGTTCCACGTCGCGACCGTGTCGCTGCGGCCGGGCGCGGACGTGCAGGCGGTCGCGCGCCGCCTGGACGCCGCTGCGGCTGCCATCCCTGGTGGCAAGCACTTCACGTTCACACCGCCTGATCCGCTGCGCCGAGATTCAGGAGGTCAAGGACCTGGAACTGCTGCCGCTCGCGCTGAGCGCCTTCCTGGCCCTGCTGGCCGTCAGCGCGGTCGGTCACGCCCTGGCCACCGCGGTCCGCCGCCGCGACGTCACGACCTGGCCGTGCTCCGGGCGCTCGGGATGACCCGGGGGCAGGCGCGGCTGGTGGTCACGACCCAGGCCAGCGTGCTGGCCGTGATCGGCCTGCTATTCGGCGTGCCACTCGGCATCGCGCTCGGCCGGGTCATCTGGCGCGCGGTGGCCGGCTTCACCCCGCTGGCCTACCATCCGCCGCTCGCCCTGCTGGCCCTGCTCCTGGTCGGCCCCGTCGCCCTGCTGGCCGCGAACGCGCTGGCCGCCTGGCCTCAGCACCGCGCCGCACGGCTGCATTCCGCGCATGTTCTGCGCAGCGAATGACCGTCCGGCGGCGAGCCTGCTTTAGAACGCCGGATCGAGCATGCCGGTCGCCGGATCTCATGATCGAAATTACATTCGACAACGCAGCCCGGGACTGCTAGCGTCGCAGCGACGCATACCGCCGAGGCGGAGGTCGGAGATGAGCAACACACGAGGTGATGCGCCGGTTCCCGGGCCTGGGGAACTGGATCCCGAGCACGACCTCACCTCGCGGCAGCGCGACGTGATCCAGGCCATCGTGGGATTCCGGCAGGAGCACCAGTACGGGCCGAGTGTCCGGGATATCGCCCAGGCGATCGGGCTCGGCCCGTCGGGTGTGCATCACCACCTCAAGGTGCTGCGGCAGAAGGGCTGGCTGAGCGGCGGCACCGGGCAGGCGCGGACCTCCGTGGTCCTGGCGCCAGGCCATCCCGTGATCGAGGTCATCGAACCCCGCCAGGCCAAGGGTGCGATCCGGGCGGCCAGGTCCCGGGCGGCCGGGTCCCGGGAGGCCAGGAAAGCGGGCGATCCCGCCAGCACCGCCGGGACCGCCGGGACGCCGCGCCCGGCGGGCACGGTGGGCACGCAGAACGCGGCGTATGTGCGGCTGCTCGGCGAGATCGCCGCAGGCTACCCCAGGGACGCCAATCAGTCCGTGGAGGACGTGTTCCCGCTGCCCAAGCAGCTGGTGGGCGAGGGCGACCTGTTCCTGCTCAAGGTGGTCGGCGATTCCATGATCGATGCGGCCATCGCCGATGGCGACTGGGTGGTCGTCCGCGAGCAGCAAGTGGCCGAGAACGGCGAGATCATTGCCGCGATGATCGAGGGGGAGGCCACGGTCAAGAGTTACCGGATGTCCGACGGCCACATCTGGCTGATCCCGCACAATCCGGCGTTCGCCCCTATTCAGGGAGATGGCGCGACCATCCTCGGCAAGGTGGTCAGCGTCCTGCGGCGGGTCCGGTGACGCCCGGGGGCTGAGGCTCCGGAAACCAGCTGACCGTGGACGGCGAACACCGCAAACTGGAACTCGTCGCCGGGACGCCATCAAGATCTGGGGCTGACCGGCGTGGACATGCCGCCGGCGGACGGGGAGTGGCGATGACGAGTCAGCCTGGGTGGGACGCCGCGTACGGGGCCGACCTGCCGCCCCCCTGGGACATCGGGCGGCCGCAGCCGGTGTTCACCCGCCTCGCGGATCAGGGCCTGCTCCGCGGCCGGCTCCTCGACGCGGGCTGCGGAACCGGGGAGAACACGATGATGGCGGCGGCGCACGGCGCCGACGCCCTGGGCGTGGACGTCGCGCCGAGCGCCATCGCGCAGGCCCGCCGGAAGGCGGCGGAGCGCGGCAGCGAGGCCCGGTTCGAGGTCGCGGACGTGCTGGACCTCGGCCGGCCGGGCCTGACGTTCGACACGGTGGTGGACAGCGGCGTGTTCCACGTCTTCGACGACGGGGACCGGGCCCGGTACGTGGCCAGCCTGGCGGCGGTAATGCCGCCGGGGGCGACCTGCTACCTGCTGTGCTTCAGCGACCGGCAGCCGGGCACGATGGGCCCGCGCCGGATCAGCCAGGAAGAGCTGACCACCGCGTTCGGTGACGGCTGGGACATCGCCAGCATCACGGCCGAGACGTTCGCGGTCAGCTTCCTGGGCGAGTCCGAAGCGCAGGCCTGGCTGGCCATCATCGGGCGTTCCGCGCCCTGAGCCCGATCCCGGCGGGTGCCGCGATGAGTTGGCGGCAGGCGGGGCGTCTGACTGCTGAGGCGTTGGCGGCTGAGGCGTTGGCGGCGCAGCCAGCCCGGTGAGGAGGCACAGCGACATGGGCAAGGTCGTGCTGGACATCTCGATGTCCCTGGACGGATTCGTGGCCGGGCCGCACGATGGGCTGGGCCGGGGCCTCGGTGAGGGCGGCGAGCCGATCCACAACTGGGTCATGGGCGGCCCCTGGACCTACCGTGATGGTCCGCGGTTCCAGTCTTCGGGTGTCAACCGTGAGGTCCTCACCGAGAGCTTCGCGGACGCCGGGGCGATCATCGTCGGCCGGCGCATGTACGACGTGGTCGGCGGCTGGGGCGACGAGTCGGTGTTCGACATGCCCGTGTTCGTGGTCACCAGCCGCCCGCACCCGGAGCGGACCGTGGGGAAGACCACCTACACGTTCGTGACCGGCGGTGTCCGCGCCGCGCTTGATCTGGCCCAGGCGGCCGCGGGCGGCCAGGCCGTGTCGGTCGGCGGCGGCGCGCGCGTCATCCAGCAGTTCCTCGGCGGCGGGCTGGCCGATGAGATGCAGCTGCACCTCGCGCCGGTCCTGATCGGGGCGGGCACCCGGCTCTTCGAGCACCTCGGTGCCCGGCTGCCCGGCTGGAGCAGATCCGGGTCCGGGAGTCGGCGAACGCGACTCATATCCGCTACCGGGTGATCCCGGCGACTCCGTAATCCCGCCGGGCGATCCCTGACCGGCCGCGGGCCAGGCAGGCCCGGTCAGTCCTTGCGGCCGGTGACGGCCAGGCTGGCGCCGATGCCGATCATGGCCAGGCCGCCCGCCCCGCCGACCATCTCGAGCCGCCGGCGGGGGGAGCGGGCCAGCCAGGCCCGGGCCGTCCCGGCGGCGAGCGCCCAGCTGCTGTCGCAGACCACCGCGATCGCGAGGAAAACCGACCCGAGCAGCAGCATCTGGACCGGGACGTGCCCGGCCGAGCGGTTCACGAACTGCGGCAGCACGGCCGCGAAGAACACGATCACCTTCGGGTTGCTCACCCCGACCACGATCCCGTCCCGCAGGATCCGGCCGAAGCTTCTGGGCTGGGCCGTCACCTCCAGCGCCTCGCGCAGCGAGCGGCGGTGCCGGATGGCCTGCACGCCGAGGTAGACGAGATAGGCCGCGCCGGCCAGCTTGATCGCCGTGAACACCTCCACCGACCGCTGCACCAGCGCCCCGACGCCGAACGCGACCGCCACGACCTGGAGGTACACGCCGATCTGGCCGCCGGCGGCGGTGCCCACGCCGGCCAGGCGGCCGAGCATCAGCGACCGGCTGACCACGAACAGCACGTTCGGGCCCGGCACGATGATCAGCACGAACCGAGAGGAGCGTGAACGCGAGCAGGTGGCTGGCCGGGAACATGCGCCCAGCCTCGGCCGGCGGCTCCGGGCCGAGCCGGTTTCCGGTGGCTGCCCGGCCCGTTCACGGACCGCCTCAACGTGTTCACCGGCGGGCTGGACCCGTTCACCGGCGCGTTCGGCCTTCTCCTTTACAGTAACGGCGTGCCCGACGATTTCCCTGGCCAGCCCGGTGGCGGTGACAGCGAAGAGCCAGCCGAGGCCCGGCCCAGCTAAGGAGCAGCAGCGGATGCGCATCGCGCTGGCCACCGACCCCGGCACACCGGGCTGGCCCAACGAGGATTTCGCCGCGGCCGCGCCGGGGGCGGCGGTGCTGCTGGACGGCTGCACCACCACCCCGCGCGGAGCCGATACCGGCTGCCGGCACGGGGTGGCCTGGTACGCCCGGACCCTGGGCACGGTCTTCCTGGCGGCGATCACCGCTAATCCGCCCCCGCCGCTCGGCGACGCGCTGGCCGGGGCTATCGCCGAGGTCCGGGCCCGCCACGAGAACTCCTGTGACCTGGCCAATCCGTCCACCCCGGCGTCCACCGTGACCGCGGTCCGGGCGGCCAGGGACGGGTTCGAGCTGCTCGCGCTGTCGGACTCCCTCATCGTGGCCGACTACGGCGAGGACCGTGATCCGGTGGTGCTCACCGACCCGCACCGGGCGGCCAGCACCGACCCGGACGCGGCCGGGCGGGCCCGCACCACGGTCCTGGCGCCTGGCGGCCTGCACGGGATCGCCTTGCTCAGCGACGGCGCCGCCCGAATCGCCGACGTCTACCACCAGATCAGCTGGCCTGCCCTGGTGACCGTCCTGCGTGACCACGGGCCGGGCGGGCTCATCCGCCAGGTCCGGGCCGCTGAGGACAGCGATCCGGACGGGGCCCGCTGGCCCCGGCCCAAGGCCCGCGACGACGCCACCGCGCTCTACTGGGCCCGGCCGGGGGAGTGAGCGCCAGGCCGGGACGGCTGCGATGAGGCCGCGTTCGCGGCGCGCCGGAAGGTGTGCGGGCCCGGAGCGCCGGGAATCGTGGCACATTAGGGGCCGTCGCCGCCGTGACAGCGGGCGGTCAGCGGATCTGGCCAGCCCAGCCCGGCCGGCCGGCGGAGAGCCAGCCGCAGGCCGGGAGTCGCGAGGGCGGTCCGGAGCCAGGCCCGGAAGGCGGCCACGGCCGGCCGGGCCGGGAACTTCGGTGACCGGTCGAATAGTAGAATTCGGGACTTCCAAGCCCGGCGGGCGCGGGAAGATCGAGGCCATCCCCTGGCGGAAGGCCACCTGGACAAGGAGCCAGCCATGCTGCCCTGCGTACCCCGGCGCCCGACGGACCGTCCCGGCCGGGTGCCGCTGATCGTGCGCCCGGCAGCGCCACGACCTGCGTCACGGGCATGACCGGACCACACCTCGCGACCCGGGCCGGCGCGGCGGGCAGCCGCCGCAGGAGCGGCGCGTCAGCTGAGCCGGGCGCGCCTGGCGCCGCCGGGCAGTCGTGGGGCACCCGCGGCGCCTGGCTGCTGAGGCGCCACTGGCTGGTCGCCGTGCTGCTGGCCGCCGGGCTGGCGCTGCGGATCGCGGCGCAGATCGCCTACCAGCCGGCGCTGATCTACGTGGACACGCTGAAGTACCTGTACGGCGCGTCGCCGGGGGCTGACCCGCTCGGGTACACGCTGGTGCTGCGGGCCATCCTGGTCTTCGGTGGCCTGAGCCTCGTCGCGCTGGCCCAGCATCTGCTGGGCCTGGCCCTGGCCGTGGCCTTGTACGTCGTGCTGCTGCGCCGCGGAGCCGTGCGGTGGCTGGCTGCCGTGGCCGTGGCGCCGGTGCTGCTGGACGCCTATCAGGTCCAGATCGAGCAGACGATCATGCCGGACGTGTGGTTCGAGGCGATGATCGTGGCCGGGCTCGGTGTGCTGCTCTGGCGGCCGGTACTCACCGTCCGGCTGGCCGCGGCGGCCGGGCTGATCCTCGGTCTCTCGGCCACCGTGCACCAGGTCGGCGAGCTGCTGATCGTGCCGGCCCTGCTCTACGTGCTGGTCGCGGCGGGCAGCGTGCGCCGGGCGGTACGCACGGCGATCGCGCTGGCCGTGGCCTTCGCGCTGCCCATCGTCGTGTACTGCACCGCGTCCTACGTGCACTTCGGCCACTTCCGGCTGGCCCGCGGGCAGGCCACGACCGGCCGGGTGGTCGCCGCGGCCGACTGCGCCACGCTCTCGCTGCCCCCGGCGGTGCGGCCGCTCTGCCCCACCCCGCGCGAGCAGGCGAACGGCCCGGACTGGCTCGAGCACTCCAAGTATTCGCCGCTGTTCGCCTCCCCTGTCCCGGCCGGGGTGAGCCGGGCCAGGCTGATCTCCGAGCTGACCTCGGCGATCAAGGGCCACCAGCCGGAGCGGATCCTGGGCGGCGTCGTCCGGGATTCCGTGCGCCTGTTCGCCCTGACCCGCACGCCCAACCCCTGGGTCACGCCCCTGTCCCGCTGGCAGTTCCAGACGCGGTATCCCACCTATCCCCAGTGGGTCAAGCTCGGCCCCGGGAACGTCATCGTCGTCGGGGTCCAGCACCGGGCCTTCGGGCAGTTCTTCTACAGCAACCTCAAGCCCGCCTATGGCGGCCGGGCGCAGGTGCACCGGCCGGTCGCCGCGTTCCTGCGGTCCTACCAGCTCAACGGCGGCTTTACCCCGGGCCCGTTCCTCCTCCTGTGCACGGTGGCGGGGGCGATCGGGACGCTGCTGGCGATCGTCCTCCAGGTGCGCCGGGGCCGCCGCCCCGGCCAGGAGGAACGCGAAGCCCGCGCCCGGCAGCTGGCCCTGGCCTGCCTGCTGTTCACCGCCACGGCCGCGGTGCTGCTGCTGGCCCAGGACGTCGTCGAGTTCTCCTGGCGGTACCAGCTGCTCGCCGTGGTCACCCTCCCGCCCGGCGGCATCCTCGGCCTCTCCGCGCTGCTGGCCCTGCGCCGGGGCGGTGCGGTGCCGGCCCCGGCAGGAGCAGGAGGGACACCTGCCCCCGCAGGCCCGGCGGCGCCCCCGGTGGACGGGGCGGCACCGCAGACGGCGGAGCGGCCGGATCAGCCGGGCGGGGAGCCCGGCCCCGCAGGCGCCTGAGCCGGCGCGCCCGATCCCTGGCCACCCGATCCCTGGCCACCGGATCCCTGGCCACCGGATCCCTGGCTGCCGGGCACCCCGGCACCCGGCACCTCACTACCGGGCATCGTCAGGCCCGCTGACTCCAGTACCTCCGCAGTGGGCCGCGGGCGGGTCCGGGCCCCGGCGGCCAGACCCGACAGGAGGCAGGACCGGAGCGTGCCGCGGTCGGCGGACTTCGCGAAGGTGCGGGCCCACCTGCGCAGCGTGGCGCCGCTGTACAGCACCCGCTCCGCGGGGGCCAGCGAGGAGCTGGCCCGCAGCGTCCAGATCTTGTTCCGCACCTCGTAGAAGAACCGCTGGCCGGGATCCGCGTCGGTCGAGCCGAACGCCGCGGTCTTGTGCACCACGACGCTGGCCGGGCAGAGCAGGCCGGCCTGGCCGCGCAGCAGCCGGGTGGTGAACTCGAAGTCGTCGTTCCACAGGAAGTAGTCGGCCTGGGGCAGGCCCCGGGCCCGGCACAGGCCGGCGTCCACGAGGATCGAGACGAACGAGGCCGAGCGGATGGGCAGGCAGCCCGCGGTCGCCGCCGCCGCGCGCTCCGTCTTTACTCACAAACGGCTTGATCCGCGGAGTGTTCATCGGATGCGGACGGCCATCTGTCCACACCACCCGGCTCGCGATCAGCGCGGGCGGCGGCCCGGGGTGAAGGGCCCGGGCGTCGAGCATGGCCCGCAGGGCGCCCGGCTCGGGGACCGTGTCGTCATCCATCAGCCAGACCAGGTCGGCCGGGCCGGCCAGGGCCAGCGCCAGGCCGTAGGCGAACCCGCCCGCGCCGCCCGTGTTGCGCCGCGCGGTGGCGAGCCGCACGGACGGGAAGCGCGCGCGGACCATCTCGGCGGTGCCGTCGGTCGAGGCGTTGTCGATCACGAGCACGGCGTCCGGGGCCCGGCTCTGCGCCAGCACCGCGGACAGCGCCTCGGTCAGCAGGTCCTGCCGGTTGTAGGTGACCACGACGGCGATCACCCGGGGTGGCCCGCCCCCCGTGGCGGGCCCGCCTGTCGCGGAGATGCTGGTGGCCGCCATGCTAGGAGTGCCTCCGGGCCCGGGTGCGCTCCATGGCCTGCCAGGTGAGGATGCGCAGCCGCCGCACCGCCGGGTAGCGGCCGCTCAGGTCGCGGACCGTCCGCTTGAACCGGGGGGAGGACGCGACCGCCGCCTCCACCCTGCTGACCAGGCCGGCCCGGGCGGCCCGTTTCGGCTGCGGCCTGGCTTCCGGGTATTCCTTGCGGTACTGGTTCACCACCAGCGCCGCCGCCGCCTGCACCGCGGCGTCCAGGACCGGGTCGTGCGGCTGGGCCGCGGGGGGAGCCACCCCGGGCTCCCGGGGTGGCCGGGGCCGCAGCTCATCGAGGTCGCCGACCACGTCGTAGCCGGACGCCGCCAGCCCGCTGATCAGGACCTCGGCCTGCTCCTTGGCCCACGCGTCCCGGCCGGCCGGCAGCACCAGGCGTCCTTCCCTGGGCCGGGCCGCCAGGGCCCGGTGCGCCACCCCCTCCTTGACCGTCCACATGTAGAACCAGTCGGGAACCTCGGCGGGCAGGGCCTGGTTGAGCCGCCTCAGGAACTCGATCTCCGGCAGGCCCAGCGACGTGTTCGCCCGGGCCCGGGACAGGTCCACCCCGCCGGGTTCGACGCCCAGCAGTCCCGCGAATCGCTCCCACAGCAGCGAGTTACCCGACCCCTGCGGCGGGGTCATGATCACGTGGATCCGGTCCGCCGGCACGTGGCGGGCCCACAGGTCCAGGATGGCCAGGGTGTCGTGGACCCGCCAGAACCACCACTGGCGCCGGTCCGGGCCGGCCGATTCCCGGTCGATCACGTCCCCCAGCCAGTCCTCCCAGCCCCGGTCGCTGCGGTGCTTGACCGTCTCCTGCCACTCCGCGGGGAGCAGCGACGCCATGTCCCGCACGGTGAGCACGATGTGCACCTCGGCAGGCTCCAGGGACCGCACGGCCCGCGCGGCCTGCTGCTCGTCCGCCGCGGAGAACAGCTCGTGGGAGATGACCGCGGTCCGCGGCGCCTGCCGGGCCTGGTGGGCCAGGATCTCCCACTCGCCGGTCCAGGACCCGGCCGGGTCGTCGGCCCGCTTCTCGATCCCCCGCAGGTCCTGGCTGGCGCGGAAGTGGTCCTGCGGATGGTGGCCGGGCAGCACCACGCCCTGGGCCGCGAGCTCGGCCCGGTTGCTCCACATCACCTGCTGCAGGAACGTGGTGCCGGTCTTCGGCTCGCCGATGTGCACGAGGACCCGGGGATGCGGCCGGCCGTCATCAGGCGTGGCGGGAGACTGGTCGGCGGCGCGCGTGGCCATCGGTACACCTCAACAGGTCAGGGCGTGTGCGGGTAAGGTCAGGCATGGGTGGATGGCATCTGGCTGCCAGGGTAGACCAGGTGTGCTGGGGGATCGCGCGGATGACGGTAACCCAGCAATCCGTCGCATGGCTGCCGTAAAGTGGCGTCCGCCCACCGCATTTGCTGCTGTACAACCCATATGTCTACACGAACGCGCGCCGGCTAGGGCCGCTCGCTCCCTGGTCCTCGAGCTCGCCGCAGTGTGCCCCTTCACCGGCATGAAAGGCGAACCCGGCATATGCACGAGCCCTTCACGCTCCTGCTCTCGGTGTACGACGGTGACCGGCCTGACTTCCTCGAGCGGGCGTTCCGCAGCGCGGTCGACGCCCAGAGCGTGCGCCCGGACCAGGTGGTCATCGTCCGCGACGGGCCCGTCCGTGAAGAGCTCTCCGCGTGCCTCGACCGGCTCACGGCCGGCAGCCCGGTCCCGGTGACCCTGGTCCCGCTGGAGCGTAACCGGGGCCTGGGACCGGCCCTGGACAGCGGGCTGGCCGCGAGCTGGCATGACGTGATCGCCCGGATGGACGCCGACGACGTGGCCATGCCGCACCGCTTCGAGGTCGAGATCCCGCTCATCGCCAGGGCGGACATCGTCGGGGCGGGGCTGCTGGAGTTCGTGGGGGATATCGATCACATCGTGGGCCAGCGGGTCCCGCCGACCGACCCGGAGCAGATCCACCGCTACGCGCGGATGCACGACCCGTTCAACCACCCGACCGTCGTGTACCGGCGGACCGCGGTCCTGGCCGTGGGCGGGTACGGCGACCTGCCGCTCATGGAGGACTACGCGCTCTTCGCCCGGATGCTGCAGAACGGCGCGCGGGCGGTCAACGTGGCCGAGCCGCTGGTCTACTACCGGGTTGGCGAGTCCGCGTTCAAGCGGCGCGGCGGCAGCGACCTGCTCCGCTCCGAGCTGCGGCTGCAGCGCGAGTTCCGGCGCCAGGGCTTCACCTCCTCGCCCGAGTACGTCCGCAACGTCCTGGTCCGCGGCGGTTACCGGATGATCCCCTGGCGGTTCCGCCGGGCGGTGTACCGCCCGATCGTCGCGCACTACACCGAGCGCGGCGAACGCGGTGACCACGGCGAGCACCAGGCAGGCGGCGAGTCCGGGGGCGGCCCGGAGCCTTCCGGGCACCACCACCGGCCACAGCCCTCCGGGCGCCACCGCGCCGAGCCCTCCCGCCGCGATGGGCCGGGCTCGCCGACCTCCCCGTTGCCGGTGCGCCGGTGAACGTCGACCTCGTCATCGTCGGGTCCGGCTTCTTCGGCCTGACCATCGCTGAACGGTGCACCCGTGACCTCGGCCTCCGCGTGCTGATCCTGGAGCGGCGCCCCCACCTCGGCGGGAACGCCTACAGCGAGCGGGAGCCGGACACCGGGATCGAGATCCACCGCTACGGCGCGCACCTGTTCCACACCTCGAACACCCGGGTGTGGGAGTACGCCAACCAGTACACGGCCTTCACCGGATACCAGCACCGGGTGTTCTCGGTCTACAAGGGCCGGGTCTACCCGCTGCCGATCAACCTGGGCACCATCTGCGAGTACTTCGGCGCGGTGATGTCCCCGGACGAGGCGCGCGCGCTGATCGCCGGCCAGTCGGCCGAGGTGGACGCCGGGCAGGCCGCCAACCTCGAGCAGAAGGCCGTGTCGCTGATCGGCCGGCCGCTGTACGAGGCGTTCATCCGCGGCTACACGGCCAAGCAGTGGCAGACGGACCCGGTCAACCTGCCGCCGGAGATCATCACGCGGCTGCCGGTGCGCTACACGTTCGACAACCGCTACTTCAGCGACACCTACGAGGGCCTGCCGGTGGACGGCTACACCGCCTGGCTGGAGCGGATGGCTGACCACCCCAACATCGAGGTCCGGCTGAACACGGATTTCTTCAGCGTGCGCGGCGACCTCGAGGGGAACGCGCCCGTTGTCTACACCGGACCGCTCGACGCGTACTTCCAATACACGGCCGGCGACCTCGGGTGGCGTACCCTCGACTTCGACATGGAGGTTCTGCCCACCGGGGATTTCCAGGGAACGCCCGTCATGAACTACGCGGACGAGGACGTCCCATTCACCCGCATCCACGAGTTCCGCCATTTCCATCCCGAGCGTGACTGGTACCCGAAGGACAAGACTGTGATCATGCGTGAGTACTCGCGCTTCGCCGACCGCGGCGATGAGCCGTACTACCCGATCAATACGGCGGAGGACCGGGCCCGCCTGCTGGCCTACCGCGAAATGGCCGGCCGTGAGCCGGGCGTCCTTTTCGGCGGCCGCCTGGGCACCTACAAGTACCTGGATATGCATATGGCCATCGGGTCCGCGCTGAGCATGTACGACAACCGGCTCCGGCCGTTCTTCACCGGCGGCGCGCCGCTCACCGGGCCGGGGGCGGCCGAATGACGGCGGAGGCCACCCCGGCGCGCAGCCTCCGGGTCCTGCAGCGGGTCGTGTTCCCCGGTGCCGACCTGGACGTGGTGCCGCTGTACGTCGAGACCCACATGGACCGGGGCGCCGCGGAACTGGCCGCGGAGATGGCCACCGAGGCCCTGACCGGCCGGAAGGCGGTCAACGCGGGCAGCGTGCCGGTCGCCAACGCCGCCGTCGGCGAGGCGCAGTCGATCATCCGCTTCGGCACCGATGTGCCCGCGTACCTGGCCGAGGATGCGGGCCCGCGCCGCAGCGCCGTGATCAGCGAGGGGCGCCGGGTTTCGTTCGCCACCTACTTCAACGCGTTCCCGGCGAGCTACTGGCGCCGCTGGACCACCGTCGACTCGGTGACCCTGCGCATCCGGCTGGCCGGCGAGTCCACCGTCATCCTGTACCGGTCCACGGCCCGGGGCTTCAGCCACCCGGTGGAGACGATCAGCGTCGGATCCGACGAGCCGGAGACGATCGAGCGGACGCTGCCGCTCACCCCGTTCATCGACGGCGGCTGGTACTGGTTCGACATCGTGGCCGGCCCGCGCGGCACCACGCTGATCGAGGCGGAGTGGCTGGGGCTGGCCGAGCCCGCCCCGGCGGGCCGGCTCAGCATCGGGATAACCACCTTCAACCGCCCGGACTTCCTGCTCGACCTGGTGCGCACGCTGGGCGACGCGCCGGAACTGCAGGATCTGCTCGACACCGTCTACGTGGTCGATCAGGGCAGCAACCGGGTCGGCAGTCACCCGGGCTTTGCCGACGCGTCCAAGAAGCTCGGCGACCGGCTGCAGGTGATCGAGCAGGGGAACATCGGCGGCTCGGGCGGCTTCTCCCGCGCCATGGACGAGACGGTGCGGTCCGGCCGGAGCGACTATGTCCTGCTGCTCGACGACGACATCAAGGTCGACCCGGAGGGGATCGTGCGCGCGGCCACCTTCGCGGACCTCGCGCGGCGGCCGACCATCGTCGGCGGCCACATGTTCAGCATGTACGACCGGTCCCTGCTGCACGCGTTCGCCGAGGCGGTCGCACCCTACAAGTGGTGGTGGGGGATCGCGCCCAACACCAGGGGGCGGCACGACTTCGCCCGCCGCAACCTGCGCAACACCCCGTGGCTGCACCGCCGCGCCGACTCTGACTACAACGGCTGGTGGATGTGCCTGATCCCGACGCGGGTCATCGACGAGATCGGCCTCGCGCTGCCCGTGTTCATCAAGTGGGATGACGCCGAATACGGCATCCGGGCCAGCGAGCATGGCTACCCGACGGTGTCGATGCCCGGTGTGGCCGCGTGGCACGTTCCCTGGGACGACAAGAACGACGCCCGGGACTGGCAGGCCTACTACCACCTGCGCAACCGGATCGTCGCCGGCCTGCTGCACTCCGACCATGAGCACGGCGGCAGCATGATCAACGAGAGCGCGGAACGCCAGCTGCAGAACCTGCTGTCGATGCAGTACTCGACCGCGGCGCTGCGGCTGCTGGCCATCGAGGACGTGCTGTCCGGGCCGGATCACCTGCACCGGGACATCATGACCAAGATGAAGCAGCTCCGTGAGCTGCGGCTGGAGTACTCCGACGCGCAGGACGCCGCCGACCCGGAGAGCTTCCCGCCACCCCGGCGCCGGCCCCCGGAGGCCGTGAAGGACTCCACCACCCCGACCAACAAGCTCAACCTGCTGACGAAGGCCGGCCGGGGAACCCTGCGCCAGCTGCGGCCGGTACGCGAGGGCGCCAGGAAGCGGCCGCAGATGGCCCTCCCGTACCAGGACGCTTCCTGGTTCGTGCTGGTCAACCTGGACAGCGCGCTGGTGTCCGCCGCGGACGGGACCAGCACCGCCTGGTACCAGCGGGACCCGAAGCTGTTCCGTTCGCTCGCGTGGCGCAGCGCGGTCCTGCACGCCCGCCTCCGCCGCCGGTGGCCGCGGCTGGTGGCCGAGTACCGGGCCGCGGCGGCTGACTTCAACTCACCCGAGAGGTGGCGCGAGACCTTCACGGCGTCGTCCGGCGACTCACCCGGTGGCCAGTGAGCTCCGTTCCCACCGGACAGCGCGGCCAGTCCTCCCCGCCCGCCGGGCCGGACGGCCCGGCCGGGCTGGCCGGAACCGGGCGGGCTGACCCGCCGCCCCGCTGGCAGGCGGCGGCGGGGTGGTACGCGCCGGCCGTCCTCGCGGCCGCGGTCATGGCCGCGCTCGGGGTCTGGGGCCTGGCCCGGGACTCGTCCATGGGCAACGACGAGGTGGCGACCCGGTGGGCGGCGCTGCTGAGCCTGCATCAGCTGGGCCGCCTGCTCCGCCACGTGGACGCGGTCCACGGGCTGTACTACCTGGTCATGCACGGCTGGATGGCGGTGGGCACGAGCCCGGCGGTCATGCGGATCCCGTCGGTGATCGCCATGGTGGTGGCCGTGGCCCTGACGGTGATCATCGGCCGGCGGCTGACCGGGTCGGGATGGGCGGGCCTGTTCGCCGGGCTGATCGTCGCGCTGACCCCCACGATCAGCTACTACGCGCAGACCGCCCGGTCCTACGCGCTGGTCTTCGCCTGCGTCCTCGGCTCCACCCTGGCCCTGCTGCACGCCCTGGCCGCCGAGGCCCGGGCCCGCACGCCGGAGGGGGAGCGGGCCGCAGCGGTGCGCGTTCCCGCCGGGCGGTGGCTGGCCTACGCTGTGCTGCTGGTCGCCGGCGGCTACCTGAACGAGCTGTCGCTGCTCGTCGTGGCGGCGCACGCGGTCACGGTGCTGCTGGCCCGTTACGGGCGGCGGGTGCTGCTGCACTGGGCCGGCACGGCTGCGGTCTCGGTGATCGTGGTCCTGCCGCTCGCCGTGCTCAGTGCCCGGGAGGACGCTGCCGTCGCCTGGATCCCCCGCCCCGGCCCCGGGAGCCTGCGGATCCTCTTCCACGACTACTTCGGCGCGGCGACCGTGGTCGCCGTGCTCCTTCTCTGCTGCGCCGTGGCCGCGGTGCTCCCGCCCCTGCAGCGGGGGCGCCGCACGCCCGAGCCCGCGTGGTGGAGCCAGGGCGGCGTCTGCCTGCCGTCGGTCGCGGCGCCGCTGCTGGTGGTGCCCGGCGCGCTGCTGATCCTCGAATCGGTGCTGGCCCGGCCGCTGTACGTGGACCGCTACGTGCTCTACGGCGAGGCCGGGGCCGCGCTGCTGGCCGGCGCCGGGCTGCTGCGGATCGGGCGGTGGCTGGCCCGGGTAACCGGCCGGCCGGTGCTGCTCTGGGCTCCCGGCGTGCTCGTCTGCGTGGCGGCCCTGGTCCTCCAGCTCGGGCCGCAGCAGCGGGTCCGCACCCCGCAGAGCCGCCTGTTCGACTTCGGCGGGCCGTCCCGCTACCTGGCCGCTCACGCGCAGCCCGGCGACGGCGTGCTGTTCTTCAGCAACTTCTTCCGCAAGGCCCGGCTCGGTTACCCGGCGGACTACCGGGACGTCAGCGACTTCGCGCTGGCCGAGTCGCCCGCCGCGGCCGGCAACTTCCAGGGCCGCGACAAGCCGATCGCCACCGTCCAGAGCCTGATGCTCGGCCGCCAGCGCATCTGGGTGGTCGGGCGGTCCCCGTTCGCGGACCTCACGGCTGGGCCGGTACGCGCCGAGGACACCCTGCTCAGGAAGCACTTCTCGCTGTCCGCCAGGCGGCACTTCAAGGGGATCACCGTCACGCTCTGGGTACGCCGCTGAGCATCCCCGGGCCCGGCCGCCTGGCCAGCCTGGCGCTCCATTTTGTCGGCGCCCCGGCCTAGCCTGGGCCGCGGACCGCATCCGGGGGCAGCGGGTGCCCGGTCCGGCGGTGAGTTCCGGCGGCCGGCGTCGTCATACCCACCGAATGCCAGGCGGGCCGGGTTTTTATCGGTTCGCGGCCAGGGCCGCGCGGCCGGTAGGTTCGGGACGCCGGGAGATCCGCGCCGGGGCCGTACAGGAGGAAGTGGTGACGGAGATGAGCACGGGGCCAGCCATCCTGGTGGAGGGCCTGACCAAGTCGTTCGGGGATGTGCACGCGCTGCGCGGCATCGACCTCTCCGTGCCCCGCGGCACGGTGCTGGGCGTGCTCGGCCCGAACGGAGCGGGCAAGACAACGGCGGTGCGCATCCTGACCACGCTGTTGCAGCCCGATGGCGGGCGCGCCGTGGTCGAGGGCCACGACGTATGCCGGGAGGCCGCCGCGGTCCGCCGGTCGATCGGCCTGTCCGGCCAGTCCGCGGCCATCCAGGAAGAGCTCACCGGCCGGGAGAACCTGGAGATGATCGGCCGGCTGTACCACCTGCGGAAGGCCGACGCCAAGCGCCGGGCGGTGGAGCTGCTCGACGAGTTCGACCTGGTCGACGCGGCCGACCGGGCCGCCAAGACCTACTCGGGCGGCATGCAGCGCCGCCTGGACCTGGCGGCCAGCCTGGTCGGCCGGCCCCAGGTGCTGTTCCTGGACGAGCCGACCACCGGCCTGGACCCGCGGTCCCGGCTGGGCATGTGGGACATCATCCGGTCGCTGGTGGCCACCGGCACCACGCTGCTGCTCACCACCCAGTACCTGGACGAGGCGGACGAACTGGCCGACGAGATCGTGGTCATCGACCACGGTCTGGTCATCGCGGCCGGCACGTCCGAGGAGCTGAAGAGCCGGGTCGGCGGCGACGTGCTGGAATTCTCGGTGCCCGACCGGGGCCAGATCCCCGACGCGGTCACCGCCATCACCAAGGTCGGTGAGGGTGAGCCGCACGTGGACGAGGAGACCGGGACCGTCAGCATCGGCGTTGGCGGCCGCGGGTCCGATGCGCTCATCGCGGGCGTGCGCAGCCTGGACGCCGCGGGCGTGCACACCCAGGGCCTGGCGCTGCGCCGGCCGTCGCTGGACGACGTGTTCCTCGCGCTGACCGGGCACGCGGCTGAGGAGGAGCAGTCCGGCAAACCCCGGCGGGCCCGCCGCCAGGGCAAGAAAGACCAGGCCAAGCAGGATGCGAAGGTGTCATCATGACCGCCGCCCCAGTAACCGCCCCCGGCGCCGTCACCGGCCAGCCCAGCCTGCTCACCCAGGCCCGCTGGGCGGTCAGCGACACGCTCACCATCACCCGGCGCGGCCTGCTGGTCTGGATGCGGGTACCCGCCTACATCGTGTTCACCGTGATCCAGCCGGTCATGTTCGTGCTGCTGTTCGCCTACGTGTTCGGCGGCGCGATCCCGGTCAAGGGGACCACCTACGTCAACTTCCTGCTGCCGGGGATCATCGCGCAGACGGCGGCGTTCGCCAGCTTCGGCACCGCCATCGCGCTGGCCCAGGAGCTGCAGAAAGGCGTGATCGACCGGCTGCGGTCGATGCCGATGGCCCGGTCCGCGGTGCTGGCCGGGCGGCTGGTCGCGGACACGCTGCGGATGCTGGTCACCATCCTGATCATCGTCGGGGTGGGCTACATCGTCGGGTTCCGGTTCCAGAACGGTTTCGGGTTGGCCGTGGCCATGGTCGCGCTGGCCACCGTGTTCGGCTTGTCGATCTGCGTGATCGCGGCGTTCACCGGGCTGGCCATCGGGGATGAGGAGTCGGTGCAGGCGTTCGGCCTGATCTGGCTGTTCCCGCTCACGTTCGTCAGCTCGGCGTTCGTGCCGATCTCGACGATGCCGGGCTGGCTGCAGGCCTTCGCCAACAACCAGCCGGTCACCTACGTGGTCGACACGATGCGGGCCATGGCCCTCGGCGGGCCGATCGCGGACGACCTCTGGAAGAGCATCGCCTGGCTGGCTGGGATCTTCATCGTGTTCGTCCCGCTCGCGGTCCGTGCCTACCGCCGGGCAGGCTGAGTTCCCGGGCCAGGCTCTGGTCCCGGCCCGGCCATGGCCGGGCCGGGCGGGCCGGGTTTCACGGTAGGAAGGCGTACCCGCCATTGGTATTGACGGCCCCAAAGGGCCGGGCTAAGGTCACGGCAACAAATAGGAAACTTTCCTTATAGTGACCGATGGAGGTGCCGGCTTACCAGACAGGCAGCGGCTCGACCGGATCCGGCGGGGGCGGGAGCGGCGCCACCGGGCCCATCGTGGGCTACGGCGGCCTGTGCGTTGACGACCGGGCCGCCAGCACCGCGAACTTCAACCCGGTTCAGGTCTACACCTGCAACGGCACCCCGGCCCAGCAGTGGACCGTGGTCGAGGCGGGCAGCACGCTGCACGTCCTGGGCAAGTGCCTGGATATCAACGGCGGCGGGACAGCCGACGGGACCACGGTGGACCTGTACGACTGCAACGGCACCGCCGCTCAGGTCTTCATCCCGAAGTCGAATGGCTCGCTCTATAACCCGCAGTCCGGCAAGTGCCTGGACGATACGGGCTGGTCCACCACGCCGGGGACCCAGCTTGAGATATGGGACTGCACCGGCAACGCGAACCAGCTGTGGAAGCTGCCCTGACGTCAGCCCGCGGGGCCGTCAGGCCCCGCGGGAAGTCAGGCCGGTCAGGCGGAGAGGCGGGTGGCGAGGATGCGCCGGATGTCCGCGGTCTCTTCCTCGGTGTGCCGGTCGAGGATCGCGCCCAGGTCGTTCAGGTCGGCCTCCGTGGTGTAGGTGGCCAGGTCGTGCTCCAGGGCCTTGCGGGCGGCGCGGGCCGCGCGGGCGTCCCGGAGCTCGTCGCGGACGGTGGTCCAGAGCTGGGTGACTGATGAGGTTGAGCTGTCCATGATTCCTTCCTCAAGGCGGGGCCTCGTTGGGCCCTCGTTATCTAGTGTCACCGGCCAGCATTCATGCGTCCAATGAGAGTAAATCAACTAACCCATGAGCTATTGTCATGTATGCCGCTACGCTGGCACGACGCGGAGCGCAGCCCAGTCCGCCCGCCAGAAAGACAGCCGCCGGGCGGGCTTTCCGGACCGGCCGCGGCGGCTGTCCCGGGCCGGGGCGCCGCGCTACGGTGGGTCCCATCGCAGCATGCGGCCCGGGTCGCCAGATGGCGCCCGGCCTGGCCGCCCAGGGGGGCACCGTGGACAAGGATCTGGTCAACCGCGTCATCGACACCGCCCAGCGGGTGGTGGCCAGCGGCGCGATTTCCGCGAACGGGCACGGGAACGTCAGCGTGCGCGTCCCCGGGGCTGCCGAGATGTACTTCACCGCGGGCCCGTCACTGCGCAACCATGCGGCCGGCGCGGTGGTGCGGGTGGGGCTGGACGGAACGCTGCTGGAAGGGGAGCTCCCGCCCATCCAGGGCGCCGTGGTCGCCATGCACACGGCCATGTACGAGGATCAGCCTGAGGTCGGCTGCGTGCTGCATACCCACTCGCCCTACGCGACGGCCTACGCGGTCGCCCGCCTGCCGATCGGCTGCTGGGTGGAGGCCCTGGCCATGTTCGGCCTGCCGGACGGGGTCCCCGTCGCGGAATACGGGCCCCGCGGGTCGGAGACGGCGATCGCCGGCATCCGGGCCGCAGTCCTCCCGGGGGTGCCCGCGGTGCTCCTGGCCAACCACGGCGTGCTGGTCTTCCACCGTTCCCCGGAGCTGGCCATCACGGTCGGCGGCGTGGTCGAGGAGGCTGCCCAGGCCGGCATCAACGCGGCCGCGCTGGGCGGCCCGGTCGAGATCGCGGAGGAGATGCGGGTGGCGGCGCTGCAGCGCAGCATGGCCTTCGCGGAGCGCGGCGCCGTCCGGGCTTAGCGTCCGGCCGCGCGGGTCAGCGCCGGCACCAGGGGAGGGCCAGGCCGACACCGGACGGGTCAGGCCGACACCAGGGGGATCAGCGTGCGGGCCCAGCGCCGCAGCCGCGGCGGGGGCGCCGCGGCGGGCGCAGCCTCCGGCTCGTCTGGTTCCGGTGGCCTGCGCAGGCCGTTGATGATGAGTTCGGCTTCGGCGGCGGCCAGCAGCAGCACGGTCTGCGGTTCCCCGCACTCGACCCTGAGGCGGACCGGGGCGCCCGTGCCGTACGGGCACTCGCGCCGGGTGAACTCGCCGAGCTTCACCCTGGCCATGACCGACGCCGGGCCGTCCGTGCCGTCCGGCACGACATAGACGATGTCGAGCAGCGCGTTGCGCTGCCTGGCCTGGGAGGCGCCCAGCCGGAGGGCTTCGCCCGAGCCGGGGGAACCATCGACCACGACCACGACCGTGCGATGGTGGCCCGGCTGCTGCGCCGGCTGGCCCGGTCCCTGTGACTCATTCATCCGGCCCATGGTGGTTGTCTCCGTCTCCTCTGCCCCATGTCCTGTCTCACTTTCAGGCTGCCTTCCCGCAGGCATCTCTGGCAGAGGCCGTAGGCCCCGGCGTGACGGGACCTCGGGCACGGTGAGCCGGTGTCAGTCAGCAGCCAGGCCCGGGTCCGACGGCGCGCCGGAGGTCCCGGCCCGCCCCAGGCCAGGAGCATCGCGCAGCTTCCAGCGCCCGGTCACGCAGAGCGCGACCAGGGCCACCGCCGCGGCCAGCATGACCGCCGGGGCCAGGATCCGGACCAGGAAGTGGTCGGTAACCAGCAGCAGATGGCTGCGGTGCAGGTACGGGTTGCCCGGCATGTTGGCGATCGTCCCGGCGGCCAGCCGGGCCAGCACCAGCCAGTCCAGCCGCGAGGCGGGATAAAGGACCAGCACGCAGATGATCATCGCGTCATACCAGGGCAGCTGGTAGGGCCACAGGAACAGCCAGGCGGCGCACAGGGCCACGGTGGGCCGGATGGCCGGGCGCGCGGCCGCGCCGGGCGGCAGGCGGCGCAGGGCCAGCACCACCACGGCGATGACCAGAACGGTGGCGATGATCCCGAAGTCGTGATGCCAGCCGTGCGGGAGCAGGGCCCGGTAGAAGTTGTCGGCGCTGCTCTGGTTACGCCGGCTGAGCAGGGCCCGGACCGCGGGCGTCCCGAACCAGGCGTAGCTGGGCACGAGCACCGCCAGGGCCGCCGCGCCCGCCAGGGCCATGGCCGGCCAGGACCGGCGCAGGGCCCAGGCCGCACCGAGCCCGAACAGCACATAGTTGATCTTGATGTCGGCGGCGATGCCGAGGAGGGCGCCTGCGGCCGCGACCCGTCCCAGGCCGGGCCGGGCCGCATCGTGCTGCGTCCCGAGCATCAGCAGCCCGAGCAGGCCGGCCATGACGGCCAGCACGTCCAGGTGCCCGGCCGCGACCAGGTCCCAGAGCAGCAGCGGGTTGACCGTCCAGAGCAGGTGGGCGCGCAGCCGCTGGGCCGGCTGCGCCGCAGCAGCCGGTCCAGGACCAGGGCGGCGAGCGCGAACGCGGCCGAGTCCCACAGCTTGAGCCAGAACGTGATCCGGGCCGCGGAGGCGCCGCCGAGCCTGGCCGCCACGTATTGCTCCATCGTGGCCAGCGGGCCGTAGACGCTGACGAAGTGCTGCCAGACGTGCGGAATGGAGCGGGCGAACGCGTCGTGCACGTGGCGCAGCTGCGCGGGGGTGGTCACGTACGGGCTGTGGCCGAGGGCCAGCAGCCGTCCGTAGGTCGCGTAGTCCAGCGCGTCCGTGGAACCGGAGGGGGGCAGGACGGTCAGCACCGCCACGGTGATCAGGCCGGCCACGAGCAGCACCCGGGCGCTCACCCGGGCGCCACGGCGGATGGCGAGCAGGCCGGCCGCCACGCCGCCGGTGCCGAGCAGGGCGGCGAGCCACAGCCCGTACGTGACCAGGTCCGCCGACACATGCCGGATGGGCAGCTCCCAGGGCGGGCCCGCCGCCGGCATCGCCACGGGCGGCAGCATCCAGCCGCCGCGCACCAGGGACGCGGCCATCATGATCAGGATGGCGATGCCGATCCCGGCCGCAGCCACCACGGTGAGCCCGCGGGCGGGGCGTGCCGGGGCGCCAGGGGCAGGCCTGCCGGAGGCGGGTACCCCGGCCCCCGGGCTGCGGGGGGCCGGGCCATGGGTGACGCGGTCCGGGGCCGGACCGGGGGCCAGGGCCGCGAGGCCGGGAGCCTGGGTGGCCGCCGGTCCCGCCGGGCCGGCGGTGCCCGCCCAGGGCCGGATCCTCACCGATGGCGCTGGTGTCGCTGCTCATGGTCCCCCGGCGGGTCGGTACGCGGCTGATCGTTGAGTGCCAGCCGCGGATGACGGCCGGCAGTGGCCGAGAATAGCCGGAACATCCGCGTTAATAGGACAGAAACTAAAGGATCTGTCAGTTAGCTAACAATTGTTTCTGTATCCGCAATTTACTGCCCCAGAGGCGGGCAAGGGCGCAGGCTTACCGGAATACGGCGGCCCGATTACCTTCACGGTGCGCACCTCGCGGCCCGGAGCCGCGCGGCGCCGCGCGGTAGCGGCGGACCGCGCCGGTGACCAGCCACTGCGACGACCGGGCCCGCAGGGTGAGTGTCACGAAGCGGGCCAGCAGCCAGAGGCTGAACGCCAGCCACAAGGCGACCAGCCCGGCGTGCTCCGCGATCACCAGCGCCGCGCCGGCCGTGAACACCCCGGCGGCCGCCTCGCCGGCCAGGGCCAGGTAGTCCTGGTCCCCGGCGCCGATCAGCACGCCGTCGAGCACGAACACCACCCCCGCCACCGGCCAGCCGCCGGCCAGCACCACGGTGCCGATGATGCCCGCCAGCCACAGCCCGTCGATGCCCTGGCGGATGGCTGCCTCGCGGTGGCCGGCGCCGATCTGCCGCGCCACCGCCGCCGTGGTCCCGTAGGCCAGGAAGATCGAGATGCCCACCAGGGTCGTGAGGGCCTGGCTGGTCATCCCCAGCCCGCCGAGCGGCGCGGTGCCGAGCCGGCCGACGATCACCGAGTCCGCGAACAGGAAGAGCGGCTCGGCGATCAGCGCCCCGAAGGCGGGCACGGCGAGCCGCAGGATTTCCGCGTCGTGCGCGTTCCGGCGCGCAGGCCGGGGCCAGCGACGTCGGGACCGGCCGGGCGCAGGACTGGGTGCGGGGGAGGACGGTGCCGGGGAGGGCATGGCTCGCATCGTAATTGCGACAATTATCTACTTGCAAAATTATCGCAGCAGGTCGCCCGGGAGCCTGAACGGCCGTCCCCCAGGCCGCCGGGCCGGGCCGTCAGGCCCGGCCCGGCAAGGCGCTGAGATCCCTGCTCATCCCGGCGGGAAGGGTCTCGTTGCGTGAACATGTGGTGCCGTCCGGGCGGTCACGCGGAGCCATTTCCGGACTGCTGGCCCGCGGAACCGGTATTCAGTTCCGCGCGATGAAAATGGCGTTGCTGCATTGTCATTGCCCGCGGGTATTCACCGGGGACCCGCGGGCTGCAGTACGCCATTTCTGCCCTGGCATGACGACCTTGCGGCCCTGTCCCGGGGACCCCGGCGGCCCCGGGATCGCGTCTGCGGCCGGCCCGCTAGGCACCGGCGAGGCTGCCCGAGGCCACGCCGCTGCAGCGCCGCGATCAGCGCCAGCCGCTCGTCGTGGTGGCCGGTCGTGTCCACGATCTGGCGGACATAGGCGTCCGGGTTG
Source organism: uncultured Actinomycetes bacterium (assembly GCA_963720645.1). Classification (GTDB taxonomy): domain Bacteria; phylum Actinomycetota; class Actinomycetes; order Streptosporangiales; family Streptosporangiaceae; genus RYN-230. The sequence continues at coordinate 159,861 of CAVRFX010000009.1, read as the reverse complement.
CCGCTGCGCGTGACGCGCGGCCAGGAGGCGTAGGCGCGGGCGAACGCCGCGGCCGCCACGTCCTCGGCGTGGCCCTGATCGCCGGTGAGCCCGTAGGCGAGCCGGACCATGCTCGGCCACCGGCCGTGCATGTACTCGCGGAACTCCTCGGCTGACCGCTCGTCCATGGGGCACCCCCTTCGCCTGTACAGACCACGGGTGCGCCGCGCATCGTTGCATGGGCGGCGCCGCGGCCCCGGGGGCACGGCCGGCGGGCGGTCTGCCGGGTGGGGTCAGGCCAGGGCCTCGTAGGCCGCCGCCTGCAGCGCCTCGTGAACCGGCGGTGGCTCGGGAGTGTCGAACATGCGCTGGGTCAACACGATGACGGTCAGGTCCCGGCCCGGATCGGCCAGCCAGGTGGTGCCGAATCCGCCGGCCCACCCGAACGCGCCGGCCCGCGGCCCGGCGGTGACCACCGAGGTGCAGAAGCCCCAGCCCACGCCGGTGAAGAAATCCGGGCCGAGGCCGCCGTGCGCCTTCTGGGCCGGGGTGAGCTGGTCCGTGGTCATCGCGGTGACCAGGTCCGGCGTCAGCACCGGATCCCCGCCACGGAGCAGCATCCGGGAGAAGGCCAGCAGGTCGCCGGCGGTGGAGACCAGCCCGGAGGCCCCGTCCGGGAACGCCCGCGGCCCGCTCCACAGCCCCCCGGGCTTGTCCCACACCTCAAGGCCGCCCCCCGGCGCGGACCGGAACGCGGACGAGAGCCGGGCGGTGTCCGCCGTCCAGAAACCGGTGTCGGTCATGCCCAGCGGCTCGAACAACCGGGTCCGGAGCACGTCGGCGAACGGCTGGCCCGCGGCCCGTTCGAGCAGGACGCCGAGGACCGAGGCACCGGTGTTGTAGAAGCAGCGCTCGCCCGGCTGGGCCAGCAGGGGCAGCGATTCCAGGCCCGCGATCCAGGTATCCGGATCCGGCTGCTCGGCCGGGCTGGGCGGCCCGATCGTGCCCAGGTGCAGCGCGCCGGCCTGCGCCACCACCGGCCACGGCTCCGGCGCCGTGAACATCTCGGCTGCGTCGCCGAAGCCGAACGTGAACGTCAGCAGGTCGCGGACGGTGACCGGGCGCCGGGCCGGGACGGTGTCGTCCAGCGGCCCGTCCATCCGGCGCAGCACCCGCGGCGCGGCCAGTTCCGGCAGCAGCCGCCCCACGGGCTCGTCCAGGCCCAGCAGGCCCTCCCGGACCAGGGCCAGGGTGGCCGCGCCGGTCACCGGCTTGGAGTTGGACGAGATGCGGAACAGCGAGTCACGCCGTACCGCCGGGCCGCCGGTGGACAGCGAGCCCCGGGCCTCGGCGTGCACCTGATCACCCCGGGCGACCAGGGCCACGAGGCCGGGGACGGTATCGTTCCCGACGTGCGCGGCCGCGGCCGTGCTGAAGCGGGCGAGGCCGTCCGCGGTCAGCAGGTCAGGCATGGTGGTCAGCTCCTCTGGTTGCCGTGCTGCCCTAGTGACGCATCCCCGGCGGCAGATTAACCGCTGCCGGGCCGGCGATCAGCCGTGCAGCTGGTCCAGGGCCCGCTCGATCCGGCGCTCGGAGACCGGGCCGGAGGTGCCCAGCGTCTGCGCGAACAGGCTGACCCGCAGTTCCTCGATCATCCAGCGCACGTCGCGGACGTCGGGATCGTCCCGCCGCGCGGGCGGGAGGTCGGCGAGGGTCTGCTGGTAGTCCGCGGTCACCTGCGCCACCAGGGCCATCCGCTCGGCGTCGCGGTCCAGTGCCTCCGGCATCTTCTCCAGCCGCCGGCTGCATCCCCCGCAGGTAGCGGATCAGGTCCGGCAGCCGCCGCGCCCCGGTCGCGGCGATGAACCCGGGATAGATGAGCCCGGACAGCTGGGCCCGCAGGTCGGCGAACGCGGCCCGGACCGGGGGGCTGGGGGTCCCGGCCAGGCTCGTCTCGACCTGGTGCGCCTCGCCGAGCGCCCGGGCGGCGAGCGCGATCACGTCAGCCGTCCGCGCGGCCAGGTTGGCCCGCGCGGCCTCCAGCAGCCTCGTGAAGCCGGCCTCGTCCCAGGCGGGGCCGCCCGCCTCGGTGATCACCTGGTCGGCGGCGGCCGCCGCGCAGTCCTCCAGCAGCGCGCCGGTGCCGGCGTACGGGTGGCGGCTCATGGCCAGCTTGGCGCTGACCGGCAGCCGGCTGGCCACGGCCCGGGCGCCGGTGGGCACCTGGAGCAGGAGCAGGCGCCGGGTGCCGCGGAGCATGGCCGCGTCGGCCTGGGCCCGCGTCTCGAACAGCCGGACGTTGACGGAGGTGCCGGTGTCGGCCAGCGCCGGGTAAGCGCGGACCTCGCCCTGGCTGAACACGCGGGGCAGGGTGCCGATGTCCCAGGTGCGCAGCCCGGTCCGGGTGATCCCGGCGGCCGCCTCGCTCAGCGTGGCCTGCAGCCGGGGCCCCAGCTGGCGGCGCAGCACGTCCAGGTCCTTGCCCGCGGCCAGCACCCGGCCGTCCTGCACCACGCGGAACGTGATCCGCAGGTACGCAGGCAGCCGGGACTCATCCCACGCGGACCGGGGGATGTGCACGCCGCCGAGCCGGGACAGTTCGGTGCCGAGCGCGTCGAGCAGGTCGCCGCGGGCCGGGCCGAGCCGGGGCAGTACCGCCCGGGCCGTGTCCGGGACCGGGACGAACGTGGTCCGCAGCTGCTTGGGCAGCGACCGGATCAGCTCGGTCACCATCTCCTGGCGCAGACCGGGCACCTGCCAGCTGAACTCCTCCGCGCTGACCTGGTTCAGCCGGGCCAGCGGGATGTCCACGGTCACCCCGTCGTCCGGCTCGCCGGGCGAGAACTCATACGACACCGGCAGGTCCGCCCAGCGGGCCGGGTAGTCGTCCTCGCTGATCTCCCCGGCGTCGGGCCTGATCAGGTCGGCCAGGGAGAAGTCCAGCAGGCCGGGGTCGCTGGCGCGGGCCTTCTTCCACCAGGTGTCGAAGTGCCGGGCGGAGGTAACCTCAGCCGGGATCCGCTGGTCGTAGAACCCGAACAGGGCGGCGTCGTCGGCGACGATGCCGCGCCGCCTGGCCTTGCGTTCGGAATCCTCGGCGTCGGCGAGCATCCGCTGGTTGCGGGCGAAGAACGCGTGGTGGGTCCGCCAGTCGCCCTCCACCAGGGCGTGCGTGATGAACAGGTCCCGGGCCGCGGCCGGGTCGATCCGGCCGTACATGACCGTGCGGGCGGCCACGATCGGCAGCCCGTACAGGGTGACCTTCTCGGTGGCCACCGCCGCGCCCCGCCGTGCGTCCCAGCGCGGCTCGCTGTAGCTGCGCCGGAGCAGGTGCGCCGCCAGCGGCTCGGCCCATTCGGGGTCGATGCGGGCGGTGACCCGGGCCCACAGCCGGGACGTCTCCACCAGTTCCGCCGCGACCACCCACGGGGGCGGCTTCCGGGCCAGCGCCGAGTCCGGGAAGATGGCGAACCGGGCGCCGCGGGCCCCGGCGAACTCGGTCAGCGGCCGCCGCTTGCCGCGCGGCCGGCCGTCGGTGTCCTGCATGCCGATGTGCGACAGCAGCCCGGCGAGCACGGACATGTGCACCCGGTCGGCCAACTCGGCCGGGAACGTGCCGCCGGTCTCGGTGTCGCGGGCTGGCGCCTGCGCCGCGGGCAGCCCGGCCCGGCCCGCCCGCGGCCGGGTCCTTCCCCCGCGCCGCTGGCCCTGACCGTCTTGCCGCTGCGGGTACCGGACCGGGCGCCCCGCCGGTGCCGCGCCGCTCCCGGCCCGTGTGGATGCCGAGATCCGCGGCCGCCTGCCGGAGCTGGCCGTAGACGTCCTGCCATTCGCGCACCCGCAGGTAGTGCAGGTACTCGCGGCGGCACAGCCGCCGGAACGCCGAGGCGGACAGCTGGCTCTGCCGCTCGCGCAGGTAGTCCCACAGGTTCAGGAACGCCAGGAAGTCTGACCCTGGCTCGGCGAACCTGGCGTGCATCTCGTCGGCGGCCTGCCGCGCGTCGGCGGGCCGCTCCCGCGGGTCGACGATGGACAGCGCCGACGTGATGATCAGCACCTCGCGGGCGCACCCGTGGCGGCCCGCCTCCAGGATCATCCGGCCGAGCCGCGGGTCCACCGGCAGCCGGGACAGCCTGCGGCCCGTCTCGGTCAGCCTGGTCCGGCCCCGGCCGGGCTCGTGCCCGGGGGAGAACGCGCCGAGTTCCTCCAGCAGCCGTACCCCGTCCGCGATGTTCCTCGACTCGGGCGGCTCGATGAACGGGAACTCGGCCATGTCGCCCAGGTCCAGCGCGGCCATCTGCAGGATGACCGAGGCCAGGTTGGTGCGCAGGATCTCCGGGTCGGTGAACTCCGGGCGGCTCTTGTAGTCCTCCTCGCTGTACAGCCGGATGCATACGCCGTCCGACGTCCGCCCGCACCGGCCCTTGCGCTGGTTCGCCGAGGCCTGCGAGATCGGCTCGATCGGCAGCCGCTGGACCTTGGTCCGCTGGCTGTACCGGGAGATCCGCGCGGTGCCGGGGTCGATCACGTAGCGTGATGCCCGGGACGGTCAGCGAGGTCTCCGCGACGTTGGTGGCCAGCACCACCCGCCGGGAAAAGTGAGTCGCCTGGCCGGGCTTCCGGTCGAACACTCGATGCTGCTCGGCCGCGGACAGCCGGGCGTACAGCGGCAGCACCTCCAGGCCGGGCTGGCCGTCCAGCGCGTCGGCGGTGTCCCGGATCTCCCGCTCGCCGCTGAGGAACACGAGGATGTCGCCCGGCCCCACGGCGCTCAGTTCGGTGACCGCGTCGAGGATGCCCTGGACCTGGTCCTTCGGCTCCTCCTCCGGGTCGTCGGGGTCGGCCAGCGGCCGGTACCGCACCTCGACCGGGTAGGTCCGCCCGGACACCTCGATCACCGGCGCCCCGGACTCCTTGCCCTGCTGGCCTGATTCGCCTCCGGCAAAATGCTCGCTGAACCGCTGCGGGTCGATGGTCGCCGAGGTGATGATGACCTTGAGATCCGGGCGGCGGGGCAGCAGCCGCTTGAGGTAGCCGAGGATGAAGTCGATGTTGAGGCTGCGCTCGTGCGCCTCGTCGATGATGAGCGTGTCGTAGTGGCGCAGCTGCCGGTCGCGGCGCATCTCGGCGAGCAGGATGCCGTCGGTCATCACCTTGACCAGCGTGCTGTCGCTGGAGGTGTCGGTGAAGCGGACCTTGTAACCGACTGTGCGTGCCGAGCTCGGTGCCGAGTTCGCTGGCGATCCGCTCGGCGACCGTGCGGGCGGCGATCCGGCGCGGCTGGGTGTGCCCGATCTGCCCGGTCACCCCGCGGCCGAGCTCGAGGCAGATCTTCGGCAGCTGCGTGGTCTTCCCCGAGCCGGTCTCCCCGGCGACGATCACGACCTGGTGGTCCCGGATGGCCGCGGCGATCTCGTCTTTCCGCTGGCTCACCGGGAGCTCGGCCGGGTAGCGCAGCACGGGCACGCTGGCCCGCCGGGCCTCCTGGGCCTGCGCCTGCGCGGCGGGCGAGGGTGTCACGGCGGAATTCTCCAGGGCGGAACGGAGCGAGGCGGAAGGGGGCGGGACGGCCGTATGCCAGGGTGCCAGTCCGGGCCCTGCCTACCTAACGCTTTTGAGCCGCGACAACTTCCGCGGCCCGAACCGGCCTCAGCTGCCGCGGCCACGTCCGCGGCCCGGGGCGGCCTCAGCCGGCCTGGTGCACGTTGAACGAGGTGATGACGCCGCTGCCCACCACGTAGGCGCCCTGGAAGTACATGACCGACCCGTCGGTCTGGAACGCCGCGATCTTCGCCGTCACCTGGTCGCCGGTCCAGGTGAGGATGGTCACCACATCCCGCCGGGTGTGGTCGAAGCCCGCCACGAAGTGCGGGTAGGTGGTCCTGGTGTTGTCCCCGCCCAGCTTCCAGGCCCGCGCGTAGTCCCGGCGGCTGATGGCGGCGTAGTAGCGCTTGACCACGGTGGGCGGGCTGGCGGCCGCGGAGACGATGGCCGGGGCCGTGCTGGCGCCACTGGACGCGCTGGCCCCCGGCGTCCCGCCGCCGAGCTGGGAACGATGCTTCAGCAAGGCCAGCCCGGCGGCCACCACGGCCAGCAGGACCACGGCGGTGGCGACCAGGGCCAGCCCGCGGCCGCGCTTGCGGGGCGGCGGCGGCCGGGACGGCCCGGAGGGGCTGGCTGGCTGGGGCGGCCAGCCGGCCAGCGGCGGGCCGGCGGGACCGGCCCGGCCCGGAGCGGACCCGGACCGACCGGCGGCACTGCGCGGCGGGTCCAGGGGGGACGCATCCGCGGGGCGCGGCGCATACGCGTAGGAGGCACCCGTGCCGTCCGGCGGGGCCGCGCGGGACACATCCGGCCCGACCGGACCAGCCAGGCGGGACGCATCCGCGCTGGCCCGCGGGGTCACGTACGGCGGATCGGCGCTCGTGGGCGGCGCCGCCCGGGGCGGCGCGGCCCGGGGTGGCGCGGCCCGGGGCGGGGCGGCCCGGGGCGGGGCGGCCCGGGGCGGGGCCGGAAATCCGGCCGCCGGGCTGACCGGGGTCGTCTGCGGCCTGCCCGCCTCGGCCGCGAGCGGTCCGGGCTGGTCCAGGACCGGGCTGACCGCGCCGGAGCCGGGAGCGCCCGCGAGCGCCTGCGCGGCCGAGCGGGCCGGCAGGTCCGCGGCGCTGACCCCGCAGGCTTCCTGCAGCGCGGCGGCGAACGCGCGGCAGCTCGGATAGCGGTCCTCGGGCGCCTTGGCCAGGGCCCGGAACATGACCTGGTCCACGGCGGCGGGCAGGTCAGGGCGCTGGCTGGTCAGCGCGGGCGGGGGCGCGGACAGCTGGGCCCACATGACGGCCAGGCTCTGATCCCGCCGGAACGGCGGCGCGCCCGCCAGCATCTCGAAGGCCGCGCAGGCCAGCGAGTAGGCATCCGCCCGGCCGTCCACCGTCCGCCCCTCGATCTGCTCGGGGGCCAGGTAGTTCAGCGTGCCGAGGACCTGCCCGGTCAGCGTCAGGTTGGTGGTCGCCTGCGAGGTCTTGCTGATGCCGAAGTCCGACAGGTAGACGTGATCCTCCGAGCCGTCCTCGGCCAGGCCGCCCAGCAGCATGTTGGCTGGTTTCACGTCCCGGTGCACGAGCCCGCACGCATGCGCCGCGTCCAGCGCGGCCGCCACCTGGGCCACGATGCCGACGGCGCGCGCGGCCGGCAGCGGGCCGGCCCGGTTCAGCAGGCTGTGCACGTCCTGGCCGCCGACGTAGCGCATCGCGATGAACAGCACGCCGCCGGCCTTGCCGGCGTCGAAGATCGGGATGATGTTCGGGTGATCCACGGCGGCCGCCGCCCGGGATTCCCGGATGAAGCGCCGCCGGAACGCGTCGTCCCGGGCCAGGTCCTCGCCCAGCACCTTCAGCGCTACCCAGCGGCCCAGCCGGACGTCGCGGGCCCGGTAGACCACGGCCATCCCGCCCCGGCCGATCTCCTCGATCATCTGGTAGCTGGCGATCTGCCCCGGCTCGGCGGGCCCGGGGGAGGCGGAATCAGCTAACCCCGCGGGAAAGTCCTCAGCCACCCGTGCCTCCAGCGTGTTGCCCTTCCGGCACGGGCCCGTCAGGCACGGGCCCGCCAGGCATGAGCCCGCCAGGCCTGAGCCCCTGGCGCGCGCCAGCCCCCGCACTCCGGCCGTAGCACCCCGCAGCCGACCGCGCTAACGCTAGCAGCCAGCCTAAGCCAGGCGCCGCTCGGTAGCCCAGCGGGTGAGCTGATGCCGGGTGGAGAGCTGGAGTTTGCGCAGCACCGAGGAGACGTGGCTCTCCACGGTCTTCACGGAGATGTACAGCTCGCGGGCGATCTCCTTGTACGTGTAGCCCCGGGCGATCAGGCGCAGCACGTCACGTTCCCGGGGGGTCAGCTGATCCAGTTCCGGGTCGAGGGTCGGGACGCCCGGGCCGTCGCCGGGCAGCGCCGCGAACGCGTCCAGCACGAACCCGGCCAGCCGCGGGGAGAACACCGTGTCCCCGCCGGCGACCCGGCGCACCGCGTCCACCAGGTCCGGGCCGGAGATCGTCTTCGTCACATAGCCCCGCGCCCCGGCCCGGATGACCGCGATCACGTCTTCCGGCGCATCAGAGGCGGACAGGGCCAGGAAGCGTACCTGGGGCTGGGCGGCCCGCAGCGCGGTGACCACGGCCTGCCCGCCCCCGCCCGGCAGGTGCACGTCGAGCAGCACCACGTCGGGCAGGCAGGCGGAGATCACGGCGATCGCCGGCTCCACGTCATCCGCCTCGCCCACCACCTCCACCTGGTCGCCCAGCTCGGACCGGACCCCCGAGCGGAACAGGCCGTGATCGTCGACGATGACCACGCGCGGCCGCCGGGCCGGGCCCGATCCGGGCGCGGACGGGGTGGTCACGGGCGCCCCGCTGGGCGTTCCCCGCCGCGGCGGGGCATGGTCAGCGACGACCTCGGTGCCCTCGCCGGGGGCGGTGCGCACGGTCGCGTGACCGCCCCGGCGGGCCATCCGGGCCCGGATCGATTCGGCCACGCCCTTGCGGTCCGGGGGGACGGCCGCCGGGTCGAAACCCCGGCCCCGGTCCCGGACGAACAGCGTCACCTCGGCCGGCTCGGCCTCGGCGAAGATCGAGACCACCGGCGCGCCGGACCACTTCACCGCGTTGACCGTCGCCTCGCGGGCCGCGGCCAGCAGCGCGCGCAGGTCGTCGTCCAGGTCGCAGTCGCCGACGGTGACGGCCTCGACCGGGACCTCGTGCTGGGCCTCCACCTCCTGCTGGATGAGCCGGACCCCGGCCGCGAGCGTCATGCCCTGGCCGTCCAGCGAGCCGGGCAGCTGGCCGTCGAACAGCCAGGCGCGCAGCTCCCGCTCCTGCGCCCGGGCCAGCTGGATCACCTGCTGCGGGTGCTCGGCGCGGCGCTGGATCAGGGCCAGCGTCTGCAGCACCGAATCGTGCAGCCGGGCGGCCATGTCGGTGCGTTCCTCGGCCCGGATCCGGGCCTGCCGCTCGACTACGAGATCGCGGGCGATGCGCACCCACCAGGGACCCAGCAGGATGGCGATGGCCGCCACCAGCAGGATCACCCCGCCGAGCTCGCGCAGGGCACCCTGGTCGGTGCGCCCGGTCAGCAGCCAGTTCAGGCCGAACCCCACGGCCACCGCGGCGACCGTCACCCGGACCGCGATCCGGCGGCGGCTGCCGCTGCCCTCGGCCAGGCCGAGCAGCGGATCGGCCAGGCGCCGCAGCACGGCCTGCTCGTCCGGCGGGGCGTTCCGCCAGATGAGGGTGAGGCCCGCGACGCTGATGACCAGCGGCCAGGCCAGGTTGCCGACCCAGCTCGCCTGCAGCGCTGAGGCGATGACCAGCACGACCACGAGCAGCGACGCCAGCCCGGCGACCAGGGCCACGCCGCGCCGGTCGGTCAGGGCCTTGGCGGCGATGTTGGCCTCCGCCCCGTCCGCCGGCATCAGCAGCCAGGCCATCACGTAGGCGGCCGCGCCGATGAGGCCGAACACGGTGGCGACCACGAACCCGGTCGGATCACGGTCACGTCCAGCCCGGTGCGCGCGGCCAGCCCGGCCGCGACCCCGCCCGCCAGCCGGTTCTCGCGGCTGCGCCGCAACGGCCCGCTGCCCGGCGGGTGGCGGAGCCAGGGATGGCCGCCGGACCGCCGGAACCAGCGTCCCCGGCGGCCCGTCTCTACCGGACCGGCGGGCTCAGGATCGGTGCGCGCGGTCGGCCCGGGATCAGTGCCTGCCGCCATACCCCCATCATGGCCCCTCCGTCCCCGCCCGGCTATCAGGGATGACCCTGATCCGGGCCGGCCAGGATCAGGGTCGGCTGGGGGGTGTTCCCGATGGTGCCGCCGGGCATCCGGCCGCAGGCTGGAGCCATGAACACAACGACCAGCCCCACGGCGGGCGACCAGACCTCACACGCACCCTACGACCACCGCACCCTACGAATCTGCGCCGCCCCGGACGCTCAGCCGCCCGGTGCACGGCCGGATGCTCGGCGGAGTCGCCGCCGGCATCGCCCGTTACCTCGACGTTGACGTGAACATCATCCGCATCCTGTTCGCGGCGCTGACCCTGATCGGCGGGTCCGCCGTGCTCATCTACCTGGCGGCGTGGCTGCTCATTCCCGAAGACGGCGCCGACCAGTCCATCGCGGCCGGCCTGTTTCAGTCCCGGGCCAGCTGAGCGGGAAGGCCGCATCCACATGCCATTGCGGACACGGGGGTACGGCACGCGCCAGCGCGCGGATGCCACGATGCGAGTTTCTGATGCCGAGCGGGCCGAGGTCGCCGACCAGCTGGCCCAGCACTACGGGGACGGGCGCCTCGACCAGGCGGAGCTCGACGAGCGCCTCGGCCGGGCGATGAGCGCCAAGACCCACGCCGACCTGGCCGGGCTCACCGACGACCTGCCCCCCCTCGGGACCCGGCCGGTCCCGGCCCGTCTCCGGCCGCACCCCGGCGCCCGCGCCGCGGCCGCGGGCCGGGCGGCCCCGGTCCAGGCTGCTGCCGATCGTGCTGCTCATCCTGGTCGCGGTCAGCGCCTGGCACGGCCTGGTGCACGGCGTTCTTCTGCGCGCCGGTCGTGGCTCGGGGCCGGGCTGTGGTTCGGGCCCGGCGTGGTGGCTGTGGATCGCGCTGCTGGTGTTCTGCTGGCTGCGTTTCGGTCCCCGGCGCCATCGCCGCTAGCGCCGGCGCCCGCCGGCCGGGCCAGCGATCCCCGGCCGGCGGGGCCCGTGCCCGCGGCGCGGCGGGCCCGGGCCCGCCGCTTGCCCTCGTGCATGGCCTGGACCCGGGCCACCGGGATCGTGTGGCCCTCGGCGACCAGGTCGGCGGGGAGGGGCTGCGGCGGCGGCAGCTGGCCCGCCCAGCGGGCCCCGGCCGTGATCAGCCCGGCCGCGGTGCGCACCGTGAAGTCGGCCGGGGTCACCCGGTCCAGCTCGTCCCAGGGCACCGGGAAGGACACCGGGACCCCCGGCCGGACCCGCGGGCTGTAGGCCGCCACCACGGTGGCCCCGCCGGCCCGGGTCGAGTCGAGGAAGACCTTGCCGTCCCGGTCCGCCCGGATGAACGCGGTGGTGGTGAGGGCCGGGTCGAGCCGCTGCGCCCGGGCCGCCACCGCGCGGGTAGCCGCGGCGGCGTCCTCAGCCGTGGCCCCGGTGATCGGCACGAACACGTGCACGCCCTTCGCCCCGCTGGTCTTGACCGCGCCCGCCAGGCCGCAGCCGGCAAGCGCCTCGCGGACCAGCTGGGCGGCGAGGACCGCGGGCCGGAACTCCCCGCCGGACGGCGGGTCGATGTCGAGCACCAGGTAATCGGGACGGTCCGGCTGGCCGGCCTCGCTCAGCGTGGGGTGATACTCGACGGCCCGCTGGTTCGCGAACCACAGCAGCGTGCGGCGGTCGTCGCAGAGCGCGTAGGACACCTCGCGCCGCGAGCTCTCCGCCCACAGCCGGATGGTCCGCACCCACGGCGGGGTGTACTTGGGCACGTTCTTCTGCATGAACGGCTCCTGGCCGCGCAGCACCCGCACCACCGACAGCGGCCGGCCGCTCAGCTCCGGGATGAGCTGCCCGCGGACCGCGTCCAGGTAGTCCACCAGGTCACGCTTGGTGACCCCGGCCCCGCTGAACAGCGGCTCGCCGAGGTTGGTCAGCGATACCCCGTCCCGCTCCTCATCGACGCTGATGACGTCACCTCCCTTCCCTGCTGTTCCCATCGTGCGCCTGTGAGAACGTGGGCGGGTGAGAGATCAGTACCGGGATGGGCCGGACGTGCTGCTGGTCGGCGTGGACGGCTCGGACACCTCGCTGCGCGCCGGCGCGTACGCGGCGGGCATGGCCCGGCGGCAGCGGGCCAGGCTGGTGTGCCTGTACGTGCGGCCGTTCAGCGCGGTCGCCGGGATCGGCGCGGGCGCGGCCACCTCGCATGCAGGAGGCGCACGACTCGGTCGCGGCCGAACTGCGGCAGACCGCGGAGGAGCAGGGCGCCCGGCTCGGGATCGATATCGTCTTCGTCGAGCGCGACGGCAACCCGTTCGCCGAGATCGTCCGGCTGGCCGACGAGATCCAGGCGGACGCGGTGATCGTGGGCGCCTCGACCAAGGCCGGTCACCGGTTCGTCGGCTCGCTGGCCGTGCACCTGGTGCGGGCCAGCCGCTGGCCCGTCACCGTGGTGCCCTGAGTGGCGCAGCGTGCCGCCGCGCGATCTCCGCCACGACGTCGTAGCGCAGCGGGCGCGGGTGCACCAGCAGGGCCCGGGCCACCTCGCGGATCTGCAGCCGCCGCGGGAGCAGCACCTCCTCGCTGCGCCGCCAGGCGCGGAACTCGTCGCGGCCGTAGCGGGCGGCGATGGCCTGGCGGAAGTGCCGCGCGTCGCCGCCGTCGCTCTTCCACCGGGGCAGCCAGGCGCGCAGGTCGTCGTCGTCCTCGAGCATGGTCCAGTCCCGGAGCCGCTGGGCGATCTGGCCGGCCGCGTCCACCACGAACGCCAGCTCGCCACCGCCGCGGATGCCGTGCACCCGGCCTTCGCTGCCCGGGCTGTGGTGGATGCTGGCCGAGCTGAAGCGGGCTCCCACCGCCAGCGCGGCGACCGCGTGACCGGCCTCGTGCCAGGCGGTCTCGACGGTGGCCTGCCGGGCGGGCATCAGGCTGGGATAGCAGCCGCAGTCGTAGCGCTGCCTGATCCAGGTGTCGTGCACGGCCGACTCGTCGTCGTACCGGGCGAGCCGGCTCAGCTCCGCCCGGATCGCGGCGTGCGCGCGCAGGTCCGCTGGCCTCATGGTGTTGACTAACGCTATGCCTATCGAGGGTGAGTACGAGCCAAGCACGGCGGCCTGGGTCCGGGATCAGGTGGAGGAGTACGAGAGCTCGGGTGGCACGCGCGGGACGACGCTCCGTGACACCGGCCTGCCCGTGGTCATCATCACCAACCGCGGGGCGCGCTCCGGCAAGCTGCGCAAGACCCCGGTGATGCGGGTCGAGCACGACGGCCGCTACGCGGCGGTGGCTTCCCAGGGCGGCGCCCCGACGCACCCGTTCTGGTACCACAACTTCCGGGCCCACCCCCAGGTCGAGCTGCAGGACGGGCCGGCCAAGGGAGAGTTCGTGGCCCGCGAGGTGACCGGGGACGAGCGCGCCGAGTGGTGGAAGCGCGCGGTGGCGGCCTACCCGCCGTACGCCGAGTACCAGGAGCGGACCTCCCGCGAGATCCCGGTGTTCGTGCTCGAGCCCGCCCGCCCGGCCTGACCACCCAGCCGCCCCAGGCCTGCTCCCGGCGTGCTGGTCAGCCGCCTGGGCCGGCGTTCTCGGGCGCGCCGGTGTAGGCGGCCGTGGTCCGGTCGGCCGCGGCCCGGGCCGTGGCCGTGTCCGTCCCGGCCGCGACGTTGGCGTCGCGCCAGTACTGGCTGCTCAGCGTGATGAATTCCCGGCCTGCCGCCGAGGCCATCCAGGCCGGGCCGTCCTGGGGGTCCAGGTCCGTCCCGGAGATCAGGTGGGTGGCCAGGCCCATCAGCGCCATGTCCCACCCGACGCCGACCGCGCCCGGGCCGAACTCGGCCCAGGTGCCGTCGCCCGGCGGCGCGATGTGCTCGATCTCGAGCCGGGTCCGGCCGTCCGGCTCGGCCGCCAGCCTGACCTCGATCCAGCTGGTCTGCCCGCCGAATTCCCAGGTCGCCGCGAAGCTCTCCGGGGGATCGCAGCGCTCGATGGTGCCGCTCGCGTTGCCCTCGATCTGGTACCGCCCGCCGAGCCGCAGGTCGCCCGAGACCGGCACGAACCACCGGGGGATCCGCTCGGGGTTCGTGCACGCGTCCCACACGTCGGCGACCGGGGCGGCGTAGACCTGGCTGATGATCACCGTGCGGCCCTCGCCTGCTTCGAGCACGCGCTGGCCGACCCGGCGGCGCACCGCGTTTATCTGCTCGATGACCTCGATCATGCTGAGCCCCTCTCGAGTTCTCCGTGTTCTCCCCGTCCCGGTGTTCCGGCCGCGCCGTCCCGGAGCCGGCGTCGCCGGCCCCGGGACAGTTCCGTGGCCAGCGGGGCCAGATGCGGTGCCCAGAACCGCCGGAACGGGTCCAGCCAGCCATCCACCTCGCGCAGCGGCTCCGGGTTCACCGCGTACAGCCGGCGGGTGCCCTCGGCCCGGACCGTCGCGAAGCCGCTGTCGCGCAGCACCCTGAGGTGCTGTGACACGGCGGGCTGGGAGATGCCGAACTCGGCCCGGATGACGGCGCACACCCCGCCGGAGGCCAGTTCGCCGTCCGCGATCAGTTCCAGGATCCGGCGCCGGACCGGGTCACCGAGCACCTCGAAGGCCTGCATCATCCGAGAATTACAGTTCTTACTTATATAAGTCAAGGACTATACACTGGCGGGTTCCCGGCCCGGCCCGGGCCGGATCCGCCCGGTCCGCCCCGGTCCGCCCGGTCCGCCCGGTCCGCCCGGTCCGCCCGGTCCGCCCCGGCCGGCCTGGCCGCCCGGTCCGGCCGCCAGCGTTCCCCGGCCGCCGCGTCTAGGATCGGCGGATGCCACCGCGCCGCTACCAGTCGCCCGACGAGGACAGCGCGCGCTGGTCCGGGTTCCCGTTCCGCGATGGCGACATCGTGATCAGCACCCGGTCCAAGAGCGGGACCACCTGGATGCAGATGATCTGCGCGCTGCTGGTGTTCCAGACCGCGGAGCTGCCCGAGCCGCTCGGCGACCTGTCACCCTGGCTCGACCGGCTGACGGTGCCGCGCGCGGAGCTGCTCGCCCGGCTCGCCGCCCAGCAGCACCGCCGCATCATCAAGTCGCACACACCGCTGGACGGGATACCGATCGACCCGCGCGCCACGTACATCGTGGTGGCCAGGCATCCCCTCGACATGGCCGTGTCCCTCTACCACCAGGGCAGCAACATCGACCGGGCGCGGTTGCGGCGCCTCACCGGCCAGCCGGAACCCAGCGAGCCGCCGCCGCCCCGGCCGCCGCTGCACGACTGGCTGACCAGCTGGATCCACGAGGACACCACGCCGCAGCAGCAGATGGACTCGCTGCCCGGGGTGATGTGGCACCTCACCGACGCCTGGGCCAGGCGCGGCCAGCCGAACATCGTGCTCGGCGCACTACGACGACCTGTTGGCCGGACTGGCCGGCGAGATGCGCCGCCTGGCCGTCCGGCTCGGGATCACCGTGCCCCCCGCGGCCTGGCCGGGCCTGGTCCGGGCGGCCACGTTCGAGGAGATGCGGGCGGGCGCCGGGCGCATCATCGGGCCGCCCGGCGTCCTGAAGAGCAGCGCCGCCTTCTTCCGGCGGGGCACGTCGGGAGCCGGGCGCGAGGAGCTCAGCGCGGCGGAGTTCGCTGACTACGAAAGGCGTGCGGCCGAGCTGGCCCCGCCGGACCTGCTCCGGTGGCTGCACCGCGACCGGCCCGCTGCTGGCTGATCCGGCCCGGGGCCGCCCCGCCCGGGCGCAGGGTCTGGCAGAGTTCGACGGCATGGCGACTGACTCGGCGCACCGCGCGGTATCCATCCAGCGGGTCACACCCGGCCGGTTCACGGTCGCCAACGACCGGGGCGGCCGGATCATCACCGGCGCCGGCGGCGACACCGACTTCACCCCCACGGAGCTGCTGCTCGCCGCGATCGGCGCCTGCACCGCGACCGACGTGGACATCCTGACCTCCCGGCGGGCGGAGCCGGAGGATTTCCAGGTTCAGGTGGGGGCGGAGAAGGTCCGGGATACGGCGGGCAATCACCTGGCCGACATCGCGGTGACCTTCCGGGTGGTGTTCCCGCCCGGGGAGGGCGGTGACGCCGCCCGGGCGCTGCTGCCGGACGCGGTCCGCCGGTCGCATGACCGGCTCTGCACGGTCAGCCGCACCGTCGAGCTCGGCATACCCGTCACCTCCCGGGTCCAGGCAGGGTAGTAGTCCCAGGCAGGACTGGGCCCAGGCCCCAGCGACCAGGATTGGAAGGTCACCAGATGGCGCACGGTACACGGATCGGCTCAGCCGTCATGTTCGTGCAGCAGCTGGACCGCTCGGTCAGCTTCTACACCGAGCTCCTCGAGATGCGGGTCGCGGACCAGAGCGCGACCGCCGCGCTGCTGGTCAGCCCGGCCGGAACGCAGCTGATCCTGCGCGCGATGGGCGCCAACGCGGGTCATCCGCTCGGCGGCGTCGGCCTGCAGTACGTGGTCTGGAGCGTGGCCGGGAAAGATGACTTCGAGCGCTGCGAGCGGGTGCTCAAGGCGCACTCCGCGCACCGCCAGACCCGCAGCAGCGACGGCGTGATGGCGCTGGAGGGCCATGACCCGGACGACTCGGTCGTGATGATCACTTATCCTGGTCCGGACGAGATGGCGGCGCACGTGCTTCCCGCGCGCATCTACGGCTGGTAGGCCCCCGCTGCCGTTTGCTGTTCCCGATCCCGCGGGCGGACCGGAATGAGTCGGTCACGCTGGGGTACGGGGAGCGGGCAGGGTCCGCGGCGGCCCGTCCGCCGGCGGGCGCCCCCTGAGCTTGGAGGGACCATGGCACGCATCACCACGCCTGCGGAGACGACGCAGGAGCAGCGCGCCGTGCCGCGCGCCCCGCGCGGTCATGGGCTGGCCGGGAAGCTGGCAGCGGCCGCGGCCGTCATCGCGGCCATCGCGGTGCTGATCGTCGCGCTCGCCGCCGTGAACCTGCTGCCCCGGCTGCGCAACCCGTTCGGCGAGACCACGTCCGTGCGCAGCGGCCCCGTCCTGCTCAAGTCGATCACCGCGCTGAGCCGCTACCAGGCGGCCAGCGGGTCGTTCCAGGTGGTGGTCGACCTGACCAGGAAGGCGAACCTGCTGCCGGGCTTCCTGGAAGGCAGCCAGACCCTGTTCGTGGGCCAGGGCAGCGAGATCGCGTACGTTGACTTCTCCCAGCTGAAGAGCCCGGCCGTCCAGGTCTCGGCGGACCGGACGGCGGTCACGATCCGGCTGCCCCGGGCGCAGCTCGAGCCCGCCGTGCTCAACGTCAGGCAGTCCTACGTGTTCGCCCAGCAGCAGGGCCTGCTGAACCGCATCGGGAACTTCTTCTCCAGCAACCCGAACAACGAGCAGCAGGTCTACGTCCTGGCCCAGCAGAAGATCCAGACCGCCGCGCGGCAGAGCCCGCTGCTGGCCGAGGCCCAGCGGAACACGGCCGGCATGCTCACCGGGATGATGCACTCGCTGGGCTTCCAGCGGGTCACGGTGACCTTCGCCGCGCCGGCGGTGAAGGGCTGAGCGCCCGTCAGAGCTTGCGCAGGAACGTGTTGGCGACCGGCCCCGCGCTGTCGGCCCCGAGGCCGCCCCCCTCGACCAGCACCGCGAAGGCCAGGTCCCCGCGGTAGCCGATGAACCAGCCGTGCGAGTGCGCGCCGGTGCCGTACTGGGCCGTGCCCGTCTTGCCGTAGACGCCGGCCGGGAACCCGACCCCGGCGGCGGTGCCGCTGGTGACCACGGCGCGCATCATGGGCCGCAGCGTGCCCAGGATGGCCGGGCTGATCGTGTGGGACCGGGCGGCCCGCGGCTGCGGGCTGGTGACCAGGACCGGGGACCGCCAGGTGCCGCTCTCGATCGCCGCGGCCACGCTGGCCTGGCTGAGCGGGTTGACCAGGTCGGTGCCCTGCCCGAAGGCGTCAGCGGCCACATCCACCGGCTGGCGCGGCGTGGTGAACTTCCCGAGCGTGGCGGGGATGCCCAGGTTGGGCGTGGCGTTGAAGCCGAACGTGGCGGCCATCGACGCCAGCGCCGGGCCACCGAGCCGCTGGTAGGCCAGCATGGCGAAGGTGGAGTTGCACGACACCGCGAACGCCGTCTGCAGGCTGGTCATGCCCAGGTGCTCGTTGTTGTCGTTGTGGAAGGTGCGCCCGCCGATCGTGACCTGGCTGGGGCACTGCACGGTGCTGGACGGGCGCATCCCCGTCCTGGCCAGGGCCGAGGCGGTGACCACCTTGAACGTCGAGCCGGGCGGGAAGATGCCGGCCAGCGCGCGGTCGAACCCGCCGGGGCGCTCCACCACGGCCAGCACCTTGCCGGTGGACGGCTGGATGGCCACCAGGTCGATCGGCTTCGAGGTCGAGGCGGCGGACACGGCCGCCGACGCCGCCATCTGGGCCCGCATGTCGAGGCTGGTCCGCGACCGGCTTGCCGGGCGTGGCCGCGAAGCGGGCGCCGTCGCGTCCACCCGCGTGCCGGGTCCCTCCAGCTGGATGGCCAGCGACGGGCTGCCCGCCAGCTGAGCCTGGTACGCCTGCTCGATACCGCCCTCGCCGATCAGGTCGCCCTTCTTGTACGGGGCGCCGAGCGCCTTGGCCTGGGCCGCCGTCGCGGCCACGACGGTGCCGGTTAGCAGCGCGATGGAACCCGACTGGGCGCGCCGCCGGGGAGCTCAGCGCGGTGCCGTCGGAGGCCAGCACCGCGGCCCGGGCCGGCCAGACGGCCGGTCAGCGCGAACCGCTCGCCCGCTTTCAGGCCGGGATAGATGGCGGCCGGGCTCCAGTCCACCCGCCAGTGCCGGTTCCGGTTGACCAGCCGGAGCTGGCCCGGGTAGACCCAGGTGTGCCCGCTGGCCAGGTCCGCGGTGGCCGCGTAGCTCGCCTGCGCCGATCCGCCGTTGCCGGTGACCTGGCCGAGCCGCAGGTGAATGCGGCGCAGGCCGAGGTCGGCCGCGGTCTGCCGCAGCGGGCCGGCCAGGCCGGAGGGCGGCACGTTGACGCTGACCTCGGCCCATCGCGCGCGTAGTCGCCCCGCTGCCAGGCGCTCAGGTAGCTGGCGGCGGTCTGCTGCGGGCTGCCCTGGGTGCGCGTCAGCAGGACGTAACCGCCCGCGGCCCCGGTCGCCACCACGACGGCCGCGATCACGGCCACCACGATGATCAGGGTCCGCCGCTTGGTCCGGCGCATGCTGCCGTGGCTCATGGACCAGCCTTCCCGCTGGGGTCCCGCGGACGGCTGCCGCGCGGATCGGCCCACCAACGATAGCGGCGCCAGCCGGGGCCGCCGTCACGAACCGGGTTAAGACCGCCGGGCCCGCCGGTTACGCGGCGGGCTGAAAGGGCGGGCCGGCCGGCCGGGACGCGCCCCGGTCGGGCAGGCTGGTGTCATGGCGGACAACCTGACCCTGATGGCAGTGCATGCACATCCCGACGACGAGGCCTCGAGTACCGGGGAGTGCTCGCCCGCTACGGTGCCGAGGGCGTCCGCACGGTCGTGGTCACCTGCACCAACGGCGAGTTCGGGGACTCACCTGGCGGCGTCAAGCCCGGCAACGACGGCCATGACGAGCTGGAAGTGGCCGAGATCAGGCTGGCTGAGCTCAGGGAATCCGCCAAGCACCTGGGGGTCACCGACCTCGAGCTGCTCGGCTACCACGACTCGGGGATGGTGGAGTGGGACTACAAGAGCCGGCCTGATGCGTTCTGCAACGTCCCGCTGGACGTGGTCGCGGGCCGGATCGGCGGCCTGATCGAGCGGTACCGGCCCCAGGTCGTGGTCACGTACGACCCGGATGGCGGTTACCAGCACCCCGACCACGTGCACGCCAGCCGGGCCGCGATCGAGGCCGCCGAGCGCACCGGCATCCCGGCCAAGCTGTACCTGACCGCGATGCCGATCAGCAAGTGGCGCGAACTGTGGGCGGCGCTGAAGGACGCCGGCGCGGACGTGCCGGACGCGGGGAGCATCCCGCCCGAGACGCAGCGGCAGATGGAGACGGCCGAGCGGCGCATCACGACCACCATCGGCATCCGCCCGGTGCTGGCCCGCAAGCAGGCGGCGCTGATGGCGCACGACAGCCAGATCAGCGAGTCGTGGTTCAGCAAGATCCCGCCTGAGCTCGGCGAGCGGGTGTTCGGCGAGGAGAGCTTCATCCGGGTGCTGGACACGACCGGGACCCCGGTGCCCGAGAACGATCTGTTCGCCGGGCTTCGTTAAATAACGGTCTTATCGTCGCCGTTCCCCAGCGTGGCCTGGGTCAATTGCCGGGCGCGGCCCGGGGCGTGCGGCGGCCCGGCGCACGCGGATCGCCGCCTTTACAAATTATTGCCCGGCGGAACTCTTGGCTCCGGATGCTGCTGGCCAGGATGACCCTGGCCGACAAGATCAACATGGTCACCGGGGCCGGCACCAGCGAGCCGTACGTCTTCTACATCTCCGCGATCCCGAGCCTGTGCATCCCGGCCATGGGCGAAGAGGACGGCCCGGTCGGGGTGGGCGACGGCCTTACCGGGGTCACCCAGCTGCCGTCCGCTGTCTCGCTGGCCGCCACCTGGGATCGGGGCCTGGCGGCCCAGTACGGCCAGGTCGTCGGGTCGGAGGAGCGCGGCAAGGGGGCCATGGTCAACCTGGGCCCGACCGTGAACATCGACCGTGACCCGCGCTGGGGGCGCTCGTTCGAGGCCTATACCGAGGACCCCTATCTCAACTCCGCGCTGACCGTGTCGGACATCGACGGGGTGCAGAGCCAGGGGGAGATGTCGCAGGTCAAGCACTACGCGTTGTACAACCAGGAGACCAACAGGAACACCCCCGCCGACGACGTCATCGTCAGCCAGCGGGCCGAGCACGAGATCTACCTGCCCGCGTTCTGGGCCGCGACGCAGCAGGCCCGGGCTTCCTCGGTGATGTGCTCCTACGCCACCATCAACGGCCAGTACGCCTGCCAGAACGACTACCTGCTGCACACGGTCCTTGACCAGCGCTGGGCCTTCCCGGGCTTCGTGACCTCGGACTACGCCGCGACCCACTCCACCGTCGCCTCGGCGGACGCCGGTAACGACCAGGAGATGCCCAGCGCCGTCTACTACGGGCCCGCGCTGCAGGCCGCCGTGCAGGCGGGCCAGGTCAGCATGGCCACGCTGAACGGGATGGTGTCCCGCATCCTGACCGAGCTGTTCCGCTTCAACGAGTTCAACGACCCGCCCACCGGGTCGACCAGCGCGACCGTCACCACCCCCGCGCACCAGGCCACCTCGGCCGCCGTGGCCGAGGCGGGCACGGTGCTGCTCAAGGACAGTGGCGGCACGCTGCCCCTGAAGGCGGCCGGCGGCGGATCGGTGGCGGTGATCGGCCCGGCCGCGTCGGCCCAGCCGGACTACACCGGCGGCGGCAGCGCGTACGTGACCGCGCCGTTCCACGTCACCCCGCTGCAGGGCATCCAGGCCGCGGCCGGGACCGGCACCAGCGTCACGTATACGCAGGGCCTGCCGACCGACACGTCGCTGACGCCCATCCCCGGCTCGGCGCTCAGCCCGGCCTACGCGCCCACCGGCTTCGGCGGGAGCTACACCGGCACGCTCACCGCGCCGGAGACCGGCACCTACGTGCTGGCCTTCGAGAATCCGTGCGGCTGCTACTCCCTCGGTGGACCTGTCCCTGGACGGCAAGGAACTCCTGGCCAATCCGGGCACCCCGCCGGTGTCACGTACTCGGTGGGCGTGCACCTGGTGGCCGGGCAGACCTATACGCTGCAGCTGTCGGGCGGCGGCGAGTCAGCCAACCTGAGCTGGGCCACGCCATCGGACCTGGCGCCCGGCATCAGCCAGGCGGTCGCCGCGGCCAAGTCGGCGGCCACCGCGGTCGTCGTGGTCTCCGACGACACCGAGACCGAGGCCGCCGACCGGCCCAGCCTGAACCTGCCCTCCGCGCAGAACGAGCTGGTCTCCGCGGTGGCTGCGGCCAACCCGCACACGGTGGTGGTCGTCGACGCGGGCGCCCCGGTGGCCATGCCCTGGCTCAGCCAGGTGGCCTCCGTCGTGGACGCCTGGTACCCGGGGGAGAGCAACGGCACCGCGCTCGCGTCGGTGCTCTTCGGCCAGACCGACCCTCCGGGCACCTGCCGGTCACCTTCCCCGCGGACCTGTCGCAGGTCCCCGCGTCCACCCCGGCCCAGTTCCCCGGGGTGAACGGCAAGGTGCTCTACTCCGAGGGGATTGACGTCGGGTACCGCTACTACGACGCGCACCACGAGACGCCCATGTTCCCGTTCGGCTACGGGCTGTCCTACACCAGCTTCAGGTTCAGCGGCCTGCGGGTCACGCCGCAGCAGGTCCGCAGTACGTCCGGCCCCGGCCCGACCAGCTGCGGGTGCAACGGCCAGGCGCGCCGGCAGGTGACGGTCTCCGCGACCATCACCAACACCGGCCAGGTGACCGGGTCCGATGTCGCCCAGCTCTACCTGAGCGATCCCTCGTCCGCCACGGAGCCCCCCCGGCAGCTGAAGGGCTTCCAGAAGGTCACCCTCCGGCCCGGCCAGTCCGCCACCGTGCGTTTCAGCCTGACCGGCCACGACCTGTCCTACTGGAATAGCGCCGCGAACGGATGGGTAGTGCCGGCCGGGCAGTTCGGTGTCTACCTGGGTGACTCGTCAGCCCTGGCCGGGCTGCCCCTGCGGGGCGGGTTCACCGTGACCAGGTGATCGGGAGGAGCACCAGGGTCAGCACGGTCCGGAGCGGGCCGCCCCGGCAGGCCAGCCGGGGCGGCCCGCCTAGACGATCGGGGGAAGCACCTGGCCGGGGGGCAGCACCGTGGTGAACGGGTCGCCGATCCGGGCCACCCGCGCCGGGATGTCCCGGATCGTGAACGCGTCGGGCCGTGGCGCCGGGTCGTCCAGCTCGTCCCACTCCAGCGGAGTGGACACCGGTGCCCCGGCGGCGGCGCGCGGGCTGTAGGGCGCGACCAGGGTCTTGTTGCTGGCGTTCTGCGTGTAGTCGAGGCGGGCCAGGCCGCCCCGGTCATGCACGTCCCACTTCCAGCTCACCAGCCCGGGCACGACCGCCCCGATGGCCCGGGACAGCTGCTCCACCCAGGCCCGGGTCTCGCTGAAACCGGGCCCGGGGGCGACGGGAATCCAGATCTGGATGCCGCGCCTGCCGGTGAGCTTGGGCTGGCCCCGCACGCCCAGATGCTCCAGGGCGGTGCGGTGCAGCCTGGCCAGCACCAGCACCTCGTCCCAGGACGTGGCCGGCCCGGGGTCGATGTCGATGAGCGCGTAGCTGGGCCGGTCCGGCTGGTCGGCCCGGGCGGTCCAGGCGTGCCACTCCAGCGCGCCGAAGTTGGCCGCCCACACGAGTGCGGCCGGCTCGTCGGCGACCAGGTAGGTGGTGGTCTTGCCGGGTTCGGCGCCGGGATCGTGCCAGCGCGGCAGCCAGTCCGGGGCATGGTCGGGCAGCTGCTTGTGCCAGAACCCGGCGGCCTGGGCGCCGCCCGGGAAACGGTGCATGTTGAGCGGGCGGCCGGCCAGGTAGGGCAGCACGACCGGGCCGATCTGCGCCGCGTACCGGATCAGCTCGCGCTTGGTCACCGCGGGCTCGCCGGGACGGCCCGGGAAGAGTTCCTTGCCGAGGTTGGTCAGCCGGAGCTCGCGGCCGAACACCTCCCAGGTACCGCCGTCGCCGAGCGCATCCAGTGCGGCCAGCTCACCCGGACCGGGTCCGCTGGCCGCTGGCTCCCGGCGGCTGGCCCGGTCGCGGCTGGCCCGGTCGCGGCTGGTGCCGGGGCTGCGGGGCGCAGCCGGACCGACGCGGACGCCGCGGGCAGGTCCGGCCGCCACATCCGCTCCGGATCGGCCTTGACCTCGTCGTTGGTGCGGCCGCTGAGCACCGACGCCGGATGCTCCTCGGGATCCCAGCCCGGGACGGCGTACTCGTCGTGCTTGTGCACGAGCAGCCATTGCTCCGAGGAGCCCGCCGCGTCCCGCGGGCCGCGGCGGATCAGGATCGAGCCGGCCGCGCAGCTTGCCGCCGTGCACGTCCACGTGCAGCTCGCCGGCGGCCACGGCGGCGGCCGGGTCGTCGGTGGCGTGCGGCTCCCAGGTGCCGCGGTCCCACACGATCACGTCACCCGCCCCGTACTCGCCGCGCGGGATCACCCCCTCGAAGTCGAGGTATTCGATGGGATGATCCTCGACGTGCACCGCGGTGCGCTTCACGTCCGGGTCCAGGGTGGGACCCCGCGGGACCGCCCAGCTGACCAGCACGCCGTCGATCTCGAAGCGGAGGTCGTAGTGCAGCCGCCGCGCCCGGTGCCGTTGCACGACGAACCGGCGCCCGCCGGTGCCGGCCTTCCCGTCGCGCTCGCCGGAAGGCTCGGGCGTGCGCGTGAAATCGCGCTTGCGCTGGTACGGCGTGAGCTTCCCGGGCACTGGCCACCTCCCTGCTACCCGCTCCTGCCATGCCCGCGCAGCACCAGGTCACACCCCGGGGCCGACCCGCCGGGGCGGCCACCCGGTAATGTCTTTGCTGTCTAGCAAGTAATTACGGACGAGGGGTTGCCGCCCGTGACAGGTGCCGCTGGCCAGGCCGGGGCCCCCGGCGAGGCCGGGGCGCTGGCCTCCGGCGAGGCCGGGGCGCTGGCTCCTGGCCAGGCCGGGGCGCTGGCTCCCGGCGAGGCCGGGGCGCTGGCCTCCGGTACTGCCGCACCCCCGGGGTCCGGTGGTCCCGGAGGGCCCGCCCCCGGTGACGCCGAGGCGCTGGCCAGGACGGAGACGGCCGCGCGGCTGCGCACGGCGGTCGGACGGCTCGCCCGGCGGATCGGCACCGACCCGGATCGGTGCCGAGCTGACCCTGACCGAGGCCACCGTGCTCGCGACCACGGCCCGCAACGGACCCGTGGGCCTGTCCTGGCTGGCCCGTGAGGAAGGCATGAACCCGACCATGCTCTCGCGGGTGGTGTGGCGGCCGGAGGACGCAGGCCTGCTGGCCAGGCGCCCTGACCCGCGCGACCGGCGGGCCGCCCGCACTATCCACATCCTCCCTGCCGACTCGGTGCGCGAGGACTCGATACGGCCAGGCCGAGAAGCGAACCCAGATGAGCCGTTTCGGGCGTTGCCGGCGTGCGACCGGCGATCATGCCGGGTCGTGGGTGAACCCGATGGGGCATGCGGCCGAGATCACTTCCTGCCAGACGGGAGCGGTGACCTTACCGGGCCGAGCACACCGAGCCAGCGGCCGGGCCCTGATCGGGTTACTGAAGAGGCGTTCACTGGCCAGAGCTATGAACGCCGGAACAGCAGCCGTGCGACCTCCCGGAACGGCACCACTAGGTACAGCGCGAGACCGAAATACAGCGCCACCGCCAGTACCGGCACGGCGAGCCCGATGATGATCGCGATCCCGTACCCGATGACGACAGGCAGGAGTTTCCGCCGGTCTGTGTGTACCTCCTCCTCATCGTCTTGGTGCGGCGAATAGAGGTGCTCGCGCCGCGCGTACCAGTCCAGGGCGGACCCCAGGAGGCGGATGGCCAGGAGCGTGAGCCCGTACATGGTGACGTACACCCGTTCGCCAGTGTTGTCATGCAGTGCCTCCGCGACGAGCCGGGTCGGGAACGGCAGGAAGACCACCACGAGCAGGACGAGCAAGTTGAGCCGCAGGAAGAGCCGATCAGTCCGGGCAAGCTGATCGGTCAATCCGGTGTGCAGGAGCCACGCACCGCCGATCGTCAGGAAGCTGGTGACGTAGGCCACATAGGAGGGCCAGGCATGAAGGACCTGCTGCAGCGGTGTGCCCGGCGGGCGGAGCGCGATGTCCAGCACGAGCAGCGTGATAGCGAATCCGAAGACGCCGTCGCTGAATCCCTCCATCCGGCCCTTGCCTAGAACCCGGCGTCGGCGCGGCGTGTCGTCGTCATCTGGCACGGCGCTTCCTCCTTCGCGCCAGCCGGGCGGTGGCAACCTATGCCGAAAGCCCTCCGATCGGCGGCCGGGCAGTGACGTCCGGATTGCCCGGCCGGGAGCGGTTACGTCACGCGTCAGCGCCCGCAGATGAGCCGGGGCAATGTGACCAGTGACCTTGGCCGCTGTCTTATCCCGGCAATGGTCAGCGGCCGCAGGCCGGCGGCGCCTCACCCGTAGGGAGTGAGGCGCGGCCGCGACGGTGGTGCGCATCCTGGCATATGAGAGAGAAGACCTGTATGACCTGACGGCCGCCAGGCTTGCTCTTCTTGGTCTTCGTGACACGGCTGACGTTCCTGGCCGCCGTGTTCCCGGGTGTGGCCAAAACCAGGAGCGACAACATGGCGAAGCCCGACGCAGTATTCATCTACATCGGCACCTATCCCAGCGAGGCTGCCGCCCGAGCCGACTACGACGTCGTCAAGGATCTGCATGCGGTGGGTGCGGTCGGCACCTACGACGCCTCGGTGGTCACCAAGGACGACGCGGG
The DNA here is from genome assembly GCA_963720645.1 of uncultured Actinomycetes bacterium. GTDB lineage: Bacteria > Actinomycetota > Actinomycetes > Streptosporangiales > Streptosporangiaceae > RYN-230. The sequence goes on along the minus strand of CAVRFX010000009.1, from coordinate 133,719 downwards.
GAAGGTGCACGTCAACAAGGATGAGATGGCCACCCGGCATGGGGCGTGGGGTGGCGCTGCTGTCGGCGCGTTGATCGGCATCTTGTTCCCGCCCGCGATCATCGGCACCGCCGTGGTCGGCGCAGCCGTCGGCGGGGTGGGCGGCCATCTGTGGCGTGGCATGTCCCGCTCCGACGTCAAAGAGTTCGGCGACATAATCGACGCCGGGCAGGCCGCCCTCGTCATCGTCGGCGAGAGCAAGCTGCAGCAGGCGGTGGACAAGGCAGGGCTGAAAGCCGAAAAGCACGTCGCCAAGGAAATCAACGCCAGCGCGAAGGACGTCGACAAGGCCGTCCAGGAAGCTGCCACGGAAGTCAGCTGACCGCCCGGGCCCGGGCATGACCAGCTCACCCCGCAAGCCAGAACGCCGCCGACTTGGAGGACGCATGAGAGCCGTCTACCGGCCGGCTACGCGCACCATGTTGCTGCCTGCGGCCGCCGCGCTGGTCTTGTCCGGGCTGGCCGCCGGATGCAGCAGCAGCCCCCCGGCCTACTGCACCGCCGCCACCAATCTCAAGACCTCTGTCCACAACCTGGGCAATGTCAACGTCGCCAAGAACGGCCTAGACTCCCTGCAGACTGCGCTGAGCAAAGTGCAAACCAACGCACAAACGTTCGCCACCGACGCGAAGTCCGCGTTCCCGTCGCAGACCACGGCGCTGAAAAACTCGCTGTCCAGCCTGGAGACCGCGATCAAGTCCGCGCACGGCCAGCCCCCGCTGACCGCGGCCACGGCGGTCGCGTCATCAGTCACGCAAGTGAAAAGCTCGGCGAGCGCCCTGCAAAGCGCCGCCTCAGGCAAATGCCAGTGAACAGTGCCCGGCCGGTGAACGCCGGGCGCCCGGAGGAAGGGAACGTCAAGCGGTATGCGGGCAGCCTGGGCTGGCCCTGGGCAACGTGATGTCGCTGGCGGCGGTTTGGTGGTCAAGCGGTATCGGTAAGGAGCGCCTCAGATGTCGAAGTGGAACTTCGTGGCCATGGGCCAGGTGGGCCTGACCGGCTGGACCAGGGAGATAGCTAAGCCGGTAGCCCGTTTGATCGCCCGCAAGACCGGACGGCCGGAGGCGGAGATCCTGTCGCTCATCGGTTCGGTGCTCCTCGCGATCGCATTGATCGACTTCCTCCGCCAGGTCGATGCCGTGATCGCTGCGGGGCGAACCGGCCCTCAGCCAGCCAATGACGCTCCCGCCGCCCACACCTAAGACGGGCCGCGGATGCGCCATTGATCTCCGTCGAGGACCTCAACGCCGCTACGGTCCTGCCCGTTTCCGCTGATGCCCGCAAGCCCCCGAAGGTGCAAGCGACACTCAGCCCCAAGAGCGACGACATGTTGCTCTGACAGAGGTACTGGACGCCCCCGGAGTCCCAGGGTTTGGCACCAGGCCGACAGGCCATCGCGTCCACGGCTTGGACTGGTGGAGGCCGGCGGCAGGCATCGCCCGCTACCACCGGATGCGCGGGATCGGCCTGCCGACGAGCTGCTCGCCAGCTTCGAGGTGATGACCGCGGAAGCTCTGGCCACCAGGATGATCTTCCTCGGTTCGCGGGGCGACACAGCCGCGATGGTCGAGCTGACCGCTGCCAAGCTGGCGGCGTTCAGCGGTGGATGACGAGGATCTGCTGACCAGGCTGCACGAGGCTGGCAGGACCCGGGCGGAATCCGGACCGCTCAGATCCCTGGTGATCTTCTGCGTAGCCGGGCCGGCCGGGGGTAGCTGGATGACGTGGACAAGACCACCGAGGGCGGCGGGCGCGCCGCCGAACCGGCCCGCCAGCCCGAGCTGCCGGGCGAGGTAGCCGAGCTGGTTGGCGAGATCAGCCAGGGCAGCAGCCTGTCCCGGCGCCACCGCGTGATGGCGGCCACGTCCCGGCTCGCCCGCCGGAGCGGCCGGGCGGGCTGGTCCGGCGTGGCCTCCGGAGGCCGCTGGCTCACCTCGCAGGTGCTGGCGATGGCCCCGCGGCTCCCCGTCCGGGACCGGCAGAAGCTCCGCGCCCAGTTTCCCGGCCTCGGCCCGGAAGAAGTCGCCGATCGGTTGATCCAGGGCGCCTCCCGGGCCGCCGCGTCGGTCGGCGCCGCGGTGGGCGCGTCTATGCTGCTGCCGCTGCCGTCCGCCCCGGTCGAGGTGGCGTTCGAGACGATGGCCGTCGTCGGGGTCGAGCTGAAGCTGGTCGCCGAGCTGCACGAGGTCTACGGGATGCGCGCTCCCGGGACGGCCCCGGAACGGATGCTGGCCTACGTCGTGGCCTGGGCCCACCGCCGCGGCGTGGCCCTGGTGCCGGGCGGACTGGTCCTGGCCGTGGGTTCCCCGCTGCGCAGGCAGCTGGAGCGGCGGCTCATCGCGCGGGCCGGGCGGAGCGCCGTGTCCCTGGGACCACTGCTGACCGGGGCGGCCGCCGGGGCGATGCTCAACCGGCGGGAGACGCGCCGGCTCGGCGCCGAGGTGCGTCGTGACCTGCGGCGCCGGTCACCGCAGGGAGCAGCCTGGCCAGACTGACCCCGGCTACGGTTCCAGGGCTAGTCCCGGGAGCGCGTCCCAGCCGGTGATGGCCAGGACCACGCGGATGTACTGCGGCACGTTGAGCAGCAGGACGCGGCGCGCGGGGCCTGCGCCCTCGTCGACGGCCAGGCGCACGATGGCCCGCAGGCCGGCCAGGTCGCAGTAGCTCACCCCGCTCAGGTCGAGCTGCAGCATCTCCTGACCCTCGGCCAGCTCGTGCAGTGAGGTCACCAGGGCGGGATACGTCGCCTCATCGATCTCCCCGGTGAGGGCCAGGCGGGACGAGGCGGCGGTCTGGGTGATCCGCAATACCCCGTTGTCATAAGCCAGGTCACGTTCAGCCATCGCGGATCTGCCTCCCTCGCGCGGCTATGAGGCACCTGCTGCCAGGTGGGGCGGGATGAAGAGTACGCTGACCAGCGGCGTTCCTGGCCGGAACCGGGGACCGGGGCCAGGGTCAGGGGCACCGGCCGTGCCCAGCAGGGCTGGACGCCGTCCTCCGGGAGGAATACGGTGCCGGCCGGGGTGACGGTTGCGGGCGGGCCGGGGTCAGCCTGCGTCCCAGGGCCGGGCCAGCCGCGCCGACGATTCGAACATCACCGCATGCACGAACGCCTGCGGCAGGTTGCCGCGCAGCTGATGCTGGTGCGTGTCGAACTCCTCGGTGAACAGCGCGGGCGGCCCGCACGCGGCGCGGTTGCGCTCGAACCAGCCGACCGCGTCCGCGGTCCGGCCCAGCTGGTGCGTGGCCAGCGCCATCAGGAAACCGCAGAGCACGAACGCGCCTTCGGCCTCCTGCAGCGGCCGCTGGTCGTGCCGGTACCGGTAGAGATAGCCGTCGCTGGACAGGTCGGCTGCGATCGCGCCGAGGGTGGCCAGGCTGCGCGGGTCGGTCGCGGGTACGGCGCCGCGGATCGCGGCCAGCAGCAGGGCGGCGTCCACGCGATCGTCGTCCGGGGCGCGCTGCCACCGTCCGCTGGCGTGCAGGCTGTCGGCGGCCACGTCGGCCAGGATGGTGTCGGCCAGCGTCTCCCAGGCTGCCGCCTGGCCGGGCGCCGCCCCCGCCCGGGCGATGGCCCGCAGCCCCGCCACGCACATGAGCCGGGAATGGGCCCAGTGATGGTTGTCGAGTTCCCATACCCCGGCGTCCGGATCACACCAGCGGGTCTCGATGGCCTTCACCGCGACCTCGGCCGCCTGCCAGTGCCCGCTGTCCAGGTGATCATGGGCCGCCGCGGCCGCGAAGAGCTGGAGCGCCTCGCCCAGCGCGTCGAGCTGGAACTGGCGGTTGACCCAGTTCCCGACCTTGTCCGCGCCGCCGGGATAGCCCGACAGGTGGCGGAGCGACTCCTCCGCGGGTACCGGCCCGCAGGCCACGGTGTAGGCGGGCTTCAGGTCAGGGCCGTCGGCCAGGACACGCTCCGCCACGAACGAGACCGCGTCGTCCAGCAGGCGGTGCGGCCCGTCGGCGGCCACCGCCTGCCCGGTGTAGCACTGGTCCCGGATCCAGACGTAGCGGTAGTCGTAGTTCCGGCCGGCCTTGGAGCGCTCCGGCAGCGACGTGGTGGCCGCTGCGACCATGCCGCCGCTGCTGCTGGTCATCCCGGCCAGCACCGCGTAGCTGTGCCGGCTGTCCGCGGCCGCCAGGCTCGGCCCGGGGTCCGGGACCGCCGCCGCCCAGGACGCCCCGGTGGCCTGCCACGCCTCGGGGGCCCGGACCGGAACCCGCGGCAGCGTGTGGTCCGATATCTCCAGCACCAGGTCGTGGTAGGTGCCCGCGTCCAGGGCCAGGTGCAGCTCCAGTGCTCCGTCGGCCCGCACCGTGGCGTCCGCGCCGCCGGACCACCGGACCCGCAGCGGGCCGCTGCGCGCCGTCCACACCCCATGGGCCTGCCGGAGCTGGCTCATCCGGTACCGCCCGAAGCCGGCCCGCACGTCCAGGACCACCGTGACCCGTGCGGGGCCGTCCAGGGCCACGACCCGGCGCAGCACCACCGTGGTGTGCGGGTCGCCCGGGTAGGCCAGCGCCTCGCGGCACTCCGTGAACCCGCTGCTGGTGATCCACCGGCTGCGCCAGATCAGCGTGCCGTCTTCGTAGTACCCGCCCCAGACGAACCGTGGTTCCGCCGGGGTCACCGCGTAGACGCCGGCCCCGCCGATCAGGCAGGAGAATACGGCGTCGCAGTCCCACCGGGGCGCGCACAGCCAGGCGAAGTCGCCTCGGGGGCCGACCAGCGCACCCCGCTCGCCGTCGGCCACCAGCGCGTACTCACGCAGGACGTGCGGGGGGAAGGCGGCTGCGGCGCCCAGATCCTGACTGGTCATGCTCTCCTCATTCGACGCCCGTGGCGCCCGGCTACCCCGGCCTGCCCGGGGCAAACGATGACCCGGCGGCAGCTCAGAGGGGGATGACGGGCCCGGCGGTCACGCCGTAACCTTCCCCCGCCGCCGTGACGAGCTGGCCCAGGACGCCAGTGAGCTGGGCCCGGGTGGCCGGCGGGAGTGCGGCGACGATCCGGCTCAGCTCGCGCTGCCGCCACCCGGATACCGCGCTGACGAGGCCCTGCCCGCTGGACGTGAGCTCCAGCGTCACCACGCTGCGGTGCCGCGGGTCACTGCCCCGCTGCACGTGCCCCGCCGCGACCAGCCGGTCGGCCAGGCGGGTGACCGTGGACGCGTCCAGGCCAAGAGCCCGGGCGACCCGCGCTGACCGGGCCCGGCCGAGTGCGGCCAGCACGGCCAGCATCCTGAACTGGGGCAGGGTGATCACGCCGTCGAGCACGTCCAGGCTGCGCAGCGCCACCCCGGCGAGAACGCGGGTCGCGGCCTGCAGCGCCTCCACCTGCCCGGCGAACTCCCCGGGGGGAACGCCGCCATCACCTGCGGGCGAATCAGCGACCAGGGACGTCGCCGGCGCCGACGGTGTCTCCATAACAGAACATTGTAGTAGGAAACACTTGCCATCTGAAAGTGTCTTGCGCCGCAGCGAGCTGCCTGGCCCGCCCTCCTGATCTGGGTTTTCAGCCCGCGCCCAGCTGCGCGGGCGGCCGCGGCGGCCTAGGCAGGCCGGGCAGGAAATGGTGTAGCCCGCGGGAGCACGGGTAGTGCCGGCCTCAAGGTTTTGCCAAGAGCACGGTTTTCCCAGGAGCATGGTTTTCCCAGGAGCATGGTTTCCCAAGAGCACGGCGCAGCGAGCAACTGGGCCGGGAGGGATGGCGGCGATGACCACCCGGTACGGCTACTTCCTGTCCTCGGAAGAGCACCCGCCCCAGGAACTGGTCCGGCAGGCGAAGCTGGCCGAGGAAGCCGGCTTCGAGGCCCTGTGGATCTCCGACCATTTCCACCCCTGGCTCGACGAGCAGGGGCACAGCGGCCACGTGTGGTCGGTGATCGGGGCTATCTCCCAGGTCACCTCGCTGCCTATCGCGACCGCCGTCACGTGCCCGCTGCTCCGCCAGCCTCCCGTGGTCGTCGCGCAGGCCGCGGCCACCGCCGCCCTGCTCACCGGCGGCCGGTTCACGCTCGGCGTGGGCACGGGCGAGGATCTCAACGAGCACATCCTGGGGCAGCGCTGGCCGTCGGCCGAGGAACGGCTCGACATGCTCGAGGAAGCCGTGTCCGTGATGAGAGACCTGTTCAGCGGGCAGCTCATCAGCCATCAGGGCCAGCACTACACGGTGGACACCGCCCGCCTGTACTCCGTGCCGGACACCCCGCCGCAGATCTACATGTCGGGCTTCGGGGAGAAGGCGATCCGCATGGCCGCGCGCATCGCGGACGGCTACATGTGCGTGCAGCCGAACGCCGATTTCGTCCGGCTGTACCGCGAGTCGGGCGGTGGCGACCGGCCGGTCCAGGGCGGCCTCAAGGTGTGCTGGGCCGACGACGAGGCGCAGGCCAGGAAGACCATGCACCGGCTGTGGCCGACCGACGAGATCCCGGGGGAGGCTGCCCAGCTGCTGCCGCTGCCGCGGCACTTCGGCCAGCTGGCCGGGCTGGTCACCGAAGACATGATCAGTGCTCCGTGCGGCCCGGATCCCGCGGTGCACCTGGACGGGGTCCGGGCCTACCGGGAGGCCGGTTTCGACGAGGTGTACATCGGCCAGGTCGGTCCCGATGCCGAGGGGTTCTTCGAGTTCTACGCCCGCCAGGTCCTGCCGCGGCTGCGGGAGGGGTGAGCGCGCACGGTCCGACAGAAGCGGCGCCAGCGCTGATAGGCTCTCCGCCGGTATCACAGGCGGGCGCACGGGGCTGGGCCGGTGGTGATCCTGATGGGATACGACATGTACCGGGGTTCCAGGGATGGGCAGCTCGAGGTGAGCACCGCCGAGCGTGGACTCGCTGCCCTGATTGAGGTGGCGGAGCGGGCCGTCGAGAAGATCGGCTCGTCGGTTCCGCCGGCCCAGCTGCGTGCGCTGCTGATCATCGACCGGACCGGGAGCCTCAACCTGAACCGGCTGGCCGCCCAGGTGGTGCGTCCGCGTCGGCCACCAGCCGCCTGTGCGACCGGATGGAAGTCGCGGGCCTGCTGACCCGGGACCGCGCGGAGGAGAGCCGCCGGGAGATCGTGCTGCTGCTGACCGAGTCGGGCCCGCGGCTGGCCGGATGGGTGCGCGAGCAGCGGCGGACGGCCCTGGCCGAGATGCTCCAGGCCATGACGCCGGAGGGCCGTGAGGCGCTGGTGCGCGGGCTCGGTGAGGTCGCGGCCGAGGCGGGCTGAGTATTCCACATGTAAACATTTGCGTTCTGCGGGGTTGTCGTGAGACTCTTGCAGGATGGAAATACTTGCCGCAGGTAAGGCAGCTGCGGCGCTTCCGCCCCGGAACATGGGCCGGCCCGCCGACGCAGCTGCGAGCGAGCTTGAACAGCTAGACGACGAGGAACTGCTGCAGGAGATCCGGTCCTACCCCCTCGACAGCCCGCGCCGTGAGGCGGCCTGTGAGGTCCTGGTGGCCCGGTACCGGGGCCTGGTCCGGGCCTGCGCGAACCGCTACCGGCGGAGCCCGGAGCCGACCGAGGACCTGATCCAGGTGGGTTACGTGGGCCTGCTCAAGGCGATCAACAACTTCGATCCCGGGGTCGGCCGGAACCTGGCCGCCTACGCCCAGCCGTGCATCACCGGGGAGATCAAGCGCTACTTCCGTGACAAGCGGTGGCAGGTACACATCGAGCGGCCGGTCCAGGAGCGCCTGCTGGCGCTGCGCGAGACGGCGCGGGAACTCACCCAGCAGCTGGGACATGCGCCCAGCGACGGCGAGCTCGCCAGCGACCTGGGTCTCACCGAAGCCGACGTGCGGGAGGCGCGCGGGGCCGACATGCTGCTGCAACCGGCCTCGCTCGACGCGCCCCTGTCCGGCCAGCCCGACACCGCCAGCCTGGCTGACCTGCTCGGCGGCGAGGACCCGCTGATGGAGCACATCCTGTCGATGGAGGCGCTCGCGGTGCACTGGGATGAGCTGCCGCGGCGCGAGCAGCGCATCCTGCTGATGCGCTTCTACGGGGACATGACCCAGGCCGAGATCGGCCGGACGCTGGGCATCTCGCAGATGCACGTGTCCCGGCTGCTGGCCCACGCGCTCACGTTCTTGCGGCAGCGCATCGCCGGCGCCCCGGAAGGCGGGCTCGCCGCGAGCTGAGCTACGTCACCTGGACCGCGGTCCGTGACACGGCTGGGCCCGTGCCACGGGCCTTCGGGATCCTGGGGGCGCTGTGTGCCCCTGAGTCCCCGGCCCGGGACTGGTGCAGCACGAAACGGGAGTTTCCGCTGTTGCCCGACACTATTGTGTCGCGGAACAGGGAGCGCGGAAGCCGCTAGCCTCGGGTACGGGGCTGGCGGTCTGTCATAAGGAGCGTTGGTTGAGGCTAGATCCCGCAGGCGCGCGGTGAGCATGCCGACCCAGACCGGCGTGCCGGCTCCGCGCGGCCCGGCCGGCCACCCGCAGGAAGGCAGCAGCCCGGACCCCGCGCGCCTGGCGTGGCTGGGCGACCCGGAGACGCTGCTGCTGGTCGAGGACGACGCCGGCGATGTCCTGCTGGTCGAGGAACTGCTCGCCGACAGCGGAATGCGGGCGACGCTGTCCTGGGCGCGCTCGCTGGCCGAGGCCAAGGAGCAGCTCAAGCGCGGCGGTGCCACGCCCGGGTGCGTCCTGCTCGACCTGCACCTGCCCGACGCCCAGGGGCTGGAGGCGGTCACCCAGATGCTCGCCGCCGCCCCGGGCGCGCCGGTCGTGGTGCTGACCGGGCTGGCCGAGGAGAGCGCCGGGCTCGCCGCGGTCGCGGCGGGCGCCCAGGACTACCTGATCAAGGGCCAGTCGGCCCCCGGACGTGTTCGGCCGCGCGATCCGCTACGCCGCCGCAGCGCAAGCACGTCGAGCAGGCCTCGGCCGCGCTGCAGCTCAGCGCGCTGCGGGCGGAGGAGAACGCCCGGCTGGAGCGCGGCCTGCTGCCGACCCCGCTGGTCCGCACCGCCGCGTTCGAGGTGGTCGGCCCGCTACCGGCCCGGCCGGGCGCAAGCGCTGCTCGGCGGCGACTTCTACGACGTGGTCGAGACATCCGGACGGCACCGTGCACGCGGTCATCGGCGACGTCTCCGGGCACGGCGCCGCCGAGGCGGCGATCGGCGTCTGCCTGCGGGTCGCCTGGCGGTCGCTGGTGCTGGCCGGCGCGACCGCGGCCGCCGATGATCGAGCTGCTCGAGCAGATGCTGGTGGCCGAGCGGGAAGAGCGAGAACGCTTTCGCCACGCTCACCCTCCTGACGTCTTCGCGCCCGGACCGCCGCTCGCGTCCGGATCCTGCGGGCCGGCCACCCGGGGCTGCTGCTGCGCACGCCGGGGCCGGGTCGAGCTCATCGAGGGACCGGCCGGGCCCGGCGCTCGGCCTGGTCAGCCCGGCGTCGCCTGGCCGGAGCGAGGAGCTGCCGCTGCCCGCCGCAGCGCGGGCCTGGTGCTGTTCACCGACGGGCTGTTCGAAGGCCGGGCCGGCCCGGGCAGCGAGCGGCTCGGCGAGGACGGGCTGCTGGCCATGGCCCGCGACCTGGCCACGCTGCCCGCCGCCGCGTTCGTGGACGCGCTGCTGGACACGGACCGAGGCCGCGGCCGCCCGCTACGGCGGCCTGGCCGATGACGTCGCCGTCGTCCACCTCGGCTGGAAGGCAGCCCAGTGAGCGCATCCGGGGCGCCGCAGCGGCCGCGCCTGCTCCGGGAACTCACGGTCCAGGGCTGGTTCCGGCTGGTGTTCGCGCGTGTTCGCGGTCCTGGTCGTGCTGGCCGCCGCGCGTCATCGACGCGCGCTGACGGGCACAGCCGCGCGGACGTCCAACGAGCTGGTCTGCACCGATCCAGCCCGCCCAGGCGCAGGCCTACCGGCTGCAGGGCGCCCTGGTCGACCAGGAAACCGGGGTGCGCGGGTACGGCATCACCGGCGACCCGCGGTTCCTGCCAGCCGTACACCGCGGGCCGGGCCATCGAGACCAGGCGGCCGCGGCCCGGCTCCGCGCCGCTGATCGGCGGGAAGCCAGCCGCTGGCCGGCGACCTGGCCCGGATCGAGCAGGCGGCGCGGGCCTGGCGGCGCTCCTACGCGATCCCGCTGATCGAGCTGGCCGCCACGGGCCCGCTGAGCGGCAGTGACCTGACCCAGCTGGACCGGAGCAAGCAGTCCTTCGACCACCTGCGGACGCTGTTCGCCGCGCAGAACTCCCGCCTGGCCGCGGCCGCGGCCACGCGACCGGGCCGCGCTGCAGCCGGGTCCGCGTCCGTCCAGAACTGGGTCTACGTGGCCATCCTGGTCGTCTTCCTGCTCGCGGCGGCGGCGCTGGCGGTCATGCTGCGCAGCGGGCCGTCGTCCGGCCGCTGCACCGGCTGCGGGCGGCCTCCGACCAGGTGGTGGGCGGTGACTTCGGCCACCACATCGAGCCCTCCGGCCCGGCGGACCTGCGCGCCGTCGCCGCCGACGTCGAGGGATGCGCAGCGAGCTGGTCGAAGCGCTCGAGACGACGCCCGCGCCGCGCAGGCCGTCGCGGCCCGCCAGGCCGCCGACCTGGACGCGCAGGCCGCCGAGCTGCGCCGCTCCAACGCCGAGCTTGAGCAGTTCGCCTACGTCGCCTCGCACGACCTGCAGGAACCGCTGCGCAAGGTCGCGTCGTTCTGCCAGCTGCTGGAGAAGCGCTACGGCGACAAGCTCGACGATCGGGGCCACCAAGTACATCGACTTCGCGGTGGACGGCGCGAAGCGGATGCAGATCCTGATCAACGACCTGCTGACCTTCTCCCGGGTCGGCCGGGCCAGCGACGTCCGCGTGACGGTGCCGCTGGATGAGCCCCTGGACGCGGCGGCCACTGCCCTGTCGGCCGTGATCGAGGAGACCGGCGCGGTCATCGAGCGTCCCGGCCAGCTGCCGGAGGTGGTGGGCGACCCGACCCTGCTCGGCGATGCTGTGGCAGAACCTGATCGGCAACGCCATCAAGTTCCGGGCCGCGGACCGCGCGCCGGTGATCCGGATCACGGCGGACCGGGGAGCCGGACGGGGGATGGCAGTTCGGCGTCGCCGACAACGGCATCGGCGTCGCCCGCCGAGTTCGCCGAGAAGATCTTCGTCATCTTCCAGCGGCTGCACGGACGCGACGCCTACCCGGGCACCGGGATCGGCCTCGCGCTCTGCAAGCGGATCGTCGAGCACCACGGCGGCGAGATCTGCCTCGACACCAGCTACCCGGGCGGGGCGCGCCTCTATTTCACGCTGCCCGCCCCTGCCCCCGCTGCCCGGCCTGGCCCGCCCGAAATCATCGGCACCCTCACCCTGCCCGAAGGGATACCCCATGTGCGACCTGGAACAGATCGAAGTCCTGCTGGTCGAGGATGACCCCGGCGACGAGCTGATGACCCGGGAAGCCTTCGAGGACAACAAGATCCGCAACCGGCTGCACGTGGCCCGGGACGGGGAAGAGGCGCTGGACTTCCTGTACCGTCGCGGGCGCGCATGCCGACGCGCCGTCCGCCGACCTGATCCTGCTCGACCTGAACCTGCCCAAGTACGACGGGCGGCAGATCCTGGAGAAGATCAAGTCCGACCCCGAGCTGTCCCACGTGCCGGTGGTCATCCTGACCACCTCCTCCTCCGAGGAGGACATCCTGCGCAGCTACAAGCTGCACGCGAACGCCTACGTCACCAAGCCGGTGGACGTGGAGCAGTTCATCGCGGCCGTTCGGCAGATCGACGAGTTCTTCGTGTCGGTGGTCAAGCTTCCCCGGCGCTGACGCCCGCCCGGGCCCTGGCGCCCAGGTGGCCTCAGGCGCGGTCGCTGGCGTGGTCCTCTTCCGCGGCGGCCCGGGTCCCGGGCCGCCCGTCAGCGGCCCCGGCGCCAGTGTTCCCGGCGCCAGCGTTCCCGCCGTCAGCCCCACCGGCCTGGCCGCCCGCCTCCCCGCCGCGGCCGGCGTCCTCGCCGTCCGGCCGGCCGTGGCCGAACATGTCGGCCAGCGCCCGGCGCATCGCGGCCCAGTTGGAGCCGCGCGGCACCTTGAGCGAGATGTACGACGCGATGCCGGTGGGGATGGGCAGCCAGAAGTTCACCAGCCGCCAGGCCAGCACGCCCAGCGTGGCGACACTGCGGGTCAGGCCGAAGCTGACCAGCAGCACCGGGGTGACCGAATCGATGACGCCCAGCCCGGCCGGGGTGATGGGAATCGCGCCGAGCACGTTCGCGATCCCGTAGGCGGCGAACAGCCCGACCGGGTTGGCGAAGGCGCCGAACGCCGCGATGAAGCACCACAGTGACGCTGCATCCAGGAGCCAGTTCAGCGACGCCCAGCTCAGCGACCCGATCATGACGCGGCGGTTGCGGGCCAGACTGCGCAGTGACTCGTCCGCCTGGAGGACGACGTTCTCCAGGCGCGCGCCGCCGACACCGGGGATCTTGTCGCCGACGGCCCGCAGGATGCGCCCGGCCCGCGGGGCGCCGCGGGTGAGCCCGATGACCAGCGTGGCCATCAGGGCCAGCAGCACCGCGCCCACGAGGGCCACGGTCGCGTAGATCGGCCGGAACCCGGACAGCGGGATGGAGATCACCAGGGACAGCCAGAGCAGGACGTTCAGCACGACGGTGGAGCCCATCCCCTTGGTGGCCATCATCACGCCGACGTCGGTGCCGTCCAGCCCTTCCGAGGTGAAGAGGGAAAATCCGACGCCCGCGCTGCCGATGGTGCCCGCCGGGATCATGTGCGCCACCGCCGCGGCGGCCAGGTCGATCCGGAACAGCCGGGACAGGCCCGGCCTGCCCTGGGGAGGCAGCAGATCGCGGGTCAGCAGCGCATAGCAGAACAGTGAGGCGCCTTCCAGCACCAGGCCGGCGATCATCCAGGGGATGCTCACCCGGCCGAGCAGGTAGAGGTCCTTGCTGGCACCGATCAGTTCCGGGATGACCAGGTACTCGACGATCAGGGCCAGGATGAACAGGATCACGATCCGGCGGACCGGCCGCTTGGCGGCCCGTACCCAGCGGGCGCGGAGCCAGCGCGGCAGCCGGGGAGCGTCCCCGCCCTGCGGCTCGTTCCCCTGTCCCTGCTCGCCCGGGCCGGTCAGCTGCTGTCCAGCCGGCGGAAGGTGACCTCGTTCAGCAGGAGGCGGATCGCCGCGGCGGCGGGGATGGCGACCAGGGCCCCGATGAGGCCCATCAGCGCCCCGCCCAGCAGGACCGCCACCACCGTCACCACCGCGGGCACCTCCACCGTCCGCCCCATGATTCTCGGCACTATGAGGTAATCCTCCGCTAGGCGGTACGCGATGTAAAAAGCGAGGGTAGCGATGGCCACCGGGAGGGACACGGTGAGGGCCACCAGGGAGACGATCGCGCCGCCGACCGTGGACCCGATGACCGGGATCAGGTCGAGCAGGGCGACCAGGAGGCCCAGCAGCAGCGGGTAGGGGATACCGAAGATCTGCAGCCAGGCCCAGGTGCCGATCCCGGCGATCAGCGAGGTCAGGAAGTTGCCCAGCATGTAGCCGCCGACCTTGACGAAGATCTCGTCGCCGATCAGGATGACCCGCGAGCGGCGGGAGTGCGGCGCGAGCCGGTACAGGAACAGCTTGATCCGGGGCATCGCGGCCAGGAAGTAGACCACCAGCACGATGACGACCAGCATCGAGCTGGCCGCGCTGAGGACCAGGGCCCCGGCCCCCAGCACCCCGCCGACCAGCGCGGTGCCCTTGCTGGACAGCAGCTTGGTCAGCCGCTGCTCGATCTGGAACCGTGAGTTCAGCTTGCCGAGCTCGGAGTTGTGATCCTTGAGCGTGGTCATGTAGTGCGGCAGCTCGTGGACCAGCGCGGTGACCTGGGCGGTGAGCGGCGGAACGGCCGAGGCCACGAATCCGGCGACCACGGCGGCCACGACGAGCAGGATCACGATCACCGCGGCCCAGCGGGGCAGGCGGCGGCGGGTCAGCCACTGCACCGCCGGGTCGAGCCCGGCCGCGATGAACAGGGCCAGGCCGATGAGCACGAGCACCGAGCGTGCCCTGATGAGCAGCTCGAACAGCCCGTACGTCACCGCCACGCCCGCCGCGGCGGCCATGCCGACGAAGAACGGGGAGCGCCGGTTCATCGGCCGGCCGAGCCGGCCGAGCCCGCCGGTCTCCTCGGCGATCGCGGCGGCCGCCTCGACCGCCCGCTGCATATGGTCGGATGGCGCGGCTCCGGATCCTCCCCGGCCGTCCCGCGGGCCGGGGTCATCCTGCTGCCGGGCTGGCGGCCCGGGTGTTCCCCGGTGCTGCTGCCGGCGTCCCAGGTGCTGTCGTCCGCGCTCTGCTCGCGCAGCACGTCGTCGTCGGCGATGGCCGGCACGCCGTTGCCGCTGGCCAGGCTGATCCGGGTCACCGAGGGCGCCGGGGGTGCCGGTACGTGGCACGCCCACGTCGCCGCGCTTCACGTCGCCGATCCTCCTGAAGGCGCTGCCGGGCTGGCCGGAGGCCGGCGGGGGCGACAGGGCCGTGGGGCTCTACGCTGCCCCGCCGCGGGCCTTTCATGCGTGCCCGGCCGGGGCAGTTGCGGCGGCCGGCCAGGCGCTTCCGGGCTGCTGGCGCGGGCCTGGGGTGAGGGTGCCGCCAGGACGGGTAGCAACCCTCCCTGGTGCCGGAACGGGTGCGCCAGCACACCGCGGCGCCGGAAGGGAGTCACGATCATGAGCGAGGACCGGACTGAGAGCAGCGGCACGAGCCCGGCGGATGACCGCCGCCGCCCGGACCAGGACCCGGGGCAGGACCCGGGGCAGGACAAGGATGACTTCAAGGCCGGCACCGGCTATCAGCCCAGCACCAACCAGGCCCGCGATGAGCCGCTGCCCGCGAGCCACCACGACGACGGCCGCCAGGAGGGAACCCGCCGCCGCGGTGAGCCGGTGCGCGATGAGCAGTCGCCCGGTCAGGGCGGCCGCGGTCAGGCCGACCGCGGTCAGGCCGGCCGGGGGGCGTAAGCCGGCGGGTGGCGCTACCGGCCGCCCAGCACGGGTTGCGCGCTGCTGGACGGGCACCCGGTACTCCCGGAACCCGTGCTGGCGTTGACGGCGCTGCGCAGCCGGGCGGCCATGACCGCGGCCACGGCCTGACCGCAGCCGCGCCGCCCGGCTGGCCCGCTGCTGACCAGGCTCACGATGACCAGGCTGACCGCTGCGAGCAGCAGCATCGGGATCAGCACGATCCGGCTGAGCCGGCGGCCGGCCCGCAGCGGATGTCTCCCGGGCCGGTGCCGCCGCTGGCCGGGCCGGTGCCGCTGATGCCCGGACCAGCCGGGCCGGTACCGCGGGCCTGCGAGCCGGTGCCGGGCCCACCAGGGGCGCGGCTCGAGGGTCTCCGCGGCTGGCATCGCGTCCAGCCGGGTGAGGTCGGTGAAGACGCCGAACATCGTGGCGAGCCGGGGCTCGGCCGACTGCAGGACATCGTCGATGGCGTCCAGCGCGCGCTGCTGGCTGGCGGGCAGGGTCATGGTTCTTCTCCGGGTCAGGGACTGGCCCTAGCGCTACCCGCAGGCGGCGGATTAAACGGCCGTTCCGCCTGACCTGGCGCGGTCAGCCGGCGTCGGGCAGGCAGACCTGGATCACGCCGTCGCGGATCCGGGTGCGGAACACCGGCTGCGGCGCGGTCGCGGGCCCGCGGGCCACCGCCCCGTCGGTGATCCGGAACGCGCTGCCGTGCCACGGGCAGGTCAGGCAGCCGCCTTCCAGGTCACCCTCGAACAGCGGCCCGGACAGGTGGCTGCACCGCCCGCCCAGCACGTGCACGGCCCGGCCCTGCCGGACGACGACCACCGGCATCTCGCCGAGCGCCGCCCTGACCGGCTCGCCGTCGCCCAGGCCCGCCGCGGGCATCAGGTCGTGCCAGCCCGGTTCGACCAGGTGGGGAACGGGCTCCGCCTGATTGGCCCCGCCCGAGAGCCGGAAGGAGATGTGCCCGCCGAGCAGGCCGCCTGCCGCCACCGCGGCCAGCCCGGCCATCCGGAGCGCCCGGCTCGCCACCGGCCTGCGGGTGAGCAGCGAAGCGCCGTACAAGCCGGCCGCGGTGATCGTGGCCGCCGCGTGCACGACTCCCACCCGCATCTGCTGTTCGTGCTGCTCGGACCAGTCCGCCGCCCCGGCCAGCGCGGCCGCCGCGGCCGCGGTCAGGCCGAACGCGACCAGCCGCCGCCGGTCCGCCTCAGCCGCGGCCGATACGCCCGCCGGGCCGCCCACCGCGTCCAGCACTCCCGCGGACAGCCAGGCCCCGACCGGCGCCTGGGCCAGCACCGGGTGCAGCGGATGCCCCAGCCAGACGCCATGCAGCGCGTCACGCACCGGACCGGGGCGCAGCCACCGCGCGGCCCGCTGGGCCGGCGCGACGACGCGATCCAGGGCTGCGGCCTGCTCGAGCTGGGAGATGGGGCGCATGACGCGGCTGCTTTCCGTGAATGCCCAGGCCAAACCGGTATGAAGCCAGCGGCCACGGGTAGAGGCGGGCGCCCCGTGACCGCCAGAAGGAGCACCGCAGACCATGACGAGCATCGAGACCGCACGGGGAGAGGTGGAGATGGACAGCCCGCCCGCGTGGCGTGCGACCGCCGCCGCGTTCGCCGCGGCGGTGCAGGCGGGGCGGCTGGACCTGCCGCTGCCCGGCGGCGGGCGGACCCGGGAGCGCTGGGCCCGGCTGGCCGGCCTGGCCGCCGAGGACCTGTCCCTGGTCCGGCTGGGGGAGGGGCACGCCGACGCGGCCGCGATCCTGGCCGAGCTGGGCGCCCCGCCGCCCGAGCCGGGCAGCCGCTGGGGAGTGTGGGCCGCGCAGCCCCCGGGCAGCGGCCTGACCGCGGTCCGCGCCGCCCGGGGCTGGCGGCTCACCGGCCTCAAGCAGTACTGCTCCGGCGCGCGGGCCTGCACCTGCGCGCTGGTCACCGCGGCCGCGCCGGACGGAATCCGGCTGTTCGCGGTGGCCACGGCGGGTCTCACGCCGGTGCCGGGCACCTGGCCGGCCACCGGGATGGCGGGCAGCGACACGCTCGACGTGGACTTCGATGACGTTCCCGGCGAGCCGGTCGGGCCGCCCGGCGGGTACACCGGGCGGCCCGGGTTCGCGCACGGTGGCGTGGGCGTGGCGGCGTGCTGGTACGGCGGGGCCCGCGCGGTCGCGGACACGCTGCTCGGCGCGGCACGCCGCCGGGACGTGGGCCCGCACGCGCTGGCTCACCTGGGCGCCGTCGACATCGCGCTGACCAGCGCCCGGACCGCGCTGAACCAGTCCGCGGACGAGATCGACGCCGACCCCTTCGACGTGGCCGGCGCCGGGCAGGCCCGGGCCTTGCGGGTCCGGGCCCAGGTCGAGGCGGCGGCGTCCGAGGTCATCAGCCGGGTCGGGCGGGCGCTGGGAGCCGGGCCGCTGTGCCACGACGAGGCGCACGGCCGCCGGGTCGCCGACCTGACCGTCTACCTGCGCCAGCATCACGCCGAACGGGACCTGGCCCAGCTGGGCACGCTGGTCGCGGAGCGGGGCCCCGCGTGGTGAACGCGATCGAGCAGCCCGGCACCGATGAGGCGGACTGGCGGGCCTGGGCCGGGCTGGCCGGCTCCCGCGGGCCGACCTCAGCGGCTGGGCGCGGGTGCTGGTCCTCGCCGCCCATCCTGACGACGAGGTGCTCGGCGTGGGCGGCACGATGGCCCAGCTGGCCGCGGCAGGCACCCGGCTCCGGCTGGTCTCGGTGACCGACGGCGAGGCTTCCCACCCCGGCCACCCCGACCCGGCGGCGCTGGCCGCCCGCCGCACCGCCGAGACCGCCGGCGCGCTCGAGGTGCTCGGCGCCCGGGGCACCGAGGTGGTCCGGCTCCGCTTCCCCGACACCCGGGTGGCGGCCCGCGAGGACGTCCTCGCCGCACGGGTCCGTGATCTCGCCGCGGACTGCGACGCGATCCTGGCTCCCTGGGACCGGGATGTCCACGCCGATCACGAGGCGGTCGGCCGGGCCGCCCGCCGCGCCAGCCCGCTGACCTTCTGGTATCCGGTGTGGACCTGGCACTGGGCCCGTCCGGGCGACTCCCGGGTGCCGTGGGAGCAGGCCGTGAGCGTTTCGTTGCGGCCCTCGGTTGCCGCCCGCAAACGCGCCGCCATCCGCTGCTTCACCAGCCAGCTGGAGCCCCGGGGTTCCGGCGCCGGCCCGGTCCTGACCCCGGATACGGTGGCCCATTTCACCCGCGATCACGAGGTCCTGCTCCGGGCGGCGGGCCGATGAGCCTGGACACGGGGTACTTCGACCAGATGTACGCGGCCGCGCCCGACCCGTGGGGGCTGGCCAGCCGGTGGTACGAGCAGCGCAAGTACGCGCTCACGCTGGCGCTGCTGCCCGACCCGCACTACGAGGACGCGTTCGAGCCGGGCTGCTCGGTGGGGGTGCTGACCGGGATGCTGGCCGCACGCTGCGGCCAGGTGCTGGCCTGGGACTCCTCCGGCGCCGCGGTCCGGGCGGCCGCCGCGAGGACGGCGGCGCTGCCGAACGTGCGGGTGCGCCGCGGTGCGATCCCGGGCGACTGGCCGCCCGGCCGGTTCGACCTCATCGTGTTCTCCGAGGTGCTCTACTACTTCGCCGGCGGCGAGCTGGACCGGGTCCTGGACCGCGGCGTCGCGTCGCTGCGGCCCGGCGGCTCCCTGCTCGCCGTGCACTGGCGGCACCCGGTCGCCGACTACCCCCGGGGCGGCGACGAGGTGCACCAGGTGCTGGCCGCCCGCCGCGACCTGGCCCGCCGGGTCGGGCACACCGAGGCGGATTTCACCGCCGGGGTGTACCAGCGGGCCGGACGGGAGCTGGTCTCGGTGGCCCAGGCCGAGGGCCTGGTATGAGGAGACCGGTCGTGAGGACCACGGTGTGATCGCCGCGGTCGGCGTGGTCATCCCGGCGCACGACGAGGAGGACCTGCTGCCCTCCTGCCTGGAAGCGGTCCGGCTGGCCGCCGCGCCGCTGGCCGGCGTCCCGGTCCACGTGGTCGTGGTGGCGGATGCGTGCACCGACCGGACCGCCGCGCTGGCCCGGGCCGGGGGAGCGGCGGTGCTGAGCATCGGGGCGCGGAACGTGGGCGCCGCGCGCGCCGCCGGGGTCGCCGAGGTGCTCCGCCGGACCGGGCCGCTCCATCCGTCGTCGGTCTGGCTGGCCACGACGGACGCGGACACGCTGGTGCCGCCGTGCTGGCTGGCCCGCCAGCTCCGCTACGCCGAGGGCGGCTGGGACGCGGTCGTGGGCACGATCACGGTCACCGACTGGCGGCAGCACCCGGCCGGGGTGCCGCCGCTGTTCCAGCAGCTCTACCAGACAGGCGGCCCGAGCCACCCGCACGTGCACGGGGCCAACCTGGGCTTCAGCGCGGCGGCCTACCTGGCCGCGGGCGGTTTCGGCCCGGCCCGGACCGCTGAGGACCACGCGCTCGTCAACGCGCTCGCTGCCGCGGGCCGCCGGGTGCTGCGGACCACCGCGCTGAGCGTGGTCACGTCGGCCCGGCGCCGCGCGCGGGCGCCGCATGGCTTCGGCCACCTGCTGACCACGCTGACCTCCCCCGCGGAGCCGCGCGTCCAGCCCGCCGAGGCCTAGTGTCCGGTCACCTCCGGGGCCGCTCGCTGTCCCGGTGGTCGGCGGCCCGGTGGTCGGCGGGCCGGTGGTCGGCGGCCCGGTGGCCGGCGGCCCGGTGGTCGGCAGCCTGGCGGTCGGGGCTGCTGCCGTCCGCGTCTGCCGCGGTCTGGGTGGGATCGATGAACACGTACGGCGTCACGGGCAGCCGCTCGGACAGCCGGTGGTCGATGTCGTCGGCCAGGTCTTCCACCTGGCCCGCGCTGGAGTCGTCGTTCAGCGCCACGCGGGCCGCGACGATCAGGCTGTCCGGGCCCACATGCATGGTCTGCAGGTGCAGCAACTGGTCCACGCCGGGCGTCTTCCCGATCTCCTCGCGGATCACGTCGAGCACCCTGGGGTCGGCCGACCGGCCGATCAGCAGCTCCCGGCTGTCCATGCCGAGCCGGAAGGCCACCACGATCAGCAGCACCCCGATCGCGATCGAGGCGCCCCCGTCATAGACCGGGGAGCCGGTGATCTGCTCCAGCAGCAGGCCGCCAGCGGCCAGGGCGAGCCCGATGACCGCGGCGGTGTCCTCGAACAGCGCCGCCTTGACCGTGGTGTCCCGGCTGGTCTTGACGTGCTCCAGCGTGTGCGTGTGGCTGCGATGGGCCTCACCGCGCAGCTGGCCGTAGGCCCGGATGAACGAGGTGCCCTCGGCGATGGCGCAGACGCCCAGCACCACATAGGCGATCAGGAAATCGTTGGTCGGGCTGTTCAGCGAGAGGATGCCCTCGAAGATCGAGAACCCCGCGCCCGCGATGAAGATCCCGAACGCGGCGAGCAGCGACCAGAAGTACCGCTCCTGCCCGTACCCGAACGGGTGATCCTCGTCGGCCGGGCGCTGGCCCTGGCGCACCGAGGTGAACAGGAACACCTGGTTGAGGGTGTCCGCGAAGGAGTGGGCCGCCTCGGCCAGCATGGCGCTGGAGCCGGTGAGGATCCCGGCCACCAGCTTGGCCAGCATGACGATGATGTTGGCGCCGCCGGCGATCAGCACCGTGCGGGTGGTGTCCTGCCGGGACTCGGCCTGCCGGTCCGCGCGGGCCTGCCCGGCGCTCGACGTCATGCCCGGCCTGCCCGGGTTGCGGTGTCTATCATCGGGTCCCAGTTGCCCCCGCCTGGCCCGGCCAAACGGCGGGCGCCGGTCCGCGCCGGCCGCCTGCGGGCCGGTCAGCTGCGGTGCTGGAGCGTGTAGCGGACCGTCTGGACCTGGATCAGGCCGTCGCGGAACAGGAACGTGTCGATGCCGCGTCGGCGTACGTGGCGCCGGCGTCCGCGGCCCACTCCAGGAGCAGCACGTCACCCTCGTAGATCTGGGTCTTCAGGGTCCAGTCGGCGTCAGGCACGTCGGAGAGCAGCTGGGTGAACGCGGTCCGGATCCCGCCCAGGCCCCGCAGCACGCCCGCGGGCCAGATGAACACCGCGTCCTCGGCGTAGTCGGCCACGATCTCGTCCAGATCGCCGGCCCCGAGGGCCTCGACGTGGTGGGCGAAGACTTCCTGCGGCGTCCGTGCCATCGCTATCTCCCGTGGTAGCCAGCCGGTGGGACCTACCATATGGTGCGCACTCCCGACCTGGAAGGCAGAGCCCCTCGTGACCACCACCGCCCCCGACGTTCCCCAGCTGCCTGCCGCCGGAGTCCAGCGCCGGATCGCCGGGGAACTGGGGGTGCGCGAGGGGCAGGTCAGCGCGGCGGTCGAGCTGCTCGACGGCGGGGCCACGGTGCCGTTCATCGCCCGCTACCGCAAGGAGGCGACCGGCGCCCTGGACGACGCGCAGCTGCGCACGCTCGAGGAGCGGCTGCGCTACCTGCGCGAGCTGGAGGAGCGGCGGACGGCCATCCTGGAGTCGGTGCGGGCCCAGGGCAAGCTCGACGACGAGCTCACCGCGCGGATCATGGCCGCCGACTCCAAGGCCCGGCTGGAAGACATCTACCTGCCCTACAAGCCGAAGCGCCGGACCAAGGCCCAGATCGCCCGAGAGGCCGGCCTGGAACCGCTCGCCGACCGGCTGCTGGCCCACCCGGAGACCAGCCCGGAACAGGCCGCCGCGGACTACGTGGCTGCGGAGCGCGGCGTGCCCGATGTGGCCGCGGCGCTGGACGGCGCGCGGGCCATCCTGGTCGAGCGGTTCGCCGAGGACGCGGACCTGATCGGCGAGCTGCGGGAGCAGATGTGGTCGCGGGGCCGGCTGGTGTCCCGGGTCCGCGAGGGCCGGGAGGAGGCGGGCGCCAAGTACGCCGACTACTTCGAGTTCGCGGAGCCGTTCACGGCGCTGCCCTCGCACCGGATCCTGGCCATGATGCGCGGGGAGAAGGAAGAAATCCTCGACCTGATCATGGATGCGGGTGAGCTTCCGGCTGACGGCCTGGCTCCTCCCGCCCCGTCCGATTACGCAACGAAAATCGCCCGGCGTTATGACGTCGTCGACCAGGGGCGTCCGGGGGACCGCTGGCTGGGGGAGACGGTGCAGTGGGCCTGGCGGACCCGGATCGCCGTGCACCTCGGGGTCGACCTGCGCATGCGGCTGTGGCAGCGCGCCGAGGACGAGGCGGTGGCGGTGTTCGCGGCCAACCTCCGCGACCTGCTGCTGGCCGCGCCGGCCGGGACGCGGCCGACGATGGGCCTGGACCCGGGGTTCCGGACCGGGGTCAAGGTCGCGGTGGTGGACGGCACGGGGAAGGCGGTCGCCACCGAGACGATCTTCCCGCACGAGCTGAAGCGGGGAGGCAGCGCCCGTGCTGGATCGTCCGGAGCCGGCTCGCCGCGGTGGGCGGAGTCGATCACCACGCTGGCCCGGCTGGCCGCGGCGCACCAGGTCGAGCTGATCGCGATCGGCAACGGGACGGCCTCCCGCGAGACGGACCGGCTGGCCGCGGACCTGATCAAGGCGCACCCGGAGCTGAAGCTCACCAAGGTGATGGTCTCCGAGGCGGGGGCGTCGGTGTATTCGGCGTCCGCCTACGCCTCCCGCGAGCTGCCCGGCATGGACGTGTCGCTGCGCGGTGCGGTCTCGATCGCCCGGCGGCTGCAGGACCCCCTGGCCGAGCTGGTCAAGATCGACCCCAAGTCCATCGGGGTCGGGCAGTACCAGCATGACCTGGCCGAGATCAAGCTGTCCCGGTCGCTGGACGCGGTCGTCGAGGACTGCGTCAACGCGGTCGGGGTGGACGTGAACACCGCGTCGGTCCCGTTGCTGGCCCGCGTGTCGGGGATCAGCGAAGGCCTGGCCGGCGCCGTCGTGGCCCGGCGCGACAAGGCCGGCCCGTTCCGCAGCCGCCGGGCGCTCAAGGACGTGCCGCGGCTGGGACCGAAGGCGTTCGAGCAGGCGGCGGGGTTCCTGCGCATCCCGGGCGGCGACGACCCGCTCGACGCGTCCAGCGTCCACCCGGAGGCCTATCCCGTGGTCCGGCGGATCCTCCAGGCCGCCGGGACGGGCATGCCCGGGCTGATCGGCAACACGTCGCTGCTGCGGTCGCTGCGCCCGCAGGACTTCACCGATGAGCGCTTCGGCCTGCCGACCGTGACCGACATCCTCGGTGAGCTGGAAAAGCCCGGCCGTGACCCGCGGCAGGCGTTCGCCACGGCCAGCTTCGCCGAGGGCGTGGAGACGCTGGAGGACCTGGCGCCCGGCATGGTGCTGGAGGGCGTGGTGACCAACGTGGCCGCGTTCGGGGCTTTTGTGGACGTCGGGGTGCATCAGGACGGGCTGGTGCATGTGTCCGCCATGTCACGGACGTTCGTGTCCGACCCCCGCCAGGTCGTCAAGCCGGGTGACGTGGTCCGGGTGCGGGTGCTCGGGGTGGACATCCCCCGCAAGCGGATCTCGCTCACGCTGCGGCTGGACGAGGACGCGCCCCGCCGTGAGCCAGACCGACAGCCGGGGAGCCAGCCCGGCCGCCAGCCGGAGAGCCGGCCCGGCCGCCAGCCGGGGAGCCGTCCAGCCCGCCAGCCGGGGTCAGGCCGGGGTGACGCCTCCGAGGGCGCTGCCCGGCCGCGGGAGGCGGCCCGGAAGCCCGGCGGTGCCCCGGGACGGGGCGGACCCCGGGACGGCGCCGGTGCGGGCCAGGGTGGCGCTGGTGGTGCGGGGCGGGGCGATCGGGACCGCGGCCGCCAGGACCGGGGGAGCCAGGACCGCGGGCGCCAGGACCGGGAGCGCCAGGACCGCGGGCGCCAGGACCGGGAGCGCCAGGACCGCGGGCGCCAGGACCGGGAGCGCCAGGACCGCGGCCGCCAGGACCGGGAGCGCCAGGACCGGGGGAGCGCGGGCCAGGGCGGCGGGGCCATGGCCGACGCGCTCCGGCGGGCCGGCCTGCTCGGGAACGAGTCTGACCGGCCCTCCGGCCAGGGCGGCCAGGGGCGCCGGTAAGGGTCCTGACCGTCTCCTCCGGCCGGGGCGGCCGACCACGGCCCTGACCTGCCCAAACTCGCGGCGCGCGCTAATTATCGCTGACGCGGGTAAACACTGGTGAACACGTTCTGTCTAAAGTGTTGTTACAGATTGTTCAAAGTGAGCTTGCTGTGGCACGTGTCACGTATTCGCAGGGGAGGTAGCAGCCAGGAAGGTTCTTGTTCGCCGAGGTTCAGGCCTGGGCGGAGCCCCGGGCGGGGGCCTGGGCGTGCGGGGGTGAGGGGCTTTTGGCGTCGCGACGGGGGACTATGGCGGCCTATGCCGCCTGGATGACGCTGCTCCTCGTGGCCTACTACGCGCTGCCCGGGCTCCGGGTCGGCGCCTGGGGACTGCTGGCGCTGTCCGGCGTCGCCGCCATCGTGGCCGGCGTGATCCTCAACCGTCCCGCCAGCCGGGTCCCGTGGCTGCTGCTGGCCGCGGCCAACCTGAGCTTCGCCCTGGGCCAGCAGAGCTTCCTGGTCCTGACCCAGATCAGGCACGAGGCCATCGCGTTCCCCTCGTTCGTGGACCTCTTCTACCTGGCCTCCTATCCCCTGTACGCGATCGGCCTGCTGATTTTCATTCAGCGGCGCTCCGCCGGGCATGACCGGCGGAGCCTGCTGGACGCGCTGACCCTGACCGTGGGCCTGGCCCTGCTGTCATGGGTGTTCCTGATCCTGCCTTACGTCAACGATGCCCAGTTGTCCTGGCAGCAGAAGGCGATCGCGATCGCCTACCCGCTGGGCGACGTGCTGGTGCTCGCCATGCTGGCCCGGCTGCTGGCCCCCGGCACCTGGCGGGCCCGGTCCCTGCAGCTGCTGACCGTGGGCAGCCTGGGGCTGCTTGCCTCGGACGTGGCGTTCGGTGCCACCCAGCTGTACGGGTCCTGGCGCGTCGGCGGCCCCGCCGATCTTGGCTGGGCCGTGTTCTACGCGGCCTGGGGGGCCGCGGCCCTGCACCCGAGCATGACGGAACTCACCCGGCCGGCCGCGAGCCAGCGGGCCCCGAGCTCGGTGTTCCGGCTGACCCTGATCATGCTGGCCTCACTGATCGCCCCGGCGGTGCTGCTGACCGAGGCCGTCGAGCACCGGGTGCAGGACGCCGGGGTGATCGCGGTCTGTTCCGCGCTGCTGTACGTCCTGGTCCTGTCGAGGCTCGCAGACGTGGCCACCGCGCTCCGCCGGACCCTGGCCCGGGCGCGGATCCTGCGGGTGGCCGGGGCCGACCTGGCCGCCGCGGCCACGGTGGAGCAGGCCGCCAGCGCCGTCCGGTCCGGGGTGGCCTCGCTGATGGAGAACCGCCAGCGCGGGCCCGTCGTGGTCGCCGTGCGCGAGGGCGGCACCCTGCGGGTGGTCGGCGCCCCGCCGGACCAGCCGCGCGTGGCCACCGAGCTGCCCGCCGCCCAGGCGGGCAGCTGGCTGTCGGAGCTGACCGGGCCCGGCTCGCGCCTGATGGCCAGCCCCGACGGGGACCAGTGGAGCGTCCTGCTCTGCCCCCTGTACCTGCAGGACAGGCCGCGGCGAGCCGCTCATCGGGGTGCTCGCCGTGTCCGGGGCCAGCCGGGACCTGGCCGAGCTGGCCGGGACGTTCGAGGTGCTGGCCCGGCAGGCCGCGCTGGTGGTCGAGCGGGTCGAGCTGAGCCGTGAGGTGATCCGGCGTAACAGCGAGGCTTACTTCCGGACCCTGGTCCATGACACCTCCGACGTCATCCTGATCGTGGACGACTCCGACCGGGTCAGGTACGCGACGCCGTCGGCCCAGGGCATCTTCGGCGACATCCCGGTGGACGGCGAGTACCTGTGGGATCTCGTCCGGCCGGATGAGCGGGAGGAGATCGCCCGGGCGCTGGCCGAGATGCGGGCCGCGCCGGCCGCGGCGGCGATGGCGGGGACAGCGGGGACGTCGATGAGGACTGGCGGATCACGGCCCGCGACGGCTCCTACGTGGAGGTGGAAGTCAGGTGCAGCGACCTGCGGCACGAGCCCACCGTCGGAGGCCTGGTGCTCACGCTGCGGGACGTCACCGAGCAGCGCCAGCTCGAGCGGGAGCTCAAGTACCGGGCCTTCCACGACTCGCTCACCGGGCTGCCCAACCGGATGCTGTTCCAGGAGCGGGTGGTACGCGCGATGGCGCGGGCCCGGCGCACCGGCGCGGTCGTCGGCGTGCTCTTCATCGACCTGGACGACTTCAAGGTGATCAACGACACCATGGGGCACAGCGTCGGTGACGAACTGCTGGTCGCGGCCGGCATGCGGCTGTCCGCGCTGACCACGGGACGCGGCGCCGCCGCCCGCCTGGGCGGCGATGAGTTCGGGCTGCTCGTCGAGGACGCGGCCGACGGCGCCGCGGTGGAGAACCTGGCCGAGGCCATCGTGCTGGCCTTCCAGGAGCCGTTCACGCTCGCGATCGGCTCGGCGATCGCCACAGCGACGGTGGGCGTCGCCACCAGCGAGGACGCCACCAGCACCGGTGATCTGGTCCGGCACGCGGACCTCGCGCTGTACGCCGCGAAGGCGTCGGGCAAGCGGCAGTGGCGCCTCTACCAGCCGGTCCTCAGCGCCGGCATGATGCGGCGCCGGGACCTGCAAGCCGCCCTGGACAGCGCCGTGGCGGAGTCGGCCTTCACGCTCGTCTACCAGCCGATCGTGGAGCTCAGCACGGGCATGGTGGCCGGGTTCGAGGCGCTGCTGCGCTGGCCGCATGCGGACTGGGGCATGGTGCAGCCGGATCAGTTCATCGCCCTGGCCGAGGAGACCGGCCACATCGTCCCGCTCGGCGCCTGGGTTCTCCGCCAGGCCACCGCCGACCTGGCCCGCTGGCTGCAGCACGCCCCCGGTCAGCCCCAGGTGTATGTGAGCGTGAACGTGGCCGCCCGCCAGCTGCGGGATCCGGGCTTCGTCCGGGGAGTCCGGCGGCGGCTGACCGAATCCGGCCTGGCCCCGTCATCCCTGGTCGTGGAGCTGACCGAGAGCGGCCTGCTCCGGCCGGACCAGCGGCTGCGGGCCGACCTCGACGAGCTGAAGGGGATGGGCGTGCGGCTGGCCATCGATGACTTCGGCACCGGCTACTCGTCCCTGAGCTACCTGCGTGAGCTGCCGATCGACCTGCTCAAGATCGACAAGTCGTTCGTCGACGGGATCGCGGTGTCCACCCAGCGGCTGGCCCTCGTCGAGGTGATCGTCCGGATCGCCAAGACGCTGGAGCTGACCGTGATCGCCGAGGGGATCGAGAGCGAGGTGCAGCGGGACATGCTGGTCTCCATGGGCTGCCAGTACGGGCAGGGCTACCTGCTGGCCGCCCCGATGCCCGCGGACGAGGCCCAGGCGCTGCTGCGGGTCGGCCACGGCCTGATGCCCCAGCTGCCCGGCCTGCGGGGGTTAGCGCCAGTCCCGTCGCCAGCGGCCTGATCCAGCCGGCTTGACCCCCGTTCCCCTCAATGATCTGATTGAGCAGAGGAATCAGACGATACCGGGAGCAGCCATGACGGGCACGGACACGGACGGCTATCACTACCAGCCTGGTTTCGGGAACGAGTTCGTCAGCGAAGCGGTCCCGGGCGCCCTGCCCGAGGGCCGCAACTCGCCGCAGCGCGCCCCGCTGGGCCTGTACGCGGAGCAGCTGAGCGGGACCGCGTTCACCCAGCCGCGCGCGGCCAACCGGCGGACCTGGGTGTACCGGATCATGCCGTCCGCGGCGCACCCGCGCTTCGACCGGATCGGCAACGGCTCGCTGCGCGGCACGCCGTTCGACGAGATCGAGCCGGATCCCAACCGGCTGCGCTGGGACCCGCTGCCGCTGCCCGCCGGCCAGGTGGACTTCGTCAACGGCCTGTACACCGTGGGCGGCAACGGCGACCTGCGGACGCGCAGCGGCATGGCGGTGCACCTGTACGCCGCCACGTCGCCGATGACGGACCGCTATTTCGTGGACTCCGACGGGGAACTGCTGTTCGTGCCGCAGCAGGGCACGCTGGTGCTGCACACGGAGCTGGGCCCGCTGCGGCTGAGCCCGGGCGAGATCGCCGTGGTGCCCCGGGGCATCCGGTTCCGGGTGGACCTGCCCGGCGGCCCGGCGCGCGGCTACCTGTGCGAGAACTACGGCGCCCCGTTCACCCTCCCGGAGCGCGGCCCGGTCGGCGCCAACGGCCTGGCCAACGAGCGTGACTTCCTGGCGCCGGAAGCCGCCTACGAGGAGCGCGGCGGCCCGGTGGAGGTGGTGCAGAAGTTCGGCGGCAACCTGTGGGCGGCCGGCTACGACCATTCGCCGCTGGACGTCGTGGCCTGGCACGGCAGCTACGTGCCGGTCAAGTACGACACCGCGAACTTCATGGTGCTGGGCACGGTCAGCTTCGACCATCCGGACCCGTCGATCTACACCGTGCTCACCTCGC
The DNA here is from genome assembly GCA_963720645.1 of uncultured Actinomycetes bacterium. Classification (GTDB taxonomy): domain Bacteria; phylum Actinomycetota; class Actinomycetes; order Streptosporangiales; family Streptosporangiaceae; genus RYN-230. Next base: position 105,302 of record CAVRFX010000009.1, on the reverse strand, counting down.
CGTCGGAGACGCCGGGCCTGGCCAACGTGGACTTCGTCATCTTCCCGCCACGCTGGCTCGTCGGTGAGGACACCTTCCGGCCGCCCTGGTTCCACCGCAACGTGATGTCCGAGCTCATGGGCCTGGTCCGGGGCGCCTACGACGCCAAGGCCGAAGGGTTCCTGCCCGGCGGGGCCAGCCTGCACAACACGTTCACCTCGCACGGGCCGGACGCCGAGACGTTCGCCCGGGCCAGCAGCGCGGAACTGGCCCCCCAGAAGGTCGCGGACACGCTGGCGTTCATGTTCGAGAGCCGCTGGATGATCGTCCCGACCCGGCAGGCCATGGAGGCCGCGCACCTCCAGCCCGACTATGACTCGGTCTGGGCCGGTCTGGCCCCGTCGTTCGCGGCGCCCAGTTCCAGCCGGTGACGCAGGCCCCGCTCCCGCCGCCCCCGGGTGACGCACTGCTCGCGGCGGCGCCGCCGCGCTTCACCGGCGTGCTGCCACTGTGGTACCAGCTGGCCCAGAGCCTGCGCGCCGCGATCCTGGGCTTCGACGCCGGCGGCGGTCTCCGGCTGCCGACCGAGGCCCAGCTCGCACGGCACTATGGGGTCAGCCTGGCCACCGTGCGCCAGGCGCTGGGCTCTCTGGCCGCCGAGGGCCTGATCAGCCGGCACCGCAGGCGCGGCACGTTCGTCAACGCCGACGCGCTGCGCACCCGGGCGCTGCGGGTGCTGGGCTCGGCGGACGCGGTCATGGCCCAGCAGTCCAGCGACGAGGTGCGGGTCCTGGGACGGGACCGGGTGCCGCCCGGCGCGCTGCCCGCCCGGCTGGGCCCGGCGGGTGAGGCCGTGCTGATCCGCAGGCTGCGCCTCGACGGCGGCGTGCCGGTCAGCTACGCCGAGAACTACCTCCGCCCTGAGCACGCGGCCCGGGTCAGCGACGCGGCACTGGAACGGGCCCCGGTGACCGGGATCCTCCGCGATGAGCTGTCGCTGCCGCTCACCAGGATCGACAACGAGGTGTCGGCGCGGGCCGCCCCCGCCGAGGTGGCCGCCCTGCTGCAGATCGATGCGCTGAGCCCGGTGCTGGTTTCCGAAAACGTGACCTACGCGGCCGGGACTACCCCGGTGGACGTGGCCCGGATCCACTACCGTGGCGACCGCTTCACATTCGCGATCTCCCTGGACATTCCTTGACCTTGCTGACTTTCACCGAGCACGCGCTGCCGTACTGCGTGTTCTCCCGCGGCTCGGACAGCCCCCGCGTCGGGGCTGGCCTCGGCGCGTACATCATCGACCTGCACCGGATGTTCGGCGACCCGATCTTCGCGGGGCCCTCCCTGAACGCGTTCATGAGCCGCGGGCCGCGGGCCTGGCAGCGCACCCGGGAACGGCTGGTCGGGTCCGTCCGCGGCGGCCAGGTCAGCGAGCTCGTCCCGATCGCCGAGGCCACGCTGCACCTCCCGGTCGAGGTGGCGGACTTCGCCGACTTCTACTCCTCGCTCGAGCATGCGACCAACGCCGCGCGGGTCCTGCGGCCTGGCGATCCGAAGCTGCACCCCAACTGGCGGGAGATGCCGGTCGGGTACCACGGCCGGGCTGGCACCGTGGTGGTCAGCGGCACGCCGGTGCCGCGCCCGCGGGGCCAGCTCGCTCCCGGCCACGCGCGCCCCGAGCTGGCCCCGACCCGCCGGCTGGACTTCGAGGCGGAGATCGGTTTCGTGGTGGGCCTGGGGTCCGCGCCGGGCCAGCCCGTGCCGGCTGCTGCGTTCGCCGAGCACGTGTTCGGCGTGGTCCTGCTGATCGACTGGAGCGCGCGGGACATCCAGGCGTTCGAGTCCCGGCCGCTGGGCCCGTTCCTGAGCAAGTCCTTCGCCACCACGATCTCACCGTGGGTCGTCCCGCTGGCCGCGCTGGAGCAGGCCTGGGTACCGTCTCCGCCCCAGGACCCCGAACCCCTGGATTACCTGCGCGACGGCCAGCACTGCGGCCTGGACATCGACCTCGCGGTGAGCATCAACGGGCAGGTCATCTCCCGGCCGCGCTTCGCCACCATGTACTGGACCGGGGCCCAGCAGCTCGCCCACCTGACCGTGAACGGCGCCGCGCTGCGCACCGGCGACCTGTACGGGTCGGGCACCGTGTCCAGCTTCCGCCGGGACGAGATGGGCTCGCTGCTGGAGATCACGGCCGGCGGCCGGGACCCGGTCACGCTGGCGGACGGTCAGCCCCGGGGCTACCTGGCCGACGGCGACACGGTCACGCTGTCCGGTTCCGCTCCCGGGCCGGATGGTTCGCGGATCGAGTTCGGCAGCGCGTCCGGCCAGGTCGTGCCCGCGGGCTGATCAGCCGGGCGGGCGGGTCAGTAGGGCGGGCGGGCGGGGGAGGGCGGGTCCGGCCGGGTGGCGGCGCGGAATGCCTTGAGGGCCTGGCCCAGCGTGTCGAAGTAGGCGTCCGGGCCCGCGGCGCCGCTGATCCCGTAGTGCTCGAGCTGCTGGCGTACCGGGGGCAGCACGCTGGTCATCACGAACTGGATGTGCCGCTCATGCAGCTGCGTGATGGTGCGGCTGAGGATCGAGGAGGCGGTGTAGTCAACGTCGCCGATGGCCGCGGCGTCGAGGACGAACCAGCGCAGCGGGCCGCCCCCGGTGCTGAGCGTGAGGAGGTCTTCCACCAGCCGGGACCCGTTCGCGAAGTACAGGCTGGTGTCGAACCGGTAGATGACCAGCCCCGGCTCGGTCCGGGCGCCGGGCGTCACCGGCCTGGTCTGCCAGCGCCCGGCCGCGGACTTCACCAGCACGCTGTTGCGCGGCCGGTAGCTGTGCCGCAGATGGTCGATGATCGAGGCGATCACCGCCACCACGATGCCGTCGGTGATGCTGAGCCCTATCACCGCCACCGCGGTGATCATGGCGACCGCGAACTCATGCCGGCGGACCCGCAGCAGCCGCCGGATGCCGTGCACATCCACCAGTTCGACGCCGATCAGGAACACCACCGCGGCCAGCGCGGCGGTCGGCAGGTAACTGAGCGGCCCGGTGGCGACCAGCAGGACGACCAGGGCCAGCGCGCTGGTGGTGAGCGAGGCCAGCTGGCTGCGCCCGCCCGCGTCGTCCACGATCTGGGTCTTGGTGGGGCTCCCGTTCACCACGAACGTGCCCGTGAACGCGGCCGCGATGTTGCCTGCCCCCAGCCCGATCAGGTCGGTGTCCGTGCTGAACGGCTCGCCGTATTTGGCTGCGTAGGCGCGGGCGGTGGCGGCGCTCTGGGCGAGGATCACGATGAAGATCGAGGCCGCGGTGCCCAGCAGCGCGACGGCGTCGTGCAGTCCCAGGGCCGGCAGCCCGAAGGCCGGCAGCCCGCGGGGGATGTAGCCGGTCACGCTGACCCCGTGGGCGGCCAGGTCGGCCGCCCGGCTGGCGATGATCGCGCCGACCACCGCGATTAGCGCGCCGGGGATACGGCGGGTGATCCGGCGGGCGCCCATCATGACCGCGACGACGCCGAGCGACACGGCGACCGTGATGCCTTGCGCCTGGGGCAGCGCGGCGACGGTCTGCGCGAGCTTGATCACCGTGTGCGTGCTCGGCGCGCTGACCCCGAGCATGTCCGGCAGCTGCCCGATCGCCACCTGGATGCCGACCCCGGCCAGGAAGCCGAGCAGCACCGTGCGGGACAGGAAGCTGGCCAGGAAGCCGAGCCGGGCCAGCCGGGCCAGGATCAGCAGGGCGCCGGTGAGCAGGGCCGCGAGCCCGGCCAGCCGCACGTACTGCGCCGAGCCGGGATCGGCCAGCCGGAGCAGCGCGCCGGCCAGGATGGCCGCGGTCGCGGAGTCCGCCGCGACGACCAGGTGCCGCGACGCACCGAGCACGGCGAACAGGGCCATCGGGAGCAGCAGCGTGTACAGGCCGGTGACCACGGGCATCCCGGCGATCCGGGCGTAGCCGAGCACCTCGGGGATGCCGAGCGCGGCCAGCGTGACCCCGGCCAGCAGGTCCCCGGGCACCCCGGCCCGGTGCACCGGCCGCAGCCCCTGCAGCGCCGGCCAGTACCGTGGCCGTGCCCACCGGGCCACCGGCCTCACCTGACTTCCCGTCCCCGCGCTGCTCCGATCCCGTAATCATGCCCCTGTCGCCCGCGGGACGTTGCCTTACGGCAGCGGCCGGGCTACCGTCCGGGGTGTGGGGGGGCCCGACGCGCTTCTGGCGGCGCGCCTGGCGGCCGGGGACGATCACGCCCTCGTGGAGATCTTCGACCGCCTTGCGCCCGCGGTGTACGGTGCGGCGCTGCGCGTTCTGGGAGAGGGCGCCGCCGCGCAAGACGTTGTGCAGGATGTATTCGTGGACTTGTGGAGCCATCCAGGCCGGTATGACCCGGAAGCCGGGCCGCTGCGCACCTTTCTCACGGTGCTGGCCCGGCATCGCGCGGTGGACCTGGTGCGCAGCGAGCTCCGCCGGATCGCCCGGCAGGAACGGCATGCCCGGATGGCTCCCGGGCATCCGCCGTCATCGCCCGGCGATGAGGTGGCCGCATGGGAGGCGGCCAGCCTGGTGCGGGACGCGGTCCAGCACCTCCCCGGTGATCAGCGCCGGGTCGTGGAGCTGGCCTACTTCCAGGGCCTGACCTGCCGTGAGGTGGCGCTGACGGCCGGGATCCCGGAAGGAACCGTCAAGTCACGGCTCAGGCTGGCCCTGGCCAAGCTGGAAACCATGCTGGACCGGCAGTTGCTGGAGTCGTCGTGACCACCTCCGCGCACCCGCCCGCCTCCGGAGGCCTGCCCGGCGGGATGCGTGAGCGCGTGCTGGCCGCCTCGTGGCAGGCACGGCCCGCGGGACGGCCCGAACCCGAGCCGGCGCAGATCTCCCCGGCCGAGGCGTTCCGCCGGGCCGCGGACGCCCTGGACGCGCTGCTCGGCACCCTCGGCGATGACGACTGGCCGGTGCCGGCCCTGCGCGACCTGGACGTGCAGGGCCTGGTCGGTCACCTGATCGGCGTCGAGGAGGATGTGCACCGCTGCCTGTCCGGGGACCCGGGGGTAGCCGACACCGACCACGTCGAGGCGACCCAGGCCGCGGCCGCCCGCCAGGCCGGCCGCCGGCCGGCCAGACCCGGGCCGGGTGGCGCCGGGCGGCGCGCCGGACCCTCGAGCTCGTCCAGGCCCCGGCCGGCTCCCCGGCCGGGCTGGCCCCCCCGGCCGGGCTGGCCCCCCCGGCCGAACTGGCTCTGCACGGCATGCGCCTTTCGCTGGATACCTTGCTGGTGGTCCGCGCGTTCGAGCTGTGGACCCATGAGAACGACATCCGCCAGGCGGCCGGGCTGCCCCTGACGGTGCCGGATCCGTCGGGCTTGCGGCTGATGACCGGCCTGGCCGCCCCGGCGCTGCCGCTCGGTGCGGCCCGCACCGGCCTGGACCCGCCCGTGCACGTGCACCTGGTGCTGACCGGGCCCGGCGGGGGGACCTGGGACGTCCTGCTCGGGGAAGGCGGCCGCGATCCGGCGCCGGTGCGCATCGTCACCGGCACCGTCGGATTCTGCCGCCTGGTCGCCAACCGGGTGGCTCCGGCCGATCTTGACCTGGATATCACCGGCGACCCGGTCCGGGCCGCCAGCGTCCTGGCCGCCGCCGCGGCGCTCGCGCTCGACTGAGCCGCGGCCCGGGACGGGTGATCCGCCGCCTGGACCGGCGACGTACCCCAGTCGGAAGCTGGGCGCGGCGAGGCGCGCAGCGCTCGATAAAGGGGGTTCCAGGTCATGAGTGTGCTAGTCACCGGGAAGTTCCAGGGCGACACGGCCAAGTTCCGGCAGGCTCTCACCGACCGCGCTGGCGAGTTCGCGAAGATCAGCGACATGGCCCAGGCGGCGGGCGGGCTGCATCATCGGTTCGGGATCGGTGACGGCTTCGTGGTCATCATCGACGAGTGGGAGACCGCCGAGCACTTCCAGCGGTTCTTCTCCAACCCGGAACTCCAGGCGTTCATCGGGTCCGTCGGTGCCGACCCGGTCCCCCCGGAGATCACCATCACCGACGCCGTCAGCTCCCCAGACCAGTACTAAGGAGGGGCTCCTGTGAGCGCCGAGGACAACATCAAGACGATCACGCAGGTCTACGAGGCATTTGGCCGCGGTGACGTGGCGGCGATCCTGGCCGCGGTCTCCGATGACGTCGACTGGGCCGCAGAGGCCACGTCGGCGGACGCCCCCTGGTACGGGGTGCGCCACGGGCGTGACGCCGTGGCGGCGTTCTTCGCGGAGTTCGGGTCCACGATGGAAGTCGAGGAGTTCACCCCGGTCTCAGTGGCCGCCAACGATGACGACGTGCTCACCGTGATCCGGTTCCGGGCCAGGTCGCGCCGCACGGGAAAGACCGCCGCCATGAACCTGCACCACTTGTTCAGGTTCCGGAACGGAAAGATCGCCTACTACCGGGGCACGGAGGACACCGCCCAGACGGCGCAGGTGCTCCAGGGCTGACCGTCCATTCGCCGACCATGATCACGGTCAATATGAGGTGCTATCTGGCAGCTATTGACCAGGATCATGAAGGAGCAGGGGAGCGGCGCATCGCTGACCATGATCACGGTCAATATGGGGCGCTATCTGGCACATTTCGACCGTGATCACGGGAGTTTGGGGCGGACGCGGGCGCTGGAGGGGTCGAAGGGCGGGCGCAGCGACACCGTGGCCGGGTAGAGGTCCCCGCCCGCGTTGACCTGGTAGCGGCCGGCCCGCAGGAACTCCGGCGTGATCACGTCGCCCGCCGGGTGCCGCAGGTAGCCGAGGCCCACCGCCCGGCCGACCGCCTCGCCCCAGGCCGCCGAGGTCAGCTGCCCGACCGGCACCCCGTTGCGGAGGACGAGCTCGCCGCCCCAGAGCATCGGCCCGCGCGCGGCCCGATCGGGTCCCCGGCCCGGGCCCGGGGCTGGCCCCCCCTCCAGTCCCGGGCCCGGCTCCCGGTCCGGGTCACCGGCCAGGACCGAAACCAGCCGCCGCCGCGTCCCCTCGTCCCGGGCCTTCTCGACCGCCTCCCGGCCGAGGAACGGGACGTCGCCGCGCAGCTTGCAGGTGAACAGCAGCCCCGCCTCGGACGGGCCGTACTCCGGGGTCAGCTCGCGGCCGAAGGCCCGGTACCCCTTCTCCAGCCGCATCGACTCGATCGTGTAGTAACCGCCGTGGGCCAGCCCGAACTCCGGGCCCGCCCCGGCGAGCAGCTCGAACACGCCCACCGCGCATTCCGCCGGGATGTACAGCTCCCAGCCCAGCTCGCCCACGTAGGTGATCCGGGTGGCGCGCACGCGGAAGTAGCCCAGCTCGATCTCGCGGCTCGTCCCGAACGGGAACGCCGCATCCCCCAGGTCCGCCGGGGACAGCGCGGCCAGCAGGTCGCGTGACCGGGGCCCCATCACGCCGAGCACCGCGTACGCCGAGGTCACGTTGACCAGCCGCGCGAACACGTCCCGCGGCATCCGCCGCCGGATGTGATCCTGATCCCGCTCGGTCGTGGCCGAGCTGCTGACCAGCAGGAACTCCTCGGCGGACAGGCGGGTCACGGTCAGGTCGGACTCGTAGCGGCCGTTCTCGTTGAGCATCCCCGTGTACACGGTCCGCCCCGGCGGCACGGCCACGTCCGCGGTGCACAGCCACTGGAGGGCCCGTTCGCTGTCCGGCCCGGTCAGCAGGTACTTGGAGAACGACGTCTGGTCGAACAGGGCCACGTCCCGCCGGGCGGCCCGCTGCTCCGCGGCCGACCAGGCCAGCCAGCCCGGCACGCCCCAGGCGTAGTCGAGGACCGGTTCGGTCCCCGGCGGGGCGAACACGTTGGGCCGTTCCCAGCCCATCCGGCTGCCGAAACACGCGCCGGCCGCCGCCACCAGGTGATGCACGGGGGAGCGGCGCAGCGGCCGGGCCGTGGCCAGTTCCCGGTTGGGCCACGGCACCGCGTAGTGCAGGCCGAGGACCTCGCCGACCCGGTCGTGCAGGAACCGGGTGTTGCCGTGGAACGGCGCGAACCGCCGGATGTCGGCCGCGGTCAGGTCCAGCCCTGGGTCGCCGGTGAGGATCCACTCGGCCAGCGCCCGCCCGGCCCCGCCCGCGGACGCGATGCCGACCGAGTTGAAGCCCGCCCCCACGAAGAAGTTCCGCAGCCCGGGCGCTTCACCGGCGATGAACTGGTTGTCGGGGGTGAAGCTCTCCGGGCCGTTGTAGAACTTCTTGATCCCCGTGTCACGCAGCGCCGGGATCCGCCGCTGGGCCTGCTCCATCAGCGGCGCGAAGTGCTCCCAGTCCTCGCCCAGCAGCTGGAACTCGAACGGGTACGGGATCTGGTCCGGGGGCACCCAGGGCTTGGCGTCCGGCTCGAACCCGCCCACGACCAGCCCGCCCACCTCTTCCTTGAAGTAGGTCCAGCCGTCCGGGTCGCGGAGCACCGGCAGGTCCCGGCTGATCCCGTCGATCCGGTCGGTCACCACGTAGAAGTGCTCGCAGGAGTGCAGCGGGACGGTCACCCCGGCCCAGTCCGCGACCTGCTTGGCCCACTGCCCGGCGCAGTTGACCACGATCTCGGCCTCGACGTCGCCCTCGGCGGTGCGGACCCCGGTCACCACCCGGCCGCCCGGCCGGTCCGCGGTCAGGATCCCGGTCACCCGGGTCCGCTCCCGGATCGTGACCCCCCGGTTCCGGGCTCCCCTGGCCAGCGCGTAGGTGAGATCAGCCGGGTTGGCCTTGCCGTCGTCGGGCAGCCAGATCGCCCCGGCCAGGTCGCCGGTCTCCATGACCGGGTACCGCTCGCCCGCCTGGACGGGGGTGAGCATCTCGGCCTGCAGGCCGAAGGCGTCGGCGGCGGCCGCGGTCCGGCGGAGCTGGGTCAGCCGCTCCGGGGTGCGGGCCACGATCAGCCCGCCGCAGCGGCGGAATCCGGCGGTCAGCCCGGTCTCGTCCTCCAGCCGCGCGTAGAGGTCCGTGGAGTACTGCACCAGCCGGGTGCCGCTCTCGGTGGCGCGCAGCAGCCCGACCAGCCCGGCCGCGTGCCAGGTGGTCCCGCAGGACAGCTGGCCCTGCTCCAGCAGCAGTACCGAGGTGCAGCCCCGTTCGGCCAGGTGGTACGCCACGCTGGCGCCGATCACCCCGCCGCCAATGATGATGACGCGAGCCCGGTCCGGCAGCGGCGCCGCACTAGTCATCGCGGGCCGCCTCGTCCAGCAGGCGGCCCCAGGCCGGGCTGGTCATCGCGGCCGCGGCCGCCTCGAACCGCTCCATGGCCCAGCCCTGGAAATCGAACTCGATCGGGCTGCTGGCGTGCTGGATCGCGCCCCAGAGCGTCCATCCGTATCTGCCTATCTGGCCCAGGATCTGGGCGCGCGCCACCTTATTCCGCAACGAACCGCCGTAGTACTCATGCACGAGGGCCGCGAGGGCGTCGGTGGACAGGCCGCACTCGGCCCAGATGTTGCCGAGCTCGAAGCAGGGGTCGCCGTTGCCCGAGTACTCGTAGTCGATGAGCCAGATCTTCTCGCCGTCGTCGATGAAGTTCGCCGCGAGCAGGTCGTTGTTGCACGGCACGGTGCCCGTCGAGCGGACGGCGAGGGCCCGGCGGGCCGCGGCCGCCTGCGGTTCCAGCCCGGCGTACCCGGGCGGGAGCGCGAACCCGCGGCTGCGGGCCACGTCCAGGTAACGCCGCTGGACCTCGAACATGTCGAAGTCACCGGCGAACCGCGGGCCCCGGTGCAGCCGCCGGCACGCCGCCGCCACCCTGGCGATGGTGACCGGGTCGGCGAGGTCTTCGTTGCGGAAAGTACGGCCGTTGATGTAGCCGAGCACGAGCAGGCCGTGCTCGGGCCGGTAGGCGGCGACGGGTGCCCCCACCCCCGCCGCGGCCGCGGCGACCGAGTTGCGGTGCTCGTGGTCGCGGTTGATGGCGAGCAGGTCGCCGGGCGACCAGATCCGGGCCACGAATGTGCCGTGCGGGGTGGTCACCTTGTAGTTCCGGTTGGTGAGCCCGCCGGGCAGCGGCTCCACCGTGCGCGGCGTCGCGGCCAGGCACGGCACCCGGTCAAGCAGGGCGGGGTCCGGCAGATCGTTCATTGCACGGCAGGGTAAGTGCCCGCGGTGCTTAGGGTCTAGACGCAATGGCGGGATAGTCACGATAGTGATGCAGTGACGTGATTGGGTCTAGACAGTAACTTCGCCGGGAATTTACGCTACGCCTCAACCTGCGGCCCCGCGCAGCACCCATCACAGCGCCCTGAAAGCAGGGAGGATCCGCTGATGACCACGGCCCCCGATTCCGCCGCACACGAACGCGACTCCGCCGATCTCGCCCGCTTCGGGTACAAGCAAGAGCTGAAGCGCTCCCTCGGGCTGGGCAGCTCGTTCGCGGTCGCGTTCAGCTACATCTCGCCCTCGACCGGCATCTTCACCCTGTTCGCGCTGGGCCTGACCACGCTGGGCGGGGTGTTCATCTGGACCTGGCCAGTGGTTGCTCTCGGCCAGTTCATCGTCGCGCTGAACTTCGCCGAGGTATCCAGCCATTACCCGGTGGCCGGCTCGGTGTTCCAGTGGACCAAGTACCTGTCCACCCGCACGTACTCCTGGTTCACCGGGTGGATCTACCTGTTCGCCGGCATCCTGACCGTCACCGCGGTGGTAGCCACCATCCCGCTGGCGCTCATCCCGGCCCTGAACGGGCTGGGCTGGCACAGCCTGAACGCGGCCAGCCTGCACACCCAGCTGGTGGTCGCGCTGATCACGCTGGTCGTGATCACCGTGCTGAACATCTACGGGGTGCGGCTGGTCGCGCTGATCAACAACACCGGGGTGCTGTTCGAGATCCTCGGCATGTTCGTGTTCGCGCTGGTGCTCCTGATCTTCCACAACCACCAGGGCTTCCACGTGGTCACCAACAGTGCGGGCATCCACGTCGCACCGAACACGTTCCTGGCCGCGATGTTCATGAGCCTGTTCGTGATCTACGGCTTCGACACCGCGTCCACGCTGGCTGAGGAGACCCGCGATCCGCGCCGGGCCGCACCCAAGGCCGTGCTCTATTCGGTCATCGGCGCGTTCGTCATCGGCGGCGTGTTCCTGCTCGGCACGCTGGTGGCCATCCCCAACCTGGGCGTGGCGATCAAGAACGGCTATGGGCCGGCCCAGATCATCGAGGCCAACTTCTCCACCGCCTTCGCCACCATCTACCTGCTGGTCGTGTCGGCCGCGATCTTCGTGTGCTGCCTGTCGATCATGGCGGCGACCATCCGGCTGTGCTTCGGCATGGCCCGGGACAACACGCTGCCACTGTCCAAGCCGCTGGCCCGGGTGTCCCCGACACTGCACACGCCGGTGTGGACCTGCATCGTGATCGCCGTGCTGGCCGCGGTGCCGTTCCTGAAGTACTCCGGGGCCGGGATCATCGCCATCGCCGCGACCGGCATGATCTACCTCAGCTACTTCCTGGGCAACCTGGTGATCATGCGGGCCCGGCTGCGCGGCTGGCCGAAGACCAGCGCGCCGTTCAGCCTGCGCCGCTGGGGCCCGGTGGTCAACGTCCTCGCGTTGCTGTACGGCGGGGCCATGCTGGTCAACTTCGCGTGGCCCCGGGTGGCCAGCAACCCGGAGCCGAGCCAGACCGGCGGCCTGCTGAGCTTCGGCATCGGCTTCGTGAATAAGATCCCGATCCTGTGGCTCGTGGTCCTGGTCATTACGCTGATTGGCGTGATCTACTACCTGGCCGTCGGGCGGCGCAAGCAGTTCGCCCCGGTGATCGCGCCGGCCGGGGACGACGAGCCGCTGGTGACCGGGGCGTCCGCCGCCGGGCCACGGGTGCACCCCGAGACCTGAGCCCTTGGCACCGGGCAAGGAGCTGCTGGCCCGCACGCCGCCGGTCATCGTCCGCGAGCCGGGCACGACCATGCACGGGCAGATCGAGGAATGGCTGGCCGAGGCGATCGAGGCGGGCGCTCGCCCCGGGCGACCGGCTGCCCACCGAGCAGGAGCTGGCCGCCTGGCTCGAGGTCAGCCGGATGACGCTCCGGCACGCGCTGGCCACCCTGGCCCGGCGCGGCCTGGTGGACCGGGCCGTGGGGCGCAACGGCGGCACGTTCGTGGCCCAGCGCAAGCTGGAGCAGGACCGGACCACGCTGGCCGGGTTCTCCGAGCAGCTGCGGCGGCACGGGATGGTCGCGGGCGCGCGGGTGCTGTCCGCGGCCGAGCGGCCGGCCCGGCCGGGGGTGGCCGCGGCCCTCGAGATCGCCGCGGGCGACCCGGTCTGCGAGATCCGCCGGGTCCGGCTCGGTGACGGCCGCCCCATCGCGGTCGAGTGCTCGGTCTTCCCCGCGGCGCTCTTCCCCGGGCTGCTCCGCTGCCGCCTCGACGGATCCCTGTATGACCTGCTGGACGAGAAATACTCCCAGCGCCCCCGCCGGGCCCGGGAGAGCCTGGAGCCGGTGACCGCCGGGGTCCGCGAGGCCGAGGCGCTGGAGGTCCGCGAGGGTGCCCCGCTGATGCTCGTCGAGCGGATCGCCTACGCGCAGGAGGGCCACCCGGTCGAGTTCGCCCGGGACCTGTTCCGCGGCGACCGGACCCGGATCGTGATGTGGACCACCGAGCTCGCCGATGTCCGCTGAGAGCCCCGGGTGAGCCCAGGCCCGGGCTCGGCGGGTGGCCCCCGCCTGCTCGCCGTGAGCGACCTGCACGTGGCCTACCCGCAGAACCGCCGGCTGGTCGAGGACCTCCGGCCGGGCCCGGAGGGCGACTGGCTGCTGGTGGCGGGCGACGTGGGGGAGCGGATGCCGGACATCGAGTGGGCCCTGCGCACGCTCAGCGAGCGCTTCGCCCGGGTGGTCTGGGTGCCCGGCAACCACGACCTGTGGACGCACCGCAGCGACCCGGTCCGGCTCCGCGGCGAGGAGCGCTACCGGCACCTGGTGGAGTTCTGCCGGGCGCTGGGCGTGCTCACCCCCGAGGACCCGTACCCGGTGTGGGACGGGCCGGGCGGCCCGGTCCGGGTCGTGCCGCTGTTCCTGCTGTATGACTACTCGTTCCGGCCCGACGGCGCGCGGACCAAGGCTGAGGGCCTGGCCCGCGCCTACGACGCCGGCGTGGTCTGCACCGACGAGCGGTGGCTGCACCCGGACCCGTACCCGAGCGCGGAGGAGTGGTGCTGGGCCCGGGTCGAGGCCACCCGGGCCCGGCTGGCCGGCCTGCCGCCCGGCCCGCCCGCCGTCCTGGTCAACCACTTCCCGCTGATCAGGGAGCCGACCCGGGTGCTGCGGTACCCCGAGTTCGCGCAGTGGTGCGGCACCACCCGCACCGGCGACTGGCATGTGGCGTTCAACGCCGCGGCCGTGGTCTACGGCCACCTGCACATCCCGCGGACGATCTGGCGGGACGGGGTGCCGTTCGTGGAGGTGTCCTTGGGCTACCCCCGGGAATGGCAGCGCCGGGCGGCCCCGCCGGACCTGCCCCGCCAGGTCCTGCCCCTGGTGACGTGACCGGCCCCTGGCCTGGTGATGTGACCGGCCCGGCCCCTGGCCTGGGTGACGTGACCGGCGCCTGCCCTGACCTGGATGTCTGGACAATCTATGTGAGAGCGCTCACACTGCGCTGCGCACCTGACCCGGGCGGCGCGCGGCGAACCAGCCCCAGTCGGGTGGCTGGCGGTCGAGGCTGACCGCGAACAGGGCCCACACGACCTTGCCCGTCTCGGCCGGGACGGTCCATCCCCAGCGGTCACTGAGGGCACTGATGACGTGCAGGCCGCGGCCGCTTTCGGCCAGGTAGTCAGGATCCTTGGGCTCGGGCGGCCGGGGGCTGGGATCCGCCACCGCGCACAGCACGAACTGGCCCGGCTGGACCAGCCCGAGACGGACCGGCCAGCGGCTCCGGACGGCGCCGCCCGGCGCCCCGCCGGCTCCGGCGGTCAGGCCGGCTCCGGCGGGCAGGCCGGCTCCGGGCACGCCGTGCCGCAGGGCGTTGGTCAGCAGTTCCGACGCCACCACCGCCACGTCGTCCGCGCGGTCGGTCACCCCCCAGCGCCGCAGGGTGGACAGGCAGAAATCGCGGGCCGGGCCGACCGACCTCGAGTCGGTGCCCGGGGTGCGCATGGCGAGGCGGGGGAAGCAGGTCCAGTCGGTCGGGGCCAGCCCGGGCGTCCGCTGGCGGACGCCGCTCGCCGCGGCGGCCATCGCCACGGCGGGCGCCAGCCAGTGCCAGCCCACGTGGCTTACTGCGTGACCTGCCAGGCCTAAAGGCTGTGCCGTCATTGCCTTCCGAGCGCTCTGTCGTTACCGGGAACGGCCAACGGGGTCATCTTGCCCCATGCACGTTACGTTTGCAACGTCCCTTGCACAACCGTCTGCACGTGCATTTGGCATGTTAGGGTGCACAGTGCAAGGGTAATTTTCCTGGCCCCGGCTTTACCCGCACTTGGTGCGGTTTCCCTCGTCTCCGCTGGTCCCAGGGAGGAAGAAGTTGCAGGTCAAGAACGGCATGCCCGCCGGAGAACTCGACGCCCGCTGGCGGAAGTCCACCGCCAGCAACCCCAACGGCAGCTGCGTGGAGGTGGCCGAGCTGCCGGGCGGCTCGATTGCGATGCGCAACTCCCGGTTCCCCGCCGGGCTGGCCCTCATCTACACCCGGGCCGAGATCGCCGCGTTCCTGGCCGCCCTGAAGAACGGCGAGTTTGACGATCTGTGACCGTCCCGGGCGGCGGGGGTGAAACACGGCGAATTTCGCCCGGGACACCGGGCGGGTGCGGTGATATCGTGCTCTGTGTGTTCCGCTTAGTAGTGGTTCACGGTGCTGTTGGCTGATACCACGCGCCCGCATTGGCGCCACTGGGCTGAGCAACTGACATCGGCCGGGGGGTCGGGAGTGGCACGTCATCCATTGGTCGGGAGTGGCATGGAGCCGAACGAAGAGATGGGGTCGGTCTATCCAGCCGGTAACCCGGCCAACGGAGCACTGACCGGGCCGCGGGCCGGGGCCACCGTCGTACGGATGGTTCTCGGCGCCCAGTTGCGCCGCCTCCGCGAGGCCGCCGGGCTCACCCCGGAGCAGGCCGGCTACGAGATCCGCGCCTCACGGTCCAAGATGAGCCGGCTGGAGCACGGCCGGGTCGGGTTCAAGCTCCGCGACGTCGAGGACCTGCTCAGCCTGTACGGGGTCACCGACCAGAAGCTGCGCCTGGGCCTGCTCGCGCTGGCCCAGAAGGCCAATGAGCAGGGCTGGTGGACCCAGTACGGCGACATCCTGGCGGACTGGTTCGAGACTTACCTGGGCCTGGAGGCCGCGGCGTCGCTGATCCGGACCTTCGAGCTGCAGTTCGTCCACGGGCTGTTCCAGACCCGGGACTACGCGCGGGCGGTCACGCTGCTCGGCAACCGCTCCGCGCCGGAGTCGGAGATCGACCGCCGGGTCAGCCTGCGGATGGCCCGCCAGGACCTGCTCACCAGCGCGCAGCCGCCCCGGGTCTGGTCCGTGATGGACGAGGCCGCGCTGCGCCGCCCGATCGGCGGCCGCGACGTGATGCGCGGCCAGCTGGCCCATCTCCTCGACGTGGCCACGATCCCCGCGGTCACCCTCCAGGTGGTGCCGTTCCGCCGGGGCGGTCACGCGGCCGCGGGCGGCTCGTTCAGCGTGCTGCGCTTCGACGAGCCGGACCTGCCGGATGTGGTCTACATCGAGCAGCTCACCAGCGCGCTGTACCTGGAGCGCCGGTCCGACGTGGACCACTACATGGAGATCATGAACCGGCTCAGCGCCGAGGCCCTCACCCCGTCCGGGACCACCCGCCTGATCAGGGACATCATCAAGGACACGTAGGCGGCCAGCCGTGCTCTGCGCCCGGGTCCCGCGCAGTGCGAGGGGCCCGGCGCTGTTTATCCCGGGCATCATGGCGTTGTTTATCCGGCATGTCCGGACATGCGTTTGCCTGGACAGGCGGAGGGCACCTCACCTGGGCCGGGGCACTGAAACGGGTGGCCGGTGGAAGGGTTATGGTCGCATGGTCCACGCGGTGAATACGCCCGGACACAGAGCGGACCCGGAAAGGGCCCGTATGGTGGCGGCAGGCCGTTATATCGACCAGGGACGGACATGGTGGCGCAGGAGGCTTTGATCTGGCCGGGCAACAGTTACCCGCTCGGGGCGACCTTCGACGGGGTGGGCACGAACTTCGCCCTGTTCTCCGAGGTGGCCGAGCGGGTCGAGCTGTGCCTGTTCGACGAGGGCGGTGCCGAGAACCGGGTCGCGCTGCACGAGGTGGACGGCTTCGTCTGGCACGGCTACCTGCCCGGCGTCAGCCCGGGCCAGCGCTACGGCTACCGGGTGCACGGGCCCTACGACCCCGCGGCCGGCCAGCGGTGCAATCCCGGCCAAGCTGCTGCTCGACCCCTACGCGAAGGCCGTCGAGGGCAGCGTCCAGTGGGACCAGGCCGTGTTCGCCTACCCCCTCGGCGCATCCTGACCAGCCGCAACGACGACGCGATTCCGCGCCGCACGTGCCCCGCTGCGTGGTGATCAACCCGTTCTTCGACTGGGATGCCGACCGCCACCCGCGGACCCCGTAGCACGAGACCGTGATCTACGAAACCCACGTCCGCGGCCTCACCAAGCTGCACCCCGAGGTGCCCGAGGCGCAGCGGGGCACCTACGCCGGGACTGGCCCATCCGGCGGTCATCGACCACCTGCAGCGGCTCGGCGTCACCGCGGTCGAGCTGATGCCGGTGCACCAGTTCGTCAGCGACGCGATCCTGGCTGAGCGCGGGCTGGCCAACTACTGGGGCTACAACACCATCGGCTACTTCGCCCCGCACAACGCCTACGCCGCCAGCGGTGCCCGGGGCGAGCAGGTGCAGGAGTTCAAGCCGATGGTGCGGACGCTGCACGAGGCCGGCATCGAGGTCATCCTCGACGTGGTCTACAACCACACGGCCGAGGGCAACCACCTCGGGCCGACGCTGTCCTTCCGGGGCATCGACAACGCCGCCTACTACCGGCTGGTCGCGGACGACCCGGCGCTACTACTGGACTCCACCGGCACCGGCAACAGCCTGAACATGCGGCACCCCCACGTGCTGCAGCTGATCATGGACTCGCTGCGCTACTGGGTCACCGAGATGCACGTGGACGGCTTCCGCTTCGACCTGGCCGCCACGCTGGCCCGCGCAGTTCCACGAGGTGGACCGGCTGTCGCGCGTTCTTCGACATCATCCAGCAGGACCCGGTCGTGTCCCAGGTCAAGCTCATCGCCGAGCCGTGGGACGTGGGCGAGGGCGGCTACCAGGTCGGCAACTTCCCGCCGCTGTGGTCGGAGTGGAACGGCAAGTACCGCGACACGGTGCGGGACTTCTGGCGCGGCGAGCACGCCACGCTGCCCGAGTTCGCCTCCCGGCTGACCGGCAGCCAGCGACCTGTACCAGCGACGGCCGGCGGCCGTTGGCCACGGTCAACTTCGTCACCGCGCACGACGGCTTCACGCTCGCGCGACCTGGTCTCCTACAACCACAAGCACAACGAGGCCAACGGCGAGGACAACCGGGACGGCAGCGACGACAACCGGTCGTGGAACTGCGGGGCCGAGGGGCCGACCGACGACCCGGCCGTGAATGCCCTGCGCGCCCGCCAGCAGCGCAACTTCCTGGCCACCCTCCTGCTCTCCCAGGGCATCCCCATGCTGCTGGGCGGGGACGAGATCGGCCGCACCCAGCGCGGCAACAACAACGCCTACTGCCAGGACAACGAGATCTCCTGGGTGGACTGGCCACCGTCGCCCGACGCGCCGATGCCCGAGGGCTACGAGGGGGACCAGGACCTTCTCGACTTCACCGCGAGGCTGATCCGGCTGCGCGCCGAGCATCCCGTCTTCCGCCGCCGCCGTTTCTTCCGGGGCCAGGCGGTTCGCGGCAAGAGCGGCGGGCAGGATCAGCTGGGCGACATCGCCTGGTTCACCCCGGCGGGCGAGGAGATGACCGATGACGACTGGGCCGTCGGCTTCGCCAAGTCCCTCACCGTGTTCCTGAACGGCGATGCGATCACCGAGCCCGACCCGCGCGGCGAGCGGACCCGGGACGAGTCGTTCCTGCTCCTGTTCAACGCCAGTGAGCTGGACCTGGAGTTCGCGATCCCGCCGCCGCGCTACGGGGAGCAGTGGGTGAAGGTGCTGGACACCGCGCTCCCGCTGAGCGCCCTGGCGGACGCGCCCGCCGCCAAGCCGGGCGACGCGGTCGCCATCCCCAGCCGGTCCATGCAGGTCCTCGGGCGTGCCTAGCGCTGGCCCGGGGGAACGATTCCCCGGACCCCCCGATTCACCAGTTTCCACCTACCGCCTGCAGCTCCAGCCGGGTTTCGGGTTCGCGGACGCCGCCGCGGTCGCGGACTACCTGGCTGACCTGGGCGTTACGCACGTCTACCTGTCGCCGGTCCTCCAGGCCACCCCGGGCTCCAGGCACGGCTACGACGTGGTGGACCACTCCCGGGTGTCGGACGACCTGGGCGGCGAGGCCGCGTTCCGGGCCATGGCCGCCCGGTTCCGCGCAGCCGGGCTGGGCCTGGTCGTGGACATCGTGCCCAACCACATGGCCGTCCCGGTCCCCGAATCGCTCAACCGGCCGCTCTGGTCGGTGCTCCGGGACGGCACCGGGTCGCTGTTCGCGGGCTGGTTCGACGTTAACTGGGAGGCCCAGGACGGCCGGCTGCTCATGCCGGTCCTGGGCGGCCCGGTCAGCGACTGCCTCGGCGACCTGAAGGTGGACACCAGCGGCCCGGAGCCGGTGCTGCGCTACTTCGACCACCTGCTGCCCGTCCGGCCCGGCACGCGGGACCTGCCGCTGCCCGAGCTGCTCGGCGCCCAGCATTACCGGCTGGCCGACTGGCACCTGGCCGCCACGGACCTGAACTGGCGGCGGTTCTTCGACATCAGCTCGCTGATCGCGGTCCGGGTCGAGGACCCCGCGGTTTTCGAGGCCACCCACGAGGTGATCCTCCGCCTGGTGGGCGAGGGCCTCATCGACGGGCTGCGGGTGGACCATCCGGACGGGCTCGCCGACCCGCGGGGCTACCTGAGACGGCTCGCGGAGCGCACCGGCGGCCTCTGGGTGTCCACCGAGAAGATCCTGTCCGGGCCGGAACGGCTGCCAGCGGACTGGCCGTGCGCCGGGACCACCGGCTACGACGCGCTGGGCATGATCGGCGGCCTGTTCCTGGACCCGGCCGGCGCCGCGCCGCTGACCGCGGCCTACGAGCGGCTGACCGCCGGGCCCGCCGAGTTCGCCGGGGTGGCCGAGGCCGCAAAGCGCCAGGAAGCCGGCCAGGCCCTCGCGGCTGAGGTGGCCCGGCTGGCCCGGCTGGCCGGCACCGCTCACCCGGGCCTCGGCGGGCTCAGCGCGGCGGACCGGGTGATGGTGCTGACCGAGCTGCTGACCGCCATGCCGGTCTACCGGGCGTACGTGGTGCCCGGCGAGCCCGCGCCGCCGGTCTCGGCCGCGATCGTGGCCCGCGCGGCCGCCGCGGCCCGGCCGCGGCTGCCGGAACGGCTGCACGCCGCCCTGGACGCCGTGGCGGGCCTCGTGCTGGGGCAGGGCGTCCAGGACGCCCGCCTCATCGTGGCGTTCCAGCAGGTCTGCGGGCCGGTGATGGCCAAGGGCGTGGAGGACACCGCGTTCTACCGCTGGTCCCGGCTGGCCGCGCTCAACGAGGTCGGCGGCGACCCGGACACGTTCGGGATCAGCCCGGAGGAGTTCCACGGCTTCGCCGCCCGGCTGGCCCGGGACTGGCCAGCCACGATGACCACCCTGTCCACGCACGACACCAAGCGCCAGGAGGACGTCCGGGCCCGGCTGGCCGTGCTGGCTGAGATCCCGCAGGCCTGGGCGGCGGAGGTGAGCGGCTGGCAGGAGCGGGCCGCGGCCCTGGCCACCGGGGCGGCGCCGGAGCCGGACACCGCGTACCTGATGTGGCAGACGCTGGCGGGGGCGTGGCCGCTGGACCGGGAGCGGCTGACCGGGTACCTGCGCAAGGTGATGCGCGAGGCGAAGGACCGCACCTCGTGGACTGACCCGGACCCCGAGTATGAGTCGCAGGTGCTGACCTTCGCCGAGCTGGTGCTGGACGACGACGAGCTGACCGGGCAGATCGGCCGGTTCGTGGCCGGCCTGGACGGTGACGCGCGGGCGAACGCCCTCGGCGCCAAGCTCGTGCAGCTCACCATGCCCGGCGTCGCCGACACCTACCAGGGCTGCGAGCTGGCCGGCCTGCGCCTGGTCGACCCGGACAACCGGGATCCGGCCGATTTCGCCCGCCGCCGGAACCTGCTCGCCGCGCTGGACGCCGGGGAGCCGCCGGCCGGCCTGGACGCCGCGCCCCTCGACGCCGCGAAGCTGCTGATCACGTCGGCCGCGCTGCGCCTGCGCCGGGCACGCCCGGACTGGTTCGCGGGGGAGTACATCCCGCTGCCCGCCGAGGGCCCGGCGGCGCGGCACGCGGTCAGCTACGCCCGCGGCGGCCACGCGGTCACCGTGGTCACCCGGCTGCCCGCCGGCCTGCGCCGCCGCGGCGGCTGGGCCGGTACCACGCTGCCCCTGCCGCACGCCGGCCCCTGGCGGGACGTGCTGACCGGTGCGTCCCTGCCGGATGCGCGCCCGCTGCTGGCCGAGCTTCTGCAACGTCTTCCCGTGGCCCTCCTCGTCCCGGCGGAAGCACGCCCGGGGAACCGCCGATGAGCGTGTTCCGGGTCTGGGCCCCGACAGCGGAGCAGGTCGAGGTCCAGCTGGGGTCGGAGGCCATGGGCGGCGGGGCGCCGCAGCCCATGCACCCGGCCGCCACCCCCGGCTGGTGGGAGGCGGACGTGCCGGAGGCGGCCGCCTCCGGCACGGACTACGCGTTCCGGGTGGATGGCGGTGAGCCGCTCGCGGATCCGCGGTCCCCCTGGCAGCCGCTGGGCAGCGAGGGGCCGAGCCGCACCTACGATCACGACGCGTTCGGCTGGACGGACTGGGGCTGGCGGGGCGGCCCGCTGCGCGGCGCGGTGATCTACGAGATGCACGTGGGCACGTTCACCTACGAGGGGACGTTCGACGCGGCCATCGAGCGGCTCGACCATCTGCGCGACCTGGGCGTGGACATGATCGAGCTGATGCCGGTGGCCGCGTTCCCCGGCCAGCACGGCTGGGGCTACGACGGGATCCACCTGTGGGCCGTGCACGAGCCGTACGGCGGCCCGGACGGCCTGAAACGGTTCGTGGACGCGTGCCACGCCCGCCGGGTGGCCGTCCTGCTCGATGTGGTCTACAACCACGTCGGCATCGGCAACAGGCTGGCCGACTTCGGGCCCTACTTCACCGAGGCGCACGTGACGCCCTGGGGTCCCGCGGTCAACCTGGATCAGCCCGGCTCCGACGAGGTCCGCGGCTTCCTGATCAGCAACGCGCTGATGTGGCTGCGCGACTATCACCTGGACGGGCTACGGCTCGACGCGGTGCACGCGTTCGAGGACCACCGCGCGCTGCACCTGCTCGAGGAACTGGCCGTCGAGGTGCAGTCCCTCGGCACGCTGCTGAACCGGGAACTGGTCCTCATCGCCGAGTCGGACCTGAACGACCCGCGGCTGGTCAGCTCACGGGAGGCCGGCGGGTTCGGCCTTGCGGCCCAGTGGAGCGATGACTTCCATCACTCGGTGCACGCGGCGATCACCGGGGAACGGCAGGGCTACTACGGCGATTTCGGCTCGATCGGGGCCGTGGTCAAGACGCTGACCCGGGTCTTCTTCCACGACGGCAACTACTCCTCGTTCCGTGGCCGCAGCCATGGCCGGCCGGTGGACCTGCTCCGCATCCCCGGCTTCCGCTTCCTCGGCTACCTGCAGGATCACGACCAGGTCGGCAACCGGGCCACCGGCGACCGGATCTCCAGCGGGCTGTCCGCCGCCCTGGTCAAGGTGGCCGCGGGCCTGGTGCTGACCGCGCCGTTCACCCCCATGCTGTTCATGGGCGAGGAGTGGGCCGCGTCCACCCCGTGGCAGTACTTCACCGACCACACCGACCCCGCGCTGGCCACCGCGGTCGCCGAGGGCCGCCGGCTGGAGTTCGGCGCGCACGGCTGGGGCCCCGCCGAGGTGCCCAACCCGCAGGACAAGGAGACCTTCCTCCGGTCGAAGCTGGACTGGGCGGAGCGGGACACGCCGCGGCATCAGGAGATCCTGGCCTGGTACACGGAGCTCATCGCGCTCCGCCGGGCCTGGCCGGAGCTCACCGATCCGCGGCTGGACCGGATGCGGGCGGACTGCGACGAGGCGGAGCGCTGGCTGGTGCTGCACCGCAGGCGGCTCCGGATCGCGGCCAGCCTGGGGGAGGAGCCCCTGCTGCTGCCGCTCGGCGCCCGCGGGACCACGGTGCTGGCCGCCACCAGTCCCGAGGTTCGCATCCAGGGCGAAGACCTCAGCATGCCGCCCGCCTCCTTCGCGGTCGTCGAGACCCTGGGCGATTCACCCTAAGATCAGGCGCATGCAGCAGCGCGTGGAGTCGGTGCGGACCGCGGATGGCTTCTTCGATCTGACGGTGTGGATTCCGGACAACGGCAGCGGGCCCGGCCTGCTGCTCATCCAGGAGATCTACGGGGTGAGCGACTACATCCGGGCCGTGGCCGAGGACCTGGCCGGCCTCGGGTACGTGGTCGCCGCGCCCGACCTGTTCTGGCGCCTCCAGCCCGGCTACCAGGCCGCCCACGACGATGCCGGCCTGGCGTCGTCGCTGGAAATGGGATCCCGGTTCGACGTCGAGCAGGGGGTCGCGGACTCCATCCACGCGCTGGGCGTGCTGGCCGCGCTGCCCGAGGTGGACGGCGGCGTCGGGATCATCGGGTTCTGCCTCGGCGGGTCCATCGCCTACCTGGTCGCCGCGCAGACGCCGCTGGACGCGGTGGTCTCGTTCTACGGCTCGGCCGTGCCGGAGCAGCTGGGCGCGCTGGACCAGATCACCTCGCCGCTGCTGTTCGTCTTCGGCGGCAGCGACCCGTACATCCCGCGTGAGCAGGTCCGGGCCGTGGAAGACGCGGTGGCCGGCCTGCCCGGCATGGTCATCTACGTCGAGGAAGAAGCCGGGCACGCGTTCCACAACCGCAAGGCGTCCATGTTCCACCAGCCGGAGCCGGCGGCCCGGGCCTGGCGGACCACCGAGCAGTTCCTCCGCCGCCACCTGCCCGCCCACAAGAACGTCGGTTAGGCCGCGCCGGCGGAGTCCCCCTCCCCGGCGGTCTGCGTGTTCCCGTTCCCCGCTTTCGCGTTCCCGGTCTTCGCGTTCCCGGCGGCCTTCCCGTCACCGCCGGGCGTGTCCCGGGCTCCGCCAGGCGGGCCGCCGGCCAGGTGGGCGACGATCCGGCGGAGCTGCTCGGTGTAGCGCTCCCGGAACTCCGGGCTGGACGGGTCCACGCCGAACAATTCCCGGGCCACCTGCGGCATGGCGACCGGCGCGGCGACCATCCCCATCCCGGCCAGCAGCACGGCCGCCGGATCCAGGTCGGCAGCTACCTCCCCGTTTCCCTGCCTGCGGGTGACCCGGTCCATGTCCCCTCCACGGCCCCGGCCGGCGCCGGGCGCGGAGTCATCCGCCAGGCCGCGCCACAGCAGCAGGCGCAGCGAGCGCGGGTCGTCCAGCGCGTCGGTGAGGTAGCGGATGACCATGTCGGCCAGGGGAAGGTCGGGCGGGGCGAAGCTCTCCTCCCGGTCCAGCCAGGACCGGGAGGGGCCAGGTACAAGCCTTCCTTGGAGCCGAAGTAGTAGTTGATCAGCTGCTTGTTCACCCCGGCCCGGCGGGCGATGTCGGCCACCCGGGCGCCCGCGTAGCCGCGGACCGAGAACTCGTCCAGCGCGGCGGCCAGCGAGCTGGCCACCGGCCGGGAGAACCTGACGCTGCAGGGCAGGTTGTACGGCCGGAACCGCGCTGACGTGGCCCGGCGGGTCGCGGAGGTGCTCGACCGGTTCGACCTGGCCGGGTTCGCCGACCGCCGGGTGCGGACCTACTCGGGCGGCCAGCGCAGGCGCCTCGACGTGGCGCTCGGGGTCGTGCACGAACCCGAGGTCCTGTTCCTGGACGAGCCGAGCACCGGGCTGGACCCGCAGAACCGGGCCAGCTTGTGGGATCACATCCGCAGCCTGCGGGACCGGGGCACCACCGTCTTCCTGACCACCCACTACCTGGACGAAGCCGATGCGCTCTGTGACCGTATCATGATCATCGACCACGGGGCGGTGGTGGCCGAGGGCACCCCGCGTGCGCTCAAGCACCAGGTGGCGGGCGACGCGATCGTGCTGGTCAGCCGGGACGAAGACGCTGCCGGGCGCGCGGCCGCCGAGCTGGCCAGGCAGCCGGGCGTGCGCGATCTCACCCTGGAGGGCCCCGCCGTCCGGCTGTACGTCAGCGACGGCGCAGCCGCGCTGCCCGGGATGCTCTGGCTGCTCGACGGCGCGGGCCTGCCGGTCCGCTGACTCCGGCTGTCCGAGCCGAGCCTGGATGATGTGTTCCTGCGCCAGACCGGCCGGTCGCTGCGGGACGGCGGGGATACGGCGGCCCCGGCGCCGGAGCACGCGGCGGCGGAGGCAGCGGCATGAAGGCCGCCACCGCCCTCAGCACCGGGGACATCAGCGGCTTTGCCGCCATCATCAACGGGCTGAACCTGCCCGTGCTGCTGCTCGGCGGGGTGCTGCTGCCCATCTCACTGGGGCCGGAATGGATGCGGGTACTGGCCCATGTCAACCCGCTCTACTACACGGTCAGCGCCGCCCGGGTGCTGGCGGCCGGCATCCTCACCGGCCCGGCTGTCTGGCAGGCCTTCGCCGTGCTCACCCCGCTGTGCGCGGTGGTGCTGGGCTGGGCCACGACCGTGGTCCGCCGCGCCGTCGCCTGACCCGCCGGGCGGCCTGTCCACCGTGGCCAGGACCAGCGCCACGGCGAGGATGACGGCACCCGTGATCCCGGCGGCCCCGAGCCGGTCACCGAGGATGAGCGCCGCGAGGACGGTGCCGGTGAGCGGCTCGAGCAGGGACATCAGGGCGGCTGTTCCCGCCCTGGCGGACCGCAGCCCGCGGAAGTACAGGGTGTAGGCCACCGCGGTCGGGCCGGTGCCGAGCGCGGCGAGCAGGCCGAGGGTGACCGGGCCCGGGGTGAAGCCCACCCCGCCGGCGGCCGCGGCCGCCGGCAGCAGGACCAGCCCGCCGAGGGCGAACCCGAATCCGGTCGCGGTCAGGTCATCCAGGCCCGCGACCGGCCGGGCGCTGATCAGCGTGAGCGCGGCGAAGCCGGCGGCCGCCAGGACCGCCATGCCTGCGCTGGCCAGCACCGCGGCCTCAGGGAAGCCCCCGGACGGCAGGCCGGCCAGCAGGACGAGGCCGGTGAGCGCCAGGCCCGTGGCCCCGCCCGCGAGCGCCGGCCCGCCTGCCCCGCACCCGCTCGGCGGCCAGCACCAGGACCGGGGCGCTGCCGATGGTGACGAGCGTGGCCAGGCTCACCGAGGTCAGCGACACGGCCGTGAAATAGCAACTCTGGAATATCGCCGCCAGCCCGGCGATGGCGGCGACACGTGTCCAGGCCGCCCGCCCGGCAGGCCAGCGCCTGCCGGTCAGCACCAGGAAAACGATGATCAGCGTGCCGCCGGACAGCAGCCGGTAGGCGGCCACGGACAGGGCGGGAAGGCCCGAGCTGCGGCCCAGCAGGCTGCCGGTGAGGCCGCCGGTTCCCCACAGCAGCCCGGCCGCCACCAGGCAGGCCAGGCCGGTTCCGGGACGGCGGCGGGCCGCCGCGGGCACGGATGTGCCAGCAATCATGGAAGTTCGCTCCTGCGACGAGAAGGGAGAGGGTCGCGGAAGCGGGGTGGGATTCGCCCGGGGGATGTGACCAGCCCAGCGGCGAACGCGCGTCAGCTAGCTTGCTCGACGCGCAGACGCGGCACCCCGCTCAGGAGCGGGGCGGCGGGGTGATGGGGAAGAGCCGGTGCACGGGCCCGATCCTACTGCTCAGCTGGCCGGGGTGACGATGCCGTATTCGTGGATCTTCCGGTAGATGGTCGCCCGGGACATCCCCAGCGACTTGGCCGCCTTGACCTTGTTGCCCTGGTAGTCCAGCAGGCCCTGGACGATCGCGTCGCGCTCCATGGATTCCAGCGGGGACAGCAGCCGCCGGCTCACGGTCCAGCATTCCGGCGGGAGGTCGGCCGGCTGGATGGACCCGGTGCGCCGCTTCTGGACGACCCGCTTGAGCACCTGCCACAGCTGCTCGGTGTTGCCAGGCCACTTGGACCGGAGCAGGAGCTGCATGGCCTCTGGCGAGCACGACAGTCTGCCGTGCTGGCCCAGCTTGGCCACGAAGAAGGGGACCAGCACGTGCAGGTCCTCGATGTGGTGGCGCAGCGGCGGCAGCTCCACCGTGCTCGGGAAGAACCGGAGCAGCTTGGTCAGGTCGCCGTGTGCGCGCTGGCGGTCCAGGGTGACCGCCACCCACAGGTGGTTCTGCCGCGAGGCCGTCCTGGCCTCCTGCAGGGCCGAGGTCAGCGTGTTCAGCTGCCGGGCGTTGAGCACGTCCACGTGCCGGATCAGCAGCGAGCCCTCGCCGTCGAGCAGCTCGCGGCGGGCCCGCAGCAGCCAGTCCGTGTCGGCCGCCTCGGCCGCGTCGAGGACGTAGAAGCGCTCCGCCGGGTTCCGCCGCTGGTGCACCGCGCGGACCAGGGTCAGCTTGCCGACCCCGGGCTCGCCCTCCAGGGCGAGCCATTCACCGGAGTCGTACACGGACTCGACCTGCCGGCAGCCGCGCAGCCAGAGGGCCCCGCTGCCGACCAGGCCGGGCAGGGACATGGGAGGCTTGGCGGCCGAATCCGCGGCCGGGCGCTGGCTGGCCGGCTCGATGAGCTTCACGTGCACGACCCCGCCGGCGACGTGGTCGTCGCCCCGGACCGGACGGCAGTACATCCGGGCCTGGATGCCGCTGGGCAGTTCGACGGGCACCGCCCCGGCCTGCTGGGTGGCCAGCATCTCAGCGGCCTGGCCGAGCAGCACCCCCTGGTCGCCCGGATCGAGTACCTGGCGGGCGTACTCGTTCATCATGACGACATCGTTGTTCAGCGCCAGCACGATCCCGCTGGTGCGCCGGCAGGCCCGCATGTACTCCTGCATCAGCTGGAGTTCGCGCGCGCTGCTGTCCGCGAGCATGGCCTGGGTTATCTGGTCCGCGGTGGTCTTGGCCAGCGCGATCAGCAGCGGGTCGGCGTCCTTGCGCCAGCAGGTCAGGTTGACCGCGCCCACGGCCTTGCCGGAGATCGGGTCGTGGATCGGGACCCCGGCGCAGGCCAGGTCCTCGAGGTCCTCGGCGTAGTGCTCGTGACCGAACACGCAGGCGGGCTGGCCGCCCTCCAGGGCGGTGCCGATCCCGTTGGTGCCGACGTACTCCTCGGCGTAGCTGAAGCCGGGGGCGAGCTGGACTCCGTCCAGGTGACGTTCCAGGTCGTGGTCGGCGGTCATCCTGGACAGCACGACGCCCGCGGCGTCGGTGAGGATGACGCTGATCGGCTGCCCGTCCAGGTGCTCGCGCAGGTTGCGCAGCACGGGCATGGCGTTGCGGGTCAGCGGGGTATCGAGATTGGGATCCCGGACGTAGGGCAGCGCGACCCGATCGGCGGCGACCTTCCACTGCCGTGACCGCCACCACGAGGCCAGGATCGGCTCACGGACCTCGTTCGGACGGACGGATTCGGCCGTCAGAAACCGTTCCCGCGTCTCGGCCAGCCCCTTGCTGTCGGCCAAGGCAGGCAGGTGCACTGCTGTGGGCACCATCGCGCCTCCGTACCTCCGGGTACCGCCCGCGCAAGCTGGTCACTCAGCTCGCGCAAACGGGCATCCCGGGTTCGCGTCTTACGTACCCAAAATAAGTGCGGCGTTACCGACCCCTGTCTCAAGTTGAGACCGGCGGCCCCACAGAGCCGGCGTTTTGATCGAGGGACACCGGCTTTCTTGCGCATGCCCGCTGACGATCCCGGAGCCGCCTCATGGACCGACCAGGTACGCAACACGGTGAGTCCTTCAACCCCTGGAGCGTAGTCAACCTGGTCTTTCACCACCTGGCTGACCAGGGACTGCATCCGGTCCTGGGTGAATCGGGTGATCCCGGTGCCCCGGCCGCGGAGTTGCTCCGCGCCCTGGGGATCCAGCCAGCCGCCGAGGGGAACCAGCGTCAGTCGCAGGATATCCAGGATCAGCTCGCCGAGCTCAGGAACATCTTCTTCGGTGACCGCTGAGCCCGGGGCTCCCGGGCGCCGTGTGCACACAGTCCGGGCTGATCAGACGGGCCTGTCTCATGTTGAGAGCCCGGTCCCCGCTTTTACAGGTTGTTATTCGGCACATAGGGACTTTCGAGCGTCAGGGACTCATGCATCCGGCCGCCGGTGAGGCGCTGGCGGCGGAGACAGGAGCCACCCGCAGGCACGAGGCCTGGCGGGAACCCACAAAGGGGAAGGGGTGACCATGAGTCGCCAGAGTGTGGCTAAGGCCCACCAGAAGATCCAGGAACTGTCCTGGGAACCCATGTATCACGAGCCGGTGTCGCAGTACGGAACGGACTACTCGTTCCGGAAGGCATCCAAGAAGGACCCCCTGAAGCAGGTCCTGCGCTCCTACTTCCCGATGCAGGAAGAGAAGGATCACCGGGTCTACGGGGCCCAGGACGGCGCCATCCGCGGCAACATGTTCCGCCAGGTGCAGGAGCGCTGGCTGGAATGGCAGAAGCTGTTCCTGTCCATCATCCCGCTCCCGGAGATCTCCGCCGCGCGGGCCATGCCGCTGCTCTTCCGCACCGTCCCCAACCCGGAACTGCACAACGGCCAGGCGATCCAGATGATCGACGAGGTCCGGCACTCGACGATCCAGCAGAACCTCAAGCGCCTGTACATGAACAACTACATCGACCCGGCAGGCTTCAACTCCAGCCTCCGGAACTTCCAGAACGACTACTGCGGGACCATCGGCCGGCAGTTCGCCGAAGGGTTCATCACCGGTGACGCGATCACCGCGGCGAGCATCTACCTGACGATCGTGGCCGAGACGGCGTTCACCAACACGCTGTTCGTGGCCATGCCCGCCGAAGCCGCCGCCAACGGCGACTACCTGCTGCCGACCGTG
Organism: uncultured Actinomycetes bacterium; assembly: GCA_963720645.1. Lineage (GTDB taxonomy): Bacteria > Actinomycetota > Actinomycetes > Streptosporangiales > Streptosporangiaceae > RYN-230. The sequence goes on along the minus strand of CAVRFX010000009.1, from coordinate 76,178 downwards.
TTCCACTCGGTCCAGTCGGACGAGTCGCGGCACATCAGCAACGGGTACGCCACGCTGCTGATGGCCCTGGCCGACGAGGAGAACCACCAGCTGCTCGAGCGCGACCTGCGCTACGCGTGGTGGAACAACCACCGCGTGGTGGACGCCGCCATCGGCACGTTCATCGAGTACGGCACCAAGGACCGGCGCAAGGACCGTGAGTCCTACGCCGAGATGTGGCGCCGGTGGATCTACGACGACTACTACCGCAGCTACCTGGTACCGCTCGAGAAGTACGGGCTGGTCATCCCGCACGACCTCATCGAAGAGGCGTGGAACCAGATCTGGAACAAGGGCTACGTGCACGAGGTAGCCCAGTTCTTCGCCACCGGCTGGCTGGCGAACTACTGGCGGATCGACCCGATGACCGACACGGACTTCGAGTGGTTCGAGTACAAGTACCCGGGCTGGTACGACAAGTACGGCAAGTGGTGGGAGAACTACAACCGGCTGTCGCGGCCGAACGGGCACCACCCGATCGTGGCCGAGAGCGTCGACTACGTGTACCCGCACCGCTGCTGGACCTGCATGGTTCCCTGCCTGGTCCGCGAGGACATGGTCATCGACGAGGTTGACGGCCAGGTCCGCACCTACTGCCACGAGGAATGCCGGTGGACGGACGCGGAAGCGTTCCGGCCCACCTACCAGGGCCGTTCCACCCCGAACATGGGCCAGCTCATCGGCAAGCGCGAATGGGAGACCCTGTACCACGGCTGGAACTGGGCCGACGTGGTCAGCGACATGGGTTACGTCCGGGACGACGGCAAGACGCTGGTCGCCCAGCCGCACCTGGACCTCGACCCGAGCAAGATGTGGACGCTGGACCACCTGCGCCGGATGGGACCGGTGCTGAGCCCGAACGTCCTGCTCAACGAGATGACGCCGGAAGAGAGGGAGGCCTTCAAGGCCGACTACAACAAGCAGGGCCCGGCGGGCCGTCCAGCACCAGCGGACGCCTGACCGACCCCAGCTAGACCGGGAGGTGGGCCGCAGGCCAGGCCCTGCGGCCCCCTCCCAACCACTTCTCCGAGGCGATTTCCACCATCCGCGAGGGGGCCATGCCCGACAAGCACGTCGTACGGTTCGAGCCGGTCGGCATCGAGATCGAGGTCAGCGAGGATCAGACGATCCTGCGGGCCGCGGCCGAGCAGGGCATCATGCTCATGCACGGCTGCAAGGAGGGCCAGTGCGCCGCGTGCAAGTCGTTCATCCTCGAGGGCGAGGACATCGAGCACGACCGGTACTCGACCTTCGCGCTCCCTGACTACGAGCTCGATGAGGGCTACACCCTGCTCTGCCGGGCGCACGCCTACGAGGACGTCACCATCGAGCTGCTCAACTACGACGAGGAGATGATCCGCTCCGGCCTGCCCATCCAGCAGGGCGTGGCGGAGGTGGTGTCCAAGGACGCGGTCACTCACGACATGCGGCACCTGATCCTGCGGCTGCTCGAGCCGGGCGAGATCAAGTTCTTCCCCGGCCAGTACATGGACATCGCGGTGCCGGGGACCGAGGAGGTGCGGTCCTTCTCGATGGCGAACACCACCAGCCGCGAAAGCGGGCTGCTGGAGTTCATCATCAAGGTCTACCCGGACGGGGTGTTCTCCAGGTTCCTGGCGGAGAAGCTGGCCGAGGGGGACCGGCTCGACCTGAGCGGCCCGTTCGGGGTCTTCACCCTGCGCGAGGGTGAGAACGACCTGGTCTTCGTGGGCGGCGGGGCGGGCATGGCCCCGATCCTGTCGCTGCTGCGCACCCTGGCCGAGCGCGGCATCCAGCGCAAGGCCACCTTCTTCTACGGCGCCCGGGCCAAGCGGGATCTGTGCTTCGAGGCCGAACTGCACCAGCTCGAGGAGAAGCTGCCTGGTTTCCGGTACATCCCGGCCCTGTCCGAGGCGGACGTGGATGACAACTGGGACGGCGAGACGGGTTTCGTCACCGACGTGGTCAAGCGGCACGCGACCGACCTGACCGGAGCTCACGCCTACGTCTGCGGTCCACCGCCCATGGTGGAGGCGGCCCTGCCGCTGCTCGAGCAGCTAGGCGTGGAACCAAAGCGGATCTACTACGACAAGTTCACCACCACCGGGGATCCCGGCCAGCAGTGAGGAGCAACGGACGTGCCTGCAAGCCCACCGGCAAGGCGGCCGGTGGCAATCCGCGCCTGAACTCTCACGATGAAGGAGAGACCTCATGACAACCGCTCCAGAACGCAGTGTTCCCAAGCCGGTCTTTACCGACGCGGAAGCCGGGGCGAAGGAATTCCCGGACTCGACCGCCCGCCGCTTCAACTACTACACGCCCGCCAAGCGCAAGCAGACCCACTATGAGGACGTGACGGTCGAGGTCCAGCCTGACCCGCGGCACTACCTCGCCCAGGGGTGGCTCTACGGCTTCTCCGACGGCCGCGGCGGGTACCCGCTGGACTGGACAGCCCTCAAGGCCTGGGGGTCGGACCGGCCGGAGCCGGAGCGTTACCCGGGTTCGGGTGGCAAGGGCTACGACTGGCCCGCGCTGGGCTGGCACGAGTTCCGTGACCCCAACGAGGAGTGGGAGCTCACGTTCTACCGCTACAACTCCAACGTGGTGCGGCAGCTCAACCAGAACATCGACGCGGCCCGCCAGGCGAAGGCGTTCGAGCAGTGGAACCGGAGCTGGGTGAACTTCGTTGAGCACAACATCGGGGCCTGGATGCACGTGGATCACGGCCTCGGGCTGTACCTATTCGCCAACGCCAACCGGCGGGCGCCGACCAACATGCACAACAACGCGATCTCGGTGAACAGCATGCACAAGATCCGGGCCGCCCAGGATCTGGCGCTGTACAACCTCACCCTGACCGAGGAGATCGAGGGCTTCGACGGCACGGCGCACCTGGAGACCTGGAACAGCGATCCGGCCTGGCAGGGCGTCCGGGATGTCGCTGAGCAGCTCACCGCCATCGACGACTGGTGCGAGGCGATCTTCGCGGCCAACGTGGTCTTCGAGCCGCTGGTCGGCGAGCTCTTCCGCAGCCAGCTGGTCCAGCACGCGGCCCCGCGCAACGGCGACTACGTCACCCCGACGCTTATCGGCGCCGAGGAATACGACTACGCCGAGCGCGACCTGCGCTACACGCGCCCGCTGTTCAGCCTGCTGACCACCGACCGGGAGTTCGGCGACCAGAACAAGGCCAAGCTCCAGGAGTGGCTGTCGGTCTGGACGTCCCGGGCCATCGCGGCCTCCCGCGCGCTGCAGCCGCTGTGGTCGCAGCCCGAGCTGAAGCCCCCCCGGTTCGAGGACGGCCTGGACGCGCAGAAGCGGCGGTTCAGCGGCATCCTCGCCGACCTGCACCTGGAAACCCCGAAGGAGCTGGCCCAGTGACGACGTTCAAGACCACCGAGAGCCCGTTCAAGTCCGACAACACCGCGTCCAACCAGTGTGGCGTGACCCTGATGAACAACCAGGTCGGGGCCGTGGTCGCTGACGTCATGAAGACCAAGGACAACGTGACGGTGCGGTACCTGCCGTCCATGATCCGGGTCGACGCGATCGGCCGGATGGACTTCGTCTACGACGAGATCTCCGAGGCCCTCGGTGAGGAGCCCGGGTTCTTCGACGCCGCGGAGTTCGAGGAGAACATGTCCACCCACTACGGCCGGATGATCCACGAGGACGACCGGACGATCATGTTCGCCAACCCTGAGGACGCGGCCGAGTACATCGGCTTCGACCTCACCGCGTCCAGCTAGGGGCCGGCGCCCAGCCCTTCATATCCGGACCCCGACGAGGAGGAACCGTGTACGAAAAGGACGGCGAGAAGTACTTCGTTGTCGATAGCCATATGCACTACTGGAACGCCGCGCCGGATAACTGGGTGGAGGGAGCCGAGCAGTACGCCAAGGGCTGGATCGACTGCTTCCACGCGTACCAGGGCCTCGGCCCGCCCGAGACGCACTGGTCTATCGAGCACTTCCAGAAGTACTCCGAGGACGACCTGATGAAGGACGTCTTCGAGGACGGCTACGTGGACGTGGCGGTGTTCCAGCCGACGTACCTGAAGGAGTGGTACAAGGAGGGCTTCAACACCACCGAGCGCAACGCGGAAATGGGGAAGCGGCACCCGGGGAAGTTCATCTACAACACCCGGTTCGACCCCCGCGACGGCGACCCCGGGCTGGAAGAGCTCAAGAAGAACGTGGACAAGTACGGCTCGAAGGGCGTCAAGCTCTACACCGCAGAGTGGAACAACGGCTCACGCGGCTACAAGCTGAGCGACCCGGGCGCCTACCGCTTCCTGGAGGCGGCCCAGAACCTGGGCATCAAGAACATCCACGTGCACAAGGGCCCGACGATCTGGCCGCTGGACAAGGACGCCTTCGACGTCTCCGACGTCGATCACGCGGCGACCGACTTCCCGGACCTGAACTTCATCGTCGAGCACGTGGGCCTGCCCCGGATCGAGGACTTCTGCTTCATGGCGACGCAGGAGCCCAACGTCTACGCCGGCCTGTCCGTGGTCATCGGCGGCCTGATGCACGCGCGGCCGAAGTTCTTCGCCAAGGTCATGGGCGAGCTGCTGTTCTGGGTCGGCGAGGACAAGATGACCTTCGGCAGCGACTACGGCATCTGGGAGCCGAAGTGGCAGATCGAGGGCTTCGTGGACTGGGACTACCCCAGTGACGAGTTCTCCGACTTCCCCAGGGTGAACACCGCGACCAAGAAGAAGATCCTCGGTCTGAACGCGGCCAAGCTCTACGACATCGAGGTCCCGGCCGAGTACCAGATCAAGGACACCAGCGCACCCGGCGCCCAGGATGATGCCAAGCTGGTCGAGGACGACACGCACGTGGCCACGGGAGCATGATCGTTTCCGCAACGAGTAGTGCCGCGGACACTGGCGCAGGCGGACCCGCAAGTCCGCCTGCGCCAGCGGCGGTGCTCGCCGCGCTGGAGACGGTGCGCGACCCGGAGCTCGACGAGCCGGTTACCTCGCTCGGGTTCGTGTCCTCGTGCACCGTTTCCCCCGACGGGGACGCGCAGGTCCGGCTGCGGCTGCCCACCTACTTCTGCGCGCCCAACTTTGCCTTCCTCATGGTGGCCGACGCCTACGACGCGGTGTCGGCCACTCCCGGCGTGCGCCACGCGGAGATCGTTCTCGAGGATCACTTCGCCTCGGACGCGATCAACGGCGGGGTAGCCGCGCGGGCGGGATTTGCCCAGTCCTTCGACGGGGAGGCGGTCGGCGAGCTGCATGAGCTGCGCGCCGACTTCCTGCGTAAGGCGGTGATGGCCGGCACCGACCAGGTCTGCCGGCCGCTGATCGCCGCCGGGACCGATCCGGCCAGCCTGCCGGAGATGACGCTGGGCGACCTGCCCGCGTCCGCTGCCCTCCAGCGGCTGCGTGAGCGGCGGGCCGAGCTCGGCCTGCCCGCCGGGGACGACGCGCGGCTGCTGATCGACCCCCAGACCGGGGAGCGGGTGCGCCCGGATGCCCTGCGGATGCACCTGGGGCGCGCCCGGCTGACCCGGACCAGCATCGAGGCGAACGGCAGCATCTGCCGCGGCATGCTGCGGCACCGATACGACGACACGGCCGGGCTAGGCCAGCAACTACCACGCGAGGAGGAGGACCAGTGAAGGCCGTCCGCTTGCACGCTTTCCACCAGCAGCCGGTGATCGACGAGGTACCTGAGCCGACCATCGGCGGCCCGCTCGACGTCATCGTGAAGATCGGCGGGGCCGGCGTCTGCCGGACCGACCTGCACATCATCGAGGGCCAGTGGGACGCGGCCATGGGTACCCCGCTGCCCTACATCCTCGGGCATGAGAACGCGGGCTGGGTGCACGAGGTCGGCGCGGCGGTCACCAACGTGGCGGTGGGCGACACGGTCATCCTGCACCCCACCCCGACCTGCGGGCTGTGCCGGGCCTGCCGGGCCGGCGACGACATGCACTGCACCGACAGCTCGTTCCCCGGCCTGTCCCGGGACGGCGGGATGGCCGAGTACCTGCTCACCTCGGCCCGCGCCTGCGTCAAGCTGGACCCGGCGACCCAGCCGAAGGACGTGGCCGCGCTGGCCGACGCCGGCATTACCGCCTACCACGCGGTCCGCAAGGCCCTCCCGCTGCTCTACCCCGGCACTACCGCCGTGGTGATCGGCGCGGGCGGGCTGGGCCACATCGGCATCCAGTGCCTGGCCGCGCTGTCCGCCACCACCATCGTCGTGGTGGACCGGAACCCGGACGCGCTCAAGCTGGCCGAGCAGCTCGGCGCGCAGCACACCGTGGTCGCCGACGGCAGCCACGTGGACGCGGTCAAGGACCAGACCGGCGGGGCCGGCGCCCACGTCGTGCTGGACTTCGTGGCCGAGCAGGGCGCCGAGACGGATGGCTGGAACATGACCGCCCCGGGCGGCTCCTACTTCGTCATCGGCTACGGCGGCACGCTGGAGATCCCCACGCTCGACATCATCTCCACCGAGCGCAACATCATCGGCAACATCGTCGGCACCTACAACGACCTGGCCGAGCTGATGTCGCTCGCCGAGGCGGGCAAGGTCACCCTGCACACCCGCACGTACCCGCTGACCAGCGCGGTGGAGGCGTTCGCGGATCTCGACGCGGGCCGGGTGCGCGGCCGCGCCATCCTCGTTCCCTGATTACCGCCACTGACTGAAACCCGTCCTAGGAGGACCGATGGCTAAGGAACTGCGTTTCGGCGCGGAAGCGCGCAGCCTGCTGCTGGCCGGTGTGGACAAGCTGGCCGAAGCCGTGAAGTCAACACTGGGCCCCAAGGGACGCAACGTCATCCTGGAGAAAATCACCGGAACCCCGGTGGTGACCAACGACGGCGTGACCATCGCCCGTGAGATACATCTGGCCAACCAGTTCGAGAACATGGGCGCCCAGCTGGTCAAGGAAGCGGCGATCAAGACCAACGACGTGGTCGGTGACGGCACCACCACGGCCACGGTACTGGCCCAGGCCATCATCACCGAGGGCATGCAGGCGATCGGGGCCGGCGCCAACCCGGTGCTGGTCAAGCGGGGCATTGACGTGGCGGTGGACCGGCTGGTCAGCCATCTGCAGGGGGTGGCCCACCCGGTGGCCACGGAGCAGGACTACTCCCGCGTGGCCGCGATCTCCGCGAACGATGACGAGGTCGTGGGCGGGGTGATCGCGAAGGCCCTGCACACCGTGGGCGACGACGGCATCGTCACCGTCGAGGAGTCCTCCGCGAACGGGATGAGCGTCGACTTCGTCGAGGGCTTCCAGTTCGACAACGGGTACCTGTCGCCGTACCTGGTCACCAACCCGGCCAGCCTCGAGGCCGTCCTCGACGACCCCTACGTGCTGCTGTGCAGCGAGAAGATCACCAAGGTCCAGCAGCTGATGCCGGTCCTGGACAAGATCATGCGCGCCCCCCGGCCGCTCGTCATCCTGGCCGAGAACGTCGAAGGCACCGCGCTGTCCATGCTGGTGCACAACCACGTCAACGGGATGTTCCAGTGCGTGGCCGTCCGGGCCCCCGGCTTCGGTGACCGCCGGCTCCGCAAGCTGGAGGACATCGCCGCGGTGACCGGCGGCGCGGTGTGCAGCAAGACCTCGGGCTTCTCGCTGGAGACCATGACCCTGGAGCACCTGGGCCGGGCCCGCCAGGTCCGGGTCACCGCCGACAACACCGCCATCATCGGCGGTGACGGCTCGGCCGAGGCCATCGAGTTCCGGCTCGGCCAGCTCCGGGCCGAGCTGGAGCGGGCCACGTTCGGGATCGATGAGGACGTGCTGAGCGAGCGGATCGGCGCGCTGTCCGGCAAGGTGGCGGTGATCCGGGTGGGCGCGCCCACCCCGGCCGAGCTCAAGGAACTCCAGCACCGGGTCGAGGACGCGCTGGCCGCGACCCGGGCGGCGATGGCCGAGGGCATCGTGGCCGGCGGTGGTGCCGCGCTGCTGCACGCCGCGGGCGCGCTGGACGACCTGCAGGTCAAGGACGACTACGCGACCGGCGTGGAGATCGTGCGCCGGGTCCTGACCGCCCCGGCCTACCTCATCGCCGCCAACGCGGGCTACTCCGGTGAGGAGGTCGTGGCCCAGCTATCCCGGCTCGGCCCGGACGAGGGCTTTGACGCACTCCAGGGGCGGTATGGCAACATGATCGATATGGGCATCATCGACCCGCTGCGCGTCGCGCGGTCCGCGCTGCAGAACGGCGCCTCCGTGGCGGGCCTGCTGCTGACCACCAACACGCTGGTCGCCGAGGAGCAGACCCCGTGGGGTGGCAGCCCCGCGCTGATGACCCAGTTCGGACCGCTGGATGAGGGCCTGAACCAGCCGTCACCCGACTCCAGCACGCCGCAGTCACTCGGCCTCGGCCCGTCGGTCGGCTAGGGCAGCTGGTCCATGGCGGCAGATCCCGCGCTGCGGCCAGCCCCGCCTCCGGACCCGCCCTCGGACTCATCTCCGGGCCCATCCCCGGGCCCGCCCGCGCCGCGGTCGCGGGCGGGTCCGGGCCGGCCGCGCCGGAGCAGCTGAGCCCGCTGCGCCTGATCCGCTCCCGTGGGCGGCTGCGCGGCGTGCTGGCGCTGCTCGGGCCGGCCTTCGTGGCCTCGGTGGCGTACATCGATCCCGGCAACTTCGCGACCAACTTCGCCGCCGGGGCCAGGTTCGGCTACACCCTGGCCTGGGTCATCGTGGTCGCCAACCTGATGGCCATGCTGGTGCAGTACCTGTCGGCGAAGGTCGGCGTGGCCACCGGGCGCGACCTGCCCGAACTGTGCCGGGCCTACCTGCCGCGGCCGGTGGCCGGGGGGCTGTGGGCGCAGGCCGAGCTCATCGCCATGGCCACCGACCTGGCGGAGTTCGTCGGCGCGGCGCTCGGCCTGAACCTCCTGTTCCACGTGCCGCTGCGCGCCGCGGGCCCGATGACGGCCGTGGTGGCCTTCGCGATCCTGGCCCTCGACCAGCGCGGTTACCGGCGGTTCGAGCTGGCGGTGTGCGGCCTGCTCGGCATCATCTTCCTCGGCTTCGCCTACGACCTCGCGGCAGTGCAGATCGACCCGTCGGCGCTGGCCAGCGGCCTCGTGCCGGGCTTCGCCGGGCCCGGAGGCCCGCTGCTGGTGGCGGGCATCATCGGGGCCACCGTGATGCCGCACGTGGTCTACCTGCACTCCGCGCTGACCAAGGCCCGGGTGGCCTGCGCCGACGACGACGAGCGCCGCGAGCTGCTCCGCTTCCAGCGCCTCGACGTGATCATCGCGCTCGGGGCGGCCGGGCTGGTCAACATGGCCATGCTGGTGGTGGCGGCCGCGATGGCCAGCCAGGCCGGGGGCGTCCGGCTAGGGTCGCTCACGGCCGCGCACGCCGGGCTGGCCCGGCTGGTCGGCGGCGGTGCCGCGCTGGCGTTCGCGGCGGCGCTGCTCGCCTCGGGCCTGTCGTCCTCGAGCGTGGGCACCTACGCGGGCCAGGTCGTCATGCAGGGCTTCATCGACCGCCGCATCCCGCTGTTCCTGCGCCGCGGGCTCACCATGCTGCCCGCCCTGCTGGTCCTGGAACTGGGCTTGCCCACCACCGGCAGCCTGGTGATCTCCCAGGTGGTGCTGTCATTCGGCATCCCGTTCGCCCTGGTCCCGCTGGTGATGCTGACCCGGCGCAGGGACGTGATGGGGCCGCTGGTGAACCGGCGGCTCACCACCGCGTCGGCCGGGCTGGTCACGGCGATGATCGTCGTCTTGAACGTCTACCTGCTGTACGCCACGTTCGCCGGCTGAGCCTGGCCAGAGTGGCCGGGGCGCAGCCGGGTAACCTCCTGCGCATGATGACCGCAGCGGATGAGCTGGACCAAGAGATGATGGCGGCCGCGCTCGCGCAGGCGCAGGCCAGCCTGGCCGCCGGGGGTGTTCCGGTCGGCGCGGTGCTGGCCGCCGGCCCCGAGATCGTGGCCGCGGGGCACAACGAGCGGGTGCAACTCGGCGACCCGGTCGCGCACGGTGAGATCGCGTGCCTGCGTAACGCGGGACGCCAATCTTCCTACCAGGCCATGACGCTGTACACGACCCTTTCGCCGTGCCAGATGTGCACGGGCGCCATCCTGCTGTTCCAGATCCCGCGGGTGGTCGTGGGCGAGGCGGAGACCTTCGCCGGTGACCTGGGGTTCCTCACCGACCGCGGCGTCTCGGTGACCTTGCTCAATGACGAGCGCTGCGTGGCGGCCATGCGGGAATTCCAGGACCGCTACCCGGCCGTTTGGAGCGAGGACATCGGCGGCCGGTAGCAGCAGGCGCGGCCGCCGGGAGCCGCCCATCCCGGCCGGTTACTTCCGCCATTTCGGGGAGAATTCAGACACAGATCCCCGATCCGCTGCGGATCGGTGCACTTGGTGCCGATACTCGGGATCGTGATCGGCGAGAGGTTCGAGCGCCTCCTTGCGGCTGCGCAAGGCGGTACCGGCGAGGCCGATGCGGCCTTCTCCGTGCTGTGGCGCGACGCGAACCCCGCCCTGCTGCGCTATGCGCGGGTGATCGCACCCGACGCCGCCGAGGACGTCGCCGCCGACACCTGGGTCCAGGTGGTCCGGGGCCTGGACGCTTTCCGCGGTGACGAAGCCGCTTGGCGGGCCTGGCTGTTCACGACCGCCCGCCGCCGCGCGATTGACGAGGGGCGCCGCCGGTCCCGCCGTCCGGTCGTCTCCGTGCCCGAACTGCCCGACGTGGCCGGCCCGGGCAGCGTGGATCCAGCCGACCTGGTGCTGGAGAAACTGGGTACCGAGGCGGCGATCGGCGTCATCTCCCTGCTGCCCAGGTTCCAGGCTGAGGTGATCGCGCTCCGGGTGGTCGCCGGGCTGGACAACCAGGCCGTGGCGCAGCTGGTGGGCCGCAGCCCCGGGGCGGTCCGGATCGCCGCGCACCGTGGTTTACGGCGGCTGGAGGCGGCTCTCCGCGAGGCCGGCATCACGCACCACTCCGCGCGTGTAACGGATTGAGCCGCCGCGTCGTTTCGGGAGACAGCATGACCAAATACGAGCGGAGCAGCCGGCCGGACCGTCCCAGCCCGGGGCGGTCCGCTGACCCGATGCTGGACGCGCTCCTCGACGGGGCCCAGGTGCCGGACGAGGACCCCGCCCGGTGGCAGCCGGTCGCCCGGGTGCTCGCTGCGCTGACGTCGGCGCCGGAAAGCAGCGAGCTGGCCGGCGAGGCCCGGGCGCTGGCGGAATTCCGCAGCCGGGCCAGCGCCGCGCCGCCCCGGTCCCGGGCCCGCCGGAACCGGGGCTGGGCGGCGTCGCTGCGCGTCCCCCGGCCCGCGGTGGCGGCGGCCACCGGCGCCGCCGCGATGGGCGGGCTTCTCGCGGTGGCCTACGCCGGGGACCTGCCGGCCGCGGCCCAGCGGCTGGCGCATGACACCATCGGCGCGCCCGCCGTGACTCATCACGGCCGCCCCGGCTCCGGCCCGGCCGCCTCCCCGGGCCCGGTTTCGTCCCGGCGTCCCACAGCCGGCCAGGGGAGTTCGCCATCAAGTTACGGGCCGGCCAGGTCGGACCGCCGGATCGCCCGCGGTCACCGATCGGGCTCCCCGTATCAGCGCTGGCTGGCCAGCTCCGCACCGGGCGGTGGCGCATCTGGCCGCCCGGGCCAGTACAGTCCGGGCCCGTACAGTCCGGGCCAGTACGGTCCCGGCCAGGGGACTCCTGGCCCGGGAACCCCGGGCCAGTCGCCCACGCCCGAGCCCACCCAGCAGCCGTCGCCGTCGGCAAGTTCCAGTCCCCCCGCCGGCGCGGCCCCGTCACCGTCGGCCGCGCCAAGCAGCAGCCAGCAGTCCCGGCACCATCGGGAGCCCGCGCCCGCCCCGACCCAGAGCTTTCCCCCCTGACCACCCGCCGCCTCCTGTCGCCGCGGCGGGTGCCGTGCGGCGGGCCGGGTCCCAACCCCCCGGGGACTCGGCCCGTCGCCGTCCTCGCCGGACCGCACCTCGCGCCCGGTGCGGCCCGGCTCCTGCCCGGTGCGGCCCGGGGACCGGTCAGCGGCGGAAATCCACCGCGGTGGTGTTCGCCCCGCTGATCACGACCGCGACCGTCTCGTCCCGGCCGGGGGAGAAGCGGCCGGAGAGCAGCGCGGCCAGCGCGGCACAGCCGCCCGGCTCGGCGACCAGACGGAGCCGGTCCCAGAGCAGTTCCTGCGCCCGCATGATGTCCCCGTCGCTGACCAGCACCACCTGCTGCACATGCTCACGGATCACCGCGAACGTGCGCTCGCCGACCTGGCGGGGGGCCAGCGAGTCAATGGCCACGCTCCCCGCCGGACTGTCCACGGGGCGGCCCGCCCTCAGGGCGCGGGCCAGGGTGGGGGCGCCTTCCGGTTCCACCCCGACCACCCGCGCCTGGCCCGCGTAGGCCGCGCAGATGCCCGCGAGCAGCCCGCCACCGCCCACGCTGGCCAGCACCGTGGCGGCCTCGGGGGCCTGCAGCCTCAGCTCGGTACCCAGCGTCCCCGCCCCCAGGATCGTCTCGACCTGGTCGAAGGCCGGCACCGGGAGCGCGCCCGCCGCCGCCACCCACTCCTCGCTGGCCGCCAGTGCCTCGGCGTAGGTGGCCCCGCCGACCACCAGATCCGCGCCGTAGCCGCGGATGCGCTCGATCTTGGCCGGGGACGAGACTTCCGGGACGAACACGCGGGCGTTCACTCCCAGCGCCTGGGCCGCGTACGCCACCGCTGCGCCGTGATTGCCGCCCGAGGCGGCCGCCACCCCGGCGCCGGGCACCGGGCGCAGCAGCAGGTTGGCGAACGCGCCCCGGGCCTTGAATGACCCGGAGTGCTGCAACTGCTCCAGCTTCAGCACCAGCGGGCCAGGCTCCAGCCCGAAGACGGCCCGGTCCAGGATGGCCACCGGGGTGGTCAGCACGTAGGGCCGGATCAGCGTGGCCACGGACGAGATCGCGTGGGAGGTGATGTCACCGACCATGGCCGTGGGGATGCCGGTATCGTTCACGCCGCTCCCTTCCGTGGCCCATGTTATGCACTTGGTCGGCGGCAGCGAGGGATGTACCGTTTGGCCCATGCCTGGCTCCCCGGCGCCCGCGCCGAAGTCCCCGTCTCCCCGGCTCTGGCTGATGCGCCGTGTCCAGGTGGCCGGGACGGCGGCGGTGGCGGCCCTGGTCGCGGGCACGGTCTCCGCATTAGCCGCAGGCGCCCCGGCCGCCGCCCTCGCGGTGGCCGCGGTTCTCGCCGCCGCGCTGGCCGCCTTCTGGTTCGCCCGTAACCGGGTCCGGGGCTGGGCCTACACCGAGCGCGAGGACGACCTCATCGTCGCCCGCGGGGTACTGGTCCGCCGCCTGTCCGTGGTGCCCTACGGCCGGATGCAGTTCGTTAACGTGACCGCGGGCCCGGTCGAACGGGCGTTCCGGCTGGCCACCGTCAAGCTGCACACCGCGGCGGCGGCCAGCGACGCGCGGATCCCGGGGCTCGAGCGGGACGAGGCCGCCCGGCTGCGGGACCGGCTGGCCGCCCTGGGTGAGGCGAAAGCCGCGGGCCTGTGACCGGGTCTCCGGGGGACGGGACCAGCCCGCCGGGGGACGGGACCGGGTCTCCGGGGGACGGGACCAGCCCGCCGGGGGATGGGACCGGGTCTCCGGGGGACGGGACCAGCCCGCCGGGGGATGGGACCGGGTCTTCGGGGGACGGGACCAGCCCGCCGGGGGATGGGACCGGGTCTTCGGGGGACGGGACCAGCCCGCCGGGGGATGGGACCGGGTCTCCGGGGGACGGGACCAGCCCGCCGGGGGACGGGACCGGGTCTCCGGGAGACGGGACCGGGCCGCCGGGAGACGGGACCAGCCCGCCCGGGGGCGTAACCGGCCCGTGGCACCGGCTCCACCCGCTGTCGCCACTGGTGCGCTCCGGCCGGGCTGCGGTGGGGGTGCTGGCCATCGTGGGCATTTCCGCGTCCGGGCACTTCGGCCAGGACGGATCGCACCTGTACGACTGGGGGCTGGCCGTGCTGGCGGTGGTCGCGGCCGTCGTCAACTGGCTGGTCACCCGCTGGAAGCTGGACGGGGCCACGCTGCGGATCGAGACCGGCCTGCTGCGCCGCGACTCCCGGCAGCTGTCCATGGCCCGGATCCAGGCGGTAGACGTGGTGCGGCCGTTCCTGGCCCGTGCGCTCGGCCTGGCCGAACTGCGTGTTCGGCTGCGCCGGCTCCAGTCACGCCGACGGCCGTCTGTCCTACCTGCCCGAGCAGGCCGCGCTCGATTTGAGGGCCCGGCTGCTGGCCGCGCATCACGGGCTCGACCCGGACACCCCGGAACCCGGCGAGCGGGTCCTGGCCAGCGTCCCCACCGGCCGCCTGGCCGGGTCGGTGCTGGCCTCCGGAGCCAGCCTGCTCATCGCGCTGCTGGTGGCCGAGCTCGTGGTGATCCTGGTGTGGCCGGCCGTGCTCGCCGCCACCGGCGGCACGTTCCTGATATTCCTGATCACCCTGGTACCCATGGTGTGGCGGCGGCTCGCGACCGAGTACGGGTTCACGCTCGCGCAGTCACCGGACGGCATCCGGATCCGCCGGGGGCTGCTCGGCACGGTGGCCGAGACCATCCCGCTGCGCCGGGTGCAGGCGGTCCGGATGGTCGAGCCGCTGCTGTGGCGGCCGCTGGGCTGGTGCCGCCTGGAGATCGACGTGGCCGGGCTCCCCGGGCCGGGATCATGCCGACGGGTCGGGCCGGATGCGCAAGACCTTGCTCCCCGTCGGCCATCGCAAGCCGGCCTGGCAGCTGATGCGGCTGGTCATGGGGGCCGACCCGCCCCCGGTGTCGCGGCCGCCGGCGCGGGCCCGCCGGAAAGCGCCGCTGAGCTATCACTTCCTGGCCGCCGGGCATGACGCGGCCACCGCGATGGGGGTCACCGGCCGGCTGCGCAAGGTCACTACCTGGGTGCCACTGGAGAAGGTCCAGAGCGTCCGGATGATCAGCGGCCCGGCGCAGCGCATCCTCTCGCTGGCCACCGTGCACGCGGACGCGGCCGGACGGCGGGTCCGGGCCGAGTTCCGCGACCGGCCCGCCGGGGAGGCGGAGCAGCTGGTCGAGAACCTGGCCGCGCTGTGCCGCGAGGCCCGGCGGAAGTCGTCAGGCGCAGCGCTCCCGCCGCCGTCCCCGCCCGTCCCCGCGCAGCGGGGACCCCGGCACCCTGACCCGGCTAGGCAACCAGAGCAGCACCGGTGAACGCGGCCCACAGCCCGGCGTAAGCACCCCCGGCGGCGAGCAGCTCGTCGTGGGTGCCCTGCTCGACGACGTGGCCGTGGTCCACGACCGCGATCCGGTCGGCGCGGGCCGCGGTGGTCAGCCGGTGCGCCACCACGAGCGTGGTACGCCGGGCGGTGAGCCGCTCGGTGGCCGACACCACGGCCGCCTCCGCGGCCAGGTCGAGGGCGGCGGTCGCCTCATCGAGCAGCAGGATGTCCGGATCGACGAGGTAGGCCCGGGCCAGCGCGATCAGCTGGCGCTGCCCCGCCGACAGGTTCCGGCCGCGCTCCGCGACCTCGTGGTAGAAGCCGCCGGGCAGCCCGGCGATCATGTCCACCGCGCCGACCGCGCGGGCCGCCGCCTCCACCTGCGCATCGGTGGCCTCCGGGCTGCCGTAGGCGATCGCGTCACGCACGGTGCCCGCGAACAGGTGGGATTCCTGCGGCACCACGCCCAGCCGCTGCCGGTAGCTGCCCAGGTCGTAGTCCCGCACGTCCACGTCGTCCACGAGCAGCCTGCCGCCGGTCACGTCGTAGAACCGGGCCACGAGCTTGACCAGCGTGGATTTGCCGGCCCCGGTCTGGCCCACGAGGGCCACGGTCTCGCCCGGCGCCACCGTGAGGTTCACGCCGCAGAGCGCCTCCTGATCATCGCCGCCGTAGTTGAAGTGCACGTCGCGGAACTCGATCTTGGCGCGCCCCCGGGTCACCGGCCGCGGCTCCCTGGCCTCCGGCGTGCTGGTCTGGGTGCGCAGCAGCCCGCTGATCCGTCGCAGGCCGACGGCCGCCTGCTGGTAGCCGTCGAACACCTGGGACAGCTGCTGCACGGGCGAGAACAGCATGTCGATGTAGAGCAGGTACGCGACCAGCGCCCCGGCGCTGAGCAGCCCGGCGCGCATCTGGCCGGCCGCCACCAGCAGCACGAGCGCCGCCGCCGCGGTGGACAGCGACTGCACGAACGGGAAGTACACCGCGATGTAGCGCTGGGCCCGGAGCCGGGACCGCCGGTAGGTGGCGCTCAGCGCGGTGAACCGGGCCAGGTTGACCTGCTCACGGCGGTACGCCTGAGAGACCCGGAGGCCGGCCACGTTTTCCTGGAGGTCCGCGTTCACGGCGGCGACCTTCTCCCGGGCCTCGCCGTAGGCCCGGGAGGACTTGGCCCGGAACACCAGCGTGGCCACCACCACCAGCGGGACGAGGGTCAGCACGGTCAGGCCCAGCCGGAGGTTGATGATCAGCAAGGCGATCATGACGCCAGCGAAGGACAGGGCCGAGTTGACCATGGTGATCAACCCGGTCTGCAGGAACGACGACAGCGCATCCACGTCCGTCGTCATCCGGGTCATGATGCGCCCGGACATCTCGTGCTCGTAGAAGTCGAGGCCGAGGCGCTGCAACTGGGCGAAGATCTTCACCCGCAGTGAGTAGAGGACCCGTTCGCCGTTGCGTCCGACGACCACGGTCTGGACCGAGTTCACGATCCAGTCCGCGAGGACCACGGCCAGCGCGAGCGCCGCGATCAGCAGCACGGCGCCGGTGACCTTCGTCTCCACGCCGTGGTCGATGCCGCCCCGGACCAGCGCCGGCATGGCCAGGCTGGCCAGCGCGTCGAGGGCGTCCAGCACCAGGCCGATGATCAGGCCCACCGCGAACGGGCGCAGCACCTGCCGCAGCCTGAACCGGGGTGACGGGGCGCGGGCCCACCCGACGTCCACCCCGGGCATATCCCGGGCCGGCGGCAGCGCGTCGACCCTGGCCAGCAGCTCCGGCGACGCGGGGATTCCGGCCATTATGCTGCTCATCCCGGCCCCGGCGCCGCCACCGCGGCCGGCCCGCCCGCGGGCCCCGACCCGGCCAGCCGGGCGCGCCGCGCCGGGCAGCGCGGCCAGGCCCGCCAGCTGCGCCGCACCGGCCGCGGCCAGCCCATCCGCCTCGGCCGTCGGTGCGGCGCCGGTGTCCGGGGCTGCCTCAGCGGGCCATAGCCGCGGCGTGATGGTGTTCCCGGCTGCCGTGGAGGCCGGCCCGTGCGGGTCGCGGGCCTGCTCGTAGTCGCGAGCCATCATGGCGTCGGTGCCCTCGGCGTCGTCGTCGGGTCCGCTGATCAGGTCGCGGTACAGCGGGCAGCGCGCGTCGAGTTCGGCGTGCGTGCCGATATCAACCAGGCGCCCCTGATCGAGGACGGCGATCCGGTCGGCGAGCTGGAGCGTGGACCGGCGGTGCGCGATGAGAAGCGTGGTCCGGCCGGCCATGATCTGCTTGAGCCGTCCGTGGATCTCGGCTTCGATGCGCGGGTCAACCGCCGACGTGGCGTCGTCGAGGACCAGGATGCGGGGATCGGTCAGCAGCGCCCGGGCCAGGGCCACCCGCTGGCGCTGCCCGCCGGACAGGGTAAGGCCCTGCTCCCCGACGACCGTCTCGTAGCCCTTCGGCAGCCTGGTGATGAACTCATCCGCCTCGGCAGCCTGCGCCGCGGCCACGACCTCGTCCCAGCTGGCGTCGGGACGCCCGTAGGCGATGTTGGCCCGGACGGTGTCAGAGAACAGGAACGAGTCCTCGCTGACCAGCCCGATCGAGGCCCGCAGCGAGTCCAGGGTGAGGTCACGGACGTCGTGGCCGCCAACCCGGAGCGCTCCGCCGGTCACGTCATAGAAGCGGGGCAGCAGCTGCGCGATGGTCGATTTCCCGGACCCGGAGGTGCCGACCAGCGCGACGGTCTCGCCCACATCGACGTGCAGCGACAGCCCGCGCAGAATGGGCCGCCCGGGCAGGTAGCCGAAGCTGACGTCATCAAGGTCGACGTCGGCCGGGGCAGATCCGAGCGGTACCGCGCCGGGCCGGTCGGTCACGCCGGGCTCGGTGTCGATGACCTCGAACACCCGGATCACGCTGGCCCGCGCTTCCTGGCCGGTGGTCACCAGCGCAGCCAGCGCGCGGACCGGGCCGACCAGCTGGAGCAGGTAGGAGGAGAACGCCACGAAGGTGCCCAGGGTGATGGAGCCCTCGATGGCCAGCCATCCGCCCAGCGCGAGCACCCCGACCTGGCCGAGCGCGGGAACGGCCTGCAGGGCCGGGTTGTACCGGGCCATCAGCCGCACCGCGCGCACCCGCGAGGCGTAGAGCAGGCGGCTCGCCCATTCCAGGCGCCCGATCTCCTGGTCTTCCTGGCCGAAGCCCTTGACCACCCGGACGCCGGTCACGGCGCCGTCCACGACTCCGGCCACAGCGGCCGCCTGCTGCTGGGCGTCCCAGCTGGCCGGGAACAGGGTGCGGCGCGAGGCCACCGAGATCAGCCACAAAGCGGGGCCGACGGCGAGGGCGATCAGGGTCAGCAGCGGGGAGAGGAACAGCATGATGGCCAGCGAGGCGAGGAACAGCACCGCGTTGCCGAGCAGCATGGGGATCATGCTGAGCAGGGCCTGGACCATGGACAGGTCAGAGATGGAACGGCTGACGATCTGGCCGGTGTGCAGCTGGTCCTGGCGCCTGCCGTCCAGCCGGGACAGCGCGCCGAGCATCTCGGTCCGCAGGTCGTGCTGAACATCCAGGGAGACCTGGCCGCCGCGGTAGCGGCGCAGGTACAGGCCCGCGAAGCTGGTCAGCGCCGCGGCCAGCAGCAGGACCGCGAGGGGCCAGACCGCCGGGTGTCCCGGTCCGACCAGGTCATCCACGATCTGCCGCTGGATCAGCGGGACAACCGCCGCCACCGCGGTCACGACCAGGGTCCCGCCCAGCGCGAGCAGCACATTGCGCGGGTAGCGCCAGCAGTACCCCGCGAGCCGCCGCAGCCAGCCCTGGCCCGTGCCGTTCCCGCCCGTGCTGTCCCCGCGCGTGCCGTCCCCGCGCGTGCCGTGCCCGCGCGTGCCGTGCCCGCCCGTGCCGTGCCCGCCCGTGCCGTCCCGGCCGGCCCCGCGCGCCTTATCCACCGCCTTCCTGCTGGACAGCGTGTTCGTCCTGGTGTGCCGCTGGGTGTCCGTGGGCCTGTTCCTTTCCGTCCCCGTCTGCACTGGCCCGGGGGGATGGCCCCCCGGAATCTCCCGCCGTGTGCGTGGCGAGCCCCTGCCTCGCCCGCCTCGCCTCCGTCATCGCCGAGCTGAGCAGCTCGAGCGCATCAAGCACCGCTTCCGGGTCGCCGGTGGCGTCCAGCAGCTGGCCGAGCCAGGCGCAGTACGCCGCGTCCGCCCGGTCCAGCGCCGCCCGCCCGGCCGGGGTCAGCGAGAGCCGCACGACTCTCCGGTCGCCCGGCTCAGTGGCCCGGCTGGCGTACCCGGCGGCCACGAGGCCATCGGCCGTCGCGGTCAGGGTCGGCT
This sequence comes from uncultured Actinomycetes bacterium, assembly GCA_963720645.1. Lineage (GTDB taxonomy): Bacteria > Actinomycetota > Actinomycetes > Streptosporangiales > Streptosporangiaceae > RYN-230. Next base: position 56,633 of record CAVRFX010000009.1, on the reverse strand, counting down.
TGGCCACCGCCAGCCGCTGCGCGAGCCGGGTGGAGCGCTCGCCGCCGGCTCCGGCCAGCTTCATGATGCGGTACTGGGAGGGGGTCAGCCCTGCGTCCACGCACTCCAGGGCGCGGAACATCCGGAAGATGACCATGATGGCCGGGGACATGTCCGCCCTGCCCGGCATGTTGTGCGCCTCGCTCACAGTTAGGCAGTCTAACGATTTTTCAGTTAGCCAAGCTAACCATGAGCGGGACGTGGCGATTCCCGTGAAGGCGCCACCCGCCCATGTGATACTCACCGTGATCAGGCGGATGCGCGACCACCAGCGCTGAGAGGCGGCCCCCCGGTGAAGCACCTGGTGATGATCGCGGCTGTGGCCGCCGCCGTAGCCGCCTTCTCGGCCCTCGCCGCGACCGCTCCCACCGCCGCGGCGTGGCATCCGGACCGGCCGGCCGCGCGGGCGGCACCGGCGATCCAGCGGCTGTCCGACGCGCAGCTGGCCGGCCAGCGGGTCATCTACAGCTATCCGGGCCTGACCCCGCCGCGGGCCCTGCTCCGGGCGGTCCGCAGCGGCCAGGCGGCCGGGGTCATCTTCTTCGCCGGGAACATTTCCAGCCCGGCCCAGCTGGCCGCGGTGGCACGGCGGCTCCAGCGCGCCGACGCGAGCAGGCAGAACCCGGTGCGCGCGCCACTGCTGCTGATGGCCGACCAGGAGGGCGGGGCCGTGCGCCGGCTCCCCGGCCCGCCAGACCTCTCCGAGAGGCAGATCGGCCAGGCGGCTGACCCGGCCGGGGAGGCCCGCCTGGCGGGCCTGGGCGCCGCGGCGACCCTGCTCTCGGCCGGGCTGAACGTGAACATCGCCCCGGTGCTCGACGTCTACCGCGCCGACGGCGACTTCATCGACCAGTACGGACGCTCGTACAGCAGCGAACCGGCGCAGGCGGCCCGGCTCGGGGCGGGCTTCATCGGGGCCCAGCAGCGGGCGGGCGTGGCGGCGGCGGCCAAGCACTTTCCCGGCCTGGGTGCGGCGGCCCGGAATCAGGACACCGATCTGCGGCCGGTGACGCTGACGGTCCCGTCTTCTACGCTGCGCCGGGTAGATGAGCAGCCCTACCGGGCCGCGATCGCAGCGGGGGTCAGGCTGGTCATGGTGTCGTGGGCGGTCTACCCGGCTCTTGACCGGCGCCGCCCGGCCGGGCTGTCCTCCCGGGTGGTGCAGGGCGAGCTGCGGCAGCGGCTCGGCTTCCGGGGAGTGACCATCACCGACGCGTTGGAGGCCGGGGCGCTGCGTCGCTACGGCACGATCGCGCGCCGGGGCGAGCGGGCCGCGCTGGCCGGGATGGACCTGCTGCTGTGCGCCGGCCACAGCGTCGGCGAAGGGCGGCGCGCCGCCGGCCTGGCCCGCGCCTACCGCGATGGCCTGCTCAGCCGGGCTTCCGGTGAGGCTGCGGTCACGCGGATCGCCGCGCTGCGCAGGCCTGCCCGGGTAGCCGGACCCGGGAGACAGCCGGATCCGGGAAACAGCGGGGCCAGCCGGATCCGGGAAACAGCGGGCCAGCCGGATCCGGGAAACAGCGGCCAGCGGCCGGGGGACAGCGGAGCCAGCGGTCTGCGGCCTGGGGAATCGCCCCGTCAGCCCCGCGGCGGCCCGTAGGCCGGGGCGGGCCCGGCCAGGCCGTGCTCGTATCCGAACACCACCGCGTGGACCCGGTCGCGCAGGCCCAGCTTGTCCAGGATGTGGCCGACGTGCGTCTTGACCGTGCTCTGGGTCACCACGAGCTGCGCTGCTATCTCGGCATTGGACCAGCCGAGCACCACCAGGCCGAGCACCTCCCGCTCCCGGCTGGTCAGCCCGGACAGCGCGGCGGGTGCCGGGACCGCGGGACGGCGCACCGCGAACTCGGCCAGCAGCCGCTTGGTCACGGCGGGGGAGAGCAGGGCGCCACCATCCGCCGCGGCCCGCACCCCGAGCAGCAGTTCCTCGGGGGGCGCGTGCTTGAGCAGGAAACCGCAGGCCCCGGCGCGCAGAGCCGCATACACGTACTCATCCAGGTCGTAGGTGGTCAGGATGACCACGCGGGCCGCCTGGTGGGCCTGGCCGGGCGGCTGCTCGCAGGCGATGCGGCGGGTGGCGGCCAGCCCGTCCAGCCGCGGCATCCGGACATCCATGAGCACGACGTCGGGCTGAACCTCCCGGGCCAGCCGGACCGCCTCCTCGCCGTCGCCGGCCTGGCCGACCACCGCCAGCCCCGGCTGGCTGTCCAGCAGAGTGGCCAGCCCGGCCCGGACCAGGGCCTGGTCATCCGCGACGACCACCCTGATGTCCCCGGTCCTGCTCAGCTCGGCGCGGTCCATGCCTGCACCGCTCATGCCTGCACCGCTCATGCCTGCACCGCTCATGCCTGCACCGCCCCTACCGGCGCCTGGACGGTAAGGCTGTCGCAGGGGATGGTGGCCGTGACGGCGAACCCGCCGCCCGGCCGGGCCTCCGCGTGAAGCTCGCCGCCGTACAGTTCCGCCCTCTCGCGCATCCCGCGGATCCCCCGGCCGCCCGGCAGCGCGCGCGGCCCGCCGGTAACCCGGTGGCCGCCGGCGGGAGCGGTGTTGACGACGTCCACCCGCAGCTCCCCGGGGCCGTAACGCAAAGTCACCTGGGCGGCTGACCGCGGCGCATGCCTGGTCACGTTGGCCAGTGCTTCCTGGACGATGCGGTACACGGACAGCTCGACGCCGGCGGGCAGCGGCCGGGCCCGGCCCTCGACCCTCAGGTCCGCCATCGTGCCAGCCGCCTGGCTCGCGGCCAGCAGGCCGTCCAGGTCGGCCAGGGTGGGGGCCGGTGGGTGGGCCGCGCTGGCGTCCGGTTCCCGGCGCAGCGCGCCGAGTAGGTGGTTGAGCTCCGCGAGGGCCTCCCGGGCCAGCTGCTCGACCGTGCCCATCACCGTACCTGTCACCGTGGCCACCGCGGGGCCTGCCACCCCGCCTGCCATGGGGCCTGTCCCGGTTCCTGCGGCCGCCTCAGGGCCGGCGGCGGCGGCCATCCGGGCCGCTCCGGCCTGCACCGCGATGGCGGACAGCTGATGGGCGACCACGTCGTGCAGCTCCCGGGCGATCCGGGTGCGCTCCGCCTGGTGCGCCGCCTCGACCGCGACCGCGGACTCGGCCCGGCGGGCGCTGGCCGCGTCGCCGAGCACGAACGCGGCGCCGAGCAGCGCGAGCGGTGCCCCCTGCAGGCGCTCACCGTGGCTGGTCAGCACGACCACCACGGCCCCGCCCAGCGCGGCCCAGCCGAGCCCCCGGGCGTAGCGCCGCGACGCCCCGCCGTAGCTGCCCACCCCGTAGGCGCCGGCCAGTACCGCCGCGAACGCGGACACCGGATCATGGTGCAGCCCTTCGCGGACCACCAGGACCGACGCGGCCGCGGCCAGCACCAGGAACGGGAAGCGGCGCCGCCAGCAGAACGGCACCGACATGACCAGGGTCAGGGCTAGCGCGGCGAGGATGGCGGGGACGGTGTCGCGGTGCCCGGGATGCTCCCACCACCAGGGCACATCAGGCAGGCCCCAGATGAGCAGGCCGCCCGCGATCAGCAGGTTGAACGCGGCGGGGAGCGGCGTACTGCCGCCATCGAGCGGCGCCCTGAGGAATCCGCATGCCCCGACAATAGGATGCGGCGGGGCGCGTGTCGTCAGCCCCAGGGTGAGCCCGGGCTCGTCCTCAGGCCGAGCCCGGGTTGCTCAGCCGCTGAGCCCGGGGGTCGCGGTCCGCTCAGAAGTCCGTTAGTAAGCGAGGTCGTGTTCCCGGAGGCCGTACCCGGCGGCGGTGCCCCCCACGATGAGGGCGAACAGCAGGAACGTCAGCACATGCACGCTCGTGCACCACAGGCAGATCGCGTCCAGCGTGAACAGCTCGGTGTAGACGAGGTACAGCACGAACCCGATCCCGATGATCACCGACGCCACCCGGACCCAGGCCAGCGCCGGGAACTTCAGCCGCCACGCCCAGGGGGAGACGGCCGCGGTCATGAACACGTAGAAGGCCAGCCCGAGGACGGCCACCGGGAGCACCCCGAACACCATGGACTCGGCGCTGCTGGTGACCAGCGCGCAGTTGATCACGCCCTTGTCCGAGCAGGCCAGCGGGACGGATGAGTCGTAGTGGGTGATGGTCAGGTAGGTGGAGACGCCCAGGCCGGCCAGGGCCAGCGCCCAGGTGGTGAGCTGGAACCACAGCGGCGGGATCTTGATGCCCGGCGCGGGCAGCGCGGCAGCCTCGGCGGCGGCGGCCCGGCGCTCACGAGCGCGTGGCGCCTGCGGCCGCCCCGGTCCGGAGCGCTGCGCCTGGGCAGCGGGGCGCCGGGCTTGCGGCGTCACGGGCTGGGGTTCCGGCCGGCCGCCCCGGGTTCCCTTGTTCTTCTTGGCGCCCGCCCCTGCGCCGGCCGCCTGCCTGGGCGCGGACATCAGAGCTGGCCCTGGATGTTCTTGGTCGTGGAGGTGGTGCAGACGTTGGACGGCTGGTTGTTCGTGACCTTGCAGATCGTGGCGGTGATCATGTTGGCCGCGCCGTCCACCCCCTTGGCGACCGGGCTGGACGGGTCCTTCAGCGCCGCGGCCACCTGAGCCCAGGTCTGGCCGGACAGGAGCTGCGGATCATACTGGGCGCCGTGCACGAAGTACTTACCGCCGAAGTCGATGAACGGGATTGCGCCCTGCTCGCTGGCTGAGACGTACGGCGGGCTGTCGTACTTGGTGATCAGCGCGTTCTGCGCCGCGCTCGTCTTCTCCAGCGGCTTCTCGCTGACCGTCTCCTGCTCGACCGGGGTGAAGGTCAGGTACTTGCTGGTGTACGTGGACTTGTAGAAGTTGAGCGTGGGGGTGTGGGGATACACCTCCTGGCCGCCGGCCGAGTGGATGCCGCTCAGGCCGTGGAAGGTGCCGAACTTGCTGAGCGCCGTGGCCAGGGCCCACCGCTCGGCGGCACAGTACGGGCAGTACTGGGCGCCGATGTAGAGCACCTCGGGCTTGCCGCCTGACGTCAGCGCCTTGGCCGAGGACACCACGGTCACGCTCTTGGTGTCGGCGGTGCCGGTGCCCACCGAGGCGAGGGTGGCGGCCGGGACGGTGGTGATGTCCCTGATCACGCTGGCCGGGAGGGCGGTACCCGTGGCGGAGGTCGGGCTGGAGCTGGTGGAGGCAGGGCTCTGGGTGGCCTTGAAGACGATGAAGGCGACCACGATGGCCACGACGCCGAGGATGCTGCCCCCGGTCCACAGCAGCCGGGTGCGCCTCTCCGCCCGGCGCTGCGCCGCCCGTTGCGCGGCAATCCTGTCGCGGGCGCTCTCTCGCTTGTTCCTGCTCGCCTTGCCCATTACCCGTCCTATGAATGGTGCCAATGGTGGCCCGGCCAGGGTCCATCGTAGGCGGCATCAGGGGATGAGGCTGCCCCGTTCGTGGGCCGCAGACGACTGGATTGACCCGTTCCCCGCAGCCCAGGCAGCGATCTGGGCCCGCGAGGTAAAGCCCAGCTTGGACAGGATATTCGCAACGTGGCGTGCCGCGGTAGCCGGACTGATAACGAGCTCGTCCGCGATGCCCTTATTGCTGTAACCGCGCGCGATAAGCGCGGTGATCTCGCGCTCGCGCGGCGTCAGCGAGGACGGGGGGTTCACCGGCGGGGCCGCCCCCGGTCCGCCCGCCCCCGGTCCGCCCGCTCCCAGTCCGCCCGGGCCGGGTCCGGCTGTCCCGGGTCCCTGGGTCCCCGCCGCACCTGCCCCGTGGCCTTCCGTCCCTGGCCCGGCCGTCCCGGGCGTACTCTCCGGCTCCGGGCCGGATCCCAGCGCCAGGGCCACGGCCGCGTCCGGGGTCAGGCCCCGGCCCTGCTCCCACAGCTCGGTGAGCGCCTCAGGGCCCAGGCCGCGGGCCGCGTCCAGGTACTGCTGGGTCCGCCCGGAAGCCGGCGCGGGCAGGCCGGCCGCCTCGCGCAAGGCGGTGGCGGCCGCGGTCAGCAGGACCGCCAGCTGATCCTGCCCTTCCCGGGCACACAGGGCCGCGAACGCCTCCAGGCCGCGGGCCACGCCGATCCGCGCCCCGGTCAGCTGGCTCAGCCGCAGGCTCTCGGCCAGATGTGACCGGGCCACGGCGAGCTGCCCCTGGTCCAGGGCGACCCGGCCGATGCCCGCCAGGCAGCGGGCGATATCGGGCCGTGAGTCGACCTCGCGGAGGATCGGCAGGGCCGCCTGGTAGCAGTCCATGGCCCCGGCCGGATCGCGCCGCAGCCGGGCCAGCGCACCCAGGCCGAGCAGGGTCCGGGCCACGCCCCAGCGCTGGTCGATGCCGCGCATCACCCCGAGCGCGGCCTCGCCGAGCAGCTGGGCCTGGCGCAGCCGTCCTTCGGCCGCGGCCAGGGCGGCCTGCGTTCCCAGTGCGTACCCCTCGTTCCAGGCGTTCCCCGCCTCCCGTGCGGTGGCCAGGGCCTTGGCCGCCCACTGGGCGGACTCGGCCAGCTGGCCGGTCTGCAGGGCCGTCTCGGCCAGCACATTCTGCGCGGTGGCGGCCCAGATGAGCAGCCCGGCGGCCTGGCACAGCTCCAGTCCGGCCCGGGCCCACTCCTGAGCCTGGGCGGGGTCGTTGGGCAGGGCGACCTGGGCCCGCCCGATGAGCGCGGTGCCCAGGACCGGGTCCCGCACGCCCTCGCGGCCGAGGCCGAGGAAGCGGGCGAACCAGCTCTCGCCCTCGTCGAACGAGCCGCGGACGATCCACGACGGCCGGACCGCGGCGCAGATGCGCAGCCCCGCCTCCGCGTCGCCGCTGGCCAGGCAGCTGCTGAGGACCTGGCGCAGGTTGCCGACGTCCACGTCGTAGCGGCGGAACACGGCCACCACCATCGGCCAGCCGGACGGGTTCGTGGCCATCCCGACCGCCTCGTTGCGCTCGCACACGGCCACCACGTAGTCGCGCAGCCGCAGCCGGGTCGGGGTGGACTCGCCCGCCTCGGCCAGGCGCTGCGCGGCGTAGGCCCGGATGCTGTCCAGCATCCGGTAACGCGCTTCCCCGAGCACTTCCGGCTCCACGACCACCAGCGACTTGTCCACCAGCCCCGCGAGCAGGCCGACCACGTCCTGCACGGGCACCAGGCCGGCCGCGGGCCCGGCATCAGCGGGCCCGGCGTCAGCGGGCGCGGCGTCAGCGGGGCGCTGCGGGCGCCGTCCGCGCAGACCTGCTCGGCCATCTCCAGGGACCAGCCGGAAAACACGGACAGGCGGCGCAGCAGGGCCTGCTCGGCGGGGGAGAGGAGGTCATGGCTCCAGTCGATGGTGGCCCGCAGGGTCCGCTGCCGCGGCGGGGCGGTCCGGTCGCCGGGCCCGAGGAGCGTGAAGCGGTCGCCGAGCCGGGCGGCGATCTGCTCGGCGGACAGCACGCTCACCCGGGCCGCGGCCAGCTCGATGGCCAGCGGGACGCCGTCCAGCGCGCGGCAGATGGCCGCCACCGCCATCGCGTTCCGCTCGGTGATCGCGAAGCCGGGCCGGGCCGCCGCCGCCCGGTCCGCGAACAGCTGTACCGCCTCGAAACCGGCCACGTCCGCGGCGTCCCGTGGCGCGCCCGCGGGCGGCACGTCCAGCGGCGCGACCTGACGCACCGATTCCTGCGGGATGCGCAGCGGTTCCTGGCTGGTGGCCACGATCCGCAGCTCCGGGCAGGCGGCCAGGAGCCGCTGGCAGAGGGCGGCGCACGCGTCGACCAGATGCTCGCAATTGTCGAGCAGGATCAGGGCCTGCCGCGTCTCCAGCACGTCGGCCAGCGTGTCCGCCAGCGGGCGCCCGGTCTCAGCGTCGATGCCGATGACAGAGGCCATCCGCGAGACGATCAGGTCCTGCTCCCACAGGTCGCCCAGCTCGACCACGTAGACGCCGTCCGCGAAGTCGCCGGCCACGGTGGCCATCAGCCGCAGGGCCAGCCGGGTCTTCCCGATGCCGCCCGCGCCGCACAGGGTGAGGGCCCGGGTCCGGTGCAGCGCCTCGCGCAGATAGCCAAGTTCACGTTCCCGCCCGATGAACCGGTTTGGTTCCTCAGGAAGCTGGGTCGCGCGTCCCTCTGATTCCATTTTCCCCTATTAACCGGATGGCCAGCTCGCCGTCAGTGTCGCGTCATGTTGTGCGCTGCCTGTCCCTGGTGGGGGCGGGGATACCCCACAACTGTCTGAACAGTCAGTTATGGCACCTATTAGCCCGATATCTAATCTGGTACGGCTGATGCGACCGGGATGTATGGCTTTTTCGTTTACGGTTCCACACTGACAGTTTCCCGCGAATGGGGCTAGTCCCCGAATCGGGGGTCTCGGCCCCGCGTCCGGCCCGGCGTCCCGTCCAGGCGCCGTGCGGGCCGCGGCCTGCGGCCCGGCGGGGCCGGGCGTCCGGACGGTCTTCGTTGCGGGATCTTGATGTTAGATCTTCTTGCGTCGCGCAATCACAGGTAGCTATTTTCGGGACCATGGTCGCTATCCCGCGCCGGAGCGCGCGCTCGAACATGGATTCGCCGGCCGGCCCGGGTGCCCCGGGGCGGACCGGGCGGCCCTGGCGGCTGCCCGTGCTGACGATGTCTGCGCCGGCCTGGTGGCCGCCGGGTGCGGCTCGTCGTCCCCGGGCTCCCCGGGGAGTTCCTCGTCCCCCAGCGCCGCTCAGGGGACCGCGAGTGTGGCCTACGCCTCGTCGCTGCAGTTCCTCAACGAGAAGGTGGCCGCCCCGGCCTTCACCACGGCCACCGGGTACAAGTACTCCGGCCGCGGTGATTCCTCCGGCGCGCTCGAGGCCGACATCGCCGGCGGCGAGATCACCCCCAACGTGTTCGAGGCGGTCGGCGGGGACAACATCACGCCGCTGGAGCCCAAGTTCACCAAGTGGTTCATCCCGTACGCGGGCACCCAGATGGTGGTGGCCTACAACCCCAAGAGCAAGTACGCCAGCGACTTCAAGGCCTACGCGGACGGCACGAAGTCACTGAAGGGCCTGTTCACGCTCATGCAGACGCCCGGCTTCAAGCTCGGCCGGACCGACCCCAACATCGACCCGCAGGGCCGGGACTTCATCTTCATGCTGGAACTGGCCCAGATGCACTACCACCTGCCCACGGACACGGTCAGCAAGATCCTCGGCACCTCGGATACCGGCACGGCCAACTCGTCGCAGATCTACGCCGAGTCCTCGCTGGACTCCACGCTCCAGTCCGGCCAGCTCGACGCGTCCAGCGCGTTCATCACCCAGGCGGTCGAGCTGCACCTGCCCTACATCAAGCTGCCCGCCGCCATCAACCTGGGTGATGCCGCGCTGGCGGACCAGTACGCCAAGGCGACCGTGACCATCACCCCGCCGGGCAAGCCCAAGGCCACCAAGACGGGCTCGCCCCAGGTCATCGACATCACGATCATCGGCAAGCCCACCCCGGCGGGCATAGCGTTCGTCAAGTACACGCTGTCCCCGGCAGGCCTGGCCCAGTACAAGCAGGGAGGGTTCACGCTGATCACCCCGACGGTGACCGGGGACAGCAGCGCGGTTCCCTCAGCCGTGCGCAGTGAGCTGGGCGGCTAGCCCGGCCGCCGCGCCCCGCCGCCGGGTCAGCGCTGCGCCGGACCGTCCGCTCGGCCAGCGGGGTTGCCTCGCTGGCCGGCGCGGCGGTCATCTGGGTCGCCCTGCTCGGGCCGGTGATCACGCTGCTGGCCCACCTGTCCTGGCGCCAGCTGACCACCGCGCTGTCCGTCCCGGGCGCGCTCGACCCGCTGGTCACCTCGGTCGAGTCGGGGGCGATCACGCTGGCCGTGCTGCTCGTCCTGGGCACCCCGCTGGCCTGGAAGCTGGCCCGCGGCACGCTGCCGTTCCCCCGGTTCTGGGAGGCCGGGGTGCTGTGCAGCCTGCTGCTGCCGCCGCTGGTCATCGGCCTGCTGCTGATCTTCATGGTCGGCCCGTACACCCCGATCGGCGAGCTCATCGGCCACGTCCACCTGTCCGCGACCAACACGTTCCTGGCCCTGGTCATCGCCCAGGTCTACGAGTCGGCCCCGTACTACGTGCTGGGCGCGCAGGCCGCGTTCGCGGCGGTCGAGCCGGCCATCGAGGAACAGGCCGCGCTGCTCGGCGACCGGCCGGTGCGGGTGGCCCGCCGGGTCACGCTGCCGCTCGCCGCACCCGGCCTGGCCATGGCGCTGGCCGTGGCCTGGGCCCGGGCCATGGGCGCGTTCGGCACCGTGGTGATCATCGCGTATCACCCGTTCGGGATACCGTTGCAGATCTGGACGACGCTGCAGGAGACGGGGCTGCCCACCGCGCTGCCCTTCGCCCTGGTCCTGCTGGTAGTCGCCCTGCCGCTGCCCCTGGCCGCCTACATCTGGAGCGCGCGTGCTCGAGGCCGACGTCGAAGTTGACCGGCGCGAGTTCCGGCTGTCCGCGGCGTTCCGGGTGGCCGCGGGGGAGCGGCTCGCCCTGTTCGGCCCCTCGGGCGCCGGCAAGACCACGATCCTCGAGACTATCGCCGGGCTGCTGGAGCCGGCCCGCGGCACCGTGGTGCTGGACGGCCGGGTGCTGACCCGGACCGCCCCGCCGCGCCGTCACGTGCCGCCGTGGCAGCGCCGGGTCGGGCTGCTGCGCCAGGACCCGGCGCTGTTCCCGCACCTGTCCGTGCGGCAGAACCTGGGCTACGCTCCCGCGCCGGGGACCGGCCGGGAGGAGATCACCGGGATCGCCGAGCGGCTGGGCCTCGGCGGGACGCTGGACGACCGCCCGGCCCGGCTGTCCGGCGGGCAGGCGCACCGGGTCGCGCTCGGGCGGCTGCTGGCCAGCCGCTGCGACGCGCTGCTCCTCGACGAGCCCTACACCGGGCTGGACGCGGGGCTCCGCCGTGACCTGACCGACCTGGTGCGGGACCTGGTCGCCGCCCGGCAGGTGCCGTCCGTGCTGGTGGCCCACGAACTCGAGGCCGCCCAGGCCTTCGCGGACCGGATGGCGGTCCTGGACCGCGGGCAGATCCTGCAGGCCGGGCCGCCGGCCGAGGTGGTGGCGGCGCCCGCCGGGCGCCGGGTGGCCGAGCTGGTGGGCTACCGCTCGTTCGTCCCGCTGCCCCGCGGTGGTCCCCCGGGAACGGTCGCCGGGGTGCACCCGGACCGGGTGGTGGCGGGCCGCGAGCCCGGCGCGGGCCTGACGCTGGCCGGCCCGGTGCGGTCCTGCCGCCCGTCCGGGGCCGGCTGGGAGGCCGCCGTCGAGACGGCCGGGACGCTGGTGCCGGTCCGGCTGCGCCAGCTGCCCCCGGCCGGGCAGGATTTCGAGTTCACGGTGCTGGACCCGCCCTGCTTCGGCCCGGACGGGGCCCGGGTCAGCCGCCCCGAGGAGGTGCCCACGTGACCGGGCTGCCCGCGGCCGGGCCCGGGCCGGCCGGACCCGGGCCGGCGAGGCCCGAGCCGGAGGGCGCGCGGCTGCGCACGCTGCGCCAGGCCCGCGGCTACTCCCAGCAGCAGCTGGCCAGCATGGCCGGGGTGTCGCGGCAGGCTGTGTCGGCCGTCGAGGCCGGCCATTCCGACCCGTCGCTGCGGGTGGCCCTGGCCCTGGCCAGCGCGCTGGGCGTGACCGTCGAGGAGCTGTTCGGGCCGGGCGTCCCCGCGCCGGTGGTGGGCGCCCGGCCGGTGGCGCCGCTCGGGGAGGAGGGAGCCCGGGTCACCCTGGCCCAGGTGGGGGACTCGTTCGTGGCCCTGCCACTGGCGGCGGACTCGGCGATCCGGGCCGGCTTCCTGCCGGCGGGCGGGCTGGTCGCGATGCCGTCCGGGCCGGCCCCGGTCACCCCGGTGCGGCCGCTGGGCCCGCCCCGGCCGACGCTGGTGGTGGCGGGCTGCGATCCGGCCCTGCCGCTGCTGGAGACGCCGCTGGCGCTGCTCGACCCCCCGGTCGCGTTCAGCTGGTGGCCGTGCAGCAGCGGCGAGGCGCTCCGGCTGGCCGCCGCCGGGCTGGTCCACGCGGCGGGCGCGCACCTGCTGGGCAATTCCGGCGAATACAACACCCGGGAACAGCTGGCGGCCGGGCCGCTGGCCGGGGCCGGGGCCGAGGTGGTCGGGTTCGCGTCCTGGCGGGAGGGCCTGGTGCTCCGGCCGGGCCTGGCCGGCCGCGTCCGCGGGGTCGCTGACCTGGCCGAGCGCGGGCTGCGGCTGGTGAACCGGGAGAAAGGGGCCGAGGCGCGCCGGGTCCTGGACCGCGAACTGGCGCGGGCCCGGGTGGAACCCGCCACGCTGCCCGGCTACGGCACCCGCGCCACCGGGCACCTGCAGGTGGCGGCGGCCACGGCGGCGGGCCTGGCCGACGCCGGGGTGGCCAGCGAGCCGGCCGCGCTGGCTTACGGGCTGGGTTTCGTGCCGCTGGCCGAGGAACGTTTCGACCTGGTCATCCCGGCGGCCCAGCTCGGCTCGAGGGAGGCGGAGGCGCTGCTGCGGGTGCTCTCGTCGCCCTGGCTCGCCGCGCAGCTGGGCAGCCTGCCCGGATACGACGCGGCCCGCTGCGGCGAGCGCGTGGCCACGTTCTGAGGGGCCTAGGGTTGAACCGTGTACGACCACGATCAGGGTGAGCTGGCCGACCTCGGCTGGGACGAGTTCATCCGCCGCCAGTGGGACGCCCTGTACACGGCCTACCGGACCGGCCGGGGGCGGCGCACGCTGTGCCGCGGCTGGGCCGACCTGCTCGAGGCGGGCCTGGGCTGCTCCCAGGAGCTGGCCGACTTCCTGGTCCGGGCCGAGATCCTGGACCGGGCCGACCGTGACCTGGAGGGCACGGCGGACCCGCGGGCGCTGGTGGCCGGGATGTCGCAGGTGGTCGCGGACGTGCGGATCGACCTGCTCGAGCTCGCCCCGGACGAGCTGGGCCCGCCGGGACAGGGCCCGGCCCTGCCCGGGCTGCTGGACCGGCACGCGGCGCTGGCGGATTTCCTGCACGAGTACGCGTTCGTGGAGGACACCGGCTGAGCCGCCGGGCCCTGTTTCAGCGCCTGCGGGCCAGCCACATCCGGGTCCGGTACGGCACGGTCATCGGCGTCCCGGGGAAGCTCGTGCCGAGCAGCTCCTCGATCCGGGCCAGCAGGCGGGCCCGGGTGGGCGCGGCGAGCTGCGCGATGTAGGACTTGCTGCGTTCCTCGGCCATCCAGGTCGCCGCGTCCACCCGCCGGGTCCACGGCACGACGATCCGCACGCCCGGCTCGAACAGCCCGGTGCTGGCGATGCCTTCCTCGCTCCAGTCCGGGTCGCGGTGGTGCCGGCGGTAACCGGGGCAGACCGCCTCCATCACCTCCTGGTAGGTGTCGAACCAGTCCTGCCCGTCCGCCCAGGCGTGACTCCACCAGGCCGCCCAGCACCCGCCCGGCCGCAGCACCCGGGCCACCTCCTGGCTGGCCCGGTGCTGATCGAACCAGTGCCAGGACTGGGCGAAGCAGGTGAGGTTGACGGACCCGGACCGGATCGGCAGCCGGTTCCCGTCCGCCTGGAGGCAGGTCAGGGCGGGGCTGCGGGCGTGGGCGCGGCGCAGCATGAGCTCGCCGAAGTCGATCGCGACCGTCCGGGCCCCGCGGGCGGCCAGCTGCCGGGTGGCGATGCCGGTGCCCGCGCCGACGTCGAGCACCACCGCCCCGGGAAGCCGGCGCGCGGCCCGCTCGATCTCGGTGAACACGCCGTCCGGGTAGGACGGGCGCCCCGCGTCGTAATCGGCCGCGACAGGGTCGAACGGGGAGCGGCTCATCCGCTCCCCCGCCCCGGGCCGGCCCGGGTGGCGTGCAGCAGGCCCCCCGGGCGCCAGGTGCCTTTATTCAAGGCCCGCAACGGAACTTTTCGTGGTCAGTGCCCATACACCGGGACCAGCAGCCCGCGGGCGATCGTGTGGAAGCGCAGATTGAAGCCGGTCACCGCGGGCGACACATCGGAGTTGATGTCCAGGCTCGCGACGTCCAGGGCGTGCACCGCGAACACGTAGCGGTGCGGCGGGTCACCGGCGGGCGGCGCCGCCCCGCCGAAGTCCTTGGTGCCGTAGTCGTTGCGGACCGAGTAGGCGCCGGCGGGCAGGCCCGCGCCGCCCGCCGCCCCCGCGCCGGCCGGCAGGTCGGTCACCGAGGCCGGGATGTCGACCACCAGCCAGTGCCAGAATCCCGAGCCCGTCGGGGCGTCCGGGTCGTAGCAGGTGACCGCGAAGCTCTGCGTCTCGGCGGGAAACCCGGACCAGCGGAGGCCGGGGGAGATGTTCTCCCCGGACATGCCGAAACTGTTGTAGACCTGCGCATTGCTCATCTGCTTGCCGTCGGCGACGTCGTCGCTCAGGACCGTGAAGGCTGGCACTGGCGGATGGAAGTCGTACGGAAGCGGTGCGCGATCGGCCATGATCTCCCTACCTTCTTTTATGGACTCCGGCTAGCGGCACCCCCGGGGAAAACCTTACTGGCCCGAACGGAGACATTGACGTGACGCCCGGCTCGCTGACGCGGCTGCGCCGCGGGTTGCCCGGACGGCTGCGCGGCAGGTCGCCCAGACGGCAGCCCCGCGGGTTGCCCGGGCGGCTGCGCGGCGCGTCGCCTGGACGGCTGCGCCGCGGGTCGCCTGGACGGCTGCGCCGCGGGTCGCCCGGGCGGCCGCGCCGCGGGTCGCCCGGGCGGCCGCGCCCTGGATCACTTGGGTGGCTGCGCGGCGCGTCGCCCAAGCGGCTGCGCCGCGGGTCGTTCCTGGCGATCCTGGTGGCCATGGCGGTCGTGCCCGGCCCGGCGTCCGCGGCCCGGCCCTGCACCAGCAAGGCCTGTGAATCCGCGGGCATGGTGCGATGGGCCCGGCCGCTGCCCGGCACCTGGATGGCCCAGCCCGGGCTGGCCGGCACCACGCCGGCCCAGGGCGACGCGTACGCGGCCATGGGTGCCCGGGTCGCCGCGGTCGGCCTGGGCACCACGGTGTTCGCGTACCAGTCCCGCTCGGGCGCGCCAGCCTGGGAAAGTGCGCTGGCCGGTTTCCGGGCCGGCTCACGGATCGTGTCGGTACGGGTCTGGCCGGGCGTGGTCACCGCCGGGGTTGACGTGCCGGGGCGGCAGGCCGGCTCCGCCGTCACCCGGCACGAGGTGGTCCTGGACAGCGGCAACGGGCGGCTGCTCCGGACCTACCCGGCCGCGGCGTTCGGCGGGGCCGTCGCGGCCAATCCCGCCCGCACCGTAATCGTCGGCGCGACCGCGGTGACCAGCTACAGCAACCGGACCGGCGCCGTCTTGTGGAGCCACCCGACCGGGCGGGCCGCCCAGGCCTGGAAGGTCAGCGGCAACGACCTCTACCTGACCGTGTCCGCGGGCGGTTACCTCAGCAACGGCCCGGTCCGGGCGCTGCGCAAGATCTTCCTGCGGTCCGGCGTGCAGCGGCTGATCCGCCCGCCGGGCCGGTCCTTCCGCGGGGTGCTGAGCCGCGTGTTCGACGGTGTGGTGGTATTCACCGACGCCCGCGGGACCATCGCGTACAGCGCCACCACGGGACGCAGGCTGTGGCGGCGGCTGGGTGCGGTGCCCGGGAACGCGGACACTCCCGGCGGGCTGCTCTACCTCACCGACGGCAGCAGCCTGGCGGGCGTGGAGCCGGAGACGGGCCGGACCCAGGTTCGCGTGTCCGGCGGATCGACCACCGGGACGTCCGGCTTCTATGCTGTCCGGGACGGCGTGGTGCTCGGCCTCGACCAGGGGCCGCAGGGAGACGCGTGGGGTTATGACGTGACCGTGGGCCGGGTGCTGTGGACCAACTCCGACCTGCCGTGGCCGCACTATTTCGTGGACCTGTCCGGCATCGGCGGCAGCACCGGCCCGACGTCAGGCGCGATCCTGCTGGCGGTCTGCGGCCAGGCCGGGGCGGCGGCGGCCGGCGCTGCTGGCCCCGTCTGTGACCGGCCGGAGCTGGTCGCCCTGAACTGGTGAATTACCGGTCTCAACCTCCGGGTTGTTCCTCCGGGCCGTGGCCAAATGTGAGTAGTGTGCCATCCTGCAATAGTTAGGCAGTCTCACGCTCGCCGCACGGCACGGCCCGGATAGACAGCAGGACAGGAGGCGGCGTGGCGACAGAAGACCTGGCCCACCGGGCCCGCGAGCTGCTCAACATGACCGGCGGCTCCGCCTCCCGCTCGCTGAACCAGCTGGTCGGGCTGGTGTCGCGGCAGGTCCCGGGCTGCTCGGGCGCCACGTCGGCCGTCTGGCACGAGACCGAGCCGGTGGTCCGGGCGGCCAGTCATCCCGACCTCGCCGAGCTGTTCGACCTGCAGATGGCGTCCGGCTCGGGCCCCTGGCTGGACGCCCTGGCCAGCCTGGACTCCCCGGCGGGCTCCGACTCCCCGGCGGGCTCCGACTCCCCGGCAGGCACGGACTCCCCGGCAGGCACGGACTCCCTGGCCAGCACCGGCCCGGCCAGTACGGGCCCGGTCAGCACGGCCACGGTCAGCTGCCCGGACACCCTGGAGGAAGAGCGCTGGCCGGGGTTCGCGGCCGCAGCGCTGGCCCGTGGCGTCCGGTGCTGCGTCACGCTGGCCCAGCGGTCCGGGGAGCGCGCGCTGACCCTGACCATGTTCGGCGCGCGGCCGCGGTCGCTGGATCCCGATCAGCTCCCGCTCGCCGAGCTGCTGGTCGCGTTCGGGGGAGCGGTCATGGGCAACGCGGTCGCTTATGACGGGGTGCAGCGGACCGTGCTGCGGCTGCGCGATTCCGTCGAATCCGGGTCGCTGCTCGATCAGGCCCGCGGGGTCTTGATGAACGCCCGGGGCTGCACCGCGGAGGAGGCCTGGCAGCAGATGCGGGCCATGTCCGCGGCCCAGCACATCACGATGACCGAGGTCGCCCAGCGGGTCATCGCGTCCCAGGGGGAGAACGCGCCGGAGGCCGGGGCAGGCTGAGCGCCCCCCGGCTCCCCGCTCACATGCCAGAGGCCGGGGCAGGCTGAGCGCCCCCCGGCTCCCCGCTCACATGCCAGAGGCCGGGGCGGGCTGGGCCCGCCCCGGCCTCCAGGTCCCGCTGACGCCGCTGGGGGGTTGCGGCGCGCGCGGGGATCAGGGGAGAAGCTTTACGCCGCGACGGCCGCGGACCGCTCGTAGATGGCCAGGGTCTCCTGGCCGATCCGGTCCCAGGAGTAGCGCGCCCGGGCCCGGTCCACCGCGGCGATGCCGAAGCCTTCCAGCAGCATGGGGCTGGCCAGCAGGGTGCGGATCCGCTGCGCGATCAGCCCGGGGCGGCCCGGCGGGACCAGCAGGCCGGTGGTGCCGTCGATGATGGTGTCCAGGTGACTGCCGATCGCCGAGGCCACGACCGGGGTGCCGCAGGCCATGGCCTCCAGCGCGACGGTCGCGAACGGCTCGCCAGTCGGGGCGTCCACGAGCAGGTCCGCGGAGCGCAGCAGCGCGGGCAGCTCGGCGTCGCTGACGCCGCCGTGGAAGATGACCCGGTCGCGCACGTTCAGGTCGCTGGCCAGCCGGAGCAGCCCCCGGTACGCCTTGTCGCCGCGCAGCTTGCCGTGCTCCGGGCCGCCCGCGATGACGAGCTCGGCCTCCGGGATGTCGGCCAGCGCACGGACCGCGACGTCGACGCCCTGGTTGGGGGCGAGAGGAGCCACGCACAGCAGCCGGGGCCGGCTGCCCGCTGGGCCACCGGGCCCTCGGGAGAGAACGTCCCGGTGTCCACGCCGCGCGGGATCAGCCGGACCGAGTCCCGCCGCACGCCCAGCTTGGCCAGCGTGGACATCTCGCTGGAGGAACTGGCCAGCACGGCGCGCACGCTGCGGGCAATGACCGGCTCCAGGCGGAGCCGGGCGGCGCCTCCGCCGGCGCTGCCGCGTCCGCGCGGCCGGGCAGGCTGGACGGGCCGGACCGGGGAGGGATCGCCGGCCTGCAGCGACAGGAAGGTCTGCACCACCGGGACACCCAGGTCGCGGGCGCCGGCCAGCGCCGCGAGCCCACTGGTCCAGAAGTACGCGTGCGCCACGTCGGGCGCGTCGTCCTGCCAGTGCCGCGCGAGGTACTGGCCGAACTCAGCGGCGTGCGGGGCCAGGCTGTCCGAGGGGAGCTGCCGGGCGGGACCGGCGGGCACATGCTCGACCGTGACGCCCGGGGCGGGCTCGGACTTCTCCGGCTCGGCCTCGCCGTCCCGGCGCGCGTAGACGGTGACGTCGTGGTCTTGCTCGGCCAGCGCCGACACCAGGGATGCCAGCCGGCGGTCCTGCCTATCCGGTCCGGCTTCCGGGGTCTGGCCGAACGGGTTCCCCTGCAGTGTGACCAGGGCAATTTTCATGGGGAGCTGCCTCCTCGTTAGGGGGTCGCCCACGCGGGTACGCCACGAGTCGCCGAAGAGGCAGTTAAGAGTGCAGGCTACGAAAGTCCAGGCTGAGCCGGGAAAAAATTTCCATGGCAAGCACGCCTCTCCAGCCACGCCAGACGGCGTGGGGGCGTGCCTGCGTCGTAGACACTGCCAGCAATATAACCCGGATACGGGCTGCTGCCAACCAGTCCCGTGCACGACGCGCCGGCGGTGTGGCCCGGAAAGGCCGGCCATCCGCCCGCGATCAGCGGCAATACAGTGACGATCAGGCCACGGCCAGGATCCGGTGACCGCCATCCCGGGTTAGCTTGGATCGTCAGCCGTCCGCTACCCCCACTGTTGCGGCCTAACCTCCGCGACACCCATATCATCCCTGCCGTCCCCGCTATCGTCCCTGCCGCTCCCCGCCGCGATTGGACCTCGATGCCGCAACCGTCCGGCCCCCCGGAACTCGACCTGGAGGTGGCCGCGCTCAAGGAGCGCTTCGCCGGGCTCCGGCAGGCTGCCGCCATGCCCGGGGCAGACGCCGGGGCGGTGCTGGAGGCCGCGTTCGCGGAGCTTGACGCCGCCGTCGACGTGCTCGGCGCGATGCGGGCCGGCCCCGGCCCGGCGCAGGCCGGCGGCCCGGGCCCGGAGGCGCTGCTCGCGGAGCGGCGGATGCTGCGCGCCGTGTTCCAGGACGCGCCGGTACCGATGTTCCTGCTGGGCCCGGACGCCACCGTGCAACGGGTCAACACCAGGGCCAGCGAACTGCTCGGCTCCGGGCCGGGCTACGCGGCGGGCAAGCTCTTCACCGCCTTCGTGGACCTGCCCTCCCGGGCCGCGGTGCAGAGCCAGCTCGCCGCCGTCGCGCGAACCGGCCGGACCCGGCGGATCCAGTGCCGCCTGCTCCAGCCGGAGGGGCCGGCGGCCGCGGAGCTGACCGCTGGCCTGGCCCGGCTGCGCGGGGAGGCCGACCAGCTCGTGGTGGTGGCCAGCGTGCCGGGCGCCGGGCTGGCGGGCGCCCCCGACGAGACGGCCGGCCCGGGCCCGGTCGCCAGCCAGGATGCGGGGCCCGCGAGCCCGGCCCGCCTCATGGAGGCGATGATCCACCGCTATGACCTGGTCACGTCCGCGACCAGGCTGTTCCTGGAGAACGCCACCTACAGCGAGTCGGTGACCTTGCAGCGCTGCGCCCGGCTGCTGGCCAGTGAGCTCGCCGCGTGGGTGATCGTGGACGTGGACCGGCGGCAGCGGCTGCGCCGGCAGTTCGTCATGGGGCCCGAGAACCTGCCCTCGGACCTGGCCAGCGAGGTCGCCGCCGTGGACCCGGCGCCGGGCACGGCCCCGCGCCAGGTGCACGAGTCGGGAAGCTCGCTGCTGGTCGCGCACGCGGAGGACGCCGGCATCCTGGGCGCCGGGCCGGGCGGCGTGCCGGTCATGATGATGCTGGATGCGACGTCCGTGCTCTGCGTGCCGCTGTCCGACGGAGAGCACAGCTACGGCACGCTGACCCTGGCCCGGAACGCGAGCGAGGGCCATTTGGAGATGGCCGACCTCGGTGTGGTCGAGGAGCTCGGAGAGCAACTCGCCCTGGCCATCAGGGTGGACCGGATGTTCCGGCGGCACACCGAGATCGCTGACGCGCTCCAGTCCAGCCTGCTGCCGCGTGAGCTGCCGCAGATCCCCGGGGTGGAGATCGCGGCGGCCTACGTCGCGGCGACCGAGGGCCTCGAGGTGGGCGGCGACTTCTACGACATCTACCGGACCCCGGGCGGCTGGGGCGTGGCGATCGGCGACGTCTGCGGTAAGGGTGAGGAGGCCGCGGCGGTCACCGCGGCGGCCCGGCATGCCATCCGGGTCCTCGCGCACTGGTCCGCGGATCCGGCCGAGGTCCTGGCGAAGGCGAACGAGGTGATGCTGGCCGAGGAGTTCGGCGACCGCTTCGTGACCGCGAAGAACGCTCACCTGCGCTGGCTGGACGGGCGGCTGCACGTGGTGCTGGGCAGCGCCGGCCATCCCGGCCCGGTGCTGGTCCGCCCGGATGGCCGGACCACGATCATGAGTCCCGGCGGGCTGCCGCTGGGGCTGTTCCCCACGATGCAGGCCGGCCGGGAGGAGATCGACCTGGATCCCGGGGATGTGCTGTTCTTCTTCACCGACGGGGTGACCGAGGCGCGCAGTCCCGAGCTGACCTATTTCGAGGACCGGCTCACCGACGAGCTGGCCGCGCTGGCCGGGCAGCCGCCGCACGACATCGTGGCCGGGCTGCAGTCGCTGGTGGTGGAGTTCTGCCGGAACGAGCTGCGTGACGACATGACCATGCTGGTGCTCCGGGCAGGCGAGCCGCCGGACCAGTGAAGCCACGCACTGGCCCGGCGGCCCGGTTCCCGGGAAGGCGGACCGGGAGGGGGGTCCGGCGGATGCCGGCCCGGCCCGCTACTCCTCCAGGTATTCCTCGATTGTCTCTGAGGTGGAGCTCAGCGGGCTAGCCGGGGCCATCTGCGCCTCCGCCTCCGCCTTGCTGATCTGCCGACCGGGGAAAATCTCAGGCTCAGGCTCCAGGGCACCGGCCTGAACCTCCGCTGCCTGCTCCGGCGTGAGCACGATCGTGCCGGGCGGCAGCGCTGTGGCGGCCGAAACCGCGGCGGCCGGAGCCGGGGCGCCGTTGCTGGCCACCACCGTGCGGCGGGTGACCGGCCTGCGCACCACCCGCCGCTTCAGCCAGCCGTAGCCGCGCCGCGGGACGAACATCCCGGCCAGCCCGACCAGCATCAGCACCCAGCCGGCGGCCTGCACGTTCAGCCAGCCCGGGTGGCCGGTGACGGCGAACGCGAGAATGGCGCCAATGGCGACCAGGGCCAGACCCGTGGCGGTCTTCATGCCTGTCTCCTTGATCCGGTTAACGATGCGCCGCTGGGGCGGGCAAGCGCGCTGTCATCGTCGGTGTCCCGGCCCAGCAGGCATTCCCGCAGGTAGCGCAGGGCAGCCGCCTGCAGGCGGGACACGTGCATCTGGGAAATGCCGAGCCGCTCGCCGATCTCGGCCTGAGTCAGGTTCCCGTAGAAGCGCATGAGCAGGATCCGCCGCTCACGCGGTGGCAGCTCGTTCCAGTGCGCACCGACCGCGTCCATGTCCACGGCCCGCTCGAGATCGGGATCGTCCGCCCCGATCAGGTCCGCGAGCCTGGCCAGGCCGTCCGCCTGGGTGAGGGGGGCGTCCAGCGAGGACGTGTGGAAGAACATGTCGGCCTGGCGGGCCTCGTTCAGCTCCTCGTCGGTGACGCCCAGGTGCCGGGCGAGCTCTGCGTCGGCGGGGGCGTGCCCCAGTTCCTGCGCGAGGTCCCCGGTGGCCTTCCTCATCTCCAGCAGCAGTTCCTGGGCCGAGCGCTTGACCCGGACCTGCCACCTCTTGTCGCGGAAATGCCTCTTGATCTCCCCGCTGATACACGGCTGGGCGTAGGCGGCGAGCGCGCCGCCGAACGACGGGTCAAAGTTGTTGATCGCCTTGAGCAGGCCGACGTAGCCGACCTGCATCAGTTCCTCGACCGATTCGGGGCTGTCCCGGTAGCGCAGCACGCACGAGCGGACCAGGGCCTCATAGCGGGTCACCAGGATCTCGCACGCCGCGCTGCGCACGGCACTCCCGATCGGTTCCGATTTCACGAGCTCCAGGAGCTCGCTGTCGTCGCGGCTGAGCAAGTCCGCACGCGACCACGGCGGCGGCAGGGTCAGATCTGCGCCTTCCCCGGACGGGCCAGGGAAGGGCTGAGCATCTGCGCCAGCCGGGCGACGGCGAAGGGCCGTCTTCGTCATGATCACCTCCGGCGCCTGAGCTCCGGGGGGAAGCGCAGGCGCCCCATTCGTGCCCGCTGGACAGAAGATAAACATGCCGTTGGCCATTGATTCCAGGCCGTGATCCATTCCTGTCCGGCCAGCGGGAACCGGTCCAGGTCAGCACGGGTTCAGGTGCATCTCACAGCCCGTGGCCGCGACGGCATGTTCCAGGTGCCCGCGCTGTTGCACTAGAAGGAGGCAGTCCGCGTACCCAGCAGCGGGCAGCCCATCAGGGATTCGAGGTGGAAGGAATGTGGCGGCGCAGGCACCGGCAGGCAGTTGGTGACGCCCCGCGGGTGATCGTGGTCGGGGCCGGGTTCGCCGGGATGGCCGCGGTGGAGGAACTGGACCGGGCGGGAGCCCAGGTGCTGCTGATCGACCGCAACGTGTACAGCACCTTCCAGCCGCTGCTGTACCAGGTGGCCACGGGCGGGCTGAACCCGGGCGACGTGTCCTACCCGGCCCGGGCGTTCACCCGCAAGCACGGCGCCCGGTTCCGGCTGGGCGAGGTCACCGCGGTCGACCCGGCGCACCGCCGGGTCACGCTCGCGGACGGCGGCCATGTCGACTACGACTACCTGATCCTCGCCACCGGGGTATCCGCGGCCTACTACGGGGTGAGCGGGGCCGCCGAGCACAGCCTCGGCCTGTACACCCGCCGCGACGCGGTACAGCTGCGTAACCACATCATGGCCCGGCTGGAACGGCTGGACATCGCCGGTCCCGGCAAGGTCGTGAACTTCACCGTGGTGGGCGGCGGCGCCACCGGGGTCGAGCTGGCGGGCGCGCTGGCCGAGCTGCGCAGCACCGCGCTGGACGCGGCGTTCCCCGAGGTGAACCTGGCGTCGGTGCGCATCCGGCTGGTCGAGCAGGCGGATGCCCTGCTGCTGCCCTTCGAGCCCCGGCTGCGCGAGTACGCGCTCCGGCAGCTGGAGGCCCGCGGCGTGGAGGTCCGGCTGAACGCCGCCATCCGGGAGGTGCGCAGCGACCGGGTCATCCTGGCCGACGGGGAGGACCTGCCCAGCGACGTCACCGTCTGGGCGGCCGGGGTATCTGCCCCCGCGGCAGTGGCCGGCTGGCGGCTGCCGCAGGGCCGCGGCGGCCGCATCCTGACCGGGCCGGACCTGCGGGTGCTCGGCGAGGACCGCATCTTCGCGCTGGGCGACATCGCGCTGATCGAGGACCAGCCGCTGCCGCAGCTGGCCCAGCCGGCGCTGCAGACCGGACGGCACGCGGCCCGGCAGGTCCAGCGGCTCGCCGCAGGCCGGCCTGCCCTCCCGTTCGAGTACCACGACAAGGGCATCATGGCCACGATCGGGCGCCGCTCCGCGGTGGTGGAACTGCCGCGCCGGATCAGGATCCGGGGCACGCTCGCCTGGCTGGCGTGGCTGGCCCTGCACCTGCTCACCCTGCTGGGCAACCGCAACCGCCTGTCGGCCATGCTGAACCTGTCCTGGCGGTACCTGACCTGGGGCCACGGGGGCGGCGTGATCGTCGGCGACGATCCGGAGCCGTTCCTGGTGGAGGGGCCGCTGCCAGTGGGCAGTGATCGTGGTCACGGCGCCGGCCCTTACCCGGCCTAGCCCGCCGCGGGCTGCTTACTATGAAGCATGTCCCCGGCAACTGAGCGATCAGTGGGTTACGAGGCGCAGACCCCCGCCGAGGAGGTTCTCTCACCCCGGCTGGTGCTGCGCCGGGTCCACGTGAACCATGCCCAGGGCATCGCGCTGGCCGTGGGGGCCAGCCTCGACTACCTGAAGCCCTGGATGGCCTGGGCCACCCGGGAAGCCACCGAGCCAAGGACCCAGCTCATCCGGGTGGCCGAGGCCGACGAGCTGTGGGAGACCGGCAGCGACTTCATCTACTCGATCCTGCTGCCGCCCGAACAGACCGTAATCGGGGAGATCGGCCTTCACTGGCGGGTGGGGGAGGGCGGGATAGAGATCGGCTACTGGATCGACGCCCGGTACGCCGGGCGGGGCCTGGGCACCGAAGCAGCCCGGATGCTGACCGAGGAGGCCCTCGCGCTGTCCGGCGTGGCCAGGGTGGAGATCCATTGCGACGAGGCTAACCAGGCGAGCGCGGCGATCCCGCGCAAGCTGGGGTACCGCCTCGACCGGATCGACCCGCACCAGCCGGAGGCACCGGGGGAGCAGGGCCGCCGGATGGTCTGGGTGACGGAGGCACGGTGAGTGCTGGGCGGGACTGGGTCGCCTGGCATGACGCGTACGACGACCCGCAGGCGCCGCTCGCCCAGCGGCTCATCGCCGTCCAGGCCCGGATCGCGGCGGCGCTCGATCAGGCCCCGCCAGGGCCGTTGCGTGCGATCAGCATCTGCGCGGGCCAGGGCCGCGACCTGATCGGCGTGCTGCGCGAGCATCCGCGCGGCCGCGATGTGGCCGCGCGCCTGGTGGAGCTCGACCCGCATAACGCGGAGACCGCCCGCCAGTCCGCCGCGGACGCCGGGCTGACCCGGGTCGAGGTGGTGACCGGGGACGCGGCGCGGACCGACGCGTACGCCGGGCTGGTTCCGGCCAGGCTCGTGCTGGCGTGCGGCGTGTTCGGCAACATCACCGACGAGGACGTGGCCCGGACCATCCGCTGCTGCGCCGGGTTGTGCGCAGCGGACGGCACCGTCGTGTGGACCCGCGGGCGAGGCGAGCCCGACCTGATCCCGCAGATCTGTGAGTGGTTCGCGGCCGAGGGGTTCGCACTGCTGGGGGTGTCACCCCCGGGGACGCGCTGGGGGGTCGGCGCGCACCGGTTCGCGGGGACACCCAGGCCGCTGCCTGCGGGACAGCAGATGTTCACGTTCGCCGGCCATGACGAGCTGAGGCGCAGTCACAGCGGCGGTTAGCGCGCGGCGGGTCGGTGCGGCCGGCTGGCCTGCGGCGCTCGGTGCGGCCGGCTGGCCCGTTCGCGGCCGCCTGTTCGTCGCCGGCTAGTGCGCGAAGATCGGGGCCGGATTACGCACCAGCGTGAGCCGGCACTGCCGGGCCTTCACGATGAGTTCGCTGGCGGGAGCCCGGACTGTGGCCGCGCAACGGTGCGCGGCGGGGCCGCTGCTCCCCAGGAGCAGCGCGCAGGCCACCGCGGCAAGAGCGGCGGGAAAGAACAGGATCGCCTTCACCCGGTCGGACGGGCGGGGGATCCGCCGCCGGACCGGCTCTGTGCGCCGGGCGATCCAGCCACCGAACCGGGTCATCCTGGCCCGGACCTCTTCGATGCGGGGCATCTCCTCGTCCCAGGTGAGCCTCGTGAAGATGGAGAACAGCGCGACGAGGCGAGGATCAGAGTCCCGCAGCATCCGGTCGATCCGGTTCAGGACCCGTTGCTGACTCGCCGGCAGGCTCACGGCTGATCTCCTATCTGGTCGTCCCCTGGTCCACATACGCAGGCGGGCATGCAGTGCTGCTGACCCGCGGAGCGGGGGACGTTGCTTGGTGCTCAGGCTACCGTCCGCCCTTGCCGCTCCGCCGGGCACCTGCCTGGTCTGTAATCACTGCGTCAGATGCTGGCTGCTCTCTGTATCCGATGGTGCGAGAGTGGCCACTGGGGCTTGATCAAGGGTGGTGCGGGCGAGCGGATGCACCCTGGCCACGGTCAGGCCGGGTGCGGCGCCGGAGTGACGGTCCAGGACAGACAGGATGGTGCCGTCCAGATCAGCATGCCGGGCGCGGGCTGCCGCAGACGCCAGGCGGTTGAGCCCTTCATCCGGTGATCGTGGCGGCATCCGCCGGAAAGGTTGCAGGGACAGGTGAGACCGCCCTGGTCGTAGGGGACTGTGTGATCGACGTCGCAGCGTGACGCTGGCCGACGGCAGATCGGGAACCCGCAGTCCTGATCACGAACCTCGATGAGGTTCCGCATCCAGTCAGGGATCCGGTAACCGGGAGCCGCGTTGGCGTGGGTGCACGGGGGGCCCCGATCGTGATCACCATGGTTGGAGTCAAGGCCCGTCCGGCCGACCTCTCGGACGGCCGCCGCGCCAGCCGTCAGGACGGCCCGCAGCACGGCAATCAGCTCCGCAGATGTGCCCGATCCCTGGCTCGCCTTCAACCCAGCCAACGCGGCGGGCGGTAGCTCACCCAAAAGCGTGACCGGCACGGTGACGGTGATCCGCCCGAGCAGACCGGGCCGGGGCGCATCGCGCTCGGGTGCGGCGGGTCTGGACGCGCCGGGTCGGGGCACACTGCGCCCGCGCCCGGCAGGTTCGGGCGGGGGATCTGCGCCCCGTGGATCAGTGGCCGACCCCGGGAGGTGACCCGATTTCCGGAGGGTCGGGCCTGGCCAGCGCATCCGCGTCACCGTGATCACCTGGCCGTAGGCGTCGGTCACGACGACCCGCCACAGGCAGGCCGGGTCGGCCGCCGCGGCCCGGGCCAGTTCCCGCGCCACTTCCGCCGTGATCGCACCCATCCGGCTGAGCTGGCCCGGCTCGTCCCACCAGCCGGCCAGTGTCCGCCAGGGCACGCTGAGCTCAGGGCGCCGGATTTTCGCCGGGCTGCCGCCCGCACCCAGCCAGGCGATGTCGTCCGGAGCCGGGATCGGTGGCCAGCACCATGGCTCCTCGTCCGGCGTGCCGGGGGGTTGGCCGGTGCTGTCATCGCCGTCGATGGAGCCGGGGTGCGAGCCGTCGCCATTCTCGGTCCCTCCGCTGGGCGCGGCCTCACCGTGACGACTGGTGTCCTGCCCCTCACCGTCGTCGCCTCCGGCGCCGTCGTCTCCGGGCGGGATTCGGCCTTCTCCGGGAGGGGTGCCGTCGTCTCCGCGGCGCGTGTCATCGTCTCCGGGGCGCATGTCACCGCCTCCGGGGCGCGTGTCATCGTCTCCGGGGCGCGTGTCATCGTCTCCGGGAGCCGCGCCGCCGCCGTCCGGGCACGTACCGGGTGGGCCCGAATCTCCGGGGCCGGCCTGGCCGGGTGGCTGTGGAAGCGTCCCCAGCAGCAGGCCGACGAACACCTGCGCCCGGAGCAGGTCAATGCCGCCGCCGGCACCGTCCCCCTTCATCGCCTCGGCCAGCCCGCTGATGCGCGCCCACGCGGCGGAAGCCTGCGCAGCCGGGAGGAAGTGACCGGACAGGGAGGCGGTCCCACTGTCCTCGCCGGACAGCTCAACCCGGGCGTTCTTTTCCGCCTGCGTCCGCCGCCGCTCTGCGGCTGCCGGGTCCACGGAAATCACGGCGCGCTGCAAGGACGCGCGAAGCTGCCCGGTGGTCTGCTGTGCGGCCCGGACGAGAACCTTGCGCTCTACCGCCTGGGCAAGGTCGTCGTCGAGCGGGGTGGTCCACAGATCGATGAGCTTGGCCCGCCCCAGGTCGATCGTGCCCTCGCTCAGCGCGGACCACGTCGCGGGCAGCCTGCGGGACATGCTGACCGCCAGGTTGGTCCACCACTCGGCGGCGTATTGCGTCAAGGTGAGGGCGAGGGCGACCTCGTTGGGCGCGAACTCGGCGGCCAGTTCCCGCGATGGGTCGCGCTCGAGTTCGGGATCGTCCATAACGCCGCGCCGGCGTCCGAGTTCAGCGACCGCGGCCAACTCTTGCGCCTGAGCCCAGGAGGTGAGCTTGCGCCACCCGGTGATGCTGTTGACCAGGGCTGCCTCGTCCAGGCGGTCCGGCTGGGCTTGGCCGAGCCAGGCGGCCAGGGCCGGACCGGGCCGCATCCGAACGTGGCCCGCTATCTCCGGGCTCGTCATCGGCTCGCCGGCGCCCGCGCCGGAAGCCCACGCCTCGTCTTCGGGCAGCGGGTCTTCAGTCAAGGCGTCCCCAGTCACGGAGTCTCCGGCATGGGGGTCCCCCGTATAGGAATCCTCAGCCACGAGGTCTCCGGCCTGGGAGTCCCCGGTCACGGCGTCTTCAGTCGCGAGGTCCCCAGTCACGGGGTCCTCAGCCGGCACGTCGGCGGGCGGCGGATCCTCGCCTGACGGGTCATCAGCTGACGGGTCTTGAGCTGACGGGACTTGAGCTGACGGGTCTGGCCTCGGCGGGGAACCGGCTAAGCGGGCGGGAGCGCCCTTGGCTGGCCGCTCAGGCTCACCCCACGCGGGCAGGTCGTAGCCTGCGCGCGTGCGCCGCAGGCGGTCGGCGGCCGCCAGGATTTCCTCCATCGCGATGTCGCCGGCCCAGCACATGCCCATCCCGTAGCCGACCTCGTTGCCCGGACCGAAGCCTGGCGGGTCAGCGAAGGGTTCATTGCCTGCGGATTCAGCTGGCGTGGGACTCACCTCCCGGTTCGGGCGACGGCGAATCATCGGGCTCGGAGCATTCAGCTATACGAACATATTATCGACATCTGAAGCATGGAGCCCTCTATTCGTATAAACATTCGATAACTTTGCCTGATCCAGGGGTCAGCAAATCGGCAGTGCCCGTTGCCGCGCCGCGCTGCCATGTCCGAAAGCCTTTAATAGGAAGCAGTTATCTGTGGATGGTGGCGTACGCGGGGCCCTGGTGTAACCCCGGGCCTGGGTACCCAGGAGCCTGCGTACGCCAGGCGCCTGGCCTGCGCAGCGCGGGTACATGTCGGGCCTGTCATGCGCGGTGGCTGCCTGGCGCGCCCTGGTCTACCACATCGCAGACATGAACAGCAGGCCCTGCGGTTGCAGTACCGGCCCACCCAACGGCACCCGGCTGATGTGCCCCGTCCACGGGTTCAGCACGCCGAGATAATTAGCGGGATATCCCGGCCCTGGGCAGGTAGCCGGGGCGCCATTGGCGTCGCACGGGGTGACCGCCACGAAGACCGAACCCCGCGGGAACGGCCCGGTGATCACGTCCACCGTGCCCGCGCCGTTGTCAGTCGCGTACAGCTGGCCATCGTGGCTGGTCGCCCACGCGGTGTCATCCACCGACTGGGTCAGCCGCAGCACGGACAGCGCTGGCCGGCGCCGCCCCGGATGCCGGACGAAGATCTGCTCCTTATCACCCTGGCTAGTGAGCATGAAGTCGCCGGCGAACCTGGCCGCGCTGCCCGGGACCACCTCGTTGGAGTCCGGGTCAGTGAGCGCCAGGCGGACCCGGCCGCCGGGGCCTGCGTTGGCCACGGAGGCCCGCGCCTCGTCGTAGAACACCGGACGGATCCGCGCGATCAGGTGACGGGGGTGGAACGTCACCTGGTACACGGCGGGATAGCCGGGCTGGGGCGCCGCGGCTCCAGTGGTGCCCGGAGCGGACGCGCTGATCAGCACCATGCCGTGGAACACCGAGATCGTGTCGGTGCCGCCTTTGCTGGGCAGCGGTGCGCTGTAGGTTTAGTGCCGCACCTGGCCGGCCGGGGCCGCCCACGGGGCGATCGTGTACATGCTGGAGTGAGCGTCCTCGTTCACGGTGGCGATGACCCGGTGACGGGCCGGGTCCGCGGTCAGGCCGTCGCACTTGCCGCGGATGTCCCACTGCCGGAGCACCCGGCCGCGGCGGGTGAACTCCACCACCGTGCTGTCCCGGTTGCCGTCAGGTGCCGCCTGCCCCTGCGGGCCGACTCCGTTCTGGAAGGCGGTGAACAGGTACGGGCCGGCGGCGGTGATGTCGTCGGGCAGGGTAAGCGGCGCCGAGTGACGCGTGGCCGAGCCCGCCCGCACGAACATGTGCCGCAGTCCGGCGCCGGACAGGATGACCCGCGCGCTATAAGCCGGGTGAGTCCCGGTGCCGGCGGCGCTCGCCGTACCCGCAGCGAACGCCGTGGCCGCTACAGCGCCCACGCTGAGTGCGCAGGCCCTGAGTGCGCAGGCCCTGAGTGCGCAGGCCCTGAGTGCGCCGGCCCTGAGTGCGCAGGCCCTGAGTGTGCTCGCCCTGAGCGCGCCGAGTCTCTTGGGGGCGAATCGTCTCGTGTTCAGCGTGCTCGCACTCCAGCGGGCGATGGGAAGCATGCGGCCTCTTTCCGTGACAGGCCCTGGCCGCGGGCAGCCGCCCCGACGGCAGGAACTCTGGTCTGCGCAGTTGGGCATGGTGCTGGATGACCAGGCCTACCTAGCCGACGTGGCAGCGCCGCCACTGCCACCTGGCACCCGGATGAACGATGGGCAATGCCATCGCAAGGTCGCGCCATCGCAAGTCCCACCCTGACTGCGATACAGGAAGAAGGTCGCGCCACCGCAAGTCCGACCCTGACTGCGATACAGGAAGAAGGTCGCGCCACCGCAAGCCCCACCCTGACTGCGATACAGGAAGGGAGAATGATTAAGTAGGCATCAGGCGGGGATCTCGTGGCCGAGGAGGGCGGAATGGGCGCGCGTACCTGGATCGAGTCCTGGCCCGTCTACCGGCAGCTGACCGGGACGGACCCGCTGGGCCTCGGTGCAGCCACCAAGAGCGCGCACACCAAAGCCCTCCGGCCGCGGACCGCCACCGCCGACCAGGTCGTCAAGTCGGTCTGCCCGTACTGCGCGGTCGGCTGCGGCCAGAACGTGTTCGTGAAGGACGAGAAGGTCGTCCAGATCGAGGGAGACCCCGACTCCCCGGTCAGCCGCGGTCACCTCTGCCCCAAGGGATCCGCCAGCCTGCAGCTCACCACCGGCGACGCGCGCCAGTACCAGATGCTGTACCGCCGCCCGGGTGGCACCGAATGGGAGACGCTGGACCTGGACACGGCGATGGACATGATCGCCGACCGGGTCATCGACGCCCGCCGCAAGGGCTGGCAGAGCGAGTACGAAGGCCGCCGCACCCGCCGAACGATGGGCTTCGCCAGCCTGGGCGGCGCGACCCTGGACAACGAAGAGAACTACCTGATCAAGAAGCTGTTCACCGCGCTGGGCGCCATCCAGATCGAGAACCAGGCGCGGATATGACACTCCTCCACAGTTCCCGGTCTGGGAACTAGCTTTGGCCGCGGCGGCGCGACCACCTTCCTGCAGGATCTGGCCAATTCGGACTGCATCCTGATCGAGGGCTCGAACATGGCCGAGGCCCACCCGGTCGGCTTCCAGTGGGTGATGGAGGCCAAGAAGCGCGGCGCGAAGATCATCCATGTCAACCCTCGGTTCAGCCGGACCAGCGCGGTGGCCAACCTGCACGTGCCGATCCGGGCCGGGGCCGACATCGCGTTCGTCGGCGGGCTGATCAACTATGTGCTGCAGAACGAGAAGTACTTCGAGGAGTACGTGCGGGCGTACACGAACGCCCCCGTGATCATCACCGAGGACTTCGAGGACACCGAGGATCTCGATGGCCTGTTCTCGGGTTTCGACGCCGAGAACCGGGTCTACGACGCGGAGACCTGGGCCTATCAGGGCGGCGAGGTGGCGCCGGCCAGCGGCGCGCGGGGCATGGAACCCGGCCGCAAACGGCAGGTGCGGCAGGCGGCCCGCGGCGAGGCGCACGGCTCCGGCGGCGCCGCCGCGCACCCCGACCCGGACCGGGACGACACGCTGCAGCACCCCCGCTGCGTGTTCCAGATCCTCAAGCGGCACTTCGCCCGGTACACCCCCGAGGTGGTCGCCGAGGTCGCCGGGGTGCCCGAGGAGCAGTTCCTCCAGGTGGCCCGGCTCATCACGGCGAACTCGGGACGCGAACGGACCACCGCGTTCGTGTACAGCCTGGGCTGGACGCAGCACACCGTGGGCGTGCAGTACATCCGCACCGCCGCGATCCTGCAGGCGCTGCTGGGCAACATGGGCCGCCCGGGTGGCGGCATCATGGCCCTGCGCGGGCACGCCTCCATCCAGGGCTCGACCGATATCCCGACCCTGTTCGACCTGCTGCCCGGGTACCTGCCGATGCCGTTCGCGCACGGCGACGACGACCTGGAAAGCTACGTGCAGGACGAGAGCGTGCAGAACGGGTTCTGGGCCAACACCCGTGACTACCTGGTCAGCCTGCTCAAGGCCTGGTGGGGCGACGCGGCCACCGCGGACAACGACTTCTGCTATGACTACCTGCCCCGGCTGACCGGCAGCCACAGCACCTACGAGACGGTGCTGGCCCAGATGGCAGGACTCTGCAAGGGGTACTTCCTGTTCGGCCAGAACCCGGCAGTCGGCTCGGCCAACGCGCGGATGCAGCGGATGGGCCTGGCCAACCTGGACTGGCTGGTGGTCCGCGACCTGGTGCTGATCGAGAGCGCCACGTTCTGGCAGAACGGCCCGGAGATCGAGACCGGGGAGATGCGCACCGAGGACATCAAGACCGAGGTGTTCTTCATGCCCGCCGCGGCGCACACCGAGAAGAGCGGCAGCTTCACGAACACCCAGCGGATGCTGCAGTGGCACCACACCGCGGTGGAGCCGGCCGGTGACGCGCGCAGCGACCTGTGGTTCGCCTACCACCTGGGCCGGCGCATCCGGGAGAAGCTGGCCACCGCAGCCCGGCAGCAGGCCGGGAACGCCGAGACCGTGCTCGGCCAGGCCGGGGCCCTGGAGATGGACCGGCCGATCCTGGATCTCACCTGGGACTACCCGACGAAGGGACCGCAGGACGACCCGGACGCCGACGCGGTCCTGGCCGAGATCAACGGCTGGGACGCGGAGGGAAAGCCGATCTCGTCGTACACCCAGCTCAAATCCGATGGCTCGACCGCGGCCGGCTGCTGGATCTACTGCGGTGTGCACGCCGACGGGGTGAACCAGGCGGCCCGCCGCCAGCCCGGCCGCGAGCAGAACTGGGTCGCCAACGGGTGGGGCTGGGCCTGGCCCGCCAACCGCCGGGTGCTCTACAACCGCGCGTCGGCCGACCCGGACGGCAGGCCGTGGAGCGAGCGCAAGGCGCTGGTCTGGTGGGACGAGGAGAACGGCAAGTGGACCGGGCACGACATCCCGGACTTCGTCGGTGACCGCCCGCCGTCCTACCGGCCGCCGGAGGGCGCCACCGGGGTGGCCGCGATCTCCGGCATCGACCCGTTCATCATGCAGGCGGACGGCAAGGCCTGGCTGTTCACCCCGGCCGGCCTGGTGGATGGCCCGCTGCCCGCGCACTACGAGCCGCAGGAATCCCCCCTGCCCAACCTGCTCTACGGCCAGCAGCACAACCCGGTCCGCGAGATCCTCGTGCACCCGCAGGACCGGTTCCAGCCCAGCGGCACCGAGCCCGGGTCCGACATTTTCCCGTACGTCAGCACCACCTACCGGCTGACCGAGCACCACACGGCGGGCGGGATGTCGCGCTTCCTGCCCTACCTGGCCGAACTGCAGCCCGCGTTCTTCTGCGAGGTGTCACCGGAACTGGCCGCCGAGCGGCACCTGGACCATATGGGCTGGGCGACGATCATCACCGCGCGCAACGCGATCGAGGCCCGGGTGATGGTCACCCGCCGGATGAAGCCGCTGCGCGCGGGCGGGCGGATCGTGCACCAGGTCGGGCTGCCCTGGCACTGGGGCCCCAACGGCCTGACCACCGGGGACGCGGCCAACGAGCTGTCGCACCTGTCCCTGGACCCGAACGTGCACATCCAGGAGGTCAAGGCGCTGGCCGTGGACATCCAGCCCGGCCGCCGGCCGCGCGGGCCGGCCCTGCGTGAGCTGATCCGGGAGTATCAGCGGCGGGCGGGCATCACCGACGAGACGGGTACCGGGGCGTGAGCGACATGACTTCAAATTCTCCGCAACGAAAACCATCCGCCCTGGCCCCCCTCGCCCCGCCGAGCGATCCGGCGGCGCACGCCGGCTACGGGGAGCACCCGGCCCGGATGGGCTTCTTCACCGACACCTCGGTGTGCATCGGCTGCAAGGCCTGCGAGGTGGCGTGCAAGGAGTGGAACCACGTGCCCGAGGACGGGATCAACCTGCTCGGCATGTCCTACGACAACACCGGCGGGCTCGGCGCCTCCACCTGGCGGCATGTCGCGTTCATCGAGCAGATCAAGCGCCCGGGGGACACGGTGCCCGGGCCGCCCAATGATTCCGGTGGTTCGGTGCTCACGGAGTCGGTGCTGGGGGAGTTTTCCGCGGACGGCTCCCGCTGGCTCATGGCCAGCAACGTCTGCAAGCACTGCACCGAGTCCGCCTGCCTGGATGTGTGCCCCACGGGCGCGCTGATCCGGACCGAGTTCGGCACGGTCGTGGTCCAGTCGGACGTCTGCAACGGCTGCGGGTACTGCGTTTCGGCCTGCCCGTTCGGGGTCATCGAGCGGCGTGAGGGGGACGGCCGGGCCTGGAAGTGCACGCTGTGCTACGACCGGATCGGCGACGGGCTCGAACCCGCCTGCGCCAAGGCATGCCCGACCCAGTCGATCCAGTTCGGCCCGGTGGACGAGCTGCGTGAGCGGGCCCGGTCGCGGGTCAGCGAACTGCACGAGGCGGGGGAGTCCGGGGCGCGGTTGTACCTCGAGAACCCCGAGGACGGCATCGGCGGCGGCGGCGCGTTCTTCCTGCTGCTGGACGAGCCCGAGGTGTACGGGCTGCCGCCGGACCCGGTGGTCACCACGCGGGACCTGCCCCGGATGTGGCGGCACGCGGCCGCCGCGGCGGGCGCCCTGCTCGCCGGCGGCCTGATCGCGGCGCTGCGACGGGACCTGCGCCCATGAGCCGGACCGGGGGACGCGGGGCGGGCGGGACCGGCGGGCCGGAGGGAACGGCGGGCCGGATGGCGCTAGCCCGGCGGGCATGGGCACGTCCGGCACGGGCCCGTCCGGCACGGCCCCGGCTGGCGCTGGCCCGGGTGGCGCTGGCCCGGGTGGCCCGGCCCCGGCCCTGGCGGCCCGGCTGCGCGAGAGGTTCGGCGTGCACGGCCGCGGCCAGCAGGAGCGGGCCCGGGCCGCTGGCGGGTCCGTGGACGTGCCCGGCCCGGCCCCCCACCCCGGCGGCGGTCACGGGCGCGGCGGTCACGGGCGCGGCGGTCACGGGCGCGGCGGCCGCGGGGGGCGCGGTGGCGAGCAGCTCGTGGTGCCGCGGGCCCGGCCGGACTCCTACTACGGCAAGCCGATCCTCAAGGAGCCGGTCTGGGGGGCCCGGGATGTGGGCGGTTACCTGTTCTTCGGCGGGCTGGCCGGTGCCTCCTCGGTGCTGGCCGGGTTCGCCCAGGCGGCGGGCAACCACCGGCAGGCCAAGGCGGCGAAGATCGCCGCAGTCGGCGCCATCGGGCTGTCCGGGGTGGCGCTGGTGGCCGACCTGGGCCGCCCGGAGCGCTTCGTGAACATGCTGCGAGTGGCCAAGGTGACCTCGCCGATGAGCGTCGGCTCGTGGGTGATCTCCGCGTTCGGCGGGGCGTCGGCGGCCGCGGCCGGCTGCGCGGTGACCGGCCGGCTGCCGAAGGCGGGGGCCACCGCGACCGCCGCCGCGGCGCTCGTCGGCCCGGCCGTCTGCACGTACACCGCCGCGCTGATCTGCAACACGGCCGTCCCGGCCTGGCACGAGGCGCACCGGGAGATGCCGTACCTGTTCGCCGGGTCCGCCGCCAGCGCCGCGGGCGGCCTGGGCATGATGCTGGTCCCTGCCGAGGACGCCGGGCAGGCCGTCCGGTTCGCGGTGCTGGGCGCCGCCACCGAGCTGACCGCGAAGTCCCTGCTGCTGCGGCGGCTGGGCGAGATCGCCGAGCCCTACCAGAGCGGCCGGCCCGGCCGGCTGATGGAGGTGGCCGAGGTGCTCACGGCGGGCGGGCTGGCCGGGGCGATCCTGGCGGGCCGGAGCCGGTCCGCGAACACCCTGGCGGGTGCGGCGCTGGTGGCGTCTTCGGCGCTGACCAGGCTCGGCATCTTCGAGGCCGGCCTGCTTTCGGCCCGCGACCCGAAGTACACGGTCGGCCCGCAGCGGGAACGGCTGGACGCCAGGGAGAGGGCCGCTAAGGAGCGGGCGCGCCCCTGAGGTTCGCCGTCGGGGGCCTCCTGATCGGAGGTCTCGTGATCAGGAGTCCCGCGGTCGCGAGTCCCGTCGTCGCGAGTCCCGTGGTCGGGAGTCTCCTGATCATGAGACTCGTGATCATTGACGGACCGGACGGGTGCCCCCTCGATCCGGGTCACGACGTCCTGTTCCGGGTGGCGTGCCTGAATGCGCGCGTACAGGCCGAAGGCGCGGACGTCCTCCGGCGTGAACGGGGGCGGCGCCAGGCTGCGCGGCCATAGCCGCCGCACGCTGACCACGTTCGCCTCCACCGCGTACAGGGTGAACTGGGCCTGCAGGTAGAGCCAGGCGAGCAGGCCGAGGACCACGCCGAACACGCCGTACACCGACGAGCTCTTGGACACCTGATGGGAGATCAGGTACGTGCCGAACAGCTGGAGGATCTGCCACACGATCGCGGACAGCACCGCCCCGGGCAGCATCTGCCGCGCCTTGATCTCGCGTTCCACGGCCAGCCGGAAGCCGAGCCAGAACACCCCGATGTTCAGCAGCAGCGAGACCGCCACGGTGCCGATCTGGGCCGCGGCTCCGCCGAGCACGCTGGCGCTCGCGCCGGCCAGCCCGGACAGCAACGTGGTGGCCAGCAGGCCGATGCCCACGGCCAGGATCAGGCTGATCTGCTTGAGCATCGACCACGGGAAGCCGGCGCGGCGGGAGAACGGCACACCCCACACCGTGTTCAGCGCGTTCTGCGCGGCCGCGGCCACGCCCAGGGCGCCCAAGAAGGTCAGCAAGATCCCGATCACCAGGGCCACGCCGGTGCCGCTCACCGTATGTCCCTGCGCCGTGTGCTTGAGCTGGTCCCCGATGACCGGGAAATGGACGAAGGCGGAGTCGAGCACCCTGGTCTTCAGTGCCTGGTTGTGGGCCAGCACGATGTTCAGCACGGTCACGAAGACCAGCAGCAGCGGGAAGAGGGAGGCGAATCCGTAGTAGGCGATCAGGGCGGCCAGGTTCCCGGCCTGGTCTTCGCCGAACTTCTTCCAGACCGCCACGGGAAAGGCCAGCCACGGCTGGCCCTGCTGGAACCGGTCCAGGGCGGCGATCAGTTTCTTCAGGGCGTTCATCGCGGATGACTACTACCCGGTGAGCAGCGCTTTACTGCGCGGCGGCCCGCTTATCACCCGGTCGGCTCATTACCCGGCCGGCACGGTCAGCAGGGTCCACGGCAGCAGACGCGGCGCCGGTCCCTCCGCGGGCCCGGCCAGCGTCGCGAAGCTGGACGCGCGCGGCGGCCGGGGCAGGGCCGCGCCGGGTGGCAGGCTCGCGCTGGTCGAGGCGATGACCCGGCCGTGGCCGCTGGCGAGCACGACCGCCTGATCCTGGGCAGGTGCGCCGAGGCGGCACAGGCCGGGCAGGACCAGCCGCTCCACCTGCGTGGCCAGGATGTCCGCCGCCGCGACCCCGATGAACCGCCCCGCGGGCCTGATCGGGACGGCCAGCGTGAACGTGTACTCGTGGGTGCAGATGAAGTCCACGTACGGGCCGGCCAGCGTGGCCGCGCCAGTGCGCTCCGGCTCCCGGTACCACTCGGTCGTGGTGTAGTCGTAAAACTCGGCGGACTCCGGATCGGTATCGACGTCCAGTGGCACCACCCGCCCGGCCCGGTCGGCCCACCACCATTCGATGCAGCGGGGTGTGTCCGCCAGCACCTGCGGCGCGAGCACGACGCCCGCCCCGGCGGCCAGGCCCGCGTGGTCCTGCAGCAACGCGGCCACCAGCGGTCGCAGGGCGGCGAAGTCCTCCCTGCGCAGTGACCGGCTGCCCGGAGTCTGGCTGCCCGGGGACTGGCTGCCCGGGGACTGGCTGCCCGGGGGCTCGCTGCCCGGAGTCTGGCCGCCGGGGGACTGGCTGCCCGGGGGCTCGCTGCCCGGAGTCTGGCCGCCGGGGGACTGGACGTCCGGGGGCTCGCTGCCCGAGGGTTGGCTGCCCGGGGTCTGGCCGGCGATGGACTCGGCGGCCGTGACGAGCCCGGCCACCGAGCCCAGTACCTCATCCATCCGGCGGGTAACGTCGGCCAGGAGCCGTGCGGCGCCGCTCATTCCACTCCCAGGCGCAGCTCGAGCAGCCGCGTGGTCTCGGCCAGCACATGCTGCTCGGCGAGGCGGCGGGCGTGCTCGCCGTCCTGCTGCTCGATCGCGTCGATCAGCGCGTCGTGCTCGCTGGCCACCCCGGGGACCTGGCTTTCCGTCACCGGCAGCCACACCAGGTCACCGACCTCTGACCAGAGGGTCATCTCCTCGCGGGTCAGCCGGGGCGACTGGGCTGCGGCCGCGATCTCGATGTGGATCCGCGCGTCGGCCCGGCGCCGCTCGCTCAGCGTGCCCGCGGCGCGCAGCCGCCCCACGTGCTCGCGCAGCGTGGCCACGTCCCCGGGCAGCGCCCGCTGCGCGGCCAGCCGGGCGGCGGTGCCTGCCACCGCCCCCCGGTGGTCGCCGATGTCCCGCAGCTCGTGCAGGGACAGCCGGCGAAGCTGCCGGGTCAGCTGGGCCGTCTGCGCCCCGGCCTCCCCGTCGGCGGGAGCGCGGACGAAGGAGCCGCCCCGGCGGCCCCGGCGTGTCTCAACCAGGCCCGCCTCCCGCAGCGCGGCCAGCGCCTCGCGCAGGGTCACCGGGGAGACCCCGAACTGGCTGGCCAGCTCGGTCTCCGCGGGCAGCCGCTCGCCGTCCAGCAGCAGGCCGAGCGTGATGGCCTGGGCCAGCCGCCGGGCCACGGTCCCGGCCCGGCCGCCCTCGTCCAGCGGCGCGAAAACGGTGCGGGCCCGGACCGTCGTCAGGGCGGGAAAGGCCACGCCAGCTCACTCCATCCCGCAGGCCACGGGCAGGTCACGGCACGAAACCAGTCATATCTCAGGCTCTTGAACACTATTCCTATAGTCCTGTAGTTTACGGGCTCATCAGCCCCCGGAAGCTAGCCCCACGCAGGAGGACGCGACGGTGCCCAGCAGGACCACGGCCGGGCAGACTGTCCCGGGGCCGGGCGCCCCGGGTCCTAGTGCGGGCCAGGCGGCGGTCCGGCTGGTCGCGCTGCACAAGTCGTTCGGCTCACTCGCCGCGGTGGCCGGGGTCGACCTGGAGATCGCTGAAGGGGAGTTCTTCACCATGCTCGGCCCGTCCGGGTCGGGCAAGACCACCCTGCTCCGGCTGATCGCCGGCTTCGAGCGGCCCGATTCCGGCACCGTCGAGCTGGGCGGCGCCGACGTCACCCGGCAGCCGCCGTACGCCAGGAACGTGAACACGGTCTTCCAGGACTACGCGCTGTTCCCGCACATGAGCGTGCTGCAGAACGTTGAGTACGGCCTGCGGGTGCGGCGGGTCGCCCGGGCGGAACGCCAGCGGCGTGCCGGAGCGGCCCTGGACATGGTCCGCCTCAGCGGGCTCGGCGGCCGCAAGCCGGTCCAGCTGTCGGGCGGCCAGCGGCAGCGGGTGGCGCTGGCCCGGGCCATCGTCAACGAGCCCGAGGTGCTGCTGCTCGACGAGCCGCTGGGCGCCCTGGACGCCAAGCTCCGCCAGGAGATGCAGCTGGAGCTGAAGCGGATCCAGCGTGAGGTCGGTATCACGTTCGTCTACGTCACGCACGACCAGGAAGAGGCGCTCACCATGAGTGACCGGCTGGCCGTGTTCAACCAGGGGCGGATCGAGCAGCTCGGTACCCCCGTCGAGGTGTACGAGCAGCCCGCCAGCGACTTCGTGGCCGGCTTCATCGGCATCTCCAACCTGCTGGAGCGCGGTGGCCGGCACATCACGGTCCGGCCGGAGAAGGTCCGGCTCCTCACCGCTGGTGAGTCGCCGCCGCCGGGCAGTCATGCCGAGCCGGGGCGGATCGACGAGGTCGTCTACCTCGGCATGCTGACCCGGTACGTGGTCACCCTGGAGGCGGGCGGCCAGCTCACGGCGGTCCGGCAGAACCTGGACGGCTACGCCGCCGACGTGGCGGGCGACCGCGGGGCCACGGTCACCGTGGCCTGGCCCGACCAGCAGAGCGTCGAAATTACCCGTGATCAGGAGGAACAGGCATGAGCAGATGGACGCGGGGCGGAGCGCTGCTGGCGGCAGCGTCCGCAGCGGTGCTGATCGCGGGGTGCGGATCCTCGGGCGGGTCGGCCAGCAGCTCCTCGGGGGGCGGCGGGGCGACGGCGGGCCTGACCCCGCCGCAGGCCGGCACGGCGGTGCCATCCTCGGTCGGCAAGACCGAGGGGCACCTGAACCTGATCGCCTGGGAGGGCTACGCGCAGCCCCAGTGGGTGAAGCCGTTCCAGCAGGCCACCGGCTGCCAGGTGAGCACGAAGTACGCCGGGTCCTCGAGCGAGATGGTGTCGCTGATGGCGAACGGCGGCGGCGGCCAGTACGACCTGGTCTCCGCGTCGGGCGACGCGGACCTGCGGCTCATCTACGGCGGCGACGTCAAGCCGATCAACATCAACCTGATCCCGTCCTGGAAGCAGTTCCACCCCTTCCTGCAGTCGCCGCCGTTCAACACCATCGGCGGCAAGCACTACGGCGTCTCCTACGAGTTCGGCCCGAACGTGCTGCTCTACTCGAAGAAGACGTTCCCCACCGCGCCGACGACGTGGGGAGTGCTCTACGACAAGAAGTACTCCGGGCAGATCACCGTGCCGGACAACCCCATCCAGATCGCGGACGCCGCGCTCTACCTGTCCAAGACGAAGCCCAGCCTGGGGATCACCGACCCTTACGAGCTGACCCAGCCGCAGTTCACCGCGGCGGTGAACCTGCTCAAGCAGGAGCACCCGCTGATCAAGAAGTACTGGGCGCTGGCCTCGCAGGAGATCTCGCTGTTCCAGAGCGGGACCACGGTCGTCGGGGCGGCCTGGCCGTACCAGACCAACACCCTCGTCGCGGCGGGCGCGAAGGTGGCCGACACGATCCCCAGCCAGGGCGCGACCGGCTGGGCGGACACCTGGATGCTGGCCACCAAGGCCCCGCACCCCAACTGCGCCTACAAGTGGATGCAGTGGGTGACCACGCCCAAGGTGCAGGCGCAGCAGGCGGTCTACTTCGGCGAGACGCCGGCCAACCAGCTGGCCTGCCCGATCATGAACACGCATCCAGAAGGGCTCGTGCGCGGCCTACCACGCCAACGCCCCCGAGTCGTACTTCCAGACGATCAAGTTCTGGAAGACCCCGCTGGCCCAGTGCGGCAACGGCAAGAACGACTGCGTGCCGTTCCAGCAGTGGGTGAGCGCCTGGACCCAGATCATCGGGTAGGGGCAGCACCCGGATGGCGTCCACGACCGCGCAGCAGGGCGGCCCCGCACCGGGCCGCCCCGCTGCGGGCACACCCGGCGGCGCGGCCGGCGGGCCCCTCGGCCCGCGTCTCCGCCGCCCTGTGGCGCCGGGCCTGGCTGCGGGCCACCCTGACGCTGAGCCCGCCGCTGGCCTGGTTCCTGGTCATCTACCTGGCGTCGCTCGTGGTCATGCTGGTGACCGCGTTCTGGACGGTGAACCCGTTCACCAACACGCTCGTGCACAGCTGGACCCTGGCCAACTTCCGCCAGCTGTTCACCAGCACCTACCTGACCATCATCGGCCGGACCGTCGGCATGGCCGCCCTGGTCACGGTCACCGACGCCGTGCTGGCCTTCCCGTTCGGCTACTACATGGCCCGGGTGGCCAGCCATCGTGGCCGGCAGCTGCTGTTCACCGCGGTGCTGCTGCCGCTGTGGGCCAGTTACATCGCCCGGGTCTACGCCTGGATCGTGATCCTGCAGAAGGGCGGCACGCTGAGCTGGTTCTTCACCAAGATCGGCCTGGGGACGGTCAACATCGGCTACACGAACACGGCCATGTGGCTGGTGTTCTCCTACATCTGGCTGCCGTTCATGATCGTCCCGGTCTACGGCGCGCTAGAGCGCATCCCAGACTCCCTGCTGGAGGCGTCCGGGGACCTGGGCGCCCATAACTGGCGCACGGTGCGCAGCGTGCTGCTCCCGCTCGCGCTGCCCGGGGTGGTGGCCGGCTCGATCTTCACGTTCTCGCTCACCCTGGGCGACTTCATCACCCCGCTGCTGGTGGGCGGGGCCAACTCGAACTTCATCGGCAATGTCATCTACACCAACCTGGGCACGGCAGGCAACCTGCCGTTCGCGGCCGCGCTCGCGGTGGTGCCCATCGTGATCATGGTCTTCTACCTGCTGGGCGCGCGGGCCCTCGGCGCGTTCGAGTCGGTCTGATGGAGGGGCGCCTGGCCCGCATCGGCCTGCGGATCTGGGTCGGCGGCGTGCTGCTGTTCCTGTTCGTGCCGATCGCGATCATCTGCTTCTACGCCTTCAACGCCTCGAACGTGCAGAGCTGGCCGATCCAGGGCCTCAGCGTCAAATGGTTCTCGGTGGCGTGGCACGACCCGCAGGTCCGCGCGGCGTTCGTGCTGTCGCTCAAGGCAGCTGTGTTCGCCACGGTGATCGCGCTGCTGCTCGGCTCGGCGGCGGCGTTCGGCGTGCACCGGTTCCGGTTCTTCGGCCGCGAGGCCGTGTCGCTGCTGCTGGTCCTGCCGCTGGCGCTGCCCGGCATCATCACCGGGATCGCGCTCAACTCGGCGTTCAGCTTCGCCGGGATCAACCTGTCGCTGCTGACGATCATCATCGGGCACGCCACGTTCTGCATCGTGGTGGTCTACAACAACGTGATCGCCCGGCTCCGCCGGGTTTCCGGATCGGTCTACGAGGCTTCCGCCGACCTGGGCGCGCACGGGTTCTTCACGTTCCGGACCGTGACCCTGCCGATGCTGTCCACCGCGCTGATCTCGGGTGCGCTGCTCGCATTCGCGCTGTCCTTCGACGAGGTCATCGTGACCACGTTCACCGCGGGCGCGCAGAACACGCTCCCGTTGTGGATCTTCGGGGCCATCCGGCTCGGCCAGCAGCTGCCCGAGGTGAACGTGGTGGTGGTCGGCGTGCTGCTGCTCACCGTGGTGCCGGTGGTCATCGCGGCCCGGCTGACCGGGGGCGGCGGGATCACCCGCGGGTCAGCCACGGCCGGGTCAGACATGGGACCGCCCGCCGAGTGAGGGCCGGAGGGTGGCCACCAGGTAGGCCACCCCGAACGGGTCACCGGCGTACCGCACCGCCGCGCGGACCGGGGCGGCGGTCTCCAGCGCCCCGGCCAGCACCTGCCAGGCGGGCCGGCCGGTCGCCATCAGCTCGCGGGCCAGGGCCGGGTCGAGGTCGAGCAGGGCCCGGGTGTCGCCGGCCCGCA
Source organism: uncultured Actinomycetes bacterium (assembly GCA_963720645.1). Classification (GTDB taxonomy): domain Bacteria; phylum Actinomycetota; class Actinomycetes; order Streptosporangiales; family Streptosporangiaceae; genus RYN-230. The sequence continues at coordinate 13,538 of CAVRFX010000009.1, read as the reverse complement.
CGGCCCGCTTGCACATCCGCGTCGAACGGAGCGGCCCGCTCGTCAAAGTGGCCCGGGGCCCGTGGCCCCCGCCGGGCGCTGCCGTCGCCGATCACCAGCAGCGCGGTACGGGCGTCGCGCCCGGCCAGGTCCGCGCCCAGCTTCCGGCAGCCCGGCCACGGGCTCGTCCGCGCTGACCGACCAGATCAGCCGCTCCCCGCCGTAACCTGCCTGGTCCAGCAGGTAGGCCCCGATCCCGGGAGCGGGCGGCAGCACCGGCCGGCCCCCGGCGGGGGAGCCGGTACGCGGGCCGCCGAACGCGGCGACGTTCAGCCGGCCGTGACCTGGCCACGGGGCGGTCACGGTCCCGGGGCCGACGACGGCGACCTCGTCGGGCCCGTCACTCAGCAGGGCCCCGACCGCCTCGGCGCAGGCAGCCCGCAGCTCGGGCAGCACCGGGTCGGCGCCGGTGAGCTCGCGGACGAGCAGCGGCGGCCACGGGCACAGCGTCGCCTGGGTGATCACGGTCTCATCAGGCCAGCCCGCGGACGGTCCGGGCGGGTGGCTGGTCGCCCTGGATCGCCGACACCATGGCCAGCACTTCCCGGGTCTCGCGGACCTGGTGCACCCGGAACACCCGGGCGCCCAGCCAGGCACAGATGGCCGTGGTGGCCAGCGTGCCGGTCAGCCGCCGGTCCGGGGGAGCGTCCAGCGTCTCCCCGATGAAGTCCTTGTTGGACAGGGACACCAGCACCGGCCAGCCGGTGGCCACCATCTCGCCGAGCCGCCGGGTGACCTCCAGCGACTGCCAGGTGTTCTTGCCGAAGTCATGCGCCGCGTCGATCAGGATCCGGGCCGGGTCCACGCCCGCCGCCGTGGCCCGCGCCGCCTGGGCCAGCGTCCGGTCCAGGACATCGGCCATCACGTCGTCGTAGGCGACCCGGAACGGCCGGGTCCGGGGAGCCTGCTCACCGGCGTGCGCGCAGATCAGGCCGGCGCCGAACTCGGCCGCCACGGCGGGCAGCTCCCGGTCCTGGCCGCCCCAGGTGTCGTTCAGCAGGTCCGCGCCGGCCAGGCACGCTTCCCGGCCGACCTGATGCCGCCAGGTGTCCACGCTGATCACCAGGTCCGGGTAGGCGGCGCGGACCGCGGCGACGAACGGCACGGTCCGGCGGATCTCCTCGGCCACGTCAACCGGGGCGCCAGGCGCGGCCGCGACGCCGCCGATGTCGAGGATGTCGGCGCCGTCGGCGACCACGGCGTGCACCCGGTCCATGGCCGCGCCCTCATCCCAGGTCGCGCCGTGGTCGTAGAAGGAGTCCGGGGTCCGGTTGACGATGCCCATGACCAGCCGCTGGCGCGGGGGGAAGCTCCGCCCGCCCAGCCGGAGGACCTGCTGGGCGGTCCCGGCGGTCACCTCACGCCGCCTTCACGGTCACGATGGGCGGCCGTTCGTGGCTCGGGATGGCCCGCGACCGCGGCCGCACCTGGCCGTCCTCCCGGACGAACTGGTGCAGCTCCCGGCCGGGTGTCCCGGGGTGATCCCGCCGGGCCTCGGCGACGACCATCAGCTCCGCGGCCATCAGGGCCAGGTCGTGGTCGGCCTGATGGCGGTGCGCCCGGGAGCCCAGGTCCACCTGGGCCAGCGCGCCGAGGCCGTACCGGGTAAAGGTGTCCAGCAGGGTGGACAGTTCCACGCCGTAGCCGACCGGGATGGTCAGCGACTCCATCAGCCCGCGCCGGGCCGCCCACTCCCCGGCCAGCGGCTGGACCACCCCGGCCAGCTCCGGCCACCACAGGCTCAGCAAGGGGCGGGCCACGAGTTCGGTCACCCGGCCGCCTTCGCTCGAGGTGGATCCGTCATGCTCGGTCCGGACCCGCTCGTAGAACCCCTTGACCAGCTGCACCTGCTGGCCTGGGTTGGGCTGGCCTGGGCTGGGCTGGCCTGGGCTGGGCTGGCCTGGTTTGAGCCCGCCTGGGCTGGGCTGGCCAGCCAGCAGCGGGCCCAGCAGGCCGGTGACGAAGTGCGGTCCCCAGCGGGTCAGGTCGGCGTCCACGAAGACCAGCAGATCACCGTGCGTGACCAGCAGGGACTTCCACAGGGCCTCGCCCTTGCCGCGGCGGGCGCCGAGCGCGGGGGCGATGTCGCAGGCCCGGTACACCGTGCCGCCGGCCCGTTCCGCGGCCCGGGCCGTCCCGTCGGTGGAGTCCGAGTCGATCACGACGATCTCGTCCACCAGCGGCGTGTCGACCAGCAGGGCCTGCCGGACCGCGGCCACCACGCGGCCCACCGTGCGTTCCTCGTTGCGGGCCGGGATGACCACGCTGATCTGCGTCCCCGCCGCCCGCTTGGCCGCCAGCAGCCGCTCCGGCGGCCAGTCCCGCCAGTGCGAGGTCTGCCGCCGCAGCCACGTCCTGGCGTGGTCCTGCATCCCCGGGACGGTTCCCGGCACGCTACCTGGCGGCACGACCGGCATGCTACCCGGTGGCCGCCAGCGGCCCAGCCTGGGCGCGGTTCCGGCTGTGCGGCGCGTCCGGTCGCCAGGCGCGCGTGCCGACCGGTACTCTCCTGCGGTCGCGCCTCCCTGGGACAGATCGGCCTGTGACGTCCAGGGGGTAATCCGGCGGAAGTGGGCATGAATACCGGTGTGATTCGCGGGGCAACCGTGGCCGCTGGTAGGACGTCTAGGAATGTGGTCGGGAAAAACTTCTGAGGGTCGCGCTGTCGGCGCCAGATGTCCGCGTGCGCGGTATCGCTGGTGCTCAGCTATCGAGCCAGGACAAGTGAGGGTCGCCATGAGGCGGAAAGTGGTGGGATGGCTGAGCACGGCCGGGGTGGTGGCCGCGGTGGGCACGTCGGTGCTCAGCCAGACCAGTATCGCGGGCGCGGCGGTGACGTCGCCGGCGGCCCGCAGCGCCCCGGCGGCGGGAGCTGTGTACACGCCGCCGAAGGGTCCCCTGGACTACGGCATGCGCGGCCCCGCGGTGCGGCGGCTGCAGGAGCGGCTGGCGTACCTGCACTACTACCCGGGCAAGGTGGACGGGCAGTTCGGCCAGAACACGCTGGAGGCCGTGTGGGCCTTCAAGGAGGTCCAGGGCGTCCAGACCGCCGTGTCGCCCAATAACGTCACCCGGGCCATGAAGCGCGCGCTGGTCCACCCCCGGCAGCCGATGGTGCTCGTGCCCAAGGGCGGCAGCTGGCGCATCGAGGTCCACCTGACCCTGGGCTACCTGGTCCTGTACCGGCACAACGTGCCCGAGCTGATCAGCCACATCTCCCCGGGGGGCGGCTACTACTACCCCTGCGGAGGCGACCCGAAGGCCACCTGCGGTCCGGCGATCACCCCGGACGGGAACTACCGGGCACGCTGGTTCGCCAGCGGCTGGGTGAAGGTCCCGCTGGGCACCATGTACAACCCGGTGTTCTTCATCGGCGGGTCGTACGCCATCCACGGTGACGTCCCGGTCCCGCTCCCGGCGGTCTCGCACGGCTGCGTGCGGATCCCGATGGACATCGCCGGGTTCTTCCACCGGATGGTGCACGTCAGCGAGACCAACGGGACGCCCATCTACATCCGGGGTCACGTGCCCGGTACGTGAGGGACGCCGCGGTTCACGCCTGACCTCTCCGGCCCCCGTCCTGGCAGACCAGGACGGGGGCCGACCGGCGTCTTGAGCCAGCCTCCGCCCGGCGTCCTAGCCAGCGCCCGCGGCTGGCATCTCTAGAGATGGTGTGCTGGTGGTAAAGGGCGCGTAGGGTGCCTCAGACCGTGTGGCATCCTTGCGCCGTGGCATCACCTCAGCTCCGCCGGACCGCGGTCAGCGTCCCCACGTCGTACGCGGCAGGTAAGGTCCCGTACCGGATCACCGCGTTCTTCTGGATCATCAAGATCCTCACCACGGCGATGGGTGAGGCCCTCGCCGACTTCCTGGCCTTCCGGTACAACCCGGTGGTCGCCGGGGTGGTGGGCACGGCGATTTTCGTGATCGCCATGGTGCTCCAGTTCCGGGCCCGCCGGTATCAGGTCTGGATCTACTGGTTCGCGGTGGCCATGGTCGCGGTCTGGGGCACCCTGGCCGCCGACGGCATGCACATCAAGCTCGGCGTGCCTTACGCGCTGTCCAGCGCGTTCTTCGCCGTCTGCCTGGTCGTGGTGTTCGTCGCCTGGTACGCCACCGAGCACACCCTGTCCATCCACAGCATCACCACACCGCGCCGGGAAGTGTTCTACTGGGCCACCGTGCTCGCCACGTTCGCGCTCGGCACCGCGGTCGGCGACCTTACCGCCACGACCCTGCACCTGGGCTTCCTGACCTCGGGGCTCCTCTTCACCGGGCTCATCTGCATCCCGGCGCTGGCGTACTGGAAGCTGGGGCTGAATTCCGTGCTGGCCTTCTGGACCGCCTACGTGCTGACCCGGCCGCTCGGCGCGTCCTACGCGGACTGGCTGGGCGTGCCGCACCGCTACGGCGGCGTGGGGCTGGGGCGCGGGCTGGTCGCGCTGATCCTGACCATCGTCATCATCGGATTCGTCGCCTACCTGGCCGTGACCCGCAAGGACGTGGACCAGGGTCCGGCTGACCCGGCGCGGCGGCGGCGGTCCACGCCCGGCACCGCCGGTAGGCCCGATACGCTCAGATGATGAGCGACGGGCTGGCCCGGGCGGTGCTGGACGCGCTGCCGGATGCGACCGCTGTCCTGGACCCCGCCGGGATGATCGTGGACGTCAACCAGGCATGGCTGATGTTCGCGCTGGACAACGGCGGCCAGCCGGAGCACACCGGGGTCGGCGTGAACTACCTCGACCTGTGCGCCCGGTCCGCCGCCGCGGGCTGCCCGGACGCCCGCCGGGCCGCAGACCGCGTCCGGGACGTCCTGGCCGGGCGCACGGTGCACAGCGAGATGGAGTACCCGTGCCCGTCCCCGGCCGTCAACCGCTGGTTCCTGATGCGCATCACCCCGCTCGGCGGAGACCTGGGTGGCGCGGTGACCTCCCACGTCAACATCACCCGCCGGAAGATGGCCGAGCAGGCGCTGGCCCATCAGTCCGCCCATGACCCCCTCACCGGCCTGGCTAACCGGAGCCTGTTCGCCGACCGGCTGAACGCCGCCCTGACCAGCCGCCGGGTCCCGTCACCGGGACCCAGGTGGGCCTGATGTACCTGGATGCGGACGGGTTCAAGCAGATCAACGACACGTACGGCCACGAAGCGGGCGACGAGGCGCTGCTCACCATCGGGCACCGGCTCCGCTCGCACGTCCGGCCCCAGGACACGGTCGCCCGGCTGGGCGGCGACGAGTTCGCGGTCACCGCCCCCCGGATCAGCGCCGCCGGGCTGGACGGGCTGCGCGGCCGGGTCGCCGCCGCGCTGGCCCAGCCGCATCTCATCCATGGGCACCTGGTCCCGGTGCCGGTCAGCATCGGCATCCACCTGGCCGCCCCCGGTGAGTCCCCGGAGACCGCGCTGCACGAGGCCGACCAGGCCATGTACACGGCCAAACGGCGTACCCGGTAGCTTTCTAGGCGTGCCTGAACCGTTGCTTGCCGCCGCGGACTGGTTCGCGAGCCTGCCGACCGTCTACCTGTCCGCCAGCATGCTGATCACCGACCCGGACGACCGCATCCTGCTGGTCAAGCCCAACTACCGGCCCGACTGGGGCATACCGGGCGGCATCGTCGAGGCGGATGAGGCGCCGGATCAGTGCGTGGCCCGGGAGATCGCCGAGGAACTCGGGCTGGACATCCCGGCTGGTGACCTGCTCGTCGTGGACTGGATGGCCGCGGCGGGGGAGCGGCCACAGGCGATCATGAACTTCATCTTCGACGGCGGGGTGCTCACCGACCCCGGCGGCATCCGGCTGCAGGAGGAGGAACTGGATGACGCCCAGTTCCTGGGCTGGGCCGAGGCCGAGGCCCGGATGCCCGGCACCAGCGCAGCCCGGGTGCCCGCGGCCCGCCAGGCCCGGCAGACCCGCCGCACCGTCTACCTGCCCGGCTGGCTCAGGCGTGCGTACCGGCCAGGCCGCCGCCGTGGCCCGGGCCGCCGGCCGCGCCGTGGCGCGGACGCAGAACTAGCAGTTACATCCACGCCGCGGCCACGAGGCCCGAGCCGACCTGGCGGGGCCGGGCGCCCTTCTCCGAGACGTACAGCCCCGTCCCGGCCAGGTAGAGCAGCCACTTCCCGGTCCGGTTCACCGCCAGGCTGGTGTGGTCCAGCCCCGGGAACCCGATCGCCACCCGGTGCTTCAGCACCCCGGCCGGGGTGATCTCCCACATCAGCTTGGAGACGTTCCGGACCGGTTCCCCGGCGCAGCAGGCGCGGCTGACGAACAGGTTGCCGCCCGGGAGGTACACGCCCTCACGCCAGTAGCTGCGCCGCCGGTCCGGGCCGGTCACCGGCACCGGCGTGTCCCCGGTCCCGCCCAGATAGTTCTGGGCCGTCGCGGTGTCCATCAGCATGATCTGCCAGCCCTCGTTGTCCTGGATCGCGGCGATGGACACGGCCAGTTCGGTGCCGTCCGGGGCCCAGGACAGGTGGGAGATGGGTGCGGGCAGGCTGCCCGACTGGCCGGCTGGCAGCATCGGGTAGACCCGCTCCACCCCGCTGCTCAGGGTCCGGGTGACCAGGCTGTACTGGGCCGAGAGATCGCCGCCCGATCCCGTCATGCAGTGCCGGGTCAGCGTCGGCTGCCGGGCGAACGCGAGCGTGCTGCCGTCCGGGCTGATCGCGGGCAGGCTCCCGGTGGTGATCAGCGTCGGCGTGCCCCCGGACGCCGCGACCGACTCCACGTCGTCCACGCACCCGTGCCGTCTGCTGAAGTAGATGGTCCGGCCGTCCTGGGAGACCGAGAGCTCGTCGCCGATGACACCCCCGGGAACCAGGGTCCGGACCGGCGCCCCCGTCGCCGGGCTGAGCAGGACCAGGGCGCCCCGGGTCGTCACCCCCGCCATCGCGGGCGGGCGGGCTGTGGTCTGCCTGACCGGATGGGCTCCCGCCGTGGCCGGCGTCTTCGGGCTGGCGGTTCCGCTCTGCGCGGCACCGGGGCTGCCGCCGCCCCCGCAGGCCGCCACCAGGGTCAGCGCGGCTGGCACGGCCAGCACCCGGAGCAGCTTCACGTCTCCTCCATCCAGGTCACCCTCAGCTGGATGAAACTACCGGGCCGCGCGGGGCAGCCGTGGCGGAATACCGCAGTGTGCGTCCGGAAGGTACCCTGGGTGACGATGCCGACATTTCGGGGGAGTCTGGCGTGACGCCCCCCGCCTGTGGCCCGGGGGGGCACGGTGAGTTCAGGACCGGTTTCGCGAGGGCGCAGTGCCAGTCACCGCCTCGCGGTGCTGCATGAGCTCTTCGCCGGTCTTCCGGTCCCGGCGGCTTTCCTGGCCGGGCCGGATCTGGTGTTCGAGTTCGCGAACGACGCGTACCGGCAGCTCGTCGGCCGCCCGGACCTGACCGGCCGGACGCTACGGGAGGCGCTCCCGGATCTGGCGGCCCAGGGCCGGGCCGAGCTCATCACCGGCGTCCTGGAGTCCGGGCAGCCGTTCCAGGGCTACGAGACCGAGCTGTTCGTCCGCCGGGGCGCGACTGCAGTACCCGAGCAGATTTTCGTTGAGTGCCTGTACCAGCCGGTGCGCGGCGCGGACGGGCAGGTTGAACGGGGTGCTGCTGCTGGTGAGCGACGTGACCGACCAGGTCCGCGAGCGGCGGCAGCAGGAGGCCCTGGCGGCGCAGCTGGCCACCACCCAGGAGCGGTACCAGACCCTGTTCGAGACGCTGCCCCAGGGCGTCATCTACTACGACACCAACGGCCTGATCCTCGGGGCCAACCCGGCGGCCTGCCGGATCCTCGGCCTCGACGAGGACGAGATGATCACCTGGCCGCTGGCCACCGCCGGCCAGGCGGTGCGCGACGACGGCTCCCCGCTGGACCCGGCCGACTTCCCCGTCTCGGTGGCGCTGCGCACCGGGGAGGTGGTCACCGATGTGATCGCCGGGTTCCCGCACGGGCGCACCGGGGAGATGCGCTGGCTGCGGATCACCGCGGTACCGGACTCGCGCGACGCGGAGGGCCGCCCGCAGCGGGCGTACGCCATGTTCCGGGATCTGACCAAGGAGCGCCGGGCCGCGGCGGCGCTGCGCGAGGGCACCGAGCTGATGGGCCGGCTGCGCGAGGCCAACGTGATCGGGGTGGTGGTCAACGGCGAGGACCACGTCCACGACGCCAACGACGCTTTCCTCGGCATCATCGGGTATGCGCGCGAGGACGTGGAGGCCGGCCGCATCTCCCGTGAGTCGATCACGCCTCCCGAGTGGTGGGAGGCCGACGCCGACGCCCACCGGCAGCTGACGAGCACCGGGGCCTTCCGGCCGTACGAGAAGGAGTACGTGCACCGGGACGGTCACCGGGTGCCGGTCCTGGTCGGCGCGGCGGTCATCGGCTATGACCCGCTGCGCTGGGTGACGTACGTCGTGGACCTGACCGCCCGGCAGCGTGCCGAGCAGGAGCGCGCGTTCCTGCTGGCCCGCGAGCGGACGGCCCGGGCCGAGGCGGACAGCGCCCAGGAGCGGGTCGCCTTCCTGCTGCAGGCAGGCGACCTCGTCGCCGCGGCGCAGGACCGGCACGAGTTGCTCCAGCATGCCGCCCAGCTGGTCGTGCACAGCCTGGCCGACTTCTGCCTGGCCTTCCTGCCTGGCCCGGAGGGCGAGCTGCGGGCCATCTCGATCGCCCACCGCGAGAATGGCGGCGGCGTGGAGTTCACCGACCTGCGGGGCGAGCCGGTGCCCGCGGTGGGGAAGTGGACGGTCAGGACCGCGTTCACCAGCCGGAAGACCCAGGTGGTCCACGACGGCGCGGCCCAGATGGCCCCCCACCTCGGGGACTGCGCGGCGCTGCGTGACATCGTGGCCCGGGTAAACCCCGGGCATGTCGTAGTCACCCCGCTCATGGCCAGTTCGGGGCCGCTCGGGGTGCTCGCCGTCGGCCGCGGCGCCGACCATCCCGACTTCACGGACACCGACCTCGCGGTGATCGAGGAACTGGCCCGGCAGACCGCCGTGGGGCTGGCCAACGCGGCCGCATCGGCCCGGGACCACACCGTGGCCGAGACGCTGCAGCGCTCCGTGCTGCCCGACACGCTGCCCGAGATTCCCGGGCTGGACCTCGCGGTCCGCTACCTGCCCGGGACGGCCGGCGTGGACGTCGGCGGCGACTGGTACGACGCGTTCCCGCTGGAGGGCGACCGGATCGGGCTGGTCATCGGCGACGTGGTGGGCCACAACATCAGCTCCGCATCGATCATGGGGCAGATGCGGCACCTGCTCCGGGCCTACGCGGTGGACACGTCCGATCCGGGCGAGGTGCTGTGGCGCACCGCCCGGGCCCAGGCCCGGCTGCTGCCGGACGCCCTGGCCACCGTGGTCTACGCGCTGCTCGACCCGGCTTCCGGCGAGCTGAGCTACGCCAACGCCGGGCACCCGCCGCCGGTGTGGGCCGCTGCCTCCGGCCGGGCCGGGTACCTGGACGGCGCCTCCGGGGTGATGATCGGCGCTCCGATCGAACCGGAATTCACCGTGGGCCATCAGATCCTGGAGCCCGGCACCAGCCTGATGTTCTACACCGACGGGCTGATCGAGGACCGGAGCCGTGACATCAGCGACGGGCTCAGCGCCCTCGCCGACGTCATGTCCGGGGTCATGGGCGGCCAGGCGCCGCTCAGCGCCGAGCGGACCTGCGCGGTGGTGCAGGCCGCGTTGCTGGGCGATACCCCCCGGTCCGACGACGTGTGCCTGCTGGGCGTCCGGCTCACCGGCTTACGACGCAGCCAGGCCGCCAGCGTCGTGGCCGCCAGGCGGGCGGTCCGCAGCCGCGCAGGAGTCCGGGATCAGCGCGGGCGGACCTGCGACGGCCGGCCCGATCTGACGGAAAGGCTACATCGACGCTACGAAGCGTTAGAAAGTGCTCGAGAAAGGGACGAGACGGTCTCGTCACCGGTAAGACGGTTACGGGGTAGCGACGCAACGTAATCGACAGTCAGGATCTCGGTCATGACCTCAGCCGCAACGGCCCGTCCCATGCTGAGCCGCCTCTACGAATGGGGCGTGGTCGCCGACGTCCGGGGCCGGCCCCGGCTGCTGCCGGCCGGTGTCACCAACCACGCGCTCCAGGCCCGGGCCCTGATGCTGGAGGCCCTGGGGGCGGTGCCCGGCGGTATGCCCGCGACCGGCTGGGTCACCGAGCTCAATGTCATGCGGACAGGGTTCGACCGGCAGCAAACGTCGGTCCTGGTCATGCGGGACGCCTCCGGGGAAGTGCGGTGGCTGACGGGCGGCGGGGATGGGTGAGCGCGGGCCCGCCCCGGCCCTGGTGCGGCGGCCGGCCTCCCTGAGCTGGTGGGCAGCACGCCCGAGCCCCCGATCTCGCGTGCTGCCGTACCTTCCACGGGCCGCGGCGGAGCCGGTCACTCGGCGCGCAGGAGCTGGGCCGGGCGTGACCGTGCGGCCAGCCAGGCCGGGATGACAGCCAGGAGGTTCGCGGCGACGAGCACCCCGCAGGCCAGCGCGGCCAGCCCGGTGACCGGCACCACGGTCACCGGCACCGCGCCGACCTCGGAGGCGAACACCCGCCAGGTGAGCTTGCCCGCCGCGATCCCCAGCGGCAGCCCGGCCGCGATCCCGACCACCGCCACCGCCGTGGCCTGCCAGCTGACCACTGCGGCGACCTGGTGCCGGACGAACCCGAGCACCTTCAGCAAGCCCGCTTCGGTGCGCCTGCGCCGCACGCTGACCAGCAGTAGGTGCACCATGGTCGCCGCCCCGAACAGCGACAGTGCCGCCCCGAACAGCAACGGGAAGTTCCGGTGAGGCGGCCAGCCCGGGTGACTTCGGCGCTCGGCGTAGTCCGGCGCCTGGAACGGCCAGGCTTCGGCCAGCCAGCGCCGGACCAGATCATGCAGCGGCCGGTCCAGCGCGGCGTGATCCGCCCGGACCCAGGAGCGCACGTCCACGTCGTACCCGCTCCGGCGGGGCGGGTAGAAGTAGACGCAGCCGATCACGTCACCCGATGCAGGCTACCTGAGCACGATGCGCTCGCCGCCGATGTCGGCGATGATCTCCAGCCTGCCGCCGAGCGCGCGCACGTAGGCGGCGAGAGTCCGGACCTCGGTGGCCCCGGGCTCGGCACGCTCGATGGCGGATACCCGTTCCTGGCGGACGTTCATGCGCTCGGCGACCTGCGCCTGGGTCAGCCGCATGCGCTGCCGGGCTTCCGCGAGCGTGTGGGCGCGGTTGCGGGCCACGAGCACGCCAGCCCCGATCTCGACCTCGGTCTCCTCGCCGGGGAAGAACTCATCCAGGAACGACTCCGTGTCGTAGGAGATGAAGGCGGCGGGCGCAGGGATGTCCTCCGGAGCGCGCGCGGAGTGGGCCCGCTCCAGGCGGCTGGCCGCGATCTGGAGCGCCTCCCGGTAACTCCCGGCAGATCCGCCTGGATCCTCGACCCATCCCACCAGGACCGCGATGTCCGGAGGATCGACGGCGAACAGCAAACCGGCCCGTGCGCCGTCAGGGGCACCTGGCCGCAGCTCCATCAGGCCGGGCGGCGGCTCGATGTCGTCCTCCTCTGCTGGCCCCGGACCGCCCCGGGAGGAGAGCGTGAGATCCTCGATTTCCTGCAGGAGTTCGCCGGCTTCGGCTGAGGCGCTGGCGATCCCGGCTCCGGCGTCCGCCTCCTCGTGCGTGTCCTCCAGGCCGGAGGTGCTCGCGTCCATGCTGGCGAATGCTGCGCGAACCCGCTCCGATCCTTCGGCCGCCGTGTAACGGGCCTTGATCGTCTCCTTGCGGATCCGGAACGTCTCGACCCTGATCTGCAGGCGCTGGCTCGCCGCGGTCAGCCGCTCTTCTTCTTCCGCCAGCGCGTGCAGCTGGCGGCGCAGGTCGGAGAGCCGTTCCCGGATCCCCGCCTCACGGTTCAGCGCCTCGCTGGCCAGGTCGTCGTTCCCGGCGGCGAGCGCATGCCGGTGCTGGCTGGCCAGCATCCGCGGCCTGCTGCTCCAGCTGGTCGGACACGAGCTCGACCCGCTTGCGCGAGGTGGCCACGTCGGCGACGCCCCGGCGGACTTTGGCCAGCGTCTCCAGCTGGCGCTGGTAGGCGTAGTCGAGGTTCTCCCGGGGATCATCGGGAGGCCGCAGCACGGATTCCAGCGGGACAACCAGCGGTGGCCCGAGTGTCTCGCCCGCGTCCAGCATGGCCAGCACTGCCTCGCCGACCAGGCGGGCCAGCTCTGGCTCAGTCACCCGGAGGCCGGTCAGCCAGTCACGGATCTCGTGGTGCATCCGGAGCCGGTAGCCCATGACCGCACCTCCTGGGGACGTAGTACGCGAGTGTACTGGGCAGCCAGGAGATGCCGAAGGTCTCGCGGGGATAGCCCGCCGCGACCCGTTGCTTAGACCGGGCACGCCACGGGCCCGCGCCAAACTCGCTTGTGCTTATCGGCAGGGCATCTCTTTCCAGCGTCAGGTGGTACTGGCTTGCGGTGTCTGCAGTGCTGGCGGTGTTTGCGTGGCTGGTTTGGCGGTGCGTTTCTGCAGCAGGCCCGCCAGCAGCAAGACGATGATGGCGATGCCCACCCCGGCGAAGGTGAACAGGATCCGGCGTCCTTCATGGCTGAGGTTGGACGGGTCGGGCACGTCCGCAGCGATCAGCACGGCTGCGGCGATGGCTGCGGTGTAGAACGTGTAGCTCATGGTGCGGATCGCGGCGCCCAGCGCGAGCAAGACGACGATGATCACTTCGAGGGCGGTGATGTTATTGACCGGGAGCAGGACCGCGAGCGCCACCAGGGCGCCCACGATCGTCCCGGCCACGCGCTGCTCGGCGGTGAGGGCGGACTGCTGCAGGCTGGGTTTCATGGCGATGATGGCGGCGATCGGCATCCAGTCGGCGTCGGGCAGCTTGAGCCCGAAGGAGATGGCGACGGCGATCGCTACCGCGATAGCCCGGATGACCGCGTACAGGATCAGCGGCCGGGTCAGCGGCCTGGGTGAGATATCGCCGGGGATCTCGGCGACCGGCTGCGGTTGCGGGGTCAGTCCGCGCGCCAGCCACATGATGGTTGCGTAGGCCAGCCACAGAGCCGATCCGATCAGCCAGGCCAGCGCCTGCTTCCACGATTGGGCATGGATCAGGCCGGAACTGTACAGGCCCGGCAGGTGGAAGGAGAAGAGAGTCGGCAGGCTGAGGGCGATGATGAACCAGACGTTGAGCAGAGAGGCCGCGACGAACCGGTGCACGCCGTATTTCACCGCGAGGCCCCCCAGCAACGTGACCACGAACGCGGCCAGCACGACCCATCCCCACGGGCCAGCGCCGATGCCGAAGGCCAGGGCCGTCAGCAGCGCCCCGGCCACGGCCATGACCGCCATCTTGGCCACCCGGGGGCCGTGCTTGCCGCCAGGGTCGCTTAGGGCCACGAACAGCGCCCCGAAGATCGCGCTGAGGAAGTACCTCCGATCGTGCGGGAGTACGCCGACGACGATCAGGAGGCCAAGGATGACCCCGAAGA
>CAVRFX010000008.1:0-223200 GCA_963720645.1 uncultured Actinomycetes bacterium | reverse complement strand
GGATAGCGGGACGCGAACGCCTGGGCGAACCAGCTGCCGTAGGAAACCCCCGGTACAGGTCCACCCGGCCCAGCCGCAGCGCGTGCAGCACCTGGGACACGTCGCGCGCCGAGTACGCGGTACTGAACAGGTCGGAGGCGTGCACCCAGCCGCCGCCCCGGGTAGTGCCAGGTGCGGTTCAGCTGGGCACCGCAGGCCGCCACCAGCTGGTTGAAGTGCCGGCCGTACTGCTCTGGCGCCGTACCCGCTCCTCAAGCCTGCGGCAGTTGACCGGGGTGGACGTCCCGGTGCCGCGCAGGTTGACCAGCAGCAGGCTGCGGGTGGCCAGCAGCGGGCCGGTCATGGCCAGGTCCCACTCCGGTTCCGAACCGGTGGAGGCGTACCCCGGGCCGCCCTCGACGGCCAGGATGGTCCCGGCCGGCGACCGCCCCGCGGCCGGCAGCCAGCGGAAGCCCAGGTGGATCCGGGGGGCTGGCGGCGCGACGAGTAGTCCAGCGGTACGGCCAGCCCGCCGCAGTAGGTGAGCGGTTTCGCCGCGCACCGGCGCAGCGAGATCGGAGCCCATCCGGAGGCTGGCTGGGTGGCCAGTGACCAAGGCCGCCACCTGGGGCGCCGCGGCCGCAGGCGGGCCGGCCGGCAGCACGGCCAGCGCCGTGGCGGCACCAGCCAGCAGCGCGGCGTACGCCATCAGCCGGGCCGGGTAGGGAATCAGCCGTCGCAGAGCTCCCATCTGGGGATGGTATCCGTGCGCCTTTGAGAGGGCTACCAGGAAGCATGCCCGCTGGGCTGGCTTGTCGCGGCCGCGGGGATACTGATCACCGACTTCGCGTGGAACCAGCTGGAACCGCCGCCACGGAACGTGCTGGAGTGAGCACGCGCGTTTTTCGTGTGACTTACTGGCCTGGCCGGATTGAGCCTGTCGCTCCTGAGGGACATTGGAGGGGCAAGATCCGCAGAGTCCTGACGCCTGACCAGTGGTGACGCCGGGGGGGTCACCACCCGGACCAACAGAGCTTTCGCGATGTGCAGTACAGGTTACTGGTCGTGGCTCGGGGGGCTTGGCAGGTTGAATGGGGCTGGTGGGCCGGATGGTGACAGCAAGAACCTGCGATCCAGGCCGGTAATCTGCATGATCTTGACCAGTGATGGCCGGGGCGAGGCAAGCCTGAACGGACTGCCTGCGCGCTCCGCGTATGTGGCCATGCGCAGCAGGGCGCTCAAGCCCTGGGCATCGCAGAAAGCCAGCCCGGCCAGATACACAATCAACGGGCCGCCGTACCGATCGATCACTAGCCGGACGTACCTGACTGCAAAGTCGGCGGTGGCCATGTCGAGCTCGCCGCCGATGTCGGCGATAGCCTCGCCTGTCGGCAAGATCCGGTGGCTCAGCCGAAGCGCCGCAGGTCCTGCAGATCATCCGGAGCCCCTGTTACCACGATTGCTTCCTCTGCTCTGGCGTCGGGCCCCCTGAGTGAGCACATGCTCATCGTGCCGCGCATCTGCTGCCGCCAAGGCCTCCGGGCCTCACAGCCGATGGCAGGGTTAAGGGCTTGACCATTTGGTTTCTCCAGTTCGGCATGTGGTGTTGGCAATGCACATCGCATTGCTAACCTCCTCAGATCCTGGTTCCGCGGGTCGCGGATTGCCCGTCCGGGCTGGCGTGGTGTCGAGCCCACGCCCGGGAGTAGCACCGTCCTAGCGCTGCGCTAGGCCCTGCCGCGCTAGTAATGAGGGACTGGGACAATGCGTGACATCTGCGAACACGGAGCAGGGTCCGCTGCTAGCGTCGAATGCGTGGCTGGCCTGGCGGGGTATTGCTGCTGTCACGCGGGACCCGGATCTGGCGTATTGCGCCGGGTGGTGCAGCTGGGTACGTGAACGGGATGTCATTGTGGCTAGTGAGAATGAGTCTGCAAGGAATCGGATACGGGGGGTCTGGATCTTACAGAAGTGGAGTCCCCAGACCTGAAATTCGGCCTGCTGGGGTCGTTATTGGTATGCCGCGAAGAGACGATCCTGACCGTCCCGGCGGGCAAGCAGCGGGCGCTGCTCGCAGCGCTGCTGGTGAATGCTGGCCGGGTGGTGCCGGCTGATGAGCTGATCGAGGTGCTGTGGGATTCGCGCCGCCGGTATCGGCCCGGGCGAGCCTGCACAACTACGTTAAGCGGCTGCGGAAAGCCCTGGGGGATGACGGTCATCGCCTGATCAGCTCCGCTCCGCACGGCTACATGATCAGCGTCGAGCCCGGCGGGCTGGACATGGACCGTTCGAAGCTCATGCCCGATACCGCGCGGGCGGCGCCCGGGCAGGATCGTGGGAGGCCGCGGCGGGCCGGTTGCGGGACGCGTTGTCGTTGTGGCGGGGCGCGCCCTTGCAGACGTGGACTCAGAGTGCTGGTCTGCGAGAGGTCCCCCGGCTGGAGGAGATGTGGCTGCAGGCACTGGAAGCACGTCTAGACGCCGACCTGCACCTTGGCCGCCATGCCGAGGTGATCCCCGAGCTGCGGCAGCTGGCGGACCGCCACCGCTGCGGGAGCACCTGCACGGCCGGCTGATGCTCGCCCTGTACCGTGACGGCCGCCAGGCCGAGGCGCTTGCCGCCTACCAGCATGCCCGGAGCGTGCTCGTTGACGAGCTTGGCGCCGAACCGGGTATTGAACTGCGCGAATTGCACCAGCGGATCCTCGCCGCCGACCCCGCCTGGCTGTTTCCGGCCCTGCGCGCTGTCCCGCGGGGAGTGCCGTCCCGGTCGCGCCGCGGGAACCTGCGGCCGCGGCGACGACGAACGGGCCACGTGCGCTGACTCCGGCCGTCCCGCTATTCGGCCGGGACCGCGAGAGCACGATGCTAAAGCGGTTCGTGAGGGAGGTGTCCCGGGGACGGGGCGGCGCGGTGCTGATCGAGGGCGAGCCGGGAATCGGCAAGTCAGCGCTCGGCCGTGCGGGTTGCACCATGGCGGCCGAATTGGGCTGCCAGGTGTTCTGGGGCGCCGGCGACGAGCTGGGGCAGGCGTTGCCGCTGCTCCCGTTGCTTGACGCCTTACGGGTACGCGAGCCGTCCGCGGACGAACGGCGGACCACCATCGTCCGGCTCCTGCGCGGGGAGTTCACATCCGGTCATGGCGAGGACCTCGCGGCTGCACTCGCGGAGCAGTTGCTCGCGCTTGTCGACGAGCTGTGCGACAGATCGCCGGTTGTGCTGGTCGTCGATGATCTTCAGTGGGCGGATCCGGCGACCGTCGCGCTGTGGGCCCGCATGGCGCGATCAGCGCGCCATCTGCCGCTTTTGCTCGTCGGCATGATGCGCCCGGTGCCTCAGCGGGATGACCTGCTGGCACTGCGGCACTCCGTCGGCGCTACGGCGCGGCTGCGGCTGCACGGGCTCGCCGACGCGGCGGTGGCCGATCTCGTCGGCGCGCTTGCGGGCGGCAAGCCGGACGAGGATCTGCTGCGGCTCGCCGATGGCGCCACGGGTAACCCGCTGTACCTGACCGAGCTGGTCGACGCGCTGGCTCGCAGTTCCTGCCTGACCCTTACCGACGCGGGCACGGCCGAGCTGGGAGACGGCCCGACGCCGGGCTCGCTGTCGGCGGCGATAGCCGATCGGCTGGGATTTGTGCCCGGCTGGGTGCGTGAGGTGCTGCGGGCGGCGGCGCTGCTCGGGGTCGACTTTTGCCGTGCCGGACCTGGCGGTCGTCCTTGGCCGCGGCGTCGCGGACCTGATCCCGGCGGTGGACGAGTCCCTGGCCGCGGGGGTGCTGGTGGAATCGGGCGACGGCCTGCGGTTCCGGCATCCCATGATCCGCGCCGCGCTGTACGACGACATACCCGCGCCGGTCCGCGCCGCATGGCACCGCGATGCCGGCCGTGCTCTCGCCGAGGCTGGGGCGCCGGTCGACCGGGTCGCCCGGCAGCTTCTGCAGGCCCTGGGTGGCACGGCGGAGCCGATGGATGAGTGGATCCTGCACTGGCTGGCCGCCGCGGCGCCGCTGCTGGTGGGCCAGGCACCCCGGGCCGCGGCCGAACTGCTCCGGCGGGCGGTCGAAAGCTCACCGGCCGGCTCGGCGACGCACGACAGCCTGGTCTGCCGGCTTGCCGACGCCCTGTACCGGGTCGGCGACCTCGGTGAGGCGGAGCAGGTGGCCAGCCGCGCGCTCGCCGGTGCCGCCGATCCGGCCGTGGTTGTCGACCTGCACTGGACGCTGGCGCAGTGCCGGACCGTCACCGGCCGGTTCGCGGAGTCCCTCGCCGCGCTGAACCAGGTGCTGGCGTCGCCTGCGATCTCGGCGCGGCACCGGGCCCGGCTGCTCGTGCTGACCGCGCGGGCGCACTTCAACCTCGGCCAGGTGGAGACGGCGGGCCAGGTGGCCGCGGCCGCGCTGGCGCAGGCGACGGACGCGGGGGACAACTGGGCAATCGCCTGGGCGTTGCACGTGCTGGCCATCGTGACGGTCATGCAGGGGCAGATGGCGGACGCGCTGCCGCTGTTCGAGCGGGCGCTGACTGCGACCCGGGCCGACCCGACGCTGACCGACCTGCGGCTCCTGCTGCTGCTGAATCAGGCTGTCGCGCTGGGCGACCTCGATCGGTACGAGCGTGCCTCGTGGCGGCACGGGAAGCGCGGCAACTGGCCGACCGGGCCGGCCTGGTGGTCCGGCAGGCCCAGGCGCGTAGCGCCCTGGGCCAGTTGCTCTTCGATACGGGCCGCTGGGATGACGCGATCGCCGAGGTAGGGGCGCTGCAGGAAGACATGAAAGACCCCGGCGTGGCGTGCTGCGACCACGGCGTCGCCGCGGTGATCTCTTCCATCGCGGCGAAACGCGGGCGGCGCGGCAGCACCTCGCCGTGCGGCTCCCCGGGCCAAGCGGATCGGGAACAGGGTCGTCGCGTCCCTGGCGCTGGGGCGCAGCCTGGACGCCGAGCACTCCGGCGCGCCGGCCGAGGCGCTTGCGGTGCTGACCGCCGGGTTCGCGAACGACGCCGAAGAACTGGAGGAGATCGAGGGTCTTGCTCGCCGACGCCGTCCGCCTTGCCGTGAACGTCGGCGACGTGCGTGCTGCGAGGATTCGCCGGCCGGGCCGAGACGCTCGCCCACGAAGCCGAGATCCCCACCGGCATGCCAACGCGCTGTATTGCCGCGGCCTGCTCGATCGTGACGCCACCCGGCTGCTCGCGGCCGCAGACCGGTATCACGACGCGCGCCGGCCCTTGTCGGCGCGAAAGCGCTGGAGGCGGCGGCCGGGTCCTCGTGGACGGCGGTGACCGCGGCGCGGCCCAGGCCGCGAACATCCGGGCGGTGAACATCTACGCGTCATTGGGGGCGGCCCAGGATATTGCTCGGTGGCAGCCCCTGTCCGCAGAGCACAGCATCCGCCGCGGCTCGGAGCCGAGTTCCCGGGCTCCCCTGAGCGCCTGAAGACCCACTGAGGCTCCCGCAGACCACCCTGAAGCCGGAAGGTCCAGAACTGATAGTTCTGAGCCAATCGGCCAGTCTCTTCGATCTGCTCGTCGCGTGCACGGATTCCGCGTTCGGGCTATCCAGCCATGGCGCTTCTATTACGCTCCGTAGCCGCCTTAGAAAGGCGGGTTCGGCTGTCACCTCGAGGTACAGAAGGCTCACCTTGTTCAGTGGACGGTCTCGGGACTGCCGTGCGGGCAGCCTCGATGAACCTCTCTAGTCACGACGGAACGTTCGGTGGGCTTCGTCGAAGTGCCCGGTACCCCGGTCCTCGTCCTGGGAGAGCATCCACAGGGCGCGCCGAAATCACGCCAGCAGGTCCGGGAACTCCTCACGGGTCACGCCGCGCCTCCCCGACCGGGCTCCCGGGCACTGCCGCCAGTCCAACTGCGGGCCAACCAGCAGAGCTCAGCACCGCCCGCTGCTGCCCCATCCTGCCCACATTCTGCCCCCAAAAGATCACGGCCCGGCTCCCTACGAACGGGAACCGGGCCTGTGACCTGCTACTTCGTGAGTAGCCCCGAGCGGATTCGAACCGCCGCTACCGCCTTGAGAGGGCGGCGTCCTGGGCCACTAGACGACGGGGCCAGACACTGCATCGTAGGGCACCGCGAGGGATGACGCCAAATGGAGATCCCGCGGCAGCCGGCGGGCTGCGGCGGCATGCAGCGCAGCCGCCGCGCGGACGCTGGCCTCAGGCGGAACAGACGCTGGGCGCTCGCAGGCCGCCGGCGGCCGCGCCGGCCACACCCGCCGTGCCCGTCCAGGAGCCAGGTCAAGTAACCGGCATCTCGGCCCAAAATCCAGGAATCTGGAAAGGGCATAACGTACCGCATGATCACAATCTGTAGGGGTAGATGCCGGGCATGTTGGCATTCATCCTTGTTCTGCTGATCGTGGGACTCATCGCCGGGGCGCTGGCACGCCTGCTCGTCCCGGGCCGCGACCCCATCGGCCTGCTGGGCACCATCGTCCTTGGCGTGCTGGGGTCCTTTCTCGGCGGGTTCATCCTGAACCTGATCGAATACCACACCCTCGCCGTTCACCACCTCCGCACCGCGGGGATCATCGGCTCCATCGTCGGCGCCCTGATCCTGCTGATCCTGTTCCGGCTGTCCGGTCACGAGCGCGGCCACAAGCGGTACGGCCGCACCCGCCAGCCGCCGGCGCCGCTGGATCTGACCTGCCACGAGCTGGCCCATGACGGGGCCGCCCTGACGGGCTGGTTCCTGATGGGTTGGCCCGGCGGCCTTTGATGGGCTGGCCCCGGCGGCTGGCACCGTTACGGGCGCGGACCCGGCCCGGCACCACTCCCCCCGGTGCCGGGCCGTCTCCGGGTGGCATGACCTGGGTACCGTCCGGTGTTGAGCAGGGCATGGACGCGAGCCACGGGATGGACATCGCGACCGCGGTCGGCGCTGGCGGCTCGCACCCCATCCGGAAGGCGGGTACTTCCGGGAGACCTACCGGTCGGGACTGCGCACGATCCCGGCGGGATGGCCGGGCGAGCGGGCGCTGGCCACGGCGATCCTCTACCTGCTCCCGGCCGGCCAGGAGTCCGCCTGGCACCGGGTCCGGGGCGACGAACTGTGGCTCTGGCAGGGTGGCGCGCCGATCGAGCTGCGGATCAGCCGCGAGACCCGCAAGCTGGGGCCCGGACCCGGGCGCCGGGCAAGAGCCCCAGGCACTGGTCCCGGCGGGAGCGTGGCAGTCAGCCACTCCCGCGCCCGGCGGCCACGGCGCGCCGCGTCGTGGTCCCTGGTGGCCTGCCTGGTCGTCCCCGGCTTCGATTTCGCCGATTTCGAGTTGGGCGGGGGCCCGAAACGACAAACCGGCAGGGCCCCTCCCGAATGAGGAGGCCTGCCGGTCATCGCTACTGCTGGGGTACCAGGACTCGAACCTAGACTAACGGGGCCAGAACCCGTCGGGCTGCCAATTACCCCATACCCCATCGCGCCGGGCGGAGCTACGCTCACCCGCGCCAGTGCAGTGTAGCCCGAACCCACCCCCTCCGCGAAATCTTCCCCCCCGCCGGAGCCGGGTGCGCCCGGCGCCCGGCGACGGGCTGGCCCTGGGGCCCCGGGCGCGCAGCCCCTGGCCCGGGGGCGGGGCGGTCAGCCTGAGGCGGCTTTGATCGCGCGGGCCAGCCGGGCCAGCGTCCGCTCGCGGCCGAGCAGTTCGATGGACTCGTACAGCGGCGGGGACACCCGTCGCCCGGTCACCGCGACCCGCACCGGCGCGAAGGCGGCCCGCGGCTTCAGCCCCAGCCCGGCTGGCTCGACCAGCGCGGCGGACAGGGCCGACTTGATCGCCTCGGCGGTCCACGGCTGCACCTCGGCCAGCGCCGCCTCGGCGGCCTGGAGCACGGGCAGCGCGTCCGGGCCGAGCGCCCGCTCCGCGTCCTCGGCGCTCCACTTCGAACCGCTCCTCGTCGGCGAACAGGAAGCCGAGCATGCCCGGCTGCCTCGGTGAGCCGGCTGATCCGGGTCTGGATGTGCGGTGCGGCCGCCGTGACCAGGGCCAGCCTCCGCCTCGCTCACCGGATCACCGACCACGCCTGCCCGCTGCAGGAACGGGATGATCCGGCGACGAAATCGGCCGGGTCCAGCGCGCGGATCTTGTCCCCGTTGATCGACTCGAGCTTGCGCACGTCGAACTGGGCCGCGTTCTTGTTCACCCGGGCCAGGTCGAACTCGGCCGCCATCTCGGCCAGCGTGAACTCTTCCCGGTTGTCACCGGGCGACCAGCCGAGCAGGGCCAGGTAGTTGTCGATCGCCTCGGGCAGGAAGCCCTCCTGCCGGTACCAGTTGACGGACACGACCCCGTTCCGCTTGGAGAGCCGCTGCCCATCCTTGCCGAGCACGTAGGGCAGGTGCGCGAACACCGGGAACTGGTCCTCGGGCACGCCCATGGCCCGGTACACGGCGATCTGCCGGGGCGTGGACGACAGCAGGTCCTCGCCGCGCACCACGTGGGTGATCTTCATCAGCACGTCGTCCACCGCGACGGCCAGCGTGTACAGCGGGGAGCCGTCCGCCCGGGCCAGGACGAAGTCCGGCACGTGCTCGTGGTCGAACGTGACCTGGCCGCGGACCAGATCGTTGAATGTGGTGGACCCCTCAGGCATCCGGAACCGCACGACCGGCTTGCGGCCCTCGGCCCGGTAGGCCGCGACCTGCTCGGCGGTGAGCACCCGGCAGTGCCGGTCGTAGCCGCTGGGGCCGCCACCGGCGCGGGCCGCGTCCCGGCGGGCGGCCAGTTCCTCGGGCGTGCAGTAGCAGTAGTAGGCGTGGCCGTCCGCGAGCAGCCGCTGCACCCACTCCGCGTAGATGTCCATGCGCTCGCTCTGCAGGTACGGGCCGTACGGGCCGCCGGCCTCCGGCCCCTCGTCCCACTGCAGGCCGAGCCAGCGCAGCGTGTCCAGCGCGGAGGCGATGTACTCGGGGTGACCCGGCTCTGGTCGGTGTCCTCGATGCGCAGCACGAACGTCCCGCCGGTGTGCCGGGCGAAAGCCCAGTCGTACAGCGCGGTCCGGATGTTGCCCACGTGCAGGTCACCACTGGGTGAGGGGGCGAAGCGGACCCGCACCCCGCTCCCGCTCCCCGGGTGCTCAGTCACGGTTCACCACCGTGTTGCGCAGCGACCCGATGTTCTCGATGGTCACGGACACTTCGTCTCCGTCCTCCAGGGGCCCGACGCCCGCCGGGGTCCCGGTGAGCAGCACGTCACCGGGCAGCAGGGTCATCACGGTGCTGACGTACTCGACCAGCGCGGGCACGTCGTACAGCAGCTGCGAGGTCCGCGCCTGCTGGCGGACTTCGCCGTTCACCACCGTGGTCAGCTCGAGGTCGGCGGGGTCGGCGTCCGTCTCGATCCACGGGCCCAGCGGGCAGAACGTGTCGAAGCCCTTGGCCCGCGTCCACTGTCCGTCCCGGGCCTGCAGGTCGCGGGCGGTCACGTCGTTGGCGCAGGTATAGCCGAAGATGACCTCCGAGGCCTGGGCCGCGGGAACCTCCCGGCAGAGCCTGCCGATGATCACCGCGAGCTCGCCCTCGTAGTCCACGCGCTGGGTCAGCTTGACCGGGTAGGCGATCTGGTCCCCGTGCCCCAGCACCGCCGTGGACGGCTTGAGGAACAGGACCGGCTCCGCGGCGGGCTCGCTGCCCGTCTCGCGGGCGTGATCGGCGTAGTTGCCGCCCGACCGCCACCACCTTGCTCGGCAGCACCGGGGCGAGCAGGCGCACGTCGTCGAGGGGGAAGGTTGCCCCGGTGAACTGGACGCCGCCCTTGCCCGGGCTGAACGGGTGTCCCCGCAGCTCGGCGACGACGCTCAGGCCCGCGGCTGCGGTCACGGGCCGGGCCACACCCGCCCCGTCGGCCTGGGCCTCCCCGATCACCCCGTATGCGACCTCGCCACCTTTGGCAAATCTCGCGATGCGCACCGCTCAACCTCTTCGATGAAGTTCTGCCCTCGCCCGGTCTGGTGGCCGGGCTCCCTAGAGCCTACTGAGCGCGGCGGCCGGGCCGGGCACGGCAGGCCCGCAGGGTGGCTACTGCAGATAACCCTCGACCTCGGAGGCGGACGGGGCTCGAGCCGGCCGGGTCCTCGCCGAACTCGCGGCGGGCCCGGCGCTGGCGGAGCAGATCCCAGCACTGGTCGAGCGACTCCTCGACCGCGCGGAGCCGGGACTGTTCCTCAGCGCTGGACAGCTTCCCGTCGGCAGCCCGTGCCCGCAGCTCGTGCTCGGTCTTGATCAGCTCGTCGATGTGACCCAGGATCTCCTTGTCATCCATGAGTCCCACCGTACGGGAAACCGTGCGCTCCCCGCCTGCGGGGCAGCCGCTAGCCTGGCGCGGTGCCGGATCCAGTCTTCCTGATCACCGGGGCGTCGGGTGGCATCGGGGCCGCCACCGCCCGGGCCGCGGTCCGGGCCGGGTACCGGGTGGCGCTCGCCGGCCGCAGGGCAGCCCCGCTGCGGGATCTGGCCGCGGATCTCGGCTCCCCCGCGCGGGCCCTGGCCGTGCGCTGCGACGTGTCTGACTGGGATCAGCTGAGCACCCTGGTCAGCGAGGTGCTCGGCACGCTCGGCCGGCTCGACGTCGGTCTTCGCCAACGCCGGCCAGTCCGCGTCCACCTCGTTCCTGGGCCGCGGAGGCCTGCCTCCGGGCGAGTGGCACGGCCTGGTCGCCGCGAACGTGCTGGGTCCCGCGCTGACGGCCCGCGCGGTGCTTCCGGCGCTCGCCGGCTCCGGCGGGCACCTCCTGCTCACCGGGTCGGTGGCTGGCCGCGTGACCCGGCCGGGGAGCCTGTACTCGGCCACCAAGTGGGCAGTGAGCGCGCTGGCTGCTGGCCTCCGCGCCGAGTGCGTGGGCACGGGGGTCCGGGTCACCCTGATCCAGCCCGGCCTGACCGATGCGGGCCGGCCGGCCCGGACCGGCAGGCCGACCCGAAGCTGGCCCCCGCCGACGTCGCCGCCGCCGTGATGTACGCCGTGAGCCAGCCCGCCGGGGTAGACGTCAGCGAGATCGTGATCCGGCCCGTTGGGCAGGATCCGTTCCGCTGATCCCGGCTGGGTCGAGAGCGGGAACGGCCGGCTCCTGGGCGGGGCGATCCGGGATCACGATGGCCGCCCCGAACGACGCCACGCCGAGCCCGAGCGCCACGGGGATGCATAGCGCGGCCGGCAGCCCCGCCACGCTTGCGAATCCGCCGATGAGCACCGGGCCGCCGACCAGGCCGAGATAGCCGATGCTCGCGACCTGGGCGATGCCGGCCCCCGGGCCGCTCCGGGTCAACATGGCCGGCGGCCGACAGGAACTGCGGAACCGTGCAGGACAGGCCGCCCCCGCAGGCCGCAAACCCGATGACCGCACCGGCGGGGCTCCGGGTGCACAGGGCGGCGGCCAGGCCGCCCGAAGCCAGCAGCCCGCAGCCGCGGACCAGGCAGGCTGCGCCGTAACGGGCGGCGAGGCGGTCACCGGCGATCCGGCCGATGGCCATGGCCAGGGAGAAAGCGGCGAATCCGGCGGCCGCGTAGCCGCGCGGGGCATCGAGGTTGTCCCGGAGATAGACCCCGCTCCAGTTGGCCGCCGCTCCCTCGACAATCAGGCAGGACAGGGCCAGCAGGCCCAGCACGGTCAGCCGGGACGAGCCGGGAATGGCCCCGGGCGGGACGGGCGGCCCGCCCGGGCCAGGCGCGCCACGCGAGGCCGCCGCGTCACGGCGGCGACGGGCCCGCCGGAGGGCCAGCCGGGTCCCGGAGATCCCCCCCCGCCCCCGCCCGCCCAGCTGCCCATCCGGCGCCACGCTGGCCCGGACACGTCACATCGGTCTGGCTCACCGGTGCAGCCAGCGCCCGGCGACCGCCGCGAGGGTAATCCCGCCCACGGCGACACCCGCCAGGATGTCCATCTGCGGGCGGCCGACATCGGCCAGCCTGATGCCAGGCCAGCAGCCCGCCTAAAAGGGCTCCCGCCAGTCCGCCCACGCTGAAGGAAGCGTGGAACGAGGCCATCAGCGGCCGCTCGTAGGCCTGCTCCACCTGGACGCCCTGCGCATTGAGGGCCACGCTCAGGATGCCGCCGGCGATACCGAAGGCCAGCACGGCCAGCATGACCCCGGCCAGCGTGCTGGCCGTCCACAGGAACAGGGGCATCACCGCAACCGCGGCCGCCGCCGGCCAGGCTAGCCGGGCACTGCCGAACTGGTCGGACAGGCGGCCTGCCAGCGGCATCACCGCGACCAGGCCGGCCGGGCCCACCAGCAGGGAGGCGCCGAGCAGCCCGTCGGTCAGGTGCAGCCCCGCCTTCATCCCCGGGATCCGGGCGATCCACATGCCCTCGGTCACGCCGAGGAGGACGAAGTAGGCCAGTACCGCCGCCCGCGCGCAGCGCACTTCCCAGGCGGCGCATCCCGGCCGAGGGTGACACGCTCGACGCTGGCACGGCCCGGTAGCTGCTGTCATGCGAAAAACGGGGTCGGATCTGCCCTGGGCACGAAATATGACGCGGCGAACCATTCTCGTCACGTCGCGAGCCAGAACGAGCGCAAAATGCCACTTCGGCGGGGTTCCCCCGCTAACCCGCCCGGCCGGGCGGGTTACCGGGGGATCACTCGCCCTCGGGCGGGGGCTGGTGCCCCGCCCGCAGCAGCGCGTAGGTCACCGCTTCCTCCAGGGCGTGCCAGGACGCGGCGATGATGTTCTCGTCCACGCCCACCGTGCTCCAGGTGCCGTCAGCCGACCCGGTGCCGTCGCTGGACTCGATGAGCACCCGGGTGACCGCGCCGGTGCCGTGCGAGCCTTCCAGGATGCGCACCTTGTAGTCCGCCAGCTCCAGCATGGCCAGCTCCGGGTACAGCCCCTCCAGGGCGAGCCGCAGCGCCTTGTCGAGCGAGTTGACCGGCCCGTTGCCCTCTCCGGTGGCCACGATCCGCTCGCCTTTGGCGTGCAGCTTGACGGTAGCCTCGCTGGCCACTTCGCCGCCGGCCCGCTGCTCCACGATGACCCGCCACGACTCCACCTGGAAATGGCGCTGCCGCTCGCCCGCCAGCTCGTCACGCAGCAGGAGCTCGAAGGAGGCGTCGGCTGCCTCGAACGTGTACCCGCGGGCCTCGAGGTCCTTGACCCGGCTGACCACCCGGCCGACGGTGTCCCGGTCGCCGGACAGGTCGTAGCCGAGCTGCTTGCCCTTGATCTCGACGGACGCGCGGCCTGCCATGTCCGAGACCAGCATCCGCATGTCGTTGCCGACCAGCGCGGGATCGATGTGCTGGTAGAGCATGGGGTCCACCTTGACCGCGGACGCGTGCAGGCCGGCCTTGTGCGCGAACGCGGAGAAGCCGACGTAAGGCTGGTGGGTGCTGGGGGCGACGTTGGTGACCTCGCTGATCGCGTGGGCCACGCGGCTCATCTCGGCCAGGCAGCCGTCTGGCAGCACGACCTGGCCCTTCTTCAGCTGTAGACCCGCGACCACGCTGAACAGGTTGGCGTTGCCGGCCCGCTCCCCGTACCCGTTGGCGCAGCCCTGCACGTGGGTCACGCCGGCGTCCACGGCCACCAGGCTGTTCGCCACCGCGCAGGCGGTGTCGTCGTGGCAGTGGATGCCGAGCCGGGCGCCGGTCGCCGCCGCCACCGCGCTCACCACGTCACCGAGTTCGCCGGGCAGCATGCCGCCGTTCGTGTCGCACAGCGCGACCACGTCCGCTCCGGCCTCGGTGGCGGCCCGCACCACCTCGAGCGCATAGGCCGGATCCGACCGGTATCCGTCGAAGAAATGCTCCGCGTCCAGGAACACCCGCTGCCCCCCGGCCCGCAGGTGGCTGACCGTGTCGCGGATCATCGCCAGGTTCTCCTCCAGCGTCGTCCGCAGGGCCAGCCGGACATGCCGGTCGTGACTCTTGGCGACAAGAGTCACGACCGGCGCCCCGGACTCACGCAGAGCGGCGACCTGTGGGTCGTCGGCCGCCTGCACGCCGGGCCGGCGGGTCGCGCCGAACGCGGCGAGCTGCGCGTGCCTGAGGTCTAGTTCGGTGCGGGCCCGCTGGAAGAACTCGGTGTCCCGGGGGATCGCCCCGGGCCAGCCGCCCTCGATGAAGCCGACCCCGAACTCGTCGAGGCGGCGGGCGATAGCCAGCTTGTCGGCGACGGTCAGGCTCAGCCCTTCCTGCTGGGCCCCGTCGCGCAGCGTGGTGTCGTAGACGTGGAACACATCGTCGGGGCTCTGGGCCATGACCTCGTCCGTCTCTGTCGTGCGGCGGTCGCGCCGCGCTTCCGGGTGGATGCTGGAGTGCCTGCTGCCCGCAAAACAAAAGACCCCTCGCGGCATGCGAGAGGTCTGCGCGTCGGCGGTGCGGGCTGCCTGCCGTAAGGCGGGCCCTGCTAGGTGCCGACGCGCCTGCCGATAATGATGCGGCCGGACGTCATGGCCCCCAGTGTGCCACATCCCCGGGGGTGCGTGGCACGAATACGTCCTGCCGCGGCGCGGGCACCTGTCCGCGCCGCGGCATGCTTTCACTCAGCAGCCCCTCAGAAGGCCCCGGTGCCGTCGGGTGTGCCCAGCCCGGTAGGCGCGTCGTACCCGGGCCCGGCGACGCAGAGAGAGTCGAATCCGCAGGCCGCTCCGCCCGTGTTGGCGAACCAGTCGTTGTTCCCTGGGTGACGTCGAACAGCGAAGCCGCGTGCCGGTACAGGAACTTGTGCGGTCGTGGTCGCGCCGTTGCCGGCCAGTCCGTAGATTCCCGCCGATGAGCGGTGCGGACGCGCTGGTGCCGGCCACGGTGACCCAGCCGCCGTAGACGCTGGTTGTAGACGGGGATGTTGAACGCGGCCGCGGAGACATCGGCGACGGTACGCATGGGGCAGTCGGTCAGGGCTGCCAGGCAGGCCTGGGCACATAGGCAGAGCAGCCACTGCCACCCGCTCCCCAGTCGTTGTTCCAGGTGGTCTCGGACCAGCCGCGGGCGTTCGCCGCGCGGTGCAGTTCGGTTCCGCCGACTGACGTCACGCTGCGCAGGTTCGCGGGCCAGTTGGCCGCGGTGTAACCGTAGTCACCAGCGGACACCACGATGGTGTGCCCGGGGTGCTCGTAGTACTTGCCTGGGCGTAGGAGATAACCGTCCTCCCGGATGCCGTAACTGTTGGAGATGACCTGGGCGCCGAGCCTGGCCGCGGTGTCCTCGGCCTTGCCCAGGCCAGGGAGCGACGGCTGGTTCGCCTCCACGACCAGGATGCGGCAGTGCGGGCACGCCGCGGAGATCATCGAAATGTCCAGGGTGATCTCCAGGTCCCAGCCGCTGCCCTTGCCCGGACGACGGCAGCGGGGACGGGCGGCCGTTCTGGTTGACCACGCGGAAGCATCCTCCGGCGGACGTGCAGGCCGGCAGGCCGTATTCCTTGCGGTAGACCGCCAGGTAGTGAGCGAGATGAGGGGTGTTGTAGGCGATCGTGACCGCGACGGTCTGGTGCGGGTGGCGGCTGACCGGAAGCTTGTAGGCGGATTCCAGGTCCCTGGCTCCCCACCCCTTCGGCTTCGCGGCCGCGCCGGTGACCCCGGCGGCGATCGCCCGGTTGACGGTGGCCTGCGGCCCCCACAGCGCATAACAGCGCGCGAACCCGGGACGGGCCGGCGCGCAGGCCGCCCGCATCCCCGCGGCAGGCTGGCGCGCCGGCGGTGCCGGACGGGCCGGCCGCGGCGCTCGCGAGCGGCGTGCCGGCCGCCATCACGGCCCCGGCCAGGGACAGCGCCACAGCCAGGGTCCCTGCGGCCCGCGCTGGCCGGCGTAGCCAGGAGGCAGCGGAAAACACTAAAACGCTCATGATGTGCCGCTCCATGCTTCCGGTCAGGAGACCTTGTAGGCGGACAGGATGGTCTCTTTAATCTGGCTGCCGGCCGAATCCGCAGCGGTCACGCGGAGCGCCACCGTACCGGCCTGCTTATCGCTGAACACCGCACGGAACCTCCCAGGCCCGGTGCCGGTCACGGCGACCGACCGCCAGGCCTTGCCGCCGTTCTGCGACACCTGCACCGTGGCCCTGGTGACCGCGGCCGCCGACGCCAACTGCAGGTGCGCGGCTGAGAAGTCCAGGACCTGCAGGCCGGGTGGCGCCGACTCATTCAGCCTCAGCCCGGGGACCGAGTATTCGAGCGTCATCATCGGCTGGACCACGCAGGTCTGGCCAGCCGGGCAGATCCACCCGGCCGGCGGCACCGCCCCGGCCTGCCTGGCCGAGGGCCAGGTCCAGACCGTGCGGCTGGACGTGGCCAGCCCGTAAGCCCGCCCCGTCCTGGAGGCGCTTACCGCGAACTTGATCACCGATCGCTTGGCGCTCAGCCGGGCCTGGGCGTATAGGTCGGGGCTGCCCTGCGCCGCCTTGACCGCGTTACCGCCGGCGATCTTCTTCCCGTTCTGGTCGATCTCGTAACTGCCGGTGACCTTGCCGGTCGTGCCAAAGATCCCCGGCTCGAACCCCGACCCAAGATGCCCTGGCTGGCTGTCACTGAACGGGGTGACGTCCAGGGACAGAGTGTTACCCGACCGGCTCGCGGACGGCACCGCGGTGAACAGATTGGCCGCGCCGATGAGATTCATGTTGGTGCCCGCGTGCAGCGGGTCGGCGTTCCAGTCGTCGGGCACCGTCTGTCCTGCGGCGTACTGCTCCAGGGAGGCCGACTGGCCACCAGCCAGGGTCGCGTACGACTGGAAGGACTCAGCGGCCCACTGCGCGGCCGGGTCACCGCTGGCGTACACGGTTCGCTGGTACGGCAGCGCCTGCGGATAGATAGTGGTGAAGTAGCCGCCTTCCCACGGATAGATCCCCAGTTGGAAGAACCCGCCCCGGGCTCGGCCGGCCTGGAAGAACCGTTGGTGCAGCGTGGCCAGGCTGCTGGCCTGGACGGTGTAGTCCTGCGCCGGGATCGTCCCGCTGGTGTCCTGGTACACCAGGTTGTACTGGTAGGGCGACGCCGCGCTGGACGGCGAATGCAGCAGCGCGTTCACCCCCACGTACAGGTGCCCGACGGGCGGCGCGGAGGTGGTCGGGCTGAGGTACAGCGGAATGTTGGCGTTATCGAAGCTGAACGAGGACTCCGGTCCCGCCGCCGACTGGGTCAGCAACGTCGCCTGGATGTCAGTCACCCGCGCGGGCAACGAGGTAGCGAAGGTGATCTTGCTGCTCGCCAGGCTCTCGGCCATCGGTACCGTCGCGGACCCCGTGGACGGCACGCTGAAGTGCGGCAGCACGACCAGCCGGGTCGCGCCGGACGCATCGAAGAACATGCCCAGCGCGAAGTAGTTCCCCGCGGGCACGCTGAACTTCGTGCTGCCTTGGTAGAAGTCGTTCTCTGACTCGTTTGGGTCGCCGAAGAGCGTGCTGTTGTCCTCGTTGACCACGA
The DNA here is from genome assembly GCA_963720645.1 of uncultured Actinomycetes bacterium. Lineage (GTDB taxonomy): Bacteria > Actinomycetota > Actinomycetes > Streptosporangiales > Streptosporangiaceae > RYN-230. The sequence continues at coordinate 205,852 of CAVRFX010000008.1, read as the reverse complement.
AGACAACATCGCCGTTGTCCGGTTTGCCGGAGATATTGGTCGCGGTCATCGTCAGGACGTGCATCGGAAGGTCCGGACGGGCGGTCGCCGCGACAGCGGTTCCGGCCAGGGCGACCGACTCTCCACCCGCGAACATCCCGTCCCGGCCGTAGCGGCCGCTGCGGTGATCCGCCTGGAACTGGCGGATCAGCGCGGCACCGAACACGCGGGCCGACGAGGCGGTCAGGTATCCGGAGGCCAGGCCGCCGCCGGATCGGGTAATGGTCACCCCGGGAAGAGCACGCAGCCGGGCCCCGTAGCTGATCCGCACCGGCAGCCGGCCCGCCTTCTCCGCGGTGGCCAGCGCCGAGACATCGAACAGGGTCCAGTCCAGCCCGTGATCCAGGTAGGGAACGGCGACGGACGGGATCACATAATGATGCCCGCCCAGGCTCAGCCCCATCGTCGCCCCGGCCAGGCCCTGAGCCGATACCGGTGCCACCGCCACGCGGCGGCTACCCGCTGCGCCCGACGACATGACCCGGTCCCCGTTGACCAGCAGCACAGCCGGCCCCCGGACCGTCCCCGCCCGGCTGAAACTCTCTTGAGCGCCCCGCGCCGCAGCCGCCCCCGCAGTGCCAGCCCCCGCCCACCCCACGACACTGGCCACACACAGCGCCAGGGCGGCAGGCGCCGTAACCCGGCGGACTAAGCAACGATCCACATCGGCCTCCCCGTTAGAGACAAAACATGCTCACCTAAGTAAGACACGCAAAGAGGCCAAAGGTTGCTTTCATTTCAGCCGCACTTTCGGGCAAACGGCGGGGCAGCCGTGTCCGTGCCGGACGGAGCTAGCGGCATGTGGAAGAAGCACCCGTCCTCCGGCCAGACCAGAAGGCCAGACCTAACGGCTAGGCGCGTGAACGGGAGCGGGCTAGCGGCGTGCGGAAGGAGCACACGCAGCGCCGGCCCAGCAGGACAGCGGACGGCTAGCGGTGTCCGTGCCGTGTGCGCAGGCGTACCCGATACGGGGGCACGGAAGAAGCACACGAGCGCCGGCCGGGCCAGCGGGATGGGCGCACCGACCAGGGCCAGCCAGCGCACACGGCACGGACCCGCTCCCCTGCTCAGCAGACCTTGTGCACCCAGCCGTACGGGTCGGGGCGCTGGCCGTACTGGATGCCGACCAGTTCCTCGCGCAGGCGCATGGTGACCGGGCCCGGGGTGCCGTCCCCGATCACCCACTCGCCACTCGCGCTCTTGACCTGGCCCACCGGCGTGATCACCGCGGCGGTTCCGCAGGCGAACACCTCGGTGAGCTGGCCGGCGGCGCACTCCTCGCGCCACTGGCCGGCGGAGATCTTGCCTTCCTCGGCGGGGAAGCCCAGATCCGGCCCGAGCTGGAGCAGCGAGTCGCGGGTGATACCGGGGAGCATGGTCCCGGTCAGCGCCGGGGTCATGATCCGGGCCTGCGGGCCGGAGCCGTACACGAAGAACAGGTTCATCCCGCCCATTTCCTCGACCCACTGGCGCTCCACCGCGTCCAGCCAGACCACCTGGTCACAGCCGCTCTGGACGGCCTGGATCTGCCCGGCGAAGGCGGCCGCGTAGTTGCCGCCGCACTTCGCCTCGCCGGTGCCTCCCGGGGCGGCGCGGCTGTAGTCCTCGGACAGCCAGACCGAGACCGGGCGGACGCCGCCCTTGAAGTAGGCCGCGGCCGGTGACGCGATCACCGTGTACTGATAGGAGGACGAGGGATGGTTGACGCCCAGCCCGCGCTGCGTGGCGATCATGAAGGGCCGCAGGTACAGGCTGTGCCCTTCGCCCGTGGGGACCCAGTCCCGGTCCTGGCTGACCAGGAGCTCGATGGAGCGCAGGAACGCCGTCTCGGGCAGTTCCGGCATGGCCAGCCGGGCGGCCGAGCGGTTGAACCGGGCCGCGTTGGCGTTAGGCCGGAACGCCACGATGGGGCCGCCGCCCTGCCGGTAGGCCTTCAGCCCTTCGAAGATCTCCTGGGCGTAGTGGAACACCGCGGTGGCGGGCTCCAGCATCAGCGGCCCGTAGGGCTGCACCCGGCCGTCATGCCAGCCGCGGTCCTGCGTCCACTGGAGCGTGACCATGTGGTCAGTGAATACTTCCCCGAACCCCGGGCTCGCCAGCACACGCTCGCGTTCCGCCGGGGGAACAGGGTCGGCGCTGGCGCGGACGTCAAAAGCGATCTCGGTGCTCGGGCTTGCGGTCATGACAGGGTCCTTCCTCTTACTCGGCGCGGCCGCACCACGCGGGCGGGGCGCCGTTGCCCCGGCCGCGGCAGGCGGGCTGCCGCGGCGCAGTGTGTATGCACGCAGACCTGCTGTACGCAGCTTCCTGGTACGCAGGGTCCTGGTGCCCAGTGGTGTTCATTTCAGTTGTTCTTCTCGTCGCCACGCGCTGCTGGCGCGCCCCCTCGGGCCCGCGGCCGGGCCGGCCCGCGGGCCTGCTTATCCGGCTACCCGGGCGGCGATGTCGTCGCCGATCTCGGGGGTGACCCTCGCCGCCCAGGCTCCCTGCCGCTCGACCAGGTCATCGGCCACGGCCTGCTCGATCCGGGCCGCCTCGGTGGCCAGCCCCAGGTGGTCGCACAGCATGGCCGCGGAGAGGATCGCCGCGGTCGGGTCGGCCTTCTGCTTCCCGGCGATGTCCGGGGCGCTGCCGTGCACCGGCTCGAACATGCTCGGGGCGGTCCGCTCAGGGTTGATGTTCCCGCTCGCGGCCAGCCCGATGCCCCCTGCGACCGCGGCCCCCAGGTCGGTGAGGATGTCACCGAAGAGGTTGTCCGTCACCAGCACGTCGAAGCGGTCCGGCTGGCTGACGAAGAACATCGAGGCCGCGTCGACGTGGCAGTAGTCCACGGCGATCGAGGTGAACTCCTTGGCCAGCGCCTCGACGGTGCGCTGCCACAGATCCCCGGCGTAGGCGAGCACATTGGTCTTATGGACGAGCGTGAGCTTCCGGGCGGGCCGCTCAGCGGCCCGCTCGAACGCGTACCGGGCCACCCGGCGCACCCCGAACGCGGTGTTCAGGCTCTCCTGGGTCGCGACTTCCTCAGGAGTTCCCTTGCGCAGCACGCCCCCCGCCCCGGCGTACGGGCCCTCGGTCCCTTCCCGGACGACCAGCATGTCGATCGACTCCGGGCGGGCGTTCGCCAGCGGTGTGAGCACACCGGGATAGAGCCGGACCGGGCGCAGGTTGACGTACTGGTCCAGCTCGAAGCGCAGCCGCAGGAGCAGGCCCCGCTCGAGCACGCCACTGGGCACGGTCGGGTCACCGACCGCCCCGAGCAGGATCGCGTCCTGGGCCCGGATCTCCTCCAGCACCGAGCCGGGCAGGGTCTCCCCGCTACGGTGCCAGCGCTGCGCGCCGAGGTCGTAGGTGGTGGCGTCGATGCCCACGTTCGCGGCCTGGAGAACCTTGATTGCCTCGGCCACGACCTCCGGGCCAATGCCGTCCCCGCCGATCACGGCGAGTTTGATCGCTGAAGATGCCATGCGCGTACCTTACTGGCCGGCTGCGGCCGCTGACTCTCCGCCGTTATCACGCCGGTCCAGCGCCACCTGAAGCGCCTGGGCAGCGTCGGCGCAGCGGCCGGTACCGGAGAGCCGCACGGCCCGCCGGGCCGGACGGGGCCGGGCGGCCGGGGAATCGTCGGCGGGCTGGTTCCACGGATACATGTCGTACACGGCGCGGTCTCCTGACCTTGTCGGTGCGGCCTCACTGCGCGGCGCCGGGCGGCTGGCCCGGGGCCCGCTGGCCGGGTAGGCCGCGGTGCGCACCAGCAGCCCCGGGTCCCGGGCGCTGGGTGAGGTTCCCTCGGGCGGACTTACGGCCAGCACCGCTTCCCGCAGCGGGTGGCCGGCCTGCCCTGAATCAGGCCCCGCTACGGCCGCTCATGATGGATACGAAGCGCCGCATTTACTTGGACATCCTAGTACCTGCCGAACGGATTGTCGCCTGCGGGACGGATCCGTCTCTCATGCTGAGACGGATCCGGCGGCCAGGGTGGTCAGCGCTCGTCCAGATCGACGGTGCGGCCCAGGACCGCCCCGATCGTGGACAGGATGTCGTCGAGTACCACCGGGGGGATGGCCGAGTCGACCGACAGCACGATCAGGGCGTGGCCGCCGCGGGCGTCCCGGCATACCTGCATCCCGGCGATGTTGATGCCCTCGCTGCCCAGGATCTGGCCCACCGTGCCGACCACGCCCGGGCGGTCGGTGTAGGTGAGGAACACCATGTGCTCGGCGGGGGCGATCTCCATCTCGAAGCCGTTGACCTCGACCAGCTTCTCGTGCTGCCGCCGGCCGCTCAGCGTCCCGGACACGGACACCACCTGCCCGCCGGGCATGATGCCGCGCAGCGTGACCAGGTTCCGCCAGTCCGGGCTGTCGGCCTCGGTGACCAGGCTGACCTCCACGCCGCGCTCGCTGGCCAGCAGCGGCGCGTTCACGTAGGTCACCGCGTCCTCGACCACATCGGTGAAGACGCCCTTGAGCGCGGCCAGCTGGAGCACCCTGACGTCGTGACCGGCGATCTCCCCGCGCACTTCCACGTCGATCCGGGCGGCCATCCCGCCGGCCAGCGCGGTGAAGATGCGGCCCAGCTTCTCCGCCAGCGGCAGGCCCGGCTTGACGTCCTCGTTGACCACGCCGCCCTGGATGTTGACGGCGTCCGGGACGAATTCTCCGGCCAGGGCCAGCCGGACCGACCTGGCGACCTGGGTGCCCGCCTTCTCCTGCGCCTCGGCCGTGCTCGCGCCGAGATGCGGTGTCGCCACCACGGCCGGGATCTGCAGGAGCGGGTTGCCGGTGGCGGGCTCCGCGGCGAACACGTCGATGGCCGCCCCGGCCACCCGGCCCTCGCGCAGCGCCCGGGCCAGGGCCTGCTCGTCCACGATGCCGCCCCGGGCTGCGTTCACGATACGCACGCCCGGCTTGACCAGATGCAGTTCCTTGTCGCCGACGAGGCCGGCCGTCTCGGCGTTCTTCGGGAGGTGGACGGTGATGAAGTCCGCTTCGCCCATCAGCTCATCCAGGCTGGCCAGCCGCACGCCGAGCTGGGCCGCCCGGGCGGGCGGCACGTAGGGGTCGTAGGCGATGAGGCACATGCCGAAGGCACTGAGCCGCTCAGCCACGAGAACCCCGATCCGGCCCAGGCCGAGGATGCCGGCCACCTTGCCGTCGAGTTCGACCCCGGTGAAGGCGGAGCGCTTCCACTCCCCGGCCCGCAGCGAGGCGGCGGCCTGCGGAACGTTCCGGGCCACGGCGAGCAGCAGGCCGACCGCGTGCTCGGCGGCGCTGACGATGTTGGAGGTGGGCGCGTTCACCACCATCACGCCGGCCCGGGTCGCCGCCTCCACATCCACGTTGTCCAGGCCGACGCCGGCGCGCGCGACCACCCGGAGGCGCGGGGCGTGCGCCAGCGCCTCGGCATCGATCGTGGTGGCGCTGCGCACGATGACCGCGTCAGCCGTGGCGAGCGCGGCGAGCAGCGCCGGGCGGTCAGAGCCGTCCGCGTGCCGTACGTCGAAGTCGGATTCCAGCTGCGCGACAGCGGCCGGCGAAAGTTCCTCGGCGATGAGGACGATAGGTGCAGGCACGGCGGTGGCCCCTCATGACGGACAGCGAAAGCACAGTCTAGCGGAGCTTGTGAAAACGTTCACGAGATCGGGCATCCGCCAGCCGGACGGCCGTGCGCACTGCGCGCACATGGCTGGTGTGGCGCCGGCCGGGGGCCCGGCGCCACACCAGCGCACCGCGGCTCAGCTGTCCGCGTCACCCGGGGAGTCCAGCCAGCTCATCAGCGGCCGGAGCTGCGCGCCGACCTGCTCGATCTGGTCCGCCCGGGACGCCTCACGCCGCTTGAGGAAGTTCGGCCGGCCAGCGTCGAACTCCTCGATCAGCTCCCGGGTGAAGGTGCCGTCCTGCACTTCGGCGAGGATCCGGCGCATCTCCTCCCGGGTCCGCTCGTCGACCAGCCGCGGTCCGCGCGTGTAGCCGCCGAACTCGGCGGTGTCCGACACCGACCAGTACATCTTCGAGATGCCGCCCTCGTACATCAGGTTGACGATCAGCTTCATCTCGTGCAGGCACTCGAAGTAGGCGATCTCAGGCTGGTAACCGGCCTCGACCAGGGTGTCGAACCCGGCCTTGATGAGCTCGGAGACGCCGCCGCAGAGCACGGCCTGCTCACCGAACAGGTCGGTCTCGGTCTCCTCCTTGAACGTGGTGACCAGCGCGCCGGCCCGGGTCCCGCCGATGGCCTTGGCGTACGACAGGGTGAGCGGCCACGCGTTGCCGCTGGCGTCCTGCTCCACCGCGACCAGCACCGGGACGCCCCGTCCCTCCGAGAACTGACGGCGGACCAGGTGGCCGGGGCCCTTGGGGGCCACCATGCACACGTCCACCCCCGCGGGCGGGCGGATGAGCTGGTACCGGATGTTCAGCCCGTGGGCGAAGAACAGCGCGTCGCCGTCGACCAGGCTCGGCTCGATGGCCTCGGCGTACAGCGCGCGCTGGAGGTGATCCGGTACCAGCACCATGATCAGGTCGGCTTCCTCGCAGGCCTCACGGGGGGTGGTGACCCGCAATCCCTCGCTGGCCGCGCTCTCCCGGCTGCGGGAACCCTCCGGGAGCCCGACCCGGACGTTGACGCCCGAGTCGCGCAGCGACAGCGCGTGCGCGTGCCCCTGGCTGCCGTACCCGAGGACGGCGACGTGCCGCCCCTGGATGATGCTGAGGTCGGCACCGTCGTCATAGAAAATGTCTGCCATTGTCTGCCTTTCGCTTACCGCTTGCTCATCTCACTGCAGGCCGTGACGCCCCGGCCAGCACCGCACCGGCGACCACGGGACCAGCTACCGCGGACCGCCGACCAGGGGGCCGGCCAGGCCCGCACGGGATTAGCCAGCACGGCGCTGGCCGCCACCGCGCTGGCCCGGCACGGGCCGCGCGTCACGGCGCGGCGCCTGCCCCGCTCCGCTCGGCCACCCGGTCCACAGGGCGCAGTGCCCGGTCCGTGATCGACCGGCCGCCGCGGCCCAGGGCGACCATGCCGGACTGGACGAGTTCCTTGATCCCGAACGGCTCGAGCACCCTGATCAGGGCGTCCAGCTTGTCGCGGTTGCCGGTCGCCTCGACCGTCACCGCGTCCTGCGCCACGTCGACCACCTTGGCACGGAACAGGGTCACGGTCTCCAGCACGCGCGACCTGCTCTCCAGGTCGGCCCGCACCTTGATCAGCAGGAGTTCCCGCTGCACCGAGGCGGCCGGCTCGAGCTCCACGATCTTGAGCACGTTGATCAGCTTGTTGAGCTGCTTGGTCACCTGCTCCAGCGGGTGATCCGCGCAGTCCACCACGATCGTCATCCGGGAGATCTCCGGGTGCTCGGTGGGCCCGACCGCGAGCGAGTCGATGTTGAACCCGCGGCGGGAGAACAGCCCCGCGATCCGGACGAGCACGCCCGGCTTGTTCTCCACCAGCACGGAGAGCGTGTGCCTGTTCATAGTCGGCTCCTGGTCACGGAGACGGGCCAGCCCCTGGCTCATTCGGTCACATCCCAGTCCGGCGCCATGTTGCGCGCCACGACGATGTCGTCATTGCTGGTGCCCGCGGCAACCATCGGCCAGACCATGGCGTCACGGTGCACGATGAAGTCGACCACCACGGGCCGGTCGTTGATCTTCATGGCCTGCTCGATCACCGCGTCCACGCTCCCGGCGTCCTCACAGCGCAGGCCCACGCACCCGTAGGCCTCGGCCAGCTTGACGAAGTCGGGAATGCGGGTGCCGCCCCCCGAGGGCGCGGGATCGTGCCGCGGGGCGGCGTCCTCGGCCGGGCCCGCCTCCGGGCCCGCCGCGGCCTGCAGGGCACGGGCCCGCCGGTCCAGGTCGGTGTTGGAGTACCGCTCGTTGTAGAACAGCGTCTGCCACTGGCGGACCATGCCGAGGTTGCCGTTGTTGATGATGGCGATCTTGACCGGGATGCCCTCCACCGCGCAGGTGGCGAGTTCCTGGTTCGTCATCTGGAAGCAGCCGTCGCCGTCGATCGCCCACACGCAGGCGGCCCGGTCGCCCACCTTGGCGCCCATCGCGGCGGGCACCGCGTAGCCCATGGTGCCGGCCCCGCCGGAGTTCAGCCAGTGACCCGGCCGCTCATGGCTGATGAACTGGGCGGCCCACATCTGGTGCTGGCCGACCCCCGCCACGTAGATCGCGTCCGGGCCGGCGATCTTCCCGATCCGCTCGATGACGTACTGCGGGGCCAGGGACCCGTCCCCCGGCTGGTCGTAGCCGAGCGGGTAGGTGCTGCGCCAGGCATCCAGCTGCGACCACCAGGCGGCCAGGTCGCTGCGGTGGCCGGCCTGGAACTCGGCGGCCACCGCGGCGATCAGCTCGGTGATCACCTCCTTGCAGTCCCCCACGATGGGCACGTCCGCGCGCCGGTTCTTGGAGATCTCCGCGGGGTCGATATCGGCGTGCACCACCGCGGCCCCGGGGGCGAAGCTGTCCAGCTTGCCGGTGACCCGGTCGTCGAACCGTGCGCCGAGGGTGACCAGCAGGTCCGACTTCTGCAGCGCGCCCACGGCCGCCACCGTGCCGTGCATGCCGGGCATGCCCAGGTTCTGGCGGTGACTGCCCGGGAAGCCGCCCCGCGCCATCAGCGTGGTGACGACGGGGATACCGGTCATCTCGGCCAGTTCGAGCAGTTCCGGGCTGGCGCCCGCCTTGAGGACGCCGCCGCCGACGTAGAGCACCGGGCGGCTGGCCCCGGCGATCAGCCGGGCCGCCTCCCGGACCTGCCGGGAGTGCGGCCGGGTCACGGGGTGGTAGCCGGGCAGGTCGAAGGTGGGCGGCCAGCGGAACTCCGTCTCCGCCTGGAGCGCGTCCTTGGCCACGTCGACCAGCACCGGCCCGGGCCGGCCGGTGGAGGCCACGTGGAACGCCTCGGCCACCGTCCGCGCGATGTCCTCGGCCTTGGTGACCAGGAAGTTGTGCTTGGTGACCGGCAGGGTGATGCCGGAGATGTCGGCTTCCTGGAAGCCGTCGGTGCCGATCAGGCTGGACGGCACCTGGCCGGTGATGGCGACCACCGGCACCGAGTCCATGTAGGCATCGGCCAGCGGGGTCACCAGGTTGGTCGCGCCGGGCCCCGACGTGGCCATGCAGACCCCTGGGCGCCCGGTCACCTGCGCGTATCCGGTGGCTGCGTGACCGGCGCCCTGCTCGTGGCGGACCAGGATGTGCCGGACCGAGGGGGAGTCGAAGAGCGGGTCGTACAACGGGAGGATGGCACCTCCCGGGATGCCGAACACGACGTCCACACCCAGCTGCTCCAGCGCCCTGACCAGGGCCGAGGCGCCTGTCATCCGGGTGCCGGCCGCGGCGGCGGGCTCGCCGCGCGGCGCGGGGTCATCGCGGTGGGCCGCGTCAGGCCGCGGGCCCGCGTCAGGGCGGGGCCGCTCGCCGGGCACCGTGGGCGCGGCGGCGGCTCCCGGCTGGGCCGGGCCGGGGTGGGAGTCCGGCGCATCGCGTGACGCGGCTCGGGCTGCTAGGTCGCGCGGAGTAGGACTGGGGCCTTTCCGCGCCGTGCCTGCCAGTCCGGGGCCTGGGGAGGCCGCGCTCGTCTGGTCGGTCATCGCAAGCTTCCTCGTCTGCGGTGGGTAGCTGATGGGCAACAAAAAACCCTCGGCGCCAAAGGGCGGACGAGGGTAGCGCGCAGGTAGCTGGACTAAATCAGCTGCTTGCGCGCCTGCTGAGTACGATCACGGGATTACCGGACACGGGTATCACTCTGGCCCAGTCCCGGGCTGCCGTCAACTTGAGAGCCCATTCGTCTCAGCTGGCGAGATGAGGGGCAGGCGAGATGGCGTCCCCGAACGGAAGGCCCCCGCCGGCTGGCCCATGCTCCCTGGCCATGCCGCGCTTCCCGGCCGCGCTCGGGGCCCCGGCCACACCGGGGGCTCCCGCGTGGTCATGGTGGCCAGCGCGGCCCCGGTGCCCGGCCCGGCCCGGCCCACCCGCCGGACCCGGCAGGCTGGCGGGCGGCACTGGCCCCGCCACGAACGGGCCGAGGCCGAGAGCACAGCCCATCGCGGCCAGCAGATCGCGCTGCTCAGCCGTCTCGATTCCGTCCACGGCCACCTGGATACCCAGGTCCCTGCCCACCCGGACCAGCGCCGTGAGCAGGGTCTCGGCCGCGGCGTCCACGCCCAGGCCCGCGACCAGGCCGGGACCGATCCTGACCAGGTCCACCGGATGGTGGCTCAGCCCGGCCAGCGAGCCGTACCCGGCACCGGAGACGTCCACGGCCAGCCGGACGCCCCGCTCGCGCAGCTCCCCCAGCTCGCGCAGCACCGCCTCTCCGCCGTCGGCCAGCACGGGTGAGGCAACTTCCAGGATCAGGGCCGCCGGGGCGAGCCCGCTGCCCGCCAGCGCGCCGAGCACGGACTCGCCGAACGGCGCCATCGGCGGCCTCGGCGGGCAGCGGAGCCACAGGCTGGCCTCCCAGCCGTCCCGCCACCACGAGGCCGCCCGGGAACAGGCCTCGCGCAGCATCCAGTCGCCCAGCTCGACCGTCACCCGCGCGGTCTCGGCCGCCGCCTGGAATTCCTGCGGTGGCACATCGGTCCCGTCCCAGCGCCAGCGCGGCAGCGCCTCCGCTCCGATGACCTGGGAGGTGGCCAGGTCAGCGAGGGGCCGGTAGGCCAGCTCCAGCCGGCCGCCAGGCTGGCTCCCGCCAGGCTGGTGCTCGCCAGGCTGATGCTCGCCAGGCAGGTCCTCGCCAGGCAGGTCCTCGCCAGGCAGGTCCTCGCCAGGCAGGTCCTCGCTGAGCTGGTGCCCGCCCGGCCCCTCCCCGCCGGGCTCGACGCGGGCCAGCCCGCGCGGGCCCCGCTCGCCCTGGCCCTGCTCGCCCTGGCCGGGCTGGCCGCGGCTGAGCGCCCGGCTCAGCTGCGCCGCGAGGCTCAGCCGGCGCTGGGCATCGGGATGCGGCAGCGCCGGGAAGACCTCCAGGCGGCCGCCGCCGGATTCCTTGGCCCTGGATACCGCGGCGTCGGCGTTGCGCCAGACATGCCCGGCCGGGCTGCCGTCGGCGACCGCGACCCCGACGCTGGCGGACAGGGCCACGCTGCGGTCGGCGGCCCGGAACGGCTCGGCCGCCACACTGGCCAGGATGCGCCGGGCCAGCTCGATGATCTCGCTGGCGGAGGAGGCTTCCTGGATCAGGACCGCGAACACGTCGCCGCCCCAGCGCGCCACCGTGCCGCGCGGCGGCACCACCGCCCGCAGCCGCCGGGCCACCTGGGCGAGGACCAGGTCACCGGCGCTGGGACCGGCGGCGTCGTTCACGCTGGTGAACGCGTCCAGATCGACCAGGATGACGCCCGGCACGCCCGGGGTATCCGGGTCGGGATGGCTGAACACCTCCCGCGCCCGCTCCTCCAGGTAGGCGCGGTTGGGCAGCCCGGTGAGCCCGTCGTGGTAGGTCAGGTGCGCGATCTGGCGGCGCAGCGCCACCTGATCGCTGACGTCCCGCGAGGTGACCAGCAGCCGGTCCGGTGCACCCTGGCTGCGGTGCCGCGAGATGGTCGCCTCCACGTAGCGCCAGGTGCCGTCGGCGGCCCGGACCCGGCAGGAGTAGCGGACGGGCTGGGCCGGTTCACCCGTCACGGGTGCGCCCGCCACGGACGCCGCCTCGTGGACGGCGCGCAGCGCGCCCACCCGGTCCTCCGGGTGCACCAGGTCGATCAGCACCCGGCCTTCCAGGCCGTCCGGGGTGTACCCGTAATCACGGACCGCGGGACTCGCGAAGCTGACCGCGCCGGCGTAGTCGCAGACCAGGACCACGTCGCTGATCCGGTCGGCCAGCTCGCGGAACTGCTGCCCCGACTCGTGCCAGAGCCGGGACCTGATGCTGTCCCGGTGGGCCAGGATCACGACCCGGGCGGTCAGGGCGAGCACCATGGTCCCCGTGACCAGGGCCACGACGGGCTTGGCGGCCGGGCTGCCCGCGAGGACCCAGCCGATCAGCACCAGCGCGGCCACCGCGGCGCTGACCGCGGCCAGCGCGGTCGTGACGTGGGCCACGGCCCGGGAGAACTGCCCCGTCTCCCCCGGGCCGGCCGGCCAGGAGTCGCCGACCCAGGGGGCGCAGCCGAGCACGCAGAACCCGGCGATCAGCAGCAGCTGGGCGGCCACGCCCGGGTGCCCGTTGGTGATCTTCGCCCCGACCGCGAGCGTGTCGCTGACGGTCACCGCGAGCAGGGCCACGACCGGCGCGACACCCCGCTTCCCGGCCGCCACCGCGAGTGGCAGCACGATGCCGAGCACCAGCAGGTCAGCCAGGGGATGGATGAGTTCGGCGGCGAACGTGCCCGGGTCGTCGCCCGAGTGCGCGTACCCGGCGCTGAGCACCGTGATCCAGCCGATGATGAACAGGGCGGATGCCACGACGTAGCCATCCGCGCCGCGGGCGATCGCGGTGCCGATCCGGGCCCGGTGCCGCTGGGCCAGCGGATGACGCGCGGTCTCGCGCCGTGACCCGAGGCTGGCCAGCCCGGTCACCAGGGCGGGGAGGGCCAGCAGCCCGGGCAGGTCGGCAACGGTGAACGGGAACGTGGCGCCGGCCGTGGCCGTGGCCAGCTCCTGCTGGCCGATGGCCCCGGCCCCCCAGAGCACGGCGGTGAGCGCGAACACCCGGTAAGCACGCCGGACAGCGCCCGTGTGCCGGTTGGCGCCCCGCCAGAGGCTGACGGCGGCCACGGCAGCGATCAGCGCTACTACCGTGGTGGCTGCCTGTGCGGCCAGGCTCATCGCGGGTCACCCGATGCTTGCGGGTGCACCGAGTCTCCTTCCGCTGCTCTGTTCCGCTGCACGCGGCATCACGTGATCGCCAGCGGCGCCTTGTGGGCCCAGGCTGACAATTCCTGCGCAACCGAGCTAGGACTCACGGTTACCAGGACAGGGCAGGGTGCCCGCAGGGTATGCTGCGGGACCCGCCAGCGGGCTGGTCGCGGTCATCGCCAGTGAACGATGGTGCTCACTTTAGGGCCCTTAGGTCACACTTCGATTGAGGAAGGGCGTCCACCGGGAGACATCTCCCTCTGTACGGCGGCCCGTAACCCGGCCATATGGCACTGACCAGGGGTAATTGCCGGAAGCCTTTCCGTAGCTGGTGAAATTCTCAATAACTGCCGGAGATGACATTCAGCAACGGCGCACCATTGAGGAATCTCGCCGCCTGATCACGGACATGGCTGATCATCCGCGCGACCGACACGGGGGTGGACGCCGCCTCGTGCGGGGTGATGAACACGCCGGGCAGGGTCCAGAGCGGATGGCCGGCCGGCAGCGGCTCAGGGTCGGTCACGTCGAGCGCGGCCCGCAGCCGCCCCCGCTGCAGTTCCCCGACCAGGGCGTCGGCGCGCAGCAGGGACCCGCGGGCCGCGTTGACCAGCAGCGCGCCGTCCTTCATCCGGGCCAGGAACGATGCGTCGGCCATGCCGACGGTCTCTTGAGTCACCGGCGCCAGCAGGACGACCACGTCCGCCCCGGGCAGCAGCCCGGGCAGGTCGCTCACGGTGGCCACCCCGGGCCGGGCCGTGCGGGCCACCCGGACCACTTCCACCTCGAAACCGGCCAGCCGCCGCTCGACCGCGGCGCCGATCGAGCCGTACCCGACGATGAGAACGGTCTTGCCGGCCAGGCAGTCGGTGAAGTGGTAGTTCCACCGCTGGGCGGCCTGTTCCCGGGCGAACAGCGGGAACTCGCGGAGCGCGGCGAGCATCGCGGCGACCACCCACTCCGCCGTGCTCGCATCGTGCACGCCGCGGGCGTTGCAGAGCGTGACCCCGGCGGGCAGGTCACCCAGCAGCCGGTCCACGCCGGCCGTCAGCGTCTGGACCACGGCCAGCCGGGGCATCTGGCCCATGGCCGCGATGCCCGCGGGCCCGGGAAAGAACGGCGGGACGTAGAACTCGACCCGGTCCGCGCTCGCGGGCAGCGGCGCGCCGTCGGGCGCGACCACCTCCACGTCCGCGCCGGGCAGCCCGTCCAGTCCCGCGGCCACCTCGGCCGTCGGCACCCAGATCAGCATGGGCAGATCGGCATGGGCACTGCTCCCGTGGACACCGCTCAGCTGAGGCGGCCGAGGATCAGCTCCCGGACCCGGCTGGCGTCGGCCTTGCCCCTGGTGGCCTTCATCACCGCGCCGACCAGGGCGGCGGACGCGGCGACCTTGCCGCCCCGGACCTTGTCCGCGACGTCCGGGTGGGCGGCGATGGCCTCGTCAACCGCGGCGGACAGGGCCGCGTCGTCGCTGACCACGGCGAGACCGCGGCTGGAGACCACGTCATCCGGCGTGCCCTCGCCGGCCAGCACGCCCTCGATGACTTCCCGGGCCAGCCGGTCGTTGACCGCCCCCGAGTCCACCAGCTGAGCCACGCGGGCCACGTCCGCCGGCGTGATCGGCAGGTCGCCGAGCTCCTGGCCGGACTTGTTGGCCGTGCGCAGCAGCTCACCGAGCCACCACTTGCGGGCGTCGGCCGGCGTGGCTCCGGCCGCGACCGTCTCCGCCACCAGGTCCAGCGCCCCAGCGTTGCGCAGGGCCGCCATGTCCAGCTCCGACAGTCCCCACTCGCGCTGGAGCCGGGCCCGCCGGGCGGCGGGCAGCTCGGGCAGCTGGGCCCGGATGCTCTCCACCCATTCCCGGGACGGCGCGACCGGAACCAGGTCGGGCTCGGGGAAGTAGCGGTAGTCCTGGGCCTCTTCCTTGCTGCGGCCCGGTGAGGTGGTCCCGCTCTCCTCGTTGAAGTGCCGGGTCTCCTGCACCACCCGCTGCCCCGCGTCCAGCACCCCGGCCTGCCGCTGGATCTCGAACCGGACCGCGCGCTCCACCGAGCGCAGCGAGTTCACGTTCTTGGTCTCGGTCCGGGTGCCCCATTCGGTGGCTCCGCTGGGCGCGAGCGAGGTGTTCACGTCGCAGCGCAGCGAGCCCTCTTCCATCCGCACATCGGACACGCCGAGCGAGCGCAGCAGGTCACGCAGTTCCGAGACGTAGGTCCGGGCCACCTCGGGGGCGAGCGCCCCGGTGCCGGCCACCGGCTTGGTGACGATCTCCACCAGCGGGATCCCGGCCCGGTTGTAATCCACCAGCGAGTAGTCCGCGCCGTGGATCCGCCCGGTGGCCCCGCCGACGTGCAACGACTTGCCGGTGTCCTCCTCCAGGTGCACCCGCTCGATCTCGACCCGGACCGGCCGCGGCCCGGCACCGTCCGCCGCCGGGTCGTGCACCAGGATGTCGAGCCACCCGTCCGTGCACAGCGGCTCGTCGTACTGCGAGATCTGGTAGTCCTTCGGCATGTCCGGGTAAAAGTAGTTCTTCCGGGCGAACCGGGCCGTGGTGGCGATGGTGCAGTTCAGGGCCAGCCCGATCTTCATCGTGTACTCGATGGCCATCCGGTTGGTCACCGGGAGCGACCCGGGCAGGCCGAGGCAGACCGGGCAGACCAGGGAGTTCGGCTCACCGCCGAACCTGGCCGGGCAGCCGCAGAACATCTTGGTCACGGTGCCCAGCTCGACGTGGGTTTCCAGGCCGATCACCGGGTCGTAGCGGGCCACCGCGTCCTCGTAGGAAACCAGGTCCATGGTTGACTGGCCGCTCATGCCCTGCTCCCCCGGTTCTCCGAAGCGCTGTTCTCCGGAGCACTGTTCTCCGGACCACTGTTCTCCGGACCACGGGGGGCGGGCAGGCCGCCCGGCCCGCGGATCGCGTCCAGCAGCGGGCCGCCGCGGCGCTGGGTGAGTGCGGTCTCCACCGCCGCGGCCACCCGGTAGACCCGGTCGTCGGCCAGGACCGGCGCCATGATCTGCAGGCCCACCGGCAGCCCGTCCTCGGGCGCGAGCCCGCACGGCAGCGACAGCGCCGCGTTGCCGGCCAGGTTCGACGGGATCGTGCACAGGTCGGCGAGGTACATGGCCATCGGATCGTCGGCCCGTTCGCCGATGGGGAACGCGGTGGTCGGGGTGGTCGGCGAGATCAGCACGTCGACCTGCTCGAACGCGGCCTCGAAGTCCCGGGTGATGAGGGTCCGCACCTGCTGGGCCTTGCCGTAGTAGGCGTCGTAGTACCCGCTGGACAGCGCGTAGGTGCCGAGCATGATGCGGCGCTTTACCTCAGGACCGAATCCGGCGGCCCGGGTGAGCGACATGACCTCCTCGGCGCTGTGGGTGCCGTCGTCACCGACCCGCAGCCCGTAGCGCATGCCGTCAAAGCGGGCCAGGTTGGACGAGCACTCGCTCGGCGCGATCAGGTAGTAGGCGGGCAGCGCGTAGGTGAAGTGCGGGCAGGACACCTCGACGATCTTGGCGCCCCGGGACTCCAGCAGCTCGACAGCCTGGGTGAACCGGGCCAGCACCCCCGGCTGGTAGCCCTCGCCGCTCAGCTCCGGTACCACCCCGATGCGCAGGCCGCTCACGTCGGCCTGCCGGGCGGCCGCCACCACGGGCGGGACGGGCGCGTCGACCGACGTGGAGTCGCACGGGTCGTGCCCGGAGATCGCCTCGTGCAGGAGCGCCGCGTCCAGCACGGTCCGGGCCAGCGGCCCGGGCGTGTCCAGCGACGACGCGAAGGCGATGAGCCCGTACCGGGACGAGCCGCCGTAGGTCGGCTTGACCCCGACGATCCCGCACACCGCGGCGGGCTGCCGGATGGAACCCCCGGTGTCGGTGCCGATGCCCAGCGGGGCCTCGAACCCCGCGACCGCGGCGGCCGAGCCGCCCGACGAGCCGCCGGGCACCCGGGCCAGGTCCCACGGGTTCCGGGACGCGCCGTAGGCGGAGTTCTCGGTGGAGGAGCCCATCGCGAACTCGTCCATGTTCGTCTTGCCCAGCACCACGACGCCAGCCTGGCGGAGCCGCCGGGTTACGGTGGCGTCGTACGGAGGCCGCCACTGGCCCAGGATGCGGGAGGCGCAGGTGGTGGGCATGTCCGTGGTGGTGAACACGTCCTTGAGGGCCAGCGGCACGCCGGCCAGCGGCCCGAGCGTCTCCCCGGCGGCACGGCGCTCGTCCACCGCGCGGGCGGCGGCCCGGGCGCTGTCCGCCGCGACGTGCAGGAACGCGTGCAGCTGGTCCTCGGCCGCGTCGATGCGGCCCAGGTGGGCGTCGGTGACTTCCAGCGCGGACACCTGCCCGGCGGCGATGGCCGCGGCGAGCTCGGCCGCGGTCATCCGGGTCAGCTCGCTGGCGTCCGGGGCGGGCATGGCTGCGCCTGGCCTGGTCTCGTCGTCCACGGTCAGTCCTCCGCCAGGATCCGCGGGACGCGGAACCGCTGCTCTTCCACGGCCGGCGCCTGGTCCAGGACCTTGTCCGCCCCGAGCGGGGGGACCACCACGTCGTCACGGAACACGTTGGTCACCGGGACCGCGTGCGAGGTCGGCGGGATGCCCTCCGCGGCGACCTCCTGGACACGCGCCACGGCCGAGATGATCTGGTCGAGCTGGACCGCGAAGTGATCGAGTTCCTCGTCGGTCAGGGCCAGTCTCGACAGCCGGGCCAGGTGGGCCACTTCGGCACGGGCAATGGACATGGAGCCATCCTAGGCCCGGTCCCGGAGCGGGCTGACGGCATTATGGCCGGGCCGCCGCGTCCAGCCGGCCGTCCCCGGGCGCCGGGCCCGGGGACAGGGCGGCCTCCGGACTTCCTCCTGGCGGCAGGCCGGGGACGTTCACCCCCGCCGCCATCGCCGCCATCGCCGCGGGCGTCGTCCCCGCGGGCATCGCGGCGGGCGCCGTCACCCCGGCCGGCGCCGTCACCCCGGCCGGCGTCGCGCCGGGCGCGGGCCCCGCGGCGGCCGGGAGGGCCGGCGGGGACGCGCCGGGAACCGCAGCGTCCGGCTGCGGGTGCGCCAGCCAGGCGGTGGCGGCG
Source organism: uncultured Actinomycetes bacterium (assembly GCA_963720645.1). Classification (GTDB taxonomy): domain Bacteria; phylum Actinomycetota; class Actinomycetes; order Streptosporangiales; family Streptosporangiaceae; genus RYN-230. The sequence continues at coordinate 187,913 of CAVRFX010000008.1, read as the reverse complement.
GCCGCGCTGAGTGGCAGGCTGAACTGCCAGCCCTGGGCCGCGTCGCAGCCCATTCCCCGCAGTGCGGCCGCGACCTGCGGCGACTCGACCCCCTCCGCGACCGAGCGGATACCGAGCCCGCGCAGCAGGTCCACCGCGGATGCCACGATCAGCGCGGTGTCCCGGTTGGTGACCACGCCCGCGACGAAGGACGGGTCGATCTTCACCTCGCCGATGGACATCTCCTTCAGCCGCCCTACGGACGTGTAGCCGGTCCCGAAGTCATCCATGCTCAGCCCGATCCCGAGCGACCGCAGGGCGCCCAGGCCGGCCGCGATGTCGGCGGCCTCCCGGGTCAGCGTCCGCTCACTGATCTCGAGCAGCAGCGCGGCCGCGGTCAGGCCCTGCCCGGCCAGCTCACGCTCGATCATGGCGGCGAGGCTGCCGTCCAGCAGGTCCCGGTAGGACACGTTCACCGACAGCTGGGCCCCCAGCCCGCTGCGCCGCCACGCGGACGCCTGGCTGAGCGCGAGCTGGACCACGTGCGCGGTCAGCTCGCCCATCAGGAAGGACTGCTCGGCCAGCGGGATGAACTCGGCGGGCCCGATCAGCCCCCGGTCCGGGTGCCGCCAGCGCAGCAGCGCCTCCATCCCGGCGGTCTGGCCGGTGGCCAGGAACACCTTGGGCTGGTAGTGCAGTTCGAACTCGCCCTGGTCGATGCCGCGGCGCAGGTCACCGAGGAGGGACAGCCGGGCCGGGGAGTAGCGGTCCGCGCGCGCCACGTAGGTCTCGACCCCGGTGCGCCGTTCTTTCGCGAGGTACATGGCCACGTCCGCCCGCTGCAGCAGCACTTCCACCGTGGCCCCGTCGTCCGGGTACAGCGCGATGCCCACGCTGGCCTCGATCTCGAACGATATGCCCTCCAGGCGCACCGGCTCGGCCAGGGCGGTGCGCAGCCGCGCGGCCACCTCGGCGGCCACGCCGATGCTCCGGACCGCGGGCAGCAGCACCGCGAACTCGTCGCCGCCGAGCCGGGCGACCACATCACCCGGCCGGACGCTGCGGGCCAGCCGGTAGGCGATCACCTGGAGGAGGTCGTCCCCCAGCGGGTGGCCGAGCGTGTCGTTGACCTCCTTGAACCGGTCCAGGTCCAGGAGCAGGAAGCCGCACTTGGCCCCGGTGCGCCCGGCCTCGGCCAGGGCCTCCGCCGTCCGGCGCAGCAGGAGGGTGCGGTTCGGCAGGCCGGTCAGGTCGTCGTGCAGCGCCTGGTATTCGCGGTTCAGCGACATGGCCGCGTTGGCGTAGACGGCGCTGAGCGGCAGCAGGAACAGCAGGACCAGCAGCACCGAGCGGTGCATCACCACGACCACCAGCGGCCCCGCGGACAGCAGCGCCAGCGTGACGAAGGCCTGGTACGGCAGCGCCTTGCGCAGCGTGGCCAGGGCGGGCGCCCGGCCGTGCAGCGCCACGGCCAGGCCGACCAGCACGAAGTTGCAGGCGAAGTAGGCCGCCGCGGCCAGGCCGACCACGGCCAGCTGGCTCCCGGCCGGGATCCAGGGCCGGGACGGCGACGGGTGGACATGGGCGGCGGCCAGGACGGCCGCCGCGGCGGCCAGGCTCAGGGTGAACTGGGCGACGTTGAAGAACGCCCGGAACACCGCCTGGCGGGCGGAGAGCGCGACCACCAGCGTGGTGACCGCCCGGAGCAGCGCGGCGACCGGGAAGCCCCAGTACAGCAGGGCGGCGAAGCAGAAAGTCACGGAGAGCGCGCCGGCGTCGGGCCCGGACTTACCCGGCGTCACGATGCGCTTGAGCTCACCCAGGAGGGCCAGGGCGGCGACGACCCACAGCAGCGGGGCCTGCAGCAGCCCGTAGGCCCCCGAGCCGGGCAGGCCACGCACGCCGACCAGGAGAGCAGCGAGACCCGCCACCGTGACGGCGGTAATGTAGTTCCACAGTGGGGAACCGATCCGCGGACCGATGTCCCTGGTGTCGTTCGGGTCCCTCATGGTGTCCTCATGCCGCACCCGGCCGGCGGGGATACGCGTGGCTCTCCCAGCAGAGTACGGCGAAAACCGTACTTCGCGAAGCCAATCGCACACTATCCGTTACGACCCACGGCCGAACGACGACGATTTCGCAGGTCAGGGCAGCGCGTACCACTGAATCAATTTAGGGCACAGATTGACGCGTCATTATCACTGGTCGTTTGCGGACGCAGGAGCCCCGGCCGCATCAGGGATCCCGCCGGGGGCCTGCACCGCCTCGGCGGCGGCGGCCGGGCCATTGTCCAGCAGCACCCGGAAGGCCGCCTCGTCGAGCACGGGCACGCCCAGCGTGAGCGCCTTGTCGTGCTTGCTGCCGGGCTTATCGCCGGCGACCAGGAACGATGTTTTCTTGGATACGGACGAGGTCACCTTCCCGCCCAGGGCCTGCACCGCTTCCGCGGCCTCGTCCCGGCTGAAAGCGTCCAGGCTGCCCGTGATGACCACGGCCACCCCGGACAGCGGGAGGCCAGCTCCCGGGGCTTCGGGAGCAGGCGGCGGGGTCCAGCCGGGCGTGGCCAGCTGGACCCCGTTCTCCCGCCACTTCCGCACGATCTCCTGGTGCCAGTCCACCCCGAACCACTCGATCACCGAGGCCGCGATCGTCGGGCCGACCCCGTCCACTGCGGCCAGGGCCTCCGCCGAGGCGGCCGTGATCGCGTCAAGCGAGCCGAACTGGGCCGCGAGCGCGCGGGCCGCGGTGGGGCCCACGTGCCGGATGGACAGGGCGACCAGGATCCGCCAGAGCGGCCGGCGCCGGGCGTCCTCCAGGTTGCCGATCAGCTTGCCCGCGTTCACGGTCAGGGTGCCCTGCTTGTTCACGAAGAACGAGCAGGTGGCGAGGTCCTCGTCGGTCAGCGAGAACAGGTCACCCTCGTCGGCGACCAGGCCCGAGTCGAGCAGCGCGGTCACCGCCTCGTAGCCCAGCACCTCGACGTCCAGGGCGCCCCGGCCGGCCAGGTGGAACAGCCGCTCGCGCAGCTGGGCCGGGCAGGCCCGGGTGTTCGGGCAGCGCCAGTCCACCCCGCCGTCCTCCCGGACCAGCGGGGTGCCGCACGCCGGGCACACGGTCGGGAACTCGAACGCCCGCTCGCCGCCGGTGCGCACGTCCACCACCGGCCCGACCACTTCGGGGATCACGTCGCCGGCCTTGCGCAGCACGACCATGTCCCCGATCAGGACGCCCTTGCGGGCCACCTCGTCGGCGTTGTGCAGCGTGGCCCGGTCCACCGTGGACTGGCTGACCACCACCGGCTCCATGACCGCGAACGGGGTGACCCGGCCGGTCCGGCCCACGTTGACCTGGATGTCCAGCAGCCGGGTGTTGACCTCCTCGGGCGGGTACTTGTAGGCGATGGCCCAGCGCGGCGCCCGGCTGGTGTGGCCCAGCTGGCGCTGCAGGTCGAGCCGGTCGATCTTGACCACGACCCCGTCGATCTCATACGGCGTGTCGTGCCGGTGCTCGCCGTAGTGCGCGATGTACTCCCGCACCCCGTCCAGCTCCGGCATGACCTGGAACAGGTCGCTGACCGGCAGCCCCCACCCGCGCAACCGCTCGTACCAGCCGGAGTGGGTGTCCGGGGCGTCCCCGGTGGCGAGCCCCACGCCGTGCACGATCAGCTGCAGCGGCCGGGTCGCGGTGATCCGCGGGTCTTTCTGGCGCAGCGAGCCCGCGGCCGAGTTGCGGGGGTTGGCGAACGGCGGCCGGCCCATCGCGGTCAGCCGCTCGTTCAGCTCGTGGAAGGCCGCCACCGGCAGGAACACCTCACCCCGGACCTCCAGCGTCTCCGGCACCCCAGGGCCGGTGAGCCGGAGGGGGACCGAGGCGATCGTGCGGATGTTGGGGGTGACGTCCTCCCCGGTCGTCCCGTCCCCGCGGGTGGCCGCGCGGACCAGCGCGCCGCTGCGGTACACCAGGTCCACGGCCAGCCCGTCGATCTTCAGCTCGCACAGGTACGGGCCGGTCCCGCCGAGCCGCTGCGCCCGGGCCGCCCAGGCGTCGAGTTCGCCGGCGGAGAAGGCGTTGTCCAGGCTGAGCAGGCGTTCCAGGTGCTCGACGGCGGTGAACTCGGTCGAGATGGCCCCGCCCACCCGCTGGGTGGGCGAATCCGGGGTACGCAGCTCCGGGTAGCGCTCCTCCAGCGCCCGGAGCTCACGCATGAACGCGTCGTACTCCGCATCCGAGATCGTGGGCGAGTCCAGCACGTGGTAGCGGTGATTGGCCTCGGTGACCTCCGCGCTCAGCTCGGCGTGCCGGTGCCGCGCGGCCGCGTCCACGCTGGACCCGGGAATCCCGCCGGACTCCTCCGTCTGGCCGCCGGGCGTCACGCCGGGCCCGCCCGGCTGGCTCCCGTCCGCCGGCCCTCGTCCGGCTGGCTCATTGCCCCGCCCTCCTCGGCGCTCACGGCGCCTCCTCCTCGATCAGCTCGGGAAGCATCCGGGCCGCCTCACGGCAGCAGGCCAGCGCGGCCCGGGCGTAGTCCGCCGCGGCACCGGCCAGCCCGCAGCCCGGGGTGATCACCACCTGGGCCGCGACACCGGCCGCGCCGGGCGCGCGGCCGGCTGGCCACCCCATCCGCCGCCACAACTCGACCACCCGGCCGGCGGCCGTCCTGGCGCTGGGCAGGGTGGCCGAAACGCTGCGTTGCGGAGAAGTAGCGTCCGCTGCTGGGCCGTTGGCCCGCAGCCGGCCTGCCGGATGCTGCCGCGATGGTGCCCGGGACCGGCGTCGCGGGCACGGCGCCCGCGAAGATCCCGAGGCCCGCCTCGACCGCCTCCGCCAGCACCTCTTCCTCCCCGCGGCGGAGCACGCCGAGGTCGATGCCCGCCGCGTCCGCGCCCGCCCCCCTGATGATGCCAAGGGGGGCCGACATCCCGCAGCAGTGCACGACGGTGGGGGCCGCGGTGGCGGAGAGCACCTGACGCAGGCCCGCCAGCGCATCGGACTCCTCCACCGGCCGGACCCGGTTCAGGCCGCTGGCGCTCGGCACCCCGCCGGCCAGCACCGTGGGCAGCGAGGGCTCATCCACCTGCAGCAGCAGCCGCGCGCCGGGCACCCGGGCCGCGACCCAGGACACGTGCGCGGCTACCCCCTCGGCCAGCGAGTCGGCCAGGTCCCGGACCGCACCCGGGTCGGCCAGCACCGGCTCCTGGCTGCGCGCCAGCTCGAGGCGGGCCGCCATCGTCCACGGCCCGCAGACCTGCAGCTTCAGCACGCCCTGGTACCCGTCGGCCGCCTCTTCCAGCGCATCCAGGTCCCGGGCCAGCAGCGACTGCGCGCGGCGCAGGTCGCGGCCCGGGCGGTCGGCCAGGCGCCAGCCCCGAGTGGTCACGTCCACGGGCAGGTCGACCAGCAGCCCCGCGGTCCGGCCGATCATGTCCGCACCAACGCCGCGGTCCGGGAGCTCGACCAGGCTGGGCAGGTCCGGGAGCTCATCGAGGATGAGCCGCAGAGCCGCGAGCGGATCGGTGCCGGGCATCGACCCCACGCCCGTGGCGGATTGCGGGGGCCAGGGATAAGGAGCAGGAGCTGCGGAATCTTGCACCCTAGCCAGCTTAGTGTTCGGCTGGGCAATCCGGCTGACCTGCCGGTACGGGACGCGGGCCCGCCCGGCCCGGGACGCGGGCCCGCCGGCCGGCCCGGATACCGGCAGCGATCCGCGCCGCACCATGCCCCCGGGATGGTGCGGCGCGGATACCCCCGTGAACGGGCCGGCCGGGGTCCCCGCGGCCCCGGCCGGCCCGGCCCTGCTGCCTAGACGAGCATGTCCTCCCGCCGGGCGGGGACAGGAGCGAGATCAGTCCGGCGGCGGACGTAGAGGCCAGTCACCCGGCGGGTGCCCAGGCTCACCTGGCCCGGGGCCTGGCGGGTCAGCGAAGAATTCCGCTCCTCCCGCCGGATTCCCCAGCTCACCAGCAGGATCGCCCCGGCGGCGGCTCCGGCTATGAAGATCACGAATCCGATGAAGACGATGGTGGCCATGGCGGTCCCCTAACTGCTGGCCCTCGGCGGTGGTGCCGCCCCCTGCTGTCCTCATCTCCGGTATGGGTGGCCGGGGTGAGGCGGGTGTTGGGACACAGTCACCTGATCCGTGTACGCCCAAGCAGTCCAACTGCTAGACTGAGACCAACGGATCAAGCGATCCTAGCCATCCCAACCTTTGGTGCTATCGGATCTATAACCCCCCACAAGGGCGTTAAACCTCAGGTATTCCAAAGATTCTGAAGACACGGACCACAGGTATGATCCTTTTCAGCCCACTCACCCCTACGGTGGGGTTGGTTGGTATCTCTGGGAGGTGTCATGGCTGATCCCATGTACCGGCAGATCGCCGAGGATCTGCAGAACCAGATCGAGGCCCGCATGCTCGCTCCAGGCGCCCAGCTCCCGACGGAGCTGGAGCTCCGGGAGAGGTATGAGGCCTCGCGCAACACCGTCCGGGACGCCATCAAATGGCTGATCACCCGGGGCCTGGTGGAGACCCGGCCGGGCCAGGGCACGTTCGTGGTCGAGAAGATCGTCCCGTTCGTGACCACGCTGACCGGCACCCCGGAGACGAGCAGCGGCGAGGGACGCACCTACAAGGAGGAGGTCTCCGCGCTGTTCCGCCAGCCGAGTTCCACCGCACCGCGGGTGGAGATCCAGGAGGCCAGCGAGATGGTCGCGGAACTCGACATCGCGGCCGACCAGCAGGTTGTCAGCCGGCACCAGGAACGCTCCATCGACGGCACGCCGTGGTCGCTCCAGACCTCCTTCTACCCGATGTCCCTCGTCCTGCGGGGCGCGACCCGGCTGATCCAGGCGGGCGACATCCCCGAGGGGACCGTCGCCTACCTCGAGGAGACCCTGGGCATCAAGCAGGTGGGATACCGGGACACGATCATGGTCCGGGCCCCGCACGGCATCGAGTCCCGGTTCTTCCGGCTCCCCGGCGACGGCCGTATCTCGGTCATCGAGGTGCGGCGCACCGCATTCGACGAGCAGGGTGCACCCGTCAGGCTTACGATCAGCGTCTACCCGGGCGACCGGAACCTGTTCGCGGTCAACGTCGGCCAGGTTCCCGAGAGCATCGCCGCCCCGCCCTCCGCTGTCCTGGCTGAACCGGCCGCCGACAGCGACCAGTCCTTCGCCGCCGGAGGCGCCAACCCCGCGCCCCGCCAGGACTGACAGCTCCGCAGGCTCACAGGTCAGCAGCTCATTGCTCAGCAGGCTCACGGCTCAGCGGGCTCACAGCCCGTCAGGACCGGGAGTCACCAGCAAACTTCCGCCGCCGGTGCCCGGCACCGGCGGCGGGGCAGGGCGTAAGCCCTGGTCCCGGCCGGGATCTCCCGGGCGGGAATCATCGCCATCCTGAAATGAGGAGGTGTCATGGCTAAGCGCTTCGGGCGTCCGTCGCTCCAGTACCGCTATGAGCACTACGACCCACGCTGAAGAGTAGGGCGTTTGACGGCCAGCGGCATCTCTGCTTCACGGATGCCGCCGCGGCCATAGCACGCTGCCGGCGCTGCGTTAGCTTGACGGCCTGCCAGCGCCGACAGCGGGGCATGAAAACTAGCACGGCACCTGCGGCGGGAGCGCCCGAAGGAATAATTGTCCGGTTCCGCGGCCGGGTGCGCGCGGCTGCCCGCGGCCGTTCCAAGTCCTTCGGTTATGGGCAGGATTTGGAAGCGTGGGTTATTTACCGCTGGAACTCTGCCGCGCTGACGAGAATGATCACGACGCCATCGTCGGCCTCATCGAGGCGGCAGCCCAGTGGCTACGGCGCACCAAGGACACCGACCAGTGGGCCCAGCCCTGGCGCAGCGAGGAAGACCGGAGCAACCGGATCCTCCGCGACCTGACCGCCGGGAAGACCTGGCTCCTGCGCGACAGCGGGATCGCCGTGGCCACGATCACCGCCGACCCGCATGACTACCCGATCTGGCCCGCCGGGCGCCAGCGCGAGCCGGCGGTCTACGTCCGCCGCCTGGTCGTCGACCGTGACCACGCCGGCCAGCGGCTCGGCGCCGCGCTGCTCGACTGGGCCGGCCTGGCCGCGCGGCGCGGCTACGGAGCCCAGTGGATCAGGGTGGACGTCTGGCGCACCAACAAGGAACTTCACGCGTACTACGAGCGCCGGGGGTTCATGTCCTGCGGCATGTGCACCGATCCTGACTACCCCTCGGGCGCCCTGTTCCAGAAGCCCACGAAGCATCTCAGGGAACCGTGGCCTCCGCTGTTTCACGAAGAGCGGCCCGGGCGGTGACGGCACGAGCAGGGCGGCGGGCCGCGGCGTGTCGCAGGCCCGCGCAGCGGGTAGTTTCGGTTGAAGTTATGGCGATGATCGGTGGCGTGCGCGATGGCCTGGGTCCCTGCCGGGACGCAGGCTCGCTGCCCCCGTGGCGGGACGCAGGCTCGCTGCCCCCGTGGCGGGGCGCAGCCAGGCCGGGTCACTGCTGGGTCTGCAGCCCCTGCGGCCGCAGTCACAGCGCTTCATGACGCGGCCCGGGCAGCGCGCCGCCGGAGCGCCGGACCAGGCCCCCCAGGGACCGGCCGAGCCTGACGGAACGACGCCCCAGCGCCCCTGGTCACGACGCCCCGGCCGCCGGACCCGCTGGGCCATCTGGCTGGCCGCAGCCCTCGTCACCGCCGCCGTCGCCATCGCGGTGGCCCTCAAGGTCACTCCGCTGCAGACCGTCACGGTCGCGGGCCAGGTCATCAAGGTCGGCACGTCCGCGCCGAGCCTGAGCCTGTCCGGCCCGGGCGAGGTCGACCTGTTCGGCCAGAGCCTGCCCACCCACGTGACGTTCCTCGGCCCGGTCCGCCCCCGGCTCCAGCTGACCCAGATCACGATCAACAGCGAGCTGACCAACTTCGTCCAGGGCGCGGGCCCGGCGGGTGCCGAGCGGATCCTGGGTGACCGGCTGGCCAGCGGCTGGCTGCACTACTTCGGGTGGGAGATCGGGCTTACCGCGGTCGGCTCGCTCCTCCTGCTCGGCGCCCTGGCCGGCTGGCGCCGCGTGCCCCACCAAACGACGCTGAAACTCCTGGCCGGCGGCCTGGTGCTGACCGAGGTCATCAACCTGGGCGCGATCATGCTGACCGCCTACACTGCACCCTCGACGCTGCGCCAGGTCCGGTCGCTCAGCCAGCTGGTCGGCAGCGAGCCGAGGGTCACCGACGCCAGGAAGGGGGTCCCGGTGCCGCCCGGGGTCCGGCTGGTGGTGATCGGCGACTCCACGGCGGCCGGGGCCGGGCTGCCCGCCGTCCGCGACGCGTCCCGCGCCGACCAGGCCTGCGGGCGGAGCACCGATTCCTACGCCGAGGACCTGGCCCGCTCCAACGGCTGGCAGGTGATGAACCTGGCCTGCAACAGCGCCACGATCGGCCAGGGTCTCCTCGGCCCGGAAGGCCGCGGCGGCGAGACCGAGCCGGCCCAGATCGACGCCGCGCAGCGGGCCACCCACGCGTCCGCCATCATCGTCAGCGTGGGCGCCGACGACCTGGACTGGTCGGCCATGCTGCGGCTCTGCGCCGTCGCCAAGACCTGCAACGACAAGGCCACGACCGCCTACTTCCAGCAGCAGCTGCACTCGTTCAGCAAGAACTACCTGCAGCTGCTCGACGAGCTCGCGGCCCTGCCCAGCCACCCCCAGGTCATCATCAATCGCTACTACAACCCGTTTGACCTGCAGCTGAACTGCCTGAGCCGGGTCGGCCTGACCGCCGCCAAGATGCGCACGCTCGGCTCGCGGCTGGCCACGCTGAACGCCGTGCTGGCCAAGGGGGCCGCCGAGTTCGGCTTCACCTCGGTCAAGCCGGACTTCACCGGGCACCAGCTGTGTACCACCCAGCCCTACGTGCAGGGACTCGGGGACCCGGCCCCGTTCCACCCCACGGCCATGGGCCAGCTGGCCATCGCGCTCGCCGACCAGGCGGCGCTGAACTCGCCGCACCTGCCCGGCTCGTCCGCGGTGGCGACCCCGTCGGCCACGCCGAGCGCCACCGTGAGCAGCACTCCGGGCGTGAGCAGCTCCAGCCCGCCGCCGACGTCCGGTCCCTGACCCGGCGCCCGGTCCTGGCCCGGCACCCCGCTCCTGACCCGGCGCCCGGCCGTCACCCCGCCGAGCGGGCGATCACCCCGGCCCAGGGCTGCAGCACCAGCCCGTCCAGCGCGCCCTCGCCGGTGCTGATCAGCACCGCGCCCGGCGGGCCGTCCAGGGTGGCCGGCTCGCCGCTGAAGTTGGCCGCCACCGCCAGGTCCCCGGTCCGGTAGGCCCACACCCCGCGGGGGGCCGGCCGCTGCTCATAGCTGGCCAGCAGGCCCGCGAATTCTCTGCGCCGCAGCGCCAGCAGATCGCGGCACAGGTGCAGGATGGAAGATGGCTGGGCTTGCATCTCCGCAACGGAACCGCTCGCGGGTCCCCGTACGGCAGCCAGGGCGCCACGTGGTCGCCCGTGAACCCCCCGGACGGTGAGGAGTCCCAGCGCATCGGGGTCCGGGCCCGGTCCCGGCTCTCCCGGGCTCCGGCTTCCGCCCTCATCTTGTCGCGGACCAGCCCGGCCGGGACGTCGACGTCCGTCATGCCCAGCTCGTCGCCGTAGTACAGGACGAGCGCGCCGGGCAGGGTGGCCAGCACCAGCAGGCCCAGCCGGGTACGGCGCTCGTCCCCGGCGCACCAGCGGCTGGGGAACCGGCTGATGTCGTGGTTGGACGCGGTCCAGACCGGGCACTCCCCGGCGGGCAGCTTCTCCAGGGACTCGGCCACGACGCTGGACAGGGCGGCCGCGGTGAACGGGGAGAAGATGAACGGGAAGTTGAAGGTGAGCTGCAGCTCATCCCCCTGGCCGTGGAAGGCCGCCAGCGCATCCAGGTTGCCGACCCACGTCTCGCCGAGCAGCACCCGGGGCACCGGGTAGCTCTCGGCGATCTTCCGCCAGTCCCGGAACACTCCGTGCGACTCCGGCCGGTTCGCGCTGTACACCTGGGCCAGGCCGAACCGGCCGCGGACCAGCTCCCCCTCGGGGACGGCGGATCGTCGCGCAGCTGGGCGTCCTTGTAGAGCCCCTGGGCGACGTCGATCCGGAAGCCGGCCACGCCGCGGTCGAACCAGAACCGCAGGATGTCACCGAACGCCTGGTGCACGGCCGGGTTCCACCAGTTCAGGTCGGGCTGGCTGGGCAGGAAGTTGTGCAGGTAGTACTGGCCGCTGGCCTCGTCCAGGGTCCAGGCCGTCGCGCCGGTCGCGGCCAGCCAGTTGTTCGGCGGGCCCCCGTCGGGGGCCGGGTCGGCCCAGACGTAGAACTCCCGGTGCGGCGAGCGGGGGTCGGTGACCGCCTCGACGAACCAGGGGTGCGCGTCGCTGGTGTGGTTCGGCACCAGGTCGAGCAGGACCCGCAGGTCCCGCTGGCCGGCCTTGGCGATCAGCCGGTCCAGGTCGGCGAGCGTGCCCAGCTCCGGGTGGACGCCCATGTAGTCCGAGACGTCGTAGCCCCAGTCATCGTCGGGTGACGGCATGGTCGGGGACAGCCAGATGCCGTCCACCCCGAGCCAGGACAGGTAGTCCAGATGCGCGGTGACGCCGTTGAGATCCCCGTAGCCGTCGTCGTTGGTGTCCTGCCAGGACCTGACGTAAATCTGGTACAGGGTGGCTCCGTGCCACCAGCGGGGCTGGGTCCCTGGCGTGTCCATCGTTCTCCCGGGCGGTGTAGTCGGCTGGGGCAGGCGAGCACGAGACTCCCCTTGGCAGAACGCGGAGGCCGCCGATTTGCATCCGCGGCCGGCCTGCCGCCCGCCCGCCGGCTCGTCCGTACCCGCCAGCCTCCTGTCCACACGCCGGCCTCCTGTCCGCACGCCTCCTGTCCGCACGCCTCCTGTGCGCACGCCGGCCTCCGGCCGGAGGCCGGCGCCGCCTTGACCTCCCCCGGCCCTTGCCAGGCCCTGGGGCCGTGACCGAGACTGAGGGGGTGAGCCCGGCCATCGAGCTGATCTTCGTGATCCTCCTCCCCACAGCCCTGGGGTACGCGGTGCTGGGCAGCATCCGCGCGTTCCGCTGGGCGGCGGAGCGCCGCTCGCGGAAGCATCCCAGCCCGCTCCCGGTCATGGTCGAGCCGATCGAGCGGCTGGCCGCCCGGATGCGGCGGCTGCGCGCCGAGCTGGAGGCCACCGAGACCCGCAGCGACGTGCCCGCCAAGGGCATGCGGCTGCGCGCGCTCCGCGGCGCTTACCTGGACCTGATGCGGGTCGCGTGCGAACGGCTCGACGTCGCCCCGCTGCCCCCCGGTGACCAGGTCCCGCAGGCCGACATCTACCGCGCCGAGGCCGCGCTGCGCCGCCACGGCCTGGACGTCAGGGAAACTGCGTCGCGCTGATCCGTCGGCGGGAACCGGGCCACAGCGTACGATTTCCCTGTGGTGCGCGTCCTGGCTGTCTCCGACGTGGTCGAGGAAGGCCTGTGGGCCGACGTCGGCCCGGCGCGCGGCGCCGGCCTCATCCTGGCCTGCGGCGACCTGCCGTTCGAGTACCTGGGCTACCTGATGAACGCACTCGACGTGCCGCTGGTCTTCGTGCCCGGCAATCACGACCCTGACCTGTCCGGGTACCACCTCAGCCGGGCCGGCCTGACCCTGCGGGCCGGGCTCCCGGCCCGGCCGCCGTGGCCCGACGGGGCGGTCAGCGCGGATGGCCAGGTCGTGGACGTGGCCGGCCTTCGGATCGCCGGCCTGGGCGGCTCCCGCCGCTACCGCCCCGGGCCGAACCAGTACAGCGACCGGCAGCAGGCCCGCCGGGCCCGGCGGCTGGCCGGCCGGATCCGGCGGCACGGGATGACCCTGGGCCAGCTTCGCGGCGGGCCGCGCCGCGGGCGTTCACACCGGCTGGACGTGCTGCTGACCCACTCCGCGCCGCGCGGCGTGGGTGACGGGGCGGATCCGGTGCACCAGGGCTTTCCCGCCCTCAACGTCCTCGCCGGGCGAGTGCAACCGCCCCTGCTGCTGCATGGGCACGTGGACCCGGATCCGGCCGGCGGCCGGGACCACTGGCTTGGCCGCACGCTGGTCCGGAACGTGACCGGATGGCAGCTCTTCGACCTCGAGCCCGCGACGGGCCGGGTCACCGACGTGACCGGGCACCACAGTGCCGGTTATAACCGGGCTGGCCACAACAGTGCGAGCCACAACAGTGCGGGCTTGAACGGGGCTGGTTCCACCCGGGCCGGCTACACCCGGGCTGGTTCCACCCGGCTCGGCCACCACGGTGCTCGTGACCATGATGGTGGCGACCGCGATGCCCGCTGACACGGGGTTCCCCCGGGCCGACGTGGAGAACGACTTCCAGCGCGCCCGGCGGCGGCAGGTGCTGGCCCGGCTATCCCAGCGACTGCGCCGGGAACCGGACGACGTCAACCTCATCCTGCCGTTCGACGAGGTGGTGGCCGCGCTGGGGATGACCGGCGAGCGCAAGCTGGGCCTGCAGGTGATCAAGCTCGACACCGTGGTGGGCACCGTCGACTCCACCCGGGACTTCGACCGCCGGTTCCGGCCCACCTCCAGCCGGGTCCGGGAACGCTGGGAGCGGCTGGCCCTGGCCCAGCGCCGCGGTGAGTCGATCCCGCCTATCGACGTCTACCGCGTCGGCAACCTGCACTTCGTCTCCGACGGGCATCACCGGGTCTCGATCGCGCTGGCCATGGGGCAGAAGACGATCGACGCCTACGTGACCGAGATCCTCACCGCGGTGCCCGCCCGGGGCATCCGCCGCCGCGGCGACCTGCTGTTCAAGAACTACGAGCGGCTGTTCCGCTCCCGGGTCAAGCTGAGCCCGCAGGCCTACGCCAAGATCACTTTCTCCGATCCCTGGGGCTACGCGGAACTCGGCGAGGCCGTGGAGGCCTGGGGTTTCCGGCTGATGCAGCACGAGCACAAGTTCTACGACCGGGGCGAGGTGTCCCGCCGCTGGTTCACCGAGGAGTTCACCCCGGTGGTGCGCCTGCTGCACGCCGCGGACCTGGTCGGCTCGGGCACCGACGCCGACGCGTACCTGACCATCGCCCGGGAGCGCTACCGGCTGATCCGCACCCACGAGTGGAACGACGAGGTCATCGAGGAACTCCAGCGGCAATTCCGGGCCCCCCGCTGGCGTATCCGCGGCTCAGGCGCCGTGGCGGTGTCGCCGCACAAGGACGGCACCGCGCCCGGCCAGGACGCCGGCACCGCAGCAGACCAGGACCCAGCAGACCAGGACGGCGGCGGCGGCGCGGACCAGGACGCCAGCATCGCGGCAGACCAGGACGGCGGCGCCGCCGCGGACTAGATGCGGCGGCGCAGCCGCTGGCTGGCGCGACGGCCGGTTACGCCTGCGGTGCGGCGGGCGAGCCGGAGTCCTGCCCGGCCGCCGTCGGCTCGGCCTGGGCCGGCGCGCCGCCCCCCGTGTCCGCAGGGCCCGACGCCCCGCGCGTGCCGGAGTCGCCCAGGGTCAGGTTCTCCCCGGTGGCCGGGTCGAAGACATGCAGCGCCCGGGTGTCCACCCAGAGCTGGGCGGCGCTGCCCTCGGAGATCGTGGTGGCCGGGTCGAGCCGGGCTACCACGGTCTCGCTGCTGTCACCGGTGTCCGCACGGCCGGAATCGCGGGCCAGCTCGGCGAGTTCCTTCGAGTCCACCAAGCCCAGATCCTGGGTGAAGTAGACGTACTTCTCCGAGCCCAGGGACTCGATGACGTCCACGGTGGCCTGGAACGTGACCCCGTTGTGCCGGTTCTCGCTGGACACCATCGTGGCATCCTCGAAGTTCTCCGGCCGGATACCGACGATCACGTCCCGCCCGGACGAGGAGCCCGCCAGGCTCTGCTGGAGCCGGCCGGACAGCTCGATGTCCCCGAGGCCGGTGCGCAGGTGGCCTTCCTCGAGCGTGCCCGACATGAAGTTCATCGCGGGCGAGCCGATGAAGCCGGCCACGAACAGGTTGGCGGGCCGGTCGTAGAGTTCCTGCGGCGACGCCACCTGCTGAAGGAGGCCACTGCGCATGACCGCCACCCGGTCGCCGAGCGTCATGGCCTCGGTCTGGTCGTGGGTCACATAGACCATGGTGGTGCCGAGCCGCCGCTGGATCCGGGACACCTCGGTGCGCATCTGCACGCGCAGCTTCGCGTCCAGGTTGGACAGCGGCTCGTCCATCAGGAACACGGACGGGTCACGGACGATGGCCCGGCCCATCGCGACCCGCTGCCGCTGACCGCCGGACAGGTTGGCCGGCTTGCGGTCCAGGTGCTGGGTCAGGTCCAGGATCCGCGCGGCCTCCTCGACCTTCTCGTTGATGACGTTCTGCGGGGTCTTGGCCAGCTTCAGCGCGAAGCCCATGTTCTCCCGGACCGTCATGTGCGGGTACAGCGCATAGCTCTGGAACACCATCGCGATGTCCCGGTCCTTGGGCGCCTTGTCGTTGACGACCTTGCCGGCGATGCGCAGCTCACCCTCGGTGATGTCCTCCAGGCCCGCGATCATGTTCAGCGTCGTGGACTTGCCGCAGCCGGACGGCCCGACCAGGATGACGAACTCGCCGTCCGCGATGTCTATGTTGAAGTCGTCAACCGCGAGCGCACCGTCGGGGAAGCGCTTGGTGACGTGTTCCAGGATTATCTCGGCCACTGCATAGCCCCTTTCACTCAGCCCTTGACCGCGCCGGAGGTCAGTCCGGCCACGATCCGGCGCTGGAAGAACAGCACGAAGATGATGATGGGAATGGTGATGACCACCGCCGCCGCGGAGATCGACCCGGTCGGCACCGCGAACTGCGAGTTCCCGGTGAAGAACGAGAGCGCCGCCGGCGCGGTGCGGGCATTGAGCGTCGCGGTCAGCGTGATCGCGAACAGGAACTCGTTCCAGCAGAACAGGAAGACCAGGATGGCGGTGGTGACCATGCCCGGCGCGGCCAGCGGCGCGATGACCCGCGTGAAGGCCTGGAACGGGGTGGCCCCGTCCACCTTGGCCGCCTTCTCCAGCTCCCACGGGATCTCCCGGAAGAACGCGGACAGCGTGTAGATGCCGAGCGGCAGGCCGGTCGCCACGTACGGGATGATCAGCCCCGGCCAGGTATCGAACAGGCCCAGGATCCGCTCGATGTTGAACAGCGGGGTGGCCAGCGCGATCGCCGGGAACATCGCGATCAGCAGCGACAGGCCGATCAGCACGGTCTTCCCCGGGAAGTTCAGCCGGGCCACCGCGTACGCCGCCATCGAGGCCAGCACGACCGCGATGAACGTGGCGATCAGCCCGATGCCGATCGAGTTCAGCAGCGGCCGCAGGAAGGTGGAGGTGGTCAGGATCCCGGAGTAGTTGGACCACGTCCATTTGACGGGGAAGTAGGTCGGATCGGTGATCGAGGCGGTCGTCTTGAACGACAGGGAGATGATCCACACCAGCGGGATCAGCACGAGCACGATCGTGACGATGTTCGCGACACTCCACCCGACCTTCGCCGGTGTCGTCGTGGCCATCAGCGTGGCACCTCCGTTGCTCGCGTAGCCGACATCATCGCCGTAGGTCCGTCCCGGGAGCGGCGGCGCCGAAGATCTTGATGAACACGACCGCGATGATCGCCACGCAGATCAGGATCAGGACGGACAGCGCCGAGCCGATGCCCAGGTTCAGTCCGGTGAACAGGTTGTCGTAGGTCAGCATCGACACCGACCCGGTGCCGTTGTTGCCCTGGGTGAGGATGTAGATGTTGTCGAAGATCCGGAACGCGTCGAGCGTCCGGAACAGCAGCGCCACCAGGATCGCGGGCTTCATCAGCGGCAGCATCACCCGGGTGAACCGCTGCCAGGCGGTCGCCCCGTCCACCTTGGCCGCCTTGAGCAGGTCCTCGGGCACCAGCGACAGCCCGGCCATCAGCAGCAGCGCCATGAACGCCGTGGTCTTCCAGATCTCGGCCAGGATGATGACACCGATCGCCTGGGTCGTGGAAGTCAGCGGGGCCGCGTTCCCGAACGCCGCGGACAGGTACCCGGTGCTCGGTGTCCAGGCGTACAGCCAGCTGAACGCGGCGGCCACGGTCACGATCCCGTAGGGGATCAGGATCAGGGTGCGGACCCCGCCCTTCCCCCAGATCGTCCGGTACATCAGCAGCGCCAGCGCCATGCCGAGCACGAACTCGATGGCCACCGACACCACCGTGATGATGATGGTCACCACCAGCGCGTGCCACCAGAACGGGGAGCTGAGCACGGCCCCGTAGTTGCTCAGCCCGACGAACTTGGTGAGCTGCGGTGACGACATGATGTAGCGCTCGAGCGACAGGAAGATCGCGTAGCCGATCGGGTAGGCGGTCACCGCGACCATGACGATCACCGCGGGCGCGCACAGCAGCCAGCCCAGCCGCCGTTCCGCGCGGGCCCCTTCGGACAGCCGGGGCCGACCGTGGCGCCCGGCGGCGGGTTCCTGGGCGGTAACCGGAGGAGTGACGGTGGTCATGTCTCCACCTCTCTGGGCGTGCGCGGGGCGCTCACGGAGTCAGCCCCTTTCCGGTCAGGGCGTTGTTGATCTGCGTTCTCATGTTCTGCTCGGTGCTCACCGGGTTGATCGAGCTGGGTGGCGAGACCTGGTGCGAGATCGCCACCGACACGACCTGGTAGAGCGGGGTCTTGGGCCGCACGGACCCGTTGTTGACCTGCTGCAGGATCAGCTGGCGGAACGGGTAGGGGCCCTGCATCTTCGGGTTGCTGTAGACGCTGGCCAGGGTGGGCGGCAGCCCGCCCTTGACCGCGGCGATCAGCTGGTTGTCGGCGTTGCGCAGGCACAGCGCCGCCTGGAAGGCTTGCTGCGGGTGCGGGGAGTAGGAGCTGACCGCCAGGTCGATGCCGCCGATCGTCACCTTGGCCCGGGTGCCCGGGGTGACGCTCGGGTACGGCGCCCACTTGAAGACCTTGAACAGCTTGGGGTTGTCGGCCTTCATCGACGGATAGACGTAGGGGTAGTTCAGCTCGAACGCGGCCGTGCCCGCCTCCATGGCCAGCCGGTTCTGGTCCTCCATCTGCACGCCGAGCGACGGGTCGGCCGACGATGAGCTGGCCAGCGTCTTCATGATCGTCAGCGCCCTGACCGCGGGCGCCCCGAGCTGGGCCTGGGTCGAGGTGGGGTTCAGGATGCTGCCGCCCGCGCTGGCCACCAGCGTGTTGAACCAGACGACCGTGCCCTCGTACTGCGCACCCTGGATCTCGATCAGGTGCGGCTTGCCCTGCTTGGCCAGCGCCTGGGCGTCGGCGAACATCTGCGACCAGGTGGCCGGTGGCTTCTTCACCAGGTCCGACCGGTACCAGAGCAGCTGGGTGTTGCTGTTGTAGGGCACCGCGACCAGCTGGCCACGCCAGGTCGCGGTCTTCAGCGGCCCGGCCAGGGTGCCCTTGATGGCCTGCTGCTTGAGCGTGCCGGTCCACGGCCGGATCCAGCCGGCCTGGGCGAACTCAGCCTCCCAGGTGACGTCGAGGCCGAGGATGTCCATGGAGGAGTCGTGGGCGGCCAGCCGCCGCGCCATCTGCAGCCGCTGCTGGTCGGCGGCGTTCTGCAGCTTCTGGTAGACGATCTTGTAGCGCCCGTGGCTCGCCGCGCTGCAGTTGTCCGCCGCCGTCTGGACCGCACCGGACGGGTCCGGGAAGTTATAGAAGTTCAGCGTGACCGGGCCGGTGCTGGCGTTGCTGGTCCCGCAGGCGGCGAGGACCGCGGAGACCAGGACGGCCCCCCCTCCCGCAGCGGCCAGCACCCGGAAACGGGGCCGGGCCCGGCGTTTGGGTTTCGGCTCCGAGCGTGCCTCCGGTGAACTGGCCTGGCGATCACTGCCATCCATCATGGTGCCTCCCGCGGCCCGATGCCTCTTTGCACCCGTCACCCCCGCCGTTGATTAGCAACGCTAGAGGCTTTCCCCACCCGTAACAAGGGATGCACTTTCGGGGAACATTTGCTAGCCTCCGCGCCGCAATGAAGCAGTGCTGACACGATTCGGCCATGGTTCCCGTGATCACGGTCATCATGCGCACTTATGGTCACATTTGGGACGCAAGATTTGCGTGAGGCGTGAGCCGGGAGTGCCGGCTTGCGACGGGTGAGACTTCGGCGGGTCCCCCGGACGATTCCGCCGAGGTCAGCGGGCGGATCCCGCCGAGGTCAGCGGATGGATCCGGCGGCGGGCGCCCCGGCGCGGGTGCCGCTGATCGTGCCGCTGCCCAGCACCGTGTCGCCGTCGTACAGGACGGCGGCCTGGCCCCGGGCCACGCCCCGGGCCGGCTCGTGCAGCGTGATCCGGAGCGTGTCCCCGGCGGCCGGCGACACGGTAGCCCGGTGCACCTCGCCATGGGCCCGCAGCTGGACCAGGCACTCCCGCGGTTCGCGCAGCGGCTCGCACCCGCTCCACACCGGCCGCTGCGCCAGGATCTCCCGCACATCCAGCGACTCGCGCGGCCCGACGGTCACGGTCCGGGACACCGGCTCGATGTCCAGCACGTAGCGGGGCCGCCCGTCCCCGGCCGGCACCCCGACCCGCAGCCCCCTGCGCTGGCCGACCGTGAAGCCGAACGCGCCGTCGTGCGTGCCGACCGGCGTCCCGTCCTCGGTCACGATGGGCCCCGGTGCGTCGCCCAGCCGGCCGGCGAGGAACGACCGGGTGTCCCCGTCCGGGATGAAGCAGACGTCGTGGCTGTCCGGCTTGCTGGCCACCGCCATCCCCCGGGCCGCGGCTTCCGCGCGTACCTCGGCCTTGGTCGAGGAGCCGAGGGGGAACATGGCCCGGCCCAGCTGCTCGCGGTTGAGCACGGCCAGCACGTACGACTGGTCTTTGCCCTGGTCCACGCTGCGGACCAGGCGGCCGCCGCGGAGCCGGGCGTGATGGCCGGTGCAGACCGCGTCGAACCCCAGCGCGAGAGCCCGGTCGAGGACCGCCGCGAACTTGATCTTCTCGTTGCAGCGCAGGCAGGGGTTGGGCGTGCGGCCGGCCGCGTACTCCGCCACGAAGTCCGCCACCACGTCACGGTCGAACCGCTCGGCCATGTCCCACACATAGAACGGGATCCCGATTACGTCCGCAGCCCGGCGGGCATCGCGGGCGTCCTCCACCGTGCAGCAACCCCGCGCACCGGAGCGGTAGGACTGGGGGTTCGAGGACAGCGCGAGATGGACGCCGGTCACGTCGTGACCGGCGTCGGCGGCACGGGCGGCGGCCACGGCGGAGTCCACTCCGCCGGACATGGCGGCCAGCACGCGAAGACGGTTCATCGTCTACCGAGCCTACGCGCCGCCGGGCGGACTCCGGCCACGTGATCGCCTGCCGCGGCCGCCCCCGAGGGGCCGCGGCAGGCGATGACCGGCCGGCCCGTCAGCCGGTCCTGGCGGGCGGCGGGATCGCGGTGTCCGAGCCGACCACGCCCGCCCGGAGGTACTCCGTGTACTGCATGACCGTCCCGGCGGGCAGCATGTTGTTCCCGGCCTGCCGGGGCGCGACCGCCACCATCTCCCGCTCCAGGACCACCGTGGTGGCCGGGTCGAAGATGAGCACCTCCCGGGTCCCGCCGGTGACCAGCCCGACGGCCTGGCCGTGACGCCCCAGCCGGTCCGTGGCCGGGCCCAGGTCCTGCACGCCCGGCAGCGACTCGATCACCCGGTAGAGCGCCGCGCGCAGCGCCGCGCTGGAGCCCGCGTTCAGGAACGTGGCCGCGTACACGAACGTGGCGCCAGGCCGGGAATGACCGCCCTCGAACCGCGTCACGATCGCCTTCTCCAGCGCCCCCGCCCTGGTGGGAAGCGTGCCCGCCCGGACGACCCCGTACAGCCACCAGGGCAGGCCACCCCGGGGGTAGGTCTGGTCGAAGCCGAAGCGCGCGCACCGGGCCGGGAACTCCCCGGCCTGGCGTCCCGAGCCGTCCGCCGCCACCCAGGCGCGGACCCTCATGGGAGCCTGCGGGCAGGCCCGCGTGGGGGTGCCGCTGAGCCCTTTGACGTCGATTTCCTGGACGTAGAGGTACTGGCCGGGCCCGGGTGGCAGGCCCGCGCCCGCGCCGCGGCCCGCGGCGACCGCCGCCGCGTCGAGGATCACGGCTGCCGTCCGCGGGCCGCTGGGACCCCGGCCCGGGCCGCTGCTACCTGGGCCGCCCGCCAGGCCGGTGCTGACCAGGGCGGCCGCGGCGGCCGCAGCCACCAGGCACGGCGGCCACCGCCAGGGCGGGGCCGCGCACCCGGCGGCCCCGCGAGCCGGGGCGGCGCACCCGGCGGCCCCGCGAGCCGGGGCGGCGCACCCGGCGGCCCCGCGAGCCGGGGCGGCGCACCCGGCGGCCCCGCGGCCCAGGCGCGGTGATGTCGCTATCCCGTGAGCCGGGTGCGGTGATCTCGCGGTACAGGCGGGCGGCCCCGGGAGAGTCCGGGCCCGGCAGGTCCGCGTGGCGGGCCGGGTCGGCCTCCGCCACCATCAGGTCGAGGTCCATGCTCAGCTCCTGCTCATCCTGGCCCGGGTGGCGGCTGGCCCGGGGACGGTCCCGGCGCCGGACAGGTCGCCGCGCAGCCGGTTCCTGGCCCGGTGCACCCGGATCGCGACCGCGTTGGCCGAGCAGCCGAGCACCTGGGCCGCCTCGGCGTGGGACAGCTGTTCCCAGAGCACTAGCTGCAGCGCTTCACGCTCCCCGGCCAGGCAGCCGGTCCAGGGCGGCGAGCAGCCGGTCGGCCGCCGCGTCCCGCAGGCCCGGCTGCACCGCCGCTGGCTCATCCGCCCGGAGCCGGGCGGTCAGGCGGCTCAGGCGCCGGGCCGACCGGCGGCGCCCGGCGATTACCCGCTGGGCCACCCCGTACAGCCAGAGCCGGTCCGCCGGGGCGGCGGGCACCTGGTCGATCCGCCGCCAGGCGGTGGTGAACACGTCCGCGACGACGTCGGCGGCGTCCTCCGCCGGCCCGGCCCGGCGCACCGCGTAGGCCAGGATGGGGCGGTAGTGCTCCTGGTAGAGCGCCGCGAACCGGCGCTCCCGGTCACGCTGGCGGTCTTCAGGGCCAGTCACCCGCGGCTCCTCATGCTCGGTCATGCCATCGACTGGTACATGTCCGGCTGAGGGGGAAACCTTTCGCGCAGGTTCAGCGGAGTTGCGGTGCGGCCCGGATCCGGTGGCCCGGGGGACCGGCCACGTGCGCGGTTCGTTGCGGAAAGATTGAAGCCCGGCCCGTGCGGAGCTCAGCGGGCGGCGCGGCGGGCCCGCTGCACGGCCTCGCCGATGGCCGCGCCGAGCGCGTCCACGTCCTCCTGCGTGGAGGTGTGGCCCAGCGAGAAGCGCAGCGAGCCCCGGGATCTGGCCTCGTCCGCGCCCATGGCGAGCAGCACGTGACTGGGCTGGGCCACGCCGGCGGTGCACGCGGAGCCGGTCGAGCAGGCGATGCCCTTGGCGTCGAGCAGCATCAGCAGCGCGTCGCCCTCACAGCCCGGGAACGAGAAATGCGCGTTGCCGGGCAGGCGGCCCGGTCCGGCGGGCGGGCCGTTGAGGATGGCGTCCGGCACGGCCGCGAGCACCTGCGCGATCAGGTCGTCGCGGAGCTTGGCCAGCCGGGCGGCCTCGTCATCCCGGCGGCTGGCCATGACCGCCGCCGCGACCGCGAAGGCCCGGATCGCGGGGGCGTCCAGCGTGCCGGACCGCACCTCGCTCTCCTGGCCGCCGCCGTGCAGCACCGGGACGGGCTGGACCCCGCGGGCCAGCAGCAGCGCGCCCGCGCCCACCGGGCCGCCGAATTTGTGCCCGGTGATGGTCATCGCGTCCGCGCCGCTGGCCGCGAAGTGAACCGGAAGCTGGCCGGCCGCCTGGACCGCGTCGGTGTGGAACGGGATGCCGTGCTCCCGGGCCAGCGCGGCGAGCTCCGCGACCGGCTGCACCACGCCCACCTCGTTGTTCGCCCACATCACCGTGACCAGGGCGACCTCGTCCGGGCCGGGGCCGATGGCCTGGGCCAGCGCGGCGGGCTGGAGCACCCCGGCCCCGTCCACCGGCAGCCAGTGCTCCTCGGCGTCCTCGTGCCCGGCCAGCCAGTGCACCGAATCCAGCACCGCGTGATGCTCGATCGCGGTGGCCAGCACCCGGCGGGGCGGCTGACCTGACCGGCCCGCAGCCGCCGCGCGACGGGCCCAGTACAGGCCCTTGACCGCCAGGTTGTCGGCCTCCGTGCCACCGCTGGTGAAGATCACCTCGCTGGGCCGGGCGCCGAACACCTCGGCGATCTGCTCCCGCGATTCCTCGACCACGCGCCGGGCCCGGCGCCCGGCGTTGTGCAGCGACGACGGGTTCCCCAGCCGGCCCAGCTCGTCTGTCATCGCGGCGAGCGCCTCAGGCAGCATCGGCGTCGTCGCCGCGTGGTCCAGGTAGACCACGCAGTCCTCCGCCGGCCGCGGGCGCTCGGCCGCGTAGTCGATGTACCCCATGACGGATTTCAGCCTAGTGGGCGATCCGGTCCCTGAGCACGCCGCAGGCGTGTTCCGGGGCCAGGGCCAGGTGGCTGCGGGTTCGCCGCTAGCTCGCCGAGCGCCGTTCGACCTCCTCGGTCAGCTGCGGCACCACCGAGAACAGGTCGCCGACCACGCCGAAGTCGGCGAGCTCGAAGATCGGTGCCTCGGGGTCCTTGTTGATCACCATGATGGTCTTGGAGGTCTGCATGCCGGCCCGGTGCTG
Organism: uncultured Actinomycetes bacterium; assembly: GCA_963720645.1. GTDB lineage: Bacteria > Actinomycetota > Actinomycetes > Streptosporangiales > Streptosporangiaceae > RYN-230. The sequence continues at coordinate 164,239 of CAVRFX010000008.1, read as the reverse complement.
GATCGCCCCGGAGATGCCCACCGCCAGGTACAGCTGCGGCGAGACTGTCTTCCCGGTCTGGCCCACCTGGAACTGGTGCGGGTACCAGCCGGCGTCGGTCGCGGCCCGCGACGCGCCCACGGCCGCGCCGAGGGAGTCCGCCAGCTTCTCGATCAAGGCGAAGTTGTCCGCGTTGCCGACGCCGCGGCCGCCGGAGACCACGATGCCCGCATCGGTGAGCTCCGGCCGCTCGCCGCGCTCGGCGGTCACCCGCTCGGTGATCCGGACCGCCTTCGCCGCCTCGGTCAGCTCGACCCCGGCCGCTCGATCCCGGCCGCGGCCGGGGCGGGCACGGCCTCCACCGAGTTGGGCCGGACCGCGATGATCGGCGTGCCGGTGCGCACCCGGGACTTGACGATGATCGCGCCGCCGAAGATGGACTGCTCGGCGACCAGCCCGCCGTCATCCCCGGCGGTCAACTCCACCGCGTCGGTGATCACGCCGGAGCCGGTCTTGACCGCAGCCCGGCCCGCCACCTCCTTGCCCTCGCCGGTGGCGGCGATGAGCACGGCCGCCGGGGCCTGCCGCCCGACCAGCCCGGCCAGCACCTCGGCGGTAGGGGCGACCACGTAATCCTCAACATCGCCGCCCTCGGCGACGTACACCTTGACCGCGCCGAACTCGGCCAGCCGTTCCCGCCCTGCCTCGGCGCCGGCGCCGATCCACACCGCCGACGGCTCGCCGAACTGGCGGGCCAGGGTGAGCAGCTCGCTGGTGACCTTCCGGACCGTCCCGTCATCGTGTTCGGCGAGAACCAGGATCTCCGTCATCGGTGGCCTTCCGTCCTCAGATGAACTTCTGCGCGGCGAGGAACTCGGCCGCCTTGCTGCCGCCGTCGCCGTCGTCCTTGACGATCGTGCCTGCCTGCCGCGGGGGTCGCTTGGCGAAGCTCACCACTTCGGTGGCCGCGCTGGCCAGGCCAGCTTCACCGGGGTCGAGGCCCAGATCGGCCAGGCTGAGCGTGTCCACCGGCTTCTTCTTGGCCGCCATGATGCCCTTGAACGACGGGTACCGGGGCTCGTTGATCTTCTCCACGACGCTGATCACGGCGGGCAGGCTGGCCTCGATCTTCTCGTAGCCTTCCTCGGTCTCCCGGTTCACCCGCAGCTGGGTCCCGTCCACCTCGACCTTGTTGGCCCGGGATACCTGGGGCACGCCGAGCCGCTCAGCCAGCATGGCCGCGAGCACGCCCATCCGCGCGTCGGTCGATTCCGAGCCCAGGATGACCAGGTCGAACCCGGTCCGGCCGAGTGCCTTGGCCAGCGCCGCGGAGGTCTGCAGCGCGTCCGAGCCGGCCAGGCCGTCGTCGAGGACGTGCACGGCCTTGTCCGCCCCCATGGACAGCGCCTTGCGGATCGACTCGCTGGCCTTGTCCGGGCCCATGGTGAGGATGGTGACCTCACCACCGTGCGCCTCGGCCAGGCGCAGCCCTTCCTCGATCGCGTACTCGTCGAGTTCGTTGATGACCCCGTCAACCGACGCCCGGTCCAGGCGCGAGTCCTCGGGCCTCAGGGTCCGTTCAGCCCACGTGTCCGGCACCTGCTTGACGCAAACGACGATGTTCATGACCGGCGGCCAACCTCCTGCCCTATTCGCCGCAATCCAGGACTGGCCCCTGACCGGCCAGGCGGGCCCGGTATGCGGCGGCGCACCTTAAGAGTGCCAAATACCTGTTCCTTACCGGCCCCCCGGGGGTCCCCTAGGAGCCGGCCAACATGTTACTTATGGGTAGCTTACCCTGCCTCCGCAGCGTTCGACCACGTTAGCCAGCAGCATGGCCCGGGTCATCGGGCCGACCCCGCCCGGCATGGGGGCCAGATGACCGGCCACCTCCCGGACCTCGGGGGCGACGTCGCCGACCAGGCCCGCGTCGGTCCGGGTGATCCCGACGTCCAGCACCGCGGCCCCCGGCCTGATCATGTCCGCGGTCAGCAGGCCGGGGCGGCCCGCAGCGACGACCACGATGTCGGCTCGCCTGGTGTGGCCGGCCAGGTCCTTGGTCCCGGTGTGGCACAAGGTCACGGTGGCGTTCTCGCTGCGCCGGGTCAGCAGCAGCCCCAGCGCCCGGCCCACCGTGATCCCGCGCCCGATCACGGTGACGTCGGCCCCCGCGATCGGCACGTCGTAGCGGCGGAGCAGTTCCACGATCCCCCGCGGGGTGCACGGCAGCGGTCCTGGCTCACCGAGCACCAGACGGCCCAGGTTCAGCGGGTGCAGGCCGTCCGCGTCCTTGTCCGGGTCGATCCGGCTCAGCACCCGGTTCGCGTCGATCCCGGCCGGCAGCGGCAGCTGGACGATGTACCCGGTGCAGGCCGGGTCGGCGTTCAGCTCGTCCACCACGGCCTCGATCTGCCCCTGGGTGGCGTCGGCAGGCAGGTCCCGGCGGATGCTGGCGATACCCACCTCGGCGCAGTCCCGGTGCTTGCCGTTGACGTAGGCCCGGCTGCCCGGATCGTCCCCGACCAGCACGGTCCCCAGGCCGGGCCGCACGCCGCGGGCGGCCAGCGCGGCCACCCGCCCGGCCAGCTCAGCCTTGATCGCGGCCGCGGTGGCCTTCCCGTCCAGGATAATCGCCGGCACCGTGCGCCCCTCCGTCTGCTTGTTTGCCTGTCCGCCTGTCTGCGGAACTGTCTGCGGGAGAACTGTCAGTGGAAGAAGTGGCGGACGCCGGTCACGTACATCGCGATCCCCGCCTGCTCGGCCGCCTCGATGCTGAGCTGGTCGCGGATGGACCCGCCGGGCTGCACCACGGCCCGGATCCCGGCGCTGGTCAGGACCTCCAGGCCGTCCGGGAACGGGAAGTAGGCGTCGCTGGCCGCGACCGAGCCGGCCGCGCGCTCGCCCGCCCGGGACACGGCCAGCCGGGCCGCGTCCACCCGGTTGACCTGGCCCATGCCCACGCCCACCGTGGCCAGCCCGGAGGCCAGCAGGATCGCGTTGGACTTCACGCTGCGGATGGCCCGCCAGGCGAAGGCCAGGTCGGCGAGCATGTCCGCGGAGGCGGGCTGTCCCGTCTTGAGTTCCCAGCTGGCCGGATCGTCCCCGGGCGCGTCGATCTCGTCCGGGGTCTGCAGCAGCAGGCCGCCATCCACCTGCCGCCACTCCGGCAGGTGGCGGCCGCGGGCGGGCGGCGGGCAGGTCAGCAGGCGCAGGTTCTTGCTGCCCGACAGGATGTCCAGCGCGGCGTCCTCGAAGCCCGGCGCGATGACGATCTCGGTGAAGATGTCCTTGACCTGGGCCGCCATCTCCGCGGTCACCACCCCGTTGGCGGCGATGACGCCGCCGAAGGCGGACTCCGGGTCGCACGCGTTCGCCTTGCGGTGCGCCTTGGCCAGGTCCGTGCCGAGGGCGATGCCGCACGGGTTGGAGTGCTTGATGATCGCCACGCACGGCTGGACGAAGTCGAACGCGGCCCGCCATGCGGCGGCCGCGTCGACGTAGTTGTTGTACGACATGGCCTTGCCGTGCAGCTGGGTCGCCCCGGCGATACCCGCCGGCGTCTCCCCGGCGGCGCCCCGGCTGCCGCTGCTGGTGCCGCCCCGGGTCTCGCCGCTGGTGCCGCCCCGGGCCTCGCCGCTGGTGCCGCCCGGGGTGCCGCCCCGGACGTAGAGCGCGGCCCGCTGGTGCGGGTTCTCCCCGTAGCGGAGCACCTCACGCCGGGTCCACAGCGCCGCGGTCACGTCCGGCCAGCCGGTTTCCGTGGCCGTCTCGTCCGGCGCGTACGCCGAGGCGAACCACGACGCGACCGCGCTGTCGTACGCGGCCGTATGCGCGTACGCGCGGGCCGCGAGCCGCCGCCGCTGCTCCAGCGTGAACCCGCCGCTCGCCACCGCCGCCTCGACGTCCCCGTACCGGGACGGGTCGGTGATGACCGCGACGTGCTCGTGGTTCTTGGCGGCCGCCCGGACCATGGCCGGGCCGCCGATGTCGATCTGCTCGACGCACTCGGCCGGAGGCGCCCCGCTGCTCACCGCCGCCTCGAACGGATACAGGTTCGACACCAGCAGCTGGAACGGCGCGATGCCCAGCTCGTCCAGCCGGGCCTGGTGGGACGGCTTGCCCAGGTCGGCGAGCAGCCCGGCGTGCACGGCGGGGTGCAGCGTCTTCACCCGGCCGTCGAGGGCCTCAGGGAACCCGGTGACGTCCTCCACCCGGGTCACCGGGACGCCCGCGGCACGGATCGTGTCCGCGGTGCTGCCGGTGCTCACGATCTCCACCCCCGCAGCGTGCAGCGAGCGGGCCAGGTCATCCAGCCCCGTCTTGTCGTACACGCTGATCAGAGCCCGCCTGATCGGCACTGTCGTCACCGTCCGGCCCTCGCCTTCCCGGCCCTCACTGTCACTGCCCGATCCTTACCTTCCTGCCCTGGACGGCCCACCCGTCGCGGACCATCCGGCCCACAGTCTCCACGAGCAGGGCCCGCTCGGCCACCTTGACCCGCTCGTGCAAGGTCGTCTCGTCGTCGTCGTCCAGCACCGGGACCGCCGCCTGGGCGATCACCGGGCCGGTGTCGGTGCCCGCGTCCACCAGGAACACGGTGCAGCCGGTCAGCTTCACGCCATGCTCGAGCGCGTCCCGGACCCCGTGCATGCCCGGGAAGGCGGGCAGCAGGGCCGGGTGGGTGTTGATCAGGCGGCCGCCGAACGCGTCCAGGAAGGGCGGCCCGACCAGCTTCATGAAGCCCGCCAGGACGACCAGGTCAGGACGGGCCGCGCGGCAGGATGCGGTGAGCGCCTCATCCCAGTCCTCCCGGCTCGGGTAGTCCTTGACCCGGTGCGTGAACGTGGGGACACCCGCCCGCTCCGCGCGGTCCAGCGCCTCGATGCCGGTCCGGTCGGCACCGACCGCCACCACGTCCGCGCCGTAGGCCGGGTCCACGCACGCATCCAGCAAGGCCTGCAGGTTGGTTCCCGCGCCCGAGACCAGAACCACCAGGCGTGCGCGCATGCGGCCACGATAACCGCACTTGGGCAATGGGATTGCCCACCGGCCGGGACAGGGCAAAATAGGAGGCTGCGTCCGTATTCGCCCCCTAGCGCACCCCGGCACCTGCCCCTGGAGCACCCTGCTCATGCCCCCAGTAGCCCAGCCGCCACCGCCTCCCGAGCCCCAGCCCGCCGACTCCACCGCGCCGGACACCGCGGCCCTGGGCACGGCGCCGGAGCGCCGCCCGGAGCAGCCCCCGCCGCGTCAGGCGGCACCCTCCCCGGGGCCGGACACCCCGGGGCCGTCGCTGCCCCGGGCCAAGGCCGGGCGCGCCGACCCCGTGCATCAGCAGCGCTCAGTCGCAGCCCTGTTCCTCGCGCTGCTGAGCTTGTTCGGCGTGCTGGGCCTGAGTAACTTCCAGCGCGGCGTCTACATCGTGGCGTTCGCCCTGGTGGCGGGAGCCATGGCCGTCTGGCTGGCGGCCACCGCACTGCGGCGCGCGCGGCGTGGCGGGACGGCGGGCCCGCGGGGCTCGGTCGTGGCCATCGTGATCGGCGGGGTCGGAGTGCTGATCAGCGGTGTCCTGCTGGCCGGGTTCGCGCTGTTCGGCAAGCAGGCGTCCACGTTCACCCAATGCCTGAGCGGGGCGAACACGGTCGCCGCCCAGCAGACGTGCCGGACCCAGTTCACTCACGCGATCGAGAACGCCACGCGCTGATCCGCGGGGGGCCCTCGCGCCGGTCTCCGGGGTTGGTTGGCTCCAGGTTGGTTGGCTCCAGGTTGGTTGCCTCCGGGGTTGGTGCCTCCGGGGCTAAGGCAGGGACGCCGGGCCGGGCGGATCGGGCCTGCCGTCCGCACCGTCCTCCGCGTCACCCCAGGGGTCGACGTAGCGGTAGTGATCGCTCATCCCGGCCTCCGGACCCCCGAGTCCGGGTGCGGCCGGCCGGGGATCGGGCCCGGGCGGATCAGCCTCGTGGGCGACGGCTCCCGGGAAGACCACCCCGGCGGCGGTCAGACGGCGCATCCGGAACCAGTTCGCCAGGCCGGCGGTGACCGCGGCGGCCACGCCGATCTCCAGCACGGACACCACGCCGACCTGCCATCCGGACGGCCCGACCGCGGTCAGCCGGCCGCTGCCCAGCGGGCCGCCCGCGAACGACGCCAGCAGGGCCAGGGCGATCCCGGTGCCCACCCCGCAGGCGAAGCCCCACAGCGGCGCCAGCTCGACCGCCGGGGTAGGCGCGGCCCTGGCCGTCAGCAGGCCGCCGAACGCGCCGGCCAGGTACGGCACGCTGAGCATCAGCATGGACGCCCAGCCAGGCATGGACGAGTGCGGCCCGGCGGGCAGGGCCGCGAGCATCGGCAGCATCGGCAGCGGCCCCAGTGCGGACCCGGTGGGCGCGACCACGGTGCCGGTGCCGAACGCGAAGCCGGGGCCCAGGGTGTAGCAGATCGACCACACGACGGCGTTCGGCACGAAGGCGATCTGGGCCAGCAGCAGCAGGCCCCCGCCGACCACGCCGGGGGCGAGCGCCACGTCGACCGACCGGAATCCGGCCATGCTGGCGGCGAGGGAGGCACCGGCCAGGATCGCGCCCGCCCCGGTCAGCACGGTCAGTGCGCCGACCGAGCCGAGGAACACGGCGCGGGAGCGGGGAGGCAGCAGGTGGACCAGCCGGCCCCAGGGGGCCAGCGCCCTGGCACCGCCGAGCCCCCCGGCGACCAGGGCGATCAGGAAACCGGACACCACCGCCTGCGGCAGCGAGGGTGTGGCCAGCGAGGACTGCCCGGCTAGCGCCAGCGCTCCCGCCACCAGCGCGTACGGCACCGCCAGGGCCAGGGCCGCATAGCCGACGTCGGCGAGCCGGGCGACCTGGCCCTGCCGGACCACCCAGCGGCCCGCGGCCCACAGCAGCGCGCCGGGGATCAGCACCAGGCCCAGCGGCAGCATCCCGATCCGCCCGGTCCCGTGCAGCGCGAATCCGACATGGTGGCCCACCAGCCACAGGTCCGCGGCGGTGCGCAGCACGCCCGTGAGCCCCACGCCGGCGTGCGGCGCGGCGATCCACCCGGCGAGGACCAGCAGGGTGATGAAAACCAGCCCGCTGCCCGCGGCGGCGCACGCCGCGATCGCGCCCGTGATCACCAGTGGCCGGCTCGGCCTCGGCGATGACCCCCCTGCCCCGTCGCGGCCGTCAGCACGCTCGGCGGGCAGGGCAGAAGCGGTCATGACTACCAATCCTGGCCCCGCCGCGGCCAGGGATGGTGGAGGCGCGCCGCGCGCGGACCGTCACCGCGGGTCGCGGGCGCGCGGACCGCCGCGCGGGTCGCGGGCGCGCGGACCGCCGCCGGCCGGCCTGGGCTCGCTCAGGAAGCCCGCATCACCTCGCGGACGAGGCGGGCGGTCTCGCTTGGCGTCCGGCCCACCCGCACCCCGACCTTCTCCAGCGCTTCCTTCTTGGCCTGCGCCGTCCCGGCAGAACCGGAAATGATCGCGCCCGCGTGGCCCATGGTCTTGCCCTCGGGGGCGGTGAAGCCTGCCACGTAAGCCACCACGGGCTTGGACACGTTCGCCTCGACGTAGGCCGCGGCCCGTTCCTCGGCGTCGCCGCCGATCTCGCCGATCATCACGATCGCGTCAGTCTCCGGGTCATCCTGGAACGCGGCGAGGCAGTCGATGTGCGTGGTGCCGATGACCGGGTCGCCGCCGATCCCGACAGCGGTGGAGAAGCCGATGTCCCGCAGCTCGTACATCATCTGGTAGGTCAGCGTGCCGGACTTGGAGACCAGCCCGATCCGGCCCTCGGTGGTGATGTCGGCCGGGATGATCCCGGCGTTGGACTTGCCTGGCGACGCCACCCCGGGGCAGTTCGGGCCCACGATGCGGGTCTGGTTGCCCTTGGCCGAGGCGTAGGCCCAGAAGATCGCCGTGTCGTGCACCGGGATGCCCTCGGTGATCACGATCACCAGCGGGATCCCCGCGTCCACGGCCTCGATCACCGCGTCCTTGGTCCCCGCCGGCGGGACGAAGACCACCGACACGTCCGCGCCCGTCGCCGCCATGGTCTCGGCGACCGTGCCGAACACCGGGACCTCCGTGCCGCCCAGGTCCACGATCTGCCCGGCCTTGCGCGGGTTGGTGCCCCCCACGATCGTGGTGCCCGCGGCGAGCATCCGGCGGCCGTGCTTGGTGCCTTCCGAGCCCGTGATGCCCTGGATCATGACCCGGCTGTCGCCGGTCAGGAAAATCGCCATCTCATGCTCCCGTCGGGGCGGCAGCGGCCAGTTCCGCGGCGCGCCGGGCTGCGTCGTCCATGGTCGCGACCTGCTCGACCACCGGCAAACCCGCGTCAGCGAGGATGCGGCGGCCCTCCTCCGCGTTGTTGCCGTCCAGCCGGACCACGATCGGGTGCCGGACCTCCTCGCCCTTGGCGGCCAGCATGCCGATCGCCGACACGATGCCGTTGGCCACCGCGTCGCACGAGGTGATGCCGCCGAACACGTTGACCAGGACGCTGCGCACCGAGGTGTCGGACAGCACGATCTCCAGGCCGTCCGCCATCACCTCGGCCGACGCGCCCCCGCCGATGTCCAGGAAGTTCGCGGGCTTCATCCCGCCGAACGGCTCACCGGCCAGGGCCACCACGTCCAGGGTGGACATGACCAGCCCGGCCCCGTTGCCGATGATCCCCACCTGGCCGTCGAGCTTGACGTAGTTCAGGTGCTTGGCCTTGGCCTTGGCCTCGAGCGGGTCGGCCGCCTCCGGGTCGGCGAACTTCGCGTGGTCCTGGCGGAAGGACGCGTTGTCGTCCAGGCTGACCTTCCCGTCCACGGCGAGCACGCCACCCTGGTCGGTCAGCGCCATCGGGTTGACCTCGACCAGGGTGGCGTCCTCGTCGGCGAACACGGCCCAGAGCCGCTCGGCGAGCAGCGCCGCCTGCTCCGCCGCCTCCGGCGGCAGGCCGCCGGCCTGGATGATCTCAGCGGCCTTGGCCGCGTCCACCCCGGTCAGCGGGTTGACCGGGATCCGGGCGACCGCCTCGGGGTTGGTGTGCGCGACTTCCTCGATCTCCACGCCGCCCTGCACCGAGCAGATCGCCACGAAGGTCCGGGCCGCCCGGTCGAGCAGGAACGACAGGTAGTACTCCTGCGCGATGTCGCTCGCCTCGGCGATCAGGACCTTGTGCACGGTGTGGCCCTTGATGTCCATGCCGAGGATCTGGCGGGCCTTGGCCTCCGCCTCATCCGGGCCGTTGGCGAGCTTGACCCCGCCGGCCTTGCCCCGGCCGCCGGTCTTCACCTGGGCTTTCACCACCACGAGGGATGAGCCCTCGGCCTCGTAGCCCGCCGCGATCTCGCGCGCCTCTTCGGGGGTGGAGGCGACCCGGCCGCGCTGTACGGGTACCCCGTACTCGGCGAACAGTTCTTTCGCCTGATACTCAAACAGGTCCACTAGCGTCCGTCCTCGGGGTGACCTCGGGTGGGCAGGATTCGCACGCAGCCTACCGGGCGAGCGGCGCCTTCCCCCGTTCACCCCGCGCAACCTCACGCTCCCACACGCCGGCAGCCGGGGGAAGCGCCCCGTAGCGCTGCGGGCCACGGAAAGGCGGAGCAACCGAACCCGCAGCGCGATGCGCCAGCTGGCGTCCCCCGGACTCTACCTATTGCCCCCACAGCCCCACATGCCCCACCGGCCGCACGCAGTCCTGCTCCCTCTGCATGATCATGGGATTGCTGTTGCTGCAGCAACAGCAATCCCATGATCACGAAACAGGCCGACAGGCGGGCCCCTGGGGAGTCTGACCCGGTCCAGGTACGGCTGGGTGCAAGTGTCGGATCCTGGCGACATGCTGTCCGGGTGGCACCGGCATCCGGGCGAGATCAGACCGCCTTAAGACGACTGCTGCGCGACCAGGAACTGGTCGCCTCGCGACGTCAGGCCCTGGCGTGCGGCATGACCCCGGAGCAGCTCCGGCACCGGATCCGCCCCAGCGGCCCCTGGCAGCGCTTGCTCCCCGGTGTCTACCTGACGGTGACGGGCACCCCGACTCGCCGGCAGAACGAGATCGCAGCCCTGCTATGCGCCGGAACGAGCAGCGTCTTAACCGGGACAGCTGCACTGGCGCACCATGGCGTCCGCGTTCGGGAAGGCAGCACCGTCACCGTCCTGGTGCCGGCCGCGGCAGGCCCGGCCAAGCCGGGGCTTCGTCAGGATCTGGCCGACTACGCGGATGCCGGAGTTCGTGTTCACCGACGGCGCTATCCGGTTCGCGGAGGCGGCGCGGGCGGTGGCGGACGCGGCGCGGGAGCTGGGGTCGTTCCGGGAGGTCCGGGCCGTCGCCGCGGACGCCGTGCAGCGGCGCCGGTGCCGGTTAGACCAGCTCATCGGGGAGCTCGCGGAGGCGCCGGTGCGCCAGTCGGCGTGGCTGCGCCGCACGCTGGCGGAGGTCGCGGACGGGGTCCGGTCCGTGGCCGAGGGGGATCTGCGCGACCTGATCCGGGCGCACCGGCTCCCCCCGCCTCTCTTCAACGCCCGGTTGTACGTCGGACCGGAGCTGGTGGCGGTGCCCGATGCATGGTGGCCCGAAAGCGGGGTGGTCGTGGAGGTGGATTCCCGCGAGTGGCACCTGTCGCCAGAGGACTGGGAGCGCACGCTGCGCCGCAGCACCCGGATGAACGCCCTGGGGATCAACGTCATGCACTTTGCGCCGCGGCGGATCCGCACGGAAGCCGCCGCGGTCGCCGGGGAAATACGGTCGGCCCTCGAGAGCGGACGCGCCGGGGCCCGGCTGGCGGTGCGGACCCTTCCGGCACTTGGGTAGCCGGGACGGCGGACGGTCAGTTGCCCTGCGGCGCGGTAGCCTCCGCGGCCGGCTTCCCGCCGAGGTGGGACTCCACCCACTCCACGATGTCGTAGGTGGACGCGCCGGGGGTGAAGATCTTCGCCACGCCCAGCCGCTCCAGCTCGGTAATGTCGGCCTCGGGCACGATCCCGCCGCCGAACACCACGATGTCGCTGGCCCCGCGCTCGGCCAGCAACTCCAGCACCCGGGTGAACTGGGTCATGTGCGCCCCGGACAGGATGGACAGGCCGATGGCGTCGGCGTCCTCCTGGACGGCCGCGGCGACGATCTGCTCGGGGGTCTGGTGCAGCCCGGTGTAGATGACCTCCACGCCCGCATCACGCAGCGCCCTCGCCACCACCTTGGCTCCCCGGTCGTGACCGTCCAGTCCCGGCTTGGCGATGACGACCCGGATCGTTCCCATGTCCTGCCTCCTGGCCGTCCGCGAGTGTCCTGTCCATCGCAGGGTAACCCCCCTGTTACCTGCGGAGCCCGCCGGGCGGCGTACGTCACATCCCGGGCACCTCTCCGGCGCGCCGGGACCCCTCGCGTCCCGTCCCGGGCTACAGCTTCTCGATCGGCGCGTAGCGCAGCACGAGGTGCTTGATCCCGTACTCGCCCCCGAAGTCGATCTTGGCTTCGGGGTCGTCGCCCCGGCCCTCGACAGACAGCACCGTGCCGAGCCCGTACGCGTCGTGCGTCACCTTGTCACCGGGGCTGAGCGACGGCACCCGCCGGTTGCCGGGCGTGCGCCCGCCCGGGCGCTGGGCCAGCCGCGCCGCGGCAGGGGCCGCCACCGCCCGCTCGTCGCGCCGCCACTCGATGAGGTGGGCCGGGATCTCATCCAGGAACCTCGACTGCTTGTGGTACTCGGGACGCCCCCACCAGGTGCGGGCCACCGCCCGGGTGAGATAGAGCCGGCGCTGCGCCCGGGTGATGCCCACGTAGGCCAGCCGCCGCTCCTCCTCGAGTTCCTTGTCGTCGGTCATCGAGCGCTGGTGCGGGAAGACGTGCTCCTCCATCCCGGTGAGGAACACCACCGGGAACTCCAGGCCCTTGGCGGTGTGCAGGGTCATGAGCGTGACCACGCCGCCGTGGCCTTCCCCGTCGGGGATCTCGTCGGCGTCGGCGACCAGGGACACCTGCTCCAGGAAGTCGGTGAGCGTCCCGTCCGGGCGCTGGGCGTCGAACTCCCGGGCCACCGACACGAGCTCGTTCAGGTTCTCGATCCGGCTCGCGTCCTGCAGGTCGGTGGAGTTCTGCAGCTCGGCCAGGTAACCGGACTGGTCCAGGATCATCTCGGCCAGGTCGGCCACGGGCAGGCCCTGCTGCGCCTCGGCCCGCAGCCCGCCCATCAGCTCGTTGAACGCCGTGATGGCCTTGGCAGACCGGCCGGCCAGCCCCGGCGCGTCGTCGGGCCGGGCCAGGGCCTGCGCGAACGTGATCCGGTCCCGCTGGGCCAGCGCGGCCACGCACGCCTCGGCCCGTTCCCCGATGCCGCGGCGGGGCACGTTGAGGATCCGCCGCAGCGACACCTCGTCCTCGGGATTGGCGGTCAGCCGCAGGTAGGCCAGCAGGTCACGGACCTCACGGCGCTCGTAGAAACGGACGCCGCCGACCACCTTGTACGGCACGCCGGCCCGGATGAACACTTCCTCGAACACCCGGGACTGCGCGTTGGTCCGGTAGAACACGGCCACGTCGCCGGCGGTGGCCTCGCCCTCGTCCCCGAGCCGGTCCACCTCCTCGGCCACGAAGGCGGCCTCGTCGTGCTCGCTGTCGGCCACGTACCCGACGATCGGCGGCCCGTCGCCCGCGTCGGACCAGAGGTTCTTGGGCAGCCGGCCGGAATTGCGGGACACCACCGCGTTCGCCGCGGCCAGGATGTTCTGCGTGGAGCGGTAGTTCTGCTCCAGCATGATCACGCTCGCATCGGTGAAGTCCCGGGTGAACTCCTCGATGTTGCGGATGGTGGCGCCGCGGAACGCGTAGATGGACTGGTCCGCGTCGCCGACCACGACCAGCTCGGCGGGCGGCAGCGGGCCTGCGTCCTCCTCGTCCGACTGCCAGGCCGGGTGCGAGACCAGCTCCCTGACCAGCATGTACTGCGCGTGGTTGGTGTCCTGGTACTCGTCCACCAGGATGTGCCGGAACCGCCGCCGGTAGGTCTCGGCGACCTCCGGGAACGCCTGCAGCAGGTTGACCGTGACCATGATCAGGTCGTCGAAGTCCATCGCCCCGGCGGCGGCCAGGCGGCGCTGGTACTCGGCGTACGCCTGGGCCAGGGCCTTGTCCCGGTAGTTGTCCGCCCGTGCGAGGAACGTCTCGTAGTCGATGAGCTCGTTCTTCAGGTTGGACACCTGGGCCAGCATGGCCTTCGGCGGATGGTGCTTGGCGTCCAGGTCGAGCTCGCGGCAGACCAGGGCCATCAGGCGCTGCGAGTCTGCCTGGTCGTAGATCGAGAAGGACGACGGGTAACCGAACCGGGGCGCCTCCCGGCGCAGGATCCGCACGCAGGCGGAGTGGAACGTCATGACCCACATGGCCCGCGAGCGCAGCCCGGTGAGCCCGGCCACCCGCGCCGCCATCTCGCCTGCCGCCTTGTTGGTGAACGTGATGGCCAGAATCTCGCCGGGGCTGACCTCGCGCGCGGCCAGCAGGTAGGCGATCCTGCGGGTCAGCACCCTGGTCTTGCCCGACCCGGCGCCCGCCACGATGAGCAGCGGCGAGCCCTGGTGCACCACGGCCTCCCGCTGCTGCGGGTTCAGGCCGTCCAGGAGGGAGTCAGCGGCTGTGGTGGCGGTCACCTGTCAAGCCTAGGCGCTGCCGCCGACATCCCGGCCTGGACCGGGCAGATGTCCCCGGACCGCGCCGGGGGTGCCCCGGGCCGGGGGCCCGGGGTGCCTCAGGCCGGAGACCCGGGGCGCCTTGGGCCGGGCCCCGCTCGGCCCGGCGCCGGGGCGGCCCTGACCCGGGCGGCCTAACGGGCTAGGGCCGCCCTGGCCCGGGCGGCCCTAGCCCGGACAGCCCATCCCAGCCCGGCTATGCGTCGGGGTCAGGAACCAGCGTGGGCGTGCCCCGGGTCAGCGTTTCCTTCCGGAAGAACGCGGGCGCGGTGACCCGCATGTAGACGAAGCCGAGCACCCCGGCCACCGCGGCCAGGAAGGCGATGATGAAGATCCCGCCGATCTTCCATTCCAGCCCGGGGACGGTCCAGTACGTGTAGCCGCTGGTTGACACCCAGTCGCTCTGCAGCGCGTAGATGCCTGCGGCGTACATGAGCAGGCCGCCCAGGCCGGGCAGGATGCCGCGCATCCACAGGTTACGGGCGCTGCTGGTCAGGGTGCGCCGGTAGTACCAGACGCACGCGAAGCCGGTCAGCCCGTAGTAGAAGGCGATGTACAGCCCGATTGCGGTAACCGCGTCGGCGATCGGGTTACCGCCGGAGAGGTAGTTCAGCGGGATGTACAGGGCGATGGAGATGACGCCCATCGTGATCGTGGACACCGTCGGCGTCAGGTTCTTGGGGTGGATCTTGGCGAACGATGCGGGGAGCGCCTTGTAGGCGGCCATCGACAGGGTGGTGCGGGCCGTCGGCAGGATCGTGGTCTGGGTCGAGGCGGCAGCCGAGCTGAGCACCATGAGGATCAGCAGCCGGGACAGGAACGTGCCGAACCCGGAGGTGCCGAAGATGGCGCCGCCGGTCACCGACAGCACGTCGAACTGGTGCGCCGGGTTGGTCAGCCCGACCCCCTTGCTGCCAACCCCGGCGAACGCCTGCATCGAGACGATGACGATCACGTAGGTGATCAGCAGCAGCACGGTGGAGATGATCGCCGCCCGGCCCGGCGTCTTGTTCTTGTCCTTCGTTTCCTCGTTGACCGAGACGGCGGTGTCCCAGCCCCAGTAGATGAACAGCATGAGGATGACGCCGCCGATGAATTCCGACAACGTGATGTGGGTGGGCAGCAGCCAGCCGAAGCTTGGCGTCAGCGATCCCGCCGGATGGCTGACACCCACCTTGATCAGGGCGGTGACCGACATGACCAGGAGCATGACGATCTCGATGCCCAGCAGGACTTTCTGGAAGTTGGCCGAGACCTCGATGCCGCGGTAGCAGATGTAGGTCATCAGGATGATCCACACGATGCCCACCAGCAGCACCCAGCCCCCGGACGCGTTCGCGCCGATGGAACTGTTCGGACCCTGGATAAGGAAGAAGAAATACTGCCCGGCCACCTGGGCCAGGCTGGCCATGACCAGGATGTCCGCGGCCACGATGCCCCAGCCGCCTGCCCACCCCGTCTTCGGGCCGAACGCCCGGGACGCCCAGGTGAACGTGGTCCCGCAGTCCGGATCGGCCTTGTTCAGCTCGCTGTAGCCGATGGAGCAGAGGAAAATCGGCACGAACGCCAGCACGGCAACGGATGGGGAGTGCAGGCCGACCAGCGCAACCACGAAGAACAGGGTCGCGGCCAGACTGTACGCGGGCGCCGTCGAGGCCACTCCCATGACCACACTGGACACCAGGCCCAGGGCGCCGGTCTTCAGCCCCTTGTCCCTGGATTCTTCGACTGGCTGAGCCTCCGGCGTAGCGGTCGCCATGGCTCCCCCTCCTGGCAACTACCCGAATGAGTCGGGTGCAGAAACTCGGACAAGGCCGCCCGGCCGGCCCGGACGGGGTATCCCGTCGAGAGGACCGATCCGGGTCGGCTGAGCATTTTGCGGACAGTGCGTAGCGCCAACTATAAGCATCTACCCAACTGCCACGGTTCTAGCATGTATGGGCCGCCTCGGCAACGATTTCCGTCGTAACGGGTACGTATCACGACTGGTCCCGTGTTGTACCGACCGGTGGAAGGCTAGGATCGCGGGTATGCGCATCCTTCTCGTCGGGGCTGGCGGGGTTGGTACGGCCTTCGCCCGGATCGCCGCCCGCCGTCCCTTTGCCGACCTGATCATCGCCGACTACGACCTGGCCCGCGCCCAGCACGCGGCCGCCGCCAAGGACAGTTACCGCGCGGTGCAGCTCGACGCCCGGGACGAGGCCGCCACCGCGGCCCTGCTCACCGAGCACCGCTGCGACGTGCTGATGAACGCCACCGACCCGCGGTTCGTGATGCCGCTGTTCACCGCCGCGCTGCACGCCCGGGTGCACTACATGGATATGGCCATGTCGCTGTCCCACCCGGATCCCGACGCGCCGTACCAGCGGACCGGCGTGAAGCTGGGCGACGACCAGTTCGCCCTGGCGCCCCGGTGGGAGGAGTCGGGCAGGCTGGCGCTGGCGGGCATGGGCGTGGAGCCGGGCCTGTCCGACGTGTTCGCCCGGTACGCCGCCGACGAGCTGTTCGGCGAGATCGACCAGCTCGGCGTGCGCGACGGCGCCAACCTGGAGGTGGCCGGCTACGACTTCGCCCCGACCTTCTCCATCTGGACCACGATCGAGGAGTGCCTCAACCCCCCGGTCATCTGGGAAAAGGGCCGGGGCTGGTTCACCACCCCGCCGTTCAGCGAGCCCGAGGTGTTCACGTTCCCGGCCGGCATCGGCCCGGTCGAGTGCGTCAACGTCGAGCACGAGGAAGTGCTGCTGATGCCGCGCTGGCTCGATGCCCGCCGGGTGACGTTCAAGTACGGCCTGGGCTCCGAGTTCATCGGCGTCCTGGAGACCCTGCACAAGCTGGGGCTGGACCGCACCGACCCGGTGGCGGTGGGCGCGGCCAGCGTCTCCCCGCGTGACGTGGTCGCCGCCTGCCTGCCGGATCCGGCCACGCTCGGCGACAAGATGACGGGCGTGACCTGCGCCGGGACCTGGGTGACCGGGACCGGGAAGGACGGTGCGCCCCGCGAGGTCTACCTGCACCACGTGGTGGACAACGCCTGGTCCATGGCGGAGTACGGCTCCCAGGCGGTGGTCTGGCAGACCGCGGTCAACCCGGTGGTGGCGCTCGAGCTGATGGACTCGGGAGCCTGGTCCGGCTCGGGGGTGCTCGGCCCGGAAGCCCTGCCGCCTGTTCCCTTCCTGGACCTGCTGCGCGACTATGGATCGCCTTGGGCCTGTGAGGAGCGGACGCCCGGCGCCGCAACACAATCATGAGAGATAACGAACGGAGGCCCGTGGTGGAAGAATTGCGCAACTTCATCGGCGGTCAGTGGACGGACACCGCGTTCGACCGCCGGTCCGAGCTGATCGACCCGAGCACCGGCGACGTCTTCGCCAGCGCCCCGGTATCGAGCGAGACCGAGGTGGACGCGGCGTTCGCCTCGGCGGCCGAGGCCTTCCCGGGCTGGCGCGATTCCACCCCGGCGGAGCGGAGCCTGGCCCTGCTCCGCATCGCGGACGCCATCGAGTCCCACGCGGACGAGCTGGTGAAGGCCGAGTCTCAGAACACCGGCAAGCCGATCGCGCTGACCCTGTCCGAAGAGATCCCGCCGATGGTGGACCAGATCCGGTTCTTCGCGGGCGCCGCGCGGATGCTGGAGGGCCGCTCGGCCGGCGAGTACATGTCCGGGTTCACCTCGTTCATCCGGCGTGAGCCGATCGGGGTGTGCGCCGCGGTCACGCCGTGGAACTACCCGATGATGATGGCGGTGTGGAAGTTCGGCCCGGCGCTGGCGGCAGGCAACACCATGGTCCTCAAGCCGTCCGACACCACCCCCGTGTCCACCCTGCTGCTGGCCGAGCTGATGGGCGAGTTCCTGCCGCCCGGCGTGTTCAACGTGGTCTGCGGGGACCGGGACACCGGGCGGGCCCTGGTCACCAACCCGGTGCCGCAGATGGTCTCGATCACCGGGAGCGTCCGGGCCGGCCGGGAGGTGGCCTCCGCTGCCGCCGCCGACCTCAAGAAGGTCCACCTCGAGTTGGGCGGCAAGGCCCCGGTGATCGTGTTCGACGACGCCGACCCGGCCAAGACCGCCGAGGCCATCGCGATCGCCGGGTACTTCAACGCGGGCCAGGACTGCACCGCCGCGACCCGGGTGCTGGCCGGGCCGCACATCGCCGCCGATCTGGCCGATGCCCTGGTCGAGAAGGCCCGGGAGCAGACCGTGGCCGGCCCCGACGTGCCGGACGCCGACTTCGGGCCGCTGAACAACGAGAACCAGCTGGCCCGGGTGAGCGGGTTCATCGACCGGCTGCCCCGCCACGCAGAGGTGCGTACCGGGGGAAACCGGATCGGCAGCCGCGGCTTCTTCTTCGAGCCCAGCGTGGTCACCGGGCTGAGCCAGGACGACGAGATCATCCAGCAGGAGGTGTTCGGCCCGGTCATCACGGTCCAGGAATTCAGTGCCGAGGACGAGGCGCTGGCCTGGGCGAACGGGACCGAGTACGGCCTGGCCTCGTCGGTGTGGACCACCGATCACGGCCGCGCCATGCGGATGGCCCGCGGGCTCGACTTCGGCTGCGTGTGGATCAACACGCACATCCCGCTGGTCGCCGAGATGCCGCACGGCGGCTTCAAGCACTCGGGCTACGGCAAGGACCTGTCCATGTACGGGTTCGAGGACTACACCCGGATCAAGCACGTCATGTCGTCGCTGGACTGACGAAGGCGGCAGGCTGGCGTCCCCGCGGGGGGCGCCAGCCTGGCTGAGGCCCGGAGGCCGCCTCCTGGCCCCGCCCGGCCCAGGAGGACATCTAACGGTCTGTCCGCCGGGCCGCCTCCGCGCGCGTGACGGGATGCGGTCGTCCGTAGGATCGGGATCATGCTCAGTGACTCCGAGATCCAGCGTGCCCTGGTGATCGCCGCGCACCCGGACGACATCGACTTCAGCGCCGCGGGCACCGTCGCGCTGTGGACCGACGCCGGGATCGAGGTCACCTACTGCCTCGTCACCGACGGTGACGCCGGCGGCTTCGATGAGGCCCTGCCGCGCGCGGAGATGGCCCCGATGCGCCGCAAGGAGCAGACGGCGGCGGCCGCGGCCCTCGGCGTGCACGACCTCAGGTTCCTCGGCTACCCGGACGGCCGGGTGGAGCCGACCCTGGGGCTGCGCAAGGACCTGTCCCGGGTCATCCGGCAGGTCCGCCCGGACCGGCTGGTCTGCCCGTCGCCGGAACGCAACTACGTGCGGGTCGCAGGCAACCATCCCGATCACCGGGCCGTAGGCGCCGCGGCCCTGGACGCGGTCTACCCGGACGCCCGCAACCCCTTCGCGTGGCCGGAACTGCTCGCCGACGAAGGGCTGGAGCCCTGGACGGTCCGCGAGGTGTGGATCTCCGCCGCCCCCGGCGCTGATCACTACGTGGACGCCACGGACGTGTTCCCCCGGAAGATCGCCGCGCTGCGCGCTCACGAGAGCCAGACCGGGCACCTGGATGATCTGGAGGAGTTCCTCCGCGCCTGGATGACCCGCACGGCGGAGCGGGGCGGGCTCCCGGCCGGCCGCCTGGCCGAGATGTTCCAGGTCCTCGACACGGCCTGAGGTAGCGGCGGGCCCACATCTGATGACGCAACGTCACCGACGTGTATCAGGATGAGCGCAGGCGGGGACTGGTGCGCCGGAGGCCGCCGTCCTAGGTTGTCATCAGGAGCCACAGCCGTCTCCTGAGGAGGAGCTCGGATGACACGGATAACCGTCAAGGTCGATGGCGTCAGTTATGAGGACGACGTCGAACCCCGCCTGCTGCTGGTGCACTACTTGCGGGAGCGGGCCGGCAAGACCGGCACGCCCATCGGGTGCGACACCTCTAACTGCGGCGCATGTACCGTCCACCTCGATGGGGTCTCGGTCAAGAGCTGCTCCGTCCTGGCGGTCCAGGCGGATGGCAGTGAGGTCACCACGATCGAGGGCATGGCCAACGGCGAGTGGCACCCGCTGCAGAAGGCCTTCCACTCCGAGCACGCCCTGCAGTGCGGGTACTGCACGCCCGGAATGATCATGGCGGCCGCTGACCTGCTGCGCGAGAACCCCGATCCCAGCGACCAGGAGATCCGCGAGGGCCTGGAGGGCAACCTCTGCCGGTGCACCGGCTACGAGAACATCGTCCGCGCGGTACGCCGCGCGGCCGGGACGGGGGTGACGTCGGCATGACCGCCGAGACACAGGCCCAGCCGGAGGCGGAACTCGGCCGGGCCCGCCCGCGCAAGGAGGACGCCCGCCTGGTCACCGGGAAGACCAACTGGACCGACAACATCATCCTGCCGGGGATGCTGCACGTCTGTTACGTGCGCAGCCCGTTCGCCCACGCCCGGATCACCCGGGTGGACGTGAGCGGGGCGCTGCAGTCCCCGGGCGTCATCGCCGCCTTCTCCGGCGCCGACTTCGCGGACGAGCAGGGCAGCCTGCCCTGCGCCTGGCCGGTCACCCCGGACATCGTCATCCCCGCGCACCCGCCGATGGCCACCGACGAGGTCCGCTACGTGGGCGAGGCCGTGGCCTGCGTGGTGGCCCGGAACCGCTACGAGGCCGCGGACGCGCTCGAGGCGGTGGACGTGGACTACGAGCCGCTGCCGCCGGTGCTGGACATCCGCACCGCGCTGGACGAGTCCTCCCCCAAGGTCCACGAGGCCGGGAACAAGAGCTTCGAGTGGGTGTTCGGCAACGGTGACATCGACGCGGCGTTCCGCGACGCGCCGGTGGTCCTGGAGCGGAACTACCGCCAGCAGCGGCTGATCCCCAGCGCCATGGAACCCCGCGCGGTGGTGGGCTGGAATGAGGGCGACGAGTTCACGCTGTGGTCGGCGACCCAGATCCCGCACGTGCTGCGCGTGATGCTGGCCCTGGTCACCGGGATCCCGGAACACAACATCCGGGTTATCGCGCCGGACGTGGGCGGCGGCTTCGGCTCGAAGCTGCAGGTGACCGCCGAGGAAGTGCTGGCCCTGCTGATCTCGCGCAAGGTCGGCCGGCCGGTCAAGTGGACCGAGTCACGCAGCGAGGGCAACCTGACCGTGCACCACGGCCGGGACCAGTGGCAGCGGATCCGGATCGCCGCGGAGCGGGACGGCCGGCTGCGCGGCCTGTCCGTGGACCTGCTGGCCGACATGGGCGCCTACCTGATGCTGGTCACGCCGGGCGTGCCGCTGCTGGGTGCGTTCATGTTCAACAGCATCTACAAGATGGACGCGCTCTCGTTCCGCTGCACCGGCGTGTTCACGACCAAGATGCCGACCGACGCCTACCGTGGCGCCGGGCGCCCGGAGGCCACGTTCGCCATCGAGCGGATCATGGACGACCTGGCCTTCGAGCTGGGCATCGAGCCGCTGGAACTGCGCGAGCGGAACTGGATCAAGCACGAGGAGTTCCCGTACACCACGATCGCCGGCCTCACCTACGACAGCGGCAACTACGAGGCGGCCACGGCCAAGGCCAAGGAGATGTTCGGCTACGACGAGCTGCGCGTCGAGCAGGAGCAGCGGCGGGACAGCCATGACCCGGTGCAGCTCGGGATCGGCATCTCCACCTACACCGAGATGTGCGGGCTGGCGCCGTCCCGGGTGCTCGGCTCGCTGGCCTACGGGGCGGGCGGCTGGGAGCACGCCTCGATCCGGATGCTGCCGACCGGCAAGGTCGAGGTGGTCACGGGGTCGAGCGCGCACGGCCAGGGCCACGAGACCGCGTGGAGCCAGATCGTCGCGGACAAGCTGGGCGTCCCGTTCGAGGATGTCCGGGTCCTGCACGGCGACACCCAGGTCTCGCCCAAGGGCATGGACACCTACGGGTCCCGGTCGCTGACCGTGGGCGGGGTGGCGGTCCACGGGGCGTGCGAGAAAGTCATCGCCAAGGCCAAGGTGATCGCCTCGGCCATGCTGGAGGCGCCGCCCGAGGAGATCGAGTTCTCGGCGGGCAAGTTCAGCGTCCGCGGCAGTGACGGTGTGGCCAAGACCATCCAGGAGATCGCGCTGGCCACGTTCGCCGCCCATGACCTGCCGGACGGCGTGGAGCCGAACATCGACTCCGACGCCACCTACGACCCGAACAACTTCTCCTACCCGCACGGGACGCACCTGTGCGCCACGGAGGTCGACACCGAGACCGGCGAGGTGAAGATCCGCAGCTACGTGGCCGTAGACGACGTCGGCAACGTGGTGAACCCGCTCATCGTGGACGGCCAGGTGCACGGCGGGCTGGCCCAGGGCATCGCCCAGGCCCTGTTCGAGGAGGCCATCTACGACGACGAGGGCAACCTGACCACGACCACCATGGCCGATTACCTGCTGCCGAGCGCGGCGGACCTGCCGCACTTCACGACCGGCCGGACGCAGACCCCGGCGACCACGAACCCGCTCGGGGTCAAGGGCGTCGGGGAGGCCGGCACGATCGCCTCCACCCCGGCCGTGGTCAACGCGGTCATCGACGCGCTCCGCCCGTTCGGCATCCGCGACGTCGTGATGCCGTGCACGCCGGAGCGGGTCTGGCGGGCCCTCAAGGCCGCCCGGGACACCGGCCCGGGCACCCAGGTCACCGGGGACTCCGCCACCGAGGCCCACGGGGCCGTCGGGCACGTGAGCGGCGAGGACGCGGCGGAGGCACACGGCAGCGATGCCGCGCCATCAAACGGTGGGCAGGCTCACGGAGGTGCGGAATGATCCCGGCGGCATTCGAGTACATCCGGCCGTCGTCGCTGGACGAGGCGGTCCGGGCGCTCGCCGACGGCGGTGAGGACGCCAAGGTCATCGCGGGCGGGCAGAGCCTGCTCCCGCTGCTGCGGCTCCGGCTGGCCTACCCGGAACTGCTGGTGGACCTGGGCCATCTCAGCGAGCTCCGGGGCGTCCGGGACGACGGGGAGACCCTGTGGATCGGCGCGCTGACCACGCACGCCGAGGTCGTCCGGGACCCGCTGGTCCGCGAGCACTGCGGGCTGCTTTCCGAGGCGACCGGCACGGTCGCCGACCCGGCCGTCCGGCATCGCGGCACGCTGGGCGGCTCCCTGGCTCACGCCGACCCCGCGGGGGACCTGCCTGCGGTGGCGGTGGCCCTCGGCGCGACCATGATCGCGCGGGGACCGGGCGGGGACCGGGAGATCGGGGCCGCGGATTTCTTCGTCGACTACCTGACGACGGCGCTGGATCCCGGCGAGGTGCTCACCGGGGTCCGGGTGCCCAAGCTCGGCCCGGCATGGGGCTATCGTTATGAGAAGTTCCACCGGACGGCCCAGTCGTGGGCGACCGTAGGGGTAGCCGCCATAGCCCGGCGTTCGAATGGGCATGTGGCGGAGGCCCGGATCGGGCTCACGAACATGGGCCCTGTTCCGGTGCGGGCCCGGGCGGCAGAAGAGGCGGTCGCCGGGGCCGAGGCCGACCGTAGCGCCCTGCGGGCGGCCGCAGCGCACGCCGACGAGGAATCGCAGCCGCCTGCAGACTTGCATGGCGCGCCCGACTACCGGCGCCACCTGGCGCGGGTGCTGACCGCTAGGGCGTTGGCGGTCGCGGCTGGAGCTTAGCGATATGGATCTGGAGCACTCGTTCATCATCCCGGTTCCGCCGGAGCGGGCCTGGGAGACCCTGCTGGACGTCGAGCAGGTGGCGCCGTGCATGCCCGGCGCCACCGTTGACGCCTTCGATGGTGAGGTCATCTCGGGGAAGATCAAGGTCAAGGTCGGCCCGGTCCAGATGACCTACGCGGGCACGGCCCGGTTCACCGAGAAGGACGAGTCGACCAAGACGGTCGTGCTGGAGGCGTCGGGCAAGGAGACCCGGGGCAGCGGCACGGCGTCGGCCACGGTCCGCTCCTCGCTGCAGGACGAGGCGGGCCAGACCCGGGTCCTGGTACGCACTACCATGACCGTCACCGGGCGGCCCGCGCAGTTCGGCCGGGGCGTGATGGCCGAGGTGGGGGGCCGGATCATCGGCAAGTTCGCCACCAACCTGGCCGCCCAGCTATCCGGGGAGAATGCGCCCCAGGCCGCGGCACCCGGCGCGGCGGCCAGTGCCCCGGCGGCCAGTGCCCCGGCGGCCAGTGCCCCGGCGGCCAGTGCCCCGGCGGAGGCGACCCAGGTCCTCGGCAGCCCGGCCGCGGCGGCCGGGACCGGGGCCGACGGCGTGGACCAGGCCACCACGGATCCGGCGCAGCTGCCGATCGAGGAGCTGGACCTGCCGGTCCGCTCCTTCAACAGCCTGCGGCGCGAGGGCGTGCACACGGTCGGGGGCCTCGCCGCCCGGACCGAGAAGGAACTGCTCGCCATCGACGGTCTCGGGCCGCAGTCGATCAGGGAGATCAAGAGCAAGCTCGCCGACCATGGGCTGACCCTCACCACGCCCGGCGCGACCACCGAGGCGGCGACGGGCACCGCGGCGGCCGGTTCGGCCGCCGCGGCCGGCACCACGAGCACGGGGGCCAGCACGGCCATGGGCACCACCGGCCCGCGTCCGGCGGCTGCTGCCCCGGGCGCGGGGGCCTGGGACGCAGGAGCCCCGTCCACGAACCGCCCGGCAGCGAACGGCCTGCTGCCGCCGCGCGGTGCCCGCCCCCAGGACGAGGAAGCCCTCGACCTGCTCAGCGTGGCCGGCCTGCCGCTGCTCAAGCGGCTGGCGCCGCTGGTGGGGTTCCTGCTCATCGCCGGGGTGCTGGTACGCATCGTCCGCCGGCGCCGCCGCGCCACCCGGGCCTGAGCCGGCTGACCCAGCCTCCGGTGCCACCACCCGAGCGCCCGTGATGACTTCCGCCACGGGCCCCTCCACCACCGGCCCTTCCGCCACGAGCCCTTCCGCCACGGGCTCTTCAACCACGGGCTCCTCCGGCGCGGGCCCCTCCACCACCGGCCCTTCCGCCACGAGCCCCTCCACCACCGGCCCTTCCGCCACGAGCCCTTCCGCCGCGGGCTCTTCAACCACGGGCTCTTCAACCACGGGCCCCTCCACCACCGGCCCCGTCACGAGCCGGTCCCGGGCCGCCGGCCTGGATGCGGCCGACCCGCTGGCCGGGTTCCGTAACCGGTTCGTGCCGCTCGAGCCCGGCCTGGTCTACCTGGACGGCAACTCGCTGGGCATGCTGCCCGCCGCGACCGCGCAGCGCCTCGCGAAGGTCATCACCCAGGACTGGGGCGCCGGGCTGATCCGCTCCTGGGCGCACTGGATGGACCTGCCCCGGCAGGTGGGTGACCTGCTCGGCGAGCACCTGCTGGGCGCGGCCCCGGGCCAGGTCGTGGTCTGCGACTCCACCACGGTGAACCTCTACAAGCTGGCCTGGGCCGCCCTGGACGCCCGGCCGGGCCGGCCGGTCCTGGTCACCGACGACGACAACTTCCCCACCGACCGCTACGTGCTCGAGGGAATCGCCGCCCGATCCGGCGGCCAGCTCCGCATCATCCGCACAGACCCGGACCAGGGGATCCGCACCGCGGACGTGCGGGCCGCGCTCGGGCCGGACACCGCCCTGGTCTGCCTGTCGCACGTGGCCTACCGGAGCGGCGCGCTGGCCGACATGGCCGCGATCACCCGGCTCGCGCACGACGCGGGTGCCCTGGTCCTGTGGGACCTGTGCCACTCGGCGGGCTCGGTCCCGGTGGACCTGGACGGGTCCGGCGCCGACCTGGCCGTCGGCTGCACCTACAAGTACCTGAACGCCGGGCCCGGGGCGCCCGCGTTCCTGTACGTCCGCCGGGACCTGCAGGACCAGCTGACCCAGCCCATCCAGGGCTGGTTCGGCCAGACCGACCAGTTCACGATGGGGCCGCGGTACGAGCCCGTGCCCGGGATCGGCCGCTTCACCACCGGGACCCCGAACATCCCCGGCACGGTCGCCGTCCAGGAGGGCACCCGGCTGCTGGCCGAGGCGGGCATCCAGGCTCTCCGCGCCAAGGGCATCGCGCTGACGAGCTACCTGATCGAGCTGGCCGACGCGTGGCTGGCCCCGCTGGGCTGCGGGCTCGCGTCCCCCCGTGATCCGTCCCGGCGCGGGTCACACGTCACGCTGCGCCATCCGGACGCCGGGCGGATCAGCCAGGCCCTCATCTGCGCCGGGGTGATCGGCGACTTCCGGGCGCCGGACCGGCTCCGGCTCGGGCTCGCCCCGGTGACGACCCGGTTCACGGACGTCTGGGACGCGCTGGACACCCTCCGGACGATCCTGGAAACCGGTATCTAGCCGGACATCCCCGGCCCCGCGGGCCCGGCGGACATCGCCACGTTCTCCCTAAGGCCCGGGTGGGTGAGCGGCCACCCCGCCAGGGCGTTGCGGAAAAGAAGTACCGGGAGCCGGGCGGGCGGCTATTCCCATTCGATGGTGCCCGGCGGCTTGCTGGTGATGTCCAGCACCACCCGGTTGACCTCGGGAACTTCGTTGGTGATCCGGGTCGAGATCCGGGCCAGCAGCTCGCCGGGCAGCCGGGCCCAGTCGGCGGTCATCGCGTCCTCGCTGGTGACCGGCCGGAGCACGACCGGGTATCCGTAGCTGCGCCCGTCACCCTGCACGCCCACCGAGCGGACGTCGGCGAGCAGCACCACCGGGCACTGCCAGATCTCCCGGTCCAGGCCCGCGGCGGACAACTCCTCGCGGACGATGGCGTCCGCGGCGGACACGATGCGCAGCCGCTCCGCGGTGACCTCACCGACGATCCGGATGGCCAGCCCCGGGCCGGGGAACGGCTGCCGCCACACGATCTCCGGGGGCAGGCCGAGCGTCTCGCCGACCCGCCGCACCTCGTCCTTGAACAGCGCACGCAACGGCTCGACCAGCCCGAACGCCAGGTCACTGGGCAGCCCGCCGACGTTGTGGTGGGACTTGATGTTGGCCGCGCCGGTGCCGCCGCCCGACTCGACCACGTCCGGGTACAGGGTGCCCTGGACCAGGAACTCCACGGCCGTCCCCTGGCTGCCCGCCGCCGCGCTGATCTCCCGGGCGGCGCGCTCGAAGGCCCGGATGAACTCCCGGCCGATGATCTTGCGCTTCTCCTCCGGGTCGGTGACCCCGGCCAGCGCGTCCAGGAACGTCGCGGACGCGTCCACGACCTTGAGGTCCACCCCGGTGGCGGCCACGAAGTCCTTCTCCACCTGCTCCGCCTCGCCGCGGCGCAGCAGCCCGTGATCCACGAAAACGCAGGTCAGCTGCCTGCCGATGGCTTTCTGCACGATGGCGGCGGCCACCGCCGAGTCCACCCCGCCGGACAGGCCGCAGATCGCGCCGCGGTCGCCGACCTGCGCCCGGACCTGCCCGACCTGCTCGTCGATGATGCTGCCCATAGTCCAGTCGGTGCGGCAGCCGGCCAGTTCGAGGAACCGGCGCAGCACGGCCTGGCCGTGCTGCGTGTGCAGGACCTCGGGGTGGAACTGCACCCCGTACAGGCCGCGGCCGGTGTCCTCCATGGCCGCCACCGGGCTGGCCGCGGTGCCGGCGGTGACCGTGAACCCGGCCGGCGCGGCGGTGGCGGTGTCCCCGTGCGACATCCAGACCTGCTGAGTCTCGGGCAGGCCGCCCAGCAGGGCCCCGCCGAGCAGCGGCTCGTGCGGCAGCGGCTCGGCTGTCCACGGCTCGTCGGGCAGCGGGCCGCCCGGCTGGGCCTGTTCCGCGGCGACCACGCTCCGGGTCTCCGGGGCGCTGCCGGGGGCCAGGATCAGCCGGGTGGCGCCGTACTCCCCGCCGCCGGTGTGCGCGACCTCGCCGCCGAGCGCGGACACCATGAGCTGGAATCCGTAGCAGATGCCGAGGACAGGGACACCCGCGCCGAGCAGCCCAGGCTGGCCGGCGGCGGCGGGCGGCAGCGGCGGCGCACCCTCGGAGTACACCGACGCCGGGCCGCCGGACAGGATGATGGCTTTCGGCTTACGGGCCAGCATGTCGGCGGCCGGCATGGTGCACGGGACGATCTCCGAGTACACCTGGCATTCGCGGACCCGGCGCGCGATCAGCTGCGCATACTGGGCCCCGAAGTCGACCACCAGCACGGTGTCGAAGTCCGGACTGGGCTGCACGCGGATCGCCTTCCACTCGGGATCGCCAGTCTAATGGCCTGGTCCCGGCTCGCCGGACAGCCCGCCCGCGACCGTCCCCGCCGCCCCCGCCCCGCTAGCCCCCCGGGCGCCCCCGCCGCCCCCCGCCCCGCAGCCCCCGGGGGCGCCTCCGCCGCTCCCGCCGTCGTGATCAACCGATTGGTGTCGCTGGAGCAACACCAATCGGTTGATCACGACTTAGGCGGTGCGCCGCGTGAGGTGGCCGGGCTGGGGGATGCTGCAGGGGCCGGAGAGGCTTGAGGGGCTGAAGGGACTTGAGGGGCTTCAGAGCCGGAAAGGCCGTTCGGGGATGGCTGGGCTTGAGAGCCCGACGGGGCGGCCGAGTTCCCCGCCGGCGCTCCAGCCGCCGGCGGGCTCCCCGCTGCCCCACCCGGCACAGCACCATCCGCACCACCGGCACCAGCCACGGCACCAGCCGCACCACCGGCACCACCCGCACCACCGGCACCACCCGCACCAGCGGCACCAGCGGCACCGGCACCAGCGGCACCAGCGGCACCAGAGAAAAACCCGCAGCGCCAGCACCACCAGCACCAGGAGCGGCCCCGTCCCGGGAGGAAGCCTCGCCGTCCGCGGTGGCCGGGTCACCCGCCGGATCCACCCGGACCCGGGCGATCCGCCGCCCGTCCATGGCCAGCACGGTCAGCCGGTGCCCCGCCGCCTCCACGGACTCGTGCCCGGTGGGCAGCTGCCCCAGGGTGGCCAGCATGTATCCGGCGACGGTCTCGTACGGGCCCTCGGGCAGCTCGATCCCGGTCTGCTCCGCGAACTCGTCCAGGTTCAGCAACCCGTCGACCTCGATGGCCCCGCCCCGGAGCTGCTTCGGCTGGCCCTCGTCCACGTCGTATTCGTCCTGGATGTCCCCGACCAGCTCCTCGACCAGGTCCTCCAGGGTGACGATGCCCGCGGTGCCGCCGTACTCGTCCATCACGATGGCCAGGTGGAACCGGTCCCGGCGCATCTCCGACAGGGCCGACAGCACGGTCTTGCTCATCGGCAGCAACTTGACCGGCCGGCTGATCTCGCCCACGGTCAGCTGGCGGGAGGTGAACTGCGGGTCGATCAGGTCCCGGACGTGGATGAAGCCGATCACGTCGTCGTAGGACTGCTGGTAGACCGGGAACCGGGAGTAGGGCTCGCCGGCCACGGTCTGGATGGCGTCGGCCAGCGGCGTGTCCGCGGCCAGGAACTCCACCTCGGTCCGGGGCACCAGCACCTCGCGGATCTGCCGCTTGCCCGCGTTGAACACCTCGCCCACGATGTGCCGCTCGTCGGCGCTGAGTGCCTGGTGGCCGGCGACCAGGTCGCGCAGCTCCTCCTCGGTCATCACCCCCCGGCCGGCGGCCGGGTCACCGCCGAGGATCCGGACCACGAGGTTGATGGACCGGGACAGCAGCCAGACCAGCGGCCGGGCCAGCATCGAGATCCGGTCCAGGGTGGGCGCGGCGAGCATCGCGGCCTTCTCGGGCCGCTGCAGCGCGAGGCGCTTGGGGGCCAGCTCGCCGAGGACCAGGGTGAAGTAGGAGATGACCACGGTGACGATGATCAGCGACAGGGCGGACGCCCAGCCCGTGCTGAGGCCCTGGTGGATCAGGGTGTTCTTCAGGTGGCCCGCCAGCGTGGCCTCGCCGACCGTGCCGGACAGCAGCGTGGCCAGCGTGACGCCGATCTGCACCGCGGACAGGAACCGGTTCGGGTCCTGGGCGAGCCGGGCGGCCCGCTGGCCGCGCCTGCCGCGGTGCATGAGGGAACGGATCTGCCCCTCGCGCAGCGAGACCAGGGCCATCTCCGCCGCGGCGAAGAACCCGCCGACGAGCACGATGAGCAGGACGAGCACGATGTCCCAGCCGACCTGGTTCACGTCCTGATCCCCGACCTCCGTGTGTCTGCCACCGGCGGTCCGGCTCCCCCGTGCCCCACGGCCGGGGCCAGGCCGTGACGCGCCCGCACGGCAGATGCGCACAGTCTAAGCAGTCTGCCGCCGGCCCGCGCCCCCTACCTGAGCAGATGCCTTGACCGGGCGGCTGCCCGCCGGACAGCCAGCCTTTACCCTGGGCCCGCAGTACCCGCCGCGGGCCGGGCCATGCCCCCGGGTTGGGACCCGCCACCCGGGGGGAGCTGATGGGCAAGCACGGCCGGGCCAGATAGCGTATGGGTCCCGTGAGCCCTGGGGTATGGAAGAGCAGCGGCACCCTCGCCGACGGCCGGGAGATCATCTACTTCGATGAGTCCCCCGGCCTGGGCCGGGCGGGGGTCCCGGACACCAGGCCGCTCCAGCCCATGCCGGGGCCGGGCGGCGAGCCGGATGCCGGGCTGCGCTGGGACGCGCTGCGCGGCGAGTGGGTGGTGATCGCCGCTGCGCGCCAGGACCGCACGTTCCTCCCGCCCCCCGGCGAGTGCCCGCTTGACCCGTCCCGGCCGGGCCGGCCGACCGAGATCCCGGCCCCCGACTACGACGTGGTCGTGTTCGAGAACCGCTTTCCTTCCCTGCGCGGCGGGGGGCACTGGCCTCCAGGAGCGGTACCGGAGGGCAGCGGGCTGAGCTCCGAATCTCCGCAACGAACCCGCTCCGCCGCCGGTCCCCCGGAAACCGGCGGCGTCCCGCAGCGGCCGGCCTACGGCCGCTGCGAGGTGGTCTGCTTCACCTCCGATCACGACGGGTCGTTCGCCGGCCTGTCCCCGCGGCGGGCCCGGACGGTCGTGGAGGCGTGGGCCGACCGCACGACGATGCTCGGCGGCATGGACGGGATCGAGCAGGTGTACTGCTTCGAGAACCGGGGCGAGGAAATCGGGGTCACCCTGCACCACCCTCATGGCCAGATCTACGGCTTCCCGTTCGTCACGCCGCGGACCGCCACGATGCTGGACCAGGCCCGCCGGTACGCGGAGCAGGCTGGCGGGAACCTGTTCGACGACCTGGTCGCCGGGGAGATCGCGGCCGGGACCCGGATCGTGGCCCGCAACGAGCACTGGGCCGCGTTCGTGCCCGCCGCGGCCCGGTGGCCGTTCGAGGTGCAGCTGTTCCCGGCCCGGCGGGTGCCGGACATCACCGCGCTGGACGACGGCGAGCGGGACGCGTTCTGCGACCTCTATCTCGACGTGCTGCACCGGCTCGACGCGCTGTTCGGCGTGGCCCTGCCCTACATCGCCGCCTGGCACCAGGCGCCCGCCCGGGACGAGTTCGCGCGCCGCGAGTTCGGGCTGCATCTGCAGGTGCTGACCGTCCGCCGGGCACCAGGCAAGCTGAAGTACCTCGCGGGAACGGAGTCCGGCATGGGAGTGTGGATCAACGACGTCCTGCCTGAGGAGGCAGCGGAGCGGCTGCGGGAGGCCGGGTGAAGCTGCTGGTCACCGGCGGAGCCGGTTACATCGGGAGCGTGGTCGGGGCGCTGCTCGTGGCAGGTGGCCACGACGTGACCGTGCTCGACGACCTGTCCACCGGGCACGAGGACGCGGTGCCCGCCGGTGCCTTGTTCGTCGCGGGCACGCTGCGGGACGACGCGGCCCGGCTGCTGGCCGGCGGCGTGGACGCGGTGCTGCACTTCGCGGCGAAGTCGCTGGTCGGCGAGTCCATGGCGCAGCCGTCCCTGTACTGGGAAAGCAACCTGGGCGGCTCGCTGGCGCTGCTGGAGGCGATGCGGGCGGCGGGGACAGCCCGGATCGTGTTCTCCTCCACCGCCGCGGTGTACGGCGAGCCCGAGCAGGTGCCCATCGAGGAGACCGCGCCCACCCGGCCGACCAGCCCGTACGGGGGGTCGAAGGTCGCGGTGGACACGGCGCTGGCCGAGTACGCCCGGATGCACGGCCTCGGCGCGGTGAGCCTGCGCTACTTCAACGTGGCGGGCGCCTACCGGCAGGCCGGCGGAGTGTGGCTGGGTGAGCGGCACGCGCCCGAGACCCATCTCATCCCCAACGTGCTCGCCGTGGCCCAGTCGGTGGCGCGCGGCGACGGCGGCCAGCTGACCCTGTTCGGCGGCGACTATCCCACCCCGGACGGGACCTGCGTCCGGGACTACATCCACGTGGCGGACCTGGCCCAGGCGCACCTGATGGCCCTGGACGCCTGCCAGCCCGGTCAGCACCGGGTCTACAACCTGGGCAGCGAGTCCGGCTCCTCCAACCTCGAGGTGCTGGCCGAGTGCCGGGCCGCCACCGGGGTGGACATCCCGGCCGAGATCGGGCCGCGGCGGGCCGGGGACCCCGCGGTGCTGGTCGCGTCGTCCGCCCGGATCCGCGCCGATCTCGGCTGGCAGCCCGAGCGTGACCTGGGGGCGATGGTCGCCGACGCGTGGGCCGCCAGGCAGGCCCTGGCCGAGCCGGACCGCGCCTCGTGAGTTCGCGGGGCGCGGACGAGGCGGCCGCGTGGTTCCGCGCCGAGTTCGCCAGCACGCCGGAAGGCGTGTGGCACGCTCCCGGCCGGGCCAACTTGATCGGCGAGCACACCGACTACAACGACGGGTTCGTGCTCCCGTTCGCGCTCGACCGGGGCACGTTCGCCGCGGCCGCGCCGCATGAGGACCCGGCGGCGGGGAGCGGGGTGCTCGAGCTGACCTCGCGGCAGGAGATCGGCACGGCAGCCGGTCCTGAGCCGGTGACGATCGCGCTCGACGGCCTGGCCCCCGGCAGCGTGACGGGCTGGGCCGCCTACCCGGCCGGGGTGGTCTGGGCGCTGCGTGAGGCGGGGTACCCGGTGCGCGGGGCCCGGGTCGCCGTGGACTCGGATCTGCCCCAGGGCGCGGGCCTGTCCTCGTCGGCCGCGCTGGAGTGCGCGGTGGCGCTGGCCCTGACCCAGCTGGCCGGCTTCGACGTGGTCCGCCAGGAACTGGCCAGCATCGCGCGCCGGGCGGAAAACGAGTTCGTGGGCGTGCCGACCGGGATCATGGACCAGTCCGCGGCCCTGCTCTGCCAGGCCGGGCACGCGCTGCTGCTGGACTGCCGCAGCGGGGAGGCGGACTCGGTCCCGCTCGACCCGGCCCTGGCCGGGCTGGCCCTGGTGATCATCGACACCCGGGCCCGGCACGCGCTGACCGAGAGTGGCTACGGCGCCCGGCACATCGAGTGCGAGGAAGCGGCCCGCGCGCTCGGGGTCCGCACGCTGCGCGACGTGTCCGGCCCGGACAGCCTGACCGCGCTGGCCGACCCCGTCCTGCGCCGCCGCGCCCGGCACGTGATCACCGAGAACCAGCGGGTCCTGGAGGCCGCGGCGCTGCTGCGCCGGGGCAAGGTGGCCGGGATAGGGACGCTGCTGAACGAGTCGCACGCGTCGCTGCGCGATGACTTCGAGATCTCCTGGCCGGAGGCGGACGTGGCGGTGGACACCGCGGTGGAGGCCGGGGCGCTGGGCGCCCGGATGATGGGCGGCGGGTTCGGCGGCTCGGTGATCGCCCTGCTGCCCGAGGATGGCGGCCAGGTACGGGAGGCGGTCTGCGCGGCGTTCCTGCGCCGGGGCTGGCCCGAGCCGGGGTTCCTCGACGCACCACCGTCCAATAGCGCCCGGAGGCTGCGCTGATGTCCGTGCATGATGACGCGGCCGCGATCGGCGGCGGCCTGGCTGAGCTGCGCCGGCAGATCCACCAGGACCCGGAGATCGGGCTCGACCTGCCGCGGACGCAGGCCAGGGTGCTGGCCGCGCTGGACGGCCTGCCGCTGGAGGTGATCCGGGGCCGGGCGCTCAGCTCGGTCACCGGCGTGCTCCGCGGCGGGCGGCCCGGGCCGACGGTGCTGCTGCGCGGCGACATGGACGCGCTGCCGATCACCGAGCGGACCGGACTGCCCTACGCTTCCGCCGTGACCGGCGTGATGCACGCCTGCGGGCATGACCTGCACACCGCCATGCTGGTCGGCGCGGCGCGGCTGCTGTCCGCCCGGCAGGCCGAGCTGCCCGGGAACGTGATCTTCATGTTCCAGCCCGGTGAGGAGGGCCAGGCCGGCGCGACCCACATGATCAGCGAGGGCCTGCTCGGCGCGGCGGGCGGCCGGCCGGTGGCCGCGTACGCCCTTCATGTGGCGTCGGCCCAGTTGCCGCGGGGCGTGTTCTCGACCCGGCCCGGATCGATGATGGCCGCGGCCGACATCCTGGACGTGACGGTCCGCGGGCACGGCGGCCACGCGTCCCAGCCGCATCTGGCCCAGGACCCGATCCCGGCGGCCTGCGAGATGGTCACCGCCCTGCAGACGCTGGTGACCAGGCGGTTCGACGTGTTCGACCCGGTGGTGATCACGGTGGGCAGCTTCCACGCCGGCACCGCCGACAACATCGTCCCGGACGAGGCCCATTTCCTGGCCACCGTGCGCTCGTTCTCCGCCGCGGCCCGGGACCGGGTGCGGGCCGCCAGCCTGCGCCTGATCGCGGACCTGGCCGCCGCGCACGGCCTGCGGGCCGAGGCGGAGTACATCGACGGGTACCCCGTCACGGTCAACGACCCGGCCGAGACCGCGTTCGCGGGGCAGGCGGTCGCGGACCTGTTCGGGGCGGGCCGGCTGATCGCCCAGGCCAACCCGCTGCCGGGGGCCGAGGACTTCTCGTTCGTGCTCGACGCGGTGCCGGGGGTGTTCCTGATGCTGGGCGCGGTCCCGGAGGGCAGCGACCCGGCCAGCGCTCCGTTCAACCACGCCGCGGACGCCGTGTTCGACGACGCGGTCCTCCCCGACGGCGCCGCGTTCCTGGCCGAGCTGGCCCTCCGCCGCCTGGCCGCCGCGCACCCCCTGGGCCCCTAACCCAGCCGGGCCCAGCCACCCAGCCCGCTGGCCCACCAGCCCGCCCAGCCCGCCAGCCCGCCCAGCCCGCTGGCCCACCAGCCCGCCCAGCCCGCCAGCCCGCTGGCCCACCGGCTCGCCCAGCCCGCCGGCTCCGCCCAGCCCGCCGGCCGCCGCGGCCCGCGCTCCCGGCCACCGAACCGCTCCAGCCACTCCAGTCACATAAGCCCCACTAGCCACCCCCCGGCGCCCCGCGCGTTCGTGATCAACCGATTGGTGTCGCTGGAGCAACAGCAATCGGTTGATCACGAACGAGGGCTGTGACCCGTGGGGCCCACGGGGCGGGCGGGGGCCGTGTGAGGAGGGGGATGGGGGTTAGAGGCTGGCGACGTCGGCCTGCTTGGCGCGGACCGCCTCGGCCGCCTCGCGCAGCGCGGCCAGTTCGGTGTCGGTGAGGTTCCGCTGCACGACAGAGCGGACCCCGGACTTGCCGATCTCGGCCTCGACCCCCAGGTAGACCCCGGAGATCCCGTACTCGCCATCCACCCAGGCGCAGACCGGCAGCACGCGGCCCGAGTCCTCGGCGACCGCGCGGGCCATCCGGGCCGCGGCGGCCGACGGCGCATAGTACGCCGACCCGGTCTTCAGCAGGCCGACGATCTCGGCGCCGCCGTTGCGGGTCCGCTGCACCAGCGCGTCGATCTCGTCCTGGCCAAGCAGGCTGGCGAGCGGCTTGCCGTCCACCGTGCACGCGGACGGGACCGGCACCATGGTGTCGCCGTGCGAGCCGAGGGTGAGGGTCTGCACGGAACCGACCGGCACGCCGAGCTTCTCGGCCACGAAGTAGCTGAACCGGGCCGTGTCGAGCATGCCCGCCTGGCCCAGGACCCGGGTCGCGGGGAACCCGGTCACCTTGGCCGCGAGCGCGGTCATCTCGTCCAGCGGGTTGGACACCACGATCAGCACGGCTTCGGGAGCGTGCTTCACCACGTTCTCGGCGACCGAGCGGACGATCTTGGCGTTGACGCCGATCAGGTCCATCCGGCTCATCCCGGGCTTGCGCGGCAGCCCGGCCGTGACGATCACGATGGACGAGCCGCCGATCGCCTCATAACCCTCGCCGCCGGGGCTGGTGGTCTGGCCGGTGACCTTGGTCTCGAAGCCCTCGATCGGCCGGGACTGGCTGATGTCGAGGGCCAGCCCCTCTGGCTTGCCCTCGACGATGTCGGTCAGTACGACCTCATCGAAGATGTCGTACTCGGCGAGCCGCTGCGCGGTAGTCGAGCCGTAGAAGCCCGCCCCGACGACGGTCACCTTGCCACTGCGGGTCATCTCCCATGCTCCTTTCAGCCCATCGCCTTCGCGAGGTTCTCGCTCAGCGCCGTGAGGTATTCCTCCGTGGTCAGGAACGGGGTGTCCTCGCCCACCAGCAGCGCCAGGTCCTTGGTCATCTTGCCTTCCTCCACGGTCTGCACGCACACCCGCTCCAGGGTCTCCGCGAACCGGGTGACCTCGGGGGTGCCGTCCAGCTCACCACGGTGCGCGAGCCCGCGGGTCCAGGCGAAGATCGAGGCGATGGGGTTCGTCGAGGTCGGCTTGCCCTGCTGGTGCTGCCGGTAGTGCCGGGTGACCGTGCCGTGCGCGGCCTCGGCCTCCACGGTCTTGCCGTCCGGGGTCATCAGGACGCTGGTCATCAGGCCGAGCGAGCCGTAGCCCTGGGCGACGACGTCGGACTCCACGTCGCCGTCGTAGTTCTTGCACGCCCAGACGACGCCACCGTGGCCCTTGATGACCTGGGCGACCATGTCATCGATCAGACGGTGCTCGTACCAGATGCCCGCGGACTCGAACTCGGCCTTGAACTCGGCCTCGTAGATCTCCTGGAACAGGTCCTTGAACCGGCCGTCGTAGGCCTTGAGGATGGTGTTCTTGGTGGACAGGTACAGCGGGTAGTTGCGCGCCAGCGCGTACCGCATGGTGGCCCGGGCGAAGTCACGGATCGAGTCGTCGTAGTTGTACATGGCCATGGCCACGCCGCCGCCCGGGAAGACAGAGACCTCCAGGTCGATCGGCTCGCCCTGGCCATCCTCCGGCTGGTAGGAGATGCGCACCGTGCCCCGGCCCGGCACCACGAAGTCCGTGGCCCGGTACTGGTCGCCGTGGGCGTGACGGCCGATGATGATCGGCTCGGTCCAGCCCGGCACGAAGCGCGGCACGCTGGAGATCACGATGGGCTCGCGGAACACGACACCACCGAGGATGTTCCGGATGGTCCCGTTAGGCGACCGCCACATCTTCTTCAGCCCGAACTCCTCGACGCGGGCCTCATCGGGGGTGATGGTGGCGCACTTGACGCCGACCCCGTACTGCTTGATCGCGTTGGCCGCGTCCACCGTCACCTGGTCGTCCGTAGCGTCCCGGTTTTCGACGGACAGGTCGTAGTACTTCAGGTCGATATCCAGGTAAGGCAGGATCAGCTGGTCCTTGATGACCTGCCAGATGATCCGCGTCATCTCGTCGCCGTCGAGTTCGACGACGGGATTGGCTACCTTGATCTTGGGCATGCCGCAGACTTCCCTTCCCACTGCGCTGTGCTCTTGCCCGCCGGGCTGTTATCCCTGGGCACGGTTACGACGGAGTCGGCAGCACCAGGCCAGCGACCAGCAGGCCGATGGCCAGGATGGCCAGCGCCGTCACGTCGATATAGCGCCGCCTGCTGGCGAGCATGCCTGCCCGCCGCTCCGGCAGCCCAAGCCTGGCCGCGACAGCAACGAAAAGAGCACCCGCCAGGATAAACGTACCTGCCCGGACGGAGTGCGGTCCCTGCCAGATATAAGCCAGCCCCGCGGCCAGGCCGGCCACCACGATCGCGTACGGGATCTGGGTTCCCCGCACGTGGCCGGACCGCCGGGACCGGACCCCGCGCGGCGGGACCAGCGGGCCTTCCGGAGCCG
Source organism: uncultured Actinomycetes bacterium (assembly GCA_963720645.1). Taxonomy (GTDB): domain Bacteria; phylum Actinomycetota; class Actinomycetes; order Streptosporangiales; family Streptosporangiaceae; genus RYN-230. Next base: position 126,892 of record CAVRFX010000008.1, on the reverse strand, counting down.
GCGGATGCTGCTGGTGGACCGGGCGTTCGGGGCGGGCCGAGGGCGCCTCCGGGTACTGCGGTCCCGGGTACCCGGGCCGGGGTCGTGGGGACGCAAGGCGGGGCGCACGGGATGGTCCCGGGCCGTGCTCCGGCGGAGGCCAGGCACCCCGGCCCGTCCCGGCCATGCCGGTCAGGCCGTAGGCCCGGGGGCCCGGGGGCCCGGCCGGGGGCCTGATGCCCGCTACCTCGTCGGTCACGACCGCTCGCTCGGTGTTGTCGTGAGCATCGGTACCACTCACTCGTTGTCTGTGGGAGCAACGCTACCGCCGCCCGGGGCCGGCCGGGTGCATCGCCACCGCCCGCCCGGTGCCGGCGCAGCGCATCACTACCGCCCGCTCAGGGCGACCCAGGTGAGGTCGCGCTCACCGATGTACTCGCTGTCCGGCCGGATCAGCCGGTTGTCCGCGTGCTGCTCCATCACGTGGGCGGTCCAGCCTGCCATCCGGCTGATCGAGAAGACCGGGGTGAACAGGTCCGTCGGGATGCCCAGGTAGTGGTAGACCGTGGCCGCGTAGAAGTCCACGTTCGGGTAGAGACCCCTCTCCGCGAGGACGGTCTCCTCCATCTGGCGGGACATGCGGTAGTACGTGTCGTCGCCCGCCGCCGCGGCCAGTTCCCCGGACAGCTCGCGCAGGTGGGATGCCCGCGGGTCCTCGGTCTTGTAGACCCGGTGCCCGAAGCCCATGATCTTCTCGCCGGCGGCCAGCCGTTCCGAGACGACCGTGGCGACCGCGGCGACCGGGTCAAGCCCGGCCGTGGACCGGATCGACTCCAGCCCGCGCATCACCTGCTCGTTGGCACCCCCGTGCAGCGGGCCCTTCAGCGTGCCGAGCGCCGCGACCACCGCCGAGTGCATGTCGGACAGGGTGGCCGCGCAAACCCGCGCAGCGAACGTCGACGCGTTCATCGTGTGGTCCGCGTGCAGCACGAGGCAGGTGTCGAGGATCTCGGCGTCCCGCGCGGACGGCGGGGCGCCATGCAGCTGGAGCAGGAAGTTTGCCGCCAGGCTGAGACCCGGGTCGGCGGGCACGCACGGCCGCCCCTCGCGGGCGGCGTGGTAGGCGGCGACCAGGATGGGCTGCTGCGCGGTGAGCCGGGCGGCCTTCCGCTCGTTCGCCGGCGCCGCGTTGGAGCTCTCATCCGGGTCATCCGCGCTGGCCAGCGAGACCAGGCTGCGCATCGCCTCCATCGGGCCCTGGCTGGCCGCGATCTGCGGCAGCGTGGACGTGGCCAGCGTGCCCAGCGCCCGGCCCGCGACGAGCTCCGCGCGGTACCCGTTGAGCTCGCCGGCGCCCGGCGCCGATCCGCGCTGCAGCAGGTAGGCGATCTCCTCGAAGGTCGCGGACCCGGCGAGCTGGTGGATGTCGTAGCCGCGGTAGAACAGCCGACCGGCCTGGCCGTCGATGTCGCTCAGTGCGGTGGACGCGGCGACGACGTCCGCCAGGCCCTTGGACGGCTTGTCCGCCATTCTTGTTCCTCCCGATCACTCGCTCGGAAGTGTACTTGCGCGGGCTGCGGGTTCCCTGGCCGGCCATGACCGGCCGCCAGCCTGCGCGATCGGCCACTGGCCAGGCAGGCGGCGCGCGGGGCCAAACGACATAAGCAAAAGGGGGTACGAGTCCGCCCGGAAAGGGTAACTGGACGGAGAGAGATCCGTGACTGCTCGGACAAGCGGGAGGACCGGTCGTGGAAGGGCCCTACATACGCATCGAGGACAGCGGCGAGGTGATACCGCTGGGCGAGTCGGTGACGACGGTCGGGCGCGGCGGTGGGGTGGACATCCGCCTCAGCGACCCGAGTGTCTCCCGGCTCCACGCCGAGATCATTCGCCGCGGCCCCTACGCCTACGTGACCGACCTGGGGTTATCGCGCAACGGCACCCGGGTCAACGGGCGGCTCGTGGCCCGGCGCGTCCTGGAAGACGGGGACGTGCTGACGTTCGGGAACGCCCGGTGCCGGATCAGCGGCATTCCGGCTGAGGACCTGTCGGCCGAGGTCGAACTCCGGCGCTCCCCCAGCCCGGAGCTGACCCGACGGGAGCTCGACGTGCTCACGTCGCTGTGCCGCCCCGCCCTGTCCGATGAGGCGTTCGTCGCGCCGGCGACCGCCCGTGAGATCGCCGCCGACCTGGTGGTCACGGAAGCGGCGGTCAAGCAGCATCTCCTCCGGCTCTACCAGAAGTTCCGCATCCCCGAGGGCACCAACCGGCGGGTCAGGCTCGCCAACGAGGTGGTCTCCCTCGGGCTCGTCCGGCCGCTCCCGCCCGCCGGACGCGAGAAAATGCCGCAGCCCCAGCCGCCGCAGCCCCAGCCGTCCCGGCCGGCCTCGGAGCAGCCCACGGGCCCTCCGGTTCCCGCCGGGGCGGGGCGCATCCCGGCGGGAGGCGGACTGCCTGAGCGACGCGCCAGCTAGGCCGCATTCTGCGGATTCACCTCTCTGGCGCGGCACCGGGCCGACGATGTCGCCGGCATTCGGGGGCGCTGAGACTCAGAACCGGATACGCAGTCCCCCGGGGTGCAGCTGCCCCAGCAGCCCCGGAAGGGTGGGCAGGTGCACGAGCGTGCCGCTGGGCGTCGCCAGCGGCCAGAAGGCGGCCGGTGAGGTTACCGCGGCGACGGCCACGGCGACCGCGAGCGCGCACATCCCGAACAGCGCCACCGCCTGCAGGCCGGGGCTGCGCGCCACCGCGCACCAGACCCGGTTGAGCTGGCGGCGCGCCTTGCCCGACCCCGGGCCGTACGCGTAGAACGCCACCAGCGCGCCCGCCCCGAAGGACAGCGCGTGCAGGCCGGGGCGGCCCGGCATAGCCAGGAACGTGAGCCCGGCTGCGCCTGCGGCCACGATCAGCGCCAGCGGTGCCAGCACCACGGTGGAGATCAGCGACCGGAGCACGAAGAAGGGGTACGTGGCGGCGGACATGAAGGCCCCCCGCTGGTCCGAGCCGCGGTGAGCCAGGTCCCCAGCCCGCAGCAGCGCCAGCACGGCCAGCGCGATCAGCGTGCCGGCTACCGGCAGCAGGATGGCGAGGCTCACCGCGAGCACCATCGTGGCCAGGACCAGGATCGGCTGCCGGCGCGGGCGTGCCCGGCGGTCCGCGTCCCGGTCCTCTCCCGGCGCAGCCGGCCGCCCGTCCTGCCCGGCGCGCTCCGCGGACCCGGGACGGCCGAAACTGTCGTCCGGGCCGGGATAGCCGCCGCGGCGGCCGTCCCGCTGGCCCGGCGGATAGGTCACCGGGGGGAGGATGTCCGCGAAGTCGTCGGCGCGGACCGGCCCGGCGGCGATCGGCTGGGTCCCGGCCGGGGACATCCCCGGGGCCGGCGGCGGGAACGTGGTGGCGCCCAGGCCGCCCCCGGAGACCATCGTCCCGCCCGGGCCCGCGAACCCGTCCAGGGCGGTGGGGCGGAGCGCGGGCCGGTCAGCACGCGTCCCCGGGCCGCCCAGCCCCATCCCCTGGAGGCCCGCGGGCACCGCCAGGGGCTGCAGCACGGCCGGGTCGAGCGCGGCAGCCCGGGTGCGCAGCTGGATGGCGGCGGGCCGCTGGGCCGGGTCCCGGCGCAGCGCGGCAGCCAGCAGTTCCGCCATCGGCGCAGGCACCCCGGACAGGTCCGGCTTGCCGTTCACGATCCGGTAGAAGATCGTCTCGTACGACCCGGTGCCGAACGGCGGGCGCCCGGTCGCGGCGAAGGCCACGGTGGCTCCCCAGGCGTGCACATCAGAGAACGACGTGCTGTTCTGCCCCTCGATCACTTCCGGGGACAGGTAGCCGGGCGTGCCCATGAACATCCCGGTCATGGTGAGCCTGGTCGAGTCCAGGGCCTGGGCGATCCCGAAGTCGATCACAACCGGGTCGCCGTTCATCAGCATCACGTTGCCTGGCTTGAGATCGCGGTGCACCACGCCTGCCGCGTGGATCGCGGCCAGGGCATCCGCGAGACCGGCGGCCACCCGGATCAGCCGGGCCCCGCTCAGCGGCCCCTCCTGGGTCACGACCTCGTCCAGCGTGCGGCCCGGCACGTACCGGGTCACGATGTAGGGCGTCTCGCTGGTCACGTCGGTGTCGAGGACCTCGGCCACGAACGGGCTGCGCACCCGGCGCATGGTCTCGACCTCACGGGCCAGCCGCCGCCGCGCGTTCGGGTCACCGGCCACCGCCGGGCGCAGGATCTTCACGGCGACTGAGCGCTGCTCGGGATCACGGGCGAGATAGACCACGCCCATGCCGCCCTCGCCGATCCGGTCGAGCAACCGGTAAGGGCCGAGCCGGTCTGGCGTGTGCTCTGCTGGTGTCATCGCCCCCCCAGCCTACGAAGTACCCTCGGGCTACCCCATCCAGACGGGACAGAATGCTGGTGGGAGCGCTCGCGCCAGCACGGTAACCAGGGCCGGCCGGCCGTGGCGCCCCGCGCTAGGTGCCGGTGACCAGCCTGCGCAAGGCCTCTGCGGCCCTGGCGTTCTGTTCCGCGTAGCCGACCAGGGCCCGGGCCAGCTCAGCGGCCCACTCCTGCACCGCGACCGGCTGCCGGGACAGCACCACACCCCGCACCTCGCGGCAGATTTCCGCGCTGGGCTGGCCGGCCCGCACCGCCAGCGACATGACCCGCTCCCCTAGCCGGACCGTGATCCTCGACACCGTGCCGGGACGCCCGCGCATCCGGTCGGACACGGACCGGTCCCGTTCTATGGTCACACACCCGGGCGGGAGCGACTCGCCGAGGGATTCGGTGAGCACGCGGGCGTAGACCGCGGCGTCGGCGCTGTCCGCCCGCAGCGCGGCGGTCACCAGCTCGAGGTCGGGGCTCTCGTCCGGCTCGGTCATGGCCGGCCCGGCCCGTGATGCACGGTGCGGCGGTGCACGGTGCCGTGGCTCGGAGTGATCAGGTGGCGCATGACCTTGGCTGCTCCCTCGGAGGCGGGCACGCGGGCAGCGTGCCCGCACGGTACGTCAATTGTCCGCCATCCGGGACCCTGGGCGTCACTGCCCGGCGAAGCTGGCCTTACCCGGGCCGTTCTCGACGAAGCTGCGCATGCCGGTGCGCTGGTCCTCGGTGGCGAACAGCCCGGCGAAGTGCAGCCGTTCGATCTCCAGCCCGGTGTCCAGGTCGGTCTCCAGGCCCTCGTCGATGGCCTGCTTCGCGGCCCGGAGGGCGAGCGCGGGACCGGTGGCATAGCGGGCCACCAGGGCCCGGGCCGCGTCGTAGACCTCCGCGTCCGGCACCACCTGGTCCACGAGGCCGATAGCGAGGGCCTCGGCCGCGTCCACGAACCGCCCGGTGAACACGATGTCCTTGGCCCGGGCCGGGCCGATCAGCCGGGGCAGCCGCTGCGTGCCGCCCGCGCCGGGGATGATCCCGAGCAGGATCTCCGGCTGGCCCACCTTGGCCCCCTGGCCGGCCACGCGGAAGTCGGCGCACAGCGCGAGCTCCAGACCGCCGCCGAGCGCGTATCCGCTCACCGCGGCCACCACCGGCTTAGGGATCTTGGCGACCGCGGTGAAGCTGGCCTGCAGCCGACGCGAGTCCGCCGCCATCTGCCCGTAGCCCGCGTCGGCCATCTGCTTGATGTCCGCGCCCGCGGCGAAGACCTTCGGGCCGCCGTACAGCACGACGGCGCGGACCCCGCTGTCCGCGGAGATCGCGGCGGCGGCCGCCGCGATCTCGTCCTGAACCTGGGGGTTCAGCGCGTTCATCGGCGGGCGGCTGAGCCTGATCGTGGCGATGGCCTGGTCGATCTCGACCTGGACGAACTCTCCCATGAGGTACCTCCTGCCGGGGCACGTTGCGCTCAGGCAGGCACGCTGCCGCCCAGGGCCCAGGTGGAGGGTACTCCTCCGCGCCAGGTGACCCGGGCTAGCCCACCGTCCGGGCTAGCTCATCGTGAGGCGAGCTGATCCTCCTCGCTGGTTAGTCCTCTTCCGCCGCTTAGTCCTCTTCCGCCGCCCGCGGCCGCGGCACTCCCTGCGAGTCCTGCAGGAAGGCCTGGATCTCCGACTCGCTGTACCGGCGGTGGCCGCCCAGCGTGCGGATGGACCGGAGCTTGCCCTGCTGTGCCCACCGGGTCACGGTCTTCGGGTCGACGCGGAACAGCGCGGCGACCTCTGACGGCGTCAGGAGTCTGTCCTCGGTGCGGTTGTCTTGCTTCATGACGTCAGTGCCCTTTCGCGTGGTGAGACGACTTCAGTAACGGAAAGTGACACGAGGGCGTCATGCTGCTCGCATAACGTGTAGCTGGTTCTCATGGCCCCCCCGGGCTTCCCTCTGGCGCGCCTGTGCCTATTGTGTGCTGCCCGCGGGGCTGGCACACAGGGCGCCCGCGAGCTTGTTGCATAAAGTAGACGCAGTGCCACGCACGGCGGTTTACGTGCGGAACGTGATACCGCGGCCACTTTCCGCAATTTTTTGGCCGGGGCGGGGCGGAACAGCCGCGAGGGAGGTCTCCGGGGACGGCCAAGGCCCACCCGGCAGGCCAGGCTTCGCCTCCGGCACGGGCCGGACACCGCCACCGGCACGGGCCGCCAGCGGGCCAGCGGGCCACCTGCAGGCAGCGGGCCACCCGCAGGCAGCGGGCCACCCGCAGGCAGCGGGCCACCCGCAGGCAGCGGGCCACCCGCAGGCAGCGGGCCACCGCGCGGGCCGGCCGGGAACCCACCACCGCCGGCCGACCGGTCACCCGCCCCCGCGGGTCCCGGACGGGCCCTGGCTAGCGGAGGTCGCCGGTGGTCAGCCCCGCGGGCGCCTCCGGCAGCGTGACCAGGCCCATCTCCGCGGCACTGGCCAGCAGGGGATGACTGGGCACAACCCGGATCGTGTACCCGAACGGCCCCGGGCGGCCCAGCTCGGCCTTGCCCACGAAGTGGGCCACGCCGTCGTCGGGCTCACCTTCGACGTTCAGCGGGCTGACCGCGGGGTTGAGGATCTCGTCGGCGTCGCCGACCCGGCCGTAGACGACCTCGACGCTCACGTCGTCGGGCGACAGCCCGCCCAGGGCCACGGTGGCCCGGACCACCAGCTCGCCGCCGGGTCCCTGATCGCCGTCCTCGCCCTCGACATGCTCGATGCGGACCCCGCCCCAGGCCCGGGTGACCCGGCGTTTCCAGGCGGCCAGCTCGCGGGCGGCCGCGAACGGTTCCTCCCGGCCGGTGGTGGCGAACGCGGCGGCGCCGGACCCCACGGCAGCGGCCACCCCGCCGGTCAGCGCCCGGGACGCCAGGGCGGCCGGGATGTACAGCTCCTCCACGTACTCGCGGACCATCCGGGAGGCCTGGACCCGGGGACCCAGGGCCCGCAGCGTGTGCCCGACCATCTCCAGCCAGCGGCGCGGCAGCCCGTCCGGGCCGGTGTCGTAGAACCGCGGCGCCACCGTCTGGCTCAGCAACTCGTACAGGGCATGGGACTCGAGCTCGTCGCGCCGCCCCGGGTCTTCCACCCCGTCCGCGGACGGGATGGCCCACCCGTCGGCGCCGTCGTACCACTCGTCCCACCAGCCGTCCCGGACGGACAGGTTGAGGCCGCCGTTGAGCGCGGACTTCATGCCCGACGTGCCGCACGCTTCCAGCGGCCGCAGCGGGTTGTTCAGCCACACGTCGCAGCCCTGGACCAGGGCACTGGCCATGGCCATGTCGTAATCGGGCAGGAACACGATCCGGTGCCGGACCCGCGGGTCGTCGGCGAACTGAACCATCTGCTGGATCAGCCGCTTTCCGCCGTCGTCGGCGGGATGGGCCTTGCCCGCGATGACCAGCTGCACCGGCCGGTCGGGGTCGAGCAGCAGCGCGGTCAGCCGGGCCGGGTCGTGCAGCATCAGCGTGAGCCGCTTGTAGGAGGGCACCCGCCGCGCGAAGCCGATGGTCAGCACGCGGTCGTCGAGGACCTCGTCGGTCCAGCCCAGTTCCGCCTCGCTGGCCCCGCGCTGCTGCCACGAGGCCCGCAGCCGCTGCCGGGCCAGCGTGACCAGCCGGGACCGGAGCGCCCGCCGGATCTCCCACAGCCGGGCCGGGGCCGTGTGCGCGACCCGCTCCCAGGCGTGGCCGTCCTCCGGCAGCTGCTGGGCCGCCGCGGAGTCCTCCTGCAGGCCGCTGGCCAGGTGCAGGATCTCCTGGGCGACCCAGGTGGGGGCGTGCACGCCGTTGGTGATCGAGCCGATCGGCACCTGGCCGGTATCGAACCCCGGCCACAGGCCGGCGAACATCTCCCGGCTGACCGCGCCGTGCAGCTGGCTGACCCCGTTCACCCGCTGGGCCAGCCGCATGCCCATGACGGCCATGTTGAACACGGACGGGTCGCCGCCGGGGAACGTTTCCGCGCCCAGGGCGAGCACCCGGTCGGTGGGCAGCGCCGGGTCGGCGGCCGCCCCGCTGAAGTGCCGCTCGACCAGGTCGCGGTTGAACCGGTCGATCCCGGCCGGCACCGGGGTGTGCGTGGTGAACACCGTCCCGGCCCGGCACAGCTCGATGGCCTCCTCGAAGGTGAGGCCCTGCTCGGCGTACTCGCGGATGCGTTCCACGCCGAGGAAGCCGGCGTGCCCCTCGTTGGTGTGGAAGACCTCCGGCTCGGCGTGCCCGGTCAGGGCGCAGAAGGCCCGGACCGCGCGGACACCCCCCACGCCCAGCAGCAATTCCTGGCGCAGCCGGTGATCGCCGCCGCCGCCGTACAGCCGGTCGGTGACCTCGCGCAGCGGGGGCTCGTTCTCTTCCACGTAGGAGTCGAGCAGGAGCAGCGGCACCCGGCCGACCTGGGCCACCCAGATCTGCGACGCCAGCAGCTTGCCCTCGGCCAGCGCCACGCTGACCCGCACCGCGGTCCCGTCGGGGGCGCGGAGCAGGGTGAGCGGCAGCCCGTTCGGGTCGCCGGCCGGGTAGCGCTCCATCTGCCAGCCCTCGGGCGACAGGGACTGGGTGAAGTACCCGTGCCGGTACAGCAGGCCCACCCCGATGAGCGGCACCCCCAGGTCACTGCCGGCCTTGAGATGATCGCCCGCCAGAATGCCCAGGCCGCCCGAGTACTGCGGCAGCGCCTGGGTGATCCCGTATTCCGGCGAGAAGTAGGCGATTGCGGCGGGCGGGCCGGCCTGCCGGTGCCGCCATCCGCGTGCCGCTGGTACCAGCGCGGGCCGGAGAGGTACTGGTCCAGATCCCGGGCCGCCTCGTCGAGCCGCCGCAGGAAGGCCTGGTCGTGGCCGAGGCTCTCGAGCTGGGCCGGCGGGACCTCGCCGAGCAGGGCGACCGGGTCACGGCCGGACGCCTCCCAGCCCGCCGGGTCGATCGACGCGAACAGGTCCCGGGTGTCGGCGTGCCAGGACCAGCGGAGGTTCAGCGTGAGGTCGCGCAGCGGGGCAAGCGGCTCCGGGAGCGCGGCACGGACGGTAAATCGGCGGATGGCTCTCACGGGCAGTGACCCTAATCGCCCGGAGTAGATGCCGCGAACCGGGCCATGGATTTAGGCCCGGAGGGAGGCCGCCGCAGCGGGGCCGGGGACCGTGCCGGGCCACCCCGCCCAGCCCCCGCCAGGACCCCGCCGGCCAACCCGGCCCAGCCTCCCGCCAGCACCCCGGCGCCGCCCTCCCGGGCCCCCCGGCCGGGGCGGCCGCGGCGACGGCGGCGAAGGCCCCGGGTACCCGCAATCAACAGCAGGCCGGCCCCCTCGCGCATGGTGGTCCAGAGTGGGTAGCTTCAAGGGGTGATAGGACGCATTCCCATCCTGGACGTCGAGCCCGTCCTGGAGTGCGGGCGCCGCCCCGCTAAGGCGGTAAGAGGGGAAACCTTCGAGGTCAGTGCCACCGTGATCCGGGAAGGGCACGAGATGCTCGGCGCGGGCGTGGTGCTGCGCGGGCCGGCGGGGCAGCGATCCCCGCTGGTCTACATGCGCGAACTCGCCCCCGGCACCGACCGTTACGGCGCCGACGTGACCGTCACCGCCGAGGGGCTGTGGCATTTCCAGGTCGAAGGGTGGGGCGACCCGATCGCGCACTGGCGGCACGACGCCGCGATCAAGGTGCCGCTCGGCCAGGAGACCGAGCTCATGCTGGCCGAGGGGGCGCTGCTGTTCGAGCGCGCCGCCCGCGGGGTCCGCGGCGACAGCCCGGGCTGGCGGACCCGGGCCGCGCAGGCCGGTGAACGCTGGGCGAACGCGGCGCAGGCCGCCCAGGTGGCCCGCGCCGCGCGGGCCACGCTGCGCCAGGTCGCGGCCCAGCTCCGGGACCGGGCGCTGCCGCCGTGGGACCGGCTGGCGGCCGCGTCGTCCCCGGACGTGCTGGCCCTGCTGGCCGAGTACCCGCTGCGCGACCTGATCAGCCGGTCGGCCCGGTACCCGGTGATCGTGCACCGGCAGCGCGCGCTGTACGGGGCGTGGTATGAGTTCTTTCCCCGCTCGGAGGGCGTCGAGATCGACCCGATGGGCTACCGGGAGCCGCGCAGCGGCACGTTCCGCAGCGCGGCCCGGCGCCTGGACGCGATCGCGGACATGGGTTTCGACGTGGTCTACCTGCCGCCGGTTCACCCGATCGGCACCACGGCCCGCAAGGGCGCCAACAACGTGCTGCAGGCCGGCCCGGGGGATCCGGGCTCGCCGTGGGCCATCGGCGCCCCGGAGGGCGGCCACGACGCGATTCATCCCGATCTGGGCACGCTCGCGGATTTCGACGCGTTCGTCGGGCGCACCCGGGAGCTGGGCATGGAGGTCGCGATCGACCTGGCCCTGCAGACCTCGCCGGATCACCCCTGGGTGACCGAGCACCCGGAATGGTTCAGCAAGCGCGCCGACGGCCGGATCGCGTACGCGGAGAACCCGCCGAAGAAATACCAGGACATCTACCCGCTCAACTTCGATAACGACCCGGGCGGCATCTACACGGAGGTGAACCGGGTCGTCCGGCACTGGATGGCGCACGGGGTGCGGATCTTCCGGGTGGACAACCCGCACACCAAGCCGCTCAGCTTCTGGGAGCGGCTTCTTGCGGACATCGCCCGGACCGACCCGGACGTCCTGTTCCTCGCGGAGGCTTTCACCCGGCCCGCGATGATGGCCGCGCTGGCCGAAATCGGGTTCCACCAGTCCTACACCTATTTCACCTGGCGTAACAGCGCGGCCGAGCTCAGCGATTACCTACGTGAGCTCTCTGGGCCCGCCGCGGCGTACATGCGGCCGAACTTCTTCGCCAACACGCCGGACATCCTCCATGAGTACCTGCAGCATGGCGGGCCTCCCGCGTTCAAGATCCGTGCCGTGCTGGCCGCGATGCTGTCGCCGTCGTGGGGCATCTACTCGGGCTACGAGCTGTGCGAGGGCACCCCGGTCCGGCCCGGCAGCGAGGAATACCTGGACTCGGAGAAGTACCAGTACCGCCCCCGGGACTGGGAGCAGGCCCAGCAGGGCCCCGCCGGCATAGCGCCGTATATCGCCCGGCTCAACGCGATCCGGAAAGCGCATCCCGCCCTGCACTGGTTGCGTAATCTACGCTTTCATCACGTTGACCAGCCGGAGCTGATCTGCTTCTCCAAACGCGATGCCCAGGAGGAGGACACGGTCCTGGTCATCGTGAACCTTGACCCGCACCAGCCCCGGGAGGCGACCGTCTGGCTTGACCTGCCCGCGCTTGGCCTGGAGAGCAACGCCGACTTCGTGGTGACCGACGAGCTTTCCGGCCAGTCGTTCCGGTGGGGCCGGGCCAATTACGTCCGCCTCGACCCAGGGTACGAACCAGCACACATCTTCCAGGTAAAGACGTCCACCTCGGCCTGAGCCGGACCTGAAAGATACCGATACCTCCGCAGGAGCCCTCAGTGGTTACAGAGCCCGCGCCGGGCCGCGCCGACTCCCCGGCCTCCCTCTCCCGGAGCACCTGCCCAGCTTCGCCTCGCCGCCGGGAGAGCCGATCCCCGACTCGTTCTCGTTCGAGCGTCCGCGCGACCCGCAGTGGTACAAGCGGGCCGTTTTCTACGAGGTCCTGATCCGCGGATTCCACGACTCCAACGGGGACGGGACCGGCGACCTGCGCGGCCTCACCTCGCGGCTGGACTATCTCCAGTGGCTGGGCGTGGACTGCATCTGGCTGCTGCCGATCTACGCCTCGCCGCTGCGCGACGGCGGGTACGACATTTCCGACTTCACTTCCGTTTTGCCGGATTTCGGCAATATCGGGGATTTCGTGGAACTGGTTGACGGCGCACATGAACGCGGCATGCGCGTCGTTGCCGACCTGGTGATGAATCACACCAGTGACGCCCACCCATGGTTCCAGGCGTCCCGTACCGACCCGGAAGGGCCGTTCGGGGATTTCTACGTGTGGTCGGATACGGATGACCGGTTCCCGGAGGCGCGGGTCATCTTCGTGGACACCGAGCATTCGAACTGGACCTACGACACGGTGCGCGGCCAGTACTACTGGCACCGTTTCTTCGCCCACCAGCCCGACCTGAACTACGAGAACCCGCGGGTCCAGGACGCCATGCTGGAGGTGCTGCGGTTCTGGCTCGATCTCGGGATCGACGGGTTCCGGCTGGACGCGGTCCCCTACCTGTACGAGCGCGAGGGGACCAACTGCGAGAACCTCAAGGAGACGCACGAGTACCTGAAGCGGGTCCGGGCCGAGGTGGACCGCCTGTACCCGGACCGGGTCCTGCTGGCCGAGGCGAACCAGTGGCCCGCCGACGTGGTGGAGTACTTCGGCGACACGGAAGCCGGCGGGGACGAATGCCACATGGCGTTCCATTTCCCGCTGATGCCCCGGATCTTCATGGCGGTCCGGCGGGAGCAGCGCTACCCGATCTCGGAGATCCTGGCCCAGACCCCGCCCATCCCGTCCACCTGCCAGTGGGGCATCTTCCTGCGCAACCACGACGAGCTGACGCTCGAGATGGTCACCGACGATGAGCGCGACTACATGTACGCGGAGTACGCCAAGGACCCGCGGATGAAGGCGAACATCGGGATCCGGCGGCGGCTGGCGCCGCTGCTCGACAACGACCGCAACCAGCTGGAGCTGTTCACCGCGCTGCTGCTGTCGCTGCCCGGCTCGCCGGTGCTGTACTACGGCGACGAGATCGGCATGGGCGACAACATCTGGCTCGGTGACCGGGACGGCGTCCGCACCCCCATGCAGTGGACCCCGGACCGCAACGCGGGCTTCTCCACCTGCGACCCGGGCCGCCTCTACCTGCCCATGCTCATGGACCCGATCTACGGCTACCAGGCGCTGAACGTGGAGGCCCAGCAGAAGAGCTCGGGCTCGTTCCTGCACTGGACCAAGCGGATGATCGAGATCCGCAAGCGCCATCCGGTCTTCGGCCTGGGCGGCTACGAGGAGCTGAGCTCCTCCAACCCGAGCGTGCTCGCGTTCGTGCGTGAGCACACGGAGAGTGACCATCCGGACGGGATAGACGGGGCGGATCGTATACTGTGCGTCAATAATCTTTCCCGGTTCCCGCAGCCCGTCGAGCTCGACCTGCGGCGGTTCAAGGGGGTAACCCCGGTCGAGTGCATGGGGGGAGTCACCTTCCCCCCCATCGGTGACCTGAGCTATCTGCTGACCCTTCCGGGACACGGTTTTTACTGGTTCCAGCTTCCCGAGCCCCGGGGATGAGCACTCACGGTGACGGCGCCGGCTACCCCGGTGAGGCCTTGGGTAACCTTCGCCGGACCCGCCCGCTTTCGGGACGGAATCAGGCGAGATGATGATCGCCGTGATGCTGCATGATCCCCGGGGACGGGGTAGACCGGAAATATGACATTTGAGGAAACGCTGGCGGAGTGGATGCCGAGCCAGCGCTGGTTCGCTGGCAAGGGCGCCAGGATCCTCGACCTGGCCATCGTGACCGACACCGAGCTGGTCGGCGGCGACCCCGGGCTGCACCACCTCATCGTCGCTGTCTCCCAGGGCAGCGGCCTGTCCCGGCCCAGCGGCCCGCCTCAGGCCAGCGGCCTGTCGCAGGCCAGCGGGCCTGTCCCAGGACGGCACCCGCTCCCCCGGGCGGCGCGGGCCCGCTGGGCAGCGCCCTCCCCCTGGGCAGCACCATGGACTCCTACCAGCTGTTCATCGGCCTGCGCGAAGAACTGCCCGACCACCTGCGGCACGTGATGGTCGGCGTGGCCGACGACGGCCGGATGGCCTACGACGCGCTGCACGACCCGGACCTGACCCATCTCCTGCTGCAGGCCATCGCGGACGGCGGCCGGGCCGGGCCGCTCTGCTTCGCGCACGAGCCGGGCGCCGAGATCGACACCAGCCTGGAGAGCCTGGTGCTGACCGGCGAGCAGAGCAACACCAGCATGATGTTCGGCGAGGCCACCATCCTCAAGATCTTCCGCCTGCCCTCCCCCGGGCCCAACCCCGACCTGGAGGTGCCCCGGGCGCTGGCCATGCGCGGGTCCACCCACGTGGCGGAGCCGCTGGGCTGGATCGAGACCCGGCTGGACGGCGCCCCGGTCATCCTCGGCATCCTGTCCCGGTACCTGCGCGCCGCGTCGGACGGCTGGTCACTCGCTGCGACCAGCGTGCGGGACCTGTACGCGGCCGAGGGCCGGATCAGCGCGGCCGACGCGGGCGGCGATTTCGCCGGCGAGGCCTACCGGCTCGGCGAGGCCACCGCCGAGGTGCACCGCGACCTGGCCCGCGCGTTCGGCACCGACGAGCTGCCCCCCGAGGCCATCAGCCTGCTGGCCGACGAGATGTTCGCCCGGCTCGACGTGGCCCTGGCCACCGTGCCGGAGCTCGGCCGCCACGCCGACCTGCTCGGGGCCGCGTTCGCCGACCTGGCCAAGCTGGACAGCTCGCTGAGCGTCCAGCGGGTGCACGGCGACTACCACCTGGGCCAGGTAATGCGGACCCAGACCGGCTGGGTGCTCCTCGACTTCGAGGGCGAGCCCGCCACCCCCCTGGCCCAGCGCCGCGCGCTGTCCACCGCGCTGCGTGACGTGGCCGGCATGATGCGCTCCTTCGACTACGCGGCCCGCCACCAGCTGCTGGCCCGCCCCGACGGGGACCGGCTGCACGGCTGCGCCCTCGAATGGGTCCGCCGCAACTCCGGCGCGTTCTGCTCCGGGTACGCTGCCGCCGGGGGAATCGATCCGGGCACGCACGCCGTCCTGCTGCGCGCCCTCGTCCTGGATAAGGCGGTCTACGAGGTGATGTACGAGGCCAGGAACCGGCCCGGCTGGCTGTCCATCCCGCTGGGTTCGATCGCGGATTCTGTCGCTGATTCGATCGCTGACGCATGAGCATGGTGAGCCAGAACCAGGCGGGCATCAGCCTGGGCGAAATCGACCGTGTCATCGCGGGGACCCACCACGATCCGCACTCGATCCTCGGCGCCCATCCCGGGCCGGACGGGGTCATGGTGCGGGTGCTGCGCCCGCTGGCCAAGTCGGTGACGATCGTGCTGCCGGACGGGCAGCGGTTCCCCGCCGAGCACATGCACGAGGGCGTGTTCGCGGCCACGGTCCCGGTCGGCCAGACGCCTGACTACCGGGTCGCGGTCAGCTACCCCGACGGCAAGGGCGGCAGCCTGCCCGAGATCATCGCCGACGACCCGTACCGCTTCCTGCCCAGCCTGGGCGAGGTGGACCTGCACCTGATCGGCGAGGGCCGGCACGAGAACCTGTGGCACGTCCTGGGCGCGCACGTGAAGCGCTACGGCGACGTGACCGGGACGGCGTTCGCGGTCTGGGCCCCCAACGCCCGCGGGGTGCGGGTCATCGGTGACTTCAACCACTGGGACGGCCGCGGGCACCCGATGCGGTCCCTGGGCGGCACCGGGGTCTGGGAACTGTTCGTGCCCGACGTCGGCGAGGGGACCCGGTACAAGTACGACGTCGCCGCGCCGGACGGGCAGTGGCGCCGCAAAGCCGACCCGATGGCCAACCTGGCCGAGCGGCCGCCCGCGACGGCGTCGGTCATCTACACCTCCCGCTACGAGTGGGAGGACGCCGGGTGGCTGGCGGCCCGCGGCCGCGGCGCAGCAGGTCCGCGAGCCGGTCAGCGTCTACGAGGTGCACCTGGGATCGTGGCGGCCCGGCCTGACCTACGTCCAGCTCGCCGACCAGCTGACCGAGTACGTCGCCGGCCTGGGCTTCACCCACGTGGAGTTCCTGCCGGTGGCCGAGCACCCGTTCGGCGGGTCCTGGGGGTACCAGGTCACCTCCTACTTCGCGCCCACGGCCCGGTTCGGCACCCCGGACGAGTTCCGGTACCTGGTGGACCGGCTGCACCAGGCCGGGATCGGCGTGATCCTCGACTGGGTGCCGGCCCACTTCCCGCGCGACGAGTGGGCGCTGGCCCGGTTCGACGGCACCCCGCTGTACGAGCACCCGGACCCGCGCCGCGGTGAGCACCCGGACTGGGGCACGCTCATCTTCAACTACGGCCGCAACGAGGTCCGCAACTTCCTGGTGGCCAACGCCCTGTACTGGCTGGAGGAGTTCCACGCCGACGGCCTGCGGGTGGACGCGGTGGCGTCCATGCTCTACCTGGACTACTCCCGCAAGGCCGGCGAGTGGGTCCCGAACGCGCAGGGCGGCCGGGAGAACACCGACGCGGTGGCGCTGATCCAGGAGGTCAACTCGACCTGCTACCGGCGGGTCCCCGGGGTCATGATGATCGCCGAGGAGTCCACCGCGTGGCCGGGCGTGACCCGCCCGGTGCACCTGGGCGGGCTGGGCTTCGGCTTCAAGTGGAACCTGGGCTGGATGCACGACACGCTCAGCTACATGTCGCTGAATCCGGTCTACCGGCAGTACCACCACAACGAGATCACGTTCTCGCTCATGTACGCCTACAGCGAGAACTTCGTGCTGCCCCTCTCCCACGACGAGGTCGTGCACGGCAAGGGCTCGCTGCTCAGCAAGATGCCCGGCGACGAGTGGAACCGGTTCGCCGGGCTGCGCGCCATGCTGGCCTACATGTGGGCCCACCCCGGCAAGCAGCTGCTGTTCATGGGGTCGGAATTCGGCCAGGGCAACGAGTGGTCGGCCGAGCGCGGGCTGGACTGGTGGATGCTCGACTACCCGGGCCACGCGGGCGTGCGCCAGCTGGTCGGCGACCTGAACCGGGCCTACCGCGGCTCGCCCGCCCTGTGGGCGGAGGACAACTCACCGGCCGGGTTCAGCTGGATCGACGCCAACGACGCGGCGGGGAACGTGCTGTCGTTCATGCGCCTGTCCGGACCGGACGGCACCGGGCGGCCCCCGGGTGATCGCGTGCGTGGCGAACTTCTCCGGCGGCCCGCACGAGCGGTACCGGCTCGGGCTGCCGCACGCGGGCCGCTGGCGGGAGCTGGTCAACACCGACGCGGCCGCCTACGGCGGCAGCGGCGTGGGGAACCTGGGCGTGATCGAGGCCGTCCCGGAGCCGTGGCACGGGCAGCCCGCGTCCGCGGTGCTCACCCTGCCCCCGCTCGGCGTCCTCTGGCTGACTCCCGGGTAAACCCGGAAACCAAAATTCTCCGCAACGAAAACCGTCCCGGGCTGATCAGCCCGGGACGGTTTTCGTTGCGGAGAATTTGCGGTCAGTCGTAGGCGGAGAGGCCGAGCTTGACGGCGAGGCCGATGCCGCCCAGGCCGATCACCACCCGGAGCACCCGGGCGGGCAGGTAGCGGACCAGCACCGGGCCGATCCGGCCGCCGATGAGGAAGCCCGCCGCCAGCGGCAGCACCGCGGCCCAGCGCACCGGGCCGAACAGCGCGAACGCCACCGCCGCGACCATGTTGGCCAGCCCGGAGACCACGTTCTTCAGCGCGTTGGTCCGGGCCAGCGGCTCGGTGAGCATCGCGGTCAGCACCACCAGCAGCAGGATGCCGCCGGCCGCCCCGAAGTAGCCCACGTAGACCGCGACGCAGAACAGGGCGGCGATCAGGAACGGGTTGTGTTCCCGGCCGGGATGCCCGGTCTCCGGCCGGGACGGCTGGAGCAGGAGCATCAGCGACGCCATCCCGATCAGCACCGGCGCCGCGGCCTCGAAGGTCGCGGCCGGGGTGAGCAGCAGCAGCGCCGCGCCGGCCGCACCGCCCAGCGCGGTGACCAGCCCCAGCCGCCGGATCCGGCCTCCCTGGCCGGCCAGTTCCGGGCGGGAGCCCGCGGCCGCGCCCACCCCGGTGAACAGGAGCGACACGGTGTTGGTCACGTTCGCCGACAGCGGCGGCAGGCCGAGCGCGAGCAGCACCGGGTACGACACCACGGACGCGAGGCTCGCGACGGTGCTGACGACGCCCGCCGCGATCCCGGTGACCAGCAGCAGGAGAAGGTCGGCGACGGTCACCTTTCGACCAAAGCACATCCCGCGGGGTCCGCGGCCGTGACGTCGCCCACACCCGCGGACCCGGCTGAGGCGGGGCACTGGCCCGGCGCAGGCTGGGCCCAGGCGCGGCTCAGGCGCGGCTCAGGCTCGGTGCAGGCTCACCGGGGACATGACCCGGGCGGCCGGGCGGCTGCGGGCCCGGCGGACCTTCAGGCCCTCCTTCAGGTCATACGCCTCTGCGTCCCGGCGCCATTCCCGCGGCATCATGGATAGGCCGTGAAATGCACGGCCGTGGATCAATGGAGATCCTTTTATGTCACATTTCATGCATAAGCGCATTATTGCCGCCGCGGCCGTTCCGGCCGTCGCGGCCGCCACCCTGGTCGGCGCCGTGTCGCCCGCCTCAGCGGCCACCGGGCCCCGGGGCTACACCCCGGACTCGGCCGGCTACAGCATGGCCCACGCGCAGTTCGGCACCGTCCAGTTCCGCTACGTCAAGGACACCGTGTACCTGCGGTCCCCGGCCAGGTTCGCGGCCATCGACGACGGGGTCAGCTGGGAGACCCACCTGTCCGGCACCGCCGCCAACGGCCAGCCGGTAAAGATCAGCCTCATCATCGGCGGCGATCCGCAGACCCAGAGCGGGTACCAGGCCTCAGCCCAGGTCAACGGGGGGACCCTGACCGGTGTCGGCAGTACGGCGTTCCCGGCGGGCCATTCCGTGACGGAGAGCATCTTCTACAACCGGGCCTCGGGCGTGATCACGGTGCGGGCCAACGACGGCCGCGGGGACTCCTACGTGGCCTTCGCGCCGGTGGGTACCGTCTCGTTCGGCCAGGCCAGCGTCTACGGCGGCTTCGACCCGGGCAGCAGCTTCACCGCCCCGGCCGCCCCGGTCAAGCTGGGCAGCTTTTCCGGCTTCACGGTGACGACCGGCAGCGGCCACCGCGGCACGCTCGCCCGCTGGTACGCGCACAGCAAGGTGTTCGCCACCAGCGATGGCACCGGGTCCGGGGTGGTCCGGGCCGCCCCGTCCGACCTGAGTGCGGGCGGGAGCGCGTTCAGCGTCTTCTTCGAGCCGGCCAGCTGACCAGCCCGGCGGACGATCGGCAGCCGGGCCCGGAGGGTACTGGTGAGGTATGAGCAACGTCCTTCCGGTGCCGGCCGCCGCGGTGCGCACCGCGTACCACGAGGAACTGAACGAGGGCCAGCGCAGCGCGCTGCTCAGCTGGCTGTCGTTCACCGGCACGTTCGCGCTCACCCGGGGGATCACTTACAGCATCCGGGCGGGCCGGGGACCGTTCCGTAACGTCAGCGCGGGCGGCGCGCACCTGCACCACTACCTGTGGGGCATCGGCATGCTCGCCGGGATCGGCGCGGTCGCCGTGCGCGGCGAGGACCGGCACCGGCGTCACCCGGCCGTGGCGGTCAGCTACGGCGCGGCCCTGGCCCTCATCGTGGACGAGTTCGCCCTGCTGCTGGACCTCAAGGACGTCTACTGGGCCCGGCAGGGACGGATCTCGGTTGACCTGGGCGTGGGCGGCTCGGCACTGGCCGGGTCCTACCTCGCGGCGCGCCCGGTGCTGCAGCGGCTGGCCCGCGACCGGGCCGATGACCGGGCCAGCGACGGCCCCGCCGGCCCGGCGCCTGACCCGGCGGCCGACCCCGGCCACACCTCCGCCCAGCCTGCCTAACCCCGCCCGCCCCCAGCCCTTCGCGCCCAGCTCCGCCAGCCCCGCCAGCCCGCCAGCCCGGCCAGCCCGGCCAGCCCGGCCAGCCCGGCCAGCCCGCCAGCCCCGCCAGCCCCGCCAGCCCCGCCAGCCCCGCCAGCCCCGCCAGCCGCAGGAGTTTACAGCTGCCCCAGAAGCCACCGGGGACCGGTAACGGCCGCGCCCGCGGTGGCGGCCCGGCGGCGCAGCTCCCGGTCGGCGGTGACCACCAGCCGCCTGCCGCCGGCCGTGGCGGCCAGCTCGGCGATCGTGTCGTCGCCGGAGCCGGGCGCGGCGGCCACCTGGACCCCTTCGGTTTCCCGCAGCCCGGGCGCAGCCGCGCGGGCCTGTCCCTCGACCAC
This sequence comes from uncultured Actinomycetes bacterium, assembly GCA_963720645.1. Taxonomy (GTDB): domain Bacteria; phylum Actinomycetota; class Actinomycetes; order Streptosporangiales; family Streptosporangiaceae; genus RYN-230. The sequence goes on along the minus strand of CAVRFX010000008.1, from coordinate 106,560 downwards.
CAGGACAAACCGGGGGAACCAGCGGTCCAGTCCGTCCGGTCCCAGGTCCGCGGGCAGCTCCGGGACGCCCCGCCCGGCGAGCCCGGCGAGCTCCCCGTACAGCCGGGCCGCCGCGCCGGCCCGGTCCCGCCACCAGCCGTCGGCCCGGGCGCCCATCACGTTGGCGCCGTCCACGATCACGGTGACCGGCTGCAGGGCCTCGCGGATGACCGGCCAGGTCTCGGCGAACCCGGGATGCAGCGGCAGCGACCCGACCTCGTCCGCAGGCACCCAGGCCACCTCGGGCGCCTCCCGGCTGGCCGGGTAGACGGCGAACTCGTCGCCGGAGTCCGCGATCAGCGTCTGGTAGGACCAGCCACCATGATCGTCGTCGAGCAGGCCGTGGATCCGGACCGCCTCGGGCGGTACCGCGCACTCCTCGGCCGCCTCGCGCAAGGCCGCCCCGGCCGCGCTCTCGTGGCTGTCCCGGGCCCCGCCGGGCGGCCCCCAGGTGCCGGGGTGCTGGGTCCAGGCGGCCCGGTGGATCAGCAGCACGCTGGCCTGGCCGTCCGGCTTCACGGCGCTGGCCAGCAGCCCGGCCGCGCCGTACTTCCCCCAGTGGCGGTGGCCCAGGGCGCACACCACCCAGCCATTTCCGTCACCCTCGGCCATTGGCGTCCCTTCCGGCCATCCCCGGCCGACGATAGCGCAGCCCCTCCGCCTTCCCCCCGCCACCCGGGCTGGCCGCCCCGGCATCATCGGGGGTGCGTTGTGCGCCGCCGGCGGCGCACCACGCACCCCGATAACGACGAAGGGGCCGGGCACCCGGAGCGGCGGGCGGCCGTATGGTGGTGGCATGGTGACTTCGATGCTGACCGACCGGATCACCAGGTTCCGCCAGCGCCGGACGGCGCCGCTGATCCTTGAGCTGGACCTGAGCGAGGGTATCGCCGAGGAACCGCCGTCGGACCCCATCTCGGCGCTGACCACGATGCGCCGGCCCCGGCTGGCCGACCTGCTGGATGGGCTGCGCCGGGCCCGGTCCGACGACCGGGTCAGGGCGCTGGTGGCCAAGGTCGGCGGCCGGCCGATCGGGCTGGCCCAGGTGCAGGAACTGCACGCCGCGATCCGCGACTTCGGTGGCTCGGGCAAGCTCACCGTGGCCTGGGCGGAGACGTTCGGCGACTTCAGCCCCGGCAACGTCCCCTACTACCTGGCCACCGCATTCGACCGGATCTACCTGCAGCCGTCGGGGGATCTCGGGCTGACCGGGATCAGCGTGCAGAACTGGTTCTACCGCGGCGCCCTCGACAAGCTGGGCGTGGAGGTCGAGGTCGGCGCCCGCGGCGAATACAAGAGCGCGGCCGAGCGGCTGACCGAGCACGGGTTCTCCGGGCCGGCCCGGGAGGCGCTGGAGCGGGTGGCCGCCTCGATCGTGGAGCAGCTGACCGGGGCGATCGCCCAGCGCCTGGAGATCTCGCCGGCTGACGCCCGGGCGCTGATCGACCGCGGCCCGTTCGTGGCCGGCGAGGCGCTGGACACCCACCTGGTGGACGCGCTCGGCTACCGCGACGAGGTCTACGCGGCGGTCCATGAGCAAGCCGGCCCGGACGCGTACCTGCTGTACCTGGGGCGCTACCAGCGGGCCCGGACGCTGGCCGAGCGGGCCAGGAAGCTGCCCGGCACGGACGGGGACGGCCTCGGGCTGATCTACGCGACCGGGCCGATCCGGCGCGGGCGCACGGCCCGCAGCCCGGCGGGTGGCGGCTCGATGGGATCGGACACGGTCAGCGGGGCGCTGCGGGGCGCGGTGGCCGACCGCCGGGTCAAGGCGATCGTGCTGCGGGTGAACAGCCCGGGCGGCTCGTACGTGGCCTCGGACACGATCTGGCGCGAGGTGGTCCGGGCCCGCGAGGCGGGCAAGCCCGTCGTGGTGTCGATGAGCGAGGTCGCCGCGTCCGGCGGCTACTTCATCGCGATGGCCGCCGACACGATCGTCGCCCAGCCCGGCACGATCACCGGCTCGATCGGCGTGATCAGCGCCAAGCCCGTGCTGGGACAGGCCCTGGACCGGGCCGGGGTGAGCACGGACTCGGTGACCGAGGGCGCGCACGCGGACATGTTCACCACGTCGCGGCCGTACAGCGACGAGGAATGGCAGAAGATCAACAGCTGGCTGGACCGGATCTACGCCGACTTCACCGGCAAGGTGGCGCAGGGCCGCGGGATGAGCCAGGACCAGGTGCACGAGATCGCCCGGGGGCGGGTCTGGACCGGGGCGGACGCGGCCGGGATCGGCCTGGTCGATCAGCTCGGCGGCCTGGACACCGCGATGTCCGTGGCCCGGCAGAAGGCCTCGCTGCCGGAGGCCGCGCCGGTGCGCCTGTACCCGCGGGTCCACCCGCTGGACCGGCTGCGGCCGCCGGACTCCAGCGAGGCGCGCCCGGCCGCAGCGGCCAGGCTCGGCGTGGCAGGGCTCGGGACGGCAGGGATCGGCGCGGCAGGGATCGGCGCGCTGTTCGCGGAGAGCTGGGGGCCGGTGTCCGGGCTGGCCGCTGCGGCGGGCCTGTCCCCGCAGGGCCCGCTGATGCTGCCGGGCCGCTGGGTGATCCGGTGACGCCTGCCGCCGCGGCGCCCCGGAGTGATCCGGCCACACGGGTCCGCGGTGACCGCGACTGATTCCGGGTCCGGGCTGGCCGCGGCCCTGTCGGTGTTCGCCAGCGGGGTCACGCTGGTCACCGTGGCCGACGGCCGCGATGACGTCGGCACCACGGTCAGCGCGTTCTGCCCGGTGTCCCTGGATCCGCCGCTGGTGCTGGTCTCGCTGACCGCCGGCTCCTATCCTGCCGAGCTCCTCACGCGGGTGGAGTGGTTCGCCGTGACGATCCTGGCCGCGGGGCAGCGGGCCCTGGCGGGCCGGTTCGCCGCCGCGGGGCGCCCCGGGGCGCGGCTGATGCTGGATGGCGTGCCGCACCGGCGCGGCAGGCGCTCCGGCGCGCTGATCCCCGACGGCGGGCTGGCCGCGCTGGAATGCCAGGTCATCCAGCACGAGGAGACGGGCGATCACCTGCTGGTGATCGCGTCCGTGCCGCAGGTCTCTTACCTGGCCGAGTCGGGCGAGCCGCTCATCCGGTTCGCGGGCCGCTACCTGGCACCGGGTCACGGTTAGCTTCCGGATCCCGGGTGCCTAACTTCCGGATCCGGGGTGTGTAACTCCCGGATCCCCTGGGCGTGTAACTCCCGGATCCCCTGGCGTGTAACTCCCGGATCCCGGGCGTGTGGCCCCCGGATCCCGGGCGTTCGAGGCGGCATTCCGGGGCCTATGAGGCGCGCCCCCGGGTCCGGGCCAGACACATCACGCGCCATATGCTGAGCGCGGCTTACAGCTTGAGGGGCACAACCATGGCAGGCAACGAGGGCCGGGAGGCCGCTCCCGGCGCGGGCACGCCACCGGTCAGGATCGACACCAGCGTGGCGCACATCGCCCGGGTGCAGGACTACTGGCTCGGCGGCCGGGACAACTTCGCCGCCGACCGCCAGGCGGGTGACGAAGCGGCCGCCGCCTTCCCGGGCCTGGTCGCGTCGGCCCGCTCGGCCCGGTCCTTCCTGGCCCGGACGGTTCGCTACCTGACCGGAGAGCAAGGGGTCCGGCAGTTCCTGGACATCGGCAGCGGCATACCCACTGCGGGCAACACCCACGAGGTGGCTCAGGCGGTTGCCCCCGGCGCGCTCGTGGTCTACATGGACAACGACCCGGTCGTGTTCGCACAGGCCCGGGGGCTGCTGGCCAGCGGCCCGCACGGGAGCACGGCCTACCTCGGCGCCGACCTGCGGGACACCGGGATGGTGCTGACCGAGGCGGCCCGGCTGCTGGATCTCACCCAGCCGGTCGCGCTCATCCTGATGTCGGTGCTCCAGTTCATCCCGGACGAAGAGGACCCCTGGAAGATCGTCGCCACCCTGCTCGACGCGCTGGCGCCGGGCAGCTTCCTGGTCGTCGCCCATCCAGCCAACGACATCGAGGCCCGGGTCATGGCGAGGATGGCGGCCCGGCTCAACGAGCTGATGGCCGAGCAGGTCACGCTGCGAAGCCAGGCCGAGGTGGAGCGCTTCTTCCGCGGGCTGCGGCTGGTGCCGCCCGGGATCGCCCGGGTGGCCGAATGGCGGCCCGACACGGCCGAGACGGCGGCCCGGGTAGGCACCATGTGGGGCGGCGTCGGCCAGAAGTAATCCCCCCCAGCCTGTGCACAAAGCTGTGGACGGATGGTGGACAGACCCGGTAACGCGGGGGAAAACAGCAAGCACACAGTGGATTGCGTGTGGACGGCGAAAGAATCTTCAAATAGCAGCCGGCGGCCCCTTGTGCGCCCAGGTCACGGGGCAGTAGAACTGCACTCACCACTGAAGACGGGCCGGCCGGGGGAAACCCCGGACGCGGGCAGGGACCGGGAAACCGGCCCTGGCGGCGGGTACCAGTGATCAGTGGTGGGCCGGGCCGCACAAGGAAGCCGGGGGTTGGGCTGCCAGCCCCGCAGGCGGGCCGGTGCGGCCAGGTGACGCGAGGCCCCTCCATCTCATACATGGAGGGGCCTCGTCGTTGCTTGCCATCGTATGCCGGGACTTCTCCCAGCTCAGGCGCGACACGCCGGGGGATCTGACTGCCCTCGAAGGACGCGGGATGACCTGCGGATCCGCGGAGGTTCCTGACGTCTGCTGACTTCGCGCGGGTCGGCGACCCGGCCAGGTGACCCGTTCTAGCCGGAGGTCTGGCGGCCCACCTCGCCGTAGTGGCCGACCTTGAGACCGGAGGATTCCCCGGCGGCGGTCACTCCGGCCGCTCCGCGCTCGGCGGCCGCAGGCTGGGCAGGTGCTGGCTGGCGGGGCGCAGGCTGGACAGGCACGCGCTGGGCTGGCGCGCGCTGGGCTGGCGCGCGCTGGGCTGGCGCGCGCTCGGCAGGGCGGCCCGGCGGCGCAGGCCGGTCACCGCGATCACCGCGCCCGCCAGGCCCAGCACCCCGGCGAGCAGGAACGTCCCGTTGAGCCCGGCGGCCGAGGCCGCGTGCACGATCTGGCCCAGCGCGTCCCGCTGGCCGTCAGGCTGGCCGACGCGCCGCCGCCCGGCCCCGCCGACCCGGGCCTGCTCCAGCCGTCGGACGCGCCGCTGCTCGCGGCGCTGGCCCGGGACGGGCGGACCAGCTACGCGGTGCTGGCCCAGCAGGCCGGCTGGACCGAGGGCCGGGTGATCCGCCGGGTGGAGGCGCTATGCGAGGCGGGGATCCTGTACTTCGACGTGGACCTGGCCACCACGGCGCTGGGTTTCAAGGCCTCCGCGTACCTGTGGCTGATCGTGGAGCCGGCCCGGCTCGCCGCGGTCGGCGAGGAGGTCTCCCGGCACGCCGAGGTCCCGTTCGCGGCGGCTATCACCGGATCAGCCAACCTGGTCAGCAGCGTCGTGTGCCAGGATTCCGAGGCCCTGTACGAGTACGTGACGACCAAGATCAGCGCCGCGGCGGGGGTCCGCCAGCTCGAGATCTCCCCGGTGCTGAGCCGGCTGAGCAGGCCGGGCTCCCTGATGGACGGCCCTCGCCTGGCCATGCCCCGCGCAGGGTGAGGGCGGCCCTCACAGCAGGGCCGTCTCCCTGGGGACCGTCTCCCTGGAGACCGTCTCCCTGCAGACCGCGGCGGGCGGCGGAGCCGGGGGCTGCGCGCGCCACACCCAGGTCCGGTAGGACCAGTAACGGAACAGCGTGCCCAGCGCGATGCCGATGATCAGCGCGACGTTGTACGAGAGCTTGCCGTGCAGGCTGAGCACGTACGTGGCGGCGCCGAGGCAGGCGACCTGGATCGCCAGGCCCGCACCGTTCAGCAGGAGGAACAGGAGACCCTCGCGCCCCACGCCGGTGCGCTGGCGGCCGGAGAAGGTCCAGTAGCGGTTGCCCAGGTAGGAGACGGCCATGGCCACGACCGAGGCGATCACGTTGGAGTTCAGCGGCCCCATCCCCGCCCGGAAGTGCAGCAGGTTGGAGCCGGCATCGGTGATCACGAAGGCCAGCCCGCCGACGACGCCGAACTTGCCCAGCTCACAGGCGAGCCGGCGGAGCCGGGCGTACATCGCGCGGGAGGGCTTCATACGGCCGAGGGTAACCGCGGTTATCCACAGGCGGCGGGCGCGGGCCCGTTCCATAAGCACCTCGTAATCACCCGGTGCCCGCGGCGGCCGGACCCGGGGCTGACGCCCCGCCTCCCGGACGGCGGCGCTCCCGGACGGCGGCGCTCCCGGACGGCGGCGCTCCCGGACGGCGGCGCTCCCGGACGGCGGCGCTCCCGGACGGCGGCGCTCCCGGACGGGACGGCCCGGCCTCAGAGCTCGCGCTGGCCGGCCCGCCAGACCGCGCGGACCAGCGGAACACCGGGCCGGTAGGCGAGGTACGCGTGGGACGGCCCGTCCAGCAGCATCAGGTCCGCGCGCGCCCCCACCCCCAGGTGGCCGATGTCGGTGCGGCGCAGCGCGCGGGCCCCGCCCGCGGTGGCCGCCGCCACGGCCTCCTGCGTGATCATCCGCATCTCCCGGACGGCCAGCGCCACGCACAGCGGCATGCTGGACGTGAAGCAGGAACCCGGGTTGCAGTCCGTGGCCAGCGCGACCGTCACCCCGGCGTCCAGCAGCCGCCGCGCGTCCGGGTAGGGCTGCCGGGTCGAGAACTCCACCCCGGGCAGCAGCGTCGCGACGGTGCCGGACCCGGGAGCGCCGGACGACGCGAGCGCGGCCACGTCCGCGTCACTCAGGTAGGTGCAGTGGTCCGCGGAGGCCGCGCCCGCCGCCACCGCGACCTGGACGCCGGGACCGGGCCCGAGCTGGTTGGCGTGCACGCGGGGCAGGAGCCCGGCGGCGCGGCCGGCGGACAGCACGGCGGCGGCCTCGCCGGCGTCGAACGCGCCCCGCTCGCAGAACACGTCGACCCAGCGGGCGTGCGGCGCGCACGCGCTCAGCATGGGCCCGCAGACGAGATCCAGGTAACCGGCCCGGTCACCCTCGTACCCGGGCGGCACCACGTGCGCGCCCAGGAACGTGACCTCCGGGGTGACCTCTGCGGCCAGGGCGACCGCGCGCGCCTCGTCGGGGACCGTGAGCCCGTAGCCGGACTTGCATTCCAGGGTCGTGGTCCCCTGGGCCAGCATCTCCCGGGCCAGCCGGCCCAGATTCTCCCGCAGCACCTCGTCCGGGGCGGCCCGGGTGGCCGCGACCGTGCTGCGGATCCCGCCCGCCTGGTAGGGCGTCCCGGCCATCCGCGCGGCGAACTCGGCGCTGCGCTCCCCGGCGAAGACCAGGTGCGCGTGCGAGTCGACGAAGCCCGGCAGCACCGCGCGGCCGCCGCAGTCGACGGCCTCGTCCGCGGCGGGTGCCTGCGCGGCCGGGCCGGTCCAGGCCACCCGGCCATCGTCGATGACCAGGGCCGCGCCGGTCAGCGCGGCGAACCCGCCCGGGCCCTGGTCCGGATCCTGGTCCGGGGGCGCGTTGGTGACCAGCTCACCGACGTTGGTGATCAGCGTGCTCACGCGAGCACGTTACCGGGCGCGGTCCCGGGGCGGGTTCCCTGGCGCCAGGTGTCCCGCCGGCGGCCCGTGCCGTTCTTCCCGGACGGCGCCGGGGTTGCGCTTCGTGCGGGCGGGCGGGCCCTGCCTTCTTCACCGCGGCTGAGTGGGCGCCTGGGTTCCGCCTGGTGCGGGGCGGGGCCTGGCTTCCTCACCGCCGCGGCCGCCGTCTGGTCCCGCCCGGCACCACCCCGGCCTGGGGAGGCCGGGTGGGCGGGACGGTTTTCGTTGCGGAGAATTTTCGTGTCAGTTGACCTGGATGGAGCGCTTGGCCAGGCCGAGCCAGAACCCGTCGATCACGCTGCGGGCGCCGGCCAGGTCACCGTCGGACGCGCCGAGCGTGACGAACAGCGGGGCGAAGTGCTCCGTGCGGGGATGGGCCGCGCGGGCGGCGGGGGCCTGGTGCTGGAAGTCCAGCAGTGCGTCCAGGTCGCCGCGGGCCAGCGTCTCCTGGCCCCAGTGGTCGAACTCGGCCATGACCGGCTGCACCCGGCCGTCGGGGCTGAGCGCCCGGAGATTGTGGGTGAAGAAGCCGCTGCCCACGATGAGGACGCCCTCGTCGCGCAGGGGCCTGAGCTTGCGGCCGATCTCGTACAGGCCCTCCGGGTCCAGCGTGGGCATGGACACCTGGAGCACCGGCACGTCCGCGTCCGGGTACATCTCGGCCAGCGGCACGTAGGCGCCGTGGTCCAGCCCCCGGTCCGGGACGTCCTCGACCGGGGTGCCCGCCGCGCGGAGCAGCTTGCGGACGTCGCTGGCCAGCTCCGGGGCGCCCGGGGCCGGGTAGCGGACCGTGTAGTACTTGTCCGGGAAGCCCCAGAAGTCGTAGACCAGCGGCACCGTGCTGGTCGCGCCGAGCGCGAGCGGCGCCGCTTCCCAGTGCGCGGAGACCATGAGCACGGACTTCGGCTTGGGGAGCTCCCGGGCCCAGTCCGCGAGCTGGCGGGTCCACAGGGCGTCGTCGGCCAGCGGGGGCGCGCCGTGGCTGAGGTAGATCGCGGGCATGCGGCCGGGGTTCTCGGGGGCGGCCCCCTCCTGGTCGGCGCTGTCCTGGTCGGCGCTGTCCGGGTCGGCGCTGTCCGGGTCGGCGCTCCCGGGGCTCTCGGGTGCCGTGTCGCTGGCGGTCATGGCTCCTCCTGCTGCGGTCGTTCCTGCCGTCGCCCCGGATAACAGTTCAAATTCGAACTACATTCCCGCACGCCTTGTCGTTCGAATTCAAACGATACTCGGTAAGCTGGGCGGGTGACAGACCCCGCCGCTCTCGTGCCGCGCACCGGCTACCCGGCAGGCAGCCACGAGCCAGCCGGGCAGGTTCCAGCCGTGGATCAGGCCGCTGCAGGCCAGCCCGCCGTGGATCCGCCCGCCGTGGGCCAGCCCGCCGTGGATCCGCCCGCCGCGGGCCAGCCCGCCGAGCGCTGGCTCGACCCGGCCGAGATGAAGGCGTGGCTGGCCTTCCTGGAGGTCAGCCACCTGCTGGAGCGGGCGATCGAGCAGCAGCTCCGCCACGATGCCGGGCTGTCGCACGCGCAGTACGAGATCCTGTCCCGGCTGGGCGCCGCCGACGGCGGGCAGCTGCGGATGAGCGAGCTGGCGGAGGTGATCGTGGTCTCCCGCAGCGGCCTGACCTACCAGATCACCCAGCTGGAGAAGGCGGGGCTGGTCCGCCGGGAGAAGTGCCCCTCGGACGAGCGGGGCATCCTGGCCATCCTGACCCCGGCCGGCCGGGACGCGCTGACCCGGGCCGCGCCCGGGCATCTGCGGGTCGTGCGCGAGAACCTCATCGACGCCCTGACCCCGGCCCAGCGCGAGGCCGTGGCCGAGGGCCTCACCGCCGCCCGGGCCCGACTCCGTCCGGCTCCCTGATCCCCGGCCGTCCCCACCCTCACCCTCACGGTCCCCATAGGCCCCGCGAGTAACAAACCGTGTTCGTGATCAACCGATTGGTGTTGCCAGAGCAACACCAATCGGTTGATCACGAACGGGGGCGCTTGACCACTGGGGCGGGTGGGGTTTGTGGGATGGACGGGGTGGCGGGGAGGGGCGACCCAGCAGGCCGGGCGGGGTGGCGGGGAGGGGCGCCCAGGGTGGGACGGCCGGGCGCGATCCGGCGGGACCTAGGCGAGGAGGGGGCGGAGAGCCCGGGAGAGGGCGGCGGGCACGTCGGGGACCAGCAGGTGCTGGCCGTCGCGGACCACGTCACGGCCGCCGGTCACCACGGTGGTCACGTCCGCCGCGGTGCCCGCGAAGATCACCGACTCCAGCGCGGTGGCCGCGGCCGCGCCGGCCAGCCGCGGGGTGTCCAGGCCCACCGTGACCAGGTCGGCCAGGGCGCCCGGGACGATCTCCCCCGCTTCCGGCCAGCCCAGGCAGGCGTGCCCGGCGGCGGTGGCCGCCCCGGCCAGCGCCGCCGCGCCGAACCGGCCGCGCCGTCCCGAGGCCAGCCGCTCGTCCAGCTCCACCCGGCGCGCCTCGTCGAGCAGGTCGATCACCGCGTGGCTGTCGCTGCCCAGCGCGAGCGGGCTGCCCGCGGCGGCCAGCGCCCCGGCCGGGCCGATCCCGTCGGCCAGGAAGGCCTCCGTGGTCGGGCACAGGCAGACGCAGGTACGGCTGCCGCCCAGCAGATCGATGTCGTGGCGGGTGAGGTGGGTGGCGTGCACCATCGTGCTGCGCGGCCCCAGCGCCCCGGCCTCATCCAGCACCCGGGACGGGGTGGCGCCATAGGCGGCGAGGCAGGCCTCGTTCTCCGCGGGCTGCTCGGACAGGTGGGCGTGCAGCGGCGCCCCGAGGCGGTGCGACCACTCGATGACCGGGTGCATCTGGGCGGGCGGGACGGCGCGCACCGAGTGGATGGCCACCCCGGCCCGGGCGTGCGGAGCGAGCATCCCGTGCTCGTCGGCGCCCAGCGCGGCCAGCCGGTCCGCCCACCGGGACGCGTCCCCGTCACTGAACCGCTGCTGCACCGGCGACAGCGGCTCGGGTGTCCCGTCCGGGGCCAGCCCGCCGGTGAGGTAGCACGTGTCCAGCAGCGTGATCCGCAGGCCGGCCTCGGCCGCGGCCTGGAGGAGGGTGCGGCCCATCTCGTTGGGGTCGGCGTACGGCGACCCGCCCGGGCCGTGGTGCAGATAGTGGAACTCCCCCACGCAGGTCACCCCGGCCAGCGCCATCTCCGCGTAAACGGCCCGGGCCAGCTCCAGGTAGCTGTCCGGCGCCAGCCGCCCGGCGACCTGGTACATCCGCTCCCGCCAGGTCCAGAACGTGCCCGGGCCCGCCTCGGTGATCCCGCGCAGCGCGCGGTGGAAGGCGTGCGAGTGCGCGTTGGCCAGGCCGGGCAGGGTAAGGCCGCGCAGCCGCTCGGTGCCCGGCGGCACCGCCTCCGGCGGCATGTCCGGGGTCACGGCCCGGAACACGGTCCCGCTCGCCTCGATCAGCACCCCGGACCGGACCTCGCCGCGGCCCAGCCAGGCCAGCTCGGCGTGCCAGCGGCGGACACCGGCCGGCACGGACCCGGTCATCAGCCGGCCAGGTCGCGCAGCACGGCGGCGAGCGCGGCGACCCCGGCCGAGCAGTCCGCGCCCTCGGCGTGCTCCGCCGGTGAGTGGGACACCCCGGTGGGATTGCGGACGAAGAGCATCGCGGTGGGCAGCCGGCTGGCCAGCACCCCGGCGTCGTGCCCGGCCCCGGTGGGCAGGCTGGGCGCGCCGATCCCGCCGGCGGCCAGCGCCGCGGCCAGCTGGCCCGCCAGCGGGGCGTCGAACTCGACCTCGGGGCTGAACGACTCCTGGCCGGAGGTCAGCGTGACCCGGTTCGCGTCGGACTCCTGCCCGGCCGCGGCCAGGATCTGGTCCACCGTGTCCTCGAGCGTCCGCCCGTCGGGGGCGCGGACGTCCAGCCAGGCCCGCACCGAGGAGCACACCGCGTTGGCCGCGCCCGGCACGGCGGTCACCTTGCCGATCGTGGCGCGGGCGCCACGCTCGACGGCGGCCTGGCGGGCGGCCAGCACGGCGGCCGCGTAGGGGATCATCGGGTCGCGCCGGTCCGCCAGCGCGGCCGTGCCCGCGTGATCAGCCTGGCCGGTGAAATCCAGCCGCCACCGGCCGTGCGGCCAGATCCCCTCGGCGATGCCCACGGCGGCGCCGAGGTCCGCCAGGGCCCGGCCCTGCTCGATATGCAGCTCGACGTAACAGCCGAGCTGGCCGATCAGGTCGTCGTCGCGGCCGATCTGGCCCGGGTCCCGCCCGGCCGCCTGCATCGCCGCGGCCAGCGTGATCCCGTCGCCGTCGCGCAGCCCGCGGGCCCGGTCCGGGTCGATCGCGCCGGTCAGCAGCTGGCTGCCCAGGCAGGCCACCCCGAAGCGGGCCCCTTCCTCCTCCGTGAACGCGGCCACCGCGATCGGCCGGGCCGGGACGAATCCCCCGGCGCGGAGCTCGTCGATGGCCGCGAACGCGGACACCACGCCCAGCGGCCCGTCGTAAGCGCCGCCGTCCGGCACGGAGTCCAGGTGGCTTCCGGTGGCGACGGCGGCGGGAACGCCACCCGCCGCCGGGCCGGCCACGTCCCACCAGGCCCAGAGGTTGCCGTTGCGGTCCTGGCCGGTGCGCAGACGCCGGTCCCGCGCCGCGGCCTCGAACCAGTCCCGGCAGTCCCGGTCGGCCGCGGTCCAGGAGAACCGCCGGTAGCCGCCGGTCTCCGGGTCCCGGCCGACCGGCAGCAGCGACTCCCACAGGTCCGTGAACGTCGCGGCCGCTGGCGTGCGCCATCACGGCTGCATGGGGACGCGCACGCCCCGCTGCGCGGCCACCTCGCGCGGCCTCCTCGTAGCCGGCGTCCACGTGCCGGATCACGCCCATCCCCGGGTCGTTGGTGAGCACCCGCTCCAGCTTCTCCCCGGCCAGCGGGGTGCCGTCGGCCACGCACACCTGGCCGGCGTGGATGGACCGGCCGATGCCGACCCCGCCGCCGTGGTGGATGCTCACCCAGGACGCGCCGGAAGCCGTGTTGACCAGCGCGTTCAGCAGCGGCCAGTCGGCGATCGCGTCGGAGCCGTCGGCCATCCCCTCGGTCTCCCGGTAGGGCGAGGCCACCGACCCGCAGTCGAGGTGGTCGCGGCCGAGCACGATCGGGGCCTGCACGTCGCCCCGGGCGACCAGCTCGTTGAACCGGACCCCGGCCAGGTCCCGCTCGCCGTAGCCGAGCCAGCAGATCCGCGCCGGCAGACCCTGGAAGTGGACCTTCTCCTGGGCCATCCGGATCCACCGGGCCAGCGGCTCGTTATCGGGGAACAAGTCGAGGATGGCGGCGTCGGTGGCGGCGATGTCGGCCGGGTCACCGGACAGCGCGGCCCAGCGGAACGGCCCCCGGCCCTCGCAGAACAGCGGCCGGATGTAGGCGGGCACGAAGCCGGGGAAGTCGAACGCCCGGGTATAGCCGGCCAGCTCCGCCTCGCCCCGGATCGAGTTGCCGTAGTCGAAGACCTCCGCGCCGGCGTCCATGAACCCGACCATCGCCTCGACGTGCACGGCCATCGACTGCCGGGCCCGCTCGGTGAAGCCGGCCGGGTCCTCGGCCCGCAGCGCGGCCATGTCCTCGAACGGCACGCCGCGCGGCAGGTAGGTCAGCGGGTCGTGAGCTGAGGTCTGGTCGGTGACCACGTCGATCGGCGCGCCCATGGCCAGCATCCGCGGCAGGATGTCCGCCGCGTTGCCGAGCAGGCCGATGGACAGCGGCTGCCCGGCGTCCCGGGCCGCGACCGCCCGGCGCAGCGCATCGTCGACGTCGTCCGCGGCCACGTCCAGGTAGCCGTGCTCGATCCGGCGGGCGATCCGCGACGGGTCGCAGTCGATGACGATCGCCACCCCGCCGTTCATGGTCACGGCGAGCGGCTGGGCGCCGCCCATGCCGCCCAGCCCGGCGGTCAGCGTGATCGTGCCGGCCAGCGAGCCGCCGAACCGTTTCGCGGCCACGGCCGCGAACGTCTCGTAGGTGCCCTGGAGGATGCCCTGGGTCCCGATGTAGATCCAGGAGCCGGCGGTCATCTGCCCGTACATGGTCAGGCCGAGGGACTCCAGGCGGCGGAACTCCTCCCAGGTGGCCCACTGCGGGACCAGGTTGGAGTTGGCGATGAGCACCCGCGGCGCCCACTCGTGGGTGCGCATCACCCCGACCGGCTTGCCCGACTGGACCAGCAGCGTCTCGTCGCCATGCAGGTCCTCCAGGCTGCGCACGATCGCGTCGAAGGCCGGCCAGCTGCGGGCCGCGCGGCCCGAGCCGCCGTAGACGATGAGCTGGTCGGGGTGCTCGGCGACCTCGGGATCGAGGTTGTTCATCAGCATCCGCATGGCCGCTTCCTGCGGCCAGCCGCGGCAGGACAGGGTGGTGCCGCGCGGGGCGCGGACCGGGCGCGGGCCGGATGGGGCGGCGGCAGTCATCGCTGGCTCCTCGTCGAGTCGGCGACCCGGCGGATCGCGCGGAGCGCGCGCCGGGCCAGGCGGCGCCTGCCGCCACGGTTCATCATCCCTGGTGACCCTCTAACGCCGCGCGCCGGGCGGGATCCACCCCTGAGGGTGAGTCCCGCCCGGCGCCATGAACCGGGGCCTGAGGCCGGTCAGGTCAGCCCAGGCCGACCGCCTTCAGCCAGGCCGAGGCGACCGTGGAGTAGTTGGCGTGGTCGAGAATGACTGCCTTGTCCATCTGGAGCAGGGCGTTGGTGGTCAGCCGCTGCGAGATCTGGTTCAGCGTGTTCGTGATCGTCGGGGTGGCCGCCTTCTTGTAGACCAGCGGGACGACGTTCTGGGCCGCGAAGTTGAACTTGGGGTCGGCCAGCGCCACCAGCTTCTCCGTGACGATCTGCGGCGTGGTGGTGAACACGTCGGCCGCCTGGACCTTCCCGTCCTTCAGCGCGGCCAGGGTAAGCGGGCCGGACTCGTCGAGCGGGACGAAGGTCTTGAACGTCAGCCCGTAGTTCTTCTTGAGCCCGACCAGGCCGTCGGTGCGGGTCTTGAACTCCGACGGACCGCCGATGGCCAGATTCTTCGCGTACGGCTTGAGGTCCGCGATGGACGTCAGGTGATCCTTCTTGGCCAGCGCCTGGGTCACCGTGACCGAGTCCTTGTCCTGGGCCGACGAGGGATTGAGGATCTCCAGCGTCGAGGGCAGCTTGGCCCTGAGCTCGGAGTCCACCTGGGCGGTGGTCGCGGCCGTGCTGCTGGTGTCGACCGACGTGGTCAGCAGCGCCCCGTTGTATTCCGGAATGATGCTGATTGCGCCCTTCTGGATCTGCGGGTAATACACCTCACGGGCGCCGATGTTGAATTTCGACGTGACCTTTACGTGCTTGGCCTGGAGCGCGAGAACGTAGATTTCAGCGAGCAGCTCGTTCTCCGGGAAGTTGGCCGAGCCGACGACGACGGTGCCTTTCGCCGCGCTGGGGGCCAGCGGGTTCGAGCTGCTGGTGCTACTGCCGCTGCCGCTCCCGCCGCTGCTGCACGCGGCCAGCCCGACGCCGGTCAGGACGGCCAGGCCGCCGATCGCCCCGGTGCGCAGGCTCTTCCTGCGCGGTGCCTTCTTGGCTGAGGGGGATGCGACCGCCACGAACCGCGATCTCGGAAACATGGTGTTTCCCTTCTTTTCCGATAGTTTTAGTACGCTATCATGACGAACGCTCCTGCAGGAGCAAACCTTCGGGTACGGCAACCCGCCGGACCACGACAAAAATCGCCTGGACGGCAAGGGCCAGCAGGACCACGAAGAATGCCCCGCCCGCGACCTCCCCGTAATTCTCGACCGCGAGCCCGTCGATAATGTAGCGGCCCAGCCCGCCCAGCCCGATATACGCGGCGATGGTCGCGGTGGCCACCACGAAGATTGCGCCGGTGCGCAGGCCGAGCACGATCAGCGGCATGGCCACCGGAACCTCGACCTTCCGCACCTGCTGCCACGGGGTCATGCCCATGCCCCGGGCCGCGTCCTTGAGTTCCGCATCGACCCCGGCCACGCCCTCGTAGACGTTGACCAGGATCGGCGGGATCCCCAGCACGACCAGCGGGACCAGCCAGGCGAGCACATTGAAGCCGAGCCAGACGGTCAGCAGGACCAGCAGGGCCAGCGTCGGGATGGCCCGCCAGGCGTTGGCCACGTTGACCACCACCAGGGCACCCCGGCCGGTGTGCCCGATCAGGATGCCCAGCGGGACGGCGATCAGCGCCGCGACGAGCAGCGCCAGGCCTGTGTAGCCCAGCTGCTCGAGGATCCGGGTCGGGATCCCGCTCGGCCCGTGCCACTGCTGGGGCTGCTTCATCCAGTTCCAGGCGTAGCTGAGGAAGCTCATGCGATACCTCCGGGCAGCGCCGCCACCGGCTGCGCGACCAGCGCGTCGGGGGCCTGGCGCCGGGCGCGGCGCGGCTGCCACGGGGTCAGCGCCCGCCGGAGCAGCACCAGGAGCAGGTCGCAGACCAGGGCGAGCGCGATGATGAGCCCTCCGCCCACGAAGATCTCCTCCGGGAAGTCACGCTGGTACCCGTCGACGATCAGGTAGCCGAGGCTGGTGACGCCGATCAGCTGGCCGACGCTGGCCAGGCTGATGCTCGACACCACCGCGACCCGCAGCCCCGCGATCACGATGGGCACCGCGATCGGGAGCTCCACCTGGACCAGGCGCCGCAGCGTGCCGAAGCCCATGGCCGTGGCGGCCTGGCGCACCTCATCCGGGACCGACCGCATCCCGTCCACCACGCTCGGCACCAGCACGCACAGCGAGAACAGCGTCAGCGGGATGATCACCGTGGTGTCCGTCAGCCCGGTGTACGGGATCAGCACGACGAACAGGGCCAGCGAAGGCAGCGCGTACAGCACGCTGGTCACCGAGAGGACCGGCGGGTAGAGCCACCGCCAGCGGGCGCAGGCGATGCCCAGCGGCAGCGAGATGGCCAGGCCGATGAGCGCCGGCACGATCCCGAGCACGGCGCTCTCCCAGGTGAGCCTGGGAACCGCGGACCAGTCCACGGCTAGGAGGCCGTTTCCGAGGGCGTGCGGGCCGCTTCCTCGCCGGTTCCCTGGTCGGCGGCGTGGATCGCCACCCGGAGCCGGTCGTAGGAGGTCACGCCGACCACCCGGCCGTCGTCGTCCACCCCGACCGCCTGGCCGGTGGGAGACAGCACGGTCGCGTCCAGGGCCGCCCGCAGCGAGTCCGTGCGGACGTCGAACGTGTGGCCGTACGGCTCCAGCCGCGCCTGGCCCGCCCGCGACCCGCTGGGCAGCGCGTCGAGATCACCCGCGGCGGCCCAGCCGCGGGGCAGCCGCCCGGCGCCGGTGACCAGGACCCACTCCTCGCCGGCCTGCCGTGCGGTGCTGGCCGCCTCCGACGCGGACGCGTCCTCGGCCACCACGGCCCGGTCGTCCAGGCTGAGCCCGGAGGCGGCCAGGAACGACAGCCGGCGGATACCCCGGTCGAAGCCGAGGAAGTTCTCCACGTACCCGTCGGCCGGGGCGCGCAGCAGCCGCTCGGGCGTGTCCAGCTGGGCGATCTTCCCGCCGGGCCGGAAGATGGCGACCTGGTCGCCCACCTTGATGGCCTCCTCGACGTCGTGGGTGACCAGCACCACGGTCTTGTGCAGCTCCGCCTGGAGCCTGAGGAGCTCATCTTGCAGGGTGGCCCGGACAATCGGGTCGACGGCGCTGAACGGCTCGTCCATCAGCAGCACCGGCGGGTCGGCGGCCAGCGCCCGGGCCACCCCCACCCGCTGCTGCTGGCCGCCGGACAGCTGGTACGGGTAACGGCGGGCCAGGCCCTCGTCCAGGCCGACCAGGGCCATCAGCTCCCGGGCCCGGGCCCGGGCCTTGCCCTTCCCCCAGCCGATCAGCAGCGGCACGGTGCCGATGTTGTCCTCGATGGTCCGGTGCGGGAACAGCCCCGACTGCTGGATCACGTAGCCGATGCCCCGGCGCAGCGCCGACGGGTTCTCCTGCAGGATGTCCCGCCCGTCCAGCAGGATCCGCCCGCTGGTCGGCTCGATCAGCCGGTTGATCATGCGCAGCGTGGTGGTCTTGCCGCAGCCGCTCGGGCCGACCAGGACCATGGTCTGGCCGCCGGGTACCTCAAGGTCGAGACTGTCCACGGCTACAGTGCCCCCGGGGTACCGTTTCGTCACGCTCTCGAAGGTGATCAAGACGTGGCCTTCCGGTGTGCCCCGCCGAAGGATCGGGGACTTTCGCTGGTCAGTACCCGCGACGCCGGGACGCATTCCCGCCCCCGCAAGCAAGATCAGCGTATCCGGCCGCCTACCAGGCTGCCCCGGCCAGCCGCGAAACCCGCTAACACGCGCCGAACTGCCGACAAAGGGCAATCAAACCGTGACCAGCCCGAGAACGCATCCCGGCGGCCAGGCCGGGCTGCGCCGGACCTGGAATAATGAGCCCGGAGCGGGGGTTGGAGCCCTGGTCACGGGGAAGACGCTCTGGTCACGGCAGGCGCGCAGGTGCGCCCCCGGCGAGTGGCCCCGAACACCGACGACACAGCCGCGCGGGCGCGCGGCAGACCCCGAACTCCCGGAACCCGCTGGGGCAGCCACCATGACGGTCGAGATCAACGAGCAGAACGAGGCCCACGGCCACGAGCACAAGGACGTGTCCGGGGGCTGGCTCCGCCCGGCCGTGTTCGGGGCCATGGACGGGCTGGTCACCAACGTCTCCCTGATCGCGGGCGTGGGCGCGGGAGTCGGCGTCTCCGGCGGCTCCCCGCACCTGATCGTGCTCACCGGCCTGGCCGGGCTGGCCGCCGGCGCGTTCTCGATGGCGACCGGCGAGTACGTCTCGGTCTCCTCCCAGAACGAGCTCATCCAGGCGGAGGTCCGCAAGGAAGCGCACGAGCTCGAGCACAACGCGCACTCGGAGCAGATGGAGCTGGCCGCCAGCTTCCGCCGCCAGGGAGTGGAGGCGGACCTGGCCGACCAGGTCGCGGCCCAGATCTCGGCCAATCCCGAGCACGCCCTCGGGGTCCACGTCCGCGAGGAACTGGGCGTGGACCATCACGACCTGCCCTCGCCGTACACGGCGGCCGGGGCGTCGCTGGTCACGTTCGGGGTCGGCGCGCTGATCCCGCTGCTGCCCTACCTGCTCGGGTTCGACAACCTGGCGGTCGCGCTCGGCCTGGCCGGGGTGGCCGCGTTCGTCGGCGGCGGCCTGGTGGCCCGGCTGACCGACCGGCCGTTCCTGCGCGGCGCGCTGCGGCAGCTGATCCTGGGCGCCGTCGCGGCGGGGATCACGTTCCTGATCGGCAGCGCGGTCGGCGCCGGCGTCTCCTAGCCGGTGGCGGCCTACGGGCCGCCCACCCGGACGCCGGTGGCGGCCTACGGGCCGCCCACCCGGTCGCCGGTAGCGGCCTACGGGCCGCCCACCCGGACGCCGGTAGCGGCCTACGGGCCGCCCACCCGGACGCCGGTAGCGGCCTGCGGGGCGGCTTCTACCAGACGTCCGGCCCGAACGCGTCGTCCTCGTGGCCGCCCGGCCCGGACAGCAGCTTCAGGTCCGACTCCACCATCATCGTGATCAGCTCGTCGAAGCCGACCTGGGGTGCCCAGCCCAGCTGCCCCGCCGCCTTGGCCGGGTCCGCGCACAGCTGGTCCACCTCGGCCGGGCGGACGAACGCCGCGTCCACCGTGACATGGTCCCGCCAGTCCAGCCCGGCCACCGCGAACGCCCGCTCGACCAGCTCCTCGACGCTGTGCGTGACCCCGGTGCCGACCACGTAGTCCTCGGGCTCGTCCTGGCCCAGCATCAGGCGCATGGCCTGGACGTAGTCCCCGGCGAACCCCCAGTCCCGGTGCGACCACAGCGTGCCGAGCCGCAGCTGCCGCTCGTGCCCCAGCTTGATCTTGGCCACGCCGAGGGACACCTTGCGGCTGACGAACTCCGCGCCCCGGCGCGGCGACTCATGGTTGAACAGGATCCCGGACACCGCGAACATGCCGTAGGACTCGCGGTAGTTCTGGGTCAGGTGGTGGCCGTACGCCTTGGCCACCCCGTACGGGCTGCGCGGGTGGAACGGGGTCTGCTCGGTCTGCGGGCTCTCCCGCACCTGGCCGAACATCTCCGAGGAGGACGCCTGGTAGAAGCGGATCTGCCCGCCCCGCGGCGTGCGCGACGCGCTGATCCCGCTGCACACCCGGATCGCTTCCAGCACCCGGAGCACGCCGAGGCCGGTCACCTCGCCGGTCAGCTCGGCCTGCTGCCACGACATCGGCACATAGGAGATCGCGGCCAGGTTGTAGACCTCGTCCGGCTGGACCTTCTCCACCGCGCGCGATCAGGCTGCCCTGATCGAGCAGGTCCCCGCGGACCAGCCGGATGTCGCCGAGCAGCTGGCGGACGCCCCGCACCCGGGGGTTGGACTGCCCGCGGACGAGCCCCCACACCTCGTAACCCTGCGTCAGCAGGTGTTCGGCCAGGTACGAGCCGTCCTGCCCGGTGATCCCGGTGATCAGTGCACGCCTCGTCAGCGGAGCCTCCGTCCTGGCCGCGCTGGCCATCCCGGCCCTCGCAACGGGCCATATCCGCACGCGGCCAGCCACACCGGCTCAGCTCGTGCCACCTCAGGGTACGTCGGCGCAGCTTACCCCCGTGGGCACGGCGGGTCCGCGGGCCGTGGCGGACGCGCCCGTCCCGGCTCCCAGCGGCAGGCATACCCGATGGTAATGTTCGCTGCCTAACAGGCCACGCGGGCCAGCCCGGGCGGACAGCGGGCGGATCCCCGCAAGCCCGTCACTGCGGCACAAACCGGACAGTCAGCTGCCAACGAGAGGTGCGTACCTGCGTGATGAGCACCGGGAGCAGCACGGGCCGGCCGCTTCGCGTCGCGCTGCTGTCCTACCGCAGCAAGCCGCACTGCGGCGGCCAGGGCATCTACCTGCGTCACCTGTCCCGTGAGCTGGCCGCGCTCGGGCACCACGTCGAGGTGTTCTCCGGCCAGCCCTATCCCGAACTGGAACCGGGCCCGGTGCTCCGCGAGGTACCCAGCCTGGATCTGTACGCCGACGACGACCCGTTCCGCACCCCGAAACTGTCGGAGTACCGGGACTGGATCGACGTCCTGGAGTTCGGCGTGATGAAGACCGGCGCGTTCCCCGAGCCGCTCACGTTCAGCCTCCGCGCCCTGCGTGTGCTGCGCGCCCGCGCGGGCGACTTCGACCTGGTCCACGACAACCAGGTGCTGGCCTACGGGATGCTCGGCCTGGCCCGGCTCGGCCTCCCGCTGGTGACCAGCATCCACCACCCGATCAGCGTGGACCGGCGGATCGAGCTGGACTCCTCCCGGGGCTGGGCCCGGGTCGGCAAGTGGCGCTGGTACTCGTTCGTCCGGATGCAGGGCCGGGTGGCCCGCCGGGTCGGCCCGGTCCTCACCGCCTCGCAGGCCTCCCGGGCCGACATCTGCCGCGACTTCCGGGTCGACCCGGGCCGCGTGCACGTGATCCCGCTCGGCGTGGACACCCGGCTGTTCCACCCCCGGGAGGCACCCCGGGTCCCGGGCCGCATCGTGGCCGTGGCCAGCGCCGACTCCCCGCTCAAGGGGGTGTCCACGCTGCTCCAGGCCTTCGCGAAGATCACCGTGGAGCGCGAGGGCCAGCTCATCGTGGTCGGCAAGCCCGCCGCGGGCGGGCCGACCGAGAAACTGGTCAGCGACCTCGCCCTCGGCGACCGGGTCCGGTTCGTGCACGGAATCAGCGATACCGAATTGTCCCAGTTGTGCGCGAGCGCCGAGATCGCCGTGGTCCCCTCGCTGTACGAGGGGTTTTCGTTGCCTGCCGTTGAGCACATGGCCTCCGGGACGCCGCTCATTGCCAGCCGCACCGGCGCGCTCCCCGAGGTCACGGGGGACGCCGCGGTCCTCGTGGAACCGGGGAACCCCGAGGTGCTCGCGTCCGCGCTGCGCGACCTGCTCGACTCCCCCGCCGAGCGTGCCCGGCTCGGCGCCGCCGCCTGGCAGCGGGTGCAGGAGCGGTTCGCCTGGCCCGCGGTGGCCCGGGCGACGGTGGAGCGGTACCGCGATGCGATGGCGCGCTTCCCCGCCGGGCCCGGCGCCGCGCGTGGTCCGCTTCCTTCCCGCAACGAAGACCAGCCGTGCTGACCGTCGACTTCACCCGGCTGCCGGCCGGGGCCGGTGACCGCGTGCTCGACCTGGGCTGCGGTGCGGGACGGCACGCGTTCGAGGCGCTGCGCCGCGGCGCGTCCGTGGTGGCCCTGGACGCGGACGCGGGCGAGCTGCACGGGGTGGCCGGCATGGTGACGGCGATGGCGGCTGAGGGCCAGGTCCCGGCCGGGGCCGGGGCCCGGGCCGTGCGGGGTGACGCGACCCGGATGCCGTTCCCCGACGGCTCCTTCGACCGGGTGATCGCGGCCGAGGTGCTCGAGCACATCCCGGACGACCGGCGGGCGCTGCGCGAGATCGCGCGGGTGCTGCGGCCAGGCGGCCAGGTGGCGGTGACCGTGCCCGCGTGGCTGCCCGAGCGGATCTGCTGGCGGCTGTCCGACGACTACCACAATGTCCCGGGCGGCCATGTCCGCATCTACACCCGGGCCGAGATGGAAGCCAAGCTGGCCCAGGCCGGCCTGCGGGTCAGCGGGCACCATCACGCGCATGGCCTGCATTCGCCGTACTGGTGGCTGAAGTGCGCGGTCGGCGTGCACGACGACGACCACCCGCTGGCCCGCGCGTACCACCGGCTGCTGGTCTGGGACATCATGCGCAAGCCCGCCCTGACCCGGCTGGCCGAGCGGGCCCTGAACCCGCTGATCGGCAAGAGCATCGTCATCTACGCGGGCAAGCCGCCCGCGGGCTGCGGGCCCGCCGCGGACGCCGGCGCCGTCCGGGCTGGTCACGCAGCTGAGCGGGCGCATGCCATCGCCTGACTTCCTGGCCGGCTCGGTGAGCGACGGCCATCCCCAGCCTGCCGGCCCCGCCGCGACTGCGGACGGTTCCCGGCTGGCTACCGCGCGCCGCTGCGGGGTGCCGGACGTGCCGGGCGTGCTGAGCGCGACCGAGGTCCTGGCCACCGCCGAGCACATCGCCGGCCTCCAGGAGCCGGGCGGCGCGATCATCTGGCCGGACGGGCACACGGACGCCTGGGACCACATCGAGTGCGCGATGGCGCTGTCCGTCTGCGGGCTGTCCGGCCCGGCCCGGCGGGCCTACGGCTGGCTCCGCGAGACCCAGCGCGCCGACGGGTCGTGGCCGAAGCGGACCGAGGCCGGGATCGTGACCGACGCCGCGGCCGAGAGCAACCAGACCGCCTACGTCGCGGTCGGCACCTGGCACGAGTACCTGCTCACCGGCGACCGCGCCTTCCTGGCCGCGATGTGGCCGGTGGTGCGCCGCGCGATCGGGTTCGTGCTCGATCTGCAGCTCCCGCGGGGCGAGATCGTCTGGAAGCGCTCGGCGGACGGCACGCCCGCGCGGTACGCGCTGCTGACCGGGTGCGCCAGCACGTACCAGAGCCTGGTGTGCGCCGCCCGGCTGGCCCGGCTGGCCGGTGAACCGCAACCGCGCTGGGAGCAGGCCGCCCGGCGGCTCGGTCACATGGTGGCGTGCCACCCCGGGGCGTTCGCGGACAAGAGCCGGTACTCGATGGACTGGTACTACCCGGTGCTGGCCGGCCCGGTGCGCGGCGCGGCCGCCCGGGCCCGGCTCGACTCCGGGTGGGCCGAGTTCGTGGTCCCGGGGCTGGGCGTGCGCTGCGTCAGCGACGAGCCGTGGGTGACCGGCGCGGAAACCTGCGAGCTGGTCATGGCGCTCGACGCCCTGGGGGACTCCGGCCGGGCCCTGAGCCTGTTCGCCGAAGTCCAGCATCTGCGGGACGCGGACGGGGGGTACTGGACCGGCTGGCAGTACGCGAATCAGGCTCATTTCCCGGACGAGCGGAGCAGCTGGACCGCGGCGGCGATGATCCTGGCCGCGGACACCCTGTCCCGGACCACCCCGGGCTCCGCCCTGTTCCGTGACCTGCCCGCGGGGGCCGGGGCGGTGGACGGGGCCGCCCCATGCAGCTGCCCGGGCGGGCCGGACGGGACCTAGGCCGGGCCGGCGGCGGTGCGTTCCAGGACGCGGAGCGAGCCGTGCACAGCGACCTCGGAGAACTCCCCGGACGCGAGAGCCTGCCGGTAGATCCGGTAGGGGGCCTGGCCGCCGTCGGCCGGGTCCGGGAACACGTCGTGAATGGCCAGGGCGCCGCCGCGGGTCACCCACGGCGACCAGTTCGCGTAGTCGGCCTGGGCCGCGGCGTCGGTGTGCCCGCCGTCGATGAACAGCATGCCCAGCGGCGTCCGCCACAGCCCCGCGACCTGGGCGGACCGGCCCACGACGGCGACGACCTGGTCTTCCAGGCCGGCTGCGGCGAGGGTGGCGCGGAAATGCGGCAGCGTGTCCAGCTGCCCGGTCCGCTCGTCCACCAGCGCGGCGTCGTGGTACTCCCAGCCGGCCTGGTTCTCCTCCGACCCGTGGTGATGGTCCACCGTCACCACCACCTGGTCCGCGTCGCGGGCCGCGGCGGCCAGGTAGATCGTGGACTTGCCGCAGTAGGTGCCGATCTCCACGATGGGCCCGCGGGCGGCGTACGCCGCCGCGGTCCGGTACAGGGCCAGGCCTTCCTCAGGCGGCATGAACCCCCTGGCCGCCTCGGCCGCGCGCCGCAGCTGCGCTGGCATTGGGCCGGCGGGCATCGGGGGCGCGCCCGGGACCGTGGTCATTCGTCCACCTTTCCTCCCGGGCCTGCCGGGACCTGCTCGGCTGCGGTACTACCGTAAACGCGCACCAGGGGGTGCGGCGGGCGGGCGAGGAGGGATCGCGATGCGGGTGGCGGTTGACCGGGACCTGTGTGAGGCCAACGGCGTGTGCACCGGCCTGGCCCCGGAGATCTTCGACCTGGACGACGAAGACTACCTGCACATCCTGGCCGCTGAGGTGCCGGCGGCCCGGGCGGGCGCGGTCCGCGGCGCGGTCACGTCCTGCCCGAAACAAGCCCTCCGCGTGGCGGAGTAGCCCGGCGGGGGTGGCCCTGGACGGTCTCAGGGCACGGCGGCCGAGCCCGGCGGGGTGGCCCTGGATCAGAGGACCCCGGCGGCCAGCGCGACGCCCACGGCGACCAGGACCGCGCCACCGATCTGCTCGCCGCGGCGGCCGGCCGCAGCGCCGATCCGGTTGCCGAGTTCGAGGCCGGCCAGGGACATGACCACGCTGACCACCCCGATGACGAGAGCGCCTTCGGCCACATCCACGTGCATGGTGCCGAGCGCAAAGCCGGCCGCGAGGTTGTCCAGGCTGAGCGCGAACGCGCCGATGATCAGCCGTCCCAGGCTGACCGTGTGCGGCGGCTGATCCGGGCTGCCCGGGCTGCCCGCGCTGCCTGGGCTGCCCGCGCCGCGGGCGGCTTCCGCGGGCTGGCGCCAGGCCTGGATCACGGTCACGACGCCGATGGCGATCAGCACGGCGGCGCCGATCCAGCGGGCGGCGTGACCGATGCTGCTGGCCAGGCCGGCGCCCAGGACCAGGCCGACGATGGGCATGCCCGCCTCGAAGACCCCGAAGATCAGCCCGACCCGGATCCGGGTCCGGGCGGTCACGCCGCCGAAGCCGATGCCGATGGCCGCGGCCAGGTTGGAGAGGCCGACCGAGGCCGCGACGAGGAGGAGAGCGAGCACGCGCTCAGGCTAACGCCGCGACGTCCGATTCGCCGGTTTTTGCTGGTCACGGCCGCCTGGGCAGCGCCGCAGCGCAGCAGGGCGTCCCAGCCGCATCCGGGTGCGGACTAACCGGGGCTCAGCGGCCGGGCTCCTGCAGTTCCACCCGGTTGCCGGCCGGGTCTTCGAGGAACGATTGCCGGCCCGTGCCGACCTTGACCGGGTCGGTGACCGAGACCCCCAGGCCGCGCAGTTCGCCCACGGCCGCGTCGAGGTCGGTCACCTCCAGCGCGAAGTGCTGGCCCAGCGGCGGCGGCACATCCGCCTCGATGAGGTGGATCTGCTGGCCGCCGGCGTCGAGCCAGGCCCCGCCGAAGCTGAAGTCGGGCCGGTCGGCCCGCTGGGTCAGGCCGAGGACGCGGGTGTAGAAGTCCAGCGCCGCCGGGACGTCACGGACGTTGAGCGAGACATGGTGCAGCCCATCTGGTCGCATGGGCCCAGTCTCGCAGCCGGCGTTACCGGCAGCCACCCCCGTGCCGCCGCCCCGCACGGCCCCGGACGGCCAGTCCCGGGTCAGCCCTGGGCGGGATCGGTCACCCGGCCGAGGAACAGCGGCAGCCCGCTGCGGGAGTCGGTGATCGCGAACAGGAAGGGGCGGTCCACGATCATCTGCACCGGCGGGCCACCGGCCGCGAACCGGGCCATCGCCCTGATCACCACGGCGGTGGCCGCGGCCGCCTCGGTGCCTGCCTCGTTGACGTCCAGGTAGGCCTGGTGCACCACCTCGTCGATGCGCAGCCGCTGAGCGGTGGTGATGCCGCTGAAATCCGCGTCCGCGCTGAACGCGAGCGGCATGCCCAGCGCGGCCAGCACGGGGCCCAGGCCGAAACCGGTCGTCATCCGGAAGCGGGGCATGGCCAGGCTGACCTGGCGTGGCGCCAGCCCGGCCTGCAGCGCGGCCAGCCCGCCGGCCGGCGGCGCGGGCTGGGCGGGCGCGCCGTCCGGCAGGACGATCACCAGCTCAAGCCGGGAGCCGGCGTAGGGCAGCGCGACCGCCTGATATCCGCCGCCGCGGTGATAACGCAGCGTGGTCTGCAGATGCATGGTGGGCACCATGACCTGGTGGTCCGGACCCGGGTGGAATGGGGCGTCTCCGGTGGCGCCGGCCGGGAACGGGCGGGCCCAGGCGGCTTTCAGGTACACCGCGCTGGCCAGCACCAGGCTGGTACCGGCGCGGAGCAAGCCGGGACCGAGCAGGTCGCTGATCTTCCCGGCGGTCTGTTCCGCGATGAGCTGGTTGATCTCCTGCCTGGCCTGCTCGGCGGCCCGGCGGAAGTCGGCGTCGTGCACGGTGACCGCCGAGGCGGCCAGCGTGGCGGTGAAGCCGGGCTCCAGCGGCAGACCCGACTGCACCCACATGGTGTTGGGCGCGCGGAGGGTCAGGTCACCGGCGGCCAGCTCACGCAGGATCGCCGATACCGCCTGCAGGCCCGGGCCGGCCTTGTCCGGGCCGGCCAGGTGCAGGACCGCGGCGATCTGGTCGGCCGTCTCACCCCGGGCCCCGGGCAGAACCAGGCGCAGCGCGGTCGCGATGCTGGCCGGGGAGAACACCAGGTTGCCCGGGCGGGGCAACCGGCGGTAGAGATCGGCGCCGAACGCGTCGTCGCCAGCCGCCACGGACCCGGGGCTGCTAGGCAAGGCCCCGGCGCGCCAGGCGGCCCAGCGCCTCGCGCAGCACCTCCTGCTTCTTGCAGAAGGCGAACCTGACCTGGGACCTGCCCGCCTCGGCGTTGTCGTAGAACACCGAGCTGGGGATGGCCACCACGCCCGCCCGGGCGGGCAGCGCCCGGCAGAACTCCATCCCGTCCGGCTCGCCCAGCGACGCATGTCCGTGGTCACGAAGTAGCGTGCCCTCGGCCGCGAACACCTCGAAGCCCAGCGTCGGCCAGGCCCGTCGCAGAGCAGGTCGCGCTTGGCCCGCAGGTCCGCGCTGACCTCGGCAAAGTACGACTCGGGCAGGGCGAGCGCCTGGGCCACGGCGTACTGGAACGGGCCGCCGGTGACGTAGGTGAGGAACTGCTTGACGGTGCGAACCGCGGCCACCAGATCCGGGGTGCCGGTCACCCAGCCGATCTTCCAGCCGGTGAACGAGAACGTCTTGGCCGCCGAGCTGATCGTCACGCGTCCGCTCGCGCATCCCGGGCAGCGTGGCGATCGGGATGTGCTCTGCCGTCGAACACCAGGTGCTCGTACACCTCGTCGGTGACCACGAGCAGGTCGTGCTCGACGGCCAGCGCGGCGATCGCCGGTGAGCTCGTCGCGGGTCGAACACCGTGCCCGTGGGGTTGTGCGGCGAGTTCAGCAGCACCAGCCGGGTGCGCGGGGTGATCGCGGCGCGCGAGCGCGTCCAGGTCGGGCCGGAAGTCCGGGCGGCCGCAGGGTGACCGGGACCCGGGTGGCGCCGGCCATGGCCACGCACGCGGCGTAGGAGTCGTAGTAGGGCTCGAAACCACGACCTCGTCGCCCGGCTCCAGCAGCGCGAGGAGGGCGGCGGCGATCGCCTCGGTGGCGCCCGCGGTCACCAGCACCTCGCGGTCCGGGTCGACGTCCACGCCGTAGAAGCGCTTCTGGTGGCGCGGCGATCGCGTGCCGCAGCTCGGGGATGCCGGGGCCCGGCGGGTACTGGTTGCCCCGCCCGTCCAGGATCGCCGCCGCGGCGGCGGCGGCGATCTCGGCCGGCCCGTCGGTGTCCGGGAAGCCCTGGCCGAGGTTGACCGACCCGGTCGTCAGGGCCAGCGCCGACATCTCGGCGAAGATCGTCGTCCCCATGCCGGTGAGCCGGCGGTTCAGCAATGGTCGGTCCACACCGCCATGAGATCACACGCCGGCGGCAGGCGCGTCCGCGCCAGCCACCCCCTGCTGCGCCACGTCCCGGTGGTTTACGCTGCGGCCATGCGGATCGCGCTCTGCCAGCTGCCCGTCAGCCCGGATCCGGCGGTGAACCTGACCCGGGTCCGCGGGGCCCTCGGCGACGCCGCCCGGGACGGCGCCGCCCTGGCCGTGTTCCCGGAGGCCACCCAGGCCCGGTTCGGCACGGATCTGCAGGCCGTGGCGGAGCCGCTGGACGGCCCGTTCGGCGCGGGGCTGGCCGATGCCGCCCGCGGCACGGGGGTAGCCCTGGTCGCCGGGGTGTTCGAGCCCGCTCCGGACGGGCGGGTCTACAACACCGCGGTCGGCTACGACGCCGCCGGGCGGCGGGTCGCGGCGTACCGCAAGATCCACCTGTTCGACTCGCTCGGCGAGACCGAGTCCAAGGTCGTCGCCCCGGGGTCCGCGGCGGTCCTCGCCGACCTCGCCGGGCTCCGGGTGGGCGTACTGACCTGCTACGACATCCGCTTCCCCGAGCTGGCCCGGAGCCTCGTGGCCCAGGGCGCGGACCTGCTCGTGGTCCCGGCCGCCTGGGCTGCCGGGCTGTTCAAGGAGGAGCACTGGGTCACGCTGGTCCGGGCCCGGGCGATCGAGAACACGGTCTGGGTCGCCGCCGCCGGGCAGGTACCCGACCCGGAGTCACCCCGGACCCGCGCCCCGACCGGGATCGGCCGCAGCATGCTGGTTGACCCGATGGGCACCGTCCGGCTGGATCTCGGGCCGTTTCCCGGCGTGGCCGTCGGCGACGTGGACACGGCCGTGACCGCGGCCGTCCGGGACGCGCTGCCATGCCTGGCACACCGCCGCGAGGACGTGTTCGGCCCCGCCGCCGGTCAGGGCGGCTGAGCGGCCGCCACCGGAGCGGCGATAACGGGCGGAACCGGTGGGCGGCCAGGGCAGCCCGCCGGCCGGGCGGCTACGAGGCCGCCAGCCGCCGCCCGCTCGCGTGCAGGACCGCGCTGCGCAGGCTTTCCCGCTCCTCGTCGCTGACCCGCTCGACGAACCGCATCATCGTGATGTGCTCGTTGCCGCCGGAGCGGAGCACCTCCGCCATCAGCCTGGCGTCGTGCTCCTCCCGGGACTCCGCGGGCCAGTAGCGCCACGCGCGGCCGTGCTTCTCCCGGCACAGCACACCCTTGCCATACAAGATGTTCATGACCGTCATCACGGTCGTGTAGGCGAGGGGGCGGTTATAGGAGAGCCGCTCGCGGACCTCCCGTACTAAGTACGCCCGCTCACTGGCCCAAACGACATCCATGATCGCGGACTCGAGCTCACCGAACTCGCGCACTTTCCGCCACCTCCTGGTTACCCATGCTAGGCATGGGCCCCGTCCCGGCCCGATGACGCGATGCGGCCTGGGGGAGGAAATCTTCCCTGCGTGCTGATTTAGTAGCCCGAGGCCACCGGGACCTGGCCCGCACCGGCGGACAAACACTCACGAACCAGGGTCAGCGTGGGCGTTCCTGGTCACCCGGGCCCACGCCGTCGAGGCCGGCCTGCTCCCGGCGGTAGCGCCGGACCGCCCAGATGACCAGCGCGGCCACCACCACGACGGCGAGCAGCACCGCCACGCCGGTGCCGACGGCGCGCTCGATCGCGGCGTACGCGGAGCCGGCCGCGTAGCCGAGCAGGCAGTAACCAGCGCCCCAGATGATCCCGCCGAGCACGTTGTAGAACAGGAAGGTGCGGTAAGGCATCCGGGTGGTCCCCGCCACCGCGGGCATCAGGGCCCGCAGGACGGCGACGAACCGGCCGACCAGCACCGCGAGCCCGCCCCGCCGCCGCAAGACCGCCTGGGCGCGGTCCATCCCGGCCGCGACCGGCCGCATCCGGCGCGCCGCGATCAGGCGGCTGCCCAGGTGACGGCCTATCTCGTAGCCGACCAGCGGTCCCGTCACGGCCGCGGCGACGACCACGACGATCAGCACGGGAAGCGAGACCCGGCCCCGGCTGGCCAGCACGCCGCCGAGCACCGCGGCGGTCTCGCCCGGGATGACGAACCCCAGGAAGACCGCGGTTTCCCCGAACACCAGGGCGGCGACCAGCAGCAGCGCGACCGGGCCGCTGACCCGGGCCAGCTCGGCGGTGATAGAGGACACCCCGCCCACCTCTCTCCCCGAGGGCCCGGCCCGGCTCTCTTCCGTGGATCCCCGGCACCGGCCGGCGGAGCCCGGCCCTGGACTCCCTGCGCAGCCGGCCTGGGCTCGCCGGGAAAGCCGGCCCTGGGCCTCTCTGCGAAAGAAAGTGCCTCCGGGTGCGATGCTAGCCACTGGGCCGGGTCGTTATGTGCCACCTCGGCCGCAGCCTGGCGGCACCCCTTCCGCCAGGCCACCAGGCCGGCCATCATCTGCTGACACATCAGGCACGGTGATGCTGCGGCTGGCAGGAGGGAGGATGATGCCAGTTACTCCCGACACTGGCCCTGAGGTCCTGCCGTCGGGCGGGTTCGTCCGACCGGCGAACGTGTTCGCCACACGGATCACGGGCGATGGATCGAGCGGGTACCTGGCAGAACCAGGGCGCTACCAGCTGTACGCCTCGCTGGCGGATCCGTGGGCCCAGCGGTCGCTGATCGTGCGCAGGCTGCTCGGGCTGGAGCGGGTCAT
Source organism: uncultured Actinomycetes bacterium (assembly GCA_963720645.1). GTDB lineage: Bacteria > Actinomycetota > Actinomycetes > Streptosporangiales > Streptosporangiaceae > RYN-230. Next base: position 75,793 of record CAVRFX010000008.1, on the reverse strand, counting down.
CGGGCTCAGCCTGGTGGACCCGATCCGGGACGAGCGCGGCTGGCGCTTCCCGGCCACGACGGGCGGCGTTGACCCGGTCAGCGGCGCCCGGTTCGTCTCGGACCTCTACCTGACCACCGACCCGGGCTACCGTGGCCGGTTCACGGTCCCGTTCGTCTGGGACACCCGGAGCCAGCGCATCGTCGAGAACGACTTCCAGCAGATCACGATCACGTTCGAGACCGAGTTCCGCGGTTACCACCGGCCCGGTGCGCCCGATCTGTATCCCGTGGCGCAGCGGGCCGAGATCGACGCGCTGAGCACGCTGATCTACCACGCGGTCAACAACGGCGTCTACAAGGCCGGGCTGGCCACCAGCCAGGCGGCCTACGAGGAGGCGTTCGACGCCCTGTTCAGCACGCTGAGCGCGCTGGAGGAACGGCTGACCCGGAGGAGGTTCCTGCTGGGCAGCAATATCACCGAGGCTGATGTGCGGCTCTATCCAACATTGGCCCGGTTCGACGCCGTTTATCACACCCACTACAAGTGCAACCTGAACCGGCTCGTGGACTATCCCGGGCTGTGGGGTTACGCGCGCGACCTGTACCAGCTGCCGGGTTTCGGCGACACGACGGACTTCGATCAGATCAAGCGGCACTACTACCAGACCCAGGACTGGATCAACCCGAGCCGGATCGTGCCCAAGGGACCGTATGTGAACTGGCTCTCACCGCATGACAGGGAGCGCATGTCCGCGCGATCATGAACAGGGTGGCCCGGGCCCGCAGCCCCGCCGCGGCGGTAGCCTGGGAGGCCGTGGAGTGACCGAAATCCAACATCGGAAGAGGGCGATGTCCGCCGTGTCTTCTGAGGCACCGCAGTCCGCGGATCTCAGCGAAGCAACACCCAGCAGCCCAGCCGTCGGAGCGGGGGAGGGTGCACCGCACGAGCATTCCGGCGACGGCGCGGCCAGCAAGGACTTCGGGCCGAACGAATGGCTCGTGGACGAGCTCTACCAGCGTTACCTGGCCGACCCCGGCTCCGTGGACATGGCCTGGTGGAATTTCTTCGCCGATTATTCTCCCCCGGCCGGCAGCTCGGCCGCCCGCGCCGCCGCGCGGCAGGGCCAGCCCCCGGCGCCGGCCCCCGGCCCGGGCAGCGGGCCCCGCCCGGATGACAGCCCGGGCGGTCCGGCACCGCAGGCCGCCGGGGCGGCCCCGGCCCGGCCCGCAGGGCAGGCCAGCGCTCCCGCAGGGCAGGCCAGCGCCCCCGCGGGCCAGGCCAGCGTCCCCGCGGCCCCTCCGATCCCGCCGGCCCCGGCCCCGGCTCCGGTGCGCCCGCGCGACACCCCGGCCCCGGGCACGCCGTCCGGCGCGCCCTCCGGCACCGGCCCGGCCGGGCCGGCCGCCGCGGCGTCCCGGCTGCGCGGCGCAGCCGCCCGTACCGCGGCCAACATGGCCGCCAGCCTGAGCGTCCCCACCGCGACCAGCGTCCGGTCCGTCCCCGCCAAGCTGCTGATCGACAACCGCATCGTGATCAACAACCACCTGGCCCGCGGCCGGGGCGGCAAGGTGTCGTTCACCCACCTGATCGGGTTCGCGGTGGTGAAGGCGCTGGCTGCGGTCCCCGCGATGAACCACGCCTACACCGAGCTGGACGGCAAGCCCGCGATCGTCGAGCCCGGGCACGTCAACCTGGGCCTGGCCATCGACGTGACCGCCAAGGACGGGTCGCGCCAGCTGCTGGTGCCCGCGGTCAAGGGCGCGGAGGCGATGGACTTCCGGCAGTTCTGGATGGCCTACGAGGACGTGGTCCGCCGGGCCCGCTCCGGGAAGCTCACCGTCGACGACTACGCGGGCACCACGATCAGCCTGACCAACCCGGGCACGATCGGCACCGAGCACTCGGTGCCGCGCCTGGTGGCGGGGCAGGGCTGCATCGTCGGAGTCGGCGCGATGGAATACCCGGCGGCCTACCAGGGCGCGGCTGAGGAGACGCATGACCCGGCTGGCCATCAGCAAGTCGGTCACCCTCACCTCGACCTATGATCACCGGATCATCCAGGGCGCCCAGTCCGGGGAGTTCCTGCGCCAGATCCACCAGCTGCTGCTCGGCGAGAACGGCTTCTGGGACGAGGTGTTCCAGGCGCTGAAGATCCCCTACGAGCCGATCCGCTGGGTGCGGGACATCCCGGCCGGCCACGAGGACGACATCACCAAGTCGGCCCGGGTGCACGAGCTGATCCACGCCTACCGGGTCCGCGGCCATCTCATGGCCGACACCGACCCGCTGGAGTACAAGCAGCGCAGGCACCCTGACCTCGACATCAACCAGCACGGCCTGACCCTGTGGGACCTGGAGCGGGAGTTCGCCACCGGCGGGTTCGGCGGCAGGCCGCTGATGAAGCTCCGGGAGATCCTGGGCGTGCTGCGGGACTCCTACTGCCGCACGGTCGGCGTGGAGTACATGCACATCCAGAACCCGGAGGAACGGGCCTGGATCCAGGCCCGGGTCGAGCGGCCGCACGACCGGGCCGGCCACGACGAGCAGATGCAGATCCTGTCCCGGCTGAACGTGGCCGAGGCGTTCGAGATGTTCCTGCAGACCAAGTACGTGGGCCAGCGGCGGTTCTCCCTGGAGGGCGCGGAGTCGCTGATCCCGCTGGTGGACGCGGTGCTCACCGAGGCTGCCCGGGCGCCGCTGGACGAGGCCGTGATGGGGATGGCGCACCGGGGCCGGCTCAACGTGCTGGCCAACATCATCGGCAAGTCCTACGCCCAGATCTTCCAGGAGTTCGAGGGCAACCTGGACCCGCGCAGCACGCACGGCTCCGGCGACGTCAAGTACCACCTGGGCGCGGACGGCATGTTCACCGCCAGCGACGGCGCCACGATCCCGACGTCCCTGGTCGCCAACCCGAGCCATCTCGAGGCCGTGGACCCGGTCCTCGAGGGCGTGGTCCGGGCCAAGCAGGACGTCATCGACCGGGGCGAGCCCGGCTTCACCGTGCTGCCCGTGCTGATCCACGGCGACGCCGCGTTCGCTGGCCAGGGCGTGGTCGCCGAGACGCTGAACCTGTCCCAGCTGCGCGGCTACCGCACCGGCGGCACCGTGCACATCGTGGTGAACAACCAGGTGGGCTTCACCACCGCGCCCGCCGAGTCCCGCTCCAGCGTGTACTCCACGGACGTGGCCCGGATGATCCAGGCGCCGATCTTCCACGTCAACGGCGACGACCCCGAGGCGGTGGTGCGGGTGGGCAGGCTCGCCTTCGCCTACCGGCAGGCGTTCCGCAAGGACGTCGTCATCGACATGATCTGCTACCGGCGGCGGGGCCACAACGAGGCCGACAACCCCTCGTTCACCCAGCCGCTGATGTACGACCTCATCGACGCCAAGCGCTCCACCCGCAAGCTCTACACCGAGTCTCTCATCGGCCGGGGCGACATCACGATGGAAGAAGCCGAGCAGGCGCTGCGGGACTACCAGCAGCACCTCGAGCGCGCCTTCACCGAGACCCGGGAGGCGGCCAAGCGGCCGATGGACCCCGGCGCGGTGGTCCGGCCGGAGACCACCCTGGAGCCGATCGACCACCACAGCGTGCGCACCGCTATCTCCGAAGAGGCGATCAAGCGGATCGTGGACACCCAGCTCAACCTGCCCGACGGCTTCACCCCGCACCCGCGGCTCCAGCCCCAGCTGGCCCGCCGGGCCACGATGGTGGAGCAGAACGCCATCGACTGGGCGACCGGGCGAACTGCTGGCGTTCGGGTCGGTGCTGATGGACGGGCACCCGGTGCGCCTGGTCGGGCAGGACACCCGCCGTGGCACGTTCGGCCAGCGGCACGCGGTCCTGGTCGACCGGCACACCGGCGCGGAGTACACCCCGCTGCGCCAGTTCAACTCGGCCAGCGCGCGGTTCCACGCCTACGACTCGCTGCTGTCGGAGTTCGCGGCGGTCGGCTTCGAGTACGGCTACTCCGTGGCCCGGCCCGAGGCGCTGGTCTGCTGGGAAGCCCAGTTCGGCGACTTCGTCAACGGCGCGCAGACCATCCTGGACGAGTTCATCAGCGCCGGGCGAGCAGAAGTGGGGCCAGCGCTCCAGCGTGGTGCTGCTGCTGCCGCACGGCTACGAGGGCCAGGGACCTGACCACTCCTCGGCCCGGATCGAGCGCTTCCTCGGCCTGTGCGCCCAGGGCAACATGACCGTCGCGCTGCCTACCACCCCGGCCAACTACTTCCACCTGCTCCGCTGGCAGGCGCTGTCGCCGCGGCGGGCCCGCTGGTGGTGTTCACGCCGAAGTCGATGCTCCGGCTCAAGGATGCGGCCTCACCGGTCGGCCGAGTTCTCCGCGGCTCGTTCCTGCCGGTGATCGGCGATGCCGGGGCGCCCGACCCGGCCGCGGTGCGCCGGGTGCTGCTGTGCACGGGCAAGGTCTACTACGACCTCGCCCACCGGCGCGCCGAGGAACAGCGGACCGACACCGCGATCCTCCGCGTGGAACGGCTCTACCCGGTCCCCGCAGAGGAACTGACCGCGGAACTCGGCCGGTACCCGGGGGTGGAGGAGATCACCTGGGTCCAGGAGGAGCCCGCCAACATGGGCGCCTGGCCGACCATGGCCCTGAAGCTGCCCGAGGTCCTGGGCCGCCCGCTCGGCCGGATCTCGCTCCAGGCCAGCGCCCCGCCCGCGGTGGGCTCGGCGACGGCACACAAGGCCGAGCACCAGCATCTGGTGGACGAGGCTCTGCCCGGGGCGTAGCGACCATGTACTTCACCGACCGGGGTATCGAGGAACTCCTCGACCGGCGCGCCGACGACGAGGTCAGCCTGGGCTGGCTCGCCGAGCGGCTGCGCGAGTTCGTCGACCTGTTCCCCGAGTCCGAGGCGACGGTGGAACAGCTGGCCACGTGGCTGGCCCGCCTCGACGAGGACGACCTGGACTGACCGGCGCCGCAGCGGTGGTGCTGCGCACCTCAGCGGCCCCGTAACTCGCGATACATCTTGACTTTCGGTCAACGCGACATATCGTATGAGTGCCAGGCCGCCGGGCCCGGGGTGAAAGGATCGCGACATGCCGCGCTGGACCGTTGACGCTCCCGCTACGTACGACTTCGACCGGGTGGACACGCTGCGGGTCCGCACCTTCGGCGGGTCCGTCGCGGTGCTCAGCACCGGCGAGCGCGCCTGCCTGGACATCGCGGGCGTGACCGGCCAGCCGCTGGTGGTGACGCACTCCGAGGGCACCCTGACGGTCAGCTACGAGGACCTGAGCTGGGATGGCCTGCTCGGCTGGCTGCGGCCGGACCGGACTGCGGCCACCATCACCATCACCGTGCCCCGGGACTGCCCGGTGCAGCTGGGCGTGGTCACCGCGAGCGCCATCGTGTCCGGGATCTCCGCGGCGACCTCCGTGAAGAGCGTGTCCGGGGGGATCACGCTGGACGGCGTGACGGGGGCGGTCAACGCGCGGACGGTGTCCGGCGACATCGAGGCGCAGGGCCTCGGCGGCACGATCGGGTTCAACTCGGTGTCCGGCGATCTCACCCTGGCCGACGGCTCGGTGGACCGGCTGGACGCCAAGACCGTGAGCGGGCGGGTCACCGCGGACATCGACCTCGACCGGGACGCGGCGCTGCGGGTGGCCACGGTGTCCGGGCCGGTGGCGATCCGGCTGCCCGCCGACGCCCGCGCCCGGGTGGACCTGCGGTCCACCACCGGGCGGGTGCTGAGCGAGTTCCCGGGCCTGCGGCCCAGCCAGAAGCCCGGTGCCAGCTCGCTGAGCGGCGATCTGTGCCCGGGTGCAGACGCGGCCGCCGGCCCGGGCCAGCATCCCGGCCTGGTCCGGGTCAGCACCATGTCCGGCCAGGTCACGCTGCTGCAGCGCGGGCAGCCCGGCCCGCCCCGCGCGGCGGCCGGCGCGGCGGGAGACAGCCGGTGAGCCCCGTTTTCCGGCACGGCAGGCTCCGCCTCTACCTGCTCAAACTGCTCGATGAGTCACCCCGGCACGGGTACGAGGTGATCCGGCTGCTCCAGGACCGCTTCATGGGCGTCTACGCCCCGTCGCCGGGGACCATCTACCCGCGGCTGGCCCGGCTCGAGGAAGAGGGCCTGGTCACCCACGACGAAGCCGACGGGCGCAAGGTGTACCGGATCACCGACAAGGGCCGGGAAGAACTCCGCAACCGCTCCGATGACCTCAGCGAGCTCGAGGACGAGATCACCGCGTCGGTCCGGGACATCGCCCGGGAGGTCACCGAGGACGTCCGGGAGACGGTCCGCAGCCTGCGCGAGGAACTGACCTTTGCCGCGCGGGACATGCACCGCCGCGGCTCCGCCCCGCCACGTGGGGCCGCCACGCCCGGGAGCGGGTCACCGCACGGGAGCGCCGCGCCGCGCGGCGGGACTCATACCTCGTCCGCCTGGGACGAGGCCCTGCACGAGGAACCACAGCCCGGGGCAGGACAGCCGGGGGCGGCACCGCCCGGCGGCGCTGAGGGCGGCGGCCAGGCGGGTCGTGACCAGGACGCCCGCCGTGGGCGGGAGGAGGCCCGCCGCGGGCGTGAGCAGGCCCGCCGGGAGCGGCAGGAAGCCCGTGAGCAGGCCCGGCACCAGGGCCGCGGGGAACGGCCCCCGTGGGCAGACTGGATGGGCTGGCGGGGCTGGCCGCCGGAGGGATCCGGCTGGGCGGACCCCGCGACGTACCGGGACCTGGAACAGCTGGCGCGCCGCTTCTCCAGCGAGCTGCGGGCCGCGGCGGCCCAGGCCCAGGCGGTCAGCGAGGACGCCGTCGATGATCTCCGGACGATCCTGGACGACGCCCTGGACCGGATCAAGGCCGAGGTTTTCGGCGCCCAGGGCGCCCCGCACCCGGATGCCCCGGGCAGCGAGCACGGCGGCCCCGGCGGCGAGCACGGCAGCCCCGGCGACCCCCGCTGAAAAACGGTTCGCGGGCCGCGCCCCCAGAGCGTGAAGATAAGCTCTTATCTCGTTGCGTGACCGCCGCGGTGCTGTTCGCCTGCGGACAGAACCCACCCCGGATCAGGAGGTATGTGGTGATGGTGCCGCAGGCCAGCAGGCTGAACAACGTCCGGTATGACATCCGCGGCCCGGTGCTGCGCCGGGCCCGGCAGCTGGAAGCCGAGGGGCACCGGATCCTCAAGCTCAACATCGGCAACACGGCCCCGTTCGGGCTGATGGCACCGGACTCGGTGGTGACCGAGCTCGTCCAGAACATCGGGGACGCGCAGGGCTACAGCGACGCCCGGGGCATCCACTCCGCCCGGCTGGCCGTCGCGCAGTATTACACCACCGTGGGCGTGCCCGACGTCGGCCCGGACGACGTCTACCTGGGCAACGGGGTGTCGGAGCTGATCGTGATGGCCCTGCAGGCCCTGCTGGATCCGGGTGACGAGGTCCTCGTGCCCAGCCCCGACTACCCGCTGTGGACGGGAGCGGTGATCCTGTGCGGGGCCCGCGCCGCGCATTACCGCTGCGACGAGCAGACCGGCTGGCAGCCTGACCTGGACGACGTGGCCTCGAAGATCACCAAGGACACGCGGGCCCTGGTGATCATCAACCCGAACAACCCGACCGGGGCGGTGTACTCGCGGGAGACCCTGCTCGGCCTGCTCGACCTGGCCCGCCGGCACGGCCTGCTGGTGCTGGCCGACGAGATCTACGACAAGATCCTCTACGACGGCGCGGTGCACGAATCGACCGCCGCGCTCGCCCCCGACCTCGTGGTCCTGACCCTGTCCGGGCTGTCCAAGACCTACCGGGCGCCCGGCTTCCGCACCGGCTGGCTGCTCGTCAGCGGCCCGCGCCGGGAGGCAGCAGGCTACCTGGACGGCCTGGAGCTGCTGGCCAACATGCGGATGTGCCCCAACGTGCCGAGCCAGTTCGCGATCCAGGCCGCGCTGGGCGGCCCGCAGAGCATCACGGCGCTGCTGCAGCCGGGCGGCAGGCTCCGCGACCAGCGCGACCACGCCTGGCAGAAGCTGAACGAGATCCCCGGCGTGGACTGCGTGAAGCCGCAGGGAGCGCTCTACGTGTTCCCCCGCCTCGACCCGGACGTCCACAAGATCTCCGATGACCAGCAGCTGGTCATCGATCTCCTGGAACAGCAGCACCTGCTGCTCACCCACGGCACCGGGTTCAACCTGGACACCCCCGACCACCTGCGGATGGTGTTCCTGGCCGGGCTCGACGTGATGGACGACGCGATCGGCCGGCTGAGCACGTTCCTGGAGACCTACCGGCAGTAACGGGCGCCGGCCGCGAACGCGGCGTGGCGCATCTCCCGGCCGGCCCCTACGTGGTGAACACGACCTTCCCGAACACCTCGCCTGCGATCATCGCGGCGAAGCCGTCCCTGGCCTGGCCCAGCGGCATGACCCGGTCGATCACGGGGCGCACGCCGGTCTGCTCCAGGAACGTGGCCAGCCGCCCGAGCTCGCCCCGGGTGCCCATGGTCGAGCCGACCACGGACAGCTGGAGGAAGAAGACCCGGTTCAGGTCGGCCGGCGGCACCGCGCCGCTGGTCGCGCCGCAGACCACGATCCGGCCTCCGGGCTTGAGCGCCCGCAGCGAGTGGGCCCAGGTGGCCTCGCCGACCGATTCCATGACCGCGTCGACCCGCTCCGGCAGCCGGGCCCCGTCCGGGAAGGCCTGATCGGCGCCGAGTTCCAGGGCACGGTCCCGCTTGCCCTCATCACGGCTGGTCGCCCACACCCGGAAGCCCGCCGCGCGCCCGAGCCCGATGAGAGCGGTCGCGACGCCGCCGCCTGCCCCCTGGACCAGGATCGTGGCCCCGGGCTGCAGGCCGGACCGGGTGAACAGCATGCGGTAAGCGGTCAGGTAGGCCGTGGGCAGGCAGGCGGCCTCGGTGAACGACAGCGCGGCGGGCTTGGGTACCAGGTTGCGTCGGGGCACGGCGACCCGCTCGGCGAACGTGCCGTCGTAGCGCTCGGACAGCAGCGAGCGCCGGGGGTCGAGCGTCTCGTCGCCACCCCCGGCCAGCGGGTCGCCGATCACGGAGTGCACGATCACGTCGTGGCCGTCCTCGTCGGTGCCGGCCGCGTCACAGCCCACCACGATGGGCAGCCGGTCAGCCGAGATGCCCACGCCGCGCAGGGTCCAGACGTCGTGATGGTTCAGCGCCGCGGCCCGCACGGTCACCGTGGTCCACCCGTCCGGGGGGGCGGGATCCGGGTGCTCGCCCAGCTCCAGCCCGCTCAGCGGGTCGTCGGCGTCGATGCGTGCGGCAGTGACAGCGAACATGGGCGCACCCTAGCGCCTGGTGCCGCCCGGCGGATGATCTGGGGCGGCCGCCGCGGATGTGGTGACCCCGCCCCGCAGCGGCGCGGGACCAGATCGGTACACTCAGCTACCTAGTACTACGGGCGACCCGGCGGAAGGCGCCGGCCGGGCCGGACGGTCTGTGCCATACTCGGTGCGGGGAAGCGGACCCCCTGTCCCCCTGCAGCTGAAGGACTGGAGTGGATCTCACCTCCTATGCCGAGCTAGCGGTGCGTTTGGTCAACACAAGCAACGCTAGCGACGGCCACCAGGATGAGCTCGCCACCGTGGAGGCCTATCGCGCCCTCATGGTGGACCAGGCTGCCTTGTGCGCCCGGGTCTCCTCGGCCGACCTCGACCCGCTGCGGGAACTGCGGTCGCAGCTCCGGCTGATCTTCGCGGCCTGCGCGGCCGCGGACGGGGACGCAGCGGCGGCCCGGCTGAACGGCCTGCTCGCCCGGCACCCCATCCACCCAGAGATCGCCCGGCACGACGGCGGCGGCTGGCACCTGCATCACGCGGACAGCGGCTCGGTCGCAGACCGGTACGCGGCAGGGGCCGTGCTGGGGCTGACCATCGTGATCACGAACCTGGGCACCGACCGGCTGCGCCACTGCGAGGCCCCGTCCTGCCCCAACGTGCTCGTGGACGCGACTCCCGACCGCTCGCGGGCCTACTGCGGCGACCGCTGCGCGGCCAAGGCGAGCGTGACGGCCCTGCACGAGCGCCGCCGCAGCCCGGAGAGCGAGAAGGCCTCCACCGCCGCCGTCTAGCCAGGCAGGCTGGCTCACGGCGGCCGGGCAGGCTGGGCCCACGGCGGCCGGGCAGGCTGCGCAACACCCGCGTATCCCGGCCCCTGTTTCCCCTTCCGTCCCACATTTCCCATCCGTTTAGCCGGGGACCCGGCCGGAAATGGACAGCGGCGCGTGTCGTCCCGCGGACTGATCGTGATCCACGTTACCGAAATGAAGCCAGGGCCTTCTTCTCAGGTTGTTTGACGATCATTACCATGAGGCCTACTCACAGGCCGTATGGCCCACGTATGCGGACCGGAAAGAAGGTTCGGACCATGGCAACTGAGTCCGTAGCGGCTACTCCGACAGCACCGTCGGATGTCGGCCTCAAACGAGAGATGGGGTTGATCGGCGCCACCTGGGCGTCCGAGACCTCCATCATCGGCTCGGGCTGGCTGTTCGGAGCGCTGTACGCCTCACAGGCCGCGGGGCCGATCGCCCTGCTGGGCTGGGTTATCGGCGGCGTGGCGGTCATCTTCCTGGCCCTGGTGCACGCCGAACTGGGCGGGATGTACCCGGTATCCGGCGGCACGGCGCGGTTCCCGCACCTGGCGTACGGCAGCGTGGCCGGCATCTCGTTCGGCTTCTTCTCCTGGGTGCAGGCCGTAACGGTGGCCCCCATCGAGTGCTTCGCGGTGATGCAGTACGGGTCGTACTACTGGCACGGCCTGTTCGACGTCAACGCGAACGGCGGGACCGGGCACGGCAACGTCACCGGGCTCGGCTTCGCGATGACGGTCGTCCTCCTGGTGATCTTCACCGCGCTGAACTTCTTGGCCATGAAGACCTTCAACAAGGTCAACTCGGGCCTCACCTGGTGGAAGGTGGCCATCCCGGTCCTGACCATCATCGTGCTGCTGTTCAAGTTCCACGGCGCCAACTTCACCAGCCAGGGCTTCAACCCCTACGGCTGGAAGGCCCTGTTCGCGGCCATCCCGTCGGCGGGCATCGTGTTCGCCTACCTGGGCTTCGAGCAGGCCGACCAGCTGGCGGCAGAGATCAAGAACCCGCAGAAGAACCTGCCGCGGGCCATCCTCCTGGCCACCTTCATCGGCATCATCATCTACGTCATGCTGCAGGTGGTGTTCATCGGCGCGATGCCGAGCAGCGAGATCGCCCACGGGTGGGCGAAGATCAGCAACCCGGACATCCTGGCCGGGCCGTTCGCCGGCCTGGCTGGCCTCGCCGGCCTCGCCTGGCTGGCCGTGGTCTTGCGGATCGACGCGTTCGTCTCCCCGTTCGGCACCGGCCTGATCTACCAGACCTCGAGCTCGCGGGTCGGCTACGGCCTCGGCCGCAACCGCTACTTCCCGCAGTTCTTCACCAGGGTCGACGGGAACGGCATCCCGTGGGTCAGCCTGCTCGTGGCGTTCGTGGCCGGGCTGTTCTTCCTGCTGCCGTTCCCCAGCTGGCACTCGCTGGTCAGCCTGGTCACCGGGGCCAGCGTGCTGATGTACGCCGGCGCGCCGCTGGCCATGGGCGCGTTCCGCCGCCAGGTCCCCGAGGCCGACCGGCCCTACCGGGTGCCCGCGGGTGAGGTGGTCAGCCCGCTCGCGTTCATCATCGCCAACATGCTCATCTACTGGTCCGGCTTCGAGACGGTCTGGAAGCTCGGCGTCGTGATCATCATCGGCTACGTGCTGATCGGCGTCTGCATGGCGTTCGACGAGAACCGCCCGCCGCTGGACTGGAAGTCGGCGCAGTGGCTGCCGTTCTACCTGATCGGCATCGGCATCATCTCCTGGCAGGGCCAGTACAGCGGGGGTGCCGTGGCGGCCCCGCTGAACACCAACCGCATCCCGTTCTGGTGGGACATGCTGGTCGTGGCCGCGTTCAGCCTGATCATCTACTACTGGGCGATGGCCACCAGGCTGCCCAAGGCGGAGATGCTCAACCTGGTCGAGCGGCAGTCCGGTATCGAGCCGCCCGAGCGCAGCGCGGCCTGATCGCCTGGTTCTAAGCACCGAGCACAGTACGAGGACCCCCGGCCCTGGCGGCCGGGGGTTTTCGTTATCTGGTGCCAGTCAGGCCCGCGCGCGGCGGTAGCGGACCAGCACCCGGCCCGCGATGAGCCGGTCCGCGACCACGCCGAACGTGCGGCTGTCCGCGGCGCCGGCCGGGAGGTTGTCGGCGGCGAGCCACCACCCGCCGGGCTCATGCCGTGCGGCCCGCTTCACCAGGAGCAGGTCCGGCCGGCCCGGATGCCGGGCGATCACCAGCTGGCCCGGGCGGACCCGGATCGGCCGTCCGGGCCGGGTGCCCCGCCAGACGAGAAGCCAGTCACCCGGGTGGAGAGCAGGCTCCATGGACCGCTCCACGACCGCAACCCGCCACAGCGGCCAGTGCATCGGCCCTCCTACGTTCGTCTGCGAGCCTGAGGGGTAGTGTCGGTCACCGGTAACCCATGATCCGAGATGAGAGAAGGGGACCTATGGGACTGGTGACACGTCTCCTCGAACCAAAGGCCACCGTGCACGCGCATTGCGACCTGCCCTGCGGGGTCTACGATCCGGCCCAGGCACGGATCGAGGCCGAGTCCGTCAAGGCGATCATCCAGAAGTATCACGACAGCTCGGACCCGGCGTTCCAGACGCGGGCCCTGCTGATCAAGGAGCAGCGTTCCGAGCTGGTCAAGCACCACCTGTGGGTGCTCTGGACCGACTACTTCAAGCCCCCGCACTTCGAGAAGTACCCGCAGCTGAACCAGCTGTTCAACGAGGCCACCAAGCTGGCTGGCGGCGGGCCCGGCGGAACCAAGAGCAGCACCGACGTGGCCGCGGCGGACCAGCTGCTGGCCAAGATCGACGAGATCAGCAAGATCTTCTGGGAGACCAAGCAGGGCTGACCTCCCTCCCGGAGCACGTCGCGATCATCAGAGACCGCGCAGGCGCATCGCCTGCGCGGTCTCTGGCATCCTGTTCCTGGAATCCGCGGCCAATCCCGGGCATCCTGGCTGGTCAAAAGCGACTTGCTGGGCAGCGCCCGGGGCGGCGCGTTAGCGATGGACGCGGCGGACGGTAGGTTGCAAGGCAAGACCACGACGGCCGCCAGCAGCAGTACGGCTGACGGTACTGGAGGACAATCGTGACCGAAGAGACGACCGCGCCCACTGCTGCGGCCGTGCCTACCGCCGTCCGCGGCGAGCCCGCACCGCGGGACGCCGAGGATCGAGTGACGATCCGGATGCCGGCCGAGGGCGCCTACCTGTCCGTGCTGCGCACGGCCACGGCGGGCCTCGCGGCCCGCCTCGACTTCACCCTGGATGAGATCGAGGACCTGCGGATCGCCGTGGACGAGGCATGCGGCCTGCTGCTCAGCCAGGCGGCGCCGGGCGCCACCCTGGACTGCGATTTCACCCTCGGCCCGGACAGCGTGACGATCGCGGTGTCCGTGCTCACCCTGCGGGCCCAGCTCCCGGCCCGGGACACCTTCGCCTGGACCGTGCTCGCCGCGCTGGCCGGAAGCGTGGACGCCTGGGCCGGGCCGGGCAGCAAACTCACGGTCATGCTGCGCAAGACCCGCGAGCTGTCGAGGTCCGGGTGACCGAGGAAATCGAGGTCCGGGTGCCCCGGAAGGTGGATGCCCGGGTGGCCGACGAGATCGATGCCACCGTGGCGGCCAACATCGACGTGCAGGTGGGCGACACGCCGCTGGCCGAGGTAGCCGCCCCGGCCCGGATCCAGCACGCGGTCCCGGACCGGGGGCGCGCGCGGGAACTGTTCGAGCGGCTGTCCGTGCTGCCCGTCGGCGACGCGGAACGGCTCCGCATCCGGGGCGAGCTGGTGGAACTGCACCTGCCTCTGGTGGAGTACCTGGCCCGGCGATTCCGTAACCGCGGCGAATGGCTCGACGACCTCACCCAGGTGGCGACGATCGGGCTGATCAAGTCCATTGACCGGTTCGACCTGGCCCGCGGGGTGGAATTCTCGACCTACGCCACCCCGACCATCGTGGGTGAGATCAAGCGGCATTTCCGCGACAAGGGCTGGGCCGTCCGCGTGCCCCGGCGGCTGCAGGAGCTCAAGCTGGCCCTGACCAAGGCCATCGGGGACCTGGCCCAGCGCGAGGGCCGGGCGCCCACCGTGGCCGAGATCGCCGCGCACCTGCAGATGACCGAGGAAGAGGTGCTGGAGGGCCTGGAGTCGGCCAACGCCTACTCGACGGTCTCGCTGGACGCCCCGGACTCGGGTGACGACGACGCGCCCGCGGTGGCCGAGTCGCTCGGCATGCTCGACGACGCCCTCGAGGGGGTCGAGTACCGCGAATCGCTCAAGCCCTTGCTGGAGCAGCTGCCCAGCCGGGAAAAGCGCATCCTGCTGCTGCGGTTCTTCGGGAACATGACGCAGTCGCAGATCGCCAGCGAGCTGGGGATCTCGCAGATGCACGTGTCCCGGCTGCTGGCCAGGACCCTCGCCCAGCTCCGGGACGGCCTGACGGCCGAGGATTGAGTTAGCTGCGTTATCCGGGGGGCGACCCCCCGGGCCCCCGCTGGCCCGCTTCCGTGGGCACGTCGGCTGCTGCGGGGCGCCGGGTGGGTCGCCGGCTCGGCCGAGGACACGCCTGCGGCGCGCCTCCCCTTGCCGGCGAGTCTTAGCCGCGGGCGGGGCGTTTGCCTGCTGGCTTTGGCTTTGGCTTGGCTGGCGTCCCGGGCTTGGCCGCGCCCGTCTTGGCCGGCCCTGTCTTGGCCGGTCCTGTGTTCGTGGGCGCTGGGGTGGGCTGGGACGGTGGCTGGGGTGCTGGGGCGCTGCCGGGCTGGGGGCGGGCCAGCGCGCGCAGGCTGGGCGGGGCCAGCAGCAGGGCCAGCCCGGCGCAGGCCAGCAGCAGCGCAGGGACGCCCCAGGCGTACTGGTGCCCCTGCACCAGGTAAATGCCGACGATGCCGACGAACAGCTGGGTCAGCGCCGCCGGGGTGCGGCTCCACCGGCGGGCCCGGGCCAGCCCTACTGCCACCCAGGCCAGCGCGGCGGCGGTGCCCAGCCCGATCAGCGTGAGCGCGATCCCGCTGCCCGTCTGGTACGACTTACCCGTGATCGTGTCCACTCCGGCCAGCACGCTGCCCGCCACCACGATCAGGGCGTCGGCCGCCTGCACCACCGCCGCGCCGAGCAGGCTCGGAGGCCTCTGCTGCATATTCGGTACCTCTCGCTAACCTGAGCCCGTGCCCGCGCTCCTGATCGTCAACCCGCACGCCACGGCCACCACCCACCTGCGCCGCGATGTCATCACGCATGCTCTCGCATCCCAGATGGATCTGGAAGTCGTGGAAACACGCTACCGGGGCCACGCGGGCACCCTGGCGCGGAAGGCCGCTTCGGACGGCTTCCAGCTGATCCTGACGCTCGGCGGGGACGGCACCGTCAACGAGGCGGTCAACGGGCTGCTGTGCGGCCGGCCCGCCCGGGACGGACCCGGCCTTCGCCCCTATCCCGGGCGGCAACGCGAACGTGTTCACCCGGGCGCTGGGCCTGCCCGCCGACCCGGTTGACGCCACCGGGCGGATCCTCGGGAGCCTGCGGGCAGGCCAGGACCGCCGGGTCGGCCTGGGCTGCGCCAGCACGCCGCAGGCCGACCCGGACGCCCCGGACACCCCGGCCCGCGACCGTTACTTCACGTTCAACGCCGGCCTGGGACTGGACGCCGAGGTGGTGCGGGTGATCGAGGGCCTGCGCGCCCGCGGCCGGGTCGTGAGCCCCGGCCTGTACCTGCGCAGCGCGCTGCGCCAGTTCTACGGGGTCACCGACCGCCGTCACCCCCCGCTGACCCTGGAACGGGAGGGCATGCCGCCGATCGGGCCGCTGTTTCTGGGGATCATCTCCAACACCTCGCCGTGGACCTACCTGGGCCCGCGGCCGGTCAATCCGAGCCCGGGCGCCGGGTTCGACACCGGGCTGGACATTTTCGCCCTCCGGCGGATGCGGACGATCGGCACCTTGAACGCACTCCGGCAGATGTTCGCCCAGCGCACCGAGCCGCTCCGGGGCCGGGACGTGGTGAGCCTGCACGATCAGCACGCGTTCACCCTGCGGTCAGCCCGGCCGGCCGCGCTTCAGGTGGACGGGGAGTACGTGGGCGAGCATGAGAGTGTCACGTTTCGCGCTGTTCCGCGGGCTCTGCGGGTAATTGCCTGACCAGCCCGGAACAGGCCATGATGTGAGCTATCAGACACCGAAATCCGCCTGAACCTTTGCTGAATAGTCTTGCGTTTGATTCAGGCGCTTGACAGGCTAGAACCCGGTTCGGGTGAGCAGTGCCATGCGCTGCCATCTGGCAGGTCCTGGCGTTAGTGTCCTGATTCCAGGCCTCGGACCGGAGTCCAGTGGGGGCCGCTGGCTCGAATAGAAGTAGGTGTGCAAACCCCGGGTAGCTACACGGCTCCCGACACAGGACCCGGCTCGTGAATTCGTTCACAAGCAGTGTGAGCCGAGGTCTCCAACCCGGGCCGGGCCAAGGCCCGGC
The DNA here is from genome assembly GCA_963720645.1 of uncultured Actinomycetes bacterium. Lineage (GTDB taxonomy): Bacteria > Actinomycetota > Actinomycetes > Streptosporangiales > Streptosporangiaceae > RYN-230. Next base: position 59,264 of record CAVRFX010000008.1, on the reverse strand, counting down.
TGCCAAGGAGGAGTGGACCGCATGGACTGGCGCCACGACGCCGCCTGCCGTGACGTAGACCCGGAGCTGTTCTTCCCCATCGGGAACACCGGGCCTGCGCTACTCCAGATCGACGAGGCTAAGCAGGTCTGCCGCCGATGCCCAGCGATCGAGGCCTGCCTGCAGTGGGCGCTCGAGAGCGGCCAGGACGCCGGGGTGTGGGGCGGCATGAGCGAAGACGAGCGGCGCGCCCTCAAGCGGCGGGCCAGCCGGTTCCGGGCGCGCGCCCACGCGTGAGCCTGGCGGGTGCCCCGGGAACCTGGCTCCCGGGGCTTTGCCGCTGACCGGCGCGGGGTCACCGGTGCGGGGTTAGCGGCGCGCCGCCTGGCGGCGCGGGTCCCGGGCCGTCACGGCCTGATCGGGGCCGCCCGGGCCGATAACGGTGCCCCGGCGTCCAGCGGCAGGTCCACCACGGCCTTCGTGCCGCCGCCCGCCCGCGGCTTGACCTCGAGCCGGCCGCCCAGTTCCGATACGACCAGGGTCCGGACGATCTGCAGGCCGAGACTCGTGGCCGAATCCAGGTCGAACTCCTCCGGCAATCCGACGCCATTGTCTTGCACGGTGACGGTCAGCCGCTCCCGGGTGCGGGTTACCGACACCTCGAGCAGCCCGTCCAGGCCGGTGTCCGGGCCCAGTTCCAGCCCGCACGGGGCCAGGCCGTGCTGCAGCGCGTTCTGCAGCAACTCGGCCAGCACCAGGGCCAGCGGTGTGGCCACCGCGGAGGGCAGCAGCCCGAACCGGCCGAGCAGGACCGGCTTGACCCGGGCCTCGGCCGCGGACACCTCCCCCGCCATCGCCGCGACCCGCTCCGCGACGTCATCGAAGTCCACGATCTCCTCGGGAGCGTGGGAGAGCGTCTCATGAACGGTCGCGATGGATCCGACCCGGCGCACGGCCTCGTCCAGCGCGGCCCGCGCCTTGGGCTCCTCCAGCCGCCGCGACTGGAGCCGGAGCAGCGCGGCCACCGTCTGCAGGTTGTTCTTCACCCGGTGGTGGATCTCCCGGATGGTGGCGTCCTTGGTCATCAGCTCACGCTCGCGGTGCCGCAGCTCGGTCACGTCGCGGACCAGCACCAGCGCTCCGGTCCGCAGCCCGTTGACCACCAGCGGGATGGCCCGCAGCTGGACCACCGACCCGTTCCCCTCCACCTCGGTCTCCCGCGGGGCGCGCCCGCTGGCGGTGACCATGAGCGAGTCGTCGGTAGGCCGGCCCGGGGCGCACAGCCGGGCGGTTAGCGGGCCCAGCTCGGCCCCGACCAGGTCGGCGGCCAGGCCCAGCCTGCGGTAGGCGGACAGGGCGTTGGGGCTCGCGTAGCTGACCTTGCCGGACCGGCCGAGCCGGAGCAGCCCGTCCCCCACCCGCGGCGAGCGGACCAGCGCGGGCTGCTGGCCGGGCCAGGGAAACATGCCGGAGGCGACCATCTGGGCCAGGTCGTCCGCGCCCTTGAGGTAGGTCAGCTCCAGGCGGCTCGGCGTGCGCGCCGAGCTCAGGTTCGTGCTCCGCTCGATGACCGCGATGACCTGCCCCTCCCGGGTGACCGGGATCGACTCCCGGCGGACCGGCACCCCGCGGGTCCACTCCGGGTCGCCTTCCCGGCAGATCCGCCGTTCCCGCTGGGCCGATTCGAGGAAGGGCCTGGCCCCGGTGGGCGCGAACGAGCCCACCGCGTCATCGTGGAAGGTGGTCGGCCCGGTCGTCGGCCGCATCTGGGCCAGCACCACCCAGCCGGAGGAGTCTTGCAGCGGCGCCCACAGCACCAGGTCAGCGAAAGACAGGTCGGCCAGCAGCTGCCAGTCCGACACCAGCGCGTGCAGCCAGTCGATGTCGGCCGACGTCAGCGCGGTGTGGCGGCGGGCGAGGTCATTGAGCGTGGGCACCCTGCCATCATCGCTTATCCGGGCTACCTGGCGAGCCTGTGGCCGCAGCCCGGGCCCTGATGAGGGATCATGTCCGGAACGCAGTTTGCTGCGGAAGGAAGTGACCGTGACCGCGTCCCCCGCCATCAGCGACGGTGAGCCCGCTCCTCCCGGCGCGACCTCACACCGGATCCCCAAGTACTACGCGGTCAAGCGCCAGCTCCTGGAGCTGACCCAGAGCCTGGCCCCCGGCACCCCGGTACCGCCGGAACGTGAGCTCGCCCAGCAGTACGGGACGTCGCGGACCACGGTGCGCCAGGCCCTGGCCGAGCTCGTGGTCGAGGGCCGGCTGCTGCGGATGCAGGGCAAGGGGACGTTCGTGGCCAAGCCGAAGGTCGCGCAGCTTCTCGAGCTGGCCAGTTACACGCAGGGGATGCGGGCGCACGGGCTGCACCCGCAGACCAGGATCCTGGACACCAGCTACGTGCCCGCAGACGCCCAGCTCTCCGAGTTGCTGGCCATCTCGCCGGGCAGCCGGGTGCTGCGCATCCACCGGCTGCGGCTGGCCGACGGGGAGCCCATGTCCACGGACACCTCGCACCTGCCCGCCCGGCGGTTCCCCGGGCTGCGCCGGAACCTGGACCGGTACGCGTCCCTGTACGAGGCGCTGGCCTCGGCCTACGGGGTCCAGCTGACCGAGGCGGTGGAGACCATCGAGACCGTGCTGGCCGACCCCACGGACGCCCGGCTGCTCGGGGTCGACGCCGGCATGCCCCTGCTGCTGCTGTCCCGCCAGGCGTTCGACGCCTCGGCCGAGCCGGTCGAGTGGGCCCAGTCCAAGTACCGGGGTGACCGCTACAAGCTGGTCACCCGGCTGCGCCGCTAGCGGGCCTGGCCGGCCCGGCGGCTCGGCCGGCCCGGCTGGCTCAGCCGGCCTCGCCGGAAGGCCGGCCGCGCCGGTAGCCGGCCAGCCACCAGGCCCCCGGCAGCAGCCCCGCGGCGATCGCGGCCTTGATCGCGTCGCCCGCCACGAACGGGGTGAATCCCTCCGAGATCGCCGCCGAGGCGCTCAGGTGCAGGCTCAGCGCCAGCCAGGTCACCCCGAACGCGTACATGACCACCTCGCCGGCGACCATGACCGGCACCGACCGCAGCACCGAGCGGTCCGCTCCGCGCTCAGCCAGGTAGCCGCACAAAATCGCGGCCGCGATGAAGCCGAGCACATAACCGAACGAGGCGCCCACGTAGCCGCTGGCATGACCGGCGAACCAGGGCACCCCGGCCAGCCCGGCCACCGCGTACAGCACCAGCGCCGCCCCGGCCCGCCGCCAGCCCAGCGCCGTGCCGGCCAGCAGCACGCCCAGGGTCTGCCCGGTGATGGGCACCGGCGTGAAGGACAGGTGGATCGAGATCTGGGCGAGCAGCCCGACGAAGCCGGCCGCCCCGACGACCAGGAGCGTGTCGCGGACCAGTGCACCGGGCAGCAGGTCGGCGAGCACCAGGGGGGACGCTGGCGCAGCGCAGCCGCTTCAGACATGGGGGGACTCCTCAGGCGGGGGAAACGTACTGGTAGCCGAGGGGACGATATCAAGCGTGCCCGGACCATCCAAGGCACCGGGTGGCCCGGCCCACGCCGGGAGCAGCCACAATGATGAACCATGCGGGTAACCGACACGCTGGCCTTCGCGGCGGGACGGTGGCGCCTGGAGCGGGTGCTGGCCGACCACCGGTCCGGCCTGGAGGGACGGTTCACCGGGCAGGCCCTGCTCACCGGGCCGGACCTCCCGGGGGGCCCGCTGAGCTACCTGGAGACCGGCGAGCTGCGTTTCGGCCCGCACGCGGGCCCGGCCACCCGCAGCCTTCGCTACCAGGGCCGGCCCGATGGCACGGTGGACGTGCAGTTCGCCGACGGCCACCTCTTCTACCGCCTTGACCTGCGCTCCGGCCACTGCACCGCGGTCCACCCATGCCGCGCCGACCAGTACGAGATCACCTACCTGGTGCTCGGCGACGATGTGATGGAGGAGCGCTGGCGGGTACGCGGGCCGGACAAGGACTACGACGCCACCGCGACCCTGATCCGCTGTAATCACTGATCCGCAAACCATTGCAGACCCGGGCAATTCATCGCACCATGGACGTCAACAACGTGACATAAGTCACGCGCGCGCCCCCCGCCCCGCGCCGTGGCCTGGCGGGTGGCGCGTCCGGCCCAGCCGCCTCCCAGCCCCGCAGCGGCCGCGGGGAGGAGGCGTCGTGACCCACATCAACGCGGTCTCGTTCAGCATCCTGGTCGTCCTCTTCGCCATGGTCGCCTTCGTCGGCTTCGCCGCAGCGCGCTGGCGCCGTGGACGTGGACGTGGACTGACCGGACCGCAGGTGCCGGGCCCGCGCCCCCTCCCCGGGCCCGGCACCTGTCCCTGCCGCCGCAGTCCCTGGTCGGCCGCTGTTCGCGCAAGCTACTAGCTGGTAACATCGCCGCATGACCGACGGCAGCGGGGATGAGGCCACCGGGCCCGGGGAAAGCCAGCACGGGACCAGCCAGCACGGCACCGGCCAGCAGGGCACGAGCCAGCCCGGCGCTGGCCAGCACGAGACTGGCCAGCACGGGGGCACGCTGGCCGTGGCGGCAGCCCAGGCTCACGGCGTGTTGACCATGTTCACCCTGTCCGGCGGCCACGTGTTCCCGCTCTACGACGCGGCGGTGCACGCGGACCCGCCGATGCGGCTGCTGGACGTGCGGCACGAGCAGACCGCCGTGTTCGCCGCGGAGGCCACCGCCCGGCTGACCCGGCAGCCGGGGCTGGCCGTGCTGACCGCGGGACCCGGGGTGACCAACGGGGTCAGCGCCGTCACCACGGCGCGGTTTCAACGGCTCGCCCGTGGTGATCCTCGGCGGCCGCGCCCCCGACGCGCGCTGGGGCTCGGGCAGCCTGCAGGAGTTCGACCACCCCGGCCTGCTCCGGCCGATCACCAAGCGGGCCTGGACCGAGCACGAGACCGCGAAGGTCGGCGCCGGGGTGGACGAGGCGTTCCGGCTGGCCGCGGCGCCGCATCGCGGCCCGGTGTTCGTGGACGTGTCCCTGGAGGCCCTCTTCGGCCCGGCGCCAGCGGGCGCGGCGGAAGCCCTGGCCGGGGAGGCCAGGCCGGGCGGCACCATGGTGCGGGCCGCCCGGCCCGGCCCGGCCGCCGCGCCAGGCGACCCGGAGGCGGTCACCGCCATCGCGCGCCTGATCGCGGCGGCCGGCGCCCGGTGCTGGTGCTCGGCTCGGACGTCTGGATGGGCGCCGCCGAGGACGCCGCCCGGGCCGCGGCGCAGGAACTGCGGCTGCCGGTCATCGCCAACGGCCAGGGCCGCGGCATCCTGCCGCGCGGTCACGAGCTGCTGGTCACCCGGGCCAGGTCAGCCGCCTTCCGGCAGGCTGACCTGGTCGTCGTGGTCGGTACCCCGCTCGATTTCCGGCTCGGCTACGGCGCGTTCGGCGACCAGAATTCTCCGCAACGAAAACCGTCCGTGGTCCATGTCGCCGACGCGCCGGGCCAGCTCGCCGGGCACTGCGACCTGGCCGCGTCGTACTCGGGTGACCTCGGCGCGTTCTTCAGCGCGCTGGCGGACCCGGCCGCGTGGCCGGGGCGGCCCGCCCGGCTGGCGTGGGAGGACGACTGGCTGCCGCGGCTCCAGGACGCGGCGCGCGGCGCGGTGGCGGCCGACGGTGCGCTGCTGGCCAGCGAGTCCGACCCCATCCACCCGATGCGTATCTACGGTGAGCTGGCCGGGATGCTGGACGACGACGCCGTGGTGATCGGCGACGGCGGGGATTTCGTCTCCTACGCGGGCAAGTACATCGAGCCGGGACGCCCGGGGGGCTGGCTTGACCCGGGCCCCTACGGGTGCCTGGGGACGGGGCTGGGGTACGCGATCGCGGCCCGGATCTCCCGGCCGTCGGCCCAGGTGGTGCTGCTGCTCGGGGACGGCGCGGCCGGGTTCTCGCTGATGGACGCGGACACGCTGGTCCGGCACGGGCTGCCGGTCGTGATGGTCTGCGGCAACAACGGGATCTGGGGCCTGGAGAAGTACCCGATGCAGGCCATCTACGGCTACGACGTGGCCGCCGACCTGCAGCCGCAGTGCCGCTATGACGAGGTGGTCAGCGCGCTGGGCGGCGCGGGGGAGCTGGTCACCCGCCCGGACGGCATCGCCCCCGCGCTGCGCCGCGCGTTCGGGTCCGGCGTTCCCTACCTGGTCAACGTGATCACCGACCCGGCGGTCGCCTACCCCCGCTCCACCACCGGCGTCTGACCCTGCCCCGGCCCCCCCGCCGCCACACCCCTCAACCCCACCAGCCCCACTAGTCACGCCAGTCACGCCGACCCAGCACATCTCCCGCTGCGACGTGCGCCGCGGCGGGTGATATGTCCGTTTCTGCCGAACGTTTCGCGGGAAATGTGCCGGCCCGGGGCGAGCGAGCGGGCCGGCGGTTACTCGATGATGGCGATCAGGTCGCCTTCCTGGACCACGTCACCCTCGGCCACCGCCAGCTTGGTCACCGTGCCCGGCTCCTCGGCCAGCACGGGGATCTCCATCTTCATCGATTCGAGGATGACCAGCGTTGCGCCGTCGGAGACCTCCTCGCCCTCGGCGGTCACGACCTTCCAGACGTTGGCCACCATCTCCGCGCGGACCTCGGCCACTCGCCGCTCCTCTCCGTTGCCGGCGGGCCGCCCTCCGGGCGGCCCTTCACATTGTGCCCGTCCGGGAACACCCGCCCATTCAGTGACCCGGGCCCGTTCAGGGCCGAAGGCGGCTGACCACCAGGGTGTCGTAATCTCCGTCGCTGAACTCCTCGCTGTCCAGCAGGTCCGCGTGGAACGGCAGGTTCGTCTTGAGCCCGGTGATCCGGAACGACGCGACCGCGTCCCGGGCCCGGCGCAGCGCCTCGTCCCGGTCCGGGCCCCAGACGCACAGCTTGGCCAGCAGCGGGTCATAGAACGGGGTCACCTGGTTCCCGGCCTCGTACCCCGCGTCAACCCGGATGCCCTCCCCGGCCGGCTCCGTCCAGGCGGTGATCGTGCCCGGGCTGGGCAGGAACCGGTTCGGGTCCTCCGCGTAGACGCGCAGCTCGATCGCGTGCCCCCGGGCCGCCAGCTGATCCGGGTCGAGGCTGACGTCGGCCCCCGCGGCGATGCGCAGCTGCTGCTCGACCAGGTCGATGCCGGTCACCATCTCGGTGATGGGGTGCTCGACCTGGAGCCGGGTGTTCATCTCCAGGAACGTGAAGTCACCGGTCCGCGCGTCCATGAGGAACTCGACGGTCCCGGCGCCCTGGTAGCCGACCGTCTCCCCGGCCCGGACCGCCGCCTCCAGCATCCGGGCGCGCAGGGCAGGGCCGACTCCCGGGGACGGGGTCTCCTCCGCCACCTTCTGGTGCCGCCGCTGCACCGAGCAGTCCCGCTCGCCCAGGGCCAGCACGCGGCCGCCGGGAAGCCCGAGGATCTGCACTTCCACGTGCCGGGCCGGGGCCACGTAGCGTTCCAGGAGGATCGCCGGGCTGCCGAAGAACCGCTCCGCCCGGGAGCGGGCCGTCTCGAACGCCGCCGCCAGCTGCTCCGGGCCGGCCGCGGCGCTCATCCCGATGCCGCCGCCGCCCGCCGCAGCCTTCACCATGACCGGGTAACCGATGAACGCCGCGGCGTCCATGGCCTCGCCGGCGTCCTTCACCGGCTCGGTCGTGCCCGGCGCCACGGGCACCCCGGCCGCGGCCATCAGGTTCCGCGCGCTGATCTTGTCGCCCATCTGCTCGATGGCCTCCGGTGGCGGTCCCACCCAGGCCAGCCCGGCATCGATGACCGTGCGGGCGAACAGACCGTTTTCGGAAAGGAAGCCGTAGCCGGGATGCACGGCGCGCGCGCCGGTCTCGCGGGCGGCCCGCAGGATGGCGCCGGCGTCGAGGTAGCTGCGGGCGGGGGGCGGGGGGCCGATCAGGACCGCCTCATCCGCCTCGCGCACGAACGGCAGCCCGGCGTCGGCCTCGGAGTAGACGGCGATGGCCCGGACGCCCATCCGCCGGGCGGTGGTGATCACCCGCCGGGCTATCTCACCGCGGTTGGCGACGAGCACCGACTCCATCACCGCTGAGCTGTCAGGCACGGCGGAAGCCTACAGGCGGCCGGGGTACCACCGCCCGGCCACCTTGGTGAGCGCCTCGACGACCCGCGGGTCGTACTCCACCGCGGTGTCCAGCCGGAGCCGCTCCAGCGCCGCCGCGGAGCGGTCCCGGTCGGGTGACCCGCCCACCAGGTCGTCGAACGCGTTGGCGGCCCGGATGATCCGGCTCCCGATCGGCGGCTCCGGGCCGCTGCCGCGCCAGGGCTGGCTCTGGCACCGGACGATCTCGGCCACCCCGTCCAGCACGCCGGCCTGCTCGATGACGCTGGCGCCGAGGCCGGCGATGCGCCGCTGATCCTCGGGAGAGGCGAGCACGGTCGCGCCGCCCGGGATGGGATCCGCCAGCGACAGCTGGCCGATGTCGTGCATGAGCGCGGCGTACTCCAGCTCCAGCAGGTCCGGCTCGCTCATGCCGAGCTCGCGGCCGATCGCCACGGCGAGCCGGCCCACCCGGTAGGAGTGGCCGTCCTCGACGTAGCCACCGACCTCGGTGACCCGGGCCAGCGCGCGGACCGTCTGCAGGTAGGTGGACCGGATCCCCGCGTACCGGCGGAAGGCGGTCTGGGTGACCAGCAGCGGCGCGATGAGCAGCGCCAGCGCCACCAGCCCCATCGCCTCGGTGGCGAGGGCGATGAGCATGGCGGAGGCCCCGACCGCCGCGCCGAGCGGGACCTGGATGCTGAGCTCGTCGCGCAGCGAGACGAGGAACCGGGCCCGCAGGGCGTCCGCCCGGATCAGGCCCTTGATCACGCATTCGGCGAGCCATCCGGCCACGATCAGCACGGCCATGACCGCGAGCCTGAGCCACACGTGCTGGTCGATGAGGTCCAGGTGGGCGAGGGGCCGGAAAGCGATCGCCACGAACGCCACGGCCAGCAGCCGGGAGGCCATCCCGGCCACCCCGGCGGCCGGCCCGCCGCCAGGTGCGGCAGCGCCCCGACGATCATCCCGACCGCGGTGACCGCGACCACCTGCAGCGCGGGCTGGAGGGCCGGGAGCCGGCCGACATGGACGGCCAGCGCGTAGCCGAGAGCCCCGGCGCTGCCGATCGGGGCGGCCTCGCGGTCACCGGGCAGGGACAGCCGGAGCAGCTCGCCCAGCGCGATCAGCGCCCCGAACGCCAGCGCGTCCCGGGGCTGAACCAGGCCGGCCGCGGCGGTCTGCGCCACGGCCGCGACCAGCAGCAGGCCGGCCGCGGCAACCAGCAGCAGCTGGCCGGAGTCGATGGACTGCCAGGCGGACTGGCGGGCGATGTGCCGCTGGGTGGTCACCGCGGGCGTACCTCAGCGGCTCTCGACGACCCGCAGCGGTGCGGTGGGATCGTCGTGATCCTGGGCCGCGACCTGGGCGGGGAAGTCGGCCGGCAGGGCCGCTGGCGGCGGCTGGCCGGTGGCCTGCGATTCCCAGCGCTCCCGGGCCAGCGCGGCGATGAACGCGTCCACCAGCACCGGGTCGAACTGCATGCCGGAGCACTTGCGCAGCTCCGCGACGGCCTCCTCGACGCTGCGGGCGCCGCGGTAGGAGCGGGTGGAGGTCATCGAGTCGAACGCGTCGGCGACCGCGATCACCCGGGCGAACTCGGGGATCTCGTCGCCGGCCAGCCCCATCGGGTAGCCCTTGCCGTCCATCCGCTCGTGGTGGTGCATGATGCCGTCCAGCGCCTCGGTCAGGAACCCGATCTGCCGGACGATCTCCAGGCCGCGCATCGGGTGCAGCTGGATGGCGGCCAGCTCCTCCTCGGTCAGCGGGCCGGTCTTCTGCAGCACCTTGGTCGGGACGCCGAGCTTGCCCACGTCGTGCAGCATGCCCGCGTAGCGGATGGCCTCGACCCGCTCCGCGCCCATCCCGATCTGCCGGGCCAGCATCGTGGCGCCCCGGGACACCCGTTCGCTGTGCCCGCGGGTGTAGAAGTCCTTGGTCTCCACGGCCTGGCACAGCGCGGCCATCGTGGCCGAGTAGGCGCCTTCCTGGGCGGCGAACTGCGCCATCGCCCAGCGCGCCACGAATAGCGGGATCAGCACCAGGACCGCGGCGAACGGGCCGACCAGGTCCCACAGCGCGGCGATCAGCAGGCCCAGCGTGGCGTAGCCCAGGTCGGACACCAGCAGGAGGGAAAGGTGCAGGTCGAGGCGGCCGCGCTGGGGGCTGGCCCCGGACGGCGGCAGGAGCAGCAGCATGGTCCACAACAGCCCGTGATTGACGGCCACATGCACCGCGGCCGCCACGGCGAACGGCAGGATGATGCCCGGAAAGGCGTCCGGCTTCGGCACCCCGATTGGGCCGCCCAGCGCCAGGTAGGCCACACCCGCCGCGTACGCGCTGAGCGCGTACATTGACCCGTTAAAGGCCCGCTCGCGCAGCCCGCCGCGGCGCAGGCTGATCAGCGAGGTGGCCCCGACCAGCGCGGCCCCTCCCGGGCCGAGCAGGACGACCGCCGCCAGGGTGGCCGCCGAGCTGGGCGACCAGGCGGACTGCCGGGAGGTGAGCGTGGTGGGGGTGGAATCGCAGATCATGAACAGGACGGCCAGCACGAGCAGGATCCTGGACACCCGGTAGTCCACGCCCAGATCCAGGTCCTGCGCCAGCACGCTGGCCAGCAGCAGCACCGCTGCCGTGACCACCACGGCCATGTAGAGCCACGCGGCCCGCGAGAGCCTGCTCAAGACCCCCCCTCGCAGTTAGTCCCGATCGGCTAACGGGCGGTCACTTCCGCACGGGCGCACCGGCCGCGAACGGGTAACCCTGCCGATCGCCGGCCCCGATGAATGACCCTGCCAATAGGTCCAGCTCGCCACTCAGGGTAACGCCATCACCGCTGATCGCGTAGCCTTCATGACTGATATCTACAATCTGTATATACGACATGACAGAAAGTAACAATGGCCGGGGCGCACGACGTCCGCCCAGCTCAGAAGGCAGGTCATTGCCGCCGGCCGCCCGGCGGGCGATTTGGCGGGTAATGGGCCGGCCGCAGCCGGGCTATTCGCCGCGCAGCTCGGTGATCTCGATCGTGGCCCGGACTTCCTGGATCCGGGTCAGCACCTTGACCCGCAGGTCACCGGGGACCTCATCATGGCCGCAGGACTTGTGCACCAGCCGCTTGACCGCCTCTTCGAGGCCGTACTCCCGCAGGCACGGGCCGCACTCGTCGAGATGCTGGCGGATCTCTGCCTTGCCGGAGGGGCCGAGCTCGCCGTCCAGGTAGGAGTAGACCCGCTCGAGGACCTCACTACATGGAGTCTCGTGGGGTTTCCCGCAGCTCATGATGCGTCCCTCCCCGACTCCGCGGCCTGCGGGTCCTGGCTGTCCCCCGCCGTGGCCGGGCGCGTCACGCCCCGTTCGGCCGCGTAATCCTGCAGCATCTCCCGCAACTGCCGCCGCCCGCGATGCAGGCGCGACATGACGGTGCCAATCGGCGTGCCCATGATGTCGGCGATCTCCTTGTACGCGAACCCCTCCACGTCGGCGAGGTACACCGCGATGCGGAACTCCTCGGGAAGGGCCTGCAGCGCCTGCTTGATGTCGGAGTCCGGGAGACGGTCCAGGGCCTCCGCCTCCGCCGACTTCAGGCCGGTGGAGGTGTGCTCGGCGGCCCGGGCCAGCTGCCAGTCCTCGACCTCTTCCGCGCCCGACCGCTGCGGCTCGCGCTGCTTCTTGCGGTAGCTGTTGATGAAGGTATTGGTCAGGATGCGGAACAGCCACGCCTTCAGGTTCGTGCCGGGCTGGAACTGGTGGAACGACGCGTACGCCTTGGCGAACGTCTCCTGCACGAGGTCCTCGGCATCGGCCGGGTTACGTGTCATCCGCAGCCCCGCCGAGTAGAGCTGATCCAGGAACGGCAGCACATCGTGCTCGAAACGCTCGCTTCGCTGCTCGAGTGTCTCGGTTACCGCACCCACCCCCTCGGAGATCTCCTGCACCGGCCGACGATAGCGGCCGTATGGGCGGGAGGATACATCCCCCCTATCCCTCGGCTCGAAGCGAGTCAGCTTAGGGGCGCTGCTGCGGGGCGCGCAATCGGCTACAACCACGCCGTCTGAAACATGCGACCCGGCGCCTTCATTCCGTCATCGGGGGCCCGGCCCCCGGGGACAGCCGCGCGACAGCAGGGCGACCTGCCCGTCAAGTCAGGTGAGGAAAGTCCCAGGTGGGGAACATTTCAGGAAATAGGGCTGCGCGGGCTCCCGTCTTCGCGGCGGCGTTTCACCTCTGTCACTGGGCAGGCCGTCAGCCGCAATGCGCGCAGCCCGGCGCTGGATGGAGTCATGGTGCCTGCAAGTGCGACCAGTCCTCTCACCGTTCTCGGCTCGAACTCCCTCACGGCCTACTGGCGGTTCCAGCGAGCCGTGGTGGCGGCCCAGTTGCAGGCCTGGCTGCCGCCGCGGGGACGGATCCTGGTCGATATCTCCGGCCCCCAGTCCAGCGTGGCCGCGCAGGCGGCCGCGGCCGGCTATGCCGTCCTGCAGGTCATGCCGCGCTGGCCCGCCGTCTCAGAACGCCGCGGGCTCGAGGTGCCGGTGACGTTCACGGTCCGCGGCGCGCACCGCCGCCGCGCCCCAGCCGGGCGGCTGACGCGCGTGGTGGCGGACTCCGCGAACCTGGCCTTCCTGGCCGACGGGTCGGTGGACGGGGTGATCGCCGACGACGGGGCACTGTCGCGGCACCTGATGGCCGAGGACGTCGCGGCGGAGATCGCCCGCGTGCTGCGCCCCGGGGGCCAGCTCCTGGCCTCCGTGGACTCACTCGTCCTGGGCATGTCCATCCTGGCTGAGCAGCACCGGTGGGCCCAGCTGACCGACCTGCCGCAGGCCGAAGTGGTGCTGGTGCCCTGGCCGGATGGCCGGATCACCCGGTGCTTCGGCCCCGAGCAGCTGGTCAACCTGCTGACCGAGGCCGGGCTGGAGGTCAGCTGGATCCGCCCGCGCACCGTGCTGTCCCCGTCCATGGTGGACCACGTGCTGCGCAAGGACCCCAGCGCGATCATGCGGCTGGTCCGGGCCGAACTGGCCGCGGGGGCGGAGGACTACGGGCTGACCGGGGCGGGGAACGGGTCGGGGAACAGCGGGAACGAGTCCTTCGGCATCTATCTGCTGGCCGCCGCCCGCAAGCCCGGGGCCAGCGCGCCCCGGGCCAGCGCACAGGCGGCCAGCGCGCAGGGGCAGCCGGCCCGCAGGGAGCTAGCGCGCGGGGGGCCAGCGGGGCCGGGCCCGGCGCCGCCGGGCCGCGCCGGGCCGCCGCCGCGCCACAGCCCGCCGGCTAGCGCCGCATCCGGTCGCGTTTCGACTGGCAGGCCACGCACCGGGACGCTTCCGGACGGGCTTCCAGCCGGCCGTCCGGGATGGGCTTACCGCAGTCCGCGCATTTGCCGTAGCTGCCGTCCTGGATGCGCTGCAGCGCGTCCATGACCTCCGTACGCTGGGACATCGCCGAGGCCAGCACCGCGTCCGAGCGGTCCGCCTCGGACAGGCTGGTCCCCACGTCCGCCTCGTCCTGCGGGAAGTCCGCGCTACCGGACACCGGCCTCTCGCCGCGCAGGACCGCGATGGAGCGGTCCAGGTCGTCGCGCGCAGCCTCCAGGCGCCTACGTACGGTGATGGTCTCCACGGATCCTCCCTACTTCATTAGGGGCACCAGCAGCGCAGCAGTGATGGTCCTCGGGAGGGCCGGGCTGCGCTCGGGGGCCTCAGAACAACGTGCTGGGGGCACCCCGGGAGGCGCCGCTGCGCCCCCCCGCCCCGGCCCGCGGGGACCCCGCGGGCCCGGAATCACCCTCCATGGGCTCGATCAGCTCCGGACCGTTGTGCCGGACCGAGTTGACTTCTGTTGACACCGGATAGGAGGTCAGATGGGCCGAGGCGGCGGGCGTCATCAGCCCGTGCAGCGCCTCAGCGCTGGTCGCCGAGGGATCAAGCCAGTCGGCCCAGCGGGCCGGGTCGATCACCATCGGCATCCGGTCATGGATCCGGCCGACCTCGTCCTCGGCCCGCGTGGTGATGATGGTGGCCGTCCACAGCCAGCCATCACGATCATCCTCGGGCTGGTCCTTGTCGCGCCAGAGCTCGTACAGGCCGGCGAAGGCCAGCACGCCGCCGTCTTCGCGGCGGATGTAGTAGGGCTGCTTGGTCGGGTGCTTGGGGTCCCCGGACTTCTCCCACTCGTAGAAGCCGTCCGCGGGCAGCAGGCACCGGTGACGGGCGAACGCCCGGCGGAAGGCCGGCTTGGTGGCCACCGTCTCGGCCCGGGCGTTGATCAGGCGGCTGCCGATCGAGGTGTCCTTGGCCCAGAACGGCACGAGTCCCCAGCGGACCACCCGCAGTTCCCGCACGCCTGCCTGCTCGCCGGGACGGTCCTCAGCGCGGCTATCCCCGGCCCCGGAACCCTCCGGCCCGGCCGCCTCCTCGCCGTCACCGTCCTTCGGGAGCCGGGTAACCACGGCGTACACAGGCTTGGTAGGGGCCACGTTGTAGTCGGGCCGCAGCGGCTCGGTCACCCGGTCCCGCTGTACGCCAAACTCCTCCAGGAGTTCCTGGCGCTTCCGCGCCGACGCGAAGCGGCCGCACATATCGTCACCCGATCACTACATAGCTGGGGCTGCTGGGGGCAGCACCGGGGAAGCACAGAATGTGGCACTTAATAACCACAAATCTTGATTACCAAACCTCACCGACGTTCCGGGCCGCGCGCACTCCTCAGCGGGGGTGACCGCCGCGGCCACCCCGGCCGGCGGGTCGCAGAGGACACAGCGCTCGCTGGTTCTTCCCGGATTCCCTCGATTCACTCCCGGCGAGGCGCTCAGCACACGCATTACGCTCACAGCATGGACACCGCACGCCAGGATTCCGGCGGACCGGTCCCGGCCGGCCGCGCGGCCGCTGGCCGGGAACCGCCGTGGGAGGCCCCGCAGGCCAGCGGGCCGCTGCGGGCCCGGGTGCGGGTGCCCGGGTCCAAGTCCATGACCAACCGGGCGCTCGTCCTCGCCGCCCTGGCCGGCGGCCCCGCCGACATCCTCAACCCGCTGCTGGCCCGGGACACGCTGCTGATGGCCGGCGCCCTCCGTGCGCTCGGGGCGACGGTTGACACCGGCGCCACCCCGGCCACGGCGGCCACCTCCTGGCGGGTGTCCCCCGGCTGGACGGCCAGTGACGCCCGGGTGGACGTGGGCAACGCGGGCACCGTGATGCGGTTCGTTCCCCCGGTGGCCGCCCTGGCCAGCGTGGCCACCGAATTCCACGGCGACCCGCGGGCCTCGCAGCGGCCGGTGGGCGCGATCATCAGCGCCCTGCGCGAGATCGGGGCCGTGATCGACGACGGCGGGCGGGGGGCCATCCCGTTCACCGTGCACGGCACCGGCTCGCTGGCCGGCGGCGCCGTCACGCTGGACGCGTCGGCGTCATCGCAGCTGGTCTCGGGCCTGCTGCTGGCCGCGCCGCGCTACGACAAGGGACTCGAGGTACGGCACCGGGGTGGCCGCGCCCCGTCCGCCCCGCATATTGCGATGACGGTGCAGATGCTCCGGGATGCGGGCGCGGCGGTCGAGACGGCCGACCGGTCTCGACGGCTTCGGTCCCGCCAGCCGCCGGGGAGGCCGGGACCGCCGCGGATGTCCTGCCCGACACCTGGTACGTGCACCCGGGCCCACTCAGCAGCCAGCCCATCACGGTCCAGCCCGACGTGGTCAACTCGATGCCGTTCCTGGCCGCGGCCATGGTGACCGGGGGGACGGTGACCATCCTGGGCTGGCCCGCGGTGACCACCCAGCCTGCCGCCCAGATCCTGTCCATCCTGCGGGAGATGGGCGCGGACTGCGTCCTGGGCCCCGGCGGGCTGACCGTGACCGGGCCGCCCGGACTCCGCGGGATCACCGCCGACCTGGCTGACTGCAGCGAGATCTCGATGGTGCTCGGCGCGCTGGCGGCCCTGGCGGGCTCCCCGTCGGTGCTGGCCGGGATCGGCCACCAGCGGCACCAGGAGACCGACCGGCTGGCCGCCCTGGCCACCGAGATCAACGCGCTGGGCGGCGACGTGACCGAGCGGCCGGACGGGCTGGAGATCCGGCCCCGGCCGCTGAGGGCCGGCCCTTCGCCACGTACGACGATCACCGGCTGGTGATGGCCGCGGCGGTGCTCGGCCTCGTGGTCCCCGGCCTGCGTGTCGAGAACGTGGCGACGGTGGGCAAGACGTTCCCCGGCTTCACGTCCGCGTGGGCGGCGATGCTGGAGCGCGCTCCCTGAACCGGCGGCCGTCCCACACCCACCTGGACGAGGATGACGTTCGGGTCCGGCCCGCGAAGAGCACCCGGCCACGGACCCGGCGCCGGCCCGCGCACGAGGACGCGGCCGAGGCGTTCGTGGCGGCCGTGGACCGCGGCCGCTACGGAACCCTGATCGGGGACCGCCCGGTGACCGCCATGCGGGCCCGCGAGCTCGGCCGGCGCAGCGTGGTGGTCGGCGACCGGGTCGCGCTGGCCGGTGATGTCTCCGGCGAGCCGGGCACCCTGGCCCGCGTGGTCCGGGTCGAGCCGCGCACCTCCGTGCTGCGCCGTTCCGCGGACGACACCGACCCGGTGGAGCGGGTCATCGTGGCCAACGCGAACCAGCTCGTGATCGTCACCGCGCTCGCCGACCCGCCGCCCCGGCCAAGGCTGATCGACCGTTTCCTGGTCGCCGCCTACGACGCGGGCCTGTCCCCGCTGCTGTGCCTGACCAAGGCTGATCTCGCGCCCGCCAGCGCCATCCTCGATGCGTACGGCCCGCTCGGCGTCCCGCACGTGGTGCTTGGCCAGCCGCTGACCAGCGACCGGCTCGGCCCGCTCCGCGAGGCCCTGGCGGGCCGGGTCAGCGTGCTGGTCGGGCATTCCGGAGTGGGCAAGTCCACCCTGGTCAACGCGCTGATCCCGGGGGCGGACCGGGCGGTGGGCACGGTCAGCCCGGTGACCGGGCGGGGACGTCATACGTCCTCGTCGGCGGTGGCCCTGCCGCTGCCCGGTGGCGGCTGGCTGATCGACACGCCCGGGCTGCGCGGTTTCGGCCTGGCCCACGTGGCCCCGGAACGGGTGGTTCGGGCCTTCCCGGACCTGGCCCCCGGGACCGCCGCCTGCCCGCGCGGCTGCACCCACCTGGAACCCGACTGCGCGCTCGACGCCTGGGTCCGCGATCAGGGCGGGGACAGCCGCCTGGTCACCCGGCTGGACTCACTGCGCCGCCTGCTCCGCAGCCGCGAGGGCGACGACCCGGCCCCGCCGCCCCTCACCCTCAGCGACCACTAGCCCGGCCCCGGGCCCTCGGCCGACTCGGGCCCCCGGGGCGGCCCGGGGCGGCCCGGGCGGCCCCGGCCTAGCCAGCCCCCGGGCGGCCCGGGCCCCGTGCAACCCGGCCCCCCCGCCCGCGCCGGGCCCTACTCCCGCCCGTACCTGCCGAGGCGGGCTCCACTCGCGCCCGTGGCCCCCGCTGAGGCTGACCCCGAACCACATCAGCCCCTGAAGCCACCTCAGCCCCGAGGATCCCACCAGCACCAGGCGCTGGTTCGTGATCAACCGATTGGTGTTGCTCCAGCAACACCAATCGGTTGATCACGAACGGCCGCGGGGCGGTGGGCGCCCCGAGAGCCGGATGCCCGGGGTACGGCCCGGCGCCCGGCGACGCTGAGTCAGCGGAACCGCCAGAAAGGGTTACCAGGCGTAGGCCTCGGGGGCTGCACCGCCCGGGCGCGGCGGCCGCGGCCCGCCGCCATCCACCGGCCGATGACCGACTCGGTGACGCCCTCCGCCCGCGGCTGGCCGTAGGTGTTGGACGAGTCGAAGAAGTTGATGCCGTGCTCATGGGCGGCGTCCATGATCGTATGGGCGTCCGCCTCGCTGGTGATGGCGCCGAAGTTCATGGTGCCGAGGCAGAGCCTGCTCACGGACACGCCGCTCCGGCCGAGGTGGGTGTAGTCCATGCCGGTCACGGTACGGCAGCTCCTCAGTCCACAGATGGCCGCGGCGGCCGTGATCCGATACCGTTTCGCGCCATGGCCGGATACGACGACGACCTGCGTTTCGCCCACGTCCTCGCCGACGCGGCCGACGACATCACCACGCGCCGTTTCCGGGCGCTGGACCTGCACGTTGAGTCCAAGCCCGACCTGACCCCGGTCAGCGACGCGGACAAGGCGGCCGAGGAATCATTGCGGAACGTGCTGCGCCGGTCACGGCCGCGGGACGCCGTGCTCGGCGAGGAGTTCGGCCGGGACGGCGGCGGGCCCCGCTGCTGGGTGATCGACCCGATCGACGGGACCAAGAATTATGTCCGCGGCGTCCCGGTATGGGCGACCCTGATCGGCCTGATGGACGGGGACCAGGTGGTGATGGGCGTGGTGTCCGCGCCCGCCCTGGGCCGGCGCTGGTGGGCGGCCGTCGACAACGGCGCGTGGACCGGCAAGAGCCTGACCAAGGCCACGCGGTGCCGGGTCTCGGACGTGGCCCGGATGGAGGACGCGTCGTTCTCCTACTCCAGCCTGGGCGGCTGGGAGGAGAGGGGCGTGCTGCCGGGGTTTCTCGACCTGGCCCGCTCGGTATGGCGGACCCGCGCCTACGGCGATTTCTGGTCTCACGTCCTGGTGGCCGAGGGCGCGGTGGACATCTCCGCGGAGCCTGTCGTGTCCCTGTGGGACATCGCGGCCCTGCAGATCATCGTGGAAGAGGCAGGCGGCGTCTTCACCGACCTGGAGGGCAACGCCGCGCCCGACGGCGGCAGCGTGGTGTGCACCAACGCCCGCCTGCACCAGGAGGTACTCGACCGTCTGGCTAGCCCCGGAACGTGACCTGATGTGCATAAATGCGTAGCCAGATCGGTCTGGGATAAGGCCTTGCTCTCGCGCGGGCTTGCGCGGATGCTGAGAAAGACCAGGCGCGTCACAAAAGCACAAGCGCATCCGCAGCGAGGCGGCGCACCCCGGCGGGCATGACCCGGATGGGTCGTGGCGCCTCGGACACAGCCCGGGGAGTGATCGACCGTGAAGGTGCGAGACGGCATGACCAGGCTGGTGCTCACCATCGGGCCCGCGCACACCCTCCGCGAGGCGGCGCGCCTCATGTCCGCACGCCGGGTGGGCGCGGCCGTGGTGACCGACGACCAGCACGCGGGGGTCGGAATCCTCACCGAACGGGACATTCTGGACTCACTCGGCGCGGGCCAGGATCCCGACGGCGAGCTCGCCGCGGACCACCGCACCATGGACGTGGTGTTCGCGTCGCCCGAGTGGACCCTGCAGCAGGCCGCGGAGACGATGGTGCGGGCCGGATTCCGGCACCTCGTGGTGATCGAGGGCCAGGAGGTCATCGGCCTGCTGTCGATGCGCGACATCGTGCGTGTCTGGGCCGACGCCGCGGCGCCGGTGGCGCAGGCGCAGGCCGCCCCGGCCTGATCTCGCCGGGGAAACGGCTCTCGCCTGCATGATCTCTGCCCGGGGGCTCGCGGCAGAGGGCAGGGCAGTATGCGGCCGGCCAGAGGTGACATGAGACGGTAGCGAGATGCGGCTCCGTGGCGCAGTAGCGCTCGTGACCGGGGGATCGTCGGGGATCGGCGCGGCGACGGCACGCGTGCTGGCCAGGTCGGGAGCCCGGCTGCTGATCGCCGGGCGGGATCCGGCGCGGCTGGACGCGGTGGCCAGGGACACGGGCGCGCTGGCCCTGAAAGCCGACCTCGCGGAGCCGCAGGGCCCGGCCGAGCTGGCCGAGGCGGCGCTGCAGGTCGCGGCGGACGAGGCGAGCGCCCCGGGCATCGACATCCTGATCAACAACGCGGGCGTGGGCTGGTGCGGCCCGGTCGGCGAGATGACCGGCGACAAGATCACGGAGATCCTGGCCGTCAACCTGGCCGCGCCGATCGAGCTGACCCGCAGGCTGCTGCCCTGGATGACGGCGCGGGGCAGCGGCCGGATCGTGTTCGTCTCGTCCATCGTGGGCGCGACGTCGGTCCGGGACGAGGCGGTCTATTCGGCGGCCAAGGCGGGCCTGGGCAACTTCGCCGAGAGCCTCGGCCACGAACTGGAAGGTTCGGGCGTGGGTGTCTCCGTGATCGTGCCCGGCGTGATCAACACCCCGTTCTTCGACCGCCGCGGCCGTCCCTACGGCCGGAGGAAGCCGGTGCCGCTGCCGGCCGAACGGGCCGCGGAGGCGATCATGTCCGCGCTGGAGCACGACCGCCAGGTGGTGTACGTGCCCCGCTGGATGACCTTCCCAGCCCGGCTGCACGGTGCGGCCCCGCGGACGTTCGCGCTGCTCGCCCACTGGTTCGGCGATCACGGCTGAGCTGTGCTGCCGGGCGGAACTTCGTCCGCGGGGCTGCCGGGCGGAACTTCGTCCGCGGGGCTGCCGGGCGGAACTTAGTCCGCAGGCTGCCCTGGCGGAACTTCGTCCGCGGGGCCGCCCGGCTGCCCGCAGGCACGGGCCAGGTTTCAATCTCCGCAACGAAAACCGTTCCCGGTTCCTCACCCACCCCGGAACCAGGGCGCGGGGGCGACCCGCCGAAGGCAGTCGCCGCGGCCGGGACCACGAGACCAGACCATGAGACCCGGACCATGAAACCGGGACCGCGAGACCGGGACCGTCACCGGGTCCAGACAGGTGTGAGGGCTCCGTACGCCTCCCCAGCCCGGCACACGGAGCCCTCCGCCCCCCGAATAGGCCCGGTACCAGGGGCCGCCCGGCCCGGAGCCATCACCAAACATTTCACCAGTCGAGAGACATTTAAGGTCAGGGCCAAAAGACCTGTTTTCGGACATAGGTTTCGTGTTATAGTCCGCCCTCCTCCCAAACGGGCGCTCAGGCAGGCACGCTGACCCCCGTCCCGCCGGTCACCTGGCCGGTGCGGGGCGCCCGTGCGTGACGACGATGGATGACACCCCGGGCGGCGCCGCCCCCGGGGCCGCCGCACGGTCCGCCCGGGCCTGACCTGGCCTGAAGGTGGCTCGCGGTAACGATCCTGCTCCTGGCGGTGACTGGTCTGGTGCCGTTGCTCAGCCCCGGGACCGGGCGGTAGGTACCGACCGAAACCGCCCGGTTCGCCGGTCTCGAGGCGGGTGTTACCGGCCCTGCCGCCGCTCGGTGCCCGATGAAATCTGGCCGGGCGGGCCCGGCAGGCAGCACCCTCGGGCGCTGACTTCCGGAACATTAGCGCCCTATTACGGACGTCCGAAACCCGGTGACGAGGCCTCCGGCGGAGGCACAGTACTCAGCTCCCGGGGGAGGACGGCCCGGCGCCGCCCGCCGGGCCGCCGTCGTTACCCACACCTCCCGGCGGGGCGGCCTTCCCCGGCCGGGCGGCCTTCCCCGGCGGGGCAGCCTTCCCTGGAGAGGCGGCTTCCACCGGCGAGGCGACCTCCCCGGGCGGGACCGCGTCATCGTCACGCGGGACATCGGCCGGGCCGGCCACGGACCCCCCGAGGTGACGCTCGCGCCCGATCAGCGCGGCGATGGAGCCGGAGACGCCGGTGTCACGGTCGCCCACGAGTTCCCAGGACCGGGCGACCCCGATGAGCAGCGAGGCGACCAGGACGTTGCCGATCACGTCGATGGGTGCCCGCTCGGCCGGGTTCACGGCCACGATGATGCCGGCCACGATCTCGACCCCGAACGCGCCCAGCAGCAGCAAGATCAGCCCGATCTGGCTCCGCGCCCGCGGCCGGGCGACCGGGTCGGCCAGGATGGACCGCAGCCCGCCGAGCGTGAACAGCAGGCCGACGGTCCCGGCCACGGCCGCCGGGTAGCCGATGAGGTTGTGCGGCACCAGGCCGAACAGGGAGATGGCCAGGGCGTTGGTGAACGACACGAGCGCCGCCGCCGCCCGGACCTGCCGGATGACGTCAGGGTGCTGGGCCATGCGCGGCCGGGGAGCTACCGACAGGGCCACGAACAGCAGGCCGGTCAGCGCACCCGCCGCCCCGGCGATGGCCACGAACAGGTCCCGGTATGTCCCAGTCACCACGGGGCGTCAGCCTACTTGGTGAGGGCCGCCCGGCCAGGTCGCCCGGGCGGGCATCACGGCCCGGCCGGCTTCTGCCGCCAGGTCACGGCTCCAGGTCGGTGCGCAGCACACTGAACCAGACCCCGTCGCGCCAGGCGCCGTCCCGCCATCCGGCGCCGCGCAGCACACCCTCCCGGGTGAAGCCGGCCTTCTCCAGGGCCCGCTGCTCCGCGAGATTGCCCGTCTCGGTGGCCGCCTCGATCCGGTGTACCGGCGTGTGCGCGAACAGGTACCGCACCAGCAGCCGGTGCGCTTCGGTGCCGTACCCATGTCCCCGGGCCTCGGGCAGCAGGGCGATGCCGATTTCCCAGTGGTAGGCGGTCGGAGTGGCGGTTTTACGCCGCCAGTTCACCAGCCCCAGCCGTTTCAGGCCGCGGGTCACCATGAGGGTTCCGCCGTCGTCGCCGAGCAGGCCGTTCTCCGCCCACCGGCGGTGCCACCGCTGGCGGTCGTTCCAGCCGTACCAGGAGAACTCTCCCGCCGCGACCGGGTCACCCGCCATCAGGTCGCCCAGCGTCGCCAGATCGCCTTCCTCGACAGGCCGCAACTCGATCGGATCGTCCATATCCAGCATCCTGCCGCAGCGGGCGGGAGGGGTGAACCGCTCTGCTGCCGGTGGGAAACGGCAGTCGTGCGGCATTCAGGTCCCGGGAGCGGGGTGGGCGCCACGCCGCGATCAGGTCCCGGGAGCGGGGTGGGCGCCCCGCGGCGATCAGGTCCCGGGAGCGGGGTGGGCGCCCCGCGGCGATCAGGTCCCGGGAGCGGGGTGGGCAGCCGTTGGATGATCACCGTGATTGGCGGGCGGGCAGACGGGCAGGTCCCAGGCTATGGCAGCCAAGACTTACCTGGCCACGGGGGCCGCGACCGCGACCGCCGCGGTGGCAGGCAGCGTCGCGACCGACGTGGACAGCACCTGGTACCGATCGCTCGACCTGCCCGCGTGGCAGCCACCCGGCCAGGTCATCGGCCAGGTCTGGACCGTGCTCTACGCGCTGACCGCCGGGGCCACCGGCCGGGCCTGGACCCGGGCCGGCCGGGCCCAGCGGCGCCGCCTGGCCACGGCCCTCGGCGTCAACCTGGCCCTGAACGCAGCCTGGCCGTGGGTCTTCTTCCGCGGGCACCGGCCCGCGCTGGGCGTGGCGGTCATCGCCGTCCTGGAGGTGTCCACGGTCGCGCTGACCAGGGAGGTGGCCCGGACGGACCGGAAGGCGGCCGTGGCCCTGCTGCCGTACGTGGGCTGGAACGCGTTCGCCCTGGTGCTGAACACCACGATCGCGGCCGCCAACCGGGACGTGCACGGCCGCTGAACCCGGCGAGCACCCGGCCGTGCCGCATGCTCCCGGGTAGCACCTCCCATCAGGCGGAGGCGTCCTCCTGAGCGGGCACATCCTGCCTGACGGGTGCACCCTGCCTGGCGGGCTCGCCACCTCGGGCAGGCACATCTTCTCCGCCGGCCGCCGCGGCCGGCCCTGGTTCTCCGCCGGTCGCCGCGACGGGACCCGGGCGGGCGAGGGCGAACCGGACTGCACCTGCCGCTGCGGCAAGCACGGCGACGGCCCAGGCGATCCGGGGCGGGGACGTGCCCAGCGCGGGGGTCTCGCCGGTGGACGCGGCCACCAGGATCAGCGCCGCGATCCCCACGGCCGTCCCGAGCTGCGCCGCGGTGTTGATGATCCCGGACGCGCCGCCCCGCCACCGCGGCGCGACGTCGGTGCCCAGGCCCGTGGCCGCGACGGACGACAGCCCGATGCCGGCACCGGCCACCGCGGCGCAGACCGGTACCGCCCAGGCCAACGCGGCCAGCGGGATCAGCGCCGCGTCGGCCACCGCGATCAGGGCCAGGCCGGCCGCGATCAGGCGCTGGGCGACCAGCCGTGGCGGCCCTGCGCGTCGCTGACCCGTATGCCGCGGGGCCGTGGGTTGCGGGGCCGTGGGTTGCGGGGCCGTGGGTTGCGGGGCCGTGGGTTGCGGGGCCGTGGGTTGCTGGGCCGTGGGTTGCTGGGCCGTGCGTCGCTGGATCGCCGCGGCCAGCACGGACCCGGCGATCACCGCCAGGCTGAACGGCAGCAGCGTGGCCGCGGCCTGCAACGGGGTGCGTCGCAGAGAATCTTGCAGGTAGAGAGTGGCCAGCGTGAGGACCGAGCTGGTGGTCGCGGTGTTGAGCAGGGCGCCGAGCGTCCCCAGCCGCAGCGGCCGGGACCGGATCAGCTCCCGCGGCAGCAACGGCGCGGCGGCCCGGCGGTCAGCCAGCACGAACCCGCCGGCCAGCGCGACGCAGGCCGCCAGCAGCAGCGCGCCCGCGACCCGGCCGCCCGGCTGGGCGATCACGGTGGCTCCGACCACGAAGGCCATCACGGCCGCCGTGAAGATCAGCGATCCGGCCAGGTTCAGCGATTCCGCCTGCCGGCGGGCCCCGTCCCGGGGCACCGAGACCGCGATGACCGTGGCCAGCAGGGCCGCGAGCGGCAGGTAGGCCCAGAAGATCACGCGCCAGCTGGTCAGGTCCGTGACGATGCCGCCCACCACGAAACCGCTGGCGCCCGCCGCCGCCCCGGCCGCGCTCCAGGCCGCGATGGCGCGGTGCCTGGCGGGTCCCTCGGCGGTGATCGTGGTCAGCAGGCGCAACGCGGAGGGCACCGACGCGGCGGCCGCCGCACCCTGGAGGCAGCGGCCCGCGGCCAGGGCCAGGACCGACGGCGCGGTCGCCGCGACGAGGGCTCCGGTAGCGAACACGGCCAGGCTGACCAGGATCGTGCGCCGGTGGCCGTAGCGGTCCCCGAGCCGGGCGCCGAGCATCAGCAGGCCGCCGAAGAACATGGCGTAGCCGGTCGCGATCAGGCTGCCCAGCGAATCGGGGGCATGCAGGCTGGCCAGCATCGCGGGCAGCGAGGTGACCACCACGGTCACCCCGAGCACGTCCATGAACTGCACCAGGCACAGCGTGGCGACCGCCACGCCGGCCCGGCGGACGGGACCAGCGGGGGCACCACGGGACTGACCCATGAACCCTTAACTTCCACGACAGGCCGGGGCAAACATGGAGCGTGATCACGGCTTCGGCGTAGCGGGAACGGCACCAAAGCCATGATCACGAGGCCGGCAGGTGGCGGGTGGGGCGGGTGCGGTGACCGAGGCTGGGGGCTGCGGATCGCTCTCGTGCCGGGACTGGGCCTGCGGGCGACTCGCGAGGGCGGGTTCAGGTTCTCCGGTGGGACCAGGCGCCCGGGGGCTCAGGCTCCCTGGGCGAGGGCGGCGGCCAGCTTGCCGAGCACGTCCTCCCAGCCTGGCCCGACGTTGTCCGCCACCTGGGGCAGGGCGGCCGCCAGTTCGCCGAGCTGTTCGTGGACCAGGGTGAGCATGGTGCCGCCCGCGGGGTCCGGGCTGAGCGTGACGGTCAGCCGCGAGTCGAAGACCGGGCCGTCGGCGCGCTGGGGGCCGACGAATCCCCAGCGGAACACCAGCCGCTCGTCCGGGACGAGCTCAAGCAGTTCGGCCTCGAAGCCGCCGGCCTCGCGGCCGGAGTCCTCCTGCCAGATCCGGTAGCAGCCGCCGGGCCACTCCTCGATCTCGGCCCGGGCCATGGTCAGGCTGCCAGGCGCCATCCAGAGCCGCAGCAGCTCAGGGTCGAGCCAGGCCCGGTACACCTGCCCCGGGGGAGCCGGGATGAGGCGTTCCACCCGGACCATGGCGTGATTCTCAGTGCTCGCAGACATTCAGCCGGTCCCTTCGTTAGGGAAATTCGGGGTTTGCGGCGCCGGGGCGCCCTCGCGGAAGAGGTGCGCCAGGGCATCGAGCCGGTCGTTCCAGAATGGCTCGTACCAGCGCAGCCAGGCCTCAGCCAGGGCGAGCGGCGCGGCGCGGAGCCGGCACACGTGACGGCGGCCGCGCACGGTGCGGTGCACCAGCCCGGCCCGCTCCAGCACCTGGACGTGCTTGGACGCGGCCGCGAGCGACATGGCCAGCGGCTGGGCCAGTTCCCCCACGGTCAGCTCGCCGCCGGCCAGCCGGCGGAGCATGGCCCGCCTTGTGTCGTGCGCGAGCGCGCGGAACACTTCATCCATCTCGCGCCCGCCGGCCATCAGATCCTCAACCACATGGTTGAGCTTCAGGCGCCCGGCAGTGTGATGGTCAACCTCATGGTTGAACTTTCTGCCGCCCGGCAGGCTCCCGTGCCGGGCCGCACGGGGGCAGGCCAGAATCGGCCCATGGGGTATGCACGCTCGGTTGGGTTGTTCATCGCCGCGGGCCTGGCGGAAATCGGCGGGGGTTATCTCGTCTGGCGCTGGCTGCGGGATGGGGCGCCGGTCATCGTCGGCATCCTGGGCGCGGCCATCCTCGTGGTCTACGGGGTGATCCCGACCCTGCAGAAGAGTGCCGACTTCGGGCGGATCTACGCGGCCTACGGCGGCGTGTTCGTGGTCGCGTCGCTGCTGTGGGGCTGGGGCGTGGACAAGAACCGCCCAGACCGCTTCGACTGGGCCGGGGCCGCGGTGGTGCTGGCCGGCGTGGCGATCATCTACTTCGCCCCGCGCCGCTGCGCCGGCCCGCGGCTCCCGGCCAGGCGCCCTCACCCCGCGCGGCCCGATTTCCAGGCCGCGTAGGCAGCGGGCAGGCAGACGGCGCAGGGCCGGTAGCCGGCCGCGATCGCGGCCGGCTCGTCGGCGAAGAAGACGCGGTGGGCGGCGTAACCCCCGCGGGCCAGTGCCCGCCGGGCCGACGGGCAGTCGAGCCGGCCGTAGATCCTGGTCCGGCGGTGGCCGCCCAGCCGGCCCGGCACCGCGCTGCGGTACGGCCGCCGGTCCGCGCCGAGCAGCGTGTAGGCCCGGGCGGTCATGTCCGGCCCGCCCTGGCCATCAGGCCGCGTCGTGGAAGACGAGGCCCAGCGTGAACCGCTCGCCGGAGCGGATGACGGACACGCCGTGCCGGACCGGCGCCGCGGACCAGCCGCGCCGGGACTCGACCGGGCGGTCGCGGGTGGTGAACACCAGGCCGTGCCCGTGCGGGATGAGCGTGGCGGTGCCGCGGGACTGGGCGCGCGGCCGCTGCTCGTAGAGCAGGAACTCCCCGCCAGTGTGGTCGGCGCCCGGGTGGCTGAGGTTGATCACGACCTGCAGCGGGAACACCAGGTCGCCGTACAGGTCCCGGTGCAGGGCGTTCCAGTCCCCGGCCCGGTAGCGCAGCAGGATCGCGGTTGATTTCCGCTGCCCCGCGGCGTGGCACGCCTCCAGCCAGTCCTCCAGGCGGTCCGGCCACGGCGCCGGGCGGCCCAGGCGGCCCCACCAGTCGCGGGCGATCGGCAGCAGCTTCGGGTACAGGGCCTGCTTGAGCGCGGTGACCGCTTCGGGGTACGGGTGGGCGAAGTAGCGGTACTCCCCCTCGCCGAAACGGTGCCGGGCCATGTTGACCGTGGACCGGAACCGCGTGCCGTCGGGGTAGAGGGCAGCGATCGCCGCGGCCTCGTCGCTGATCAGCAGGGGCCCGGTCAGGCCGCAGCCGTAGCCGTCCAGGCCGCCGCGGACCGCGTCCCAGTCGGTGTCCTCGACGCGGTCCAGCCAGGTGCGGGCGGGGACAGCTCTGGTTCCGGCTGGGCCGGTGCCGGTGCCGGTGCCGGTGTTCGTGCGGGTGCTGGTCAGGGGACTCATGCTGCTGCCTCCTCCAGGGTGAGCAGGGTGCGCTTGGCGTCGGGGCCGCCGCGGTAGCCGCCCATGCTGCCGTCGGAGCGGACCACCCGGTGGCAGGGCACCACGAGCGGCAGCGGGTTGGTCGCGCAGGCCGTGCCGACGGCGCGGACCGCCTTCGGGTTGCCGGCCAGCTGGGCGACGGCTGAGTAGCTGGCCGTGTGCCCGTACCCGATCTCGGGCAGGTGGCCCAGCACCGTGCGGCGGAACCCGGCCGACAGCCGCCAGTCCAGCGGCAGGTCGAACGTGTGCCGACGGCCGGCGAAGTACTCGTCGAGTTCCCGGGCGGCCGCGTCGAGGCGGACGGGGGCGCTGAGGATGCGCGGGCTGACCTGGTCGGCCAGCGCCTGCAGCACGGCCTCGTGTCCCTCGCGGGCGAAGGCCACCCGGATCAGGCCCTGCTCGGTAGCGGCCAGCAGCAGCGGGCCGACCGGGCTGTCCACGGTGCGGTAGGCGACGTCGAGGACGCCGTCCTGCTGGGCCGCGGCGGCCAGCCTGGTGTGCAGCCGGGCTCAGCCGGCCCGGGTCGTCGGGGAAGGCCTGCGCCAGCACCCCGGATGTGTCGTCCGTGATCATCGGGACGCTCCTTTCGATGAGGTACGGGCCGCAGCGGCCAGGCCGGCTGACTGGCCGGGGCCGGGCTGGCCGGCGGCCGGGTAGGAGCGGCGCAGCCGGGCGACGCCGTCGGCGGCGGCGCGCCGCGCGGCCTCGGCAGTGCCACCGAGGATGGCGGCGACATCCGCGTAAGGCAGCCCCGCGAGATAGTGATAGGCGACGGCCTGTTTCTGCTTGGCCGGCAGCCGGGTGATGGCGTCGGCCAGGTCGTCGGCGGCGACCAGCCCCCCGCCGCCAGAGGGCGGCTCACTGGAGGGCGGGCCGGGACGGTCGTCCGGGCCAGCCGGGCGATCCGGGGTCTCGGCCACCGGGATCGCACGGCGGGCGGCGCCGCGGGTCACGTCGATGGCCTTGCGGTGCGCGATCGTGACCAGCCAGGCCTCGACGTTCGCATCGGCGGGCAGGCCCGGATAGGCCTTCAGCGCGGACAGGAACGTCTCCGACCAGGCGTCGTCCGCGTCGGCTGGGCCGAGGATGGCCCGGCAGACCCGGAGCACGGTACGGCCGTGCGCGGAGACCACGCTCTCGAACGGTGGTTTGCCTGTCATGTCCTGAAGACGTCCTGGATCTGGATTCCGTGAGGTACCTCGGGGATCGAGCTGGCCGGGCCTGCGCTCCGGGCCCATCCCCAGGCCCGGAGCACAGTTCCGGTGATCAGGCACCGTGATCAGGCGCCCGTGATCAGGCGCCCGTGATCAGGCGCCGGTGATCAGGCCGAGCTGCTGTAGCGCCGTGAGGCCGTCGTCGAGACCGATCTCCTCGGTGATGAGGCCATTCTCGACCTTCAGCACGGTAATGCCGGTGAACCGCAGCGTCTTCCCGGTCCCGGCGGGCAGGGAGCCGACCGGCATATCGTCAAAGGCCTCACCGGTCTGGGTGCCGCCTCCCTCCCACTGGCCGACCACATAGTCACCCTCGGCGATCAGGTCCGCGGTCCCCCAGAAATTCAGGTCGGGGAACGCCGCCCGGAACCTGGTGGCGAACTCGCGCACCTCGTCCCGGCCACGGGCGGGGGCGTGCAGTGAGTACTCGAACCGGATATCTGGCGCGGCCAGCTCGTCGATGACCCCGGGGTCGAAGTCCTTGCCCCAGAACCGGTCGAACCAGCGGGCCACGACAGCCTTGTTGGCTTCGGTGGACATGGATCATCCCTTCCTAGCGGTGGGCAGGCCGCTCCCGGCCGGGTGCACGTGCCAGGAAGACGCCGGGTGGGGCCGGGACGTGAGCCCGCGTATCAACATCCCGGAACCTCACGAAACGCCGACCGGATGCGTCTTCGAGGCACAGGTCTTCCACGCACAGGTCTCCAGCCACAGGTTTCCAGGCACGGGGGACGTGACAGAAGGAGCAGAGGATGACGACCGACACGCAGGCCGGACGACGGACCGAGACGCAGCACACGGTCCTCGCCACCCGGCTGGGTGAGCTGACCATCGTGCGGGACGGCGAGATGCTGACCGGCCTGTACTTCCCGCACCACTGGTACCGGCCCAGCCCGGCCAGTTTCGGGCGGCGGACCGACCAGGGTTTCGCGGAGGTCACGCGGCAGCTCGGGGAGTACCTGGACGGCACGCGGACGCAGTTCGACCTGCCCCTCGACGCCCGGGGCGGCGAATTCCAGCGGCGCGTCTGGGAGCTGATCGCGGAGATCCCGTACGGGCAGACGACCACCTACGGCGACCTGGCCCGGCGCCTCGGCGGTGAGGCGAACGCCAGGGACGTCGGCGGCGCGGTGGGCCGCAACCCGCTGAGCATCCTGATCCCGTGCCACCGGGTGGTGGGCAGCACCGGCAAGCTGACCGGCTACGCCGGCGGCCTGACCCGCAAGCGGGCGCTGCTGGACCTGGAGCGGGCGGGCGCGGGCGCTGAGCCCCCCGGCCTGTGGTGATGGGCCTGTGGTGATGGGCCTGTGGTGATGGGCCTGTGGTGATGGGCCTGTGGTGATGGGCCCGGGGTCCCGCCTCCGCGGCGGGGCCCCGGGCAGCATCAGCCGGGTCAGCGCTCGTAGCTGCCCGGCGTCCAGGCGTGCGTGGCCACCCCGACGGCGTTCCACGCGTTGATCGTGATGATCAGGGACAGCAGCGCGGCGACCTCATCCGGGCTGTAGCAGGCCGCGACGGCCTCGTAGGCCGCATCCGGGACGTGGTCACCGGCCATCAGCGTGACCGCCTCGGTGAAGGCCAGCGCCGCCCGCTCGCGTTCGGAGAAGTAGGGCGTGTCGCGCCAGGCGGAGATGCCATACAGGCGCCGCTCACTCTCGCCCACCGCCCGGGCGTCCTGGCTGTGCATGTCGATGCAGTACGCGCAGCCGTTGAGCTGCGAGGCGCGGACCCGGACCAGCTCGCGCAGCCGGGGGTCGAAGTCCACCCGGTCCAGTTCCTTGGTGGCCGCCTTGTCCAGCTGGGCCAGGGCCCGGGCGAATCCGGCCGCGTGGCTGTCGAAGTCCAGCCGGACCGGGATCGTGAACGGGGACTGGGTGGGCGCGTCGTCGTGTGTATATGTGAGTGCCATAAGCCGAACCTACGGCTGAACCGGCGCACGGGTAAGCTCCACTTTCATGCCAGAAACGTGGGCCAGTTCCGGGGTGGACCTGCACCTGGACCGCACCGGGCCGCGGCTGCGCGCCAGCCTGGAAGACCAGCTCCGCGAGGCGGTGCGGTCCGGGCGGCTGGCGTCCGGGCTGCGCCTGCCGTCTTCCCGCTCGCTGGCCGCCGACCTGGGGGTCGCCCGCAACACCGTGGTCGACGTCTACGGGCAGCTGGTCGCCGAGGGCTGGCTGGTGGCCCGGCAGGGCTCGGTCACCCGGGTCGCCGGGCGGGCGCCCGCGGCCGAGGCGGTGCCCGCGCCCGGCGGGGTGCCGCGCCGGCTGCGCTACGACCTTCGCCCCGGGTCGCCCGACGTGGCCGCCTTCCCCCTGTCCCGCTGGCTGGCGGCGGCGCGCCGGGCGCTGAACGCGGCCGCGGCCGAGGCGTTCGGCGACGCCCCGGACGCGCGCGGCCGGCCGGAGCTGCACCAGGCCCTGGCCGGGTACCTGGCCCGGGCCCGTGGCGTGCGGGTCAGCCCGGACCGGATCGTGATCTGCTCCGGCTTCACCCAGGGACTCGGCCTGATCTGCCAGGCGCTGCGGGCCCGGGGCGCCACGACCCTGGCCATGGAGGAGTACGGCCTGCCGGACCTGCGCGGCATCGCGGCCGGGCACGGGCTGCGCACCCGCCTGCTCTCGGTGGACCAGGGCGGCGCGGTCCTCGGCACGGGTGGGCCCCGGGACGCAGGCGGGCCCGGGGACACGGGCAGGCCCGGGAACACGGGCGGGCCGGGGGACGCGGGCGGGGCGGGGGACGCGGACGCCGTCCTGCTGACTCCCGCGCACCAGTTCCCGCTCGGCGGGGTGCTCGCGCCCGGCCGGCGCACCCGGGCTGTCGAATGGGCCGCGCGGACCGGCGGCTTCCTCATCGAGGACGACTACGACGGGGAGTTCCGCTACGACCGCCAGCCGGTCGGGGCCATGCAGGCGCTCGGGCCCGAGCAGGTCATCTACGCCGGGACGGCCAGCAAGAGCCTCGCGCCGGGCCTGCGGCTGGGCTGGCTCGTCCTGCCCGCCTGCCTGGTCGGGGAGGTCACGGCGGCCAAGGCCCGCACCGACCGGTACTCCAGCAGCTTCGACCAGCTCACGCTGGCCGAGTTCCTGGCCTGCGGAGCCTACGACCGGCAGGTCCGCCGTTCCCGGCTGGCGTACCGGCGGCGCCGGGATCACCTCGTCGCCGCGGTCCGGCGCCAGGTGCCCCAGGCGCGGGTCACCGGGGTGGCCGCCGGGCTGCACGCACTGCTGGAACTGCCACCGGGCCTGGATGAGGACGAGGTCATCGCCCGGGCCGCGGCCCGGCACGACCTGGCTCTCGACGGGCTGCGGCACTACAGTCCGGGGCCCGGCCCGCAGCGGCCTGCGCTGGTCATCGGCTACGCGACCCCGCCCGAGCACGGGTTCACCGGCGCGGTGGCCCGGCTGGTGGCCGTGCTCAGCGGCAGCCGGCCCGACCCCGGCTGACGAGTCACGCGTCGTCGGGCGCGGGTCCGGTGTGGAAGATGGGCCAGCCGATCTCGGTGCGCCACTCGGAGGCCTCCGCGGTGTCCCGGCGGCCGACCAGGTAGTACTCGCGGATCGGCCCGTCCACCGCGAGCACGTGCTCGGTGACGTAGGTGGCCAGCGAACCGTAGGCGCGGTCGATGTCGGCGTGCGGCCCCGGGTGGACGATGGTGGCCAGCTCCACAGGCGGCACGACCAGCGACGTCACCCGGCCCATGGGCCGGACCGGCCCGGCGCACGGCACGAAGACGGTGGCCTGGCCCAGGCCGTGGGAGAACAGCTCGGTCGCGTAGACGCCGCCGCTCGGGCCGCCGGGGACCACGCCCTGCGCGTCCATCGTGGCGTACAGCTCGCCGAGCGCGCCCTGGAACCAGGGCCCGGCGTCCTGCATGTCCAGCACCTCACTGATCGCGGCGGCGGGCGTGGCGTCCACCCGCCGCCGGCCGATCTCGGCCAGGCTGGGCGGGGCCGGGCGGGCCAGCAGGTCGCGCAGCGACGCAACCGCGTCCTGGGTGCGGGTCAGCCCCTCTTCCAGCCGGTTCAGGTGCGCCGCGATGAGCTCGTTGCGGGTCTCCAGGTCCGGGGCGGCCAGGACCTGCCTGACCTCGTCCACGGGCATGTCCAGGTCCCGGAAACGCCGGATGATCTGGGCGGCCGGGATCTGGGCGGTGGTGTAGCGGCGGTAGCCGGTGTCCTGGTCCACGTCAGCGGGCTCCAGCAGGCCGACGCGGTGGTAATAGCGCAGCGTCTTCACGCTCAGGTGGGTCGCGCGGGCGAAGTCCCCGATCGCCAGGCCGTTCTGCATGACACGAGTCTGCATCCTCCCCCAGGGGGAGAGTCACGCGCGCTGCCCGCGGTTGACCCTCCCCTCGCGGCAGCCGCCAGGGTGGTGATGGCCCGGCCACGAGGGCCGGCACCAGGAAAGGAGCACCCACCATGCAAGCGACCGAGCTGACCGGGGTCATCGCCGCCCACATCGCCGCGGTCAACGCGCTGGACACCGACGCCATCATGGCCACGTTCGCCGACGACGCATACGTCAACGACGCCCGCCGCGAGTTCGCCGGCGCCAGCGCGATCCGCCGGTGGGTGGAGAAGGAGATGGCCGGCGACAAGGTCCAGATCGACGTCCGCGAGGTGCTCGATCACTACGGGGACACGATCGTCCGCGGGTCCTACACCGGCAACTTCGACAAGACCGGCCTGCCCGACGAGCTCGTCCTGTCGAACTACTTCAGCGTCCGCGACGGGAAGATCGTCAGCCTCGTCGTGATCTTCAACCAGCCTGCCCAGTAGGACTCCCCCATGGGCGCGAGCCCGGCAGGCTCGCCAGCGCCTCCGGGCGGGTCAGGGAGGGAGCTGATCGAAGACGAAGCTCCTGAGCTCCCTGATCGCGTGATCCAGGTCGGTGACGGCGTCCCGGATCCGCCCGGTCGCCGCGTCATCGCCCAGCATCTCCAGTGCCACCTCGAGAGACAGGCCCGCGGAGAACAGCCGGTGCACGAGGAGATGATTCACGCCCGCGGCCATCCGGTCCGGGGTTTCCGCCCGCCGCCCGGCGGCTGACGCGGAACCGCTCTCCCCCGCAGGCGCAGGCTCACGGGGCGGCTGCGCAGAACCCGCTGAACGGCCGGCCGGGCCCGCCATGCCCCCGGCCGGCTCGTCGCAGAGCGCCGGCGCGGACAGCGGCTGCGACTTGGCCAGGGCCAGCGTGACCGTGGCCCCCAGGTGCCGCCCGTCGTCATCCAGGCGGGTAGAGACCAGCATGTCGAACCAGCGCGCGGTGTCCGGGCTGTGGCACGGCATCTCGATCGCCAGGGGCCCGGGCAGATCACCCTCGAGCGCCTGGTGGATGGCCGCCGCGACGTCCAGCGCGACGGGATCCTCGCCTGCTGCGGCGCACGCCTCCAGGTAGGACACGCCCGGGCCGACGCGAGAGAGATCGCCGTGGTTCGCGGCCGCGAAGGCCTGCCAGGCGCGGTTGACCGAGACGATCACGCCGCGGCGGTCCAGCAGCGCGATCTCGGTGCCGTCGTCGGGATCCGGCGTGGCCGGCCCGGCCGCGCCCTCGTCCGTGGCCAGCCGGGCGACATGCCCGGAGCCCGCCGGCCGGGCGGCGGTTCCGGCCCTCGCGGGGACGCTGGCCACGGACGTCAGCGTCCGCTCGGCCGGCTTCCCGGACGCCAGGGCCCGCTCCAGGGAGTCGTACACGGGCACCAGCCAGCCGAGGCCGCTGACGGTGATCTCGTGCCTGACCGGGTGGCTGGTGACCACCAGCCGCAGGTCCGTGCCGCTGGCCACGGCGCGCTGGTAGGCGCGGGCCACGGCTTCCGCGCCTGAATGGTCACAGGAATCCGTCGCGCTCATGTCGGCGATCATCACGGTCGCGCCGCGGTTGATAACGGCGAGCAGCTCGCTGCGGACCTCCGCGGCATTGGACACGTCCATGTGGTCCGGGAGCACCACGACCGCCCGCTGGCCCGCCCACAGCACCGGATAAGGCTCTGGGATCATGACTGCACCTCATGATCCGGCCGGTTTCGCTCGGCGGGCCCCCCTGCCGAAGTCGTACCACTGCTCCACCATCGTCTCGTCAGCCAACGTAGGCCGTGCCGCCCAGCTCTCGACGACGTGTGCACCAGCACCGCTCACCGAGCCAGCGCGGGCAGGACCGAATTTCCCTCGCTGCGACCATACGCGCCGTTCGCCGGCCTGAATAGGGGCAGCAGAGTGAACATGATCTTGGCGAGCCGATTACCTGGGATGAGACGATGCTGGTTTTGCAGTCCCCGTTCCCGGGTTCCCTGGCGGCTTCGCGCCGGGCGATAGGTTCGTTATTGAAAATGAACCGGGCAGCCCTGGGATAGCCGGATGCGGCTGAGGCCGTCGGCAGGAGGTACCGCCGCAGAGCAGAGCGGGTCAGCCGGCCCGGACCGCGAAGTTGTAGCAGCCCCAGCCGACGTTGCGCAGCTGCACGAGCGCGACGTCCGGCCGCGCGAGCAGCTGCCGGATGACGGCCAGGGCCTGATCGCCGTCGTCGGCGAGGATGCCGTCGGCGATGTTCCCCTCCTGGTCGTAGGCGCGCACGACCTGCTGGCGGTGGATCAGCCCGGGCGGGTAACGGTGCGGTGTCGTGTATCCCCCGCAGGAATCAGCGTGGATGAACACGGGCCCGCGCTCGGCGTAAGGGCCGGCGGTGCCGGGCGGCGTGTAGGCGATGAGCAGGACCCGCTCGCCGGGACGGCTCTCGCGCAGGCAGCAGCGCAGCGGATTGCCGCCCTCGGCGTCGGCCTGCGGGGCCAGCTGGTTACCCGCCTCGTCCACTCCCGCCGCCCTGATCTGGCCCAGCACGCCGGCGGGGATGGGCTCGAACAGGAGGATGCTGGTCTTCGATTCGGTGGGCATGCACCTCAGCCTGCCGGGCTGGCCTCGCCGATGCTGGCGGGCATCGGACGCGGCAGCCATCCCCGCCCACCGAGACCCTGGCCCGGCCAGACCAATGACAGCAACGGGATGGCCCTTATCGGGGACCATCGCCCCTACCTGCATATCCCGGCGGGGAGCACCATGAATATGGATGACCCTTGATTTGCACAGGGTGAAGGTGACAGCGATGACTACTACCATGCACGAGCCGTCCAGCATGCACGAGCCGTCCAGCGCTGAGGCCGGAAAGCGCGGCTGGGCATCGCGCCTTCTCGTCCCGGAGATGTGGGCGACGCTCGCTATCGTCGCGATGTGGCTGGCGGTCCTTTTCGTCGGGGTGTTCGGCCAGAACTTCGTCTCCAACCACAACGGAATCAACGCCACGACCGTCCCGTCGGCGATCTTCATTGCCTTGTTCGCTTGCATCGCTACCGCCTCGGTGGCCAAGCGCGGATTCCGGCGTGACAGCGGCCGTGACGATTAGCGAAAAATAACTTCAGATCTCAGCGCTCACACCAGTTTCGCAATGACCCGTGGCGTCCGTGATCATGGGCTTAGTGTTGCCGGGGCAATACCCACCCCATGATTACGGACGCGTTTAGGCTCAGGGGATAGTCTTTCGGCTATGCGTCGTACTGGCCAGATCGCCGGCGCCGTTGTCCTGCTCGGCGGCGTGTTCTGGGCCGGGCGTGAAAGCTCCCACGGCCTGGCCGCCTTCTGGGAGCACTGGTGGTGCCCGGTCCCGCTCGCCCTGATACTGCTGGGCCTGGCTGCCGTGCTGGTGGCCCGGCGCCCGTCGGCAACGGCGTGACGGAACGGCTGCCCGGCGCGATGATCGTCTCCTGCGCACCGGGCCAGGCGAGTACCAGCCCTACGGGATCGAGCGCGGTGCTTGATCAGGATTCCAGATAGCGCAGGACGGCCAGCACCCGGCGGTGATCGGCGTGGTCTCTAGGCTCATGCCCATGAACGTTCTCTTCATCACGAGCATGTCGGTGATCGCCGCTGACCCACCGCAGAGCCGCAAACTGTTCATGGACGCCCTCGGCCTGCCGCTGGAGAAGTACGAAGCCGATGAGTACTACTCCAGTGAAAGCGTCGGCGGCAGCAAGCACTTCGGGGTGTGGCCGCTGACGCAGGCGGCCGAAGCCTGCTTCGGGACGCCGACGTGGCCCGCGGACCGGCTGGTTCCCCAGGCATCGATCGAGTTCGAGGTCGAGGACGCAGCTGCTGTCGCGGCGGCCGGTGACGAGCTTGAGCGCGCGGGCTTCGAGCTGCTGCACCCGGCGCGCACCGAGCCCTGGGGACAGACGGTGACCCGGATTCTCACCGACGATGGCCTGATCGTCGGCATCTCCTACGCCCCCTCGCTGCACACCACAGCAGACTCCTGAGCACTGGTCGCGCCCGCGGATCCTGATGGCGCCGCGGCCGGTTTCAGGAGGCTCGGAGTTTCCGGTACACCACATGCAGGCGCAGCGGGCTCTCCTCGACGTCCGGGTCGTCGAAGTCCTCCGCAGGATCGGTCGTCATGCCGATCCGCCGCATCGCCGCCTGCGAGCGCACGTTCCGGGCCATGGTTACCGCGACGATCTCCGGCTGGCCCAGGGTGCCGAAGCCGTACCGCAGCGCGGCCTGGCCGGCCTCGGTGGCGTAACCGTGGCCCCACGCTGGGCGCGCCAGCCGCCAGGCGAGTTCCATTCCGGTGAACGGCATCCCGTCGTCCACGGTCTGCAGGCCCGTGAAGCCGATGAACTCGCCGGAGGCACGGACCTCCACGGCCCAGAAGCCGAAGCCGTAGCGGTCCAGGTCGTCCTGGTAGTTCAGGGCCCATGCGGAGGCCTGCTCGGAGGTCAGCAGCGGTCCGAGGTACCGCCGGACCTCCGGATCGGCGTTCATGGCCGCCCACGGCGCAAGATCGGACTCGCGCCAGCCGCGCATGACCAGTCGTTCGGTGTCGATCTCTGCCACCCCGTCAGCCTATGAGGACCGGCGTATCTGGTGCCGGGTCAGGCGGCCTTGGCCGCCCCATCACGGCGGGCTTGGTGTTACCCGCTGCAGCATCGCCGGTGCGCCAGAATGAACCGCAGTCCGCCTTCTTCGAGCGTCACGGCTGGCGGGGATTCCGGACCCTCACGGTCGGCGCCGTGGTCGGGCCGGCCCGCATCGGGCCTGAACTCGACCTGGCCGGCGCGCAGGCCCTGTTCCTGGCTCCTGGTGTCGGTGCGCAGGGGGCCACCCCCGAGGACGTGGCCCAGGTCTTCGCGGCCTGCCCCGATCGGGTCATGCCCAGTGCCTCGAGGTCACTGCTGCTCGCAGGCCCGGACGTCGGCGCCCTGCAGGACGGGGCCGCCGCGCTGCCCGCTGAGTTCCGCCGGCTTCTCCCTGTCCCGTCCCGGTAGAGGCTCGTCACTGCGGTGACCCGCCGGGACAGCACTCACCGGTTTGGCGGCCGCAGCAACCAGACCGGTACGCCGGCAAGAACGATGCCTATTGCCCCAATGACAGAAAAGGTCACGCTGTCCGCAAGCAGCCCATCATGATTGCCAGTTGCCAGATCATACGCACCCCAGGAAAGAGCAAAGATCAAGAGGATTACCGCACACATGAGGGCGAGCGCAAAATACTTCCGGCGAAGCGCTCTCAGCGGTGAATGCCTGTCCATAATTCTCGGCCTAACGGCGGCGGTCCTGCCCGCGCTGACTCGCCCCTGGCGTGCGCGGCTTCGCCGCGTGGCTGCCTGAAGCCCGGATCCGCAGGCGGTGCGGACATGCTCGCCAGCTTCCCCCGATGCGGCACATCATTCATCCGGCCCGCACCCCCTGACAGGTGCCGGGTCCTGCTCGTGCTCTGATCCGTCACCGGTTTCGGATCGGGCCAGCGGGTAGTCCGTCACTAGCGGTTGAAGGAAGTGATGGACATGCGCCGGTATCTGCTCGTCCTGGATATGGACCTGCTGGCGATGGACGAGGAACACGACCTGGAGCCGATCAATTACCTGGTCGCCAGGCAAGCGCTGGAACCCTGCAACGTGATGGTCCTGTCGCTGGTCAACACGAGCCAGACGAAGCTGCCCGCCGCGGAACTCCTGCTCGGCGCCCAGGTGGGGAAGTTCCCGGTGGCGCCAAAGGCGGACCACGATATCAGCGCCGCGGCTGAGCACCGGATGAACCTGGCCGTGCGTCATCTGCAGACGATCGGATGCCAGGCCAGCGGCGTGATCAGCGACCAGGACCTCGTGAAGGCGGTGCGCTCGGAGACCGCCGGTCATGACTATGACGAGGTAATCCTGGCGACTGGCAGGCACGATGGTTCCCGGGTGGCCCGCATCGTGGGCCGGGACCCGGTTCAGCAGCTACGGCGGAAGTGGGGCCAGCGGCTGGTCGTGTTCCCGGCGGCCCAGGGCCAGGAATCTCCGGGCTAACTCAAGGGCGCGGAGCAGGAAGACTCCCGGGCGGCCGCCACGCCCGCAGATGTACGCGGCTCACACCTCATGCAGGCTGGGCACAGCACCCTGCGGCTTGAAGAATGCGCTGGAGTCCGGGCGCCAGAGCAGCCACACCGCAGCCAGGCCGACCAGCCAGGTCGGCGTCCAGAAGATCAGGCCAAGCACCATCCTGGGCTCGCTGAAGACGGCGATCAGCTTCAGCGTCGCCAGGCCAAACAGCACCGTGGACAGGATGCGCGCCCAATTCCGGCCCCGGCTGTTCGCCCGCGCCATCCACAGCCACAGAGCGATCACGACGAGGCCGCCAACGATCCCCACCGTGATGACGACCGGGAGCGACTGGCTGCGGCCCGCCAGGCGGAGGGTGGCCGCGCTGCGGCCGATGAAGGGCACCGAGACGATCGAGATGATCAAGCTGACGGTGAAGACGGCGGCGCCCGCGCACATGAGCTTGACTGCGGTCAGCACCGCCGCAGGAGCAGCAGGCCGCAGCGGCTCCCCGGGCCGGCTGCCGGACGGGTAGGACTGGTACATCGCGACCTCACCTAAGAGAGCCCGCCGAAGCGGACGCCGCCCTCATAACCTACGCGCTTAAGCACCAGCGTGACAGTGCGGCCTTAACCCACGATTAAGACGGAATTGCCTATTGTCCCCATGCTCGCCAACGACCCTGCCACGGACGCTGACCAGGCGCCCCCGGCGGTCTGAGTGGCCCTGGTTGACACCCCTCCTCAGCCTGGCTCATGGCAGGGCGGGGTGGGTGCTGGGCCACCGTGGCTGTGATGCCGCCATCCGAGCAGGCTGGTGACCTGGCCGAGCAGCCTGGCGCTGCCGTGGCTACCGGCCCGCCACTGGACGCAGTTGCTGGCCCTCTTGGGGGTGTTTACTGATCTGGTGGCTGGTGAAGCCGAACGGACGCTGGTCGCCTTGGTGGCTGGCGCTACCCGGGGCGCGGGCCGGGCGATTGCCGTCGAGTTGGCGCGCGCTGGGTTCTTCGTCTATGCCACGGGCCGCAGCAGCCGGGCCACCGGCGCCTCCGAGCTCGGCAGGCCGGAGACGATCGAGGAAACCGGTGATCTGATCCGAGCGGCTGGCGGGGCGGGCGCCGTCCGCGTCGTTGACCATGAGAATCCCGGCCAGGTGCCCGCCCTGGTGGCTGCCATCGATGACGAGCGCGGCCGCCTCGATGTTCTGGTTAACGACATCTTCGGCGGTGACCGGTACATGCAGTGGTACAAGCCGTTGTGGAGCACGACTGGCAGGGCGGGCTGCGGATGCTGCAAATGGGCGTGCATACCCATTTGATCACCTGCCGGGCGTCCATCCCGCTGATGCTGCGGGCCGCCGCCTCGCAGGGCATGCGCGGCCTGGTGGTGGAGATGACCGACGGGACCTCGCAGGCCAACGCCGAGTTCCGCCGTAATGTCGGTTTCTACTACGACCTGGTGAAAGCTAACGTCGAGCGGATCGTGAAGGGCCTCACCGCCGAGCTTGAGAACTTGCCGGTGGCTGCGCTGGGGATTCCGCGCCGAGCAGCTCCCCGATCCACGCGGGGACGAAGACCAGGCCGGGCGCTGGCATGCCGGGTCAGGCGACACTGCCGCCAGCCTCATCGCCGAACTTCACGCCGTCGGCAAGCAAACGCGGGCTATCGCCTGCGCAGCCGAGCTGACCGATACCAGCGCCTCCGGTGGCCGGTTCAGCGACAACGATCCCCGGCCCCTGCCAACGCTGGCGTGGATTCTCACCTACGTGCTGCAGGAGTATGCCCGCCACGCCGGACACCTGGACGTCGCGCGGGAACTGATAGACGGCACGACCGGAGAGTTACGCGGCGTCGTCGGCCGACGTCACCACCTCAAGGCTGGCCCTGTACGGACACGATGTTCCCAGAGCATGATCACAGAAAGGCAGGAAGGGCCGCGTTCGTGGAGATAGGTGACGTAGCACGCCTGGCCGAGGCCTTGGCGGGTATCCGCCTCACCGCGCCAGAAGGGCTGGCTGAGTGGCGGTACCACGGCAGGCTGGTGGCGCGGCAACTTGACGACGCGCATGTGGTGATTCGCGCTGATTTCGACTACCGCGACTCTATGCTGCGGCAGTTTCCCGGGACCTTCAGCGTCCCGGCCCGGTACGTCAAGCACATGATGGTGGTCGCGGATCTCGCCAGAGGCGACGCTGGTGCCATCGAGGATGCACTCGAGGCAGCGTGGCAACTTCAGCGAAGCGCCGGCTGACAGCGTCTTACACCCAGCCTCGGAACGCACTAGCTGGCAGGAGATGATCACCGTTCGATCGGGCGCGCTGGGGGCACGCCTGCCGGTCTTCAGGATCGCGTGCGCTCCGGGTATCCCGAAGCTTGTGACCTTGGCGAACTCGCCAGCCCGGGCTCCGGCGGCCGTCAAGCCCGGCCAGAAAGAGCTGCGATCGCCTTCGGGTCATCAAGTGATCCGACTTCGCCGCGAAACCTTCTCAGCAGTTCCTCATGGTCCGCGGCGGCACCGTCAACCAGACCGAAGTGCGGCTCGTGATGTTCGAGCGTCCACTCATAGTCTGGGTGCGTGGTGTCGCCTGATTCCCAGACTCCCAGGAGGCTGCTCCGGCCTCGGTGGATCACATAGCGGTCTCTGACGAAGGAGAACTCGGCGAGCGCCTCGCCAGCGGCGTTGGCCGACTCGAGCAGATCGGCCACCGGATCACCCCCATCGACGAAGGGCTCGACTCCGTCGCGCCAGACACGGACGGGATCGATCAGGAGGGAGTAGGCCAGGAAACGGTTCGTCTCGTGCCACTGATCCCACCACGACTCGCCCACGATCGCGGCCGTCGTTTCGCCGGCCCTCTCAAGCGCCTGCTTGAGCACATCGGGTCGGCTGATCACGACATCGGAATCGAGGACCCAAACCCACTGCGGGAGGTCTGACTCGCATGAGGCCAGGAAGGACATGGCCTGGGTGAGCGCAGGGCCGTGCATGCGGTTGGTCGCATTCGCGACGAGGCGGCACCCACCGGCAGCTGCGATCCTCGCCAAAAGCTCCGCTGATCCGTCTTTCGATCCGTTGTCAACGACGATTACTTCGAGCGACTCCCACACCAGAATCCGTCGCAGTGACCACAACAAGAGCGCAGTGAGCTCACGCGTGTTGAAGGAGACCGTGATGACTGCGACCCGGCCGGGTTTGGCCGGGCGGTCCGGCCAGCGAACGATGTCGTCACGCATATGAGGGCGCCCCGATCGTTGAGCCAGGATTAAGGAGACCACCCCATCCTCACTGCTGGCGGAGCGGCCCGGCCATCGCCTCCTCGTACGAGACCGCTCCGGGCCGCCCGGCCGCCACCCACTCCCGATGTGCCGCCAGCGCCGCTTCGACGTCATCTTCCTCCAGGAGCTCCGGTGCTCCGGTGGCGGGCCGTCCCCGGGATCGGCAGGATCGGGGGTATGACCTCCGAACCGCACTCACGGGCGATCGGCTCACTGCGGGCTGTGGCGCTCGACGCCCCGGACATCGACCACCTGGCCACGTTCTACGAGCAGCTAGCCGGCTGGCAACGCGT
This sequence comes from uncultured Actinomycetes bacterium, assembly GCA_963720645.1. Taxonomy (GTDB): domain Bacteria; phylum Actinomycetota; class Actinomycetes; order Streptosporangiales; family Streptosporangiaceae; genus RYN-230. Next base: position 16,394 of record CAVRFX010000008.1, on the reverse strand, counting down.
CCCCAACGACGACGATGACTGGATCACGCTCGACACCGGTGACGGCTGGCGGATGGGCCTGCAACAGGCCATCGACCACGTGCCGCCCCACTGGCCGGACCAGGACCGTCCGCAGCAGGCCCATCTCGACTTCCGGGTGCCGGACATCGACGCGGCGGCCGAACGCGCCCAGCAACTCGGCGCCACCCTGCTGCGCCGCAACGAGCGGTGGCACACGCTGGCCGACCCGGCCGGCCACCCGTTCGACCTGTGCCTCAACCCGGACGATCCGCGGACCACCCTGATGGGCGTCATGCTCGACTGCCCCGACGCGAAGGCGCTGAGCCACTTCTACGCGGAGCTGCTCGGCAAGCCGGTGACGTACGAGGCGGACGGGGTCGCCATGATCGGCGAGGACGGCGCGCAGCCGGTGATGTTCCAGCAGGTGGAGCACTACAGCGCGCCACGCTGGCCGGATCCGGCGTACCCGCAGCAGATCCACCTCGACGTCACGGTCCAGGACGTGGACACGGCGGAACGGGCCGTCCTTGACATCGGCGCCACCCGACTGGACGGCGCCGGCCCAAACTGGCGCGTCTACGCCGATCCGGCCAGTAAGCCTTTCTGCCTGCTGTGGGCGGTCTAGTGGCGCACCTCAGCGCCGCACGTCGCCGCGGAGCGGAACAGCCAAAGGCAGTTGCTCCCTGAACGCACTCTGCTCGCCCTCCATCGTTCGGTCGTCAGGCGATTCTGTCCCACCACTTGAGCACCCTGAGCGCGCGGAGGGTGTTCCAGCGGCTCGGTGTGCCCACGCCGCCTTCGAGCTCGAAGTGGACGCACCCCGGATGGACGCGGTCGAGCAGCCACCGGCCGTCGGGCTGCCGCTTGCCCTGCACGACCGCTGCCGCCTCCGCCATCCGGGGATCCGGGTCTGCACCCGACCGCCGGAAGTAGTCGAGGGCACGCAGCACGTCGTAGTGCCAGTAGTACGGGAACGCGAACTCGAGATACGCCGGCTGGACGATGGCCCCCGTGGTCTTGCGGCGGAACAGGGCGCGCTCAAGCAGGTACTCCTCACCGCTCCGGCGGGCCGTGCGCACCTTCGCGGACCCGCCGGTCGCGCGCTCGAACTCGAGCAGGCCGTCGAGCACGTTGATCGTCGTGTCGAAGGAAGATCGGACCGATCCATTCTCGGTCTCGCAGTTCCAGCCGCCATCAGCGAGCTGCCCGGCGAGGATCCGCGCGACGACCGCCCCGACGTCCACCCCGAAGTACGCACCGGTCTCGATCGTCCTGCCGTTGATGCAGGGCTCGACCTCCCCGTCGAAGTAGCGCTGCCCGGCGTGCTCCCAGCGACCGTTCTCCGCAACGAGCCTGATCGCCCGGCGGGCGGACTCCGACGCCGGGTCAAGCCCCAGGACCCGCAGAGTCTGCAGCGTATGCATCGTGGCCGTCCAGGGCTGCCCCGGTTCACTGCCGGTAAAGGACGCCGGGAAGCAAGCGCCGCCATCCCAGAGCCCGTCGGAATCCTCCAGCGCGAGCAGGCGCGCACCCCAGCCATCGTGCTCCACCCGGGCCCGCTCGGCCGCCACGTCGCCGCCCGGCGCGTTCATGAGATCCCGCAGCACCTGCCAGCGGATCGCGGGGTCACCGTCGAGCAGCCAGTCGATCACGCTCACGACGGCAGGCTATCCGGCCGCCGACGGCCGATCCGGCCGCGGATCCGCAGCGCATGCAGCAGTCACATTGCGCCAGCTCGGCTGGCGACCGGCCGGTAACTGCGGGTTCAAGCGCTAGGGTCGAGGGCCGCGAGCTGCGCAGCGGACAGGCGCACCTCGTCACCGACCTCTTCGTCTCGGGCTATGGCCAGGCAGGCCGGGGCGGCAGCGCGCGGGTCAACCGCAGCGAGCTGCTCGGCGGCGGACAGGCGCACCTCGTCACCGACCTCCCGGTCGCAGGCGATGGCCAGGCAGGCCGGAGCCGCAGCCTGCGGGGCGACGGCGGCGAGCCCCTCGGCGGCAGACAGCCGCACCTCGTCACCAGCTTCTTGGTCGCGAGCGATAGCGGAGAATGCTTTGACGGCGGCCTGGGGGTCAACGGCGGCGAGCTGCTCGGCGGCGGACAGCCGCACCTCGTCACCAGCTTCTTGGTCGCAGGCGATGGCTGAGAAGGCTTCGGCGGCGGTGTGGGGGTTGTGTTCGGCGAGCTGCTCGGCCGCGTCAAGGCGGCCCTCGTTGTCTTCATGCATGGCGGTGCCGGCTTTCTCTGCAGATCACTTCCGATATCCGAGACAGATGGCCTGTCCGTTTACAGGGCTAGGCGCAGCGCCGTCGCGATGAGTACCCGGCGGTTGGCGCCACCGTGTCATTGACTAGCTGCATGAGCCAGTCTGACGGCACGAGCCAGCCCCATGCCATAGGGGAGAACCCCGATTTAACCCTGATGGGAAATCGTTCTGACCCGCTGCCGCCGGTGATGACGCCGCCGGTGTTGATCAGGAACAGTTCGGCGGACGCCAGGAACGCACCCGTCATGATCCCTGCGACGTCTTCGATCATCGTGTGCCGCAAAGCGGCTGGCGAAGGCGCGTCAGCCGCAGAAGTGGCAGCGTGGGCGGCGGTGACCGCAGAAGAGGTCAGGCTCATGCGATCAGCGCGCAGCGGCAAATCCTGCTGCGCAACAGAGGCGTTAACACGGTGCAGGCCCGGCTGCAGCAGATGCGCGCCTCGGGTGCACTGCGTGATTTCAGTCGCCACCTCGACCCGGCGTCCCTGGGCCGGAGCCTCACGGCTTTCGTGTCCGTCTCGCTAAGCCAGGCCACGGGCCAGCGTGCCATTGACGCGCTTCGCGGCATTCCCGAGGTAATCGAGATTCACGCCGTCACGGGAGATTCCGACCTGCTGGCCAAAGTCGTCGCACGTGATAGCGCGGACTTCCACCGCATCGCTGGCACCCTGCTCGCCATGCCCGACATCGTCCGTTTCAGCACGGCCATCTCCACGAAAGAGGAGATGCCCTCCGTCTCCGGGCACTGCTCGAAAACGACGCACCACTTAGCCTGGGAGCGAGCCCATCCTGGATACGCCCACACGGATCGTCACTGATTCCTGCCTTGCCTGGCTTAGCGTACGGGTGTAGGCGAGTTCCCGAGGAGGTCCGATGGCCATCGCGTTTCCCGGAGAGTCAGCCGAGTACCGGGCCGCCCGGAACCGGCTGCTGGAGCAGGAAATAGAGTTGCGCCGCGCCATGGAGGCGGTAGCTGCCGCCAGGCGCCGGTTGCCCCCTGGCGGGCTTGTGCCGCAGGACTACGTCTTTCACGGCCAAGGACCGGACGGCGGGCCGGCCGAGGTGCGGCTGTCAGAGCTGTTCGCACCGGGCAAGGACTCGCTGGTGATCTACAGCATGATGTTCCCGCGCGATTCGGAGGACGCCCGGCCCGGCCCGGCAGACGGGCAAACCGCGCTGCTGCCGCTGGCTCAGGGCCCATGCCCGTCGTGCACGGCGCTGCTCGACCAGCTCGACGGCGCCGCCGAGCACGCCGCCCAGCACACCAATCTCGCGGTCGCCGGAAAGGCGCCCATCGAGCGCATCGTCACATTCGCCGCCGAACGCGGCTGGCGGCACCTGCGCCTGTTGTCCTCGGCCGGAACCACCTATAACCGTGACTACCTGGCCGAGACCCCCGACGGGGAGCAGCAGCCGATGCTGAACGTGTTCCACCGTGACGGGAACACGATCCGCCACTTCTGGGGCTCGGAACTGTTCTACGCGCCCTTCGATCCCGGGCAAGGCCCCCGCCACGTCGGCACCCTTGAGCCGCTGTGGAACCTGTTCGACCTCACCCCGGAGGGGCGCGGAACCGACTGGGATGAGCAGCTGAGCTACTGACACTTCGCGTGCGGCGAGGTAGATGGCCTTGGGCAAGACCCGCCCGCGTGCTGTGGGCGGGATTGATCTGCGGCTCTGGAGCCCGGTTTTGCCCAGCGCGGGCAGCCATGCTCGGAGCTGGCGATTCGGCCCTGAACTGCTCTGCACCCGTGCCGCGACGGGCACCAACCTGAGAATAGGCTTACGTCCCGAACGATCGATCTCCCCTCCGATGACATCAGGACGGCTCGAGTTACGGGGGTTGAAGTTCGTGATCAGCACCGATTTCCATGTTGCCGATCACCTGGATTTCAGCCCTACAGCGCCGGTACGGCTCCGCACGGCGGCCGCGCCACTGACAGCATCATTAGCGAACGCATTCTTCGCCAAAGGCGGCTAGCGTGTCTTGTGCATTTCCTTCGAAATGAGGTTAGGCATGGATGATCAGCGGCGCGAAGAGGCGCCGTCAGAAACTGCGGAGGAATGGGACAGCGCGCGCCGCCTCCGCGAGCCAATCGCCTGGACGCTGCTCGTCCTCACGGCCATCGGCCTGCTTATCAGCGCATGGCAGCTGTTTGGCGAGCCCGGCACTCCCCCCATCACCGCTCCCGGTCCAGTCCCCGGTCCAGTCCCCGTAACGACCTTCGGGCTCCGGGCAGCGGCTGTGGCGCCGCAATTCGTCGCTGGCGGCATCTTCCTGCTGCCGATAGTGTCGGTCATCCTCGTGGCGTTCACGGGCGGCCTGACGGACCATGCACGTCAGGTGGTACAGACCGCGATATCGATTCAGGCTGTCACGCTCGGCCTTGGCCTGCTCAGCTGGCTGGGTGCCGTTGGCGCCCACGTGCGGCCCGGCATCTGGTTCTTCTCCTACGCGACGGAACTCGCGATTGTGGCGACCGGGCTGATCTTCACCGCCGCGGTGCGGCGGTCGCAGGCACTCCGGCTGCCAATGCCGCAGTTCGAGGACTTCCCGGAAGACGACGAGGACTTCGGGAAAGAAGACTAGCCCCGGAAGCAGCCTCCTGAAGATCATTGCAGAAGCCAAAACCGGGCCTGACCGGCAAGGGAAGCTAAGCGCCCCGAGCGCGACTCGAACGCGCGACCTACTGCTTAGGAGGCACAACCGCCCCAGCGCTGTGCAGACCAGCAACGACGCACGTCACCAGCGAGCGAAAACCGCCAAAGGCGCAGTTGCTGTCTAAACGATCTTCCCCCGGGCGACCTCGCACACTCATTTCGGCACGTGAGCCTATGATGCGCGCATGGCGAGGCGACCTAGTGATGGGTGGCGAAGGCGAGTCGAGGAGGAGGCAGCCCAACTGACGCAGGGCGCGCTGACACCGGATCAGATGTGCGCTGCCAAGCTCTGGCCTGAGTCTAGGACGCTGGGAAATCACGGATACATGGCGACAATGGTAGGCACCGGAACGCCTCCATAGGCGCTGCCGAAGTCCCGCCAAATCATCCAACCCGGTCAACACGCTCCACCGTAATCAGATCATCGTCAACGACATAGACAACTCTGAACCGGCCCACACGCAAACGGTGATACTCACCCCGGTGAAAACCCTCCGGAGGGTAGGGATCTAAGACGAGCGCCGCCACCGCTGCACCGATCGCGCGCATCCCGTCCTGATCCTCCATGAAGCGCCGCGCCGAGACCCGCGCCGCAGGAGACCACTCGATCCTCACTGCTCGCGGAGCAGCTCGGCCATCGCCTCTTCATGCGAGACGGCCCCGGGCCGCCCGGCCGCCACCCACTCCCGATGCGCCGCCAGCGTGGCTTCGACCTCGGCCTCCTCCAAAAGCTCCGGCGACGCATGACGCTGCACCGCCTGGAGCTGCCGCAGCTCCCCAAGCGGCACGATCGCGGCCGCCTCACCGCCCAGGTGGATCACCTCGTACGGGCCTGGATCACCGGCTGGGTATGCAGTCATGGCACCACCGTACCGAGATCCTGTGACATTCACAGCCCGCGAATCGCGCCCGGCACGGTTAGTTGCTCACCCACCGCTGTGCACGCGACCCCGGAGGACGTTTTCCCTGGTAGCGCCCCGAGCGCGACTCGAACGCGCGACCTACTGCTTAGGAGGCAGTTGCTCTATCCGCTGAGCTATCGGGGCCAGCCGGGGCCGCGGCGGCCGGCCGCCACAGCACAGGCGCGATCTAGCGTAGCCGGTTGCCCGGCGGACCGGGCAGTCCTGACCGGCCCGGCAGGCACGGCACCGGCCGGCACGGCACCGGCAGGCGCGGCACCGGCCGGACGGCACCGGCGCGCGGCAGGCGGCGGCACCGGCCCGTCCGGCACGGCACCCGCCCGGGACAGCACCCGCCCGGAACGGCACCGGGCCTGCCAGCCCGGCACGCCCCGGCATACCCCACCGGACCGGGCGGCCGGGCGCGGTCCGGCGACCGTAGTGTGTACGCAACCCCTGACAGCCAGGCACGCGAACAAGGAGCGCACCCCGTGCGGGTACGAGACGTCATGACCCAGGCCACCATCACGGAAACGGCCTCCGACACGCTGCGCGCCGCGGCCGAGCGGATGTGGCGGCAGCAGACCGGGTCGCTGCTGATTTCCGAGCACGGGCGGCTCGCCGGGATCATCACCGAGCGGGACCTGCTGCGGGCGGTCGCCCTCGGCGCCGATCCGGAGATGAGCACGGTGGACGAGGCGATGACCACGGAGGTGTTCACCGTGCCGCCGGACATGCCGCTGCACGAGGCGGCCCGGGAGATGGCGGCCCGCTGGATCAGGCACCTGCCGGTGGTGCAGGACGGCGAACTGCTCGGCGTGATCAGCATGCGCGACATTACCGGGATCTTCGCCGCGCTGACCCCGGGCGACGTGACCGTGGAGCACGAGTTCGACCAGCTGGTCCGGCAGCGGCGGCTGGCCCGGATCGAGCACGGCGACCTCGACTGACCCCCGGATAGATAACGAAGACCAGCGGCCGCCGGACACGAACTACGGCAGCTGGATCGGGAGCTCGATGCCGTCCAGGACGTGCGAGCAGGGGCAGGTCCGCTCGGCCGGCAGGTTCGCGATGACGTCGATGACCAGCTCACGCAGCCGGGCCACGTTGCTCGCGAAGACCTTGAACACCTCTTCCTGGGTGACGCCCTCGCCTTCTTCCACCCCGGCGTCGGTGTCGGTGACCAGCGCCACGGCCGTGTAGCAGAGGGCCAGCTCGCGGGCCAGCACCGCCTCGGGGTGGCCGGTCATCCCGATCAGGGACCAGCCCTGGGCCGCGTACCACCGCGACTCGGCCCGGGTCGAGAACCGCGGCCCGTCGATCACGACCAGCGTCCCGGACTCGGCCAGGTCCCAGCCCGCGGCCCGGGCGGCCTCGATGGCGCGGGCCCGGCCGGCCGGGCAGTAGGGGTCGGCGAACGGGATGTGCACCGCGCCCCGCTCCTCGTAGAAGGTCTGGCTGCGGCCCGTGGTCCGGTCCACGATCTGGTCCGGGATGGCCAGCCGGCCGGGACCATGGGCGGGGTTCAGCGAGCCCACCGCGGTCGGGGCCACGATCTGGCGGACGCCGAGCGAGCGCAGCGCCCACAGGTTGGCCCGGTACGGGATCTTGTGCGGGGGGAAGCGGTGGTCGCGGCCGTGCCGGGGCACGAACGCCACCTTGCGGCCGCCCACCTCGCCGGTAACGATCGGGTCGCTGGGCACGCCGTACGGGGTGTCCACGCTGACCTCGTCGGCGGATTCCAGGAACTCGTAGAACCCGGATCCGCCGATCACGCCGATGTCGGCGCGGGCCAGGTTGGGCAGGCGGGCCCCGGCGCTGCCGACCTCAGAAGGATGGTTCACGACGTCTGCGGGTTGACTCACGCGCACAGGGTAGCGAGCGGCTGCGGCCTACGCGGCCGGCGCCGAGCTCTTGCTGCCCTTTTTGCCCGAAGCCCCGGAGCCGGAGCCGGACCCCGAGCCGGAACCCGAGCCGGACGACGACGAGCCCGGCGAGCCGGACGAGCCGGACCCGGATCCCGAGCCGGACGAGGACGACGACGAGGACGACGAATCCGGACCGGACCCCGACGACGCGGAGTCCTTGGACGACCCGGAGGACGAGTCTGACGACGCCGAACCGGCCGTCTCCTTGTCCTTCTTGGCCGGACCGTCGCCGGACGAGGCCTTCCGGCTGTCGGTGCGGTAGAAACCTGACCCCTTGAACACGATGCCCACGGGCGAGAACACCTTGCGCAGCCTGCCCCCGCAGTTGGTGCACACGGTCAGCGGGTCATCGGTGAACTTCTGCACGACCTCGACCTGCTCGCCGCATTCAGTGCAGGTGTACTGGTAGGTCGGCACAGCGTCTCCTCCGGTGGCCTGAGGGGCAGTCCTTAGCACTCCCCGTCCACGACTGCTAAATGGTAGCTCATTTCCCGCGCTGCCCCGATCATGACCGGGGCAGCCGCGTGACCCCCGAGGAAGGCCGGGCGATCATGCGAACCCGCTGGTCATGCTGCCCCGCGGGCACGTGCGGGAGGAACTCGCTGTCGTACAGCAACGCCACGGTGGGCACCGGTGTTCCGACCCGGGCCAGGGCCCGGTCGTAGCTGCCGCCGCCGCGGCCGAGCCGCATCCCGGAGTGGTCGACCGCGACCGCGGGCACCAGCACCAGGTCAGCGCTGCAGATCGCCCCGGTCCCGCGCGGCGGCTCGCCCGGCTCGTGCAGGCCCCGCGGCCCGGGCTGCAGCGAATCCGGGCCCTCGTAGGAGGCCCAGTCCAGGTCGCCGCCGGGCAGCAGGATGGGCAGCAGCACGTAGCTGCCCCGCTTCCACAGCGCGAACAGCAGCCCGTGGGTGTCCGGCTCGGTGCCGATCGAGTAGTACGCGGCGACCGTGCCGGCCATCTGGGTCTGCGGCATCGACAGGATCGCGTCCCGGATGTCCCGCCCGGCCCCGGCCCGCCCGGCCGGGGTGAACTGCCGCCGGGCGGCCAGCAGCCGGGCCCGCAGCGCCGCCTTCTCCTGGTTAAGCGCACTGCCGGCGGGAACTGGAACCTCATGGGCGTTCACGCTGCGAGGTTACTGTGAGATTGCCATTTGCGGCCCGCCGGGACGCGGGCCAGGACCATGCCAGCTGCCCCGGCCTACTAGGGTACGAAGATGCCTGACAGTATCGCGACGAAGGTCACGAAGGCGGTTGTGCCTGCGGCTGGCCTGGGAACCCGGTTCCTGCCTGCCACCAAGGCCACCCCCAAGGAAATGCTGCCCGTGGTGGACAAGCCCGCCATCCAGTACGTGGTGGAGGAGGCGGTCACCGCCGGGCTCAACGACGTCCTGATGATCACGGGGCGGAGCAAGCGGTCGATCGAGGATCACTTCGACCGCAACTTCGAGCTCGAGGAAGCCCTCATCGCCAAGGGCGACGAGGAGGGGCTGGCCCTCATCCGCGAGCCCTACGAGCTCGCCACCGTGCACTACGTCCGCCAGGGCGACCCGAAGGGCCTCGGCCACGCCGTGTCCTGCGCGGCCAAGCACGTCGGCCGCGAAGCGTTCGCGGTGCTCCTCGGCGACGACTTCATCCACCCGGACGACCGGCTGCTGCAGCGGATGCTCCAGGTCCGGGAGCAGCGCGGCGGATCGGTCGTGGCGCTGATGGAGGTCGAGTGGGACCAGGTGTCCAGCTACGGGACCGCCGCGATCGAGGCGACCGACGAGGACGACGTGGTCCGGATCACCGACCTGGTGGAGAAGCCGGCCCCGCAGGACGCGCCCAGCAACTGGATCATCATCGGCCGTTACGTGTGTGACCCGGCGGTGTTCGGGGTGCTGGAGGAGACCCCGCCGGGCCGTGGCGGCGAGATCCAGCTCACCGACGCGCTGAAGACCCTGGCCGGGATGGACCCGTCCGACGGCGGCGGCGTGTACGGCGTGCTGTTCCGCGGCCGCCGCTACGACACCGGCAACAAGGTCAACTACCTGCGCACCCTGATCCAGTTCGCGGTCGAGCGGCCCGACGTGGCCCCGGAGTTCGTGCCCTGGCTCCGCAAGTACCTCGACAACCTGCCGTGACCCACCAGGAGCCGTGCGGGTCGCACGCCGACCCGCCGCTGGTCCCGGTGGAGCAGCACCTGGCCGACGTGCTCGCGGCCATCCGCCCGGTCGAGCCGGTCTGGGTCCCGCTGGCGGGCGCGCACGGGAGCGTGCTGGCCGAGCACGTCACGGCCAGCACGCCGCTGCCGTCGTTCGACAACTCGGCCATGGACGGCTACGCGGTCCGGGCCGCCGACCTGGCCGGGGCCAGCGCCGACACCCCGGTCACGCTGCCGGTCCGCGGTGAGATCGCGGCGGGCGACACCGGCGACTACTGGGTCGAGGCCGGGGCCTGCCTGCAGATCATGACCGGCGCCCGGCTGCCCGAGGGCGCCGACGCCGTGGTCCCGGTGGAGTGGACCGACGCGGGCACCACGACCGTGGTCATCCGCCGCGCTCCCGACCGGGATCACGCCGTCCGCCACCGCGGCGACGACGTGGCCAGGGGCACCGTCCTGCTCCCGGAGGGGACCCTGATCGGCCCGGTGCAGCTGGCCCTGCTGGCCGCCTCCGGCCAGGGCGAGGTGCTGGCCCGCACCCCACCCCGGGTCGCGGTGATCTCGACCGGCAACGAGCTGGTCGAGCCCGGCACGCCCCTGATCCCCGGCCAGATCTGGGAGTCGAACAGCTTCATGCTGGCCGCGGCGGCCCGCCGGGGCGGCGCGACCGTCCGCCGGCACCGGCTGCGCGACGACCCGGCCGTGGTGCTCAGCACGCTGGAAGGCCTGCTCGCCGACGCCGACCTGCTGATCACCAGCGGCGGGGTGAGCATGGGCGGCGAGCACGACGTGGTCAAGGCCGCCCTGTCGAAGCTGGGCACGATCACGTTCCGCAAGGTCGCCATGCAGCCCGGGATGCCCCAGGGTTTCGGTGCGCTCGGCCCGGACCGGACCCCGATCTTCACGCTGCCCGGCAACCCCGTCAGCGCGTACGTGTCGTTCGTCCTGTTCGTGCAGCCCGCGCTCGATGCCCTGAAAAACTATTCTCCGCAACGAAAACCGTTCGTGGAGGCGGCCCTCACCGAGGGCGTGCGGTCCCCGGGGGGCCGCCGGTCCTACCTGCGCGGCGTGCTGGATGACGCCCGGGAGACGGTCGTCCCGCTGACCGGGCAGTCCTCCCACCAGCTCGGCGCGCTCGCCCAGGCCAACGCGCTGATCATCGTGCCGGAGGAGGTCACCCGGCTGGAGGCCGGCCAGGGCGTCAACGTAATGTGCCTGCCATGACCGGTGCCAGCGCTGAGGGTGGCCAGTTCGAGGATGGGCTGGGCACGCCGGACGTCCCCCGGCTCTCGCATCTCGACTCGTCCGGGCATGCCCGGATGGTCAACGTGTCCGGCAAGGACGTGACCGCCCGGCAGGCTCGCGCGTCCGGCCGCGTGCTGCTGTCCGGTAAAGCCGTTAGGGCGCTTCGGGCGGGTGAGGTCCCGAAGGGCGATGCGGTAGCGGTGGCGCGGATCGCCGGAATCCAGGGCGCGAAGAAGACCCCGGACCTGATCCCGCTGTGCCACCCCATCGGGCTGCACGCGGTCACGGTCGAGCTGTCCGTGGACGACGACGGGGTGTCGATCACGGCGACGGCGCGGACCGCGGACCGGACCGGGGTCGAGATGGAGGCGCTGACGTCGGTGACCGTGGCCGCGCTGGCGCTGATCGACATGATCAAGGCGGTGGACCCGGCGGCGGTGATCACGGACGTGCGGGTGGACGAGAAGACCGGCGGCAAGACCGGCCCGTGGTCCCGGTCATGAGGAGGTGGCGGCGGCCATGAGCGACGCCTGGAGTGCCGCGACCGACGGCGGGGTGACCCGCGGCCCGGTGATCCGGGCGCTGGCCATCACGGTGTCGAACCGGGCCTCGGCCGGGGTGTACGAGGACAAGTCCGGGCCGGTGCTGGCCGGCCTGCTGGCCGAGGCCGGCTGCGCGGTGGACGCCCTGGTGGTCCCGGACGGTGACCCGGTCGAGCAGGCCCTGCTGGATGGGGTGGCCTCCGGCTACAAGGTGATCGTGACAACCGGCGGCACGGGCCTCACCCCCGGCGATCTCACCCCGGAAATGACCCGGAAGGTCATAGACCGGGAGATACCCGGCATAGCGGAATCGATCCGGGCCGCGGGGGTCGCGGCCGGGATCCCCGCGGCCATGCTGTCCCGCGGCCTGGCGGGCCTGGCCGGTGACGTCCTCATCGTTAACCTCCCGGGCTCGAGCGGCGGGGTGAAAGATGGCATGCGGGTGCTCACCCCCGTGCTCACCCACGCCGTTGACCAGGCACGGGGCGGAGATCACCCGCGCTTCGGGTGATTGACCAGGTGGCGGCCGGGCATCACCGGGCATAGCCGCCGGGACCGGTAGCTGGGTTCATTGCGTTACAGCGGTGTTTTGATCGGGTGTCCGCGTAGCGTTCTGATCGCAAACGGGGGAATGATGGGCCACGTGGGACGAATGCGCGGCTGGCCAGTCACGATCGTGGAGCCGGCTCTCCTGGACGCGCCGATCGCGCTGCGGCCGGTGCGGGCCCGGGATGCGACGACCTGGCGGGACGCCCGGGTGCGGAACGCCGACTGGCTACGGCCCTGGGAGCCCACCAACCCCGAGACCCCGCTGTACCGCTCCACGATCAGCCCGTACCTGTCGATGGCCCGGACCATGCGCCGGGAGGCCCGCCAGGGCCTGGCCCTGCCCTGGGTGATCACCTACGGCGGCCAGTTCGCCGGGCAGCTGACCGTGGGCAGCATCGTCTGGGGGTCCGCGCGGACCGCCCAGGTCGGGTACTGGATCGACGAGGTGTTCGCGGGGCGCAATGTGACCCCGACGGCGCTGGCGATGGCGCTGGACCATTGTTTCTTCGTGGTCGGGTTGCATCGCGTGGAGGCCAGCATCCGGCCGGAGAACCAGGCGTCCCGGCGGGTCGTGGAGAAGCTCGGGTTCCGCGAGGAAGGGCTGCGGCGCCGCTACCTGCACATCGACGGGTCCTGGCGGGATCACCTCTGCTACGCGCTGACGGTCGAGGATGTGTCGGGTGGGCTGCTGCCCCGGTGGCGCAACGAGTTGTCGGCGCGGAGGGCCGGGGCAGGCTGATCCCGGGGCTGCTTTCGGGGCTGCTTTCGGGCCGCTCTTGGGGCTCGATTGGGGCTTCCGGGGGGGTCCTGGGGGGCTCCCGGGGCCGGGAGTTCCTAATCTGACTCGTGATCTCACGACACACCGCGTCTAATACTGTTCATCCCCAGCGCTGACCCATACCGTGCGTGACGTGAGCAAGCCCGCCACGCGGCTATCCATGCGTGCCTTCAGGCAGTGCGTGGCCCCGTGCCGGGCTGATGCGGGCCGGCCGGCTCTCGGCGTGGCTCTCGGCTCGGCTGCCGGCGTGGCTCTCGGCTCGGCTGCCGGCGTGGCTCCCGGCTCGGGCGGGGCCCCGGGGGTGACGCGGTGAGCAGCGCCATCCTCTACTTCGCGATCGTGGCCATCTGGGCCGGGGTCCTCATGCCCCGCTGGCTCCGCCCGGGCCGCCGCCGCCGCTACGAGGTCACCGAGCACTTCGAGATGCACGCCGAGGTCTACGAGACCGAGGCCATGCCCAAGATCCGGGGCCAGAAGTCGTCCCAGCCGACGGTGACGGAGCGTGAGGTCACGATCGAGGAAGAGATCACCTGGACCGAGGATGACGCCGCCGAGCGGCACGCCAACATCCTCAAGGCCCGCCGCCGCATGCTCGGCACGCTCATAGCCCTGACGCTGATCGCGTTCGTGATCGCCGTGGCGCACGTCGCCGCCATCTGGGTCGTGATCCCGCCTGCCGTGATGCTGGGCGGCTTCGTGTTGCTGCTGCGTGAGGCCGCGCGCAGCGACCGTGAGCGGGCGGGCAAGGTGGCCCACGCTGCCCAGCCGCGCCGCTCGCGGTCCGAGGCTGGACGCCAGGCCGGGTCCCGGCGCGAGGCGGGGTCCGGGCGCGAGGCCGCTCCGGTGACCGCCGAGGTTCTCGAGCGCGTGGTGAGCAAGCCCGAGGCGCCGGACGTGGCGGAGCAGGCCGAGCCGGTCGTGGAGATCGTCGCCTACTCCGCCGAGATCATCGACATCTCCGAGCGCGTCGGCGACCAGCTCTACGACCAGTACACCGACGCCGCCAACCGCGCCGTAGGCGACTGACCGACCCGTCGTGGCCGGTCGCGCCGTGGCCCGACCCAGCCCGTCCCTCGCGACCCGACCTGTCCCGACCGGCCGTAGCGGCCGGTCCCGTCGTGAGCTTCCCCGACTCGTCCCGTCGCGGCCGATCCCGCCGTGGCCCGACTCAGCCGGTGCCTCGCGACCCGACCGGCCCGTCGCCGCGCCAGGCTTTGAAGCGCCCTTGCGCAGCGGTCCTCCCCCCGTCCTCTCATGATCACGTTCAATAGGGGGCGCTTATGTGGCAGGTATTGACCGCGATCCTGATCGCGGCCCTGCCACAGCCAGCCGGGCGGGGACCGGGACCGACCATGAGGGCCGGAAGCGCTGGGCGTACGGGGAGGCCTGAGTCTTTGCTAGGCTGACACGCGTTCCAGGGGCTGTAGCGCAGTCCGGTAGCGCACCTCGTTCGCATCGAGGGGGTCAGGGGTTCGAATCCCCTCAGCTCCACCTCTGGGATCTGGTCTCTGACCAGGTCAGAAGCTCTTTCCTTGGGCCCCAGCCTACTTCCCGGGCTGGGGTTTTCGGCTTGGTTGGGAGGAATTTGGGAGATCATCTTCTCCCTGCCTCCCGGTGCTGGGCGTGTCCGGCTGGGTGTCTCGTGGTGTCATTGCGTCCGGTGCTGGCGGCGCGAAAGGGCGCCAGGAGTTCGTCGAGCAGCGGGACGGGTGAGTGCTCGTGGAGGGCGGCCCGTTCGCGGAGCGAGTCCTCCCAGCGGGCCTGGAGGGCGTGCTTGAGGTCCTCGCGCATCCGGTCGGAAGTGTGGGCGTAGAGGCCGCGCATGCCGGGCACCTCGTGGCCGAGGCGCTGCTCGGCGAGGATCTCCGGGATGCCATCTTCGGCCATCCAGGTCTTGTGGCCGTGCCTCATGCCGTGCGGGTTCAGGCCGTACTTGACCGGGAGCCAGCAGGCGACCGGGATGTCCTCGGGGATCGGCCGGATGCCCCGGCCCCGGGCCGCGTGAACGCGGCGTCGCCGGGCGGGGCGGGCGCCCAGGTGGTGATCGGGATGCCCGGCCACGCGGAGGCGTCCACGATGGTGAGCCGGGGCGGCTTGCCGGGCTGCGGCTGGTACCGGCCGTCGCAGGCGGGGCGGAACACGCGGCGGGCGTAGTTGCTGCGCCGGGGGTGGCCGCCGTCCGGGCCGAGGAACACGTACTGCCCGCTGCCGCCGTGCTGGGCGGCGCAGGCGCACCGTGCGCGGGGCTGGGCCTTGATCTGGCGGGCCAGCAGCCCGGCCAGGAACGGCGGGAGGTCGACGGGCAGGCAGGGTTCCCAGTTGGGGCTGCGGTAGGAGTCGTCCTTCGGCGGGAGCCGGTGGAACGTGCTCCTGATCTCGCGGAGCTGCCACTCGACGTGGATCTCGTCGTCGTGGACGTAGTCGCGTTCGAGGCCGATCGTCTCGCCCCAGCGCAGGCCGGTATAGGCAATCGTGACGACCATGGTGAAGTCCTCGTCCCGGCCCGACAGCAGCGCGGCCCGCTCGGCGACCAGTAACGCCTGCAGCGGTGTGGCCCACACCCGCTGCGGGCCGCGGTCCAGCTTGCGGCCGGTCCGCCGGCCGCGGTTGCGGGGCCTTATCGCGGGGTTGTATGGGATCAGCGGCGGCTTGGCCGCGGCCGCGTCGCCCAGCATCGTGCATAGCACGGCCCGGGCGTCACGGGCCACGCGCCGGGAGACGCCGGTCCGGGCGGGGATGGAGTTCTCCCACCGGGTGATGTCCTCGGTGGTGAGCGAGCCCAGCTCGCTGGCGCCGAAGGACGGGTGGATGAACCGGCGGATCAGGTACTCGCGGGTCTCCACGGTGCTGAGCCCGACATCCTGCAAGGTCATCCACCGGTCGATCCACTCGCTGACCGTGATCTTCCCCGCGTTCGGGTCGGTCCACCGGCCTTCGCGGATCCTGGCCTCCTGGTCGCGTCCCCAGGTGAGCGCGGCGGCCTTGGTCTCGAACCCGGACTCGCTGGTCTCGATGCCGCTGGGCAGCTTGTACTTCACTCGCCACGGCTTCGCGCTTCTCCCCCGCTTCTCCGCGTACGCCATACCGTCCTCCGGGGTAATGTCTCTCGTCGAGCTGACCGTCGGCCCTCCGGACGTCGGCGGCCGGGTCAGGCACTACCGCAGGTGACCGGCGGTGGCCAGTGCCGGTAGCGGCCTCGGGTTGTTTCAGCGGCTCGCGCGGCGCTCGCGCAATGTGATGGGCTGGCGAGTCCCAGCCTTCATGATCTCGGCGATATCGTCATCGCTGAACCGCAGATGCTTGCCAATGAACGTGCAGGGAATCAACCGCGCCGCAGCCTTCGTCTTGAGCCCACGACTCACGTACCTTGAGGATGCCTGCC
>CAVRFX010000007.1:0-9940 GCA_963720645.1 uncultured Actinomycetes bacterium | reverse complement strand
CCCCTGTCACCTTTCCTCGATGGATTGCGCACCCGTGAGCCTTCGGCCAACCCGCGGCAGGAAACTATCGTCGCGCTGCTGCGAGGCGAGGTCGCGTCCGGGCGCGGCGAGGACGTGCCCACCGCGCTGGCCGAACAGCTGCTCGCGCTCGTCAGCGAGCTGTGCGCCGTGCGGCCGATGGTCCTGGTCGTGGACGACCTCCAGTGGGCCGACCAGGCCACTGTCATGCTATGGGAGCGCCTGTCCCGATCGGCCCGGCACCTGCCGCTGCTGCTGGTCGGCATGATGCGGCCGGTGCCGCAGCGGGAAGACCTGCTGGCCCTGCGGCACACGGCCGACCTCACCGCGCGATTCCAGCTCGGCGCGCTCCCTGAGGAGTCAGTGACGGAGCTGGTCGGCGCCCTGGCTGGCGGCCAGCCTGACGACAAGCTCAAGTACCTTGCCGGTGGCGCCGCAGGTAACCCGCTCTATCTGACGGAGCTGGTGGGCGCACTGGCTCGCAGCTCCGGCCTGAGCGTCTCGGACACGGGAATAGCGGGGCTGACCAGCGGGCACGCACCCGAGTCCCTGTCCGCGGCGATTGCTGACCGGCTCGGCTTTGTGCCGGCCTGGGTGCGTGAGGTGCTACGCGCGGCCGCGCTGCTAGGTGTGGACTTCGCCGTTCCGGACCTGGCCGCCGTGCTGGGGCGGGGCGTGTCGGACCTGGTCTCGGCCCTGGAGGAGGCCCGTGCGGCTGGCGTACTGGCGGAGTCAGGTAACGGTCTCGGGTTCCGGCATCCGCTGATCCGCGCGGCCCTGTATGACGAGATCCCGGCGCCCGTGCGGGCCGCGTGGCATCGCGAGGCGGGCCGGGCTCTGGCGCAGGCGGGCGCGCCCGCCGACCGGGTAGCCAGGCAGCTGCTCCAGGCAGTCCGCGGTCCAGCCGACATGGCCGAACCGATGGACCAATGGATGCTGCGCTGGCTGGACCGCACGGCACCGCTACTGGCCGGTCAGGCTCCCCGGGCCGCCGCGGAACTTCTCGGATACGCCGTCACGAGATCACCAGCTGATTCCGCTCAGCATGTTTGCCTGCTCTGCCTGTTCGCCGAGACGCTCTACCGGATCGGGGACGCGGCCCAGGCCGAGCAGGTAGCCCAGCGCGGGCTCGCGGCAACCGACGATCCTGATCTCCTGGTCGACCTGCACTGGACGCTGGCTCAGTGCCGGACGATGGCCGGCCGGTTCTCAGAGTCGCTGAGCGCGCTCAACCAGGCCCTGGCCCTACCCGGAATCTGGCCGGCAACCGGGCCCGGCTGCTGGTGGCCATCGCACGGACGCACCGCCACCTGGGCCAGATCGAGATGGCCGGCCAGGTCGCTGACGCGGCCCTGGCCGAGGCGACCGACGCCGCCGACCACTGGGCGATCGCCTGGGCCCTGCACGTCCTGATTCACGCGGCGGTGAACCAGGGCCGGACGGCCGACGCCCTGACGTTGTTCGACCGGGCCCTGACAGTGACCCAGGCCGAGCCGCCCTTACCGACCTGCGGTTGCTGCTTCAGGTCAACAAAGCGGTCACGCTGGGCGATCTCGACCAGTATGAGGGGGCATTCGCCGCGGCCCGCCAAGCCCAGCAGCTCGCAGACCGGGCCGGCCTGATGGTCCGGCACGCCCAGGCTCAAAGCTGCCTGGGCCAGCTGCTCTTCCATACCGGCCGCTGGGATGACGCCCTGGCCGAGGTCGGCGTCGTCCAGGAAGTCAGCAAGGATCCCGGCGTGGCCTGCTGTGATCACGGCGTCGCCGCGGTGATCTCCTTCCACCGGGGCGACGCCGGTGCGGCGCGGCATCACCTAGCCGCCGCCGCGCCGCACGCCAAGCGCATCGGCAGCCGGGTGGTGGCCCCGCTGGCCCTGGCCCGCAGCCAGGACCTGGAGCAGGCGGGTGAGCTGTCCGAGGCGCTGGGAGTGCTGACCGGGTTCGCAGACCACGCCGAGGAACTCGACGAAATCGAGGACTTGCTGGCCGACGGGGTCCGGCTGGCGACGCGGGTCGGCGACACGGCCGCCGCGCAGGTCCTCGCGGACCGGGCGGTGGAGCTGGCCCACGACACCGAGATCCCGCACCGGGAGGCCACCGCACTCTTCTGCCTCGGTCTAGTCGATCAAGACCCGGCCAATCTCCTTGGCGCGGCAGAGCGCTACCACGCCGCCCGCCGGCCGCTGCCGGGCGCCAAAGCCCTGGAAGCCGCAGCCGGAACGTTCGTGGACCACGGGGACCGGGACCGGGCCCGGGCCGCGTTCACCCGCGCGGTTGACGTCTACGCATCGCTCGGTGCCAACCGTGATGTCGCCCGGCTGCAGGCGCGGTTCCGGGCGCACGGGATCCGGCGGGCGCCGCGGGTGAAGCACCGGCGGGCCCGCCGCGGCTGGGAGAGCCTCACGCCGGCCGAGCCAAGATCGCCGGGCTGGTGGCCGAGGGGATGACCAACCCGCAGATCGCGGCCAAGCTGTTCCTGTCCCACCGCACCGTGGCGACCCACGTCTCGCACATCCTGGGCAAGCTCGACGTGCGGTCCCGGATCGACATCGCCCGCGAGGCGACCGACCGCCGCGCCGTTGCCGGCTGAGCCCCGCACCTAGGCTCAGCCGGCCGGCCCCCTCCGGCTGAGCCCGCCAGCTCGGCCTTCCCAGGGGTTTCCCGGCGCCTCGTCGCGGCCGTGGCCTCGTGGCCGCTGACCAGGCCCCGCCCCGTCTCGTCCTGGATCCAGGCCCGGGGGGGAGTGACCGGATCCAGGACGAGGGCTCAGGGGGTGAGGATGAAGTAGACGGCCTTGCCCCGGGCCGTCTCGCGGTAGCCCCACCCTGAGGACAGGCTGTCCAGCAGCATCAGGCCCCGGCCGGCTTCGGCGTAGGGCAGCGCATGCACCGGGGCCGGGGCGCACCGCGAGCCGTCGTGCACCTCGACCCGCAACTGGCCGCCGGCCCAGCTGACCACCAGCTCGATGGCCTCGTGCACATCGGAGGCGTGCACGATCGCGTTGGTGACCAGTTCACTGGTCAGCAGGGCCGCGGTGTAGGCGTCCACGGGGATGTCCCAGGCCCGGATGACCGCCCCGACGTGGCGGCGGGCCTGGCCCGCAGCGCCCGGGCCTGCGAGCAGCGAGATCCGGAACGGGCGCTCCACTATTGCGCGGACTGGCGCCATCATTATCATCTGTTTCCTTGCCGGGCCTGCTCGGGCCAGTACCGGAAGCGCAGGTAGCGCCGCCGGGCGTTGCGGACCAGCGTGAGGCCGAGCCGGGCGTCCGCATCGGGACGCGCGTCCACCGGCAGGAGTGCCGGATCGGACCCCGATCCCTCGTGTACTTCCACCCGGAACTGGCCATCAACCCAGCTGATCATCAACTGAACCGCCTCGTGCCCATTCGTGTCCTGCCTCATGGCGTCGTTGACCAGTTCGCTAGCCAGCAGCGCCGCGCCGTAGGCGTCGATGGGGATGTCCCACGCGTGGATGATCGCCCAGACGTGGCGGCGGGCTTCGGCCGCTGCTTCGGGACCTGCGGGAAGGGAGACGCGATACGGGCGCTGCACCGTCGCGCGGACGGGCGCCAACCTGTTCATCTGTTTCCTTGCCGTGCCTGGTCGGGTCAGGTGGCCGGCATGTAACGCCGTTCTCCAGGACACGATGGCCGGCCGGGAGCAGAAACATCGGTCGGCTGACGGATGTCGTAAATCCGGGTGAGCCGCGCCCCCGGGCTTCCGCCGCGCAGGCCCATTGGGCACGATGGTCGGATGACACACGAAGTGCGGGGCGTCATCGCCCCAGCTAAGGGCGCCAAAGTCGAAGTCACCACGATCCTGGTGCCCGATCCCGGGCCGGGAGAGGCCCTGGTCCGGGTCCAGGCTTGCGGCGTCTGCCACACCGACCTGCACTACCGGGAAGGCGGCATCGGGGACGACTACCCCTACCTGCTCGGGCACGAGGCCGCGGGCGTGGTCGAGGCGGTGGGTGACGGTGTCACCCACGTCGCGCCGGGTGATTTCGTCGTCCTGAACTGGCGCGCGGTGTGCGGCGAGTGCCGCGCCTGCAAGCGGGGCCGGCCCTGGTACTGCTCCAACACCCACAACGCGCAGCAGAAGATGACGCTCGCCGACGGCACGGCCGTGTCCCCCGCGCTGGGGATCGGCGCGTTCGCGGAGAAGACGCTGGTCGCCGCGGGCCAGTGCACGAAGGTCAACCCGGCCGCGGGGCCCGCGGTGGCCGGGCTGCTGGGCTGCGGCGTGATGGCCGGGCTGGGCGCGGCCATCAACACCGCCCCGGTCGTGCGGGGCGACTCCGTCGCCGTCATCGGTTGCGGCGGCGTGGGCGATGCGGCCGTGCTCGGTGCGGTGCTGAACGGGGCGCGGACGATCATCGCGGTGGACATCGACCCGCGGAAGCTGGAGTGGGCCCGGCAGTTCGGTGCCACCCACGTGATCAACTCGCGGGAGGCGGACCCGGTCGAGGGGATCCGGGCGCTCACCGGGGGGAACGGCGCCGACGTGGTCATCGAGGCGATCGGCCGCCCGGAAACCTACCAGCAGGCGTTCTACGCGCGGGACCTGGCCGGGACCGTGGTCCTGGTCGGCGTGCCCACCCCCGAGATGCGCATCGAACTGCCGTTGCTGGACGTGTTCGGCCGGGGCGGCGCCCTCAAGTCATCCTGGTACGGCGACTGCCTCCCGGAGCGTGACTTCCCGGTCCTCATCGACCTGTACCTGGAGGGACGCCTTCCGCTCGATAAGTTCGTTTCGGAAACGATCGCGCTGGACGCGGTCGAGGAGGCCTTCGCGAAGATGGAGCGCGGTGAGGTGCTGCGCAGTGCGGTAACCCTGCCATGACCGCCCAGATCGGCAAGGTCGTCACCTCGGGCACGTTCTCGCTGGATGGCCAGGACTTCGCGGTGGACAACAACGTGTGGCTGATCGGCGACGACCGCGAGGTCGTCGTCATCGATGCGGCGCA
The DNA here is from genome assembly GCA_963720645.1 of uncultured Actinomycetes bacterium. Classification (GTDB taxonomy): domain Bacteria; phylum Actinomycetota; class Actinomycetes; order Streptosporangiales; family Streptosporangiaceae; genus RYN-230. The sequence continues at coordinate 4,955 of CAVRFX010000007.1, read as the reverse complement.
CGACCCCGCCGCGATCCTGGCCGCCGTGGGCGGCCGCAGGCTGTCCGCCATCGTCTGCACCCACGGGCACAACGACCACATCAGCGCCGCACCGCAGGTGGCCGAGGCGACGGGCGCGCCGGTGCTGATGCACCCCGCCGATCAGGTGCTGTGGCGGATGGTCTACCCCGGCACGCTGCCCGATGGCGACCTGGCCGACGAGGAGGTCATCGAGATCGCGGCCACGCCGCTGCGGGTCCTGCACACCCCGGGCCATTCGCCGGGGAGCGTGTGCCTGTACGCGCCCGCCCTGGGCGTCGTGTTCTCCGGGGACACCCTGTTCCACGGCGGGCCGGGCGCGACAGGCCGGTCGTATTCGGATCATGGCACGATCATCAGGTCCATCGAGGACCGGCTGATGGACCTGCCGCCGGAGACCGTCGTGCACACCGGGCACGGGGAGGACACCACGATCGGCGCCGAGTCCGGCCAGTTCGCCCGGTAAGACGGCGCGGGTGAGCCATGGCGGTGACCGGCCCGGATCGCCATGTGGTCCGGGCCGCGGACGGTGTCCACCGCGCTGATGCGGGCCTGGGAGAACCGCCCGGACACCGTGGTCGCGGACGAGCCGCTGTACGCCTTCTACCTGGACCGCACCGGGCTCGCGCACCCGGCCCGGGAACAGGTCATCGCCAGCCAGCCGACCAGCTGGCAGACGGTGATCCGCCAGCTGACGACGGAGTCCCTCCCGGCGGGCCGGACCGTGTCCTACGCCAAGCACATGACCCACCACCTGCTGCCGGAGGTGGACCGGGAGGCACTCGCGCCGCTGCGGCACGCGTTCCTGATCCGGGATCCCCGGGAGCTGCTGGCCTCCTACGCGCGCGTGCGGGACGCACCGACCCTGGATGATCTCGGCCTCTGGCAGCAGGCGGAGATCTTCGAGCGGTTCGGCGGCCCGGTGGTCGACTCACGGGACCTGCTGGAGCAGCCCGAGGCGGTGCTGCGGGCGCTGTGCGCCGCGCTCGGCGTCCCGTTCACGGCGGCCATGCTGTCCTGGCCCGCGGGCCCGCGGGGGACCGACGGCGTGTGGGCGCCGCACTGGTACGGCTCGGTCTGGCGGTCGACCGGATTCGGCCCCTATCACCCGCCGGACCAGGCCCTGCCGCCCCGGCTCGCCGCGCTGGCCGACCAGTGCCAGCCGTTCTACCAGCGGCTGCGCGCCTGCCGCCTGACCGGCGGCCTGGCCCCGGACGCCGCGGGGCCCGCCCCGCCGGCGGCCCGGGACCGCGCCGCGAAGGCCCCACCCCACCCCGGAGCGCCGTAGTGCTGCAGACCTTTGACGAACGCAACCGTGACCTCATCGTCAGCGTGGGCGGCGTGCTGTCCCACCGGGATCAGGCCGCGATCAGCCCCTTCGACTCCGTGGTCCAGGGGGGTGACGCGGTCTGGGAGGGGCTGCGGCTCTACCAGGGCCGGATCTTCCGCCTCGGTGAGCACCTCGCCCGGCTGCGCCGCTCCGCCGCCGCGCTGGCCTTCACCTCGGTCCCGCCGGACGAGGAGATCACCGGGCAGATCCGCCGCACACTGCGCGCCAACGCGATGACGGATAGCGTGCACATCCGGCTCACCCTCACCCGGGGCGTGAAGATCACCAGCGGCATGGACCCGCGCCTCAACCAGTCCGGGCCCACCCTGATCGTGCTCGCCGAGCACAAGGACCCCGTGTACGACCAGTCCGGGATCACCCTGATCACCTCGAGCGTGCGCCGGCCACCGCCGGATGTGCTGGATCCCAAGATCCACCACAACAACCTGCTCCCCTCGATCCTGGCCAAGATCGAGGCGAACGTGGCCGGCGCGGACGACGCGGTCATGCTGGACAGCCGCGGCTTCGTGGCCGAGACCAACGCGACGCACCTGTTCCTGGTCACCGCCGGGCGGCTGGGCACGCCCACCGCGGCCGCCTGCCCGGAGGGCATCACCCGGGCCGCGGTCCTGGAACTCGCCGCGGAGGCGGGTATCCCGCACACGGCGGGCGACTACAGCCTCACCCAGTTCTACGCGGCCGACGAGGTGTTCGTGACCGGGACCATGGGCGGTCTCACCCCCGTCATCGAGCTGGACGGCCGCCCCATCGGGACGGGCGCCCCCGGGCCGGTGACCAAGCGGCTGAGCGACCTGCTACGACAGCCTCACCGCCCGCAGCGGGACGCTGATCACCTGACCCACGCCGCGTCAGGACCGCCTCAGCTGGGCAGAATGTCCCCTATGACGAAGGCGCCAGAAATCCCCTCCGCCCAGCTGCCCGGCGGGGTCAGCATGCCGCTCCTCGGATTCGGCACGTGGCGGCTGTGCGGCTCAGCCGGTTACGACGCCATCCTGGCCGCGCTGCGGCGGGCTACCGGCACCTCGACACGGCGACCATGTACGGCAACGAGGCGGAGGTGGGCCACGCGCTGCGGGACAGCGGCCTGGACCGGAGCGAGGTGTTCATCACCACCAAGCTCCCCCCGGGGAAGGCCGGCCACGAACGCAAGACGCTGACCGCGAGCCTGCGCGCCCTCGGCACCAGCTATGTGGACCTGTGGCTCGTGCACTGGCCGCCGCCCGCCCGCGCGGTCGCCCCGGTGTGGCGGGAGTTCCTTACCCTGCGGGGCCAGGGCCTGACCCGGGCGGTCGGGGTGAGCAACTACTCCACCGCCCAGATCGACACCCTCATCCAGGCCACCGGGGAGGCGCCTGCCGTCAACCAGATCCCGTGGAGCCCGGCCCGCTGGGACGAGGCCGTGCTGGAGGACAGCCGGGAGCGGGGGGTGACGCTGGAGGGCTACAGCCCGCTCAAGGGCACGGACCTGGGTAACCCGGTGCTGACCGGGATCGCCGGGAAGCACGGGGTGACCCCGGCCCAGGTGGTGCTCCGCTGGCACCTCGAGCACGGGATCGCGGTCATCCCGAAGTCCTCGCATCCGGACCGGATCGCAGCCAACTTCGACGTGCTGGGCTTCTCGCTCACGCCGGACGAGGTCAGCCAGATCGACCGCCTGTCCCGCCGCTGAGCCCGGCCTGGCTGAGCCCGGCCGGCCGGGCTGAACTCCACCGCGGTCAGCGTTCCAGGGACCGGGGCCCGGCCCGCGCCTGGACCATGTCACCGACCCGGATCCGCGCGAAGTCGCGCTCGCTGACCTCGCCGCGCCCGGTCTGCTGGCCGTCGTCCACCGCATACCGGTACACCCGCACGGTCGTGTCGTCGCTATCGAAGTCCTCTTCCCAGCGGGCGATCACCTGGGCGGTGAACGCGGCCGTGGCGGGCACGGCCAGGTACCGGACAGGGCGGCCAGCCCGTACCCGGCCAGGGCGACCGCGATCAGCAGCGGGATGATCAGCACGACCGCAGGCCCGCCGCGGGGGGCCGGACCGGCACGGCGATGATCACTATGGCCAGGGTGAGCGCCGCGGCCAGGGACAGCGGCGGGAACGGGTTGCTCAGCAGCGGGATCCCCGGGCTGCGGATTGGCACCAGCCGCCACTCCCCGGACATCGAGGACCAGGCCGCGCGGCGGCCGGGCGGGCTGACGTCCCGCCGGCCGCCGAGCCGGACGCCCGACTGCCGCCCCGGCTCGGCACCGGCCAGCGGGACCGGGGCGTGCGCCGCGACCGCGACCGCGAGCATGTGCAGCACCGGCGGCGCCACCGTGCCCGCCGACAACCAGGCGCCCGGCGACCACGCGGCCACGCCCGAGATGCCCGCGGTGGCCTGGGCGGCCAGGTCGCGCCGGCCTGGGTCAGCCGGTCCTGCCGGGTCAGCGACCCGACGAAGCTGGTGAACACGACCGCGACCACCGTCCCGGCGAACACCGGGGCGGCCAGCCCGATGTCCGGCGGTGCTCGGCCTGGAAGATCAGTAACGCGACACCGGCCACGCCCAGCAGCAGCCCCCGGTAAGCCCAGGCCGGACAGCCGCGGGCGGGTCAGCCCGCGCCGCCGGCCTGCCTCCCGCACGGATTTCTCGAACGATGCCCACAGCCCGGGCGCGTCGGCGGCGGCGCTCTCGGCCAGCACCTCGAACGGCAGCGGGCCACGGTCCGCCTGCCTGCGGGCCGCGCCGAGCACCAGTTCCTCGAAACGGGCCAGGCGACCGGGCGCCGGACCACCCCGGGGCAGCCCGCACTCCAGGCTGCCTAGCGCCGGCTCAGTGATCACCAGTCCGCCGCGCGAGGCGACGTCGAGGATGGTCGCGGCGTAGGCCGCGCCGTCCAGCCGTCCCTCGGTCACCACCAGATTGACCAGGGCGGCCGGGGCGCCAGCCAGGTCTGGGCCGGCGCCTGCCCGGCCCCGGGGCGGGATCCTGGTCTGCAGCGTGACGGCGGTGAAGATGACCAGCCAGATCAGCCCAGCGCCGAGCGCGATCTCCAGCATCGTGATGACTCCCCCGCAGTACCGCCTGCTCGCCTACCCAGCACATCGGAAGGGAAATGAACGGAAGATGAACGAGCCGAGCGGCCCGCTGGCCCGGCCCGGCTACCGGGGCTGCTCCGCTCCGCTGACTACGGCTGGCCGGATCTGTTGGCCTGCGGCTGGCCCGCCGCGGCGAGAAATTCCGGACCTCGGCCGGGCTGGTCAGCCGGATGAACCGGAGCTGGGCGTGACCCGGGTCGATCATGGCCCGGAGGAACCGGTCCCGGTAGATCCGGTGCCGGGTCCAGGCCCAGGCGATGATGGATTGCTCCGGGTCGAGGTGCAGGAAGTTGGACCACGGTTCGACGTTGCCGTTCCACAACTCGGCCCGCCGGGCGGCCCGGCGGATGGTCCGCCCCACCAGCTGGCGCATCACCTGCCACCTCGGCAGGTCCAGCCAGACCACCGTGTCGGCGCGGGACCAGACCAGCTCGCGCACCGCGCTGTAGTTGCCGTCCACCACCCAGCGCGGCGCCGCGGTGAAGTCCGCCACCCGGGCCTGGAAGTCCGGCCCGGGC
>CAVRFX010000006.1:0-371831 GCA_963720645.1 uncultured Actinomycetes bacterium | reverse complement strand
CCGGACCGGGCAGGTGCCCCGCAGCGTCGTGCTGCCCAGCGCCCTCGTCATCCGCGAATCCACCGGACCCGCCCGCCGGGGCAGACGCTGACCCGGAGCCCGCCCCGGGCCGGCCGCAGAGGTCCAGGAACGAGGTGGCGACCAGCTCGTCGATGAATCGCGGCACCGGGACCACCGCGTGGCCGGCGCCGAGCGAGCCGGCCGCGACCGCCTCCAGGCAGCGCGCCTGCAGGGCGAACCCGAGGTCCATCGACTCGATGGAATTGCCCAGCGGGCGCGGGCCCGCCAGGTTGGCCATGTGCCCGCGGGCCAGCAGGTGGACGGACCGGCCGTCGTCGAGCCGGAACGTCTCGATCCCGTCCGCGGCCTCGTAGCGCTGCACCACCGCCGGGGCGCCGGCCAGCTCATTCACGGCGATCTCCCGCGGGAAGTGCCCGGCGTTCAGCAGCACCACCCCGTCCTTCAGCAGGCCCAGGTCGCGCGCGGTGATCACTGACTCGGCCCCGGTCACGGTGATCACCACGTCTGCGGTGCGCAGGGCCCCCGCGCGGCCCGGGACGGCGAAGCCGTCGAGGCACGCTTCCAGCCTCGTCACCGGGTCGATCTCCACCACCGCCACCGAGGCGCACGCGTTCCGGAAGTTGGCCGCCACGCCCTTCCCGCACGCCCCGTACCCGAAGACCGCGACCTGCCGGCCGTTGGTCATCTGGTTGGTGATGCGCAGGTAGGACTCGAGCACGCTCTGGCCGACCGCGTGCCGGTTCTCCGCGAACTGCTTGATCGGGCTGTCGTTGATGACCAGGACCGGAACGCCGAGCCGGGCGGCCACGGGACGCAGCCGCATCCGGCCCGAGGTCGTCTCCTCGGTCCCGCCCAGCAACCCCGGGTAGGGCCCGGCCAGGTACCGCACGAACAGGTCGCCGCCGTTGTCCAGCAGCAGGTGCGGGCGGGCGGCGATCACCTGCCGGAGGTACCCGTCGTGCACGGCCGGGTCGGTGGTGGCCGCGCCGATCACCTCGACCCCCCGCGCGCGGAGATACCTTGCCGCGTCGGCCTGAGTGCTGGACAGGTTGCCGGTAGAGACCACCCGCGCGCCGCCCCCGGCGAGCGTCAGCAGCAGGGCGACGGTCTTCGGTTCCAGGTGGATCCCGGTGCCGATGGTCAGGCCGTCGAACGGCCGGGTTCGAGCGAACTCGGCCGCGATGGACCCGAGCAGCCGGCAGCCGCTGCGCACCCATTCGATCCGGGATGCCCCCGCGCCGCCGCCGCCGCCCCCGACCGTATCCCCGCTCACCGGAACCGTCCGCCACCGCGACCGGGCGGCGGGGTGCGCCACGGCGGGAGAGCTGTCCTCCCGTCCCGCCGCCGCGGCAGCCGGCGGTCAGGATCCGGGACAAAGAATTTCCTCAACGGTCCTCCCGCTGTGATCGCCGCCGTGGCCCGGGGTCCGTGGGCTGGTGCCGCCGACCGCCCGGCCAGGGTGACGGTAGTAGCGAGGGTTCCCCTGCGTCAAGCGCTTGACCCAAAGGCGGCGGGAACCTTGACCCCGGGAATCGGCGGCCGGCCTGCGCGGCCCCGGCCTGGGAAGCTCTGGCCTGGGCGGCCATCCGGACCTGCGCTCCGCCGCCGCCGCGATGTCCCGGATCGCCCCGGCCGCTGAGCCCGATCCCGCGAACCTGCGGGTCTATGAGGCCGCGTTCCGCGCCGATCAGGAAACTGCCCAGGCGCTGGCCCCGTAGCCGGGGCCGTTGGTCCCTGGTCGCCACCGGGCCGCCGTGCCTACGCTGCGCCCATGGCGGAGACCGGGAACCCGGATACCGGGGAGCGGCGGCTGGGCGACAGCCGGGCCGTCTGGCTGCGCAGCGCAGGCCCCGACGACGTCCCCGCCATCGCACAGCTGTTCACCGACCTGTCGCCCACGGCCTTCCGCAGCCGCTTCCAGGCCGGCCAGGCCACCCCCGCCCTGGTCACCCGGCTGGCCGGCGTGACCGAGCCCGCGGGCACCGTCTGCGTGGTGGCGGCCGCGGCGGCGGACGAGCTGGCGGGCCCGGCAGCGGAACCAGGGCGGCTGGTCGCCGAGGCCCGGTACGTGCCGCTCGGTGAGGGCACCGCCGAGCTGGCTCTCACCGTCAGGGACGACTATCAGGGGGCGGGCCTGGGCCGGATCCTCCTGGCCGAGCTGGCCCGGCGGGCCCCGGCGTCCCGGATCGAGCGGCTGCGGGCCATCGTCAGCCTCAGCAACACCGCGATGCTGAACCTGCTCGCACCGTACGGGTGGGTGCTCGCCGAGCCCACCGACGAGTGTTCCACGGCCTGCCTGGAGATCTCCGCGACCGGCGGGATGCCGGGCTGGCCCGCGGGCGTCACGGGCCGGCGGGTCCTGGTGGAACAGCGGGGCTGGTTCGATACCAGGCGGGTCGCCGAGCTCAGGGCGGCGGGGGACGATGTGCGCCAGTGTCATGGCCCGGGGCGGCATCCGGGCCGGAGCTGCCCGCTCGTCACCTCCGGCCACTGCAGGCTCGCGGAGGAAGCGGACCTCATCGTGCCTCTCCTGCCTGCCGACGACGACGATTGCGCGGCCGTCCTCGAAGCGCACCAGCGCCGCTGGCCGGGGCGCCTGGCCCCGTAAGGCACCCGGGCTGGTCCGGCACGGCCTGGTCCGGGACGTCTTGGTCCGGCACGCCTGGTCCGGCACGCCTGGTCCGGCACGGCCGGGGGAGTCTGCCGATCCCGGGCGTGGCACCCTAGACCCGGCCCCCCGCTCGCGAGGGCCCGGGACGGGAGTGAGCATGGATCTCGAACTGCGCGGCAGCCGTGCCCTGATCACCGGCGGGAGCAGGGGCATCGGGTTCGCCGCCGCCGAGGCGCTGGCCGCGGAGGGAGTCGCGGTCGGCCTCGTCGCCCGGGACACCGGCGGCCTGGCCGCCGCGGCCGGGCGCCTGGCCGACCGGGGGACAGCGGTGGCCACCGCCGCCGCGGACGTCCTGGACGTCGGCGAGCTCAACCGGGCGGTGCAGGAGATCGCGGCCGCCCTGGGCGGTCTCGACCTGCTCGTGGCCAACGCGGGCGGCACGATCGGCAGCGGCAACCTGACCAGCGCCGGCCCCGGCGAGTTCACCGCGACCTTCGCCCTGAACGCCGGGCACGCCGCGGAACTGATCCGGGCGGGCCTGCCCCACCTGCGCCAGGCAGGCGGGGGTGCGGTCGTCATCGTCTCGTCCATCACCGGGCTGCGCCCCGCGCCCCGCACCGCCTACGCCGCAGCCAAGGCCGCCGAGATCCAGCTCGCCGCGACCGCGGCCCAGGAACTGGCGCCCGACCGCATCCGGGTGAACGCGGTCAGCCCGGGCTCCATCCTGTTCCCCGGCGGGTCCTGGGAGACGTTCCAGCGGGAGAACCCGCAGGAATTCGCCACCTTCCTCGGCACCCAGTTCCCGTTCGGCCGGCTGGGCCGCCTGCGCGAGGTGGCCGACGTCATCACGTTCCTGCTGTCCCCGCGGGCGTCCTGGGTGACCGGCTCCAACGTGGTGGTGGACGGCGGCCAGCGCTATCCCAGCGCCCGCCGCTTCGGCTGAGCTGCCCATCCCCGGCCCGGGCCTGCCGGGCATCGCTGGCCGCCAGCTCAGCCGGCCGCTGCGCCGGCGTCGTCGTGCCGCAGGATGAGCCTGGCCGATGGTGACTGCGTGACCAGGTGCAGGCGGTACTGTCCATGCGCGAGATCGCCGCGGAGCCGACCTCACGGTGGACGCGGGCTAACGCGACGAACGGGCGAGCAGGCCCGCGATCAGCACCTCCAGCACCTCGCGCAGGGCAGGCGTGAAGTCGGTCCGCAGGACGGCCAGGGCCGGATCGGACTCGTAGGCCGCGAGCACGGCCGCTGATGGCTGCGCATGCTCCCACAGCGCGCCGGCCACCAGGACCGTGCCTGCGGCCAGCCGCTCGCAGTCGTGCTCCCCGAGCTCACCCAGGTGGTGGTGGATGAGCTGGCCCAGCCTGGTCAGGCCGGCCAGCGCGGCCCGCTTGTAGGCCTCGGCGACCTGCGGCGAGACATTCCGCTCCAGCACGGCGGCCTGCGCGCTGAGCAGGTCGCACAGCACGGGCCGGGCCGCCAGCGACGCGGCCAGGACGCCGGCCAGCTGGTCACCCCGGCCGGCCGCGGGCGCGGCGGCGTCGATCGTGGCGCCCAGATCCGCCTCGAGCCCGGTCAGCCATTCCTGCCACGCCGAGTCCAGCAGTTCCAGCAGGACGGCCTCGCGGGACTCGAAGTAGCGCAGCACGTTCGACTTGGCCAGCCCGACCCGCCGGCGGAGCTCGTTGAGCGTTACCTGGGCGACCGGCATCTCGGCCAGCATCGCCGCCGCGGCATCCAGGATCGCCCGGCGGCGCATCTCCCGCTGCTCCTCGCTGCGGGCCCGCTGGAAGGTGGTCATGGCCAGCATTTTACAGACCGGCGGTCCCTTGTGTACAGACCGCCGGTCTGCTAAGTTCATCGATAACAGACCGATGGTCTGTCAGAGACTGGGAAGGACACATCACCATGTACACGGTCCCGGATCAGGCCTGCGGCGCGTCGTCGTCACCGGCGCCAACAGCGGCACCGGCAAGGAGGCCGCACGGCGGCTCGGCGAGGCGGGCGCCCACGTCATCATGGCCGTCCGCACCGTGGCCAAGGGCGAGCAGGCCCGGGCTGAGATCCTGGCCCGCCACCCTGGGGCCAGGCTCGAGGTCCGCCGCATCGACCTGGCCGACCTCGCGTCGGTCCGGGAATTCAGCGACGGCCTGCTCGCCGAGGCCACGCCGCTCGACCTGCTCATCAACAACGCCGGCGTGATGGCCCCGCCGACCCGGATGACCACCGCCGACGGCTTCGAGCTGCAGTTCGGCAGCAACTTCCTGGGCCCGTTCGCGCTGACCCTCCGGCTGCTGCCGCTGGTGCTCGCCGCTCCCGCGCCCCGGGTGGGTCACGATGAGCAGCGGCACCGCGAACTTCGGCCGGATCCACGTCGATGACCTGCAGTGGGAGCACCGCTACAGCGCGAACTTCGCCTACGCCCAGTCCAAGCTGGCCGACCTGATGATGACCCTGCATCTCGCTGCGGTCGCGGTGGAGCGCGACTGGAACCTGATGAGCGTGGCGGCGCACCCGGGGTTCACCCGCACCAACCTGCAGACCGCCGGGGCCGCCCTGGGCCGGGACAAGCCGAAGCGCACGATCTTCAACAGCATGCGGTTCCTGCCGTCGCAGGAGGTCGGGCCGGGCACGGAGCCGCTGCTGTACGCCGCGACCAGCCCGTCCGCGGTGTCCGGCGGGTACTACGGCCCCGGCGGAAGCCTCGGGCTCGTCGGCGCTACCACCCTCGTCCGGCCTCCGCGCCGGGCCCGGGACACCGCGGTCGCGGGCCGGCTGTGGGCCGCGGCAGAGCAGCTGACCGGCGAGCACCTGCCGGCCGGCGCTGTCCATACCTGACGGTGCGGCAGCGACCTGGCCGCGGGGCCCGGCATGCGCGGCGCGGCGGTGCTTGTAAGTGGGCCTGCCGGCGGGTAGCACGCACTTATGAGCACCGAGGGCCCGGCGCCCGCATCAGGGGCCGCGCCAGTACCGGATGCGGTACCCGCGTCCACCGCGGTGCCGGCCCCCACGGCGGCGCCGGGCACCGAACGGCCGCGACGGTACCGCCCGAGGCTCCGCTATGAGCTCATCGGCTGCGGCCTGCACGGCCACGAGCTGCTCGGCACCGACGCGGCCGAGCTCCGCCCCCGCGATCACCTCTTCGCCCGGGAGTCGGGCGGGCTGAGATGGTACCGCTGCCTGCGCTGCGACTCGTGGGTCGTGCTCAGCCCGCCCGGCCTCCCGGCCCGGCGCTACCCGCCGGACCGGGAGGAGGTCAGGCTGCCGCTGCGCGGCCGGCCGCTGCGCGACCGTTACGTGCTGCGGCTGATCGCCCTCGACCGGATGCTGCATTTCCTGATCCTGTCCGCGCTCGCCGCCGCCGTGTTCCTGTTCGCCGGCAACAAGGCCGCGCTGAACGCGGACTTCACCCGCATCCTCCATGACCTGCAGGGAGGCGTCGGCGGCCCGGTGGCCAGCAGCCGCCAGGGGGTCGTGCATGACCTGCAGAGACTGTTCGCGGTCAGCATCAGGAACCTGTACCTGGTCGGGGCGGCTATCGCCGCCTACGCGCTGCTGGAGGGAGTCGAGGCGATCGGGCTGTGGCTCGGCCGCCGCTGGGCCGAGTACCTCACGTTCGTGGCGACGGTGGTGTTCGTGCCGTACGAGATCTATGAACTGACCAAGAGCGTGACCGCGCTGAAGGTTCTCACCCTCGTGATCAACCTGGCCATCGTGGTCTACCTGCTGGTCTCCAAGCGGCTGTTCGGGCTGCGCGGGGGCGGCCGCGCCGAGCGGGCCGAGTACGACGCGGACGTCGGCTGGCCGGCCATCGAGCGCGCCACCCCCGAGCCGTTCCTGGCTCCCGCTCCCGCTCACGGTCCGGGGGCGCCAGACGATCTCGCGGCACCTGGCGGGGCGGCGGCGCCGGGACGCCCGGCGGCGCCGGGCGGCACCACCGGGGCGTCCTCCACGTCGATGTAGAGCTCCCGGCCGCCGGGCAGCAGCACACCCAGCGAATATGAGGTGATCCCGGCCAGGATCTCGGTCTGGCCGAGGATCTCGATGTTGACGACGTCAGGGTGGCCGATGAGCAGGCGGCACAGCACGCTGCCCGCATGGTCCGGAGCCGGACGCCCGGGCGCGGTACGCCGGCGGCCGGCCCGGGCCCGGCCCGCCCGGGTCCTGCGTGGCCTGGCCGGGGCGTCCCGGGATTGCAGGCGTCATCGGGAGATGTCATGTCACCACCGCGGGCGGGTTGCCGCCGTGAGCCAGTGCCGTCGTGCGGCGCCGAATCGGACAAGCTGCACCGGCGAGGATGAAACTGCGTAGGCGAACACAATTCCTAAGGTAACTCGGCGTGAACGCGGGAACCCGGAATGACGCCCTGGAATCGCTTACGGCGTGTCATATGCCGGGTGCTAAAGCCGCCGATATCCGGCGCGGCCGGTAACGCCCTGTCGCCTACCTGCCGGGACGAAGCCCGCGCCGCAGGTGAGCCGTACCGGGCTGGTGATCGCCGGGCCGGCTACCTCCCGGGCCGCGGAACCCGGCCGAGCACGGCGTCGGCCAGCTCGGTCACGAGCGGCACGGCCGTGTCCAGCGGCCGGTCCGGGCCGGCCATGGTGTCGAAGCTCTCGAAACTGGTGAGGGCCAGCAGAACCCGGACCGCGTCCCCGGGCGGCAGGTCCTGGGCCGCATTAACGGTCCGCCCGGCGCAGGGCAGGTCCGGCTCCGGCGCCGCATCGCCGGTGCCGCCGCCGGCGCCTGGCGGGCCGGCGCCTGGCGGGCCGGCCGTGAGGCGGCCGATGAGGACCTCCAGACCCTGGCGGCGGCGATCGTCCCGCGCGGCCAGCACCGCGTGCACGTCGGGATCGAGCGCAGCCAGCGCGCGGAGCCGGCGCATGGCCACCCGGTCCGCGGCCCAGAACCGGGCGAAGACCGCGATCAGCCGGTGCACCGCCGCGCGCGGGTCCGCTTCGGCGAAGGCCCCGGGAAGATCACTCATCTGGCCCGCTCCGGCCAGGTCGTCGCAGAGTGCCTCAAGCAGCCCGGTTTTCGAGCGGAACTGGTAGTACACGGTGGCCCGGGCCACGTCGGCCCGCCGGGCCACCGCGTCCACGGTGAACGCCTGATAGCCGGTCGGCTCGGCCAGGAGTTCCCGGGCGGCGTCCAGGACCCGGCGGCGGCTCTCGTCGATCACCGCCTGACGCCTGCCCAGCTCGTAACGCCGGGGACTCATGGCCCGGCCCCTGTCGCCACATCGCCCCCCGGACGCCGGTCAATTTCATTGGACAGGCTGACTAACTGAAATCTTACGCCGTGTCCGCGGTCCGGGCCGGGCGCGGTGCATCATGGGCAGGTGCCATTGTTCTCATTTGAGGGCCGCGCGCCCACCGTGAGCCCGCAGGCCTGGATCGCCCCCACCGCCACCCTGGTCGGCGACGTGCATGTCGAGGCGGAGGCCTCCATCTGGTACGGCGCCGTGCTCCGGGCCGACTTCGGGCCGATCGTGGTACGGCGCGGCGCCAACGTCCAGGACGGCTCGGTGCTGCACGGCGGCCGTGACCCGGTGACCGAGGTCGGCGAGGGCGCCACCATCGGGCACGTCTGCGTGGTCCACGGCGCCGTGGTGCACTCCGAGGCGCTGGTCGGCAACGGCGCCACCGTGCTGGACGGCGCCCTGGTCGGAGCCCGGGCCCTGGTGGCGGCCGGGGCCACGGTGCCCCCGGGGATGGACATCCCCGACGGCATGCTCGCCGCCGGCGTGCCGGCCCGGGTGGTCGGGCCGGTCACCGGGGGAGCGGGCCAGTGGGTCGCGCGCAACCCGCAGATCTACCGGGAACTCGCCCGCCGGCACGCGGCCGGCGTGCTGCCCGTCCCCGGGCCAGGCCCCGGCTAGCGGCAGCGTTACCAGTGCCGCTGGGCAGGCACGGCCAGGTCGTCGTCCGCGGTCCCGCTCTTGCGGACGATCGTGAGCCCGTCGATGGCTGCGACCGGCTCCGTCGGGACATAGTCGCTGATCGCTGTCCCGGTCTCGCCAGGGGCGGCCCGCGTGTCACGGTCGTGCGCCCGGGCCTCGCGGTAGTCGGGCGCGGCGTGCCGGTGCCGGAGGGTCATCCACAGCGGGATGCCCACGATGGCCAGCACGATCAGCAGGGCGATGGGCCAGTTGGCGACGATGACGCCGTTCATGGTTCCACCTCACTTCCTCAGCCGGCCGCGGCAGGCCAGCTCGGGCTGGTTACTGCTAACCCTGCCCCCAATAGCACTGGTAAACGTGCTAGCCGCGTTCCCACGGCGCGTCCTCGCCCATCTTCTTGTAGTACTTGCCGAGATGGCTCTTGACGCGGTCGATGTCCTGCTTCGGCAGGTCAACTCCGCCTCGCGAGCCCTGTATGACGTTTCCCGCGGCCATGATGCCCCGGGGCACGGCCCGGACTTTCCCGTCGATGACGTCGGCGATCAGGAGCTTGTACGCGGTGAAATTGTCCCGGTTCTCCCCGTCGTACCAGACGTGCGCGTCCCGGTATTTTGCGTTCGGCTCATCCTCCGCGCCCGCCCACTCCCGGATCCGCTTCTCCGCCGCTGCGCCGTCCCATTCCCGGTCCCGGTCCGCCAGCGGATAGTCCTGGAAGGCTGAGACAGTCATGACGTCTCCTCTTACTCGCGTTCGGTGATCGGTACCCCAGCAGCCTCTGCCCCGGACAGCCGGGATAAACGACCGCCGTGCGCGCGATCCGGGGCGACGCGGTAGTGACAGTCGTGATGCGCACTGAATCCGAGCCGGCGGTACAGCGCCCGGGCGGCCTCGGCGCATCCGGGACCCGCCCGGCCAGGCCGGTTATCCGCCCCGCGGGGGCGGTCATGACCGTGGCGGCGCCGGAGCGCACGCCCCAGCCGCGCCCGGCGAGGAAGCGGCCGACCGGAGCCGCCTGCGGCGGGCCCACCGGGTGGGAAACGGCGATCATGGCGGGCAGGCCGCGGGCCTGATACCAGTCACGCACCGCCGCGGCGGCCCGGTCCAGCGGCCGCCCGGGATCACCGATGGCCAGGGCGCTGTTCGCCCGTCCGGTGAACCCGTCCGCGGCGCGCAGCAGCCAGTCGCCCAGCCGGTCTTCCTGCGGTGCCCGCCAGCCGAGTGCCGCCCGCTGCTCGAGATCGGGGATCGAGATGGCCACGGAGCACAGGGTGTCACGCCACCGGCCCTGCGGCCAGTTAGTCCGGTAATGCCGGAATTAATAAGAGGCTGGCCTCCCTTATTATGCAATAAGTAGCCGGCGAGTGTTCTTTACTGCCACCGGCGGTCAGCCGTCCTCTGTATTGTGTAATTCATGTTAAGCCTTCTGGGTCGGCGTTCCCCCATCCGTGCGACCGGACGGAACAATCCATTAATCCGCTATGCCGGACATGGTGCAAGGCTAGATTATTGCCGCGAACGCGACCCGCTCGGCCTGGATCAGGTCCGGATTCTTGGCCGTGGCCGCTCGCTCGACGCGAGCAGCATCCGGAATATCCTCACCGGCGCTGACAAGCCTGATCCACCGCAACTGATTGATCCCCGAGGGGTGGTGATCTGCGGCGCCTGGATTCGCGGCGATCTGAACCTGGATGGCGTTATATCCGCTGTCGGGCTGCGGTTTACCGGATGCCGCTTCGAGAAGCCCCTGAGCGTGTCTGATGCGAAGCTTCCCTGGCTTTTCCTGGATACCTGCGTGCTGCCCGCGGTCACGGCCGACCGGGTCCGGGTCGGGACGCTGGTGATCCGCGACTGTGAACTCGAGGGCCGCCGCCCGGAAGGCCTGATCCAGCTGGCTGGTGCCCAGGTGGCCAGCGAGCTCAGGCTGGACGGTACCCGGCTGCTCAACCGCTCCGGTCCGGCCGTCCGCGCACCGGGCCTGTCCGTGGGGGATGGCGGCACCTGCGTGGGGGCGTTCATGGACAGCCTCGACGCCGCGGGTCACGCGGCCGGTGAGGCCGCAGTCCAGTTGCCCGGAGCCAGGATCAGCGGCAATCTCATGCTGCGTGGCGCCCGGCTGGCCAACCGCAGCGGCCCGGCGCTGATCGCCGACGGCCTCAGTGTCCGGGACCTGCTCCTGACCCGGGACGTCTCATCGGGACGGGACTTCTGGGCGTCCGGCGGGGGCTGGCAGGGCACCGTGCTGCTGCGCGGCGGGGCCATCTCCGGCCAGCTGTCGCTGGAACGCGCGAAGGTCCGATCCGGGCCGGGGGAGGCGGGCCCCGGGGAGGCGGGTCCCGCAGCGGCCGCCGGCCCGGACGGGCGAGGCGGTCCGGGCCCGGGCGCGGACGGCGCCCCATGGGCCGGGGACGACCCGCCGCCGCACCGGCGCCGGTCGGTGGGCGCGGTCTGCCTGTCGGGCAGCACGATCGGGGGCAACCTCGTGCTGCGGCACGCCCAGTTGGTGGCCGGCACGATGTCCGCGCTGATGGCCGAGAACCTGACCGTCCAGGGTCATGCCGGAGCCTGCGAGAGCCGTCACGAGGGCCTGACCGCGACCGGCTCGGGCCCGCTCGGCGCGGTCTGCCTGGCCGGGGCGTCCGTCACCGGCCAGCTGTCGCTGCGCGGGACGACCCTCGTCAACGAGTCCGGGCCGGCCCTGCTGGCCGACCTGGTCACGATCGGGGACGGGGCCCGGCTCGATCAGGAGTTCAGCGCCGAAGGCGAAGGTGAGGCCGGTGCCGTCCGGCTGACCGAGGCGACCATCAGCGGCGACCTGCTGCTCAACGGCGCCCGGCTGACGAACCACACCGGGCCCGCCCTGCTGGCTGATGGCCTGACCGTGCACAGTGACCTGGTGCTGGAGGCCGACGCCGCGTCCGGACGCCGGTTCGAGGCGGCCGGTGCGGGCAGCCGGGGCACAATCCTGGTCCGCGGGGCCACCGTCAGCGGCAGGCTGTCCCTGGACGGTGCGCACGTCCGCCGGGGGCACGCACCCGGCAGCCGGCCCGGCCAGCAGATCCGTGACGAGCTCGAGGAGCACAGCCCCGCCGACCTGACCGCGATCGGGACCATCCTGCGGGGCTGCGACTGCGAGCCGGCCGGCGGGGACGGGTCACTGGGGGCGGTGTGCCTCAGCAACTCGACGGTCGGCGGCCGCCTGGCGTTGCGCAACGCGTTCCTGTGCAACGACACCGGCCCCGCCCTGCTGGCCGACTACCTGACCGTCAAGAACGACGCGGCCTGCGGCGGGGACGCCCGTAACGGGCTCACGGCGATGAGGGCCGGCCCGGCCGGCGCGGTCTGCCTCGCGGCGGCGACCATCAACGGCCAGCTGTCCCTGAGCGGATCCACGCTGGCCAACGCGACCGGGCCGGCCCTGGTCGCGGACTTCGCCCAGATCCAGGGGGATGTGCTCCTGGATCAGGGCTTCGTCGCGGTCGGCACCGGCCTGGCAGGCTCGGTCAGCTTCACCGACGCCAGCGTCGGCCGGGAGTTCCGGTGCGCGGGACGGTTCGTCAGCCCGGCCGGCGGCCCGCCGGATCCCGCCGGGCAGGCCGGCTCCGGTACGGACAGCCCCCGCCTGCTGGCGCTCAACCTGACCCGTACCAAGGCCGGCACCCTCCAGTTCGGCGATCAGCGTTACGGGTTCCTGCTGGACGGCCTGCTGGAACTGGACGGGCTGAGCTACACCGGCCTGCCCGGGCTGGGGGACGTGGATCGCGTGGGCCCGAGGCCGCCCCGCTCGCGCGGGATCTCCCGCCGGGTGAGCCGGTCCTCCGGTCCGCGCGCCGCCCACGTCGCGCAGTGGCTGTGGTGGCTCCGCGAATGCTCGGCCGGGTACCGGGCCCAGCCGTATGAGGCTCTCGCCGCCGCGTACGGCGGGGCCGGCTACGACGACCTGGCCCGCCAGATCCTCGTCGCCCAGCGAGATGACGTCCGCGACCGCGGATCACTCAGCCCGGTACGCAAGCTCGGCCAGCACGGCGCCAAATGGCTGACCGGGTACGGCTATCACTGCTTCTACGCGTTCTTGTGGCTGGCCGGGCTGTTCACCGTCACGGCCCTGCTCGCCATCTTCTGGCTGGGGCCGGAGAAGTACATCGTGGCCGCACCCGCCGCCGGGACGGCCGCCAGCACGGCGGCGAGCCGGGCCCCCTCAGCGGTGCCCTCCGCCTCCGCGGCGCCCTCCGCCTCCGCGGCGCCCTCCGCCTCCGCGGCCGCGGCCCCGGCCGGGCCGGGCACTCCCTCGGTGGCGGCCAGCCCGTCCGTCTCGCCGTCCGCCCCGGTGCCGGCCTCCGCGACGGCCACGGCCACCGCCCGGCCGGCCGCCGTGAGCCCGGCCCGCGTTCCCCGGGAGTGCTCCGTCCCGGCCCGGATCGGGTACGCGATCGAGCTCGCGTTTCCGGTCATCAACCTGAACAGCAGCGCGGCAGGGCAGTGCGACGTTCCGGCTACCGGCGGCGAGGCCGGGGTGGTGGTGCTCGGCTGGGTGGTCCGCGCTGCGGCCGCGACCCTGCTCGCGCTCTACACGCTCGGGCTGACCGGGGTCACCCGCAGCCCGCCCGGCGCGGGCTGACCGGGCCCGGCGGCCGGCCCTGACCGGGGCCCGGCGGCCCGCCCGGCCGGGGCCCTGAGCCCGCCCGGCGCGGGCCGGCCGTCCGGCCCGGCGTAGGGTCGGGTGCCGTGTCCAACCGTGAGCTGGTGGTCCTCGGCACGGCGAGCCAGGCGCCGACCCGCACCCGCAACCACAATGGCTACCTGCTGCGCTGGGAATCCGAGGGGCTGCTGTTCGACCCGGGGGAGGGGACGCAGCGGCAGATGCTGTTCGCCGGGGTGACGGCGAGCCAGATCACCCGGATCTTCATCACCCACTTCCACGGCGACCACTGCCTCGGCCTGCCGGGGGTGCTGCAGCGGATGTCCCTGGACCAGGTGCCGCACACGGTGGAGGTGTACTACCCGGGGCAGAGCCAGCCCGTCTTCGACCGGCTCCGGCACGCGGCGCTGTTCCGGGACGTGCTCAACCTCCGTGAGTGCCCCATCGCCCAGGACGGCTCTGCGGCCGCGGCGATCGAGCTGGCCGCTGCACCGGCCTTCCGGCTGGAAGCGCGGCCGCTGTCGCACAGCGCACCCACCTTCGGCTACCGGCTCGAGGAACCAGACGGCCGCCGGATGCTGCCGGAGCGGCTGGCCGCGCTGGGCATCACCGGGCCGGATATCGGCCGGCTGCAGCGCGAAGGCAGCCTGGTAGCTGACGGCCGGCCGGTCACGCTGGAGGAAGCCAGCGAGCCGCGACGCGGCCAGCGCTTCGCGTTCATCATGGACACCCGGCTGTGCGATGCGGCGTTCGCGCTGGCCGACCAGGCCGACATGCTGGTCTGCGAGTCCACGTTCGCGGAGTCCGAGGCGTCGCTGGCCCGCGAGTACGGGCACCTGACCGCCAGCCAGGCGGGCCGCATCGCCGCGGCGGCGGGAGCCCGGCTGCTCGTGCTCACGCACTTCTCCCAGCGCTACGACGCGGCCGGCGGGCAGCGCCTGGCCGGCGAGGCGGCCAGCGCCTTCGGCGGCGAGGTGGTGCTGGCCCGCGACCTGGAACGCGTCCCGGTCCCCGCCCGGGCCGGGGCTGGCTGACCGCCTTCCTGGCGCGAGGCAGCCGGCCGGTCCCGCGCGCCGGTCAGCCCGCCGCTGGTCGGCCGGCTTGGCGCCGGAGTTATCGGTCTCCTTCTCGGCGTGACCGCCGAACTCGCTGCGCAGTGCGGACAGCAGCTTGTGGCTGAACTCGCCGAGGCCGCGCGACTCGAACCGCTCGATCAGCGCGGCCGTGATGACCGGGGCGGGCACCCCCTCGTCGATCGAGGCGATCACGGTCCACCGGCCCTCGCCGGAGTCCGAGACGTGCCCGCCGAAGTTGTCCAGCTGGGGTGACCGGGCGAGCGCATCCGCGGTCAGGTCCATCAGCCAGGAACTGACGACCGACCCGCGCCGCCACACCTCGGCCACCTCGGCCACGTCGATGTCGTACTGGTAGTACTCGGGGTCACGCAGCGGCGTGGTCTCCGCGTCGCGCGGACTGCATCTTCGCCTGGCCCACGTTGGCGTGCTTGATGATGGACAGCCCCTCGGCGATCGCGGCCATCATCCCGTACTCGATCCCGTTGTGGACCATCTTGACGAAGTGACCGGCGCCGTTCGGCCCGCAGTGCAGGTACCCGTCCTGGGCGGTTCCCGGTCCGGGTCCGGCTCGGGGTGGGATCCGCCGTCCCGGCGCCGGGGGCGATGCTCCGGAAGATCGGGTCCAGGTGCTGCACCGGCCCGTCCTCGCCGCCGATCATCAGGCAGAAGCCCCGCTCCAGGCCGAACATCCCGCCGGACGTGCCGACGTCCACGTAGTGCAGCTGCTTGGGCGCGAGCTCGCTTCGCCCGGTCGATGTCGTCCCGGTAGTAGGTGTTCCCGCCGTCGATCACCATGTCACCCGGCTCGAGCAGCTCCGGCCAGCTGCTCGAGGACCGAGCCCGGTGACCGCCGCGGGCAGCATCAGCCACGCCGCCCGGGGCTTCTCCAGCTTGGCCACGAACTCCGGCAGCGTCGTCGCGCCGGCCGCGCCCTCGCCCTCGAGCTGCTTGACGTGGGCCGGGGTGTGGTCATAGGCGACGACAGCGGTGGCCGTCGCGCATCAGCCGCCGGGACAGATTGGCGCCCATCCGGCCCAGCCCGATCATGCCCAGCTGCGTCGGCTTGTCGGTTGTCATCTGTGGTTCTCCGCTCTCCGGCTGCAGCCCTTCAGCTGCCGGTAACGCCGGATCAGAGTGTTGGTCGATGAATCGTGGCTGAGCTCGGGCTCGTCCTGGCTCGCCAGCTCGGGCAGGATCTGCGCGGCCAGCACCTTGCCGAGCTCCACGCCCCACTGGTCGAAGGAATCGATGTTCCAGATGGTGCCCTGGGTGAACACGCTGTGCTCGTACAGCGCCACGAGCGTGCCGAGCAGCCGGGGGGTGAGCTTCTCGGCCAGCAGCACGTTGGTCGGCCGGTTCCCCGGCATGACCCGGTGCGGGACCACCTCGGGCGCGGTTCCCTCGGCGCAGGACCTCCTCCTCGGTCTTGCCGAACGCCAGCGCCTGGGCCTGGGCGAAGACGTTCGAGGTCAGGATGTCGTGGTGGTCGCGCAGCGGGTTGAGGGTCTTGCCGAAGCCGAGCAGGTCGACCGGGATCAGCTTGGTGCCCTGATGGATCAGCTGGTAGAAGCTGTGCTGCCCGTTGGTGCCCGGCTCGCCCCAGAACACCGCGCCGGTCTGGTAGTCCACACGGGCGCCGTCCAGCGTGACGCTCTTGCCGTTCGACTCCATCGTCAGCTGCTGCAGGTAGGCGGGGAACCGCTTCAGGTACTGCTCGTAGGGCATCACGCCGTAGGTCTGCGCGTCGAAGAAGTCGCCGTACCAGACCGCGAGCAATCCCATCAGCACCGGAAGGTTCTGCGGTAAGCGGCGCGGTATGGAAGTGCTCGTCCATCTCGTGGAATCCGGCCAGCATCTCCGCGAAGCTGCCCCGGGCCGATCGCCACCATCGTGGACAGGCCGATGGCCGAGTCCATCGAGTACCGGCCGCCGACCCAGTCCCAGAAGCCGAACATGTTCGCGGGGTCGATACCGAACTCCGCCACCCGCTCTCGTTCGTCGAGACCGCGACGAAGTGCCTGGCCACGGCCTCCTCGCTGCCCAGCTGGCCCACCACCCAGTCGCGGGCCGAATGGGCGTTGGTCAGGGTCTCCAGCGTGCTGAACGTCTTGGAGGAGATGATGAACAGCGTCTCGTCGGCCGACAGGTCGCGGGTCGCCTCGGCGAAATCGGTCGAGTCCACGTTGGAGACGAAACGGAACGTCAGGTCCCGCTGGGAGTAGTAGCGCAGCGCCTCGTACGCCATGACCGGGCCGAGATCGGAACCGCCGATGCCGACATTGACGATGTTGCGGATCGCCTTGCCCGTGTAGCCCTTCCACTCCCCGGAGCGGATCCGGTCCGCGAACTCCGCCATCCGGTCCAGCACCTCGTGCACCTGGGCCACCACGTCCACCCCGTCGACCACCAGCGAGCTGCCCTTCGGCATCCGCAGCGCGACGTGCAGCACCGGCCGGTTCTCGGATACGTTGATCGGCTCGCCGCGCATCATCGCGTCCCTGCGCTCCGCCAGGCCGGATTCCCGGGCCAGGCTGGATGAGCAGGGCCAGGGTCTCGTCGGTCACCCGGTTCTTGGAGTAGTCGAGGTACAGGCCCGCGGCCTCGGCGGCCAGCCGCTCCCCGCGCCCGGGGTCCTCGGCGAA
Organism: uncultured Actinomycetes bacterium; assembly: GCA_963720645.1. Classification (GTDB taxonomy): domain Bacteria; phylum Actinomycetota; class Actinomycetes; order Streptosporangiales; family Streptosporangiaceae; genus RYN-230. The sequence goes on along the minus strand of CAVRFX010000006.1, from coordinate 354,946 downwards.
CAGCTCCCGCAGGTGCCGCCCGCCGATCTCGCGGTGGTGCTGCTGCAGGGCCTTCCAGGCCGGGCGCTGGCGAAGGGGAGTGGTCGGCATCTGCTCAGTCCTCCAATGGTCAGCCAGTCAGCAGGCGGGATCAGCCGTGGGCCGCAGGGATCAACGTAGCCTGCTTCCTCCCGCCCCGGTGCGCCGCACCGGGGGGACGGCGGGAACGGGCTCGCCGGCCAGGAAGTCCAGCATGATCGCGTTGCACAGGTCAGGCTTCTCGCGCAGCAGAAAGTGTGAGGTTCCGGGCACGATGGCGAGCTCGGCGCCCGGTATCCCGTTGTACAGGGCCACGGTGTCGTCCAGGGAAACAGCGTCCTCGTCGCCCGCCATCACCAGCGTCCGGCTGCTGACCCCGCCGAGGTCAGCCTGGGCCAGCACAGGCGCTCCGGCGAGCATCGTCACGATCTTGCTGGCCACGACGGGGAAGTGTGCTTCCCCGTCGGGCGACACCTCCCCGTAGCCCGGGCCGAGAAACCTGACCAGCTCAGCCAGGCCGGGCCAGGGCGGCGCGCCGGCCCGCAGCCGGGACGGCGTGATGGTCGCGCTGATCAGGATCAGCCGCCGGACCAGGCCGGGATGGCGCAGCGCGACCTGCAGGGCCGTGGTGGCGCCCAGGCTGTGCCCGGCCAGGTGGGCCGGGCCGCCCACCACCGTGGCCAGGAAGCCCGCCGTGTCCCGCAGCAGCAGCTCGGCAGTGATCGGCCCGGGTACGTCGGGAGTGCGGCCATGCCCCCGGGCGTCCGGGGTGTACACGTGGAACCGCCCGGCGAGCGCGGGCACGTTCCGCGAGAAGAACCGGGCATCGGACAGCCCGCCGTGCAGCAGGACCAGCGGCTCGCCGGTGCCCCGCTCGTCCCACCGCAGTGCCACCCCGGACTGCCCGCCGCCGGGCTCCCCGTCCTCGCGCCCTGGTATCCCCATGACCATTCAGACCATGATCGGTGCCGGAACTCACCGGCCCGGCCGGGGGAACGTGCGCGGCCGCGAGGCCGCGGATCTCACTCTTCGAGCGCGCCGGGGTTGGCGGGGACGTTCAACCGAGTACTGCTGGAGAGCCTCGAGCGGGACGATCTCCAGCGCCCGCTGGTGCGTCGAGGCCAGCACCACCGGCGCCGCCGCACCGTCCTGCTGCGCCCGCAGCCAGTTCGCGGCGGTCACGCACCAGCGGTCACCGGGAACCAGCCCGGGAAAGCGGTACTGCGGGACCGGGGTGCTCAGGTCGTTGCCGATGCGGCGCTGATGCTCCAGGAACTCCGCGGTCACGACCGCGCAGATGGTGTGGCTGCCCCGGTCCTCGGGACCCGTGTTGCAGCACCCATCCCGGTAGAACCCCGTGACTGGGTCGTTGCCACACGGCTCCAGTTCCCCGCCGAGCACATTGCGGTCGCCCATCTCAGCAGTATGGCCCACCCGCGGCCGGCCCCGCAGCAGCCCGCGACCGGGTTGTTCCGGGCCGCGCACCGGCTGCGGCGCCCTCACTGGCCGCCCGGCCCGGCCTGCACCACGCTGATGGTCAGGACCCGGACCGGCTTGGCGCAGGTCTGCGCCGAGTAGTGCAGATAGGCGGGCGTGGTCTGGTTCGGCGGGTAGATCTGCAGGTAGTCCGCGTTGGCCGGGTGGCACTTGGCGGCCGGGAAGTTGACTGCGTGCGCGATCTGGAGCACGGCGTTCGCCACCGCCGCGGGCGCCAGCGTGATCAGCTTCCGCGCCGTCGCGTGGCTCTCGGCCGCGGCCAGGCCGATCTGCGTGACCGGCTTCCCGCCCGCGAGGGAGACGCCTGGGTAGCCGTACAGCGTGCAGGTGGTGCTGGAGATGTTGGTGAAGTCGATGACCTGGTAGGTGCTCCCGGCAGCGCCCTGGGCCAGCCCGAGCTTCAGGCCCAGGGAACGAGTCGGGCAGGGCGGCGCCGCGCCGGCGGTGGGACTGGCGGTGCCCGTCGCGGCCGTGCTGGCCGGTGCGGCGGGAGTGGCGCTGACGGTGATCGTCTTGGTGGGTGCGGCAGCAGGGCTGCCGCTGCTCCCGCATCCGGCGGCGAGCGCCGCGGCGCAGGTGAGCGCCGCCCCGGCGAGCATCCGCCGGGACGTGGCTGAACATGAGGTCATCGTGAGGGGTTCCTTTGCCCGGGCGGCTCCGTGAGCCGTATGACTGATATGACGCCCTCTGCCGCCCGGCGGTTGGCGCGCCCGCCGGGGTAACGTCGCCGCTGTGTGCTTGCTCATCGCCCTGTTCGCGGCCGTCCCGGATGTGCCGCTGCTCATCGCGGCGAACCGGGATGAGCTGTACCAGCGGCCGGCCGACCCGATCACCGTGCTCCGCGCGGCCCAGCCGCGGATCCTGGGCGGCCGGGACGAGATGGCCGGCGGCACCTGGCTGGCGGTCAACGAGCACGGCGTGGTGGCCGGCCTGACCAACCAGCCGGCCACGGCCCGGGACCCGGCCCGGCGGTCCCGCGGCGAGCTGCCGCTCGCCTTTACCGCCTACCCGGACGCGAAGACCGCGGTGACGCAGGTGTGCGACCGGCTCGATCCCGCCGCCTACAACCCCTGCTGGATGCTGGTCGGCGACCGGCACGCGCTGTTCTCGGTCGATGTGAGCGGCGGTCAGCGGGCCCGGGTGGAGGAACTGCCGCCCGGGCGCTATGTCCTGGAGAACGCGCCGCTGCGGCACGCGTCGGCCAAGCAGCAGCAGGTGGCCGGGCGGGTGGCCGCGCTGGAAGCCGGGCAGGCCGAAGCTGGCCTGGCCGGGGTGCTCCGGGATCACCGGCCGGCCGCCGGGCCCCAGCCCGCGGAAGACGGCCGCCCGGCCCGCCCGGCCGAGCTGACGGCCGCCTGCGTGCACACGGAGCGCTACGGCACCCGCTCGGCCATGATCGTCAGCGTGGGCCTGGCCGGCGTCCCCCGGGTGAGCGTCGCCGCCGGGCCGCCGTGCGTGACCCCGCTGCTGGACGTGACCGGGATGTGGGCGTCGCCAGCCGGTTTGCCCTGATTGCTGGTATCCGGGGGTTGCTAGTATCCGGAGCATGGCGGACGAGGGGACAGCATGGCTGACTATGTGATCGCGGCGGCCCTGTTCGTCTTCATCGTGGTCGTGCTCGTGGCCCTGAAACGCTCCGAGCGCAACCGTGACCGCAAGCCGGGTGACTGAGCACCGTCTGAGGCATCAGGGACACGTCAGCCCGGGCGGCCCGGTGCCCCTGCCCGGTGCGTTTGCGCTGGCCGTTCGTACCTGATAACGGCTTTATCGGACCCGGCATGCATGTTTGTGACTGTTCATGCCCGGCTGGGCGATTTCCTTGGGTAGCCTGGGCGGAATGTACTCTCGTGTCCGATTCTCGCGGTGGCGGCAAGGGCTGAGCGGCGCGCCCCGCGGGGCCGCGCTCGCCGGGGTCCTGGCGGGCGTCCTGGCCGTGCTGCTCGGTCTCGGGGCGGCGGGTGTCCTCCCGTCGTCTGTCTTCCCGCCGTCCGGCCCGGGCGCCCGGGCCGCCGCGGCGGCTGCGGCTGGCCCGGCCCGGCCCGCCGTCCGCCCCGGCGCGGGCGGGCAAGCGCCGGCCGGGCCGGGTTCCCGGGCGCCCGGTGCTCCCGCCCCGGGCTCGTCCGCCTCCGCTGCGTCCGGGTCGGGCCGATCCGGGGCGGCCAGCGGGTCAGCGGCCCGCCAGCACGCCGCGGGCCAGCACGCCGGGGGCCAGCACACCGGGGGCCAGCGCACCGCGGGCCAGCGCGCCGGGGGCCAGCGCAGCCCGGGCGCGGCAGGCCGGGTCGGCCCGGGCCGCGGCCGCCGGGCCCGGCACCTCCTGCCGTTCGGTGGCTCACATCGGTGATTCCACGTCGGTCGGCCTGGTGTCACCGCTCGACCTGCCGGACCCGGCCCAGCGCCTCGCGGCGCAGTACCGCGAGGTCGGGGTCCGCCGCAGCTGGATCGATGCGTCCGGCGGCCGCTCGATGGTGGAGGAGATGCCGGGCCAGGTCAATGGCTACGACACCGCCCGCGCCATGGCCAGCCGGGGGTTCCGGGGCTGCTGGGTGATCGCGCTCGGCACCAACGACACCGCGAACGTCTCGGCCGGCTCGAACGTCGGCCGGATGGCCCGTATCCAGGAACTGATGTCGGTCGCCCGCGGGGCGCCGGTGATGTGGGTGAACGTGAAGACCCTCGACCCGTCCGGCCCCTGGGCCGAGGCCAACATGCGGCTGTGGAATGACACCCTGCTCCAGGCCTGCCACCAGTACCCCAACCTGCGGATCTTCGACTGGGCCGCGGTGGCCCAGGACGGCTGGTTCATCTCGGACGGGATCCACTACACCGCGGCGGGCTACGCCGCCCGGGCCCGCCTGATCGCCCGCGCGCTGGCGCGGGCCTTCCCCCGCTCCGGGCACGCCGCCGGCTGCGTCGTCTCCTGACCGCGCCGTCCTTTGCGCCCGTCCTTTAAAGCAGCCGTTCCGGGGTTATCTGAGCCAATGCCCGGACATTGCGGCTCGCCCGTTGAGGGTGATGGTCAATCCCTTGTGACTACTACGTGTAATTAACTCATGGCTTTGGGTAGTGCATTTTCTGCCGCGCACCAGCACGACCTTGCCGGACGGGGGAGCCGGACAGGGCGTTCGCGGCACGGGGGGAAACCATGCCGGAACCAGTCCGCGCCGGCCAGCGCTACATGCCCGGACTCGATGGGCTGCGCGCGCTGGCGGTGCTCGCTGTCATTGCCTATCACGAGCAGCTCGGCTGGGCCCCCGGGGGCCTGCTGGGCGTGGGCGTGTTCTTCACGCTGAGCGGTTACCTCATCACCGACCTGCTGCTTGGCCAGTGGGTCCGGTCAGGCGGCCTGAACCTGGGCGACTTCTGGCTCCGCCGGGCCCGGCGGCTGCTGCCGGCCCTGTTCGTGATGCTGGCCGCGGTGACCGCGTGGATCACCGTGGTGAGCCCGGCCCGGCTGGCCAGCCTGCGCGGCGCCGTGGCCGGTGCCGCGACATACTCCAGCAACTGGTATTACATCTACACCCACAACTCCTACTTCGCGCGGTTCGCCCCACCCGGCCCCTTCGACCACCTCTGGTCGCTGGCCGTGGAGGAGCAGTTCTACCTGGTCTGGCCCTGGGTGCTGCTGCTGGGGGTGTACTTCCTGCGCGGCCGGCAAACCGGGCGCGGTGCGCTGGCTCGCGCTGCCCACCCTGGCGCTGGCCGCCGGGTCAGCGGTGGCGATGCTGATGCTGTACCACCCCGGGTACGACCCGACGAGGATCTATGAGGGGTCCGATACCCGCGCCTGCGGCCTGCTGGTCGGGGCCGCGCTGGCCATGCTCTGGCCCAGCCGCCGCACCGCCCGGACCGCGCTGTGGACCCGGGTGGCGCTGGACGGCGCCGGGTTCGCCGGGCTGGCCGTGATCGGCCTGATGATCTGGCGGGTCGGCCAGTACTCGGCGTTCACCTACCAGGGCGGGCTGGTGCTGCTCTCAGTGGCCACGGCCGGGACGGTGGCGGCGGTCGCGTGCCCCGGCAGCCTGGTCGGCGTGATCCTGGGCTGGAAGCCGCTGCGCTGGATCGGCGTCCGTTCCTACGGCATCTACCTGTGGCATTATCCCGTGATCATCCTGACGTCCCCGGCCAATTCGACCGAGGATCTTCCGCGTGCCGCGCTGCAGGTGGCGGCGAGCATCGGGATTGCCGCGCTGTCGTGGCATTTCGTTGAGGAGCCAATCCGCCGTGGCGCGCTCGGGCAGGCCTGGAAGCGGATGCGGTCGCGGACGGCCTGGCAGGCGCAGCCGGCCGGGGTCGGCGGCTGGGCCGCGGTCACCGGCGGGGCCATGGTGGTCGCCCTGGCCTGCGCCGGGCTGAGCGGTGCGGTGCGCGCGCCGGCCGCCAGCGACGCGGCCACCGGCACGCTGGCCGCGGGCTCGGTCCTGCCGCCGCCGGCGGCGCGAGCCAGGGTGGCTCGGGCACGAGCGGGACCAGCACCGGCGGCACCAGCACGGGCGGCGCCGCGGAAGGCGGGTCCGCCGCGGGCGGTTCCGCGGGCTCCGGGGGCGCCCAGGCTGGCGCGGCGGGCGCGGGCGGCAGCGCGCCGGCCCCGGCGGGCTCGCTCCGCACCTCCTGCCAGGCGGTGACGCACATCGGCGACTCCACCTCGGAGGGCCTGGTCTCGCCGGAGTACCTGCCCAACCCGGCGAAACGGATAGCGGCCCAGTACCACGACGTGGGGGTCCGCAGCGTCCGGTGGGACATCTCCGGGGCCCGCTCCGTGGTCGAGGTGCTGCCGGGCCAGGTCAACGGCTATGACGCCGCGCAGGCCATCTACCGGAGCGGGTTCCGCGGCTGCTGGGTGATCGCGCTCGGCACCAACGACACCGCGGACGTGGCCGTGGGCTCCAACGTGGGCCTGATGACCCGGATCCAGCGGATGATGGCGGCGGCGCACGGGGAGCCGGTGATGTGGGTCAACCTCCGGTCGCTGCTGGCCGGTGGCCCCTATTCCGAAGCCGACATGGTGACCTGGGACAACACGCTGCTCAAGGCCTGCGCCAGGTACCCGAACATGCGGGTCTTCGACTGGGCGTCGCTGGCCAAGGCCAAGTGGTACATCTCCGACGGCATCCACTTCACCTCGGCCGGGTACGCGGTCCGCGCCCGGCTCATCGCCCAGGCCCTGGCCCGGGCCTTCCCGAAGGCCGGCGCCAGCAGCGGGTGCCTGGTCAGCTGAACCGGATCCAGTAGCCCACAGAGCCCCCCAGAACAAGCCCGCCCGCGGGCCGGTGCAGAGAGTGCGGCGGCCCGCGGGCGGTTCCACATCCGGTTCCGGCCCCCGACCGGAACCCGGGCGCGGGCTCAGACCCGGGCGGTGTCCTTGCGGAACCGCCAGACCGCGCCGCCGGCGAAGATGAGCAGCCAGGCGACGGCGTTGATGACCCAGGCCAGCTGGACGCCCCGCCGATCAGCGGCGCGTGCACCAGCTGGTTGAGGCCGTACAGCGGGGTGTATTCCGCGATCGTCCGGAAGAGATGGGAGAACTGGCTCAGCGGGATGAACACCCCGCCGGCGAAGGCAAACAGGGCGAGCCCGAAGCCCAGGAACTGCATGACGTTCTCGGTGGGCAGCAGGTAGCCCATGAACAGCCCGAACGCCGCGAAGACCAGCGAGCCGACCCAGACGCAGAGCGCGGTGACGATCCACAGGTAGCACCGGCATCCTGGGCTTGCCGGTGATGCCGCCGACGACGAAGACCGCGACACCGAGCGCGAGCCCGAGCACCATCGCGGTGAGCATCTTGATGGCGATGTAGGCCACCGGCGACAGCGGGGTCAGCCGCAGCTGGCGGCTCCAGCCCGCGGCGCGCTCGATCGAGACCATCGCCCCGCCGCTGGTCGTGGCCAGGACCGCGCCGTACAGCGCCATGCTGATCATGACGAACGCCGACACGTTGCCGTGGCCGTCGGCCGGCAGGTTGGCGTATGCGCTGTTCAGCCCGAAGATCAGGAAGAACAAGACCGGCAACGACCATCGTGAACATCACGCGTCCGCCGGTTGCGTAGCAGCCGCCGGATCTCCAGCCGGAGTGCGGTGGCGTTGAAGCCGCCCAGCCCGGAGCCCGCCGGGTGCTGAGATCGGGCGCGGCAACGGACTGGGTGCTCATCGGCTCCGCTGGCTCCCGTCGGTGTGGGCGTCCTCATCGGCGTCGTCGCTGGTCAAGGCGATGAAGGCGTCCTCAAGACCGCGGGTGTTGATCTCCAGGTCCCGGGCCGCGGTGCTGGTCAGCAGATACCTGGCCACCGCGTCGCTGTCGCTGGAGTGGATCAGCACGGTGTCCCCGCGGATCTCCACGCTGTCCGCCCCGGGGATGGCCCGCAGCGCCGCCTCGTCCGGGCCGGCCAGGGTGGCCCGCACCGTCCGGCCCGCCGCCAGCGCCTTGATCTGCGACGAGGTGCCGTCGGCGACGATCTTGCCGTGCCGCAGCAGGATGATCCGGTCGGCGTAGGCGTCGGCCTCCTCCAGGTAGTGCGTCGCGAAGAGCACGGTCCGGCCCCGCCCGGTGTCCTGCCGGATCGCGGCCCAGAAGCCGCGGCGGCCCTCCACGTCCATGCCGGTGGTCGGCTCGTCCAGGATGAGCAGCTCGGGGTCGGACAGCAGGGCCATGGCGAAGCGCAGCCGCTGCTGCTCGCCGCCCGAGCACTTGCCGACCATCCGGTCCGCGATGGCCCTGATGCCCGCCCGCTGCAGCACCTCGGCCACCGGCCGGGCGTGGCGAACAGGCTCGCCGTGTACCGCGCGGTCTCCGCGACCGTGAGATCCTTGAGCAGCCCGCCGGTCTGCATCACGGCGGAGACCAGCCCGCGCGCGATGGCCTGCCGCGGCTGCATCCCGAAGACCGTCACCTGCCGGCGGCCGGCCGGGACAGCCCGAGGATCATGTCAATGGTCGTGGTCTTGCCCGCGCCGTTCGGGCCGAGGAACGCGACGACCTCGCCGGAGGCGACGTTCAGGTCGATGCCCTTGACCGCCTGGACCGCGCCGAAGTTCTTGTGCACGCCGCGCAGGGCGACCGCGGCAGGCTGGGTCCCGCCGGCCGGCCACCGCCCCCGCTCGTCCGCCATGTTCGTTACTGTCATGCGGCCATCGTGGCACCAGCGCCGGCGGCCCCCAAGAGCTCGCTGTCACGACGCGCCCATGACAACTGTCATGGGGCCGGCGGCACGCGGGCGTCCGTCCTATCGTGAGGGGACCGGTGCCACGCCTGGTGGCGCCGGGGGCACGGACGGAAAGGCCGGGGGATGACGTTCAACGGGTGGCCGGAAGAAGCCCTGGAGTTCTACGAGGGCCTCACGGCCGACAACTCCAAGGCCTACTGGACCGCGCACAAGGCGGTCTATCGAGGATGCGGTGCTGCGCCCGATGACCGAGCTGATCGAGGAGCTGGCCGCCGAGTTCGGCGAGGCGAAGATCTTCCGCCCGTACCGCGACGTCCGGTTCAGCGCGGACAAGTCCCCGTACAAGACGCACATCGGCGCCGTGATCGGCACCGGCTATGTGCAGCTGTCCGCCGACGGGCTGGCCACGGGGGACGGGATGTACGGCATGTCATCCAGCCAGCTCGACCGCTACCGCCGGGCGGTCGCCAGCGACCGGTCCGGCCCCGAGCTCGAGCGGCTCATCGCCCGGATCGAGGGCCAGGGCATCGGGGTCTCCGGCCGCGACACGCTCAAGACGGCTCCGCGCGGCTACCCGGCCGATCATCCGCGGATCGGCCTGCTCCGGTACAAGGGTCTCGTCGCCTGGAACCAGTGGCCGGTCGAGCCCTGGCTGGAGACCGCCGCGGCCCTGGGCAAGGTGGCCGGCTTCCTGCGCACCACCCGGCCGCTGAGCAGCTGGCTCGGGACGCACGTGGGTCCCGACGCCGGGCCGCCGGCCCGGTAGCCAGGCCTGCGGCCGGGCAGGCCGGCGGCCCGGCCCGGAATGACATCCGGGCCGGCCGGGGTTACCCCTACTGAGCCGGAGCGGCCCGCTCGGTGATGAGAGGCGCGGATCTGCGCCCCCGGGGCCGCGCAGAGCCCGGGCTGACCAGGCTGCGGGCGGCCGGCCGGGCGCGACGAGGCGGCCAAAAGAGCCAGCTGACCGGATACGCCGTACCCCGAGAGGAACTTCACCTGTGGTTACCGATATGCCCCTGCGCGCCGGGCGAAGGATCGCCCTGATCGCGCACGACAACAAGAAGCAGGACATGCTGGAGTGGGCGGAGTACAACCTGCCCCTGCTCGGCCACCACCAGCTCTTCGCGACCGCCACGACCGGCCGCCTGCTGCACGAGCACCTCGGCCTGCCGGTCACCTGCTTCCGCAGCGGGCCGTTCGGCGGCGATCAGCAGATCGGCGCCCGCATCGCCGAGGGTGAGATCGACCTGCTCGTCTTCTTCTGGGATCCGCTGGAGCCGCACCCGCGCGACCCTGACGTCAAGGCGCTGCTCCGGGTCGCGGTGGTGTGCAACATCCCGGTGGCGTGCAACCGGGCGACCGCGGACTTCATGATCTCCTCGCCGCTGATGGACCAGACCCACCAGGCGTGGGATCCGTCACCTGGCCGGGCCCTCCCGGAGCGGCCCCCCGCCGAGCGGCGCCCCGCCGAGCGGCCGCTCGCGGACGGGCCGCTGCCGGACGTGGCCCGGATCGCCTAGCCAGGCCGCCGGGGTGCTCACCCGGATCTGCGCGCCGCTATCCAGGACGAGGGCCAGCGTGGGCCCGCTGCGCACAAGCAGCTCTGCAGGCCCGGGGGAGTCAGTCCCCGGTCACGCCGTCGATCTGCTCACGCAGGAGATCGGCGTGCCCGTTGTGCCGGGCGTACTCCTCGATCATGTGCACGTAGACCCAGCGCAGGTCCATGGTGGTGCGGCGGAGTTGGTGGACGAACGTGTCATCCAGGGACCGGCCTGAGGCTGCCGTCCGGGCCAGTTCGCACTCCCGCGTGAAGGCAGCGAGGTCAGCCTCGGCGCTGGCCGCGGCGGCGAAGTCGAAGTCCCCGTCCGGGAACTCGTCGCTGCAGTACCGGTAGCCCAGCTCCGCCTGGCCCGCCACCCGCCGCCGGAACCAGGCCCGCTCGACCTCGGCCATGTGCCGGACCAGTCCGAGCAGGGACAGCGACGACGGCGGCACGGCCCGGCGGGCCAGCGCCTCGCCGGTCAGCCCCTGGCATTTCATCAGCAGCGTGGCCCGGTGAAAGTCCAGCCAGCTGTCCAGCGACTCCCGCTCGCCGGCCACCGGGGGCGGGTCCCTGCGGTCCACTTCAGGTGCGGTCCACGTCATCTGGCCGATCCTGCTCTCTCCCCGGACCGGCCGCAACGAAATTCCGCCCCCGCCGCGCGGCCCGGGCCGGCCGGGCGATCACCAGGTCACCGCGTCCCCTCCGTTACCCTGCCAGGGTGGCGGAACAGGCGGGATGGGACGTCGCCGTGGTGGGCGCGGGGCGGCGGCCTGACCGCCGCCCTGGCCGCGGCGGCGGCCGGCGCCCGGGTGGTCGTGATCGAGCGCGCCGAGCATCCCCGGTACAAGACCTGTGGCGGCGGCCTGCTCGGGACCTCGCTCCAGGCCGCGGGCCAGCACATCCAGGTGCCCGCCCGGGACCGCATCCGCGCCATCACCGCCAGCCTCAACGGGCGGCGTGAGTTCACCCGCCGGGCTGACGAGCCGCTGCTGGCCATGGTGTCCCGGGAGGACTTCGACGACGCGCTGCGCAAGGCCGCGGCCGACGCGGGCGTGACGGTGCAGCAGCGGGCCACGGTGCGGGGGATCAGCGAGGACGGCGGGCTGGCCCGCGCCCGGCTGGCCGACGGCACGAGTATCGGGGCCCGGGTGCTGGTCGGCGCCGACGGGTCGTCGGGGGTCAGCTCACGGTACGCGGGGGTGCGGTTCCAGCAGGTCGATCTCGGCCTGGAGCTGGAGATCCCGGTGCCGCCCCCGGTCGCGGCCCGCTGGCGGGAGCGGGTGGCGCTGGACTGGGGGCCGATGCCCGGGTCGTACGGCTGGGTGTTCCCCAAGGGGGACCTGCTCACCGTGGGAGTCATCGCCGCCCGGGGCCAGGGCGGCCGGACCCGGGACTACCTCCGCGATTTCACCGGGCGGCTCGGGCTGGCGGGTTATCCCGCGGCCCGGGATTCGGGGCATCTCACCCACTGCCGGGCGGACGACTCGCCGCTGCGCCGGGGGCGGGTGCTGGTCGCTGGCGACGCGGCGGGACTGCTCGAGCCCTGGACCCGGGAGGGCATCAGCTTCGCGCTCCGCTCCGGGACGCTGGCCGGCGCGGCGGCCGCGGCGGCGGCCGCCGCCCCGGATCCGGCGGGACTGGACCGGGAGCTGGACGCCTACCCGGCCGCGATCGGGCAGGTCCTGGTGCCCGAGATGGACGCCGGGCGCCGCCTGCTGACCGCGTTCAGCAGGCACCCGGGTGCCTTCCACACCGGCCTCTCGACGGCGAAAGGCTGGGATGCGTTTGCCCGGTTCTGCCGCAGTGAGCTGCCGTTCGCGGCGCTGACCGCGCGCAGGCCGGTCAGCGCCGCGCTGTCGCTGATGTCCCGTTTCTGACGCGCATCGGCTGGTGCGGCTAGTACCAGCCGTACCGCAGCTCGTGCTGCCACGCGTTCCACGGGTCCCCGTAACGGGACTTGATGTAACCCATGCCCCAGATGATCTGGGTACGCGCGCTTGTCCGCCAGTTTGGCCCGGCGCTCGCCATCTTGTCCCCGGGCACGGCCTGCGGAATGCCGTACGCACCCGAGCTGTGGTTGTAGGCGAAACGGTTCCAGCCGCTCTCCCGCATCCACAGCAGGTTCAGGTAGCGGAATTGCCAGCTCGTCCACTGGTAGTCGGGCATCAGCGAGCCAGCGATCTGCCACGGCGTGCCGTGCTGACGGCCCCGGTGGGCGTGGTGCCTGCGGGCCCGGTGGTGCCGCACATGGCGATGCCGGGGCCGGTGCGGCCGCTTGCGGTGTTCCGGGTGCTTGCGGCCATGATGCCGGGGGTCCGGATGCTTCTCGGCTGTCCCGTAGTCGGTCAGCGCGATGGGGCCTGGCCCGCCCGTGCTGCCGGTCTCCAGGCCGGTCCCGAGGCCAGCGACGCTGGCGCCGCCGGGGCCGGCAGGCCAGGCCTGCCGGCTGGCCGTGAGCGCGGCAGCCAGGCCGGCCTGCCGTGCTCGGTGGCCGTCGTGGCCGGGGTCGTTGGATGACGCTCCCAGGTAACCGGCCAGGGCGATGGCCGAGCCGGTCAGCACCAGGGCCGTCTTGGCTGGTACATGGGTGAAAGTTCTCTTCGGTGACAAAGGGAGCCTTCGGTTGGGGCGCGCCGCGGCGCGCTCGGGTTCCGCCCTGGGCACGGAGCGGCCACGAGGAAAGGGTGTGGCCGCGGTGGCGGCGGATGTGACGCAGGTTCAGGGCGTCAGTGTCGCCTACGGCGACCATCACGCACGCGGGGCGCTTGAATATCTGGCCCCGGGCACCCGGAAGGCTTTGTGCCCGGGCAGGCTAGGAGTTTTCTAAGCCATCGGCCAGGCTGGCCAGGCCAGCCTTATCGCGAATATCGCGGTCACCCCCTGTGCGCGTATTCACAGTTCCAGGAGGCCGGCGCCTATAAGAATGAGGCTTCCGGTACGCCGGCTTCCCCCAAAGTATTCTCGATCTTTATCAGTAGCCATTTAAAGCAAGTGGTAAACACAGGGCACTTACTTATGTCACCGCCGCCTATAGGCAACCGGCCCGTAGTTAGGCTGATTAAATTGCCTTTAATGCTACGAACCGGGCATTCCCGCAGGACCGGGTGGCTGAGCTGGCTGGCCGGGCCAGCCGGGTGGCCGGTGGCGGGGCTTCAGGGCCGGCCTGGGCAGGGGGCCTGCGGCCGCCACCGCCCCAGTAAGGTCGGCGTGTGGCTGAGGATCCCCGATCGACGGCCGGTTCCCCGGCACCGCGGCCGACGGCAGCCGAGCTGGAGGCGGCCCGGGACGCCACGATCCCCGATGTCCTCGCCCAGGGCCTGCGCGTCGTGTTCGCGGGCATTAATCCTGGTCTGTACTCGGCGGCGACCGGCCATCATTTCGCCCGCCCGGGCAACCGCTTCTGGCCTGCCCTGTACCGGTCCGGGTTCACCCCGCGCCAGTTCCGGCCGGACGAGCAGGACCAGCTCCTGGCCCTGGGCCTCGGGATCACCAACGTGGCCCCCCGGGCCACGGCCCGGGCCGCCGAGCTGACCCCGGCCGAGTTGCGCGAGGGTGCCCTGGCGCTGCAGGAGAAGATGGCCCGGCTGCGCCCGCAGTGGCTCGCCGTGCTCGGCGTGACCGTCTACCGGACCGCGTTCGGCCATCCCGGGGCGATCGTGGGTCCCCAGCCCGTCACCGCCGGGCCGGTTCGGCTGTGGGTCCTGCCGAACCCCAGCGGCCTCAACGCCCACTGGACCCCGGCTGCCCTGGCCGGGGAGTTCGCCCGGCTCCGCGCCCAGGCCTCGGGCCCGCCCGGCCCTGGCGGGGAGGGTGGCGCCCGGGTCGCGCCGCCGCCCGCCTGATGCCGGACGTCGCACCGGCCGCCCGATGGCCAGGCCCGGCGCCGGCCGCCCGATGGCCGCGGCCCCGGCGGCTCGATGATCCCGGCTCATGATCCCGGCTCATGATCCCCGGTGGCCGGGCGGAGCTGATTACACTTGGACGTGATCACCGCGACCGCGCCCGTGGCCGCTTACCCCACAGGGGGCCAACCATGACTGTCCGGCCGGACTTTGGGTCCGAATACGGCGACGAGGAGCGGCAGCGCTTCGAGGAGGAGGCTCCGCCCGGGCCCACTGAGGCCGAGGAAGAGCGGGAGTTCCTCGAGCGCGAGCGCGAGGACGAAGAGGTCGAGATCGTCGATGCGGAGAGCAACGAGGCGCACGCGGCGGGCCAGGTCTGCGAGCGGTGCGGGCAGGTCATCACGACCACGCAGGACGCCCGGCGGCGGCCGGACGGCCGGTGGGTTCACGACGAATGCCCGGTCCTCCTGGCCGGCGGGCCCTCAGCAGCCAGTCCTGGGACGCCCTCCTAACCTCCGGGCGCCACTTCCCGGCGGCCGGCCGGAAGGCCGGCCTAGGCTTCGCGGCGCACCCAGATGGCCTCCCACTGGGACCACTGGCCGCGGCCGGGCGGGTTCCGCGGGGTGCTCTGCCGCCGGGGCGGCAGCACGGCGCCGAACGCGTCCCCGACCACGCTGGTCAGTTCGGCCGCGGTGAAGAAGTGGATATCCAGCCCCGCTTTGGGCCCGCCGTGATAGCGGACCGAGAAGCTGCCGTCCCCGTGCTCCTCGAAGCGCCGGTGAGCGTGCCCGATGTCGGTTCCTGCCGCGTTGACCCGCACGCAGAGCAGCCCGCCCGGCCTGACCCGGGCGGCCGCGGCGGCCAGGTGCCGGCCAGCCTGGGCCCGGGTCCCGTGCTGGAACACCTGGATGCCCACGACGAGGTCATACCGGGCATCCGGCGGCAGCGCGGACAGATCACCCACGATCAGCCGGCCGCCCCGGTCCGGCCGCCGCGCGCGCACCTGCGCGATGGCCTGCCGGGAGATATCCAGCCCGGTGAGGTCGAGGCCGGCGTCCAGCAGGGGGAGCAGGTTCCGGCCGTTGCCGCAGCCGACGTACAGCCCGTGCCGCAGTCTTCGCTGGCCGGCCGCGGCGATGATGTCGCGAACGAAGCCGACTGGCGGGTCGCCCGCGTACCGCCCGGCCGCGTACTCGGCGTCCCAGGCGGGGGCCGCCTCCGGTGGTGCCCGGTGCCTGCGTGCCGTCCCGGCTAACTCGGCGGGCGTCACCGGGCCGTGAAGGTCCCAGCCCGGGCTGTTGACCCGTACCGACACGGCGGAGGACGCCCGGGCGCCGCAGTGACCGCAGGCCGGTACCAGCTCCAGTTCGTGATCGCCGTGCATCAGCGTGGCCGGTGGCTCGGCCGAGATCCACCGGTCCCCCCACGTCACCAGGGCCTGGAGCACCGGCGTGAGATCCCGGCCGGCCGGGGTCAGGTGGTACTCGGCGCGCGGCGGCGTGCTCTGGTACTCACGCCGCTCCAGGATCCCGGCCTCGACCAGGCTGTGCAGCCGGGCCGCCAGCCGGTCGCGGGGCGCGCCCGTGTTCCGCGCGATCTCGTTGAACCGGCGGTTGCCGAAGGAGATCTCCCGGATTGCCAGCAGCGCCCACTTCTCGCCCACCACGTCGAGGGCCCGGGCGATGGAGCAGGGGCGCCCGGGGAGTTCGGGCTGTGCCAGGCGCCCCGGTCCGGGGGCCTCAGCAGCGGATATGGTCCTGTCCATCCTCCAAGGTTGCCATATCAAACCGACAATCGCTACCCTGCTGGCATGACAGTTGGAATCCCAAACCGTGATCGGGCGGAACGGGGCGCCGCGGGGCCGCGGGCCGTGTTCACGGTGGTGGTGGCGGCGATCTTCATGTCCAACCTGGACCTGTTCATCGTGAACGTGGCGCTGCCCAGCATCGGGCGGGATTTCGGCGGCAGCTCGCTGGCCGGGCTGTCCTGGGTACTCAACGCGTACGCCATCGTGTTCGCCGCCCTGCTCGTGCCCGCGGGCCGGCTAGGGGACAGGACCGGGCAGCGCCGTGTGTTCCTGGCCGGCATCGCGATCTTCACCCTGGCCTCAGCGGCGTGCGCGGCGGCACCGGATCTCGCTGTCCTGGTCGCCGCACGGGTCGTGCAGGCCGCGGGCGCGGCGGCGCTGATCCCGACCTCGCTGGCGCTGCTGCTGGCGGCCACCCCGCCGGACAAGCGGCCCGGGCGGGTCCGGGCCTGGGCCGCGATCGGCGGCGTGTCGGCCGCTCTCGGCCCGGTGGCCGGCGGCCTGCTGGTCCAGCTGGACTGGCGGTGGGTGTTCCTGGTCAACCTGCCGGTGGGCGCGGCCGCGCTGGTGGCCGGGGCCCGGGTGCTGCCGCACCCGCCCGCCCGGGACAGCGAGCCGCTGCCCGACCTCCTCGGCGTGGTGCTCCTCACCGCCGGAGTGGCCGGGCTGACCGGCGGGCTGGTGGAGGGACCTTCCTGGGGCTGGTCCTCGGCCGGGGTCATCGCCCTGCTGGGCGGGGCCGCGGTGGCGATCGCCTGGTTCCTGTGGCGCTGCTCGCACCATGAGCGGCCGCTGGTCGAGCTGCATCTGCTGCGCATCCCGGCGTTCCGGTCGGCCAGCGCGGCGGTCTTCGTGTTCAGCATCGGGTTCGCCGCCATGTTGCTGTCCAACGTGCTGTGGTGCCAGACGGTCTGGCACTACTCGGCGCTGCGCACCGGCCTGGCCATCGCCCCCGGGCCGGCCATGGTCCCGGCCCTCGCGGTGGGGGCCGGTCCGCTGGCCCGGCGGATCGGTCCCGCCCCGGTCGCGGCGGCCGGCAACCTGCTGTTCGCCTCTGGGCTGCTGTGGCGGGTCTTCACCGTGAGCGTCATCCCGCACTACGCCGTGGACATGCTGCCCAGCATGCTGCTGACCGGGATGGGGGTCGGCCTCACCCTGCCCACGCTGATGAGCGCGAGCACCACCGCGCTGCCACCGGCCCGGTTCGGCACCGGATCCGCCCTGGTGAACATGGGCCGCCAGGTCGCCTCCGCGCTCGGCGTGGCGGTGCTGGTCACCCTCATCGGGGTGCCGGCCACGGCCGCTGGCGCGGTAGCCGCGTTCCGGCATGTGTGGCTGGTGACCGCGGCGGCCGCCCTGCTGGCCGCCACCGTGGCCGCGTTCGTCCGCCGCCCGCCCCCCATCCCGCTCCCCGCCGCCGCATCCACCGCCGCCCAGCCCGCCTCCATCCCAGCCCCCGCCGCCCCGCCCGCCTCCATCCCAGCCACATCAGCCACATCAGCCACATCCGCCCCATCAGCTCGCCCAGCGGCTTCGTGATCAACTGATTGGTGTTGCTCCAGCAACACCAATCAGTTGATCACGATTGACCTGTGCCTGCCGACGGGGGTGCTCCGGGCTCCCGGGCGCGGGACGGGCCCTGGGCCTGGGACGGCGCCTGGGCCTGGGACGGCGCCCGGGCCCTGGGACGGCGCCTGGGTCGGGGACGGGGCCCGGTCGGGGACGGGCCCCGGGTCGGGGACGGGCCCCGGGTCCGGGATGGGGCCCGGGTCGGGGACGGGGGCCGGGCCAGGGATGGGGCCCGGGGTCGGGGACGGCGCCTGGGTCCGGGATGGGGCCCGGGTCGGGGACGGGGGCCGGGCCAGGACTCCCGTGGGCGGGCCAGGGGACTGAGGCGCATCCGGCGAGGCTCCCCGGGTGCCGCGAACGGACCGTTAGGGGGGCGTTAAGGTCCTCGGGCGGGCGCGTTAAGGCTGCGTGAAGATCAGCTCTACCCTGCCCCGCGCGCGGTGAACTGGACCCGATGGACCACAACCGCTCACCCCGCGGGCTGGCCGCCCACTTCGCGCTGCCCGCCGGCTTCACCGCGCTGCTGCTGACCGGGGCGCTGGCCGCCGGGCTGGGCGGGCGGCTCCCGGCCACCGGGGTCCTCATCCTGGCCGCGGCCGTGGTCCTGGCCATCTCCGTGGTGTCCGAGCCGCTGGTCGCGCCGGTGCTCGGGGTGATCGGCTGGCTGACCGTGGCGGGCTTTTCCCACCCGCCGTACGCCCAGCTGCGGATGACCGGACCGGTCGCGGTGCGCGCCGCCGTGACCATGGCCATCTGCGTCGTGGCCGGGGCCGGGATCGGCCTGATAGTGCGCTGGCTGGCTTCGTCGTTCAGACTAGGGATTGTGCGCGTGCGTGGCGGGCGGCCCGGGAGCGGCGATGCGGGCCGGAGCGGGATCACCGCGCCGGCGGGCGAGACCATGCGCGCGGGCCTGAGCGGCCGGCGGCAGGCCGTCGGGATCCTGCTGGTCGCCGGGCTGCCGCTGCTGACCGTGCTGCTGGTGGCGCTGCGCCCGCACCTCGACCTCGCCAACGACCTGCTGGTCTATCTGGTGGCCGTGGTCGCGGTGGCGATCGTCGGCGGGTTCTGGCCCGCCGTGCTGGCCGCGATCACCGCGAGCCTGCTGCTCAACTGGTATTTCACCCGCCCGCTGCACACGCTGACGATCGCCGAGCCCCGCAACATGCTGGCCCTGCTG
The DNA here is from genome assembly GCA_963720645.1 of uncultured Actinomycetes bacterium. Taxonomy (GTDB): domain Bacteria; phylum Actinomycetota; class Actinomycetes; order Streptosporangiales; family Streptosporangiaceae; genus RYN-230. The sequence continues at coordinate 336,334 of CAVRFX010000006.1, read as the reverse complement.
CTGTTCGTCACCGTCGCGGTGACGGTCAGCAGCGTGGTCCACCTGGCCGCCCGCCGCCAGGTGCTGGCCGACCGCAGCGCCAGTGAGGCCGCCTCGCTGCTGGAGCTGGCCCAGACGGTGCTCGGCGGCGCCGACACGCCCACCGCCGTGCTGGATCACCTGACCAGCGCCTGGGGCGGCCGGGCCGAGCTGGCCGAGCGGGTCCGGGACCAGTGGGTCAGCGTCGCGGTCAGCGGGACCGCGCCGCCGGGGGCGGTGGCGACCCGCGTCCCGGTCAGCGACACGGTGGCGCTGCTCGTGGCCGGGCAGCCGCGCCCGATCACGGCCCGGCTGCTGGACGGCTTCGCGGCCCAGGCCGGCGCGGCCCTCGACCGGGACCGGCTGCGGACCCAGGCGGCCCAGGCCGAGGCGCTGGCCGAGGGCAACCGGATGCGCACCGCGCTGCTCGCCGCGGTCAGCCACGACCTGCGCACCCCGCTGGCCTCCATCAAGGCCAGCGTCAGCACGCTGCGGCAGACCGACGTGGAGTGGACCGCGGCCGACGAGGCGGCGCTGCTCGCGACCATCGAGGATGGGGCGGACCGGCTGGACGCGCTGATCGGCAACCTGCTGGACATGAGCCGGCTGGCCACCGGGTCGCTGCAGCCGTTCCTGCGGCCCACCTCGGTCGATGAGGTCGCGCCGGCCGCGCTGCTCGGGCTGGCCCCGGCCAGCAGCGTGCGGATCACGGTGCCCGACGACCTGCCGCTGGTGCGCACCGACCCGGTGCTGCTGGAACGGGTGCTGGCCAACCTGTTCTCCAACGCGCTGGCCCATTCCCCGGAGGGGCAGCCGCCGGAGCTGCGCGCCTGCCCGGCCGGCGGCAGCGTGCGCCTGGAGGTGCTCGACCACGGCCCGGGCGTGCCGGACGAGTTCAAGCTGCGCATGTTCGAGCCGTTCGAGCGGCTCGGTGACCGCGCCACCGGCAACGGCGTCGGCCTCGGCCTCGCCGTGGCCCGGGGCTTCCTGGAGGCCATGGGCGGCACGATCCACGCCACGGACACCCCCGGCGGCGGGCTCACGGTCCAGGTGAGCCTGCCGGTGGCGGCGGCCCCGGCCGCGTCCGCCGCGCCCGCCGAACCGTGAGCCCCGGACCGCGAGCCCCGGACAGCGAGCGGGGGGCCGTGACGGCCCGGCCGGACCGCCGGGAGATGACCAGGGTTCTCGTCATCGACGACGAGGAACCGATCCTCCGCGCCCTGCGGATCAACCTCACCGCCCGCAAGTACGAGGTCACGACCGCGGCGGACGGCGCCTCCGGGCTGGCCGCGATGGCCCGCGACCGCCCGGACGTGCTGATCCTCGATCTCGGCCTGCCTGACATGGACGGCACCGAGGTGATCCGGGGCGTCCGCGGCTGGACCTCCACGCCGATCATCGTGCTGTCGGCGTGGGGCCAGGAGGCCCAGAAGGTGGCCGCGCTGGACGCCGGCGCGGACGACTACGTCACCAAGCCGTTCGGCATGAACGAGCTGCTGGCCAGGCTCCGCGCCGCGGTCCGCCGGGCGACGCCCGCCCCCGACGAGCCGGTCCGGGTGACCCCGGATTTCACCGTGGACCTGGCGGCGAAACGCGTGATCCGGGGCGACGCCGACGTCCGGCTGACCCCCACCGAGTGGTCGCTGCTGGAAATTCTTGTCCGCAACGAAAACCGTCTCGTCACCCAGAGGCAGCTACTGCAGGAGGTGTGGGGGCCGCAGTACCAGACCGAGGCGAACTACCTTCGCGTCCACGTTGCTCACCTGCGGCGCAAGCTGGAACCCGACCCGTCCCGGCCGCGCTATCTGCTCACTGAGCCGGGGATGGGCTACCGGTTCAGCTGCTAGCGGGGCTCAGTCGGGGCCGGGCTGGAGCTGGTAGCTGGGGTTGTAGATGGTCCGCTCGTCCTTGACCTGGGCGACCCGCCCGTGCACCGTGATCCGCCGCCCGGGCCGGATGCCCGGGATGTCCCGGCGGCCCAGCCAGACCAGGGTCACGCTGCCGGTGCCGTCCCACAGGTCCGCCTCCATCGTCAGGCTCGTGCCCCGCGGCCGGAGCGTGACCGTGCGCAGCGTGCCCGCCACGTCCACGTACTCGTGGGCCCCGGTATCGGCGATCGGGGTCGCGCCGGCGTCGAGGCACTCGGCCTGGAGGTCGGCGGCGTGCAGCGCGTCCCGGTCGGCGGTCAGCTTCACCAGCGGCGGCATCGCGTCCGCCCCGCCCGGCGGCGGGGTGGCGTCCACGGTGGTCGGCAGCTGGACGCCCGCCGGGTAGCGGTGGGCCGCGGACCGCAGCTGGTAGGGCACGCTGGCCACCACGACCCCGGGCAGCAGCAGCAGCCGGGACTTCAGCCGCAGCGCGCTGTGGTTGTGCAGCAACTGCTCCCACCAGTGCCCGAGCACGTATTCAGGGATGTACACGGTGACGATGTCGCGGGGCTCTCCCGGCGCAGCCGCTTCACGTAGCCCACCACGGGCCGGGTGATCTCCCGGTAGGGGGAGGCCACCACGGTCAGCGGGACCGGGATGTTGGCCCGCTCCCAGTCCTCCTTCAGCCGGAGCGTCTCCGCCTCGTCCACGTCCACCGTGACCGCCTCGAGGTGGCTCGGCTGGGTGGCCCGCGCGTAGGACACGGCCCGCAGCGTCGGCAGGTGCAGCTTGGACACCAGGACGATGGTGCGGTTGCGGGCCGGCAGGGTGATGGTGAGATCCTCCGGCGGGGTCAGCTCGACCGCGACGTTGTCGTAGTGCCGGTGGATGCCGCGCATGGTCAGCCAGATGATCGGCATGGCCACCACGACGATCCACGCCCCGCTGGCGAACTTGCTGATCAGCACGATGACCAGGACCACCGCGGTGACGCACGCCCCGACCGTGTTGATCGCCCGGGACCGGACCATGCGCCGCCGCACGCTCTTGTCGGTCTGGTCGCGCAGCAGCCGGTTCCAGTGCCGGATCATCCCGGTCTGGCTGCACACGAACGAGACGAACACGCCGATGATGTACAGCTGGATCAGCCGGGTGGGCGAGGCCTGGAACACCACGATGAGCAGGATCGCGAACCCCGCCAGCAGCAGGATCCCGTTGCTGAAGGCCAGCCGGTCGCCGCGGTTACGCAGCTGGCGGGGCATGTTCCCGTCCCGGGACAGGATCGAGGCCAGCACCGGGAACCCGTTGAACGCGGTGTTCGCGGCCAGCACCAGGATCAGCGCGGTGAACAACTGCAGCACGTAGAACAGCGGCGAGGTGTCGCCGAACACGGCCCGGCCGACCTGGGCGATGACCGTGCGCTGGGTCGTGCCGGGGGGCATGCCGATCAGGTCCTGCGCGGGGGCGTAGTGCACGTGGCTGGCCAGCGCCAGCGCCGTGACCCCGGCGAACATGGCCACCGCGATCAGGCCGAGCATGAGCAGCGTGGTGGCGGCGTTCTTGCTCTTGGGCTTGCGGAAGGCCGGGACGCCGTTGCTGATCGCCTCCACCCCGGTGAGCGCCGTGCACCCCGAGGAGAAGGCCCGCAGCAGCAGGAACAGCAGCGCGACGCCGGTGAACTCGCGGCTGGTCTTGATCCGGTAGCTGGCGCTGTCGGACTGCAGGTGATGGCCGAGTCCCACCCGGGTAAGGCCCCAGATGATCAGCAGTGAGACCACGCCGATGAAGCAGTAGGTGGGGATGGCGAACGCGGTGCCGGACTCGCGGACCCCGCGCAGGTTCATCAGCGCGATGACCGCCACCACCAGCACGGCGATGAGCGTGACGCGGGAGTCCAGGACCGGGAAGGCCGAGGCCAGGTTGGCCACCCCGGCGGAGACCGACACCGCCACGGTCAGCGTGTAGTCGACCATCAGCGCGCTGGCCACCACCAGCCCCACCTTGGGCCCCAGGTTGGTGGAGGCTACCTCGTAGTCGCCGCCGCCGGAGGGGTAGGCGTGGACGTTCTGCCGGTAGGACGCCACCACGACCAGCATGAGCACGCCCACTGCGAGCGCGATGTAGGGCGTGTAGTGGAAGAACGCGATGCCGCCGACCGACAGGACGATCAGGATCTCCTCGGTCGCGTACGCGACGGAGGACAGGGCGTCGCTGGCGAACACCGGCAGCGCGATCCGCTTGGGGAGCAGGGTGTGACCAAGTCGGTCACTGCGTACCGGGCGTCCCAGCAGCAGGCGCTTGACGACCCCGAACATCATGGCCACGACCGCGATGGTAAGCCGGCGATGGGGCGTGCGCTAGCCAGCGGGTCCGGGCAGTTCGCCAGGGGATCGGGCGGAGGCCGCTCAGGGCCCGTCAGTTACCGAAAGGGATGTCGTGACCGGTGATGTGCACCAGCGCACCCTGGGCCGTGAGCGTGACGCTCTGCAGCGTCATGCCCATCGGCAGGTTGGGCAGCGGGATCGAGAAATTGCCCAGGCCGCCCAGGAGTGAGGTCGGGAGGCCGCCCGCTGAGATCAGCCGCACGTGGATCTTGCCGCCCGACTCGGTCACCCGCGCTACCCCGCTGCCGGAGAAGATGCCGGCCACGTTCGCCGTGATCTTCGCCTCGTCGTTACTCTTCCTGGCGATCTTCAGGTCGGCCACGCCGGCCGCGCTGGACCCGGCCTTGGCCAGGTTGCCGAACGTGATCAGGCCGGTGCCGTCGATGCTGGACACCGTGCCGCTGTTGAAGCCGGAGTTGAGCTTGATGTCCTTGAGGGTGGCGTTGATGTCGTTCGACGGTCACGGGCCCGGCCTTCTCGCCGTTGGCCGTGATGCGGACGTCCTTGAAGTCGCGGGCGGCCACCTGGGTGAGGAAGGGGAAGCCCTGGATCGACACGCTCGGCTTGGTGCTGAAGCCCTGCTTCTGGATCTGGGTGGCGAACTCGTTGTCCGCCAGGTGGACGGCCACCCGGTTGACGACGACGAACAAGCCGGCCAGCACGACCAGGATGATGAGCAGGATGAGCGGCCAGCGGCGCCGCCGCCGCCGGGGCGTGCGGCTGCCGCGGCCCTCAGGCTCTTCGAACAAGCCGCCGTACCCGCCGTCGTTTCCGTGCTGGATCGGCAGGCGTTGCGTTGGGTATTCGCTCACGGAAGCCGCCAGGTGCTCATGTCCCAGCCGGGTGCCGGGCAGCGTTGCGCAAATGTTATGACATGACCGTCCGGTACGCAGGCGCCGCCCGAGCGGCGGTCAGCCCGCGACGGACCGTCCCTGTTGCTATCTTCCCTGGCCACAAGCGGGTTATCCAGCTTTCTGGGAATCGGATTATCCCAGCCGCGACACATTTACGGCCTCCAATTGGTGTGAGGCCGAATTCGTGACCAGCGCGGTCCGGCCGCCCGGGACCACGGCGAACTCCCGCGGCAGTAGCCCCGCCCCGATCACGCCGACCAGGGCCGGGCGGCCCGCCAGGGCGGCGGCCTCGTCGATCACCGCGAGACTGGCCGGGCGTCCCTGGCGCAGGCCAGAGTTGGCGATCAGGAGCCGGCGGCCGCCGGGCAGCGCGGTGAGCCCGATCGGCGCCTGCCCGACCCGGACCTTCGCGATCAGGGCCCGGCCCGGGTCGCTGCGCAGCCGCGCGGCCGAGAACGCCAGCAGCGCGTTGCTGGCCCGGGCGGTGACCCACACCGTGGCGCCCCCGGACGTGGTGATCACCCGGCCGGGGTCACAGCCCGCCGCGGCCGTAGCCTGGACCGACCCGGCCGGGTGCGACTCGGCCCGGGCCGCGCTGATCACGCTCAGCGTGCCCTGATCCGCGTGCGGGTCGCGCTTCTGGGTGGTCACGTACAGCCACTGGCCGTTGCCCGACATGGCGATCCCGATCGGGTTCACCCCGAGCCGCACGTCGCCGACGAAGCCGGAGTCACGCAGCCCGCTGGCCAGGGCGGCGGCCAGGTTGAACACGGCCAGGGTGCCGCTGCCGTTCTCGGTGACGAACGCGAACCGGCCGTCCCGGGACACCGCCACCTCGACCGCCCCCGACTCGCCCGGGCTGGTGAGCATGCCCAGCACGCTGCCGGCCCGGCCGTGCTCGGCGCGGGACACCCGGACCACCACCACCCCGCTGCCGGACGCGGCCAGCAGGTAGCGCCCGTCCCTGGTGATGGCCTCCCCGTGCACCGCGGCCGGCACCATGATCCGGCTGGCCAGGACCGGGGCCAGCCCGGCGCCGGCCCGCAGCACGTCGATCGAGCGGCCCACCCCGGTGGACACGAACGACCAGCGCCCGTTGCCGGTCACCGCGACCGCGAACGGCATCCCGGTCAGCGTGACGAACTGGGGATGCACGCCCGCCAGCCGGGGCGCGGTGGAGGACGCCGCGACGCAGCCGGGCGGGGTCAGCGCCGTCTGGGCCGTGGCCGCCGGCCTCGGTGGGTGATGGCCAGCGCGGTGCCGCCCAGGCCCAGGATGACCAGGGCCACGAGCGTGACCACCATCGGGGAGCGCCACCAGGGCCGGGAGGGGCCGGCGGGAGGGGCCGCGGGACGCCCGCCGGTGGCCGGGAACGGCCCGGTGGGGGCCAGGGGCCCGGTGTCCGCCAGGGGGCCGCCGGTGCCCGCTCCGGGGCTGGTGCCCAGGGGGCCGGTGTCTGCCAGGGGGGCGGCGTCCGGCGGCCGGGCGGCGGAGGCGGGTCCGGCGCCCGGTCCGGCCGGGGCGGGCGCCTCCGTGGACGGGCCAGGGAAGAAGGGGACGTCGGTGGCGGGGCCCGCGGTGAAGGACGCGCCGGGGGCAGGAGGGTCCGTGGGCGGCCCGGACGACGCACCCGGCGGCGCTAAGGCCGGCCGCGCCCAGCCGGAGACGACCGGGACGGCGGGATCAGCCGGGTCAGTGGCTGGCCCAGGGCCGCCCGTGGGGGAGGCGGCGCCGTAAATCAGCGCGGTATCCGGTTCGTCCGCTGCGTCCGGGCCAGGGACCGCCTGGCCGGGGGTGACGGGGCCGGCCGTGGCGGGGCCGGTTCCCGTGAGGCTGGGCGCGGCGGGGCCGGGCCGCGCCGAACCCGGCAGGCAGGCGGCCCGCAGCGCCTCCGCGAAATCGAGGCACCCCGGGTAGCGGTCGGCGGGCGACTTGGCCATGGCCTTGCGCATGACCTGGTCCACCGCGGGCGGGAGGCCGGGACGCCCGCGGGTCAGCCGCGGCGGCGGCTCGGACAGCTGCGCCCACAGCAGGGCCAGGTGCTGGTCCCGCCGGAACGGCGGGGCCCCGGAGAGCATCTCGAACGCCGTGCAGGCCAGCGAGTACAGATCCCCCCGGCCGTTGACCGGCCGGTTCTCGATCTGCTCCGGGGCGACGTAGTCGAGCGTGCCGACCAGCTGCCCGGTCGCGGTGAGGCCCCGGCCGGCCACGGCCTGCTTGCTCAGCCCGAAATCCGACAGGTACACGTGATCGGAACGGCCGCCGCCCGGAGCCGGGTCGAGCAGCATGTTCGCGGGTTTCACGTCCCGGTGCACCAGGCCCCGCTGGTGCGCGGTGTCCAGCGCCGCAGCCACCTGGAACACGATGTCCACGGCCCGCGGGACGGCCAGCGGCCCGCCGGAGTCGAGGAGCCTGCGCACGTCCGGGCCGGACACGTAGCGCATGGCGATGAACAGCACGCCGTCCGCCTCGCCGGCCGCGAAGATCGGGATGATGTTCGGGTGATCCACCGCGGCCGCGGCCCGGGACTCGCGGATGAACCGCTGCTGGAACTGCTCGTTCCCGGCCAGTACCGGGTCGAGAATCTTGAGTGCCACCTGCCGGTCCAGCTGGAGGTCGTGGGCGCGGTAGACGACAGCCATCCCGCCCCGGCCGATCTGCTCGTCGATCCGGTACCCGGCCACCCGCGCGCCCGCCGGGACCGGGCTGCCCGGCCACGGGGCCTCGTCACTCACCGCGCCTCCAGCGTTGCCTGCCCGCCCGTGCATGACCGCGTCTCCCCGGGAGCGCGCCTTGCATTCTGCTGGTAAACGAGGCATTCGCGCGGATAGTTTTAGTTTCGGGCATTTAAGACATATGGATACCACCCAAAACTGGGCAAAATCTGCGAAACCCCCGCAGGCTGGATGCGGGGCGCCGCTATATTACCTCGCGTTGAATCGCCATAGACTAGGCGAATGAACGACCGTCTCGTGTCGCCGCCGGATGCCCCGGCGCTCGTGGTGAAGACCCAGGGATCCGACCAGACACTGCGCGCTGGCTCGCAATACCGGGTCGGCCGTGATCCGCAGTCTGACATCGTGATCAACGATTCCCGTGTCTCCTGGCGGCACGCCGTGCTCCGGGTTGACCGCGACGCGTGGATCCTCGAGGACTCCGGCAGCACCAACGGGACCTTCCTCGGCACCCGGCGCATCGGCAAGGTTGAGATCGGCCAGAACTGCATCCTGCGGCTCGGTCATCCCGATGACGGTCCGGTGATGATGTGCTCGGTGAACCGGCCCGGCGCCGGGCACACCGCCCTGAATACCGGGATGAGCAGTGTGGACCGCCGCCCGACCTCGGTGCGGCGCGCGCCCACCAAGCTGCTGCGCATCGGCCGGGCTCCTGAGAACGACCTGGTTGTCCCGGACCTCAGCGTGTCCCGTGTGCACGCCGAGCTGCGCAACCTCGGCGACGGCCGGTACGAGATCGTGGACCTGGGCAGCCACAACGGCACGTTCGTGAACGGCCAGCGCATCGCGAGGGCCACCACGGTGACCGAGCAGGACCTGATCGGCATCGGCCGCGCCACCTTCCGCCTGTTCGGCGATGAACTCCGCGAGTTCATCGACGAGGGTGATGTCTCGTTCGTGGCCCAGGACCTCACGGTGCGCCTGCCCAACGGCAAGGTCCTGCTCGACCACGTGAGCTTCCCGATCCCCGAGAGATCCCTGGTCGGGGTCATCGGCCCGAGCGGTGCCGGAAGTTGACCCTGCTCGGCGCGCTGACCGGCACGCGTCCGGCGACCGAGGGCGCCGTCCTGTACGACAACCGCGACCTGTACACCCACTACGCGGAGCTGCGGCACCGGATCGGCCTGGTCCCGCAGGACAACATCCTGCACGACCAGCTCAAGCCGAAACGGGCCCTCCGTTACGCCGCTGAGCTGCGCTTTCCGGGTGACACCTCCCGGTCGGAACGGGACCGCCGGGTAGACGAGGTCATCGACGAGCTCGCGCTCACGGCGCACTGCGGGACCCGCACCGGGGCCATGTCCGGCGGGCAGCAGAAGCGGGTCAACGTGGCTCTGGAGCTGCTCACCAAGCCGTCCCTGCTGTTCCTGGACGAGCCCACCTCCGGCCTGGACCCCGGGCTGGACAAGTCCGTGATGGAACTGATGAGCGGCCTGGCCAAGGACGGCCGGACCGTCATCATCGTCACCCACAGCGTGGCCAACCTGGGCGTGTGCGACCGCCTGCTCGTCCTGGTCCCGGGCGGGCGGGTGGCCTTCTACGGCCCGCCCGCCGAGGGGCTGCGCTACTTCGGCAAGACGGACTGGGCCGAGGTCTTCCAGGCCTTCGACGCCGAGCCGGACCGCGACTGGGCCGGGGACTTCAGGCGGTCGCCCTACCACGCCGAGCACGTGGCGGGAGGGCTGGCCCAGCAGATCCCGGAGGCCGACCGGCAGTCGCCGGGCCGCCCGCCCGCGCCGCGCGGCGCGCTGGCGCAGATCTCCACCCTGTGCCGGCGCTACCTGGCCGTCATCGCCTCCGATCGCAGTTACCTGGCTGTACTCGGCATCATGCCGATCGTGATCGGGCTGCTGTTGCGGGCGGTCCCGGCTCCCGAGGGCCTGGCGGGCAAGCCAGGGACCAATGGCGACGCCGAATCGCTGCTGCTGGTGCTGATCATCGGGGCCTGTTTCATCGGGGCGGCCAACTCGGTCCGCGAGCTCGTCAAGGAACGGTCCATCTACGCCCGAGAACGGGCCGCCGGGCTGTCGTCCGGCACCTACCTGCTCTCCAAGATCATCGTCCTGGGGTTCATCAGCGGGATCCAGGCGCTGCTGCTCGTGGTGCTGGGCCTGTTCGGGCGGCAGATGCCCGCCCACGGCTCGCTGCTGAATTCGCCGTTGGTGGAGATAGCCCTCGCGATCGTGGTGCTGTCGCTGGCCTCGATGGCGCTGGGGCTGCTGATCTCCTCGATCGTGAGCACGTCCGAGAAGGCCATGCCGCTGCTGGTGATGCTGGCCATCGCGCAGGTCATCCTGTCCGGCGGGGTGCTGCCGCTCAACGGGAAGATCGGGCTGAACCAGCTGTCCTGGATCGCGCCGTCCCGGTGGGGGTTCGCGTCCACCGCCTCCACCGTCAAACTGAACGTGATCTCGCCCCCGGTCAGCGGGCTCCCTGACCCGGTCTGGGACCACAAACCTGCCGTCTGGCTGATGGACATGGGGCTGATGGTGCTGCTCTCCGTGGTGTTCACGCTCATCGCCTGGCGGCGCCTGGTCGGGCTCAGCCCGGGCCGGAAGCGGCGCTGAGCGGGTGCCGCGCCGCTACGGCCACGGGCCCGGGTGAAACGATCGACAGGTGACCACACCCGAGCGGACGCCGCGGCCGCCGGGCCCGCGCGCCCCGGGTGAGCAGGCCGGCCCGAGGCTCGCCGCGGCCCGGTCCGCCGGTGCCGCGCCCGCTGGTGCCGTCCCTGAGAGTGCCGTCCCTGAGGGTGCGGTGCGCGCGGATGGCGGGCCGGCCCCCGCGGTGGTCGTCGAGGATCACCTGGCCCGCCGGATCCGCCGCCCGGGCGACCTGCTGCGCTGCGCGGCCGCGTGCCTGGGGATAGCCGTGCTGGTCGGGGCCGGCCTGCTGGCCAAGGCCACCACGCACGGCGTGGAGACCGACGTCGTGGATGCGAGCCGCCGGCTGCCGGGCGAGGTGCTGTCCACGCTCCGCGTCCTGGCCATCCTGGTCCTGGTGCTGCTGCCGGTGGCCCTCGCGATCCGGCAGCTTGTCCGCCGCCAGTCCCGCCGGCTGGCCGAGGCGGTGGTCACCGGCGCCGCCACGGCCGTCGTGGTCGGCCTGACCGGGCTCGCGCTGCGCAGCGGCATCGGCGACCAGCTCTACCGGGCGATCGCCATGTCCTCGCCCGGCGCCAGCCACTTTGCCCTGCTCGACGGGTACCTGGCCGGGCTGGTGGCTTACACCACGATCATCGACCTGAGCGGGCGGCCCCGCTGGCGCAACGCGCTGTGGGTGACGCTCGGGGTGTACGCGGTGGCGAGCCTGGCCACCCTGCGGACCACCGTCCTGTCGGTGCTCATCACGCTCCTGCTGGGCCGGGCGATCGGGCTCGCGGTGCGCTACGCCGCGGGTTCCATGTCGCAGCGGCCCACCGCGGAGGCGATCGCCGCCGCACTGGCCTCGGCCGGCATGGCGGTGAGCGAGCTGCGCCGGGCGGAGGGGGCGGGCCCGGCGTCGCGGCGGTACGCCGCGGTCACCCGGGGCGGTGAGCGGCTCGACGTCCGGGTGTTCGACCGCGATCAGCAGGCGGCGGGAGCGCTCTACCGTGTGTACCGGGTGGTCCGGCTGAGTGGGCAGGTCTCCCGGCGGGCGCCGCTCACCACTGACCGGGCGGCGGAGCGCGCGGCGCTGCTCACGTACGCGGTGGAGGACGCCGGGGTGCTCACACCCCGGCTGCGCGCCCTGCTGCGGGTCGGCCCGGAAGCTCTTGCCCTGGCCACCGAGGATTACCACGGGACCACCCTGGCCGACCTGGCCGGGACGCTGACCGACGCGCAGCTGGAGTCGGTGTGGGACTCGGTGGACCGGCTGCACGCGCACCGGGTCGCTCACCGCTCGCTGACCGCCGACCGGATCCTTCTTGACGGTGCCGGGCGGGTCGTCCTGCTCGACCCGGGCGGCGGCGACGTGGCCGCCAGCGATCTGCAACTCCGGCTGGACCTGGGCCAGCTGCTCGCCGAGCTGGCGGCGCTGGTCGGGCCGGCCCGCGCCGCGGACCTGGCGCTGCGCAAGCTCGGGCCGGCCGGGGTGGTCGCCCTGGTCCCGCTCCTGCAGCCGGTAGCGCTCGCCCGCTCCACCAGGTCCACGCTGCGCCGGGACAAGGACGTGCTGCCCGCGCTCCGCAAGCGGCTGCTGGCGGCCGCGCCCCGGGACGCGCCCGAGGTCCCGCCCGTCCAGCTGGAGCGCATCCGGCTCCGCACCCTGGTCACGCTCGTGGCCACGATCCTCGCGGGCTACCTGCTGATCGTTCAGCTGGGGCGGGTCAACTTCGCGACGCTGCTCAGGCAGGCCAGCCCGCTGTGGATACTGGCCGGCCTGGGCCTGTCCGTGCTGACCTACGTCGCCGCCGCATGGTCGCTGTCGGGGTTCGTGCCGGAGCGGCTGAACTTCATCCGGACCATGCTGGCCCAGGTGGCCGGGTCGTTTGTCACGCTGGTGACGCCCGCCGCGGTCGGCGGCGCCGCGCTCAACGTCCGCTACCTGCAGCGCAACAAGGTTCCCCCGGCGGTGGCCGCGGCCAGCGTCGGGGTCGCTCAGGTGGTGGCGTTCGTCCTGCACATCACGCTGCTGGTCGTCTTCGTGGCTATCACTGGCGCGCGCAGTCATTCGCTGCGCCCGCCCACCTGGGTGTACTTCGTGATAGCCGGGCTCGTCGTCGCGGCGCTCGCGGTGGCGGCGGTGCCGCGCGGCCGGCGGCTGCTGCGCGCCCGGCTCGCGCCGGCCCTGGGTGAGGTGCTGCCCCGCTTGCTCGAGGTGCTGCAGCAGCCGCGCAAACTGGCGGAGGGCATCGGCGGGGCGCTCATGCTCACCGCCTGCTACATCCTCTGCCTGGACACCTGCGTGCGCGCGTTCGGCGGGTCCCTCGCGATCACCAGCGCCGCCGTGGTCTACCTGACCGGAAGTGCCCTGGGCTCGGTCGTGCCCACGCCCGGCGGGCTCGGGGCGGTCGAGGCCGCGCTGGCGGCCGGGCTCACGGCGACCGGGATGCCGGCGGCCACCGCGGTCAGCGCGGTGCTGCTGTTCCGGCTGCTCACGTTCTGGCTGCCGGTCCCCGTCGGCTGGGGTGCCTTCACCTACCTCCGGCGGCGCCAGGCTCTCTGACCGCGGGCGGGCAGGTGGTGGGCCATTCGGCGGCTGTCATGTGACTTTAGTCCCTCGCGTCCCGGCGCTTCACGGTGGCTCACTTAGGGACATGTTCGCGAGCCACGAGGTCGAGCTGAGCATGAGCTTCGCCAGGGCCCGGGCGAGGCTGGCTGTGCTGGGCAACGGGGGGTGGCTGAGTGACCCGTCGGCGCGGGCGTACGCCGAGGGCCTGGACGGTCTCATCCGGGTTGGGCCCTTCGGCGCGGTGCTCGGAGCGTCCAAGCTGGTCCGGGTCCAGTTGCTGGAGCCGGTGCCACGGGAGGACACCGTGGTGCTCCCGCTGCGCTGGGAGGCCACCGGGGCGGCGGGACGGCTGTTCCCGGTCCTGGACGCCAACCTGGTGCTGACCCCCAGCGATGAGGACCACAGCAGGCTCACCCTGACCGGCGCGTACCGCCCGCCGCTGGGCGGGGTGGGTGCAGCCTTCGACCGGGCCGTGCTCCACCGGGCGGCCACCGCGACGCTCAAGTCACTGGTGTCCCAGGTCGCCGACTCCCTCACCGCGAGTCAGCGGGCACCGGGACCCGCCCCCGCGGCGGGGGACACCGGCCCCGCGCCCGCCCGCTGGCAGGCGGAACCGGAGACCTCCACCTGACCGGGGCCTGACCTGCGCGCAGACCGCGGCTGATGGTGCGCGCGGAGCGTGGCCTGGCGTGCGCGCGGAGCGTGGCCGGACGGGCGGTGATGAGCCCGCGGACCGGCTTGCCTAGGATCGCTCACCATGACGGGGCTGCTCGCCGCACTGCGGGGATTGCTGCACCGCGCCGGGATATCACTGAACATCCTCCTGGTGGCGGTGGTGGCCGTCGCTGCCGTCAGCATCGGGCCTGCCTACTACGCCGCCGCCCAGTCCTCCGTCGTCCAGGACACGGTGGGCACGGCGCCCGCCCTGGGCCGCGGCCTGGAAGTCGCCCAGTCCGGCTCCGTCGATGCGGTGAACGGCGTGGCCGAGCAGGCCCAGCAGCTGCTGGCCCACTACCTCGGCGGCACGGCCACCCTGAACCGGCTATTCGGGCCGCCCCTGCTGGCCGCGGAGACCACGGTCCAGGCCGGCGGCCAGACGATTCCCCTGGTCTACCGCACCGGCGTCTGCGCCCATCTGCGCTTCACGTCCGGCCGCTGCCCCCGCGCACCGCGCGAGGTGGCGGTGAGCCGGTCCCTGGCCTTCCTGCTGCACTGGCACACCGGCCAGCGCATCGCCGTGCCGACCTGGGGCCACCTGGTCATCACCGGCCAGTACCAGATCACGGTGACGGCCGCGGGCACGCGGTACTGGTTCGAGGCGGGGAGCCGCTACTTTCCCTACGAGACGGCCTACGGGCCCAACCGGCCCGGGACCCCGTACGACGCGATGTTCACCCCGCTGGCCACGATGGGCGTGATCCCCGGGTCCGTCCAGGGCACCGACTACGCCGACTTCTCGCTGCTCCCCGCGCATCTCACGGGTCCCGACGTGGCGCTGGTGCAGACCGCGGTCACCGGGCTGACCCTGAATCACGAGCTGACGGACGAGGGCGCGACCACCACCACGTCGCTGCCGGCCACCCTGGCCACCGTCCGGGCCAGCTGGCGGGCGATCCTGGTCCCGGTGGTGCTGATCACCGCTCAGCTGCTGCTGCTGGCCTGGCTGCTGCTGTTCCTGATCGTCGCGGACGCCGCCGAAGCCCGGGGCCCCGAGGTGGCGCTGGCCAAGATGCGCGGCCGCGGCCGCTGGCGGTCGCTCACGTTCACCCTCGGCGAGCCGGTGATCCTGCTCGGCGTGGCGCTGCCGGTCGGCGTGCTGGCCGGCTGGGCGATCACGATAGCGCTCGCGCACATCCTGTTCCGTCCCGGCACCCCCGTCGCGCTGCCCGGCACGTCCTGGCTGGCGGCCGCGGTGGCGACGGCCGGGGGGCTGGCCGCGGTGGCCGCCACGGCGCGGCGGACACTGAGCCGGTCCGTGGTCGAGCAGTGGCAGCGGGCCAGCCGCGGTGCGGCGCAGCGAGGGTGGGTGCTCGATGCCATCCTCATCACCGCGGCCGTGGCCGGGCTCATCGAGCTGCGGGTCAGCGGGCAGATCGGCTCGGCCCGCCGGGGGGTGCTCGGCCTGCTGCTGCCCGGGCTGCTCGGCATCGCGGTCGCGGTGGTCGCCTCCAGGCTGCTGATCATCGCCTGCCAGGCCGGCTTCCGGCGCAGCCGGAGCAGCGGCCGGATCGGGCCGTTCCTCGCCCTCCGCCACGTGGCCCGCAGGCCCGGCGGGATGCGTACCACGATCGTGCTGGCCACGGCGTTCGCCCTGGCCGGGTTCGCCGCCGGGATCTGGTCGGTCAGCGTGGCCAACATCAGGGCCGTGGCGGACGCGCGAGTCGGCGCGGCCACCGTGCTCTCGGTCGTCCCGCCGGCCGGCCACAGCCTGGCCGCGATCGTGGACCGGATCGATCCGGGCGGCCGGCAGGCCATGGCCGTGGACGAGTACACCAACCTGTCCGGCAGCAGCGCCGGGCAGGTCCTGATGGCGGTGGACCCGCAGCGGTTCGCGCACATCGCGGCCTGGCGGCCCGACTGGGCGGGTGGCCGTCCGCTCAGCTCGCTGACCGGCGCACTGCACCCGCCCGCTCCGCCGCCGGTCGTGCTGCGCGGCAGCCAGGTGCGGGTCAGGTTCAGCGCCAGAGGGATCAGGCCCGCGGGCGGCACTCTGGTCCTCGACGTGTACGAGCAGGGGGTGGGCGCCGTCGGGCAGACCCCCGTGTATCTCGGCCCGGTGCGCGGCTCACGCTCGGCCACCGCCCAGCTGACCGGCTGCCCGTGCCTGCTGGCCAACGTGACCATCTTCGCGCCGGCACCGTCGGGTCCCGTGATCAGCCCGGCCCCCATCGCCGGAACCCTCACCGTGGCCAGCATCGACGTCCGGTCCGGCCATGGCCCGTGGGCGCCTGCCGGCGCCGGGCTGAACACGCCAGGACGATGGCGGTCGAGCGGGACCGTGGCCGGGACCTCCCTGCGCCCGGGCCGGCCGGCCTGGTCTGGTCCTTCAAGTCCCGGCCGGCGGTGAATCCGGCCGCGGTCCCCGTGGACCGGCCGTATCCGCTGCCGGCCCTGGCGGCGCGGGGGGTGCTGCCCAGCGGCACGCGCGTGGCCCAGGTCGCCGGCCTGGACAGCAGCCCGCTGTTCGTCCGCCCAGTGGCCACGGTCGCGGCCATCCCGGGCGCGCCCGCCAACGGCGTCGTCGTTGACCGCACGTATGCGGAGCGGGCGGCCGGCGGCACGCCCGCCTACGCCAGCCAGCAGGTGTGGCTGGCCCCGGGCGCGCTGGCCCGGGTGCGCCCGGCGCTGCTCGCGGCCGGAGTGCGGATCAACGGGACGATCAGTGCTTCCGCGGCCCGGGCGCAGCTGATCCGGCAGGGGCCTGCGCTGGCCACCGTGCTCTTCCTGGCCGATGCGGTGGCCGCCGCCGCGCTGGCCGCCGGCGCCGCCATCACCGGCCTGTACGCCTCGGGCCGCAGGCGGAGGCACGAGTACGCTGCCCTGCTCGCCAGCCGTGTCCCGCGCCGTTCGATCCGCGCATCACTGCTGGCCGAGCAGGCCATCGTGCTCGGCTTCGGCGCCGTCATCGGTCTCGCCGCCGGATTCGCCGCCACGCTGCTGGCGGTCCGCAGCGTCCCGGAGTTCATCAGCCAGCCGCCGGCCCCGCCGCTGGACTACCTGCCGCCGTTCGCCGCCCTGGCCCTGCTGATCGGGGCCGCGCTGGTCGTGCTGGTGCTGGCGGCGGTGACAGCCAGCATGCTGCTGGTCCGGTCGGTCCAGCCGGACCTGCTCCGGGAGGCCGAGCCGTGACCGTGCCCGCCACGGCCCAGCCTTCCGCAGGCCAGCCGGCCGTGCTGCCGCTCGTGGTCCGCTGCGACAACCTGGTGCACGTCTACGGGACCCCGGGCTCCGAGGTGGCCGCCTTGCGCGGGGTGGATCTGACCGTCCGGCCTGGCGAGATGGTGGCCCTGCTCGGCCCGTCGGGAGCGGGGAAGACCACCCTGCTCTGGCACCTGGCCGGGCTGCTGCGGCCGACTGCGGGACGGGTAGAGATCAACGGCAGGCGTCTCACCGACCTCGGCGCCGGCGCGCTGGCCCGGTTCCGGCTGACCGAGGTGGGGCTGCTGCTGCAGAACCCGGCCCGTAACGTGCTGCCGTACCAGAGCGCCCTGGGCAACCTGCTGTTCGCGCAGGCGCCTGCCCGGCGGAGCGTGGCGGCCCGGCGCAGGCGGGCCACGGAGCTGCTGGACCGGGTGGGCCTGGCCGGGGTGGCGCACCGCCGGGCAGGCCGGCTGTCCGGCGGCGAGCAGCAGCGCCTCGCCCTGGCGGTCGCGCTGGCGAACGAGCCCGGCCTGCTGCTGGCCGATGAGCCCACCACCCAGCTCGACCCCGTCTCCGCCGCCGCGGTGATCGAGCTGATCCGTGACGCGAACACCAGCCTGGGCACGACGGTGGTCGCGGTGACCCACGACCCGGCCGTGGCCGCCGCGCTGGGCCGCACCATCACGATCAGGGACGGCCGGGTCGGCGCGGAGGGCCTGGCCGGGCAGGAGTACGTGGTGGTCGGCCGGGACGGGACGCTCCAGCTGCCGGCCGAGCTCACCGACCTTTTCCCGCCGGGATCGCTGGCCCGGGCGGAACGTCACGAGCACGGCGTCTTCCTGCACCAGGTGGATCCTCCCGGCCCCGGGGACTCCGGCGGGCACCAGGGCCCGGCTGAGGATCGCGGTCGCGGTCAGGATCGCGGTCCCGGTGAGGATCCCGGTCCCGATGGCACAGGCCTCCCCGGCCCGGGGGCGGTCCGGTGAGCGTCCTGGAGGCCCGGGGCCTGCGCTACGCGATCGGCGGCCGCCTGCTGCTGGCTGACTTCGACCTCACGGTCCGGCCCGGGGAGCGGGTGGCTGTGGTCGGGCCCTCCGGCTCGGGCAAGACCAGCCTGCTCATGCTGCTGGCCGGGCTGGCCGCGCCGGGGGCCGGCCAGGTGCTGCTGGACGGGGTCCCGCTCGCCGTGGGGCAGGTGCCGCCGGGCGTGGCCACCGTGCTCCAGGGCCACGGCCTGGTGTCGCTGCTCACCGCGGCGGAGAACGTCGAGATCGCCCTCTTCGCCACCGGCACGCCGCCCGCCCGGGCCGCGGCGGCGGCCCAGGAGGCGCTGGCCTCGCTGGGCCTGGCCGAGCACGCCGGGCAGCTGGCGGACGAGCTGTCCGGCGGGCAGCAGCAGCGGGTGGCGGTCGCCCGGGCCCTGGCCACCGCGCCTGCCGTGCTCATCGCGGACGAGCCGACCGCCGAGCAGGACAGTGCCTCGCGGGAGCTGGTGCTCAGCCAGATGCTGGGCCTCGCCGGTGCCGGGACCCGGCTGGCCCCGGCGGGCCAGCCGCCCCGTCTTCCCGGGGGACTGCCCCCGGAGCCGACGGCCCCCGCGAGATCGCTGATCCTGGCCACCCATGACCCGGAAGTCGCGCGGCGCTGCGACCGGGTGGTGGACCTCGCCGACCTGCGCCCGGATCACCTGGATCCGTCCGGCTTGGCCGCTGGATAACGGCTGAGGTACCAGAGCTTTACCTGCGGGTGGTTTTTTCTTTACCATCGCGCATCGTACCTTCACGGCAACCCCAGCAGCGGTGCTGAGTCCCGGTAACGACATTGCCCGCCCAGCGTCCCTGCGCCCCGCGACCCGCAGGAGGAGCTACATGTTACGGAGATGGTGCATCCCGCTCGCTGGCCTGGGCATCGTGCTCGGGTCGGTAGCGGCGGCCGGAACGGCCTCCGCAGCACCTGCCGCACAGCACGCTACTCACCTGATCAGGCCCGCCGTCCACCTCATCCGCCCGGGCGGCCCCGCCACCAGACCCCTAGTCGCGCACGGCGGCCCGGCGAACGCGGCTTCGAGTACCAACTGGTCCGGCTACGCCGCGGCCAGCGGCACCTACAAGAGCGTGTCCGCCAGCTGGACCGAGCCGACCGGCACCTGCAGCGGCTCGGCCAAGTACTCCAGCTTCTGGGTCGGCCTGGACGGCTACAACAGCAGTACCGTCGAGCAGACCGGTAGCGAGGTGGACTGCTCCGGCAGCACGGCTGAGTATTACTCCTGGTACGAGATGTACCCGGCTTACCCGGTCAACTTCAGCAACACGGTCCGGCCCGGGGACCACTTCACCGGCTCGGTCACCTACAACGGCAGCAGCAGCTACACGCTGAAGCTGAGTGACACCACCCAGGGCTGGAGCCACACCGTCAACAAGTCGCTCTCGGGCGCGGCGAACTCCTCCGCCGAGGTGATCGCGGAAGCACCGTGCTGCACGGCCAGCGGCGGCATCCTGCCCCTGGCTCACTTCAGCCCGGTCAAGTTCACCAGCGCCACGGTGAACGGCTCGGCGATCGGGAACTTCAGCCCGACGCAGATCGTCATGGTGGACAGCGCCGGCAACGCCAAGGATTCGGTCACCTCGCTCAGCGGGGGCAACAGCTTCACGGTCACCTGGAAGAGAAGCAACTGACCTCCTGACCGGAACGGCCCCGGCAACGATGACGTTGCCGGGGCTGATCCATGTCCGGCCTCCCGGCCTCCCGGCCTCCCGGCCGGCCCGCCGGGCAGACACCGCCCCGCGGGGGCCAGAATTCAGCCAGGGTCCCCGACCCGGAAGGAGAGCTTCGTGACTGCTGGGGTCCGCCGCATCATCCCGCTCACCCTGGGCTGGGCGGACCTGCCCAGGTCCGTGTCCGTGGAGGGGGCGTCCGATCATGAGATGCTGCGCGAGCCCGTGCCCGGCGTGCTGCTGCTGTGCGACGGTGGCTGGCTGCTGCTGGACACGGGGTACAACAGCGCGCTGATCACCGATCAGGCGCTGCGCGCCCGGTTCCACGGCGACCCGCTGGTGCAGCCGGTGCTGCCCGGCCCCGGCGAGCCGCTGGCGGAGGCACTGGACGCGGCGGGCGTGGACCTGGCCGACGTCCATGCGGTCGCCGTCAGCCACCTGCATTACGACCACGCGGGGGGCCTCAAGCATTTCGCCGGGCGGGTCCCGGTGCACATCCAGCGGTCGGAACTCGACTACGGCATGTCGGCGCCGCCCGGCCCGGAAGCGAACGGCATCTTCCGGGTGGACTTCGACGACCCGCGGATCGACTGGCGGGCCGCCGAGGGCGACACGGAGATCGCGCCGGGCGTGACTGCCGTGCTGACCGCCGGGCACACCCCGGGGCACCAGAGTTTCGTGGTGCGGATCGACCCGTCCGCCGGCGGCGGGGGGTTCGTGTTCGCGTTCGACGCGGCCGACCTGACCGAGAACATCGACCGCGAGGTCGCGGTCGGCGGGCGGATCGGGGCCTCGGCGGAGCAGAGCGTGGCCCAGATCCGCAAGCTCAAGCAGATCGCCGCGGAGCGCGGCTACCGGCTGGTCCCCGGGCACGACCCGGACGCCTGGCCCGCACTCACCGCGGAGCTGGACGGCTCCGGGCCGGCCCAGATGACCTGCGCCGGCCCGGGTGCGCTCCCTTACCCCAGGCATCCGCGCCTGGACTCCGCGGTCAGGACTCCGGATCGATACCGTTCACGGCCGGCACCCGCACCGTGCGGTGGCCGGGTTTGCCGCCGAGAATGACCTTCCGGAGTGAAACGTCGTTGCTGGTGTCGGTCTCATGCAGGACCTTCTGCGGATTGGCGGTCACCTGGATGTAGTAGGTGCCGTTCGGCACGCCGGTGATGTTGAACGACTGCCCGGCGACCGACTGGAAATAGGTGTCGCCCCAGCCGACCGGCATCATTTCCTGCACCCACAGGGCGGTCGTCGAGCCGCACTGGCCGCCGAACCCGAGGAAGGAGGGCTGCCATACCGCGTTAGGCTCCAGGAGGTTGACCGGGTCGGTCGGGGCGATGCAGAAGCCGACCTTGTGACTCCGCACGGCTGTCTGCTGAGCGGAATTGAGCAGCTGGTACTGGGCGAACTGCTCGAAGTGCCAATGGTTGTGGCCCTTCTTCGAGTCGAATCCCATGGTCCCGGCGCGAAGCCGGCCGACGATGTGCCCGTTTTGCCAGAAATACTGATAGGCCTTCATGATCGGTGAGCCGTGGGACCGGAAGCCCTCGACATCCAGCGGGGCGTTCCCGACCCACACGGTGGCGCCGAAGTCGAGCTGGTCGGACGCGGGCTGCGTCTTCGTCTTCTTGATGTGGTTGACCGAGATGCCCCAGGACGGGAGCGGGACCAGATCCGGCAGCGTGCTGGCCGGCGGGTTCGCCACGGTGGGGACGGCCGGCGCGGACGCCAGTGGCCGGTTCTGCGGGCGATGCGCGGCCCGGGCGCCCCGGGCAGCCAGGCCGCAGCACCCCGAGGCCTTCACCACCTTGATCTTGACGCTCGCCGAGGCGTCGGCGGAGGAGATGTTCAGCAGCCGGACGTAGGTGGGCATGATGGTCTCGGTGACCGTGTACCGCCCGAGCGCCAGCCTCATGCCCTGCCCGCCCTGCGAGGCCGGGTCGACGGCCCAGCCCTTGGCCACGCCCCAGATCAGCGACTTCGGGAACGGATCGCCGACGCACTCCTGCGGATACGGGGAGGTGGCCGGGCTGTTGGGGGAAGCCCGCTGCGGGTTGTAATCGTTGGGGCAGAACTCGAGGCGGCTCGACGCCACCACCTTGCCGCTGGAGTTCGCGACGGTCATGCGGACGAAGTCCGGCAGGCCGGTCGGGATCTTTCCGAGGAGGCTGGCCGGCCAGGGGATCCGCTGGGTGCCGCCGCCGGGCAGGTGGACGACCTGGGTGAGGGACAGCGGCGTCGAGAGGTCCGGCCGCTGCACGTCGAGCTCGAAGGGCGAGCCGAGTGACGCCACCCAGATGCCAGGATCCAGGTAAACCTGGCGGCCGTACCGGGGGACGGTGACGTTGTTCTGCGCCACGATCAGCTTCACCCGCGGCCCGGTGGCCGGGGCGGCCCCCGCGGCGGTCACCGGTCCGCATATTGCTGCTGCCGCTAATGTCGCCGCCGCTATCGCGGCCCAGCGCGCGCGCCAGCCGGTCCGTTTCATGGACACCTCCACAGTTTCCCCCGCCCCGCTTTCTGGCCCGGGACGCGCAGCCAATCCCCCCGGGGATGACGGTACTGCCAATGTGCGGGAAAGGCCATGACCGGCTTTTCGTGAGGAGATACCCACGGGAAAGGTTGCTTGGGCGCGCGTTACTATTACATAACGATTGTTTCGGGCGGATGTGTCGCTCAATAGCCGGCCTGAACCTCGCCCAGGTCACGTTGGCGGGCCAGCACCACGGCGTCCGGGCGGTAGCCGTCACGGCAGCGCCCGGGACGCCCGGCCCGCCGGGCCCGGTCCTGGCCCGCGACGCCCGGTTCGGCCCGCCGGGCCTGGTCCCGGCCTCCCGGGCCCAGGGCAGGCCGGCGCCGCGTCCGCCGGGCTGGCCAGGAGGCAACGAATGACTATCAAAGCCCCCAGCCGCCGTTCGGCCTGGGGGATGAGCGGGAACTATGGACCAAGGGAAAGTAAAGTACCCCGGGTAATCAGTGTGGCCAGTGAGATTCCCGAGAGCTGGCTTCGGCACGCGTGGGCAGGGGGCCGCGGTGGCTGACGAAACCCCGGCGTTTGGCGGGTTCGGCGTCGGGTCACGCCTGGCCTCGTACCGGCTGGATGAGCAGATCGGCCGGGGCGGCATGGCCGTGGTCTACCGCGCCTACGACACGAGGCTGGAGCGCCCGGTAGCGATCAAGGTCCTGGCGCCCGAGCTGGCCCGCGACGAGGCGTTCCGCCAGCGGTTCATCCGGGAGTCACGCACGGCGGCCGCGGTGGACCACCCCAACATCATCCCGATCTTCGAAGCGGGCGAGGCCAACGGGGTGCTGTTCATCGCGATGCGCTTCGTGCATGGCCCGAACGTGCAGGAACTCGTCGAAGCCGAGGGGCCGCTGCCCGCCGCGCGGGCCTGCCACATCATCACCCAGGTCGCGGCCGCCCTGGAGGCGGCCCACTCGCACGGCCTGGTGCACCGGGACGTCAAGCCGGGCAACATCCTGCTGGACGCGGCGGGCGGGGGAGACCACCCGGGCCACGCCTACCTCTCCGACTTCGGCCTGAGCAAACGGGCCCTGTCGGTCAGCGCGCTGACCTCGACCGGCCAGTTCCTGGGCACGCTGGACTACATCGCGCCTGAGCAGATCGAGGCGCGGGCGGTGAACGGGCGGACCGACGAGTACGCGCTGGCGTGCTCGGCGTACACCATGCTCACCGGCCAGCCGCCGTTCGTCAGGGACGAGTCGGTCGCGGTCATGTGGGCCCAGATCTCCGCTCCGCCGCCCGAGCTGACCAGCCGCCGCCCCGACCTGCCCGCGGCCGTCGATGAGGTGATGGCGAAGGCCCTGGCCAAGGTGGCCGTGGAACGGTACGCCACCTGCCCGGAATTCGCCGTCGCACTGCGCCGGGCCTGCGGGCTCGACTCGTCCGGGACCGACCCGGGACGGCCCGGGGTTGTCCCCGGGCCGCCGCCCCGCGAGGCCACCCGGATCGTCGGGATACCTGCTGATCCGGGGCAGGGCGGGCCCGGGGGACACCTCCGCCGGGCCGGACGGCATCCCCGCCGGGCCGGGGGACACCTACACCGGGCCCGGGAGCGAGCCCTGGGCCGCCACCAGCCTGCCTCCGGCAGACCTCCCGGCGGCGGACCACGGCCCGGACACCGAGCTGGCGGGACCCGCCTCTGGCGAGACCCCCAGGTACGAGTACGAGTTCCCGGCCCCTGAGACGCACCGGCCGCAGACCCCGCCCGGCGGGCCGGGCGGGCCGCCGGCGGGTGAGCCCGCCCCCTGGGATTCGCTGTACCGCGAGCCCCCGCCGCAGGAGCCCCGGGCGCGGCGCCGCCGCGGCGCCGCCCCGTGCCCGGGTTCCCGACGCGACCCGGGACGTGCCGCTGGTCACCCCGGGCGGCTATCCCGCCCCGCCGCAGGGCCCGCCACCTGCCTTCCGCCGGGTGGCCCCGCCGCCGCCCAGCGGCCCGGGCGGCAGTCACCGTGGCCGGTGGGCCCTCATCGCGCTAGGTGCCGTCGTGGTCGTGGTGGCCGCCGTGCTCTACGTGGCCAAGCCCTTCTCGCCCGGGAACGCCCAGCCCGCCGGGTCGTCGCAGGCAGAGTCGCTGGCGGTTCCCGGGTGCACCACCCGTACGGCCAAGGGCTCCCCGCTGGGCCAGGTCACCAGCCACCTGGTGCAGACCGGCGGGAACCCCTTCGACGTCGCGACCGTCCCCGGCTTCGCGTTCGTGTCGGGCGCCGGCAACGGCCTCGCCGTGATGAACACCTCCAAGGCCGTGCCGTCGCTGATGTGGAGCAGCGGGCTCTCGCACGCCCAGGGGGAGGCGCTCACCCCAGACGGACGCTACCTGGTCGTCACCGGGGGCAGCGGGATCACCGTCTTCCAGGTCAGCTCCCTGGAGCAGCAGGCGGGGGCCAGCCCGGTGGGGTCGCTGACCAGCCCGGGCCAGCAGCATGCGGAGGATGTCGCGATCACCCCGAACGGGCGGTACGCGTTCGTCACCTTCCAGAACTCCGCGCACGTGGGGGTGTTCAAGCTGAAGCGCGCGCTCACGTCCGGCTTCGGGCCCGCCGACTTCGTCGGGCTGATCAAGGTGGGCCCCCAGCCCATCGGGATCGCGATGGCCCCGGACGGCCAGCACGCCTACGTGGCCAGCGGGCTGGCCAACCCCTCCACGCCCGGGCCGGCGTGCTGAGCGTCATCGACGTGGCCAAGGCCGAGCAGCACCCGGGCTCGGCCATGATGAAGACGATCCCGGCTGGCTGCAAGCCCAACCGCATCGAGTTCTCGAACGGCGGGCAGGATCTGTGGGTCACCGCGGTCGGCTCCAACGCGCTGCTCGGGTTCTCCACGGCCAAGCTGCTCAGCGATCCCGGGCACGCCCTGCTCGCCCGCGTCGCCGTGGGCCAGTCACCGCTCGGGCTGGCCATCATCAGCCACGGAAGCCGGATCGTGGTCGCCGACTCCAACAAGGTCAACCAGCCAGGCTCCACGCCCAACCTCGCGGTGGTCAGCGTGGGCAAGGCGCTGGCCGGTAAGCCCGCCTTGCTCGGCTACGTCCAGTCCGGCTTGCAGCCCCGGCAGTTTGCGGTCAGCCGCGGCACGCTGCTCGTCGCCAACACCAAGTCGGCCCAGGTCCAGGCCATGCGGATGGACAGCCTGCCCTGACCCCGGATTAGGCTGGCCGGCATGCCGAACGAGCCGCGCGGAACCCATGTCCTGGCCACCCCGGACGGACGTCGGCTGGAGGTGCTCACCGCCGGCCCGCAGGACGGCCTGCCGCTGGTCTTCCACAACGGCACCCCCGGCGGCCTCGTGGTGTTCCCGGCCATGGCGGATGCGGCCGCCGCGCGCGGGCTGCGCACCGTCATGTACGCCCGGCCCGGTTACGGCGGATCGACCGTGCAGCCGGGCCGCCGCATCGCGGACGCGGCGGCCGATGTCACGGCGGTGCTCGACGGCCTCGGTGCCCGGCAGTTCGTGACCGTCGGCTGGTCCGGCGGCGGTCCGCACGCGCTGGCCTGCGCGGCGCTGCTGCCCGGCCGGTGCCTGGCCGCAGCCTCGCTGGCCGGGGTGGCACCGGCCCAGGCCGCGGGCCTGGACTGGACGGCCGGGATGGGCCCGGAGAACGTGGCCGAATTCGCCGCGGCCGGGCAGGGCGGGGCCCCGCTCACCGCGTTCCTCGAGGAGGCCGCGGCCGGACTCGGCCAGGTCACCGGCCAGGAGGTGGCCGAGGAGCTGGGCGGGCTGATCTCCGCCGCCGACCGCGCCGTGGTCACCGCGGAGTTCGCGGACTACCTGGCCGGCTCTTTCCGGGCCGCGCTGCGGTCCGGCATCGCCGGCTGGCGGGATGACGACATCGCGTTCGTCGGCGACTGGGGTTTCCCGGTGGATCAGGCCGGCGCCGTCCCGGTCGCCATCTGGCAGGGGGACGAGGACCGGATGGTCCCGTCCGGGCACGGCGCCTGGCTCGCGGCCCACATCCCGGGAGCGCGGGCCCACCTGGCCCGCGGCGAGGGCCATCTGACCCTCCCGGCGCGCTCGTTCGGCGTGGTGCTCGACGACCTGCTCGACCTGGCGGGCCAGCCGTGCGCCGCTCCGGGGCGCCCCGGGCCGGACTGACCCAGCCGGCGCCAGCGCCGTGTCAGCCCGCGCCACGGTCAGGCGGAACGCGTCATCAGGAACGGGCGGAGCGCTCCGCGTCGTGGACGCGGCGGCCCTGGCCCGGCCCGGAGTGCCTGCGCCCCGGTATCGCGGCCGAGGCCGTGGCGTGCTGGCGGGCGGCGGCCAGCCCCGGCGCGGATCGCGCGCCGCCTCGGTGCTGATCCGGCCGCGCCGCTCCTTGGCCCGGAAATGGGCCCGGGCCCCGGCGTAGTCGGGCTGGCGCTCGGGACGCTGAACGTCAGCCACATCGGGATCCCGACGATGGCCAGGAAGACCAGAACCACCAGCGGGACGTTGAGCCAGACCAGGCCAGTCACGGGGCCTCCCTAGGCGTTCCTCCGGCAGCGGCCCTGCCGGTTCATCACCACGACGATCCCGCAGGGCGTTCTGCTCGCACGCCGGGCGGACCTTTCTCAGCCCGCTATGACGTCACCGGGGGCCGCTGACGGTACCTGGCCCGACCGGGGTCAGGAGTGCAGGGCCAGGCCCTTGCAGACCTTGTCCACCGCGTTGCGCGGCCCGTACACCGCGACCCCGGCCAGCCGGAGGTCGCCGGCGCCACCGCCCGGACCACCGCCCGGTTGGCCTCGTCATGCCCGGTGGCGAACATGTCCTCGGTATAGATGGCGACCGGCATCTCCCGGGCGGCCGCCCGCTCGCGGACCACCCCCAGGCCCGGCCCGTCCGCCGCGTAGACCAGCACCGGCTGGCGGAACATCTCCAGGTACGGTGACCTGACCCGTCCTCGTACGGTTTGCCGATGGTCTCGCCGCAGCCGGCCGCGATCCCGCTGGAACTACCAGGCGAACCAGTCCTGGTCCGCGGCGACGAGCACCGGCTGCACCAGATCTGGCCATCCTGGTGAGCAAACGCAGCCAAGCACACCCCGGCCGCCACCACCGTCACCGTCGCCCTGGCCACCGGCCCCGCCCCCGGCACCGTCGAGCTGACCGTCACCGACAACGGCCGCGGCATCGCCCCGCAACTGCAGCCCGCCCTGGTCGAGCGGTTCGTCCGCGGCGACACCTCCCGCTCCCGCGGAACCACCGCAGCCGCCAG
This sequence comes from uncultured Actinomycetes bacterium, assembly GCA_963720645.1. Classification (GTDB taxonomy): domain Bacteria; phylum Actinomycetota; class Actinomycetes; order Streptosporangiales; family Streptosporangiaceae; genus RYN-230. Next base: position 309,032 of record CAVRFX010000006.1, on the reverse strand, counting down.
CCCGGCCTGGGCCTGGCCATCGTCGACGCCGTCACGACCGCCCACGGCGGCCACGTCCAGGTGGACAGCAAACCCGGCCACACGCGGTTCACCATCACCCTGCCCCGCCTGGCCAACTCAGGGCCTTCGCCTGCGCGCGGCCGCCGCCGCTGAAGCCGACCGATCCGGTCTCGTTGCCGTCCAGCCTGACCAGCCCGTTGTAGCCCAGGGCCAGCTCGAGGATGCTGTCGTTGGCCGAGCCGCCCACGTAGGGCCGGCTCGCGGGCGGGGTGAACTTGCACCGCGGCCACCCACCAGGCGGCCGCGAGCAGGACGGCCGCGGCCCGGCCAGCAGCTGCCAACGCCGTGCGCGCAGCCACGCGCGGCCCGGCAACCAGGTAGACCAGGGCGAATGCGGGCAGCACCAGGAAGGCCTGGAGCATCTTGGTCAGGAAGCCGAAGCCGAGCAGGCGCCCTGCGAGCACGAGCCAGCCGGTCCGCCCGGACTCGGTGGCCCGGACCATGCGCGTACGCGCCGCGGTCATCAGCAGGACCAGCAGTGCGTCGGGGTTGTTGAACCGGAACATCAGCGCGGCCACCGGGGTCACGGCCAGCGCCGCTCCGGCCGATGCAGCCCGGCCCACGGCCCGTACCAGCGCCGGACCGCGGCGTACAGGACGGCCGCCTGGCGACGCCCTCGCAGTGCCGGCGGCACCAGCACGCACCAGTAGTTCAGCCCGAACACCCGGGCGGACAGCTCCATGACCCACAGCGAGGCCGGGGTCATGTCCACGGCGATGAAGCGAGGCGTCGAACGAGCCGAAGAAGAACGCCTTCCAGCTCCTGGTGCCGGCCTGCACGGCGGCGGAGTAGAAGTCGTTCGCCCAGCCGGTTGCGGCTCAGCCCGGCCGCGTACAGCAGGGCGGTCAGCGCCAGCAGGGCGAGCAGGGCCGGGCGGGCCAGCGGGGATCGGCCACCGGGGCGCGCACCAGCCGGGACGAGCAGGCCGGGCCTGGGCGGCCGGCCGGGCCGGAGCGGCCGGGCCCGCGGCGAGGGCCGGTGGTCCGGGGACCGGGGTACAGGTGCGGCGGGGAGGTCATGCTCCTCACCGTGGCGGCCGCGGCTGGACCGGCACTGCGAGCCAGGTCTCTGCCCGCGGCTATGAACCGGCGCCGGGCACCGGGCCTGGGCCGGGCTCGGCCTGCTGGGACGGGACCGCCTGCGCGGAGGCGGCCGGGCCCGGCGAGGGCCTTAAGTCGTCCAGCCGGGGCAGGGTGATGACGAACCGGGTCCGGCCCGGCTTGCTGTCCACCCGGACCCGGCCGCCGTGCGCGGTGGTGACCGCGTCCACGATGGCCAGGCCGAGGCCGGTGCTGGCGGCCCCGCCGCTTCCGCGCGACCGCGAGGAGTCCCCGCGGACGAATCGCTCGAACAGGGCAGGCTGCAGTTCCGGCGGGATGCCTGGCCCGTCGTCGGTGACGGTCAGCTCGACGGTGCCGGGTGCCTCGCCGGCGGCCAGCGCGACGGTGACCACGGTGTCGTGGGGGGTGTGCTTGGCTGCGTTGCTCATCAGGTTGGCCAGCACCTGGTGCAGCCGGTGCTCATCCCCGCGGACCAGGACCGGCTCGCCGGGCAGTTCCAGCAGCCAGCGGTGATCGGCTGAGGCGGCCCGGGCGTCGCTGGTGGCGTCGATGGCCAGCCGGGTCAAGTCCACCGGCTCGCGGGCCAGCGGGCGGCCCGCGTCCAGCTGGGCGAGCAGCAGCAGCTCGTCAACCAGCACGCTCATCCGCGCCGATTCTGACTCCACCCGGCGCAGCGCGTGGTCGATGTCGGCCGGGACCGGGCCGGGGTGGCGCAGCGCGAGCTCGGCGTAGCCGCGGATGGCGGCCAGCGGGGTGCGCAGTTCGTGGCTGGCGTCGGCGGCGAAGCGGCGCAGCCGGGCCTCGCTGGCCGCGCGGCGGCCCAGGGCCGATTCGACGTGGCCGAGCATCCGGTTGAACGCCACCGCGACCTGGCCGACCTCGGTGCGCGGGTTGGCGTCCGGGCACCCGGTCGGGCAGCGTGACCTCGCCGCTGGCCAGCGGCAGCTGGGTAACCCGGGTGGCGGTCGCCGCGACCCGGCGCAGCGGCCGCAGCGACAGCCGCACGAACCCCGTGCCCAGCAGGCCCGTCAGCACCAGCGCGGCCGAGAAGACGGCGAGCTCGGCGATCCCCACGTCGCGCAGGGTGGAATCGACCGGCGCCAGCGGCAGCCCGGTGATGTTCGTGGTGCCGTCCCGGCCCGGGCTGGCCATCAGCTGGTAGGGGCCCAGGCTGGAGAAGGAGACCGTGACCGGGCCGCCGAGCTGCGCACGGACTTGATCGCGGTCAGGTCAGCCGCGTCCAGGTCGGACACGGCCGCTGGCCACGGCCGGGTTCTGCACCCTTGACCCCGTCGATCCAGGCGCTGAACGTCTGGCCGGCCCGGTGCGCTTCCCGCACAGCGCCGCCCCTGCCGGGGATGTTGTCGTTATCGTGATCGCTGTCCGCCGGCGGCTGGCCCTGGGGAGACTCGGGGGAGGGATGCCCGTGACCCTCGTCCGGCGCCTCCAGGCACTGGCCGTACTGGTTGCTCGTCGCGGCCAGCTGCGTGTTGAGCTGGCTTATCAGTGCCTTGTGCAGGACCAGGTAGGTGACGAGGCCGACGGCGGCGCACGCGAGGGCGAGCAGCGTGACCAGGCCGGCGATCAGCCGGCCCCGGAGGGTGCGGCTGGCCAGCCAGCGGGCAGGCGCCGTGCGCTGGCCGGCCTCGTTGCCGGCCTTGGTCATGGGTGGTTCCTCAGCTTGCGGGTTTGAGCACGTATCCGACGCCGCGGACGGTGTGGATCAGGGGATCGCGGTTCGCGTCGATCTTCTTGCGCAGATAGCTGATGTACAGCTCGACGACGTGGGCCTGGCCACCGAAGTCGTAGTTCCAGACCCGGTCCAGGATCTGGGCCTTGGACAGCACCCGCCGCGGGTTGCGCATCAGGAACCGCAGCAGCTCGAATTCGGTCGCGGTCAGGTCGATCAGCTCATCCCCGCGGCGGACTTCCCGCGCGTCCTCATCCATGGTCAGGTCCCCGACCACCAGCTGGGTCTCGCCCCGGGAACGGGCCAGGCCCGCCCGGCGGAGCAGCCCGCGCAGCCGGGCCAGCACCTCTTCCAGGCTGAACGGCTTGGTCACGTAATCGTCACCGCCGGCGGTGATCCCCGCCACCCGGTCATCGACCGCGTCCTTGGCCGTCAGGAACAGCACGCACACGTGCGGCGACTCCTGCCGCACCCGGCGCAGCACCTCCAGCCCGTCGAAGTCCGGCAGCATGATGTCCAGCACCACCGCATCGGGCCGGAACTCCCGGGCCGCCCGGACCGCCGACGCGCCGTCCCCGGCGGTCATGATCTCCCAGCCCTCATAGCGCAGCACGCTGGCCAGCAACTCAGCCAGGCTCGGCTCGTCGTCCACGACCAGCACCCGGATCGGGCTGCCGTCCAGCCGCCTGATCGGGGCCGCCTGCCCGCTGCTGGCCGGCTGGCCCGGGGTCGCGGTCTGCGCGTCACTCATCATTGTCCCAGTGTGGCTGCGGTAGCTAGGAGGTAATTCTACGTTTCCTCTGAGTTGCCTCTCAGGACGCGGGCAGCAGCTTGAGGGCCAGCACGGGGCAGTCGGTCACGGCCCGCCGGACATGCTTGTCCAGCGCGCGCGGCACCGGCTCGCGGGCCACGATGGGGTAGCCCCACTCGTCCAGCGTGATGAGCTCGGGCAGGAGTTCCGCGCACAGGCCGTGGCCGGAGCAGACGGTCGGGTCAACCCGCAGTTCCTTCCTCATCTGAGCTCAGCTCCAGTCCGCCGCGTCGAGCGCGGTGTCGCGGGGGAGCGGCAGGAACGGCTCCCGGGCCGGGTCCACGCACCGCCCGGCTGAATGGTTACGGATCTCCTCCCGGAACACATGCAGGGCGCTGCGGACGAACCGGGTCGTGCCGTCCGGGTGGTGGCAGGCGCCCCGGCCCTCGACCAGGCCGGCCCAGCGGATCATGTCCGTCACCGCGCGGGGGTCGGGCCGGGGACTGGCCACCTCGTCGAGGGCGGCGGCGATACGGGGCAGGCCGTTGAAGCACGGGCCGCACTGCCCGGCTGACTCCAGCGCCAGGTAGCGGGCGACCCGCGCGGTCTCCGCGATCCCGCAGCAGCCGGCCGGCAGGGCCACCAGGACCCCGGCGCCCACGAAAGCCCCGGCGGCCTTTAGGTCCTCGTTGCTGAGCGTCATGCGGGCCGCGTCCGCGGACGGCAGCCAGGCTCCGTGGTAGCCGCCGCTGAGCACGGCCTGGGTGCCGCCGAGCCGGAGCAACTCGCGCAGCGGCGTGCCGAGCGCCGTTTCCACGACATCCCGGCGGCCGTCCGCCTGGTGCAGCGTGCACAGCATGCTGCCCGGCTCATCCGGCGTGCCGGCCGAGCGGAACCAGGCCGGCCCGTACCGGGCGATCAGGGCGATGTGGGCCAGGGTCTCGACGTTGTGCACGAGCGTCGGCCGGCCCACCACGCCCCGCTCGAACACCCGCGGCGGCTTGAACCGGGGCATGGCGGGCTCGCCGCTGATCCGGCTGGCCAGCGCCGACTCCTCGCCGGCCAGGAAGCGCGGCGGCGCATCGATGATCTCCACCGGGGCCAGGTCGATCCGGGCCGCGGCCCGTTCCGCGACCGCGGCCCGCAGCCGCTCCTCGAGCCGGGCGTTACGGTGCACGTACAACGCGACGGCCTGCGAGCCCACCGCCTCGGCGGCCAGCTGGAGCCCGTCCAGGACCAGATGCGGCGAGATCCACAGCAGCGACTTGTCCTTGTCGCTCGCGGGCTCGCCCTCCGCGCCGTTGCCGATGACGACCGGATGGGTCCGCGCCTCGGCCACGGCCTGGAGCTTGCGGTGCACCGGGAAGGCCGCGCCGCCCCGGCCGGTGAGCCCGGCCGCCTTCAGCACCGGGATGAGCTTCCCCGGGTGCCCGAAGTAGGGCGGCGCCGCGTGACGCGACAGGTGGGTGCGCAGGTCAACGGGCACGGCCCCATGGACCGGCAGCAGCCGGGGCAGGTCGCCGCCGGGCGCTCCGGATCCGGTGCGGCCCGGTCCCGTGCGGGCCGGGCCGCTGTCGTGCGGCCCGGGAAACGGGGCGGGGTACGGCACGGTGGTGCCATAGGTCATCGCGTATCGGCTTTCGTGAGTCGGTCAGCGGACGTTCTCCGGGGCACGCCGGCGTGCCCCGGCGCGGGGGGAATCAGGTGGCTGGGGGGCACTGCCGGGGGACATCATCGCCAGGGTGGCGGCCGCGCGCTCCTCGCGCGGTATCTGCCGCCCGGCGTGGGTGAACCGCCAGGCCACCGCCGCGATGACCGCCAGCGCGCAGGCGATCGCCAGGTAGAGCAGGATCCCGCTGTGCAGGTCGTTGCTGGAGCCCAGGCTGTGCACCAGGGCAGAGACCCAGGCCAGGTAGCTGAGCCAGTGCAGGGAACGCCAGAGGCGGCGGCTCATCCGCGCCCGCGCCAGGCTGGTCAGGATCAGCGCCAGCACCACGTCGAGCGAGATCGCGCCCAGGCCGAGCCACAGCGGCTTGTACGCCGACGCGAACGGGAGCACGGTCGCCACCAGCCGGATGCTGACGTACGGATCGGCGACAGCCGTGATGACGTGGATGGCCACGAACGCCACGCCGAGCAGCGACAGGTTGCGGTGCAGCCCGGTGACCACGAACCGGGGCAGCCCGGGCAGCCGCCCCTGCCGGTTGACCAGCACGCCCAGCAGGACGGTTGCGGTCAGCAGCAGCAGGCTCACCACACCGGTGGCCCTACTCGCGTACCAGAGCGCGGTGCTCTGGGTGATTCCGTTCATCGGTGCCTTTCCGGCGGTGGCCGTGAGCGCGGGTGCTCGGCCGGCCGAGTGGTGATCAGGCTCTGGTCCTCAGCATCACCGGCCGGGTGCAGGCGGCCCTCTGGCATGCCTCTCAATTTCCTCTGAGCGTCCTGGCCTGCTCCGATCCTCCCCCCCGGCGGGGGAGGAAGGAGGCTATTCGGTGTACATGCCGCATGCCCGGGCCGCCTGCGCCGCCTGGACGGGCGGCCTGCTCAGCGTGGTGACCGGGCCAGGGACCCCGCGGCGGCGGGACCGGAACAGGGCAGGTCAGGAGCCGCCGGACGTGGTCTGCGGCGGCGCGACGGTCGCGGCAGGGGTGGGTACCGGGGCGGCCGGTGCGGAGGTGGCCGGGGCGGCCGCCCTGGCCTTCCGCGCCCGGTGGTGACGATGCCTGGTGGCCCGCCCGGCGGTCCCGGCCGCGCTGGCGGCCGGTGCTCCGCTCCCGGCGGTGCTGGCCGGGGAGGCGGTGGTGGCGGGCTTGGCCGCGCCCTGGGAACTCGCCGACGCGTGCGTCGAGCCGGGCAGGATGGCGGCCACTGCGCCCGCCGTGACCACGCCCGCGATGCCCACCGTGACGGTGACCGCCCGGAGGTGGCCCTGGCTCCGCTGCCGCGCGAACACGGCGGCGCGCACGTCTGACCGGCGGTGGTTCATGAAGAATCCTCGGTGCTCAGCGGGCCTCGGCGGGCCATCCGCCGACCGTCCGGACAGTACCCGCCGCGTCGACCAGGCGAGCCGGCAAGCCGAGGTTTGAGAGCCAATCCATAGCCTGGGGGCCGCGGATGATCGCGGCGGTACTGGCCGTGTTCGCGTCCACGCAGGTCGCCGCGGCCACCGACACGGTCCGCCAGTGCACCGGGGCGGGCAGTCCGGTGCGCGGGTCCAGGATGTGATGGAGCACGTCACCGCCGCGCCGCCAGCGCCGGGCCGTCGTGCTGGACGTGGCCAGTCCGCCTTCGGCGATGGCCACCACGGCGGCCGGTCCCTCCGGCGGGTCCTCCGGGCGTCCGGTGACATCCTGCACCCGGATCCGCCAGCCACCGCCGGGCGGTGGCCCGGCGACCGCGATGTCGCCGCCCAGCCCCACGAGCACCCCGCAGCCCAGCGTCCCGGCCAGCCGCGCCGCCGAGCGGTCGGCGGCCCATGCCTTGGCGGTGGCCCCGAGATCCAGGTGCACGCCCCGGGGCAGGGTCAGCAACCTCGACCGCTCGTCGAATCCGACCTGGCGCCAGCCGGGCACCGCCCGGACGGTCAGCCGGACCGGCGGGCCCGAGTCCGGCAGCAGTGCGAAGTCGCGGTCGTAGCCGAGGGCCGACATGGCGTCGGCCACGGTCGGGTCCACGTCCCCGTCCGTCAGCCGCGCCGCGCGGAGCGCGACGGCGATCGCCTCGCCGAGCAGCGGGCTCACCTCGACGGCGGCTGCCCCGCCCGGGCCCGGCCCGGGCGGGGCAGCCCGCCCGGTGACCGCGCCGAGCCGCATGAGCTCGGAGTCGGCCCGGAACCGGCTGCACGCCCGGTCCACCGCGTCCAGGTCGGCTTCGAGCAGCCGGGCGGCCCTCGGCCAGCTGGCCCGGGTCGGTGACCAGCAGCCAGACCTGGGTGCCCAGCGCCAGCCAGTCCGCGGCCGCAGGGGTTCCCGGCTGCTGCGTGCCCGCCGGCGGCGCGGGCATCACGAGCCGCCGGAGGTGGCGTCGGCCGAGCCCGAGGCCGACGACGGTGCGGAGGAGGACGACCGGACCCCCGACGACGAGCTGCTCGTTCCCGAGGACGAGCTGCTGGCGGCGGACCCGCCCGAGGTTGCCTGCGCGGAGGACGACCCCGCGCTGGACGTGGCCGGCCTGGCGGTGGACGACCCGCTGGCCGCGGCGTGTGCGGAGCCGGGCAGGGTGAAGGCGAGCCCGCCCGCGACGGCCAGGCCGAGCACGCCAGCGCCGGCGGTCGCGGCGCGCAGCCGGCCGCGGGCCCGCTCACGCCGCACCATGGCCGTGACGGTGCGGGGATCGCTGCTGTTCATCATGACTCCTTCTCGGAAGCTAGCACCCCTGACTTTTCCGCAACGATCTATGGCTGAGCTTTCCGGTCCGTCTGCGGCGGCTCTGAATGCCGGCTACCCCACGCTGACCAGCGGCGCGGGGTCCTTGGTCCCCGGCAGTGGTGACGGAGGGCTCTGCTCTGCGTCTCAGGGCCAGCGCAGGCTGTCTCTGAGCAGAGGGGGAGATATGCCGGATATCCCACTCAGTGTCAGCAAGTCTCCCGCCGGTGGCGGGGTCCTCACCTCTGAGCAGGTGGCGTTCCTGCTGGCCACGGCAGGGCGGGCGCCGTCCTTGCACAACACGCAGCCCTGGCGTTTCCGGGTGCACGAGAACGGACTCGACCTGTACGCCGATCCGGACCGGCGGCTGCGGGCTATCGACCCGGATGGCCGGGAGATGCTGATCAGCTGCGGCGCGGCCCTGTTCGGGCTGCGGCTGGGCATCCGGCACCTGGGGTACCGGGCCGCCGTGGAACTGCTCCCCGAGCCCGGCCAGCCCAGCCTGCTCGCCCGGGTCCGGCTGGGCCGGCAGGTCCCGCTCAGCGCCGAGGAGTGGGACATGCTGGCGGCGGTGCCGCACCGGCATACGCACCGCGGCCCGTTCAGCCCGGAGCCGATCCCGCCCGGGCTGCTACCGCAGTTGCAGCATGACGCGATCGCGGAGGGAGCGACCCTCGTCCTGGTGGACGACCGGGTCCGTGGCCGGCTGCGGGATCTGGTCGAGGCCGCGGCGCGCTGGCAGCAGCGCAACCCGATGGTCCGCGACGAGCTGCGCACCTGGATCCGGGAGCGGGGCAGCCAGTCCCGGGACGGCGTCCCGGCCAGCGCCTACACCGCCCTGACCGAGGGTGAGACGGACGCTCCGGCGGGCTGGGATGGCGCGCTGACGCAGCGGGATTTCGACCAGGGCCGTGGTGAGGGCCAGCTCGAGGCCGGCGGGGAGCCGCCGTCGGTGACCGCCATCCTGGTCACCGCCACGGACACGCCGACCGACTGGCTGCGGGCCGGGCAGGCGCTCAACCGGATGCTCGTGCACGCGGCGACCGAATGGGTGTTCGCCGCCCTGAACAGCCAGCCCATGGAGTCGCCGCCGTTGCGGACCCTGGTCCGGTCCCGGCTTCTCCTGCCGGGCGCACCGCAGATGCTGCTCGAATTCGGCCGGGCCCACACGGCCGCGGCCACGGCCCGCCGCCCGGTCGGCGACCTGATTCTCTGAGCTAATCCGTGCCCAGCACCCGGGCCAGCTTCGAGGCGGACCGGGACCGCGCGGCACCCGCCGCGATCAGCCGGGCCTCCGCCGCGTTCAGCAGATCCGCGGTCCCGGTCTTGAGTTCCACCTCGACCTCCCGCCAGGAGTCGTGCCGCCGCCAGGTCTCCGGGTCCGCCGGATCGGGCCGCGACCCGGTGACCTGGTCATCGGCCACCTCGGCGAGCACCTCACCCGTCCCGGCGATCAGGCGGTGCACGGTGCGCCGGGTCTCCAGCCGCGCGACGGGCCGCAGCGGCGCGCCGCCTGACCAGCGGGCGACCTCGGCGGCGATCTCACCCGGAACCGAGTGCCCCGGCGGTCCCAGCGGGAAATGGACCTCACGCCGGGTGTCCCCGCCGGCCGGCAGCTTGATGTGCCAGCCCGCGTCGTCGCCGCCGGTGCGGCGGCGCAGCGTGATGTGCGCCCCGATCAGCCGCAGGCCGTCGGTGTCGTAGTAGGTCGCGGCCAGTTGCTGGACCTCCGGTGGCGCCATGCTGACGGCCCCGCCGGACCCGGCCAGGTCCGGGAGGACGAACCCGGCATCCACGTCATATTTGCGCTCGGTCTCCAACTGCTCCTGCTCGCCAGTGGTCATGGTCTGAGGCTACGAGCCGCCCTGCGGCCGGGCGACAGGCGGGCCGGCCTGAGCCGCCGGGCCGAATTCTCCCCTGTGACGGCAAACGCGCAGCCAGCGATGTGGCCAGGCCGCGTGTTTGCGCGGTGCTCACGGGATCACGATGCCAAACTGCTGGTGACGTTTCGTATGCGGGGGGCAGTGCCGGCGGAGCCGGGGGCCGGGCTGCCGGGGGACGGGGGAACGCGCTATGGGTCTCATCACGGATGTGCACGGGGCGGTTGAGGGGTACGAGGCGGTGACGCTTCCGCTGCTCAGGGAAGAGCCGTCAGGAACCGGCCTGGACGGGGCGGTGCTCCGCCGCCGCAGCGCCCGTCCCACCAAGCGGGCGGTGATCTACCTGCACTGCATGACCGACTCCTTCGTGCCGGCGGACCTGGCCAGCTGGTACACCGACCGGGGGTTCCACTTCTACGTCGCCGACCTGCGCCGCCTGGGGGATCCGGACCGCCCCGCCGCCGAAAGCCACGCCGAGGAGCTGGGGGAGTACCTCGCCTGCCTGGACACGGCCGTCCAGCACGTCCGGGACGCGGACGGCATCGAGACCGTGGTGCTCTGCGCCCACGCCAGCGGGGCGATCATCGCGGCACTCTGGTGCCATGCCCGGCGCAGCAGCCAGGCCGCCGATGCGCTGGTCCTGGCCAGCCCGTCGCTGCGCGGTGGCTCGTGGCTGGCCCGGACCGTCGGCCGCCGGGTCACCGTGCCGAGCCGCCGCACCCCGCCGCTGCTCACGGTGGCCCGCCGCCGCGTCCGGCGGGGCCTGGACATCAGCTGCCCGGTCCTGGTCCTGTGCCCGCCCGACGACGGGGACGCACCGGGCGCTGCCGGCGGGCTGCTCGCGTTGCCCGTCACCCGGGGCAAGGCCACGATCCGGCTCGGCGCGCACGTGACCTGGCTCCGGCTCGACGGGGTCCAGCCCGGCCAGGCGCTGCCCGGCGGGGCGGCCCGCAAGCGCGTGTTCGACGAGCTGGCCCGCTGGCTCAGCGCCTACCTGTCCGGCCAGATCCGCGACCAGCTGCTCTAGCCGGGGGAGTACGGCGGGCGGTTTTCGTTGCGGAAAACTGGTGGTCGCCACCGCCGGGCCCTGGAGCCGTGCGTGGCGCGGAGGCGCCGCGTCAGCCGCCGGGGCCTGCCGATCGGCCATGGCAAAATCAGTTAGGTGCAGATCGGGATGCTTGGGCCATTCGAGGTTCGCACGGACGACGACGTCCTCGCCGACGTGCCGGGCGCCCGGTTGCGCGGGCTGCTGATCGCCCTCGCGCTCCAGCCAGGTCACGCCGTCCCGGCCGCGCTGTCGAACCGCTCGGGAAACATCGAGATCGGCGTCAGCGACGGCACTGACCGCGGGCCAGGGCGTGTCGAAGGCAGGCATGACAGATCTCCTCGTCATCGCTGAATCACTCATGCCAGCCATCCTCGGCGCCACCCATGACACGGCCCTGACATGCCCCTGACATGGCGTTCTGCCTCGTGGGCCCCGAACTGACGTCCGGGGACCACCAGCCTCAGCTGACGGAGACCGTGACGCTCGGGTACCCGCTCGCCCCGTTGGGCTCGGGTGGTTCCTGCACGGCGGTCTGCGTGTAGCCCGTCGCGTCGGTGGCCCGGGCCTCGATCAGGTGGGTGCCCCGCGTCGCGTCCCACTCCCAGACCCACTGCCGCCAGGTGTCGATCCCGGGCACGGCGGCCAGCCGGGCCTGATGCCACGGGCCGCGGTCCACCCGGACGTGCACCGCGTCGATCCCCTTGTGCTGGGCCCAGGCCACCCCGGCCACCGGCGTCCGGCCCGCGGATACCGAGCCGCCCGGCACGTCGATGCGGGACTCGGTCTTGATCGGGGCCCGCTGCGACCAGCCGCGCTGCACCCAGTAGGCGTACTCCCCGCGGAAGGTGGTCACCTTGATGTCGGTGACCCACTTGGTGGCGGACACGTACCCGTACAAGCCGGGCACCACCATCCGCGCCGGGAAGCCGTGCGCCACCGGCAGCGGCGCCCCGTTCATGGCCACCGCGAGCAGCGCATCCCGGCCGTCCATCACCGTGGCCAGCGGGGTGCCGGACGTGAAGCCGTCAACGGAGGTACACAGCAGCTGCTCCGCGCCGGCCGGGGCCGTGCCTCCCTCAGCAGGCTGGCCAGGCTGGCCCCCAGCCACTTGGCGTTCCCGATGTACGGGCCGGCGACCGGGTTGGAGACACAGCACAACGTGATGTAGCCCTCGGTCAGCGGGCGCTTGAGCAGCTCATGAAAGTCGATGGTGATCTCGCGCTCCACCATCCCGTGGATGCGCAGCGTCCACGACTGCGGCGCGACCTGGGGCAGCAGCAGCGCGGTGTCCACCCGGTAGAAGGATGAGTTCGGGGTGATGAACGAGCTCAGCCCCTTGATGCCGAGATTCACGCCGCTGGGCAGCGGCGGCACCGGATGAGCGGCCTTGGGGAACCGGATGGTGGACAGGGCCGCCGACACGCTGGATCGCTCGGACAGGGACCGCCCGGCCAGGGTGCCGACGCCGCCGGCGGCCAGGGCCACCACGCCGGCGGTCAGGAAGCTGCGCCGGCCCGGCTGCCACGGGGGGCGGGGCTGGCCCGCTCCCGCAGGCTCGGGGTCACTGGAGGATGGCGCGGGATGCGGGGGCACAGGGCCGGCGGCCGCGGGCAGCGAAGGGTCGGCGGGCACGGGCAGGGAAGGGTCGGCGGGCACGATGAAATCGGGCTGGTGAGCGGTGCCCCGGCTCCGCCCGGGCCGGGGGACCGCGGCCTGCGGAGTCCCGGCGACGGCGCGCCCCCGCGGGGCCCGGCCCCCGGCGGCCCGTACCAGCAGTCCCAGCGCGTAGCCCCCGGCGAGGGCGCCGATCACGGTGGGCAGCACGTCCCACGGGGACGCGTCCGGCCGGGTCAGCGCGGCGGCCAGGCCGATGACGGCGAAGATAGCCAGCCCGATGTAGCCGTACCGGAGGCTGCGCATCGCCGCGACCCCGATGATCGCGGAGAACACCGCGAGCACCACCAGGATGCCGATGATCAGCACGGTCTTGTCGTGCGAGCCGAACGCCGAGATGGCAAAATTCTTGACCGGAGGCGGGGTGCGGTCGATGGCCGCGCTGCCGACGGCCGCGACCGGCGAACCCTGCGGCCGGCCGATCCCGGCGACCAGCTGGCTCACCCCGAGCGCGACCCAGGCCATCAGCAGGCCGACGAGTACCCCACGCCACGCCGCGGGCGAGTCAGGACGATCTCTCACAGAGACTATTCGTAGCCGACCGCGGCGCGGATTGCCGCTGAATGACCTGGAGGGCCAAGCCGTCCGGGTCCGGGTAACGAATTAAGGACATGGGAATGACCGACAGCCAGCCCTGGCCCCCGTCTGGAGGGCGGCCGGCTGGCGGGGCCGGGGCGGGTCAGCCGGGTTCCGGTGGCCAGGATGGCGGGGCCGGGGCGGGCCAGCCGGGTTCCGGTGGCCAGCCGGGCGGCCGGGACGGCGCAGACCTCGGCGTGCTGCTCGGCCAGGTGGCCCGCGGCGACGAGGCCGCGTTCGGCCTGGTCTACGGGCAGATGGCGGGGCATGTGTTCGGTATCGCGCGGAGCGTGCTGCGCGACCCGGCCCAGGCCGAGGAGGTGGCCCAGGAAGTCCTGCTGGAGGTCTGGCGTGATGCGTCCCGCTTCGACGCCGGCCGGGGGACGGCGAAGGCGTGGGTGGCGACGCTCGCGCACCGGCGGGCTGTGGACCGGGTGCGGTCCGAGCAGGCCTCGGCGGCCCGGGAGCAGCGCGCGGCCCGGGCCGAGGTCTGCTACGACGTGGTGGCGGAGACCGCGGCCGCCCGGCTGGACGCCGAGCGGGTCCGCCGCTGCCTGGGCTCGCTCACCGGCCTGCAGCGGGAGTCGATCACCCTCGCGTACTACCGGGGCTGCACCTACCGTGAGGTGGCTGCGTTGCTGAAGGTGCCGCTGGGAACGGTGAAGACGAGGATGCGCGACGGCCTGATCCGGCTCCGGGACTGCCTGGGGGTGGACTAGGTGGCGGGCATGTTCAGGTCGCGCCGCACCGATCCGCACACGCTGGCCGGCGCGTACGCCCTCGATGCGCTCGGCGAGGCGGACCGGGTGCGTTTCGAGCGGCACCTCAGCGGCTGTCCCTCCTGTGACCAGGAAGCCCGCGGCCTGCGGGAGGCCACCTCCCGGCTGGCGGACTCCCTGGCCACCCCGCCGCCCGACGGGCTGCGCGAGCGGGTCATGGCCGCCGCGGCCCTCACCCGGCAGAACCCGCCTGCCGTGACCCAGCCGGCCCGGGCCGCCTGGCCGGCCAGGACCAGGCGGGCCGGCCAGGCGGCCTCGCGCGGCCGCCGGTGGGAGATCGCCGCCGCCTGCGGGGTACTGGCGGCGGTCCTGGTGTTCGGGGGTCTCGCGTTCCACATGAAGCAGCAGCTCAACCGGGATCAGGCCAGCAGCCGGGCGATTGCGGCGGTCATGAACGCACCCGACGCGACCATGATGACGAGGCCGGCCACCACCCGGGGGAGCGTCACGATCGTGATGTCGCACCAGGCCCGGGCCCTCGTCTTCACCGCCGCCAGGCTGCCCGCGCTGCCGGCCTCGCAGCGCTACGAGCTGTGGCTGATGGACGGCAGCGGAGCCCGCCCCGCGGGCATGCTGCCCCCGCCGCGCGCCGGGATGACGGCGCCGGTCATCGTCTCTGGCCTGCGGCCGGGGGACAAGTTCGCGGTATCCGCCGAACCCGCCTCCGGGAGCAGGCATCCCACCGGGCGGATGATCTTCAACGTCTCCCTGCCCTCATGATCGCGGCCGTCGCCCGGGCTGCGGCGGGCCGTTTCCGCCGGCGCCGGCGGCAGGCTAACGTGGGGACCCGTGAAAGCATCTCCCGAGGCGCAGCAGCGGCTGCTTGAATTGGCCGATCTCGACGCCGAGCTGGGCCGCCTGGATCACCGGCGGCGGACTCTGCCTGAGATCGAGGAAGCCGATCGGATCGAGGGCCGGGATCGCGAGCTGCACGACCAGATCGTCGCCCTGGAAGCCGAGGAGAAGGATCTCTCCCGGGAGCAGGTCAAGGCCGAGGGCGACGTCGATCAGGTCCGGACCCGGGTGGACCGGGACCGCAAGCGGCTCGAGGGCGGCCAGGTCTCCTCCGCCCGTGAGCTGGAGAACCTCCAGTCGGAGATCGTGTCGCTGGCGCGCAGGCAGTCTGACCTCGAAGAGATCGTGCTCGACGTGATGGAGCGCCGGGAAACCGCGCAGAACCGCCGGGACTCCCTCGCCGCCGAGCGGTCCGGGCTGGCCGGGCAGCTCGGGGATGTCGTCGCCCGGCGGGACGCCGCCCTGGCGGGGATCGCGGACGAGGCGGGCAAGGCCCGCGGCGAGCGCGCGGAGGTCGCGGCCACGGAGCCCGCCGACCTGCTGGCGCTGTACGAGAAGCTGCGGGAACAGCACGGCGTGGGTGCGGCGGCCCTGCGCGGCGGCCGCTGCCAGGGCTGTCATCTCTCGCTGAACACGGTTGACCTGAACCGGATCCGGGCCGCGGACCCCGACGAGGTGATCCGCTGCGAGGAGTGCCGCCGGATCCTGGTCCGGACCCCGGAATCCGGGTTGTGACGGGCCGGCCCCGTGGCCGCCGGTGAGGCGGTGGGCCCGCCGGTGGCCCGTAAGCTGATCGTGGAGGCGGACGGCGGTTCGCGCGGCAACCCGGGCCCGGCCGGGTACGGCGCCGTAATCCGCGACGCCGCCTCCGGGGACGTGCTGGCCGAGCGGTTCGAGAGCCTGGGTACCACCACCAACAACGTCGCCGAGTACTCCGGCCTCATCGCGGGCCTGGAAACCGCCGCCGGTCTCGTGCCCGGCGCGGACGTTGACGTCAGGATGGACTCCAAGCTCGTGGTGGAGCAGATGTCCGGCCGCTGGCAGATCAAGCACCCGGCGCTGCAGCCGCTCGCGTCCCGGGCCAGCGCCGCCGCCCGCCGCCTGGGCCGGATCACGTACGAGTGGGTGCCGCGGGCCCGGAACACCCACGCGGACCGGCTGGCCAACCAGGCCATGGATGAGGCCATGGACGGCGCCGGGGAAAGCGGGGCCGGCGGATCCCGGGAGCGGGGGCAGCCTGGCCGGGCCGGGGGGAAGACCTCCTCCCCGGCAGCCCGGGCCCGCACTCCGCGCCGCGCCCGGGCCCCGGCTGGACGGCGGCGCACAGTGAGCCGACCACGACCGTCCTGCTCAGGCACGGTGAGACCCCTCTCTCGGCCGAGCGCCGGTTCGCCGGGCGCGGGGACATCCCGCTCACCGAGACCGGCAGGCTCCAGGCCAAGGCGGCAGCCCGGCGGCTCGCGGCCCGCGGCGATGTTGACCTGATCGTGAGTTCCCCGCTGCAGCGGGCCCGGCTGACCGCGGAAGCGGTGGCGGCCGCGACCGGGGCCGCGGTGCAGGTGGACGACGGTTGGATCGAGGCGGACTTCGGTGAGTGGGAGGGGCTGAGTTACGCCGAGGCCATGGAGCGCTGGCCCGCCGAGGTGACGGCCTGGATGAAGGACACCTCGGTGGCGCCGCCGGGCGGGGAGAGCTTTGCCGCCGCCGGCCTGCTGGGTGCTGGCCGCGCTCAACCGGTTGCTGGCCCGTACCGGGCCCGGCCGGGTCGTGGTGGTCAGCCACGTCACCCCGATGAAGACCGTGCTGCGGCACGCGCTGCTGGCTCCGCCGGCGGCGCTGCGCCGGATGCATCTCGACGTGGCCTGCCTGTGCGAGGTGGACTGGTACGCGGACGGCCCGGCGGTGGTCCGCTCGTTCAACGACACCGGGCATCTCCGGCCCCGGGACTAGGCGCCCCGGTCTAGGCTGAGGACACGGCGGGCGAGCCGGCCGGGCGGCCGCGCCGGGACTCCTGGTCCCGGTGAGGAAGGTCCGGGCTCCGCAGGGCATGGTGGTCGGTAACGCCGACCCGGGGTGACCCGCGGGACAGTGCCACAGAAAACAGACCGCCTGGGTGCCGGGCTTGCGCCTGGTCCCCGGGTAAGGGTGAAACGGTGGTGTAAGAGACCACCAGCGCCGCAGGTGACTGCGGCGGCTTGGTAAACCCCACCTGGAGCAAGGTCAGAAGGGACCCTGCGTCGTTTCGGCGGCGCGGGGGACTGCGCGAGCGTTTGAGGGCGGCCCGCCCGATGCTCGCGGGTAGACCGCACGAGGCTGTCAGCAATGGCAGTCCTAGATGGATGGCCGCCGGCCCGCGTCGCGCGGGTGCACAGAACCCGGCCTACAGGCCGGCTCGCCCGCCGCCTGACCTGCGCAGACGTGGGTTTGCGGCGATCTTGTGCACGGTCCGCGGACCGGGGTCACAGCGTGCCGACGGCGTGGCGGGCACTGAGCGAGATTTCTGCGGGTGGCCCGCGGCCACAGGCCACCAGGGCCCGTAGTGCCGCCCGCAGGCGGGCGTGGGCGGACCGCCATGGCGCCATCCCGGGCATCGTCGTCGCGGGCAAGGTAACGGAGCGCCCGCTCATAACCGCGTCCTGATATCCGGCGAGCAACTCCGGCTGGTGACCGAGGTCCCTGCTGGCCGTGACATATGGCCGTGATGAGCTCGGCGGCTGGAGAGAAACTGGTAGTGCGGGAGTATGCGCCCCCCGGTGACTGATCACGAGAGGGGGGAGCGGACATGGCACGGAGCGATACTTACCTTGACGCCACGCTCCGTCACCTGGGCGTTACCCATTTTGGGTTGGCGGAGCAGCACCACGGGCGATGGCATCACCGGGTCAGGGACGTCATGACCACGTCTGTGCAGACTGCTGGCTCGATGCTGATGAATAGCCGTCGCCTCAGGCGGCTGCCGGTGTTCGACGCTGACGGCAAGCTGATCGGGATCGTGAGCCGTTGTGACCTGCTGAGCGTCTTCCTGCGCCCAGGGGAGGACATCGCTCGGGAGGTCCGCGAAGTGCTCACGGAGATCCTGCTCGCGGGCCGCGCAAGCGTCACAGGGCGAGTGCGGAACGGCATAGTGGCCCGGGCGCCAGCCCGGCGCGGCGACCACCTACCGCACGCTAGGGCAGAGAGGAGCTAGGGGTGCCTCAGCTGCGTGCTTTCCTCGACCGTTTCCGGCCCGCGGGGGCTCCGGGAGCGGCAGCACGCACCGCAGTGCCCGTGGATCGTTCTCGCGAGCTGGAAGCAGAGCTCGCACCGGTCCTCGCGCTCCTTGACGGCATGGATGCCGAGTGCGCGGCGCATCGTCGCGCAGGCCCGCCGCGATGCCGAGCGGATCGTGGCAGCGGCCCGCGAGGGAGCGGCAGCGCAACTCGGCGATGCGGACCGGCGTGCCCGCGCCGCGCGGGACGAGGCGGCGCAGGAGGTGCTGGCCGCGGCGCGGGCCGAGGCCGCCGGCACCGTGGCTGGCGCCCGCGCGGCAGGCTTTGCAAGTACGCGAGCTCGCCAGGCAGCGCATCCCGGCGCTGGTGGGCAGGGCCGTCGGCCTTGTCCGGGCCCTGCAGGCCGAGCCCAGCGCGTCGGCCGGCGGCCGGCCGGATCGACCGGGAGTGCCTGGGTGGCCGCCATGAGCGGCGGATGGGTCGCCGGCAGCGTCCGGGCCAGGGCCCTGGCCCGGCGCCGCCTCGGGGCTGATGCGGCGCGGGAGCTGGCGGCCTGCGGCTCGCTGGCGGAGGCGCTGCAGGCGCTGGCGGCCACGCCGTATGGCCGCGAGAGCCAGCCCGGGCTGACGCTCGCCGAGGCGCAGCACGGGATCGCCGCCGCGATCCTATGGGACCTGCGGGTGCTGGCCGGGTGGCTGCCCGGGTGACGGCGTCCGGCTGCTGCGCGCGCTCGGCGGGCTGGTTCGAGCTGGCCAACGTCGAGGAGCTGCTGCAGGCGATGGCGGGCCGCCCGGCCGATCCCGAGTTCGCGCTCGGCGCGCTGGCCACGGCCTGGCCGCGGCTGCGCCAGGCGGCCAGCCCCGCCGGGCTGCGGGCGACGCTGGCCGCCTCGGCCTGGGGCGACCCCGGCGGGGAGACCGCGGCGGCGGTGCGGCAGGGCATGCGCGCGCGATGGGCGGCACGGGTCGCGGCGTCCGGCGACCCGGCGCGGAGCTGGGCCGCGGGCGCCGAGGCCGTGCTGCTGGCCGGGGAGCGGTTCGCGGCAGGCCGCGAGGCCGGTGACACACTCACCGGCGGGACGCCCGCGCCTGCTCGGCCCCGCAGCGGCCGGCGCGGCCACGCTCGAGGAGCTGAGCCGCAGGCTCCCGGCCCGGGCGCGGTGGGTGCTGGCCGGGATCAGCTCGCCGGGCGACCTGTGGCGGGCCGAGGCGGCCTGGTGGGCAGGGGTCGAGCGAGACGGGTTCCGGCTGCTGCGGACCTCCAGCCTGGACAGCGGGGCCGTGCTCGGCGCCGTCGCCGTGATGGCGGCCGACGCCTGGCGGGTCCGCGCCGCGCTGGAGATCGCCGCCCGCGGCGGCGGGCCGCTGGAGGCCTACGATGCGGTGGCTTGACGCGGCCGCGCCGGTCCGGATGCCGCGCATCGCCCTGGTCGCGCCGGACGATGCGCTGCGCGACGTGCTCGTGCGAGTGGCTGACGCCGCGGCGCGTGGAGATCGATCTCCCCGACCGCGCGCAGGCCACGCTCGGCGCAGGCGGCGCTCCGGCTGCAGCGCGCGGGGCAGGCCGCCGCCGGCACCGGCCCTCCCCGCCGAGCCGGCCCGACCTCGAGCGGCTTGAGCAGGCGGGCCGATATGACCTGCTGGCCGGCGAGGCCCAGCTGGAGGAGTACGCGGCCGCGGCGGTCCGGCGGTCCGGTGCGGCCGCGCTGGCCGGCTGGATCCCGGCGAAATGGCTGCGCCGGCCTCGCCGCCCGCGTCGCCGAGGCCGGCGGCGCCGTGGTGCCGCGGTCGCGTCCCCCCGGGATCGAAGCCGCCGACGCTGCTGCGCGACGGCCGGGCTGCGGCGCTCGCTGACGCCGCTGGTGCAGACCTACGGCACGGTGCCGTACGCCGACGTCGACCCCACCTGGCTTGCCTGGGCGGCGTACGTGCTGATGTTCGGCATGATGTTCGGCGACGCGGGGCAGGGGGTGCTGGTCGTCGCGGCGGCGCTGGCCCTGCGGGCCGGCTGGCCGCGATGGGCGCGCCGGTTCCGGCGGGCCTGGCCGTTCGTCGCCGGCGCCGGCGTGGCGGCCACCGGCTTCGGCCTGCTGTACGGGGAGTGCTTCGGGCCGACCGGCGCTCGTGCCGACCTTGTGGCTCGATCCGCTCAGCCATCCGAGTCACCCTGCTGCTGGTGGCGGTCGGCATCGGCGCGATCCTGCTCGCCCGGGCGTACGCGCTCGGCACGATCAACCGGTGGCGGGAGGGCGGCTGGCCGGCCGCGCTGTACGCGCCGTCGGGAATCGCGGGCATCTCCGCTCTTCCTCGGCGCTGGGCGTCGCCGTCGGCGGCTGGTACCTCCACCAGGCTCGCGCTGCATCGTCGTCGGCGCGCTCGTCGCCGTAGCCGGGCTGGCGCTCGCCGTCGCCGGCTTCCTCGCCGAGGCGGGGGGCGGCGGCGCCGGGACGATGCAGGCGTCGGTCGAGGCCTTCGACTTCGTCGTCCGGCTGGGCTCCAATGTCGTGTCGTTCACCCGGCTGGCCGCGTTCGGCCTCACCCACGCGGCGCTCGGCCTGCTGGTGTGGGAAGGCACCCGGGCGCTGTGGGACCGCGGCGGGGCGCTCGCCGTGGCCGGGGTGGTCCTGTTCGCCGCGGGGACGGCGCTGGCGTTCAGCCTGGAGGCGCTCGTCGCCGCCATCCAGGCGTTGCGGCTGGAGTACTACGAGCTGTTCTCGCGCGTCTTCGTGGCGCAGGGTCGGCCGTTCCGGCCGTGGCACGTGCCCACGGCGACCGGCCACGAAGCCGCGGCTGGGGAAGGGAAAGATTTCCCGCGCTCAGCGCGAAGGGAGCGAGTGGCTGATGTCTACCTGGCTGATCGGGTTGCCGCTGATCGTCGTGCCGCCGGCGCTGGCCCGCGCTGGCCGGCGCGGCGCTGGCGCCGCGGGGTGGCCGTCCTGGCCGGGATCGGCGCGCTGCTGATGGTGGGCGCCGTGGTGCTGCTGGTCGCCGCGGCCACGGCCGGGCCGGCGAGCGCCGCGGCCGCAGGGCCAGGCGGCGGCCATGCCGCCGCCGGGACAGGCGGGAGCATTCGGCGGCCCTGATCGGCGCGGCGCATCGCGGTCGCCGGGTCCACCATCGGCGCGGGCATCGCCGTCGCCTACACCGGCGCCGCGGCGCTCGCGGCCATGAGCGAGCGGCCGGAGCTGTTCGGGCGGGCCATGGTCATCGTCGGCCTCGCCGAGGGGATCGCCATCTACGGCCTGATCATCGGGATCATCCTGATCGGGAAGGCGTGACCGGCCGTGGCCAGGGCCGCCGTCATCGGCGAGGCGGTGCGGGTCCAGGGCTTCGCCCTGGCCGGAGCGGTCGTGTACCCGGCGGAGGACCGCGGACGAGGCGCGCGCGGCCTGGCGCGCGCTGCCACCCGACATCGCCGTGGTGGTGCTGACCGCCCGGGCCGCGGGCTGGCTCGGCGAGGCGGCTGCGCCGCGGCCGGACGTGCTGCCGGTGGTGATGCCGCCATGACCGCCGCGCCGGCCGCACGCCGCGCTCGCGCCGGTCCGGGCGCGCATGCTGCGCGACGCCGCGGATCGAGGCGGGCCGGATTCTCGCCGACGCGCGCCGCGAGGCGGACGCGATCGGCGCGCAGGCACGGCGCGAGCGCGGAGCAGGCCGTGTCGCAGGCGCGGGCCGCGCGGGCAGGGCGGACGCCGCCGCGCTGGCCGCCGCAGAGCGGCGCCGCGGGCCGCGAGCGACGCCAGGTCGGTGCTGCTCGGCGCGCAGCGCGCGGCGCTGGACGAGCTGCGCAGCCGGGTCCGCGCCGCGGTCGCCGGGCTGCGCAGACGAGCCCGGCTACGACCAGCTGCGTGACCGGCTCGCGCGGATGGCCCGGCAGGCGGCAGGCCCGGACGCGACGGTCACCGCCTCCCCGGCCGGCGGCGTGGTGGCCCGGTCTCGCCGGCGTGCTCGTGGACTGCTCGCTGCCCCGGCTCGCTGACCTGGCCGTCGACGCGCTGGGCGGCGAGGTGCGGGAGCTGTGGACGCCATGAGCGCACGCGGCGGCGCGGGTGGCCCGGGTGAACGGGCCGCTGGTGGAGGTGACAGGGACTGACCAGGGTAGCGATGTACGACATCGTCGAGCTCGGCGAGCGCCGGCTGCCGGGCGAGGTCGTCGCCATCCGCGGCGACGTGACGACCGTCCAGGCCTACGAGTACACCGGTGGCCTCGCCCCCGGCCACCCGGCCGCGGTCCCGCGGCGAGCCGCTCTCGGCCCGGCTCGGCCCGCACCTGCTCGGCGGCGTCTTCGACGGGCTGCTGCGGCCGCTCGGCGGGGCGCCCGCCTGGCTCGAGCCGGGCGCAGTCCCGGACGGCCGCGAGCGAGCCGGGAGTTCGGCTTCACGCCCGAGGTAGCGCACGGCGCGGCCGTCGGCGACGGCACCATGCCTGGGACGGTGGCCACGGCCGGCGGAATCGGCTACCGGGTGCTGGTACCGCCCGGGCGCTGCGCGGGACCGTCGAGGAGATGCGCCCGGCCGGGCCCGTCCGCAGCCGACGCGGTGATCGCGACCGTCTCCGGGACAGCCGTGCGGCTGACCTCGTCCTGGCCGGTCCGGCGCCCGAGGCCGTACCGCGAGCGGCTGCGACGGCGGCGCGCCGCTGCTGACCGGGCAGCGCGTGGTCGACGTGCTGTTTCCGGTGACCAAGGGCGGCAGCAGCGCGGTGCCCGGCGGATTCGGCACCGGCAAGACCGTCCTGCTGCAGCAGATCACCAAGTGGTGCGATGCGGACGTGATCGTGTACGTCGGCTGCGGCGAGCGCGGCAACGAGCTGGCCGACATGCTGAGTGAGCTGGCCGAACTGGCCGACCCGCGCACCGGCGGGCAGCTGGCCGACCGGACCGTGGTCATCGCGAACACCTCCAACATGCCGATGATGGCGCGCGAGGCCAGCATCTACAGCGCCGCCACGGTCGCCGAGCACTTCAGGGACATGGGGCTGGATGTGGTGGTGGTCGCCGACTCCACCTCGCGGTGGGCGGAGGCGCTGCGCGAGTTCGCCTCGCGCAGCGGCGAGCTCCCCGCCGAGGAGGGCTATCCGGCCAGCCTGTCCTCGGCCCTGGCCGCGTTCTACGAGCGGGCGGGCCGGGTGATCACCAGCGAGGGCCGCGAGGGCTCGGTGACGATCATCGGCGCGGTCTCTCCCGCCGGGGGCGACATGACCGAGCCGGTCACCACCTACACGCAGCGGTTCGTCCGCTGCCTCTGGTCGCTGGACCGCGACCTTGCCTACGCCCGGCACTACCCGGCCGTCTCCTGGTCCGGGTCCTTCTGCCGTGACGTCGCCGCCGTCGCCGCCTGGCATGCCAGCAGCGGGCGACCCCGGCTGGGCGGACCGCCGGAGCCGACTGGCCGCGCTGCTCGCCGACGCCGACCGGCTCAGCTCGCTGGCCGAGCTGATGGGCGTCAGCGCCCTGCCGCCTGCCGAGCGCGTCACGATCCTGGCCGGGCGGCTGATCCGAGAGGGCGTCCTGCAGCAGAGCGCGCTCAGCGCCGCCGATGCCTCTTGTGACATGGCCCGGGCCGCCGCGCTGGCCGAGTGCGGTGCTGGCGGTGGCCGGACCGCTGCCAGGCGCTGGCCGCCCGGGGCGTTCCCGCGGCCGCGATCGAGGAGCAGGACTTCTCGCCGATCCTGCGCGCCCGCGAGGAAGCCGCCACGCCGGAAGCGGTCGCGGAGCGGGAGCGCGCGGTGCTCGCCGGCCTCGACGACCTCGGCCGCAGCGACGGAGCAGGGGCGCGAGGAAGGCGAGGGCCGGATGACTGCCTGGGCCCAGCGCGAGTTCACGGACGTCGCGGAGCTGCGCGGCCCGCTGCTGGTCGTGCGCGGCGTGACCGGCGTGGGCTGGGACGAGTTCGCGACGATCCGGACTGCAGCGGGCGAGCTGCGGCACGGACTGGTGCTGGAGGCCGACCGGGACCTCGCCGTGCGTGCAGGTGCTCGAGGGCACCGGGGGCATGACGGCCGGCTGCCACCCGGGTCGCGTTCAGCGGCAGCCCGCTGCGGATTCCCGTCGGCGCGGACTGGCTCGGCCGGGTGTGCAACGGGCGGGGCGAGCCGATGGACGGCGGGCCGCCGGTGACCGGCGAGAGCACCATGCCGGTGGCCGGGCACCCGCTGAACCCCGTGCTCCGCGAGCCGCCCGCCGACCCGGTCCTGACCGGGATCTCGGTCATCGACGCGCTAACCACCCTGGTGCGCGGCCAGAAGCTGCCGGTCTTCTCGGTGGCCGGCCTGCCGCATCTGGAGCTGGCCGCGCAGGTGGCCGCCCAGGCGTCGGCGGGCGGCGAGCCGTTCAGCGTGGTCTTCGCGGCGATGGGCCTCACCCACGCCGACGCTGCCGCCGTCCGCGCCGTGCTCGAGGAGCGGTCCGCGGCGGGCGAGCTGGTGCTGCTGCTCAACCTGGCCGATGCGCCGGTGATCGAGCGCATCCTGACACCGCGCCTTGCGCTCACCGTGGCGGAGCACCTGGCCTTCACCCTCGGCCGGCACGTGCTCGTGATCATGGCGGACATGACGAGCTACTGCGAGGCCCTCCGTGAGGTATCCGCCGCGCGCGGCGAGATCCCGGCGCGCCGAGCCTACCCGGGCTACCTTTACAGCGACCTGGCCTCCCTCTACGAGCGATGCGGCCGGATCCGCGGGATGCCGGGCTCGGTGACGCTGGTCCCGGTGCTGACCATGCCGGCCGGGGACATCACCCACCCGGTCCCGGACCTCACCGGGTACATCACCGAGGGCCAGGTCGTGCTGTCCGCGGACCTGCATGCGCGCGGCATCTACCCGCCGGTCGACGCGCTGTCTTCGCTGTCCAGGCTGATGCGGCACGGCGCGGGCCCCGGGCGGACCCGGGACGACCACCTGGACGTGGCCGCGCAGGCCCTGGCCGCGCTCGCCGCCGCCCGGCGCGCCCGGGAGCTGGCTGAGCTGATCGGAACTGCGGCCCTGGGCGCGTCAGACCGGCGGTACCAGGACTTCGAGACGGCCTTCGAGGGCCGGCTGATGCACCAGGGCCGCGGCGAGACGCGCAGCATGGAGGAGACCCTGAACCGTGCCTGGCAGGCCCTGGCGGTGCTGCCGCGCCGTGAGCTGACGATGCTGCCCGCCGCGGCGCTCGATGCCTACTACCCCGCTGCCCCGGGCACCGGGGGCGATGCCCCTGGGCACCGGCCCGCGGCTGCGGCGCAGCGGGCAGGTGGACCGTGAGCACGCGGCGGATGGCCGTGCCGCCGGGCCGCGCCGGGCGGCTCTGGCTGCAGCGACGCCTGGAGGTTGCCCGCCGCGGCGCCGACGTGCTCGACCGCAAGCTCCGGATCCTCCAGGGCGAGCTCGACCGGCTGCGCAGCTCCGCCGCGCAGACCGCCGCGGAATGGGACCGCTGCCAGGCCGAAGCCGGCACCTGGCTGCTGCGGGCGACGCTGCTCGGCGGACAGCGGGCGATCAGGCTCGCCGCCGCCGACGGGTTCGCGGACGTGACGATCTCCTATGCCGTCAGCATGGGGGTCAGGTACCCGGCGGGCGCGACGTGCGCCACCCCGCCGTCCGCGGCCTGGGACGGCCCGGCGCTGGCCGCGGCCCGGCAGGCGCATCAGGCGGCGCTCGTCGCGGCCGTCCGGCATGCCGGCGCCGCCGAGGCGCTCCGGGTCATCGAATCGGAGGCACTCGCCACCCGGCACCGGCTACGCGCAGTCAGGGACCGGTGGATTCCGCGTCTTGAAGAGGCGCTGGTCGGCGTGACGTTTGCCATCGAGGAGCAGGAACGAGCCGATGCCGCGCGGCTCCGCCTGGCCGCGACTAGGCGAGCGGGCGTGCTCGCCGGCCGGACCGGTACGGATCGCGTATGAGCGATGGGTGACAAAAGACGTGCTCATTGGCCCAAGGCTCAGGTGGTGTTCTCGTTGGGGCCGCCGATTTCCCGGGTCGGCTCATCTGGGACACCACCCTCGCCGGGCCGCGGCGCCGGGACCTCGCTCGGGTGACAGCTACCTCAGGGAAACGGTGACCCAATCCTTCAACCGGAAGTTGGAGGATTGGAAAAGAGCCCAGGAAAGAGAGAGGATCATTCGCGCTCGATCCTTCGCAGCCCGTGCGCGGCCGTCCACCAGTTGACGACGAGCATGGTGGCCTTCTCGTTGAGGTGGGTGTGCACAACCTCGGCGATGTCGGCGTGGAAGCGGTCGCCCTCGGGCCCTTCGGGGATCGGCCCGGCGGCGATCACCCGGCCGGAGATCTTCGCCTCGCCCGGCCACAGCGCCTCGGAGCCCTCGACCGGGTCCACCGTGGCGCTGTGCAGGGCGAACCGCGGATCCCGGCGGAGATCCGCGCCCTTGCGCGCGTTCGGCATCGAGCCAAGGACCAGTTCGCCGTCCTCGAAGGCCGCCTCGATCCCGGAAATTCGCGGCGACCCGTCGGCTCGCAGGGTGGCCAGGGTCTTGTGCCTGTGCGCGTCGAAGAGCGCCCGTACGCGCTGGGCGAACTCCGGCTCTGCCTGCTCGACATCCCGCCACGCCGTCACCTACCCATGATCGCACCGCTGACCGGCAGCGGTGATAACGGCCTGCGGGCAGGCGCCGCCGGCTACTGGCCGACCCGCCCGTCGATCCGTTCGCGGAGCAAGTCGGCGTGCCCGGCGTGGCGCGCGTATTCCTCGATCATGTGCACCAGCACCTCGCGCAGGCTGATCGTCCGGCCCGGCCCGTACGACCCGCTCACCTCGAGATCCGGTGCCTGCCCGGCGAGTTCCTCGGCAAAGGACACCTCCGCCCGCCAGGCGGCCCAGGCAGACGCCACTTCGGCCGGGTCGGCCACAGCGTCGTTGAACGCGGCGTCGCGGTCGTCGTCGCGCCGGTACAGCCAGGGGGCATCCTGGCCGGCGAGAACCTGCCGGAACCAGTGACGCTCAACGTCGGTGAGGTGGCGGACCAGGCCGAGCAGCGACAAGTTCGAGGGCTCCACGGACCGGCAGGCCATGCCTGCGGCGTCCAGGCCTGAGCATTTCAGCTCGATGGTCAGACGGTAGTCGCGCAGGTAGCCGGTCAGCGTTGACCGTTCGTCAGCGAAACCGCCATCCGTCCGGGGGTCGTCCTCGGGGCGGACGAACATATCTGACCAGCCGAAACTGCGGGTCAGGGCATCTCCCGGTGAACCGGCTCCGGGCCGGTCACCGGGGGTCGGGTCAGGGCCGCTTGGCATAGCACCACACTCGGCGATCCCAGCCCGGCGCACCACCCATTTCCGGGTTAGGTATCGCTCCGCGCCCGCAGCGGGGAAGCGGCGTCAGTATGGCTCGACGGCTGGGGTGTCCGCCGTGCTGGCGCCGATACGCACGGCCGCGGTGTCGGCTTTCCGGCCCACGGGCAGGTGCCTGGCCGCGGCGGCGAGGCCGAAGACCGGCATGTTGCCGTAGACGGCCTCGTACTCCCCGGCCCGCACTTTGAACGTCTCGTGCCAGATCCCCACGTCGCCTGAGGCCCTGACCGCACGATTGAACTGCCGCCATGGTTCCAGGTGCGGCAGGCTCCTGTCCTTGGCAAACCGGTCCAATGAGTCGAAGTCACGCCAGTACTGGACCAGGATGGTGGTCCGCCCGAGCCACTGCTGGAACCCGAGGCAGCCCAGTTCCGGGTGCTGGCTCAGGACCTTCAGCATCTTCGGCATGGCGGACGCCACCGGCCACCACTTGCTGACGCGCAGCGGATGGTTGACCCGCATGCCGATCAGGAAAACGACGAAGTCGCCGTCAATGTCGGCGGTGAACCGCCCTCGCTGGATTTCCATGGCGCCTCTCCTCCCAGGTCGGCCACCTCACGCGCGGGCCTCGCCGAGCGTGTCAATGATCTTCTGCTGCGGGGTCCCGGCGCGGATGGGCAGCCCGCCGCCACCGCGAACGCCCATCCGCCTGTGCGGCAGGCGCACCGTCGGCGGCGCCGTCGGGGGCCTCGGCCGGGGTGTTCAGGAAGGTCTCCACGAGGGTGGCCATGGGTTTGGGGTGCGTGATGAGGTCGAGGTGGCCGCCGTGGTAGACGTGCAGTTCGCTGCGCGGGATCAGCCGGTGCATGATCCGCGCGTTGGCCACGGGGGTGAGGGGATCGTCGTCGCCGGCGAGGATCAGGGTGGGAGTTCGCAGCAGGGGCAGCATCGGGAGGCTGGTCCACCCGGCTGCGGCCAGCAACTGGTAGTAGTAACCCCTGCCCGGCCCGGGGATAGCGTCGTTGTGCAGCACCTCGCTGACCCGTGAGGGGGCGCCGCGCAGGCTGCCGCCATAGATCTCACCAGCGACGCCGGCCGCGTATCCCGGGTCACGGTGGCGCCGCGGGGTAAGCATGTGCCGCAGCACGCGGGGATGGCCAGGTATCATCAGCGCCCCGGTCCCCGTGGCCACCAGCACCAGGCGGCGCACCCGGGCCGGGTAGCGCAGCGTGAACTGCTGGGCGAGCCCGCCTCCCCAGGAGATGCCCAGGACATCGGCCTGCTGGTAGCCGAGCTGATCGAGCAGGTCGCTCAGCAACGACGCCGAGGTCCACAGGCTGTAGGGGATGACCGGGTCAGGCGACCCGCCGATGCCCGGCACGTCAAACCGGATCACCGCCCGTCGCGGATCGAGTTCGTCAACGAACGGCTGAAGCAGCTCAAGGCGGGCGCCGATGCCGTTGCAGAGCAGCAGCGGTGGCCACCGGGGGTCCCCGCTGCGCACGGAGACGTGCAGGACCCGGCCAGGCAGGGCTAGTGGCCCTGTCCGCTCCGCGGCCGCAGCGCGCCGTCGCCAGCCTTTGGCCGTGGTGCGCAGCCCGGTCGGCGTCCAGTTGCTGCTGGCATCCGCCGCCCGCGGCCGGTCAGTGGTCATGCAGGTACACCTCCAGCTGGCGATACAGATCGGGCCCAGCGCGCGCCTGGTCGGGCAGGCCAGCAGCGTTATCTATATTCCCAGGTGGCGGCTTAGTCACCATCGTCGCACATGCCGGGGTAATCACCCGGCCAGATGTTCGGGGTCGCCGCGGCTGCTCAGCCGCGGCAGGTTCCGGCGTCCGCATGGTCATCGGGGAGGCGGCCGGCTGGGAAGCCAGCTGAGAGGATTATGCCGCGAGCGCGTTATCCGGATCGTCATCAAGCGTTCTGGTAGCGAGGGGAGCATGAGGATGACCGACAGGTCGCGGCTCAGGTGCCAGGCCCTCGCGGACAGGGTGATGCCGGCTGAGGAGGCGGCCGCGTTCATTGCGCCCGGCGATCATGTCGGGATGAGCGGGTTCACCGGTTCTGGCCATCCGAAGGCAGTACCAGCCGCGCTGGTCCGTCGGGTCACCGACGCGGCCGGGCGGGGTGACCGTTTCGCGGTCAGCGTCTGGACGGGCTCATCGACCGCGCCGGAGCTGGACGGGGCGCTGGCGGCTGCCGATGGGGTCGATCTGCGCATGCCCTACCAGTCCGACCCGGTGACCCGCGCCAAGATCAACGCAGGGCTGCTCGACTATGTGGACCTGCACCTGTCGCATGTCGCGCAGATGGTGACGCAAGGTTTCTTCGGTCACCTCGATGTCGCCCTCATCGAGGTCGCCGGGATCACCGGCGACGGGGCACTGATCCCGTCCTCCTCGGTCGGCAACAACCCGACATGGATCGCCGAGGCCGAGCGGGTCATCCTGGAGGTCAACTCCTGGCAGCCCAGCGAGCTGGAGGGCATGCACGACATCTGCCACGGCACCGCGCTGCCCCCGCACCGTACGCCGATCCAGATCCTCCGGCCCTCCGACCGGATCGGCGTGCCCTATCTGCACTGCCCGCCAGAGAAGATCATCGCCATCGTCCCGACACACGAGCCGGACTACAGCCCGCCGTCCAGGCCGCTGATGACGACTCGCAGCTGATCGCCGACTATGTCCTGGACTTCCTGACCCACGAGATAGGCCGCGGGCGGCTGCCGGCCACCCTGCCGCCGCTGCAATCCGGGGTCGGCAATATCACCAACGCCGTGCTGGTCGGGCTGGACGGCGGGCCGTTCGCGCCGCTGACCGCCTACACCGAGGTGATCCAGGACGGGATGCTGCGGCTGCTGGGGTCAGGCACGATGAGCGTCGCCTCAGCGACAGGCTTTTCGCTCAGCGCGGACGGGTTCGCCGATCTGCGCGCCGGCATCGGCGGCTACCGGGACCAGATCATCCTGCGCCCGCAGGAGATCAGCAACCACCCCGAGGTCATCCGCCGGCTCGGCTGCCTGGCCATGAACGGCATGATCGAAGCCGATATCTACGGCAACGTGAACTCCACCCACATCATGGGCTCGCGCATGCAGAACGGCATCGGCGGCTCCGGTGATTTCGCCCGCAACGCCTACGTCGCCATGTTCCTCTCGCCATCGACCGCGAAGAACGGGGCGATCTCGTGCCTGGTGCCGATGGCCAGCCACGTGGACCACACCGAGCACGACGTGCACGTCATCGTCACTGAGCAGGGCGTAGCCGACCTGCGCGGCCTGCCGCCGCGCCGCCGCGCGCAGCAGATCATCGACCACTGCGCGCACCCCGCCTACCGGCCGGCCCTGCAGGACTATCTCGACCGGGCCACGGCCACCGGGCCCGGCAGGCACACTCCGCACCTGCTCGACGAGGCGCTGTCATGGCACGCGCGGTACCTGCGCGAGGGAACCATGCGACGGCACTGACCCGTGCGCGCCGGCCGGGCCCGCCACGATGGCGTGCTGCCCGGCCGGTGCGCCGCGGGGCTCAGCTCGCGGCGGTGATCAGATCCGCTCGAAGATCGCGGCGATGCCCTGGCCGCCGCCAATGCACATCGTGACGAGGGCATAACGTCCCGATACCCGCTTCAGCTCGTAGAGCGCCTTCACGGTCAGGATGGCGCCGGTCGCCGCAACGGGGTGCCCCAG
This sequence comes from uncultured Actinomycetes bacterium, assembly GCA_963720645.1. Lineage (GTDB taxonomy): Bacteria > Actinomycetota > Actinomycetes > Streptosporangiales > Streptosporangiaceae > RYN-230. The sequence continues at coordinate 278,232 of CAVRFX010000006.1, read as the reverse complement.
CGAGATCCCGCTGCCGTTGGGGTTGGTCCGGTCCAGCGGCAGGCCGAGCTCGCGAACCACGGCGAGGGCCTGGGCGGCGAAGGCCTCGTTCACCTCGAACACGTCGATGTCATCGAGTTTCAGGCCGGTCTTATCCAGGATCTTCCTGACGGCTGGTACCGGGCCGATGCCCATGATCCTGGGCTCGACGCCAGCGTGGCTGTAGGCGATCAGGCGGCCCATTGGCTGCAGGCCGTGGCTGCTGGCGTACGCGCCGCTGGCGATCACGACGGCAGCCGCCGCGTCGTTCATTCCCGAGGCGTTCCCGGCGGTGACCGTGCCGTCCTTGGAGAACGCCGGGCGCAGCCGGGCCATGCCCTCCATGCTGGCATCAGGCCGGATGTGCTCGTCGGTCACCATGTCGACGGTGTTCTTCTTCACGGTTACCGGAATGGGGGTGATCTGCTCGTCGAAGTAGTGCGCCGCCGTCGCAGCCGCGGCCCGGCGGTGGCTTTCGACCGCCAGCGCATCCTGGTCCTCGCGGGAGATCCCGTAGTCCCCGGCCACGTTCTCGGCCGTCACGCCCATGTGGCAGCCATCCCACGGGTCGTTCAGGGCGCCGACTACCGCGTCAATGGCCTGGCCGTCTCCCATCCGCTGGCCCCACCGCATGCCCGGCAGCCAGTACGGGGCACGGCTCATGGACTCGGCCCCGCCGGCCACCGCGACCTCGGCGTCACCCAGCATGATGGCCTGGGCGGCCGAGACGATAGCCTGCAGCCCGCTGCCGCACAGCCGGTTCAGGGTGAACGCGGGCATGGTGACCGGCAGGCCGGCGTTGACGGCGGCGACCCGGCTCAGGTACATGTCCCTGGGCTCGGTGTGAATCACGTTGCCGAAGACCGCGTGCCCGAAATCCTCCGGATCGACGCCGGCCCGGCGCACTGCCTCACGGACCACGGTCGCCGCCAGGTCGCACGGCGGGACGCCCGCGAGGCCGCCGCCATACCGGCCGATGGCGGTCCGGGTGCCTGACAGCACGACAACATCGTTCAGTTCGGTCATGGTGTTCCCCTTTACCTGTCCAGGCTCCCGCCAACTGCCCGGGGTGTCCTGAGCGCCCGCGATGTCCTGGTGCCTTGCTTTCGATGCTGGGTTGACAGAACGCAGCGTGGCAAGGGACGAACGTCCCGCAATCACCGGCGTCAAGCATGCCGGGCCCGCAGCGGCCCGCCCGGCATAGAGGGGAGCAATCCGTTCACGCGGCACATCAGTAGCACAGGTCCCCGCATGCGGGACCTTCGGCCCTACGTGGCCAGCGCCGGCCAGCCTATATTCATCATATGTATCGTGGAACTCTGGTACGCGCTATTGGTGCCAGGGTTTATGCCTGCGTGATACACGCATACTTTGGTGGGAGAACTGCAAAGAAACCTAAGTTTCGGCCGCTCTCGCCGATGGCCTGGCCGTCCTGGGAACCAAATATCAGGGCCCGGGATGGCCGATATGAGAGAGGTGCCCGTACATGGACTTCGAGTTGACTGACGAGCAGGAGCTGGTCCGCAGCACGGTCAGGGAGTTTGCCGACGCCGAACTCGCCCCGGTGGCGGCTGAGATCGATCGTGAGCACCGTTTCCCCGAAGAGGTCATCCCTAAGATGGCGGGCCTGAGCCTCATGGGCATGCCCTACCCCGAAGAGGTGGGGGGTGCCGGGGCGGACTACGTGAGCTACGTCATAGCTCTTGAGGAAGTGTCCAGAGCGTGCGCCACCACAGGCGTCATCATGACGGCCCATACGACGCTCGCCACCTGGCCCATCTTCAAGTTCGGAACTGAGGCCCAGAAAGATAAGTACCTCTATGACATGGCCTCCGGCCGCCGCCTCGGCGCTTTTGCCCTGACCGAGCCGGCCGCGGGAACGGACGCGGGCGCCGGCACGTGCACGGCGATCCTGAGCGGGGACGAGTACGTTCTCAACGGATCAAAGATCTTCATCTCCAACGCCCCGTACGCCGACGTCTACATCGTCTTCGCGAAGACGGATCCAGACCAGGGGACGCGGGGCATGAGTGCCTTCATCGTCGAGAAAGACACCCCCGGGTTCTCCGTCGGAGAGGCCGAGCACAAGCTGGGAATCCGCGGCTCCAGCACGCCGCCCCTCTACTTCAGTAACTGCCGCATTCCCAAGGATGCGCTCCTGGCCGGGGAAGGCAACGGTTTCAAGGTCGCCATGCAGACGCTCGATGGCGGGCGGATCGGCATCGCCGCGCAGGCACTGGGCATAGCCCAGGCGGCGCTCGACGCGTCGGTCGCGTACGCCAAGGAGCGTATCCAGTTCGGCAAGCCGATTGCCACTCTGCAGGCTATTCAGTGGATGATAGCCGATATGGCCACCGAGATCGACGCCGCCCGGCTCCTCACCTACCGCGCCGCGTCAAACATGGACAACGGCCGGCCCTATTCCACCGAAGGGGCGATGGCAAAGCTGTTCGCCTCGGAGACCGCCACCCGGGTGGCTGGCAAGGCAATTCAGATCCACGGCGGATACGGCTACACAGAAAGCTATCCGGTCGAGCGGAACTGGCGTGACGCCAAGATAACTGAGATTTACGAGGGGACGTCCGAGGTGCAGCGCATGGTTATAGCCAGAAGCTGCCTGCGGTGAGGGGTAAGCGACCTGGAATTCCGATCGCCCATGCTGGCGAGCGGGGAAGCGAGAAACTGTGCCTGAGCTAGCCTATGCCGAGATCAAGGTGGGCGATTCGGCCTCATTTGCCAAAACTATCACCGAGACGGACGTCGTGCTCTACGCCGGCCTCATCGGTGATTTCAATCCGATTCACATCGACGCCGAATATGCGAGGCAGTCGCTGTTCAAGGAGCGGGTCGCGCACGGGATGCTGGTGTCCGGGCTGATCTCAGCGGTGCTGGGTACACAGCTTCCGGGACCGAACTCCATCTACCTGGGCCAGGAACTCAGGTTCACCGCTCCGGTCAAGATCGGCGATACCGTCACGGCGGTGGCGACGGTCACCGAGAAGCGCGATGACAAGAGGATCATCAAGCTGACCACCACGATCTCGAATCAGCGGGGCGAGGTGGTCGTGGACGGCAGCGCGGTAGTGAAGAAAATGGGCCTGTAGCCCGGTGCGTGAGCTGACGCGGGTGTTTTCGAGCAGTCACCGCGTCCGCCTGCCGTGGTGGGTGCTGCCGAGAGGAGCGTTATGAAGATTGTGGTCGCCTACAAGTGGACCTGCGACCCGGAGGAGGCCACGGTACGTGCTGACGGCACGGTGGACTGGAGCCGGGCGAAGCCCGGCATCAGTACCTACGATCCGGTGGCCATGGAGCTGGCCCGCCGTCTCGCCGAAGCGGCAGGTGCCGAGCTGATCGGCGTGACGGTGGGGGCGAAGGGGGTCGGTGTGGCCATCGCGTCCAAGGCCGCCTTGTCCCGTGGCCTGGACCGGGTGGTGATCGTCGAGGATGAGTCGCTGCAGGACGCCGGGCGGTCCGAGCTGGCTGCGGTGCTCGCGGCGGTGGTGCGGCATATCGGCGACGTGGACGTGGTGGTCACCGGCGATTCGTCGGTGGACGTCGCGGCCAAGATGGTGCCGACCGTGCTGGCCGGCGAGCTTGGCTGGCCGGCTGTCGCTGAGGTCACCGTGGCTGAGGGCCAGGCTGGCGCGCTCCGCGTGGAGCGCGCGATCCCGGGTGGCACGCAGGTGCTCGAGATTTCCGGTCCCGCTGTGCTGGCCGCGTCCGCGGATGCCGCGGTGCCGCGGGTCCCGGGCATGAAGGACCTCCTCGCGGCGGGCAAGAAGCCGGTGGAGCATCTGGAGCTCACGGCCCTCGACGTGCCGGCCTGGAGCGCGGTCATGACGGTCACGGGCCGGTCACGCCCGGACCGCAAGGCCCGCCAGGGCCAGCTCATCGACACCACCGACCCAGCGGCCGCCGCGGCCGAGCTCGTCGCCGCCCTGCGCGGCGCCGGGGCGCTGTGACGGCCCGCCACCGGACCTGAGAAAGGACTCGACAATGAGCGTGAACGCCTGGATCGTCGTCGGGGAGCAGCCGGCCATCGGCAACCTGATCACCGTCGCGCGTTCCCTGGGCGGGCAGGTCGGGGCGGTCGTGGCCGGATCCCGGCCGGTGGCCGAGACGGTGGCGGCGAGCGGTGTGGACAAGGTGGTCTGGTGCGGCGCGACGGGCGATGCTCCCGCCGAGGCCTACGCCGCAGCGGTCGCCGGCATCGTCGCAGCCGAGCCACCCCGCGTGGTCCTCGGCGGGCGTAACCCGGCCGAGCGGGTGCTCCTTGGCGCGGCCGCGGCCCGGCTGCGGGCGGCCGTGCTGACCGGCGCCCGCTCGGTCTCAGCCGACGGCGACGGCGTCATCGTGGTCAACGCGGTGTTCGGCGACATCGCCGACGAGACCGTCGCGGTGTCCGGCCCGGTCGCCCTGCTGCTGGATGGCGGCAGCGCACCTCCCGCGGGCGGCGGCAGCGTGCCCATCGAGGAGGCGGCCGCCACGCCGCTGGCCATGAAGGTGATCGAGACCAAGACGTCCGGCTTCGACGAGGTTGACCTCAACGCCGCCCCCCGGGTGATCGGCGTCGGCCGCGGCCTCAAGGCCAAGGAGGACCTCGTCATGATCGAGGCGCTGGCCCGGGCGACCAGCTCCGAGATCGCCTGTTCCCGCCCGGTGGCCGAGGGCCTGAACTGGATGGGGAAGGACCGCTACATCGGGAGTTCCGGCGCGCACATCGCCCCGCAGCTCTACCTCGCGGTCGGCATCTCCGGCCAGCTGCAGCACATGGTCGGCGTGCAGGGAGCGGAGACGATCGTGGCCATCAACTCCGACCCCAACGCCGCAGTGTTCAAGGACACCGACTACGGCCTGGTGGGCGACCTGTACCAGCTCGTGCCGGCGATCACCGCAGCCCTGAAATGACGGTGCCAGATGCCAGAAACTGCTGAGCCTGACTTCGAGGTCATCGTGATCGGCGCCGGGATCGCCGGCTGCGTCACCGCCTACCAGCTCGCCCGGCAGGGGCGCTCGGTCCTGCTGATCGAGCGGGGCGAGGCGCCCGGCGCCAAGAACCTCTCCGGCGGTGTGCTGTACTCCCGCGGCATCCAGGAGGTCTTCCCGGGGTTCCTGGAGGAGGCTCCGGTCGAGCGCCGGATCACGCGCAACTACATCAATTTCATCAACGCCGGGAGCTGCGTCGGCATCGACTACCAGGACACGCGCCTGGCGGACCCGGTCAACGCGGTCACGGTGCTGCGCGCCAAGCTGGATGCGTGGCTGGCCGAGAAGTGCGAGGAGGCCGGCGTCCTCATCATGCCCGGGGTCCGCGTGGACCGGGTGCTCACCGAGGACGGTCCCGCTGGCCGGCGGGTCGTGGGCGTCCAGGCCGGTGAGGACGAGTTGCGTGCCCATGTGGTCGTCGCGGCCGACGGGGTGAATTCGTTTATCGCCAAGGAAGCCGGGCTGCGCCACAGCGAGCCGCTGAACCACCTGGCGGTCGGCGTGAAATCGGTGGTGTCGCTGCCCCGGGAGACGATCGAGGCACGATTCAACCTGACCGGCGATGAGGGCGCCGCGATCGCCGCGGTCGGCGACTGCACCGAGGGCGTCGGGGGCGGCGGCTTTCTCTACACCAACATCGACTCCATATCCGTGGGCGTGGTCGTGCGCCTGGACGATCTCACCGCCAAGGGGAAGGTCGTCACCGACATCTTCGACCACTTCCTCGAGCACCGGTTCATCGCCCCGTACCTCGAGGGCGGGGAACTGGCCGAGTACGGCTGCCATCTGGTCGCCGAGGGCGGCATGAAGATGATCGGCGAGATCACCATGGACGGCATGCTCGTCGTCGGTGACGCCGCGGGGCTCACCCTCAACACCGGGCTGACCGTGCGGGGCATGGACCTGGCGGTCGCCTCCGCGGTCGCCGCCGCCGAGGGCATCATCTCGGCCCTGGAGCGAAACGACACGTCCAAGGCCGGCCTGGCCGGGTACCGGGAGAGATTCTTTGCCTCTTACGCCGGGCAGGACATGAAGACCTACGCCAGGGCACCCGCCTTCCTCGAAGCCGAGCGCATGTACAAGCAGTACGGTGAGCTGTTCGCCGACGTTCTCTACGGTGCGTTCAACCTCGACACCCAGCCCCGCCGGCACCTGCTGAGCGTCGCACGCCAGACGCTGAGCCAGTCGCCGGTGAAGATGAGGCAACTGGTCCGCGACGGCATTTCAGGAGCACGCGCGCTATGAAACCACTGTCCGTCCCTGAGCGGCTGACGAAGAACCGGTTCGTCCTCGACGAGCAGGAATGCCACATCGAGGTCAACCAGGAGATCGCCAAGGCCACCGGAACAGGCAAGGCCATAGTCGCCTGCTGCCCGGCCCACGTCTACACCGAGGAACCCGACGGGACCATCTCCGTCGAGTACGCGGCGTGCCTCGAGTGCGGGACCTGCCTGGCCGTCGCAGCCCCCGGGGCCCTGAAATGGCACTACCCCCGCGGCGGATTCGGCGTCCAGTTCCGCGAGGGGTAGTGCCGGGCGAGAGTACTTACCGCTGCAGGACGTAGGTCCCTGGTGCGGGACACAGCGGCCGGAATCGTGCGTTGCCCAGCGTGCGGGGGGCCTGCTTCATGTCGCCGCTCCGCTCCGCCAGCCACGTGGTGTAGTCCGGCCACCAGCTGCCCTGGACCGTCTCGGCCTGGGCCAGCCATTCGCGGTGGTCGGGCGGGGTGCCGGGGGCGAGCCGGAAGGTCGCCTTGGGGTTGGACGGCGGGTTGACCATCGCGGCGATGTGCCCGCTGTTGGAGAGCACGAACCGGGATTTGCCGCCGAGCAGCTGGGTGGCGCGGTAGGCCGATGGCCATGGCGAGATGTGGTCGTCGATCCCGGCCACGACGTAGGTGTCCAGGTCGATCTTGGAAAGATCGACGGGGGAGCCGAGCATGCTGACCGCGTCAGGCTTGGTCAGCGCGTTGGCCATGGCGATCTCGATGAAGCTGCGGTGCAGGCCCGCGGGCATCCTGGTGGTGTCCGCATTCCAGTACAGGATGTCGAACGGCGGCGGCGTCTTGCCCTGCAGGTAGTTGTTGACCCAGTAGTTCCAGATCAGGTCGTCCGGCCGGAGCCAGGCGAACACCCCGGCGAGCGTGCGCCCGTCCATGTAGCCACGGGTGCGGGAGGCGAGGATGGACCCGCGGCGGTGCCCTCGTCCATCAGCGAGACTGTCGTGCCCGCCTCTGTCATGTCCAGGAGTGTCACGCCCAGGCCCAGGCTGCCGATCTGATCGAGCTGGCCCGGTGCGCTCAGGTGCGCCATGACCATCGAGGAGAGGATACCGCCGGCGCACAGCCCTATGACGTTGACCTTGGGCGCCTTGGTGATGTCACGCACTGTCGCCGATCGAGTCCACGACTGCTTCACCGTAGGTGTTGATATCCCAGTTCCTGGCCTCCTTGCCTGGGTTGCGCCCAGGAGAGCACGAAGACCTGATATCCCTGCGCCACGAAGAATTCGAGCATGCTGCGGCCGGGCGCGAGGTCGGTAACGTAATACTTGTTGATCATCGGCGGGACCATGAGCAGCGGGATCTGGTACACCGTGGGCGTGGACGGCTTGTACTGGATCAGCTCGTAGACGTCGGTGCGGGCCACCACGGCTCCCGGGCGTCACGGCGAGATCCTTGCCGACCTCGAACGCATCGGGCGCCACCATCGTCGGGATGCGCGGGGCCGAGGACATATCGGAGACCAGGGCACGGACACCCCGGACGGCGCTCAGCCCGCCGGTGTCGATGAACGCCTTCCAGGCCGCCGGGCTGAGCAGCGGGTAGTTACTGGGCGCGGAGGCCGCGACGAGATTGGTCATCATGAACTTCAGCCGCGTATTGTCCCGCCAGTCCAGCTCGGCGTCGGCGAGCAGCTCCTCGGCCGTCCCGCCGAGGGCCAGGTAGGTCTGGACGGCGCGTTTGAGCAGCGGGTTCTCACTCCACGCGGGGTCCGCGAACCGCCGGTCACGGCGCGCTGGGGCGATCGCCGAACTGCCCGTCGCGATGCCGGCGAGTTCCGCGGTCAGCTTGGCGGCCCGCTGGGCCACCATCCCCAGGACGGCTCGCCAGCCGGGCCGCGTACCGCACCAGGCTGGAATCCGGCATGAACCGGCGCAGCGTGCCGAGGGTAGCGGCGGGCAGGACGAGATCCAGCATGCCGACCGCATTGGTGGCCTGGGGCTCGGCTGGCTCACCTGGCGTGCGCGTGGTGTTATTGAATGTCTGGGTGTCTTTTTGCGGCCGCCACGGATGATCACGTCCTTCTTCTGGTCCACATGGTGGTGCTGGCTATGCTGCGGCGAGCCAGCGAGGGAACCGGTCGGCGCCGGATACTTAGGAATAAGCACATCAGGTGGGGCCAGGGCCCAGCAGAGCCGACGGGCCTGAAACAGCGGGACGTTCGCCCTGCGGCGCAGGCCTGGCCCGCTTTGCTAGTCGGCGATCCGGTACTCCTCCAGCAGCCGGCGGCCCACGATCATTTTCTGGATCTCCGCGGTACCCTCGCCGATGAGCAGCATCGGAGCCTCCCGGTAGAGACGCTCGATCTCATACTCCTTGGAATAGCCGTAGCCGCCGTGGATGCGGAAGGAGTCCTCCACGACCTCCTTGCCGTACTCGGAGGCGAGGTATTTGGCCATGCCGGCCTCGAGATCATTCCGGTTCCCGGAGTCTTTGGTGCGGGCCGCCATCACCATCATCTGGTGGGCGGCCTCGACCTTGGTGGCCATCTCGGCCAGCTTGAACGCGATGGCCTGGTGCTGGGCGATCGGCTTGCCGAAGGCATACCGCCGCTGCGCGTAGGCGATGCCCAGCTCGAAGGCGCGGAGGGCGAGCCCGCAGCCGCGGGCGGCGACATTGACCCGGCCGACCTCGACTCCGTCCATCATCTGGTAAAAGCCCTGGCCGCTGCGGCCGCCGAGCACCCGGTCAGCGGGGATCCGGACGTCTTCCAGCACGAGTTCGGTGGTGTCAACCCCCTTGTAGCCCATCTTCTCGATCTTTCCCGGCACGGTCAGGCCCGGCACCGCCGGGTTGGCGCCGAAGCCTGGCTCCTTCTCGATCAGGAACGTGGTCAGGTTCCGGTGCGCCGTGTCATGGCCCTCGTCGGTCCGGCACAGCACCGCCACCAGGTTTGAGGTGGCCCCGTTGGTCAGCCACATCTTCTGGCCGTTGATCACGTAGTCCCCCCCGCCTCCCCTTCCCCTACCCGCACCGCCCTGGTGCGTATCGCCGAGACATCCGAGCCCATGCCCGGCTCCGACATGGAGAAGGCGCCGCGTACCTCGCCGGCCGCCATGCGGGGCAGGAAATACTCCTTCTGCTCCTGGGTGCCGTGCTGGACGATCATGTGCGCGACGATGAAATGGGTATTGACGATGCCCGACACGGACATCCAGCCCCGGGCGATTTCCTCCACCACCAGGGCGTAGGTGAGCAGCGATTCCCCGAGGCCGCCGTGCTCCTCGGGGATAGTCAGCCCGAAAAGGCCCAGCTGCTTCATCCCGTCCACGATCTGGGCGGGGTACTCGTCCCGGTGCTCAAGCTCGTTGGCGACCGGAATGATCTCCTTATCGACAAAGTCCCGCACGGTGGCGAGGATGTCCCGCTGGATCTCCGTCAGGCCATCGGTCTGTGCCAGGCGTCCCATGGCGTGGCTCCGTATCTCCAGGGGAATGGGGTCGGTGTAGATGAGAGTGGGCCGAAAGGGCGGACGGTCATGCGGGCGGCTCAGGACGGCCCGGCTGCTCCCCGCCGCGTTCCTTGACGTAGGTGTCGGTCGGTACCATCACCTTCCGCCGGAAGACGCAGACCAGGGTGCCGTCCTGCTTGTAGCCGCGGGTCTCGACCTGCACGATGCCCCGGTCGTTCTTCGACGTGGACGGCCATTTGCCGAGCACGGTGGTCTCGCCGTAGATGGTGTCACCGTGGAAGGTCGGCGCCACGTGCTTCAGCGACTCGACCTCCAGGTTGGCGATGGCCTTGCCGGACACATCCGGCACCGACATGCCGAGCAGCAGGGAGTAGACGTAGTTCCCCACCACCACGTTCCGGCCGAAGTCGGTGGCCTGCTCCGCGTAGTTCGCGTCCAGGTGGAGCGGGTGGTGGTTCATGGTGAGGAGGCAGAACAGGTGGTCGTCGTACTCGGTGACCGTCTTCCCGGGCCAGTGCTTGTAGACCGCCCCGACCTCGAACTCCTCGTACGTTCGCCCGAACTGCATCTCGGTGTCCTCCTCAGGTCTGCGGGGGCTCGAACTTCGAGGTGCGCTGCATGCCTGCCGCGCGCCCCTTGCCCGCGATCACCAGGGCCATCTTGCGGGAGGCCTCATCGATCATCTCGTCACCGAGCATGGCCGACCCCCGGGCCCCGCCTGCCTCCGAGGTGCACCAGTCATAGGCGTCCAGGATCAGCTCCGCGTGGTCGTAGTCCTCCTGCGAGGGAGAGAAGATCTCGTTGGCCGCGGCGATCTGGTCCGGGTGCAGCACCCACTTGCCGTCGAAGCCCAGGGCGGCGGCCCGCTGGGCGACCTCGCGGTAACCATCATCGTTGCGGATCTGCAGGTAAGGGCCGTCGATAGCCTGCAGGTCGTGGCTGCGGGCCGCCATCAGGATGCGCATGAGGATGTAGTGATAGGCATCCGCCGGGTAGCCGGGCGGCTGCTCGCCCACCACCAGCGACTTCATGTTGATCGAGGCCATGAAGTCGGCCGGGCCGAAGATGATGGTCTCGATCCGCGGTGAGGAGGCGGCGATCGCGTCCACGTTCACCAGGCCCCTGGCGTTCTCGATCTGGGCTTCGATGCCGATGCGGCCGACTTCGAAGCCCATCGTCTTCTCGATCTGGGTCAGCAGCAGGTCCAGCGCCTTAACCTGGTCGGCGTCCTGCACCTTCGGCAGCATGATGCAGTCCAGGCTGGCCCCAGCCCCCTCGACCACCGTGACCACATCCCGGTAGGTCCAGTGGGTGGTCCAGTCGTTCACCCTGACGACACGGGTCTTGCCGCTCCAGTCGCCGTTGTTCAGCGCGTCGACGATGCTGTGCCGGGCGCTCTCCTTGACCAGTGGCGCACAGGCGTCCTCGAGGTCCAGGAATACCTGGTCCGCGGGCAGGCTCTGGGCCTTCTCCAGGAAGCGCGGGCTGCTGCCGGGGACAGCCAGGCAGGAGCGGCGGGGGCGTAGCGCGGGTCGCCGGGATAGCCGGGGCGGTGGTCATGTCGGGTCGCGCCATCCTTTGCTGGTTGCGGTGCTTGTCAGCAGGGTCGGTGCGGTAGGCCAGGATGCCTGGGCGGCCGCAAGCGTGCCATGCCGCGGCCTCCATCCCGGCACTTTGGCCGTCCCGGCCAGGCGGCCCGCGGCCTGCCACGGCTGGAGTTTGTGGCCAGCCGGATCTCGTCAACGATGCGGCCGATGATGGCGGTAATGCCGAAGTCCTTGGGGGTGAAGACGGCGGCCACCCCCTCGGCCCGCAGGATCTCGGCGTCGGCCGCCGGGATGATGCCGCCCACCACGACCGGGAGGTCCTCAGCCCCGGCCCGGCGCAGCCGGTGCAGTACCTCGGGCACGAGCCGCCGTGCGAACCGGAGAGGATCGACAGCCCCACGCAATGCACGTCCTCGGTTACCGCGGCGGAGACGATCTGCTCCGGGGTGAGCCGGATGCCCAGGTAGATCACCTCGAACCCGGCGTCGCGGGCCCGTAGCGCGATCTGCTCGGCGCCGTTGGAGTGCCCGTCCATGCCAGGCTTGCCCACCAGCAGCCGCAGCCTGGCCACTCCGAGTTCCTCGGCGGTGGCGGCTACGGCCGCGCGGACGGTGATCATCTGCCCGTCCGGCTCGGCGGCCGCGCGCGCCCCGCCGCTGACCCCGGTGGGTGCCCGGTACTCGCCGAAGACGTCCCGCAGCGCGAAGGACCATTCGCCGGTGGTCACGCCCGCCCGGGCGCAGGCCAGGCTGGCCGCCATCAGGTTGACGCCGTCCTGGGCCGCGTCAGCCCTGAGCCGGTCCAGCGCGGCGAGCACCGCGGTCTCGTCGCGCTGCTCGCGCCACTGCCCCAGGCTGGCCACGATCTCCTGCTCGGCGGCCGGGTCGACCTGCTGGACTGCGGCGTCGAGGTCCGCCGTGAGCGGGCTGGGCTCGCTGGTGGTGAAGCAGTTAACGCCGACGACCTTGTCCGCACCGGACTCGATCCTGGCGTGCCGGGCTGCGTGCGAGGCGACGAGCCGGGCCTTGAGGTAGCCGGACTCCACCGCCGGTATCACCCCGCCCATGGCCAGCACCGTGGCGATCTCCGCCTCGGCGCCCGCCAGCAGTTCCGCGGTCTTGGCGGCCACCACGGAGGAGCCCGTGGAACAGGTCGCCGTACTCGAGCAGGTCCGACTCGAAGGCCAGCACCTGCTGCATCCGCAGGCTCCATTGCTGGTCCCAGGGCCGCGGCAGGCCCAGCGCCTCGTTCCAGGCCGGGAGCTGCACAGCGCGCGCCCGGACGTCCCTGGACAGCGTGACGGCCAGCATCTCCAGGACGATCCGCTGGATGTTGTTCTCCGGCTGCGCCTCGGTCAGACCCAGCGAGTTCACCTGCACGCCGTAGCGGAAGCGGCGGCTCCTGGGGTCGGTAATGCCGTACCGCTCCTTCGTGACCTGCTCCCAGAGTTGCGCGAAGGCCCGCATCTTGCACATCTCCTCGACGAACCGGACACCCGCGTTGACGAAGAAGGAGATCCGCCCGACGACGTCCCCCATCTGCTCCTGCGGGACCTGCCCGGAGTCGCGGACGGCGTCCAGGACGGAGATCGCGGTGCACATCGCGAAGGCGATCTCCTGCACCGGGGTCGCTCCGGCCTCCTGGAGGTGATAGCTGCAGACGTTGATCGGATTCCACTTGGGGAGGTGGGTGACCGTGTAGGCGATCACGTCGGTGGTCAGGCGCATCGACGGACCGGGCGGGAAGATGTACGTCCCGCGGGAGAGGTACTCCTTGACGATGTCGTTCTGGATGGTTCCGGTGAGCTTGGTGATGTCGGCGCCCTGCTGCTTCAGCGACGACCTGATAGAGCGCCATCAGCCACATCGCGGTGGCGTTGATCGTCATCGAGGTGTTGGTCTGCTCCAGCGGGATTCCGTCGAAGAGGGTGCGCATGTCGCCCAGGTGCCCGACCGGGACGCCGACCCGGCCGACCTCGCCGCGGGCGAGGATGTGGTCGGCGTCATACCCGGTCTGGGTGGGCAGGTCGAACGCTACCGACAGGCCGGTCTGGCCCTTGGCGAGGTTGCGGCGGTAGAGCGCGTTGGACTCCGTGGCCGATGTGTGCCCGGCGTAGGTCCGCATCACCCACGGACGGTCTCTGGGGGGCCGCTCCGGCTGCTGCTCGTTCGATTCGGTCATATGACGCCGTTCTCACACGTTCCGGAACCGGTTGATCTCCGTCAGGTGCTTGGCGCGCAGCTCGCCGTCGCGGACGCCCAGCCCCTCCTGCGGTGCAAGGCAGAGCACCCCGACCTTGCCATGGTGGAGGTTGCGGTGGACGTCAAGCGCGGCCTGCCCGGCCTGCTCGAGCGGGTAGTCTTCGGACAGGGTCGGGATGGATCATGCCCTTGGAGATCAGCCGGTTGGCCTCCCACGCCTCCCGGTAGTTGGCGAAGTGGGAGCCGATGATGCGCTTCAGGTTCATCCACAGGTAGCGGTTGTCGTACTCGTGCATGTACCCCGAGGTCGAGGCGCAGGTGACGATCGTGCCGCCCTTGCGGCGCCACGAACACGCTCGGCGCCGAAGGTCTCCCGGCCCGGGTGCTCGAAGACGATGTCCACGTCCTCGCCGCCGGTCAGCTCGCGGATGCGGGCGCCGAAGCCGCGCCATCTCCTTCGGATCCTGGTTCTTCTCGTCCTTCCAGAACTTGTAGCCCTCGGCCTTCGGTCGATGATCAGCTCGGCGCCCATCGACCGGCACAGATCTCGGCCTTCGCCTCGCTGGAGACGACGCAGACCGGGATGGCGCCGCCGTTCAAGGCGTACTGGGTGGCGTAGCCGCCGAGGCCGCCGCTGGCGCCCCAGATCAGCACGTTGTCGCCCTGCTTCATGCCCGCACCGTGCGTCGAGACCAGCTGGCGGATAGGCGGTGGAGTTCACCAGGCCGGGGCAGGCCGCCTCCTCCCAGGTCAGGTGCTCGGGCTTGGGCATCAGCTGGTTGGCCTTGACGAGGCACAGCTCGGCGAGGCCGCCGAAGTTCGTCTCGAAGCCCCAGATCGCTGCTCCGGGTCCATCATCGTGTCGTTATGGCCCTCGGGCTCTCCAGCTCGACGGACAGGCAGTGCGCGACGACCTCGGTCGCCCGGCTTCCAGACGTCACGCCGGGACCTGTGCGCAGCACCACGCCCGCGACGGTCGGAGCCGACCATGTGGTACGGCAGGTCGTGCCGCTTCAGAGGGCTTGACGCCGGCCGTAGCGCTCGAGGAAGACGAAGGTGGGGAGCGGCTCGAAGATCGAGGACTCCACACGGTGTTGTAGTTGATGGCGCTGGCCATCACCGCAATCAGAGCCTCGCCCGGGCCGAGCTCGGGGAGCGGGCACCTCCTCGACGTGCAGGGACTTGCGCGGATCCCGGTCGCCCGTGTCGATGCCGTCGAACATGTGCTCCTCGTCCCGGTGCAGGGTGACTGCGCGGTAGGTCTCCGGCAGCGGAAGCGCGGCGAAGTCCGCGGCCTGGCTGTCGGAACTGAGGATCGCGTCGAGTATTTCCTTCAAGGCTGACTCCTAAGGCGTACCTGCATGAGGAGCGCAGGGCCTCGTGGAGCCGTGCTGCGACTGGCTGGACGCAAAGTTTCGTTCAGGTGGGCCGGTGGTGCGGGGCAGGCCTGCCTATGACGATGCCAGGCCACCGTCGTTATGTCTATTGAGGGTTTCGTGTGGACAATCAAGTAAAGGGTTATGACTGACCTGGGTTTCCCGTCGGGGCTCATGCCCGTACCCCGCGGCCGCCGGGCGCGGGCGCCGGCTGCGGCCGGGTGGGCCCGCGGCGGCCCAGCGCGGCGGGCGGCCCGGCTGGGCGGCGGATGTGGCCTGAATCCCGGAAAACAGGGCAGCATGACACAGAGGTGGGCGGATGACCTGTGCGCTGTACGTGTCCTGGGACAAACGGCTAGCTGCTTATGACTTCGGGCCCGGCCATCCGATGGCGCCGCTCCGGGTCGAGCTGGCGATCGAGCTGGCGCGGGCCTTCGGCCTGTTCACCCAGGCCGCGGTGTCGATCGAGCGCCGGCCCGCCACCGACGCGGAGCTGGAACTGGTGCACGACCCGCGCTACATCGCGGGAGTGCGGCTGGCGGGCCCGCCGGAGCCGGGCCCTTCGATGCGGGGATTTCGGTCTCGGCACCGCGGATGACCCGGTGTTTGCGGGCATGCACGACGCCTCAGCGCTCGTGGCCGGCGCGACCCTGGCGGCGGCCCGCGCGGTCTGGACCAGCCGCCCAGCATGGCGCGAGCATCGCGGGCGGGCTGCACCACGCGATGCGCGGCAGCGCGAGCGGGTTCTGCGTGTACAACGACCCGGCGATTGCGATCGCCTGGCTGCTGGGCCAGGGCGCGGAGCGGGTCGCCTACGTTGACGTCTACGTGCACCACGGCGACGGGGTGCAGGCCGCTTTCTACGACGATCCGCGGGTGCTGACGATCAGCCTGCACCAGCACCCGGAGGCGCTGTGGCCCGGCACCGGGCTGCCGTCCGAGACCGGCGGCCCGGGCGCGCGGGGCTCGGCGGTGAACGTGGCGCTGCCCACCGGGACCAGGGACGCCGGGTGGCTGCGCGCGTTCCACGCGATCGTGCCGCCACTGCTGCACGCGTTCCGGCCGCGATCCTGGTCAGCCAGCACGGCTGCGACACGCACCGGCTCGACCCGCTGGCTGGCCTGCAGCTGTCGATCGACGCGCAACGGTCGGCGCACACCGCGATCCACGTACTGGCCCACCAGGTGGCCGTGGTGGCTGCTGGCTCCTACCGGGGGAGGCGGCTACGAGTTGCTCCAGGTCGTCCCCAGGACGTGGGCGCACCTGCTGGCCGAGGCCGCCGGGCATCCCATCGACCCCGGGGCGCGCATCCCGGTCACCTGGCGCGAGCACGCATTCCGCCGCACGGGCCGCCCGGCGCCCGAGTTCATGACCGACGGCCGCGATCCCGGCTACGCCCGTTTCGAATCCGGATATGACCCTGAAGACCGCATTGACCAGGCCATCATGGCCACCCGGGCCGCCGTCTTTCCTGAGCATGGGCTGATGCCGCTGCCCTGACGGAGGGTCACGCCCGCGGGGAGCTTGATCGCCAGCGGAGAGCCAGGGGCGAGCAGGTGGGGCTCGCGCCTGATGATCACTTGCAGCGGCTCGCCCTCCTCGACGGCGTAGCGCTCCTCGTCGTGCGTGAGCGTGACCCGGATCTGCCGGTCGCAGAATCGCAGCGAGAACGACAGCTCGCTCCAGGCGCGCGGCAGCCTGGGGAGAAGGACAGCCGGCCGTCGAAGTCGCGGACGCCGCCGAACCCGAAGACCAGGCTGGACCACACGCCGGCGGCCGAGGCGATGTGCACGCCGTTCGAGGCGTTGCCCGCCACGTTGGCCAGGTCCATCAGCAGCGCGTAGTTGAAGTACTCCAGTGCCTGCCGCTCGCTGCCTATCTCCGCGGCGATGATGCTCTGCACGCAGGCCGACAGGGACGAGTCGCCCGTGGTGAGCGGATCGTAGTACTCGAAGTTCCGGCGCTTCTGCTCGCGCGAGAACTCGTCGCCGAGCAGGAACATGGCGAGCACGATGTCCGCCTGCTTGAGCACCTGGTACCGGTAGATGACCAGCGGGTGGTAGTTCAGCAGCAGCGGGAACTTCTCCGGCGGCGTGCCGGCCAGGTCCCATACCTCCCGGTCAAGGAACGTGTCGTCCTGCGGGTGAATGCCGGCGCTCGTGGTCGAACGGCACGTGCATCGCGGCCGCGGCGAGTTCCCAGGATTCGACCTCGCCGGGCTGCAGGCCCACCTCGTGCGACCAGCGCGGCGTAGTCCTCCGGGCGCTCCGCGCGCAGCCGGCGCACGGTGGTGGCGGCGAAACTGAGATTCAGCCGGGCCATCAGGTTGGTGTAGGTGTTGTCGTTCACGACGGTGGTGTACTCGTCAGGACCGGTCACGCCGTGGATGTGGAACTTCTCGTCGGTCCCGTAGAAGCCGAGATCCTCCCACAGCCTGGCCGTCTCGACGAGGATCTCGGCGCCGATGTCGGCCAGCAGGCCGTCGCCCCTGACGTTGGCGTAGCGACGGATCGCGTAGGCGATATCGGCGTTGATGTGGTACTGCGCGGTGCCCTGCTGGACGTTGGACGAGGCCTCCTCGCCGTTGATCGTCCGCCACGGGAACAGCGCACCCCGCTGGCTCATCTCGCGCGCCCGCTCCCGCGCGTGGTCGAGCATGCTGTGCCGGAAGCGGAGCAGATTGCGGGCGATCCTCGGCTGGGTGTAGCGACAGGAACGGCAGCACGTAGATCTCGGTATCCCAGAAGTAATGACCCTCGTAGGCCTGCCCGGTCAGCCCCTTGGCCGGGATGCCGGACCCTTCGGCCCGCCAGGACGCCTGCGCGACCTGGTACAGATTCCATCGGATGGCCTGCTGCTGCCGCAGCGGATGGAGCCTGGCCTGCACGCGGACATCGGCGCGATCCCAGAACCGGTCGAGATTCTCGCGCTGGCTGATGATGAGCGAGCCGAATCCGTCGCGTACCGTGCGGTCGAGCGTCCGGCGGCACCGGTCGGTCAGCTCGGTCACCGGCGCGGTTCGCGAGGTCTGGTAGGTGGCGTACTTGGTCACCAGGATCGGCACGCCGGGCTGCGCGTCCGCCGTCAGGACGACCTCGCTGGTGTCGTCGCCGACCGACCCGGACGTCTGGTACGGGCAGGCGGTGTCGATCACGTGGTCGACGCCGACGCCGAGCGTCAGCCCGCTGCTGGTCGTCTGGTAGCCGAGCAGGATGCGCTGGCCCGCTAGCTCGGTCAGCCGCGCGTTGAGCACCCGGTGCGGCAGCACGGTCGCCAGCCGCGGATCCCCGGGCCTGATCTTCGGGCAGATCGTCGCGTGGCCGCGCGTCCTGCCGGTTGAGGACCAGCGGGAGAGATCACCACGGGAGCCGGGTGGTCGAGCAGCGTCACCTCGTAGGTCATCGCGACCACGTGCCGGTGCTCGCAGCGAGACGAGCCGGCGCGAGCGGACCCGGACGTGCTTGCCGATCGGTCGCCCACACCAGCTCGCGGGTCAGCGTCCCCGCCCGCATGTCGAGTATCCGCGAGTAGTCATGGACGCGCGCGGTCGGCAGGTAGAACGGCTCGTCGTCGACGTACAGCTTGAGGATCGTCGTGTCAGGCACGTTCACGATCGTCTGGCCCGTTCCGCGCCAGCCATGCTGCCCCTTCCGCGTGCACGATCGGCCAGGTCTCGTGGAACCCGCTGACGAACGTCCCCGGGACCGCGCCGGGCGGCCCTCCTCGAAGCTGCCGCGGACGCCGACGAAACCGTTGCCCAGCGAAAAGACGGTCTCGGATCGGCCCACGAACTCATCGGAGTACCGTGCCTCCATGATGCGCCATTCGTCGGCCGGGTACAGGTGTTCCGGAGGAAGCACGATCTCCCGCTTGAGCATGATTCGACGGTATTCCCGGCCGCGCGATACGGACAGGGCCCGCTGGGTGACGGCGGCCCCGGTCAGCGAGCGCAGGCGCTGGCCAGGGCGGGAGGCCAGCCCGCAGCTTGACCCTGACACGGTGTGAGGCTGTCGGGTGGGAGGCGTCATGTTCACCATCGGAGACTTCGCCCGGCACGGCCAGGTGTCGGTCCGCATGCTGCGCCATTACGACGCGACCGGGCTGCTCCGCCCGGCCCGGGTTGACCCGGTCAGCGGCTACCGACGCTATGAGGCCGGCCAGCTCGCCCGGCTCAACCGCATCATCGCGCTGAAGGATCTCGGCTTCAGCCTCGACCAGGTGGGCGCGATGCTGGACCAGCAGGTCGGCGCCGAGCAGCTCCGCGGCATGCTGAGGCTGCGCCAGGCCGAGCTGCAAACCCGGATCGCGGCCGACACGGCCCGGCTGTCGCAGGTCGAGGCGAGGCTCCGGATCATCGAGATGGAGGGCGCCATGCCAGCCGACGACATTCAGGTCAAGCGCATCCCGGCCGTCCGCGTCGCGCAGCTCAGCGCGATCGCGGCCAGCCTGGAGCCCGCGTCTATCAGCCCGGTCATCCAGCCGTTGTATGAGGAGCTGGGCCGCAGGCTCGGCCAGGCGGGGCTGGTCCCCGCAGGCCCGGCGATCGCTTACTACGACGATGTCCCGGAGGGCGACGGCGTGCTCGTGCACGCCACTCTGCCCGTCAACGCGGGCCCGGCGAGCGGTCACGACTTCGAGATCATCGACCTGCCCGGGATCAGCCAGGCGGCCACGATCATTCACCGCGGGTCGATGGATAACGTCATGGCGACCATCCAGACGCTGGCCCGGTGGATCGAGAACGGCGGCCACCGCACCATCGGGTACCCCCGCGAGGTGTACCTCGAGTGCCCGGAAGACCGGGATAAGTGGGTCACCGAACTCCAGGAGCCCATCACCTCCGGCTGACCCGGCGGGGGTTCAGCTCCCGGGGGTGGCCGGGCAGAGCACCGCGAAGGAGACCGAGGCGCCGTTGATGACCACGACGCCGGGGTCCGCCGGGCCGGTGAAGTCCACGGAGAGAATGGTCCCCTCACTCATGGCGGCGGCGATCTGCGTCTCCAGCGCGGCCAGATCGGCCGACCGGGGAAGCACGTAGTACCGCGGCGGATTGCTGTGCGGGTCGGGGCCGGTGGCCGACGGCACGTACAGGCACTGCTCCGGCAGCCTGACGCCGTTGGGGACGACGCCGTGCCGCGGGCTGGCCGCCGGCTGGAGGAACACCACGCTGCCCGCCGACCGGGGTGACAGCAGCATCCGGCCTGCCAGTGGCTCGGATATCTCCAGGGCCACCGCCCCGGTGGACACCGTCACCTGGCCGGGATCGACCGGCGCGGCGAGGGTCCAGGAGGTCGGATCACCTTCGATTCGGATGTCCATCAGGCTCCTCACCAGGTCGGGCTGATGGGCCTGAGGCCGGGGCCAGGCCCAGATGCGCCCCGAGGGTCGCCGCTTCGGTGCGGTTACGGACGCCCAGTTTGCCAAGAATGCGTGACACATGCACGGCGACGGTCCGGTCGCTGATGAATAGGGCGCGGGCTATCTGCCGGTTGCTGTCGCCCTTGACCAGCAGGGCCAGCACTTCGGCTTCGCGGTCGGTGAGGTCGAACTGGGCCCGGGCGGTGGCCGGGCGGGCGGCCGGGCGGGGCTGGCCGGTCAGCCTGGCGCGCCGCGCCAGATCCTCGGCCAGGGCGAGCAGCGGCGCCGACGGGAGCTGGCGCGCGAGGCTCTCACACGCCGCCAGGGCACGCGCGCCCTGCTCACGCCGCCCGGCCCGGACCGCGGCCCCGGCTTCACGCAAGCGCGCGTAGGCCTCCCGGTACGGCTGCCCCAGCCGCTGCCAGGCGCTGGCTACCGCCCGCCAGGCCGCCCGGTCGTCGCGGCCGTGCTGGCGGGCGATCTCGGCCTCGGCCAGCGACCCGAACGCGGCGACCTCAGGCTGGCGGCCGCCATGCTCAGCCATGAGCGCCCTGGCCCGGCTGGCGAGGCTGGCTGCCGCGGATTCCCAGCTGGGGGCGATTCCCGCTGGCCGGGCGGCGTCCGGCAGCGAAGCCAGGTCGGCGCTGACCCTGGCGCTGGCCGCGAGCAACCGGATCTCCTCCCCGGCCAGGGCCGCGCCCTTCAGCACCGCCAGCCCGGCCAGTACCTGGTCAGCTGCCGTGACCAGATCCCCGGCGTTCAGGGCCTGCTCGGCGAGGCAGGCGTGCAAGGGCCCGAGGAGCCTCGGATCCTCGGGTGAATCCCGCAGCGAGGTGGCCAGTTCCCGCGCCTGTTCCTCCTCGCCCCGCCCCACGGCCAGTTCGAGCTGGAGCAGCTGCAGGTAGCGCGTGACGTTGGCGCGCGACTCGCCGATCAGCTCCGTCAGCAGCTGGCCGGCTTCGCCCACCGGCCGGTCGCGGTCAGCACCGCGGCCGTGTTGTTATCGAGAACCGACGTCAGCGCGGCAGGCGCGTCGAGAGAGCGGGCGGCCTGCCGCCCGTGCCGGGCGGCGTCGAGCGCCTCGGTGGCCCGGCCGGCCGTATACAGCAGGTACATGCGATTGGTCGCCGCCCGGACGACGCCCTCGATGTCGCCCGTGCGGTACGCGATCCCCAACGAGGTGTCCAGCGCGGCCAGCCCCGCCCCGAGCTCGCCGTGCTGCGCCCTGAGGATGCCAAGTATCGCCAGGCCGTGCGCGTACTCAGCGTCGGCGCCGATCTGCTCTGGCCATGGTCACGGCCTGCGTCGCCAGGAGCATCGCCGCGGCGGGTTCGCCCAGCAGCATCCGCCACGAGGCCAGGGCAGCCAGGATCCGGGCCTGCAAGGCCGACGCCGGTTCCGCGTCGAGCAGCCCCCGCGCCTGATCGGTGGCCTCGACCGCGGCCCGCGGGTCACCTGCTTCCCACCGGTAACGCCCGAGGCGCTCCAGGATGCGGGCCCGCTCGGCCGCCCCGGCGGTGGGGCGCCGGGCCAGGGCGTCCGCCGCATACCTGGCGGCACGCTCGGGATGCCCGGTCCAGCTGGCCGCCCGCGCCGCTTCCTCCAGCAGGTCAGGGAGGGGTTCGGGCAGCCAGGCCGCCCCGTCCACGGCCATGGCGTAGAAGTGATCCGCCTCCGGGTAGGCGCGGGCCGAGACCGCCCGGCGGGCGGCCAGGAGAGCGGCGGGGGCGGCAAGGTCCGGCGTGTCGGCCAGCTGCCAGTGCAGGGCCAGCACGGCGGGGTCCGGCTCGGGGCGCGCGGCGAGCGCTTCAGCGACCCGGCGGTGCAGGCGGTGCCGCTCCCCGGGCAGCAACTGGCCGTAGAAGACCTGGCGGATCAGGTCATGCGGGAACGCGTAACCGTCGGCCGTGGCCACCAGCAGCCGCCGGGAGACGGCCTCGCGGGCCGCGGCCAGCAGCTCGTCCTCGCCGAGCGGCACGGTCGCGGCCAGCAGATCATGCGACATCCCGCCGTCCGCGATGCAGACCTGGTCCACCACGGCCCGCTCCCCGGGGGACAGGCCGGCCGACCTGGCCAGCAGCGCGTCGGTGATCGAGGCAGGCGGCAGCCGGGCTCCGGTGGCCGCGAGCTCGAGGGCGTAGAGCGGGTTCCCTTCCGCGGCGCGGACCACGGCGGCGACCGGGTCTGGTGCCGAGCTTGCCGGTACCTGGTCAGCGACCAGCTCGGCGACTTCGGCCGGAGCCAGCCCGGACAGCCGCAGCCGGGTCACCCGCGGGCGGCGCTCCAGGTCGGAGAGCCACCGCCGGGACTCTTCCGTGAGGTCCTCGTCCCGCAGCGTCGCGACCACCAGGACCCGGGGCTCACGCAGCCGGACCGCCAGGAACGCGAGCAGTTCGTGAGACGACTCGTCGGCCCAGTGCAGGTCTTCCAGCACCAGGACCAGCGGTGCCTCGCCAGCCAGGTCGGCCAGCAGCGCCAGCACCCGCTCGAAGAGGCGGTGCCGTGCGGTGGCCATGTCGCCGGGCTGGTCATCGGCGAGCAGCCAGGCGGCCCGCTCCCCGAGCGCGGCCACGAACGGCCCGTAGGCCAGCGCCGCCCCCGCCAGCGGCGCCGACTCCCCGACCCGGACCTGGGCCCCGCCGTCGGCCGATGCCACCTGCCGGATCAGTTCCTCGATCAGCCGGGTCTTGCCGATCCCGGCCTCCCCAGTGACCAGCAGCACCTGGGGCTGGCCGGCTGCCGCGCTGGCATAAGCGGCCGCCATGGCGTCCCGCTCTGCAGCCCGCCCCACGATCGGCAGCGATCTTGCCACACCATGAAGTGTCCGCGTTCCCGGAAGCCGTGTTGACGCCGGGCCCCCGGCCGGATAGTCAATCCCCGCAGGGCCGAATACGAATTCCTTCCGATGTGCTGATTCCCCGGTCCCAGCACGCTGATCGGTATGCAGCTACCCACCCCATCCACCTGGCGATCCGCACCGACGGCCAGCGCGGCCAAGCCGCAGGCCAGCCCGCTGGCCGCGCTCTTTCCCGCCGCCTGGCGGCTGCGGTTCACCGACGACCTGGAGCCCCGCTTCGGTGGCTATCACGCCAGGCATTCGCTGCCGCTGGCCCGTTTCGCCCTGGTCCTGGCCCTCCTGCTGTACGCGCTGTTCGGGGTGCTGGATCTCTACGCGGACCCGGGCGCAGCCGGGTGGATCTGGATGATCCGCTACGCGATCTTCTGCCCGGCGGCCCTGAGCGTGCTCGCCCTGACCTTCACCCGCTATTTCGAGCCCGTTATGCAACCGCTGCTTTCCGCGGTGGCCGCCGTCGCCGGACTGGGCATCGTGGCCATGATTGCCATCGCCAGCCCGGCCGTGGGCCACCTCTATTACGCCGGGCTCCTGCTGGTTGTCCCGTGGGCATACACGGTGCTGCAGCTCCGCTTTTCGTACGCCACGAAAGCCTGCCTGCTCATCATGGCCGGCTACGAGATGGTCGCCATATGGCTGAAACCCACGCCCCCGGAAATCCTCCTCAACAACAATTTCTTCTTCCTGTCGGCCGTCATCATCGGCATGGTCGCCGGGTACGCGAGGGAGCGCGGCCTTCGCACGGACTTCCTCCAGCGCCGTGTCATCGAGGCCCAGCGGGCCGAACTCGCCGCGCACAACGCGCAGCTCGGGTCCGCACTCGACGCCTCGGTCGCGGAGCTGCGGCGCCAGGCCGCGGAGCTCCAGGCGTCACGGACCCGGATCGTGGCCGCGGCCGACACCGAGCGCCGCCGGATCGAGCGCAATCTCCATGACGGCGCCCAGCAGCGGCTCGCCGCCCTGGCCATCAAGCTGAGCCTGGCCTCCGAAGTCGCCGAATGCGACCCGGGCCAGGCCCGGGACCTGCTGGCGGAGCTCCGCGCCGATGTCCGGGAGACGTCCGAGGAACTGCGCTGCCTGGCCCACGGCATCTACCCGCCGCTGCTCGCCGAGCAGGGGCTGGCGGCCGCCCTTCCGGCGGCCGCCCGCAGGTCCCCGCGGCCCATCACGGTGCAGGCCGTCCCGCCCGGCCGCTACCCGGCGGAGACCGAGGCGACGGTCTACTTCTGCTGCCTGGAGGCCATCCAGAACGCCGCCAAGCACGCCGGGGACGGGGCCACGCTGACCCTGCGGGTGAGGCAAGAAGGCGAGGCGCTCATCTTCGAGGTCACCGACGACGGCCAGGGGTTCGATGCCCAGGACCGCGGTCTCGGCGCGGGGTTCGTCAACATGGACGACCGGCTCCGTGCCCTGCGCGGCAGCCTGCGGGTGGACTCCGCGCCGGGGCGGGGCACCCGGGTGACGGGGATCATCCCGGGCCGGCCGCCACCGGGCGGTCACGGGATGTGGAAGTGGTAACCCTCGCGGAGCAGCCGGGGCAGGACGATGTTCAGGGCATCCACCGTCTGGGACCGGTTGCCGCCCCCGTCGTGCTCCAGGATGATCGACCCGGGGCGGGTGTTGTGCATGATGTTCCGGACGATGCTCCGGACCCCGGGCCGCGCCCAGTCACGCGGGTCAACCGACCAGTCCATCGGCACCATCCTCATCTGCTCACACTGCCGGATGACGGAGGCCGACCAGGCGCCGTACGGGGCCCGGAACAGCTGGGGATGCACGCCGGTCGCTGAATGGATGGCATGACTGGCCCAGGCGAGCTCGGTGTGCACCCGATGAGCCGGCATGCGCACCAGGTCGGAGTGGGTCCACGTGTGATTGGCGATATGGTGCCCGTCCTCGGCCACCGCGCGGGCCAGGCGGGGATAGGCGGCCACCCGGCGGCCGATCATGGAGAAGGTCGCGGTCACGCCGTACGTCCGCAGCACCCGCAGCACCTGCGGCGTGTACACCGGATCAGGACCGTCATCGATGGTCAGGGCCACCGCCTTCGAGGCGTCGTCGATGTAGTAGAGCGGCTGGCCGGGCGGCTGGGACACCTGGTGCCGGGCGCCCGGGTCATGGCGGGCCGCCGGTGCGGTGCGCCGGGCCGCCAGATCGCGCTGCCCGGCGGCCTTCTGATGCGCACTCACCTCATGATGCGCGGGCAATATGCTCCGGCCCGGAAAGGAGCCGGGAGGTGACCACGGTCGTCAGCGTGATGCCGCCGACCGCCAGGAGCAGCCGCCGGCGGCGGGCCGCGAAAATAGCGGCGGAATCATGAGCAGAACCCGAAAGATTCCCCATGGGCGCCCCCGGCGTCCGCGTGACTTATTACGGCACGTTCAATGACGAAATAGCGCTTAGGCCATCCAGGGCATCATGCCGGAATAAACCGGCCAGACGAAGCCAATCCGATGGTGTGTCGCGGACGCCGGAGCGGATGGTTTCCGGGCCCAATCGGGCCCGGGCCGGCCGCGTGCCCCAGGGTCAGCCTGGCGTGCTGCGCACGATGGCGATACGGGATAAAATGTCCAGGTGCTGGAGTCGTTCCACCCGGCTGTTCGCAGCTGGTTCGCCCGCCGGTTCCCGGCCGGCCCGACCGCGCCGCAGGCCGAGGGCTGGCAGGAGATCGCGGCCGGGCGGCACACGCTGATCGCCGCGCCGACCGGGTCCGGGCAAGACGCTGGCCGCGTTCCTGGTCTGCATCGACCGGATCTACCGGGCGCACGAGGCGGGCGCCGGAGCCGCGCGGCCGGGCCGCAGGTGGTGTACGTGTCGCCGCTGAAGGCGCTGGCCGTCGACATCTGGCAGAACCTGGAGCGCCGCTGGCCGAGATCGCGGGCACCGCGGCCGCGGACTGGGGCTGGCCGCGCCGGACATCCGGGTGGCCGTGCGCACCGGGGACACGGCCGCGGCCGAGCGCGCCGCGATGCTCAAGCGCCCGCCGGACTTCCTGATCACCACGCCCGAGTCGCTGTACCTGCTGGTCACGGCGGACCGGACCCGGGCCATGCTGGCGCCGGTCGCCGGACGGTCATCGTGGACGAGATCCACGCGGTCGCGGGCAACAAGCGGGGCTCGCACCTGGCGCTGACCCTGGAGCGGCTGGAGCACCTGGCCGCGCAGCCGGTGCAGCGGATCGGCCTGTCCGCCACCCAGCGCCCGATCGAGACGGTCGCCCGGCTCCTGGTCGGCGCGGGCCCCGGCCGGTCGGAGCCGGACGGGTCACCGCGCTGCGCGATCGTGGACTCCGGCCACCGCCGCGAGCTGGACCTGGCCGCTCGAGCTGCCCGGCGACGAGCTCGGCGCGGTCGCGTCCGCCGAGCAGATGGCCGAGATCCTGGACCTGATCGCCGGGCACGTGCGCGAGCACCGGACCACGCTGGTGTTCGTCAACACCCGCCGGATGGCCGAGCGGGTCGCCCACCAGCTCGGCGAGCGGCTCGGCGACGGCCAGGTCGCGGCGCATCACGGCAGCCTGTCCAAGGACCGGCGGCAGCGGGTCGAGGCCCGGCTGCGCAGCGGCGACCTGCGGGCCCTGGTCGCGACCGCGTCGCTGGAGCTGGGCATCGACATCGGGCCGGTGGAGCTGGTCTGCCAGATCGGCTCGCCGCGCAGCTTCGCCACGTTCCTGCAGCGGGTCGGCCGGTCCAACCACACCCGCGGCGGCATCCCGGCCGGGCGGCTGTACCCGACGACCCGGGACGAGCTGGTGGAATGCGCGGCGCTGCTGCGCGGCGTCCGGTCCGGCCGGCTCGACGCGCTGCAGATCCCGGACTGCCCGCTGGACATCCTGGCCCAGCAGATGGTCGCCGAGTGCGCGGCCGCGGACTGGGCCGAGGACGACCTGCTGGCCCTGGTCCGGCGGGCCGCCCCGTTCGCCGGGCCTGTCCGCCGAGGACTTCGACGAGGTCGCCGAGCTGGTCTCCGAGGGGATCCGCACCGGCCGCGGCCGCCGGGCCGCCTACCTGCACCGGGACCAGGTGACCGGGCGGCTGGCGCGGCCGCCGCGGCGCCCGGATCGCCGCGCTGACCTCCGGCGGGGCCATCCCCGAGCTCGGCGACTACCGGGTGCTGGCCGAGCCCGACGACACCCTGGTCGGCACGGTGAACGAGGACTGGGCGATCGAGTCGCATGGCCGGGGACGTGTTCCTGCTCGGCACCACCTCGTGGCGGATCCGCCGGGTCGAGCCGGGCGTCGTCCGGGTCGACGACGCGCACGGCGCGCCGCCGTCGGTGCCGTTCTGGCTCGGCGAGGCGCCCGGCCGCACCGTCGAGCTGTCCGAGGAGGTCTGCGCCCTCCGGCAAGGCGGTCGGCCGAGCGGCTGCGGATCCGGCGGCGCCGGCCGAGGCGGTCCGCTGGCTGCAGGCCGAATGCGGGATCGGCGAGGCCGCCGCCGAGACGATCGCGGCCTACCTGGGCGCCGGGCTGGCGCAGCTCGGGCGTGCTGCCCGACATGGACACCATCGTGCTGGAGCGGTTCTTCGACGAGGCCGGCGGGATGCAGCTGGTCGGGCACGCGCCGTTCGGCGCCCGGCTCAACCGGGCGCTCGGGCTGGCCCTGCGCAAGCGGTTCTGCGTCACGTTCGACTTCGAGCTGCAGGCCGCGGCCAGCGACGACGCGATCCTGCTGTCGCTCGGGCCGCAGCACAGCTTCCCGCTGGAGCGGGTGCCGAAATTCCTGGCCTCGGCGACCGTGGAGGGCGTGGTCCGCCAGGCCGTGCTGACCTCGCCGATGTTCGCGGCCCGGTGGCGGTGGAACCTGAACCGGTCGCTGGCCGTGCTGCGGATGCGCGGCGGGAAGAAGAACCCGCCCGCCATCCAGCGGATGGAGGCCGATGACCTGATGGCCGCGGTGTTCCCGACGCTGGCCGCCTGCCAGGAGAACGTCGCGCCCGGCCCGCTGGAGATCCCCGATCACGTCCTGGTCCGCCAGACGCTGGAGGACTGCCTGCGCGAGGCCATGGACATCGACGGCCTGCGGCGAGCTGGTCGCGCGGGATCGAGTCCGGCCGGGTCACGGTCGTGGTGCGGGACACCACCGAGCCGTCGGTGCTGGCGCACGAGATCCTGAACGGGCGGCCGTTCACCTTCCTCGACGACGCCGCCGCTGGAAGAGCGCCGCAGCCGGGCGGTGCCGCTGCGCCGCGGCCTGCCGGTGGAGCCGCACGAGCTGGGCCGGCTCGACCCGGCCGCCATCGAGCGGGTCGCCGGGCAGGTCCGGCCCGACCCGCGGGACGCGGACGAGCTGCATGACCTGCTGATGACGCTGACCGCCGTCCGGCCCGGCGCGGACTGGCAGCGCTGGTTCGACGAGCTGGCCGCGCGGCCGCCGCGCGGTCAGCGTCGACGGCCCGGCCGGGGTGCTCTGGTGCGCGGTGGAACGCCGCCCGGCCGTCGAGGCGCTGTTCCCGGACGCCGCGGTGCGCGCCCGATCACCCGTGCCCGGTCCCGGCGGCCGCGGAAGCGCCGACCCGGACGCGGCCGCGGCCGACATGCTCCGCGGCCACCTGGACTGCCGCGGCCCGTCGACGGTGGCGGACCTGGCCCGGGCGACCGGCCTGCGGCCCGCTGACGTCGCGATCGCGCCTGGCCCGGCTGGAGGACGAGGGCTTCGCGATCCGCGGCCGGTTCACCGGCGCCCGGAGGCGACGAGGAGTTCTGCGCCCGGCGGCTGCTGGCCCGCATCCACGCCTACACCCGGCAGCGGCAGCGCCGCGAGATCGAGCCGGTCACCGCCCGGGACTTCATCCGGTTCCTGCTCCGCTGGCAGCACGTGGCCCCGGGCACCCAGGCGCAGAGGGCCGGTTCGGCGTGCTCAGCGTGATCGAGCAGCTGCAGGGCTTCGAGCTGGCCGCCGGGGCCTGGGAGACGCCGGTCCTGGCCGCGCGGGTGGAGGGCTACCGGCGCGAGTGGCTGGATGAGGTGTGCCTGTCCGGCCAGGTCATCTGGGGCCGCCTGTCGGTGCGCGACCGCGAGCCCGACCCGGCCCCGAAGCGCAGCGGGCTGGTCCCGTCCCGGGCCACCCCGATCACCCTGGCCATCCGCGACGACCTGCCCTGGCTGCTCCGCGCCGCCCGCGGCGACCTGGCGCCGGCCGAGCCAGGGCCGGGCCGCACCGCCGATGTGCTCGACGCGCTCCGCCAGCACGGGGCGCTGTTCCGGCCCGACCTCGCCGCGGTCACCGGCCGGCTGCCGGGCGAGGTGGAGGAGGCGCTGTGGGACGGCGTGGCCCGCGGCCTGATCACCGCGGACGGCTTCCGGGCGGTCCGGTCCCTGCTGCGCGGCCGCGCGCGCACCGGTTCCAGCGGCCGTCGGACTCCGCGGGCTGCGCCGGGCCGGTCACGACCCGGCGATGGCGTCGGCCGGGCGGTGGTCGCTGCTCCCCGTGCCGTCCGCCGGCGCGGACCCGGACGAGCTGGCCGAGGCCGTCGCCGAGCAGCTGGTCGTCCGCTGGGGCGTGGTCTTCCGCGACCTGGTGGCCCGGGAGAACCTCGCCGTGCCCTGGCGGGAGATCCTGTGGGCGCTGCGCCGGATGGAGGCCCGCGGGACCATCCGCGGCGGCCGGTTCGTGACCGGGTTCAGCGGCGAGCAGTTCGCGCACCCGGACGCCGTCGACGTGCTGCGCGCGGTGCGCAAGCAGCGGCCCGCCGGCGAGACCGTCCAGCTCTCCGCGGCCGACCCGCTGAACCTGACCGGCATCGTGCTGCCCGGACCGCGGATCCCCGCCATCCCGTCGAACACCGTCACCTATCTCGACGGCGTGGTGGCGCCGGGGACCGCCTGGCCCGCAGGCCACCCGGAGCGCGTCCTAGACGAACGCGCTCGAGCCGGTGATGGCCCGGCCGACGACCAGGGTATTGATCTCGCGGGTGCCCTCGTAGGAGTAGATCGCCTCGGCATCGGCCACGAAGCGGCCGACCTGGTTCTCCAGCAGGATGCCGTTGCCGCCGAGCAACTCGCGGGCGTAACCGACGGTTTCCCGCATCCGCACCGTGCAGAACGCCTTGGCCAGCGCCGAGTGCTCGTCGCCGCCTTGCCCGCCGCCTGCAGCTGGGCCAGCCTGCGCACAGGCAGGCCGAGGCCGTGATGTTGGCCAGCATCCGCACCAGCAGGTCCTGCACCAGCTGGAAACCGGCGATCGGCTTGCCGAATTGCTCCCGCTCCTTCGCGTATGCGAGCGCGTGCTCATACGCGCCGCGGGCACAGCCGATCGCCTGCCAGGCCACGCCCGCGCGGGTCAGCCGCAGCACCTTGGCCGTCTCCCGGAACGAATCAGCTTTTTGGAAACGGTTCGCCTCGGGCACCCGCACCCCGTCCAGCGTGATATGGGCGTTCTGGACGACCCGCAGCGCGATCTTGTCAGCATCTTGACCGGCGGCCAGGCCCGCGTGTCCCCTGCTCCACCACAAAGCCCTTGACCTGGCCATCTGCCACATCACGGGCCCACATCACCACGTAGTCAGCGAACGTGGCGTTGCCGATCCATTTCTTCTGGCCGTTGAGGACCCACTTGGCGCCGTCCCGGCGCGCGGTCGTGGTCAGGCCGCCCGCGACGCCCGAGCCGACGTCGGGCTCGGTCAGCCCGAACGCGCCGATCTTCTCCATCCGCGCCATCTCCGGCAGCCACCGCTGCTTCTGCTCCGGCGACCCGCACAGGTAGATCGACCCCATGGCCAGCCCGCCGTGCACCCCCATGAAGGTGGAGATCGACGGGTCGGTCCGGGCCAGCTCCATCGCGATCATCCCGTCCAGGAGCGGCCCGCCGCCCGGGCAGCCGTAGCCGTCATAGGCCATGCCGGCGATGCCCAGCCGCGCGAGGGCCGGGATCAGGTCGTGGGGGAACTCCTCCCGCGTCCAGTAGTGGTTGATGACCGGCTCGATCTCCTTGGTCATGAACTCCCGGGTGCGCTGGAGCGCGTCCCGGCAGGCGTCGTCCAGCAACTGCTCGAGGCCGTAGAAGTCGGCCTCCGCGGCGTTGGCCATGAGAGTCCTCCCTGGGAATGCGAGACGGGTTAGCCTGCCTGCCTGGCCACTACCCTCCGCACGGCTGCCCTCACGGGCTCTCCGGGGGGGCCGCGGTGTCCTCGTCAGCAGGCGGCCGTACCTCCCGCCGCAGGATCTTGCCGGTCGGCCCCTTGGGCAGCTGCTCCACCAGCCAGACCTGCCGCGGGTACTTGTAGGCGGCCACCCGGTCCCGGGCGAACTCCTGCAGCTCATCGGGGGTGGCGGTGGCGCCGGGCTTGAGGGCCACGGCGGCGCCCACCTCCTCGCCGAGCGACTCGTGCGGGATCCCGACGACCGCCACCGCGGCCACACCGGGGTGCTCGTACAGCGCCTCCTCGACCTCGCGCGGGTAAACGTTGTACCCGCCGCGGATGATCAGCTCTTTCTTCCGGTCAACGATGAAGAAGTAGCCGTCTTCGTCCACCCGGGCCAGGTCACCGGTGCGGAACCAGCCATCCGGGATCGCCGCCGCGGTCGCGTCCGGGTTCTTCCAGTAGCCCTTCATCACGTTGTGCCCCCGGATCACCACCTCGCCGACCTGGCCCGGCGGCACCTCGGCCCCGGCGTCGTCAACCACGCGCATCTGCACCCCCGCGACCGGCGTGCCGATCGAGCCCGGCTTCCGGGGCCGGTCCGGATGGTTGAAGGACGCCACCGGGGACGTCTCGGACAGCCCGTAGCCCTCCAGGATGGGGCAGCCGAACGTGTCCTCGAAGCCGCGCAGGATCTCGAGCGGAAGCGCGGCCCCGCCCGACACGCACACCCGCAGTGACGACGTGTCGGCCCGGGCGGCGTCCGGGTGGTGCAGAAGCGCCGCGTACATCGTCGGCACGCCCTCGAAGATGGTCACCTTCTCCCGGCTGATCATCTCCAGGGCCGCACCCGGGTCGAACCGGGGGAGCAGGGCCAGGCAGGCGCCGCCGAGAACCGCGGCGTTCAGGCCGCAGGTCAGGCCGAAGCTGTGGAACAGCGGCAGGCATCCCATGACCACGTCGCCGGGGCCCGTGTCCAGCAGCGTCGTCGCGGTCACCTCGGCGTTGCGCAGCAGGTTCGCGTGCGTCAGCTCGGCACCCTTGGGGACGCCGGTCGTTCCCGACGTGTACAGGATCACGGCGTCATCATCGTCGGCCCGCTCGGCCCAGTCCTCCAGGGGCGGCCAGGCCGCCGAGCACACCCTGCGCGTCCGGCTCGGTGACCCGGATGACCGGGAGGCCCCCGTCGGCTGCCCCCTTGGCGGCCTCGTCCGCGGCCGCGTGCCACGTGAGGATGACCGAGGCGCCGGAGTCACCGAGGTAATGCGCCACTTCCCGGCCTTTCAGCAGCGGGTTCATCGGGACGACCACGGCCCCCGCGGCCAGGGCGCCGTAGAAGAGGAGGGGGAACGCCAGCACGTTCGGCATCATCGAGCGCGACCCGGTCACCGGACCCCACCCCGGCCTCGCGCAGCATCGCCGCGGCCTGGCCGCTGCCCCGCTCGAGCTGCCCGTAGGTCAGCTCCTGGCCGTCCTGCCGCAGGGCGGGCCGCCCGCTCTGGGCGGGCTTCGCCGCCTGCTCCCGCACGATCCCGGCCAGGTTGGTCATCCCGGCTCCTTCCCTGCGCGGCCGGCACACGCCGCCAGCTTTCATCCCATGCTGCGTGCCGACGCACTGTCAAGGATCGGCGCGAATTGCGCGGTGAAGTGCCGCAGTTGCCTGGGCTGGGACACGATGCGCATCCCGGGAAGCCCGGCTGCCCGGCTGTTCACCCGGGTGAGGACCTCGATCACGTAGTCGATGTGGCTCTGGGTGTAGGTGCGCCGGGGGATCGCGAGGCGGACCAGGTCCATAGCCGCGGGCGCCTCGCTGCCGTCGGGCTGCATCCCGAACATCACGGTGCCGATCTCGCAGCCGCGCACCCCGCCCTCCGCGTACAGCGCGCAGGCCAGCGACTGGCCCGGGTACTGCAGCGGGTCGAGGTGGGCCAGCATGGCGCGCGCGTCGATGAAGACCGCGTGGCCCCCGAAGGGGACCACCACCGGGATCCCCGCCGACTCGAGCGCCTCGCCGAGGTAGGCGACCGAGCGCGACCCGGTAGCGCAGGTAGTCGTCGTCGATGCACTCGCGCAGCCCCTGGGCGATCGCTTCCAGGTCACGGCCGGCCAGCCCGCCGTAGGTGGGGAATCCCTCGGTGAGGATCTCCATGTTCCGGCACTGCTCGGCGAGGCTGTCGTCGTTGAGGGCCAGCCAGCCGCCGATGTTGGCCAGCGGGTCTTTCTTCGCCGACATGGTCATCCCGGCGGCCAGGGCGGCCATCTCCCGGACGATGTCCCCGACCGGGACGGCCGCGTAGCCCGGCTCCCGGGTCTTGATGAACCAGGCGTTCTCCGCGAACCGGCAGGCGTCGAGGAACAGCGGCTTGCCGTAGCGGTCGCAGACCTCGCGGACCGCGCG
This sequence comes from uncultured Actinomycetes bacterium, assembly GCA_963720645.1. Taxonomy (GTDB): domain Bacteria; phylum Actinomycetota; class Actinomycetes; order Streptosporangiales; family Streptosporangiaceae; genus RYN-230. Next base: position 244,721 of record CAVRFX010000006.1, on the reverse strand, counting down.
GATATTGGCCAGGCTGACCGGCTGGCCGCCGCCGGAGTTGTTCGTCACGGTCAGCATGACCAGCGGGACGGCGGCGGCGTGCTCGCTGAGCAGCCGCTCGAGCGCGGCCACGTCCATGTTGCCCTTGAACGGGTGGCGCAGCGCCGGCTGGAGGCCCTCCGCGATGGGCAGGTCGACGGCCCGCGCGCCGGTGAACTCGATGTTGGCCCGGGTCGTGTCGAAGTGGGTGTTGTTCGGGATGATCCGGCCCGGCCCGCCGACCACGGTGAACAAGATCTTCTCGGCCGCCCGGCCCTGATGCGTCGGCAGGACGTGCCGGAACGGGAACAGGCTGGTCACCGCGTCGCGGAACCGGTAGAACGAGGGGGCTCCCGCGTAGGCTTCGTTGCCCCGCTGGATGCCCGCCCACTGTTCCGCCGACATCGCCCCGGTCCCGGAGTCGGTGAGCAGGTCGATCAGCACCTCGTCCGCCGCCAGCCCGAAGAGGTTGTAGCCGGCGGCGGCCAGGGCGGCTGTCCGTTCCGCGCGGGTGGTCAGCCGCATCGGCTCCACCGAGTGGATGCGGAACGGCTCAATGATCGTGCGGAACGGCTCTTCCGTCACCGGCCAGCGCCTCCTTCAGGCCGGACGTGTCACGCCGGCTCCCCCGCAGCTTCCCCACCCCGGGATCGGGGCGTCCTCACCCATTGTGGGTGGGCCGGTCAGCACCGGCCGCTGCGAGGATCAACGTGACCAGTGAGGACGCCGCGATGCCCGTGCGGGACCGAGCAGGCCGGGACGGCAGTATCGGCCCTCTGATGACCTTCGTTGACCATGTCCGCCCAGACGGGGCGGTGGCCCGGTGGGGTTCCCGCCGGCACCGCAAGCACCTGGGCGGCCCGGCCGCAGGATCGACCTGGTGGGCGCCGGGGGCCCGCGGGTGGTGGATCGCGGTCCTGTTCGCGGTGGGCTCGCTGCTGTTCGCCCTGGGGGCGGTCCCCGCGTACGCCAGTGCCGTAGGGACGCGCTGGGATGCGCTGACGTTCTTCATCGGCTCGCTGTTCTTCACCGCAGCCGGTTTCCTGACCTACCGGGAAGCCGTCGATGCCGGCCCGCAGCTGCCCGGTGCCGCCCGGCGGCGGTTCTTCGTCGTCCAGCCCCGCAGGATCGACTGGTGGGCCACCGCGGTGCAGCTGGCCGGGACCCTCTACTTCAACGTCAGCACCGGGAACGCCGTGCGGGCCGACCTGACCGCGCAGGCCGCGAACCAGCATGTGTGGCGGCCGGACGCCGTCGGCTCGATCTGCTTCCTGGTGGCCAGCGCGCTGGCCTGGTTCGAGGTCTGCCACGGCTGGACCGCCTGGCGGCCCCGGTCGTGGGCGTGGTGGATCACGCTGGCCAACCTGATCGGGTCGGTCGCCTTCGGCGTATCCGCGGTGGCCGGCTACATCAACCCGGCGACCGGCCAGCTGCACAACGCCGAGCGCTCGAACCTGGGCACGTTGATCGGTGCGGTGTGCTTCTTCGCCGGTGCGCTGATGCTGCTGCCCGAGCGCACCGAGGAGGGCGGCCTGGCGTGACGGTCTGGCGGGAACCGGGTGGCCGTCCCGGCCAGGCGGTGGGCCAGGATGGGCGCATGGGAGTGATCCGGTTCACGACGCAGCTGCAGCCCCGCGGCCCCGCGGCGGCCGTAGTGCTTGACGAGGCCCAGGTCGCGGACGTTGGTGAAGGAGCCAGGCGGTTCCCGGTGGCCGCGACCGTCAACGGTTACACGTGGCGGACCAGCGTGGCCCGGATGAAGGGCGAATTCCTGGTCGGCCTGAGCCGGGAGGTCCGCCAGAAGGCGGGGGTCGAGGCCGGCGACGAGGTCGAGGTGGTGCTCGAGCTGGACGAGGCGCCACGCGAGGTCGAGGTGCCCGAGGCGCTCGCGGTGGCCCTGGCCGGGGACCCGGATGCCCGCGCGGCGTTCGAGGGCATGGCCTTCACCCACCGCAAGGAATACGCCCGCTGGGTCGCCGAGGCCAAGAAGGAAGAGGCCCGGCAGCGGCGCGTCCAGCAGGCGCTCGAGATGATCCGGCAGGCCAAACCCGCAGCTGAGCTCTCCGCAGCTGAGCGCCCCGCGGCAGGGCGGCTGGCGGGCCAGCCGGGGCTCTGGCCCGGGCGGGTCAGCCCTGCAGGTCGCGGAGAATGCGGGCCAGGTGGTCACGGTCGGCCGGGCTGAGCCGGTCGAAGATCCGTTCGGCCTCGGTGCCGCGGGCCGCGCGGATCGCCCCGAGGACGCCGGAGCCCTGCCCGGTCAGCTCGGCGAGCGTGGCCCGCCGGTCGCGCGGATCGGGCCGCCGTTCCACCAGGCCGCGCGCCTCGAGGGCGTCGACGACCTCGGTAGCCGAGCGTGGCGCGATGTGCAGGCGCAGCGACAGGTCGGACAGGCGCAGGGCGCCGTGATGGTTCAGCACGCGGAGCGCCCGGAACTGCGACGGGTTGATGTCCCAGGGGGCCAGGGTCTCCTGGGATGTCTCGCGCAGCTTGCGCGCGACGGACCGGAACGCGTCGGCCAGCGTCTCATCCGCACTGGTCTCGCCGTCAGCGGCACCCGGCCGGCCCGCCGTCCCGCCGTCAGCGTCACCCGGCTGGCTGGCCGTCTCGTTGCCGTGGATCACGGGAATAGCCTACCAGTGATTACCGTTACACCCTCATATTGAGGTTACCTCAGTAATATGCTAACCTCAGCCCCGTACGCGATCCCCAGGCTCCCCCGGCACGAGCCACCCCCGGCAGAATCGAGCAAGCACTTGGCATCCCCAGACACGAACACCCAGAACACGAACACCCAGAGCACGGGCCCCCAGAGCACAGGCCCCCAGAACACGGGCCCCCAGGTCTCCGGCACCGGGAGCCCGCAGAACCCCGGCCCCGGCCGGGGCCGCGGAGCGAGAACGGTCACCGCGGCCGAGAAGGCCCAGGCCCGCGAGGTGTCGCTGCGCCGCATCGGGAAGCTGTTCGCCCCCTACACCTGGCAGATGGTGATCGTCACCGCGATCATCGTCGCCTCCTCCATCGTGAGCGTGGCCGCACCGTTCCTGCTCCGCGCGGTGATCGACACCGCCCTCCCGGACCGGAACGTGCGGCTGCTGATCCTGCTGGTCGCCGGCATGGTCGGCATCGCCGCGATCACCTCCGCCCTTCGGGGTGATCCAGACCTGGATCAGTACCAAGGTCGGCCAGCAGGTCATGCACGGCCTGCGCACCAGCGTCTTCGGCCACCTGCAGCGGCAGTCGGTCGCGTTCTTCACCCGGACCCGGACCGGCGAGGTCCAGTCCCGCATCACCAACGACATCGGTGGCATGGAGTCCGTGGTCACCTCCACCGCGACGTCCATCGCCGCCAACCTCACCACCGCGGTGGCCACGGCGGCCGCCATGGTCGCCCTGTCCTGGCAGCTCGTCCCTCATCTCGCTGGTCGTCATGCCGCCCGCCATCTACCTGAGCCGGCAGGTCGCCCGACATGCGCCGAGAGCCATCACCACCCAGCAGCAGCGCGAGCTGGCCAACCTCAACGTCACGATCGAGGAAGGACTGTCGATCAACGGCGTCCAGCTTGGCCAAGACGATGGGCACCGGGCCCTCCCTGGTCGAGCGGTTCACGGCCTCCTTCAGCCCGCCTGATCGACCTGGAGCTGCGCTCCAGCTGGCCGGCCGCTGGCGGATGGCCTCGATGAGCATCATCTTCGCCGCGATCCCCGCGGTCATCTACCTCAGCCGCCGGCCTGCCGGTGGCCGCCGGGGCGATGACCATCGGCACCCTGGTCGCCTTCACCACGCTGCAGACCAGCCTGTTCCGGCCGCTGACCGGCCTGCTCAGCACCGGCGTGTCCCAGTGATCAGCTCGCTGGCCCTGTTCGCGCGGATCTTCGAGTACCTGGACCTGCCCGGTCGAGGTGGACGAACCCTGCCGACCCGGTCGAGGGGTCGTCCCACGCCGTGATGGCCGGGCACGTCAGGCTCTCCACGGAGTCAGCTTCACCTACCCCGGCGCCGACCGAGCCCGCCCTGGACAGGCGTCGATCTGGACGTCCCGGCAGGCACCACCCTGGCCCTGGTCGGCGAGACCGGGTCGGGCAAGACCACGCTGGCCGCGCTGGTCGCCCGGCTCTATTGACCCCACCCACGGGCGTGGTGAGCATCGACGGCATCGACATCCGCGACATGAAGCTCACCGACCTCGCCGCCCCTCGTGGGCGTGGTCAGCCAGGAGACCTATCTGCTGCACACCACGGTGCGGGAGAACCTGCGCTACGCCGGCCGGGCGGACCGACGCCGAGATCGAGGACGCGGCCCGGGCCGCGCAGATCCACGACCTGATCGCCGGGCTGCCGGACGGCTACGACACCATGGTCGGCTCGCGCGGGCACCGTTTCTCCGGCGGCGAGAAGCAGCGCCTGGCCATCGCCCGCACCCTGCTCCGCGACCCGCGCGTGCTCGTGCTGGACGAGGCGACCAGCGCCCTGGACACCGAGACCGAGCGCGCGGTGCAGCACGCCTTCGACAACCTGAGCCGAGGGCCGCACCACGATCACCATCGCCCACCGGCTCTCGACCGTGCGCGACGCCGACCAGATCGTGGTCCTGGACCACGGCCACATCGCCGAGTCCGGCACCCACGCCAGCCTCCTGGCCGGCCAGGGCCGCTACGCCGTCCTGGCCGCGTGAACCACAGGCGCCCGGGTCATGGTAAGAATGGGCTCCTGCTCGCCGGTAGCCCCACGAATCATGCGGAGACGCACGAATGATCAGGCGTTTAGTCGTAACCGTCGCCGCGGCCTGCGCGGCCGTAGCCTCGGCGGCCATTCTGGTCACGGGGAGCGCCGCCGCCAGCACCGGCCCGGTGTATTACGCGTCAGATCAGTCCGGGTACACGGCTACCGGGGCGCGCTTCAAGGTCGTGGAGGTCAATGCCTGGCTTCCGGACGCCTCCCGGTTCTCCCGGGAGATCGGCCGGCTGGGCTTCTCGCTGGAGATGCTGACGCCCGCCCTGGTCATCGACCTTGGCGTCTACGCCTGCACCGACTCGACCTGCCGTCCTGGCGGCCGGCCGGTGACCAACCGCTACCGCCTGGCGTTCAAGATCTACCAGCGGAGCACGCACGCGCTGATCTGCTCCACCGCGAACTCGACCTGCCCGGCCGTGCCCCGGGCCTGGAACAACGCCCGGCTCGCGCCGGGCCACCAGGCGGGGCTTTCCCTGTTCTACGACCACCGGAACGGGGCCCTGTTCGCCGGGGCGGGCCGCTACGCGTACGACAACTATCCGGCCAACGCGGCAATGGTCGTCAACCAGGTCCGCATCGGGGTCGAACTCGGCAGCACCCCCTGGAGCGCGGTCCCCTTCCGGGGGCCCGCCCGGGAGACGCGCCTGGCCTCGTTCGGGGTCCCCGCCGGGCCACCCTACGAGGCCGAAATTGCCACCTATCGCGGCCAGTCGTCCTGCCTCAACTCCTGGTGGGCACGTCACGAGCTCGCCATGACCAGCGACGGCACCGCCCGCGCGGCGGTCGAGGCCCGCCCGCATGGACTGTCCAGCCTCGGCTGCAACTTCGGCGTTTACCTGGAACGGTGACCGGCCGGCCGGCCGCGCCGATGCAGACCGGTGAAGAGGCCGGCGGCTGGGTAGCCTGATGAGCATGACCCTCTTCGAGCGGGCTCACGAGATAGTCCAGGCGAAAGCGAACAAGGCGCTCGACGCCGCCGAGAAGCCTGATGAGATGCTCGACCTGTCGTACGAGCAGATGCTTGACCAGATCACCCAGGTCCGCCGGGGGCTGGTGGATATCGCCGCGTCGCGCAAGCGGATCGAGCTGCAGGAGCAGCAGCTGCAGCACTCGGTGGACCATCTCCAGGAGCAGGCGAAGGCGGCCCTCGCGCAGGGCCGCGACGACCTGGCCCGGGAGGCCCTGTCCCGCAAGGCGGCGGCCCAGGCCCAGATCGACGCGATGGAATCCCAGCACGATCAGCTCAGCGAGCAGGAAGAGAAGCTCGGGCACACCCTCGACGCGCTGCAGAAGCGGGTGAACACGTTCCGGACGCAGAAGGAAGTGCTCAAGGCGCAGTACACCGCGGCCCAGGCCGAGGCGTCCGTCGGCGAGAGCGCGGCCGGGATCTCGCAGAAGTCCGGTGACTCGGGCGAGGAACTCCAGCGCACCCAGGACAAGATCGCCCAGATGCAGGCACGGGCGGGCGCGGTGGACGAGCTTCTCGCCTCGGGGGTACTCGAGGACGTCGGCGGCGACACCGACGACATCCAGCAGGAACTCGACGACGCCGGGACCGCCGCCGGGGTGGACCAGGAACTGGCCGCGCTGAAGGCCGAGATCGGGTCCGGCAGCGACGCCTCGGCGGCGCCGCGGGAGATAACCGGCAGCTGAGCGGGGCCCGGCGTGCGCAGCGGCCGGGCCCGGCTAGCCGGGCCGGAATCAGCTGAGCCTGCGGCCCTCGGCGGGCCGGTCGGGCTCACCCGCCGCGGGGGTGTGCGGCCCGCGCCGCCTCCGGTCGTCCCCGGAGGTACGGGCCGCAGGCTGCCAGCAGTACGGGCATCCCGGGCCGAAAGCGCTGTGCAGGTACGCGCAGTCTGTGAGCTGGGCGGTCATCACTGGGTGTCCCACCTCGACTTTCCGGCGCCCGTGAGCCGGTGCGGGTCGGGGCGCCTGCGGTGCTCAGCTTCCCCAGTGTTGCCCGATCATTCCGGCTGGCCGGGGAACCGCAGCTTAGCGGGCGTGTCGTGGGCCGGATGCCGGTTACAGGAACTGCCCTAGCTGGTCGCTGCCCCGGTCGCCGTGCCAGACCACGGCCACCACCTCGCGGGGGTCGATCACCGTCCACCCCGTCTCCCGTTCCAGGCGGACCAGGCCGTCGGGGAGCACCTCGACCCCGGTCAGCCGCTTGTCCTCGGCGGCCGGGAAGGCAACCGGCCCGATCCTGCTGACGAGCAGGGAGATGGACCCTGACTTGCCGATGAGGGGGCTGAGCAGGCCGCGCATCGTGTCGCCGGTCATGATCTGGCACCTCCAGCTGTCGCTATGAGCAGCATGCCCGCACTCGGCCCGGACGCGCGCGGTTTGTCTGGTCAACGGCCGCCGTGCTGAGCGCTCCTAGCATCCCCTTTGATTATGGGCCGGCGGTCACGGGGGACATGGATGCTGAAGCGGCGGACCTGGCTGGGATACACGGCGGGCCTGGCTGCGGCCACGCTGATCGGCGGGGCAGCCCTGGCCGGCGCGAGTGCGGCCGCAGCGGTGAGCCAGGCGGCATCATCACCCGCCGTCACGATTCCCGTCGGCACCGTGCCGGGCATCCCCCCGGGGGCCAGGATCAGCGGCCCGGAAGCCCGCTCGGCCACGCTGCACATCACCGTCGCGCTGCGCCCGGCCGATCCCCGCGGCCTCGGCCGGCTGGCCGCCGAGGTCTCCACCCCGGGCTCGGCCGCGTTCCGCCACTTCCTGCGCCCGCGCCGGATCCAGGCCCGGTTCGGGCCGCCCCGCGGGGCCGCGGCTGCGGTCCGGGCCTGGCTGCGCCGTCACGGCCTCGCCACCGGGGCGACCCTGGGGGACGGCCTGCTGCTGCCCGCCAGCGGGCCGGTGGCGCGGATCGAGGCGGCGTTCCGGACGCCGATTGACCGGGTGCGGCTCGCCGACGGGCGGACCGCGCTGCTCAACCGGCGGGCCCCCGAGATGCCTGCTGGCCTGCGCCGCTGGGTGTCCGCCGTGATCGGCCTCAGCACCGTGCACCTGCCCGGTTCCAGCCTGGCCCGGGGATCGGTTCCCGGGCCGCGGGCCTGCCGCGCCGCCCGGCGCACCCGCCACGTGTACACCGCCGCCTGGCTGGCTCACGCCTACCGGTTCAACCCGCTCTACCGTCACCGGGACTTCGGGCAGCACATCACCGTGGCCCTGTTCGAGCTGGCCGACTACGCCAACCGGGACATCAGGGCGTACACCCGCTGCTACCACGTGCATCCGTCGGTCCGCCGGGTGCGGGTTGACGGTGGCACCACCGTCCGGGCCTCAGGAGCCGGGACGCTGGAGGTCACCGCCGACATCGAGGTGGTCGCGGCCATGGCGCCGCGGGCGAGGATCCTCGTCTACCAGGCTCCGCTGTCCGGCGGCGACCAGTCCATCGTGGACACCTACGGCGCGATCGCCCAGCAGGACCGCGCCCAGGTCGTGAGCAGTTCCTGGGGTGGCTGCGAGCCGCTGGCCGGGGGGGCCGTCATCCGCGTCGAGGCGCAGCTGTTCCAGGAAATGGCGCTCCAGGGCCAGTCGATGATGGCCGCCGCCGGTGACTCCGGCTCCGAGGGCTGCCTGCCCGACGTGAAGGAGGTGCCCGCGCGCGTCGCCTACAGCCTGCAGGTCGGCAACCCGGCCAGCCAGCCTTTCGTCACTGCGGTCGGCGGCACCACGATCACGCGCTACGGGTCACCCCCGGTGCAGTCGGCCTGGAACCAGACCCCGGCCGGACTGGGATTCCCGGCCCCGTTCAACGGCCGGCCCGGCCGGCCCCGCAAGTACCCGGGCAACCTGGTCGGCAGCGGCGGCATCTCGCGGATGTGGTGGATGCCGTCCTGGCAGGCCGGCTACGTGCGCGCGCACGCCGGCGGGGCGCGCTGCGGGGCGCCGCGGGGGACGGGCTGCCGTGAGGTCCCCGACGTCTCCGCCCTCGCCGCGATCGGCACCCGGGGCACCCGCGGGTACGTCATCTACGGCACCGCCGGGGCGTTCAAGCGCAAGGGCTGGCTGACCGTCGGGGGCACCAGCCTGGCCACGCCGCTGTGGGCGGCGCTGACCGCCCTGGCCGACGAGCAGCTGGGCACCCACCGCGTCGGCCTGCTGAGCCCGAGCCTGTACCGCATCGCGCGGCGTGACCCGGGGGCGTTCACCGATGTCAGGGCGGGTAACAACGACTACCTGGCCGGCTACGGCCGCCACTCCCATCACACGTGCCGGTCCGGCGGCCGGCCCGGGCAGCCGTGCTACCCCGCCCACCGCGGCTACGACATGGCCACCGGGCTCGGCTCGCCTCAGGCCGGTTACCTGGTCAGCGCCCTGCTCCGGGAGCGGGCGGGCCTGGGTCCCGGGGCAGGCCCTAGCCCGGGCCATCCCTGTACCACCGGGCGTGGCTGCACTCGGACACCACGATCGACACGCTGCCGCTCGACGCGGTCGGCCACGTCCCCTGGTGGCCGGAGGACCGCAATGAGGTGACGCTGAACCGGGTCATCGCCCACGTCATCGCCGAGACGCACCGGCACGCCGGGCACGCGGACATCGTCCGGGAACTGATCGACGGGACGGTCGGGCGCCAGCCGGGGAACGACAACATGACGCCTGGCGACCAGTCCTGGTGGGAGGGCTACCGAGCCGGCTGGAGGAGGCGGCCCGGGCCGCCGGCCGCTGAGCCTGATAACGCACCCGGCAGGGGCTCTGCGGCCATTTCGCCTTCTGGCCGGGGATGGGCTGCGGGTCCGGGTCGATCAGCTCGAGCTGATAGCGCTGGAGCAGCGGCGTGAGGATGACCTTCATCTCCAGGTAGGCGAAATGCACGCCCAGGCAGCGGTGCACGCCGCCGCCGAAGCCGATAAGGTCCCGCATGCCCCGCGGGTCCTCGAGGAAACGGTCCGGCCGGTATTCGCCCGGCTCCGGGTAAGGCCCGGGCAGGCGGTGCGCGACGGCCGGGGAGATCAGGATCATCGACCCCTCGCTGACCCGGTAGCCGTCCACCTCGAACGCCTGGTCGGCGGTACGGCACCACCTTCCTGATCTGGCCTGCCGGGCACCTTCCTGATCTGGCCTACGGAGCAGTCTCCAACCCGCGAGGCCCCGGGACCAGATCCTGCCGGGCCAGGGTGGCGGTGCCTGCGGTCGCCGGGGAGCTTCCCGTCCGGGCAGGGCCGCCTAGTCAACACGTCCGTTTGACCGTTCCGGCCCCGCCGGGCACGATCATCGCTGGGCGCGGAGCGCCGGAGGGGAGCTGATCGGGCGTGAGCATTCTCGGTACCCGGGTCTTGCGGACGGAGGACCCCGGGTTCCTGACCACCGGCGGCGTCTACACCGACGACGTGGTGGACGAGCGCCTGGCCGGCGCGTGTCACGTGTTTTTCGTCCGGTCGCCCATCGCGCACGCCAGGATCAGGTCGGTGGACGTCAGCGCGGCCCTGGCGGCGCCCGGCGTGATCGCCGCGTTCACCGGGGCGGACCTGGCCGAGCTGCCCCCGCTCGGCCCGCCCATCCCGGACCTGGCCGACGGCGGATGACCCAGCCGCTGCTGGCCCGGGATGTGGTGCGCTACGTCGGCGAGCCGGTCGCCGTCGTCGTCACCGAGGACCGCTACCAGGGTGAGGACGCGGCCGAGCTGGTCAGCGCCGACTACGACCCGCTCCCGGCCGTGGTGGATCTGGCCGGCGCGGCCGACGACCCGCCCGGCCTCCTGTTCCCGGAGGCCGGGACCAACGTGACCGCCACGTTCGGGGACGCGGCCGCACTCCGGGCCGCACCTGTTCGACGGCTGCGAGGTGGTGGTCAGCCGGACCATCATCAACCAGCGGGTGGCGCCCGCCCCGATGGAGACCCGGGCCGCGGCGGCCGCGTGGGGCGGTGACGGCCGGCTCACCGCCTGGATCCCGAACCAGGGTGCGCAGGGGACCCGCGGCGCCCTGGCCAGGATGCTCGCGATCGACCCGGCCAGCGTCCGGATCATCACCCCGGACGTCGGCGGCGCGTTCGGCGCCAAGTTCGGCGCGGATCCGGAGCACGCGGTGGTCTGCTGGGTGGCCCGGCGGCTGGGGCGGCCCGCGCGCTGGGCCGAGACCCGGAACGAGAACATGATCGCGATGACGCACGGCCGGGCGCAGCGCCAGACGATCACCATCGGCGGCAGCCGGGACGGGACGGTGACCGCGTACCGGCTGGAGATCCTGCAGGATTCCGGGGCCTATCCCAGGTTCGGCGCGTTCCTGCCCGCCCTCACCATCCTGATGGCCCCGGGGCCGTACGCGATCAGCCGGGCCGAGGCCGTGGCGCGGTCGGTGGTCACCACCACCACCCCGGTCGGCGCGTACCGCGGCGCCGGCCGGCCCGAGGCCACGGCGGCGGTGGAGCGGGCCATCGACCTGTTCGCCGCCGAGATCGGCCTGGACCCGTCCGAGGTGCGGCGCAAGAACCTGCTGCCCAGGTTCACCCAGCCGCACCGGACCGCGTTCGGGGCCGTCTACGACACCGGCGATTACGTGGCCGCGCTGGACACGGCCCTGGCCGCGGCCGGCTACCCTGCGCTGCGGGACGAGCAGGCCCGGCGCCGCGCCGCCGGCGACGTCGTCCAGCTCGGCATCGGCCTGGCCAGCTACGTGGAGATCACCGGCGCGGGGAGCTGAGTCGGGTGCTCCCCGAGGAAAACGCCAGCGTGGAGGTCCACCCCGACGGCAGCGCGACGATCCTCACCGGGACCTCCCCGCACGGGCAGGGCCACGCCACCGTGTGGGCGATGCTGGCCAGCGAGGAGCTGGGCATCCCGGTCGACCGGATCACGGTGAAGTGGGGCGACACCGACCTCGTCCCGGAAGGGGGCGGCACCGGCGGCTCGCGCAGCCTGCAGCAGGGCGGGGTGGCGGTCCAGCAGGCCTCCCGGAACTGCTCGACGTGGCCCGGGAGCGGGCCGCCGCCATGCTCGAGGCCAACCCCGCTGACCTGGTCTTCGAGCCGGCGCGCAGCGCGTTCGAGGTGGCGGGCGACCCGGAGGCGGCGGTGCCGCTGGCCAAGCTGGCCGCCGAGGAGCGGCTGGTGGTGCGCACCGTGTTCATCGCCCCGGGCGCGACCTTCCCCTTCGGCGCGCACGTGGCCGTCGTGGACGTGGACACCGAGACCGGCAAGGTGGTGCTGCGCCGGATGGTGACCGTGGACGACGCGGCACGGTGATCAACCCGCTGCTGGCCGAGGGCCAGCGGCACGGCGGCATCGCCCAGGGCGCCGCGCAGGCGTTTCTCGAAGAGGTCATCTACGACGCGGACGGCAACCCGCTGACCGCGAGCTTCGCCGACTACCCGTTCCTGTCGGCCACCGAGGTGCCGAGCTTCGAGCTCGCCGACATGGCCACGCCCACCAGCTACAACCCGCTGGGGGTCAAGGGCATCGGGGAGGCCGGGCACGATCGGCGCCACGCCCGCCGTGCAGAACGCGATCATCGACGCGGTCGCGCACCTCGGCGTCCGGCACATCGACATGCCCGCCACCCCGCAGCGGGTCTGGCGGGCACTTCAGGCGGCCAGCACGACAGGGCGCCGCGGGGCGTCCCCCGGGAGAGGACGCGTAGATGCAGGTCGAGCTCACGGTCAACGGGGAGCAGCGCGTCCGACGAGGTGGAGCCGCGCCTGCTGCTCGTGCACTACCTGCGCGAGCGCTGCGGGCTGCGGGCCGCGAACGTCGGCTGCGACACGACCTCGTGCGGGGCCTGCACCGTCCTGCTCAACGGCCGTTCGGTGAAGTCCTGCACGGTGCTGACCGTGCAGGCCGCCGGGCAGGAGGTGACCACGGCCGAGGGCCTCGCCGCACCGGCGGCGACATGCACCCGGTGCAGCAGGCGTTCCGCGCCGGAGCACGGGCTGCAGTGCGGCTTCTGCACCCCGGGGATGGTGATGGCCGCCGCCGGCCTGCTGGCCGAGAACCCGCACCCGACCGAGCCGGAGGTGCGGGAGGGCCTGGAGGGCAACTTCTGCCGGTGCACCGGCTACCACAACATCGTCCGGGCCGTGCTGGCCGCCGCCGGAGCGATGACGCCCCACGGCGGCTGACCCGCCCCCGGAACATCTCTTTTTTTTTTTTTTTTTTTTTTTTTTTTTTTTCGCCGCGGGTGAGCGCCATGATCCCCGCGCCGTTCGACGTGCGGCCGAGTCGGCCGCGCACGCCCTGGACCTGCTGGCCAGGCACGGGGACGACGCCAAGCTGCTGGCCGGCGGCCATTCGCTGCTGCCGATGATGAAGCTGCGGCTCGCCGTTCCCGTCCGCCCTGATCGACATCGGCCGGGTCGGCCGAGCTGGCTTGCATCCGGGCCGACGGCGACGACCTCGTGATCGGCGCGACCACCCGCCACGCCGACGTCGCCGCTCCGACCTGGTCCGGTCGGCGCGCCGCTGCTGGCCTACGCCGCGGCGCAGGTCGGCGACCCGCAGATCCGCCACCGCGGCACGATCGGCGGCTCGCTCGCGCACGCCGACCCCGCCGCGGACCTGCCGATGGCGCTGGTCGCCCTGGGCGGCTCCGTGGAGATCTCCGGGCCGGGCGGCGCGCCGCACGGTCAGCGCGACGACTTCTTCGCCGGGTTCTTCGAGACCAGCCTGGAACCCGACGAGCTGCTCACCGCGATCCGGGTGCCGCGCAGGCCGGGCCCGGCTGGGGATACCAGAAGTTCGTCCGCCGGGCCAACGACTGGGCGATCGTCGGGGTCGCGGCGGCCGGCGGCCGGATCGCGCTCGCCAACATGGGCCCGGCACCGGTCCGGGCGACAGCGGCCGAGGAGGCCCTCGCCGGGGGAGCCAGCGCCGCGGACGCGGCCGCGCTGGCCGCCGAGGGTACCGACCCGGCCGAGGACATCCACGCCGACCGTGCCTACCGCCAGCACCTGGCCCGCGTCCTCACCCGGCGCGCCCTGGAGCGCCAGAAGGGATAGGAACCGCCCGGCTGATCCGGCGGGTGGGCCCGAGCCCACCGCGGATGTGGGCGCGCTCCCTGGCGTGCCGTCCCGGGAAGCGGGCAGGATGGGCTGCATGATCGAGGCGCGCGGGCTGCCCGCACGGGCCGGGCTGAGCATGGTGCACGGGCGCGTCCTGGCCCCGGACGCTGGCCCGCGGGGGAGTGAGGTCCGGCCGGGCTGGGACCGCGCCGAGGTCGCCTTCGCCGCCGCGGCCTTCGCGTTCCTGTGCATCGCGGTGCTGACCGCCACGCCGTTTCTCGCGGAGCCCGATGACTGGGCGTACCGTGCCTCGATCGTGGCCATGGCCCAGGGGCACCTCCTGACGCTGACCGCCGCGCAGGCACACGCGCTGGCCGCGCAGCTGCTGGCCGGGCACGGGGGGCGCCCGGGTGGGCCTGCCATGCCCATCCCCCAGTGGGTCCAGCTGCCTGGCGGGCGGTGGATCAGCGAGAAGGATCCCGGCTATCCCTTCCTCGCCGCGCCCTTCCAGGCGCTCGGTATCATCCGGATGGCGCCCCTGTTCTACGGGGCGCTGGGCTGCCTGGGCCTGTTCGCCGGCGCCCGTCGCTGGCTCGGCCGGTTCGGCGGCGCCGCCGCCGTCGGCTTGTTCTGCGCGTCAGGTGCGGCGCTGCTGTTCGCCTGGCGCGACTACATGCCGACGTTCACCGACGCGTCACTGATCGCCGCGGGCACCGGTGCGCTGCTGTGGGCGGTGCTCGCCACTGACGTCGCCTCCCGGTGGCGCACCGCAGCCGGGCTGGCCGGGTTCGCGGCCCTCGAGGCCGCCGTGTTCACCCGCTACACCGACATCGTCGTGCTGGGCTGCGCGGTCGCCGCGGTGACGGTGGCCTGGCAGCGGCGCATGCTGCCCCGGGCCGCGCTGGGCTGGTGGCTGGGCTCGGTCGTGGTGTTCGCGGCCGGCCTGGCCACGTTCGATGACCTCGTGTACGGCGGCCCGCTGAGATCCGGGTACCAGCCCGGTGAGATCACGTTCAGCCTCGGCGCGATCCCGCGCAACCTCCGGTTCATGCCGGTCCACCTCATCGAGGCCCTGCCGGCGCTGCTGCTCGGCCTGGCCGGGCTGGCGTGGATCGCCGGGCGGCGGCTGACCCTGGGCCGGCCGGCGGCGCACCGCCCCGCCCTCGCCCGCCGTGATCTGGGCGTGGGCCTGGCCCTGGCCGCGTCGTGGTGCGCCGTCTGGGGGCTCTACGCCGCCTACGAGTGGACCGCCGGGCCCGGTCTCAGCACCTTGCAGGCGGCTCGCTTCTATGTCCCGGCGCTCGGTGCTATCGCCCTGCTCGGTGCCTGGCCGCTGGTCCGCGTTCCGCCGCGGGCCTCGCTCGCCGCGCTGACGCCCGCCGTCGTCGTGCTGATCCTGGCCGGGCTGGGCCTGTGGTCTTTCGCCGCCATGCGGGCCGCCCCGATGGGCGGCATGGCCCACCGGGGCGGCCCGCATGGCCAGGTGGTGCCCGCCGCCCGCAGCGCGGCGGCGGCCCCTGCGGGCCACGATGTGCCGCACACCATGGCGGTGGCGGGAACATCCCGGAACGCCCCGGTGTCGTACTAGATGTGAGTGCGCACACACGAAACCCCTGGCGATGCCCGCCCGGCCAACCTGGTCCTCGTCGAGCAGTCCGGCGCGAAGCATGAGATCCCTCAGCGGTCTCCCGGTGAGGGGATGGCCGAGGCTGAGCACGCTATGCACGACCCCGGCCTGCACCTGCGGGAAGTGAAGGTGGTCACCGAGCACAAGGCCATCGCCCGCTGGAAGGCCTCCGAGCTCGGCTGGCGCCGGGTGGCCTGAGCCCGGCCCGCCGGGAGCGGGCCCGCCGGGAGCGGGGTCAGCCCGCCCCCGCGATGTGTGATGATGAAACCAGGGCCGTGGGCATGCCGAACGCCGGCAGTCACGCTGGCGCCGTCCGCGGGCCCGGTAGACCCGGTGCCATGGTGCCGGGGATGGGATGGCCGATATGTTCGGCTTCAAGATCATCCGCCAGTACGAGCAAGGGGTCGTGTTCCGCTGGGGCCGGGCGCTGCCCGGCGTGCGCAAGCCCGGCCTCATCTGGATCAACCCGTTCACCTCCCGGCTCACCAAGGTCAACATGCAGATCGCCGTGGCCGCGGTGCCAGCCCAGGAGACCATCACCCGGGACAACGTCACGCTGAAGGTGGACGCGGTCGTCTACTACCGGGTCGTCAACCCGTTCAAGGCCATCATCAACGTGCAGAACTACCACTTCGCTGTCTCCCAGGTCGCGCAGACCTCGCTGCGGTCGGTCACCGGGCGCAGCAACATGGACCAGTTGCTGTCCGAGCGGGAAGCCGTCAACGCCGAGCTCAAGGAGGTCATCGACGCCCCCACCGAAGGCCCATGGGGCATCCGCGTGGAGCGCGTCGAGGTCAAGGACATCTCCCTGCCCGAGTCCATGAAGCGCTCGATGTCGCGGCAGGCTGAAGCCGAGCGTGAGCGCCGGGCGCGGATCATCGCCGCCGACGGCGAGTACCAGGCCTCCAAGAAGCTCGCCCAGGCGGCCACGGTCATGGCGGCCGACCCGGCTGCCCTGCAGTTGCGGCTGCTGCAGACCGTCGTCGAGGTCGCGGCGGAGAAGAACAGCACCCTCGTCATGCCGTTCCCGGTGGAACTGCTCCGCTTCTTCGACCGGGCCGCCGTGGGCACCAGCCTCGCGGAGACGTCCGGCGACGGCCACGATGCCGTCGGTGCCCCGGCCCCGCCCGCGCTCCCGCGCGGCCGGGCCGGTAACCCAGGCCACCGGCGCGACCGGGGCCACCGGCACGACCCAGGCCGCACCCCTGAACGGGTCTCCGAAGGCGGGCGCGTCGGGCTGAGACGGCCCCGCTCAGGTACGCGGTCCCAGCCGGTAGACGAGCGCGCCGTCGGCCCGGTAGCCGAGCCGGAAGCCGACCGCCCGGAGATAGTTGAGGATCTCGGGCGTGCGGGACCAGACGATCGCCCAGCCGACGTGCATCCGGCGCGCGTCGAGCCGGGCTGCGGCGAGCCACGCCGGGTGCGCGTGGCTGGCCCGCAGCTCGCGGTAGACGGCACCAGGCTCTCGCTGGGCGTCGAGCAGGTCACCGTAGAAGGGGTGCCGCTTCACCGCGGCCAGCGTGGACTCCGGCAGCCGGGAAATGTAGGCCACGGCTCTCGGATGACCGTCGGCGGTGGCCTGCACCTCGGCCTCGGGGTTGAAGGCCGCTCCCTCGCCGGGGAGCGGTACCGCGCTGCGCACGCCGAGCGGGACATCCACGACGATCGAGCCCGAATGGTCAGCCGCGATCGGGCGGTCCAGCGCGGGCAGGGCCGCCGGGATGGTCGCGGTGACCTGCGGGGTGGCGAAGGAGCCGACACTGCCGGCTTCGAGGACGGCGAGCGCGAGCACGACGACCAGGACCGGCCAGGCGTGATACCGCAGCCAGTTCACCGCGGCGGCGGCCAGCAGCGCCGCGGCCACCAGCCCGAGTTCGGTGAACCGGTTGGCTTCCCGGAAGGAGGACAGCAGCGGGTTCCGCACCAGCCAGGTGAACGGCATGATCCTTGACAGGCGCAGGCCGTGCGACACCGTGGCGAACGGCACGTACCGGTGATGGCCGATGATGATCCCGCTGCCCAGCGCCAGCCAGGTGGCGCCGAGCCAGAGCAGGGCGAGCAGCCGGGCACTGCGCCGCCGCCAGCAGACGATCAGGCCGAACAGGGCCAGGGCAGTCAGCACCACGCCGTAGGCGACGAACGTGGCGCTGTGCGGGCCCGAGTTGTAGTAGTACGCGGCCAGGCTCTTCAGGCCGAAAGCGCCGATCCGCGGTGAGGGGGCGAATACCTGCTGCAGGGCGGCACCAGAGTTGGCGTAGTCCGCCGCGAGGGCGCTCGGCGACACGGACGCGTCGCCGGCCGCGGCCTGCTGGGCCATGGCGATGAGCTGCGGGCTGGCGATCACGGCCGTGACCGCTGCGGCCAGCGCCAGCCGCAGCTTGGTCCAGGCCCGCTCGCCCCCCCGGGACGCGGTGCGCACCAGCCAGGGCAGCAGCGCCGCGATCACCACGATCCCGGTCATGATGGACGATTCCAGGTCGGTCAGCAGCACGGTCCCGAGCACCACGCCCAGGATGACCGCCTGCCGCCAGCCCGGCCGCCGGACCAGCCGCACCGCCGCCTCCAGCGCCAGGGGCAGGAACACCGCGCCCAGCGCCAGCTGGATCTCGAACCAGGCGTTCCACGTCATCATCGTGGACAGGCCGTAGAACGCGCCGCCTGCGATCGCGCCGGTCTGCGAGGGCACCCACAGCCGCGCCGCCCGGTACATCGTGTAGCACATCAGCCCGGGCGCGGCCGCGGTCAGCAGGTTGTAGGTGAACGTGGGGCCCAGCGTGAGCGTGACCGGCGTCATCAGCACGCCGGGCAGCGGCATCAGCACGTGGAATCCCAGCGGGACCCCCACCGGCGCGGCCAGGTAATGGCTGAACCAGGGATTGCTGAGATGCACCACCGAACGCGCTATCCACCAGTAATCCCACACGGACAAGCCGGCGTCGCGGCCAGTCGGCAGCACATGGCCGGTCAGGTAGGCGGCGCGGGTCCAGTTCACCACGATCCCGGCCGCCAGGAAGCCGGCCAGGACCGCCACGTGCACGCCTGCCGCGCGGGCGGCGGACCCAGGCCGCCAAGACCACGGCGCCGCCCGGGCCGCAGTAACTTCCTGGTCAGCGGACGCAATACCTCCAGCCCTCAACGCGCCAGCCTCTCCTTTCCCCCGGGCCCGGTGCCTGCCCGGGTCGTGTCCGCTGGCTGGGGCAGCCGCCGGTGAAATCGCATACTTAAGAGATGCACGGAACGCTTCAAAAGTTGCCCAAGAGGATTCAAAAATAGCGTCTGCTTTACGCCTGGCCGGCCTGGCATCGCCTTCCGGCAGGCGGCGGCGAAGCTCTGACCTGGTCTTTCCGGTCTTGTGGCGGTTAAGCCCGTGGTGCGGATTTGATGGTAGCGGACATGTGCCGGGCCGGGCGGATCGGCCGGGGCGCCGGGCTTGGGTATCCGGCTGGCTGGCACGGTGCCGCGGGCCTCCCCGGGCCCGTCAGGGCTTCTCCCAGATGGAGACGTGCTGCTGGCTGTCGCTGGTGAAGGGCTCCCGGGCCCACCCTCCCCACCGCTCGCGCAGCCGCATGCCGGCGAGCTGGGCCATCAGGTCGAGCTCGGCGGGCCAGACGTAGCGGAACGGGATCGAGCGGTACTCGCCCTGGCCACCGCGGACCGTGACGTAGTTGGAGCTCATCGCCTGCGTGGCGGTGTCGTAGACGTCGAAGGCCCCACCGCTGCGGGCTGACGTGGAACGGCACCGACGTCTCTGGCCCGGCGGGAGCTTGCGCAGCTCCGGGACCATGACCTCGATCACGAAGCAGCCGCCGGGTTCGAGCTGCGCTGCGACGTTGCGGAAGCAGGCCACCTGGGCTTCCTGGGTGGTCAGGTTCATGATCGTGTTGAAGACCAGGTAGGCGACGCGGAAGGTCCCCCGGCGGCCGTGGTCGCGAAATCGCCGATCGTCACGCCGATGGCGTCGCCGCCCGGCTTGGCCCGCAGCCGGGCCACCATCGCGCGGGACAGATCGATGCCCTGGACCGGGATCCCGCGGCGGGCCAGCGGCAGGGCGATGCGCCCGGTGCCGATACCCAGCTCGAGGGCCCGCCCGCCGCCGGCCAGCCCGGCCAGCAGGCCGACCGCCGGCTCCACCATGGCGGGCTCGGACATCTCGGCCGTCAACTCGTCATACCGCGCGGCGACCCGTTCGCCGAAATACCCGTCTTCATCCACCCGGGGGACCGTACCGTCGCGGGCACCGGCGGCGCGACCGCATTTTCACGGCGGGGCGAGATGGAACTCCACCCGGTACAGCAGCGTGTCGTCGGTGATCGGGCCGGCGTGCGCGGCCCGCTGGCGCAGCGATTCCCGGTCCTTCTCGCCGCAGCGGCGGATATCGTCCGCGGTGATGGACGCGAACGGCACCAGTTCCACGCAGTCAACCTCGATCTGCGCGGGACCGACCGCGTACCGGCCGCCCTCTTTCACCCGGGGGTGGCGCCACAACCGGAACGAGACCGTGATGTCACCCGCCATCACCGCGTCGCGCAGCTCACGGCTGAACTCCATGACCCGATGCTACGGCGGCCGCCGGGGGGCGCCGGGGGCGCCTACGCCGGCTGCGAAAACCCTGCCGGGCCCCGGGCGGGCCCGGGTACCGTGAGCTGGCCCGGGCCCGGCAGCGGGTCAGGAACGCAGCCACGGAGGCGACGCGATGGGTGGTCCGGTCATCATCAGCCGGGAAGCACGCGGGCGGGGCCCCCGGCCCCTGCTGCGGACGATGATCGGCGTGCGGCTGCGCCGGACCCGCAGGGCTCAGGGCCGGACCCTGTCCGATGTGTCCCGGGCGGCCCGGGTCTCGGTGCCCTACCTGTCCGAGGTCGAGCGCGGGCGCAAGGAAGCCTCCTCCGAGGTCCTGGCCGCGATCTGCGAGGCGCTGCGGGTCAACCTGGCGGACCTGCTGGCCGGGGTCGCGCAGGATCTCGCCGGGGAGCGTGACCGCCGCGGCGTGCCCGCCGGCTGGGCGTCGGGAGGCGTCGGCGCCCCGTCGCCGTGCGTGCCCCGGGCGACGCCCAGTGCCTGCTGGCCGCCTGAGAGCCCTCGTGGCCGCCCGGCGGCCCGGGTGCTGGCCGGATGATCACCGGCCAGCACCCGGCCCGGCTAGGCCGCCTGACCCGCCCGGTCCGCCTCGCGGCTGGTGATGACCTCGTCGGCCAGGCCGTACCCGACGGCCTCATAGGCGCTGAAGGTCTTGTTCCGGTCGGTGTCGCTCCTGATCTTCTCCACGGGGTGGCCGGTATGCCGGCTGAGGATCTCCTCGACGTCGCGCCGGGTCCTGGCCACCTCCTTGGCCGCCGCGGCGAGGTCGGGGAGGGCGCCCTGGGCCTGGCTCGACGGCTGGTGCAGCAGCACCTTCGCGTGCCGCAGCACGGCCCGCCGTCCCGGCGCGCCCGCGGCCAGGAGCACCGCCGCCGCCGAGGACGCCTGGCCCATGCAGATGGTCGCGACGTCCGGGCGGATGTACTGCATCGTGTCGTAGATCGCGGTCAGCGCGCTGTACGAGCCGCCCGGGGAGTTGATGTACAGGCTGATCTCGAGGTCCGGGCTGGCCGCCTCGAGATGAAGCAGCTGGGCCATGATCACGTTGGCCACACCATCGTCGATCTCGGTGCCGAGGAAGACGATGCGCTCCGACAGCAGCCGGGAGTAGATGTCGAACGCCCGCTCCCCGGCCGGCGTCCGCTCCACCACCGTGGGGATCGTGTACTGACTCATGTCACAGGCCTGCCTTCCGGCCGGTGACACCGGGCCGCACGTCGTCGAGGCGTTCCACGATGTGATCGACGATCCCGTAGTCGCGCGCTTCCGCGGCGCTGAACCAGCGGTCCCGCAGGCTGTCCTGCTGCACCCGCTCCTGCGGCTGCCCGGTGTGCTCCGCGATCAGCCTGATCATCGTGGCCCCGGTGCGTCCGAGCTGCTCGGCGTAGATCTCGATGTCGGCCGCGGTGCCACCGAACCCGGCCGAGCCCTGGTGCATCAGCACCTGGGCGTGGGGCAGGCTGAACCGCTTGCCCGCGGTCCCGGCGCACAGCAGGAACTGGGCCATGCTCCCGGCCAGCCCCATGGCCAGCGTGCTGACATCGTTGGGGATCAGCCGCATGGTGTCGTAGATGGCCAGGCCCGCGCTGACCGAGCCGCCCGGCGAGTTGATGTAGAGACTGATGTCACCGCGCGGGTCCTCCGCGGACAGCAGCAGCAGCTGCGCGCACAGCCGGTTGGCCACCCGGTCATCGACCTCGGTGCCCAGCAGGATGATGCGCTGGAACATCAGCCGGCTGACCAGCTGCTCATCCAGGGCCGCGGTGGCCGGGGGTGCTTCGGTAACGGCAAGCTTCATGATCTCCCTGCTCTCGGTCGGGCCCGCGACGGCGGGCTTACTGCCACCATGAGCCGCCGGCAGCAGGCCGGCCAAGCGAATCTGCTGGTGGCAGAGGTGCTCTGCGCTGAGCAGAGGCTGGGCAGGCCGGTCATTCGTTGGCAGGATGAAACGGCAGGCCCGGCGCGGGCCACAGCGGCAAGGGGGCCAGATGAGCGGACCGGGCACGGGACTCGTCGTGCGTGACGTGACCGTCCGGGAGGTGGTGGTCCCGTTCCGCAGGCCCCTGGCCACCAGGGTGGGGAACTTCGCCCGGTGGCCGCTGCTGCTCATCGACGTGACCACCGAGCAGGGGATCACCGGCCGCTCCTACCTGGCGCCGTACCTGGCCAGCGCGGCGGCGGGGCTGCGCACCGTCCTGCACGAGCTGGCGGCGGCCTGCGGGGCCAGCAGGCCGCGCCCGGGCAGGCCTTCGCCGGGGCCCGGGGGTGGTTCGCGCTGGCGGGCTACCAGGGCCTGGCCCTGGCCGCGGTGGCCGGCCTGGACATCGCGCTGTGGGACGCCCTGGCCCAGGCGGCCGGCCTGCCGCTGGCCCGGCTGCTGGGCGGCACGCTGGAGCCGGTCCCCGCGTACAACAGCAACGGCCTCGGCCTCATCCCGCCCGCCGCGGTCGCCGACGAGGCCCTCGAGCTGCTGGCTGAGGGCGGGTTCACCGCGCTGAAGGTCCGGCTCGGACGCGACCGGGCCGCCGACGACCTGGAGGCGGTCCGCCGGGTCCGGGCCGCGGTCGGCGCCGACGTCACCCTGGTCGCCGACTACAACCAGGGACTCGCCCTGGGCGATGCGCTGGAGCGCTGCCGCGCGCTCGACGCGGAGGGCCTGGCCTGGATCGAGGAACCGCTGCGCTACGACGACCTGGACGGCCACGCCCGGATCGCCCGCGACATCACCACCCCGGTCATGCTGGGCGAGAACTTCTACGGCCCGCGGGCCATGCATGACGCCATCCGGGCCCAGGCGTGCGACCTGGTCATGCCGGACCTGATGCGGATCGGCGGGGTCACCGGCTGGCTGCAGGCGGCCGCCGTCGCCGACGTGGCCGGCCTGCCCCTGTCCTCCCACCTGTACCCCGAGGTCAGCGCGCACCTGATGCGGGTCACCCCGACCCGGCACTGGCTGGAGTGGCAGGACTGGGCCGATCCCGTGCTGGCCCGCCCCTTCGGGGTCCATGACGGGACCCTGCTCGTGCCGGACGTTCCCGGCAACGGGCTGGAATGGGATGAGGACGCCGTCACCCATTACCAGTCTTCAAACTGACCGGCGCGGCCGGGTCGCGCCGCCTACCCGGGCAGCCGCGCGAACGCGCGCACCGGGATGGTGCCGAATCCCTCGATCCGCAGCGGCGCGGCGGTGAACCAGGCCCCGGCCGGCGGCAGCTGGCCCAGCCCGGTCAGGTGCTCGACTACGGGGATCCCGGCGGCCAGCAGCAGCGAATGCGCGGGGCGGTGGCCGTCGGCCGTGTCGTCGATGTTGACCGCGTCGATGCCGACCAGGGCGGCCCCGTGCTCGGCCAGCCAGGCCGCCCCGGCCCCGGTGAGGAAGTGCGCGTCCTCGGCGTAGGCCGGCGTGCCGAACCTCGTATCGTCGCCGGTGTGCAGCAGCACCGCCGCGCCCCGCACGTCGAGCGCGGCCAGCGAGCCGACGCCGATGCCGCGCCGCTGCGCTCCCGTGACGCGTACCACCACAGCCGGCAGGTCGGCCGTCTGCTCCAGCGTGATCGCCGTGAGGTCGGCGCCGCCGGGGTAGCGGTGGTAGGGCGCGTCGAGATAGCTGCCCGTGTTGCCGACCAGGCTGATCCGGCCGATCAAGAACTCGGTGCCGGGAGAGTAGTGGGCGCGTGAGGCTTCCCGGGTCAGGTGCGGGGTGATCTCCGGCCCGGGCAGCCCGGGCACGGTGATCATCCCGGCCCGGATCACGTGGCTGAGCTCGACCAGCGCCCCGCCCCGGGCCGCCGGGCCGCAGGCCGCGTCCGACGGCCCGCCCCGGGTTCCCTTATGTGGTTCGGCGACGATCTCGACGTTGGCCAGCTCGACGGATTCCGTCATCAGCAGCCCGAGTGAGGCTACGAACAGGGCGGCGATGCCCGCCTCGTCAATGCCGGGAGACGGCACGTCCACCCGGAAACCGTGGGCGGCCAGGCCACCGCCGTTGGCGAACGTGACCGTGGCGTCGAAGGATGCCCGGTACTCAGTCATGGGCCAGCCCCGGCCCATCGGGAAGTCCCAGCCGCGTGGCGAACGCCGACATCTCCCCGAGCTGCTCGTCCAGGTCCGGTGACGCGGCCGGCACGACCACCCTGGTCACCCCCTGCCGGGCCAGGTCCCCGGCGTCAGCCGCGGACATGCTCATCGACTCCCAGCGGGTGTACTCCAGCGCGGCGGCGTCCCGGCCCGCGTCGCGGGCGGTCTCCCGCATGAGCTCCACCTGGCTGGCGCGGTCGGCGGCGCTGAGCCCGCCGCCCGGGAAGTAGCCGTCGCCGCGGCGGCCCGCCCGGCGGGCCGCGGCGCGGCTCGACCCGCCCACGTGCACCGGGAGCGCAGCCGCGCCGACGGGCTTGGGAAAGCTGGTCAGGCTGCTGAACGAGAAGAACTCGCCCTCGAAGCTGACCCCGTCCGCGCCGCCCGCCCAGAGCAGGCGCAGCACGTCGATGGCCTCATCCGCCCGGCGCCCGCGGGTCGCGAAATCGACGCCGACGGCGTCCGCCTCCCCGGGCAGCACGCCCAGGCCGACGGTCAGCAGGCGCATCCGGCCCGCGGAGAGCACGTCGATGGTGGCCAGTTCCTTGGCCAGCACCACCGGGTGGCGAAACGGCAGCAGCAGGACGCTGGTGCCGAGCAGGATCCGCCGGGTCGCGGCCGCCACGAAGCTGAGCGTGGCGAGCGGGTCGGCGAGGGGCAGGTCCGGCGGGACCGGGCTGGCGCCCAGCCTGGCCCCGGGGTACAGCACGATGTGCTCGGGCACGTAGAAGGACTCGAAACCGCAGTCTTCCGCGTGCCTGGCCACCGCGATGATCCGGCGGGGGTCCACCCCCAGCTGGCCTGTGTTGTAGATGATCCCGAACTTCACGGCATCCTCTCGCCTGATGTCAACGGGGTCCGGCCATGCGCCGGGGTCGGCCCGGCTGTGGTCCGCACCCTAGCGCCCGTACCCCGGTGCGTTTCAGCCAGCCCGGGCTGTCGTCATGGCTGATGCCGGGCTTCGGTGGCGGGGGCGCGGGAGATCGCCCGCGCCACCGCCACCACGGCGGGCCGGACCACGGCCGGCTCCGGCCGCTCCGACCGGGTGACCACGGACAGCGCCGCCACGGTGCCGTGCCGCTGGTCGGTGATGGGGCAGTGCAGCGGCATCCGGCCGCCCACCCGGTACAGGATCCGGCCGGCGCCGTGCGCGGACAGCCGCTCGACCAGGACAGCTTCCCGGCCATCCCGCACGGCGAGCAGCACGTGCTGGCCGGTGGCCTGGTGCAGGTCTTCCAGGTACGGCAGGGCGGTGGTGCGCAGGCCGTGCCCGCGCGGGGCGAGCGACGCGACCTCCGAGTACTACGCGGACATGGACTGCATCGTGGACGACCAGCTGTGGACCCCGGAGGACCTCGAGGGCGCGCGCGGGCTGTTCGCCTGGGGGCCGCCCCCGCCCCCGTCCCTCCTGCACCCCGAGGACCTCGCGGCCATGATGACCGGCGCCCACGCCCCCCGCTGAGCCCGTAGGCTCCCTCCGTGATAGCAGAGCGGCTTCAGGAACTGGGCATCGAGCTGCCCCCGGTGTTCCCGCCCGCGGGTAACTACCTCGGCTGCGTGGTGGACGACGGCCTCGTCTACGCCGGCGGCCACGGGCCCATCAACGGCGAGCACGTCATCCGCGGGAAGGTGGGCGGTGATCTCTCGCTGGAGGAGGGACGCCGGGCGGCCCGGCAGACGGCCCTGTCGATCCTCGCCACCTTGCGGGCCGAACTCGGTGATCTCGACCGCATCGCCCGCATCGTCAAGGTGTTCGGCATGGTCAACGTCGCCCCCGGCTTCAGCCAGACCCCCGCGGTCATCGATGGATGCTCCGACCTGCTGGTGGACATCTTCGGCGACGCGGGCCGCCACACCCGCAGCGCCGTCGGCCTCGCCGAGCTGCCCTTCGGCATCGCCGTGGAGATCGAGCTGACCGCCCGGCTGCGGTCCGGCTGACCGTGCACCTCAGCCTGGTGGCCATCGTCGTCGACGACTACGACCCGGCCATTGACTTCTTCGTGCGGACGCTGGGCTTCGAGCTCGTGGAGGATTCGCCGTCGCGGACGAACGACGGGCGGCCCAAGCGCTGGGTGGTGGTCCGGCCGCCCGGGGCCGAGACAGGCTTGCTGCTGGCCCGGGCGGACGGTGCACGGCAGGCCGGGATCGTCGGGGACCAGGCCGCGGGCCGCGTGGGCTTCTTCCTCCGGGTCGGCGATTTCGACGAGGCGTACCGGCGGATGTCCGCGGCGGGGGTCCGTTTCGCGTCCCCGCCGCGGGCGGAGCCCTACGGCCGTGTCGCCGTGTTCCTCGATATCGCCGGCAACAAGTGGGACCTGCTCGGGCCGGCTGGCGCAGCCTGACCACGCCGTGGCCGGGAGACGCCCGCGGGATGGCCGCTATCCGTTGAGGATGAGCCGCGACGGGCGGGACGGCGTGTGCCAGAGCCGGTTGGCCGCGGTCACCCCGGTGGTCTCGGTGATCATGTCCCCGCCTGTGCCCAGGTTGACGTCGTACTTGGGGAACGCCGACGATGCGATCTCCACCCGGAGGCGGTGCCCGGCGGGCAGCCGCACGCAGGTATCCCACATCGGGATGCCCACCTCGTAGACCTCGCCGGGAACCACGGCCTGCTCGCGCTCGAAGCCGCCCCGGTAGCGCAGCCGCACCATCCCGTCGCACAGCCGCTGCGCGAACCCGCCCGGGTGCACGTCCACCAGCTTGGCGGTGATGTCGGTGTCGGCGGCTGAGGTGGCGACGTGCGCGATCACCCGGACCGCTCCGATGATCTCCAGCGGCCCGGTCAGCGGCTCGCTGGTGAACACCAGCACGTCCCCCCGGCCCTCGACGCCGAGGTAGTCGTCCGGCCCGCCGATCTGCGCGCTGCTCGCGCCCGTGATGAACGGGACCGGCCGGCCGGGGTCGTGCGTCCACTCATCCGGTGGCTGGTCGGCGGTGACCGGCACGGGATCGAGCGTGCCGCCGCCGAACCGGCTGTTGGCCCGCCCGTCGCTGGAGAAATGGAAGACGGCCGGGGCCAGCCCAGGTGGCGGCCAGGCCTGCACGTCCCGCCATTCGTTCGCGCCCATGACGAAGATCCGGACCGGCGGCGCCGGGCGGGTAACGGCCTGGTGCAGGACGGGTATCGACGTAGCCAGGCTGCGACTCCAGATAGTCACGAGCCCTTTCCCGTGCGGCGATGAAATCCTCAGCGCCCGCGGCGGGTACTTCGAACGCGTTGATCAGGATCACGGGCCCGGTCATGGTTTCCTTTTCTGGTCCCGATCGGATTGCGCGGCCGCAGGAATCAGCGAGCTGCGATTCGCATTCGCGGCTAACTGCTGGGCTGCGGCGCGGTGCAGTGAATACGCGGGTTCACGCCCAGGTAGTTGAGGGGCCCGGCCAGGATCGTCACCGCCGCCGTGCTGGCCTTGCTGCAGTTGCCGATGGTCCCGTGGTAATCACCGCGCTGCCCGGCGGCGAAGCCGCCGACGACCAGCCAGACGATGAGAAGCACCGATCCGAGGTGCATGACGCCTCCTTCAGCATCATCTGCCTCGATCAATACCAGGAGGCAGCCGGCAATGGCGGAGCCGTTTATCCCGGCCCCGCAGCGGAGCCTACCCAGGCGCGGTCATCGCGAGCCCCGCAGCCGCCGGTACCGGGGCTTTTTCCAGAAATCTGGAAGCGGCGGTGGCCTTTTGCGAGCCTGGCGGGAGTGGCCTGCGCCCGGCCGCCCGCGGGCCGCGGGTCCCGCTCAGCGGCCGGCGGCCCGGGGCGGGAGACGGACCCGCAGCACCGTCTCACGGCGGGCATGAAACGCTCGGGCGGTGAGCACGTGCACGGCCGACGCCGAAGCGCTCGCCGCGGGCGGGCTGGAGTGGCTGCTCGGCTCGGCCCGGGAGACCGGCCCGGATCTGGCCTGGACCGGGACCCGCGGGGAGGACGAGCTCAACCCCACCCTGTACAGCGGCGCGGCCGGGATCGTAATCACGCTGCTGGAGGCTCACCGTCATTTCCGCGACGACCGGTACGCCGATGCCGCGATCCGCACCAGCCGGACGCTGGCCGCCGCCGCGCAGGACTGGGACCACTGCTCGCTGTACCTCGGCCTGACCGGGATGGCCTTTGCCCTGCGCGCGGTGGGCAGGCTGCTCGGTGAGCGGGCCGCTGACGAGGCGGCGGCCCGCGCCCTGGAGACCGTCAGGTCCCGTTTCGACGGGGAACGGTGGGGTGACCAGTTCGAGCTCATCGGGGGCAACGCCGGCATCGCGCTCGGCGCGCTCGCCGCCGGCGATCCCGGCCTGGCGCTGCTCGCGGTCACCCCGTACCTGCGGACGGCTGAGCCGACCGCGGCCGGCGTGCACTGGGAAGTACGGGCGGGAACGCCCGCGCGGTTCCACCACCTCTCGCACGGCACCCTGGGCATCGCCGCGGCCCTCGCCGCCGTGGGCGAGCAGGCCGGCCGTCCCGATCTGGCCGACCTCGCCCTGGCCGGTGCCGCGGACGTGGTGAGCCGGAACGAGGCCGGCCCGTCGGGCTTCCTGGTCCCGCATTCGGATCCGCAGCACCGGCCGGACCGGATCGAGCGCTACAGCTTCGGGTGGTGCCATGGGCCGGCCGGAGACGCGCAGGTGTTCCGGATGCTCGGCGCCGTGACCAGGGACCCGGCCTGGCCGGTCCTGGCGGACCGCTGCTGGCACACGGTGACTCACTCCGGGCTGCCGCGCCGGATCCGGCCGGGGTTCTGGGATAATAACGGGCGCTGCTGCGGCACGGCCGGGGTGCTGGCGCTCGCCTGCGACCGGCACGCCGAGGCCCGCGGGGACCTGTCGTTCGCGGCCACGCTCGTCGCAGACCTGGCGGCCCGGGCGAGCGTGGACTCCGCGGGCGTGCGCTGGCGGAACGAGGAGCACCGGGTCACGCCGAGCCTGCTCCAGCCGCGGACCGGCTGGGCCATGGGGAGCGCCGGGATCATCCGGGAACTGCTGCGCTTCTCCCGCGCGGCCGGCGGGGCTGACCCGTCCTACGCGGTCACCTGGCCAGATCACTATCCGGCCGGCCCGGTCCTGGCCGCTAACGGTCCGATCCCGCCGGGACGCCGCAGGCCCGGGGGCGCCGGCCGGGGGGCGGCGGGGGTGGGTCTTGAGCAGGGTGAGCGCGGCGATGAGGGTGAACGTGACGACGTTCGCGGCGAACACGGCGGGCTGGGCGGCGAGCAGCCCGTAGGCCAGCCATCCCAGGACGCCGGTGGCGAAGATCGCCAGGTAGGTGTAGGAGATGTCGTCGGCCCGGCCGCGGCGCCAGGTCCGCAGCAGCTGGGGGAGCCACGCGCAGGTCGTGAACATGCCGGACAGGAGTCCCAGCGTAATGATCATGGCGGCCCCGGCGGCGGGCCGGTGCTGGCCCGGACGATCAGCCGGGTCGGATGCAGGAGCGTGGTCACGGCGCCGGGGTCGATCAGGCGGCGGGCGCAGTCCCGGCCCTGCTCGTACAGGTCCTGGTGGACGGTGGTCAGCGGGGGAAGCGCCCGGCCGGACTCCTCAATGTCGTCATAGCCCGTCACCGCCAGGTCGCGCGGGACGTCCAGGCCCCGGTCGCGGGCCGCTTGCAGCACTCCGAGGGCCAGCACGTCGGTGCTGGCGAGCACCGCGGTCGGGTGTTCCCGGCCGGGCAGGCTGAGCAGGGCGTGCCCCGCGGCGCGGCCATCGGTCACGCTGTGGCCGGGCTGTTCCCAGACCCGTACGGCGGACGGCGGCAGCCGGCCTGCGCCGTGGCGCGCCGGTAGCCCAGCAGCCGCAGCCGGAACACCTCGTAGGGAGCGCTGTCCTGCCGCGCCTCGCTGACCCAGCCGGCGTAGCCATCGCGGTGCAGGCGCCAGGTGACGACGCCGAGGGTGCGGTGGCCGAGGCCGATGAGATGACGGGCGGCGGCCGCGGCGGCGGCCTCATTGTCGATGGTGACGCAGTCCGCGCCCGCGCTGCTCGGCCCCCCGGACACGACCGTCGGCAGCCTGCGGCGCAGGGCTGCGGCCAGGGCCGGGTCATGGTCGGCGGGGGAGTGGGCGATCAGCCCGTTCGACCGCGGCGTCGCGGACGAGGCGCTCCGCGGTCTCCGCGGTGGCCGGGATGAGCTGCAGGGCCAGGCCCGCGGCCGCCGTGGCGGCGGTCACCCCGTGCAGGAACGAGACTGTCCCGGGATCCCCGAACGCGTACGGCAGAGCCTCGGTGAGCAGCACGCCGAGCACGTCACTGCGGCCCCGCCGCAGGGCCCGCCCGGCCGCGCTCGGGCCGCCGTACCCCAGTTCCTCCGCGGTCGCCAGCACGCGCTGGCGTAGTTCCGCCGACAGCTGGTCAGGGTGGTTGTACGCGTTGGACACGCGTCATCCGGCTCACGCCGCAGCGGGCCGCCACCTCGGCCAGCGTCACCCGCGGGCGCTCCCGGATCTCACTGCCGCTCACGGCCAGTACTTTATCGATAAAGACTGTATCGGTAAAGCCGTTAGGGAGGTGCATCAGTGACCGGGGCGGAGGGGCGGCGGGACGGAGGGGCGGCGGGACGTGCGGCCGCCAGCCGCCGGCCCGCGGGTGCGGCTGAGATCATCGGAACGTGACCGACGACCAGACGAGGCACAATCAGGGCGTGTACGACCAGATCGCCAGGTTGTACGCGGGCCAGCACGCGGGCCGCGGGCCCTCGTTTCCTGGCCTGATGGCCGGATTCACGGCCCGGCTGCCGTCCGCCGCGGACGTCGCAGACCTCGGCTGCGGCCCGGCGCGCGACGGGGCGCGGCTCGCGGGCGCGGGGCATCGCGTCACCGGCATCGACCGCTCCGCGGGCATGCTGGCCATCGCCGTGCGGGCGCTGCCCGGCCGCGTCGTCCAGGCTGACCTGCGGTCCCTGCCGGTGGCCCGCGGGAGCCTGGACGGGATCTGGTGCTGTGCCGCCCTGCTGCACATTCCCTGCGACCACACGATGGCGGTGCTGGGCGAGATCCGCCGCGTGCTGCGGCGCGGCGGCCATTGCGCGCTGGTCACCGCCCTCGGGGACGGGGCCAGGCTGGAGACGGTGCCGTATGCCCCGGGCCGTCAGTGCTGGTTCTTCTACCGTGACCCCGGCCAGCTGGCCGGGCAGCTGCACGCCGCGCGGCTGGAGGTGCTGGAGGCGAGCCGGGAAGCAGGCTCCCGCGACTGGTTCGGGGTCCTGGCCCGGGCCGCCTCACGTCCGCGGGGCGATGCAGGCCTGCGGGCGGCTGTCGGAGGGGGCGGCACGATGGGACCTGTGGCCAGCCGAGGTGACACGGGGTGGGAGGGGGACGAGCGCGCGGTCCGGCGGATCCCGCGCCGATCCCGGGTCCCCGGTTCGACACGTCCCGGTGGCCCGCGACCGTGCCGGCGGTGCAGCAGCTGCTGGGCGGGGACTCGAGCTGCCCGCGGGCCTGACCGTGCTGGTGGGCGAGAACGGTTCCGGGAAATCCACCATCATGGAGATGCTCGCCGAAGGCGTGCGGGCTCAACCCGCAGGGCGGCTCGGCCGCGGGACAGCTGTTCCGCGTCCGGGACAGCGAGCCGGAGGCGGGCGCGCAGCTGATCGTCGAGCGGGGCCCGGTCCGGCCCCGCTGGTCCTACTTCCTCCGGGCCGACACCATGCACAGCCTGTACACCTACCTCGAGGAGAACCCCGGGGGCCGCGGGGAGCGCTTCCATGAGCTGAGTCACGGGGAGGGCTTCCTGCAGATCCTGCGCACCAGGGTGAACCAGGCGGGCTTCTACCTGATGGACGAACCGGACGCGCCGCTGTCGTTCACCGCCTGCCTCGGGCTGGCCGGCCTGCTGCACGACCTGGCCGCCGAAGGGTCGCAGGCCTTGGTCGCGACCCATTCGCCGATCGTGGCCGCCGTCCCTGGCGCGGTCATCCGGGAGCTGGGTGACTGGGGTATCCGCACCTCCCGGTGGGAAGACCTGCAGATCGTCGGGGCCTGGAAGGGTTTCCTGGCCGACCCCGGCCTGTACTTCCGGCATCTGCTCGACGGGTGACGGGCCCTGCTGCCCGGCGGGCCGAGGCGCCGGGGATATGGCCGCGCCGCCCAGGCCTGGGTCTAGCGTGGCGGGTATGGACGATGCGTCTATCCGGGTTTCGGATGCTGAGCGCGAGCAGGCCGTGGTCGTGCTCCGCGAGCACCTGCTCGCGGGCCGCCTGACGCTGGACGAATTCTCCGAACGGGTCGAGGCGGCCCTCCGGGCCCGCGTCGGCGGGGAACTGGCGCGCCTCCAGGAAGACCTGCCCGCGGTCACCCCGGCCGTGTCCCGCTCGCGCCGTAAGCCATCGCGCATCACCGCGGCCCTGCTCGGTCACGTCGCGCGGCGCGGGTCGTTCCGGCTGCGGAAGTGGACCCTGGCCGCGAGCGCCTTCGGCGACCTGGACCTGGATCTGCGCGAGGCCACCATCGACGGGCCGCGGACCGCCGTGACCCTGCTTGTGGCCTGCGGTAACGCGGACATCTACGTGCCCGAGGGCGTGAGCGTCGACGTCACCGGGATGACCGTTTTCGGTCACTGCCGCGAATGGGGACGCGACACCGGGCGCCCGGACGCGCCCGTCGTGCAGGTCCGCGTGCTCGGCTGCTGCGGGACCGTGGACGTCTGGCGCGTGCCGCACGACATGCGCGGCAGCTATGGGGAGATTTTCCGCCAGCTCAAGGAGCGCCAGCGTCAGCTCCCCGGCTGAACACGCCAGGGCGGGCGGGCCGGATCAGCGACCGGTCGAGGTCCGCGAGGGTGGCCGCCCCGCACAACGCCATCGTGGTCCGCAGTTCGTCCGCGAGGATGCCGATCGCGTGCCGGACCCCGGCCTCGCCGGCGGCCGCGAGCCCGTAGAGATGGGCGCGGCCGACCAGGACGGCCCGCGCCCCGAGGGCCAGGGCGGTGACGATGTCGCTGCCCCGCCGGATCCCGGAGTCGAACAGCACCTCGACCCGGTCCCCGACAGCGTCGGCGATGCCCGGCAGGACCTCGAGGGCCGCGGGAGCGTGATCCAGCTGCCGGCCGCCGTGGTTGGAGACGATGACGGCATCCACGCCCTCGTCGGCGGCCCGGCGGGCGTCGCCGGGGCTCAGCACGCCCTTCAGCGCGAGGGGACCGTCCCACTCCTGGCGGATCCAGCCGAGATCGGGCCAGCCCACGGTCCCGTCGAACATGTCCGCCAGGCGCTGGCGTGAGGTGGGCCCGTGCATCGAGAGGTTGGGGAATCCCAGCGCCGGCGAGGCCAGGAAGTGCCAGGCCCAGGCCGGGTGGCGGGCGCCCTCCGCGACCGTGCGCGCGGTGAGCTGCGGGGTCGGCAGCGCGATGCCGTGCCGCAGCTCGCGTTCCCGCTTCGAGCGCACCGGGGTGTCGGCGGTCAGCAGCAGGGCCCCGTACCCGGCCGCCCGGGCCTGCGCGACCAGCTTCCGCGCCGCGGTGCGGTCGCCCCACAGGTAGAGCTGGAACCACAGCGGGCTGCCCTGGGCGGCACCGGCGATCGCGTCGAGCGGCTGGGTGGCCAGCGTCGAGACCCCGTAGGCCAGCCCGGCGTGCCGGGCCGCCCGGGCCACCGCGAGCTCGCCCTCGTGGTGGAACATCCGCGGTGAGCCGATGGGGGACAAGGCGATCGGCAGCGGCATCCGCGTGCCCAGCACCGTCGTGGCCGTGTCCGGCTGGCTCACGCCCCGCAGCACCCGGGGGACCAGTTCCACCTCGCCGAACGCCTCACGATTGCGGCGCAGCGTCCATTCGTCCTCGCCGCCGCCCTCGAGATAACCGAGCGCGGCGGCGGGCAGCCGCCGGCGGGCCAGGCGGCGCAGGTCGCCGATGCTGTGACAGCGGGCCAGGGCCCTTTCGCCGTAGGGTGCGCCGCCCCGCCCGATATGGACGAGCTCACGGATCTCGGACAGGTTCATGCTGGCTTGCCTTCCCAGTGGCCTGGTGGCCACAACGATGCCGTCCGGGGCATGTGGGTTAGCGGGTGCCGATGGCCGTGACCACGGCCATGGCGAACGTCGCCAGGGCGGCCAGCCCGTGCCCGAACGGGATGACCGCTGCCGGGTACACCCGGGGCTTGCGGGCCCGCGCGGAGGCCTCGGCGGGCAGGCTAGCGATCACCTCGTCGATCAGCTGCGCGGCCAGGACCTCGTCGGTGAGCGCGCGGGCCAGCGTCGCGTCCGTGAGCCCGCCGCGCACGGCGTCGTGCGCGGGCGGCGGGAACAGGCCCGGGCCATGCGATCCGCCCGCGCCGCGCCCCTGCCCCCGCTGGCCCGGATGCGCTGGCTGGCCGGGATGCGCTGGCTGGCCTGCGTGCCCCGCGCTGCCCGCGTGCCCCGGGCCGGCCGGTGCGCGAAGTCCCCGGGGTAGACGGGGGTTCCCGCGTCCCGGGCCGCTGCCGGCCGGCCGGGGATAGGGGGTCCACAACGTCACCGTGCAGATGCCCAGCCCGATCGCTGGCGTCAGCAGCGCCACGGCCACCCAGGACAGCGGGCCCCAGCCGGTGGCCAGGAAGGCGGCCCACATCACGAGGCCGGTCAGGGCCAGGCCGAAGTGCCCGTACAGCACCCGGGGAGACAGGCCGTCCCGGACCGAGCGCTGCCGCCGCAGCGCGCCGTGGGCGATCAGGGAGCGGAGCATGTACGCCCCGAGGCTTGCGGTGAAAAGCCAGCTCAGGAGCGTGGCGAGTCCCAGCGCGCCGTTGTGCGCCGAGGGGGCCGCGGTAAGCACGGTCTCCACCCGCCAATCTGCCCTGAGCTCCCGGGCCAGACCGGGTTAGTCCGGGTCAGGCCCGGTCAGAACCGGCGGCCCGGCGGCCCAGGAGCACGAACGTGAAGAGCCCGGCGGCGAGCACCAGGAAGGCTGAGAGCAGGAGCGCGGCACGCAGTCCCGCGT
Organism: uncultured Actinomycetes bacterium; assembly: GCA_963720645.1. GTDB lineage: Bacteria > Actinomycetota > Actinomycetes > Streptosporangiales > Streptosporangiaceae > RYN-230. The sequence continues at coordinate 209,862 of CAVRFX010000006.1, read as the reverse complement.
AAAAGGCACTGTACGCCGCGTGGATGACCTCCTGCACCAGCGCGCCCTGGCCTGCCCCGGCCGCGCCCCCCGCACCCGATGCGTTCCCGTTCGAGGGGACACCGCCGGTTTCGACGGCGTGGATGACGATGGACTGGAAATTCGACGGGATGCCCAGGTGCTTCAGCCTGCTGGTCAGGCTGGACCGCAGCTGCGCGTTGACCAGCGCGCCGAGGATGGCCACGCCGGTCACGGCCCCGATTTCCCGGCTGGTGTTGGTGGCTGAGGCGGCCATGCCGGACCGGGCGGGCGGGACCGCCGACAGGGCCGCCGAGGTGATCGGCACCACGGTGGCGCCGATCCCCACGCCGGTCAGCGCGAGGGCCGCGGCCAGCGGCAGGTACGCCGGGTGCGGGCTGAGCGTGACCGTGGTGAGCAGCAACCCGCCGCCGAACATCAGGCAGCCGATGAAGATAGACCAGCGCGGCCCGGACGGATCCGTCCACCGGCCGGCGAGCAGGGAGGCGGCGATCATCAGCGCCGTCATCGGCAGGAAGGCCAGCGTGATCTGGTATCCGGTGTCGCCGACCACCTCCTCGAGGTACAGGGCGGTGAAGAAGAAGACGGCGAAGGTCGCGAAGTAGGCGCAGAACGCGACCACGTTGGCGGTGAGGAAGGTGGGCATCCGCAGGAACTTCAGGTCCAGCAGGGGATGCGCGGCGCGGCCCTCCCACCAGAAGAACGCCACCGCGGCCACCGCGCTCAGGCCGAGCAGGGTGATGACGCTGGCGGAGGTGAAGCCGGTGTTCTCGCCCCCTATCACCGCGAACACCAGCGCGGTCAGGGCGGCGGCGCCCAGCACGGTCCCGGCGATGTCCACCCGGTGCGCGTCCGGGTCGGAGTTCTCCGGCAGCACGATCATCCCGGCCGCCAGGGCCACCAGCCCGAAGGCCAGGTTGAACCAGAAGATCCCGCGCCAGTTCCAGACGCCGACGAGCGCACCGCCGATGACCGGGCCGACCGCGAGGGCCAGGCCGGACACCGCGGCCCAGACGCCGACCGCCCGGGTCCGGGTGCGCTCGTCGGTGTACAGGTGGCGGAGCATGGACAGCGTGCCGGGTTCACTGGCCGCCGCACCGAGCCCCATCACGGCCCGCCCGGCGATGACCAGGCCGATGTTCGGCGCCACGGCGGCCATCACGGAGCCGGCGCAGAAGATGGCCACCCCGATGAGCATCACCCGCTTACGGCCGAACTCGTCGCCGACCATGCCGAACGCCAGCATGGCCCCGGCGAACGTCAGCGCGTAGGCGCTGACCACCCACTGCAGGGCGCTGACACCCGCGTGCAGTTCGGCCTGCACGCTGCCGAGCGCCACGCTGACGATCGTGTTGTCCAGGAAGGTCAGGAACAGCACCGCGGTGAGCACGCCCAGGGCGAGCCCGCGGCTGCCGTGGCGCGGCGCAGCGGCCCGCTCGGCGGGCACGCCTACCGAGCGGACCATGCGACTAGCCCGCGGACTTGCAAGCTGCCGGGAGTCCCGACGTCTTGCCGTTGTTTTCCACGGTCAGCAGCCCGCAGAAGCTGGCCAACCCGACCTTCCAGGTGCCGTCCTGCTTGACGGCCACCCCGGTGCGGCCGGACAGCGCGGGCTGCCCGCCGAGCAGGATCGAGTAGGTCACCTTGGCCTGGGAGGGGGAGACGACGGTTACCTTCGTGACTTTCGCGGAGGCGGAAGAAGCCAGGCCCGAGCCGGCCTGGGCTTTGATGACGGTGGAGAACATCTGCCCGTCCTGGAGGAGGCTGACCCGCTTGGCCACCGGGGTCTTGGGGTTGAAGAACGTCTCCCAGTTCGTCTTGATCGTGGCCGCGGCGCCGGAAGCGCTGACGGGGCTGGCCGGGGCCGACGAGGATGGTGCCGAGCTCGGACTCGAGCTGGCACCGGAGCTGGAGCTATTGCCGCTACTCGAGCAGGCGGCGATGCCCGCGGCGAGTGCGCACACCAGCAGAATCTGCTGGACAACTCTTCGAGTTATCATTCAGCCATTTTCCAACTTCTCGCCGCCGGCCGCGACTTCATACCCCGCCGTTCATGACGCCGGAGTCAGGCTGGCCTTCATCCCGACAGGGCGCTGCCTTCGGCCGCTTCCGTTTCGGCCTGGTCGGGCAGGCCCCGGACCAGCCCGATCAGCATCACCGCGACGGCGGCGCCAATGGCATCACCCAGGACATAAACCCACCATCCGGTCAGGTTGAGGCCGACGATATCGGGACCGAGCGTGCGCGCCGGGTTCATCGACGCACCGCTGACCGGGCTGGCGAACAAGCCGAGCAGGGCGACGGTCGCGCCCACCGCGATCGCCGCATTGTGGCCGATGCTGCGGTGCCCGGTCGCGGTGTTGAGGATCACGGTGACCAGGGTCGCGGTCAGCGCGATCTCCATCACGAACGCCCGCCAGTCCCCGCCGGGCCGGGCGATCGGGTAGGTGCCGCCCGCGCTGACGTGGCCGAAGACCAGCTGGAGAACCAGGGCGGCCGCGATGGCGCCGGCGAACTGTGCGGCCCAGTAAGGGATCACCCAGCGGACCGGGAACACACGCCGGCCCAGGAAGGCCAGGGTGACCGCGGGGTTGATGTGCAGGCCGGACAGCGGTCCCCAGGCGTAGATCAGCGCCATCACCAGGGCGCCGGGGGCGATCACGGCGGCGGCCCGGGTGACGGGATGCCCGCCCGCGTACTGGTTGATCACTCCTGCCCCGGCGGCTACGGTCACCAGCAGGAAGGTGCCAGCGAACTCGATGATCACGCGGATCCATAGCGGCCGGGAGCGGAGCGTGTCCTCCTCAAAGCGGATCAGGTAGCGGCGCTGCAGCTCGGCGGCATGCTGGTCGTCCTGGGCCTGCTGGGCCTGCATGTCATGCTGGGCCCGCATGTCACGCTGCGCATGGTCCTCGGCGGGCATCCGGTCACGCCTCCCAGCTGGGGGGCCGTGCTCACAAAGCTTGCCCCTGCGCTCCCGGCTGGCCTCATCCGCAGAGGATGATGTGGGTGAAGGACCGCGGCCGCCGTGCCCGGCCGCGCAAGAGGACCCTGGACCAGCGCCGGAGAGGAGACGCAGACGGACGCTCGTGGCCCCGGGAGCCCGGACCCGCCCTCACCGGCCGGGCCCTCATCGCCCGGGCCCGGAACTGGCGGGCCCGGAACTGGCGGGCCCGGAACTGGCGGGTCAGGATCCCCTGGGGCGGCCCATGACCCGGACGCCCGGTTCACGTTCGCCAACGAGCGGACGTTCCTGGCCTGGATCCGCACCGCCCTGGCTCTGGTGGCCGCGGGCCTGGCCATCGTCCAGCTGCTGCCACCGTTTCACGGGATCCACTGGGGGCGCCGCGCGATCGGGATTCCCCTGATCCTCCTGGGCGCGGTCGTGGCCGTGCGCAGCTATCAGGAGTGGGCCATGAGCCAGCGGGCGCTCCGCCTGGGCACGCCGCTGCGCCGTTCCCGGCTCCCCGAGCTGCTGGCCGCCGTCATCGCGCTGGTCGCCGTCGTCGCGGCCGCGCTGGCGCTGGTTTCCGGCTGAGGGGCGCGATGAGCCGGGCCGGGGCGGGCGGAACCGATGACCCGGGGCTGGTCCGGGCCCGGACCAGCCTGGCCTGGACACGCACCGCCCTCGCGTTCGCCGCGCTCGGCGCGGTCATCCTGAAGCGGGATCTGGCCGCCGGGTTCGTGGTGCTCGGGCTGAGCGGCCTGGTCTGGATCGTGGGCCGCCTCGCCCGGGTGCCCGGCCAGGCGCGGCCCCGCCCGGTCCGCCTGCTGGTGATCACAGTCGCGGTCACCGCGGTGTCGGTGGTGGCGCTGATGCTGGCCCTAGTCGGCCCGCAAACGGGCGGCTTGCGTCTGCACCCCTGACCCGCTCCCCGGGCTGCGGCCCCCGAGTTCGCGGGCCCCCAGTCTGCGCCCCCGTCTGTGGCCCCAGCCTCCGGCGCGAACCGCTCAGGCGTGGCTGGCGGCCAGCGCGGTCAGCACGGCCAGCACCAGCGTGGCACTGGCGGCGAACCCGTGCAGGACGACCAGCCGGGGCGGGAAACCGGCCCGGGGCGGACGGCTGCCGCGCCGGGCGCCGAGCGTGTTGCGGGCCAGCCAGCTGAGGCCGGCCGCGATCGCAGCCACCAGGATCCCGAACGAGGCCCAGGCCAGCGGCGCATGGTGGGTGCCCACGAAGATGAACCAGACGCCCAGCCCGATCAGCCCGAGCACCGGGTGGCTGAACTCGAGCAGCGGGTGCTCACCCGGCGTGGCGTGCACCGTGACCCGCGGGATGGGCGGCGGTTCGGCAGCGCGGGGTGCCGGGCCGGCGGCGGGACCGGGACCAGGCTGCGCCGGACCAGAGTGAGCCGGACCAGGCTGAGCGGGACCAGGCTGCGCCGGACCAGAGTGAGCCGGACCAGGATCAGGCCCGTCAGGGCCGGGGCCAGGCCGGGCGGGACCGGGACCGGCCGCGGGCACCGTCACGGGCGCCGCCGGGGCGGAGACCGCCTGCCGGGCGGCGGCACGCTTGGCCGCGCTGCCCGCCAGGAGCAGGACCAGGCCTGCGGCGGCGGTCAGTACCCACACGACCAGGGCCGCGATCGCCACCGGGATCTCCCTCCGCGCCGCCGGGTTTGGCGGCGGAGCCGCCGGGACCGCCCCCAGGCTAGCGAACCCCGGCCGGTGCCCCCGCCCCGCCGAGCACCCGCCCCGCCGCGGCCCGGATGAGCACCACGGCCCAGGTGCGCAGCGGCCTCCACGGCTCGGCGAGGGAGCGGAACGCGGCGTCGGACAGGGGCGCGTCCAGCTGGTACAGCCGGGCCGCCAGGTCCAGCGCCCGGGGCTCACCGGCCGGCAGCACGTCGGCGAACCCGGTGCCGCGGATCACGATCAGCGAGCTGTAGAACGGGCCGATGCCGTCGAGCTCGCGGAGTTCGGCCATGGCCTGCTCCGGTCCCAGGCCCATCAGCTGGTCCGCATCCAGCCGGCCGTCGAGCGCCGCCCGGGCCACCCCGTGCAGCCGCGGCATCCGGTCCGCCGGGATGCCCGGGAACGAGCCGACGGACAGCAGCTGATCCGGGGTGGGCAGGGCGGCCAGCTCCTGGCCCGCCAGCCCGAAGACCGCACCGTGCGCGCGGCCCAGCCGCTCGCGCACCTGCATCATCTGCCGGGGAGGCCGCCGGGCGCTCAGCACGCACCAGACCGCGGCCTCGTAGGGTGAGTAGAACAGCGGCGGCCGCAGCCCGGGCGCCGCCGCCTGGAGCCGCCCGATGACCGGGTCGCGCTCCCCGACCCGGCTGAACTCCCGGCCGTCGTGATCGAGCGACAGCACCCGCGCGACCTGGCGCCGCACCCGGTCCAGGTCGGCGCCGGCGGCCCCCTGGACCGCGCAGTGCACCGTACCCGCCTCGTCCTGCCGGACTTCCGTGCCCACCTGGCCGGCGTAACCGTCGAGGCAGAAGGCCAGGCGCATGACCCCGTCCCAGGCGCCTCCCGCCCGCTGCCCAAACCCGAACGTGGCCGCCTCCTCGAGCGAGAACGGCCCGGCCGGCGTGATGGTGAACGATCGCAGCTCCATGCCTGGCATGCTCTCAGCCGGGTCTGACACTCATCCGGCGGCGCGGCTGCTCGGCCGACAGGTAGGCGAGCACGGCCAGCACGCGCCGGTTGTCGTCGTCGGACGGCTGCAGGCCCAGCCGCAGGAAGATCGACGCCGTGTGCTTGGCCACGGCCCGCTCCGTGATGACCAGCCGCTGGGCGATCGCCGCGTTCGTGCGGCCCTCGGCCATCAGGCCGAGCACCTCACGTTCGCGGGGGCTGAGCGCGGCGAGCGCGTTGTCCCCCGAGTTGCGGACCAGCAGGCGGTCGATCACCTCCGGGTCCATCGCGGTCCCGCCCGCGGCGACCCGGCGGACCGCGTCCACGAACTGCGCGCTGTCGAACACCCGGTCCTTGAGCAGGTAGCCGATGCCGCCGCTGCCGCCGGCCAGCAGCTCGCGCGCGTACAGCTGCTCGACGTACTGGGACAGCACCAGGACCGGCAGGCCGGGTACCGCGCGCCGGGCGGCCAGCGCGGCGCGCAGGCCCTCGTCGGTGAACGTGGGTGGCAGCCGGACATCGACCACGGCCAGGTCCGGCCGCGCGGAGGTCACGGCGGCGAGCAGGCCGGTCCCGTTGTCCACGGCCGCCGCGATCTCGAAGCCGTGGGCCTCGAGCATCCGGGTGAGGCCGTCCCTCAGCAGGAAAAGGTCTTCGGCGATGACAATGCGCACGGGATCTCCATGGTCACCGCGGTCGGGCCGCCGGGCGGGCTGCTCAGCGCGAGAACGCCGTCGAAGGCCGCGACCCGGCGCTCGATGCCGCGCAGCCCGGTGCCCCGGGACGGGTCGGCGCCGCCGCGGCCGTTATCGCTCACGCCGACCCGCAGCATCCCGCCGGAGTAGCGGATGTCGATCCAGGCCTGGGTCGCTCCGGCGTGCTTGGACACGTTGGCCAGCAGCTCGCTGACCGCGAAGTAAGCCGCCGACTCGACCGGTGCGGGCAGGCGGCCGGGCACGTCACTGTCCACGCGGGCACGCAGCGGGGAGTCCATGGCCAGCGCGCGGACCGCGTCGCCCAGGCCGCGGTCGGCCAGCACCGGAGGGTGGATGCCGCGGACCAGGTCGCGCAGCTCGGCCAGGGCCCGGGCCGACGTGTCGCGCGCTTCCAGCAGCAGCGCCCGCGCCGCCGCGGGATTGGAGTCGATCAGCTGCCCGGCGGCGTCCAGGGTCATGCCCATGGCCACCAGCCGGGCCTGCGCGCCATCGTGGAGATCGCGCTCGATCCGGCGCATCTCCGCCGCGCCGGTGTCGATCGCCTCCGAGCGGGTCTCGGCCAGGTGCCGGACCCGCCGGGCCAGCTCCGCCTGGCCGCCCGGGGCGAGCACCGCCCGGGCCAGCGCCCCGTAGCCGGCCAGCAGCCAGGGCGCCGCGGCCACGCCGAGCCCGATGAGCGTAAGCCCCAGGAGAAGCTCGAGCGACGGCGTGTTACCGGGGAAGCCCCGCGGCGGGAACGTGGCCAGCGAGTGGGCCGCGGGCGCGACGAGCCCGGTCAGCCCCAGCAGGATCAGCCCGGCCGGCAGGAGGGGCAGGAGCCATCCGCCGCCGGCGCTGACGGCCAGCCACAGCACCTCGCGGCCGGTGGCCGGGTCGTCCAGCACCCAGCGGAGCCGCTGGACATAGGTGCCCCGGCTGGCCGGCCGGGGCGGCCTGGAGTCCGCGATGCGGACCCCGCACCACTCACCCGCCAGCCACCGGGTGAGCTGGGCCAGCTGCCGCACGGCCCGCAGGATGCGCGGGAGCAGCAGCAGCCACACCACGGTGCCGGCCAGCAGCAGCACCGCCGTGAACACCAGCAGCTCGAATGGCGGCTGCCAGGGGACGGGCTGGGGCTAGGCCGCCGGGGACGACGGTGAGCGCGCGCGCAGGCCCGTGCGCGCGCCGCACGACGGTGGCCGCGGTGGCCAGCAGCGGCAGGGCGAGCAGCAGCGGTGCGGCCAGCGCCATCAGCAGGCCGGCCCCGGCCAGTGACAGCGCCCCGAAGCCCAGTCCCCGCCCCGTGGCCCGCAGGCCCGTGCCGATCCACCGGGTATGCCTGCCGGGCAGGCCCGCGCTGCCCGCGGGCGGTGTTCCGCTGCTCATCAGGGTCTCCCTCGGCTGGCCAGGTCGCACTGTGCCAGTCTGCCGGGCCGGCGGCCGCCGGGCAGTGTCCCTGGCCCCCGGAACGCGGGTGTACCTAGGTCTACCCGCGACGTAACGGCCTGCTGCGCACCCGGGCCAGGGTTCGCGCTCAGCCCGCCACCGGCCGCGGCAGGCCCAGGGCCCGGCGCAGGAAGTCCAGCTCGTGCAGGAGCAGGTGCGCCGCCACGTCCTCGCCCGCGGGCAGGTGGGTGGCCCGGGGCAGCGGCAGCACCTCGTGCGGCCGCCCGGCGGCCAGGAGCGCGGCGGACAGCCGCAGCGTGTGGGCCGGGATCACGTTGTCGTCGGCGAGCCCGTGCACCAGCAGCAGGGGGACGCGCAGCGACGCCGCCTCGAGCACCGGCGAGCACCGGTCGTACGCCTCGGGATGCTCGCCCGGATGGCCGAGGTGGCGCTCGCGCCAGTGGGTGTCGTAGAGCCGCTGATCCGTCACGGGGGCGCCGGCCACCGCGGCGTGGAACACGTCGGGCCGGCGCAGCACCGCGAGGACGGCGAGGAACCCGCCGAACGACCAGCCGCGGATACCGACCCGGCTCAGGTCCAGGGCGGCGGACTGCCGGGCGGCCTGCTGCAGCCCGTCCACCTGGTCGGCCAGCACCGGCCCGGCGATATCCAGGTAGATCTCGCGTTCCCAGGCAGGCCCGCGGCCGGGGGTGCCGCGGCCGTCCACCGTGAGGACCGCGAAGCCCTGCTCGGCGAACCACTGCGACACGTACGTCCACGACGCCTGCGCGGCGGTCACCTTTCGCGGGCCGGCCCCGCCGTAGGGGTCCATCAGCACCGGCAGCGGCCGATCGCCGGGCTGATGCCAGGAGGGCAGGAACAGGGCGGCGCGCAGCCCGCGCGGGCCCAGGGTGAGCAGTTCCAGCCGCGGCTGCAGGCTGGGTGGCTCAGCCACCGAGGTGATCGTCATCCCTCGCCGTCCCCGCCCGGCCGCGGATCCGGCGGACGGTGGTCCGGGGACCTGGGTGCCCCGGGGTGTGGGAGACCAGGACGAGCGTGCCCGCCCGCCCGGTCCCGTGGTGCACTCCCGGCTCCGCGCTCAGGCGGCGCAGCCCGGCCGCGCGGTCGTAGGCCCACACATGGGTCTGCGCCGGGTCGTCGGAGGCCGTGAACAGGGACGGTCTCGCCGTCCACCGCGAGAACCTCGTCGAGCTGCAGGCCGGGCGGGGTGACTGGCTGCCCTCCCCGAGCAGCCGCCGGGTGCCGGCGGAGTCGGCGCTGGTCAGAAGGGTGCCGGAGGAGGTGCGGGCGGGCAGGCCGGGGACGAGCTGGACCCAGCGTCGTCGTGCTGCTCGGCCAGCACCCTGGTCGCGCCGGTGGCGGCGTCGATGCCGAGGACCAGGACGTGCTTCTGGTCGCGGCGCTGCATGGCGGCGAAGGGCCCGGACCGTCCCACCCCGCGGCGGTCAGGTACTCCAGCGCGGCGTTGTCCCAGTGTCCACCGCGGTGAGCGGCACGGTCGCGGCCCCGGCCGCGTCGGCGATCCAGAGGCTGACCAGGGCGTTCGCGGAGCCGGCCGCGGGATAGCGGAAGGCCGCCGGAGGCTGGCCCGGTTCCGCCGGGTCAGCCGGTACCACTGCTGCACCGGGGCCTGTCCACCCTGGCCACCAGCAGGCGCTGCCATCCGGGGCCCACCAGTAGCCCCGGTAGCGTCCCATCGACTCGGCCGCGACGTGCTCGGCGCGCCCGTAACTCACCGCGGGTTCCTCCGGCGCGGCGATGACCCGGTCCGCTCCTCCGTCCGCGCTGATCACGCGCAGCGCGCCGCCGCTGAGGTAGGCGATGGCTGGCCGGCCGGGTCCGGGCGCGGGTCGGTCACCGGCTCGGCGCGCCGCAAGCCGGCGCACGCCCGTCTGCGGGCCGGGCCGCCCACAGCTGCCCGGACAGCGCGAAGGCCAGCAGCCCGCAGGCATCGTCGGCCGCGTACCCGACGATGCCGCCGGACATCTCCCGGGAGCGCTCCCGGCGGGTGAGTTCCTCGGCGGGCAGCTGCTCGGCCGCCCCGGCCAGCAGGCCACCGGGTCGGCGAGCAGCCGCTCGGCCCCGGTCGCGCAGTCCACGGCCCACAGGCAGCTCACCGGGTCGTCGCCGGCCCGGCTGCGGAGGAAGAAGACCGTCCCGCCGTCCGGGGACACGGTGGCCCGGGCGGGGTGGCCGAGGCTGAAGCGGCGGGTGCGGGCCAGCTGCGCGGGGCAGCGTGTCCAGAGCCATCCGGGTCACCCTGCCCCGGGCCCGGCGGCCCCCGGCCTGTGCGGAGTCCCGGGCCATGCCGGGCTGGCCGCCTGTGGCGACCAGGACCGTGGCGCCGTGCTCGGGCGACCGGTCCACCCGGGCGGCCAGCCCGGCGCCGGTGGCCGCCGCGGTGGCCGCGGCCACCTGGCGCTCGCTGATCTCGGACAGCAGATGGCCGCCCGGCGCCAGCCACGCGCGGCGCGCCCGCGGTGACCCGCCGCAGCACGCCCAGGCCGTCGGGCCCGCCGTCCAGGGCCACCCGGGCCTCGTAGTCGCGCGCTTCCGGCGGGAGCAGCGCCGACCTCGCCCTCGGGCACGTACGGCACGTTGGCCAGCAGGATGTCCACCCGCCCGCGCAGCGCGGCGGGCAGCGGCCCGTACAGGTCACCCTGGTAGACCCGCCCGCCGGCGGCCGCGAGGTTGCGCCGGGCGCAGCGCACCGCGGCCGGGTCGATGTCGGCGGCGTGCACCTGCGCCCCGGTCCACGGCGCAGGCCAGCGCGGCGCCCAGGGCGCCCGGAGCCGCAGCACAGGTCCACGACCACGGCCCCCGGCCGGGCCAGCGCGATCGGCCTGGCCGGCCAGGAACTCGGTGCGGCGCCGGGGCACGAACACGCCGGGATCCACGCTGATCCGCAGGCCACGGAACTCCGCCCAGCCCAGCACGTGCTCGAGCGGCTGGCCCGCGGCCCGCCGGCCCACCAGGGCGGCCAGCTCCGCAGGCGTGTCGGCGGCCGCGATCAGCAGATCCGCCTCGTCCTCGGCGTAGACGCAGCCTGCCGCGCGGAGCCGGGCGGCCACGGCGGGTCGGGAGGCGGGAGCGTCGTCAGCAGGCATGGATGCCCGGTACCTTACCGGCTCCGCGTCGCCGGGCCGAGGACGGTCGTGCTCGACATCGGCGCCTCGATGGCCGTATACTATGTCCGGCATCGGCGACGGTCTCCAACCTGGTGGCCCTCGCCGCCGGGCTGTACCCCCGGACGTTCATCGTACTCGCAGCTGACTACCAGGCTGGATGTGTACTACCAGCTGGCCGGGCTCAACCGGCTGCTCGGCGCCGGGTGGCTGCGCGCGGCGGCCCCGGGACGGCTGGGCCTCCCGGGGCCCCGCCGGTGCTCGGGGCCTGGCCCGGGGCCAGGCCCCGGCGGGCCAGAGCGGCGCCGGGAGGTCAGGGCAGGTCAGATGCCGCGGCGCAGCAGCAGGACGATGAGCACGATGATGACGATGACTACGATGGTGCCGATTCCGATATACACCGGAGTGGCTCCTCTCAGCCGGTACTGCGTGCCCAGCCAGGTGGCTGAGCCGGGCCTTGGCTACCCGGGGGACAGGGCCCGAAACGCGGTGCTGTCCCGGCCCGGGCCGGGCCGGGCTGGCGCCCGCCCCGTTCCGGGACCACGCGGGCGGATGCTGCGCAGGTCAGCGCGGTAGCACGTGGGGGTTCAGGATGCCGGCCGGGTCGAGGGCACGCCGGATCCGGGCGAACAGGTCCAGCTCAGCCGCGGACCGGGCCAGCGGGAGCCAGCGGGCCTTCAGCGCGCCGATGCCGTGCTCGGCGGAGATCGAGCCGCCGAGCGAGGCCACGAACGAGAACACCGCGTCCTCGTGCCGCCCGTCCGCGGGGGCGGCGGGGACGATGTTGACGTGCACGTTCCCGTCGGCGACGTGACCGAAAGTGATCACCGTGGCGCCCGGGTCAGCGCCGGCCACGACGCCGGCGGCACCCGGCCCGCCAGCTCGGCCCAGTGCCCGGCGGGCACCGACACGTCCAGCTTGAGGGGCTGGCCGAGGAACCCGGCCGCCTCCGGCTGGCGTTCCCGGTAGGCCCACAGCCGGGCCCGGTCCGCCGCCGACTGCGCCACCGCGGCGGGCCGGTCCCCGGCCACGGCGGCCAGGTCATCCAGCGCGCCCGGGCCGTGCCGCCTCCAGCAGGAGATACGCCGGGGCGCGGACGGCCAGCGGCGGGGCCAGGCCGGCCTGGCTGGCGAGCACGTCCAGCCCGGCCTGGGTGAAGAACTCGGCCGAGAGCAGGCCCGGGACCCCTGGCGGCGGCCAGCCGCGCCGACGCTGTGCAGCTCGGCCAGGCCGGGAGTCCCGCACGAGCGACGGTGACCAGGTCCCGGGGCCGGGGGACCAGCCGCAGCCGGGCCTGGGTGATGACGGCGAGGGTGCCTTCCGACCCGGCCAGCAGCGACGGGTAGTCGTAGCCGGTGTTGTCCTTGACCAGGCCGGACAGGTGGGACACGACCGTGCCGTCGGACAGCACGGCCTCGAGGCCGCGCAGCTGGGCGCGCATCGGCCCGTAGCGGAGCACCCGCAGCCCGCCCGCGTTGGTCGGCGACTGCGCCGCCCACGGTCGCGCTGTCCCGGCTGGCGATCAGGACCCCGAGGTCCAGCCCGGGCGCGGCCGCCCGCGACCTGCTGAGCGTCACCCCCGCCCCGGCGGTCACCTGCGCCGCGTCCAGGTCGGGCGGGCCGAGCCGGTCCAGCCGGGCCAGGCTGAGCACGACCTCCCCGTGGACCGGGACACCCCCGCCGACCAGGCCGGTGTTGCCGCCCTGCGGAACCACCGGCACGCCCGGCCCCGGAACACAGCGCCAGCACCGCAGCGACCTGCTCGGTGTCCCGCGGCCGCACGACGGCGGGCGGGTCGCCCCGGAAGCGGCCCGTCCAGTCCACCGCGTAGCCCGCCGCCGCATCGCCGGTCAGCACGTGCGGGCCGCCGACCACGGCGGTGAGGTCGCGGAGCAGGGCCGGCGGGAGCGCCCGCGGATGGCCGTGCGGCACCGGGACTACCCGGCGGAGCAGGCGCGCATGGCCCGGGCGAACGCATCGCCCCGGTCCCGGTAGTCGCGGAACCGGCCGAAGCTGGGCGCGGCGGGGGAGAGCAGCACCACCCCGTCCGGGCGGGCCCAGGCGAAGCCCCGCTGCACGGCCGCATCCAGATCCGGGCAGGAGCATCACCTCGGCCTTGCCCGGATGCGCGGCCTCGATCGCGGCCGCGATGCGCGGGCCGCTGTCCGGGACGGTCAGCACGAGCGTGGGCGTGGGGCGGTCGGCGAGCCCGGCGGCCAGCGGCGCGTAGTCGATCCCGCGGTCCTGGCCGCCGGCGATCAGGGCCACCCGGCGGCCCGGGAACGCGTCCAGCGCCGCCAGCGTGGGCAGCACGTTGGTGGACAGGCTGTCGTCCACGAACGTGACGCCGCCACCGTGCCGATGGCCTGCAGCGCGGCTGGTGAGCGGCTGGAATCCGGTCGCCGCCTCCCGCAGCGCCGCCGTGTCACTGGCCTGCGGCACGCCCAGCGCGCGCAGGCAGGCCCGGGCGATCAGGGCGTTGCGCCGGCTGTGCGCGCCCAGCAGGCCGAGCGGGCCCATCCAGTCCGCGTCCGGGTCGTCATCGGCGTGCACCCACTCCACCCGCGGGCCGAGCTGCGCCACCCGGTCCCGCAGCAGGCTGCTGTCGCCGTTAGCCACGGTCAGGTCCGCGCCCGGCTGGGAGCACGCGGACAGCTTGTCCCGGTAGTAGTTCTCGACCCCCTGGTGCCAGGGCAGGTGATCGGGGTGCAGCGAGGTCACCGCGACGACCGGGGGCGAGCAGCCCAGGTCGGTGGCCTGGTAGCTGGAGGTCTCGATCACCCAGTAGTCGTAGGGCAGGCTGGCCTGGGCGGGTTCCCACGGCGGCTGGCCGATGTTCCCGCCGACCATGCACCGGTAGCCCCACCGGGTGAGCAGGTGGCCGGCGATGGCCGTCGTGCTGCTCTTGCCCTTGGTCCCGGTGATGCACAGCACCCGGTCCCGGGGAGCGTCCTGGAGCCACAGCCCCAGGCCGCCCACGACCGGGATGCCGCGCGCCTCCAGCTGCCGCAGGTCGTCGCGGTACCGGCTGATGCCCGGCGACTTGATCACGACCGCGCAGGCGGCCAGGGCGGCCAGGCCCCCGCTGGCCGTGGCGAGGACCGGGTGCCCGTCCGCCCCGCCGGCCGGCGGATGGTCGTCGACGAGCACGGGATGGCGGCCGAGGGAGGTGAGCGCCCGGAGGTTGGCCAGGCCCTCCACGCCGAGGCCCCACAGGCCAACCTGGCCGCTGCCCAGCTCGCTACCGGGGCCGCCGCGCTGCTCGCCGGCGGGCCCGGCCCGCAGGTCAGACCAGGAGATCGTCGGGCGCATAGGCATCGGGGATGAAGTGGGGGCCGAGCGGGCGGAGCAGCTCCGCGGGCGCGGACAGCTGCGGCAGCCCGTCCAGCTCCGCGGCCAGCACCTGGAGCAGCTTGGTGCCGGCCCGGTCGGGCCGCTGCGCGGCGAGCAGCGCCGCAGCGCGGCATTCACCGACCTCGCCCACGCATTCGAACGGCTTGCTCGTGGGGGTGGTGCCGAGCAGGGACCGGAACTTGTCGGCGAGTGGCTCGTGGTCGCTGCTGGCAGCCATGTCGCTGTCAGCCAGCGGCTCGTGACCGCCGAAGATCCGCTCCAGCTCCGGGGCGGGCAGGAACGGAGCCAGGATCAGGTCGATGAAGCAGCACTTGTCACAGCGGCCGCACCAGTGGTCAAGCCGGCGTGACGTGTCGATGTGGAATGCGCGGTTACAGCTGCGGAACGTGTCGTGGTACTGGGTCAGCGCGGCGAACCGCCGGGCCACCCACAGTTCGCTGAACGGGCGCAGCGCGGAGAAGTACTCGAAGTCCGGGCCGAGGAGCCGGCCAGCACGCTGCGGAAGGCCGCCTCGAACGTCCCGCTCTTGGAGTACTGGTGGTTGACCGGCACGCCGTCCACTTCCAGCGTCGGGATGGACGCGGACCACTCGTTCGACATGACCACGGCGTCCCGGCCGTCGAGCGCCGCGGCCAGCACGGCGATGGCCGAGATGATGCCGGTCACCGGTATGTGGCCGTTGAGGAAGCCCAGCTCACGCGAACGCAGCAGCTGCGGGTCGATCTCGCGCTCGGCGCGCAGGACCGGCAGCCCGGTGACGGCCGCGGGCCGTTCGATGGCCTCGAACCGGTCCCCGGGCCGGCTCACGACGAACAGCGCGGGCTCGGCTCGCTCACGGACCATCTCGACGGTCACGATCGAGTCGATGCCGCCGCCGAATGGCACCAGCGGGCGGCCGGGTTCCCCGGCCGGCCGGCGGGCCGCGCCGGCCCGGTCCCGGGCCGGGACGGGCCCTCGATGCGCAGGCCCGACAGGTCCAGCCCGTTCCGGTAGGCGTACTCGCCCAGGCCCTCGGTGTAGAACGACCGCAGGAACGCCCGCTCGGTTTCGGTGACCGCGGTGCCGCCCAGGTCGATGACCGGTGGGGCGGCTGTCTTGTAGTAGGACACGCCGGCCAGCAGGAACACCAGCCGTGCCGCCTGACGCACTTCCTCGCGGTCCCAGCGGCCCGGATCAGCGGTCACCGTGACCACCTCGCTGAACTTGCGGTCACCCAGCGAGTACCGGCAGGTCAGCCGCCCGGGACCCGGATCGATCTGGTACCCCTCGTACCGGAACGGCGGGCTGGTCACGCGTCCTCCCTGGGCCTGAGGCGGGCGATCGCGGCGAACCGGCCGCAGGGCCGGGCCGCCCGGTCGCTGAAGAACAACTCCGGGCCCTGGTGGTTCATGCCCCGGCCGTCCGGGCCCGGGCCGCCGGCCCGGCTGGCCGTGCTCAGGCCGCTGCCGGAGATCTGGCCGTCCGGCACCCCGGACTCGCGGATCACGCGCCGGTTGGCCGCGGGCAGGTCGAGCAGCCATCGCCCGGCACCGTCGGGGTGCATGATCGCGCCGGTATTCCCGCCAAAGTAGCGGTCCGCCGCCGCCATCACCTCGGGGCCCACCTGGTAGCGGTCCGCCGCGACGGCCGGGCCGATCGCCGCACGGATCCGCTCCGGCCGGGCGCCGAGCCCCTGCATCGCATGCAGCGCGGCGCCGGTCACTCCGGCCACCGTCCCGCGCCAGCCCGCGTGCACGCAGGCCAGCACCCCGGCCTGCGGGTCGGCCAGGATGATCGGCACGCAGTCGGCGACGAGGATGGCCAGGACCGTGCCCGGGTCGGTGGTCACCAGCGCGTCCGTGACCGCGACAGCGTCGCCGAGGCGGAGCGCGCCGCGTCCCCGGTCGGCCGCGGACACGACCGCGACCCGCCGGCCGTGCACCTGGTTGCAGAAGACGAAGTCGCCCAGGTCGGCGCCGAGGGCCGCCGCCACCCGCCGCCGGTTCACCAGCACGTCGGCCTCGGTGTCACCGACGTGCAGGCCCAGGTTGAGGGTGGCGTAGGGCCCGGCCGAGACACCCCCGTGACGCGTCGTCACGAACGCGTCCACGCCCAGGGCGTCCAGCGACGGCCAGGCCAGCACGTCCAGGCTTCCCTGCCGGCGGAGGCCGGCTGTGGTCGATGTCGGCGCTGTCACCACGCCGCAACAGTACACGGGGCCGCAGGCCCCGGCGCCGCACACCCGCCGGCCCGAAGGCGGCCGGACCGGCCCCGACGCCGGGGGTTAGCGGGCCGGCCACCACGGCGGCCTTCGGGAGGCCGGGGACGCCGGCCAGGGCGAGGTTAGGGGAGCCGGGACGGCCACCACGGCGGAGTTAGCGGAGCGCGGACGGCCACCACGGCGGAGTTAGCGGAGCGCGGACGGCCACCAGGGCGAGGTTGAGGTAGCGCGGACGGCTACCACAGCCGAATCGCCGGCGAGGCGGGGCGCGCCGCAGGCGTGTTCCCGCCGAGCCTGCGATTGGCAGGGGGTCCAGGGGGATCGTCCCCCGGACTAGTACAGTTCAGCGGCATGCGGCCTGAGGCGATGTAGGACCATGCGTGCAGCTGTGGTGGTCAATCCCACCAAACATCCCGATGGTGAGCGGTTCCGGGCTGAGGTCTGCGAGGCCATGGCCGCGCAGGGCTGGAGCGAGCCGCTCTGGCTGGAGACGACCCCGGAGGACACCGGGCGCGGGCAGGCGGAGGCCGCGGTGGCGCAGCACGTGGACGTCGTGCTGGCCAGCGGGGGCGACGGGACCGTCACGGCGTGCGCCGAAGGAGTGGCGGGCAGCGGTGTCCCGCTGGCCGTGCTGCCGGCCGGCACCGGCAACCTGCTCGCGCGCAACCTCGGCCTGCCGCTGGCCCCGGACCAGGCGCTCGCGGTCGCGCTGGACGGGCAGGACCGGCGGCTCGACGTGGGCAGCGCCAACGGGCGGCCGTTCGTGGCCATGGCCGGGATCGGTTTCGACGCGATGCTGCTGGACAGCACCGGCGAGCCACTGAAAAAGAAGCTGGGCTGGATGGCCTACGCGCTGTCCGCGTTGCGTCATCTGCGCGCGCGCCCGGTCCGCGCCACGCTGCGCGCCGACGGGGGGCGGGTGCTGCGCCGCCGGGCCAGCGGCATCATCGTCGGCAACGTGGGCGCCCTGCAGGGCGGGGTGTCCCTGCTGCCGGGGGCCGAGCCGGACGACGGGTTGCTCGATCTCATGGTGCTGACCGCCCGGGGCTGGTCCGGCTGGCTGGCCCTCACGGCCGACGTGATGCTGCGGCGCGAACGGACCGGCCGGGTCGCCCGGACCGTGTTCCATGAGCTGCGGGTCCAGCTCGACCGTCCCCAGTTGTGGGAACTCGACGGCGAGGTCATGGGCACCACCCGCGAGCTGGTGGTGGCCGTGCAGCCTGGCCGGCTGCTGGTCCGGGTGCCCCGGTAGCGCCGCTGGACCTGGTAGTACGGCAGGTCTGGCCGCCGGGCCGCCCGGTCCCGCCGGCCTGCGATCCCGTCGCCTGGCCCTGGTAGCCTGCCCGCGCGGCTTCCTGAAGGAAAACTCCGGCTTTGCCTTGTGTTTGCATGCGGCAGGGGTCGTGGTGAATGGGGCGCCATCGCTTGGGTAGTGGGGGGCAGGCTGCCGCGCCGAGACCGCGCCAGCCAGCAGCGCCGCAGGCAATGCGGTCATCAACCGAAGGTGGCGTGAACGTGTGGAACCGGCTCGAACAGCGTGAGCTGAAGCGGGTCTCCCGCCGCATTTCCGATTACGGTGCCGGCCAGCTCCCGGCGCCGGGCCAGCCCGCGGGGACCGACCTGCTGCCCCAGATCAAGCACATCGTCGTGCTGATGATGGAGAACCACTCCTACGACAACTACCTCGGCATGCTCACCGGCCGGGGCGAGGGGTTCCCGCTCGGCCCGGACGGCCAGCCGGAGGTCTCCAACACCGGGGCGCAGGGCGAAGCGGTCCCGGCCCACCACCTGGCCAGCACAGCCCAGATCCCCGAGTCGCCGTCGCAGAGCTGGCACGCCACCCACCTGCAGTGGGCCGACGGCAAGCTCGACGGCTTCGTCACCGCGACCCAGCAGCTCATGCCGGACAAGGATCCCACCCGGGCCATGGGCTACTGGACCGAGCAGGACCTGCCCTTCTATTACGGCCTGGCCCGGACGTTCCCGCTGGCGGACCGGTGGTTCTCCTCCTGCCTGGGGCCCACGTTCCCCAACCGCCGGTTCCTGATCTCCGGGACCGCGAACGGGCTCGTCGACGACCTGCCGATGAACATGGCCGACTACCCGGCGCACGGGACCATCTTCGACCTGCTCAGCAAGAACGGCGTCTCGTGGGTGAACTACCACCCGCTGGCCGGGGGCAAGACCGGCCTGCGGTCGGCGCTGCGGCACCGGCGCCGGATGCTGCAGCGCCGGCTGCGCTCGCTCCGGGCGCTGAACCCGGCCTCGCTGGCCCAGCTGGGCAAGGACATGCAGTTCACCGCGGACATCTACCCGATCGGCCTCGGCCGCTACATGCGGCACGTGCGGGGCACGGATCAATTCTTCACCGACGCTGACAACGGCACGCTGCCTGCGGTCAGCCTCGTGGATCCCGACTTCAAGGTGTACTCCGAGGAAAATCCGCAGGACATCCAGAAGGGCGAGAGCTTCGCCTCGGAGGTCATCAAGCGGGTCATGCACGGCAAGGGATGGCCCAGCACCCTGCTGATCTGGTTCTACGACGAGCACGGCGGCTACTACGATCACGTCCCGCCGCCGCCTGCCGTGGAGCCGGACGAGGTGCTGGCCCGCAGCGTGTTCAGCCGCCGGACCTGGATCCACGCGGTCATGGGAGCGCTGTTCCCCAGCTACGTGAAGAACGCCCAGAAGCTGGACGCGGGGCCGAAGCACTACGACCGCTACGGCTTCCGGGTCCCGGCGGTGATTGTCTCGCCCTACGCCCGCCGGGGCTACGTGTCCTCACAGGTCTTCGATCACACGTCCGTGCTGAAGCTGATCGAGCAGAAGTGGAACCTGCCCCCGCTGACCGCGCGGGACGCGGCCGCGGTTCCGCCGCTCGACATGCTCGACTTCGACCACCCGCCCGCGTTCGCCGAGCCCCCGGAGCTGCCCGAGCCCGCACTGCGCTGGGGCTCGTGGCCCGCCGAGGTCTAGGCCGCAGGAGGACCACCCATGACAGTGAACATGCAGGACGTCAGCTCGGCCATGGCCGAGCTCGGCAGGCTGCGGTTCGGCGAGATGAAGGTGGAGGACGCGATGCACGAGATCGTCCGCTCCACCCATGCGATCTTCGACGTGGACGGGGCCGGCCTGATGCTCGCCGACGCCGACCACCATCTGCGTAACGTCGCGGTGTCCGACGAGCGGCTGGCGCACCTGGAAGAACTCCAGATCCGCCACCGTGAGGGACCGTGCATCGCCGCGTTCGAGGACAAGGAGCTCATCGGGGCGGAAGACCTGACCAGCGAGGCGCGCTGGCCCCTGTTCTGCGCCGCGGCCGTGGAGCGCGGCGTGCGCGCGGTGCTGGCCAGCCCGCTGCCGTACAACCAGGACGCGGTGGGGGTGGTGGCCGTGCTCTCGGAAGACCGGCACCCCTGGTCCGCCGAGGGCGAGCTGGCCCTGCTGGCCTTCACCGACCTGGCGGCGCTGCTGATCGCCAGCATGATGCAGGGCCAGGAACAGTCGGAGCTGGCTGCCCAGCTGCAGTCCGCACTGAATTCGCGGGCGGTGATCGAGCAGGCGAAAGGCGTGCTGATCGGGCGGGACGGCCTGTCCGCCCGCGAGGCGTACGAGAAGCTCCGTGCGCAAGCCAGGTCGGAGCGCCGCAAACTCGCCGCCGTCTCGGCGGATGTGGTCCGGAATGCGGCAGGGCGGCGATGAGGATTTGCACGCCGCGCCGGTTGCGGCATACTGGAATGGCCGTCACGGAACCGCCGAGAATCCCGCGGTTGTCCGGAACGCCGGCGCTCGTCATTGACCGGCTCCGCCATTGCGTCGGGGTCGCTCCACCTGGCAGCGCCCGGCTGGAAAACCCAGAGCATTCGCTCGCATCGGATAACCCCTCCTAGGAGATCTCATGATCATCGTCGGCATCGTCCTGCTCTTGCTCGGCTTCCTGCTCAAGGTCGCGATCCTGTGGACCCTCGGGATCATCGTCCTGGTGGTCGGCCTCATCCTGCTGCTGCTCGGCTCGCTCGGGCACGCCGTGGGCCCGCGCCGCCATTACTGGTAGCGGCCCCCTGGCCGCACCGTGCGGCGCGGCCCCGGCGGCTGACGGCAACGCCGGGCCCGCGCCGGCGGCGGCCGCATAGCCAGCGGCCCCAGCCACCCCCCGGGTGGCTGGGGCCGCTGCTTATCTCACTCCCACCAGGCGATGGCGTACCCGCTTGAGGTCTGGCGCCTTGGCCGCGACGGTGCTCCTTGGTACGGGGTTACCGAGGTTCATTACGCCCAGGCGGGCCCGGATGACCTGCTGATGCAGATCTCGGTGACCAACACCGGTCCGGGCAGGCCACCCTGCACGTCCTGCCGACCGCGTGGTTCCGCAACACCTGGTCCTGGGACGACGGGGCGCCGCGCCCGGTCCTGGCCGCGTCGGCGGACGACATGGTCACGTAGCCCCCGGCCAGCCGGGGGGTGAACGGCCCTAGCCCGCGCGGATGCCCGGGTCAGTCACGGTGGCCGCGGGGCGGGACCTCCACCGCGATCTCGCCGCCCAGCCGGGCCCCGGCCTCCAGGTCCAGCTCGTCGCCGCTCCAGAACCGGCCGGGGTCATACCACTGCGGATCTCGCCGGCCGGACAGCAGGCCCATGGCCTGGTACGTGGCCGCCACGACCTCCGCGCAGTACGCGCTCTCCAGGGCCCGGTCCGGCCCCGCGGGGACCGCGTCCGGGCCGGCCGGGGATGCGGCGGCGGGGTGCGCGCCGGGCCGGGAGGCGGGCCGCCTCCAGGGCAGCCGGGGCACCCGGCCCAGGAGCCACCGGCTGGCCAGGCGGGCCGTGCTGGGGAACGGGGTGCCGTCCAGCCGGGCGATCGTGCGCAGCAGCGCATCCTCCATCCCGGGCAGCTCCGGATGCTCCAGCTGGCGCAGCCAGGCGTCCTGGCTGTACCGGCCCGTCCAGATCTCCACGGCGGACCGCAGGTCATGCAGCTGGACGCCGCGGTGCCGGTTCCCCGACCAGATATCTTCCAGCGAGCGGCCCAGCTCCGCGTGCCACATCAGCGGGGGCAGGTCCTCGATCACCACCGACATGCCGACGTGATTCACCGGGCTGTTCGTGCCGACGCGGATCGCCCGGTCGGCCAGAGTGTGCCCCCGGAACAGCCAGATGTCGCCGGTCCGGGTCAGTTCCAGGGCCTGGTTCAGCGTGATACGCGCGGTGGTGGTCGGCACGGTCGTAGCCTAGGCACGTGCGCTGGTGGAAAGTAGCGGGATTGGCAGGCCTGGCGGGCGTGGCCGCCACGGGTGCGGTGATCGTCCGGGCCGAGCGGCGCCGCCGGGCCTATACGCCCGAAGAGGTCAGGGAACGGCTGCACGCCCGGCTGGCGGAATCATCCCCGGCGGAGGTCACGGCCGGAACTCGTACAGGCCCAGCCAGGAGACGCTGACCTGCCAGTGGCGCGCCAGCCGGAACGGCTGCCCGCGGAGCTGGGCGGGCCGCAGCGGCGCCGGCACGTTGTTCTCGATCACCCAGACCCGGCGGACCCCGGCTAGCCGGCCGCGCACCACCTGCGGCGGGGCGTCCGTCCCAGCGATCGTGTCCGACTGTGCGGCCGACTCGCCCAGCATGACGTCACGCAGGTGGGCGAGGCCGAAGGGGTAGGCGGCCGCGAACGACCGTGTCCCGGCGCCCTGCGGGTAGAGGACGGCATCCCCGGGCCGCTCATACCGGGCCACGATCTGATCCAGGGCACGGATGTCGTCGGCGTGGCCGGCCCGCGCTCACCGAGCTGCGCGGGCAGGGCGAGCAGCAGGAGCAGGGCGAGCCCGGCGGCCGTGGTCACCCGCCCGGCCGCGGCCAGGCCGGTGCCGATCAGCAGGGCGGCCGCGGGCACGCAGAACATGATGTAGCGGAACGTGTAGGCCGGCTGGAACTGCGACGTCACGAACAAGATCACCGGAGGCCCGGCCAGCCAGGGCAGGCACAGCATGGGCAGCCGCGCCGGCCAGTCGGTCCCCAGACGGCGGCCCAGCGCCGCATAGGCCAGCCCGGTCCCGGCCAGGACCGCCGCGGCCAGCAGCAACGGCGCGGAGCCGACCAGCCGACCGGTAGCCAGCGCGGCCGAGGCGCCCGGCGGGCGCAGCCACCCCACCTGGGCCCGCTGCGCCCAGGCCGCCACCAGCAGCGGCAGCAGCGCCACGCAGGCGGCGATGACCGCCCGCGCCCAACGGCGGGTGACAGCCCGCCGGCGGCCCGCAGGCGGCCAGGCCGCGAGGGCCACGGCGTGCGCCGGGATGAGCAGCAGGCCGAACACGTTGGCCAGCCCCAGGGCGACCAGGCTGGCCGCGTACCAGCGCGCCCAGTGCCGCCGGGCGCCGTCCTCGGCCAGCCGGACCAGGAGGTAGCTGGCCGCCGCGGCGGCCGCGGTCTCCAGCGCGAACGGCCGCGCGTCCTGGGCGAACCAGCTGACCGCGGGCAGCGCGGCGAACGTGAGCCCGGCGGCCAGCCCGGCCCGCTGCGACACCAGCCGCCTGCCGGTCACGGTGATCAGCGCCGCTGTCGCGGCCATGGCCAGGACCGAGGGCAGCCGCAGGGCCAGCTCGCCGTGGCCGGCCAGCCGCACCTCGAGCCACATCAGCAGGTAGTAGGCGCCATGCACCGCGTCCACGTGACCGAGCATGGCGATCAGGTCGGTGAAGGACCGCTGGGTGGCGGACTGGGTCGCACCCTCGTCCCGCCAGAAGGACGGCACCTGGATCTTCCACAGGGTGACCGCGAGGGTGACCAGCGCCGCACACGCCGGTGGCCACCACGGCAGGACAGCCTGCCGCCAGGAACGGCCGGCAGGCCGTCCCGCGGGGGGCTGGAGGGCCGGCCGGGGCGGCGCCGCGGCCGGGGGCGCGGCGACCACGGGTACCGCTAATGCTGTAGTGACATGCTGACCCACGGTAAGGACCGTAGGGCTGTGGGCCCGGCCGTAGCCAGGATATTGATGGGGACTTTGCGCAATCCTGGCCTGATGACGGCAAGAACTCCCCGCCTGGTCCTGGCGTCCCGCTCCCCGGCCCGGCGCCGGCTGCTCCGTGATGCCGGATTCGCCCCGGTCGTCGACGCCAGCGGGGTGGACGAGGGCTTCGAGATGACGGCCGGCACGGCGAGTGCCGTGTGCACGCTGGCCGAGCGCAAGGCGTCGGCGGTGGCCGGGCGGCATCCGGGAGATCTCGTGCTGGGCTGCGATTCCCTGCTCGACCTGGACGGCGCCGCGGTGGGCAAGCCCGTCTCTCCCCAGGCCGCGGCGGCACTATGGCGGCGGATGTCCGGGCAGCAGGGGACGCTGCACACCGGCCACTGCCTGATCGACACCAGGTCGGGCCAGCGCACGATCGCGGCGGCCAGTACCCTGGTGCGCTTCGGCACGCCGGGGGAGCAGGAGATCGCCGACTACGTGGCCACCGGTGAACCAGGCCAGATGGCCGGGGCGTTCAGCATCGATGGCTTCGGCGCCCCGTTCGTCGAGGGCATCGACGGCGACTGGAGCGCGGTGGTGGGCCTGTCGCTGCCGTTGCTGCGCCGGATGCTCGCCGGGGCCGGGGTGGCTCTCGCGGACCTGTGGCCCCGCCCGTCCGGGCCCGCGGTCCGGGACCTGGCCGACGGCGACCGGGGCTGGCTGGCGGAGGTTGTCACCGCCGCCTGGGGGCTGCCGGTCGTCACCCTGTCCGGCGTGCACGACGTGCCGCGGCTGACCGGCCTGGTGGCCGACCAGGAGCCCGGCGGGACCCGTCTGGGCGTGCTGACCTACCGCGTGCAGGCGGGCGGCCTGGAGGTCATCACCCTCAACAGCCTGGCCGAAGGGCGGGGGACCGGGACGGCCCTGCTCGCGGAGGCGCAGCGGCGCGCCCGGCAGGCCGCCCAGCGCCTGTGGCTCACGACCGGGAACGACAACATCCGGGCGATCGGCTTCTATCAGCGCCGCGGCATGGACATCGTGGCCGTGCACCGGGACTTCGCCGACGAGGTCAGGAAGATCAAACCCTGGCTGCCCGCGCAATCAGGCGGCGGGATCGCCTTCCGGCATGCGATCGAGCTGGAATACGCCGCGCCCGGTGCCCCGTGACCGATGGTCAGTGCTGGCTGCCTGCCGGGAAGGCAGCTGTCACCGGGAGGACAGCACCTCGGCGATCTTCGCCGCCGCCGCGGAGGGATCTTCCGCGTCGTGCAGCAGCTCACCCCACGACCAGCGGTAGTACCAGCGGAGGCGGCCCTTCCCGTCTGTGCCGGGGGTGCAGTCGATGCTCTCCGCGAGCATGGTCGCGCCCGGGATGAAGATGTGCAGCGCGGCCGGGTACGTGGTCTTCACCGACGCGTGCAGGCCCTTGGTGTCAAGGGCTGTGGCCAGCCGGTGCAGATGATAACTGCGTGCGTGATCCCGGGTTCCGTCCAGCATTTCCCCTGCCTAGCGTCGGTCGGCACATTGTCGCGGCGCGCGGGGTGGGTTTGTCAACCCTGACGGGAGTGATATCCGCTGTACCCGCCGGGGGCGTATGGGTCCTCAGTCTGCCCGTTCCGGTACCGGGTGTCACCCCGGGTTCCGGCCGGTGACGTGCCGGGATACCCGGCCTGGCCGGGCTGGGTGCCGTGCTCGGCGGAGGCCGGGTATGCGGGATCGGGCTGATAGGGGTACGCGCTGGCCGGCGGGGGTGCGGCCTGGCGCCGCAGGCGGCGCGGGGTACCAGGTGGTGCCCTGATCCGCCCGGCCGTCAGCGGCCGTCTGCGGGCTGCCGGCGGCGTATCCGGCCGGGCCGGGCCGGTACGGGTCGGAGTAGGCCGGCGTCGGGCCGGTCGTGTAGCCGGGGTAGCTGTTACCGCTCGCCGGAGCCTGCGGCCCGGTGCGCGGCGGAGCCGGGGGTGCGGTGTGCGCCGGAGCCTGCGGTGCGGCGGCCGCTGCCCGTGGTGCCGGGGAGGCGGGGGCGGGCGGGGACGTGTCCACATAGCTGCCGTACGGGTTGCCCATCCCGGCCTGCGTCGACGGGGCCTCGGCCGGGGCGCCGCGGTCGCTGCCCCAGCCCGGGGCCTGGGGCTGGGCCTGACTGCCCTGGGCCTGGGCCTGGCGGGCCGGGGTGCTGCGCCGCCGGCCCGGGCTGCGTCGCGGGGCGCCCGGGTCGGTCCGGGCCGCGCCTGGGTCGGTCCAGGCGGCGCCCGGGTCGGTCCGGGCGGCGCCCGGGTCGGTCCGGTCAGCCTGGCCGGCCGGGTAACCGTGCCGTCCGCCGGAGGCGGGGTAATCCCGGCTCGCGCCGGAACCTCCCGGGTAGGCCTCGTATCCGGCGGCCGGGCCCGGGTAGCTGTCCCCGGCCTGGCCGGGGTAGCTGCCGTGCGCGCGGGACGGGCCGGTGTAGCTCTCCCGGCCGGGCTGCCGGATACCCGCCGGAGGTGCCGGGGTAGCTGGAGGGATAGGCGCCCGCCGGGCGGGAATAGCCGTCCGGCGCGGCCGGGTACGCGGGGCTGCCGCCCGGCCCGGGGTAGCCGCCAGTGAGCTCATCAGCAGCACCCGTCCGGGGCAGGCCGGGGGAACTGCCGCCTGGCGCCGGAGCCGCGCTGCGCCTGGGGGCCCGGTAAGACCTGCTGTCGTCTGCCGCCCCGCCGCGGGCGAAGGTGGGGCTGGTCAGCGGGTCGTCGTCGGCGTGGGCACGGGCGGCCTGGCCACGGGCGGCCTGGCCACGGGCGGCCTGGCCACGGGCGGTCGGCTGCGCCACGGGCGGGACCGGGGGTGCGGGCATGAACGGAGCGGCGCTGGTCAGCGGGTCGGCAGGCTGGTGGGGGTTCCTGGCCGGCAGCCGCTCGGTGGCCTGGGCTGCCCCGGCCGGAAGCCGGCCAGGCAGGCCCGGGCGGCCCGGATCGGTATCCGCGCCATCCGGCCGCCGGGGGGTGGCGGGACCGCTGCCCGTCCGCCCGCGGCGGTCGGCGGGCTGGCGGTGGCCGCCGGCGTCCAGGCCGGCCTCCGGGGTGGCAGCAGGCCGTGTGGCCGCGCGCCCGGAGGCTGGCGGCTGGGCCCCGGCCCGGGCCGGCTGGGCCGCCGGGGAGGGCTTGGCCGCCGGGGGAGCGGTGCTGGGCTGGGCGCTGCGGGCCGTGGTCGCGAGCGGCTTGTCGGCGGACAGCTCAGCCCAGTACTGCTCGTCGGAGAGCTTGTCCCACTCCGTGCTCGGCCAGTCATCGTCATCGTCGTCGTGCCGGCTGCGGGACGGCCGGCCGCGGCCCTTGGCCTGATTCTTCGGCCGGGCCGCCCTGGCCTCCGTCTCCGGGATGTCCGCCCGGACCCGCGGGAAGACGTCAGAATCCGCCAGATCCGGGTCGGCGTTGAGGCGCGTGGCGGCGCCGGGCCCGGTGTCGTAAAGCGCGGGCCCGGGACCGGTGTCCGTGCCTGCGGACGGCCGGCGGGACGCCGCGGCACCCCGGGGGGCCCGGGCGCCGACGGGCTCGGGCGCGTCCTGGTAGCGCCCGTCCCGGCGGGCGGGGTGGAGGCGCTCGGTGGGCTGCCCCTCACGGCCCCGGGCGGGACGCTGACCGTAGCCGCGGGGCGAGGGCTCGTAGCCGCGGGACTGGTCGAAGCCTGGCTCGTATCCCCGGTCCGGGCCTCCGTAGCCGCGTGGCTCCCCGGCAGGGCGCCGGGACAGCCCGGTACTGCGCCCGGCCGGTTTACGGGCCATGCGCGGGTCGGTGCTCCAGCGGGTATCGCGGGCCCGGCCGTGCAGCCGGTCCCGGACGGTTTGCCGCCCGCCTGGCTCGTCATCTTCACCACGACGCCGCGTCACGAGGAAAACCGCGACGAGGACCGCGATGATAACGGCGACGACGCCGATCACGAGCAGAAGCATTGCACCACCCAACAAGCCATGGCCGTATGGGCGGCGCCAGCGAGGCCAACGCGGCCATCACGCGGGCCTTCCCCTGTATCGCTAGCGCCTCGATATCCATCCAAGGCTGAGCTACTGATCAGTCAGTCTGGCGGACCGTATGGGCGGTGTCATGCGTTTAGGGATTTTTTTGCCAAGTCCGTTTACCCGTTGCGATCGGCCGATTACGGACTGGCGGTTGTCTGCAGCCTGCCGCGCGCGATGGCCGCTTGTGCGATTGCGCTCCAGGCGGTTTTCATGGCCACACCCTCAGGCAGCGACAGCGACCTACTAAGGGCGTAGACGGTAAAGCGGTACGTGTGGAGGCCATTCACCGGGCACGGCGGATCATAGCGATCGGTTCCTTTGCTGTTGTCTGCCTGCCGCGCGCCCGGCGGAACCTGCCCGGTCTGGATCCCGGTGGTCTGCGATCCGATATCGAACACGATCCAGTAGATATAGGGCTGGATCGGCGCCGAGGCGTCGTCGACCAGAAGAGCGAGTGATTTCGTGCCCTGCGGGGCACCGGACCAGTGCAGCGACGGGCTCTGCCCCCGGCCGTGGCAGGTGTAGGACGGCGGGAACAGATGCGCGTTGAACGCCTGGCTGGTCACGGTCATCTGGTTCGGGACGTCCGCCGGGATGGTCGTCGCGCCGCCGACCAGGCCGCAGCCGCTGACCAGGGTAACCGCGGTCAGCAAGACGGCAGCTGCCCGGACGGCCCGCCGGGCCCGGCGGCCTGCTTCCCGGTCCCCACGTGTCTGCGGTGCACGGCTCACGCTGGCCGATCGTACGCGGTCCGGCCCCCCGCGGGGGCCAGGAGCCGCCGGGACCGGCGGGTGTTGCGCCGGGGTGAGGACGGGGAAGCCGGCGCCGGGTGCGGAGCGAGGGTCCGGCGGCGGCCTGGGCCAGGGCCGGAAGGGGCCGTGCTCCGGCCCCGGGATTCACCACGCAAAAGGCTCCCTGCCGGGTGAGCGCGCAGGTGTTCCCGCGCCGGATCCCCGGGCTGCCTTGTGCGGATCGTGAACAGACGGCGAATCGGCGCGGGCGGCGGCGGATGGCACCACCTCCGCCGGCCCAGCGCCGGAGATTACCCACGGTGACTGCCACTTATTACCGGGAGATGACTAATCGCGCTGCACGGCGTGCTTCCGCGCCGTCCGGAGGGCGCCTCGATCCGGTCACGCGGATCACGGGGAGATAAACCAGAGAATCGGGCCGCGCGGGCCTTAAACCGCCGAACCCGGGCCAGGATAGAGCCGGAAAGGCAGTCCCGCCGGGCCGGCTTAACCGGGCCGGCGCAACTGGGCCGTCGCATTACTCCGGCTGGCGCGAGGTGCCGAACATGATTTCATCCCAGGACGGCACGGATGAGCGCCTGGATCGGCCTCCGGCGGCCTTGCGGGCCCGGCCGCGCTGCGGCACCGCCGTTTCCTGGCTGCCTGCCTCCGGTGATGTCTCGGCCAGTTCGGCCGCCGGGCGCGCCTCGGCGGCACGCGCCGGCCGGGCCTCGCCGGCGGGTGATGACTGCGCCCCGGCGGCCCGCGGCGGCTGCGCCTCCGCGGCCCGGGCCGGAACCTCGGCCGCGCGCGCCGGGTGCACTTCGGCGGCCCGCGCGTGGCTCACCGCGGGCTCGGGGGCGGGCGCCGGCTCGGGCCGCGCCTGCGCGGGGACCGGCGGTTGCGCAGCGGCCAGCCGGCTGCCGATCGGGGTGACCGTAGCCCGGGCCGGGGCCCGGGGACCGGGCGACAGCTGGGCCAGATCAGCCTCGGGCAGCGAGAGCCGGGCGGCGTCGTCGTCGGCCGGGGTCACGTGGCGGCGCCGCGGGTCGAAGACCCACTCCGCCATCAGCGGCCGCCCGCCGATCGTGAACATCAGCTGGACCTGCCAGCTGTTGTCCCCCCGCTTGCGCGAGTCCCACTGTGCTTCCTCGGCGGGCACGCCGAGCGCGGCCAGGCGCTCGGCGACGATGTCGCCGAGGCGGGGCCCGGGACCGGAGTCCCCGGGCTGCCGGATGGATGCGCCCTGCGCCTCCTGCGCCCGGTACGCCCGCTCGGCCAGTACCGGGCCCTCGAAGCGGCGGACCCGCTCGATGGGCACGCCCGCGGCGTCGGCAATCTCCTCCGCGGTCTCTCCGGCACGGATCCGGTCCTGGATCTCCTTGGGTCGCAAGGGACTCTCCACTTCGATCTCGTACTGAGCAAGCCGGGAGAACTGCCCGCGTGCGACGATCCGCAGCCGGTCGTCGATCGGCAGCGAAAAGCGCCCGCCGCGCCCCGGTACCGCGAGCACGGCGTAACTGCCGTCCTCGCTCACCGCGACGATGCGCAGTTCCTGCATCGGCGTCCCTTCTGCGCCAGCCGGCGAGGCCGGCGAGCGTGATGCCGCGCGAGGGTGTAGCTCGGACTTCCCCCGGGGACGAGTCTGTCTGCCGCAGGCCCTCCTGGCCAGTACCGGGCCGGCATGTCCCGCAGATCACCGCACACTATTCGCGGCCGGGCGGGCGGGTGGCCGGAACGCGGATAGTCCGCAGAGCGCCTGGTTCCGGCCTGCTCCCGCCGATTTGCCGCCCCGCGCGGCAGGTTTGCGCGCTGGTGCCGGCGCAGGCCTGTATCTCTAGTTTGCCAATAGGTATACTCGATTTTTATGCCCTCACTCCTGGGAACTCACGTGCACTCAGCGGACCTCGCCGACGCGGTCTCCCGGCTCCGGCGGGCCATGCGCCGCGCCGCCCGGGCCGCCGATCCCGGACACGGGCTGTCCGTGGCCCAGCTGGAGATGCTGTCCTGCATGGCCGAGAATCCGGGCTCACGCCCGGGACAGCTGGCCCGGCTGCTCCGGCTGGCGCCCAGTTCGGTGGCCACGCTGTCGAACTCGCTGCGCCAGTCCGAGCTGGTAACCCGGACCGGGGGCGAGGGGGACAGGCGGACCGCCAGCCTCGACCTCACGCCGGCCGGTGAGGCGGCCGTGCTGCGCTGGAAAAGCCTCAACGAGCGGCTGCTCAGCGTGGCGCTCAGGAAGCTGCCGCCGGACAGCAGGGTCACGCTGCTCGACGCGCTCCCCGCGCTCGCGGACCTGGCCGGGGCGGTTGACGCCCTGGCGGACGACCCCTCGGCCGCGGACACGCTGGCCGGTGAGACCCCCCTGGCGGATGATCCCCCGGGCACGCTGACCGGTGAGACCTCCCTCGCCTAGCTCGCCCGTGACCCGGGCGGGCACGTGGCCCCCCGGGGGCCGCCGCGCCGGCCCGGGATTAACGCGCTGGCCGGGGATTCGCGAGTGCGCCATTTCCGTACCGGGCCAGCATAAGCCCCGCCGCAGTAATTCTTGGCCCGGCATTTTACCCCTGGCCATTCTGGTCACCATTCGTGTTGTCGCGGGGTGGGCCCCCGGGCCATTCCCGGCTCCCGGGCGGGACGGGGTTCATGCACCGTTCCCCCACGTGGGCTGCCCGGAGGTGCCGGCGTGCGGGCCAGGTGGGGCCCGCCGTGCCGGGTGCTATCCAGCCGGGCTTCCCGCCCTGCGGCCCGCGGCGGGCTGGGAGCGATGGGGCAGGTGGGAATAGCGGTCCTGGCTACTGGTGATGGGGCTTTCCAGTAGAGTTTTGCGCCGGGGTGCGCATAAATCCGGCGGCGGGGAGGTGGTGATCACGTGCCGAGGCATTTGCTGGGCGTAGCGTTCGCGGCCGCCCTGGCGGCGGCGATCTTCTTCGGCGGCGGCTGGGGAGTGGCGCACATGACCAGCCTGGCGGCGCGAGACGTCAGCCTGACCAGCATCGGCGGTCTCAGCGCCCTCGGGATCCTGCTGCTGGTCGGGTTGTTTCTCGGCATCCTGATGGTGGCTCCCGTGTCGCCGCTCAGCACGGCGCTGCCCGGGGTGGTCATGCTGGCCTGGACCGGGCTGCTCGGGCTGAACGCCCAGCTCGCGGTGCGGATCATCCCGCTGCGCGGTGAGGGGTACGGCACGGGATTCCGCGCCATGCTCGTCAGCGGCGTGCTGGTCCTGCTGGGCACGCTGATGATCTGCACGGTGTTCGTCCCGTCCCGGTGGCGGCGAGCCGGCGGCGGCGATGCCGACCGCGCCGACGAGGAGGACGAGACGCCCGGGCGCCCGACCGAGACGCGCCTGCTCTCGTAGCCCGGCCCCGCGGCTGCGCGGGCCGGGCCGCGCGGGGCAGGCGGCAGTGCCTGATCCGTACGGCCCGGCCCGGCGGCCCGGGACGGGTGCTCAGTGCGCCGGGGCGAACTGCTCGCTCTCCGTTGACCCGCGCAGCGCGGTTGTGGACGCCTGCGGGCTGATCGCGGACGTGACCAGGTCGAAGTAGCCGGTGCCCACTTCCCGCTGGTGCCGGGTGGCCGTGTAGCCCCGCGACTCCGCCGCGAACTCCGCGTCCTGGACCCGCACGTAGGCGGGCATGCCCTCGGCTGCGTAGCCCTGCGCGAGGTCGAACATCGAGTAGTTCAGCGCGTGGAAGCCGGCCAGCGTGATGAACTGGAACTTGTAGCCCATCTGGCCCAGCTCGCGCTGGAACTTCTCGATCGTGCCGTCGTCCAGGTGACGGTGCCAGTTGAACGATGGCGAGCAGTTGTAGGCCAGCATCTGGTCCGGGTACCTGGCCTTGATGGCCTCGGCGAACTCGCGGGCCTCGTCCAGATCGGGGGTAGACGTTTCCATCCAGAGCAGGTCAGAGTACGGGGCGTAAGCCAGGCCGCGGGCCACGCATGCGGCCATCCCGTTGCGGACCCGGTAGAAGCCCTCGGCGGTCCGCTCACCGGTGATGAACGGCCGGTCGCGCTCGTCCACATCGCTGGTGATCAGGGTCGCGGCGTGGGCGTCGGTGCGGGCGATGACCAGGGTGCTGACGTCGGCGATATCGGCCGCCAGCCGGGCCGCGTTGAGCGTCCGGATGTGCTGCGACGTGGGAATGAGAACCTTCCCGCCGAGGTGGCCGCACTTCTTCTCCGACGCGAGCTGGTCTTCCCAGTGCACGCCCGCGGCGCCCGCCGCGATCATCGCCTTCATGAGCTCGAACGCGTTCAGCACGCCGCCGAAGCCCGCTTCCGCATCGGCCACGATCGGCGCGAGCCAGTACTGGCTGTCCGTGCCGTCCGATTCGGCCCACGTGATCTGGTCGGCGCGCATCAGCGCGTTGTTGATCCGCCGGACGGCCTGGGGAACCGAGTTGACCGGGTACAGGCTCTGGTCAGGATAGGTCTCGGCGGCCAGGTTCGCGTCCGCCGCGACCTGCCAGCCGGACAGGTAGATGGCCTGGAGGCCGGCCCGCACCTGCTGGACCGCCTGGTTCCCGGTGACCGCGCCCAGGGCGGCGATGTAGTCCTCCTCGTGCAGCAGCCTCCACAGCCGCTGGGCCCCGAGGCGGGACAGGGTGCGTTCCTCCTGCACGGATCCGCGCAGCCGGATGACGTCCGCTGCGGAGTAGGTGCGTTCGGTGCCGCGCCAGCGCGGGTCGGTGGCCCACTGGTGGGCGAGACCTGCGGCTTGCTGCTGCGGCCCGTTGACCGGGGCCTTCGGCGTATGCCCGTTGCTCGTGCCGTTCGCTGTGCCCTCGAGGCGACTCTCGTTCACTGGTCCTCCCGACGTCCTGCCGTCCCCTGGGTGGTTACTCACGAGCCTGTGGGCCGCCCGCGGGCAAAACTAGGGCCAAACGTCCTGAAGAATGCACAGAATTCATCTAGGATGAAGATGTGACAGAGTTCTTGGAGAAAGAACTGCCAGGATTTCCAGCAAGTGGTCTAGACCTTGCGACATTCGGGCAGCGGCTCCGGCACCTGCGCCGGGCGCGCGGGTACACGCTGGCCGAGCTCGGCGCCCGGGTGGGCCGGGCCCCGTCGGCGCTGTCCCTGCTGGAAAACGGCCGCCGCGAGCCGAAGCTGTCGCTGATCGACGCGCTGGCCAAGGCCCTGTCCGTGCCGGCCGAGGAACTGCTGCGGCACCAGCCGCCGAGCCGCCGGGCCCAGCTGGAGATCGCGGTGGAGGAGGCGCAGCGTGACCCGCTGTACGCCGACCTGGGGCTGCCGCACCTGAAGGTCGGCGCGCGCGTGCCCAACGACGTGCTCGAGCACCTGGTCGCGGTGTACGCGGAACTGCGCAGGCAGCGCACCCGGCCGACGGCCACCCCGGAGGAGGCGCGGCTGGCCAACGCGGGGCTGCGTGAGGCGATGCGGGAGCGGGGCAACTACTTCGCCGAGATCGAGCACACGGCTGCGGAGGCGCTGGACTCGGTCAGCTACCGGGGCGGGGCGCTGTCGCAAGGGGCATTGCTGGCCATCGTCGGCCATCACGGTTTCTCGGTGCGGTACGCGCAGGATCTCCCGCGGTCCGTCCGCTCCGTCACCGACCTGCGCCACCGGCGGATCTACCTGAAGCAGGAATCCATGGGCATGCACACGCCCCGGACGATCCTGCTGCAGACCCTCGGCCACTTCGTGCTCGGGCACGCGGCCCCGCAGGACTTCGCGGACTTCCTCCGCCAGCGGGTGGAAGCGAACTATTTCGCCGCGGCCGTGCTGGTACCGGAACGGTCGGCCTCACGGTTCCTGCGCGAGGCCATGGAAGCCAGGGACCTGTCCGTGGAGGACCTGCGGGATGTGTTCTCGGTGTCCTACGAGATGGCGGCGCACCGGTTCACCAACCTCGCCACCCATCACCTGGACCTGACCTGCCACTTCGTCAAGAACGACGAGAGCGGCATCATCTACAAGGCCTATGAGAACGACGGCCTGATCCTCCCGGCTGACTCCACCGGTGCGATCGAGGGACAGCGGATGTGCCGCAAGTGGTCCGGGCGCCAGGTGTTCGGAGCGCCGGACCGCTACTCCCCCTACTACCAGTACTCGGATACGCCGGCCGGGACGTTCTGGTGCATGGCCCACGTGGACACGGGCGCGGAGCGCGGCTCCGCCATCACCCTGGGCACCGGCTACGAGAACTCGCGATGGTTCCGCGGCCGTGACACGACCACCCGGATGGTGTCGCGCTGCCCGGACGGGGACTGCTGCCAGCGGCCCCCCGCCAGCCTGGCCGCCCGCTGGGAGGGGATGGCCTGGCCGTCGGCGCGGGCCCACTCGCACATCCTGTCCGCCCTGCCGACGGGAAGCTTCCCCGGGGTGGACGAGTCTGACGTCTACGAGTTCCTGGACCGCCACGACACCGAGTAACGTCGGGGTCCCGGGTCCGGCCGGGAGGCTCCCGCGACCAGGATGGCGGGCCGGGCCGGACTGGCCGTTATTGTTACTTATCGGTAACTTACTCGTGCTACTCTTCGGTAACATGCGCCTGGTGCCGGATCCCCGAGGAGCATGATGACCACTGGACCTGACGCCGCGGGCGGCTTCTCCCTGGAGCCCGGTCCCGACCTCCGCGAGATGCGGGACTGGGTACACGGGTTCGCCGCGGACGTGATCAGGCCGGCCGGTGCCGAGTGGGACGAGCGGGAAGAGACCCCGTGGCCCATCCTGGAAGAAGCCGCCAAGATCGGGCTGTACTCGCTCGACTTCTTCTCCAGCCAGTGGCTCGAGGTGAGCGGCCTGGGCATCCCGATCGCCTTCGAAGAGCTCTTCTGGGGCGATGCGGGCATCGCGCTCTCCCTGGTCGGCAGCACGCTGGCCGCGGTCGCCGTGGCCAGCAACGGCACCCCCGAGCAGGTCGGGGAGTGGCTGCCGGAGATGTTCGGCGGCCCCGGCTCGGTAAAACTGGGCGCGTTCTGCGCCTCGGAACCGGAAGCGGGCAGCGACGTGGGCGCCATCCGCACCCGCGCCGAGTACCGCGAGGCCAGCGACGAATGGATCCTCAACGGCACCAAGTCCTGGGCCACCAACGGGGGGATCGCCGATGTTCATGTGGTGGTGGCCTCGGTGGACCCCTCGCTCGGCGCCAGGGGCCAGGCCAGCTTCGTGATCCCGCCCGGGACCGCCGGGCTCAGCCAGGGCCAGAAGTTCCGCAAGCACGGGGTGCGGGCGTCGCACACCGCCGAGGTGGTGCTGGATGGCGTGCGGGTTCCCGGGCGCTGCCTGGTCGGCGGCCAGGAGCGGCTGGAAGCCAGGCTGGACCGGGTGCGGTCCGGGGGGCGCGGCGGTGAGCAGGCCGCAATGAAGACGTTCGAGGCCTCGAGGCCGAGCGTGGCCGCGATGGCAGTCGGCGTCGGCCGGGCCGCGGTCGAGTTCGCCCGGGACTACGCCACCCAGCGGGTCGCGTTCGGCCGGCCCATCGGGCAGAACCAGGCGGTCGGGTTCATGCTGGCCGACATGCAGGCCGCCGTGGACGCTGCCCGCCTGCTGACCTGGCGGGCCGCCTGGATGGCCCGGCAGGGCATGGCCCTGGATGGTGCCGAGGGATCCATGTCCAAGCTGGTCGCCAGCGAGACCGCCGTCCGGGTGACCGAGCAGGCCATCCAGATCCTCGGCGGCAACGGCTACACCCGCGACTTCCCGGTGGAGCGCTGGCACCGGGACGCAAAGATCTTCACGATCTTCGAGGGCACCTCGGAGATCCAGCGGATGATCATCGGCCGGGCCGTCACGGGCCTGGACGTCCGCTAGGCCGCCAGCCAGGCCCGCACGGTGAGGACCGCGTCCATGACCGCGCCGGCGCGCTGAACTGGGCCCGCTCCCTCGGCACCTGCGCGGGCATCTTTACCCGGCCGTTTTACCCGGCCGTGCTCACGGCACGGGCCACCGGAGCGCCGGACCGGCCCCGGCTGTCCACGTCACCCTGGACACGGTGATCCCGGCGGGCAGCCGGAAAGACACCGCGCCCGTCGTGCTGCGGCCCCTGGCGACGCCGATCCGCCCGTGGCGGAACCCGGCGTATCCCGCGACCGGGGTGGGCACCGGACGGTAGGTCCGGCCGTTGCTCCCCACGACCGCGACCTCCCGGTGCGCGTTCACGCCCTGCAGGGTGCCGCGTACCGCCGTGACGGTGAGGACCACGCCGATGAGCCGGACCCCGTGCTGGCGGGCCGCGGGCCGGGCGGCGGGCTGCGCCGGGTCAAGGATCAGGTCGAGCCGCACGCGGTAGGTCCCGCCACGGCCCGTTTCCGCGGGGAAGGAGGTCCCGACGCCAGGAGCATGGTGAGCCGGCAGGCTGCCGTGGACCCGTGGGGTGCCGCTGGCGGACGGGGCCGCGGCACTGCCGCCGCCACCGGACGCGGCCACCACGATCACGATGACGATCACGAGCACGCCGAGCACGCCGAGGACAGCGTTGCGCAGCAGGTGCCGCCGCCGCGGCGGGGTGCTGTCCGGGCCGCCCGGGCTGCCGGGGACCTGCGGGCCGCCGGCCGGGGGTGTCGGGCCGGGGGCCGGCTGGTAGAGGCCGGGGGGCGCCTGATCGCTCAAGGTAGTCCTCCAATCGCTTGGAGTGACAACTCTAGGCATCCGCCGCGGCCATGTCAGGCGACCGCCGGTCCCGGTCACGGTGAGCCTGCCCCGGGGCGCCCGTACCCTGGTGATGGTGACCAGCCTGATCGAGCACATCCTCAGTCTCAGCGGATGGCTGGCCCTGCTGATCGTCTTCGCGGTCCCGGCCCTCGAGTCCTCGGTCTTCCTCGGCTTCTTCTTCCCCGGGGAGACCGCGCTGATCCTCGGCGGGGTCCTGGCCTCCTACGGCCGGGTCAGCCTGTGGGCGGTCCTGGTCGCGGGGATCTCCGGGGCCATCGTCGGCGACTCGGTCGGCTACCTGGTGGGCCGCGAGTACGGGCACCGCCTGCTGCAGACCAGGCCCTTCCGGCGTTTCCTGAAACCCGGGCGGATCGAGCGCGGCCAGGAGTACCTGGCCAAGCGCGGCGGCCGGGCGGTGTTCTTCGGGCGTTTCACCGCCGCGCTGCGCGTCCTGGTCCCGGGCCTGGCGGGCATGGCGCGGCTGCCCTACCGGGTCTTCCTGCCGTTCAATGTGGCCGGCGGCGCGACCTGGGGCGCGGGCATGGTCGTGCTCGGCTACCTGGCCGGGGCGAGCTGGAAGAAGGTGGCCCACTACGCCACCCAGGTCGGCATCGCGCTGTTCGTGATCGTGGTGCTCGCCCTCGTTACCGGGCGGCTGCTCCGGTCGGCGCGCGATCCGGAGAGCTGGGCCGGGCGGCAGGTCGGGCGGCTGGGCCGCAGCGGCCCGGTCCGCTGGCTGGGACAGCGCTTCCCGGTGCAGATCGCCTGGCTCGCGCGGCGCTTCCAGGCGGGTGTCCCCACCGGGTTCGCGCTGACCGTGGCCGTGCTCACCTTCTGCGCGTGTGCCTGGTCCTTCGGGTCACTCACGAACAGCGTGCTGAACCACATCAACAGCGCCCGGTTCGACCCGCGGGTGCTGTCGTTTGTCGTCGGCCACCGGCAGTCCTGGCTCACCGGCCTGGCCAAGACGCTGACCTGGCTCGGCTCGGGTTTCGTGCTGTGGCCCGTGGTGATCGGCTCCGGGCTGGCGCTGTGGCGGTGGCGGCGGCAGTGGCTGCCCGCGGTGCTGCCGGCACTGTCGCTGGCCGGCGCCTGGGCCTGGTCGATGCTGACCAAGACCCTGGTCGCGCGGCCCCGGCCACCGGCCGTGGACTGGCTGGGCACGTTCCACGGCTGGTCCTATCCCTCGCAGCATGCGGCCCAGGCTCTCGGTGCGTGGGGCATGCTCGGGATCATGGTGATGGCCGGCCGTTCCTTCCGGGCCCGGACCCTCCTCATGACCGCCGCGTTCCTGATCGCTCTCGTCGTCGGGCTGTGCCGGCTCTACCTGGGTGCGCACTGGATGACCGATGTGCTGGCCGGCTGGGCGCTGGCCGGGGCGTGGGGATGCCTGCTGATCATCCCCTACCTGGTCGCGCAGCAGGCGGCCGCTACCGGATCGAGCCGGCCGTCAGTCCCCCCACCACGCGCCGCCCGATCAGCGCGAACAGGATGAGCACCGGGATGGTGGCCACGAGGGACGCTCCGCGGCCTCAGGCGTGAGCGGATGCACCGGGACCCGCAGGCTGCCGGGCGCCCGGCGGGCGGGCGCGCCGGCCCCCGCCGGGATGTTACGCAAACGTCACCAGAGGTCATGGAAGGCCGGGAACCCCGATCGGCCACCCGGGGCCCGGCGCGCGGAACTGGGCGTAAATACCCGGTGAAGCCCTGGCTGACCAGTAAATTCATGCTGGTGTGCAGCAATCGCCAGATGGCGGGGCGATGCCCGGCCGCTGAGTGCGGGTTGTCGCGACTGCTGGCTTTGACAGGATGCTGGCCATATGGAGTATTTGCATCCGGTATGGGCGGGCATGTTCATCCGGTAACATCTGGTGGCGGTCGTGAGCGGCCGCGTCGCGCAAGCTGAGCCCGCCGGGGACGCATATCCCGGCCCCTGCCAGAATGCAGCTTGGCGCGTTTCACAATTCCAGTGCGGTTCATCACTTGCAGTGTGGTCATCGGGGCGGCGCTGTACGCAGGTTGCTGTGGCGTTCAGGCGAGTGGGCTGAGGGAGCAAACCAGCAGTGAGCGGAACAATGGCGAGGCCGGCCGCGGGCGGGCCGCCCGGCGAATCGCGCAGTGACGGGGAGGCCGCGCAGGAGGATCGCCGGAAAGGCTGGCTGACCCCGATCAGCGTGGCCATCGGGGTCTGCACCCTGCTGGCGCTGGCCCTCCGGTTGTTCCTGCTGTCCCGCCCCGGCTACCTGCTGGGCGTCACCGAGTACGATGACGGGCCCTACTTCGGCAGTGCCGTCAACCTGATCCACGGCTACCTGCCGTACCGCTCATTCCTCCTGGTCCAGCCGCCCGGGATCACCTTGCTGATGGTGCCGTCCGCGCTGCTGTCCGAGGCCATCGGCACGGCCCACGCGATGGCGACCGGCCGGGTCCTGACCACCCTGGCCAGCTCGGCGGGCGTGGTCCTGGTCGGCCTGCTGCTGCGCCACCGGGGCCTGCTCTCCGTGATCGTGGGCTGCGGGATCGTCGCGGTCTACCCGGACAGCGTGTCCACCGCCCGTACCGTCCTGGTCGAGCCCTGGCTGGTGCTGTTCTGCCTGCTCGGGGCCCTGGCTCTGTTCGACGGGAATCGCCTGACCAGCAGCCGGAAGCGCCTGTTCTGGAGCGGCGTCGCGTTCGGTTTCGCGGGCTGCATCGAGGTCTGGGCGATCTTCCCCGTCATCGTGGTCCTGATCATGCTCGTGCCGCAGCTGCGGCGGCTGGCCGTGTACGTGGGCGGGCTGGCGGCCGGCTTCCTGGTCCCCACCCTCCCGTTCGTGGCCCTGGCGCCCAAGCGGTTCTACCAGAGCCTGTACGTGGCCCAGGTCGCCCCGCGCGCCGGGTCAACCCGGGTCCCGCTGCCCGCCCGGCTGAGCCACATGCTGGGGATCAGCACCCTCCATCTGCCCGCCCACCCGCGCAACGTCATCCTGGCCGCCACCGCGGTGCTGGTGATCGTGGTGGCCGCGATGATCGCCGTGGCCTGGGTCCGGCTGCGCCAGGCCCCGCCCGCGCTGGACTGGTTCGCGCTGGGCACCACCGCGGTGGTCACGGTCATGTTCATGTGGCCGGACCAGTTCCACTACCATTTCGCCGCGTTCCTGGCGCCGTTCTTCGCCATGTCCATCGCGCTGCCCTTGTCCCGCCTGATGGAGGCGCTCGGCCAGGGCGGCAGCTGGCTGCCCGCGGATGACGGGCGGCAGCTGTGGAAGCCGGCCGCGGTGGTGGCCGCCCTGGCGGTCCTCGTGCTGGCCATGGACCAGGCCAGCTACGAATCCCACCTCCAGCTCCGCCTGGCCCCGGTGGCCGCGCAGATCGAGAAGATCATCCCGAAGGGCGCGTGCGTCGCCACCGACCAGACGTCCTACCTGCTGATGGCCAACCGGTTCAGCCCAGACCAGGCCAACTGCCCGCACATGCTGGACGGGCTCGGCAGCGACCTTGGCTTCTCCAACGGGCTCAAGCCGTCCACCGGCGCGGGCCAGGTCCCGGCCGTGCAGTCGCTGTGGTGGGACGAGTTCACCCGCGCCCAGTTCGTCTGGCTGTCGTACAACTCCTACCGCCGGGTTGCCTGGTACCCGCAGCTGAGGGCCTACTTCAAGGCCAACTTCGTGCAGGTCTACAAGCACGGCTGGCACGACACCCTGTGGGCCCGCAAGGGCACGCATATCGGCTGACCAGGCCGGTGCGTCAGCGCTGTGGCGGGTAGCCGGTGTAGTTCTCGGCCAGTGACTCCGCGGCCGCCCGTGAGGTGGTGACGTAGCGCAGCTGGGCCAGCTGGAGCTGCGCGTCCATCCGGTCCGCGCCGGGCGTGGCGTGCAGCATGGTGGTCATCCACCACGAGAAGTGGGTGCGCCGCCAGACCCGGTCCAGGCAGGCATCCGAGTAGGCGTCGGCCAGCCGCCCGTCGCCGCGCAGCAGGTCCTCCAGCGCGCCAGCCAGGACCGCGACATCCCCGAGGGCCAGGTTCAGTCCCTTGGCCCCGGTGGGCGGCACGATGTGTGCGGCGTCCCCGGCCAGGAACAGTCGGCCGTGTCGCATCGGCGCGCTGACGAAGCTGCGCATCGGCGTGATCCCCTTATCCAGGATCGCGCCTTCCTTGAGTTCCCAGCCGGGCACGGCGAACCGCCGCTGCAGCTCGGCCCAGATCCGGTCGTCAGGCCATGCGGCGATCTCCTCGTCCGGGGCGACCTGCAGGTAGAGCCGGCTGACCAGCGGGCTGCGCAGGCTGTGCAGCGCGAACCCGTCCGGGTGATGGGCGTAGATCAGCTCATCGGTGGACGGCGGGACGTCGGCGAGGATGCCCAGCCAGGCGTACGGGTACTCACGTTCCCAGACCGTGAGGAGGCCTGCCGGGACCGCCGGGCGGCAGATCCCGTGAAAGCCGTCGCAGCCCGCGATCGCGTCGCAGGTGACCTCGCGCCTGGTCCCGTCCGCGCTGGTGTACCGGAGGACCGGGGCGCCGGTGTCCAGGTCATCGACCTCGGTGCCGCTCACGTCGAACTCCAGGTGGCCGCCGGCCGCCAGCCTGGCCTCGATGAGGTCCTTGACCACCTCGGTCTGCGCGTAGACGGTGACGGTCCGCCCGGTCAGGTCGCGGAAGTCGATGCGGTGCCGCTCGCCGGCGAACTGCAGGTAGATGCCGCCGTGCTCCAGCCCCTCACGGTCCAGGCGGCCGGCCAGGCCCGCCTCGCGGAGCAGCGTGACGCTGCCGTCCTCCAGCACACCGGCCCGCTGGCGGGCCTCGCAGTACGCCCGGCTCCGGTCCTCGACCAGTACCGAGTCGATGCCGCGCAGCGCGAGCAGGTGAGACAGCAGCAGCCCGGCCGGCCCGGCCCCGACGATTCCGACCTGGGTGCGCGTGCGCGCGGGTGCGGCGGACATCTAGAAGGGGTAGGGCGCGATCTCGCTGCGCATCGTGACCCAGCGGGTATCGGTGAACGCGTCGAGGTTGGCGGTGCCGCCGAACCGGGCGCCGGTGCCCGACGCGCCGATGCCGCCGAACGGGGTGTTCGGCGCGTCGTCCACGGTCTGGTCGTTAATGTGCACGATGCCGGTCGGGATCTTCCGGGCCAGGTCCAGGCCGCGGAGCACGTCCCTGGTGAGAATGCCGAGAGACAGCCCGTAGTCGGTGTCCGCGGCGAGCTTGGCCGCCTCGTCCGCGGTGGAGAACCGGACGACGGGGGCGACGGGCCCGAACACCTCGCTGGCGTAGGCCGGCATCGCGGGCGCGACGTCAGCCAGGACGGTGGGCTGGTAGAACAGGCCGTCGTAGGTGCCGCCCGCGGCGAGCCGGGCCCCGGCCTCCACGCTCGCGGTGACCAGGCCGTGGATCTTGTCGCGCTGCCGCTCGTCGATGATGGGGCCCAGCGCGACCTGGCCGCTGGCCGGGTCGCCGACCGGCAGGTGGCTGGCCTTGCCCGCCAGCGCCGTCACGTAGCGGTCGTAGACCGAGTCCTGGACCAGGTGGCGCCCGGTCGTCATGCAGATCTGGCCCTGGTGCAGGAACGAGCCCCACGCCCCGGCGGACGCGGCCGCGTCCACGTCGGCGTCGTCCAGCACGATCAGGGCCGAGTTGCCGCCCAGTTCCAGGTGGACCCGCTTGAGATGCTGGCCGGCCAGCGCGCCCACGTGGCGGCCTACGGCGGTGGATCCGGTGAACGAGATCACCCGCACCAGCGGGTCCGTGATCAGCGCTTCCCCGGCGTCCGCCCCGCCCGGCAGCACATGCAGTACCCCCTCGGGCAGCCCGGCCTCCTCGAAGACGCGGGCCAGCACCACGCCGCCGCACACCGCGGTGCGCGGGTCGGGCTTCAGCACCACCGCGTTGCCCAGCGCGAGCGCGGGAGCCACCGAGCGGATGGCCAGGATCTGCGGGAAGTTGAACGGGGAGATGACGCCGACCACCCCCACCGGGACCCGCTCAGCCCAGCTCAGGTGAGGTGACTCGGTGGGCAGCAGCTCGCCGTAGGGACGCGAGGGCAGCGTGGCGGCCTCGATAGATTTCCTCGGTGGCCACGTGCGTCTCGAACTGCGCCGCGGGTGCGATCTTGCCGCCCTCGCGGATGCTCCAGCCCTCGATCTCCTCCGCGTGCGCCTTCCAGATGTCGCCCGCGCGGCGCAGGATGGCGGACCGCTCGGTGTGCGGGAGAGCCGCCCAGGCTGGCTGGGCGGCCGCCGCGGCCGTGGCCGCGGCGGCGATGTCGGCCGGTGAGGCGACCCCGACCCGTCCGAGTTCCGTCCCGGTAGCTGGCTCCGTGACCGGGGCCTCGCCGCCCGAGACCGCCGTCCAGCCGCCGCTGAAGGCCCTGCCGCGCCACGTCGCCTCGTCGAGAAAGGTCACGGGAACTCCTTTGATCACCGATGACGGGGGGCCCGGAAAGGGACATACGCCGGGATCAGTGTGCGACTTACGCACAGCAGTTCTAAGGTCGAACATTGCGAATCTAGGGGATGGCGGCTCCCAGTGTCAACGAGCGGGCCGGGGCCCTCTTTCCCCGGTCCAGGCGCCGGAAAAGACGGCCAACGCCCGCTCTGCGCATTTGCGCTGTACGAGGGCGGCCGGCCGTGCTACCTCTGTCCCCATGAGTGACTACGTGCCAGCGGGCTCCGCGGGCGCCGCCGGCGAAGACGCGGTCAGCGCGGTCGTCGAGCGCGCCCGCGCCGAGCAGGTCTCCCTCGTCCGGTTCCTGTACGCCGACCACGGCGGCATCATCCGCGGGCAAGGCCGCGTCGGCGGCCGCGCTCCCGGGCCGCCTGCGGACCGGGATCGGGCATACGGTCGCGATGATGGCCATGTCCATGCTGGATTCCCTGCAGCCGGTGGACGGGATGGGGCCGGTCGGGGAGGTCCGCATCATGCCGGACCCGTCCACGTTCGTGGCCCTCCCGTACGCGCCGGGGGCCGGGGCGATGCTGGCCGACCTGGTCCAGCCGGGCGGCGAGCCCTGGGACGGCTGCGCGCGCACGTTCCTGAAGCAGGCCGTCGCGGAGCTGGCCGGCGAGGGATACGCGGTGCACGCGTCATTCGAGCCGGAGTTCACCCTGGGCCGGCGGGAAACCCCCCCGGGTGACGGCCCGGACCAGCTCGTCCCGGTGGACGACAGCCTGTGCTACTCCTCGACCGGGTTCGCGCTGGCCCACGACTTCGCCATGGACCTGCTGGCCGCCCTGGAGGAACAGGGCCTTCAGGTCGAGAGCTACTACCCGGAACTCGGCCACGGGCAGCAGGAGATGACGATCCGGCACGCCCCCGCGCTGCGCGCGGCCGACAATCACGTGCTGTACCGGGAAACCGTCCGCGGGGTCGCGTTCCGCCGCGGGCTGTGGGCCAGCCTGGCCCCCAAGCCCGTGCCCCACCAGGCTGGCAACGGGACGCACCTGCACGTGTCGCTGACCGACCTCGGGCCGGACGGCCAGCCCGGGGGGCACCAGGTGTTCTACGACCCCGATGACGAGTACCAGCTCTCGGCCACCGGCTACCACTTCATCGGCGGCCTGCTCGCCCACCTGCCGGCCCTGGTCGCGCTGACCTGCGCCAGCGTCAACTCCTACCGGCGCCTGGCCCCGCAGATGTGGAGCAGCGCGTTCACCATCTACGGCATGGACAACCGCGAGGCGGCGGTGCGCATCTGCTCGCCCATGCTCGATGACCCGGCGGGCACCGTGAACCTGGAGCTCAAGCCGTCCGATTCGAGTGCCAACCCGTACCTGGCCCTGGGGGCCGTGATCCACGCCGGCCTGGACGGCATCCGGCGCAAGCTGGACCCCGGCGACGCCGTGAACGTGGATCCGGCCACGCTCACCGACGCCGAGCGGGAGGCCCGGGGCGCGCACCGGCTGCCGGACTCCCTGACCGCGGCGCTGGACGCGCTGGAGGCGGACGGGCTCCTGTCCGAAGCGCTCGGGCCGCTGCGCCGCCGGGCCTACCTGGCGGTCAAGCGCTCCGAGGTCGCCGATTTCGCCGGCCGCGACGTGGCCTGGGAATGCTTCCAGCACTTCACCAAGATCTGAGCCCTGACCTCATGCCTGACCCGACCTGGATCCCGTCCCGGACCGCCCATGCCTGACCCGTCCCCGGCCGCGCCGGGCCCGCTGGAGTCCGGGATCGGCGCGCTCGCCCTGGTCGATCATCACGTCCACCCGGCCCTGTCGGCCGAGACGGGAAAGGCCGAGTTCGAGCAGCTGATCACCGAGTCGGACCGGCCGCTGCCAGCCGGGCTGACC
Organism: uncultured Actinomycetes bacterium; assembly: GCA_963720645.1. GTDB lineage: Bacteria > Actinomycetota > Actinomycetes > Streptosporangiales > Streptosporangiaceae > RYN-230. The sequence continues at coordinate 164,949 of CAVRFX010000006.1, read as the reverse complement.
CAGTTCGACTCCCAGCTGGGCGTGGCGATCCGGCGCTGGTGCGCGCCGGTCCTGGACCTGGAGCCGTTCGCCGCGCCCGCCGGCTACCTGGCCCGGCGCTCCGCCCTGGGCCCGGCCGAGGTTACCCGGCGGCTGCTGCGGGCCAGCGGGACGGCTCATTTCCTGCTCGACACCGGCTACGTGCGGCCGGGCCTGCTCGACCTGCCCGGGATGCGGGAGGCGGCCGGCGCCCGGGCCGACGAGGTCGTCCGCCTGGAGTCGGTGGCCGAGCAGGCGGTGCTGGACGGCGACGGCACGGCGGCCGGGTTCGCGGCCCGCTTCGCCGCGGCCCTGTCCGGCCGGGCGGCCGGCGCCAAGGGCCTCAAGAGCATCGTCGGCTACCGGTTCGGCCTCGACTTCGACCCGGAGCCGCCCCAGCCGGCCGAGGTGACCGCGGCCGCGGGTGCCTGGCTGCGGCAGATCGAGGCCACCGGCCGGGTGCGGGCCGAGGACCCGGTGCTGCTGCGCCACCTCCTGTGGGCCGGCCTGGAGCTGGGGCTGCCGCTGCAGCTGCACACCGGGTTCGGGGATCCGGACGCGGACCTGCGCCGCTGCGACCCGCTGCTGCTGCGCGGGTTCCTGCGGGCCACCGAGCCTGCCGGGGTCCCGGTCATGCTGCTGCACTGTTACCCGTACCACCGGGGGGCCGGGTACCTGGCCCAGGCGTACCCGCACGTCTACCTGGACGTCGGGCTGGCCATCAACTACACGGGCGCGCGGGCCGCGGCCGTGGTCGCCGAGTCCCTGGAACTGGCCCCGTTCGGCAAGGTGCTGTTCTCCTCCGACGCCTGGGGACCGCCGGAGCTGCATTACCTGGGCGCCCTGCTGTGGCGGCGGGCCACGGCCCGGGTGCTCGGCGGCTGGGTCGCCGACGGCGACTGGAGCACGGCCGACGCGCTCCGGGTCGCGGAGATGGTCGGGGCGGGCAACGCCCGGCGGGTGTACCGCCTCTAGCGGCGGCCGGGGGCGGGCCCCGGCCGGGCCGCACGGCCACGCGATACTGCTAAGTCTCATAGTGACCGAGAGTGTGACCCAATTCACTCTCCGGTTATGTCACTAGTTGAGAGCGTGGCATTACTAGCCGTGCACCGCTATGGCAGGGTGAATGCCTGTATAGCTGGCCGGTGGTGTGGGGGGCAGGGGAGGACCAGAAACAGTGGTGCACGTCAACAACTTCACTTATGGTCCGCTCACGCCGGTGCTCGGTTTCGTGATGTCGAGCCTGGGCTGTTTCCTGGGCCTGCGCGCGGCGACCCGCGCGCGGGCGTCACAGGGGGCGCCCCGGGTGCGGTGGCTGCTGCTGGCCACGGTGTCGATCGCGACCACGGGGATCTGGGTCATGCACTTCGTGGCCATGCTGGGCTTCACCATTCCCGGCCAGACCATCACGTACAGCGTGCCCGTCACCGCGGCGTCGATGCTCATCGCCGTGATCGTGGTCGGCATCGGCTTGCTCATCGTCGGGTTCGGTGCCTCCGGCTGGCGGACGCTGCTGCTCGGCGGGATGATCATCGGGCTGGGCGTGGCGAGCATGCACTACATCGGGATGGCCGCGATGAAGATGCCGGACACCGTCCGTTACAACAACGGCCTGGTCGTCCTCTCGGTGGTGATCGCGGTGGTGGCCGGCACCGCCGCCCTGTGGGCCGCGCTCCGGCTCGCCACGGTGGGCTCGACCCTCATCGCGTCGCTGATCATGGGCGTGGCGGTGAGCGGGATGCACTACACCGGCATCGCGGCCATGCACGTGTACGGCACCCAGGATCCCGGGATGCTGGCCGGGATGTCGGGCGGGGTCAGTGCCCAGGCGTTCCTGCTGCCGCTCATCATCGGCATCAGCATCCTGGCCTTCGTGCTGACGGTGATCATCTCGCTGTCGCCCACCGAGGCGGAGATGCGCGAGGATGCGGCCCTGATGGCTCACCTGTCCGCCGGGACGGGCCAGTCCGGGGGGCGTGAGGAACCAGGCGGCACTGAGGCGGGGCGCTGGTTCCGCCCGGGATGATCACGCTGCGGCGGGCCGGTCAGGCCGGCTTCGCGGCCGCGTACCGCAGCCACACGCCCTCCCACCTGTGCATATCCGTGCGTAAATCGGGAATTGGTCTCCGGGACGGTGCTTGTGCAGGCCGCGGCGGTGACCGGGGCCTGCCGGCGGACGCTGGGTCTGGCGGCCGGGGGCGCGGCGATGGCCCAGGGGCGGGCCGGAAAATCGCTGGGCCAGGGGGCTGGACCTCGGTAGATTGCTGAACCAGCGGACCGCAGGGGGCACCGGAGGACAGGCGGTGCCGCCCGCCGGTGAGCGGCACCGCGGGAAAGAACGTCCCAAGCCGGGCAAGCCAGCTGAATGGGGGACGTCTGGTGACAACGGTCATCGCGGTGATCGCCGCTTTGCTGGCGGCGTTCTGCTTCGCCGTGGCCGCACTCGTGCAGCAGACCGTGGCCCGGGCGGCGGGAGCGGACGAGGCGATGCACCCCCGGCTGCTGATCGATCTGGCCCGCAGCCCCCGCTGGCTGGCCGGGATCGGCCTGGACGCGCTGTCGTTCTTCATCCTGGCCCTCGCCCTGGCGTTCGGCCCGCTGGCCCTGGTCCAGCCGCTGGCCTCGCTGGACGTGCTGTTCGCGCTCCCGCTCATCGCCCAGCGGCAGGGGCGGCGGCTCACCCTCTATGACGGGGCCGGCGCGGTCACGGTGGCCGCCGGGATCGTCATCTTCCTCGCCGTGGCCACGCCCAGCGGCGGGGAGAAGGCCCCCGCCCTGACCGCCTGGGCCCCGGTGTTCGTCGCGGCCGGGGCGCTCAGCGCGCTGACGGCCCTGGCCGGCCTGCGGGTCACCGGGAAGGCCCGGGTCATCTGGCTGGCCGTGGCCGCGGGGTCGGTCTACGGGGTGCTGGCCGCGCTGACCAAGGCCACGGTGGACGTGGTCGCCGTACGCGGGGTGGGAGCCCTGGCCACCTGGGAACCGTGGGCCCTGCTGCTGTGCGGGATCGCGGGCGCGCTGCTCGGCCAGAGCGCGTACAGTTCCGGGGCGCTGTCCCTCAGCCTGCCCGTGCTGGACACGCTGGCGCCGATCGTCGCGGTGATCATCGGGGCCACCGTGTTCAACGAGAAGCTCGCCTCCACGGCCTGGCAGCTGGGCCTCCAGCTGGCCGGCGGCGCGCTCGCGGTGACCGGCATCGCCATGCTCAGCCGCTCGTCGATCGTGGCCGCCGAGACCGTGAGCGGCCGGGAGCGGGCCCTGGCCCGGATGGGTGCCGCGGCGCTAGAGGGGGAGTGATTACGCATACCGGACGGCGCCGCGTAAGAATGACTCATGAGCAAGCAGTCGAAGCCGCCGCCCCCCGGGGATAAGCCGACGCCCACGGCCCCCCCGCCTCCGCCGGGCTGGCGGCACTGGCTGTGGCCGCTCGCCCTGATCGCGGCCCTGGTGCTGTTCCTGTTCCTGCCCCGGCTGTTCTTGCCCGGGTTTGGGACCACCACGGTGAACCTGAGCTACTCCACGTTCATCAGCGACGTCCACGCGAACAAGGTCAAGACGTTCACGCTGGACAACAGCACCGGGTCCACCGCCCCGGTCGACCGGCACGCTGAAGAACGGCAACAACTACACCACGGTCATCCCGCTGCCGTTCGCCGGCACGCCGCTGGAGACCACGCTGCAGAAGGCGAACGTGGAGATCAACGCGGCCGCGCCGAGCAGCGGGCTGGGTACCGAGCTGCTCTACTGGATCATCCTGCTCGCCCCGTTCATCATCGTGTTCTGGCTGGTCCGGAGGATGTCGCGGGCCGGCGGCGCGGCGGGCGGCCCGCTGGGCGGGCTGATGGGCGTGGGCCGGGCCCGGGCCAAGGTGTTCGACGCCGAGCGCCCGCAGACCAAGTTCTCCGACGTGGCCGGCTACGAATCGGCGAAGCGTGAGATCAGTGAGGTCGTCAACTTCCTGAAGCACCCGGAGCGTTACCGCCGCCTCGGCGCCGTGGCCCCCCGCGGCGTGCTGATGGTCGGCCCGCCCGGCACCGGGAAGACGCTGATGGCCCGGGCGGTGGCCGGCGAGGCCGAGGTGCCGTTCATCTCGGTCACCGGCTCCAGCTTCGTGGAGCTGTTCGTCGGGGTCGGCGCGGCCCGGGTCCGTGACCTGTTCGCGGAGGCCCGCAAGCGGGCCCCCTGCATCATCTTCGTGGACGAGATCGACGCGATCGGGCAGCGCCGCGCGAGCGGCGGCGCGTACGTGTCCAACGACGAGCGGGAGCAGACACTCAACCAGCTGCTGGCCGAGATGGACGGGTTCGACACCTCCCAGGGCATCGTGGTGCTCGGCGCCACCAACCGGCCCGAGGTCCTGGACCCGGCGCTGCTGCGGCCGGGCCGGTTCGACCGGCAGATCACGATCCCGCTGCCCACCCTGGCCGAGCGCGCGGCGATCCTGGCCGTGCACTGCCAGGGCAAGAAGCTGGCCCCCGACGTGGACCTGGACGTGGTGGCCCGCGGCACGCCCGGGTTCTCCGGCGCCGACCTGGCCAACCTGGTCAACGAGGCGGCCATCTTCGCGGTCCGGGCCAGCCGGGAGAACATCGCGATGGCGGACTTCGACGACGCCCGGGAGCGGATCCTGCTGGGCAGCCGGGCCGACTCCAACCTGCTGCTGCCCGAGGAGAAGCGGGCCGTGGCCATCCACGAGTCCGGGCACGCCCTGGTCGCGGCGCTGTCCCCGCACGCGGACCCGGTGGCCAAGGTCACCATCCTGCCCGCCGGGCAGGCCCTGGGGGTGACCGAGCAGCTGCCGCTGGTCGAGCACCACCTCTACGGGGAGGACTACCTGACCGAGTCGCTGGCCGTCCGGCTGGGCGGCCGCGCCGCCGAGCTGGTCGTGCTGGGCCAGGGCTCCACCGGCGCCGCGAACGACCTGGCCTCGGCCACCGACCTGGCCATCAAGATGGTCCGCGAGTTCGGCCTGTCCAGCAAGCTCGGGCCGGTGGGCTACCCGGAAGGCGGCTCGGTCTTCCTCGGCGGCGGCGGTGCCGCGATGTCCAGCCGCCCGTACGCGGAGTCCACCCAGGCCCTCATCGACGGCGAGGTCTCGCGCCTGCTCCGGGAGGCGGAGCAGACCGCGGTCACGCTCATCCGCGCCCATGAGGCTGACCTGGACCGGCTGGCCGACCTGCTGGTGGAGAAGGAGACGGTGGACGGGGACGAGGTCTACCGGCTGCTCGGCCTGGCCGTTCCGGAGCACCAGCCCGAGGGCCAGGCCATCGCGCCGGGCCGGGCCGCCGCGCACTCCGGGGCGCACAGCGCCGGCGCGGCCGCCAGCGGTGCCGCGCATGCCACGGCCACGCAGGCCAGCCCGGTGCACAACAGCGGCGCGCCCGCGGCGCAGCCTGACCCGCCGTCACCGGACGCGCGGGGGTGACTGGTGGCGCACCGCAGGCCGAGCCGATAGGCTCACTGCCATGCGATCCAGTTACGCAGCCCGCCAGTGGTGGCGCCGCCGTTAGGCGGTTGCTGGTTCGCGCAGTCCCATAGCCAGAAGCGACCGTCCGGTTACCGGCGGTCGCTTCGTGCGTTCGCCTGATGCCGGCGGAAGACCCACAGGAAGCAGGCGACCAGGTGGATCCGCAGCTCGCCCAGCGGACGGAGTTCGTTACCGCCGGTGGCGTCCACGTCACCCGCACCGCCGAGCCGTTCAGCCCGGCCATCCTGGCCGGCCTGACCGCGAGCGTGGATGAGCGGCGTGGCGGGGTGCTCAGCTCCGGCATGGAGTACCCGGGCCGGTACAGCCGGTGGCACCTGGCCTATGCCGACCCGTGCGCGGAGATCGTGGCCCGCGGCCGCCGGATCGCGGTCCGGGCGCTGAACGCGCGCGGCGAGGTACTGCTCCCGGTGCTGGGCGAGGCGCTGCTCCGGGCCGGGCAGCCTGTCCGGGATCAGCCCTCAGCGGCCGCTTCATCGGCGACCGGGGCAACCAGCCCCGGGCCTCGCGGGATCGAGGTGGTCATCCCCGAGCCGTCCGGGCTGGTCGCCGAGGAGGACCGGAGCCGGCGCCCCACCGTGTTCACGGCGCTGCGTGAGGTGATCGCCGCGTTCGCGGGGGACGATCCGCATCTTGGCCTGTACGGGGCGTTCGGGTACGACCTGGCCTTCCAGTTCGAGCCGGTCCGGCTCCGCCGCGACCGCCCCGGCTACCAGCGTGACCTGGTCCTGCACCTCCCCGACGAGCTGTATGCGCTGGACCGCAAGCGCGAATCGGCGATCGTCTACCGCTACGAGTTCACGGTCGGGGGGGCCAGCACGGAAGGGCTGCCGCGCCGCACGGAGCCGTCGCCGGTCCGGGTGGCCAGCCACGCCAGCGGTGCCGTTGCGGAGAAAAATAACGGTGACCCCGGGCCAGACGGGACTTTCCGGGCGCGTCCGGAACCGGGCGCGTTCGCGGAGGTCGTCCGGCAGGCCAAGGAGCGCTTCGCCCGCGGCGACCTGTTCGAGGTGGTGCCCAGCCACGTATTCCGCGGGCCGTGCGACTCCCCGGCCGCCTTTTACGAGACCCTCCGCCAGGTAAATCCGGCTCCGTATGAGTTCTTCTTCAACCTCGGGGAAGGTGAGAGCCTGGTTGGCGCCTCGCCGGAGATGTATGTGCGGGTCAGCGGGGACCGGGTTGAGACGTGCCCGATCTCCGGCACGATCCGGCGGGGCGCCGACCCCCTGGGCGACGCCGAGAACATCCGCACCCTGCTCAACTCGGCCAAGGAAGAGTCCGAGCTGACCATGTGCACCGACGTGGACCGCAACGACAAGTCGCGGGTATGCGTGCCGGGCAGCGTGACCGTCATCGGCCGCCGCCAGATCGAGATGTACAGCCGCCTGATCCACACCGTGGACCACATCGAGGGGCGGCTGCGGCCCGGCCTGGACGCGCTGGACGCCTTCCTGTCGCACATGTGGGCGGTTACCGTGACCGGGGCGCCGAAGACCTGGGCCATGCAGTTCATCGAGGACCACGAGGACGCGCCGCGCTGCTGGTACGGCGGCGCGGTCGGGGTCATCGGCTTCGACGGCAGCATGAACACCGGCCTCACCCTGCGCACCGCGCACATCCGTGACGGCGTGGCCGCGGTCCGGGCCGGCGCGACGCTGCTGTTCGAGTGCGACCCGGAGGCCGAGGAAGCCGAAACCCACCTGAAGTCCCGGGCCCTGCTGGAGACGCTCGCCCAGGCCCAGGCCGATCTCCGGGCCGGGAGGGCGGGGGAGCCGGCTGACGCGGCCGCCCCGGCCGCCCCGGACGGCCCGCCGGGGCCGGGCCCGCCGGGCCGGCCGGGCGGCCGGGCCAGGGCCTGCGGATCCTGCTGGTCGATCACCAGGACTCGTTCGTGCACACGCTGGCCAGCTACTTCCGGCAGGAAGGCGCCGAGGTGATGACGCTGCGGGCCGGATTCCCGCCGCCCGCGCTCGATGAGTACCGGCCCGACCTGGTCGTCCTGTCGCCCGGGCCGGGCCAGCCGTCCGATTTCGGCTGCGACGCGCTGCTGGCCGAACTGGACGCGCGCGGGCTGCCGGCGTTCGGCGTCTGCCTCGGGCTGCAGGCCATGGTGGAGCACGCCGGCGGGGAGCTGGGCCTGCTCGCCCAGCCCGCGCACGGCAAGCCCGGCCAGGTCCGGCGGACCGGGCCCGGTGACTCCGGGCTGCTCGCCGGGCTGCCGGACGAGTTCACCGCGGGCCGCTACCACTCGCTGCACGCGGTGCCCGCACAGGTCAGGGGAGGTTTCGCGGTCACGGCCGTCACGCCGGACGGCGTGGTCATGGCCATCGAGGACGAGCAAGCGGGGCGGTGGGGAGTGCAATTCCACCCGGAGTCGATCCTGTCCGCCTCCGGCCGGGCAGGCCATCAGGTGATCGCCAACCTGCTCCGGCTCTGCCGGGCCCGCACTCCGGGGAGCGCTGCGCTGGGGGGCGGTGCGCCGACTGCGGCCGGGCGGCCGGTGGGCGCGCCGGGCAGCGCCGGGGTACCGGCTAGGCCTGTCCCGCTGCCCGGGCGGCCTGCTCCGCGGCCATCCGGCTGAGGTAGCGGCGCTCGGGCACGCTGGTGGCCCGCCGCGCCGCGTCCCGGTAGGCGGCCGCCGCCGGGCCGGGCTGGCCGGCCAGGCCGAGCAGGTGCGCGCGGGTGGCGAGCAGCCGGTGGTAGCCCGCCATCCGCCGGTCGGACTCCAGCTCGTCCAGCGCGTCCAGGCCGGCCTGCGGGCCGTGCACCCGCGCCACCGCGACCGCGCGGCTCAGGCCGCTCACCGGGTTCGGCGCGACGCGTCCAGCAGGTCGTACAGGGCGAGGATCTGGGGCCAGTCGGTGGCCTCCACGTCCTCCGCCTCGTCGTGCACCGCGGCGATGGCGGCCTGCAGCTGGTACGGGCCCGACCTGGCCCGCGCGGCCAGCGCGGCCGTGCTCGCGGCAGCGCGCAGATTCCCCCCTCGGCGATCAGGGCCGCGGTCCCAGCGGCTGCGCTCCTGCTCGGCGAGCGGCACCAGCTCCCCGTCCGGGCTGGTCCGCGCCGGGCGCCGGGCCTCGGTGAGCAGCATCAGGGCGAGCAGGCCGGTCACCTCGCCGTCGCCGGGCAGCAGCCGGTGCAGCCACCGGGCCAGCCGGATCGCCTCGTCGGACAGGTCCGGCCGGCGTCAGCTCCTCGCCGGGGTGGCCGCGTACCCCTCGTTGAAGATCAGGTACAGCACGTGCAGCACCGCGCGGAGCCGTTCGGCGCGCTCCGGCTCGCCGGCGGCATGCCGAACGGCACCCCGCTGGACTTGATGGCCTGCTTGGCCCGGCTGATCCGCTGGGCCATGGTGGCCTCGGGCACCAGGAACGCGCGCCGCGATCTGCGCGGTGGTCAGGCCGCCCACCGCGCGCAGGGTCAGCGCGATCTGGCTCGGCGCGGACAGCGCCGGGTGACAGCACCCGAACAGCAGGGCCAGCGAGTCGTCCCGGTCCCGGCGCCGGCTCCGCGTCCGCGGCCGGGCCGAGCAGCTCGGACTGCGGGGTCGCCACGCGGCCTGGTCCTCCCGGCGGCGCCGGGACTGCTCGCTGCGCAGCTCATCCATCAGCCGCCGGGCCGCGACGGTGATCAGCCAGCCCCGCGGGTTCTCCGGGATGCCCTCGCGGGGCCACTGCAGCGCCGCGGCCAGCAGGGCTTCCTGGGTGGCGTCCTCGCAGAGGTCGAAGTGCCCGAACCGGCGGAGCAGCGCACCGAGGACCTGCGGCGCCAGCTCGCGCAGCAGGTCCTCGGCCTGGCGGTGGTCCGCGGTCGGCTCAGATATCGAGCGACGCGTCGTGCAGGATCGGCCAGAGTTCGACCGGGTCCTCGTCGGCCCACGGCATGTCCGCCGCGATCTGCCTGGCCCGCTCCTCGTTCTCGCAGTCCAGCAGGTAGAAGCTCGCGATGTACTCCTTCGTCTCCAGGTACGGCCCGTCGGTGACCGCGGGCAGCGCCGTCCCTGCCGGCGGACCAGCTTCGCGTTCACCTCGTCCGCCAGCCCGTACGCGCCGATCAGCTCGCCGGTCTGCGCGTACTTGCGGTTGAACGCGTCCTGCTTCGCGATGGCCGCCGGCCACTCCTCCGCGGCGATCGAGCTCCACTTTTCCTGGTTCCCGTAGATCAGCATCAGGTATTTCATCCCGTCATCCTTCCGGTCCGCGCACCCGGCCGGCGCGCTCTCATCGGTCAGTCGGAGCCGCCGCGGCGTCCCCTACATCGTCGTCTCAACTTTCCCATCCTGGCGGGGGGCTGCCTCGATGTCGGCCGGCACCCATTAGGGTGCGGAGCCATGAGAAGTGTCCAGCCTGAGGTGTTCCTCGTCGCGCAGCCCGCCATCGACTACGACCAGCTTGCCGCGTACCTGCACGAGGTGGGCGGGGAGCAGTGGCTGGAGCGGCTCGACCGGGGAGAGCTCTCTGACGGGGAGAGACAAGCCGCCGGCGGGGAGCGGGCCGGAGGTGGGCGAGCCGCCGGGGGCAGAGCCAGCGACGCGGAGAACCTGGCCGAGTTCGCGGGCAAGATGTGCTACCGGGCGTGGGAGCCCGGGCTGAACCCGAACGTCCGCCGGGTCCGCAACGATCACCAGGCCTACCTGCAGAACATCCTCAAGCAGGCGCACGGGTCGGTGCTGGAGCACGCCAGCTTCACGTTCGTGCTGCACAACGTGAGCCGGGTGCTGACCCACGAACTGGTCCGTCACCGGCCCGGGACCGCGGTCTCCCAGGAATCGCTGCGCTTTGTCCGGCTGGATGAGATCCCGTTCTGGTTCCCGGAGTGGGCCCGGGAGGATCCGGAGCTGATCAAGCGGGCCACCGCCCTGCTCGAGCAGATGGAGGAGTTCCAGCGCTGGATGGCGGAGCACTTCCGGCTCGACGAGGAGGGCGTGCCGTTCCACGAGAAGAAGGAGAAGACCTCGTTCATGCGGCGGCTCGCGCCGGACGGGGTGGCCACCGGCATCGTCTGGACAGCCAACATCCGGACCCTGCGGCACACGATCGAGGCCCGGACCGATCCCGGGGCCGAGGAGGAGATCCGGCTCGTGTTCGGCAAGATCGCGGAGATCATGCGGGCCGAGGCGCCGGCCCTGTTCGCGGACTACGAGGTCCGGGACGGGGCCTGGGTGCCGGCCTGGCGGAAGGTCTGACCGGCGGGAAGGTCTGGCCGTCGGGCAGTCCGGGCGCCGCGGGGGCTGGCCGGGTCAGGCGGGCAGCCGGGACCCGGGGTCCTCGTGCGGGTCGCAGTGCAGGTGCTCGCCCGAGGCCCGGCGGGCCAGGACCCGCAGCGTGGCCCGGACCATCGCGGGCGGCCCGCTGACGAACACATCGCAGTCCTGCCAGCGGGCCTGCTGGCGGACCACGGCGTGCAGCGGGCCTTGCAGGCCGCCGGCCCCCGGGTCGTCCGAGAGCGCGGTGACCACCTCCAGCTGTGCGCACCCGGCTTCGAGCCGGGCCAGGTCGGGCAGGTCATACAGGTCCCGGCGGCGCCGGGCCCCGACGTACAGCCGGACCCGGCGGGCGGGCTGGTCTTCCGGCTGGGCCGCCAGCGCCTCGATGATCGCCTTGACCGGCGCGAAGCCGGTGCCGCCCGCGATGCACAGGATGTCGCGGGCCGAGTGGTGGTCCACGACCATGGTGCCCCGGGCGGGGCCGAGCAGGATCGTGTCGCCCGGGCCGGTGTCCTGCACCAGTGCCGTGCTGACCTGGCCGCCAGGAATGGCGCGGACATGCAGGTCCAGCGTGCCGTCGGCCCGCGGCGCGTTGGCGATGGAGTAGTTGCGCCAGACCCGCGGCCAGCGCAGGACCTGGACACTCAGGTATTGGCCTGGCTGGTAGGGAAATGGCTCGTCCGGGCCGGACGGTGAGCACGGCCAGGTCGGGGCAGCGCCGTTCGTGCCGGATGACCTCCGCGACCCACCACGGCGGCTCGGCCGCGGCACTCCTGGGCCGCCGCGGCCATCACCGAGCAGATGTGGCTGACCGCCGTGTGCCACGCGGCCGCCGTTTCCTGGGTCCAGGCCCGCCCGTTGAGCAGGCGCAGGGCGGTCGCCAGGGTCTCGCCGAACACCTGGTAGTGCTGTTCCTGGACGCCGTACTTCCGGTGGTCCCGGCCCAGCCCGGTCAGGTACTCGTGCAGCGACTGCGGGTTGTCCATGCTCCAGACGCACCGGGCCAGTGCCCCGCTGAGCGCCTTCCGCTGCTCGTCCATGGCCAGCGGGAACATGGCGCGCAGTTCCGGATTGGCGGTGAACAGAAGGCTGTAGAAATACGCCATCTCCCTATCGGCGGCCGGGCCTGCTTCCTTGAGCGCTTGTTTCAGGATTGCATAATCAGGGGTGGCGGCCCGGCTGCCTAATTCGGGGCATTCTTTTCCGGCACCGGGTGCATTGTCCGTGGCCTGGGTGCACGGGATGGCAGCCTGGTACCCGGCGGGCGGGCCAGCCGGCTGATGTCCGCAGGTTCCATGCTGAGCAGGAAGGACATCCGGGGGTGGCGGGGAGGAATCCGGGGGTGGCGGGGAGGATCGGCCCGGGTCCGCCCCGGCGGGGTTGCGCGGGCCCGGGCCGGTTATGTGCCCGGCGGGGTTATGCGCCGGTTCCTCCCCGGGAATGCGCCCGCCCGGTGTTATCGCCACGCCCTGAATTGTGGCATCCGCGCATGCTATCGACAAGTCATTCCGGGTAAGCCCGGATCGGTACCCGGCCAGCCGCTTAATAGCGCGAACAAATACTTAATTGCGTAGTAGATAAGGAGAGTAGCGGGGCGCCGGTGTGCGCGGGCTCGCCGCGGGCACTGGCGGGCACTGGCTGGCCGGCGCGGCGGCCCCGCGGGCACTGGCTGGCCGGCGCGGCGGCCCCGCGCCCGCCGGTCCTACGATGATGCGATGACCTCAGCCGGGTACCTCCGCTTTCCGCATCTTCACGGTGACCTGCTCACGTTCGTGGCCGAGGACGATGTGTGGCTGGCCCCGCTGGACGGTGGCCGGGCGTGGCGGCTGTCCGCAGACCGGGCCGAGGCCGCCAGCCCGCGTTTTTCCCCCGACGGGCGGTGGGTGGCCTGGACGAGCTGGCGGGATGGCCCGGCCGAGGTGTACCTGGCCGGCGTGGACGGTGAGCGGGGCCGCCGCCTCACCTACTGGAGTGATCAGCTCGCCAGGGTGTGCGGCTGGACGCCAGGCGGCGAGGTGCTGGCCCTGAGCGCGACCGGCCAGGCCTTCGAGCGGCACGGCTGGGCGTACGCCGTCCCCGTCGACGGGGGCGCCCCTCAGCGGCTGCCGTTCGGCCCGGTCGCGGACGTGGCCCTGGGGCAGAGCGCGCGAGGGCTGCTGAACGGCAGCTGGGGACGTGACCCGGCGTTCTGGAAGCGCTACCGGGGCGGTACCGCGGGACGGCTGTGGACCTCGGTGGACGGTGCCCCGTTCCAGCGCGTCCTGGCCGGCCTGACCGGCCAGTTCGCCAGCCCGATGCTGGTCGGTGACCGGCTGGCGTTCCTGTCCGATCACGAGGGGACAGGCAACGTGTACTCGTGCCGGCTGGACGGGTCCGATCTGCTCCGGCATACCGATCACGACGGCGGGTACGCCCGCCAGGCGGGCACCGACGGGCGCCGGGTGATCTACCAGTGCCGCGGCGAGCTGTGGCTGCTGGACAACCTGGCGCCGGACAGCGAGCCCCGGCCGCTGGATGTCAGCCTGGGCTCGGCCTCCACCGCGCTGGCCCCGCGGCTGATCTCGGCCGCCGAACACCTGGGCGACCTGTCCTGCGACTACACCGGGCTGGCCAGCGTGGTCGAGGTCCGCGGCACCGTGCACTGGCTCACCCACCGCGACGGCCCGGCCCGGGCGCTGGCCGTGGACCCGGACGTACGGGCCCGGATGCCCCGGGTGCTGGGCCGGGACGGACTCGTCGTGTGGGTCAGCGACGCCGGCGGCGTGGACGGCCTCGAGGTCAGCCCGGGCGAGGGCCCGGACGTGCCCGCGATGGGGGACTCCGGCGGCGGCTCGCGCCGGCTGGCCGCGGGGGAGCTGGGCCTGGTCAACGAGGCTGGCCGCGGCCCCGGACGGGTCCACGGCCGCCGTCGCCGCCCGGGATGGCCGGCTGCTGGTGGTGGACGTGGCCTCGGGCGCGGTGCGGCAGCTGGCCCAGTCCGGGGACGGCGCCATGTCCGGGCTCGCGTACTCGCCGGACTCAGCCTGGCTGGCCTGGTCGCACCCGGGTCCGCAGCCGCTCAGCCGGATCCGGCTGGCCCGGCTGGCCGGCGACGAGATCGTGGACGTGACCGACGGCCGGTTCGTCGACTCCGAGCCGGTGTTCACCGCGGACGGGAAGTACCTGGCCTTCCTGTCCGCGCGCATTTTCGACCCGGTGTACGACGCGCACTTCTTCGACCTCTCGTTCCCTTTCGGGGCACGGCCGTACCTGGTACCGCTGGCCGCGGACACGCCGTCCCCGTTCGCGCCGCTGCCCCAGGGCCGGCCGGTCGGGAACGGCCCGGACAACAGCGGCGACCAGGACAGCGGCAAGGACGGCGGGCAGGGCGGCGCCAGCGGCGGGCAGAGCGCAGCCGAGGACGGGGAGGTCGTCGCCCACGACAGCGAGCGCCGCGGCAGCGAGGGCGACGGCTCCCCGGACGGCGGGGACGACGCGCCACCGCCCGTGCGCGTGGACGAGGAAGGCCTGCCCACCCGCGTCGTCAGCCTGCCCGTGCCCGAGTCGCGGTACGCGTCGCTGCGCGCGGTGACCGGCGGCTTCGCCTGGCTCAAGGAGCCGGTCATCGGCGTCCTCGGCGAGGGGGCCGCGGTGCCCGACTCCAAGCGCCCCCGCTCCACGCTGGAACGCTTCGACCTGGGCCGCCGGAAGACCACGGAGCTGGTCGGCGGCCTGGACTGGTTCGAGGTCAGCGGCGACGGTGAATGGCTCATCGTCCGGGACGGCAGCGAGCTGCGGGTGGTCCCGTCGCAGCGGAAGGCGGACCCGGACGGGGCGGACAGCGTCCAGGTCGACCTGGCCCGGGCCCGGTTCATGGCCGACCCGGTGGCGCTCTGGCAGCACGCCTACACCGAGGCCGGCCGGTTCATGCAGCATGACTTCTGGGTCCCCGACATGGCCGGGGTGGACTGGCCCGGTGCCCTGGACTCCTACCGGCCGGTGCTGGACCGGGTCGGCACCGCCTCGGAATTCACCGACCTGCTCTGGGAGCTCGTCGGTGAGCTCGGCACCTCCCACGCCTACATCCGGCCCCGGGCCACACCCGGCAGCGGCGGCAAGGGCCAGGTGGGGCTGCTGGGTGCGGACCTGTCCCGTGACCCGGACGGCCGGTGGCGCATCGACCGGGTGCTCCCCGGCGAGTCCTCCGACCCGCACGCCCGCGCCCCGCTGGCCGCCCCGGGCGTGACGGTCCGGCCCGGCGACGTGCTGCTGGCCGTGGACGGCCCGCCGGTGGACCCGGCCGTCGGGCCGGGGCCGCTGCTGGTCGGCACTGCGGGCCGGCCGGTGGAGCTCACCGTGGGCCGCCGCGGCGAGCCGGCCCGGCGGTTCGCGGTGACCCCGCTGGCCAGCGACCGCCGGCTGCGCTACCAGGACTGGGTGACCGGGAAACGGCAGCAGGTCCGCGAGCTGACCGGCGGCCGCGCCGGGTACCTGCACATCCCGGACATGATGGGGGAGGGCTGGGCGCACTTCCACCGTGACCTGCGGGTGGAGATGGCGCAGGCCGCGCTCGTCGTGGATGTCCGGTCCAACCGGGGCGGCCACGTATCCGAGCTGGTGATCGAGAAGCTGGCCCGCCGGATCACCGGCTGGGACATCCCGCGCTGGATGGCCCCGTCCACCTATCCCCGGGACGCGCCGCGCGGGCCGCTGGTGGCACTGGCCGACGAGAACGCCGGGTCGGACGGCGACATCGTCACCGCTGCCATCCGCATCCTGGGCCTCGGGCCGGTGGTGGGCGCCCGCACCTGGGGCGGCGTGATCGGTATCAACGCGCCGTTCGAGCTGGTGGACGGCACCGCGATGACGGTGCCCCGGTACGCGATCTGGCTGGAGGGCTTCGGCTGGGAGCTGGAGAACCACGGCGTGGACCCCGACGTCGAGGTGCTCATCTCACCCGACGACTGGGCCGAGGGCCGGGATGTCCAGCTGGAGACCGCGGTGCGGCTGGCCATGGAGGCCCTCGAGGCCCGCCCGCCGGCCATCCCGCCGGGCACGTCCGACCGCCCGTCCAAGCAGCGGCCGCCGCTGCCGCCCCGCCCGCGGGGGTAGCCCCCGGCGCCGGGCCGCTGCCGCGGCGGCCGGGCGGGGCCGGCCGTAACCGTCGGTGGGCCGGCCACCGTCACGTTCGCAGTTCGTGATCAACCGATCAGTGTCGTGATAGCAGCACCAATCGGTTGATCACGAACCGGGAAGCCCGGGGACGAGGCCACATTGGCAACACCAGTCACACGGGTCACAGAAGTCTCAGGGTGGGCGCGTCCACGTTCCAGCGGGGCGGCGGCCGGGTTAGAGGGGGCTCGTGTAGGAGCCGACCCAGTGCAGCTTGAGCCAGGCGAGGGCGGAGTTCCAGGCGCCGCTCACCTCAAGGATGCCGACCAGGACCAGCAGGCCGCCGCCGATGCGGGCGATGAGCTGCGCGTGGCGCCGGGCGAACTGGAACGCGGTCATGCCCCGCTGCAGGGCGAAGGCCACGATGATGAACGGGATGCCCAGGCCGAGACCGTACAGGAACGCGAGCACGGCGCCCCGTACCGCGGTACCCGAGGTCAGGGCGAGGGACAGCACGACCGACAGGGTGGGGCCCACGCAGGGGGTCCAGCTTACGGCGAACAGCACCCCCAGCAGCGGGGCGCCGACCAGGCCGGCCCGGGGCCGGATCGAGGGCCGGACGATCCGCCCGGTCATGGGGAAGCGGTCGAACACTCCCGCGAACAGCAGCCCCAGCAGGATCGTGACCCCGCCCAGGATCTGGGTCACCCCGGCCTGGTGGCGCACCAGCACCAGGCCCAGGCCGCCGAAGGCCAGCCCCTCAGTGGCGAACACGAGGGAGAAGCCGAGCACGAACAGCGTGGTGCCGAGCAGGGTCCGGCCGCGGGTCGCGCCCGCGAGCCCGCCGGGCCGTGCCGCGGCTGCGCGGGCCGGCGGGCTGGCCGCGTCCGCGCCGGCCGGGGCGCCGGGCGTGCCGTCCGCGGAAACCGCGTCGGCCGTCAGCGGGGTCCCGTCGGGGGCGACCGCCACCCGCTCGGCCGTGGCCGCCTCGGCCCGCTCCGCGTCGGTCCCGGACATGCCGGTCACGTAGGAGAGGTAGCCGGGAACCAGGGGCAGGACGCAGGGTGACAGGAAGGTGAGCGCGCCGGCCGCCGCCGCGATCGGGGCGGCCAGGATCAGCGGTCCGGACTGGACCAGGTGCTCGATCCCGCCACTCATCGCCGCGCCTCCTGTTCGCGCCCAAACTACCGGTTCACGCCCGGCCGCTGGCCGGGGGCCGGTGGCCGGGCCCGCCATTGCCTGGCGGCATTCCCCCGATCTACTGTTCGGGTGAGCCCGGCTGTTGGTTTGCGGAGAAGTGTGTGCGATCGCGTCCGGTCGTGCGCACCCAGGGCAGGCCGGCGGCCTGCGGGCTCATTCCCGGCGGGGCCGCGCGCGCCCCGCCATCCTGCGCAGAACGGAGATCATCATGGACGATGTGTCCCGCCGGGCCGTCTCCCGCCTGGCCGGCCGCTGCGGAGCCGGTTAAGCCGCCGCGCGGCGCTCACCGCGGCGCCTGCCCTGCTGGTCCTGCCGCTGCTGGCCGGCGTGTCCGGGCCGGCGGTGGCGCCGCAGGCCGGCGCGCTGGGCCCGCAGGACGTCCCCACCATCAACTGGGCGCTGTCCGGGCAGGCCAGCGCCACCTCCACGGAGTCGGGTGATCCAGCCGCCAACGCCATTGACGGCGACGCCGGCACTGACTGGTGCACCGGGTCATGGACGGGGAGCCTGGTGGTCGACCTGGGCCAGGTTCGCGCCCTCAGCGACCTGGGCATCACGCTGGACGCCACCAGCCCGTCGGCCAGCGCGACCATCAAGGTCGCCACCCAGGCGGGTAACTGGCAGGCGGTGCCGGCCGCCCGCAACGTGGCGCTGGACCCGGGCAACCCGATGTACGTGCCGCTGCCCCGGGGCACTCAGGCGCGGTACGCCCAGCTCACCGTGTTCAGCGGGACCGGCGCGGATGTCTGCGTGGGGGAGCTGCGGACCTACGGGCCCGACCCCGCGGCGGCGGGCATGTTCCTCGGCGGTGACCTGTCCTTCACCCCCCAGGAACTGGCCGCCGGCGCGCAGTTCACCGACCGGGGGCGGCAGCAGAGCCCGGTCACGATCATGCGCGAGAACGGCGCCAGCTACGTCCGGATGCGGCTCTGGGTCAACCCACCTGCGGGATATAACGATCTGTCCGTGGATCTCGCCCTGGCCCGGCAGGTGCGTGCGGCCGGGATGAAGATCTACCTCGACATCATGTACTCCGACTTCTGGGCCGACCCGCAGCACCAGGACATCCCCGCCGCGTGGCAGGGTCAGGACCTGGCCCAGCTCACCGCGACGGTGCAGTCCTACACCCAGCAGGTCATCGGCGCGTTCGCGAAGCAGGGCACGCCGGTGGACATGGTGTCGATCGGGAACGAGATCCGCAACGGCATCCTGTGGCCGGTCGGCCAGGTGAACGACCCGGCCGTCGCCGCGGACTATGACAACCTGGCCACCCTGCTCAAGGCGGGCGTGGCAGGCGCCCGGGCCGGAAACCCGCCAGGCCACCAGCTGCTGATCATGATGCATTACGACCAGGGCGGCAACAACGCGCTCAGCCAGGCTTTCTTCCAGAACCTGGTCTCCGAGGGCGTGCCGTTCGACGTGATCGGGCTGTCCTATTACCCGTTCTTCCACGGCACGCTCTCGCAGATGAAGGCGAACGTCGACGCGCTGGCCACCCAGTTCCACAAGAAGATCGTGATCGCGGAGACCCAGTACCCGTGGACGCTGGCCAACGGCAACTCACCGCTCGGGGACAGCACCGGCAACTTCGTCTGGGAACCCAGCCAGCTCTCCGCGGGCTACCCGGCCAGCCCCGGCGGCCAGCTGTCGTTCGTGACCGACGAGCTGTCGATCCTGGCCCAGGTCCCCGGCGGGCTGGGCGCGGGGATGTTCTACTGGGCGCCGGACTGGATCCCGGGCGTGCCGTGGGAGCCCGGGGCCGGCATCGGCACCCCGAACGCCAACCTCACCTTGTTCAACTCCCAGGGCGTGGCCCTGCCGTCGATCGGGATCTTCCGGAATCCGGCCGCGGTGTGCCAGAGCTATGACCCCTGGGACGTGCCCTGCGTGGTAGGCGGCTGAGCCAGTCGTAGCGGTCCGGGGGACGACGACCCCTGGCTCAGCGTCCTGGCCCCAGCCTGCTAGCCAAGCCCAGCCGGACCTAGGGCGCGAGCCACCGCGTACCTGCGGCCCGAGGCCGGAACCCGCCGTAGGCGGGTTCCGGCCGAGGCCGCGGACGGCGGGGGGTCCAGTGGGGTCGTCCCCCGGACTAATTTGGATCAGCGCCCGGGCTGGTCAGGTGCCTGATGCGGGGCGCTGAGCCGGAACAGGTTGATCAGCTGGCAGAGCAGCGCCACGGCGGTGAGCAGGCCCATGCCCAGCGACGCGCCGTCCTGCCCGCTGTTCACGAACGACGCGCCGCTGCCCGCCGCGGCCAGCACGGCGAGCAGGCTCACCACCGAGGTCACCACGAAGAACCTGGTGCGGGCCACCACGGCCCGGACCACCAGGGCAATCGACCCGAGCAGCAGGAGCAGTCCGAGCCCGGCGTGCACCGCCAGCGCGGCCGGGCCGTCCGCCAGGGCCCGGCCGACGGCGGCAAGCACGCCGCCGCCCTGGTCACGCCCGGGCACGGTGACGTACAGGCTGACCCACAGGCCCAGCGCGTACTGGACGAGCAGCCCGACGGAGAGGCCGAGGCTCGACCGGCGGACGGCCTCCTCGCCGCCCGCCCTCGGCGGCCGGCCGCCGGGGCGCCGCGCAACGGAGATTCCGGAGGTGCCTGCCGTCTCGCGCACCACGCCTCACCACTTCCATCGTCGGGATTATTTCAGGATGGCATCGTTTCTAACAGAGATGATTTCGAGCCGCAAGTATTTAGCCGAGTGATAGTGTTCGGCCGTGGAAGACGTTGCGCCGCAGGCCGCGCCTGAGCCCGCGGAACGGGACACGGCCGGCCATCCCGGCGGGCCGGCTGACGCCCGGTCGCAAGCCTGGTCCCACGGCGCGCCGGGGGATCACCTGTCCTTCCTGCTCGTCCAGCTGGGGCTGCACGGAGCCCGGCGCTTCGGCGAGCGGCTCGCGCCGCTGGGCCTGGAGCAGCGGCACGCCGGGATGCTCATCCGGCTGGCCGTCAACCAGGGCCGTTCCCAGCAGGCCCTCGCCGAGATGATCGGGGTGAACGCGACCCGGATGGTCTTCCTGGTGGACGAGCTGGAGAAGCTTGGCCTGGTGGAGCGCAGGCGCAACCCCGCCGACCGCCGCTCGTACGCGCTGTACCTGACCGAGGAGGGCGTGGCCGTGGTGGACCAGGTCCGGGCGGTGACCGAGGAGCACGAGGCGGAGTTCGCCGCGGGGCTGACCGAGGACCAGCGTGCGCAGCTCGTCGCCCTGCTCCGCGTGATGGCCCAGCAGCAGGGCCTGCCACCCCGGGGGATGCCCGGCTCACCCCCGGACCCCGCGCCGCAGCCCGGCTGACCTGGCCGGCCTGGGCGGCGGGCCTGGCGGGCAGCCGGGTCACGGGCTGGCCCGGCCGAAAAGGGGATGTTCCCAGGCTCCTGGCGCTGTTAGCGTGACCGCGGCATGCTCCGCATGGATCTTTCGCCGCTGCGCGGCACCCCGGACTTCCGGTGGCTGTTCAGCAGCCGCACCGTCACGCTGCTCGGAACCGAAGCCAGCGCGGTCGCCCTGCTGGTCCAGGCCAAGCAGCTCACCGGGTCGGCGTTCGCGGTGGGCCTGCTCGGCGTGGCCGAGCTGGTGCCGCTGGTGGTGTTCGGGCTGTACGGCGGGGTGCTCGCGGACCGGCTCGACCGCAGCCTGCTGCTCCGGTGGGGTGAGGCGGGGCTGGGGGTGCTGGCCGCGCTGCTGCTGGTCAACGCGCTGCTGCCGCACCCTGCAGTCTGGGCGCTGTACGTGCTGGCCGCCGCGATGACCACGCTCACCGCCCTGCAGCGCCCCTCGTTCGACGCGGCGGTACCGCGGACCGTGCCCCGCGACCAGCTGGCTGCCGCCGCCGCCCTGCTGGGCGTGTCCGGCAACGCCAGCCTGCTGGCCGGGACCGCGCTGGGCGGTGCGCTGGCCGCCGGGCCGGGACCGCAGCTGGTCTACACCCTCGACGCGCTCAGCTTCGCCGTGTCCTTCGTCCTGCTGGCCCGGCTCAGGCCGCTGCTCCCGGCGCAGGCGGGGGCACCTGGCCCGCCGCGCCCGGCTCCCGGCGGGGAGCTTGATCCGCTGCTCCCGGCCGCGGCCGGGCCGCCCGGCCCGCCGGGGGACGGGGAACACCACCCGGCGCCCGGCCTGCGCGGCCTAGCGGAGGGCCTGCGCTACGCCCGGCGGCGCCCTGAACTGCTCGGGTCTTACCTGGCGGACCTGGCGGCCATGACCCTCGCCTACCCCACCGCGCTGTTCCCCTTCCTGGCCGCGCAGCTGCATGCCCCGTGGTCGGTGGGCCTCATGTTCGCCGCCCCATCGGCCGGCGCGCTGGCCGCCTCCGCGCTGAGCGGCTGGACACGACGGGTGCACCGGCACGGCCTGGCGATCGCGCTGGCCGCGGCGGGCTGGGGGCTGGCCATCACCGGGTTCGGGCTCGCCCCGGATCTCCCGGCCGCCCTGGCCTGCCTGCTGGCTGCGGGAGCCGCCGACATGATCAGCGGGATCTTCCGCGGCACGCTGTGGAACCAGACCATCCCCGACCCCCTGCGCGGACGGCTGGCCGGGGTGGAGATGCTCAGTTACAGCATCGGCCCGGCGGCCGGGCAGCTCCGGGCGGGCGGGGTGGCCAGCCTGTCCAGTCCCCGCGTCGCGGCCTGGTCGGGCGGGCTGCTGTGCGCCGGCGCGGTCGGCCTGGTCTGCCTGGCCCTTCCCGGCTTCACCCGGTACAGCTCGCGGGCCAGCCTCAGCCCGGCGCCCGACGCGGAAGTCCGTGAGGGCCCGGCTCCATAAGGCCCGGCTCCTGAAGGGCCGGCTCCCGGATAGGGCGGCTCCTAGAGAGCCAGCTCCTGGAGCGCGGGCTCGATAGCGCGATGGAACGTGGGATAGGCGTAGATCATCTCGCGCAGCCGCCGGACCGGCACCCGCGCGTGCACGGCCAGGGTCAGCATGCTCAGCACCTCACCCCCGGTGAGGCCGGCCGAGCTGGCCCCGGCCAGGATGCCCTGGCCGGCGTCGGCGACCAGCTTGATGAACCCGTCGTTCCCCGCCTTGTGGATCCAGCCCCGGGCGGAACCGGGGACCGGGTAACAGCTCGTGCGCACGTCGAGGCCGCGGTCCCGGGCCCCGGCCTCGCTCAGGCCGACCGACCCGATCTCCGGGTCGGTGAACGTGACCCGGGGCACCGCGTGGTACTCGGCGGGGGAGACGTCCTCGCCGAGGATGTCGTGCACGGCGATGTTGGCCTGGTACATGGACATGTGGGTGAACGCGCCGTGGCCGGTGATGTCGCCGACCGCCCACACCCCGGGCGCGACCCGGAGGTGGTCGTCCACCGGGAGGGCGCGGGCGCCCTCATCCACGCCCAGCACGCCGGCGCCGATGCCAGCCAGGTCGGTCCGCCGCCCGGTCGCCACCAGCAGCGCGTCCCCGGTCACCTCGGTGCCGTCGGACAGGGCCAGGGTGAACGCGGTCCCGTCGTGGCGGACCGCACGGGCGGTGGTGCCGGTCCGCACCTCGATGCCATCGCGGCCGAAGACCTCCGCGAGCAGGGCGCCCGCCTCGGGTTCCTCGGGCGGCAGCAGGCGCCCGGACTCCTCGATCACCGTGACCCGGGCCCCGAACCGGGCAAAAACCTGGGCAAGTTCCGCGCCGATCGCCCCGCCGCCGAGCACCAGCAGCGACGCCGGGACCTCGGTGGCCTCGATGGCTTCCCGGTTGGTCCAGTACGGGGTGCCGGCCAGGCCCTCGATGGGCGGGATGAACGGCTCGGTCCCCGTGTTGATGACGATGGCGCGCCGGGCCCGGAGCACGTCCCCGCCCACCGTGACCTCGCCCGGCGCGGTGATCCGGCCGTGGCCGCGGAGCAGCGTGCCGCCCTTGCCGGCGAACCGGTCGACCGCGACCTTGTCGTCCCAGTAATCGGTGGCTTCCTCCCTGATCCGCCGGGCTACCGGGGCCCAGTCCGGGTGCACCTGGGAGTCCCCGGCCAGGCCCGGGATCCGGCGGCCCTCCGCTAGCAGATCCGCCGCGCGGATCATCATCTTGGACGGGACACAGCCCCAGTACGGGCACTCCCCGCCCACGAGCCGGTTCTCCACGGCCGTCACCGACAGGCCCGCCGCGGCGAGCCGTTCCGCCGCATCCTCACCCCCCGGGCCCATGCCCAGCACGACCACATCGACCTCGCGCAGGGTCATCCCCGCCTCCACGGCTCCGCATCGGTCCGGGGGTGCGTTTAGCCCGGGGGCCCAGGGTATGACAGGGTGGAATTGCAGCGGCGGAGACCTGGTTTCCTAGAACGTGCCTGGCGCAACCGACACGGACGGGGTAATCGATGACCTCTGAGCGCGGCAGTGATGCCCGCTCGCCTGGCCCACCACTCACCGAGCGTGAGGCGGAGGAGCGGGCGCACGGGATCGCCTTCAAAACCGGCCCCCCCGGACGGGTCGGGGTGGAGCTGGAATGGCTGGTCTGTGACGGCCGTGACCCGGCTCTCCCCGTGGACCAGCGGCGAGTGGCCGCAGCCCTCGCCCGCCTGGACGAGCCCGGAGCGCTCCCTGGCCGGGGCCGGCTGACTACCGAACCCGGCGGCCAGGTTGAGCTGAGTTCCGCGCCAGCGTCCGGCCTGGGCGGCTGTGTGGCGGCGGCCCGCAGTGATCTTACGGCTGTCCGCCAGGCCATCGCACCCGCCGGGCTCAGCCTCGCCGGGCACGGCCTCGATCCCCTCAGACCCCCACGCCGCGTCCTCAACCTGCCGCGTTACGTCGCCATGGAAGAGTTCTTCGACCGCAGCGGCCCGTGGGGCCGGGTCATGATGTGCAGCACCGCCTCCGTCCAGGTGTGCGTGGACGCCGGGCAGGAGCAGGGCGGCCCCTCCGGATTCCGGTGGCGCTGGCACCTGCTCCATGGGCTGAGCCCGGTCCTCGTGGCCTCGTTCGCCAACTCACCATTCCAGGACGGCCGGCCGTCGGGCTGGAAATCCACCCGGCAGGCGGTGTGGTCACGGCTGGATCCCAGCCGGACCCGGGCCCCGGCGGATGGGGAGCCGGGCGTGCCGGACCGCGGCACGGCGTGGCCGGAAGACACCGATCCCCGCAGTGCCTGGGTGAGCTACGTGCTCGATGCCCAGGTCATGGTGCTGCGTGATCCAGTCTCCCGCCGCTGGACCGCCCCGTCCGGCCTCACCTTCCGCGACTGGGTGCGGGGCGCGATCGGGCCCCCGCCCACCGCCGACGACCTCACCTACCACATGTCCACGCTCTTCCCGCCGGTCCGGCCGCGCGGGCACCTGGAGCTCCGGGTGATCGACGCCCAGCCTGGTGACGGCTGGATCGTGCCGACCGCGGTGGTGTCCGCCCTGCTGGATGATCCGGTCGCAGCGCAGGCCGCGATGGCCGCGGTGGAGCCGCTGCAGAAGGAGGGCCGGCCCGGCGAGCTGCTGCTCCGCGCGGCCCGTCACGGCCAGGACGACCCGCCGCTGGCCGCGGCCAGCCGGGAATGCTTCGCCGCGGCCGACGCGGCGCTCGGACGCCTCCGCGCCCCGGGCCCGATCCGCGACATGGTGGCCCGCTTCGCCGACCGCTACGTGCTGCGCGGCCGGTGCCCCGCCGATGACCGGCTGGATGAGGCCCGGGCCGCGGTCAGCCTCCCGCTCGACCCCTGCCATCCCGACGCATGTCTGGAGGAGTCCTCATGACACCCAAGCCTGCCACCCCCGCGCCGCGCCAGCAGGCCGGCGAAGGAGTGGAGGAGCTGCGGGAGATGATCGCCGGGAACCTGCTCACCGCCCGGGAGCGGACCCGGCTGCTCACCGAGTCGGTGGACGACGGTGACCTGGTCCGGCAGCATTCACCGCTGATGTCGCCGCTGGTCTGGGACCTGGCCCACATCGCCAACCAGGAAGAGCTGTGGCTGCTGCGCAACGTGGGCGGCCGGGAGCCGATGCACCCCGAGATCGACCCTCTGTACGACGCGTTCGAGCACCCGCGGGCCGAGCGGCCCACGCTGCCGCTGCTGCCGCCCGCCGAGGCCCGGGCGTACGCCCGCGAGGTCCGGGGCCGGGTCATGGACCTGCTGGAGTCGGCCAGGTTCGCCGGGACCCCGCTGGTCACCAACGGGTTCGCGTACGGGATGGTGGCCCAGCACGAGCAGCAGCACGACGAGACCATGCTGATCACCCACCAGCTGCGCCGGGGCGCGGCCGCGCTCGGCGCGGCGCCACCCGGCCCGCCGCCGCCGGACGCCCTGGCGCTGCCGCCCGAGGTGCTGGTGGCGGGCGGCCCGTTCACGATGGGCACGTCCACCGAGCCGTGGGCCCTGGACAACGAGCGGCCCGCCCACCAGGTCCACGTGCTGTCCTTCTATCTCGACACCACGCCGGTCAGCAACGCCGCCTACCAGGAGTTCATCGCCGACGGCGGGTACGACGAGCCGCGCTGGTGGACCCCGGAAGGCTGGGATCACCGGCAGCGGGCCGGCCTGTCCGCCCCGCTGTACTGGCGACGCGACGGTGCCACGTGGATCCGCGACCGGTTCGGGGTCACCGAGGCGGTGCCGCCGGCCGAGCCGGTGCTCCATGTGTGCTGGTACGAGGCGGACGCGTACGCCCGCTGGGCCGGGCGCCGGCTCCCGAGCGAGGCGGAATGGGAGAAGGCCGCCCGGTTCGACCCGGCGGCCGGACGGTCCCGGCGCTTCCCGTGGGGCGACGAGGACCCGGCCAGCGGGCGGCGGGCCAACCTGGGCCAGCACTACCTGCAGCCCGCCCCGGTGGGCAGCTACCCCGAGGGTGCCGCCCCGTGCGGCGCGCGGCAGCTGATCGGCGACGTGTGGGAGTGGACCAGCAGCGACTTCCTGCCCTACCCGGGCTTCCGCCCCTGGCCGTACCGCGAGTACTCCGAGGTCTTCTTCGGCCCCGGGTACAAAGTGCTGCGCGGCGGGTCGTTCGCGGTGGGGCCGGTGGCCTGCCGGGGCACGTTCCGGAACTGGGACTACCCGGTCCGGCGGCAGATCTTCTCCGGCTTCCGCACCGCCCGGGACGCGGCTCCCGCGGCCGCGCATGGCCAGCCGGGCGGGGAGTGACGCCCCCGGATGTGCCGGCATCTGGCCTACCTGGGGCCGCAGGCCACCCTGCGGTCGCTCCTCACCGATCCGCCGTACGGGCTGCTCCGCCAGTCCTGGGCGCCGCGGCAGCAGAGGCACGGCACGGTCAACGCGGACGGGTTCGGGGTGGGCTGGTACGCCGACGGTGACCCCGTGCCGGCCCGCTACCGGCGTGCGGTGCCCATGTGGGGCGACCCGTCCTTCGCCGACCTGGCCCGGGTGACCAGGACCGGGGCGCTGCTCGCCGCGGTCCGCTCGGCGACGGACGGCACCGCCCCGGGCGAGGCCGCCGCCGCCCCGTACGCCGCGGGGCCGTGGCTGTTCAGCCACAACGGCAGGCTCGACGGCTGGCCCGGCGCGACGGCCGGGCTGGCCGCCACCCTGCCCGCCGCAGACCTGCTTGCCCTCGAGGCACGGACCGATTCGGCACTGGCCTGGGCGCTCGTGCACCGGCGGCTCCGGGACGGGGAGAGCCCCGCCGACGCGCTGGCCGGGACGGTCAGCGATCTCGACGCGGCCGGGGTCACCGGCCGGTTCAACTTCCTGCTGACCGACGGGACGACGATCGCCGCCACGGCCGCGGGCGACACGCTGTGCTACCGCTGCGGGCCAGGCCAGGTCGTGGTGGCTTCCGAACCCTCGGACGACGAGCCGGGCTGGCGCAGCGCGGCGGACCGGACGGTGCTCACCGCGCGGCCCGGCGTCGTGGACGCCGGGCCGCTCAAGCCCCCTGGCTGACGCCCGCCTGCTTGCGGCCGCACACCCGGCCACCGACGGAACTGGCCGAAGACGGACAGGGAAGGGACGCGGATCATGAACCAGCTGCACGTCGAGAGGCTCCTGCCGGACGGTTTCCTGGCCGCCGCGCTGCGCGCGGACGCGCAGGCCGGCCTCACCGCGGTGCCGAAGACCCTCCCGCCCAAGTGGTTCTATGACGAGCGGGGCAGCGAGCTGTTCGAGAAGATCACCCTGCTGCCGGAGTACTACCCGACCCGGGCCGAGCGGTCCATCCTGGCCGCCGCCGCCCCGGAGATCGCGGCGGCGACCCGCGCCAGTGCCCTGGTCGAGCTGGGCTCCGGCTCGTCGGAGAAGACCCGGCTGCTGCTCGACGCGCTGCGCGAGGCCGGCTCGCTGCGCAGCTACGTGCCGGTGGACGTGAGCGAGAGCGCGCTGCTCGGGGCCGCCCACCGGGTCCTCGCCGGTTACCCGGGGCTGACCGTGGACGCGGTGGTCTCGGACTTCGAGGCCCGGCTGGGCCTCCCCGCAGCCGACGGGCCCCGCCTGGTGGCGTTCCTGGGCAGCACCATCGGGAACCTGCTGCCCCCGGAGCGGGCCGCGTTCCTGGGCCGGCTGCGGCAGGGCCTGCGCGGCGGCGACGCCCTGCTGCTCGGAACCGATCTGGTCAAGGACCCGGCGGTGCTGCTCGCCGCCTACGACGACGCTGCCGGGGTGACCGCCGCGTTCAACAAGAACGTGCTGGCCGTGCTCAACGCCGAGCTGGGGGCGGACTTCGACCCGGACGCGTTCGACCACATGGCCGTCTGGGACCCGCAGGCCGAGTGGATCGAGATGCGGCTGCGCTCCGCGGAGGACCAGGTCGTGCGGCTGCCCGGCATCGGGCTGACGGTGCGGTTCGCCGCGGGGGAGCAGCTCCGCACCGAGGTGTCGGCCAAGTTCCGGCGGGCGGGCGTCGCCGCCGAGCTGGCCGCCGCGGGATTCACGATGCGGTCCTGGTGGACCGACGAGCAGGGCCGGTTCGCCCTGTCCCTGTCGGTCCCGGCCTGACCGCAGCGCCCGGCGCGCTGGCTGGCCGCGGCGGCCTGCCGTACCATCTGCGGCAGCCCCCCGGGGAAATAGCACTAATGCGCAGTTGGGGAAGATCACGTGCCTGGTGCCCGGCGCGGTATGGTTCACGCCAGGAACCCTGGCCCGCGCGGGGTATTCGCATTCGAGGCGGCAGACATCACCATGCAGAAAAGGAATCCGGCGGCCCGCCGTGACCGTCGTGGCGGGAGCGGCTGATGCTCACGGTCCCGTCTGCGGGCAGCGCGGACGTGTGGTGGCTCGACATCACCTCAGTCAGCGTGGGCCGCGCCGAGCTGGCCGAGCTCAGCCTGGAGGAGCACAAGCGGGCTGCGGCGTTCGCGTTCCGCGCTGACCGGCGCCGCTACACTGCGGCGCACGTGATGCTGCGCCGGGTCCTGTCCGGCTACCTGGACATCCCGCCTTCCAGCCTGATCTTCCACCGCGAGCCGTGCCCGCGGTGCGGGAAGCCGACCGGCCGCCCTGCCCTCGAGCTTCGCTACGGCGTGCACTTCTCCCTCGCGCACAGCGGGGACGCGGTGCTGATCGCCGTGGCCAGCCAGCAGGTGGGCGTGGACGTTGAGCAGCAGCCCACCGGGTGCGTGTGCTCGATGTCCGCCGACATGAACGTGGCCGACGCCGAGTGGGGCCGGTCGCTCAGCGAAGCCGGGCGGCACGAGCTGGTCATCCGGTGGTGGGTCCGGTCCGAGGCGGTCCTCAAGTGCACCGGCGAGGGCATCGGGCACGAAGTGGGCGAGTTCCCGGTCCTCGGCCGCCCCGGGGCGCCCTCCGGCCTGGCCGGCCCCGGCGGCCCGGACCAGCTGGTGCCCGCCACCCCCGTGCACGGCTGCTCGCTGATCTCACTCCCCGCGCCGGCGGGCTACCAGGCCGCGCTGGCCCTGACCGGGAGCTCCCGGGCCATCCGGCTCAGCGTCCAGGCCCCGTGGGCGCCCGCGGCGCGTCCCGCCAGCCGGGGCGCCGCGGTCCGCTGAGCTTGATGGCTGCCGCGATCAGCCCGACCTGGACAGGAGATCCGGGCCTGTTCGCGGCGCTGTGGGAGAAGCACCGCGCGTGCTCACTGACGAGCTGATCTCCCGGATCACCACCCCGATCCTGGTCACCAGCCCGGAAAACGAGCAATTCTGGCCAGGACAGTCCCGGGAACTCTTCGGCAGGCTCAGCGGCACGAACGCAATCGTCACGTTCACCCGGGCCGAGGGGGCTGACTCACATTGCGAGCCCGCGGCGTCCGGCATCCGCGGCGAGCGGATCTTCGACTGGCTCGACGAGCAGGTCCCGGCCTGAAGCAGGGACGGCTGCCGGTCCCGCTGAATCACTCGCCTTCGGAGTGCGCGATACGGATATCTGTGCGCTGCGCGGGTAATCTCGGAGAAACGCGGCGCAGAGGGCAGGTGGCGGAGATGACGGCGGTGTTCGCGGTAGACGCGTGCCGGACCCCGGTGGGCAAGATCAAGGGCGCGCTGGCCTCGCTCCGGCCCGATCACCTGACCGCCGAGGTGATCAAGGCCCTGCTGGCCCGCAACGAATGGCTCGACCCGGCCCGGATCGACGACGTCTACTGGGGCGCGGCCAACCAGGCCGGTGAGGACAACCGGAACGTCGCCCGGATGGGCGTGCTGCTGGCCGGCCTCCCGGTCGACGTGCCCGGCGCGACCGTCAACCGGCTCTGCGGATCCGGCATGGAGGCCATCGCCAGCGCCGCGCGGGCGATCGCCGCGGGGGAGGCCGACATCATGCTGGCCGGCGGGGCCGAGTCGATGACCCGGGCGCCGTTCGTGCTGCCCCGGGCCAGCGAGCCGTTCGCCCGGGAGTCCGGCGTGGCCGACACCCGGCTGGGCTGGCGGCTGGTCAGCCCGCTGATGCAGGAGCTCTACCCGCCGATCACGCTGGGCGAGACCGCGGAGAACGTGGCCGAGCGGTACGGGGTGAGCCGGGAGCAGCAGGACGAGTTCGCGCTACGCAGCCACCAGCTGGCCGGTGCGGCCCGGGAGGCCGGGCGGTTCGACGACGAGATCGTGCCGGTGCCGGCCCAGGCCGGGCCGGTCATCCGGGATGAGGGCATCCGGCCCGGGCTGACCCTGGAGGAGCTCGCGGCCAAGCGGCCCGCATTCCGCACCGGCGGCACCGTGACCGGCGGCAATTCCTCCCCGCTGAACGACGGCGCGGCCGGGCTGCTGCTGGTCTCGGAGCGGGTGCTGAGCGGCGGGGTGACGCCGCTGGCCCGCTACGAGGGCACCGCGGCCGCGGGGGTCCACCCGGACTACATGGGCATCGGGCCGGTACCGGCCATGGGCAAGGTCCTCGGCCGGGCCGGCTGGGACGTGGGGCGCCTCGACCTGGTCGAACTCAACGAGGCGTTCGCGGCGCAGGCCGTGGCGGTGCGCGACGAGCTCAAGCTCGACCCGGAGCGGGTCAACGTCAACGGCGGCGCGATCGCCATCGGCCACCCGCTCGGCTGCTCCGGGGCCCGGATCACGACCACCCTGCTGCACGAGCTGCGCCGCCGCGGCGGATCCCGGGGCGCGGCCGCCATGTGCATCGGGGTCGGCCAGGGCATCGCGACCCTCTGGCAGGCGCCCTGACCAGGCCGGTGCTAACGACCTGCGGCTTACGGAGCCGCCGGTAACGGTCACCGCAACGGGCCAGCAGGAAGATCACGACCTGGGGCTATGGGCCGGGGGACACCGGGCACGGCGCCCCGGAACGCAGACCGGCCCGCGGGCCCGGTGACGGATCACGGGGCCCACGAGCCGGTTAACCAAAGCGGCGGCGCCCGCCGTGGGGCCCGCCGCGGGGTGCTCAGACCGCCTGCTCGGCGAGCGTGAAGGCGACCGTCCCCTCCTCGTCCACCTGCGCGTCCAGGGACTTATCGTCCAGCGCCACGGCCGCGCCAGGCTCCAGGAAGACGCGGGCCCCTTCGGACTCGATCACCTGGTCCCCGGCTGCCGGGCTGTCGGCCAGCGTCACCTGGAACGCCGGTCCGCCCTCGTCTTGCGACATGATGCGCAGGCCGGTCTCATCGGGCAGTTCCGGCTGGGAGGTGAGGTTACGGATGGCCGTCACGGCACTGTCGGTCAGTGTGAGCATGAGCTGCTCCTCTGTTCCATTGGGCATGTGCAGTTGGGCGACCACTACCCCGTCCTCGCAGCCTCACTCCCTATGTGACGGGGGTAACGGGGCCGGGCGGCGGGGCCGTGTCGAGAATCGGGTGCCAGCCCCGACAACTGGCTGGGGCGCTACCGTGGCGCCACCTGACCAGGGAGGATGAACGGATGCGATTCATGCTGCTGCAGAACTACGGGCCGGTGGAGTCGGACTGCCCGCCCATGCCGGAGTGGTCACCTGCCGACATCAGGGCCCACATCGAGTTCCAGCACGCGCTCAACCGCGAGCTTCTCGACCGGGGTGAGCTGGTGGACGCGCAGGGGCTGGCCGGCCCCGAACAGGCCCGGCGGGTCGTGTCGGACGGCACGGGCGCGCCGGTGATCACCGACGGCCCCTTCCCGGAGGCCAAGGAGCTGCTGGCCGGGTACCGGCTGGTGGACGTCGAGACACCCGGACGGGCCATCGAGATCGCCGCGCAGGCTTCCGCCGCGCCCGGCCCGGACGGGGTGCCGGTCCAGCAGCCCATCGAGGTCCGTCAGGTGCTGAGCGCCCCCGACCCGGACCTGTGAGCGTGACCCAGACCGGCGAGCGAGCCTGGGCCGCCAGGCCTGGGCGAGCGGCCGGTGCGGGGTGTTTCTGGGTCGCGCGAACTCGTGGGCTAACACTGTGAGCGTGACCCAGACCGGCGAGCGAGCCTGGGCCGCCAGGCCTGGGCGAGCGGCCGGTGCGGGGTGTTTCTGGGTCGCGCGAACTCGTGGGCTAACCCTGTGAGCGTGACCCAGACCGGCGAGCGAGCCTGGGCCGCCAGGCCTGGGCGAGCGGCCGGTGCGGGGTTCCCTGGGGCACGCGAACATCGGCTAACACAGTGAACGGGGGCGCCACGACCACCGAGGGCCTGCTGCGCGAGCTGGCGCCGCAGGCCCTCGCGGCCGTGGCGCGCCGCTCAGAGGATTTCGCCGCCGCCGAGGACGCGGTCCAGGAAGCCCTGCTGGCCGCGGCCACCCGGTGGCCCGGGGACGGGACGCCGGACAACCCGCTCGGCTGGCTGATCAGGGTGGCCGCGCGCCGGCTGACCGACCAGTACCGCAGCGAGGATGCCCGTCGCCGCCGGGAGGCGCTGGCCGCCTCGTGGTCGCTGACCGCCCCGGCCGGCCCGGTGCCCGGCGAGGACGACACGGCCCACGACGACACGCTGATCCTCATGTTCATGTGCTGCCACCCGTCGCTCACCCCCGGCGCGGCCATCCCGCTCACGCTGCGCGCGGTCGCCGGCCTGACCACCCGGGAGATCGCCGCCGCGTTCCTGGTTCCGGAGCCGACCATGGCCCAGCGCATCAGCCGGGCCAAGACCACCCTGAAAGCCTCCGGTGAGCCGTTCACGCTGCCGCCCCCTGACCAGCGGGCCCGGCGGCTGGCGTCCGTGCTGCACGTCCTGTACCTGCTGTTCAACGAGGGGTACGCGAGCAGCGGCGGCCCTGAGCTGGCCCGCAGCGACCTGTCCGGCGAGGCCATCCGGCTGGCCCGGGGACTGCACGCCAGCCTGCCGGCCGACCCGGAGATCACCGGTTTGCTGGCGCTGATGCTGCTCACCGACGCCCGCCGCCCGGCCCGGACCGGGCCGGGCGGGGAACTGATCCCGCTGGCCGAGCAGCAGCGCAGCCGGTGGGACCGGGCCCGCATCACCGAGGGGATGAGGCTGATCACGGCGGCGCTGGAGCAGGGACAGCCGGGGGAATACCAGCTGCAGGCGGCGATCGCCGCCGTGCACGACGAGGCACCCAGCCACGCCGCGACCGACTGGCCGAGGATCCTTGCCCTGTATGGCCTGCTCGAGAGCAGGACGGGAAACCCCATGGTGACCCTGAACCGGGCGGCGGCCGCGGCCATGCTGGAGGGGCCCGCAGCCGGGCTGGCGCTGCTGGACGGGGTCCGGGCCCGGCTCGGCGGGCACCACCGCTTCCACGCGGTGCGCGGCCACCTGCTCGAGATGACCGGGGAACTCCGCGGCGCCGCCGCGGAGTTCCGCGCCGCCGCCGCGGGCACCGCGAACCTGCGCGAGCGTGATTACCTCACCCTCAAGGCGGCCAGCCTCACCGCGAGCCAAGGGGCCGGCGGCGGGTAGGGTCGGCCACGGGTGTGCACCGCGAACAAGGGGGCCCGCGCCGTGGTCGGAAACAGCAGCGTGCCGGACGCTGCAGCGGAAGGACAGCGGGCCGGCGCTGAGGTTACGGCCGCCGCGGGCGCTGGCGTCCGCGGCGGTGCTGACGCCGCTGTCCCCGCCGGCCAGCCGGATCAGGAGCGGCTGCCGGACCGGATCTGGACCATCCCGAACGTGATCAGCATCGCCCGCCTGCTCGGCGTGCCGGTGTTCCTCTGGCTGGTCCTCGGCCCGCACGCGGACGGCTGGGCGGTCGTCCTGCTCATCGCGGCGGCCGCATCGGACTGGCTGGACGGGAAGCTGGCCCGGGCCCTGCATCAGGAGAGCCGCCTCGGTCAGGTGCTCGACCCCACCGCGGACCGGCTCTACATCGGTGTCATGCTCATCGGCCTGGCCATCCGGGCCATCATCCCGTGGTGGCTGGTGGGCGTCCTGGTCGGCCGGGAGCTGGTGCTCGGCCTGGCCCTGCTCCGGCTGCGGGCCCGTGGCTGGGAGCCGCTGCAGGTCAGCTTCGTGGGCAAGGCCGCCACGCTGTGCCTGTTCTACGCCTTCCCCCTGCTGCTCCTGGGTGCCTACTCGGGCGACGCCGCGCTGGTGGCCAAGATCGCTGGCTGGGCGTTCGTGGCCTGGGGGACCGCGCTGTACTGGACGGCAGCCGGGCTGTACCTGGTCCAGGCCTGGCGGCTCACCGTCGGCCAGGGGCCGGCCGCGGAGATGGCCGAAGCGGAACAACGCGATGGTTAACCAGGCAGCGGCGTTGGCCAGCCGCGAGCCGCCCGTCATGATGGAGGCACCCCCGGCGCGATCCGCGGCCCGGCCGGGGTGCGGGGACGAAGGGAAGCTGGCCCGGACGATCGTGAAGGAGGCCCGCCACCGGTGAAGGCCGTCGTAATGGCCGGCGGAGAGGGCACCCGGCTACGCCCTATGACCGCTAACCAGCCCAAGCCGCTGCTGCCCGTCTGCAACAAGCCGATCATGGAACACGTGCTGCGGCTGCTGAAGCGGCACGGTTTCGACGAGACGGTCGTCACCGTCCAGTTCCTGGCCTCGCTGGTGCGCAACTACTTCGGCGACGGTGAGGACGTCGGGATGAGCCTCCAGTACGCGACGGAGGAGGCCCCGCTGGGGACGGCGGGCAGCGTGAAGAACGCCGAGGACGCGCTGCGGGACGAGCCATTCCTGGTCATCTCGGGCGATGCGCTCACCGACATCGACCTGACCGCCATGGTCCGCGCGCACAAGGAAACCGGTGCCCTGGTCACCGTGGGGCTGACCCGGGTGCCGAACCCGCTGGAGTTCGGCATCATCATCGTGGGCGAGGACGGCCGGATCCAGCGGTTCCTGGAGAAGCCGACCTGGGGGCAGGTGTTCTCGGACACGGTCAACACCGGGATCTACGTGATGGAGCCCGAGGTCCTCGCCGAGGTGGCGCCGGGTGAGTCGGTGGACTGGTCCGCTGACGTGTTCCCCGCCCTGCTCAAGCGGGGCGCGCCGCTGTTCGGCTGGATCGCCGACGGCTACTGGGAGGACGTCGGCACCCACGAGAGCTACCTCAAGGCCCAGGCCGACGTGCTGTCCGGCCGGGTGGACACCGAGCTGGACGGGTTCGAGGTATCGCCGGGAGTCTGGGTGGCCGAGGGCGCCGAGGTCAACCCCGAGGCCCTGCTGTCCGGCCCCATCTGCATCGGGGACTACGCCAAGGTCGAGGCGGGCGCGGAACTACGCGAGTTCACCGTGCTGGGCAGCAACGTGGTGGTCAAGGAAGGGGCCTTCCTGCACCGCGCCGTCGTGCACAACAACGTCTACGTGGGCCAGGGCGTCACCCTGCGTGGGTGCGTCATCGGCAAGAACACCGACGTGATGCCCTCCGCGCGGATCGAGGAAGGCGCGGTGATCGGGGACGA
Source organism: uncultured Actinomycetes bacterium (assembly GCA_963720645.1). Classification (GTDB taxonomy): domain Bacteria; phylum Actinomycetota; class Actinomycetes; order Streptosporangiales; family Streptosporangiaceae; genus RYN-230. Next base: position 129,892 of record CAVRFX010000006.1, on the reverse strand, counting down.
GTGCGTGATCGAGCCGGAGGCCTATCTCTCCGCGGGCGTCAAGGTCTACCCATTCAAGACCATCGAGGCGGGCGCGGTGGTCAACACCAGCGTCATCTGGGAATCCCGCGGGCAGCGCACCCTGTTCGGGCCGCGCGGCGTGTCCGGCCTGGTCAACGTCGAGATCACCCCCGAGCTGTGCGTCCGGCTGACCAGCGCCTACGCGACGACCCTGAAAAAGGGGTCGCTGGTCACCACGTCGCGGGACGTGTCCCGTGCCGCACGGGCGCTCAAGCGGGCTGTCCAGTGCGCACTGAACGCCAGCGCGATCAACGTGGTGGACCTGGAGGCGCAGCCGCTGCCGGTGGCCCGGTTCCAGACTGCGCGCAGCGTGTGCAGCGGAGGCGTCTCGCTGCGGACCACCGCCGGAGACCCGCAGTCGATCGACATCGTGTTCCTGGACGAACGGGGCGCGGAACTGTCCCAGGCGGCCGCCCGCAAGCTCGAGCGGGTCTTTTCCCGCCAGGAGTACCGGCGGGCCTTCCCCGGCGAGATCGGCGAGCTGACCTACCCGTCCCGGGTTGTCGAGTCCTACACGCAGGAACTCGCGCGGAGCATCGACCTGACCGGGGTGCGGGAGGCGGGGCTGAAGGTCGTGGTGGACTGCGCCGGCGGCACGGTGTCGCTGGTGCTGCCCAGCCTCCTCGGCCGGCTCGGCGTGGAGGCGCTCACCGTCAACAACGGCCTCGACGAAGCCACCCCCACCCAGAGCCTGGCCCAGGTCCGGGCGGGCATGCAGCGGCTGTCCGAGCTGGTCGCCTCGTCCCGCGCCGCGTTCGGGGTGCGGTTCGACCAGGTCGGCGAGCGGATCACGATGGTGGACGACAAGGGTGCGATGATCAGCGACGACCGGGCCCTGCTGGTCGCCCTGGACCTCATCGCCGCCGAGCGGCGGTCCGGCCGGGTAGCGCTGCCGGTGACCACCACCCGGGTGGCCGAGCAGGTCTGCCGGTTCCACGGCGTCCACGTGGACTGGACGCCCACCTCGCTGCACGGCCTCACCCAGGCCACCGCGGGGGACGACGTCATCTTCGGCGGGGACGGCCGCGGCGGGTACGTCGTGCCGGAGTTCAGCCGGACCCTCGACGGCATCGCGGCCTTCGCCCGGCTGCTCGGCCTGGTCGCCCGGACCCGCCTGTCGCTCAGCCAGATCGACGCCCGGATCCCCACCGCGCACCTGCTGCGCCGGTCCATGCCGACGCCATGGGCGGCCAAGGGCAGCGTGATGCGTACCGTGGTGGAGGCGGCCGGCGACCGGCCCGTGGACACCACTGACGGGGTGCGGATCGAGGAGCCGGACGGCGGCTGGGTGCTGGTCCTGCCCGACCCGGCGGAGGCGGTGACCCACCTGTGGGCCGAGGGTGCCGACGCCGACACCGCCCAGGCGCTGCTGGACGAGTGGGCCGCCGTAGCGGAGCGCTCCGGGAGCTGAGTGGGCCGCCGTAGCGGAGCGCTCCGGCAATTAACCAGTAATGGATCGGTCAGGGCGTTAAGCTGGCCAGCTTAAGTGTCCAACGAGGGCATCGCCACCCGTGAGACAATCCACCTCATCGGAGCGTGCACGACTCGTGCGTCGGAGGTGAGGCCAGGATGTGGCGGAGGCGTCGCGAGAGCGGCCCGGGCTCGTCCGGCGGGGCAGAGTCGTCCCCCGGGCAGTCATCTCCAGGTCAAGGACGTCGCCAGGGATGGCGGGCACGCTTCACCCCGGCGGGACGACGCGCGTGGCGCATGGACCGCCCGGGCGCGCCCCAGGTAGCGTGGACTGCGTCCGCCGAGCACGCTACGTCCGAGCACGCATCATCTGAGCACGGGGAACGGGCCAGGTCCGACGTGATCCCCGCCCCGAGCCCATGGCCAGCAGAGGAGAGGCTGGGCCACGACATGCCAAGCATCTACTGCACACGCTGCGGTCAGGCCAATCCTGACGACGCGCGTTTCTGCCTGCATTGCGGGACGATGCTGGCGCGAGGGGGGGCCGAGCGCCCCGGCGAAACCACATCGACGATCTCGCTCGGCGGGGACCTGGCCGAGTCTGACTACGACGAGTTCACCGACCAGGCCTCACCGGAGGACTCCCTGCCCCCGGGCACGGCGCTCCTGGTGGTCAGGCGCGGCCCGAACGCGGGCAGCCGGTTCCTGCTCGACCACGACATCACCACGGCCGGGCGGCACCGCGACAGTGACATCTTCCTCGACGACGTGACCGTCTCGCGGCGGCACGCCGAGTTCTACCGCCACGGCGATCGGTTCACCGTGCGCGACGTCGGCAGCCTCAACGGCACCTACGTCAACCAGGAGCGGATCGAGGAGGCGCCGCTGAATGGCGGCGACGAGGTCCAGATCGGCAAGTTCCGGCTGGTCTTCCTGACCGGGCGGCGCCCCCAGTACGAGCGTGGCGGCGGGGGCGCCCAGGTAGGGGCATGAGCGCTCAGCCTGCCCGGGCTTCTTTCGGCATTGGTGAGGTGCTGGCCCAGCTTCGGGGCGAGTTCCCCGACGTCAGCGTGTCCAAGATCCGGTTCCTGGAGTCCGAGGGCCTGATCAGCCAGGCCCGGGCCCCGTCCGGGTACCGGCGGTTCGGGCCCGCCGACGTGACGCGGCTGCGGTACATCCTGACCGCCCAGCGCGACCAGTACCTGCCGCTCCGGGTGATCAAGGACCGGCTGGCCGCGGCCGAGGAGGGCGCAGGGGAGGAACCCGGCGATTCGCCGCGGCGGAACGGCCGCCGGCCGCTGAGCCGCCGGGAACTGCTCGACGCGGCCGGGATCGACGACGGTTTCCTGGACGAACTGGAAGACTTCGGCCTGGTCCGGGCCTCGGGACGGCAGTACGGGCCGGAGGCCCTGGAGGCCGCACGGATCATCGTGGCGCTCGGCCGGTACGGGGTGCAGGCACGCCATCTGCGCGCAGTCCGGGCCGCGGTAGAGCGGGAGACATCCCTGATCGAGCAGGTGGTCGCGCCCACGCGCCGGCAGCGCAGCCCCGGGTCGCGGGAGCGGGCCGGACAGACCGCCCACGAAATCGCCGCCCTGTCCCTCCAGTTGCACGCGTCGCTGATGGGCAGCGCCCTGGCTGACGCCGGCCTGCAGACCGACGGACTGACCGGGGCGGCCCGGGCAGCCTGGTCCGGTGAGTCCGATCAGCCCGCCCCGGCCGAAATCAGGCTGGGGGGTGCGGGGTATGACGAGTCCGGATTCGCCGGGCCGGCCGCAGCCAGGTCAGGAGCGTGAGCAGGCCTGGCCGGGCCGCCGCCAGCAGGCTTCGGCCGGCACGGGTGTACGTTGGCAGGGGAGTGCCCACCGCAGGGCCCATGCACGAGGCAGCGCGTCAGGCGCGTATGAGGACGGAGCCGCCGTGAGGAAGATGGAGGTCGTCGGCGTCCGGGTCGAGATGCCCACGAACCAGCCCATCGTCCTGCTGAAGGAGACGCAGGGGGACCGATACCTGCCGATCTGGATCGGGCCGGTCGAGGCAACCGCGATCGCTTTCGCCCAGCAGGGGATGGTTCCCGCGCGCCCGCTCACCCACGACCTGTTCCGGGACGTGCTCGAGGCGCTCGAAGTCCAACTCCAGACGGTGAACATCACGGCGCTGCGGGACGGCATCTTCTTCGCGGACCTGATCTTCTCGAACGGGAAGGAAGTCAGCGCCCGGCCATCGGATTCCATCGCCCTCGCCCTGCGCACCGGTGCGGCCATCTACGCGAGCGAGGAAGTTCTCGATGAGGCAGGCGTGGCCATCCCGGACGAGCAGGAAGATGAGGTCGAGAAGTTCCGCGAGTTCCTCGACACCATCACCCCGGAGGACTTCGGGCGCGCGACCTGACGGCCTGCTGCGGCACCCGGCGTAGGCTGACTGTGGAGTCCGGCGGCGACGCGCCGCCGGCGATCGTTGACGCACCCGCCGCTGGCGGCCTACCGTGCGAGACGAGTACCCAGGGTGGCGAGTTCCCGGGTGGAGGCAGGCGTGGCGGTAACCAAAGGTAACAGCGATTCACCCGGAGTCCGCGGTGCGGCCATCCGGCAGGCTGGGGAGCAGGGACTGCTGTTCGGCGACGACGTTGCCGTCCCGGCCGGAAGGAATCGGCTACCGCGGGCCCACCGCGTGCTCGGCCGCCGGGATCACCTACCGCCAGCTCGACTACTGGGCCCGGACAGGGCTGGTCGAGCCCAGCGTGCGGGCCGCCCAGGGATCCGGCTCGGCCCGGCTGTACAGCTTCCGGGACATCCTCGTGCTCAAGGTGGTCAAGCGGCTGCTGGACACCGGCATCTCGCTCCAGCAGATCCGCGCCGCCGTGGCCCATCTCCGCGAGCCGGGGCACCGACGACCTGGCCAAGGTCACCCTGATGAGCGACGGCGTCTCCGTCTACGAGTGCACCTCCTCCGACGAGGTCGTGGACCTGCTGCAGGGCGGGCAGGGCGTGTTCGGCATAGCGCTCGGCCGCATCTGGCAGGAGGTCGACGGGACCCTGGCCGAGCTGCCCGCCGAGCAGGCGGGCGAGGCCGCGGACGGAACGCCGGAATCCACCGGGAGCAGGACGCATGCGGACGAGCTGTCCCGGCGGCGGGCCCGCCGGACCGGCTGATCCTCGCCGCGGCCCGGCGCCCGGCCCCGCCCGGGCGCCACCGGCGGGCCTGAGCAACGTCAGACTGGCCCGCTCCGGCGGGTCAGCCGGTCACCGGCCCGGGCTCGGGTAAGCTCGATACCGCTGATAACACCGTCCGGGAGAGACTCCGCGCAGCCAGTGCGGGGCGCCGAAGGGGCAACCTCCCCGGAACCTCTCAGGCGCCCAGGACCGGACGGGACAGGCATCTCTGGAGTACAGCGCGCATGGCGGGCTACCGCCACCGGGCGCGGCGCGCCCGCAGGCGGCGTGCGGCCACCGGGCGGGCGGCGACGAGGGGGAGGACCAGGCGGGCACGGGCGTGCCTAGCGGCTCCCTCTGGAGGCTCCCATGACCTTTGAGACACCGATATTTGCGGCACCGGCGTTTGACGCGCGCCATCCTGGCTCCGCGGAACCGGGCGCCCCCCGGGCTGAGGCAGCGGCCTTCGCGTCACGTCACATCGGGCCCTCCCCGGAGGAGCAGCAGCGGATGCTCGCGGCGACCGGCCACGCCACGCTGGGCGAGCTCACCCAGGCGGCCCTGCCCCCGGGTATCGGCGACCCGAGGCCGCTGAGCCTGCCACCCGCGCTGTCCGAGGCGGAAGCGCTTGCCGAGCTGCGCCGCCTGGCCGCCCGGAACACCGTGGCCCGCTCCGATGATCGGGCTGGGCTACTACGGCACGCACACCCCGGCGGTCATCCTGCGCAACGTGCTGGAGAACCCGGCCTGGTACACGGCCTACACGCCCTACCAGGCGGAGATCTCCCAGGGGCGCCTGGAGGCCCTGCTCACCTTCCAGACGCTGGTCGAGGACCTCACCGGCGCTGCCGGTGGCCGGGGCCTCCCTGCTCGACGAGGCGACCGCGGCCGCCGAGGCCATGACGCTGGCCCGGCGCGCGAGCAGGCGCGGCCGGACGTCTTCCTGGCCGACGCCGACTGCCTGCCGCAGACCCTGGCCGTGCTGGCCACCCGGGCCGAGCCGCTCGGCATCGAGCTCGTGGTCGCCCCGGTCACGCCGGAGCTCATCGCGGCGCAGCCCGAAGGTGAGCTGTTCGGGGTCCTGCTCCAGTACCCGGGCACCACCGGGGCGATCCGGGACCTCGCCCGGCCATCGGCGCCGCGCACGCCGCAGGGCGCGCTGGCGGCCGTCGCCGCTGACCTGCTGGCCCTGACCCTGCTGGTGCCGCCCGGGGAGTTGGGCGCCGACGTCGCCGTCGGCAGCACCCAGCGCTTCGGGGTGCCGATGGGCTACGGCGGCCCGCACGCGGCCTACATCGCCACCCGCGCCGACCTTCGCCGGCAGCTGCCCGGGCCGGCTTGTCGGTGTGTCCCTGGACGCGGACGGGCGGCCGGCCTACCGGCTCGCGCTGCAGACCCGCGAGCAGCACATCCGCCGGGAGAAGGCGACCAGCAACATCTGCACCGCGCAGGTGCTGCTGGCCGTGATGGCCGCGATGTACGCCGTCTACCACGGCCCCGGACGGGCTGCGCGCGATCGCCGCCGGCGTGCACGGGCGCGCGGCCCGGCTGGCCGCCACGCTGCGGGAACGGCCTGGCCGCACCGGCGGGCGGGTTCTTCGACACGTCCGGGTCGGCCTGCCCGGCGGGGCCGCCGCGGCCGTGGACCGGGCGCGGGAAGCGGGCTTCAACCTGCTCCTGGCCGATGCGGACACGGTCGGCATCGCCTGCGACGAGACGACCACCGACGCCGAGCTGCTGGAGGTGGCCGCGCTGCTGGCCGCCGGGCAGGACGGGGCCACGGTCCCCGGCCGCCTGGCCGAGTCCGGGCCGGTGCTCCCGGCCGGCCTGGCCCGGAGCTCGGGGTACCTCACCCATCCGGTCTTCAACGAGCACCACAGCGAGACGGCCATGCTGCGCTACCTCCGCCGCCTCGCCGACTTCGACATCGCGCTGGACCGCTCGATGATCCCGCTCGGGTCATGCACCATGAAGCTGAACGCCACCGCCGAGATGGAGCCGGTCAGCTGGCCGGAGTTCGCCGGCCTGCACCCCTTCGCGCCGCCTGCGCAGGCCGCCGGGTACGCCGAGCTGATCAGCGACCTGGAGCGGTGGCTGGCCGAGATCACCGGCTACGACGCGGTGTCGCTGCAGCCCAACGCCGGCTCCCAGGGTGAGCTGGCGGGCCTGCTGGCCATCCGGGGCTACCACAGCTCCCGCGGCGACGCCGGCCGCGACATCTGCCTGATCCCCGAGTCGGCGCACGGCACCAACGCGGCCAGCGCGGTGCTGGCGGGCCTGCGGGTCGTGGTGGTCAATGCGGCCACGACGGCGCGAGTCGACCTGGCCGACCTGCACGCCAAGCTGGACGAGCGGGGCGGGCAGATCGCCGCGCTCATGCTGACCTACCCGTCCACCCACGGCGTGTTCGAGGAGACCGTGACGCAGGTCTGCGAGGCGGTCCACGAGGCGGGCGGCCAGGTCTACGTGGACGGCGCGAACCTGAACGCCCTGGTCGGCCTGGCCCGGCCGGGCTGGTTCGGCGCGGACGTGTGCCACCTGAACCTGCACAAGACGTTCTGCATCCCGCACGGCGGCGGCGGCCCCGGCGTCGGCCCGGTCGCGGCCCGCGCCCACCTCGCCCCGTTCCTGCCGACGCACCGGCGCATCCCCGAGGCAGGGCCTCAGCCGCCGGCGTCGGCCCGGTCGGCCGCGGCCCCTTGGGGCGGCGGGGATCCTGCCGATCTCCTGGGCCTACATCCGGATGATGGGACCGGACGGCCTGCGCCGGGCCACCGAGGCCGCCATCCTCGCCGCCAACTACGTGGCCGCCCGGCTCGGCCCGCACTACCCCGTCTTACACCGGGCGCGGCGGCCTGTGGCGCACGAGTGCATCCTCGACCTGCGCCCCCTCACCGGGAGACCGGGGTGAACGTCGAGGACGTCGCCAAGCGGCTCATCGACTACGGCTTCCACGCGCCGACCATGTCCTTCCCGGTCGCCGGCACGCTGATGGTCGAGCCCACCGAGAGCGAGGACCTGGCCGAGCTGGACCGCTTCTGCGACGCCATGATCGCGATCCGGCGGGAGATCGGGAGGGTCGCCTCCGGGGCGTACGACAGCCAGGACAACCCGCTGCGGAACGCCCCGCACACGGCGTCCATGCTGCTCGAGGCCGACTGGAAGCACCCGTACGAGCGGGCCGAGGCCGCGTACCCGCTGCCCGGCGACCGGCGGGCCAAGTACTGGCCCCCGGTGCGCCGTATCGACCAGGCCTACGGCGACCGGAACCTGGTGTGCGCCTGCCCGCCGGCCGAGGCGTTCGCGGAGTGAGCCGCCCCGCGCCGCGCCCGGCGCGGGGGCACCAGGGCCGTGCGCCCAGATGGAGCGGCGGCTCCTGTAGCGGCGGCGCCATAGGCGCTACGCTGCCGCCAGGACACCGGCAGGAAGGGTCAGGATGGCAAGCTCATCCCCGTCGTTCATCGTCGGCCTGGACAACGGCGGCACCATGAACAACGCCACGGTGCTCGATCCCTCAGGCCAGTTCCTGGTCGAGCACATGCTGGAACGGCCGAGCCGGGTCCGCGAGGGCCCGGAGCGCGGCCATCGGGGCGCTGGCCGCCTCGTTCGAGCAGGTCCTGGACGTCACCGGGGTGGCCCGGGCCACGGTGGGCGCGGTCGGGCTGGACACCCCCGGCCCGGCCAGCGCGGACGGGGTCCTGTCCTCCCGGGGGGCCACGAACTTCGCCCATCCCGGCTGGGGCGGCTTCAACATCCGCACCGCCCTGGAGGAGCGGCTGGGCCTGCCCGTCGTGTACACCAACGACGCCAACGCGGCCACGCTGTACGCGCACTACGCGCGGTTCGGCGACGACGCGCCGCACCACTCGTCGGTGTCGGTCATCGTCGGCACCGGGCTGGGCGGCGGCCTGGTCGAGGCGGGCCAGGTGGTGAGCGGGGTGGCCGGCATGGCGGGCGAGCTCGGCCACGTCCAGATCCCGCTGGAGGGACTGCTCGTCGAGGGCCAGCCGGTGCCGGCCTGCAACTGCGGGCTGCGCGGCGACGTGGAGAGCTTCGCGTCGCTGAGCGGGATCGAGCAGAACCTGCTGCCTTACTGGCTGAGCCGCTACCCGGGGCACGGGCTGGCCGAGGTCCAGCCGCTGTCCCGGGCGGCCAAGCTGGTCCGGGGCTACGGTGAGGCGGGCGACCCGCTGGCCCTGAAGATCTTCGAGCAGCAGGCCATGGCGCTCGGCCGCGTCTTCTCCATCGCGGCCATGTTCACCGATCCGGGCACCTATTTCGTGGGCGGGGGCGTGGTCGAGGCCGATCCCGCGTTCGCGGAATGGTTCCTCGGGCGGATCCGCGACCACACCACGCTCCGGGCCGAGCAGGCCAAGCTGGTCGATTTCGCGCTGGTCCCCGACCTGGACCGGGCCGGTGCGCGCGGCGCCGCGCTCGCGGCACGCTCAGCCGTCAGTGACCGCGCATAGAGTTACTGGGTGGCAGATCCGCAGTCCTACCGGCCAGCGCCGGGGTCCATCCCCGAGTCGCCGGGCGTGTACCGGTTCCGGGATGCGCACGGCCGGGTCATTTACGTCGGAAAGGCGAAAAATCTCCGGCAGCGGCTGAATTCCTATTTCGCGGATTTCGCCAGCCTGCACCCCCGGACCCAGACCATGGTGCGCACCGCCGCCAAAGTCAACTGGACGGTGGTGGCCACCGAGGTCGAGGCGCTCCAGCTGGAGTACTCCTGGATCAAGGAGTTCGACCCCCGGTTCAACGTCCGGTACCGCGACGACAAGAGCTATCCCTACCTCGCCGTCACCATGAGCGAAGACTTCCCGCGGGTCATGGTCATGCGCGGCGCGAAGCGGCGCGGGGTTCGTTATTTCGGCCCGTATTCACACGCGTGGGCCATCCGGGAGACGGTCAACGCGCTGCTGCGCGTGTTCCCGGTCCGGACCTGCTCGGCGGGGGTGTTCGAGCGGGCCGGCCAGATCGGGCGGCCCTGCCTGCTCGGCTACATCGGCAAGTGCTCGGCCCCGTGCGTGGGCCGGGTCAGCGAGGCCGAGCACCGGCTGCTCGCCGAGGAATTCTGCGACTTCATGGCCGGCCAGACCGACCGGTTCATCCGCCGCCTGGAAGCCGAGATGCGCGAGGCCGCCCGGGCTGAGGAGTACGAGCGGGCCGCCCGCCTGCGCGACGACATCAAGGCGCTGCAGCGGGCGCTGGAGAAGCAGACCGTCGTGCTGGGCGACGGCACCGACTGCGACGTGATCGCGCTGGCCGAGGATCAGCTGGAGGCGGCGGTCCAGGTCTTCTACGTGCGGGACGGCCGGGTCCGCGGGCAGCGCGGCTGGGTGGTGGACAAGGTCGAGGACGTGAGCACCGGCGAGCTCGTCGAGCAGTTCCTGGGCCAGGTCTACAGCGACGACGCGGTGGCCGGCCCGGCGCCGGGCACGGAGGTCCGGGACGGCCCCGGGGCAACCATGGGGCAGCGCGGCAACGCGCGCCAGGCCAGCCGGTCCGGGGCGATCCCGCGTGAGGTGCTGGTCCCGGAACTCCCGCCGGACGCCGCCGGCGGTGGAGGAGTGGCTCGCGGGCCGCCGCGGCGGCCCGGTCCGGCTCCGGGTGCCGCTGCGGGGGCACAAGAAGGCGCTGCTGGAGACCGTGGCCCGCAACGCCGCCGAGTCGCTGGCCCTGCACAAGACCCGGCGGGCCAGCGACCTGACCACCCGCAGCCGCGCCCTGCACGAGATCCAGGAGGCGCTGGGCCTGGACGAGGCGCCGCTGCGCATCGAGTGCTACGACGTGTCCAACCTGCAGGGCACGCACGTGGTCGCGTCCATGGTCGTGTTCGAGGACGGCCTGGCCCGCAAGTCGGAGTACCGGCGGTTCAGCATCCGGGGCCTCGACGGGACCGACGACGTCGCCGCCATCCACGAGGTGATCTTGCGCCGGTTCCGCCGCTACCTGGACGAGCGGGAGGCCACCGGTGAGCTCGACCAGCTCGGCGACCCGGAGGTCTCCGCCGAGGCGGCGCGGCAGCGCAAGTTCGCCTACCCGCCCAACCTGGTCGTGATCGACGGCGGGCCGGCCCAGGTCGCCGCCGCGGCGCGGGCGCTCGACGAGCTCGGCATCGAGGACGTCGCCGCCTGCGGCCTGGCCAAGCGGCTGGAGGAGGTCTGGCTGCCCGGCGACGACTCCCCGGTGATCCTGCCCCGCAGCAGCGAGGGCCTGTACCTGCTGCAGCGGGTCCGTGACGAGGCGCACCGCTTCGCCATCACGTACCACCGGGCAAAACGGTCAAAGGCGCTCGCGGTGAGCGAGCTTGACTCGGTCCCGGGACTAGGCCCGGCGCGGCGGGCTACGCTGCTACGGCACTTCGGCTCCGTGCGCAGGCTCGCCAGCGCTACCGAGCCGGAGATCGCCGGGCTTCCCGGCATCGGCCCGCGGGTCGCGAGCGCGGTGCTGGCCGCCTTGCGGCCGGAGCCGCCCGCGGACGGGGGGCGCAGGGCCGCCCGCGGAAGAGCCACCGGCCGACCAGCAGGGGAACAGCGCGCACAATGGCAGTGACATCGGGGGGCGCAGCGGCGATGGGTGAGTCAGGCCCGGACATCGTGATCATTACCGGGATGTCCGGCGCGGGACGGAGCACGGCGGCCAAGTCCCTGGAGGACCTGGACTGGTTCGTGGCCGACAACCTGCCGCCCGGCCTGCTCCCGACCATGATCGAGCTGGCCCGCCGGGCCATGGGCGCGGTGCCGAGGATCGCCGCCGTGATGGACGTGCGGAGCCGGGCGTTCTCGACCGACCTGCAGACGGCCATCGGCGAGCTGGCCGCCCGGGGTGTCCGGCCGCGGGTCGTGTTCCTGGAGGCCAGCGACGACACCCTGGTCCGCCGGTTCGAGAGCGTCCGCCGCCCGCACCCGCTGCAGGAAGACGGCCGGGTGGTGCAGGGCATCGCCGCGGAGCGGGAACTGCTCCGCGGGGTCCGGGAAGAAGCCGACCTCGTCATCGACACCTCATCACTGAACGTGCACGAGCTGCGGGCCCGGATGCACGACGCGTTCAGCGCCGACGCGCCGGCCACGCTGCGGGTGAACGTGGTGTCCTTCGGCTACAAGTACGGGCTGCCGGTCGACGCCGACATCGTGGCCGACTGCCGGTTCCTGCCCAACCCGCGGTGGGTCCCCGACCTGGCCCCCCTCACCGGGAAGGATGAGCCGGTCCGGGACTACGTGCTCAGCCGTCCCGGGGCCGCGGAATTCCTGGACTCCTACCTGGCCGCACTGGGGGTGGTGCTGGCCGGCTACGAGCGGGAGGGCAAGCGGTTCGTCACGCTGGCGATCGGCTGCACGGGAGGCAAGCACCGCAGCGTGGCGGTCGCCGAGCACATCGCCGGCCAGCTGAGCGCCAAGGGCCCGGCTGTCCAGGTCGTGCACCGGGATCTGGGGCGCGAATGACGGCTGGCCCGGCTGCCCCCGGCTCGCCCAGCTCCGGCCTTCCCGGCCCCGGCCCGGCCGACGCGGGCGTGGTTCCCTCCGTCCGGCCGCTGAACCCCAAGGTCGCGGCGCTCGGCGGCGGCCACGGCCTGTTCGCCGCGCTGTCGGCGCTGCGCCGGGTGACCCGCCAGCTGAGCGCGATCGTGACCGTGGCCGACGATGGCGGCTCCAGCGGCAGGCTGCGCCGCCAGTACGGCGTCCTGCCGCCCGGTGACCTGCGGATGGCGCTGGCGGCGCTGTGCGGCGACGACGCCTGGGGGACGACGTGGAGCCGGGTCGTCCAGCACCGCTTCACCGGGGAGGCCGAGCTCGGCGGGCACGCGGTCGGCAACGTGCTGATCGTGGCGCTGTGGGAGCTGCTCGGCGACACGGTCCAGGGCCTGGACTGGGTGGGCCGGCTGCTCGGCGCGTACGGCCGGGTGCTGCCGATGGCGTCCGTCCCGCTCGACCTCGTGGCCGAGGTCCAGGGAGCTGACCCGGAGCGCCCGCTCGCCCTCGAGCACGGTGCGCGGGCAGGTCGCCTGCGCGTCCACCACGGGCCGGGTCCGCTCGGTGTCGCTGATCCCGGAGGACCCGCCCGCCTGCCCGGAGGCGGTCACCGCGATCCTGGACGCCGACTGGGTCGTGCTCGGGCCCGGGTCCTGGTTCACCAGCGTGCTGCCCCACCTGATGGTCCCTGAGCTGGCCCAGGCGCTGATCAGCACGCCAGCCCGGCGGATCGTGGCGCTGAACCTGGTCGCGCAGCACGGTGAGACCGACGGGTTCTCCCCGCAGACTCACCTGGAAGTGCTGGCCGATCACGCGCCGCAGCTCAAGATTGACATCGTGCTCGCCGATCGCGGGGCCGCGGGGGGCGCGGCCGCCGAGCTGGAGAAGGCGGCGGGCCTGCTGGGCGGCCGCCTGGTGCTGGCCGACCTGGCCATGCGCGATGGAACACCGCGCCACGACCCGCGTCAGCTGGCCGGGGCGTTCGCAGAGATTTTCGAGGGGGAGTGATGCCGATGGCGATGACCGGCCTGGTCAAAGACGAGCTCAGCCGCGTGACCGTGCTCAAGCCGTGCTGCCGCAAGGCGGAGGTGTCCGCACTGCTGCGGTTCGCCGGGGGACTGCACCTGGCCAGCGGGCGCATCGTGGTGGAAGCCGAGCTGGACACCGGCGTGGCCGCCCGGCGGCTGCGCAAGGACATCGCGGAGGTGTTCGGCCATTCCTCGGACCTGATCGTGCTGGCCCCGAGCGGCCTGCGCAAGGGCAACCGCTACGTGGTCCGGGTCCGCAAGGACGGGGACAGCCTGGCCCGGCAGACAGGCCTGGTGGACAACTACGGCCGGCCGGTCCGGGGGCTGCCCCGGCAGGTCGTGTCGGGTACCACCTGCGACTGCGAGGCGGCCTGGCGCGGCGCGTTCCTGGCCCACGGCTCGCTGACCGGCCCGGGCCGGTCGATGTCCCTGGAAATCACCTGCCCGGGCCCGGAAGCGGCCCTGGCCCTGGTGGGCGCGGCCCGGCGGCTGAAGATCCACGCCAAGGCCCGCGAGGTGCGCGGGGTGGACCGGGTCGTGGTCCGGGACGGCGACGCGATCAGCGCGCTGCTGACCCGGCTCGGTGCCCACGACAGCGTGCTGGCCTGGGAGGAGCGGCGGATGCGCCGTGAGGTCCGGGCCACCGCCAACCGGCTGGCCAACTTCGACGACGCGAACCTGCGGCGCAGCGCCCGGGCCGCGGTCGCGGCCGGCGCGCGGGTGGAGCGGGCGCTGGAGATCCTGGGCTCCGAGGCGCCCGAGCACCTGACCGTGGCCGGGCGGCTGCGCATCGAGCACCGGCAGGCCAGCCTGGAGGAACTGGGCCAGCTGGCCTCGCCGCCGCTGACCAAGGACGCGATCGCCGGGCGGATCCGGCGGCTGCTGGCCATGGCGGATAAGCGGGCCCGTGATCTGGGTGTCCCCGACACCGAGTCCAGCCTGACGCCGGAGATGATGACGCAGTAGCGCCAGAAGTTCACGGGTCGATGACACCCGTGGTGCCGTGTCATCATCCAGACGCACCAGGACGCGGCACGTCCTCGGCTGCGACAGCATGGCCGCGGACGCGGTCACCGGGACAGCCGGTCACCCTGGGTGAGCCCGGTCAGGACGCGGTCACTGGGACAGCCGGTCACTCTGGGCGTCCGGCGTCAGCGGCCACGCCGTGTACCGGGTGGCCGCCGCCGTCCGATAGGGTCAGAGCCGGGAACGCAGGCGCAGCGCCAGGTTCGCGCCAGCGCATGGCCGGGACGAGAGCTAAGGGACGAGGAGAGGCGCAGCCGTGACTATCCGCGTGGGCATCAACGGATTCGGCCGCATCGGGCGGAACTACTGGCGGGCCGTGCACGCCGCATCGGCCGCGGGGCATGGTGACGCCGAGCAGATCGAGATCGTCGCCGCGAACGACCTGACCGACACCGCCACCCTGGCGCACCTGCTGAAGTACGACACGGTGCTGGGCACCCTGGCGCAGGACGTCAGCGTGGACGGGGACGCGATCCTGATCGGCGACACGAAGCTCAGCGTGCTCGCCGAGCGCGATCCCGCCGCGCTGCCCTGGCGCGACCTCGGGGTGGACGTGGTGATCGAGTCCACCGGGCGGTTCACCAAGGCCGGGGACGCGCGCAAGCACCTCGACGCCGGGGCGAAGAAGGTGATCATCTCCGCGCCCGCCTCCGACGAGGACATCACGATCGTGATGGGCGTGAACGACAGCGCCTACGACCCCGCCCAGCACAGCATCATCTCGAACGCCTCCTGCACCACGAACTGCGTGGCGCCGATGGCCAAGGTGCTCAACGACAGCTTCGGTGTCGTCAAGGGCCTGATGACGACGATCCACGCCTACACGAACGACCAGGTGATCCTGGACTTCCCGCACAAGGACCTGCGCCGGGCCCGGGCCGCGGCGCAGAACATCATCCCGACCAGCAGTGGCGCGGCCAAGGCCACCGCACTGGTGCTGCCCGAGCTGAAGGGCAAGTTCGACGGGATGGCCATGCGGGTCCCGGTGCCGGACGGGTCGGTGACCGACCTGGTCGTCCAGCTGTCCCGGGAGGTCACCAAGGACGAGGTCAACGCGGCGTTCAAGGCGGCGGCCGAGGGCGTGCTCAAGGGTTACCTGCACTACACGGCGGACAAGATCGTGTCCTCCGACATCGTCGGCACGCCCTGGTCCTGCACCTTCGACTCGTCGCTCACGATGACCTTCGGCGACCAGGTCAAGATCATCGGCTGGTACGACAACGAGTGGGGCTACTCCAACCGCCTCGCCGACCTGACCGCGCTCGTCGGCACCCACCTGCGATGAAGCGCATCGACGACCTCGACGTGGCCGGGCAGGTTGTCCTGCTCCGGGCCGACATGAACGTCCCGCTGGACGGCGACGTCATCACCGATGACGGCCGGATCCGGGCCACCCTGCCCACCATCACCAAGCTGACCGGGCGCGGGGCGCGGGTGGTCATCTGCGCCCACCTGGGCCGGCCCAAGGGGGACGGGTACGCCGCCCGGGCCGCCGGCGGGCCCTCGCTGCGGCCGGTCGCCGACCGGCTCAGCGAGCTGCTGGGCCAGCCGGTCCCGCTGGCCGGGGACGTGGCCGGGGAATCAGCCGCGGCCCTGGCGGCCGGGCTGGGCGACGGCGACGCCGGCCTGCTGGAGAACGTCCGGTTCGAGCCGGCCGAGACCAGCAAGGACGACGCCGAGCGGGCCGGGCTCGCGGCCCGGCTCGCCGCGCTGGCCACGTGCTACGTGGGTGACGGCTTCGGTGCCCTGCACCGCAAGCACGCCAGCGTGTACGACGTGCCCGCGCTGCTCCCGCACGCCGCCGGGGAACTGGTGATCGCCGAGATCGCGGTGCTCCGCCAGCTCACCTCCGGCCCGCCGCGGCCGTACGTGGTGGTCCTGGGCGGGGCCAAGCCGTCCGACAAGCTCGCGGTCATCGGCAACCTGCTCGGCCGGGCCGACCGGCTGATCATCTGCGGCGGGATGTCCTACACGTTCCTGGCGGCCCAGGGTTACGAGGTCGGCAAGTCCCTGCTGGAAGCCGACCAGATCCCCCAGGTCACGGAGGTGCTGGCCGAGGCGTCCCGGCGGGGGGTGGAGGTGGTGCTGCCGGTGGACCTGGTGGCAGCCGACCGGTTCGCCCCGGACGCGGACCACCGCGTGGTCCCGGTCGGCGCTTTCCCCGCCGACCAGGAGAGCCTCGACATGGGCCCGGAGACCCGGGCCCTGTTCGCCCAGAAGCTTTCCGACGCGAAGACGGTGTTCTGGAACGGCCCGGCCGGGGTGTTCGAGTTCCCGGCCTTCGCCGCCGGGACCCGGGCCCTGGCCGAGGCGATCAGCCGGGTCAGCGGGCTGACCGTGGTCGGCGGCGGTGACTCCGCGGCGGCCGTCCGCCAGCTGGGCTTCCCCGCGGATGCGTTCACGCACATCTCCACGGGCGGCGGGGCCAGCCTGGAGTACCTGGAAGGCCGGACACTGCCCGGGCTCAGCGCGCTCGAGGCGGACGGATGACCGGCGGATCGTCCGGCCGCAAGCCCCTCATGGCCGGCAACTGGAAGATGAACAACACGCACTTCGAGGGGCTGGCCCTGGTCCAGAAGCTCGCGTTCACGCTCACCAGCGACGACTACGACGCCGTTGACGTGGTGGTGCTGCCGCCGTTCACCGCGCTGCGCAGCGTGCAGACCCTGGTGGCAGGGGACAAGCTGCGGATCGGTTACGGGGCCCAGGACCTGTCACCGCACGACAAGGGTGCCTACACCGGTGACGTGTCCGGGCTGATGCTGGCCAAGCTGGGCTGCAGCTACGTGCTGGCCGGGCATTCCGAGCGCCGCCAGTACCACGGCGAGGACGACGCGCTGGTCAACGCCAAGGTGAAGGCGGCGCTCCGCGCGGAGATGACCCCGATCCTGTGCGTTGGCGAGCACCTGGAGGTCCGGCGGGCCGGTGAGCAGCTTGGCCACTGCCTCAGCCAGCTCGACGGGGGCCTGGCCGGCCTCTCACCGGAGCAGGTCGCCGGGCTGGTGGTGGCCTACGAGCCGGTCTGGGCCATCGGCACCGGGGAGGTGGCGTCGCCCGCGGACGCGCAGGAGGTGTGCGGGGCAATTCGCGGCCGTGTTTCCGGGAGTCACAGCGCCGAAGCAGCCGCAAGTGTGCGTATCCTGTATGGCGGGTCGGTGAAGGCCGACAACATCGCTGCAATCATGACGCAGCCTGACATTGACGGTGCGCTGGTCGGCGGCGCGAGCCTGGATGCCGGTGAGTTCGCCACGATATGCCGGTACCGAAAGCTAGCATTCGACGCCTGACCGCGGCGACCGTCCAGCGCAGCGCTGGTTGACGGTACGCAGGCCGCGCGGGCACCCGGAGGGACGAGACAGGGCAGTGGTTATCGCAATCTCGGTCGTCCTCATCATCACCAGCCTGCTGATGATATTGCTCGTGCTGTTGCACAAGGGCAAGGGCGGCGGCCTGTCGGACCTATTCGGTGGCGGGGTCTCCTCTACGCTGGGATCATCGTCCGTAGTTGAGCGGAACCTGGACCGCCTCACGATTTTCACTGGCATCCTGTGGTTCCTGTGCATCATCGGGCTGGATCTGCTGCTGAACAAATGATGCGGGCACCCGTGGGGTCGCCGGGCGGGCCAAGAGCGGACGTAGCAAGGGGTGAGCTGTGAGTAGTGGCAACGCGATCAGGGGAAGCCGGGTCGGCGCCGGCCCGATGGGCGAAGCGGAGCGTGGTGAGGCGGCGCCCAGGATCAGGATCTCCTTCTGGTGCTCGAACAAGCACGAGACCCGGCCCAGCTTCGCTTCTGACGCCGCGGTGCCCGAGACCTGGGATTGCCCCCGCTGCGGGTACCCGGCCGGACGCGACGAGAACAACCCGCCCGGGCCGCCGCACAGCGAGCCTTATAAGACGCATCTGGCGTACGTGAAAGAACGGCGCACGGATACCGACGGCGCCGCGATTCTGCGCGAGGCGCTGGACCGGCTCCGCCGCAACGCCTGACGATCATCCCGGCCCTGGCCCGGCTGCGGCCGCCCGCTCCCCGCGGGCGATCCGCGCCGGGCCTTGGTGTACCTGCGCGCCGGTTAGTGCGCGAACGACTGCCGCATGTCCCGCGGGGCCAGCGGCACGTGGCTGCGCGGATGCGCGGCCAGGATCCGGACGTGCCGCTGCAGGTCGCTGAGCAGCAGGTCGGCGAGATCCTTGCTGAACCCGTTGCGGACCACGATCCGGAGCACCGCGACGTGCTCCAGGTTGGCGGGGAAGGTGTAGGCGGGCACCAGCCAGCCCCGGGTCCGCAGCCGCTCGGACAGGTCGAAGACGGTGAAGCCCGCCGACTCGTCGCGGACCCGGAACGCGAAGACCGGCAGGTCGCTGCCGTCCGACAGGAGCTCGAACGGTTCCATCGCGGCGATCTTGCCGGACAGGTGCATGGCCACGTCCTGGCAAGCCTGCTGGACCCGCTGGTAGCCGTCGAAGCCCAGCCGCAGGAAGTTGTAGTACTGGGCCGCGACGTTGGCCCCCGACCGGGAGAAGTTCAGCGCGAACGTGGGCATCTCCCCGCCCAGGTAGTTCACCCGGAAGACCAGATCCTCGGGCAGCGCGCCGGGACTGCGCCAGACCACCCAGCCCACGCCCGGGTAGACCAGGCCGTACTTGTGTCCCGACGCGTTGATCGAGGCCACCCGGGGGAGCCGGAAATCCCAGATCAGGTCGGGCTGGATGAACGGCGCCACGAACCCGCCCGAGGCGGCGTCCACGTGGATCGGGACATCGGGGCCGCCGCGTGCCCGCGAGCCGGTCCAGCTCGGCGCTGATCTCGGCGACCGGCTCGTAGCTCCCGTCCATGGTGGAGCCCAGGATCGCCACCACCCCGATCGTGTTCTCGTCGCACTGCGCGGCAGCCTCCGGGCCGCGCAGGTGCAGCCGGTCCGGCTCCATCGGCACCAGCCTCGGCTCCACCTCCCAGTAGCGGCAGAACTTCTCCCAGCAGACCTGGACGTTGGCGCCCATGACCAGGTTGGGCCGGGTGGCGTCGGCGCCCGCCGCCCGGCGGCGGGCCCGCCAGCGCCACAGCAGGGCCATGCCGCCGAGCATGCAGGCCTCGCTGGACCCGGTGGTGGAGCAGCCGGTCGCCGACCCGTGCTCCGGCGCGTGCCACAGGCTGGCCAGGATGTTCACGCACCGCGATTCCAGCTCCGCGGTCTGCGGGTACTCGTCCTTGTCGATCATGTTCTTGCTGAGGCACTCGGTCATCAGCTGCTCCGCCTGGGGCTCCATCCACGTGGTCACGAACGTGGCCAGGTTGAGCCGGGCATTGCCGTCCAGGGTGAGCTCATCCCGCACCGCCTGGAGCGCCGTGTCGGGCAGCAGCCCGTGCCGGGCGAGCCGGTGCCGGGGCACCGAGAAGTGCAGCTCGCGGACGTAGACCGGGTTGATCTCGATCTCGTCCTGCTGCTCGACTTGCCTGTGCAGTGCCATGCGGCTCCCTCGCTCCCCCGATGGCCGCGGCCGGCGCGGTCTGCGGCCAGGCCCAGCGGCTGGCGCCCAGGGTATCCCCGCGGGCCCAGCCGGGGAGGCCCGTTGATCTGGTGTTGATTCCCGGTTGACCTGGCAGGCTGATCCGGCCGGCTGGCGTGGCCGGCCACCCGGGCCCGCGTCCGGCCAGGCAGGATGGGGTCATGCAGCTTCCCGTTAACCCGCCGGTCGCGCCGATGCTGGCCCGCCCGGTAGCGCAGATACCCGAGGGACCATTCAGCTTCGAGCCCAAGTGGGACGGCTTCCGGTCGGTCGTCTTCCTGGACCGGGGCGAGGTGGAGATCGGCAGCCGCAACGAGCGCCCGATGACCCGGTACTTCCCGGAAGTGGCCGAGGCCCTGGTGGCCAACCTGCCGCCCCGGTGCGTGGTGGACG
This sequence comes from uncultured Actinomycetes bacterium, assembly GCA_963720645.1. Taxonomy (GTDB): domain Bacteria; phylum Actinomycetota; class Actinomycetes; order Streptosporangiales; family Streptosporangiaceae; genus RYN-230. Next base: position 109,845 of record CAVRFX010000006.1, on the reverse strand, counting down.
GGGAGATCGTGATCCCGGACGCATCCGGCCGCACGCTGGACTTCGAGGCCCTGCTCCAGCGGATCCACCCGGCGGCCAGCCGGGTGGCCCTCCTGGCCGAGCAGACTCCGGCGCACTTCGTCGCCTTCGACCTGCTGGCGCTGGACGACACCGATCTGTGCGGGCAGCCGTTCGCGGCACGCCGGTCCGCGCTGGAGCAGGCCCTGGCCCAGGCCCGCTCCCCGGTGCACCTGACCCCGGCGACCACCGACCGCGGCCTGGCCGGGCGGTGGTTCCGGCAGTTCGAGGGGGCCGGGCTGGACGGGCTGATCGCCAAGCCGCTGGACGGCACGTACCAGCCGGACAAGCGGGTCATGTTCAAGATCAAGCACGAGCGCACCGCGGACTGCGTCGTCGCCGGGTACCGGCCGCACAAGAGCAGCCCGGAGGCGGTCGGCTCGCTGCTCCTCGGCCTGTACACCGACGCCGGCGACCTGGCCAGCGTGGGCGTGGTGGGCGCCTTCCCGATGGCCCGCCGCCGTGAGCTGTTCACCGAACTGCAGCCGCTGGTCACCACCTTCGACGGGCATCCCTGGCGGTGGGGTGGGGGTGCGGAGGCCGGCCGGGCTGGCCCGGCGGTAGGCGCCCCCGGCGAATCGCCGGCCCGGGAGAACACGCCTGCGGCGCGCCCCGGCCCGCCGGCGGCGCGCAACCCCAGGTCGGCGGAGGGGAGCCGCTGGAACGCCGGGAAGGACCTGTCCTTCGTGCCGCTGCGGCCGGAGCGGGTGGTCGAGGTCCGCTACGACCACATGGAGGGCCGCAGGTTCCGGCACACCACCCAGTTCGCCCGCTGGCGCCCGGACCGTGAGCCGCGCTCGTGCACCTACGCGCAGCTGGAGGAGCCGGTGAAATACGACCTCGCCGAGATCCTCGGCCATGCGGGCGGCTAGGCCCCGGCGCGGCGACCGGCCACGCGAGCGGTTCGTTGCGGAGAATTTTCCGGGCCGGACGGCCAGCCGGGCCGGGCCCTGACGACCCCGCCCGCCGGTAACGGCAGAGGAGGTAGTCCCCGTCGGCCAGGACGTGAGCCAGCGTCAGGCGGCGGGGTGCGGCGGGCGCGGGGCTGCCCGGGGCCGGGGCCGGGCCCTGGATGATCCGGCCCGCGGGACCCCCGGCCAGGACGGGGCTGAGGGTCACGCACAGCTCGTCGATCAGGCCCGCCGCCGCGAGCTGGCCGAGCAGGTGCGGGCCGCCCTCAGCCAGGACCTCCCGGTAGCCCAGGCCGGCCAGCGCGCTGACCGCGGCCGCGGCGGTCACCTCATGCTCGCCGGCGATGATCACGTCGGCGTACCGGGCCACGTCCGCCCGGCGATCCGCGGGCGCGGACTGCGCGGTGATGACGATGGTGCGGGCCCCGGCCGGTGCCTCGGCCAGCAGCGGGCCTGCCGGGTCCAGGTCCAGCCGGCCGCTCAGCACGGCGATGGGCGGGGTGGTCGCGCGCCCCGCGCGCAGCCCCGCCCAGCGCTGCGCCACCCGGGCCGGGCGGTACGCCTCCGCGCGGGCCGTGCCCGCGCCGACCAGGATCACCCCGGCCAGCGCCCGGAGCAGCCCGAACACCTCGCGGTCGGCGGGGCCGCCCAGAGCGCCGGACAGGCCGTCCACCGCCGCGGCCCCATCGGCGCTCTCGATCATGTTGGCCCGGACCCAGGGCCGGTCCGGGCCGGCGCTGGCCACCTCCGCCCGGGACGGGTAGGCGTAGAGCCCGGCCAGGTCCGGCGGCCCCTGGCCGGCCGGGCCGGGATAGATCAGCCGCACCGGGTCAGCCCCACGCCAGGCTCAGCCGGCCGCACCGGACCCGCCGGTCCGGCGCATCACGATCATGGAGCGGCCCGCGAGCATCACCGTTGACCCGGCCTGGTGCTCCCGGAGTCCCACCTGGGCCGCGACCGCCGCCTCGGATCCGGGCAGGGCCGGGTGCGGCAGCCCGTTACCCGAGATCGCCAGCGCGGCCCGGCCGCTCCCGGAGCGGGCTGCCGCGCCGGTGTCCAGCACGACCTCCCAGTTGCGCCCGAAATCCCCGGCGGGCAGGGTGAACCGGGCGGGCTGGCTGTCCGCGCTGAACAGCAGCAGGAACGTTTCATCCCGGACCGGCTCGCCCCGGGGATCGGGCTCGGTGATGGCGTCACCGTTCAGGAAGACGCCCATGGCCTTCGCGTAGCCGGTCTTCCAGTCCGCGTCGGTCATCTCCCGGCCGGACGGGGTGAACCAGGCGATGTCCCCGGGCTGGCCCATGGCGCCCTCGCCGGGCCCGGTGAAGAAGCGGCGCCGGCGGAAGACCGGGTGGTTGCGGCGCAGTTCGGCGACCCCGCGGGCGAACTCCAGCAGGCTGGTCTCGTCCTCGGCCATGTGCCAGTCCACCCAGGACGTCTCGTTGTCCTGGCAGTAGGCGTTGTTGTTGCCACGCTGGGTCCGGCCGAGCTCGTCGCCGGCCAGCAGCATCGGGACGCCCTGCGAGCACAGCAGCGTGGCCAGGAAGTTCAGCCGCTGACGGGTCCTCAGCTCGAGCACCGCCGGGTCGCTGGTCGGGCCCTCCGCGCCGCAGTTCCACGAGCGGTTGTCGTTGGTGCCGTCCGCGCCGTCCTCGCCGTTCGCGTCGTTGTGCTTGCGGTTGTAGGACACCAGGTCGTTCAGGGTGAACCCGTCGTGGCAGGTGACGAAGTTGATCGAGGCGACGGGCCGGCGGCCGCTGGTCTCGTACAGGTCGCTCGAGCCCGTCAGCCGGGAAGCGAACTCGGCCAGCGTGTAGGGCTGGCCGCGCCAGAAGTCCCGGACCGTGTCCCGGTACTTGCCGTTCCACTCGCTCCACAGCGGCGGGAAGTTGCCGACCTGGTACCCGCCCTCGCCCACGTCCCAGGGCTCGGCGATGAGCTTGACCTGCGACACCACCGGATCCTGCTGGACCAGGTCGAAGAAGGCTGACAGCCGGTCCACGTCGTGCAGTTCCCGGGCCAGGGCGGAGGCGAGGTCGAAGCGGAACCCGTCCACGTGCATTTCCAGGATCCAGTACCGCAGCGAGTCCAGGATCAGCTGCAGCGCGTGGGGGTGGCGGACGTTCAGGCTGTTGCCGCAGCCCGTGTAGTCCACGTAGTAGCGGGGGTCGTCGTCGCGGAGCCGGTAGTAGGCGGCGTTGTCGATGCCGCGGAAAGACAGGGTCGGGCCCTGGTCCCCGGACTCCGCGGTGTGGTTGTACACGACGTCGAGGATCACCTCGATCCCGGCCGCGTGCAGCGCCTTGACCATCGCCTTGAACTCGCCGACCTGGCCGCCGCGCTGCTGTGACGACGAGTACGCCTTGTGCGGGGCGAGGAACCCGATCGTGTTGTAACCCCAGTAGTTGGTCAGCCCCCGGGCCTGCAGGTTGTGCTCGGGCACGAAGTGGTGCACCGGCATCAGCTCCACCGCGGTAACCCCGAGCCGGGTCAGGTGCTCGATCACCGCGGGGTGGGCCAGGCCGGCGTAGGTGCCCCGCTGGCCGGCCGGGACGTCCGGGTGGCGCAGGGTCAGGCCGCGGACGTGCGCCTCGTAGATGACGGTCTCGTGGTACGGGATCCGCGGCGCCCGGTCATCTCCCCAGTCGAAGAACGGGTTGATGACCACGTTGGCCGGCATGTACGGCGCGCTGTCCGAGGTGTTCAGCTCGGACGGCTCGGAGAAGCGGTAGCTGAACAACGCCTCGTCCCAGCGCACGTCGCCGTTGATGGCCTTGCCGTACGGGTCGAGCAGCAGCTTGGCCGGATTGCAGCGGTGCCCGCGGGCCGGGTCGTAGGGACCGTGCACCCGGTAGCCGTACCGCTGGCCCGGGGCCACGTCAGGGAGGTAACCGTGCCAGACGAACGCGTCGATCTCGGTCAGCGCGATGCGCGTCTCGTGCAGCTGGGCAGGCTCGTCGCCGTTGAGCAGGCACAGTTCCACCTGCTCGGCGGCCTCGGAAAACAACGCGAAGTTCGTTCCCGTGCCATCCCACGTTGCTCCGAGCGGATAAGGAGCTCCTGGCCAAACGCGCACCAGCCGACCCTACCCGCGGGCCGGCGTGACCCGGCCCAGGACGTCGCCGGTGGCTACCCCGTGCGGGAGCGTCCCGAACGGGATCCCGGGTCCGGACAGAGCCGCTGGCCCGAGGCGGGAGGCGCAGAACGCATCCGCGACGGGGGCCGGGGCGTGCCGGACCAGCAGCGCCGCCTGCAGGGTGACGGTGACCGCGGCGGCCAGGCGGCGGGCCGCGAGCTGTGCCTCCGGCGCGGGCCGGGTGGCCAGGTCGCGCAGCGACCGGCCCAGCGCGCTGACCGCCGCGTCCAGCCTGGTGTCCCCGCCCGCGGCGAGGGCCAGCTCGGCCGCGAGGGCGTCAGCCGCGCCCTGCTGGCGCGCCACGGCGCGGAGGAGGTCCAGGGCGGTCACGTTGCCGGAGCCCTCCCAGATCGAGTTCAGCGGCGCCTCGCGGTACAGCCGGGGCATCCCGGATTCCTCCACGTAGCCGTTGCCGCCCAGGCACTCCAGGGCCTCGGCCGCGTGCAGCGGCGCGCGCTTGCAGATCCAGTGCTTGGCCGCGGGCAGCGCGACCCGGAGCAGGGCGGCTTCCGCCGCGTCTCCGCGGGCGGCCCGGTCGGCCGCGCCGGCCAGCCGCAGCGCCAGGGTCGTCGCGGCCTCGGATTCCAGCGCGAGGTCGGCCAGCACGGCGGCCATCAGCGGCTGGGAGATCAGGCTCGCGCCGAACGCCTGCCGGTACGTGGCATGGTGCACGGCGGTGACACAGCCCAGCCGCATCCCCGCCGCGCTGCCCAGCACGCAGTCCAGCCGGGTCGCGCTGACCATCTCGATGATGGTGGGCACGCCGCGCCCGGCCTCGCCCACCTGCCAGGCCAGCGCCGCGTCGAACTCCACCTCGGCCGAGGCGTTCGACCGGTTGCCCAGCTTGTCCTTGAGCCGCTGCAGCCGGATGGCGTTGCGGGTCCCGTCGGGCCGCACCCGGGGGAGCAGGAAGCAGGTCAGCCCCTCCGGAGCCTGGGCCAGGACCAGGAACAGGTCGCTCATGGGCGCGGAGCAGAACCACTTGTGCCCGGTGAGCAGGTGGGCGCCCGGGCCGTCCCCGGGTACCGGCTCCGCCCGGGTCGTGTTCGCGCGCACATCCGAGCCGCCCTGCTTCTCGGTCATGGCCATGCCGGCCAGCAGGCCCGCCTTGCCTTCCGGGGCCCGCAGCCCGGGATCGTAGTCCCGGGCGGTGAGCAGCGGCGCGAAACGGCGGGCCAGGTCCGGGGCATGGCGCAGCGGCGGGCACGGCCGCGTAGGTCATCGAGACCGGGCAGCCGTGCCCCGCCTCGGCCTGCGACCACACCAGGAACCTGGCCGCCCGGGCGACGTGGGCGCCGGGGAGGGATCCGCCCACGGCGCGGCGTGCAGCCCGTGGCCGACCGCGGTGCCCAGCAGCACATGCCAGGACGGATGGAACTCGACCTCGTCGATCCGGTGGCCCTGCGCGTCATGGGTACGCAGCACCGGCGGATGCTCGTTGGCCAGCCGGGCGTGCTCCCGGATCTCCGCGGTGCCCGCGAGCTGACCCAGCTCGTGCAGGCTGGCCTCGGCCCAGCCCGCGCCCTCGCGGGCGGCCGCCGCCAGCAGCGCCGGGTCGTCCGCGACGTCGTAGCCGGCCAGCGGCGGGACCTGGTTGAGCACATCGTGGGTGTGATGCGGCCCGGCGGCCCGTCCCGCAGGGGCCGGCCCCGCGGCGTCCTGGCCGCTGGTGCCCTGCCCCGTGGGGGTCTGTCCTGTGGTGGTCTGCCCCCTGGTGGTCTGCACGGACGTCATGATGTGACACTACTGTGCTTGCCACCACGCGGAAAGCCGCCCTGATCGGGCCGTTTATCGTGCGGAAACCCGGGCCCCGGCGTGCTGGCCGGCGGTTGCCTGCTGACCCCGGCCGCCCGCCGCGGCCTCCTGGTAACGGTCGAGCAGCACGTCGGCCACCTCGCCCGCGGCCCCGAGCGGCGCCGACACGGCCATCGCGCCGGCGGCCAGGCAGGAGTCGCGGGTCCGGTCGGCGAACAGCCCCGGCGCGAGCAGGTAGCTGGCCACCACGACGCGCCGCGCCCCGTCCCGCAGCAGGGCCGTCACGGCCTCAGCCGGGGCAGGCCGGGCGGCGGACGCAAACGCGGGCCGGACCGCGAGCCAGCCGCGGGCGGCCTGCCAGCCGGATGCGATCCGGGCGATGGACGCGTTGGCCGCCGGGTGGCTCGAGCCGGCCGAGGCGAGCACCACGGCCGTCCGGGCCGGGTCCGCACCGGGATCGTGGCCGGCCTCGGACAGGCGCCGCTCGAGCGCGCGCACCAGCCCCGGGTGCGGGCCCAGCGGCTCCCCGTAGCGGATCCGGAGGCCGGGCAGGCCGCCGGCCGCCTCGGCGAGCAGGTCCGGTATGTCCGTCCCGCTGTGGTAGGCCGCGGTGAGCAGCAACGGGAGCACGACCACGTCACGCTCCCCGCCGCCGGACAGGGCGGTGAGCACCTGCAGCGGGGCGGGCGGGGCGTGCCCCAGGAAGGCCCCGCGGGCCTCGAGCCCGGCCAGACCGCGCGCGCCGGCCCGGGCCCGGGCCAGCGCGAGCAGTTCGGCGACCGTTGCCCCGGCCCGCGGGTCCCTGCTGCCGTGCGCGATCGCGACCAGAGACGGGGTCAGGTGTGGATGCCGCATTCGGTCTTGCCCGTCCCCGTCCACCGGCCGCTGCGCGGGTCCGCCCCCGGGGCCACCTTCATCGTGCAGGTGGAGCAGCCGATGGAGGGGTACCCGTCGTAGACCAGGGGGTTCACCAGCACGCCGTTCTCGGCGACGTAAGTGTCCACCTGCTCCTGGGTCCAGGCCACGATCGGGTTGACCTTGACCATCTGCCGCCTGTCGTCCCACTGGACGGCCTTGGTGTCGCTGCGGGCGTTGGTCTCCTCACGCCGCACGCCGGTGATCCACGCGTCGAACGGGTCGAGGGCCCGCTCCAGGGGCACGACCTTGCGGAAGTAGCAGCAGAGGTCAGGGTTGCGCCCGTAGAGCCGGGGGCCGAGCTCGGCGTCCTGCTCGGCCACGGTCCGGGTCGGGGTCACGTTGACGACATTGACCGGGTAGACGGCGGACACCGCGTCCCGGGTGCCGATGGTCTCCGGGAAGTGGTACCCGGTGTCCAGGAAGATCACATCCAGCCCGCTCTTGACCTTCGAGGCGAGATGGATGATCACCGCGTCGGTCATGGACGACGTGATGCAGATCCGGGACCCGAACGTGTCCACGGCCCAGCGGATGATCTCCTCCGCGGGCGCGTCGGCGAGCTCCTCCGCCGCCTGGGCTGCGAGCCTCTCCATGCGGATTGGTTCCTCCCGAGCTTCAGGACTGGAGACTTCAGGGACTGCCTGGCCTGGATGGGTACGCTTGGTCACGCTGGTGCTCACAGGATCACTCCCGTTCCAGCAAATCGTAGCTGGAAGGACCGGATGCAGCTGCGACACCGCCAGCTACCGTCCTGTTCCTGTGGTTCTAGGTCTTCTTCACCACAATAGGGGCAATAAAACGGAATTGCCCGTTCTGTCGCAGATGCCTGGAAGGTCACGCGAAGTCCTCCTCGCTGGCCCGGGTGGCCCACGTGGCGAAGGTCTCGCCCGCGTCCCGGCTCTCCTGGAAGCGCCTCAGGACCCGCTCCAGGTAGTCCGGCAGGTCCTCCGCGGTGGTCTTCAGCCCCCTGATCTTGCGGCCGAATCCTGAGCTCTCGCCGTCGCCCCCGCCCAGGGTGCCGCCGAGGTGGATCTGGAAGCCCTCAGTCTGCCGCCCGTCGGGCCCGATGACCAGTGATCCCTTGAGCCCGATGTCGGCGGTCTGGATCCGGGCGCACGAGTTCGGGCACCCGTTCACGTTGATCGTCACTGGCTCCGTGAAGCCGGGCAGGCGGCGCTCGAGCTCCGCGATGGCCTGGGTGGCCCGCGCCTTGGTCTCCACGATGGCCAGCTTGCAGAATTCTATGCCGGTGCAGGCCATCGTGTGCCGCCGGAACACGCTCGGCGTGGCGGGCAGGTCCGCCGCGTCGAGTTCCGCGGTCAGCCGGGCCACGCTGTCCTCGGGCACGTCGAGGATGACCATCTTCTGCTCGGTGGTGGTCCGGACCCGGCCGCTGCCGTACCGGGCGGCCAGGTCCGCGACCCGGGCCAGCGACGTGCCGGACATCCGGCCGACCCGCGGCGCGAAGCCCACGTAGTACCGGCCGTCCCGCTGCCGGTGCACGCCGACATGGTCGCGCCGGCCGCTGGCGGCGGGCGGCGGGGGACCGTCCGGGAGCGCGTACCCCAGGTATTCCTTCTCCAGGACCTCACGGAACGTCTCCGGGCCCCAGTCGGCGATGAGGAACTTGAGCCGGGCGCGGTGCCGCAGCCGCCGGTATCCGTAGTCACGGAACACCGACGTGATCGCGGCCCAGACCTCGGCGACCTGGTCGGGCTGGATGAACGCCCCGAGGCGCTTGGCGATCATCGGGTTGGTGGACAGCCCGCCGCCGACCCACAGGTCGTATCCCGGCTCACCGTCCGGGCCGGCCACGCCGACGAAGGCCACGTCGTTGATCTCGTGCACGGTGCACTGGGCGGTGCACCCGCTCATCACCGACTTGTACTTGCGCGGCAGGTTGGAGAAGGCGGGGTCGCCCACGTAGCGCTCGGTGACCTCGGCGATCTGCGGCGTCGCGTCGATCACCTCGTCCGCGTCGATCCCGGCCAGCGGGCAGCCCAGCACCACCCGGGGGGTGTCGCCGCAGGCCTCGGTGGTGGACAGGCCGACCGCCTCGAGCGCCGCCCAGATCGCCGGGACGTCCTCGATCCTGATCCAGTGCAGCTGCACGTTCTGCCGGTCGGTGAGGTCGGCGGTATCCCGGCCGTACCGCTCGGAGATGCCGGCGATCGTGCGCAGCTGGTCGTTGCTCAGCTGCCCGCCGTCGATGCGGATGCGCAGCATGAAGTAGCGGTCATCGAGCTCCTCGGGCTCCAGCGTGGCGGTCTTGCCCCCGTCGATGCCCGGGCGCCGCTGCGTGTACAGGCCGAACCAGCGGAACCGTCCCCGGAGGTCGGCCGGGTCGATGGAGTCGAACCCCTGCCTGGAGTAGATATCGATGATCCGCTGGCGGACGTTGAGCCCGTCGTCGTTCTTCTTGTTTTCCTCGTTCTTGTTCAGCGGCTCGCGGTATCCGAGTGCCCACTGGCCTTGGCCTCGGTGACGGTGGGCTGACGGCATCTGGCGCGTCCCTTCTTGTCCTGCTCGGTCGGGCCCGCTGCTGCGGGTCTGGCTGGGGCGGGACGGGTGACGCGTCAGGCAGCCTGAGTCGGCTGCGCCGGACATCCTGCGGGCCAGGACGGCCTGATCGGCCCGCGGTTGCGGGACGCGGTCAGGGGGCGCCAGGGCTACTACAGGGCACCGGCCGCGGCACACGCCCCACGATCGGGGCAGTGGTCAGCGGCCGTATCGACAGACAGCGCTGCGCACCCGCAGCAGGTCCACATGCCTGCGGGCGACGAGAAGGGGATCAGCAGCGCTCACCATACGAGGATCACACGAAAGAGCACGACATGTCGAGACAACTTCGGGACCCGAACGAAATCGTTGTCCCGGGTACCCGGCGGCCGGGTCGCTCAGTGTGCCCACGGTCGGTGGCAACCCTCGCCCGGCGGTGCGTATTCCGGTGCCGGTCAACTTTCCGGACCGGCCGGGCCGGGCCCGGTGCGATCAGCCCTGGCGTACCCAGCTGAGCGAGCGGGCGCCGCGCGGCGGCTTAGGCAGCGCGGACAGCGGCAGATGCTGGCAATCGCACCAGGTGCCTCCCGGGCAGTCCTGGTGGTGCTGGCGGCGGCAGGACGGGCAGACCATGGACATATTGTGGCCGGCCGCGGCGCCCGCCGCGGCCGGCCAGTAGTCATTATTAATCCGTGATTCCCGGTCTGGTGCGACCTGGCCCGGTCTGGTGCGACCTGGCCCGGTCTGGGGTGTCCCGGGACTGGGGTCTCCCGGGGTGGGGAGGCCGGTCAGGCCGCGTTGGCGCGGCGCATCCGGCGGCGGCGCTCAGAAGCGCGCTCGTCCTCGTTCAGACCGCCCCAGGTGCCGTACTTCTCGGGCCTCGAGATCGCGTAATCCAGGCATTCGGTGCGCACCGGGCACCCGGCGCACAGCGTCTTGGCCTTGCGCTCCCGGATATCCCGCTCCGGCTGCCGTTCGCCGTCGGGGCCGAAGAAGAGCACGACATCCGTGCCGCGGCACGCGGCGGCATCTTGCCAGCCCCAGTTCGGCCGGGGAGGCAGGGTAACCTGCCGCCGTACCTCAGACATGACTTGATCTCCTCAGCAAGTTCAGTGTGTGTTCCGTGTCCAGCCGACCCTCGGGTTCCGTCGGACATCTGGTTCGCCCTGTGCGGCTTTGCCCCGTCGTAGGTATGCAACGCACTGCACCACCTGCGTGTTCCCGGGGGCGGGCAGCCCCGAGGCGACCGTGGCCGCCACGGGAGTAGCTAGAGGAGCAACCCTGCCGGATGAGCAGCGGCAACTGCGGTGCCGCCCGCTCTGACGAAACCAGTCCTGTCCACCGGACCGATGATCAATGATGCCATCCGGGGGGCCAGTTTCGCAGGCAGGATCGCGAATCCGGGGCAGAGATGTTGGGCGCGCACGGTCTGGCCGGCGCGCAGCCGCATACCCCCAGCCGCATACCTCCAGCCCAGAGGGCGTACCGGGCGCTGTGCCTTCTATCATAGTGCCGGATTAATTGGACAAACCCCTGAGTTCGGCGCCACCATGGGCTCCATGTCAGCGTCGGACGCAGCCCCGTTGCCCCGGCTCGGTGAGGTGTTCTTCGACGTACGAGGCGACTCCCGCAGCATGCGGCTGAGTTGGTACGCCGACACGGGCGTGGCGGTTTTCAGCATCTGGCAGGGCGGTACGTGCACCGGTACGTTCCGGCTGCCCATGGATGATCTGGCCCGGATGATCGAGGCGCTGCGGCGCGGGCCGCAGGGCCAGCGGGCCGGGCGCCGGGAGGGGCCGGGCGAGCCGGGCCGGGAGGTGCCGCCGGGCCGGGCTGCGGCCGGGGACGCCCCGGCGGGCCGGAGCCCTGAGGAGGGCCAGGCCACGGTCGCCATGCGGATGCCTGCCGGGTCGGGCGCACAGCCGGGCCCGCGGCCTGACGGGCCGCGCCCGGAGCCGGGTTACCCGGCCGCGGCGCCGGGTGACTACGGGACCGGCCCGGCCCGCACCTACCGGGGGGAGTCGGGAGGCTACCCCATCGACCCGCTCGACCCGGCCTATCCGGTCCCGGCCGCCGGGTATCAGGAGGAGCCGGCCACCGGGTCCTACCGCCGCCCCGCCCAGGGGTACGGCCCGGGCACGGGCTACCCCGGGGACCCGGGATACCAGGACGGCCCGGCCGACGCTGACTACCCGCGGGGCCGGGCGCCCGGATACCAGGATGGGCCCGCCACCGGTGACTACCGGGCCGGCCAGTCCGGCAGCCACCGCCGTGAGCCGGGTGAGTTCCCCGGCGAGCCGCGCCGGGCGCGGCGCGACAACGAGCCCGCCGCGGACTACCCCGATGAGGACGCGCGGAGCGGGTACCGCGATCCTGGCTACCCGGACGTGCCAGCCACCGGTGACTACCGGGCCGGCCAGTCCGGCAGCCACCGCCGCCCGCCGGGCGGCGGGTACCCGGGCGACCCCTCGTACCACCCCTATTCGGGCCAGCGGGGCATTGCGGATTATCCTGGCGAAGCGCCTGGTAACGGCAGCGGCGCCTATCCGGACGGGCCGGATTATGGCGAGGGCTCCGAGTGGGATGACACCGCCGACCACTCCGTCGAGGAGTACGGCGGTGAGCCCGAGGAATCCTTCCCGTATGGGCCCCCGCCCGGGAATCACGACCCCCGGGAACGGGGACGCTATCCCGGCCGTCATTGACGGATAGCCGGTCCTGCCCGCGGGGGGAGGGCCCGCCCGCCGGGCCTGGCCGGGCATCACCGCCGCGAATGGCGGCCTCCCGGGTTGCTGCTCTGCCCGTCTTTGGGTGTCGTTATGGTTGGGCCGCCCGTGGCGGGATATATTTGCCACCAGAGGAAGGGGGGCCTCAAGTGGCACAGAAGGTTTCCGTCACATTTGCCTGTGACTACGACCAGAAACCGATTCCTGAGGGCCAGCATCACGCCCGCAGGTTCAGCCTGGATGGCCGGGAGTATGAGATCGACCTGTGCGCCAAGCACAGCCAAAAGTTTGACGATGTGGTGGGCCGTTACGCCGAGCGCGCCCGCCGGGCGTCCGCCCGGCCTGGCCGTACCAAGCGCCGGACGACCGCTCACCGGCAGCACAGTGCCGCCATACGCAGATGGGCCAAGCAAACCGGAATTGAGGTCAGCGATCGCGGCCGTATCCCGGCCGACGTTGTGGCCAGGTACGAGGCGAAGCACCACTGAATGAACCAGCACCGGGCCGGGGCGTCATGGCGATCCGTGCGGCGGCCCGCCGTACGGCGGGTCGTCATGGGCCGGCCTGGCCGGCTGGCGGGCCGGCTGCGGTTCCCCGGGGACCGGTCCTGATTCCGCGGGCAGTGGCCGCGCGATAGGCCCTACCGCGGCCGCGAGCACCTGTGAATTGGGCAGATGCAGGGTGCCGTCCTCCGTGTCCAGGCGCAAGTAGGTAATGCCTATCTCGGTCACCAGGCCGTCGGTCACGCCGCCCAGGGCCCCGGATTTGAGCCGGATATAGTCCCCCACGGTGAACGGCCGCGACAGCAGCAGGACCAGCCCGGCGAAAATGTTCGACAGGGACTGCTGCCCGGCGATCCCGAGCAGGATCGTGGTGACCGCCCCCCCGACGAGGAGTTGCCCGATCGGGACCTTCATCAGCCCTATGCCCAGGACGAGGATGGTCGCCCCGCCGACGAGCAGGATGGCGTAGCGCACCACCGCGGCGTGGGCCGAGCCAACGGCGGGAGTCAGGACCTGCCTGGCTTTTCCGGCCAGCCCGACCACGGCCACCGTGCCGAAGACGAAGAACGCCGCGATGCACGCTGCCGCCACAATCTTGTAGATGTAATGACCGCGGCCGGTCCAGTCCTTGAAATCCGTGCCGGCCACGGACGCGACCACGCCGGCCGCGAGGGCCAGTACCGCCGCGATGATGGAACGCCACGGCCGCGTGTGGGCTTTGACCTTGGCCACGTGCTCGTTCACCTTGGCCATGCGCTTGGCCAGATCGAGTTGCCGCTTCTCGTGCAGATCCACGCGCACAATCCTGCCCGGGCCGGGAAACGCATGATCCCGGGGGGCCTGCTTCGGCTCCCCGGGATCAGCTGGGTGCTAGCGGACAGTGCTAGCGGACAGTCGTCAGACGCGCGGGGCGAGCAGCGGCCGGCCGACGGGGACCCTGAGGCGGCCGCCCATCCCGTTGGCCACGCCTGCCGCCGAGGCGTACCACGCGCAGATCGCGGTGAGCACGCCCACGTACCCGCCGAACTTGACCGTGCCGCTGCTGCCGGAGAAGTTGCCGATGAACAGGGTGATCTCGGTGATCTCGAGGGTGAGGAACACCGCGAACACCGCCGCGTTCACCTGCGTGCTCCAGATCAGCATGCAGGTGTTGAAGATGGCGAAGGCCAGCAGGATCCAGCCGACGTCCTTGCTGAACTCGTGCGCCAGCAAGGGGTGGGCGAGCAGGTTGCTCCCCACGAGCACGAAGTACAGGCCGAGGCCGATCCAGAAGCCGCCGTAACTAGCGAAGGCGGTGGCGCCGAAAACGTTGCGGTTGCGGAACTCCCACATGCCGGCCAGCAGCTGGCCCAGGCCGCCATAGGCGAACGCGTACCCGAGCCAGGCCAGGCCACTCGCCGTGGTCATCCAGCCGGCGTTGAACGCCGACAGCAGGAACGTGGTCAGGGCGAAAGCAGCCAGTCCCAGCGGTGCGGGTCAGCTATCCCCGACGCCGCGGCCACAGGAGCTGCAGGTAGGTCATCGTTGACGCTCAAGTGATTCCTCCTGATAGGGCGGTGCACTGCCCGGCCGCGGCCAGGTAGCCCGGATGGCCGGGGCGGCGCGTGGGTTGACTGGAGATCCCGGTGGCAGCTATGGGGCAGGCTGGCTGCCCGGCGTATGGGCCGCAGCGGGTGCCCCCTGAACGGGACAACAAACCCGGATAGAACGGGCCATCAGGGACCTTCTTCCGTCTTCACAAGTGGCTCACCAGAACCACACGGAAGATCTGCCCTGAGCGTAACGCCGTATCCGTGCGCGGGGGAGACCCAGGTTTCTGCTTACGCTGGCGCGACCGCGCCGCCGCTTTGACTCCGGGCCAGTACCCCGCTCAGCCCGGTGCGGGAGGCCAGAACGAAGATGCGGTCCTGCGGGGCGATCAGGTAATCGGGGCGCGGTGACCAGTCGACCCCCGCGGCCGCGGCGCGCTGCACCGCGATGACCCGTACCTCACCGGCGCGGTGCACGTTCTCGACCGGCTGCCCGGCCAGCTCGGAGCCTGCTCCGACCCTGACGTCCGCGATCAGCAGCACGTGCCGGCGACCGGGATGGTGCGCAGCACCTGGTGCTCCAGCATGGCGGCGGCGAACGCCGGGGCCGCCAGGTAGGGCACGCTCCGGGAGATCGCGTTGCCCACGGTCTTCTGCACCCGCTCGGCCAGGTCGTCGTCGGACAGCCTCAGGACGAGGCGGACGTCGGCGGCCAGGGCCCGGGCGTGCAGCGCGGTCTCCAGGTTCACGATGTCGCTGTTGGTCACCGAGACGAGGGCCTGGCTGGTGCGGATACCCGCCGTCCGCAGGGTCTCCTCGCGGGTGGTTTCACCGATCACCACGCGCAGCCCGAGCTGGCGGGCCAGCCGGATTCCGGCGGCGTTCTCATCGCGGTCCACGCAGACCACGTTGACGCCCAGGTCATGCAGCTGGCCGGCGATGCGGGTGCCGACGTTGCCCAGCCCGGCCACGATGACATGGCCGCTCAGCGGCCGTTCCTTGGTGCGCAGGGACCCGGTCAGCCGGGCGCCGACGACGGCCGCGGTGACCACCGGCAGGAACGCCATCCCGTCGAAGGTGAGCATGAACTGGGCGACCTTCTCCGGGGCGCTCAGCCGGGAATTGGTGAGCGCCGCGCCCGCCGCGTCGAGGAAGGTCAGGTACAGCGCGTTGGCGGGGGAGTAGCCGCCCGCGGTGGCCAGCAGCACGAAGCCGGCCACCAGCACGCCGAACAGGGCCAGGAACACCAGCCCCAGCTTGTGCCCGAAGAGCAGCCGGGGCAGGTCCGCGACGGCCCGCAGGGGCCGCCGCTGCCGGGTCAGCGGGTTGCGCGGGGTGCCATCGGCCACGGCGAGCACCAGGTCGGCCAGCTCCTGGCCGGGCGGGAGCAGCCGGGGGAGGCCGGGCGCCCCGGTCGTGGCCAGCCCGCAGATGAGGTGGGCAGCGCCCGCCTCACCGGGGCGCGTGACGAACAGGGTGCGCCCGGCCAGCCGGACGTGGCTGGGGGCTGGTTCGCCCAGCGCGGCGGCGACGAAGGAGGGTGCGGCCATCGAGGAGCTGGACAGAACCGCGCAATCAGGAAAAAAACTGCGCATCCGCTCGCCGAGACCTGTGTTGAAGATGCGCATCACCAGCCTGAGGCCCGGGCTGAGGTCCTGGGCGCGCAGTGCGGCGTGGAAGTTGGCCAGGTCATCCCGGCCCATCAGGGCGATCGCCCGGGCGGAGCGGGCTCCCGCGTCCGCGAACGCGTCGCCGTCCAGCTCAGGCCGTTCGATGACCCGGACCCCCGGCAGCCGGGCGATCCGCGGGCCATGACCCCGCGCCCGGGCGCTGAGCAGCACCGTTACCCGCTCGCCGTAGTTGGTGGTGAGCTCCTCGACGACCCGGTAGGCCAGTGCGTCATCCCCGCAGACGATCAGGTGGTTCCGGTCCTGGGACAGTCGGCGGGGCACCGGGGGCACGGCGAGATCTAACCATAGCGGGGCGCAGTTGGCCATGCGGGGCCGGCGATCGGCGTCCCCCGCCGCCGCCCGGCAGGCCGCGCGGACCGGGCGGGCGGGCTGGCGGACCGGGCGGCCGGGCTGGCGGACGGGCTTCGGCGACGGATCCGGTCACCCGGCCGGGGTCCGCCGTGACCGGTCCGGGGTATCCTCCGGAAGAAAGGGGCGAATGACGGACAGGGTCTTTGGGGAGGTCCGGACATGACGGATGACGGCGGTATCCGCGCGTCGGACGCCGACCGTGAGCATGTCGTCGAAATTCTGCGCGAGGCCTTCAGCGCCGGGCGGCTGACCCTGGAGGAGTTCGACGAGCGCACCACGCTCGCGTTCGCCGCGAAGACGTGGGGCGGACTCCGCGATCTCACCCGTGACCTGCCCCGGCAGGCGAGTCTGGAGCTTCCCCGGCCGGAACCACAGATCAGGCCGGCCAGGGAGAAGCCGCTGCCCGTGTCGGCCGGGCCGCCGCGCCGCCGGCTGAGCCCGATGCTGCCCATCCTGGTCATCTGGCTCGGGATCGCGCTCAGCTTCCGCGATCCCTACGCGTTCATCCCCGTGCTGGTCATCCTGTTCACGCTGCTGCGGCTGGCTACCCGGCCGACCCGGGTCAACCGGCCCGGGCCAGACCAGGCGACCGGGGACCACGACTCAGGGCCGGGGGACGGGCCCGGACGCTAACCCGGCTCAGGGTGACGCGATCCGGTTCAGCTGGGGCGGGAGCTGGCTGGCCGCGCTGCGGTCCAGCAGGAACAGCGTGCGCTGCTGGCCCCGTGCGCCGGCGGCCGGGACCTGCACGGGTCCGGCATCGGACAGGGCCAGGCGGACCGCCCCGGCCTTTTCCTGGCCGCCCGCGAGCACCCACACCTCCCGGGCGCGCTGGATGGCGGGCAGCGTCATGGTGATCCTGGTGGGCGGCGGCTTGGGTGCCCCGCGGACGGCAACGACCGGCCGCTCGTCGTACAGCGCAGGCATGCCGGGGAAGAGCGAGGCGACGTGCCCCTCCGGCCCGATACCGAGCAGCAGCACGTCGAAGGCGGGCACCGGGCCGTGGTCCTGCGGCTGGGCAGCCCGGCGCAGCTCGGCCGCGTACCGGGCGGCCGCCGCTTCGGGGTCGTTGCCGTCGGGGCCGTCGGTGCCCGGCATCCGGTGCACCCGGGCGGGGTCCGCGTTGACGAAGCGGAGCAGGGCCTGCTGCGCCTGTGCCTCGTTGCGCTCCGGATGGCCGGCCGGCAGGAAGCGCTCGTCACCCCACCAGATGTCCAGCCGCCGCCAGTCGACGGCGCCGAGCGCCGGGGCGGCCGCCAGCTCGGCGAGCACGGCGGTGCCGATGCCGCCGCCCGTCAGCACCAGGTGCGCGCGGCCCGAGCTCGCCTGCGCGTCCACCAGCCTGGTCACCAGCCGGGCCGCCGCCGCCTCGGCCAGCAGGCTCGCGTCGTGGTGGACGAGCACCTCGGGCGGGCTCACCGCGTTCTGTCTTTGCGGGGCGTGTCCGCGTCCGCAGCGGCCCGCCTGCGGCTGCTGCCGCCGTTGCGCTTCGTTTCGGCGGGCGAAGGGACGAAGCGGGTGAGGGTCTCCGCGTACACCTCGTCGGGGTCGAGCCGGCGCAGCTCCTCGGACAGCAGCTCGGCGGTGTCCCGGCGGTGCAGGGCCACCCGGCGCTCAGGCTCACCGGGCCGGCGCAGCATGGCCAGCCGGCCATCCGGCCGGGTCAGCGTCACCTCCCCGTCACTGGTATCAAAGATGACGGCAGTGACCCCCGGGCCGCCGGACACCCGGTTCTCGAAGGGGGCCCGGAGCCGCACGGACAGCCAGGAGGCGATCAGCTCGGCGCTGGGATTGCCGCGCTCGGCTTCGACCCGGCCGCCGCGGATCGTGCCGTGCGGCTGGTCCAGCGTGGCGGCCAGCAGGGAACGCCACGGGGTCGCGCGGGTCCAGCTCAGATCGGTGTCCCCGGGCTTGTAGTGCGAGGCCAGGTGGGCCAGGCAGGTGTGCGGGGCGGCGGCCGAGGCGGCGTCGGTGATCCGGCGCTGCGCGAGGGCGCCGAGCGGGCTGCCGGAGGGGATGTCCGGGGGAGTCCCGGGCCACCACGTCACCACGGGGGTGTCCGGCATCAGCAGCGGGGTGACGACCGAGTCGGCGTGCTCACCCAGGGCGCCGTACATCCGCAGCAGCACGACCTCACCGGGCCCGGACTCGCCGACCCGGATCTCGGCGTCGAGCCGGGACCCAGCCTCGGGCCGCCGGGTGATCACGGCGAGCACGCGGCACGGATGCTCACGGGCGGCCTCACTGGCCGAGCGTACGGCGTCGTACTGGGCGGCCTCGTCGGTCACGATGACCAGCGTCAGCACCATCCCGCTGGCGGGGCCGCCGAGCCGCTGCCGCGCCTGGCGGATCGCCTCGTGGATCCGGTCGGTGGTCGTCTCGGCCAGGTCGATCATCATCGGAGGCAGTCCTTTCCGCCCGCGCCCGGGTGGCCCGCTGTCGTGCCGGGCGTGGCCTGGCCCGTGCCGCGGCCGCGGCGGGCCGCGCCCCGGGCCGCTGCGCTCAAAGCCGTCTCCAGGCTCGCCCGTCGCGGGCCATCATGGCATCCGCGGAGGGCGGCCCGTCCGAGCCGGCCGGATACGGCTCGGGCTGGCCATGCTCAGCCCAGAATTCCTCGATGGGGTCGAGGACCATCCAGGACAGCTCGACCTCGCGATGCCGCGGGAACAGCGGCGGATCGCCGATCAGCACGTCGAGCAGCAGCCGCTCGTACGCTTCCGGGCTGCTTTCGGTGAACGATTCGCCGTAGGCGAAGTCCATGTTCACGTCGCGCACTTCCATGGCCGAGCCGGGGACCTTGGACCCGAACCTGACCGTGACCCCCTCGTCCGGCTGGACCCGGATGACCAGGGCGTTCTGCCCGAGTTCCTCAGTATCGGTGGCCGCGAACGGCAGGTGCGGGGCGCGCTGGAACAGAAGCGCGATCTCCGACATCCGGCGCGGCAGCCGCTTCCCGGTCCGCAGGTAGAACGGGACCCCGGCCCAGCGCCGGGTATCCACCCGCAGCTTGACCGCGGCGTAGGTCTCGGTGCGCGAGTCGGGCGCCATGCCCTCCTCTTCCAGGAACCCCTGCACCGGGACGCCGCCTTGCCAGCCCGGCCGCGTACTGCCCTCGCGCGGTGGTGGCCGCGAGGTCATCGTGCAGCTGGACGGCGGACAGGACCTTCTCCTTCTCCGCCCGCAGCGCTTCCGCGTCGAACGAGACGGGCTCCTCCATCGCGGTCAGCGCCAGCAGCTGCATCAGGTGGTTCTGGATCACGTCCCGGGCCGCGCCGATGCCGTCGTAGTACCCGGCCCGGCCACCGACGCCGATGTCCTCGGCCATGGTGATCTGCACGTGGTCCACATAGCCGCGGTTCCAGATCGGCTCGTACAGGGTATTGGCGAAGCGCAGCGCGAGGATGTTCTGGACGGTTTCCTTGCCCAGGTAGTGGTCGATCCGGAACACCGAGTGCGGCGGGAACACGGCGCTGAGCGTCTCATTCAGTGCGCGGGCGCTGGCCAGGTCGTGACCGAACGGCTTCTCGATCACCACCCGGCGCCAGGGGCGCGGCTGCCCGGGGGGCGGCTGCGGCGGGGTAGACAGCCCCGACCGCTTCAGCTGGGTGACGACCAGGGGGAAGAACTTCGGCGGAACCGAGAGGTAGAACGCGTAGTTCCCGCCGGTGCCGCGCTCCGCGTCCAGTTCGGCCACGACCTCGGCGAGCCGGTTGAACGCCTCGTCGTCGTCGAACTCGCCGGGCACGAACCTGACCCCCTCGGACACCTGCTGCCAGACGGTGTCGCGGAACGGGGTCCGCGCGTGCTCCTTCACCGCCTGGTAGGTGACCTGCGCGAAGTCCTCGTCCTCCCAGTCACGGCGGGCGAAGCCGACCAGCGAGAAGCCCGGGGGGAGCAGGCCCCGGTTGGCCAGGTCGTAGATGGCGGGCATGAGCTTCTTGCGGGCCAGGTCCCCGGTAACGCCGAAGATGACCAGGACGCAGGGGCCCGCGACCCGGGGGATCCGCCGGTCGCGCGGATCCCGCAGCGGGTTGGCCGCGGGGCCGCTGACGACCGGGGTCAGCGCGGCCGGCTGGGTCAGCGCTTCCTGCTCCGCCTCGCTGAGGTGGCCCCCCGCGGGCTCCGTGCCGTCCGGCCCGGTCCCGGCCGCCCGGGGGCCGTCCTGCGCCGCGGTCGCCGAATCAGTCATCACTGCGCCCCGTCTGTCGCTACCAGGCGGCCCAGCGGTCATGGCTTGGCCACCGCGGCCATGTTCGACTCGATCGTGCCCAGGAACTCGTTCCAGGAGGCGGCGAACTTCTCGACGCCCTCCTCTTCCAGCACGCGGACCACGTCGTCGTACTCGATCCCGAGCTTGGCCAGATCGGCGAAGACCTGCCGCGACTGGTCGTAGGTGCCGCGCACCGTGTCACCGCGCAGCCGGGCATGATCCGCGGTGGCCCGCAGGGTCGCTTCCGGCATCGTGTTGACCGTGTCCGGGGCGACCAGATCGACCACGTACATGGTGTCGTCGTAGGCGGGGTCCTTGGTGCTGGTGGAGGCCCACAGCGGGCGCTGCACCGTGGCCCCGGCCTCGCGCAGGGCCTGCCACCTCGGGGTCGAGATCCGCTGCTCGTACAGTTCGTAGGCGAGCCGGGCGTTGGCGATCGCCGCCTTGCCGCGCAGCGCGGCCGCCTCGGGAGTGCCGATCTTGTCCAGCCTCCGGTCCACCTCGGTGTCCACCCGGCTGACGAAGAAAGACGCCACCGAGGCCAGCCTGGAGATGTCATGGCCCGCCTCGAGCGCCTGCTCCAGGCCGGTCATGAACGCGTCGATCACCTGGCCGTACCGCTCGAGGGAGAAGATCAGCGTGACGTTCACGCTGATCCCCTCGGCCAGGCTGGCCGTGATCGCCGGGAGCCCTTCGAGGGTGGCCGGGATCTTGATGAACATGTTGGGCCGGTCCACCATCCACCACAGCGCCCGGGCCTCGGCGATGGTCTTCGCGGTGTCCTTCGCGATCCGGGGGTCCACCTCGATGGAGACCCGGCCGTCCACGCCGTCCGTGGCGTCGTACACCGGCCGGAGCACGTCGCAGCCCCAGCGGATGTCGTAGGTGGCGATCGCGCGGGCGGCCTCCTCGATCTTCACCTCGCGGATAGCCAGATCCCTGAGCTGCTGGTCGTAGGCGTCGCCGTGGGCCACGGCGCTGGCGAAGATCGTCGGGTTGGACGTCACCCCGGTGACGGCCCAGTCGCGGATCAGCCCGGCCAGGTTGCCGGTCCGCAGCCGCTCCCGGCTGATGTCGTCGAGCCAGATGGAAACGCCCGCGGCGGTCAGCTCGCGGAGGACCGGGTGGGCGGGTGCCGGCTGAGTCGGTGGGGTTTGCTGGGAGGTCATGAATCCTCGCTTCTCGCGTTCGCGTCCGTTGCGGCGGCCAGCCGGGCCAGGCTAGACCGGGCGGCTGCTGCCACGTGCTCCGCGGTGAACCCGAACTCCTCGTACAGCTTCATGTAGGAAGCGGATGCCCCGAAGTGCTCCAGGCTGACGCACTCACCGAAATCGCCGGTGAACACGTGCCAGGGCTGCGCGACGCCTGCCTCCACGCTGACGCGCGCCCGGATGTGCGGTGGCAGTACCTCCTCCTGATAGGAAGCATCCTGCCCGGTAAACCATTCCACGCACGGCATGGAAACAACTCGTGTCGGGATCCCCTCGTCCTGGAGAATGTCCCGTGCCGCCAGCGCGATCTGCAGCTCGCTGCCCGTCGCGATCAGGATCACCGTCGGCTCACCGCCCGCCCCTTCGGCGAGGATGTACCCGCCCCGGGCCACCCCATCCGCGCTCGCCAGGCCTTTGCCCTCCGAGCGGTCCAGGACGGGCAGGTTCTGCCGGCTGAGGCACAGCCCCGCTGGCCGGTTGGTGTGCTCCAGCACGGTCCGCCAGGCCACGCTGGTCTCGTTCGCGTCGCCGGGCCGGACCACGTCGAGCCCGGGGATGGCGCGCAGCGCGGCCAGCTGCTCGACCGGCTGATGGGTCGGTCCGTCCTCGCCCAGCCCGATTGAGTCGTGCGTCCAGACGTAGGTCACCGGCAGTTCCATCAGCGCGGCGAGCCGGACGGCGGGCCGCATGTAGTCGCTGAAGACCATGAACGTGCCGCCGTAGGGCCGGGTCAGGCCGTCCAGCGCGATGCCGTTGAGGATCGCGCCCATGGCGTGCTCACGGATCCCGAAGTGCAGGGTGCGGCCGTACACGTTGCCCGGGAACATCTCGGTCTGGTGCTCGGCCGGGATGAACGACGGCTCGCCCTTCATCGTGGTGTTGGTGCTGCCGGCCAGGTCGGCCGACCCGCCCCACAGTTCGGGCAGCACCGGGGCCAGGGCGTTCAGCACCGCCTCGGACGCCTTGCGGGTGGCCATGCCCTTCTGGTCCGGGGGGAAGGCAGGCAGCGCCCTGGCCCACCCGTCCGGCAGCCGCCGGGCCCTGAGGCGGTCCAGCAGCGCGGCCCGCTCCGGGTTGGCCCGGGCCCACGCGCTGAAGGCCTCGTCCCACTCGGCGTGCAGCCGCTTGCCCCGCTCGGCCACCTTCCTGGCCTGCCCGACCAGCGCCTCCTCGGCCGGGAACGTCACCGCCGGGTCGAAGCCGAGGACTTCCTTGGTCGCGGCAACCTCGTCCTCGCCGAGGGCGGCTCCATGCGCCGCGCCGGTGTTCTGGGCGTGCGGGGCCGGCCAGGCGATGATGGTCCGGAGCGCGATGAGGGAGGGCTTGTCGGTGCGGGCCCTGGCTTCCTGCAGCGCCTGGTAGAGCCCGGCCGGGTCCTCGCGGTAGCCGTTGGGGTGGCGCCAGTCGAGCCGCTGCACGTGCCAGCCGTAGGCCTCGTAGCGGGCGGCCACGTCCTCGGACTTGGCGATCTGCGTGTTGTCCTCGATCGAAATCTGGTTGTCGTCGTAGAGGACGACGAGGTTGCCCAGGTCCTGGTGGGCGGCCAGCGAGGAAGCCTCGTGGCTGATGCCCTCCTCGATGTCACCGTCCGAGACGAACGCGTACACGTGGTGGTCGAACGGGCTGATCCCCTCGGGTGCGTCGGGGTCGAGCAGGCCACGCTCGCGGCGGGCGGTCATGGCCATCCCGACCGCGTTGGCCAGGCCCTGGCCGAGCGGGCCGGTGGTGGTCTCCACGCCCGGGGTGAGGCCATGCTCCGGGTGTCCCGGGGTCAGGCTGCCCCATTCCCGGTAGCGCTTCAGGTCGTCCAGCGTCAGCCCGTACCCGGACAGGTACAGCTGGAGGTACAGGGTCAGGCTGGAATGCCCGCAGGACAGGACGAACCGGTCGCGGCCGATCCAGTCCGGGTCGGCGGGGTCATGCCGGAGCACGTTCTGGTACAGCAAGTAGGCCGCGGGAGCCAGGCTCATCGCCGTGCCCGGGTGGCCGGAGCCCGCTTTCTGCACGGCGTCCATGGCCAGGACCCGGATCAGGTTGACGGCCCGCCGGTCGGCCTCGGTCCACTCCAGGGTGGCCGGGCCTGCCGCCTGGGTGTTTGCTGCCTGGGCGTTTGAAGGGCTGCTCACCGCGGGATCAGGGCTCCTCTCATGGCCTCCGCCCGGCCTCCCCTCGGCCAGGCAATCGAAACCCTATCCCCAGTTTCACGGCGTTCCCGGACCGCCCCCGCGATCCGGGAACGCCGCCGTGAGCGCCGCTGCTCACGGCCGCGGGCTTATCGCTGCAGTTCCCGGTACGCTCCCTGCCATGGCGACCCCGATGCCCGGCTTCGACCCGCGTGCGGTGATCGAGGGCCGTCCCCCGGGCAGGCCGCGGACCGGCCTGATTCTGGGCATCATCGCCGCTGTCGCCTGCGGGATCGTGGTTCTCGGCACGGACGCCCTGCAGAGCGTGGACGCCGCCGGGCACAGCGTTGCGCCGTTCCTCATTGCGCTGCCGTTTGCCCTGCTCCCGGTGCCGCTCCTGGTCGGCTGCGTGCTGCTGATCGACCGGCTGGAACCCGAGCCCCGGGCCAACCTGGTGCTCGCCTTCGCCTGGGGGGCCGCGTCGCGGCCCTGCTCGCGGCGGTGATCAACACCGCCGGGCTGGTCTTCATCACCCAGCCGGCGCTGGGCCACAGCACGGGCCAGTACGTGTCCGCCACGTTCGGGGCGCCGGTGGTGGAGGAGAGCCTCAAGGGGCTCATCCTGATCATCCTGCTCTGGCGCCGCCGCCAGGAGCTGGACGGCCCCACGGACGGCATCATCTACGCGGCCATGGTGGGACTCGGCTTCGCCATGATGGAGAACATCGGCTACTACATCGGCGCCCTGGTCCGCCCGGAGATCGGCGGGGTCAGGCTGCTGGGCGCCACGTTCGTGCTGCGCGGCGTGCTCTCCCCGCTCGCGCACCCCATCTTCACGTCCATGACCGGCCTCGGGGTGGCGTACGCGGCCACGCACCGGAACGCCCGGTGGGTGGTGCCGCTGGGCCTGCTGGCCGCCATGCTCCTGCACGGCCTGTGGAACGGGCTGACCGCGTTCGGCCTGCACGGGCTGGCCATCGCGTACGCCCTGCTGGCCTGCGTGCTGGGCATCCTGGCCGGGGTGATCGTCGCGGACCGGCGCCGGATCGTCCGCCTGATCTGGCGGTTCCTGCCCGTGTACGAGGCCATCGGCGTGGTCACCGAGGCGGACCTGCGGATGCTGAGCACGCTGCGTGAGCGGCAGGCCGCCCGGCTGTGGGCCCGCCGCACCGGGGGCCGGGCCGCGGCCCGGGCCATGGAGGACTACCAGCTGGCCGCGACGGAACTGGCCCTGGTCCACCTGCGGGCCCAGCGCCAGATCATCGACCCGGACCAGTTCGAGCAGCGGCGGCGGGACCTGCTGCGGCTGATGGCCATGGCCCGCAGCGCGTTCTTCCGCAACCAGCCAGAGCCGCCGCAGCCCCCGTGGGCGCCGCGCGGCGCGTCAGGTTTCGGCCGGCACCGTCACGGTCCGGCCCGCGCCCCCTAGGCCGGTGGATGACCCCGTGGTGGATGACCCCGTGGCAGGCGGCCCCGTGGCGGGCAGCACCGGGCCGCGTTCCCGGGTGGCGAACATCAGCCGCAGCGCGGCGATCCAGATCAGCACGGAACCGCTGACGTGGACCCAGACCAGCCCGGCGGGGAGGCCGGAGAAGTACTGGGAGTAGCCGACCACTCCCTGCAGCCCGACCAGTCCGAGGAGCAGCCAGCCCAGCCTGCGCACCCGCCGCGGCGCGCCGGTCAGCTGCAGGCACACGGCCAGCACGGCCACCAGGGTGCCCAGCATCCAGCCGATGTCCGCGTGCAGCTGGGTCACGCCTTCCAGCGGCAGGTGGTAGCGCGGCACGTAAGCCGGGCCGCCGCCGGCGTGCGGGACAAAGGTCGACCCGGCCAGCGGCCCGGTGCCGGTGACCACGGTGCCGGCCGCGAGCATCAGCGCGACCACGGGTACCAGGGCTATGGACAGCACCCGCAGGTCCGCCCGCACCAGCCTGGTCGCGGGCCCGTCACCCTCCATGCAGCGCGACCAGAGGATGACGGCCAGGGCCAGGATCGTGCTGGACAGCAGGAAGTGCAGCGATACGGCGGCCGGGTTGAGATCCGTCAGCACCACGATCCCGCCGAGCACCGCCTGGGCGATGACGCCGAGCGGCTGGGCGGCGGCCAGCCAGACGATAGCGCGCCGCCGGGTACCGGCCGGGCGGAAACGCCAGGCCGTGACCATGACCAGCACTGCGACGATCATGAGGGCGAACGTCAGCATCCGGTTGGTGAACTCGATGTACGTGTGGACGATCGGGTCGCCGCTGGTACGCGCCGCCACCAGGCTGCCCGAGGTGCAGGCCGGCCAGTCGGGGCAGCCCAGGCCGGATGCGCTCAGCCGCACCGCCGCACCGGTCATGATGATCCCGGCGTTGGCCACCACGCCGGCCAGCGCGACCCCGCGCATCGACGCCGGCGTGGGGAAGATGAACGGGGCAGCCCAGGCCCAGGCCCGGGACCTCCGCCGGGCGGCGCTCCCCGGACCGGCATCGCCCGCAGGCGATGCGGCATCGCCCGTGGGGGGCTGGGTGGCGTCCGGGCTGAGATCGGCTGGCACGGACCCATCGTAGGAGTGCGCTGCCCGGCGTGCACCCACAGGCCTGCCAGTTACCCGGCGTGCACCCACAGGCCGGTCAGTTGACGGACAGGGCGGCGCCGGCGGAGGCCACCGTGACGCACCCGATCGCGGCCCACTCCGCGAGGCTGAGGCTCTGGCCGAGCATGACCAGCCCCACCAGGGCGGCGACCGCGGGCTCGATGCTCATCCAGATGCCGAACACCTTGGCCGGGACCCGGCGCAGGGTCTCCAGCTCCAGGGAGTACGGGATGATCGAGGACAGCAGCCCGATGGCCGCCCCGGTGCCCAGCACCGCCGGCCGCAGCAGCGACCGCCCGCCCGCCAGCAGGCCTGACGGGGTCACGGCGAGCGCGGCGACCCCCATGGCCACGGTCAGCCCGGACGAGCCGGGGAAGCGCCGCCCCGTGGCCACGCTGAGCAGGATGTAGATGGCCCAGGAAACCGCCGCGGCCAGCGCGAACAGCAGCCCGGCCAGGTTGACCGCGGCCAGCCCGTGCCCGGCCGCAGCCGGTCCGGCACCGGCGTGGCCGCCGGTCGCAGGCGCCGCGCCGCCCGCCCGGCTGAGCAGCGCCACCCCGGCGCCCGCGAGCGCCACCCAGACCAGGTCGAGGGCGCGCCGGGACGCGGCCACGGCCACCGCGAGCGGGCCGAGGAACTCCACCGTCACCGCGACGCCCAGCGGGATCCGGGCGAACGCCTGGTAGATGGAGAAGTTCATGACGGCCAGGGTCAACCCGAACGCCACCACCACGGCCGCGTCCGTCCAGGCCCGCCGGCGGATCAGCCCGGTGATCTCCCGGCGCAGGCCGCGCGCGCCCAGCACCGCGAGCAGCACGGCGGCCGTCCACAGCCGCAGCCCGGTCACCGCCGCCGGTGGCACCTGGCTGAACAGCCGCGCCGCCAGGCCCGCCCCGACCTGAACGGAGACGATGCCCGTCAGCACGAGCACCGCCGGCGGGTGGCACCGAGTGCGGCCTCCGCCCTGGCCTGGGTCACGGCGCCGCTACTCCCAGCGGAACACCCGCGCGGTCACGCCGATGCCGAGGACGGCCCAGACCAGCAGCACGGCCAGGTCGCGCACGGGCAGCCCGCCCGCGTGCTGCAGCACCGAGTGCAGCCCGTCGGACAGTGCCCCGGACGGGAGCAGCCGCAGCACCGGCTGGGCGCCGGCCGGGAACTTGCTCAGCGGGAAGATCACCCCGCCCACGCCGAGCAGCACCAGGTAGACCAGGTTGGCCGCGGCCAGCGTGGCCTCCGCCCGCAG
This sequence comes from uncultured Actinomycetes bacterium, assembly GCA_963720645.1. Taxonomy (GTDB): domain Bacteria; phylum Actinomycetota; class Actinomycetes; order Streptosporangiales; family Streptosporangiaceae; genus RYN-230. The sequence goes on along the minus strand of CAVRFX010000006.1, from coordinate 82,402 downwards.
GGTGCCCGCCAGCAGCAGGGCCAGCCCGCTGAACGCCGCGGTGCCCGCCAGCAGCAGGAGCAGCACCCAGGCCGCGGCGGCCGGGCGTGCGTCGGGCCGCCAGCCCAGGGCCAGGCCCACCGCGAGGATGACGACCGCCTGGCCCAGCTCCACGACGAGCACGGTCACGGTCTTCGCGGCGATCAGGCCGTCCCGTCCCAGCGGCGTTGAGCCGAGCCGCTTGAGCACGCCGTAGCGCCGCTCGAACCCGGTCGCGATGGCCTGGCTGGTGAAGGCGGTGGACATGACCGCCAGGGCCAGGATCCCCGGCACCAGGAAGTCGATCCGGGGGCCGGAACCGGTCTTGATCAGCGGCTCCAGGCTGAACCCGGCCAGGAGGGCGACCGGGATGATCAGCGTGAGCAGCAGCTGCTCGCCGTTGCGGACGAGGATGCGCAGCTCCAGCCCGGCCTGCGCGGCGACCATCCGGGCTCGCGGGGCACTGCCAGGGTCGGGGCCGGCCAGGCGGGCGTGCCCTCGGCAGCCGGCCGTACCGGGCTGACCGCGGCGGCGGGGGCGCCGCCCGGCGCGAAGCGGCGATCGGGGGGTCGCCCCCCCGGGCTGGCACTGCTCACGAGCGCAGCTCCCGTCCGGTCAGCTCGAGGAACACGTCCTCCAGGGTGCGGTTCTCGATCCGCAGGTCCTGGGCCAGCACGCCGTGCTCGGCGCACCACGCGGTCACCGCCGCGAGGAGCTGCGGATCCACCCGGTCGTGTACCTCCACGATGTAGTGGCCAGCCGGGGACTCCTTGGCCGCGCTGCCCGGCGGCAGGGCGGAGATCAGCCCGTCGGTGTCCAGCCCCGGCTCGGCCCGGAACCGGAGCTGCCCGGCGGTACCGGTCAGGTCGGCCGGCGTGCCCTCGGCCACCAGCTGGCCGTGGTCCACCACCGCGACCTGATCGGCCAGCCGCTGGGCCTCGTCCATGTTGTGGGTGGTCAGGATCACTGCCGCGCCGGCCGTGCGCAGGCCCCCGATGAGCTCCCAGGTGGCCAGGCGCGCCTGCGGGTCCAGGCCCGCGGTGGGCTCGTCGAGGAACACCAGCTCGGGCCGGCCGATCACCGCGGCGGCCAGGGCGAGCCGCTGCTGCTGGCCGCCGGACATCCGCCGGAAGGGGGTGCGCAGGCTGCCGGCCAGGCCGAGCCGGTCCAGCAGCATGGCCGGGTCAAGCGGATGGGCGTAGAAGGCGGCCACCACGCGCAGGTACTCGGCGGGCCGCGCCGCCGGGGGATCCCGCCGGACTGCAGCATCACGCCCACCCGGGGCCGCAGCTGCCGCGCGTCGCGGGCCGGGTCGAGGCCGAGCACCTGCACGGCGCCGTCATCGGGCCGCCGGTAGCCCTCGCAGATCTCGATCGTGGTGGTCTTGCCGGCCCCGTTAGGGCCGAGGATGGCGGTCACGGCCGCCCGGGCGGCCCGCAGCGAGAGACCGTCCACCGCGGTCACCCGGCCATATCTCTTGACCAGGCTGGTGATCTCGACTGCGAGTCCGGTACTCACGCACGCGAGTCTAGAGGCTCAGCGCCGGCGGGCTTCCCGCTCCCTGCCCGGCGGCGAGCGCTGGCGACCAGCGCCTCGAACAGCCTCGGGTCGTCCCCGGCCTCGGGGTGCCACTGCACCGCGAGCAGGAACCCGGTCCCGCCGCTGGCCGCGGGATCAGGCTCCACCGCCTCGATGGTGCCGTCGTCCGCCCAGGCGGTCGCGATCAGCCCGTCGCCGAGCCGGCTGACGGCCTGATGGTGCGAGGTGGGCACGACCGCGCGCACCTGGCCGTCCGGCTCCGCCGGGCCGAGGATCCGGCCGAGCAGGCTGCCCGGCGCGATCCGGACCGGGTGCGAGCCGTATGTTCCCGCCGCCGAACCGTGGCCGTGGTGGCCCACCTCGTCGGGCAGGTGCTGGCGCAGCGTGCCGCCGTGGGAGACGTTGACGATCTGCAGTCCCCGGCAGATCGCCAGCACCGGCACCCCCGCGGCCAGGGCCGTGGCCACCAGGGCCCGCTCGGCCTGGTCCCGGGCCGGGTACACCCGCTCGGTCAGCGGGTGCGGGTCGGCGCCGTAGACGGCCGGGTCGATGTCACCGCCCCCGGACAGCACCAGCGCGTCGAGCCGGCTGACCGCTTCCTCGATCCCGGGCAGCGGCGGGAGCATGACCGGGACACCCCCGGCCGCGGCCACCGCTTCCGGGTAGCTCATCGGCAGCAGCGCCGCCGAGCCGGTCCCAGGGGCCCCAGCGGGCGGTCTCGCCGTAGGCGCTGATGCCGACGTGCGGGGTCATGGCTCGCTGGCTCATAGCGGGGTCACGTACGCACCGGAGATCCCGCCGTCCACGAGGAAGTTGGACGCGGTAATGAACGACGCGTCGTCGCTGGCCAGGAACGCGACCGCGGCGGCGATCTCCTCAGCCTCGGCGAACCGGCCCATCGGCACGTGCACCAGCCGCCGCGCGGCCCGCTCCGGGTCCTTGGCGAACAGCTCACGCAGCAGCGGCGTGTTCACCGGCCCGGGAGACAGCGCGTTGACCCGGATGCCTTCCCGGGCGAACTGCACGCCGAGTTCCCGGGTCATCGCCAGCACGCCGCCCTTGGATGCGGTGTAGGAGATCTGGGAGGTGGCCGCGCCCAGCGTGGCCACGAACGACGCGGTGTTGATGACCGACCCGCCGGGCCCGCCCGCCGCGGCCTGGCGCTGCATGTGCGGGATCACGTACTTGCAGCACAGGTAGACGGAGGTCAGGTTGACCTCCTGCACCCGGCGCCACGCGTCGATGCCGGTGGTCAGGATGGAATCGTCGTCGGGCGGCGAGATGCCGGCGTTGTTGAACGCCACGTGCACCGCCCCGTACGCCTCGACCACCTGGTGGTACATCTCCCGCACCGCGTCCTCGTCGGTCACGTCGGCGTGCACGAACAGGCCGCCGACCTCCTCGGCGGCGCGCTTGCCCGCCGTCTCATCGACGTCCACGGCCACCACGGTAGCTCCCTCGGCGGCCAGCCGGCGGGTGCTGGCCAGCCCGATGCCGCTGCCCGCGCCGGTGATCACGGCGATACGGTCCTGCAGGCGCTGCATGCTACGTGCCCCGTCCTTCCTCAGTGATCTGTCGCGATGAACACGTTCTTGACCTCGGTGAACGCGTCCAGCGCGTCGGGCCCGAGCTCGCGGCCCAGCCCGGACTGCTTGAACCCGCCGAAGGGGGTCCAGTACCGCACCGAGGCGTGCGAGTTGACCGACAGGTTGCCGGTCTCCACGGCCCGGGCCACCCTGAGCGCCCGGCCGAGGTTCTCGGTCCAGATAGACCCGGACAGGCCGTACGGCGTGTCGTTCGCGACCGCGATGGCCTCCGCCTCATCCTCGACCGGCACCACGGCCACGACCGGGCCGAACACCTCGTCGGTGAACGCGGGGTCGTCCGCGGCGACCGGCGCGAGCACCGTCGGCGGGAACCAGAAGCCCGGCCCGGCCGGGGCGCTGCCGCGGAAGGCCACCGGGGCCTGCTCCGGAACGTAGGACGCCACCCGGGCGCGATGCTCGGCGGAGATCAGCGGGCCCATCTCGGTGGCCGGGTCCCCGGGGTCGCCGACCGTGACGCCCTTGACCGCCGGCTCGAGCAGTTCCATGAACCGGTCGAACACGCTGCGCTGGACCAGGATGCGGGACCGTGCGCAGCAGTCCTGCCCGGCGTTGTCGAACACGGCGTAGGGCGCGGTCGCGGCGGCCCGTTCCAGGTCGGCGTCGGCGAACACGATGTTGGCGCTCTTGCCGCCCAGTTCCAGGGTGAGCCGCTTCACCTGCCGCGCGCAGCCCGCCATGATGTGGCTGCCGACCTCGGTGGACCCCGTGAAGACGATCTTGCGTACGGCCGGGTGGTCGACCAGGCGCTGGCCTGCCACCGATCCCTTGCCGGGCAGCACCTGGAACACGCCGTCCGGCAGCCCGGCCTCCAGGGCCAGCTCACCGATCCGGATCGCCGTGAGCGGGGTCCGCTCCGCGGGCTTGGCGATCACCGGGTTCCCGGCGGCCAGGGCGGGCGCCAGGCCCCAGCCCAGGATCGGCATGGGGAAGTTCCACGGCACGATCAGGCCCACGATGCCGACCGGTTCCTTGAACGTGACGTCGAGCCCGCCCGGAACCGGGATCTGCTGGCCGGTGAGGCGTTCCGGCGCGGCGGAGTAGTAGCGCAGCACGTCGCGGACGTTGCCCGCCTCCCAGCGGGCCTGCCCGACCGGGTGACCTGAGCAGGCCACCTCCAGCTGGGCGAGTTCCTCGAGGTGGGCGTCCACCACCTCGGCGAAGCGGCGCAGCAGGGCGGCCCGGTCCCCGGGGGCCACCGCCCGCCACGCAGCCTGGGCGGCGGCGGCCCGGGCGACGGCCTCATCGGCCTGCTCCGCTGAACTCGACGGGACCGCCGCCACCCTCTCCTCGGTGGCGGGGTTCACAACGGTGAACGTGGACATGCCTGTTCCAGTCTCCTCGCGCGCGGTCCGGCCCGGCCTAGAGCCGCTCGAAGCCGCGCTGCAGTTCCCAGTCGGTGACCGCCGCGTCGAACGCCGCGATCTCCACCCTGGCCGCGTTGGCGTAGTGCTCGACGACATCGCTGCCGAACGCCTCACGGGCCAGCTCGCTCTTGAGCCACAGGTCCAGCGCGTCACGGAGGGTGGACGGTACCCGGCCGCCCTCCGCCGTGTAGGCGTTCCCCTCGAACGCCTCCTCCAGCGGCAGTTCCCGGTCCACCCCGTGCAGCCCGGCGGCGATCATGGCCGCCACGGCCAGGTACGGGTTCACGTCACCGCCCGGGACCCGGTTCTCCACCCGCAGCCCGCCGCCGTGCCCGACCAGCCGCATCGCGCAGGTCCGGTTGTCCACGCCCCAGCGGACCGCGGTCGGCGCGAAGCTGCCCGGCACGTAGCGCTTGTAGGAGTTGATGTTCGGCGCGTGCCACAGCACCAGCTCGGGCAGCACCGCCAGCTGGCCCGCGATGAAATGCTCGCCGAAGCGGGACAGCCCGTGGGGGCCGTCGCCGGCCATCACCGGCGTCCCGTCGTCTTCCCGGACCGACAGGTGGATGTGGCAGGAGTTGCCTTCCCTCGCGTTCGGCTTGGCCATGAACGTGATGCTCATGCCCTCCGCGTCGGCGATCTCCTTGGATCCGGTCTTGTAGATCGAATGGTTGTCACACGTCGCCACGGCCTCGGCGTACCGGAAGGCGATCTCGTGCTGGCCCAGGTTGCACTCGCCCTTGGCCGACTCGACCTGGAGACCCGCCCCGGCCATGCCGTTGCGCAGCCTGCGGAGCAGCGGCTCGATCCTGGCGGTCCCCAGGATGGAGTAATCGACGTTGTAGGAGTTGGCGGGGGTGAGATCGCGGTACGCGGCGGCCTGCGCGGCGGCGTAGGAGTCGTTGTACACCACGAACTCCAGCTCGGTGCCGGCCATGGCCTGCAGGCCGCGCTCGGCCAGGCGGCCGGTCTGGGCCTTCAGGATCTGCCGCGGGGAGGCCACCACGGGCGAGCCATCGTGCCAGGTGAGGTCGGCGATGACCATCGCGGTGGCTTCCTGCCAGGGCACCCGGCGCAGCGTGCTCATGTCGGGCACCATCACGAAGTCGCCGTAGCCGGTCTGCCAGGACGACATCGCGTACCCGTCGACGGTGTTCATCTCCACGTCCACCGCGAGCAGGTAGTTGCACCCTTCGATGACGCTGCCCACCACGTCGTCGAGGAAGAACTCCGCCGCGAGCCGCTTGCCCTGCAGCCGGCCCTGCATGTCGGTGAAGGCGACGACGACCGTGTCGATGTTGCCCTCGCTCACCTCCACGCGGAGCTGCTCGAGCGTGAGCATCCCGCGGCGCCGGGTGTGGGGGGTTGCACCGCGCTGCTTCTCCATGAGCCTCCAGTCTCCGCGTGCCGGTCTGCCTACGTGCTACCCGGTCCGGTTTGATCCAGTCCGCCGGGCCGGGTGCGGCCACCCGGCCCGGCGGTGACGAGCAGCGCGGCGCTGGGCACGCCGCAGCGTCAGCTGGCCAGTTCCTGCTCGATCGCGGCCAGTTCCTCCGGTGTCCCCTGGACCCGCGGCCCGGTGAACCACTTCCGGGCCGAGACCAGCCAGTAGATCCCGGCGAAGCCGATGACGGCGAGCACCGCGAACACTGCGTAGTTGAACGTGGTCCAGGTGATCGGGCCGACCTGCGGGAGCATGAACAGGATGGTGATGATCACCACCCAGGCGACGGCGATCCAGCCGACCACGTAGCTCCACCGGCCCAGGTGCCATGGGCCGCGCTGGAAGCTCTCGCCCCGGCGCAGCCGCAGGTAGGTGGGGGTCACGTAGGCGATGTACAGCCCGATCGTCGCGATGGAGGTGACGGCCGCATAGGCGGCGTAGTTCCACAGGTAAGGCAGCCCGAGGATGAACGCGCCGCCGGCGGCCAGCCAGATCGCGTTGGTCGGGGTCCTGGTGCGGTGGTTCACCCGGTGCCAGAAGGCCGAGCCGGGCAGCGCGCCGTCGCGGGAGAACGCGTAGATCATCCGGGAGTTGGCGGTGACCGACGACATCCCGCAGAACAGCTGGGCACCGATGACGACCAGCAGCAGCAGCTCCGCGCCCGTCTTCCCGATCGCGTCGATGATGACCTGGGCTGCTGGCACCGAGGCAAGCGACTCTGGGGCGTAGTGCTGGATGGCGAACGTGACCCCGATCAGCAGCACCCACCCGGCGAACAGGGAGACCACGATCGACATGACGATGCCACGGGGGCCCGCAGTGGCCGCCTTGTGCGTTTCCTCGGTCATGTGGGCCGAGGCGTCGTAGCCGGTGAAGGTGTACTGCGCCAGGAGCAGGCCGATCAGGACGATGTAGAACGAGGGGACAACCAGGCCGGTCCCGTTGTTGAAGTGGCCGAAGACAAAGCTGGCCGACTGGTGGTGCGACGGGACGAAGGCCAGCACGGCGACGATGATCAGCACGCCGAGGAGGTGCCACCAGACGCTGATGTCGTTCAGCAGCGCGACCAGCCGGATGCCGAACTGGTTCAGCATGCCGTGCACGGCCAGCACGACCGCGTAGATGAGCACCGTGATCCAGTGCGCCGCGCTGAGGTTGAACGCCAGCGAGAGGAACGCGTGGATGAAGAGAGAGGCGCCGAAGTCGATGCCCGCGGTGACGGCGACCTGGCCCAGGAAGTTGAACCAGCCGGTGAACCACGACCAGGCCGCCCCGTTGTTGCGGGCCAGTTTGGCCGACCAGTAGTACAGGCCTCCCGCGGTGGGGAAGCTGGAGCACACCTCGGCCATCGACAGGCCGACGAGCAGGGTCATGATCCCGACGAACGGCCAGCCCCAGACGATCACGGCCGGACCGCCGGTGAGCATGCCGAAACCGTACAGGGTCAGGCAGCCGGACAGGATCGAGATGATCGTGAACGAGACGGCGAAGTTGGAGAAGCCGGACATCCGCCGCCGCAATTCTTGCGCGTAGCCCAGCTGGTGCAGCGTGTGTTCGTCCTCGCTGAGCGGTGCCGCTTGCTCGTTGACCGCCATGACTGCTCCTGGATGCTGAGAGGCCCGGTGGGGGGCCTGTTACCTGGGATGACGTGGGCCTGGGGACCATGGAGGCCGGGAGCGCAGCGGACGCTGATCTGCCACCGGTGGAGCGAATGGTTTAATATCAGACCATTGATGGATAGCGAGCGTCGGATGTCAAGACCCAGGACCGGATTTCCGCGCCGTACCAGCCGACTCTCCCGGGCCGGCGACGGCCCCGCCGCGGCCACGGCCAGGACCGCGGCCGCGGCCCACGGGGCGCCAGCCCGGGACCCGGCGGCGGCGGACGGGCCGGTCCCGGCGGCCGGGATGGAGGTGGCGGCCGTGCTCGGCCCGGTCCGGTCGCAGAACGCGTTCGAGGAGACCGTCGAGCGGCTGCTGGCCGTGATCAAGCTGGGCGTGGTCGGTCCCGGCGAGCGCTTCCCCGCCGAGCGGGAGCTCGCGGCCATGCTCGGCGTCAGCCGGATCACGCTCCGCGAGGCCATCGGGGACCTGCGCGCGGCGGGCTGCGTGGAGTCGCGGCGGGGCCGGTTCGGGGGGACGTTCGTGACCTACACCCCGCCCGCGCCGAGCCGGGTCGAGCTGCGGCGGATCGCGGTCGAGGACGCCGACAAGATCAACGACGCGCTGACCTTCCGGATGGCGGTGGAGACCGGGGCGGCCCAGATCCTGGCCCAGGCGGGCGGGGAGGCCGGCGGCACCGGTGAGGCCGCCGCGGCGCGGATCCATGACGTGCTGCTGGCCCGTCTCGCGGCCGTGAACGGGGCGTGCCCGGAGGAGTACCGGCGCATGGACACCTTGTTCCACCTGGCCATCGCGGAGCTCACCGGCTCCAGCCTGCTCGCGGCAGCCTGCGCCGACGCCCGGGTCCGCCTCAACGACCTGCTGAACGCGATCCCGGTGCTGCAGCGCAACATCGACCACACCGCGGCCCAGCACACCGCGATCGTCGAGGCCATCCTGGCGGGCGACACGCGGGGGGCCCAGCGGGCGGTGGCCGAGCACCTCGACGGCACCGCCGCGCTGCTCCGCGGCTTCCTCGAGTGACCGTCAGGCCGGGTGCGGCGGGTGAGCGGCGGCCACGATGGCTGATCGCAGCCGCCTGACCGCGTCGCTTCGTGCCCCGGCGAGGGATGGCTGGTCCGTGAGCTCGGCGGCCCGGACGGGCACATGCCGGGGGAGGCGGGCGAAGGCCGACGAGATGGCCTCCATGATGACCGGGTGGCGGCCCCAGGAGCCGCCGATGATGACCAGCGCGGGGTCCGCGAGCGCGACGATGGCGGCGAGGACTCCGCTGATGGCCTGGCCGAGGGCGTGCTGCGTGCCCGCGGCCTGAGCGTCCTGGCCAGCGGCCACGCTGAGCAGGCGGCCGACGTCGATGGCCGTCGACGGCCCGGCGCAGGCCAAGTTCGCCGAATACCTCGATCAGGCGTGTCGCCTGCCCGTGCGGGCCGACGGTGACGAGGTGCGCGATCTCGCCAGCCAGCCCGGCGCACCCCCGGCTGACCTCTCCATCGCTGACGATGGCACAGCCCAGTCCTTCCCCCAGGAAGACGTAGGCGAAGTCATCCAGGCTGCCTGTGCTGCCGTGCTCGCGCTCGGCCCGCGCGGCCCAGTTCACGTCATTGTCGACGATGACCGGGCCCCCGACCTGAGGCGCCAGAACCTCGGCCGGATTCAGTTCACCGAGCAGGAAGGGGGAGTCGGAGAGATGGACCAGCCGGCCGCTGCCGCGCTCCACCGGATCGGCGGCGCTCACGACGGCGAGCCGCGTCGCCAGGCCCGGCCGGACGCTGGACCCGTTCAGCGGCGCCCAGCAGTGCCGCGGTGACCTGCGCGGGCCGGGCTGGCCGGCCGATGGCCTCCCGGGCGCTTGCCACCGTGTCGCCGAAGGCGTCCACGGACTCCGCCACCACACCGTCCGGGGCGATGCTGGCCACGAGCGCCGAGCCGATGGTCCCGGCCAGGGCGTAGTACGAGCCGACCCGGCCGCGGCCGCGCCCGCCGGGGGTCCGCTCGCCGGTGTCGAGCAGCAGCCCGGCCTCCGTCAGCCGGCGCACGCTCTCGCCGACTGTCGGCTTCGACAGCCCCGTCCGGGTGGCCAGGTCAGCCCTGGTCAGCCGGCCGCCGGGCGCCGACTCCGGCGGGCTCGGGACCCATCTCGACCCCGGGACCCTCGAACTGTGGATGACGCAGGCGTACCAGAAGGCGTTCCGGCACCTCTTCGATGGGACGGTCGAGCAGTACGACCCGTGGGACGCCGCCTACCGCACCGCCGGGCCGCAGTACCCCGGCACGACCATGTGCTCGGCCTTCCGCACCTTCCAGGGCTGGACGCCCTGTCGGACATGGACCACGACCAGGGAGTCCTGCACGCCGTCCCGATTCCCGCGGCCATGGCCTACCTCATGCTGCGGCCGCTGCTGGCCGACGTCCCCGAGGACGACATGTGCGGCGTCACGGTCAACCAGGTCTTCCCGGCCAACGAGACCTGGCATCCGCTCCTCATGCGGGCCCTCAGCGGTATCCCCGACGTCCGGGCGGGCGACTCGGTCTGGTGGCACTGCGACCTGGTCCACAGCGTGGCGCCCGTCCGTAACCAGCAGGGATGGGGCAACGTGATGTACATCCCCGCCGCCCCCTGGTGCCCGCGCAACCGCCAGTACGCGGCCAGCGTCCGGGAGGCCTTCCGCACCGGGTCCAGCCCCGCTGATTTTCCCGCGGAGCATTACGAGCGCGGCTGGGCCGGCCGGTTCGCGCCCGGCGACCTCAACGCCACCGGGCGGCGTGGGCTCGGCCTTGACTGACCTGCCCGGACTGATTGAGCCCGGGCTGATGGGCCGGGGCTGAGTGGCCTGGCTGATGGGCCCGGGCGGCCGCGAGGGACGTGACCGGTAAGTCTCAGCCGCCCTGGCCCACGTACTCGGCGAACACCACGACATTGCCGAGGTAGTGCCCGCTGCGGCGGTCGAACCCCCCGCCGCAGGTGACCAGCCGCAGCGTGGGCCACCGGGTGTACCCGTAGACGGCCGGCGTGGGGAAACCGGTTTTCGGGTACAGGCCCGCGGCATACACGCTGAACACCGCGGTGCGCCGGTCGGCGAGCGTGACGTCGATGAGGTTCCCGACCCGCAGCCGGCCCAGGGCGTAGAACACGGCCGGGCCGACCGCCGCCGAGTCCACGTGCCCGAAGATGACGGCGGCACCACGGGCCCCTGGCGTCGGCCCCACGTCGTACCAGCTGGTGACGAAGGGGGTGGCCAGCGGGGGTACCGCAGGAGAGCCGTCCGGGCGCAGGCCCAGCGGGATGATCCGCGCCCGGACCCCGATGCGCGGGATGTCGAGGGACACCGGCACCGAGCGCGTCATCGGCTGCGGCAGCTGGCCGGGCTGGCCCGCCTGCCGGCCGGGCGGCCCCCCGGGGTGGGCCGCCGCCGGGAGCGCCTCCGAGCGCGGCGGGAACGGGGGTGGTGACCAGCGCAGCGTGTGACGGCCGGCGAAGGCCAGGATGACCCCGGCCGCGAGGGACGCCGCGATCGCCGTGACGCACAGCGTGCGCCAGACCTCGCGCCAGACCTTGCTCACCGTGGCGCGCCCGGTGGCCAGGGTCAGGCCCGGCTGCGGAAGCGGCGCCGGGTGAGGAGCAGCACGCCCGATACCGTCCCGAGTCCGAGCAGGGCCACGCCGATCGCGGTCAGCCGGTCATCCGTGGCGGTCGCGGTGGTGCCGTCGCCGGTGGCGGGGGCAATGCCGGGTGCCGCCTTCACGGTGAACGCGGCGCTGGCCGTGACGCCGTTGGAGCAGTCGATGTCGGGCTGGTACGTGCCCGCCTTGATGCCCGCCGGCAGCACCACGGTGGTGACGAATTCGTTGGCGTGCGTGCTGGCCTGCATCGGGATGTGCTCGCCCAGTCCCAGCGTGGTGCCGATCAGGGTCGCGGAGGTGGCCTTCCCGGCGGCGGTCTGGGAGCTGCAGTTGACCGCGAACGTGGTGGAGGTGCCCGGCGCGGACGTGCTCGGCGTGATGTCCACCGGCGATGAACCGGCCAGCGCCGCTCCCGCGGGCAGCAGCAGCGGCGGGACGGCGAGGGCCGGGACGGTGAGGGCGGCCACGATCAGGGCCGCCTGTGCGGCAGCCCGCAGGACAGCGCGCATGAGGTCTCCCTGAGTCGCTAAAGGAGATAACCCTTAGCAATCGGGCCACTACCCTGCGTGCGCGATGGTAAACGCCACCGGGATGTGACGGGTGAACGCCAGTGGGATGCGGCGGACCGGCGGGAAACGCCGAAATATCCGGCCCGGATGCTGCGTTCGCCAGGAATGTCCCGCCAGCGGGCGGCCAGCAGGCTTTTCCCGGGCGTCCGGGGGGCCGGATTGCGGCCGAGGAAGCATTTACGGCACAATGATGTTGTGAAAACTATGGGACTGGACGGCACGGGATCGGGCACCCAGCGCGGTGCCGGCTTCGGTGCTGCCCCGGCCCTGCCAGCCTCACCGGCTCAGGAAGCTTCACCCGCCCGGCCAGCCGCACCGGCTCAGCCTCACCCGCAAGTCCACCCCGGATCCATCCAGCCCGGATCGCTCACGGCCCAGCCAGGGTCGGAGCGGGGCACCCGGGCCCGCATCGCCCGGCTCATCCTGGAGAACGGCCCGGTCACCGCGGCCGGGCTGAGCACCAGGCTGAACCTGACCCCCGCCGCCGTCCGCCGGCACCTGGACAACCTCCTCGCCGACGGGATGATCGAAGCCCGCACGGCCCGCCGTCCGGCCAGCCGCGGACGGGGCCGCCCGGCCAAGCTGTTCGCGATCACGGACGTGGGCCGGAGCGCGTTCGAGCACGCCTATGACGACCTGGCCACCAGCGCGCTGCGCTTCCTGGCCGAGGTGGCCGGGCCGGGCGCGGTCGCCGAGTTCGCCCGCCGCCAGGTTGCCGACCTGGAGCGGCGGTACGGGCCGGTGGTCCAGGGAGCCGCACCGGGCGACCGGGTCGCGGCCCTGGCCGAGGCGCTGTCCGCGGATGGCTACGCGGCCTCGGCGAGCGGCGCCCCCGGCCCGGGCACCGGCCAGCCGGGCGCCAGCACGGGCGCAGACGCCGGCCCCGGGGCCGGGCGCGGGGAACAGCTCTGCCAGCATCACTGCCCGGTGGCGCACGTGGCCGCCGAGTTCCCCCAGCTGTGCGAGGCGGAGACGGAAGCGTTCGCCCGTCTCCTCGGCACCCCGGTGCAGCGGCTGGCCACCATCGCGCACGGCGACGGGATCTGCACCACGCACGTCACCGCGCCAGCTCTCCTGAACACCCGCACCACACCAGAACCGAATCCAATCGGAGGCATCTCCGTATGACCGCAACCGCGCACCCCGAGCTCGAGGGCCTGGACCGATACAAGTTCGGCTGGGCTGACTCGGACGTGGCCGGCACGGGCGCCCGCCGGGGCCTGTCCGAAGAGGTCGTCCGCAACATCTCGGGCTTGAAGGACGAGCCCGAGTGGATGCTCGACCTGCGGCTGAAGGGCCTGAAGCTGTTCGACCGCAAGCCCATGCCGAACTGGGGAGCTGACCTGTCCGGCATCGACTTCGAGAACATCAAGTACTTCGTCCGGTCCACCGAGAAGCAGGCCGCGACCTGGGACGAGCTGCCCGCCGACATCAAGAACACCTACGACAGGCTGGGCATCCCGGAGGCCGAGAAGCAGCGGCTGATCGCCGGGGTGGCGGCCCAGTACGAGTCCGAGGTGGTCTACCACAAGATCCGTGAGGACCTGGAGGAGAAGGGCGTCATCTTCCTGGACACCGACACGGCCCTGCGTGAGCACCCGGAGCTGTTCCAGGAGTACTTCGCCACCGTCATCCCGCCGGGCGACAACAAGTTCGCCGCGCTGAACACGGCGGTATGGTCCGGCGGCAGCTTCATCTACGTGCCGAAGAACGTGCACGTGGACATCCCGCTGCAGGCCTACTTCCGGATCAACACCGAGAACATGGGCCAGTTCGAGCGGACGCTGATCATCGTCGACGAGGGTGCCTACGTGCACTACGTCGAGGGCTGCACCGCGCCGATCTATAAGTCCGACTCGCTGCACTCCGCCGTGGTCGAGATCGTCGTCAAGGCCGGGGCGCGCTGCCGCTACACCACGATCCAGAACTGGTCCGCCAACGTCTACAACCTGGTCACCAAGCGGGCCGTGTGCAGCGCCGGGGCGACCATGGAGTGGATCGACGGGAACCTCGGCTCCAAGGTCACGATGAAGTACCCGGCCGTCTACCTGATGGGCGAGCACGCCCGCGGCGAGACCCTGTCGGTGGCGTTCGCCGGCGAGGGCCAGCACCAGGACGCGGGGGCCAAGATGGTCCACTGCGCCCCGAACACCTCGTCCAACATCGTGTCCAAATCGGTGGCCCGCGGCGGCGGCCGGACCTCCTACCGCGGCCTGGTCCAGGTCCAGGAGGGCGCCGGGCACTCCAGGTCCACCGTGAAGTGCGACGCGCTGCTGGTCGACTCGGTCAGCCGGTCGGACACCTATCCGTACGTGGACGTCCGCGAGGACGACGTCGAGATGGGCCACGAGGCCAGCGTGTCCAAGATCTCCGAAGACCAGCTGTTCTACCTGATGAGCCGCGGGATGACCGAGGACGAGGCGGCGGCCACCATCGTGCGCGGCTTCATCGAGCCGATCGCGCGCGAACTGCCGATGGAATACGCGCTCGAGCTGAACCGGCTGATCGAGCTCCAGATGGAGGGGGCGGTCGGCTGATGGCAGGGCTTCAGGGGGCGGTGGAGTCCGCCGCCCCGGTTTCACGGCTGCACGAGCACCACTCGGCGGACCTGGCTGATTTCCCGGTGCCGTCCGGGCGGGAGGAGGAGTGGCGGTTCACGCCGCTGCGCCGCCTGCGCGGTCTGGAGGGCGCCCAGCCGCTGGAGGCCGGCAAGGTGACGGTGCAGGTCGAGGCCGCACCGGGTGTCTCCGTGGAGCGCCCGCACCGCGGTGACGGCCGCTTCGGGACCGCGTTCCTGCCGGCCGACCGGGTCAGCGCCCGGGCGTTCGCAGCGTTCGAGCAGGGCACGGTGATCACCGTGCCGCCGGACACCGACGTCGATGAGCCGACCGTGCTCACGGTGCGCGGCCACGACGCCGGGGGTGCGGCCTTCGGGCACACGCTCGTCGAGGTGGGCCGGAACGCGCGGGCCGTGGTCGTCCTCGATCACGCGGGGTCCGCGACCTACGCCGACAACGTCGAGTTCGTGGTGGGCGACGGCGCGTCGCTGTCGGTGGTGAGCGTGCAGGACTGGGCGGCCGATGCGGTGCACCTGAGCCAGCACCAGGCGCGGGTGGGCCGGGACGCCACGTTCCAGCACACCGTGGTGACGCCTGGGCGGCGGGGTGGTCCGGCTGGCGCCCTCGGTCAGCTACAGCGGCCCCGGCGGCGACGCCGAGCTGCTCGGCCTGTACTTCGCCGACCCGGGGCAGCACCTGGAACACCGGCTGTTCGTGGACCACGACCAGCCGCACTGCCGCAGCCGGGTCGACTACAAGGGCGCCCTGCAGGGCAGCGCGCACACGGTGTGGATCGGCGACGTGCTGATCCGGCCGGAGGCGATCGCCACGGACACCTACGAGCGGAACCGGAACCTGCTGCTCACCGAGGGGGCCCGGGCCGACTCCGTGCCCAACCTGGAGATCCTCACCGGCGAAGTCGTCGGGGCGGGCCACGCCAGCACCAGCGGGCGGCTGGAAGACGAGCACCTGTTCTACCTGATGGCCCGGGGCATCCCGCGGGACGAGGCACGGCGCCTGGTCATCAGGGGCTTCTTCGGCCAGCTGATCGCCAAGATCGAGGTCGCCGAGCTGCGCGAGCGGATCACCGCCGCGATCGAGAACGAGCTGGCCCGGCTGCCCGGACTGCAGGGGGCCCCGGCATGAGCGAGACCTCTACCTACGTGCGGGTCTGTTCCCTGGCCGAAGTCCCCGAGCAGGGGGCGATCGGCGTGGAGATCGGCGGCGTGCCGGTCGCCGTGGTCCGGGTGGACGGGAACGTGTACGCGCTGCGCGACGTGTGCTCGCATGAGGAAGTGCCGCTGTCCGAGGGCGAGGTCTACGACCACACCGTCGAGTGCTGGCTGCATGGCTCGTGCTTCGACCTGCGGACCGGCGCGCCCACGGGGCCCCCGGCCACCAAGCCCGTCCCGACGTACCCGGTGAAGGTCGAGGGCGACGACGTGTACGTCGCCGTCCCGGCCGCGCCCGGACCCTGACCAGCTACCTATGAACTCGGAGATAGTGAGATAGCGATGGCCACTCTGGAAATCCGCGACCTGCACGTCAGCGTGGTGGATACGGCCGATCAGACCCGCGAGATCCTGCGCGGCGTTGACCTTACCGTGAAGGACGGCGAGATCCACGCCATCATGGGCCCGAACGGCTCAGGCAAGTCCACGCTGGCCTACGCGATCGCCGGGCACCCCAAGTACCAGGTCACCCAGGGCAGCGTGACCCTGGATGGCGAGGACGTGCTGTCCATGAGCGTGGACGCGCGGGCCCGCGCCGGGCTGTTCCTGGCCATGCAGTACCCGGTGGAAGTGCCCGGGGTGACCGTGTCCAACTTCCTGCGCACCGCGGTGACCGCCGTGCGCGGCGAGGCGCCGAAGCTCCGCCTCTTCCTCAAGGAGATGCGCGAGGCCATGGCCGCCCTGTCCATCGAGCCCCAGTTCGCCGAGCGCAACCTGAACGAGGGCTTCTCCGGCGGGGAGAAGAAGCGGCACGAGATCCTCCAGCTCGAGCTGCTCAACCCCAAGTTCGCGATCCTCGACGAGACCGACTCCGGGCTGGACATCGACGCGCTCCGGGTGGTGTCCGAGGGCGTCAACCGGTTCGGCGCCCAGCCTGGCCACGGCGTGCTGCTGATCACCCACTACACCCGGATCCTGCGGTACGTGAAGCCGGACTTCGTGCACGTGTTCGTGGGCGGCCGGATCGTCGACGAAGGCGGCCCCGAGCTGGCCGAGACCCTCGAGGCCGAAGGCTACGAGAAGTGGATCAGGGCGGCCGCGGGAGCGGTCGCATGACCCTGGACGTGGCCCGGATCCGCAAGGATTTCCCGATCCTCGACCGCCAGGTCCGGGACGGGCAGCCGCTGGTCTACCTGGACAGCGCGAACACCTCCCAGAAGCCCCGCCAGGTCATCGAGCGCCTGGACGACTTCTACGAGCGGCACAACGCCAACATCCACCGGGCCAGCCACCAGCTCGGCGAGGAGGCCACCGCCGCGTACGAGGGCGCCCGGATCAAGGCGGCCGGCTTCATCGGCGCCGCGGGACGAGGCCGAGGTGGTGTTCACCAAGAACATCTCCGAGGGCATCAACCTGGTCGCCTACGCCATGGGCAACGCGACCGCCGGCCAGTCCGGCGGGAGCGCGCCGGCCAGGTTCCGCCTCGGCCCCGGCGACGAGATCGTCATCACCGAGATGGAGCACCACTCCAACATCGTCCCGTGGCAGCTGCTGTGCGAGCGCACCGGCGCCACGCTGCGCTGGTTCGGGGTCACCGACGACGGCCAGCTCGACCTGTCCCAGATCCGCCACCTGATCACCGGGCGGACGAAGCTGGTCTCCCTGGCCCACCAGTCCAACGTGCTCGGCACCATCAACCCGGTCCGCGAGATCGCCGACGCTGCGCACGCGGCCGGCGCGCTGGTGCTGGTGGACGCGGCCCAGTCCGTCCCGCACATGCCGGTGGACGTGCAGGAGCTCGGCGCGGACTTCCTGGGCTTCACCAGCCACAAGATGTGCGGCCCGACCGGCATCGGCGTGCTCTGGGGCCGCCGCGAGCTGCTCGAGGAGATGCCCCCGTTCCTCGGCGGCGGCGAGATGATCGAGAGCGTCTGGATGGACCACTCGACGTTCGCCCCGCCGCCGCACAAGTTCGAGGCCGGCACGATGCCGATCGCCGAGGCGGCGGGCCTGGATGCGGCCATCGACTACCTCACCGACGTGGGCCTGGACGCGGTCCGGGCGCACGAGCGGGACCTGATCGGCTACGCGCTGGAGGCGCTGGGCGACGTGCCGGGCCTGCGGGTCCTCGGCCCGGCGGATCCCGCCGTGCGCGGCGCGGCGATCTCGTTCACGCTGGGGGACGTGCACCCGCACGACGTCAGCCAGGTGCTCGACGAGCACGGCGTGGCCGTCCGGGCCGGGCACCACTGCGCCTGGCCGCTGCACCGCCGGTACGGCATCCAGGCCAGCACCCGGGCCTCGTTCTACCTCTACAACACGACCGCGGAGGTCGACGCCCTGGTCTCCGGGATCAGGCAGGCCCAGCGGTTCTTCGGTGGTGACTGATGCAGCTGGAGTCGCTGTACCAGGAAGTGATCCTGGACCACTACCGGCACCCGCACCACAAGGGCCTGCGGGAGCCGTACGACGCCGAGGTGCACCACGTGAACCCGCTCTGCGGGGACGAGGTGACGCTCCGGGTCACGCTCAAGGACGCGGCCGGCGAGCCGGTCGTGGCCGACGTGTCCTACGACGCGCTGGGCTGCTCCATCAGCCAGGCCAGCGCGTCGGTGATGAGCGAGCTGATCATCGGCAGGACCGTGCCCGAGGCGATGAGCCTCGCCGAGGAGTTCCTGCGCCTCATGCAGTCCAAGGGCCAGACGGAGCCGGACGAGGAAATCCTCGGCGACGGCGTGGCGTTCGCCGGAGTGGCGAAGTACCCGGCCCGGATCAAGTGCGCCCTGCTGGGCTGGATGGCCTGGAAGGACGCCACCGCGCAAGCCCTGGAGGAGCAGACATGACAGACGACACCCAGGCCAGCGGCCCCCTGCTGGAGATCACCCCCGAGACCGAGGACCTGGTCGAGGCCCTCCGCGACGTGGTGGACCCCGAGCTGGGCGTGAACGTGGTCAACCTCGGGCTGATCTACGGGGTGACGCTTGACGAGGACAAGACGCTGACCATCGACATGACGCTGACCAGCGCGGCCTGCCCGCTCACCGACGTGATCGAGGACCAGGCCCGGTCGGCCCTGGACGGCCTCGTCACCGACTTCCGGATCAACTGGGTCTGGCTTCCGCCGTGGGGGCCGGAGAAGATCACCGACGAGGGCCGCGAGCAGCTCCGCGCCCTCGGTTTCAACGTCTGAGCACGCCGACCGCGCTCCCGCAGGCCGGCCCGCCTGCACCGCCCGGCCCGCGCTGAGCCTCGTTTCTCCGCAACGGCCCGACCGGCGCCGGGGCGGTTGGCCGCCGCTACCATCGGCCTGTGAACCCCGCGCAACTCGCTGACGCCGTGCTGGCCGCGGCGGCCGGGGCGCTGGCCGACCGCGGCCTGGACACGTCCGTACTGCCGGCCGCCGCCCCTGTCCGGCGCCCTCGCCACCCCGATCATGGCGACTATGCCTCGGCGCTGGCGCTCCAGATCGCCAGGCGGGCAGGTCTCCCCGCGGGGGAGCTGGCCCGGGCGATGGCCAGGACGCTCGCCCTGGATCCGGCGATCCAGGAGGTGGACGTGGCCGGGCCGGGGTTCCTGAACATCCGCCTGGCCCCGGCCGCGGCCGGGGCGGTGGCCGGCACCATCGCCGCGCAGGGTGAGGCCTACGGCCGCGGACGGGCGCTCGATGGCCAGCGGGTGAACCTGGAGTTCGCCTCCGCCAACCCCACCGGCCCGATTCACCTCGGGGGGGCACGGTGGGCCGCGGTCGGTGACGCGCTGTCCCGGCTGCTGCGCGCGCAGGGTGCCGCGGTGACCACGGAGTATTACTTCAACGATGCCGGCGCGCAGATCGACCGATTCGCCAGCTCCCTGCTCGCCGCCGCCCGGCACGAGGAGCCCGCTGGCGATGGCTACACCGGTGACTACGTCCGTGAGATCGCCGGGACCCTGCTGAAGCAGCACCCGGACGTCCTGCACCGCCCGGAGGGCGGCGCGCTCGAGGTGTTCCGGTCGGGCGGCGTCGCGCTGATGTTCGGGGAGATCAAGGCCTCGCTGGCCGGCTTCGGGGTGCACTTCGACGTGTTCTTTGCCGAACAGGGCCTGCGTGACCGGGGAGAACTCGCCGCGGCGCTGGCGAGGCTCAGGCGGTCGGGGCGCGTCTACGCCGAGGACGGTGCCACCTGGGTCCGCACGACGGATTTCGGCGACGACAAGGACCGTGTCTACGTCCGGAGCAACGGGGAGTTCACCTACTTCGCCGCTGACTGTGCGTACTACCTCGACAAGCGGGGCCGCGGCTTTGACAAGGTCGTCATCATTCTCGGTGCTGATCACCATGGCTACGTCGGCCGCCTGCGGGCCATCGCCGCCTGCTTCGGCGACGACCCGGACCAGACGCTGGAGATTCTCATCGGGCAGCTGGTGAACCTGGTCCGGGACGGGCAGCCGCTGCGGATGTCGAAGCGCGCGGGGACCATCATCACGCTCGACGACATCGTGGCGGCCATCGGAGTGGACGCGGCCCGGTATGCGCTGGCCCGGTACTCGCTGGACTCCGCCATTGATCTGGATCTGGATCTGTGGACTCAGCAGAACAATGAGAACCCCGTCTACTACGTGCAGTACGCGCACGCCAGGATCTCCTCGCTGCTCCGGAAGGCCGCCCAGTCCGGCATCACCCGCGGCGATCACTATGACCCGGGTCTGCTGACCCACGAGCGGGAGAACGACCTGCTGAAGGCGCTGGCTGAATTCCCGCGCGTGGCCGCCACCGCCGCCGAGCTCCGCCAGCCGCACCGGGTGGCCAGGTACCTGGAAGATCTCTCCGCCGCCTACCACCGCTTCCACGACGCGTGCCGCGTTCTGCCCCGCGACGGCCAGCCGCCGGACGCTCTCGGCCAGGCGCGGCTGTGGCTGGCCGACGCCACCCGGATCGTCCTGGCCAACGGCCTCGGGCTGCTGGGCGTCACCGCGGCCGGCCGGCTCTAGCGAGCGCCCGTCGCGCCGTGGGCGGTCAGGCGGCGTCGGGTTCCAGCTCGGGGGTGTAGCGGCCTTCCATGGCCGCCACGTTCATCGCGACCCGGTGCGCCGCACCGGGCCCACCTCTCCAGCCTGGGGGGCAGCCCGTCCAGGCCCTCGGTGATGGTCTCGGACCGGGTGCCGGGCAGCGGGT
Source organism: uncultured Actinomycetes bacterium (assembly GCA_963720645.1). Classification (GTDB taxonomy): domain Bacteria; phylum Actinomycetota; class Actinomycetes; order Streptosporangiales; family Streptosporangiaceae; genus RYN-230. The sequence continues at coordinate 61,736 of CAVRFX010000006.1, read as the reverse complement.
GCCGGGCAGCGGGTGCCGGGCAGCGGGTGCCGGCCGGTGTCCGCCCGGACCCGGTCAGCAGGCCGCCCGCGGCGACCGCCGCCGGCAGCGGCTGGCCCTGCGCGGAGCGCTGGTGCATGGCCTCGGCGTCCAGGATCACCCCGCTGATCCCGGTCCCCAGGCCCGGCGCGGTGACCAGCAGCTCGCGGAACGCCCGGCGGTTCTCCCCGGTGGGCGCCACCCCGGCGGCCGCCAGCCGGCCGGACATGGCCGCGCCCGCAGGCCCGGTGGCGAGAATCCCTTTCGGGGGGGCCACCAGGGCCGACGCCCGCGCGGCCAGGTCGTCCATCCGCCGACCCTAGGCCGCCGCCCGGGTGGCCACATCCCCCGCGGGGGTGGGCCGGGCGGGGGAGTCACGGCTTCCGGATCACCCCTGGCTTCCCCGCCTGGGGGGAGGTAGGGACGATCGGCCCTGCCTAGGGTGGAAGGTCCAGTTCAGACTGGAATCAGGTCGATAGGGGAGGCGAACAGCCTGATGCCCGACAAGCTCATGCGGCTGCGCCGGAGCGAGTCGGTGCCAGAGCCGCCAAGGCCCGTCATGCTCGCCATCGCAGGCGACAGCGCCGCGGGGAAAACCACGCTGACCAGGGGACTCGCCGCCGCGCTCGGCGCGGACCGGGCCACCGCGCTGTGCGTGGACGACTACCACCGCTACGACCGGGTTGAACGGCGCAACGTCCCGTTCACCGTGCTCAACCCCGAGTGCAACTACATGGACGTGATGGAGCAGCACCTCCAGCTGCTGGCGCTCGGGCGCCCCATCCTCAAGCCCGTCTACGACCACGCCACGGGCCAGCTGGTCCGGCCGGTGCTGGTCGAGCCGCGCGAGTTCGTGATCGTCGAGGGCCTGCTGCCCCTGCACACCAAGCTGTCCCGGGCCTGCTTCGACATCTCCGTGTACCTGGACCCGCCCGAGGACATCCGGCGGGAGTGGAAGCTCAAGCGGGACTGCGCCGAGCGCGGCTACACCCCCGAGCAGGTGCTCGCCGAGCTGGAGCGGCGTGAGCCGGAATCGGCCGCGTTCATCCGGCCGCAGCGGCAGCAGTCCGACATCTCCATCCGGTTCGCCCCGGCCGCCGGGCACGACGCGCCGGCCGGGACGCCCCTGTCCGCGGAGATCCTGCTCCGGCCGACCATCCAGCATCCCGAGCTGGCCCACGTGCTCAGTGACGACGACCGGCGGACCGTGCATCTCAAGCTGATCCGCGACTGCGACGGCCGGCCGGTCGAACGCCCTGCACGTGCACGGGTACGCGCCACGGGAGGACAGCCGGATCGTCGAGAAGGCGATCTGGGAGCAGCTGTCGTTCACCGCCGACGTGGACCTGCCGGACAAGCTGGGGGAGTACGCCCCGGGGAAACGCAGCGAATCGCTGGCCATCGCGCAGCTTCTGCTGCTCTGGCACCTGCTCGAGGCGCGGACGTGAGCGCCGGGTGGGTACCGTTCCGGACATGGACCACCTGACGTCCGGGCCGATGACCGTGGTGATCGTGGATGATCACCAGATGGTCCTGGACGGCCTGAAGGCCATGCTGGCCCCCTACCGGGACCAGGTGGACATCGTCGGTGAGTCCAGCGACCCCCGGGAGGCGGTCCGCCTGGCCGGCGAGCTGAAGCCGGACGCGGTGCTGCTCGACATCCGGCTGCGCGGGGCCAGCGGGCTGGACCTGTGCGCCGAGATCCTCCGCCTCACGCCTGGCTGCAAGGTGGTCTTCCTCACCGTCTACGACGACGAGCAGTACCTGTATCAGGCCCTCCGGGTCGGCGCCGCGGGCTTCCTGCTGAAGCGGATCCGGGGCGGGGAGCTGGTCGACTACCTGCGCCGGATCCGTGACGGCGAGGTCCTCATCGACCCCAGCCTGGCCGGCCGGGTCGCGCTGTCCGCGGCCCGGCTGCGCAGCGGCGAGTTCTGGCCCGGCGCCCACCTGGGCCTGACCCAGCGGGAGAGCGAGGTCCTGTCGCTGCTGGTGGCCGGCCTGTCCAACCGGGCCATCGCGATGCGGCTGGTGGTGAGCGAGGAGACGGTGAAGACCCACTCGCGGGGCATCTACCGCAAGCTCGGCGTCTCCGACCGGGCCGGCGCGGTCGCGGTCGCGCTGCGCGAGGGGGTCTTCCATTGATCCCGGGGCTGAGTGCGGGCGACGGCCCGGGCCGGCTCGGCGTCGCCGACGCGGAACGGGAGGCGCAGCTCCTGTCGAAGGTGGTCGAGACCATCTCGGCCGGCCTGGACCTGGACCGGATCCTGCAGGGCGTCGCCCAGCTGGTCACCGAGACCACCGAGACCGACGTGTGCTTCGTGCACCTGCTCGACGAGCGGGGCCGCAAGCTCCAGCTGCGCGGGGCGACGCCACCGTTCGACACCATGGTCGGCACCATCGAGCTGGCGCTGGGCGAGGGGGTGGCCGGCTGGGTAGCCGATCACGGCCAGCCCGCCGTCATCGTGGACAACAAGTCGGCCGACCCCCGGTACCGCTACATCCCGGCCCTGCGCGGCGAGGAGTTCACCTCCATGCTCTCGGTGCCGGTGGTCACCCCCATGGGGCACCTCGTCGGCGTGCTGAACGTGCACACCCGGCTGCGCCGTGAGTTCACCCCCGCCGACGTGGAACTGCTCCGCTCGGTGGCGGGCCTGGTGGCCGGGGCGATCGAGAACGCCCGGCTGCACCGCAGGCTGGCCGAGCGGGAGGAGGCGCTGGAGCGGTTCGCGGAACGGATCGTGGAATGGCAGGAACACGAGCGGCGGCGGCTGGCCGGGGAGATCCACGACGGCATCAGCCAGCGCATCGTCAGCCTGTTCTTCCACCTGTCCGCCGCGGCCGACGCGATCCCGGGCTCACCCGCGGTCGCGGCGGAGCAGGTGGCCCGGGCGCAGGAACTGGCCGCGGCCGCACTCGACGAGACCCGGTCCGCGATCGCCGGGCTGCGCCCCCCCGTGCTGGACGACCTCGGCCTGGCCGCCAGCCTGGAAAGCCTGGCCCATTCGTTCCCCACCCTGGACGTCCGGGTGGAGGCGGCCGCGCTGAGCATGGCCGAGCACGCGGAGACGGCGGTCTACCGGACCGCCCAGGAAGCGCTGCAGAACGTGGCCAAGCACGCCAGCGCCCAGTCGGTCCGGGTCCGGCTGCACCGGCAGAAGGACCGGGTCCTGCTGGAGGTCACCGACGACGGAACCGGCTTCGATGTGGCCGCGGTCCCGGCGGCCGGCGTCAGCACGGGCGCGGCCACCGCAGGCGGGCCCACCGGCTTCGGCCTGTCCGGGATGCGCGAGCGGGCCGAGCTGCTCGGCGGCCGCCTCGAGCTGATCAGCTCCCCGGGCCGCGGCAGCACGGTCCGACTCACGATCCCCTACCTCCCCGCCGCCCAGGCCCCCGCCCCGCCTTCGTGATCAACCGATTGGTGTTGCTCGAGGACCCTGTTGGCTTATTTGGTGACGCGCCGGACAGCTTCATCCGGGTTGATCATGGCTGGGTTCATGATCGTCGGGCGGTCGCCGTGTTCTGCTTTCCTTGTTGCCTGCCGTGGCCGCAGAATCGGGTTGTCATGTCGATGCAGCCGAGGCCGTGGCCTGAGGTGCCGGCCGCGACCGCCAAGGTGGCGCGGGCGGCGTTCCGTAAAGGGAGCCTGGCGATGCGGGCCCGCGATGAGCTGGGCGCCTGGTACCAGGACGCGGATTTCGCGGCGGCGTATGGGGTGCGGGGCGCGCCGGGGATGTCCCCGGCGCAGCTGGCGATGGTGACGGTGCTGCAGTTCACCGAGAACCTGACTGACCGGCAGGCCGCGGATGCGGTGCGGGGCCGGCTGGACTGGAAATACGCCCTGGGCCTGCCGTTAGACGACGAGGGGTTCGACTTCAGCGTGCTGAGCGAGTTCCGGTCCCGGCTGGTCGCGGCGGGCCTGGAACGCAGCCTGTTTGACTTGCTGCTGGAGCGGCTGAAAGAGCTCGGCCTGGTGAAAGCGGGGGGGACGGCGCGGACTGATTCGACGTATGTGCTGGGCCGGATCCGGGACCTGAACCGGCTGGAGCTGGCCGGGGAAACGGTCCGGGCGGCGCTGGAGGCCCTGGCCGCGGCCGCGCCGGGCTGGCTCGCCGGGCTGATCGATGCCTCGTGGCAGGAGGTCTACGGGCAGCGGATCGACGGGATGCGGCTGCCGGCCAGCGAGGCGGAACGCAAGGACCTGGCCAGCCAGTACGGTGCCGACGGCACCGTGGTGCTGGACGCCGTCCGCGCGCCCGGCGCGCCGTCGTGGCTGCGGGAGCTGCCCGCCGTCGAGACGCTGCGCCGGATCTGGGTGCAGCAGTACTACCGGAACGGGCGGGGGGCGGTGGTAATGCGGGAAGCCGGCGAGCAGGGCCTCCCGCCGGGCAGATCGGCGATCGTCTCGCCGTATGACCTGGATGCCCGCTACAGCGAAAAGCGCGGCAGGGGCTGGCTGGGCTACAAGATCCACCTCACCGAGACCTGCCAGGTGCCCGGGCCTGACGGCAGCCGCGGCGGCCCGAACCTGATCATCAGCGTGGCCACCACGCCGGCCAGCACCGCCGACGTGGCGATGACCACCCCCGTGCACGACATGCTCGCCACCGCCAGGCTGGCCCCCGCTGAGCACGCCGTCGATGCCGGGTATGCCTGCGCGGACGAGCTGGTCACTGCCCAGGCCCGCGGGATCACCCTGACTGGCCCGTTGCGCACCACCGCCACCCGCCAGCGGCGCACCGGCGGCTACACCGCGGAGATGTTCGCCATCGACTGGGACCGCCAGCAGGTCACCTGCCCCCAGGGCATCACCAGCACCACCTGGTGCGAGCACACCCGCAAGGGAGCCGGCCAGATCATGGTCCGCTTCCCGGCGGCCGCCTGCCACCCCTGCCCCGCCCGGGCCCAGTGCACCACCTCAGCGGCCGGCCGCCAGCTAGGCCTGCGCCCCCGCGAAATCCACGAGGCGGTCACCACCGCCCGCGCCGAACAGGCCACCCCCGCCTGGAAACGCCGGTACGCCATCCGCGCCGGCGTCGAGGGAACCATGTGGCAAGCCACCCACGTCACCGGCATCCGCCGCGCTCGCTACACCGGCCTGGCCCGGACCAGCCTCGAGCACAACGCAGCCGCCGCCGCGATCAACCTGATCCGCCTCAACGCCTGGTGGACCGGCAAACCACTGGACCGGACCCGGACCACCTGCCTCCAGCGGCTCGACCTAGCCCCGGCAGCCTGAACCAATAAGCCAACAGGGTCCTCCAGCAACACCAATCGGTTGATCACGAACGGGGGATCGGGGCTCGGGTGGCTGGCGGGGCTGGTGTGACTCAGGGGGGCGGTGGGGGCGCCACAGGGGTCCAGCGACCGGGAGGGGTCCTGCGGGGGCTGGCCGCAGGGGGGTGCGGGGCCTAGCGGCCGGGAGGGTCCTGCGGGGGCTGGCCGCAGGGGGGTGGGGGTCTAGCGGCCGGGAGGGTCCTGCGGGGGCTGGCCGGTGTCGGCGAAGACCCGGCTGGCGCGGACATCAGCCTCGCTGATCTGCATGAGCAGGTCCCGGCCGATCGTGCCGCCCGCCGCCACCAGCCGCCGGGCCTGGCGCAGCCGCATCCGGTCGATGGCGTTGCGGATGCTGCGCGCGTTGGCGAACCGGGGCTGCGCCATCCGCAGCGCCACGTACTCGGTGAACGCCGCCTGGGCCGGGCCGGACAGCTGGTACTGCTCCCGGTCCAGCATCAGCCCGGCGATCTGCATCAGTTCGTCGAGGCTGAAGTCCGGGAAGTCGATGTGGTGCGCGACCCGGGAGGCCATCCCCGGATTGGAGCGGAAGAACACGTCCATCCGGTCGGCGTACCCGGCCAGGATGACGACCAGGTCCTCGCGGTGCGCCTCCATGAACTGGAGCAGGATCTCGATGGCCTCCTGGCCGTAGTCGCGCTCGTTCTCCGGCCGGTACAGGTAGTAGGCCTCGTCGATGAGCAGCACGCCGCCCATGGCCCGCTTCAGCACCTCTTTGGTCTTGGGCGCGGTGTGCCCGACGTACTGGCCGACCAGGTCGTCACGGGTCACGCTGACCAGCTGCCCCTTGCGGAGATAGCCCAGCTCCCGGAGCATCTCGCCCATGTGCATGGCCACCGTCGTCTTGCCCGTCCCCGGGCTGCCGGTGAAGCACATGTGCAGGCTGGGGCGGGACGACGTCAGCCCGTAACGCTGCCGGAGCCGGTCGATCAGCAGCAGCGCGGCGATCTCCCGGACCCGGGCCTTGACCGGGGCCAGCCCGACGAACTCCCGGTCGAACTCGTCCAGCATTCGCGAGAGCCGCTGGGCCTGCTGCTCCTCGCCCAGCTCCACCGTCTCATCGGCGGACAGCGGCGACAGGGCCGGCCCAGCGGGCGGCTCCCCGCTCCCGGACTCGCCGCCGGACCCGGCCGCGCCGTTCGCGCCACCGTGCCCCGGCCCGGGGCGCGGCATGGCGAAACCGCCCCCGGCGGGGCCCGCAGTCGCGCTCATCCGCCGGCAGGCCCCGTGTGACCGGCGCCGTTGTGGCGGCCGTAGCGCTCGCCCGCGGGGCGCTGCGTGGCGTACGCCTGCAGCGAGTAGCGGATCCGCCGGTCGCTGCCCTCCTGGCGGTCCAGCCGGAAGCCCGGCTCGTGGCTGGGGCGGTTCACGATGAAGCTCAGCGCCGTGGTCTGCCGGCCCAGGCTCGCGTCGTAGGCGTTGACCCGGATGTAGTGCTCGGGGTAGGCGTCCCGGCAGGCGCGGACCTCGTGCATGCCCGCGGCCGCGTCGGCGATGTCGAACATCGGCAGCCCCCACATGTCCCAGAGGAAGTTCCGCGGGTGCGGGTCGTCGGTGAACTCCACCGCGACCGACCAGCCCTGGTCCACCGCGTACTGGATCTGCGCGGCGATCTCGTCGTCGGTGAGGTCGGGGAGATAGGAGAACGTGCCCTGGGTGATCCGCATAGCGGGCTCCTGTGCTGGTTGCGGCCGGGTCAGGACGTGGGGGTGGCCACGACGTCCGGGGTGTCGGTCGATTCGTAGTTGAACGTGATGTCGCCCCAGGTGTCCAGGGCCATCTGCAGCGGCTGGCAGCCCTTGGCCGCCTCGGCCAGGATGGTGTCGCCCTCAGCGACGAAGTCCCGGCCCTCGTTGCGGGCCTTGATCATGGCCTCCACCGCGACCCGGTTGGCGGTGGCGCCGGCCGCGACGCCCATCGGGTGGCCGATGGTGCCGCCGCCGAACTGCAGCACCACGTCCTCGCCCAGGTAGCCGATCAGCTGGTGCATCTGGCCGGCGTGGATGCCGCCGGAGGCGACCGGCATGGTGCCGGGCATCGACCCCCACTCCTGCTCGAAGTAGATGCCGTGGCCCAGGTCCGCCGGGACGGTCGCCAGGCGCAGCGTGTCGTAGTAGCCGCGGACCATGGACGGGTCGCCTTCCAGCTTGCCCACCACGGTGCCGGCGTGGATGTGGTCCACCCCGATCAGCCGGCACCACTTGGCGATGACCCGGAAGCTGACCCCGTGGTTCTTCTGCCGGGTGTAGGTGCCGTGCCCGGCCCGGTGCAGGTGCAGGATGACCCCGTTGCGCCGGGCCCACTTCGACATGGACTGCAGCGCGGTGTAGCCGACGGTCAGGTCGGCCATGACGATCACGCTGCCGAGCTCCTTCGCGAACTCGGCCCGCTCGTACATGTCCTCCATGGTCGCCGCGGTCACGTTCAGGTAGTGGCCCTTGACCTCGCCGGTCTGCTCCGCGGCCCGGTTGACCGCCTCCATCGTGAACAGGTAGCGGTCGCGCCAGCGCATGAACGGCTGGGAGTTGATGTTCTCGTCGTCCTTGGTGAAGTCCAGGCCGCCGCGCAGCGCCTCGTAGACCACCCGGCCGTAGTTGCGGGCCGACAGCCCGAGCTTGGGCTTGGTGGTCGCGCCGAGCAGGGGGCGGCCGTACTTGTTCAGGTACTCGCGCTCCATCACGATGCCGTGCGGCGGGCCCTGGAACGTCTTGACGTAGGCCAGCGGGATGCGCATGTCCTCCAGGCGGAGGGCCCGCAGCGCCTTGAAGCCGAACACGTTGCCGATGATCGACGACGTGAGGTTGGCGATGGAGCCTTCCTCGAACAGGTCGATGTCGTAGGCGATGTAGGCGATGTACTCGCCCTCGCGGCCCGGCACCGGGTCCACCCGGTAGCACTTGGCCTGATAGTGCTCGTGGGCGGTGAGCCGGTCGGTCCACACCACGGTCCAGGTCGCGGTGGAGGACTCGCCGGCCACCGCGGCGCCCGCCTCCTCCGGCGGCACGCCCGGCTGCGGGGCGATCCGGAACGCGGTCAGCACGTCGGTCGGCTTGGGCACATAGTCGGGCTCGTAGTAGCCCATCTGCGCGTACGGGAGCACGCCTGCGTTCCAGCGCTCGTTCGGCGATGAATCCGGTGCGCCCGTCATGGTTCCTCCGGTGAGTGGCGAGGGTGTCCTCCCTAGCCACGATGCCCGGTAACTCTTCGATTGTCTATTGAGAGTTTCGCGTCAACTCTCAATGCTCAGCTTGATAGTTGGTCTTCCGCGGGAGTGGTCCCCGGTGGCGCGGCCGGGCGGTGGAAACCACCGCGGGCGAGGACGTGCCTGGCCAGCCGGGTGGCGGCGGGGGGCAGCGGGCCGGGATGGGCCACCAGGTACCAGTCCCGGTGCATCGGGGTTCCCGGTACCGGCAGCGCGGCGAGCCGGCCGTCGGCCAGCTCGGCGGCGACCGCGTCCTGGGAGATCAGCGTGACGCCCAGGCCCACGCTCGCGGACTCGCGGATCGCGCCGTTGGAGCCCACCATCAGGGTGAGCGGGGCGATGTCCAGCTCGGTCAGCAGCGTGTCCGTGGCGGCCCGCGTGCCCGAGCCGGGTTCGCGCAGCAGCCACGCCTGCCGGGCCAGCCAGGGGACGAGGTGGCTGCCCTCCGGGCGGTCGCCGCCCGGGTCTGCCGCGAGCGCGCTGGCGGCCAGGCCGGGCGCGGCCACCACGACCAGCTGGTGCGGCCGCTCGGCGAGCACCTCGACGTCCCAGCCTGGTTCGGGCCGGCCGCCGAGGACCAGATCGACCTGGTGCCGGTCGAGCAGGCCCCGGACCCGGTCCCGGTTTCCCGCCTCCAGCCGGACTCCCAGCCTCGGGTACCGGGCCCGGAATCCGCTGAGCAGCCCGGGCAGGATCTGCTCGGCCGCGGTGGTCACGGCGGCGATGCGCAGCTCGCCGCGTTCCGGGTCGGCCGCGGCCGCCGCGGCCCGCCCGGCCTCGTCCAGCAGGCCCAGCACCCGCCGGACGTAGCCCGCGTACGCCCGCCCGGCCGCGGTGAGCCGCAGGCCCCGGCCGTCCGGCTCGAGCAGGGTGACACCCAGCGACTTCTGCAGCGCGGCGAGCGAGGCGGAGACTGCAGCCTGGGTCACCACCAGGTCCTGGGCCGCGGCGCGGACCGAGCCGGTCTCCGCCACGGCCAGGAAGGTGCGAAGCTGGTTCAGCGTCACGGGGACCTGCCCGGCTGGTCGTTAACGTTTCGCCTGCCTATTACCGAATACCCTCAACCTTATGCTCAGCGAACCTGCGTCCTCGCCGCCGCGCTGGGTCGACGTGACCCCGGAGCGCTTCCCAGGCTGGGTCCACTCCTTCAGCGCCCGGCACGGCGCGCTCCGGATGAGCGGCGGGCCGGGCGGCCTGGAGGCGGGCGGCCTGGAGACGGGGAGCCTGGAGACGGGGAGCCTGGAGACGGGGAGCCTGGAGGCGGGCGGCCTGGAGGCGGGCGGCCTGGAGGCGGGCGGCCTGGAGGCGGGCGGCCTGGAGGCGGGGAGCCTGGAGACGGGCAGCCTGGGGGCCGGCGCTGCGGTGGCGTTCGTGGCCGCGGACGGAGCGCGGGCCCGGGTCCACCCCCCGTTCCCGCCCGTGCCCGGGCTTGATCTTCAGGCTGGACCGGATGAGGTGGCCCGGGCCATCGCGGCCCACGCCGCGGCCGGCCGCACCGTCGGCGTGCTGCTGGTCCGGCTGGGCGGCTACGCGGCCGGGGTGTTCACCGGCGCGCCGCCGCGGCTGGCTGACTCCAAGGTCGGGTCCCGGCCGGTGCACGGGCGCAGCGCAGCCGGCGGGCAGTCCCAGCAGCGGTTCGCCCGGCGGCGGGAGAAGCAGGCCGCCGAGGCGCTCGGCGCCGCCGCGGACACCGCGGCCCGGGTGTTCGGCCGCTACGGCCACCCGCTCGACGCGCTGGTGCTGGGCGGGGACCGGCGCGCGGTGTCCGGGCTGCGCGGCGACCCGCGGCTGCGCCGTTACTTCGACGTCGCGGTCGAGCGGTTCCTCACCGTGCCCGATCCCCGGCTGGCCGTGCTGCGCGAGACGCCCCGGATGTTCCGCGCGGTCCAGATCCAGCTGACCGAGCCTGCGGCAGCCGGGACGGCCGCGCGCGGCTGAGCGGGCCGGCGCGCACGGCGGGTACCCTGGAATACCGGGCCCGCGGCCGTGCCGCCTCTTCCCCCGATCCTTGTTTGGAGTGGTGCCTGGTGATCGCCGCGACCGGCCTGGAGCTCCGCGCTGGTGCGCAGCTGCTGCTGGCGAACGCGAGCTTCCAGATCGCCGCCGGGGACAAGCTCGGCCTGGTCGGCCGGAACGGCGCGGGCAAGACCACCCTGGCCAAGGTCCTCGCCGGCGAGGCGATCCCCGCGGCGGGCACCATCCGGCGCACGTCGAGCATCGGCTACCTGCCGCAGGACACCCGGGCCGGCGACCTGGAGGGCCTGGCCCTGGACCGGGTCCTGTCCGGACGCGGCCTGGATGAGCTGCGCGCGGCCATGCGGGCCGCGGAGGAGCAGATGTCCGACGGGCAGCCCGCCCGGCGTGACGCCGCGGTCCGCCGCTACGGCCAGCTGGAGGAACGGCTCGCCCTGCTCGGCGGCTACGCAGCCGAAGCCGAGGCCTCGTCGATCGCCTCCAGCCTGGGACTGCCGGACCGGGTGCTGGCCCAGCCGCTGGCCACCCTGTCCGGCGGCCAGCGGCGCCGGGTGGAGCTGGCCCGGATCCTGTTCGCCGACGCGCAGACGCTGCTGCTGGACGAGCCCACCAACCACCTGGACGCCGACTCGGTCACCTGGCTGCGCGATCACCTGAAGGCGTTCCGCGGCGGGCTGGTGGTGATCAGCCACGACACCGGGCTGCTCGAGGCGGTGGTCAACAAGGTGTTCCACCTCGACGCCGACACCGCCACGCTCGAGGCGTACAACGTCGGCTGGAAGGTCTATCTGCAGCAGCGGGAAACAGACGCGCGGCGGCGCCGGCGCGAGCACGCGAACGCCTCCCGGGAGGCCGCGTCGCTGCAGGCCCAGGCGGACAAGATGCGGGCCAAGGCGACCAAGGCCAAGGCGGCCCAGAGCATGCAGCGCCGGGCGGAACGGCTGCTGGCCGGGGTCGCCGCCGAGCGCGCCCCGCAGCGGGTCGCGCGGCTGCGGTTCCCCGACCCCGCGCCGTGCGGGCGCGTCCCGCTGACCGCGGCGGACCTGTCCAAGTCCTACGGCTCGCTCGAGGTCTTCACCGACGTGGACGTGGCGGTGGACCGGGGATCGCGGATCGTGGTCCTCGGCCTGAACGGCGCGGGCAAGACCACCCTGCTGCGCCTGCTGGCCGGGATGGAAAAGCCCGATACCGGGCACGTCACCCCCGGACACGGGCTGCGGCTGGGCTACTACGCCCAGGAACACGAGACCCTGGACACCAGCCGTTCCGTGCTGGACAACATGCGCACCGCCGCGCCGCATCTCCTCGACGCCGAGCAGCGGCGTATCCTCGGCTCGTTCCTGTTCTCCGGCGACGCCGTGGACAAGCCGGCCGGAGTTCTGTCGGGCGGGGAGAAGACCCGGCTGGCCCTGGCCCTGCTGGTGGTCTCCGGTGCGAACGTGCTGCTGCTGGACGAGCCGACCAACAACCTCGACCCGGCCAGCCGGGCGGAGATCCTCGGCGCGCTGCGCCGCTACCAGGGCGCGATCGTGCTGGTCACGCACGACGAGGGTGCGGTCGAGGCGCTCTCCCCGGAGAAGGTCATCCTGCTCCCCGACGGCGTGGAAGACACCTGGAATGAGGGCCTGGCCGACCTGGTGGCCCTAGCGTGAGGGCAGCCCGGGACTGCGCGGAAAAGTAGTGATCACTTACCTGGATGTGGGTAGCCGATCCCGCCGCAATGAGTGATCATGGCGGGAGACGTAACGCAGCGGTCACTTCAGTTCACGGGAGGTACGCGTGACCGAGACCCTCAAGAAAGGCACCAGGGTCACCGGTGCCGACCGCACCAAGCTGGCGTCGGATCTGAAGAAGCGGTACGACGCGGGGGAGAGCATCCGGTCGCTGGCCGCAGCTACCGGCAGGTCATACGGGTTCGTGCACCGCATCCTCTCCGAGAACGGGGTCTCGCTGCGTGGCCGCGGTGGCGCGACGCGCGGCAAGGCGCGGGCGAAGCGCTGAGGAGGACATGACCGCCGGGCTGCCCGGCCTCGAGCAGGCCGGGCTGCGCTTCGACGTCGGCGCGCCGGCCCCGGGGCGGCCACGATCACGCTCGACCGGAGCCGGCGGCGCAACGCGATGACGCCGGGCATGTGGCACGGCCTGGCGGCGATCGGGCGGGCCCTGCCGCCTGAGGTGCGCGTGGTGGTGGTGCAGGGCGCGGGGCCCTCCTTCTCCGCGGGGATCGACCTGCGCCTGTTCACGCCGGACGGTGTCCCCGGGGAGAGCGTGGCCAGTGCCGCCGATCCCGGCTTCGAGGAGTGGATCGCGTCGGTCCAGGCCGGCTTCACCTGGCTGCGCGACCCGGGCATCGTGTCGGTGGCCGCCGTGCGCGGGCACGCGATCGGGGCCGGGTTCCAGCTCGCGCTGTCCTGTGATCTGCGGGTGCTCGCCGAGGACGCCCAGCTGTGCATGAAGGAACCGGCGCTGGGCCTGGTGCCCGACCTGACCGGGACCAAGCCGCTGGTCGACATCGTCGGCCTGCCCCGGGCGCTCGAGCTGTGCCTGACCAGCCGCACCGTGGGAGCCGCGGAGGCGGCCGCGCTGCGCCTGGCCGAGCTCGTGGTGCCCGGGCCGGAACTGGACGCCGCGGTCGGTGACCTGGTGGCGGCGCTGCTCGCCGTGGAGCCGGCGGTGACCCGCGCCACCAAGGAACTGCTGCAGCAGGCGCCAGGTCATACCCTGGAGCAGCAGTCCGCTGCGGAACGCCGGACGCAGGCCGCGCTGCAGCGCTCCCGCCTGGAGGCCCTTTCCTGAGGTCCCCCGTTCGCCCTCAGCGGAGGCGGGAAGATCCACGCCGGCCGGGAGGTTGCGCCGTTCATGTACGGGTCCAGCTGGCACGCCATGCGCTCGTTCTACCGCGACTCCGAGGTCACCCGGCAGCGGGTCAAGCCGGGCACAGTCCGCAGGATCATGACCTACGCCCGGCCCTACCGCTGGGAACTCGCGCTGTTCCTGGGCATGAACGCGCTCGCCGCGGTGGCGGTGGTCGCCGTGCCGCTGCTCCTGAAGACCCTCATCGACCAGGGCATCCTGGCCCGGAACACCGGAGTGGTCATCGCGGTCGCCGCGGTGGTGGCCGGTCTCGCGCTGGCCAGCGCGGTCCTGTCCCTCGCCCAGCGCTGGTACTCCGCCCGGATCGGCGAGGGGCTGATCTACGATCTGCGCACCGAGGTATTCGGGCACGTGCAGCGGCAGCCGATCGCGTTCTTCACCCGGGCCCAGACGGGATCCCTGGTCAGCCGGCTGAACAGCGACGTCATCGGCGCCCAGCAGGCGATCACCTCGACCCTGTCGTCGATCGTGTCCAACGCGCTGACCCTGATCCTGGTCCTGATCGCGATGTTCAGCCTGTCCTGGCTGGTGACGATCATCACGCTGGTGATGATCCCGGCGTTCGTGATCCCGGCCCGGCTGGTCGCCCGGCGGCTGCAGCGGCTGACCCGGGAATCGATGCAGCTCGACGCGGCCATGGGCTCCACCATGACCGAGCGGTTCAACGTGGCCGGCGCGATGCTGGTCAAGCTGTTCGGGAAGCCGGAACAGGAGACCGAGGTGTTCGCGGGCCGCGCCGCCCGGGTCCGCGACATAGGCGTCGTCACCGCCATGTACGGCTCGACCCTGTTCATCGCGCTGACCCTGCTCGCCTCGATGGCCACCGCGGTGGTCTACGGAGTGGGCGGGACCCTGGTGATCCACCACATCTTCGAGCTCGGCACGCTGGTCGCGCTGACCGCGCTGCTGGCCCGGCTCTACGGCCCGATCACCTCGCTGTCCAATGTGCAGGTCGACGTGATGACCGCGCTGGTCAGCTTCGACCGGGTCTTCGAGGTCCTTGACCTCAAGCCGCTGATCCAGGAGAAGCCCGGCGCGGTCGCCCTGCGCACCAGCACCGCGGGCGGGGACGGCCGGCCCGATTCCGCGCCGGCGATCGACTTCCGGCACGTGTCGTTCCATTACCCGTCGGCGAGCGAGGTCTCCCTGGCGTCGCTGGAGTCGATCGCGCTCCCGGTGCCGGAGCACGCGGGCACCGCCCAGCCGGTGCTGCGGGACGTGACATTCCAGGCCCCGCCCGGGCAGCTGACCGCGCTGGTCGGGCCGTCCGGGGCGGGCAAGACCACGATCACCCACCTGGTGTCCCGGCTGTATGACCCGGACCAGGGCGCGGTGCTGATCGGGGGCCAGGATCTGCGGGACGTGACCCTGGAGTCGCTGCACGACGGGGTGGGCGTGGTCACCCAGGACGCGCACATGTTCCACGACACGATCCGGGCCAACCTCAGCTACGCCCGGCCCGAGGCCACCGAGGCGGACCTCATCGCGGCCTGCCAGGCGGCGCAGATCTGGGACCTCGTCGCCGCGCTGCCGGACGGGCTGAACACGGTGGTGGGGGACCGGGGTTACCGGCTGTCCGGCGGGGAGAAGCAGCGGCTGGCCATCGCGCGGCTGCTGCTCAAGGCCCCGTCCGTGGTGGTGCTGGACGAGGCGACCGCGCACCTGGACTCCGAGTCCGAGGCGGCGGTCCAGGCGGCGCTGAAGACCGCGCTGACCGGCCGGACGTCGCTGGTCATCGCGCACCGGCTGTCCACGATCCGGGAAGCGGACCAGATCCTGGTCATCGACCAGGGCCAGGTCCGGGAGCGCGGGACGCACGAGCACCTGCTCGCGGCGGGCGGCCTGTACGCCGAGCTGTACCACACCCAGTTCGCCGGGCAGGAGCCCGCGGCCACGCGGCTGGGCTAGCGTTGCGGCGGGGCAGTATCTGAGGTTCCGTCCGGAGGAGGGCGTCCCGTGGGAGCTGGCGTCGTCGGGCCTGGCGAGGGCCACCGGCAGTACACCGCGCGGGGAAGCATGATGTTCTTCAAGGCCGTGGCCGAGCAGGACGGCGGCGACCTGTCGCTGATGGAACGCACCCTGCCCCCGGGAGGCCGCAGGCCGCCGCGGCACCGGCACCTGAACTGCTCAGAGGCGTACTTCGTGCTGGACGGGCTGGTGTCCGTCGTCGTCGGGGACGAGGAACTGGCCGTCGGGCCGGAAGGCTTCGTGCTGGTCCCCCGGGGCACGGCGCACACCTTCGGCAACGCCGGCGAGGCCGAAGCCCGGCTGCTGGTCATCCACGCCCCCGCCATGGACGCCTACTTCGCCGGCCTGCATGAGCTGTGGAATCGTGCCGAACCGCCCACCCCGGACGAGGAACGGGCCCTGATGGCCCGGTTCGGCATGGAAGCCGTGCAGAGCCCGGGCCGGGGGCCGGTGCCGCCGGTCAGATGGCCCGCAGTGCGCCGCCGTCGACCGGGAGCATCGTCCCGGTCAGGTAACTGGCCGCGGGGGACAGCATGAACGCGGCGGCCCGGCCGAACTCAGCCGGCTCGCCGGTCCGCCGCAGCGCGATGCCGTCCGCCAGGTCTTCCCGGGCCGGGCCGAACTCGCGCAGCCGGTCGGTCGCGATCCAGCCGGGCAGCAGCCCGTTCACCCGGATACCCCGCGGGCCCAGCTCGGCGGCCAGGGTCTTGGCGAACCCGGCCAGTCCGGGACGCAGCCCGTTCGAGATCGCCAGTCCCGGGATCGGGACCCGGACTGACGAGGACAGCACGAACGCGATGGCCCCGCCCTCGGGGAGCTCGGCGGCCAGCGCCCGGCCCAGCCGCACCGCGCCCAGGAAGACGCTGCCGAATGCGGCCTGCCAGGCCTCGTCGGGGACGTCCGTGGCCGCGCCGGGGGGCGGCCCGCCCACGCTGGTCAGCGCACCGTCCAGCCGGCCGAACTGCCCGCGGGCGGCGGCGATCAGCCGGCCGGGGGTGGCCGGGTCAGCGTTGTCCGCGGCCAGCCCCACCGCCTGCCCGGCCCCGAGCGCCTGCGCCGCGCCCGCCGCGGCCCCCGCGCCGCGGCCGCTGACCACCACCCGCGCTCCCTCGGCGACCAGGGCCTCAGCGGCGGCGTAGCCGAGGCCGCGGCTGCCCCCGGTCACCAGGTAAACCCGGTCCTCCAGGCCCAGATCCACGCCTGCCTCCCCCCGGGCCGTCAGGCGCCGTAGCCCACCCGGCGGAGTTCCTCACCCGCGATCGCCTCGATCTCGCCGGGCCTGCAGGCATCAGCAGCCGGCGCCACGAGCCCGGCTCGGCCGCGGCCGAGTGGCCCGGCTCGGCCGGCTCCAGCATGTGCACCGGCGTGGACAGGAAGTCCGAGATGGCGGCGGCCGCGTCCGCGGGCCGGCGGATCACGTCCTCGTACCGGAACGTGACCATCTGGCCGGCCGACAGCTGGCCGCGCAGCCGCGCCATCTGGCGCACCGTGCCCCGCCAGCGCATCGCGCACCGGGCCGTCATGGACAGGCCGGGCCAGGCGGCCCGGTCGGCCTCGGTCTCCAGGCCCAGCAGCGGGTGCGGGAACTCGGCACCGATGTCCACGAACCCGGGCCGGAACCAGGCCAGCACCCCCGGATCGGCCAGCATCCCGGCCACCGCGTCCCGGCCGTCCCGGATGATCTGCAGGATCCGCGCGTCCGGGAACGCGTCGAGCAGGGCCTCGGCGCAGTACATCAGGTCCGGGCTGGCATCCCCGTAGCGGATGACCGCCTGCTGGCTCACGCATGGCCCGACGCCGTCGAGGCGGCCAGCGTCGCGGCACTGCCGGGTGCAGCCCAGGCAGCAGTCCGCGGTGACCTGCCAGGCCTGGGCGAAGGCGTCCCGCAGGACGGTCGCGGCCGCCTCGGGCTTGCCCCGGGATATCGACGGCCGCCGGGCGAAAGCCTGCACCACCGGGATGACCCAGCGCTGGCCCAGCGTGAAGTGGAAGCCATCCGACCGCTTCAGCGCCCGGGCCAGCAGGTCGATGCCGGAACACGGGGCACCGATGATGAACACCGGCTGGCGGACCTTCCGCCCGTTCACGACCAGGATGTGCGGGCGCGGCCCGGGCGGGGCCGGGCCGGGGGACACACCGCCCGGATCCGGGTAGTCGCCCGGACCGGCCGCGGGGCGGGGAGCCGCGGTCACCGTTTGCCGCGCCGCTGGTCGTCCGCCGGGTGCGCGCCCGGCGCCCGGCAGTGCGCACCGGCGTGCCGTTCCAGGTTCAGCGCGGCCTGGATGAGCGGCACGTGACTGAAGGCCTGCGGGGTGTTGCCCACCTGGCGGCCGTAGCGGGGGTCGTATTCCTCGCTGAGCAGTCCCAGGTCGTTGCGCAGCGTCAGCAGCCGCTCGAACAGCTCCGTGGCCTCCTGGTCCTCGCCGATCATGTGCAGCGCGTTGGCCAGCCAGAAGCTGCAGGCCAGGAACGCGCCCTCGCCGCCGGGCAGCCCGTCCGGGCCGACCTGGCCCTGGTCCGCCTGCGCCAGCTGGTACCGGCGGACCAGCCCGCCGCTCATCAGCTCGCGCTGCACGGCCCGCACGGTCGACACGACCCGCGGGTCACCGGGCGGCAGGAAGCCCACCTCAGGGATCAGCAGGACGGCCGCGTCGAGCTGGGACGAGCCGTAGTACTGCATGAACGCGCCATGCTGCGGGTCGTAGCCCTTCTCGCAGACCTCCCGGTGAATCTGGTCCCGGATGGCCCGCCACCGGTCGGCCGGGCCGCTCAGGCCCGCTTCGACCGCCCGGACCGCGCGGTCGAAGGCCACCCACGCCATCACCTTGGAGTGCACGAAGTGCCGCCGCGGGCCGCGGACCTCCCAGATGCCCTCGTCCGGCTCGTCCCAGTGCTTCTCCAGGAAGGAGAGCAGAGCGCGCTGCAGGGACCAGGCGTGCCGGTCCATGGCGACGCCCGATTCCCGGCCGAGCGACAGAGCGTCGATGACCTCGCCGTATACGTCGAGCTGGCGCTGGTTGACGGCCGCGTTGCCGATCCGCACCGGCGCGGAGTTCTCGTAGCCGGGCAGCCAGCCCGCCTCCCACTCATCCAGCCGGCGCTCGCCCGCCACCCCGTACATGATCTGCACGTCGCGCGGGTCACCGGCCACGGCCCGGGCCAGCCAGGCCCGCCAGGCGAAGGCCTCGTCGGTGTACCCGGTGCGCAGCAGGGCTTCCAGCGTGATGGTGGCGTCCCGCAGCCAGCAGTAGCGGTAGTCCCAGTTCCGCACCCCGCCCAGGTCCTCAGGCAGCGACGTGGTGGCCGCGGCCACGATCCCGCCGGTGGGCTCGAAGGTGAGCGCCTTCAGCGTGATCAGGGAACGGACCACCGCGTCGCGGTAGGTGCCCCGGTAGGTACAGCGCGCGGCCCACCCCTCCCAGAATTTCGCGGTCTCCGCCTCGGCCTGCAGCGCGTCCACCGGGGCCGGCGCGCCTTCGTGGGAGGGCTTCCAGGTCAGCACGAACGGCACCCGCTCGCCGGCCATGACGCTGAAGGTGGCCTCGTGCGCGAAGCTGCGGCCGGTCAGCGTGACCGGCGTGGCCAGCCAGAGGGCGTCCGGGCCGGCCACGGCCAGCACGCTGCTGTCCTCGCGCCGTACCCACGGCGTGATCTGCCCGTAGCCGAAGCGGACCCGGAACACGCAGGACATGTCGACGGTCCCGGACAGGCCCTCCACGATGCGCACCAGGGCAGGCGAGCCGCCGTCCCGGGGCGGCATGAAGTCGGTGACCCGGACCGTGCCGGCGGGCGTCTGCCAGTCGGTCTCCAGGATCAGGGTGTCATCCCGGTAGCGGCGGGTGACCGTGATGCCGTGGCCCATGGCGCCCGCGTCGTGCGGGGCGCTCTGCGGGCCGGTGCCGGCCTGCGCGGGCCGGCCGTGCGGCCGGGGCGGGCCGCCCATCTGGTCCACGGCCTCGGTCGCGGCGGCCGGCGCGATGCTCCAGTGCCCGTGCCGGTCGTCGCCGAGCAGGGCGGCGAAGCAGGCCGCGGAGTCGAAGCGGGGCACGCACAGCCAGTCCACCGAGCCGTCCCGGCTGATCAGGGCCGCCGATCGCATATCGCCGATGAGCGCATAATCCTCGATCATGCCTGGCATCGGCACCTCCAGGTAGGAGCCGCGCTCCCGGCGGCGCGACGAGCGGCGGGAGTGGTGACCCACCCGCGCATGGTTCCTCCTGCCCGTACGGTACCCGGATCCCCTGGGCCTGCGCTGGCCGTGACCGATCGTAAGCTGTGCAGCGTGCATGTACGCGTAGCGGCCCTGATGATCGCGGGCTCCCTGCTGGCCGCCGCCGGGCTCGGCGGCTGCGCCAAGTTCGACGCCGCGCTGGGCAAGCAGGAGGCGGTCGTCCAGTTCAAGAACGGGACCACCACCGCCGCCCGGCTGAAGGTCCGGGCCGCCTGCTCCCACATCCCGCAGGCCAGGCCGGAGGCGGTGCCGACCAGCCACCTGGCCTCGGACAACCTCTACGACGTGATCTACCGGGTGGACGACGCCAGCAACGCGCAGCTCGCCCGGCTCGAGCAATGCCTGCAAAAATACCCGTCGGTGCTGGGGGTTGACATCCAGACCCCCGGGGACAGCTGAGCCGGACGTCACGCACTGGCCCGGAACTATTTGAGAAATAGGTTTCGGGTGTGTGACCAGGGCCGCCGGGCCGGGGCTGCGGCGCCGCGCCGGCCCCACAAGCCGGTTTTACCGTCACTTTAAGCGTGGGCCGCGGCCTCGCCGCCCGGCCAGGCTGGAGCGCCTCACCATCACCAGCGGCAGCGCCGGGCCCGGACTTGCGCCGGGGCCCGCCGGGTATGGTTTAATCAGCATTGCCTATCAAACAGATCGACATACTAACCTGATCGAGAAACTAACCTGACCGACAAGGGGTCCTTCGATGAGACGAGTGGTCTTTGCTGCTGCCGGAGCCGCAGCCATCACCGCCCTGGCTGCCGCGTGCGGGTCGTCCGCCGCCTCCTCCGGCTCCGGGAGCAGCAGCAGCGGCAGCAGTCAGCACGTCACGCTACGGCTGGGCTTCCTGGCCAACATCACCCACGCGCCGGCCCTGGTCGGGCTCAACAAGGGCTTCTTCACCAAGAACCTGGGCAGCGGCGTTACCCTCAAGACCTCGGTCTTCAGCTCCGGCACCGAGGAGACCACCGCGCTGCTGGCCGGCCAGCTCGACGCGGCCTACGTCGGCCCCAACCCGGCCATCAACGCCTGGCAGAAGTCCAGCGGCAAGGCCATCAAGATCATCTCCGGGGCGGCGTCCGGCGGCGCGGCCCTCGTGGTCAAGCCGAGCATCACCAGCGCCAGCCAGCTCAAGGGCCAGAAGGTGGCCACGCCGTCGCTGGGCAACACCCAGGACGTGGCGCTGCGGTACTGGCTCAAGCAGCACGGCCTGACCGCCACGCAGACCGGCGGCGGGGACGTCTCGGTCACGCCGATCAAGCCGAACTCGGACGCGGTGCTGGAGTTCAAGTCGGGCCAGATCGCCGGCGGCTGGGAGCCGGCTCCGTACGACGCCGAGATGGTCGCGGACGGTGGCAAGGAGCTGGTGAACGAGGCCAGCCTGTGGCCGGGAGGCAAGTTCGTGACCACCAACCTCGTGGTCACCCAGTCGTTCCTGAAGGCGCACGCCAGCGTGGTGAGCAACCTGCTCAAGGGGCATGTTGAGGCCGTCAAGTACATCAACGCAAACCCCTCGGCCGCCGAGACGGCCGCGAACGCCGAGCTGACCACGCTGCTGGGCAAAGGCCTGAAGTCCTCGGCCCTGGCCGCGTCGTTCAAGGAAATCACCTTCACCAACGACCCCATCGCCTCCTCGCTGGCCACGGACGCCAAGCACGCCGAGGCCGTGGGCCTGCTCCAGCCGGTCAACCTGAACGGCATCTATGACCTCGGCCCGCTCAACGCCGTCCTGAAAGCCAACGGAGAGCCACAGGTGAGCCCATGAGCCTTGATTCGCGTGGTGCTACGCCCCCGGGAGTGATCCCGGGGGCGTCAGCCCGCTCCCAGGCGAGCGACCGGAGCCCCCATGACCACTGATCCCGGGCTGGACGAGACCAGGGCCGGGACGGCCATCCGGATCGACGAGGTGTCCAAGACCTTCGGCCGGGGCGACACCGCGCTGGTGGCCCTGGACCGGGTGTCGCTGTCCGTCGCCCCGGGTGAGTTCGTCTGCCTGATCGGCGCGTCCGGGTGCGGCAAAAGCACGCTGCTGAACCTGGTGGCGGGCCTGGACGCGCCGACCTCGGGGAAGGTATCTACTGGCGGGCGCCGGGTC
Organism: uncultured Actinomycetes bacterium; assembly: GCA_963720645.1. Lineage (GTDB taxonomy): Bacteria > Actinomycetota > Actinomycetes > Streptosporangiales > Streptosporangiaceae > RYN-230. The sequence continues at coordinate 40,088 of CAVRFX010000006.1, read as the reverse complement.
ACGCTGATGTTCCAGGAGTCGGCGCTGTTCCCCTGGCTGACCGCGGCGAAGAACGTGGAAATGCCGATGCGGGCCAGCGGTGTGCCCAAGGCCGAACGCCGGCAGCGGGTCGCCGAGCTGCTCGACCTGGTTCAGCTGAGCGCGTTCGGCGGCAAGCTCCCGCACCAGCTGTCGGGCGGGATGCGGCAGCGGGTCGCGCTGGCCCGGGCCCTGGCCCAGGACGCGGACGTGCTGCTGATGGACGAGCCGTTCGGCGCGCTCGACGCGATGACCCGGGACCTGCTGCACGAGGTCCTGGAGGGCATCTGGCGGCGGCGCCGGCTGAGCATCCTGTTCGTCACCCACGAGGTCCGCGAGGCGGTCCGGCTGGGCGACCGGGTCGTGCTGCTGAGCAGCCGGCCGGGCCGGGTGATCGGTGAATTCCCGGTGGACTTCGAGCGCCCGCGCGGGATGGATTCCGCGGAGACCGTGGGGCTCGCGATCAAGATCAAGGACCGGCTGCGAGAGGAGATCGTCCGCCATGGCCGTTGAGACCCCGCGCGAGCCCGGCGCCGCCCTGGCCGGCCTGGACCAGCTGGAGCTGGCCCCGCCGCAGCAGGCCAAGCGGCACGTCCTGGCCAAGATCTGGGCCGCGGCCTGGCCCAAGCTGCTGGCCCTGGTGCTCGCCCTGGCCATCTGGCAGCTGGTGTACCTGAGCGGGTTCAAGAGCGGCATCCTGCCCGGCCCGGCAGCCACCCTGCCCGACCTGTGGCACCAGCTGCACACCGCCCAGTTCTGGTCGGCGCTCGGCACCACGCTGCGCCGCGCGGTCATCGGGTTCGCGCTGGCCCTGGTCATCGGCACGGTGGTGGGTGCCCTGGTCTCCCGGATCAGGCCGCTGCGGGCCGCGGTCGGCTCGCTGATCACCGCGCTGCAGACGCTGCCCTCGATCGTGTGGGTCCCGTTCGCGATCATCCTGTTCGGCGCGACCACGCAGGCCATCCTGTTCGTCATTGTCATGACCGCGGCACCAGCGATCGCTAACGGTCTGATCGCGGGAGCCGACTACCTGCCGCCGCTGCTGCTGCGGGCAGGCAAGACCATGGGGCTGCGCCGCCTCTCGCTCTACCGGCACGTGATCATGCCGGCCACCCTGCCCGCCTTCGTGGGCGGGCTGAAGCAAGGCTGGGCGTTCGGCTGGCACGGGCTGATCGCGGGCGAGGTCGTGGTCATCATCCTCGGCCAGCCCTCGCTCGGCGTGCTGCTGAGCAACGACCAGGACCAGGCGGACATGGCCGGGGCCATCTCGATCATCATCGTGATCCTGGCCATCGGCATCGCGGTGGACCTGCTGTTCAACGTGGTCAACGGGCGGATCCGGCGCCGCTGGGGTGTCGCGGACAACTCGTCCGGCGCCTGACCTGCGCGAGGGGCCCCGGCGGCAGCTCGCCGCCGGGGCTCAGCCCGTCACGCAGCCCGCGGGCGACCCCGGCTCCGCCCGCTGCCCGGGCTCGGCCTCCCCGGTCTGGCCCATGCCCAGCCGATGCGCCCCCGTGTAGACGTTCATCGAGGCGCCGCGCAGGAACCCGACCAGGGTCATGCCCGCCTCCCCGGCCAGGTCCGCGGCCAGGGACGAGGGCGCGGACACCGCGGCCAGCACGGGCAGCCCGGCCATCATGGCCTTCTGGGTCAGCTCGAACGATGCGCGGCCGCTCACCAGCAGCACGCATCCGGTCAGCGGCAGCCGCCCCTCGCGCAGCGCCCAGCCGAGTCACCTTGTCCACGGCGTTGTGCCGGCCGACGTCCTCGCGCAGGGCCAGCAGGGTGCCCCCGGCCGTGAAGATCCCCGCGGCGTGCAGGCCGCCGGTGCTGGCGAACACCCGCTGGGCCGCGCGCAGCCGGCCTGGCAGGGCCGCCAGCACCTCCGGTGCCACCCGCACCCGGTCGGCGGACACGTCGTAGCGGGCCTGGACCCGGATCGCGTCGATGCTCTCCTTGCCGCATACCCCGCAGGCGCTGGTCGTGACGAAGTTACGGCGCAGCCGCTCCGCAGGCAGGCTGGTGCCGGGGGCCAGGGTCACGTCGGCCACGTTCTCGTCGCACATCCTGATCTCGGACAGGTCGGCGGCGCGACCCGATCACTCCCTCGGCGGCCAGGAAGCCCGCCGCCAGGTCGATGTCGTGACCCGGGGTGCGCATCGTCACCGCGAGCGGCTGCCCCCCGACCCGGATCTCCAGCGGCTCCTCCACGGCCAGCAGGTCCGCGCGGGCATCCGCGGCAGCCTGCTGCTGCGGACCGGCGTGCTCCTGCGGACCGGCGTGCTCCTGCGGACCGGCGTGCTCCTGCGGACCGGCGTGCTCCTGCGGACCGGCGTGTTCCTGCGAGGGCCGGCCGGGACGCTGACGCGCAGCACCCGGCGCCGGGCTGTCCTCGAGGTCATGGCCGCCTCCCGTGCTACCGCAGGATGAGGGTGCTGGCCGCGGGCGCGATCAGCTCACCGATCACCGGGGCGCCCGGGATCTCCCCGGCGACCAGCAGGCCGCCTGAGGTCTGCGCGTCAGCGAGGAGGAGCAGGTCCTCCTCGCTGAGCCCGCCGGGATCGGTGTGCGGGATGACCCAGTCGAGGTTGCGCCGGCTCCCGCCGGGCACGTACCCCTGCTGCACCGCGGCCCGGGCCCCCTCGATCAGCGGTACCGCGGCGTGGTTCAGCACGGCCGACACCCCGCTCGCCCGGGCCAGCTTGAACAGGTGGCCCAGCAGCCCGAACCCGGTCACGTCGGTGGCACAGCGCACGCCCGCGGCCAGCGCGTCCCGGCTGGCCCCTGCGTTGAGCGTGGTCATCACCTCGATCGCCTGCGGGAAGACCTCGCCGGTCGCCTTGTGCCGGGAGTTGAGCACCCCGCTGCCGATCGGCTTGGTCAGGCTGATCGGCAGCCCGGGCCGGCCGGCGTCGATGCGCAGCAGCGCACCCGGGTCGGCCAGCCCGGTCACCGCCATGCCGTACTTGGGCTCGGGGTCGTCGATGCTGTGCCCGCCGGCCAGCAGGCAGCCCGCGTGCCGGGCCGCGTCCAGGCCGCCGCGCAGGACCTCACCGGCCAGCTCGGCGGGCAGCCGGGCCCGCGGCCAGCCGAGCAGGTTGAGCGCGACCAGGGGCGTGCCGCCGACCGCGTAGACGTCCGACAGCGCGTTCGTGCCGGCGATCCGGCCGAACGTGTAGGCGTCGTCCACCACCGGGCCGAAGAAGTCGGCGGTGGCGACCACCGCCCGCCCGTCGCTGATCTGCACGACCGCCGCGTCGTCGCCGTGCTCCACCCCGATGAGCAGGTCAGCGTCGATCCGCTGCACCGCTGGCTGGCCCGGGTCCACCGGCGCGGCCAGCATCTGGGCGACCACCTGCTCCAGTTCACCGGGCGGGATCTTGCAGGCACATCCCCCGCCCGTCGCGTACTGGGTCAGCCGGATACCCGTGGAGACCGTCATGGGTTGCACTCTAATCCGGGACCATCTTGCGGCTGGCGCGGGGACGTGGTGGCATTCGGTGAAAGCGGCCCGCGGGGCCCACGAGGCGGAGGTGAGCGGTGGCGACCGAGGTTCTCCGGGAGCGGGCGGAGATCGAGGAGTCGATCCGGGGCGGGACCGTCTGCGATCGGCTCCGGCGGACCGCGGAGCAGTTCCCGGATTATCCGGCGCTGTCCCAGGCTTTCGCGGAGCCGCCCAGCGACGGTGGCGGCACCGTGCCGGGCGGCCAGACGCTGACCTGGGCCCAGGCCCGGCAGCGGGCGCTCGAGCTGGCGGCGGGCTTCATCGCGCTCGGCCTGGCGCCCGGAGAGCGCGTCGCGCTCATGATGCCGAACCGGGCCGAGCACGTGCTGGCCGACTTCGGTGCCGTGCACGCCGGCGGCGTCCCGGTCACCTTGTACGCCACGCTCCCCGCCGAGCAGGTGGGTTTCGTCGCCGGTGACTGCGCGGCCCGGATCGCGGTGCTGGACGGCGCGGATCAGCTGGCCCGGTGGCAGCCCGTGCTGGCCAGCCTGCCCGGCCTGAGCACGATCATCGTCCGGGACGCGAGCGCCTGCCCGGCGGGGGAGCCGTACCTGTCCTGGGACCAGTTCGCAGCGCTCGGCCGGGAGCGGCTGGCCGCGGCCCCGGAGCTGGTCACCGAGCGGCTGGCCGCGATCAGCCCGCAGGACCCGGTCACCCTGCTCTACACGTCCGGGACGACCGGCAACCCCAAGGGGGTCCTGCTCACCCACCACTGCATCCTGTACGAGGTGGCCGCGGCCCTGCGGGGCGGCAACATCAGGCCGCACGTGCGCTGGGTGTCCTACCTGCCCCTGGCCCACATCGCGGAGCGCATGTTCAGCATCTACCTGCCGATCAGCACGGCCGGGCACGTGAATTTCTGCCCGGACCCCCAGCAGCTCGTGCGGGCCGTGGGGGAGGTGCGCCCGACCGCCTTCTTCGGCGTACCGCGGGTCTGGGAGAAGATCAAGGCCGGGATCCAGGCCTTGCTGGCCGCCGAGGCCGACCCGGACCGGCGGGCCGCGGTGCAGCAGGCCATGGACATCGGCCGCCGGTACGTGGAGAGCACCCAGCATGGCCGGACGACGCCGGCCGAGCTCGCCGAGGCCTTCAGCCGGGCCGATGAGCAGGTACTCGCCCCGATCCGGTCCCTGCTGGGGCTGGGCGAGGCGCACGTGGTCTCCAGCGCCGCGGCGCCGCTCCCGCCCGAGGTGGGCGCCTTCTTCGCCGGGCTCGGCATGAGGATCCTGGACATCTACGGGATGACCGAGACGACCGGCGCGTTCACCTCCAACACCGTGACCGAGTTCCGACTCGGGACGGTAGGGCGGGCCTTCGCGGGCACCGAGATCCTGATCGCCGAGGACGGTGAGATCCTCACCCGGGGCCCGCTGAACACGCCCGGGTACCTGAACCGGCCCGACCTGACCGCCGCGCTGATCGATGCCGACGGGTGGCTGCACACCGGCGACATCGGCCACCTGGACGACGATGGGTTCCTGTCCATCGTGGACCGCAAGAAGGAGCTCATCATCACGGCGGGCGGGGAGAACGTGCCGCCCGCCGCCGTCGAGAACCTGCTGGTGGCCCACCCTCTCATCGGCCAGGCGCTGGCCTACGGGGACCGGCGGCCGTACGTGGTCGCGCTGCTCACGCTGGATGCCGAGGTCGCCCCGGCCTGGGCCCGGGCGCGGGGCATCGAGGCCGAGTCGCTGGCGGCACTGGCCCAGAACCCGGTGGTGCTGGCGGAGGTCGAGCAGGCCGTGGCGGCGGCCAACCAGCACCTGGCCCGGGTGCAGCAGGTCAAGCGCTGGCGACTGCTGCCGGTGGAGTGGACCGCCGAAAGCGAGGAGCTCACCCCGACGCTCAAGCTCAGGCGGCGCGTGGTGCACGCGAAGTACTCCGACGACATCGAGACCCTCTACGCCGGATAAGGCCTGCGCCCGGATAAGGTCAGCCCCGGAGGCGTCTGGGTGCCTGGTGGCCCTCCCGGTCTTCAAAACCGGTGAGCGATGCGCTGCGTCGCTGGCGGGTTCGATTCCCGTCCGCCTCCGCCGCCTCCCCAGCGGCCATCCCGCGATGCCGCCGTCCGGCGGCCCAGGCTGGCGCGAGGATGCTGCCGCAGGTAAGCTCCTCCACGGCTCCCGGTCATTTTCCGGTCAATCGATGACTTCATTCATTGCGGGGGGATCTATGCGTTTCAATGCCGTGCTCGCTGCTCTTCTAGGGTCGGCGGCGCTGGTGCTCCCATTCGCGGCTGACGCGCAGGCGGCGACGACGAGCCAGATACAATTCCGGCTGATTCAGTACAATTCCCCCGGAAGGGACACCGGCAGCAACAGCAGCCTGAACGCGGAGTACGTGACCCTCAAGAATGTCGGCACCACCAGCCGTAATCTCACCGGCTGGACGGTGGAGGACCTGGCGGGCCACGTCTACACGTTCGGCCGCTTCACGCTGGGGGCGGGCCGGAAAGTCCGCATTCACACGGGCAAGGGAACAAACACGTCGGCCGACCGGTACTGGGGCCGCAGCTGGTATGTGTGGAACAACACCGGGGACAAGGCCAAGCTGCATAATTCCGCCGGGACCTGGAAGGACTCCTGTTCCTGGGGTAATGGCCCGGGCTCCCTCTACTGCTGATATCGCTGACGGCCGGCGCTCCGCCGCGGAGCCGGCCGCCGCCGGCCCGGGTGATCAGGGGGCTGCCCCTGCCATCTGGCGCACGTCCTGCTGCGGCGGTTCAGGCCGCGCGGTGGCGGACCAGCCAGACGGTCACGGCAATCAGTACCACCGACAGGGCCAACAACCAGCCGCCCTCGATCCACTGGAAAGGCCAGAACCGGCTGCCCGGCTGATAGCTGGTCCATGCCGTGTAGCCGTGCCGGGAGAGGCACTGCGCGGGCGAGCCATTGGAGGTCCCAATCCTCGGCGGGCAGAGCTGCGAGACCACCCTGACTAGCTGGGAGCCCTGGGCGGGGAACGCGAACTTGCCGCCCTTCGTGTACCACTGGCTCACGCTCCACGCGGAACCAGGCAGGTTGGGGTGGCTGGTGAGCAGCGGTGTCATGTAGTGCTGGCGCAGGTACCCCGCGGTCGCGAGGGCGAGCCCGGCGTAGGCGGCCAGGGTGGCGGCGATCGCGGGGACGACCCGGCGGATGAGCATCCCGGCCAGGGCGCCGACCGAGAAGGCGGCCAGCGTCCAGGCGGCGAACGCGACCTCGCCCAGGTCGAACACGCGAGTAGAGAACGGGATCGCATAGCCCGAGGCGAAGAACGGCCGGTTGTACCAGGAATACAGCACGCTGAACGCCCCGGCTACGGCGGTCACCGCCACCGCGAGCAGCACCAGCTTGGCGAGCGTCCAGCGCCACCGGCCGATGCCCTGCGTCCAGGCGAACCGGAAGGTCCCGGTCTCCAGCTCCCGGGCCAGCACCGGCGCCCCGGCGAACGCCCCGATCAGCACCGGCACCGCCTGCAGAAAGATGCTGGTGACAATCCCGGTGGTTCCGTATCTGCCGCTGAAGTTAATGCCGCAGGCGAATGAGCTTGCCGGGTGGCAGTCGGTCGCGTAGGCGTGGTGTATCTGAAGGCCGGCGAGCCACAGGTACACCGCCAGCGCGGCCAGCAGCACGGCCACGCCGGCCAGCGCGGCCCGGTGCTGCCGCCAGGTGACCCAGGCCATCCGCGGCCAGGGCACCGGCCGCAGGCCGGCGTCGTGCTCCGAGCGGGCGGGCGTGGTCAGCGCGGTCATCGCGTCACCTCCGACGGTTCGACAGATTCAAGCGGCGCAGGCCGGCCGCGGGCCGGGCCGGGTAGCGCCCCGGCGCCGGGCTCACGCAGGTAGGCCAGGGTAAGTTCTTCCAGGCTGACCGGATGCGCGTCCCAGCCGGACGGCACCGGGTCGGCCGTTCCCTTCATCCGGACCAGCAGGTGGGCCTGCGCCCCGCCCCGCCGGGCGTGCACCACGTTCAGCCGCCCGGCCTGCGCGCCAGCCTCGGCGGCCGGCCCGGTCAGCACCCGGTGGCTGGCGAGGAGGCCGTCGACCTCGCCGGCCACCTGGACCCGCCCCTGCGACAGCAGGACGAGGTAGTCGGCCACCCGCTCCAGCTCGGCGAGGACGTGCGAGGACAGCACCACGGACACCCCGCCCACCTCCCCTTCCCCCTCCCCGGCCACCGCGGTCATCACCGTGGCCATGAAGTCGTGCCGGGCGACCGGGTCGAGCATCGCCATCGGCTCGTCCAGCACCAGCAGCCGGGGCCGCCGGGCCAGCGCCAGGGTCAGCGCGAGCTGCGCCTGCTGGCCGCCGGACAGCTGGCCGGCCTTGCGCTTCTCCGGGATGCCCAGCTCGCCCAGCCGGGACTGGGCGTAACGCTGGTCGAAGCGCCGGTTCAGGTTGCGGATCAGGTGCAGCAGGTCAGCGACCGACATGTTCTTGTACAGCGGCGTGTCCTGGGCCACGAACGCGACACCGTCCAGCGCGGCGGGTGACCCGGCGGTCTGGCCGCCGAGCACGGTGACGACGCCGGCGGTCGGTGCGGCCAGGCCGACCGCGAGGTTCAGCAGGGTGCTCTTGCCAGCGCCGTTCGGGCCGACCAGCGCGGCCACGTGCCCGGCCGGGATCGCCACGGTGCACTCGCGCAGCGCCCAGGTACTGCCGTAACGCTTGCCCAGGCTGCTGGCTTCGATGACGTTCATGCCACTCCCTCCGTTCCGCTGCGGCGCTCACGGAAATCCCGCAGCGCACTGGTGAACAGCGCCACGATGCCGTCCTCGTCCAGCCCGGCCGCGTCGGCCGTGGCCAGCCAGCCGAGCAGGGAGCGGTGCAGCGTGGTCAGCTCGGGCAGCGCGACCTGGTTCAGCGTGGCCTGGATGAACGTGCCCTGGCCGGGCCGGCCGGACGTGAGGCCCTTGGTGTCCAGCTCGCGGTAGGCCTTGAGCACCGTGTTCGGGTTGATGGCCAGCGAGGCGACCACGTCCCGGACTTTGGGCAGCTGGTCACCGGGCTTGAGGTAGCCCAGCCGCAGCGCGTGTTCCACCTGATGGACCAGCTGCAGGTAGGTCGGCACGCCGGACCCGGGGTCGAGCCGGAACTCGATCGGCGGCACAGACCCGCCCGCCGGGTCGCTAGTCCCTTTACCTATAGTCATAAGACAAGGGTACAGAGAGAGATGCCGCTGTCAAGACGGCGCGGCCGGTGGCCGGCCCCGCGTCCAGCCGGCGCGGGCGGCTGACGAGCCTGGATCAGAACTGCCAGTCAGCGCGGTCGAGTGTCTGGCGGAAGCGGTCGAGGTCCGTGCTTAACACCAGCCAGGGACTGCGCCCGTCGCGGCCGCGCGCCGACCAGGCGCGGTAGGTGGCCAGGAACTCGATCGAGATGTCCAGGTGCGGGAAGTCGGCCCGCAAGTCGCGTAGGGCCGTCGCGTCGTCATGATCGTTCTCCGGGGTCATCGTCTGCCTTCCGGTGTGGGCTCGAGCGCGCTGGTCAGCAATCCCTTCCGGCAAGGGTAGGGCAAGTGACTTAACAGACTCAAGCGATGCAGAGCGTGCAGGTCGCGCATGGCGATCACGAGTGGGAATGATCAAGATGTGCCACGAACACCGGAGCGGCCGGGCGAGCGTGTTGCCGCTGACCTGCGGCGGCGGATCGCGGCTGGCGAGTGGGAGGTTGACGAGGCGCTGCCGACTACCGTCGCGCTGGCTGAGCACTACGGCGTTTCCCAGGCAACGGTGACCCGGGTCCTGCGCAGCCTGACTGCCGAGGGCCTGGTCCGCACCGTGCCCCGCTGGGGCACCTTCCGGGTGTGAGAAGCCCGGACGCTAACTAGCCTGCTCCGGGACGGGCGCAATGCGAGGATTGGGGTATGCCCCGGGATCGTGATGTGGCCGCGTTCGCTGAGCGCGCTGAAGGCTATGAGGAGGGCTGGCGTGGCCGGCTCCACCACGAGATCTCCGACCGTACCGCGGACCTCGCGCTGGCCCAGGTGCCCGCGCCGCGCCGGGTGCTGGACGTCGGGTGCGGGACCGGCTACCTGCTCCGCCAGCTGGCCGCCCGCGCCCCGGACGCCGTGGAGCTGGTCGGCGTGGACGCCGCCGCGCCGATGATCCGGGTGGCCCAGGAGTTGACCGCTGACCCCCGGGCCCGTTTCCGGGCCGCCACCGCGGAGCACCTGCCCGGGCCGGACGGCGTGTTCGACCTGGTGGTCAGCACCACGTCTTTCGATCACTGGGCTGACCAGGAGGCTGGCCTGCGGGAGTGCGCCCGGGTGATGGCCCCCGGGGGGCGCCTGGTCCTGGTCGACCAGTTCTCGCCGCTGTACCTGCCTACCCTCGTCGGCAGCCGCCGGGGCAAGGCCCGCACGAGGCGCCGGGCCATGCGCCTGCTGACCCGGGCCGGGTTCCAGTCGCCGCAATGGCATGTCCTGTACGCCGTCATCATCGGGGCGGTCACGGCGTTGACGTGACGCCCCGCTCCGGGATGCGCCGATCCGCAGGCACAACACACGTGGAGGTCACTCATGCCGCCAGTCACAGCAGACGGCGCCAGCGCCGTCAGTGAGCAGGCCGCCACGAGGCTGGCCGCGATCGACCCCCTGCTGCCGGGGCCGCCGGTTCCCCCCGGGTGCGGCGCGGACCTGGCCGTCACCCGCCCGGACGGCTCGACAGCCGCGCTGGGCATCTGCGAGCACTGGGCCGGGGAGCCTGGATCGCTGGAGCTGACCTGGGGGGCGGTCCGCCGCTTCCAGCTCACACCGCAGGTCCCGGGGCCGGACACGGCCGGGGCCCTGGATGAGCTGCTGGCCCGGTGGCGCGATCATCTGGCTACCGTGCCAGAGGCGGCGGAGGAGGACACCGCCGCCGTGATCACGTGGCCTGCCCGGGACATCGATGGGCCCAGGCCCCTCCTGCGGCACGGGCTGGCCCCGCGCGCGGTCATCGCGGCCCGCACCGCCGGGCGCCGTGCCGCGATCGCGGTGCCGGTGGAATCCGGCGTGCGGATCCGCCAGGCCGGGCCCGCGGACCTGGATGAGGTCGTCCGGCTCGGCCTGGAGACGATCCGCTACGACGCCCACTTCGGCACCGTGATCGAGCGGCCCGGGACACCAGCCGCGCTGCGCCACGAGGCAGCCGCGGTGCTGGCCGCCCCGGACCCCTGGGTGTGGCTGGCCGAGCGGGCCGGGACATCCATCGGCCTGCTCTACGCCGAGCGGCCGGAGCTCGCGGGCTGGATCGCCCCGCTGGTGCGCGCGCAGCCGGTGGCTTACCTCGAGCTGATGGATGTCCTGCCGGGCGAGCGGGGCCGCGGGGTCGCCGCGGCGCTGACCGGGCAGCTCCACCAGGCCGCGGACGAATCCGGGGTGGCGGTCATGCTGCTGCACTACGAGCAGGCCAACCCGCTGTCCGGGCCGTTCTGGAGCCAGCAGGGCTACCGGCCGCTGTGGGCCACCTGGGAGGCCAGGCCGGCCGGCACCCTCCGCTAGTTCTCCGGCCGCCGTAGCTGGCCGGCGGTACCCGGGTTGTCGCCGGCGCTGGTACTGGGCCGGCTGTCCGGCGCGATGGCACGGTCAGCGCGCGGCGGACGGTCAGCGGCGGACGGTCAGCGGAGCCACCGGCGGCATCGGCCTCCTGGTGGCCCGCCGGGCGCGGGCTCAGTGCCGGGCGGTGTCGCTCTCCCGCCGCATCCGGAAGAACGGCGACTGGAGGATGAACCGGGCTGAGAACATCAGCAGCACGCCGGCGATCACGATGCCGACCAGCGACCAGACCTGCGAGGACGGGGCGGCCACGAGTGACTTGGCCAGGATCCAGCCCAGGAACACGGCCGCGCCGAGCGGCAGCAGGCCCAGGATCAGCGCGTCCCAGGCGCTGCTGAACACGCGGCGCCGGTAATACACCATGGTGGCGAGCGCGGTCAGGATGTAGAAGATGGAGAACAGCAGCCCTGTCACGTCGATCACGTCGTAGAACGCGTTCTGCACCGAGGTGGCGAGGTAGTACACGGTGCTGAGCCCTACGATGAGCAGGCCCACAATGATGCTGGCGGCGACCGGGGTGTACCAGCGGCGGGATACGTTGGCCAGGAACTCGGGCAGCGCCCGGTAGCTGGCCATCCCGTAGACGATCCGGGCGCTGAGCACGATGCCGGTGCCGGTGGTGGCGATCACCGACAGGGCGATGGACAGGGCCATCGCCTTGGCCCAGAACCCGCCGCCCAGCGCCTGGGCCACGGTGACGAGCGCGGTGCCGTTCTCCGAGGCGGCCTGCAGCTTCTTGGGCGAGATCACGCCCTGGAAGCCGAGCTGCGAGACGGTGTAGATGATGGCCAGCAGGCCGACGGCCAGGATCGCGGCCTTGCCCGGGTTGGTCCGCCGGTGCTTGACTTCCTCGTTCACGTACAGGGTGCCGTCCCAGCCGCCGTAGACGAACACCGCGACCAGGAATCCGGCTACCGCGCTGCCCTTTCCGTTGATCCCGGAGACGCTGAACCAGCCCCTGGTGATGGGGACGGTGCCCGGGTGGTGGCTGAGCACGAACACCAGCCCGGCCACGGCCAGCCCGATCAGGATGAGGTACTCGACGAGCGCCATCGTGACCTGGGCCCTCGCCGTGATCTTGATGCCGACCACGGCGATGACCAGCATGACGATCCCGACGGCGGCGCCGATCGCGATGTACTGCCAGGTGCTGGTGGAGCTGGAGCCGAACACGGCCAGGACCGACGGCCCGAGCAGCAGGACCTCGGCCACGGTCCCGATGATGTACGCGGAGATCATCAGCCAGCCGGTGAGGAAGCCCAGGTACGGGTTGATGGCCCGGCCGACCCATTCGAAGGACGCGCCGCAGTTGGCGTTCCACATGTTCAGCCGGCGGTACGCGTTGGCGATGATGAGCATGGGGATCGCGGTGAGAATCAGGATCGGGCCGCTGCCGTACGCGGTCGCCGCGGCCAGCGCGGCCAGGGACAGCCCCACCGTGGCCGCGGGCGCGGACGAGGCCATGCCGATGACCGTGTCCTGGGCGACGCCGATGGCATTGGGCTCGAGGCGGGCGGCGGGCTGGGGCGGGATTCCCACGATCGCTGCGGCGGGTCGCTCCGTCGTCATCAGGCTTCCTCTCGTGCTGGCCCCGAGGGCCTCCGGTGCTCCGCCGGTGCGGAAGGCCTCCCCGCCCATTGCCCGGCCATCGCGCGATCATAACGAGCATTTCCGGCATGAGGTGATATTTCCCAGGAGTAATATGCGGGAGTTTTCCGGGGACCCCCGATTCACTTAAGGGCCATTCCGCCTCCCGGGACAGACATGGACAATCCAGGCAATCCGGGATTTGCTGTCATGATGCGGAGACCGGCCGGGAGGAGGCGCAGCGCGTGCCGCCGGGCCGGGCCCGGCGGCCGGGCCGGAGGCGGAGGTGGTCAGGCGGAGGTAACCTCATCTGCGTGTCGCAGATGTCCGGTGATCCGGGACAGTGGCGGGATCTTCCGCCGGCGCCCCCACCCCATGGATCGTTCCTGGCCTGGTACCAGGGCTGCCGTTGCGGCCAGTGTGAGGCATGTGGCCAGGGGTTCCTGCGTGAGCTGGCCCGGCGCGCCGCGCAGCGGCGCGATGGGGACGAGCCGTACGCGGTGCGGCTGAGCGCCGACGACCGGGCCCACCTGGATCCGGCCGTGCGGGCCCGGAACTGCCCGCTGTGCGGGGCACTGCGTTACCACCGCTGCCGCGACCCGCATTTCCCGCTGCATTTCAGCGCGACTCACCCGGAGCGCGAGTCAGCCTGACGGGTGCGGCGCGACCTTCCGGTATTCACGGAGCTGATCTTCCAGCGCGACGAGGCTGGGGGCCCACAGATCGTCTAATCCGCCGGCGCCGTGACGGCGCGCGGTGAAGCCCGTTCCCTTGCCGGGCCCCACGGGGCGGATTGACCAAAGCGGCCACCGTGTCCGGGCTGCGGCCAGCTCGGCGGCGGGTGTCATGCTCATGCATTCCCCCTGCTCGTCACTTCTCTAATCAGAAGGCTCCGCGTGCGTATTCTCATTCCCGTGCCGGGCCGTGGAGTTCTTCCCGTCCCGCATCTCAGCGTCCGCGGGCCGGGAAGCACGGACGGGCCCGGCCCGCGAGACTGGCTCGCGGGCCGGGCCCGTGCACGCTGGTGGGTGGCCGGGGCTGCCGCCCGGGGTGGGCTGGCCGCGTTACGGCTGGCTTCCCGGGCTGACCGGGGTCCGGGTGGCGGTGTCCTCGCCCGCCGGGACCTCTGCGTCCCGCGCGACCTCGGTTCGCTCACCCGCGGTTCGCTCACCCGCGGGCCGCTCGTAGACCACCGGGTCCGCGGCGGGTGCGGCCGGCTCGGTCACGGGGGCCTCGTCCGCGGCCTCCTGCTCGCTGAGCCGCGCGTCCCGGACCCCGATCACCGTCAGCCGGCCGATCGACAGCGCAGCCAGGAACACGATGATGACGCCCAGGCCGGTGAAGTAGCAGAGTTCCACCAGCGCCCGGTGCAGGGTGCCGCCGATGGGCGTGCCCAGGGCCACCGCGCCGTGGGAGTTCCAGGCTGGGCTGAGCACGCGGCCCACCGCGAACCAGGCGCCGCCGAGCGCGGCCAGCCAGGCACCGAACATCGCCACCGGCCGGACCCGGCTGGCCAGCAGGATGAGGCCGCCGAGCACGGTCGCGATGCCGGGCAGGATCTCCAGCCACAGCCGGCCGGAGGTGTACGTCCAGGCGGTACCGGGGGTATAGGCGAAGTGGAAGTACGGCCCGACGAACGCGACCAGGCCGCCCCATAGTCCGAGCAAGACAAGAAGAGCGCCACTCAAAGCGCCCCGGGTCCGGGGAACGCGCAGCATCCCGGCCATTTCGATCACTCCCTCAAACGGTCCAGCAGGGGTTTTCATCCCGCGCGCGCCAACTACCCGAGCCGCCGGCCTTTATGCGATACACCCCCGGGGAGGGGAAATCGCGCCGGGTAAGGTCGCTGCGTGAACTCAGGTCTGGTGCAGGCAGGCCGGCGACGGCTCGCTGCGCGCCCCCCCGGGACCGCGGCTCCATGCAGGTCATAGCCACTGCCGGGCATGTTGACCACGGGAAATCCACCCTGGTCCGGGCCCTGACCGGGATGGAGCCTGATCGCTGGGCCGAGGAACGGCGCCGTGGTCTCACCATTGACCTGGGCTTCGCCTGGATGACGCTGCCCAGCGGGCGGCAGGTCGCGTTCGTGGACGTGCCCGGGCACGAACGGTTCGTGCCCAACATGCTGGCCGGGGTGGGCGCCGTGCCCGCGGTCCTGTTCACCGTGGCGGCCGACGAGGGCTGGATGCCCCAGTCGGAGGAGCACCTGGCCGCGGTGCACGCGCTGGGCATCAGCCACGGCCTGCTCGCCGTGACCCGCTCCGACCTGGCCGCCCCGGAGGATGCCCGCAGCCAGGCGCTGGCCAGGCTCGCCGCGAGCAGCCTGGGGGAGGTGGAGGCGGTCGCGGTCAGTGCCCGCACCGGGCTGGGCCTGCCTGCGCTCCGCGTGGCGCTGGACCGGCTGGCGGCCCGCCTGCCGCATCCCGATCCGGCCGCCCCGGTCCGGCTGTGGGTGGACCGGGCGTTCCGGGTCAGGGGGAGCGGCACCGTCGTGACCGGCACCCTCCCGGCCGGCACCCTCCGCGCCAAGCAGGAACTGCTGCTGGCTCCCTCGATGGAGCCGGTGCGGGTGCGGGGCATCGAGACGCTGAAACAGGCCGCCACCCAGGTGAGCGGGGTGGCCCGGGTGGCACTGAACCTGCGCGGGGCGGAGCGGGTGACCCCGGCGCGCGGCATGGCGCTGATCACCCCGGGCCGGTGGACGCTGGCCGCCACGGTGGACGTGCGCCTCGCGGCGGCCGGTGGCCGGCCGCCCCGGCAGCTCACCGTGCACGTGGGCTCGGCGCGGACCGCCGCGAGGCTGCGTCCGCTCGGCGGCCTCGTCGCCCGGCTCACCCTGGACGGGCCGCTGCCGCTGCACGTCGGTGACCGGCTGCTGCTCCGTGATCCGGGGTCAGCCGCGGCGGCCTTCGCTGACCCGGGCACGGGCACGGGTGCCGGGCCGGTGACCGGCCAGGCCCGGCCGTCGTGGCCGCCGCTGGTGGGCGCGACCGTGCTGGATGTGGGCCCGCCCGCGTTCCGCCGCCGGGGGGAGGCCGCCGCGGCCGGCCGGGAGCTCGCCGCCTGGCCCGTCCCGCCTGCCGCCGCCGACCTGCTGCGGCGCCACGGGCTGCTGCGCGCCGCCGCCCTGCGGGCCATGGGGCTGGCCGAGCTGCCCGCCTCCGTCGGGGGTGACTGGCTGGCCGACCCGGAACGCTGGGCGGAGCTGGGCCGGCAGCTCAGGGACAGTGTCGCCGCGCATGCCCAGCGCGAGCCGCTGGCGCCGGGCCTGCCGCTCGAGGCGGCCCGGGCCGAG
Source organism: uncultured Actinomycetes bacterium (assembly GCA_963720645.1). Lineage (GTDB taxonomy): Bacteria > Actinomycetota > Actinomycetes > Streptosporangiales > Streptosporangiaceae > RYN-230. The sequence continues at coordinate 24,166 of CAVRFX010000006.1, read as the reverse complement.
CTGGGACTGCCCACCCGGCAGCTGGTCGAGCGGCTCGCCGCTCCGCCGCTGGCGGTGCGGGCCGGGTCGGTGGTGCCGGAGGGCAGCGGGGAGCGGCCCGGCCCTGCCGGACCGCGTGCTGACCGCGGTGCGGCTGCTCCGCGACGACCTGGACGGGCAGCCGTTCGCCGCACCTGAGGCCGGCCGGCTCCGCGAGCTCGGGCTGGACAGCCGGTCGCTGGCCGCGGCGGCCCGGGCCGGGCTGCTGCTGCGGGTGGCCGATCAGATCGTCCTGGCACCGGGCGCGGACCGCGAGGCGGCCCGCATCCTGTCCGGGCTGCCCGGGCCGTTCACCGCGGCCGAGGCCCGGCAGGTGCTGCACACCACCCGCCGGGTGGCGATCCCGCTGCTGGAGCACCTGGACCGCAGCGGGCTGACCCGCCGGCTGCCCGACGACCGGCGCACGGTCACGACGCCACGGTGAGCGGTCAGCGGCCGGTCAGGCCGCGGCCGGCGAACCGCTCGCTGCTCCAGGCCGGCGCCTCGGCCGGCGGCTGATCCGAGCTGATCCAGCGGACCAGCGCCTGGGCGGTCACCGGGGCGAGCAGGATTCCCGTGCGGTAGTGGCCGGAGGTCAGCCAGGCGTTGCCGAGACCGTGGATCCGGTCGATGACCGGGAGCCCGTCGGGATGCCGGGGCCGGAAGCAGCACCAGGTGTAGTCGGCGCGCAGCCCCTGCAGCTGGGGCAGGGTGGCGTACAGGCCGGCCAGGATGCTGTCGATGATTTCCCGCCGGACCACCGGGCTCTCGTCGCCCATGTCGAAGGTCCCGCCGACGAGCAGCCGCCCGTCTTCCAGCTGGGTCGCGACCGGCGCCACGATGCCCGGCAGCCGCACCGGTGTCGGCTCGGTGACCAGCAGATGGCCCTTGACCTGCTCCCAGGGCACGTCGATGTCCAGGCCGTCCAGCACTGGCGGCAGCCCGGTGGCGAAGACCACCGCGCCCGGCTGGATCCGGCCGGCGGTCGTGTCCACGCTCACGATCCGGTCGCCCCGGACCGTGACCCCGGTGGCGGCCACCCCGGTGGCCACCGCGGGCAGGGTGGCGGACAGCCGGGCCAGCGAGCGCAGCGGGTTGACCCGCCCCTGGTGATGGATGAGCGCGCCCGCCATGGGCAGCGCGAGCCCGGGGATGAGCCTGGCCACGTAGTCGGGCTCCAGCCATTCCACTGCGGGCGACTGGTGCGGGGCCAGGGCGCCGGGATCGGGGGACAGCCCGATCCAGTCCACGTCCACCAGCCCGACTCCGCCGGGAGAGGTTTCCTCCAGCTCGGCCCACTGGCCCAGGCTGGCCCGGGCGAGGTCCACGAACGGCTCCGGGTCGCTCCACTCGTGGATCTCCGGGGTCAGCAGCCCGGCGGCCCCGCCGGTGGCCCCGGCGCCCAGGTGGCCGGCCTCGATGAGCAGGACGGACCCGAGGCCCGCCTGGTGGCATGCGGCCGCGGTCGCTACCCCGGCGATCCCCCCGCCGATGATGAGCAGATCCGGACGCGGCTCCGGGATGACACCCGCACCGCGGACGAGCTCAGCGCGTTCCGTGGCGTTGAGCTGATCGAGCCAGATAGCAGTCTCCACAAGCACGACCCTATCGTTGCCTCCCCGGGCGAGGGCGAACTCCTATTTTAGCCACTGGATAGGCAGACATCTCGGCTGTCCCGATAGTGCTTCGGGACGGGGACGCCCGGCGGACGCACCCCGGACACCGGCGGATCGCCGGGCGGATCGACAACGCCGCCGTTCAGCGGCGGCCCGGGGACGGGAGCATGCCGAGTTCCATGGCCCGGGTGACGGCGGCGGTCCGGCCGGACACCCCGAGCTTGGCGTAGGCCCGGAGCAGGTGCGTCTTCACCGTGGCCTCGCTCACGAACAGCTCCCGGCCGATCTGCGCGTTGGTCAGCCCGTGGCCCGCCAGGACCAGCACCTCGGTCTCCCGCGCGGACAGCGTCTCGCGCGCGGCGGGCGCCTCCGGCGGGCGGCCCGCAGCCGGTTCACCAGCCGCCCGGCCACCGACGGGGCCAGCACCGTCTCGCCCCGCGCCGCCGCGAAGATCGCGCCGACCAGGGTGTCCCGCGGCGTGTCCTTCAGCAGGTACCCGGCGGCGCCGGCCTCCACGGCGGGCAGGATGTCGGCGTCGCTGTCGTAGGTGGTGAGCACCACGACCCGGACGCCGGGCTGCTCCGCGGACAGCTCCCGGATCGCGGCCAGCCCGCCCGCGCCCGGCATCCGCAGATCCATCAGCACCACGTCCGGCTGCTGCTGACAGGCCATGAGCACCGTCTCCTCACCCGAGGCCGCCTCGGCGACGACCGCCAGCCCGGGCTCGGCGCTCAGCAGCGCGCGCAGGCCGGCCGCACTACCGGATGATCATCCGCAACGAGGACCCGCACCGGGCCGGGCCCCGCCGGGAAGGCCCCGGTGCTCATGGCGTCCCCGCCTGGGCGCCGGGGGCATCCACCGGGACACGACGCTCACCGTGGTCCCGCCACCCGGCGAGCTGCGCACCTCGAGCCGCCCGCCGGCCTCCTCGGCCCGGGCCCGCATGCCGGGCAGGCCGTAGCCGCCGCCGGGCTGCCCGGGATCGAAGCCCACCCCGTCGTCGGTGACCTCCAGGCCGACCTGTTTCTCCCCGTACTGCAGGCGGACCTGCACCTGCCGGGCCTGGGCGTGCTGGCGCACGTTGGCCAGCGCCTCCTGGCCGACGCGGAGCAGCATGACCTCGGCGGGCCTGGTCAGCGGCACAGCCGGGCCGGTCACCTCGAAGCTGGCCGGCGGGGCCCAGGCGCCCGGGCACGGCGTCGGTCAGCCTGCGCAGCGCGCCGTCCAGCGCGCCGGGTTCCAGGCCGGCCGGGGCCAGCGCGGCCACCAGGGCCCGGGCCTCAGCCAGGTTCTCCCGGGCGGTCTGCAGGGCCAGCGCGAGATGCCCGCGGGCCGCGGCCGGCTCCCGGTCCACGTCCGCGTCCGCCGCCTGGAGCAGCATGATGATGCTGGTGAACCCCTGGGCCACGGTGTCGTGGATCTCCCCGGACAGCCGCTGCCGCTCGGCCAGCACGCCCGCCCTCCGGTGCCGATGTCAAGGTCCAGGCCGTTTAGCGCGGCCACCTCGCGGTAGCGGTCAGGCCGGTACACCTTGCGGAGCCCGCGGACCCGGACGGACGGCGATGCTGCTGTCATGATCAGAGAATGAGCCCGGCGGTGCGGGCCGCGCGTCGCCTGGCCGGCCAGGCCGGGGTCAGCCGATCGGTGGACACGTGCGACGCAACGTAGGCTGGGTGACCATGTGGGCGTTTCGCCCCGCAGATGAAAGGTGGTGAGATCCCGTTCCCGCCGACTTCCATGCTCTCGCCGACTCGTTCGGCCGTATCGCGACCGACCTGAGGGTATCCCTGACCGACCGGTGCAACCTCCGGTGCACGTACTGCATGCCGGCGGAAGGGCTGGACTGGCTGCCCAGGGAGTCTGTGCTGACCGACGACGAGGTCGTCCGGCTGGTCCGGATCGGGGTGGCGAGGCTCGGCATCCGTGAAGTCCGCTTCACCGGCGGCGAGCCGCTGCTGCGGCGCGGCCTCGCCGCCATCGTCGCGCGCACGGCCGCGCTTGATCCCCGCCCGGAGATCTCGCTCACCACGAACGGCATCGGGCTGGCCAGGCTGGTCGGCCCGCTGCAGGCGGCCGGTCTCGACCGGATCAACGTATCGCTCGACACGTTGCGCCCGGAGACATTCCGCGTGCTCGCCAAGCGTGACCGGCTAGCCGGACGTGCTCGACGGCCTGGCCGCCGCCGCCGCGACCGGCCTGGCCCCGGTCAAGGTCAACACCGTGCTGATGCGCGGCGTCAACGACGACGAGGCCCCGGCGCTGCTGCGCTTCTGCCTGGCGCACGGTTACCAGCTTCGCTTCATCGAGCAGATGCCGCTCGACGCGCAGCACGGCTGGCGGCGAGAGCAGCATGGTGACCGCCGACGAGATCTGCGCGCTGCTGTCGGAGGAGTTCGTGCTGACGCCAGATGACCCGGCCGGCCGCGGCTCCGCGCCCGCCGAGACATTCCTGGTCGACGGGGGCCCGCAGCGAGTCGGCGTGATCGGCTCGGTGACCCGGCCATTCTGCGGCGGCCTGCGACCGGGTACGGCTGACCGCCGACGGCCAGATCCGCAACTGCCTGTTCGCCCGCGAGGAGAGCGATCTGCGCGGCCCGATGCGCGCGCGGGGCGAGCGACGATGAGCTGGCCGCCCGATGGCGGCGGGCGGTGGCGGCCAAGCGTGCCGGGCACGGCATCGACGACCCGTCGTTCCTGCAACCCGACCGGCCGATGTCCGCGATCGGCGGCTGACCGGGAGGGCCCGTGCCCGCGTACCCGCAGGTGTTCGACGCGGTCGTGCTGGCCGGCGGCCGCAGCACCCGGCTGGGCGGGACGGACAAGCCGGGGCTCATCGTCGGCGGGCAGACCCTGCTCGGCTCGGTCGTGTCCGCGGTGACCTCGGCCGGGGCGGACCGGATCGTCGTGGTCGGCCCGCAGCGCCCGGCCGCGCTCCGCCCGGGAACTGGTGGCCTGGGCCCTGGTGACCTCAACCCGGGCGCCCCGGGGCGGATCACGTACGCCCGGGAGGAACCGCCGGGCCGCGGGCCGGTCGCCGCGCTGGCCTGCGGGCTGGCCGAGGTGTCCGCGCCCGCCGTCGTCCTGGCTCGCGGCTGACCTGCCGTTCCTGCGGCCGGCGCACGTCACCCGGCTGCTCACGGCGCTGGCTGCCCCGGAGGTCCCCGGCGTGGTACTGCTGGACGATGCCGCGCGCCCGCAGTGGCTGGCCAGCTGGCTGGGCCGCGGCGGGGCTGCGGGGCGCCCTGGGCCGGTACCGGGGGAGCTCACTGGGCGGGCTGCTCGGCCCGCTGGATCCGGTGCTGCTGCCCGACGAGACGGTGCCGGGGGAGCCACCCGCCCTGGCTCGACTGCGACACCGCCGGTGATCTGCGCCGGGCGCGAGACTGGGCCGCCCGGGCCCGGAGCGAACAGGAGGCAACCCGGTGAACACGCTGGACGAGTGGGCCGCGGCGGTCTGCCGCGAGCTGGGCCTGGATCCGGCCGCCCTGGACCCGCGGCTGGTCCTCGACCTGGCCCGCGACGTCGCGCACGGCGTGGCCCGTCCCGCCGCCCCGCTGACCGCCTACCTGCTGGGCGTGGCGGTGGGCCAGGGCCGGGCGCCCGCCGAGTCGGCCGCGCGGATCAGCCAGCTGGCGGCGCGGTGGGTCCCGGCCGAGAGGCCACCGGCCGGGGGGCCACCGGCCGAGGGGGTCCAGGCCCCCGCAGAGGCGGCGCCCCGCGAATGATCTATCAGTCTGCTCGATGAATCGCCGAGTTCTTTGGCATTGGCGCTAATGGGTCCGGCTTCCTTACCGTGGAGGGGTAGGCCGCTCACCGCGCAGCGGTCAGCCGCAGCTCCCAGGAGGTGACCGATGCCACTCGCCACCGTTCCCGCCCTCGTCCCACCCCGGGGAGGGAGCGCCGCGCCGGCGCCGGACTCGGCCAGCCGGTGCCCGGCCGGCCTTCTCGGCCCTGCGCCGGGCCGTCCGGCAGCGCGGCGACTGGGACCAGACCTCCCGGCGGGTGGCGCGGGCCATGCGCCGTCACCTGCCCGGGCCGGGCATCCTCACCCCGGCCGAGCGGGAGGGTGATCCCTCGGCTTACCAGCAGCATCTGATCCATGCCGAACCGGACGGCTCCTTCTCGGTCGTCGGGCTGGTCTGGCGGCCCGGGCAGATCACCCCGATCCACGACCACGTCACCTGGTGCGTGATCGGCGTGCTGCAGGGCGCCGAGTACGAGGAGCTTTTCGCGCTCCGCGAGGACGGGACCGTCCTGGAGGAGGTGGGCACGAACGCTGGCGCGGCCCGGCGACGTGTCCGGCTTCGCGCCGCCCGGCGACATCCACCGGGTCCGCAACCGCGGCACCGGTGTGGCGATCTCGCTGCACGTGTACGGCGCGGACATCTCCCGCCTGGGCTCCAGCGTGCGGCGGATCTACGACCTGCCCGTGCGGGGCGCCCCGGACGGCCGGTAACGGTCAGGCGTCCGAGCCCCGGGGGTCCCCGCCGGGGCCGTGGACCGGATCGTGCCACAAGGCGAAATGGATCAGGTCGGCAGCGGACGGGGGCTGGCTCCCGCTCAGCCACGGCGGCCGGGGCAGGGACGAGGCGCCTGCCCCCAGGAGCTGCCTGCGGGCCGCGGCCTCACGGCCGCCTGCTCCTGATCCGCCCGTGCGTCCGTCATGGAGGCCACTGTGTGGTCTCACCATGCCGTGGTCAACATTCTGTTGAGGATGACGGTGACGGCGGGCGAGGTCTTCGTTGCGGAGGATCGGGCCGGGCGCGCTGACCTGCAGCGGGGCGCGGCCCGAGCCAGCGCACGGCGGATTTTCTCTTCCGGGCCTTGCTCTCCGATGCATTCCGATATATCTTTGAGCTATCCAGTAAGGCAGAAGAACTCCTGGGAAGCCCAGTCAGAGTCCTGCCACCAGACGCAAGGAAGTGACACATCATGCGACACAGCGAACCCTGGGGTGGCCCAGGAAACGAGGAAGAAGCCTGGATGCACCGGCACGGACCGCGCCGCCGCGCCACCCGCGGCCCGGGCGGCCCGGGCGGGCGCGGCTGGGGCATGCGCGGCGAGCCTGGTCCCGGCCAGCCGGAATTCGGGCCGGAATTCGGCCCGTGGTTCGGCGGCCCGCGGATGCGCGGCCCCCGCGTCAAGCGGGGCGACGTGCGCGCCGCCGCGCTGGCGCTGCTGGCCGACGGGCCGCGTAACGGCTACCAGATCATCCAGGACATCAGCGAGCGCAGCGGCGGGCGTGTGGAAGCCCAGCCCGGGCTCGGTGTACCCGGCGCTCCAGCAGCTGGAGGACGAGGGCCTGATCGCGGCCACGACCGGCGAGGGCGGCCGCCGGGCGTTCGAGCTCACCGAGGAGGGCCGCAGCTACGTGGCGGCGCACCCGGACGAGCTGCAGGCGCCCTGGGACGCTGGTGGCCAAGTCGGTCGGCGGTGACACGATCGAGATGCGCCAGCTGTTCGGCACCGTGGCGATGGCGGCGATGCAGGTGGTCCGGGTGGGCACCGACGCCCAGGTCGCCCAGGCCCAGCAGATCCTCACCGACGCGCGCCGGAAGCTCTACCAGATCCTGGCCGCCGACGACGACCAGGCCGCGCCGGGACGCAGCCGGCAGGCCGGGGACGACCAGCCCGCCGAGTAGGCCAGGCCGGGCCTGGCCGCGGTGAGCTCGGGGACCATCGCGGCTAGGCTCTGCTTGGACTGAGCAGGAGGCGCGTGAGAGTGGCAACACAGGCAGGCGCACGACGGGGCCGGCGGAGCGCGGCCGCGGCGCCCGGCCAGCGCGCGGTGCAGCTGGAGACCCGGCCCTCGCGGTGGTCGTGTCCGGGCTGACCAAGAGTTACGGGGACATCGAGGCGGTGCGCGGCATCGACTTCGAGGTCGCGGCGGGGGAGACGTTCGGCTTCCTCGGGCCCAACGGGGCCGGGAAGTCCACCACGATCAAGATCCTGTGCACGCTGGCCAGGCCGACCGTCCGGGCGGGCCAGCGTGGCCGGCCACGACGTGGTCGGCGAGCGGGACGCGGTGCGCCGCAACATCGGGCTGGTGTTCCAGGACACCACGCTGGACAGCTACCTGACCGGCGGCGCAGAACCTCCGCTTCCACGCGGAGCTGTACGCGGTCCCACGGCGGCGGTCGAGCCGCGGATGAAGCAGGTGCTCGACATGGTCGGGCTGTGGGACCGGCGGGACAGCCTGGTCAGCACGTACTCCGGCGGCATGCAGCGGCGGCTGGAGATCGCCCGCGGCCTGCTGCACGCGCCGCACGTGCTGTTCCTCGACGAGCCGACCGTCGGCCTGGACCCGCAGACCCGCTCGTCGATCTGGGAGTACATCAACGACCTCAAGAGCCGGGAGGACATCACGATCTTCCTGACCACGCACTACATGGACGAGGCCGAGCACTGCGACCGGATCGCCATCATCGACCACGGGAAGATCGTGGCGATCGACACGCCCGAGGCGCTCAAGGCCAGCGTGGGCAAGGACCGGGTGCAGATCCAGACCGCCGACGACACGGCCGCGATCGGGGAGCTGGCCGGCGTGTTCGGCATCGAGGCCGCCATCCACGAGGGGGCGGTGACGTTCTCGGTCGAGTCGGGGGAGCAGTTCGTGCCCCAGCTGTTCGCCCGGCTCAGCGTCCCGATCCAGTCGGTCAGCGTGTCCCGGCCGTCGCTGGACGACGTGTTCATGTCCTACACCGGCACCACCATCCGGGACGCGGAGGCATCCGGCACCGACCCATGCGCCAGATGGCGCAGCGCTTCCGAGGAAGGCGATGAGCATGGCGACCCAGACCGCCCGGCCGGGCGGGATCACGGCCCCCGAGGAGGGCCTGGCCGCCCAGATCAGGGTCGCGGTGCCCGAGCGAAGCCTGCGGTCCGACCTGCGCGCCGTCAGCATCGTCTGGCGCCGCGAGATGATCAGGTTCCGCCGGGACCGGCTGCGCGCGATCACGTCGCTGATCCAGCCGCTGCTGTTCCTGCTGGTGCTGGGCACCGGGCTGTCCTCGCTGGCCAAGGGCAGCTTCCCGTCGGGCGTGAACTTCAAGACGTTCATCTTCCCCGGCGTGCTGGCCATGTCGGTGCTGTTCACCGCCATGTTCTCGGCCGCCTCGATCGTGTGGGACCGGGAGTTCGGGTTCCTGCGCGAGATGCTGGTCGCGCCGGTCAGCCGGTCCGCGATCGTGATCGGCAAGTGCCTGGGCGGCGCGACGATCGCCACCGTCCAGGGCGTCATCATGCTGGCCCTGGCCGGGCTGGCCGGGGTGCCCTACAACCTGGCGCTGATCCTCACGCTGATCGGCGAGCTGCTGCTGCTGTCGTTCACGCATCACCGCGTTCGGGGTGATGATGGCGGCGCGGATCACGCAGTTCCAGGCGTTCATGGCGCTGACCCAGATGCTGGTCATGCCGCTGTTCTTCCTGTCCGGGGCGCTGTACCCGCTGACCGGGCTGCCGGGCTGGCTGAGCGTGCTGACCCGGATCGACCCGCTGACCTACGTGGTCGGGCCCGATGCGGCACGCGGTGTTCTCGCACCTGAACATCAACCCGCTCGCCTCGCGCACCTGTCGCCCGGGATCACCTGGGCTGGCTGGGTGGTGCCGATCTGGCTGTCGCTGGGCATCGTGGCGGTCATGGGGCTGGGCATGCTGGGCGTTGCGATCGTGGAGTTCAGCAAGACCGAGTAAGGCCGGCCGAGCCAGCCCGTCCGGGACGCCTGCGCGGCGGGCTAAGCCGACAAGTCTCTACGTAGCTAAGTCGACTCCAGGACCCGGTCCTGGGAGCCGCCGGGGAGGCTGCCCCGACGGCGCGCGGAGCGCGTTTCCGGGGGGTCCGGGGGTCGTCCTCCGGGGTGAATACGGCGGGCCGCAGGCGCAGCCGGCCGAAGGGCCGCCAGACATAGAGCGACGCCGGGTGGCTACGGGGGCAAACCACCCGGCGTCGCATTCATCGGCGTTCCGACGGGGGCCCGGAACGCCGGCAGGTGCTCCGACGGGGGACCAGAGCACCGCTATGCATGTTACACCGAAACCCCCCCTTGTGCGTCAAGACCGGATTACAAGCAGATCTGGCCACCGACGCATGCCTTGGGGTACCGTTCAGCCGTTTCCAGGCTGCTTTTCAGCCCCTGTTTCCTGGCTAAACGGCCGGGGTGGCGGCGACCCGGCCGGAGGCCCTTCGGGGCCCGGCCTCCCCGCAGGCCATCCCGCTGCGTCCGGGGGTGTGTAGCGCGAGGGCAGCCGGGGCTCGTAGGCACGAAAACCAGTGGTGCTGGCCGGCTCACGGCCACCGTTAGCGATCACTACGGCGAAATAGGGGATGGCGATAGCGCCCACGGCCGGAATCGCAGCCAACCAGCCCGCGCCCTCGACGAACAGGGCAATCGTGGCCCCAAAACAAGCGACCCGGATTCCCATCATGATCAGGTAGCGGCGCGTCCGCGAGGCAATGTCCGCGGACAGCGGCGGCTGCGCCTCGGTGACGAGGTGCGCCCGGTTGCGGCGTCCCCCCGTGGTGGTTTTCACACCTCCAACGTACGTCCGCGCGGGGCGGCAGGCGAATGCGGGTTGGCCGGGTGATCAGCGGATCAGCCGGGCCCCGTTATGCCGGTCCCGGCCAGGGTCCCGAGGCCCGGCAGTTCGGCCACGGAGGCGGCTCCCGCCAGCGCCATCACATGGGCCAGGCCCCCGGTCAGGCCCGCCAGCCACGCCTGCACGCCGTCCGCCCCGCCGCAGGCCAGCGCCCACAGCACGGGCCGGCCGACGAAGACCAGCGAGGCGCCCAGCGCCAGCCCGGCGAGCACGTTTTCCGGGCTGCGCACGCCGCCATCCACGAACACCGGCTGGGCCGCCGCGGCGGCCCGCACGGCAGGCAGGGCCAGGGCGGTGGGCATGGCCTGGTCGAGCTGCCGCCCGCCGTGGTTGGACACGATCACGCCGCGGCTCCCGCCGCCAGGCACCTGGCGGCGTCGTCATCGTGCAGCACCCCCTTGACCACCACGGGCAGGCCCCCGCCGGTCTCGGCCAGCCAGCCGATATCGGCCAGGCTGGCCGGCACGAAGAGCGCCCGGGACACGTCGTCCAGCCGCCCGAGGTTGACGGTGAAATCAGCTTCACTGATCACGCCGCCCCCGGGGACCAGGACCTGGCGCCCCACCACCGGGGTGTCACCGGTCAGGACCAGGGCCTGCGCCCCCGCGGCTGCGGCCCGCCGGACCAGCCCGGCGGTGAGTTCGCGCTCCCGCATCATGTAGACCTGGAACCACCAGTGCCCCCCGGCGCCGGCGACCGCCGCGGCGACGTCCTCGATCCTCCGCGAGCTGCGGGTGGACAGCACGAACAGGGCCCCGGCGCGGGCGGCCCCTGCCGCGGTGGCCGCTTCACCCTCGGGATGGGCGAGCCGGTGGAAGGCGGTCGGCGCCACCGCGATGGGGGTACCCAGCTCCAGGTCCAGCGGCGCCTCCAGCCGGACGCTGGTCCGGACGGCGGAGACGTCGCGCAGCACCCGCGGCAGGAACCGGACCCGGCGCCATGCCTCGTCATTCGCGCGGAGGGTCACCTCGCCTCCGGAACCCCCCGCGTAGTACTCATAGACCTCAGGGCGAAGGAGCTCTCGGGCCTGCCGCTCAAGCCCGGAAACGTCAGCCATCACACCCGGACACCCTGCCCGAACGCCGGGTGGGACGCCAGTCCCGCCAGCGGGACCGTATCCCTGTGGAGGGACTCATGACCGAACGTACCTACCGCGTCACCGAGATCGTCGGCACGTCGCCGGACGGCATCGAGCCCGCGATCCGCAACGCGGTGCACCGGGCCGCCGAGACGCTCCGGCACCTGGACTGGTTCGAGGTCACCCAGGTGCGGGGACAGATCACCGACGGTGAGGTGGCCCATTTCCAGGTCGGCCTGAAGGTGGGTTTCCGCCTCGAAGACAGCTAGTTGCTGGGCCAGCGCGCTGCGGCGCGCTGCCCGGTCCGCTTCGCTGCGGCCGACCTAGCCCGCCGCGCCCGTCCGCTTCGCCAGGACGGGCGCGGCGGGCTAACTGGCCTGGCTGACCGAGGACATGTTGAAGCCCTCCACCCGGACCGGGGGCATCGCGCACCGGGTGAAGTAGTCGCCCCATTCGCGGGGCAGCGCGGGCACGGCCGCGCCGACCTCGGCGAGCCGGCCGAGCATGCCGACCGGGCTCTCGTTGAACCGGAAGTTGTTCACCGCCCCGCTGACCTCACCGTTCTCCACCAGGTAGATGCCATCGCGGGTGAGCCCGGTGAGCAGCAGGGTCTGCGGGTCCACCTCGCGGATGTACCACAGGCAGGTGAGCAGGAGCCCCCGCTGGGTGCGGGCCACCATGTCCTCCAGGGACGCGGCGGAACCTGGGGGCCCGGCCAGGGCGAGGTTGTCGATGCCGGGCGTGACCGGCAGCCCGGAGAGCCCGGCGGTGTGCCGGGTCTGGATGAGCGCGGCCAGTTCGCCGTCGCGGATCCAGTCGGTACGCTCCAGGCCCAGCCCGTTGTCGAACACCGAGGCGTCCCGGCGCGAGGCGTGCGCGACCGCGAACGGGGAGCAGGCCAGGCCGGGCAGGCCCGGGTCGCTGTACAAGGTCAGGGGGAGGCTGGACAGCCGCTCACCGACCCGGGTGCCGCCGCCTGGCTTGCTGAACACGCTGCGCCCGTCCAGCGCGTCCTTGGCCCCGGCCGACCAGTACATGTAGACGAGCAGGTCGGCCACGGCCCCCGGGGGCAGCAGGGTCTCGTACCGCCCCGGCGGCAGGTCGATCTTCCGCTGCGCCCAGGCCAGGCGCTGCTCCAGGCCGGCGTCCATCGATGCGATGTCAACGTCGGTGAAGTCCCGGGTGCCGCAGCCAGCCCACGCCGAGCGGGCCAGGTCCGCGGACTTCGCGTTCAGCTCGACCTGGCCGGAGGGCTGATCGTGGCGCAGCCGCAGGCCGGTCGACGTGCCGAGGAACGTGCAGTTCAGCGAGTGCTCGGCGTACCCGTAGAGCTTGCGGGCGGCGCCCTGCGCGGCTTCGAACGCGCCGCCCAGGTCCGCCGCGAACCCGCTGAACACCCCGATCTCGGTACCCGCCACGGGATCGTCCCAGCCCGCCGCGCCCGGGATCTCCCGTACCGCGTCGTCGCCGGGCCCCAGCAGCGGCTGGGCATCCTCGACCGGGGAGCCGTCGGCCGCGGCCTGCTCGGCCGCCCGGACCACGTCCTCCACCTGGTCGTCACGGACGCCCGCCCGCGACACCACGCCCACCGAGGTGCCCGCCGCACGGCGGCTGATCGCGACCACGGTCAGCTGCCGGGAGCGCGCGACCCCGTTGGTGGTGAGCGTGTTGCCCGCCCAGCGCAGGTTCGCGGTCGAGGTCTCGTCGGCGATCACGATGCAGTCGTCGGACCGGGACAGGGCCAGCGCACGCTCGACGGTGTCCTGGGGCCTGGTGCCCTGGGGCCTGGTGCCCCGGGGGGTGGTGCCCTGCGTCATGGTGCTCCCTGTGCTGCCCGTGGTCCCTGAACTGGACTGGTGCGGGCTCATGCCCCCTCCTCCGCGGTGTTGAGCACCCGGATATCCCGCATGAGCGCCGCCGGGCAGCCGTGGCTGACCGGCGCGACCTGCCCCGGCTGGCCCTTCCCGCAGTTGAACGCGCCGCCGAGCACGTACGTCTGCGGGCCGCCGACAGCTTCCATGGAGTTCCAGAAGTCGGTCGTGGTGGCCTGGTACGCCACGTCACGCAGCTGGCCCTCCAGCCGGCCGTTGGTGATCTTGTAGAACCGCTGCCCGGTGAACTGGAAGTTGTACCGCTGCATGTCGATGGACCAGCTCTTGTCACCCTCGATGTAGATCCCGTTGGTCACGCCGGCGATCAGATCGTCGGTGCCCGGGCCGTCCGGCGCCGGCTGGAGCGAGACGTTGGCCATCCGCTGGATCGGCATGTGGCCGGGGGAGTCGGCGAAGGCGCAGCCGTTGGACCGGCCGAACCCGGTCAGCCGGGCGATGCGGCGGTCGAGCTGGTAGCCGTTCAGCACGCCGCCGGAGATCAGGTCCCACGACTGGGCCGCGACGCCCTCGTCGTCGTAGCCGACCGTGGACAGGCCGTGCGACACGGTCCGGTCGCCGGTGACCCGCATGACGGGCGAGCCGTACTGCAGGCTGCCGAGCTTGTCGAGGGAAGCGAAGGACGTCCCGGCGTACGCCGCCTCGTAGCCGAGGACCCGGTCCAGCTCGGTGGCGTGCCCGATCGACTCATGGATCACCAGCCACAGGTTGGACGGGTCGATGACCAGGTCATAGCGGCCCGCCTGGACCGCCGGGGCGGCGAGCTTCTCGGCCAGCAGGTCCGGCAGCCGGGCCAGCTCGGCACCGAAATCCCAGCCGGTCCCGGTCAGGTACTCATAACCCCGCCCGGCCGGCGGGGCCAGCGTGCGCATGGTCTCGAACCGGCCGCTCGGCTCCACCGCGACCGCGGTGACCACCGGGTGCAGCCGCACCCGCTGCTGCACCGCGGTCGTCGCGCCGTCGGCGTAGAACTTGCACTCCCGGACCTGCAGCAGCGAGGCGTTGACGTGGTCGATCACCGGGCTGGCCAGCAACTGCGTGCTCCAGTCCGTCAGCAGCGCCAGCTTGTCGCCGACGGCGACCCCGAACGGGTCAAGCTCGTAGGCAGAGACCCAGCTCACGTCGCCGTAACCCGGTTCGGGGGCCAGCTCGATGCGCTCGGTGTTCATCGCGGCGGCGATCCTGGCCACGTCGATGGCCTCCTCGGCGGCCCGCACCGCCGCCTGGGTGGTCAGGTCGACCGCGGCGGCGAAGCCCCAGGTTCCGTTCAGCACCACGCGGACGGCCAGGCCCAGCTCGTCCGCGTCCATCAGCGTTTCCAGGTGGCCGTCGGACAGCCCGATCTCCTGGCCCCTGATCCGCTCGGCGCGGAAATCGGCGTGCTCCGCGCCGAGCTCCCGGGCGCGCTGCAGCGCGGCCGCGGCGAGATCGCGCAGCGGCAGGCCGGCGAACTCCGGATCGATGGGATGCCTGCCGTCCGGGCTCCCGCCGCCGGGCCGCGTGCCTGCTTCTGTGCTTGACTCCATGCCTGGTCCTGTGCCCCGTCCTGGGCCTTGCCCGATGCGTGGTCCCGGGCCTGGTCCAGTGCTCCGGCCGGCCCGGGATGTGTACTGTGCTCCTCCAGTGGCAACCTATCCCACGCCCTGCGGCGGCCGCCGGGTACGCTCGCCGGGGCCGCGGGAGTCGATTGGATGATCATGGAAGAAGGCGCGCCGATGAGCCGATCCGTCCTCGTCACCGGCGGGAACCGGGGCATCGGGCTGGCCATCGCCCGGCGGCTGGCGGCCGCCGGCGATCAGGTCACCGTGACGTCGCGGTCGGGTGAGCCGTGGCCGGCCTGGCCACGGTGGCCTGCGACGTCCGGGACGCGGCCGCGGTGGATGAGGCGTTCGCCAAGGTCGAGGCGGAGCAGGGCCCGGTCGAGGTGCTGGTCTCCAACGCGGGCATCACGCACGATCAGCTGCTCGCGCTGATGAAGGACGATGACTTCACCGACGTGATCGACACCAACCTGGCCGGCTCGTACCGGGTGGCCCGGCGGGCGGTGCGGGGGATGATGAAGATGCGCCGCGGCCGGATGGTGTTCATCTCCTCGGTGGTCGGCCTGCTCGGCTCGGCCGGGCAGGCCAATTACGCGGCGTCCAAGGCCGGGCTGGTCGGGCTGGCCCGCTCGCTGGCCCGGGAGCTCGGCAGCCGGAACATTACCGCCAACGTGGTGGCCCCCGGGTTCGTGGACACCGACATGACCGCGGGGCTTCCCGACGACCGGAAGGCGGCCATCCTCGGCCAGGTGCCGCTCGGCCGCCTCGCGACCGCCGACGAGGTCGCCGCGACGGTAGCCTTCCTGGCCGGGCCGGACGCGGCCTACATCACCGGGGCGGTCATCCCCGTCGATGGCGGCCTCGGCATGGGCCACTAGCCCAGTACCCATGATCCTGGCCGATAACTGCCACATAGCGCCCCCGATTGACCGTGATCATGGAGCAGGGAAGGGATAGCGATGGGAATCCTGGACGGTAAGCGGATCCTGGTGACGGGCGTGCTCACCGACTCCTCGATCGCCTTTCATGTGGCGCGGATCGCGCAGCAGGAAGGTGCCCGGGTGGTGCTGACCGGGTATGGCCGGCTCAGCCTCGTCGAGCGCATCGCCAAGCGGCTGCCCGACCCGCCGCCGGTCATCGAGCTCGACGTGACCGACCAGGCCCATCTCGACTCGCTGGCAGACCGGGTCTCCGGGCACACCGATGGCCTGGACGGGGTGGTGCACAGCATCGGTAACGCGCCGCAGGCGGCGCTGGGCGGCAACTTCCTGGAGACCGAATGGGCCGACGTGGCCGCGGCTGTCCAGGTGTCCACGTTCTCGCTCAAGTCGCTGGCCATGGCCGCGCTGCCGCTGCTGGGCGACGGGGGGTCCATCGTCGGCCTGGACTTCGACGCGTCGCGGGCCTGGCCGGCCTACGACTGGATGGGGGTGGCCAAGGCCGGGCTGGAGTCGTGCTCCCGGTATCTCGCCCGGTACCTGGGCCCGCGCGGCATCCGGGTCAACCTGGTCGCAGCGGGCCCGCTGCGGACGATGGCGGCCAAGAGCATCCCCGGGTTCAGCGCGTTCGAGGACATGTGGGACGACCGGGCCCCGCTCGGCTGGGACATCACGGATCCGGAGCCCGCCGCCCGGGCCTGCGTCGCGCTGCTGTCCGACTGGTTCCCCGCGACCACCGGCGAGATCGTGCACTCTGACGGCGGCGTCCATGCGGTCGGCGGCTGAACGGCCCGCGGCCGGGCAGGTGACGGCCGGGCAGGCAGCAGCGGAGCGTGGCCGCCCGCGCGCCGCGGCGCCCAGGCAGCTGGTGCTCACGCTGTCCTGCCCGGACCGGCCGGGCATCGTCCACGCGGTCGCCGCGTTCCTGCACGGCTCGGGCAGCAACATCCTGGACAGCCAGCAGTTCGCGGACCTGACCATGAACCGCTTCTTCATGCGGGTGCACATCGAGACGCTCGGCGCCGCGCCGGCGGACCTCCCGGCCCTGCGGGCCGGGTTCGCGCCTATCGCGGACGAGTTCGGCATGGACTGGGACCTGCATGACCTGGCCGTCCGGCCGCGCGTGCTGATCATGGTGTCCAGGGAGGGGCACTGCCTCAACGACCTGCTCTACCGCCGGGAGGCGGAGTCGCTGACCATCGACGTGCCGCTGGTCGTCGGGAACCATCCCGACCTCGCCCGGCTCGCCGCCGGGCACGGGGTGCCCTTCGAGCACGTCCCGGTCGGCCCGGATCCGGCGGACCGGGCCGAGGCGGAGGGCCGGCTGCTCGACCTGGTCGCCGCGCACCGCATCGATTTCCTGGTGCTGGCCCGGTACATGCGGATCCTGTCCCCGGAGGTCTGCGCGAAGCTGGCCGGCCGGATCATCAACATCCACCACTCGTTCCTGCCCAGCTTCCGCGGCGCCCGGCCGTACCAGCAGGCGTACGAGTACGGCGTGAAGGTGATCGGCGCGACCGCGCACTACGTCACGGCCGAGCTGGACGAGGGCCCGGTCATCGAGCAGGAGGTGGCCCGGGTCGAGCACACCGCCTCCCCGCCGCAACTGGCCGCGATCGGGCGGGATGCGGAGCGGGTCGCGCTGGCCCGCGCGGTGCGCTGGCACGCCGAGCACCGCATCCTGCTGCACGGACGCCGCACGGTAATTTTTAAATAACGGCTCTATCCGGGCCGCCCGCCCGCGCCGGGTCTACATTCCGGCGAGCAGGCCGGCCAGCCGGGTGACCCGGGGCGGCTCGCCGACCGTGGACACCGCGCGGGACAGCGCGGGACCGGCTCCGTGCACCACGGACAGGTGGCGCTGGGCCCGGGTCAGCGCGGTGTAGACCAGCGGCCGGGACAGCATCCCGGCTGCTTCCGCGGGGAACACCGCGACCACCGCGGGCCATTCAGAACCCTGGGCCCGGTGCACAGTCAGCGCCCAGCCGTGGCGCAGGTCGCCGAGGAACTTGCCCGGCACGCACACGGCAGCGGCGGGGAAGGCCACCTGCAGGCCGCCGTCGCCGCGGCCGAGGACCGTGCCGACCTCGCCGTTGGTGAATCCCGCGTCGGCGTGGTTGGCGACCGAGACGACGCGGTCACCAGGATCGAAGCCGCCGTGCGCGCCCGGCCCGGGATTGAGCCGTTCCTTCAGGGCCCGGTTCAGCGCGATGGTGCCGGCCGGCCCCTTGTGCGCCGGCGTGATGACCTGGATGTCGGCCGCCGGGATGCCCAGGGCCCGCGGGATCGAGTCGGTGACGAGCTGCATCACCCGGTGCGCGGCCTCATCGCTGCCGCGGGCAGCCAGCACGACCACTTCCCGGTCGGGTGAGTCCACCGGGGGCAGCGTGCCGCCGCGCACCTCGGTGGCGAGCCGGGCGATGACCCCGCCGTCGCGCTGGCGGTACAGCCGGGTCAGCTCGGTGACCGGCACCGCGCCGGAGTCGATGATGTCCCCGAGCACCCGGCCGGGCCCGATCGATGGCAGCTGCGCAGGGTCGCCGACGAGCAGCAGCCGGGCCCCGTCCGGGCACGCCTCGACGAGCGACGCCGCGAGCTCCGCGTCGAGCATGGACGCCTCGTCGACCACCACCAGGTCCGCGTCGAGCGGCCATTCCTCGTTCCGGCTGAAGACCCAGGCCCGCTCACCTGCCCCGGACGGGCGGCCGGCCACCGCGGCCCGCCCGCCCGTGCCCCGGACCGGCGGCCCCCGGACCGGCGGGGCCCGGACCGGCGGGGCCCGGACCGGCGGCCCCTGGATCGGCGGCTCCCGCTCCGAGGCCCTGCGCCCCGAGGAGCCGGTGCACGGTCGTGGCCGGGGCGCCGGTGAGCTCCTCGAGCCGTTTCGCGGCCCGCCCGGTCGGGGCGGCCAGGGCCACGCTCAGGCCATGCCCGGCGGCCATCGCCACCACCGCCGCGACCGTACGGCTCTTGCCGGTGCCCGGGCCGCCGGTGAGGACGGAAACGCCGTGCTCGGCGACCGCCCGCACGGCCGCCTGCTGGGCCGCGTCCAGGGCCGCGCCGGGAACGCGGTCCGCCGCGGGGTCCGGGCCAGCTCCGGGGTCTGGCTCTGCTCCGGGGTCTGGCTCTGCTTCAGGGCCGGGTGCTGCCTCGGGGCCGGGATCCGCGGCGTCGATCGGCTCGGCCAGCGCGGCCAGCCGCTGCAACCCTTCCGCGACCGTCTCCTCGGCCATCGCGTAGCGGGCCAGGGCCAGCAGCACGCCGGCCGCGGCTGCGTCCGCGTCCCCGGGTCCGCCGTCCCCGCCGTCCCCGTCGTCACCGTCGAGGTCATCGCGGGGCTCCTCGGCGGCCGGACCCTCGCCAGGATCCGCCTCGAACGGCAGCACGCCGCCCTCGTCCACCGCGGCCGTGATGGCGTCCGCCGGATCCTCGATCCGGAACCGGGCCAGGGCGCCCGCGATCACGCTCGCGGGCACCGCGGTATGCCCGTCCCGCGCCGCCCGGGTCAGCAGGTAGCTCACCAGGGCCCGGCCGCGCCGCTGATCCTGGGGGCTGGCCTGGCCGCCCAGCAGCTTCCGGGCGAACCAGTCCGCCTGGTCCGGCCGGATCTGGGGCAGCGCCAGCAGCCGCCACGGGTCCTCGCGCAGCTGGTCCCGGGCGGTCCCGCCCAGCAGGGCCACGGCGGGCCCGGCGAACCGGGCCGGCACCCGGCAGGCGGCCAGCAGTTGCGCGGTCTCGTAGCAGGGCCGGGCGGCGGCGAACGCGGCCGCCAGCCGTGCGGCGCGGTCAGCGCTTACCCCGTCGATGAGTTCCAGGCGTTCCGCGGTGACCAGCGCGGGCCCGGTGATACCCGCGCCCGCCAGCTGGCCCGCCATTTTCCGGCCCAGCCCTGGCCACAACCCGGACGCACAGAACTCATCGAACACGTCGGGAAGATTGTCGGGCAGCGGCGTCCCGCCCACCTCAGTTACCGTGGACATCGCCAGCCAGCCTAGCTGGGCGGTCCGACAATGCCCCGCAGCGAAACAGGCCCGCGCCGGAGAATGCCGCCGGGATTGGCGGCACCGTTTACCCGCACGCGGGACATGGATTCTTTGGCTTGTGCCCGCCGCTGCCCTCGCTGATACTCGGGACCATGGAAGGGAACCCGGGCGACGCCGCGCCTGCGGACCGCCCTGATCAGCCGCGTCACACAGGGTGGCCCGCTGACCCTGTCCGCGCGTCGGATGCCGACCGTGACGCCGTGATCAGCCAGCTGCGCGAGCGGTACGCGGAAGGCCGGCTCACCCATGACACGCTGGACCAGCGGCTGGGAGCAGCCCTGAGGGCCCGCTATCAGCACGATCTCGAGGACATCGTGGCCGATCTGCCGTCCCGGCGCCGGCTGGGCGCAGCGGTGCAGGCCTACTGGCAGCGGGGCCTGGCCACGCTGACCGGCCTGGTGGCGGCCGGCGCGAGGCCGGCGCCCGCCCGGCTGCTGGCCTTCCCGTCTGGGGGGCAGAACCGGTTCACGATCGGCCGGGACGCGGGCTGTGACCTGGTGCTGCCCGATCCGACCATCTCCCGCTGGCACGCCGGGCTCAAACGCGGGGCCAGCGGATGGATGCTGGATGACCTGGGATCCACCAACGGCACCCGGCTGAACGGCTGGCTGGTCAGGGCCTGGGTGCCGGTGCGGGACGGCGATCTGGTCAGCTTCGGCGCCGCCACCTACGTGTTCGGGCGCCCCGGCGGGCGGGGGCTGTCCCAGGCCGGTGGCTGGGCCAGCCGGTGAGCATCCGGTAGCGGCCCGCGAGCACCCCGCGGCACGTTTTTCCAGCATGGCCACCGACCCTTTAGAGTCATGGCGTGACGTTGGTTTTGCTGGTGCGACATGGGCTGACGGCCGGGACCGGAACTGTGCTCACCGGCCGGACGCCGGGCATCCCGCTGGATGACCGTGGCCGGGCCCAGGCCGGGGCGCTGGCCGCCCGGCTGGCTGACGTGCCGCTGGACGCGATCATCACCAGCCCGCTGGACCGCTGCCGGGAGACCGCGGAGACGATCGCCGCGGCGCGCGACGGCTCGGCACCCGCGATCCAGGAGGACGAGGAGTTCGCTGAGGTCAAGTACGGCGACTGGACCGGCCAGCCCCTCAAGCGGCTGGCCAAGGATCCGCTGTGGCGGGTCGTCCAGGCCCATCCCAGTGCGGTCCGTTTCCCCGGGAAGGACGCGGAGTCCATGCCGGAGGTGCAGCACCGTGCGGTGAACGCGGTCCGGGAATGGAATGCCAGGCTCGGCAAGGACGCGGTCTACCTCTGATCTGCTCGCACGGGGATGTCATCAAATCGGTCATTGCGGACAGCCTCGGCCTGCATCTTGGACCTGAGCCAGCGTATTCAGGTCGATCCGTGCTCGCTGAGCGTCATCCGGTACACCCCTCTTCGGCCTTTCCTGGTACGAATGAATGACACTGGCCGCACCGCCGCCGGGCTGGCCAGGCCCCCTGATGCCGGGGCAGGCGCGGGTAAGGCGGCGGCAAATGGCGCAGCGCCGCCGAGGCGGCCGCTGAGGCAGCGTCCCGGCCCCCGTTCGGGGAGGGTGACGCGGCCATCGGCGGGGGAGCGGGAGGATAAGGATCATGGCGGTCTACTCCTATGACCCGCCGGACCGTTTCGTGGCCGGCACGGTCGGGCAACCCGGGGAGCGCACGTTCTACCTGCAGGCCAGCGCGAGCGGCCGGGTGACAAGCGTGGCCCTGGAGAAGTTCCAGGTCAGCCTGCTCGCGGAGCGCCTCGAGGAACTGCTCGACGAGGTGCTCCGGCGGACCGGCGGCCTGACCTCCGTGCCCGCGGCCACCCCGTCCGATCTCGCCGACGACGAGCCGCTCGACCTGCCGCTGATGGAGGACTTCCGGGTCGGCGCGATCGCCCTGGCCTGGGACGGCGAGGACGAGCGGGTGGTCATCGAGGCCCAGGAGGAGTCCGAGACTCCCGTCGAGCCGCTCGCCGAGGACATCCCGGACAACGGGCCCGGCGGTGCTGCGGGTCCGCATCACCGCGGCCTCGGCTCGGGCCTTTTCCCAGCGGGCGCTGCGCATCCTCGGCCAGGGGCGGCCGCCGTGCCCGCTGTGCGGCCTGCCGCTCGACACCGAGGGGCACATCTGCCCGCGCCAGAATGGCCACCGGGCCGCCGATGGCTGAAAAGCCCCCCGCCCGCCGGCTGTCCCGGCCACGTCCCCCGCGCCGTCCCAAGCAGCCCCCGGATGATCACGCCGACGCCCTCGAACTGCTCCGCGAGGGTGAACTGGAGGTCGAAGGGCGCCTGATCGTCGCCTCGAACGCCACGCTGTACTGCACGATCACGGCACGGTTCCGCCGAGTCGGCCTGCGTGTACAAGCCGATCGCGGGCTAGTGGCCGCTCTGGGATTTCCCAGGGCACGCTGGCCGGCCGGGAGGTGGCCGCCTACGCGGTGTCCCGGGCAGCCGGCGGGACCGGTGCCGCCGACCGTGTACCGCGACGGCCCGTCGGCCCGGGCATGTGCCAGCTGTGGATCGAGCCCGAGCCACGTGGACCTGGTGGCCCTGTCCCGGCGGTCGGATCACCAGATGCTCCGGGACATGGCCGTGTTCGACGCGGTGGTCAACAACGCGGACCGGAAGATCGGCCACCTGCTGCCGGTTGACCCGGACCGGCTCTACGGATGTGACCACGGGGTGTGCTTCGGGGAGGAATACAAACTCCGTACGGTGCTCTGGCAGTGGCGGGGCCGGAAGCTGCCGGCGCGGGCCGTCGAGGCGCTGGCCAGGCTCAGGGTGAGCTGGCCAGCGGGCCGCTCGCCGACGAGCTGCCGCAGCGGCTGTCCGCGAGCGAGGTCCAGCCACCAGGCAGCGGGTCGAGCTGCTGCTCGCGGAGCGCGTCCACCCCTACCCGCCCGAGGACTGGCCCGCCGTCCCCGGCCGCCGCAGTCCGGCGACCCCGACGTTATCTGCCGGGCTCGCCGGGGTGGCGGCGGCGGCGGAGGTAGCGCTCGAATTCGGGGCGATGGCGTCGCCGCTGCTTCGGGGAGATCGGTCGCGTCCTTGGCCCCTCGAGTGTCCGGACGTAGTCCGCGACCTCGGTGTCCTGCTCGGCCAGCTCGTCGACCGCGCCTCCCAGGCCCGCGCTCCTGCGGCAGGTCACCCAGCGGCAGCGACACGTCCAGGACATCCTCCACCCCCGGAGCAGGGCCAGGTGGCCTTAGGGCTGGGCGGCTGGGCCACGTAGTGCGGCACGGACGCCCACAGGGACACCGTCGCGATGCCCGCCTGCGCGCACGCGTGCTGGAGACCCGACGATCCCCTTCGGCCCCTTGTACTCCACCGGCTCGACGTGCAGGTCGCTGGCCGCGCCGGATCGGACGCCGCGGTGGCCACGGGCACCGGGCGGGTGTGCGGTGAGTCGGCGAGCAGCGCGCCGAGGAGCACGACCGTCTGGGCCCCGAGGTCGGTGAACGAGCGCGCACCAGCTCGTCGCTGAAGGCCGCCAGCGCATATTGGGCTCGATGCCGTGACCAGCGACGATGTCACGGCCCAGGCCGTCCGGATTGGCCACAGCCAGCCGCGTGGTCGGCGAGACCAGCCGTCGGTGCGGCCCTCGGAGCCCTTCATCACCGCCCGGTCGACCTGGAAGTCGTAGTCGTCCTCCGGATCGATGGCGTATCGGGGTGGCGTCCCACGCCAGGCCCAGATGATCGACCACCCCGCTGGCGGCTTCACCTGCATCGTTCCGCCCTCGAAGGCAGCGATCATTGCTGTCGAACTGAGCGCTCGATCGCCGTTCAGCTCGATCACCCACCACCTCCCTTCGGGGCCGCCGCTCACCCGGATGAACACCAGATTACGTCACCTCGGTCGATCACCACGTCCCCCGGGGTCGGCGCTGCGGTCCTGGCTCAGCCCCGTCCCCGCGACGCGTCGCCCTAGAATAGGGGGCCCATGACGGAACACTGCCCGCGCGGCCCAAGCGGCCCGGCCGGAACTAGTGCATCCTCTGGGATCGCTCGTGGTGGCCGACGGGCAATGGGCACATGCTCCAGGCCAACGACGCCACGCTGGACGACTTCGACGGGCACGAGGATGCAACGAATCCTCAACGTGACCCGGCCGACATCGTTCGCGCGATTCACGAGGGCTACCTCGAGGCCGGCGTGGACTGGTCCCCACCAACCGTTCGGGCAAACCTCAGCAACCTTGGTGATACGGTCTTTCCGGGCGCATCGGGAGCTGTCCGAGGCCGGGGCCAGGATCGCCCGGGCGTTCGCCGACGAGTGGTCCACGCCAGAGCGGCCGCGCTGGGTGCTCGCTCCACGGGCCGGGACGGAGCTGCCCACCTGGGGCCATGCCCGTTCGCCGACCTCCGGGACGCCTATCAGCTCGGCGCGGCGGGGCTGATAGCGGGGCGCCGACGCGATCATCGTCGAGACCAGCCAGGACCAGCAATACCAGAATGTCGAGGTAGGCATGAAGAACA
>CAVRFX010000005.1:0-22818 GCA_963720645.1 uncultured Actinomycetes bacterium | reverse complement strand
ACTTTGCCCCCGGGCGGGGGGGGCAAAAGTCACCGCGCTGATGGCCGAAGCGCGCCAACGGCACCCCGGCACCCCGGCCCTGGAGTCTTGTCAGCGGCCGGCCCTCTCGTAGACTGAACGTTCAGTCAGTCACCAGCGGCGCCGGGTTGATGTGACGGCGCCAGGTCTAAGGAGCAGGACCGTGCCGAGCCCACAGCCAGGGCCTTCCCGCCAATCTCCAGGACATCATCGCCCAGCAGGAGAAGATCTTCGTCGAGCGGCAGCCGGAGTCGGCCCGGATGGCCGGCCGGCGCGGCGCACAGCCTGGCCGGGGGCGTCACCTCCAGCTGGCAGATCACCCTGCCGCAGCCGGTCTGGCTCAGCCACGGCAAGGGTTCCAAGATCTACGACGTGGACGGCAACGAGTACGTCGACCTGCACGGCGGCTACGGCGCGGCCCTGGCGGGGCATGCCCACCCGGCCATCGTGGAAGCGGTGCGCAGCCAGGTCGGCCTGGGCACCCACTTCGCCCAGCCCACCCGGAACGCGGTGGCCGTCGGCGAGGAACTGGCGCGGCGTTTCGGCCTGCCGCTGTGGCGGTTCGCCAACTCCGGCACCGAGGCGACCATGGACGCGGTCCACCTGATGCGCGTCGATCACCGGCCGGGACCTGATCATCAAGATCGAGGGCTGCTACCACGGCCACCACGACTCGGTACAGGTCTCGGTGACCCCCGAGGCCGACGAGGTCGGCCCGGCCGACCGCCCGGCCCAGACCCCGTCCAGCACCGGCATCCCCGAGGCGTTCATCTGGCTCACGCTGGTCGCCTCGCTTCAACGACCTGGCCAGCGTCGAGCGCCTGCTCGACGAGCACCCGGGCCAGGTCGCCGGCATGATCCTCGAGCCGATCATGATGAACGCGGGCATCATCGAGCCGGAGCCGGGCTACCTGGCCGGGCTGAAGGACCTGCTGCACTCCCACGGCGCGCTGCTCACCTTCGACGAGGTCAAGACCGGGCTGACCGCGGGCCCCGCCGGCGCGACCGGGCTGACCGGGGTGACCCCGGACATCATCTGCCTGGCCAAGGCCATCGGCGGCGGCGTGGCCTCGCCGCGGTCGGCGGCTCGGACGAGGTGATGGCGCACGTCGCCGACAACGACTACGAGATGGTCGGCACCTTCAACGGCAACCCGCTGGCCATGGCCGCCTGCCGGGCCATGCTCACCGAGGTGGCCACGCCCGAGGCGTACCAGCGGATCGACGTGCTGCGCGACGCGCGCGGTCAGCCGGCATCGAGCGGGAGATCGCCCGGACCGGGCTGCACGCCCACGTGGTCGCGGTCGGGGCCAAGGGCTGCGTGGTGTTTTCCCCTGAGCCGGTCCGCAACTACCGCGGCTTCCTGGGCATCGACGACCGGTACAGCCATGCGCACTGGCTCTTCCAGCACAACGGCGGCGTGTTCCTGCCTCCGTGGGGCAAGATCGAGCAGTGGCTGATCTCGGTCCAGCACGACGAGTCAGATATCGACCTGCTGGTTCGAACTTCGCGGCGTTCGCGACCGCGGTGACCAGCTGAGTTCACTCCGAACCCAGCTGGGCGGAGCTGGCGCAAGGTTTCGGTCATGTTTCGCCTGGAGTGACCCTTTTGCCAGGAGAGCCTTGCGCCTATGCTGTCGCAGTCGTACCTGTTATTGACGGACCGTTCAGTCAGGGTTCATCGGCTGGCCGGCCTCGGCCCAGAGCCTCCGGGAACCCGGGGGAGCCAGAGCCCGGACGAGCCACGGCCGGACGAGGCATAGTCCAGGACGAGCCGCCATCCCGGAGGAAGAAGCGAGCTGGTGCACCCGCGAGAAGGCTGGCCGAAGGACGGGTCCCGCCCGCCCCTGTTCTCCCGGCCGCGGGCTTCCTGGCCCGGACGCGGGCGCCGGCCTGGCCGCGCTGGGCGGCGGCGCGCTGCTGGACGCGTGCGCGCCCGGCCTGGCCGGCTCGGGCACGGTCCCGCTGCCCCGGCCGAACAACCCGGTGACCTGGCCCTCTTCAGCGGACAACAAGCCGATCGCCAGCGGCCTCAAGCCGGAGACCGGCGCCACCCTGCAGATCTACAACTGGGTCGCCTACGTCAACCAGGCCTGCCTGAACCACTTCGCCAAGAAGTACAACTGCAAGGTCCAGGTGACCACGTTCAACACGATGAACGAGGCCATGTCCAAGCTGCGCAGCGGGCTGTCATTCGACGTGTTCATGGGCGTGACCGTCGACGTGCTGGGCCAGCTGATCGAGTCCAAGCTGGTCCAGCCGCTCAACCACAGCTACATCCCGAACATCGCGCAGGCCTGGCCGGACTTCACCAACCCGTTCTACGACCAGAGCTGGCAGTACACCACCCCGTACACGATCTACACGACCGGCATCTCCTGGCGTAAAGACCTCGTGCACGAGAACCCGTACGCGATGCGCAACCCGTGGGCCATGCCCTGGCAGCCCAAGTACAAGGGCAAGGTGGCCATCCTCGATGACTACCGCGAGGGCATCAGCCTGGGGCTGATGAAGAACGGCATCTTCAACCTGAACACCACCGACCGGGACCAGATCGCGCTGTCCCGGCACTCCCTGCAGGACCTGTCCCAGCCTGGTCGACGTGCACATCGACAACAACGACTACACCGAGATCCCGACCGGCCAGATCTGGATCCACCACGCCTGGTCGGGCGACATGGCGGCGGCCCCGTACTACATGCCCAAGGGCGTGCCGGTGGAGACGGTCGGCTACTGGTTCCCCACCGACGGCCGGGGGCCGGTGGCCAACGACACGCTCACGGTGCTGCAGCGGCGAGCAACCCGGTGCTGGCCCACCTGTTCCTGAACTACATGCTCGACCTGCCCAACGTGCTGGAGAACATCAGCTTCAACGGCTACATGCAGCCGCTCAACGCGGTCACCCCCAGCGGCTGGTCAAGGAGAAGCTGCTGCCCAAGAGCCTGATATCCACCGCGGTGCTGCCGTCCTACTTCCGGCGTGGCGTCAGCGAGCTGCAGCTGCCGGTGGACGCGGACGCCGCTCTGGCAGCAGGCCTGGCTCGTCGTGAGCAACGGAATCTAGGGGAGGCCATGGCAGCACCGCACGGGGCTGCCGCCAGCGGTCCACAGCCGGCCGGGCGGAAGGTGCGCCACAGAGCCCGGCCGGCAGAGCAGGCTGTTCTGGGTCGCTGCTCGCCGCGCCCGGCATCATCTGGCTCATCCTGCTGTTCATCGTGCCGTTCTACGCCATGCTGGCCATCGCCATGGGCCAGCTCAACCGCCTGTTCGAGTCCCCGATCGCGGTCTGGAACCCGTTCTGCTGGAGCTCCTCCAACTTCATCAACGTCTGGCATGACCTTTTCGGCGCACCGCGTTCGCCTGGCCGATCCTGCTCCGGACGATCTGTATGTGGCCCTGGCCTCGATGCTGTCGCTGCTCATCGCCTACCCGGCGGCCTACTTCGTGGCCCGCTTCGCCGGGCCGCCGCAAGGCGCTGTTCCTGATCCTGCTGATCGCGCCGTTCTGGATCAGCTTCATGATGCGGATGCTGGCCTGGATCGACCTGCTGCAGACCAACGGCTACGTGAACAAGGCCCTGACCTCGATGGGGCTCATCTCCCAGCCGATCAACTGGCTCGGCGGCCATTGGTACACCGTGATCCTGGGGCTGGTCTACGGCTACATCCCGTACCTGATCCTGGTGCTGTACGCCGGGCTGGACCGGATCGACCCGGCGCTCATCGAGGCCGGCCGGGACCTCGGGCTGAACCGGGTCGCGCACCTTCATCCGCGTCACGCTGCCGCTGTCCCGGCAGGCGATCCTGACCGGCATGCTGATCACGGTGCTGCCGATGATCGGCGACTACTTCACCAACCAGCTGCTGTCCGGCGCGGCCAGCACCTCGATGATCGGCAACCTGATCCAGGGCCAGCTCGGCACGCCCGGCCTGGCAGGCCAGGGCGCGGTGCTGTCGCTGCTGCTGCTGCTGGTCCTGCTGGTGCCGATGATCTACTACGTGATAGCCACGAACAGATCGACGCGGGAGGCGTCATGACCGCGACCAGCGCCCCGGCGCAGGCCCCCGGGTCGCCCGGCACCGCCGCCCGCGGCGGGCCTGCCCGCGGCTGCTGCCCCGGCGCAACCCCTGGGGCCACCCGTGGTTCCTGGAGGGCTTCACCTGGCTGTACCTGATCTGGTCGCTGGTGCCGATCGCCATCGCGGTGCTGTTCTCGTTCAACAACGGCAAGTCGCAGAGCACCTGGCAGGGCTTCTCCTGGCGCTGGTACTTCACCGACCCGGTCAACTCGGTGCTGCACAACCCGCAGCTGCACGCGGCCGTGATCCAGACCGTGCGGCTGTCCGTGCTCACCACCGCTGATCGCGGTCCCGCTCGGCGTGGCGTTCGCGCTCGGCATCAACCGCTGGCGCGGGCTCACCCCCTGCCTCGTTCAACTTCGTGATGCTCCTGTCCTTCGTGATCCCGGAGCTGATCTTCGGTGTCG
Source organism: uncultured Actinomycetes bacterium (assembly GCA_963720645.1). GTDB lineage: Bacteria > Actinomycetota > Actinomycetes > Streptosporangiales > Streptosporangiaceae > RYN-230. The sequence continues at coordinate 18,318 of CAVRFX010000005.1, read as the reverse complement.
CGATGTTCTTCGTGTTCACCGTGCTGTTCACCAGCGTCCCGCTGGGCACCCTGGCCGAGGTCCTGGGCCTGGTCAGCTGGAACGTCAGCTGGCCGGCCATCATCGTCCAGGCCCGGCTGGTCGCCCTCGGCCGCGCAGTATGAGGAGGCCGCCGCCGACCTGGGCGCCAATCAGCTTCCAGACCGTGCGGCGGGTGATGCTCCCGCTGCTCGGCCCGGCCATCTTCGCCAGCGCCGTGCTGGTCTTCTCCGGGGTCATCGACGACTTCGTGATCGTCGACCTGCTGTCGTCGAACGCCAGCAACACGCCGATGTCGGTGTACATCTACTCCACCCAGCACGGCGGCAACGGCGGCCCGGCGCTGAACGCGCTCGGCACGATCATGCTGGTGATGTCCCTCATCATCGCGATCCTCGGGCTATCTCGGCTACCGGTGGATGACCCGCGGCGAACGGGGCAGCCCGGCTGGAGGCGCTGACCACGATCGCCGGCACCGAGTAAGCACGGCCGCTCAGCGGACCCGGGCGACCCCGCAGTAACCCCAGCGGGAGCCGTCGCTGTCGGCCATGCCCGGATCCTCGCACCCCCACAGGCCCAGATACGCGACCGCGGCCGGGGCGCCTGGTAGGGCGGCACGAGGTCCAGCCCGGCGAAGAACTGCTGCAAGGACACCCGGTCCCGCGGGTGGAGCTGGACCGGCGCGCCGGCGTAGACGTCCTGCCAGCGCCGCACCGCGAGCGGCGGCATCCCGTCCGCGGTGGCGTGGGACAGCGCGAGGTAGCTGCCCGCGGCGAGCGGGCGCAGGTAGCGGCGGACGAGCCCCAGGGGTCGGACCCGTCCGCGACGAAGTGCATGACGCCGGTCATGATCAGGCCGACCGGCTCGGTGAAGTCGATGAGGCGGCCGAGTTCCGGCTGGGCGATTAAGGCGTCGGGTCGCGCAGGTCGGCCTGGATCAGCGTCGCCCCGCGTCGCCGTCGAGCGCGTAGCCGAGCTCCGCAACGGCGGGGTCCATGTCCACGTACACCACGCGGGCGGTCGGCCGCAGCTCCCGGACCACCTCGTGGGTGTTGCCGACGGTGGGGAGCCCGGCGCCGATGTCGAGGAACTGGCGGACGCCCTGGTCCGCGATCCACCGCGCGGCCCGCTGGTGGAATCCCCGGTTCGCCCAGGCGATCTCGTGGAATTCCGGCACCGCGTCCTTGAGCACGGCCGCGGCTTCCCGGTCGGCCGGGAGGCTGTGGCAGCCGCCGAGCATGTAGTCGTAGATGCGGGCCGGACTCGGCCCCGCCAGATCCACGACCGCAGGCAACTGCGGAACTTCCGTCATCGCGCCTCCAGATTGCCCGCCCACCCCAGGTCTGGATGCGCCGCGCCGACGAGGCAGCAGCGCCAACAGCCTCACGGCCATAACGCTGCTTCGCAGCTACGTCGCAATCCTAACCCCGGAGCACTGTCAATCCGGCCAGCACATCGGCGTGCTGTCAGGACACATTTGCCCGGCTCAGGACATGATTTGTCCGGAAGTTTACGGAGACTTTCAGCTCGTCCGTCTCGTCCACCGGGAGGACCTCCCCGCCGCCGCGCAGCACCCGCAGCGCATCCGGCGCGAGGTAAACGTGCACCGGGGTGCCCTGGGCGAGATGCTCGGGATGCCCGCCGTCGTTCTGCACCAGCGCCTGCAGCTGCGCACCGGCCGCCAGCCGGAGCATGACCTGGGTGGCCGCGCCGAGGAAGACCAGCCGCTCGACCATGGCCGGGACGCGGTTCGGGCCCGGCGTGCCGTGCTGCTCGATCCGCACCCGCTCCGGCCGGATCACCGCGTTCGCGGTGCCCAGCGTGTCCACGTCGACCGCGCTCGACGTCGAGGGAGGACTCGCCGACCTTGACGCAGCAGTGCTGGCCGGGGCCGCGCTCCACCACGTCCACTTCCATCAGGTTCGACACGCCCAGGAAGTCGGCCACGTAGGTGTCCGCGGGTTCCTCGTAGATGTCCCGCGGCGTGCCGAGCTGGACGATCTGGCCGGAGTTCATCACGGCCAGCCGGTCCGACATGGTCAGCGCTTCCTCCTGGTCGTGGGTGACGTAGAGGAAGGTGATGCCGACCCGCTCCTGGAGCGCCTTGAGTTCCACCTTGAGCGAGCGGCGCAGCTTGGCGTCGAGGGCGCCGAGCGGCTCGTCCAGCAGCAGCACGGCGGGCCCGAGGACCAGGGCGCGGGCCAGCGCCACCCGCTGCTGCTGGCCGCCGGACAGCTGCCCGGGGCGGCGCTTCTCGTACGAGCTCATCTGGACCAGGTCGAGCGCCTCGTGCACCCGCTTGGTCCGTCTCCGCCTTGGAGAGCTTCTGGTAGCGCAGCCCGAACGCCACGTTGTCGAACACGGACAGGAACGGGAACAGGGCGTAGCTCTGGAACACCGTGTTCACGTTGCGCTTGTGTGGCGGCACCCCGGCCATGTCGGTCCCGTCCAGCAGGATCCGGCCCGAGGTGGGCTGCTCGAACCCGGCGATCAGCCGCAGGGTGGTGGTCTTCCCGCAACCCGACGGCCCCAGCAGGGAGAAGAACTCGCCGCTGTCCACGGTGAGATCGATGCTGTCCACGGCCACTTCCGTGAACTGCTTGGTCAGTGCGACCAGCTGGATGTGTCCACCAGGCACCGGGTGACCTCCTTATCCTTCACCGGCCGGGCGGCCGCCCGGCCCATTCGAATCCCAGCTGGCCGGACGCGAACCGCATGCCCAGCTCGAACGCGCGGCCGGCGTCCACCGAGGGATCGGTGAGCGCGATCTGGATGGCCAGCCCGTCCAGCAGGGCGCTCAGCATCACCGCGAAGTCCTCGGCGTCCACCGGGCCGAATTCACCCGCCGCCTGACCGGCCAGGACCACAGCGATGATCATCTCACGCCAGCGCTCATCGAACTTCTGCCTGACGCTGGCCACCTCGGGCAGCCGCACCGACTGGGCCCACAGGTCGAGCCAGAGCAGCCACGAGCTGGTGGGCTCGCCCTCCACCTCGATGAGGAAGTTCATGGCGACCAGTTCCTCCAGCCGCCCCGCGGCGCTGGGCAGGGCCGCCATCCGCCGGGTGCCCGCCTCGTACCAGGCGTCCTCGGCGTAACGCAGCGCCTCGGTCAGCAACTGGTCCTTGGTCTTGAAGTAGTAGATGACCAGCGCCGGGCTGGTGCCGGCCCGCGCCGCGACGTCCGCGATCCTGGTCTCGGGGAACCCGCGCTCCTCGATGACCTCGATCGCGGCCCGCAGCATCTGCTCGCGGCGCTGATCGGCGGTGTCGGCGGTGTCGCCGGCGCGTTCACTCATCCGGACATCCTCGCCCACTACGTCATCTAGCGGGGCCCATTCAGCAGGCCCCGCTCCGTAACCCGGCGGGGCCTGCTCCAGCCCCGCCCGCACCCCACAGCGGAGGGCTTTCACCGGCCGCCCCACTGATCTAGCGCTCGCTCTTGTGGCCACGGTATCAGGTTTCTAGACTGAACATTCAGTCAATGTCGGCGAAGTTCCTCTGGAGGACGGATTCATGGCCGCAACACCCACCGCAGCACGGGCCGAGCCGCACCCAGGCCGGGCCTACGATGCGATCGTCGTCGGCGGGGGGCATAACGGCCTGGTGGCCGCGGCCTACCTGGCCCGCTCCGGGGCCCGCACCCTGGTCCTGGAGGGACGGCACAAGACCGGCGGCGCCGCCACCACCGAGGCGCCCTGGCCGGACGCGCCGGAGTTCAAGGTCACCCGGCTCTCGTACGTGATGAGCCTGCTCCCGCCCACGATCATCAAGGACCTGGAGCTGGCCCGGCACGGCTACAAGATCTTCCCGATGGGCCCGTACTACCAGGCGTTCCCGGAGGGCGGCTCGATCAAGCTGTACGCCGACGACGCCCGGCGCAACCACGAGGAAGTCTCCAAGTGGTCGAAGAAGGACGCGGACGCCATGCCGCGCTGGGACGCCTGGCTGGCCGGGCTGGCCGATGTGCTCGGCCCGCTGCTGCTCACCGTCCCGCCGAACCTGGGCTCGCGCAAGCCCCGGGACCTGCGCGAGACGCTCCGGCTGGCCTGGAAGAACCGCGGCCTGGACGTGCGCACGATCGCCGACGTGACCCGGCTGATGACGATGAGCATCGCCGACCTGCTCGACGACTGGTTCGAGTCCCCGCAGGTCAAGGGGGCCCTCGCGGTGAACGGCGTGATCGGCACCTGGGCCGGCCCGTACGAGCCCGGCACCGCGTACGTGATGGCCCACCACTCGATCGGTGACGTGGGCGACGGCCACCTGGGGAACTGGGGGTTCCAGGAGGGCGGCATGGGCGCGGTGTCCAGCGCGATCGAGCGGGCCGCCCGCGAGCACGGCGCCGAGGTCCGGCTGAACGCCAAGGTGGCCCGCGTCCTGGTCAAGGATGGCCAAGCCCGCGGCGTGGTGCTGGAGAACGGCGACGAGATCCGCGCCCAGGTGGTCGTGTCCACGGTGCACCCGAAGATCGCGTTCCTGGACCAGATCGACCGGGAGTACCTGCCGCCGGACTTCGTGGGCGACATCGAGCACTGGAAGACCCGCAGCGGCGTGGTGAAGATCAACCTGGCCCTGTCCGAGCTGCCCGACTTCCTCGCCGACCCCGGCTCCAACCTGCAGGAGCACCACACCGGCTCGGTGGAGATGGCCCCCACGATGGAGTACATCGAGCGGGCGTTCCAGGACGCGCGGGACGGGAAGGCGGCCGCGGCGCCGTTCAGCGACGGGGTGATCCCCACCGCGTTCGACAAGACGCTGAGCCCGGAGGGCACCCACATCATGTCGCTGTTCACCCAGTGGGTGCCGGCCGACTGGAGCGAGGAGCCGCACACCGCGGAGCTCGAGGCCTACACGGACCGGATGATCGACTGCTACAACGAGCTGGCGCCCAACTTCAAGGCGTCCATCCTGCACCGCGACATCGTCGGCCCGTATGAGATGGAAGAGGAGTACGGCCTGGTCGGCGGCAACATCTTCCACGGCGAGCTGTCCCTGGAGCAGCTGTTCCACATGCGGCCGGCCCCGGGCTACGCGGACTACCGGACGCCGCTGCCCGGCCTGTACTACGGCAGCTCGGCCACGCACGCGGGCGGCGGGGTGTGCGGGATCCCCGGCTGGCAGGCGGCCCGGGCGGCGATCGCGGACCAGAAGAGCGCGAAGCGGGCCGGCAGGTCCGCCGCATGACCCGGCGCTCCTGACCGCCCCCAACGAACACAATGCGATGTAGCTGCCGCCGCGCCGGGACCTGTTCCAGCGCTCCCCCGCCCCCGTCTGCTTCAACGACGTAGCTGCCGCGGGCCGGTGGCTACCGCCCGGCCCGCGCCCGCGCCGTCCCGGGCGCACCGCGTCAGCTCCGGCGCACTCCGCCGCCAGCTCCGGCCACTCCGCCGCCAGCTCCGGCGCACTCCGCCGCAGCTCGGCGCACTCCGCCGCCAGCTCCGGCGCACTCCGCCGCCAGCTCCGGCCGTACACTTCATTCACGCATCAGGATTGCCGAGTGTTCAGCACGCGTGGCGGGACCGGCCCTGGCGGCGCCCCGTGACCGCCATGCTCGAAGCGCGCACGGTGGCCCTGGTCGGGGCCAGCCCCCGGCCGGGCAGCCTGGGCGAGCGGATGGTCAGCGAGGTGACCAGGAGCCCGTCCCGCGCCGGAGATCTACCTGGTCAACCCGCGGCACCGGCAGATCGCCGGACGGCCGTGCCACGCGTCGCTGGCCGACCTGCCGGGGCCGGTGGACCTGGTCCTGCTGGCCGTCCCCGATCCGGCGGTGGAGGCGCAGCTGTCCCTGGCGGCCCGCCGGGGTGACCGCTCGGCGGTGCTCTTCGGCAGCGCCCACGAGCTGCCGGCCAGCCCGCCGGGCAGCGGCCGGGCCAGCCAGCGGCGCGGCCGCCGGGCCACGCGGCCGGGCAGCCGCCAGACCCGGCGCAGCCGGCGCTGCGGGCCCGGCTGGCCGCCACCGCCCGCGGGCGGGCATGGCGGTCTGCGGGGCGGGCTGCATGGGCTTCGTCAACGTGACCCATGGCCTGCGCGCGGTGGGCTACGTCGAGCCGGATCCGCTGCCCGCGGCCCGGTCGCGCTGATCACGCACTCGGGCTCGGTGTTCTCCGCGCTGCTGCGCACCCGCAGGCGGCTCGGCTTCACGGTCGCGGTGTCCTCCGGCCAGGAGCTGGTCACCAGCCGCGGCCCAGTACGCCGAGTACGCGCTGAGCCTGCCGGAGACCCGGGTGCTGGCGCTGGTGCTGGAGGCCATCCGGGAGCCGGCCGGCTCCGCGCGGCGCTGGCCGCCGCGCGGGAGCGGGGCATCCCCGTGGTGATGCTGACCGCGGGCCGCTCGGCCGGCGGCCGGGCCCTGGTGTCGGCCCACTCCGGCGCCCTGGCCACCGCGGACGGCGGGTGGGAGGCGCTGGCCGCCGCCTACGGCGTCCACCGGGTCGGTGACCTGGCCGAGATGTGCGACACCCTGGAACTCTTCACCCTGACCGGGACCGCAGGCACCGCACCACGCCCCGGGCCATCCCGCCCCGGCTCCGCCCGTCCCAACCCCGCCAGCCCCAACCCCGCCCGCCGCAACCCCGCCAGCTCCAACCCTCCGGCCGCCGGCCCCCTCGGCCCCACCCCCGCCAGCCACAGCAATCACGAGTACCCCGGCAGTCCCACCGTCCGCACGGGCATCGCGACCGTGCATGACTCCGGGCTGGAACGGGCCCACGTGGCCGACGTGGCCGAGGAACTGGGCGTGCCGTTCGCGGCGATCGGCGCGCCGACCACGGCGCGGCTGGCCGGCCTGCTCGACCCGGGCCTGGAGCCGGGCAACCCGCTCGACGTGTGGGGCACCGGGGCCCGGGCCGGGGAGCAGCTGTCCGGCTCACTGGCGGCGCTGGCCGACGACCCGGCGGTGCGCGCGGTGGCGCTCGCGGTCAACCTGGTGCACGAGTTCGACGGCGACCAGTCCTACCCGGAGGCGGTGGCCGAGACGGCCCGCCGGACCAGCAAGCCGGTCGTGGTGCTCAGCAACGTGCCCGCGGCCATCGATCCGGACACCGCCGCCGGGCTGCGGGACAGCGGCATCCCGGTGCTGGAGGGCACCCGGACCGGCCTGCTGGCCCTGAAGCATCTTCTCGACCACGCCGCGGACCCGGGGCCGCCCGCCCCGGCCGCCGCGCCGGACCTGGCCCGGCAGGACCGCTGGACCCGGGTCATCACGGCCGGGGAGGCGCACGGGCCGCGGCTGGAGGACCTGCTCCGCGACTACGGGATCGCGTCGGCCCGGACCCGTGCCGCCGACAGCAGGGCCGGGGCGCTCGCCGCCGCGGCCGGGATCGGCTACCCGGTGGTGCTCAAGACCGGCGAGCCGGGGATCGCGCACAAGTCGGATGCGGGCGGGGTCGTGCTCGGACTGCGTGACCCGGACGCGCTCCGGGATGCCTACGAGGACCTGGCCGAGCGGCTCGGCCGCCGGGTCCTGGTCTGCGAGACGATCCCGGCCGGCCCGGAGCTGTCGCTCGGCCTGGCCCGCGACCACGAGCTGGGCCCGCTGCTGGTGGTCGGCGCGGGCGGGGTGCTGGTGGAGCTCCTCGCCGACCGGGCCGTGGCGCTGCCCCCGGTCGGCCCGGCCGAGGCCCGGGGGTGCTCGGCCGCTCCGGGCCTGCCGGCTGCTGGCCGGGCTCGCGCGGCCAGCCCGCGGCCGACCTGGGCGCGGTCATGGCCGCGATCACCGGCCTGTCCCAGCTCGCCGCCGAACTCGGCGGCGTGCTGGAAGCGCTGGACATCAACCCGCTGATCTGCGGCCCGCGCGGCGCGGTGGCGGTGGATGCCCTGGCCATCCCGCGCCAGGGCATCCATCGGCCGGCGGTAGCCGAGATAGGTAGCCGTGGTGCTGATCCGCTTGGCTCCGCAGCTGTGCGGGCCGGGCAGGCCGAGGCCGTCGGTGGCCTCGCTGTCCTTGGCGCACGCGGTCCACAGCCAGTAGTAGCCGTGGTTGCCGATGGAGAACCGGTAACTAATGTCGAAGCTGAACTTGCCTGCCGCCAGCTTCTTGGGCTTGGACACGCTGGCGTGCCCGCGGCCCAGGTAAACCCACTTGGGTGGCGGCGGTGTCCCGCTGTTGCTCAGGTTGACGTTGAAGTAGGCGTACACGTGCTTGGCCATCTCGGTGGCCAGCGCCGACGGCGGCAGCGTCTCCACCAGGCGGAGCGTCTCGCGGCAGGTCGGGCGGGCGCAGGTCTTCTCGCCGCTGGACTTCCCGTTCACGGTGACGTACACCGTCTTGGACTTCGAGGTGGCCAGCGTGGTGCTGCCCTGGGAGAGCACCGTCTGGTAGCTGGTGGCCAGGGTGGGCGTCACGGTGAAGGAGTAGCTCTTGTGCGTGCTGCCCAGGGTGACCGTGCCGGCCGGGGTGGCCGTCGTCGCGCCGAACGGAGTGGCCATGAGCGTGACCACCTCACCCTTGGCCGCGCCGGTCAGCGTGCCGGAGATCTTGGCTGAGGCGTACGCGCCGGCCTGGTACACGACCAGGACGTCGTGGGTAACCCGGATCCTGGAATTGGCGGTGATGGTGATGGCTGGGGTGGTGGCCCCGCTGGCGGCCACGGCCGGCAGCAGGCTGGCGACTAAGGCGCCGCCGGCCAGGGCGGCAAGCGCCCCCGCACGCATGAATCTGGACATCTGTCCCCGCTTCTGCCCGTCCCTGGGGCGGGCGGTGTGATGTGAACCCCAGGAGAATAGCGGAACCTCAGAAAGTTCACATTACGGACGTAATTCGGCCATCCGGGGGCAGGACCGTATCACCGCGCGCTGGCCATCCCGGGCCAGGCTAGCCACCCGGGGCCCGTTTCCCCCGGGTGATCGTCAGCCTTCGGCCGGCGAGGCAATCCAGATCGTGGTACCCGCCTTGCTGTGCTTGATCGAGTGCAACCCCGGGCAGCAGGCCCTGCTGGCCCTGGTCCACCTGCGCAAGGGCGAGACGTTCGCTGAACTGGCAGCGGGGTTCGGGATCAGCACCTCGACCGCCTGGCGGTACGCGAGTGAGACGGTGCGGCTGCTGGCCGCGCGGGCCCCGAAGCTGGGGGGCGCGCTGAGGGCTGCGAGGAAGGCCCGGCACGCCTACGTGGTGATTGACGGGACGCTCATACCTATCGACAGGGTCGCCGCAGACCGGCCGTTCTTCTCCGGCAAGCACCGCCGTCATGGGATGAACCTGCAGATCATCGCCAGTCCCGCCGGTGAGATCTTGTGGGTGTCCGGTGCGCTGCCCGGCAGCACCCATGACCTGACAGCCGTGACGTGGGGCATCTTGCGGGAGCTGGCCGCCGCTCGGTTAGTAGTGCTCGCTGACAAGGGCTATACCGGGGCGGGTGATCCGGTGATCACGCCGTACCGCGGACTGCGGCAATCTGGCGTCCAGAAGGACGACGTCAACGGGTAATTGCGCTGGTTGGAGTGTGCTGCGAGAAGAACGGCATGCCGTTCGACATTTTCGTCGTGACACCCGCATGGTCGATACCGGTAAAGGAGGATCCGCCGAGATGGGCGAACAGGATATCGCCGCGGCTAGCGTTGCTCCAGTACTTGATCCAGTAGCTGCCCACCAGGTTGAGGTGGTTAGCCAGATGGTAAGCCGCGCCCCAGGAATAGCTGCTGTACGACCCGTGCCACCGGCCATACCAGACATGGTCGTCTTTATGGTTGGTCGGCGGGGGATCATCGACGGAGGTTTCGTCAGTTCTCGCGATCGCCGCCACCGAAGTGCAGGGACCGTGACGCGAAGTCGGTGCAATCGGGATGGAAACCGTTGTCGTTGTTGGAATGCGCGTTGTTGTACGCCCAGTCAGCTACCCCGGACATCTCATCTTCGTGGCCGCGACGGTTTCGGTTCCCGCGCTGAGGTTGGTCCCCCCGGTATGGAATAGCCCGGGCGGCAACGTGGTCCCCGAGTCATCGTCCAGCGACGTCGAGGTGGCTGAATCGTCGGCGTCCTCGGTCACCGGGCTCATCGCCGCGTCGGCATCCACGTAGTTGACCAGGTCGGCGGGCCCATGGGCCGCCGTTGATCGTGAACCGGTAGTCCGTCGCCGAGTCGGTGGGGAAGCTGTCCTGGCTGGCGGCGCCCAGATCGGATAGGTGGTCGCCGCCATGCTGCCGGTGAGGTAGACGGAGACCGAACTGCTGCCCGGGACCACCAGAGCACCCGCGAAGCTGTTCTGCACCCCGGTCCACACCGTGTCGTCGGCGGCCATCGCGCTGGCGAACCCGGTATCCTGTAGCCTGCTCGGCGGTGAGCTGGCCGGAAATGGCCGCGGCCTGGGCCATGCCGCTGTCCGACGCGTCAGCCGTCGCGCGCCCCGCCATCATTCATTTCGTTCTGGGCGGTCAGGAATTCCTGTGCCACCTGGATGTAGGTCGAGGTCCCGCTGACCGCCGCGGGCGTGGCCGAGACGGCCGCCGAGGCCGGGCCGTTCCCCTCGGCGTTGGTCGCCACCACGGTGACGCTCTCGGCCATCGAGTTGGTCAGCCCGGTGAGGATGGTCCAGGTGCCGTTCATGGCGCTGGCCTGGGTCACGACGTGCGACGGGGCGGAGGACACGGCCGTGACGGTGTACCCGGTAAGGCCTGCGAGTCGCCGGCATTGGCCGGAGCGGCCCAGTTCACTTCCAGGCCGCCGGCGCTGGCCCGGACGACCACGTTGGTCGGCGCGCCGGGGACAGTTGGGTCCTGATACGCGACGGTGAGCGCCGGGGCTGATGAGCTGGCCTGGGGCGAGTCATAGGACGCGCCGGACGTCGCGGTGGCATTGCCGTCCGCTTCCAGCACCAGGCCGTCGTTTGGGGCGCCGCCTGGCGAGCCAGCTCTGCACGGCCGCCGTGACGTCGTAGCTGCCCTGGTTCCCGGGCCCGCTGGACAGCAGCGTGGGATCGGCCGCCGCGACCAGCTCAGGACCGGTGGACAAACCGGTCACGTCGGAGTCGGCCGGGTAGATGTCCAGCGTGCCGGCCCGTACGGATCGGATCCGGTGCAACTGCCGAGGCAGGCGGACTGGGTGAGGCTGAGCGTGGCGCTGGTCACGATGGCATTCGCCGGGATGCCCGAGTCGGCCAGATCGAACGACAGCGCGGACGCCCAGTGGCTGGTCCCGTCACCGCCGACGTTGAGCGTCGGGTTGCTGGCCAGCGCGCAGTCGGCGCCCGAGCAGGCACCCGGGTCGGCAATGGCGTCGCTGCCGGTGACACCCGACCCGGAAATGGTTGACGAGTCGTTGGCCGTCGGTGGCGGCGGAGCGGCCGCGGTGTCGATGGTGAAGGTCTGCGTCCCGGTGGCCGCCGAGCAGGTGGTGGTGCCCTGCAGGCAGGCTTCCATGTACCAGTGGTACGTGCTGCCGTCGGTGAGCGTCCCGGCTGGCACGTGATAGACCACCCGCTCCCCGCTGAACACGGTGCCGATCGCGGTCGGCGAGCCGCCGATGGGCGATCCGGCGGAATCGGTGAGGAAGATACGGCCGTCCAGGGCCATGTCCGCGCTGTCCTCCACGACCCCGGACAGGACCGGGGTCAGCGTATCCGCGCTCGGCCGACTGTAGAGTAGCCAGGAATGGGCGTGCGTAGCGGCCTCGGCTGGGAGCGCGGTTCCTAATACCAGGCCGCCGAGCGCCAGAATAATCGAGCAGCTGAGAACCAGGGCATACCTTAATCGACCGAGCACCGATCCTCGCTCCCGCTCTGGCAGCCGTTCCCGTCGGGCCCAGGCCACGTATCGCTAATGGCGGTAGCTTAGCCAGGAAAATACCGGCTCGTCCATTGTCAAAGCCATACTAAAATGAGCAGGGCACAGCGCGGCCCGTGCTGGGCAGGTATCGTCTACTCGGTGGCCTGAGGCGGAGGCGTCCATGAATGGTCGGATCGGCGGGGTAGCGCCACCGCGGGCGCGGCCGTGCTCGCGGCCGCCCGCTGCTCGCGGCGGCCGCTTGAACCGGCCCGGGCCACGCCCAGCGGCCAGCACCCTGCGGTCCGCAGCGAGGACAAGACCGTGCTCGCCCGTGGCCTGTACGGCGAATGGCCTGCGCTGGCGGCTCGTGGCCTTCGAGCAGGACCATCAGCTCGGCCTGGACCTGGACAGCCCGGCCGGGTACAACTATTCCGGTCAGATCAGCTTCGCGGCCAGCCGCGATTACAGTTACTACTGGGGCGAAGGGCTCGGTCCCGGGAGCTCCACCTTCTACTACGGGCCGGTGCCCAGCTCAGCCGTCATGGTCCGGCCGACTGCCCCCGGGCACCAGGCCCTACTCGTCCGGACGGCGCCGCTGCCAGCCGGGCACGGCCTGCCCGCGGGACGGTTCTTCGTCATCCAGCCGCCCGGTAGCGTCTCGGTGAGCTGGTCGGTCACCCCGCTCGACGCGGCCGGTCACAAGGTCGCCTTCAGCGACTTCTGACCGGCCACCCGCCGGGCAGCTCAGCCCCGTCAGCAACTGGGGTAAGCAGGTTCACATTACGGACATAGGTTCGTCATTCCCGGGCAGGACCGTAGCACTATGCGCACCCGGATTTCCTGGGATGACTGGCCTGTGCTGGGGGACGACACCGGCCGCCTCGGCACGCTGATCCGGGATGGGCTGGCCGCGGCGCAGACCGTCGCCCGGGAGCAGGGCCTGCCCGCCGGGAACCCGGTGATCCTGTCCTGCCGGGGCAACCTGCTGGTACAGCTGGCCCCGGCTCCGGTGGTGGCCAAGGTGGCCACGCTGACCGCGTGGACCCGGCGCAACCCGTTCGACTGGCTGGCCCGCGAGGTGTCGGTCGCGGATTACGCGGCCCGCCGGGCCGGGCCAGTGGTCCCGCCCACCCGGCTGGCTGATCCCGGCCCGCACCGCAGCGGCGGGCTGGCCGTCAGCCTGTGGACCTACCTGCCGCCTGCTGCCTGCCCGCCTGGGCCGCGGCCCGGTCCCGCGGAGGTGGGCGCGGCACTGGCCGTGCTGCACCAGGCGCTGGATGGCTACCCGGCCCGGCTGCCCTGGCTCAGCCCAGCGCTGGACCAGGTGACCGAGGGGCTGGCCGCGCTGGAAGCCGGGCATGTGCTGGACCCGGCCCGGCTGGCCGCGTTGCGCACCCGGCACGCCGAGATCAGCGCCGGGCTGGACTCGATGGACGGGACCCCGGTGGTGCTGCACGGCGACGCGCAGGCTGGCAACCTGCTGGCTGGCCCGGACGGCTGGTGCTGGATCGACCTGGAAGAGACCTGCCACGGGCCGCTGGCCTGGGACCTGGCCGTACTGGCCAGCGCGTACGGCACGGCGATCGAGGAGAGCCAGGCCGCCCTGGACGGCTATGCGGCGGCCAGCGACCGCCCGGTGCCCGGTCCGGGCGCGCTGGCCCGGTTCGCCCGGGCCCGCGACCTGGAGGCCGCGGTGTGGGCGCTGGGCATGGCCCACCAGTACCCGGCCCGCTACCGGGAGATCGCCAGTTCCTGGCTGGCCCGGATCCTGCGCTAGGGCTCGGCTAAACGCCGCTGCGGCGGCGGGGGCCGCCGCGCGCCGCGGCGGTCAGCGCGGCCACCCGCTGGCGCAGCCGGTCGGTCCGCCGGTCGGCGAGGACCTGGCGCACCACGTTGCGGCCCGGGATGCCGGTCACCCCGCCGCCGCCGTGGGTGGCCGAGCCCGCCTGGTACAGCCCGGCGCACCGGCGTGCGCAGGTCGGCGTAGCCGGCCGCCGGGCGGGCGTGGAACATCTGCCCCAGGCTGAGCTCGCCGTGGAAGATGTTGCCGCCGACCAGGCCGTACTCCTGCTGCATCTGGTGCGGCCCGATCACCTGCCGGTGCAGCACCGAGCTGGTGAAGCCGGGCGCGACCTGCTCCATCCGGGCGATGCACCCGGTCGGCGTAGGCGTCGAGCTCGGCCTCGTCCGGCGCGGCCGCGCAGCTGTGCGGCACCCACTGGGTGAACATCGACATGACGTGCTGCCCGGGCGGCGCGAGCGAGTCGTCGAACACGCTCGGGATGCAGATGTCGGCGAACGGCGCGGCCGACGGCTGGCCCGCTGACCGCCTGCTGGAACGCGGTCTCGATGTCGTCCAGGCTCTCCGCCAGCACGATCGTGCCGCCGTGGATCTGCGGGTCGGGCTCGGGATGGCTGGCGAAGACCGGCAGCCGGTCCAGGGCCAGGTTGATCTTCACGGTGCCGCTGCGCGTCTGCCAGCGCCGGATGTCGGCGACGAAGTCCGCGCGGCAGCACGGCCGGGTCGAGCAGCCGCAGGAACGAGATCTGCGGGTGCGCGGTGGTGATGACCGTGGCCGCGTCGATCTCCTCGCCGCTGGCCAGCGTCACCCCGGCCACCGACCTCGTGCCCGCCCCGGCCGGGTGCGGATCTGCGCCACCGCGGCCTCGGTGCGGATCTCGGCGCCGAACGACCGGGCCGCCGCGGCCAGCGCGGCGGTCACCCCGCCCATCCCGCCGCGCGGGAAGCCCCACGCGCCGGCCTGGCCGTCCGATGTCGCCGATGTGGTGGTGCAGCATCACGTACGCGGTGCCCGCCGACCGCGGGCCGGCCCAGGTGCCGATCACCCCGGACACCGAGAGCAGGCCGAGCATGCGCGTCGCTCTCGAAGTACTCCTCGATCAGGTCGGCGATGCTGCCGGTGAGCAGCCGGGTGACGTCCACCATGCCGCGCTCGTCCAGCCCGCGCAGATGGCGCAGCAGCAGCGCCTGCCGCCAGAGGTCGGCGGGCCGCCGCGACCCGAGCCGCGGCGGGATCTCGTCCAGCAGCGGGGCCGAGCACCTGGCCGAGGGCGGCCAGGTGGGCCTCGTACCGCGGGTAAGCGTCCGCGTCCTGGCCGGAGAACTTGGCGATCTCCGCGTGCCGCTGCCGCCGGGTCGTCGGGCAGCCGCAGGTAGCGGCCGTCGGCGCGGGGCGCGAAGTAGGGCCCCTGCGGGTAACACGTGGTAGCCGTGCCGGTCCAGGCTCCAGGTCGGTGACCAGGTCCGGGGGCAGCAGCGAGACCACGTAGGACAGGGAGGTCACGGTGTAGTCCGGGCCGAACGGGTGCTCGCTGACCGCCGCGCCGCCGACCACCGGCCGCCGCTCGCAGACCAGCACGTCCAGCCCGCCCCGGGCCAGATAGGCCGCGGCCACCAGCCCGTTGTGCCCGCCGCCGACGACCACCACGTCGTGGCTCTGCCCCATCAGCACGCTCCTCCCGTGTCCCGGCCGACCCTAGCTCACGGCCACGAGTGGTCCCGGGACGGCTGTGCCCGGTCCCGGGACCAATTAGCAGGTACTGGCGTTGCGTTCAGAAGAGGACGTAGAGCTTGCGGATGGTCTCGTGGATCTGCCAGGTCCCGGCCCAGCCGACCGGGAACACCGCGCTGTCGCCGGGGCCGATGTCCTGCGGCTCACCGCCGTCCGGGGTGACCGTCATCCGGCCGCTGACGATGTGGATGGCCTCGTTGGTCTCCAGCTTCCAGTAGGACGGGCCTGGCAGTGCACTCCCAGACGCCCACCTCCAGGTCACCGTGGGCCCAGGTCGTGGTGCCCGACGTCTGCATAGGATCGCCGGTGGCCTCGGCCAGAGGGCCCCAGTCCTCGAGCTCGCCGTGCAGTGCGGCGGCGGACAGGAACGGGGTTACCGCAGTGATGTCGGTCATTAGGTGACTCGGTCCTCTCAGTGGTTTCCGGGTGCTCAGGTTCCAGGTGCTCAGGTTTCCGGTGGTCTCAGGCCCGGGGCGCGGGTCAGGCGGACTGCGGGAACGGCAGCGCGATCGGGTCCGCGGGTATCTTGCTGCGCCCGTGCTCGTCGAACCGGTCCAGGCCCAGGCCGGTGGTGTCCACGACCGCGGAGAAGCCGGTCTGGGCCAGGTCGGCCGCGGCGCGGGCCACGCCGGGGCCCCACATCATCCCGGCCCCGCCCGCCGCGGCCACCGTCACGCCAGGCAGCGGGCCGTCCGGGCCGAGCGCGGGCCCGATGATCGGCAGGTGGTCGGGGGTGTAGTCGATGGTGGCGGCCCACAGCCGGCGCAGCCCGAGCCCGGCCGTCACCGGGACCAGCCGGTCCAGCCGGGTACGCATCAGGGCCAGGTAGGCCTCGTCCACCTCGGTGGCCCAGCCGGGCGGCTCGGCGGGGTTGCTCATCCCGAACAGCAGTCCGCCTTCTTCCGGCCGCCAGTACAGGCCGGAAGGCAGGTCGAAGACCATGGGCACCCGGGAGGGATCCAGGTCGGGGTGCGGCTGCGTGACCGCGATCTGGTGCCGGGCCCCGCCGACCGGGATCCGCACCCCGGCCAGCCGGCCCACCTCGGCCAGCTTCGCCCCGCCGGTCAGCACGACCGAGCCGCGCCGCGACCGGCCCGGCGCTGGTGTCCACGCCGGTGACCCGGTCGCCCTCGCGCCGCAGTCCGAGGAAGCGGACCTGCTCACGGACCACGACGCCGGACCCGGCCAGGGCCATCGCGTAGGCGGTCACGTTGCGCGGCGGGGTGATGTAGCCATCGTCAGCACAGAAGGTGCCACCCAGGGTCTGGCCAGGGGCCAGGGTCGGGTTGCGCTCGTCCACCTCGCCGGGGCTGAGCCACTCCACGTCCAGGCCCAGATCCAGCTGCATGGCCATGCGCTCCCGGGCCGCGGTGACCTCGGTCTCGGTGAAGCACGGCAGCAGGTAGCCCTGGGCCACGAAGCCGGAGTCGAAGCCGAGTTCGTCGCGCTGGCGCCGGTAGAAGGCCTGGGACCACTGGCCCAGGCGCACCGCCTCGGGGGTGCCGCCCTGGGCCCGGACCACGCCCGCGGCCCGGCTGCTCGCCCCCTGGCCGAGCATCCCCTTCTCGAGCAGGATGACCCGCAGCCCATCGCGGCGCAGGAAGTAGGCGCACCATGCGCCCACGGTCCCGCCGCCCACGACGACGACGTCGGCGGTGTCCGCTGGGCCGGTGAGGGGCATTGGCACGAACCCGATGCTGACATAAACTGAACAGTCAGTCAAGGCATCAGGGTGGGGCCACGTGCCGTGCGCATGGCCCGGACGTGACCGGCGAGGAGCCAGCGTGTACGGATTGTCAGACGAGGATCTTGCCATCCAGGCGCGCGCCGCGTCGTTCGCGGACGAGCTCATCCCGTTCGAAGTTGAGGCCGAGCACAACCAGGGGGACCTTGCCCCGGACGTCGTCGCCGGGCACGCGAAGCGGGCCCGCGAGCTCGGCCTGACCTCCACCAACATGCCGCGCGAGCTGGGTGGCGGTGGCTGCAGCACGCTGCAGCAGGTCCTGGTCCAAGAGCAGATGGGCCGGGTGACCAACGCCCTGGGCTGGGTGGCAGCCACTCCCCCGTCGTGGCTGCCACCCGTCGCCACCCCGTACCAGATCGAGCACTTCGTCCGGCCGGCCATCGCCGGGGAACGCGAGGAGTGCTACGCGATCACCGAGGAGGGGGCCGGCTCCGACGTGTCCGCGCTGGCGGCCACCGCCCGGCGAGTCGGCGAGGACTACCTGCTCAACGGCGTGAAATGGCACGTCACCTCGTTCAACTCGGCCGACTTCGCGTTCTTCCAGGCCGTCCTGGCCGACGGCCCGAACGCCGGCGAGCACGCCATGTTCCTGGTTGACCTGCCCAGCGCCGGGGTGACGGTGGTCCGCACCCCCGCGTACTCGCACACGATCAGCCACCATCACCCGATCGTGGAGTTCAACGATGTCCTGGTCCCGGCCGCGCACCTGATCGGCGCGGAAGGTGACGGGATGTCCTTCGCCTACGAGTGGTTCCGGTTCGAGCGGCTGATGGTCGCGGCCCGCTGCCTCGGCGCCGCGCAGCGGCTGACCGCCGAGATGACCACGTTCGCCACCGGGCGGCAGGTCCAGGGCCAGCCCATCAGCCAGTTCGGGACCGTCGCCGCCATGCTCGCGGACAGCCTGACCGAACTGTTCGCGGCCCGGTCGCTGGTCTACGAGACGGCCCGGGGCATCGACCGCGGCATCGACGTGAAGATCGCCCACGCGCAATGCTCGATGGCCAAGCTGTACGCCTCGGAGATGGCGGGCCGGGTCGCCGACCGCGCGGTCCAGGTCTTCGGCGGCCGCGGCTACATGCGCGAGAACGTCGCCGAGCGCTTCTTCCGGGAACTGCGGGTCGAGCGCATCTGGGAGGGCACCAGCGAGGTCCAGCGGTCGATCATCGCCGCGCAGATGACCAAGCGCGGCCCGGCCGCTCTCGCGTGACCCGCCTGCCCGGCGCCTGACCCGCGTGCCCGGCGCCTGACCCGCGTGCCCGGCGCCTGACCCGCGTGCCCGGCGCCTGGCTGACTGCACCTGGGTAAGCCAGGAAGGTCGACGCGC
>CAVRFX010000004.1:0-56286 GCA_963720645.1 uncultured Actinomycetes bacterium | reverse complement strand
GGGTAAGGCGGCGGCAAATGGCGGAGCGCCGCCAGGCGGCGGCTGAGGCAGCGAGCCGCCCCCGTTCGGAAAGGTGACACGGCCATCGGCGGGGGAGCGGGAGGATCGGGATCATGGCGGTCTACTCCTATGACCCCCGGACCGTTTCATCGCCAGCACTGTCGGGCAACCCCGGGCGCCGCGTTTACCTGCAGGCCAGCGCGAGCGGCCGTCGACAACGTCGCCTGAAAAATTCCAGGTCAGCCTGCTCGCCGGAGCAGCTCGAGGACTGCTCGACGAGCTGCTCCGGTGCGGCGGGCTGACCTTCGTCCCGCGCCCCCCCTACGATCTCACCGACGACGAGCCGCTCGACCTGCCGCTGATCGAGGACTTCCCGGTCGGCGCGATCGCCCTGGCCTGGGCACGCGAAGAGGAGCAGATGGTCATCGAGGCTCAGGAAGAGTACAGACTCCCGTCGAGCCGCTCACCGAGCGTCCCGGACGACGGGCCCGGGGTGCTGCGGATCCGCATCACGCGGCCTCGGCTCGGCCTTTTCCCAGCGGGCGCTACGCATCCTGGGCCAGGGGCGCCCGCCGTGCCCGCTGTCGGCTCCGCTCGACACCGCGGCGCAATCTGCCCGCGCCAGACAGCCACCGGGCCGCCCATGGCTCAAAAGCCCCCCGCTCGCCGGCTGTCCCCGCCACGTCCCCCGCGCCCGTCCCAAGCAGCCCCCGGATCGTACACGCCGACGCACTCGAACTGCTTCGCGAGGGCGAACTGAAAGTCGAAGGACGCCTGATCGTCGCCTCGGACGCCACGCTGTACTGCACGATCCGGCACAAGTTCCGCCGAGTCGGCCTCGTGTACAAGCCGATCGCGGGGGAGCGGCCCGCTCTGGGATTTCCACCGGCGCGCTCGCCAGCCGGGAGATCCCGCCTACGCGGTGTCCCGGGCCGGCCGGCTCGGACCTGGTCCCGCCGACCATGTACCGCGACGGCCCATTTGCCCCGGCATGTGCCGGCTGTCGATCAGTCGGAGCCAGGGTGGACCTCGTCGCCCTGTCCCGGCAGTCAGACCATCAGATGCTCCAGGACATGGCCGTCTTCGACGCCGTCGTCAACGACGCGGACGGGAAGATCGGCCACCTGCTGCCGGTCAACCCAGAACAGCTTTGCGGAATCGACCACGGGGTGTGCTTCGAGAGAGGATCAAACTTGGTACAGTGCTGTGGCAGTGGCGGGGCCGAGAAGCTCCCTGAACGTCGTGAGGCGCTGAGCAGGCTCCGGGTGAGCGAAGCAGGCGCTCGCCGACGAGCTGCCGCAGCGGCTGTCCGCGCGCGAAATCCACGCCACCCGGCGAGCGGGTCGAACTGCTGCTCAAAGGACGCGTCCACCCCTACCCGCCCGAAGACTCGCCCGCGTCCCCTGGCCCCGCATATTAGTCAGGTGACCCCAGGAGTTCTGGATATGAAATGGGGAGCGTTTGGCTGACCGCCGGTCGCCGGGGTGGCGCGCGGCGGCGGAGGTAGCGCTCGAACTCGCGGGCGATCGCGTCGCCGCTGGCTTCGGGAGATCGGTCGCGTCCTGGGCCTCCTCGAGGGTCCGGACGTACTCCGCGACCTCCTGTCCTGCTCGGCCAGCTCGTCGACCCCGCGCTCCCAGGCCCGCGCCTCCTCGCGGCAGGTCACCCAGCGGCACCGAGACGTCGAGGACGTCCTCGACCCCGTGGAGCAGGGCGAGCGTGGCCTTCGGGCTGGGCGGCTGGGCCACGTAGTGCGGCACGGCGGCCCACAGGGACACCGTCGCGATCCCGGCCTGCGCGCGGCGTGCTGAGACCCGACGATCCCGTGGGGCCCTTGTACTCCGACGGCTCGACGTGCAGGTCGCTGCCAGCGCCGGATCGGACGCCGCCGCGCGCCACGGGCACCGGACGGGTGTGCGGGGTCCGCGAGCAGCGCGCCCGAGGAGCACGACCGTCTCGACCCCGAGTCGGTGAACGAGCGCACCAGCTCGTCACTGAAGGCCCGCCAGCGCATGTTGGGCTCGATCCCATGAACCAGCGACGATGTCACGGCCCAGGCCGTGCAGGCTCGCCACGGCCAGCCGCGTCGGTCGGCCAGACCAGCCGGTCGGTGCGGCCCTCGAGACCTCCGTCACCGGCCGGGTCACCTGGAAGTCGTAGTAGTCCTCCGGGTCGATGGCGCCGATCGGGTGACGTCCCACGCCAGGCCCAGGTGATCGACCACCCGCTGGCGGCTTCACCTGCGTCGTTCCAGCCCTCGAAGGCAGCGATGATTGCTGGCGAACTGAGCGCTCGATCGCCGTTCAGCTCGATCACCCACCACCTCCTTCGGGGGCCGCCGCTCACCCGGATGACACCAGATTACGTGCACCTCGGTGATCACCACGTCCCCCGGGCGGTCCGTGCTGCCGGTCCTCGGGCTCGGCCGTTCCCGCGGACGCGTCGCCCTCGAATCGGGGGCCTATGACGAACACTGCCCGCGCGGCCCGCAGCGGCCCGGCCGGAACTAGGTGCGATTCCTCGGGGATCGCGTGGTCGTGGCCGACGGGGCAATGGGCACCATGCTCCAGGCCAGCGACGCCACGCTGGACGACTTCGACGGGCACGAGGGATGCAACGAAATCCTCAACGTGACCCGGCCGGACATCGTCCGCGCGATTCACGAGGGCTACCTCAGAGGCCGGCGTGGACTGCGTCACCACCAACACGTTCGGGGCAAACCTCAGCAACCTTGGTGAATACGGTCTTTCCGGGCGCATCGCGGAGCTGTCCGAGGCCGGGGCCAGGATCGCCCGGGCGACCGCCGACCAGTGGTCCACGCCAGAGCGGCCGCGCTGGGTGCTCGGCTCCATCGGGCCGGGGACCAAGCTGCCCACCCTGGGCCACGCCCGGTTCGCCGACCTCCGGGACGCCTATCAGCTCGGCGCGGCGGGGCTGATCAGCGGGGGCGCCGACGCGATCATCGTCGAGACCAGCCAGGACCTCCTGCAGGCCAAGGCGGCGATCATCGGCGCCCGCCGGGCGATGACCGCGGCGGCGGCCGAGCTCCCGCTCATCGCCCAGGTGACCATCGAGACCACCGGCGCCATGCTGCTGGGCAGCGAGATCGGCGCCGCGCTCACCGCGCTGGAGCCCCTGGGTGTCACGCTGATCGGCCTGAACTGCGCGACCGGGCCCGGCGAGATGAGTGAGCACCTCCGCTACCTGGCGGGGCACTCGCGCATCCCGCTGTCCTGCATGCCCAATGCGGGACTGCCCGTGCTGACCTCCGACGGCGCCCGGTACCCGCTCACGCCCGGCGCAGCTGGCCGATGCGCATGCCATGTTCGCCGAGCAGTTCGGCCTGGCCCTGGTCGGCGGGTGCTGCGGCACGACCCCCGAGCACCTGGCCGCCGTGGTGCGAGCGGCTGCACGGGCAGCCGGTGGCGCCGCGCAGGCCCGGCCCGAGCCCGGGGTGGCCTCGCTCTACCAGCATGTCCCGTTCCGCCAGGACACCTCGTTCCTGGCCATCGGGGAGCGGACCAACGCCAACGGCTCGAAGGCGTTCCGGGAAGCGCTCCTCGAGGGCCGCTACGAGGACTGCGTCGAGATCGCCCGGGCGCAGACCAGGGACGGCGCGCACCTGCTGGACCTGTGCGTGGACTATGTCGGGCGGGACGGCCCGGCGGACATGGCCGAGGTGGCGGGCTGGCCACCGCGGCCACGCTGCCGCTGGTGATCGACTCTACGGAGCCGGAGGTGATTCGAGGCCGGGCTCGAAGCTGCTCGCCGGCCGGGCCGTGATCAACTCGGTCAACTACGAGGACGGCGACGGCCCGGACTCCCGGCTGGCCAAGGTCATGCCCCTGGCCGCCGAGCACGGCGCCGCGGTGATCGCGCTGACCATCGACGAGCAGGGCCAGGCCCGCACCGCCGAGTGGAAGCTCGCCGTGGCCACCCGGCTGATCGAGGACCTGACCGGGAACTGGGGCATCCGCCTCTGCGACATCATCGTGGACTGCCTGACGTTCCCGATCGCGACCGGCCAGGAGGAGACCCGGCGCGACGCGATCGAGACCATCGAGGCCATCCGCCAGCTCAAGCAGCGCTACCCCGACGTGCAGACCACGCTCGGCGTGTCCAACGTCTCGTTCGGCCTGAATCCCGCGGCCCGGGCCGTGCTCAACTCGGTATTCCTCGACGAGTGCGTGCGGGCGGGGCTCGACTCCGCGATCGTTCACGCCTCGCGGATCATGCCGATCGCCCGGATCCCCGATGAGCAGCTGCAGGTCGCGCTGGACCTGGTCTACGACCGCCGCCGGGAGGGGTACGACCCGCTGGCCCGGCTGCTGGAGCTGTTCGACGGCGTGGATGCCGCCGCGGTCAAGGCGAGCCGGGCCGCGGAACTGGCCGGGCTGCCGCTCTGGGAACGCCTGAAGCGGCGGATCATCGACGGGGAGCGCAACGGCCTCGAGGCTGACCTGGACGAGGCCGTGGCCCAGCGCCCGGCCCTGGAGATCGTCAACGACGTCCTGCTGGACGGGATGAAAACGGTGGGCGAGCTGTTCGGCAGCGGGCAGATGCAGCTGCCGTTCGTGCTCCAGTCCGCCGAGGTGATGAAGCTCGCGGTGGGCTACCTGGAACCGCACATGGAGCGGTCCGGCGAGGATGGCAAGGGCCGGATCGTCCTGGCCACGGTCAAGGGCGACGTGCACGACATCGGCAAGAACCTGGTCAACATCATCCTGACCAACAACGGGTACGACGTGGTCAACATCGGCATCAAGCAGCCGGTGTCGGCCATCGTGGACGCGGCGACCGAGCAGGACGCCGATGTCGTGGGGATGTCCGGCCTGCTGGTCAAGTCCACCGTGGTGATGCGCGACAACCTGGCCGAGCTGAACACCCGGGGCCTGGCCAGCCGGTGGCCGGTGCTGCTCGGCGGCGCCGCACTCACCCGTGCCTACGTGGAGCAGGACCTGGCTGCCTTGTTCGACGGCGAGGTCCGGTACGCCCGCGATGCGTTCGAGGGGCTCCGCCTCATGGATGCCTTCATGGCCGTCAAGCGGGGCGAGGCCGGGGCGCAGCTGCCGCCGATGCGGGAGCGGCGGGTCCGTACCGGGGCACGGCTCCAGGTCACCGAGCCGGACGCGATGCCCGCCCGGTCCGACGTGGCCACCGACACCCCGGTGGCCGCCCCGCCCTTCTTCGGCGACCGGATCGTCAAGGGCATCCCGCTGACCGAGTACGCGGCCTTCCTCGACGAGCGGGCCACGTTCATGGGCCAGTGGGGCCTCAAGGCCGGGCGCGGAAAGGACGGCCCGTCCTACGCGGAACTCGTCGAGACGGAAGGGCGGCCACGGCTGCGCATGTGGCTGGACCGGGTGCAGAGTGAGGGCCTGCTCCAGGCCGGGGTGGTCTACGGCTACTTCCGGGCGGTCAGCGACGGGAACGACCTGATCATCACCGATGCCGACGGGGCGGAGCGGGAGCGGTTCACGTTCCCGCGGCAGCGCCACGACCGGCACCTCTGCCTGGCCGACTTCTTCCGCCCGACGGGTTCCGGCGACACCGACGTGGTCGGCTTCCAGCTGGTCACCGTGG
Organism: uncultured Actinomycetes bacterium; assembly: GCA_963720645.1. Classification (GTDB taxonomy): domain Bacteria; phylum Actinomycetota; class Actinomycetes; order Streptosporangiales; family Streptosporangiaceae; genus RYN-230. Next base: position 50,703 of record CAVRFX010000004.1, on the reverse strand, counting down.
GGCAGGCCATCAGCCGGGCCACGGCAGAACTCTTCGCCAAGAACGCCTACCGCGAGTACCTGGAACTGCACGGGCTCTCCGTCCAGCTGACCGAGGCCCTCGCGGAGTACTGGCACGGCCGGGTCCGGCAGGAAACCGGCCTCGCCGGGTACGACCCCGCGGACCTGGACGGCATCCTCAAGGTCGGCTACCGCGGCTGCCGGTACTCGTTCGGCTACCCGGCCTGCCCGGATCTGGAGGACCGCGCCAAGGTCGTGCGCCTGCTGCGGCCCGAGCGGATCGGGGTCGCCCTGTCGGAGGAGTTCCAGCTGGAGCCCGAGCAGTCCACCGACGCCCTGATCACATTCCACCCCGAGGCGAAATACTTCTCGGCGTGACGAGGGGGACTGACCGCGATCCCGCTTCCCGGGAACGCACCGCGCTGGCCGGCACCGGGGCCGCCGCGCCCGGGCGGGCCGCCCGCGCGGCTGACCGCGGGCTGGACGGGGCAGGGACCGGGGACCCCGGCGGCGGCCTGCAGGCCGTCATGTTCGACATGGACGGGCTGCTGGTGGACTCCGAGCCGCTGTGGTTCGAGGCCGAGGCCGCGATCATGGACCGGATGGGCAGCCCCTGGGGGCCCGCCGACCAGCAGCATCTCATCGGCGGCTCACTCACCCGGTCGAGCGCCTACATGCAGCGCAAGGCCGCCGAGCCAGTCTCGCAGGAGGTCATCGCCCGGTGGCTGGTGCAGGGCATGGCCGACCTGATCCGGGCCCGCGGTGTGCAGGTCATGCCGGGCGCGCTGGAGCTGCTCGCCGAGGTCGCGGCGGCCGGGCTGCCGCACGCGCTGGTGACCTCGGCCGAGCCGGAGATCATGGCCGCCGCCCTGGACTCGGTCGGGGTGCGCTTCCCGGTCACGGTCTGCGCCGCCGACGTGGCCCGGGGCAAGCCCGATCCCGAGCCGTACCTGCGGGCGGCCGCCCTGCTGGGGGTGTCACCGGAGCGGAGCGTCGTGCTGGAGGACTCACCCACCGGCATCACGTCCGCGCACGCCGCGGGCTGCACGGTGGTGGCGGTGCCCAGCGTGCCGCCGCCGCCCGGCCTGGCCACGCTGACGGTCCCGTCGCTGCGCCTGGTCGATCTCGCGGCCCTGCGGGAAGTCATCGCAGGGTGCAGGCCTGATCACCCATGACGGTGCCATTGTGATTCGGTCACAATCCAGGCACGACAGCCTGGTAACGCTGGCGCGGACCAGGCGAAACGGGAGATCCTCCCGGTAGGAGCCTTGTTATCCGGCTTCCGCACGGCGTTATGCCGCGACGGCCGGGCAATTTTCCCGTCACGAGCAACAGGGGAGCGCCGCCTGATGGCAGCACCGCTTGACGTGCCCGTCTCTGGCGACGTCGCACCGGAGGGCGTGCTCGCGGGGGTCAGCGGCAAGGCCATCGAGGGCCGGTCGCTCGGCCAGATCGCCTGGATGCGGTTGCGCCGGGACAAGGTGGCCATGGCTGGCGGCGCCGTCGTCATCTTCCTCATCCTGGTCGCGATCTTCGGCCCGTACCTGGTCCAGAACCCGCTCACCTACCACGAGAACCTGATCAACCCGACGTTCAGCCGGCCCAACGGCGCGTTCGGCGGGGTAAGCCTCGCCCACCCTTTCGGGGTCGAGCCGATCACCGGCCGTGACCTGCTGGCCCGGATCGTCAACGGAGCGCGTGTATCGCTGATCATCGCGTTCCTGGCCACCGGGCTGGCCGTGGGCATCGGCGTGGTGATGGGCATCATCGCCGGCTACTTCGGCGGCTGGGTCAACGCGGTGATCGCCCGGTCGATGGACGTGTTCCTGGCCTTCCCCCTGCTGGTGTTCGCGATCGCGCTGGTCGGCGTCATCCCGTCGTCCGCGTTCGGGCTCAACGGCAACTCGCTGCGGATCGCCCTGCTGATCTTCGTGATCGGCTTCTTCGCCTGGCCCTACATGGGCCGGATCATCCGCGGCCAGACGCTGTCGCTGCGCGAGCGCGAATTCGTGGACGCGGCGCGCAGCATCGGCGCCCGCGGGCCGTACATCCTGTTCCGTGAGCTGCTGCCCAACCTGGTGGCGCCGATCGTGGTGTACTCCACGCTGCTCATCCCGACCAACATCCTGTTCGAGGCGGCCCTGTCCTATCTGGGGGTGGGAATCATCCCGCCCACGCCCAGCTGGGGTGGGATGATCTCGGACGCGGTCAGTAACGGGGACTATTCGATCGACCCGATGTACATGATCATTCCGGGCCTGGCCATCTTCATCACGGTCATGGCCTTCAACCTGTTCGGTGACGGGCTGCGCGACGCTCTCGACCCGAGAAGCAGCCGGTAGGCCGCTGAAACCCACATTTCGCACAACGAATCACGACAGGGAGGCGTTCACCTCATGAGGAGACGCAGGACCATTGGGCTAGCCGCATTCGGCGCGGCTGCTGCGCTGGCGCTGGCCGCCTGTGGCGGTGGCAGCAGCGGCGGCGGTGGCAGCAGCGGCAGCGGCGGTTCATCCTCGAACGCCGCATTCAACGCCGGCCTGACCAAGGTGGTGAACCCGTCGACGCAGACGGGCGGGACGCTCACCTACGACTGGCGGAGCGCGCCCGACTCCTTCGACCCGGGCAACACCTACTACGCGTCGGTGTGGGACTTCGCCCGCTACTACTCAGAGGCCCTGATGGGTTACAAGAACTGCCCGGGTGCCTGCGGCAAGACGCTCATCCCCGCCCTGGCGGCTGCCCCGGGTGTGGTCGGTGACAACGGGCTGACCTGGACCTACCACATCCGGCCGGGCGTCAAGTTCGAGGACGGCACCACGGTCACCTCGCAGGACGTCAAGTACGCGGTCGAGCGCACCTTCGACCGGTCGGTGCTGACCAACGGCCCGAGCTACTTCGCGGTGCTGCTGGGCGGGAACGCGGCCAAGTACCCGGGGCCCTACAAGGACCGGTCCAAGAACCTGATGGGCCTGACCGCGGTCACCACGCCGAACCCGACGACGATCGTGTTCCACCTGGCTCACCCGTTTGCGGACTTCAACTACGTGGTCACGATCCCGCAGACCGCCCCGGTGCCGCCGGGCAAGGACACCGGCACCAAATACCAGCTGCACCCGCAGTCCACCGGGCCGTACAAGTTCCAGAGCTACCAGATCAACAAGCAGGCGGTCCTGGTCAAGAACCCGGAGTGGAAAGCCTCCGAGGACCCGACGGCCTCGCAGTTGCCCAGCAAGATCGTGGTCAACATGAACATGAACCCGAACGACGTCGACAACCGGCTGATCGCCGGTGACGCCCAGGTCAACTTCGCGGGTACCGGCGTCCAGGCGGCAGCCCGGGCCAAGATCCTCTCCAACCCGACCCTCAAGGCGAACTCCGACGACCCGATCACCGGGTTCGGGTGGTTCATCTACATCGACTCGCAGGTGGCGCCGTTCACCAAGCTGGCCTGCCGCCAGGCGATCGAGTACGCCGCCAACAAGACGACCCTGCAGAACGCCTACGGCGGCCCGGTGGCCGGGGGCGCGATCGCCAGCACCGTCATGCCGCCGACCGTGACCGGCTACCAGAAGTTCGATCTCTACGAGGCGACGACCAAGCCGGGCGGCGATCAGGCCAAGGCCAAGTCGGCGCTCAAGGCCTGCGGGCAGCCCAGCGGCTTCACGACCGGGCTCGCCTACCGCAGCGACCGGCCGACCGAGGTGCAGGCCGCCCAGGCCCTGCAGCAGGCACTGAGCCAGGTGGGGATCAAGCTCACCCTGCACGGGTACCCGACCGCCACCTATTTCAGCGACTTCGCTGGCGTCCCGAAGTACATGAGCACGCACAACATCGGGCTCGCCATGGGCGGCTGGGGTGCTGACTGGCCGGACGGATACGGCTTCCTCGACGAGCTCGTCAACGGCAACGCCATCGTCCCGGCCGGGAACACCAACATCGGGATGCTCAACGACCCGGTGGTCAACAACCTGTTCTCGAAGGCCGCGGGGATCAACGACGCGGCCCAGCGGAACGCCATCTGGGGCCAGATCGACAAGCAGGTCATGAAGGACGCGGTGATCGTGCCCGAGGTGTACGCGAAGGCCCTGATCTACCGGCCGTCGAGCCTGACCAACGTCTACTTCGACCAGGCCTACCAGCTCAACAACTACGCCGTGGAGGGCGTGAAGTAGACAGGCCCGCCAGCCTGACCGAGTCCACAGCGAGAGAGGAAAGCGGGTGAGGGTGCCGGTGCCCGGCGGGGGCTACCCCCCGGCTGGGCACCGGCGCGTACCGTGATCACTTTCATCATCCGGCGGCTGATCGGCACGGTTTTCCTGCTGATCGTGGTCAGCATGATCACCTTCGCCATCTTCTTCCTGATCCCGCGGCTGGCCGGGCAGAACTCCTACCAGCTCGCCTCGCAGTACGTGGGGCGCAACCCGACCAGGCCGGCGATCCTCGCGGTCGAGCAGAAACTCGGCCTGAACGCGCCGGTCTACCTCCAGTACGGCCGGTTCCTGCGCGGCATCGTGGTGGGCGTGCACTACCAGAGCGGTCCGAGCGTCACGTACTGCCCGCCGCCCTGCTTCGGCTACTCGTTCCGGAGCCAGCTCCCGGTGTGGCCGCAGATGATGAGTGACGTGCCGGTGACCCTGTCGCTTGCGATCGGCGCGTCAGTTCTCTGGCTGATCGGCGGGGTGTCGATCGGCGTGCTGTCGGCACTGCGCCGCGGGACGCTGTTCGACCGCTTCTCCATGGGCGTTGCCCTGGCCGGGGTGTCGCTGCCGATCTTCTTCACCGGGCTGATTGCCCTGGAACTGTTCAGCTATAAATGGCCGATCTTCCCCAACGTGCAGTACGTGCCCTTCAACCAGAACCCGTTGCTGTGGGCCCGCAACCTGGTGCTTCCGTGGATCGTCCTGGCCTTCCTCTACGCGGCGCTGTACGCCCGGCTGACCAGGGCGGGCATGCTGGAGACCATGAGCGAGGACTACATCCGCACCGCCCGGGCCAAGGGCCTGCGCGAGCGGAAGGTGATCTTCAAGCACGGGCTCCGCGCCGCGCTCACCCCGATCCTGACCATCTTCGGCATGGACCTCGGCCTGCTGCTCGGCGGGGCGATCATCACCGAGGTGACCTTCTCCCTGCACGGGCTGGGCCTGTTCACGGTGGAGGCGATCCAGAACCAGGACCTGCCGGAGATCCTGGGGGTGACCATGCTGGCCGCGTTCTTCATCGTGATCGCCAACCTGGTCGTGGACATCCTGTACGCGGTGGTGGACCCGAGGGTGAGGACCTGATGCCGGCACCGATCCTCGAGGTCCGGGACCTGCGCATCCACTTCCCGACCGACGACGGCCTGGTGAAGGCCGTCGACGGCCTCTCGTTCACCCTCCAGCGCGGGGCCACCCTCGGCATCGTCGGCGAATCGGGATCCGGGAAGAGCGTCACCAGCCTCGGCATCATGGGCCTGCACCAGGGCACCAGCGCCCAGATCACCGGGCACATCCAGCTGGACGGCGAGGAACTGGTCGGGGCGTCGGCCGACCGTGTACGCGAACTGCGCGGCAGCAAGATGGCGATGATCTTCCAGGACCCGCTGTCCTCGCTGCACCCCTATTTCACGGTCGGGGGGCAGATCGCCGAGGCGTACCGGGTGCATAACCAGGTGAGCAAGAGCGTGGCCCACAAGCACGCGATCGACATGCTCAACCGGGTCGGCATCCCGCAGCCCGCGACGCGGGTGGATGACTACCCGCACCAGTTCTCCGGCGGGATGCGGCAGCGCGCCATGATCGCCATGGCGCTGAGCTGCGATCCGGAACTGCTGATCGCGGACGAGCCGACAACCGCGCTGGATGTCACGGTCCAGGCCCAGATCCTCGACCTCATCTGGGATCTGCAGCAGGAATACCACTCGGCGGTCATCATCATCACCCACGACCTTGGCGTGGTGGCCGAGTTGTCCGACGACATCCTGGTCATGTACGCGGGCCGGATGGCCGAGTACGGCAGCGCCGAGGACACCTTCGACCGGCCCGGCCATCCCTACACCTGGGGGCTGCTGGCCTCCATGCCCCGGCTGGACGAGGCTCGCCTGGAGCGGCTCCTGCCGATCCCCGGAACCCCGCCGAGCCTGATCCGGGTGCCGTCCGGCTGCCCGTTCCATCCCCGGTGCCGGTATGCCGAGCTGACCGACGGGCGCAGCCAGACCGAAGTGCCCGAGCTGCGCCCGGTCAACCCGGGTCACCTGGTGGCCTGCCACCTGAGCGCCGATCAGCGGCGGACGCTGCGGCCGGTGCGTACCGAGCAGGCGACCCCCCCCAGCTCCCGGGAGGAGGCGTGAGCGCCCCGGTAAGCACGCCCGGCCCGGTCCGCGCCGTGGACAACGCAGGCGGCCCCCTCCTCGAGGTCACCGGGCTGACCAAGCATTTCCCGGTCACCCGGGGCATCATCTGGCGGCAGAAGGTCGGCGCGGTGCAGGCGGTCGACGACGTCAGCTTCTCCGTCGCCGCCGGCCAGACGCTGGGCGTGGTCGGCGAGTCCGGCTGCGGCAAGACCACGACCGGGCGGCTGCTCACCCGGCTGCTCGAGCCGACCGCGGGCCGCATCGTGTTCGACGGCCACGACATCACGCACCTGAGGGCCGGGAAGATGCGGCCACTGCGCCGTGACATCCAGATGATCTTCCAGGACCCCTACTCCTCGCTGAATCCCCGGCACACGGTGGGCGGGATCGTCGGCGCGCCGCTGCGGCTGCAGAAGGTGAAGACCGAGAAAGGCATCAAGGCCACCGTCCAGGAGCTGCTGGAACTCGTCGGGCTCAACCCGGAGCACTACAACCGGTACCCGCACGAGTTCTCCGGGGGACAGCGGCAGCGCATCGGGATCGCGCGCACGCTGGCGCTGCGGCCGAAGCTGATCGTGGCGGACGAGCCCGTCTCGGCGCTGGACGTGTCCATCCAGGCCCAGGTGATCAACCTGCTCGAGGACCTGCAGAACGAGCTCGGCCTGACCTACGTGGTGATCGCGCACGACCTGTCCGTGGTGCGGCACATCAGCGACCACGTGGCGGTGATGTACCTCGGCAAGGTCGTCGAGCTGGCCGGCCGGGACCAGCTGTACGCCCGGCCCCGGCACCCCTACACGGTCGCGCTCATGACGGCCGTGCCGGTGCCCCAGCCGGTGCGCAGCGAGGGACGCCGCCAGCGCCGGGAACGCATCCGGCTGGCGGGTGACGTGCCCAGCCCGCTGAACCCGCCGCCGGCCTGCCGGTTCCACACCCGCTGCTGGAAGGCGCAGGAGGTGTGCCGGACCCAGGAGCCGCCGCTCACCGAGCTGGTGCCGGGGCACCAGGTGGCCTGCCACTTCCCGGAGAACACCGCCGCCACCGCGGAGTAGAGGCCTTCCACCTCGTGAGGAAACCCAGGACCATCGGGCTGGCCGGGTTCGCGGCGGCCGCCGCGCTCGCGCTGGCCGCCTGCACCGGGAGCAGCGGGGGCGGTCCGGGCTCATCCCCGGCCGCCGGGTACAACGCCGCGATCACGAAGGTGGTCAGCCCATCCAGCCACAAGGGCGGGACACTCACGTTCGCGGACAGCGGCGCCCCGGACTCGACCGACCCGGGCAACACCTCCTACCCGTTCATGTGGAACCTCGCCCGGCTCTACACGATGCCGCTGATGACCTACAAGTCCTGCCCCCGCCAGTGCGGGCTGCAGGTCGTCCCGGACCTGGCTACCGCCCCGGGAGTCGTCAGTCCCGACGGCCTGACCTGGACCTACCACCTCCAGCGGGGGGTGAAATTCGAGAACGGGACGGCGGTCACCTCGGCCGACGTGAAGTACGCCGTGGAGCGCACGTTCGCACGGTCGGTACTGCCCAATGGCCCGAGCTATTTCCAGCTGCTGCTAGGCGGGAACGCGGCGACCTATCCCGGGCCGTACCAGGACCGGCGCAAGAACCTGATGGGGCTCACCGCGGTGCAGACGCCGGACGCGACCACCATCGTGTTCCACCTGGCCCGCCCGTTCGCCGACTTCAACTATGTGGCCGCGATCCCGCAGACCGCCCCAGTGCCGCCAGCCAGCGACACCGGCGCGAACTACCAGCTGCACCCGATCTCCACCGGCCCGTACAAGTTCCAGAACTACCGGCTGGGCAAGCAGCTCACGATGGTGCCGAACCAGGACTGGCAGGCGCCCACGGACCGCAGCGCCAGGCAGCTGGCCAGCAGGATCGTCGTCAACTGGAACATGAACACCGGCGACATCGGCCGCGGGCTGCTCGCGGGCGACGTGGACGTGGACCTGGCGGGTACCGGCGTGCCCGCTGCGGTGCAGGCCAGGATCCTCTCCTCAGCGGCGCTCAAGGCCTCGTCCGACGATCCGGTCAACGGGTTCGCGTGGTTCGCCTACCTGAACACGGTGGTGCGGCCGATGAACGACGTGCACTGCAGGATGGCGGTCGAGTACGCGGCCAGCAAGACCAGCCAGCAGGCCGCCTACGGCGGCCCGGTCGCCGGCGGCGACATCGCCAGCACGGTGGCACCGCCGAACGTCCTCGGCTACCAGCACTTCGACTACTACGAGGCGGCCGCCAAGCCCGGCGGCGACCTGGCCAGGGCCCGGGCCCAGCTCACGCTGTGCGGGCACCCGAACGGGTTCAGCACGGGGATCGCCTACCGCAGCGACCGGCCCAGGGAAGTGCGGGCCGCGCAGTCGCTGCAGGCCGCGCTGCGCCGGGCCGGGATCAGGCTCTCGCTGCACGGTTCCCCGTCCGCCACCTACTTCAGCGACACCGCCGGGGCGCCGCAGTACGTGCACCAGCACAAGCTGGGGATCCTGCTGGGCGGCTGGGTGCCTGACTGGCCGGACGGGTACGCGTTCTTCGACCTCATCACGGCGGGCGGCACGATCAGCCCGGCCGGCAACACCAACATCGCGGAACTCAGGGACCCGAGGGTGAACAGCCTGCTGGCCAGGATGGCCACCACGAACGACGCCACCAGGCGGGACTCCTACACCGCCCAGATCGACTCGCGGGTGATGAAGGATGCCGCGATCCTGCCGGAGGTCTACGCCAGGTCGCTGCTCTACCGCAGCCCGAACCTGACCAACGTCTACGTCCAGCCCTACTACGGCAGCTACAACTACGCCGTCCTGGGCGTGAAGTAGCCCGCCGGGGCCCGGTGGCAGGCGGTCCCGGGGAACACGGCGGCCGGTGCGCGGTGGCTCCCCCCGCCGGGACAACCGGTGCACTCCCACCGGTGTGCGACGATGGGGTAAGGAACGCTGCCGAGGGGAGCGGCCATGTCTTACAACGAGCTGCCTTGGCTCCCGCTGTGCGGGGGACTGACGCTCCTGGGCCTGATCGCAAGCTGGGTGGTGTGGCGGCGGCGTGGTGCGGCCGCGGGCCTGCGCGGTGTGGCCTGGTCCCTGCTGCCGCTGGCTGCTTACCTGACCAAAGCGGTCAGGATGCTGTGGCAGATCGGGTCCGCGATCGGCAGCTTCGCCTCGTCGCTGATCCTGTCACCACAGGTGTGGGCCGGCGTGGCCGTGACCGGGCTGGCCGTCGTGCTGTTCGTGGTCTCCGGCACGCTGCGCGGCCGGACCCGCAAGCCCGGCGCCCCGGCGGACGGCCCCGGCCGCCCCCCGGCGGGCGCTCCGGCCGGGAAGGCGCTCAAGCCGGCCAAGAGCAAGGCCCCCGCGGACGACGACGACCTCGGCGACGTCGCCGACATCCTGCGGCGGCACGGCATCCACTGACCGGTCCCGGCTCAGAGGTCGTCGCCGACCAGCACCGGGCTGGCGGTGGCCAGCTCGCCGGAGGCGGCGGACCGGAGCTCGTCCTCCTCGGGGAGGTCCGGCGGGGTGCCACCGAAAGCCGGGCAGAGCGCCTTGTGCGCGCACCAGTCGCACAGCCGGCCTGGCCGCGGCCGCCAGTCCCGTGACAGCCGGGCCCGCTCGATGGCCTGCCACAGCGCCTCGATCTTGCGCTCGGTGGCCCGCAAATCCGCCTCGTCAGGCTCATAGCGGACAATCTCGCCGTTGCCCAGGTACATGAGCTGGAGCAGCCGGGGCAGGCGGCCCTGGGCACGCCACAGCACCAGCGCGTAGAACTTCATCTGGAACAGGGCCCGCGCCTCGAACTCGGTGGGCGGGGCTTTCCCGGTCTTGTAATCCACGATCCTGGTCGCCCCGCCCGGCGCCACATCCAGGCGGTCGATGTAGCCGCGCAGTCGCAGGCCCGAGGCGAGCTCGGCTTCCACGCACAGCTCACGGTGGGCCGGCTCCAGCCGCCGCGGGTCCTCCAGCGTGAAGTAGCGGTCCAGCATCGCCCCGGCCTCCTGGAGCCAGGCGGCCTGGTCCGTATCCGCGGCGAACAGGCTGCCCAGCTCCGGCTCCCCGCTGACGAGGCGGTCCCACTCGGGATCCAGCAGGGACCGGGCCACCTCCGGCGTCCGCTCGCGGGCCGGCCGGTCAAACAGGTGCTCCAGCACCGCGTGCACCAGGGTCCCCCGGGCGGCCGCCGGGCTGGGCGGCTCCGGCAGCCGGTCGATCACCCGGAACCGGTAGAGCAGCGGGCAGGTCAGGAAATCACCGGCCCGGGACGGGGACAGCGACCGGCGGCGTTCCGCCGGCGCATCGGCCGCGCCCTCCCGGGCCGGGCCCTCCCGGGCCGGGCCCTCCCGGGCCGGGCCCTCCCGGGCCGGGCCCTCCCGGGCCGGGCCCTCCCGGGCCGGGCCCGCCGCGGCCGCCTCCCCCGGGGCCGCGTCCCCGGCAGCCCCGTCGCTGCCGGACGCCTCCTCCCCGGGCTGGCCTGGCCCGGGCTGGCCTGGCCCCGGCTGGCCCGTCTGGGGCGGGCCTGTCTCGGGCGGGGCGAGGAGGGGCACGCGATCGTCGGCCATGCCTGGGAGAGTAGGGGAAGCCTCCGACAGTTGCGGGGCTTTGCGGCCTGTTTCGCGTCCGGCCGGCCTCACCCGCGCGGTGGGCGCGTCCGGCGGGCCCACCCAGCACGTAGCATCAACCTGTGGCAGGCACACCGCCCGAACGGCCCTCGCCGCGGGGGTCGGGTCCCGGAGTGAGGATCGCGCGGCCCTTCGGGATACCCGTGTACATCTCGCCGTACTGGTTCCTGATCGCGGGCCTGTTCGTCTTCCTGTACGGGAACAGCGCGGTGCTGGCCGGCTCGAGCGGGGTCCGTTACGTGGTGGCCGCCGCCTTCGTGGTGCTGCTGTACGTCTCCGTGCTGATCCACGAGCTGAGCCACTCCCTGGTCGCCCGCCGGTTCGGGCTGCCGGTGCGGCGGATCCTGCTCTACCCGCTGGGCGGCTTCTCCGAGATCGAGCAGGAACCGCCCACGCCGGGGCGTGAGTTCCTGGTCTCCGCGGCGGGCCCGCTGCTTTCCCTGGTCCTGGCCGCGCTCGGATGGGTGGTCCTGCTGGCCACCCACCCGGGCGGGCTGCCCGGCCTGCTCATCGAGCAGCTCGTCTGGGCCAACCTGCTGGTCGGGGTGTTCAACCTGCTGCCGGGGCTGCCCCTGGACGGCGGCCGGATGCTCCGGGCCGGGGTCTGGAAGGTGACCCGCAGGCCGGGCACGGCCACCATCGTCGCGGCCTGGGCCGGCCGCGTCCTCGCGGTGGCCGTGCTGGTGGTTCCGGTGGCGCTGATCGTCTCGGCGGGCCAGCAGGTGCAGATCTTCAACGTCGTGTGGCTGGGCGTCATCGCCGCGTTCATGTGGGTGGGTGCGGGCCAGTCGCTCCGGGTCACCCGGGTCCGGGAACGGCTCCCCGGCCTCCAGGCCAGGACCCTCGCCCGCCGGGCCATCCCGGTCCCGGCCAGCCTCCCGCTGGCCGAGGCGATCCGGCGGGCGGACGCCGCCGGGGCCCGGGCCCTGGTCATCGTCGATCACGACGACAAGCCGATAGCGATCGTGAACGAGAGCGCGGTGATGGCCACCCCGCCGCAGCGCAGGCCGTGGATGGACGCCGGATCACTGGCCCGGACCATCGACAGCGGCCTGGTGCTGCCCGCCGACCTCTCCGGGATGGCTCTCCTCGAGGCGGTGCGCCGCTCGCCGGCCACCGAGTACCTGCTCGTCGAGCCTTCAGGCCAGGTCTACGGGGTGCTGTCGGCCAGCGACCTCGACCACGCCTTCGCCGGCGTGTAACGGCCGGGCCCGGGCCGCCGGGCGCCGTCCGGCGGAGCGGGCCACGCCACGCGACCTCGCCTGGGGCCGCGGCACGCGGTGGCGCGGCTACCCTGGCGGGCGTGATCCGTCAGCGCCGCGGCCCGTTCGCCCCTGGAGACCAGGTACAGCTCACCGACCCCAAGGGCCGAAAGCACCTCGTGCTCCTGGCCGAGGGGCGCACGTTCCACACCCACCGGGGCGGACTGGCCCACGACGACCTGATCGGCGCCCCGGAGGGCACCGTGGTCAAGTCCTCCGGCGGCACCCCGTACGTGGCGTTCCGGCCCCTGCTGGCCGACTTCACGCTGTCCATGGGCCGCGGCGCCGCCGTCGTGTACCCGAAGGACGCGGCCCAGATCATCGCGCTGGCCGACATTTTTCCCGGCGCCCGGGTGCTTGAGGCCGGAGCGGGCTCGGGCGCCCTGTCCTGCTGGCTGCTGCGCAGCGTGGGCGAGGACGGGCTCCTGGTGTCGTACGAGCGCCGCCAGGATTTCGCGGACATCGCCCGGGGCAACGTGGAGCGCTTCTTCGGCGGGCCGCATCCTGCCTGGCAGCTGCGGGTCGGTGACCTCATGGAGGTCACCGGCGCCCTGGCCGGCGAACCCGCCGCCCCGGCCGGCGAGGCCGGCGGCCCGGCCGGTCTCCCCGGGCCTGCGGACCACGCCGGGCCTGCGAATAGTTTCGACCGGGTGGTACTGGACATGCTGGCGCCATGGGAGTTCGCAGCCGTGGCGGCTGACGCGCTCATCCCCGGTGGAGTGCTGTGCTGCTACGTCGCGACCGTGACCCAGCTGTCCCGGACCGTGGAGTCGATCCGGGAGCAATCCAGCTTCGACGAGCCGTCCGCCTGGGAGTCATTGGCCCGCGGCTGGCACGTTGACGGGCTGGCGGTGCGGCCGGAGCACCGTATGGTCGGGCACACAGGGTTTCTCATCACGGCACGGCGGCTCGCTCAGGGAATCACCGCACCACCGCGCAGGCGCAGGCCCGCGAAGGGTTCCCGGGAGGAGTCTGATCAGTGAGAATGTCAGCGGCAGGCGGCGCGAGGTTACGCCAGGGCCTCGGATAGGTAGGGTCTAAGTGAAGTCTGCTCTCGGAAGGGGGTGGGGGCGTGGCCACTCGGGATGAAGGATCGCGCGCCGCGCGCGATGACCAGGTTCAGGGCCTTACCACGCAGATCTCCTTCCTCGAGGAGGAGGTGGCAGTGCTGAGGCGGCGGCTGGCCGACTCGCCCAGGCACGTCCGGCTTCTCGAGGAGCGCCTGCGTGAGACCGAGGCCAGCCTGGCCTCGGTCACCGGCCAGAACGAGCGTCTGGCCGATACGCTGCGCGAGGCACGCGACCAGATCGTCGCGCTGAAGGAGGAAGTCGACCGGCTGGCCCAGCCGCCTTCCGGCTTCGGCGTGTTCCTGGAGGCCTGCGAGGACGGCACCGCGGACGTGTTCACCGGCGGCCGCAAGATGCGGGTCAGCGTCAGCCCGGCGGTCGAGCTGGAGAAGCTCCGGCCGGGCCAGGAAGTGGTGCTGAACGAGGCCCTCAACGTGGTCATCGCCCAGGGATACGAGACCGTGGGCGAGGTCGTCATGCTCAAGGAACTCCTCGAAGGCGGCGACCGGGCGCTGGTGATCTCGCACGCGGACGAGGAGCGCGTGGTCCGGCTGGCCGAGCCACTGCTCGACTCGACCCTGCGGGCCGGCGACTCGCTGCTGCTCGAGCCGCGCTCCGGCTACGTGTACGAGCGCATCCCCAAGGCCGAGGTCGAGGAGCTCATCCTCGAGGAAGTGCCGGACATCGCCTACTCCGACATCGGCGGCCTCAGCTCCCAGATCGTCCAGATCCGGGACGCGGTCGAGCTGCCGTACCTGCACGCGGACCTGTTCCGGGAGCACCAGCTGCGGCCGCCCAAGGGCGTGCTGCTGTACGGGCCGCCGGGATGCGGCAAGACGCTCATCGCCAAGGCCGTCGCGAATTCGCTGGCCAAGCAGGTCGCGGCCCGGACGGCGGCGCAGCGGGCCGAAAGCGGCGAGGAGTCGGAGCCGCAGACGAAGGGGCAGGCCAAGGAGGGCAAGAGCTTCTTCCTCAACATCAAGGGCCCCGAGCTGCTCAACAAGTACGTCGGCGAGACCGAGCGGCACATCAGGCTGGTGTTCCAGCGGGCCCGTGAGAAGGCCAGCGAGGGCATGCCGGTCATCGTGTTCTTCGACGAGATGGACTCGATCTTCCGGACCCGCGGCTCGGGCGTGTCCAGCGACGTGGAGAACACGATCGTGCCGCAGCTGCTGAGCGAGATCGACGGCGTGGAGGGCCTGGAGAACGTCATCGTGATCGGTGCCTCCAACCGCGAGGACATGATCGACCCCGCGATCCTGCGGCCCGGCCGGCTCGACGTGAAGATCAAGATCGAGCGCCCGGACGCCGAGGCGGCGAAGGACATCTTCTCCAAGTACGTGCTGACCCAGCTGCCGCTGCACCCGGATGACCTAGCCGAGCACGGGTCGTCCCGGGAGGCCACGGTTGATGCCATGATCCAGCGGGTCGTGGAGCGCATGTACAGCGAGACCGAGGAGAACCGCTTCCTGGAGGTCACCTACGCCAACGGGGACAAGGAGGTCCTGTACTTCAAGGACTTCAACTCCGGCGCGATGATCGAGAACATCGTGGCCCGGGCCAAGAAGATGGCCATCAAGGAGTTCCTCGACACGGGCCAGAAGGGCATGCGCGTCGCCCACCTGCTGACCGCCTGCGTGGACGAGTTCAGCGAGAACGAGGACCTGCCGAACACCACCAACCCGGACGACTGGGCCCGCATCTCCGGCAAGAAGGGCGAGCGGATCGTGTACATCAGGACCCTGGTTTCCGGAAAGCAGGGCACCGAGGCCGGGCGTTCCATCGACACGGTGGCCAATACTGGGCAGTACCTCTGACCTGGGCAGGCGCAGTGGCTTGTGCTCCGGCTGGCCGGCCCGGCACCGCTATCGCAGCGGGCGCGTGCGGCGGGTCACCCGTCTCGCGACCGGCCGGCACTAGGCTGCCTGATATGAGCGTGCGGCGGGTGATGGGGACGGAGACCGAGTTCGGCATCTCGGTCCCCGGTCAGCCTGGGGCGAATGCCATGGTCACTTCGTCCCAGGTCGTCAACGCCTACCAGGCGGCCACCTCGGCCCGCGCCCGGCGGGCGCGGTGGGACTTCGAGGAAGAGAACCCGCTGCGCGACGCCCGCGGCTTCGACCTGGCCCGGGAGTCCGCGGACGCCACCCAGCTGACCGATGAGGACCTCGGCCTCGCGAACGTCATACTGACCAACGGCGCCCGGCTGTACGTCGATCACGCGCACCCCGAGTACTCCGCGCCCGAGTGCACCAACCCGCTCTCGGCGGTCATCTGGGACAAGGCGGGGGAGCGGGTCATGGCGGAGGCCGCCGCGAAGGCCGCCACCGTCCCCGGCAGCGCTCCCATCCAGCTCTACAAGAACAACACCGACAACAAGGGCGCCTCCTACGGCTGCCACGAGAACTACCTGATGCGCCGGGCGACGCCGTTCGCGGACATCGTCCGGCACCTCACACCGTTCTTCGTGTCCCGGCAGGTGGTGTGCGGGGCCGGCCGGGTGGGGATCGGCGCGGACGGCCGCGAGGACGGTTTCCAGATCAGCCAGCGTGCCGACTTCTTCGAAGTCGAGGTGGGCCTGGAAACCACGCTGAAGCGGCCCATCATCAACACCCGCGACGAGCCGCACGCGGACCCGGAAAAGTACCGCCGCCTGCACGTCATCATCGGCGACGCGAACATGAGCGAGGTCAGCACCTACCTCAAGCTCGGCACCACCGCGCTGGTCCTGGCCATGATCGAGGACAAGTTCCTCGGCGGCGACCTGTCGATCGAGTCGCCGGTGGCCGAGCTACGGGCCATCTCGCACGACCCATCCTGCCACCATCTGGTCACTTTGCGTGATGGCCGGAAGATGACCGGGGTCCAGCTGCAGATGGAATACCTCGAGCTGGCCCGCAAGTACACCGAGGACAAGTTCGGCTCCGACGTCGATGACATGACCACGGACGTCCTGACCCGCTGGGAATCCGTGCTGACCCGGCTGGCCGAGGACCCGATGCTGGCCTCCCGCGAGCTGGACTGGGTGGCCAAGCTGGAGCTCCTCGAGGGCTACCGGACCCGGGAGGACCTGGCCTGGGGACATCCCAAGCTGCAGCTGGTGGACCTCCAGTACTCCGATGTGCGGCCGGCCCGGGGCCTGTACAACCGGCTGGCCGCCCGGGGACGGATGGTCCAGCTCGTGTCCGAGGAGGATGTGACCCGGGCCATAGAATCTCCGCCGGAAGACACCCGGGCCTACTTCCGCGGCCGGTGCCTGCAGCAGTACCCGGAGTCGGTGGCCGCGGCCTCCTGGGATTCGGTGATCTTCGACATCCCCGGGCGGGAGTCGCTGCAGCGGGTACCGACCCTGGAGCCGCTGCGCGGGACGAAAGCCCACGTCGGCGGCCTGCTCGACCGGTGCCGGACCGCGGCCGAGCTGGTGGCCGCGCTCACCGGCCAGGACTGACCGCCCCCCCGGCCTGGCTGGCTCCCGGCGCGCCTGAGCGCCCTCCTGCGGCTCCGCCGGCCCGGCCGGACCGGAACCTGGCCGTGCGGGCATTATTGAGCCGCCTGATCCCGATGCCCGATTTCAGGGTTGGACAGGCCATCGGCAGGCGAGGATACGGTTAAGCCGAGGACGACCCTGTAGCACGGAGGTTTCGGGCATGGCGACAAAGGACACTGGCGGTCAGCGGCAGGCCTCGAAGCGGAGTGAGGACACCGAGGAGGCGGAGCCGCAGGCATCGGGTGACGTCAAGGAGCGCCAGGAGAAGCTGGCCGACGACGTGGACGCCATCCTCGACGAGATCGACGAGGTGCTCGAGGAGAACGCCGAGGAGTTCGTCCGGTCTTACGTGCAGAAGGGCGGCCAGTGACGGCTGCCCGCCAGGAGGCGCACCCGGGCGGCGGCCGCGCCCGGTTCGCCCTGGGCTGACACGCCGCACGCGCGGCGGGGTGCCGGGCCGCAGTAGGGTCAGGTCAGGTATCGGGTGCGGACTAACCGGGAGGACTGGGCGTGGGTTCTGGCTTCTTTGCCGGAAAGTTCATTGCGGCGTGCATGGACGCGGGCACATCGTCGTTCGCTGACCTGGTGGCTGAGTGCGCCCCGGAGCTGCTCCCGGGCGCCGGAGCGTTGGCGGCCGCCCAGCTCGGCGGGGCCTCCGGGTCCCCGGGCGCGCCCGGCGGCGCAGCCGAGGGCACGGCCCCGCAGCTGCGGCACGGGACGACGATCGTGGCCGCCCGTTTCGAAGACGGCGTGATCATGGCCGGTGACCGGCGGTCCACGGCGGGCAACATGATCGCGCAGCGGGACATCGAGAAGGTGTTCCGCAGCGATGACTTCTCCGCCGTCGGCATCGCGGGCGTGGCGGGAATCGGGCTGGAGCTGGTCCGGCTGTTCCAGCTGGAGCTGGAGCACTACGAGAAGCTCGAGGGCCGGACGCTGTCCCTGGAAGGCAAGGCGAACCGCCTGTCCGCGTTCGTCCGCGGCAACATGGCCGCGGCCATGCAGGGACTGGTGGTCGTCCCGCTGTTCGCCGGCTGGGACGAGGACGCCGGCCGGGGCCGGATCTTCAGCTACGACGTGGCCGGCGGCCGGTACGAGGAACGTCCCTACAGCGCCATCGGATCGGGCTCGATCTTTGCCAAGGGATCACTGAAGAAGCTCTACACCGAGGGCATGTCCGACCGCGCCGTGATCCTGGCCTGCATGCAGGCGCTGTACGACGCGGCCGACGACGATTCGGCCACCGGCGGCCCGGATCTGGCCCGGCAGATCTACCCGGTGGTGGCTATGATCACCGCCGACGGGTTCCGCCGCCTGTCGGACGCGGAGGCGGGCGAGTTCGCCCGGGCGGTGGTGGAGGAGCGGACGAGGGAGCCTTCCGGGCCGGTCGCGCCGCTGGCCGCGCCGCCCGGCCTGAGCGGGTAACCGCGCTCCCCGCCTGACCAGCAGGCACCCGCCGGGACCAGCCGCCATTCCGAGTAGCGCCGTTACGAGTAGGGGTAAAGCTGCGGTGAGTATGCCGTTCTACGTCTCGCCTGAGCAGGCGATGAAAGACAAGGCGGATTACGCCCGGAAGGGCATCGCCCGTGGCCGCAGCGGGGTGGTGATCCAGTACGACGGGGGCATCCTGTTCGTGGCGCCGAACCCGTCCAGCGCGCTGCACAAGATCAGCGAGATCTACGACCGCATCGCGTTCGCCGCGGTCGGCCGCTACAACGAGTTCGAGAACCTGCGCAAGGCCGGGGTCCGGTACGCGGACTACACCGGGTACCAGTACGACCGCAGCGACGTCACCGCACGCGGGCTGGCCAACTGGTACGCGCAGATCCTCGGCCAGTTCTTCACCGAGAGCAACAAGCCCTTCGAGGTGGAGCTGGTGGTGGCCGAGGTCGGCGAGTCACCCGTGTCCGACCAGATCTACCGGATCACGTTCGACGGCTCGGTGGCCGAGGAACACGGCTTCGTGGCCATGGGAGGCCAGGCCGACCAGGTGGCGGCGGTGCTCAAGGACCACTACGCGGACGGTCTCCCGCTGGTCCGGGCGCTGGGCGCCGCGATCGCGGGCCTGGCGGGCCAGGGCGCGGGGCAGGGCAACGGCGACGCCGCCGAGCTGAGCGCCGGCCAGCTCGAGGTGGGGATCCTGGCCCGGGACCGGGCGCACCGGACGTTCCGCAGGCTGACCAGGGCACGGCTGGAACTGCTGCTCGCCGAGGCGGCGGCCGGGGAAGGCGCCGCCCCGGGCACCCCGGCGGCGGGCGGGGACGAGCCCCAGCCCGGCGAGGCGGCCAGCCCGGACGACGGGGTGACCCCCTAGACCGCTCTGGCCGGGGCGTGCACCACCGCCCAGACCGCGCGGACCACGTCCGGGGTCGCGTTCCAGTACTGGTGCGGGGTCGCTGAATCGAACGCGATCGGGCCGGCCATCACGGGACGCGGGCGCCGGGCGCCGGGCACGGGGAGGCGGAGCGGCTAGCGTCCGGGCACGGGATTCCCTGTAATGTCGTGGATGTGCGCAGCAAGACCCTGGAGGACGAGTGACGGGCACCATGGCTGACCTGGCGGCCACCACGGGAATCGACGTGCCGACCGGGCTGCTGATCGGCGGCCAGTGGACCAAGGGCCGTGACGGCGGGCTGATCGGCGTGACCGACCCGGCCACCGAGGAGATCATCGCGGAAGTGGCCGACGCCACGGCCGAGGACACGCTCGACGCGGTCAGTGCCGCGTCGGCCGCGCTGCCCGGCTGGGCCGCGACCGCGCCCCGTGAGCGCGCCGAGTGCCTGCGGCGCGCCTGGTCGCTGATGATCGCCAAGTCCGACGCGCTGGCCCGGCTGATGGTCCTGGAGAACGGCAAGGCGCTGCCGGACGCGCGCGGCGAGGTGACCTACGCCGCCGAGTTCTTCCGCTGGTACGCCGAGGAGGCGGTCCGGGTCGAGGGGTCGGTGCTCACCGCGCCCTCCGGCGCCAACCGCATCCTCGTCACCCGGCAGCCGGTCGGCGTCAGCGTCCTCATCACCCCCTGGAACTTCCCGGCCGCGATGGCCACCCGGAAGATCGGGCCGGCCCTGGCCGCCGGCTGCACGGTGGTGCTCAAGCCCGCCAAGGAGACACCGCTGACCGCGCTGGCGATCGCGGACATCCTGCGCGAGGCCGGCCTGCCCGACGGCGTGGTCAACGTGGTGACCACCTCCTCGGCCAGCCGGTTCAGCGAGACCGTGCTGGCCGACCCGCGGGTGCGCAAGCTGTCCTTCACCGGGTCCACCGAGGTTGGCCGGGTCCTGCTGAAGGCCGCGGCCAACAACGTCATCAACTGCTCCATGGAACTGGGCGGCAACGCTCCCTTCCTGATCTTCGAGGACGCCGACATCAGCGCGGCCCTGGACGGCGCGTTCCTGGCCAAGATGCGCAACGGCGGCGAGGCGTGCACCGCGGCCAACCGGTTCTACGTGCACGAGGCGGTGGCCGACGAGTTCACCGCGGCGTTCGCGGCCCGGCTCGGCGGGCTCAAGGTCGGCCCGGGCCTCGACGAGGGCACCGAACTGGGCCCGCTGGTCAACGAGGACACCCGGTCCAAGGTGGCCAGCCTGGTGGACGAGGCCACCAGCGCGGGCAGCCGGGTGGTCACCGGAGGTTCCGCCCCGGACCGCCGCGGCTACTTCTACGCTCCTACGGTGCTGGACCACGTGCCGCCCGGCGCCGGCATCCTGGACGAGGAGATCTTCGGCCCGGTCGCCCCGATCGTCCGGTTCAGCTCCGAGTCCGACGCGGTCTCCTGGGCCAATAACACCGAATACGGCCTGGTCTCCTACGTCTACACCCGGGACCTGCGCCGTGCCCTCCGGGTGGCCGAGGCCCTGGAGGCCGGGATGATCGGCATCAACCGCGGTGTGGTCTCCGACCCGGCCGCCCCGTTCGGCGGGGTCAAGCAGTCCGGGATCGGCCGTGAGGGCGGCCATGACGGCTTGCTGGAGTTCACCGAGACCAAGTACATCGCCGTCGACTGGTGACGCGGCGCACGGAGGGCGGGCCCGCCGCCGCGACACGCTCCACGACCCACCCCACCTGGCGCGGGCGGCCGCGGGCGTGCCGTAGGGTCTGGTGAGCGACCATGGACAGACGAATCTTCGGGCTTGAGAACGAATATGGGGTCACCTGCACCTTCCGCGGCAGCCGCCGGCTGTCCCCGGATGAGGTAGCCAGGTACCTCTTCCGCCGCGTGGTCTCGTGGGGCCGGAGCAGCAACGTGTTCCTGCGCAACGGGGCCCGCCTGTACCTCGACGTGGGCAGCCACCCCGAGTACGCCACGCCCGAGTGCGACAACATCCTCGATCTCGTCGTGCACGACAAGGCCGGGGAGCGGATCCTCGAGGGCCTGCTGGTGGACGCCGACCGGCGGCTGCGGGAAGAGGGCATCGCCGGGGACATCTACCTGTTCAAGAACAACACCGACTCGGCGGGCAACTCCTACGGCTGCCACGAGAACTACCTGGTCGGCCGGCATGGCGAGTTCGGCCGGCTGGCCGACATCCTGATCCCGTTCCTGGTCACCCGGCAGGTGATCTGCGGCGCCGGCAAGGTGCTGCAGACCCCGCGTGGCGCGGTCTACTGCGTCAGCCAGCGGGCCGAGCACATCTGGGAGGGCGTGTCCTCGGCCACCACCCGGTCCCGGCCGATCATCAACACCCGGGACGAGCCGCACGCGGACGCCGAGCGGTTCCGCCGGCTGCACGTGATCGTCGGCGACTCGAACATGAGCGAGACGACCATGCTGCTCAAGGTGGGCGCGACCGACCTGGTGCTGCGGATGGTCGAGGCCGGCACCGTGATGCGCGACCTGACCCTGGAGAACCCGATCCGGGCCATCCGGGATGTCAGCCACGACATGACCGGCCGCCGCAAGGTCCGCCTGGCCAACGGGCGGGAAGCCAGCGCGCTCGACATCCAGCGCGAGTACCTGGCCAAGGCCAAGGACTTCACCGACCGGCGCGGCGCCGACGCGATCACCCAGCGGGTGCTGGACCTGTGGGAACGCACCCTGCACGCGGTGGACACCGGGAACTTCGGCCTGGTCGACCGGGAGATCGACTGGATCACCAAGTACCAGCTCATCGAGCGGTACCGGGGCAAGCACGACCTGCCCCTGTCCTCACCCCGGGTCGCCCAGCTCGACCTGGCGTACCACGACGTGCACCGCGGCCGCGGCCTGTACTACCTGCTGCAGCGGCGCGGGGCGGTAGCCCGGACCGCACGGGACATCGACATCTTCGAGGCCAAGTCGGTCCCGCCGCAGACCACCCGGGCCCGGCTGCGCGGTGAGTTCATCCGCCGGGCCCAGGAACGGCGCCGCGACTTCACCGTGGACTGGGTCCACCTCAAGCTCAACGACCAGGCCCAGCGGACGGTGCTGTGCAAGGACCCGTTCCGGGCCGTCGATGAGCGGGTGGAGAAGCTCATCGCGGGCATGTAGCTGAGCGGGTGGAGAAGCTCATCGCGGGCATGTAGCTGACCGGGTGGAGAAGCTCAGCGCGGGCATGTAGCCTCCCGTCCCGCCGCGCGCGGCCCCGGCCGGCCCGTGGCCCGGCTTCTTTTCCGCAACGAAAACCGCCCGGCGCCGGTGCCGCCGGGCGGCTAGCTGTGAATTTCCTGAAAATCACGCGGGACGCCTTTTCCGGCGATGCCCTGCGACGCAGCCTGTTCCGCGTTCCGGGCGGCTGCCCGTTCCTAGCGGATTGGTCCGGATACTGTAATGATCGGGCCGCGGAACCTGCGCACTGTGGTTCGTTGATGCCGGTAGGCTGGCGTCGCTTCAGCCTCGGAGATGACAAGGTTCCCTTTCTATGCGACGCATTGCCGCCCTGCTGGCCGTCCCCCTGCTGGCCGTCCTGGCCCTGGCCGGATGCGGGTCTTCCACGTCCTCGTCCAGCCCCTCTGTCACGGTGAGCGGGCAGTTCGGCAAAGTCCCGACCGTCAATATCCCGAAGCAGACCGCGGGGAAAGCACTGGCCGTCAAGACCCTGGTCAAGGGCTCCGGGCCCGCGCTGACTAAGAGCGACGCGTTCGTCGGGAACTACGCGGTCTACATCTGGGACGGGAAGACGAGCAAGCTCGCCGAGAGCACGTTCGCGACCAAGAGCCCGGCCCTGTTCAGCGGCCAGCTCCTGCCCGGACTGGAGACCGCGCTGCAGGGCAAGACGATGGGCAGCCGGGTGCTGGCCGTCATCCCGCCTGCCCAGGGCTACGGCAAGTCCGGGAACTCCCAGGCCGGCGTGACCGCGAACGACACGCTGGTGTTCGTGGTGGACATGATCAAGGAGTTCCCGAACAACGCGTCCGCCACGGGCAGCAAGGTGTCCACCGGCGGCGGCTCGCTGCCGACCGTCACGACCGGCAAGTCGGGCGGGACACCGACGATCGCGATCCCGACGTCGAAGAACCCGCCGAAGACGCTGGTGACTAAGACGCTGATCAAGGGCTCCGGCCCGGCGATCGTCAAGGGCCAGACCGTGGTCACCCAGTACGTGGGCCAGATCTGGCGGACCGGCAAGACCTTCGACTCGTCGTGGTCGCGGGGTGAGCCGTTCGGGTTCACGATCGGGTCCACGCCCAGCCAGGTCATCACGGGCTGGGACCAGGGCCTGATCGGGAAGACCGTGGGCAGCCGGGTCATGCTGGTCGTCCCGCCCGCTCAGGGTTACGGGAAGACCGGCAGCTCGCAGGCCGGGATCAAGCCCACGGACACGCTGGTGTTCGTGGTGGACATCCTCGGCGCGGTCAGCCCCGCGACCGGGTGAAATAGCGGGAGAAGCTGAGGCTAGAGGCGGGCGACCCCATGCGGGCCGCCCGCCTCAGGGTTTGTCACCCCGGGCCAATCAGCCCCGGGCTAATCAGAGAATCTTTCGGTCAGGTCGCTGAGGAGCAGGCTGAGGCCGATGCCGAGCAGCCAGCTGTCCTTGGCCAGCACGATGCCCTGCTGGGTCGGGCGCAGGCTGCCCTTCTGGCGCATGCCGGGGACGCGGATGTACAGGCCGAGCAGGCTACCGGAGAACCCGGTCAGGATCAGGCCGGCCAGCCCCGACGGCACCACCGGCAGCAGCAGCGCCGATCCGACCGCGACCTCGCCCGCGCCGAGCAGCCGGGCGAAATCCTGCGGCTTCATGGAGCCCAGGAACGGATACGCTCCCGCCGCCATCTGGTGCAGCCCGGCGGCGGTCTGCTCGTCGGCCGAGAGTTTGCCCAGGCCCGAATTGACGATGAAGGCACCCGCGGTGACGCGGGCGGGCAGGTCACGGACGAAGGACGCGAGTCGCATGCAGGCTCCCTGACGGTCCGGGTACCGGAATCAGCCCGGCGCTTCGCTGGTCATTCTCCCGCGGCCCCCGGGCCCGGCCCCTTCCGGGGTGCGGTGACAAGTGGCCGCCTCGGTAGCCGGTGCCGGCCAGCATCTACGGGGCCCGCCCGAGCAGCGCGGCCGCGTGCCGGCCGGCCGCCGCCGCGGCCAGGAAGTACGCCAGGTCCTCGTCCAGGCCGCGGCCCATCGTGGACAGGTGCACCGGGCAGCCGCGCAGCGCCTCGGCCAGGCCGTCCGTGCTCACGCTGACCAGCGTGTGCCGGCCCGCCAGCGCGGCCGCCTGCGCCGCCACCCCGGCGCCGAACGCCCCGGGCAGCCCCGGCACGACCACGTCGGCCCGGGCCAGCGCCACCCGGCCGTAGGAGGTGAGGCTGTGGTGGGACACGCCGTGGTGGCGTTCCCGCGGATCAGCCTCGCTGACCCGCAGCGAGGCGACCGGGCGGCCGCCGAGCACCGCGGCCGCGTTGACCGCCTCGCCGCACGCCACCCCGGAAAAACCCCACCGGGTCCCGGTGCCCAGGTTCCCCGGTCCCTGCGCCACCACGGCGACGTCGGCGCCGAGCACGTGCCGCGCGGCCAGCAGCCCGGTGTGCAGCGTGACCGCCTCGAGGTCACCGCCGAACGACTGGCCCACGGTCACGGTCCCGCGCAGCCAGCCCGCCTCACGCAGCCCGGCGCCACTGCGGGAGAACCAGGCGGGCAGCGCGCCACCGTCGAGCATCACGTAGGCCGCGGCCGGCGGGGCGCCACCCGGCCGGCCGGCGCGCAGCCCCGCCAGCACGGCCGGCAGCGCCGAGTGCAGGTCGGCGATCACCACCGGCATCCCGCCGAGGTCGTCCGCGTCGCGCAGCACCTCGTGGTGCGGTGAGCCCTGCTCATCGGCGCCCTGGACGGTCGCCTGCAGCGGGGTGTAACGCGCCTTGACCAGGTGGCCGGGGCCGGCCGGGTCGGCCGGGAGCCGGTCGGGCAGCGCCACCACCAGGGCATAACCGCCGGTGCCCAGGCCGAGCGCGAGCGCGCTGGTGTTCAGCAGCAGCCGGTCGCCCGGCTCGGGCCGGCCGGTCAGCTCGGGGTAGGCGAGCGCCCGGATGGTGCCCTCGCTGGTGGTTACGTCAAGTTCGACCGCGCCGCGCCATTCGCGGCGCACCGCCAAAACCTCGCCCCTGCGCCACCTGATCACTCCCGCAGGGTAGCGTCAGGTACCGGCCGGCCACATGATGACGGGGCGGGGCGGATCCGGGCGTGTGCGCTGGGAGCGGCGAGGAACGGGAATGTCACGACGGAAGACCGAGCGGCTGCTGGGCCTGGTGGTGTGCCTGCTGTCCAGCCCGCGGTACCTGACCGCGGTGCAGATCCGCGCGGCCGTGCCCGGCTACCCGGAGTCGTTCGAGGCGTTCAAGCGGATGTTCGAGCGGGACAAGGAAGAGCTCCGCGAGCTGGGTATCCCGCTGGAGACGGGGTTCAACTCGGCGGGCGAGGACGAGGCGGGCTACCGCATCCCGCGGCAGGCCTATGTGCTCCCGGAGATCCGGCTGGAACCGGACGAGGCCGCGGTGCTGTCCCTGGCCGCCCGGGTCTGGCGGCAGGCTGAGCTGGCCGGGGCCGCGGCCGGCGCCCTGCTCAAGCTGCGCGCGGCCGGGGTGGACGCCGAGGAGACCGCCGAGACTGGCATCGAGCCACGGCTGCTGGCCGGCGAGACGGCGTTCGGCCCGCTGTGGGAGGCGGTGCGGGACCGGCGGCCGGTGACGTTCGCCTACCGCGCGGCCGGGCGCAGCGAGCCCCAGCAGCGTCACCTGCAGCCGTGGGGCGTGGTCAACCGGCACGGCCGCTGGTACGTGGCCGGGCAGGACACCGACCGGGCCGCGGCCCGCGTGTTCCGGCTCAGCCGCATCGAGGGCGAGGTGCGGTTCAGCGGGCCTGCCGGGTCCGTTTCCGTCCCGGACGGCACCGACGTCCGGGAGACCGTCCGTGAGTGGGACACCCAGCCGCCGGCGGCCCAGCGCACCGCGACCGTGCGGGTCCGGCCGGGCGCCGGCCTCGGGATCCGGCGGCACGCCACCCCCGTGCCGGACGCCGCCGTGCCGGACAGCCCTGTGCCGGACAGCCCTGTGCCGGACAGCCCTGTGCCGGACAGCCCTGTGCCGGACAGCCCTGTGCCGGGCAGCCCGGGCGCGGGCGCTGGCCGTACCGGGACCGCCGGCGCCGGCGCCGGCTGGGACACGATCAGCGTTACCTTCTCGGATGTGGGCTGGTTCGCCGAGCATCTCGCGTCGTTCGGCGCGGACGTGGTGGTGCTCGAGCCCGCCGATCTCCGGGAGGCCGTCATCACCCAGCTGAAGGGAGCCCTGGCGTGAGCGCCGCGGGCAGGCAGCCGCCGCGCGGCAGCGCGGGAACCAGCACCGCCCGGCTGCAGCGGCTGCTGGCCCTGGTGCCCTACGTGGTCAGCCGGAAGGTGGTCGGGCTGGCCGAGACGGCCGCGGCCTTCGGGGTCAGCGAGCGCGATCTGGTGGACGACCTCAACCTGCTGTGGTGCGTGGAACTCCGCTCACCCGACCCCTACTGCCCGATCGACCTGTCCTACGAGGGCGGCGAGATCGTCGTCAGCCAGGCCGAGTCCATGGACCGCCCGCTGCGACTGGCCGTGGACGAGGCCAGCGCGCTGCTGGTGGCCCTGCGGATGCTGGCCGAGATCGGCCAGGTCGCCTCCATGCCCGGCCTGGACGAGGGGCAGGCGCTGAACCGCACCATCGCCAAGCTGGAAGCGGCGGCCGGGGAGGCCGCGGCACCGAGCACCCAGGTGGCCATCCAGGTCGACAAGATCGCCCAGCAGGCCGTCCTGGACCAGCTCCGGGACGCCCTGGCCCGGCATCGCCGGGTGCACCTGTCCTATTACGTCCCGGGCCGGGACGAGGCCACCGAGCGGGACGTGGACCCGATGCGCCTGCTGATCGTGGAGGGCCGCACCTACCTGGAAGGCTGGTGCCGCCGGGCGGAGGCGGTCCGGCTGTTCCGCCTCGACCGGGTGCTCGGCCTGGAGGTGCTGCAGGTGGCGGCCGAGGTGCCCGCCGGCGCCGAGCCTAAAGACGTGGACCAGGGCCTGTTCCAGCCATCCCCGGAAGATCTCCACGTGGTCATCGAGCTCTCCCCGCTCGGCCGCTGGGTGGCCGAGTATTATCCCTGCGACAGCGTTGCGGACCTCGGCGACGGCCGCCTGCGGGTCGCGCTGAGCACTCCCGACCCCGGGTGGGTGCGGCGGCTCGCCCTGCGGCTGGGGGAAAATGGCCGGATCGTAACCCCGGCCAGCCTCGCCGCCCAGGTCAGGGAGGATGCGTCGGCCGCGCTGGCGCAGTACGCTTAGGGCGGGCGTGGGCGCAAAGCGGGGAATTGCCCGGCAGCGAGGCGGCGTCGCCGCGGTCAGCGCCGCCAGACGTGAGCGCTCACCAGACCGCGCCTGAGCGCGTTAGGAACGTAAGATGTGTAGGCTCTGCCCATAGTGATCCAGGCGCGGGACATCGGTCCCCGGTGAAGAGGCGGAAATGATTGGCGACCTGTTCGACAGTCCGTGGAAGATCCTCATCGTCGCCGTGGTGCTGATTGTGCTCTTCGGCTCGAAGAAACTGCCCGACGCGGCCCGGTCCCTCGGCAAGTCGATGCGCATCCTGAAGACCGAAGTATCCGACCTGCACCATGAGGACAAGGCCGAGGCGGAGAAGCCTGCCCCGGCCCTCACCGCCCAGCCGGACCAGCAGCAGGTCGATCTGCTCCAGCAGCAGATCCGCGACCTTCAGGCCAAGCAGTCGGCGGCGGAGGCAGCCAAGGTCAGCGGCGCCCCGGCCCCCGGGACCCAGCACACCCAGGCCGGCTGAGCCGGCCGCGTTCGTAACCCGAGATGGCCAAGCTGGGTGACACCGTCAAGGGCGCGCGCGTGCTGAGCGCGCGCGTCCGGGCGGCCGAGGCCGCAGATCCGGAAGGCCGGATGTCGCTCATCGAGCACATCCGCGAGCTGCGGAACCGGGTCATCAAGATCGTCCTGGCCCTGCTGGCAGGCACCGGCGTGGGCCTGGTGTTTTTCGAGCCGGTGTGGCACCTGATCGAGCGCCCGTTCTGCTCGGCCAAGATCAACGGTCATACCGGATGCCGTGGCATCGGTCACCAGCTGGTGCTGAACAGCGTCCTCGCCCCGTTCATGCTGCGGGTGGAGGTCGCGTTCTTCTTCGGTCTGGTCGTGACCAGCCCGATCTGGCTGTACCAGATCTGGGCGTTTGTCGCCCCGGGCCTGTACAAGCGGGAGAAGCGCTGGACGTACTCCTTCGTGGGCGTCGCGGTCCCGCTGTTCCTGGTCGGCGCGGGGATCGCCTACTTCGCGATGAGCCGCGGCCTGGCCTACCTGCTCGGCCTGACCCCGCACGGCGTCCTGAACCTGCCGCCGGTCTCCACCTACCTCGGCTACTTCTTCGGCATGATCCTCGGCTTCGGGCTGGCCTTCGAGCTGCCGCTGCTGGTGATCATGCTCAACTTCGCGGGCGTGCTCACCCACCAGTTCTTCCGCAAGTGGCGCCGGCTGATCATCTTCGGCGTGTTCGTGTTCGCCGGCATCGCCTCACCCAGCCCCGACCCGCTCACGATGCTCCTGCTCGCAGGTCCCTGCGTGCTGCTGGTCGAGCTGGCCGAGCTTCTCATCTGGATGAATGACCGCCGCCGGGCCAGCCGGGCCTCGCTGTACGAGGGCCTGGCCGACGACGAGCTGGCTCCGCTGGACGACGCCGATCCCATCGACTCCGACCGCCGCTAGCGCCGGGCGCCACCGGCCGGCAGCACCGCTGGCCGGCGGGTTCACCTAGGCTGGGACGCATGTCCACGCCTGCCAGCCCGGCGCAGCGCTATGCCGCTTTCCGGCAGCGGAGCGAGGACGGGGCCGAGTTCGCCGCGTTCCAGGGGCTGTACGACTTCGCGTTCGATGACTTCCAGCGGCGTGCCTGCCAGGCGCTGGCCGGCGGCCATGGCGTCCTGGTCGCGGCCCCGACCGGCTCCGGTAAGACCGTTATCGGGGAATTTGCCGTTCATCTCGCCCTGGCCGAGGGGCGCAAATGCTTCTACACCACGCCGATCAAGGCACTGTCCAACCAGAAGTACAACGACCTGGCCCGGCGGTACGGGACTGACCAGGTCGGCCTGCTCACCGGGGACAACAGCATCAACGGCGAGGCGCCGGTGGTGGTGATGACCACCGAGGTGCTCCGGAACATGCTCTACGCCGGCTCCTCCACCCTGACCGGCCTGGCCTACGTGGTGCTGGACGAGGTGCACTACCTGGCCGACCGCTTCCGCGGCGCGGTCTGGGAAGAAGTGATCATCCACCTGCCCGATTCGGTCCGGGTGGTCGCGCTGTCCGCGACGGTGAGCAACGCCGAGGAATTCGGCGACTGGCTGGCCCAGGTCCGCGGCGGCACCACGGTCATCGTGGACGAGCACCGGCCGGTGCCGCTGTGGCAGCACATGCTGGCCGGCGGCCGGCTTTATGACCTGTTCATCGAGTCCGGGCCCGGCCACGGGAGCCGCCGGAGCGGCCCGGACGGGCATCCGGGCCCGGCCGATGAGCGCCGCGCCCAGGTGAACCCGGAACTGCTCCGGCTGGCCCGGCGGGACGACTGGGCGGCCCGGAAGGCCCCATCCCGGCCCGTCAGGGGTGGCCGGGCGGCCGGTCCGCTTCCGCTCACCCCGCCGCCCGGACGTCATCGACCGGCTGGACCGGGCGGGGCTGCTCCCGGCGATCACGTTCATCTTCAGCCGGGCCGGCTGCGAGGCCGCGGTCCGCCAGTGCCTGGACGCGGGTGTCCGGCTGACCACGCCGGACGAGGCCGCCGTGATCACCGAGGTCGCCGAGCGGCGCACCAGCGAGATCCCCGAGGCGGACCTGCCCGTGCTCGGCTACGGCGAGTGGCTCACCGGCCTGCAGCGCGGCATCGCCGCGCACCACGCGGGCATGCTGCCCACGTTCAAGGAAGTGGTCGAGGAACTCTTCGAGGCCGGCCTGGTCCGCGCGGTCTTCGCTACCGAGACCCTGGCCCTGGGCATCAACATGCCCGCCCGGACGGTCGTGGTGGAACGGCTGGACAAGTGGAACGGCGAGACCCACGCCGACCTGACCCCGGGGGAGTACACCCAGCTCACCGGCCGGGCCGGGCGCCGGGGCATCGACGTGGAAGGACACGCCGTGGTGCTCTGGCAGCCGGGCGTGGACCCGCTGGCGGTGGCCGGGCTGGCCGGCACCCGCACCTACCCGCTCAACTCCAGCTTCCGGCCCTCCTACAACATGGCGGTGAACCTGGTCGGCCAGGCCGGCCTGGACAAGGCGGCTGCGCTGCTGGAATCGTCGTTCGCCCAGTTCCAGGCGGACCGGGCGGTGGTCGGGATCGCGCGGCAGGCCCGCCGCGGCCGGGCCACGCTGGCGGAACTCGGCCCGGCGTGTGACCGCGGTGACTACGCCGAGTACCACGCGCTGCGCCAGGAACTGGCCGGCCGGGAGGCGGAGGCGTCCCGGGAACGCTCGGCGGACCGCTGGGCGCAGGCCCGCCAGTCGCTGGAGCAGTTGCGCCGGGGAGACATCATCCTGGTGCCCGGCGGCCGCCGGGCGGGCCTCGCGGTGGTCCTCGATCCGGGCCTGACCGGCCCCCGCGGCGGGGGTCGCGGGCCACGGGAGCCGGCACGGGGGCACCGGGGCGCCGGCCAGCGGGGGAGCGGCCCGCGGGGCGCAGACCGTCGTGGTTCCGGCCACGCCCGGGTGTCCGCACCGCCGGGCGCGAACGACCCGCTGCCGCTGGTCCTCACGGCCAACCGGCAGGTCAAGCGGCTCTCCCAGGCTGACTTCCCGGTCCCTGTCACCCCCATCGACCGGGTGCGCATCCCGAACAGCTTCAGCGCCCGGTCGCCGCAGCACCGCCGGGATCTGGCCTCGACCGTGCGGAACAAGGTGGCCGGGCGGGACTTCGGCCGCCGGCCGCGTGAGCAGGGGGCGCGCCGGCCCGCGCCGGGACGGACGAGATCACCCGGCTGCGCCGCGAACTGCGCCAGCATCCCTGCCACGGCTGCCCGGAGCGCGACACGCACGCCCGGCAGGCCGAGCAGCAGTCCCGGCTGGAGCGGGAGGTGGCCAGCCTGGAAGGCACCGTGGCGGCCCGATCCCATGTGATCGCCCGCACCTTCGACCGGGTGTGTGCCGTCCTGGATCACCTGGGCTACCTCGACGACGGCACGGTCACCCCGGACGGCAGGCGGCTCGCCGACCTGTACACGGAGCTGGACTTGCTGGCCGCCGAATGCCTGCGCCGCGGGCTGTGGGACGGGCTGGACCCGGCGGAGCTGGCCGCCTGCGTGGCCGTGCTGACCTTCGAGTCCCGGCAGGCGGACGACGACGCCGCGCCGCGGATGCCTGGCGGGCGGGTCCGCGATGTGGTGACCTCGATGGTCTCGGTATGGGCGGAGCTGGACGAGGTCGAGAAGCATAACCAGGTGTCCTTCCTGCGCCAGCCCGAGCTGGGCTTCGCGTGGGCCGCGCACGCCTGGGCGCGGGGCAGGCCGCTGGAGACCGTGCTCGTCTCGTCGGAGCTGACCCCTGGCGACTTCGTCCGCGCGGTCAAGCAGCTGATGGACCTGCTCGGCCAGATCGCGGTCGCGGCCGGGGCCGGCTCCGAGCTGGCCGCCACCGCGCGGACCGCGGTCGCGGCGCTGCGCCACGGCGTGGTCGCGTACACCTCGGTCGGCTGACCAGGCCGGCCCTCACCCGCCCGGCGCTCACCCGCCCGGCCACCCCGCCTAGCCAGCCAGGCTGCGGGCGGCCTGCTGCGGTCCTGATCGCCCCGGAACGGGTCTACCCCGGCGGCTGAGGCGGCGGGCCGCCGCGCCCGTGCGGCGGCCCGTGCGGCGGCCCGGGCCGTGCCTCTCGGGCGGGGGCGGCGGAAGAGGGTTCACCGGGGCCGCCCCGGGCCAGACCAGCAGGACCGGGCAGGACGCGTGATCCACCACGAACCGGGCCGCCTTGCCCAGGCTCCGCGGGCCCGCCTCACCGCCCTGGCGGGCCAGGATGAGCAGGTCAGCACCGCGGGCCGCCTGCACCACCTCGCGCTCCGGGCGCCCCTGCCGGCGCAGCTGCCGGGCCGGCGGCCCAGCCGGGCGGCCGCGGCCTCCAGCACCTCGGTGGCCGCCGCCTGCGCCATGGCCTGCAGCTGCGCGGCCGGGCCGGCCCCACCCCGCCCCAGCAGCGCGCTGAACGCGCCCTGCGCCGCGTCCACCGCCCCGGCGTCCGTCACATGCAGCAAGGTCGCCTCGTCGGCTGGCGCCCGGGCCAGCGCCGCGTCCACGCACGCCATCCAGCTTTCCTCGGTCACCCAGACGAGTACGGTCATGGGCCTAGTCTCGCGCCCCGATACCGGGTTGCGCGCCGCAACCCGCAGCGGCCACGCTGGCGGCGTGGAATCGAGCGACATCCGGGTCCGGCGGGCGCACCCGGACGACTGGGCCGCGGTCCGCGAGGTGCGGCTGGCGGCGCTGGCCGACGCCCCGGACGCGTTCGCCTCGACGCTGCGCCGCGAGGCCCGCCGGGCTGAGCCGCAGTGGCGGTCCCGGATCACGGCCTCGCCCTGGTTCCTGGCCTGGCGCGGCGGAACGCCGGCCGGGCTGGTCGCGGCCGTGCCCGATCATCCCCCCGGCGGCCCGCCGGCCGCGGGCCCGTGCGGCTGGCACCTCGTCTCCATGTGGGTCACCCCCCAGGCCCGCGGGCACGGCGTGGCTGACGTGCTGGTCGGCGCGGTCATCGAGCATGCGGAGGCGGCCGGCGCGCCCCGGGTCACGCTGTGGGTAGCCCTCGGCAACTCCCGGGCCCGCGCGTTCTACCAGCGGATGGGTTTCGCGCCCACGGGCAGGCGGCAGCTCTACCCCCGCGCCGGGGCCGCGCCACTGGACGAGGAGGAACTCGCCCGGCCGCTCAGATCCGCAGCACCGCCCACAGCGCCACGGTGACCAGGACCAGGCCGGCGGGCACGGTGAGCAGCCCGAGGCGGGTGAACTCACCCAGGTCCGTGTGGTGGTCGCGGTCCGCCAGCAGGCGCCGCCACAGCAGGGTGGCCAGCGAGCCCGCGTAGCTCAGGTTCGGGCCGACGTCCACCCCGATCAGCACGGCAAGCACCGGTCCCGGGCCGGCCAGCAGCCCCCGCCCGGCGAGCACGGACAGCAGCACGAGCACCGCCGGCAGGTTGTTGACCAGGTTCGCCAGCAGGGCCGCCAGCCCGGCCAGGGCCAGCAGGGAGGGCAGCGACGACCCGGCCGGGATCACCTGGGTCAGCACGGCGCCCAGCCCGTTCTGTACCACCGCCTCGACGACGATGCCCAGGCCCAGCACGAAGACCAGGAACGGGATGCTCACCGCGCGCACCAGCCCCGCCGGGCGGTCCTCGCCGCGGATCAGGCTCCCGGCCGCCAGCACCACCGCCCCCGCCACGGCGGCCCAGGCCGGGTTCACCCCGGCTACTGAGGTGAGCACGAAACCGGCCAGCGTGGCCAGCACCGTGACCAGCGCGAAACGCGGGATGCGGGGGAGGGACCCGTCCCCGGGGCGGGCCGCGGCGGGCGGGGTCACGGCCAGGTCACCCGCGAAGAACCAGCGGAAGGCCGCGTACTCCACGGCGATGGCCACCAGCCACGGCAGCGCCATCAGGGCGCCGAAGTGGATCAGGGTCAGCCCGGCTACCGAGAACGCCAGCAGGTTCGTCAGGTTGGACACCGGCAGCAGCAGCGACGCCGAGTTGGCCAGGTGGGTGCAGGCGTACACGTGCGGCTTGGGCCGGACCCGCAGCCGGGTCGCGGTGTCGTGCACCACGGGCGTCAGCAGCACCACGGTGGTGTCCAGGCTGAGCACCGCCGTGGTCACCGAGGCGAGGCCGAACACGCCGCCCAGCAGCCGCACCGGCGAGCCCCGGCTGGCCCGGGCCAGCCGGGCCCCGGCCGCCGCGAACAGCCCCTCCCGCTGGCAGACATGCCCCACGACCAGGATCGCGCCGAGGAACACCAGCACGGGCAGCAGGCGGGCCGCCTCGCTGCGGGCCTGGTGCCAGGGCAGCGCGCCGGTCACGATCACCACCACCGCGGCCGGCCCGGCGGCGGCCGCCTCCGGCAGCCACCGGGGCCGGATGATCGCGGTGGCCAGCACCGCCGCGAGCAGCCCGCAGGACAGCGCCTCGGCCGCCGGCCCGTGCAGCAGCCCGGTGGCGTCTGTTGCGGACAGGGCCCGGTCCCTTCACTTTCCCCGGCCTGCGTTCGCCGCGGCTCGCCCAACGATAGCGGCCGGGCCTGGCAGGATAGCCAGGGTGGGACCGCTGATGCTGCTGGACACCGCCTCGCTCTACTACCGCGCCTTCTACGGGGTCCCGGACACGCTGACCGCCCCGGACGGGTCGCCGGTCAACGCGGTCCGGGGACTGCTGGACATGATTGCCCGGCTGGTCCGGGGCCGCTCACCCGCGGCCCTGATCGCCTGCATGGATGCGGACTGGCGGCCGGCTTTCCGGGTGGCCGCCGTGCCGTCGTACAAGGCGCACCGGGCCCGGGCGGACGGCTCCGAGGAGGCGCCGCCGGCCCTGACCGCGCAGATCCCGGTGATCGAGCAGGTCCTCGCGGCCCTGGGCGTGGCCATGGCGTCCGCCCCGGGTTACGAGGCGGACGACGTGATCGGCACGCTGACCGCGCGGTCCGCCGGCCCGGTCGAGATCGTCACCGGGGACCGCGACCTGTTCCAGCTGGTGGACGACGCGCGGCCGGTGCGGGTCATCTACACCGTCCGCGGCCTGGCCAAGCTCGACGTGGTGGACGAGGCCGCGGTGAGCGCCCGCTACGGGATACCCGGCCGCGCCTACGCCGACTTCGCCGTCCTGCGCGGGGACCCCAGCGACGGCCTGCCCGGCGTGCCCGGCGTGGGGGACAAGACCGCCGCCGCGCTGGTCCAGGCGTTCGGCGGGATCGGCGCCATCCTCGACGCGCTGGACCGGGGCCACGGCGGCTTTCCCAAGGGCAGCCGCCCGAAGCTCGCCGCAGCCCGTGACTACCTCGCCGTGGCCATCCCGGTCGTCCAGGTGGCGGCCGATGCGCCGGTCCCGGACGTGGCGGGCCTGGCTCCGGTCAGCGACGCGGACCCGGGGCGCCTGGCCGCGCTGGGGGACCGCTGGGGCCTGGGCTCGTCGCTCCGCCGGGCCGCCACCGTCCTGGCGGGCGACTAGATCACGTCCGGCAGCACGGGTTCCCGGGGGATCCAGAGGACGTTCGGTAGGACGGCCTCCCGGGGATCTAGAGGACGTCCCGTAGGACGGGCTCACGTGACCTAGAGGACGTCCCGTAGGACGGCCTCCCGGGGATCTAGAGGACGCGCAGCGCGACCAGGCAGGTGTCGTCCTCGGAATCGGTCGAGCCGAGGGCCTTCAGCACCGCGGTGATCAGCTGCTCCGGGTCGCCGATGCCCGCGGCCGCCCGGGCCAGGGTGGCCAGGCCCTCGTCGAGGGGGCGGTCGCGGCGCTCGACCAGGCCGTCGCTGTAGAGCAGCAGGACGTCGCCCTCTTCCAGGGTCACCGTCATCGCGTCGTACCCGCCGCGCCCGGCCCCGAGCAGGATCCCGGCCGGCTGCCCCAGCGGCCGGGCCGCGGCCCCGCGGACCAGCAGCGGCGGCGGGTGGCCCGCCTGGGCCCAGGTGAACGTGCGGCTGGGCGGGTCGAAGTATCCCGCGACTACCGAGGCGGTGTGCTCGGGGGCGACGTGATGCACCAGGTCATTCAGCCAGCCCACCAGGCGTTCGGGCGGTGCGCCGGTGATGGCCAGTCCGGCGAGGGCCCCGCGCAGCCGGGCCATCCCCGCCGCCGCGTCCAGGCCGTGGCCGGCCACGTCACCGATGGCCAGCAGGACATAGCCGGGTGGCATCTCGGCCGTGATGTACCAGTCACCGCCGACCCGGCTGTCCGCGGACGCGGGCAGGTACCGGACCACCGCGCGCAGGCCGGGCAGGTCGAACGGGGCCTCGTGC
This sequence comes from uncultured Actinomycetes bacterium, assembly GCA_963720645.1. Taxonomy (GTDB): domain Bacteria; phylum Actinomycetota; class Actinomycetes; order Streptosporangiales; family Streptosporangiaceae; genus RYN-230. Next base: position 14,528 of record CAVRFX010000004.1, on the reverse strand, counting down.
AACGGCAGGATGGCGCGCTGCAGCTCGAGCGTGACGTGGCGTTCCTGCAGTAATGCGGCCGCCAGCGCCGTCGGGTCACCAGGGGCCCGCTCGCTGTTACGCGGGCGCAGCGTGAAAGGGCCGGATGCGGCCGCGAACGCCGACCGGGCCGCGGCACGGTCCAGGGCCGCCGCCGCGCCCGGCTCTAGCGGAGCCGGGGAACTAACGATTTCAGGAGTCATCGCCGTTCATATCGTGAGCTGAGGTATACCAAGAGTGAGGCATGCGGGGCACTCCTGTCTAGATGGGGACAGGGCGGCCCCCAGACCGTGCGGTGGTACACCGTCAACGGCACCGAACACCCCGTGGTTAGATGGCCCCCATGCAGAGCTGGCATGCGTTTCCCCCGGTTGGACCAGGCGGGTCCGGTGGCTAGCGGGCACGCCCTCGCCGCCTCGACAGCACTATATCCAGCCGAGCGGCTCCGGCTGGCGGCGGACGCCGCCGGGGCGGCCGGACTGGGTGCGCTGCTGCTCACCCCCGGCCCGGACCTGCGCTACGTGACCGGCTACGACGGGCAGCAGCTGGAGCGGCTCACCTGCCTTGCGCTGCCCGCGGCGGGGGACCCGTTCCTGATGGTGCCGCGGCTGGAACTGCCGGCGGCGCAGGCCTCGCCCGCCGGGGCTTCCGGCCTGGAGATGGTGGCCTGGGACGAGACGGACGACCCCTACGCGGTGGTCGCGCGGCGGCTCGGCCCCGTCCCCTCGGTGGGCCTGTCCGACCGCATGTGGGCCATGATGGTGCTGCGTTTCCGCGCCGCGCTGCCCGGCACCCAGCTGGGCCTGGCCAGCGCGGCGCTGCGCGGGCTGCGGTCACGCAAGAGCCCCGCCGAGGTGGACGCGCTCCGTGAGGCCGGCGCCGCCATCGACCGGGTGCACGCCGCGGTGCCGGGCTGGCTGCAGCCGGGCCGGACGGAACTCGAGGTCGCCGCGGACGTCGCCGCCGCGATCACCGGCGAAGGCCACGCCCGCGCGGACTTCGTCATCGTCGCTTCCGGGCCGAACGCGGCCAGCCCGCACCACGAGCCGTCCGGCCGGGTCCTCCAGCGCGGCGACGCGGTCGTGGTTGACATCGGGGGCACCATGCCCAGCGGGTACTGCTCCGACTGCACCCGCGTCTACGCGATCGGCGGCCCGGCCGCCGAGTTCACCGCGTACTACGAGGTGCTGCGCGACGCACAGGAGGCGGCGTGCGCGGCGGTCCGCCCCGGCGTCACCGCCGAGGCGGTCGACGCGGCGGCCCGGGTGCCGATCACCGAGGCCGGGTACGGGCCCGAGTTCGTGCACCGGACCGGGCACGGGATCGGGCTGGAAACCCACGAGGACCCCTACATCGTGGCGGGCAACGCCGAGCCGCTCGCGCCCGGCATGGCCTTCTCCATCGAGCCGGGGATCTACCCCGGCCCGCACGGGGCCCGGATCGAGGACATCGTGGTCTGCACCGGCCAGGGGTACGAGCGGCTCAATCACGTCACCCGCGAGCTGGTCGTGGTCGGCGCCGGCTGAGCCGCGGGAGTCCCCTCGCCAGCCTCTAAACCTCACCTCAATCCCACACGGGCCCCACCACCCCCGCCAGCCCCCACGGGTAACAGGCCCTCGTTCGTGATCAACCGATTGGTGTCGTTCCAGCGACACCAATCGGTTGATCACGAAGGCCTGCGGGTTCTAGGCGTTCGCCGCCTCGCCCGCGGTCACGACCTCGCCCGCGGCCGGGTGGCCGATGGACAGCGCGCTCACCGGGTCGAAGAACTGCAGGTTCGAGGTGTCGACCGCCAGCTCGGCGGCCTGCCCGGGGCGCACGTGGCTGCGGGCGGCCACCCGGGCCGTCCACAGCGACTTGCCTTCGGCGATGACGACCGCGGCGTCCTCGTCGTCCCCCTCGCCCGCGATGTCGCTGATCATGTCGTGCCGCACCGGAGGGGCGTCGAGCGAGAAGATCACGTGGATCTCGCTGCCCAGCTCCTCCGTCACGCCGGCCTTGACCGACATCCGCGCCCAGCTGCCGTCGGCGAGCTGCGCGTCCTCGAAGTCCGAGGGACGGACGCCGAGGATCAGCTCGCGCCCGAAGTAGGAGTCCAGGCCCGGCTTGGCGTCGATGAGGGAGGCGGGGAGCGGCAGCTTGTGGCCCGCGAACGTGACCGCCGCCCCGTCGTCGCGGACCAGGTTCGCCGTGATCATGTTCATCGCGGGCGAGCCGATGAAGCCCGCCACGAACAGGTTCACCGGGGAATCGAACAGCGTCTGCGGCGTGTCCACCTGCTGGAGCCGTCCTTCCCGCATCACGCACACCCGGTGCCCGAGGGTCATGGCCTCGACCTGGTCATGGGTGACGTACACGGTGGTGACGCCGAGCCGCTCGTGCAGCTGGGTCAGCGAGGCCCGCATGGACACGCGGAGCTTCGCGTCCAGGTTGGACAGTGGCTCGTCCATCAGGAACGCCTGCGGCTCCCGGACGATGGCGCGGCCCATGGCCACCCGCTGCCGCTGGCCGCCGGACAGCGCGGCCGGCTTGCGCTTCAGGTACTGCTCGAGGCCGAGCATCTTGGCTACCTCGGTCACCCGGCGCTTGATCTCGTCCTTCGGGGTCTTGCGCTGCTGGAGGCCGAAGGCCAGGTTCTGTTCCACCGTCATGTGCGGGTACAGCGCGTAGTTCTGGAACACCATCGCGATGTCCCGGTCCTTGGGCGGCAGGTCGTTCACGATCCGGCCGCCGATGGTGATCGTGCCCGAGCTGATCTCCTCCAGGCCGGCGATGGACCGCAGCGCGGTGGTCTTCCCGCAGCCTGACGGGCCGACCAGGACCATGAACTCCCCGTCCCTGATCTCCAGGTTCAGGTCGTCCACCCCTTTGACTCCGCCGGGGTAGATCTTGTTCACCTGGTCAAGGAGGATTTCGGCCATGGGCGCGCTCCGTCGCTGTCCGGGGCGCCGCTCCGCTGCGGCGCCACACCAGGGGCTACGGAGCGGGCGGGGCCATGGTGGACACGGTTCCGCCTGTCGCCCGGTTTCCCCTTCTGGCGCGGAGCGTATCCCGGCCCTACCGCCAGGGTTAAGACTGCCGTCACATCCTGTTACCTGAGCGTAAAGCCCGTTATCAGGCCGTTACCATCAAAGAGGCGGAGGTGGCTGGTGGCGGATTACCGTAACGGGGTGGAAGACATCGACCTCAAGATCGTCTCGCTGCTGTGCCGGGATGGGCGGATCAGCTTCACCGAGCTGTCCCGGCAGACCGGGCTCTCGGTCTCGGCCACGCACCAGCGGGTGCGGCGGCTGGAGCGGCGCGGGGTGATCAAGGGGTATGCCGCCATGATCGACCCGGGCGGCGCGGGCCTGCCGCTGACCGCGTTCATCTCCATCAAGCCGTTCGACCCGGCCGCCCCGGACGACGCCCCGGAACGGCTGGCCCACCTGCCGGCCATCGAAGCCTGCCACAGCGTGGCAGGCGACGAGAACTACATCCTCAAGGTGCGGGTGGCCTCGCCGTCCGCCCTGGAGGACCTGCTGCAGCAGATCCGGGCCTGCGCGGGGGTGTCAACCAGGACCACGATCGTGCTCAGCACACCGTATGAGAACCGCCCCCCGGACCTGGAGCACTCCGGGGAGGGCATCGGCACGGCGGACAGCGGCGACCCGGAGGGTTCCGAGCCGGACGCGGAGGACGTCGGCTGATCAGCCGGCGCCCGTGGTCCCAGGATGAGCCGTGCTCCCGGGCTGGGCAGCGGCCCCGCTGCGCAGCCCGTCCAGCATCACGCTGAGCAGCCGCCGGGCCTGGTCGGAATGGGCGGACGGGTACTCGCAGGCGACTGAGATCGCGTGTGCCATCTTCAGCAGGTCGGCCACGTCCACGTCCGGCCGTATCTCGCCGGCCTCCTGGGCCCGGGCTAGCAGCGGGACCACGGCCTCGCGGACCATCGCGCTGCAGGAGCTGACCACCTCGGCGTTCTTGCCGCCCAGGGACGACATCATCGAGATGGTCAGGTTCCGCTTGGTCGAGGCGAAGGCGACCAGCGCCTCGAGCCAGCGGGCCAGGGCGTCACTGGCCGCGCTGTCCCCGGGCTGGCCCGAGTACTCCCGGGCCCGGGCGCACAGCGCCTCGACCTGGCTGCGGTAGACGGCCTCGACCAGCGCCTGGCGGGTCGGGAAATGCCGGTAGAGGGTGCCGATCCCGACTCCGGCCCGGCGGGCTATCTCGTCGAGGGACGCATCGTCGGCCCCGTGCTCGGCGAACGCCGCGAGGGCGGCCTCGATCAGCCGCTGGCGGTTGCGCCGGGCGTCGGCCCGCATGGCCCCCTCAGGAGGGCTGGTCGCGCTCATCCGGATCACTCTGCCTCACGCTGCCTGCTCACACTCTCCTGCTCGAACTGCCCGGCCCGGCCGAACGGCCCTGCCGCGTGTGGCCGGTCGTTAATCAGTTGCTAAACGGAGCCTGCCTCCGTATAGTAATCGGAGTCGGTCTCCGAATAATCCGCAGACTACCGTGCCTCGTCCCAGGACTCCACTTCCAGGAGACAACTGTGCCTTCTTCGTCCCCCGCATCGCCCGCGGTGGCGCTGCGCCGCCCAGGCGGGTCGCGGACCCGCGGCCCTGCCGGCGTCGCCCTGGTCATCATGCTGTCCGCCCAGCTGATGATCATCCTCGACATGACCGTGGTGAACATCGCGCTCCCGCACATCCAGTCCGGCCTGCACTTCTCCGCGGCCAGCCTGTCCTGGGTGCTGAACGCCTACACGCTCACGTTCGGCGGCCTGCTGCTGCTCGGCGGCCGGGCCGGCGACATCCTGGGCCGCCGCCGGATGTTCCTGGCCGGGATCGCCCTGTTCACCGCCTCCTCACTGGCCGGCGGCCTGGCCACCGCGGCCTGGTGGCTGCTGGCGGCCCGCGCCCTGCAGGGAGTCGGCGGCGCGCTGGCCTCGCCCGCGGTGCTCGCCCTGGTCGTGGGAAGTTTCCCGGAAGGCCGGGAGCGGACCCGGGCCCTCGGCATCTACTCGGCCGTGGCGATGGGCGGCGCCTCGCTCGGCCTGGTCCTGGGCGGCGTCATCACCGAGTGGGCGTCCTGGCGCTGGGTGCTGTTCATCAACGTGCCGGTCGGGCTGGCCGTGCTCGCCGTGACCCCGCTGTTCATCACCGAGTCGCCGCGCCAGCCCGGCCGCTTCGACCTGACCGGGGCGGTCACCTCCATCGCCGGGATGACCGCGCTCGTCTACGCGTTCATCCGGGCCGCCTCGGACGGCTGGTCTGACCGCCTCACCCTCGCCGCCTTCGCGGTGGCCGCGGTGATGCTCGCCGCCTTCCTGCTCACCGAGTCCCGGGCCCGCCAGCCGATCACCCCGCTGCGGCTGTTCGCCAGCCCCGCCCGGGCTGGCTCCTACCTGGCCCGGCTGCTGCTGGTCGCCGGGATGTTCGGGATGTTCTTCTTCCTGACCCAGTTCGTCCAGGACATCCTCGGCTTCAGCCCGCTGGCGGCCGGGTTCGCGTTCCTGCCCATGACCCTCACCGTGTTCGGGGTGTCCCGGGCCGCGCCGCGGCTGCTGCCCCGCTTCGGGCCGACCCGGCTGATGCTGGCGGGCATGGCGCCGGTGATCGGCGGGATGGCGTGGCTGGCCCAGGTCTCGGGGCAGACCAGCTACCTGGGAGGTGTCCTGGGGCCGATGCTGCTCATCGGCACCGGGATGGGCATCGTGTTCGTTCCGCTCACCATGGTGTCGCTGGCCGGGGTGGCGCCCGCGGACTCCGGTGCCGCCTCCAGCATGGTGAACGTCACGCAGCAGGTCGGCGGATCACTCGGCCTGGCCATCCTGGTCACCGTGTTCGGGACGGCCTACCGCGACGCGGCGCGGCACCTCGCCCCCGGCGTGGGCCACGCGAGCGCCACCCGCCAGCTCCTCATTCACGGCATGTCCGCGGCCTTCACCGTGGCTGCCGTCTTCGACGTGTGCGTGCTGCTGGTCATCCTGCTGACCAGCCGGGCCCGGCCCGCGCCGCGGGCTCAGGCCGGCGGGCGCCCGCTCGCCGCGACCAGCCCGGTCAGCACGCCACGGTGACCGGGCGGACCGGGAGCCCGGCCGGGAACACTGCGCCCGCGGGCACGATCGCGGCGGTTCCGCCGTACCGGCGGGCCGCGTCCGGCAGGGCGTCGGCGGGCGCGGCCACCACCGTCGCGCCCTCCAGCAGGGCCAGGTCGAGGAGCAGCGTGTACTCACGGGCACAGCCGTCCGGCGGCGCGGCCAGCACCACGTCGCGCGCGGTCACCGGCGCGGGCGCGGCCAGCCGGCCCAGCTCCACGGTGAGCTGGGCGTGAGTGACGGGAGCCGCTCCCAGCCCGCCACCCCGCCGGGGAACGTACGGCACCAGGCCCAGGTCCGCCGCCCCGGCGGTGGCCGGCGGCTGCAGTCCCCGGGACAACAGCGACCAGAACGGCACGGTCCCCGGCGCCTCGTCAAACGAGATGACCTGGCGGACCCACGAGCCGTCCGCCGCGCCCAGCGCGGCGGGTACCAGCGGGTCGGCGGTGACGAGCAGCCGGGCGCCGCAGTCGCTCAGCTGCCTGGCCATCATGGCTATCGTGCTGGCCGTGCCGATCGGCGACGGCACCCCACCGGCCGCTCGTATCGCGTGCACGGCCAGCACGTAGCTCACCGCGTCGGGGACGTACACCCCGACGACGTCCTGGGACCGCAGCCCGCGCCAGGCCAGCCCGGCCGCGGCGGACTGCAGCACCACCGCCAGGTCCGCGTGGCTCAGGGGTCCCCCTGGCCACGCGGCCGTCCCCCCCACCAGCGCGGGGTGATCCCCCCGGGCCGATGACGATCCCACCAGCCGCTGGGTCACGGTGGTGTGAGGGGCTGGCATGTCCGTCACCGTCATACGTGCCCTTCTCCCAGGCTCCTCCGGCCATCCCCCTCCTGACGGCCGGAGGAGCCTTGGCTCTGCGTCCGGCAGCCCGGCTGAGCTTGCGCGGGCCCCCTGCCGCACGAGACTCACCGGGACTCTGCGGATGACCTTACGTATGTACAGGTGCGGTCCACATGCGCCGAACTATGCAGTGCCGTGTGTATTTCGCGGCTGAGGACCGGTGCGGATTGGTAGGCAGGCCGGCTTTTTCAGGCGTCCGGGCCCGCCGGGCCGGCCTGGCCGGCCACCCACGCCGCGATCCGCGCCCGGGAGCTGAAGCCCAGCTTGGTCAGCATGTTGGCCACGTGCCGGGCCACCGTGGCCTGGCTGATCACCAGCTCGTCGGCGATGGCCCGGTTGCTCAGCCCCCGGGCGATCAGCGCGGCGATCTCCCGCTCCCGCGGGGTCAGCGTGGACGGCATCGTGGCGCTGCCGGCCGGGACGGCCCCGCCCGGCCCCGAGGCGCCCGCGGGCCGGCCGGGATGGTGGTTACCGCCGGGCCGGGACGGCCAGGCGGCCGCGGGCGCGGAGCCGTTGCTGCCCGGGATCCCCGGGGGCTGGGCGCCCATCGCGTAGCGGACCGCCCCGTCCGCGCCCATCGCGCGGCCCTCCTCCAGCAGGGTGTTCGCGCGCATCTCGCCCAGGGACCGGCGGGCCGGGCCGAGCAGGTCCTCCAGCCGTGCACCGGCCCCGGCCGAGGGCGGGTGCCCCGCCGCGGAACGCAGTTCGAGGGCCGCCCCGGCGAGCCGGGCGGCCCGCACCGCCTCCCCTGACCGGGCCTCCAGGGCCGCGAAGGCCTCCAGCCCGCGGGCGACCGGGAGGCGCTGGCCGGTGGCCAGGCTCAGCGTCAGGCTCTCGGTCAGGCTGGCGCGGCACAGGTCCAGGTCACCCTGGATGAGCGCGACCGAGGCGATGCCCGCCAGGCAGCGCGCGATCTCCGGCCGGGCGTCGATCTCCTGGTACAGGCTCAGCGCCGCCTGGTAGTGACTGATCGCGGCCTGGTAATCGCCGCGGGCCCGGGCCACCCCGCCCAGCCCGTAACGGACCTGGGCCACCCCCCAGCCGTTGTTGTCCCGGAGCACGTCCAGGGCGGCCTCATACAGGCGCTGGGCCTCACGCAGGCTGCCCAGCCGGGCCGTGCCCGCCGCCTTGATGCTCAGCGCCAGCCCTTCCTCCCAGTCGTTGCCGAGCTTGTGGGCGGTGTCCGCCGCCTCGTCGATGCGGGACACCGCCTCGGCCAGGTTGCCCGCCCGCAGGCTGGCCACGGCGAGCAGCCGGAGCGCGCCCGCCTCGTGCGGGTCACCCGCCTCCCGGCACAGCTCCAGGCCCTCCCGCGCGCACCGCTCCGCAGTGGGATAGTCCTGCTGCTCGAAGGCGAGGTCACCGCGGAAGACCAGGGCCGGGCCGCGCACCTCGGGCAGCACACCCGCGGCGCTGACCAGGAACCGGTCGAACCACTCCGCGCCCTCGGTCACGTCCCCGTGGGTCACCCACGGATTGCGCATCGCGCCGCACATGCGCAGGCCCTCGGCGGTGTCGCCGCGGCGCAGCGAGGTGGCCAGCGCGAGCCGGTAGTTGGGCAGGTCCACGGTGATCGCCCGGTACAGGGCGACCCGCCGGGGCCAGGACGGTGCGCCGCGGACGAACGCCTGGGACACGACGTACTCGCCGTAGCGGAGCAGGTAGTCGCGGTGGCGGAGCCGGAGCGCGTCCTCCTCGCCGGAGGCGGCGAGGCGGCTGGCCGCGTACTCCTTGATCGTGTCCAGCAGCCGGTAGCGGGACTCGCCGCGCAGCTCGTGGTCGAAGGTGACCAGCGACTTGTCGATGAGCGCGGCCATCAGGTCGAGTATCGTGCCCGCCGGGATCTGCTCGTCCGCGCAGACCTGCTCGGCCATGTCCAGGTTCCAGCCCGCGAACACCGACAGCCGGCGCAGCAGGATCTGCTCCGGGTCGCTGAGCAGCTCATAACTCCAGTCCACCGCGGCGCGGAGGGTCTGCTGCCGCGGCGGCGCGGTCCGGTCACCCGAGGCCAGCAGCCGGAAGCGGTCATCGAGGCGGCTGGCGATCTGCTCCACCGACAGCGCGCGGACCCTCGCCGCGGCCAGCTCGATGGCCAGCGGCATGCCATCCAGGGTCAGGCACAGCCGGGCCACGGCCTCGGCGTTGTCCCGGCCGAGCGCGAACCCGGACCGGGCCGCCGAGGCGCGCTCGGCGAACAGCTGCAGCGCCTCGTGCCGGGCCAGGTCGGCCAGGGACTCCGGATCGAGGCCGGCCTGGCACCGACAGCGGCGGGACCCGCCACACCGTCTCGCCGCGCACCCGCAGCGGCTCACGGCTGGTCGCGATCACCCGCAGTGACGGGCAGCTGGCCAGCAGCTGCTGCACCAGCCCGGCGCACCCGTCCACGACGTGCTCGCAGGTGTCCAGCACGATCAGCAGCTGCCGCGCCCGCAAGGCCTCGGCGAGCGTCGCCATCAGGGGCCGGTCCTGCTCCTCGCGGACCCCGAACGTGGCGGCCACCCGCCGCGGGATCAGGTCCGCGTCGGCCGTGTCGGCCAGCTCCACCAGCCAGCTGCCGTCGGGGAACTCCGGGACCAGATCGCAGGCCAGCCGGACGGCGAGGCGCGTCTTCCCGATGCCGCCGGGGCCGCACAGGGTCAGGGCACGCACATCACTGAGCAAGAGCGCGAGCTCGCTCAGGTCGCGCTCCCTGCCGATGAAGCTGTTCGGCTCCGCAGGAAGGTTGCCCAGCACAGGGGGAGCTGCGGAAGTCATGGCATCGAGGACCGTCTGGTTGATGGCGGGGGGCAGCGCCCTACGGGGCAGGTTCGTTCATTCACTGATGAGGATGGGAACGCTCGCGGTGTAGTGAAGTTCGACCGAAATACATCAGTTTGACCATTGTCCACCACTGCGTGCCGCGCCGGGTAGTAATCGGTACCCCGACATGATAACGGAGAGTTACTTCCTTTCCGGGGGAGACGGAAAAACCTCGCGTCCAGGGATGCACCGCCTCCCAGCTGCCGTACGGCGAGATCAGCTGGGCCTCGCCCCGAACCGGCGAGGCGGCCCGGTTGGCCAGCCGGACCGCGAGTTCTGCCGCCACCCCGGGCCGGACCCGGACGGCTGGCGTGAGCACGGTGACCTCAACGTCGGCCGCGATGGCCTGCGCCTCGGCCTCCAGGGCTGGCAGCAGGGCGTCCCGGGGCAGGCCGGGCCCGGCCGCCGGCGGGCCGCCCAGCCGCACCGCCGTGGCGTCCTCGAGGACCTGGCCCAGTCCGTCACCGACCCGGGCGGCGAGGAAATAGTGCCCGGCGGCCGCCCCGGCCGCGCCCCGCACGGCCAGGTCCCAGCGCGCGTGGCCGAGCGCGGGCAGGTCATAGCGCAGCGGCCCGGCCGGGGTGACCGCCAGCCCCGGCGGGACGTCCAGGTCCACCATCCCCGCGGCCGGTTCCGGCCCGCAGGCCACGGTCAGCCGCACGGCGGCCGGGCCCGGGCCAGGGTCCCGGGCGCCAGGGTCCCGGGGGCCAGGGTCCCGGGGGCCAGGGTCCAGAGGGCCAGCGTCCAGGGGGAGGGTCACCCGGCCGGGGGACAGGTGCACCGCTACCGGCAGGTTGCCGGCCGGGGCCGGGCCCTTGCCGTGCAGCCAGTAACGGGTGAAGACGGGCTGCGCAGGCTCCGGGAGGGCGGGCTCCGGGAGGGCGGGCTCCGGGAGGGCGGGCTCCGGGAGGGCGGGCTCCGGGAGGGCGAGCTCCGGGTGAGCCGGGGCCGGGACAGCTCCGGATTCCCCGCCGGCGGCCGGCACGCAGAGCCCGAGCGTCACGGTCCCGGCGGGCGGCACCGCCACCCCGGCCTGGGGCGGCGGCCCCGGCAGCATGGAGACGGCCGCGGCCAGGTCCCGGTCTCCGCCGGTTCCGGCGCCCGGCAGCCCGGCGTCCTCGACCAGGCTGATGCCCTGGGCCGCGGTGATCCCGGTGAACAGGCTCAGCCGGGCCGCGGTCACCGGCCGGCCGCCGAGGTCACGCAGCCGGGCCGTGATCCCGTCCTCCCGGCGCGGCGGCCCGGGCCTGCCTGCGGCGAGCGGGTTCCCGCGCGGCTTCAGGGCGCAGACCATCGCCGGAAGGTTCGCGGCGCACAGGCTGGCCACCGCCGGGTGCGGGCCCGGATGCAGGCCCGTCTCGCAGGCCAGCAGGTCGTGGTTGTAGTCCTGGCCGGCCACGTCGAAGCCCGCGTCCCGCCAGTCCCCGGCGCCCGCGGCGAGCGCGTACTCGAACGTGTGGCTCCAGTGCTGCCAGGCGAAGCTGCTCCCGTCCGGGGCGGTCCGCCGGTCGCCATCGATCCATACCCCCGACGGCCAGGCACTGCACGAGCGCATCAGCGCGATGTGCAGGGTGCCATCCGGCGAGACCAGGCTGCCGGGCGTGCCCCGGTTCAGCAGCGCCACCGAGCGCGGCGCCAGCGCCGGGCCGTCTCCGCCGGGGCCGTCGCCAGTGCCCGGCAGCGGGCTGACCTCGATCACCGAGTCGGCCAGGTCGGCGGTCACCGCGGCCGCCGCCGCGGCCAGATCCGGGCCGGCCACGACGAGTACCGGCAGATCCCGCAGTCCCCGGACGTCAGCCCCGGGCGCGAACGCCGCGGCGCGGGACTGCGCGGCCGGGATCCACAGCCGGGCGCTGCCGCCGCCGGCCAGCATCCGGCTGAGCTCGCCCGCCGCGCCGGGCCCGGCCGCGTCCAGGAGCCGGGCGGTCCACGGGTTCTGGTCCGGGCCGCCCAGCGCGATCCGCACGTCCGGCAGGTTGGAGTCCAGGTCGATGGAGCCGTAGCGCGGCCCGTCCGGCCACGAGCAGGTGGCCGTGACCCCCTGCCCCGCGAGGGCCGCGACCAGGTCACGGAGTGCCACGGACAGGCCGTTGCGGGAAAAAGCAGGGTCCTGCGGGGCCGGGAAAGCCGGGAGGATGACCTCAGCCACCCCCAGCGCGTGCTCCTGCCGGGCACCGCCCGGCTCCCGCCAGCCGGCCCGCGCCGTGGAGCCCAGCCCGAACCATTCGTGGGCCGGGTTGTCCAGCGTGAACGGGTGCTCCGCGACGTCCGCCACCGCGCTGCCGAACGAGCGGCCCACCACTGCGGTCGCCCCCTGGTAGAGAGGCAGGCCACCGGGCACGTCCGCGGGGAAGCGCACCCGCAGCAGCCGGTCCTGCCCGATCGAGCCGTCCACATGGGTGCGGAACTCGATCCGGTCCGCCCCGTCCCAGAGCAGCGTTTCCTGGGTGACCCGCAGGTCGCCCAGGGTCAGCTCGGCGAGCAGCCGGGATCCCAGCGGGCAGCGCGCCGCGGTGACCTTGGCGCTGGCGCCGCCCGAGCCGGTGCCCGGCCCCTTGGGGGACAGCAGCCACGGTCCCTCCCCCCAGCGCGGGTGCAGGTCATACTCCTCCTGCAGGAGCAGCTCGTTGCCGCCAGCCTGGTCCCCGGCGCCGCTGCGGATCAGCCGGGCGCCGGTCCGCTTGTCCACCACCCGGGTCAGCGTCCCGCCCCGGGCCGGGTCGGCCTCGACCAGGAAGGTCTCGTTCTCGATGACGGTGCCGGGCTGAGGCTCCCAGCCGCCCGGAGCCGGCCCGGCCCCGGGCGCCGGGCTGACCGGGGCCGGGGTGACCCAGTAGGTCCGGTAGCCCAGCGCGGGCACCTCCGCCGCCCGGAACGCGAGCGTGACCGCGGCGAGCGTGCCGTCGGGGTGCTGCCGGGATGCCTCGGCCAGGAACGGCACCTCACCAGAAGGATCACGCAGCGTGATCCAGCCGGGGCCGGGGGCGGGGAACTCCAGATCGGCGCGGACCAGGCCGGACCGGGCCCAGGACAGCGTGTTGAATACGGTGAGGGCGCGGGCGCCCGGGCTCCCGTCCGGGCCGGCGTCCGCCGGGCCGCCACCACCGGGCTGGGTCCCGGGCGGCCGGGTGTCGGCCAGGCCGGCCAGGTAGGCCGCGGCCTCGCGGCGCGCCTCGTCGCCGCGCTGCCAGGCCTCCCGCCATCCGCCCAGCAGGTCCAGGTAGACCTGGTCCGACTCGGTCCCGGTGATCGCGTCGTGATGCGCCCCGAAAACGAGCTGGCGCCACGCCTTGTCCAGCGACTCCGCGGGGTAGCGTGCCCCGGCCAGCCAGGCCAGCGTGGCCAGCCGCTCGCCCTCGCCGACCGCGATCTCCGCCGCGCGCTGGCCCTGCTTGGTGTCGATGTAGGAGACGTCCTTGCCCGGGTAGACCGGGTTCATGTCCCTGGTCTGCGGGACCAGCCACACCCCGCTCGCGGCGGCGCCCTGCCGGACCGCGGCGAAGAACTCCCGGGGCACCGCGGTCACGAACCGCGGCCAGACGTACCTGGCGTTCCAGTCCCGGTGGATGGCGGTCACCCAGCGGCTCGGGATCACGTGGTCAGCCCCCACCGGCAGCAGCACGTTCGCGGTCGCGGCGACCGGGGCCAGCTGGCGGAACTGGCCCAGCGCCTCCTCCTCGGCCGCGGCCAGGTCGGCGGCCCGGTGGGTACCCAGCCGGCCCCGTAATGATTCGCCATGTAACTGGTGAGCAGGCCGCGGCCGTCGGGGGAAACCCACTCGAACTCGCTGCGCATCTGCATCCGGGTGTTGTCCCCGACCGTGCGCTGCGGGCCCCACTGGTGGTAGGGGCCCCGCGCCCAGGATGACTCGGCCAGCCCGGCCGGCCTGGCAGCGCGCGAGTATAGCCGGATGCTGCCGCAGCCCGTGGCTAACGCCGGCCCGATTAGCGCATGCTAAACTGCGGTCCAGAGAATCCCGTAAACTGGTCCGCCGATCTCCCACACACGTACCGGCAGAGTTCCTGCCACTGCCGCTGCACATAAACGAGTTCTCACCCATTAGGCAGATAGATCCCGCGCCACTCCCCCACCTCCCCGCCTCCCCGCCTTTTCCCTTGACAATCTACAGAAGCTCATCCATCCTTCTTGTAGATTGCCTGGAGGAAGGGGAAGCGATGAATGACATTCCCGCGGGGGGCGTACGCTGTCCGGCCGCCCTGCTGCACGCCGCACCCGCCGAAGTTGCCGAACGCAGATAAGGAAGCAGCATCATGCCGAAACCCAAAAGCGATCTCCTGCAAGGCACGCTCGATCTGACTGAACCCGCTGGCTTTCCACAAGTCGTATTCGGCGGCGTTGCCGGCCCACGCAAACACCTTCAGCTTGCGCAGGTCATCCGGATGCACCACCGGCGACTTGGAGAAGAACCGCACCCAGCCGGAGTCGCTCCAGAACAGGACGACATAACCTTTGGCCTGCAGACGCGCTTGGGGTTGCGGACGCAGCTTCTCGGTGAGGAAGTCCACTTCGTCAAGGTTGCGAAACGCCAGGGGCATGATCTGCAAGGCGAGGGCCGGGATCAATCTGCGAAATGCCTTCCGCCGTCAGCAGGCCCGCATCCAGATTGCCGTCTGCATGAGCCCCACCATGTCCGCCTCGCTCCCCTGCGTGCCGCCTGGGAAGATCAGCAATTGCACGGCGCCGTCCGAGGCTTTGCGCCATTTCTCGCCCATGGCCTGCATGCTCTTGTGGTACGAGGTGCCAGCGGGCGCCAGGGTG
>CAVRFX010000003.1:0-10100 GCA_963720645.1 uncultured Actinomycetes bacterium | reverse complement strand
CTGGCAGCTTCCGTGATCGCGGTCCATATCTGCCACATGGCGCCCCCTATCGACCGGGATCATGAAGATCCCGTGGGCGCGCCGGCCACCCCGGTTCCCGCGCGGCTCGACAGAGAACATGGGGACACGCCCCGGACCAGCAGGGTGTGCTCGCCGAGCCGGCGAATGGCGGGGGCCCAGGAGGGGCCGCCCCCCGGACCAGCAGAGCGTGCTCGCCGAGGGGGCGCCCCCGGGATGGCACTAGCGGAGCACGAGTCTCTTCAGGGGAATCGTGGTGGATCATCCCGGTGCCGTACATCAGGTCCGCGACCCGCTGCACCTGCCCGACGCTCAGGAAGGTCGGATACTGCCCGATCGTGACGAGGGCGGCGTCCCGCGCGGACATCCCCGGCAACGTCCCGAGCGCCGACCGGACGGTGCCGAGCTGGGCCGTCCAGGCCTTCGCCTGGTTGAGCGCGGACCGGAAGCCGCCCAGCGCCACGGCATGACCGCGGGCGAAGCGGGCGCTGGTGAAGTACCCGGAGAGCGGCAGGTTGGCGGTCACGCCGCTGCAGACGTCCAGAGCTCGACGGCGCCGAGCTCGGTCTCGGCCTGCAGGATGTACGGCTGCGTGGCGACGATCGCGCTGACCTGGTGGTCGCGGAGCGCGGTGACCATGTCCCCCGGCGGCATGGCCGTCCACGGCGCGCTGGTGGGGCTCACGCCGTCGCTCTGCAGCACCGCCTCGGCGGTGAGCGTCTCGATGTTGTTGGGCGCATCGGCGGAGAAGGGGGCCAGCTCCCGGGTGGCGTGGCGACCGCCTTGCCCTGCAGGTCCTGCGGGGTGCTGATGGCGGAACCAGGCAGGGTGAGCACCTCCATCGCCCCCGGCATGGCGTCGTACCCGTCAGCGAGCAGCCGCAGCCCGGCGCGCGGGTCATGGGCCTGCGCGTAGAGCAGCCCGGCGTAATCGCCGCTGATGACGTCGGCCTGCCCGCTGGTCAGCGCCGCATAGGCCTGCTGCAGCGTCTGGTAGGTCTGCACCGTCACGTCGAGGTGGCGCCGGGCGAACAGCCCGTCCTGGACGGCCACCTGGAGCGGCGCGTTCGCGAACCCCGGCACGACCGCGACCGCGATCTGCTGGCTTCCCGCCGCCTGGCCTGGCGAGCCGCCCGGCGCGGAGCATCCGGCCGCGAGCAACGCCAGCGAGGCTGAGACTACCGCGCACGACCGGCGGGTCAGCTGCGCACGCCCTCCGCGGGCCCAGGCCCAAACAAGCCTCATGGAGCCTCCTCAGATTGAATCGTCCGGGCCCGATAAAGACTGCCAGAGAAATGGTAATTTCCTTAGTGCCATAGCAGCGCCCGGGGAATTGCGAAGAAGGGTCGTAATAATGCCGTGCCTGCTGGTTAGGCTAACCCGCCAGGGCGGCGCCCGTACTCAGATTAGGCACGCTTTACTGCTGACCCGCGCGCACTGATAGCGAAATTTGACAACAGTGGTAACAATGAGCGTGAGACGGTCCGCCGGGCGTTACAGTCAACTCCTGGCTCCACGGCCAGGGTCCCGCCGCAGAATGGTTCACCAGAGACCGGGAACTGCCATTCCGGCTTCCAGGCTGGCGCCTGCGGCTTGGTGGACGCCTGCATTTCCGGGTTGAGAGGTGCAGAACTGTGCGATCCAGGCGAGGCAGAGCAGACGGCGTGGATCTTGACCCGGCCAGCCGCCCGCTGGCGCTCATCGCGCCGGATACCGCGCTCAGCGGGTGGCACCTACTTCAGCGGCGGTGCGCCCGCCGCCGGGGCGGGGCGGGTTCCGGGAGCGGGCCCGGCGCCGCAGGCGGGACCGGCCGCCCGGGGGCCGAGGCCGAGCCGGACAGCGCCGTGATCCCGCCGTCCAGCCCGGCTTCGGCGGCGGCGCGCGGACCTCCCGGCTGGCCCTAAAGAACTGGCGGGTGCGGTCCGGGCTGCTGCTGTGTCCTGCTGCCCACGCTGGCGGCCGTGGTCCTCGGCGGGGTCAGCGTGGTCTCCTCGGCTCGCAGCGCGCTCGCGTATCAGCGTGTCGAGCAGTTCTCCCGGCTGGGCGGCCAGATCACCAGCCTGATCCAGGCGCTGCAGGCCGAACGCGAGGACACGATCAGGTACATCACGATGGGCCCGGCCGGCGGCGGGCGCGGGTCGCCGGGCGCGGCCGCGGGCCCCCAGCTCGCCGTGCTGGCCCAGGACCGCCAGGCCACCGATCAGCTGGCGCGCCGGGTGCGGAGCGGGGCCGCGGCGATCGGCCGGTCCTACCCGGCCCTGGCCCAGCAGGAGGCCAAGGGAGCGATCGCGGCGATCGACGGGCTTCCCGCCCTTCGCGGCGTCGCGACCAGCACCCGGATTCCCTCGCTCGCGGTGATCCAGGAGTACGCCGCCACGATCACCCAGCTGCTCGCGCTGGAGGACGAGATCGCGACGGGCAGCCACGACGCGGTCCTAGCCGACACCGCCCGGGTGGTGGGGCTCATCTCGGCCTCTAAGGAGCAGGTCAGCCAGGAGCAGGCCATCCTCACCTCCGCGCTCACGCCGGACCTGGTGGGCGCGAACCAGTTCCAGCCCGGGCAGCTGGCCGCGATCAACGCGGCGCAGGCTGAGCAGCAGGCCGATCTGGCCCAGTTCAGCCTGACGGCCACCAGCAGCCAGCGTCACCTGTACGACAGCGACCTGTCGTCCGCGCAGGCGGACCGGGCGCAGGCCCAGGTGCAGCAGGCCATCACGCTGGCCCAGGGCGGCGGCTCGTCGGCGGAGAATCCGGCCTTCACCAACGCGGCCAGCGGTTCGGCCTACCTGGTGGCCAGCCTGCACGCGGTCGAGCAGGGCCTGATGGGCTCGGTCATCGCCCAGAGCGGCTCGCTGCGGGGCCAGGCGATCACGGCCGCGCTGATCGGCGGCTTCGCGGTGATCCTGGTGCTGGCGCTGGCGCTGCTGTTCACCGTGGCGCTGGGCCGTTCGATGACCCGGCCGCTGCACCGGCTGCGGACCGGCGCGCTGGAGGTGGCCGGGGAGCGGCTCCCGGAGACGGTCCGGCTGATGAGCGGGGGCGACAGCGAGGCATCGCTGGAGGTGGCGCCCATCGACGTGGACTCCACCGACGAGATCGGCGAGGTGGCCCGGGCGTTCGACCAGGTCCACCGGGAGGCGGTGCGGCTGGCCTCCAACGAGGCGGCGCTGCGCGGCAACATCAACGCCATGTTCGTGAACCTCTCCCGCCGGAGCCAGACGCTGGTGGAGCGCCAGATCCGCCTCATCGACGACCTCGAACAGGGCGAGCAGGATTCCGAGCGGCTCGCGAACCTGTTCCAGATGGACCATCTGGCCACCCGGATGCGCCGCAACTCCGAGAACCTGCTGGTCCTGGCGGGCCACGAGCTGTCCAAGCGGTGGAGCGAGCCGGTGGTGCTGGTCAACGTGCTGCGGGCGGCGGTCTCGGAGATCGAGCACTACGAGCGCGTCATCCCGGACATCCAGCCCGGCATCTCGGTCCGCGGGCAGGCGGTCAACGACGTCGTTCACCTGCTGTCCGAGCTCGCCGAGAACGCCACCTCGTTCTCCCCCGCGGAGACTCTCGTGCACGTGTCGGGATACTCGCTGAACAGCGGGGGCGTCCTGCTGGACATCACCGACCAGGGCGTCGGGATGAGCGCCGAGGAGATGGCGCACGCCAACTGGCGGCTGGACAACCCCCCCGTCGTGGACGTCGCGGTGTCCCGGCGGATGGGCCTGTTCGTCGTCGCCCGGCTGGCCGCCCGGCACGGCATCCATGTCCGCCTCCGGCCCGCGTCCAAAGGCGGCCTGACCGCCCTGGTGTGGCTGCCCGATGACGTGATCACGCGGCAGGGTTCGCAGCCGGAAGGTCACCCGCTGGGTGACTCCGGCCCGGCCCCGGCCGCCTGGATGGAGACGGGACCGGCTGCCGCCAGGGAGGACGACCACCCGGCGGCCTCCGTCCCGGCGGCGGGGATGCGCCCGCTGCGGCCCGCCCCGGATCAGTTCGGCACCGGCGACGCGGCGGCCGAGACCGTCACCGGCGCGAACGGGAGCACGACGTTCCCGCCGCCATCAGCCAACGGCACCAGCGCCGGGACGGCCAGCCTGCGCGGCACCCCGGGACTCCTGGCGGCCTGGCCGCCCATCACGTGGTCCTCCCGCCCGCCGGGGGCACCGGCCCGGAGAACCGCCTGCCCATCTTCGAAGCGGTGGAGTCCGACTGGTTCCGGCGTGGCGGCCACCCCGTCGGCCGCCCGGCGTCGCCACCGGACGCGGACGAGGGCAGCGGCCATCACCCGCGGATGCCGGCTGGCAGGCGGCCGAGGCAGTGCGGGCGCCGGTCTTCGCGGACACCACGCAGGCCGGACTGCCCAAGCGGGTGCCCAAGGCGAACCTGGTTCCCGGCGGCGCGGGCGGGCCGGCGGCGCCCGCACCACCCGCCGCCTGCCGCTCCGCGTCGCAGACCAGGCAGCGCCTGTCCAGCTACCAGCAGGGAATCAGGAAAGCGCGCGCGACCGCCTCCGGGGACGAGACGGACATCGGCGACGAGGCCGACCGTGCCTCGTAACGCGGTGCCGTCCCCCGGCCGGCCGCGAACATCCAAGTGGCCCTCCCGGGCCAGGCAGAGAGGGAAAACGTGAGCCCGCTGACGTCGCCGGTCCAGGACCTGAACTGGCTCATCACCGATTTCGCGGACCGGGTGCCTTCGGTGGCCCACGCCATCGTGGTGTCGGCCGATGGCCTGCCGCTCGCCTTCTCAGACGGGTTCCCGCAGGACCGGGCGGACCAGCTCGCCGCGGTGACCTCGGGGCTGACCAGCCTCACCCAGGGAGCGGCCCGGGTGTTCGAGGGCGGCCCGGTCACCCAGACGATCGTCGAGATGCGGCGGGGCGTGCTGCTCGTCATGGCGATCAGCGACGGATCGAGCCTCGCCGTGCTCGCGGCCCGCGAGTGCGACATGGGGCTGGTGGCCTACGAGATGGCGTTGCTCGTGGAGAGGGTGGGACGCGCCCTCACGCCCGAGCCGCGCGGCGCCCTGCGCCCCACGTACGGCAGCTGACTCCCGGAAGGGATTCACGCCCCGAGTCTCACCTGCGCGGAAGGCAGCCCAGTGGATCACGTAAGCGCCAGCCCCTCCAGGCTGATCCAGCGAGCACGGCCATGACGTCCGTGAAGATCGTCATCGCCCGCGGTTTCGGGGTGGGGAAGACCACCTTCGTGGGATCGGTCTCCGAGATCACGCCGCTGACCACCGAGGCGGTGATGACCGCGGCCGGCAGCGACGTGGACGACTTGTCCTCCGTGCCGGAGAAGACGACCACCACGGTGGCAATGGACTTCGGCCGGGCGACCCTGGACGCGGGGCTGGTCCTCTACCTGTTCGGCACGCCCGGCCAGCAGCGCTTCTGGTTCATGTGGGATGACCTCATCGAGGGGGCCATCGGGGCCGTGGTGCTGGCGGACAGCCGCGCCTGGCCGACTGCTTCCCCGCCGTCGATTACTTCGAGGCGGCTGATCTGCGTTCGTGGTCGGCGTCAACGGTTTCCACGGCGAATACCCGCACACGGTCACCGACGTCCAGGAAGCCCTTTCGGTGAATCAGCAGGTGCCGGTCATCCAGTGTGACGCGCGCCAGCGGACATGGCCAAGACGACCTTGCTGACCCTCGTGGAGCACGCCATGACCACGCACCTGGCCCGCCGCTGACCCGGCGCGCCCCCCGTCAGCCGGGCCGCGCGGCCGCGGGACGGTCCGTCCGCGGCCGGGGCGGTCAGCCTTCGAGCTGGGCGTCGAGGGTGATGTCCACGCCGGTGAGGGCCTTGCTCACCGGGCACCCCGCCTTGGCGTCCTCGGCGGCCTTGGTGAACTGGGCGGCGTCCAGGCCGTTGACCTCACCCCGGACGGTGAGCCTGATGCCGGTCAGCCGGAAGCCGCCCGCCGGGTCGGGTCCGAGCGTTACGTCCGCCTGCACATCGAGCGCCTGGGGCATGCCGCGGCCTGGCCGATCAGTGCCGACAGCTGCATCGCGTAGCACGCCGAGTGAGCCGCCGCGATGAGCTCCTCCGGGCTGGTGTAACCCCCGGCCTCGTCAGCCACCCGCCTGGGAAAGGACACCTCGTAGGTGCCGATTCCGAACTCGTCAGCTCGACCTGGCCGGAGCCGTTCTCGACGTTCCCGTCGACCCGGTGCGTGCCGTTCGTGTGGGCATCGGGTTTTCCTCCCGTTCGGGTCACATATCCGCCTGGACTCTAGCCGCCGCGCCGGCCCGAAACACGGTGTCCCTGATCATGACCGGATGCCCGTCCGGGTCGGCGGCGAGCGTTGCGGCGCCTCGTCGGTGATGACCTTCCAGTCACCGGGGTCGAGCAGCGCCGCGATGTCCCCGCCGGTGAAGAACAACTCAGGCATCGGCGGGCGGCGCATCGTGGTCTGCAGGTCCGACGGATGATGCCCAACGATGAGCAGCGTGCCGCCGGGCTCCACCACGCCCGCGAGGCTGCGCAGCAGCACCGCCGGTCCGAGGGTGGCAGGTGGATGTACTGGCTGGAGACCAGGTCGTAGCGGGCGCCGGGATCCCAGCCGATCAGGTTGGCGTGCACCCAGTCAGTCCGCCCGCGGTCTGCGGGCGGGCCTGCGCCGGGACACCGCGTCAGCGGTCGAGGTCGCCCCAGAAGGTGCCCCGATCCTGGACGTGCTCCAGCATCATGGCCCGGGCGCGCACCGGCAGCCACTGCAGGTGGGCCAGCACCCCGGGGCCCGTACCGGCCAGATCGTCGATGATCTCCTGAAGAGCCGTCTCGTTCATCGGCTGCCGTCGTGAGTGCCGCCGCACGAAACGCCGGGCCGCACGGAGATTCTGGTGCTCGATGAACAGCTCGGCCCGGCCCAGGAACAGGCTCCCGGCGGCCCGCGCGGCAATCTGGATGTTCCGCCGGGTGGGCCGGGATCCGGCCGCGGACACGATCTCCGCCACCCAGCCAGGGGGCAGGACGGGCGGGACGAGCCTGATCAGCCCCGCCGCGAGGTCGCCCGCCGGCATGGACAGGGACTGGTCGCGCAGCCGCCAGGCGGCGAGCATCGAGCATTCCAACTGGCCTGGCTGGTGGTCGCAGCCCAGCGGGAGGAGGCCGATGCGGCAGCCACGGGGGTCCGGCCAGAACGCCACGAGCAGATAATCCCCCGCACGGTCAATCCCGATGACCACCTTCTGCGGGGCGTGACCCGGCTCCCCGTTCCAGGCCCAGGCGGCCTCCGTGAACGTGGGCAGGTGGGTGTACTCCGGCACGCGGAACGTCAGCAGTGTCCGGTCTAGCGCCCGCAGGCACCCATCCTGATCGAGCGCGCTGGTTAAGGTAAGCCCCGGACCCGGGACGGGCAGCTCCGCCGCGGTCGCGGGCAGGCGCTCGTCCTTGCTGAATAATCCCATTCCAACCCCCCCAGGGTGGCACTTAGGTCATCGGCCTCGCCATCGGCCGGCGTGCTCCGTGCACACCATGCCGGTGGTGATGCACGGGCAGCATTCCCTGCCGGGCCGGCCACGGCAGGCGCGGCAGGTCAGCAGCGGGATCCCGCAGCCTGCCTTCTCGCAGGTGAGGCCGAGCATCGTGGCAGTTCCTCCCGACTTGGCCATTAATATCCAGGTAACGTCTTGCCGGGGGCTAACCCCGACATCCGGGTAGTAAGGTACCCGGTCAAAGGCCGGACAATCCCGGACAGGCGGGCACTGGCTCGCGCCTCCTGCGGCTGGCGGTGAGCTGGGTCTTGCACGGACGGTCAGGGAGGCAAAATCATGGGGGGCTGGCCGGTGACCGATCCGGGGACCGGCGTCGCCCTGGATGAGGCTCTCGGTGATCACCTGGCCGAGCTGTTCACCGGCGTCCTCCTGAAGGAAATGGCCTGCTCCGGCGAGGACCTGGTGATCCAGAACTGCTGCCCCCGGGGACGGCCCTGCTTCAGGATCGGGCCTATCGCGCCCGTGATCGGATCGTGGTCGCTGAACGCCACCAGGAACGGCTTGTCCGAGGCGGCGAGCTGCTGCCAGGCGGCTCGCTGGTTTCGAGGCTGGATCATCGGGCGTGGTGGGCACGCTCCCCGGCATCGCCCGCACTCCCGCGGCGAAGCCCCGGTCCGGGAAGGGCGCGTCGTACGCGGCCAGCACCTCAAGGGCGGCAGCGTGGGTCCTGAACAGGCCCGACTGCACCAGCCGGGGCACGCCCACCGCTGGCGCGGTCCGTGAATTCACCTCACGAACCGCAGCCAGACCTCGGCACTCGCCTACTCCCGGTGGGCAGCCCGGTGTCTGGCCGCCACCATCCGGCTGAAGCCGCGGCGTAGTCTGGCCGCGAGCCGCAGCCCGATGAGCCCGCCCCAGTCCTGCCCGACGAGCGTCACGCCGCGCAGGTCCAGCTGGTCGTCGAACGCGAGTGCGCGGATCCATTCCACGTGCCGGCGCGTAGCTGTGGTCACTGACGTTCATGGGGCTTGTCCCACTGCTCTGTAACCCGGCCAGGTCAGGGGCGATGGCGCGCAGCCCCGCGTCTGGCGAGTACCGCCATCATGGTCCGGCACAGGATGAATTAGCCCCGGTCTGCCGCGCAGGAGGAGCACGGGCTCGCCGTCAGGCGGGCCCGCTTCCACGTAGTCGGCTAGGCCGCACCCCGCCGACCGGCGCGTAACGCGCGGGCAACGGCAGGTTCCGTAGGTCCGAAACCGGGCCTCAGGGCTGCGCAGCACTCGCATCTGCCCATGCTGCCACGATCCGGCCGGGCGACAGCATGACGCCGTGCACCCGAGATCTTCCCGCGCCGGGACCACGGCGGGTCGGATCCGATCGGGCTGGAGCCTGATCCGGCTGCTCCGCGTGACCCG
This sequence comes from uncultured Actinomycetes bacterium, assembly GCA_963720645.1. Classification (GTDB taxonomy): domain Bacteria; phylum Actinomycetota; class Actinomycetes; order Streptosporangiales; family Streptosporangiaceae; genus RYN-230. Next base: position 1,228 of record CAVRFX010000003.1, on the reverse strand, counting down.
GGGAGGGGCTGGAGTTCGCGGGGCTCGATGTCGTGGGCGGGCGCGGCGCAGGGGCCGGGGTCAGCGGCCCGGCCCCTGCGCGCCCGCCGTCCCGGCAGCGGCGTGCCGGGGGCGGCCTCACTGCTGTTCCGGGCGGCCTGGCGGCTGTTCCGGGCGGCCTGCCGGCGCAGCCACGTCTCGGGCTGCCCGGATTCCGCGGCTATGGCCCGCCAGGTCCAGCCTGCCGCCCGGCGTTCGGCGATGTACCGGCCGATGCTGTCGAAGCCGAGGCCGGCGGCGACCTGCGCGGCGCGCTGCCTGCGGCGTGCCGGTTCGCCGCGTGGGCCACCTGGCCAGCCCGTGCCGGTGCAGCGCGGTTTGACGGCGTGGTTGACAGGCCGATCTCGGCGGCGATGGCGTTGACCGTCCGGTGCTGCCCGACGTGCCGCTCATCAGGTAGCGGGCACGTCGGCGAAGCCGAGCCGGTCCAGCGCGGGCTGCCACCGGGCTCTGCCGGCCCGGCCGCTGCCCGGGCACGGCTGCCGCGGCCGCCGGGTTGACCTCCGCGAGATGCCGGGACAGCCAGTCCTTGTGCAGTCCTGCCTCGCGGCTGATCGCCGCCAGGCTGGCCCCGTCCGCCGTCCGGGCCAGCACGAACGCGCCGATGTCCGGGTAGCCGTGCCGCTGGCCACCTCGGCGGCGACCCGGCGAGGTGCCGGCGGCCCCGTCGCCGTTCGCCTGCGCGATGCCTCGCCGGGTGCCGCCAGCGCCGCCGCGCTTTCCGCGGCGCTGCTCCGGATGGTGCCGCCCGGCGGCCGCCGCGGCCGCGTCCCGGGCCAGCTCCCCGGACCTGGCCCGCTGCCGCCCGGCGGCGCTGCCCGCCCGGATCGCCGGGTCGAAGACCAGGCGGGAGGTGAGGGCGGCCGCCCGCAGCTTGCGGGTCTCCGGCCCCTCCAGCGACTGGCCGCGCTCCAGGCCGAACGACCTCGCAGTACGCGTCCTTGGTCCACCCGTGCGCGCGCAGGTGGGCGGTGACCGAGCGCAGGGCCCGGCCGCACAGGTGGCAGACCACCGGGGCGTCGGACCACGACCTCGCCGATCGGGGCGAAGTACGGCGTGCCGTCCGCGAGCACCGCGACGACCGGGGTGGCTGCCTGGTCAGCCTGGCGGCGGCGAGCCCGGTGCCGGGCGGCGGGCGTGATCTTCCGCCTGGTCAACTGACCGCCTCGATCAACCTGCTGCTGGACGC
>CAVRFX010000002.1:0-12545 GCA_963720645.1 uncultured Actinomycetes bacterium | reverse complement strand
CGGGTGCGCGACACAGATGTAGGTGAGCCGGGGAAGCGCAGGGTGCCGAGGTACTCTGGAAGTGTCAAAACTTCCAGAGGAGTGCTGATGACGGAGCCGTCCCTTCCTGACCTGGAGCAGCAGCGTGAACAGCTGTATGAGCGGCTGGCCGGCACCGGCGATTTCCGGCCAGGCAGCATCAACGCCACCTACCGGCGCTGCGGCAAGCCGAATTGCGCCTGCGCGCGGCCCGGTCATCCGGGGCACGGGCCCCGCTGGCTGTGGACCCGCTCAGCCGGGGGCCGGACGCGCACCCGCCAGCTGGCTGCCGCCGAGCTGGAGAAGGTCCGCGCGGAGCTGGCGGCCTATAAGGAGTTCACAGCGCTGAGTGAGCAGATCGTGCAGGTCAATGAGGCGATCTGCGAGGCTAGGCCGGTCCCGCTGCCCGCCCAGGAGCCCCCGGCCGGGCCGGGTGGTGAAAAAGGGGGCTCTCCGCCCGGCTCGCCGCGGCGTTCGCGGCGGAGGCCGCCGCCGAGGTAGAGCGGCTGGCCGGGCTGGCCGCCCGGTCGCTGGGCACCGGCGGCGCAGGCCTGGAGGCGGTGGAGCTGGCGATCCGCAGCGCCATGACCAGGCTGGGCGCTGGCTTACTGGAAGACCTGCTGGCTGCTGATCCCGGCTACCGCGGGCCCCGGGCAGAGTGCGGGGCGGGGCATCAGGCCAGGTTCGTGTCCTACCGGGCCAAGACCATCGATACCGTCCTGGGCCCGGTTGACCTGCGCCGCGCGTACTACCAATGCCCTGGCTGCGGGCACGGCGTGGTTCCCAGGGACGCCGAACTCGGCGTGGGGCGGGCCTCGATGTCGCCGGGGCTGGCCAAGATGACGGCCCGGGCGGCAGCCGCGGTCCCGTTCGCCAAAGCCGGCCGCCTGCTCGCCGAACTGGCCGGCATCCAGCTGACTGCCAAGCGGATCGAGCGGTCCGCCGAAGCCGGCGGCGCCGCTGCCGCCGCGGCCATCACCGCCCAGGCGGGCGCGATCTGCTCCCGCCAGGTGATCCCTCTCCCGCCCCCGGCGCCGCTGCCGGACATGCTGTATCTCGCGGTCGATGGCACCGGGGTGCCCATGGTCGCGGCGGAGACCGAGGGCCGCCCCGGCAAAGGCGACGATGGCCGGGCGCACACCCGTGAGGTCAAGCTCGCCTGCCTGTTCACCCAGACCACCCTGGACAAAGACGGCCACCCCATCCGCGATCCGGGCTCGTCTACCTACCTGGCCACCTTCGAACCCGCCGCCCGCTTCGCCCGGCTCGCAGACGCCGAAGCCCGCCGCCGCGGCGCCGAGCACATCCGCCAGCTCGTGATACTCGGGGATGGAGCCGTATGGATCTGGAACATCGCCGATGAGCTATTCCCCGCCGCCACCCAGATCGTCAACCTCTACCACGCCCGCGAGCACGTCCACGACCTCGCCGCCCTCGCCACCCGCCTGCTGCGCAACAGCCACCCTGACTGGCTCACCGAGCGCCTCGCCGAACTCGACGCCGGTGATATCCCCGCCCTGCTCGCCGCCGGAGGGGACCTGAAGTTCACCGGCTCGCTAGCCCGCGAACGCGACAAGCAGCTGGCCTACTTCGAGGTCAACGCCCACCGCATGCGCTACGCCCACTTCCGCGGCCTGGGCATGTTCGTCGGCTCCGGCGCCGTCGAAGCAGGCTGCAAAGCCGTCATCGGCCAGCGCCTCAAGCTCTCCGGCATGCGCTGGGCCATCCCCGGTGCCACCGCCATCGCCACCCTGCGCTGCCAGGAAGCCAGCGGCCGCTGGGAAGAGATCTGGCAGCGGCCACACAACCAGACGACCGCAGCAGCACCCGCCATCTGCCAGCGGCAGCACACTCAGACCGCCGCAGGCTAACTCGGACTACCTACGAAATTGGCGCACACCCGCCCACGGCCCGTGCCCAACTGACCACAAACCGGGCGCGGCACCGCCCGAATAGGGCTTCCGGCACCGCCGAAAACGCTCTCCTGCCTTCAGGCTCGGGCCCGAGGTCCCAGGAGACGCCGCCGCGGTGGGCGCGGGCATCACCCGCCCGGAGTGACGCCTCCCTGGGGCCCGCAGGCGGTCCCGTCCCCGTTGCAGTACAGGCCGCGCTTGGCGATGTACTGCACCACACCGTCCGGGACCAGGTACCAGACCGGCTCGCCGGCGGCGACCCGCTGCCGGCACTCGGTGGACGAGATGGACAGGGCCGGGATCTCGATGAGGCTGACCTGGTCGCTGGGCAGCCCCGCGCTGGACAGGTGATGCCCGGGACGGGTACAGCCCACGAAGTGGGCCAGCTTGAACAGGTCCGCCGCGTCCTGCCAGGACATCATCACGGACAGCGCGTCCGCGCCGGTGATGAAGTAGAACTCTGTGTCCTCGCCGCGGATCGACCGCAGTTCGCGCAGCGTGTCGATGGTGTAGGTGGGCCCCGGCCGGTCGATGTCCACCCGGCTGACCGAGAAGCGCGGGTTCGACGCGGTCGCGATCACCGTCATCAGGTAGCGGTCCTCGGACGACGAGACCTTCCGGTGCTCCTTCTGCCAGGGCTGGCCGGTGGGCACGAACACGACCTCGTCGAGCTCGAACACGTGCGCCACCTCGCTCGCGGCGACCAGGTGACCGTGGTGGATCGGGTCGAACGTGCCGCCCATCACCCCCAGCCGCCGGGGCCGGTCCCGGCCGGGCTCACCCGGCCGCGCGGAACCATGGGCCTGCGCAGAACTACGCGAATCGGGCACGTCAGACTCACCATCCCTCATGACGTGACTCTAACCGCCGTCCTGGCCCGCCCCGGATCCCCGTAACCGCAGCCCCGGGACCGGCGGCTCTCCCCCGGCCCACCGGACCACCCGCACCGCCTTGCCGAGCTCGGGTCGGGGCACCGTCCCCTCGGGCAGCAGCCTGACCGAGACGCGCACGCCCAGCGCATTGCGCAGCTTGCCCTCGAGCTCGGTCTCGGCCGGCCCGGCGCGTTCCAGCCGGTACTCGCACAGCGCGACGAGATCGTTCTGGGCCGCCCGCTCGTCCACCACCAGCAGGTAGTCAGGGCTGAGTGAGGTGTCTTCGAGCAGCACCCGCTCCACCTCGCTGGGGTAGAGGTTGACCCCCCGGATGACCAGCATGTCGTCCCGCCGCCCGGTGACCTGGCTCATCTTCACCAGCGTGCGGCCGCAGGCGCAGGTGCCCCGGCGCAGCGCCGCGATGTCCCCGGTCCGGTAGCGCAGCAGCGGCACGGCCTCCCGGGTCAGGCTGGAGAACACCAGCTCCCCCGCGGTCCCGTCGGGCACCGGGTCCGCCGTCACCGGGTCCACCGCCTCGACCAGGAAATGGTCCTCGTTGACGTGCAGCCCATCGGCGGCCTCGGCGCACTCGGCCGCCACCCCGGGCCCGATCACCTCGGACAGCCCGTAGATATCCAGCGCCCGCAGCCCCAGCAGCTCCTCGATCCGGGCCCGCAGCTGCGTGGACCAGGGCTCGGCCCCGAACAGCCCGGCCCGCAGGGCCAGCCCGTGTCCCGGCCGCAGGCCCGCGTCGGCCAGCGCCTCACCCAGCCGGATCGCGTAGGAGGGCGTGCAGGTCAGGATGTCGGGCCGCAGGTCGCGGATGAGCGTGACCTGGCGCGCTGTCATCCCGCCGGACGCGGGCACCACCGCGGCGCCCAGCTCGACCGCGCCCTGGTGGATGCCCAGGCCGCCGGTGAACAGCCCGTACCCGTAGGCGTTGTGGATCACGCTGCCCGGGGCCGCGCCGGCGGCGGCCAGCGCACGGGCGCACATCCGGGCCCAGAGCCGCAGGTCAGCCCGGGTATAGCCGACCAGTGTGGGACGCCCGCCCGTGCCACTTGAGCCATGGAACGCGACCACCTCGCTGCGGTCCACCCCGAGCATCCGCAACGGGTACGCGTCCCACAGATCCTTCTTCTCGGTCATCGGCAGCCGGGGCAGGTCACGCAGGCCGATATCGCGGCCCGCGGAGACGCCGGCGGACCGGAGTCGTTCCGACTGAACCCCGTCGAGGGTGAGCAGCCGGTCCACCAGGGCCCGGAGCCGCTGCTCCTGGAGCCCGGCGCGCTGCTCGGCGGGCATGGACTCGGCGTCAGGCTCGAACATCATCGTCCTTCTCCTGAACGGTTCTGGCGCCAGGGGCCTTGCGGACCGCAGCGAGTCACCAGCTTCGCATAAGCCGTCCTTCATGCCGATGACCACTACTCAGAGTAAGTATTCGACTACAACTTGACTCGCCGGGACCAATCCGCTGACCGGGAGGGCCCCGAACACCGGCCAACAGACTCACCACGGGGGTGTGTCCAGTCTTCCCTGGAGGAAGCTTCATGATCGGTACGAAACGGCTCAGAATGCTGGGCACCCGGAAGGCAGGGATCGGCCTGGCCGGCCTGCTGACCGCGGGCCTGGCCCTGGCGTCCGGGACGGCCTTCGCCTCGACGTCGTCGTCTTCGTCGGGCATGTCGGGGATGACCTCGGCGAGCTCCTCGATGAACCACCGGGGCTTCACCAAGGGCTTCTTCGCCGGGCGCACGGTCCGCTTCTACTACAGCAAGAACTTCCGCTGTCAGCAGCCGCCGGCCGCCGCCGCGTCATCGAAGTGCGAGGGCGGCACCAACTACACCCAGACCCCGGCCAGCACGTTCGACCCGCTGTACGTGATCGTGCCCCTCGGCTTCACCCCGCCGAAGTGGACCCTGCAGTGCCCGGCGGGCACGTGCATCGACCATCCGCACACCATCGACCTGACGTCGGTGCTGGGCAGCGGCACGGGCAACCTGACGCTCCCGGCGCACAGCCACATCGTGGCCACCGCGAACAGCCACCAGTCCGAGTGGTGGAACGTGGACGTCGTCGGCGTCAAGAGCATGAGTGCCTGGGACAAGCTGATCCGGTCCAAGAACACCCACGAGCTGCAGTACCTGCAGCGGCGTCACCCCACGCAGGTGACGGGCAACATCCCGACCAACCTGTTCCTGTACTTCTCCGTGCTCAGGTAACACCGCCGCCGGTGCTGGCCGCGCCTGACCCTGGGCGCGGCCAGCACACCGGCACCGGCCCGGCCCGCCCGGCCGCCCGCCGCCCGTCCGCACGAAAGGTGCCACGCATGGTTAACCAGCCCAGGGACGCGGTCCAGCCGCAGGCCCGGACCGCGGCCACCGGGGCCAGCGCCCTGCGCAGCCAGGAGGTACCGCGCAGCGGGGAAGCACCGCGCAGCAGCCCGGGCAGCACCGCGCAGCGGGGAAGCACTGCGCAGCGGGGAGGTACAGCGCAGCGGCGGGGTGCTGCGCAGCTGGCGCGGGGCCGTCGGCCTCGGCGGCCTGGCCGCCGGGGTCGTCATGATCACCGGGGCGTTCCTGCCCTGGGTCTTCACGTTCGCCGGGCTGATCGGCATCCCCGGCGTCCGCGGCAGCAACGGGCGGATCCTCGCCGCCGCGGGGGTCGTCATCGCCCTCGCCGGGCTGGCCCACGCCGTGCGCGGCGGCCGGGTGTCCCGCTGGATAGTCGGCCTGCGCCGGCTTCCCGGCCACCGGGTTCGCCGGGTTCCTGCTCCTGCAGCTCGCGGCCAGCATGCGGTCGCTGAGCACCGACACGATGGTGGCCGCGCGCAGCGGCCCCGGCCTGTGGGTCGCCGCCGCCGGATCGGTGCTGGCCTTCGCCACCATGTTCCTGCCCGCCTCGTCCCAGCAGACCCTGGTCCGCCGGGACGGCGCCACCCCGGCCTCCGGGCCTGGGCCGCCGACCTGGACTCCGCCGGCCTGCGGCGCGGCCTCCAGATCGCCCTCGGTGGGCTGTGGCTGGCCGACGGCGCCCTGCAGCTCCAGCCGTTCATGTTCGGCCGGGGCTTCGCGAACCAGATCCTGGTGCCCGCCTACATGGGCAGCCCGTCCGGGGTCACCGGGCCGGCCCTGGCCTTCACCCGGCTGGTCCTGCACGCCCCGGCCGCCTGGAACACCGTGTTCGCCGTCACCCAGCTGCTGCTCGGCCTGGGCCTGCTCTGGCGGCCCTCGGTGCGGGCGGCCCTGGCGGCCAGCATCGGCTGGGCGCTGGCCGTGTGGTGGCTCGGCGAAGGGCTGCGGCGGCGTGCTGAGCGGCTCCGCCAGCCCGCTCACCGGGGCCCCCGGCGCCGTCATCCTCTACGCGCTGCTGGCCCTGGTGGCCTGGCCCGTCCCGGCCCGGAAGGCGGCGGCGGGGCGTCCCGGCGGGCCCGTGGCGGCGGGCAGCCCGCTGGGGCTGCCGCGGGCGCACGGGTCGCGTGGCTGGTGCTCTGGGGCAGTTTCGCCTACTTCATCCTGCAGCCGCCAGCCGGGCACCCGGCGGCTGCGGGACACCTTCGCGGGCCTGGCGTCCGGGGAACCGGGGTGGGTCGCCGGCCATGGACCGCGGCGTCGCCAGCGCCGCCGGGCCGCACGGCCTGGCGCGTCAGCATCGGCCTCGCGGTGGTCTTCGTCGCGGCGGGTTTTGGGGTGTTCTGGCCGGTCACCGCGCGGGCCGCGCTGGCGCTCAGCGTGCTCGCGGCCGGGGCCATCTGGGTGCTCGGCGAGAACTTCGGCGGGCTGGCGACCGGGCAGGCCACCGATCCCAATTCCGGCCTGCTGCTGATCCTGCTGGCCGCCGCGTTCTGGCCGCTGGAGCCGCCGCCGTTTCCCCTGATCAGAGCCAGGCCGGGGTCCTGATGCCGGAGAAAACCGGCTAATCACCGCACGGCGGCCGCGGCGCCGGCGAATTGGTGGTGCTAGGCCGGCCGACGGGGTCCCGGACACGGCCTAGCATGGCTGGCATGACCACTGTGCCGGATCGTGCCCGCGTCCGTCTCCCCGGGATCAGCTCCCGTGCCTACGAGCACCCCGCTGACCGGACGGCGCTGGTAGCGCTGCGTAAACTCACCGGCTTCGACGCGCTGCTCAAGCGTCTGGCCTCGCTGTTCAGCGACCGGAACCTGCGCTTGATGTTCCTGGCCAGCTCGGTGCGGGCCTCGAACGAGCAGTACCCGCACCTGTACCAGCTGCTGCTGGACGGGGCGGCCATCCTGGACCTGCCTGAGGTGCCCGAGCTGTTCATCTCGCAGGACCCGATGCCCAACGCGATGACGCTCGGGTCGGACAAGCCCTTCATCGTGATCACGACCGGCCTGGTCGACCTGCTGGACGCCGAGGAGCACCGGTTCGTGATCGGGCATGAGCTCGGCCACGTGCTGTCCGGGCACGCCGTGTACCGGACCATGCTGTACATCCTGACCTCACTGGCGGCCCGGCTGGCCTGGTTCGCGATCGGCTACATCGGCCTGAAGGTGATCATCGCCGGGCTGGAGGAGTGGTACCGCAAGTCCGAGCTGTCCTGTGACCGGGCCGGCGTGCTGGCCAGCCAGGACCCGGCGGCTGGGCGCCGGGCCCTGATGAAGACCGCGGGCGGCTCCCGCATTTCCGAACTGAGCCCGGACGAGTTCCTGCGGCAGGCCCACGAGTATGACGCCGTCCCGGACGTACGGGAAGGCTTCCTCAAGATGCTCCAGATGCTGGGTACGACGCACCCGTTCGCGGTGGTGCGGTTCGCGGAGCTGGACCGCTGGGTCGCCGAGGGCGAGTACGAGGCGATCCTGGCCGGCAACTACCCGCGCCGTGAGGACGACGCGGACGCCTCGGTGCAGGACGAATTCATGTCCGCGGCCAAGTCCTACCAGGAGTCCTGGAATCGGAGCTCGGATCCGTTCATCGGGCTGGTCAAGGGGGTCGCGGAGACCGCCGTCGGCACCGGCCAGTCGCTGTTCGGGAACATCTTCGGCCAGCGCGGCGGCGGCAGCGGCGACGACAACTAACGCCTGCCGGGCACCCGGTACGGCGCCCCCTATCCGGGCCTGGTCCCGGTTAGCGGGACGCCCTGAGCAAGACGAGGTCGTCGCGGTGCACGATCTCGCGCTGGTACTCGGGGCCCCGCTGGGCGGCCAGCTCGTGCGTGGACCGGCCCATCATGGCCGGGATCTCGGACGCGTCGTAGTTGACCAGGCCCCGGGCGATCACCCGGCCGTCCGGGGCACGACAGGTCGACCGGGTCGCCGGCGTCGAAGCCGCCCTCGACGCCGGTGATCCCGGCGGGCAGCAACGACGCGCCGGCCGCCTCGATGGCCTTGGCCGCACCCTCGTCCAGCAGCAGCCGGCCGTGGCTGGCGGCGGCGTGGGCCAGCCACAGCTGCCGGGCCCGGGCGGCCGCCGGGCGCCGGGCGCGAAGTACGTCCCGGCCGGCCGGCCCGCCAGCACCTCCCGGGCCGCATCCGCGCTGGCCACCACGGTCGGGATGCCTGCCTCGGTCGCGATCATGGCCGCGTCCACCTTGGTCACCATCCCGCCGGTGCCGACCGCACCCAGGCCGCCTGGGGCACCGGCGCTCCCGCCCGGCCCAGCGTGATCCCGTCCAGGTCGGCGCGGCTGCGGACCTGGGTGATCCGCCGGGCGCCGGGCTGCCGCGGGTCGGCGTCGTACAGGGCGTCCACGTCGGACAGCAGGATCAGCGCCCCGGCCCGGACCACGTGCGCGACGAGCGCGGCGAGCCGGTCGTTGTCGCCGAACCGGATCTCGTCCGTGGCCACCGTGTCGTTCTCGTTGACGATCGGCAGGATCCCGAGCTCGAGCAGCCTGCCCAGCGTGCGCTGGGCGTTGCGGTAGTGCGCCCGGCGCATCAGGTCGTCGGCGCGTCAGCAGCACCTGGCCGGTGCGGACCCCGTGCCGGCCGAAGGCCGCGGTGTAGCGGGCGACCAGCAGGCCCTGCCCCACGCTGGCCGCGGCCTGCTGGGTGGCCAGGTCCCGGGGCCGGCGCGGCAGCCCGAGCGGGACCAGCCCGGCCGCGATGGCGCCCGAGGAGACCAGCACCACCTGGCGGCCGCCGTGCGCGCAGGCGGCGAGCGCGTCAGCCAGGGCCGCGATCCGCTCCTCGTCGATCCCGCCCCGGGCGGTGGTCAGCGACGAGGAGCCCACCTTGACCACCACCGGGCTGGCCTCGGCGATCCCCGGCCACTGCCTCGCTCCCGCCGCCAGGTGCCCGCCCGCCGCCGGCCGCTCCCCCGCTCCCGGCTGCTCGCCCGCCGCCGGCTGCTCCGCCGCTCCCGGCTGCTCCGCCCCGGCCAGCTGCTCCCCCGCTCCCGGCTGCTCGCCCGCCGCCGGCCCGCGACCGCCCTCAGTCCGGTCGCTCAGCCCAGCCACGTCGCACCTCCAGCCACACAGATCACGTCAACCCCACCAGTCCCGCATCGCCATCAGACGGCCTTCGTGATCAACCGATTGGTGTTGTTAGAGCAACACCAATCGGTTGATCACGAACTCCTGGGCGCCGCGGCGCTCTCACGGGGCGAGGCGGCGGTCGGTGCCGCGCGGGCCGCGGCCGCCCTGGCCGGCCGGGATGTCGGGGTCCCAGTCGAACACCACGGCCTCGTCCCCGTTGCCGATCATCACCTCGGCGCCGTCTTCGGCGCCCGCCTCGGCCAGGGCTTCCTCCACCCCGAGTTTGGCCAGGCGGTCGGCCAGGTACCCGACCGCCTCCTCGTTGGCGAAGTCGGTCTGCTGGACCCAGCGCCACGGCTTGTCGCCGCGGACCAGGAACGTGTTGTCCCCGGCCCGCTCGATCACGAACTCCGGCCCGGCGGCGGGCTGCGGCCGGATCACCCGGCGGGTCGGCTCCTCGACGGGGGCTGCCGCGCGGACCTCGGCCACCACGGCGGCCAGCGCGAACGCCAGTTCACGGACCCCTTCCCGGGTGGCCGCGGACACCTGGCACACGGTGAGCCCGCGGGCGGCCAGCACCGGCGCGGCCTGCTCGGCCACCGCCCGGGCGGCAGGCACGTCGATCTTGTTCAGCACCACGATCCGGGGCCGGTCCCGCAGGTCCGCGCCGGTCACGTCGCCGTAGGCGGCGAGTTCGGCCTCGATCACGCCGAAGTCGTCCACCGGATTCCGGCTGGGGTCCCCGCTGGTCTCCGGGGCCGTGCAGTCCAGCACGTGCACCAGCACCGAGCAGCGCTCCACGTGCCGCAGGAAGTCCAGGCCCAGGCCCTTGCCCTCGCTGGCCCCGGGGATCAGGCCGGGCACGTCCGCCGCCACGAACTGGATGTCGCCCGCTTCCACCACGCCCAGGTGCGGGGTCAGCGTGGTGAACGGATAGCTTCCGACCTTCGGCTTGGCCGCGGACAGGGCCCCGATCAGCGAGGATTTGCCGGCGTTGGGAAAGCCGACCAGGCCCGCGTCGGCCACCGTCTTGAGCTCGAGGATCAGGGAGCGCTCCACGCCCGGCTCGCCGCGCAGCGCGAACCCGGGCGCCTTGCGCTTCATCGAGGACAGGGCCGCGTTGCCGAGCCCGCCGTGGCCGCCCTCGGCGGCCACGAACCTGGTCCCGGCCCCCATCAGGTCGGCCAGGACCTCGCCGTCCTCGGTCGTGACCACGGTCCCGTTCGGGACCCGCACCACCAGGTCCTCGCCGGCCGCGCCGTTCCGGTTGGAGCCGGATCCCTGGGTGCCGTTCCCCGCCTTGCGGACCGGTCGGCGGTGGAAGTCGAGAAGCGTGGCCACGCTGGGATGGACTTCGAGGATCACGTCGCCGCCGCGGCCGCCGTTGCCCCCGTCCGGGCCACCCAGCGGCTTGAACTTCTCGCGATGGACTGAGGCGCAGCCGTGCCCGCCGTTACCGGCCTTGATGCGCAGGACTGCCCGGTCCGCGAACTCTGCCACTGCCCCTCCTTCCGGGGTGCTGCCCTCCCGGCCGCCCGCACGGGCCGCCGGACTGTGCCGTTCACACGCATCAGGGGCGGACCGCCACCGGTCCGCCCCTGATGCCTACGTTTCGATGAGTCGCTTCTGGCGGACCTTATTCCGCCGCCGGGGAGTCGCCCGGCCTCCGCCGCGATCACGCTGACCGCCCGGCGGCGCCGCACGCTGCCGAACGTGACCTTGCCCGCGACCAGGGCGAACAGGGTGTCGTCACCGCCGCGGCCCACGCCGGGGCCGGGGTGGAAGTGCGTACCGCGCTGGCGCACGATGATCTCGCCCGCGTTGACCTGCTGCCCGCCGAAACGCTTTACGCCGAGGCGCTGCGCCGCGGAGTCACGGCCGTTCCGGCTGGACGACGCGCCCTTCTTGTGTGCCACGTCAGCTAGCTCCTCTTCTTCCCGGCACTGCTCTTCGCGGAACCGATGCCGGTGATCTTCAGCTGGGTGTAGTGCTGCCGGTGTCCCAGGCGCCGCCGGTACCCGGTCTTGTTCCGGTAGTGGATCATGTTGATCTTGGGGCCGGCCACCGGGCCCAGGATCTCCGCCGTGACCTCATAGCGGCCCAGCTCGGCCGCGTCGCTGATGACGTTGCCGTCATCGACGACGAGCAACGCGGACAGCGTCACGGTGGAGCCGACGTCGCCGGCCACCGTGTCGACGGTCAGCACGTCGTCCACCGCCGCTTTCTCCTGCCTGCCACCGCAGCGCACGATCGCGTACACCGAGAACTCGCTCTCTGCCTTCGCGGCTAGGCCGCGGCCTCATGCGGCCTGGGCCGCTCTCTCTCGTCAGGGCGGGCCAAGCCGCCTGGCCTGGTCCGGGGTTCTGCCTGGCGCGGACCCACCGCTCCGCCCGCTGCAGTGGCTAGCACGGGATGTGACTAGCGCCTGCACTGGACGGGCATCGGACGGGGGCCTGCCCCGCACACCGAGCGCGGGGCCGTGAAACCCCGATCCGCTATGTGCACCGACCACTCAGGCTATCAGAAACGCGGGTGCTCCTCGTCCGGGGCGGCCGGGCCCTCGCTCGCGGGACGGCTGTCCCCCTCGTGAGGGTCGCCGGGCTGCGGGTGGCCTGGCTCTTCGTGGCCGGCCTCCGGGTGGCCAGGCTCCGGGTGACCGGCCTCTGGGTGGCCGGGCTCTGCGCCGGGGGCCGGGGCATCTGGCTGGAGCCTGCACAGGCTCCGCGGCGGCCGGGGGGACAGCCGGGTCAGCCGTAGCCGCCGCGGCCTGGAGATCGCCGGCGGGCCACGAGGACATGGCGACGCCGCCTCCCCGGCGGTCGGGGTCTCCCCGGCCGGGCTGGCTGGTGCGCCAGGCCCGCCCTGAGCGCCAGGCTCGCTCTGAGCGGCGGGGCCGCTCTCCGGGCCGGTCACAGCCTCGGGAGTGGTCACGGGCTCCGGGCGGGTCACGCTATCCGTGCTGGTCACAGCCTCGGGAGTGGTCACGTCATCCGGGCCGGTCACAGTCTCCGGCCCGGCCGGTGCTCCGGGCCCGTCACGGTCCCGGTCCCGGCGCGCCCAGTATCCGGGCTGGCCACGGCCGGGGGGCCGGACACCAGCTCGGGGTCGGCGGGCCCTGCGGGGCGCGTCGCGGAACGCCGCCTGCGGCGGCCGCCCTGGCGCTCCCCCGGCCCGCCGACGAGTGCCGCGGCGTCGGCCGCTCGCTGGGGCCGGGCTCACCGGCGGCCGGAGCCGCGGCCGTGACCTCGTCCGTGGCCCGGTCCTGCTGGCCGTTGCGGTCCTGGCGGCCGTTGCGGTCGCCCCGGCCG
>CAVRFX010000001.1:0-309310 GCA_963720645.1 uncultured Actinomycetes bacterium | reverse complement strand
GTTGGATTTCCGCGAGATCGACCAGACGCAGGTCGCGCTCGCTGGCGGCAAGGGCGCGCACCTGGGGGAGCTGTCACGGATCGAAGGTATTCGTGTGCCGGCTGGCTTTTGCGTGACGACGGACGCCTTCCGGCAGGTCATGGCAATGGTTCCTTGGATAGGCGACCGGCTCGATCGGTTGGCGCGGCTGGGCCCGGACGACCAAGAGGCGATCGCCGCGCTCAGCGCGGAGATCCGCCGGGCCGTTGAGGGGATCACCATCCCTGACGATGTGGCGGCGGCGGTCACCCGCTCGGTCACCCGGCTTGGCGGGCAGGCTGCTTACGCCGTCCGATCCAGCGCGACGGCAGAGGACCTGCCGACGGCCTCCTTCGCCGGCCAGCAGGACACGTACCTGAACGTCGTGGGGCCGGCGGCGATCCTCCAGCATGTCAGCCGGTGCTGGGCGTCGCTGTTCACCGAGCGGGCCGTGACCTATCGCCTGCGGAACGGCTTCGACCACTGGAAGGTCCACATGGCCGTGGTCGTGCAGCAGATGGTCTTCCCGGATACGGCCGGCATCCTGTTCACGGCCGACACCGTCACGGGCAACCGGAAGGTCGCCACGGTGGACGCCAGCTTCGGCCTCGGCGAGGCCCTGGTCTCCGGCCTGGTGAACCCGGATGTCTTCAGAGTGCGCAACGGCGAGGTCATCGCCAAGGCGATCACCGCCAAGCAGCGTGCGGTTCACCCCTCGCCGGCTGGCGGGACGCAGGAACAGGCGATCGACCCGGAGCGGCAGGAGCAGCCGGCGTTGACGGATGCGCAGGTCGTGCGGCTCGCGCGGCTCGGCCGGCGGATCGAAGCGCACTTCGGCCGGCCGCAGGATATCGAATGGTGCCTGGTCAACGATGGCTTCCAGATCGTCCAAAGCCGGCCGATCACCACGCTGTTCCCCATCCCCGAGTCCGGCGACCGGGAGAACCACGTCTACGTCTCCGTCGGTCATCAGCAGATGATGACCGACCCTATGAAGCCCCTCGGCCTGTCCTTCTGGCAGATGACGACCCCCGCGCCCATGGCCGAGGCCGGCGGCCGCCTGTTCGTCAACGTCACCCAAAGGCTGGCCTCGCCGGCGAGCCGCGCCGGCCTCCTGGAGGCCCTGGGGAGATCCGATCCGCTGACCGGGGACGCGCTGCAGACCATCCTCGAGCGCGATGGCTTCATCCGGCCGCTGCCTGACGAGGGTCCCCCCCGGCCACTGTTCGGCGGCGCGCCAGCTCCGATCGAGACCGATCCGGCCATCGTCACCGAGCTGATCGGGCGCAGCCAGGCATCAATCGCCGCCTCGGAACGCGACATCCGGACGAAGTCCGGGGAAGCGCTGCTCGACTTCATCCAGGCGGACATCCAGGAGCTGAGGCGGATCCTGTTCGATCCGCAGAGCCATCAGGTGTTCATGTCGGCGGTGGAGGCCGCGTGGTGGCTCAACGATCAGCTGCAGGCGTGGCTGGGCGAGAAGAACACGGCTGACACGCTCACGCAGTCCGTTCCCCATAACGTCACCTCGGAGATGGGGCTGGCGCTCTTGGACGTCGCGGACGTGATCCGCCCGCATCCGGACGTGGTGGCGTTCCTGCACCACGTCGAGGACGAGGGTTTCCTGGACGAACTGGCCAAGCTCCCGGGCGGGCGGGAAGCGCGAGACGCCATCGAGGCGTGGCTCGACCAGTACGGCATGCGCTGCATCGGCGAGATCGACATCACGCGGCCGCGTTGGAGCGAGCGCCCCTCCACGCTCGTGCCCGTGATCCTCGGCAACATCAAGAACTTCGAGCCGGGCGCCGGCGCGCGGCGCTTCGAGCAAGGGCGGCAGGAGGCATGGGCGAAGGAACAGGACGTGCTGGAGCGCTTGCGGGCCCTGCCGGACGGGGAGCGGAAGGCCGAAGAGGCCAAGCGGATGATCGACCGGGTGCGGAACTTCATCGGGTACCGGGAGTACCCGAAGTACGGCATGGTCAGCCGCTACTTCGTGTACAAGAAGGCCCTGCTGAAAGAGGCCGAGCGCCTGGTGCAGGCCCACGTACTTCGTGAGAAGGAAGACATCTTCTACCTGAGGTTCGCAGAGCTCCACGACGTCGCGCGCACGAACCACGTGGATGACCAGCTCATCGGCCGGCGCAAGGACGCGTTCAGCTCGTACCAGGCGCTCACGCCGCCCCGGGTGCTCACCTCGGACGGCGAGGTCATCACCGGGGCGTACCGACGCGACGATGTGCCGACCGGTGCCCTGGCCGGCCTACCGGTCTCCGCCGGGGTCATCGAAGGGCGGGCCCGCGTCATCCTGGATATGGCGCAGGCCGATCTCGAACCGGGCGACATCCTGGTCACGGCCTACACGGACCCCAGCTGGACGCCGCTGTTCGTGGCGATCACCGGCCTGGTCACGGAGGTAGGAGGCCTGATGACCCATGGCGCGGTCATCGCACGGGAATACGGCTTGCCCGCCGTCGTGGGGGTGGAGCATGCTACCCGGCTGATCCGGGATGGGCAGCGGATCCGCGTGCACGGCGCGGAGGGGTACGTCGAGATCCTGCCCGAGCCGAGCCGCGTCTCCTAGGTAGCCGGGCGGCCAGGCGCCGCTGGCGGTCCGCCCTGCGACGGCCGTCGGGGTCGGCGTCGATGGCGTGCAGCACCTGACGGTGCGGCGTAGCCCTGTTCCGTCCAGCTGGGCTGTCACGGCCTGCCACGCGACTTTCCCGAGTCATCTGGTGGGGCTTGTGGACTACGGCGATGCACGCGAGGCTGGATGCCGGGAGCGGCCCTGGTGGCACCGGAGCCGGGGGCGTCGATAGGCCACAGGCATCTAAGGGAGAGGAGCCGGCATCGTGGACGAGAAGCTCGAGGTGATTGTCATTCCCGTCTCGGATGTCGACCAGGCGAAGAAGTTCTACGGAGCCCTGGGCTGGAGACTCGACGCCGACCGCGCCGCTGGCGACAGCTTTCGCATCGTCCAGCTCACGCCGCCGGGCTCCGGCTGCTCGATCCAGTTCGGCACGGGCATCACATCGGCCGCGCCCGGCTCCATCCAGGACCTGTACCTGATCGTCTCGGACATCGAGGCCGCCCGCGCTGACCTCGTCGCCCGCGGTGTCGAGGTCAGCGAGGTCTTCCACGAAGGGGCACCCGGCGCCCGGTTCCACCACGACGGCGCGAACGGCCGCGTCAGCGGCCCTGCACCCGAGCAAGCCAGCTACGGCTCGTTCGTCTCGTTCAGTGACCCCGACGGCAACAGCTGGCTGTTCCAGGAAGTCACGACCCGGCTTCCCGGGCGCGTCAACCCTGCCGCGACGTCGTTCGGCTCCGCCAGCGACCTGGCCGACGCGATGCGGCGCGCTTCGGCCGCCCACGGCGAACACGAGAAGCGCATCGGCCAGGCCGACGCGAACTGGCCCGACTGGTACGCCCAGTACATGGTGGCGGAGCAGGCCGGGACGGAACTGCCGACATAAGCGACGACGAGGTGACCGTCACCGGGCCCGGTCTCGTTATGTGCACGGTGGCTAGAACCGGATCTCAGCCATTGCACACCGTGCTTTCGCCTCGTGGCCCAGGCTGCTCAGCCCGGCCCGCGCAGGTACGTCTGGGCATAGGCAGCACCCTCGCCCCAAGCCATGGACCCGCTGCGAGGAGCTAACCTGCCGCTGTGATCACTTGTGTCGTCGAGTACGTCATCGACCCGGCCAAGATCGACGCCTTCGAGCGCTTCGCACGCACCTGGATGGAACTAGTCAACCTGCACGGCGGTACCCACCATGGCTACTTCCTGCCCGCCGAGGGCGCGAGCGACAAAGCGCTGGCCCTGTTCAGCTTCCCGAGCCTGGCGGGCTACGAGGAGTACCGGGCGCTCTTCGGCACCGATCCTGATTTCGCGGCGGCCGACCGCATCAGAGACGAAAGCGGCTGCGTCCTCCGCTACCAGCGGACGTTCATGCGTCCGCTGCTGCCCGAAGCCCAGGCCGGCGACCGCCACAGCTAGCCGCGGGGGCAACCCGGCAGAAAGTGGCTTTCGGCCCTGCGGTCCCGTTCGTGCCTGGCCATAGCTTGTGCTCAGGATCCCGCCTGGGCCAGGTGCGATATGGACGTTGCTGCAGGAAGCTGCCGCGCGGGAGCGGGGCACAGGACGTGGTTGCTGGTGCTCACCGCCGCGGTATGCCTGGTCGCGGCGGCATGCGGCAGTGCGGCCCGGCCAGCAAAGTCGCTGCAGGTGAAGCCGTGCACGGTCGAGCACCTGGCGGCGCGGTGCGGGACGCTGATCGTGCCAGAGAACCGGCTGACCGGGAAGGGGCGCAGGATCACCGTCCAGTTCGTGGTGATCCGGGCGACAGGGCGGCCCCGGGTCCCCGATCCGGTGGTCTACTTCGCCGGCGGTCCCGGCGGCTCAGCCGTGGCGGAGATCCGCAGCGAGCTGCCGGATCTGCTGAATCTCAACGTCCACCGGGACCTGGTGTTCATCGAGCAGCGCGGAACCGGCCAGTCGAACCCGCTGACCTGCCCGGCGTTCCCCGAGCTGCGGGGCGGCCAGGCCAGGCTGCGCGGCAGCGTTGAGTCCTGCCTGGCTCACCTGCACGGCGACCTGCGGTTCTATACCACGGCGATGTACGCCGACGATGTCAGCCAGGTCCTGGGTGATCTGCACTATGCCAAGGTCAATCTCATCGGCATCTCGTACGGCACGGCCGTGGAGCAGGTGTTCCTGCTCCGTCACCCCGGCCGGGTGCGGACGATCACGATGCAAAGCGGATCCCCGCTCGATGTCCACGTGATTGAGCGGGCCCCGGGTAATTCCCAGCTGGCCCTGGATTATGTCTTCGCACGGTGCGGAAGCCAGCCTGCCTGTCATCGGGCCTTCCCGCACCTGGCGGCCGAGTGGGCCAGCCTGTGGGCCTCGGTCGGCAAGTCCCCGTGGGTCCTGCCCGCCGCGCAGTCACCCACCGGGACCACCCAGCGAATAGACCAGGATGGCCTGGCAAATGCGCTCTACCAGGCGATGTTCGGGTATGAGGAGAACCTGATCCCGGCCGCGGTCCACACGTTGGCCACGGCCAGGAACAAGGTCGCCGCCATGATCGCCGTGATCAATGCGGGCCAGGCCGCGGGGAGTCCCGGCGTGAGCGGCACCAACCTGATGATGGCCGACACGATCACCTGCGACGAGCCGTGGGCCAGTGACCGGCCCGCGGCGCTGGCCGGCCAGCACGCCAGCTTCGCCTACCACACCGACCTGCAGGCCGCCGAGTGGTGGCAGGTCGTCTGCCCGCTGATCCCCAGGTCTGCGGCTGCGGTGGGCAACCTGCGGCTGAGGGTGTCCCACGTGCCGGTGCTGGCGTTCAACGGCGCCGGCGATCCGATCGAACAGCCGCGGAACTGGGCCGGGGCGCAGAGATTCTTCACCAATAGCCGGGACATTGCCTTGCCCGGCCAGGGACACGACGTTGACTCCGCCAGCTGGCAGGCCTGCGCCGGTGTCATCGACCAGGCCTTCATCGAGCAAGCCAGCCTGGCCCGCCTGAACACCGGCTGCCTGGCCACGATTGCTCCGCCCTTCGACCTGACCCTGCCCTGACCACAGGCGGCAAGATCATCCAAACCATCAGCAATCATCCGGGGGGGATGCTCACCCCGGCATCCCGTGGTGCGGCACGTCACGGCACCGGCGGGCGGGTGCCGCGGCGGCTGCCGACGCAAGAGCACGCCCGCGTTCTCGCAGCGGCGCGTATTGCCTGTGCCGCCGGACGGCGTTCGCGGTGGTGGCTGCGGCCGCCGCGCCGAGCGCGCTGCTGACCCAGTACCGGGGGTTGGTGGTGGCTCGCTGCTTGTCGAACGACAGCGGGGCGAAGCCGAGGTCGAGGTGGAATGCATTCGCGACGGCGTGCGGTGACCGGCTGAATACCACCCGGCTGGTGCCGATGCCGAGGCTGGACAGGTCGATCCGGAACACGTAGGGGTCGCCGGGGTCGTCCGGGTGCAGCGGCATCCCGCGGGCCAGCGCGGGCAGCGGGGTGACGGGGCGGAGCGTGAGCTGGCCGCGGCGGACGAAGACCTCCGCCCCGGCGACAAACCATTTCTGCGCGTCCCGGAGCGAGCCGCGGAACGAGTACCAGCCGCAGACATCGGCCCAGATCTCCGGGTGGTGCGGGACATCGGCCCGGATGACGGGTTCGGAGGCGCCGAGGATGTGCCCGAGGATCGCGGTGACCTCGGCGCCAAGCCATGTCATGGCGCCCCGGGCCCCGTTGGTGAACGCGACAACCCCGGTGCCGTCGCAGGGTGCCAGCGACATCTGCGAGCTGAAGCCGGGCACCAGCCCGTCGTGCTCTGCCACGAGGTGGCCGCCCAGGTTGCGGCGGAAGAACGCGAGCCCAACCCCGGGCAGGCGAGGATCCGGCTGGTAGTGCGGCGCGAACATGCTGGCCAGAGTCTCCGGCCTGAGTATCCGGCCGTGCTCCCCGCAGCCGCCGGCCAGCAGCGCCGCCACGTACCGGGCCATGTCGGCCGTGGTCGAGTAGATGCCGCCGGCGCCGGCCGTCACCAGATCGCGGTCACGCACCGGGCGCGGACCGCCGGCCCGCAGGGCATACCCGGTCGCGAGCCGGGCCCTGATCTGATCGGACCTGGCCAGGCCGGTGCCGGTCATGCCGAGCGGCCCGAAGATGCGGTCGCGGAAGACGCAGGCGAGCGGCTGGCCGGTCACGTCCTCGACGATCTGGCCGAGCGTGGCGAACCCATGGTTGCTGTAGGTGTGCCGGGTGCCTGGCTCCGCGATCAGGTGAAGCCGGCCCCGGTAGAACTCGTCAAGCGCCGGCACCCGCTGCCCGTAGGGCACGGTCTCGCCCAGGACCGGCTGGACCGCGCGCGCAGGATAGACGAGCTGGGGAAGGCCTGCCGTGTGGGTGAGCAGCTGCCGCACCGTCGGCGGCCGGTGCCCGGGCTTCGCCGGGATCAGGCGGTAGGCACGCAGATAGCCGCCCGCGGGTGCGTCGAGGTCGACCAGCCCGCGGTCGCACAGCTGCAGCACCGCGACGGCCGTGAAGGTCCTGGTGAGGGACCCGATCCGGAACACCGTGTCCTCGGTCACCGGCGTGCGCGAGGCGATGTCGGCGAGCCCGTGCCCGTGGAAGAAGCTGAGGCGCCCGTCGCGGACCACGCCGACCGCCAGGCCGACGGCGGGGTGGCGGCAGGCGATCGCCGCGGGGCCGCTGCCCGGGTACCCGGTCACGGCCTGTCCGGCCAGGCGCTTTCACCGGGTGCCCGGGCCCGACGTGACCGGCACGCGTGCCTGGGATTGGGCCGGGTTGAGCATCGCCCGCAGCGAGACGCCGAGGCCGTAGGTGCGGAACGCCCCGGCCGGGATGATCTCGATGACGCACGCCGCCGGCCGCCGCTTCGCAGGGACCAGGGACCCCAGTTCCTCCAGTATTGACCGGGCCCGCGGCGACCCGGCCGGATGCACGACCGCCGTCCCGTGGAAGCTGATGGTCGCCGGGGGAATCGGCGCCACCAGCGACAAGATCCCGCCCCGGCGCACCGGAACAGTCACCGCGACCCGGCCGTCGGCCGCCACGTGCCGGGCCTTCCAGCTGCCCGGCGCGACCGCGACGACCAGCCTCCGGCCGCTGGCCTCGTACACCACGCCGCTGGACCGGGGTTCCCCGTCCGGGGTGACGTGACTGAGCACGGCGAACGATGCCCGGGCGACCGCCCGCCACACCTGCTCACTGGTCAGCCGGGGCTGCGCCTGCCTGTCCTGTTCGTGGATAGTCCTGGTAGCCATGACCGCGCCTCCCGCTGCAAATGCCGCTACCTGGCCCGCCACGATCGACGCTTCCACCGGGTGCCATCTGGCGCCGGAGTCACCGGGCCCGTATGGCAGGGACCTTCGCCCCTGAAAGACTCGTGAACGCTTGCTCACGGCCCGCGAGCCTGCCGGCCGGTTGTCGGCGGCGGGGAGTAGGCAGAGGGCATGCGATGGTCTGAGTTCGCCGCCCATGAGCGGGTCCTTGCTGCCGCTGCGCACGATCCCCTGGTCAAGCCGGGTGTTGTGCTGGCCGGCACGACGCGGCGGGACGGGTCGGCGCGGGTAAGCGGTGTTGAGCCCTTGATCATGGACGGCGAATCGTGGCTCTCGATGATGACCGCCTCCGTCAAGGCGCGTGACTTGTCCCGCGACCCGCGGATCCTGCTGCACAGCATCGTGACCAGTCCCTCCCCTCAAGCCGAGATCATGATGCGCGGTACCGTCCGGGCCGAGACCGGCGAGGAGGTGCAGCGGCGTTACGCCGCCGCCGTCGTGGCTCACCTTGGCTGGCGGCCTGTCCCTGGCGAATTCGTGCTGTTCGCCGTCGACATCAACGACGTCACTTACATCGGGCATGATGCCGGGAGCAGCGCTCAGCACGTAGCGCGCTGGCCAGCCGGGGAAGAATACGTGCGCCCTTCCCTCACGCCGACCAGCCTTGGTCCTCCCCAGCCGGTCAGGCGGTTGCTGGCCCGGCCGGCGGAAGGTTAACGCAGCTGATCGGCACTTTGGTGCCCGGTGCCCGCGGCAGGATTCCACCCGGCATGTCAACTTTCGAGTGACGCCCGGGGCTGGCTGGCTCCCTAGCGTGCAAGGGACGCCAACGCATACCAGCCATCGGAGGAAGGAATGACTGCTCTCAGGCCTGTCCAGACCAAGGCCCGCGCCTCCGGCGCCCTGCTCAGCGCACCCGAGGCGCAGGTGATCCCCGCTCCGGGCCGGTACGAGATCGACACCAGTTGCTCGGCCGTCACGTTCACGACCCGGCACCTGTTCGGGCTCGCGCCGGTTCGCGGCAGCTTCGCATTCCGGGCCGGGATGATCGATGTCGGCGAGCCGCTCACCGACTCGAGCGTCTACGTGCAGATCGACCCCGCGAGCTTCCGCACGCACAACGGGCAGCGGGACGACGCGGTCCGTTCGGAGCGCCTCCTCGACACCGATCGGTACCCGGTCATTACGTTCCGTTCCGAGGGCCTGGACGGACCGGCCTTGACCGGCACGCTGACCGTGCGCAACGTCACCCTGCCCGTCACCCTGTCGATCGAGCGGACCGCGGTGACGACACGATGGTTCAGCACCCGCGCGAGCACGCGCATCGACCGGACCCAGTTCGGCGTGACCGCCTACCGCGGAATGGCTGGACGGTACCTCGACATGACCATCGAGGCGCGCTGTGTACGCACATGACCGCGGCTAAGGGATCAGCCCCAGTTCCCGCGCCCGGGTGACGGCCTCGGTGCGGTTGGCCGCGCCCAGCTTGGCCAGGACGTGGCTGACATGCTTCTTGACGGTATCGAGGGTGACGACGAGCTGGCGGGCAATGGCCTGGTTCGGCTTTCCCGCCGCCAGCATGGCCAGCACTTCCAGCTCGCGGCTGGTCAGCTGCTCGACCAGGCCCGGCACCGCCACGGGGGCCGTGCCGGACCCGGGGCCCGGCGCAGTGGGCCCGACGTCAAAGGCGCGCTGGAGCCGGGCCAGGCAGCCGACCGGGACCCCGGCGGCCCGGCCGGCCCGCTGGGCCGCGATCAGCTGGCCCAGCAGCGCGGCCATCGGCGGTCCCTCGTCGGTGAAGACCCGGACATAGCCCTGCGGGCAGGCCAGCATCGAGCACGCCGGCCAGCGTGTCCACCGCGCGATCCGCATCACCGCTGGCGGCCAGCGCCAGCGCCCGCAGCGCGCCGATCTCAATCAGGCTGCCGGTCCGGTCCTGCGTGGCCGCCGCCGCGCCCAGCCGGTCCAGCAGCGCCAGCGCCGGGCCGGGCCGGGCCTGGGCCAGCAGGACGCGCGCCAGCACCAGATGCTCCTGCTCACTGGGGTAGTCCGGCTCGTCGTCCTCGCTGAGGCCGTTCTCCTGCGTCCAGCGGGCGGCGGTGGCGACATCGCCCTGGGCCAGCAGCAGCCGGGCCCGCTGCGCCGGGACGGGGTTGAGGGGGCCCGCCGGGCCCGGTGAGGCCTGCCTGGCCTCGGCGATAGCCGCCAGGGCCCCGCCTGGATCGCCGCTGGCCTGCCGGATCCATGCCAGCGTGACCAGGCCGGTGGCCAGCGGCGGGACGTAGGCGAACTGGCGGCACAGCGTGATGCCCTCGGTGACACGCCGCAGCGCTGTCTCGAGCTCGTTCCGCTGGTAGGCCACCTCCGCCAGGCCCACGTACGCCGGGCCCGCGGCGGGCGCAGGCGGCTGGCCGGGCCCGGCGGTCATCTCCAGTGCCTGCCGGCAGGTCCGGGCGGACGCGTCCAGGCCGCCCTGGGCGCGCTGGACCCGGCCGAGTAGATAGAGAACCCATGCCGTCAGGGTGGGCAAGCCCGCGGCACGCCACTCGGCGACGGTGGACATGAAGGTGCGCTCCGCCTGGGCCAGCTGGCCACGAAGCCACTCACCGACGGCCAGGAATCCCCGGGCGGTGGAGCTGAGCCGCCACTCGCCCTCGTCGGCCTCAGCCATCGCCTGGGCGGCGAAGGCCACCGTGGCATCCGCGTCCCCGCGGAGCTGGGCGAGAAAGCCGCGCTGGATCGCAATCAGCGCCGGGACATTCACCAGCAGGCTGCGGGCCCGGCCAACGGTAGGCTCGAACGGCTCCTGCGCTGCGTGCGCGTACGCCTGCTGGGCCGCGTCCAGCAGCGGTTCCACCGTCTCCAGGCGGCCGCTGGTGAGGGCCAGGAAAGCCTGCGTCAGCAACAGCCGCGGCCGGGACCGGACCAGGTCCCCGGGCAGCGATGCCAGCCAGCGCTGGATCGTCCCCCCCTCGCCACGCAGATAGAACAGCTCGTCGTAATGCTGCTCGATCAGCCGGGCGGCCCAGACCATCTCCCCTGCGGCCACCGCGTGCCTTACCGCCTCATCGGCCAGCCCGCGCTCCGCGTACCAGGCTGCCGCGTTATGGTGCAGTTCGGGAACCCGGCCGGGCTGTTCCTGCTGCAAGCGGGCGCGGAGCAGGTCGGCGAACAGGTGGTGGTAGCGCCACCAGCCGCGCACCTCATCCAGCGGCACCACGAACAGCCCCGCCCGCTCCACCTGCTCCAGCAGCGCCTGGCTGCCGGGCCGGCCGGTGACCGCATCACACAGCTCCCCGGACAGCCGCTCCAGCACCGAGGTCTCCAGCAAG
The DNA here is from genome assembly GCA_963720645.1 of uncultured Actinomycetes bacterium. GTDB lineage: Bacteria > Actinomycetota > Actinomycetes > Streptosporangiales > Streptosporangiaceae > RYN-230. Next base: position 298,147 of record CAVRFX010000001.1, on the reverse strand, counting down.
AACTCACGCACCCGGCCAGGCTGCCGCTCCAGCACCTCCTCGGCCAGGTAGTCCAGGATGTAGCGGTGGCTGCCGGTGAACGCGGCGACGAAGCCGCCGACGTCGCTGCGCCCGCGCAGCGACAGGCCAGCCAGCTGCAGCCCGGCTGCCCAGCCCTCGGTCCGCGCAGCCAGCGCTGCGGCGGCCGCGTCAGGCAGCGGCGCATCGAGCCGCGCTCCGCCAGTCGCCGCGACCCGCAGCAACGCCGCCGCCTCCGCAGGCGTGAACCGCAGTTCCGCGGCGCGCAGCTCGGTCAGCTGCCCGCGGGCCCGCAGCCGCGCCAGGGCCAAGGGCGGGTCGCTGCGGCTGGCCAGCACCAGGTGCAGCCCCGGCGGCCGGTGCTCAACCAGGAACCCGAGCGACTCGTGCACCGGCGGCGAGCTGATCACGTGATAGTCATCCAGGACCAGCAGCAGCGCCTCATCTGCATCAGGCTGGCCGGCTACCTCGTTGATCAGGGCGGTCACCAGCGGCTCGAACGACGGCGGCGCGGGAGGCCCGAGCAGCGGGCCCATCCGCTCGCTGATCCCCGGCCGAACCCGGTCCAGCGCGGCCACCGTATGCCGCCAGAACCTGGCCGGATCGTCGTCGCCAGCATCCAGCGACAGCCAGGCCACTGGATGCCGGCCGCGCCGGACCCACTCGGCCAGCAGCACAGTCTTGCCGTACCCGGCCGGCGCGCAGGCCAGCACAAGTCCTCGTCCCCGGCCCTCGTCGAGCCGCTGCGCCAGTCGCGGGCGCGGCACCACATCTGGCCGCATCCCGGGCACGTTCAGCTTGGTGGCCAGCAGGACATCGCGCTCCGACGTTGCGGCCCTGGCTGCGGCCGGCTCACCCATCGGTAACCTGCACGGTCGGCGCCTCCAGCGATCTTGCGTCGCTGCCGTGCCCCATGGTAGCCGTGAGCCGCCCGGCCCGAATCCGGGGCCCAATCCCACCACCTGACCTGCAGCATCGATCGATCGCCAGAGCGATAAGTTCGGTCCAGGCGGCTCGTCTCATCACTGGGGAGCCAGAGCACGGGCACGCCAAGCCAGGGGCGGTCCTATCGTCAGTTTGACCGCCGGACGAGGAGGACAAGCATGAGCGGGCAGGCGCGGACCGACGGGACAGGCGCCATGGAGGAAGCTGTGCGCCGCTACCTCGACGAGATGGACAGCGAGCACCGGCTGGTGTTTGACCGCCTGCATGGGCTGATCACGGCGGCCTGCCCTGACGCGGAACTGGGGCTTTCCTACGGAATGCCGACCTACCGCCTCGGCCGGCGCCGTCTCAGCATCGGCGCCTGGAAGCATGGGCTGTCGCTCTACGTATCGCCGAACCGGGACGGCGGCTTTTCGGCGCGTCACCCCGGGTTGGCCGCGGGAAAGGGGACCATCAGGCTGAGGCCCGGGGAGGCTGCGCGCATCCCCGATGCGGAATGGCAGGGCCTCATCCACGCTGCGCTGGGCGCCTGACCCGGCAGGTGCCGGCATCGCGCGGAAGGCGGCACGATAATCCGCAGGTAGCCGCAGCCCGCAGCCGACCACCGCTGCCGGCCTGGTGATGGCCTAGCCAGTGCGGGCGGCGCCGACGATGACCTGGCCTTCGCGGCGCGGGAGGTGCACGGGCTGTTCCCAGTCCGGGCGCCACTCCCGGGCGTCAGCCACCCCTGGCGGGACCAGTTCCAGGGAGCCGAAAAAGCTGGTGAACTCCGGCACCGAGTGGTTGTACACCTGCGTCGCACCGGCGGAGTAGGCGCCGAAGCCCCGGTCGGCCCGGTCGCTGTCGCCGCGCCCGACGGACAGCACGACGTAGCTCCCGGGTGCCAGCGCTGCGGCGTACCTGGCCACCAGGTCCCGGGCGGCATCAGGGGTGAAGAAGTGCAGCAGGAACCCCATCAGCAGGCAGGCCGGCGCCGCCAGGCCCATGCCCGCGGCGACGGCGCCCAGGATCGCATCCGCCTCGCGCACATCGCCATCTACCACGGTCACGCCGGGATTGCCCTGGGCGGCGAGCGCGCGCAGGTGACTGAGCACCACCGCGTCGTTGTTGACGTACACCACCCGCGCGCCCGCAGTGATCGCCTGGGCCGTCTGGTGCGTGTTCGGCACGGTAGGCATGCCGCAGCCCAGGTCGATGAACTGGCTGATGCCCTGGTTCGCCGCCCACGTCACGGCACGGGCCAGGAACTGCCTGTTTTCCCGGGTCACCTCGGCCGTCAGCGGGGCGACGGCCAGCAGCCGCTCCGCCACCTCCCGGTCGGCAGCGAAATGATCCTTCCCATTCAGCAGGTAGTCGTAGACCCGGGCGATGGACGGCGTGCGAGGGTCGAAGTCGGCCACGGCTCCCACCCTAGCGCCCGGGCGATTTCACCGGCTGCGCCGAGCGCAGGCCACAGGCAGACAGGTCCTGGGCGTGCCGTCAGGCCGCGGAGGCAGGCTGACGATCGATCTCATAGAGCGTCGCGATGTCGCCGCTGGGCACGGGCAGGCCCGTGATCGGCCCGTCCGTATCCGCAACGAATGTTCCGCTTCCCTCCAGAACCACCTGGGGCGCGTACCGCCGCTCGATCTCCGCGCGGCGTGCCGCGAGCATCCCGTCCGCGCTGGCGGGATGAATGGAGTCCCACATTTTTCCCGCGGCCTCGTCGAGCAGCCGGCCAGCGCGGCTGAGCGTCACCCGCCCATCGGCTGACGCAGTCACCGACACCACCAGCCGCGGCCTGGCGGAGCGAGCCGCGTGGGCACCCGGTGCGGTGTCCACCATCGAACCCCCCGCATGTCGCATCGAACGTGCGAGTTGACCGTCCACACGGTAACCGGCACCTCCGCCAAGCGGCACCAGGCTGGATCGCCCTGGTGGGTCCGGGGCGGGGTGGCCATGCCGTGTCTCTCCGGAGCCACCGGATTCTCCGAGGGCAAATGATGTGTGCCGGGTAGCCAACATCGTCAGTGACGATGTCGGCTACCCGGCACCGAGGCAGGCACTGCACGGAACTTTCATTCCGCGAGCAGGCGAGGCCCCCCCTGCACTCGCCGGCCTTGGTGGTGCGAGTATGTCCTGTCTCGACCTCAGCGTCGGCCACGTTCAGTTATATCTGGGACTTAAGCCGCAGAGTTAACGCCGGAAACGAACAGGCGGAACCTTGCCGGATCCCGATTTCTTCATGCAAGAATTTGCATGCCGCTGCTCAGACCCGTGATCAGCACGGTTCCCGTGCCGGTATCCGTCGTCATCGTTTCTCCAGCAGGCCGAGGTCGCGCAGGCTCTCGGCGGTTTCCACGATCGTGGTCTCGGCCGGGCGCGGGCGCCAGCCGAGCTCCTGCTTGGCGCGGTCGTTGTGGATGATCAGCCGGGGCGGCTCCGGTCCTGCTGCCTCTTCGGTCGGTACTCGCTCGGCCAGCGGGCCGAGCCGTTCGCGCAGGATCCGGGCCATCTGAAGGAAGCTGATGGTCGGCCCGTCGGCCAAGGCCAGGTAGCGCCGGCCGGCCGCCCCGGGCGCGGCCATCGCACGGATGTGCAGATCGGCCACGTCACGCACGTCGGCGACGCCGAAGCGCTGGCGTCGCACGACGGGCATGGTTCCGTCCAGCATCGCCTTGGTCAGCTGCAACGACGAACGCGCTTGCGTCGTCAGGGTCGGCCCGAGGATGAACGTGGGGTTGACCACGACCAGCTCGGTGTCGCCACCCTCATCGTCGATGAAGTCCCAGGCGGTTCGCTCGGCGATGGCCTTAGACCGCGGATAGGACGGAAGTCCGGGCGTGCCAGGATCCGTCCAGTCGGCTTCGGTGTACTCGGCACCCGGCTTCGGTGAGTAACCGACCGCCGCGAACGACGAGGTCAGCACGACACGCCGGACACTGGCGTCGCGCGCGGCCCGCAGGACACGCAGCGTGCCGTCACGGGCGGGAACGATCACCTCATCGGGATCGTCGGACTGGATCATCGGCGAGGCGACGTGGGTGAGAGCCCTCATACGAGCAGCAAAACAAACCTCAAGCGCTTTAAGTCAAGCAGTGGCGGGAAACCTGGTGCCCCGGCCTAGCCGACCCCAGGTCCCGGGAAGCCCGGTGAAGCGCCGGCCGCGCCTTCCGGCGGCCGGTGCGCGGCCGTGACGCGCACCGCGACGTCGCCATGGCCGTTCCGGCGGCACCAGCTCAAAATGTATCGCGCATGTTCACCGCACCAACGGTAAACGACTTCTGGCGTCATCTTGAGCTCACCGTCATGTTCACCGCGATCACGTATGAGAGGTCCAAGATAATCGACAATTTTTGCTGCGGTGTCGTATCCAACGTGGGCGGAACTGGCCAGCGTTTCGTGATTGACTGCCCGGCCGGAGGCAATTGCCCCAGCCAGCCGTGCGGCGGTCACCCCTTTTCCCTTACTGAAATATCTGTGTATTCGCGGGATATCGTCCGGGCTGTCGCCCGGGGGAAACTGGGGACCCATTAGATTCCCCCCCCGGACAGCAATATCCACGGCCTCCACCAGTGGCTGGGGACCCGTCGCCTTCCGGTAGATACCTACCACTTCAGGCTGGTCCACCGCCTCGTCCAAGTGATCGCGCTCGATTCCGTGGCCCTGGGCGGCGAATATCACGGGCGCCTGCCTGCGCGCGCTGCGGAGGATGTCCAGGACATCAAGCCCGTCGAACGAATACTCGACCGCATAGTCATTCCAGGTGAGGTCGGCCACCACTACGTCGAACCTCAGGCGGTCGCTGACCGCGCGCTCCACGGCCCCCTTGTCCTCCGCGATCCGCACCGTGGCGTCACTCATGGACTGCCGCAGAAAGGGTTCAATGATCTTTCCCAGCGCGGCCGCCACCAGAAGACGTGGCCCGTCTTGCATCCGCCTGCCCCCAGCTTGTATCGGCACCTCATCAGAAGTCTGCGGGCCTCTTACCGAGACTGTAGTTCCGCGAGCGTAGTCGGCGTCCGCGCGGACCGGAAAGCGCGGGCCGGGACACCGGGTCCGGGATGGTGCTGGCGCAGGCGGCGGGCACGGCGGAACCTTCAGGCAGTCAGGTGCCGTTGACAGGAAGTGGAACAGATCGCGCGGGCCCTTGACCATGAGGTGAAAGGACTGTTCCCGGACGGCACGGTGCAGCGGGCCGAGGTGCGGCACGGCGAGAATCCGGGCCAGCTGGTGGTCCGGGTGTTCATCACCGCGGCGGAAGATCCCGCCGCCTGGGCTGAGGCACACCGGGACCAGATGGAAGAGCTGCGGAGGAAGCTCTCGCTGCAGCTCCCGTCGGCCAAGCTGCTCGAGTTCACCTCCGATGCCGCGGACGCTCCCCTGATCAGCATGCCCGACGACGGCTCGCTGGCCGCCGAGCAAGCAGCCCGCGCACCTGAACGACATTTTCCACGCCGATACCGGCGAGACCAGGCAATTCTGGTCCTGCCCCTACCTGCCGGGCAGCCGTTACACCGGCCGCCCGGTGTACGTGCTGACCAGCGGCCGGACGTTCTCTGGCGGCGAGGACTTCGGTTACACACTGCAGGCACTGGGCCGGGCGGAGGTGATCGGGGAGGCAACCGGCGGCGGGGCCCACCCGACCCGGCCGTTCCCGATCAGCGCCGCGGTGCACATCGGCATCCCGTTCGCGCGGTCGATCAACCCGGTTACCGGCACGAACTGGCAGGGCACCGGCGTGATCCCGGACACACCGGTACCCGCAGACCAGGCCTACGCCGTCGCGTACACCAGAGCACTCAGGCACGTGCTGGAACGCGGAGACGTCCCGCCCCCCATCGCCGACGAGGCCCGCGACACGCTCACCACCCTTACCGGCTGATCTCAGGCTCGTGGATCAGGGCTGGACCGCTGCCGATCCGACCGCACCGCCCGCGCCGTGGATGACCACCGTCTGTCCCGGGGCCAGCTTCCCGTGGTCGAACAGGGCCTGCCACGCCGTCAGGCCGGCCCGCGGCAGCGCCGCCGCGCGGACGTGGTCGGCGGTGTGCGGCTTCGGGGCCTTCATCGCTGGTTTCGCTCCGGATCTTCCAGCGTGATCCCGGCCGGCGGCTGGCCGGCGGCCCCGCCGCGGGGGGTGGCGAGCCCGCCAGCGGGGTGGTGTCGTGGTACCTGACCTCGTAGACACGCTCGGTGAACTTCCAGCCCTCGTCCGTGCGCTGGTAGTGGTCGTGGTAGATGGCGTAGTTCAGCTCCGACCCGCTGCCGCGGATGCGCCCCAGCTCGTGCAGGTAGGCCCGGCCGGACGCGGTGTCGCCGTCCAGCCGGATCGCGCCCGGGTGCGTGTTCTGCACGAGGAACTCCACCAGCGCCGGCACCCGCGCGCCCCAGGCGCGGATCTGCTCCTGGCCGGCCAGCTCGGCGGGGATGTTGGGCATCCGCAGCACGCCGTCCGGGGTGAACAGCGAGGCGGCGCGGTCGTAATCGCGCATCATGACCGCGTCGGTGAACTCGCCGCGCAGCGCCTCGATCTCGACTCGGTCGGCGATGGCCTGAAAGTCACTCATCGTTTCCTCCCTGTCCCGTCCACGGCGGGGGGCTGCAGGCGATGACCAACGTTCGCGGCAGCCGGTCATGCGTCGCTGAGCTTTCCTGATCCCTGGATGGTGTGTTCTTCTCAGCGGTACGACGACTCAGCCCCGCGGAATGTCAGGCGGCGCGCCAGCCTCACAGTCTGGTGCCCTGTCTCGTCGAACCAGTGAGGGCAGATGCGACCAAGGGAGGCGCCAGCACCATGAGCACCCGATCCAGCCCGGGAGGCGGCCGGCCCGAGCCGGGCCTGGATGCGGTCATCAGCGAGCGGCGTCAGCTGATCAATCTCGCCTACCGGCTGCTCGGCTCCCTGGCCGAGGCCGAAGATGCCGTCCAGGAGACATACGCCCGCTGGTACGCCCTGTCCCGGCAGCAGCAGGAAGCCATCGAATCCCCTGGTGCCTGGCTGACCACGGTGGGCAGCCGGATCTGCCTGGACGTGCTGGGCTCGGCGCGGGCCCGGCGGGAGCGCTACGTCGGCGAATGGATCCCCGAGCCGCTGCCCGACCCTGCCGAATGGACCGGCGGGCGGCCGGGCGCCGCCACCGCTGACCCGGCCGACCGGGTCACCCTGGACGAGTCGGTCAGCATGGCGTTCCTGGTCGTGCTCGAATCGATGACCCCGCCCCAGCGCGTCGCGCTGATCCTGCACGACGTCTTCGGCTACCCCTTCGCCGAAGTGGCCCAGATCACCGGCCGGACCCCGGCGGCGTGCCGTCAGCTGGCCTCCTCAGCCCGCCGCCGCATCCGCGCCTCGCAGGCTCCCCCGGCCCCGGCTCCCCGGCAGGCCGCCTGGTCAGGGACTTCAAGGCGGCGTGGGAAGCCAAGGACATCGACGCCATCATCGGCCTCCTGGATCCCGGCGCCACGGTGGTCGCGGACGGCGGCGGCCTGGTCAGCGCCGCGCTCCACCCGATCGAGGGCAGCGAGCAGATCGCCCGCTTCATCATCGACCTCGCCAACCGCGCGGCCGCCGGCGTGACCTTCCTGGAACGTACCGTCAACGGCCGGCCCGGCCTGGTGGCCCAGCAAGACGGCGCCACCGTGACGGTGTTCGCGTTCGAGGTCGAAGGCGACCGGATCAAGCACATCTGGGCCATCCGCAATCCCGACAAGCTCCGGCCCTGGACGACAGGCTGACAGAGGTCGAGCCAGTCACATGCCATCAGGGGCGACGGGAACGCGGTGCGTTATTTTCGTTATCGCGCGGTCAGAGCATGGAGCGCGTCGTCAAGATATGCGCCATTCCATTACTCAAGGCGATCACGCAGTAAAGCGGGGAAGTGTCCGGCGCAGCCCGTCATGGCCTGCGGTGGTGGTCCCGCTGAAGCCCTGGCCGGCGCGCTGCGCCCATTCGTCCTCCGTGATCGCGTCCGGTTCAGCCGGCAGGTAGTGGCTGAGGATGAGCTCACGGACCCGGGCGCGCTCGGCAACCCCCCCGACCTCGGAGACATCGGTGTGCAGCGCGGCCATCCGCCGCAGGGCGGCGCCCGTGATGCCGTGCCGCTGCAGGTAGCCGAGATCGGCAACCTGATGGACGAGGATGTCGGCCCCGCGGGCCAGGGCGATCAGGTCGTCGTTCACCGTCGTGTCGCCCGAGAACACGACAGAACCGTCCGCGGTGTCGAACCGGTAGGCGAGCGCCGGAACCGCCCGGCCGTGCGTCACCGGGACGGCGCGGACCCGGACCGCCTCATCGTCGAAGACCACCACCGGAGCCTGCGAGGTGCCCGCACTCCTGGCCGGGATGGGGACATCAATTCCCCGGACCAGCGCGCCCGCGTCCGGCATGTGGGCGTCCAGCGGCATGACGTTCAGGTGGTAGGCGTAGGCCGCCAGGATGCTCCCGACCAGATCCGCCGTGCCGGGGGCCGGCAGGTCCGGCCGGATCGTCGTCTCACGGTGGAAGGCGGCATCACCTGCTGGCACCGCGCCGGGGCGCGGCGGCCCGTAGACGCGGATCGGCGCGAGCGGGCCGTCGGTTCCGACGCGAACGCCCCACCCGTACAAGACCATGCCGGCCAGATCACCGATGTGGTCGGCATGAAGGTGAGTCAGGAACACCGCCTCCAGCCGGGAGAAGCTCAGTCCCGCGTCGGCGAAGGCGGACGGCGAACCGCGGCCACAGTCGATAACGAACACCCGCCCGCCGACGACCAGCGCCGACGAGATCCCGGTGCGCCCGGCCACGGGCAGGGGCGCACCCGCCGTTCCCAGCAGCACCAATTCGGTGGGCATCCGCACCTTCAGGCTGGTCTCACCCTCGATGGGTGATGTAGGCGGGTATGGCCTGCGCGTGTGCTGAGCACCCTGGGAGTATCAGCACCAGGTGGTCGCAGAGAGGGCGGGCGGCAGGCGGCCGGCACCCGGTAATCCGCGGGAGACAGGTCATTACGTCAGGGACGGTGCGACGAGATGCACCTGGGTGATTTCGAGGTGCAGGCCGATGATCCGCTGGATGAGCCCCGACAGCGCGCACTGATCGGGCAGTTCGGCGCGCAGAGTCGTCGTGCCTCCCCCCAGGATGACCTCGCAGTCGTCGAATTCTGCACCCACGGCAGGGCAGGCCCGGCCCATGAAGGTGATCTCATACAGTCGCACCCGGGCCATCCCCTTTCAGCATCCTGGTTCAGGTGTGCCACCAGCGTGCCGGGTGCCTGCGGCCGTGTCCTCACCCTGCACAGGGTGGTTCGGCCTTGTATCGACGGCCAGGGAGCCCGCACCCTATGAGGAGCAGGGCTTCGGTCATGGCTACAGGTGGGACTGCTGGGGGGCAAGTGGTGGAACAAGGCGCGACAGCTGGGCGCGGCGCACGGTTCGCGCTGGGAAAGTTCCGCCTGCCGCCGCTACCCGCAACGCTGATCGCGAGACCGACGCTGCACGAAAGGCTGATGACCGGGGCGGGGCAGCGCCTGACCGTGGTCGTGGGGTCGGCAGGCGCGGGCAAGAGCGTGCTGCTCTCCAGCTGGGCCGCGACACGGGCCCCGCACGTCACCTCCTGGCTGTCGTGTGACGAGGCTGACGCTAACCCGGTCCGGTTCTGGACCGGGTTCATCGAGGCTCCCCAGGGTGCGGAGCCGGAATTCGGAGCCGACGCGGCCGACCTGCTCGCGATGGACGGAGCCATGTCACCTGATGTCACCGCGTCGATCGCCAACGATGCTTCCAAGCTGCCGGCCGGGACGGCCATCGTGGTCGATGACTTCCACTATGCAGCTCCCGCGGTCTCGGCGAGCATGACCGACCTGGTGGAACGCTGGCCGGCCGACGCCGCCCAGCTGGTGCTGGCCAGCCGTATTGACCCTGCGCTGCGGCTGCACCGCCTGCGGATGGCCGGGGAGCTGTGCGAACTTCGCGACCGTGACCTGCACTTCACGCTCGGGGAAAGCCAGGATTTCCTGGCGAACTTCGGCGTCGAGATCACCGCCGATGATGCGGCGCTGCTGCACCAGCGGAGCGAGGGCTGGGCCGCGGCGCTGCAGATGGCCGCGCTGTCGCTGCGCGGCGTCACCGATCCGGCCCGGGCCGGGCGGGCACTGGAGATCCGCAGCCACGAGATCGCCGAGTACTTCACGTCGGAGGTCCTGGACCAGCAACCCCCCGAGGTGGCCCGGTTCATGCTTGACACGTCCATCCTGGGTGAGCTGACCGCGGACGCGTGCGCCGCGGTCACCGGGCGGCAGGACGCGGCGGCGCTGCTGCGCAGCATCGATGCGGCCAGCCTGTTCCTGGTGCCTCTCGATGAGGACCGGACGAGTTTCCGCTACCACCACCTGGTGCGCCAGCTGCTGCGCGCCGAGCTGCGGGCCAGGGACCGGACCCGCGAGCAGGCTCTTGAACTCCGGGCCGCTGAGTGGTTCGAGTCGATGACGGATACCCGGCATGCGGCCCGTCACTTCCTCGCGGCACGGCAGGCCGACCGCGCCCTGGCTCTCCTGCAGGACCGCGTGGTGACTGATTTCCTGCGCGACCCGGCGCTGCCGCCACCACTGGACCTGAGCACCGTGCCTGCATCGCTGCTGGCCGACGCCCCGGACCGGCTGCTGGGCCTGGCCATCGATCTGCTGCTGTCGGGAGATACCGCCCGCGCTGGCCGGTACCTGGACCTGCTGGCCAGCGCCCAGCCGCCCACCCCGCCCGAACCCCGGTTCCCGGCCCGGCTTGCCACGGCGCAGTCCCTGCGCCACATGCTGACCGGCCAGGTGGGCGAGGCGGTGCGGGAAGCCCGCGCGGCGCGGGCCATCCAGGAACGAACGCAGGTGAGCGACGACTGGCTGGCCACCATCTCCATGATCCTGCTGCGCGCCTACACCTGGCTGGAAGACCTGGCGGGCGTGGACCGTGAGGCGGCCCTGGCCCTGGCGAGCCCGGCGCTGTCCGAACCGGTCAAGCTGGTGCAGGTACCCGGCGCCCAGGCGCTGGCCTGGCTGGAGTCGGGGCATCTGGCTCAGGCCGCGGACGCTGCCCGGATGGCTGCGCAGCAGGCACAGCGGCTGGGATTCGGCCGGCATTTCTTCTCCGTGGACCACCTGCGGGCCCTGGCCGGGCTGGCGCTCGAGAAGCGGGACTTCGACGCCGCTGAGCAGCTCACGGAGCAGGCCCTGTTGGTGTCGGAGCACGGGCGGCCTCCCTTTGAGTTCCTGGCGCTGCTCGACCGGGCCGCGATCTGGGCCGGCCGCGGGCAGGTCCGCGATGCGCTGGCCACCGTCGAGTCGGCCCGGTCGATCCTGCCCGGAAGCGGATCGGTGCTCATGGCCCGGGCCGATGAGCTGGAAGCGCTGCTCCGCCTGTCCCTGGGCGACCCGCGGACCCCCGCTGAGCTGGCCAGCGGGCTGCCCCCGGCCCGCCGCGCCCTGCTCCTGGCCAGGATCGCGCTGGCCTCCGGCGACCACCGGGACGCGCAGCAACTCCTGCAGGCGCTGCCGCTGGCCGACGGCGCGCCGCGGCGCGCGCTGGTGCGCCAGCTTCTGCTGGCCACTGCTGCGGTGGAGCGCGGCGATCCGATGGCGGCCAGCCTTCTCGACGCGGCCGTGGACACCGCCCGCCGGGCGGGCTTCCTCCACACGGTGGTTACCACTGCTCCCCAGGTAACGAGCTACCTGGCCGCCCATCCAGCCCAGCTGCGGCAGGATCCGTTCACCCAGCAGCTCATCGGGGCGGCCCTCGACGTACGCGCGGCCCTGCCCGACGCGTCGCGACCGGGCAGCGGTCTGCCGGAGCCGCTGACCACCGCGGAGCTGCGCGTCCTGAAGCTCCTGCCGACCAGCACCTACCCGCAGATGGCGGCCAGCCTCTATATCTCACGCAACACGGTCAAGACCCATCTGCGGTCCATCTACCAGAAGCTCGGCGTGGCCTCCCGGTCGGAGGCCATCGAGCGGGCCATGGACCTGCGGCTGCTCTGAGATCAGCCCCGCCGCCACACCCGGCGCAGCGGTGCGGCCCGCCGCGGCGGGAACCCCCGCCAGCGCGCGCCCGGGCCTCCTGCGACGGGGAATCACCCTGACCAGGGTGGGGACGGCGCACGTCAGCTCGAACAGGGTGAGTGAGTCACCGTTCGAGATTGCGACCCAGGAGGTCCAGATGACGTCGCGCACCACCGCTGCCGGGGAGCAGAGGTTAGATGATGGCCCGCACGACGACCCGTTCCGGGCGGCTCGAGGCTGATGACCTCGTCCTGGCCGCCAAGCTCTCCGCCCCCCGCCTGCCGGCCTGGATGGTCGCCCGGCCCCGCCTGGACACGCGTATCGCCGGGGGAGCCGCCGGGCCGCTGACCGTGGTCACCGGCCCGCCCGGCGCGGGGAAGACCACGGCCCTGGCGTCCTGGGCGGCAGGCATGAAGCCCGGGCGCACGGCCTGGGTCACCGTGGACGACTATGACAACCAGCCGGGCATCTTCTGGTCATCCGTCGTCAGGGCGCTCCGGCAGGCGGGCACGGGCGTCCCGCGGACGACGCCGGTGCTGCCGCAGGAAGATGCCCGCCACCCCGCCTTCCTCCCCCGGCTGGCGTCAGCCCTGGCCGCGCTTGAGCCGCCCGTGGTCCTCGTCCTTGATGATCTTCATCTCCTGACCGCGCCCGGGCCCCTGGAGGAACTGGCCTACCTGCTGAAGTACGCCCGGCCGGGCCTGCGCCTGGTGGCGGCCGCACGAGTTCGACCCCCCTCTGCCGCTGCACCGCCACCGGCTGGCCGGGGAGCTGGCCGAGATTCGCGCTGGTGACCTCGCCTTCACCATCCCCGAAGCGGCCCGGCTGATGGCGCAGCACGGGCTCCGGCTTCCCCCCGGCACGGTGAGACTCATCGCCGACCGGGTGGAAGGCTGGGCCGCTGGCCTGCGGCTGGCCGCACTCTCGCTGGATGGGCATCCCGATCCCGAGGTCTTCATCAAGAACCTGGCCGCCGAGGACAACGCCCTGACCAGCTACCTGGTCGACGAGGTGCTCGACGCGCAGCCTCCGGCCGGGCGCGAGCTCATGCTGCGGACCAGCATCCTGGACCGGGTCAGCGCGGAGCTGGCCCTGGAGCTGACCGGTGATGAGCGGGCCGGCAGCACGCTGGCCGCGCTGGCCCGGTCCGGCGCTCTCGTCCAGCCGCTGGGCCACGGCTGGTACCGCTATCACTCCATGTTTGCCGACGTGCTCCGGCTGAAACTGCTGCGGGAATTCCCGGACCTCACACCCGGCCTGCACAGGAAGGCGGCCGGCTGGTACCAGCGCAATGGGCAGCTGGGCCGGGCCGTCGCCCACGCCGAGCAGGTCAACGACTGGCAGCTCGCCGCGCGGATCACGGTGGACGAGCTGGCCACCGGACAGCTCCTCAACCCGCGGGCCGGCTCCCCGGTGGCCGGCATCCTGCGGCGGATGCGCGCTCCAGGGCGGCCAGACGCCCCGGCGCAGCCGCAGTCCCTGCTGGCGTCCACCGCGCTGGACCACAGTGATGGCCGTGACCAGGCAGCCGGCACCCTGCTCGCGGCCGCGGAAGAACTCCTCGGCCGGCTCCCGGCTGACCAGGAAATACCCTCCCGGCTCGCCGCTGCGATGCTCCGTTTCGCCGCATCCCGCCGGTCGGGGGATCTTGACGCCGCCAGGATCGCCATCACCCGGGCCGAGACCCTGTTCAGGCAGCTCCCGCCCGGCTTGCGATCGCGCCACCAGGCCGCTTATGCGGACGTGCTGGCCGGCCGGGGCAGCGTCGAGTTCTGGTCCGGCAATCCTGCCGCGGCGGTCACGGCTTTCACGCAGGCGGCGGCCGCCGCCACCGCAGGCAGCCGGGAGCGGGCGGCCTTTCACGGTGACCTGGCCCTGATCGAGGCACTGCGCGGACAGCTGGCCCGGGCCGCCGAGCTGGCCAGGGCGGGGATCAGCCAGCCTGAGGACTCCCGGGCGGGCCCGGCGCGGCCTGCTGCGGCAGTAGCGCTCGCGCTGGTGCACCTGGAGCACAACGAGCTCCAGGCCTGCCGCAGCCAGCTCAAGCAGGCCGAGGCTGTCCTGCAGGCTCACCCTGACCGGCTGATCAACGCGGTCGCCTGCCTGGTGGCCGCGCGCAGCGCCGTGGCCCAGGCTCACGGGCCCGCTGCCACGGACCTGATCCGGTGCGCCCGGGATGGCTGGTCACCACCACCATGGCTCGACCACCTGCTGACCGTGGCCGAGGCGCAGGCCGCCACCGCAGCCGGCGATATCCGGTCAGCATTCGACGCGGCCCGCCGGGCCAGGGCCGGGTCCGCTCTCGACGCGGCCGTAGCGCAAGCCCGTGCCTTCCTCGCGGCCGGGGACCTTGACGCCGCCCGGGCGGCCCTGCCCCGGGAGGCCCTGCCCCGCGGGGCCTGCGCACCGGCCGGCGAGCCCGACGAGCGGCTCCGGCTCGACGCGTACCTCGCCAGCGCCCTCCTCAGCTACCGCAGCGGCGACTCCGCCCAGGGACGCCGGTCCCTCGAACGAGCGCTGCGGCTGGGCAAGCCAGAACACCTCCGGCTTCCCTTCGCCATGAACCGGGCCTGGATCCAGCCCGCGCTGCGGCACTGTCCCGGCCTGGCCGCTGAGCATCGCGACCTCCTCCAGCCCGGGCCAGGCCAGCGCGGCGGGATCCCCGCCCGCCCGGCCCGCGCCACCCGCCTGGACCCCGTGGTCGTCGAACCACTCAGCGACCGGGAGCGCGAGGTCCTGAATTTCGCGTCATCCATGCTCAGCACCGAGGAAATCGCCCGGGCGATGTACCTCTCCGTCAACACCGTCAAAACCCACTTCAAGAGCATCTTCCGCAAGCTCGGCGCGACCCGCCGCGGCGAGGCAGTGCGCCGCGCAAAGAAACTGGGGCTGATCTGACGGGTCACGCCGCCGCCCTAGCTACGGAGTTCTACTCGAAGTTGCGGGTGATCCCGGAAGCGTCGGAGCCTTCTCCCCCGACAAAGCGCATCGGATCGCCGGCCCCGAGATCACCGATGCCTGCGGACTCCAGCGCACCGATCGCCAGGGTACGGCGTACCGCAGCGAAGGTGAGGACGTGCGCGAGCACGCCGCCGAGGGTGAAGGTCTGCGGAGGCTGGCAGGTCGCATCCAGGAACGTGTCCCCGCTCGCGCCCGCCGCGACCCGGTCCACGACGACGGCCCGGAATCGCGGGGCGGCCTGGCCGAGGCGCGCGCGCAGCGCTGCGGGCGAGGCCTGGCCGGCCGGGATGCTGGTCGCGCCCTCGACCGCGCTCACCCACATCTCCAGCTGGCGGACCAGCTTGTCGCAGAGTGCCCGCAGGCTCGGATGGACGTCGATGCCCTCGACCGGCAGCTCGATCGGCTGGTCGAGAACCTCCGCGGGAACCCGGGTGAGCCGGTCGACGATAACGCCGGTCAGCTCAACGTGATGGTCATACATCCTGGTCAGTACGTCCATGGTGCCGCTCCTTCGGGTGGCGGGCAGCCGCAGGCCGCCCGGAGGGTGAAAGTGGATGCCGTTGGCGGCCTGAAGGTCGTGCACCGATCTGGGCTGCCGCCGGTAACCCGTCGGGGTGGTGCCGTAGGCGCGGAAGAACGCCCGGGTGAACGCATCCGGTGAGGTGTAGCCAGCCTCGGCGCCGATCTGGATGACGGTCACCGGGGTGGAGACCAGCCGGTGGGCCGCCCGTTCCAGCAGCAGCCTGCGGCGGAACGCGCCCGGTGGTTCTCCCAGCGCCGCGCTCGCCAGCCGGTCGAAGTGAAAGCGCGACAGGCAGGCACGGCTGGCGAGCTCACCGGCGTCCAGGCCCGGCTCGTCCAGGCTCTGCTCCACCAGCCGGATGATCTCCTGCAGCTCCGCCATGCCAGCCATACTGACGTGGCCAGCCCGTTACTGTCCCGACCGCCCTTGCTCTCTTCAGCCGGGCTCCCGCGCGGCTCAGCCGGGCTCCCGCGCGGCCAGGACCGGACCCCGGCCCGGCCCTGGCATACGGCAGTATCAGCCCTATGACCGAACTCACCGATCTTCCCGGCGCCTTCGGCTACGGCGACTCGATCCTCGTCGGCGAACGGGTGCGCCTGCGCGGCGTGCGGGACGACGACCTGCCTGTGCTCGCGAAGTGGGAAATGGATCCCGGGCGCATGGCCACGCTGTCGAGCTGGGTGGTCCCGCCCTCCGAGGCCGCGGCGAGGGAGCGCATCGCCAAGTGGAGCGCGAACGAGAAGGATGACCTCGGCTTCGCCATCGAGACGCTGGACGATCCGCCGGTGCTGGCCGGCAACATCGGGTTGTGGGGCGCGCGCCCCAAGGACCGGTGCGCGACGATCGGGATCGCCCTCGGCCGTCAGCACATCGGCCGTGGCTACGGCACGGACGCGATGCGCATCATCGTCAGCTACGGATTCCGCGAGATGGGGCTGCACCGCATTCAGCTCGGCGTGGCCCCGTTCAACCCCGCCGGCATCCGCGCCTATGAGAAGGCGGGCTTCGTCGAGGAGGGCCGCCTTCGCGAGTCGGTGCTGCACGACGGGCGCTGGTACGACGAGGTGCTGATGTCCATCCTCGACCACGAGTGGGCAGCCCGCCGGGCAGCTGGCCGGTGAGCGAGCCGTTACCGGGAGCGCCAGGCCAGTGGCCGGCCGGTCCGGGGCACAAGTCCGGCGTGCCCGGTTCGGGCGAGCGATATATAGTTTCTCCTGGCCAGGCACGGCCCGGTGGCACCTCGTTTGATCTCATTTGAGCTTGCGGACGATGATGAGCGGCAGACTGTCCCGGCGGATCACCAGGGCATGAGCCATACCAGCGTGCGTGAGCCACCGGACGGGGGGAACCGTCCGGGCCTGCCCGTGGACGACCTCACCGTGTCCAAGCTCCTGCGTCCGCTGGTGCGGCCGGGAACTGTCGCCCGCTCCTCCCTCATCGAGCGGCTGGCGGACGGGGACGCGCACCGGATCGTCTCGGTCGTCGCGCCGCCGGGCTATGGGAAGACCACGCTGCTATCGCAGTGGGCCGAGCGCAGCGGCCAGACTTTCTCGTGGGTATCAGTCGCGGAGCCGGACAACGACCCGAAGGTCCTGCTCACCTACGTGGCGGCGGCGCTCGATGCGGTGGAGCCGATCGGCAGGCGGGTTTTCGAAGCGCTGGCCTCCCCGGGGAGCTCCGTGCCGGGCGCAGTCGTGCCCCGGCTGGGATCGGCTTTCGCGTCGATGACCTCGCCCGTGGTCCTGGTTCTGGATGACGTGCACGTACTGGATAACCGTGAGTGCCGGGCGGCGCTGTCCGCGCTGGCCGATCATGTGCCGGAAGGCTCACGGCTGGTGCTGGCGGGCCGGGCCGAGCCACCGCTGCGGGTTCCGCGGCTCCGGGCCGAGGGCCGGCTCTGGAGATCGGCCCCGCTCAGCTGTCCCTCACCCGTGCGGAGGCTGCGGCGCTCCTCGCCAATGCAGGCGTCGTACTGGACGAAGATGAGATAACGGAACTGCACCGGCGGACCGAAGGCTGGCCGGCCGGGCTGTACCTCGCGGCGCTCTATCTGAGGGAAGGCGGCCTGGTCGGAGGCGCGACGGTCTCCTTCAGCGGGGATGACCGGTTCGTGAGCGACTACGTGGAGTCGGAATTCCTGGCCCGGATCTCCCGGCGGCAGCGCGTGTTCCTGACCCGCACGGCGGTGCTGGAACGGATGTCCGGTCCATTGTGCGAGGCCGTGCTGTCCTCGCCCGGGGCCGCCGCGACCCTCGCGGACCTCGCCGGGTCGAACATGCTGCTCGTGCCCCTTGACCGGCGGGGAGAGTGGTACCGCTACCATCACCTGTTCCGGGACATGCTGCTGGCGCAGCTGCACCGTCAGGAACCCGCGCTGGCGCCCGTGCTGCGGCGCCGCGCGGCCCGCTGGTGCCTGCGCAACGGCCTGCCCGACGAAGCGCTGGAATACTCCATCGCAGCCGGGGATGTGAACTCCGCCGCCCGGCTGGTGGAGAAACTCGGGGTTCCGGCGCACCGGCGCGGCCAGTTCACGACCATCCAGAGGTGGTTCCGCTGGCTGGAGGATCGGGGCGGGATCGAAGGACATCCGATGGCCGCCGTGCTGGCCGCGCTGTTCTTCGCCTTGACGGGACAGCCGGTCGAGGCTGAGCGCTGGGCTGACGTGGTCGATCGCTGGCAGCACGGGGAGGCGGCGCCAGGCAGCGCCCCGTTCGCCGAGGCACACGCCGCCATCCTCCGGGCCCTGATGTGCCGCGGGGGGATTGAGCTGATGCGTGCCGATGCCGGTGAGGCCGTGCGGATGTGCGCCGCGCAGGGCATCGTGTCACCGGCACCAGCGCTCTACCTGGGGCTGGCCCAACTCCTGTCCGGTGACCTCGACGGTGGGGACGCCTCGTTCGAGGTTGCCGTCAGTGCCGGGGAACAGGCCGGTGCGCACGAGACCCTGGCCGTCACCTTGTGCGAGCGGGCGCTGGTGGCGATGGCGCGCGGTCAATGGGACCGCGCCGAAGCGCTGGCCGGCCAGGCGGGTACCGTATTGCGCCGGGCCGGGATCGAAGCGAGCTATGCGACTCCGCTGATCTGCGCGGCGCAGGGGCGCCAGGCCCTGCACCAGGGGGACGCCGCGGCGGCGCGCCAGAAGCTGGTCAGCGCCCAGCGTTTGCGGCACCTGCTGACCTACGCGATGCCCCAGCTGGCCGTTCAGGCCCGGATCGAGCTGACCCGGGTCCACCTCGCGCTCGCCGACATCGCCGGGGCCAGGACACTCATGCAGGAGATCGATGAGCTGCTCCGGCGGCGGCCCAGCCTCGGCACCCTGGCCGGGGAGGCCCGGGAACTGCGCGGGCGCCTGTCGCGGGAACGCAGCGCGGGCCTTCCCGGTGCGTCGTCCCTGACCGCTGCTGAGCTCCGGCTGCTCCCCCTGCTCACCACGCACATGTCGTTTCCGGAGATCGCCGAGGAACTGTCCCTTTCACACCACACGGTCAGGTCGCAGGCCTACTCGGCCTACCGGAAACTGGGAGCTTCCTCACGCAGCCAGGCGGTCTCCCGCTCCCGGGAGCTGATGCTGCTCGACGGTGACGCCTCGCACGGGCCCTGATCTGCTCCGAATTACCATTTCATACCAATCGTGGGATGCGCGGGACCGCCCGGCTGGCGTTCAGTGGCGCTATCAGGTCAGCGGCTGGGGGCGGCGAGGTTCTGATGGTGACCGATGTGGCCAATCAGGTAATGACCAGCGACGAACAGTCCGTTTCTGCTATTGATCCAATTCTGGCTTCCAAGATCACAGCGCCGGATGTATCCCGCCTGGCCGTGCCGCGCTCGCGCATCTCGGACTTGCTGGCCCGGGGTACGCGATGGTGCCCGCTGACCGTGGTCACCGGGCCGCCTGGGTCCGGCAAGACGATGGCCCTGGCCTTGTGGGCGGCGACGGAGCCAGGGCCTGTCGCCTGGGTCGCCCTGGACGGTTATGACAACCGCCCGGCGTCGTTCTGGTCTTACGTGGTCGCGGCCCTGCGCCGCTCCGGCACGGATATCCCGGAGACGCTGGCTGCTGACCCCCTGGAGCACCCCGCCGACCACGTGTTCCTGCTCCGGCTCGTGTCAGCCCTGGCCGGCCAGGACCCACCCGTGATCCTGGTCCTCGATGACTTCCACGTCCTCACCGAGCCGGAGGTGCTGGCCGGACTTGACTTCGTGCTCCGGAACGTGGGCCCCGGCCTGCGCGTGGTGGTCTCCTCGCGGACGGATCCGCCGCTGCGGCTGCACCGTTACCGGCTGGCTGGCGAGCTGGCCGAAATCCGGGCCAGCGACCTCGCTTTCAACATCACCGAAGCCGGCCTGCTCATGGACCAGTACGGGGGCGCGATTTCAGCCGATTCACTCGAGTGCCTGACCCGGCGGACCGAGGGCTGGGCGGCCGGCCTTCGCCTCGCGGCGATCTCCATGGATACCCACCCCGACCCTGACCAGTTCGTCAAGGAACTGGTCACCGAGGACAGTGCCCTGACTGCCTATCTGGTCGAGGAGGTCCTCAACACCCAGCCGCCGCAGGCCCAGGAAGTCCTGCTGAGCACGAGCATCCTGGACCAGGTCAGCAGTGAGGCCGCCAGCGACCTGGTGGGCAGCGAGCAGGCCGCGGGAATCCTGCCGGATCTGGCGCGCGCGAACACTTTTGTTCAGCCCATCGGATCCGGGTGGTATCGGTACCATCCCTTGTTCGCGGAGGTACTGCGGCTCAAGCTGAGGCTCAGGTACCCGGAACGGGTGCCCGAACTGCACCGCAGGGCCGCGCGCTTCTATCAGCGCAGCGGTTCCCTCAGCAGCGCCGTGCGGCATGCCGCCAGGGCGGGCGACTGGCAGCTCGCCGCCAGCATGGTCATCGGCGACCTGGCGATCCCCGAGATCATCGGGCCGCAGCGCGGCCAGTCCCTGGCCAGTGAGTTCTCGCGCATGCCGGACAGCCAGGCCTGGGATCAGCCTCACCCGTACCTGGTCTCCGCGGCGCTGACGCTGGCAGCCGGCGGGAGTGAATCCTGTGCCGCCGCGCTGACGACCGCGGAAACCATCCTCGCGCGTCTTCCCGCCGAACAGGAGATCCCGGCCCGGCTGACCGCCGCGATCCTCCGGCTGGCCGCCTCCCGGCAGGCGGGTGATCTGCCCCTCGCCGCCGCGGCCGGAGCCCGCGCAGAGACGCTGGCCAGCATGATCCCGGGTGACATCCTGGCCCGGTATCCCGGGATACGCAGCCAGCTGCTGGCCGCCCGCGGGGTGGCTGAGCTGTGGTCGGGCCATCTTGACGAGGCGGTCAGCGCCCTCGGTTCGGGGGTAACGGCCGCAACGGCATGGGGGACCGGGTTCCAGCAAGCCGAATGCCTTGGTTATCTCGCGCTGGCGGAGAGTCTGCGTGGCGGGTTGCGCCGCGCTGCTGAGCTGGCCGCCCAGGCCGCGGTGGCCGTCACGGCCGGCGAGCCGCATGGTCCGGCCCGGCGGCCGAACCCCGCGGCCGCCGTCGCCATGGCCTGGGTACATCTGGAGCGCCATGAGCTGCGCGAGACCCACGCTCTGCTCGAGCAGGCGGACGCCGCCCTCGGCGCCAGCCCGGACAAGCTGACCGGGACAGTGGCGTGGCTGGTAGCCGCACGTGCCGGCCTGGCCGAGGGAAACACCCACGTCACCGAGCAGTGCGTGGCCCAGGCCCGGTCCGGCTGGCGTGTCCCCGATTGGCTCGAACAACGATTGACCCAGGTCGAGTCGCAGTCATGCCTGGCCGCCGGCGACGGCGAGGCAGCACTCGCCGCAGCCATGCGCATTGATCCCGATAGCTCGCCGGAGGCGGGCATCATGCACGCGCGCGCCTGGGCGGCCACCGGAGACGCCAGCAACTCCAGGCGCGCGCTGGCGCCCGCGCTGGCCGCCTGCAATGGGGCGCCTGACCACGTGCGGCTGCAAGCCTGGCTGATCGACGCCCAGCTCAGCTACAGCAGCGGTAACCGCGCGCGAGGCAGCCGCTGCCTTGCGTCCGCCCTGCGCCTGGCCAGTCATGAGCAGCTCAGGCTGCCGTTCGTGCTGGAAGGCGGATGGATGAAGCAGGCCCTGCAGCGTGACCCTGAACTGGCCCGCAGCTACCAGCGCCTGCTGGCCCCGGCCCAGCGCCACGATCAGAGGCCGGCTCCGCTGAACGCCCCCGTCCCAGGTCAGCCTGCGATTGTCGTGGTCGAGTCGCTCACCGAGCGCGAGCGGGAAGTCCTGCGGCACGTCTCAGACATGCTCAACACCGCTGAGGTGGCCAGTGAGATGTATATCTCGATCAACACCGTCAAGACGCACCTCAAGAGCATCTACCGCAAGCTGGCTGCGACCCACCGCCGTGAGGCAGTACGCCGGGCCCAGCAGCTGGGGCTGATCTGATCTGACCTGCCCCCGCCGGGGGCCTAGGGAAGATTCAGGCCGAGTTCGTGCACGCGGGCCACGGCCTCGCTACCCGCCGATCGATGCCGTATCAATGAGGCATTGCCGTGACGGGTATCCGGCTATGCCTCAGGCGGCACCGACTCACGAATCACCCATGACGAGTGGGGCGCTCTGACCCGCGGGACCTAAAGCTGGAGACCTGGTTCCTGAACACGTTCTCCGGGAGGTCACATGCGATCTTCGTACTACGAGATCCGCATCGTGGGGATCGTCCCGCCCGAAGCCCTGCTGGACTTCGAGCAGATGACCGCCTCACTGGAGCCGGTCGAGACCGTTCTGCAGGGCCCGCTTCCGGATCAGGCCGCCCTTCAGGGGCTGCTGGCCAGACTCGAGATCTTCCGCGCACGCGTCGTAGGCATACGTGTCCTCCCGCACCGGCGTCCGCCGGCCACCGAAGGCCCGGCCGGTTAGGGAACAGGCGGCTTCGTCCACGGCTGGCCAGTCAGCTCCCGGTGCCAGCGGCCTCGACAGGCGCGGGGAAAGCACGGGCCTGATTGGCCTGTGACGGATGAGTCAGCTCCGCCGCCTTGCCGTCAGCGGTGAGATGACGCCAGCTCGTCTGCCAGTCGGGCAGATCCGGGCTCGCCTGCTCCCAGTCGACGAACGTCGCCTCGTCGCAGAAATGGTCCAGGCGTGTGCTGATGCTCCGGTGCGGTTCGCTGTCCACGAAGGCCTGCATCGGGTGGCGTCCCCGCCAGGCGCTGACGCTCCACCATGCATTATTCGCGTCGGCGAGCGCGTCCGCGCCGAGGTTGCCAGCCGACTTTTGCGCCTGCTCTATCGCGGCGACGGCTGCGGTGAAGAACTCATCAAGGAGTGCAGGGTCCCTGAGCCGTAGCCGGGTCACCACGATAACGGGCATCACGACCTCCCCAGGGCTTGATGATAGACGTCCGGCCACCCGCCCCGGCTGGGGATCCCCAGCCGGGGCGGCCGCCGCGAGTGGGATCAGCCTGACCCCGGCTCGAGGTAGAAGATCACCGCGGAGCCGTCGTTGCGCACGAACCCGCTGACTTCTCCAGCCCCTTGGCGTGGGGAAGCGTTCAGGAACGCCAGCGCGGCCTGCTCGCCGTCAGGACCGGGGAAGTCCTTGTATTGCCAGGCTGGCGCGGAGCTGTCGCCGAGGCTGCCGGGCTCCAGCCAGAGCAGCCCTACCGTGCCGTTGCCGCGGGGAGTCACGGTGGCCTCGCCGGGCCCCTGCCGGTCGGGCTCGTTCAGGAAGCTGACGGCGGCGGCCTCCGCGTCCGGCGCCGGGAACTCGCGGAACTGCCAGGTCTGCACGGTGCTGACGCCCAGGCTGCCGGGCTCCAGCCAGAGCAGGCCCGCGGTGCCGTCATTGCGCAGCGTCGCGCTCGCCTCGCCGCGCCCCTGCCGGTCCGGCTCGTTCAGGAAGCTGACGGCGGCGGCCTCCCCGTCCGGCGCCGGGAACTCGCGGAACTGCCAGGTCTGCACGGTGCTGACGCCCAGGCTGCCGGGCTCCAGCCAGAGCAGGCCCGCGGTGCCGTCATTGCGCAGCGTCGCGCTCGCCTCGCCGCGCCCCTGCCGGTCCGGCTCGTTCAGGAAGCTCACCGCCGCGGCCTCCCCGTCCGGCGCCGGGAAGCTCGCGGAACTGCCAGGTCTGATCCGCCATTTCTGCGCTCCTCTCTCGTGGCGCGCACAGCCTCACGGCCGGATCCAGGCGATCCCGCACGCCAGTCCACTACCAGTCACTGACACAGAGCAGCGCAGTCGCTGGCTGATACGGAGCGCTCCTGGCGGACCCTGAGGCGCGCCCCAGGGGCGGCCTTCCGCGGGGTTCACGCGGGATCGGGCCGCAGTTCATAGTGCATGGTCTGGTAGTGCCTCAGGCGATGGGCCAGCGGGACCAGGACCGCCTGCAGCACCGCCCTCGAAGGCGATGCTCACCGGCGTCCCGGCCGCTGTCCCATCGCGTTTGTACGTGGTCAGCACGATGGTCCGAGCGTCCCTGACCGCCGCAAAGTCACCGCCCACGGTGTCATCCCCTTCGTTGACGTGCACTCTTCGAAGACGAGACACTCTCCCCCGCTGTGACAGCTGCCCCCACGGCCGGGACGATCCCCGCCGGCCGGGTAACTTCAAGCTATGAAGAAGCTTCTTGAGCTCCTGGTCTGTTTCCTGCATCCCGTGGCCGTGGTCCTGATGTGGATCGATCTGGCCACCGACCGGCCAGACCTGGGGACAGGCGGGAAACTGGCCTGGGGGATATTCGGTCTTATCCCGCTGGTGCCTTTCCTGTACGTACTCACCGGCGGTGACCTCTGGTAGTCGGCACGGCGTGATCCTGCAGGTCAGTGCGGCAGGTATTCGTGCGGATGCCGTAGTTCTACGGTATCCCGCGAGCACGAACCAGTCCTACCGTCTACTCACTACCCGAGAGCCCGGGGGCCGCGTCCGGCCCGGCCGGGCCGGATGAGAGCGAGGCAGGAATGGCTGGGAAAGCAGTGATCAGTCTCACCACCGGCATGGAGGACCCGGAGAAGGTGACCGTGGCGTTCCTCGTGGCGGTCGGTGCCGCTGAATCGGGTCGGCCGACCCTGATGTTCCAGGCCAAGGAGGCCGTCCGGCTGGCGCTGGAGGGGACCGCGGCCGGGGTCGCCTGCGACGGCTGCCCGTCCCTGCCGGATCTGCTGGCCCGGTATGAGAAGGCGGGCGGCCAGTACATGGTTTGCCCGGTCTGCTTCAACGCCAAGCAGCTCGACCAGGGCGGCCTGCGGCCTGGTGCCGAGCTGGCGGGCAGCGTCCAGCTCTGGGAGTGGATTGGCGACGACTCAGCGACCACCTTCAGCTACTGACGCCGGGATGCCCGCCCGGGGGCCGGGTCCGGCCGGGCCGGGTCTGGGCGGGCCGGGCCCGGCCGGGCCGGGTCTGGGCGGGGCAGTGCCTCGAGTTCGGCCAGCCGCCGCACGGCTTCAGCCCTGGTGCGGCTGCGCAGCTTCAGCAGGCTGCTCTGGACATGCATCTCGACGGTGCGCGGGCTGATGAAGAGAGCCTCACCGATCTTCCTGCTGGTGTTGCCCGCGGCCACGAGCACCATGACGTCCATCTCCCGGTCGGTGAGGCCAGCCACCGCGCGACGTGCCGATGCTCGCTGGCGGGGCCTGGCACCCAGGTCACTGAGCACCGCGGCGCAGTTCTCGCGCAACTGGCGGGCACCGAGCGAACCGGCCGTGGCGTAGGCCGCATCCAGCAGTTCCCGGGCCCGGGCCCGCTCACCCACCTGGAGCGCCACCGTGGCCGCGCGGTGCTGAGCCTGCGCCGTCTCGAGCGGAAGGTCCAGGTGGCCGAACAGGTCGGCCGCCCGGCACAGTTCGCGGGCGGCAGCTTCCGGCTCAGCCGCCAGCAGGGTCTCGCCGCGAGCGTGGGTCAGCGCGGCCACGGCCTCCGGCTGGCCGGTGGCCTCCGCAATATCGGCCAGGACCGCGGCGCAGGCCTGGGCGTCTGCGCCGAGACGGTGCCCGGCGAAGTAGGAGGCCAGCCACTGCAGGATGACCACGCTGTAATGCCGTTCTTGCGTCCGCGCATGCCGGCTGAGTATCTGCCTGGCCCGGTCAACGGCAGCGGCCTGCGCGCCCGCGGCGTCGTCCAGGATGCACAGGCCCCACGAAGAAAACAGCTCCATGGCGGTGAGCTCGATGCGGGTGGCAGCCAGGTTGCTCTCCAGCAGCAAGGGCCGGGCCAGCTGGCCCGCCCCGCGCAGGGCATGGACCAGACCGAGGATTCCGGCGCTCGCCGCGCGGGCGTGTGCCGGGACCGTCGAGGCGAGCACGTCCTCGCACACGCCAGCCGCACGATCCCATTCGCCGCAGGAGAATAGGACCGCCGTGGCGCAGGCACGGCACAGCTCACCCAGGTCACCGGCGCCGTGGGCGTCGCAGTAGTGGTACGCCGCGGCATAGGCGGTCTTCGCGGCGCGATAGTCGCCAGAATGCTCGATCGCGTCGGCCAGCCGCTGCTGCAACTCGGCCGCGGTGCCGGACAGTGATCCAGCGAGCGCCTGGTCCAGTGCCGCCCGGACCGTGCTGATTCCCTCCCGCGACCTGCCCAGCCGCGACAGCACATTGCCCCGGAGGCCCTCGGCGCGCAGCAGCAGGTCCAGCCGGCCGGCCGAGTGCGCGTTCTCGCGGACGGCGTCCAGCGTGGCCAGGGCGCTCGAGTAGCTAGCCGCGGAGCGGAGGTGGGCTGCCACGGCGAGGCGATCAATGGCCGCCTCGCCGGGCCGGCCGCCGGCCGTGAAGGCCAGCGCCGCCGCCTCGCGGGCCGCAAGCGCGGGTTCCCACTGGCCGCAGAGCTCGTGCGCCAGGGCTAGCCGCCGCTGGGCAGCAGCCAGGGCGCGATGGTCACCGCGCCGCTGCTGACCGTCGGCTAGTTCGCGGAGCAGGGCCACGGCATCGGGGTACTCCGCGCACATCTCTGCACACCGGGCCAGCCGGTCGATGGCGAGGAGACGGGCTTCGTCGTCCGCACCGGACGGCCAGCCATCGAGTGCCGTGCGCAGGGCACGGGCCGCGTCACGGTAAGCGTGAACCGCGATATGCTCCTCGGCCGCCTCCGCCAGGGCGCGCCGGGCCGGCCCGAAATCCCTGGCCGCCAGCAGATGCACCGCAATCAGCGCTGCGGGGCCCCCGTCAGCCGTGAGCGTGCTGGCTATCGCCCGGTGCAGGCGCCGGCGGCGCGACCAGGGGATGTCGGCGTAGGCGGCTTCCCGGGTGAGCGGATGACGGAAGGCGGACCGCCCGTCGCCGCTGTCCGTCAGGAGCCCTGATCCCGTGAACCCGTCCGGCCAGGCCGCCACGCCGCTGGCCGCGACCACGATGTCGATGTCGAAGTCGTTGCCGGCCACCGCGGCGGCGTCCACGAGCGCCCGCTCCTCGCCGGTCAGCCGCGCGGCCCGCAACAGCACGGCCTCCCGGATGCCGTCGGGTACCGGGGCAGGACCCGTGCCCGCGAGGGTGACCGTTCCGTCGCGGTAGGCCAGGTGGCCGCCATCGCGCAGGGCGAAGGTCAGTTCCTGGACCGCGAACGGGAGCCCGTCGGCCCGCCCGGCTACCGCCGCCGCCAGGGCCGGCTGCGGCGCAGCCCCGAGCAATGCGGTCATCATCCGCGTCACATCCTCGTCACAGAGCGGCGCAAGGCCGATCTCGGTGAGCTGGCCGTCTCGCCGGAGCAGGGCCCGGACGGACCGGAGGCGGTGGCCGCGCGGGAGCTCGTCGCTGCGGTACGAGCCGATCACGGTGACGGGCAGGCCGCCGCACGCATCAGCCAGGGCCGGCAGCAGGTTGACCGTGGCCTCGTCGGCCCACTGCAGATCGTCGAGGAACAGGCTTACGTGACGGTCCCCGGCCACCCCGGCCAGAACCGAGCTGACCGCTGCCGCCAGCGCGGCGGGGTCCGGTTCGGGCGGCGGGGCACCCAGCTCGGGGATGATCTGCGCGAGAAGGCCCCGGGCTGGCCCGCCGGCAGTGCGGAGGACAGGATGAAGCGCACGAGCCAGCACGCCATAGGCCCGGGGCGCCCACATGGCTGCCCGTCCGCGCAGCACCCGGGTGGCGGTGGTGGCCAGCACCTGCTCCACCAGGGCGGTCTTCCCGGCTCCGGCTTCCCCGGCCACCAGGACAATGGCCCCCGGGGCGCCTCCCGGCGTGGCGAGGCAGCCGCGGAGCACGGCACACTCAGCGTCCCGTCCCACCACCTGGCTCATGTCCTCAGCCTGCACCTATCTCCCGGACTGGCGGAAGACACGATCGTGTGATCGACGATGGGGTACACACGCCCGGCGCGGTCCGGGGCCGGCTCACGGTTGGCGAAGGGCCCGCAGAGATCTAGGGTCACGCCATGGACCTGCAGCACTACCTGGCCGATATCAGCATGAAGACCATGAGCCAGGTGCACCGGGCCATCCTCCACCTCAGCGGCGGACAGGTGCTGGGCTCGGCCTTCGGGATGCCCGTCGTCGAATTGCACACCACGGGCCGCATGTCGGGCCGGCCACGCTCGACCATGCTCACCACGCCGGTCAGCGACGGTGACCGGGTCGTGCTGGTGGCCTCCAAGGGGGGAGATGACCGTGACCCGGACTGGTACCGCAACCTGCTGGCTCATCCCGAGATCGAGCTGACCATCGCCGGCCAGCGCCGGCCGATGCGGGGCCGCCGGGCGTCACCGGCCGAGAAGGCGGAACTGTGGCCCCGGGTGGTGGCGGCCTATCCTGGCTACGCCGGTTACCAGCGCCGCACCGAGCGCGACATCCCGCTGGTCATCTGCGAACCACGCTGAACACCCTCTGCTGTGGCGGAACGTCTCACCGGGTGTGGACGCTGCGGAGCCGGGCGGGAACGGCCCACCACTGGTCCGGCCGGTCGATGACGGGGGTGTCCAGCCCGTTCTCGACGACCCGGGCCAGGCGGAGGAGGAACGCGGCGATTCCCGCGGCGCCTTGCATCCACGAGGTACCGGGGGGAAGCAGCGGCGGGTCCTGGCGATGCTCCAGGAAGCGCCACCGTGCCCCGGCCTCGTCGCGGATCGCGCGGTCGGCGAGGGCGTCGGCCATGGTGCGCGCCGCCTGCAGCAGCGGGACGGCAGCCGCCGGGTCGGTGCAGTCCTGCGCGGCATCGAGCAGGACGTCCCCGACCCCGGCCGTGCCGCAGCACCGGCCGTCGTTGTCCCAGAACCCGGGGCGGAGCCGCTCCGGGACACCGGAGCCCAGGATCGAGTGCAGGCACCGGTGCCGCAGCGCCGCGACCTCGAACCCGGCCAGGCTGTCCACCCGGGCGTGCGCCAGCGCCGCGAACAGGTATGACGTTCCCGCCGGTCCGTGGCACCAGGTGTAGGTGACCTCTTCCAGGTCAGGGCGCGTGTCCGGCAGGGTGCGCGGGACGACGAATCCGCCATCGTCGAGTGAGCCCACGGCCAGCAGGTGCTGCGCGCCCTGCACCGCGGCCGCGATGAAGTCATCACGGCCCAGCTCCGCTCCGGCTATGGCCAGCGCCGCGGCTACCCCGGCCGTTCCGTGCGAGTAGTTCGGCATCCTCCTGCGCGACCAGCCCGGAAGCATCTCCCAGTCCAGGCCATCCGCTGTATCGTCGGCCGCCCGCAGCAGGGCCTCACCGCCGGTCACCGCGATGGCCCGGGCATGCTCCCCGCCCGCCCAGATCGCGGCCAGGACCACCCCCGCAGTCCCCAGGACCAGATCGTTCGCCGGCCTGGCCGCGCCGGTCTCCATCTCCAGGGGAGTGTTCCACCCCGCGGGAGTCATCAGGGCGGCCAGCCGCGCCAAGGCCACCTGCTCGGCGCCCGGGGCGAGCAGTTTCAGCGCGGTCACGTCACCGCCGAGCCCGGTGTACAGCGAAGGGTCGGCCCGCAATGGCGCGGTAGCAGCCAGCCGGGCGGCGATCCCGGCCGCCAGGGCCTGCTCGGCCCCGCTCCATGCCCGGGACTGGCTGATCTCGGCCAGCACCAGGGGCAGGCCGCCGATTCCCGCGTATACCGAGTCGCGATCGGCGTCCGGCGCGGCCGGCGGCCCATCGTCGGCCACTACCTCGGGCAGCCACGGCCCGTCGCTGTCCCGGACCTGGCGCAGAACCCAGGCCCACGCCGCCTCGCCCAGCTCGCGGTATACCTGGACCGGCGGACGGCTGATCATCCACCTGCCTCATGGTCCAGGCGCCCATCGATCAGGTACCACACCACCCACGGGGCCGGGAAAAACAGCCCGCCCGCCAGGGCAAGGTCCCATCGCCGCCCGCGCTGCCGGGCACCGGCCGCCGTGAGCACGCCGAGAACAAGCCATATGGTCACCAGGCCGACGACGGCATCAGCGGCGCTCACGCCCTCAGTGTCCCCGCGTCACCTGTCCCCCGCAACGCGGGTCTGATGTTCCCTCAGCCCGCCGGGTTAGCCTACGGCCATGAGCGGTGAGGTTTGCGTGGTGACGGGCGCCACCTCGGGGATCGGCAGGGCGACGGCGGCCGCCCTGGCCAGGCGGGGTGCACAGGTGATCCTGGTCGCCCGGGACCGCGGCCGTGGTGAGGCGGCGGCCGCGGAACTGGCCGCGGCGGGCGGACCGGCACCGCGGCTGGAAATCGCCGATCTGGCCTCGATGGGTCAGGTGCGCGCGCTCGCGGACCGCCTGGGCGCGCTGGAACGGATCGACGTGCTGGTCAACAACGCGGGGCTGATGGCTGGCCAGCGCCGGGTCACCGCGGATGGCTTCGACGAGGTATTCGCCGTTAATCATCTGGCCCCGTTCCTGCTGACCAATCTGCTGCTCGGCAGGCTCGCCGCGGCCGGCCCGGCCCGGGTGATCACGGTGACCTCCGACGCGCACAGCGCAGCCCGCCTTGACCTGGACGATCTGCAGCTGGAGCACGGCTGGCAGAGCTGGCGCGCCTATGCCAACAGCAAGCTGGCGAACATCCTGTTCACCCGCGAGCTGGCCCGCAGGCTCGAAGGCAGCGCCGTGACCGCCAACTGCGCACACCCCGGGCTGGTCCGGACCCGGTTCGGCCGGGAGGCCGGGCTGCCCATGCGCGTCGCCGTGACGCTCGCGCGGCCGTTCATGCTGTCACCGCAGCGCGGCGCACGCACCATCATCTACCTGGCGACCTCTCCCCAGGTGGCCGGCGCAACGGGCGGCTACTACGTCAAGAGCCAGCTCCGCGAGCCGTCGCCGGCCGCCCGTGACGACACTGCCGCCCGCAGGCTGTGGCAGCTCAGCGAGGAGCTGACCGGCCTCACCCCGGCCCGCCCCGGCGGGACGTGAAAGCCGCCAGCCGGCGCGTCAGCAGGGGTACCGGGCGTCATGAGTGGTGGTGAGGCGCCCGGTGGCGATGTCGTAGACATGGCCCGAGACGCTCACCTTCGGCGGCAGCAAGGGTGAGGCGAGCAGGCGGTCAACATCGGCGCGGACGGTGGCCTGCGGGTCGGCTACGGCGGAGGCCTCGAGGGCTGCCTCGGGGAGGCCGGTCGCCTCGGCGGCCCGGCGGCGGAAACCGGGATCGGCGAGGAAGCCCGTCCCGCATTGCGTGTGGTGCACGACGGCGACTTCGAAGAGCGTGTCAGCCGCGCCCTGCCCGCCGAACAGCTCCCCGGCCAGGAAGCCGAGGTAGGCGATGTCGCCGATGACCGCCTGCGTGACGCGTCCTCCGGCGTTGCGGATGACAGGAGCATCCCCGAGCTGGAGTCGCAGGATGATCGCGGGGTCAACCCGGTGGTCGAGGCAGGTGACGATGAGCATCTGCCGGGCAGGTATGCCGAGTGCCGCGGGGGTGTAGGTACGGGCGAACTGCTCGTTACGCTCGAGCAGGGGGGTCATCCTGGTCATGGCGGGTTCCTCTCGTTCCCGGTGTTACCGGCTGGCGGCGGCCGGGGCCCCGGCGCCGTGGCGTTCTGCGACGTCGCGGACGGCTGCGGCGAGGAGGCCCGGCTGCTCGCTGGTGGTCAGGTGGCCGCCGGGAAAGGTCAGGATCGCGGCCTGGGGCACGCGCTCGCGGGTGGCCTGGATCTGCCGGTGCTCATAGGGGTCCTCGTCGCTGCCGCCGACGTACAGGGCGGCCGTGCCGCCGAGGTCGCGGGCGATCGCCGCCAGGTCCCAGCGGCGCGCGTGGCGGCGGTGCTCGGCCGTGAACCCCGCTGCCCGGTGCAGGAACGCCGCCCCGTCCCGGCGGGTGATCGCCGACCGCAGCTCGGCGAGCTCGGCCGGGCTGGGCTGGTAGCCGCGCGAGTACAGTTGCGACTGCAGGATCGTCGCGTCGAAGATGCGCGGCGAGCGCTGCGCCCGCCGCATCCCGAGCGCGCCCAGCGGCGTGCGGAGCAGGGGCGTGGTGCGCCACGGGTGCGTGTGCGCGTCGGCGAACAGGCCGCCGTTCACCATGAGCGCAGCGGTGATGGCCGGCGTGTCCATGGTCCGGTCCAGCTGGCGGCGGAACAGCTCGAGCAGCGCCAGCGAGGTGTAGTCGAACGTGACGACGACGCTGCGGCGCACGCCGTGGTGCCGCCACAGCGCCTGGACCAGGTCCGCGCGCTCGATGGTCGAGTACCGGTAGCCGCGGGGCTTGTCTGAATCACCCTGCCCGACCGGCTCGACGTACAGCCGCGGGCCGGGGCTGCCGCCGAGTATCCGGTCCACCTGCGCCCAGCCGTAGGAGCCGTCCGGGAATCCGGGCAGCATCGTGAGCCAGACGGTGTCCTGATTCCCGCCCGGCGCCGCGGGGGCGACGCGCTCGAAGACCCGGAGGCTGCCCGGGGTCGCGGCGGCCTGCTCCTCGGTCAGCACGCGCGCGGATTCCGGGTCGTACGGGATCCGCTGCCCCCCCGCGAACCACTCCGACGCCGTCACCAGTGCTGGCCTGGCTGTCCTGTTCACGCTCATCGGGAGCCTCCCTCGCCATTAGTGGACACTGTCCACCATAGGCGAGCTTGTGGACACTGTCCACTTTGTTATCCTGCCGGGGTGACGGCCGGCCAGTCAAAAGGGGACATCCACGAGACGGAGCGGCGGCGACCGCGAGGTGCCGTCCGTGACGGCCTCGTCGCCGCAGGCCTCGAGCTGGCCCGGACCGGTGGCCCGGATGCCGTGGTGCTCCGGGAGGCGACCCGGATGGTGGGCGTTGTGCCCAACGCCGCCTACCGGCACTTCGCCGACCGGGACGAGCTCCTCGCCGCAGTCTGCGCGGCGGCCATGCGCGAGCTGGCCAGCCGCATGGCCGCCGGTATCGCCCGCGTGCGCGGCGAGCACGGCGATCCCGACGCGGCCCGCCGTCGGCTGCGCGCGATCGGCGTGGCGTACCTGGAGTTCGCCCGCGAGGAACCAGGGCTGTTCGCAACCGCGTTCGCCCTGCCGCAGCAGCATGCTTACCGCACGGCGGAGGGCGGGACCGGTCAGGAGCGCACGCCCCTGGGCCATCTGCGTGCCGCACTGGACGAACTGGTTGACGCCGGGGCGCTCGCGCGGCCACGCCGCGATGGCATCGAGTACCCGATCTGGTCCGCGGTGCACGGGCTGGCGGTACTCGCCGGGCAAGGGCCCCTGCGCGACGTCTCGGATGCCGCCCACCATCACTTCGAGGAGCTCACCCTCGCCTTCATCGACGAGGGCCTCGCCTGAGCCAGCCGCCACCGCAGCCGCTCCGTGGCCAGATCAGGACCGGCCCGGCTCTCGGAGGGAGAGTTTCATCCCCTCGTGTGAGGCGGTAAAGCCGAGCCGTTCGTAGAAGCGGTGCGCGGTACTGCGCGATTTGGCGGTGGTCAGCTGCACCAGGGCGCACTGCCGCTGCCGGGACTCGTTAATGGCCCAGGTGAAGATGGCCGCGCCCAGGCCACGGTTGCGGTAGGCCTCGTGGACCCGGACCGCCTCGATCTGGGCCCGCAGGGCACCCCGGCGGGCCAGGCCGGGGAGGAAGGAGAGCTGCATGGTGGCGACGATGTCGGCGCCCGATTGCGCGACCAGCAGCAGGTGCGCCGGGTCGCGGTCGATGGCATCAAAGGCCGCCTGGTAGGCGGCCAGGTCTTCTGCCGTCCTCACCCCGTCCCGCGTGGCGCCGAGCTGGTCAGCGGCAATGAGGCCGACGATCGCCGGAATATCGCCGGCCTCGGCCCGGCGGAGGACCACGGGGGACGAGTCCAGTTCGAGTGTCTCAAGAATCTCCACCTCCCCAGTCTGCCGGTGCGGCCCGCGTCCCGGCCGGCGGCCGGTCCAGCGGATTTCGCCGTCGTGGACTTCGCGGGACGGTGCCAGTCCCGCGGCCCGGGCAACGTGCTGCGAGGCGCCGTGGCGCGCACCCGCATCACCCAGTTGCCCCACAGCTGGCTGCCGTCGGGTGAGCGGCGCTGGGCCAGGTGCGCGTACCGCAAGGCCAGGGCGGCCTCGCTCAGCGGTGTCCCGCCGGTGAACTGGTGCAGCGCGACGTCGTCCAGCAGGGGCGCCAGTTCGGCGGCGTGCCCGGCCACGAGCGGCTCGAGGTCGAGCCGTTCCGTGCGCCAGCCCTGACCGAGGTCGATCACCCTGCCGACCTTAGTCATCCGGTCAGCTCCCCCGGATCCGAGAGCGGAGGGCGGGCCGCCCGGGCACCCGGCTCAGTGTCCGGCGGGCTCGAGCAGGAAATAGATGTCTGTCCGGCACTTGAGGGGATCCTCGGCCCAGTCGCCGTATATTTCCCAGTTCACTCCGGCTGGCCGGCGGCCGTTGTCCTGGCACCAGCGTTCCAGGGCCTCGTAGGCCGGGGCCATCGCCGAGTACTCGCCGTAGTACTCGATCGCGGCCGTATCGCCCGGCGGCGTGGACACGTGCCGGACCTCGCCGCGGTCCTCAAAATCCGTGAGCACCTCGACGCCGGCGGCGATGGTGAACATGCCACCCTCGCCGGGGTAATACACGACGACGTTGTGCCCGGTGCGGACGTCCTGCTCGCGCAGGACCGGCCAGACCATGTCGAGCAGCCGCCTGATGTCAGCGGCCAGCCGCCGATGGGTGGTCGGAGTGCGGACGGCGGCGAGGGACCTGGGATCGGCATATCCGGTACGCACGTGATACGGCACGGACGCGGACGGTAGCAGCGCCATCGGCCGGGCACAATGGCCCAGGCCGGAACGCCCCCTCCCGCTCTCCCGATCAGGATCCTGGCGGCCTATAGATCCAGGATGCGAACACCACTTCCCGCCCGTCCGGGTCCGCATAGGTGACACCGCCGTTGGCCTGCCAGTAGCCGATCTGGGGGACCGGCCGGGCACCCGCGGCGGCCAGCCGTGCCTCTATCCGCTCCCGGGCGGCGGCATCCGGCAGGTAAAAGACAAGCTGGTCCAGTCCGCCGCCCGGGTAAGGCGCATGCGCCGCACGGACGATCTCCAGGTGGGCCTGGCCACCTGGCAGCCCGAGAATCGTCCCGTCCAGGCCGTAGCTGTCCTGGAAGGTCTCCAGGACCGGCAGCCCGATGGTGTCCCGGTAGAACGTGAGCGTCTCCTCATAGCGCGCGCTCCACCGCACGACCCGTAGCGCCCCTACGGGAAGGTGCGCTGGCCAGCGCGCCTGCTGAGGCTCCGGGTCCATGGCGGCCAGTCTCTCACCGCATAGGGACCCGTTCCCTCCGGGCCCGGGCCGTTACGCTTCGCTCGTGACAACAGCGCTGCTGCAGCGCGCCAGCATCATCTCCGGGTTTACCTGGCTCACGGCCCTTTCCGCACGAGCGCTCCGCAGGAGTGCACAATCAGGTCATGCGCCGTGAGCCACATCCGTACCTGCGGGGTGAGCTGGTTGTCGTGATCGACTGTTCTGACCTGAACCGCTCCGCGCAATTCTGGACCGGCGTGCTGGGCTATGCCCGGGACGGCGTCGCCACCGGCCGCTACCAGAGCTTGCTGCCAGCAGATGGCAGAGGCGCCGAGGTCCTTCTGCAGCACGTCCCCGAGGGCAAGCAGGGCAAGAACCGGGTTCACCTCGACCTGCGCACCCGCGACCTTGAACCCGAACTGCGCAGGCTCGTGAGCCTGGGTGCCCGGGTCCTGACCAGGGAGCCAGTCGCTGAGGCGGGCTGGCGCTGGCACGTGCTGGCCGACCCGGATGGTAACGAGTTCTGCGTGCTGCAGCCCCCGGTTTCCTACTGGCCCGACTAGCAGCTGATAGCGGCCTATCCCGGTCCTGTGGGCCGGGGTGGGCCGCAAGCCCGGGCACCCGTAGCATCCTGGTATGACGGCCATGGGGGATCTGGACCGGGGCAGGATCGGTGAGCTGCGCGCACGGGAGCTGGCCCGCTTCCGGGCGGACCGGCCGCGGACGCTGGCCATGGTCGGCCGGGCCCGCGCGCACATGCCCGACGGAATGCCGATGGCGTGGATGGCCTCCGGCAACGACCAGCCGGTCTACGTTGCTCATGGCAGCGGCCCGGGTTTCACTGACCTCGACGGGTTCAGCTACGTCAACTTCAATGCCTCGGACATGGCCATGTTCTGCGGGCATGCCAACGCCGAGATCGTGGCGGCGGTCACCGCGCAGGTGGCGCGGTCCACCCAGTTCCTGTTGCCGACCGAGGATTCGGTGGAGGTGGCTGAAGAACTGGCGCGCCGGTACCCGGCCGGGCAGTGGCAGTTCACCTTGTCGGCCACCCAGGCCAACACCGAGGCGATCCGGCTGGCCCGGGCCGTCACCGGCCGCGACGTGATCGTCTTGTTCCAGGGGCACTACCACGGCCACTTCGACGAAGGCCTGATCGACCTCGAGGACGGCCAGGCCAGGCCGGTACAGCGCGGGTTGCCCAAGGGCGTGACCGGCCGGGTCCGGATCGCCCAGTTCAACGACGCTGACACGCTGCGCCGGGCGCTCGAGCCGGGCGACGTCGCCCTCGTGCTGACCGAGCCGGCGATGACGAACTCCGTCCACATGCTGCTGCCCCGGCCTGGTTGGCACGCCAG
The DNA here is from genome assembly GCA_963720645.1 of uncultured Actinomycetes bacterium. Lineage (GTDB taxonomy): Bacteria > Actinomycetota > Actinomycetes > Streptosporangiales > Streptosporangiaceae > RYN-230. Next base: position 261,805 of record CAVRFX010000001.1, on the reverse strand, counting down.
CCTCCGCGCGCTGACCCGCGAGTACGGCACCCTGCTGGGTATCGACGAGACGCACACTCATGTCGTGGGGCCCGGCGGGGCAACCGCGCTATGGCAGCTGCAGCCCGACATCATCACCATCGGCAAGGCGGTCGCCGGCGGCCTGCCCATGGGCGCCTACGGCGTCACCGATGCCCTCGGCGGGGAACTGGGCGCGGCCGCCAACGTGGCGACCGGCGGCACGCTGTTCGGGAACCCGCTGTCCGCGGCAGCCGCGAAAGCGGCGCTCACCCGCGTGCTCGTCCCCGGCGCGTACGCTCACGCCACGGCCCTCGGCACCGAGCTCGCTGACGGGATCCAGGCCGCCATCAGCTCAGCCGGCCTGCCCTGGACGGTGATCCGGCTCGGGCCCCGCTCGGGCCAGTGGTACGGACCGGAACCGCGCACCGGCGCGGAGGCATACGCGCTCACCGATGACGAGCTCACCCGGCTCATCCGGATCTGGCTCGCCAACCGCGGGATCTGGGAAGCCCTCCCCGGGGCAGGCCCCACCGTCCCCATTCCTGCCACCCGCGCCGACGTTGACCGCTATGTCCAGGCCTATACCGAACTACTTACCGCGCTCCGCTAGGCCGCCTACGGTGAGGGCATGGGCATTCCCGGACCACGCGCAGGCCGGTCACTGACCGTACGTCTGGCGGTCACCCTGGCCAGCCTCGGCGGCGCCTGCATCGTGGCCAGCATGCTCGTCGCCTATCTCATCGCCGATCATTCGTCCTCGGACAGCTCCCCCAGCTCACTGGCGGCGGTCGGCCTTGGCGGCCTCGGTTTCCTGTCGGTTCTGCTCGGTGCCGCGCTCTTCATCGGTGCTGCCCTGGCACGCCTTCGTCGCCCGGGCCGCCGGGCCGAACCCACCCGGCATGACTCCGGCTGAGCGACGCTGATCAACCGGGCCGGCTAAGTTCTCGCGCGCTTGGCCCGGCGCAGTCTGCGGTCGCCCGCGTCGGCGATCACCACCCATCCGGCCGCGGCCAGGATGGCGGCGAGCAGTTCACGCGTGTGCGGTTCGTCGAGAACCTCGCCGATCCACGCGGCGGAGTCGGCGCGCTGCGGGGAGCGGGGATTGGGCGTCAGCCAGTCGGTGGCAGCCGCCTCGGTAATGTGACCGAGTTGCGCGATGAGCATCGAGAAATGCCCGCGCCGGTTCACTGCCGCCGGCCCGCCGGCCTGGCGGTAGGCGCCGGCCAGCGCCCGGGCCCGGCCCGGGTCGGTGCGGGCGAACTCGAACAGGACACACCCGAGTTCCTGGCTCGGGTCAGCCGGGCCGCTGTTCTCCCAGTCGATGACGCACATTCCGCCCTCCGCGGTCGCCAGGACGTTGTCGGCCCACAGGTCGCGGTGGCAGGTCTGCAGCATGTCCGGAGGCTCGATCCAGGACTCCAGCGCGACCAGTTCATCGCGCAGTTCGGCCAGCCGCCGGGCAAAAGGTGCTCCCGCCTCACGCAGCTGCCCGGCCAGCTGGTCCCAGCGCCCGGCGCCAATGGGTTCGTGATACCACGGGTCCGGCGGGCTGGGGTCGGTGGCTGATACCCGGTGAATGGCGGCCACGACCGCGCCGACCTGCTCCGGGTCGATCCCGGTGTCGGGGGCCTGCAGATCCACCCATTCGTACACCCTGACCTGCGTGCCTTCGCAGGTGGCGAACACGCACCCCTCGGTGGTGCGCCGCACCTGCGGCGCCGGCATGCCGGCGGCGCAGGCCGCTTCCTGGAACGCGGCCGCCGGGCGCACCTCGCCCTCACCGGACTCGTGAAACGGCACCTTCACCGCCCAGCTGCCGTCGGCGGTGTCCAGCCGCCACACAAGTCCCTGCTTGCCCCGCGCGACCGGCCCGTCCGACAGCCGCGCCGCCCCGCCAAGGCCAAACCGCCGGGCGATCTGTACGGCATCCACCAGGCCACCCCAGCACACATACGCGAACGAGGCCAGGACAGGCGCCGCGGAGCCTGGGTTAAGGCCGGGAGTTGTTGACGAGCTCGGCGATCTCCACGAACTCGATGGCGGGCGCGACACCGTACAGACCGGTAATCTGCTCCCGCAGCTCGTCGGTGAAGAAACCCCTGGCCGCTTCCTCGGAGTCCCAGATGTAGAAGTTTGCCGCGTGCTGCATGTCCGCGTTGACGGTGAAGACCTTCAACCGCAGGCCTGGCAGGCCCTCGAACATCGCCCGGGCGTTCTCAGCGACCTTGATGATCCGCTCGCGATCGAAGCCGCTGGCGTAGTCAAAGGTGACATTGACGCCAATCACCGCGCCTCCCCCTATCCGCCGGGCGGGAGATCCCGTCCGTCACGTCAGCGAGCCTACTCCGCTGGCCAACGTTCCTTGACAGCCTGACGTACTTCATGTCAGTGTCACTGGCATGAAGGCGAGGGGGGCCTACCACTCTCCGCTGCGCGCGTCGCAGGCGGCAGCCACGCGGGAGCGGATCGTGGCGGCCTGCGTGGCGCTGATGCACCGGGGTGCCGACCTGACCTACGCTTCCGTCGCCGCCGAGGCCGGGGTCCAGGAGCGGACGGTCTACCGGCACTTCCCGAAGAAGGAAGACCTCGAGGCCGCGCTGTGGGACTGGATCGTGCAGCGTCTCACCCACGCTGACTTCGCAGCCCGGGACGAGGAGCAACTGGTCGCGGCGATGCGGGAGTCCTTCGCCGGGTTCGGCGCTGACGCGCCCCTCATCCAGGCGATGCTCCACTCCCCCCAGGGCCTGGAGGTCCGGCGCCGCCAGCAGCCGATGCGGCGCGCGATGTTCCAGGCCTGCGTCGATAACGCGGTCCCCGGCGCGCCGCCGCAGGCCCGCGCCAACGCCACCGCGGCGCTGCAGGTCCTGTACTCAGCCGCTTCGTGGGACCTGCTGCGGAGCCTCTGCGATATGGACGCCACCGAGGCCGCCGACGCGATCGAACTCGCCATCCGCAGCCTGCTCAGCGGGCTGCGCCTGCACGTTCACGGCACGGCATCAGACCCCATCCGGAGGAAACCATGACACGCAGCTCAACCACGGGCCGCCGCGCAGCCAAGACCGCGAACGGCGAGGGAGAGGCCTACTGGTTCTACGGCGACAAGGCTGTCTTGCGCTCACCCGAGGGCGTGGTCCCGGTCATCATCGAGCACCACGTCGGGCCGGGCGCAGCCGCGCCACTCCACGTGCATCACGACGTTGACGACAGCTTCTACCTCCTCAGCGGGCAGCTGGCCATGCGCTGCGGTGACGACACCTTCGTCGCCCGCACAGGCGACTACGTCTCGCTGCCCAAAGGCGTGCCGCATGCGCTCAGCAACGTCGGCACCGAGGAAGCGGTGTTGTTGCAGACCCACGATGCGGACTCATTCCTCACCTTCATCCGCCGCGTCGGCATTCCAGGTGATCAGCCACAGCCAGATCCCGCATCGCTTGACTACGCGGCCATGAACAACGTGGCTGGCCAGACCGGCCAGCCGGTGCTCGGCCCGCCGATGTCCGAGCAGGAAGCGCGGGCGATCATCGCTCGCGGCCGGTGAGTGGCGGCACGCCAGGAGATGCGGCGAGATCCGCTGGCCGGCCACACACCGCGGGTTCCCCGATGCTGGCTTCAGGACCACACTGTGAGGGTCACACGGCGAGCTGGGCGGATCCGTGCAGGGGGGAAGGCCGATGGGGTGGACCGAATCGGGCCAGGCCTGGGGCGCGCGGGCCAGGGACTGGGCGTATCTGGTCGAGCCCTACGCGCGGCGGGCCAACGATGCGCTTTTTGACCGGGCTGGCGTGGGCCCAGGGACCCGGTTGCTCGACATCGCCTGCGGTTCCGGATACGCGGCGAGCGTCGCAGCAGGCCGCGGGGCCGCGGTCACCGGGCTGGACGCCTCCGAGGCGCTGATCGCGATCGCCCGGGCGCGCACACCTGACGCGGACTTCCGGGTCGGCGACATGTTCGCGCTGCCGTTCGACGATGACCAGTTCGACGTGGCGACGAGTTTCAACGGGATCTGGAAGGGATGCGAGCCCGCGCTGCGCGAGGCCTGCCGGGTGGTGCGCCCGGGCGGCCTGGCCGGGTTCAGCTTCTGGGGATCGCCCAAGCGGCTTGGCCTGCTGCCGTTCTTCGCAGCGCTGCTGGAGCTGTCGCCGCCCAGCCACGTCGATGCCACCCTCAATCAGGGTGATACCGGGCGGCCCGGCGTGGCCGAGCAGATGCTCGCCGACGCGGGCCTGGAGTTCGTGGACCGGGGAGCAGCACAGGTCGTCAACGAGTGGCCTGACCTCGACCTTGCGGCCCGGGCGCTCGCCTCCAGCGGCCCGGCGTGGCCAGCCCTGCAGGCGGCTGGCTACGACCGGTTCGCCGAGGCGATCAGCGAGGCCTTCCGCCCGCTCTATACCGAAGGTGCCGGCGTCCGGGTCGCCTCCGAATTCGGCTGGATCGTGGGACGGGTCCCCGGCCCCTGACACCTGCGCCGGCCTGCCCGCGACGCGCGCTATCGGGCAGCAGCGGTGGGCGCTGGTGTCGTGGGTGAGCGGCCCGTCTTGTGGCCGGCAGCCGCGGCGGTGGGTAGGTTGCCGGGGTGAGCTTCGATGTCAGCGCAGATGCCTACATGCGGTTCATGGGCCAGTATTCGGAGCTGCTGGCGGTGCCCTTTGCTGATCTTGCCGGGATCGGGCCGGGGCTGCGGGTGCTGGATGTGGGCTGCGGGCCTGGCGCGCTTACGGCTGAGCTGGTCAGCCGGGCGGCCGTGGTGAGTGCGGTGGAACCCTCACCGCCGTTCGCCGCCGCGGTACAGGCGCGGCTGCCTGGGGTAGACGTCCGGCAGTGCGCGGCTGAGGACCTGCCGTTCGCCGACGACACCTTCGACGCCGCGATGGCGCAGCTGGTCGTTCATTTCATGGCTGATCCGGTGCTGGGACTGCGGGAGATGGCCCGGGTTACCCGGCCCGGCGGGGTGGCGTGCGCATGCGTGTGGGATCACGCCGGCGGCCGTGGCCCGCTGGCGGCATTCTGGTCCGCGGTTCGCGAGATAGACCCGGCGGCCGACGACGAGTCGGGCCTGGCCGGTGTCCGTGAGGGCGATCTGGCCAGGCTGTTCGCGCGGGCCGGGTTCGGCGGGACGCAGGTCACCACGCTGACGGTCCGGGTTCGCCATGCGAGCTTCGAGCGGTGGTGGGAGCCGTTCACCCTCGGCGTCGGCCCGGCCGGGGCCTACGTGGCGTCCCTGTCCCCGGACCGCCGGTCGGCGCTGCGTGACCAATGCCGGCGCCAGCTGCCCGCAGGGCCGGTCGAGATCAGCGCTACCGCGTGGGCCGCGACCGGCCGCGCCTGAGCAGCCGGCCGCGGCGCTCACGGGGAACTCGCGGGTAGCAGCGCCGGTGAGTTCCGGCTGGCAGCGAGGTCGTATCGGGCAACACCGGGTCTTTAGGGCTCCACGGACTCCGCCGGCGTCCCGGCAGCCCCCGGAGCCGTGGCGATCACCGTCGGCCGGCGCCGCGAGCGCACCACGGATAGCACGCTCAGCGCCACGATGCCGATCGTGAACCACCAGCTGTAGCGGGAGATGGTCGTGGCCGCGACCACCGCGTGATGTCCCAGGGCGTACCCCAGCCCGGCCAGAAGGCCGGCCCACAGCAGCACGCCGATCAGATCCAGGAGGAGGAACACGGCCAGCCTCATCCCGGCCCAGCCAGCTACGACAAAAACGATCGCCCTGGGGATGGGCAGGAAGGAACTGGCCACCACGGCTGGCCAGGTGACCTTGCGGCCGGCCCGCTGCACGCGCGCCATGTGCCTGGCCGCGCGCCGGTTCCCGGGCAGGGCCATGATGAACCGCTCGCCCCACAGCCGCCCGGCCCACCAGTACAGGACGTCGAATTTCATCAGGCCCGGAACCGCGGCCAGCACCACCACGGCCAGTGTCCCGTGTCCGGCCCTGGCGAACGCGGCGGCCGAGATGATGGATTCGATGCTGCCGTTCAGCAGCTCAGCCACCACCGGGTGAGTGCCGATCAGCGATACCCGCAACGGCAGCAGGAGCCAGTAGAACAGGCCGCTGAGCACGATGCCCAGCCAGCAGAGGATGTCCGCAGCCCGCGGCTTTCCCTGCCAGGGCAGCCGCGGATCCTCAGCCGGACCCGCCTTCCCGGGCGCAGCCGCCGCGCACCCCGCAGCCTGGGCAGGCTCCGGCCCGGAGACGCTCATGAGGCAAGACTCCCGTCGAGGATGCACCCGGCGCGGCGGCCATCAGGACCGGGCACGCGATCAGAGCACGCGATCAGCCCCGGCCCGCGCGCCCAGCGTAGCCGCTGCTCCAGCCTTCAGGCCGCAAGAAAAGCAGGCCGGTGCTTTGACGCTATGTGACGGCTTTGACCAGGTATTCATGCCCGGGCAAGATCGCGGACATCTACGATTCATGCCAGACAGCCGGGCGCCCGGGGGGCAGCTGCACAGCGCAGCCTGCGGAGACGAGATCGTCTGTACCTGCCGACGTACCGACCTGGGATTGCCGACCGGAGGTATCAGATGAGAGGTCGCGGCATCGCGTCCGCCGCCACCGCCCTGGCGGTCACCCTTTCGGTGGCGCTTGGCGTGGTCGGATCGAGTGCGAGCGCCCAGGCCGCGACCTGCCATCACGAGCGCGGGCCCTTTCACGTCAGCGGGACGGTCGTCCGCGGCCCCACCGGGCGGTACATCCCCTACGGCATCAGCATCGTGGGGCTGGCTCACACCCGCTACGCCAGCCTCCTGGCCCAGGACGAAGCGGACATCAGCGCCGCGGCGGATGACTGGTGCGCGAACACGGTCCGGTTCCAGGTCCGCCAGGCGAATCTGGTCAGCATCACCGGCCACATCAACCAGGCGTTCCTCTCCGCGGTCACGACCGAAGTGCACTTCGCGGAGCGCCGCGGCCTGGTCGTGGTGCTGAACCTCCAGTGGCAGCTTGACGGCGACAGCCTGCTGGAGTCCATGCCGACCCACCGCAGCGAGGCCTTCTGGGCTTCCCTCGCCTCCCATTTCGGGAAAGATCCCAACGTCGTGTTCGACATCTACAACGAGCCGGAGCAGCACGCGGCGTGCGGCTGGGCGTTCTGGCACTACGGCGGCGTGTGCCACGGTCACCACTACCTCGGGATGCAGGCCCTGGCCGACTACGTCCGCGCCCGGGCGTCGAACCTGTTCTGGGTCGAGGGGATCGGCGCGGGGTCCACCCTGAGCGGGGCGTGGCGCTACCACATCACCGGCGACGGGCCCCTCGAATACAGCGAGCACCGCCCCCCGGCACCGCATCAGCCCGGAACGTGGGACTCGGAGTTCGGCTACCTCGCCAACGGCGGGCATGCTCCCGTGCTCGACGGTGAGTGGGCCGACTACGCCCGGCCCCGCGCACCGTGGGCATGCTGGGACAACGCCCCGGTGTCCGCCCCGCGGTTCCTCCGCTACCTGCAGGCCCACAAGTTCGGCCTCATCGTGACCCAGCTCATCAAGGGCCAGCTCCTCGAGAGCACGGACCTGAACGACCCGACCCGCTTCCGCAGCAACTGGTCATGCACCCGCGGCCTTGATCAGGGCGTGGGTCACCAGGCGCAGCAGTGGTTCATCCGGCGGAACGGGTGAGATCTGACCGGTCATCCGCACGATGTGCACCCTGAGCTGCGAAGGCTGCCTGGCGCGGCACTAAACCTAAGGCATTCGTTGTCTTGAACTGTTCGTGTTTATGACGGTAGGTTGGGCAGCGTGACCGCACCCCCGCCTCTGACGACGGCCGAGGAGCTGCGCCGCGCTGGCCTGCGGGTGACGGCCGCCCGGGTCGCACTGCTCGAAACCGTGCGCAGCGGTGACCATCTCGGCGTGGAGGCGATCACCTCCGGAGTGCGCGATCGCATCGGCCATATCTCCCTTCAGGCCGTGTACGAGGCTCTCCACGCGCTGACCGCGGCGGGACTCGTACGCCGCATCGAACCGGCCGGCAGCCCGGCCCGGTTCGAGGGACGCGTCGGGGACAACCACCACCATGCCGTGTGCCGCTCCTGCGGTGTCGTCGCCGACTTCGACTGCGCGGTCGGCGAGGCGCCCTGCCTGACCGCGTCCGACGACCACGGCTTCTCGATCGACGAGGCCCAGGTCATCTACTGGGGCCTGTGCCCCGATTGCTCCGCCGCCCGTACTTCCACCGCCCGCAATCCCTCGCCGTGATCCGTCTAGCCCGGAAGGATGCTCATGACTGAGAACCATGATCCAGTAGTCGTCGAAAGCGCGACCCCCGAGGCCGGGGCAACGGAGAGCGGGGGATGCCCGGTCGTGCACGGCCTTACCCACCCCACCATGGGGGACGCCAACCGTGAGTGGTGGCCGAACAAGCTCAACCTGAAGATTCTCGCGAAGAACCCGGCCGTGGCCAACCCGCTCGGCGAGGAGTTCAGCTACGCCGAGGCGTTCAAGACCCTCGACCTCGCGGCCGTGAAGCGGGACATCGCGGAGGTGCTGACGACCTCGCAGGACTGGTGGCCGGCCGACTTCGGCAACTACGGGCCGCTCATGATCCGGATGGCCTGGCACAGCGCGGGTACCTACCGCATCAGCGACGGCCGCGGCGGCGCCGGCGCCGGCCAGCAGCGCTTTGCGCCGCTCAACAGCTGGCCGGACAACGTCAGCCTGGACAAGGCCCGCCGGCTGCTGTGGCCGGTGAAGAAGAAGTACGGCCAGAAGCTCTCCTGGGCCGACCTCATCGTCCTCACCGGCAACGTCGCCCTGGAGTCGATGGGCTTCAAGACCTTCGGCTTCGGCGGGGGCCGCGCGGACGTGTGGGAGCCGGACGAGGACGTCTACTGGGGTCCCGAGACCACCTGGCTTGACGATGAGCGCTACAGCGGCGACCGGCAGCTCGAGGAGCCCCTCGGCGCGGTGCAGATGGGTCTCATCTACGTCAACCCGGAGGGCCCGAACGGCAACCCGGACCCGGTCGCGGCGGCCCGCGACATCCGCGAGACGTTCCGCCGGATGGCGATGAACGACGAGGAGACGGTGGCCCTGATCGCCGGTGGCCACACGTTCGGCAAGACCCACGGCGCGGGCCCGGCGGACAGCGTCGGCCCCGACCCGGAGGCCGCCCCGCTCGAGCAGCAGGGCCTCGGCTGGAAGAGCACCTACGGCACCGGCAAGGGCGGGGACGCGATCACCAGCGGTCTCGAGGTCACCTGGACCCCTACGCCGGTGACGTGGGACAACAGCTTCCTGGAGACCCTGTACGGGTACGAGTGGGAGCTGACCAAGAGCCCGGCCGACGCCTACCAGTGGCAGCCGAAAGACGGTGCCGGGGCGGGGACCGTCCCGGATGCACACGACCCGTCGAAGCGGCGCCCCCCGACGATGCTGACGACGGACCTGTCGCTCCGCATGGACCCGGTCTACGACCAGATCTCGCGGCGCTTCCTCGCGAACCCGGCCGAGTTCGCGGACGCCTTCGCCCGGGCCTGGTTCAAGCTGACCCACCGTGACATGGGCCCGGTCGTCCGCTACCTGGGCCCGGAGGTCCCGGCGGAGACGCTACTGTGGCAGGACCCCATCCCCGCGGTGACGCACCAGCTCATCGGCGAGGAGGACATCTCCTTCCTCAAGGGCCAGGTCCTCGACTCGGGCCTGACGGTGCCCCAGCTCGTGTCCACCGCGTGGGCGGCGGCCTCGTCGTTCCGGGGCAGCGACAAGCGCGGCGGCGCCAACGGCGGGCGGATCCGCCTGCAGCCGCAGAGCGGATGGGAGGTCAACGAGCCCGAGCAGCTGGCCACGGTGCTGCGCACCCTGGAAGGGATCCAGCAGGCCTTCAACGCCTCCCACACGGGCAGCACGCAGGTCTCGCTCGCCGACCTGATCGTGCTCGCCGGCGGTGCGGCGGTCGAGCAGGCCGCCAGGGACGCCGGCTTCGACGTCCGGGTTCCCTTCACGCCTGGCCGCGCGGACGCATCGCAGGAGCAGACCGACGTGGAGTCGTTCGCCGCGCTCGAGCCGAAGGCAGACGGGTTCCGCAACTACCTCGGCAAGGACAGCCAGCTGCCAGCCGAGTACCTGCTGCTCGACCGGGCGAACCTGCTCACGCTGAGCGCCCCCGAGATGACGGTCCTCGTCGGTGGCCTGCGCGTCCTGGGCGCGAACTACCAGCAGTCGCCCCTCGGCGTCTTCACCGCGGCCCCCGGGTCGCTGACCAACGACTTCTTCGTCAACCTGCTCGACATGGGCACGACCTGGAAGCCGGCCGCCGGGGACGCGAGCACGTTCGAGGGCCGCGACGCGGCCACGGGCGCGCTCAAGTGGACCGGCAGCCGGGCCGATCTGGTCTTCGGGTCGAACTCCGAGCTGCGCGCGCTCGCCGAGGTCTACGCGAGCGATGACGCGAGGGAGAAGTTCGTGCACGACTTCGCCGCGGCGTGGGCCAAGGTGATGGACCTCGACCGGTTCGACCTCGCCTGATCATGACGTCCAGGCCGGCCGGGGTCGGCCTGGACGTTCTCTCCGCACACCGCGGCGGAAGCAGGATCCCCGGCCACTAAGGTACGAGGATGGCGCTGGCACCCGGGCTGCTTTCTTTCGTGCAGATCGTCGTCGCGGACACCGATACCGCGATGGCGCTGGGCAGTGGTGACGTGCCCGTTCTTGGCACCCCACGCCTCCTCGCCCTCGCCGAAGCGGCGGCGGTCGCCGCCATAGGCCCGAGCCTGGAAGCAGGCCTGACCTCGGTCGGCACCGGGGCGGCCCTCGAGCACAAGCGGCCCAGCCCGGTCGGGTCAGAGGTCGTCGTGGAGGCCGAGCTGACCGAAGTGGAGGGCCAGCGGCTCGTTTTCGGGTTCATCGCGAGGCAGAAGCCGCCGCCGGGGTCACCAGATGACGAAGACACGGTCGTCGGCGCGGGCACCCTGGAACGGGTGCTCGTGAACAAGGACCAGTTCGTCAGCCGGGCCCGGCACGGGTGATCCGGGCACAACGGCATAGCGCAGCCCGGGCCGGATCAACCGGGGTAAAAAGTCTCAATTCAGGAAAAGCGCTTAAATTCAAAATAACGCTCTTTTCCCGGTAATGCGGAAATTCAGGTGGCCCGCTCGCAGCCCCCGGCCATGCTGACCACCGGCTCCTGCCTTCAGGTGCAGCGCCCGGTGATCGGACCGGGCCCTTCTGGCCCTTGCGTGGAGCTCCTCGAAGGCGTGTCCTTAAGGGGACGGGGGGTGAATCGTCAGTTGGCCAGCACATCCAGGATCCTGGGCATCGTCGCGGCCGCCGTGCTCGCCGCCGGGCTGTCGGCCTGCAGCGGGCCGGGCACGAACGCCCGCCCGGTCACGGCGGGCCCGGCCAGCACGGCTGCCGTCCCGGTGCGGGTGCAATCAGACTCGGTCGGCTGGTCCGGGATGGTTCAGCGCCCGGTGCGCATCTACGTGGGCATGGGCGGGGCGCCGGTTGCCCGGCAGCTGACCTGGCGGAACTGGGGTGGTCCCCGGGCGTTGGCCGTGGGCCAGCTCGACCTCTACTGGCCGCAGCCAGGACCGATCTCCGGGTGGCACGCGACCACGTACCCGGTCACGGTTCGCCTCCAGGACCTCGTGACGCACAACGGCCAGCCGTCGTACCGGAAGATGACGGACTCCTACGTCAACCGCCACGGCGTCACGAAGGTGCTGTCCTTCAGGTTCTACGTGCTGCCGGGCGGATCCATCCCCGGGTGGAACCCTGGCCAGGCCCAGCACCAGCCGAAGCCGCCGAGTGTGACCTGACCGGGCCTGCACCGCCCACCCGGCGGGGGTGATGCCGGGGCGGGCAGATTCGGGCATATTCATCGTGCCGGGCCGTCTGAAGGTTGGCGTCCATCCGATGGATAGCGGGCGGGCTTCCGGGAACATGATCCTGGCAGGCTCATGGCTCTCAGCGAGGAGGCAGCATGGCGGGCAAGTTCGTCCTGAAGAAGGGTTCCAGCGGGAAGTACCACTTCAACCTGGTAGCCGGCAATGGGCAGGTCATCGCAACGAGCGAGGCCTACGAGCGCAAGGACTCGGCGCTCAACGGGATCGAGTCGGTCAAGACCAACGCCCCCGGCGCGGAAACGGACGACCAGACCGGCGACTGAGCGCGCAGCTGGGGAACGAGCCCGCCGGAGCCGCCGGTTCCGGCGCGGCCGCCGCGGCGGCGGACGCGGGCGGGGCCGCGCGGGGGGTGCAGCCTGCGAGCACGCGGCGGTCAGGCTGGCGACGGGCAGCAGGATGGCGCCCAGGACCCCCGCCCCGCCCAGGCCGTGACGCACAGCGCGCATGATGCCACCCCTCCCGTAGCGATGCCTGCCGGTAGCCTCCCGCATCAGCGAATGACACCGGGGCCATACGGACGGCCACGGCCGAAACCCGGTTGCCGCCGCGGATCGCAGCACGGGAGCCTGGCCAGGTGGACATGCATCCCGGCCAGCTGACGGTGCCGGCCGGCCTCGTGCGCGAGCTGGTGTTGAGCAGTTTCCGCAATGGCGGCACCTGGCCATCAGGGCGGTGGATTCGGAGGGGACCGTCAACGCCATCTTCCGCATCGGCGGGCAGCTCGCCGCCCGCTTCGCCCTGGAACCAGGTGCGGCCGGGGCCATCCGGCGGCGGCTGCGGCGCGAGGCCGAAGCCTGCCGCGAGCTGGCCGGGCGCACACGGTTCGCCACCCCCGAGCCGGTGGCCATCGGCGAACCCGGCGCGGGTTATCCGCTTCCCTGGCTGGTGCAGAGCTGGGTGCCCGGGGTGACCGCCACAGCGCAGGACCCGGGCGAATCCATGGCGTTCGCCGGTGACCTGGCCGAGTTCATCGGCGGAGTGCGCGCCATCCCCGCGCGGGGCCGGACGTTCCGCGGCTCAGGCCGCGGAGGGGACCTGCGGTCCCACGATGCCTGGGTGCAGACCTGCTTCACCCGCAGCGGGGGGCTCCTGGACGTGCCGCGGCTGCGCCGGATGTGGGACGGGCTGCGCGGGCTGCCTCGCGGCCCGGGCGGTGACGTGATGAGCCATGGTGATCTGATTCCCGGCAACGTGCTCGTATCCGGCGGGCGCCTGGCCGGTGTCATCGATGCCGGCAGCCTGGGCCGGCTGACCCCGCGCTGGATCTGGTGGCGGCCTGGCACCTGCTCGAGCCGGGTCCGCGGCAGGTGCTCCGGGGCGATCTCGGGTGCGATGATCTCGAGTGGGAACGCGGGAAGGCGTGGGCCTTCGAGCAGGCCATCGGGGCGGTCTGGTACTACGCCCGGAGCAACCCGGCCATGAGCCGGATGGGCCGGCGCACCCTGGAACGCCTCCAGGCAGACATGTCACCAGCTCACGCCCGCTGACGGCGCTGCCTGCCGCGGAGTCCCCGGAACCGGCCCGGGGACGCGGCCTTACCGGCGGGCTTCCGGCTGGTCGAGCGCGGCGAACAGCAGCCCGCCGATCAGGGCCATGTTCTTGTGGAAGTGGATCCGCTGCATCTTGCGGGCCGCGGGGTCCTCGATCGTCCAGTACGCGTGACCGGCCAGCGTGGTGGGGATGAGCGAGCCGGCCAGGACCAGGGCGGACAGCCGCGGGGCCAGCCCCAGCGCCAGCGAGGCGCCGGCCAGCACCTGCACGGCGGCGTTTCCCCGCACCACCACCTCGTCGTCGGCGGGAAGCGGGATCTTCGCGCGGACCGCGGCGAGGACCCCCGCGGCCAGGTCCACGCGCCCGCCCGGCTCCCGTAGCGCGTCGAAGCCGAGCAGGGCGTAGGTGGAGCCGGTGAGGAAGCGGGCGGCAGGGCGCAATGGCGCCAGCATGCGCCGGGTCGTCGTCATAGCGTCTCATTATGGGCCGGGAATCCTGGTCCGGAGGGCCGGACCAGGCGGCAGGCATTCAGGGATTGCCGTCGCGGGCGGAATAGGGCCGCCCCGGCCAGTACGGCCACTCCTCGAACCAGGTGCAGCGCCCGTCCTCGCGGAGCCGGATGACCCACAGATCGCGGTATTCCTGGCGGGGCGGGTCCCCGTACTGGACCTCGGCCCGGACCACCGCCATCGGCCCGTCGACGGCCAGGATCTCCGTGGCCAGGGTGAAGACCTCGCCGGGCCCGTCCCGTTGCTCGTCCCACATGCGCCTGATCGCGTCCAGCCCCGCCACTGGCTGTTCGTACGGGGACTGCAGGTAGGTGGCATCCCCGCTGAACAGGCCCCCGAGGCCGTCGGTCCCCGGCGCCCGCCAGGCGGCCTCATAGCCCGCCAGCCATCGGCTCACCATCGCACGGTCGGTCACCGGTCCCATGGTGCCCGCCATCACCTGCTGCCACCACCCGTCCGCGCCAGCAGGCCGCGGGTGCGTGCCATGAGCCGCACCCCCGGCGCCTGGCATCCTGGGGTGATGCAGAGCGTGTACGAGGCCGCGGGCGGACGTGCGGGCCTGCTCCGGCTGGCCGGGGCCTGGCACTCCCGGGTGATGGCCGACGACCTGGTCAGCCACGCGTTCAGCCACGGATTTCATCCGCAGCACACCGAGCGGCTGGCCGCCTACTGGGCCGAGGCCCTGGGCGGCCCGGCCACCTACTCGGCTATCTACGGGGACGAGACCACCGTCGTGCGCATGCACAGCGGGAACGGCCCGCACGAGGAGATGGACCGCCGGGCCATCGCCTGTTTCGACCAGGCGATGCACGACGCGGGCCTGGCCGAGACCGGGCCGCTGCGGCAGGTGCTGCACGACTACTTCGCCTGGGCCACGACGACGACCATGTCGCGGTACCACGAGTCCGCGGACGAGGTTCCCGGGGGCATGAGCATCCCGCGATGGTCGTGGGATGGCCTGCAGCGCTGAGCCTGCTCAGGCTGCACCCGGAGGGTCAGGCCGGGCCCCCGTGAAGTCGTGTGCGGCCCGGGCCGCCGCGCACGGGGCGCACAACGGCACGTCGATCTCACCCAGCCACTCCGAGCTGAACTGAGCGGTGATCACCGCGTCGAGCACCTCGCAGATTCCGCGGTCAGCCGGATGAGCCCGTGAGCAGAAGCAGAGGCAGGGCCGCCGCCGCATGACCTTCTCGGCGCGCTCGATCACCGCCCGCACGTCAGGACGGTTCGCCACCTCCGCCAGCGCATCGAAAAGCCGGCCGCACGCGGTCGAGTGCATCGGACACGGCCTGCCCGACTCGCCGGCCCACCTCCGCGAAGGTGTCGGCGAGGTCGGCGTCCCTGTCCTCACCCATGGTCCTCTCCTCCCGCTCCACATCCGCGGCGCTGTTGCCTAAACCCAGACATACCCCATGACGGCCGGGACCAGCGGACATCTGGTCATCTGGTCACAAGTCAACTCCCGGCGGCCGGGCCTGGTCCAGTTATCCCGGAGGCGTGACCGGCTTCCCGCCACGAGGCGGGGCTCAGGGTAAAGATAGCGGCGCTCGCCGCTGGCGTTGCCGTGTCCGCTGGCGGCCACGCCGGGTGTGGCCAGGCCAGGCCGGGCCTGTCGCGGGCAGACGATGCGGGTGACCGGGCTGGGCCAGGGCCGGCCGGAGAGTCTGCCCCGGCCCAGCCAGGATCCGGGAATCGGCGCCGGGCAGCGCCTCGGGCCAGCACCTCACGGGCGTGAAAGACCGGGGCTAACGGCGCTTCCATTGCCGTCTTCATTACGGGGCGGGCCGTTTCTCATTTCACGCCGCGCGGAGGCGATAAACGGCTCAGGCGCCGTGCGCGGCGAGGGCCGCCCGGTGTGATGAGACGAGGGATGCGAAAACTACCGTGGAACTGAGGTAGTGGCCCGTGCTGAAGTCGAAGGCGCCGCCGCAGGTGATCAGGTGCAGGGCGGCGCGGCCGGACGCGCCGTAAATGATCCGGGCGGGGAAACGCGACTTGGCGTACTCGCGTACCCCGGTGACGCGGAAGACCGCGGTGACCCCGTCGGCGAGCCGGACCACGACCCTGTTTCCCGGGTGCAGGGCCCCGAGCCGGAAAAAGACGGCCGGCCCCTGGCGGCTGTCCACGTGACCTTCGATGACCGACGCCCCGTACTGGCCGGGGGTGACCGAGTACTTGTACCACGCCGCCTCATCGGCCCGGCCGAAGAGCGACGGCACCTGGATCGTGCCGTCGGGGTTGACGCCGAGGCGGAGCAGTTCCGAGTGCACGCCAATGGCGGGGATGTCCACGGAGACGGGCAAGGAGCGGCGCAGCCACGGCCCGCGGCCCCTGGTGCCGGACGCGATGGCGCCCGAGGCCGCCAGGGAAGGCTGCGGCGCGTGGTCCTGGGCGCCAACCGCGACACCGACCGCGGCGGCCCCGGCGACGATGAGAAGAAGGCCGATAAGCCCGGCGAGGCGGGCCCGGGGGTTCACTGAGGGGCGGGGCGGAGGGGCAAACCTGCTCTGCGGCCAGGACACGACCACGCGAAACCCGGCTATGCGCTGGCGCTCCGCTTCCCCCAATGCCATCCCTCCCGTCTTCCCCTTGGGTGCCTTACTCGCGTAGCCTAATATCCCAGTGATGAGCGAGCCATTGCCTCTCTGTGCGGCCCGCGGGCCCTGCTTTTATGGCCGACGGCGCTTTCTGCGACCTGCCCGGCCCGGCCGGTACTCGGGCCAGCGACGCGATTTCCGTTCCGGGGACGATTTCTGATGCCGGAACCGGGAACGGATCAGGCACCTGCCGTCGCACGCGGAGGCGCTATGAAGATGCGTTCAGCCATCGCGGGAACGCGGCTCAGCGGGAGGTTAATGGCTATCGGATGCGCCGCCGTACTCGCATCCGCGTCGGTCTCCGCCTGCACCGGGGGGACGCCCTCGGGGACACCGACGTCATTCGCCCCGGGCGGCTCGCCCACCGGAACCGGCACGGCCACCCCGACCGGGCGGTCCACGGGTACGGCCACCGCCTCCCCGTCGGGCAGCAGCACCAGCACGTCAGCCAGCGCGTCGAGCCAGCGCGTCGGCCAGCGGATTGGCCGGCGGATCGGCGCCCCCCACCACCTCGCGGGCAACGACGCCGACACCGACGCCGACCCAGTCGGCCAGGGCTTTCCCCACCGCAGCCCCGGAAACTGGCGGCGGCGGCACCGCCGGATTCCAGGACACCCTGCTCGTCACCCTCGGCGGAGCGGCGATCCTGGCCGGAGCCGGGAGCATCGCGTACCGCAGGAGGGTCATCAGGAACCGCTGAGCGAGGGGCCGGCTCACCTCAGTGATCCCGGGCGCGCTGCTTCGCGCCCTGGTCCGCGAGGGCCGCCGCCTGGGCCTGGCGTGAGCCCTGATCGGAGCCGGCCGGCTGGTCGCCGGTGATCCCCGCCGGATCCGCGGCGACCTGCCGCGCGGGCGCCCGCGGCCCGGCCTGCGGCTCGCGGGCCGGGACCCGGCTCCCGTCGCGGCCATGGGCATACTCGGGCTCGACGGACTCGAAAATGGGCAGGCCGCCGGCTGGCGAGCCGGGCTCGGGCCCTGGGGCAGGCTCTGGCCCGGCGGCGAACCGTGGGGCCGAGAACAATGGGTCTGCGGCCTCCGCTCCCCCGCCGGCCCTGGCCCGGAGCACGTCGCCAGCCTGGCCCGGGCCGCGGCGCCAGCCTGGCGTGGCGTCCGGCGAAATCAGCGCCGCCGGCAGGTGCACCTCGGCGGTGGTGCCACCGTCCGGTGGCTGCGCCAGGACGACCGTGATGCCGTGCCGCGCCGCCAGATGCGCGACCGCGAACAAGCCCATGTGCCGGGTGACCGCCCCGTCCGCGGCGGGCGGGTGGGCCAGCTGGAAGTTGAGCTGCTCCAGGTGGTCCCCTGGCACGCCGATTCCCGCGTCGGCGATCCTGACCAGCAGGCCGCCGCCCCGGGCCAGGTGCCCGGACACGATTACCTGGGTCGTCTTGGGCGAGAACGTGGTGGCGTTCTCCAGCAGCTCGGCGAGCAGGTGGACGACGTCGGCCACGGCCTCCCCGCTTACCGCGTCACCGAGCTGCACGTCCAGGACGACCCGGTTGTACTGCTCAATCTCCGACACCGCCGCCCGGAGCACATCGACCAGGCTGACCGGCTCGGTCCAGTCGCTCGATGTCTCGTGCCCCGCCAGCACGAGCGCGCTGTCCGAGTTACGCCGCATCCGGGTGACCAGATGATCTATCTGGAACAGGCTGGCCAGGCGGCCCGGGTCGTCCTCACTGAGCTCCAGGCTGTCGATCAGCCGCAGCAGCCGCTCCAGCAGGGCATGACTGCGCCGGAAGAAACTGGCCGATATCGCGCTGACACTGCGCCGCTGCCGGGCTTCCTCGCCGGCCAGCAGCACCGCCTCCCGTTGCACGCGCAGCATGGACCTGATGATGATCATGGTGGTCAGGAGGATAAGGACCAGGACGGCCAGCGCGGCACCGCCCGTGATGACCGCGGACCGCATCTCGGAACGCTGCTGCGCCCGTGCGTCGCCAGTGATCCAGGACGCGAGCTGCTGCTCGGAATGCCGCATCCAGCCGACGGTGAAGGACATCCCGGCCGACCACTGCTGGCTGGCGGGGGCACCGAGGGCCAGCCCGCTGGTGCTGGTGGCCAGGGCGTGCTCCTCCACCGCCCGGGCCTGGCTGGCCGGCGGGCTGGCCAGGGTTTCGCCGAGAGCCCAGCTCTCCTCGCGGGTCGCCGAATTGCGGAACGACGCCAGGTCGCTGGCCTGCTGCGCCTGGGCGGTCATCAGCGCGGTCCGGGTTTCAGGCCCGAAGCGCCCCCCGGCCAGCGCCAGGGCCAGGATGGCCTGCTGCTGCGCGGCTTGGTCCTGCATCCTGGCCAGCGAGCCGACCGCACGCACGCTGTTGATGAGCGTGGAGTCGCCGCTCGCGGCGGCGATGCCGTCGTTGGCGGGGAGCAGGCTGGCCACCGCCACCGAGTACCCGTTGATCGCGTCCAGGGCGGAGGTCTGGCCCTGCGCCGCGTCGCGGCGCAGCCCCGGAAGCTCGGCGATGCCACCCAGGACCGTGGCCTGGATCCGGGCCAGGGCCGGGTTGCCGTGGCCATCCTGGCGGACGAGCCGGCGCACGGTGGCCGCCCAGCCGTCAGTGATCACGTATTGCCGGCGCAGGGCTGGGAGGCCCGCGGCGGGACGGCCGGCCGCGATGAACGCGGCCGTGCCGGCCCGCTCATTCTCCATCGCCTGGGTTAAACCGGAGACCTGCTGGCCGAGCCCTGCCAGGCGGCTGACCTGTCCATATGCCTGTGCGTTGCGCTCCGCGCCGGTGACCCGCAGCCCGGTCAGCGCCAGGCCCAGGAGGGTGGGAATGGCCACCAGGACGACCAGGCGGCAGGCGAGCCGCCAGTTCCGTGGCGCCGGGGCCGCGCCGCGCTGTGCGGGCACGCCGCCAGCACGGGTCTCATCGGCAGAACGGGGCTGGCTCATTGCGTCCTCGCTAATCTGGGAAGCTCCTTTCGAGGCGACGGGCAATTCTCAGGGCCTCCTTAAACAAGAGACGCGAGCACGCCACCTTTCCCCCGTTCTTCCCTAAGACAATACCTCCGTGCCCGTCTGCCGGGATACGGTGCGCCTGGGCCATCTGTCCCCGAACAGCGCAATACGTGCCCCGGAGTCCCAGCGGTCACGGCAGCCTTCACCCAGGCCAGCCCGCAGGCTACGGGGGCCGCCGCCACCAGCCCCCCAATGCTGCGTCACGTGCTCGTTACTGCGTGCCACCGATAGCGGGCCAGGCGCGTGGGAACAAAGTGTCCTGAGTGACGCATGACATTGAATGGTCAGGCAACCCATGCCTGGGCCTGTGGCAGCTACCGTGACCACGGTCAATAGTTGACAATAGCGCCCCCTATTGACCGTGATCATGAACATCCCGGGTGCGCGCCGGCCACTCGCCCCGGCACCTGGCCCCAGGCCCGGCCGCCAGACCCCGCCGCCCGCCCCGCCCTATTTACCCGCTATGCGGGTTGCGGCGCGTACCTGCTATGCGGGTTGCGGCGCGGCGCGGGAACACCCGGGGAATTACGCCTGAAATCCCCGGGAATCTCCCTATTCCTGCGGCGGGCGCGGGTTTCGTGGGCCGCACGGAGAATTTCGTGGGTACAGAAATGGAACGCTCAGGTGTAACGTCGGGCAGGTTGTCACCAACGATCACGAGCATCCGGGGGAAATCATGCCGACTGTTATCGCGCATCACGATGTGAAGGACAAGAATCACTGGCTGTCGTCGCCGCGGCGCGAGGAAGTCTTCGGGCCGCTCGGGGTGACCAACATCCGCACGTTCACCGATCCGCAGAATCCGAACCGGGTGGCGGTTCTCATGGACGTGGCCGACATGGACGCCGTCATGGCGGCGATGCAGACCGAGACCATGGCCGAGGCGATGGCCTATGACGGCGTGCTCCCTGAGACCCTGGTGATCCTCGTCGAGGAGTAAGCCCGGCGCCGGCGTCCCGGCCGGGGTGCGGCAGAACGCCGGGAGCAGCGTCCGGGACAGGGTCGTACCTGTCACCCGCGGCCGGCCTTCCGCTGGCCGGCCGGGGCCGGCCTTGACGAATGATATGAACGTTTTTCTAATTTACTCATGGGCCGTATCCCCGGTGTCACTGCCGCCGAGACCCGGGAACGGCTGCTGCGCGCGGCCGCCGACGTGTTCGCCGAGCACGGGTTCGACGGCACCCGGGTGGCCACCATCGCCGCGGCGGCGGGCGTGAGTAACGGCGCACTGTACGCGCACTTCGCGTGCCTACCTCACCGTCGAGGCGCTCGTGGCCGCCCGGCGGGACGAGGATGTCGCCCGCCCGATGCGCGATTACGTCGGCGAACGCGCCGGCTGGCTCGCCGGGCTCTATGCGCGCTGCTCACCCGGGTGGCAGCCGCCCTGGCTCCCGACGCCCCCGCCGCACCGGCAGCACCAGGAACAGCAGCACAGGCAGGAACCGCACCGTGAAGGTTCAGATCGACCCCGGGCGCTGCCAAGGGCACGGCCGCTGCTACGACATCGCCCCCGGCCTGTTCGGCGACGACGACGAAGGCTACGGGAAGGTGCTGGGCAACGGCGTGGTGCCGCCCGGCCAGGACCATGAGGCAGGCCTCGCGGCCGCTAACTGCCCCGAGCGGGCGATCACCCTGGCTGAGGGGTCCTGAGATGGCCATCGATGACCGGTTCAGCCAGGACATCCGGGAGCCGGACGGGGACCAGCCCTTCGGCACGCGCAGCGAGATCATCACCGGCCCGGTCGCGGACTGGGCGACCGATTTCTCCCATCTCGAGCCCGAGTGGTCCGCCGACCCCTACCCCATCCAGGACGACCTGAGGCAGCGGTGCCCGATCGCCCGCACGGAGCGCTTCGGCGGCGCCTGGCTGCCGACGCGGTACGAGGACGTGGCGGCGATCGCCTACGACACCGAGCGCTTCTCCTCCCGGTCGATCATCCTGAGCAACTTCCGGCCGCCCCGGGACCTGGCGCCGGTCGGCGGGTCACCGCCCATCTCCTCCGACCCGCCGTTTCACCACGACGCGCGCAAGCTGCTGCTCCCGGCGTTCACGAAGACCGCGGTCGGCAGGCAGGAGCCGGCGACGAGGACGTTCTGCCAGTCGCTGCTCGACGGGTTCGAGGGACGGGACGTGGTGGACGCCGCCCACGAGTACGCACAGCACATCCCCATCCGGGTGATCGCCGACATGCTCGGTTTCCCGCCCGGGGACGGCCCGCAGTTCCGTGAGTTCGTCGAGAACCTGCTCGAGGGGATCAACCTGCCTCCCGACGAGCGCATCGAGCGGGTCGGCAGGCTGTTCGGCTACCTGCTCGCGCAGGTCAACGACCACCTCGATCACCCGCGCGCGGACCTCACCAGCTACCTGATCAACGCGGAACTCTACGGTCGCAAGCTCGACCCGTCGCACGTCGTCGGCACGATGGCCCTGCTGCTCATCGCCGGCATCGACACGACCTGGAGCGCGATCGGGGCGTCGCTGTGGCACCTGGCCAGCCACCCCGGCGACCGCGAGCGGCTCGTCGCCGAGCCCGGGCTGCTGCCGACGGCGGTGGAGGAGCTGCTGCGCGCCTACGCGCCGGTCACCATGGCCCGGCTGGTGACCAGGGACATGCACTGGCACGGCGTGGACATGAAGGCCGACGACTGGATCCTGCTGTCGTTCCCCGCCGCCAACCGTGACCCGGCGCAGTTCGACCGGGCCGGTGAGGTCATCATCGACCGTGACGTCAACCGCCACGCCGCGTTCGGCCTGGGGATCCACCGCTGCGTGGGGTCGCATCTGGCCCGGATGGAACTGCGGGTCGCACTCGAGGTGTGGCTCGAGCGGATCCCGGTGTTCAGCCTCCAGGACCCTTCGCGGGTGACCTGGGCGGCGGGCCAGATCCGCGGCCCGCGCAGCCTCCCGTTGCGGCTCGTCCGGCCGGGAAGTTAGCCTGGAACAGGCGTCATGCGAGCTTTCAGGCCGGCTTACCAGGCAAAGGTGGGGGCATGGTCGTGTTCCGGCGGCACGCTGTTACGTTCCGCCCGGCGGGTGCCCTGCGCACCCCGGCCGGCCCGGGCTGAGCGCCTGGTGCTGCCGTGCCTCAGCCATCCCGGTTGTTCGGCCGGACCAGCGAGCTGGAAGTTCTGGGGCAGCTCCTGGCCGACGTGCGGAGCGGGCAGAGCGGTGTCCTGGTGGTACGGGGAGAGCCGGGGATCGGGAAGACAGCCCTGCTGCGCTACCTGATGGGTGAGGCGTCCGGCTTCCGGGTGGTCCGCGGGATCGGCGTCGAGTCGGAGATGGAACTGCCCTTCGCCGGGCTGCACCAGCTGTGCAGCCCGATGCTCGACCGGCTCGGGTTGCTGGCCGAGCCGCAGCGGCGCGGGCTCGGCGTGGCGTTCGGGCTCGTCCCCGGAGAGAACCCCGACCGGTTCCTCGTCGCCCTGGCCGCGCTCAGCCTGCTGGCTGAGACGTCCGAGGAACAGCCGCTGCTGTGCGTGGTGGACGACGCGCAATGGCTCGACCAGGCCTCGGCGCAGGTCCTGGGATTCGTCGGGCGGCGCCTGCTCGCGGAACCGGTTGCCCTGGTGTTCGCGGCCCGGACCGCGGTTGCCTCGCCCGATCACCTGGTGGGGCTGCCCGAGCTGCGCCTCGGCGGGCTGGATGAGCAGCCGGCCCGGGCCCTGCTGGCCACGGTCACCCCGGGCCCGCTCGACGAGAGCGTGCGGGCGCGGATCATCGGGGAAACACACGGCAATCCCCTCGCCCTGCTCGAGTTCGGGCGCAGTCTCGGCGCCGCCCAGCTGGCCGGCGGGTTCGCCCTCCCGGACGCGGGTGACCTGCCCCGGCGCCTGGAGGAACAGTACGCGCACCGCCTGCGTGAACTGCCTGACGACACCCAGCGGCTGATCCTGCTCGCGGCCGCCGATCCCGTCGGGGACGCCACCCTGGTTCTGCGTGCGGCTCAGGTACTCGGCCTGGACATCAAGGCCGCCGACCTGGCTGCGGAGGCCGGGCTGCTGAACATCGGCGCCTACGCGCGCTTCAGGCATCCGCTGGTGCGTTCCGCCGCATACCGGGCCGCCGCCGCCGGGGACCGGCGGGCCGCACACGGCGCGCTGGCCGCGGTGACTGATCCGGAGGCCGACCCCGACCGCCGGGCCTGGCACCGCGCGCACGCCACCGCCGGCCCGGACGAGGAGGTGGCCGCCGACCTCATCAGCTCGGCTGACCGTGCCCGGCGCCGTGGCGGGGTGGCGGCGGCCGCCGCCTTCTGGGAGCGCGCGGTGGCGCTCACCCCGGACCCGGGCGAGCGTGCCGCACGGGCCCTCGCGGCGGCCGAGGCCAAGTACGCGACGGGGGATTTCGCGGCCGTGCAGGCCCTGCTGGCCCTGGCGGACGTGGGACCGCTCAGCGACCTGGGCCGCGCGCACGTCCAGCGGATGCGGGCCCGGGTCGCGTTCGCGCTGAGACGGGGCAGCGACGCGCCACCGCTCCTGCTCCAGGCGGCCGGGCGGCTCCAGGCGCTGGACGAGGACCTGGCCCGGCAGACCTATCTCGAAGCGCTCGTGGCCGCGATCTACGCGGGACGGCTCGCCCAGGGCGGCGGCGCGGCCGGGGTCGCTCACGCGGCCAGATCCGCGCCGCCGGGACCGGAATCGCCCGGGCACGCGCCACTGCTCCTGCGGGGCCTGGCTCTCCGGCTGTCCGAGGGGTACCTGCCCGCCGCGCCCGCGCTCCGGGAGGCGCTGCGCCGCTACCGCGCGCAGCCGAGGGACCTGGACTGGCTGAGCGTCTGCTACAACATGGTCGCGATGGACCTGTGGGACGACCAGGCCTGGTTCGAGCTCGCGGCGGGCCAGGTGCGGCTGGCCCGGGCGAACGGCACGCTCAGCTGGCTCCCGTTCGCGCTCGACTATCTCGCGGAGATCCACATCCAGGCCGGCGACCTTAGCCACGCGGCCGCCCTGATGGCGGAGGGTGAGCACATCGACCCGGGGATCCGGGCCGCCACCCTGCCCTATGTCCCGCTCCTGCTCGCCGCCTGGCGCGGAGAGGCGGCGGCCGCCGCGGAGCTGACCGTGGAGATCACCCGGGGCGCCTCGGCCCGGGGCGAGGGCGTGGCGCTGACCTACGCGGAGTACGCGGCGGCAGTGCTCGGCAACGGCCTCGGCCACTACCAAGCCGCCGCCGCGGCCGCCCACGATGCCAGCGCCGCGGACGAGCTCGTGATCTCGCCGTGGGCCCTGTACGAGCTGGTGGAGGCGGCGGTGCGCTGCGATCAGCCGGAGCGCGCCGCGGCCGCCGCCGGCCAGCTGTCCTCGATCGCCGCGGCCAGCGGCAGCGACTGGGCGCGCGGGGCCGCCGCGCGGTCCCGCGCGCTGGTGTCCCGGGGCCGCGCAGCCGACGAGCTGTACCGCGAGGCCGTGGAGCTGCTCAGCCGGACCCGGATGGCGGCCCACCTGGCCCGGGCCCGGCTCAGCTACGGGGAGTGGCTGCGCCGTGAGCACCGGCGCGCCGAGGCCCGCCGCCAGCTGCGGCCGGCGTTCGAGGCGTTCGAGTCCATGGGCGCTCAGGCGTTCGCTGACCGGGCCAGGCGGGAGCTCGTGGCGACGGGGGAAAGGGTGCGCAAGCGCAGCGAGAGCGGCCGCGCCGGCCTGACGCCCCAGGAGGAGGAAATCGCCCAGCTGGCCCGGGAGGGGCGAACCAACCCGGAGATCGGCGCGCAGCTGTTCATCGGCAGCCGCACGGTCGAGTGGCACCTGCACAAGGTGTTCGCGAAGCTCGGAATCAGCTCCCGCCGTGAGCTTGACCAGGCCCTGAAAAGCCGTCGCCGGAGTGCTGACGCGAGGGACGAAACCGGGGCGGCGCCGCGGTAAGCCCCGGTCCGGCCCCGGCGCCACGCCGCGGGCCCGCGGGCCCGGGTACGGGCCCGGGAGACTCACGGGCGCGAACAGCCGCCCGGCTGCGCGAGCGTGAAACAGTGGACCTGACTCCGGTGGCCCGGGGCACCGCCGCCCGTCACCCGCAGCACAAGGAACCGCAGCACGTGGAAGCGTGGCACGCGCAGCGGGAGCAGGAAGACCTGCCGGGCCGCTGACCGGTCCCGGACCGAGGAGAAGGGGCATCCCATGAGCACCGATTACGACGTGATCGTGCTGGGCGGTGGCTCACCGGGCGAGCACTGCGCGGGCGCGCTGGCCGACGGCGGGCTGCGCGTCGCCCTGGTCGAGCGGGCGCTGGTCGGCGGCGAATGCTCCTACTATGCGTGCATCCCGTCCAAGACGCTGCTGCGCCCGGGCGAGGCGGCGCACGACGCGCAGGAGGCGGCGTCCAGCGCGCAGGTGGACGTGACCGAGGCCCTGGCCTGGCGGGACTTCATGGTGTCGGACTACTCCGACGCCGGCCAGGAGCGCTGGCTGGCGGGCCGGGGTATCGACCTGCTGCGCGGCACGGCCGGCTCGCCGGGCCGGGCGTGGTCGAGGTCGGCGGCACGGCCTACACCGCCCGTGATGTCGTCGTGGCGACCGGGTCCGACCCGGTCATCCCGCCGGTTACGGGACTGCGCGAGCTCGAGGGTATCTGGACCAACCGCGAGGTCACGGGCATGAAGTCCGTCCCGCGGCGGCTGCTGATCCTCGGCGGGGGCCCGGTCGGCGCGGAGATGTCCCAGGCCGTGCGCCGCCTCGGCGGCGAGGTCGCCCTCGTGGAGGGCGCCGAGCATGTCCTCGCCCGTGAGCCCGCACCGCTGGGGCACGCGCTGGGTGAGGTGCTCCGCCGCGACGGCATCGACCTTCAGCTCGGCGTGCACGCGACCGCCGCGAAGCGCCGCGGCGGCGACTACGTCCTGGAGCTCGACAACGGCCGCGAGCTACAGGGTGATCACCTGCTCATCGCCACCGGGCGGCGGCCGCGCACCACCGGGCTCGGCCTGGAAACCGTCGGTGTCACCGCCAGCGAGCACGGCATCCCGGTCGACGGGCACCTGCGGGCCGCCGAGCATGTGTGGGCTATCGGCGACGCCACCGGCATCCGGCTGCTGACCCACGTCGGCAAGTACCAGGGCGAGGTGGTCGCGTCCAACATCCTGGGCGAGCCCCGCGAAGCCAACTACGAGGCCGTGCCCGACGTCGTCTACACCGACCCGCAGGCCGCCGCGGCCGGTGCCTCGCAGGCCCAGTTCAGCGCGACCGCACCGCTGTCGGAGGTAGCCAAGACGGCCACCTACACACGGCGCTACGCCGAGTCCAACGGCTTCCTCACCCTGCTCAGCGACGGTGAGCGGCTCACCGGGGCGTACGCCCTCGGCCCGGAGGCCGGCGAGTGGCTGCAGCAGGCCACCCTGGCCATCCGCGCCCGGGTGCCGCTGCAGGTGCTGCGCGACACGATCCAGCCGTTCCCGACGTTCTCCGAGATCTATGTCGACGCGCTCAAGGCCCTGTACACCCAGATAACGGCCGGTTCGCGGCCGGGCGTCCCGGCCGGGGGATGAGGCGCCGCTCCGGACATGAGGAGTACGACGTGACTGACCTGCTGAAGCTGGCGGTGGAGGCGCACGGCGGCCTGCAGCGGTGGGAGCAGCTCTCCCGGTTCAGCGCCGCCGCCTCGATCACCGGGGCGATCTGGGACCTGAAAGGCAAGCCGGGCCTGCTGGAGGACGTCGTCCTGGAGGGCGAGACCCGCGACCAGCGGCTGGTCATCATCCCGTTCCCGCGGGCGGGGCGGTACGCCACCTGGGAGCCATACCGGCAGACGATCGAGACGGCGGAAGGCGTGCTCGTGGACGAACGGCTCAACCCGGCGTCGTCGTTCGCCGGGCTGACCCGCCAGTCACCCTGGGACTACTTCCATGTGGCCTACTTCGCGAGCGAGGCCAACTGGAACTACTTCGCCGCCCCGTTCATCCTGGCCCGTTCCGACTTCGTCACCGAGGAGACCGGGCCCTGGCACGAGGACGGGCAGACGTGGCGCAGCCTGCTGGTGACCTACCCGGACACCGTCGTGGCCCACACCAGGCAGCAGACGTACTACTTCGACGACACCGGGCTGCTCCGGCGCCTCGATTACCGCGTCAACATCCTGGGCGGCGGCCCCGCGGTGCACTACGCCTCGCGCTACCGGGAGTTCGGCGGGATCAGGGTTCCCACCCGTCGCCGGGTCTACGTCCGCAACCCCGACGGCTCCCCCGCCCTCGGCTCAGTCTCGATCGCCATCGACATCACCA
This sequence comes from uncultured Actinomycetes bacterium, assembly GCA_963720645.1. Taxonomy (GTDB): domain Bacteria; phylum Actinomycetota; class Actinomycetes; order Streptosporangiales; family Streptosporangiaceae; genus RYN-230. Next base: position 234,199 of record CAVRFX010000001.1, on the reverse strand, counting down.
GCGTCACGTTCAGCTAGCAGCGGGACCCGGGTGGCCGATCCCGCGGCCTGCACGCCGGCGTCCCGCTCAGCCGCCCGCGAGGTGGGCCGCCAGGTCGGCACGCCGGTTGATGCCGAGCTTGGCGTAGATGTGGGCCAGGTGGGTCTGCACCGTGCGGGCGGAAATGTGCAGCTGGCCGGCGATAGCCAGGTCGGAATGACCGCCGGAGGCGAGCGCCGCGATCTGCCGCCCCGCGGGGTCAGCGGTACCGCGCTCAGGGCGCCGGTCAGCCAGGGTGAGACGGCTGCTCCCTCGCAGGCCGCCCGGTAGCCCGCCGAGCGCTGCCCGCTGGCCCGGGCGGCGCGGCGATCCCCGCCGGCGGCGTGGGCCAGGGCCGCTTCGGCCGCGGCCTCGGCCGCGAACAGCAGCATCCCGAATCCCTCGAACCGGCGCCCGGCCTCGTCGAGGCGGGCCGGGTCGCGGCTGGCCAGGGCGGCGACATGGCCCGCGTAGCATCCGGCCAGCGGGCCGTCCACGCGGGCGGCGGCCTCCCGTACCGGGGCGAGGACATGCGGCGCGGCGCCGTACCGCGCGGCGTCGTGATAGCCGGCCAGCACCACGGTCCACTCCTGGTGGTCCGCGGCGACCCCCGCGGCCCACGCGGCGCGGTCCGCCGCCTCGTCCATGCGGAGCCCGGCGGCGAGGACCGCGGCCTCGGCCAGATCCCACTCCGGCTCGTAGGGCTTCATCCGCGGCTGGCTGGATCCGGCCCTGAGCGCCGCCGCCGCGGTGCCGAGATCACCGGCGGCGGCCGCGGCGCGGGCCAGCATCGAGTTCAGGTGCCGGACGATGAACTGGTCGAACGGGCTGGCCCCCGCCACGCAGCGGCGGAACCGCCGGACGGCGGTATCCGCCTGCCCGCGGGCGAGGGCCACGCGGCCGAGGCAGTACTCGGCCCGCGGTCCCGCGAACGGGTCGCGGGTGGCCGCGGCGTCGCCGCGCATCCGCCGGCTGCGCTCCTCGGCCCGGCCGAGATCACCCTGCTCGATCAGGGCACAGATGGAGATGAGATCGATCGACGCCGCCCCGTACGGAAGTGCCTGCCGCGCCGCCGGGGTGGTGGTGACGGCGGCGAGCGCATCGGCGTGGGCCACGGCGTCCCGCGTCTGCCCGAGCCAGTACTCGGCGCCGACCACCCCGATCGCGGCGATCGTGCGTGTCACTCGCCCAGCAGCAGGACGCCCGCACCGGAGGCGATGATCGTTTCAGCCCGGGCCTGAGCGGGATCTACCTCCTCAAGGGGTCCACCTTCCTGGCCTTCCAGGACGTTCTGCTCGGCCACCCCGCGCCCGGTGAGTCCGCCATGGAGGCCGAAGCCCGGACGGCCCTGGCCCGGGTCCCGTAGGCCGCGCCGGACCCCGGGATGCTGGACTGTGACCGGCAGCCGGGGAGAGGGGTCTGGGATGCGGGTCGTGGTGGCAGGGGCCGGGTTCGCCGGCCTGATGGCGGCGTACCGGGTCGCCCAGGCCGGGCATGAGGTCCTGGTCCTGGAGGCCAGAGACCGGGTCGGCGGGCGCGTGTGGTCGCAGGAACTCATCGCCGGCGATCCCCGCACCGTCGTCGAGCGGGGCGCGGAGTTCGTGCTGGACGGCTACGACGTGATGCGGACGGTGCTGGCCGATCTCAGGCTGGACCTGGCGGACACGGTGATGTCGTACCACCAGCGCGACTACCACGGCGGGCCTGCCGTCACCGGCCCGGACGTGGCCCGCTGCGCGGCCGCCGTGGCGGACGCCGCGGCCGGGGCGGCGCCGGGTACATCGCTGGCGGAGGTGGTGGCGGGCTGGGAGCGATCCCCGGCCCTGGCCGCGTACCTGTCCCGGGCCGAGGCGACCAACGGCGTGGGGGCCGGCGTGCTGGCCGCCGCGGCGGCCAGCGACGTCACCACGGGGTTCGGGCGCCGGCCCTCGTGGCGGGTGGCCGGCGGCAACCAGCAGGTCGCCCGCGCGCTGGCCGCCCGCCTGGGGACGGCGGTCCGGCTGAACCGCCCGGTGCGGTCCATCGAGCACGACCGGGACGGTGTGCGGGTGCTCACGGACGACGGGGCGGCCGCGGGCGACGCGGTGATCGTCGCGGTCCCGATGGCCGTGCTGCGCGGGCTGCCGGTCACGCCGCCGGTCCCCGGGCCGGTCCGGCAGGCCTGGCAGCGCGCGGGCCTGGCCCATAACGCGAAGCTGCATCTGCCGCTCACCCGCGCGGCGGCGCCCTCGGCCGTGCAGAGCGTGCCGGGGAGGTTCTGGACCTGGACGGCGGCCGACGCGACGGGCCAGGTGCAGCCGGTCGTGCACGCGTTCGGCGGCACCCCGGAGGGCCTGGCGGCCCTGGCCGTCTCCGGCGGGCCCGCGACGTGGGCGTCCCGGATAGCCGCCCTCCGTCCCGACCTGGCGGTGGACGGCGGCCGGGCCCTGCTCACCACCTGGAACGACGATCCCTGGGCCGGTGAGTCGTATTCCGCGCTCACCGTGGACGTGGCCGGGGGGACGACGAGATCCTCGCCGCCCCGATCGGGCGGGTCCACTTCGCCGGTGAGCACACCGCCGGTGACTGGGCCGGGCTGATGGAGGGAGCGCTGCGGTCCGGCGAGCGGGCCGCCCGTGACGTCCTCGCGGCTACTCCCCGCCGCTAACCACTCCGCCGCTCACCGCTCCGCTCTCCACGCCCCCTCATCGCCTCGTCACTCACCACGGGCCGTCACTCACCACGGGGGCGGATCCTGACCACGGCGGCGGTGGCAGCCCGGACGGTCAGGCTGATGCCCGCCCCCGGATCGGCGGGCAGCGCGCCCCATCGGCCGTCCCAGGCCGCGCCGCCGGTGATCGCCGCACCCCCCAGCGTGGCCGTGCTCCCGCCGGCCTCCCCCGGCTCCGGGCCGGCCAGCGTCATCACCTCCGCGCCCGGCAGGCCCGGCCCCGGCGGGGCGATCGTGACGGCCGCGTCCGCGGCCTGCGCGCCCTGGGTCTTGTTGATGATCGTGACGTAGTCCCCGCCGGGCCCGCTGACCCAGTAGGCGGTGAGGTTGAGCCCGCCGGGGTTCCCGATCTGGACCGGCCGGGGCTGGCCGGCCGAGCCCAGGGTGAACGCCTTGATGCCGTACCCCTTCGGGGTCGTCGCGTAGCCGCCGTCGGCCGCCGGGTCCGGCACGATCGTGTCGGTGTCCAGCCACTGCTTGTTGTGGAAGTTCACGCCCCCCACGCCGTGGGCGGCCTGCCAGTGCAGGAAGTCCAGCGCCCACAGCGCCGAGGCGAACGCGTTGCTCGCTCCCGGGACCCCGCCGAGGTAGTCGTTGGCCTCGGTGAGCCGGTAGCGGAGGCCGGCGGTGAGCACCGGGGCCACGTGGCTGTCGTGGAACCAGGGATAGGGCGTGTACGTGGTGCCCCGGGGCTGCGGCCCGGCCGCGCGGCCGGTAACCCATTCGGGCGACAGCATGTTGCTGATCGCCTGCTGGGCGCTGGTCTTCCCCGGGCCGCCGCCCACGTAGTAGTGCTGCGTGACGTCGGTGACCCGGCCGGACTCCCGCTCGTCGGCCGCGAACCGCTCCGTCCAGGACACACCCCGGTCGGGGTCGGGGGTCCAGGTCATCGGGCTGTAGGCCCCGGTGTCCGGGCCGGCCAGCGGGGCGCCGGGCGCCGCCTCCGCGACCGCGTCGGCGAAGTCGTGCCAGCGGGCCAGGAAGGACGGGTACGCGCTGCCCGGCACCCCCGAGATCTCCTCGCGGATCGCCGGGTCGAGCGGATGGCCGTCGTAAGTGTGGAACGCGTGCCAGTCCGGCTCGTTCCCGATCGCGAAGCTGGCCAGGTGCTCCCGGTAGCGGCCCCAGATGTGCCCGGCGGCCGCGGCATCGGCCGCTTTCAGGTCCGGGACCGGCGCCCTGACCGGGTTGAGCAGGCGTAGCGTGTAGATGATCGTGACCCCGGCGGTGGCAGCGAACGCGAACAGGTTATCGACCCCGGTGAAGCCGTCGCGGCCGGTGCCGGCCGGGATGCGCTGGTCCACCGAGCCACCGCCGATCCGGAGGTTACCCAGGCCCAGATTCCGGACCAGGGTGACGAGCGACTCGTTCTCCGGGCTGAACAGGTAGCCCCGGACCCCGGCGTTGCCGGGGACGAGCGGCCCGACTTCGAAGCTGAGCCCCGCGAAATCGTCCGGGATCATCGGCCCCGGCGGCCCGGCGCCTGCCGTGATCGTCACGGGAGAGGGATCCGCGCCGGGGTGTCCCCGGCGGGCGCCGGTGTCCCGGCGCCCGCCGCGGCGCAGCCAGGCGGCCCAGCTCGACATGACCAGGTGATGCCCCGCCGGGCCAGCGGCCTAACCGTGCGGTGCCCGGCCGGCGCGGCTGCGCGGCGCCGGTCAGGCCCGGAGCAACGCCGCGAGCTGCCGGGCGTTGACCTGGGCGTAGTCGCGGTAGCAGTTGTTGAACAGCACGTGGGTCTGCCGGGCCTCCCCGGCCAGCCCGGCGATCCTGGGAGCCCATTCCCCCAGTTCGCGTTCGCTGTAGCGGTAGCCGAAGCGTTCGTGGATGTCCTTGCTGTCCCACTTGTCCGAGTGGCCGTGCAGGCGGACCATGGCCAGGTCGGAGTCGGTCGCGGCGACCACCGGGGGGATGGAGTCGCGATGGCCCTGCGGCATGTCCACGCACACGTACGGGAGCCGGTTGGCGGCCAGGAAGCCGAGGGTTTCCGCCTGGTTGTCCGGCGTCATCCAGGTGGGGTTGCGGAACTCCACGCAGACCCGCCGCGGCGCGGCCTTCGCCGCGCAGGCCACGATGTACTCCTTGCGGGCCCGGCCGATCGGGAACCAGGGCGGGAACTGCAGCAGGATCGCCCCCAGCTTCCCGGCCTCGCGGAGCGGCTCGAGCGCGGACAGGAACCGCTCCCAGGCCTGGCCGGTGACCGCGGGGTCGAGATCCTTCAGGTAGACCCGGTCCTTGCCGGTCTTCTCCGCCGCGGGGCGCAGGTCGGCGGGCAGCGCGGCCACCCGGGTGGGATGCTGGGTGAACAGGCTGAACGCCTTCACGTTGAACGTGAACCCGGCCGGGGTCCGCGCCGCCCAGGCCGCGGCGGTCTGCTCGGCCGGCAGCGCGTAGTAGGTGGCGTCCACCTCGACCAGGCCGAACTGCCGCGCGTAGTACCGCAGCCGCTTCTCCGGCGTGCGCGCCTCCGGCGGGTACCAGCCCGAATCGATCAGCGTCCGGTCCGTCCACGACGCCGTGCCCACCCGGATCTCTCCCATACCCGCAGCATAGGAAGGCCGCGGCCCTGCTCACCGCGATGATCAGCCAGCCGGGCCGCCGCATGGCCACCGCCGCCGCCAGGGTGAAGGGGCAGGCGCCGGCCGGGCGGGTGGCGGTAAACCAGCGCGGGGGGCTCGCCGTCTAGTGACGGACGCCGCATTTCGCACGTCGAGCGGGATCGCTGGGCCACGCCCGGTACCGGGGAGAAGAGCACAGGGGAGGAAGAACAGACCCATGGCAGCCACGCTTCAGGAGACCCTGCTCGCGCCGGAGAACCGGCCGCAGGTGACGGCCGACTGCTTCACGCTGATCGAGCAGGAACTCGCGGACAAGTCCGGGGTCTCCGGGACCGCGGTCAAGCTGGCCTACAAGACCGTGAACACGTTCATGCCGGGCCACGTCCGCTTCATGGTGGGCAAGCTGTTCCCGGACATGGTGGCCAGGCTGGAACCGTTCTGGGCGGACTTCACCACCTCGGGCAGCTCCGGGTTCGGTGACTACCTGGTCAAGCGCGGCGACGAGGTGTCGCAGGCCCTGCTCTCGGTGACCGACGCCCGGGCCGCGGCCTCGAGCCGACCCACGGTCATCAAGGCGTACGGCAGCGTCCGCGGCCACGCCGTGAAGCACGTCCAGGCCGCGCTCCCCCGCGTCGGCGACCTGGTGATGAAGTACGCGGGCTGATCACCGGTGTCAGCCGGCGCCCCGGCCCGGCGGGGAGCCCGCGCCCGTTTACGGCGTGGCCGGATGCCGGTGGCGGCTGGCATGCTTGGTGGTGTGGCGACACGCATTTCGAGCCCCGTCCTGGTCGGCCGGGCCGCCCAGCTGTCCGTGCTGGACACGGCCCTGGCGGAAGCAGGCCGGGGCAGCCCGTCCGCGGTCCTGGTCGGCGGCGAGGCGGGGGTGGGCAAGTCCCGTCTGGTCGGTGACTTCGCGGAACAGTGCCGCAGCCAGGGCGTCCGGGTGCTGGCCGGGGGGTGCCTGGAACTCGGCGTGGACGGCCTGCCGTTCGCCCCGTTCACCGCGATGCTCCGCGAGCTGGTCCGTGACCTCGGCACGGACGGCGTCGCCGCGCTGCTGCCCGGCGGCACGACCCGGGAGCTGGCCCGGCTGCTGCCGGAGTTCGGTGAGCCCGGCCGGGACGGGGGACGCGGGCGAGGCCCGCGCGCGGCTGTTCGAGCAGGTGCTCGTCCTGCTCGAACAGCTGGCTGAGGCCGGCCCCACGGTCCTGGTCATCGAGGACGCGCACTGGGCTGACCGCTCGACCAGGGATCTGCTGGCCTTCCTGATCCGTAACCAGCGGGCCCTGGAGGGCCTGCTCATCGTCGTGATCTACCGTTCCGACGAGCTGCACCGATCCCATCCCCTCCGGCCGCTGCTGGCCGAACTCGACCGCATCGGCTGGGTCACCCGGATGGACCTCGGCCGGCTGTCAAAGCCGGACACCGGCGAGCTCATGGCCCGGCTCCTGGGCCACGAGCCGGGTGAGGACGAACTCGATGCCGTGTACCGGCGGACCGAGGGCAACCCGCTGTTCGTGGAGGCGCTGCTCGCCGAGGGGGAGCTCGGTTCCGGCCTGCCCGAGTCGCTGCGGGACCTGCTGATGGCGGGGGTACGGCGGCTGCCCGAGGACACCCAGGAGCTGGTCCGGGTCACCAGCGCGGCCGGCGACCGGGCCGGGTACGCGCTGCTGGCCGCGGTCACCGGGCTCGACGACAGCGGGCTCGCCCGGGCGCTGCGGCCCGCGGTGGCCGCCAACGTGCTGCTGACCGACGATGACGGCTTCGTGTTCCGGCACGCGCTGATCCGCGAGGCCATGCACGACGAGCTGCTGCCCGGTGAGGGCGGCCAGCTGCACAGCCGGTTCGCCGAGGCCATCAGCGCTGACCCGGCGCTGGTACCACCGGGCCGGGCCGCCACCGAGGCGGCTCATCACTGGTACGCCGCCCACGACATGACCTGGGCGCTGATCAGCGCCTGGCAGGCCGCCGCGGAGTCCAGCCACGCCCTGGCCCACGCCGAACAGCTCGCGATGCTGTCGCGGGTCCTGGACCTGTGGAAGCAGGTTCCGGACGCGGAGCAGCGCATCGGCATCGGCAAGGTGGAGGTCCTCGAGATGGCGACCCGGGCGGCCGAGCTGGCCGGGGAGTTCGACCGCGGGATCACGTTCGCCAAGGCCGCCCTGCGGCAGATCGACCTGGCGGCGGACCCGGTCCGCGCCGCGCTCCTGCTGGAGACCCGCGGCCATCTGAAGTACGTGCTCGGCCGCGAGGACTACGCCGACGACCTACGGGAGGCCGCCCGGCTGGTCCCCGCCGACCCGCCGACGCCGGCGCGGGCCCGCGTGCTGGAAGCGCTGGCCCATGACATCCACCACCGGCCGGGCGGCTGGGACGACGCCGAATTCCGCGCGCACGCCGAGGAGGCCGTGGCCGTGGCCCGGCAGGCCGGGGATCGCGCCACCGAAGCGGCCGCGCTGATCACCCTGGCCTGCGCCGAGCCGCTCACCGGGGGCATGGAGCGGGCCCGGGCGATGCTGGCCGAGGCCCGCGTCATCGCGGCCGGGGCGGACGCCTACCAGCCGCTGCTGCGGGCGGCCATCACCGAGTCCGACATGCTGGACGGCGCGGGCCAGCATGAGCTGGCCGCCGCCGTCGCGCGGGCCGGGATCTCGGACGCCCGCGACTTCGGGCTGGCCCGGACGTCCGGCGCGGTGCTGGCCATCAACCTGGCCGAGCCGCTGGTGTCGCTGGGCCGGTGGGACGAGGCCGGCGAGGTCATCGAGCGGGCGCTCCAGCTCCTGCCGCCGCGGCTGAGCCGGTCCTCACTGTGGCGGCTCACCGGCGACATGGCCCTGGCCCGCGGCGACCTTACCGGGGCGGCCGACGCCGTGGCCTCGATCAGGGCCACGCTCGACCGGACCCGGTACAAGGACGAGCATCAGCTGCCCCTGGCCCGCCTGGAGGCCGAGCTGCGGCTGGCCCAGGAACGGCCCGCGGAAGCCCTGGCCGTCGTGGAGGACACGCTCGACCGGTTCGACGTCCTGCGCAGCCCCCGCTACGCGTGGCCGCTGCTGGCCGCGGGGGCCCGGGCGTGCGCGGCCGCGGCCGGTGACCGGGCCCTCCTGGCCAGGGCCGCGGCGCTGCGCGACCGCCTGCGCACCGCCGGCGGAAAGCTGGCCGCGGAAGGACTGGCGCAGCAGGCGCACCAGCTCACGTTCACCGCCGAGATCACCAGCGCCGGCGAGGCCCCCGGCGGCGCCCGCGCCGCCTGGGACGGTGCGGCGCAGGCCTGGGAGGCGGTCGCCCAGCCCTACCCGCTGGCCGCGGCCCTGCTCCGGGCGGCCGAGGCGGCGCTGAGCGCCGGCGACCGCGAGGCGGGCACGGCCCGGCTGCGCCGGGCCCGCGCGCTGGCCCGGGATCTGGGCGCCGCGCCGCTGAGCGGCGACGTGGCCCTGGTCGCCCGGCGGGCCAGGATCTCCCTGCGCCCCGCGGACGAGCCGGGCCCCCAGCCGGCGCCAGGCAGCCCCGGCGATCTCCCGGCCCCCGGGCCCGCGCTGGGGCTCACCGCCCGCGAATGCGAGGTGCTCCGGCTCCTCGCGGCCGGGCAGAGCAACCGGGAGATCGCCGGCGAGCTGTTCATCTCCGTGAAGACCGCCAGCGTGCACGTGTCCAACATTCTCGGCAAGCTCGGCGTGACCAGCCGCGGTGAGGCCGCCGCCACCGCGCACCGGCTGCGCCTCTTTACCAGCTGAGGTTCCCGGCTAGCCCTTGATGTCCGAGCACAGCAACGGCCGGAAGAAGATGGTGGGCTGGCCGTTGCTGAGAATGTCCCCGCTGTTTCCCTGATGAATGTTCAGGTACCAGCCGTGCGCCGGAATGGGCGTCATCACGTTGGTGAAGACCCGGACCGCGTGCACGATCCGGCCGTGGCGGTTGGCGACCAGATCCCTCAGCATGTACGCGACCGGTCCCTGGCTCATGCAGCTGCCCAGGTGGATGTGGGCCGCGTGGGGGCCGGGAGTGACCCCGCTGGCGTGGACGGTGACGGTGAGCGTGTGGCGGTGACGGCTGTACACGAGGGTGGCCCCGCCGTGCGGCGTGCCGTAACTGACCCCCCGCCGGGTGACCTCGACTGCGGTGAGCCAGTGCGGCCGGCGGCCGGGGTGGCGCAGCGGTCTCGTCACGGCGATCGGCTCCCGGGCGACCCGGCTGCGGCCTGCCCCCATCCGGATCAGCAGCCGGCTCCCGGGTTGCCAGCGGCCCCTGAAGTCGCTGCTCAGCGTGCTGACGGCCTGGCCGGCGCCGTTCGCGGTGAGCTGGCTGAACCAGATGGCCCGCGGGCGGCCCGGAACCCAGAGGTCCACACCGTGCGATGAGCCCGGGGTCAGGCCGAACAAGGCGGCGCGGACCGTGAGGTGGTGATGGCGATCCCGGCCGAAGGTGACCCGGCCGGCCGGCATCGCGTGCAGGGTCAGCCGCGCCTGCGCGCCGTACGCGCCGGGCGCGGCCGGCGAGGCCGGCCCGGCGGTGACGCCCGCGCTCGCCCCGGCCGGGGCCGGGACGCTCAGCACCGCGGCGGCCAGCGCCGCCGACGCGGCGCCCGCGCCCAGGCGGATCCGGGCCTGCCGCGACAGCCGGCCCACGGCGCGCCGCCGGGAATCAGCCGCCCTGGCCCCGTGATCAGCATTAGCACAGATGCCCACGTTCCGGGTCCTTTCTGTCTTGCTGGCCTCCACCGGCGGGCCAGCTGAGCTGATGTTAATCCCCGGGATTATGAAGGAGGCCCATCTCCATGAATACTCGCGGCAATTACCGGAAGGCCGCCGGAGACTAAAAGGGCCTATCTTCCGAATGCGCTATAGCAGTACCAGGTATCAATTACGACGGGTTAGGGGCGCATTCCCCGGCGATCAGGGGGGCCGGCCCGGACGGCCCTGGGCGGGGTGGCCGCGGGGGTCCCGGATGGTCCGGCGCAGCCGGGGTGAGCAGCCCCCGGACGCCCGCCCCGGTCGCCGGCACCGCGACCGGCACGCAGGCCGAGATGGCCGTGCCGCCGCCCGGCCCCGATTCGACCTGCAGCGTCCCGGACAGGCCCTCGATCCGCTGCCGCATCGCGGCCAGGCCGAACCCGCCGGCCACCCCTCCCGGCCAGCCCCCCGAATCCGCCGGGCCAGCCCCGGACTCGCCAGCCAAGCCAGCAGCCGGGCGGGCGGGAGCGGGTTCGTTGCGGAGAATTTTGCCCGTGAGCCGGCCGGGGTCGAAGCCCTGGCCATCGTCACGCACGTCGAGGGCGACCTCGTGGTCCAGGTAGGACAGGGTCAGCCCGACCCGGGCCATCCCCGCGTGCTTGGCCACGTTGGCCAGCGCGTCGCTCAGCCGGGCCGTCTCCAGGGCCGCCGGGCGCAGCGCGTCCACCGACCGCCGGGCCTCGGTCAGGCTCTCCCGGGCCAGCCTGGTCGCGGCGGCCAGGTGCCGGCGCCACCCCGCCGGGTCCGCGCTGGCCTGCCCGGCCGCCAGAGCGGGCCGTCTCACGCACCGGGGGCGGGCAGCAGCGCGATCCCGTCGTCGTCGGCGTGCAGGATGTCACCGGGCTGGAAGGTGACGTTGCCGAACGTGACGGGGACGTCGACGGCGCCCGCGCCGGTCTTGCCGCTCTTGCGCGGGGTGGTGCCGAGCGCCTTGATCCCGAGGTCGAGGCCGGCCAGCGCCACGCTGTCCCGGACCGCGCCGTGCAGGATCAGCCCGGCCCACCCGTTGGCCTGCGCGGCGCCCGCGATCAGGTCGCCCACCAGTGCCGTGCGCAGCGAACCGCGGCCGTCCACGACCAGGACCGCGCCCGCGCCCGGCGCCCGCACCAGCTCGCGGAGCAGGCCGTTGTCCTCATGGCAGGAAACCGTGCGCACCGGCCCGGAGAAGAGGCGCCGCCGGCCGAACTGGCGGAACTGCAGGTCACAGACCCGCAGGCCGGCTCCGTAGGTATCGGCCAGGTCAGCGGTGGGCACTGCGGCGTCAGTCACGCTTCCTCCGGATTCGGCGTCTGCCGGGAAATTATCGCCCGGTTTCGGGGACTTTCGCGGGCCGTCCGGGCCCAGGTTCATCACTTATCACGCCAGCCCCCCGATTTGCGCCGCTGACCACGGGGTACGGTCCGCAAGGTGCCGCTGCTGGCGTGGATAGGGCTGGTGCTCGCGTTCGCCTCGGCGCTCGTGACCAACACGGCCTACTCTTTCGAGCACGACGCCGCCGCGGCCCTGCCGCCGCTCTCGCCGCGCCGCCCGTTCCGGTCGGTCCGGTTCCTGGTCGATGACCGCCGCTGGCTCAAGGCCTTCGGGACCGAGACCGCGGGCTGGCTCATGTACGTGGCCGCGCTGCGGCTCGCCCCCCTTGCCCTCGTGCAGTCGGTGACCGCCTCCGGGGTCGCGGTCCTGGCGTTCGTGACGGCACGCGGGCACCCCTCCCGGCTGGCCCGGCGCGAGCAGTTCGCCGTCATCCTCGCCCTTACCGGGCTGGTCCTGCTGGGCCTGTCCATCATCGGGGCTCCGTCGACCCAGACGCACCCGCCGGTCATCGGCATCATCATCTGGCTCGCGGCGTGCGGCGCCGGTGCCGCGTTCCTCATCGCCATTCCCCTGGATTTCGGCCGGGCCGCCTCGCTCGGCCTCGCGACCGGCCTGCTGTTCTCCATCGGCGACGTCTCGGCCAAGCTCATCGGGTACGGCGGCGCGTGGCTGATCGCCCTGGTGACCCTCATCATCGGGTACGGCATCGGGACCAGCGTGCTGCAGTCGGCCTACCAGAAGGGTGACGCCCTGACCGCGGCCGGCACGGCCACGATGGTGACCAACGCGGTGCCCATCGTGGCGGGTTTCATCCTGTTCGGCGAGACCCTGCCGCACGGGATCCGGGCCGTGGCCCAGGTCGCGGCCTTTGGGTGCCTCATCGCCAGCGCGGTCTTCCTCGGGCGCAAGGACGCGCCGAGCACGGCCCCGGGCGCCCCGGGTGCGGAGCCGGCCAGCGAAAGCCCGTCCGGCTAGCAGCCGGCGGCCCTGATCCGGGTGACTGGGATCTGGCTGGCCCGATCCGGCTGGCCCGGATCCGGGCTGCCACCAGGTCAGCGCTGCGCGGCCAGGAGCGGGATGGCCGCGATCTTCTCGTCGGTGAGGTCCTCCCAGCGGATGCCCGGGGCCGGGCGCTTCCCGCGGGCCGGGCGGCAGTCGATGACCCGCTCCGGGGTGACGATGAAATCGACCGGAACGTCGTGATCGGTCAGCGGGATGACCCCGGCGGGGCGGATCTGGATCTCGTGCACGGTCGTGACGGCCACGGTCCGGGGGCCGATCAGCCCGGCCGCCGCGGCCAGCGCGAACTCCAGGTCGGCGAAGCCGCCGCCCTTCCCGAGCCGGGCACCGTCCTCCCCGGCAGCCACGCTGCCCATCACCACCAGGTCCACCGGGGCCAGCTCAGCCAGGCTGACCTGACGGGCGGACCGGGCTGCCCCGCTGATCGAGGACGCCTTGCGTGGTGAGTCGCTCAGGTGCGCGGGGTCCAGGGCGAAGAACGGCTCGGGACTGGCCAGCCGCGGCACGGCCATGTAGACGGTCTTGCCGTCTTCCAGCGCCCGCTGGCGCACCGGCCACTGCGCGGCGTCCGGGTTGGCCTTCAGGGTCCCGGCTTCCTGCCACGCGCGCAGGCCGCGCAGCCGCTGCGCGGCGGCCTCCGCGCCGGAGAAGTTGGGGATGCGGCCGGCGGCGCCGGGAAACCGGGCCACCCGGGCCGCGCTCATCTCGGCCCAGACTTCCTGCCGCAGCGCCGACTTGGCCGCCAGAACCGCGGCCGGGCCGCCAGCATCACGATCATGACGCGGAGGGCGGCGGGGCATCTCCCTATCCTGCACCCGACCTGGTCCCGGCGGGCGGGCGGCCGGTCAGCGGGCGGACTGCGCATCGGCGTAGGCCGCGGGCGTCTGGCCGGTCGCCGCGCGGAAATCCCGGGTCAGGTGAGCCTGGTCGGCGTAGCCGAGGCTGGCGGCCACATCCGCCCACGACACCGGCGTCCCCTCCCGGACCGACTCCGCCGCCTCCAGCAGCCGGTAGCGGCGGATCACCCAGGTCGGAGACACCCCGGCGTACTGCATGAACATCCGCTGCAGGGTGCGTGCCCGCAGGCCGGCCCGCTCGCACAGGTCACTCAGCCGCCGCACGGCCCGGTCGGCCTCGGCGAGCCGGGCCACCGCCGCGACCCTGGCCGCTGCGGCCCTCCGCTCCGGGATTACGGCTCGCTCCAGGGCTGCTTCCAGGAGGGCCACCCGGGCGGCCTCATCTGGCCCGGCGGTCACCTGGCGCAGCAGCGCCGCCTCGTCCGCGCCGAGAGCCTGCCCCAGCGGCACCGCCCGGTCGGTGAGGTCCGCGGCTGATCCGCTGATGAAGGCACCCAGCCCGCCCGGCCGCATCAGCGCGGCGACGGTCCAGCCCTGGCCGACGAGCACCCGGGTGGACAGGCCACGGGCCACGCCGTACAGGCGCGCTTCGACCGGGCCTGGCTGGCGCTGCCCCCGCTCGCCGTTGGCGTGGCCCACGCTGACGTTGGCGCCCGGATGGGTGAGCACCTGCTGCCGGTGGGCCGTCCCGGGCGGCAGGTCCCAGCGGACCGCCCAGAAGCGGTCCACCAGGCCGTCGAGCGCCGGCCGGCCGGGTACCGGGACAGCTGGACCCGCTGGCGCAGCAGCCACGGGTCGAGGATCCCGCGGCTGTCCCGCTCGACCGGATCAGGCGCTGAACTGCTCATTCCCGTGACCCTAATGCCTGGCGCTGACGCGAATCTTCAAGCGGGCCGCCACCCCTCCTCCGTAGGGTCAAGCTTCATGAGCGCAGATACACAGAAGACCACAGACCTGCTCGTCGCCGTGCTGGCCGACCTGGCGCCCGTGGTCGGCGGCATCACCCCCGGGCAGCTGCAGGACCCGACGCCGTGCACCGAACTGGACGTCGGCCAGCTCCGCACGCACGTCCTGGGCTGGCTGACCACGTTCGCGGGCGGGTTCGCCGACCCTGGCGGCCAGGCGCCGCTGGACCGCCTCGACGGGTACGCGGTGCCCGCCGACCCGGCGGCGGAGGTACGCTCCGCGTCCGCGGCCATGGCCGCGGCCCTGCGCGACGGAGCGGCCACCCGGCCGCTGCGGCTGGGGGACAGCGCGATGCCGGGCGACATGGCCCTGAGCATGATCCTCTGGGAATACCAGGTGCACGGCTGGGATCTGGCCCGCGCCACCGGCCAGCCCTGGTCCCCGCCGGCCGAGGCCGCGGAGGAGTCCCTGGAGTTCGCGCCCGGCATGCTGACCGATGACTACCAGGGTGAGGGGAAGGCTTTCGCCCCGCGGGTGCGCGTCCCCGCCACGGCCCCCCCGCTGGACCGCCTGCTCGGACTGTCCGGCCGAGACCCGGCCTGGCCCGGGCACGCCGGAGAGGCGACCTCATGAAGCTCATCGCCCGGTTCAAGGTCGATGGCTTCGAGCCACGGCAGATCAGCGGCCTGGACGCGGACTGGGTCGCGGTGATGACGTTCGCCAAGACCTTCACGTCCGGGATCATCGGGACAGCTACCACCGTGTTCATGTCGGCCGGTACCGAGGAAGGGTCCCGCTCGTACGTGGCGACCGAGCGGATCACGGGCCGGACGGAGGACGGCCGTGAGGGCTCGGTCACCGTCCAGCACGGCGGCCTGGAGTCCGACCCGGACACCTGGTTCGGCCACATCGTGCCCGCCACGGGTACCGGGGGCTTCGCCGGCTGGTCCGGGCCGGCCCGGATCGTCCATGACGACCAGGGCGCCTACTTCGAGATCACGCTGGCCTGATCAGCCGTCCTGAGGGTTACGGCCGGATCACGGCCGATCCCCTGGTCCTGGCGGCGCCACGACGAGATCGGGCTGCGGGTGCCGGTCAGCTTCCCGGCTTGAGCTTGCGCCAGCCGCCGGCCCGGTTATTGGCGATGATGTGCCGGAACATGGTGACGAGGGCGTCCGCATTGATGGGCTCACCCTCGCGGACCGCCATGGTCCGGGCCGTCTTGTTGCCGTGGCCGGCGGTGATGATCTGGTCCGGGTCGGGGACGATCGCGCCGTCATAGAGGAAGACGTTGACGTGATCCCTGGCCGCCAGCAAGGCGCAGATGTTGCCCTGCAGGACGAAGTACGGCAGGCGGGTGCGCTTGATGGTCTCCGTTACCTCCGGGTCGGCCGCATGGACCAGACGGCGGACTTCCCGGCAGATGGACTGCTGCCAGCCAGGCAGGGACCCGATGTAGGCGTCAACGCGCGGGTCAGCGGTGCCGGTCATGGCGGATCCCTCCTCGGCCGGGCTCTACCCTAGGTGCGCCGGGGGAAATCCGGGAACAGCGCGGGAAGGACGTGCTCGTGCGAGCCGTAGTACAGCGGGTCAGCCAGGCCAGCGTCATGGTGGGCGGGCAGACCGTCGGCGCTCTCTCCGACCCGGGCCTGCTCGTCCTGGTGGGTGTCACCCACGACGACACGAAGGACAAGGCGGCCAGGCTGGCGGCCAAGCTCTGGGGACTGAGGATCCTGGAGGGCGAGAAATCCTGTTCCGACGTGTCCGCGCCGCTGCTGGTGATCAGCCAGTTCACGCTCTACGCCGATACCCGTAAGGGCCGCCGCCCGACCTGGCAGGCGGCCGCTCCGGGGCCGGTCGCGGAGCCGCTGGTGGACGCCGTCGTCTCGTCCCTGCGTGAAGTGGGCGCCCGGGTGGAGACCGGGGTCTTCGGGGCCGACATGAAGGTCAGCCTGGTGAACGACGGCCCGGTCACCATCATCCTGGACCTCTGAGCTCGCGGGAACCTGGCTGGCTACCGGGGCCCGGGCGGCCTGACCGCCCGGGTGGCGATGTAGCCAGGCATGTACCGCCGGGTGGCGTCCGCGTGATGGGGTGCCTCGGCCAGGTGGGTCAGCAGGAAACCGGCGGCCATCTGCCCGCCGAGCTGGGTGGTCAGCGAGTGGCTGTATTCGATCGGGCCATCTGCGTAGTACTGCCGCCGCTCGTCATCGGGCAGGTCGAGTGTGCTGAACGGGAGCGGGTGGCGTACCACCAGCTCGTCGCGCTCCAGGGCGCCGACGTCGAAGAGGTAGATGTCCGGGTTCATGAACCCGGCCAGCAGGATCCCGCCCGGGCGCAGCACGCGGAACGCTTCCCGCCAGACCGGCGCGAGCTCCGGGCAGAACACGTTCGACACGGGGTGGAACACCAGGTCGAAGCTCTCATCAGGGAAGGCGCTCAGGTCCCGCATGTCGCCGAGCACCGTCTGCAGCACCAGCCCGTCGCGGGCGGCCACTTCCTGGTCCCGGGCCAGCTGCCGCGGCGCGTTGTCGAACACGGTCACCCGCGCGCCTGCCGCGGCGAGCACCGGGCCCTGCTGGCCGCCCCCGGAAGCCAGGCACAGCACCGGTACGTCGTGCAGGCTGGCCGGGAACCAGTCACGTGGCACGGGCTCGTAGCCGATGAGGACCACGGACCAGTCGCCGTCCCGGGCCCGGGCGATCACCTCGGGCCCCACTGGCCGGGTCCACTCGTTGCCTGCGTCCACCTCACGGTCCCAGGCGGCGCGGTTGTGCGCCACGGGATCAAAATCATCAGCCACGCGAGCAGCCTAGACCGGAACCCCCGGCGTGCCCCGCCGGTCCCGGACCGCGCCTGCTGCTGCCGTATCGAGCAGCATGTGCCCGCTGGCCGATGCGGTGTGGTCGTCCGTCGCAGGTGAGGTGCGACGGTGCCGCGGATGATGGCGATCCGCATCTCGCGGGGGTGGCTGCCCGCGCCGCCGGGGCAGCCACCCCGAATCTGGTGCGCTGTGCTCTCGCTGGTGCTGACCTGCTCAGCGGGCCCGGGTCACGGTCCAGGGTCACGGTCCCGGGTCACGGTCCCGGGTCAGCCGGCGCCGCCCCCACCCGGCGGGGCGGCCGGGAGGCTCACGCAGCGGGGCACGCGCCCGGTGATGATGCCCCCTGCCCCCAGCGCTGTGCCATGGCGCGGGTTGCCGCTGAAGGCCAGAATCATCGTGTCCCCAGCGGGGATGCCGCCCTTGCCCAGCTTGACCGTGACGGAGCGATGCCCGTTCCCGTTCACCCCGGTCTTGACCGACACGCTCGGGTGCGGGCCGGCCGGGGGTGCGGCAGCGACCCGATGGGCGGGCAGCCTGGCCGCACCGGGACGACCCTGATCCGGGCGCGCATCGCACGCAGGGTCGCATTGGCCCCGGCCACGCCGGACGGGCGGCTGACCGACACCGTCACGGCGCCGTCGCCGTGCCGGGTCACCGAGTACGCGGCGTAGGCGGGTGCGCCGCCCAGTGCCATCACCGCAGCGGTGGCCGCGGCCGCGGTGCCGGCCGCGCCGGCGGCCAGCCATACCGGCCGCCGGACCCGGCGGCGGGCCGGTGCTGGCCGCGTCACGGCACGCAGCCGGTGCCCGTGCTCGGCCATCAGCTCCACGAACAGCTGATCCTCGAACTTCGTCATGTCTTCACCTCTGGCTCACTCGCGGGATCGGTGCCGTGCGCCGGATCCGGGCCCGCCTCCTTGCGCAGCCGGGCCCGGGCCCGCATCAGCCGCATCCGCAGCGTGCCCGGCGCGACGCCGAGCACCTGGGCCGCCTCTTTGGGCGGCAGGCCGGCCAGGTCCACCAGTTCGACCACCGCCCGGTCGGTGGCGGGCAGCGTGGTCAGCCCGGTGACCAGCGCCCGGCCAGGGCCTTCGGCATCGATCCGGTCGATCAGGTCGCCGACCTCGTCGGCGGCCAGTTCCCGGCGGCCCGCCAGCCGCTCCACCCTGCTCCGCTGCTGGCTGTGTGCCTGGCAGTGCGCGGCGTAGATCCGCCGGGCGATGCCGAACACCCAGGCACGTGGCGTGCCTTTGCGCGGGTCGAAGGTGGCGAACGACGTGATCGCCTGGACGAAGGTGTCCGCGGTCAGGTCGGCCACGGTCTGCGGCTCCGCACTGCGCCGCGCGAAGTAGGCGGTCACCGCCGCCACGTTCGCCCGGTACAGCGCCTCGAACTCAGCAGCCGCGGTGTCAGCCGGCCCGCTTTCCTGCGGCGCCGGCCCTGGCGGCGCTGAGTTCAGCGACGATGGGTTGATCTGGCTCACACCCCTAGTTGGCCTCTTGCCGCCGCTGCGTCACACCCCTCGTCCAGGTTCGCGGCATCATCGTCTCAGGCAACCACCACGCCCACGGAGGAGAGCACATGCCGCACATCACCCTCAACTCGGCCGAGCCAGGTATCCGGGGCCTGCTCCAGTTCCGCCCCGAGACCGGCCGCCCGCTGAGTGAGCTGGCTGAAGTGCTGCTGCGCGGCCCGGGCACCCTGACCCGCGGTGAACGGGAACTGATCGCAGCCTACGTGTCCGGGTTAAACGGCTGCCGCTACTGCACGTCCTCCCACTCCGCCTGCGCAGCCGCCCAGCTGCCGGAGGGGATGGCGCTGGTGGACCAGATCCGCTCCGACGCCAGCCGCGCGCCGGTGTCCGGGAAGCTGAAGGCCCTGCTGGCCATCGCCGCGGCGGTCCAGCAGGGCGGCCTCCGGGTCACGGACGAGCACATCGCCCGGGCCCGCGCGGCAGACGCGACCGACCTGGAGATTCACGACACGGTCCTGATCGCCGCGGCGTTCTGCATGCTCAACCGCTACGTCGACGGGCTGGCCACCTTTGCCCCGCAGGACCCCGCACTGTATGCCGCCGGCGCGCAGCGCCTCATCAAGGAGGGCTACCTGCCGCCCCCGGCGCCCTAAGCTCTTGCAGTGTGGGCATGCATGAGCTCGTGCTGCTGCACGGCCAGCCAGGCTCGGCCGCGGACTGGCAGCAGGTCGCAGACCGGCTGCCAGTCACGCTCGACGTCATCGCCATGGACCGGCCCGGGTACGGAACGAGCCAGCAGCCCGCCGGGGGCTTCGGGTACGGCGCCCGCGCGGTCCTGGCCGAGCTGGACGCGCGTGGCATCGCGCGGGCCGTCCTGGTCGGCCACTCCTACGGGGGAGGCGTCGCCCTGTCGGTGGCTGAGCTGGCGCCCGAGCGGGTCGAGGCGCTGGTCCTGCTGGCCAGCGTCGGGCCGGACTGCCTGACCGGCTGGGACCGTCTGCTGGCCGCTCCCGTGACCGGGGAAGTGTGCGCCGTCGCGGCGTGGTGGCTGACGCCCTGGCTGGCCCGGGCCCGGCTGGCGGCCATCTCCCGGCGGCAGGGACGGCCGAACACCGCCGACGAGCATGTCAACTGGGACATCTGGGGTCACGCCCATCACGATCACGGGCCGCTGTGGCGCAGCTTCCTCACCGAGCAGCGGGCGCTGGTCCACGAGCTCGACGGCCTCACCGCGTCCCTGCCGGGCATCTCGCAGCCGACGCTGCTGATCGCCGACCCGGACGACACGCTGATCCCCATCAGCACGACGCATCAGCTGGCCGCCTCCCTGCCCGACGCCCGCGTGCAGCTCCTCAGCCAGGTCGGGCATCACCTGCCACGGCGCGGGGCACTCCAGATCGCGGCGGCGATCACCGATTTCCTGGCCTCGCTGGACAGCCGCCCGGCCCCGGCCTGAGTCCCGGCTCCGGTACCCGGCGTCACCACGGCCCGGCAGGGGTTTGGTGGCCTGGCTGACGGGGGAAGCCGAGGGCGTGTCCATGGTCAGCGAGACCCCTGCCGCCAGGCTGGCGGTGCTCATCGACGCGGACAACGCGCAGCCGGCCATGATCGATGCATTGCTGGCCGAGGTGGCCAAGTACGGGACCGCACACGTGAAGCGGGCCTACGGCGACTGGACCGGCACGAACCTCAAAGGGTGGAAAGACCAGCTGCTCGCCCAGTCGATCCAGCCGATCCAGCAGTTCGCCTACACCAGGGGCAAGAACGCCACCGACGCG
The DNA here is from genome assembly GCA_963720645.1 of uncultured Actinomycetes bacterium. Classification (GTDB taxonomy): domain Bacteria; phylum Actinomycetota; class Actinomycetes; order Streptosporangiales; family Streptosporangiaceae; genus RYN-230. Next base: position 214,014 of record CAVRFX010000001.1, on the reverse strand, counting down.
GCCATGGTCATCGACGCGATGGACCTGCTGTACTCGGGGCGGCTCGACGGGTTCTGCATCGTCTCCAGTGACAGTGACTTCACCCGGCTGGCGGCCCGGATCCGTGAGTCCGGCCTGACCGTGTACGGGTTCGGGGAACGGAAGACACCCAAGCCGTTCGTGGCGGCGTGCGACAAGTTCATCTACATCGAGAACCTCGCCTACGCCGAGACCGCCACCGTGCCCGCCGACGAGGCGGGCAAGCCCGTCCCGCGTCCCTCTGCCGCCCAGCTGAAGGCGGATACCGCGCTGATCAACCAGCTGCGCAACGCCGTCGAGGCCGCCTCCGACGATGACGGCTGGGCCGCGCTGGCCTCCGTGGGCCACATCATCACCAACCAGAGCCCGGACTTCGATTCCCGGACCTACGGCTACGCCAAGCTCAGCGACCTGATGGCCGCGACCACACTGTTCGACCTGGAGCGCCGCAGCCCGGGGGACGGCAAGCCGGAGATCATCTACGCCCGTACCAAACGCCGCCGCCGCTCTACCGGGCGGCGCGGCACCGAGGCACCGGCCGACGCCGCGCACGCGTGACCCGGCGCTGCGCACGCCGGGAAGGACCGGGTCATGGCCAGAAAGCCCGGGCACCGGGACCGGTCATCACGAGTTCCCCGCGATGGAGATGAGGGTGTGAGGCGGGCGGTGATGCGGTGCCAGCCGCCCTGATCGCCGTCCTGGCAAGATAGCGGCATGGAACGTGTGGTGGGGATCGGTGGATACTTCATCCGGGCGGCCGACCCGGCGGCCCTGGGCGCGTGGTATCGCGATTGCCTGGGCCTGGACGCTGATGAGAACGGCCTGTGGCGGCAGGGAGCCGGGGTGACGGTGTTCGCGACGTTCGAGTCCGGGACCAGCTACTTCGGGTCCCGTGCCCAGCAGACCATGCTCAACTTCCGGGTCCGCGACCTGGATGCGATGCTCGCGCAACTGCGCGCCCAGGGAGCGGACGTGGCACAGGAAACGCAGGACATGGAGGGAGTCGGCCGGTTCGGCTGGGTCACCGATCCCGAGGGCAATCGGGTCGAGCTGTGGCAGCCCGCCTGACCGTGTCTTCACGCAGGCGGTGACGTGCCGGTGGCTCAGCTCGCCCGGGTCCGGCTGCGGGCCCGGCGGGATCGCCGGCGACGCCGCCAGCCGCGGGGGCGCCGATGGTTGACTTGAAGCGGGGTTGAAGTTCTACCGTTGGGGCAGGCGACGGGGTACCACGGCGGGAGGTGCGCGGATGAGCAAGCTCAGCCTGGGGCCGGTCGGCATCGCGCTGAACGTCTCAGCCGACGACACGTACCTCAAGGACGCGGCCGAGCTCGAGGAACTCGGGTACTCGACCCTCTGGCTGCCTGGCGGCCAGATCGACACCCTCGACCGCATCGCGGCCATCGCCGGGGCCACCACGTCGGTTCCCGTCGGCTCCGCCATCATCCCCGTGGATGTCTACGGGCCGGCCGAGGTCAGCCGCTCTACGCTGGCCTGCAGGCCAGCGCGCCGGGGCGCTTCCTGGCCGGCCTGGGCGGCCCGCAGCGGCCCCGCCCGCTGGGGCCGCTGAACGACTACCTCGACCAGCTCGACCACGCGGAGCCCCCGGTACCCGCCAGCCGGCGGATCCTGGCCGCGCTCGGCCCCCGCAAGCTGGAACTCGCCCGCGACAGAGCCGCCGGGGCCGTGCTGCTCCTGGTGACACCCGCCTACACCACGCAGGCGCGGCGCATCCTGGGGAACGACTCGACTCTCGTCGTCAGCCAGATGATCGTCCCCGGTACCGACGCCACCCGGGCCCGCGAGGCCGCCCGCGTCCCGCTGAGCTTCCTGTCCGGCGTCCGCGGCTACCGCGCTAACTTCGCCCGGATGGGATTCACGGATACCGACATAGCCACGCTCAGCGACCGGCTCGTCGACGATCTGGTGGTCTGGGGCAGTGCCGACACGATCACGGCGCGGATCAGGCAGCATCTCGACGCCGGGGCCGACCAGGTCGCGCTCACCATCCTGAACCCGGACGGGTCCCCGCGCCTCACGGACGTGGCCCGGGAGCTCGCCGGCCGGTTCCCGGCTGACCGCGGCTGGCCCCGCGCCGGCCGGGTAACGATGCCGCGATGACGTCTGATGACCCGGCGGGGCGGGCCCGGCAGCGCGACCTTGTCCGCCGCGGGTACGACACGATCTCGCTGGCCTACCGAGGCGACGATGGCCGGACGGCCGCATCGTCCGCTGAGGACATCAGCCGCTACGCGGGCTGGGTCGCGGAACTGGCCGGCCTGCTACGTCCGGGAGGCCGGGTCGTGGATCTCGGCTGCGGCGCGGGCGTGCCGGCGACCCGCCTGCTCGCCGATCACGGGCTGCAGGTGCTCGGAGTCGATTTCTCCGCTGTCCAGCTCCGCCGCGCACAGCGCCTCGTCCCCGCGGCCCGGCTGGTCCAGGCTGACATGACTGCCCTGCACCTGAGGCCAGCGAGCACAGACGCCGTCGTGTCCTTCTACGCGCTGATCCACGTGCCCGTCGCCGACCAGCAGGCACTGTTTCCCCGGATCCGGGACTGGCTCCGCCCGGGCGGCTACCTCCTGGCCATCACCGGGGCCACCCGGTGGACCGGGACGGAGCGGTACCAGCGGGGCCGGCATGTTCTGGGATCACGCCGACACGGATACGTACCTGAGCTGGTTCGAGGCGGCCCGGCTCGCGCCGCTGTGGCACCGCTACATCCCCGAGGGGACCAGCGGCCACACCCTCATCCTGGCCCAGGCCCGGTAACCAGCCGGGGCACCGCCCGGGCCATGGGGGCCGGCGTTACTGGGTGCTGGCCGCCAGGACCTCGCGCAGCAGGATGATCGTGTCCTGGTCCCCCATGGTCGCGGCACCCTCCCCGCCGCGGCCCCACAGCCACAGCAAGACATCCGCTGGCGCACCCTCGACCGCCGCGGCCGGACTGCCCGCGGCGGGACCGGCCACGCGCACGTCCCTGCTGGTCAGGCGGAGCAGCCATGACCGGCCCGGGGTGACCACGCCGGCCAGGCGATCACCGGCGGGCTTGAGGATCCCGGCGAACTCCTCCGGCCAGTTGGTCGTGCCGTACTGCACGAACGCGACCAGCAGCTCATCGATGCCGTCAGCGGCCAGGTCGCCGGGAATCCCGCTGACCGGCTGGCCGGCCGCCAGCTCGGCGTCAACGCGGTGGATCACGGTCTCCTGGGCCATCCGGCGGATCCAGAACGCGACACTCTGATCTGGCTCGTACCAGGTGAACACCCGGTCCTGCGGGCGGCGGGCGTCGAACTCCGCGGTCAGCGCAGCGTAGCTCCGGTCGAGCAACTCCAGCGGGGGCTCATCGTCCAGGCCAGGAGGCGGCCACGAGTCGGGGCTGCGGCCGAGCCGCATGCACTCGACCTTGTCGAGGTAGACCTGGCCCACATGGCGGAGCAGATCGGCCATCGTCCACCCCGGGCAGCTCGGGACCTCCGCGCCAGGATGGGCGCCCGCGCCCACGTCGCGCAGCCGCCGGAAATCAGCCTCGAGGCAATCACGCAGTCGCTGGCTCTCCATGTGGGCAGCCTGGCACACGCCCCCGACAAACTCTCAGCCTGCGGAACCCCCGGCACCGTCCGGGGCCGTGGTCCCGGGGTGTGTAGGGTCCGGTCTCATGGATTCCGCCGCTTACCTGGCCCACCTGCGCCGCGAGTTGGGTGCGTTCGAGGCGTGCCTGGCCGGGGACCTGTCGGCCCGAGTCGAGCACTGCGGCCACTGGACGCTGTACGACCTCGCCGACCATCTGGGGCAGGGCAACATGTGGGCGGCGGTAGCCGTAACCGATCAGCACGGCGGCTACGAGGCGCCCCCCGCCCCGCGCGACCGGGCGGCCCTGACGAGCTGGTTCCGTGGCACCTGCGCCACCCTGCTTGCTGCGCTGGACGCTGATCCGTCGGGCAGGGCGTGGACCATCGCCCCTCCGCCCACCGTCGGGTTCTGGCAACGGCGCAGGTGCCTGGAAACCCTGATCCACCGCTGGGACGCCGAGCACGCCCTCGGGACCGCTGGCCCGGTTGACCCGGCGCTGGCCGCTGACGGCGTGGCGGAGGTCGTGCACACCATGTTCCCGCGCCAGGTCCGGCTCGGCCGGACGACCGCTCCCCGCACGCCATCCGGCTCCGCGCGGACGATACGGGCTCATCCTGGATTCTCGGTCCGGGCGAGCCGGTGGCCACCATGGATGCCACGGCCGCCACCCTGCTGCTGGTCCTGTGGGGCCGTCTTCCCGCGGAGGACCCGGCGGTCACCTGGGACGGGGACCGGCAGAAGGCCCTGGCCTCGCTCACCGCTCCCCTGGTGCCCTGAACCTTCCTGCACCGGCCGGGCCGGGTCCGCCGTGGTGCCCCCGGCCCAGGGCAGTACGGTGACTGGGTGACCGGCACGGATGTCATCGTCGAGCACATCCTGACCACCTACGACACGATCACCGTCGTAGGTGCCAGCGCCGCGCCGGCGAAGGCGGCCCACTACGTGCCCGCTCATATGCAGCAGCACGGGTGGCGCATCATCCCCGTCAACCCGCACGCCGATGTCATCCTGGGCGAGCCTGTCTACCGGACCCTGCGCGATGTTCCCGGGCAGATCGGCCTGGTCAACCTGTTCAGGCCGTCGGAGCAGACGGCGGACTTCGCCCGGCAGGCGGTGGCCGCCGGCGCCACGGCCCTGTGGCTCCAGCTGGGCATCGCCTCGGCCGAGACGCGGGCGATCGCCGAGGACGCCGGGCTGCTCTACGTCGAGGACCGGTGCCTGATCATCGAGCAGCGCCGTCTGCGCCTCAGCGCACCCGGCTCCCGGTAGCCGGTCAGGAGCGCCGCCGCCAGAGACGCCTGAGGTACCGGATGAGTCTGCGGATCAGAAAATACATCGGGGCCATGCCTTTCTTCCGTACCGCGGTCGCGAACGGCCAGGGACGTGCCAGTCATGCAGCCACCCAGCCCGTCCCATGGTCTGACTCTGCCACCCGGCGGCAGCCGGCGCTGGCTGACTGCCATGACCTGACCATGATGGCCGTCTGCGGACGGCCGATGAGCAGCCCGCGGCGTGAAACCGGATACTGGGATGATGCCTGTACGACTTCATCACATCGTTGTTGACGCTCACGACCTGCCCGGGCTGGCCCGGTTCTGGGCCCAGGCGCTGGGCTGGGAGATTCTGTCTGAACGCGAGCGCGAGATCGTCATAGGCCCCGATGACGAGGCTCCTGTGGGCATGTGCTTCATGCCGGTCACCGACCCGAAGACCGTCAAGAACCGCGTGCACCTCGACCTGACCAGCAGCGCGGAAGATCGTGACCAGGAGATTGAGCGTCTGCTCGCGCTCGGAGCCCGGCGGGTCGACATCGGTCAGACCGGCACCGAGTCCTGGACCGTCCTGGCCGACCCTGAAGGCAACGAGTTCTGCGTGGTGCGCCCGAAGCAGACCCTCACCCGGTAGGGCCGTGCCGGCGACACGGAGGGGCCCACCCTGGGCGGTGTAGCGTCGGCTCATGCCCCCTGTGCGCCAGCGTCCTCCTTTCGTGGCCGATGAGCGGACCCAGCTCGTCGGGTGGCTTGACCTGCAGCGTGCGATCGTGCACATGAAATGTGCTGGGCTGGCGGACGCGGAAGCCCAGCGCCCGGTCCTTCCTGCCTCACCGCTCATGACGGTGGCGGGAGTCGTCTCCCACTTGCGCTGGGTCGAGAACCTCTGGTTCGAGGTGGTCTTCCTGGGGTGCCCGGCTGTCGGCCCCCATTTCGAGGGCCCCGAGGACGCCGACATGATGGTGTCCGGCGTTCCGCTCACCCGGCTTCTCCAGGGACTACGAACGCCAATGTGCCGTATCCAATGAGACCATCGCGGCTCATCCGCTGGATGAGGTGGGCAAGCACCCCGACTTCGACGCCGCCGCCGCGACCCTGCGATGGATGATCATTCACATGGTGGAGGAGACCGCCCGGCACGCCGGTCACCTGGATGCCATGCGGGAACTGCTCGACGGGCAGAAGGGCTACTACTGATCCGGCCAGCGGACACAGCTCAGGGCGGAACCCCCTGCCCAGGGCTGCGGCTACGATCTGGCGTATGGGCTCACCAGATACCGGCCTGCCCCGGAACATCGGCGCTCCCGCCACCCGGGCGCTGACCGCAGCCGGGTACACGGACGTGAAGCAGCTCGCGGGTGTTCCGGCTTCGGAGCTCAGGAAGCTGCATGGCGTGGGCCCGAAGGCGCTCAGGCTGCTCCAGGAAGAGCTTCAGCGGCAGGGCATGTCGCTGGCCTGAAGCCAGCGAGAGCTCCCGCCCGCCGTGGCGGGGATTACCTCCCGGCTCGCCGGCTTTTCGCTGCCCGGGTCCCTGGCCCAGGGCTTGCGGCCCCGCTTACGCCGCGTTGCCCGTCACACATTGCCGGGCTGACGGGTCAGTGGGGTGTCATCCGCACGCACCCCAGGGAGATCGTCATGGACGCCCGGCTCAACTACTACGGCAACCCTCTCGCGGCTAAGTTCGCGGCGCACATCAACAGGGCGGGAGCGGTCGTGTCTCATTCAGCCCTGCCAGCCGCGACGCAGGAGCTGGTGAAGATCCGGGCCAGCCAGATCAATGGCTGCGCCGCCTGCACCGACATGCACACCAAGGACGCCGCGCACGCCGGGGAAACCCCGCCGCGGCTCAACCTCGTCGCAGCGTGGCGGGAGGCCACGGTTTTCACCGAGGCCGAGCGGGCCGCCCTGGAACTCACCGAGCAGGGCACCCGCATCGCCGACGCCGCCACGGGCGTCACCGATGAGGCCTGGGCGAACGCGGCCAAGCATTACGACGATGACCAGCTCGCGGCGCTGGTGTCGCTCATCGCCCTCATCAACGTCTACAACCGGATGAACGTCATCATCCGGCAGCCCGCCGGTGACTACCAGCCTGGCCAGTGGGGGTAGGGACGGCGGGAGCGCTTACTCGCCGGCCGGGCCGCCGGCGAGTTCGCTGACGATGTCGAGATGCCCGACGTGGCGGGCGTACTCCTGGAGCAGGTGGAACAAGATCCGCTCAAGCGGGGGCGGATCGGCGCCATCCCACCGCTCCCCCGGCTGGCCGGCCTCATCCAGATCGTGCGACGCCACGATGACCCGGGTCCGCGCGGCCTGGGCGCGCAGGCCGGCGACCAGCCCGGTGAGTGTCTCCTCCGGAGCGACGTACCAGCGGCCGTCCCGGCTGTCGGCCCAGGGGTCCGGGATGTCGCGGCCCTCGAAGCCCCATTCGAGCCACCGCATCTCCACGTGCGTGAGGTGCTTGAGCAACTCCAGCGGCGTCCAGCCGGAGGGCAGGCGGCTGCGGCGCAGTTCGCCGGCGGGCAGCCCCTCCAGCTTGCTGACCAGCCGGGACCGGAAGTAGTCGAGGTAGCCGAGGAAGACCTCAGCGCGTGATGCCACCGGGGTGGTGGGCTCAGGGAACGGGATGCTCACCCCCCCAGCCTGCACGGCCCGGCCGCACCGTGTCACGAGCGCCCCCGTGCCGCGGCGGCTGGCGTGCTCACGTGCGGCCCGCCCCGCTCCGGGCCCGGCGCCGGGCGTTATGCGAGACTTGCCCGCATGGATTCCCGGCCCGGCCCTCAGTGCGGCCGGCCAGGGACCGGTCCCGGCCGGGCGCCCGGCCCGGGCCGGATCCGCACGGCATGAGAGTCATCGGTGGCCGGCCGAGCAGCACCGCCGTTGAAGACCTGCAGGTCCGCAACGCGAGGAACGCGGTCTACGCGGTCTTCTTCGGCGCGGGGTTCATCTACGCGACCTGGGCCTCCCGGATTCCCCAGGTCCGGGCGGAACTAGGGGTGGGCCCGGGCGTCCTCGGGCTGGTGCTGCTGTCCGCCGCAGTCGGCTCCGCCCTCGGGACTTCCCTGTCTGGCCTGCTGATCAGCTGGATGGGCGAGATCCGCACCGTGATCACGATGGCGTGGGCCGCGGTCGCCGGCATGGTGGTGGTGGCGGCGGGCTGCCGGCTGGGCCCGGGAGGCATTCCCGAGGTGGCGGGCGGGCTGTTCCTGTTCGGCATCGGTAACGGTGCCTGGGATGTCGCGATGAACGTGCAAGGTGCCGCGGTGGAGCGCGAGCTGCGCCGGGCGATCCTGCCCAGGTTTCATGCCGGGTGGAGCATCGGCACGGTGGCGGGGGCAGGCGCCGGCGCGGTAATGGTCGCCCTCCATGTGCCGGTCCCCGTGCACCTCTTCGTGGCCGCGCTCCTCATCGCCGTGGCCGTGCCCGCGGCGGCACGCCGTTTCCTGCCCAGCGCCCGCACCGCCGACCACCCGGACCCCGGCCAGCCCGATCCCGGCAGTCCGCGGCGTCGCGCGCTCGCCGCCTGGACCGATCCGCGCACCCTGCTGATCGGGCTGTTCGTGCTCTGCATGGCGTTCACCGAGGGGACCGGGAACGACTGGCTGAGCCTCGGTGTCATCGACGGCTACCACACCGCGGCGGCCGTGGGCACTCTCACGTTCGCCCTCTTCCTGGCCGCGATGACCGCGGGCCGCTGGTTCGGCCCCCGGCTGATCGACCGCTACGGGCGGGTGCGGGTGCTGCGGGTCTGCTCGGCCACCGCCCTCACCGGCCTGCTCATGATCGTTTTCGGCGGCGTCCTGCCGGTCGCGCTGGCCGGGGCGGTGCTGATGGGGCTGGGCACGTCACTGGGCTTCCCGGTCGGGCTCAGCGCGGCCGCCGACGACCCCCGGTATGCGGCACCCCGGGTGAGCACCGCCGCGTCCATCGGCTACCTGGCCTTCCTCGCCGGGCCGCCGACCATCGGCTTCCTCGCCGACCAAGTCGGGGTGCTGCGCAGCCTCACCGTCACCGGCATCCTGGTCGCCACGGCGTTCGTCCTCGCCCGCTTCACCAGGCCGCTCCCCCGGGCCGGGTCGCCCGGTCCGGGGCGCCCGGGCTGATCTCCAGCTGCCCGCGATCCCGGCAGCCCGGTCACGCGCCGCTGGCCGCGGTGAGCCGCCGGCCGTGGCCGGGAGTGTTCAGCCGAGCTGGCTGACCCGGCGGATGGTCTCGTCGGCGGGATGGCCGGCGGTGATCTCGATGTCGTCGGTGACGCCGCCGTCCCTGAGCATGATCAACCGGTCACACCGGGCGGCGATCTGCGGGTCATGAGTCGCGATGATGACCGTCATCTGGTTCTCCCGGCGCAGCGTGGCCAGCAGGCCGAAGATCGCGCTGGCGTTCTGTGAGTCGAGGTTGCCGGTGGGCTCGTCGGCGAGCAGCAGGTGGGGGTGTTGATCGAGGGCCCGGGCAATGGCGACGCGCTGCTGCTCGCCGCCTGACATCCGCGACGGCAGCGACCGTTCCCGCCCGCCCAGGCCGACCGCCTCGAGGAGCTACCGCCCGCGGCCGGGCTTGTCCCAGCCGGTCCGGTACGGCAGCACCGGCGCGATCACGTTGTCCAGGGCAGTGAGCGCCGGAAGCAGGTTGTAGCGCTGGAAGACGAATCCCACCGTGCGCCGGTAGGCGGCGAGCGCTGCGCCGCGCAGCGGCCACCTCGGTGCCACCGCTGGTGATCATGCCGGAGTCCGGGCGTTCCATCGCGCCGATCAGGTGCAGCAGCGTGGACTTCCCCGATCCCGACGCGCCGGTCAGCGCGACGAGGCCGCCGGGCTCGATCGTGAAGCTGACCTCGTCGGCGGCCGTCACCGGCTGCCCGCTGCCGGTCCCGTAGCGCTTGCTGACGCCGCGAAGCTCGATCACGGCGCGGGCAGGGTCGAGCTCGGTCATGGCTCACTCCTCGGCGAGTAGCTGGGCGGCGGTCAGCACGGTGAACGCGGTGGTCGCGACCAGCATCCCGGCGAGCAGCGCTAGCGCGCGGCCAGCCCGGAACCGAAGCTGTGACCAGGCGAGTCTGCGCACCGCTGGTACCCTCCGACGACCGTTCTCCGGGCCAGGTGACACCGGCCGGGGCCGATGACTACTCTGGTCCTTACCTAGTGACAATGCAAGCACGCTACCTAGCGACAATGTAAGCCGAGATCGCATCGTTACGCCGCCCGCCGAGGAGAACGGTGACATGCCTCTGCACCATGCCGTGCTGGCCCTGCTCGCGGCCAAGCCCGCACACGGCTACGAACTGAAAGGCAGCTTCGAGCAGGCGGTGGGCGAGCAGTGGGGCGGGCTGAACATCGGGCACCTGTACCAGATCCTCGAGCGTCTCGCCCGCGACGGCCTCATCGAGTCCGAGCGGCAGCCGCAGCCGGTCAAGCCGGACCGGCTGGTCCACCAGATCACCGAGGCCGGCCGGGCAGAGCTCGGCCGCTGGCTGAACGAGCCGAGCGTCCCCACCCGCGGTTACCGGGACGATTTCTTCCTCAAGGTGATGGCCGCCGCCCAGGCCGGAGACCCGGCGATGCTGGCCGCGGTGCTGCGGCGCCAGCGGGTGCATCTGCTCACCGAACTGCGCAGCCTGTCAGACGCCAGCGCCGCCGCCGCCGGGGCCCCCGTGGTGGCCCTGCTGGTCAAGGCAGCTGAGCTGCACGTCCGCGCGGACCTCGGGGTGGTTGACGCGGCCGAACGTGATCTCAGCCCGGCCGTGCTCGCGACTCTCCAGGTCCCTGCAGCGCCGGCGGCGTCATCCCGATCCCGCGCCGACCCAGCCTGATAACCGCCGCGGGCCGGGCAGCCGCACGACGAGCTGGGGGCCTGCTCCTACACCGTGAATCCGATCGCGCGCAGTTGCTCGCGCCCGCTGTCGGTGATGTCGGCGGGCCGCCAGGGTGGCAGCCATTCCCAGTCGATCCGGAAGCCGGAGACGTCGCTGAGCCCGGCTATCTCCGCCCCGATCTGGTCCTCCATGATGCTGGTCAGCGGGCAGGCTGCCGAGGTCAGCGTCATCGTGATCACGGCGGTCCGGTCCTGTATCTCGACGCGGCGGACGAACCCGAGGTCGACGATGTTGACGCCGAGGTCCGGGTCGATGACGTCGAGCAGGGCCTCATGGACCGCCGCTGCCCGCGCGTCCGGCCGGGCACCGGCCAGCCCCGGGGACGCCGGCATCGCCACGGCCGCCGCCCGGGCCGGGGGTCCCGCAGCCGCGGCGGCGGCGCCTGCCCGGCTGGCCTGCAGCCCCGCAGGCCGCAGTGTCATCTCCACCCGGCAGGTCGGGCTGGCGATCCAGTCAGCCGTGCCGTGCGCCTTGCGGCGGACCCGGACGATGTCCTCGCCCGACTCGACCTCCCCCGCCACCAGGATGAGCCGCGCCGGGCTCAGCCCGGCCTGCTCGGCCCGGACGATGACCCGGTCGAGCAGGCGGGCGACCGGCTCGCAGGTGCGTCCCGGGCCGAACCGCAGCCGGGCCTGGGCCCGCACCGCATCCAGGCCCATCACGGCCTCCAGAGCCGCCCGCCCGTCCGGCTCGGCCAGCCGGACCTGCTCTTCCTCGACCCGCAGCTCTGCAGCCAGCGATTGGTCAGCCAGCGATTGGTCAGCCATCGTCCCCGGCTCACTCACCGGCCGGCGTCCACCCAGATCGTGCCGTCCTCACCGACCTTGCAGCCGAAGACGGTGAGCCGCGCGTTGTCCGGGTTGATGCCGCAGCCCGTAGCCGCGTCGAACTCCCACAAGTGCCGGGCGCAGACCAGCGTCTCGCCGTCGAAGTCACCCTCGTCCAGCGGCCCGGCCTGGTGCGGGCAGGTGTTGGCGTAGGCGCGGACCTGACCGCTCACGTTGATGAGCAGGACTTCCTGCCCCTCGACGGTCACGGCGGTCATGTCCCCTTCCCACAGGTCGTCGAGGCTGATCGTCTCGCGCCACTGTGCTGCCGGGGAAGTTGGCGCTGCCTGGGAAGTTGGGGCTGCCTGGGACGTCTGGGCCGTCTGGGCGCCGTCCACGGTCAGCCCGGTCCCGCCGCGGCAGCGCCGGCCGGATCGAGTACCCCGCCCAGGAACTCCTCCCGCGCCGCCCGGGCCTGGGCCGCCACCTCATCGGCGGACCTGCCCTGCTCCGGCAGCGACTCCAGGAACCGCCCCAGTCCGTGCGCGGCCTCGTCGGCGCGGGCCGACCAGCGTGCGACCCAGGTGGCCAGCACCTCACGGTTCTCAGGCCGCTGGGCGACCGCGAACTCCGCCAGAGCGCGGCTCCAGCGGCCGCGCCGCTGGGCGTCGGCAGCCAGGAACGACGTGAGCAGCCAGGTAAGGTCGTCCCCGTTGGCCCGGGCCACCTGCCCAAGCTGGGTGAGCAGCACGTTATCCAGGGTCGGGCCGAGCACCAGGTTCAGCGCCGTGAACGCCTCCCCCCAGTCGTAGCTGACCAGCGCGTACTCGACCGCCTTGCGGGCCGGCTGCCAGGCGGCGTCGTCCTCCCACAGCGACCGTTCCGCGGAGCCGATGCCCGAGTCAGGCCGGCTGATCTGCAGTTCCCGGGTGCGGTAGGCGATGGTGGTGACCCGGCGCAGGAAGTCGGCGGTCGAGAAGCCCGCGGCGTTGGTGATGTAGGAGCTGGGGGCCATGTAGCCGACGTAGGCCTCGACCTGCTGGAAGCCGTGGCACAGGTACCGCGACGGGGTGAACAGGTGGGCCAGCAGGGCCACTGACCCGGCCTGCAGCGCGGCGTCCGAGCCCGCGTCGGCGTGTGCTCCCAGCACGCCCTGGACCTTCGCCTCCGCCTCGGACTGCAGGCCGACGTAGGCCTTGTAGGTCAGCGCGTCCGGGTCGCGGTAGCCGTCCCAGTCGTCGGCCTGCAGCGGCGAGTTGTCCCGGTAGGTCAGGAACCACAGGTTGGGCGCGGACGACGGGTTCTGCTCGAACGCCGCGGCCCGGTTCGCGCGCAGGGTCCAGTTCTGCTTGTGCGTGACGATCTCGTATTCGCTGGGCATCTTCCGCACATCACCGAACGCGCTGAACGTGCGGCGCGGGCGCGGCTTGCGCGGCGGGGTCTCGGTCATGCCGGCACCTGCTTCCCGCTCTGGGATGTGCTGCTGTGGGGTTTCCCGCTCCGGGCGTGACCGAAGCTCTCCCACGTGATGGCGTCACTGCTGGTGATGGCCCGGCCGCTGAAGGCGGTCATCATCTCGCCGAACGAGGCGATCGCGAAGTCCGCGCCCAGGTAGCGGCGCAGCGTCTGCTCGGTCACCGTGATCCGGTCCTCGCCCTGCACCCGCACGTACGCGCCCCGGTCGACGACCTCGATATCGGAGTCCGGGTTGTCGTCCTCGATGGCCGCGATGACCTGCTCGACTTCATCACCCATCCGCAGGATGGGGCCGACCGGGTTCTTCATGACCCCTCCGGGATGTCGTACTCGACGGCGATGTGATCGAGCGGCTGGATACCCGCCGCGGCCACGGTGACGTCGGGCGGCAGCCGCCTGCCGTTGTGGATCACGACCTTGTCGTAGGGCAGCGCGCGGACGCGCCTGCCCTCGACGTGATGTGCGACGGCCGCGGCGACCTCGCGCATGGTGTTGGCGGTGGTGACCGGCACCAGGATCTGCACGAAGTCCGTGGCGAAGATGGCATTCAGCGGGACCAGCTGAGGGGGCTGGTCCTCGATCCCCAGTTCCGCCGTCATGACTGGGCCCCCAGCGCGATGCCCTCGGCCGGCCGCCCGACATAGTCCCTGGTCCACGCCTCATAGTCGGGGTCGTCGCCCATCGCGTCAGGTGTCATGCCCATGTAGCCGAGGATGCCGCCGACGTCCATGGGCTGGATCTGCCCGGCCAGGAAGCGGTCCACGAGCGTCTCGTGGTTGACGTTGTCGCGGTCCTTCCAGAAGATCTGCCGGCACGCGTTCGTGCAGAAGTGGAAGGTCTTCCCGTCGTAGCGCAGCGACCAGTCCCGCACCCGCCAGGTGCCGTCGCGGGACTGGGTGGCGTTGCAGCAGGGCAGGTGGCACGTCATGCACAGCCAGGGCAGCGTCTCCGGCAGGGTCGCTTCGACGTTGTTCGCGTTGACGTTGTCGATCAGCACGTCCCACTTGTCGCCGAAGACCTTCTCCCAGTTCGGGTACTTCTCGGTCAGCCAGGCGCGCTCGTCCTTGCTGACTCCCGCCTTGGGCCGCCACCACAGCGTGGGCCGCCAGTACCACAAGCCCATCTGCAGGCCGTGGTGCCAGATGTCCAGGCCGCGCATGAACTCGTCCCAGAACCATGGCTTGCGCAGCCCGTAGTCCTCGATGGTGCGGACGAACTGGTCGATGACCCACTCCTCCATGAACTCCCGGTAGGACTGCTTCCGGTGCTCCAGCGGGGTGTAGTAGTCCATCGCGGGCCCGGTGAGCGCGGCGAACGCCCGGGCCGAGCCCCAGAAGGCCTTGTCCACTACCCACTGGGCCCGGACCGGGTCGTGCTCGACCAGGATCTCCAGCGTCGGGCCGCCCTGCTGGGAATGCCGCGCCTCGTCGGTCTGGATGGAGGAGATCATGTTGGCGAAGTTGACGTCGCCGGACTCCAGGGCGTCTGCGGCCAGCGCCACGAACTGGAGGTTGGTGAAGCCGGTCTCGAACGTGAACGGCAGTTCGATGGCCATGTCGACCACGTTGGGCGCGATCATCATGTTGTCGAACAGGTTACGCAGTGAGATCAGCACCCAGTCGTTGGTGTGGAAGGCCTTCTGCGTCCAGTCGTACTGGGCGTCCTTCCCGACGAACTCGTGCCCGAAGAACGTGGTGATCTGGGCGTGCCGCAGCTCGTCCAGCTGCCCGAACGTGGCCATGTTCCGCCACGCCCCGTTCAGCCCGAACCGGGCCATCTTCAGCTCGGCCAGCACGGCCGCGTACTCGACCAGGGCCACGCCGCCGAAGTGCATCTTCGTGGCTGATTTCCAGCCCTCGTCGAGCTGGGAGAACGTATTGGAACGCTGCAGGGCGGCCTTCACCGCGTAGACCGAGGCTTCCTTATCCCGCTGCACGGCCACGTACTCGGGATAACTGACCTTGTAGTCCTCTTCCCACGCCGACCAGGCTTCGCGCGGCACCTTGCCGGTGCCGCTGTGCCACTCGGGGAAGACTGCGTCATCATCTACGTAGCTGTAGGTCCAGTCCACGTCGCGGACGAAGCCCTGCCATTCCTCGCGCTTGAGCAGTGCCATGGTCACAGGTCCCCTTCGTCAGTTCACTTCCTCGTGGCCGAGCTGCTGGCTGATGCCCGCGTCGTTCCAGTAGCCGGTCATGCTGTCGATGAGCAGGTCCGGCCCAACGTGGAAGACGAACAGGTGCGGCTCGCAGTAGTGCTGGCCGGCTGGCCTGATGAGGCCCCAGGCCAGCTGCTGGGTACCCTCGATGTCCACCTCGGCCACCACATCACCGTCGTCGTTCGCGGTCACGGTGTGCACGGTGTTGGTCAGGTCCGGGAACGCGGTGACCAGCCCGGTCCACAGCGGCTTGCCGATCGTGCCGACCTTGCCGTCGCCGCGCAGCACGCGCTGTTTGCCCCAGACCTCGACCGGGACGTAGGAGAGACTGGCGTTGATCGAGCACAGGTCGGCCATCCCGTTGATGTCGTGCGCCCGGTAGCGGTCGAAGAACTCGGTGACGACCCGGGCCGCCGACTCAGCGGTGCGGGCGGTTGCTTGCGCTGTGCTCATCGTGCCTCCTCAGGCGATGGCGATCGCGTCGAAGCGCTTGACCGCGAGCCGCCGGTACAGCTGCTGCTGGCACCAGTACGCGGTCACGCCCGTGATCACGCCGCCGGTCACGGTGAACCGCCACGCCTGGTCGATGTCGAGGTGCTTCTCCTGGTTGATGGCACCGGCGTAGTCGGCGGCCTGGGTGCCTTCCACCTTGATCAGCGCGGTGACCACATCGCCGGTGGTGATGACCCGGCCGGGGGTCACGATGAGGTCCGGGAAGGCCCGGATCATGTCACCGAGAACGACGCCCAGGACAGCGGGGCCGCGGCCGCCGATGCCCAGGGGATGCACCGTGACCGCTGCCTGCGGGCTGACCTCGGCGAGCGCGGCGTCGGCGTCGTGACGCGCGAACGCGTCCAGGAAGGCCTGCACAGTCTGGGTGGGACTGGTCATGAACGGACGCTCCTAGCAGCTCAGGCGGCGGCGCGGGCCGGGGCCCGGAGGACCTTGATGACCGCGTCCGCGGTCGCCTCGGTCGACCCGGGGTTCTGCCCGGTGATGAGATTGCGGTCGGCCACCACGTGGGAGACCCATGCGGCGGGCGCGTCGTCGAACACCGCGCCGGCGTTCTTCAGCGCGGTGTCCAGGAACCAGGCCATGCCGAGCCGTCCGGCCTCGGTCTGCAGTTCTTCCTCGTCGGTGAAGCTGGTGAGCCGGTAGCCGTCGAACAGCCACTGCCCGTCGGGGCGCTCCGGCGCGGACAGGAGCAGGGCCTGCCCGTGGCACAAGGCGGCGATCGGCGCGGACTTGCGCTGCAGCGCGGCGAGCAGCCGCCCCGCGTCCGGGTTGCCGGCCAGATCGACCATGGGCCCGTGCCCGCCGGGCGCGAACACCGCGTCGAAGGCGGCCAGATCCTCATCGGTCAGCGAGGACAGCGCGACGGGGTGCTGGAAGCCGGGGATGGCCTGCAGGGCGGCGAGCCGCTCGGCGGCCAGCCGCTCGCTGTCGGCCCGCTGGGCGTCGATCTCGCCCTGGATCTCCTCCCGGGTCAGCCCGTGTGACCCGTCCTCGGCCAGCACATCCGCGAACGGACGGTCCTGCCGCCAGGCCTGTTTCGCGGCCGCGCTGACGATCCGGTGCGCCTGCGCGGGGCTGTGTCCCCGCGCTTCGAGCAGCACTGCCACCCGCCGCGCCCCGGCCAGCCCCAGCTCGGTGTTCTGGTGCAGCGTGATCCGGATGTCGTCCACGTCGCGGGCGAACGTGCGGACCACCGAGGCCAGGTAGTCCTTGTCCTCCTCGGGATAGTGGAAGAACCACGACAGGCCGTACGGGTCCGCGTAGGGCGGCTGGCCGTCGGGGGTGATCACGGTGACCTCGAAGCCCGCCGCGACGAAGCGCTGGTAGGGCTTGAGCGCCTCCTCCGCGAAATAACCCGTCGGGTGCGCAGTCCCGTCCGCGAGGATCATCTCGCGGGCACTGGTCACGAGGTACGCGATCCGGGTCATAGCCACCTCCACGGTGAGGGCTGCTCGGGCACACGGTGCGTTCTGGTGACTTTGCCATCGCGCCAGGGATACAGCTACGCCCTGGCATGACGGTTTCCTGCTGACATGTTGCCCATTCCGGTGCTGACGCCGGATTCCGGCCGATCTCTATCGTGATCCAGCAGAACGCCACCCCCCGCCTACCGCGACGTGAACGCCATGCTCCGGGAGCCGGGCAGCCAGCGCTGACCGGCTCCGGCAGCATGGTCCCGCGCCCGGCTTGACCTTGACCCTGCGTCAGGGTTGGACCATCGGGGCATGCAGAACCTGACAGTGAGCCCGGCCCCCACGGCGACCCGGTCAGCGGTCGCGGTCCAGGGCCTGCGCAAGTCCTTCGGCCCTCAGCTGGTGCTCGACGGCCTCGACCTGGAGGTGGCCGAAGGCTCGGTGTTCGCCCTGCTGGGGCCCAACGGCTCCGGCAAGACGACGACCGTCCGGATCCTGTCCACCCTGCTCTCCGCCGACGGCGGCACTGTCCGGGTGGCCGGCCACGATCCAGCCACCGAGCCGGACCTGGTCCGGGCGGCGATCGGGGTCACCGGCCAGTTCTCCGCGGTGGACGAGCTGCTCACCGGGCAGGAGAACCTGGTCCTCATGGCCGACCTGCACCACCTCGGCCGGGCCGAGGGCCGACGGCGGGCCGCCGGCCTGCTCGAGCGGTTCGAGCTGACCGGGGCGGCGGGGAAAATGGCCGCGACCTACTCAGGCGGCATGCGGCGCCGGCTCGACCTGGCCATGACGCTCGTCGGTGACCCGCGCATCATCTTCCTGGACGAGCCGACCACCGGCCTCGACCCGCGCAGCCGACGCACCATGTGGGACATCATCCGCGAGCTGGTCGCCCGGGGCGTGACCATCCTCCTGACCACGCAGTACCTGGACGAGGCCGATGAGCTCGCCGACCGGATCGGGGTCCTCGACCACGGCCGGATGGTCGCGAACGGGACGGCCGCCGGGCTCAAACGCCAGATCCCGGGCGGCCGCATCGACCTGCACTTCAGCGGCCCCGCCGCGCTCGGCTCCGCGGCCCGGCTGCTCGCCGGGAGCTCACCTGACGAGGCGGCGCTGGTCCTCCAGGTCCCCTACGACGGGCGGGCCAGGTCCCTCAAGGACCTGCTCGACCGGCTGGACACGCTGGCCATCCCGGAGCCTTCCGTATCCGTGCACACCCCCGACCTCGACGACGTGTTCTTCGCGCTCACCGGCCAGCCGCGCCCCCGCGACCCCGCCGCCGGACAGGACGGCACCCCGCAGGACGGCACTCCCCAGGACGGCACCCTCCAGGCCGCCACCCGGCAGCCCAGCACCGAACAGGACGGTCCCCAATGACTGCTCTCGCCCTGGCCGCTCGCGACTCAGCCACCATGCTCCGCCGCGACGTGCGGCACTCGATCCGCTTCCCGATGATGACGGTCAGCGGGATCACCGTGCCGGTCGTCCTGCTCCTGCTGTTCGTGGGGGTCTTCGGCCACGCCCTGTCCGCCGGGCTCGGCACCCCGCTGGGCGGCGGCAGCTATGTCGACTTCCTGGCCCCCGGCATCCTGGTGATGACCGCGGGTTTCGCGGCGGAGGCGACCGCGGTGAACGTGTGCACCGACATGCACACGGGCATCATCCCCCGGTTCCGCACGATGGCCATCTCCCGGGGATCGGTGCTGACCGGCCAGGTGACGGGGAGCCTGATCCGGACCATGCTCAGCGGGATCCTGGTCATCGCGGTCGCGCTGCTGCTGGGTTTCCGGCCCTCAGCCGCCCCCCTGGCCTGGATCGCGGCAGCCGGCATGTTCGCCCTGCTCACCCTCGCGCTCACCTGGCTCACGGTGGCCTTCGGGCTGCTGGCCAAGACACCCGCCGGGGCGAACAGCCTCGCACTGGTCCCCGCGTTCCTCCCCTTCCTCAGCAGCGCGTTCATCCCGGCCGGGTCGATGTCCGGCGGGGTGCGCTGGTTCGCCGAGCACGAGCCGTTCACGCCCATCACCGACACGCTGCGGGGGCTGCTGACCGGCGGCCCGGTCGGCAGCAACGCCGCCCTTGCCATCGCCTGGTGCGCGGGCATCACACTGGGCGGGTACGCCTGGGCCCGGGCCCTGTACAACCGCGGAGGATAGCGATGCTCACCATCGGCCAGCTCGCCTCGTACACCGGGGTGACGGTGCGGGCCATCCGGCATTACCACCAGCGCGGCCTGCTCGCCGAGCCTGCCCGGGACGCCTCGGGTTACCGGCGCTACGACGGGCGCGCGGTGGTCGAGCTGATCAGGATCAAGACGCTGGCCGAGGCGGGCGTGCCGCTGGCCCGCATCTCCGAGCTCCTCGACGCCGAGCCAGCCGAGTTCGCCGGGGCCATCACGCAGATCGACCAGGCGCTCAAGAAGAAGATCCGCGAGCTCACCCAGCACCGGCACAAGATCGCTGAGCTCACCGGGGGTGAGCGGCTGTTCCTGCCCCCGGAGATCGTGGAGATCCTCGACGACCTCCGCGCCATGGGCGTCCGCGAGCGGACGGTGCAGATCGAGCGGGACGGCTGGATCCTGGTGGCCGCACTCTCCCCGGAACTGGTGCCGGAATGGGTGAGCACGAAGCGGGCTGCCCTGGAGGATCCGGAGTTCCGCCGCATCTACGTCCTGGGCGACCAGGCTCTCGACTGGGATCCGGCTGACCCCAGAATCGCGGAGCTGGCCGACGCGATGGCGGACTGGGCCGCGCACAGCCGCCCGGACACCTCCCCCGGCGAGACGCCCGCCAGCCTGGCCGCCGTCGCCCTGATGGCCTCGCACATCATCGGCTCCTCGCCGTCCTGGGAACGGCTGAACGAGCTCTCCCAGAAACGGCTCGAGACCCTGCGCGACCAGCCGGGCCCCCGGTGACCATCGAGATCCGCGGGCCGCGGCTGGTGCTGAGGGCGCTGCGGGCGGCCGAGATCGACGAGGAATGGCAGGCCATGCTGGATGCCGACCCGATGGCTATCGCGGAGCTGCCCGATGAGCCGGGTTTCCGGGCCCGGCTGCGTCAGTCGGGCCGCCTGGTCGATGGCCAGCTAGATCTGGCCATCGACCTGGATGGCCGGCTGATCGGGCGCATCCAGACGTTCGTGCCCCCGGGCCGGCCGCTGCCCCCGGGGACCTTCGACGTCGGCATCGGCCTGCGCGAGCACGCGCGGGGCCGCGGGTACGGCCGCGAGGCCCTGGCCCTGCTGACCGGCTGGCTGTTCGAGCAAGCCGGCGCCGACGTCATCGAGGGCGCCACCGACCCCGCGAACGTGGCGATGCGCACGGTGTTCCAGCGATCCGGATGGGCCTCGTCCGGGCTGGTGCCCGAGCTCGGCCGCGACTGGGACATGTACCGGATCACCCGCGAGGACTGGCCGCCGCGGTCCCCCGGGGCCGCGGCCCCGGCTAACGCCGGGCGGACCGCTGGGCCGCGAAGTACGCGCCGGACTCCTTGCTGAACAGGAACACGATCGCGCCCAGCCCGACGAGCCAGACCAGGATGCTCACGATCAGGGAGCCGACGGCGTGGACCCGGGCGAAGGACACGATCAGGTCCAGGGTGTTGATGCCGAAGAACACGGCGGCGACGATCCTGGCCCAGCTGCGGCCCCGGCCGTTGGCCCAGGCCATCCACAGCCACAGCCCGATGGCGATCAGTCCCCCGATGATCGAGGTCACCACCCCCGCGACCTCGGCGGTGTGCACCTGCGAGGCGGTGTAGTGCGGGTAGTGCGAAAGGATGTCCGCCTTGAGGCTGCCGATGGTGACCAGGGTGACGATGACCACGATCGCGCTGAGCGCGGCGCCGGCGTACATGAGCCGGACCGCGTTGCGCACCGACGCCGGCGGCTCTGCCCGGGCCGGCTCCGCCTCCGGCGGCACAGACGGATAAGACTCATACATCGCTGCTCCCCGTGAATAGGGCCGCCCGGCGGCCCGCTCCCCCTGCGGGCGGCGGCCGGCCAGGGCCGCACCACTGATTTCCCCCGACACGTTACGCCGCCCGGATACAGCCATTCAGCCTGTTTTGTCTAGCTGGCCAGGGATTGCGCCCGCGCGGGCAGCTGCTTGACCGCCACGCCCCCCCATCCGGCCGCCCCTCACGGGAAGATTACTCTAAGTCATTTCCGGTTCGCGGCTTGGCATGCCCGTGAACCGGGCGCTGGGCTCACCGCGCAGGTGCCCGGGCGGGAGCTTCCGGCCGCACACGACGAGCGCGAGATCCTGGGCGGAGCCGGACACCGGCGTTCCGGACCCGAACGACCAGTCCAGGTCGTCGGCCCGCAGCTCGATCCCGCCGAGGTCGGTGCCGAAGAACCGGACCGACTTCGCGGCGGTGATGCCGGCCAGGACGATCCCCAGCCGTTCCGCGGGGACCTGGCGGCCCAGGCCCAGGGCCACCGTGATGTCCAGCCCGTGGATCACATCGTGGGTCAGCGCGCCCTGGTAGCCGCCGCCGGGCGGCTTCCACGGGTTCTGCTCGTTGTCGCGCAGGGCCGCGGCCAGCTGATCGGGCGGTGCGGCCGCGTCCCGGCGGGCGCAGCGGTCGGCCATCCGGTTGAAGTTCCCGCGCGACCGGATCATCTCGAACGCGAACCGCGGGAGCGGGTAGCGCAGCGGCATCGTGATGTGGGCCACGACCTCGCGGACCCGCCATCCGGCGCACAGCGTCGGGGAGTCCCACGAGCCCCGGGGCAGGCCGCCCAGGATCGCGGCCAGCTCCCGGCGCTCGGCCGCGATCGACGCGGTGATCTCCCCGTTCTGCGCCTGCGCGGAGGTCATCGCGTTCCCTCCGTCCCGGCGCCGCCCAGGGTCGCGAGGTAGCGGGCGAAGCGGTCCAGTGAGGTCAGGAAGCCTGCCTGGGCCTGCGGGGACCGGACCATCTCGGGCACCCTGACCTGGCGAATCTCGACCCCGGTGCGGGAGCCGCCGAGGTCGGCGAAGGTCACGGTCACGGTCATCCCGGAGTGGGTCTCGGTCCACACGAGCCGTTCCGGCGCCACGACCTCGTCGTACACGGCCTGGGTGGGGTACCGGCCGCCGTCCGCGTCGTTAATCATGACGGTCTCGAACGCACCGCCCGGGCGGGCATCCACCGTGATGTGCTCGATCGGGGCGCTGGTCCCGGCCGGGCCCCAGAAGTGGGTGAGGTGCTCTGGCCGGGTCATGCACTCGAACACGAGCTCGCGGGGAGCCTCGAAGACCCTCGTGAAGACGAGTTCGTCTGCCGCTGCCGTGGGGTCGCTCACTGGTCATTCCTTTCGTCCGAAGTCGCTGGGTCCCGTGCTGGTTCCGGACCGGGACCGTGATCCGCGGCCTGCTGGATGTCGCGCAGGTGGGCGTCGAGCTTGTCGAACCGCTCCGTCCAGATCCGGCGGTTGTCCTCGATCCAGGCGGCGGCCGAATCGAGCACGGCGGCCTCCAGGTGGCAGGGCCGGAACTGGGCGCGGCGGCTCCGCGAGATGAGCCCGCAGCGCTCGAGTACCTTCAGGTGCTTGGAGATCCCGGGCAGGGTCAGGTCGAAGGGAGCGGCGAGCTCGTTGACGGTGGCATCTCCCCGCGCCAGCCGGGCCACGATGGCCCGGCGGGTCGGGTCCGCCAGGGCGGTGAACGTGGCATCGAGCTGACCCTGCGCCACTGCCGCGCCAGCACTGGGCATCTGACCTCCCGTAACTGTGATCCCCTGCCCAGTATTTGACCACCTAGTTAATTAGCTGTCAAGTTAAAAACTGCTCACGTGTGCGCGGCGGGTGAGAGGGGCGGGGCTGGCCCGGCGAGGGGTGGTGGGGTCAGTCACCGGGTGGCCTCATCCCCGGGAGCGGCGGAGCGGCCCCCGGCCCGCCCCCCTCATGATCACGGTCAATCCCGGCCGCATAGCGCCCCCGATCGACCGTGATCATGAAAGGGTGCCGTTCCACCTGCGCATGATCTTGGGGCGCGCGAGCCAGGCGGCTGTACCGTGCCGTCATGGCTATCTCGTTCAGTGCAGAGACGCTCAGGCTGCTGGAGGGGCGTAACTACGCCGTGCTGGCCACCATCAATCCCGACGGCAGCCCGCACACCTCCGTGATGTGGGTCGCCCGCGACGGGGATGACGTGCTGTTCTCGACCGTGGAAGGACGCGTGAAGCACCGCAACATGCTGCGCGACCCACGCGTCAGCGTCAGCGTGTGGGATTCCGCGGACCCGGAAATCTCCGTGGATCTCCGGGGCCGGGTATCGATGACGCCCGACCCCGAGCGGCTGCTGCACATCCAGCTGTCCCACAAGTACGACGGCACCGATCCCGGCCCGGACCGGCCAGGCGCGCACCGCGTGATCGTGCGGATGGCGGTGGACAAGGTAGCCGGCCACGCCGCCTAGCCCGTGATCACCTACGAGTGGCGCGGGCCCTTCACCAGCAGCGAGGTGAGCGCGCTGCATGCGGCGGCTTTTGGCCACCGGGACGCGGCCCGGGACTGGCGCGATCAGGTGGAACGGCACAGCCTGGGCTGGGTCTGCGCCCGGAACGGGGATGAGCTCGCCGGGTTCGTGAACGTGGCCTGGGACGGCGGCGCCCACGCCTTCATCCTTGACACCATGGTCGCCCCCCGGATGCGCCGGCAGGGAACCGGCACCAGGCTGGTCGCCCGCGCCGCCGGGGAAGCGCGCCGGGCCGGCTGCGCATGGCTGCACGTCGACTTCGAGGAGCACCTGCAGCCCTTCTACCTGAGCGGCTGCGGCTTCACCCCCTCCCCCGCCGGCCTCATCGCCCTGTGACGGGGGTCCGCGCCCGCGGTCAGGTCGGAGCAACGACCCCGGCCCCCAACCGGACCACTGAACAGCCATGGAATTGGACCTTATCGGGAACCCGGTTGGTGCCTACGGTCACGTACATGAGCACTCTGACCCAGACCGCACACCCCGAGACCGCGGCACACCCCGGGCCCGCGGCACACCCCGGGCCCGCGGTACACAGCGAGCCGCCGGACCGCCGGCCGCCGCGCGCCCGGCTGATCAGCGGCCGCCTGGCCCTGGCGCTCCTGTCCTCCTTCGGCGCATTGACCAGCTTCTACCTGCTGCTGTCGGTGACCCCGATGTACGCCGTGTCGGCGGGCGCCGGAAGCGCCGAGGCCGGCCTGGTGACCGGCTCGCTCATGCTGGCCACCGTCGTGGCCGAGTTCGCCTCAGCCAGGCTGATGCGGCGTTACGGCTACCGCACGGTGTTCGCCGCGGGGGCGCTGCTGCTCGGCAGCCCGGCGCTGGCCTTGCTGGGCCCGCACAGCGTGATCACCATCGTCGCGGTCAGCATCGCCCGCGGGATCGGCTTCGGCCTCAACACCGTGGTCATCGGGGCCCTGGTGGCCACCGCGCTGCCCCCGCAGCGGCGCGGCGAAGGGATTGGCCTGGCCGGAGTCGTCGCCTGCCTGCCCGCGATCGTGGCGCTGCCGTCTGGCGTCTGGCTGGCCGGGAACGCCGGGTACGCGGTCGTCATAGCGATCACGGCGGTCAGTGCCCTGGCCCCGCTGGCGGCCATCCCGTGGCTGACCGGTCCGGCTGCCCACCAGGCGGACCCGGGTACGCCGCAGCCGGCCGGCCTGCTCGCCAGCCTGCGATCCGGCGGCCAGCTGCGGCCGTCCCTCGTCTTCGCGGCCACGACCGTGTCGGCCGGCGTGGTCGCCGCGTTCCTGCCGCTCGCGTCCGGCGTGTCCGGCGGCGTCGCCGCCCTCGGGCTGCTCGTGCAGGCCGTCGCCTCGACGGCGAGCCGCTGGTGGGCCGGCCGCCATGGTGACCGGCACGGCCACGCCGGCCTGCTGGTCCCGGGGCTGCTGACCGCCGCCGCGGGGATGACGCTCCTGATCTGGGTGACCGCCCCGTTCGCCCTGATCACGGGCATGTGCCTGTTCGGGATCGGCTTCGGGATCAGCCAGAACGCCACCTTCACGCTGATGATCGACCGAGCGCCGGTCTCCGGCTACGGCACCGCGAGCGCCCTGTGGAACCTGGCCTACGACGCCGGATACGGAGCCGGTCCGGCCGTGTTCGGCGTCTTCGTCGTGTACACCGGCTACCCGGCGGCCTTCGCCCTGACCGGGATGCTGATGCTCGCCGCGCTCGTCCCGGCCGTGCGTGACTGCGCCGCCAGCGGCCGCGACTGAGGACCAGGCCGCGCCAGCCGCCCGCCCCAGATGACCTTGTCCATAATGAGGCTGTGCCGCGACTCGTCACCCCCGCCGTTGCGCCCGGCAGCCTCGCGCGGTTGCGCCAGCCCGTCCTGCAGCAGGACGGCTTCGTGCTGCGGCCCTGGCGGGCGTCGGACGCGCCCGCCGTGGCCGAGGCCTACTCCGATCCCGGCATCCGGCGCTGGCACAACCGGTCGATGAACGGGCCGGAAGCCGACGCCTGGGTGGGTTCGTGGCCAGGCCGGTGGGCGCAGGAGAGCGGCGCGGGCTGGGCCATCGGCGGCCCGTCCGGCCTCCTCGGGCAGATCAGCCTGCGCCGGCTGGACCTGGCCGAAGGCCTCGCGGAAGTGTCCTACTGGGTGGTGCCCGCCGCCCGCGGCCGCCGGGTGGCGCCGCGGGCCCTGTGCGCGCTGAGCGCGTGGCTGTTTGACCAGGTCCGGGTGCACCGGGTCGAGCTGGCTCACTCGACGCTGAATCCCGCCTCCTGCCGGGTCGCGGAACACGCCGGCTTCCCGCTCGAGGGGACCAAGCGGGGCGAGTCACTGCACCGCGACGGCTGGCACGACATGCACCTGCACGCCCGCCTGGCCGGCGACCCCCGGCCCGCCCTGGCTGGCATGATGCCCGGAGGCGGCTGAGAGGTGATCATGGGCGCGAAGTTCCAGCATCAGGTCACGGTCCGGTGGCGCGACGTGGACGCGCTCGGGCACGTCAACCACGCGGTGTTCCTGACCTATCTCGAGGAGGCCCGGGACGCGTTCTTCGCTCAGACGTTCGGCGACCCGGACTACGTGGTGGCCCGGGTCGAGATGGACCTGCGCGCAGAGGTGCGCTACCCGGACCGGCGGGTGACGGTGCGGCTGGAGGTGGAGCGCCTGGGCACGACGAGCCTGACCACGCACGAGACGGTTCTCACGCCGGCCGGGGAGGTGGCCGCCGAGGCCCGCGTCGTCACCGTCCGCTGGGACCGCCGGGAGCGCAAGCCGGTCCCGTTCAGCGAGGCCGAACGCGCCAGCCTGGCCGCCGCGGTCTCCGGCTGACCCCATGTCTCACCCGCCCAGGCGCGCCTCCGCGCGCAGCAAAGCGGGGAGGTCCTCAGGGGCCGTCGGCGCGCCGGTGAGCCCGCGCGCCGAGAACCACCGGGCCACGTTCAGCGCGTCCCGGTCCAGGAACTCGGCGCCGCGCGGGTTGGCGATCACGTCCACGACCTGCGGCAGGTCGATCAGGATCAGCCTGCCCTGGTGGACCAGCAGGTTGTACGCGGACAGGTCGCCGTGGGCCAGGCCGTGGATGGCCAGGACGACGAGCGCGTCCACGAGCTGGTCCCACAGGCCGGCCAGCTCGCGGGCGCCGGGGCGGGTTTCGGCGAGCCGGGGCGCGGCGGTCCCGTCGGGCTCGCCGATGAACTCCAGCACCAGCTCGGTGCCGAGCACCTGAACCGGGTAGGGCACCGGCACCCCGCAGCCGTGCAGCCGGGACAGGGCGGCGAACTCGGCGTTGGCCCACTGCCGGGCGATCATCTGCCGCCCGGCCGCGGTGCGCTGGGCCATCGCCCGGGTGTCGCGGGACTCGCGGACCCGCCGGCCTTCCAGGTACGCGCTGTCCCGGTGGAACATCCGGTGGCTGGCGTCCCGGTACCGTTTCGCCGCCAGCAGGCAGGAGCGGCCGCCCCCGGGCAGGCCGCGGCGCAGCAGGAAGACGTCGGCTTCCTTGCCGGTCTTCAGGATGCCCAGCTCGGTGTCAACCGCGGCCAGGTCGGTCACCAGCCAGGGCGGGTAGGGCTCGGGTCCCCGCTCGAGCGGCGCCGACTGGTCCCAGGTCGACCAGCGGTCGCCTTCGGGCAGGCCATCAGCGGCGTCGAAGGCGTCCAGGGCGGGCAGCGCGCGGCGATGCCGGTTGCGCTTGGCGAACGTGGGTTCGTCGTCGTCAAAACGCCGCTTGCGGCGGCGGAACGCAGGATCGGGCACGGCAGGTGCTCCTCAGGCGGGCGGACAGGGCGGGCATGGCGACATGCGAGACGGGCGCAAACATCGGTAACCCTCCTTCCGCTCGGCCGGCATCGCCGGCTCACGGCCTGTGCGCCTGAGGCTGCCAGCCCCGCCCGGCCACGGCAACCGAATTTCCCGGGACCTGCCTGGCGTCCCCCCGCCGCTCGTGTCACAGTGCAACGAAATGACCGTTATTTCTTCTAACGGTCTTATCGGTCTGCTGATGCTCGGTGCGTCACGTCGCTCGTTGAGGAAGGGCTGACCCGATGGTGGATGTGCAAGGCTCCTGCGACGCGAGGTTCGGGCCGGTCCGGGACGCGCTGGCCGGGCAGCTCGAATCCGGGAACGACACCGGCGCGAGCATCACGGTCGATGTCGGCGGGCGCACCGTGGTCAACATCTGGGGCGGCTGGTGCGACGCCGGGCACCGCAGGCCGTGGACGGAGAACACGATCACCAACGTGTGGTCCACCACCAAGACCGTCACCAACCTCGCCGCGCTGATGCTCATCGACCGGGGACTGCTCGATCCGTACGCCCCCGTCGCCAAGTACTGGCCGGAGTTCGCCGCGAACGGCAAGGAGCGCATCGAGGTCCGGCACGTTCTCAGCCACACCTCCGGGGTCTCCGGCTGGGAAGCCCCGTTCAGCACCGAGGACATGTACGACTGGGACCTCTCCACCCGCCGGCTCGCCGCGCAGGCCCCCTGGTGGGAGCCGGGTACCGCGTCGGGCTACCACGCGCAGAACCAGGGCCACCTGGTCGGTGAGCTGGTGCGCCGCCTGACCGGCCAGCACCTGAAGACGTTCGTGGCGCAGGAGATCGCCGGGCCGCTCGGCGCCGACTTCCAGATCGGCGCCCGCGAGGCCGACTGGGACCGGATCGCGCCGGTCACGCCGCCGCCCCCGCTGCCGTTCGACCTGGCCAGCCTCGACCCGGACAGCCCCGCGTTCAAGACGTTCACCGGGCCGGTGGCCGACGCCGGGGCCGCGAACACCCCGGCCTGGCGGCAGGCGGACATCGGCGCGCTCAACGGCCACGGGAACGCGCGCTCAGTGGCCCGCATCATGAGGGCGCTGGCCACCGGAGGCGTGTCCGGCGGCGTGCGGCTGGTGTCGCCGGACACGATCGCGCTGATCTTCGATGAGCAGAGCCACGGCCCGGATCTCGTCCTCGGCGTCCCGCTGCGCTTCGGCATCGGCTACGCGCTGCCCGAGACCGAGACGGTGCCGTACGCACCGCAGGGCCGGACCTGCTACTGGGGCGGCTGGGGCGGGTCGGTGATCATGATGGACCTGGACGCCGGGGCCACGATCAGCTACATGATGAACAAGATGGGGCCGGGCGTCATCGGCTCGGACCGCTCCGAGGTGTACGTGCGCGTGATCCGCGACTGCCTGGCCTGACGGTGCCGCGCCAGCGGCCCCGGAGAGTCAGGGGTCCCGGAGAGTCAGGGGTCCCGGAGATAGGCGTCCGCGAGCTTCGGCGGCGCGCAGGCCAGCCAGCCGTCGGTCAGCGCGTCCCGCAGCGCCCGGTCGGCGACGTCCCCGAGCCGGATGAGCACCGCGGAAAACCCGTCGAAGTGCGGGATCGTGAAGAACACGGCCGGGTTCGCGGCGAGCACGGCCTCTTTCTCGCCGAGGTCCCCGACGCGGGTGGCGAGGATGGGGCCGTCCGGCGGCGTCTCGTCGCCGAACCGCCTGATGTCGGCCTTGCTGAACGGCCGTTCCCACGCGAACGCCTTGCCCCTGACGAACCAGGTCCGGTTCCCGTGACGCTCGTTCTCGGTGACCTCGGGCAGGCCGAGGGCGAGCCGGGCTACATCATCGAAAGTCGCCACGGTCCTACCGTACGTGCGTGCCGCGCGGGGCAGATGGCAGGCCGGGCCGGGCGCCAGCGCAGCGGGGGGCCAGCGCAGCGGTAGCTAGCGCAGTGGTGGCTAGCGCAGCGGGGCGAACGGCGTGAGATCGGTGCCAGGGTCCAGGCCGAGGGCGGCACGCGCGGCGATGCCGCCGGCGTAGGGACCCATGGTGAGCCCTTCGGCCCCGAGGCCGGTGGCGACGAACAGGCCCGGCACGCCGCCGGCCGGGCCGAGCAGCGGCCGGGCGTCCGGGCCCGCCGGGCGGAAGCCCACCCGGGTCTCCAGGTACGTCGCGGCACCGAGGCCCGGGGCCACGGCCAGCGCCTGCGCCAGCACCTCGGACAAGCCTGCCGCGGTCACCCGGTAGCCGAAGCCGGCCTCCGGCTCGCGGGTCGCCCCGATGACCACCCGGGAGTCGTCGAAGGCCAGCAGGTAGTGGCCGCTGCCGGCGGGCAGCACCACCGGCCAGTCAGCCGTGCCGGCCGAGCCGAGCGAGAGATGCACGATCTGGCCGCGCTGGGGGGTGACCCGGACGGTGATGCCGGCCGGCTCCACGAAGGCCGGCGTCCAGGCGCCGGTGGCCGCGACGACCGCGTCCGCCTCGATCAGGTCCTCCCCGACCAGCACGCCGGCGGCCCGCCCCGCGCGGCAGGCGAGCACGGCCTCACCCGCCCGGACCGTGGCCCCGTTCCGCTGGGCGGCCCGGATCAGGGCATCGGTGACCTTCCGCCCGTCCACCCGGGCCGCGCCCGGGATGTGCACCGCCGCCAGCCCCGCGCGCAGCGGCGGGAACAGCGCCTGCGCCTGCGGCCCGGTGAGGACCCGGACGTCCCCCATCTCCGGGCTCGCCTCGTGCCGGGCGTCCAGCCCCGCCCTGGCCTGCTCCAGCTCGTCCTCATGGCCGGCCGCGACCAGCGCCCCGACCTGGCGGTAGGAGACGTCCTGCTCGCCCAGCGCGGCGAGTTCCGCAACGAGCGCGGGATACGCCCGCGCGGCGGCGCAGGCGAACGCGTACCCGGCCGGATCGCCGATTCCGGCGGTCCAGGGGCAGATGATCCCGGCACCGGCCGCGGTCGCCTGGCCGGGCCGGGCCGCGTCGACCAGGGTGACCTGCGCGCCCAGGGTGCTCGCCACGTAGGCGCAGGCGCTGCCCACGATCCCGGAGCCTGCTACCGCCAGCCGCATGCTGTTCCTCCCCCGGCACGCTATCGCCCGGGGGCGGGCTCAGGGAGCGGTGGCGGGCGGACGCCCGTGCGAGGGATGCCGGTCGTCGAACAGCAGCAGCCACGCCACGTTGAAGCCGAGGAATACCAGAAAGGTCAGCAGGATGGCCTCGGTGCGCAGCGCCGCCAATCCGCCGGCAAAGGCCAGCACCCCGATCAGGACGTACATCGCGATCGCCACGACGTACGTGGCCAGCCCCAGCTGATCGTGGCGTGCCGCAGCGGCCGTCTCCGCCTCGGATATCCCGGCCGCGCCCGCTCCCCCAGCCAGGTGAGCCCGGGCCGGGAAACCACGGACCGTGGCCAGGACGACGGCCCCGCCGAGCGCGACGATCGCGAACGAGACCCGCCAGAACGCGGAATCCCGGGGATCGACCAGGGCCAGCAGGCTCATGATGCCGGGCAGCGCGAAGTGCAGCGCGACGCCGTACGAGCGCCGCCGGTACACGGCGCTTCCCTGCCACTCCCGCAGCCGGATCTGCACGATGACGAGCCAGAGCCCGAGCAGGGCGAAACAAGCCGGAGAAAACGCACCATAAAACACATTAAGCATGAATCTTCCCTCCCCCTCACCTGGACGGCCAGCCGATAGCGGCCGATCCAGGTGCCCATTAACGTCATGGTCAGGCAGGAATCCGGTAAGCGCCAGCCCATTCCCGGCTATTTGCCAAACCGGGAAGCCAGGTATGGCTGGCCGGGTGCTCAGCCGAGCTGGTTTCGCCCGGAGGGCCGGCTGCGGAAGATCAGTCAGTAGGTCGCCCGGCCGCCGCTCAGGTCGTACACGGCGCCGGTCGAGAAGCTGCATTTGTCCGAGGCCAGCCAGGCCACGAGTTCGGCCACCTCCTCGGCCAGGCCCAGCCTGCGCATGGGGATGAGGCTCGTCATGTACTCGAGCACCTCCGGCGTGTTGGTGGCGTTCATCGGGGTCTCGATGACCGCGGGCGCGATGGCATTGACGAGGACGCCGCTGGTGGCCAGTTCCTTGCCCAGCGATTTGGTCATGCCGATCACGGCGGCCTTGCTGGCCGAGTAGGTCCCGAGCCGGGGGTTGCCGTCCTTGCCGGCCATGCTGGCCAGGTTGACGATCCGGCCCCAGCCCCGGTCCCGCATGCCGGGCACCACGGCGCGGCACATGTGGAAGGTCCCGGTCACGTTCACCGCGAACGTCGCCGCCCACTCCTCGTCGCTGACCTCCCAGAGCGGCTTGTTCGGGCCGACGATGCCGGCCGAGTTGACCAGGATGTCCACCGGGCCGATCCCGGCCAGCGCCGCGCCGACCGCCGCGGCGTCGGTGACGTCGGCCACCACGTCCGCGCCCGCGGACCGGTCCAGGGTGACCACGGTGATCCCGTCCTGGGCGAGCCGCTCCGCGCTGGCGCGCCCGATGCCGCTGGCTCCCCCGGTGATCACAGCTGTACGGGCCATGTTCTTCCCTTCCTTAGCGGGTCTTCGCGATCACGTTAGGATCGCAGCGTCCGGTGCGCGGGCGGCTTTCCCTGACGCCGCCGCCCGGATCCGGGAGGGCGGGGCATGAGAGCGTTCGTACTCACCGGCCCGCGCCAGTTCACCGTGGCCGAGGTCGAGCCGCCGGCGGCCGCACCCGGCCAGGTGGTGGTGGACGTCGAGCGGGCCGGCGTGTGCGGGACCGACGTCGAGTTCTTCACCGGCCACATGGCCTACCTGCATCAGGGCCACGCGACGTACCCTATGCGGCTCGGCCACGAATGGTGCGGTGCCGTGTCCGCGGCCGGGGACGGGGTCGATCCGGCCTGGGTGGGACAGCGGGTCACGGGCGACACCATGCTCGGCTGCGGCCACTGTCACCGCTGCCGCACCGGCCGGCAGCACGTCTGCGAGGACCGCTTCGAGATCGGCGTGCGCGGCGGATGGCCCGGCGCCCTCGCGGAGCAGCTGCCGGTGCCGGTCACGGCGCTGCGCGCGCTGCCGGACAGCGTCGGCCCGGCCGCGGGAGCGATGGTCGAGCCGGCCGGCAGCGCCCTCCGCGCCGTCGAGGCGGCCGTCCTCGGGGCGGGCGACACGCTGCTGGTCCTCGGCGCGGGCACGATGGCGCTGCTCGTCGCGCAGTTCGCGCTGGCCCACGGGGCCATGGTCCATGTACTGGGCCTGACCCAGCCGTCGCTGGACTTCGCCCGGACCCTGGGGGTACAGGGCGCGTGGACCGCGGCCCAGCTCCCCGCGATGCCCTTCGACGCGATCATCGACTGCTCCACCGGGGCCGGCCTGCCCGCCGCCGCGCTGGACCTGGTCGAGCCGGGCAAGCGGATCGTGTTCGTGGGCCTGTCCGCCGAGCCCAGCCTCATCGATACCCGCACGATGGTGCTCAAGGACGTGACCGCGGTCGGGATCCTCAGCGCGTCACCCGCCCTGGACGGTGTGATCGGGCACTACGCGTCCGGGCTGGTGGACCCGCGGCCTCTGGTGGCGGCCACGGTCGGGCTGGACCAGGTCGGCGAGGTGCTGGCCGGCACCCGCCCGGCCGGGCCGGCCCGGGCCGAAGATCCACGTGGACCCCCGTCTCTGACGCGGCCGGGCTGACCGGGCCCGCCGGGGGTTAAGGTGCCAGCATGAAGATCGCGGTCATCGGGACAGGTCATATCGGGGGAACGCTGGGCGGGAAGTTCGTGGCCGCCGGGCACGAGGTGGTGTACGGCTCGCGCCAGGCGGCGGGCGAGGGGCCCGGGGGTGCCCCGGTCCAGGCGGTGAGTGACGCGCTGGGCGATGCCGAGGTCGTGCTGCTGGCCGTGCCGGCCCGGGCCATCCCGGACCTGATCGCGGAGCATGGCCGCGCCCTGGCGGGCACGATCGTGGTCAACGCCGTGAACCGGATCGGCGAGCCGGACACCAACAGCCGCAAGCTCATCGCCGAGGCGGCGCCGACCGCCCTCTACGTGCGCGCGTTCAACACGCTGGGCTGGGAGAACTTCGCTGACCCGCCGGCCGGCGCCGCGATGTTTTTCGCCGCCGACGCTGGCGCGCGGCCGGTCGCCCAGGAACTCATCACGCTGGTCGGACTCCGCCCGGAGTACGTCGGCGACGCTGACGCGGCCGGGACGGTGGATGGCCTGCTGATGCTGTGGTTCGCGCTGGTCCAGCAGCACGGCGGGAACCGCCGGCTCGCCCTGCGCGTGGTGGAGTAACGCCCGTCAGGCTGCCCGCCCGCGGCCGCGGTGAGCAGCCACGGTGCTACCGGGCGGGGGTGAGGCGGATCAGGGCCCGCCGCGCCTTCTGCTGGGCGGCCTGCGTCTCGCGGACTCTGCGCCGGGCCGCGGCGAGCTGGCGGCGGGCCTCGTCGAGCTCGTCTTCCAGGGCCCGGACCTGCCCACGCTGGTCCCGCTCTGCCGCAGCCGCCTGGTCGGCCGCCTCGGTCGCGTCGGCGAGGGCCTGCTCCGCCTCGGCGACGGCCCGCCGCCGCTCCTGCGCGGCCCGCTCCGCCCTCGCCGCGCGCGCCGCCTCCGCGGCGGCCCGCGCCGCGTCGCGGGCGCTGGCTTCAGCGGCCGCAGCTTCACCGGCCCCAGCCTTATCGGCCCCAGCTTCACCGGCCCCAGCTTCACCGGCCGCCCGGGCCGTCCCGGCCCCCCGGCCGCGCTCAGGCGCCCTGGTGTCCCCGCTCGCCGCCGGCCGTCCCGCCCCCGCATCAGGACCAGCCTTCGCCGGCCGGGGCGCCCGCTTCTCCCCCGCCCGGTTCCGGGGGCCGGCCCGCTCTCCGCGGTGTCCGCGGTGTCGGCGACGGGCGGGACCAGGCTCAGCTCCGGTATCCCGGAGCTGAAATCGGCACGGTGGACCGCCCGCAGCAGCGTGCCCGCGGCCAGTTCCCGGGCCACCTCCGGGTCGGCGAGGGCCGCGCCGAACGTGGCCGTAAGGTCTTCACGCAGCGCCGCCGGCGGTGACTGCTCGCCGGCCTGCTGCAGGGCCTGCCGGATGAGCGAGTCGATCAGCCGCCGCCGCGCCCGCGACAGCTCGCGGATCTTCGCCCCGTCGAGCGCGATCGCGGCGGTACGCAGGTCGTCCCCGAGCCCGCTCAGCCGGGCCGCGACCCCGGGGTCGCCCCGGACCAGCTGGTTGATGATCCACGCCGGGCGGGTTGGTTTGCGCAGGCCCGCGATCTGCCTGGCGGCCGCGCGGTCCCCGGCGGCCCGGGCCTCGGCGGCCAGGGCCGCGCGGCGCCCGGTGAACCCCTCGGGATCCGAGCCGTACAGCTCGTCCGTGGCCTCAGCGAGGAAATCGGTACCGCTCACGCCGTCATCGTTCCCCGCGCGCCCGGCCCCTCCCCCTCAGCCGCACTCTTCACGTATCTGGTGCAGCAGAATCCGGCAAATCGGACAGCCGGCTGCACTTCTTACGTGACATGTGCGGCGCGGGGCCGGGCCGCGCGAGGGCCCGGCCGCTCAGCCGGGCGTGATGACTACCTTGAGGGCCGAGTTCGACGCCGCGTTCTTGAACACGTCGTACGCGTCGTCCATCTGATCGAACGTGAACGTGTGCGTGCCCATCTTTTCGGCCGGGATCCGGCCGCTGGCCACCATTTTCAGCAGCGTGGGAATGGACACCGTATCGACCAGGCCCATGGTCAGGGTGACGTTCTGGATCCACATCTCCTGCATCGGCAACTCGACCGGGACACCGTGCACGCCAATATTGGCGATGGTGCCGCCCGGGCGGACCAGGGACGCCGCGGTCAGCAGCGTCTCGGGGTACCCGACCGCCTCGATCGAGACGTCCACGCCGAGACCGTCGGTGAGCGCGACCACGTCGGCGACGGTGCCAGCCCCGGCCTCCACCACATCGGTCGCCCCGAACTCCAGCGCCTTGTCCAGCCGGAACTTGTTCGAGTCGATCGCGATGACCTTCGAGGCACCCCACAGGCCGGTGGTCAGGATGGCCGCCAGGCCGACCGCCCCGGCGCCCACCACGGCGACCGTGTCGCCGGGCCGCACCTGACCGGCGAGCACCCCGACCTCGTAGCCGGTCGGCAGCGAGTCGGCCAGGAAGATGGCCTGCTCGTTCGAGACGTCGCCGGGGACCGCGTACAGCGAGGTGTCGGCGTACGGCACCCGCACGGACTCGGCCTGGGTGCCGTCGATGAGGTGGCCGAAGATCCAGCCGATCCCGCCGACGGTCTGGCAGTGCGATGGCATGCCCCGCTGGCAGTACTCGCAGCGGCCGCATTTCGTGATGGCCGGGACCAGCACGCGGTCACCGACCGCGAAGCCCTTGACCGCATCACCTACCTCGGTGACGGTGCCGACGGCCTCGTGGCCGAGGATGCGGCCCTCGGTGACCGCGGCGACGTCACCCTGGAGAATGTGCAGGTCGGTGCCGCAAATCGTGGTGGTATCGACGCGCACCACCACGTCGGTCGGTTCCTGAATCGCCGCGTCGGGAACTTCTTCCCACGCCTTCTGCCCGGGCCCGTGATAGACCAGCGCCTTCATGGCACCTCCATTGGTAGGTCAAATACGACGCTAATCCCGGGGGGCGGATCGGAGTGTTTCAGAATTGGACCGATCACCGTGGCGGTGTCACCGGCGCCGGGCGGATCGTTAGGGAAAAGAAGCCGCCGCGCCACCGCGGCCAGGTCAGCGGAGGGCGCGGACGGCGGCGCGCGCACCTAGGCCGGCCAGCAGCGGGGCGCCGCCGGGCCCGGCGGGCCCGGCGGCGCCCCGTCCGCATCCCGGCCGGTCTCTACTGCCCCTGGCCGGCGGAGTCCTGGGCGCCGTCCTGACCGGCCGCGCCGGCCGCATCGGTGCCGGTTCCCGGGTCCTGGGAGCCCTGGCCCTGCTGGTCCTGGCCCTGCTGGTCCTCGCCGGGGAGGCCGAGCTTCTTCTCGACCGCGTCCTCGCCCTTCTCGACCTGCTCTGGATGCTTCTGGGCGTACTGCTCAGCGTCGTCCTTGAGCTTGTCGAATTCGCTCATGATGCCTCCAAGCTTCCGTGTCTGCCTCGGCCAGGCGGCGCGTCTACCCGCGGGCCGGGCCATAACACATGGACGGCCCATGCCCTCCCGGACTGGCCTGCCGCGCGCCGGGCGGTTTCGGGCCGGGCATTCCGGAAATCCTCTTTGTCACGCGCGAGCAAGAAGCCAGGCACGGAGAGCCAAGCCCGGGGGGTGGCATGGCACAGGCCAGCGGGACGGGGAGCCGCTCGAAGAACCTGGTCCTGACCGCGATGATCTTCGCGGTCTCGATGACGTTCATCGACCAGACCATCGTGTCGATCGCGGTCCCGGAGATTCAGCGGGAACTGGGCCTGACCAGCACGGGCGTGCAGTGGGCGGTCAATGCTTACCTGCTGTCCCTGGCCGCGCTGTTCGCCCTCGGCGGCAGGCTGGCGGACACGATCGGGCCGCGGCAGGATGGTCACGATCGGCGTGATCATGTTCGCTGGTGCGTCGACGCTCTGCGGGCTCACCCCGAAGGGAAGCCTCGCCGAAGCGTGGATCATCGTTTTCCGGGTCCTTCAGGGCGCGGGCGGGGCGATCATGTTCCCGGCGGCCCTGGCCATCGTGGTGCAGACCTTCCCGCTCCGCGAACGGGGCAAGGCCCTCGCCGCGTTTTTCGGCATCGCCGGCGGCCTGACCGCCCTCGGGCCGCTCCTCGGGGGGTTCCTGACCGAGTGGACGTGGCGGGCCATCTTCTGGGTGAACATCCCGGTCGCGATCGTCGCTCTCATCCTGATCGCCTGGTCGAAGCCGGTGTCGGCGCATCAGCCCGCCCGGCTGGATTACCGGGGCGCGGTCCTGATCGCGGCCGGGATCGCGCTGAGCGTCCTGGGTTTCCAGCAGTCCCAGGTGTGGGGCTGGACGAACCCGGCCACGGGCCTGTGCATCGCCGCGGGCCTGGTCCTCCTCGTGGTGTTCTACTTCGTGGAGATCCGCACCCCGTCGCCGCTGATGCAGATGAGCATGTTCCGCATCCGCCCGTTCCTGGTCGAGAACCTCGTGCTGGGCGTGGCCATGCTGGCCTTCGTGCCGGTCTTCTTCTTCGCCAGCCTGTACGCGCAGGTGGCGCTGGGGCAGTCGTCCTCGCAGGCGAGCCTGTACCTGCTGTTCTTCTTCATCGGTTTCGTCGTGGCGTCGCAGATCGGCGGGCGGATGCTGGACCGGATCGGGGCCAAGCGGCCGGTGGTGCTGGGCTGCGTGCTGGCCGCGGTCGGCTTCTGGCTGTGGGGCGGGAAGGTGACCGACCTCAGCTTCGGAGCGCAGCAGTGGTACGTCATCCTGGCTGGCGGCGGCATGGGGTTCATGCTGGGCCCGGCGAGTACCGATGCCGTGAACCGGGCCTCCCGGTTCTCCTACGGCG
Source organism: uncultured Actinomycetes bacterium (assembly GCA_963720645.1). Classification (GTDB taxonomy): domain Bacteria; phylum Actinomycetota; class Actinomycetes; order Streptosporangiales; family Streptosporangiaceae; genus RYN-230. Next base: position 176,359 of record CAVRFX010000001.1, on the reverse strand, counting down.
AGGCGACCGGCATCACCCAGACGGTCCGGAACTACGCGGCCAGCCTGGGCCTGGCCATCCTGGGCACGCTGCTCGTCTCGCAGCTGCGCAGCCAGGTGGCGTCGTCGCTGACCGCGCGGGGCGTGCCCGCGACCCGGGCCGCGCAGGAGGCCGCCAGCATCTCGCAGTTCCAGGGCGGCAGCAGCCAGGGCGCCGCGTCGAGTCCCGCACTTCATCCGGGTCAACTTCGCCGCTGCCTCACGCAGCGTGTTCTACGCCATGGCGATCTTCATGGCCGTGGCCGCGATCGTGGCCCTGGTCGGCCTGCGCGGCGGCCGGCAGGAGGAACCCGGGGACCAGCCGGGAGCCGCGGGGAGTGCCGATCAGGCCGCGGCTGAGGACGGCGCCGCCGCGGTGCCGCGGGGCCAGGAGTCCTGACCGGGGCGTCACCGGCGGCCCGGGAGTCAGCAGGCCGCGATGACCGCGGCGGCGAACTCCGCCGGGCTCTCCAGCGGGGTGAAGTGACCAGACCCGGGCAGATGGTTCAGCCGGGCGTCAGCGTAGAAATCACCGATCCGGTCCGACCAGGCCGGCGGGAACAGCGGGTCGTGTGCCGGCCAGAGCACGGTGACCGGCACCGTGATCCGGTCCGCCGCCGCCGGCGCCCGTTCCGCGAGGGACCGGGCCACGGAACCCGCCCCGGCCCGGTACCAGTTGACCGATGCCGTGAAGGCGCCCCCGGGCGCGTAGGCGGCGACCAGGTGCTCGAGGTGCCCGTCGGGCAGCTGGAAGCCCGGGCCGGACCAGTGTTCCCAGAAGTGCCGCAGGTAGGCGCGGACCGCGCCGGGGTTGCCGTCGATGAGCTGCGTGGCCAGCTCCAGCCGGTGGAACTGCTGGTACCAGAACTCGCGCTGCGCGTCCGGGTTCAGGATCCGGTCGCCGATGCCGGGCAGCGGGGGCGAGATGACCAGGGCGCGCACCAGGTCGGGACGGTCCGCGGCGAGCGTCTGGGCGATACGGCTGCCGATGTCGTACCCGGCGATCACGGGGCCCACGAGCCCCAGTTCCTCGATGAGCGCGGCCACGCTGCGGGCCTGCGCGTCCGCGCTGTACTGGGTGGCCGGGTCGGCCTGGTGCTTATCGGACTCACCGAACCCGCGCAGGTCCGGTGTGATGACGTCGGCGGCCCCCGCGACCAGCGGGGCGACCTGCCGGAAGTCGGTCCGGTCCCCCGGCCAGCCGTGCAGCAGCAGCACCGCGGGACCGTGGCCGGCCCGGTCGTAGGTGAGCCGGAACCCGTCGACCGCAGTGACCTGGCGCATGCCACCGAGTATCCCGCCCCGGGAAAACCCGTTTCAATGACCCGCGCCACAGGCGATCATGGTGGTCAGCCGGCCGGGGGCCCGGCGTGGCAGATCCGGGGGTTGATACGTGCAGGGATACCGGCACTCGGTCACCAGCGCCGACGGCACCAGCATCGGCCTGCTCACCACGGGGACCGGCCCCGGGTTGCTGCTCGTGCACGGGGGCATGGGCCGCCTGGAGCGGTGGGAACCCCTCTGGGGACTGCTGACCGGGCACTGGCAGGTCACGGCCATGGACCGCCGGGGCCGCGGTTCCAGCGGCGACGCTGAACCCTACGAGCTGAGCCAGGAGTTCGAGGACGTGGCCGCGGTCGCCGCCAGCCTGGCGGACCGCGACGGCAGCCCGCCCGACGTGTTCGGGCACAGCTATGGCGCGCTCTGCTCGCTGGGCGCCGCGGCGCGGGGCGCCCCGTTCCGGCGCATCGCCTTGTACGAGCCGCCCGGGCCGCAGGCGGCCCCGCGCGAGTGGCGGGAACGGGTCCGCGCCCTGGTCGCGGACGGGCGGCCCGGCCCGGCCATGATCAGCTTCCTGACCGAGATCATCGGCCTGACCATGGCAGAGGTCAGCGAGCTGAGGGACGCTCCTGGCGCGCAGGACGTGCTGCCCATCGTGTCGGCCACGATGCCCCGTGAGGGCGAGGCCCTGGCCTCAGCCGACCTGCCGGCCCTGGCGGCCGGGGTCACCGCTCCGGTCCTGCTCCTGCTCGGGGAGGCCAGCCCGGCCTGGGCGGCGGACATCACCCACGCGCTCAGCGCCGCCCTGCCCCACGCCACCGTGGCGGTCCTGCCGGGCGCCGGTCACGAGGCCATCGACACCGATCCCGGCCTGCTCTGCCGGCAGCTGCTCTGCTTCCTGGCCTGAGGCCAGCTCCCGGGCTGACGCCGGTTCTCCCGTTCACGCCGGCTCTCCCGCCCACGCCGGCCCTGCCGCCCACGCCGGCTCTGCCGCTCACGCCGGCTCCCGGATGCGGGGCCGGCCCGCCCGGCCCGGCCAGCGCATAATGGCGGGGTGCGGATCAGGATCGAAGCCTCGGACCTTCCCGGCCGCTCCTGCTGTCCCAGCCCGGACTCCCCTGGCGGCTACCAGAACATCCAGGTGGGGGTCCAGCGCCGCGCCCGGCCGGGGGAACTGCTCGGCCTCGCTCCCGGGGACGCACCGTCTGCCACCTGGACGGTCGACTGCACCGCCGTTCCCACCCCGGACGGCACCGACCTGAAGGGCCCGTACATCCAGGGGCCGCCGGGCGGCCGGTTCATCTACCTGTCCTGGGGGACCGTGGACGACGCCGGCCGGTTCACGATGTGCCGGCGGGCCAAGCTACGGCTCGGCGCGGTGCCGGCCGGCGTGCTGGACCAGGCCCTGCACCGGGGGGTCCTGGTCGGACGGATCGGCCTGACCGATCCGAAGGGCAACCCGCGGTGCGCATCGGTCCGGCCGCCGGTGATCGGGTGGTCCGCCCCGGCGGACGGCAGCTAAGGGGCGTCCCGCGAACGGGGCACGACCAGCCCCGACTCATAGGCCGCCACCACCGCCTGGGTCCGGTCCCGCAGCCCCAGCTTGCTGAGCACGCGGCTCACGTGGGTCTTCACCGTTTCCTCGGTGACCACCAGCCGGGCCGCTATCTCCGGGTTGGACAGGCCTTCCGCGACGAGCCGCAGCACCTGCGTCTCGCGCGGGGTGAGGGTGGTCAGGGCCGCCGCCGGGGCAGCGTCCGGCCTGGGCCGCATCTGGGCGAACTCGCCGATGAGGCGGCGGGTCACGGTCGGCGCGAGGAGCGCGTCACCGGCCGCGACGACCCGCACCGCGTCGAACAGCCGCTCGGCGGTCACGTCCTTGAGCAGGAAGCCGCTGGCCCCGGCGCGCAGCGCGTCGTAGACGTACTCATCGAGGTCGAAGGTGGTCAGGATGAGGACCCGGGGCCCGTCCCCCAGGGCGCCGGGCCCGCAGCCGGCGGCCGCGGCGGGACTGGCCAGCTGCCTGGTGGCCTCGATGCCATCCATCCCCGGCATCCGGATATCCATGAGCACCACGTCCGGCCGCAGCTCACGGCAGACGCGGACGGCTTCGGCGCCGTCGCAGGCGGTGCCGAGCACCGCGAAGTCCGGCTGGGTGCCGAGCAGCTCGGCGAAGCCGGTGCGGACCACCTGGTGATCGTCCGCGACGACGATCCGGATCGCCGTGACCGGGTCGCTCACCCCGCCTCCCCTTTGCCCGGCAGGCTGGCGGAGACCAGGAAACCACCGCCGGCCGCCGCGCCGGTGCTCAGCTCACCGCCGACGGCCGCGGCCCGCTCGCGCATGCCGAGCAGCCCGTGCCCGCCTTCCGGCTGGTGGCCCCCGTGCGCCGCGGTTCCGCCCGGGAGTGCGGCGGGCGGCCCCGGCCCGTCGTCCCGGATGATCAGCCGCAGCCGGTCCTCGGCGTAGTGCAGCTCGACGTTGACGGCGGCGCCGGGTGCGTGCCGCCGGGCATTGGTGAGGGCCTCCTGGATGATCCGGTAGGCGGCGAGTTCAACCCCGGGATCGAGGGTGACCGGGGCCCCGTGCAGGATCAGCCGGGTCCCGGTGCCGGACGCCTCCCGGGCCGCATCGAGTAGCTCGTTGAGCTGGCGCAGGCCCGGCTGCGGCTGACGGTCGGCCACGCCGGTCTCGGTGTCCTCGCGGAGCACACCGAGCAGCCGCCGCATCTCCGTCAGCGCGGCCCGGGCGGTGTCCCCGATCGACGACAGGCGCTGCGCGCCGGCCGCGGGCATCCCCGGGGTGGTGAGCCGGGCGGTCTCCGCCTGCACGGCGATCATGGAGATGTGGTGCGCCACCACGTCGTGCAGCTCGCGGGAGATCCGGGCGCGTTCCCCCCGCGCAGTGTGCTCCAGCAGGGTGCCCGCGATAGCCTCCCGGGCCGCACTGTGCTCGATCGCGTCGCGCTGGGCCCGGCGCGCGCTCCCGGCCAGCGCCGCCCCCGGGCCGAGCGACGCCAGCAGGAGGGTAGGGATCCAGGCCCGGCCGACGGCGCGATCGGCCACGGCCAGCACCACGAAGGGCCCAGTCAGCAGCAGGGCCAGCGATTGCGCGCCGCCGCGGCCGAGCCGGTACAAGACGATGAGCTGCGCGAGCGAAGCCGGCCAGGGTCAGCGTCTGGAAGGAGGCGAGCGACACCGCGCTCGCCGCCGAGATGGCCAGCGCGGCCGGGACCCGGCCCAGGAACGCCAGGGGCAGCGTGCCGGCCAGGCTGAGCAGGAAGAACAGCAGGAGGAACTGCCAGCTCACGCTGCCGCCCGCGAGCCTGGTAATCCACCCGGGGCCGCGCACCAGCCGCACGATGAGTTCAGCCACCGAGAGCAGCCCGAGCCCGATCCCGGCCAGGACCATCGGCGTGCGGGACCGCGGCTATCCGCCGTCCTGGTCCGGCCCATCCAACGCGCCAGCTGTTCGCTCGGCTCACATCAGCCATTGTCGCCGCTGGCCAGGCCGCTGACGTCCCCCTGGCCAGGAATCTCGCTGTCCCCCGTGCGGGGGATGCGCCGGGACTCCTATCTCCCCGGGCCAGCGGGGCCAAGGACGGCTCCCCGGCGTGACGACCCGGGCCACCCCTGCTCCTTAGTCTGCCTGGCATGGAAGCAACTATCGAAGTCGCCGGGCTGCGCAAGCGCTTCGGGACGGCTATGGCCCTGGACGGGATGACCTTCACCGTCCGGCCGGGCCAGGTCACCGGGTTCGTCGGCCCCAACGGGGCCGGCAAGTCCACCACGATGCGGGTGATCCTCGGCCTGGACGCGCCCGACGACGGGACCGCGCTGGTCGGCGGCCAGCCCTATGCGAGCCTGCGGCATCCGCTGAGCCACGTCGGGGCCTTGCTGGACGCGGCCGCGCTGCAGCCCAGCCGCAGCGCCCGCAACCATCTGCTCTGGCTGGCCCATTCGCAGGGCCTGACGGCCCGGCGGGTCGATGCGGTGATCGAGCAGGCCGGACTGCAGACGGTGGCCAGGCGCAAGGCGGGCGGGTACTCCCTGGGCATGCGCCAGCGGCTGGGGATCGCCGCGGCCATGCTCGGCGACCCGCCGGTGCTCATGATGGACGAGCCGTTCAACGGCATGGACCCCGAGGGCATCGTGTGGATGCGCGGGTTCCTGCGGTCGCTGGCCAGCCAGGGCCGCGCGGTGCTGGTCTCCAGCCATCTGATGGGCGAACTGCAGGACACCGCCGATCACCTGGTGGTGGTCGGCCGCGGCCGGGCCATCGCGGACACCAGCGTCCGCGAACTGCTCGCCGCCGCGTCCCAGGACCGGATCACGGTACGCACGACCGCGCGGTCGGAGGCGATGACGGTGCTGGCCCACGCGGGGGCCACCGTCGCCGCCATCGACCGCGACACGCTGACCGTCTCGGGGCTGCCCCCGGAGCGGGTCGTGGCGCTGCTCGGCGAGAGCACGGTGCCGTTCTCGGAGATGTCCCCGCACCACGCCAGCCTGGAGGAGGCCTACATGGAACTCACCAGGGATGAAGTCGAGTTCCGCGCCGAGCCAGTAGCGGAGCCCGTCGAGGAGGCCACGTCATGACTACGCAGGCCACGACGGCGCACCCGCCAGCCCCGCAGGCCGGGCGGGACGGATTCGCCCAGCTTGTCCGCGCGGAGTGGACCAAGCTGCGGACCGTGCGCGGCTGGGTCATCGGCCTGGTCGTCGCGGCCCTGGTGATGGCCGGGATCGGATTGCTGACCGCCGTAGGCGGCAGCAGCTCCTGCCAAGGGGTGGGCGGCGGCCCGGCCCGGAGCGGCCGGGCCTGCGGGCCCACTTTCCTGGTGGGACCGGGCGGTGAGCCGGTGACCGACAGCTTCTATTTCCTGCGCCAGCCGCTCACCGGGAACGGCAGCATTACCGTCCGGGTGACCTCGCTGACCGGCCGGATCCCGCCCGCGAACGGCGACGTCCCGCTCAGCCCGAACGCGTCCCCCGACACCCGCCCCGGCCTCGTGCCCTGGGCCAAGTCGGGGGTGATCATCAAGGAGAGCACCCGGCCCGGGTCGGCGTACGCGGCGATCATGGTCACTGCTGATCACGGAGTCCGCCTGCAGGACAACTACACCGCCGACACAGCGGGCCAGCCGGGCGCTGTGTCGGCCGCGTCCCCGCGCTGGCTGCGGCTGACCCGTTCCGGGGCCACGATCACCGGCTACGACTCGGCGGACGGGACGCACTGGACCCAGGTCGGCACCGTTCAGCTGGCCGGGCTGTCGCCGACCGTCCAGGCCGGGCTGTTCACCGCCTCGCCGGCCTACCAATCCATCTCCTCGAACTTCGGCGGCGGGACCAGCGGGAGCATCCTCCCCAGCCAGGCCACCGGCGTCTTCGATCACGTCAGCCGGTCGGGCCGGTGGCCTGCCGGAACCTGGTCGGGCGATTACATCGACGCCGGCGGCGGGTCGGGCGTCGGCGGTTATCACCAGGCCGGCGGGCGCTTTACGGTGACTGGGTCCGGCGACATCGCCCCGGTCATCGCCGGGTCAGACAGCGGCGGCCCGCAACTCACCCTGACGAACCTTCTGGTGGGCACGTTCGCCGGGCTGATCGGGGTGCTCGTGGTCGCGGCCATGTTCATCACGGCCGAGTACCGCCGCGCGCTGATCCGCACCACCCTGGCCGCGAGCCCGCGGCGAGGCCGGGTGCTGGCGGCCAAGGCCCTCGTGATCGGCTCGGTCACCTTCGTGGCCGGCCTGGCCGCGGCGGCGGCCGCGGTAACCCTCGGGGCGCAGATAGCGCGGCACAAGGCGTACCTGTTCCCGGCGACGTTCCCGACCGAGCTGCGGATGGTGGTTGGCACCGCGGCCCTGCTCGCGGTGGCCGCCGTGCTGGCCCTGGCGCTCGGCGCCGTGCTGCGCCGTAGCGTGGCCGCGATCACCATCGTGGTCGTGGCCATCGTGCTCCCGTACCTGCTGAGCGCCGCCTCGGTCCTGCCGGTCGGCGTCCTGGACTGGCTGCTGCGGATCACCCCGGCCGCGGCCTTCGCCATCCAGCAGGCCGCGCCGCAGTACCCCCAGGTCACCGCCCTCTACTCGCCCGGGAACGGCTACTTCCCGCTGGCGCCGTGGGCCGGCTTCGCCGTGCTGTGCGCCTGGGCCGCGCTCGCCCTCGGGCTGGCCCTGGTCCTGCTCCGCCGGAGGGATGCATGAGCCAGGCCGGGCCAGCCCGGCCAGCTGGGCCTTCCCCTCACCCGGCTGGCCTGGCCTGACCGGCCTCCGGGACGTACTGCACGCGGAATGGACCAAGCTGCGCACCCTAACTGGCCCGGCCTGGTTGCTGATCGTCATGGTCGCGGCGACCGTGGCGATCGGCGCCGCGGCGGATGCCGCCGTCCGGTGCCCGTCCGGCATCGCCTGCCCGGTCAACACGGCCAAGCTCAGCCTGACCGGGATCCAGTTCGGCCAGGCCGTCGTGGCCATCCTGGCGGTGCTGGTCATCAGCGGCGAGTACAGCACCGGCATGATCCGGACCACCCTCACGGCCATGCCGCACCGGGTCACCGTGCTCGGCGCCAAGGCGGCCATCCTCAGCGGCCTGGTGCTGGCCGCGGGCAGCCTCGCGGTACTCGGCTCCGTGCTCGCCGGCCAGCTCATCCTGCCCGGCCACGGCTTCACCGCGGCGCGTGGCTTCCCGCCGCTGTCCCTGGCCGATGGGCCCGTGCTGCGCGCCGCGGCCGGGTCGGTCCTGTATCTCGCCCTGATCGCCCTGCTCAGCCTGGGGACGGCCACGGCCGTGCGGGAACCCGCCGTCGCCATCGGCATCGTCCTCAGCCTGCTTTACCTCGCCCCGATCATCGCGCCGCTGCTGAATCAGCACTGGTACCGCCACGTCGAGCAGATCAGCCCGACCACGGCCGGCCTGACCATCCAGGCCACCACCGGCCTGCGCAGCCTGCCCATCAGCCCGTGGGGTGGCCTGGGCGTGCTCGCCGCCTGGGCTGCGGCGGCCCTGCTGACCGGCGGGCTGGTGCTCCGGCTGCGGGACGCCTGAGTTCGGCATCAGCACACCGGGGGCCGCCGCACGTGACGGCGGGCCAGGTGCCTGCCCCGTCCCGCTCATGCCCGGCCAGCTACGGCCGGGCCTGACAGAAATCAGGGCCGTCCCGGCTGCCGCGTCAAGACCCGGGCTGGGACTGCCCCTCCCCCGGCGGGCCGGCTCCGTTACCGTCATGCCATGCCGAGTGTCATCAAGACCGTCACGTTCGACGCCGCGGACGCGCTGGCGCTGGCCCGGTTCTGGGCGGCCGTGTTCGGGTCCGACGTGGACGAGGAGTCCACCAGCGACAAGGCGTTCCTGGAGGCGGCGGGCTGGGGCGGCCCCAACATCTGGTTCGCCCGGGTCCCCGAGGGCAAGACGGCCAAGAACCGGGTCCACTTCGACCTCCGCGCCCCGGGCACGGCCGCCGACGAGGTGGCCAGGCTGGAAAAGCTCGGCGCCACGGTGCTGGAGCGCCACCAGCACCATGTCGTGATGCAGGACCCCGAGGGCAACGAATTCTGCGTCGAACCCGGCCCAGTGGGCGGAACAGGCTAGCCGCGCCCCCTGGCCACCCTCACGCCGGTCACGATCAAGGTTCGGGCCGGACTGGGTAGGTACCCGCCATGGGGGAAACGGCAGGGGCATGTGAGGTCTGGACGCACGGGTTCCCGGTACCCGGCCGTACCGCGGGCCTGGCCCGGCAGGCCGAGGAATCCGGATTCGGCGGGCTGCTGCTGGCCGACAGCCAGAACCTGGTCGGGGACCCGTTCGTGGAGCTGGCCGTGGCGGCCAGGGTGACCAGCCGGATCGCGCTGGGCACCGGGGTCGTCAACCTCGTCACCCGGCATCCCGCCGTGGTCGCCGCCGCGATCGCCAGCGTTCAGGTCGAGTCGGGCGGGCGGGCCGTGCTGGGTGTGGGCCGGGGCGATTCGTCCCTGGCGCAGATCGGGCTGGCCGCTCCCCCCGCGGCCCGGCTGGCGGACCTGGTGACCCAGGTCCGCGGCTACCTGCGCGGCGAGGAGGTGACGGCGGGCGGCACCGCCAGCCGGATCGGCTGGATCGCGCAGGCCGGCCTGGCCCCCGTGCCGGTGGAAGTCGCCGCGACCGGCCCGCGGACGATCGGGCTGGCGGCCACGCTCGCGGACCGCGTCATGGTCACCGTGGGCGCCGATCCGTCCCGGGTGGCCTGGGCGGTCGGGGTGGCCCGGCAGGCCCGGGCCGCGGCCGGCCTGGACCCGGCCGGCCTGAGGATGGGCGCGTTCGTCAACCTGGCCTGCGACCCGGACGTGGCCGCGGCCTGCGCCCTGGTCCGGGGCAGCACCGCGATCTTCGCGCACTTCTGCAGCATGCCCGGATCCAGCGCCACGGGCTTCAGCCCGCAGGATGCGGCCACGATCGGGGAGGTCGGCAGAACCTACGACGAGGCGCGGCACGGCCTCAGTCACGCGGCTCACACCGCCGTGCTGGATGACCCGTTCATCACGAGGTTCGCGGTGGCAGGCTCCCCGGAGCAGTGCCTCGCCCGGCTCCGGCGGCTCGCCGCGCTCGGCCTGGACCGGATCGTGGTCGTGCCCGGGTCCCGGGACGCCGACCCCGCCCGGCTGGCCCACAGCAACGACCTCTTCGCCCGCGAGGTGCTGCCCGCCCTGCGGGAGGCGGGCCGGGACGCTCAGCCGGCCGGCCGCGGCCGCAGCACGAACACGCCCCAGCCCAGGTAGCGCCGCCCGTAGGCCAGGTGCGCGTACCGCGAACGGTCGAGGTACTCGCGCATCCCGGCCGCGTCGGGATGACCGGGGTGCTCATCCAGCCATGCGGCCACGGTCCACCATTGCGCGGCCACGTACCGGTCCCAGGCGTCCTCGTCGGCCAGCACCATCTCCAGCAGTTCTGCCCCGGCGTCCTCGAAGCGGGCCAGCGTGCCAGGCAGCGACACGAACTCCCCGGGGCCCAGGCCCAGCGCCTCGTGAGCTCCCTCGGGGGGAGGGTCACGCCAGAACGGCTCGCCGATCAGCAGCAGGCCGCCTGGGGCCAGGGCGGGCCGCATCAGGCCGATGGTGCCGGCCAGCCCGCCGCCGATCCAGGTCGCCCCGATGCAGGCCACCGCGTCGAACGAGGCCGGCGGCACGCCGAACGTGCTGGCGTCGGCCCGCACGAACCGGACCCGGTCGGCGACCCCCAGGTGAGCGGCCCGGGTCCGCGCCACGGGCACGAAGACCTCGCTGATATCCACCCCCAGCCCCCGGATCCCGTGCCGCTGCGCCCAGGTGCAGAGCATCTCCCCTTTGCCGCTGCACAGGTCGAGCAGGCGCATGTCCCGCCGCCAGCGGCACAGCTCGCCCAGGAGTTCCAGCTTCTCCTCGGTGAACGGGTTCAGGATCCGGTGATCCGCCTCGGCTATCTCGTGCTGGCGCAGGACGTCCATGGAGCTCCATCTGCCGCAGGAACCGCGCACCTGCGCGGCACGGTCCCCACTTTTCTCCTCTAACGGTCCGTCCGGCGACCCGTTTCCCGGCTTTCAGGACACAAGCGCCGCAAGCCCCGGAGATAGCCGAGGGGCCCCCCGCCGGGGCCTCCCCTGATCAGCGCGGTGCATTATGTGCGCTATCACGCACACAATGCACCGCGCTGATGCCGGTGGGCCCTACTTCAGGCCGGTGCCGGCCACACCCTCGACGATCTGCCGCTGGGCCAGCAGGAACACGAACACCAGGGGCAGCGCACCCAGGTGCGGTCAGCCCGAGCATGCTGAAGAACCCGTCGATGAGCCCGTATCCCGGCTGGTACAGCCAGGTCCAGATCAGCGCGATGACCGCTGAGGGCAGGATGTAGGGCAGGAAGAAGGCCAGCCGGAAGAACCACTGGCCGCGGGAGATCCGGTTCACCACGATCGCGAAGAACAGCGGGAGCAGCACCAGCGGCGGCGTGCTGATCAGCGTGAACTCGATCGTGTGCCACATGGCCTGCCAGAACCGGCTGTCGCCGAACAACTCCCGGTAGTTGGCCAGGCCCGCGAAGCTGCCCAGCCCGGGCCGGACCAGGCTGGTGTTGAAGAAGCTCATCACCACGGTGTAGAGCAGGGGCCCGACCAGGAACAGCACGTAGAAGATCATGAACGGGGCGAGCAGGCCCGCGCTGCCCCAGTTCCGCCGGTGCCGCGGCCCGGCCTGCGGGGTTGCGCTGTCCTTGGCCGCCGTCCCCGGCAGGGTGACCGCCGGGGCCGTCATACCGGCACCGTCTCCTTCGACAGGGTCTCGAACGACTGGCGCATCTGCTGGTACGCCGCCTTGGGCGCCAGGCCGCCCGTCATCAGGGTGCCGATCGCCGCGCCCGCGTAGTTCTCCATGTCCGATCCGGACCCGCTGTACCAGGCGGGGGGGTCATGATGGCCACGTCGGGCGGGCTGCCGGCCCTGATGGCCATGGCCAGCTTCGTGTAGTACGGGTTACCCCAGGTCAGGATCGTGGACTCCAGCGTGACCCCGGGGTGCGCCTTCGTGTAGGCGGCTTCCATCGCCTCCATGTGGGCGCCGTCGCCGCCGCTCAGGAGGTTCCAGTAGACGAGCGTGGACCTGGTCGCGCCGCCGCTGGTCCCGGTGAATCCGGACGCGAAGTCGTAGGTCCCGGAGCAGCCCGCGGTGACCAGCCCCGCGCCGAGCGCGGCGGCCCCGGCCAGGAAACCGCGGCGCCCTACCCGTCTGGTTGCGTTCATGTCCACGGCGCCGTGTTCATGACCACCGGCGTTCATGCCAACTGCACCTCCAGGAGGGTGAAGGAATGCGGCGCGAACCGGACGTCGAAGACGTCGCCGCTCACGTCGCGCTTGGTGGTCACCGTCGTGACCGCGTCCGGCTCGGCGGCAGTATTGACTGCCCCGGGGCTGTCCCCCGTGACCTCGTGCACGATCACCGGGCCGGCCGCGCTGGCTCCGGCCAGCTCGATGCGGGTGTCCAGGGCCTGCCCCGGGTCCCGGTTCACCACCGAGACCGTCAGCCGCCGGCCCTCGGCGTCCCGGGTCGCCGCCACGTCCAGCAGCTGGAACGGCCCCAGGTCCGCGACCCGGTACGGCCAGCGGTCCCCGGCCCGGTCGGCGTGGTCGTGCGTGCCCGAGACCACGAACGTGTCCAGGGCCACCTCCTGGGTGGCGGTCGAGATCAGCCGCAACGGCTGGTAGATGCTCTGCCGGAACATCCCGTCCGGCGACGTGACGATGGGAGCGATCACATTGACCAGCTGGGCCAGGTTGGCCATCCGCACGATGGCGGACTTGCGCACGAACACGTTGAGGTAGGTCGCCACGGCCAGCGCGTCAGCCAGGTTGTACCGTTCCTCGAGCCGCCCGTCGTCGGTGCGGTACCAGACGTTCCACTCGTCGTAGGCCACGCCGATCTCGTGGCTGATCCGCTGCGCGTAGCGGGCCCGCTCGATCAGCGTGCCAGGCCACGGACAGGGTGCGCTCGGCGAAGTGCGGGGCGAGCACGTTGGACCAGTAGTCGTCCGAGCCGGTGTACAGGTGGATGCTGTGCAGGTCCACGTGGCCGGGCCAGGCCGTCGATGACTACCCGGTCCCAGTCGTCCACCCCGCTCTGGCCGCAGCTGATCAGGGAAACGCCGGGGTCGAGGAACCGGATGGCCTTGGCCCACTGGCGGGCGGTCGCCACATAGTCCTGCGCGGTCCGCTGCCCGATCTGCCAGTCGCCGTACATCTCGTTGCCGAGACCCCAGTACCGGACCCGGTACGGCTCCTCGTGCCCGTTGGCGCGCCGCTGGTTAGCCCAGTAGGTGTCGCCGGTGCCGTTGCAGTACTCGATCCAGGCCAGCGCCTCGTCCAGGGTTCCGGTACCCATGTTCAGGCACAGCACCGGTTCCACGCCGGCCGCCGCGGCCCAGGCCATGAACTCATCGGTCCCGAACCGGTTGGATTCCTCACTGCGCCAGGCCAGCTCGGTACGGCGGGGCCGCTCGTCCACCGGGCCGATCCCGTCCGTCCAGTGATAGCCGGACACGAAGTTCCCGCCCGGCCAGCGGACGTGCCGCAGGCCCAGGTCCCTGACCGCCCCGAGCACGTCGCGGCGGAACCCCCTCCCGTCGGCCAGGGACGAGCCCTCCTCGAAGACGCCGCCGTAGATGCAGCGGCCGAGGTGCTCGATGAAGCCGCCGAAGATCCGTTCGTCCACCGTGCCGACCGGCCGGTCTGTCCGTATCTCGATACGAGCCACCGCTTTGCTCCTCTCTGGAGCATGCGGCTACCCAATCGACATGAACTAAACAAGATCGTTGTTAACGCGCTCAAACATGGGGACCCCGGGCCGGGGAGGCGGGATGGCCGGGGGCACCGGCGGCGGCGGGAGGCAGGGCGGCCCACGACGGGGAGACTGGGCGGCGCGTGCCGGGAGATAGGGCCGCCGACACCGGGAGGCAGGGCGGCCCATGCCTGGAGGCAGGGCGGCCCATCCCTGGAGGCAGGGCGGCCCATCCCTGGAGGCAGGGCGGCCCATGCCTGGAGGCAGGCGGCCGACCCCGGCGGCGGGGAGGCCGGGCGATGGGCGATCCGCCGGGCGTCAGTCAGGAAGTCCCGGCCGCCGCGTGGACGGCCTGCCGGTGCGTGGCGGCCTTGCTCCGGTTGCCGCACACGGCCATCGAGCACCAGCGCCGCCAGCCGCGGGCGAGTCGTCCAGGAACCGGCCACGGCAGCCCGGGCCCGGGCAGATCCGCAGCCGGTCCCGCAGGCCCGTGCCGAGCAGTTCTGCCGCGTCGGCCGCGATCAGCCCGAGTGCCTCGCGCGCCGTGCGGGCCGGCCGCGGGAGGCACAGCACCGGCACTCCGGCTTCCAGGCGCAGGACCGGCCGCTGCGGCCCGGCCACGATCCAGTCATTGACGCACCTGACGTCCCGTTCAGTCACCGTGCCCGACGCCACGATGGCGGTGACCACGGAATTGATGGCCTCGCGCAGGGCCAGCGCCCCGGCGAAGGTCTCGTCGTCCACGGCGGTCCCGGCCACGTGCAGACCGGCCGTGGTGCTCCCCGCCACGGCGCTCTCCCCCAAGGGGGCCCCGCCACAGGGGGCCCCGCCACAGGGGGCCCCGCCACAGGCGGCCCCGCCACGGGGCTCCCCGCCACAGGGGGCCCGCCGCCGGCCGGGCCGGCCGCCAGCCCGGCCGCGGCCAGCCATGCGGCCAGGTCAGCAGGCTCCCGCAGGTACTCGGCCGCGCTGTCCCGCAGGCCGGCCTCCCGGTTCCGGCGGGTGTTCACGAAGTCGAGGCTCGGCCGGCCGCCGTACCAGACCCAGGGCCGGCCAGAGGACGTCATGAGCCCATGATAGGTTTTCGTTGCGGAGAAGTAACCACATTAGTGGTTACTTCCAGGCCCCGAGCTGGAAGGCAGATGTGCCCCCGACGCCTTCGACCGACCGTGCCCGTGAAGCCCCCGCCAGCCTGTCCCGCGCCACGATCGGAATCTTCGCCCTCGCCTGCGGTGTCTGCGTGGCCAACGTGTACTTCCCGCAGGCGCTGAGCCCACTCATCGCGGCGAACCTGCACACCACGCCGTCCGCGGCGGCCCTGCTGGTCACCACTACCCAGCTCGGCTACGCGGCCGGGCTGTACCTGCTGGTGCCGCTGGGCGACCGGGTCCGCCCGCGCCCGCTGATCGTCACCCTGATCATCCTGACCGCAGCCGGGCTGGTCGCCGCCGGGGCCGCCCCGGCCCTCCCGGTCCTGCTGGTGGCGGGGACGGCGGTCGGCGTTACCACCGTGGTGCCGCAGATCCTGCTGCCGATGGCCGCCGGGCTGGTCCCGGACCGGCGCCGCGGTGCCGTGACCGGCACCCTGCTGTCCGGGCTGCTCGGCGGGATCCTGCTGGCCCGGACGTTCTCCGGCGCGCTGGGCGGGTGGGTGAGCTGGCGGGCGCCGTACCTGGTCGCCGCCGGCGGCATGCTGATCCTGGCCGCGGTCCTGGCCCGGGTGCTGCCGGTGACCTCGCCGCCCAGCAGCGAGCACTACGGCGCGCTGCTGGCCGCGCCGGTGCGGCTGATGCGGGCCGAGCCGGACCTGCGCCGGTCATGCGTGTACCAGGCGCTCATGTTCGGCACGTTCAGCGCGGCCTGGACGGCGATCGCGCTGCTGCTGACCGGGCCGTCGTACCACCTGTCCACCCAGGCGGTCGGCGTGTTCGCCCTGATCGGCGCCGGTGCCGTGCTGGTCACGCCGGTGGCAGGCCGGCGCATCGACCGGGTTGGCCCGGACCGGATCAGCCTGCTGTCGTTCACCGGCGGCCTCGGCGCGGCCGCGCTCCTCGCGCTGGCCGCCGTGCCCGGCCTGCACGGGGCAGCCAGCCTGGTCCTGCTCGCCGCCGGGATGCTGCTGCTGGACGTGGCGGTGCAGTGCGGGCAGGTCGCCAACCAGGCCCGGATCTTCGGGCTGCCCGGGGCCGCCCGGGCCCGCCGCAACACCGCGTACATGACCTGCACGTTCCTGGGCGGGAGCGCGGGGTCGTGGCTGGGCGTACGGGCCTACAGCGAGTTCGGGTGGGCCGGCATCGCCGGGCTGACCGCGCTGGCCGCGGCCGCGGCGCTGACCCGGCACGTGGCGCACCGGCGGTCCGCCGGCGCGGGCAGCCTCCCGCCCCGGGAGGCCAGCGCGGCGGCCGCCGGGCCCGCCGCGGCAGGCGGCCCTGGTGGCGGCGCCCCCGGGGGCCCGGACCATCCCGCGGCGGACCGGGTCAGCTGCCCCTGAGCCGTTCGCTGCGGCCCTGGAGCTTGTCGATCAGCTCGGAGGCCTGGGCCTTGGTGAGGTTGCCCGGCACGTCCTCCCCGGCCTCATGGGCCAGCGTGCTCAGGTAGGACTCCTGCGCCGCCGTCATCGGCTCGTCCCCGGTGGTCCACTCGGCTGGATCCTTCTGGGCCGGGTTCTCGGTCATCTCTCATCTCCCTGGCTTGGTCGGCCAGGAAGCCACTTCCCTCGTTATCGCCGGGCAATCATCCATCAAGCCGCTGGTCATCCCGATGAGCAGAAAACCAGTTCGGCTGCCGGGCCATCCGCTCCGACGCCGGGGGTGTCACGGCTGATCCCGTACACCGTGCCGGGGAAGTCGAGCCCTTCCTGCACGGCCCAGATCTGCTCGTGCTGGCCCGGCGGGTAGATCCGGGCCGGGTCGCCGACCGCGACCCAGCCGATCGGCACGGTGCTGCCCGCCGCGAGGGCGTCCGGCCCGACCCGGACCGCGCCGCACAGCACGGCCGTAGGGGCGACGTAGGCGCTGGGATGGACGTCCGGGACCGCGCCGCGGTGCTCGATCAGCATCCCCCTACCCTGCCAGCACCATGACTGGGCCTTCCAGAGCTCAGGCGCCGGCCCCGGCACGTCCACCGGCCAGATGAATGCTCCGCGTCGCGCACTCCCGGCCAGGGCCACCACCCCGGGGCGAGGGCACGGGTCAGTCCGGGTTCTCCCGGTCCGGTGGCGTGGCCGCTTGTTCGGCCTCACCGCCGTGCGCGGCCAGGATGGCGTCCGGGTCACTGGGCCGGCGCGCCAGCTCCACCATGGCGGTGAGGAGGCTGGAGTCGCGCGCGCCCACCAGCGCCCAGGCCCGCGCGATGGCGAAGCCAAAGAAGCCGATGCACAATCCCCCCAGGTTGCCGAGATGCCCCGGGCTCCGCGCAGACCCGCCCATCTCGACGCCGTCGGCCAGCTGAAGGCCGTACAGGACGAGCAGGACAGCCGGCAGGATCAGCTGGTCCACGCGGACCCGCAGCCTGGTGTCCCGCAGCAGCAGGATGATCAGCCGGCCGTGGAGGACAGCCCGGCCGCGGCCACGATGATGACCGTCAGGCTGAGGCTTGCTCCGGGCAGCAGGGCCACGAGCGCGACGACCATGGTGTTGACCAGGGCTGAGAAGGCCATGGCCGCCTTCAGCTGATGATCGTTCTCAGCCCTCGGGCCGGACAGCTTCGCCGGAGAAATCGAGATGGCGACGAAGAGCAGCCCGATCAGTGCCCCCGCAACCGTGGCGCAGGCGCTGAAGAAGTCGTCATAGCTGGCGGGGACCACCCCGCAAAGATACTCATGGGCGCCCCGGCTGCCGCCCAAGTAGCGCTGGTCCCGGCCAACTTCCGCGATGGAGGGAAGTGGCGCGGCCGGGAGCGCGGGCCAGGACGCGGTGGCAAACGGGAGTTAATGCTCGCCGCGTTCGCGCAGGAGCTCGCGGAACTCGGCGACCGCCTCGTCCTGGTCGGGGCCCAGGTCCTCTTCCACGATCATCTTGGTGCCGTCCCAGTACGCCCCGGCATGGCCGGCACCGTCATCCACCGGCACCAGCAGCGGGTGGTGCGCGATCTTGATGTGGTCGTAGACGTCGTCCCACGTCACGCCGGGCGGGACCAGGCCGATCGAGGGCGCGTCGCTGTCGTCGTAGTCCAGCTCATGCAGCACGGCGGACCCCTATCGGCAGATGATGCTGCCACGATAAGCGCACCCGGCCGTGGCCGGCCAGGGATCACGGCGGGGATGGGGCCCGCACCGGCCTGCGCTGTCCCGGCCCTCCCCGGGCCGGCCTGCCCCGGGCAGGCCGGGCGTGTCACGGGAGCTTGTCCGCGCGCATGGCCAGCAGCCACGGAATCACGCCGTCCCCGCCCTCGGAAAGCGCGGTGATGACCATGCCCTGGCCAAACAATGCACTCGTGTAATCACTGAGCGGACGGTGCATGCTGGAGAAGGTCATGGCCATGCCGTCGCGTTCGATGTGGTCGGTGTACCGGCGGGCTCGCAGGTACGGCCGGGAAACCCGGAACGACGCCGTGTGCAGCGTGTCCTCATCCTGGGCGCTGATGAATGGGTGCACCACGGCCAGGCACACCTGGCCACCGGGCGTCAGCACGCGGCCTATCTCGCTGACCGCACCCGTGAAATCGTCGAAATCCAGCAACGACATGCACGCCACCACGAGATCGGCACTCCGGCTCGCGAAGGGCAGGGCGGCAGCGTCGGCCCGCAGCACCGGAATGGCCGGGCAGGACGCCCTGGCCGCCCGGGTCAGCGTGGGTGAGTAATCGGCCCCCACCACCTGGTGGCCGAGGGCGCGCAGCTCGCGGCTCCCGCGCCCTTCGCCGCAGCCCAGGTCGATGACCGGGCCGGGTCCCGGCTCGGGAAGCAGGGCGCGGAGGGCAGGCCAGGTGCCTTCCGCGAACCCGTCGTGCGGGGACACCCGCGCCCACCTGATCCACGCGCTCGGCATGCGTTTCCCACGACCCGGCCAGGCTCACGTTCTGAGACTACTTCTGGCCGGGTGAAGGGCACGGCCGCGGAGTAGTTTGGCGGGCATGAAAACGCTCGTCATCTGCCGGCCGCGGTCCGGTGTAACGGTCACTGATATTGCCGGGCACCGGGCCGGCGAGATGGCTGCACTGAGGCAGCTGCGGGCTGAGGGAACGCTGGCCGAGGCTTATTCCCCGGGCGGCCCGGGGGCGGTCCTGATTTTCGATGCGGGCAAGGAGGCAATCGAGGGCGTGGTGAGCGCGCTCCCGCTGGTCATCGCGAAACTCATCGACACCGAGATCATCGAGCTCCGGCCGCTGTCCGGGCTCGGCTTCTGATCCGGGACAATCCGCCGCGCGGCCAGGATGCGGACGGACCCGGGCATGCCCGCTCCCCGGCTACATTCTGGGCATGGACGAGAACCGGGCCCGGCGCGTGGCCGATGCGCTGCGCGACCGTGGCATCGATGCTCATCTGGCCAAGGCGAGCGTGGACCAGTACGGCGTGCGCGTGTCGCTGCACGACG
The DNA here is from genome assembly GCA_963720645.1 of uncultured Actinomycetes bacterium. GTDB lineage: Bacteria > Actinomycetota > Actinomycetes > Streptosporangiales > Streptosporangiaceae > RYN-230. The sequence goes on along the minus strand of CAVRFX010000001.1, from coordinate 157,251 downwards.
GCCGCGAGGCCGAGTGGGACACGGACGGTACCGCCGGCCTCGAGGCGCAGGTGATGCGGGATGGGATGCTGGTGGGGTACGTGCCCCAGATCGAGGGGTCCGAGGACTTCGACGAGCAGCAGGTCGTCGACGCGATCGCGCGGACCAACTACGACCAGCCGATCGCGCGGCAGAGCGCCGCGACGCCGGCCCCGGCCGCGCCACTGCCCCGCGAGGGCGGGGTCTTCCGCCGCTTCATCGACGGTTTCCGCTACCGCTGACCGCCGGGTCAGCGGTGCGGCGCCAGCTTCGATAGCTGGCGGGAGGACAGCGGCGGCGTGCCGCTGAGCGGCCCCGCGGCAGGGCGGGGACGGCGGGGCCGAACTCAGATCTCGCGGGGGGCGCGGGCTCCCCGGATGGTGGCCACGACGAGGCTGGCGCCGAAGACCAGCCCGGCACAGAGTGCCCCGCCGAGGTCGTGCGGTGGCCGGGCCGGCCAGAGCCACGGCGTGGTCCAGCCGAGGTTCACCGCGAACAGGGCCATGATCATGTAAGCCATCGGGCCCACCCAGGCCAGCGCGCCGCCGATGACCGCGGCCAGGAGCAGGCCGATGCCGGTCATCCCGGCCGTGTTGCGCAGGATGTCCAGGGTGCCGCCGGGCACCTGCTCGGCGGCCGCACCGGCGCACAACGCGCCGAACGCCGCCGCGGTGAGCCCCACCGCCGTGCCCAGCCGCAGGTAGGGCAGCCACCGCCCGGTGGCCCGCTCCGGGTCGCCGAACGGGCTCTGGCCGGTGACGGCGATGACGGACGCGGCCCCGGCCTCCAGAATCACCGCCAGCTCCTGCGCGCCGTTCCCGCTGCCCAGGCTCCAGTGCCAGTACAGCGCGGCCCGCAGCACGAGCCCGCACAGGGCCAGCGCGGCCAGGGCCCCCGGCACCCGGCGGCTGGCCAGGTGCAGCCGCACCAGCCGCAGGCCGGCCAGGTCCAGGAGCCGGCGCGGCCGGGGCGCCTCCGCGCGGGGCTCCGGTTTCTGCAGGCCGGCGGTGGTCACGGCAGCTGGGCCAGGGTGATGTGACCGGCCCGCAGCGCGGTCAGGTGGGTGGCGAGCCAGGCGTGCCGGGCCCCGGCGGGCAGCGCGGTGAACCGGCTGACCGCGGCGGTCATCGCCGGGCTCTCGGGCCCATTCCCGGGACCGGGCTGTTCCCACGGCGAGCCAATCGCCTTGAGCAGCACGATCTGGACCACCTGCTGCGCCGGTGTGCCGCCCTGGCCGACGAATCCCCGGGAACCGGCGATGAAGGCCGCGACGAAGAGGCCCTGCAGGTTCTGGGTAAAGTCCCGGGTGGTCTCGCCAAAGGCCGAGCCCAGCACGGGCATGGAGTAGTACATCGTCGGCGGCGAGCCACCGAACTTAGCGGTCGGCTGGCTCAGGGTCGGGTCACCCATCTGCGTGATCCGGGCGGGCGTGCCCGGCAGACCACTCACTTCGCGGAGCACGGGACGGAAGGCGGCCGTCACGTCGTGCAGGTACGGCCGGTAGGCCGGGTGCACGCAGACCGGTACCCGGCCGATGGGGCTGCACACCGGGGTGAACGTGATCAGCCGGTCGTTGGCCGCGTCGTGCAGAGCGGGGATGACTTCGCCAGCGGTACCTTGGTGGGCCGTGCCGACCAGCCCGATGGCGGTCCCGGTCGCCGCCAGGCCGGCCACGCCGAGCACGGCCGCGGCCCGGCGCAGCCGCGGCCCGGCGTCGGCGGCCTGGGCCTGGCCCAGGGCGCCGAGGACCACGGCGGTGAGCCCGAGCAGGAACATCAGCTGCGCGATGGCCACATCAGGCAGGTAGTGATAGAAGACGCCGATGTCGTCAGCGGGCACCGAGGTGGTGGGCGACAGCAGCGCGTACACGCTGGACTGGCCGACCGCGTTGTTGAATCCCTCTATGGACAGGATGAACGCGCCTAGCGCAGCCAGTGGCGCGGTGAACCGGCTGGGGAACAGCGCGCCGACCGCGAACCCCAGGGCGCTGATCACGGCCAGCTCAGCGCAGCCGGCCGCCACCGGCCACCACAGCGGGTGGCCCCAGGTGGCCTGCGTGGCGGTGACCCCGTAGATCACCGCCACATCGCACAGGTAGAGGATGACGGCCCAGATGGCCGTGGCCGCCCAGGTCACCAGCCAGGCGACCCAGCGGGGCCGGGGCGTCGCCGTGACCAGGTCGGCGGTTCGACGCCGGCTGTCCCGTGACCCCATCCAGGCCGCCACCCCGGCCACGAACGCCACGAAATCGGGCAGGAGCTTGTTGACCACCACGGAGGCCCGCAGATCCCACAGCGGCGGATAGTCCATGGCCGTCCGGAACGGGTCGAACACGAACAGCGCAGCGAGCAGGGGGAACATCCAGGGCATCGCGTTGCGGCGCAGCTCCAGCCACAGCAGCCGCCACAGGGACATCGGCGAGGGATGGCCGGCGTCGCGAGGCCGGGGCCGGGGCGGGGCGTCGGCGAGCGTCATGACCGGGCCTCCATCAGGACCGCGCTGTACCCGCGCTCCAGCGGCGCGTCGCCGACGCCGTGGCCCTCACCCCGGGCGGTCAGCTGCTCCGGGGTACCGCGGAAAACGATCTTCCCCTGGTTCATGAGCGCGACCTCGCTGCACGCGGCGCCGACGTCCTCGACCAGGTGGGTGCTGACCACGACGGAGGCGCGCTGGCCGAGGTCGCGGAGCAGGGCGCGGAAGGCTACCCGCTGCTCCGGGTCCAGCCCGGCGGTCGGCTCATCGAGCAGGAGCAGGTCGGGCTCGTTAACGATCGCCTGCGCGATGCCGACCCGGCGCAGCATGCCCCCGGACAGGGTGCGCAGCTTGGCCCGCGCCTTGTCCCCCAGATCAAGCTGCTCGATCGCGCTGGCGACGGCCCGGGGAACCCGCGCCGTGGGCATCTCCTTCAGCAGCGCGAAGTACTCGACGAACTCCACCACCGTGAAGGACGGGTAGTAGCCCAGGTTCTGCGGCAGGTACCCGAGGCGGCGCCGGATCTCCCGGCGCGGCCCGTGGGCACCAGGGTCGCGGTCGAGAAGCCGCAACTTCCCCGAGGATGGCGGGAGCACCGTGGCCATCATCCGCAGCAGCGACGTCTTGCCGGCCCCATTCGGGCCGAGCAGCCCGAAGACCCCCGGGCCAGCCTGCAGGTCCACCCCGGCGACGGCCTGGTTCCGGCCGAACCGCCGGGTCAGGCCGGCGATCTCGATGTTCATGGCGTTCCTCTCGGGGTCCGGGTCGCATACACGACGATCGCGCCGCAGCACGCTGCGCAGGCCAGGTAGAGAAGGACGAACGAGGAGTCGGTGAACGCGGCGGTGAACGAGCCGGCGGCCCGGGCGGACAGGACCGTGATGACCCAGCCGCCCAGGCCCGCGGCCACGCCCACGTTCGCGGACTGCGACAGCGTGGCCGCGGCCAGCGCCAGGGCGCACACCGCGGTCATCGGGACCAGCCACCCGAACGTGACCGCGGCCGCGGCCCCCGACGCGGCCGCGGCCGCCAGCCCGAGCACCGCGTTCAGGCCGAACACGGCGAGCGCCCGGACCAGCAGCACCATCCGGTCGCTCACGGCCATGCTCCGCGACAGCTCCCAGGCTGGATCGATCCCGGGCCCGTAGGCGTAGGCGATACCCGCCGCCGCCACGGCGGGCGCCAGCAGCTCCACGAGCGGCTTCCCGGTCCCCAGGGTGGCCAGCAGCCCGGCGCCCAGCACGACCACGGTGGCGATGATCCACCCCAGCAACAGCGACGGCGTGGTCACCAGCGCCCGGGCCAGGCCGGGTGAGCGCAGCAGCCGCCTGGCCAGCCGCTCATTCCATCCTGGCTCGCGGCGCCACACCTGCGCGGCGACCCCGGTCCACACCCGGCCCAGGTCGACATCGGCCGGTGCCGCGTCCCACCCCGGTCGTTCGCTCATCGCGGTCCTCCCTCCGTGGCCGGGCGGCCACCCAGCGCGGCCCGCAGCAGCCGCCGGGCCCGGTACGCGCGGCTCTTGACCGTGCCCTCCGGGATCCCCATCAGCCGCGCCACCTCGGCCACCGGCCGGTCCTCGACGTACATGAGCTGCCAGACATCGCGGTCCGGGCTGCCTTCCGGCCCGAGCGCGGTGACCGCCTCGGTGATCTGGGCGCGCGACAGGGCCGCCTCGGCCGGGTCGCTGGCGTGCCGCCCGTCCGCCTCGATCACCGCGGGCAGCAGCAGCGTGGCCGGACCGCGGCGGCGCAGGAACAGCGCAGCCTGCCGGCGGGCGATCCCCCACATCCAGGCCCCGGGCGGACTATGCGGCCGGTACCCCCGGGCCCCCTTCCAGACCGCGAGGAAGGTCTCCTGCAGCACGTCCTCGACGTCTGATGCGGCGAGCACGGAACGCAGCCGGGCGGCCAGCCACGGCGCGTGCCGGCTGAACAGCTCCCGCAGCGCGGTATCGTCGCCGGACGCCACCCGGGCGACCAGCTCCTCGTCGTCCATCGCCCCTCTATTGCACCCCGGGGGCGCCCGGTTCACGAGGAGCAGCGGGAATTAGCGCAGGGCCTGGAAGAGCAGGGGCCCGGCATAGCGGCGGCCGCCGCCCGGCGTCACCCGGCCGGCATCCCCACCTGAGGCAGCCAGGATCAGGCGGCGGCCGCCAGCTCTAGCGGTTTCCCCCTGGCGCGGGCACCGGGGAGGTGCCCACCTGTTCCGCGCTGGCCTGGGCTCCGGGATGCCCGGCCTCGGCGGCCGCCTCACGCTCAGTCTCCGCGTTGATCTCGCCGCCGATCAGCACGGCCAGGCCGGCCAGGTACAGCCAGAAGATGAGGATGACCACGCCCGCGAACGCGCCGTAGGTGTTGCTGTAGTGGCCGAACTTGGCCACGTAGAAGGAGAACCCCAGGGAGGCAGCCAGGAAGATGACGGTCCCGACGACCCCGCCGGTACTCACCCACTGCCAGCGCGGAGACTCACGGTTGGGCGCGAGGTAGTAGTACACCGAGAACAGCAGCGAGATGACGATCACCGTCAGCACCCAGCGGACCACCGTCCAGGCGATGACGAAGGCCGACCCGGCGAAGGGGACGTGCCCGTCGATGGCCGAGCCGATCGACGCCCCGAACACGATCAGCGCGGAGGCGATCCCGCCCAGCACGGCGGTCACGATCATGAGCACGAACGCGATCAGCCGCTTGGGGACGAACTTGCGGTTGACCGGTACCTCGTAGGCGATGTCCAGGCCGGTCTCCAGCGCGACCATGCCCCCGGACGCGCTCCAGACGGCGATCACGAGGCCGAGGATCAGCGCCGTCAGCGAGCCTTTGTGATCCCCCGCCGCGTTGCTGACGGCCTGGGTGAAAACCTTGGAGGCGCCCGGCGGCAGGGCCTTCTCCAGCCCGTTCACCAGCTTGGTCAGCGTGCCCGATCCGACGTGGATCAGGCTGATCAGGCCCAGCGCCGCGATCACCGCCGGGAACAGGGCCAGGAACCAGTGGTAGGCCAGGCTGCTCGCGGTCATCGAGCAGCGGTCCCGGACGAACTTCTTCCCGGTCCGCTTGATCGTGTTCCGCCAGCCGGTCGCGCCCAGCTCCAGCGGCGAATCCGGGCCGCCGGACACCGACCGCTCCGGCGGGATGCTCTGCTGCTGGTCAGCCGGAGGTGGCGCGGACGTGCGCGCATGGTTGCGTGCCATGGCTGGATCTCCCCTGTGGACCGGGCCGCCTGCGCTGCCTGCAGTTGGCGTGAACCGGCTACCCGCGGCCAGCGGGCCAAAACGGCCCGTTCGCGCCCCTGGCCCGGACGGTGCCCCGTTACGGGGTCGGTGCGCTGTCCGAGGCTCCGGGACAGACTGTCCGGGCCCGGGCCAGCGCCCGGTGACAGGACCCAGACCCCGGAGAGACGGATGGCTGCCGGCCCGGGGGCCACCGTCCCCGGCATTCAGACCTTCAGCACGATCTTGCCCAGGACGTGACCCTGGTCCAGCCGCCGGTAGGCGGCCTGCACCTCGGCCAGCGGGAACGTCGCCGTGATCGGCACCTCCAGCTCCCCGGCCGCGATCAGCCCGGCCAGCTCGGCCAGCACCGCGGTACTGGCCGCGAACGCGCTGCCTTCCCCCTTGACCCCGTATTTCTCAACCGCGCCGACGTTGGCGATCGTGTCCACCCGGGAGGGGGCGACCCTCAGATCCTCCACGGCCATCCGCACATAGTCACCGCCGGCGGTGTCAATGAACGCGTTGACCTGGCCGGCGGCCTGCCGGATCCGGTCGGCGACCCCGTCGCCGTAGCTCACCGGGATCACGCCGTGGGCGCTGAGCCACGCATGGTGCGGCTCGCTGGCCAGGCCGATCACCGTCGCCCCGGCCCGCCGGGCCAGCTGGACCGCGATCGATCCGACCCCGCCGGACGCGCCGGCCACCACGACCGTGTCGCCCGGGCTCAGCGCGACCGCGCGCACGGCCGCGTACGCCGTGGTCCCGGCCACGAACAGCGCCCCGGCTACCTCCCACAGCACCGCGGCGGGCTTGACGATCAGGTTCGCGGCCCCAGCCACGACGAACTCCGCCTGGCTGGCCCGGTTATCGGTCCAGCCGAGAACCTCATCCCCGGCCGAGAACCCGGTCACCCCGGGGCCCGTCTCGGCCACGACACCGGCCAGGTCGCTGCCCTGGCCCGAGGGGAACGTCGCAGGCCACCGCTCGCGCAGCAGCCCCTGGCGGATCTTGTCCTCGCCGGGATTGATCCCGGCCGCGATGACCTGGACCAGTACCTGCCCTTCGCCCGGTACCGGCCGGGGCACCTCCTCGACCCTGAGCACGTCGATCCCGCCGTAGTTGTCGAACCGCACTGCCTTCGGCATCGCCACTCCGTTCTCCTGCTCCGGGGACCGGATGGGCTGGCCCCCGCCTGGTCCGGTCCCTGCCCAGGTTCCGCTAACCCCAGCCCGGCCCGCCTTATGCCCGGGACGTCCGGCCGGGAGGGCAGAATCGGGTCATGGTGACCCTGGCCGAGGTACGCGCCGTGGCGCTCCGCCTCCCCCGCACCGAAGAACACCTGATCCGCGACTGGGTCAAGTTCCGGGTCGGCCGCATCGTCTACGCGGCCGTCTCGCCGGACGAGACGATCATGGGTTTCGGCTTTCCCCGGGAGGAGCGCCCCGCGCTGATCGCGGCCGAGCCGGACCGGTTCTTCCTGCACCGCGCCAGCGATCAGCGCTACCAGTGGATCGACGCCCGGATGGAGAGCCTCGGGCAGGCGGAGATGCGCGAGTTCGTGAGCGACGCCTGGCGGATGGTCGTCCCCAAGCGGGTAGCCGCCGCCCATGACGTGGCGCCGCCGGACTCACGGGACCGGCGATGAGCGAGCCCGCCCATCGCGGAAATGCCTATCCCCTAATCCGGGGATCCTTCCGGTGCCACCCGGAACTCAAAACGCGCTAATCTTGTCCAACCACCCCCAATTACCGCGGGCACTTCTACTAAGAGACTGCCCGGTATCACGAGGCCACAGGCGCGGACCAGGCGACTAAATGACCGGACAACCCCGGACAGGACTTATTACCGGCTTAGCGCAACTGTCAGGTAGTAAGATCTGGCTTTCTACGCTTGAGGCGCTTTATCCTTGGTGAGCGCCATTCGCGACAGGCTACCCGGGGTGGGGAGGAGGGCGGCCACGCGTGGTCAGCGGTTACTTCAGCGCGCCGGAGAAGTCCGGCGCCGTCAGTGCGGCGGTCAGGGGCGGGCGGCCGCCGTGCTGCACCGGCGCCGGCCCGGGCGCCGTCACTGGTTCTCGCGCGGAGGTTCGCGTGGCTGAGGAAGAGGCTCGCGTGGCTGGGGAAGTAGCGCACTGGTCGTGCGAGGCCGGGGAGCTGGCCGCGTGCTTCACCGTCCACGCCCGGGACCTGTTCGGCTATGCGTGCGTGGTGTCCGGCGCCGACCGCACCCTGGCCGGGGAGCTCGTCCAGGCCGCGTTCGAGGCGGCCGCCACGGTCTGGGGCACGTTAAGCGGCCTGCCCGCTGATCAGTGCCGCGACTGGCTGCGGGAGACACTGGCCGCCGCGGCCCAGAGCAGGACCGGTCACCCTTCCGGCAGCGCGCCCGTCTCCCCGCCGCTCCCGCCGCTCCCGCCGCTCACCGAGCTGACGATAGCCCGGTACGGCCCGGACTATGACGCAGCGGCGGGCCTGGACCGGTTCGCCGGCTGGCTGCGCACGCGCGCGGCAGGCGGCGAGCCACCCAGGCGTGCCGGGATCGGAACCAGTGACCTCCCCACGATCCGCCTGGCCTGCCTGCGCGTCCTGCCGGACGGCGGGCCCGGCAGTACCAGCGGAACCGGGGCAGGCACCCCCTCAGGGAGTTACGGTGACCCGGTGAGCGCGCTCTACGAGCAGCATTACGCGTCGCTCGTGCGGCTGGCCGCGCTGCTGGTCCGGGACACGGCGACCGCCGAGGAGATCGTGCAGGACGCGTTCGTGGCCGTGGCCGCGGCCTGGCGGCGGCGCGGGGACATCGATGGTGCGCTGGGCTTCCTCCGCCAGTCGGTGCTCGACCGCTCCCGGTCGGCGCTGCGGCACGGGATCACCCCGGCGCACCCGAACGGCTGCCCGGCCGCCTCGCCGCCACTGCTGGCCGCCCTCGGCGCGCTGCCCGCCCGGCAGCGTGAGGTCCTGGTCCTGCGCTACTACGCCAACCTGTCCGAGGAACAGGCCGCGGACACCATCGGCATCAGCCGCGCGGCGGTCCGCCGGCACGCCACCCGGGCCAACGCCGCCCTGCGCACCCTCCTCGACGCCGGCTGAGCGGGCGGGACCGGCCGGGGCCGGTTTTCGTTGCGGGCCTGCAGCGGCAGGTGCGCCGCGTGCAGACCGGGGCTAACGGCGGGCCATGGCGCGCAGCGCGGCATAGGAGACGATCCCGAACGCCAGGTGCGGCCCGGCGTCGCTGAGCCACGCGGTGGCGTCCCACTCCCGCGGGTCGGTCAGGCCCAGCCGGGTCAGCGAGACGTCCGTCGCGGCCATCGCCGCCCCGCCGAGCAGGACCGGGCCGAGCACCGGGCCGAGCCGGAGCACCACCGCCCGCAGTTCCCCGGCGGCCGCGCCGACCGCGAGGCCGGTCGCGATCCCGGCCAGGGCCCCGAGGCCCTCCAGCCGGTTCTCTCGCTCCTCCCCGCTGCCCGGGATCTCCCGGCCGGCCCGCTTGGCCAGTTCCTCGACCGACTGCTGCGGGATGCTGCTGGCAGGCCGTCCGCGCCAGGCCATGTCCAGGTACGCCACCGCGTTCAGCGCCGTGGTTCCCGCCGCGCCGGCCATCGCTCCCCTGATAAGTCCCTTGATCATGCGCCTGGGATGCCCGGGACGGCGGGCGGCAAACCCGCCGGCCCCGGGGCCACCCCGGCCCGGGGGTTTGCCGGGAAGCGCCGCGGGTACCCGGCCGGAGCCGAGACTAAGGGAGGATCCGATGGCACGCGGGCAGCCGGCAACGGCCACCCTGGACGAGGACGGGAACTCACGCTTCGCCGACGAGGCGCTGCCGCACCTGGGACAGCTGCGGGCGGCCGCGACGGCCATGACCCACAACCCTCATGACGCCGAGGACCTCGTCCAGGAGACCTACACCAAGGCGTACGCGAACTTCCACCAGTTCCGCGAGGGCACCAACGCGCGGGCCTGGCTGCTGCGGATCCTCACCAACACGTTCATCAACAGTTACCGGCGGCGGCAGCGGGAACCGGTGCGGGTTTCCACCACGGGCCTCGAGGACTGGGAGTTCACCCAGGGCTGGACCGGCGGCACGGCCCCGGGGTCCGCTGAGGACATGGCGCTGGACCGGCTGCCGGACCCCACCATCATCCGGGCGCTGAGGGAACTGCCGCACGACTTCCGCACCGCCGTCTACCTGGCCGACGTGCAGGGCTTCAGCTACCGGGAGGTCGCGGACATCATGCATTCCCCGGTCGGCACCGTGATGTCCCGGCTGCACCGGGCCCGGGCCCAGTTGCGCGGCAAGCTCCGCGACCAGGCCGCCGAGCGCGGCATCGTGCCGCACCCGCGCTTCTCCGCCGGCCAGCAGGCAGCCGGGCAGTAGGCAGCCGGGCAGTCAGCGCGTCCTGCGCGGCGCCGCATGACCGATGTTTAGGGTCGCTGAGAAGGGCATCTCCCAAGATCAAAGTTTGGCGGCTTTTCCAGTCCTGCCTAGACAGGAGGTCCGGCCATGGGCGGTGCGGTCATACTCAACTGGATCCTCGGGGCGATCATTGTCGTGCTCATCATCGGCGGGGGCGTCTACGCCATCGGCTGGCACGGGAAGGCCGGCCCGGACAACCGGGAGGCCCGGCGGTACCTCCAGGCCAAAGACGACCCCCAGGTCACGCCCCTGGGCGAGCACGTGCCCACCGAGCGGGTGGCCGCCGCGGGTGGCCTGACCGAACCCAGGTCCCCGCTGCGGGACGCCGGCCCGGATGGCGGGGAGCCTGGCACCCGGCTGCCCGGCGAGCCGGCGGCCGGGCCGGGCCGCAACCCGGAATGACCCGCCCGGGTCCACGGGGACGGGAGTAAACGGATCAGGATGCGGCACTGTCGCGCCGCCGCAGGAAGCTGAGGAACTCGGCCCCCTCGCGCAGCCGCCGGCGCATCATCTCCGGGCTGCGCAGCATCTCGGCCGACATCTCGGCGATTTTCCCGGCGCGGAAGTAGAACTGGCGGTAGAAGCTCTCGACGGAGTCGTAGATCTCGGTCCGGTTGAGGTTGGGGTAGCTGAGGGCCGCGGCCTGCACGCCCCGCTCGTCCAGCAGGGTGGCGTCGTCGTCCGGGAGCCAGCCGTTGTCCTTGGCCTGCTGGTACAGCGCCGTCCCCGGGTACGGGGCGGCGATCGAGACCTGCAGCGAGTGCGGGTTGATCTCCTTGGCGAACCGGATGGTCTCCTGGATGGTCTCCGCGGTCTCCCCGGGGAGCCCGACGATGAAGGTGCCGTGAATGGTGATGCCGAGATCCCGGCAGTCCTTCGTGAACTGGCGGGCCCGCTCGACCCGGACGCCCTTCTTGATGTTGATGAGGATCTGCTGGTTCCCTGACTCGTATCCGACCAGCAGCAGGCGCAGGCCGTTTTCCCGCAGGACCGTGAGGGTCTCGTAGGGCACGTTCGCTTTGGCGTTGCACGACCAGGTCAGGCCGAGGCGGCCCATGCCGCGGGCGATCTCCTCTGCCCGCCGCCGGTCATCGGTGAACGTGTCGTCGTCGAAGAAGACTTCCTTGACCGACGGGAACAGCTCGGTGATCCGGGCCATCTCGCCCAGGACGTGCTCCGCGCTCCGGGTCCGGTAGCGGTGGCCGCCGACGGTCTGCGGCCACAGGCAGAACGTGCACCGCGAGCGGCAGCCCCGGCCGGTGTACAGGGACACGTACGGGTGCTTGAGGTAGCCGATGAAGTAGTCGTCCACCTTCAGGTCGCGCTGGTAGACGTCGGTAACGTACGGCAGCCGGTCCATGTCTTCCAGGATCGGCCGGTCCGGGGTGTGCACCACCTGGCCGTCCGGGCCGCGGAAGGTGAGCCCCCGGACATCGTCCAGGGGACGGCCCTCGGCGATCTCGGCGATCGTGAAGTCGAACTCCTCGCGGGCGACGAAATCGATCGCCTCCGACGCCAGCAGCGACCGCTCCGGCTCCACGGCCACCTTGGCCCCGACGAAACCGAGCTTCAGCGCCGGGTTCGCCCGCTTGAGCGCCTCGGCCACGCCGACGTCCCCGGCGAACGACGGGGAGCTCGTGTGCAGCACCGCGAGGTCGTACTGGCGGGCGAGCGGCAGCACGTCATCCAGGCCGAGTCCTGCCGCGGGCGCGTCCACCAGCTTGCTGCCCGGCACGAGGGCCGCGACCTGGGCCAGCCAGGTGGGATACCAGAACGACCTGATCTCGCGCCTGGCCTGATAGCGGGAGCCTGCCCCGCCGTCGAACCCCTCGTACGACGGCGGGTGCAAGCACAGCGTGCGCATCACGGATAGCCCACCTCCCGGGCGGAACGTTGGTGCGGAGGACCGCCGGGCCCGGCGGTCCCGCCCGCCGCGGCATCCGGGCGGCCGTGCTGGCCGGCGCCGATGCTGGCCAGCGCGGCCGCGAACGCCTCATCCCAGTCTGCGGCCGGCCCGGCGGGCCGTGCGGGCCGGGGCCGGTCCAGGGCGGCCAGCACGCCGCCGGCGATCTCCAGCGGCCACGGACCGGACACCTCGGCCCCGCCCAGCTCCAGCTGGTGCTGGACGTTCTCGCGGCCATGCCCCGGCATGGCGTCGACCAGCACCAGCCCGCGCCCGGCCGCCCGCGCCTCTGCGCAGGTCAGCGCGCCAGGCAGGGAGACGACGAGGTCGCAGGCACTCATCAGCGCCGGGATGGCGGGGGTGAAGCCGTAGGGATGAACCCGCGGGGAGACGGCCCCCAGAGCGCGGAGCCGGGCTTCGAGCCGGCGGTTACGGCCCGCCACGGCCAGCACGTGCACCCCGGCCGCGGCCAGCACCCGTGCGGTTCCCTCGACCGGGCCCAGCCCCCATCCGCCGCCCATGAGCAGGACGCACCGCGCGCCGGGCGGTATCCCGAGCGCTGAGCGAGCCTCGGGCTGCGGCACCAGGTGGCGGAACGCGGGCCGCACCGGCGGCGGGATGATCGCGGTCCGGGCCCCGGGCAGGTAGCGGCGCACGCCGGCGGCGGCCGCGGCCGAGGTCACCAGGAACAGGTCGATGCCCTCGCGCACCCAGGTCGCGTGGGGCAAGGCATCGGGGCACAGCACGACGGTGCGCAGCCCTGGCCGGGAGGCGGCGAGCCCCGCCGCGGCCGGGACACCCGCCGCGAACACGCTGATGATCAGGTCGGCGGGTGTTACGCGCAGCGCGCCGTCGAGGGCGGCCAGCAGCCGGGGCGTGGCCGCGCGGTCCATGGCCGCAGCGAGCCGGCTTCCCGCCCGCAGGTGGGCGAAGTGGAGCCCGTCGTACAGGCCCGGGCTGGCCACCAGCCGGCGGAAGACCCAGTCGCCGGCCGGCCGGCGCGCGGGCCCAGCAGGCTCATGCAGTCCAGGGTCCGGCTTTCCCAGCCCAGGCCGGCCAGGCTGCCGGACAGCACCTCGGACAGGACGTCGTGCCCCGAGCCCAGGGATCCGGACAGGATCACCGCGCGTTTGGGCACCGTCCGCACCTCCCCGTATTCGAGCGCAGCCAGCGTGGCCAGCGCACAGGCGCCGGGACGCTGGCCCTACCCGGGGCCACCGGGAGCCAAACCGGCGCTGACGCCACGCATGGGCTGCTCACGCCACGTTTGCCCGGTGGCTCCTGGGTAACGTGGAGTGGGTGCTCGAGCCGATCCGCCCCCGCCGGAACCTAGCGGGAACAGCAGCATGAGCCGCCCGCGGCCACCGGAGACCGCCCCGTTCGCGCGCCGGGCCGTGGCCTGGCTGGCCTGGTGGATCCTGCTGATGTCGTTCTGGGTGATCCTGGACGATTCGGTCGCCACCGACGAGCTGCTGGCCGGGGCGGGCGCGGCCGCGCTGGCCGCCTTCCTGGCCGAGCTGGTGACCTACCAGGCCGGGGCCCGGATGCGGATCCGGGCCAGATGGCTGGCCCGGATCATCGGGCTGCCAGGCCAGGTCGCCGGGGACACCGTGATCGTGTTCGCCGCCCTGTGGCGGCGGCTGGCTCATGGTGAGGAGCCGCGCAGCGGGTTCCGCCGGCGGCCGGTGAGCTACGGCGGGGACACCGCCGAGGGGCGAACCCGCCGGGCGCTGCTGATCGGCGGCGCGTCCCTCGCTCCCAACACGATCGCGGTCGGCCTCGACTCCGGCACCGGCACGATGGTGATCCACCAGCTCGTGGTGAACGAAGGCGAGGCAGCGGAGTGAACGGTTTCGTGATCGCCGCCATCGTCATGCTGCTGGCCGTGATCCCGTGCGGGGTCGTGGTGGCGCGGGGCCCGGCCATGGACGCCGTCGTGGCCTACGAGGCGGTCACCGCCGTCGTCTTCATGGTGCTGGTGCTGCTGGCGGAGGGGTTCCGCCGTCCGGGTGAGTTCGAGCTGGCGGTGCATCTCGCCGTGCTGCTGTTCGGCGGCGGGCTGGTCTTCGTCCGGTTCCTGGAGCGGTGGCTGTGACCGCGCACGGGATCGTCGCCGATGTCCTGCTGGGGCTGGCCGTCACCCTGGTGCTCGCCTCGTCGATCGGCATCCTGGTCATGCGGGACGCCTATCAGAAGCTGCATTACGTGACCCCCATCGCGGTGCTGGCGCCGGTGATCGTCGCCCTCGCCGTCCTGGTCCAGTCCGGCTGGACCGAGAACAGCGGGCAGACCTGGCTGGCGCTGCTGTTCATGCTGGCCGGCGGGCCATTCCTGGCCCACGCCACGATCAGGGCCGCCCGGATCAGGGAGACGGGCGACTGGCGGCGCGGTGCCGGCCAGCCGGGGGCGCGGCGCGGCGGGCCGGGGCGGGGCGGGCCGACGGATCGGCAGCAGGCTGATCACGCCGGGGGCCGCGATGGGTAGCGCCCACCTCGCGGCGGTGGTTACGCCTTACACCATCCCCACTCCCCTGATGGACGTCCTGCAGCTGACCCTCCTGGTGCTGGTGGCCGCGGGCGCCACCGCGGTGGTGCTGATCCGCGAACCGGTCCGCCAGGCGATCATGCTGAGCGTCTACGGCGTGCTGCTGGCCGTGCTGTTCCTGGCCTTCCAGGCCCCGGACGTGACGCTGTCCGAGCTGACCGTGGGCGCGGTGGCGCTGCCCGTGCTGCTGCTGCTGACCCTGGCCAAGGTGAGGAGGCGGGAGAAATGACCCCGGGGCAGCGCCGCTGGATCTTCCTGGCCGCGGCGGCAGGCCTGGCCGCCTTCTACCTGTGGGGGCTGACCGGGCTGCCGGGCTTCGGCCACTACCCCGGCCCGTACGGCGACATCATCAACCGCGTGGCGGTAGCCCAGACCAACGCGACCGGCGTGGTCTCCGCAGTCAACTTCGAGTACCGCGGGTTCGACACGGTGGGCGAGGAGTTCATCCTCTTCGTCGCGGCCACCGGGATGGCCGTGGTCCTGCGCCACCTGCGCAGCGAGCGGCAGCAGGACGAGGATGACCCGACGGCGGACTGGGCGATCCCCCCCGCCAGCGACGCCGTACGCCTGGTCGCCCTGCTCTTCGCCGGGCCGGTCGTGGTGATGGGCTGGTTCCTCGCCTCACACGCGCAGACCAGCCCGTCGGGCGGGTTCCAGGGCGGGGTGGTCCTGGCCACGGCGTTCATCCTCATCTACCTGTCCGGGGAATTCCTGCTGTTCCGCCGGATCAGCCCGGCCGACATCACCGATGCTGTCGAGGCGGTCGGCGCGGGCGGCTTCGCCGCCATCGGGATCAGCGCGGTGGCCATGGGACTGCCCTACCTGAAGAACTTCCTGCCCCGTGGCACTGTCCCCGGCGCGGTGAGCTCGGCCGGGACCATCCCGCTGATCAGCTTCTTCGTCGGCCTGGAGGTGGCGGCGGCCTTCGTCCTGATCGTCGGGGAACTCGTCGAGCAGACGCTCCTCGTCCGGCGGGGGGAGCAGTGATGCACATCTTCCCGTTCGTCGTGGTGGTGTACATCGTGGCGGTGGGCTTGTACGGCATCGTGACCAGCCGTCACCTGGTCCACCAGATCGTCTGCCTGATCGTGGTGCAGTCCTCGACCTACGTCCTGCTGCTCGGCATCGGGTACAAGACCGGCGCGGTGGCGCCGTACTTCTACGACATCCCGGTGCACACCCCCGCAGTTGACCCGGTGGTCCAGGCGCTGGCCCTGACCGACGTGGTGGTCGAGGCCGCCGTGACCGCCCTGCTGCTGGCCATCACGGTCCAGGCCCAGAAGCGGTTCGGCACCCTCGATCCGCAAGAACTCGTCCAGCTCAAGGGCTGAAGGCGGCCCCCGTGAACCAGCTGCTGCCCCTGGCCGTCGTCCTGCCGCTGATCGTGGCCGCGGCCATCGGTGCCCTGAACCCGCTGCTCCGCCGCCACCGCCGGATCCTGGACTCGGTGGCCATCGCGACCAGCGCCGTGGTGACCGGCCTGCTGGTGGACATCATGGTCCGGGTCGCGCATCACGACGAGACCTACTGGTTCGGCGGCTTCCGGCCGCATCACGGGATCGCGATCGGCATCGACTTCGAGGTCGGGCCGCTCAGCGCCGGCCTGGCCTGCCTGGCCGCCGTCCTGGTTACCGCGGGAATGATCTTCTCGTGGCGCTACTTCGAGCGGGTGGCCACCTACTACCACGTGCTGATGCTGGCGTTCCTGGCGGGCATGACGGGGTTCTGCCTGACCGGCGACATCTTCGACATGTTCGTGTGGTTCGAGCTGATGAGCGTGGCCGCCTACGCGCTGACGGCCTACCGCCCGGAGGAGCGCGGCTCGATCCAGGGCGCGCTGAATTTCGCCATCACCAACAGCATCGGGGCCTACCTGACCCTGTCCGGGATCGCCCTCGTCTACGGGCGCACCGGCGCGCTGAACATGGCCCAGATCGGCCAGCACCTCGCCCGGCACCGGCCGGACGGCCTGGTCGTGGTGGCGTTCGTGCTCATCATCACCGGATGGCTGATCAAGGGCGCCATCGTCCCGTTCCATTTCTGGCTGGCGGACGCGCACGCGGTCGCCCCCACCCCCGTCTGCGTGCTGTTCTCCGGGGTCATGGTCGAACTCGGGCTGTACGGCGTCGCCCGGGTCTACTGGTCCATGTTCGGCCAGGCCCTGACCGGGCAAGCACTGGGGAACCGGGCCACGATCAGCCACGCGTTCCTGGCCCTCGGCCTGCTGACCGCGATCGTGGGCGCCCTGTTCTGCTTCCGCGAGCGGCACATCAAGCGGCTGCTCGCCTTCTCCACGATCAGCCACGCGGGCATGTTCCTGACCGGCATCGCCCTGCTCACCCCGCTCGGCCTGGCCGGCGCGGCCGTGTACGTGGCCGGGCACGCGATGGTGACGGCGGCGCTGTTCCTCTGCACCGGCATCGTGCTGCACCGGCTGCGGTCGGTCAACGAGACCTGGCTGCATGGCCGGGGGCGCCGGTTGCCGGCCACCGGCGTGATCTTCACGCTGGCGGCCTTCGGCCTGGCTGGCCTGCCGCCGTTCGCCACCTACCTGGGCCAGGGCTGGATCACCGGCAGCAGCGACGCGCACGGGATGACCTGGATCACGGTGCTGCTGGTCTTCGCTTCGGCCCTGGCCGGCGCGGGTGCGCTGCGGGTCGCGGGGGGCGTCTTCTACGGGCTGGGCGACCCGCCGAGCGAGACCCTGCAGATGGCAGAGGAGTCCTCGGAGGAGACGAGCGAGACCGACGAGGAAAAGCAGCGGACCCCGCTGACCATGATTATCCCGCCCGCGCTGCTGGTGGCCGGGGCGATGGTGATCGGCTTGCTGCCGCACCTCGGCCCGGTCATCGAGGCAGCGGCGGTCCGGTTCCAGGACCAGGGCGGCTACAACGCGACCGTGCTGTCCGGCACGCATCTCGCTCACCCGGTAGCCCCCTACCCGGCTGAGCCGGCGGAGATCACGGCGGCCGGCCTGATCACCGGGGCGGGCTCCGCGGCAGGCGCGCTCCTCCTCGCGTTCCTCGCCCTGTACTGGCGGCGGCTGCCGGTGCTCCGGCGGGGCTTCGAGCCGGGCACCGGGCTGGTCCGGCCGCTGGAACGTTTCCAGAGCGGCGTGGTCAACGACTACGTCACCTGGATCGTGATCGGGGTGGCCTGCCTGGGCGGCACCCTGGCCTTCTCGATCCACTGAAGGCCCCGGCCGGTGGGCGCGGATAAGCACTGGTCGTGGATAAGCACTGGTCGTGGATAAGCACCGTGCAGGCGGGTACCACCGGCAGACGTGACCACGCTTAACGAACTGGCCCGGGAAGCAGCGTCCTGCACCCGATGCGACCTGTACGAGCGGGCGACCAGGACGGTGTTCGGCGAGGGCCGCCCGCACTCGCCCCTGGCCCTGGTCGGCGAGCAGCCCGGGGACCAGGAGGACAAGCAGGGCCACCCGTTCGTCGGACCGGCCGGCCATCTCCTGGACCGCGCGCTGCGCGACAGCGGCATCGAGCGAGCCGACGCGTACGTCACCAACGCGGTGAAGCATTTCAAGTGGGAGGCCCGCGGCAAGCGCCGCATTCACCAGCGCCCGAACGGGACCGAGATCATGGCCTGCCGTGGCTGGCTGGAAGCCGAACTCGCGGTGGTCGGGCCCCGGGTCACCGTGGCCCTGGGCGCGGTGGCCGGTGAGGCGATCTTCGGTCGCGGTTTCAAGGTCCGCGACCATCGCGGCCGGCTGGAGGAGGTCGCGGTCGGGGCCTGGCAGGGTCCGGTGCTCAGCACCGTCCACCCTTCCTCAATCCTCCGCGCCCGCGACGACCAGGCCCGTGAGGAAGCGTTTGCCGGTTTCGTGGCCGACCTCGTCAAAGCCCGCGAGGCCCTGCCCGCCTGAGGATGACCGCCTGCGCATGACCGCCTGCGCATGACCGCCGCCAGGCCCGCCAGCCGCCGGGCCTGGGTCATGAGTGAGGCGCGCCGGACCCCCAGAGCACCCGCCGCCAGAACGCCCGGTTCCCTCCCAGCCGCAGGCGCCCGCGCAGAGACCGCCGGGGAACCGGCTGATGAATGCACAGTCCGGTGCCGCCGGGGAGCAGGCAGTCGCCCTTGCAGTTACCCCAGCAGTGGCGGCAGTGGCGGATAACGGCCCGGTCCACTCCTCCATGATGCCCCGGCGGCGGCTACCTGAGGCCCCGCAGCGGGGCCAGGCCCGGGGCGCCGCCGGGCCCGGCTGCCCCGGGCCCGGCTCCTCCGGAGTTCAGCCCTCCGGGCGGGGACTGAACAGGGCGAACATGGCACCGTTGGGATCGGTGAGGTAGGCGATCTTCATGCCATCCTCCAGCGTCATCGGCGCGACCACGACCTTGCCGCCGAGTTCCTCGGTCCGGGCCGCGGTCGCGGCGACGTCCTCGACACCGACCACGAAGACCGCGTAGGGCGGGATATTGCCGCCGGTGTTGAACATGCCGCCGGACGGGCGGTCGGCCCCCGGCGCGGTGATCATCGTGTAGGCCCCGTCGGCCGCGAACGACCAGCCGAACAGGGGGCCGTAGAAGGCCTTGGCCGCCTCGACGTCCGGGGCGCCGATCTCGAACCAGGACACGGTGTTAGCTGCGGACATGAGTTCCTCCATCAGGGTGACGTTGCCGATGACGTCACCCTGCCGGGTCTGCGCGACACCCCTATGTCGGTGTTTCCCGCCGACTTTCGCGTGCCGTTCCCGGTGATCAGGTTGAGCGCTCAGACGGACAGGTCGGGGCGGCGGACGAGAGCGTCGGGGATGTCCACGTCGAGGTCGCGGTAGGAGCGCGGGGACGCGGGCTCGCCCGTGTCGTCGGCGGCCCGGATGCGGTCCACCCGGAACGCCCGGGCCCCGCCCCGCAGCCGGCACCAGGCCATCAGGTACCACTCGGTCCGGGTGGCCGCGAACGCGACCGGCTCGACGTCCCGGACCGTCTCCCGGTCGTGCCGGTCCCGGTAGGTGATCCGGAGCACGTGCCGCGCGGTGATGGCCTCCTGGATGGCCAGCGGGATCGTGGCGGCGGGCGGCGGGCCCCACCGCCGCGCGGCCCGCTCCTGGGCCGGCAGCTCCCGGTCAGCCTGCCGGCCTCTGGCCTGCCCGCGCCTGGCCTGCCGGCATCTGGCCGCCCGGCGCCTGGCCCGCCGGGCCTGGGGACGCCGGCGTCAGCGCCGGTTCCCCGGGGCGGCGCGCCGCGCCGATCAGCCGGACCCGGTCCAGCAGCTCGCCCGCCTCGGCCGTCTGCGCCGCCGACGCGGTGGCCAGGACCTTGCGCAGCGCACTGCGGGTCGCCGCTGCGAACGGCGTGTTCTCCTCCCGGGCCAGCGACACCGCGATCGCGGCCATCTCGGCCGCGGTGAAGTTCAGCGGCGGCAGGGTGAGTGCCTTGTCGATCGCGTAGCCGCCGCGCCGCCCGGTCTCCGGGTAGATCGGCACCCCCGATTCCTGCAGGGCCAGGATGTCCCGCTCGATGGTGCGTGTGCTGACCTCGTAGCGCTCGGCCAGCTGCCGCGCGGACCGGGGCCGAGGCGCGACCGCCCGCAGCTCCTCGACCAGCGCGTAGAGCCGATCGGTCCGGTTCATGCTCCCGCACGCTACCCCCGGGCACCGACATTCCGGCGGCCCCGTTCTCGGCAGCCCGCCCCGCGGTCCGTAGGCCGGCCGAGCTAGCAGAGCTTCACGCCCGATGCCCCACACGCTGTGATCGCATGCCGCCCATCGTCGCGTCCGGGCTACCCACCGGCGGTCAGCAGGGCCACGAGGCGTTTGGTCAGGTCGCGGTCGAAAGGCTGCGGGACAGCCAGCAGCCGGTACCAGAGAACCCCGAAGACGACGTCGGCCGCGAACCCCGCCGTGAGGGTGGCGGGCAGGTCGCCCCGCTTGCGCGCCCGCTCGACCAGGGTGGCGAGGGCGGCGCGGCGCCGCTCGAGGAACTCGGCCCGGAAACGCGCCCCGAACGCGGGGTCGAGCTGAGCCTCGACCATGAGGGCGCGGAGCAGCTCGCCGACTTGCGGTGCCTCGGCCAGCGCAAAGCTGTCGTCGAGCATGCGCCGCAGGTCGGCGGACCAGCTGCCCTCGTCGGGCAGCGGGATGTGCACGTCCGCCTTGCGGGCGAGGGCCTCCATGAGGATGTCGCCCTTGGACGGCCACCAGCGGTAGATCGTCTGCTTGCCGACCCCGGCGCCCTCAACGCGGCGGTCGAGGCGCTCGTGCGGCCGCTGGCCGTCGAACTCGCGCCGCGGCGGGTGAACGCGGTCTCCCCCGGCCTGGTTGACACGCCCTGGTGGGCCGGGCTGCCTGAGCGGGCTCGCACCGACTACTTCGCCGCCGCGGAGAAGGGCCTGCCGGTACGCCACGTGTCATCCGCGGACGAGATCGCCGGGGCGGTGGCCCTGCTGGCGACCAACACGTCGATGACCGGGACCATCCTGGAGATCGACGGGGGTGCACGCTTCGTCCAGCTCTGACGGCTGCGGGCGGCGGCGGCCGACGGCAGGCCCGCGGCAGCAGCCGGCACCGCGGGCGGGGCGCTGATCACCGCGCAGCGCGCCGGCGCCGCGACCGGCATCGCGGTCGTCGGCACGGTGTTGCCCGGCAGCGGTTCCGGGGAGAGTAGTTCCAGGGAGAGTAGTTCCAGGGTGACGCCGGGCCTGGTGCACACGGCCCAGTGGGCGACCGCGGCCGGTCTCGGCTTCATCCTGCTCGCCATGGCCTGCGCGCTGGGCCTGCCCCGGACGCTGGGCCTGCCGGGGGCGCTGGGCCTGCCCCGGACGCTGGGCCTGCCGGGGGCGCTGGGCCTGCCCCGGACGCTGGGGGCCGGGCGGGCCGGGGAAAATGCTTAGTGACCGGAGGTGACAGCCGTGGACCTGCAGTTCCTGCGACCGTTGTACGACGACTTCGGCGGCTACGTGTCGGTGTACCTGGATACCTCGCTGGATGCGGAGGACGGCGGCCAGGCCGTTGACCTGCGCTGGCGGTCCGCCCGGGACCGGCTGGCCGGCGCTGGGGCCGATAAGGCCACGCTGGATGCGCTGGCCCCCGTCATGACCAGCCGGGGCGCGCCGGGGCGGGCGGCGTTCGGCCGCGGTGGCCGGGTGGTCCTGACCGAGCCGCTGCCGCACCCGCCGCGCCGGGAGATCGCCCGGCTGGCGCCGCTGCCGCACGTGATGCCGCTGCTGGCGCAGCGGGGGCCGCGCGTGCCGCACCTGCAGGTGATGGCCCGGCACGACGGCGGGGAGATCGCCTCGGTCAGCGGCACCGGCCTGGTGCAGGACGAAGAGGTGACCGGCACGGGCTGGCCGGTGCACAAGACCAGAGGCGGCGGCTGGGCTCAGCTGAGGTACCAGCGCAGCACCGAGGAAGCCTGGGAGACCAACGCCAGGGAACTGGCCCGCCGGGTGACCGCCGAGGCCCGCGCGTCAGGCGCCGAGCTGATCGTGGTGGCCGGCGACCCGGTCGCCCGGACCATGCTGGTCCGCCAGCTCGGCCCCGACCTGGCGGCGATCACCGTGGTCATCCAGCGCGAGGTCAGCGCGGACAGCGAGGAGGCCGCGCGGGCCGCCGGCCAGGCGGTGGCCGAGCACGCCGCGCAGCAGGCCCGGGAGAGGTACGAGCACTGGCGTACCCAGCTCGCCCACGACCACGGTGTGGCCGGGCTGGCCGCGGCGATGGCCGCGCTGCGCGACGGCGGGGTGGCCGAGCTGCTGCTCGCCGACCATCCGGAGTCGGCGGCGACCGCGTGGATCGGGCCTGGCGGGAGCGACCTGGCCGCCGATGCGGCCGGGCTGGCCGGGCGGGGGATCTCCGACCCGGTAAGCGACCGGGCGGACGCCGCCCTCGCGCGCGGCCTGGCCACCACCGGCGCGGCGCTGTACTTCCTGCCCGGGGACGTGGCCGCCAGCGGCGGGGCGCCCCAGGACGGCGTCGGCGCGACGCTGCGTTTTACCCGGGAGGCCATCGTCTACCCCGCCCCGGCGAGCTCCACGCAAACTGTCCCTGAATATCCCCTATTCCTGGCATGGCAGCCGGCTTTTCGGGGAAGAGAGGCTCAGCGTGCAGTCGGCGGTGGCCTTGATGCCAGGTATTCATGTCTGCGAATGATGAGGCTGCTGACTGGCGTTCCCGGGGCGCCTGCCTGTCGGCCGATCCCGACCTTTTCTTCCCGATCTCGCCCGGCGGGGCCAGCCAGCGCCAGGTGAGGCGGGCCAAGGCGGTCTGCGCGGGCTGCCCGGTGCAGGCCGAGTGCCTCGCGTTCGCGGTTGAGACCAGGCAGGTGCACGGCGTGTGGGGTGGCCTAGGCGAGGAAGAGCTGGCCCGGCTCAGGCGCAGCCTCCGCCCGCCCGGCGCCGCCCCGGAGCGGATACCCGGCACCGGGCGGGTCCCGGGCCGCGGCCGGCAGCCCGAACCACAGGCCGACTACCGGCAGCCCGAACCACAGGCCGGCTGCTGGCAGCCCGAACCACAGGCCGGATAACGGCCCGCTGCTGGCCGCTCATTGCGCGCAGAGCCGGGTGCGTCCCGCCCCGCTGGGGCATAGTGAAGGCACAGCCAGTACAGTCGCGCGTCGCGAGCTCCGGGCGGGGAGGCACCAGATGCGGCACGGCGGGGCAGGGATCGTCCCTGAGCCGGATACTGGTCTCACCCTGACCGAGCGGGCCGCGGCGGCCCGGTCCGTGCTCGCCGACAACGCGGAACGGCTCGCGGCCACGGCCGAGCGGCTGCGGACCACCCGGAGTTCGCTCGCGTCCGGGCGGAGCCGGCGGGAGCAGCTGCATGAGTCGGCCTACGCCCGGCTCCGCGCCCAGCTGGAGACCATGCCGGTGATCGAGCAGGCCAAGGGCATCCTCATCGCCCAGACCGGCTGTTCGCCGGACGAGGCCTTCGCCATGCTCCGCCAGGCGTCGCAGCGGAGCAACGTGCGGGTCAGCGAGCTGGCGGCCGGCATCGTGGACCGCGCCGTGACCAGGCCCCGGTCGCGGCCGGCCCCGCCCCGGCGGCAGCCCCGCTAAGCCGGGGGCTCACGCGGCACGGCGTCCATGACCAGGATGACGCCGCGGAGCGGGCCGGCCCGACGAGCTGGCTCAGGTTCACCGTGCACTCGACGGGCCGTCCCCGGCGGTTCACCGCCGGGCGGCAGAGCTGGTCGCGCTCGGTCCGGCCCGCCAGCAGGCTGCGGATGGGACCGCGCAGCTTCTCCACCGGGAACCCGATGTCCAGGTTCAGGAAGTGCTGGTTCAGCACCTCATCGCTGCGCAGCCCCCACAGGTCCTCGGCCTGGCGGTTCCAGGCCCGGATTTCCATCTCGGTACCGAGAACGACCACCGCGGACTGGAGGCTGCCCAGGATCGGCTCGAGGAACTGGTTGAGCTCGGTGACCTCGGCGCTGCGTTCCCTCAGTTCGTTGTTGATCGTCTCCAGTTCCTCGTTGGTGGACTGGAGTTCCTCGTTCATGGTCTCCAGTTCCTCGTTGGTGGAGTGCGCCGGGTGAGGCTGGCCCGCTTGTAGCCGCGGAGTCGAAGTTCCGCCGCTCGCGGACGTACTCGAGCAGTGCTTCCAGCTCGCCGTCTTCAGGCGGGGTCTCCATCGGGTCTCCATCGGGCAGGCAGCCGCGTCCGGTCGTGCTGAGATCGGCTGCGCCTGCCAGGAGCTTAGCCTGGTGATCGGCTAAGGCCGCGGCAGCGCGGGCCCCCCGCCCAGTTCACCCAGCCACGCGCAGAGGCGGACGGCCAGCGCGGACAGCGGCGCGACGAGCTGGGGGTCCGCCTGCGTGATCGCCGCGCGGGGCATCCCCGGGAACAGCGCCTCGGCCGGATCCTGGACCAGGGCCAGCCCGCCCGCCTGGCGTATGGCGGCCAGCCCGGCGGCCCCGTCGTCCATGGTGCCGGACAGGACCGCCCCGCCGGCCGCCGCCCCGAAGCCAGCGGCCACGCTGCGCAGCAGGACGTCCGCGGACGGCCGGTGCCCCGCGCTCCGGCGGGCTGGTCAGCAGGCGGGCCCGGCCCTCGGCGGCGGCCAGGTGCCGGTCGGGCGGCGCGACCAGGATGACGCCTCCAGCCAGCGGCTCGCCATCCTCAGGATGCCGGGCCGGCAGCGGCCCGGCCCGGGACAGGATGTGCGGGAGCACGGAGGGGCCGGTGCGCGTGATGTGCAGCACGACCAGGACCACCGCCGCGAAATCCGCCGGCAGCGCGGACACGAAGGCCCGGAGCGCCTCGACTCCGCCGGCGGAGGCGGCCACGGCGACGGCCGCCGGCGGCCGGGCTGTCGGCTGAACGGTCGTCGCGGGCCTCCGGTCTCAGCTGGGGCAGTTTTCCAGGACCACCCCCGGAACCGTATCCCAGCCGAGAATCCGCAGCACGGCTCTCAGCCCCGGGGGCAGATGAGCCAGCACGATCTGCCCGACGGCGGCCTCGCCGTCCGTCCTCCCGCTCTCCCCCGGGCCCCCGGCCAGGGACAGGATGGCACGCAGCCCGGCCACGTCGCAGTAGCCGACGCCAGCCAGATCCACCTGGATCGGGTCCCATCCGGTCGCCGCCGCCACGGCCAGCACCTCGGTGAGGGTGCGGTAGGTCCACTCGTCGATGTCCCCCGCGAGGTGGAGGACGAGCGGGGGCTGGGTGAAGCGAGCCTGGAGCCCGGAATCTGGCGGACCCGGGAAGGAGGCCACAGGAACGCCGTCGCCACCAGCCTGACCAGGAACATCGCTGTCCATCTCAGCTCCGCAGCATTGAGCCGCACCGGGCAGCTGGGTTGACAACCGCCCGGATACCACTGACCGTACCCGCCCTTCCCCGCCTGGGCCGCCGGGCCGGGCCCACCGCCGCCGGCCCAGCCACCCGCCCGGCACAGGGATGAGCGCCGGCGCACGGCAGAGCGTTACCTGTCCCGGTCACCGGTGGCGCCACCGGGCCCGGCCGCCGCCGGACGGCTCGTGCCGGGAGCTCCGGGCGCGGCCGGCCAGGACCGCGCAGGACCGCGGCCAGGACCCCCGGCCAGGACCCCGGCCAGGACCGCCAGCCAAGGACCGCCAGCCCGGACCCCGGCCAGGGACGCCTGCCGGGCACATCAGCGCCGGACCGCTGCTAGCTTTACCTGTCATGACTGAACCTGTGGTGACGGCTCCCCAGCGTGTCCTGGTCACCGGCGGAGCCGGCTTCGTGGGCGCGACCCTGGTCCGGCGGCTGGCCGGCAGCGGGCACTCGGTGCGCGTGTTCGACAACTACTCGACCGGCAACCCGGCGTACCTGGACGGTGTGGGCGCCGAGCTGGTCGAGGGCGACATCC
Organism: uncultured Actinomycetes bacterium; assembly: GCA_963720645.1. Taxonomy (GTDB): domain Bacteria; phylum Actinomycetota; class Actinomycetes; order Streptosporangiales; family Streptosporangiaceae; genus RYN-230. The sequence goes on along the minus strand of CAVRFX010000001.1, from coordinate 131,406 downwards.
GCGACGTGGCGGCGCTCGACGCGGCGCTCGCCGGGATCGGGTCGGTCATCCACCTGGCCGCGGCGGGATCGGTCGTGATGTCCGTGGCCGACCCGGTGATGAACTTCGAGGCCAACGTGCTGGGCACGTTCCGGGTGCTGGACGCGGCGCGGCGGGCCGGACTGGAGCGGGTCGTCCTGGCCTCCACCGGGGGCGCGCTGATCGGCGACGCGCTGCCCCCGGTCAACGAATTCTCGCTGCCCAAGCCGATCTCGCCGTACGGCGCGAGCAAGCTCGCCGGGGAAGGGTACGCGCACGCCTTCGCCAAGTCCTTCGGGCTGCGCACGGTGGCGCTGCGGTTCGCCAACGTCTACGGGCCGTGGAGCGGGCACAAGAAGGGCGCGATGACCGTGTTCTTCCGGGCGCTGCACTCCGGCCAGCCGATCGTGATCTACGGGGACGGCACGTCGTCGCGCGACTACACGCACGTCGACGACATCGCCCACGCGCTGCAGCTGGCCCTGGAAGGTGACGTGCCGGGCGGCACGGTCCTGCACATCGCCTCCGGCGTGGAGACCACCATCACCGAGCTTGCCGACCTGTGCCGCAGCGCCGCGGGCCAGCCGGACCACCCGGTGGAGTACCAGCCCCGGCGGGTCGGCGAGGTGGACCGCAACTTCGCCACCTACGACCTGGCCAAGCAGGTCCTCGGGTACACGCCCGCCATCGCCCGGGAGGACGGTATCGCCCAGACCTGGGACTGGTACCAGGAGCACGTGTTCCGGTCCTAGTGGCCCCCTCCCCGCGCGCGGCCTGTGCGGCGCGGCCCTGGCACGCTACGATCACGGCCTGATGGACAGGATCCGGGTCGTGCTGGCCGAGGACAACGTGCTGCTCCGCGAGGGCGTCTCCGGCTCGTCTCCTCGAACGAGGACCTCGAGCTGGTGGGCACGGCCTCCGACCTGCCGGAGCTGCTGGCCCTGGTCGCCGCCGTGCGCCCGGACGTCGTCGTCACCGACATCCGGATGCCGCCGACCGGCACCGACGAGGGGATCCAGGCCGCGGCCTGGCTGCGGGAGAACCACCCGAGGTCGGCGTGGTCGTGCTCAGCCAGTACACCGCGCCCGCCTACGCGCTGGCCCTGCTCGAGGACGGCTCGGCGGGCCGCGCCTACCTGCTCAAGGAGCGGGTGGCCAGCGTGGACGAGCTGGCCCGGGCCATCCGCGCGGTGGCCGGCGGCGGGTCGGTCATCGACCCGCTCGTGGTCGACGAGCTGGTCAGGGCCCGGTCCGCGCACCAGCAGTCCAGCCTGGCGCACCTCACGCCGCGGGAGACCGAGATCCTGGCCGAGATGGCCCAGGGCAAGAGCAACGCCGCCATCGCGGCCACGCTCGACGTGTCCGAGCGGGCGGTCGAGAAGCACACCAACTCGATCTTCTCCAAGCTCGGGCTGAGCGAGGAGAAGGACGTCAACCGCCGGGTCAAGGCGGTGCTCCTCTACCTGAGCGAGCCGAGCGCTAGGCCGGGCGAGCCGGCGAGGCTGGCCACCACCGCGCCGGTCCGGGGGTGGCAGCACCCTCGGCCAGCCGGGTCCGCCGTGCGAAGCTTGAACCATGGCCACCCCGCACGCCGTGCTCGTCGTCGACGACCAGGCCCCGTTCCGGCTGGCCGCTAAGGCCGTGCTGCGCCGGATCGACGGTTTCGAGCTCGCCGGCGAGGCATCCAGCGGCGCGGAAGCGATCAGCTGTGGACGCGCTGCACCCCGCCCTCGTCCTGATGGACATCAACATGCCGGAGATGAACGGCATCGAGGCGACCCGCCGCATCGTGGCCGCCCACCCGGACGTCGTGGTGATCCTCTGCTCGACCTACGACGTCGCGGACCTTCCGCCCGACGCGGCGGCCAGCGGGGCGCAGCGCCTACGTCAACAAGGAGCAGTTCGGCGCGGCCACGCTGCGCCGCCTGTGGGCGGACCGGGACTCCGGATCGTTCGCGGCCACCTGACGGAGCCGGGGCCGCGGGTCGGCCGGGCGGGCGGTCTTCGTCGCGGAAAGCTGTGACGGTCAGATGACCGGGACCGAGCCGCGATCGTGGCGCCGTGACCGGGCTCCGACTCCCACCGCACCGTGCCGCCGATGGCGCCGAGCCGGTCGGCCATGTTGACGAACCCGTGGCCGCGCCGGGCCTGCGCCGCGTCGAAGCCGGGGCCGTCGTCGCCGACCGAGAACAGCAGCCCGCCGACTCCTCCCAGAGCCGACCTGCACGTCGCCTCGGCGGCGTGCTTGGCCGCGTTCTGCAGCGCCTCCAGGCAGCAGAAGTAGATCGCCGCCTCGATGCCCGGGGAGTACCGGCCGATGCCGTCGGCGGTCGACCGTGACCGGGAGCGGGCTGCGGCCGGCCGCGGCGCGCAGCGCGTCGCCCAGCCCGCTGTCGACGAGCAGCGGCGGGTAGATGCCGTGGGCCAGCTCGCGCAGCTCCTGGATGGTGGCCTGCACCTCGTCGGCGAGCTGGCCGAGCATCTCGGCCCCGGTCTCCGGGTCGTCGGCGACGATGTCGCGGGCCAGCCGGAGGTTCACCGCCAGCGCGACCAGGTGCTGCTGGGCACCGTCGTGGAGGTTGCGCTCGACCCGGCGCCGCTCGGCGTCGCCGCTGGCCACGATCCGGGCGCGCGACTCGCGCAGCTCGTCGGCCTGGCGGCGCAGCTCGTCCAGGGTGGTCTGCAGGGCGGCGTCGAGCTGGACGTTGTGGAAGGCCAGGCCGACCTGGCGGGCCAGCTCGGTCAGGACCCGGTCGTCCTCCTCGGTGAACGGGTCCGCCTCCGCGGGCCGCTCGCACCACGATGAGCCCGAGCAGCTCGCCCGCGTGGCTGATCGGCGCGACCCGGAGCTGGGCGCCGGTCCCGGCCGTCGAGCAGCGCGGGCAGCCAGACCGACGCCCAGGCGTTGCCCGACACGCCGGCCCGGGTGACCACCGGTCGCTCCCGGTCGCCGACGATGATGCGAGCGCCGCCCCGCGTCCGGCACCGACACCGCGCGCTCGAGCACCTCGCCGGTGCCGGTGTACACCTCGGCGCTGGTCAGCGCCATCGTCTTGCGCAGCGACTCGGCCAGCTGCAGCAGCAGCTCGTCCATGGCGACGGCCCGGGTCAGCCGGCTGCCGAACGTGCGCAGCACCTCGTCGGGCGCCTCGCGGGCGCCGTAGACGAACCGGGTGGCCGAGGCCAGCAGCCGGTCCCGGGCGGGCAGGTAGCCGACCGCGGCGATCGCCGCGGCGAGCATCGACAGGCCGAGGATCTCCCGGTCCGCGCTGTCGCCGGGCCGCTGGCCCGAGGCCGAGCACGATGACCAGGTAGATGGCCGAGACCACGACGCTGAAGCCGGCCAGCGACAGGACATGCACGAGCAGGCGGCCGGCCGCGCGGGCCGAGCCGGGCGCGGTCCCGGCGACCAGCCCGGCCGGGACCGCCGCGGTGGCCGCCCGACCATCACCGCGGCGACCGGGCCGGGCCAGCCGACCAGCAGATGCAGCACCACGACGACCAGCGCGACGTCGGCCCGCCAGGACCGCGCCGACCGCGAGCCACTGCATCCGCTCCCGGTCATGGCCGCCGAGCCGCCGGTACCGCGCCCGCGCGGCGGGCAGCGTGGCCAGCAGCGCGGCAGCGCCAGATCACGGCCGCGGCCACGGCCGGGAACGGGCGCCCGGCCAGGGCCAGCGCCAGCCCGGTGCCCAGCGCGGCCAGGTAGCCAGCGCCGGCCGCCCGCGCCGGGCCCGGCTGCGCAGCCGCCCGTCGGGCAGCGGACAGGGCGAGGACCACCGAGGCCGCGATGACCAGCGGCCCGGCCACGGTTGCCACCCCGCGCGCCAGGCCGTGCGGGCCGCGGCGCGGCGCGGCCATCCGGGCCGCGGTCAGGGCGACCGCGCCGGCCAGCGCGCCGAGCGCGGCGGGCCAGGCCCAGCCCGGCCGCCGCGGCCGGCACCGGCTGGCGCACGCCGCCGCGGCCACGGCCCAGGCCAGCGTGACCGCGACGGCCACGGCGTCCAGCCGCGGGCAGTCCCGCCGGGCACGCGTGACCGCGCAGCCCGGGCAGCACGACCGCCACCGTGGCCGACCGGCGGCCGCCAGCGCCGGCGGCCAGCCCGGCCCGCCGGGCGGCACGCCGTGGGCCGCCGCCGGCGAGCCCGCTGGCCGCGGGTCGCCGGGCCGGGCACGGTCTCGTTCATGGTCAGAGCGCCTCGATGATGACGGCCGCGCCGCTGTCCGGCCGGGCCTCCGGCGGGGCTTCCGGCTGCTCGATCCGGCCGTCGCGCATCCGCACGACCCGGCCCGCGGCCGCGGCCACCGTGGCGTCGTGCGTGACCAGCATGATGGTCTGGCCGCCGGCGTGCAGCCGCCGCAGCAGCTCGATGACCTCCTGGCCGCCCTCGGAGTCCAGCGCGCCGGTCGGCTCGTCGGCGAGCAGCAGCGTCGGCTCGTTGGCCAGCGCCCGGGCGATGGCGAGCCGCTGGCGCTGGCCGCCGGACAGCACGCCGGGCACGGCGCCGGCCTTGTCGCCGATGCCGAGCAGGTCGAGCAGGTCGCGCGCCCGGGTCTCGGCCATCTTGCGGCGGCGGCCCGCGATGACCGCCGGCAGCGCCACGTTCTCGAGCACCGTCATGCCTTCGAGCAGGTTGAAGAACTGGAAGACGATGCCCGATGTGGCGGCGGCGGAGCCGGGCCAGGTCGTCCTCGCTGCGCCCGGTCACCTCCTCGCCGGCCACGATGATCGTCGCCCTCGTCGGCCGTGTCGAGGCCGGCGACCAGGTTCAGCAGCGTCGACTTGCCGCAGCCGGACGGGCCCATCAGGGCGACGAACTCGCCGCTGGCCACGTCGAGGTCGACCCCGCGCAGCGCGCGCACCGGCGCGTTCTCGGCCTCGAAGGTCTTGCGCACGCCGCGCATGGTCGAGCGCCGGCGTGGCCCGTCGTTCATCGGCGCCCCGCGTCCGGGTCGTCATCTCGGTCGGTCCTGGCCGGTCGGCCCCGGAGCCGCCCGCCAGGTGAATGATCTTGTATGCGGACACCGGGGTATCGCGTCCCTTGACCAGCTGGGCGCCGAGCGGCGCGGTCTCCACCGGCCTGCTCAGCGCCCGCAGCGTCGCCTCGGACATGACGGTCTCGCCCGCCGCCGCGAACTGCTGCAGCCGCTGCGACGAGTTGACCGTGTCGCCGACCAGGGTGTACTCGAGCCGCTCCGCCGAGCCGAGCAGCGCGGCGGCCGCCTCGCCGGTGGACAGCCCGAGCCCGAGGCCGAACGCGGGCAGGCCCGTCCTGCGCCCAGCGCGTCGTTGATCTCGGCCTGCAGCGCGTGCATGGCCGACGCCGCGGCCACGGCGCGGTCGGCGTGGTCGTCCTGCGGGAACGGCGCGCCGAACACCGCCATGACCGCGTCGCCCACGAACTGCATGACCGTACCCCCCTCGCCGAGGATGGCCTGATTCATCGCGGCCCGGTGGGTGTTCAGCTGGCCCGCCAGCTGGCTGGGGTCGGCGTGCTCGGCGATCGTCGAGTACGCCCGGATGTCGCTCATCAGCACGGTCACGATCGACCCGCTCGGTCTCGCCGATGTCGCGGTGCTCCTGGCGGAGCTTCTCGGCCAGCCCGCCGGGCAGCAGCCGGGACAGCGTCTCGCCCTGCTCCTCGCGGTCCACGATCGCCTGGTGCAGCAGCCGGAGCCGCTGCAGCGCCCCGGCGTTGCCCGCGGACACGCCCTCGGCCAGCTTGACGAACACCGCCTCGACCTCCGCGTCGACGGCTTCGGGGGCGGTCCGGCGGGCCGACGGCGATGGCCTTGATCGGCTTGCCCTCGGCGACCCAGCTCGAGCAGCTCCTCCTCGGCCGGGGTCAGGCCGCCCGGCGCGACGACGGGGCGCCACCAGCGCCTCCACGATCGTGGGGTCCAGCGCCGTCCCGCCCGTGGCCACCGCCCGGATGGCGTCGACCAGCTGGTTGCCCTCGGCCATGTGGTCCTTCAGCAGGTAGCCGTAGCCCGCTGACCCCTCGGCCAGCAGCGACACCGCGTACTCGGGGTCCTCGTACTGGGACAGCACCACGACCCCGGTGCCGGGGTGCCGCTTGCGGACCTCCTTGGCCGCGTCGATCCCCTCCCGCTGGAAGGACGGCGGCATCCGGATGTCGGTCACCAGTACCTGCGGGTTGGCGGCGGTCGCGCCGTCCACCACCCCGTCGTAGTCCGCGGCCACCCCCACCACAGTCAGGTCGGCGTGCCGCTCGATCAGCGCGCGCACCCCCTCCCGGACGATCAGGTTGTCGTCCGCGAGGAAGACCGCGATCTGGCGGGCCGGGCCCGCGTCACTGTGATCCACGTAACAAGTGTTCACACATCGGGCCCCGCACCGCCAGTGGGCAGCCATGCAGGTCGGGGGTGGTAGTAGGCACACCCCCGGCCTGAAGGCAGCGCTGGCGGGACCTCGCCGCTACTCGCTGCGCAGGATTTCGGCGGGCTGGGTCCGGGCCGCCGACTCCCCGGGCACGGCCGCGACGGCCACGGCCAGCACCAGGGCAGCCGGCACCACCAGCACCAGGATGACCGGCAGCACCACGACGGGCTCGATGCCGAGCTGGCCGGCGAACAGCCGCCCGCACAGGATGCCGGCCGGGATCCCCAGGCCCAGCGCGACCGCGGTGAGCGTGCCGGCCTGCCAGCCGACCGCGGAGCGGACCTGCCGCCGGGCCAACGCCATCCCCCCAGGACCACGAGCGTTGCCGTCCATTGGGCCACGTTTGCCGGGCCCCCGCATGGGGGTGAGCACCCCGGCCGTGGTGGTACCTGCCGCACCTGCCCGCCTGCGCGAGCACCCTGGAGGGTCGCCGCCGGAATGCCTACGCTCTGTCCATGACGGGCGGAGCCCGCCAACTGCTCACGGCTGCTCACGGCTGCTCACGGCGGCTCACGGCGGCGGAGCCCGAGGGGGTGGGGCCTGGTGCGCGTGGTGCTGCTTCTCGTGGCGCACGAGCTCAGAACCCGGTGGCGGGGCTGGGCGGTGCTCGTCCTGCTGGTCGCGCTCGCGGGCGGTGCGGTGCTGGCCGCCGCCGCGGGGGCGCGCCGGACCAGCAGCGCCTACCCGCGCTTCCTGCGCGCGTCACGCGCCTCCGACCTGCTGGTCGCCCCGGCCGGCAGCGGCCTGACCGGCTACGACCGGGCGCTGGCCAGGCTGCGGGGGGTGAGCCGGATCGCCCCGGTGGTCGGCCTGAATGCGCAGCCCGGCCGGGCCGGGAGGCCGGCTGAACCTGGCGGCGGTCACGGAGGCTCCGCTGGACGGCCGGTTCGGCCGCGCGCTGGACATTCCCAGGATCCTCACCGGCCAGGCTGCCGCGGCCGGACCGCCCCGGCGAGGTCGCCGTCACCCAGCTCGCGGCGGCCGGCCTGCACGTGCACGTGGGCAGCCGCCTGCCCGCGGAAGCCCTGCCGGACGGGAACCTGCCCGGACCGGGACCCGCGGCGGTGCCACCGCGCAGGCTCACGCTGCGCGTGGTCGGCATCATCGTCACCCCGTCGTCGGCGGACCCGGTCACCGACTCCGACCGGGTCCCGTTCATCCTGGCCAGCGCCGCGCTGTGGCGCCACCTCGGCGCCGCTTACCGGGCCTTCGACGGGGCCGGGCTGGAACTGCGCCCGGGGGCCAGCGCCGCGACGGTGGGCGCGGAGGCGCAGGCGCTGGCCCGCCGGTTCCCCGCCACCCAGGGCCTGATCATGTCGTCCGACGAGCGGGCCGAGTACGCCGCCGTCGAGCGGTCGGTCCACCCGGACGCGGTCGCACTCGCGATCTTCGCGCTGGTGCTGGCGTGTACCGCGCTGCTGATCGTGACGCAGGTCGCGGGCCGGCTGCTGCTCCAGGCCAGCTCCGGGTACCGGGTGCTGGCGGCGCTCGGGATGACGCGCGGCCAGCTCGCTGCGGCCGGGCTGCTCGAGGTGGCCGCGGCCACGGCCGCCGGGGCGGTCCTGGCGGCCGCAGTGGCGGTGGCGGCGTCACCGCTGATGCCGGTCGGGGCCGCCCGGCTGGCCGAGCCGTCTCCCGGGATCGCCGCCGACTGGCTGGTGCTCACGGCCGGCCGGCCGCCATCCTCGTGCTGCTGGCAGGCTGCGCCGCCTGGCCCGCCTGGCGGCTGGCCAGCGCGTGGCCGGCGGCCTCGCTGACGGCCGCCCCGCTGCCGCGCCAGCCACGGATCGCCAGGTGGCTGTCCGGGGCCGGGGCGCCGGTGACCGTCACCGAAGGGGTCCGCCGGGCCCTCCAGCCCGGCCGGGGCAGGTCGGCCGTGCCGGTCCGCGCGGCGCTGGCCGGCACGATCCTGCCGGTCCTGGCGGTGACCGCGGCGTTCACGTTCGGCACCAACCTGCTCGCCCTGGTGCACACCCCGCGGCTCTACGGGCAGACCTGGGACGCCGCTGTTGACCTCCAGTTCTCGTTCATCTCCCCGGCCCGGGCCCGGCACCTGTTCGGCACCAACCCGGGTGTCACCGCCTGGACCTTCGGCGACCACGGGGTCCTCGGGATCAACGGCCACCTGGTCCCCGCGATCGGCCTGGTCCGCGGCCAGGGACCGCTGCTGTCCCCGGTCCTGCTGGCCGGGCACGCCCCGCGGGGCCGGCAGGCCGACATCGTGCTCGGCACCTCGACCATGCGCCGTCTCGGGCTGCACACCGGCCAGCAGGTGAGCGTGACGGCCGGCGGGCACCCGACGCGGGACCGGGTCGTGGGCCGCGCCGTGTTCCCGAACTTCGGCCAGGGTGGCTACGCCCCGACCGACCTGGGCGAGGGAGCCGAGACCACGGCGGCTGTCCTCCGCCCGGCGACGCTGGCCTACGGCGGCACGAGCGGCTTCGAGTTCGTGCTGCTCCGCTTCGCCGGCGGCCCGGCCCGCCAGGCGGCGGTGACCCAGTTCCGGCGCTCCATGACCGGCTTCTGCTCGACCATCCAGCAGTCCACCTGCGTGGTGATCGGCCAGCGGCCGAACGAGCTGACCAACTACGCGCCCATCGACGGCATCCCCGAAGTGCTCGCCGCCCTGCTCGCCGCGCTTGGCGCCGGCGTGCTGGGACAGGTGGCCGTGGTGTCGGGCCGCCGCCGGCGGCGTGAGTTCGCCATCCTCAAGGCCCTCGGCCTGCTCCGGCGTCAGCTCCGCGAGATCAGCGCGTGGCAGGTCACCATCTGGGCCGGGCTGGCCCTGCTGATCGGCCTGCCGCTGGGACTGGCGGCTGGCCGGTGGTCCTGGCAGTTGTTCGGCGCGGGGCTCGGCGTGGCCGCTGATGCCCGCGTGCCGGTGACGCTGGTGCTGGTCATGGTGCCCGCCGTCCTGATCATCGCCAACGCGGTGGCCCTGTGGCCCGCCCGGTCGGCGGCCCGGGTCTGCCCGGCGCGCGCGCTGCGCACCGAGTGACCGGGGGAGCCGGGTCCCCGCTTTTTTTCCGCAACGAAAACCGGCCGGTGCCGATGATCCGCCGCAGGCTACTCGCCGCGCAGGACAACGGCCGGGCGGCGGCGGACTGCGGCCTCGGCAGGCAGCGTCCGCGAAGATCTGCCAGCCCAGCCGGCCCCCGCGACCGCGGTGATCATCAGGTGCGCGATGGTCAGCAAGGCCACGGCGCCGTCACCGGGCTCCTCCCCCGGGGTCATGGCGCGGCACTCATCGTGGCCCCGTCATTCCGCCAGCAGCACCACGGCGGCCCGGACCCGGGCGGCGGCACGTCCCGGCCCGACCGCGATCCCCGCGGCGAGGGCGGCGGTGACCGGGATCGTGAGCAGGACCAGCGTGCCGCCGGGCCGCAAGTGCTCGCGGGCGGCCAGGGCCTGGTCGATCACGGCGGCGTCCGGCCGGGCCGGACCGGGGAGCTGGCCGTCCAGCATCTCCAGCCGGTCATCGGTGCGCCCCATCGAATCGTCCGGGCTGGAGAACGTCTCGACCAGCTTGGCCGGCGGCCCGTGGCGGGCCGGCAGGGTGACGTTGTAGAGGCCCTCGGTGGACATCGCCGCCACCTCCGGGAGGCGCCTGAGCGCGGCGAAGAACGCCGGGACTGGCTTGTTCTCCGCGATGACGTCGGCCTGGGCAGGCGCCGGCCCAGCGCAGCAGCCGGGGTAGGCGGTGTCGGTGCGCACTGCCCCGGCGGCGGCGGTCAGCACCACGCCGCCGGTGACCCCGAGCAGCAGCGCCAGCATCAGCGTCGGCCGCCAGCGGCGGCGCAGTTCCGCCCGCAGAGTCAGCCGGAGCGCCCCCATCGCTATTACTCGCTCCGCAGTGCCGCCGCGGCCGGGACCCGGGCCGCGGTCCAGCCCGGCCCGACCGCGATCACGTTGGCCAGCAGCACGGTAGCCGGGATGGCCGCCAGCACCAGCGGGACCGGCACGTCGGCCTGATCCGACACCCCCGCCGACCAGGCGAACACCGCCCAGGCCCAGCGTCCGGCCAGCACGCCCAGCGGCACCCCGGCGAGCAGCGAGGCCGCGGCCAGGGCGGTCGCCTGCCAGCACACCACGCGCAGCAGCTGAGACCTGACCAGCCCCAGGGACTTGAGCAGGGCGAGGTCACGGTAGCGGCGGCGGACGCCGGCCAGCAGGGCATGGCTGAGGGTGCCGACCGCCAGCACGCCAAGGAGCGCGCCGAGGACCAGCGGGGTGTCGCGGACGCCGGTGTAATGCTCGATGTCGCTGGGCCGCTGGTCGGTGGTGACCAGGCAGAGGCCCCGCGGGCAGCCGGCCCGGGTGACCGCGGCTTCCAGGCGGCCCGCGGCGGCGGGCAGGTCGGTGCCCGGCTTATAGCGGAGCAGGAAGAAGTTGTAACACGTCGCACGCCCCGGGCAGGCGGGCGGATTGGGCTGCGACAGCACGGAGGCGGAGACCGCGGCCCCCGTCCCCAGATCCGTGGCGCTGCCGCCGCCCACGGTGAACGCCGCGAAGACCGCCGAGCCCACGATCCGCATCATGGAGGTGGCGTTGTTCGCGCTGACCCGGACCCGTTGCCCGACATGCAGGCCGAGCATCCGCAGGGTGCGCGGGCCGAGCGTGATCTGCCCCGGCCCGGCCGGGGCCCGGCCGCTGAGCAGGGTGAGAAACCTGCTGCCGTGCAGCTGGTCGATCCCGATCGCAGGCACCGCCGCAGCGCTGCCACCCGGGGCAGCGACGCTGACCTGCCCGTAGTTGCCGCCCGCGTATCCGCTCAGGCCCCTGATCCCCGCCAGGACCTGCGAGCCAGTGCTGGCCGGCACGGACCCAACCTGCAGGTCCAGCTGCTGGGCCCAGTTCTGCCCGTAGGAGTGCGGCGTGCCGACCAGCCCGAGGAAGCTCGCGCCGAAGACGACCGCCCCCACAACCGCGGCCACCGCCAGCATCGTGCCCGCCAGCGCACTGCGCACCGGCACCGCGCTGCGTCCCCGGCCGGCCTCGAAGGCCATCCGCACGCCGAGGCTGCCCGGCACCGAGCCGGCCAGTCCCAGAGCCGCGGACAGCCGGGAGAGCCGCACGGGTGACGCCCGCCCGTCCAGCCCGGGCGCGCCCGGGGGCCGGGCGGCGGCCCGTACCGCCCCGGGGATCAGCAGCAGAAGCGGCGCGCAGGCGATGACTGCGAACCCGGCGGCCAGGATCGGCACGTTGATGTCGATTCCCGGGGCGGGCTCGGCGAACCGGGCCTGCCCGATGGGCATCAGCGGCGACGCGGCGATGGCCGTCACGACCGCGACCACCGCGCCGGCGGTGGTCACCAGGGCCACTCTGGCCAGGGACAGCACCGTGAGACGTGACCGGCTCATGCCGAGGGCACGCAGGATCGGGAATTCTGCCGAGTCCAGGACGAGCTGGCGGTTCAGCAGCTGCCCGACAACAGCCAGCGCGATCAGCCCGGCCAGCGCGGCGAAGATGGCGAGGGCTACCGCTTCTGGCTGGATGGCCCGCTGGGCCGCCGCGTACTCGGTGGCCAGGTGGACGACCTGGACGGCCCCCACGTGGGACCGTGCGGCCAGGGCGACGGCCTGACTGGTGAACGCGGCGGCGGTGGCACCGTGGCGCAGTAGCACGTAGCTGGCGCCGCCGGCCGGATTGAAGGAGCGGGCCAGGCGGGTACGGGAAAACGCCGGGCTCAGCAGTACGCGCGGCTCGGCCAGTTCGTGGGTGGCTGGCACGATCTCGTCGTCGGTCACGACGATGGCCGACACCCGGAAGGCCAGCCGGACCGCGCCCCGGATGTCGGCGCTGCCGTCCCGCTGCGGGTACCCGATCAGGTGCAGCGTCCCGCCCGGCCGGAGGTGCTCCCGGGCGGCCAGCGCCGGGCTGATCATGATGGCGTGCGGGTCTGCCGGGTTGAAGATGCGGCCGGCCAGGACCTTGACGCGGTTCATGGCCACGCCCTCGCCACCGGCCAGGCTCGCCTCCGCCACCAGGCCCGAGAACGGTGACGCACCAGGCCCGGGCAGCGACATCTGCAGGAACGCCACCGCGTCGGCCGAGGCCACCTGCGGCAGACCCGCGACGGCCCGGAAGTAGCCATCGAACCCGGACTTCGCGGGGCTGACCAGGAGGTCGGCGGCATGGCTGCGGCCCAGGAAGCGCGGGAAGGCGGTGTCGGTGCGCCGCGCCCCCGCGGCGGCCGCCAGCACCACCCCGCTGACCAGTCCGGTCAGCACCGCCATGGCCAGCATCGGCCGCCAGCGTCGCCGCAGGTCAGCGCGCAACGTCAGCCAGGCCGCTCCCATGAGGACGATTCAGCTACATCCGGCCCCCGGTCGGCAAGGGTGTTAGGCACACCCGCGCGGGCCAGCCAGCACCCTGGTCCGCGGCCCCGCGCGGGACGACCCGGAGTCCCGTCCGGCCCTGGCCGTGGCGCCCGCTGTCAGCTGATCCCGATTAGCCCGGGGTGCTCCCTTTACGGTTCTTGCGCGTCTATGTTCGGAGGTGCCGGGGGCTACTGCCCGTCTCCAGTGCAAAACGGGTGCCGCAGCGGCGCGGCACGATTCCCCGCCTGCCCGGAACAGGAGGGAAACCCTTGAACGACGATAACCGGCCCGGCCATGCTGAGCTCCAGCGCCCCGGCGTGGCCCCCGGCGGCCGCCACCGTGCTCCCCGGCGCCTCTGCCTGGCCGTCCTGCTCGCGCTCGCCAGCCTGCTTGCCTTCTGCACGTTAGTCCCCGGCCAGGCCGCCGCGTCCGCGGCTGCGTGCCGCCACATCGCCGGCCCGTTCCGCTCCTCCCACGCCGCTGTCTACGGCGCGGGCGGGCAGCGGTACATCCCGTACGGCATCAACGTCATCGGCCTGGCTCACCGGCTCCAGCAGGTCATGCCGTCCTACACCGCCACCGTTGACGGCGACGATGCGGTGATCCAGGCCGCAGCCTCCAGCTGGTGCGCGAACACGGTCCGCCTGCAGATCGAACAGGACTACCTGGTGGCCGCGGACGGGAGGGTGAACCGGCCGTTCCTCGCCGCGGTGCAGGCCGAGGTGTCCTATGCGGAGTCCCTCGGCCTGGTCGTGGTGCTGAACTGCCAGACGCAGATGACCCCGGCGCACTCGGCCGAGTTCATGCCGACCCGGCGGACGCTGGCGTTCTGGGACTCCCTCGCCTCGCACTACCGGACCGACCCGCAGGTCGTGTTCGACGTGTTCAACGAGCCACTCCACCTCGGCGGGGACACCGGGGCGGCGTGGCGGTACTGGCATGGCGGCGGGGTCATAGGCGGGGTCCGGTTCTTCGGGATGCAGCAGCTCGCGGACCGTCTCCGGAGCCATGACGGGGCGCGGAACCTGCTGTGGGTGGAGGGCCTGAACGTCGGCGGCAGCCTGCGCCGCGCGTGGGACTTCCGGGTCACGGGCGATGGGCCGCTCGCCTACGCGATACACCGGCCCGCCGGGCCGCACACCGCCAGGACGTGGTACACCCTGTTCGGGTACCTCGCGGTGCACAACCTTGCGCCGGTCGTCGAGGGCGAATGGGCGGACTACGCGAGGACGGATGCCCCGTGGGCGTGCTGGGGCGACGCGCCCCGCAGCGTGCCGGCCTGGCTCAGCTATCTGGCCAATCACAGGATCGGGATGACCGTCACGAAGATGGTCCCGGGCCAGCTGATCGAGTCGCCGGCGTTGAACGACCCGACCCATTTCCGGGCCAACTGGAAATGCCGGACCGGCCTGAACGAGGGCGCGGGCCATCAGATCATGCAGTGGTTCGACCTGCACAACAGCTAAGCCTGCCGTTTAAGCTGCTCGTTCTCCCCCAGGACGATAGTTGCGTCCGGCAAGGTGGTGTACTGACCGGCCTGGTGACGGGCGTGGGTAGGTGCGTAAGGCGGCCACCGCGTGATCCTTTGGAAGACCTCTCACAGTGCTTCTGAAGGAGACATCACGGTGACCGCCCCTAGCAGTATCGACCCTGCCCGGTTTCTGCACGACCAGCTGGAGTCCGCGTCGCCGGATCTGCTGCGGTCGATGCTGACCACGTTCATCAACGCGCTCATGTCCGAGCAGTAGGTCCTAGTCGCGGCTGCCGAGCTCCTGCGCCAGCGCCCCCTATCGACCACTGTGCGGTTAGTCTGGTGCTCCACGATTGAGCCGTGCTAGATCAGGGGCGGTGCCGCTACGCGACCCTACTGGCCCGGCACCAGAGCCGGGGTGGCCTTGGCGAGGCCCGCCCGGCACACGCCGGGCCACATGCTCGCAAGGCACGCGGACTAGCGACCCTTTGTCGCTAGTGTGCCCCGCCAGAAATCTTCGACATATATTCGGCTAGTGAGTTGAGGATCTCGTCGGCTGTCTTGACCCAGGCGAACGGTTTCGGGTTTTCGTTCCAGTGCTCGATCCACTGGCGGATGTCGGCTTCGAGGGCCTGGACGGACTTGTGGACGCCGCGGCGGAGCTTCTGGTCGGTGAGGTAGCCGAACCAGCGTTCGACCTGGTTGATCCAGGAGGATCCGGTCGGGGTGAAGTGGACGTGGAAGCGGGGGTGGCGGGCGAGCCAGTCCTGGATGGCGGGGGTCTTGTGGGTGCCGTAGTTGTCGCAGACCAGGTGGACGTCGAGGCCGGCGGGGACGTTCTTGTCGATCCTCTTGAGGAACTTCAGGAATTCCTGGTGGCGGTGCCGGCGGTGCAGCTCGCTGATCACGGTGCCGTCGGCGATGTTGAAGGCGGCGAACAGGCTGGTGACGCCGTGGCGGGCGTAGTCGTGGGTGCGCCGCTCGGGCATGCCGGGCATCATCGGGAGCACGGGCTGGGACCTGTCCAGGGCCTGGACCTGCGACTTCTCGTCTACGCAGAGCACGACGGCCTTCTCCGGCGGGTTGTGGTAGAGCCCGACGACGTTGACGACCTTCGCCACGAACAGCGGGTCGGTGCTCAGCTTGAACCCGTCGATGAGGTGCGGCTTGAGGTCGAACTTCCGCCAGATCCGGCCGACGGTTGACTTGCTCAGGCCGCTGCGGCTGGCCATGGATGCCCGTGACCAGTGGGTGGCGTTCCGGGGCATCTCCTCGAGGGTGGCGGTGACGACTTCCTCGACCTGGTCCAGCAGGATCGATGGCGGCCTGCCGGGGCGCGGCTCATCGACGAGCCCGGCCAGGCGCTTGCGGGTGAACCGCCCGCGCCACCGGGCCACCATGTGCTCGCCGACCCGCAACTCGGCCGCGACGGCCTTGTTGTCCTTGCCGGCGCGCAGGCCAGCACGACCTTCGCCCGCAGCGCCAGCGCCTGGGAGGTCCTGGCCCGCCGCGCCCACCGGGTCAGCTGGTCCCGCTCGGCGTCCGTCAGAACCAGGCCGGCCTTGTGGCCCGGCCGGGCACCGTCCGCCAGCCCGGCTGTCCCCGACCGGGCAAACCGCTCGCGCCACTTCCGCACGGTGTCAGTGGCAAGCCCCAGCTCAGCGGCCACGCCGGAGTTGCCACCCGTCCCGGACTCCGCGCACGCCAGCACGATCCGCGCCCGCTCCGCCATACGCGACGATCCCGACAGCAGCAGCCGCCCGAGCTCCGCCCGGTCCTCGTCTGACAGTGCCAGTGGCGCGACAGGAAGCGACATAAAGGCAGTCTACAAACTTATGTCGATAACCTCAGGCGCTTGACACTAGCGGACTAGGTGCGAGGGTGCGGGAGGTGGACGCACAGCACGGTCTCGCCGGGCCGCGAATCGATCGTGATCTGGCCGTGGTGGCGCTCGACGATGATGCGGCGTGAGATGTCGAGGCCGAGGCCGGTGCCTTTGCCGACGTCTTTGGTGGTGTAGAACGGCTCGAACGCGCGGGCCTGTACGTCGGGAGGCATCCCGGGGCCGGTGTCGCCGATCTCGACGACGACATCGTCGGGGTCGGCCCGGGTCGAGATGCGGAGTGTTCCGTGTCCGTCCATCGCGTCGATGGCGTTGTCGATGAGGTTCGTCCACACCTGGTTGAGTTCGCCCGGGTTCGCCTCGATGCGCGGCACGTCGGTGGCGTAATCACGAACGATGGTTATACCGTCGCGTAGCTTATGCCCGAGCATGACGAGGGTGCTGTCGATGCCTTCTGTGACGTCGATGAGCTGCAGCGAGGCCCGGTCGAGCTGTGAATATGATTTCACCGCCGCGACGAGTGCCGAGACGCGCCCTGTCGAGTCCTTCATCTCGGAGAGCAGCGCCGCGGTCGAGAGTGTGCTTGCCACCCATTCGAGGCCGGGTTCGAGCGTGCCACCGTCGAGTATCTGGGCGGCGCGCTCGCACCAGGCGATGTCGACGCCCGCCGCCGCGAGTGCGGGAGCGATGCGCCAGGCGGCGTCGACCCCGTGCGCGTCGAGCCAGTCAGAGAGCGCTTCTTCGCGGTCCGCGACCGCCAGCGGATCGAGGCTCGCCGTTGCGGCGTCGATCTCGCGTCGTAGCGCGTCGATGGCGACGAACTGTTCCGCCGACAGCGATCGCTCGGCGAGGCGGACGAGCGACGACAGCAGCGTGTCGCAGGTGTCTTGCAATGCCTCGACTGCGCGCACGGCGGCCGACGCCGGGTTGTTGATCTCGTGCGCGAGGCCTGCCGCGAGGGTGCCGAGCGCGACGAGTGCTTCACGCTGGCGCGACAGCGCTTCCATGTTGCGCACCGTCTGGAAGAAGCCTTCAATCAGGTGAACGCCGAACGGGAACCAGGCGCGCGCCCGTTCCCCGAGTGCCCCGGCTGGGACGCGAAGGATCCGTCCCGGGCTGGCGCCGCGGCCGGTAGCAAGGTAGCCGGCCGTGTCGGCCCATGCCCGGAATCCGCCCGCCCAGACCCCTGGCCGGTCCATCACGCCTGACGACGGATTCCTCCTGCCCGGCACGGCGCAGCAGCTCGATCCGCCCGTCGAGCAGGACCCACCAGAAGTCGGCGGCGTCGCCCTCGCGGAAGAGCACATCGCCTTCATCGAAGTGCACCTCATCGCCGACGGCGATCAGTTCGAGCAGCTGCTCGTCGCTGAGCCCGTCGAACAGGAAGATGGCGCGCAGATCGTCGATGTGCATCAGATCGTGGCCAGGTAACGATGCACGAGATAGACGGACATGGCTCCCTCGCCGACGGCGGACGCGACGCGCTTCATCGAGTCGAGTCGCACATCGCCGGCCGCGAATACACCGGGCACACTGGTTTCCAGCGCGAACGGAGCCCGTCGCAAAGGCCAGCGCGGGCCGTCTTTGCGGGCCAGCAGATCCTGGCCGGTGATGACAAAGCCTTTCTCGTCGCGTGCAATATCGGAGCCAAGCCAGTCGGTGCGCGGCGACGCGCCGATGAAGACGAAGAGCCAGCTCGCCGGCACGTCCTCCTTGGTGCCGGCCGCCCGATCGGCGATCGTGATGGCCTGCAGGTGATCGTCGCCGCGCCCGGCGACGATCTCGGCCTGAAGCCACACCTCAACGTTTTCCGTGGCGCGGATGCGCTTGACGAGATATTGCGACATCGATTTCTCCAGCGCGTCCGATCGCGTGAGCAGCACCACGCGCCGCGCGAAGCGGGCAATGTTCAAGACTGCCTGGCCTGCCGAGTTGGCCGCGCCGACGATGTACACGTCATCGCCGGCGCACGCCTGCGCTTCGCTGGCGGTTGCGCCGTAGTAGACGCCGCGACCCGTTAGCTCCTCGAGCCCAGGCGTCTCGAGCAGCCGGTACGACATGCCTGTCGCGACGAGCACGGCTCGCGCCTCGATCTCGGAGTTGTCGCCGAAGCGAACGGCGCGCACCGGCCCACGCGTCTCAAAGCCCACCACGTCGCGCGCGAGTACCATTTCCGCGCCAAAGCGCCGCGCCTGCGCAACGGCCCGGTGGGTGAGGTCCGCGCCGGACAGGCCTTTGGGGAACCCGAGGTAGTTCTCGATAGCTGCGCTCTGACCCGCTTGCCCGCCCGGGGCCTCGCGTTCGATCACGACGGTCTGCAATCCCTCCGATGCTCCGTAGACCGCCGCGGCGAGTCCCGCCGGACCGCCGCCGACGATGCACAGGTCGTACAGCGGCTGCTCAGCGGTCGTGCGCAGGCCGAGCGCGTCCGCCAGCTCGAGGGTCGACGGCGCCCGCAACGTCTCCCCGTCCGGAACCAGGACAAGCGGAAGATCGGCTGTGTCCGCGCGGGCGAGAGCTTGCAGTCTGCGCGCTTCCTCGTCGCGCTCCAGGTCGAACCAGCGGTACGGCACATGGTTGCGCGCGAGGAAGGTCTTGATCTCGTGGCTCCGTTCCGACCAGCGGTCCCCAACGAGACGCAATCCGCCGGTGTCGCCGGGATGCTCTTCCTGCCAGTCGCTCAGCAGGTCGTCGAGGACGGGATACAACCGCTCCTTGGGAGGATCCCACGGCTTAAGCAGGTAGTAATCGAGACCGATATCGTTGATGGCCCTGATCGCCACGTCCGTATCGGCGTACGCCGTGAGCAGCACCAGCTTGGCGTCGGGCGCATAACGACGCGCCTGTTCGAGGAACTCGACGCCGGTCATCTCCGGCATCCGCTGATCGGATGCGATTAAGGCGACCTGTCGGTCGCGCAGGGCGAACTTCGCTCAGCATAGTGAGCGCTTCGGCACCCGACGTCGCACGGACGATCTGGTAGTCGGCACCATACTGGCGGCGCAGATCGTGCGTAATCGCCTGCGAGACCGCAGGATCGTCATCGACTGTCAGAATTGCCGGCTTGGCCACCGCGTGGGCCTTTCCGTAGGTCAGCTTCGGGTGAGGCTACGCGCGCCGACGGAAGATCGCGAGCAGCTTGGTCCGCAGGGGAGAATCGCCGGTGCCCGACGACTTTGCGTCGAGTGTCCCTTTTTTGGGCATGGTACCGCACGAGACCCCAGCAGTGACTCAGCGTCGGTGGTCATCTCCCACAGTAGTCGGCACTGCTAACACCAGCACCATGGCATCGAGCGCGCGCACACCGAACCCGGCTGGCGCGCGGCCTGGAACCTGGCCTGCCACCTTGCACGTCACCGCTTGGCGTAGTCGGCGAATCCCTGCTGTTCATCGAGCACGGCACCCGCCGGATGCACCTCGGCGGCGTCACCCCCAACCGACCGGCGAGTGGACCGTGCAGCAAGTACGGAAAGAATCTCGCCCTCAGCCTCGACCAGCAGTTCGAATCATGTTGTGTCCAGCATGGCGACGGAGTTCTTTGCGGATCTGGTCCATCGCTGACGGGCGAATCAATTGGAGCTGGAGGAACGGGCGTCCAGCTCGCGCAGCCAGGAGATGACGTTCTCCTGCCTGAACCTCAGCCCGCTGGCGGCGTCAAGCGGTGTGCCGTGCGCGTAGTCCGGCTCCCAGTTGAGATCCGCGCCGCGCGACAGCAGATACTCCGCGGCGCGGCGCTGGCCGGCCGTGCAGGCGTACCAGAACGCTTGCGACACGTCCTCCGCGGGCGGGTCGCTTCCCAGGACCGTTTCGACGCGGCCCAGCATGCCCAGCGCGCCGGCATGCCAGGCCTTGTCAACCCGGGTGCCGCAGCAGGGCGTGTACCGTCGGTGTCCAAGGTGAGGCCCGCTTGTGAACGACGCCACCGATCCGCACGGCGCCGTCGGTGTTGCCGCCGGGCAGGGTTTCCTCGCTGGTCAAGGTCAGTAACCTCCCCGTCGTCATAGGCTTCCTTAGCCATGCTGGCTACGGCTTAGGCTCCGCATTGCTCACAGGCTCCCTGGCTAGCTGCCTGCTTACACTCGTGCCACTATGAATATGTCCAGGTCAGGACAGGCGTACTGCCACGATTGACCAGGGCTGCGCGAGGGACGAGTCTCGGAGCATGCGATATGAAAGCAGCAGGCCGATGCCACACGGCGACCTAGGCAAGCTACTGTTTGCCCAGCTCAGGGGTATGTGGCATGTCCGGCGCTGTTCGGGGTTGTCCGCCCGTGTCCGCAGCGTTGGCTACCGGGATAGGCTCCCGGCCAACGCCCACAACTGACGGTGGCCTGGGACTATGCCACGGAGGACCCTGCCCAGGCCTCAGGCCGGGCGGGGGTAGGCGGCGGCAGGCGGTTCCTGAACGACCAGCTCGCCGGCGACTTTCCATCGCTGGTACCCCCGGCTTCAACCAGGCGCCGGACCCTGTGACCCTCGCGGCGGAGCCTCCCCCAATTTGTCCCGCTCTCCAAGAAGGTCCTGCCGCAGACGGCCGGTTCGACGACGGATGTGGGTTGCACGGTAGACCAACGTCAACGTGGACCTGGTTCGTCCCGGCGACGAGATGGGTCACCTCGCCCGCCGCGTACCTCAATCCCGCGCTGGCCCAGACGATGAGCGTTTCGCCGCCTGGTCGGCGGGCGGCAGCTTGGCCGCCATCCCTGCCAGCCGGGCTGCCGATGGCGTGAAACGGGCCTGAGCCCGCACGGCTCGCTGCCGCAAGCGGGCTCACAGGCGGTACCCCGTCTCGGACGTGAACCTCACCGCCGGCGTCCCTCTGGGCAGCGCCATTGCAGCAGGTGGGCGAGCCTGCGACCGGGAACTGAGAGTGGTGCGCCCTTGCGGGCGGAAGCCCGCAAGGGCGGTGAAACAGTACGACGCCAGCATCGAAGCAGCGACTGCTACGACGGCACCGTCGTCCTCACTGATGCACAGGGCGGCTGGGCGGCTTACTTGCTGTCTGCCTCGATCAGGCGCTCGGTGAGCTCGTTCACGTTGCCCGTCTTGGGCAGGCCCCGCTCGGCGAGCTGGTCGCTCAGCTCGGCCTTGGCCAGGCCCTCGTAGCGCTCGCGGGCCTGGTCATCCTCGATCAGGCGCTCGGTGAGCTCGTCAACGTTGCCCGTCTTGGGCAGGCCCCGCTCGGCGAGCTGGTCGCTCAGCTCGGCCTTGGTCCAGCCCTCGTAGCGCTCGCGGGCCTGGTCATGGGCCCGCCTGGCCTGCTCGCGTTCGGCCTTGCGGGCCTGACGTGCGCGCTCCCGCTCGGCCTGCTCGGCCTTTTCCGCGTGCTCGCGGACGGCCTGCTCGGCCTGGGCGGCCTGCTCGTGCACAACGTGGCCGACCGACGCGGGCATCTCGCGCACAACGTCAGCGGCCGACTCGGCCTGGTCACGGACCACGCCGGTCAGCCTGCCCGCTGCCTGGACCCACTTGAGGGCGAGGTAGCGGTTGAGGTCCACCGTCTTCTGCACGACGTCAAAGTAGCCTTCGACGGCCGGGATGAGGTCGATCTGCGGCAGCCGGGGAATAAGGCCGGTCACGCCCCGTGCGCCCTGCGTCCAGACGTCAGCGGCCTTGTCCGCCGCGTGGAGGGCCTGGCTCGCCGCATCGCTGTAGTGCCTGGTCATGCTCGTCATGCGCGTTCCTTCTTGGTGGTAGGGATCGTGGTGACCGGGATGAAACTCGCCCCGGCCTGTTACGGCGTCCCGGGCCTTGTCAGCGGCCGCCACGACCGGCCCGGTGGATTTAAGGACGCCCGGTGAGGGCGGGGTACCCGGATGGGGTCGGGTGGGCGCCGTTTTTTTGGCCTGCTCCAGCTTTTCGCCCAGTTCCTCGGCTTCGGTGCTGGTCAGTGCCGACCGTAGGCCGGGCCAAACGCGGGTTTCCTCGAACGCGACGTGCTCGCGCCCGGCCATAATGAACTGTCCCAGCAACTTCTCGAACTCGGGGTCATCGGCGCCGGACTTGTCTAGCCGGGCCAGGACCTGCTTGGCCTCCTGCTCCTGTCCCGTCGCCTCATCAGCGAGCCGCCGCCGTCGGGCAGCCGGTCGCGCACGGCCGGCCAGAAATACATCTCCTCGACCGCCTCGTGCTTGGATTCCTCGATGACCAGCGTCTCCGCCATCTTCTTGCGCCGGGCCAGCTGATCCGGGCTGGCGCCATCAGCGGCCGTCGGGCCCTTCTCGAACTCCGACAGCATCTGCTTAACTTCTTCATGGTCCCGGCTCAGGACCTCGAACACACTCGGCATAGTTCTCCGTCTCGCAAGCAGGCGATGTTCCTTCGGCCTCTTCCCGCCCGCAGAGCGATAAACCCCCACGCCGCCCGCTCTGTCGTTGACATGCTTCTTCGCTCGGGGTCATGGCCTCGCGCACCACCGACAGAACATCGCCGAACACCCCCAGCAGCCGTTCGGACTCGGCCTGGTGTACCTCGCGCAGCGCCTCCAGGTGATCGCGGCCCTTCTTGTGGATGGCGGCCATGCGCTTGCAGAACATGGCGACCACGTCGTCTCGGGCACCGGTCGCGGCCGTGTGCACCAGGCTCACCATCAGGGTGAGCCGCTTGTCCTCCGATACTTTGCCCATGTCGGCGGCGTCGGTGACCCGAGCCTCCCCAGCGAAATGCGCGACCTTCCCCGGCGGCACGCCCTCCAGCCACGCCCCGGTCGGCGCGATCGCCTCGATGTCGGCCAGTAGCGCCAGCCGCTCCTACTGGGAACGGTTGGGCAGCGAGGTGATTAGCGCCCGATCCGCCGGGTAGGTCTGGCCCTCGATCTCGCCGCTCCTGCAGGAGCTGGGAGCGGCGAAGCGGCCCGCGCCGTCCCGGGAGCGGGGGGAAGTTCCCGGGTTCCGGGGCTGGCGCGGGCCGCGCCCAACCGTTTACCCGAGCCTGGTCCTCCATGCCCGGACTACCGGCTACCGCCGGTCCGCCGCTGGCGAGAACTAGCGGAAGGAAAGAGCCCTCCCGCCAGCAACACCGGAAGAGCTCCTTGGGGCCCGGGCCCTGGGCCCAGCGACTGCCGCGCCTCACCCGCCCGCCTCAGCTTTGAGATACTCGGCCAGTTCTTCCGGGTTGCCAGCGTTCAGGACGTGCTGCTCATCGTCCCAGCGGCGCGCACCAGGCGTCGTAGGCTCCACGCGGAGAACTGGCTACCGGCTTAGTTAGGCTCCGCATCGCTCATAGGCTCCCTGCCAGCATCACCTCTTACAGTGGTGTCACCATGACTCTGCGCAGGTCAGGACAGGTGTGCTGTCATCATTGACCAGGGCCGTGAGGGAGCCGAGCCTGAGGGTATGCGATATGAAAGCAGCATTACCTCACTGTCCTGGATCCCGTCCGAGGCGGTCACCGGCCCCAGCCGGCTGGCCTTCGACTCGGGATTCGGCCACTACGACGACCCGCCGTCCGCGGAGCTCGGGGACCTCGAGGAACTCCGCGCGGCGGACAAGTTCCGGTTCGCCAACATGCTGCGGGCCTGGATCGAGGTCGGCGACGACGGGCAGATCAGTGACGCCGGCTACGCCGGCACCGGCCTGATCGGCTCCACCACACTTCGGCTGGCCGGCCTGCACGCCCGCTTCCAGGCGGTCAAGCTGCCCGACATCCAGCGGCCACCCGAGCACGGACCGGGCTGGGTGCGGTTCACCCAGACCGTCGGCGGCCGCACCGGGGTGCCCATGCCCCGGCCGGTCAAGCATCCCCCCTACGTGCAGTGGCTGGCCCCGCTGGTATGGACCACGCTGACGCTGACCCTGCACGCCGACGGCACCGCCGAACCCGCGATGACCGGGGCGAGCGCGTTCCCCCGGCACTGGGTCTACGGCGCCGACGGCCACCTGACCCACAAGTCTGGCCTGACCGACTACGCCGGCTGGTCCGGCACGTCGTTCGGCAAGCACAGCCCGTGGGGCGACGAGGATTCCCCGGCTCTGGTCACCGCGGTCGAGACGGCCCTGGAACGGGCGCTGTCCGTGCAGCTCATGCACGGCGCGGCCAAGCCGGTCATCAGCCGGTCCAGCGCGGGCGACACGCTGGTCCGCCAGGGTGAACCGGGAACCTCCATCTACCTGGTGCTGGACGGAGTGGTCCGGGTGGAACGGGACGGCGAGCGGCTCGCCGAGTACGGGCCCGGGGCGATACTCGGCGAGCGGGCCCACCTGGAAGGCGGCGTCCGCACGTCCACGCTGGTCGCGGTGACCGACTGCCGGGTGGCATCCGTGGAGGCCAGCCAGTTCGACCACGATGCACTCGTCGAACTGTCCGGGGGGCACCGGCGCGAAGACGCCGGCCGGGGCTGACGTGCGCGTACACCTCTGCGGCGTGCGCGGCTCGACGCCGGCACCAGGAGCGGAGTTCCTCCGCTACGGGGGGCACACCTCAAGCGTTGCGATCAGCCACGACGATGCGGCCGGGCCGGTGCTCGTGCTAGACGCGGGCACCGGCCTGCGCCAGGTCACCCCGCTGCTCGGCGGCCGGCCTTTCGCCGGCACCATCCTCCTGACCCACCTGCACTGGGACCATGTGCACGGCCTGCCGTTCTTCCGGGGCGGCGACCACGACGGCGCCCGCGTCACGCTGCTGCTGCCGGCCCAGGAGTCCGGGGAGAGCGCGGCCGCGGCGCTGGCCCGCGGCATGTCCCCGCCCCACTTCCCGATCGGTCCCGAGGGGCTGCGCGGTGACTGGACTTTCGGTTCCCTGTCCCCCGGTCCGCTCAAGGCCGAGGGGTTCACCGTGGAGGCCCGCGAGGTGCCGCACAAGGGCGGCCGGACCTTCGGGTACCGGGTCAGCGACGGGCATTCGGTGGTCACCTACATCCCCGACCACTGCCCCACCGTTCTCGGGCCCGGGCCCGAGGGACTGGGCGAGTATCACCCGGCCGCGCTGGACCTGGCGGCCGGGACCGACCTGCTCATCCACGACGCGTTCCTGCTGGCCGCCGAGGTGCCCGTGGAGGCGTCGTTCGGCCACGCGGCGGCGGAGTACGCGGCAGGCCTGGGGGTGCGGGCCGGAGCCCGGCGAGTGGCGCTGGCGCACCACAAGCCGGACCGGACGGACGCGGACCTGGACCAGCTCGCCGCCCGGTTCGCGGCCGGCCCGCCCGGGCTCCCGGACGTCATCGTCGGCGCCGAGGGCGGGATACTCGACCTATGAGCCCTGTCCCGTCCGCCGATGCGATCGTGGTCGGTTCCGGCCCCAACGGGCTGGCCGCGGCCATCACGCTGGCCCGCGCCGGGCTCAGGGTCCAGCTCATCGAGGGGGCGGACACGCCCGGCGGCGGCTGCCGGACCGCCGAGCTGACCCGGCCGGGGTTCTGGCACGACGTGTGCTCCGCGGTCCACCCGCTCGCCGCGTCCTCCCCGTTCTTCACCAGCATCGACCTGGCGGCCCGGGGGGTCACGCTGTGCACCCCCAAGGTCGCGTTCGCCCACCCGCAGGACGGCGGGCGGGCCGCGGCGGTCGCGGGCTCGGTCGAGGAAACCGCGGGCAGCCTCGGCCGGGACGCCGGCGCGTACCGGCGGCTGCTCGGCCCGCTGGTCCGGGACGTGGGGCTGACCCTGCCGGAGATCCTCGCCCCGATCCGGTCCGTGCCCCGGCATCCGCTGGCCATGGCCCGGTTCGGCCTGGACGGCCTGCCGCCCGCCACGATCCTGGCCCGGCGGTTCCGCACCGAGGAAGCCCAGGGCCTGTTCGCCGGGGTGGCCGCGCACTCGATGCTGCCGCTCAGCGCCCCGGTGACCAGCGCGTTCGGGCTGCTGCTGACGATGGCGGCGCACGCGGTGGGCTGGCCGGTGGTGGAGGGCGGCAGCGCCCGCCTCACCGCCGCGCTGCTGGCCGAGCTGGCGTCCCTGGGTGGTGAGGTGGAAACCGGCCACTGGGTGCGCTCCCTCGATGAACTGCCGCCCGCCCGGGCCGTCCTGCTCGACGTGACCCCCCGCCAGCTGATCGCGCTGGCCGGTGACCGGCTGACCGGGCAGCACCAGGCCGCGCTGCGCCGGTTCAGGTACGGGCCGGGGGTCTGCAAGGTGGACTTCGCGCTGAGCGGCCCGGTGCCGTGGCAGGCCCCGGCCTGCCGGGAGGCGGGCACCGTGCATCTCGGCGGGACGCTGGCCGAGGTGGCCCGCAGCGAGGCTGACGTGAACGCGGGGCGGATGCCGCAGCGCCCGTACTGCCTGGTGGCCCAGCCGGGCGTGGTCGACCCGACCCGCGCGCCCGCCGGGCAGCACACCCTGTGGGCCTACTGTCACGTGCCCTCGGGCAGCCCGGACGACGTGTCCGGCCTCATCGAGGCGCAGATCGAGCGCTTCGCGCCCGGCTTCCGCGACCTGGTCCTGGCCAAGTCGGTCCGGACTGCCGCCGACATGGAGCGCTACAACCCGAACTACGTCGGCGGCGACATCAACGGCGGGGCCGGGACCCTGCTGCAGACCGTGCTGCGGCCCACCCCGCGGTGGAACCCGTACCGGACCGCGATCCCCGGCGTGTACCTGTGCTCGAGTTCCACCCCGCCGGGCGGCGGCGTGCACGGCATGTGCGGCCAGAACGCCGCCCAGGCCGCCCTGGCCGACCACTTTTCATGATCACGGTCAATTCGTGCCACATGACGCCCCCTCTTGACCATGATCATGGTCAGCGGTGCGCCGCTCGCCTGCTCCTTCATGATCCCGGTCAGTAGCTGCCACATGACGCCCCCTACTGACCGTGATCATGGTCGTGCACGGATCACGACCGGCGCCTGGCCGCGTCCACATTTCCCGTGAACGGCGCTCTTTCCCGGGGCGATTTGCCCGATTCGGCACACGTTTCACGGGAGAAGTGGGCGGAAGAGGCCCGTGTGACTCGTGGGACTTGGAGCGGTGTCGCCGCAGGGCACGGCAGCGAGGCAGTCGTAATGTGTACATGTATATAGAAGCCATGTACACTAAATTCTGTGACTGAGCAGTGGAGGGTTCCGGCGGGCGGGGGGCCGGGCGGCGTCCCGGCGGGCGGGCCCGTGACCGGGGCCCGGGACGGCGCCGCCCCGGGCGGGCTGGCCGCGGGCGTCCCGGTGACCGGGCTGGTGTGGCGGTTGTCCATGCGCTGGCGATCGGCGATCGACCGGGCCATCACGCCGCTGGGGCTGACCAACGCGCAGTACTCGCTGCTGGCCCCGCTGCTCGGCATGCAGCAGCGGGGCCAGCGGCCGACCCAGCGCCAGCTGGCCGACGACACCGGCCTCGAACCGCTGTACGTGTCCAAACTGGCCCGGGCCCTGGAGCGGGCCGGGCTGATCGAGCGCGCGGTCCACCCCGACGACAGCCGGGCCGTGCAGCTCACCCTCACCGACCGCGGCCGCGAGGTGACGGCCCGGGCGACCGACCGGGTCCGCGGGCTGCAGTACGAGCTCATCGCGCCGCTCGGCGGCCTGGACAGCCCGGCCACCCAGGCGCTGATCGCCTCGCTGCGCACCCTGCTCGGATCCGATCCCCCGCACACGCAGACAGGAGCAGACCAATGACGAACACCCCCACCCTCAACGGCCAGGACATCGGGCAGGCCGAGAGCGCCGTCCGCGCCGTGCTGAACCGGCTGCTGGCGCGGACCGGTACCCCGTTCCACGGCTGGGTGATCCTCAACCTGCTGGGCCGCAGCGGCGGCGCACTGGACGAGGACGAGCTGACCGGCCAGGTCGTGCACGGCCTCAAGATCGGCGAGGACACCGTGCACGCGGCGGCGGCCGGGCTCGCCGGGCAGGGGCTGACCAGCCGTGCGCCCGAGGCGGGCGGAGGGACGCGGGTTGCGCTCACCGCCGCGGGCGCCGCCCGCTTCGAGGAGATCCAGGACGGTATCCGGCAGGTCACCGCGCGCCTGTACGGCGGGCTGCCCGAGTCGGACCTGGCCACCGCGCACCGGGTGCTGGCCATCGTGACCGAGCGGGCCAACGCCGAGTTGGCCTGCGCTTAGCACCCCCGGCCGGCCCCGCACTCCCGGCCCGCCCCGTGCAGCCGGCCCGCCCGTGCCAGCCCAGGCCCGCCCGCGCAGCCGGCCCGCCCGCGCAGCCAGGCCCGCCCGCGCAGCCAGCTCCCACGGCCGGACCGGCACGGCCGGCCCGCTACGGGATGAGGGCGATCTTGCCCTGGGAGTGGCCTTGCATGACGACGCGGTGCGCCTCCGCGGCCTCGGCGAGCGGGAACGTCTGCGACACGAACACCCGCAGCGTGCCCTCCTGGGCCAGCCGGGCCAGTTTCAGCCGGGCGGTATCGCGGATCTCGGTGCCGGGATCGGCGCCGGGCGCACCGCCCAGCACCTTGATGCCGGTGTTCAGCCCCCGCTCGAACGAGACGATGGTGGCGATCCGGGTCCGGTCGGGCACCAGGACGAACGACACGTCCAGAGCCTCGTCGGTCCCGGCCAGGTCCAGCGCGGCGTCCACGCCGTCCGGCGCAGCGGCCCGGACCCGGTCCATCAGGCCCGTGCCGTACTCGACCGGGATCGCCCCCAGGTCGCGCAGGAACTCGTGATTCTTGGGGTCGGCCGTGGCTACCACGGTGGCGCCGCGGATCACCGCGAGCTGCACCGCCATGACGCCTACTCCCCCGGCGGCCCCGTGGATCAGCACCGTGTCACCGGCGCCCACGCCGGTGGCCTCCAGCAGGTGCCAGGCGGTCACGCCGGTCAGCATGAGCCCGGAAGCCTGGGCCCAGTCCAGCGTGTCCGGCTTGGGGACCAGCGCGGAGGCCGGCACGACCAGTTCGGCGGCGTAGGCGCCGGGTGCCCGGAACGCGATCACCTCCGCACCGACCTCGATCGGGCCGGCCGGGCAGGCCGCGCCGGGGCCGACCGCGGCGACCACGCCCGAGGCTTCCGAGCCGAGCCGCAGCGGCAGCCGGGCGGGGTCGGCGCCGAATGCGCCGCTGTAGGACTTGCAGTCGACGGGGTTGACCCCCGCGGCCCGGATCTCGATGAGCGCCTCGCCGGGACCGGGCTCGCCCGGTGGCTGATTGGCGATCTCCAGCACATCAGGTCCGCCGAAGGCGGTTGCGATCACGACAGCCGACATGTCACCCCAAAGCCCCCCTTCCCTACCGCTCTCGTTTCCCCCGGGGGTCATTCCCTCCGGGGCGCCCGCGAACCGATGGCGCCGCAGGCCCGCCAGGCCAGGATCGACCGGCGCGAGAGTCCAGACAGGATCGACAGCGCGCTCGCGGCCGAACCGACCGAGAACGCGGACGCCACCGAGCCGACGGACCCGATGGACAGAATCGAACCGGCCGACCCGATCGAGAGAATCGAGCCGGCCGATCCAATGGACAGGATCGAGCCGCTCGATCCGATACTCAGGATCGAGCCGGCTGAGCCTGTAGCCGACAGGCTGGCCGGTGATGAGCCAGCGGACAACTGATGACGAGTGCTCCGCATGACCGCATTCTCGCAGCCCCCGCAGATCAGAACCGGAGCCGGGACGCGCGAGAAAAGTCAGACGGGGCGGCCCGCCGCAGCCTCGAGGGATTCGGGGTGCGCGCGACGGTAATGCTCGGTCAGGACCACACTGGCCTGCCCGGGCTTGTGGGCGATGGTGCGCTGGCATATTTCGCAGCGCAGTACCGGGAGCTGCGTCACGGTAACGGGGAAGCGGGGATTACTCATCTCACTGACCATGATGCCAGATCTGGCTGCCGCCATCACCCCGCAACGCCGCTAAAGACCAGCTCCCGGCCCCTTAGTCGGACAGCCCGGTAAGAGCCGGACAACGGGCGAGGTGGTCGTTCACCACACCGGAGGCTTGCAGGAAGCTGTACGTGATCGTCAACCCGACGAACGTGAACCCGCGCCGTTTCAGGTCCTTGCTGACCCGGTCGGACAGCTCGGTCCGGGCGGGCAGCTCGGCCACGCTGCGCGGGCGGCTGACCAGCGGCGCGCCGTCCACCCAGGCCCACAGGTAACTGGCGAACGACCCGTGCTCCTGCTTGATGGCCAGGAAGGCCCGGGCGTTGCGCACCGTGCCCGCGACCTTGAGCCGGTTGCGGACGATCCCCGGGTCGGCCAGCAGCGCGGCCAGCTTGGCGTCGTCGTAGCGCACGATCCGCTCCGGGTCGAAGCCGTCCAGCGCGCGGCGGTAGTTCTCGCGCTTGCCGAGGATCGTGGCCCAGGACAGCCCGGCCTGGGCGCCCTCCAGGAGCAGCATCTCGAACAGGTAGCGGTCGTCGCGGGACGGGCGGCCCCACTCGTGGTCGTGGTACGCCCGCATCGCGTCCGAGCTCTCGGCCCAGTCGCAGCGGCGCGGCGCGTCGGGTTCGTTCATCGGGGCCAGCGTCCCACGCGGCACCGACACCCGGGCCCCGCACGGCCGCTCACTCCTCCGGCGGGCTCTCCCCCGCCGGGTCCCCGGCCGCCTCCGCGGCGTTCCCGGCCGGCTCCGCCACCGGCACCCCGAGCATCTCGGCGTACCGGGCCACCATCATGTCCCGGCCCTTGAGCTCGGCCACCACCTCCGCCGGAAGGAGCTCCTCGCGGCCGGGCCGCTGCCCGGACCCGCCCTCCGGCCCGATCGGGATCACGATCCCGGGCGGCGCTGCCTCGTACCGGCTCAGCTCCGGCGCCCCGGCGCCGGCCACGGCGTCCGGTCCCGCCTCGATCAGCGCCCGGATGTTCGCGGCCACGACCGCGGCCTGGCGGCTCGCCGCGCCCGCCACCTTGCGGTCGGCGGTGGATACGTCCCCGATCGCGAACACCCGTTCCTGGCCCGCGACCTGCAACGTCGGCGTGACCTCGATGTGCCCGTCGGCGCCCCGGGCCGCCGCGAGGCCGCCGGCCAGGTAGTCGCTGACCGGCAGCACGCCGTAGCAGCGGAACCAGATATCGGCGGTCACCCCGGTGCCGGCCTCGGTCGTCAGCGTGAAGGTCCGCAGCTCGCCCGGCTCGGTGGGCGGCTCGGCCCGCAGCGGGCTGCCCAGCAGAACCTGCACGCCCAGCGCGGCGAGCTGCCGGCGCAGCTCCGCCCTGAGGTCCGCGCGGAACGGCCCGCCGAGCACGTCGCCGGCCGCGTCGACGAGCGTGACCTGTTTAGACGGCCAGACCGCCTTGATCTCCCCGGCCAGCTCGATGCCGACCGCCCCGGCCCCCACCAGCAGCACCCGGCCCGCGGCGGCCAGCGCCGCGTGGGTGCCGAGGGTCTTCTCGTGCGCGTCCACGGTACGGTCCACGTCGCTCTTGGCCGGGAACGGGTAGCTGGACCCGGTGGCCAGCACGAGGTAGTCCGCGGGGAGCTCCTCGCCGGAGGCCAGCACGACCCGGCCCGCGTCCACCTTCACGGCCCGGTCCTGCACCACCCGGCCGTGACTGAGCAGCCCGCCGTAGGGCAGGTAGATCCGCGGCAGCCAGGCCGGGTCGACCAGGGCGCGCAGCGCGGCCACGTTGTGCACGAACGCGTCCTTCGGCTCGACCAGCACGACCGACGCCACGTCGTCGAGCCCCCTGGCCACGTTGATCCCGCCGTACCCGCCGCCGATGATCACCACGGCCGGCCGGGCCGGTGAAGTCCCGCTGATCTGAATTTCTGTCGTCACGCATCTAGTCTGTATCACAGAACATCTCCACTGCAACTCATCGGCAGGGCAGCAGGCCTGGGGTAGGCTGCTGCCATGTCGGCGCCGTCAGAATCCCTGGCCAGAGCCGGGGCTGCCCCCGCCGGGCGCGACCCCGCCCCGGACGCGGGCGCCTGCACCCTCAGCAACGATCTGGGCTGGGCCCTCGGGGCCGTCTTCCGCGGCTACGTCAAGGCCGCCCACGAGGCCCTGGCCGGCCTGCCCGGCGGCCCGCGCGGCTACCAGGTGCTGACCGCCGCGGCGGCCGACGAGCACGGCAGCCAGCTGGCCCTGGCCCACCATCTGGGCGTGGACCGCACGGTCATGACCTACCTGCTCGACGATCTGGAGGCGGCCGGGCTCATCGAGCGCCGCGCGGACCCGGCCGACCGGCGGGCCCGCCGGATCGTGGCCACCCCGCACGGCCGGGACACGCTCACCGACCTGGACCAGCGGCTGCGTGCCGCCGAGGGGCAGCTGCTCAGCGGGCTGGGCGCCGAGGAGGACCGGCGCGCGTTCCGCGGGCTGCTGCGCCGGCTGGCCGTGCACGCCAGCGGGAGCGACCCGGGCCGCCCGCCGTGCGGGGCGGACGGCACGCAGGGCGGCCGCCCCGTGCTGCCCTGCTAGCCTCCGGGCGCATGACGGAGCGGATCTATGTCGGGAACGCGGCGGCCGACGCCCCGGCCGGGCACGGCTGGCTGCTGGGGCACTTCCAGCCGGAGGGCGACCCCCGCCGCAGCGACGACGTCGAGATCAAGTGGGCCATCCATCCCCGCGACGACCGGCGCGCGCAATGGGTCGCCGGCGAGCGGCGCTCCGCGGCGCTGATCCTGATCAGCGGCCGCTTCCGGGTCGAGCTTCCCGGCCGCAGCGTGCTGCTCGCCGAGCAGGGTGACTACGTCGTGTTCCACGGCGTGAACCACTCCTGGCATGCCGAGGAGCCGTCCGTGGTGGTCGCGGTCCGCTGGCCGTCGGTGCCCGGCTATGCGCTTCCCCGGCCCGACAATGGAACGGGCTCCGTCGGGTAGCGGGCCTGGTCAGCTAGGAGGGCATGTGCGGGTACTGGAGCGTTTTGCGCTGGATGGCCGCAAGGCCGTGGTCACGGGCGGGAATCAGGGCCTGGGCAAGGCGTTTGCCGCCGCCCTGGGGCAGGCGGGCGCCGAGGTCATGATCGTGGCCCGGGACACCGGCCGGAACGCGGCGGCCGTTGCGGAGATGAAAGACCAGGGCCTGGCGGTGTCCGCGCTGGACGCGGACATCACCCGGGACGCGGGCGCGGTGATCGACGCCGCGGCCGGCCGGCTCGGCGGGCTGGACATCCTGGTCAACAACGCCGGCGTCTGCTACCACGGCGAGTCGTGGTCGGTCACCGACGCCGAGTGGGACGACGTGTTCGACCTGAACGTCCGGGCGCTGTGGCGGTGCAGCCGGGCCGGCGGCCGCCACATGGCCCGCAGCGGCGGCGGGTCGATCATCAACGTCGGCTCGATCTCGGCGATGATCGTCAACCGGCCGCAGTGGCAGCCCGCCTACAACGCGTCCAAGGCCGCGGTGCACCAGCTGACCAGGTCACTGGCCGCGGAGTGGGCCGGGCTGGGCATCCGGGTCAATGCGATCGCGCCCGGCTACGTGAAGACCGAGATGGCCCCGGTGGACCGGCCGGAATTCCGGCGGCACTGGATCGAGGACACCCCCCAGCAACGCTACGCGCTGCCCGAGGAGATCGCCCCGAGCGTGGTCTTCCTGGCCAGCCCCGCGTCCGCGTTCATGACCGGGTCGGTCCTCGTCATCGACGGCGGCTACACCATCTGGTGACCCGCCAAATTCTCCGCAACGAAAACCGTCCCGGCCCGGTCACTCCCGGTACCTGGCCTCCCAGTGGGTGCGCTGCACGGCGTCGTCGATCTGCGCCTCGGTGAGCCCTGGTGCCACTCCGCCGGCCACCGCGGCCCGGGCGACCGCGCGCGCCACTGCGGTCGCCGTCTTGGCCAGGTCAGCCCGGTCGGGCAGCAACATCCCGTACGCGTCGTCGTGGATCGTGGCGGCGCCGCAGATGGCCGAGGCCGCGGCGGTCATCATGGCGTCCGTGATCCGGGTGGCCCGCACCGCCGTCACGGCCAGGCCCAGGCCCGGGAACACGTAGACGTTGTTGCACTGGGCTACGGGAACGGCGGCGCCGCCGACCTTCATGGGCGGGAACGGCGACCCGGCCGCGACCAGCGCCCGGCCGGCGGTCCAGTCGGCGAGGTCCTGGGGCCGGGCCTCGCTGCGGCTGGTGGGGTTGGACAGCGGCATGATGATCGGCCGCTGCACGTAGGAGGCCATGGCCCGGACGATGTCCTCGGTGAACGCGCCGGTCGCCGTGGACAGGCCGATCAGCGCGGTGGGGTGGATGGCCTGGACCACCTCCATCAGTCGGGCCCGGTGCCCGTGCTCCCGGCCGGGCACGGCGCCGGCCGGCTGGGCGTAGCGGCGCTGCGCCGGGCTGAGCCCCCGGCGGTCCTCGGTGAGCAACCCGCCCACGTTGACCACGAAAATCTGGGCCCGGGCCTCCTTCTCGGCCAGCCCGTCGGCGACCATGGCCCGGACGATCTGGTCGCAGACGCCGATGCCGGCCGAGCCCGCGCCCAGCATCACGATCCTCTGGTCCCGGGGGCGTGACCCGGTCGCGACCGCGGCCGCGGACAGCGCGGCCACCACCACGGCCGCGGTGCCCTGGATGTCGTCGTTGAACGTGAGCAGCTGGTCCCGGTAGCGGTCCAGGATCGGCAGCGCGTGCGGGGTAGCGAAGTCCTCCCACTGCAGCAGCACGTGCGGCAGCTCGGCCCGGACGGCCTGCACGAACCGGTCCACGAACTCGTCGTAGTCCGGGCCGTCCACCCGCCGGTGCCGCCAGCCCAGGTACATCGGGTCGTCCAGCAACTCCGGGTTGTCGGTGCCCACGTCGAGCAGGACCGGCAGGGTCCGGGCCGGATCCATGCCGCCCAGCGCCGTGTACAGCGAGAGCTTGCCGATCGGGATGCCCATCCCGCCGATGCCCTGGTCACCGAGGCCGAGGATGCGCTGCCCGTCGGTGACCACGATCACGTCGATCTCGCGCTGCGGGCGGTTGCGGAGGATCTCGCCGATCCGGTCGCGGTCCGGGTAGGCGATGAACAGCCCCCGGGGGCGCCGGTAGATCTCGCTGAACCGCTGGCAGGCCAGCCCGACCGTGGGCGTGTAGATGATCGGCAGTATCTCCTCGGCGTGGTCGGTGACCAGCCGGTAGAACAGCGTCTCGTTCAGGTCCTGCAGGGCGCGCAGGTTGATGTGCCGGGCGATGTCGCTGGGCTGCTCCCGGAACGCCTGGTAGCAGCGGGCCACCTGCTGGTCGAGGGTCTCCACCACGCTGGGCATCAGCCCGCGCAGGCCCAGGGCCGACCGCTCCTGCTCGGTGAACGCGGTGCCCTTGTTGAACAGGGGGTCCTCCAGGGCCCACGCCCCCGAATGCTGACTGCCGCTGCCGTCCATGCGCTCACGCCGCCTTCGCCGTCACGCTTCCGGTGCTGTCAGGCTGGGGTTATCCCCCTGATACGCCCGCGATCTCCTGCGTAGGCTCACATCATGACCCAGCCCATGCTGGAAGTGGATAGCGCGGTCAAGGCGTTCGGGACCGTGACGGCGCTGAGCGGGGTGGATCTGGCCGTGCCGCCGGGGCGGATCGCCGCGCTGCTTGGCCCCAACGGGGCAGGCAAGACGACGCTGGTCCGCATCGTGGCCACGCTGGTCCGCCCGGACGCGGGCGTGATCCGGGTGGACGGCTACGACGTGGTGGCGGACCCCTACGCGGTCCGCGCCCGGATCGGCCTGACCGGGCAGTACGCGGGGCTGGACGAGGCGCTGTCCGGGCGGGCGAACCTGATGCTCATCGGCCGGCTGGCCGGCCTGGACCGGCGGACCGCGCGGGGGCGCGCGGCCGGGCTGATCGACCGTTTCGACCTGGCCGCCGCGGCCGGGCGGCCGGTCGGCACCTACTCCGGCGGCATGCGCCGGCGCGCCGACCTGGCCGCCAGCCTGATGGCCCACCCCCGGCTGCTGGTCCTGGACGAGCCCACCACCGGGCTGGACCCGGCCGGGCGGCAGCAGCTGTGGGAGTCGCTGGCCGCGCTGCGCGACGAGGGCACGACCATGCTGCTCACCACCCAGTACCTGGAGGAAGCCGAGCGGCTCGCCGACGTGGTGCACATCCTGGACCAGGGCCGGATGGTAGCCAGTGGCACCCCGGCCCAGCTGCGCGCCCGGACCGGGACCCAGCTGGTCGAGGCCCGGTTCGAGCCGGCCAGCCTGGCCGCGGCGGCCGGCCGGGCGCTGGCGGCCCGGCTGGGCCTGCCGCCGGGCGGCCTGCACGCTGACCCGGCCGCCGGGCGGCTCACGCTGGCCGCCCGGGACGGGGTGGGCACGCTGCTCGAGGTGGCCCAGGCGCTGGCCGCGGACGGGTTCACGGTCGCCGACCTGGGCCTGCGCGGTCCCACCCTGGACGAGGCCTTCCTCGCCCTCACCGGGCAGCATGCGCACCCGGTAACCCCGCCATGACCAGCCTCGCCCCGGCACCCGCCGCCCCGGCCACGGGCGCGGGGCCGGTGCGGCGCCCGGGACCCCGCCGCACCGCGCGGGAGGCCGCGCTGATCTGCGGCCGGCAGCTCGCCATCCTGCGGGCCAACCCGAGCCGGCTGCTCTACCCGCTGATCCAGCCCGTGGTGCTGCTGGTGCTGTTCCTGGCCATCTTCGCCGGGCTGGCCCGGGTCCCCGGTGCGACGTACCGGCAGTACCTGGTGCCCGGCATCATCGTGCAGAACGTGGCGCTGACCGCGCCGACCGTCGGGCTGGGCCTGGTGCTGGACGCGGTCAGCGGGATCACCGACCGGTTCCGGTCGCTGCCGATCGCCCGCAGCGCGGTGCTGCTCGGCCGGATGCTCGCCGAGAGCCTGATCTTCGGGGTCCAGGCGCTGCTGGTGCTGGGCGTCGCGTCGCTGATGGGGTTCCGGGTGCGGACCGGGCTGCCCGGGCTGGCCGGCATCGTCGCGGTCGCGGTGGCCTTCGGCGTGGCGCTGGGCATCACGATGTGCTGGCTGGCGCTGCGGATCCATGACCCGGACACCGCGGGCCGGGCCCTGTTCCTGCCGATGGTGCCGCTCACGTTCATCAGCTCGACGTTCACGCCGATCGACCGGCTGGCCGGATGGCTGCAGCCGCTGGCGCGGGCCAACCCGGTCACCGCCGCCGTCAACGTGATCCGCGCCCTGGCCGACGGCGGCCCGCTCGGCCGCGAGCCCCTGTACCTGGCGGTCTGGCTGGTCATCCTGTCCGTGGTGCCCGGCCTGCTCGCCATCCGCCGCTGGCAGTCCGGCTAAGCCCGGTACGCCCAGTCCCTCAGGTCACACCAGCCCCTCCCGCCCGGCCAGTCCCTCAGGTCGCCAGCCCTTCGGCCCGGCCAGTCCCTCAGGTCACGCCAACCCCTCCCGCCCACCGGTGGCGGCGGCGCTTCCATGATCACGGTCAATAGGGGGCGCTATGTGGCAGATATCGACCGTGATCACGGCGGGCGGGCGCCCGAACCGCGCAAATCGCCAGCCGTCCCGCGTGGAGAGCCGCGGGCGATCGTGACCAGTGTGACCGGTGTGACTGGTGGGGCTAATGGTGCTGCCGGGCGGTGGAGGGCGCGGCCGCTGGCGGGGGCGAGGCGGCCGAAGGGGCGGGCTGAATGGAACGGGCCGGGGGCCGGGGGCCAGGCGGCGGCGGGGAGGACGGGCCGAGGGTGCTGGTCAGTGACGGGAGAAACGGGCGGCCCAGCGGCGGGGCCTGGCCGGCGGGGACGGCCGTCCGCCGCCGTCCTGGTGAGCGCCGTCGGAGGCAGGGCCGTCCTGGTGAGCGCCGTCGGGGGCAGGGCCGTCCGCGCCGCCGGGAGGGGGACCGTCCGCGCCGTTGGGGCCCGCGCCATCGGGGCCAGCGTGGTCAGCGGCGTCCGCCGTGGCGTTGATCGCTTCGCCGGCCACCCCGGCCGCCGAGGCCATCGGGTCCGTGGACTGCCAGACTTCCCGGAACACGACCTGGAGCGCACCGGCCGCCGGGATGGCCAGCAGCGCGCCCACGAACGCGCCGAAGATCCCGCCGATCCAGCTGCCGATCTCCCCGCCGACCAGGATGGACAGCAGCACCAGCAGCGGGTTGACCCGGACCGTGCGGCTCATCACGATCGGGTTCAGCACGTGGTTCTCGATCTGGGTGTAGACGAGGAACACGACCAGCGTGACGATGCCGGCGCTGAGCGAGTGAGCCGCGGCGAACAGCACGGTGGGAATCCCGGCCAGCGCCCCGCCGATCATCGGCAGGAAGTCCACCAGCGCCACCCACAGCGCCCACAGGAACGGGAACGGCACGCCCGTCACCAGCAGCGTCACGAACACCACCGCGCCCGCGATGACCGAGGTGAGAACGTTGCCGAGCATGTACCCGGTGACCGACCGGTTGACCTCGTGCGCGACCCGCCGGTACCGCTCCGCCCGCTCCGGGTCCATCGAGCCCAGCAGGCCGGTCCGCATCTTGGGGGCTTCCAGCAGCAGGAGCAGCACCAGGATGAAGATGGTGAACAGCTGCAGCAGCAGGGCCAGCGCGCCCTTGCCCAGGCTGAGCGCGGGCTTGGCCAGCCCTTCACCGAAGCTGACCAGCTTGGGCGCGTTCTTGTTCACCCAGGCCGTCACGTGATACCTGGTCACCAGGTGCCCGATCCAGCCCCGGCCGTGCGTCGCCGCATCCACGTAGGTCGGCAGCTTCTGGGACAGGTGGGTGATCCCGTTGGCCAGCGGGTACCCGAACGCGAAGGCCAGGCCGATGAAGACGATCAGCCCCCAGAACGTCACCACGGCGACCGCCCAGCCCCGCCGGGGGATCTTCCACTGCTGCAGGGCCACCACGAGCGGGTTCAGGATCACGGCGATGAACGCGGCCACGAGGATCAGCAGCAGCACGTCGCGGAGCCGGTAGACCACCTTGCCCAGCACGTAGACCGCGATCACCACCGCGGCGACGGCCACGATGGTCCGCAGCGGGACGCCCCTGGCTTCCGCGGCGGCCCAGAGCCGGGCCCGCCGGGTCAGCGGCCGTCGTGCTTTGTCGGTCACACGGCCATCATCGCAGGCCGCCCGGAGCCGTGGGATAAGGCTCCGTTCCCGGGGAACTGATTCCAGGCGAGCCGGGTCCCGCGGGGTACCAGTTTCCGGTCCGCAGTTTCCGGAGCCCGCCGGCCATGGCGGCCAGCCCGGATTACCGGAACACTGAGTAGCGAGGAGAGGAGCCCACCGTGCGGGTGAACGAGCGGGCCGGCCAGCCGGCCAGCCAGGCGGACCTGGTGGACGTGGCCAGGCTGGTCACCTCCTACTACGCGCTGCATCCGGATCCGGCCCTCCCCGAGCAGAGGGTGAGCTTCGGCACATCGGGACATCGCGGCTCGGCGCTGCGCTCCTCGTTCAACGAGGATCACATCGCCGCCACCTCCCAGGCCATCTGTGACTACCGGGCCCGGGCGGGCACCACCGGCCCGCTGTTCCTCGGCCGGGACACCCACGCGCTGTCCGAGCCCGCGTTCGTCACCGCGCTGGAGGTGCTCGCGGCCAATGAGGTGACCGTGCTGGTGGACAGCCGGGACGGGTACACCCCGACGCCCGCGCTGTCCCGGGCCATCCTCGCCTGCAACGACGGGCGCACCGACGGCCTGGCCGACGGCATCGTGATCACCCCGTCGCACAATCCGCCGGAGGATGGCGGGTTCAAGTACAACCCGCCCGACGGCGGTCCCGCCGGGTCGCAGATCACCTCGGTCATCCAGGACCGGGCCAACGAGCTGCTGGCCGGCGGCCTGCGCGAGGTGCGCCGGATCCGGTACGAGGCGGCCCGGACCGCGCCGGCCACGGACACGTTCGACTTCCTGGGCGAGTACGTCGCGCAACTGCCGGCCGTGGTCGACCTGGACGTGATCCGCGGCGCCGGCATCCGGATCGGCGCCGACCCGCTGGGCGGCGCCAGCGTCGCGTACTGGGGGGAGATCGCCGAGCACTACGGCCTCGACCTCACCGTGGTCAACCCGGACGTGGACGCCACCTTCCGGTTCATGACGCTGGACTGGGACGGCCGGATCCGGATGGACTGCTCCTCGCCGTACGCGATGGCCTCGCTGATCGAGCGGGCGGGCGAGTTCGCGATCGCGACCGGCAACGACACGGACTCCGACCGGCACGGCATCGTCACGCCGGACGCGGGCCTGCTCGACCCCAACCACTACCTGGCCGTGGCCATCGACTACCTGTACCGGCACCGGGCGGGCTGGCCCGCGGATGCCGCGGTGGGCAAGACGATGGTCAGTTCCTCGATCATCGACCGGGTGGCCGGGGCGGCCGGGCGCGCGCTGACCGAGGTGCCGGTCGGGTTCAAGTGGTTCGTGCCGGGGCTGCTGGACGGCTCGATCGCCTTCGGCGGCGAGGAGAGCGCCGGGGCCTCGTTCCTGTGCACCGACGGGCGGGTCTGGACCACCGACAAGGACGGGATCATCCTGGCCCTGCTGGCCTCGGAGATCACCGCGGTCACCGGGCAGTCGCCGGGTGAGCGGTACCGGGACCTGGCCGGCCGGCTGGGTGACCCGGCCTACGCCCGCATCGACGCGCCCGCGACGAGGGCGCAGAAGGCGCTGCTCGCGAAGCTGTCCCCGGACCAGGTCAGCGCCACGGAACTCGCGGGCGAGCCGGTGCTGGACCGGCTGACCCGGGCCCCCGGCAACGGGGAGCCGCTGGGCGGCATCAAGGTGATCACCGAGAGCGGCTGGTTCGCCGCGCGGCCCTCGGGCACCGAAGACGTCTACAAGCTGTACGCGGAGTCGTTCGCCGGTCCCGGGCAGCTCGCCCGCATCCAGGATGAGGCACAGCAGATCCTGGACGGCGTGCTCAAGGAAGCAGAAGGCACGTGAGGGGTGAGAGATGGCAGATAAGCGGGTTCTGGGCATCGTCCTGGCCGGCGGGGCCGGCAAGCGGCTG
Organism: uncultured Actinomycetes bacterium; assembly: GCA_963720645.1. Lineage (GTDB taxonomy): Bacteria > Actinomycetota > Actinomycetes > Streptosporangiales > Streptosporangiaceae > RYN-230. The sequence goes on along the minus strand of CAVRFX010000001.1, from coordinate 90,691 downwards.
GCGCCGCTGACGGCGGACCGGGCCAAACCGGCCGTCCCGTTCGGCGGCATGTACCGGCTGGTTGACTTCGCGCTGTCCAACCTGGTCAACGCCGGGATCTTGCGGATCGCCGTGCTCACCCAGTACAAGAGCCACAGCCTGGACCGGCACGTGTCCACCACGTGGCGGATGAGCACGCTGCTCGGCAACTACGTCACGCCCGTGCCCGCCCAGCAGCGGCTCGGCCCGCACTGGTACACCGGGTCGGCCGACGCCATCTACCAGTCCCTCAACCTGATCTACGACGAGCGGCCCGACCTCGTCATCGTGTTCGGCGCGGATCACGTCTACCGGATGGACCCGCGCCAGATGATCGACGAGCACTGCGCGCACGGGGCCGGCGTCACCGTCGCGGCCATCCCGGTGCCGCGCCTGGAGGCCACCGCGTTCGGCGTGATCCAGGCCGGCGCGGACGGGCACACGCTCGAGGCGTTCCTGGAGAAGCCGGCCGACCCGCCCTCGCTGCCCGGCCGGCCCGACGAGGCCTACGCCTCGATGGGCAACTACCTGTTCTCCACCGACGTGCTGATCGAGGCGCTGCGCAAGGACGCGGCCAACCCGAACAGCCGCCACGACATGGGCGGCGACATCATCCCGATGCTGGTGGACGAGGGCTGTGCGCACGTCTACGACTTCATGACCAACAAGGTGCCCGGGGCCAGCGAGCGTGACGCCGGGTACTGGCGCGACGTCGGCACGCTGGACTCCTACTTCGAGGCGCACATGGACCTGTGCGCCATCCACCCCGTCTTCAACCTCTATAACGACCGGTGGCCGATCCTGACCAACGTGCCGAGCCTTCCCCCGGCGAAGTTCGTGCACGACTCCGGCGACCGGGTCGGCCGGGCCATCGACAGCCTGGTCAGCAACGGCGTCATCGTGTCCGGCGGGCTAGTCCGCGAGTCCGTGCTGTCCCCCGGCGTGCGGGTCAACAGCTGGTCGGCCGTGGAGCGGTCGGTGATCCTGCACAACACGATCATCGGCAGGCACGCCGTGGTCACGGACGCGATCCTGGACAAGAACGTCACGGTGCCCGAGGGAGTCATGATCGGCGTGGACAAGGACCATGACCGGGAACGTGGCTTCGCGGTCTCCGCGAACGGCATCACGGTGGTGGGCAAGAGCCAGAAGGTGACGGTGTGACCGCGGCCGGTGGCTTTCCCGCACCGGCCCGCGCCGACCGGCTCAGGGTGGCCCTGCTCACCCGGGAGTACCCGCCCGATGTGTACGGCGGCGCGGGCGTGCATGTGACCTACCTGGCCCGGGAGCTGGCCTGCCTGGTCAACCTGACCGTCCACTGCGAGGGCGGGGACCGGCCCGGGGCCGTGGCCCATCAGCCGTGGGAGCTGCTCGCCGGGGCGAACCAGGCGCTGGCCACCATCTCCACCGACCTGTCCATGACCGCCGCGGTAGGTGACGCGGACCTGGTGCACTCGCACACCTGGTACGCGAACCTCGCCGGGCACCTGGCCTCGATGCTGTACGGGGTGCCGCACGTGGTCACGACGCATTCGCTGGAGCCGCTGCGGCCGTGGAAGGCGGAACAGCTCGGCGGCGGGTATGCCCTGTCCAGCTGGTGCGAGCGGGTCGCGGTCGAGGGCGCCGCGGCGGTGATCGCGGTGTCCGAGGGGATGCGGGCGGACGTGCTGGCCGCCTATCCCGCGGTGCCCCCGGAGCGGATCCGGGTCATCCGGAACGGGATCGACACCGTGGAGTACGCCCCGGACCCCGGGACCGGGGTCCTGCGGCGGTACGGGGTGGACCCGGCCCGGCCCGACGGTGATCTTCGTCGGGCGGATCACCCGGCAGAAGGGCGTCCCCGTGCTGCTCCGGGCGGCCGCCAGCCTGCCGCCGGAGGCCCAGCTGGTGCTGTGCGCCGGCCAGCCGGACACCCCGGAGCTGGCCGCGGAGGTGACCGGGCTGGTGACGAGCCTGCAGGCGGCCCGCACCGGGGTGGTCTGGATCCCGGAGATGCTGGCCAAGCCTGAGGTCATCCAGCTGCTCAGCCACGCCACCGTGTTCGCCTGCCCGTCGCTGTATGAACCGCTCGGCATCGTCAACCTCGAGGCGATGGCCTGCGGCACGGCGGTGGTGGGGTCGCGGGTCGGCGGTATCCCGGAGGTCGTCAGCGACGGGGAGACCGGCCTGCTCGTGCCGCCCGCCGATCCGGCGGTCCTGGCGGAAGCGCTGAACGCCCTGATCGGCGACCCCGGCCGGGCGGCCGCGATGGGGGCGGCGGGCCGCAAGCGGGCCGCGGCCGAGTTCGGCTGGGACGCCATCGCCGCGCAGACCGCCGCGCTGTACGCCGAGCTGGCCCGCTGATCCGGACGGCCCGGTGGCCCGCGGGAGGCCGCCTGTCCCAAAGTGAGACCCCCGTCCATCACCAATGAACAAGTATCGGACAAGTCCTGGTGGTGTGACAGATGGAGCGGGGAGAAGCCGTGGGCGACGCAGCAGCAACCTCCGGCCCGGGGACTTCCGGCCCGGGGACGCCGGGCCCGGGGAGCACCTTCCGGCTGATGTACCGCAGCCGGAACATGATCCCGGCGGACCAGCGCAAGGCCGAACTCGGCACCCTGTTCGCCGCCGCCCGGTCGAACAACAAGAAGCAGCAGATCACGGGGGCCCTCCTGATCTACGGCGACTGGTTCGCCCAGGTGCTGGAGGGAGCGGAAGCCCCCGTCCGGGCGCTCTTCGCCACGATCGAGGCCGATCCGCGGCACGAGAACATCTCCGTGATCCAGTCCGGCCCGGCCGGCGAGTGGCTGTTCGCCCGGTGGGCCATGGCCCGGGTTTCCGAGGACGGTGAGCCGGATATCCGGCTCATCGCGCACCAGGACGGGATCGCCCCGGCCATGAGCCGGGGCACCACCCCGGAGCAGGAAGCGGTCCTGGACATCATGCGCACCGCCACGCGGGGTGACGCGCACGCGCACTGAGTGCCCGCGCTGACCGGCGTGGCGGCCAGGCTCCGCCGGTCAGCGCGTTCCCGCTGCCGCCAGGGCCGCCCGCTGCTGCGGGGCGTCCCAGTCCAGGACCGGCCCGGCCGGCACGATCCGCAGCGGGTTGAGCTGCGGATGGGTCCCGTAGTAGTGCCGCTTGATCTGGTCGAAGTCGGTGGTGCCGCCGAACGCCGGGATCGAGTACAGGTCGCGTGCGTACGGCCACAGGTTCGGGTAGTCGGCGAGGCGGCGCAGGTTGGCCTTGAAGTGGGTCACGTACACCGCGTCGAACCGGGCCAGCGTGACCCACAGCCGCACGTCCGCCTCGGTGATCGAGTCACCGAACAGGTACCGCCGGCCAGCCAGCCGCTGGTCAAGGTCATCCAGGGTGGCGAACAGGCTGGCCACCGCGCTGTTGTAGGCGTCCTGGGAGGTGGCGAACCCGCACCGGTACACGCCGTTGTTGACGGTGGTGTAGACGCGTTCGTTGAGCGCGTCGATCTGCGGGCGCAGCGCGGCCGGGTAGAGATCGAACGCCGGGCTGGCCCAGCGGCCGAACTGCGTGCCCAGGTCGATGGTGATGTCAGGGAAATTGTTCGAGACGATGCGGCCGGTCTCCCTGTCCCACAGCACCGGCACCGAGACGTGCCCGTCATAGCCCGGCTCGGTGGCCTGGTAGGCCTCCCGGAGCAGGGTGAAGCCGTTCACCGGATCGGGTGAGTAGCCGGGACCGTCCCGGAACGCCCAGCCGCGCCCGTCCCGGACCGGGTTGACCACCGACATCGACACCACGTCCTCGAGCCCGAGCAGGGCACGGACGATGGCCGAGCGGTGCGCCCACGGGCAGGCGAGCGAGATGTACAGGTGGTAGCGGCCGGCCTCGGCGGGGTAGCCGGTGGATCCGTCCGCGCTCACCCGGCCCTGGAACGGGTAGAGCGGGCGGACGAAGGCACCGTCCGCGCGGGGCGGCGCTTTCACGCGGTAGTCCCCGTAGGTGCCGAAATCGACCGGGCTGGCCACGGCGGCGGCGGTGGTCATGGCATCATCCCTTCGCCTCCGCCAGGCTACCGGGCGAAGAAGTGCAGGCCCAGCCAGGCCCAGGCGACCAGGACGCCGACCCGCCCGGTCCGGCTGCGCATGATCCGGGTCAGCATGTCCCCGAGCGGCGGGATGGGCCCCGGCGTGCGGGCCGCCAGCACGAGGACACGCTAGCGGCCCGGGGAATCACGGAGGAAGTCCCGGTCAGCCGGGAATTGAGATCACATCTGCCGCATCTTGAAGTACCGGATGATGTCGTCCCGGTTGATGATGTTGAGGACGATGAAGCCCACCAGGCCTAGCGCGATCACTGCAGTTGCCACTTTCATGGCCGATCCCCACATTCCCCGCGCTCACGCGGCAGCTGCTCTCCCGGCCCTCCTGCATCAGGCATACCCTCGCGGAGCACATCAAAGCGCCGCCGCGCCGGCGGCCTCAGACCGCGGCCGTTCCGATCAGCCCGTTCCGGGTGACCAGGGCGGCCAGATCCGCTTCGGTCAGGCCGTCCGTGCCCGCCGGGCGCACCGGCAGGACCAGGTAGCGATTCTCGGCGCTCGCGTCCCACACCACGATCTCAGTGTCCGGCGGGAGCTGGAACCCGAACTCGGCCAGCACCGCCCGCGGCTCGCGGACCGCACGGGAGCGGTAAGCCAGGCTCTTGTACCAGCTGGGCGACGGGCCGAGGAGCGACACCGGGTAGCAGGAGCACAGCGTGCACACGATCATGTTGTGCGTGCCGGGGGTGTTCGCCACGGCCTTGAGCCGGTACCCGCTGCCCGCGTGCGCGGTATCGAAGCCCAGCTCGGCCGCGGCCGCATTGCCATCCGCGAGGAGCCGCCCCGCATAGCCGGCGTCCGTCCAGGCCCGGGCCACGATGCGGGCCCCGTTCAGCGGCGAGGCGTTCGCGTACAACCGGGCCAGCACCGCGTCGAGTTCCGCGTCGGTGGCCAGCCCGGCGGCGAGCACGCGCTCCTCCAGCTGGCGCACCCGGACGGCCGCCGGCTGCTCGGCGTGACCCGCTCCCATCAGCCCGCCTCCTCCAGGTATGACTCCCACAGGTCCACGACGACCGAGTGTGTCCCGCCGCCCCACAATCCGGTCGCGGGGAACCGGACCGAGTACACGGTCTCGACCCTGGGCGGCGTGATGCCGCGGGCCCGGTCATCGGGGAGCGGCCACTGCCCGGCCACCTCGACCACGGCCCCGGTCTGCCCGCGCACGTAGGCCGGCAGGCGGGTGTGGTGATCCGGATCCGCCAGCCGGGCCCGGACCCGGGTGCCGGGGGTGAGCGTCACCCGTTCTCCGGCCCGGCCCGGCCGGCCCGTTCGCCAGCGGCTGGTCCGGCTGGTGCTGGTCCGCCAGGGGCTGGTCCGGCAGCAGGTCCTTCTCCGCCAGCAGCGTCTCGATCGCCCGCAGCCAGCGCTCGTAGTAGCTCAGCTGAAGGTACTCCTGGGGCGGGATCCGCTCGATCGCGTCCCGGAACTCATCGACGCCGTAGAGGCCCCGCTCCCGGAGCACGCCGTTCAGCGCGTAGACCCGGGCCTCCCAGTCATGATGGAAGGGAAGGTTGTCCTCGCCCAGCGGGACCGGGCCGAAGCCGGTCTGGCCACCGATGTCGTGCGCCCGGCTCACGCCCTGCCCACCCATCCTGCGGTCGTGATCGTCCCGCACGGCGGGCCCGCGCGGCGAGCTGGCGGGTCCCGGGAGTGACGAGGAGGGAACGTCTTCTTGGCCAAGGCCAACCTGCGCGGCCACTTCACACCCTCTTCAGTGGCTCTTCGGTCGGTCATCGACCCGGGACCCGCTTGCACGTTACCTCGGCCGACGCCCTGCTGGAAGAGGCCCGGGAAGGCTTCCGCGCACCCGCCGGTTGTAGCTGTGCCCGGGCAGCGGAGATCTGGAGGGTTCGGATGCAGGTTGAGGTGTGGGCGGACATCATCTGCCCCTGGTGCGGTCTGGGTACCCGCCGGCTCGAGGCGGCGCTGGCGCGCTTCCCGCACCGCGACGAAGTGCAGGTGACCCACCGTTCCTTCCAGCTGGACCCGGGCGCGCCACCCGGATCGAGCGAGCCGGTCCGCGACATGCTCAGGAAGAAGGGCCTGGACGACGGGCAGATCGACGCGATGACCCGGCGGGTCGAAGGGCTGGCGCAGAGCGAGGGCTTGCGTCCCTACCATGTCCTGGACAACCAGGTGGGCAGCACGGGACTGGCCCACGAGCTGCTCGCGTACGCAGCGGACCAGGGCAGGCAGGCCGAGGCGTGGCACCGCCTGTTCACCGCCTACTTCGGCGAGGCCCGGCCCGTCTTCTCGGTCGAGGACCTGGTCAGCCTGGCCGGCGAGATCGGGCTCGATCCTGACGATGCGCGGCAGGCGCTGCTGTCCCACCGCTACGCCGCCCGGGTGGCGGACGAGGGCCGGGAAGCGGCCCAGCTGGGCGCGACCGGCGTGCCGTTCTTCGTGATCGACCGCCGGTACGGGGTGGCGGGCGCCCAGCCGGCGGACACCCTGCTGGCGGCCCTGCAGCGGGCCTGGGACGAACGGCTGGTACCGGGCCGCCCCTGAACGCCAGCTGGCCAACGGCCGGATCCATCCTGGTCCCGTTCGGCGGTCCCCTTGTGCCCTACCGCGCGCCAAACAGGACCAGGATGGGGTCCCCACGCCCGCGCCAGGCGTGGGGACGTTCCGGACCCCTCGCTGCCCAGTGTCCGGGGGTGGCCTGGCCGGGTGCAGCGGGGCGGAAACCCTCGGACAAGGTCGGACGCCCAGGTCATCAACGCCGATCTGACTAATTCGGCCGCTGGTGTCAACTCACCGCGCCCTCCAGGAGTCATGCAGACACGGGACGGCGAGCAGTCACCGGCCCCGTGGCCGACGATCCGGAGGGGGATGACGTGGGCACCGAGGGGGGATCAGGGGCAGTTGGCCCGTGTGATGAGAAGCCCCGGGCTGAGACGGCACCGGCACCTCCGGTCGGTCGTGAGCAATCCGGCCCTGGCGAGCCGCACCCCGGGCACCCGGACCCCGGGCCCCCGGACCCCGAGCACCCGGACCCCGGGCGTATCGCCACCCAGCCTGACTTCGGCCGGGAACTGACGCGGGCCCGGCAGCGGGCCGGGCTGACCGTGCGCGAGGTCGCCCGGGCGGTGGGCATCCCGGCCAGCACGGCGGGCGACTACTTCGCCGGCCGCCATCTGCCGCCGCCGAGCCAGCCGGGGCTGCTGCCCAGGATCCTCCGGGTCTGCGGTGAGACGGATCCGGACCGGCTGAGTGAGTGGATGAGCACGCTCAACCGGATCCGCCGCGGGCCCGGCCGGCGGCCGGCCGCCGCCACGGCGCCCTACCGGGGGCTGGCCAGTTTCCAGCCCGAGGACGCTCCGTGGTTCTTCGGCCGGGAAGACCTCACCGCCCGCCTGGTCGGGCTGGCCAGCGCGGTCCCGGCGCCCGGGGTGCCGCTGACCGTCGTCGGGCCCTCCGGCTCGGGCAAGTCGTCCCTGCTGCGGGCCGGGCTGATCCCGTCGATGCCGGACTGGCCCCGGCGCGTATTAGCCCTCTTCACCCCGGGCGCCATGCCGCTTCGCGAGCTGGCCCGCCAGCTGGCCCTGCTGGGCCCCGGGCGGGATCCCGCCGAGCCTGATCCCGCCGACCCGGCGATCCTGGCCGGCACCAGCCGCATCGAGGCGGTGCTGCGCAGCGACCCTGGCGAGGTGCCCGGCCTGGTGCCCGGGATCACCCCGGGCGGCAGTGATCCCCGGCTGCTGATCGTGGTGGATCAGTTAGAGGAAATATTCACGGCGTGCCGGGACGAGGCGGAACAGCAGCGCTTCATCACGGCCATCTGCGCGCTGAGCGGCCCGGCGGTCGTGGTGGCCGCCCTGCGGGCGGATTTCTACGACCGCGCGCTCCGGTACCCGGAGCTGGCCCGGGCGCTGCAGGAGCGCCAGGTCGTGGTGGTGCCGATGACCCGTCAGGAGGTGCGCAGCGCCATCGTCGAGCCAGCCACCCTGGCCCGGCTCGCCGTGGAGGACGGCCTGGTCGAGCTGCTGCTCCGCGACCTCGCGCCGCACGTCGCCGAGGGCGGGCCGGCCGGGCCGGCCACGAGGCCGGGGCCCTGCCGCTGCTGTCCCATGCGCTGCTCACCACCTGGTCGCACAGCCATGGCGGCCGGCTCACGGTCGCCGATTACCAGGCCAGCGGGGGCATCCGGAACGCGATCGCGCGGACGGCCGACCAGGTCTACGAGGCGCTCGGAGAGGACCAGCGGGACATCGCCCGGCAGCTGTTCCTGCGGCTGGTCTACGTGGCCGACGACGCGCCCGAGACGCGCAGGTCGGTACCGCTGGCCGAGCTGCGTGACTGGCCGGGCGAGGCCGCCACATCCGGCGAGGTGCTCGGCCGGTTCGTCGCGGAACGGCTGATCACCGTGGATGCCGAGACCGCGCAGATCACCCACGAGGCCCTGCTCACCGCCTGGCCGCTGCTGCGCACCTGGATCGACGCCAACCGGGAGGGGCTGCGGGTGCGGCAGCGGCTCAGCGATGCCGCACAGGCCTGGGACGAGGCCGGGAAGGACCCCGCCGCCCTGCTCCGCGGCGGCCAGCTGGCCCTGGCCAGGGACTGGGCTGCCGATCCGGTCAACCGGGACGGCCTGAGCTCGCTGACCGGGGCGTTCGTGGACGCGGGAATCGTGGCGGAACGGGCGCAGCAGGCCGCGGAGCGGAACCGCGCGCTGCGGCTGCGCCGGCTCGTCGCGGCGCTGACCGTGCTGGTCCTGGTGACCGTCGGGCTGGCCGGGTACGCCTTCCAGCAGCGCCAGGCGGCGACCCGCGCGCGGGACAACGCGACCGCAGCCAGGAACACCGCCCAGTCGCGTGAGGTGGCCATCGAGGCCGACCAGGTCCGTGGGCAGAGCGCCGGGCTGGCGGCCCAGCTAAGCCTGGCTGCCTACCGGATCGCGCCGACCGCCGACGCACGGGCCAGCCTGCTGGAGTCCTCCGGCAGCCCGGCCGAGGCCGGGCTGATCGACTCGGCCGGGGTGGTCCAGGCGGTCAGCCTCAGTCCCGACCACCGGCTGCTCGCGGTGGCCGCCGCGGACGGTTCGCTCCGGCTATGGAACGTGGCACGCCCGGGTCACCCGGTCCCGGCCGGCGCACCGTTACTGGCCGTCAACCGCCAGGAGCCGCTGTACGCGGTGGCGTTCAGCCCGGACGGCTCCCTCCTGGCCGCCGCGGGTGCCGGGCGGACCGTGATGCTGTGGAACATGCGGGCCCCGGGCCGCCCGGCCCGCGTCGCCCGGCTGACCGGCCCGGCGAACACCGTGTACTCGCTGGCCTTCAGCACCCGCGGGTCGCTCCTGGCCGCGGGCAGCGCAGATCGCACGGTCCGGCTCTGGAGCGTGGCCGATCCCGCGGACCCGAAGGCGGTGGGCACGCCCCTGACCGGCCCGGCGAGCTACGTGCAGTCGGTGGCGTTCAGCCCGGATGGCGCCGTGCTCGCCGCGGGCAGCGCGGACAAGAACGTCCGGCTGTGGGACGTGTCCGTGCCGGCCCACCCCAGGGTGCTGGGCAGGCCGCTGACCGGCCCGGCCCAGCCGGTGGACTCGGTCGCGTTCAGCCCGGACGGGCGGACGCTGGCCGCCGGGAGCCTGGATCACAAGGTCTGGCTGTGGAACGTGACCACGCCCGCCCGGCCATCCCGGGAGGGCGCCCTGGGCGGCGTCACCGACTGGGTGAACGCGGTCGCGTTCAGCCCGGACGGGCGCAGCCTCGCCGCGGGCAGCAGTGACGACCGGGTGCTGGTCTGGGACCTGGACACCCGGGCGCTGGCCGCCGAGCTGCCCCAGCCGCAGCCAGTCACGTCGCTGGCGTGGGACAGCGACGGCCGCCTGGTGGCCGGGGATGCCGACGGCAAGGTCCGGACGTGGGTCCTGCCCACCCCGGTGCTGCGCGCGGGCGGCGCGGTGAACAGCGTCGCCTACGGCGACGACGGCCGGCTGCTGGCGGTGGGCGGCCCCGACCTGCAGCTGTGGGATCCCGTCACCCGCGGCGAACTGGCGGCCGTGGCGGCGCCCGGCCCGGCGGGCACGATCGTCAACGCGGTGACCTTCCTGGCCGGCAGGGCCACCCTCGCGGCCGGTTACAGCGACGGGGACCTGCAGCTCTGGAAGGTCGCCCACGGCAGGAGGCTCGTCCGGCTCAGCCAGCCGGTCCGGGCGTCCGCGAAGGGCCTGGTCGAGTTCACCGCGTTCAGCCCGCGCAGCCGGCTGCTGGCCACCAGCGGCGACGACGGGGCGGTGCGGCTGTGGTCGGTCACCAACCCGGTACACCCCCGGCTGGTCGCGACCATGCACGACTCGCACAGCTACGTGTTCTCGGTGGCGTTCAGCCCGGACGGGCGCACGCTCGCGGCCGCGAGCGCGGACGACCTGACCCGGCTGTGGAACGTGAGCCGGCCGGGCCACCCGGAGCAGATCGGCACGCCGCTGCCGGGCCCGGCGAGCTACGCCATCTCGGTCGCGTTCAGCCCCGGCGGCCGCATCCTGGCCGTCGGGAGCGCCGACCGGACCGTGCGGCTGTGGAACGTCGCCGACCTGGCCCGGCCGGCCCTGGTCGCCTCGCTCAGCGGCCCGGCCGGCTACGTGTACTCGGTGAGCTTCAGCCCGGACGGCCGCAGGCTCGCCGCCGGCGTGACCGACGGCACCGTGTGGCTGTGGCAGGTGACGGACCCGGCCCGCCCGTCCCTGGTCGCCTCGCTCACCGGCCCGGCCCACGCGGTGTACTCGGTGGCCTTCGCCCCTGACGGTGCCACCCTGACCGCGGGCAGCGCGGACGGCACCGTCCGGCTGTGGGACACCATGGCCCGCGCCGCCGCCTCCGGGGTGTGTGCCACCGCCGGGCAGCCGCTGACCAGGAGCGAGTGGTCGATCTTCCTGCCGGGCCGCCGCTACGCGCCGCCCTGCGGCTGACCCTCCTGTGGGTGCCCCCCGGCCGGATGACGCCCCGGCGGAGGACGCCCCGGCGGAGGACGCCCCGGCGGAGGACGCCGCAGTGCGGCTGCGGGGGCACCGGGCGGGCCCGCAGCAGCCCGCGGGCGCGCAGCGCCACCTCCAGCTCGAACCGGCCGCCCGGCTCGGCCAGGTACAGGAACAGGGCCTCGCCTACCGGCCCGATCACGTCGATGCTCAGGCTGCCGCGGACCGCCTGCTCACACAGCATCCGCCAGGTGACCCGGGCCCCGAGCCGCAGCGCCGCCTGGAGCGGCTCCAGGCTGCGGCCCTCAGCGGCCTCGATCCGGCCGATGTCCCGGAACAACTGCGCGGTCGCCTCGCGCGAGGTCCCCGGGTCGGCGATCTGCAGCACGAACTGCCGGACGGCCTGGTGCACGGCGCGGCGGACCGTGCTGGTGTAGATGTCGTCGTCCGGCCGCGCGTATTCGGGCACGTCCCGCTGGATCGCGACGATCACTTCTTCCGCCGCGCGCCCCAGTTCCGGCCGCATGACGTCGGCGACCTGCGGAGGCACGGCGGGCCACCCGCCCGCTCCCGGGAACGCTGAGCTGTCCGGAAATTCTGCGCCGTTGGCCTGCCGCACGCCTCATCACCAGCCCTGTTGACCCGAACGTACACGACCCGGGCGGCAAGGTCTTCAGGCCGCGGCGAAGCCGGCGGGCGTCCATTTGTGCGCAGCGGACAAAAGGCGGGGCCGGCTGGCTGACATCGGTGAGCAGACCAGCCGGGGCGTCCGATGTTCAATCTGGGTGCCGGGACATCGGGGGCGACCGGATTCGGAGTCCGCCGATCAACGGAGGCAATGATGCCTTATCGCGCACTTACCCGTCGGCTCGTCATGATCGTCACCGCCGCCGCCACCGCCCTGGCCACTGCCCTGGCCACGGCACTGGCCACCACCGTGCTAGCCGCCGCCTGGCCGGCCGCCAGCGTCTCGGCGGCCACCATCAGCCCCGTCACCCGCGGCGCCGCCACCAGCCTCGCCGCTGGCCACGCGGCCACCCGCGGCGCCGCCACCCGCGCGGCCGGGGGCCTGCTGCCGGTCAACTACGACTTCGCCGCCGGCGCGCTGGCCACCTTCAGCTCCCCGGGCACTCCCCCGCCGGGCGCGAACAATTTCTCCTGCCAGCCCAGCGCCGCCCATCCTTACCCGGTGGTCCTGGTGCACGGGACGCTGGCCAACATGAATGACAACTGGCAGGCCGCCTCGCCGATCCTGGCCAATCACGGCTACTGCGTCTTCGCGTTCAATTACGGCGGCAGCTCACCGGCCTCCGACCTCCAGGGCACCGGCGACATCGCCGCGTCCGCGCAGCAGCTGGCCGCGTTCGTCAGCCAGGTGCTGGCGGCCACCGGGGCGGCCAAGGTGGATCTCGTCGGCCATTCCCAGGGCGGGATGATGCCGCGCTACTACATCAATGATCTGGGCGGTGCGGCCAGGGTCGCGACGTTCGTGGCGCTGGCGCCGTCCAACTATGGCACCACCCTGGACGGGCTCACCCAGCTCGGCAGGCAGCTGGGCCTCATCCTGCCCATCAACGGCGCCCTGAGCACGGTCTGCACCGCGTGCGTGGAGCAGGAGGAGGGCTCGGCGTTCCTGAAGGCGCTGAACGCGTCCCCCACCGCGGCCGGGGTGAACTACACGGTCATCGAGTCGTGGGACGACGAGGTCGTCACGCCGTACACGAACGCGTTCCTGCCGGCCGCCCCGAACGTCACCAACATCACCGTGAACCGGCAGTGCCTGCTGGACTCCTCCGATCACCTCGAGATCGTGGCCGACCCGGTGGCCATGGCCGACATGCTCAACGCGCTCGACCCGGCCCACCCGGTCCGGGTGCCGTGCCTGACCGTGCTCCCCGTCACCGGCCCGGTGGGTCCCGTGCCCTCCTTCTGAGCGCACCGGCTGGACGCCCGGGGTGACGGGTGGCCTGTGCTCACGCGGCCTTTGCGCACCCTGAGAAGGGGGCGATCGGCGGGGGCTGACCGGGACCCTGGTCCCTGCCGGGCACGCCGCCCACCGCGGTTACATAGAAGGGACGGGGACGGCAAGAGCTGTTCCCGTCCCGCAACTTTCGTGATGGTCACCCCACCGCAGGCCGGTCCGGCCGCAGGTAATGCAGGAACCAGTCACGGGCCAGGGACGCCACCTGCTCCAGCGTCCCGGGCTCGGCGAACAGATGGCCTGCGCCCGGGATCACCACCAGATGGCTCGTCCCGCCCAGCTGCGCCCGGGCCGACTCGTTCAGCTCGAGCACCCGGTCGTCCAGCCCGCCCACGAGCAGCAGCGTGGGGGCCCGTACCGCGCCCAGCCAAGCCCCGGCCAGGTCGGGACGGCCGCCGCGGGAGACCACGGCCGCGATCCCGCTGCTCCCGCCCGCCTGATCATGGTCGGCTGCGGCCCGCAGCGCCGCGGCCGCACCGGTGCTCGCGCCGAAGTAACCCACCCGGGCCTGCTGCAGCCCGGGCTGCCCGCGCAGCCAGGTGGTGGCCGCGGACAGCCGCCCGGCCAGCAGGCCGATGTCGAACACGTTGGCCCGGTCCGCTTCCTCTTCCGGGGTGAGCAGGTCGAAGAGCAGGGTGCCCAGGCCGACCACGTGCAGGGCCCCGGCCACGAACATGTTGCGCGGGCTGCTGCGGCTGCTGCCGCTGCCGTGCGCGAACACCACCACGCCGCGGGCCCCGGCCGGGACGGTCAGCCGTCCCGGCAGCGGGACCGTCCCGGCCAGCACGATCACGTCGCGGTCCGCCGCCGCCGGGTCCTCCCCGCCGGGCTGCCCGCCGGCCGGAGGCGATTCCCGGGACCGGCGCAGCAGGCGGACCACTTCCTCGTCTCCGGTCTGCGCGAAGTCCTCGTACCACTGGCCGATGGCCAGGAACGGCTCGGGTGCCTCCGCGCACACCACCTGGTCCGCCACGCCGGCCAGCGCGTCGAGCGAGGCCTGCGGCGCGACCGGGACGGCCAGCACCACCCGGGCCGCCCCGTGCGCCCGCGCGACCTGGCACGCCGCCCGCGCGGTGGAGCCGGTCGCGATCCCGTCGTCCACCACGATCGCGGTCTTGCCGGTCAGCGGCACCCGCGGGTGCCCGGCGCGGTAACGGTCCGCCCGCCGGGCCAGCTCAGCCCGCTCACGCTCCTCCACCTCGCTGAACTGGCGGTCGCTGACGTGCTCCGCCAGGATCACCTCGTCGTTGACGACCCGGATGCCGTCCTCACCGATCGCGCCCATGGCCAGCTCGGGCTGGGCGGGCAGGCCGACCTTGCGGACCAGGATGACGTCCAGCGGGGCGCCCAGCGCCCGCGCGATCTCATAGGCGACCGGGATGCCGCCCCGGGGCAGGCCGAGGACCACGGTGCCCGTTCCCCGCCCGGTCATCGGATCGCCGGCCAGCAGGCCGGCCAGCCAGCGGCAGGCGTCGGCGCGATCGAGGAAGGGCATCCCGTCCACCCCGCTCAGGTCCCGTGCAGTGACGTGAGCAGCCGCCGGGTCCGCACGGCGTCCTCCCCGCGGCCGAACTCGCCGGCCACGAAGTCGGTCACGCCCGCGTCGGCCAGGCCGGCCAGCTGGGCCTCGACGGCTGCCTCGTCCCCGACCAGTGCCACGTCCGCCGGGCCGGCCGCCCCCTCCCGGTCCAGCATGGCCCGGTACGACGGGAGCTGGCCGTAGATGGCGAAGACCTTGGCCGCGGCGGCCCGGGCCGCGTCCGGGTCGCTGGTCACGCAGATGGGCAGGATGCACACCACCCGCGGGCTGGGCCGTCCCGCGTCCCGCGCCGCGGCGGTGATGGTCGGCACGATGTGCGATGCCACCGTGGCCGGGCCGGTCATCCACAGCACGGTGCCGTCCGCGTACTCGGCGGCCAGCCGCAGCATCCGCGGCCCGAGCGCCGCGAGCAGCAGCGGGACCGGCGTGGGCCCGGGGGTGGACAGCGTGATGTCGGCGCTGAGCTGCTGCCCGGCCAGCTTGGCCGGTTCGCCGTTCAGCAGCGGCCGCAGGATCGAGAGGTACTCCCGGGTGTGCCCGCCCGGCTTGCTGAAGTCGTAGCCGAACATGTCCCTGATCACGATCTCGTGGGAGGTCCCGACGCCGAGGGTCAGCCGCCCGCCGGTGGCGGCGGCCACGGTCAGGGCCTGCTGGGCCAGCGCCACGGGGTGCCGCGGGTAGGTCGGGACGACGGCCGTGCCCAGCTCGATCCCCGGGACCTGGCTGCCCGCCACCGCGAGCGCGGTCAGCGCGTCGAGGCCGAAGATGTTGTTGATCCACGCGGACGAGAAACCGTCGTCCACCGCCCGCTGCAGTGCGTCGCGCACCTGGCCCAGCGGGGACCGGCCCTGGGCGTCCGGTCCGGACGGGTCCGGCAGTGACACGCCAAAACGCATGGTTCTCTCCGCTCCGTTGCCACCCTGTAGGTCAGTCCTGCCCCGCATAGGCCACCGCTACCTCCGCAGCCAGCCTCGCGTTGCCGGCGATCAGCTGCCGGTTGACTTCGATACTGCGGCCTCCGCTGAGCTCGTGCACCAGGTCCAGCACCGCCGGCGTCACCGCCTGGCCCCGGATCCCCTGCTCCCGGACCCGATCGACCGCCTCGGCGAGGATCGGCTCGATGTCCAGCGAGGGATCCGGCGGCCGGGCCAGGAGGAGGCCGGACGGACCGTTGAGGAGCCAATGCGCAGCGGCGAGACGGGCGGCCTCCGCGGCCCCGGTCACCACCGCGGACACTGGTGGACCACCCTCGGCGCTGTAGAACATCGGGAGCGTGCGGGTGCGCCAGCCGAGCACCGGCACGGCGAGGGTCTCCAGCAGCTCCGCGGTGGCCGCCACGTCGAGGATGGACTTGACGCCGGACGACACCACCACGGCCTGGGTGCGGGCGATCTGCGGCAGGTCGGCCGAGACGTCGGGGACAGCAGCGAAGCCGCGGTGCACGCCGCCGGTGCCGCCGGTGGCCATGAAGCGGATCCCGGCCAGCCGGCAGACGGCCAGCGTGCCGCCGACCGTGGTCGCGCCCAGCGCGCCCTGGACCAGGCAGGCGGCCAGGTCACGGGCCCCGACCTTGCGGGCCGCGACACCGGCGCTGGCGAACCGTTTCAGGTCGGACTCGGTCAGCCCGACCCGCACCGCCCCGTCCACGATGCCGGTCGTGGCGGGCACCGCGCCCGCCTCCCGGACCCGGGCCTCGGAGGCCAGCGCGACCTGGACTCCCGCACCGCCGGGGAAGCCGTGCGAGACCAGGGTGGTCTCCAGCGCGACCACGGGCCGCCCGCGGTCCAGGGCGTCCTGAACCTCATCCGTCATCACCGGGTCGATCCTCATGGCATCGCTCCCATCTTGGCTACCGCCCGCGCGGCCGCGGCCAGGCCCGCGGCGACCCCGCCGACCAGGTACCCCGCGGCGAACGCGTCGCCCGCCCCGGTCGAGTCCACCGCATCCACCGGATGCGCCGGGTACACGGTGCCGCCGGCCCGCACGCCGCGGGCGCCCAGCTTCACCACCAGATCGGTCCCGGCCAGGTCAGTTCCATCGAGCTCCCCGATCAGGTCCGCCTCGGCCTCGGTGCCGAACACGATCTCGGGCTGGAGCCGGCCCAGCAGCGCCCGGAACCGGGCCACGCCGTAGTCATTCAGCACGGCCGTTGATGATAGGTCAACGCTGAGCCGGGGCACCCGGGCGGCCGCGGCCAGCGCCGCCCCGCTGACCGGCGCCCTGGTCAGGCTGTAGGCCGGGAGGTGCAGCAGCCCGCAGCCCGCCAGCCAGCCGTCGTCGAGGGTGTCCTCGCTCAGCCGCGGGCCCACCCCCCGGTCGGTGAGCATCGACCGCCGGACACCGTCGCGGGACAGCGACACCACCACGCCCGTCGGTCCCTCCAGCACCGGCCCGTGCAGGTCGACGCCCCGGCGGGCCAGGTCGCTGGCGACCAGCCGGGCGGCCAGGTCGGTGCCCCGCGCGGCGATGAGCCGGGCCTGCCCGCCGAGGGCCGTGATCCACGCCGCCACGTTGGCGGCCTGGCCCCCGGCACCGACCCAGGTACGCGCGGGGGTATCGGTCTCCTCCGCCACCGGCCCGTCCGGGCAGACCACGACGTCGAGGTGCGCGTCGCCCAGCACGCAGAAGAGTGTCACCCGGCGCCAGCATCCCGTTCCCTGGATAAACGATGGGTAATTGATCATCTCATCCAACCCGCGCCGGACTACGCTGAGCCCCGTCGGTGCCCCGGAGCGGGGGCGCCCCGGGCCAAGGAGATCAGATGCCCCTGTTCGGGAGCGGGTCAGGCGACACCACGGCGACGTGGGAGCCCCAGGCCGCGGACAGCCGCCTGGCGCACACCGCCGGGGCCGAGGCGGAGGGGGTGTTCACCTCCGACCTGTCGGTGTCGGAGTACGTGCTGCTGGGCGAGGCGGGCTTCGAGCCGCTGGGCTTCGTGGTCGGCTCGTCGATCTACCACATCGGCATCCAGGTCGGCCGCTGGTCCCAGAACGCCGAGCTGCAGGTCCTGACCCAGGCCATGTACAGCGCGCGCGAGCTGGCCATGACCCGGATGCGCGCCGAGGCGGACCACCTGGGTGCGGACGGCGTGGTCGGGGTCAACCTGCGGATGCAGATGTACGTCTGGGGCCAGGACGTGCTGGAGTTCGTGGCCACCGGCACCGCGGTGCGGGCGCTGGGCGGCGAGGGCGCGCACCGGGCCCCGGACGGCCGCGCGTTCACCTCGGACCTGTCCGCCCAGGACTTCTTCCGGCTGCTGGCCGCCGGGGCGGTGCCGGTGGCGTTCGTGCTGGGCACCTGCGTCTACCACATCGCGCACCAGTCGGCCATGCAGGCACTGCGCCAGTCCGGCCGGAACCAGGAGATGATCCAGTTCACCCAGGGCGTCTACGAGGCCCGCGAGCTGGCCCTGGTCCGGATGCAGGCCGAGGCGACCGTCGCCCGCGCATCCGGGATCGTCGGCGTGAACGTGGCGGTCTCCAACCACGTCTGGGGCGAGCACGCGACCGAGTTCCTCGCCACCGGGACCGCGATCCGGCGGCTGGGCGAGGAGCACCGGCTACCCGCCACGACCCCCAAGCCCACGTTCACGCTGGGCCTGGATACCTGACCCTGAACCGCCCGGCTGATCACCCCGGCGTGCCCCATCCTGGGAGCATGCGATCAGTCTGCGTGTTCTGCGGCTCCAATCCCGGACGGCGCCCGGAGTACCTGGCGGGCGCCGCCGACCTGGGGCGGACCCTGGCCAGCCGCGGCATCCAGGTCGTCTACGGCGGCGCGCATGTCGGCGTCATGGGCGCGCTGGCGGACGCGGCGCTCGCCGCGGGCGGCGAGGTCATCGGGGTGATCCCGGGGCTGCTCGTGGACGCCGAGGTGGCGCACTCCGGGCTGACCGAGTTGCGCGTGACCGGCAGCATGCACGAGCGCAAGGCGACGATGGCGGGGCTGGCCGACGGCTTCATCGCGCTGCCCGGCGGCCTCGGCACGCTGGAGGAGTTCGCCGAGATCGTGACCTGGGCCCAGCTGGGACTGCACGCCAAGCCGACCGGGCTGCTGAACCTGCTGGGGTACTACGACGGGTTGCTGCGGTTCCTGGATCACGCCACGCAGGAGCGCTTCGTCCGCCCCGATCACCGGGAGATGATCCTGGCCCGCCCGTCGGCGGCGGAACTGCTCGCGGTCATGGACGGGTGGGCGGCGCCGCCGCGGGCCCCGGCCAAGTGGATCGACGCCGACGGCTCGGATATCGACCCGGGGCTTCAGGCCAGGTAGGAGGCCGGTCCCGTGGTGCAGGCGCGTCCCGCGGGTGGTCCAGGCTAAGGAGCCGGAACCGTGCTTATGTACCTTGATGGTTACGTAACCACCTTGGTACATTAACGGCGTGGAAGCTGTGCTGCGGGCCCTGGCGGATGAGAGCCGGCGGATGATGCTGGAGACCCTGAGCGGTGGTCCGGCAACCGCGGGTGAGCTGGCGGCGCTGCTGCCGATTGCCCGCCCGGGGGTATCGCGGCATCTGCGGGTGCTGCGGGAGGCGGGGCTGGTCGAGGCCCGCCAGGAGGCGCAGCGGCGCGTCTACACCCTCCGCCCCGAGCCGCTCGCCGAGGTCGATGAATGGCTGGGCCGGTACCGGGCTTTGTGGCACCAGCGGCTAGATGCCCTGCACACCGAGGTGGCCCGGGGGAAGCGCGAACGAAGGAGCATCAGATGACCAGCAACGCACGTGGCAGCGGCCGCATCCTGGGCGGCCTGCGATCAGCAGACGGCAAGGGCGTCGTGCGCATGGAGGACCGCTTTAACACCGATATCGACGACCTGTGGTCGGCACTGACGGAGCCCCGCCGTCTCGCCCGGTGGCTCGGCGAGATCGAGGGCGATCTGCGGCTGGGCGGTGAGTTCCGCGCACGCTTTTTTGCCAGCGGCTGGGAAGGCACCGGGCGGGTGGAAGCGTGCGAGCCCCCGCGGCGGCTGCTGGTCCTGACCAGGCAGCCGGGCCAGGCGGACGAGCAGGTCATCGAGGCCACGCTGGCCGCCGACGGCGACCAGACCATCCTGGTCTGGGAGGAACGGGGCATGCCCCTGGACCATCTCGCTGCCTACGGAGCGGGAATCCAGGTCCATGTCGAAGATATCGCCGCCTATCTCGCCGGGCGTGAGCGCTGCGACGCCGACGCGCGGTGGGCCGAGCTCCTGCCTGCCTATCAGGACCTAGCGGCCAACGTCGGCTAGCACCTAACCGACCTGCCGGGGCCCGCAGCGGCGCACCCCGGGCGGGTCCCCTGCCGGGAACCCGGCGTTCTGCCGGGTGCCTTCCCCGCCCGCCATCACCCCGGGGGCCTGCCCCCCGGGAGCGAACCGTGCTTGATCACCGGGGAGCAGCACAGGAGGGCTACCGGAATGGCCGCCATCGCGTGCGTCTCAGGCCGGGGCGCGAGGTTGGAGGCGGGAGCCGCGGCGTGCGCCGCGGGTACAGGCGCGGGTGCGGCGGCGGGCGCGGGCGCGGGTGCGGCCGCGGGCGCGGGCGCGGGCGCGGCGGGCGCGGGGGGTGGGGCTTCGGCCGCAGTTGCGGCGGCCCTGAGATCCGCGAGCCGCTGCCGGGATGGGAGCAGGACGATCGCGAGGATCACGCCGAGACCGAACACTCCCGCGGACACCGCAAAGGCCGTGGTGTAACCGTGGGTGGCGGCGATTGTCGGTGCCAGCGGCGCGGTGTGGTGCGCGGCGAGATAGCTGGTCGCCGCGGTCAGCGCGATGGTGCTCAGCGCGGACGTCCCGATCGATCCACCCACCTGCTGCATGGTGTTGACCAGCGCGGAGGCTACGCCTGAGTCCTCGCGCCGGACGCCGGCCGTGGCGGTGTTGATAGCCGGGGCGAAGATCATGCCGAAGCCCAGGCCCATGACGAGCAGGGCGGGCAGGATCCCGCCGAGGTAGCTGGAGCTGACGGTGAGCCGGGTCAGGTAGGTCAGCCCGCCGGCGCCGAGCAGCATGCCGGTGGTGATCAGGACGCGCGGCCCGAACCGGGGCAGGGTCACGATGCTGGAGACATTGGAGCTGAGCAGGATGCAGCCGATCATCGGCAGGAAGGCCAGCCCGCTGGTCACCGGGCTGTACCCCTTGACCTCCTGCAGGTAGTAGGTGAGGAACAGGAAAACGCCGAAGATCGCGATTCCGGTGATGCCGACCGCGACATAAGAGCCGCCCCGGGTGCGGTCAAGGATCACCCGCAACGGCAGCAGCGGGTGAGAGGACCGGCGCTCGGCGACGGCGAACGCGGCGATGAGCACCAGGCCGAGGACCAGGGAACCGATGGTCAGCGTGGCGGTCCAGCCCGCGGTCTCGGCGTGGGAGAAGCCGAAGACGATGAGGAACAGCCCGGCGCAGGCCAGTACGGCCCCGGGCCAGTCCATCCGCGGCCGGCTGGCGGGCCTGCTGCTGCGCATGAACGCCAGGGCCCCGGCTATGGCGATCACGGCGAACACCAGATTGACGTACAGCGTCCAGCGCCAGGACAGGTACTCGGTGAGCACGCCGCCGAGGATCAGCCCCACCCCGCCGCCGCCGGCCGCCACCGAGCCGAAAACCCCGAAGGCCCGCCCCCGCTCGCGCGGATCCTGGAAGGTGCTGACCAGAGTGCCGAGGGCGGACGGCGCGAGGAGGGCGCCGAACGCACCCTGCAGCGTCCGGGCCGCCACCAGCATCTCGAACGAGACGGCCGCGCCCCCGATGGCCGAGGAGACGGCGAACCCGGCCAGGCCCGTGATGAAAACCCACTTGCGGCTGTACATGTCGCCGAGCCGGCCGCCCACCAGCAGCAGGCTGCCGAAGGCCAGGGCGTAGGCCGTCACTACCCACTGCCGGTCATCGTTCGGGAACCCCAGCGAACGCTGGGCCGACGGCAGCGCGATGTTCACGACGGTGGAATCCAGGACCACCATCAGCTGGGCCACAGCCACCACGACCAGGACCAGCCAGCGACGGTCGGCGGGGGCTGCCGGACGGCCCAGGGTGGCAGATGACATGGGATCCATGTCCCTTCGCGGGCATTTTCTAGCCACGATAGGCATGCCCGAAACACCACGTCCAGCTGCACCCGGCCGGCTCCCCCGGGGCTGTCCGGGGAGGAGCTGCTAGGGCACGACCACGAGGGGCACCGCTGAGTGGCGGGCGAGGCTGACGGCGACCGAGCCGACCACGCGGTGCATGGCCTGCGAGGAGCTCCCCACCGCGATCACCACGGTGTCGCCGGGGTGAGCGTTGCGGATCTTCGTGGCCGCGGCGATCAGCTCTTCGGGGATGAGGCCCTCCCGCCGCTCGAACCGCCAGCGCTCCTCGCGGTCACGCAGCTGCTCGCTGGCCGCGGTGTGAAGCTCCCGCGCGATGTCGTCGAAGCTAACTTCCATCTCGGCTACGGCGCCTGGCGACAGCGAGTCGATGCTGGGCAGGTGAGCGACGTACACCACCTCGATCGCGCCGGCCCGGCCCTGCAGCAGCCTGACGGCGGCGTCGAGCGCCCGGGTGGCAGGAGGTGAGCCGTCATATCCGACGACGAGGTAGAGATTCCCGGCGGGCGGCGCGGCAGTGTTCATCGCGCTAAGGCTAATCCGCATGGCTTTCCGGCGGCCGGGCCGGGGTGGATACTGAGGGGGTGCGTCCGTTCGGTTGAGCCTGAGCTGCGGGCCCCCGGGTCTGGGCCGCCGGTGTGCCACGCCAGCGGCCGGGTCGCCATGTGCCATCCCCTCGCCGCGCCGACCGGGAACCGGCTGCGGCGCGCGCGCCGCCTGGCGGCGGGGGCCGCCGGCCCCCGTGAGTCCTGGGATCTCACTGACGGCCAGGAGGGGTCATGTCTGAGGAGAATGAGGCTCTGGTCCGCAGCGCTTATGAGGCTTACGGCCAGGGTGATGTGACGAGGCTGCTGGAGCTGGTTCATCCTGACCTGGAGTGGACCTATCTCGATCCCGGCTTCGAGAATCCGCAGCCGCAGGTCTGCCACGGGCGGGACCAGCTGGCCTGGGCGCTGGGCCGGCAGGCTGACCGGGGCGTGAACTCGGAGCTGGAGGAGATCGTCTGCTGCGGCGACAAGGTGATGGTGGCCGTCCATACCCCCGGGGCCGATCAGCACCGCGCCTGGCAGGGCAACGACCGGAATTATCTGGTGCTCACGCTGCGCCAGGGCCAGGTCGTCGCGATGCGGGCTTTCCGGGACCCGGACGAGGCTCGCAGCTTCACGAGCGGGGGCGGGCAGAGCCGATGAGGCCCCAGATCCCGCCCGTGCCGGGAGCGCAGGCGGCCGTTACCGCGAACGGCCGTGCAGCCAGGTGATGAGGTTCTGGCGCTGGGTGCCGGGTTCCGCAGCGACCCGGGCGGCGGTCTGATCAGCGCACCCTCGGCCGGCCCGCCGCCCTGGCACGTGTACCAGCTCACCCCGCGGACGGCCACAGCGCTGGGCACCGTCGCCCCCGGAGGCGCAACGCGCTGGCGTTTCTAGCCGCACCTGCGGCAGGCCGGCCGGGTACCGGCCACATTGACCGGGTACATCGGGCATAACCCGGGGCCGGAGTTCGCTACAACCGCCAGGGAACATGGCCGGGGGCCTCAGGGAATGGGGACCGGGCCCACGTGGTTTCCATACCCTGGAGGGTATCCCGCAGCGGGTACCCGTTGAGACGAGGAGAACTCCATGGCTACGGTCGAACTGACGGGCCAGAACTTTGAGTCCGTCGTGGGCGGCGCGGACATGGTTCTGGTGGACTTCTGGGCTTCCTGGTGCGGCCCGTGCCGCATGTTCGCGCCGGTCTTTGACCGGGCGTCGGAGAAGTATGCGGACGCGGTGTTCGGCAAGGTGGACACGGACGCTGAGACGGAACTGGCCCAGCAGTTCAACATTTCGTCCATTCCCACGCTGATGGTGATC
The DNA here is from genome assembly GCA_963720645.1 of uncultured Actinomycetes bacterium. Classification (GTDB taxonomy): domain Bacteria; phylum Actinomycetota; class Actinomycetes; order Streptosporangiales; family Streptosporangiaceae; genus RYN-230. The sequence continues at coordinate 67,271 of CAVRFX010000001.1, read as the reverse complement.
AGGGACAACATCGTCCTCTACGCGCAGCCGGGCGCACTGCCGGAGCAGGCGCTGGAGGAGCTCATCACCAAGGCCCGGGAACTCGACATGGACGAGGTGCGGGCGAGCATCGCCCAGGACCAGCACGAGCACGACCACGACCACGAGCACAGCGACACCCAGAGCTAACCCAGCCTGAGCCGGGCCCGCCACCCCCAGGGTGGCGGGCTCGTCGCATACCGCCGCTTTCCCCGTCCAGCCGCCCGCTGTTTCGCGGCCATTAAATCCCGGTGCCGCTTATGCCAGGAAAATGGGAATGGCCGGCCCCGCCGGCTCTGCCAAGATGAGCCTGGCCGCGAGGCCTGTCTGGACAGATAACCAGGTTCGACGAGCGCCGGTCACGCCATGCACCAAGCACATATCGGCCGCATCGAACGGGGAAATACCACCATGCCTGATATCCGACCCGCTGGCCTTCGTGGCCGCCTGCCGGTTAAGCCGCCCGCGGAACTATTCAATAACGCCCGGGCGGCCAGCCTCGACATCGCCGCGCTGCGCCAGGACATCGACGCGCTGCACGGCACCGGCGGCAGCTGACCACAAAATTCTCCGCAACGAAAACCGTCCGCCGCCGGGCCGCCCTCAGGCATCAGGCCTCGAGCGGCACGGCGGGCCAGTCGAGCATGCGGGCCCCGATGACCGCCACCTGCAGCGCCAGTCCTTGTGCCGGGTCGGCCGGGTCCCGGCCGGTGAGTTCCCTGACCCGGGCCAGCCGGTAGGTCACCGCCCGGACAGACAGGTGCAGGCGGCGGGCGGCCTCGGCGGCGACCCCGCCGGACGCGTAGTACTCAGCCAGCGTGGCCAGCAAGGGCCCGGCCCCGCCCCGCGCCTGCGCCAGCGGCGTGAGCAGGGCGCCGACCAGGTCCGTGATGGCCGCCCGGTCACGCAGGATGACCTGGTAGATGAGCAGGTCGGAAGCGTCCACCACCGGGTCGGGCATGCCGAGGCGGTCCGCCACGTCGAGTGCGTCACCCGCCTCGTCGTAGGACCGCCGCACGCCGCCCGGCCCCGGATAGGGGCGGCCGAACGCGACCCGCCAGGGCCGCGGCTCGTCCGGCATCGGATCCGGGTGGCCGCGGGCCAGGGCCCGGGCCAGGGCCACGGCGACCCGGCTGGCCTCGCCACCGTCGCTCACCCCGGTCACGGCGACGAGCCGCCGCCCCGGGTGATCGTCAGCGAGGGGGCCGGGGCGGCCGCCTCGGCGACCAGCCGGTCGATGTCCTTGCCCAGCGGCCGGGTCGCATGCACCCCCGCCGCGTACTGGGCCAGCACGACCAGATGCGGCCCGGCCAGCCGCAGCCCGAGCCGCTCGCCGCGGACCAGCAGGCCGGCGGCATCACGGCCGGACAGGAGGTCGTCGATGAACTCCAGGCGCTCGGCCTCCTCGCGGCGCGCGATCGACAGGTGCGCCCGCTCGAAGCCTTCCGCCGCGGCCGCGACCGCGTCGTCGGCGGCCCGCAGCACCCCGAGCCCGGCCGCCCGCAGATCGGCCGGGCCGGGCACTACCCGCCACAACCGCCAGGTCGCGGACAGGTACAGGTCGACGAGGCCGCGCAGGGCCACCCCGCTCTCCGCGGCCCGCTCCCCCGCCCGGCCGTACTGGGCCAGTTCCACGGTGGCCAGGCGGCGCCCGGTGCGGGCCGCGTCCGCCGCCGCGGGCAGGTACCCGGCCAGCAGGTCCGGGGGCACGCCGCCCGCCTCGCGGCTCGCCGCCCGGGCGATCGCGTCCAGGTCGACCGCTCCCGCGTCCTCTGTGATCCCGCCAGCCCGGTCTGTCCCACTGACCGCGTAGGTCCCGCTGGCCCTGGCCACCCCGTCAGCCCCGGCAGGTGCGGCCGTCCCGTCACGTTCGTCCCGGTCGCGCTGGCTCATCCCGGCTGCCCCTAAACTCCGGCTGAAATTGCCGGGAACCGGCAAGTTCATGGGTGTGATCTTAGCCGGTAGCAGCCGATGACGGCATCGTCCCGGCAATGGATAGTGGTGGCAGGCGACGGCAGGACTGACCCCGGCGCCCTGAGGAGACTGCAGTGACCATGATCCGCCCGTCATCGGGCGCACCCGCTGGCCCGCCCGCCCGGCAGCCCGGGCCTTCCGGGCCGTCCGGATCCTCCCCGGATCCCGCCCGCCGGGGCGGCTTCCGCATCGCCGGGATACCGGTCACGCTCACCCCTGGCGCGTACCTGCTGGGGGTGCTGGCCGCCGGGTTCGGCGCCCTCACGCTGCCTGCGATCGACCCGGGCCGGTCGGTGGCCGGCTACCTGGCCGCGGCTGCGGGCGTGGTCGTCGTCCTGCTGGGCAGCATGGTCGCGCATGAGCTGGCGCACTCGATCATGGCCCGGCGCTACGGCCTCAGCGTGCCGGTCACCGTCGGCCTCTTCGGCGGGCTGCGGCACGGCCGGGCCCTGCAGCCCGGATCGACCGCAGAGCAGGAGCTGCCCGGCCCCGGCGCCCAGTGGCGGGTCGCGGCCGCCGGACCGCTGACCAGCCTGGTACTTGGCCTGGTGGGCGTGGCGGGGGCCATCTTCCTGCCGGTGCTCGGCGCCGGCCTGCTGGTTGCCGCCGTGGCCGCCGCAGCGGCCTGGATCAACGGCCTGCTGGCCGTGGCCAACCTGATCCCGGGAGCGGGGCTGGATGGCGGGCGGATCGTCCGAGCGCTAGCGTGGGCGCGCTCGGGCGATTCCACCCGCGCCGGGCTGATCGCGGCCCGCTTCGGCCAGGTCAGCGGGGCGATCCTGACCGCTGCCGGGGTGACGGCGCTGATGCTCGGTCATCTCACCGGCCTCTGGTTCGGGCTGATGGGCCTGCTGATGATCGGGGCCTCCCGGGCCGAGGCCAGCCAGGTGCGCACCTCAGCGGCGCTGGCCGGGGTGCGCGTCCGCGACATCCTCCCGTCGGATGGCGGGCTGGCCCCCACCGCCCGCGGCTGGCAGACGGTCCAGGCCTTCCTGGAGCAGAGCCTGGCGGAGGGCGGCGGGGACGGGCTGGCCCGCCTGGGCACGACCGCGTACCCGGTGCGGGACTTCGACGGCCAGCTGTCCGGCCTGATGACGCTGACCCAGCTGCTGGCGGTGCCGGCCGACCGGCGCGACGGCACCCGGCTGTCACAGGTCGCCACCCCGGTCGCCTACCTGACGTTCACCACGCTTGATGAGCCGCTGACCGAACTGCGGGCCCGGGTGAGCGTGGGTCCGGCCAGCCCGGCCGCCCTGCACACCACCGGGCACGCCCTGGTCCTGGGCCCGAGCGGTGAGCTGGCGGGGCTGCTCACCCCGGCCGACTTCGCCCGGGCCGCCCATCTCGGCGCCCTGCGGTCGGCCACCGCCGGGGCCGGCCCCGGGCCACGCTGACCCTCCGAGAGGAGCCACCTTGATGCACGACGCCTTCCATGTGCCCCTGTGGCTATGGGGAGTCGCGCTCACGGTGGTCCTCGCGGTCGCCGCGGCCGATGTGATTCACGCCTCGCGCAGTCGTGGCCGGGAGCCAGGGCTGCGCGAGGCGGCGTTGTGCACGGCGGGAGTCGTCGCGCTGGGCGCGCTGTTCGGCCTGGCCCTCGCCGGGGTGGCCGGCCCGCGCGCCTCGGGCCAGTTCTACGCGGGCTGGCTGACCGAGTACAGCCTGTCCCTGGACAACCTGTTCGTGTTCGTCCTGCTGATCGGCCGGTCGGGAGTGGAGGGCCGGCTGCGCAGCCGGGTCCTGCTGGCCGGGATCGGCCTCGCCCTGCTGCTGCGCGCCGTGTTCATCGCGGCGGGGGCGGCCGCGCTGAACCGCTTCGACTGGGTGCTGTACATCTTCGGGGCGGTGCTGCTCGTGACGGCGGTGCGGATGGCCGCGGGCCGCGGCGGGCCCCCGGACCCGGCGGGTTCCCGGTCCAAGGCGCCGGAACCGGCCATCGCGCGCCGCGGGCTGGCCGGCCGCCTGATGCGGCATCCGCACGGCCCGCTGCTGATCCTGATCGCCACGATCGCCGGCGCCGACGTCGTGTTCGCGATGGACTCCATCCCGGCGGTCTTCGGCCTGACCCGCGATCCCTACCTGGTGCTGGCCGCGAACGTGTTCGCCCTGCTGGGCCTGCGCCACCTGTACTTCCTGATCGGCGGGCTGCTGGACCGGCTGGTGCACCTGACCGCGGGACTGTCCGCGATCCTCGCGTTCATCGGGGTGAAGCTGATCGCCGAGGCCCTCGCGGATTCGGGGGTGCACCGGGTCGGCCCCGTGCCGGTGCCGCACATCGACACCTGGGTGTCCCTGTGCGTCATCGGCGGCGTCCTGGCCGTGGTCACGGTGACCAGCCTGCTGGCCACCCGGAACCGTGCGGGGCTCAGCTCCTCCCGGTCAGGGCACCCAGCTGAGCGGCCACCTCGTCGGGCGCGACCTTCCGAGTCTCACCAGTAGCCCGCTCGGTCAGCTCGACCATGCCCTCGGCCAGCCCGCGCTTGCCCACCGTGACCCGGTACGGGATGCCGACCAGCTCGGCGTCGCGGAACTTCACCCCGGCCCGCTCGGCCCGGTCGTCGATGATGACCTCGAAGCCGGCCGCGGCCAGCTGGTCGTAGAGGGCCGCTCCGGCCTTGGCCACCTCGGCGTCCTCGGACTGGGCCACGGTCACCACCACGGTGAACGGCGCCACGTTCAGCGGCCACACGATGCCGCGCTCGTCGTGGTGGCCCTCGACGATGGCGGCCATCGCGCGCTCCACCCCGATCCCGTAGCTGCCCATGATCAGCGGGACGGCCTTGCCGTCCGGGCCGAGCACGGTCGCCCCGAACGCCTTGGAGTAGCGGTCACCCAGCTTGAAGATGTGCCCGACCTCGATGGCCTCGATCAGCTCCAGCGGGTTCCCGCACTGCGGGCAGGCCTCGCCCGCAGCGACCTCACGCAGGTCGGCCCACTGGCCCACGGCGATGTCCCGGGCCACCTCCACGCCGCGCAGGTGCATGTCGTCGACGTTGGCCCCGGTGACCATGTCACGCCGACCCTCCAGCGCGCGGTCCGCGACGATCGGCAGCCCGCGGACCCCGACCGCGCCCAGGCTGCCCGGCAGCGCGCCGAGCGCCTCCCTGATCTCGTCCGGCTGGGCCGGTCGGATCGCGCTCGCCCCGGTCGCGTCGATCAGCTTCTGCTCGTTGAGCGCGTGGTCGCCGCGCATCAGGACCAGCGTGAGCTGGCCGTCCAGCACGTAGACGAGCGTCTTGATCTGCCGCGTCGCGGGCGCGTCGTAGCCGGTGGCCAGGTCCTCGATGGTCCGCACGCCGGGGGTGTCGAACCGCTGCGGGGTATCCAGGCCGGGACCGTCGGCCACGTCGGCCAGCCGGGAGGTGGCCTTCTCGATGTTGGCCGCGTAGTGGCAGGCCGGGCAGTACACGACGAGGTCCTCGCCGGAGGGCGAGGGACACATGAACTCGGTGGAGTCGCTGCCGCCCATCGTCCCGCTGGAGGCTTCGACGGGAATGGCGGGGATCCCGAGCCGCTCGAAGATGCGCAGGTAGGCGCCGTAGTGCCGGTCGAAGGCCGCGTCCAGCCCGACCCGGTCGAGGTCGAAGCTGTAGGAGTCCTTCATCGTGAACTCGCGGGTGCGGATCAGCCCGGCGCGGGGCCGGGGCTCGTCCCGGAACTTGGTCTGGAACTGGTACCAGGCCTGCGGCAGCTGCTTGTGCGAGTTCAGCTCGGTAGCCAGGACCGCGAAGATCTCCTCGTGGGTCATGGCCAGCGCGAGCCGGGCCCCCTTCCGGTCGGTGAGCCGGAACATCTCCTCGCCCATGATTTCCCACCGGCCGCTGCGCTCCCAGATCTCGGCCGGGTGCATGTCGGGCAGCAGGACCTCCTGCGCGCCGATCCCGTTCATCTCCTGCCGGATGATCTCGATGACCTTGGCCCGGACCCGGACGGCCAGCGGCAGCAGGGAGTAGTGCCCGGCCATCAGCTGGCGCATGTAACCGCCGCGCAGCAGCAGCCGGTGACTTGGTGCCCCCGCGTCCGCCGGGTCCTCCCGCAGGGTCGGGATGAACATCTGTGACCAGTGCATGCGCGGGGACTCTCCGTGTGGAAATAGGTGTCCTAGAAGCTTAGTGGGAGTCCGCGCGTGGCGCGGCGCGCACGCGCAGCCCCGGCTCCCCTGGTCCCGGCTCCAGCGGCGGGGCACCGAGGGCGCAGTTGGTCAGGCATTCCGGCATCGCCACCCGTTCGCCGGGCGATGGCCGGAGCACGTCGTTGTTGACCAGGAGCGCCGATCCGGCCGCGGCCAGGACCATCAGGCCGGAGCAGATGAGCATGGCCTCGCGGAACCCGAGCTCCAGCGACGATGCCACGTGCAGCGCATCGCCGCTGAGCCCGACCGCGGCGGGCAGGCCCGCCACGGCCAGCAGCCCCGCGGCCCGGGCCGTGGCGTTGTTGACCCCGCTGGCCACGCCGGCGTGCCGCTCGTCCGCGCTGGCCAGCACGGTGGCGGTGAGCGGGGCCACGGTCAGGGACAGGCCCACGCCGAACAGCAGCACGGCGGGCAGCACGTCGGCCACGTACGAGGTGTGCGGCCCGATCCGGGTGAGCAGCGCCAGCCCGGCCGCCGCGAGCAGCAGCCCCCCGGTCATCAGCCAGCGCGGCCCGAAGCGCTGGGCCAGCGCCCCCGCCCGCGACGACAGGAGCAGCAAGGCCGCGGTCGAGGGCAGCAGCGAGATCCCGGCCTGCAGCGGCGTGAAGCCCGCGACCACCTGGAGGGTGAGCACGAGCAGGAAGAACACCGCGCCCATCGCCCCGTACACGACGAACGTGATCACGTTGATGGCGGTGAACTGCCGGGACGAGAAGATCCCCAGGGGCAGCATCGGCGGGACGCGCTCCGGGTGGCGGCCGCGCCGTCGTTCCAGCAGGACGAACGCGACCCCGGCGGCCACGCCCGCGAGAGCCGGTATCACGGAGGCGGGCAGGGAGGACGAGGGTGCCTCGATCAGCCCGTCGGTGATGCCCGCCAGGGCCAGGGCGGCGAGTACCGCGCCGGCGATGTCGAAGCGGCCCTGGGCGGTGGGGTCCCGGGTCTCCGGGACGTGCCGCATGCTCACGATGAGCACCGCCGCGGCGAGCGGCAGGTTGAGCAGGAAGATCCAGCGCCAGCCGATCGAGCCGACGATCCAGCCGCCGAGGAACGGGCCGATCGCGCCGGCCACGCCCCCGAGCCCGGACCAGGCACCGATGGCCCGGGGCCGGTCGTCGGCCGCGAACGCCGCCTGGATGATGGCCAGCGACCCGGGGGTGAGCAGCGCCCCGCCGATGCCCTGCAGCGCCCGGGCCGCGATCAGCACCCCGATGTCCGGGGCCACGCCGCACAGGGCCGACGAGATCGCGAACCAGATCACGCCGACAAGGAACACGCGGCGGCGGCCGAACCGGTCCCCGAGCGCCCCGCCCAGCAGGATCAGCCCGGCCAGCGTGAGCGTGTAGGCGGTCACCACCCATTGCAGGCCGGCCAGGGAGGTGTGCAGTTCCCGGCCGATGGTCGGCAGGGCCACGTTGACCACCGTGGAATCGAGCATGGCCATGCTCGACCCCAGCACCGTAGCCGCGATGATCCACCGTCCCCGCGGCTGCCCGAGCGTGATCTGGCCGGGGGCCAGGGGAGACTGCGGAGCCTGAGGCGGCGGTCTACCCGGCATCAGGAACCGGACATGTCGAGCAGCTTGCGCACGGTGGCGAGGTTCCGGGCGGTGCCCGCGCCCTTCGCCGACAGCGGCCGGGCCGCCCGGGTCAGCAGCGTGGCCAGCTCGCTGCGCCCGAAGCCGTCCGGCGTGTGCAGGAAAAGGGCCTGCCCGACGTACCGGGCCGTGTCCCGGCTGCCCTTGCGCGCCACCGTGTCCTGGGCCTCGGCCACGCTGGCGATCATCTCCGGCGCCGGCGCGTCGGGCAGGAACACCACGTGCACGGCCTTGAGGTTGGGCTCGTCCTGATACGGGTTGTCCCGGGCGATCTGGGCCAGCTCGGACCGGGACAGCACGATGACCCGGCACCGCACCCCGAGCCGCTCCCCGATGGCGTCCTCCAGCGCCGCCGCCAGCTTCGCGGTATCCGTCTCGCTGGTAGTGAAGACCACGTTGCCGCTCTGGATGTAGGTGGCGACGTCCTCGTGCCCGAGCGAGCTGACCAGGTCGCGGAGCTCAGCCATCGCGACCTTGTTGTGCCCGCCAAGGTTGATCCCCCGCAGCAGGGCGACATGAGTTGCCACGCCACCACAGTAGCGAGCCTGGCACCTGCTGAAATAGGGCAGCACCGGAGCGGACCTAGAATGCTCGGCGTGGCTGAACCCGATACGGCACGAGGCGCCGCGCTGCCCGAGCGGCACGCGGGCCGGGTGATCCTGCTCGACCCCGGCGACCGGGTGCTGCTGATGCGGTACGACGACGCGCTACCCAACGGCCGGCACTGGACCACGCCCGGCGGCGGGCTGGATCCTGGCGAGGACTACGCCGCTGCCGCCGTCCGGGAACTGGCCGAGGAAACGGGCTGGACCGACATCCCGCTCGGCCGCGAGGTGCTCGAGCGCACCCTGACCATGGAGCACGGTGGCCGCCTGGTGCGCCAGCACGAGCGCCACTACCTGGCCCGCACCGACCAGCCGGGCCGCGCGCTCGGAGACGTGGCGCAGATGCACGCCTCCGACGGGATCGCCGCCTGGCGCTGGTGGACGCTGGCCGAGCTGGACTCGACCGCCGAGGTGATCTGGCCCGCAGAGCTTGCGGCCGTGATCCGGAAGGTCTTGGCTGAGGACCAGGCTCCCGGCTGAGCAGCCGGCGGGCGTGACGATGGGGAGGCGGGCCGATGGAGCCGATGCCGGAGGACTGGAACCGGGCGGTCGCGGTGGTCGCGCATCCGGACGACCTGGAATACGGCGCGGCGGCCGCGGTGGCCCGGTGGACCGGCCAGGGCAAGCACGTCGCGTACCTGCTCGCGACCCGGGGCGAGGCGGGCATCCAGGGGATGGCGCCGGATGAGGTCGGGCCGCTGCGTGAGGACGAGGAACGGCGCAGCGCCGCCGTGGTCGGCGTGCACGAGGTGCGCTTCCTGGACCATCCGGACGGCCTGCTGGAGTACGGCCTGCCGCTGCGCCGCGACCTGGCCGCCGTGCTCCGCGAGCAGCGCCCCGACATCGTCATCACCATGAACTTCGACCTGACCTGGGGCGAGAGCGGGATGGTCAACCACGCCGACCATCGGGCGGTCGGGCTGGCCGTGCTGGACGCCGCCCGGGACGCGGCGAACCCCTGGGTGTTCACCGATGCCGGGCCGGCCTGGGGCGGCGCGACCGAGGTCTACGTGGCCGCCGTGGCGGAGCCCACCCACTACGTGGACGTGACCGCCACGATCGGCGCCGGGGTGGATTCGCTGCGCGAGCACAAGGCCTACCTCGACGGGCTGGGCCGTGACTTCGACCCGGACGAGTTCCTCCGGAACATGGCCGGCTACACGGGCCTGGCGGCCGGCTGCGAGTACGCGGTGGGGTTGCGCCGGTACACCACGGGCTGAGGAGTTTCATCCCGCGCGCGCCTGGTAGCTGGGGTACGTTCCGGCCCCGGGCCAGGACGACGTCCTGTTCCTGGCCATCGCCGTCGCGCTGGACCGGATCCAGCATGATGACGACGAGCGCGAGCGGTCGTAGGCGGCCCGCGGCGGAAGCGGGGTCAGACCGGGCAGGCCCAGTCCTGCCGCCCGGCCTGGGGCAGGCCATCGCCCCCCGGTGGCGGGAACAGCACCCGCAGCGTGAACGCCCCCGCGGTCGGGCCCTGCGCCCGCAGCCGGCGCACCCGGTCCTCGGCGTCGCCCGTGCCCGGCACGGTCCCGCGGGGGATCCACCACAACGCCGTGTACGCCTCGGCCATCCGCTCGAACCACTGCCGGCGCCGGGCCAGCACCCGCCGGTGGACGTCGGAGTAGACGAAGGCGGCCAGCGCCTCCGGCGACTCCCAGACCGACAGGTTGACGATGATCCCGGCGCTGCCCGCCTCGTCCCATTCGAATGCGCGGACCGCGGTGGCGTTCCCGTCCTCGGTCTGCAGCCGCCACACGAACCCGGGCGCGGCGTCCGCCGCCGCGTTGACCGGGCCGAGCGCGGCCACGAAGCCCGCGAGTTCCGGGCTGTCCAGCGGCGCCCGCAGCCGTCCGACGTTCACCTGCGCCAGCACGTAGTCCACCCCCCACCCTGCCACCCGACCCCGTCCCCTGCCCACCCCCGGCGCGCCCCGGGGCCTCCCTCGTATATACCTTGACAGTTATATGCCTGATCGCGCATCCTAGCCACCATGAGCACGGTGTTCGGGGTGCTGGCCGAGCCCCAGCGGCGGCGGATCCTCGACCTCGTCCGGGACGGCGAGCGCTCCGTCGGGGAACTGGTCGCGGTGCTGGCGATGAGCCAGCCCGCGGTGTCCAAGCACCTGCGGGTGCTGCGCGAGGCGGGGCTGGTCGAAGCCCGGGTGGACGAGCAGCGGCGGCTGTACCGGCTCCGGGCGGAGCCGCTGCGTGAGCTCGACGCCTGGCTGGCCCCCTACCGCTGGGCGTGGGACGCCAGCCTGGACCGGCTGGAGACGCACCTCGGCGAGATGGCCCGGGATCAGCCCGGCCAGGACGAGGGACAACGGAGGACACGCTGATGAAGGGCACGCTGGAGCAGGCCTGCGCGCTGGCGGCTGCGCTTCACCCGGGACCTGGACCATCCCGTCTCGCGGGTGTGGCAGGCCATCACCGAGCCCGGGCACCTGGAGGCCTGGTTCCCGCAGCGGATCACCGGCGACTGGGTGGCCGGCGCCCCGCTCACGTTCTCCGACCCGCAGGGTCGCGGCCCGGACTTCGGCGGCGAGGTCATCGCCTGCGAGCCCCCGTCGCTGCTGGAGTTCTGCTGGGGCCCGGATGTGATCCGGCTGGAGATCGCTCCCCGTGGCACGGGCTGCACGCTGACGCTGCTGGATACGTTCGGCGAGCTCGGCAAGGCGGCCCGGGACGCGGCGGGCTGGCACGTCTGCCTGGAGTCGCTGGCCAGTCACCTGGACCACGCACCCGGGCCGCCGCGGAGCCTCTGGGCGGAGGTGCATCCGGGCTACGTGAGGTCATTCGGCCCGGAGGCCTCGGCCCTCGGGGTGCCCGCCGGGTACGAGCCTGGGTAGCCGCCGGGTCGGGTCAGCACCGGCGGGCGGGTCAGCACCGGCGCGGCCGTCAGGCGCGGCTGCGTCTAGAGTTGCTCACCGTGGCAGGACGTGGCACCCCGGCGACCGCGCTGCTGGCCAAGCAGCACATCGCGCACACCGTGCATGTGTACGAGCACGACCCCCGGCGGGCGCTACGGCCAGGAGGCCAGCGACGTCCTGGGGGTCGCGCCGGAACGGGTGTTCAAGACCCTCGTCGCCCAGGTGGACGGCGCGCTGACGGTCGGCGTGGTCCCGGTGGGCAGCCCGCTCGATCTCAAGGCGCTGGCCGCGGCCGCGGGCGGCCGCAAGGCGGCCATGGCCGACCCGGCTGACGCGGAGCGGGCCACGGGCTACGTGCTGGGCGGGATCTCCCCGCTCGGGCAGCGCAAGCGGCTGCCCGTGGTGATCGACTCCTCAGCCCTCGGCTTCGGCACCATCTTCTGCAGCGGGGGCCGCCGCGGGCTGGAGATCGAGATCGCCCCGGGGGACCTGGTCCAGGCGGTACGGGCGACAGTGGCGGACATCGCCCAGCCCCCGGCCTGAGCACCAGCGGGCCGGGGCACGGCTGCGACGCGTTGGCCAGTTCCAGCGAATCGCACTGGTGGCCCTGGCCTTCTGGCCGGCAGCGAGGCAGGGGTTCGCCGGAGCGCTAGAGGTGTTCTGACAACCAGGCATGCACCTCGGGTACCCGATTCCGCAGGAGCGTCAGGTGCCCATCGTCGTCGAGCAGCCGGGCCTCGACGCCGGGAATGTGCGCGGCCAGCCATTCGCCGTGGCCGAACGGCACGAACATGTCCTGCCTGCCGTGCAGCAATAGGGCCGGGACAGTGATGGCGGCCAGGTCGAACCCCCACGGCCTGACCAGGCAGTTGTCGTCCCACCATCCCTGGCTGCCAGGCGCCAGACCGTCCTGCAGGGAGGAGGTCAGGTATTCGGCTAGCTCGCCGCGCAGGGCCGCGGCATCTGTCGGCGTGAGGAGCGATTCAATCGCCTTGGCCGCATCCTCTGGCGACGTGGCCAGGAGTTCCTCCCGGTCCTTGTCCGTCTTTGCCCTGGCCGCAGCCTCGTCGGTGAGGAACAGGCGGGTGTCATCCACGTTGTCCTGGCCCATGCCGGCGAAATAGTCAAGGCCTTCAGCGCCGTAGGGGGCCGGGGAGGCGAGCGAGGCGGCGGCGGTCACCAGGTCCGGGAGCAGGGCAGCGCATGCGAGCACGTGCGGGCCGCCGCCTGAGATGCCCCACGTTGCCAGCCGATCGATGCCGAGCTCAGCGCAGATCGTGCGGACATCGCCGGCGCAGTCGGCGACGGTGCGCCCCGGCTGCGGCGAGGACCCTCCGTAGCCCGGCCTGTCGTAGCTGATGAGCCGCAGCCCACGGGCGGCGGCGTCCCGCACGTTCGGGCCAAACAGGTGCCTGGAGTTTGGCGTGCCCATGTGGACCAGGACCGGTCGGCCAGCGGGATCGCCAGCCTCCTCGACAGCCAGCGTCCGGCCGTCCGGGGTGCGAACTGTGCGCTCCACGCTGTCTCCTTTGCTCCGCGCCGTATCCACCTTAGCCATCAGCGCACGGGTGACGTTAGAGCAGGTGGTTGTCGACGGCAACTGAATACTGACCACTGCGCGGCACAGGCAAGCCGCCAGCTGATCTGTTTGCCGCTGGCACTAGTGAGCGCGGGGAGCCGCCCCGCCCGGGACGCTCTGAGGTCCGGCGGTGTGTGATCGGATAGCGGCATGAAAGTCCGAATCGGCGTCTCCCTCGGCCAGGCCGGTGTCCCGGATCAGTTCGCCGCAGCGGTGGACGCCCTGGAGACGGCCGGGGTCGACTCCTTGTGGCTGCGGGAGATGGTCTACGGATCGCTGGTTGACCCGTTCGTCGGCATGGCTCACGCGCTGGCCCGGACGTCCCGCCTGAAGGTGGTACCGGGGTGGCGGTGCTGCCCGGGCGCCACCCGGTGCTGGTGGCCAAGCAACTGGCCACCCTGGCCGGCCTGGCCCGTGGCGGGTGCTGCCCGTGTTCGGGCTAAAGCCAGCCCGCCGCGCAGAACAGGCTGCGTTCCCGGTGCCACAGAAGTCTCAAAGTGCTGTCTTCGACGGAGCGCAGACTCGATTAATGTACGGGCACCGTGCATGAGCAGGCGTCAGCCGGGTGGCGAGCTTGACTGGGTGCGCTCGGTCCATGGCATCCGGCCGACGAGGTTGGCTGCGATTAGCGTGCGGTCATCAGGATCCCAGGCCAGCACGGTGTCTGCCTGAGTCAAAGCGATCAGGGCGTTGATTGCTGCAGCACTCGGGGCGGCCACATGGCACTGGTCGTCCTCAGTCACGATCTGAATCTCGAAGCGGCCGTGGTCGCCGTCCGGACCGGCCACCCAGTTGGCGTTGACGATCTTCACTCGTCGTGTGTGTTCACTTGCACCTGGCATGGCATCAGTAGGCACCCGCGGGCTAGCGGGCGCAATTGATTCGGGCTTGGGCGAATCTTGGCCTCCGGCGCACTGCCTACTGGACCCACGGCCGCCGCTGGCCCGCGGAGAGCCTGCCCGCGGAGAGCCAGGAAGCAGCCCGCTGACGCGGAAGACCGCGTGCAGGAGTCTCGCTTCACCGCGGGCTTCGTCCGCGAGATGGTGCCGCATCGGACCTGACCCTGCCGGGCCCCGTCTCGCTCAGCCGTAGGCGAGCACGACCCAGACCTGCCCGCGGGCGAACGTCATCCGCTGCCCGGAACCCGTGGTGAACGTGGTGCCGCCCGAGCCGTGCGGGCGCGACCAGTGTGCCTGCCACGCTTTCCCGTCGCGCAGCACCACCGCCCGCCCCGCACCGGTGCTGTACGCGTACGGGGCCGGGCCGCCCCATTCGCGGAAGCGTGACGAGCCGACCCGCGTGTACTGGATCACCACGGTGGGCGCGCCCAGCTGGCCGCGGTCCGTGGTCATGGCTCGCGCGCCATCCATCCAGACCAGCCACCGGCCCTCGCGGGGTGACCAGCGGAAGGTAAACGACGCAGCCGGGTACGCCACCGTCCGCGACGCGGTGACCGCGCCGCCGGCCGGCGCCGGCCCGAACCGGAAGCCGATGTCCCGCGCGGTGCTCGCCCCGTGGGCTTCGGCGAGCAGCTGGCTGGTGCGGGCGTACAGGTTGTACGGGGCGACCCGCTCACTGTCCCGGTAGTAGCCGCCGACCCGCCCGTCGTAGAGATCGACGATGCGGGCCCGCTCCACCACCGGCAGCAGCTGGGGCTGCGCACCGGAGTACGCGAAGGCGGGGCGGCCGAACTGGCGGATCAGCTGCAGGTCGTCGTCGCGTGCGCTGCGGACCGGGCCGACGATCGGCGGGACGCGCGAGGAGAAGATCGCGCAGAACCGGCTCAGCCCGCCTTCGACTGGCAGTACGTAGACGATGTCAGCCAGGCCCAGCCCGGTCTGCGGCCGGGCGTTCACGATATTGTCGATCTTCACCGCCAGCACCGGGCCGAGCGATTTGACCGGCTTGCCGGTGAAGGGGGACACCAGCTGCTGGGCGACCGGGCTGACCGGGGTGACCGGGCTGACCGGCGCCGGCCGCGACCGGATGACGAGCAGGCCCCCCAGCACCAGGACGCACGCCGCCACGACACTGCCTGCCACGATGATGATCCTGCGCCGGTTCTGCATCGTCGACGCCACCTCTGAGGTGCGGGCGGTTGTGTATACACCGCTCCTACCGTCATTCTGCCCTGCGGTGCCCTCCAGCACAGTCACGCCGAAGGTCCCCGCGCGGCCGCCGTTGGTCCGTGGCCGCGCCCGGTCAGCAACCGGCAGGCCACGAGTGCACGGGCTCATTCGTGTGCATGTGCTCGATGTAGCGCTGGGTCATCCGGCGCAGCGCCGCGCCCCGGTCGAGCCGCCCGCGGCGCTCGAGCAGATGCACGGTCTCGGCCTGCCAGGTCGCGCCGGTCCGGCCGGCCAGGCAGCGCTGCTCGATGATGCCGAGGCAGCGGTCGGCGTGCCGCGGCTCCACACCCCACCGGGCCAGGCCCTCGCGGGCCATGGGCAGCAGCCGCCGCAGCGTGAGCTCGGTCGCCGGCACCACGCCCAGGCCCGGCCAGTACAGCGACGCGTCGATGCCGTGCCGGGCTGCCTCCGTCAGGTTCTCCCCGGCCGCCGCGAACGACATCTGGGTCCAGATCGGCCGTTCGGCGTCGGCCAGCGCGCGGACCAGTCCGTAGTAGAACGCGGCGTTAGCGGTGATGTCGGCCGCGGTCGGGCCGGCGGGCAGCACCCGGTTCTCCACCCGCAGGTGCGGGCGGCCGTCGGTGACCGCGTACACCGGGCGGTTCCAGCGGTACACGGTTCCGTTGTGCAGGGTCAGCTCGGACAGTTCCGGGACGGCCCCCCGCTCAGCTCGGCCAGGGGGTCCTCGTCGGCGCACAGGGGCAGCAGGGCCGGGAAGTAGCGGATGTTCTCCTCGAACAGGTCGAACACCGAGGTGATCCAGCGCTCACCGAACCAGACCCGCGGCCGCACCCCCTGCACCTGGAGCTCCTCCGGCCTGGTGTCGGTGGCCTGCTGGAACAGCGTGATCCTGGTTTCCCGCCACAGCTCGCGGCCGAACAGGAACGGCGAGTTAGCGCCCAGCGCGACCTGCACGCCCGCGATGGCCTGGGCCGCGTTCCAGTAGCTGCCGAACGACTCCGGGCTGACCTGGAGGTGACACTGCACGCTGGTGCAGGCCGCCTCGGCCATGATGTTGCCCACGTGGGTCAGCAGCTGTTCCGGGCCGTCGATGGCGATCCGCGCGTCTTCCCCCCGGGCCGCGCAGATCTGCTCGTTCAGCAGCCAGAACCGCGGGCTCGCCGACATGGCGTCCTCGCTCACGTCGGCCTGCTGGAGGCTGGGCAGGATGCCGACCATGGCGCAGCCGGCTGCCCACGTCCCTGGCCCGCTGGTCGGCGTGCTTCAGGCTGGCCAGCAGCTGCGCCTCCAGCTGGTCCAGGGCGTCGCCGCACAACGGCCGCGGCGGGATGTTGACCTCGACATTAAACCGGCCGAGCTCCGGAGCCCAGGAAGGGTCACCGATCGCGTCCAGCACGTCCGGGCTGCGCATCGACGCCGTGCCCGAATCGTCAACCAGGTTCACCTCGACCTCGAGACCCACCTGCCGGGTGGTGGTCTCGAACCAGGAATCCCGCAGCATCCGGGCCAGCACGTCCAGGCACTGACGCACCTTTTCGCGGTACTGGCGGCGGTCCTGCTGGCTCACCGTGATCGCTGGAACGTCCCTGCCCATCGGCCCCTCCGCGCGCGACCATGGAGATGGCCTCCTGCACACCCTGACACGTCAAACGCGGTCTGACCAGACAGGATGCGCGGACTACGGCCAGGACGGGACAAACTTAGGCCGGGCGGAGATCCGGTAGGCCCGGGGCGAGCCCGGCCTGGCCGGAGTCCCGCGGCGCCTGCGGCGGCGGGATGAAGGCTGCGCGCCGCGGCCGGGGCCGGCCGCGCGCGGGGCTGCGTCTCAGCCCGTGCCGCGCTCCGCGGAACCAGCCTCCGCGAGCGCGACCTGCTCCGGATCCACCGATCCGGGTGTCGGCGGGAAGAGAATCCAGTGCACGGCGGCCGCGATCGCCCCGCCAACCAGCGGGGCCACGATGAACAGCCACACCTGGCTGAGCGCGGTGCCGCCGACGATCAGCGCCGGGCCCAGGCTGCGCGCCGGGTTCACCGAGGTCCCGGTGATCGGGATGCCGATGAGGTGCACCACGGTCAGCGAGAGGCCGATGACCATGCCCGCGGTGGCCGTGTTGCCGAACTTCCCGGTCACCCCCAGGACCACGAACACGAACAGGGCGGTCAGCATCACCTCGGCCAGGAACGCGCCGCCGGCCCCGATGTGGATGTCGGACGCGGCACCCCAGCCGTTGGTGCCCGAGGCCCGTCGTCGCCCGGCTGTAGCCGGGCGACGTGGAGAACATCGCCCACAGCAGCAGGGCGCCGAGGATGCCCCCGGCGAACTGCGCGATCCAGTAGACCCCCGCCTCGGCGAGCGAGATGCGCCGGGCCAGCCAGGGCGCCCAGCGTGACCGCGGGATTCACGTGGCACCCCGAGATCGGGCCGAGCACGTAGGCCAGCGCCAGCAGCACCAGGCCGAACGCGAGCGCCGTGGCCACCACGCCGGCCGCGACGCTGCCGCCGTCAAATTTGAACCCGAAATCCAGGGTTGCGACCCCGACCCCGAAGAAGACCAGCAACCCGGTGCCGAGCAACTCTGCGGCAAATCTGCGCATCATCGTTGTTTAACCCCCTGCGACACCTTAAGCACATGTCCACTCACCCGCAATTCGCCGCCAGGGCCAGTAAGTGGTTGCCACGGGGGCGTGCGCCACCACCCGGTCAGCCGCCAGGTCTCCCCTGGAGGTACCGGTCCAGCGTCGGGCCCACCGCCGCGGCCAGCTCCGCCCGGCCGGCCTCGGCCAGCGGTTCCAGCCCGAGCACCTGGCGGGCTATCCCGAGCCCCACCACCTGGCTGGCCACCAGCGCGGCCCGGTACCGGGCCTGGGCGGGGTCGGCCGTGCCCGCGGCCGCCGACAGCCGCCCCACGATGGCCTCGGTGACGAACTCACGGAGCATGATCAGCGCCTGCTCGCTGGTGGCGGCCGAGCGGAGCAGGCCCAGGAACGTTTCCCGGATCTCGGCGACATCCCAGGCCGCCAGCGCGGTCAGGACGAGGTGCTCCCCCAGGCTGCTCCCGGGATCACCAGCCCCGGCGGCCAGCGCGGAGCTGATCAGCTCACCGGGAACCACCGGCAGCCGCACCGCTGCGGCGAACAGGCGCTCCTTGGTGCCGAAGAAGTGGTGGACCAGGGCCGGGTCCACCCCCGCGTCCGCAGCGATGCGGCGGATCGTGGCACCGTCGTAGCCGTGGGCGGCGAACCGTTTCCGCGCGGCGTCCAGGATCGCCTCCCGGGTGCCGCTGTCCCCGCCGCGCCGGCCCGTCCGGCCGGGCCGTTCGGTGCGCCCGGCGCGTTCCGGGCGGCCGCGGCGTTCGGTGCGCCCGGGGGTCTGCGGCGTCATCCGCCCTCCTTCCGGGCCGGTGGGCGGCCGCCGTCGCTCCGCGCGGCCACGTCGCTCCCTGCGGACGCGGTGAGCTCGAAGAAGCGTTCTTCCAGCGTGGCCGGGGCCTCGCTGACCCGCGCGGGCAGCGGGCCCAGCGCCTTGCGGACGGCAGCCGGGGCGGCCCCCGGCACGCGCAGCGCCCGGCCTGCCAGTGCGACCGCCAGGCCGGCCGATTCCAGCGCGGCGAACGCCTCAGCCCAGCGGCCGGACTCGACCACGCTCACCCGCGCGTCCCCGGTGATCTGCGCCGCCGTGCCCGCGGCGACCACCCGGCCCGCGGCCATGACCACCAGCCGGCCGCACTCCCCCGCCTCATCCATGTAGTGCGTGGTGACCAGCACCCCGGCACCGTCCCCGGCCGCGTCGGTGATCGTCTCCCACAGCCGGGCACGGGCCAGCGGGTCCACGCCCGAGGTGGGCTCGTCCAGGATGAGCAGGTCCGGCCGGTGGGCCAGGGCCTCGGTGAACGCAACCCGCCGCTGGACCCCGAGCGGCAGGTCACGGACCAGCACCCCGCCGTAGCCGCCCAGCGATCCGGGCAGCGCGGCCCGGGCGCCGCGGCCGAACACGGCCGCCGAGAAGGCCAGGTTCTCGGCGGGCGTGAGGTCGTCGTACAGCCCCAGGGTCTGCGGCACATAGCCGACCCGCCGGCGGCCCTGCCGCGACGGCGGGCCGCCGAACAGCCGGACCTCCCCGGACGTCGCGGGCAGCAGCCCGAGCAGGATCCGGATCAGCGTGGTCTTGCCGGCCCCGTTGGCTCCCAGCAGCCCGACCACCTCACCCCGGCCCAGCCGGAGGTCCACCCCGTCTACCGCCGTGAACGAGCCGAACCGCCGGCTGACCGCCCGGCACTCCGCGAGCGGCATGGTGTGGTCCATCAGTGTTCCTTCCTGGCGAGCAGGTCCGGGAGCGGCCGGGGTCATGCTCGCGGGCCAGGATCGCGACCGTGACCGCGTCCTGCAGGTCGGGCTGGACCGGGCGGGCGGTCTCCGCGGGGGCGTCCGCGGCCTCGTCCGGCTGCCAGACGCGCCAGCGGCCGTCCCGCCGCCACGACCGCGCCCCGGCCGGGCCGGCCGGACGCGCGCCGGCCGCCCACAGGCGGCCGGGCATGGCCGCGACGATCTGCTCCGGCGAGCCCGCGGCCAGCTCCCGGCCCCCGGCGAGGACCAGCACCTGCGCCGCGCGTTCCGCCTCGTCGAGATAGCTGGTGGCGAACACCACCGCGGCGCCCTCGGCGGCAGCCCGGGCGATCAGCGACCACAGGTCGGCCCGGCTGACCGGGTCCACCCCGGTGGTCGGCTCGTCGAGGACCAGCAGGGCCGGCTGGTGCAGCATCGCGGCGATGACACCCAGCTTCTGGCGCATCCCGCCGGACAGGCGCCCGGCCAGCCGGTCCCGCGCGTCCAGCAGCCCGGCCCGCTCCAGGTAATCACGGACCCGCGGGCCGGTCCCGCGCCGCCGGGATCCGGTAGGCGGCCGCCCGGAAGGCCAGGTTCTCGGCCACGGTCAGGTCCGGGTACGTGCCCGAGCCGGCGGCCAGGTACCCGATCTGGATCTGCGGCGGGCGCGCGACCGTCCCCTCACTGGCCGCGACGGCTCCGCTCAGGCAGCGCAGCAGCGTGGTCCGGCCCGCCCGTCCCCGCCCACGACCGCGCTCACCTGGCCGGGCCGGGCCCGGAACGTCACGTGGTCCAGGGCCAGCCGGTGACCGTAGCGGACGCTCACGCCGCGGGCGCCCCAGCGGTCGCCGGGCCCGGTCGCGCCGGGCGGCGGGGCAGCAGGCGGCGGACCGCCGGTCGGCGCGGCGGCGTTCACCGGGACTCCCCCACGGCCGCGGCCGCCGGGCCGGGGCCGGCCGCGCCGGGCGCCGCGGCCGGGCCGCTGCGCCCGCCCCTGGCCGGGCTGAGGTAGCTGCGGAAGCGCAGCATGGCCAGGGTCATCACGATCAGGCCGAGCAGGGCCAGGAACAGCAGCGGCGCCCAGAGCGGCCCGATCGGCTCGGCCCGCAGCATGACCCCGCGGGAGATTTCGTTGAAGTAGGTCAGCGGCAGGATGTAGGAGATCCAGCGGACCCCGGCCGCGATCGAGGACAGCGGGAAGATCAGCCCGGACAGCAGCACCTGCGGCAGCGTGAACATGAACGACATCTGGATGGCCTGGCCCTGGTTCTCGGACACGCTGGAGATCAGCACGCCGATCCCCAGGGTGACGAACAGGAAGAGCAGGGCGCCCAGCGCGAACACCGCATAGGAGCCGCGGAACGGCACACCGAACAGGGCCACCCCGACCGCCAGCACGATGGCCAGGTCCGCGGCGGCCACGGCGAAGTACGGGACGATCTTGCCCAGGAACACGTCGCGCGGGCGCAGCGGCATGACCGCGAGCTGTTCGAGGGTCCCGGTCTGCCGTTCCCGGACCACGCCGAGGCTGGTGATGATGATGCCGACGAACACGCAGGACCACGCCGGCCAGGCCGGGAATCATGATGTAGGACGTCTTCAGCCCGGGGTTGTAGAGGACCTCCGACCTGCGGCGGCCGGCCCCGCAGCCGGCTGCGCCGGGACCGCGCGGCCAGCGCGGCGAGCGCCGCCTTGGCGCGGCCGTGAACAGCTGGCTGCCGTCGATCAGGATCACGGTCCCTGGCGCCCGTCACCACGGCCACGGCGGCGTGGCCGTCGCGCAGCTGGTCGTCCGCGCCCACGAGGCACCCTCCGCGGGGGCCCGCTGGACGGCCTCGAACGGCGCGCGCAGGGGCGCGTGGGCGGCGAGCCGGCCGCGGCCACCACGGTCGGGATGGTCGTCACGTCGAAGCTCGCCGCGTAACCGAACACGACCAGGAGCAGCACCGGCAGCACGATCATCATCGCCAGCGTGCGCCGGTCACGCCGCAGCTGCCGGAACTCTTTCACGATCATCGCCCACATGGGGCCTCCTCCGGCCGCCGCCCCGCCCGGCATCTATTTCACCGCTTGTTGAATTCTACGCCCGATGAATTCTGTGTTCAACGGCCGCCGGAGGTACGGGTGCTGGCCAGCCCGGGGATACCGCGACCGGGGCCCAGGGGCACGCGCTACCCGGCCAGGGACACCCGCCTCTACTCGGCCCAGGGGATCCCCGCCATGTCGGCAGCCGCGCGCAGGCCCCTGGTCGCGCCGGGCGGCACCGGCGGCAGGATCAGGCAATGGCAGCCGACGCAGATCGAGCCCGAGTCGGCCAGCCGGTTGTTGCCGACCATCAGCGTCCGCTCGGCGCGACACCCCGAGCCGCTCGCAGGCGAGTAGGAACGGCTCGGGAGCGGGCTTGGCGATGCCGAGATCACAGGACAGGACGAAGGTGCCGATGAACGCGTCGAGGCCCGTCGCCGCGTAGCCCGCGTCGATGCGACCAGCCGGTGTTGCTGACGATGCGCGATCGGGATGCCTGCCGCGGAGAACGACTTCAGCACCGGCGGGGCGTCCGGATACGGCACCATCGTCTGCGGGTTGGTCTTCCACTCGTCGTACATGAGGTCGGCCAGCCCGGGCGCGATCTCGTCGAACGGCGCGTACGCCGGTGCACGTAGGCCGCCCGGTGATCGGCCCGGGACAGGTTGCGCCGCCGCCGCTTCTCGGCCATCAGGGTCCGGCTGTGTTCCTTGGACCGGCGCCAGTAGCGGGCGGCTTCTTCCTCGGCGATCTCCACGCCCAGCCGGGCCGCCAGCGCGCGGACCGCGGCCACGGGCGAGGTCCGGTGGGTCAGGGTGCCGCCGTTGTCGAACAGGACTGCGTCGAAGCGCATCGGGTCTCCTCTGTGGGGAGGGGTTCGATGCGGGCCGGTTCGCTGCTGCGATCCCGGTCGGCCGCGTGGACGGGAGCGGGCCGCTTAGCCGTAGTAGCGGGCACCGATGTGGAAGTGGTTGAGGACCAATGCGCCCAGGACGAGCAGGACGAGGATCACGTAGCCCCGATGTCGACCGGCGTGGTCTGGTGCACGCGCAGCGAGCCGCGGCGGCGGTTGGCCCCGAATCCGCGCGCGTCGGCGACCATGGCCATCGTCGTGGTGCCGCGCAGCGTGCCGACCAGCAGCGGCACCGTGATCAGGACCACGCACCGGCCCAGCCGGCGGACGTAGTCCGGCCACTGCCGACCTGGAACCAGCGCGGCCGGGACAGGTCGTAGCCGCGCAGCTCGACCGCCCGCAGCACCAGCGTCGTCCGGCAGATCATGCTCGGGCAGGAACCGCAGCGCGGCGGTGAGCGCGAACCCGACCTGCGGCGGCATCCGGAACCGCTCGAACGCCCAGGTGAAGTCCCCGACGTCGGTGCTGACCAGGATCAGCATCGAGGTCGACACGGTGACCAGCACGCGCGCCGTCTGCTCGAGCCCGAAGACCATGCCGTAGGTCGGTGATGCCGGGCGAGCCGAGCCAGCTGATCGTCCACGGGAACTGGTAGAGGAAGTGGATCGGCGGGGTCGGCAGGTAGTACAGGCCCTGCGACCAGAAGCCGGCCAGCGCCGGGCCGACGACCATCACCATCAGCACCCGCACCCGCCGCCAGGACGGCCGCAGCCAGAACCAGGGCAGGATGCTCAGCGCCGAACACGATCAGCATGAACTTCCAGCTCAGCAAGATGCTCAGGATTCCCATGGCGATCGGGTACAGCACCTTCAGCCGGGGATCGAGCCGGTGCAGCGGCGTGTCCCTGCGCCTCATAGGTGACCAGCTCGCGCAGCCCGCCGAGGCCGACCACCTTGAAGAACAGGACCGGCAGGATCAGCGGCACCACGAACACCAGCAGGTAGGAGACCACGGTCCGGACCGAGCAGCGACGACATCAGGCGGCCGGCATCACGCCGCTCCCGCCGAGCGGCCCGCTGGTACGGTAGCACGGCCGCCGACCAGGTCCTCGACGGTGAGCAGCACTTCGCTCGGCCTGGCCGCCGAGCAGCTCCGACTGGAGCCGGGCCAGCGGCGGCGCGAGGATCCCCCAGCCGGCCAGCTCGTCGGTCCGGGCGAAGACGCGGCCGGCCGGGCCGTCCAGCCGGACCCGGCCGTCCCCGAGCAGCACGACCCGCGACGCCCGGCAGGCCACCGCCGCGCATGTCGTGGGTGACGGTCAGCACGGTCAGGCCGGTCCGCGTCCCGGATCCGGTCGAGCAAGTGCAGGAACGCCCGCATGTGGTCGGCGTCCTGCCCCGTCGTCGGCTCGTCCAGGACCAGCACGCCCGGCGCGCCGACCAGCAGCGCGGCCAGCGCGAGCCGCTGCCGGCCGCCCTGGCTGAGCTCCCACGGGCTGGCCTGCTCCAGGCCGGCGAAGCCGAAGAACTCGATGGCGTCCGGCACGTCCAGCACCGGATGCTCAGGCCGCGCCCGGAACCTGAAGCCGAACTCCAGCTCGCGCAGCACCGTCTCCTCGAACAGCATCTCGTCGGCCGCCTGGAGCAGCAGCGCGACGTGGGCAGCGTGCTCGAACACCTTGCCCGGCCGGACCGGCTGACCGCGGAAGCGGACCGCCCCGGCGCTGGGGTTCCCCAAGCCGACGGTCAGGCCGGTCAGCGTGCTCTTGCCGGAGCCGTTGGCGCCGATCAGGGCGACCCACTCGCCGTCGCCGACCGACAGGGTGACGTCGTCCACGGCCTTGCGGCCGCCGAAGGTCACGCTGACGTCCGCCCAGGACAGCACCGGGGTCACTCCCCGGTGCTGTCCTGCGGCGGTCCGGGGCGGCGGCGGCCCCGGCGTGGGTCCCGCGGTCAGCGGCATGGGTCCGGCGGTCCGCCGCTGGCCCGGGCCAGCGCCGCCGGGAACCAGGTGTCCTCCAGCGCGGCCACGGCCTCCTCCACCGACAGCGGCGAGCCCCGCCGGGGAAGGCGTCGGGCAGCGCGGCGGCCAGCCGCACCACGTCCGGTACGCCCACGCCGGTGGTCGGTCCACGGCTGGCCGGGTCATCCCACGCGCCGCGCGGCGGCCGGTCCAGGACGACCCGGCCGTCGTCCATCAGCACGACCCGGTCGGCCCAGGGCACGACCTCGTCCACCCGGTGCTCGATGATCACCATCGCCGGTGCCCTCCTCCCGGGCCAGCCGGCGGAGGGTGCCGAGCACTTCCTGGGCTCCCACCGGGTCGAGGTCGGACAGGGGCTCATCGAGCACCAGGATTCGCGGCCGCATGGCCAGGGTGGCCGCGATGGCCGTGCGCTGCTTCTGCCCGCCGGACAGTGTGGGGATCCCCGCGTGGCGCATCCCGTCCATGCCGGTGACGTCGAGGCACCAGTCCACCCGGGCTGCGATCTCGGGCTGCGGCAGGGCCAGGTTCTCCGGCCCGAACGCGACCTCGGACTGCACGGTCTGGTTGATCAGCTGCAGGTTAGGGTTCTGGAACACCAGCCCGACGAGCTGGGACGCCTCGTGCGGCGCCAGCCCGCTGATTGGCCGGCCTGCCCAGGCTCACCCGGCCGCGCAGCTCACCGTGGACCCGGGACGGGATCAGGCCCGCCAGCGCGAGGGCCAGGGTCGACTTGCCGCACCCGGAGGCTCCGGTGATGAACACGAACTCGCCGGGCGCCACGCCGAGGTTCACGTGCCGCAGCGACGCCCGGTGCGCGCCCAGGTAGGCGAACGAGACGTCGTCCGCCCGGAGCTCTGGCGACGCACCGGTGACCACGGCGCCCCCGGGTCCGGCGATCATCGGTCACGGCCCGGGCCGGATCGGCGGCTCACACCCTTGACCTGGAACTGCCGCTGCGGTGGGCCGCGGAGCGTCCGCCGGCCGCGGGTCCCGGCGGACGGCGACCATCCACATGATCACGGCGGCCACCGCCACCAGGCCGCCCGCGACGAGCACCGTCGTGCCGTCGGACATGATGAAATGCGGGTTGCCGAACAGCGGGTTCTGGTCGCCCGGCTGGTAATGGGTGATCTCCATCCACAACCCGTCCGCGAGCAGCAGGACCGCCACGACGCCGAAGACCAGTGCTGCGCGCTTCATGCCCGCTCTCCTTCCGGGTGCTGGACGCCGGGAGCCCCCGCGCCGGCCTGGGGAGCCGGGTTAGCCACGGCCGCCGGAGTGGCGGCCGCGCTGCCCTCCGGCTCGGCGAACGGATCCACCCTGGAGGTCCCGGCCCGGCTGGCGCCCAGGGACGGGATCACGGACACCGCCACCCGGTGCGCGAGGATCGCGCTGAGGGCCGCCTCCACGCCGTTGCCGAGGGCGTTGGACCACGTGTCAGCCACATCTGGCCCCAGGTGTAGTACGTCGCGTTGAGGTAGGGGTCGAAGGTCCAGTCGGTGAAGAAGGCGTTCGGGCCGCCGCGCAGCATCCCGATCATCAGCCCGTCGAGCACCATCGAGACGCGGCTGGCCCCCGCGCGTACACCCTCCGCGCCGGGCGACGATGTACAGGTCGCAGAAGATGCCCTGGGTCAGCCCGTCCGTCCAGTCCAGGGCGCCGTGGCCGCTGCCGAACAGCAACTGCGCGAGCAGGAAGTTGACGAAGACCATCGCCGTGACGCAGCCCGGTTTGCGCACCATGGCCACGCCCACCATGAGCAGGAACATGTACGGCAGGTCGTGCACCTGGAGCAGGTCCGCCCCGGGGATCGGGGCGATGAGCGGCTTGATGAACTGGTCGCCGATGATGTTGTCGTAGACCTCGAGCAGCACGCCGAGGGCCGAGACGATGAGGAGGTCCTGCGTGGTCCACCGGTCCCAGCGCCTGGACCGCAGGGCCGCCCACAGGACGATCCCGATGCTGGCGATGCAGAACGCCCAGACGCCCCAGTAGAAGACCGCGTTCCAGCCCGGGGACAGTTTGATCGTCGTGTCCCAGCCCGAGGCAGACGACGCCGGGGCGGACACGAGCCGTGCGGTGCCCATGTGTTCCTCCAGTACGCATGATCAGCAGGGCGAAGGCCCCTGCTCCGGGGAAACCAGCGCGGACGACATGGGCACCATGGCCGCGGTTCCATTGAAGGTCCGGCCTGCGGCGCAGGACAATGTGCGGCCGCCCTTCTTCACGGGATGTTCACCCGGCTGGCGGCCACCCGCCGCGTGGCCCGCGGGCGGCGGTCTCGCCCCGGCGCCGTGAATCTGATTCGGTAGGGGCATGAGCGTCACGACGCGGCACGGCGGCCGGTGGACCCAGGACGATCGTTGCGCCTCACCGTGGCACTACCTGCCGGTCGAGGTTCCCGCCGGCGCCGCCGGGCTGCGGGTCGATCTCGACTACGACCACTCCAGCGCCGTGCTCGACCTGGGCTGTTTCGGGCCCGCCGGCTTCGCGGCTGGTCCGGCGGCGCCCGGTCCTCGTTCGTGATCACCCCCCGTGAAGCCACGCCCGGGTACCTGCCCGGCGAACTTGAGCCCGGCCTGTGGCAGGTGGTGCTCGGCCTGTACCGGCTCCCGGCCAGCGGCGTGGAGTACTCGGTGACCGCCTCGGTCAGTACCACCTCCGGCCGGCTGCGCCCGGACCCGCCCGCTCCTCCCCCGGCCCTGCTCGGCGAGCGGCCGCCCCGGCGTGAACTGCCCGCCCGTGCGGGGCACCGCTGGCTGGCCGGGGACCTGCACGCGCACACGGTCCACTCGGACGGCGCCTTCACCGTGGCGGAACTGGCCCGGTTCGCCGCCGCCCAGGGACTCGACTATCTCGCCGTGACCGACCACAACACGACCAGTCATTTCGCCGAGCTCAAGGACGCCGGGGCCCGGTACGGGATCACCCTGATCCCCGGCCAGGAGGTCACCACCGAGGATGGCCACGCGAACGCGCTCGGCGACGTGGGCTGGATCGACTTCCGCCAGCGGCCCGACCACTGGCTGGACATCACCGAGCAGCGCGGCGGGCTGCTCTCGGTCAATCATCCGATCGGCGGCCACGTCAGCTGGATCTGGCCGATGCGGCGGCGCCCCCCGCTGGCCGAAATCTGGCACTGGAGCTGGCTGGATCCGCACTGGACGAACATGCTGGCCTGGTGGCTGGCCTGGGATCCGGCCGCCGTGCCGGTGGGCGGCAGCGACTGGCACGCGCCTGGCGCGCACGCCACCCCCGGGACCCCCACGACCTGGGTGGAATGCGCCGGCGAGGGACCGGGCGCCGTGCTCGACGGGCTGCGGGCCGGCCGGTGCGCCATCTCAGCCCGCCGGGACGGCCCGGTCCTGCTGCGCCGGGACGGCGAGCTGGTGGCCGTCGGCGCCGACGGCACCCTGCTGGCCGGGGCGGACGGCTCGCGGGCGGTGGTGCGCGGCGACCTCGCCATGTTCCCGGCCGCCGACGGCTACCACCGCCTGCTCGACTTCACCGGCGCCACCCTGGCCCTGACCGGTTAGCGCCGGGCGCTGTCCGGGCTGTCGATCGTGATCCGGAACACGGGGAAGCCGGGGGCAATCCCGCGGATCTGCTCCTCGGTCGCGTCCGCGGTGACGCCCTCGAAGAACCGCCCAACCTCCCAGCCCCAGCGGCGCAGGTAGGCGCGCAGCACCAGAGGCTTGTCTGCATCGGCCAGCTCAGTGGCCGTGAAGCGCTCGGTCCGGCGGCCCACCCGCAGCTCACCCTGCCCCGCGGCGCGCAGGTTGCGGACCCACTGGGCCTGGCCCCGGGGCGCGACCAGGTAGCGGGTGCCCTCCACGGTCAGCAGGTTCACCGGGGTGGTCCGCCACTCCCCGCTCTTACGGCCGCGGACCGCCAGCACCCGCGACCCCATGACGCTGATCCCGGCCCGGGTCAGCATGGCGACGGTCGAGTTGAACATCCGGTCCATGCCGGTGGGAGCCAGGTAGCGGGTCTGCGGGCTGGCGTTCATGACTGCTCCTCTGGTCGGGCGGGCTATGGAGAGCATCGCTCTCTTATAAGAGCAGTATGCGACAGATCGCCGGACTAAGTCCAGAGCAGTGCTCTCGAATCTGTCAGGCGATCTCGGAGCGGGACAGCAGCGCCGCGCGGGCGCGCAGGATCGCCCGGGTCGAGGCGACGTTGCTGAACTCGTCCGGCTGGACCGGGCACTCCCCCGCGGCGATGGCCCGCTCCACCTTGGTGCGCGCCACCGCCGGTGCGATCATCTCGAAGACCATGCTGGGGTCCTCGTCAGCCATGTCCTTGGTCCGGGCGAGCACATCCCCGGCCTCGCCCACCCAGACGTTCTTGATCCCGCCCCCGCAGGAGTGATCCAGCAGGAGCGACACCACATGCCGCCCGGCGGCGTACCCGAAGCTCAGGGTCACGGCTTCCTGGACACCCCGGTCATCCCCGTAGCGCCAGCACTCCCCCACCGCCGGCGAGCCGACCTCGGCCGCCCAGACCGGGTCCGGGATCCCCCGCGCAGCCAGCCGGCCCGCGGCCCGGGTCGCGGCCGTACGCAGGTCAGGCCAGCCGAGCGCACCGAGAACCCGCAGGATGGCCAGGGCCTCGGGGCTGCCGCTCCGCTCGGCGGCGGGCACCATCGCCTGCGCGGCCAGGCTCGCCGGCCCGCCCAGCGCGGCGAGGATGTCCGAGCCCCACAGCTCGGCCTCCAGCGGGCTGGCGATCTCGTCCAGCACCATCCGGGCCTCGGTCAGCACGGCGGCGAAGGCATCATCCGGTGATGAACGGCCGAACACCGCGTCGAGGTCAAGGTCACCGGACATGCCCACCGGCCAGTGGCTCAACGCAATCCAGGTCCATGCCGGGCATCCTGCCACGCCCGCTGCGATGATGGGCGGGAACTCCGGGAGGTACTGTGCGACCGACGTCACGATGGGGCATCACAATCCCACTGAGCGGAGTGCCCCTGTCCGGCCAGCGCGACCTCGTGGCCGCCCTGCCTGACCTGGGCTATACCGACGCCTGGTCGGCTGAGGTCAGCGGCGCGGACGCGTTCACCCCGCTGGCCCTGGCGTCCCAGTGGACCGCGAAGCAGGGAACCGGGGGCCCGGGAACCGGGTCGCAGGATCCGGGGGGACTGCGGCTGGGGACCGCGGTGGCCAACGTCTACACCCGCGGGCCCGCCCTCCTGGCCATGAGCGCGGCCACCCTGGCCGGCCTCGCCCCCGGCCGGTTCGTCCTGGGCATCGGGGTCTCCTCGCCCGCGGTGGTGACCGACTGGAACGGGATCGCGCTGGACCGCCCGTATCAGCGCGCCCGGGACACGCTGCAGTTCCTGCGGCGGGCGCTGGCGGGCGAGAAGGTTTCGATGGAGGGCGAGACCTTCACCATCAACGGCTTCCGCCTGGAGTCGGCGCCAGTCCCGCCGCCTGCGCTGGCGCTCGCCGCGCTGCGGCCCGGGATGGTCGCGCTGGCCGCGGCGATGTCGGACGGGGCGATCACGAACTGGCTCGCGTCCTCGGACGTCCCCGCCGTACGCGCGGTGGCCGGCCCGGACTGTGAGCTGATCGCGCGCATCTTCGTCTGCCCGACCTCCGACGCCGGCCTGGCCCGGGAGATCGGCCGCCGGATGATCGCCGCCTACCTCACCGTCCCGGCGTACGCGGCGTTCCACGACTGGCTCGGCCGCGGTCCGCGGTTCAGCCGCATGCGGGAGGCATGGGCTGCGGGTGAGCGCAAGGCCGCCCTCGCAGCCATCGATGACGACCTGGTTGACGAGCTGATCGTGCACGGCCCGCCCGGATACTGCCGGGAGCGGGTGGCTGAGTACCAGGCGGCCGGGCTCGATACCCCGGTCATCGCGATCGTCCCCGCACCCGGCGTCGACGAGGCCGAGGCCGTCCGCCAGCTGGTCCCGGCCTGAGCCAGTCACCGGGAAGGCGGGGACGGCGCGCCGGGTTGCTGAGCCGGCAGCCGAGTTCCTGAGACAGGACCAGGCCTACCAGACGCCGGGCAGTTCCTCTCCGTACCAGGACTCGATCAGCCGGTGCGCGATGGACACCGGAGGCGGCAGCAGGATCTCCTGGGCCGCCAGCGCGCCGCGCAGCTCCTCCCGGCTGTACCAGTGCGCCTCGGCGATCTCGTCCTCGTCCACCCGCAGGTCAAGCTCGCCCCCGGCCTCCGCGCGGAAGCCGAGCATCAGGCTTTGCGGCATCGGCCATGGCTGGCTGCCGACGTAGCGCACCCGGGTGACGACGATCGCGGTTTCCTCCTCGACCTCGCGGGCCACCGCCTGCTCGGCGGATTCACCCGGCTCGACGAAACCCGCCAGGATGGATACGCGGCGCTCCGGCCAGCGCCGGTTGCGGGCCAGCAGGCACTTGTCGTCCGGATCGGTGACTAGCATGATGACCGCCGGATCGATCCGCGGGAAATGCTCACTACCGTCAGCCGGGCAGCGCTGCGCGTGACCGGCGGCGACCGTCACGGTCGGCGTGCCGCAGCGCGGGCAGTGGGTGTGGCTCGCGTGCCAGTTGGCCAGCGCCACGGCGTGCGTGAACAGGCCCGCGTCGCGGTCGTTCAGCAGCGCCGCCGCCTCCCGGAGCCCGGCGGGACGCAGCCCAGGCTGGGCCCGGGCCAGCCACGCCGCCTGCTCCGTCACCGTCTGCTGCTCAGGAGCTTCCTCCTCAGGGGCTTCCTGCTCGGGAGCTTCCTCCTCGGGAGCTTCCTGACTGGTTTCCCGGCTGGTGGAGTCCTGCTCCGGGGGTTGCCGGTCTGGCCCTGCCTGGTCTGGCCCTGCCCGGTCTGGCCCTGCCCGGTCTGGCCCTGCCTGGCTTGCTTCGGCCTGGCCTGGCTCGGCCTGGCCTGCTTCGGCCTGGCCTGCTTCGGCTTGGTCTGGCACGGCCTGATCCGGCCCTGCCTGGCCTGGCTCGGACCGGCCTGCTTCGGGTCGGTCTGGCGCTTCCTGATCCCCGGCGGGAATGCCCGCAGCGGGCTCCTCCGCGTCCGTGACCAGCGACTCCAGGCATCCCGGGGGTCCCATCACCCCGAAATAGGCCACCCCCGCGTCGTCCACGCCGAGCAGGAACCTCAGGCCCCCCGGGGCCCTGGCGGGAGGGACCAGGACCAGTTCAGCCTCCTTGTCACCGAAGCGGACCAGCGCGTGGTCGTTATCCAGCACCAGCACCCCGGTTCCCGGGTCCGCCCAGGCCGCGGCCAGCCACTCGGTGTCACCGCGGCGCGCGCTCACCCGGTCCACAGCGCTGCGGGCCAGCACGAACCCGCCCAGCTCACCGGCATACTCCTGGGCGTCGGGGGTCCCCGTGTCCTGCGCTGCGCTCATCGGGCGGCCGTGATCCCGGCGCGATCCGCGGCCAGGTCTTCCCAGAGATAGGCCACCGCCTCGGCTCCCCGCAGCAGCAGCGCCATCTCCACCTTCTCGTTCGGCGCGTGGATCCGGTCGTCATCCAGCCCCACCGCAAGGAAGACCAGCGGCGCGCCCAGGATGTCGCCGAGGTCGGCTTCCGGGCCGCTGCCGCCCTCCCGGGTGAACAGCACCTCCCGGCCGAACGCGCGCTCCATGGCCCGTTTCGCGGCCTGCACCCCCGGCGAGTGGAGCGGCGAGAACGCGGGCCGCACCCCCGGGCCGCCGAACGTCATCGCCGCCTCGATGCCCGGCGGCGTGTGGGCCGCCACGTACTCCCGCAACGCCACGGCGATGTCGGCCGGGCTCCTGGTCGGCCACGAGCCGGAAGGAGACCTTGGCGTGTGCCTGGCTGGGCACGATGGTCTTCGCTCCCGGTCCGGTGTGGCCCCCCCACATGCCGTTGACCTCGGCCGTGGGCCGCGCCCAGATCCGCTCCAGGGTGGTGTATCCCGCCTCGCCCGCGGCGGCGTGGCTGCCGCCCGCGTCGGCGAGCCAGGCCTTCTCCTCGAACGGGAGGCGGGCGAAGAGGGCCCGCTCCGCGTCGGTCAGCGGCAGCACCGCGTCGTAGAAGCCGGGCAGGGTGACCCGGCCCTCTTCATCGTGCAGGCCGGCGAGCAGCGCGGCCAGCGCGTGCAGCGGATTCGGCACGCCGCCGCCGAACGAGCCGGAGTGCACGTCCGTGTCCCCGCCGCGCAGGTCGATCTGGGCGTCGACGAGACCGCGCATCCCGGTGCACATCGAGGGAACGTCGGCCGCCCACATCGTGGTATCGGAGATCACGATGATGTCGCAGCTGAGCCGGTCGGCCCGGCTTCTCAGCAGGTCGGCGAAGTGCGGCGACCCGGACTCCTCTTCGCCCTCGATCAGGAACTTCAGTGAGACGGGAGGTGCGCTGGCGCCGCCCGCCAGGCAGGCCCGCAGGCCGAGGGTGTGCAGGAGCACCTGGCCCTTGTCGTCCGAGGCACCCCGGCCCAGCAACTGGCCGTCCCGCTCAGCAGGCTCGAACGGCGGTGAGCGCCACTCGCCGAGGGGCTCCACGGGCTGCACGTCGTGGTGACCGTAGACCAGAACCGTCGGCGCGGCCGGGTCAGCGGCCGGCCAGTGCGCGAACACGGCTGGCTGGCCGGGGGCGCTGGCCGTCCCGGTGTCCCAGATCTCCACCGCGGGGAACCCGGTGGCGGTGAGGTGCGCGGCGAGCCATTGCGCGGACGACCGCACGTCGCCGTCATGACCAGGGTCGGCGGAGATAGACGGGATCGCCAGCCACGCCTTGAGCTGGTCGAAGAATTCCCGCGCGTTGCTGTCGATGTAGTCGCGCACATCCATGAGCGGTGAGCCCCTCCTTGCCGGACCTTGCCGGCTATCTAATAAACCAGCATCGCGGGCACCTAAACCAGCATCGCGGGCACCCTGGGCCATTCCCTCACCGGGCGGTCTGACCGCCAGCTTCCACCCGCGGGCGCCGTATACTCCCGCGGGACGCAGATTCGGCCCCGGGCTGAGGCCGGAGATCACCCTTCGGCATGACGACGCCGGGGGCCCGCGCCTCCTAACGTGGTGACACATGACGCTACCGCTGACCCGCCTGCCATGCGGGGACGCCGGCCATGACGCCAGTCCCCCCGGCTCCCCCCGCCCGCCATGGTGGCGGGCGAGGTCCTCGTCGTGGCGGCAGCGGGCCCGCCGATGGCAGGAACGCGGCCGCCGGGGCCAGGAGCGGGCCCGGCGGTGGCAGGCCCTGGCCACCACGCCCGGCGGCGCCGCCGTCCTGCTGGCGGCGTCCGCGCTGTTCGCCGGCGCGGTCGCACTGTTCAGCGCCAACGCTCCAGAGAGGCTGTGGGGCCTCCTGACGGCTGGCCCGTATGCGATCGCCGCGATCGCGGCGCCAGCCGGCGGCCGGGGCGCAGGATCGCCGTCGCGGTCAGCCTGGCCGGGGCTCTCCTCGTCCCGCTGGCCTGGATGGCCTGGGCCGGGCGGGGACAGCCAGAAGTCAGCGTGGTTATCCGCTCGGCAGGTCTGTTCCTGCATAACGGCACGCCCTATCAGGGCGCGCACGCGGTGGCCACCGCGCACAACCCGTACGTCTACAACCCGTACCTGCCCGCGCTGGCCGTGTTCGGGGTCCCGCACGCGCTCTTCGGCGGTGGCCTGCTCACTGATCCGAGGGTGTGGTTCGGGGTGGTGTTCGTCCTCGGGTTCGCGGGCACGCTGGCCCTAAGCGGCGTGTCACGGCCGTGGCTGTGGGCCGCGGTGGTCACCGCCTCGCCCATCATCGCGTTCCCGCTCACCACCGGTGGCGACGACCTGCCGGTGCTCGCCCTGATCTGCCTGGGGCTCGCGCTGTTGCGGGCCGGCCAGTCCCCAAGGCCCACGGTGCGGATCATCCTGGCGGGCGTGACCCTGGGTCTCGCCGCGGCCATGAAGGCCACCGCGTGGCCCGCCCTGGCCGTGGCGCTCGTCCTGGTGGCGGCCCGCGACGGCAAACGACCCGCCGCGTGGCTGGCGGGCGCCGCGATCGCGGTACCGATCGCGGTGGACGGCCCGGTCCTGATTTCCCAGCCCGCTGCGGTGGTATCGAACACGATTCTTTTTCCGCTCGGGCTCACCAAGATCAAGAGCCCGGCGGCCAGCTTCCTGCCCGGGCATCTGATCGCCGAGGCGTGGGGACCGGGACATCTGGTGGCCATCGCGCTGATCCTGCTGGCCGGGGCAGGCGTGGCTGCCTCCCTGGCGCTGCGGCCGCCGCGGGACGAGCGCGCGGCGGGCTGGCGGCTGGTGATCGGCCTGGTGCTCATGTTCGCTTTCGCCCCGGCCAGCCGGTTCGGCTACGGTGTCTACCCGCTCGGCCTGGCCTGCTGGCTGTTGCTGGCCACTCCGGCCGCGTCCGGGCCCGGCGACCAGTCTGGACTGGCACCACAGGACGGAGCACACGATGATCGTCGCATTTTCGGTCACCCCGCTGGGCGTGGGCGAAGGAGTCGGAGAGTACGTGGCGGACGCGGTGCGGGTGGTCCGGGAGAGCGGCCTGCCCAACCGCACCGACGCCATGTTCACCTCCATTGAGGGTGACTGGGACGAGGTCATGGATGTGATCAAGCGGGCCGTGGACGCCGTGGCCGCGAGGGCGCCGCGGGTCAGCCTGGTCCTCAAGGCCGACATCCGCCCCGGCGTGACGGATGGGCTGGACAGCAAGGTGGCAACGGTTGAGCGTCACCTTCAGGACTGAGGGCCAGCGGCTGGCGTGAGCCCCCGGGGAGCCGGCGGGAGGTTCAGCGAAGCCGCCGGATGGTCAGGCCGTCCCGGCGGGGATCTGCTCGATCAGCGCGGCCAGGCCCGCTTCATCCAGCAAGTCAGCCGGGCGCAGCGTGAGGTCCCGGCGTACGTAGTAGAACGCTGCCCGGACCTGATCCGCCGGCAGCCCGGCCAGCTGCGCCCAGGCCAGCCGGTACGCGGCGAGCTGGACCGCGACCGCCTGGTGCTCGGCCGCGGAAGCGGGGGGCTGGCCCGTCTTCCAGTCCACTACGTCGAACCCGCCTTCGGGTGCGTCCCCGAACACCGCGTCGATCCGGCCGCGGACCGGCCGCCCGGCGATCAGCGTCTCGAAGGGGACCTCCACCTCGGCCGGCCAGCGGTTGCCCCACTCGCCGGCCTCGAACAGCTCCCGCAACGCCGCGAGGTCGTTCGCGTCACCGTCCGCCGGGTCACCAGCGGCCGGGTCGTCGGCGGCGCCGAGCAGGTCGTCGGGATCGATCAGGCGCTGCTGGCTGAACCGCTCCTCCAGCCAGCGGTGGAAGGCAGTGCCCCGACGGGCCTGCGGCGCCGGCGGCCGCGGCATCGGCCGGCGGATCTGGCGGGCCAGCTCGGCTGGGTCCCGCGCCATCATCACCAGCGAGGACACGGATAGCCGGGGGGGCAGCCAGACCGCCGACGCGGCCTCGGCACGCCATTCCTCCCGTTCGGCCAGAAGCAGCCCGGTGTCGGCGTCCCAGGCCGCCACCAGCGCCTGGTCTTCCTCGCTCAGCGTGCCCGTTCCGGGCCCGTGGCCCGCGCCCGCCATCGCCTGGTGGACCAGGTCCGCCGCCTCCCGGACGGCGTCGTGCCGCCCGCCGTGCGGCCCAGCCGGCCACACCGCGGACGGCGGTTGGGCGAGCGCGGGGTTCTCACTGTCCTCCTCCGGCGGCGGGGTCCAGCATGCGACGGTGCCCGCGCCCGCCTCGCACGCCGCCCGTACCTCCTCGAGGAAGACCGACGGTCCGAGCGGTGAGGACGCGTCCCCCCACCAGTAGCCGGTGCAGGCCAGCCAGAACGCGGCCCGGGTGGTGGCCACATAGGCGAGCCGGCGTTCCTCGCCGAGGTCCCGGGCGGCGCAGGCGGCACCGAAGGCGGCCAGCGCTCCGGGCTCCAGGCTGGGCAGGGCGGGCAGGTCACCCGCGTCACCCCGCAACCCGAACGGGAGCAGCCGCGCATTCTCCGTCCAGCGGCTCACGAACCTGGGCTTGGCCGGGAACACCTGCGCCTTCTTCCCGGCGGAGAGCCCGGGCACCACGACCGCGGCCCACTGCAGGCCTTTCGAGGCGTGCACGGTGGCCAGCGTGACCGTGTCCCCGTCGCCGACCCGGCCAGCCTCCAGCCCGAACTCCTCCTCCTCGGCCGCGGTCAGGTAGGCCAGGAACGCGCCGAGCGTCGGCTCCTCCTGGTCGCCTGCGAACGCAGCCGCTGCGTCCGCAAACGCGTCCAGGTCGGCACGGGCGCTGGCCATGTCCAGCCCGGGCCGGGCGGCCACCTCGATATCCAGCCCGAGCGCCCGTTCCACCTCGCCAACCAGGTCCGGCAGCGGCCGGGCCACCCGGGAGCGCAGCTCGCGCAGCTCACCCGCGAGCGCGGTCAGGCGGGCGTGGCCGGCTGTGGAATAGGCGGCCGGGTCGCCGAGGTCATCGAGGGCCTCGACCAGGCTGCCCGGATCGGCGGTCAGATCGGTAATGGCCTTGGCCAGCGGATCCTCGTCCCGGGCCGGCCACCCCGGTCCGCTGATCCTGCCCGGTCATCGGGCTGCTGTCCGCGGTCATACGCTGGCTCTGCGCGGTCATTGGCTGGCCGGCCGCGCTCGTCTGCGGACCGCCGCTGTTCGCGGGTCAGAGACCGGGCCCGCTTGCCCAGCGCCACCAGGTCGCGGGGGCCGATCCGCCAGCGGGGGCCGGTGAGCAGCCGGGCCAGCGGCGCGGAGGCGCCAGGATCATGCAGGACCCGCAGGGTGGCGACGATGTCGGCCACCTCAGGGACCGTGAGCAGGCCGCCCAGGCCCACCACCTCGACCGGGATGCCGCGGGCCTCGAGCGCGGCACGCAGCGCGGGGAACTGGGCGCGCTTGCGGCACAGGACCGCGATGTCGCGGGGGTGCACGCTTTCCTCGCGGCCGTCCGGCCACGGCCCGCCGTCCGGGGCTGTCCCGGGCGGCAACGTCAGCAGCGCGCTGACCTGCCCGGCTACCCAGGCCGCCTCGTCGGCGGCCGTCTCGGTGAGCGCGCAAGTCACCCGGCCGCGCCTGGCGCGGTCGGGCGGCGGGACCAGCCGGGGCACTTCCGGTGCCGCGGCCCGCAACCCCTCCTGCACCACCGCGGCCACGTCGAGGACCCGGCCGGTGTTCCGGAAGCTGGTCGAAAGCATGCGCACCTCGGCCGCCTGCGCGCTCTGGCTCCGCCCGCTGCCCGTGACCACCGGGAAGTCACGGCCGAACCGGCGCAGGTTGCCCGCGCTCGCGCCACGCCAGCCGTAGATCGACTGGCAGGGATCACCCACCGCGGTCACCGGGTGGCCGTCGCCGAACAGCTCCCGGAGCAGGACCAGCTGGGCGTGGCTGGTGTCCTGGTACTCGTCGAGCAGGACGACCTGGTAGCGGCCGCGTTCGGCGGCACCGACCTCGGGGTGGCGGACCGCGATCCGGGCGGCGATGGCCACCTGGTCACCATGGTCGATGACCTCACGCTCGGCCTTGGCCCGCGCATACCCGGCCACCATCGGCAGGAGCTGCTCCCGGGCCCGCTGGGAGTCCAGGATCTTGCGCACCGTGCTGGGCAGTTTCCCGGGCAGCGCCGCGGCCTGCGCCTCCAGCCAGTCCCCCACCCCGGTCACCTCGTCCGGCGCCCGCAAGTGCTCGGCCAGCTCACCCGCCAGCATCAGCACGGCCGCGGTGACCGCGGGCGGCGACCAGGTCACCGCGTCCATCGGGCCTCCGTACCCGGACACCACCCGGGCCGCGATCTGCCAGGCCACGGCCGGCGTGATCAGCCGCAGCGTCGGTTCCAGTGCCTCGCGCAGCGCATGATCGGCGACCAGCCGGGCGGCGTAGGCGTGGTAGGTGGACACCACCGGCTCGCCCTCCAGGTCGCCGGGGCGTCGCGGGTGGCCCCGGCGCCAGGCCCGGCTGGCCCGGACTCGCGGCTGACCCGGGCTCGCCTGACCCGGGAGGGACAGGCCGGCCTTCCGCAGGCCATCCAGCCGGGCCCGCACCCGCTGGCCGAGCTCGGCCGCGGCCTTCCTGGTGAACGTCAGGCCAAGCACCCGCTCAGGCCGGACCACGCCGTTCGCGACCAGCCAGACCAGCCGGGCCGCCATGGTCTCGCTCTTGCCCGAGCCGGCCCCGGCGATCACGGCCAGCGGGCGCGGCGGCGCCCCGATGACCGCGGCCTGCTCGGCGGTGGGCTCAGGCAGGCCCAGCAGCCGGGCCAGCTGCACCGGGGTGTAGGCCGGAGCCGTGCCGGTCTCGCCGGGGCCGGCCACCGGGCTGCCGGTCACCGGGCCCGCGGTCACGGGGTCACCTGGGCGCCGTCGGGATGCACCGGGCAGCAGGTCCGGACCGGGCAGACCCGGCAGCCCGGGTTCACGGTGGCGCCGAACACCGGGCCGGTCATGCCCGCCGCGACCGTCTCGACCAGCCGGGCGGCCCAGCCCGGCTCCGGGTCATCACCCAGCGCGCGCTGCCGCTGCACCTTGACCTCCGCCTTCAGGCCCGCCTTGCCGACCTGAACCAGCTCGGCACCGCCGGGCTCGACCAGGCCGAACTGCTCGAACGCGCCCAGCATCAGCGCCAGCTGGTATACGCCGAGCTGGGGGTTGCGGTCCAGATCCCCGTCGGGCGGCCGGGATGAGCCGGTCTTCAGGTCCACGATGACGCCGCCGCCGTGCTCGTCGCGCTCCAGCCGGTCCACCCGCCCGGTGATCTCGACCTGGCCGATCCGGACCCGGAGGGCCTGCTCCACCGCGACCAGCTGCCGGGGGTTGCCGCGGTGCCAGGCCAGGAACCGGGCCACCATGCGCCGGGCGAGCTCCCGCTGCTTGTCGTTGTACCAGGCGCTCCCGAAGTCCAGGTGGTGCCAGATGTCGTCGATGCGCTCCTCGATGCCCGCATCGCCGGTGCCCTCGGCGGCCAGTACGGCCGCCGCGTGGATGACCGTGCCCAGGTGCCGCAGGACGTCCGAGGTACCGGCCCCGGCGGCGGCCTCCAGCAGCCAGCGCAGCCCGCACTTGGTGAACGACTCGACCTGGGATGGGGACAGCTGGATGATCCCTCCGGTGAGCTGGCCCGGATCGGACAGGGTGGTCAGCGCGTACCACTGCCGGGGGTGAGCGCCACGCACGCCGGCTGCCGCGAGCCGCGCCAGCTGGGCCGCGGCCGCGGCGCGGACCGCCTGCGGCCGGCCCGGGTCGGCCGCCGCCCGGCGCAGCTCGGCGGTCAGCGCGGGCAGCGAGAGCCAGTGCCGTCCGGCCGATGCGACCTGCTCGATCTCTGTATCGTCGCCGGCCAGCTCGGCCAGGAACCGGGATGGCCGGTCCTCGCTGTCCTCGCCGCCGGCCGCGGTGACCACCAGGGCGCGCCGGGCCCGGGTCACCGCCACGTAGAACAGCCGGCGTTCCTCGTCGAGGAGCTTGGACACCAGCGCCGCGGCCGCCGCGTCGCCGGCCCCGGGCGGCCCGGTCCCCGCCTGCGCGTCCACCGCGTCGACCAGCTCGTCCATGCCCAGCAACGAGGAGCGCATCCGCAGGTCGGGCCAGGTGCCCTCCTGCACCCCGGCCACCACGACCAGGTCCCATTCCAGGCCCTTGGAACGGTGCGCGGTGAGGATACGCACCGCCTCACCCTCCGGCGCGCGGTCGGCCAGGGTGTCGCCGGGGATCTCCTGGCCGCCCATGCTGTCCAGGAACAGCGAGGGTGAGCCGGGCGGCAGCCGGGCCGCGAACCGGGACGCCGCGTCGAACAAGCGACCACAGCGTCCAGGTCCCGGTCAGCAGCCGCACCGCGGGCTCCGCCGGCCGCGCTCGCTGCCTGCCACACCGGACCGAGCCCGGACTCGTGCCAGATGGCCCAGAGCACGTCGTACGCGGTGCCCGGAACACCGTCCGGGGTGATCGTCCCCTGCGCGGTGCGCCGGGCCAGCCCCAGCAGGTGGCCACCCTCCGGGCGGCGGCGGCCGGGGGCCCGCCGAGCAGGTTCAGCTGGCGCGGATCACGCAGCGCGGAGGCCAGCGGCTGGTTTCCCGGGGGCAGCCCGGCGGCGATGTCGGCGGCGTGCAGTGACCGGCGCAGCCGCCGCAGGCCCACTGCGTCCGTCCCGCCCAGCGGCCCGGTCAGCAGCTCGGCCGCCGCGTCCTCGTCGAGCACGCCCGGCTGGAGGGCACAGCGCAGCAGCGCGAGCAGCGGCCGGGCACCGGGCTCCGCGGCCAGCGGCAGCTCGTCGCCGGCCACCACCGCAGGGACGCCTCCCGTCGCGAGAGCACGGCGCAGCAACGGAACCTGGCGGGTGGCCGATCGGACCAGAACGGCCATGGACGACCAGGGAATGCCGTCCACCAGGTGCGCGCGGCGCAGGGTGTCGGCGATCACGGCGGCTTCCTGGCTGGCACTGGACGCCACCAGGATCCGGACCGATCCCGGCTCCGCGGTGGCCAGCGGGAGCAGATTCCGGTGACCGCGGGACGGTGCTCGAGGTCGGGTCCGCGAGGCCGGGGCTCGAGGCCCGGTGCTCGAGGCCAGGGTGCCCGAGGGGCCCGCGGGACGGGTGCCCGCGGGACGGGTGCCCGCGGGACGGGTGCTCGCTGGGCAGACGCCCGGGCGCCGCGGCTCCCCGGCCCGGTTCAGGCCCGCCGCGGCGGGCAGCCGGGCCGCCACCCGACGGGAGGCGGCGAGCAGCACAGGGCCGCTGCGACGGCAGGTGCGCAGCGCGATAACGCTGGCCGGGCGGTCGTCGGGGGTCCGGAACAGGTCGGGAAAACGTCCCATCGCATGCACGTCCGCCCCGCGGAACGCGTAGATGGACTGGTCGGGGTCACCCACCGCGATGAGCTCACGGC
The DNA here is from genome assembly GCA_963720645.1 of uncultured Actinomycetes bacterium. GTDB lineage: Bacteria > Actinomycetota > Actinomycetes > Streptosporangiales > Streptosporangiaceae > RYN-230. The sequence goes on along the minus strand of CAVRFX010000001.1, from coordinate 26,440 downwards.
CGTCGCCAGCCAGCGCGTGCAGCAGCGCCTCCTGGGCGGGGTCGGTGTCCTGGTACTCGTCCACCAGCACCACGTCGTAGGCCTTGCGCTCACGGTCGCGGGTCGCCGCACGGCTCAGCAGCGCGGCCGCGATCCGGACGATCTCCGCGTAGTCATACGCCGGGACGGGGGCGAGGTCGAAGCGCGCGATATAGCGGTCCAGGAAGCCCCCCGCAGCGACCCAGTCGTCCCGGCCGTGTGCGCGGCCCAGCCGGGCCAGTCCCCGGCCGTCCAGCCCGCGCTCGGCCGCGCGGAGCAGGAAATCGCGCAGTTCCGTGGCGAAACCGCGGGTGGCCAAGGCTGGCTGGAGCCGCTCCGGCCAGCGCATGGGCGGCCGGGTTTCCGCCTGCCGCCTCGGCGCGGCAGCATCCGCCGGACCTCCAGCAGCTGCTCAGGGCCGGACAGCAGGGTCGGCGGGACGTCCCCGGCCAGCACGAACTCCCGGCGCACCAGCGCGTAGGCGTAGCTGTGAAAGGTCAGCGCCAGGGGCTGGCGGGTGGTCCGGCGCAGCCGGGTGGTGATCCGCTCCCGCAACTCCTGCGCGGCCTTGCGGCTGAAGGTCAGGACCAGGACCCGTTCCGGGTCGATCCGGCGCTCGGTGATCCGCTGGGCTACCGCCTCGACGATCGCCGTGGTCTTGCCGGTCCCCGGACCGGCCAGCACGAGCAGCGGGCCGCCCGCGTGCGTCACCACGGCCTGCTGGGCGGCGTCCAGGCGCGGCGGATCGGCTGGCGGCATGGGCCGGCGCAGCAGCCGGTAGGCGTCCGGGTGATGGTCCATCGCCCAGCATTCCAGCAGACGGCACCGACATCTGCAGTGAGGAACCCCCGGTGTCGCGGGGATTTGTGCGGAGCCAGGCTCCAGGAACGGCGGGTGACCCGGCCGGCCAGGTGCGGCGCCGGCTAGGTCTCCGGGCCGGTCCAGCGGGCCCGGCGCATGTCTACCCGGGACGGGGGGCCGTCCGGGGACGGCCGCAGGGGCGTGCCCTCGGCCCGGTACCGCTCGAGCGCGGCCCGTTCGTGCCCGCGCACCAGCGACCCGTCCGCATGAACCACCCGCCACCAGGGCGCACTGCCGCCCCACAGGGCCATGACCCGGCCGACCTGGCGGGGGCCGCCCTGCCCCAGGTACTCGGCCACGTCCCCATACGACATGACCTGGCCACGCGGGATGGAGTCCGCGACATCGAGCACCCGGCTGGCGAAGTCCGGCAGCTCCCCGCTCTCACCTGGGCCAGACTCACCTGGGCCAGGCTCACCCGGGCCGGGCGGACGCCGATCTGGGTTGCGGGTCACGGGGTGTGATCGGGCCAGGACGGCCAGCCGGAGCCCGGGTCCGCCGAACCTACGGCCTGCTCCGCAGCCGGGCCGGGGCCCGGCCGCTCCGGCCAGGTGGCGTGGACCCGGGGGCCGGGCCAGGCCGGCTGCGGCGGGCGGTCCGCCGCGTGCTGCCCGCGCGACAGGGTGCGCCGCAGGGCCACCAGCCGCTGGCCGGCCAGCCCGGTCGCGGCCAGGAAGGTGAGCGCGAGCAGGCAGGCCACGATCAGCCCGGCCGCGCCCCGCGGAGCGATCGGCGGCGGTGCCACGGCTGCGGCGCCGCCGCCGAAGTGCAGCGTGGTGGCCGCGCCTGCCTGGCCACGCGACCTGGCCGCCAGGTTCGCGGCCGCAGCCAGCGCGGCGGCAGCGTCCACGGCGCCGAACCCGACCTTGTTGTCATAGCCGCCGGGCGGACGGTTCCGGGTGGTTGAGGTGATGGCCTGCACGACCAGGGCCGGGGCCAGGTGCGGGTACCTCGCCTTGATCAGGGCGGCGACCCCCGCGGTCAGCGCGCAGGCCGGGCTGGTCCCGCTGACCAGCCAGTACTGCCCGTCCCGGCCCTGGGCCGGCACATTGACCCCGGGCGCCGCGACCTGGACGGACAGGTTGTCGCTGGAGAAGCGGGCCGGCGACCCGCTGCGGGAGACCGCGGCGACACCGAGCACGCCCGGGTAGTCCGCCGGGAATGAGTAGGGGGCCTGCCTGGCCGCGCCACCCGCGGCCGAGTTGCCGTCGTTGCCGGACGAGGCGACCACGACGATGCCGTGATCGAACGCGTCCTGAAGCGCTGACCGGACCGCCATGCTGGGCTCCCGGTAGCCCAGCGACATGCTGATCACGTCCGCCCGGTGCTTGATCGCGTAGGTGATCGCCTGGGCCAGCGCGTTCTGCACCCGGCTGTCGGATTCGTGCTCGTAGGCCGAGTACCCGGGGTCGTGCCGATCGGTCACCACCCTGATCGAGAGCACGGTGGCTGCGGGGGCCACGCCCTCGATGCCGCTGCTGCCGCCGTCGTGCCCGTGCCCGGCGATCAGTGAGGCCATCCAGGTCCCGTGCACTCCCCAGTTCGGGTTGGCCGGCGGGGTGTGCACGCCGGTCAGGTCGGGACCGGTGATAACCGAGCCGGCCAGGTCGGACACGTGCGGGTTGACCCCGCTGTCGATCACGGCGACGGTCGAGCCCTGCCCCCTGGTCACCGACCAGGCGGCCGGTGCGCTGACCGCGTCGAGCACCCACATCTGCGCGTCCCGCACGGTGTCGGCCCCGGCCGGGACGGCGGCCACGGCGACGGCCGCTCCCACTGAGGTCAGCATGACCAGGCTGGCCACGGCCCGCCGTGGTACCCGGAGGGCGTTCAGCATGCGGGCCCGCCCGGGCATCTGGCGGGAGGTGGGGACGCGCCGATCCGCGCGGCGATCCAGTCCGATATCCCGTCCGCGGCGCTCAGCATCTCGTCCTTGTCGTAGGGATCGGCTGACTCGCGGACGCGGGGCCTGCCGTCCGCGTAGCCGACGGTGGACATGATCAGGTACGGGCCGACCGCCGAGGTGGCCGACAGCTGGCGGGCCGTGTCGCTGAACAACCCGGTCAGCGTGTGCCCGAACGGGACCGCGCGCAGCCCGGCGGTCGTGGTGTGCGGCAGCGCGTGCAGCGCGACCCTGGCCTGGCCCGGGCCAGGCAGCACCGCGATCCCGACGGTCACGGCGAAGGCACCCGTCGAGTCCTCGTAGGTGGCCCGCAGCACCGTGGTGCAGTGCTGCCGGGCCAGCACGGGCCAGGCCTTCCTGCCCGTCGCGGACGGGCAGGAAGCGGCCGGCGCGATGCCGATCCGGGTGGCGGTCAGCCGGGCGGGGCTGGCACTGTCCAGGGCGGTGGCGGGCACCTGGTAGGGGATGGCCGCGGGGAAGATGCGGCCCGCCGGCCAGGTACGCCAGCGCTTGCCGATCTCCCAGGCCGCGAGCTGCTGCTGCTGCCCCCGGCTGAACGTGCGGGGCAGCACGTGCAGCACGACCGAGCCTGCCGACGCGCTGAGGCCGATCAGCGCCAGCACGAAACCGGCCAGCACCAGGCGGTAACGCCGCCGATCCTGGCCGGGCGGTACCGCGTGAGCGTGGCCATCGGGGCGGGCCGAGGCGGCGCCGTATTCTCCCTGAGCCGGCGGCTGCCGGGAAGCCCCGGGGGGTTGTCCCCCCGGCAGCACTGCGCGGGGAACCCGCCACGGACGGTGAGGCGAGCGGCCGTGGCTCCATCGCGTTGGTTCCCTCCGGCGCCGGGTCGCCGCCGCCACCCGGAGCCGCCGGATGCTTAGCCACACCGGAATGGTACGGCCTGGTCCTCCCCCGGCACCGGGCGCACCGCGAGGTTGCCCGGATAAGGGCAGGTTATCGGCCTGAATACACGGGGCCGGGCACGCTGGCACGTGCCCGGCCCCGTTCGCTCGCCCGAGGGAGCCTGGATCAGTACGAGGGCAGCGACGGATCGATCGTGGCGACCCAGGACAGCACGCCGCCGCCGACGTGCACGGCGTCGGAGAACCCGGCGTTCTTCACGATCGCCAGGCATTCCGCCGACCGCGCCCCGGACTTGCAGTGCAGCACCACCCTCTTGTCCTGCGGGAGACGTTCCAGCGCGGCACCCGACAGGAACTCGCCCTTCGGGATGAGTACCGAGCCGGGGATCGAGACGATCTCGTACTCGTTGGGCTCACGCACGTCCACGAGGAAGATGTTCTCGCCCGCGTCCTGCATGTCCTTGAGCTGCCGGGCGGTGATCGTGGATCCGGCCGCGGCCTCCTGGGCTTCCTCGGACACCGCGCCGCAGAACTCCTCGTAGTCGATCAGCTCGGTGACCGTCGGGTTCTTGCCGCAGACGGGGCACTCGGGGTCCTTGCGGACCTTGACCGAGCGATACGTCATCTCCAGGGCATCGTAGATCATCAGGCGTCCCACCAGCGGCTCGCCGATCCCGGTGATGACCTTGATGGCCTCGTTGACCTGGATGGAGCCGATCGAGGCGCAGAGCACCCCGAGCACGCCGCCCTCGGCGCAGGACGGGACCATCCCCGGCGGCGGCGGCTCCGGGTACAGGCACCGGTAGCACGGCCCGTACTCGGCCCAGAACACGCTGGCCTGGCCATCGAAACGGTAAATGGAACCCCACACGTAAGGCTTGCCGAGCAGGACGCACGCGTCGTTGACGAGGTACCGGGTCGCGAAGTTGTCCGTGCCGTCCACGATCAGGTCGTAGTCGGCGAAGATCTGCATCGCGTTGTCGGAGTCCAGACGCTCGGAGTGCACGATGACGTTCACGTACGGGTTGATCTCGCGGATGCTGTCCCGGGCGGACTCGGCCTTGGACCGGCCGACGTCGGACTGGCCGTGAATGACCTGGCGCTGCAGGTTGGACTCGTCGACTACGTCGAAGTCCACGATCCCGAGCGTGCCCACCCCGGCCGCGGCCAGGTAAAGGAGGGCGGGGGAACCCAGGCCGCCGGCGCCGACGCAGAGCACTTTGGCGTTCTTGAGCCGCTTCTGCCCGGTCATCCCGACGTCCGGGATGATCAGGTGGCGCGAGTAGCGGCGGACTTCGTCCACGGTCAGCTCAGCAGCCGGTTCGACCAGCGGTGGAAGCGACAAGGCAATTCTCCTGAGACGGTACGTCCGGGCTCGGTCCGATACCCGGCTCTTCCCTGCAACCGAGTCCCAGGCAGGCACATTCCCGCCTGGGAGCGGGCACAGTCTCCCATGATGACCGAGGATCCGCGCAGGCGGAAGGTGCCCCGGAAATGTCACTGCCGGCCGGTACAACTCAAGGGTGCGGCGCGCAGGCCCGGTGGATGGCCCGGCGCCACGCAACGTCAGCAGAACCGCGTGTTCGTCGCAGACTTCCGGGAGGTCTCATGCCTATTCCGTCCGTGCAGCCACCCGGGGCACAGCCACCCCTGCAGCCACCAGGCGTACAGCCACCCGGGGCCAGCCCCGGTTCCGGGCCGGGTCGAGGGCGGCGCGCCTGCCCGCGGGTGCACCCGGCCCGCCGCTGCCTGACCCGGACGCCATGCGCCTGTGCCCTGTCCCCGACTCGGCGCCGCCGTACGACGACGAGCTGTTACCGCATCCTGCGCGGACCGCCAGCCAGGACCGTCCGGCCGTTTCCCCGGCCAGGGCTGTGGCCCAGGCGGGCCCGCCACGCGGGCCGGACCAGGCCGGCGAGCAGGAGCAGGGAGCCGGGCCGGGCGAGCAGGACCCGCGGGGCGGCCGCGGCCAGGCCAGCGGGCAGAAGCGGGGAGCCGGGCCGGACCAGCCCGGTGGGCAGACCAGCGGCGAGCAGGACCAGGCCGGTGAGCAGCACCGGGACCGGGATCAGCCCGGCGGGCCGCCGGCGGCAACCCATGGCGCGTGGCCTGGGCAGTTCGCGCAGGTGCTGGTGGAGACACTGGCCGGCTCGCGGCCGCCGCGGCAGATGTCGAGCTGGGCTACCGACCGTGCCCGGGCCCGGATCCAGCGCCTGGGCCCGATGCTCGCGGGCGGCCAGCAGCCGCGGCTGCGCCGGGTGGTGGCCTTCCGGCCTGCATCCGACGTGATTGAGATGACCGTGGTCGTGAGCTTCGGGCCCCGGGTCCGTGCCCTGGCCATCCGCCTGGAGCACGGCCCGCCACCCCGGGGTCTGCCCGGCCGTCAGCCCCGCAAATCCCGGTGGCTGTGCACCGAGGTTGAGGCCGCGTAACCGGGCTGCCTGGCTGGCCCGGGCTGAGGTTCCGGGCCGGCCGTTCCCGCGCTGCGGTCTTACGCGCCTGTGCGGTTGCGGGGGTCGCCGTGGCAGCGCTTGTACTTCCGCCCCGACCCGCAGGGGCACAGGTCGTTGCGGCCGACCCGGCTGAACTGGTCACCCTCGGAGGACGTGCTCGCGTGCTGTTCCACCTGGCCCGGGGCGTCCGCGGACGGTGCCGAGTACTGCAGCCTGGCCGGCCGCTGCGGCCGCTGCAGCCCGGGCGCCACCACCGGCGGCGCCGTGTCCCCGGCCGGCGCGGCATGCGCGCCCCGCTGCCCGTTACCGCCCTGCCCGTTTCCGCCTTGCCCGTTACCGCCCTGCCCACGACCACCCTGCCCGCTACCACTCTGCCCACCACCGCGGGCTGCGGACCGGGACCGGCCCCCGGCCCGGCCACGTTGCGGCTGGGCCTGCTGGGGCCCCGCGCCCGTGCCGTTCGCAGGCTGGACTGGGGCACCGCCGAGGGCGGGCGGGCTGGTGGCCGTGACCGGCGCGGGGCCGGCCGCCTCCTCGACGATCGGGTTCTCCTGGACCTCGACCTCGAGGTTGAACAGGTAGCCGACCGACTCCTCCTTGATGCCCGTCCATCATCGCGTTGAACATGTCGAAGCCCTCGCGCTGGTACTCGACGAGCGGGTCGCGCTGGGCCATCGCCCGCAGGCCGATGCCCTCCTGCAGGTAGTCCATCTCGTAGAGGTGCTCGCGCCACTTGCGGTCGAGCACCGACGAGCACGACCCGGCGCTCGAGCTCGCGCATGACCTCCGGGGTCGAGCTCCTCCTCGCGCTGGTCGTACGCTGGCTGGGCGTCGGCCTGGATGACCTCGGTCGAGGAACTCGCCGGCTCATGCCCTGCTCGCCGCCGGCCTCCTCGACCGCTTCGGCCACGGTGAGCTCGACCGGGTACAGCGCCTGCAGTGCGGTCCACAGCTTGTCGAGGTCCCACTCCTCGGCGAAGCCCTCGCTGGTGGCCCCGGCGACGTAGCCGTCGACCACCTCGTCGATCATCTGCCGGATCTGCTCGTGCAGGTCCGCGCCCTTCGAGCACCCGGCGGCGCTCGGCGTAGATGACCTTGCGCTGCCGGTTCAGCACGTCGTCGTACTTGAGCACGTTCTTGCGGATCTCGAAGTTCTGCTGCTCGACCTGGGTCTGCGCGGACCGGATGGCCCGGGTCACGATCTTGGACTCGATCGGCACGTCCGGTGGCGATCTTCAGCCACTTCATGAAGTCCGCGACCCTGTCCGCGTTGAACATGCGCATCAGGTCGTCCTCGAGGGACAGGTAGAACCGGGACTCGCCCGGGTCGCCCTGGCGGCCGGAACGGCCGCGCAGCTGGTTGTCGATGCGGCGCGACTCGTGCCGCTCGGTGCCCAGCACGTACAGGCCGCCAGCCTCGACGACCTCCTCGTGCTCTTCGGCCACCGCCGCCTTGGCCTTCTCCAGCGCCTCGCCCCAGGCCGCCTCGTACTCCTCCGGCGTGTCCACCGGGGACAGGCCGCGCTGGTGCAGCTCGATGTCCGCGAGGAACTCGGGGTTGCCGCCGAGCATGATGTCGGTGCCGCGGCCGGCCATGTTGGTGGCCACGGTGACCGCGCCCTTGCGGCCGGCCTGGGCGACGATCGCCGCCTCACGCTCGTGGTACTTGGCGTTCAGCACCTCGTGCGGCACGCCGGCCGCTTGAGCATCCGGGACAGGAGCTCGGACTTCTCCACGCTGGTCGTCCCGACCAGGACCGGCTGGCCCTGCTCGTGCCGCTCGGCGATGTCGTCGACGACGGCCTCGAACTTGGCCTCCTCCGTCTGGTAGACCAGGTCGGCCACGTCGCGCCGGATCATCGGCTTGTTGGTCGGGATCGGCACCACGCCGAGCTTGTAGATCTGGTGCGAACTCGTCGGCCTCGGTCATGGCCGTGCCGGTCATCCCGGCGAGCTTCTCGTAGAGCCGGAAGTAGTTCTGCAGCGTGATCGTGGCGAGAGTCTGGTTCTCGTTCTGGATCTGCACGCCCTCCTTGGCCTCGATGGCCTGGTGCATGCCCTCGTTGTAGCGGCGGCCGTGCAGCATGCGGCCGGTGAACTCGTCGACGATCAGGACCTCGCCGTTGACCACGACGTAGTCCTTGTCCTTCTTGTACAGCTCCTTGGCCTTGATGGCGTTGTTCAGGAAGCCGACCAGCGGGGTGTTGACCGACTCGTAGAGGTTGTCGATGCCCAGCGTGGTCCTCGACCTTCTCCACCCCGGCCTCGAGGATGCCGACCGTCCGCTTCTTCTCGTCGACCTCGTAGTCGCCCTCGCCGTCCTCACCCCGGCGCAGCCGGGGGACGATCCTGGCGAACTCCGTGTACCAGCGGGCGCTCTGCTCGGCGGGGCCGCTGATGATGAGCGGCGTCCGCGCCTCGTCGATCAGGATCGAGTCGACCTCGTCCACGATCGCGAAGTGGTGGCCGCGCTGCACGCACTCCTCCAGGCCCCAGGCCATGTTGTCGCGCAGGTAGTCGAAGCCGAACTCGTTGTTGGTGCCGTAGGTGATGTCGGCGCCGTACTGCTTGCGGCGCTCCTCCGGCGGCTGCTGGGACAGGATCACGCCCACCTCGAGCCCGAGGAAGCGGTGCACCCGGCCCATCCACTCCGCGTCGCGCTTGGCCAGGTAGTCGTTGACCGTGACGACGTGCACGCCCTGCCCGCTCAGCGCGTTGAGGTAGGCCGGCAGCGCCGAGACCAGGGTCTTGCCCTCGCCGGTCTTCATCTCGGCGATGTTGCCCAGGTGCAGCGCGGCCCCGCCCATCAGCTGCACGTCGAAGTGCCGCTGGCCCAGCGTGCGGCTTGGCCGCCTCGCGGACCGTGGCGAACGCCTCGGGCAGCAGGTCGTCGAGCGGTCTCCCCGTCCTCCAGCCGCTGCCTGAACTCGTCGGTCATGCGCGCGCAGCTCGGCGTCGCTCAGCGCGGCGAAGTCCTCTTCGATCGAGTTGACCTGTTCCGCGATCCGCTTGAGCTTGCGCAGGGTCTTGCCCTCACCCGCGCGCAGGACACTGTCGATGATGGCTGGCACTTCTTGTCGCGCTCCTCGCGGATCGTGGCCGGCTACCCGGAACCCTGTAGCCGAAAACTCTGTGGCCGGAAACCCTGGGCGGCGGCCGGTGAAACGGCCTGCCGGGCGGACGACAGTCAGTGGCGCACCGGTGCCACCCGTCACATGTCATGGTAGGCGAGACACGCAACGAAACCGAGCCGCATGCGTGCACCCCCGCCGAACGTTGCTTATCTGAGAACGTCGGGGCGGCCCTGGGGTTCCCGGAGCCCGGGCGGAAGGTCCCCAATCCGGGAAAGATGCCCGCAACGCGCGCCCAGCCCGCGCCCGTCCCGGGGACCCGTACCGCCCGCCGGATACCCGGCCCGCGTCCTGTCCCGCTACGCTGTCGCGTGCGAGCGCACCCGGTCCTGGCCGTGGCGTGCCCGGCCTGCCTAACACAACATGCCCGGCCCGGGCCGCATTCCGGGGGGCCGGACGCGAACGGGGCGGGGTTCCCCGCCACAATATGTACCAGCGGTGGCAGTTCCGCCCGGCGTGGCGGTGCCTGCCCGCCCCGGTGGCGGGAGCCGGTGGACGAGGAGAGGAGCGGCGCTCATGTCGGACCAGGTGGGGACGGACCTCAGGTCCGGCGCCGGGACGGATGAGGGCGGCCGCAGCGAGATCGCGCTCGCTAGCCCCGGGCATTATGAGCCGTTCCACGGGCGCCCGGTGTCCTGGGTCGCCGTCAGCATCATCATGCTCGGCTTCCTGGTCGGCGGGCTTTCCCTCGTCTTCGGCACCCTCTGGTGGCTGTTCTGGACCAGCGTCGGCCTGGTGGTGGTGGGCGGGCTGCTCGCCCTGTCCACCGACATCTTCGAGGACTGGTACTAAACCGCGCTGGTGGCCCGGGTGCGGGGCCAGCGGCCGCGCCCGGTGAGTCCCCCGGCGCCACGCCGGCCAGGCCCGGGCGCCGCAGCGCAGGCGGCGCAGGTGGACGGCGTCCCCGGCCGGAATGTCGGTACCCCCGGTTAGGCTGCACGTCTTGTGGCAAGCGTTGTCCTACCAGCTCCCCAGCTGTCCATGTCGGCCGCTGAGGCCCGGCTGCTGACGCTCCGCGCCCAGGGTCTCCTGGGGGCCGGCGGCCGCCGTGGCGGCGTGCCCGCGCTGCTGCGCAGGCTCGGCGCGGTGCAGCTGGACACCATCAGCGTGCTCGCCCGCTCCCACGAGCTCGTCGCCTATGCCCGGCTGGGTCCCGTGCCGCGGGACCGGATCGAGCGCGCCTACTGGAACCCGCGCCAGCCAGCGGCCTTCGAGTACTGGTCGCACGCGGCCTGCATCCTGCCGCTGGAGGAATGGCCGTGGTACGCGTTCCGCCGGCGGGCGCTCCGCGCCCGGGGGAAGCGCTGGCACCAGAGCCACGAGCGCACCTGCGCCGACGTGCTGGCCCGGCTGCGCGCCGAGGGACCGCTCAACGCCACCCAGCTCGGCGGGGCTAAGGCGGGCGGTCCCTGGTGGGACTGGTCGGACACGAAGATCGCCGTCGAGTGGCTGCTGGACGTGGGCGAGGTGATCTGCGTCCGCCGGGACGGCTGGCGGCGTGTCTACGACCTGCCCGAGCGGGTGCTGCCCAGCGAGCTGCTGGACCGCGAGCCGGACGACCGGGAATGCCTGGCCCACCTGGCCGGAGTGGCGGCCCGGGCGCTGGGCGTGGCCACCCGGGCGGACCTGATCGACTACCACCGGCTCCGCGAGCTGACCGACCGCGAGGCCCGGCACGCCGAAATGACCGGGGAATCCGCGCTGGCGGCCGGCCTGACCCCGGTCGAGATCGAGGTAGCCGCCCAGCCGGGGAACGGCCGGAAGGCGGCCAGCACGGTGGTGCCGGGCTGGGCCGATCCGGCCGCGCTAGCCGGGGCGCCACGAGGGCGGCACCGGATCACCCTGCTGTCCCCGTTCGACTCGCTGCTATGGGACCGCAAGCGCACCCGGCGGATGTTCGGCTTCGAGCACAGCCTGGAGGCCTACGTGCCGAAGGCCAAGCGGGTACACGGGTACTACGCGATGCCGCTGCTGGCCGGGGGCCGTCTGCTCGGGCGCGTCGATCCGGTCCGGCAGGGCCAGACCCTGATCGCCCGGCAGCTCTCGCTCGACTCCGCGGCCGCCGTCGCCCCGATGGCCCGGGCGCTGCGCGAGGCGGCCGAGTGGGTAGGCTGCTCGGCCGTCGAGGTCGGGCAGGTCAACCGCCCGGACCTGGCGCCGCGCCTGCGCAGGGCTCTCGCTGACGGGGTCCCCGCCGACAGGCCCCCCGCCGACGGGGCTCCCGCCGACGCGGCCCGGCCGTGATGGGCTGGCACGGCCCGGTCCGGGCAGGCTGACCCACCCTCATTCCATCGGCTGGTGCGCGATGGCGGCCGGTTCCCGGCCCGCGAGCAGCCAGCCGGCCACGGCGGCGGCCAGCGGCATGCCCACCAGGATGAGCAGCAGGCTGGTGGTGGGCACGCTGGTCAGCTCGGAGAGGCCATCGAGCTTGTTATCCCAGGCGTAGCCGATGGCGGCGGTGTAAGCCGCCACCGTGCCGAGGATCGCGCCCGCCAGGCCCAGGGCTCCCGCCGTGACCGCGGTGATCGTGCGGCGGGTCCAGCCGCTGGCCCCGGTCGCGGCCAGGGTGCGCAGGTCACCAGCGGTCTCGCTGCGGATCAGGCCGAGCGTCATGGCCAGGATGCCCAGCGCGAGCACGATGCCGAACACGGTGGCCCAGTCGATGATCACCCCCACCGACGGGATGCTGTTCCTGGTTTCGATGGTCAGGCCGGCCGCGGCCGCGGCGAGCCGGGCGTTGGTGATCTGCGCGGCGGTGGGCGGGTTCGGCGCCTGGATCAGCCAGCCGTCCGTGGTCACGCTGGGCTGCAGGCGGAGCGTGCTGATGGCGTGTTCGGTGATCACGGTGTTGGGCGCCGACGTGCCGGACGGAAGCGCGCTGACCTCCTGGATCACCGGGTTGGCCAGGCACGCGCTCTTCGGGCAGGGGAATGACTGCTGGCTGCCTGGGCCGTTGCCGCCGCCCGGGCCGCCGGGCGAGGCGTGGCTGAAGTAGTTGCCGTACACGAGTTGCATCTTGCTGATACCGGACAGCCCGGGGCGCACGCTGAGGATGTCGGCGCGGGGACTGACCTGCGAGGCACTGATGCCGAAAGCCCGGAGCAGCTGCGGGGTGGCGACATAGACCTGCCCGCTCCAGCTGCGCCCGGACGCGGCGTGCTGCAGCGACGCACTGGTCAACTCGAGCTCGACCACGTGGTGCGAGCCGAGCGCGGCCGCGATGCCGTGCGCCGCCTTCGCCATCGACGCCAGCTTGCTCGCGGTCACCGGGCCGCTCGGGCCGGGCCCGGGGCCGCCCTGCCCGTTGGGCGTGTAGACGATGAGCTGATCCGACGCCACGTTGGGCCCGGCGTAGTCGAGGACGTTGCCGAAGCGCTGCGCGGACAGCACGCTGACCAGCACGGCGATCAGCACGCCGAGCGTGATGGCGGCGAGGGCCGAGCCCGACCTGGCCCGGTACCGGGCCAGGTCGCGCAGGGCGAGCCGGGCCGCGATCGGGGCCCGGCGGCCCAGCCTGGCCAGCAGCGTGAGGCAGGCCGGGGCCAGCAGGATCACCGCCGCGATCAGCGCGACGAAGCCGAGGACGAGTTCGAGCGAGCCGCCGCTGCCGCTGTCGTTGGTCGTGCCGGAGTAGGCGAACAGGACTGCGGCCCCGCCGAGCAGGATCAGTCCGGGCAGCGCCGAGCGGTGGATCTGCTTCGGCGGCGCGGGCCGCCCGGACAGGGCGGTCACGACCGGGATCCTGGTGATCGACCGGGCCGGCCGGGAGGCCGCGAAGAAGGTGGCGATGACGGCGAGGCCCATGGCCACGCCGATCACGGTCCACGGCAGCTGGAAGGCGCCGATCAGGTGATGGGCATCCGACTCCACGCTCGGCCGGTAGGCCAGCCAGGCGGCCAGGCCGAGCACGAATCCGGCCACCGCGCCCAGGATGCCCACCAGCACCCCGTTGGCCCGGACGACGAGGCGGATGTTCCTGTCGGTGGCCCCCTGCGCGGCCAGCAGCCCCAGGGATCGCAGCCTGCGCTGTGCGATGACGGTGAAGCCGCCGATCCCTACCAGGGCGATGAGCAGCATGCCGATGGTGGCCAGGGCGAGCACGATCGTCTCCGGGTTGAGCACGTTGCCCGACGACGCCGAGCGCGGCGTGGACACGTTCGGCCCGATGTGGTCCGCGGGCACGCCGTGCGCGTCGAACAGGACAGTGACCTGGCTCGGCGCCGTGACCTGGCCCGGGACGACCAGCGCGAACTCGTCCAGCAGGCTCTGCGGGTTCTGCACGATGCCGGTGACCCGGCGGGTCGTGCCGCCGTTGTGCCAGAGGCCACCGACCCGGACACGGAAGGCGGCCGCCACCTCGCTGGTCATCGCCACCTGGCCCGGGCCCGCCGGGTAGTGCCCGCTGACCAGGGACAGCATCGGCTGCCCGAAGGGCCCGTGCGGGTTTTGCGCGCGCAGGTCGAAGGTGTCGATGGAGCCGGGGATGGCGACGGTCTGGTTCTCGATCACGTCCACCGGTCCGAAGCGGTGCCGCAGCGCCGCGATCTGGCTGGCCAGGTGGGGATCGGGAGCCTGGAAGGTGGCCTGGTCCTGGGCGGTACCGAAACCCGCGTTCGCCGCCGGGGGCGTGTTAGTGGCCACGGCCGCCCCGACGATGGTGGCCGCCACCGCGACCGTGACCAGCGCCAGAACCAGCAACTGCTGGCGCCACTCGCGGCGCAGCAGCCGCCAGGCCCAGCGGATCACCGCGCGCCGGGCGGGAACGCCCCCGTGGCCTGGTGCTCCCGCCGGCGCGGGGCGTTCCAGCAGCCCCGTGCTCACGGGGTCTGCCCGGGCGTGAGCAGGGACTCTGGTCCGGGCAGCGGGGCAGTCTGATCGACGACGCGCCCGTCACGCAGGAACACCACCCGGTCGGCCCAGGACGCCAGCTGGGCGTCGTGGGTCACCACCACGGCGGCCACCCCGCGCTTGCACGCCTCGTGGATCAGCCGCATGACCGCTTCCGCGTTCACCGAATCCAGCGCACCCGAAGGCTCGTCGGCCAGCAGCAGACGGCGGTCCCCCACCACCGCCCGGGCGATCGCGACCCGCTGGCGCTCACCGCCGGACAGCTCGCTGGGGAACCGGGCCGCCCTGTCCCCCAGGCCGAGGCCGTCCAGCGCCTGCCCGGCCGCCACCCGTGCCCTGCGGGCGCCCATGCCGTCCAGTTCCAGCGGCAGGGCCACGTTCTCGGCCACGGTCAGCCCGGGCAGCAGGTTGAAGTCCTGGAACACGTACCCGACCGTGCGCCGCCGCAGCCGCGCCTTGGCGTTACGTGACATGCCGGACAGCGGCTCCCCATTGATCAGCACGTCCCCGGTGGTGGGCTCCTCCAGGCTCCCGGCGATGGTCAGCAGCGTGGACTTGCCCGAGCCGCTCGGGCCCATCACCGCCACCATCCCGCCCGGCGCAACGGCCAGGTCCACCTGGTGGAGGGCCTCCACGCGGGCGGCCCCCTGCCCGTAGACCTTGGATACGTCGCGCAGTTCCAGTACGGCCATTGCCCCGTCTCCCGTTCGTGGTTCGAGTATTGGCCTGCTCATGAGCGCGTCCCCATCCGGCGCCGCAGCCTGGGCAGGGGCGCGGGCGCGGGCGGGGGCGGCTCGGTGGCGGAGCGCTTGAGCCGCCCGTCGGCCGTGTCCAGCCAGCGGATTACCGCATCGAGCCGGAAGAGCTCGGCGTCAACCACCAGGGCCAGGCCCAGATCGGACTCGGCTTCGGCCTCCTTGATGCGGGTCCACTGCTGCATCAGCTCGACCAGGTAGCGCCGGTGCACCTGGATCACCTCGTGCACGTCGGTGCCGGGTACCCGCAGCGCGACCAGCACCTTCATCACCAGCTCGTCGCGTGGCGGTGAAGCCAGATCCGGCGGGGTGCGCAGCCAGCCGGCCAGCTCCAGGGCACCGTCAGACGTGATCCGGAAGCCCTTCTGAGGGCCGTCGTCCCCGTCATCGTCCGACTCGACCAGGCCGTCACGTTCGAGCCGCTGCAGCGTCGTGTAGACCTGGCCGACGTTGAGCGGCCAGACCTCGCCGGTCCGCATCTCGAACTCCTCGCGGAGCTGCAGCCCGTACTTAGGCCCCTCGCTCAGCAGGGCCAGCAGAGCGTGCCGGACACTCATGACGTCCCGTCCTTCGGTAGCATGCTGAGAATAATACTGGGTATACAGAGCGCCCCGCAAGGGGCCGGGAGACTTCCCAGCCGGTAACGCGGGCAGACCCGGCCAGGTCAGCTGAACTCGATCAGCTTCTCCCGGACGGCGATCATCACCGCTTCCATCCGCGAGTGAATCTGGAGCTTCTCCAGGATGTTCCGCACATGGTTCTTGACCGTGTTCTCCGAGATGAACAATTCCTTGGCGATATCCCGGTTGTTCATCCCCTTGGCCACGAGCTTGAGGACCTGCATCTCCCGGTCGGTGAGCTTGGGCGCGGGGACCTGCTGCTCAGACCGCTCCTCACCGTCCCGCTTGGCCAGCGCCGCGAACTCGGTGAGCAGCTTGGCGGCCATGGACGGGTTGATCAGTGACTGCCCGCCGTGCACCGCCCGGACCACGTCCGCGACCTCGTCCAGAGGGATGTCCTTGAGCAGGTACCCACTGGCCCCGGCGCGGATGGCCTCGAAAAGGTCCTCTTCCTCGTCACTGATCGTCAGCATGACGATCTTCGAGCTGGGGGCCACTTCCTTCATCGCCCGGCAGGCCTGGATGCCGCTGCTCTTGGGCATCCGGATGTCCATCAGGACGACGTCGGGCAGCGCCTCGCCCGCCTTCGCCACCGCCTCCGTCCCGTCACTGGCCTCACCGACCAGCTCGATGTCATCCTCGGCGGCGAGGACCATCTCCAGCCCCCGGCGGAACAGAGCGTGATCATCGACGATGAGAGCACGGATCGGATCGGAGGCCGGGCCATCCGCTGAACCGGCGCTGGCCTGGAGATCTGTGCCTGCCCCGGCAACAGTCGTTACCGCGGGATCTCCACCCATGGCGCCTCCTCTCTGATCCTGCGTCAACGCGTGATGCACTCGCCGCGCCCGGTACCGGGGCTTACGGGTGCTTCTGCGGGAAGCCCGCACCGGGCTTCCCGGTGCCGCGGCCGGCGGTCAAGGTCCTGTGCGGTGCCCCCACCGCGTCAAACTCTGGCGCAGCGGGGGCACACGCGCAAACCGGGGCTCGCCAACCTGGCATTTCGGCGGGCCACCCTCGGCAGGGCAGCCTCACCAGCACATCGGTTCTCTGCTTCCTCCCGGTTCAGTCCACCGGCACGTGCCGCGCCGTCGCGCCGGCTGGCGTGGCGGCCACGTCCTCGACCAGCCGGATCACCCCGTAGTCGTAGCCACGCCGGCGGTAGACCACGCTTGGCAGCTGGCATGTCTCGTCCCGGAACAGGAAGAAGTCGTGTCCCACGAGTTCCATCTCCAGCAGCGCCCGGTCGATGGTCATCGGCGTCGCGGAGTGGAATTTCTCCCGGACCACGAGCGGCCCGTCGCCCTCCATCGCGATCGGCACCACCCCGTCCAGCTGGAGTTCGTCATCGGGCCAGTCCGGGTCCGCCGTCTCCCGCCGGGCGGCCCCGTAGGCCGCCGCGGTCACGGGTGCCGGTCCCGTGCCGGGTGCTGGCCTCGGGCCGGGCAGCCGGGGGTCCGGGGCGGTGGCCGCGGCGCTGCCGGGAACACCCGCGGGCTGCGCGGCCAGTGCCTCCACCGTCGTGACGTGCGCCGAGTTCCGTGTCTTGCGCCGGTCACCGGCCCGGCGCATATGGGTCTCGAGTTTGGCCAGCGCCCGGTCGAGGGCCTGGAACCGGTCGTCGGCGGCTGCTTCCGCCCGGATCACCGGGCCCCGCGAGGACAGCGTCAGCTCGACGCGTTCCCGCTGCGCAGACTGGCGGGGATTCCGTTCCAGGGTTACTTCCACATCGATACTGATGGTCTTCTGGTCGAGCTTCACGATCTTGCCCAGCTTGGCCGTGGCGTATTCGCGGAAGCGATCCTGGATGCCCGTGCGCCGACCTCGGAAGATGATGTCCACGTGGGAAACCCCCTTCGACCTTCTCGTGTGGAATGGCACCCGCCCGGCCGACCTGGTCTTCGTCCCCACATCCGCCTGCTGAGGGATTCGCGGCCTGTTGCCACTGCAACCCTTCTCCCGGACCGGGAAACATCTGGTCCCCCGGGGGGGCAGGACTTACCTCTAAGCCGCACCGTGATCGGTCAACGACAAGTCGCCTTACGTGGGCCGTTTCGCCTGCGGCTGGCATCGGCTTGCCTAGCCGGGCTCCCCGCAGCGGGCGGGAAACCCTGCACGGCGCAACCACGGACCCGGGCGGGTGCCATAGAACGACGCTAGCCTGCCCAGGCCCAGATGTCAGGACCGCGGAGTGTCTTCTTCGACACGCCTGGCACCTGGGCTGATGGCGGATTCGGGAGCAAGGTGGCGGCGGGCCCGATTTCACCACGGCGCCAGGTGCGGCACACCGGCAGGTACGGCACATCGCCAGCCCGGGCAGCGCCCGCCGCGTCAGCCCGGATAGGTAACGGCGCGGGCCGGCGCGAACTGGTTCCACAGCTCGCCAAGCCCCAGGGACCTGGCCATGTGCCCGGTCTGCAGGCCGGCGAACAGGCTGTTGCCCGGGCCCGCCGCGGCGATCGAGGTCATGTCCGGCTCGATGCCCTGGGAGGAGGAGCGGTCCCCGTCCACCGGGACCTCCTCCAGCTGGGGACCGGGGGGTTCCTGGTTCACGACCAGCAGGTGGTCCGCGTCATACCAGCTCAGCGCGCTGGGATGGGTCAGGTCCGCGCCGATCTGCCCGGCACTGGACAGCATCACCTGGCTGTTCGACTGGAAGATGGCGCCCAGGAGCACCTCCTTCTGCAGGCCGGTGCCACCGCTCGCCCGGGTGCTCACATTGGCGATCATGGCGACCCGAACGCCGTCCGGGGCGACGCGCAGCGCGGTCACCGACCGGATGTTCGGCGGTAGGCCGACCGTGCGCTTGTCCCCGGAGGGGCCCAGGACCCACACCCGGGGCTTGCCGCCTGACGAACCCGTGGCCCACAGGTGGTTGCTGCGGTCCCAGCTCACGGACGTGACCGTCGTGCCGGTCATCCGGGCCTGCAGGGCCCGCGCGGACTCGCTGGCGTGCGGCTTCGCCGCGTCGGCCAGCGACGTCGTGTAGAGCGTGGTCCCCCCGACGCCTGCCAGGTAACGCCGGTCCCGTGAGACGGCGATGCTGGTCAGCGGGACCTGGCCGGTACCGGCCTGGCCCGGCACGGCCCGGCTGCCGTCCTGGCTGAGCACGCGCACCGCGCCGTTGCTGCCCACGAAGTACAGGTCCTCCTGCCCGGGCGGCTCGAGCGCAGGCTGCGGGTAGTTGCGGCGGCTCAGCACCGCGCTGCTCGCGCCGGGCGGAGTCCAGACATGCCCGTTGACCTCCAGCTTGACCGCCTGGATCGCCGCCGACCCGTACGACGAGCTGGTCAGCGTCCAGACCAGCTGCGACGCCATCTGGGCCAGCAACGCCGGGCTGGTCGCGGACTTGGGCATGCTCAGCGCGACCACGGCGGTCTTGCTCCCCGGCAGGATCTGCACCGGGTGGTCCGGTGCCAGCTGCAGCGGCCGGCGGGAACGCGGACAGCACCGCTCCCCTCAGCCAGCCCGCCGGGCTGACCAGCAGGGCCCGGACCAGATCGGCGGCCGGGTCCGACGAATCGACGGGCACGAAGACCGGGTCGGGCACCAGGTCCCTGCCCTTGCCGGTCGGATCCAGGTAGTAGAGGTTGCGGGGCTGGTAGTCCAGCTGGAACAGATCCTTGGTGAGCAGGAGCTCGCTGGACGGCTGGGCGACGCCGACGGAAGGCAGCGTGGCGATGCGCCACTGGTGGTTCACCCGCTGCAGGGTGAACTCCTGGTTCAGCAGGGCCCGGCCGCCTTCCGCCGGGACGTACTGCCCGCTGGTGCTGACCTTGCCCAGCTCCTGGGCGGTAATCTCCACCACGGCCGTGTTCTGCGACCCGAAAGGCCGCCGGACGGGCAGGACCGTGGGCGACTGCGCGATCACGGTGACCGCGGGCCCCGGGCCAGGCTGCCACGACCGGCTGGCGGACCTGGTGAGGTACTCGCGGGCGATCGCGTGGTGATCACCGAAATCGGCGCTGGCCAGCAGGAAGTTCTGGACTATCTGCGCCGGGGTCCAGCCGGAGGCCGGCCCGCTCATGATCAGCCCGCAGCAGTCCGTGCCCTGCTGCTCGCCGCCGCCACCCGCCGGCAGCGCCGTGTGCTGGAGCAACCCGCTGGTCGGCACGTCGGCACAGCCGGCCGCCAGGGTCGCGCCGATCAGCCCGGCCGCGAACCAGCGAAGCAGCCGCCCAGCCCTAGCCACTGACCGCGCCCGTGCTGCCCGGGCCTTCCGGCTCGGTTCCCGTCCGCTGGGTTCTCGCCCGCTGGGTTCCGGCAGGCTGGATTCCGGCGTACCCGGTACCGCTGAGCCCGGTACCGCTGAGCCCGCTGCCGGCCAGCCCGGAGCCTGCCGGGGACGGGCTCATCCGGAGCGGCAGCGGCGCATGGATGAGTTCCGGGCCCGGCTCGGCCTCGTCCGGACCGAGCGGCAGCGGGGAGCCGGCCAGTTCCTGCCCGGCGGCCCGGGGCAGGGTCAGCCGGAAGACTGAGCCCCTGCCGCACTCCCCCCAGGCCTGCAGCCAGCCGTTGTGGAGCCGGGCGTCCTCGAGCGCGATGGCCAGGCCGAGCCCGGTGCCGCCGGTGGTGCGGGCCCGCGCCGGATCCGCCCGCCAGAACCGGTCGAACACCATCTGCTGCTCGGCAGGCCCGAAACCCACGCCATGGTCACGGACGGCCACCGCCACCGCGTCCCGGTCCTGCGCCACGGTGACCACCACATCCCGCCCCTCGCCGTGCTCGACCGCGTTGTCGAGCAGGTTGCGCAGGATGCGCTCCACCCGGCGCCGGTCCACCTCGGCGACGCAGGGCTCGGGGGGCAGCCGGAAATCGATCCGGGTTCCCCGCCGGGCCGCCAGCTGCTCGGCGTCTGCCGCAGCCCGCCGGACCAGGTCACACACGTCGGCGGTCTCCGCGTCCAGCGTGGCCGCGTTGGCGTCGTAGCGGCTGATCTCGAGCAGGTCGGCGAGCAGCTCCTCGAAGCGCTCCAGCTGCCCTTCCAGCAGTTCCGCCGACCGGGCCGCGGCGGGCATCGAGCTGCTCCCGGGCCGCGAACAGCACGTCCGCCGCGATCCGGATCGTGGTGAGAGGGGTACGCAGTTCGTGCGACACGTCGGACACGAACTGCCGCTGGACCTTGGACAGCTCCTGCAGCTCGAGCAGCTTCTCCTGGAGGCTGGCGCCCATGTCGTTGAACGACCGGGCCAGGGCGGCCAGGTCATCCGTGCCGCGGACCGGCATCCGCTCATCCAGCTGGCCGTGGGACAGCCGCTGGGCCGCGCCGGCCGCCTCCCGGATCGGGAGCACCACCCAGCGGGTGACCAGCGAGACGATGCCGACCAGCAGCGCGACCAGGGCCAGCCCGCCGAACAGCATGACGTGCTGGACGAGGCTCAGCGTGGCCTGCTGCTGGTCCAGCGGGAACAGGTAGTAGAGCTGGTCGCGCCCGTTGATCACGCCGCCGATGGCCAGACCGGGCCCGGGCGCGCGGTCGTGCAGGTAACGCATGAGGGTCGGGGTGGACCAGAGCTCGTCCGTCCGGCCCTGCTGCTGCTCCTCGCTCACCGCGTGGGTCAGCGCGTCCGGGATACTCGCGGCGCTGAGGTTCTGGTTGCCGTAGGTGCCAGCGAAGGCGGAATCCCCGGACGGCTGGGCGAGGATCACCACATCGAAGTTGTCGCCGGGCCCGCTGAGGGCCTGCAGCCTCGAGGCCAGCGAGAGCAGCGATTTCACCCGGTCCCCGGCCGAGCCCGACAGTCCGGCGGCGTCCTTGGCCACGTTCAGGCCCTCGTTGAGCTGGTGCGCACCTGAGGTCCGGGCACTGTTCAGCAGCCCGCTCTCGATCTGCTGGACCAGGAAGAACCCGAGGACCGTGACCACCACCACGGAAATCACCAGCGGTGGTGGCGACCACGCGAAGCTGGAGGGAGCGGTGCCAGCGCCGGCGCATCCGCCCGGCGACCAGCCGCGCGCGGCGGTCGAGCGTGCGCAGGGCCCGGCGCACCCGCGGCGGCAGCCGCCGGCCGGACCGGCGGACGAACGAGGCGACCCGGGAGCTAGTGGTGGCCGGCCCAGCCCCAGGCCGGGCAGCGCGGCCACGGGATCGGTGGCCGCGCTCCCGGGCAGGCTGACGCTGCCGGCGGTGAGCCTGGCCGCCGGCGCACCGCCACTGGGTGTACCGCCACCGGGCAGTCCGCCAGCGGGCAGTCCGCTACCGCGCGGCCCGCGCCCCGCGTCGCTGCTGCTCGCTGCCCCCTCCATCGCCCTTCTTCACGCTGATCGGGTACTGCCGGCCCTGCTGACCCGCTGACCTGGCCCGGCCGGGGCCAGCCCTAGGTCAGGCCGGTCCTGCCTTATAACCCACGCCGCGTACGGTCACCACGATCTCCGGATGCTCCGGGTCCTTCTCGATCTTCGCCCGGAGCCGCTGCACATGAACGTTGACCAGCCGGGTGTCCGCCGCGTGCCGGTAACCCCAGACCTGCTCCAGCAGGACCTCGCGGGTGAACACCTGGCGCGGCTTGCGGGCCAGCGCCACCAGCAGGTCGAACTCCAGCGGGGTCAGGCTGACCGGCCGCCCGTTGCGCTTGACCGAGTGCCCGGCCACGTCGATCTCGACGTCCACGATCTGGAGCATCTCGGGCGCAGGGTCATCGGTCCGGCGGAGCCTGGCCCGGACCCGGGCGATCAGTTCCTTCGACTTGAACGGCTTGACGATGTAGTCATCCGCGCCCGGACTCGAGTCCCAGGACCACGTCAACAGTGTCAGTCTTGGCGGTGAGCATGACGATGGGCACACCGGATTCGGTGCGGATCTGCCGGCAGACGTCGATCCCGTCGATGCCTGGCAGCATCAGGTCGAGCAGCACGAGGTCGGGATGGGTGTCGCGGAACACCTCCAGCGCCTTGTCCCCGTCAGAGACGAAGGTGGGCTCGAACCCCTCGCCGCGGAGCATGATGCCGAGCATCTCGGACAGGGCAGCGTCGTCATCGACGACGAGGACACGACCTTTCATGGGCCTCATAGTTCCACGGAAACATCGGTGAGGGCACTCTTCCGCGGAGCCGGACGAGCACCTAGGAGACGTAGGTTACCCGTAGTAACGGGTTGCGTGACACCGCGCTCGGTTACCAGCGCGCTGACCAGGGCAGCCGGGGTGACGTCGAAAGCAGGGTTATACGCAGCGCTGCCAGCAGGGGCGATGACCTGCCCGCGGAGGGTGGTCACCTCCGCGGCCTCGCGGTGCTCCACGACGATGTCACTGCCAGTAGCCGTGCCGAAGTCGATCGTGGACACCGGCGCCACCACCACCACCGGCACGCCGTGATGCCGGGCGAGCACCGCGAGACCGTAGGTGCCGACCTTGTTGGCCACGCTGCCGTCTGCCGCGATGCGGTCCGCGCCGGTCAGCACCACATCCACGGCGCCGCTGGCCAGCAGTCCCGCCGCGGCGGAGTCGGGCAGCACCGCGTAGTCGATGCCGGCCCGCTGCGCTTCGTAGGCGGTGAGGCGGGCCCCCTGGAGCAGGGGACGGGTCTCATCCACCCAGAGACGGGCCAGCCGCCCGGCCCGGTGCGCGGCCAGGATCACCGCGAACGCCGTCCCGCCGCCCGCGGACACCAGCGCCCCGGTGTTGCAGTGCGTGAGTATCCGGGCGGCCTCCGGGATGAGGCTGAGGCCGTGCCGGGCCATGGCCGCGCTGGCGGCGGCGTCCTCAGCCGCGATGGCCCGCGCCTCGTCCAGGGCGGCACCGGGAGCGGACCGTTGCGGATCTTGGTTGTCCGCGGCCTGCGGCGGCGCCGCGGGCGGCCTGGTAGGCGGCCAGTGCGCGGCGGGTGCCCCAGGCCAGGTTCACCGCGGTCGGCCGGGCCTCGCAGAGCAGCCGGGCCGCGGCGTCCACGTCGTCGCCGCGGCTGGCCGCCAGCGCCACGCCGAACGCACCGGCCACGCCGAGTACCGGGGCGCCACGGATCACCAGGCGCCGGATCGCGTCGACCAGCTCCGGAACGTTTTCGCAGATGACGACCTGTTCTTCGGCCGGAAGCCGGGTCTGGTCGAGCAGGGCGACAGGCCCGCGGGGCGGGTCCAGCCATTGCAGCGCAGGAACGGTCATGATCTGAGTCTCCCCCGGCCGGGGCAGGTCCACGCGGCGGGCACCGGGCCGCGCGGCCGCTGCGCCGTTCCGCCGGCTGCACTTCATGACGCCCCCGCTTCGTGCGAGTATGGGCGCCAGCGGGGACGCGGGGGCAAGCCCGGCTATCGGCGAGCAGTTCGGCGGCGGCGTGCCGCGAAGGAGAACCATGACAGACACTCCGTCGTCGGACGTGCCAGGGGACGGGCAGGCCGAACGGCCCCAGCCATGGTTCCCGCCCGGCGGCGGGTATGGTCCGGGCACCCCGCCACCGGGGCAGGTCCCCGGGACAGAGCAGCCAGGATCCGGCCAGCCCGGACCGCGGCCGCCCGGTCCCGGCCCGCAGGATCCGCCCGGCTGGCCCGGCTGGGGCCAGCAGGGCTACGGCCAGCCCGGTTACGGCCAGCAGGGTTATGGCCAGCCCGGTTACGGGCAGCAGGGCTACGGGCAGCCACCTCCCGGCCAGCGGCCAGGTTACGGCGATGCGGCGCCGAAGCCCGGCGTGATCCCGCTCCGGCCGCTGGGGGTGGGCGAAATCCTGGACGGGGCCTTCGCTTCCATCCGCCGTAATCCCAGAGCCATCCTGGGCCTGGCCGCCGTCGTCATGACGATCTCGGCGGTCCTGTCCGCGGTGGTCACCAGGACCCTGCTCAACCTCGGCAGCATCAACCTGCCCAGCCCGGGGCAGCAGCTGACGCCAGCCCAGGCCACGCACCTGATCGGCCGGTTCGTCGCGGTGGCGCTCCCCGCGTTCGGGGTGACGGTGCTGCTGACCTACATCGTGCAGGCCATCCTGGCCGGGCTTCTCGCGCCGATCATCGCCCGCGGGGTCGGCGGCCAGCAGATCAGCGCGGCAGACGCGTGGCGGGCCACCCGCCCGCGGCTGCCCAGCCTGCTGCTGGCCGCGCTGCTGGTGCTGCTGGCGGGACTCGGGCCGTTGCTGATCGTCGGCCTCATCGCGGGCGCCGCCGTCCTGGCCGGGGCGCCAGCGCCGGTGTATGCGGTCATCGTCCTGCTGGGACTCGTGGCCCTGGTGCTCACCATCTGGTTCTCGACCATGCTCAGCCTGGTCACGCCCGTCGTGGTGCTGGAGAACGCGAGCCCCGGCCGGGCCCTGGCCCGGTCCTGGCGGCTGGTGAACCGCAGCTTCTGGCGGGTCTTCGGCATCACGCTGCTGGCCGGGCTGATCGTGGCCATCGCGGGCGGCATCCTGCAGCTCCCCTTCACCATCCTCGGTGCGGCGGCGGGCAGCGGCACCGGCGGAACCGTGATCCTCGTGATCGGCGCCATCGCGGCGGGCACCGTGACCCGGCCGATCACCGCCGGGGTGACAGTCCTGCTCTACGTGGACATGCGGATGCGGAAAGAAGGCCTGGACCTGGCGTTGCGGACCGCGTCCGGAAGCGGGCAGCCCGGCCCGCTCGCGGACGACTTCGCCACGGTGTGGCGGCCGCCGTCGGCCGGCCCGGCGCAGGGTGCACCTCCCACGGCCGCGGGGGCCCCGCCGCCGTGGTGACCCCGGGGCGGCGGCTCCCTGACGGGCCGGGCGGCCGGGCAGCGGCTGGCCCGCGCCGAGCTGTCGAAGACGATCTACCACCCGCACGAGCCACTGGCCCAG
This sequence comes from uncultured Actinomycetes bacterium, assembly GCA_963720645.1. Taxonomy (GTDB): domain Bacteria; phylum Actinomycetota; class Actinomycetes; order Streptosporangiales; family Streptosporangiaceae; genus RYN-230. Next base: position 1,254 of record CAVRFX010000001.1, on the reverse strand, counting down.
CGGATCCTGAGCGGGATCGCCGACCTGCTGGACGACCTGTCCCGGGCGGGCCGGGCCTTCCCGGGCGGCTGGTGGGCGGCGGTCGCGCTGGCCGCGTTGCTGGCCGCGCTCATCACCGTGGTGGTGAGCCGGACCGGCCCGCTCGCCCGGTCCCGCCGGCAGGCAGGCCATCTGATGGCCGGCTCCGGCACGCTCAGCGCGGCCGATCACCGGCTGCACGCCGGGCGTCTGGCCGCCACCGGGGACTACGCGGCGGCCATCCTCGAACGGGTCCGGGCGATCGCCCGTGAACTCGATGAGCGGTCCGTGCTCACCCCGCGGGCGGGACGCACCGCGGACGAGATGGCCGGGGAAGCCGGCGCGGCGCTGCCCGCGGAGACGGCGGCGCTGCGTGAGGCGGCCCTCATGTTCGACGACATCTGCTACGGCGAGCGGCCCGGTACCCCGGCGGGCTATGCCCTGGTCAGCGAGCTGGACGAGCGGATCAGCGCGGCCCTCCCGAGACCCGGCGCCAGCCTGGCCGCCGCCGGGGCCGGGATAGCCGCCGAGGCCGGGATAGGCGCCGCAGCCGCGGCCTCAGCCGGTGCGAGAACGCCCCGGGCCGGCCGGGATGACCGGACCGGCACCGGTCCTGTCCGGGCCGGGCCCCGGCCTGGCCCGGGCCGGGGACGCCGCCCCGGCCCTTCCGGGCACGGCGCCGCCCCGCCCGGCCCGGGCCCGGCCGGGCCGGGCCCGGCCGGGACGGGCCCGGCCGGGACGGCCGGCCGGGCGCCGCGCGGCCCGTTGCACCGCTGGCGGGCACCGCTGGCCGTGCTGGCGCTGGTCCTGCTGGGGGGCATCGTGATCGCCCTGCTGACACCGTCCGCGCCCACCGCCGGCTACCTCGATCCAGGCAATCCCGGATCGCAGGGCAGCCGGGCGCTCGCCGCCCTCCTGGCCCATCGCGGGCAGCCGGTGACCCGGGCGGGCAGCGTGTCCGCCGCCCTCGCGGCGGCCCGGGCCGGGGGTCCCGGCCCGGGCCGCCGCGCCACGCCTGGCCAGGTCCCGGCGCTGATCATCACCAGCCCCTACCTGCTCCGGCCGGGACAGCTGAGCGCGCTGGCCCGGCTGCCCGGGAACCTGATGGTGGTGGAGCCGGACAGCGCCGTCCTGGCCGCGCTGCACGGGCAGGCCGCGACGGCGCCGGGGAACAGTGCCGCGCCCGAGGTCACGGTGGCGGGCGCCGACGAGGTCCGCCCGGTCCGCCCCGGCTGC